>CBDBKJ010000006.1:3202500-3445515 GCA_965206705.1 Vicinamibacterales bacterium | reverse complement strand
CTGGTGGTCGAGTCGGCGTCCGTCCGGCCGGGCGCGGCGTCGGGCACCACGGCTTCCTGCTCAAGGTGCTCGCCGAGGGCACCGAGGGCACCGTCGAGCTGTCGCGCCATCCGCCGGCGAGCGGTGCTTCCCGGAGCTGCTCGAAGAGCAAGCGTGCGGGGCTGACGCGCGCGCGGTCCGCAAAGCGAAGCCCCTCCCGCCCTCGGGGCGTCGAGGGGGGAGGGGCCTCCAAGGGAGAGTAACGAACGCCGACGCCGAACGACGCTACCGACGCAGCCGGTAGCGCCTGCCGCTCGCCCACAGGAGGAAGGCCGCCAGCAGGAGCTGGGCGATGACCGGCAGGGCCGGCACCGCGGCATCCCAGAGGTGGAGCGTGACTTCGCCCTGGACCTCTCCCGCATTGTCGGCCGCCATGCCGAAGAGAACCAGCACTTCCCGGTCCTCTGCCGTGCCGTCGTCGACGGCAATCACCACGGTCGAGCCCCTGGTTTCGCCGGCCTCGATCACGATCGGGTCCGCTTCGAAGTCGTCGGCGGTGGCGTCGCCCATGGCGCGGTCGGCCATGAGCGTCACGGTCACCTCCCGGGTGACCGGACGGTTGGCCTGCACCCTCACGGTGGCGCGGCCCGCGGTGCCGTTGGCGTGGTTGCTGCCGCCCTCGACGAGGTTCATGTCCGTGGGTCCGACCAGCTCGAGCACGAGCGCCTCGATGTCCACCTCGACCGGGAACGTGATGCTCGCCTCGCGCGGACTCGTCTGAGGGTTGATCGTCACGCCGGACGGCGGGGTGGCCGTGGCGGTGATGGTGATATCCGCCATGCCTCCCGCTCTCGCCATCACCCGCACCGTGATGGTGTCGAAGATGCCCGCCGACGCCACGTCGCTGTCGCTCGACACCGCCGCGTACGAGATCGTGACGCCCTCGGCCGCGTTGAACAGGGCGCTCCCCAGGATATCGACCTGCTCGCCCGCGTCCAGGGTCATGTCGTCGCCCGACCCGGCTGCCATCGCGGCGGCGATCACGGCGGCGACCTCCTGCTCCGACTTCGCCCAGACGAGCCTCCCCGTGGTCGCCGTGGCGGTGGCCTCGTTCGACGCCGCGCCGGCGCCCGTGCTGTTCACGGCGCGGACCCGGAAGGCGTAGGCCGTGCCGTCGGTGAGGCCGGTGACGATGTACGACGTGGTGGACGGACCGCTGCCGGCGATGGGCGTCCAGGCGCCATAGGCGCCCGTCCCCGCCTTCTGCTGGTACTCGTACCCGCTGACGGCCCCGCTGCCCGCCGGCGCCGTCCATGACAGCGTCACCTCGCCGCCCTCGCCCACCGTCGCCGTGAGGCCCGTGGGCGCGCCGGGCACGCTCCCGGCCCGCGTCACCGTGATGGTGTAGACGCCGGCGTTCGTGCCGTCGGCCACCCTCACCGTGATGGGGTTGGCGCCGACCACCAGGGCCACCTGGTGACCCGCCGCGGTGGTGTTCGCGTCGGCCGGCGTGATCGTCCGCGTCGCGCCCGCCTTGTTCGGCGTCGCCGTCACCGCCACCTGCGTCACGGTGCTGCCGACGGCGGCCGTGTAGGTGCGGGTAGCCGGCGTGAAGGCCGGCGTCAGCGTAACCGCAACCGGCGCCAGCGTCACCGTCGTCAAGCTCAACGCGCGGAGGGTCGTGTCGACGGTGGGCGACGGCGTGGCGGACTCCTCGGTCGACGGGGGACCGGTGCCATCACGGTTCACGGCACGGACCCTGAAGAAGTATTGCGTCCCGTTCGTGAGGCCGGGGACGATGTAGGACCGGGCGGACGGACCGCCGGGGATGGTCGTCCACTGGCCATAGGCGCCCGTCCCCGCCTTCAGCTGGTACTGGTATCCGCTGATGGCCGCGCCGCCGTCTGAAGCGGGTGCGGTCCACGACAGCGTCGCCTGGCCGTTGCCGGGGGCGGCGGCAAGGTTGCGCGGGGCACCGAGCCCACCGGTCGTCCCCGACAGCGAGACGGTGACCTCGTCAGAGGGACCACTCTCCGCGCCCGGTGTCCTGACACGGGCGTCACCCGTGCCAGTGGTGGCCACGGCCCGCACCTGGAACGCGTACGTCCCGCCGTCGGTGAGGCCGGTGACCGTATTGCTGGTCACGGTCGTGCTCTGCAACTCCCTTCCCGCAAAGTCCGTCCAGCGCCCATAGGAACCCGGTTGCCGCTTCTGCCGGTAATCGTAGTCGTAGTCGACGATGTCGCCCCGGTCGTCCGTGACGGTGGCCCAGGACAGCGTCACTTCCCCGTTGCCCCGCGTCGCCTTCAGCCCCATCGGCGGGTTGGGGGTGTCGGCGGGGCGGATCTCCACGCTGGTGACCGCCAAGGCGTTGGAAGGGGTGCCGGCGGCGGTCTCACTCGTGAACAGCGCGATAGTGATGTAGGGCGACGACGCGTTGTACGTCGGGTTGACTGCGAACGAGGCGTCCCGCCTGCTGTCCGTCGGCCCAAAAATTACTTGCTGGGGGTTGGTGCCAGTGTAGCCGTGGTCCCCAGTGATGTTGACCCACAGCGGAGTGCTCTGCGCCGTGTACCTTGGATTCACCTCGACCGTCGCGCGAAGCTGGGAAGCCACGCCAGCTTTCGCCCATGACTTGCCGTCGTCGATGGTCGCGGAGATAGTGTAGCTTTGCTCGCTTCCGTCCGTGGGCCTGGCGCTGGCCTCGTTGGACCAGTCTCCATCTGCATTTCCTTCGTTTCCTGTTGGGGTTGGGCGGGCGTTCACGGCTCGCACTCGGAACGTGTAGGTCGTGCCGTTCGTGATGCCATCCTCGTCAGTGAGGGTGAGGGACGTCGCCGACGCGCCGAGCGTGAGATTGCCGCCGCATGACGCAGCGGCCGTATCGTAAGCTCCGGCGCCGATCCTCCATTGGCATTGGTACTCGACGATGCGCCTGCCGCCACTGTCCGCGGGGGTCCACGTCAGGCTCACCTGCTCGTCGCCCGCCGTGGCCGTCAACGTCGGGGCGCCCGGGGTGGTGGAGGGTACCGCTTCCACCTCGTTGGATACCAACCCGCCGCCCGAGCTGTTCACCGCTCGCACCTGGAAGTAGTAGGTCGTACCGTTCGTAAGACCGCCAACGTCATCGGTCTCGGTGGACGCCGTGCTGTTGGGAAAGTCGCGCCAGCTCCCATAGCCGCCGCCCGCCTTCTGCCGATACTGGAACCCGCTGTGGTCGTCCGCGTCGCTCGGGGAGATGGTCCATGTCAGCGTGACCTGGCGGTCCTGGTCGGACGCGGCTGCGAGGTTGACGCTCGCACTGGGCTTGCCGGCCGGCGTGGCGGATACTTCGAGGGACTGCTGACCGCAACCGTCCGTCACGGGCGGGCTAGCAAGAGGATTGCAGCCCAAGTCGTTCACCGCTCGCACCTGGAAGTAGTAGGTCGTCCCGTTCATGAGGCCGTGGACGGTCACTGTCGTCCCCGTGCCGCCGGTGGCGGTCCAGGGGTTGTCTGTGTCGTCGTAGGTGGACTCATCCTGACGCCGGTACCTGTAATCGTACCCGGTGATGGGCTCACCGCCGTTATCGGAGGGTGGGGTCCACCGCAGAGCCACCTGCGCGTCGCCGGCCGTGGCCGTCAGATTCGTGGGCACGCCGGGCCTATCCGCCTCCGGCGTGGCTCGGGAACTCTCCTCGGATGCTATGCCACCGCCTGTGCTGTTCGTTCCTCGTACCCGAAAGATGTAGGTCGTGCCATTCGTGAGGGGGGTAACGGTGTAGGACCGGGTAGTGCCGCCAGTGCCGGACTCCACCAGGTCGCTGTCGGCAATGGTCGTCCAGGTCGTCCCAAAGGTGCCTCCCTCGACTTTCTGCTGGTACTGGTAGCCGGTGACGGACGCGTCATCAATGTGCGTCCACGACAGTGTGACGCGCCGGTTGCCGACGACGACGGAGTTGGTGGTTGTCCACATGGGCGCCGGGAGACGGCCGGCAGGCGTGGCCTCAACTGTGCGGGACGCACTGCCGGGCCCGTTCTTGTTCCTGGCTCGTACTTGGAAAATGTAGGTGGTGCCGTTGGTGAGGGAGGGGCCGTCGGCGGTGAGGGACGTGACCACATGCCCCTCTGTTAAGCGATTTGAGGCCTCGATTTCTACCCAACCAGCCTCACCATCAGCAAAATCAGCTCCTTCTTCTACCCTTCCCCGGTAATGGTAGCGCAAGATTTCCCTGCCACCATTCGAGCGCGCAGGGACCGGGGTCCACGACAGCCTCACTGAGCTATCGGCGGCGGTGGCCCTCAAGTTCTGGGGAGCGCCAGGCGTGGTCGTCCGCGTCACGGTGATGGTGTAGTCGCGTCGCAACGAAACGGGATCAGCAGCGCCCGTCGGGTTCGCCCTCACCGTGATGTCGTTCTCCTCTCCCTCCACCAAGGTGTAGGTATCCGAGAGTTTTGCACCCCCTTCGTCACGGAACTCCCTGGCCCAGCCGGCCTTCGGCACGGCGGTCACAATCACCGAAGCGTCCAATCTGTCGACATTGGCCGTGAAGCGGAGGATGTTTGTGTCGCCGTCGAACTCCGGGCGCAGCGTATCACCGCCCACGGATAGGCTCAGGTCGTTGAGGGCGGAGCCGGTCTCCCGGGCCCGCGTCACGGCGATGGTGTAGGTGCGCGTCTCCGACTCGTCGTCTGGCGTATCCGGATCGTCGTCCTTCGTCGCGCTCACCGTGATAGTGGCCCGCCCCCGCGCCAGGTTACGCTGGTAGGCATCTATGTTGAGATCCGCATCGTCATCCGGGTAATCCACGGTCCAGGTGTTGTCCACCGGCACTGCGGTCACCGTCACCCCAGAGGAACCGTACGGGAGCTCATCCACGACCGTGAGGTTGACGGTCGTCCTTTCGCCGTCGTCGGCGGCCAGGTCCACTGCGTGGGTTCCGTCGGGAACAACAGTCAGATCACCCCCGACCGTGGCCCGGGTCAGTTCTTGCACGGTCAGTGTGGTCAAGGCGGGCTGCGCAAGCGCCTCCGAATGAGCGAAGAGCCCGAGGACGACGGCGAGCAAACAGGGCAACCGGCCCGGAATCGAGAATCCTGAAACGCGGTGGCGGAGGTGTTGGACGGGCGATTTCGGGATCTCGAGAGGCATCTGGGCTCCTGTGATGTCGTACCCGCCTGGGGAGGGCGGTTGGCTCTCTTGGACCTCGGCCGCCAGGGTCTGAACCGGCCAACGTGCTCCGGGAGTGCTGCTGCTAACCCCGAAATGCCCCCTCCCCCCCCGGGGCGGTCGCGGGGAGAGGGGGCAAGGGAGAGTTACGAACACGAGACGACGACGCCCAACGTTACCTCCTCAGATAGCGGCGGTATCCACCGATGGCAAGGAACAGCCCCAGCAGAAGCTGAGCGATGAGCGGCAGGGCCGGTACCGCGGCATCCCAGATGTAGAGCTTCACCTGGCCCGTGACCTCGCCCGCATTGTCAGCGGCCATGCCATAGAGCACCAGCTCTTCCATCTCCTCCGCCATGTCGTCCTCGACGGCCATCACCATGGTGGTGCCCATCATCATGCCCGCCTCGATGGTGATGGCTTCCGCCATGTAGTCGTCCTCGCCGGCGGTGCTCATGGCCCGGTCACGCATGAGGTTGATGGTCACGTCCGCGGTCACCGCCCGGCTGGCCGTCGCCGTCACCATGGCCGACATGCCCTCGGCGAGGTTCATGTCCTCGGGGCCGGACAGGGTGAAGCTCAGCGCCTCGAGGCCCACTTCAACCGGGAAGATGATGCTGGCCTCGCTCGGATCGGTCTGCGGGAGACCCTTCGCCCCCGCCGCCGCCATGCTCGCGTGAGCGGTGATGGTGATGTGCGCCATCACCCCGGCCATGTCTTGCGCCGTCACCGTCACCATGCCGCTGCCGCTGACCGCGACGGTCGCCACGTCCTCCATGTCCGACATCGCCGTGTACGAGAGCGTGACTCCCTCCGCGCTGTTGAACAGCGAGCCTGGCGAGGCAATCTCGATCATCTCGCCCGGGTTGAACATCATGTCGTCACCCATCCCGGCTGTCTTCGCCGGGTAGATGACTGCCTGGATCTCCTCGTCCGTCTTGGGATAGACGAGCTTCGTCGTGCCGTCCATGAAGCTGATGGGACCCAGAGTGACCATGTCGGCTGCCTCGCCATACATGTCTTCACCCGTCACCGCGGCCATCAGCACCAGCTCTTCGGCATCGATCTCGTCGTCTGCCAGCACCTCCAGCATGAACGTGCCGCTCTCCCCCTTGATGGTCACCATCTCGGACGAGAGGCTGTAGTCGGCAGCGCTGGCGGAGCTGGCGGCCCCGTGCGTCAACTCGACCATGATGGTCTCGCCATCGGGGGTGGCGTCCGTGGCCGTGCCGCGCGGCGCCATCAGCATGACCGTACCGGTTTCGCCCTCCATCAGGCTGTCCACTTCCGCCCCGTCCACCATGATGGTACCCATCGTGACCTTGGGCAGCTTGTGCTGGTCCAACACCATCAGCATGACGTCGTCGCTTACCTTCATCCCCGCGGTCGTCGGACTTGTGGCAGACGTCTCGAACACTTCCAGGGTGATGGTGTCGTCCACCCGGTCGCCGTCGTTCGCGGCCGACGTGAGCATCAGGGGCTCACCCGTGTCGCCCGCCGCAACGTCGAGCCGCAGACTTACGGCGGTCGGACCACCACTGCTCACACCACGAGAGGTCAGGCTGTAGGCCGAAGCAGCATCCTGCGCCGATGTCAGATTCACGAAGAAGCTCTTTGGAACGGTTCTGGCTGGCGACACTACCAGAGTCATCGCCTCAGCCTCGCCGCCGTTTCCTTCCTTGATCTCTCCGCTGCTTTCCAGCGCAACGGAATCAAGCTGCAGCTTGTACACCTGCTCCTCGTCGTCGTCAATCACGAAGTCCTTGTTGACTGTACTGGCCTTCTTGAAAACACCGATTGGATCAGCTGTGGTAGTAGCAGTGATGCGGAATGCCTCGTTTTCCGCATCGATGTCAGACGAGGTCGTCAGATATGCGATCCCTTCAACCGACAGTTCCGAGTTGAAAGTGAGCGTGACCACTTTGACGGTTGGTTTAGTAGCTGATGCACCCGCCCAAGTCAAGTCGGAGGGGAGTGCGTCCACGTTCGGGAGTTCGGCGCGGTCTTCCGCGAGAGTCGCAGGAGTCGCCTTGAGTGTGAGCGTGACCAGGAGGGTTCTCGTCGAGGGGTCCGCAGAAGGCGGCACGGTGGCCGTAACCGTCACCGGAATCTGGGTTCGACCCTCTGGTAGGGGCGAGTCCACGTCCACGTCCAGTGTCGGCTTCCCTGGCCCCGCGCCGGTCGAGCCGGTGCCGGGAACCGACCATGGGCCTGCTTTTAGCGTCCCTACTAACATACTCTGGACCCTCACCCGCACCTCGTACTCGCCAGGAGCCAGCCCTGGAATCGTGTAGGTGGGCTTGGCGGCGGGGGCAATTGCTATCCCGTCTGCGTCGGGCAACCAAGCAATTGTATTTTTGGGCCTGTACTGCAGGTCGTACCCCTCGATTCCGCTGTAGTTGTCCGCCGGCACTGACCACGTCACTTTCAGGCTGCTGGTGCTGGCCGCGATCACGGTCGGCCGAGCGGGCGCATCGGGCGTGTCCGCCACGTTGAGGTCGAAGAAAACGGTTACGGAGTCGTGGCCCGCCGCTGCGGCTGTGTACTCCAGCGCATAGGACCCGATATTCTGCGTCAGCGTCCCGGTCACCTCCCGGTCTGAGTTGAGCGCCAGAGCACCAGTGTCACCGGCCGCGGTGGTGAGGGTGGCGTCGGGCCCAAGCGTGTAGGTGACTGCAGTCGCGGCCCCGGTGGCCTCCGGCAGTTCGAAGGCGTCTCCTGGAAATGTCGCTGTGGCAGGCCTCGGATACAGCGTCCCTTTCATCCGGGGCTTCTCGAGTTCTTTCCGCTGAGCCGCCGTGATCTCGAGCGTCAGGCGACGGTCCGCCCCCGTAGCGACTACCGGAAGAGAATCGGCGGCGGCGACGTTCGCCAACGCCACACGCGACTGCGACTTAATCGCCTCGTCCGCCGCGGAGTCGTTAGTGAATTCCAAGTAGAGCGGGGCGTCGGTGGCGGCACCCCTGAGAACCGCCATGGTGGCATCGAATCCGAGGTTAAACGATGCATCAGCGCCCCCGATGGTCGCCGGCAGGCCGTCAATGCGAATAGGGTTTACTCCTGTGTCGCCCGTAGTGCCCCCTTTGAGCGTGAAGCGCGCGGGCAGCGTCCTTGGGTTGACGCCCTCGTAAAACACCTTCTCGCTTGTCGTGATGACCACCAACCTGGTCCCAATGTCGACCTTCGAATATGTGGCCGTCTCTATCGTCGGCGTCTGGGCGGCCGCCTGGGCACTCCCCCATCACCAAGAGCACCCCCAAGACCAACATCCACTTCAGCGCCCTGCAACTACCTCTCGCGAAATTCGCTCCTGTCCGCATGTCGCAATCTCCCTTGTGAATCCGACCGTCTGTCGCCAGCAGCGGGGGGAAACCGAACCATCCGCCCCCTGCCTCCCCCCGATGTCGACTACCGCTCCGCATCTGTCTTCCGCCTCCCGCAACGAACTCTTGTGTTGCCCCCCCGGTCGGTCCAGGTTCGTCCGCGCGGGGCTTCACGCGTCCGCCGCCAACCGAACCACATTGGTGGAGACAATGGAGGGTAAACTCACACCGACACCCACCAATCACTGCAATTTCAACGACTTACAGGCCTTCAGAGAATCGGGGGAATCGGATCAGTCCGCCCCCGGCCCCCCGTATCGACCACGCTATCGTCCCGTCCGCATCAGGTCTTTAGCCCCTCCCCACGCTACTCTCAGCGTCGAAAACGCGCAAGCGTAACATGCACTACCAGCCGCCGCAACTCAAAAACAGCCGCCCGCGGCCGGACGAACCAGACCAGACGACGTGCGGTACCGGCTGAGACGCCAAACTGCCAGCCGGTGCGAGAGCGTAACACGCCCGAACGAGCCGACGCAAGGACGGAAACGGGGCCGGGGCCGATTTTTTGAGGGCCGCGCCACGGCTGGCGAGGCGGAAAAGCCGGGGCCGGGGAGACGATAGAAGAAGCCGCGGCGGGGCGGCGGGCGCGGGACCGACGCCGGGGCCGGGCCGAGCGGGGTATTCTGGAGAGGCGCGCCTCGCCGTCGAGCCGAGCGCGCCCCGCACCGCGGCGCCGGCGGCCCGTCCGCCTGGCACGGGGGTTGCGTTCATCCGGGACGGCCGCGCGGCGAGGGGCCGACGGTCTCGGGGGGGACCGGCCGGGTAGGGAAAGACGACGATGGACGCGACGATGCTGACGGTGGTCGGGACGGGAATCGGGCTGTTCGTGGCGCTGTGGAGGGTGCTGGGCCACCGGTTCGACGCGGTGGACAAGCGGTTCGAGATGGCAGAAACGATGAACCGCGAACGCTTCGAGATGGCAGAAAAGGCGACCCGCGAACGCTTCGAGATGGCAGAAACGATGAACCGCGAGCGCTTCGAGACGATGGACCGCCGGTGGACGGAACGCTTCGAGATGGCAGCAGAGCAGAACCGAGAGCGCTTCGAGACGATGGACGGGCGGTGGACGGAACGCTTCGAGACGATGGACCGCCGGTGGACGGAACGCTTCGAGATGGCAGACGGGCAGAACCGAGAGCGCTTCGAGACGATGGACGGGCGGTGGACGGAGCGCTTCGAGACGGCCGAGAGGCAGAACCGGGCGGCCCACGCGGCCATCTGCGAGAGCCTCGGGAAGCTCGACGACCGCGTGACGAAGCTCGACGACCGGACCCGCGCCGACACCGCG
This sequence comes from Vicinamibacterales bacterium, assembly GCA_965206705.1. Taxonomy (GTDB): domain Bacteria; phylum Acidobacteriota; class Vicinamibacteria; order Vicinamibacterales; family UBA8438; genus JAJEEA01. The sequence goes on along the minus strand of CBDBKJ010000006.1, from coordinate 3,435,717 downwards.
GCCCTGCACCAGCGCTTCGACGCCCTGAACGGCCGGTTCGACGACCTCTACCGCCATCTGCTCGGCGCGGCGCCGAAGACCGAGCTTCCCGGCCCCGCCGCCGCCGGCTAACAGGCCCAGCGCGGCCTCGCCCGTCGAGCCGAGCGCGCCTCGCACCGGCGCCGGGCTCTGTCCGCCTGGCACGGGGGTTGCGTTCATCCGGGACGGCCGGGCGGCGAAACGCCGGCGGTCTCGGGGACCGGCTCGGAGGGCAGGACGACGATGGACGCGACGATGCTGACGGTGGTCGGGACGGGGCTGACGGTGGTCGGGACGGGAATCGCGGCGTTGGTGGCGCTGTGGCGGGTGGTGGGCCACCGGTTCGACACGCTCGAGCGGCACATCGACAAGCGGTTCGAGGCGGTCGACCAGCGGTGGACGGAGCGGTTCGAGATGGCAGAAACGATGAACCGCGAACGCTTCGAGATGGCAGAAAAGGCAAGCCGCGAACGCTTCGACGCGATGGGCGGGCGGTGGACGGAACGCTTCGAGGCGATGGACGTCCGGTGGACGGAACGCTTCGAGCAGAACGACGCGGCCCACGCGGCCATCTGCGAGAGCATCCGGAAGCTGGACGAGCGGACCCGCGCCGACGCCGCGACCCTGCACCAGCGCTTCGACACCCTCGGCGGCCGGTTCGACGACGTGTACCGCCACCTGCTCGGCGCGGCGCCCAAGACCGACCTGCCCGGCCCCGCCGCCGCCGGGTAACAGGCCCTCGCACCGGCGGCGGGCTCGGTCCGCCTGGCACGCGGGGGTTATGCTGTTCTCCGAGTTCGGAGCTGCGTCCGTGGTACACTCGGCTCAGTGAGCGGCACTCGCGCCCTCGTCCTGACCATCGTCGGCACCGGCCTCGCCGTGGTCACCATCGTAGTCACCGTTCTGTCGATGCAGATTGCCGGTGTGAACACGCGCATCGACGACGTGCGCTCTGACATTCGCGACATCCGTGCCGACCATGTCCGGTTCGAGCAACGCCTGGATGCCGTCGAAGTCGCGTTCGCGAAGGTCGAGCAGCGTCTCGAGACATTGGAGCGCGTCTTCCTGCCGTCTCGTGAACCCGCGGACGAGTAAATAGCCGGTGTGCTGGCGGGACGCCATCCGACAAGCACCAGAGCACGGCTGACTTGTCGATGCATCGAAACGCACGCATCGTCTGATCCGCATCAGGTTCCAGCCCTCCCAACGCCAATCGAGCGTCGAAAACGCGCGCGCAACCTGCACGCCCGGGCGGCGCGACCCCAACAGCAGTCGACGGCGGCCGACGCCCCGCCGCAAGACCGGGGTATTCTGGAGAGGCGCGTCTCGCCGTCGAGCCGAGCGCGCCCCGCACCGCCGCGCTGGGGCTCGTCCGCCTGGCACGCGGGTTGCGTTCATCCGGGACGGCCGGGCGGCGAAACGCCGGCGGTCTCGGGGACCGGCTCGGAGGGAAGGGACGACGATGGACGCGACGATGCTGACGGTGGTCGGGACGGGGCTGACGGTGGTCGGGACGGGAATCGCGGCGTTGGTGGCGCTGTGGAGGGTGGTGGGCCACCGGTTCGACACGATGGACCGGCGCATCCAGGCACGCTTCGAGGCGTCGGACCAGCGGTGGACCGAGCGCTTCGACACGGTGGAACAGCGCTTTGAGATGGCAGAAAAAGTGAACCGCGAGCGCTTCGAGATGGCAGAAAGGATGAACCGCGAACGTTTCGAGATGGCGGAAGAGAGGAACCGCGAGCGCTCCGAGATGGCCGAGAGGCAGAACCAGGCGGCCCACGCGGCCATCTGCGAGAGCCTCGGGAAGCTCGACGACCGCCTGACGAGGCTCGACGACCGCCTGACGAAGCTCGACGACCGGACCCGCGCCGACACCGCGTCCCTGCACCTGCGCTTCGACGCCCTGAACGGCCGGTTCGACGACCTGTACCGCCATCTGCTCGGCGCGGCGCCGAAGACCGAGCTGCCCGGCCCCGCCGCCGGGTAGCAGGCCCGCGCCAGGGACCCGCTCGCCCACACCCTGGCCGGGCGCCACCTGATGCCGTCATGCGCACCACGATAACCCTCGACGATGACGTGCTCGCCGTCGCCCGCGCACTGGCCGCGCAGCGCGGCATCAGCCTCGGAAGCGCAGTATCCGAGCTGGCTCGCCGCGGCTTCAGGCCGACCGGCGCCCCCGATCAGGATGACGACGGGATTCCGGTATTTCCGGTTGCCGCCGGCGCCGCTCCGATCACCAGCAAGGACGTTCGGAAGGCGCTCGGCGAGTGGCCGTGACTCGATTGCGACCCCGGCCGACGCCCCGGCGCGAGACCGGGGTATTCTGGAGAGGCGCGCCTCGCCGTCGAGCGCTGCGCGCCTCGCACCGGCGCCGGGCTCCGTCCGCCTGGCACGCGGGTTGCATTCATCCGGGACGGCCGGGCGGCGAAGCGCCGGCGGTCTCGGGGGACCGGCGGAGGGCAGGGCGACGATGGACGCGACGATGCTGACGGTGGTGGGGACGGGGCTGACGGTGGTCGGGACGGGAATCGCGGCGTTGGTGGCGCTGTGGCGGGTGCAGGGCCACCGGTTCGACACGATGGACCGGCGCATGCAGGAACGGTTCGAGGCGTCGGACCAGCGGTCGACGGAGCGGTTCGACGCGGTGGACAAGCGGTTCGAGATGGCAGAGACGATGAACCGCGAGCGCTTCGAGGTGGCAGAAAACCAGAACCGCGAACGCTTCGAGGTGGCAGAAAAGATGAACCGCGAACGCTTCGAGGCGATGGACCGGCGGTGGACGGAACGGTTCGAGATGGCGGAAGGGCAGAACCGAGAGCGCTTCGAGATGGCCGAGAGGCAGAACCACGCGGCCCACGCCGCCATCTGCGAGAGCATCGGGAGGCTCGACGACCGCGTGACGAGGCTCGACGACCGCCTGACGAAGCTCGACGACCGGACCCGCGCCGACGCGGCGGCCCTGCACCAGCGCTTCGACACCCTGAACGGCCGGTTCGACGACCTCTACCGCCACCTGCTCGGCGCCGCGCCGAAGACCGACCTGCCCGGCCCCGCCGCCGCTGCCGGATAGCCGGCGCCCGCCATGGACCCGCTCGCCCACACCCTGGTCGGGGCCACGATGGCCGAGACGCGCCTGCGGAACGGCACGGCGGCGATGGCGGTGCCCGCCGGCATCTTCGCGGCCAACGCCCCCGACGTCGATGCCGTCACGATGTTCATCAGCCGCGACCTGTCGCTCGGCTTCAGGCGGGGCTGGACGCACGGGGTGCTGGCGATGGTGGTGCTGCCGCTGGTGCTGACGGCGGCCCTGCTGCTGCTCGACCGGGTGGTGGCGCGGCTGCGGGGGCGCGAGCCGGCGGCGCGGGCGGGGCCGCTGCTGCGGCTGACGGCGCTGGGGGTGCTCAGCCATCCGGTCCTCGACTGGATGAACACGTACGGCGTGCGGTTCCTGATGCCCTTCGACGGCACGTGGTTCTACGGGGACGCGCTGTTCATCATCGACCCGTGGATCTGGCTGCTGGGCGGCGCGACGGTGGTGCTGGCGCACTCGGCGTCGCGCGCGAGCCTGCTGGGGTGGGGCCTGCTGGGGGCGGCGATGACCGCGGTGACGGGGCTGGTCATCGGCTTCGGGCGCTTCGCGGACACCCCGCCGCCCACGGCGCTGCTGTGGGGCGCGGGCCTCGCGCTCGTCCTGTGGCTGCGGGTGACGGGGCGGGGGCGGCGGGGGCGCCCGCGGTACGCGGCCGCGTGCCTGGCCGCGGTGGCCCTCTACGCCGGGGGCATGGCCGCGGCCTCGCGGGCGGCCGAGCGCCAGGTGGCGGCGGTGCTCGAGCAGCAGGAGGGGGCGGCGCCGGTCGAGGTGCTGGCCATTCCCGTGCCCGGCAGCCCCTTCCGCCGCAACATCGTCGCCGCCTACCCCGACCGCTACCGCTTCTTCGAGCACGACTGGCGGGCCTCGCCGCCCTTCCGGCGGCTTGCCGACCCCGTGCCCCGCGGCCCCGAGGGGCCGGTGACCGAGGCCGCGCTGACCGCCCCCCACGTGTGGGGAATGGCGGTCTGGAAGCGCTTCCCCGCCTACACCGTCACCGAGACCGACGACGGCTACGTCGTCTCGATCTCGGACATGCGCTATACCCGCCGCGCCGGCGGCGGTCTCGGCGGCGCCACGGTCCGGCTCGACCGCGGCCTGAACGTGCGCGAGTAGCCGAGCGCCCCTGCGAGCTCCCCGCCCCGCCCTCCCTTACTTGACTGCCTCGGCGCAAATGAGAAAATTGAAAATACCGTTTTCAATTTTCATGGATACAACTTGAACAGGCCCGTCTTCCTGCAGCGCATCGAGACGCTTTTCCGCAGCCACCCGATGGTCGGGATACTCGGCCCGCGCCAGTGCGGCAAGACCACCCTGGCGCGAGACCACCTGGCCGCGCGGCCCGAGCCCCAGGTGCACTACTTCGATCTGGAGGACCCCGACCATCTGAACCGGCTGGCCGACCCCAAGCTCGCGCTCGAGCGGCTCGAGGGCCTGATCGTCATCGACGAGATCCAGCGCAGCCCCGACCTGTTTCCGCTGCTGCGGGTGCTGGTCGACCGCCACCCGCGCCGCCAGCGCTACCTGATTCTCGGCAGCGCGTCGCGCGAGCTGATTCGCCAGTCGTCCGAGACCCTCGCCGGCCGCATCGCGTACCTCGAGCTGCCCCCGTTCACCGCCTTCGAGGCCGGAGACCCCGCGCGCCTGTGGCTGCGCGGCGGGTTTCCCCCCGCCTGGCTCGCGCCGTCGGACGGCGACAGCCTGGTCTGGCGCAAGGCGTACGTGACCACCTTCCTGGAACGGGACGTGCCCGCCCTGGGCATCGACCTCGCCGCCAACACGCTGCGCCGGTTCTGGATGATGCTGGCCCACCGGCACGGGAACGTCTTCAACGCGTCAGAGCTGGCGCGCTCGCTCGACGTCTCGGCCCCCACCGTCAGGCGGTACCTCGACATCCTCGACGGCACGTTCATGGTCCGCGCGCTGCAGCCGTGGTTCACCAACGTCGGCAAGCGCCAGGTCAAGTCGCCGAAAATCTACTTCCGCGACTCGGGCGTCCTGCACGCGCTGCTGAACCTGCCCGACCCGGCCGCGCTGCACGCGCATCCCGGCGTGGGCGCCTCGTGGGAGGGGTTCGCGATTGAACAGGTCATCCAGCTCTGCCGCGCCGACGCCGCCGAGTGCCACTTCTGGGCGACCCACACCGGTGCCGAGCTCGACCTGCTGATCGTGCGCGGCGACCGCCGGACCGCGTTCGAGTTCAAGTACTCGTCGGCCCCGAAGCCGACCCGGTCGATGCACGCGGCGGTCACGGCCCTCGACCTCGACCGGCTCACCGTCGTCTATCCCGGCGACGGCACCTACCCGCTGACCGAGCGCATCCGCGTAGCCGGCCTGGGGTCGCTGGTTGCGGAAATGGCCGAGGATTGAGCGGCTCACTCGCACCCTCGGATGAAGGCGACCCGGCGGGTGGACCGGAGCATGCTGCGCGGCCTGGCCTCGCTCGCGTCGCGGCCCGACGGCGTCCGGCGCCGACTCGTCGTGTTCCTCGACCCCCCGGCGGCCGGTTCGCGTGATGCGGATAGCACGATGCTACAATGTAATCATGCCAACCACGTTGATGACCGACGACGACGTGCTTGCCGCGCGGGCACTGGCCAAGCGGCGGGGAGTCCGTCTCGCCAGCGCCGGTGTCGGACTTGGCTCGGCGGGGCTTCAGGCGGACTGGCCGCGACCAGGACGACGACCCTGTTCCGCTGTTCCGGGTTGCCCCCGGCGTGTCGCCGATCACTAACGAGGACGTTCAGAGAGCGCTCCGCGACTGGCCGTGACCGGTGTGAACCGGCGCACGAAGACGCCGCCGCACCCCCCACCGCCCAACTGCCTCCGTTCCATTGTTCCGGAGACCCTCTCTGCCGCCGTTCGGCGCAGGACTACCAAGGTGATCATTCTCATCGACTACGACAACCTCGACAGACTGGAACGTCAGCGGGGAACACGGCACGTGATCGCCCGCCTGCTCGACGCTCTGGGCTCGCGGCGCAAGGCGTGGGAGCGGAGAGTTGACTGCCGCCTCTACGGCGGTTGGCTCGACGAGGACGCATCCTCCCGAAGCGCGGAACGTCTCGTTCCCGATCTCAGGCGTGATTTTCCGTGTTCTCTGCCGGCGGCGGGCGCCGGTGGCGTGCATTCCGTTCTCGTCCACGTCGAGCTGGCGCGTTCGCTCGCGTGTGACCCGGCGGTTGTGCTCACTCACACGTACCGACGGCGTTCGTTTCCACGGAGTCTGCGGTGCGAGGCCGCGCCGTTTCCAGGTTGTGTGACCCCGTCACACTGCCCGGTCGCCGGCCTCGATCCGTTCATTCGCAACGGCCGCTGCCCCGTTGATGACTGCCCGGCCGAGCCACGAACGGTGTTGGCGCGCGAGGAGCAGAAGCTGGTCGACTCGATGCTCGTGGTCGATCTGGTCCACTTCGCGGAGACGACCGACCAACCGTTGGTCGTGGTCTCGGCGGACGACGACCTCTGGCCGGGCATCCGCTTCGTGCTGCTGCGCGGGGCGCGGGTCATCCATGTGATTCCCCGCCGCGGCCGGGTCGATACCGGGCGATACCGGAACCTGGAGACGGAAACTTACTCGCGGGTTGTGATGTAGGCTGGACCGAGCATGCAATTCAACGAATTCAAGCGGATCGTCACCTGTTTCGCAGACCGGGTGGACGACGTGGACACCAGCCAAGGCGAGCTGTTGGTGCAGATCCGGGACGAGACGATCACCGCCAGGTTGCATCAACGACCGGACGGACTGCTCGTCGAGGAGCACGACGACCGCATGCCGGCGGTGACGTGGATAGTCAAGCGGCTCGCGAGAGTCCCGCTGCTGGCCGACCGGATCTGCTCGTACGTTTCGCCGCCGGAGCATTTCGTCCCGCCCTCGGGGCGTTTCCTGGATCAACCCGACAAGAACCCTTCCGGGAGCGACGTATTGCGGCCTGACGTCGTGGAGGCGATGACCGAGACGCTCGACCAGCGTCCGGCCGGCACTACTTCCGTCCTCTACCTCACGTCGGACGCCGGTGAGGGGAAGACGTCGCTGATCAACGAGGTCGCGGTCAGACAGGCGGAAGCCTATAGGGCCAAGCGGTCCGATTGGTTGCTCGTACCGGTCCCGCTGGGAGGCCGCACCTTCCTTCGATTCGACGACGTGGTGGTCTCGGCGCTCGTAAACAAACTGCGGTTTCAACTCCTGTACTACGATGCGTTCCTCGAGTTGGTGCGGCTCGGCGTGCTGGTGCCGGCGTTCGACGGCTTCGAGGAGATGATTGTCGAGTCTTCGTCGGGAGAAGCCGTTTCCGCGCTCGGCAATCTGGTGGGCAAGCTGGGGTCCGCCGGGACGTTGCTCGTCGCCGCCCGCAAGGCCTACTTCGACTACCCGAACTTCGGCTCGCAGGCGCGACTGTTCGACACCATCGGCTCGGACGGCGACGTTGCCTTCGGACGCCTTTCGCTGAATCGATGGGACCGCAACACGTTCACGCGGTACGCCGGCAAGCGTCAAGCGGGCGACCCCGACCGCCTGTTCGCGGTAGTGTCGGACCGGCTGGGTAGTAGCCACCCGGTGCTCACCCGCGCCGTCCTGGTCAAGCGGCTGGTCGATGTTGCGACCGTGGAGACCGATCTGTCCGCCCTGCTGGATCGCATCGGTCAGGATCAGCGGGACTACTTTCACGATTTCGTCGGTAGCATCGTCGAGCGCGAAGCCCGCCACAAGTGGACGGACCGGTCGGGTGATTCATCGCGGACCCTGCTGACGACGGAAGAGCATCACGAGCTGCTCTCAATGGTGGCGCAGGAGATGTGGCTGAGTTCAACCGACGAACTCGGAACCGACGTCGTGACGCTCGTGGTAGAGATGTTCGCAGATGCGAACGACAAGAGCCCGGCCGTTGCGCGGCAAATCCAGGAGCGGATCAAGCAGCATGCGTTACTCGCGGTGACGCCCGTCGGCCGTCCGACGTTGGCGTTCGACCATGAGGACTTTCGCATCTTCTATCTCGGACAGGCGCTCGGGCGCGCACTCGTTGCGTGCGACGCCGGCGCCCTGAGGTCGATCATCGACAAGGCGGCCCTGCCGGCATCGGCCGTCGCAGAAGCGGCGGGCTCCGTTCGCCGGCACGGCGGCGACGCACCGACGAGAATACTGGCGCTGCTGCAAGAGCTTACGGACGGGGTGCTGCCGGCGTCATTCGTGCGGGAGAACTGCGGGGCGTTGACCCTGGCCCTGCTGGACCGGGACAGCGGCGCAAACGAGATGCGAAACATGAGCTTTCCGGCCGGCGCGCTGCGGGAGCGCCGCTTGACGAACGTCACCGTGTCGGGAGCGTACTTCCATGCGACCGGCCTGTCCGACACGCAACTGTGTGGCTGCAAATTCGTGAACTGCCATTTCGAACGCCTGGAGATCGACGGCTCGGAACAAGTGTCCGACACGTCGTTCGATGATGAGTGCCGCGTCGACACCGTCGTGCACGTGGGGGAGAACGGCGATCAGATCACGCGATTCGATCCAGAACAGATTCGGGCCGAGCTTCTCCAGGTGGGCTTCAACATCCCATCGGACACACCATCGAAGCCGGACGCCGACCCGTCGCACGACAGCGACGTCGATCTGGTCTTGGTACAGCGGTTCCTGCGGGCGTTCCTCCGAGCGACTGCGCTGAACGAGGGGACCATCCGCCAGCGACTCGGCGTCTCCGCGAATCACTTCGTCAAGGAACTGCTGCCGCGGCTGCAGCAAGCAGGAGTGGTGCAGGAGGTGCCGTACCAGGGGGGCGGCAATCAGCGCCAGGGGGGCGGCAATCAGCGCCGCATGCGGCTGGTGGCGCCGATGACCCGCATCGAAGAGGCGATGAAGGTATCGGGCGGCGAGTTCGATCGATTCGTGCGCGAGGTTCAAAGAGACGTTGCGTGAACCAGCGCCGCGCCGGCTGTTGCCAGTGCCCTGAATGCAGATCTCAATCCGAGATCCCTGCCTGCGGCCGCGCTTGCGACTCGATCGACCCGCCGGGACCCGCGCCGTTCTGCGGCGCAGAAGCCTACGGCTGCTGCCCGGCGTTGAACTCGGCTTCGAGCTCGGTCTCCCAGCGTACGCGGTCGGCGATCTGGTCGCCGCGGGTCTGGAGGCAGTCGAAGCAGAGGGTGCCGGGGATGACGTGCCCCTCGCCGCCGGTGGCGATATCGCGGGCGGTCATGAGGTCGCGCAGCAGCACCGCGGTGTGCTTCTGCGCCTTGTAGAAGTCGGAGTAGCTGAAGCCGTCGGCGATGGCGAGCGGCGAGTAGCCGAGGTCGGTGCGGGCGTCGAGGTCGGCCCCCCGGGCGACGAGATACTCGACGACGTTGTTGGCGCCCCGGAACGCGGCCCCGTGCAGGGCGGTCTCGCCCCGGTAGTTCACGGCGTCGATGGGGTTGCCAAGCTCGACGCACATCCTCACCGCCTCGAGCACCTCGTCCTCCTGCCCGGGCAGCGACCCGCCGTCTTCGCCGGGGTTCCAGATGGCGAGGCCGGCCGCGACCATCAGCGGGGTCGTGCCGTCGGCGTTCGGGGTCACGGTGTCGGCGCCGGCGTCGACGAGCACCCGCATGGCCTCGGTGTCGGTGACCTTGGCGGCGAGGAAGAAGGGGGTGGCGCCGAGCCGGTTCAGCCGGTTCCGCTGGCCGTCCTTCATGCCGTTGGTGGTCATGCGCGCGTCGACGTCGCCGCCGAGGGCAATCATCTTCTTCAGCACGTCGATGCTGTCGACGGCGCCGGAGGGGATGGGCCCGGGGAACCCGAAGCCGGTGTTCATGCGCCGCGTGCGCAGCAGCTGGTGCAGGGCGTTCCAGCCGGCCCCCGCGAGGTTGGGGTCGGCGCCGCGGTCGAGCATGTAGTCGGCGAGCTGCCAGTTGGCGTTGGCCACCGCGACGACCAGCGCGCTCTGCCCGTCGGACAGGGTGGCGTTGACGTCGGCGCCGGCCTCGAGCAGCACCCGCAGCGCGTCGAGATGCCCGCCGCGCGCCGCGAACGTCAGGGCCGAGAAGCCGGTGGGCGGCGGCGCATAGAAGAGCCGGTTCCCGCTCGCCGCGCGCTCTGCCGTCACGGTTTGCGCATGGATGTCGGCCCCGAGCTCGGCCAGCGCGTGCACGGCGGCGGCGTTGTTGCGGGCGGCCGCCCACATCAGGGCGGTCTGGCCCCGGAAGCCGTCGCGGGCGTTGGGGTCGGCGCCCCGCACGAGGAGGGCGCGGACGGTCGCCGCGTCGCCGGTGCGGGCGGCCGTCATCAGCGCCGTCTCGCCCCCCCGCAGGGTGGCGTTGGGGTCGGCTCCGGCGTCGAGCAGCGCCCCGACGACGGCGGCGCTGCCGTTCTCGGCCGCGAGCGAGATGGGCTGCACGCCGTAGCGGTTGGCCGCGGCCACGTCCGCCCCCGCCTCGAGCAGCACCTCGACGAGCCGGACGTCGTCGCGGTGAACCGCCCAGTGCAGCGCGGTGGCGCCGTCGGCCGCCGCCGCGTCCACATCGACCGCGGGGTCGCCCACCAGCGCCCGCACCGCGTCGACGTCGGCCGCCTTCACCGCCTCGACGAGCGGCGCGTCGCGGCGCGCGGCCGCCTCGGCTTCCGGCGCCCCGACCAGACCGGCCGCGAACAGCCCCAGGGCCACCAGCGACGCCGACACGTAAGACCTGCTCATGGTGCTGTGCATGACGACCACCTCGCTCCCGACGCGAACCCGATTCTCCGACATCCGTCGCGTCATCCTAGCATGGCGCAGCCGCTCCGAGGGCGGCATCCCCCAAGGGTAGAATGCCCGTCATGGAGAGGCGCAGGCTGCCGCTCGGCATCCAGACGTTCCGCCGCATCCGGGAAGAGGGCTACTACTACGTCGACAAGACCGGCTACGCCCGGCGGATGGCAGAGGACGGCAGCAAGCACTACTTCCTGTCACGCCCGCGGCGGTTCGGCAAGAGCCTGTTCCTGGACACGCTGAAGGAGCTGTACGAGGGCAGCGAGCCGCTGTTCCGCGGCTTGGCCGTGCACGACGCCTGGGACTGGCCGAAGCGCCACCCGGTGGTGCGCCTGAGCTTCGGCGGCGGCAACTTCAAGCGGCCCGGCGCCCTCGAGGAGATCGCGGCGGCGCTGATCGAGGACATCGCCCGGCGGGCCGGCGCCGAGTTGCGCGGCGGCAGCGCGCCGGTCCTCTTCCGCCGCCTGATCGAGACGCTGAGCGAGCGGGCGGGCCGGCGCGTGGTGGTGCTGGTGGACGAGTACGACAAGCCGATTCTGGACGCGCTGGACGCGCCGGAGACGGCAAGAGCCAACCGCGACGACCTCCGCAGGCTGTACGGCACGATCAAGGATTGCGACGCCCACGTCGAGCTGACCTTCATCACCGGGGTCAGCCGGTTCAGCAAGGTCAGCCTGTTCTCGGGCCTGAACAACCTGACCGACCTCACCCTGAACCCGCGCTACTCGGCGATATGCGGCTACACCGACGCGGACCTCGACGCGGTGTTCGCGCCGGAGCTGCCGGGCCTCGCGCGGGAAGAGATTCGCGCCTGGTACAACGGCTACTCGTGGCGAGGCGGCGAGAACGTCTACAACCCCTATGCCATCCTCCATCTCTTCGCCAGCCGCGAGTTCGAGGCGCACTGGTTCGAGACCGCCACGCCGCGGTTCCTGATAGACACGCTGCTGGCGCGCGGCTTCGCGGCCCCGGACCTCGAGAGCGTCCAGGCCGACGCCGCCCTGCTGTCGACCTTCGACGTGGACGCCATGCCGCCCGAGGCGCTGCTGTTCCAGACCGGCTATCTGACGATCGTGGACGAAGAGCGGGACCACGGGCAGACGCGGTTCCGTCTGGGATATCCGAACCGGGAGGTGCGACGGGGCCTGAACGAGAGCTTGCTGAACGCGCTGGCGCCGAACTGGCGGTCGGCGGGGGGCGCCGGCGCGCTGCGGCGGCGGCTCGCGGCGCAGGACTGGGCGGGCGTCGAGACGCTGTTCCGGCGGCTGCTGGCGGGCATCCCGCACGAGTGGCATCGCAGGAACGACATCGCCCGCTACGAAGGGTACTGGTCGAGCGTGTTCTACGCCTGGTTCCAGTCGTCGCTGGACACCCTGGCCGTGGAGGACGCCACCAGCCGCGGCCGACTCGACCTGTCGGTGCGGCTCGGCGAGAACGTCTACCTGTTCGAGTTCAAGGTGGCCGAGCGTTCCGAGCCGGGCGCCGCGCTGGCCCAGCTGCGGGCGCGCCGCTACGCCGACAAGTACCGCGCGCCGGGCTGTGCGGTCCACCTGATAGGCGTCGAAATCAGCGCCGAGAAGCGCGACGTCGCCGCGTTCGACGTGGCGCCCGGCTGAGCTCGACGGGCAGGGCCCCGCGCTTCGCCAGCCCCCCGCCAGCGCCGCCGTGCTGTCGGCCTTCGATCCGTACAGGTCGTGCCAAGCACCCAGGCGGCCTCGTCAACGGCTCTCCCCGGCAACGGCGGGAAGCCAAGGGGCGCCACCTTGTTCTCTTGACAGCATTCGGCAGAACCCGGCCGGTGCCCAAGGGCGATTCGCGTTCAATCCCGGAGTCGGCGCCCATGTTAACGTCAATCGAATCTGGTAAACTGGGGACGTGAGCAGCGACGCCAAGTGGGTCATCGGAACGATGGGCGCGCTCGTCCTCGCCGTCGCCGGCCTGCTGTCAGCGCAGCTCGGCGGCCTGAACACCCGCATCGACGACATGGGCACTCGCATCGACGGCGTGAACATCCGCATCGACGACATGGGCACTCGCATCGGCGACATGAACACCCGCATCGACGACATGAACACCCGCATCGACGAGCTGCGCACCGACGTCCGCGATCTCCGTGCCGACCACGTCCGCATCGACGAGCGCCTTGCTTCCGTCGAAGTAGCGATCGGAAGGCTCGATCAACGCCTTTCGAGCATCGAGCGCCGAGTGCTCTCCGCACCGGCCTCCGGCGGATAGGCGGCCGGCGCGGCGGATGGGGCGGGCAGCAACCCCTCGCGCCCCTGCATCTACTCATTCCGCGGGCGGCTCGCGGCGGGGCCGCCACAGCACACCCATCGCGTAGTCGAGGTCGAGCCGCTCGCCTCGCCACGACGGCGTCGCCGTGTCGGCGTCGATCTCGATGCCCGCCGCCGCCAGGCCGTCGTTGGTGGGCTGCAGCGCCGGTCCTGTCCAGGCGGGCGCCGGCGGCGCCTCCGGCAGCGGGAGACCATCCGGCCGCAGGAACCGCACGTCCCCGGCCGCGTCGATCGTGACGCGGAACCCTTCCTCGTGCACCGCCCGGTGGTGCCGGCGGCACAGCAGCACCAGGTTGTCGAGCGCGGTCCGGCCGCCGTCTGCCCAGTGCTCGATATGGTGGGGAATCGCAATGACGGTTGCCGCAACCCGGGAACCGGCACTGCCGGTCGCGAGCCGCCAGCGCCCGGCGCAGGGCCGGCGAGATGGTCCGGGTGCGCCGCCGAGCCCCGCAGAGGCCGTCAAGTGAAAAATGCGGATTATATCGGTGAGTGCCCACCGCTCGGCTGGGGCACCATCAGCCCTCTCGCGGCCGGGAGTGGAATGGTTCAGTGGCAGGATAGAGCGTCGTCAGAAGTTGATCTTGATCGTCTGCGGAAAGCGAACGGCTGAGTTTGTCCAACTCCTGTTCTGCGCTCTGGAGACCCTGGCGAAGGTCGTCAGCTTGGACCTGAACGATCGATCTTCCCCTAGTCGCCTGACGTGAAGAATCGCAGAACGACGAGGGCAATGGTGGCACCGACTCCAGCAGCACCAAGAACGCCGCCCATGACCCAAGCCCGTGTAGCGACGTGCTTCATGTCGGTCTTGATCTCACGCACATCGAGCTCGACAGCTCGCAGCCGAGCGTCGAAGTCACTCCCATTGCCGTTTCCGCCCCCGACCGTCTGTTGGCGCCGAAACTGCGCGACGTTGCCGCTACCGGTCATGACTCCCTGTCCCAGGCGGACAACTTCTCAACGATCGCGCCGGCAGCGACTCCAGAGTAGTGCTTGGCGGTGACGACGATTCCGTTCAGTTTACCAACGGAAATCCCGATGTCTTTGGCGACCTCTTCGCTTGACAGTCGAGGACTCCTTACAAACCAGACCCCTTCGTTTGCTTGAATTCGAGCGGCTTGATCGAATTCACTCTTGATCGTCTCGTCGAGCGGATCCGAGGTGGCGATGACAACGTAGATCGGCATGGTCTCCCAGGGTATCGGACGTGGACGTTGCTCGCTGCAAGGCGGGCATCCCTGATCCGAGTATCACGCAGCTTGTGAGGGATTTCAACGACCGGCGGGTCCGCTGTGAACAGCGGACCCGCCGGCCGACCGGGGCGTCAACGAAGAATCGGACCGAGCCCCCAGAGGGACGGGCTCTCCTCTGGACATCGGCCGCAAGCGTTTCTCACCGTGCCCGTGCGGCATCGCCGCCATCTGCTCCGCGGTTTCGAGGTCGCGGGCGTTGTGCCGGCCCTCGAACTCCTGCATGTAACGGGGCAGGTGCTCCGGGCTACCGCCGTTTCGCTACACCCCCGTCAGCGGCCCGGTGCTGTCCGAGATGCTGTCGACCTGCACGCCGACCTTCTCGAGCAGGGTGAGCCCGAGGTTCATGAACGGGGTGTGCAGGTCGTAGACGAGGTGGCGGTCGCCGGCGAGCTGGCCGCAGCCGCCGCCCATGAGAGTGATGGGCAGGTTGTAGGGCGTGTGCTGGTCGCCGTCGCCCATGCCGGCGCCGTGCAGCAGGATGGCGTGGTCGAGGAGGGTGCCGTCGCCGTCGGGGGCGTTCTGCATCTTCTCGACGAGCCGGGCGAAGAGCTGCATCTGGTACTGGCTGATCTTGGTGTACTGCGTGATGTTGTGCGGGTCCTGCTGGTGGTGCGAGACGGTGTGGTGCGCCTCGGGCACGCCGATGCCGGGATAGGTGCGGCCGCTCGTCTCGCGGGCCATCTGCATGCAGCTGACGCGGGTGACGTCGGCCTGGAACGCGAGCACGAGCATGTCGTGCAGCAGCCCGACGTGCTCTTCGTAGTCGTCGGGGACGCCGGCCGGCTGGTCGACGGCGGGCAGCGGGGTCAAGGCCTGGTTGGCCTCGGTGCGCTGGATGCGCCGCTCGATCTCGCGGATGGACTGGAGGTACTCGCCGACGGCGGCGCGGTCGTGCGCGCCGACCCGCTTCTCGAGCTGGTGGATGCTGTCGGTGACCGAGTCGAGGATGCTGCGGTCGGTCTGCATCTGGGCCAGCCGGGCCTCGACGCTGCCGCCGTCGCCGAACAGGCGCTGGAAGACGACCCGGGGGTCGCGCTCGTGGGGCAGCGGGGTGGTCGGCGTGAGCCACGACGTCGAGTTGCGGTAGGCGCAGCTGTAGCCGTTCTCGCAGTTGCCGACCTGGTAGTTCGACTCGGTGGTGAGCTCGAGCGACCGCAGGGCGGTGTCGGCGCCGAGCTTGTCGGCGGCGAACTGGTCGATGGTCTTGCCGGCGCGGATGTCGGCCCCCTCGGTGCGCTTGGGGAGGATGCCGTTGAGCCAGCCGCCGTGGGCGCGGGTGTGGACGCCGCCCCCCTCGTTGGGGCTGACGACGCCCGAGTTGCTGAGCCCGGTGACGACCGTCATGTGGTCGCGGTACGAGGCGAGGGGCTGCAGCACCGGGGTGAGGTCGAAGCCGGACCCGCCGTCGCCGGCGGGGTGGAAGTTCCGCGGCAGCATGCCGTTGGGCACATAGAAGAACGCCAGCCGGGGCACCGGCGCGGTCACCTGCCGGGCCGCGGCCGAGAGCGCAGGCACCATGGCGTCGAGCAGGGGCAGGGCGACGGTGGCCCCGAGGCCGCGCAGCACGGTGCGGCGGGACAGCGACTTCTGGGTGACGATCATGACTGCGATCTCCTCATCAGGAACGGATCACTCGTGACGATGCCGAGAATGACGGTCTGGAACCGGTAGCCGTCGGCCGCCGCCTCGCGCACGATGCGGCGCAGCGCCGGCATGTCGTAGTGCTCGACCCCGCGGCCGAGGGCATAGGTCATCAGCTTCTCGGTGACGGTGGTGACGAACTGCCGGGGATTGCCGGCGAGGGCGTCGCGCATCTCGGACACGCCGTCGAAGGCGCGGCCGTCGGGCAGCACGCCGGACGGGTCGATGGGGTTGAACGACTCGTCGACGACGCGCCAGCGGCCGATGGCGTCGAAGTTCTCGAGGGCGAACCCGGTCGGGTCGATCATGGCGTGGCAGGCCGAGCACGCGGGGTTGTTGCGGTGGGCCTCCATGCGCGCGCGCAGCGTGGGCCGCTTGGCCTGGGTCCTCTGGTCGTTCAGGGCCGGGATGTTCGGCGGCGGGTCGGGCGGCGGCGTCCCGAGCAGGTTGTCGAGAATCCACTTGCCGCGCAGCACCGGCGACGTCCGGATGGCGTGCGAGGTCAGGGTCAGGATGCTGCCGTGCCCGAGGATGCCGCGCCGGGGGCTGTCGGCGGGCAGGGGGACGTGCCGGAAGTGGCTGCCGGTGACCCCGGGAACGCCGTAGTGCTCGGCCAGCCGCTCGTTCAGAAACGTGTAGTCGGCGGTGAGCAGCTCGACGATGCCGCGGTCGTCGCGGACGATGCTGTCGACGAACAGCCGGGTCTCGCGCAGCATGCTCTGGCGCAGCGACTCGTCGAAGGCGACCGAGAAGGGGTCGCCGGGCCGCACGGTGGTCTCGAGGTTGCGCAACTGCAGCCACTGGGCCGCGAAGTTCGAGGTCAGGGTGTCGGAGCGGGGGTCGGCGACGAGGCGGCGCACCTGCCGCTCGAGCTCTTCGGGATCGCGCAGCCGGCCCGCCTCGGCCGCCGCGAGGAGCGGCTCGTCGGGGATGCTGCTCCAGAGGAAGAACGACAGCCGCGACGCGAGATCGAGATCGGAGACCGGATAGGGCGCGCCGGGGGCCGCCCCGTCGGGGTCGGCCTCGATGCGGTAGAGGAACTCGGGGCTGACGAGGAGGCGCCGGATGGCGAGCTCGACCCCGTCCTCGAAGCCGCCGTTCCGCCGGCCCTGATCGTAGAAGTCGAGCAGCACGCCGAGCTCGCGCTCGGTCACGGGGCGGCGGTAGGCGCGGCGGGCCAGCGACGACAGGATGCCGCGGGCGCACGCCGGCTCGCCGGCCGCCTCGGCGGGGCGGCAGGTGAAGATGCGGGCGCGGGACGGGGTGTCGGCGGCGCCGGCCGCGTCCCAGGGGCCGGTGACAGTGACGCTGCGCACGAACGGCTGCGGCCCCGCGAGGCCGCCGGTGTTGCCGGCCACCCGGGGGTTCGGGAACGGCTCGCGAACCTGCTCGACGAGGGCCGACGGCTGCTTGTAGAAGGTGACCCCGAGCTCGCGGGGCCCGGCCGCGAGGGGCAGGCGGAAGTCGATGATCGACGCCTGCGCATAGGGGTTGTCGGGCGCCCCGTCAGGCTGGGGACCGAGGGTGAAGAGCTTCACGGGCTCGCCGTCGACGGTCACCTCGAGGTCGTGGTTCTCGCGGAGCCGCCGCGTGCCCGTCAGCTCGATGCGGACGTCGTAGCCCGCGTCCTGCGGAAACAGGTGCTCGATGTAGAGGCCGCCGCGGGTGCCGAAAGGCAACTCTTCGACCCGGCCGTGCTGCGGCTGGTCCTGGGCCGCCTCGTAGGTGTCGGCGGAGACGGCGGGGGGCGGGCTGCCCACCGCGAGCCGGCTGATGGTACGGGCCGCGGCCAGATAGCGCTCCATCAGCGACTGCGACATCTTCAGGACGCCGCCGATGTTGTCGAAGCCGAAGCTCGAATCGTCGGCCGGCAGGAAGTCGCCGGCGTCGAGCTCGACGGCCAGCAGGTCGCGGACGGCGTTGCGGTACTCGGTGCGGTTCAGGCGGTGGAAGGTGGCGGGCCGGCCGGGGTCGCGGTTCACGGCCCAGGCGCGGTCGAGCTCGCCTTCCAGCCAGTCGAGGAACCCGTCGAGGGCGGCGTCGTCGGGCCGGGGGCGCCCCGCCGGGGGCATGACCCCGCCCCGCAGCTTGCGGACGACCCGCTCCCACGCGTCGGCGTGGCCGCCGACGTCGGCGAGGTCGAGGGTGTCGAGGGTCAGCCCGACGCTGCGGAGCTGGGCCACGAGCGGCGAGGCGGCCGCCCCCCGCCCCTCGGCCACGTTCTCGTTGTGGCAGGTGACGCAGTAGCGGTCGAGCAGCGCGCGGTGGGCGGCGAGATCGGCCGGCGCTTGGGCCCCGGTCGAGGCCACCGCCTGGCCCGCGGCCGGAGCCGGCCCGAGGACGCCGGCACCGAGCACGAGCACCGAAACGAGCGACGCGACACGGATCTTCGGCATGATGTGGCAGGGGGCGGGGACCGGCCGCCTGGCCGGAAGGCGCACTCCCCCCCTCAGAGAGCGCATGCTAGTATGCGATGGGATCTGTGTCAACGGACCCGACGCCCGGCGATTGCCTTGCCACACGGTCGCGAAAGTCCCCGCCGCATTCGAGCGGCGACGCATCCCCGCCTGAACTGCCTGGTTCGTCGGACTGCGTGCAGTCCCGCGGTTTGCAACATGCGTGTTGGTGACCAGGTACCGAGCGGGTTTTTGTACAATTGGAGGGGAAGACCATTACGCCCAAGGGAGCGTGTCAGATGGCAGAACCTCTGCGAGAGGAAACCCGGACGTACGAGGCGCACGTGGCACAGTGGACAGAGCATGAGGGCCAGTTCGTGCTGATTCACGGATCCGACGTCATCGGATTCTACGAGAGCTACGAAGAAGCCCTGACCGCCGGCTACGAGCGCTTCGGTGTGGCCGCGTTCTTCGTCAGAGAGGTGCGTCAGCAGCCGCCCGTGCAGTTCGTGTCGCGCCTCGTGGCCCCGGCGCCAATCGATCACGGGGCTTGACTTGCCCACGATCACGCGACAATTCCAGCAGCTCCGCCCTTCATGCGCCCCACCGTGCGGCGCGGCAGCGGGCAAGCCTTGAACCGAGACATCACTCGTCGACCTGACATGACCCTGAGTCGCCGGTCGGTCATCAAGCGTGCGGGAGCGGCGGGGTCGCTGCTGCTCGCGGACGGGCTGCCGCTGTGGGCGAAGGCGGAGCAGCCGGCCGGGGAGCCGGCGCCGGCCGACTACGTGCGCCTGTCGGCGGCGCTGCTGGGGGTCGAGGCGGCGCGCCTGGAGCCGGCGGTGCGCGGGGGCGAGGCGCCGCTGGCCGACACCTTCCACGGGCTGTGCCGCGAGGCGGCCCCGGCGGCGTGCGACGCGCTGCTCGCGGCCTACCGGGCGGCGGCGGACGGCGGCGCGGGGCCGGCGGTGGCCGAACTCCTTCTGAGCGAGGGGGGACGCCCACGGCCGGACGCGGTCGGCGCGCTGGCCCGGCTGACGATGCTGATGTGGCTGTACGGCGTCTGGTACGGCGGGACCGAGACGACCCGGATGCCCGACGGGGCCGAGGCCGTCGACCCCGACCACCGCACCGACTTCGTGGTGTCGGTGCGCGCCTACCGGAACGGCTGGATCTGGCGCTTCGCCCAGGCCCGGGCGATGGGGGTGGCGGGCGCCCCCGGGGCGTGGGCCGAGGCGCCGCCGAGCTTCGACGAGGTTCTGGAGGGCACCCGGGAGTTTGCGCCGTAGGAACGGTGGGGGCTCCTGGCGGCGTTGGTCGGGGGCGGCGGCGCCACGCGGCGGCGGCGCCCGCAGGTGACGACCTGCGGAACTGGTATCGCCGATTCAACTGGTCTGAACGGGCTTCCGGAATCGAGTCTGCAAGGACAGTGATCGATATAGAGTTGCCAACTGCACCGAGGCGCAGCCCCGTTTCTGCAGCTTGGCGCGCCTGTCACCAGGCAGGGTAATTTCCGTCAGTGTCCCAAGCGCCGATCAAGCGATTTCCCGACGGCCCACCAGCGGACGAGGCGCACACCTTCCCATGAACCAGCCGCAGACGCCGCGCTACGACGTGGCCATCGTGGGCTCGGGGTTCGCCGGCGCGAACATGGCGCTGCTGCTGGCCCGGGCCGGCCGGCGGGTGCTGGTGCTCGAGGCGGGGCCGGGGCTCGACGCCCTGCACGGCGACCACGTCGAGCGCTACGTGCTCGCCCCGTTCAAGTCGCCTTCGGCGCCCTACCCGCCCGACCCCGGCGTCCTCGACCCGAGCCGCACGAACGCGCCGCGGCCGACGATCGAGGCGCTGGTCGCCGCGTGGGACGACCCCGCCCGCTCGTACTTCGAGCACGCACCGGGGTCGCTGCCCTTCGCCAGCACCTACGAGCGCCTTGCCGGGGGCACCGGGAACCACTGGATGGGCACCGCCATCCGGATGGACGGGGCCGACTTCCGGCTGCGGTCCGATTATGGCCGGGGCCTCGACTGGCCCCTCGGCTACGACGACCTCGAGCCGTACTATGGGCAGGCCGAGCACCTGATAGGGGTCGCCGCCGACCGGGCCGAGCAGGAGACGGTGAACGGCGTCGCCTACGGCGCGGGCTACGCCTACCCGATGGGGCCGGTCCCGCCGTCGTACGGCGACGAGGTGGTCCGGGCGCGGCTCGACGGCGAGGTGCTCGCCGACGACGCCCCCGCCCCGGTCAGGCTGACGTCGACGCCGGCCGGCCGCAACTCGGCGCCGTATCAGAACCGGGGCCCGTGCCGCGGCAGCACGAGCTGCGTGCCGATCTGCCCGGTGCGGGCCAAGTACGACCCGCGGGTCGCGCTGCGCGAGGCGATGGCCACGGGCCGGGTCGAGCTGATGGCCCGCAGCGTCGTCGACCACGTGCTCGTCGACGAGGGCGGCCGGGTGACCGGCCTGCACTACCTGACCTACGAGGACGGCGGGGTCCCCGCCGCCACCGGGCGGACCGGAGAGGGCGTGGCCACCGCCGAGGTGTACGTGCTGGCCGCCCACGCCGTCGAGAACGCCCGCATTCTGCTGAACACCGAGCGGGTGACGGGGCGGCCGCTGGCCAACTCGTCGGGGCTGGTGGGGCGTCACCTGATGGACCATCCCGTCTACCTCGCCTGGGGCCTGATGCCGGCGGGGACGCCGGTCTACCCCTACCGCGGCCCCCTGTCGACGTCGGGCATCGAGACGCTGCGGGACGGCCCGTTCCGGCGCGGCCGGGCGGCGTGGCGGATGGAGCTGGGGAACACCGGCTGGAACTGGCCGATCGGCGACCCCTACGTGACGGGGGCCGACTTCGTCTACGGGACCGACGACAGCGGCGCCAACCCCGACCGCCGGGTGCTCGGCGGCCGGCCCTACGCGGAGGCCGTCAACGACGTCCTGACCCGCCAGTTCCGCATCGCGTTCCTCGTCGAGCAGGAGGCGGACCCCGCGAACCGCGTCGAGCTGTCGGACCGCTGGACCGACAACCTGGGCATTCCGCGGCCGCGCATCGCCTGGGGCGTGTCGGACTACGTGCGGGCGGGCTTCGAGTCGGCGCGGGCGGCGACGGCCCGCATCATGGCCCGGCTGGGGGCGGCCGAGCACACCGTGACCCGCGAGGAGGCGCCCAACGCGTTCCGCTACAACGGCCGGAGCTACAACTACCAGGGCGGGGGGCACCTGTGCGGCACCCACGTCATGGGGTCGGCCCCCGGCCGGTCGGTGGTGAACGACCGGCAGCGGACGTGGGACCACCCCAACCTGTACCTCGCCGGCTGCGGGTCGATGCCCAGCGTCGGCACCCAGAACCCGACCCTGACCATGCTGGCCGTCTCTTGCCGCACCGTCGACGACATTCTCGCGCGGCTTGCGTAGGACGCCGTGGGGCCGGTTGGAGAGGTGATGGGAAGAGGCTACCGGCCGGGCGTCGGCACGGCCGGCTTGACGGCGATCTCGACCGCCCGCAGCCGATCGTCGATACGGCGCACGTCGGTGCGAAGCTCGGCTATCTGGTTGGTGAGCGCGCCTATCTGGTTGGTGACCTCCGCACGCAGGTCGTCGATGCGGCCGCCCATGTCGTCGATACGGTCGCCCATGTCGTCGATACGGCTGTCCAGCCCATCCGACTTCATCCAGAGCAGGCCGGCAACCACCAGGACGGTGGCGATGACCCACCTCGCGTCGTGGCCGGGCAACCACCCCGCGAGGGTCTTCGAATCCGCAGCCATGCGTCAAAGATAACACACGGCGCCGAGCTCGAACAGGCCGCGGCCGCAGGTTGCGATTTCTCCGGGCCGGACGACGCGGCCCGCCAGGAGCACCGCAGACCCGCGGCGGGTCGGTCGGGCGGCCGGGGCAGCCGCAGGCGACGATTTCCCGGGCCGGACGACGCGGCCCGCCACGGGCTGCATTTACACTGCGGGTAGAATCGGCGCGATCGGCCTTTCCTCCTCACGCGCCCCTGACCGGCGGAACGGATCATCAGACCGTGGGCATCGACGAGATCATCAACGCGGCGCTGCAGCCGGTGGCCGAGGCGGTGGCCGGGCTCATCTTCTACCCGGTGCCGGTGCTGGGGGCGGACCTGCCGCTGGTCGTGGCGTGGCTGGTGGCCGGGGGGCTCTTCTTCACGGTCTACCTCGGGTTCATCAACGTCCGGGGGTTCCGGCACGCGGTGCGGGTGGTGACGGGGCGGCTGGCCGACCCCGACGACCCCGGCGAGATCTCGCAGTTCCAGGCGCTGACCACCGCGGTGTCGGGCACCGTGGGCATCGGCAACATCGCGGGGGTGGCGGTGGCCATCTCGATGGGGGGCCCCGGCGCCACCTTCTGGCTGATCGTGGCCGGCGTGCTCGGCATGTCGACGAAGTTCGCGGAGTGCACGCTGGGGGTGCTCTACCGCCGGACGGCGCCGGACGGCTCGGTGTCGGGCGGTCCGATGCACTACCTGGAGCGGGGGCTCGGCGAACGGGGCCTGCCGCGGCTGGGCCGCGCCCTCGGCCTCTTCTACGCGGCGACCATGGTGGTCGGCTGCCTGGGCATCGGCAACATGTTCCAGTCGAACCAGGCGACGGCGATGTTCGTCGACCTGACCGGGGGCGAGGCGAGCCTCTTCGCGGACCGCACCTGGCTGGTCGGCCTGGGGCTGGCGGCGCTGGTGGCGGTGGTCATCATCGGGGGCATCCGCTCGATCGCCAACACCACGGTGCGGCTGGTGCCGGGGATGGCCCTGCTCTACGTGGCGCTGGCCCTGCTCGTCCTCGTCCTGCAGGCGGACCGGCTGCCCGCGGCGGTGGCCGCCATCTGGCAGGGGGCGTTCGCCCCCGAGGGGATCGCCGGGGGCATGCTCGGGGCCCTGGTCGTCGGGTTCCGCCGCGCCGCCTTCTCGAACGAGGCGGGGCTCGGCAGCGCGGCCATCGCCCACGCCACCGCCCGCACCCCGCGCCCCGTCAGCGAGGGGTTCGTGGGGCTGCTCGAACCGTTCATCGACACCGTGGTCATCTGCACGATGACCGCACTGGTCATCATCACCACCGTCTACGACCCGGCCCTCGCCGGGGCCGGCGTCAACGGCATCGAGCTGACGACGCGGGCGTTCTCGTCGGTGCTGCCGTGGTCGCCGATCCCCCTCGCGGTGGCCGCGATGCTGTTCGCGTACTCGACGATGATCGCCTGGGCCTACTACGGCCTGAAGGCGTTCACCTACCTCGCCGGCGACGGGCGGGCGCAGGACATCGGGTTCAAGGTGTTCTTCTGCCTCTTCGTGGTGGCCGGAGCCAGCCTGGACCTCGGCGCCCTCGTCGACCTGTCGGACGCCCTCGTCTTCGTGGTCGCGCTGCCCAACCTGCTCGGCCTCTACCTGATGGCCCCGCTGGTGAAGCGCGAGCTCGCCGAGTACCGCCCCTTCCAGTCCGGGATGTGAGGGGCGGGGGCGGACGGGAGCGAACTTCCCCGGCTTCCCCCGCCGAGTGTCACGCGGGCAGAGAGCGCTCCCAGGGAGTTGGCATCTCGACCGATTCGCCATACCACCGCGCCACCGCCCTACCCTTCGATGATTCCCAGATTGCGGAGGGCCGCACGGAGGCTCGACTCGAACTCCTGAAACGAATGCGATCGCCTGAGGGCCTCAATCGACTGGCGCAGGGCGATGGCGGGCAGAAGCGCATCGGCGTGGGATCTCCGGTGGCCTCGAACCGTACGAAGTGCCGAGAGCAAGCACTCCTTCGGATTCGGGTGGGCCTCCGCCTGCGCGGCATCGGCCGGCAGCCCGAGGTCTGATGGAACGCCGCGATACCCGAGTGTGTCCAGCACGGCCCGAGGATCGGCCAGCGCCCAGGACTCGGTCATGCAAGCAGGACGCAAGAGCACGCATCGCTCAGAGGGCAACTCGCACACTTCATGCATCCTCTCGCAGTACGCGGTGCTGCGATTGTCGACCCTCGCGAGTTGGGCTCGTCCGCCGGTGTCCGCGTGTACGAACACGAGGTGGAACGCCTCACGGCCATTACAGGCCTCCTTCGCCACTTCGTCCACGGTTCTGCCTCTCCTGCCCAGGCGCACGCTGGGCCGCTCCGGTACCTCTACGGGTACCCTGCCGACCTTCAGGACAGTCGACTCGAGGACGCGCGACAGAAGCACTTCGAAGTACGAGAAGTCGGAAGACCCCTCGCAGAACAGTGCGTATGCCAGATACATGTCAAGCGGTCTCGACGTGCCGGCGCAGGATCTCCTCGACCTCGGCACGGGTGAGCCCCTTCTCGGGGTCGGAGAACACCCCGCTTCGCATGCGCGTTCTTGACGTTCTCGATTGGGTTTCCGGAGTCAGCGTGGAGATGACGTCCGCAGCGACTACTTCGTGATCCTCCAGCGCGGACATCACCACGGGGGAATGTGTGTTCACCAGAATCTGAAAGCCGGTATGCGTTCCCGGGACGTCGGTACCGTCCGCCGCGATCCGGATGAGCTCCATCAGCGCCGGTATTCGCGCGTCGTGAACGCCGTTCTCCGGTTCTTCCCAACAGAGAACCCCCCCGTGCCGGGGATCGTTCAGCATGGTCACCAGGGCCAGAAGACGAAGCGTGCCGTCCGAGATCACCCGGGAACTGAAAGACAGCGAATCGGCCAGCTTCAAGGCGAACGAATACTCCGAATCACCAGGATCGTCGCGAACGTCGAGACCCGCCACCGACGGAATCAGCGCTGACAGGTCCGCGACAACATCCGACAGCAACCCTTTCGGCCGCGTGTCGGTCCTCGTCTCCTCCATCAGCCTGGCGAGCACCGTAGCGAGATTGGAAGCGTCGGGAAGCAGGCGCCGCGGCGCGAGCCGATCGGTCGCACGCCTGGAAGCCTGCGGATCGATCTGCAGAAACTGGACCGAGGACAACAGCGTGCGCAGTGCATACAGGTGCGGGAACTCCGCCGTCGTCACGGTGGACAGCCCCGTGCGAGACGCTTCCGTGGCGGACAAGGACAGGGGCCGGCCTCTCTTCCCTGGACCGTCCTGACGGATCTCGATGACGTCCGACTCGTTGCCGGATCCGGAACGCGTCCCGATGAAGGGCTTCGATTGTCGACCGTACTTGACGGCTCCGGCTTTCCACGCAAACGAGGGGCGTTCTTCCTGCCGCCGTATCGGCAAGCACTGTTCCCGCTGAACATACACCCCCTCGATGCGCCGGTCGGCGTCCGTCCGCACGGCGATCTCCAGTTCATAGCGAACGCGCTGCGTCCTCAGCTCGAAGGACTTTCCGAACGCGTCCACGCCGTTGGGTTCGAGAAGTACTTCAACAGCGAAAGCCATGCGGTCGGAGCGCCCCGTGGACGTGCGGCGGAACAACTCCTCCGGCCGTCCTCTCAATTCCTGCATCGCCTCTCGAATATCGGTCTGCGCCAGCCGCGACACGAACCTGATCGCGTCGAACAGATTCGACTTTCCGGACGCGTTCGGCCCCACCACCGCCGTAAATGGCCGCAGATCGAGCGAAAATCTGTCGAACGTCTTGAAACCGTCGATTTCGATTCGCGTGATCACGAGTAGCTGTCTCAACCGAGAACGGCGACGCCCGTCAAGGGAAGCGCTTCACCAACGCAATCTACCGCAGCGTTCGCATCGCCGCAATGGCCGGGCAATGCCTGCCGGACCTGCGTGAACCGTCCCCGACTCGGACGGCCAGATCTTCGAGCACGGACCAATGCACGTTCCAGTCGGGGATGTGAGCCGCGGAGGCGGACGAGCGGGCCGGACCGCCTCCCCGCCCCCCGGCCGGGCTCAGTAGCGGACGCGCAGGCCGGCGACGGCCCACACGCCCGGGGTCAGGAAGCCCTGCTCGTAGTAGGCGTGGTCGAACAGGTTCTCGACCTTGCCGTAGACGTCCATGCGCAGGCCCGATCGGACCGGGAGGTCGTGGCGGACCACGAGGTCGCCCTTGACGGGTCCCCCGAAGACGAGGCGGCGTCCGCCGGCGCCGAAGGGCGACAGCGGGTAGTCGCTGGCCGCGAACAGGTCGAAGGTGACGGTCGTCCGGCCGGGGACCGACCCGGTGGCGGCGAGCGCGAACAGGTGGCGGGAGACCCCGGGCACGCCGAAGAAGTCGCTGCCGATGGTCGGGGTGTCGGACCGCGAGTCGGTCCAGGTGTAGGACGCGCGCAGGGTCGCCGACCGGCCGGGCGCGGCCCGGGCGCTCAGCTCGACGCCGCGCGCACGGCCGCCGCCGCCGTTACGGTACCCGTAGAAGCGGCCGAACGGGTCGGTCTCGGCGGGGAAGTTGGCAAAGTCGTAGATGACGGTCTGCCGCAGGTCGGTGTAGAAGACGGTGGCGCTGACCTGCAGCCGCGAATCGAAGAGCCACTGATCGACGCCGCCGTCGACGGAGACGGCGCGCTCGGGCTCGAGCCGGGGGTCGCCGATGTAGGCGTAGGCGTTCGAGAACGACGAGAACCAGCCGCCGAACCGCTCGTACGGGGAGGGCGCGCGGTAGCTGTTGCCGGCGTGCAGGCGCAGCTTGGTGTCGCGGGCGGGAATGAACCAGGCGACGGCGGCGTCGCCGGTGCCGGCGGCCGGGGCATCGAGGGCGGCGGCGCCCGCGTAGGGACCGGCGGCGGCAGCGCCGCCGGGGACGGCGGCCCCGAAGACCGGATCGGGCAGCTCGAACGCCTGCACCCGCCCCCCGAGGGTGACCTGCAGGCGGCCGTCGAGCAGCGACAGGCGGTTCTGGGCGTAGAGGGCCTGGCTGCGGGCATCGATGGCGATCGAACCGGGGTGGCTCGAGTTCGCATCGCGATACCGCTCGCGCTCGAGCTCGTAGCCGGCCGTCAGGACGTTGGACGACCCGAGGGCGGCGTCGAGCCGGGCCTGGACGGTGTCGGTCCGGCCGTCGTAGAAGCTGCTGCGGGCGGAAGACTCGAACGGTCCGCCGCCGAGGGGCCCGTCGGCGTGCTCGCGGCTGGTGTCGACGGCCTGGTAGCCGACCCGCCAGGTGACGCCGGGCGCGGCGACGTGCCGCACGAGGGCGCTGCCGGTGAGGAACGACGACGTGCGGAACGCGTCGGGGTCGGCCTGGTTCGGGACGAACGTGGCGGCGCCGGGGTCGAACGGCAGGTTCTGCTCGAACCGCTCGATCTGGGCGCCGGGCAGGGCGGCGGCGCGCACGACGCCCTCGGCGGGAAAGTTGGCGAGCACCTCGGCGGGAAACGCCGGGCTCTCGGTGATCCCCAGCCGGTCGCGGGCGTACCAGACGCGTCCGGTGGCCGAGAGGGTCGGGGTGAAACGGTACCGGACCATGCCCTGGGGCGAGACGCTCCGGTAGGGGTCGGCCCCGCGGACCCCGTTCCGCACGTCGAGCGCGGACACCGCCCCGCTGTAGACGAGGCGGTCGCCGGCGAGCCCGCCCCGCACCGAGGGCACGGTGCGGAACGTGCCCAGCCCGCCCCCTTCCAGCAGGACGTCGCCCTGCGCGGGGCCGCCGCCGGTGCGGGACGTGACGTTGATGACCCCGGCCACCGCGTTCGACCCGTACAGCGACGACCCCGAGCCGCGCAGCACCTCGATGCGGTCGGTGTCGACGACCGAGAGGTTCGCGAGGAACCCGGTGGCGTCGCCCTGGGGGCTGGCCGCGTCGCGGAAACGCATGCCGTCGATGAGCACCGCGGTGTCCTGGTTGCGAAGGCCTCGGGTCTTGATGGTGGTGAAGCTGCCGGGCGCCCCCAGCGTCTGCACGCGCAGCCCGGGCACCGTCCGGAGCGCCTCGGCCACCGAGCTCTCGTTGCGCCGGGCGATCTCGTCCGCGTCGACGACGTCGAGGGCCTTCGCCGCCTCCTGCAGCACGAGCGGCGTGCCCGACCCGGTCACCACCACCTCGGCCGCCACCCCCGACACCTGCACCGCGAGGTCGAGGCGGCGGTCGCCGTCGACGGCCACCGCCGCCGCCCCCGACAGCGAACCGCCCGCCCCCTGCGCCTCGATGACGTAGGCGCCGGCGGGGATGCCGGCGAACGCGTAGCCGCCGTCCGGGGCGCTCGCCGTGACGCGCACCTGGCCGCCGGCGCGGTCGAGCAGGCGGAGCCGGGCGCCGGGCACCGCGCCGCCCTGCGGATCGAGGACGCGTCCCGACAGCGTGTCGGCCAGCGCGGGGCTGGACCCCGCAACGAGGGCCGCCGCGGCCAGGGCGATCGGACAGGCGTACCGCCGCCAGGTACTCGTACAGAAGGAATGGAGGGGCATGGGCTTCCTTTCGGCGTCTCTCGCGCCATGCGCACCCGTGCGGGTACGCGGGAAAGGACGAAGCCTGAAGGCCAGGTCTCCTGACTCGCGGATCGTCACGAACCGGCGGCGCCTTCCCATGCCCGGAGGCACAGTGGCGGGCGACCTCGATGCAGTGCCGAGATCGCCGACTGCCGGCTCGCTCCCCGCTTACAGTGGCGGGACCGTGTGGGATTCGCACCCACTTCCCTTGACCAGCGGCAAGCGTCGGAAAGAAGAGATCTTACCACGCCGGGCCGGCGGGAAGCGGCGCGGGCTGGCGGGATTGCCGAGGTCAGGCGCGCAGGTCGACGAGGCCGCGGCCGACCACCTCGCCGGCGAGGATGCGGTCGATGGCGACCGAGAGGTTGTCGAGGGTCAGGGAGAAGGCGAGGGTGTCGAGCCGGTCGAGCTTCCACGGGCCGGCCAGCTTGCTCCAGATCTCGGCCTTGCGGGGCAGCGGCTGCTCGACCGAGTCGATGCCGAGCAGGTTGACCCCGCGCAGGATGAACGGGAAGACGGTGGCGGGAACGTCGGGCGAGGCGACGAGGCCGCACGCCGCGAGGCTCGCCCCGTAGCGGAGCGCCTTGATCGCGTTGAAGAGGATGGGACCGCCGACGGTGTCGACGGCGCCCCCCCAGACCGCCTTCAGCAGGGGCCGCTTCGAGCCCTTCAGGAGATCCGCGCGCCAGATCACTTCGTGGGCCCCGAGGTCGACGAGGAACTGGTGCGACGACACCTTGCCGGTCGCCGCGTGCACCTCGTAGCCGAGACGCGCGAGCAGGGCGACGGCCACCGAGCCGACCCCGCCGGTCGCTCCCGTCACGAGCACGGGGCCGCCGTCGGGCCGCATGCCGGCCGCCTCGAGCCGGTCGACGGCGAGGGCCGCCGTGAACCCCGCGGTGCCCAGCGTCATCGCCGAGCGCGCGTCGAGGCCGTCGGGCATCGGCACCGCCCAGCCGGCCGGGACCCGGATGCGCTGGCCGAAGCCGCCGGGGGTGTTCATGCCGAGGTCGTACCCGGTCACGATCGCCGCGTCCCCGGGGGCGAGGACGTTGGTCGACGACTCGATGACGGTGCCCGCGGCGTCGATGCCCGGCGTATGCGGATAGGCGCGGGTGACCCCGGGGTTGCCGATCGCCGACAGCGCGTCCTTGTAGTTGAGCGACGAGTACTCGACGTCGATCAGGAGCTCGCCGGCCGGGAGGTCGGCGGTGTCGCGCTCGACGACCCGACGCTCGAAGTGATTGTCGCCGGTCTTCTCGACCCGGAACGCCCGAAACGCCGCCCGCCGGCGACTCATCGCCCGAGGGGGTCCCCGATGGTGCCGCCGCCGGTGGCGTTGTCCCGGGTGACGGGATCGGGGCCGCGCCCCTCGGCGAACGCCTGATCCTCGCCCCCGAGCCCCGTTGCGGGGACGCCTGGAGCGTGCGCCCGCTCCAGCAGTCCGATTACCGCCACGAGCACAACGGCCACACCGATGAACTCGACCAGTCGTCTCCGCATCTCATGCCCTCGTCTCTGGCCACGTCCGGCGCCGCCACCCTTCAGGTACACCCCAATCGCACTCACATGTCAAGGTGGTTTTTGCCGCCCCGGCTGCACGGGCGGGCCGCAGGAGCGCCGCCCCTTGGCGCGGTTGGGCGTGTGATAGGGTTCGCTCGATCGGTCCGGCGCACGCTCCCGGCCGGCGTCGAACCCAGCCGGGCCGCCACGACGAAGGAGACCCGCGCATGAGCGATTCGACCGAACGCCCCGACTCTGCTCCCTCTCCGTCGGAAGAGACTCCCGCGCCGGGCCCGACGGCAACCGAAGCCGCGGCGCCGGCCGCAGAACCGGAGCGCGCGGCGACGCCGCCCGCCCCGCCGGCTGCCGAAGTCCCCGCGCCGAGCCCGCCCCCGCCCCCTGCAACCGAAGCCGCGGCGCCGGCCGCAGAGCCGAAGAGCGCGGCGACCCCGCCGGCCCCTACCGCTCCCGAAGTTCCCGCGCCGAGCCCGCCCCCGGCAACCGAAGCCGCGGCGCCGGCCGCCGAGCCGGTGCGCGCGGCGCCTCCGCCCCGTCCCCCGGCTCCTGCATTCCCCGCGCCGAGCCCGCCCCCGGCAACCGCGGTCGCGGCGGCGGCGCCGCCATCGAGCTTTTTCGAACGGGTGAAGCGCGTCTTCAACTTCGAGACGGGCGTCTACCCCGAGGTCGCGGCCGACGGGCAGGCGGCCATCCAGGCGATCGTGGTCATCGTGGTGGCGACCCTGTTCGCCGGCAGCATCTGGAGCCTGTTCATCTTCTTCATCACCGTGCCGTTCGCCCTGGCGGCGACCGCGCTCTCGGCCGGCCTCGTCAGCTTCTCGGCGAGTCTCTTCAACAAGGAGTCGCCCGGCTTTGCCGCCTGGTTCCGCGCGCTCGGCTTTGCCGAGGCGCCGTTGGCGCTCGGCATCCTTCCGCTCATCGGCTCGTTCATCGGCCTGGTGTACTGGATCGCCACCAGCGTCGCCGCCATCCACCGCGTCGCGCGGGTGCCGGTGGGCGTGGCCATCCTGGTCTGGGTGCTCGCGTGGCTCCTGCCGCTGCTCTTCCTGGCGTTCCTGGCGTTCCTCTTCGGCGGCCTCGCCATCGTGGGGTCCCTCGTCAGCGACCTGGGGTGAGGGTCGGCTCGTGCGTGCCCTGTCGAGATTGCCGTACCCGTTCGTGGTACGGCTTCCGATCCGTCCGTCAAGGGGCCTCCTTCCTCCAGGCATCGACTTGCTCGCCGAGCTCGATCCTGAAACGCGCCATGTCACCGCGCTTCGCCTGCGTCTCGATGCGTGCAACGACTCGCGCGACGTCCTCGGCCGTCCGGTTCAGTGCCCCTGCCAATGCGAACAGCGCGTCCTTCGCAACATCTCGCCGCCTGACCGCCCCTTCCGTCAGTTGGTCGATTTCCCGCATGCGGGTCGTCAGATCGACAGCGGCGAGACCGAGCGGCTCAGCGTAGTCGCCGGCGTGCTGGCCGAGCGCGTCCCATATCCAGCGCTCTGGAGGTTCTCGTCCCGGAAGAAACAGCAGCCGAACACCGTGTCCATCGGCGGCACCGTTGATCGCGACCTCCAGGTGCCGTGAGTCGCCATCCAGCACCAGGAGAAAGTCCCTCAGCTTGTCGACCGCGCCCAGTGTCCGGACATGGCCCGGAAAATCGTCGCGCCCGGTGTTCCGGCCGACGACGACATCGTCGTGGCGCAGTTCCAATTCGGGATTGAGCACGTCCAGGACGCCGCGAATGATCGCCTCCGCGACGACGTCCTCGCAAAGAACCGACAACTGGTCCCGGGTCTGGCCATAGAGCGCCTTCTGGAAGATGTCTCGAAGGACCGGCATCACGCGGACCTCGGCCGTATTGGCATCGCGGTCCAGGAATATGCGGGCCTCGGGCGGGACGCTGTCGAGCACCACGGAGCTGTGGGAGGCGACCACAACCTGCAGCTTCTTGCGCAGGGCGATGCGCTGCAGCTCCAGCATCGCCTGCTGCTGGGTGTAGGGATGCAGTCCGACCTCTATTTCGTCAATCAGAACGAGAGCCCCTTCCAGACCGGAAATGTCCTTCGAAATGCGGAGAATCGCGCGTTCCCCGGAGGACATGTGGAATTCCGAGTAGCTCGCCGACAAGTCTCCCTCGACCTTCGCGAACAGAAGCGTACGAGTCTGCGCGCTGATGACGGACAGGTTCCGGTACCGACGCGGCAGGACGCGATGGGCGAGGATCAGGAGATCGGGCGTCAGTTCTTCCGTTTGAAACGGCTTGCGGGCCAGTTGCAGCAGGCCGCGCACCTCGGATGGATTGGTGAGATTCGCGAGCGTCCGCAGGTAGAGGGCTCTCTCCGGCTGCCGTCCGCCCTTCCTGCCCATGAAACTGCGATTCCATGACCTCCCCCGCTTCCAGGCCATGGCGTAGTTCTCGCCCCCATTCACGTAGTCGAACTCCAGCTCGGTGTGGTCGACGGTGTCGGAGAGGGTCCCCCGGCGAGGATCGACGAAGTTGGGAAAGAGGCTGCTTGGCACGAACTCCCGCGACCCGCGCGCGGGGTCCCGATAGGCGCAGGCGCAGGCGAACAGGACGGTCGACTTGCCGCAGCCGTTGGGTCCCGCCAGCACACTGACGGGGTACTGGAAAGAGACGCGGAGATCTCGGACGCCGCGGAGATGCTTGACGCGGATCGCCCGCAGGGCGTCGGCGCGCTGGAGGCTGTCGGCCCGCAGGGCATCCCACACCTCCTTGAGTTGCTTTTCGATCAGCGACATCTGCCCGCGTCCTGTTCACTCGATGCCGCAGGTCTGCGAGAATTGGGTTGCATCGGAAGTTCCCCGCCCAAAGACTACGACATCTGCACGATTCTCGCCACTTGAAGGTCGCGTTACCCCCGTAGAATCAAGCTGTTACGAGTCTCCTGGCCGAACGCCGGCACCCCGCACCGTATCGCTCTCCCGTGAACCTGCAGGGCGTTCATCCCTCCGGCGGACAGGTGTCCGGCCAGCCCTGGCGGCAGGCGCGCGCGTACACGGCGGCGGGGGTGCGGTCGGCGACCGGCCCCTTGCTGCCCCGCAGGATGATCGGATAGTCGCCGAGGTCGGGCGGGGCGCGCTCGAACGCGCCGCGGGCGGCGGCGGGCCGGCGGAGGTTCCGGCAGGCCGGCTCGAACCCGAGCGCGCACCCGCGCTCGAACCAGGCGGCGGGTCCGGCCGGGGATCGCAGCTCTGCCGGCGGGACGGCCTCGGGCCGGGTCTCGAGGAGAATGCCGGTCTCGTTGCACGCCCAGCCCGAACCGCTGGCGCAGTGGCCCGACTGCCGGGCCGCGAGGTAGCGGCAGGCGTCGGGACGGCCCTCGGCGCAGGCCTGTTGCCAGAACGGCAGCCACTGGCCGGGGTGGCGGTCGCCGACGCCGCCGGTCGCGTGCAGGACCGCGAAGACGACGGTCCAGGCCCCCATGTACGCCAGGTGCGGCCGGCGCGGCGCGAGGGCGCGGCAGAGCCGGTCGGGGTCGCACCACCGGAGGCGGCTCGACCGCGCCAGACGGTCGATCAGGATGACGGACAGGTTCAGGATCGGCACCGGCAGCAGCTTGTCGTAGAAGGTGGGGGCGCCGGCGCGGCCGAGCAGGGCGTAGAGGGCGACGATCGCCGCGCCGTAGAGGACGCCGAACAGCAGGCGCCCCGACCCGGTGCGAGGGGCGGTGGACGGATCGGTGAACAGGAGGTGCATGCCGAGGAAGACGGCGATCGGGATGTACGCGTCGTAGAAGTAGTAGACGCCGGTGGCGGCGAAGTAGAGGAAGCCGAAGAGCCACGTGGTGACCACCGCGGCGAGGGTCATCGAAGTCACCCCGAAACGGTACTGGCCGGGCAGGGCGATGAGGAAGATCCACAGGTACATGTTCGGGGGATAGAACTGGGAGATGGCGATGTCCTGCCCCCACGTGACGCCGCTCGTTCCGGTGAGGATGAGGGCCAGCCCGAAGACGGCGAGGGGAAACGACGCGGGGTTGAAGACGTGGACCCGGCGCCCGTCCCGTTCCCACCGGATCAGCGCCTTGGCGGCGAAGCCGAGCGCCACCAGCAGAAACTGGAGG
Organism: Vicinamibacterales bacterium; assembly: GCA_965206705.1. Classification (GTDB taxonomy): domain Bacteria; phylum Acidobacteriota; class Vicinamibacteria; order Vicinamibacterales; family UBA8438; genus JAJEEA01. Next base: position 3,401,436 of record CBDBKJ010000006.1, on the reverse strand, counting down.
TAGAACCAGTCGTCGGCGAACCAGAGGAACAGGTTGATGCTGAAGACGACGGGGACCGGGCCGAAGCCGAGCCGGCCGGTGTCCTGCCGGGACCAGTCGAGGAGCAGACTGAAGGCGTAGGCGAAGGCCATCTGGCCGGCGATGAGGACGGCCGCGTCACGGACGGGAGGCCAGTGCCAGCCCCAGTAGAGCAGGACCGACGCCTGCGCGCACGCCTGGACGTAGTGCTGCGGCCGCGGGGCGATCTCGAGCGCCAGGCGGCGGCCGCGGCGCCGCGCCCACACGTAGAGCCCGGCGTTCCACGCCGCGAGCACCGCCGCGGCGCCGGCGAAGGACCCGGCGAGGACCGGATGCCGGCCGGCCCCGGCGGGGATGCACGCCGCGAGAGCGAGCACGAAGCCGAGCACGAGCGCGCAACCGCGGCCGGGCGGCAGGGCGAGCGGCCGGCCAAGGAACGGCCGGCTTGACAGCGGCTGGCCCGGGAGCGGCTGGCCCGGGACCGGCGGACGCGCCGGCCCGGCGGCTGGGGGCACGGCGGACGGCTCAGCGGCCCGGCGGGCTGTCGGGCCTCAGCTCGTAGGGGGCGCCGATGCCGGACGAGCCGAGAAACAGCTTGCTGCCGTCGGGAAACGTGAGGTCCCGGCCGTTCGCGCGGTTCGTGCCGTCCTTGGCCTGGTAGCCGTCGACGAAGACCCGCGTGCCCGGCAGCAGCGACCGCTTCGTGAAGCCGCGCCGGAACAGGACGTTGGGGGTCCCGCCCTCGAACGCCCAGGTCTCGACGGTCCCGTCCGGCAGGTCCACGTCGAGGTGGATCCAGACGTGGGGGTTCGTCCACTCCATCCGGGTGACGGTGCCCCCGAAGCTCACCGGCCGGTCGGCGTCGAACTCGGCCGAAAACGCGTGGTGGGCCGCTGCCGGCCCGCCGGACGCCGCCAGCACGAGGCCCGCCCCCGCAGCGACGATGGCCATCCTTCCTCGCATCGCTTCACCCTCCCTGGGAGCTTGCGCCGCAGAAGTTTCGCACCAGCGAAACTTCCAACGCCGCCTACTTGCGGTACCAGTCGTAGAGCGCGTCGCCGGGCGGAATCTTGCGCGTGATGTCGACGATCAGGGTCTCGCCCTCCCAGCGGGTGACCAGCGGCTCCTTGCGCAGATGGCCGTACAGGAACTCCTCTGCGAACTCGATGCAGGGGTACTCCAGCAGGGTCATGTTCGGCTCGAGGCGGCGGTAGATCGGCATCGCGATGCGCCACGGCTGCGTGAAGACGTTGGGATCCTCGATGGTCACCTCGTAGAGGAGCGCGTCGGTGGTGATGGGCGTGAACCGCTCCTCGAGGCGCAGATCGATGCTGTGGAAGTTGCCGGCCCGGTCGAACCAGTTCTTCCCGTTGAAGTCGGTCACGTCGACCACCAGCGTGTCGCCCTCCCAGCGGCCCACCCCGTGCCCCATGTAGGTGTCGTCGGGCGGTCCCTCGACCTCGTCCAGGTGAATGGTGCGCGCGGTCTGCCCGAACGCGTAGGACATGTGGACCTTGTCGGTGCTCTGGGTGATCTGGAAGGGATAGGGCATGTACATCGCGCGGGGAATGCCCGGCAGATAGCACTTGAGCTCGGGGTCGCGGTCGATCCAGTTGTCGGCGTTCTCGGCCTTGACGGCGGCCGCCTCGGGTGTGTATGGGATGCGGCCGTCGCCCTGCACGACCCCGAGCGAGCCCGGCACCCCCGCCGCCGCGCCGAGCGCGAGGACCGGCGCGGCCGGGACCTCGGCGTAGTCATACGAATAGACGCCGGGCTGGGTGACCGCGCCGGGCCGCGCCGCATGCGCCTCGAGGTCCCAGTGGGCCTCGTTGTTCGCCTGCCAGATGCCGCTGAAGTCGGGCCGGCCGTCCACGGTGCGGCCCGGCGCCGGCGCCTGCCCGGCGGTGCGGGTGACCGACGCGGTGACCACGGTGGCCGCCACCGCCGCGGCGAGGGCCAGTGAAAGGTTCAATCCACCGAACCGGCTGCGCATGGTCGGTCTCCTTCCGCATCATCCAACGAGGCGCAGGATTGCTACGGTCAGCGCGCCCGTTGCGAGCACCGTCCCGACCATCCATCGGATGAGCCTGGTTTCCAGGTTCGCAATCTCGATCCGGACGCCGGCGATGTCATCGCGCAGTTCGGTACGCAACTCGACGAGCCCGGCCTTGAGCTGGTCGGGAGTGACGTGCTCCCGCTGTTCAGCGCCCTCGCGGATGGCCCTTGCGATGACTTCAGCCTGACGACGCTCGACACCGCCGTCGGTGAGTTGCCGGGCGACATCAAGCGTGTCGCGCATGCGGTTAGCCTAGCACGTATGGCGGCCGAGCTCATTGGCATCGAGGCTCGTGGCAGCGTCTCAATCCTCCCGCGGCTGGCTGGGCGTCGAGGGGGAGCCTGCCGGCCTGGCGACTAGCGGCCCCACCGGTAGTTGACGCGGGCGTAGTAGTAGCCGCCGCTCAGGCCCCACGGCGTGAACTGGCTGTAGGGCAGGCCGAAGATATCGGCGAACAGGTCCATGCGGTCAGAGAAGGTATCGAAGACGTTCTGGCCGCCGACGGCCAGCGTCGCGGCCCGGCCGAGGGGAATGCCGGCCTCGAGGTCGACGATGAACTTGCCGTCGAGGAGCGGCGCGTCCGCCCCGCGGACGAACCGCGCGTCGAAGTGGTCGACCCACGAGCCGAAGTAGTGCAGGCGGCCGAGCAGGCCGACCCGCCCGGCCTGCTGGTTGAGGGCGGCGTTCCAGCGGATGCGGGGCACCCCGAACTGCAGGCCGCGCACGTCGCCGGGCCCCAGCAGACCGGTCTCTTCCGTCAACGCGGTATCGGTGAAGTTCATCGTGAAGCTGAGGACGGTGTCGCCGCCGGAGGCGGGCGGCGTCCAGGTCGAGACGAGGTCGACGCCCTGCGTCCGGGTCGAAAAGTCGTTGATGAAGAACCGGAAGAAGGCGAGGGTGCCGGCCGAGGCGATGCCCTCGGAGATGAGGAGCGCGCGTTCGTCGGCGGTCAGCGTGAAGGTCTGCGACAGCGCGAGGCGATCGGTGACGTCGACGCGGAAGTAGTCGGCGGTCAGCGTGAACGCGCCCGTGTCGACGACCAGACCGGCGGTCGTGTTGACCGACGTCTCGGGCAGCAGCGGCCGGCCGCCCCGCAGCTCGGCGGCCCGGAACGTGGACGGCACGTTGGCGCTGTCGACGAGCTGCAGGGTCTCGGGGTCGATGGTCGTCTGCACGTTCAGGGTGTTCTGCTGGCCGGGCGTCGGCGCGCGGAACCCGGTGCTGACGCCGCCGCGCAGGGCGACCACGGGGCTCAGGGCGTAGCGGGCCGAGAGCTTGCCGTTGGCGGCGGCGCCGAACAGGTCGAAGTGCTCCAGGCGCACAGCGCCGCCCAGCGACCACCGGTCGTCGCGTCCGCGCAGCTCGAGGTCGCCGTAGAGAGCGACGTTGCTGCGGCTCCAGGCCCCGGCGGTGTAGTCGGGGAAGCCGGGGAAGCCGTTCGAGCCGGAGACGAAGCCCTGCGCGGCGAACGGGCCGACCTCCCACGAGGGGCGCCCGCCCGCGCCGATCGTGAACTTCTCGTCGCGCCACTCGGTGCCGGCGGCGACGTTGACGATGTCGGAGGCCGCGTAGGAAACGTCGAAGTTGAGGTTGACCTCTTCCTGCCGGTAGAGCCCCGGGTCGAAATTGCGCGGGGTGTCGGGGCCGAGGGACGCGTTGACGGTGTTGTTGAAGAAGAAGTCGGACTCGTGGGCGCCGTAGCTGGCGCTGGCATCCCAGGTGAGGCCGCCGTCGGCGATCCGCCGCAGCCCCCCCACCACCGACATGTCGGTGACGACGCCGCCGAACCGCGGGGTGAAGCCGCCCGGCTCGATCTCCTGGAAGGAGAAGCAGTCGGGGTCGGCGAACACCCGGGCGAGGGCCGCCGGGTCCGGCACGTCGTCGGTGACCCTGACCACGGGGCAGTTGGCCGAGCCCAGGCCGCGGCCGCGAGCACGTCGCCGATGAGCAGCGTCTGGCCGTCGTCGAGGCTGTACATGTTGGCCCGGTTGTTGGGGTGCCGAAAATAGAACCCCTCGGTCACCCGCTTGCTGGCGTAGTTGGTGTGGCCGTAGAGCTGGATGCCGTTGGCGGACAGGTGGCCGAAGTTGCCGAACAGCTTCAGGTCGTCCTCGATCGTCGGATTGCCCCAGATCTGCACCGGGTCGGCCACGGCGGTGTTGCCGGCGGCGATGAGGGCCGCCGCGTCGGCCCGCTGCACGCTGCGGTTCGTCGGGTCGGCGTTGCCGTACTCCAGGCTGAGGTTGGCGAACCCGCCGGCGCCGAGCGGGAGGCCGACGTTGCCGGCAAAGCCGTAGGCGTCGCCGTCGCCGGCGCGGTACGTGCCGGTGTTGAACTCGAGGCTGCCCCCCGCCGCGTCGTCCTTCAGCAGAAAGTTCAGCACGCCGGCAATCGCGTCCGAGCCGTACTGCGCGGAGGCGCCGTCGCGCAGCACCTCGACCTGCCGCAGGGCGATCGACGGGATGGTCGAGATGTCCGGACCCTGCGCGCCGTCCGTCACCCCGGCGAACCAGGCGATGACCGACGAGCGATGGCGGCGCTTGCCGTTGACCAGCACCAGCGTGTGGTCGTGGGCGAGGTTGCGGATGCTGGCCGGCCGCACCAGCGTGGCCGCGTCGCTGATCGGGTGGGTGGCGACGTTGAACGAGGGGACCAGGGTCCGCAACTGGTAGTCGAGGGTGGTGGCCCCCTGGCGCACGACGTCCTGGAACGGGATGGCGTCGATCGGCACCTGCGACTCGGTGACCGACCGGGGCCGGGCGCGGCTGCCGAGGACGACCACCCGCTCGGCGAGCTCGACCGCCATCTCGACGTCGAGGGTGGCCGCCGCCCCCGCCCCCACCGCCACGCCGCCGCGGACGACGGTCTGGAAGCCGGGCAGGGTGAACGTGACCTCGTAGGCGCCCGCCTCGAGCCCCGCGAGGGTGAACCCGCCGGACGCGTCGGTGGCGGCGGTCAGGATCGGGCCGCCGGAGGCGCCGCGCGCCTCGACGGTGACGCCGGGCAGGACGAGTCCGGTGGTGTCGGTGACGGTGCCGGAGATGGCGCCGTCCTGGGCGAGGGCCGCCGCCGGGGCGAACGCCGCGACGGCGAGCGCCAACGGAACGACGGCAAGCGGGAATCGCTTTCGCTGCATGGCCCCTTGCCTCCCTTCAGGCCACCCGCGAGTCGCGGCGCGGAGACCGCGGCCGGAGGCGCCCCGCGCCGCGGCCGAGGGGGCGGGGGTCCGCGCCGCCCCGCGGCACGGACCGCGAGCGCGGTCAGGAATCACATCCGCCGACCCCGCTTTCCCGATATCGCCGTTCCGGATGCGAAGGCGTCTCTCCGGTCGTTCTCCAAGTCGAGAACCGGCCCGGAATTCGCCGCCGCAGGAGCTCCGCGCCAGTGAAGCTCCGAACGCGACCGCAAGGCCGCGCCGCGGCCTCCGATTGCCGCCCTGCCGACCCCGCTGGCAGTCTGCGCCGTTGCGGCGAAGACTGCCGGCGGGGAAATCGGATTTGCGGCCCGACCAACCCCCGCTACGAGCCCCACCCGTAGCCGATGCGGGTGTAGTAGTAGCCGCCGTTGAAGCCGAACGGCCCGAACTGGCCGTAGCGGTTGCCCACGCCGTCCACGGCACCCGGATTTTCTACCGGGTAGGTGTTGAGGATGTTCTGCGCGCCGATCGACAGCCTGGCGTTGCCGAACGGGAAGCCGATCTCCAGGTCGACGAGCGGCCTGCCGGCGTACAGGTCGTACATGTACGACAGGGCGTTGCCCAGCGCCGAGCGCGCGTCTTCCCGATCCCAGTAGGAGCCGTAGTAGTGCAGGCGGGCCATCAGGGTCCAGCGGTCCGTAGCGTGGTTGACCCCCAAGTTCCAGCGTGATCTCGGCAGCCCCAGGGTCAGCGACGTGACCCGGTCCGCGTCGAAATGTTCCTCGCTGAACTCGGTCACCTTCGTATGGGTGAAGTTGAAGATGCCGCTGAACGTCGTCCGCCCCCCGATCGCCGGCGGAGTCCAGGTGGCGACGATGTCGAGCCCCTGGGTGCTGGTCGAGAAGTCGTTCACGAAGAAGCGGAACGCGGCCAGGTTGCCCGCTTCGGCGATCCCGCCGGCGACCAGCGTTGCGACCTCGTCCGGCGCGAGGTTGTAGTTCCTCGTGATGGTGAGCCGGTCGGACACGTTGATGCGGAAGTAGTCGGCGGTGAAGGTGAACGGACCGGTGTCGACGACCGACCCGAGCGAGTAGTTGATGGCGTGTTCCGGCTGCAGGGGCACGCCGCCCCGCAACGCCGCGACGGGCGAGGTGGACGGAATGGTGCCGTTGTTGATCAGGTCGCCGAGCTCATAATCGAACTCGGTCGTCACGTTCAGCACGTTCTGCTGGCCGGGGGTCGGGGCGCGGAACCCGCTGCTGACCGCGGCGCGCATCGCGAAGATGTCGGTGAACCCGTACCGCCCCGACACCTTGCTGTTCATCGTGGTGCCGAAGCTGTCGTAGAAGTCCTCGATGCGGACGGCGGCGCCGAGGTTCCACTCGTTGTCGACGCCGTGAACCTCGATGTCGCCGTACCCCGCGACGTTCGCGCGATCCCACGTGCCGGAGTTCTCGGGCCGGGTGCCGTTGTAGCCGTTGGAGGCGGAGCTGAAGCCCTGCGGGCCATACGGGCCGATCGTCCACGACGCGGGGTCGCCCTCGCCGAGGTGGTACTGCTCGTTCCGCCACTCGAGGCCCCCGGCGACGTTGATCATGTCGCTCGCGGCGTACGACAGGTCCGCGTTGAGGCTGGATTCGGTCTGCTGCAGCAGGTTCGGCTCGAACCTCGTCGGGCTGTCGGGACCGAGCGAGGCGTTGACCGTGTCGAAGATGAAGGTCTGCACGTGGTTCTGACCCAGGCTGCCGCTGACGTCCCAGTTGAGCCCGGTCATCGTGGTCCCGCGCACGCCCGTGACCACCGAGTAGTCGCGGAGGTCGCCGCCGAACTGCGGCGTGAAGCCGCCCGGCAGACCGTCGGGCGCGCCGAGGAACGACTGGTGGAACGTGAAGCAGTTCGGGTCGTTGCGGACCTGAGCGAAAGCGGCGGGGTCCGGCGTGCCGTTGGTGATCGCGACGGTCGGGCAGTTCGCCGACCCCATGCCCTGGGCGGCCAGCACGTCGCCCACCAGCAGCGACTCGCCGCCGTCGATCGAGTACACGCTCCCGCGGTTGTTGGGGTTGCGGAAGTAGAAGCCGCCGGTGACCGTCTTGCTGGCGTAGTTGGCGTGGCCGTAGAGCTCGGCCCGATCGCCCCCCGTGCCGAAGTTGGCGAACAGCTTCAGGTCGTCCTCGATCAGCGGCGAGCCCCAGACGCGCGACGTGTCGCGCACGTTGGTGTTGCCGCCGGTGATCACCGCCACCGTGCCGCCATCCTGTACCCCGCGGTTGGTCGGCTGCGTGCCGCCGTACTCCAGGCTGAGGTTCATGAACCCCTCCGGACCCAGCGGCAGACCGGTGTTGCCGGCGAACGTATAGCCCGCAGCGCGGCCGCCGATGCCGTTGCACGAGCGGCCGATGGGGCCGCACGTCGCCGGGTCGCCGTCGTTCTGGTCGAAGAACTGGCCGGTCCGGAACTCCAGGCTGCCCCCGGAGCGCGCGTTCTTCAACTCGAAGTTCATGACGCCGGCGATGGCGTCCGAACCGTACTGGGCCGCCGCACCGTCGCGCAACACCTCGACCTGTCGCAGGGCGATGGACGGTATGGCCGACAGGTCCGGTCCCTGCGCGCCGTCGGCGATGCCGTTGCCCAGCCAGGCGATGACGGCCGCGCGGTGGCGGCGCTTGCCGTTGACCAGAATCAGGGTGTGGTCAGGCGCCATGTTGCGCAGGTTGGCCGGCCGCACGAGGGTGGCCGCATCGCTGATCGGCTGCGTATTGACATTGAACGACGGGACGACCGTCCGCAACTGGTTGGTGAGGTCCACATCGCCCTGGCTGAGGAAGTCCTCGGCGCGGATGACATCGACCGGCACCGGCGAAGCGGTGACCGACCGCGGTTCCGACCTCGTGCCGACGACCGCCACCGTCTCCTGGAACAGCACCTCCATCTCGACGTCGAGGGTGGTCGCGGCGCCGGCGATGACCTCGACCCCGACGCGGGCGACGGTGCTGAACCCGGGCAGCGTGAACGTCACCTCGTACAGCCCGGGGGCGAGCATGCCGAACACGAACCGGCCGGTGCCGTCGGTGAAGGCGGTCGCGACGTCGCCGGTGGCCTGGTTGCGGGCGTCTACCGTCACGCCCGGCAGCACGAGGTCCGTGGCGTCGACGACCACGCCCTCAATGGAGGCGTCCTGGGCAAGAGCGGCGCCCCGCGCGAGCAGCGCCGGCGCCAATGCCGGGCTCCGTTCGCCCACCGTCACGGCGGGGAGAACGAGGCCCGTCGCATTCCTGAGGGCGCGGCTGATGGAGACGTCCTGGCCGTTCGCGGCGCCGGGCGCGAACGCGGCGGCGGCGAGGAGCAGTACAGGGGAGAACCAGCGGGTGCGCTGCATCTTGCTCGTCATCTGGACCTGTCCTAGCTGCCGCACAGAATCTCGAAAGCCCGAGGCGGCCTGAAGCGTGTACACGAGAATGATCCGCTCTATTCTAATACCATGGAACGGCTCCCGCTCTCCTAGGAGTCTGCGCCGCAGAAAATGCGACAATCGCGGCAGACCTGATCTCGACGGAAGGACGTGATGTCGACGACGTTTCGCCGCTACGCACCGGACCAGTCGTTGCTGTTGCCGCCAGACTTGCAGGCGTGGTTGCCGGAGGGCCACTTGGCGCACCATGTCAGCGACTTGGTGGACGGTCTCGATCTGACGGCATTTTACGCGCCGTATGAGGGAGACGGTCGACGCAACGCGCCGTATGAGCCGCGGATGATGTTGAAGGTGCTGATCTACGCGTATGCGACGGGGGTGTTTTCGTCGCGGGGGGTCGCGAGGAAGCTGGAAGAGGACGTGGCTTTCCGGGTTCTGGCGGCGGGCAATTTTCCGCAACACCGGACCGTGTGCGAGTTTCGTCGTCGGCATCTGGAGGACTTCAAGAAGCTGTTCGTGGAGGTGGTTCGTCTGGCGCGGGAGTTGGGGGTGGCGAGCTTCGGGAAGCTGTCGGTCGACGGCACGAAGGTGCGTGCGAACGCGAGCAAGCGCAAGGCGATGAGCTACGGGCGGATGGAGGAGGAGGAGCGGCGCCTGGCCGGGGAGATTGAAGCGTTGCTGGAGGCGGCTGGCGCGGCCGACGCGGCCGAGGACGCGCGCCTCGGGTCGGAGGTGCGGGGGGGCGAGTTGCCGGCGGAGTTGCGGCGTCGGGAGGATCGTCTGGCGGCTATCCGGGCGGCGAAGGCGCGTCTGGAAGCGGCGCAACGAGCGTCGGACGACGCGCGGGGTCGGCAGCCGGGCCAGGATCGGAACCCGAAGGGCGGGCGACCGTACAAGCGGGCCTATGGCGAACCGGACGAGAAGGCTCAGAGCAACTTCACGGACCCCGAGAGCGGGATCATGAAGACGAGCAACGAGGGCTATCAGCAGTGCTACAACGCCCAGGTGGCGGTGGACGGAGACCACCAGTTGGTCGTGTCAACGGACGTGACGGCGAACGCGAGCGACCAGGGCGGGCTGCCGATGCTGCTTGACGCGGTGTCGGAGACGTTGGGCGAGCAGCCGGAGACAGTTCTGGCGGACGCCGGGTATTGCAACGAGCGGGACTTGTCGGATCTGGAAACGCGGGGCGTCGCCGGGTACGTGGCGCCGGGCCGAGAGGGAAAGGCGGCAACGACCAGCACTTCGAAGAAGAAGAAGCCGGCGACGAGTCGCATGGCGGAGAAGCTGTCGACGCCAGCGGGCCGGGCCGCGTATGCGGAACGCAAGTGGCTGTCGGAGGCCCCGCACGGCTGGATCAAGCACGTGATGGGGTTCCGGCGCTTCAGCCTGCGGGGACTCGCCAAGGTGCGAGGCGAGTGGGACTTGGTGTGCCTGGCGTTGAACGTGAAACGCCTTCGAACCCTGGTCGCGGCGTAAAGCGAGGGCCTGACGCCCGCAGCGGCCACGGATCAGCGCGAATCGCGGCCACTGGGAGCCGTGCGGCTCGTCGGAGCCGGATTTTTCCAGTTTGTGTCGTCGGCTACCGAGAATCCACCGCGCCGCCAACCGGCGAAGTCGAACCCGACGCAGTGCGTCAGGGCCTGAGCCGACGGCCAATCTCGTCGGGTGGATCTCCTACGGCGCAGACTCCTAGCCCGGATTATGCGTGAAGGTGCGGTTGAGGGGCGTTCTTTCCAATCCTGAAATGAGCCTGAAGCGGCGGCACGTGAGCCGAGGTGACGGCGGCCGAATCAACGGACGGAAACAGGGGTCCTGGCGCGGGCTGCGGTGAGCCGGCGCACGCTGACCGACATTATCTGTCATGGGCGGGGCCGAGGTCCTCCGGTTTCCGACCAGCACGTCAGTCCTGCTTGGGCGGAGCTGTTCGGCGCACGGGGCGCCCGCCGGGGGTCCGCCGTCGCCCGCCGCCGCCGACTCCACCCCCGAGGCGGCGGTTCGGGTCAGCGCCCGGCGGTCCGCTCGTCCCGTGGACGGCCTTGATGCGTCTGTGGCCCGGTGGTCGGTCACCGGTACCGTGGTTCCCGGCGGCCGCCCCGCTTGACCAGCCCAACCCCCGCGTCGGCACGCCGGCCGAAGGGCGCAGCTCGACAGCCTCCAGGCCTTCCGCCGCTCCCCGGTAACGCGCCTGCCGCTCCGCGGTCGTCAATGCCACGACCATTCAACACCGTTACGTAACGGACCGGTGACAGGCGGCTCGGCGCCCGGACGTTCACGACTGTCGAGCGACGGCGGGCTCGGGGCACAGCGGACCGGGAGCACGGGGCGTACTCATGACGACACCTCCGAACGGGTCTCCCGCGGCGACGGGGTCGCGTGTCTGCCACGGCGTCCCGTGAGACGTCGTGGACGGCCGGGACGTCCCGTCCAGGCCGGGCCGCAAGGCCCATAACTGCAATCCGAGTTGCGGGCCGGCCGGTGTGTCACCCGCAGGGCCGTAGCGCAGCGGAGGACGCGCGGAGCGCGTTGACACGCTGGCCGGCCCGCAGCTACGCGGTTCGAACAGGGCACACAACCCGGCGGCGGCATCAAGGGGGCTGCCTCTTGCCGGCGACCGGTGCGGGCAGCCGGTGACACGCGAGCCCACCCCGCGCTGCCGCCGCCCCCGCCCCCCCGTCCGTCGGTGCGGCAACCCGTGGGCCCAGGTGCCGGCGACACCGAGCTGCGGGTCAACGCCGCCCGTCGCCGTGGTCCTTCAGGCGGCGGGGTCGATGGCGGCGAACAGTCGGTCGCGGGCTTGGTTGAGGGCGCGTGCCGCGTCGTTGTCGCTCATGGCGGCGGCGACGGCGTCGAGCTGGTCGAAGGAGGTCCCCGGCTTGAGGCAGTCGGCGGCGTCGGGCAGCGACTTGAGCTTCTCGTAGGGGGTCATGACGTTGGCGTGGGGGTAGCGCTTGCGGACGCGGCCCTTGGCGTCGACGACTTCGACGGGGAAGAGACAGGGGCGGTGGAAGTTCAGGTAGGGGGAGAGGACCTGCTGCGTGAAGGCGTTGACGCGTTCTGCATACCGGCTGGGGATGTGGCCGTATCCGAGGTGCTTGCGGATGACCGAGCCGTTCTTGCTCTCGACGAGGGCGTTGTCGTTGCTGCGTCGGGGACGGGACTTGGTGAACTCGTCGATGTGGAGGGCTTCGAGCAGGGCGGCGACCTTGCGGTTGATGAACTCCGTACCGTTGTCGGCGTGGAATCCGCGGACGTTGAAGGGGAACGCCCGGAGCAGGGCTTCGAGGACGGGGGCGAGGCACGGCGTCTCGATGCGCTCGAGTGAGCCGACGAACTGGAACTGGGTGACCTCGTCGACGAGGTTGAGGTGGTAGAGGCCCTTGATGCCGTCGAGGTCGCCTTGGTGGACGGTATCGACCCGCAGGTAGCCGGGTTGTCCGGCGGGCCGGGGCCGGCGGCGCTCGCCGATGGCGATGTGCACGGGGCGGGTCGTCGCGGGCATCGTCCCGCGGCGGCGCTGATAGCTGGTCGAGTGGCGCAAGTTGTAGAGATGTCCGTTGGAGACGGCGGCGAGGCGCTCGAAGCGGCGGTCGCCGAACACGTGCAAGGCCCGGATGCAGAGCTGGCGGGTGGCGGGCCCGGAGAGGGTGCCGTGGAGGGCGTCGACTTCGGCGAGCAGCCCGATGTCGGCTTTGGTGTAGCGGCGGGGGAAGGGGCGCCGGGGGCCGCGGCGGTCGGCGATGGCGCCCGTGGTCCGGTGCTGGCGCAGCAGGCGGGTGACCTGCGCTCGTGAGAGGCCGGCGGTCGTACATCGTCCGGGGGCGGGGGTCGAAAGAGGCGCTCGACTCGTGCGCCCACGGCGCGGGGCGGCGGATGAGCCGTTCGCAGGCGAAGACCGCGTACACGGTGGCCGACCTCGAGCGCCAGACGGCCGGCGTCGAGTGCCGGAAGGACCGCGGCGTCCTCGACGAGATACCCGGCGCCTACAAGGACATCGACGCGGTCATCGCGAACTCGTCCGACCTCGTGGACGTCGTCCACACGCTGAAGCAGGTGGTGTGCGTGAAGGGGTGAGCGGGGTCGCGTCGGGGTCGGCCGACCCCGCGCTCCTGGAGGATTACGAAGGACGGCCGCGGGAGGGACTCCGGTCCATGACGGCCGCCACCACGGTGTGCAGAGTCCCCTCGAGCGCGTCGACCCGTCCCGTCATCCGCTCGACCCGCCCCGTCAGGCTATCGACCCGCCCCGTCAGCCGATCGACCTTGCCGTTCACGATCAGCACGCCGACCGCGCTGACGAGCGAGAGCAGCGCGGTCAGGACATCGAGCACCATGGCGTCCATGTCAGCCATCGTAACCGATCACGGCCGGACATCGCCAACGTGCCCGGGCGACCGCGGCGGAACCCCTGGCGCCGGCGGGGCGCCGGCCCGACCCGGCGTGACGAGGGCACCCGGCGCCGCCGGTTGCGCCCTGCGATACCGCGCCCGGAAGTCGATGGTCCGGTCGCAGTCGTGACGAGGGCGCCCGGCGCCGCCGGTTGCGCCGGCCGCGGGCATGGGCGATGATCCGGGGCACGCGCCGACGAGGCGTCGACCGCCGCGGTAGCGGCGGAAGAAGGAGACAGGGCGATGCGAAGCTGTGATGACGGGCGGTTGGCGCGGGCGTGCGTGATCGGTGCGGGTGTGATGCTGGCGGCCGGCGCCGCGCTCGGGCAGCCGGCGGAGGACGCGTGGGAGCCGATCACCGAGGAGCGGCTGCTCGCCCCCGAGGACGGCGACTGGCTGAGCTACCGGCGGACCTACGACGTGACGGGGTTCAGCCCCCTCGACCAGATCAACCGCGACAACGTGGACGACCTGCGCCTCGTCTGGGCGTGGTCGATGCGCGACAACAGCCGCTGGGTGCCGACGCCGGTGGTGGCGAACGGGCTGATGTACGTGTCGGAGGGCAGCGGCCGGGTGACCGCCTTCGACGTGGTGTCGGGCGACGTGGCCTGGGTCCACACCCGGAGCTACCCCGAGGACATCGAGCAGTCGCAGGCCCTGGGCCGGCACCGCGGGGTGTCGGTGCTGGGCGACACGATCTACTGGGGGACGGCCGACGCCGCTCTCGTCGCCCTCGACGCGCAGACCGGCGAGCAGCGGTGGGAGGTGAGCACCGGCGACTACAGCACCGGCATCGGGCACAGCCATCCCGCGCTCATCGCCGACGGGAAGGTGGTGCTGGGGTTCGCGGGGGGCGACCGCAGCGGCCGCGGCCAGGTGGTGGCGCACGACGCCGAGACCGGCGAGCACATCTGGACGACCTACACGGTGCCGAGGCCGGGCGAGCCGGGCTACGAGACGTGGACCGAGCAGGAGGTCCCGCCGCTGGGCGGCCTGACCTGGAACACCATCAGCTACGACCCGGAGCTGGGGCTGATCTACCTCGGCACGGGGCAGCCGACGCCGTGGGCGTCGACTCTGCGCGGCCCCGGCGACGCCCTCTACACCAACTGCATCCTCGCCCTGGACATCGACACCGGCGAGATCGAGTGGTACTTCCAGGTGGTGCCGTCGGACAACTGGGACCTCGACGCGACCCACGAGAGCATGCTCGTCGACCTGGTGATCGGCGGCGTCGAGCGCAAGGCCCTGATCGAAACGAGCAAGATCGGCTGGGGGGTGGTGCTCGACCGGGAGAACGGCCGGTTCATCAACGCGTTCCGGACCGGCTACGACAACATCATCGAGGGGTGGACGGACAACGGCAGCCCCATCTTCAACCAGGCCCAGATCCCCACCCTGGACGACGTCGACTCGGACAAGATCTTCGAGGTCTGCCCCCACTTCCACGGCACCCGGAACCTGAACTCGCCGAGCTTCAGCCCCGAGACCGGGCTCTACTACACCGGCATCAACAACAGCTGCATGGACGTGACGTTCGTCTCGGAGGAGTACCGGCCGGGCCGCGTCTTCCGGGGCATCGGCAGCCGCGTCAAGATGGTGCCGGGCTACGACTACATCGGCGAGTTCGTGGCGTTCGACCCCGTGACCGGGCAGCGCGCCTGGGAGTACCGTCCCCCTGACGGGGCGGCGATGACCGCCTCGGCCCTCGCCACCGGGGGCGGCATCGTCTTCGGGGGCACCGCCGACCGCCGGTTCTTCGCGCTCGACGCCGAGAGCGGCGACCTGCTGTGGGAGACCCGGCTGAACGGCGACATCTCGGGGGCCCCGGTCACCTTCGAGATCGACGGCCGCCAGTACCTCGCGATCGGGGCCGGCGGCCGCATCGGCCAGACCACCTCGTATGCGCGGTTCACCGGCATCACCCTGCCGCAGGGCAGCGGCGTGATCTGGGTGTTCGCGCTGCCGGAGTAGGGATACGGGCCACAGGGAGTCTGCGCCGAAGAGCGGCGCGGGCTCCCGTCCGGCGGGGCGGCGACCGGACCGGCGCGCGGTGACCGCCAGGTGATCGACTTCCTGCCAAGGACGCTGACGGGAATCACATTGCCTTGCTGCCAGACGCGCCAAGCCGCAGAAACGGGGCTGCGCCTGGATGCAGTTGGCAACCTCGTATCGATCACTCTCCTGAATACCCCCGCCATCGTCATGACCCTCGCAGAACGGGTGTCCGAGGCAAGCCGGCGCCTGGTTTCGGCGGGGATCGACGCGCGCGACGCCGCGTTCGACGCCGAGGTGCTGGCCCGGCAAGCCCTGGGGTGGGACCGGGCGACGTATGTGGCGCGCTGGCGCGAGCCGGCGCCCCCCGCCTTCGGTGACCGGTTCGAGCGGCTCGTCGCGCGACGCTGCCGCCGCGAGCCGGTGGCCCGGATCGTCGGCCGGCGCGAGTTCTGGGGGCTCGACATCGAGGTGACCCCGGCCGTTCTCGTGCCGCGTCCCGAGTCGGAGCTGCTGGTCGAGACGGCCCTGGCCCGGCTCGGTGACCGGACCGCGCGGTGGGCCATCGCCGACATCGGGACCGGGTCGGGATGCCTCGCGACGGCGCTCGCCCACGAGCTGCCCCGGGCTCGGGTGACCGCGACCGACATCTGCCCCGAGGCGCTCGCGGTGGCGCGGCGGAACGCGGCGCGGCACGGCGCGACGGACCGGGTGACGTTCCACCGCGCCGACCTGCTCGACGGCCTGCCGGGTCCCTACGACCTGATCGTGTCGAACCCGCCCTACGTCCCCGACGCGGTCATCGCCACCCTGGCCCCCGAGGTCCGGCGGCACGAGCCGGCGGCGGCGCTACGGGGCGGCCCGGACGGCCTCGACACGGTGCGGCGGCTGGCGGCCGCCGCGGCGGGCCGCCTGCGGCCGGGGGGATGGCTGGTGATGGAGGTCGGGGCCGGCCAGAGCGGGGACGCCCGCGACATCGGACGCCGGGCGGGGATGCGGGTGGTCGCCGTGCACCCCGACCTGCAGGGCATCCCCCGCGCGGTCGTGATGCGGCGCGAGCCGCAGGACCGCGCCCCCCGGTAGGATCCCGTCGCACCGAGGCCGCGAAGACGCCAGACGGACTGCAGGGCGCAACGAGAGAGCATGCCGGACGGGGGCGACGGCCGAGCCACGCAGCTCCCCCGGAATCACCCGGCCCCGGCGGCACGCATCGCCGGTCGGACCCGCGGGAGCTTCCACCGCGGGCGGCCCGGCGACCGCCGGAGTCGGGCGGGCCGGCCGGTGATAGACTCGCCGGCACCACCGGGAGCCGATGACATGGTCGACGACTGTCTGTTCTGCAAGATCGCGGGCGGGGAGATTCCCGCGAAGATCCTCTACCGGGACGACGAGGTGGTGGCGTTCGAGGACGTCAATCCCCAGGCGCCGTTCCACGTGCTGGTCGTCCCCTGCCGGCACATCTCGACCCTGAACGACGCGGAGGCCGGCGACGACGCCCTGCTCGGCCGCCTCGTTCTGCGGGCGGCGCGGGTCGCGGCCGAGCACGGCCACGCCGAAGACGGCTACCGCACGGTGTTCAACTGCAACCGCGGGGCCGGCCAGACGGTGTTCCACATCCACCTGCACCTGCTCGCGGGCCGCAGCATGACTTGGCCGCCGGGGTAGCCCTGAGCTAGTCCGCAATCGTCGCCGACGGCTCCGCCGCCGCCCCAACCAACCATCAGGGGAGTCGGCGCCTCCTTGCAGGAGTCGGCGCCGTTCTGCGGCGCAGACCGATTCCGGCCGAACCGATCACCGAGGTCGGCCACCCCCCAGCAGCGCCGACACACGTGGGAGGTTGTCAGCGGCGAAAGGGTTGATGATCTCCAGGCCGCCCAGACGCCGGCCGTCCTGCATGTCCTCGCTGAAGATGGCGGCGCAACCGTGCTGGCGTGCGGTTGCCCAGAGCATCGCATCCCAGAACGCCAGCCGGTGTGCGATGACCAGGTCCATGGCGTCCGGCAGGGTGGCGTCGTCGGCCGAGGCGACCTCGAACAACTCGAGCCAATCGCGGACGATCGCGCTCGCGATCGGGGTGGTCAGCTTTCCCTTCCGGGTCGTGACGTGGAAGAACTCGGCAAGCGCCTGAACGGTCAGGACACAGTCACGGCCGGCCGCGCACGCCAGGATCTCCTTGCCCGTCCGATGCCGCTCGCCGGCGTCCCGGTCACAGGCGTACACCAGAATGTTGGTGTCCAGCGAGAACCGCCCGCTAACGGTCGTGGCGGTCATGGATCTCTTCGCGATCGACCTTCAGGCCGCCGAGTGAGACACCTTCATCCAACCGGGCCATCATCCGGTCGTAGGCGGCCGCCCAATCGGGCGCCTTCGTCCTGTCGGCAGCGTGCGGCACGAGCTCCGCGATCGGCCGGCCACGCCGGGTGATGACGAAGCGCTGACCGCGTTCCACGGCCCGCACGAGCCGGGAGAGCTGCTGGTTGGCGGTCATCAGCGAGACGGTACGCACACCTGAATATACTACATACTACTTTCTCCCCGAGGAGACTTCCCCACCGACGCTGCTCTACCCGGCTTCGCAGGGGCCGGCGACGGCGATGGCGGCGCGGTCGGCGGACAGGATGCGCCGGGCCGCCCCGGCCACCTGGTCGGCGGTGACCGACCGCACCAGCTCGGGGACGCGGCGGTCGTAGTCGAGGCCCAGGTCGAACTGCTCGGCGTTCTGCAGGAACCGGGCGATGCCCGCGTTGGTCTCGAGCGACCGGGGCAGGGAGCCGACGAGGTACCGCTTGGCGTCGGCCAGCTCCTCTTCGGTGACGCCGTCGCGGGCGAGGCGATCCACCTCGCGGTCGATCGACTCGATGGCCCGGTCGACGTTGGCGGCGGCGACCCCCGCGCGCACGAGCAGGGGGCCGGCGATGGGGCTGGCCTCGAACGCGCTGCCGGCGTAGTAGGCCATGCCCTGCCGTTCGCGGATGCTGCGGCCGAGCCGGCCGCCGATGCCGTACTCGCCGAGCACGAGGTTCATGACGCGGCAGGCGTGGAACGCGGGATCGGACCGCGGGACCGCGGTGAAGCCGTAGGCGACGTCCGCCTGCGCCTTGGCGGGCATGGGGATGGTCAGGCGGCGCCGGGCGGGGGGCGGCGGGGGGGGAAGCTCCGGATCGGCCCCGGTCCCGCCGTCCCGCCAGCCGGCGGTGGCCGCGGCGACCGCCGCCTCGGCCGCTCTTGCCGTGATGTCGCCGACGAGCACGACGGTCGTCCGCGCCGGTACGAAGTGGGCGGCGTGGAAGTCGCGGAGCCGGGCCGCGGCGATGCCCTCCACCGTGTCGACCGAGCCCCGGGGGCGCCGGCCGTAGGGGTGGGTGTCGCCGTAGAGCAGGGCCATCGCGGCCTCGACGGCGCGGGTCGCGGGGCGTTCCTCGTCCTGCCGGAGCCGGGTGACGAGCTGGGCGCGGCGCAGCCGCACCTCGTCGTCGGGGCAGGCGGGGGCCCGCACCATGTCGCAGACGACCCCGAGGACCGCCTCGACGTCCTCGGCGAGGCAGTCGCACGCCACGGTGGTGGTGTGCCGGGTGACCCCGACGACCGGCGACACCCCGCGCAGGTCGAGGAGATCGGCGATCTCGGCCGCGGACCGGCCGCCCGCGCACCGGTCGAGGAGACGGGACAGCAGCCAGGCGGTCCCCTCCCCGCCCGGGGGATCGGCGGCGGCCCCCGCGGACACCGCGACGCTGACGGAGACCGCGGGCTGGGTCCGGGTCTCCTGCACGAGCAGGGTCAGGCCGTTGGCCGACTCGACGCGCACCGGGGCGAGGCCGGCTCGGCTGTCCATCATGCCGGCCGGAAGACGCCGGCGGTCCGGTTGCCGGGCACGAGAAGGCGGGACGCGACCCGGGCGACGTCGTCGGGGGTGACGGCCGCGATGCGTCCCGGCAGCTCGGCGAGCACCCCGGGGCCGGCGACGGTCTCGAAGAAGCCGATCTGATGAGCGACGTTGGTGATGCTGTCGTTCTCGAGCACGAGCCGGGTCCGGAGCTGCCGCTTCGCGCGCTCGGTCTCCTCGGCCGTCAGCCCGTTCGCGCGGACGTCGTCGAGCTCGGCCAGCACCCGCTCGCGCAGCGCGCCGACCGGCGTTCCCGCGCTGGCCGTCGTCGAG
This sequence comes from Vicinamibacterales bacterium, assembly GCA_965206705.1. Lineage (GTDB taxonomy): Bacteria > Acidobacteriota > Vicinamibacteria > Vicinamibacterales > UBA8438 > JAJEEA01. Next base: position 3,382,279 of record CBDBKJ010000006.1, on the reverse strand, counting down.
ACCATGAACAGGAACGGGTGGGCGGTGGGGACGAACGCGCCGCTCACCGCGGCGGCGTGTCCGCCGTCGACGAGGGCCCGGTAGAGGCGGGCGCTGCGCTGGGGAGCGGGGCCGCGGAAGCTGGACCAGAGGTTCAACCCCTTGGCCCCGGTCAGCGCCGCGTCGAGCACCAGCATGGGGGCGAAGTCGGGGTCGGTGACGGCGGGGGCGTGGAAGGCGACCTTGAGATAGGCGGTGGTCCCCTCGCGCACGATCTCGAGCTCGCGCGCCCCGGTCTGCTCGGGCTCGGTGGTGCGCACCGGCGGCGGCGCCGTCCCCGCCGGGATCTGGCCGAAGCGCCGCTCGGCCGCCCGGCACGCCTCGGCCGCGTCGACGTCGCCGACGATGACGAGGGTGGCGTTGCCCGGCGTGTAGTAGCGGCGATAGTGGCCGTAGAGATCGTCGCGGCTCATCGCGTGCAGATCGCCCAGCCAACCGATGGTGGGATGTCGGTACGGATGCGCCTTGAACGCGGTCGCGGTGACCTCGACGTCGAGCAGTTGCTCGGGGTCGTTCTCGCCGCCCTGCAGCTCGGAGACGATGACGGTGCGCTCGGCCTCGCACGCCGCAGGGTCGTAGAGGCAGCGGTCCATCCGCTCGGCCTCCATGAACAGCATCGCGTCGAGGGCGTCGCGGGTCGCGGTCTCGACGTAGGTGGTCTGGTCGATCCAGGTGTAGCCGTTCCAGAAGCCGCCGAAGCGGTCGATCTGCTCCTTGAACCTCTCGGCCGGAATGCCCGCGGTGCCCTTGAAGTTCATGTGCTCGACCCAGTGGGAGGCGCCGGTGAGACCGGGCGGCTCGTCCTTGGACCCGACCCGGTACCAGCACCACACCGACACCAGGGGGGCGGTGCGCACCTCGTGCACCAAGACCTTCAGGCCGTTGTCGAGCACCGCTTCACGGGGAGCCGGGGGGGCGGAGACGCGTGCGTGGCCGGTAGCAGTCGGCGGGATCGGCACCGCGCAATTATACAGACGGCGCGCGGGCTGCCAGCGCGACCTTACGGTCGCGTTGCAAGTCTCGCTGGCGCGAAACTGCTACGGCGCAGGCTCCTGGACGGCGGCGGGAAGCATGACGCGTTCGAGCGCCAGCAGGCGTTGAGTGAGCTGGCCGAGGGAGACTTCGACGGCGCGCAGACGATCGTCGAGGCGGCGAACGTCATCGTCGAGGCGGCGAACGTCCGTGCGAAGCTCGGCGAGCTCGGCGCGAAGGCCGGCGTTCTGGCTGACGAGCAGGCCACCGATCACCAGCAGCAGGCCCCCGAGGGTGCCGACGATCCACTTCACGTCCGTGCTGGGCACCTTCGCATTATGGATTGCACCGAGCCCGAATGCAAGCAGGGCGGCACGGACCGCGGACCCTGCGGGAAGCCGCGCGTCCCACGCCGATTGGCCCCCCGTCCCCATGCACTACAATGGCGGGATTATCGATGGCTGACTGGAAGCATACCCTCAACCTGCCCCGGACCGGGTTCCCGATGCGCGCCAACCTCCAGACGACGGAGCCGGCGGTCATCGCGCGCTGGAACGAGATGGGGCTGTATGCGCGCATCCGCGAACGCCGCGCGGGGGCGCCGCAGTTCGTGCTGCACGACGGTCCCCCCTACGCCAACGGGAAGATTCACATCGGGCACGTGCTCAACAAGGTGCTGAAGGACGTCATCGTGCGGTCGCGGACGATGGCCGGTTTCGACGCGCCGTACGTGCCGGGCTGGGACTGCCACGGGCTGCCGATCGAGCTCAAGGTGGACCAGGAGCTCGGCGGGAAGAAACGCCACATGAGCGTGGCCGACTTCCGCCGCGCCTGCCGCCGCTATGCCCAGAAGTTCGTCGATCGGCAGTCGGCCGACTTCCAGCGCCTCGGGGTGTCGGGAGACTGGCCGCGGCCGTACCGGACGATGACCCCGGACTACCAGGCGGCCATCGTGCGCGCCCTCGGCCGGTTCGTCGAGCAGGGCGTGGTGTACAAGGGCAAGAAGCCGGTCCACTGGTGCCTGCACTGCCGCACCGCCCTCGCCGAGGCGGAGGTGGAGTACGAGGACCACTGGTCGCCGTCGATCTTCGTCGAGTTCCCGATGCGGGGCCCGTCGGCGGCGGCGCTGGCGGAGAAGGCCCCGGCCCTCGCCGGCCGCCGGATCTCGGTGCTCATCTGGACCACCACCCCCTGGACCATCCCGTCGAACCTCGCGGTGGCGTTCCACCCCGGCCTCGACTACGGCGTCTACGCCGCCAACGGCGGCGCCGATGCCGGCGGCGGCGCCGCCGTCATCGTCGCCGAGGAGCGCCGGGACGCGACCGCGGCCGCGATCGGGCGCGGCTTCGGCCCGCCGCTGGCCAGCCTGAAGGGCCGCGACCTCGAAGGCCTGATCTTCGGCCACCCGCTCTACGACCGCGACTCGGTCGGGGTGCTCGCCGACTACGTGACGCTGGAGCAGGGCACCGGGGCCGTCCACACCGCGCCGGGACACGGCGCCGACGACTACGCGACCGGGGTCCGCTACGGGCTCGACATCTATGCGCCGATCGGACCGTCGGGCCGGTTCGACGACGACGTCGAGGTCGTCGGCGGCGAGAAGGTCTTCGACGCCAACCCGAAGGTGGAGGCGGCGCTGGCGGACGCCGGCCGGCTGTGGCACCGCGACACGGTGGACCACACCTACCCGCACTGCTGGCGCTGCCATCACCCGGTGATCTTCCTCGCCACCTGGCAGTGGTTCATCGCCATGGACGTCGGCGAGCTGCGGAAACGCGCCCTCGCCGCCGTCCGGCAGGTGGAGTGGTTCCCGGGGTGGGGCGAAGAGCGCATCCACGGCATGCTCGCGAACCGGCCCGACTGGTGCATCTCGCGCCAGCGGTCGTGGGGGGTCCCGATTCCCGCCGTCTACTGCACGGCGTGCCGGGAGGCGGTGCTGACGACGGCCCTGACGGACCGGGCCGCCGCGGTCTTCGCCGAGCACGGCGCCGACGCCTGGTACGAACGGGACATCGGCGAGTTCGTCCCCCCCGACCTGCGGTGCCCCGCGTGCGGGGGGGCCGAGTTCGAGCGCGAACGCGACATTCTGGACGTGTGGTTCGACTCGGGGTCGAGCCACGAAGGGGTGCTCGGCGACCATCCGGAGCTGGTGTGGCCGTACACGGTCTACCTGGAGGGCAGCGACCAATACCGGGGCTGGTTCCACAGCTCGCTCCTGGTGGCCCTCGGCACCCGCAACGCCGCCCCCTACCGGCAGGTGGTCACGCACGGCTTCGTCGTCGACGAGTCCGGCCGCAAGATGTCGAAGTCGGTCGGCAACACCGTCGAGCCCCAGACGATCATCCGGCAGAGCGGGGCCGAGATACTGCGGCTGTGGGTGGCGATGGTCGACTACCGCGAGGAAGTCCGCATCGGGACCCACATTCTGGAGCGCATCGTCGAGGCGTACCGCAAGATCCGCAACACGCTGCGGATTCTCGTCGCCAATCTGTACGACTTCGACCCGGCCGCGCACGCGGTGCCCCGGGACGAGCTTCTCGAGGTGGACCGGTACGCGCTGGCGCGCTACGGCGAGGTGGCGGCCCGGGTGCTGCGGGCCTACGAGCGCTACGAGCTTCAGACCGTGGTGCACACGGTGAACAACTACCTGACGGTGGACATCAGCGCATTCTACGTGGACATCTCGAAGGACCGGCTCTACACGCTGGGACCGAGAGCCCGCGGCCGCCGGTCGGCGCAGACCGCGCTGTACGCGATCGCCGGGGGCATCACCCGGCTGCTGGCGCCGATTCTGCCGATCACCTGCGACGAGCTGTGGCGCCACCTGCCGGGGGCGGACGCCGACAGCGTGCACCTCGCCGATTTCCCGGCCGAGCCCGAATCGCTCGTCGACGCGGACCTCATCGCCCGGTGGACCCGGCTGCTGAGCCTGCGGGACGCGGTGAACGGCGAGCTGGAGAAACTGCGGCAGGACAAGGTGGTGGGGACGTCGCTCGAGGCGGCGGTCACCCTGACCGCGGACGGCGGGCTTGGCGACCTGCTCGAGGCGTACCGCGACGACCTCGCGACGCTGTTCATCACGTCGGCGGTGTCGCTGCGCACCGGCGCCCCCGCCGGCGACGCGGAGGACGGTGCGGTCTATCGGGATGCGGACGGATGCGCCCGCATCGAGGTCGGCCGGGCCGACGCCGCCAAGTGCCCCCGGTGCTGGCGCTGGGTGATGCCCCGCGACGCCGCCCCGGATCCGTCCGAGGCGGCGGTCTGCGACCGGTGCACCAACGCATTGGCGGACATGGCCGCGACCGTCGCGTAGGCGTCTCCGACGGCAGGAGGCGCCGGCTCCGGCAGGAGGCGCCGACTCCGGCAGGAGGCGCCGACTCTCCGGACGGTCTGTCGGGTGGCAAGGGAGCCGCCGACGGCGATTTCCGGGCTGGATTGACCGATGACCACCGACACGCCGCCAGCCGCGCCGACCGCCGCCGGCCTCGGGGCCGCCCCCGGGTTCCCGTCCCGGAACGTCCTCGCCATGGCCAGCGCGGCGATCGTCGTGCTCGATCAGGTCACCAAGCAGATGGTCCGGGCGAGCATTCCGCTCTACGACGCGGTCGAGGTGATACCGAGAATGCTGAACCTCGTGCACGTGCGCAACACGGGGGCCGCCTTCGGTATCCTGAACGTGGCCGACATCGCCTACAAGCGGGTTCTGATGACGGGCATGGCGCTACTCGCGCTGGGCGCGGTCGGCTGGTACGCCTCGCAAATCGGGGCCCGGGCGGTGCTGGCGCGCGTCGGTCTCGCCCTGATTCTCGGCGGCGCCGTCGGCAACCTGATCGACCGGGCCGCCGTCGGCTTCGTCGTCGACTTCGTCGACGTCTACTGGGGAAGCGTTCACTTCTGGGCGTTCAACGTGGCCGACTCGGCCATCACGGTCGGGGCGGGCCTGTTGATTCTGGACCTCATCCGGAGTCCCAAAGATGTATCCACTCCTGTTTGAGCTCGGACCCGTCAGCATCTACAGCTACGGCGTGATCCTGGCCGCGGCCTACGTCCTGGCCCTGCGGTTCGCCCTCCATCGCGCCGGGGCCGCCGGCCTGAACGGCCAGCGGGTCCTGGATCTGGGCATCGTCGGTATCGTGAGCGCCATCGTCGGGGCCAAGTTGATGCTGCTCGTGGTGGACTTCGACCGGTTCACCAGCAGCCTCTCCCAGATGATGGTGCTGCTGAAGTCGGGCGGCGTCTTCTACGGCGGGCTGCTGCTGGCGGTGCCGATCTGCTGGTGGTACATCCGCCGGTACGAACTGCCCCTCTGGACCACCTGCGACCTCTTCGCGCCGGGCATCGCCCTCGCCCAGGGCGTGGGCCGGATGGGATGCCTCCTCGCCGGATGCTGCTACGGACAGCCGACGGAGGCCCCCTGGGGCATCACCTTCACGAGCACCGTGGCCGCCGCCAACGTGGGCACCCCCCTGGGCATCGCGCTGCATCCGACCCAGATGTACGAGGCGACCGCGACCCTCGCGATTCTGGGCGTCCTCCTCGCGGGCGAGCGCCGTTGGCGGGCGTTTCCCGGCCGGACCTTCTGGACCTATCTGCTGCTTTACGGCGTGGCCCGGATCGTCATCGAGCTCTACCGCGGAGACCCGCGCGGCATGGTCTTCGACACCCTGCCGACCTCGCAGTTCGTCTCGGCCCTCATTGTCCCCGCGAGCATCGTCATGCTCGTCTACCTCGGGCGGCGCGGCGCGGCGGCGGAAGCCCCGCGGCCGCGGGCGGGGAGGCCGGGCCGGAAGTAGCCGCCCCCGCCGCCGATGCCCCCTGTGGAGACAGAGCGTCTGGAGGTCACCGGCGCGCACCACGGCGCGCGCCTCGATCACTTCGTGACCGCGGTCGTGCCCGAGCGATCGCGGGCGCAGATACAGCGGCTGATCCGGGAGGGCCACGTCCTCCTGAACCGGAAGGCGGTGCGGGCGAGCCATGCCGTGCACACCGGCGACGTGGTCGATCTGCAGGTTCCCCCCGCGGTACCGTCGACGCCGGCGGCGGAAGCGCTGCCGCTGGCCGTCCTGCACGACGACCCCGACCTGGCGGTGGTCGACAAGCCGGCCGGCATGGTCGTCCACCCCGCGGCCGGGCACGACCGCGGAACCCTGGTGAACGCCCTGCTGCACCACGTCGCGGGGCTGAGCGGGATCGGCGGCGAGCAGCGCCCCGGCATCGTGCACCGTCTCGACCGCGGCACCTCCGGGGTGATGGTCGTCGCCAAGCACGACGCCGCCCACGCCGAGCTGTCGCGTCAGTTCGCGGACCGCGAGGTCGACAAGGTGTACGTGGGGCTGGTGTGGGGCCTGCTGAACGCGGGCCGGCGCATCGACGCCCCGCTCGGCCGCGACCCCGTCAACCGGCAGAAGATCTCGACGCGAGCCCGCCGCGCCCGCTCGGCCGTCACCCGCATCACCGGGGCCGAGCGGCTGCGCGGCCTGACGCTGGCCACCATCGCCATCGCCACCGGCCGCACCCACCAGATCCGCGTGCATCTCGCCAGCATCGGCCACCCCATCGTGGGCGACTCCCTCTACGGCGGGGTCCGCCGCCACATCGCGGCCGACCACCGGATGCTCGCGTCGCTCGAACGGCCGTTCCTGCACGCGTGGCGCCTCGCCTTCACGCACCCGCGCGACGGGCGGCGGGTGGAGTTCGAGGCGCCGCTGCCGGCCGACCTGCAGGCGGTGGTCGACGACCTGCGCGCGCGAAGGTCATGCAGCAACGACTGAGCGGAGAAGTGTCGCGACCAGCGGGAGCCCGTGTCAGGCGGCGTCGCGATCTCGGCGGCCGGCCAGAAAGCCCTCGAGCGCGCCTTCCAGCCTGGCCATACGCTCGCGCAGGTCGGCGATCTCGCGGATCACCCCGTCGAACCGCTTGTCGATGCCGTCGAACCGCTTGTCGAGCTTGTCGGTCCGGCTGATGAGCTCGGAGCGGAGCCACGCGACGAGCGCGACCAACAGGGCGGGCGTGAGCCAAGGCGCGATTGCCTCCATTACGGCAAGCCTAGCACGGTTCAAGGCCGTTCACTGAACGGTGCCGTGCACCCCCGGCGACTCGTCGGTCCCCGCCACCGCGGGCCGGGCGGCGGGCGGCTGCAGGACCAGATCGAGCACGTCGTCGATGGTGGACACGAGGTGGATCGTCATGTCGCGGCGGAGGTCCTCGCTGAGGTCCTCGTTGACGTTCTTCTCGTTGCGCTTCGGCAGGAGCACCTCGGTCACGCCGTGGCGGCGGGCCGCCAGCACCTTCTCCTTGATGCCGCCGACCGGCAGGACCCGGCCCGACAGGGTGATCTCGCCGGTCATCGCGACGTCGCCGCGCACCGGCCGCCCCGTCAGCTCCGACGCCATCGCGGCCACCATCGTCACCCCCGCCGACGGCCCGTCCTTGGGAATCGCGCCGGACGGCACGTGGAGATGGATCTCGGCGTCCTGATAGAAAGCGGCATCGACGCCGTAGGCGGCGGTCTGGCCGCGGAACCAGGAGAGCGCGGCGCGGGCCGACTCTTTCATGACGTCGCCGAGGTGTCCGGTCAGCGTCAGCGTCCCCTTGCCGGGCATCCGGGTCGCCTCGACGAACAGCACCTCGCCGCCGGTCGGGGTCCACGCCAACCCCAGGGCCACGCCCGGGTTCCGGGTCCGCTCGGCCACCTCTTCGTCCTGGAAACGCGGCGCCCCCAGCATGCCGGTCACCGTGTCGGGCACCATCTCGACCGGCTCTTCGTTCCCCTCGGCGTGCCGGCGCGCCACCTTGCGGCACAGCGCGCCGATCTCGCGCTCGAGGTTCCGCACCCCCGCTTCGCGGGTATACCCGTGGATGACCGCCCGCAACGCCCCGTCGGAAAAGGCGATCTGCTCGGACGTCAGCCCGTGGTTCTCGATCTGCCGCCCGACGAGGTGCTCCCTGGCGATCTGCAGCTTCTCTTCCTCGGTGTAGCCGGGCAGCTCGAGCACCTCCATGCGGTCGCGCAAGGGAGGGGCGACCGGGTCGAGCACGTTGGCGGTGGTGATGAACAGCACTTCGGAGAGGTCGAACGGCACGTCGAGATAGTGATCGCGGAACGTGTTGTTCTGTTCGGGGTCGAGCACCTCGAGCAGCGCCGACGAGGGGTCGCCGCGGAAGTCCGCCCCCAACTTGTCGATCTCGTCGAGGATGAAGACGGGATTCTTCGATTCGGCGCGCCGCAGACCCTGGATGACCTGTCCGGGCAGGGCGCCGATATAGGTTCGGCGGTGCCCGCGGATCTCGGCCTCGTCGCGCATGCCCCCGAGCGAGACGCGGACGAACTTGCGATCGAGAGAGCGCGCAATCGACTTCGCCAGCGAGGTCTTGCCGACGCCGGGCGGACCGACGAAGCAGAGAATGGGCCCCTTCATGCTCGGGTTCAGCTTGCGCACCGCGAGGTACTCGAGAATGCGGTCCTTCGCCTTTTCCAGCCCGGTGTGGTCGTCGTCGAGCACCTGCCGGGTGCGCGGGAGATCGATGACCTCGTCGGTCCGCACGTTCCAGGGCAGGACCACGAGCCAGTCGAGATAGGTCCGCGACACCGTGTACTCGGCCGCCGCCACCGGCATGCGGGACAACCGGTCGAGCTCGCGAAGCGCCTCCTTCTGCACCGGCTCGGGCATGCCCGCGGCTTCGACCTTCTCCCTGAGCTCTTCGATCTCCTTGGCGTGCTCGTCGCCTTCGCCGAGCTCCTTCTGAATCGCCTTCATCTGCTCGCGCAGCAGATACTCGCGCTGGCTCTTGCCGACCTCGGACTGCACCTCGGACTGGATCTTCGAGCCCAGCTCGAGGACCTCGAGCTCCTTGATGAGCATGCGGTTCAGCTGCTCGATCCGGTCGCGGACGTCGAGCGTGCCGAGCACCTGCTGCCGGACCGACGTCTGGATGGTGGTCAGGCTCGACGCGATGAAGTCGGCCAGCTTGCCGGGCTCGGTGATGTTGCCGGCCAGCGCCTGCAGGTCGTCGGAGAGCAGCGGCGACAGCGAGACGACCTGCTGGAAATTGCCCTTGACGTTGCGCTGCAGGGCATCGATGGCGAGGTGGTCCGATTCGCGCAGGACCTCTTCGGCAGGCCGCACGCGGGCCCGGATGTACGGCTCCGTCGCGAGCACCTCCTCGAGATGCAGACGCGACTGCCCCTGCACGATGAGGCGCAGGGTGCCGTCCGGCAGCTTGAACATCTTGTGGATGTGGGTCGCGGTTCCGATGGGGTACAGCTCCTCCCGGGTCGGCTCCTCGGTGCCGGGCTCGAGCTGGGTGAAGACCCCGACGAGACGGCTGTCGGCGATCGCCTCCTCGATCAGCCGCACGGAGCTCTCGCGGGCCACCGCGAGGGGCATGAAGGAGTTCGGAAACAGAACGGTGTCGCGCAGGGGCAACACCGGCAGCTCGGACGGTATCGCCACCGGTCCGGCGCCGCTCGAATCGACCCCGTCGAGGAGCTCGGGCTCGTCGCTCATCGTCTGATTCTCCCGGTTCCGTCGGACGCTTGCGCGGAGACTCCCACTGTCCCCACAGGCAGTTTATCAGCCTCCGGCAAGCACCCCGGACTCGTGCATGCGATCAGCTCGACGGCGCGCCGAACAGCGACACCGCCTTGCTGCGGAACTCGAGCATGCGCTCGCGGTTCAGCTCCAGCTCGTGCACTTCCTCGCAGTCCCGGCAACGAGCGGCGAACGGCAGCGCCCGCAGCCGCTGTCTGGCGATCTCCTCGCCGCACTCGTAGCAGTACCCGTAGGTGCCCTCTTCCAACCGCTCGAGGGCGGCCGTGATCTTGGCCAGCGTCTCGGCCTTCATCTGCAGCAGTGCGAACTCGATGTCGTCGTGGACGTCCGCTTCCGACATCCCGTTCGGGTCGGTCAGGCGGTGTCCTCCCGACTGCGTCGCATCGGCGCGCACGTCGCGGATCTTGTCCTTCACCGCGCCCGCGATCTGCTCGCGGCGCTCCTCAAGCATGCGGCGCAACTCGTCGAAACGCGCCTCGGTCATGCCCGTTGCATTGGTGTTCATTCTACGGCCCCTCCCAAGCCCTGCTGGAGTTGCGCGCATCGTGTCCGCTCGATGCCTCCAAAGCGGCTGCCCTTTCTGGCAGCCAAGTCTCGCAGGTTTCCTTAGCAAGTTCGATGCCAAGCCCGCCGCAAGCGGTACACCCAAGCACCGCCAGATCGATCCCGAAGAACGAGCCAATTTGAGCTGGAATCGAGTCGCGGAAGGGACAATTCCCCTGCCCCGTCGAGCTGCGTCTACCGATTCCAAAGGACCAGTGGCGCCCATTGAAACCTCGTTCGTAAGGCTTAGACGACGGTTCTCTCCGTACAGTTTCAAATTTCGAACGGATTGTCACCGAACGAGGGCAGCCGCGGGCGCGGCGGGCGGCGAAACCGGGGCTGTCCGACGAACCGCGCGGGCCTGCGGGCTTCGCAGCATGCGCCGGTGCGACAGGGATAGTAGAATGCGCCGGGAGGACGCCCCCGAAGGGCGGGGCGAGAACCGCGGCGGGACAACGGCGGTTCCCGGCCGCGCAACCATCGTTCCGGCCCGGCCATGCCGCGGCTTGACGACCATGAGCGCACCCACCTGTCCCTTGTGCGGACGACGCCGGGGGCGGCGGACGTGTCCCGCGCTGCAGCGGGAGATCTGCACCGTCTGCTGCGCCACGAAACGGCTGACGGAGATCCGCTGCCCGTCCGACTGCCGGTATCTCGCGTCGGCCCAGAGCCATCCTCCGGCGGTGGTGCAACGCCAACAGGAACGCGACGCGCGGTTCTTGCTGCCGATCGTGGCGGAGCTGCACCCGCACCAGTTCAAGGTGTTCTTCTTCGTGCAGCACCTGCTGTACGGCATCGCGCGGGCCGGCGAACTGCCGGTCGACGATCGCACGGTTCGCGACACCGCCGAGGCCCTGGCGAAGACCTACGAGACCGCGAGCAAGGGCATCATCTACGAGCACCAGGCGACGTCGCTGCCGGCCGAGCGCCTGTTGAAGGAGCTCAAGCCGCTGCTCGACGATCTGCCGGCGGTGGGCGGCCCCAAGGCCGACGAACGCGATCTGCTCGAGGTGCTGCGGCGCGTCGAAAGCGCGGCGGCGGGCGCCGAATCTGCCCTCGGGGGCGGCGGACGCGCCTATCTCGATCTCGTGGGCCGCATGGTGCAGTCGTCGCCGCCCACGGGTGGGGGGCCGGAATCGGGCGGCGGCGAGGACGGGGGCGACGAGCCGCTCGTCATCGTGCCCTGAGCCGTCGAAACTCTGATACAATCCGGGGTTTTGATTGGTGACATCATGGCAAAGCGTTGCGACATCTGCGGGAAAGGCCCGGCCGCCGGGCGAAACGTCAGTCACGCGCACAACGTCACGCGGCGGCGATTCAAAGCCAACATCCAACCGGTCAAGGCGGCGATCAACGGCGGCGTCAAGCGCATCCGCGTCTGTACCCGCTGTCTCCGGTCGAACCGGGTCGTCAAGGCGGCCTGACCGGCCCATGCCCCGCCACGCCATCCAGACCGACGGCGCACCGGCCGCCATCGGCCCGTATTCGCAGGCCGTGCGGGCCGGATCGCTCCTGTTCGTCTCGGGCCAGATTCCTCTCGACCCGGCCACCGGCGAGGTCATCGACGGCGACGTCGTCGCGCAGACCCACCGGGTCATGCAGAGCCTCGGGGCGATCCTCGACGCGGCCGGGGCCGGGTTCGACCAGGTGGTCCGCACGACCATCTTCCTGACCGACCTGAGCGCCTTCTCGCGCGTGAACGAGGCCTACGGCAGCTATTTCGCCGCCCCCGCGCCGACCCGGGCGACCGTGCAGGTCGCCGCGCTGCCCAAGGGCGTCGAGGTCGAGATAGACGCCATCGCGGATCTGGGAGCCCCCCCGGCCCGCTACGCCTAGGCCCAGGCACCGGCTTCGACCCCCTCGCGGGTTTCGGCAATCATCAGATAGACCACGGCCCGCAACGCTCCTGCCTCGGTGTCGCCCTCCAGCCGACGGAGCCGAAAGAGGTCGAGCTGCGGGTCGGCGCCGCTGCCTTTCCGAATGACAGCGAGCACGTGCCGCAGCTCGTCCTCCCAGCGCGGAACTTCGAGTCGAAGCACGCCGGCGCATTACGCGCGTACCTCCAGCACGCGGTGGAGAACCGTATCCGCGACCGGTTGCGGCGCGCAAGGCGCCGTCTGCACGCGATTATGCCGGATGCACCGGTTCGGCCGTCCGACAGCGCCGCACCGCAGCATCAGGAGCTCATCGACGATGAGACCCGGAGGCGGTACCTGGACGGTCTGGGGCGTCTGAAGGACCGGGACCGCCGGCTGATCGTCGGCCGCGCGGAACTCGGGTACAGCTACCGGCAGCTCGCGTTCGTCGAGCGGCTGTCGAGCGCGGAAGCGGCGCGCAAGGCGCTGAGACGGGCATTGAGAAGACTGCTCGACGTCATGCCGAATGCATAGGGACGATTCCGGAGACGTCGTCGGCGACGCGGTGGACGCGGTCACGCTGAACCGCGGTCGCGCCGGCGTTTCTGTGGGCCTTCGCCCGAGAGTGTCCCCGGGTCCATCGCAGGACCGCGCTCGACGACTTCGCGCGCCGCATGGTTCCCGTCAGCACGGCCATCGGTTGCGCCATGTGCGGGGGGGCGGCGTTGGACGCGGCGGACGACGTCTGGTCCCTGTGCGTGGTCCCGTATGAAATGGTGTCGGGCGAGCACCCGTTCGCGGGCGGCGGCGTCGACGCGGTCGCGGACCGTATTCGCCACCAGCGCCTCCGTCGCAGTGCGCGGTCCACGGTCGGCGCGGAGTCGTCGTCGGCCCTGGTCTCCTTCGCCGCATCCTTGCTGGGCGCGTCCCGGTCCGCGCGTCCGGCAAACGCGCACGCCTTCGCTGGCGCGGTCCGGCAGGTTCACAGCAGAGTTGTCAAGAACGACCCTGCGCTTCGGTCTGTCCGATTCCGGCCAGCTGGACGTCGATATCAATAGAGGTTCAGTGACTCGTAACGCGGCCGGTCTCCGCTGGCGTGCGCGCGCTCGGGACGAGAACGACCGCGTCGGGTTCCGTCGGCAGAGGAGGCGATGAATGCGGTCATTCCCCTGGCGAGTCGCGTTGATCGGCCTGCTCGTTCTTCCACCTGCTGCCGTTGGGCAGGTCGAGCAGGCGGACGCCCTGCCGCATCTGCCATGGAAGGTACCGGACCTTCAGGGCATCTGGCTCCGGCAGTCCAGCACGCCGCTGGAGCGCGACGCCGCGGTCGCCGACAAGGTGGTACTGACGCCGGTGGAGGCGGCGGCGTTTCTGGCTGAGCGCCACGCGGCCATCAACCGGTACCTCGCACTCGACCTCAATGCCGACTGGCCATCGCTCGGGGGGCTCACAGATCGCCGCACGTCGTTGATCGTCAGCCCTTTGAACGGACGCTTGCCGCCACGAACCCCGGCGGGACAACGCCGTGCGGAGACCCTTGGCCGCGGCCTGCGTGCCCGGAGTGCTGGCGGCCCCGAAGACCGCGAATACTTCGAACGCTGCGTCCTGGGGCGGTCGGTGCCCTTCGTCGCTCCTTCATGGGACGAGCGTCTGCAGATCTTCCAGACCCCGGACCATGTCGCCCTGCATGACGAGACCGGCGAGCTGCGCCTCATTCCCGTCACTCCCCAGCCGCAACTGCCGGAGTCCATCCGACACTGGGCGGGGAGCCCGCGTGGGCGCTGGGAAGGCGACACGCTGGTGATAGAGACCAGGCACTTCAACGGGAAATGGACGTTCCATGGCGCCGGGCCGAACATGCGTCTTGTCGAGCGGTTCACGAGAACCTCGGCCCGGCGGCTCGAGTACGAGTTCACGGTTCACGATCCGGAGTCCTTCGCCGCGCCCTGGACCGTGGCCTTCCCGTTCACGCTGGATCCGGGTCCGCTCTACGAAGCGGCGTGCCACGAGGGCAACTACAGCATGCCGCTGATGCTGGGCGTCGCTCGTGCCGAGGAACGCGCCGGACGGTGAGCGGAGCCACAGGCGACGCTCTCCGCGCTAGCCCTGGCGCATCATCCGCTCGACCTCGATCACGCCGGAGACGCCGCGAATCACCTTGACGATGCGCTGCAGGTGCTTCAGGTCGCTGATCTCGACGGTGACGCTGATCCGACCGTGGTGATCGGCGGTGGTCGCCTCGATCTTGAGGACGTTGGTCCGGAGCCCGGCGATCTTCGACGTGACGTCGGCCAGGATCCCCTGCCGGTCCTCCACCTGAATGCCGAGCTGGATCACGAAGCCTTCCTCGTCGGCCTTCTTGTCCCACACCACGTCGATCCGCCGCTCGGGGTCGTAGAGGAGATTGAGCACGTTGGGACACCGGGCCGCGTGCACCGAGACGCCCTTGCCCCGCGTCACGTAGCCGACGATCTTCTCTCCCCGTATCGGGTTGCAGCACCGGGCGCGGAAGACCATCAGGTCGTCGAACCCGCGGACCTTCACCTTGTGCTCGCCGGGCCGCAGCACGCGGCGCACCACGGTGCCGATCGACGAGGCGGCGGACTGCTCCTCCAGCTCTCGGGGCACCAGCTTGTCGAGCACGGAGCGCGCCGGCACCTTGCCGTAGCCGATGGCCGCGAACAGGTCTTCGCTCCGCGGCGATCCGAACTCCTCCGCCACCCGGCTGACCGACGTCGGCTCCAGCACCGACTTCGCGCTGAGGTTGAACCGCCGCAGCTCCTTGTCGAACAGCTTCCGGCCCAGCTCGACGGCGCGCAGCTTCTCTTCGGCGTGGATGAAGTGCTTGATCTTGTTGCGCGCGCGGGAGGTCACGACGGTGTTGAGCCAGTCGCGGCTCGGCGTGTGCCCGGGGGCGGTGACCACCTCGATGATGTCGCCGCTCGCCAGCCGCGTGCGCACCGGCACCATGCGGCCGTTCACCCGGGCCCCCACGCACTGGTGGCCGACGTCGGTATGGATGCTGTAGGCGAAATCGATGGGCGTGGCCCCTCGCGGCAGCGCCTTGACCTCGCCCTTGGGGGTGAACGTGTAGACCTCGTCCGGGTAGAGATTCACCTTCAGGTTGTGGATGAACTCGCCGGGGTCGCGCAGCTCCTGCTGGAACTCGAGCAGCTGCCGCAGCCAGGCGAAGTGCTCTTCGTCCGGGTCGACCCCGATCCGCCCCTCCTTGTATTTCCAGTGCGCGGCAATCCCGTTCTCGGCCACCTCGTGCATCTCGCCGGTCCGGATCTGCACCTCGAACGGCACCCCGTGATCGCTGACCACGGAGGTGTGCAGCGACTGGTACCGGTTCGCCTGCGGCATCGCGATGAAGTCCTTGAACCGGCCCGGCACGGGCGACCAGGTCTGGTGAATGATGCCGAGCACGGCGTAGCAGTCCCGGACCGACGTGGTGATGACCCGGAGCGCGATCAGGTCGTAGACCTGCTCGAGGGGGATGCGCTGCCGCTTGATCTTCTGATGAATGCCGTAGAGCCGCTTGATGCGCGACTCGATCCGGTCGAACGGGACCCGCGACTCGGCCAACGTCCTTTCGAGCGTCTCCTGCAACCCCAGGACCGCCCGCCGGGTGGCCTTTCGGCGCCGCTCGACCCACGCCCGCGTCGTCTCGTAGCCCTTCGGATCGAGGTGCTTGAAGGCCAGATCCTCCAGCTCTTCCTTGACCTTCTTCATGCCGAGCCGGTGGGCGATCGGGGCATAGATGTCGAGGGTCTCCTGCGCGATGATCAGGCGGCGCGCCTCGGCCAGGTGGTCGAGCGTCCGCATGTTGTGCAGCCGGTCGGCAAGCTTGACGAGGATGACGCGAATGTCGTCGACCATCGCGAGCAGCATCTTGCGGAAGTTCTCCGCCTGCCGCTCCTCGCTCGAGGCGAAGGAGATCGAGCTGATCTTGGTCACCCCTTCAACGACGTGGGCGACGTCCGTTCCGAACAGCTCGCCCACGCGCTCGATCGTGGTCAGGGTGTCCTCGACGACGTCGTGGAGCAGCCCCGCCGCAATCGCCACGTCGTCGAGCCGCATGTCCGCCACCAGCGAGGCGACGGCCAGCGGATGGATGAGGTAGGGCTCGCCGGACCGCCGCTTCTGGCCCGCGTGCTCGGCCGCGGAGAAGTCGTACGCGCGGCGGAGCAGGTCGGTGTCGGCGTTCGGATTGGAGGCCTGGGCCTTGTCGATCAAGGTGTCGAAGCTGATCATCGAAACTCCGTGTCCATCGGAGCAGGATACCGTTTGTGCCCGCGTCCGGGGAACCGGTCTCCGCGACCACCCCGCCACGAGGCGCGCCGCCGTGCCTCGGTCCGATGGCCGCCGGGTCCGGGAAACGGGCCGTCGGAGGCCCCGCCGGTCGAGATCCCTTGACTTGACGTTTTTCCCTTCACTATACTGATTCGCCTTTGGTGGGTCAGCCGCCTACACGGCAGCTGGTTCCGTGAGCTCCGGTCCGACAGGGATGCGCCGGAACGCCCGGAACCGGAAGTCCGCTCGCGAACCGGACCGAAACCCGCCAGTCGGTGTCTACGCCGTTGACGGGGTTTGGCCGGATACGTCACGACCGACGGTGATGAAGGGGACCGTAATGGACATCCGATCGCTCGCCATCAGACTCGCTCTCGTTGCTCTCATGGTTCTACCGTCGACATCCTGTTACATGTTCGACCAGCTCCGGGCGCTGCGTGTCATCAAGGATGCGCACACGCAGTATCAACGCTCCGACTACGAGCGCGCCGCGGAGCTGTACGAGGAGGTCCTGGCCAACGACCCCAACCTCGTCGAGGCCTATTTCTACCTGGCCAACAGCTACGACCAGCAGTTCCGGCCGGCCCTGCGGGGCGAGCCGGAGAACGACCGGTTCCTCGACCTGGCCATCGACAACTATATCGAGTCGGCCGAACGCCAGACCTACCTGGAGCTCCAGACGCTGTCTCTGCAGTATCTGGTGGCCGCCTACGGTCCCGACAAGGCGAACGATCCGGCATCGTCCGAGCCGGTGCTGCAGGCGATGATAGAGACCGACCCGGAGAATCCGGACAACTACTACGCCCTGGCCAGGCTCTACGAGGACTCGGGACTCTACACCGAGGCCGAGGTAGTGCTGTTGCGGGTCACGGAAACGCGGCCCGAAGATCCGACCGCGTTCCTGCAGTTGGCCGGGTTCTACCGGCGCAACGAGCAGTTCGACCAGACGATCGAGGCGGTTCGACAGCGCGCCATGCTCGAGCCGGACAATCCGGAGGCGTACTACACCATCTCGACCTACTACTGGGAAAAGGCGTTCCGTGATTTCACGCTGAGCGAAGACCAGGAGATGGAGTACGTCATGCTCGGCCTCGCCGAGGCGGACAAGGCCCTCGAGCTGAATGCCGACTATGTCGAGGCCCTGACCTACAAGAACATCCTGCTGCGGATGCAGGCCAACCTGACCAGCAATGTTGGCGAACGGAACGATCTGATCGAGCTGGCGGACGACCTGCGCGACCGGGCCCAGGAGTTGCAGGATCTGCGGAGCGGCGGGGCCTAGAACCACGGCCGCGATTTCGGCTTTCCACGCCCCATCCGGGCCGGGTGCGGTCTTCCTGGAAGACCGCGCCCGGCCTTTGTCATGTACGGGGCCTCTCGCCCGCCCCGGGCACCGGCGGCTCTCGCGCCCGCGCCACATGCCGACAGCCCGCGACATCGCTTCCCTGCCCGTGCACCGGCGTGGCCGGAGTGCCACGGCCCCCGCGTGACAAGGCGCGGGGAGGCGCTCGGGCGGGGATGCATCGCCGCTCGAATGCAGCGGGGACTGTCCGCCACGGGCTGCCAAGGCCAGCCGTTCACCGGGATGAAACGAGGGAGCCCCGTCGTTCTCTGAAGCACCGGCGGCGCGACGCCGTCCTGGTGGGTGGAAGGGAATGGCGGCGGGGTGCGTGGAAGGGAATGGCGGCGGGGTGCGTGGAAGGGAACGGCCGGTGCGCGGCGGGGTGCGCGGCGGCGAGTTCGGGGCGAGTGGGAGGACACGCCGCCGGCGCATGGCGTACAAAAAAAGAGCGCGGCATGCTCACACATGCCGCGCCTCGTCTCTCTTGCGAACGACGGAACTGCAGGTCGTCTCTACAGCGCGTCGGCCCCGCCGGCCCGGCGCATCGCCTCGGTGACGATGCCGACCTTGGTGACTCCGGCGCCCCTGGCGGCATCGATCACCTCGATGATCTCGCCGTAGCGCAGGTTGCCGGCGCCGGCTATGAACATCGTCTTCTCTCGGCGCTGCTCGAAGATGTCGCGGAGCTCCGATTCGAGCCGCTGAACCGGCACCGGCTGCTGGTTCACGGTGATCACGCGATCTGCCGTGTACTGCAGCACGATCTGGCTGGAATCGGCCGCCGCCTCCGTCGAGCCCTGGGTCTCGAGCGGCAGGTTGATGTCGAGCCCCCGCTGTGACAAGGGCAGCGCCGCCAGGAAGATGACGATCAGCACCAACAACACGTCGATAAACGGCGTGATGTTGATGTCCGCGGTGGAATGCGGTTGCTCGGCGGAGACGACCATTTCCGCGCCGTGGTGCTTCTTCTTGGCCATGGACTACTCGCCTCCTCCGGCGGACGCCCCGCCGCTGCCCACCTTCCGCTCGGTGATCAGACCGATGTCCTCGATGCCCGCCCGCTGCAGCCGGTCGAGAACGGCCATGACGTCCGCGTACTGGGCGTCCTGATCGGCCTTGATGAGCACGATCTGCTCGAACTTCCGCTCCAGCACGGTCTGCACCGCCGTCAACAACTCCTGCTCGGAGGTCGGGGCGCTGTCGACGAAGAAGCGGCCGTCCGCGGTCACCGCGAGGACGGTCTGCGAGTCGTTCTCGGGCTTGTCCGACGTATTCGCAGCTTCGGGCAGGGTCACGTCGACGCCCTTCTGCAACAGGGGCGCGATCAGCATGACGATGATCAACAGCACCAACATCACGTCCGCCAGCGGGGTGATGTTGATCTCCGAGTTCATCCCACCCGATTTTTCGCCTACTTGCATACCCATGGGGTGTGTCTCCTCGGTCCGCCTCGGTGTGTCATCGGGAGGGCCGGGCACCAATCACGCGCCGCGCGATCGGGTTCCGGCCCCCGGCACGATTGCCGCGTCCCCTACTAGTCGGCCTTCTTGATGAAGTAGTCGACGAGCTCGGACGACGAGTTGTCCATCTCGACGTTGAAGAACTCGATGCGCCCCGTCAGATAGTTGTAGAACCACACCGCGGGAATCGCCACGAACAGACCGACCGCGGTTCCGACGAGCGCTTCCGCGATACCTGCCGACACCGCGCCCAAACCGCCCGACCCGGTGGCGGCAATCCCCTGGAACGCGTTGATGACGCCCAGGGTGGTCGCGAGCAGGCCGACGAACACGGCGGTGGCCCCGATGGTCGCCAGCCCTCCCATGCCCTTCTTCAGGTCGGCCGCGGTCAGGGCGGAGGCGCGCTGGATGGCCCGGCGCACGCTGTCGATGAGGTCGTCGCGGGTCAGGTCGATACCGCCGTCCTTCTGGAACTGGTACTCCTGCAGCCCGGCCAGAACGACTTTGCCGAGATGGCTGTACTTGTAGGTCTTCGACTGCGAAACCGCGATGGCGTCCTTCAGATGGCTGTCCTTCAGGTGCTTGGCCACCTGCGGCGCGAAGGCCTTCGACTGCTTGCCGGCCTGCGTGAAGGTGAACAGCCTCTCGAAGAAAATGCCCATCGACCACATCGACATCAGCGCCAGCACCAACATGAGGCTCTTGACGGCCAAGCCCATCTGTTCCCAAAGCTCCAGAAGATCCATTGTGCCTCCTACCTGCGATTCAATTCACCGAGCCAACGGCGCGCCGGATATTCGGCGCATCGCCGCCCACATACGTCCTTCGCGCAAGTGCTACCGCAACTGGAAGTTCACCGTCACCGTCATGATGACGGGAACCGCGACGCCGTTGAGCAACGTCGGCGTATACGCCCACTGCCGAACCGCGTCGACGGCCGCTTCGTCGAGCAACGGCACCGAACGCAGAACCTTCACGTCGGTCACGCGGCCGTCGGGGCCGATTACCGCCTCGAGAATGACGACACCCTGGACGCGCGCGGCCTGCGCGACCGGGGGATACCGCGGGTCGACGTTGGTCACCTTCGTCGGCGCCTGGATGTTGCCGCCGACGCGGACCGGCTCGGGCGGAGGCGGAGGCGGAGGCGGAGCCTGGAGCAGCCCGCCGACGATGCCGCCCACGACGCCGCCGGCGATACCCCCGTCAACGCCCTGGACGCTCGACAGGTCGAAGCCCGTCTCCGGCGCAATCTGCGCAGGCGCCTCGATCGGTGCGGCGTTGGGGTTGACATCGACGATCGGCGCTTCCACCGCCTGCGCGGCCGGGGGCGGCGGGGGCGGCGGGGGCGGCGGGGGTGGAGGCGGCGCGGCGACGAACGCCATCATCGAGGGCACCTGCGGCAGTGCCTCCGCAGCCAGCAACGGCACGATCAACACAGCCGCAATCGCCACCACGTGCGCGAGGATCGAGACCGGCACGGTGTACCACTTCTGCGCCCCGATCTTGATCGACGGATTCGCGATTTCACCAAACATCTGACCTGCAGCCACAGGCAACCTCCTGCGCCCCTTTTGGGGACAATCGCTCCACAATGAGAAGCACGCATTATAAGCAGACACCATTCCGGTGTCAACGGACTACGAGCCCGAAAAACTCTCGCCTCCCGGCCCCCCCCTCCGTCCCGCCGAATCCCCCCGAAACGAGCCGCCGAATCCCCCCGAACGAGCCGCCGAATCCCCCCGAATCCAGCCGCGCAGAAGTTTCGCGCCAGCGAAACTTCCAACGCGACCCGCAGGGTCGCGCGGTCGGGCAGCTAGCGCATCCAGGCCACGACCAGCGGCACGAAAATGACCGCAACGATGGTCATCAACTTGATCAGAATATTGAGGCTCGGACCCGCCGTATCCTTGAACGGATCGCCCACGGTGTCGCCGATGACGGCGGCCTTGTGCGGCTCGGAGCCCTTGCCCCCGTGGTGGCCTTCCTCGATCAGCTTCTTCGCGTTGTCCCAGACCCCGCCCGCGTTGGCCATCATCAGGGCCATCAGGACGCCGGTCACGAGGGCTCCCGCGAGCAGACCGCCGAGGCCGGCCACCCCGAGCACGAAGCCGGTCAGCACCGGCGCGACCACCGCGAGCAGGCCGGGCAGAATCATCTCCCGGATGGCCGAACGGGTGGAGATGGCCACGCACCGCGCCGAATCGGGCTCGGCGTTCCCTTCGAGGAGCCCGGGAATGTTCCGGAACTGCCGCCGAACTTCTTCGATCATCTCGTTCGCCGACCGGCCCACGGCGTTCATGGTCATCGCGGAGAAGATGAACGGAAGCATGCCACCGATGAACATGCCGATCAACACGTTCGGGTTCGTCAGCTCCAGACTCAGCTGCCGCGGGTCGAACGCGGCGACCCCGCCGGCCCGGGCCACGGTGTCGGCCGCCGTCGCCTGGAACGTCGAGAACAGGGCGAGGGCGGTCAGGGCGGCCGACCCGATGGCGAAGCCCTTGCCCATCGCCGCGGTCGTGTTGCCGACCGCGTCGAGAGCATCGGTGCGATCGCGCACGAACGGCTCGCACTTGCTCATCTCGGCGATGCCTCCGGCGTTGTCCGCCACCGGCCCGTAGGCGTCGACCCCGAGGCTGATGCCGAGCGTCGACAGCATGCCGACGGCCGCGATGGCGATGCCGTAGAGCTCGCCGAGCTGATAGCTGAAGAAGATGGCGCCGCAGATCACCAGCACCGGATAGCCGCAGGACATCATGCCGACGCCGAGGCCCGCGATGATGTTGGTCGCGGGACCGGTCTTCGACTGCTCGGCGATATGGCTGGCCGGCGGCTTGTCCTTGCCGGTGTAGTACTCGGTGAGCTTGCCGATGACCACGCCGGCCACCACCCCGAACACCACGCAGCCCATGACCGGCCACGGCACCCTGGTGACGGAGATCAGCGCCGCGGCGCCGATGAGGACGATGATCGACGCCACGATCAGTCCCCGGAGCAGCGCCCCCTGCACCTTGCTCTCGTCGTCGGTCCGCACCGTGAACGTCCCCAGAATCGAGGCGATGATGCCGGTGCCGGCCAGGAGCACGGGGAACACCGCGAGGTCGGCCTGCAGGGCGAGGAAGGCGCTCTCGCCGACGCCCCACAGATCGGAGGCGGTGGCCGCGGTGAGGGCCCAGGCCAGCGCGATCGACGCAATGATGCTGCCCACGTAGGACTCGAAGAGGTCGGCCCCCATGCCCGCCACGTCCCCGACGTTGTCGCCCACGCTGTCGGCGATGGTCGCGGGGTTGCGGGGATCGTCCTCGGGAATGCCCGCCTCGACCTTGCCGGACAGATCGCCGGCGACGTCGGCCGCCTTGGTGAAGATGCCCCCGCCGACCCGCGCGAACAACGCGATGGACGACGCCCCGAGCGACAGCCCGAGCAGCGACCCGATGGCGGACGGCCCCCGGCCGTCGAGGCCGCCGTACAGCCAGTACAGCAGGGTGATGCCCAGGGTTCCGAGCGCGACGACGGTCATGCCCATGACCGCGCCGCTCGAGAACGCCACACGCAGGGCGCCGGCGAGGCTGGTCTGGGCCGCCGCGGTGGTCCGGACGGCGGCGCCGGTGGCCGTGCGCATGCCGATCCACCCCGCGGTCGCGGACAGGCACGCGCCGACGAGAAAGCTGATGCCGACGAGGAACGAGTTGCCCGGCAGAAACATCACGAGGACGCCGAACATGACGACGACGAACACCGCCAGGACGCTGTACTCGGTCCGCAGGAAAGCCATCGCGCCGCGGCGGATCAGCGCCGCGATCTGCTGCATGCGCTCGGAACCGGGATCGTGGGCGTTGATGGTGCGGATCAGGGAAAGTGCGAAGAGGGCGGCGGCAATCGGAGCGCCGACCCCGAGGAGCACGTAGAGTGAGTTGTCCATTCTCGACCTTGGAGTTTCGTACCCTTCCAGTTTTGCCGGCGAAACCAGCGAGAAGCGCCCCCCTCCCGACACCGCGGGACGACACGCCCGACCATCCTGTTGCCGCCCGCAACGGCCGGTCCAGGGACCGAAAAGCTAGCAGCCGCCCGTGCCGGTGTCAAGCCGGCGCGCGACCTGACGGTCGCGTTGGGAGTCTCGCTGGCGCGAAACTCCGGCGCGCCAACTCTCGGCGGCCGCTTCAGCGTCCGAACGCCAGGTCCATCGCCAGCACCGCCGCCACCGCGAGCCGATACCAGGCGAAAGCCGCGAGCGAGTGCCGGGCGAGATACCGGAGCAACCCCGCCACCGCCAGATAGCCGACGACCCCGGACGTGACGAGCCCGACGAGCAGAACCGGCAGGTGCGCGGCGACACCGTCCCCCCCGAGCATCCGGGCCGCCTGCACCCCGCCGGCGGCGATCGCGGGAATGCCGGCGAGAAAGGCGAACCGCGCCGCCTCGGCCCGGGACACCCCCCGCAGCAACGCCACCGTGATCATCGCGCCCGACCGCGAGACGCCCGGCACGAGCGCCGCCGCCTGCGCGCAGCCGAGGACGAGAGCCTCGACGATGGACAGCGACGGGACCCGCCGGGTCCGCGGCCCGCCCCGATCGACCCAGAGCATCGCGGCCGCCCCGGCGGCCAGCGCCGCCGCCACCACCACCGGCACGCGCAGGCGCTCGATCGGGTCGGAGAAGAACAGGCCCACGGGAACCACGGGGGCGGTTGCGAACAGAATCAGGCGTCCGGTACGGGCGGCGTCGCCGGCGCGGCCCGCGAGGGCGCCGGGGGCGGCCACCGCCAGCTCGGCGATATCGCGGCGGAAGTAGACGAGCACCGCGGCCAACGTGCCGAGATGGCAGGCCACGTCGAACGGAATCTCGGCCGGCCCCGCGTCCCAGCCGAACAGCTCACGAACCAGAATGAGGTGCGCGGAGCTGGAAATCGGGAGGAACTCGGTCAGTCCCTGCACGATTCCGAGCCACACGGCCTGAAAACTGGTCACGCGACTTCGGGGGCGGCGGCGGACCTGCCCGGGTCAGGCGCGGGCCCTCGTCTTCCGGACGCGCCGCTTCGCCTTCGCGGCAACGGCCGCCGGCACTGCCTGGCTTCGCTTCGCGGCCCGGCGTTCGCTGATCACGATGGCCGCCGCGGCGGCGATGAAGATCGTCGAGTAGGTGCCGCTGATCACCCCGACGAACATCGTGAAGGCGAAGCCGCGCAGCACCTCGCCCCCGAAGACGAACAGGGCGAGGACCGCGAAGGCGGTGGTGCCGGACGTGATGATCGTGCGGCTCAGGGTCTGGTTGATGCTGGTGTTGACGAGCTTGTCGAACGCGTCCCGGCGCATGCGCCGCAGGTTCTCCCGCACCCGGTCGAACACGACGATCGAGTCGTTCACCGAGTATCCGGTGATGGTCAGCATGGCCGCGACGACGTTCAGCGACAGATCGAAGCCGAAGAAGGTCAGCAGCGACAGGGTCACGAGGATGTCGTGCACGACGGCGATGATGGCGCCGACCGCGAAGCTGAACCGGAAGCGGAAGGCGACGTAGGCCAGGATGCCGAGCATCGCGAAGACGAAGGCGTTGACCCCGCGGCGCTGCAGCTCCTGCCCGATGACCGGACCCACGAGCTCCTGTCCGATGACCGTGAAGCCGCCGATGGAGCTCTGCTCGAGGGCGGCGACGACCGCGTTCGCGCCCTCTTCCAGGCTCGCGCCCTCCTCGGCGCCGCCCTGCGGCAACCGGATCATGATCTCGTTGGCCTCGGCGTCGCCGTACTGCTGGACGACGCTCTCGCCGGCCGCCCCGCCCACGGCGTCGCGCACCGCGTCCTCGGTGACGGGACCGTCGAACTGCACGATGACGATGGTGCCGCCCGAGAAGTCGATGCCGAGAGCCAATCCCCCCTGCAGCGCCGCCGTCACCGCGCCCGCGGCGATGATGAGGCACGACAGACCGACGGCGGGCCAGCGCCATGCGAGGAAGTCGAAGTTCGGATTCTTGAAGATGGGCATACGCGCGTTGGGTCCTGGATGGTCATGCCCCCGCCGCACCGGCGGGCAGCGATGTCTTCAGGTCGGGCAGAGCGGGCTCGGACAGTCAGATGCTCAAAGAGGCTTCCCGTCGGCGCGAGAGCACGGTCTCGAATATGGTGCGCGACACGAACACCGCGGTGAACACGTTCGACACGAGACCGAAGAACAGCGTCGTCGCGAACCCCTTGATCGGCCCCGAACCGAACTGGAACAGGAAGGCGGCGGCGATCAGCGACGCGATGTGGGTGTCGAGAATGGTCAGGAACACGCGGTCGAATCCGGCCGACACGGCCGCCCGGACCCCCTTGGCGGAGCCGAGCTCTTCCTTGATGCGCTCGAAGATCAGCACGTTGGAATCGACCCCCATGCCGATCGTGAGGATGAACCCGGCGATGCCCGGCAGCGTGAGCACGGCGCCGATGTAGGCCATGCACCCCAGCAGAATCAGCAGGTTCAACCCCACCGCGACGATGGCGTTGATGCCCGACAGCCGATAGTACGCGAGCATGAACAGCGCGACCGCGATGAGCCCGAAGATGGACGCGGTGACCCCGGCGCGAATCGAATCGGCCCCCAGGGTCGGCCCCACCGTCCGCTCCTCGAGATAGGTGAGGGAAGCGGGCAGGGCCCCCGACCGCAGGATCAGCGCGAGATCGGATGCCTCCTGCGTCGTGAAGGTGCCGGTGATGCGGCCCTCGTCGGCGATCCGCTCCTGGATGACGGGGGCCGAGTAGACCCGGCTGTCAAGGATGATCGCGAGGTTGCGCCCCACGTTGGTCCCGGTGAAGTTGCCGAACTTGCGAGCCCCCTCCCGGTTGAACGAGAAGCTGATCGCGGGCTGGTTGAACTCGTCGATCGTCGACCGGGCGTTGCGCAGATCGCGCCCCGTGACCGGGGCCACCCGCCGCACCATATAGTAGACGGTCGATCCGGCGATGGCGCCCAGCGACTCGTCGGCCCCCGAGACGACCTCCATGTCGGACGGCACGATGCCGTTTCTCGCCTGCAGCAACAGCTCGCGGGAGATCGCGGGGCCGTCCTCGACCAGCTTCAGCTCGAGCAGGCCGGTCGAGCGGATGATCTGCTTCGCCCCCGCCACGTCCTCGACGCCCGGCAGCTGCACCAGAATCTGGTCGCCGGCCACACCGTGGGGGGCGACAATCGGCTCGGCGACGCCCAGCTCGTTCACCCGGCGCTCGATCGTCTGCAGCGCCTGGCGCACCGACTCTTCCCGGAGCGAACGCTCGACGCCCGGCTGCATGCGGAACGTGTAGGCGCCGCCCACCCCGGACTCGCGGTCGTAGCTGACCTGCAGCAGATCGTCGGCGATTTGCCGGAACTCCTGGTCGCGATCGGCGGGCACGCCCTCAACCTGAATCTCGGTGGGGGCGACGGCGCCGGCCGAGAGCAGGGTGATGCCGTTCAGGCCGGCCTGCTCGCTCAACTGCTCGGCGCTGGTCTCGCTCTCGACCCGCAGCGCATCGTCGGTCTGGACCCGCAGCACGAGATGGACGCCGCCCCGGAGATCGAGACCGAGACGCACCTGATCCTCGGGCGGGTAGACGGCGAATGCGGCCACTGCCACCACCGCGACGATGGTCAACACCTTCCAGCGCAGGTTCTTCCTCATGACTCGATCCGCCTTGTCGTCTTCCGTTGCACGTCGAACCCCGACGCGGCTACATCGCCGCGGAGTCCTCGACCACCGGATCCTGCCCCTGATAGCCCCCGACGGCCGACCGCGACACCTCGATGCGCACCTTGTCGGCCACCTGGAGCTGCACCGACCGATCGTTCAGCTTCGTGATCGAGCCGTAGATGCCGCTGGTCGTGATTACCCGTTCGCCCACCTTCAGGGCGGCGCGGAACTCCTGCACCTTCTTCTGGCGCCGCCGCGCCGGCAACAGGATGACGAAGTAGATGATGGCGAGAATCAGCGCGAACGGCAGGAACTGCACCCACACCGCCGGGGCGCCCTGCGTCGCCTGGGCGAAAAGCGGCGGCAGGCCGGAATCAGGCATCGGTCCTCTCCAGCAGCCCGCGAACCACCTCGCACAACGACGCTCCCGCCCCCCGCCGCGATCGGCTACGAACGGGGTCGGCGAGAGAAGGTCTCATGAAAGCGTTGCCTGAACGATTCGAACGAGCCAAACGCGATAGCTTCTCTCATTCGGCGCATCGTGTCAAGGTAGAAGTGCAGGTTATGCAGTGTGTTAAGGGTCCTCCCGGCCATCTCGCCGGCGACGTGCAGATAACGCAGATAGGCCCGGGAGTACCGCCGGCACGTGTAGCAGGCGCAGCCGGGATCGGGGGGGCGCGCGTCCTCGGCGAACCGCGCCTGCTTGATGGACAGCGGCCCCTCGCGCGTCAGGAGCTGGCCGTTGCGGGCGTTGCGGGTCGGCAGCACGCAGTCGAACAGGTCGATGCCGTTGGCCACGCACTCGACGAGGTCGTCGGGCATCCCCGTCCCCATCAGGTACCGCACCCGGTCGTCAGGCAGCAGGGCCGCGGTGCCCGCCACCACCTCGTACATCACGTCCACCGGTTCGCCCACGCTCAGGCCGCCGATGGCGAACCCCTCGAACCCCAGGGCCACCGTCTCGCGCGCGCTGCACGCCCGCAGGCGATCGTAGACTCCCCCCTGCACGATGCCGAACTGCGCCTGACCGGGGTTGGTCACCTCGCCGTCGAGGCGCGCGGGGTCGTCGCGGAGCGCGAGAAAACGGGCCCGGCACCGGTCCGCCCAGCGCAGCGTCCGCCGCATCGAGACCTCGGCCTGCGACTCGGACACGGGGTAGCTCGTGCACTCGTCGAACACCATGGCGACGTCGGACCCGAGCCGGGCCTGGATGTCGGTAGCGCTCTCGGGGGTCAGCCGCTGCAGGCTGCCGTCGAGGTGCGACCGGAACGAGACGCCGTCCTCGTCGATCTTCCGGCGGGCGCCGAGGCTGAACACCTGGTAGCCCCCGCTGTCGGTCAGGATCGGCCTGCCCCAGCCGATGAAACGGTGCAGGCCGCCGGCCCGCGCCACGAGCCGGGCGCCGGGCCGCAGGTGGAGATGATAGGTATTGGCGAGGACGAGCTGCGCCCCCAGGCCGAGGACGTCGCGGTGCGTCAACCCCTTGACCGCCCCCCGGGTGCCCACCGGGGCGAACGCGGGGGTTCGGACAACCCCGTGCGGCGTGTCGATCTCGCCGGCGCGCGCCCCCCGATCGCGGTGGGTCACCCTGAACGAGAAGCGGGTATCGGTTTGCGGCACTTGCCCCATGGCTCCCGGCGCTGCCGTATACTACGCGGTCGATGGGACTCTCTTGCCAGGCGGCCATGAGAATTCTCCGGCCGACCGGGACGTTGTCGTGAAGAGGCTTCGCATCGGCGTGGTCTACGGCGGCCGCTCGGGCGAGCACGAGGTGTCGCTGGCTTCGGCCGCCGCCATCTTCGCCAACCTCGACCCCCAACGCTACGACGCCATACCCATCCGCATCTCTCGCGACGGGCGCTGGTCGGTGGCCGACCGCCCCCCCGCCGTCGAGTCGGCGGCGCAGACGATAGAGCAGTCCCGGGCGGGGAAGCGGCGCGCGGTGCGCGACGGCCCCGAGGTCCATCCCATCGCCCACCCCGGCGCCGAGACCCTGATGGTGATCGTGCGCGGCGCCAGCCCGCCCGCGTCGGCGAGCGACGGCGGGCACACCCTGGCCGGCGGCCTGACCCTGGACGCCATCTTCCCGATCGTACACGGACCCTACGGCGAGGACGGCACGTTGCAGGGCGTGCTGGAGCTGGCAGACATCCCGTACGTGGGGGCCGGGGTGGTCGGATCCGCGACGGGGATGGACAAGGCGGTGATGAAGGCGCTCTTCGCCGCGGCCGGGCTGCCGATCGTGAAGCACCGGACGGTGCTGCGCCGCGCCTGGCGGACGGGCCGCGGGAAGATCCTCGCCGACCTGACCGCGCAGCTGCGGTTTCCCCTGTTCGCGAAACCGGCCAATCTCGGCTCGAGCCTGGGAATCTCGCGCGCGACCGACATCGGGACCCTGTCGGCGGGAATCGACCTGGCGGCCGGGTTCGACCGGAAGATCATCGTCGAGGAAGGCGTGACCCCGTGCCGCGAGATCGAGTGCGCGGTGCTCGGCAACGACGACCCCGAGGCGTCGGTGCCCGGGGAGATCATTCCCGCGGGCGACTTCTACGACTACGAGGCGAAGTACCTGAACGACCGATCGCGGACCCTCGTGCCCGCCGACCTCGCCCCGCACGAGACCGAGGAGATCCGCCGGCTCGCGATCGCGGCGTTTCGCGCCATCGACTGCGCGGGCATGGCCCGGGTCGACTTCCTCCTCGACCACGCCGGCCACTTCTTCGTGAACGAGATCAACACCCACCCCGGGTTCACGACCATCAGCATGTTCCCGAAGCTCTGGACGGCCAGCGGAATCGGCTACCCGGCGTTGCTCGATCGGTTGATCGAGCTCGCCATGGAGCGGCACGCCGACAAGCGGGAGTCGCGAATCGGCGCCCCCTGATACGGCCGCGAGCCGTGCGGGCGGCGGCGACGGCGCGTCACCGGGCGGCGACGGCGGCGGCGTCCCGCGGCGCGGACTCCCGGAACGGGGTCCGGCCGTCCCAGACCCGCACCGAGCGGATGACGTCGCCGCGCTGCAGCCGATCGACGACGTCCATGCCCGCGATGACGGCGCCGAGCACCGGATACCGGCCGTCGAGCCGGGGTTGCGGAGACGTCGTGATGAAGAACCGGCTGGCCCCGGTATCGGCCTCGTCGAGGGCCATGCCGACCGTCCCCCGCAGATAGGGCAAGGGGCTGAGCTCGTCGCGAATGCGGTATCCAAGGCCCCCGTCGAGTCGGCTGCGGGAATCGCCCGCATGCACGGCCTCGTTGGCCGCCACCTCGTCCACGACCACGCCGTCATAGAAGCCGGACCGGGCGAGACGCATGAAGTGGCCGCAGGTCAGCGGCGCCTCGTTCACCGCGAGCTCGATCTGGATGGTCCCCCGGTCGGTGTCGATGTACACGTGCGGCGACACCGACGGCTGCACCAGCTCGGGCGACTCGTAGGACTCGAGCGGCTGCGGCAGCGAAGCCGACCGGATCGCGAGGACCGGATCGTCGGCGGCGTCGAGACCGGCGAGACCTTCGGCGGCCCGGACGCGGACCGCCCAGTCGGGGTCGGCGAGCGCCTCGCGCAACGTCTCGGCCGCGGCATCGCCCCCGATCCGGGCCAGGGCATCGACGGCGGCGGCCCGCGCGGCCGGCGCCGCCGCGTTCAGCCCGTCACGGTACGCATCGGCGAGGGGCGCGGCGGCGCCGCGATCCCCCGCGTCGCCCAGCAACCGGGCCGCGGTTTCGCGGACCGCCGCGCTCTCGTCGGAGAGGTGCGCCAGCAGCACCGCGGCGGCGCTCGGGGCGCGGACCGCGGCCAGGGATCGCAGCACGCTCGGAACCACCCGCCGATCGTCGTCATCGAGAAGCAGGGACAGGCGATAGGCGGCCACGTCGGGGTCCACGACGGCCAGGGCGCGCGCGAGGTCGGCGCGGACCTGCCAGTGGGGGTCCCGCGGCAGACCCGAGAGCACGAGCAGGAACGTGTCGGGGTCCAGCTCGGCGAGGGCCGTCAGCGCCGCCCCCCGCACCGCCGGCGCACGGTGCCCGAGCAGCTCGACCGCGATCTCGACCGCGGCGGGCGCCTCGAGCGCGGCGAGCGCATCGACCAGGGCGATCAGCACGTGGGGGTCGATGTCCGGCGTCCGCAGCAGCTCGCGCAGCGCCGGCAGCGCCCCCGCGTCACCGATCGCGCCCAACGCCCGGACCGCGGACGAGACGACCCGCGGGTCCCGCCGCTCGGGATCCAGCAGCCCGGCCAGCACCGGAATCGCCGGCGCTTCGCCGAGCGCTCCCAGGCCGCGGGCGGCCAGGGCGACCCCGACGGTGCCGCCGACGCCGGCCAGCGTGCCGAGGGGCGCGGCCGCGCGGGGATCGCCCACCCGGGCGAGCGCATCGGCCACCGGCCACCACCAGAGCAGCGGGTCGCCGGACTCGGTCAGAACGGTGGAGGCGAGCGCGTCGAAGTCTCCCAACGCGGCCAGCGCGCGGACCCCCGACCGGAACGCTTCCACCCGCGGGCTCAACGGATATCCCATCTCGTCGGGATCGACGTCGTAGGCCACGGTCACGTGCGCCGCGACCATCGCCCGAACCGCGTCGGCGGCGGCCGGCGCCGGCAGCCGGCCGAGCGCATCGGCGGCCCGCGCCTGCACCAGCGGCGACGGATCCTGCAGAGCGGCGATCAGGGGCTCGGCCGTCGCGGGACTGCCGAGGAGCCCCAGCCCGAAGGCGGCAATCGCCCGAATCTCGGGCTCGGGATCGGCGAGCGCGGCGACGAGCGCCGGCCCGCCCTGCGGGAGACCGACCCGGCCGATGGCCCGGGCGGCCCGGTAGCGGACGGCCGCCCCGGAATCGCCGGCGAGCCGCAAGAGGTCCGGCACCGGAGCCTGCGGGAAACCGATTTCCGGACCGGCCTCGCCGCCGTCGGCGACCTCGCCGGCATCCGCAGCGACAGCCGGCGGCAGCGACGGATCGCGCAGCCGGCGCTGATCTTCGAGCTGGAGAATCCAGGCCAGCTTCCGGGTATCGTCCACCGCCGCCGGCGCCGGCACCGTGGACGGTGACGACGCGCAACCCGCCAGACCCGGAGCGATGCACGCGGCGGCGATCAGCGGGAAGATGCGACGTGGAAGGGGAACGAATGCTGACATCGATGCAGCCAGGAGCCTGGGGCGACGCGAACCGGGAGGAAGCGGCGGCGAGGCACGGCCGCCCGGGCGTGTATACGATATCATGCGGTCTCCGGCCACGCCGTCCGTCCGCCGCGCGTCCGGCGCGAGCCCGGCCGGCCGCGCCGGTACCCTTCCATGCAGCCGGACGATCGGTTCGACCACCACCCCCGCGAGGCTCCCGGCCGCCCGCCGCCGCGCCGCGAGCGGCCAGCCGATCCGCTGGAGCGGCTGTTCGGGCTCGAGCGCTTCGGCATGAGACCGGGGCTGCAGACCATCCGCCGGCTGACGGCGGCGATGGGCGACCCC
Source organism: Vicinamibacterales bacterium (assembly GCA_965206705.1). Taxonomy (GTDB): domain Bacteria; phylum Acidobacteriota; class Vicinamibacteria; order Vicinamibacterales; family UBA8438; genus JAJEEA01. Next base: position 3,350,119 of record CBDBKJ010000006.1, on the reverse strand, counting down.
CAGGCCGCCTATCCCTCGATTATCGTGGCCGGCACCAACGGCAAGGGCTCGGTGGCGGCGATGGTGGACAGCGCCCTGCGCGCCGGCGGGTACCGCGCCGGCCGGTACACCTCGCCCCACCTGACGTCGATCACCGAGCGTTTCGTCGTCGACGGCGCCGCGATCGGCGAGCCGGCGCTGCGCGAGGAGGCAGCCCGGCTCTTCCGGCATGCCGAGGCCCTGCTGCGCGCGGGCGGGTTGACCCACCCTCCGACGTTCTTCGAGGCTGCCACGGCGATCGCGCTGTCGTGGTTCCGCCGCGCGGGGATCGACGTCGCGGTGGTCGAGGTCGGTCTCGGGGGACGGCTCGACGCCACCAACGTGGTCACGCCGGTGGCGGGGGTCATCACGTCCATCGGTCTCGACCACCAGGCGCATCTCGGCGACACCATCGAGGCCATCGCGGCCGAGAAGGCGGGGGTCATCAAGCCGGGCATGGTCGTCGTCACCACGGAGACGGCGCCGGCGGCGCTGGCCGTCTTCGAGGATGCCTGCCGGCGGCGCGGTGCGCAGCTCGTCAGGGCCGGGGAGGACACCGCGGTCACCGTGCGGCCGGACCCCGCCGGGCCCCGCATCGAGGTCGCCACCCCGAACCGCCGCTATCCGGCGTTCCGCCCGGGTCTCGCCGGCGCCCATCAGCGGTCGAACGCGGCCGGGGCGATCCGCCTGCTGGAAGGGCTGGCCGATGCCGGCATGCCCGTCGGGGCCGACGCCATCGTCCGCGGGCTCTCCGACGTGGCGTGGCCGGGGCGTCTCGACCTCGTCCGCGTGCCCGGCCGCGGCGCGGTCCTGCTCGACGCCGCCCACAACCCGGCGGCGGCGGCGGCGCTCGCCCGCCACCTGCGGGACGCGTTTCCCGACCGCCTGCCCATCGTGTGCGCGGTCATGCGCGACAAGGACGCCGACGGCATCATCGACCACCTCGTCCCCTGCGCCAGCCGCATCGTCTGCACCGCGCCGGGCAACCCGCGGGCGACCCCGGCCCGCGCCCTGGCGGATCGCGTGCGCCGGCGGGCGCCGGCGCTTGCGGTCACCGTCGAGGACGACCCCCGGCGCGCGTTGGAAACCGCGTGGAACACCGCAGACACCGTCTGCGCAACTGGCTCCATCTTCCTCGTCGGCGAACTGCTCGCGGCCCTCCGCCAACGGCGGGCGCCATAGGAGTTTCGCGCCAGCGAAACCCCTGCATGGTATTCTTCGGATCGGGCTCGGTCTCGCGCGCGAGCCCGGGCCGCCGCGGGTCGTTCCGCACCTGCCCCCTCCATGAACCGCCTGCTCTGCTTCGCCTTCGCGAGCCTCGTGACCGCCGGCGTCGTCCGTGCGCAGGATCTTCCCACCGGCATCGACGGGTCGCGGCAGTTCCAGCTCGAGCAGATCGCGCCCAATCATCTGCTTCTGACCGGTGAGGTCGAGATCGACGGCCCGGGCGGGAGCTGGCGGTTCCACGCCGACGAAGCGAACATCTACACGGATGAATCCCTGCTCGTGGCCACCGGCAACGTCGTGTTCGCGGGAGAGTCCGGCCGGGTGGCCGCCGATCGGGCGGAGTTCCACTACGAGGAGGGGACCGGGACGTTCTACAACGCGTCGGGCTCGACCGAGCTGGTCGAGGACGTCGAGCTGAGCATGTTCGGAACCCAGGAAGCGGAGATGCGGTTCTGGGGAGCGCTCATCGAGAAGCTGGGGCCACGCAGCTACCGTCTCACCGACGGGGGCTTCACCGCGTGCATCCAGCCGACGCCGCGGTGGGAGGTGCGGACCAGCTCGGCCGTGATCGACCTGAGCGAATACGCCCGGTTGCGTAACATGCTCCTGCTGGTAAAGGGCGTCCCCCTCTTCTATCTGCCGTGGATGTACTACCCGATCCAGGAAGACGACCGGGCCACGGGGTTCCTGATGCCGACCTACGGCGCTTCGACGGTCCAGGGCTCGTCGATCAGCAGCGCGTTCTTCTGGGCCATCAATCGCAGCCACGACGCCACCGTCTTCCACGACTGGCTCACGACGACCGGCCAGGGTATGGGGGGCGAGTACCGCTACGTGCTCGGCCAGAGCTCGCGGGGCGACGCCGAGGCGTACCTGCTGAAAGAAAGCGAGCAGCCCGACCCGTTCCGCGGCGGCGACGCGACCCTGCCGGCCCGCCGCAGCTTCCGGATGCGCGGCAACTTGCAGCACTCCCTCACGGAAGCGATCCAGGCCCGGGGCAACGTCGACTACTTCTCGGACATCGAGGTGCAGCAGACGTATCAGAGAGACATCTTCCAGGCGACCAACAGCTCGCGCACGTTCGGCGGCAACGTGACCGGCTCGTGGAACGCGTACACCCTGAACGGGACCGCCGATTTCAGGGAGACGTTCTTCGGGCTGGACGACTCGTCGCTCCACGGGGCGGGACCGCGCGTCTCGTTCAGCCAGTCGGAGCGGCAGATCGGGACCCTGCCCGTCTACTACGGCTTCAGCAGCGAGTACGCCAACCTGCTCCAATCGCAGAGCCGCGGCGATAGCGTGACCGACTCGGGGCTGACCCGCTTCGACGTCGGTCCGCTGGTCCGCGTGCCGTTCACCCGCTGGCCGTTCCTGACGTTCAACTCGTCGGTCGCCTACCGCCGGACCCACTGGCGGGAGAGCATCGACGTGGAGACGATGGAGCAGCTCGGCTTTCCCGTCTCGCGGTCGATGTTCGAGCTGGGGACCGAGATCACCGGCCCCGTCTTCGTCAAGATCTGGGACACGCCGAACACCGGCTACTCGGAGCGGATGAAGCACGTGATCGAGCCGCGGATCTCGGTGGAACGCACCACCGCGGTCGACAACTTCGACCAGATCGTCAGGATCGACAGCACCGACTCGATCGTGGGCAACACCACGAGGTTGCGCTACGGGGTCGACAACCGGTTCTACGCAAGCGGGGGGGAGAGCGGGGCGCAGGAGTTCCTGACGATCACCGCCGAGCAGACCTACTACACCGACGCGCGGGCCTCGCAGTTCGACCAGCAGTTCCTGACCAGCTTCCAGCAGACGGCGCCGAGCAACCTGTCGCCGCTCGCCCTGACGGTGCGCGCCGCCATCACCGACGGCATGAACGGATCGCTGCGGGCCGAGTACGACACCCACTTCATGGCCCTTCGGACCATCCGGGCCGACGCCGACATCGCGTTTAGCGACCGGCTGAACCAGCGCACAGGCTGGAGCCAGCGCCGGTTCATCGAGGGGCTGTCGGGCTTCGACAACCGGGACTTCCTCGACCACACCCTCAACTCGTTCACCAACTTCCGGGCGAGCGACAACAAGTGGGGAGGCGTCTACCAGTTCAACTACGACGTGCATCTCCAGCGCATGGTGCAGCAGCGGATACTCGCCTACTACAACGCGCAGTGCTGCGGGTTCAGCATCGAGTACCAGACGTACAATCTGGCCAACCTGGGGTTCCGGACGCGCGCGGCGGCCGATCGGCGTCTCAACGTCTCGTTCACGCTGGCCGGGCTCGGCACGTTCGCGAACCTGCTGGGCGCCTTCGGGCCGGGAACGGGAGCGCGGCAGTACTAGCTAGCGCGACAGCGCGACCTTACGGTCGCGCGGCTCCCAGGCGTCTGCGCCGGAGAACGGTCCTCCACCTTGGCCGACACCATCCTCGTCACCGGCGCGGCCGGCTTCGCCGGCAGCCATCTGCTGACGCTGCTTCACCGCACCGCGCCGGAAGACGCGCTGCTGGCGTGGCGGCGCCCGCGGAAGGCCCGCGCTCCCGCCGGAGCGGCGCCGCCCCGGCCGGTTCCCGAGGGGGCCGCGGTCTGGCGGGAGGTCGACCTGCTCGACGGCCGGTCGGTGCGGCGGGCGATAGCGGAGTGGCCGCCGACCCAGGTGTACCACTGTGCGGGGGTCGCGAACGTGAAGGGCTCGTGGTCCGACCGGCAGGCGACCCTGCAGGGGAACGTGCTGGGCACCGAGCACCTCCTGGCGGCGCTCGGGAGCCTGCCGACCACCCCCCGGGTCCTGATTCCGGGATCGGCGCTCGTGTACCGGCCCTCGACCGCCGCCCTCGTCGAGACCGCACCGCTGGACCCCGTCAGCCCCTACGGGCTGAGCAAGCTCGCGCAGGAGCGGCTGGGACTCGCGGCGGTCCGGCGGGGCGATCTGGCGGTGGTCCTGACCCGGTCCTTCACCCATATCGGTCCGGGGCAGGCCCTCGCGTACGCCGCCTCGAGCTTCGCCGAGCAGATTGCCCGCATCGAAGCGGGGCGCGCCGAGCCGGTCCTGTCGGTCGGAAACCTCGAGGCGCGCCGGGACCTGACGGACGTGCGCGACACCGTGCGGGCCTACCAGATGCTGATGACCCTGGGGACGCCGGGCCGGCCGTACAACGTGTGCTCGGGCGCCGCCCACCGCATCGGCGACGTCCTCGACGCCCTGCTGGCGCTGGTCAAGGTGCCCATCGCGGTCCGGCAGGACCCGGCTCGCGCGCGGCCCGGCGACAACCCGGTGCTCCTCGGCGATCCGTCGCGCATCGCCGGAGAGCTGGGCTGGTCGCCCCGGCGCCCCCTGGCGGAGACCCTGTCCGACCTGCTCGGCTATTGGCGCGGGGTCGTCGCCGGCGCACCCCCGCCACTCGACCCGCGCCTGCTGGCGCTGGTCAAGGTGCCCATCGCGGTCCGGCAGGACCCGGCTCGCGCGCGGCCCGGCGACAACCCGGTGCTCCTCGGCGATCCGTCGCGCATCGCCGGAGAGCTGGGCTGGTCGCCCCGGCGCCCCCTGGCGGAGACCCTGTCCGACCTGCTCGGCTATTGGCGCGGGGTCGTCGCCGGCGCACCCCCGCCACTTGCCCCTTGACCCGCGCGACCCGCCCGGTGCACCATGCGCTGATGGGCGAACAAAAATCGAATATACCGGATGGCGGCGGCGACCCGGCCCTGTTCGACCTGACGCCCTTCCGGCCGACGACGCGTCAGGTCGCGGACCTCGTTCGGGAGGGCCGGGCCGGCGACCCGTCCCGCCCCGCCGCTCTGCCCGCCGCGGTCCGCCGGGCCGACGATGCGCGCTACCAGGAGGTCACCTGCCGGTCGGCCCTGAACCGGGTGCGGGGCATGCCGTTCGGATGGACGCTGAATCCGTACCGCGGCTGCACCCACGGCTGCCACTACTGCTTCGCACGGCGGTACCATCCCCACCTGGAGCTCGGCGCCGGCGACGAGTTCGCGTCGGTCATCCTCGTCAAGGTGAACTTCGCGGACGTGCTGCGGCGGGAGCTCGGCCGCCCGGGGCGGCGCCGCGAGCTGATCGGATTCGGCACCGCCACCGATCCGTACCAGCCGATCGAGGGCCGCTACCGCCTCAGCCGGCGGGTGCTGGAGACCCTGGTCGAGCACCCGTCGCCGGTCGGCCTGATCACGAAGGGACCGATGGTCGTGCGCGACGCCGACCTGCTGCGGGAGCTCTCGAAACGGACGGACTGTACCGTGCACGTGAGCGTGCCGACCGTCGACGAGGACGCGTGGACCGCCCTGGAGCCGGGCACCGCCCACCCCCTGCAACGGCTGCGGGCGGTGCGGGCGCTGACCGACGCGGGCATCGAAGCCGGGGTGCTGGTGGCGCCGATCGTGCCGGGGCTGACCTCGCATCCCGCGAAGATCGAGCGGACCGTCAAGGCCATCGCCGACCACGGGGCCCGATTCTGCGGCGCCGTCGTCCTGCACCTCGAAGGGGGAACCCGCGAGCACTTCCTGCGGTTCCTGGACCGCGAGTTCCCCGAGCTCGCCCCCCGTATCGATCGGCTGTACGCCGGGAAGTACGCGCCCCGGCGCTACCGCGACCAGGTGCACCAGGTGCTGGAGCTGATGCGGCGGCGGCACCGCCTGCCGGGGCGGCGCGCCGCCCCGAAGCCGGAGGCTCCGCGCGCGCCCGAGACCCCGGCCCGGCAACCGAGCCTGCTCTGAGGGGCGCCGGGCAGGCGTCGGCGCCGCAGCACGGCGCGGACTCCTGGAGGGTTGGTTGGGCGGGAAGCGGAGCCGCAGGCGACGATTTCCGGGGCAGGAGTCGGCGCCGCAGCACGGCGCGGACTCCTGGAGGGTTGGTTGGGCGGGAAGCGGAGCCGCAGGCGACGATTTCCGGGCTACCGCGGCTGCAGCAGGCGCTCGACCCGTTTTTCGGTCGGCGGATGGGTGCTGAACAGGGACATCACCCCGGCGCGGGAAAACGGCTTGACGATGAACATGTGCGCGGTGGCGGGGCTGGAGTCGAGGGGCACCCGCCGCGAGCCCGCGTCGATCTTGCGCAGGGCCCGGACGAGCCCGTGCGGACTCCCCACGATGCTGGCGGCGCCCCGGTCGGCCGCGAACTCCCGCGAACGGGAGATCGCCGACTGGATCAGGATGGCTGCGAGCGGCGCGACGATGATGGTCGCGAGCAGGGCGATGGGATTGCTGTCCCGGTCGTCCCGGTCCCCCAGCCCCCCGAACAGCGCCGCGAACTGCGCCATGCGGGCGACCATCATGACCGTCGCGGCGATGGTCGCGGCGACCGAGCCGATCAGGATGTCGCGGTGCTTCACGTGGGCCAGCTCGTGGGCGATGACCCCCTCGAGCTCGTCCCGATCGAGCATCCGCAGGATGCCGCGGGTCGCCGCCACCGCGGCATGCCGCGGGTTCCGCCCCGTCGCGAACGCGTTCGGCGAGTCGTCGGGAATCACGTAGACCTTCGGGGTGGGCAGGCCCGCCCGGCTCGCCAGATGCTCGGTCATCTGGTGCAGCGGATGCTCGGGCCCCACCTGCTCGGCCCGGTACATGCGCAGCACGATCTTGTCCGAGAACCAGTAGGAGCCGAAGTTCATCGCGACCGCGATGACGAACGCGAACAGCAGGCCGGCCTGACCGCCCAGCAGCTCGCCGATCACGAGCAGGAGCCCGCTCAAGAGCCCCAGCAGCAGGACCGTCTTCACCGAGTTGCCCATGGGTTGCAGCTCTCCCTCTTCTTCTTCATTGCACCGCGGCGTCCGGCCCGGCGAGGCCCGGGCCGCCCAGAACGTCGGCCGCCAGCGCCGCCACCAACGCCGCCCGCCACGGCAGCGAAGCGACCTCTATATGCTCGTGCAGGGCGTGGGGGCCGGCGCCGACCGCCCCGAGCCCGTCCAGGGTGGGGGTGCCGACGGCCGCCGTGAAGTTGCCGTCGGATCCCCCGCCGGTCGCGCCCTCCTGCAGGTCGTGTCCCAGCCGGCCGGCAATCGTGCGCGCTCTCTCATAGAGACGCGCCACCGCCGCGGTTCGTTCCAGCGGCGGGCGGTCGAACCCGCCGGTCACCTCGATGCGGGTCCCGGGGACGGTGGGGGTGCGGTTCCGGACGAAGTCGATCACCCGGGCCATGTCCGCCACCGCCGCCACCCGCGTATCGACGACCGCGTGGGCCTCTTCCGCCACGACGTTGGGAAGGGTGCCGCCGGTCATCATGCCGACGTTCAGCGACACTTCCGGGGCGAGGTCGCGCACCCGCTGCAAGTCGACGATCTGGGCCGCCAGCTCGTGGACCGCGCTCGCTCCCTTGTCGGGCTCGACCCCGGCGTGGGCGGCGATGCCCTGCACCGCGAGCCGAAACTCGCCGCACCCCTTGCGCGCCGTCTTCACGCCCCCGCCGGCCAAGCCCGGCTCGAGCACGAAGGCGGCCCGGCTCCGGCGCGCTTCCTCCTCGATCAGGACGCGCGAGGTCCTGCTGCGGCGTTCTTCGTCCGACGTCCAGAGCATGACGATGCGGCCCGCGGACGGCGAAGTCTCCAGCAGCGCGCGGGCCGCCAGCAGGCCCACCGCGATGCCCGCCTTCATGTCGAAGACCCCGGGTCCGAACAGGCAGCCGTCGCGGAACTCCAGGGGCATGCGCTCCAACTGTCCGACCGGCCACACCGTATCGAAATGGCCGACCAGCAGCACCTGACTCTCGCCGCTCCCGAACTCGGCCCGGAGATGGTCGCCGGCCTGCGCCTGCGCCAGCCGGGTGACGGTTCCGCCGAGCGCCTCCATGCGTTGCTGCAGCTCGCGGCCGCAGCCGTCGACCGCCGCCTTGTCGCTCGTGGGCGACTCCAGTCGCGCCAGGGCCAGCGTGGTCTCGAGAACCCATTCGCGCCGGGATTCGCAGAAGGCGATCAGTTCCGGCTCGGCCGCGGTGCGTGAGGCGTCAAGTCCAGTGGTCATCTCGGTCCATCGTAGTCGATTCGGTCGAATCCCGGGCGTTCCCGCCGGCCCGGTTCACATTCCGCGGCGAGACCCGCGGGATGGAGCGGCGCCGTCCGACGAGACGCGAGGCGGCGCCGAACCGTCGCCGGCAATCGGGGGAACGACACGGTCAGGCGAGGTGCCGCTCGCCTCGATCGCGGCGGGGGCTGCCGCCGCCCGCGGCCGGGTTGCACGGCAGCCACCGGCACCGCATAATGTCGGCATGCGCGTCCGCACGATCATCGGAGGCTGTCTCGTGTCCCTGATGGCGGCGTCGCCGGCCTTCGACGCGGCGGCCGCCGGCGAGCCGCAACGCCGGCCGGTGCCCCGGCCGTTCCCCCGGCCGGGCCAGTCCGAGCCGGACCGCGGCGAGGTGCGGCCGCCCGTGGCGAGCCCGACCCCGGCGGCGGCCGCACCGGCGGCGACCGCCCCGGCCGGCCCGACCGAGGCGCCCACTGCCGAGATGCTGGGATTCCCCATCTACCCCGCAGCACAGTTCATCACCTCGTACGACGCGGGACGCCAGCAACGATACTACCTCTTCGGCGCCAACTCCGATTTCGAGGCGATGGTGCGCTACTATCGCAACGTCCTCCGCGAGCGCGGGAACCGGGTGTTCGACGCCCCCGCGACCCATGTCTTCGAGGTCGGACGCTTTCGGGAACGGGAGATGGCCTTTCCCCCGAGCGTGACGATCAAGGACTATGCGTGGAACGGCTCGGAGGGGTACCTCAACCCGGCCGGCGGCGAGCCCGCCCGGTTCCGGACCATCATACAGATAGTCCCGGCCCCCCCCCAATCGAGACGGCGCGACCAGTAGGGTCCCGGCGCGACCGCGCGACCCTGCGGGTCGCGTTGGGAGTTTCGCTGACGCGAAACTCCGGCCCCTCATCCCTGTTCGGCCGGCACGTAGAGCTCCTCAACCCTGTTTGGCGGCCGGCACGTAGACCTCGCGTTCCTGCCGGAACTCGGCGGACTTCTCCTGCATGCCGGCGCCGAACGCATCGGTCACTTCGATGCCCTTGCCGGCCGCGTAGTCGCGCACCTGCTGCGTCAGTTCCATGCTGCAGAACTTCGGGCCGCACATCGAGCAGAAGTGGGCGACCTTGGCCCCCTCGGCCGGCAGGGTCTCGTCGTGGTAGGCCCGGGCGGTCACGGGGTCGAGCGACAGGTTGAACTGGTCCTCCCAGCGGAACTCGAACCGGGCCTTCGACAGCGCGTCGTCCCAGGCCTGGGCGCGCGGATGCCCCTTGGCGAGGTCCGCGGCGTGCGCGGCGATCTTGTAGGCGATGACCCCCGCCTTGACGTCGTCCCGGTTGGGCAGGCCGAGGTGCTCCTTCGGGGTGACGTAGCAGAGCATCGCGGTGCCGTACCAGCCGATGACCGCGGCCCCGATGGCCGAGGTGATGTGGTCGTACCCGGGCGCGACGTCCGTCGTCAGCGGCCCCAGCGTATAGAACGGCGCCTCGTCGCACCAGTCGAGCTGGTGCTCCATGTTCTCCTTGATGAGGTGCAGGGGAACATGCCCCGGCCCCTCGTTCATCACCTGCACGTCGTATTCCCAGGCGATGCGGGTCAACTCGCCCTGCGTCTTCAGCTCGGCGAACTGCGCCTCGTCGTTGGCGTCGGCGATCGAGCCCGGACGCAGGCCGTCGCCCAGCGAGAAGGAGACGTCGTAGGCCTGCATGATCTCGCAGATCTCGCGGAAGCGCGTGTAGGTGAAGTTCTCCTGATGGTGGGCCAGGCACCACTTCGCCATGATCGACCCGCCCCGCGACACGATGCCCGTCACCCGGCGGGCGGTCATCGGGATGTAGCGCAGCAGCACCCCGGCGTGCACCGTGAAGTAGTCCACCCCCTGCTCGGCCTGCTCGATCAGGGTGTCGCGGTAGATCTCCCACGTCAGGTCTTCCGGCCGGCCGCCCACCTTCTCGAGCGCCTGGTAGATCGGTACGGTGCCGATGGGCACCGGCGAGTTGCGGACGATCCACTCCCGGGTCTCGTGGATGTCGGGGCCGGTGGACAGATCCATCACCGTGTCGGCGCCCCACAGGGTCGCCCAGCGCAGCTTCTCGACCTCCTCCTCGATGGAGGAAGACACCGCGGAGTTGCCGATGTTGGCGTTGATCTTGACCTGGAAGTTGCGGCCGATGGCCATCGGCTCGATCTCGGGGTGGTTGATGTTGGCGGGGATGATGGCGCGGCCCCGCGCCACCTCGTCGCGGACGAACTCGGGCGCGAATCCCTCTCGCAGGGCCACGAACTCCATCTCCTCGGTGATCGCGCCACGGCGGGCATGGTGGAGCTGGGTGACCCCCGCCGTCGCGCGGCGGGGGCGGCGGCCCGCGCCGGGCAATCCCGCCGCCTCGGACCCGGCCGTCTCCGGCCGCTCCTCGACGCCGCCGCGGCCGGCGATCCAGGCATCGCGCAAGGGCGGCAGGCCGCTCCGCACGTCGCAGCCCTGGGGGCCGCTGGTGTCGTAGACCCGCAAGGGCTCCTCCCCGCCGGAGAGGGTGATCTCCCGCATCGGCACGCGCACCCGTTCTCCATCGACCAGGACCTGACGCGAGCTCGGGAAAGCGTCCTCGTACCGGACGGACGGCGTCGACGGGAGGGGAGTTTTCTGCGCCATGGGCCGACTATAGCACGCGGAACCGCCCGCCGGGCATCCCTCCCGGAACCGGAAACCGCGGGCCGACCGTAGTACAATTCAGAGTCGCTGCGCCCCCGATTCTCCACTCCGCGCCGGGGTTCTGCGCCGTGCCGCGGCGCCGCCCTCCCGGACAGGAGCCGCCGCCTCCCTGCAGGGAAACGCAGACTCCCCGGGGGGTGGTCAGGGCGGCAGTCGGAGCCGCCGGCGACGACTTCCGGGCCTTGGACCGAAGGACTGCATGAACCCTCTCATCGAAGCGACCGTCAGCAATCGCCAGCGCCCCCTGACGGAGACCGACCCCGCCATCGCGGCGGTTCTCGCCGACGAGACCACTCGCCAGAACAACGGCCTCGAACTGATCGCCTCGGAGAACTTCGTCAGCCGGGCGGTGCTCGAGGCGGCCGGCTCGGTGCTGACCAACAAGTACGCCGAAGGGTATCCGGGACGCCGCTACTACGGCGGTTGCGAGCACGTCGACGTCGCCGAATCGCTGGCCATCGAACGGGCCCTGGCCCTCTTCGGGGCCGAACGCGCCAACGTGCAGCCGCACTCCGGCGCCCAGGCCAACATGGCCGCGTACTTCGCGCTGATCGCCCCCGGCGACACCGTCCTGGGGATGAACCTCGCGCACGGCGGCCACCTGACGCACGGCCATCCGCTGAACTTCTCGGGCCAGCTCTACGACATCGTGCCGTACGGGGTGCGACGGGACGACGAGCGGATCGACTACGACGAGCTGGCGCGGCTCGCGCACGCCCGCCGGCCGAAGCTGATCATGGTCGGGGCGAGCGCCTATCCGCGGGTCATCGACTTCGCCCGCATCCAGAACGTCGCCGCCGAGGTCGGGGCGTTCGTGGTCACCGACATGGCGCATATCGCGGGACTGGTGGCGGCGGGCCTCCACCCGAGCCCGGTCCCCCACTCGGACATCGTGACGACCACCACTCACAAGACCTTGCGCGGCCCGCGGGGCGGCCTCGTGCTGTGCCGCGAAGCGCATGCCAAGGCGGTGAACAGGTCGCTGTTCCCGGGCATCCAGGGCGGACCCCTCATGCACGTCGTCGCGGCCAAGGCGGTCTGCTTCCAGGAGGCGGCCGAGCCCGAGTTCCACGAGTACCAGGCGCAGACGGTCCGGAACGCCGCCCGCCTCGGCGCGGCCCTGCGGGAGGCCGGCTTCCGGCTGGTGAGCGGCGGCACCGACAACCACCTCGTGCTCGTCGACGTGTTCTCGCGCGGCATCACCGGAAAGGTCGCCGAGGCCGCGCTCGGCCGGGCCGGCATCACCGTCAACAAGAATGCGATTCCGTTCGACGAGCAGCCGCCGATGGTGGCCAGCGGCATCCGCATCGGAACCCCCGCCGTCACCACGCGGGGCATGGCGGAGCCGGAGATGGACGAGATCGCCGGGTATATCAGCCGCGTTCTCGCGACCCCCGAGGCGGACGGGGTCGCGGCCGACGTGCGCTCGAAGGTCGAAGCCCTGTGCAGAAGGTTCCCGCTCTATCCAGACCCACGGTAGCCCGGACACCGGCTCCCGCCGGCGCCGCGGCGCCGCCGGCGCCGCCGGGAGCGGGCGCCGACCCGCGGCCGGGACTCCTGGTCGATCGGGTCGAGGCGGCCTTCACCGAGGGCGGCGCCCTCGCAGGGGCGCTGCCGTCGTTCGAGCCCCGCGCCAGCCAGCAGGAGATGGCGGCGGCGGCGGCCGGAATCTTCGAGGACGGCGGCGTCCTGCTGGCGGAAGCCGGCACCGGCACCGGCAAGACCCTCGCCTACCTCGTGCCGGCGATCCTCAGCGGCCACCGGGTGCTCGTCTCCACCGGCACCAAGCAGCTCCAGGACCAGATTCACGACAAGGACCTCCCCGCCCTCCGCGCCGCGCTGGGCGTGGACTTCACCGCCACCTACATGAAGGGCCGGGGCAACTACCTCTGCCTCCACCGGTTCGAGGCCTATCGGAACGACGACCCCCTCGGCCTCGCCCCGGACCGGCGATACGTGGACACCATCGCCGAGTGGGCGGCCGGGACCGGGACCGGCGACCGCGCGGAGATCGAGGACCTGCCGGACGACCTGCCGTTCTGGAGCGAGATCTCGGCCACCTCGGACAACTGCATCGGAACCGACTGCCCGCAGCACGCGGAGTGCTTCATCACCCGCATGCGGCAGCGGGCGGCCGAGTCGGACCTCGTCATCGTGAACCACCACCTGCTCTGCGCCGACGCGGCGGTGCGCCAGTCGGCCTACGGCGAGGTGATTCCGTCGTACGCCTACGCGGTGATCGACGAGGCGCATCAGCTCGAGGACGTAGCAACGCAGTACTTCGGCATCGCCGTCAGCAACTATCGGGTGGAACGGCTGGTCGCCGACGGCAGACGCTGGGTGGCCCGTGACCTCGAGGAGGACGCCGAGACCGCCCAGACCCTCTGCGCGGCGCTGGACACGATCGACGAGCGGGCCGCGCGGTTCTTCACCGCCGTCCACATGCACCTAGGAGCTTGCGCCGTAGAAGTTTCGCGCCAGCGAAACTTCCAACGCGACCGTAAGGTCGCGCTGGCGCGGGCCGAGCGCACCCGCCTCGACGCCGACGTCCTCGCGCCGGTGGCAGAGCCGGGACGGCAGCTGGCCAGCGCGGTGCGGGCCCTGGAGACGGCCGTGCAGTCGTTCGCCAACACCACCGAGGACCTGCGCGCACTGGCAGGCCGCGCGCACGAGCTGGGCGACGACGTCGACAAGGTGCTCAAGGCCGACGACGACCGCCTGGTCTACTTCCTGGAGCGCCGGCGGCGCGGCACCTTCCTGCGGGCGTCCCCCATCGACGTGTCGTCCATCGTCCGCGAGCTGCTCCTCGACCGCCTCCAGGGCACGATCCTGACGTCGGCGACCCTCGCCGTCGACGGCTCGTTCGAGTACCAGCGAACGCGCCTGGGGGTCGGCGACGCGATCGAGCTGCGTCTCGCGTCCGAGTTCGACTACGCCGCCCAGACCGTGCTCTATCTGCCCCGGCACATGCCGGAGCCCCGGTCGCCGGCGTTCACCCGCGACGCGGCCCTGCAGATTCGGGCCCTGCTCGACGCCACCGAGGGGCGAGCCTTCGTGCTCTTCACCAGCTACGCCAACCTGCGCGAGGTGCAGCGGCTGATCGCCCCGGCCAGCCCGTACCCCCTGCTGGTGCAGGGAACCGCCCCCCGCCCGGTGCTGCTGCGCAACTTCCGCACCACCCCGAACGCGGTGCTGCTGGCCACCTCGAGCTTCTGGCAGGGGGTGGACGTGGCCGGCGACACCCTCAGCTGCGTCATCATCGACAAGCTGCCTTTCGCGCCGCCGGGCGACCCCATCACGGCGGCGCGCATGCAGTCGATCGCCCGGCACGGGGGCAGCCCGTTCGACGAGTACCAGGTGCCGCTCGCGGTTCTCACCCTGCTGCAGGGGCTCGGCCGGCTCATCCGGCACCGGCAGGATCGCGGGGTGCTGTCGGTTCTCGACCCCCGGCTGCTGAACAAGGGTTATGGACGCCGCTTTCTCGCCTCGCTGCCCCCGACGCCCATCGTGCACGACCTGGAACCGGTCAGGGCGTTCATGGCGCGCCAGACGGTGTAAACTCGGGGAAGGGTGCCAGTTCTCAGAAACCCGCGGTCAGGCTTCCGCGCCGCGCGGCCGAGCGGACTCCCGCCGGATGGGCCGGGCGGTCAGCGGCGCCGCCGGGCGGCGATGTCCGGGCTTCTCACGGCCGTCCTGGCGGTCGTCCTCTGCCTGACGGGTGCGGCCGCCCGGGCGCAGTCGACGGGCTTGATAAACGGCCGCGTCACCACCGGCGACGGCCAGCCCGTGGCCGGGGCCACGGTGACCCTGATGTCCCTCGAGTCGCAGGAGTCCGCCATCGAGACCGTCACCGACGCGACCGGCCGCTTTCGAGAGGTCGAGCTCGCCCCCGGGCAGTACAGCGTCAGCGCCGGAAAGACCGAGCTCGGCGATCAGATCTTCCGCGTGCTCGTGCACCCCGCCGGCTCGGTGGACGTGCGCTTCGTCCTCGAGGCGGGGCGGACCGCGGCCCCCTGGCTGCGCGCGCTACGGGACGACCAGACCGCGGCCGCCGCGTTCGCGGCCGGGGTCCGGGCCAACCGCAACGGCAACTACGACGACGCCATCGCGCAGTTCGAGATCGTTCTGCAGGTCACGCCGACCTGCGTCGACTGCTACTTCAACATCGGGGTGTCGCACAGCCGGCTGAACCGCTACGCCGACGCCGAGACCGCCTACCGCGAGGCCATCGCCATCCGGTCGGACTATGCCCCGGCCCACTACGGGCTGGCGGATATCTTCACCCGCCAGGACCGCCCCGAAGCGGCCGCGGCGGCGCGCGGCGAGGCGAACCGCATCGCGGTGCGGCAGCTCGCGGCGGGGCGCGCCGGAGCCCGGGACACCCTGACCCGCGGCATCGGACGCTGGGACTCGGGCAACGTGGGCGACGCGCTGCGGCTGTTCCGCGAAGCAACGGAGACCGACCCCACACTGGCCGACGCCCACTACTGGCTGGGGCTCGCCTACGAGGCGAGCGGCGACCCCGCGAGCGCGCGGCGCTCGTTCGCCCGTTATCTCGGCGCCGCCCCCAATGGCGAGCACGCGGGGGTGGCCCGGGAGCGGATGACCGCCCTGGGACGCTAGCAGAGTCACCGCTGCACGGAGATCGTCCCCCTCGGACCGGCATCGACCACCTCGACGGGATTCCCGCGACCATGGAACTCGAAGCCGCGATCTCGACCAACCTCGCCGCGGTCCGCGCCCGGCTCGGCCGCGCCGCCGCGGCGGCGGGACGCGCGCCCGGCGCGATACGCCTGATCGCGGTGTCGAAAACGTTCGGGGTTGCCCACGTCGAGGCCGCGGCCGCGGCGGGGCTGCGCGATCTGGGGGAGAACCGGGTGCAGGAGGCCCTGGAGAAGCAGGCCGCGGCCCCGTCGCTGCCCGTCCATTGGCACCTCATCGGGCACCTGCAGTCGAACAAGGCGCGCAGGGCCGTCGCGTTCGACTGGATCCACTCCGTCGACAGCGCCGCCCTGCTCGGCCGGCTCGACCAGGCCGCGGCCGATGCGGGCCGGTCGCCGCAGGTCCTGGTTCAGGTCGACCTCGCCGGGGAGGCGACCAAGCACGGGGCGCGGGAGGACGAGGCCCGGCGTATCGTCGAGGCGGCCGCCGGCTGCTGCGCCGTCCGCCTGCGCGGCCTCATGATCCTGCCGCCGTGGTCGGACGACCCGGAGGCGGCCCGGCCCTGGTTCCGGCGCCTGCGGGCGCTCCGGGACGAGCTGCAGGCCGCGGCCCCCGATGCGGTCCGGCTCGACGAGCTCTCGATGGGGATGAGCCACGACTTCGAGGTCGCGATCGCGGAGGGAGCGACCATGGTCCGGGTCGGCACCGCCCTGTTCGGCCGGCGCACGCGCCCCCCCGGCGCCTGACCGCGCGGCCGAGGTCCGCTCCGGATCCCGGGGAAGGCTCGGCCAAGGTGGCCGGTAGAGGGACATCGCTGCTAGAATCGGACCATGGAAGCGTTCGTTCCCTGGCTGACCCCTGCCCTGATCGTCGCCCTGGCCGCCTGGCTCCGCTCCGACCTGCGCGACATACGGCAGGAGATCCGGGACTTGCGTCGCGACTTCAGCAACCTCGCGGAACGGGTCGCCGGCCTCGCCGAGCGGGTCGCCCATCTCGACGGCGCCCTGTTCCGACCCACGTCCGGCAACAGCGACTGAGGACGGGCGCGCCACCGCAGCCGCGCCGACGGCCCGTCACTCCCAGCATTGCGGCCCGGCGTCGGATTCCGGAAGACCGTCGACGTGATGCCCCCGATGGGGCTGAAGGGCTCGTGGAACGCGCCTGCCCACGGAGGGGTTCACCGAAGGCGGTCGAGTCTCGTCTGCGCGTCGGCGTGGCCCTGCTCGGCGGTACCACCGGGCCGCCTCCGACCGATCCCGCGCCACGGGGGACACTCCGGCGGCTCAGGGCACCGCCATGAACAGGCGGTCCCAGCGGGTGCGGGTGAAGAAGTGGGTAGCGGCGGAGCCGAGCCGGCGCAGGGTCGCGCCGACCCCGACGTCGGCGTAGAAAGCGCTCTCCGACTCGTACGACCAGTACATCATGAACGCCCGGCCCTTGACGTACTCGGCGGGCAGCGGACCCCAGTATCGGCTGTCCTCGGAGTCGCCGCGGTTGTCCCCCATCATGAAGAGATGTCCCTCGGGGATGGTGCTCGGCCCGAACGTCCCCCGGAAGTCGGGCGGGAGCCGGTCGCCGGGCCGCATCGCGTCGAGATAGGGCTCGTCGATGGCGTCGCCGTCGATGAACACCCGCCCCTGCCGCAACTCGATGGTCTCGCCGGGCAGGCCGACGACCCGCTTGATGAAGTCGCGCTCGGGATCTTCGGGGAACTTGAAGACGAGCACGTCGCCGCGCTCGATGTCCCCCATGGGCAGCAGCATCCGTTCCAGCGCGGTCGCCGACGGCGCGTGGACGAACTTGTTCACCAGCAGGTGATCGCCGATCAGCAGGTTCTCCTCCATCGACCCGGTCGGGATCTTGAAGGCCTGGACGCCCCAGGTGCGCACGAACAGGGCCAGGACGACCGCGATCACGATCGATTCGAAGTACTCCCGCGCCGTCGACTTCCTGAAGCTCTCTCCAGCCATGGGCCTGTTCACTCCGAATCCACCGTCAGCACCGCGAGAAACGCCTCTTGCGGAATCTCGACCCGGCCCACCCGCTTCATGCGGCGCTTGCCCTCCTTCTGCTTCTCGAGGAGCTTGCGCTTGCGGGAGATGTCGCCGCCGTAGCACTTCGCCAGCACGTTCTTGCGGAGCGCCTTGACGGATTCCCGGGCAATGATACGCCCCCCGATCGTCGCCTGTATCGCCACCTCGAACATCTGCCGCGGAATGAGCTTCCGCAACTTGCCGGCGAGGGACCGGCCGCGGGCGTAGGCCGACTCCTTGTGCACGATGACCGACAGGGCGTCGACGGGGTCGCCGTTCACCAGGAGATCGAGCTTGACGAGGGGCGAGGTCCGGAAGCCGGTGACGTGGTAGTCGAGGGACGCGTATCCCCGCGACAGCGTCTTCAGCCGGTCGTAGAAATCGAGCACGACCTCGTTGAACGGCAGCTCGTAGGTGATCATGACCCGGTTCGAGGCCAGATACTCCAGGCCCTTCTGGACCCCGCGCTTCTCCTGGCAGAGCTGCAGGATTCCGCCGACGTAGTCGGCGGGAGTCAGGACCATCGCGGTGATGACCGGCTCTTCGAGCGCCACGATGCTCCCGGCGTCGGGCAGCTTCGCGGGGCTGTCGATCTCGATCGTCTCGCCCTCGGTGGTGGTCACCCGGTAGAGCACTCCGGGGGCGGTGGTGACCAGGTCCATGTCGAACTCGCGTTCGAGCCGTTCCTGAACGATCTCCAGATGCAGCAGGCCGAGGAATCCGCACCGGAATCCGAACCCCAGCGCCGTCGAGGTCTCGGGCTCGAAGAAGAACGAGGCGTCGTTCAACCGCAGCTTCTCGAGCGCCTCGCGCAGATCGCTGTACTGGTGCCCTTCGACCGGGTAGAGGCCTGCGAACACCATCGGCTTCATTTCCGTGAAGCCGGCGCAGGCGGTGGCGGCCGGCCGGGCCGTCTCGGTCACGGTGTCGCCGATCTGGGCGTCGCTGACGGTCTTGATGCCGGCGATGACGAAGCCGACCTCGCCCGACCCGAGCTGCCGGACGACCAGCGGCTTGGGCGAGAACACCCCGACCTCCTCGACCTCGTAGTCCTGCCCCTGCGCCATCAGGCGGATCTTCGTCTTCGGCCGGATCACCCCGTCGACGACGCGGATCAGCACGACGACCCCGCGGTACGCGTCGTACCAGGAATCGAAGATCAACGCCTTGAGGGGACCGTCCCGGTCGCCGGCCGGCGGCGGCACCCGCGCCACCACCGCGTCGAGCACGGCCCGGGCGCCCGCGCCCTCCTTGGCGCTCGCGAGGATGGTGTCGGCGGCGTCGAGACCCACGATCTCCTCGATCTGGCGGATCGTCTCGTCCGGCTGCGCCCCCGGCAGGTCGATCTTGTTCACGACGGGCAGGATCTCGAGGCTCTGGTCGACGGCCAGATAGGCGTTCGCGACCGTCTGCGCCTCCACCCCCTGCGAGGCGTCGACGAGCAGCACCGCGCCCTCGCACGCGGTCAGCGCCCGCGTCACTTCATAGGAGAAATCGACGTGTCCGGGCGTATCGATGAGGTTGAGGACGTGCGGCACCCCGCCCTCCGGCGTATAGCTCAGCCGGACGGAGTGGGCCTTGATGGTGATCCCCCGCTCCCGCTCCAGGTCCATCGAATCGAGCACCTGCGCCTCCATCTCCCGGGGGCGGAGGGCGCCGGTGATCTCGAGGAATCGGTCCGCGAGCGTCGACTTGCCGTGATCGATGTGCGCAATTATGGAGAAATTGCGGATGTAGCGCTGGTCCATGGACGGACCGCCATTATAGCCCCTCGGGAATCTGCGCCGTGGAATGGCGCGAACGCCGAATCCTCATGCCTTCGGGGCGGCCACGCCCTGCGGCGGCCGGGCGGGTTCGGGGGGACCCGGAGCGGGAAGGCGAGGACCCGGGGCTACCGGTCGGCCAGCGGCACGAACGCCTGCGGATGCTCGGGACCCACGTACTCCGCCCGGGGCCGGATCAGGCGGTTGTTCGCGTACTGCTCGAGCACGTGGGCGGTCCAGCCCGCCACCCGGCTCGCCACGAAGATGGGCGTGAACAGGTCGATCGGGATGCCGAGCACGTGATACGTCGACGCGGAGTAGAAGTCGACGTTCGCGTCGATGCCGGTCTCCTCCTTCATCACCTTCTCGATGCGCTGCGACATCTCGAACCAGCGGGGTTGTCCCGCCTGCTCGCCGAGATCCCGCGACATCCGGCGCAGGTGGGTCGCGCGGGGATCCTCGGTGCGATAGACCCGATGGCCGAAGCCGGGCACGCGCCGCTTGTCGGCCAGCATGCGGCGAATGACGTCCTCGACCCGCCGGTCGTCCGCATCGGCGCCGATGGCCAGCAGCATCTGCATGACGGCGGCATTCGCCCCCCCGTGCAGGGGCCCCTTCAGCGCCGCCACCCCCGCCACGACGGCCGAGTGCAGGTCGGTGAGGGTCGCCGCCGCCACCCGCGCCGCGAACGTCGACGCGTTCAGCTCGTGGTCGGCGTGGAGAATCAACCCGACGTCGAACGCCCGGGCCGCGAGCGCGCCCGGACGCTCCCCGGTCAGGAGGTACAGGAAGTTGGCGGCTTGTCCCAGCACCGGGTCCGGCGTCACCGGCGCGCGCCCCGCGGCCAGCCTGCCCAGCGTCGCGACCAGGGTGCCGGCCTGCGCCGTCAGCCGCACCGCCTTGCGCCGCGACGCGCCGGGGGAGTCGTCGCCGGCATCCGGATCGTGATGCGCCAGCGCCGACACCCCGGTGCGCACCGCGTCCATCAGGTGCCCGGGAGGCAGCGACCGCAGCAGGCGGACAACCGGCTCGGGGAGGGCGCGGTATCGCGCCAGCTCGGTCTGCAGATCGCCGAGCTCGGCCCGGGTCGGAAGCCGCCGGTGCCAGAGCAGGTGACAGACCTCCTCGAAGGTGGCGTGCCGCGCCAGATCGTGGATGTCGTGCCCGCAGTAGGCCAGGACGCCGCGCTGCCCGTCGAGATAACAGATGCGCGACGTGGCCGCGACCACCTCGTCGAGCCCCACCGCCGTCGACTGCCTGGTCATCGGTCCCCGAAGAATAGTGGTCCGGGCCGCGGACCGCAACCGTCCCCCGGCCGGCGTCTGTATGATCGTGGTCATGGAACCCGAGCGGCTTCGTTCTCTTCTGGAGCAGGTGCGGAGCGGGGAGGTCGACGTCGACGCCGCGCAGGGGGAAGTGGCGGCGTCGATGCGGCGCGCGCCGTTCGAGGATCTCGGATTCGCCCGGGTCGACCACCACCGGGCCATCCGCCAGGGCTTCCCCGAGGTCGTCTTCGGCCCCGGCAAGACCCCGGACCAGGTGGCGGAGATCGCGGCCCGGATCGTCGAGGCGGACCAGACCCTGCTGGTGACGCGGACCGACGCCGCCGCGTTCGACGCGGTGCGCGGGCGCGTGGCCGATGCGGTCTTCCACGCCGGCGCCGGCATCATCAGCCGCACCCGGCAGGCGGAGCCGACCGGCCGCGGCACGATCCTCGTTGTGTCGGGCGGCACCGCCGACCAGCGGGTGGCCGAAGAAGCGGCGGTCACCGCCGGGGTCATGGGCAACCGCGTCGAACGGCTCTACGACGTCGGGGTCGCCGGCCTGCACCGGCTGCTGTCGGAACGGACGCGGCTGGAGCAGGCCCGGGTCATCGTGGCGGTCGCGGGCATGGAGGGCGCGCTGGCGAGCGTGGTGGGCGGGCTGGTCGCGGCTCCGGTGATCGCGGTGCCCACGAGCGTGGGCTACGGGGCCGGGGCCGGGGGCATCGCCGCGCTGCTCTCGATGTTGAACAGCTGCGCGGCCGGCGTGGCGGTGGTCAACATCGACAACGGTTTCGGCGCCGCCACCCTCGCCAGCCTGATCAACCATCTCTGAGTCCGCGGCCCCCGACCCTGGGGTTCGGCCGGGCAGCCGAAGCGGTTGAGCACGCCGACGGCTCCGTGATATTCTTTTGTGTTCCGAACTTCCGCTTTCAGACCTTTCGAGCATCGGCCACGGTCGCTCGGAAGCCGGCTGGGCCAGCGCCCGTTGCGAACCGGCGCCGTTACCGCGATGCACGCAGGAACCCAGGCGACCCTCGAGTTCGACCGCGTGATCGAGGTCGTCGCCAGCCATGCCCTGACACCGCTGGGAGCCGGCAAGCTCGCAGAGCTGCAGCCGCTCACCGACCGGCACGCCGTGCAGGCCGCCCTCGCCCACACCACCGAGGGGGTCCGGTTTCTCGCCGCCAACGAAGGGGGCATTCCCCTCGAAGCGCCCAGCGACCTCGCGGGGATCCTGTCGCGGCTCGCCATCGAGGCGCATCCCCTCGCCCCCATCGATTTGCGGAAGCTCGCCGACTTTCTCCAATCGATCGAACGCGCGTGCCAGGCCGTGCGCAACGCCGGCGGCGGGCCGTATCCGGCCCTGACCGCGATCGTGAACGGCAGCGCCGCCTGGAAGCGCGAGTGCGAGGACGTCGGCCGGAAGATCGATGCCGCCGGCGACGTCAACGACGACGCGAGCCCCGAGCTGAAGACGATTCGCGGCCGCCTCCGCAAGCAGCGCAACCGGCTGCGCGGCAACCTCGAATCGTTTCTGCGGGGCCGGGAGACCGCCAAGTACCTGCAGGACCGGGTGGTCACCGAACGCAACGGGCGTTTCGTGCTGGTCGTCCGATCGGAGCATCGCACCGCCATCCCGGGCATCGTGCACGGGAGCTCGACGAGCGGCGCCAGCCTGTTCCTCGAACCGCTCAGCACCGTCGACCTCAACAACGAGATCGTCGCCCTCGAGCAGCACGAGGAAGAAGAGATCCGCCGCGTCCTGCTGGGGCTGTCGTCGGCGTTCCGGCGGCGCGCGGCAGACCTGCGCCGGACCCTGACGGCCGCCACGGACCTCGACGTCGTGCAGGCCCGCGCCGCGTTCGCGGCCGCGGTCGGCGGGGTGGAGCCGCAGCTGGCGACCGACGAGACGTTCGAGCTCCGGGCGGCCCGGCATCCGCTGCTGATGAGCGCGGTGACGAGCCGGCTGGAGACGCCCGCGCGGGCGGGAGCGCCCGCCGAGCCGGTGCCCGTCGACATCGTGCTGCAGCCGCCCGACCGCGCGCTGATCGTCACCGGCCCGAACACCGGCGGGAAGACCGTCGCGCTGAAGACGGCGGGGCTGCTCACCCTCATGGCCCAGGCCGGCCTGCACATTCCGGCGGCCGCCGGCTCCGTGATTCCGGTGTTCCATTCCGTCTTCGCGGACATCGGCGACGAGCAGTCGATCGCCGCCAACCTGAGCACGTTCTCGGGACACCTGAGCAACATCGTGGCGATGGATCGCCGGCTGGCCCTGCCGGGGTTGATCCTGCTCGACGAGGTCGGCGCCGGCACCGACCCGGTGGAGGGCGGGGCCCTGGGATGCGCGGTGGTCGAGCACTTCCGCGAACGGGGCGCGCACGTCATCGCGACCACCCACGACGACCTGCTCAAGTCCTACGCGGCCACGACGACGGGGGCGGCCTGCGCCGCGTTCGGCTTCGACCCCGACACGTTCGCACCGACCTACCGGTTGATCTACGGGTCGGCCGGCCGCAGCCTGGCCCTGGAGATTGCCGGCCGACTGGGCCTCGCCCCCGAGATCATCGCCGCCGCCGCGGATCGGCGCAGCGCCCGGGAAGCCCAGCTCGCGGAGCACCTGGCCCGGATCGACACGGACCGCCGGCAGCTCGAGAAGCTGCGCGAGGAGCTCGGAGAGCGAGAGCGATCGCTGACCGCGCGCACCGACGAGATTGCCCGGGGCGAGCGCGAGCTGAAAGAGCGGGAGGCGGCCGGCCGGAAACGGTTGGAACAGTCGCTCGGCGAGCGGCTCCGAACCGCCCGGGGCGAGATCGACGAGATCGTCGGCGGCCTGCGCGAACGGGTCGCCTCGCTCGAGCGGGAGGCGGCCGGCCGGATCGACCACCGGAAGCCGGCACTGTCGACGGGCGACCGCGGGAGCCTGCGGGCCGAAGCGCAGGCGGCGATCGAGAGCGTCGCCCGAGCCATGGAGATGCCGGCTCCGGCGCCGCCCCCCTCGCCCGCGGCGCCGCCCCCCGACGTCGAGGTCGGGGCCTGGGTGACGGTGGCGACCCTCGGGGTCGACGGCGCCGTGCAGTCGCTCCACGGCCACGATGCCGAGGTGGAAGTGAACGGCAAGCGCCTGCGCGTGCCGCTCGCGGCGCTGCGGGCCACAAGCGGACGCCGCGCGGCGCCGCGGCGGCCTCGAAGCCAGGTCGCCATACACGTCGAGGAGCCGGCGGGGGCGCTCGAGGAGCTGAACGTCATCGGGTGCCGGGTAGATGAAGCCCTGTCGCGGGTCGAGAAGCACCTCGACCACGCCCTGATGAGCGAGACCCGCACCGTGCGTTTCGTCCATGGACACGGCACCGGCCAGCTGCGGCGCTCGATCACCCGGTTTCTCGATACCCATCCCTGCGTCCGGCGCGTGTCGGCGGCGGCGCCCGAGGACGGAGGCGGCGCCGTCACGATTGCCGAGCTGAAGGACTGATCCGCTGACATGAGCCTGTTTCCCCAGTCGTTCATCGACGATCTGAAGTCGCAGGCCGACATCGTGCAGGTCGTGCAGGACTACGTCCCGCTGAGGAAGGCAGGCACCAGCTACCGGGGCCTCTGTCCGTTTCACGCCGAGAAGACCCCCTCGTTCCATGTCCATCAGGACAAGGGCTTCTTCCACTGCTTCGGTTGCGGCGTGGGCGGCGACGTCCTCAAGTTCGTCGAGCTGCAGGAGAAGCTGGGTTTCCAGGACGCGGTGCGCCACCTCGCGAACCGCGTCGGCGTCCAGATTCCCGAGCCCACCACCGATCGCCACGCCGCCGCGGAGGCGGAACGCGAGGCGCTGCTCGGCATCCACGAGGCGGCGGCGGGGTTCTTCACGTCGTGTCTGGCCGAGGCGGCGGGCCGGGCCGCCCGGGACCATCTCGCGGCCCGCGGCATCACCGCGGACACCGCGGATCGGCTGGGACTGGGATGTGCGCCGCCAGCCCGCGACGGCCTGACCGCGCACTTGCGCGCGCGCGGCTACTCGGACGACCTCCTCGTGCGGAGCGGGCTGGCCGTCGCCCGCGACGGAGGGCCGCTCATCGACCGGTTCAGGAATCGGCTGGTCATTCCCATCGCCCGGGACAGCGGGACGGTCATCGCCTTCGGCGCGCGGGCCCTCGGGCCGGATCAACAGCCGAAGTACCTGAACTCGCCCGAGACCGGCCTCTACTCGAAAGCGCGTACCCTGTACGGGCTCCACCTCTCGAAGCGCGCCATCCGCGAGGCCGGGTATGCGATCCTCGTGGAGGGGTACTTCGATCTCGCGCAGGCGGTGCAGGCGGGGGTCGCCCCGGTGGTCGCCTGCTGCGGCACCGCCCTGGGAGATCAGCAGGTACGGTTGATCAAACGGTTCACCTCGAAGGTGATCGTGAGCTTCGACCCCGATCCGGCCGGCGCCGGAGCCGCGGCCAGGTCCGGCGAGCTGCTGCTCGCGCAGGGGCTGCAGGTCAACGTGGCGGTGTTGGAGGACGGCGAAGATCCCGATACCTGCATTCGGAACCATGGAGTCGACCGGTACAGAGAAACGCTCCGGGCGTCGCGACCGTATCTGCAGTACGTGCTCGATCGCGAGGCGACCGAGCGGGACCTGACCCGCGGCGACCATCAGCGCGAGTTTCTGACGCGCATGCTGGAGGTGGCCGCCCGCATCCCGGAGGCGGCGGAACGCGACCGGTTCGCCGACAGCCTCGCGCATCGGGCGGGTATTCTCGAGGACGTCGCGCGCCGGGAGATCCGCAAGGCGGCGGTGGCGAAGCGGACGACGGTCGACCCGCGGCGGGTGGCGACGGGGCGGCGCGTCAAGCCGGCGGAGAAGGGCCTGATCTGGGCCCTGGTGCGGGATACGCCGGCGGCGATGGAGATCATCGCCACGCTGGACGAAGGCGATATCGCGGGTCTGGCGACCGAGCCGATCCTCGCCACGGCCCGATCGCTGGCCGACTGGCCCGACGGCGCCGCCTTCGATACGCTCAGAGAGCGTCTGACGGCGGAGGAAGCGGCCTGGATGGCGCGGGTCGGGGCCGGAGATCGCCCGCCGGCGGCGGCCGTCGACTGCGGGCACGAGATCAAGCGCCTGGGGTACGCGCGCCAGCAGGCCGCGGTCCAGGACGAGATCGATCGCTGCCAGCAGATCGGCACCCCGTCGGCCCTGGCCGAGATCGATCTGTTGTGGCGGAAGAAGCGGGACCTGTCGGCGAAACTGGAGTCTCTGAGATCCTGAAGATCCCTCCGAGGAGGATGCTCTTGTCGCTCGAAGAGAAGTACGACGAAGTAAGGCAGCTCATCCAGATCGGCAAGGAGAAGGGATACCTCCTCTACGACGAGGTGAACGAGCTGCTCCCGCCGGACATCACCACCTCCGACGAGCTCGACGAGCTGTTCACGACGTTCGGCAACGCCGGCATCGAGGTCGTGGACTCGGAGCAGAAGTACCGGGAGGACAAGCTGCTCGACCGCCGCAGCGAAGGCTCGGACCTCGAGCTGGATCTGACGCCGAGCGCGATCGACAAGACCAACGACCCGGTCCGGATGTATCTTCGCGAGATGGGCACGGTGCCCCTGCTGACCCGTGAAGGGGAAGTCGAGATCGCCAAGCGCATCGAACGCGGCAAGCTGTCGATCATCAAGGCGGTCTCGCGGATGCCGCTCGTCGTCGAGCAGGTCGTCGAGATGGGCGACCAGGTGAAGAGCGGCGACCGCACCATTCGCGAGATCGTCGTCTTCCACGACGACGAGGTCACCGAGGAGAAGATCAACCGTCTGGCCCGCGGCGTGCTCGATCAGATCGAGCGGATACGGCAGGCCCGGACCGAGGTCGAGTCGCGGAAGACGCTGCTCGCAGAGATTTCGAAGCGGGAGAAGAGGCGCTACCGAGGACGCTATCGGAACGTGCTGCGGGCCCGGGTCACGCTGTCCCGGCTGGTCCGCGGCCTCGATTTCACGGAAGCCGTCAAGCGGCGGCTGATAGACGGCGCCAAGCAGGCGGTGGAGGGAATACAGGAAGTCCAGAGCGAGCTGGCGCGTCTCGATCGGCAGCTGAAGAGCGGGACGCCCCGGCGGGACGAGGCTCGGAGGCGGCTCACGCGGCAGCAGCGCGAGCTGCGAGCCCGGCTGCGCACCCGGGCGGAAGAGCTCGAGCAGCCGGTGCCGGAGATCGAGCAGACCCACCGCGCCATCTTCCGCGGCGAAATGCTCGCGGAGATGGCCAAGAAGGAGCTCGTCGAGGCCAATCTGCGGCTGGTCGTCTCCATCGCCAAGAAGTACACGAACCGCGGTCTCCAGTTCCTCGACCTCATTCAGGAGGGCAACATCGGCCTGATGAAGGCGGTCGACAAGTTCGAGTACCGCCGCGGGTACAAGTTCTCGACGTACGCGACGTGGTGGATCCGCCAGGCGATCACCCGGGCCATTGCCGACCAGGCGCGAACGATCCGGATTCCGGTGCACATGATCGAGACGATCAACAAGTTGATCCGCACCTCGCGGGCGCTGGTGCAGGAGCTGGGACGGGAGCCGACGTCGGAGGAAATCGCGGAACGGATGGACATCCCGGTGGGCAAGGTCCGGAAGGTGCTGAAGATCGCCCAGGAGCCGATCTCGCTGGAGACGCCGATCGGAGAAGAAGAGGACAGCCACCTCGGAGATTTCATCGAGGACCGTCAGGAGGTCTCTCCCGCCGACGCGGTGATCAACCTCAACCTCAAGGAGCAGACGGAGAGCGTGCTGCGGACCCTGACGCCGCGCGAGGAACGGGTCGTCAAGATGCGCTTCGGCGTGGGCGACGGCAGCGAGCACACGCTGGAAGAGGTGGGCCAGAACTTCGCCGTGACCCGGGAGCGCATACGCCAGATAGAGGCCAAGGCGCTGCGCAAGTTGCGGCATCCGTCACGCAGCCGGCGGCTGCGCGCGTTTCTCGAGGGCACGTAGCAGCCCGTGGTGGAACCCCGCGTCCCGACCGCGGCGACCGCCGATGCGCCGTCTCTTATCGGGCCCATAGCTCAGCGGTAGAGCCGCCGGCTCATAACCGGTCTGTCCCAGGTTCGAATCCTGGTGGGCCCACCACCTGAACGGAGCGCAGCCCGTGGTGGAACCCCGCGTTGCACCGAGAGCGGCGAGGCGCCCGCCTGACAAGGCGTGAGGAGGGCGCGTAGTGGGGCATATGCAACCGACGAACAACGCAACCGGGAGTTTGCGCCGGTCACGGCGCAGACTCCCGGCAGGCGTGGTTGGGCGGCAATCGGAGCCGAAGGCGACGCTTGCCGGGCTCAGGCGGGATGCATCGCCGCTCGAATGCAGCGGGGCTTCCACCACGGGCTGCAAGACCATGCTCGCCAGCACCCCACGCGTGTCGCCAGCACGCTCGAAGAGCGCCGCGTGGTGTGCCTGCCCCGCCTTCACGGCGGGGTTTTTTTTGCCCCGATCCGGGTTCCGACGACACCATCCGCGGAGACTTGACACCTCATGCTGCCCGATCTCGAACGGTTGATACGCCTGCAACACCTCGACAACGCAACCGTCGAAACCCGGCGCACGGTCGACGCCATCCCCGAACGCGCGACCGCGCTCGACGACCGGCTGCACGCCAGCCGGACCCGGGTGGACGACGCGCGGCGGCAACAGGAGGAAACACGGAAGAACCGGCGGGAGATCGAGAAGCGCCTCGCCGAGGTTCAGGGCCGGCTGTCCCGGTTCAGGGACCAGCTCATGGCCGTCAAGACCAACAAGGAATACACGGCCATGCAGCACGAGATCGGCACGGCCGAGAAGGAGGTGGCCCGGTTCGAGGACACGATTCTCGAGCACATGCTTCAGGCCGACGAGCTCGACGCCGCCGTCGACGCGGCCGAACGCGCGGACCGGGATGAAACTGCGGCCGTCGAACGCGAACGCGCCGAGCTGGAGACCCAACGCGTCAGGATGGAGCAGCAGTTGACGGGGGCCTCGGACGAGCGGGCCAGACTCGCCGAGAGCATCAGCGCGGAGAATCTCCGGCTGTTCGAGTCGATAGCCAGCCAGCGCCAGGGTCTGGCCGTGGTGGAAGCGAGGAACGGACTCTGCACGGTCTGCAACGTGCGGCTGCGCCCGCAGGTCTTCAACCAGATCCTCCTCAATACCGAGCTGATTCGATGCGAGAGCTGCCTGCGGGTGCTCTATCACGACCCGAACCGACTCCCGGATCAGCTCCCGGAGGAGCCGGCGGCGAACGGCGCGGCGCAATGACCACCCGCCAGCCCGGACCCCCGGCGGGCAACCGCCGGGGAATCGCCGCCGGACCGCACCGCTTCGAACCCTACTCCGCGCGCTGCCGCAGAAAGACGGGCACCTCGAGGTCGGCGTCGGACGCCAACTCGCGCCGGCCGCCCTGCCGGCCGGACTCCATCCGGTCCGGCGCCGGCAGCGTGATCACCGGCGGGCGCCGCAACGGGGTCTCCCGGGCCGGCTCGTGGACGCCCGAATCCTCCTTCCAGTCCGCGTACTGCTGGAGATCGACCGGCGTATCGGCGGCCGTCCGATCCGACTTCGCAGTGGTGGACTCCTTCTCGTCGATTCCGGTCGCGATGACCGTGAGCTTGACCTCGTCCTCCATGTCGTGGTCGATCACCACCCCGAAGATGATGTTGGCATCCTCGTGCGCCGATTCCTGGATGACCGAGGTCGCTTCATGGACCTCGGCCAGCGACAGGTCGTTGCCGCCGGTGATGTTGATGATGACCCCGCGGGATCCTTCGACGGTCGCCTCTTCCAGCAGGGGGCTGGAGATCGCCTGGCTCGCCGCCTCGATCGACTTCTTCTCGCCGTGACCGACGCCGGTGCCCATGACCGCCAACCCGGCCCGGGACATGATCGTCTTGACGTCCGCGAAGTCGAGGTTGATGAGGCCGGGCTTCAGAATGAGGTCGGAAATGCCCTGAATGGCCTGGCGCAGCACGTCGTCCGCGGTGGCGAACGCTTCGGGCAGCGTCGTCGAACGATCGGTGGTGGTCAGCAACCGCTCGTTCGGAATCGTGATCATCGTGTCGACGCACTCGCGCAGCTCTGCGAGGCCGCGCTCCGCCTGCAGCTGCCGCCGCCGCCCTTCGAACTTGAACGGCTTGGTGACGACGGCCACCGTCAGCGCGCCGAGCTCGCTCGCGAGACTGGCGATGACCGGCGCCGCCCCGGTGCCGGTGCCGCCGCCGAGACCGGTCGTCACGAAGACCATGTCCGCCCCGTCGAGGGCCGAGATGATCTGATCGGTGTCCTCGAGGGCCGCCTGCCGGCCGACGTGCGGCGCCGCCCCCGCGCCGAGCCCCTTCGTCAACTTGGCGCCGATCTGGATGCACAGCGGCGCCTCGCTGTGGCTCAATGCCTGGGCATCGGTGTTGGCGACGATGAACTCGACCGCGGCGACACCGGAACGGACCATGCGATTGACCGCATTGCTGCCCCCGCCGCCGACGCCGATGACCTTGATGCGCGCCCCCAACGCGTCGACCGGGTCGTGAATGGTCAGGCGCGGGCCCTGTTGTTCAGATGCCGGTTCCTGGCGAGCGATCTCGTCATCTCGTGCATCTCTCAGCCCAGTAGATTCCATCTACCCCCCTTGTCCTTCCGCCAACGTGGCCGCCGGCACAGGTACCGCGCGTATCCAGACGGTCAGCCGGACTTGCGGATTCCGGACGTTGCCGCCGTCCCCAACGACCGGGTCATGCCCAACTGCGGCCTCGGGCGCGCCCCAGAAAACGAAGCAACCCCCTCAGGCGACCGCCGAGGCTCCGATCGACGTTCCACCAACTCTCCCGCGCCTGCTCCTGCATCTGGCGGCGGTGCGCGTGTTTCACCAGTCCCACCCCGGTTGCGAACGCCGGACTGTTGACGTGATCGGTGAGCCCCCCGACGCCGGCCGGGCACCCCCGGCGAATCGGCAGGTCGAAGATCTGCTCGGCGATCTCCGGTATCCCCTCCAGCAGGGACGCGCCGCCGCACAGCACGATGCCGGAATGCAGGGAATCCTCGTAGCCGGCGCGCCGTATCTCGTCCCACAGCTTGTGGAACAGCTGCTCGGCCCGCGGTTGCAGCACCCTGGACAGCACGCGCCGGGACATCTCCCGCGGCGGCCTCCCCCCGACGCTCGCCACCTCGATGCGCTCGTCCTCGTCGACCATCGCGTCGAGCGCGCACCCCTGCAGGCGCTTGGTCTTCTCGGCGTCGGGAATCGGCATCCGCAACTCGACCGCGATGTCGTTCGTGAAGTGGTCGCCGCCGAGGGTCACGACGCCGGTATGCCAGAGACTGCCGCGCTCGAAGATGGCGAGGTCGGTCGTGCCCCCGCCGATATCGACCAGCGCCACGCCCAGATCCCGTTCGGCGGTGGTCAGCACCGACTCGCTCGCCGCGAGCTGCTCGATGAACATGTCGGCGACCTCCACCCCCGCCCGGTTCACGCAGGCGATGATGTTCTGGGTCGTCGAGATGCTGCCGGTGACCACGTGCACGTTGACCTCGAGGCGGGACCCGGTCATGCCGACGGGCGCATTGATCCCGTCCTGGCCGTCCACCGTGAAGTCCTGGGCGAGGAGGTGCACGATCTCGCGGCCCGCCGGCAGCGTCACCGCCTTGGCGGCATCGATCGCGCGCCGGACGTCGCCGCGGTTGATCTCGCGGTGCCGGTCCGCGACCGCCACCACGCCGCGGCTGTTGAACGCCTTCAGATGCGCCCCGGAGAGGCCGATGGCCACCGAATCGATCTCCACGCCCGCGGTGAGCTCGGCTTCCTCGATCGCCTTCTTGATCGACTCGACCGCCGCCTCGAGATTGACGACGACCCCGCGCTTGACGCCCTGAGCCTCGACGACCCCGACGCCGGTGATGTCGATGCCGCCGTCGTCGAGGGGTTCGGCCACGATGGCCGCCACCTTCGACGTGCCGACGTCGAGACCGACGAGATGATTTTCCTTTTTCGCCATGGAACCCCCGTCCGTCACGCCTCACCGACGCGACGCAAAGGCACCACCCGGCCGACCGGCCGCTGCCCCGCCGGCGACCCCGTCGACCCGCCGGCTCGAGGCCGACCGCGTCCGGCCGCCCGGCCGGACGTACACGCGCGGGTCGAACCGCAGATCGATCTCGTCGATATCCCGGACCTCTGCGCGCAGCACCGGCGCCAGCTCTGCGTAGAGCCGCAGCCGTGCGAGAAACCGCTCCGTGCCCAGATGCAGCAACGTCACGTCGTCATCGAGCAGCACCACCGCGTCGCCGGGGTCGGCGACATCGATCTGGGACACCGTATCGAGCACGTCGGGCTGGCTCGCCAGCTGCTCCAGCAGCCGGGCGGCCAGCGCCATGCGCCCCGGGTCGACGGCCTCCGCACTCCCTCCATCGCCCCCCAGACCATCGACGATGGGAAAATCGAACCGGGCGAAGCGCGGCTCGTAGCCGTCGACGATCGCCCCGGACGCATCCAGCAGGTACAGCCGGCTGCCGAACCGGGCGATGGCGATGGGGCGGCGCTCGGTCACGAACACCTCGACCGTCGACGGCAATCGGCGCCGCAACGTGCCGCCGGTCAGCCACGGCGATGCGGAGAGCCGCCGCCGCTGGTCCGCCAGATCGACGGACAGGATGCTGGCGCCGCGCAGGCCCGGCATCAGCGCCAGCACCTCCCCGTCGGACAACTGCCGGTTGCCCCGCACGACGACGTTGTCGATGGCCAGGAACGGGGCGGCGGGCAGCTCCGCCGCCACCATCCATCCCACGCAGCACAGACCGCCGGCCAGGCCCAGGCCGCGCGCGACGCGCGCCCAGTGGCGCCCGGCCCCCGCGGCGAGCCGCTGCATCCGCGAGGTGCGCGGAGCGGGATCGGCCGGAGAAAATGGGGCGGACAGGGCGTTTCGCGGCACCACCGTCATCCCTCCCCGCCACCACCGGCGGCCGCTTCGATCGCCTGCAGAAGACGGCCGCCGACCCCGCCGATCGGCCCCGCCCCCAGCGTGACCACCAGATCGCCGGGCTGCGACAGCCCGGCCACCAGCGGCGCGACTTCGTCGAGGGTGCGGGCATGGTGCACAGGCCGGTCCGTCTCGCGGCGCACCGCACGGACGAGGCGCTCGGTCGTGATGCCCGGGAGCGCCGGCTCGCCCGCGGCGAAGATGTCGACGAGAACCACGACGTCGGCCGTCGCCAACACCTCGGCGAACCGGTCGAGGAACCGGGCCGTCCGCGAGTATCGATGCGGCTCGAAGACGACCACGAGCCGTTCGTGCGGCTGCTGGCGGGCCGTCGCCAGCACCGCGGCGATCTCGGTGGGGTGGTGGCCGTAGTCGTCGACGACCCGCACGCCGGCCGCCGTGCCGCGATGTTCGAACCGCCGGCCGACACCGGTGAAACGCCGGAGGGCCGTCGCCGCTTCCGCCGGATCGAGCCCCACCTCCAACCCGACGGCGAAGGCCGCGAGCCCGTTCAGCAGGTTGTGCGCCCCCGGCACCCCGACCTCGAGCGCCGTCGTCCCGCGCCGCCCCCGCCGGGTGTACCGCACGCGGCACCGCGAGCCGTCGGCGACGCAGACCGGCGCGTGACCGACCACGTCGGCGTACGCGTCCTCAATCGCATAGGTCACGACCCGCCGCTCGAGGCGGTCGCGCAGGCCGGCCACGCCGGGGTCGTCGGCGCACACCACGACCGCGCCCGACTCGACGGTCCGGTTGGCGAAGAGCGCGAGGGTGTCGCGCAGGCGGTCGAACGTCCCGTAGTAGTCGAGATGTTCCGGCTCGAGATTCGTCAGGACCGCGATACGGGGCCGTAGCGCCAGCAGCGACGGCTCGCTCTCGTCCGCTTCGACCACGAAATGGGGTCCGTTCCCGATTCTCGCGTTGCTCGCGAAGGCGTCGATGCGGGCCCCCACCACCACCGCCGGATCCAGTCCGCACTCGGCCAGCATCACCGCCACCATCGACGACGTGGTGCTCTTGCCGTGCGTGCCGGTCACCGCGATGGTGGAGCGCGAGGCGGCGAGCCCCGCCAGCATGACGCCGCGCCGCACCACCGGCAGGTGACGGCGCCGGGCCTCGACGATCTCGGGATTGTCGTCGGGCACCGCGGCCGAGACGACCACGGCGTGCGCCCCCTCGACCCGGCGGGCGTCGTGGCCGGTCCGCACGGCGGCGCCGCACGCCCGCAACCGCTCCATGGCCGCCGAAGCCTGCAGGTCCGAGCCGCTGACCTCGTAGCCGAGACCGCACATCATTTCAGCCACACCACTCATGCCGACGCCGCCCACCCCGACGAAATGCACCCGGCGGGTATCCGGGGGCAGGCCATGGCTGACCGCCAACTGCGCCCGCCGGTTCTCCTCGGGAGAATGCCTCGCCACCCGTTCACGCGTCGTTCGCCTCTCCGATCAGGCCCTCGGCCCGATCGACGATGATGGACACCGCCCGCGGCCGGGCCAGTGTCCTGGCCGCCGCTCCCATCCGCCGGCGCCGTTCGTCGTCCGCGGCGAGCGCGAGCACCCGCGCCGCCAGCCGCTCTCCGCTCAGGCCCGCTTCCGGCAACACCTCAGCCGCACCCCGATCCGCCAACACCTCGGCGTTGGCCTGCTGGTGACCGTCGGCGGAACCGGGCAGCGGCACCAGCACGGCCGGCCGGCCGGCCGCCGCCAGCTCGGCGAGGGTGGTCGCACCGGCGCGGCTCACCACGACGTCCGCCCGGCGCATGATGTCCGCCATCTCCTGGAAGAACGGCGCCACCCGCGCCGACACCCCCGCCCGGATGTACGCCGCCTTCACCGCGTCCCGATCGCGGCGGCCGGTCTGGTGGGTGACCGCGAGCGGGACGTCCGAACCGGCCAGGACCGGCGCCGCCGCCATCATCGCCACGTTGATCGCGTGGGCTCCCTGCGATCCGCCGAGCACGAGCAGGTGCGCCGGCCGCGAAACCGGCGCCGACGCCGGAGGCGGCGCCGACGCCGGTTCGAAGAACTCGGTCCGAACCGGATTTCCCGCCACGAACCCCTTGCCGCGAAACTGCGGCAGGGTCGCTTCGTGCGACACGGCGGCGGCGCTGACCACCGGCGCCAGCAACCGGTTGGTGATGCCGGGCGTCACGTTCTGTTCGAGCACCAGGGTCGGAATCCGCCGCAACGCCGCCAGCAGGACGACCGCCCCGGCCGAGTAGCCGCCCAGCCCGATGACCAGGTGCGGATCGACCCGATCGATCGCCCGCCACGCGTCCCGGGCACTCAACGGCAGCAGCGAGAACCCGCGGATCCGCGCCCGCCACGACGTGCCCTTCAACCCGGCGCTGCGAATCAGCACATGCTCGAACCCCTGGTCGTTGACGGTCGGTATCTCGGCGCCGCGGCCGGTGCCCGCGAACACGATCCGCGCCGCCGGGCGCCGGCGCCGAATCTCCCGGGCCACCGCGATGCCGGGATAGAGATGCCCGCCGGTGCCGCCTCCGCTCATCAGTACGCGCGGTCCGGACGTCACCCGACCCGTCTCCCGCCCATCGCACCCCCTCGGCGCCGGGCATGCGCCCACCCGCCGTGCCGCCGCCCCCGCACGTCATCCGGACTGCACCACCGGCATGCGCCGCGGCTGCGACGTGTGTTGCGAGACGTTCAGCAGAATGCCCATCGCCAACAGGTTGATGAGCAGCGACGACCCCCCCGCGCTGACGAACGGCAACGGGATTCCCTTGGTCGGCAACATCCCCAGCACGACGCTGATGTTGAAGAACGCCTGGAACGTCACCATCATCGTGATGCCGAGGGCCAGGAACGCCCCGAACCGATCCGGCGCCGCCATCGCGATGCCCATTCCGCGCCACAGGATGACCCCGAAACACAGCAGCACCACGGAGGCCCCGACCAGTCCGGTCTCTTCGGC
This sequence comes from Vicinamibacterales bacterium, assembly GCA_965206705.1. Lineage (GTDB taxonomy): Bacteria > Acidobacteriota > Vicinamibacteria > Vicinamibacterales > UBA8438 > JAJEEA01. The sequence continues at coordinate 3,314,588 of CBDBKJ010000006.1, read as the reverse complement.
AATCACCGCATAGATGAAGTCGGTGTGCGGATGCGGCAGGTAGAACAGCTTCTGTACGCCCGCCATCAGCCCCTGCCCGAGGACCCCCCCCGTGCCCACGGCAATCTGCGACTGGATGACCTGGTATCCGTGGCCGTACGGATCGGCCCAGGGGTCGAGAAACGTGAGCAGCCGCTGGAGCCGGTAGGGCTCGCTGACCAGAACCACGGCCAGCAAGGGCACGAGGGCCAGCGTCAGCCCCGCGAGGTGGCGGGACGGCAGCCCCGCCGCGAACACCATCACGCCGACGATCATGAGCAGGGTGAACGCGGTCCCGAAGTCGGGCTCGAGCACGATCAGGCCGCAGACGAGGCCGGTGACCAGGACCACCGGCGCCAGGGCCCGGACGACCCGGTCCATCTTGTCCATGCGCCGCTCGAGGGCGGCGGCGGCAAACAGGATGACCGCGGCCTTGGCGAACTCCGAGGGCTGGATGCCGATGCCGCCGATCGAGAACCACCGGCGCGTCCCGTTGATCGCGGGTCCCAGGAAAACGACCAGGAGGGCGAGGACCGAGACCACCAGCGCCCCCCGGACCACGAGCGGCCGCCGCAACTCGCGGTAGTCGACGCGCATGGCGATGGCGAGCAGCCCGATGCCGAGGATGGCCCACGTCACCTGCTTGAGGAGAAAGAACCAGGGCGGCTGCTCGAACCGGGCCATCGCGAGGACGGCCGAGGCGCTGTACACCATCACCACGCTGACGCACAGGAGGAGCGCGGTGGCGAGAAACAACACCTTGTCTGATTTCAGCTTTCGCGCCATAGTCGTAGCCCGTAACGGCGGATGGCCGACGCGGCCCTAAAGTCCGGAGCGCTTCGATCCGACATCCAGAAGCGTGAGCGGTCAGCAGTCATCAGCCGCGCGCGAGGAGAAGACACCGACCTCGCAGACCGAGGCAGCCTGCGTTCCCAGCGGTCGACTCTCCCCCGCCGCGACCCGACTGATGACTGCTCACTGCTCACGCTTCGTTTCGACCTCCTCCCGCAGGCGGTCCACCGCCTGCACGAACACGCGGCCGCGTTCGGCGTAGTCCCGGAACATGTCGAGGCTCGCGCACGCCGGCGCCAGCAGCACCGTGCCCCCGGGCGCGGCCAGCCCATAGGCGGCGCGGACCGCATCGTCGAGCGACCCCACCTCGACCACCCGCACCACCGCCTCGAAGGTCTCCCGGATGCGCTCGCGAATCTCGCCGAGGGCGATGACCGCATCGGCCCGGCGTTCGAGCAGGGGGGCGAGCGACGCGAGATCGCCCCCCTTGAAACGTCCGCCCAGGATGACCACGAGGTGATCGCCGCAGCTCTCGATGGCGCATCGCGCCGCCGCGACGTTCGTCGCCTTGGAATCGTCGACGAACCGCACCCCGCCGACCTCGCCGGCCGGCGCGAGGGCATGGTCGAGCCCCGTGAACCCATCGACGGCCCGGGTCATCTCGCCCGCGGACACGCCGACGAGGCTCGCCACCGCGCTCGCGGCGAGGACGTCGCTCAGGAGATGCCGCCCCCTCAGGTGCACGGCCGTCAGGGGCACCAGAGGGGTGTCGCCGGCCGCCGTCCGGCGCACGACGGCGCCGCCCGCGACCGCGATGCCCGCGTCGATCGACGCCTCGAGGGCGTAGGGCACCTGCCGGGCGCGACTCGCCCGGGCCAGCCGCAGGACCTCGGGGTCGTCGGCATTGACGACCAGCGTGTCGGCCGCCGTCTGGTTGGCGAAGACGCGGGTCTTGGCCGCCGCGTAGGCGGGATAGCCCCCATGGCGGTCGAGATGGTCGCGATGCAGATTGAGCAGCACCGCGATCGAGGGCCGGAACGTCCGGGTCAGCTCGAGCTGGAAGCTCGACGCTTCGACCACGTGGATCATCTCGGGCGTGGACTCGTCCACCTGCGTGCTGAGCGCGGTGCCCACGTTCCCTCCCACCAGCACGTCCCAGCCCCCGGCCTCGAGCATCCGCCCCACCAGCACCACCGTCGTCGACTTGCCCTTGGTCCCGGTCACCGCCACGATGCGCCCCCGCAGCCAGCGGCACGCCAGCTCGAGCTCGCTGATGACGGGAACGCCCCGCCGCCTGACCGCGTCGAACACCGCCGACGCGGGGGGCACGCCGGGGCTCAGCACCACCAGGTCCGCCCGGGCCAGCGTGTCGGCGCGATGTCCGCCCAGCTCCAGCTCGATGCCGGCGTCCTCCAGGCGGCGGACCGCGGCGCCCACCTCGGACCGCTGCTCGGTCAGGACCACCTGCGCGCCGCGCGCCGCGAGAAGCTGCGCCGCCGCCACGCCGCTGCGCGCCGCCCCCACGACGACGACCGTCGACCCCCGCACGGAGAATGCGTTCATCGCAGCTTCAGGGTGGCGAGGCTGAAACAGGCGAAGACCACCGCGGCGATCAGGAACCGGCTGATCACCTTCGGCTCGCTCCACCCGATCAGCTCGCAGTGATGGTGGAGGGGGGCCATCCGGAACACGCGCTGGCCGGTGAGCTTGAACGACCCGACCTGAATCACGACGGAGAAGGCCTCGATGACGAACACCGCGCCCACGATCGGCAGCAACAGCTCCTGCTTGATGAGGATGGCCACCGTCCCGAGGGCGCCCCCCAGCGCGAGGGATCCGACGTCGCCCATGAAGATCTCGGCGGGGTGCGAGTTGTACCAGAGGAAGCCGAGCCCGGCGCCGATCAACGCGCCGCAGAAGACCGTGAGCTCCGCCGCCGGCGCCACGTGGGTCAGCAACAGGTACTCGGCGAAGGTGGCGTGCCCGGTGACGTAGGCCAGCGCCGTCATCGCCGCCGCCGCGACGATGAAGAGGCTGATGGCGAGACCGTCGAGCCCGTCCGTCAGATTGACGGCGTTCGAGAAGAACACCATCACCAGCATCCCGAACGGGACGTACGCCCAGCCGAGATCCGGGGTGAGCTCCTTGAAGAACGGCAGGATGAGCTCGGTGTTGTAGATCTCCCGGCCGCTCATCCACAACAGGGCGAGACCCACGGCGAGGGCCACGACGCCCTGGCCGACGAGCTTGTACCGCGGGAGGAGCCCCTCGTGGTTCCGGCGGACGATCTTCAGGTAGTCGTCCAGGAAACCGACGAGTCCGAAGGCGATCATCGAGAGCGTGGCGACCCACACGTAGGGATTCGTGAGGTCGCCCCAGGCCAGGGTCGGGACCGTCGCCGCGGTCAGAATGAGCAGGCCGCCCATGGTGGGGGTGCCCGCCTTGGACTGGTGCCCGGCGAGGTCGTCCCGCACGACCTGGCCGATCTGGAACTCGCGAAGGGTCCGGATCAGCCAGGGCCCCAGGACGAGACTGATGAGGAACGCGGTGATGCCGGCCGCGGCAGTACGGACGGTGATGTACTGGACGACGTTCAGCGGCGGGTACAGCAGGTGATACAGCATCACCCTCCCTCCTCGCCGGCCGCCCGATCGGCGCAGAGCCGCGCCACGACCCGGTCGGTCCGAACGCCCCGCGACCCCTTGACGAGCACGAGGTCGTCGTTGCGGATCAACTCCCCGGCACGCGCGGCCGCCTCTTCGCTGTTGTCGCAGTGGAGGACGTTCGCGGCGGCGGCGCCGGCGTCGACGGCGGCCCGGCCGAGGGCCCGCGCCGGGTCGCCGCCGACCGTCAGCAACAGCCCCACCCCGGCCGCCGCGGCGGCCCGGCCTGCGGCTCGATGCAGATCCGTCGAACGGACGCCCAGCTCGAGCATCTCGCCGAGCACCGCCACCCGGCGGCCGGCGCGGGGCTCGCGCGACAGGGTCGCCAGCGCCGTCTCCACGGCCAGCGGACTGGAGTTGTAGGAATCGTCGATCACGACCACGCGGCCGGCCAGCCGGTGAATCCGTCCTCGATGCGGCGGCGCCTCCACCGCCGGCACCTGCTCCACCGCCGCGGCCAGCGGCACCTGGAGCGTCGTCGCGACCGCGACCGCCGCGAGGACGTTCGCGAGATTGCCGCGGCCGAGCAGCGGCGTGCGCACCGTCGCCTCGCCCGCCGGAGTCCCAAGATGCGCCCGCATGCCGTCCAGCCCGAGATCCTCGACGCGGCTCGCGGCCACATCCGCCTCGACCCCGACTCCGAACGTGACGACCCGTCCCGGGAAGCCGGTCACGCGGTGCATGACCCGGTCGTCCCCCGCGTTGGCGACGACCACGGTGTCCGGCCCCGCCCCCGTCAGGATCTCGGCCTTCGCATCGGCGATCGCCTCGATCGACGGAAAGAACGCGGCATGCGCCTCCCCGACGTTGGTCCACACCCGCAGATCGGGCTCGGCGATGTCGACGAGGCGACGAATCTCTCCAGGACCGCTCATGCCCAGCTCCACGACGGCCACCTCCGGCCGGGTGCGCAACTCCAGCAACGACAGCGGCAACCCGATGTGGTTGTTCAGGTTGCCCCGATTCCGAAACACGCGGTACCGCGTCGCGAGCAGTGCCGCCGCCAGCTCCTTGGTCGTGGTCTTCCCGACGCTGCCGGTCACCGCGACCACCCGGGCCCCCGAGTCTCGCCGGACGTGGCGGGCCAGCGCCTGCAGCGCGTGCAAGGTGTCATCGACGACGATCCCCGGCGCCGGCGGTGTTCCGAGCACCGCCGCATCGCTGACGAGCGCCCCCGCCGCGCCGCGTTCCAGGGCCTGCGCCACGAAGCGGTGCCCGTCGAAACGAGCTCCGCGGATCGCGACGAACAGATCGCCCCGGCAGAGCGAGCGGGAATCGATCGAGACGCCGGCGGCGCGAGTCTCGCCCGCACCGACGACCTGCCGGCTGCCGACGGCGCCGGCCAGATCGCGCAACGTCATCGACCATGATTCGCCCATCTCCTGCGCCACACCCCGGTTGCGCCGTTCCGCCGGTTCTCGCCGCCGCAACGCGATCGCCGTTCGAGGACCTCATCGCACGGGCGCCCGGGTCCGCCGGTGCGCGAGCGCCTCGCGGGCCACGACGCGGTCCTCGAAAGGCAGCTGCCGGCCGCCGATCTCCTGCACGCGCTCGTGCCCCTTGCCGGCGATGACGACGGCATCGCCCGGCTCGGCCTCGGCGATGGCGCGCTCGATGGCGGCGCGGCGGTCGGCGATCGCCAGGTGGCGGCATTCCGCCGCGCCGGCCGTCCCGAGGATGCCGCAGCGAATCTCATCGATGATGCGATCCGGATCCTCGGACCGCGGATTGTCGGAGGTCAGCACCACCAGATCGCTGAGTCTGGCCGCCACCGCACCCATCAACGGGCGCTTGGTGCGGTCGCGGTCGCCGCCGCACCCGAAGACGCTGATGAGGCGGCGGGTGCGGAACTCGCGCACCGCCCCGAGCACCGCCCGCAGCGCATCGTCGGTATGGGCGAAGTCGAGCAGCACCCAGACGTCGTCGTCGGGCGAGGACACGACCTCGAACCGCCCCGGCACACCCTCGAGCCCGGCCACGCCTCGCTCGATGGCGGACAGCGGCAGGTCGAGGGCGAGGGCGGCGGCGGTCGCGGCAAGGAGGTTGTAGACGTTCACCCGCCCCGGCATGGGCGAGCACAGTTGCAGCTGCCCGCGGGGCGTGCGCACGTCGAGCCTGGTGCCGGCCCGCGTGGACTCCATCCGCTCGGGCCGCACCGCCGCCGCCCGGTCGACGGCATAGGTGACGGGATGGCCGACCATGCCGGCGAGCCGGCGGCCGGCGGGGTCGTCGAGGTTGACGATCGACGGCGCGCCGAGCGGAAGCATGTCGAAGAGGCGGCGCTTCGCGTCGAAATACCCCGCCATGTCGGCGTGATAGTCGAGGTGTTCCCGCGTGAGGTTGGTGAAGATGGCGGCCGTGAACGCGGTCCGGTCCACCCGGCGCATCGACAAGGCGTGCGAGGACACCTCCATCACGCAGGCGGTGATGCGATGCTCGACCATCTCGCGCAGCAGCGCCTGTACGTCCGGCGCCTCGGGCGTCGTGTGCGGCGCCGCCGCTTCGCCCCCGCCGGCCCGGTACGACACGGTTCCGATGCGGCCGCAGGGCCTCCCGGCCGCCTCGAAGATCGCCGTCAGCAGGTACGTCGTGGTGGTCTTGCCGTTGGTGCCGGTCACCCCGACGACCGTGAGGTCGCGACTGGGGTCGCCGTAGAACGCGGCAGACAGCTCGGCGAGGGCAAGCCGGGCGTCGGTCACCTGCACCCAGCGCCCTTCCGTGCCGGGCCGCGCCCCCGACTCGGAGACCACCAGCACCGCCCCCCGCCGGGTCGCCTCGGCGGCGAAGCTCGCGCCGTCGACGTGCTGCCCCTTCACCGCAACGAAGATGGCCCCCGGCTCGACGCGGCGCGAGTCGAAGGCGATCGCCGTCGCGTCGCGCGTGAGGACGGCGGCATCGAACGCCGGCGTCCCGGCACCGGTCTCCACCCGTCCCGACAGCCGCGGCATCAGCTGGCCGACGGTCATGACCCTGCCCTCGCCGGGCGGCGTTCGAGCGTCAGCGTCAACGCCTGCCCCCGGGCGATCGCATCGCCCGCCGCCGGCGCCTGCGCGACGACGACTCCCCGCCCGCGGAGCCGGGTCGACAGACCCAGCTCGCTCGCGATCGCGAGCGCCGCACGTGCGCCGACCCCCTGCAGATCGGGCATCACGCCGGGCTCGACCGCGATCGATCCGGCCGGGCCGGGCGACGCGTCGGCACGCACCCGGAGGGGCCGCGCGCCGGGGAACGGCGCGGGCTCGGCCGGCACGAGAAGCCGGCGCGGCGCATCGAGATCGGGAGCGACGCCGAGATGCCGGAGAACCGCCTCGCCGATCCGACGGAACGCCGGGGCGGCCACCGAGCCGCCGAACCGGGCCACGCCGTCGACCACGACCAGAATGGTCGCCTCGGGCCGGGAGGACGGCACGAAACCCCCGAACGAGGCGACGTGGTTCGTGCTGGAGTAGCCGCCGCCGGGCAGGATCTTCTCCGCCGTGCCGGTCTTGCCGGCGACGCTGTACCCCTCTATCCGGGCCCGCCGGGCGGTCCCCCGGACCACGACGTCCTCCATGATCCGGGTCAGCGAGGCGGCGGTCGGCGCCTGGATCGCCCGCTTGACGACCCGCACCGGAATCTCCTCGCGGGCGCCGCCGCGCAGCTCCGCCCTGACCAGACGGGGCGCCATCAACATCCCGCCGCTGGCGACCGCGTTCATCGCGACCGCCATCTGCAGCGGCGTCACGGAGATGTTGTAGCCCATCGACACGCGGGCCAACCCACCCTCGCGAAGCCGCGATGCGTCATGCACGATCCCGCGGCTCTCGCCGGGGAAATCCCGCGAGATCGTCTGACCGAAACCGAACCGCCGCACGTAGCGGTTGAGTCGATCCGCCCCCAGGGCCACACCGACCTGACTCGTCCCCACGTTGCTGGACTTGACGATGACGTCGGCGAACGTGAGCGACCCGTAGTTGCGCACGTCCCGGATCGGCCTGCCCCCGTAGTAGATCACGCCGGGGCTCACGTCGATGACGTCCTCGGGCCGGAAGACCTGCTCTTCGAGGGCGGCCGAGGCGGTGACGATCTTGAAGGTCGATCCCGGTTCGTAGACGTCCTGCGTCGCACGGTTCCTGCGGGTGTCCGACGTGGCATCGGCCCACGCGTTCGGGTTGAAGGAGGGTTCGTTGGCGAGCGCGAGGATGTCGCCGGTGCGCGGGTCCAGGACCACGACGCTGCCGCCCTCCGCATCGTGCTCGCGGACGGTGGCGCGAAGCTCCCGCTCGGCGATGTGCTGAATGTAGCTGTCGATGGTCAGCTCGAGGGAGACCCCCGCCGTCGGCCGCCGCTCGACGCGGCGGAAGGCCTGCTGCTGCGCGTCCAGCCGCACCAGGACTCTCCCCGGCTCGCCTGCGAGCGTCTGCTCGTACAGCGATTCCAGACCGTGCAGTCCCTGATTGTCGACGCCGACGTGGCCCAGCAGGTGCGCGGCCAACGTACCGTTGGGGTAGTAGCGCCGGTTCTCCTTCAGAAAGTCGATGCCGCGGAGGTCGAGGTTCCGTATCCGCTCGGCCGCACGCGGCGACACCTGCCGCGCCACATAGGCGAAGCCGTTGTCGGCGGCGAGCGTCGACTCCAGCCTCCCGCGCCGGTCCGCCGTGCACTGGAGCACCTCGCAGAGCCGCCGGGCCGTCTCCGCCGGGTTCTCCACGTCCCTCGGTTCGGCGATGACGGTGTCGGCGGCCACGTCGTAGGCCAGCACGCTCCCGTCGCGGTCGAGGAGCTCCCCGCGTCTCGCCGGCGTCTCGATCGCCCGCTCGTGCTGATCGAGGGCGCGCGCCACGAAGTCGTCGTAGCGGACGATCTGGAGCTCGACGAGCCGTCCGAGGATCACGATCCCCCACAACACCATGACGCCGGCGACGAGCTTCACCCGCGGGTGCAGAACCTGCCGCCAATCGCCGGCCGCGCCGGGGTTCAATGCCATCGTCTTCTCAACGCGCGGCCACCGGGGCGATCCGCGCACCCGTGTCCCGCGTGGCCATCACGCTACGGCCGGGCGGCGGCGACGCCACCTGACGCTCGATCACCTGCACGCCGCCAACCGCGGGAGGCACCAGACCCAGCTCGGTGGTCGCGATACGCTCGATCCGCTGCGGCGCGCGCAGCGTCTCGACCTCGAGACGCAGATGCCGATTCAGGTCGAGCTCCTCGGACCGCTCCCGCTCCATCTGCTCGATCTCGTAGCCGTATCTCAACAGCTCGAAGTTCTGCCAGGCGGAGAACAGGAGCACGGCCACGAAGCAGACCGCCACCGCGAGCGATCGCCAGAGCTCGCGCTGCCGCCGCCGGTCGATCTCGCGAACGATCGGCGCGTTGCGGATGTCGCGCGTGACCCGGAAGTCCAGGTTCTGCTGGTTCACGACACCCTCCAGGCCGCGCGCAGCTTGGCGGAGCGGGCACGGGCGTTGCGCTGCAGTTCATCCCCCGCCGCCCGCACCGGCTTGCGGGTCAGAATCCGCATCGCGAGCTCGCCGCCGCCCTCGAGCTCGCGCAGGGTGTACTTGACGATCCGGTCCTCGAGCGAGTGGAAGCTGATGACGGCGAGGCGGGCGCCGGCCTTCAGACGCCCGGCCGCCGAACGCAGGAACGCGTCGAGCCCCTCGAGCTCCTGGTTGACCCAGATGCGCAGGGCCTGAAACGTACGTGTCGCGGGGTCGATGCGAGCCCGGCCGCGGTATCGCACGGCCCGGCGGACGACGGTCGCGAGCTCGGCCGTCGTCCTGATTCCGGCGCCGGCCCACGCGGCGACGATGGCGCGGGCGATGCGGCGCGAATGCCGCTCCTCGCCGTACTGGAAGATGACGTCCGCCAACCCCTCGGGGGTCGCCTCGGCGAGGAGATCGGCGAGCGTCCGGCCCGACGACCGGTCCATGCGCATGTCCAACGGGTCGTCGCGGCGGAAGCTGAACCCCCGCCCTTCCGTCTCGAGCTGCGTCGAGGAGCACCCGAGGTCGGCCAGGGCCCCGTCCACCCGATCGACGCCCAGGCGGTCCAGTACTTCGTCCAGGCTGCGATAGTCGGCGTGAACCAGGTCCACGCGGTCCTTCCAGGCGGCCAGGCGACGCCGGGCCAGGGGGAGCACGTCGGCGTCCCGATCGAGCCCGAGGACCCGAGCCGCCCCCGCCTCGAGCAATGCCGCCGCGTGTCCGCCGGTGCCCACCGTGCAGTCGACGACGAGCCCGCGATCCGCCGGATCGAGCAGCTCGATCGTCTCCGCCCGCAGGACCGGCTCGTGTAGGATCGTCGCCATCAGATGCCGAACTCCGACAGCTTCCGGGCATCGGCGTCGGTGAACGGCTCGTTCGCCATCCGCGTGGAGAACCGTTCGTGATTCCAGATATCGAGATGGTCGAGCTGACCCAGGACGTCCACGTCGCCCGTCATCGACGCCGACTCCCGCAACAGCGGATGAATGGACACCCGGCCCTGCTTGTCGATCTCGCCGGGCTGGCCGTAGTAGTTCACCAGGTCGACGTAGCGGGCGAGCTCGGGCAGCGACGGCGGGAGGTCGGCCAGCTTGCGCTCCATCTCTTCCCAGACCGGCATCGGGTAGATGTTGACGACGACGCCCTTGTCCTTGCGGGAGGTCACATACACCTGGGTGCCGTACCGATCCTGTATGGCGGTGCGGAACAGGGCAGGAATCTTCAGCCGTCCCTTTTCGTCGATTTTGACTGAATAATTCCCACGAAGCACCACTACACTCCACTGAGGTCCAATAAACTCCACTCCACTATAGAGAAGGACCACGCAGGTGTCAACAAGTTGCGTGGAATCTGATACTTACGCTTTAATTTCGTTTTTCCGCCCGGATCGGGCCCCCCCGCCGGCATCGGGACAGAGCATGCCGGCCGGGTCGCCGCTCGGACGGCGGAGGGAGGGCGACGGGAATCATGTTGCGGGCCGGGCTCATCGGGCTGCCATCGACGGGGAAGACCTCCCTGTTCCGTTTGTTGACGCAATCGTCCGGCGAACCGGCGACGGCGCCTCGCCGGCAGGCGTCCCAGGTGGGCATCGCGCAGGTGCCCGACCCCCGTCTCGACCGGTTGACGGCGTTGTTCGACCCGCGGCGGCACGTGCCGGCCACCGTCGAGGTGAGCGAGCTGGCCGGGCACGGTTCCGCCGCCGCGATGCTCGACGTGTCGGGGTTCCGCAACGCCGACGCGTTGGTTCACGTGCTGCGGATGTTCTCCGACGAGCGGGTCCCGCATGCGGCCGGCGATCTGAACCCGGCCCGGGACGCCCGGCAGATGGAGGATGAGCTGATCCTGGCCGATCTGGGCGTGGCGGAGCGGCGTCTGGAGAGAATCCGCCAGGACATGAAGAAAGGCCGGAGCCGCGAGCTGGACGAGGAGCGGCGGGTGATCGAGCACTGCCGGGCGGCCCTGGAAGAGGGGCGGCCGCTGCGCGCGCTCGCCCTCGACGCGGCCGACGCCAAACGGCTGCGGGGCTTCAGCTTTCTCTCCGCCAAGCCGCTGCTCGTCGTGCTCAACCTCGACGAGGCGGACGTGGCGGACCCGGAGCCGGCCATCGAACGGACCGGCCTCGCCGGCGCCCTGTCCGGAAGCGGAATCGAGACGGCTCCGGTCTGCGCGAAGATCGAGCTGGAGATTGCCGAGCTGCCGCCCGGCGACCGGGCCGCGTTTCTCGCCGACATCGGCCTCACCGACTCCGGACTCGACCGGGTCGTCCGGGCGAGCTACCGGCTGCTGGGGTACATCTCCTTCTTCACCGTGGGGAAGGACGAGTGCCGGGCCTGGTCGGTGCCGCGCGGCACCGCGGCGCAGGAGGCGGCCGGCGAGATCCACAGCGATATCGCCCGGGGGTTCATCCGCGCGGAGGTGGTCCACTACGACGCCCTGACCGCGCGGGACGGCTCGCACGCCGCCTGCCGCGAGCATGGAAAGGTGCGGCTGGAGGGCAAGGACTACGAGGTCCGCGACGGCGACGTCATCAACTTCCGGTTCGCCACCTGACCCCGCCTCGATGCCGCCCCGAACGATGACGCCCCCCGACCCGCCCGGCGACGGGCTGACCCGCTCGGCCGGCATCGTGAGCCTCGCCACCATGACCAGCCGGGTGCTGGGGCTGGTCCGGGATCAGGCGCTCGCCTACCGCTTCGGCGCCGGCAATGCGATGGACGCCTTCCTCGTGGCGCTGCGCATCCCGAATCTGCTGCGCGAGCTCTTCGCCGAAGGGGCGATGAACGCCGCCTTCGTGCCCGTCTTCACGCGGCGCCTGACCAACGCCGGCCGCGACGCGGCGTGGCGGCTCGGCGCCCAGTTGATCAACGCCCTCGCGGTCGTCACCGGCGGCCTCGTGGTGGCCGGCATCGTCTTCGCCGAGCCTCTGACACGCCTGTTCGCCGGCGACTACCAGGCGGTGCCCGGCAAGTTCGAGCTGACGGTGCAGCTGACCCGCATCGTGCTGCCGTTCCTCCCCCTGGTGGTGGTCGCCGCCGTCTGCATGGGCATGCTGAACTCGCTGCGGCGGTTCTTCGTCCCCGCGGTGTCGCCCGCCGCGTACAACGTCAGCCTCATCCTGAGCGCCGTCGTCATCGTGCCGCTGATGGCGGAAACCGGGATCGAGCCGATCGTGGCGGTGGCGGGCGCGGTACTGGTCGGCGGGGCGGGACAGATCGCGGCGCAATGGTGGCAGCTGCGCCGCGAGGGATTCCGCCATCGCCTCGTCCTCGACCCGGCCGACCCGGGTCTGCGGGAGGTCGTGGGACTGATGGGACCGGCGACGGTCGCGGGGGCCGCGCTGCAGATGAACCTGCTCGTGAACACCATCCTCGCCACCGGCGAGGGCACCGGCGCCGTCACGTGGCTGACGTTGGCGTTCCGGCTGATGTACCTCCCCCTGGGGGTGCTCGGGGTGTCGATCGCGACGGTGATCCTGCCCGCGGTGTCCCGCCACGCGGCCGCCGGCGACGTGACGGCGGTGCGCCGGACCGTCTCGCACGGGCTGCGCCTGACGTCGGCGGTGATGGTGCCGGCGGCGGTCGGGCTCGCGGTCCTCGCGACCCCCATCGTGCGGCTCATCTTCGAGCACGGCGTATTCACGCCGGCCGACACCCCGGCGACGGCGCGCGCCCTGGTGTACTACGCGCCGGGCATCGTCGGCTACGCGGCGGTCCGGCTGACCGCCCCGGTCTTCTACGCCTTCGGCACGAGCCTGACCCCGGCCCTGGTGAGCGTCCTGACCGTCGGCCTGAACATCGTGCTGAATCTCGCCCTCGTGCGAATCCTGGGGTATCCCGGACTCGCGCTGGGCACGACGATCGCGTCGTGGCTCAACGCCGGCGTCCTGCTCTTCCTGCTGCATCGCCGGCTCGGCGGGATCGAGGCCCGCAGCTTCGCGGACACTTTCGTGCGGACCTGTCTCGCGGCGGCGGCGATGGGCGCGACGGTCGCCGCGGCCGAGGGCCTGGTCGGGGGGCTCGCGGCGGACAGCGGCGTCGTCACCGCCGGACTGATCCTGGGCGGGGAGATCGCCCTCGGCCTGATCGTCCTGGCCGCCGCCGCCCGGCTCCTGGGCATCGCCGAGCTCGATGAGGTCCGCGAGGAGCTCCTGGGCCGGCTGCGCGCCGACCGGCCGCCCCCCGCCCGCGGATGATCACCCCGGCGGGAGCCCCCCGCCGGACGCTGCCGGTTCTGGTGCGCGCCGACGAAGACGCCACCGAGGCAGCCACGCTCCCTGTTGCTCAACGCCGCTGAATCCGAGCCGGAGACTGGCGCCGTGGGAGTTTGGCGCCGGCGAGACTCCCAACGCGACCTTCGGTCGCGCCGGCTCGTGGTACGATGGCGCGGAGATGCGCCGCACCTACCATCGGGGTTCTTCCGGAATGGCGTTCGGTCCGGGTCCGATGACCCCGGCCGTGAAGATGCTGCTCTGGGCCAACACCGGCATCTTCGTGGCGGGCGCGGTGATTCCCCCGCTCGGCAACCTGCTCATCGAGGTGTTCGGGCTGCGCCCGGAAGCGGTGGTGACGGGGCTGCGGTTCTGGCAGCCGGCCAGCTACATGTTCCTGCACGGGAGCATCGGCCACATTCTGTTCAACATGCTGGTCCTGTGGATGTTCGGGGTCCAGCTCGAACGCCTCTGGGGGGCCGCCTACTTTCTGCGCTTCTACCTCGTGACCGGCATCGGCGCCGGCGTCGCGACGATCGTCGCGGGCCTGCTGCCGTTCGCCTTCAGCGAACCGACGTATCACAGCGTGACCATCGGAGCCTCGGGGGCGATCTACGGGCTGCTGATGGCGTTCGCCGTCTACTATCCGAATGCACCGATTCTGGTGTTCTTCGTGTTCCCGGTCCCCGCCCGGTACTTCGTGATGATCATCGGGACCATCGCGTTCCTGTCGGTGCCGCGGGGCGGCGGCGTCGCCCACGTCGCCCACTTGAGCGGACTGATCGTCGGCTATCTGTATCTCAAGCGCGGCCGGGGACTCGGCCTGCCCCGGTTCGGCCGATTCGGGGTGCGGGCGGAGATCAAGTACCGGTATCTGCAATGGAAGATGGGCCGACTCCGCCGCAAGTTCCGGGTCCTGCCGAGCCGCGACGACTGGGACGGCACCATCCATTGACCCCCGTCCGCCGGTTGGGGCGGCGGCCCGCCGCGGGGCCGGCGGCGTCCCCCGGAGGGCGAGCGGCAGGTGGAGCCGCCGGGGGCCAGGAGCCTGCGCCGTAGAAGTTTCGCGCCAGCGAAACTTCCAACGCGACCGCAAGGCCGCGCCCGGACCGAGACGCCGGACGCGCGGCGCGTCAACCCTCTTCCGGACGCCCCGGCGTCTCCTGACCACCGGCCGGCGGGGAGACCGGGTCGGCCCGCGCCGAACCGCGCAGATCGAGCGCGAAGGTGTCCGCGAGGGCCTCGATCTGGTGCGGGGCCCGCCCGGGAATGCGTACCACCTCGCCGTCCCCCACGACGAGGTCTTCCCCCGCCACGCGCAGCTTCAGCATCCCGTCGAGCACGTAGATCATCTGCTCGCCGTCGTGGGCATGGAGCGGCACGAGGGCCCCGCGCTTCAGGTACACCTGGGCCAGCATCTGGCAGTCGCCGCTGACCAGCTTCCGCGAAACGAGCGCCGTGATCTTCTCGAGCGCCAGGTCGTTCCACGCCGTCACCGCCGCGAAGGATTCGTTTCTCATTGCGATGCCACGCGCGGGTCGCGCACGCGGCCGGACCGGGGGCCGGCGCGACGCCACGATGCTATAATTTACCGCCAATGCGGGCCAGTTGACGTCGGTCCCACCTTCGGCACGCAGGATTGCACCATGAAGCGCTCGACAGGCTCGGGGAACGCGCCTGCCGCGACCTCACAGCGGCTGTACGGAGGGCTGTCGCGGGACGACCTGCTGCGGTTCTACCGCACGATGCTGATGGCGCGCCGACTCGACGACAAGGAGCTGCAGCTCAAGACGCAGAGCAAGAGCTTCTTCCAGATCAGCGGAGCCGGCCACGAAGCGATCCAGGTTGCGGCGGGAACCCTGCTCACCGCCGGCCGTGACTGGTTCTTTCCCTACTACCGGGACCGGGCCCTGGCCCTCGCCCTGGGCATGACGCCCTACGAGATGCTGCTGGCGGCGGTCGGCGCCGCCGCCGATCCGTCCTCGGGCGGGCGCCAGATGCCGGCGCACTGGAGCAAGCCGGCCCTCAATCTGGTCTCTCCCTCCAGCGCGGTGTCGACCCAGTGCCTGCATGCCGTCGGCTGTGCCGAGGCCTGTCATTTCCCGGAGCTCGCGCCCCCCGGCGGCGCCTCTTCGGAGAGCGACGTCGTCTACGTGTCGCTCGGCGAAGGGGGCACCAGCGAAGGCGAGTTCTGGGAATCGCTGAATACCGCCTGCACCCGCCGGCTTCCGGTGATCTATCTGATCGAGGACAACGGGTACGCCATTTCCGTCCCGGTCGAGATCCAGACGCCGGGCGGGGACATCGCCCGCCTGGTGTCGGCGTTCCCGGGGCTCGATGTCATCCGCGTCGACGGCACGGACGTGCTCGACAGCGTCGCGGCGATGCAGCGGGCCCTCGCCTATGCGCGCGGCGGACGCGGGCCGGTCCTGATCAAGGCCAGCGTGGTGCGCCTGCACTCGCATTCGGAGTCGGACGACGACGGTCAGTACAAGAGCGAGGCGGAACGCGAAGCCGAGCAGGCCCGCGACCCCATCACGCGATTCGCCGCCCTCCTGAAGGATCGGGAGCTCGCGGACGACGACGGGCTGGCGCGGCTGTCGGCCGGCGTGGACGAAGAGATTCAGGCGGCGGCCGACCGCGCCCTGGCCGCCGCCCCGCCCGACCGGTCGACGGTGCTGGACCACGTGTACTCGCCCGACGTCGATCCGGCGGCCGAGCGCTTCGACGTCCCCGGCGCCCCCGAGGGCCCGCCGATCACGATGGTGGCGGCCATCAACCGCACCCTCGAGGACGAGATGGCCAGCAACCCCCGCATCCTCGTCTTCGGGGAAGACGTGGCCGACTGCAGCCGCGCCGAGGTGCTGTCCGCGGTACCGGGGAAGGGCGGGGTGTTCAAGGCCACGTTGGGACTGCAACGGACCTTCGGGCGGGAACGCGTGTTCAACTCGCCGCTGGCCGAGGCCAACATCGTCGGCCGGGCCATCGGGATGGCCGTCCGCGGGCTCAAGCCGATCGTCGAGATTCAGTTCTTCGACTACATCTGGCCCGCGATGATGCAGATCCGCGACGAGCTGACGATGCTGCGGTACCGGTCGAACAACGCGTTCTCGTGTCCGCTCGTGATCCGGGCGCCGATCGGCGGCTATCTGCGCGGCGGCTCGCTCTATCACAGCCAGTCGGGCGAGAGCATCTTCGCGCACTGCCCGGGGTTGCGCATCGCCTATCCGTCGAACGCCGCCGACGCGGCGGGGCTGCTCCGGACCGCCGTGCGCTGCGACGACCCGGTGCTGTTCCTCGAACCCAAGCACCTCTATCGCCAGACCTACAGCAAGGCCCCCTATCACGGTCCGGACCACCAGATTCCGTTCGCGCGGGCGAGCACCCGGCGCGAGGGGACCGACGTCGTCGTGGTCACCTGGGGCTCGCTGGTGCAGCGGTCGCTGCTGGCGGCGGAGCGGGCGGCGCAGGAGGACATCAGCGTGCAGGTGATGGACCTTCGGACGCTGGCCCCCTACGACTGGCCGTCGATCGCGGCGGCGGTGACCGCCACCAACCGCGTGGTGGTGGCGCACGAGGACCAGCTGACGTGCGGGTTCGGGGCGGAGCTGGCCGCGCGCATCGCCGACGAGCTCTTCGAGCACCTGGACGCCCCGGTCAAGCGCGTCGGCGCCCTCGACTGCCCGGTCGCCTATCACCCCATTCTCGAAGAGGCGATCCTGCCGCAGTCGGACGACATCCTGCAGGCGGTCAAGGCCGCCGCCGCGTACTGACCCGCCTTCTCGCGCGCCGGCGGTGCTCGCTGCGGCGGGCACGGCCTCGGCCCGGCTTCTTGCCAGGGCGGCGTTCATCCTGCTACAATCATGCGTTTTTGAAGGGTGTGGACACGGCCATCCTCCGGGCATCAATCGTGACCTGACAGCGATGGCGGACTGAGAGACACAGCCGCGCATTTTCGCCGTCGGCTCGTCACGATGCCCGACCCCAACGACCATTTTCTCGCAAGATCGATCCTGGCCTTGCAGGAAAACGTTCGGCGAGCGGGTCCGGCCGCCTGTGCCGGGTACACATTGATCGGGGCCATTCTTCTCTTGGGAGGACTGGGGCACCTGATCGATCGGTGGGCGGCGACCGAGCCCTGGTTCATGCTCGCCGGTCTGTTGACGGGGATGGTCGTCGGGTTCTACGAGTTGGCGAAAACGATCTGGAAGCAATGAGGTTGTCGGCCGCACTGGCGGCGGCGTGCGTGCTCACCTGCGGAGCCGTAGCGGCATTGGCGGCGCCGGGAACGGCCACGCCGGCGTTTCTCGGCATGGCCGCGCCGCTCGTGGTGGGGTTGGCGACCATACGCCTGGTCGAACGGACGGTGCGTACCGACGTCACCCGGCTCACGGGCCGGATGGCCGCCGCCTTCGCGGCGAAGCTGGTGTTCTACGCCGCGTACGTCTCCATCGTCATCGGAGGGCTTCGGGTCGAGCCCGTGCCGTTCACCCTCAGCTTCACCTTCTATTTCGTGGCCCTCCAGATCGCCGAGGCGCTGTACTTCAAGACCCTGCTGGTGAACGCCAACGCGCGGACGCCGGGCGGCAACTAGACGCCGGCAACGCGACCGAACATCATGATGAACGCCGCACAGCACGCCGAAGACGCACACGCCGCCGCCGACCACGCCGAGGGCGGACACGGCGCCGGTGAGGCTTTCGACGCGGGCGAGGTCATCATCGAGCACATCGCGAACAGCCCGCTCGACCACCCGATCCTGCATCTGCCGCACCTCGCCGGCATCGACTTCTCGGTCACCAAGCACGTCATGATGCTGTGGCTGGTGGCGGGCTTCCTGTTCGTGGCGATCACCCTCACGACCCGGCGTTTTCTCGCGCAGGAGCGCCCGGTTCCCGCCGGGTTCATGAACGCCCTCGAGGCGGTGGTGCAGTTCATCCGCGACACCGTCGTCCTGCCGAACGTCGGCGCCAAGTGGGTCAACACCTGGACGCCGATGATCCTGACGCTCTTCGTCTTCATCCTGACCGCGAACGCGATCGGGCTGGTTCCGGTGTTCGAGGTGTTGGGCCTGCTGAACCATTACGTGCTGCACACCTCCGAAGAGTCGCTGCTCAGCAGCGTGCTCCACGGCGGGGCCACCGCGACCGCCAACTACAACGTGACCGCGGCGTTGGCCACGATCACGTTCTTCTCGATCATCGTGGCCGGCACCATGGCCCACGGCTTCGTCAAGCACTGGAAGAACCTCGTGCCGTCCGGACTGGCGTGGCCGATCTACTTCCTGCTCATTCCCATCGAGATCATGGGCATGTTCGTCAGGCCGTTCGCCCTCACGATGCGGTTGGCCGCCAACATGAGCGGGGGTCACATCGCCATTCTGGCGATTCTGTCGCTGGTCTTCATCTTCAACCAGCAGTTCGGAAGCGCGGCGCTCGGAGTGGGCGTCGGCGCCCTCGTCGGGGTACCCCTGGCGACCGGCATCTCGGCGCTCGAAATCATCGTCGTCCTCGTCCAGGCCTATGTATTCACCCTGCTGACGTCGGTGTTCATCGGCATGGCCATCAACGTGCACCACTAAGTAAGCCACTTCTTCGAACGACGGCACATTCACACGGAGGTTAACTGCATGGAACTGTTGTACATCGCCGGCGTTGCGATCGGTCTCGGCCTGATCGTGATTGGCGCGGGTCTGGGAATCGGCCGGTTCACGGCGGCCGCGGCCGAGAGCATCGCGCGCCAGCCGTCGGCTGCCGCACAGATCACGGGAGCGGTGCAACTCCCGCTCTTCCTGCTCGAAGGCGTGGCGATTCTGGCCGAGGTCTTCGTCTTCGTCGTCGTGCTGATGCGGTGACCACGCATTTCCCGGAACACGACGCGTGACATCGTCAGAGGGAGCGTCTCATGGATAATCCGCTGGTCCAGCCGGATCCCGGGCTGTTCTTCTGGACCATCGCCACCTTCCTGGCTCTGCTCTGGGCCCTGCGCAGGTACGCCTGGGGCCCCTTGCTGCGGGCGCTCGATGAACGCCAGGAGACGATACGCAAGTCGCTGGACGAGGCCGAGCAGGCCAGGAAGGCGCTGGCGCAGGCCGAGCAGGCGGCGACGAAGGTCATCGCCGACGCCAGGGCCGAAGCCCAGTCGATCCTGGCCCAGACCCGTAGCGCCGCCGAGGCTTTCCAGGAAGAGTCCAGAAAGAGGGCCAAGCGCGACGAAGAGGCGGTGGTCGCCGCGGCCCAACGGCAGATTCAGCAGGAAACGGCGCGGGCGATGCAGGACATCCGCCGCGAGACGGTCGACCTGTCGCTGCAGATCGCGTCGAAGCTCATCCGGAAGAACCTGACCCCGGAAGACAACGACGCCCTGATACGGGAATCGATCAGCCAGATCGACGCAAGGCACTGACCAGGGTCAGCCCGGCGGCAGCGCGCCGCCGGGCCTGCACGCGCCGCCGACACGCGACAGCGGCCGACACGCCTGCGCACCGCCACGCGGAAGCATCACCCGCCCCGCTCACCGCCACCCCCGGCCTCAGGTGCGACATCCCCCCGCAAGGGGAATCCCTACTTCTCATAGTCGCTTGGCGCCGACGATCATGATCACGACGATCACGATCGCGATCGCGATCACGTTACTGAGCCCGAGCGTCACCACGAAGTGGCTGGGTACAGCCAACAAGACACACCCCGCCACACAATTCAGCACACCGAGCGCCAAGGTGCCGCCTCCGACCCATCTCGCCAGCCCTCCGGGGTCCCTCACCTTCTCATTGTCGAATCCAGAAACGAGATGCAGTTTCTTCCTCCAACCGATCGCATAGCCGAGTCCCAGGCAAGGGAACCCAACAAGCAGAATCAACAATACGGCCAACCAGGCCATAGACCCCACGTCCCCCCCGGCCCTTCGCCGCGGTCGCGGGCCATTTCACGACCCAACGCCAGCTCGCCCGGCTCATCGGGCGAAAGCACCACCGTTACATGGACGGGAGACGGAAGCTCGGGGGAATGCCCCGGCATGTGTCAGCGCAGGGCGACGCCGGCGCCGAAGCCCTCGAGGGTGCGGGCCGCGGCCTCGGCGTGCTCGAAGAGGAACTGCGGATAAAGGCCGAACAGGAGCGTGCCGAACAGGGCGACCATGAGGGCCACCGTCATCGCGGGCCCGATGACGAGGGGCGAGGCGGCGGGCGCCGTCTCGTCGGTGATCCACATGAACACGACGACCCGCAGGTAGTAGTACAGCGACACCGCGCTGTTGGCGACCGCAATCACCGCCAGCCAGACGAAGCCGGCGTCGATGGCGGCCCCGAACAGCCAGACCTTCCCCATGAACCCGGCGGTGGGCGGAATGCCCCCCAGCGACAGCATGAAGAAGAGCATCGCGAAGGCGGCCATCGGGCTGCGCCGGGAAAGCCCCGCGAGGTCCTTCAGCTCGTCACCGATCACGTCGCTGCGACGCATCGCGGCCACGACCGCGAACGCCCCGAGCTGCATGAAGAGATAGACGCCGAGGTAGACGAGCATCGCGGCCACGCCGCGCTCGGTGCCGACGATGACGCCGATCAGCAGATAGCCGGCGTGGGCGATCGACGAGTACGCCAGCATCCGTTTCAGGTTGCTCTGCGTCAGCGCCGCGATGTTCCCCACCGTCATCGTGACGACCGCGAGCAGGTAGAACAGGAACGTCCACTCGGCGCTGAGGGACGGGAGCCCTTCCAGGAAGATCCGGATCAGCATCGCGAACGACGCCGCCTTCGACCCCACGGAGAGGAACGCGGTCACCGGGGTGGGCGCGCCTTCGTAGACGTCCGGCGCCCACATGTGAAAGGGCACCGCGGCGATCTTGAAGCCCATGCCCGCGCCCACGAGGACCACCGCGAGCACCAGCACCAGACTCGGCCCCTGCTCGGCCAGCGCGGCGGCGGTCGCCGCCAGATTGGTGGTGCCGGTCACCCCGTAGAGCAGCGACATCCCGTAGAGCAGGACCCCCAGCGAGAACCCTCCGAGCAGGAAGTACTTGACGGCGGCTTCGTTGGAGCGCGGATTGGGCTTGAGATAGCCGGCCAGCACGTAGAACGACACCGCCATCGTCTCGAGCCCGATGAACAGGGTGATCAGGTCGACCCCGCTCGCCATGAACATCATGCCGAGGGTGGCGCAGAGAATCAGGAAGTAGTACTCACCCGCCCGAAGCCCCTCGACGCGCAGATAGGGCGCCGACATCAGCAGCGTCAACGCCGCCGATACGAGCACCACGACCTTGAAGAACGCGGCGAATCCGTCGATGGCGAGCAACCCCCGCGACACCTCGATGTCGAGGGCCGCGAACGAGGCTACCCAGTACAGACTGACGGCCAGACTGGCCAGGGATACGCCGAGCAACAGACGGTCGTTGCGCGGCGTCAGCACCGACAGCAGCAGGACGACCAGCGCCCCGCTCGTGAGCAGCAGCTCCGGCAGGATGTAGTAGAAATCGGCTGCGGAAAATCCTGGTGGCATTATCGAGCGCCCCCGCGTACCGGCGTACCGGCGTCATCGACCCCACCGTCCCGGACGAGCGGCGCCGGCGACGCCGCCGCCCCGGAGTCCTCTGCATTGACCGGCTCGTAGGCGCTGTTCACGCGGACCATCACGCGATCGACCGAGGTGTCGAGGCGGTCGATGAAAGGCTTGGGGTAGAGCCCGATCCACACCGCGAGAATGATCAGCGGCGTGAAGGTGGCCCACTCGCGGATGCTCAGATCCGGCAGGTTCTCGTTCTTGGGATTGTCGACGGTGCCGAACATCGTGCGCTGGTAGAGCCACAGCATGTACGCCGCCCCGAGCACGATGCCGGTCGCCGCGAAGGCCGCCCACCATTTGTTGACGACGAAGATGCCCTGCAGGATCAACACCTCGCCGATGAACCCGTTGAGGGTCGGCAGCCCGATCGAGGACATCGTCATGATCAGGAACACCGCCGCATAGGCGGGCATGATCTTCGACAGTCCGCCGTACTCGGCGATCTCGCGGGTGTGGCGGCGCTCGTAGACCACCCCGACGAGGAGGAAAAGGGCGCCGGTGGAAATGCCGTGGTTGATCTGTTGCACGATGCTGCCGGTGATGCCGACCGGGGTCAGGGCGAACATGCCGAGCATGACCATGCCCATGTGGCTGACGCTCGAGTACGCAACCAGACGCTTCCAGTCGCGTTGCGCCATCGCCACCAGCGCCCCATAGATGATGCCGATGATGGACAGCGCGGCCACCCAGGGCACGAACGCCACCGTCGCCTCGGGCAGGATCGGCAGCGAGAACCGGATGAACCCGTAGGTGCCCATCTTCAGGAGCACGGCGGCCAGGATGACCGAGCCCGCGGTGGGGGCGTCGGTATGGGCATCGGGCAGCCAGGTGTGGAACGGGAACATCGGCACCTTGACCGCGAAGCCGAGGAAGAAGGCGAGGAAGACCCACCACTGCAGGTCGAACGGCATGTTCAGCGCGTGGAACTGCGTGATGTCGAAGGTGTACACCCCCGTGACCTCGTGGTTGTAGAAGTACACCGCGAGGATGCCGAGCAGCATGACGACGCTGCCGACGAGGGTGAACAGGAAGAACTTGATCGCCGAGTAGAGCCGGTTGTCGCTGCCCCAGATGCCGATGAGGAAGTACATCGGCACCAGCATGACCTCCCAGAACACGAAGAACAGCAGGAAGTCGAGGGAGACGAAAGCGCCGATCATGCCGGTCTGGAGCAGCAGCAGAAAGATGTAGTACTCCTTGACCCGCTCGGTGATGGCGGTCCAGGACGAGAGGACCGCGATCACCCCCATGAGGGTCGCCAGCAGCACCAGGAGCGCGCTGAATCCGTCCACGCCCAGGAAGTACTCGGCCCCGATCGAGGGAATCCACGCCGCCCGCTCGACGAACTGCCACCCGGGGTCCACGGTATCGAACCCGAACCACAACGGCAGCGAGACCAGGAAGCCGAGCCCGGCGAACACGTTCGCGGTCCAGCGGATCGTGTCCTCGCTGTGCTTGTTCACGAACAGCAGGATCACGGCGCCGGCCAGCGGCGTGAACATGATCAGCGACAACAGCGGAATGTCGGGGTTGCTCATGAGCGGATTCTCGATACGGTCTCGGGCCCCGGGGGCCGTCGCTCGCCGTTGCCTTCCGTGGCGATTCGTCGATCTATAAGCGTTCGTCCCGATGCGGTCAGGCGGAGCCGCACCAGGAGCTTGCGCCGCACTATCCGACGTAGCGGGCGACGATGTACAGCGTCACGAACGCGAAGACGCCGAACAGCGTCGCGACCGCGTAGTTCTGTATCAGTCCGGTCTGCATGCGCCGGAACCGGTAGCTTCCCTCGGCGCAGATCGATGCCACCAGGTTCACGAGGCCGTCGACGACGTACTTGTCGACGACGTCCGACACCCAGGCGGACGCCCGGGTCAGCCAGCCCGTGCCGTTCACGGCGCCGTCGACGACGTTGCGGTCGACGGCCCACAACCCCCGCGCGCCGCTCATCGTGCCCTTGACGGCGGTCGCGTCGTACAGCTCGTCGACGTAGTACTTGTTGGTCAGCACCCGGTGGGCTCCCGCGAAATCGGCCGCCAGCCGCTCCGACTTCTCGGGCCGCCGCACGTACAGGTGATAGGCCAACGCGATCGCGCCCATCGCAATCAGCACCGACAGCGCCATGAGCCCCAACTCGGCCGCGTGGGACAGATGGGCCACCGCATGCTCGCCCTCTTCAGCGTGCGACGCCTCGGCCACGAAGCTCGGCTCGAGGAAATGCTCGATGCGGTTGCCGCCGCCCAGGGCCGCCGGAATCCCGACGAACCCGGCGAGGACCGCGCCCGCCGCCAGCAGCTGCAACGGTCCGGTCATGAGCCGCGGCGACTCGTGCGGACCATTCCAGGCGTGGGCATGTCCGTCGCCGTGCGCCTCGTGCTCTTCCCCGCTGTGGCCGGCACCGCCCCACGACGGACCGCGGTACTCGCCCCAGAAGGTCATGAACATCAGGCGCGCCATGTAGAACGCGGTCATCCCCGCGGTCACCGCGGCCAGCCCCCAGAGCCACCGGCTCTCGAGAAACGTCCGGTAGAGAATCTCGTCCTTGCTGAAGAAGCCCGAGAACGGCGGTATGCCGGCGATGGCCAGGGTCCCCATCAACATCGTGATGAAGGTCACCGGCATGTACAGCCGCATGGCCCCCATCTTCCGCATGTCCTGCTCTTCGTTCATCGCATGGATGACGGAGCCGCTGCCGAGGAACAGCAGGGCCTTGAAGAAGGCATGGGTCATGAGGTGGAACGCGCCGGCCGCGAAGGCGCCGACCCCGGTGGCGAGGAACATGTAGCCGAGCTGCGAGACCGTCGAGTAGGCCAGCACCTTCTTGATGTCGGTCTGTACGAGCCCGATGGTCGCCGCCATCAGCGCCGTCAGCACCCCGATGACGGCGACGATGAACATCACCTCCGGCGCGTGCGTGAACAGCACCGCGTTGCGGGCGACCATGTACACGCCGGCCGTCACCATGGTCGCGGCATGAATGAGGGCCGAGACGGGGGTGGGGCCCTCCATCGCGTCGGGCAGCCAGACGTAAAGGGGAATCTGGGCGCTCTTGCCGACGGCGCCGACGAACAGCAGCAGACAGATCAGCGACAGGACGCCGAAGGCGCCGGCCTCGACGGGCATCTCGGCCGCCGCCTCGGCCACCGCGCGGAAGTCCAGCGTGCCGAACGTGAAGAAGATGAGGAAGATGCCGAGAATGAACCCGAAGTCGCCGATCCGGTTGACGACGAACGCCTTCTTCCCCGCGTCGCACGCACTCTGCTTGTGGTACCAGAAGCCGATCAGCAGATAGGAGCAGAGCCCGACCCCTTCCCACCCCACGAACATGACGAGCAGGTTGCTGCCGAGCACCAGCGTCAGCATGAAGAAGCAGAAGAGGTTCAGATAGCAGAAGAACCGAACGTAGCCGCCCCGCGGCTCGTGGTCCATGTAGGCGACCGAGTACACATGAATCAGCAACCCGATACCGGTGACGATCAGGATCATCATCCCGGACAGGGGATCGAGGCGGAACGCCCACGGCACCTCGAACGTGCCGATGCCGGACACCGTCTCGAGGGCGATCGGCGGAATCCACTGGGCCAGGGTCACCACGTGCTCCCGGTGCTCGGCCCCGAGCAGCTCCACGAACGCGACGAGCGACAACAGCAGCGCTCCGCCCATCGTGGCGCACGCGATACCCGCCGCCGTCTGCTTGCTGAAATAGCGCACGCCGAAGACCCCGTTCAGGGCGGCGCCTATACCGGGCAGCAACGGAATGAGCCAGATGAGATCCATCGTCTACTGTGATTGATGTCAGGGGGGGAAGCGCGCCCGGCCGCTACCAGCGCATGATGTTCATCTCGTCGATGTTCACGGTCTCCTTGTTCCGGAAGAACGCCAGGAGGATTCCCAGCCCGACCGCGGCCTCGGCCGCCGCCACCGCGATCACGAACACGACGAAGACCTGCCCGATGAGATTCTCCAGATACCGGGCTTGGGCCACCAGATGGATGTTCACGGCGTTGAGCATCAGCTCGATCGACATGAAGATGATGATGACGTTGCGCCGCACCAGGACGCCGATCACCCCGATGCTGAACAGCGCGGCAGAGAGAACCGTATAGTGCGCCGGCGTGATTTCCATCTCTTACGACTCTCGTCTCGCCAGCACGATGGCCCCGACCATCGCCACCAGCAGCAGCACCGACGCCACCTCGAACGGAATCAGGTAGTCGGTATAGAGCAGCCAGCCGAGCTCCTCGGTGTTGCCCTCGACCGGCGAAGCGGCGGCGGCCGCGGACGCCGGCGTGAGGCGGTCGTAGCTGTAGACCGCGATGCCCGCCAGCTCGAGCAGCACCGCCCCCGACAGCCCGAGCCCGAGCCGGGCCAGCCGCCGGGGATCTTCGTGCGCTTCCGGGGCCCGCTTCAGATTGACGAGCATGACCACGAACAGATACAGCACGACGATGCCGCCGGCGTAGACCAGCACCTGGATCACGGCCAGGAACTCGGCCCGCAGCACGACGTAGAGTATCGCCACGCAGAGGAAGTTGAGTACGAGAAACACCACGCTGTGGACGGTCTTCGGGGTGGTGACGACCGCCACTCCCAACCCGAGAATCAGGACCGCGAGCGTGTAGAAGGCGATTGCTTCGGCCATGGCTCTACAGCAGCACCTTGAGGACGGCGGTCACCACGATGTTCGCGATGGCGATCGGGATGAGGACCTTCCACCCGAGCCGCATCAGCTGGTCGTAGCGATAACGAGGCAGCGTGGCCCGAATCCAGATGAAGAGGTACAGGAACACGAACATCTTCGCGAAGAACCAGATCCAGCCGGGAACGAGATCGAGGAAACCCAGCACCTCGACGTTGGGAAACGGCCGCAGCCAGCCGCCCCAGAACAGAATCGTCACGACCGCCGTGATGACGATCATGTTGGCGTACTCGGCCAGGAAGAACAGCGCGAACCGCATGCCGCTGTACTCGGTGTGGAAGCCGCCGGTCAGCTCCTGCTCGGCCTCGGGCAGGTCGAACGGGGCCCGGTTCGTCTCGGCCAGCCCGCCGATGAGCACGAGCACGAAGGCCACCGGCTGCACGAACCCGAACCACAGGCCCGATTCCTGCTGGGCCTCGACGATGCCGACCATGCTCAGGGTGCCGGCGGTCAGGATGACGCTGACCAGGGTCATCGTCACCGCGATTTCGTAGCTGATGAGCTGGGCCGACGCGCGCAGGCTCGCGAGCAGCGGGTACTTGCTGTTCGAGGCCCAGCCGGCGAGGATGATGCCGTAGACGCCGATCGACGTCACCGAGATGACGAACAGCAGCCCGACGTTGATGTCGGTGATGTAGAAAAGCTCGTCGCCCCCGAACGGCACCACCGAGAACACCACCAGGGCCGGCACCATCGACAGGATCGGGGCCAGGGTGAACAGCATCCGGTCGGCCCGCGCCGGCGTGATGTCCTCCTTGAGGATGAGCTTGATGGGGTCGGCGATGGCCTGCAGCACCCCGTAGGGTCCGACCCGCATCGGCCCCAGCCGCGACTGCGCCCAGGCGATGACCTTGCGCTCGAGCAGGGTCATGAACGTCACCGACACGAGCACCGCGTTCAGCAGGATCAGGATCTTGAACAACGGGACGACGATGGTGTCGATCATCTATCTGTCGACCTCGCCGAGCACGATGTCGATCGTGCCGATCAGGGCGACCACGTCCGCGACGAGGTGCCCGATTACCAGCGGCCGCAGGCCCTGCAGGTTGCAGAACGAGGGGGGCCGGACCCGGAAGCGATAAGGATTGGTGGCCCGCCCGTCGCTCACGATGAAGTAGCCGAGCTCGCCCTTGGGCGACTCGATGGCGTGATAGGTCTCGCCCGCCTTCGGCTTGATCAGCCTGGGCACCTTGCCCATGATCGGCCCCTCCGGCAAGCCGTCGAGGGCCTGCCGGATGATCCGGATGGACTGCCGGAACTCCTCGAGCCTGATGAGGTACCGGTCGTAGGTGTCGCCCCGGGTGCCGAGCGGGACTTCGAAGTCCATTTCGTCGTAGGCGGCGTACGGCTCGTCCTTCCGCACGTCGCGATAGACCCCGGACCCGCGCAGCGGGGGGCCGCACAGCCCCAGTCCGATCGCGTCCTCGGCCGAGATCACCCCGATGTCCTTCGTACGCTCCAGCCAGATCCGGTTGTTGGTCAGGAGCGTCTCGTACTCGGGGATCTTCGTCTCCATGACCTTGCAGAACTCCCGGACCTTGGCATCCCAGCCGGTGGGAATGTCCAACGGGAGCCCGCCGATGCGCATGGCGTTGTAGGTCAGCCGCGCGCCGCAATAGTCCTCGAACAGGTCGAGAATGAGCTCGCGCTCGCGGAACGCGTAGAGAAACACGGTCATCGCCCCGATGTCCATGGCGTGGGTGCCCAGCCAGAGACAATGGCTCGCGATGCGCTGAAGCTCGGCGAGAATCGTGCGGATGTAGCGGGCGCGGCGGGGCACCTCGATCTCCATCAGCTTCTCGACCGTCTCGCAGTACCCGAGGTTGTTCGTGGCCGCCGCCACGTAGTCCATCCGGTCGGTCAGCAGGATGATCTGCGTCCAGTCCCGGTTCTCGCACAGCTTCTCGATGCCGCGGTGGATGTAGCCGATGACGACGTCGGCGTCGACCACCCGCTCGCCGTCGAGCCGCAGGACCACCCGGAGCACGCCATGCGTGCTGGGGTGCTGCGGCCCCATGTTGATGACGAGCTCGTCGGTATCGAAGATGGGGACGGCTGCTGCCTGGCTGGCCATGGTTCGATTACTCGATCTCCGCTTCGTCCTGGACGTTGCGCAGACGCAACCACTCCATCGGGCTCTCCAGCAACAGCTCGCCGGGACCCTCGAGGGGATAGTCCTTGCGTTGCGGGTGCCCCTGCCAGGCCGGCGGCATGAGAATCCTGCGCAGATCCGGATGTCCGGTGACGTTGACGCCGAACATGTCCCACACTTCGCGTTCCAGCCAGTTCGCGGCCGGCCACAACCCGGTCACCGACGGCACCGATTCGCCGCCGGCCGCCTGCACCTTGATCCGGACCCGCTGGCGGCGCCGGGTGGAATACAGGCAATACACTACATCGAAACGCTTCTCGCGCGGCGGCCAGTCCGTGGCGGTGAGGTCGGCGCAGTAGTCGAACGACCCTTCGTCCGAATCCTTCAGGAAGGCGCCGACCTCGAGCAGGGCCTCGGGGGCGACGATGACCGTCCAGTCACCGACCCAGTAGCAAATCTGCCGAATGCGGTCGGGCAGCGCGGCCTCGAGCGCAATCAGGAACGCCGGCTTCTCGAGATCCTCGGGTGGAGGCGGATCGACCGGCCCCTTGGGGGCCTCGGGCGGCGCCTTCGGCTTTGGCTTCGGCCTCGGCTTGGCGGCAGCCGGTTTCTCGGCCGCGGCAGCGGGCTTGGGCTTGGCGGCAGCCGGTTTCCCGGCCGCGGCCGGCCTGGCGGCGGACGGCTTGGGCTCGACCGGGGCCGGGTTCGATGCGGCGGCCGCGATCGACGGCTCGGCCGGCGGGCCGGCCGATGATTCAGCCGCCGCCTCGGCCGACTGCGGCGGGACGCCGGCGCCCGATGCGCCTCCCGCCCCGGCCGGCGGTCCGGCGTCAGGCGGCCGCGCGCTCGGCGACTCGGCCGCCGGTTCACCCGATTTCGGTGCGTCTGCCATACCAGGGAACTCCGCGTTGCGGAACGGATCTACTACGACCAGCCGCGCGCGAAACGGCCCGCAACGGACGTATCCGGACGACGGTTCAGGCCCATTCCAGCGCGCCCTTGCGCCACGCGTAGACGTAGCCGAGCACCAGGATGAACAGGAAAACGAGCATTTCGATGAGCCCGAACAAGGCCAGCTCGTCCATGATGACGGCCCACGGGAACATGAACACGGTCTCGACGTCGAAGATCACGAACAGCATCGCAATCAGGTAATAGCGGACGCTGTAGCGATCGCGGGCGTCGGTGACCGGCTCGATTCCGCACTCGTAGGGCTCGAGCTTCACCTGGTTGTACCGCGACGACTGGATCAGCGACGAGACGATCAAGGTGAAGATGGCGAAGCCGATCGCGACGAGCAGGAACAACAGGATCGGAACATACGCCTCTATCATGGGAACTCACCCTGGGTACAGTCGTTGACGACCGGATGAATCGACACCCCGCTTCCTCCTCGTGCGCACGTCTTTTGCCCGGAAAGCTTCGATGCGGCAGGGCCGGTCGCGGAAAGCCGAAAATTTATAGCATGCACCCGCGGGGGTGTCAAGAAACCCCGGCCGCAGGCGCCAGCGGCGCGCACCGGGGCGAACGCCCGCGCTCGACGGGCGGGTGCCCCCCTCGGGCCGAAAAAACCGGCTATACTTCGGGGGTCGAGTCATTCTGGGGGGCTGCGAACATGCATCGACGAGCGTCCGGCCGGGTGGCCGGCGGCAGGCCGTTCGGGTCTCACCGCCCGGGGTTCCTGGCGCTCTTCGCGGCCTGCGCCGGTCTGCTGGCGGTACTGGCGGCTCCGCTGCGCGGACAGGACAACGAGCGGTCGCTGTTCGTGAGCGTGCTCGACGAGCAGGGTGCGCCGGTGTCGAATCTGGCCGCGGACGAGTTCGTGGTCGAAGAGGACGGCGTCGAGCGCGAGGTCCTGCGGGCCGGACCGGCCCGGAGCCCGATGCAGGTGGCGGTGCTCGTGGACACCAGCACTTCCGCGGGGTTCGCCGTCCGGGACATCCGGAACGGCCTGGAGCGGCTGTTCCCGATCCTCGCGGACCGCAACGACGTCGCTCTCGTCACGTTCGGGGGCCCGCCGCGCGTCATCGTCGAATCGACCGGCCGCCTCGACCGTCTCCGCGACGGCATCGGCCGGATCTTCTCGTTTCCAGACAGCGCCGCCTTTCTCCTCGACGCCCTCATGGAGACGGCCCGCGGATTCGAACGGCGCGAGTCGCTCCGGCCGGTGATCATCGTGGTGGCCACGGAAGGACTCGACTACAGCCGCTACGGCGCCGGACGGATCCGGGACGCGCTCGGGGAATCGGCGGTGGCCACCCACGTGATCGTCCTGCAGGAGCGGGGGAACACCGCGCTCCGCGCGAATCCGTTCGGCCTCCCCCCCGGCGTCGATCTCTTCCAGCGCGATCGGGCCCTCGCACAGTTGCCGGAAGCGTCCGGGGGCCAGCGGTACGACCTGCTGCTGAGCACCGCACTGCCCGATACGATGGGTGCGCTGGCCGAGCTTCTGGTGAATCAGTACCGCGTCGTGTACTCCCGCCCGTCCAGCCTGATCCCCCCCGAGGACATCTCGGTGCGGATGCGGCGGGCGGACCTGGCGGCCCATGGGACACCGGTCCGATGGACAGGAGATGGCAGCCCATGATGACAGAACCGCGCCCGTCGACCGGCGCCACCCGCGGCACGGCCCCCGCGGGACCGTGCTCCCGCCCCGCGAGCCGCGTCGATGCCGACCGCGCCGGAACCCGGCGCCCCGCCAGCCGGACGTGCCGCTGCCTCGCAGCGGCGGCGCTGGCCGGCCTGATCGCGGCGGCCCCCGCGCCCGCCCAGGAACCCGCGTCCCAGGAGCCGGCGTTTCGCGCCGGCGTCGATCTGGTGTCCCTCAACGTCACCGTGACCGACCGGAACAGCCGGTACGTCACCGATATCGACGTCGATCGGTTCCAGGTCTACGAAGATGGCGCGCTGCAGGACGTCACCTTCTTCACCCGCACGCAACTGCCCATCGCGCTGTCGCTGCTGATGGACACGAGCGCGAGCATGACCGAGAAGATGGAGACGGCGCAGCAGGCCGCGGTCGGATTCGCGGAACGGCTGCGCGACGAGGACATGGCCAGCGTCATCGACTTCGACAGCCGGGTCGATATACGCCAGACGTTCACCAACTCGCTCGACGACCTCGCCGAGGCGATTCGGCGTACGTCGGCGGGCGGCTCGACCTCGCTCTACAACGCCATCTACATCTCGCTCAAGGAACTGGCGAAGATCGCGGCTGCCGCCACCGGCGAGATTCGACGCCAGGCCATCGTGGTGCTCTCGGACGGCGAGGACACGTCGAGCCTCGTCGACTTCGACGAGGTCCTCGAGCTGGCCAAGCGTTCCGACACCGTCATCTATTCGATCGGGCTGCGTTCACGGGACATCCGCACGCGACGCGGGTTCCGCGAAGCCGACTTCGTGCTGCGCCAGCTCGCGCAGGAGACCGGCGGCCGGGCTTTCTTCCCGGACCGGGTGGACGATCTGGCGGCAATCTATCAGCAGATATCGGACGAGCTGTCCAGCCAGTACTCGCTGGGGTACACCTCGAAGAATCCGATGCGTGACGGCCGGTGGCGGCGGCTCGTCGTCCGCATCGACGAGCCGAACGTCGCCGCCCGGACGAAACAGGGCTACTACGCGCCAACCATGAACTAGCGCGATCTTGCGGTCGCGCGGCGAGCCGGGTCCCCGCTCGGCCGAACGGTCACGAACCCATGACCCTCCTCCCGTTGCTCCTGTATATTGTCGCGGGCGTCGTCTACACCGTGTTCTTCGTGCGGCGCGACTCGCGAGCCGGCCGGCTCGCGACCACCTCGCTGTCGGCCGCCGCGTTCATCCACACGTTCGTCATCGGGATGCGGACGGTGGAAGTCGGTCACCTCCCGTTCGTCGACACCGCCTCGGCGATCTCCGCGTTCGTGTGGATGCTGGCCGTCGCCTATCTCTATACGGAAGTCACCACCGACGAGCGCGCTCTCGGTGTCTTCATCGCCCCGTTACTCGTCGGGCTCCAGACCATCTCGACGCTGAGCGAGACCGCGACCGAACCGGCCCCGATTCTCGACAGCCCCCTGCTCGCCGCGCACGTGCTCTCGCTGCTGTTCGCGTACGCCGCCTTCGCGCTGGCCTGCGTCGTCGGCATCACCTACGTCCTGCTGTTCCGCGAGCTGAAATCGAAGCATCTCGGCTTCTTCGCGGCGCGGCTCCCGTCGTTGCACGTGATAGACGCGATGAACGGACGCGCGGTCGGCATCGGGTGGCTGTTCCTGACGGCGGGGCTGGCCGTCGGCGTGGTCTGGACGCTGCGGCTGCAGCCGGACACCTCGGACCCGCGCGTGCTCGCGATGTCGTTCTCCGACCCGAAGATCTTCGTGGTGGTGTTGAGCTGGGCCATCTACTCCTTCGAGCTCTACGCCCGCCGGACCATCGGATGGAGCGGCCGGCGCGCGGCCTGGCTCTCGGCCCTGGGTTTCTCGATTGTCCTCGTCAACCTGGTACCCGTGGGGTACTTCCTGACGGAGAGCCACAACTTCTGAGTCGGCATGAACCTGTTGCTGCTCGGCGTGAGCCACCACACGGCGCCGGTCGACCTGCGCGAGCGGGTCGACTTCTCGAAACGCGGCATCGTCGCCGCGCTCCGGGAGCTCGCCCTGTGTCCGTCTCCGGCCGAGTCGGTGGTGCTGACGACCTGCAACCGGTCGGAAATCTACGTAGCCTGCGAAGACCCCGAGCTCGCGCGCGATGACCTCGCGGGCTTCATGAGCCGGTTTCACGACATTCCCGGGACCGAGCTGGCGCCGCATCTGTATGCACGCACCGACGGCGACGTCGCGCAGCACCTGTTCCGGGTCGCCGCCGGTCTCGATTCGCTGGTCGTCGGCGAGCCGCAGATCTTCGGGCAGGTCAAGGACGCCTATGCCACCGCGGCCAGCGAGCAGTGTACGGGCACGCTGCTGAACAAGCTCTTCCCGTGGTCGTTCGCGGTCGGCAAGCGGGTGCGGGCGGATACCGGCCTGGGCGAAGGGGCGGTATCGGTCAGCTACGCGGCGATTTCACTGGCCCGCAAGATCTTCGGCAATCTGAAAGGACTCTCGGTACTGGTCGTGGGCGCCGGTGAAATGGCCGAGCTGACGGCCACGCACCTGCAGTCGCAGCAGGTGCGGCGGATCGCGGTCACCAGCCGAACCCTGGCCAGAGCCTCGGACCTCGCCGGCAAGGTCGGCGGCGTCGCGGTGGACTGGTCGGCCATCGACGCGGAGCTGCTGCAGGTGGACGTGGTCGTGACGGCCACCGGCTCGACCGCGCCGATCCTGACCGGGGCCTCGATCGAGCGGGTCATGAACGCCCGCCTGAACCGGCCCCTGTTCATCATCGACGTCGGGCTGCCGCGGGACGTCGACCCCCGGTCCGGCGACCTGGAGCAGGTGTTCCTCTACAACATCGACGATCTGCGGTCCATCGTCAGCGAAAATCTCGCGCGCCGGCAGGAAGAGACGTCGCGGGCCGAGGCGATGGTCTCGGATGCGGCGGAGGAGTTCCTCGTCTGGCTCCGTTCGCGCGGGGCGATTCCGACCGTCGTGGCCCTGCGGCGCCGCTTCGAGGCGGTCCGCCAGGCCGAGCTCGAACGGCTCGAACCGAAGCTGAGCCGGATCCCCCCCGAGGCCCGGGCCCGTGTGGAGGAAATCACGCGGGTCCTCGTCCAGAAGCTGCTCCTGACGCCGACCGAACGTCTCAAGTCGGCCCGCGACGCGGCGACCGCGGCCCGGTATGCGGAAGCGGTGACCCGGCTCTTCGATCTGGACGAGAACGGGTCGGGCGCCTCGTCCCTCGCCGGCGAGATGGAGGAGCCCGAGCCCTCCGCCACCTCGAAGACTCCGGTGGCGTCGTGAGTCGACTCAGACTCGGGACCCGTGGGAGCGCGCTCGCCCTCTGGCAGGCCAACGCGGTGGCGGCCGGCATTCGCGGCCGGAGCGGGCGGGAGTGCGAGCTGGTGGTCATCACCACGACCGGCGACCGGCTTCGCGAGGCCAATCTGTCGAAGGTCGGCGGCAAGCGCGTCTTCGTGAAGGAGATCGAGCAGGCGCTCGCCGGCGGCGACATCGACCTCGCCGTCCACAGCGCGAAGGACATGCCGGCCGAGCTCCCGGACGGGCTCACGATCGCCGCGGTTCTGCCGAGGGCGGATCCGCGGGACGCCGTGGTGCTTCCGGCCGGAGCCGCCCTGCCACCCGAGCTGTCGGCGGCGGCGAACGGCGGGAACGGGGGCGGCGCCCCCCGCGTCGGCAGCGGGAGCGTCCGGCGGGTGGCCCAGCTGCGGCGGGCGTGGCCCCTCGCCCGGTTCCGGCTCGTGCGCGGCAACGTCGGGACCCGGCTCCGCAAGCTCGATGCGGGCGACTACGACCTGCTCGTGCTGGCGGCGGCCGGGCTGGAGCGGCTGGGCCTCGCGGACCGCATCTCGATGCCGCTCGACGCGGACGTCTGCCTGCCCGCCCCGGGCCAGGGCATCGTCGCCGTCGAGACCCGGTCCGGCGACGCGGACACCGGCGATGCCCTCGCCGCCATCGACGACGCGGCGACCCGGGCCGCGTTCACGGCGGAACGCGCCGTCGTCGCCGCCCTCGGCGGCGGGTGTCAGGTGCCCATCGGCGCCCTCGCCGAGGGCGACGGAGACCGCCTGCGCCTGCGGGCGATGGTGGCCTCCCTCGACGGATCGCGGCGGCTGCGCCGCGAGGCCACGATGTCGGCCGAGGCGGCGCAGACGCTGGGTGGCGCCGTCGCCGGCGGCCTCCTCGCGGACGGAGCCGGACCGATTCTGGAAGCCGCGCAACGCGACGCGGCGAGCGACGACGCGAAGCCCGCCCGATGATGCGCGGGTCGATGGCGACCCCGGGGCGGGGTCGCCCCCCGGGTCAATCCGCCGGGGAGCCCACCTTGAACCGCGGGGAGACCAGCGAACGGTCGTCGATGGGCAGCCCCACCTGCACGACCCGGGCCGAGCCGGCACCCGCTACCGCGACGTACTTGTAGAGCGTGCCGTCGGACGCGCGCGGCGCGATGGGATGCTCTGCGACACGCCCGGTCCCGTCGAGAAGCGGTCCCGGAGCGCCGTCGCCCGGCCGGCCGCGGGCGGGCGTCGCGGGGCCGCTCGTGTAGAGCGGCTCGCCGTCCGGCGCCACGACGCGAATCTCGCCGGTGGGGCTCGAGCCCACGATGCGCCGCAGCCTGCCGTCGATCTCCGCCGCCGGCCACCCCACCGCCTCGGCGCCCGCCGCGAAGGCGTCCGCGAGAATCGCCTGCACGACCATCTGGCGGCCGAGGATCCCCTCGAAGACGGCTCGGATCTCGGCAATCCGGTTGGTATGGGAGCTGCTCAGCAGATCCGGCTCGCCGAAAGCGGCGAGCACCGCGGTCATGACCGGGGAGGTATAGGCGTCGCTCAGCTGCGCCTGCTCCTCGAAGGCCAGCGCGTTGCCGACCTGCACGACGCGGCTCCGGTCGACGCCGCCGACGCCCACGTACTTGTAGACCTCGTTGTCGATCTCCCGCACCTGCGCCGCCTGGGCGACCACGTCGTCGCGGTCGACGGGCGACGCCAGCAGCGCGTGGAACACCGATGCCTGGGGCTGCAACGCAGGATCGGGATGGAACCGGAACGGCATCGGCGCGCCGGCGTCGTCCCGGACGTTGGTGATGTAGACGACGCCGCGCTCGTCGCTGACCCAGATCTCGTCGAGCACGGTATCCGCCGCGATGGCGTCGAGCGTCTCGATGAGCCGCGCCGCGTCGTGCCCGGCCGCCTCTGCCGCCGCCACCAGCTGCGCGGCGATGCGGGCCTGCGCGGTCATCTGGCCATCCAGCATCGCGTCGAGGGCGCGCGCCACGGTAGCCAGCGAGATCGTGTCCATCGTCAGTGCACCAGGAACCGGTATGCCGGATGGTTGCGCCATCGGGCGGCTCCGCTGGCCGCGCGGCCAATCCGCACGAATCTTTCTACTGTACCTGCAATCGATGCCGGAATGGCCTCCCGAGTTGCCCCTCGACGGCGGCGGCAGTCGGGGATTGCGCCGGAAGATCGGACGACCGCCGCCCCCGCGTCGCCGGGAAAGCCCGGTTTCCCAATCGTGGCACCCGGGGGACGGAGTTCGAACTGTGCATGCCATCTTGACAGCAGCATCGACCCGCATCATGATGCTTACGATGAGAACCACGGTCACCCTCGAAGCAGACGCGGAACGCCTGCTGCGCAGTGCGATGCGCGAGCGCGACGTCAGCTTCAAGGCGGCGCTCAACGATGCGATTCGGCGGGGCCTCAGGACCCACGCCGCTTCCGATACCGAACCACGATTCACGGTCACGGCCAAGCCGATGCATCTGCGGGCGGGAGTCGACCCGACCCGGATGCACGATCTCGACACCGCGCTGGAGGTCGAGCGCTTCGAGGTGCTGACGACACGGCTCGCGCGGGAGCAGACGACGCGGTGATCATCCCGGACGCCAACCTCCTGCTCTACGCCTGCGATTCGTCGAGCCCCTTCCATCGCGTCGCCGCCGGATGGTGGTTGGACTGTCTGAACGGGGACGAGACGGTCGGCATGGTGTCGGTCGTCGTGCTCGCGTTCGTCCGGGTGAGCACGAGCGGCGCCGCCTACAGCAATCCGTTCACGCCGGACGAGGCAGCGGCGGAGGTTCGCCGTTGGCTGGACCGGTCGGTAGTGACGGTAGTCGGGGCGGACGGCCAGGATCTGAATCAGGCGCTCACGCTCATCGAGAACGCGGGAGCGGGTGGCGGACTGGCGACGGATGCCCTGATCGCCGCGGTCGGGATGCGACACCGTGCGATCATTCATACCGCCGATGCTGACTTCGCCCGCTTTCCGCACGTGAAGTGGTACAACCCGGTCACCGGCCGGAGCGGCTGAGGGGCTGCCGCGGCATTGGCGGGCATGGCCATGGGACAGGACGCCGGTACGACCACGGCCCGCACGGGGTTGGAGAGCCATCCCCTTGCCGGGGTGCGGGTCGTCGTGACCCGCGCGAAGGCTCAGGCGGCCGAGATGGTGACCCGGCTCGAGGACCTGGGGGCCGAGGCCGTCGCGGTTCCCACCATCGCGATCGTTCCCCCCGAGGACCCGGGACCGCTCGCCGCCGCGTGCGCCCGCATCGGGACGTTCGACTGGGTGGTCTTCACGAGCGTCAATGCGGTGGCCCGCGTCGTGGAGCACCTGCCGGACGACGCCGGCGGTACCCGCGACCGGCCGGGCGTCCGCCTCTGCGCGGTCGGCGCCGCCACCGCCGAGGCCCTCGCCGGCCACGGACTGAGCATCGACCTGGTGCCGGACGAGTACCGGTCCGAAGGCGTCATCCGCGCGCTGCGGGGGCGGGGTGGGCTGGCGGGCGCCCGGGTGCTGCTGCCCCGTGGGAACCTGGCCCGGGATATGCTGCCGTCGGCGCTGCAGAAGGCCGGCGCCGACGTGACCGCGGTCACCGCCTATCGCACGGTGCCGGTAGACCTCGACCGCGGGGGTCCGGACATCCGCCGGATGCTGCGCGAAGGCCGGGTCGACGTCGTCACGTTCACGAGCGGGTCCAGCGTCAGGAACTTCGCGCGGGGGCTCGGCGAGGCGCAGGCGGCGGATCTGCTGCGAAGGGTCGAGATCGCGTGCATCGGTCCGGTGACGGCCGAGGTCGCGAACCGGCTGGACATCGCGACCACGATCATGCCGGCGGAGTCTACCGTGCCGGCGATGCTGCAGGCGATCGTCGACCGCCTGGCCCGGTAGTCGTCGCCCAACGCGACCGCGTGGTCGCGCCGCGACCGCGTGGTCGCGCCGCGGCCTCCGACGGCCGCCCAACGAACCAGGGGTCTGCGCGATGGAACGGCGCGGATCCTGGTCGACCGCCGGACCGGCGAGGAGGAAGCCCGATGGTGACCACCGATACCCGCATCTCTGACGCTCCCGCCGAGACCTCGGCTCGCGGGGACGCCGGCGGGCTGATTCACCGCCCCCGCCGGCTGCGCCGCACCGCCGCCATCCGCGGCTTGGTGCGCGAGACCCGATTGTCGGCCGACATGCTCGTCTACCCGCTGTTCGTGTGCGAGGGCGCCGGCGTGCGGCGCGAGGTGTCGTCGATGCCCGGGGTCTTCCAGCTGTCGGTCGACGAGGCGGTCGACGAGGCGGCCGCGGCCCGGGCGGACGGGGTGCGGGCGGTGCTGCTGTTCGGGCTGCCGGCGTACAAGGACGAGCGGGGAACCGCGGCCGCCGACCCGGCGGCCCCGGTCCAGGCCGCAGTCCGCGCGATACGCGCCCGACTCGACGACGTCACCGTCATCACCGACGTCTGTCTGTGCGAGTACACGTCGCACGGCCATTGCGGCATTCTCGACGGCGAGACGATTCTCAACGACGTCACCGTCGGGCGCCTCGTGGAGGCGGCGGTGTCGCACGCGGAGGCCGGCGCCCATATCGTCGCCCCGTCCGACATGATGGACGGACGGATCGGGGCGGTTCGGGCGGGACTCGACGACCGCGGCTTCCAGGACGTGTCCATCCTGTCCTACGCGGCGAAGTACTGCTCAGCGTTCTACGGCCCGTTCCGGGACGCCGCCGACTCGGCCCCGGCGTTCGGCGACCGGGGGACCCACCAGATGGACCCGGCCAACACCGACGAGGCGCTACGCGAGGTGGCCCTCGACCTGGAGGAAGGGGCGGACATCGTCATGGTCAAGCCGGCGATGCCCTACCTGGACGTGATTCACCGGGTGAAGACCCGCTTCCAGCGGCCGACCGCCGCCTATCAGGTCAGCGGCGAGTACGCCATGGCGAAGGCGGCGGCGCGGCTGGGCTGGGTGGACGAGCAACGGGTCATGATGGAAACGCTGACCGCGATCCACCGCGCGGGCGCCGACATCCTCATCACGTACTACGCCCGGCGGGCGGCGCGCTCCCTGGCGGGGTCGGAAGGGTGAACGGTCCGGCGCCGGCCCCCCGCGGCCGGCGTCGCTCACCGCCGCCGGGGCGTCACTCGGCCGCCACGATCATGATCTTGTCGAGCGCTTCCTTGTCCGCGGGCAGCTCGGTTTCACCGGACGGATAGTCGTTCTGGTCGAGCATGTAGGCCACGACGTCGGTGTACTCCTCGTCCGACAACCGCCCCGGCCCGTCCTCGGGCATCGACACCCGGATCCGCTCGAACAGCGACCCCACCGGCAGCTCGGTCCAGAAAACGATGAAGTCGCTGCCGGCGATGCCCGGGGCCATCTCGCCGCCCCGCAGCCCCTGCCCGTGGCAGGACGCGCAATTCTGGTTGTAGACACGGCGGCCCCGGCGCGCCTGCGCGGACGTGAACACGCCGTCGAGCACCGAGCTGTCGTCTTCCTGCATCGCCGCGGGAAACCCCGCACCGACGGCCGACGCGGTCTCGACCGCGACGCTGCCGACCCACACGAACGCCAACACCGCCACCGAACCCAACACGGTCAACCACCTGTTCAACCGTCGTCTCCTGTCGAAGGTCTCCGAGCCCGGGAATCGTCGCCGACCAACCCTGCCAGGGGTCTGCGCCGCTTCCGCAGCACAGACTCCTGATCCAAACGTGCCATTCTGGCACTCTGCCTGCGACCGATCAACCCGCGGCGCCGGCCGCCGTGATATGGTTCCCCGCCAATGAGCCCTGCCGGCCGCAGTCAGTCCGCACGCCTGTTCGCCCGCGCCAAACGGATACTGCCGGGCGGCGTCGACAGCCCCGTGCGCGCCTTCTCCGCGGTCGGCGGCGTCCCCCCGTTCATCCGCCGGGCGCACGGCGCCCGCATCGAGGACGAGGACGGCCGTTCCTACGTTGACTTCGTCATGTCGTGGGGGCCCCTCATCCACGGCCACGCCCCGGCCGAGCTGACCCGGGTACTGGCCGACACCGCGGCGCAGGGGACCAGCTTCGGCGCCCCGACGGCGGCGGAGGTGGAGCTGGGGACGGCGGTGCGGCGGCTCGTGCCGTCCCTGGAGCGGGTGCGGTTCGTGAACTCGGGCACCGAGGCGACGATGAGCGCGCTGCGGCTCGCCCGAGCCGCGACCGGCCGGAACCGGGTCATCAAGTTCGCCGGATGCTATCACGGTCACGGCGACCCCTTTCTGGTGCAGGCGGGGTCCGGGGCCACCACTCTCGGGGTGCCCACGAGCCCGGGGGTCTCGCCGGCGGTGGCGGCAGATACCCTCGTCGCGCGCTACAACGACCCGGGGTCGGTCGACCGGCTCCTTCGCAGGCATCGAGATCGGGTGGCCGCGCTGATCGTCGAGCCGCTGGCCGGCAACATGGGCGTCGTACCCCCCGAGGCCGGATTCCTCGAAAGGCTGCGGGCCCTGTGCGACGAGCACGGCGCGATCCTGATCTTCGACGAGGTCATCTCGGGCTTTCGCGCCGCCGCGGGCGGCGCGCAGGCGCGGTTCGGGGTCCGCCCGGACCTCACCTGCCTCGGCAAGATCATCGGCGGCGGGCTGCCGGTCGGCGCCTATGGCGGGCGGCGCGACCTGATGGAGCAGATGGCCCCGGCGGGGCCGGTCTATCAGGCCGGCACCCTGTCCGGCAATCCGCTCGCCATGGCGGCCGGCGGCTGGGCCCTGTCGAAGCTGTCGCCCGATCTGTACGCGCGGCTGGATGCGCT
Organism: Vicinamibacterales bacterium; assembly: GCA_965206705.1. Lineage (GTDB taxonomy): Bacteria > Acidobacteriota > Vicinamibacteria > Vicinamibacterales > UBA8438 > JAJEEA01. Next base: position 3,273,457 of record CBDBKJ010000006.1, on the reverse strand, counting down.
GGGGGCTCGCCTCGCGACGGGACTCGCCGATGCCGCGGGGGAAGCGGGAGTCGACCTGCAGGTCAACGTATTCGGCTCGGTGCTGACCCCGTTCTTCACGGCCGCGCCGGTGCGGGACTACGAGAGCGCCACCGCCGCCGATACCGCAACCTATGCGCGCTTCTTCCGCGGCATGCTTGCCCGCGGCATCTATCCGCCCCCGTCCCAGTTCGAAGGCTGGTTCCTCTCTTCCGCCCACACCGACGCCGACGTCGACGAGGCGGTGGCGGCGGCGCGCGCCACCCTCCGGGGGATGCGCCGCCGGCGTACGCGGGCCGCCGGGAGCCGCTGATTGGCGGTTCGGACCCTCGGCATCTCGGCCGGCAACCCGCGGGTCGGGCCGCCAGGCGCACGGGCCGGGGCGTATGCTACGCTTTCATCTGATGTTCGATACGCTCACCATCTCTCGTCAGTTGCTCGCCGCCGGCGTCCATCCGGACCAGGCGAACGGGATCACGGACGCGATCCGACAGGCTGCCGACCATGGCGGCCCCGTGACGACCGGGACGCTCGACGCACGTCTCGGCCCGCTGGAGGCGCGGATGTACCGCGCCATGCTCCTGCGGGCCGGGGCCATCGTCGGCGCGGTGGTCGCCATCCCCCGGTTGCTCGGATGAGCATGCCGAGTCCGGAACCGCGCAACGCAGCCGTTCGGGACGTGTCCCCGCCCTCCGATCACGCGAGCCCATGAACACCGTCAGGCTGCACCGCACCACCGGCGTTCGCGTGGGTGACGTCCAGATCGGCGGCGGCGCCCCGATCGTCGTGCAGTCGATGACCATCACCGACACCGCCGACGCGGAGGCGACGGCCGCGCAGTGCGTCGAGCTGGCCGAGGCCGGTTCGGAGCTGGTGCGGGTCACCGTCAACAACGCGGCGGCCGCCGCGGCGGTTCCCGAGATCAGGCAGCGGATGCTGGACCGCGGCTGCCGCGCGCCGCTCATCGGCGACTTCCACTACAACGGCCACCTCCTGCTGTCCCGGCATCCGGCATGCGCCCGGGCCCTCGACAAGTACCGCATCAACCCCGGGAACGTCGGCACCGGGACCCGGCGGGACGACCACTTCACGACGATCTGCCGCATCGCCCGCGACAACGGCAAGCCGGTGCGCATCGGCGTGAACGGGGGCTCGCTGAACCAGGACCTGGTGATGGCCCGGATGCAGGAGAACACCGACCGGCAGCTGGGCCGCAGCTCGGAGGAGATCCTCAACGACTGCATGGCCATCTCGGCGGTGGAGTCCACCGCGCTGGCCATCGACGCCGGGCTCGGCCCCGACCGGATCGTCATCTCCTGCAAGGTGTCGTCTCCCCCCGATCTGATCGCCATCTACCGCCGCCTCGCGGCCGAGACCACCCAGCCCCTGCACCTCGGCCTGACCGAGGCGGGCATGGGCATGAAAGGGCAGATCTGGTCGGCGGCGGCGATGGGGGTCCTCCTCGCCGCGGGCATCGGCGACACCGTCCGGGTCTCGTTGACCCCGCGGCCGGGCGGCGACCGGCGCGAGGAGGTGTACGCGGCGTGCGAGCTGCTGCAGTCGCTGGGACTGCGGTCGTTCGCGCCGAGCATCACCGCCTGCCCCGGCTGCGGCCGCACCACCAGCTCGACGTTCCAGGAGCTGGCGGAGCGGATTCAGCAGCACGTGCGCGACATGATGCCGGTCTGGAAGACCCGCCACGCGGGGGTCGAAGAGCTGCGGGTCGCGGTGATGGGCTGCGTGGTCAACGGCCCCGGCGAGTCGAAGGCGGCGAACATCGGCATCAGCCTGCCCGGCACCGGCGAAGAGCCCACCTGCCCGGTCTACGTCGACGGACGCCACACCACGACCTTGCGCGGCTCGTACGACGAGCTGGCCGAGGCGTTTCGACAGCTCGTCGACGACTACGTCGTGCAGCACTACACCGAGAGACCGGCGGAGTGATGCCGGAGCCCGCACCGATTCGGCTCATCGCCGTCGATATCGACGGCACGCTGCTCGACGCCGCCAGCCGGCTGCCGGATGCGAATCGAGAGGCGATCCAGGCCGCGGCAGCCCGCGGCATCGAGGTCGTGCTGGCCACCGGACGCGCCTTTCACCACGCCCTCCCTGTCGCGAAGCGGCTGGACGCCCCCGTGACGTTGATCGTCAACAACGGCGCGCTCGTCAAGACGCCGGACGGGGAGACGCTGGCCCGCCGCCCGGTGCCGCGCCACCTCGCGAGAGCGCTGATCGTCGACACGCGATCGGCACGCGAGGGCGGCGCCCTCATCTTCGACCGGTCGGGCGCCACCCAGTACGTCTACGAGCGGATCGACTGGTCGCATCCGCAGCGGCAGTGGTACTACGACCGCAACCGCGTCTACATGACGAGGGTCGAGCCGCTGGAGACGGCGCTCGACGACGACCCGGTTCAGGTCGCGTTCACCGGCGGGGTCGCCGACATGCGCACGCTGGCCGGCCGGGTGCGCGAGCTGCCGAGCGCCCGCCGCCTCACGGTCACCCTGACCGAGTACGAACAGCGCGACTTCTCCCTCCTCGACGTCACCGCACAGGGCTGCTCCAAGGGCGCGGCGCTCGGGGACTGGGCCGCCAGGCGCGGCGTCCCCCCGGCGGGGCTCATGGCGGTCGGGGACAACCTCAACGACCTCGACATGCTGGAGCTGGCCGGGCATCCCGTCGTCATGGGCAACGCGGTGGCCGAGCTCAAGCACCGCGGCTGGCCTCTGACGGCCGGTCATGACGAGGCGGGGCTGGCGCGGGCGATTCGCGAGCGGGTGCTCTGAACCCGGCCCCCCAGGCGCGCGATCGGCGCCACCAGACCGCCACGAGCGCCGCGCCGACGAGGGTGAGCCCGATCGACAGCCCCACCCAGAGGCCGACGATGCCCCAGCCCGCGACGAAGCAGAGCCAGTAACCTGCCGGCAGGCCGACGAGCCAGTGACCGGCGAGGTTGCACGCCAACGGCGTCCGCGTATCCCCCAGCCCCCGGAGCGCCCCGGTCGCCACCGCCTGCAGCCCGTCGAAGAGCTGGAAGAACGCGGCCACCAGCAACAGCGTCACGCCGGCGCGGGTCACCGCCGGGTCGGCGGTGAACAGCCGCAGGATCGGGTGCGGCGCGAGCACGAAGAGCAGGGCGGCGCCGCCCATGAACCCGCCGCCGAGGGCGAGCGCGGCCCACCCCGCCCGTCTGACGCCGGACGGGTCGCGCCGGCCGACCGAGTACCCCACGCGGACCGCCCCGGCCGCGCCGACGCCCTGCGGCACCATGAAGGTCGCGCTGGCGACGTTCAGAACGATCTGATGCGCGGCCAGCGTGGCCGCCTCGAGGCGACCCGCGAGGGCGGTGACGACCGCGAAGACCCCGAACTCCAGGGTCACCTGCCCCGCCGCCGGCAGGCCGAGCGCGACGAGGCGGCGCAGGCGCCGGCGCTCGAAGCGCAGCCGCGGCCAGGGGGCGGCGACCCGGCGCTCGTGGCGCAGAATCGCCGCCGCGAGGAACAGGGCCAGGTACGCGCGCGAGATGACGGTCGCCCAGGCCGCACCGTCGACCCCGAGGGCAGGCAGGCCGAGATGGCCGAAGATGAGCAGCCAGTTGGCCGCGGCGTTGATGGCGTTCGCGCTGATCAGGGCCGCCGTGACCCGGGTAGCGAGACCGATCGCCTGCAGATACCGGCGGAAAGCGGTGTAGAGCAGCAGCGGCAGCACGCTCCACAGGACGATCGTGAAGTAGGGCCCGGCGAGCCGCCGGACCGCGGGGTCCATCCCCCAGGCGTCGAGGGTCGCGGCCACCGCTCCGGCCACGAGCGTCAGCGGCACCGCCAGCACCGCCGCGAGACCGGCCCCGTGGACGAGCCACCGCCGGCACGCATCGAGGCGCCGCCGGCCGTGGGCCCGCGCGACCAGGGGATCGAGCCCCAGCAGCATGCCGATGCCGAACACCACCACCGCGAAGCAGAGGACGCTGCCCACGCCCACTGCCCCGATTGCGGCGGGCCCCAGCCGGCCCACCATCGCGATGTCGACGATCCCCATCGCGATCCATCCGAGCTCGGCGACCACGATCGGCGTGGCGAGGCCGATCGTCGGAGGCAGCTCCCGGCGGAGCGCCCGCAGCGCCGTCCCCGCCTTGGCCGCCCGAGGCTGCAAGGTGCGCTCGGCCGTCATTTCGTGCATTCGGATCGGGCTCGCACGGGCTCGTCAACCGGTTTCGGGGTGTTCTGAGAGTCGCGGGCGGGGCACGACGCGGGTGCCGCCGTGATGAGATTCGTCAGGCGGAGAGGCCGATGCGCGGAACCCGGCGACGGGAGTTCCTATCGCCAGATCATCAGACGTTCGATCCACGCGACTCGCGTCAGATCGTTGTAGATCACCGTCACCATCAGGGTCATCAGGACCACGAAGCCCGCGAGGAGCATCCGTTCCTTCAGCTGCACGCTGAAGTCCCGGCGGGCGATGCCCTCCATCGCGATGACGAAGATGTGGCCGCCATCGAGGATCGGGATCGGCAGGAGATTCAGAATGCCGAGGTTGAGGCTGATCATCGCCATCAGCCGGAACAGCATCACCCATCCGACCTCGGCCGCATCGCCGGACAGCTGCGCGATGCCCACCGGCCCCACGAGCTGCGACGCCGGGGTCTCGCGGGTCAGCAGCCCCCACAGGGTCCGGAAGATCAACTGCGACCATTCGTAGTTCTGCTCGAGGCTGAGCGTGAACGCCTCGAACAGTCCGGCTCGACGACACGCACCTCGTACGGGTTGAGGGAGACCCCGATCATCCACGCATCGCCGACCTGCTCGGGCGCCACCGTGATCTCGCGGGTCGCGCCCTCCCGGCGAATCTGCAACGCCACCGGGGCGCCGGCGCTGCCGTTGATGGCTTCGATCAACGACTGCTGGGTGACGCTCCGCCCGTCGACCGCTTCGATCGCGTCGCCGATCTCGATCCCGGCGTCGCGGGCGGCCGTCGTCAGCGACGACCACCCCATCACCTGAGGAGAGACGTCGGGCCCGACGCCGACGTCGCCCAGGTCGTAATCGGTCTGGCCGACCGGCGTCACCCGCACCGTCCGGACCGCGCCGTCGCGCCGCAGCGCCACCTCGACCTCGCGATCAGGGCGGGACATGATCGCGAACATCAGCTCTTCCCAGCTGTCGACCGGCCGGCCCGCCACGCTCAGGATGCGATCGCCGGGGAGAATTCCGGCCGCCGCCGCCGGGGAATCCTCGGCCACCGACCCGATGTCCGGCGGCTGCTCCTCGTAGAGCGGGACCTGGGCCCCCTGCAGGAGCACGACGGTCATGACGAGGACCGCGAGCACGACGTTCATCGCGGGCCCGGCGATCAGGACCTGGAAACGCTGCCACTTCGTCTTGGACAGGAACTCGTCGTCCCGGCCCTCGCGTTTGTCCTCCACGGTTTCGCCGGCCATCTTGACGTAGCCGCCCAGCGGGATCGCGCTGATGCAGTACACCGTGTCGCCCCGCTTCGTCTGCAGAATCTTCGGGCCGAAGCCGAGCGAGAACGTCAGGCAGCGCACGCCGTGATACCGGGCGACGAGGAAGTGTCCCAGCTCGTGCACGAACACGAGCACGCCGAGGACGAACAGGAACGCGAGGAGACTGGTCATCGTCCCGATTGTAACTCGGTGATGCGGCGGCGGGAATACCCCGTGGCGCGGGCGTGCGCGCGCCGCACGTCCTCGAGCGTCATCGCGTCCGCGGGCGCCGCCTCCGCGTCGTCCAGGGCCCCCGCAATGACCTCGGGGATCGCCGTGAACGCGAGCCGCTCGGCCAGAAACGCCTCGACCGCGACCTCGTTCGCGGCGTTGAGGGCCACCGGCAGGGCCGGCCCGCCGCGCAACGCCCGGTAGGCCAGGGCCAGGCACGGGAAGCGGTCGAGGTCCGGCGGGCTGAACTCGAGACGGCCGCAGGCGGCGAGATCGAGCGGAGGCAACCGGCTGTCCCACCGGTCGGGGTAGGAGAACGCGTACTGGATGGGCAGGCGCATGTCGGTGATCCCCATCTGGGCGATCACCGACCCGTCGCAGAGCTCGACGAGCGAGTGCACCACCGACTGCGGATGCACGACCACGTCTATCCGATCGGCCGGCGTCCCGAACAGCCAGCGGGCCTCGATGACCTCGAGGCCCTTGTTCATCAACGTCGCCGAGTCGACGGTGATCTTGCGGCCCATGCGCCACGTCGGATGGGCGAGGGCGTCGGCCGGCCGCACGCCGTCCAGGCGCTCCGCGCTCCAGCCGCGGAACGGCCCCCCGGAAGCCGTCAGCAGCAGCCGCCGCACCTCGCCGGGCGGACGGCCGTGGAGGCACTGGTGAATGGCGTTGTGCTCGCTGTCGACCGGGAGCACCGCGACCCCGCGCCGGCGGGCCGCCGCCATGACCAGGCCGCCGGCCATGACCAGGACCTCCTTGTTGGCGAGGGCGATGGTCTTCCCCGCCTCGATCGCCGCGAACACCGCGTCGAGGGCGGTGGTCCCGGTGGTCGCGAACAGGACGAGGTCGACGGCGGGATGCGTGGCCACCGCGCGCAGCCCGGCGGCGCCGCTCGCCGCGTCCTCGATCCCCGCCCGGGCCGGCGCCGACACCGCGGCCTCCAACGTGGCGAGCCCGCCATCGGCCGCGACCGAGATCACCCGCGGCCGATGGCGCTCGACCTGCTCGGCGAGCCGGGACGTGTTGGCGCCGGCGGCGAGACCGACGACCTCTATCCGATCGGGGTGCGCCGCTGCGACCGAGAGCGCGCTGACGCCGATGGAGCCGGTCGACCCGAGAATCGCGATGCGCCTCATGGGAACTGCAACATCAGGTAGAAGCCCGGACCGGCGAACAGCAGGCTGTCGATGCGGTCGAGCATCCCGCCGTGCCCGGGGATGAGGGCCGAGGCGTCCTTGACGCCCGCCCCGCGCTTGAGCAGCGACTCGAAGAGGTCGCCGGCGATGCCGAGAACGGCGATGACCGCGCCGAGCAGCAGACACAGCGCAATCGGCGCGAAGCGCAACGCGCTGAGCACGATCGGACCGGCCGCGGCCATCACTCCGGCCCCCGCCGCCACCCCGAACAGCGCCCCCTCGACCGTCTTGCCGGGGCTGATGACGGCTGCGAGCGGGGTGCGCCCGAACCACCGCCCTCCATAGTACTGGGCCGTATCGCTGGCCACGATCAGCCCGAGCAGCAACAGGACCGCCTCTGCGCCGGCCGACATCCTCACCGCCAGGACCGCCCCCAGCGGCAGCCCGAGATACAGCAACGGAAACACCGACGCGGCGACGTCGATCAGCATCCGGTCGCCGCGGCGCCCGGCCGACAGACTCGCCGTGCCGATGGCGAGCAGCGCCGCCAGCAGCACCGCCGCCGTCGCGTCGTGGGCGACGGCGGCGACGGTGGCGGCGACCCCGGCGACCACCACCCAGCGGAACACCCGCGCGCCGAACGCGGCGGCGAGCGCCATGTACTCGCGCAGCGCCAGCAGAGCCGCCGCCTCCGCCAGCACCAGGGCGCCCGCCGGCGGCAGGAACCCGAGCACCGCGATCACCACCGGCAGCAGGGTCAGGGCGCTCAGGATGCGCTTCACGCCTTGAACTCCCAGCCGCCCGCCGCCACCGGTTGGGTGATCCCGCCGTAGCGCCGGTCGCGTTTCTGGTAGTTGACGATCGCCTCGAGCAGATGCCGCGCGCGAAAGTCGGGCCACAGCGTGTCGGTGACCCAGATCTCCGAGTAGGCGATCTGCCACAACAGGAAGTTGCTGACCCGCATTTCACCGCTCGTGCGAATCAGCAGATCGGGATCCGGCTGTCCCGCCGTGTACAGGAACTCGGCGAAGCGGTGCTCGTCGAGGTCCGACGGACGGACCGCGCTCTCGATGGCCCGCCGCGCCGCCGCCACGATCTCGGCCCGCCCGCCGTAGTTGAGGGCGATGTTGAACACCATGCCGCGGTTGCCGCGGGTGCGCTCCCGGGCCACGTCGAGCTCGCGCCGAACGTCGGGCGGCAACTTGTCCTGGCATCCGATGACCCGAAACCGGATGTCGTTGTCGAGGAGCTTCCCCAGCTCGAGCCACAGGTACTTCTTCAGCAAACCCATCAACACCGACACCTCGGCGGGGGGCCGCTTCCAGTTCTCGACCGAGAACGCGTAGAGGGTCAGGACCCGAATCCCCAGCCGGGCGGACACCTCCACCACGTCCCGGACGGACTCGATGCCCGCCCGATGGCCCTCCACCCGAGGCAGATTCCGCTCGGCCGCCCACCGGCCGTTGCCGTCCATGATGACGGCCACGTGCACCGGCAGACGGTCGAAGTCAACCTGCCGGGCGAGCGACGCTTCACGGGAACCGGCCGGAGCCCAGGTCAGCAGATCTTCGAGACTCATCCGCGTATTCGCAGGGGCAGGCCGCATGGTCGGACGCGACCACGGGCCGCAATCGTCCGATCCCGATGATACGAACCGCCCGCGCCTCGTTCAAGCCGATCCGGCGGGTTTCGGCCGCCTGCCCGCCCGCCGCCGCCCGAGGCGCTCGGACCGGCGCGGTCCGGGGTCGCCGTCACCGCGGGTACCCGACCCCGGTCAGGAACAGGCCCCGGGGCGGCGCGGTCGGTCCCGCCGCACTTCGATCCGCACCCCGCAGCACCTGCTCGACCTCTGCCGGGCCGCGCCGGCCCCGGCCGACCTCGACGAGGGTGCCCACGATGGTCCGGACCATGTGGCGGAGAAAACCGCTGCCCCGCACCTCGATGACCGTCATCTCCGCGCCCGCGGGGTCCGCGCCGGTCCAGGCGCCGGGGGAAGCCCCGCGAACCGTCAGCTCGAACAGCGTGCGCACGGTGGTGCGCACGGCGCTGCCGGCGGCCTGGAACGCGGCGAAATCGTGCTCGCCGATCAGCACCCCGCCCGCCTCGGTCATGGCCTGCACGTCGAGCCCCTCCCGCACGTGCCAGGCGTATCGCCGCAGGAACGGGCTCAGCACCGGGCCGTGCAGCAGACGATAGCGGTAGGACTTGGCGACGGCGTCGAAGCGCGCGTGGAACGCGTCGGCGGCCAGCGCGCTGTCGACGACGCGAATGTCCGGCGGCAGCCGGGCGTTCAACGCGCGCCCCAGCGCCGCCGCCTCGATGCCGGCGTCGAGCCGGACACCCGCCACCTGCCCGAGGGCGTGGACTCCGGCGTCGGTCCGCCCGGCCCCCACGACGGCGACCGCGGCCCCCTCGATGTCACCGAGCGCCGCCTCGAGACAGCCCTGAATCGACACCCCCGCCGCCTGCCGCTGCCAGCCGACGTACGCGGTGCCGTCGTAGGCCACGGTGAGCTTGAAGGTGCGCATCGAGACCAGCCCGGAAACCGTCGCCCAACGCGACCGCGGGGTCGCGCTGCGGCCTCCGATTGCCGCCCAACCAACCCTGCTGGCAGTCTGCACCGTTCTACGGCGCAGACCGTCGGGGTGACGGCGGCCGCGAGCCGGGGCTGGTGATCGGCTCACCGCGGGCGCACCGCGGACAGCGTGCCGGCTCGCAGACCGGCAGCGGCCAGCGCGCCAGGGCCGCGAACGGCACGTCGAACCCGGCGGCGGTCTCGCCCCGATCGAGAATCGCCGCCGCCCCCACGACCGTGCCCCCCGCGTCCTCGGCGACCTCGATGGTCTCGCGCGTGGACCCGCCGGTGGTCACGACGTCCTCGACCACGAGCACCCGTTCGCCCGGGGCGATCCGGAATCCGCGGCGGAGCAGCAGCCGGCCCTCGCGGCGCTCGGCGAACAGCGCCCGAACCCCCAGGGCCCGGGCGACCTCGTGCCCCGCCACCACCCCGCCCAGGGCCGGCGACAGGACCAGCCCCGGCGTCAGGCCGGCAACTCGTTCCGCCAGCGCGCGGCCGAGTGCGGCGGCGTCCTCCGGGTGCTGCAGGACGCGCGCGCACTGCACGTATCCCCCGCTGTGCAGGCCCGACGACAGCTGAAAGTGTCCTTCCAGCAGGCCCTCGCGCCGCCGGAACAGATCGATTACGGCGGTCGCGTCCATGGCGATGGAAAGTCGAGAAATCGGGGAATGGCCAGCGAGCTGAATGTCCGCGGATCTCCAGAGTATACAACCCCGGCTGCCGCCGGCTCGCGGCTCCCGGCCGCGCCCGCGGGCGCCTGCCCCTTGCCTGCGGGGGGGCGCCATGTTACGTTGACTCCTCGGTAACCGAGGCAACACATGACCAAGCCGTCGAACCTGGTGCAGGGGACGCTCGACCTGCTGATTCTGAAGATCCTCGACCTCGAACCGCTGAACGGCTGGGCCCTCAGTCAGCGCCTGAAGCAGGTTTCGGACGACGTGCTGCAGGTCAGCGACGGATCGCTCTATCCCGCCCTCCACAAGCTCGAGCAGCAGGGCTGGATCGCGGCTGAGTGGCGGGAGACCAGGAACCGCCGGCGCGCGAAGACCTACGCGCTGACGCCGCCGGGACGCCGGTACCTCCAGCAGGAATCCGCGAACTGGGAGCGGCTTTCGCAGGCCATCACGCACGTCGTGCGATTGACGGAGGTCTGACCCCGGCCGGCCGGTTTCCCGCCCGGCGCCCCGCCCGCGCCGTGTTGCTCGCGCCCTTCGGGCGAGCCGGCCGACGAGCCCGTCCGAACTATCGAGCCCTTCGCGAACGTCAAACAACAGGAAGCGTCACCGCCGGCCGGGTACCCCGCACCGGCGGACGGCGCCAAACGGACCGTTTCGGTGTCTCAGGAGATGCAGATGCGCAGTGGACGACTGGTCGTTACGATGCTCATGGCGCTCGCGCTGCCGGGCTTGCACCCCGCTTCGGGCCGCGCCCAACCGGGGACCGGAGTTCCCGCCGCCGCCCCGCCCCGGGCCGCCGCATCGACGGGCAGCGTCATCCTGCCTCCGGCGGCCCTCCAACCGTCCCGCCCGGTCCGCCATCTGTCCGTCGACGAAGCGCTGACCCTGGCTCTCGAGCAGAACCTCGACCTGCGGGTCGAGCGCATCAATCCGCTGATTCAGGACACCGCCGTCGCCGAGGCCCGGTCCGTGTACGCCCCCACCCTCTCCACGACGGTCGTCGGCGACGACCGGGACAGCCCCGCCGCCAACATCTTCGCGGGCGGCGAGGTCAGGGTGACCGACCGCTTCCTGCAGGACAGCGTGGACGTGGTGCAGCAGGTGCCGTGGAAGGGCGGCCAGTACTCGGCGCAATGGAACGGCCAGCAGTCGAGCACGACGAACATCTTCTCGACGTTCAACCCCGTCCTGCGCTCGAACCTGAGCCTGAACTACACCCAGCCGCTGCTGCGCAACTTCGGCATCGACGGCTTCCGCCAGCAGATCGCGGTCACCCGCGCCAACCGGGATCTTTCCGACATTCAGCTCCGGCGCACCGTCGTGCAGACCGAGCGCACCGTCCGCAACGCCTACTGGCAGTTGGTTTTCGCCCAGTCGTTCCTCGCGGTCCAGCGACAGTCGCTCGAGCTCGCGGAGGAATCGTTGCGCAACAACCGCACCCGGGTCGAGGTCGGCACCATGGCGCCGATCGACATGTTCGCGGCGGAAGCGGAGGTCGCTAGAAACACCGAGTCGGTGATCCTGGCCGAGGCGGACGTCGAACGCGCCGAGGATCGGTTGCGGACCCTGATACTCGACCCGGACACCTCCGACTTCTGGTCGATCCGCCTGCAGCCCAGCGACAGCCCGGTGCTGCAGGCGCGCGAGATCGACGTCGAGGCCGCCGTCCGCTACGCGCTGCTGAACCGGACCGACCTCGACACCGTCGACAAGAACCTGGAAGTGACCGACACCAACATCCGGTACTACCGGAACCAGCGGCTGCCCGACGTGAACCTGCAGGTCGACTACGGGTTGACCGGCCTGGGCGGGGAACGGCTTATCCGGACCGGCGGGTTCCCCGGGACAGTCGTGGGCCGTGAGCAGAAGTCGTTCGGCAGCGTTCTCGGCGACATCTTCTCGAACGACTTTCCGAACTGGACGGTGGGGGTCACCGTCTCCTACCCCCTCGGTACGAGCTCGGCCGACGCCAACCTCGAGCGCTCCCGGCTCGAGCGGTCCCAGAGCGAAGCGAGCCGCCGGAGCCTCGAGTTGCGCATCGCCGCCGAGGTCAGGGACGTGGCCCGGAGCGTGCGCACCAACCTGCAGCGGGTGGAGGCAACCCGGGCCTCGCGGGAGCTCGCGGAACGCAGCCTGGAAGCGGAGCAGCGGAAGTTCGAGGTGGGTCTGTCGACCAACTTCCTGGTGTTCCAGGCTCAGCGGGATCTGGCGACGGCGCGCAACAGCGAGCAGAGCGCGATTCTCGACTACATCCGGTCGCTGGTGGACTTCGACGCGGTCCAGGAGGTTCCCCTGGGCGGAGTGAACCCGTAGGCGCCCCCGACGGGCCCCCGCCCCGCACCGGTTTCAGCCCCGAGCCAGGGGTCCGGCCGGCCCGCGGCGCCGGCGTCCGCCGGGCCGGCACACCCCCCGTAACGGGCACCGGTCGTCGCGTTGCGGCCGGTTGAACCCGCAGGCATCCATCATGCCGAGGTGGCACAGCGAGAAGTCGTAGCGAACCGGGTCCCCGGGGTCGAGCCGCCGCAGCGAGTCGGTGATCTCGCGGGCCATCGCCCAGCCGGGGCTGCGGTAGCGCGTGAGCCGGAGACACCGTCCGACCCGGATCACGTGCGTGTCGAGCGGCACGATGAGCCGGGACGCCGGCAGTCCCGACCACGTTCCGAGGTCGACGGCGTCGCGGCGCACCATCCACCGCAGAAACAGGTTGAGGCGCTTGCAGGCGCTGCCGCCGGCCGGGCTCGGGAAGAACCACGCGACCCGGCGCCGCGCGTCGTCGCGGTAGACCGGCGTGAGATCGACGGCGAGCGCCCGCGCTGCGAACCGGGTCAACCCCGGCCCGACGTCCGGGGCGGACGGGTCGTCCCCCTCGAGGAAAAAGCGCTCGATCGAGCCGGCCGCCACGAGCATCCGCTGGAGGACCCGGAGCAGCGCGATGACGTCAACGCCGCGGATCCAGCGGTGCACGAACGGGCGCAGGGCGCCGGCGTCCCGCGCCGGGTCGAACTGCCGCACGAACGCGGCGGGGCGGGGTCCGAGCACCTCGAGCACGGTCTCGACGGCGTCCAGCACCGCGGCGACCCGGCCGAACGCCAGCCCTGCCGCGCAGAACGCCACCACCTCGCGATCGGCCGGCGCCGCGTACCGCCGCACGAGCTGCACCGGATCGACGGCCGACTCGGCGTGGTCGAAGGTGCGGTAAAGCCGATCGAGCGGCGAGGCGAGGCGGTGGAGCTCGTGCGGCGGTACGCGGCGGCGGGGCATCAGGCCCGGGTCCGGGCGTCGGCCCCGCCCCGGGGGGCAGCGCCGCCTTCGACGGCGGGGACGCCTTCGACGGCGGGGACGCCGAACGCGGCGGACCCGGGAACCGAATCGTTCACGTAGACGGTCCGGCCGCCGACCATCGTGGCCGCGACGCCGCCCCGCAGCGACCAGCCGTCGAAGGGGGTGTTGGCGGCCAGCGAGCGGAACCCCCGGGCATCGACGGTGACCGGCAGATCCGGGGCGAGGACGGTGACGTCGGCCGGCGCCCCTTCGGTCAGGGCGCCGCCCTCGACCCCGAGGATGCGCGCCGGATTCGCGGAGAGCAGCCCGACGAGCCGGCTCAGCGACACGTGCCCGGGATGGACGAGCCGGTCGAGACAGACCGACACCGCGGTCTCGAGACCGACGACGCCGAACGGCGCGCGGTCGAACTCGGCGAGCTTCTCGTCGAAGTGATGCGGGGCGTGATCGGTGGCCACGCAGTCGATGGTGCCGTCGGCGAGTCCGGCCAGCAGCGCCTCGACGTCGGCCGCACCGCGTAGCGGCGGGTTCATCTTGCAGTTGGTGTCGTATCCCCCGAGCCGTTCGTCGGTCAGGGTCAGGTGATGCGGGGTGACCTCGCAGGTGACGGGAATGCCGCGCGCCTTCCCCGACCGGACCACCCGCAACGTACCGCGGGCGCTGACGTGCGCGAGGTGAACCGGCGCCCCCGTCAGTCCGCTCAGCGTCACGTCCCGTTCGGCGTTGATCTCCTCGGCCGCCGCCGGCATGCCGCGCAACCCCAGCAGCGCCGCCGCGCGGCCCTCGTGGGCGACCCCGTCGGCGGTCAGCGCGGCGTCCTCGCAGTGGTCGATGACCGGCATGCCGCACATCGCCGCGTACTCCAGGGCGCGCCGCATGAGGATCGCGTCGGCGACCGGGCGACCGGCATCGGAGACGGCGACGCATCCGGCTTCCCGCAGCTCGCCGATCCCGGCGAGCTGCCGGCCCGCGCGGCCCTTCGTCACCGCCCCGATCGGGTAGACCCGGGCGAGGCCGGCCTGCGCCGCCCTGGCGAGGATGAGCCCGGTGACCCCGGCCTCGTCGTTCGCCGGCTCGGTATCGGGCATGCAGGCGACCGCGGTAAAGCCGCCGGCGACGGCGGCCGCGACTCCCGTCGCCACCGTCTCCTTGTGTTCGGCGCCCGGCTCGCGCAGGTGGACGTGCATGTCGACGAAACCCGGACACACCACGCATCCGTCCGGCACGTGGACGACCGCGGCGGCCGGATCGACCTTCAGATCGGGGCCGACGCGCGCCACCCGGCCGTCCCGAATCAGCACGTCGGCGACGCCGTCTAGGCCGGCGACGGGGTCGACGACCCGCCCCCCCTTCAGAATCGTGGTCCGTTCGCGCACTGGTTCGGTCCCCGTTCCCTACCCGCCCTCGCCGGCGGGTTCCGCAACGCCGGGCTCGCCGCCCGATTCCCCCCGGTGGCTCCCGGCCAGCAGGTAGAGCACGGCCATGCGGACCGCGACCCCGTTGGCGACCTGTTCGAGAATGACCGAGCTGGATCCGTCGGCGACCTCCGAAGCAATCTCGACCCCGCGGTTCATCGGTCCGGGATGCATGATGATGACATCCGGCGCGGCGCGGCGCAGGCGGGCCATGGTCATGCCGAAGCGCTGGAAGTACTCGCGCAGCGACGGGAAGAAGTGGCCGTGCATGCGTTCGAGCTGCACCCGCAGCAGCATGATGACGTCGGCTCCCGCGACCGCGTCGTCGATGGACGTGGTCGCACGCACCCCGAGCTGCGCCAGGTCCGGCAGCATCAACGTGGCCGGCCCGCACCCGCAGACGTCGGCGCCGAGAGCCCGCAGCAGCAGCAGATTCGACCGGAACACCCGGCTGTGCAGCAGGTCGCCGATGATGGAGACCTTCAGCCCCGCGAACCCGCCCTTGTGCTCCCGGATGGTGAACGCGTCGATCAGGGCCTGGGTCGGATGCTCGTGCATGCCGTCCCCGGCATTGATGACGCGAGCCCCGCACAGACGCGCGGCCAGGTGCCCCGCCCCCGCCGACGCATGCCGCAGCACGATCGTGTCGGGGGCCATCGCCTCGAGATTGCGGACGGTGTCGGCCAGGGTCTCGCCCTTCGAGACGCTCGAACCGCTGGCCGCGACGTTGACGGTGTCGGCGCTCAGCCGCTTCTCGGCGATCTCGAACGAGGTTCTGGTCCGGGTGCTGGGCTCGAAAAAGAGATTCACCACGGTGTGACCGCGCAGGGCCGGCACCTTCTTGATCGGCCGCGTGCCGACTTCCTTCATGGCCTCGGCGGTATCGAGAATCAACAGGATTTCGTCGGGCGAGAGATCGCCGATGCTCAGCAGGTCCTTCGTCCGGAGACGGACCGGCACGTCGAGCCGCAGCGGCGAATCGGCGGCGCGGGAGGACGGCTCAGCGGTCGGGACCATCGTCGATGACCACCTCGTCCCGGCCCTCGATCTCCTCGAGGCGCACCTGGACACTCTCGCCGGCCGCGGTGGGAACCGTCTTGCCCACGTAGTCGGCCTTGATCGGCAACTCGCGGTGCCCGCGGTCCACGAGGACGATCAGCTCGATGGACCGGGGACGCCCGAAGTCGATGAGGGCATCGAGGGCCGCCCGGATGGTGCGGCCGGTGTACAACACGTCGTCGACCAGGAGAATCCGGCGGTCGTCGATGGAGAAGTCGATGTCGGTCCGGCGCAGAATCGGCTGCGGCCCGACCTGATGGCGCATGAGGTCGTCTCGATAAAGGGTGATGTCGAGGGCGCCGGTCGGCACGCGGGTCCCGCTGATGTCGTGGAGCTCCGCCGACAGCCGGCGCGCGAGCGGGGCGCCGGCGCTGCGGATGCCGACGAGCGCGAGGTCATCGAGGGTGCGATGACGTTCCGCGACCTCGTGAGCGATTCTGGTAATCGTGCGCGCGACCTGCACGGCCGCCATCACCACCGGCACGGAACCTCCGCAGGGCCGGACGCGGCGCAACGGACGCCAGATTGGGTTCGCAACCGGTCACCGCTCACGACTGGCCCTTCGCGGCGCCACAGGATCGGGATCACGCTGGCAGACGGCCCGGCGGCATTCTCGGTGCGACGCGAGGTTCTACAAGCGGGCGGCCAGGGAGTCCACGCATTGTATCGCCCGCATCGGCGGTGCGCAACCGCGCGGACGCGCCGGGGTGCACGACATCATTGTGAGATGAGCGTCAGGCGGCGTTTGCGGCTCGTCGCTCCCATCCTCGAAGCGGTGAGGATGCAGCAGCGCAGGGCGAGGATGGCGTTGGCGCGGCGACGGTCCAACGCATGCCGCGCGCTTGCCGGGCGGCTGCTTGCATCCGGCCTCGACGACGCCCGAGGAGATGCACAGGCCCCTGGCGCGGAACTGGGGATAGCGCATCCGGTGTCGTTTCCGGATGCATTTGCGGGCCTCGGGCGTCGTCTCGGCCTGGGTGCGCAAAGCCCTGACGAGCGCCGGAGCCGTCAACTCGCCGGGTCGGGCCCACTGGTGGGCCAAGTCGTCCCGGCGCCGTAGATGGCCTTGGCCACATCGCTGCTGCGGCGTGGTAGATGTCGACGATTTCGATGGCGCCGGGAAACTGCTCGGCGGCCAGAGATCCAGGCGGCGCCGTCGCCGATGACGACCCGTCGGGCTGCGGTGTCGAAACCGCGCCGTTGCGCCTGCGATGGACGCGGTTGGCGAAGGCGGCCGGTTGCGGGTCCGCGGCTGGCCGCGCTCTCGACCGCGGCGTTGTAGCTGACCGCGATGCGGGTCGCGCCCTTCTGCCGTCCACACGGTGACCAGCTTGACCTCGCGGGTCTTGGCGGAGCCGTCGGGCTGCTTGCCGCGGCGCCCTTCGACTTCGGCGGGGCGTACCGGCACGCCGGTACCATCCAGGCCCAGGTACATCGGGGCGCGGGCGCCGGTGCAAACGGCGCGCTCGTCGTCGGCGACTTGGCGTCCGGCGCTTCGGCGGTGCACCTGCCGGTCTCGACATCTACCCCGGCCAGGGCCGCCAACAACTCGCTCTTGGCGGCTGACCTCGGCCGCCGTCAATCCGACCAAGCGCGTGGTGGCGGGCGACAGCGCGGTGCGTTGCAGACCCAGGGCTTGGTCGCGCGGACAGCTTCCGCTGCGGCAGGCGTCGCAGTGGTAGTAGGCGCGGTGCAGGGTGAGCGGCCCCAGCAGCGTGGTGAAGGTTTTCGGGCGGCGGCCGGCGTAGCGCGCCCGCCCGCCGCAGGCGCACGCGATGGTCGAATCCGAATGGTCGGAATCGTCCGCGTTGAAGTGCTGTGCCATCGCCTGCGCGGCGAGGCCGAGGGCTTGGCGACGGAGTGCCTGCTCAAGGGCCTCGAAGTCCTGCGCGTCGGCCCTCCCCGCGCCGATGAGCGCATCGACTTCAGCCGCCATCGCGGCTACGAACGCTGCGCTCCAACCACCTTGACGACCTGGCTCGTCGAAGCGCTCGACGGTGAACGGTCTGCAAGAGGGTCTCGAAGTCCTGGGCTCCCCTGTCTGAGGAACCACGTCGGCTTCGACCGCCGCCTCCACGCGGCGAACATCTGTTTTTCGGCCGCGTGATCGAGCCAGTCAACTGCACCTCGGGCATGGTCGGAGCCCTCCCACTGAAGGAGTCGGCCGATCTGCTCTCGCTCAATACCCCCGTACGGCAAATCCTCACTTTTCTGTCGTGCACCCGACGCGCCGCTGCCGGCGGCCGCGGGACCCGGCCGCGTTCGGATATGATCGCCCCGTCATGCCGGTCGATGTGGACGCGGTCGTCCTGTCGAATACCCGCCTCTCGCCCGACTACAACGTCCTGGCCCTGGCCGCTCCGGACATCGCGATACGGGCGAAGCCGGGGCAATTCGTCATGGTCAAGGTGGGTTCCGGCGGTCAGCCGCTGCTCCGGCGGCCGTTCTCGGTCTTCGAGGTGCTGCAGGACGACGCCGGACACGTCACCGGGCTGTCGCTGTTGAACAAACGGATAGGGGTCACCACCCGCACCCTGTTCGGCCTGGACCCGGGGGCGACCGTCCGCTGTCTCGGCCCCCTCGGGCGGCCGTTCTCACCCGCGGCCCCGCCCGAGCGGGCGTGGATGGTCGCGGGGGGCGTCGGCCTCGCCCCGTTCCACACCCTCGCCGCCGCGCTCCGGACCCGCGGCGTCGCTTCGACGCTGTTCTACGGCGCCCGCTCCGCCGGCGAGCTGTTCCACCTCGATGCGTTCCGGCGCCTCGGGGTCCGGTTGGAGCTGGCCACCGACGACGGGAGCCGCGGCGACCACGGACGGGTCACCCTGCCCCTGGAACGCGCCCTCCTCGGGCTCGACCCCGCGGCCCGGTTGCGTCTCTACGCCTGCGGGCCGACGCCGATGATGCGCGCGGTGACGGAGCTGGCGGAGGCCCGCGGGCGCCGGACCGAGGTGTCGCTGGAGCAGGTGATGGGATGCGGTCTCGGCGGCTGCTACAGTTGCGTCGTGCCGGTGCGGCGGCCAGGCGAAGCCCCCCACTTCGTCCGCTCCTGCCTCGACGGACCGGTCTTCGACGGCCGGACGGTGGTCTGGGACGGACTGGCAGCCGAATGAGTGTCGACCTGTCGGTGAACATCGGGAGACTCACGCTCGCGAATCCGTTCATCGCGGCCAGCGGCTGCTTCGGCTACGGGGTCGAGTACGCCGACGTCGTGGATCTCGGCTCCCTGGGTGCGGTCGCGGTCAAGGGACTGTTTCTCGACGAACGCGAGGGACACCCCCCGGCGCGCATCGTGGAAACCCCCAGCGGGATGTTGAACGCCATCGGCCTGCAGGGCATCGGGGTTCGACGCTTCGTGGCGGAGAAGCTGCCGCCGCTGCGCGAACGCGGCGCCGTCGTGATCGTCAACATCTGCGGCTCGACCATCGACGAATACGCCGAGATCGCCCGCATTCTGGATGACGCCGAAGGGGTCGCGGCAATCGAGCTCAACATCTCCTGTCCGAACATCAAGGAGGGCGGCATGATGTTCGGCTCGTCATTGGAGGGCACCCACGACGTCGTCGCGGCGGTGCGCCGGGTCACCCACCGCCCCCTCATTCCGAAGCTGACGCCGAACGTGGCCGACGTCGCCTCGTTCGCGGTCGCGGCGCGCGACGCGGGCGCGGACGCGGTCTCGCTCGTCAATACGTTCCTGGCCATGGCCATCGACGTGGAGACCCGCCGCCCCCGGCTCTCGAACGTGATGGGCGGGTTGAGCGGCCCCGCCATCCGCCCGATCGCGGTTCGCATGGTGCACGAATGCCGCCAGGCGGTGTCCCTGCCCCTCATCGGAATGGGCGGCATCATGACCGCCGAGGACGCGCTCGAGTTCCTGATCGCGGGAGCCACGGCGGTCCAGGTGGGAACCGCGAACTTCGTAGACCCGTTCATCTGGAAGAAGCTGTCGGCGGGACTGACCGGCTACCTGCAGCGCCACGAGCTGGACGCGGTGACCGACGTCATCGGCTCGCTGGATCTCTCTACCCGGGACGCGCCGCACAGCGGTGCCTGAAGCACCATGCGCCTGACCCTCTACACCCGTCCGGGATGCCATCTGTGCGAGGAGATGAAGGCGGTGATCCACCGCGTCCGGGGTCAGGTGGAGTGCGAGCTGACCGAGGTGGACATCTCGCTCGACGATGCGCTGCTCCGCCGGTACCGACACCACATCCCGGTCCTGCTCGCGAACGGCGTCGAGGTGGCCCGCGCCCGCATCGGAGCCGCCGAGCTCTCGCAGGCCCTGGCCGCCCGTGGTGGAACCCCGCGGCCCGGCGAGCCGAGCCGCACGTCGCCGCGGCCGGACGGGGGCTGAGACGCCGCGGCGAAATACCTCCGTACACGCCGAACGGGTCTGTACGGAAATCCGCACACACCCGTTCATGCTCGACCGAACGGACGGAAAGACGCGACCGGCCGGTGCGCGGTCCCGACTCTGGTGCTCCTACTTCGACGTGACCATGAAGTGACCGCGGCGGTTCTGCGCCCAGCAGCCATCCGTCGACTCGGCGCAGAACGGCGACTCCTCGCCACGGCTCGTGGTCTGAACCCGGGCCGCGGGCACCCCGATACTCACCAGATAGTCGCGGACCGCGGCGGCGCGCCGCTCACCCAGGGCCAGATTGTACTCGTTCGTGCCGCGCTCGTCGCAATGCCCCTCGACGAGCACCAGCGTCGAAGTCCACCGCTGCATCCATTCGGCGTTGCGCTGCAGGATGGCCTGTCCCGCGGGCATCAGCGTCGACTGGTCCAGCTCGAAGAACACCGGAGCGAGCGGTGACGAGTCGTTCAGATCCTCCAGCGACATCCGCGCGAAGAGCTCTTCCTCCGTCAGCGGCGGCGGAGGCGGCGGAGGTGGAGGTGGCGGCGGAGGAGGTGGCGGCGGTGGCGGCGGCGGCGGCGCCGGAGGAGGAGGTGGCGGGGGCTCGGGCGGCGGATTGTCCGCACATCCTGCAGCGCCCAGCCCGAGCACCAGGCTCAAGCAGACAGCGACAAGGTAACCATTTGACGACTTCATCTGTGACGTCTCCTGTTTTCAGCGCCCCGGGACGGTCTTCCGGGGACCGGCAACTCTTGACAGCCGCCGCCTCGGCACCTCCGCCGCCTCGGCACCTCCGCCGGCGCGGCATCCCGGCGACAGGCATTCCTTCGGTACCCTCCGGCCGGTATGCTCCTCGTCACCCCTGATCGGCGCTCGACAAGCCACCAGTCCCGACGCGGGACTCTCAGCAGGGCGCCGATGCCCGGACACACCGGACCAGAGGTGCCCAGCTTACCCAGATACCGAGAAATCTGTCAATGCGGGGTTACGATTGTCACCATGCCCGCATCGGCGACCGGTTCGCGCACCGTGCTTCTGGCCACCGGCGACGGTGGGGTCCGGGATCGGTTCTCCGCCCCCCTGCGCGATGCCGGTCATCGCACGCTCGGGGCGAACGGCGCGCCGGCGCTGCTGCAACAGCTCCGCGACGAGGGCAACCCGATAGACCTGCTGCTGCTCGATCTCCGACTGGCCGGCGACGACAGCGCCTCCCTTTTGCACCGAGTGCGAGCGTGCGCGGGCGGGCTTCCGGTCGTCGTCTTCAGCGGATCCGTCCGGAGCGCGGCCGAGGTTCGCGCCCTGGCGCCACTCGGCGTCGCGGGTTACGTGAATGAGCATTGCGACGCGCAGGAGGTGCTGCCTTCGCTGACGCCCCACCTGTTTCCCGACAACTTCAACCGCCGGAGCAGCCCGCGAATCGTCCTCGCCATTCCGGTCTCGTACCGGGTCGACCAGACCATCGCCACCGCGGTGACCCTGAACCTCGGCACCGGGGGACTCGCGGTGCGGACGATGAACCCGTTGCGGCCCCCCGGCAAGGTCCACACGCGGTTCCGGCTGCCGGGGTCGGCCCTCGACATCGAGGCCCTGTGCCGGGTGGCCTGGAGCGATCCGCGCGTCGGCATGGGCCTGCAGTTCGAGCGCGTCGACCCCGCCGACCAGACCGCCATCGACGACTACGTCGACCAGCATCAGGAGAATGCCTCGACGACCGGCCGGGACGCACCCTGACCGCGGCGCAGGGAACGGGGCCCGGTTGCGAGCGGGCGGGACGAACCCGTACAATAGGATTCGCATCCTGGGCGGACCGGACGTCTTTTTCTCCAGGCTCTGCGTCTAATTCACTACCATTCGGCGCGTCTGGCCGGTGTGCAGGCGTGGTGCGGACCGAAGCGGCGCCTGATCGGTTCCGGGAGAACGTATCGTGGTCGAAGTGCAGCATGTGACCAAGCGGTATGGCTCGTTCACGGCCGTGGACGACCTGAGCTTCGAAGTCGAGCCCGGGGAGATCCTGGGCTTCCTCGGCCCGAACGGCGCCGGCAAGACCACGACGATGCGCATCCTGACCGGTTTTCTGCCGGCCACGGAGGGCCGGGCCCGGGTCGGCGGATTCGACGTCTTCGACCAGCCCATCGAGGCCAAGCGCCGGACCGGATATCTGCCCGAAACGCCGCCCCTGTACCCCGAGATGACGGTCGGGGAGTATCTGCACTTCGTGGCCCGCATCAACGGAATCGCGGCCGGCGACCGGGCCGCGCAGGTCGGCGCGGCCATGCTGCGGACCAGCATCACGGACATGGGCGAGCGCTACTGCGGCAACCTGTCGAAGGGGTACCGGCAGCGGGTCGGCCTTGCCCAGGCCCTGCTCCACAACCCGGAAGTCCTGATTCTCGACGAGCCGACAGCCGGGCTCGACCCGAGGCAGATCATCGAGACGCGGCGGCTGATCACCGAGCTCGCCGGCGACCATACCATCATCCTGAGCACCCACATCCTGCCCGAGGTCTCGCAGACGTGCCAGCGGGTCGTCATCATCAACCGTGGCAAGGTGGTCGCGGTCGACAGCCCGGACAATCTGACGGCGCGGCTCCAGGGCTCGCAGAGCCTGTATCTGCAGGTGGACAGCGGCGGCGGCGACCCGGCGGCGACCCTTCGTGAGGTCCCCGGCGTCGCCGGCGTGTCTCCGGCCGACCAGCGGGACGGCGTCTCGGGATTCCGGATCGAGATCGCCCCCGGGCAAGACGTCCGGCGCGAGGTGTCGCGCACCGTGGTGACGAACGGGTGGGGCCTGCTCGAGCTGCGGGCGCAGCAGATGAGCCTGGAAGACATCTTCCTGCAGTTGACGACGGAGGAGGCGGCCGGCGAACCGGACGGGCCCGCCCCCGGCGACGACCCGGCCGGCGAGCCCGGCGGCGGCGCCCCCGAGGGTGCGGATACGATCGAGGCGGAGGAGCACACGAATGGGTAACATCCTGGCCTTGGCCCAGAAAGAGCTGCGTGCGTACTTCGTCTCGCCGATCGCCTACGTGCTGCTCGTGTTCTTCGCCCTCCTGTTCGGCTGGTTCTACGTGGCGAGCGTCAACGTGATGGTCCAGCTGAGCATGGGCCAGTTCGGCATGGGACCGCAGGTCATCAACATCAACGAGTTCATGATTCGGCCGCTGTTCGGCAACACCGCGGTCATCCTGCTCTTCCTGCTCCCCATGCTGACCATGCGGTCCTTCGCCGAGGAGAAGCGTTCGGGCACCATGGAGCTGCTGCTGACGTC
The DNA here is from genome assembly GCA_965206705.1 of Vicinamibacterales bacterium. GTDB lineage: Bacteria > Acidobacteriota > Vicinamibacteria > Vicinamibacterales > UBA8438 > JAJEEA01. The sequence goes on along the minus strand of CBDBKJ010000006.1, from coordinate 3,249,990 downwards.
GCCGTTGAGCGACCTCGAGATCATTCTGGGCAAGTTCCTCGGGGCCCTGGCGCTGTACTGCCTGATGCTGGTCCTCACGCTGCTGCACGTCGGGCTCCTGTTCTGGTACGGAGACCCGGAGTGGGGGCCGATCTTCAGCGGCTACCTCGGCCTGCTCCTGATGGGCGGCGCGTTCATCTCGGTGGGCATAGCCATCTCCAGCACGACGAAGAACCAGATAGTGGCGGGGGTCGCGACGTTCGCGGTGCTGCTGCTGTTCTGGATCATCAACTGGATCGGCGACGCCTCGGGCACGACGGCCCAGACGGTGCTGGCGTATCTCTCGATACTCGAGCACTTCGACGACTTCTCGAAAGGCGTCATCGACACGAAACACGTGACGTACTATCTCAGCTTCATCGGACTCGGCCTGTTCCTCACCGCGAAGTCGATGGACATGGAACGCTGGAACGGCTGAGGCCCGACTGCCCCCACGCCCGATGCTGAACAGAATCTTCGGTTTCCTCGGCTGGATCGGCTCGATCTTCGTCTTTGCGGCGGTGCTGGCGTGGCTGGTCAGTCCGGAACAGGAGTCGCTGCGCCGCACGCTGGCCCTCGCCGGTCTGGCGTGCATCGTCCTGTACGGCGCCGGGCACTGGCGCGAGGTCGGCCGTTCGTTCGGGCGGCGCCAGACCCGCTACGGCGCCCTCGCCGGCACCAGCGTCGTCCTCGTGGTGGCCATCGTGGTCGCCCTGAACTACGTCCTCGCCCGGCAGAACCGGCGCTGGGACCTGACCGCGGGCGGGCAGTACTCCCTGTCCGACCAGACCCGGCAGGTGATCGACACCCTCGCCGCGCCAGTCCGGATACGGGTGTTCGCCCGGGAGCCCGACTTCCCCCGGTACCGGGACCGGCTGGAAGAGTACGCCTACCGGTCGAGCCGCGTCACCATCGACTACATCGACGCGGACCGGCAGCCGATGCTGGCGCGTCAGTACGAGGTGCAGACCTACGGCACCATCGTCTTCGAGTACGAAGACCGGGTCGAACGGGTCGAATCCGATGCGGAGCAGGACCTGACGAACGCCCTGATCAAGGTCGTGGAAGGCGCGCAGCAGACCGTCTACTTTCTGCAGGGCCACGGCGAGAAGACCCACGCCGATTCCGACCAGGACGGCTACAGCACCGTCTCGGCCGCCCTCGAGCTCGACAACTTCGAGGTCGAGTCGCTGGTCCTCGCGCAGCAGGGCGCGATACCCGGCGACGCTACGGTCGTCGTCGCGGCCGGACCGGAAACGGATCTGCTGCCGGGGGAGATCGACGCCCTCGGCGCCTGGCTGGACGGCGGCGGCAAGCTGCTGCTGCTGCTCGACCCGCCCGTCACCGCGGACGAACCGGCGCCGGAAGGTCTGCTCGGCCTCGTGCGCGAGTGGGGCATCGAGGTGGGCGCCGACGTCGTGGTCGACGCAAGCGGCATGGGCCAGCTCTTCGGGGCCGACGCCTCGGTCCCGGTGGCCGCGAACTACCCGTTTCACCCGATCACCGAACGGTTCAACCTGCTGACCGCCTATCCCCTCGCCCGCTCGGTCTCGCCGGCCTCGGGCAGCCCGGACGGCCGGATCGCGCAGTCGTTCATCGAAACCGGCCCGCAGAGCTGGCAGGAAGCGGACATCGACAGCCTCGTCACCGGACAGGTCGAGCTCGACGAGGAAAGCGGCGACCGTCCCGGCCCGGTGACGATCGGCGTGGCCGTCTCCGCCCCCGCCCCGGCCCCCGCGGATTCCGCCGACGGCGCGGCCGGGGACGACGGTGCGGCCGAGAGCTCGCCCGCGGACGCGGCGGACGGCGAGCCGGAGGCCGACGGCGGGGACGACCCGGCGCCGCCCGAGACCCGTCTCGCGGTAATCGGCGATTCCGACTTCGCCAGCAACGCCGTCGTCGGCATTCAGGGCAACCGCGACATGTTCCTGAACACCGTCAACTGGCTGGCCCAGCAGGAGAACCTCATCTCGATTCGCGCCCGCGAACCGGAGGACCGCCGGCTGACCCTCACCGCCGGCGCGCAGCGGCGCATCTTCTGGCTCTCGGTGCTGTTGCTGCCCGCCGCCATCCTGGGCGTCGGGGTCTACACCTGGTTGAGCAGACGCTGAGCATCGCGGAAGGCAAGGACATGCGGGGAGTGCGTTCGACGCTGGTTCTGCTGGTCGTGGCCCTCGGCCTGGGCGCCTACATCTACTTCGTCGAGTCGGAGCGGCCGACGGCGGGGACGCCGGAGGCGCTGGAGACCGTGTTCGACGTCGAGTCGGACGACATCGATTCGCTGTCGGTGACCGCCAGCAACGGCGACCGCACCGTCATCGAGAAGGACGGCGCCCGGTGGCAGGTCACCGCACCGTTCCGCGCCAACGTCGACGTCACCAAGGTCGTCTCGCTGTCGTCGAGCCTCGCCAACCTTGAGATGCAGCGGGTCGTCGCCGAACCCGAGGACGCCCCGGACCTGGAGCCGTTCGGTTTGACCGCGCCGGACATCGAGGTCGGCTTCACGACCGCGAACGGCGTGGATGCCCGGCTGCTGATCGGCGGGCGCAGCCCGGCCGGCAACGACCTCTATGCGACCGTCGCCGACTCGAACCGCGTCTTCCTCATCTCGGGTTTCATGGACACGACGTTCGACCAGACCACGTTCGACCTCCGCGACAAGTCCATCCTCGACATCATCCGCGACCAGGTGGACTCGATCGAGATCGCCGGCGGCGACCTCGCCATCCGGCTCCGGAAGACCGACGGGGAGTGGGCGCTGGTCAGCCCCATCGAAGCCCGGGCCGACCCCGGGGTGACCGACGGTCTCGTCGGCCGTCTCGGCACCGGCCAGATGTCGGCCATCGAGCAGGAGGCGGGGGCGGCGGACGCGCTGGAGCCCTACGGGCTCGACACCCCGCGGCTGACGGTGACGGTGGGGCTGGGCAGCTCGGCCGCGACCCTTCTGCTCGGCGGCACGGCGCCGGCGGGCACCGTATACGCCCGGGACGCGGCTCGCGATCTGGTTTTCACCGTCGACGAATCGCTGGCCGCCGAGCTCGAACAGGGCGTGGACGAGTACCGGCGGAAGAACCTGTTCGCGTTCCGTCCGTTCAACGCCACCGCACTCGATATCGAGTACGACGGCGGGCCCTGGACCTTTGCCCTCGAGGAGGCGGCCGGGGAGGGAGAGAGCGACACCTGGCGCCGAACCGGGCCGGACGCCGGCGACGTCGAGCGCAGCGCCATGGACGACCTGCTGGCCAAGCTGTCCAACCTGCGCGCCGAGTCGTTCGAGTCGTCCCGCGACGGCACCGGCCTCGACGCGCCGATCTCCACCATCACCGTCGCCTTCGACGACGACGAGGAACGGGTGGTCGTCGGCCGCACCGGCGACGACGTGTTCGCGGTGAGCGACGACGAGCCCGGGGCGGCCCGGCTGAACACCCGAGGCTGGGAGGACGCCATCGAGGCCCTTGCCCCCCTTCGCGGCGACGCCGAATCGCCGGCGCGCCAGGAGCCTGCGACGTAGAAGTTTCGCGCCAGCGAAACTCCCAACGCGACCGCAAGGTCGCGCCAGGAGCCTGCGACGTAGAAGTTTCGCGCCAGCGAAACTCCCAACGCGACCGCAAGGTCGCGCCAGGAGCCTGCGACGTAGAAGTTTCGCGCCAGCGAAACTTCCAACGCGACCGCAAGGTCGCGCCAGGAGCCTGCGACGTAGAAGTTTCGCGCCAGCGAAACTTCCAACGCGACCGCAAGGTCGCGCCGCCGCGCTACGGCGCCGACTCCGGTTCGGGCATCAGGGCAAACGTCCAGATCGAGCCGCCGGCCGGCACCAGACCGCGCGCGTAGCGGTTGGCGAGCCCGCCCCCGAGCCCCGACGCGACGGTCACCTGCTGCCGCCCGTTGAGAGTATAGGTGATGGCGGTCGCGTTGACGCTCGATCCGGTCTGGAACTCCCAGAGCGTCTCGCCGGTCTCTTCGTCGAGGGCGATGAACTCGCCGGTGATCTTGCCGGTGAACAGCAGCCCGCCGCCGGTGGCCAGCATGCCGGCCGAGCTGGGGAAATCGTGCATCGGGATCTCCCACTTCTTCTCGCCGGTCAGGGGATTGATGGCCACGATGTGGCCGAGCAGATCCCCCGGCTCGACCTCCGGGAAGCGGTTGCTGACCCCGGTGGAGCTGGCCCCGATGACCCGCTCCTGCGGCTCGGGGAGGAGCCGCTGGATGCGCGGCACGTGCCACGTGGTCGAGTAGATGAGCCCGGTGTCCGGGTTGAAGGCGACCGGCACCGCGTTCGAGCCGCGCGACGGCCAGATGTAGACCTGCTCGCCGGAGAGGAAGTTCCGGTAGATTTCGGTCAGCACGGGCCGGCCGGTCTCCAGGTCGATGTGCGTGGCCCAGTTGACGTAGACGTAGGGGTGCGCGGCGATCAGCGAGCAGTCGGTGCGGTCGAGCGTGTACAGGAAGCCGTTCTTGTTGGCCTGGATCATCACCTTGCGCATCTCGCCGTCGACCTCCAGCTCGGCGAGCACGTTCTCGTCGATGCCGTCCACGTCGTAGACGTCGTTGGGCGTGTACTGGTAGTGGCAGGCGATCTCCCCCGTCTTCGGGCGGATCGCGAGCACGGTCGACGCATACAGGCTGTCGAGGGCGCCGCGCGGGGCCGGATCGTAGGGCTCGGCGTTGCCGGTCCCCCAGTAGACGAGGTCGAGCTCGGGATCGTACGAGCCCGAGCGCCACGTCGGGGCCCCGCCGTACATCCAGGCGTCGGTGCCGGCGGGCCAGGTCTCGTGGCCCGGCTCGCCGGGGCCGGGGATCGTGTAGCGGCGCCAGAGCTTCTCGCCGGTGGCCGGGTCCCAGCCGTCGAGGAAGCCGCGGGTGGTGGACTCGCCGCCGGACATCCCCGAGATCAGGACCCCGTTGGCCACGATGGGGGCGCCCGTCGCGTAGTAGCCCTCCGCTCCGTCCGCGAACTTCTGGTTCCACAGCTCTTCGCCGGTCTCCATGTCGAGGGCGAGCACGTGGTTGTCGACGGTCACCCGGAAGAGCCGGCCCTCGTAGATCACCGGGCCGCCCCGGTTGAAGCTGCTGCGCCGCCGCGATCCCTCTTCGAGGACGACCGGCGTGCGCCAGATCTGCCGGCCCGTCTCCAGGTCGATGGCGAAGGTCCAGCTGCCGTTGATGGCGTACAGGACCCCGTCGTAGATGGCCGGCGCGGCCAGCTCGCCCGACTGGTTCATCAGGCTGGTGCTCCAGATGGGCACGAGCCGGTGGATGTTGGACTTGTCGATCTGTTCGAGGGGACTGTAGCTCTTGCGGTCGTACCCCATGCTGTGGACGAGCACGTCCTCGGGGGTCTGCGCGTCGTTGAGCAGCTCTTCCGCCGTCTGGGCGAGGCCCGGGTTCGACCCCAGCCCCAGGAGAAGCGCGAGCAGTCCAGCCGTCTTCTTCATGGTCAACCTCCCATCGACCCGCTGCCGCCGGCGGGCCGGCAACGGCGGGAATCCCTGCGCGTGCTGCGCAAACGCCGGCGTCACCGCCGTCCGCCAGGAGCCTGCGACGTAGAAGTCTCGCGCCAGCGAAACTTCCAACGCAACCATAGGGTCGCGCCAGGAGCCTGCGCGACCGCAAGGTCGCGTTGCCGGCCATCATACGGGGTCGCGGCGGGACGGTCCAGCGACCGGCAAGCCGGCGGCCGCACGAACGGGCGCGGCCGCGTCGAGCCCCGCGCCGTCCCGGCCCGCGGGGCAGGCCGGGACGGCAACGCTGGCGCGCGGCGCGATCGCCCCGGACCGCGGCATCGAGGCAGTCCGCGCGGCGGAACGGGGTGGACTGCTGTAGGATGGGTCGGGCGGACAGCGGAGCCACAAGGCGAAGCTGTCCGGGCGAGCCTGTGCGGCGAGATGCCGCGACCGTCAGGCGTGGAGGCCGCGCCAGGAACCTGGCGCGTCAGAACCAGGAGGTGCCCGATGCGGTGGACCAGCTTCGTGACCAGCGTCACTCTCGTCTGCGGCCTGTCGGCGGCCACGGCGACCATCGCCGCGGCGCAGGAACACCCCGTGACCCGGGTGGCGCCGCACGACCGTCTCGACGGCCCGCGGATCGCGCTGCCCGACGATCCCCAGGGGGCGAGCCCCTTGCGGCAGCTGTGCCCCGAGGACACCGACACCTGCCGCAACTACTGGGCCTACACGATCCACTTCGTCGGCAACTACAACATTCCCCTCCGCGACAAGGAGCTGCTGATCCTGCGCACCGCGTGGCTGTCCCGCGGCGACTACATCTGGGGCCGGCACAACCTCATCGGGCAGGGCGCGGGGCTGACGGAGGAGCAGGTCCAACGCGTCACCGCGGGCCCGGACGCCCCGGGCTGGGACGGCTTCGACGGGGCGCTGTTGCGGGCGGCGGACGAGCTGCACACCAGCCGGTTCATCTCCCGCCCCACCTGGAACGCACTCGCCGAGCGCTACACCGAGGAACAGCTGCGGGAGGTCGTGCTGATCGTCGGCAACTACACGCAGCTCGCGATGTTCCAGAACACCCTGGGGGCCCTGCTCGAGCCCGGCGTCGAAGGACTGCCGACCGAAGCCGGCCGGTGATTTCCCCGAGGCCCGCTTCGGGGTTCACACGTGGTAACGTAGGGAGCGTTCCCATGCAGAACATGCCCGCCACGGACCTGGTCGGGAGAGTCCTCCTCGCCACCGTGGTGGTGCTGGCGTGTGCCGCGCCGGCCCTGGCGCAGCCCTTCCGTCTCACCCTGGACGACTTCCCCAACGTCCGCTTCCCCGACGCCCGCTTCGGAGAGCCCCACCTCGCGGTGTACGACGATGGCGTCCTGCTGGCAAGCGCGGCGTACCGCTATTCGCAGAGCCGTCACGACTCGCCGTGGCTGGTCGTCAGCCTCAACCTCGCCGCGTCCGAGACACTGACGATCCCGCGGGAGAACATCGTGCTGGTCCGGCCGGACGGGATCGAGGCGCCGCCGGCGACGCAGCGCGAGCGCCGCCTCGATATGGAGGGGGTGCGCCGGCTTCTGAACGAGCGGGCCAACTGGCCCGAGACGTTGAGGTTCGCCTTTCCCCGAGGCAGAATCCACAGGGGCTCCTACCGGTTCGAGTTCGGGGTAGACGGGTCGGACAGGATTCCGGACCGCATCCTCCGGATTGAAGCGGACGGCGGCGTTCGCGGCGACGTGTTCTTCGTCTCGCCAGACGGGAGTTGGGAGGCTGGCGTGCACGCGCTCGTCGTCACCGTCGACGATGACCGCATCGTCAGGTTGCCGGTCCTGCTGAGATAGCGGCCGCTACTCCTCGATCGCACGCAGGTGTTCCAGCACGACGCGGCCGCGCGGAGACAGCGTGTATCCCGGATGATGGCTGACGGTCAGACCGAGGTTCTTCAGTTTCCGGACTTGCGGCTTCAACCACCCGCTCTCGCATTCCAGCCGCTCGGCCAGGGTCCGGGCCAGGACGTTGGGATGTCGTTCGATTCCTGCGAGGACCCGCTCGGTCCAGGGGCCGATTGACGATCGGGTATCCAGTCGCCCGAGCCGTGCGACGATCGACTCGAGCTGATCGGCCGACAGGTCGCATTGCTGGCGCAGGGTAATCCGGGGATCCGATCCGGCGTACTCGACCGCAATGCGGAAAATCTGCCCGCTGCGCGTACCCAGGGCGGCCAGCAGCTCGGCGGTGGTCGCGTACCCGGCCGCGAGCAGGTCTCGCCGCGCAATGTCCGCCGCCCGGACTTCGCGAACATCCAGAATGTTCAGGACCCCGATGGCGGTCCGCAACGTGCCCCCCGTCCGGACCGTGGGCTTCCGCCAGCGGCGAAAGACCAGGGAGATCTCACCGCTTCCGATCCGGTCGAGCACGGCATTGCGGAGCAGCATGGCTGGGGCCATCCTACACTGCCGGAAGATGGTGATTTCCGGCGGCAGTTCAGGGCGTCGTGGAAGACACCACGACCGAACTTCGAGGCGGGTTCGAGTCGAAGGGCCGGTTGCGCTTTGCGACCGAACGATCTAGAGTCTGTGCGCCCCGGCGCCTGCATGCCGAGGCGTACGAACGATGGATACCCGTCCGGCGCGGAGACCCCGCGGGGCGCAGCGCCGGAATCTCTGGAGGACACATGGAAAGCAAGGCATCGGCCGTCTGGAAGGGCAATCTGAAGGGCGGCAGCGGCGCGATCTCGAGCGGCAGCGGCGAGCTGTCGGATACGGCGTACACGTTCGCCACGCGGTTCGAGGGGAGCACCGGAACGAATCCGGAGGAGCTCATCGCGGCCGCGCACGCCGGCTGCTTCTCGATGGCGCTCTCGGCCCAGCTCGGCGAAGCGGGGTTGACCCCGGACCACGTCACTACCACGGCGACCGTAACCCTGGAGATGCTCGACAGCGGCCCGACGGTGACGACGATTCACCTCGAGGTGACGGCGGGGGTCCCGGGCGCGAGCCAGTCGGCGTTCGACACCGCGGCGAACAACGCGAAGACCGGCTGCCCCATCTCGAAGCTGATGAACGCCACCATCTCGATGAACGCCGTCCTCGAAGCCTGAAGTCCCCGCTTCGCGAACCCGCCTGCCGGCCGGCCGGACGTGCGCACGCCCGGACCGGCCGGACGCTCTACCCAAGCGACACGGGATCCGTCAGACCGGCCTCGGCGAAGCCGCGGGCGCGCAGTTGACAGCTGTCGCAGCGGCCGCAGGGGCGGCCGTCCGGCGTGGGGACGTAACAGCTGTGGGTGAGGCCGTAGTCGAGCCCGAGCGCCGCCCCCGCCGCGATGATCCGCGCCTTGGTCCAATCGACGAGCGGCGCGTGCACGCGGAAGCGCGCGCCTTCGATGCCGGCCTTCGTCGCCAACCGGGCCAGCCGCTCGAACGCGTCGAGATACTCGGGGCGGCAGTCGGGATAGCCGGAGTAGTCGAGGGCGTTGACTCCGATGACGAGGTCGCGGGCGCCGAGCACCTCGGCCCAGCCGAGGGCCAGGGACAGCAGCACGGTGTTGCGCGCCGGCACGTAGGTCGAGGGAATGCCGGGACGCTCCGGCGGCCGGTCCTGCTCGACGGCGCCGTCGCCGGTCAGCGCCGAGCCGCCGAAGGCGGCGAGGTCGATGTCGAGCTCCCGGTGGCGCGCAACGCCGAGGGCGCTCGCGACCCGGCGGGCCGCCTCGATCTCGCGAACGTGGATCTGCCCGTAGCGGACGGTCAGCGCGAACAGCGCGAAACCGTCGGCCTTGGCGATGGCGGCTGCGGTGTACGAGTCGAGGCCGCCGCTGAGCAGCACGACCGCGCGATTTTGCGGTGAATCAGCCATGACGTGACCGCGGGCCTTTCACGCCGATCGCCGACAGGGCGGTCGCGACGCCCGCCAAGGTCATCGGGGTGTACCCCGCGCGTCTCCGCGCCCCACGGATGCTCGTGCAACACTGCCAAAGAGTCATCGGGCTGCACCCCACGCGTTTCCGCGCCTCACGGATACTCGTGCGACTGACAAGAGTCATCGGGCTACACGCCGCGCGTCTCTGCGCCCCACAGATACTTGTGCAGCTGCACCTGCAGGCGCACCGGCAAGCGGTCGGCGAGCACCCATTCGGCGAGCCGCTCGGGCGGCAGGACGTCGTGGACCGGCGAGAACAGGACCGCCGCGGCTCGGGCGTCGAGCGTGTGGCGGCGCACGACGTCGCGGGCGTACTCGTAGTCGGCGCGGTCGGCGATGACGAACTTCACCTGGTCGTGGTCGGCCAGCCGACCGAGATTGTCCCAGGCGTTGCGGTCCGATTCGCCGCTGCCGGGGCACTTGACGTCCATGACCTTGACGACGTCCGCCGGCACCCGTTCGAGGCTCACGTGCCCGCCGGTCTCCAGCAGCACGGTCGCGCCGGCGGCGAGCAGGCGGTCCATCAGGGGATAGACGTCGGGCTGCAACAGGGGCTCGCCCCCGGTAATCTCGACGAGCGGACAGCCGTAGCGCTCGACCTCGGCCACGACCTCGTCGACCGCGGCGCCGCGGCCTTCGTGGAACGCGTAGGGCGTGTCGCACCAGACGCAGCGCAGGTCGCACGCGGTCAGGCGCACGAAGACGCACGGCCGGCCGGCGTGGTCGGACTCGCCCTGAATCGAGTAGAAGATCTCGTTGACGGTCAGCATGGGGTATCCAGCAGCCCGTGGCGAAAATCCCCGCTGCATTCGAGCGGCGATGCATCCCGCCTGACTGCGTTGCTCCTCGGTCGAATATGCGCAATATTCTCCCTCGTCGCGCCTTGTCAGGCTCACGGGCGTCTTTCAGCCCGCGGGCGCCTCGCCGCTCTCGGTGCAACGCGGGGTTCCGTCACGGGCTGCTAGGACCGGCCGACGGGGGTCACGGCCGGCCGGCCTCCCAGCACCTCGACGACGTTGCGCACCGCGAGCTCGGCCATCGCGGTGCGCGTTTCCCGGGTGGCGCTGCCGAGGTGGGGGGTCAGGCAGACGTTGTCCCGCCCCACCAGCCCCGGATGCACCCGGGGCTCGCCCTCGAAGACGTCGAGGCCGGCCCCCGCGATGAGCCGTTCGTCGAGGGCCCAGGCCAGCGCCTCGTCGTCGACGACGCCGCCCCGCGAGGTGTTCACGAGCACCGCCGAGCGCTTCATGCGCACCAGCGTCCGCCGGTTGACGAGATGCCGCGTGCCCGCCGACAGGGGCACGTGCAGGGATACGACGTCGGACGTCAACAGCAGCTCGTCGAGCGACAGCACCGGCTGATCGGCGCGGGTCGGCGCCACCGTACCGCCGGAGCGCCCCGCGAAAACCGCCCGCATGCCGAACGCGGGCGCGATGGACGCCACCGCGCGGCCGATGCGTCCCGCCCCCACGATGCCGAGCTGCTTGCCGAGCAGCTCGGACCCCAGCAGGAAGTCGAACGTCCATCCCTGCCACTCGCCGCTGCGAATCTTGCGGTCGCCCTCGCCGAGGCGGCGGGTCACCGAGAGAATCAACGCCCACGTCATTTCCGCCGTCGCCCCGGTGACGAGGTCCGGGGTGTTGGTGACCACGATGCCGCGCGCCGCCGCCGCCTCGACATCGATGTTGTCGAACCCGACGGCGACGGTGGCCACCACCTGCAGCCGATCGCCGGCTGCGAGGACCGCCTCGTCGATACGGTCGTCGAACATGCAGACAAGCCCCTGCTTGCCGGCGAGACGTTCGCACATCGCGGCGTGCGGCATCGGATCGGTAGAGTCGTGCCGGTCGACGGCGCACGCCGCCTCGAGCGGGGCGAGCACGGAAGAGGGCATGCGGCGCGTCACGAGAACGCCGGGCGTGGTCTGGTCCATCGAGCGTCGACAGCGAGGGCCGTCCTCCGGAAGCGGGTGCGATCAGGACGCGGCGGGGTCGCGCGGGTCGACGATTCCGACGATGGCGGCGTCGACCGGAGCGTCGCGCCGGCCCAGCGCGGCGCCGGCCGCGCGCCCCTCCAGCACCAGCAGCACGGTCTCGCCGGGACCCGCGCCCACCGCATCGATTGCCAGGCAGGCGTCTCCGGCGGGATCGCCGTCGGCGCCGAGCGGCTGGGCGAGCAGCAGCTTGGCGCCGGTCAGGGAGGGCTGTTTGCGGGTCGCGACGACGGACCCGACCACGCGTGCGAGCCGCACCATCTACTCCTGCCGGGGCGTTCCCGGCGTCGGCGCCGCGCCGGGCGACCGATCCGCGCCGGCGGCGCTCCAGTGGTCGCAGATGCCGATGACGCAGGCATCGGCGGGCACCCGCCGCGGCAGGAACGGCAGGGACGCTTCCCGGCCGCGCACGAAGAAAACCTCCTCGGTCACCCCCGCGCCGACCGAATCGACGGCCACCAGCGGCGTCCCCACCGGCTCACGGGCCGGGGACAACGGCTGCAACACCAGCAGCGTCACCGCGGCCAGCCCGGTGTCCTTCCGGGTGGCGACCACGTTGCCGATGACCCGTGCGAGCTGCATCGCTTTTCGACTCCGGCGCGTATGGTCAATCGTTTTCCACGATCAACGTCAGCCTCGCACGCTCCGGCTTCATCCCTCGAAAGGGCCCGAAGCCGAGACTCTCGTTGACGAGCAGGGACGGTCCGCGCTCGTCGTCGCCGACCGGCCGCAGCAGACGTAGCCGTGGTTGACGGGGCGGTGACAGCACAGTTCGATCCTCGTCGCCCCTCAGGTCCGTGCGTCATTCGACATCGACGGTATCGACGATCCCCACGATGGCCGCATCGACCGGACGATCGGCGAGCCCGGCCGCCATCCGGGCCGAGCTGCCGCTCACCACCAGCACCTGCTCGCCGACGCCCGCGTCCACGGTGTCGACGGCCACGAGGGGGGCGCCGCGCTGCGACCCGTCCGGCCGCACCGGCTGCACGACCAGCAGCTTGCTGCCGACCAGACGCTCGTCCTTGCGGGTCGCGACGACGGTCCCCACCACTTTCCCGAGAATCATGGTGTCGGACCGCTAAGATCCGGTGGTCTTGCCGATCGGCAGGACGTCTTCGAGATCGGCGTGGGGCCGCGGGATGACGTGCACCGAAACGAGCTCGCCGACACGGCGGGCCGCCGCCGCCCCGGCGTCGGTCGCCGCTTTCACCGCCGCCACGTCGCCGCGGACGAGGGTGGTCACGAAGCCGGCGCCGATCTTCTCCCAGCCGACCAGGGTGACGTTGGCGGCCTTGACCATGGCGTCCGACGCTTCGATCATCGCGACGAACCCCTTCGTTTCCACCATGCCCAGCGCCTCTCCCATCACACGCCTCCCGCAGGCTCTGGAAGCCTAACGCAATTGCGTGACGGCGTCCGCAATCAGCGCCGTCAACTCGCGGTATGTTAGTCGAACTTCCTCGTCGCCACCAGGCAACCGGCCGGCGCCGGGCCGCGGCGCACCAGGGGACGCCGGCACCGGGGCGTCGGGGTCGACGAGCCGCTCGCCGGGTCGCGACGGCGCTTCCAGCACCTGACAGTCCTCGTCCCCGCCGTTGTCCGGCGCACAGAGCGGCGCGGGTGCGGTGATGCCGTAGCGGTCCCGCAGCCCCTGCAGGCGGTTCACCTCTTCCCGCGACAGCAGATGCTCGCGGCCCAGCTGCCGCGCCACGAGGCTGATGCGGGCGAAGTGCTCCACCGTCTCCATCTTGTAGTACGCGGCGAACAGCTCGTGGGCGATGGTCAGCGCGCCGTGGTTCGCCAGCAGCAGCCCGTCGTGGGCGCGGATGTACTGCCGCACCGCGTCGGCCAGCTCGCTGGTCGAGGGAGTGCCGTAGTCGGCGATGGGGATACCGCCCAGGGTGGTGACGACCTCGGCGAGGACCGCGCGGTCGAGGGGAATGCCGGCCACCGCGAAGCCGGTCGCAGTGGGGGGATGCGCATGCACGACGGCGTTGATCTCGGGCCGATGCTCGTAGACGGCCAGATGCATCAGCAGCTCGGACGACGCCTCTCGGTCACCGGCGAGCTTTCGGCCGAACAGATCCGTGGTCACCATCATGTCCGGGGTCATGAACCCCTTGGACACCCCCGTCGGGGTGGTCACCAGCCGGTCGTCGCCGACCCGGACGCTGATGTTGCCGTCGTTCGACGCCACGAACCCGCGATCGTGCAGCCGCCGGCCGATCTCGACGATGTCGGCGCACACCCGCTCGTCGTTCCGCATCATGCCCCGCAACCTGCCGGCGTCACGCGCGGGCCGCGGAGCCGCGCCGGCCCTGCCGGTACGCGGTGCGGCAGTCCTCCGAGCAGAAGTAGTGCACCTTGCCGCTGCCGCGCACGCTGAGGGCGCTGGTGCGATCGACATAGGTCCCGCAGACGGGGTCGCGCACCAGCATCACACCCTTCTTCGGCGGGACCTGCCGGGGCTGGGTGGCGCCCTCCAGCATGCCGCTGAAGAACTTCCAGGCCAGCCGCACTGCGACCACCGCGACCAGGAAGCGGATGAGCCAGCCAAGCGCCATATCGTCACCAAGCCCGGCAATCGTCGCCTTGCGGCTCCGCTTGCCGCCCAACCAATCCTCCAGGCATCCGCGCCGTTCCACGGCTCGGACGCCTCCCCCGGAAATCGTCGCCCTACGGCTCCAACGGACGACGCCGTCTCACGGGTGCACCGCTTGCAGACGTTCGACGGCATCGGCCGCCGCAAACGCTTCGAGACTGTCGGGTGCGAGACGCTGCAGCTCTTCCCAGACCTCGATCGCCCCGGGCAGATCCTGCCGGCCGAAGGCCCGCACGATACCGATGTTCAGCAAGGTCCCGGCATGGGCCGGATCGATCTCCAGCGAACGGTCGAACTGGGCCAGCGAGCGATCGACCGAGCCCGCGTAGTAGTACGCCACGCCGAGATCGGTGCTCACCTCGACGAGGTCCGCGTTCAGGGCCAGCGCCGCTTCGAACCACGGAATCGCGTCGTCGAAACGCCGCGCCTCATGATAGAGGTTGCCCAGGTCGACGCGGCTCTGCACGTCCTCGGTCGCCTCCGCGGCGGCCGCCCGCAGGGCGGCGGCGCGATCCTCGTCGATCGGCAGCGGCTCGGGGGTGTCCGGGTTCGACGGGGCCTCTGCCGGAGCCGGGGCAGGGGCGGGGACCGGGGCGGTCTGGACGACCGCGGCAGCCGGTTCCGGGGAGCGCTGGCTCCAGACGATCCAGCCCATGAGTCCCGCGGCCAGCGCGAGCGACACGACGAGAGGGAGCAACTCGGTTCGATTCATCGGACTGTCGGGGCCAACGACCGCGGTCGACCGATCATAGCAATGCGCCGGTGCGCCGTCCACAGACGGCGCCGCCGTCCCGGACCGCGCTTGCCGTCACAGACGGCGCTGACGCCCCCCGGTCACCGGCGCGCCTCGGGCTCGACGCCGATCTCTGCCCGCACCCGGTCCGCAATCCGCTCGGCGAGGCCGCGAATCTGCGCCTCGTCGGGTCCCTCGACCATGATGCGGAGCAAGGGCTCGGTGCCCGAGTAGCGCACGAGCACCCGGCCGGCGCCGGCGAGCTGCCGGGTGGCCGCCTCGATGAGCCGCGACACGCCCGGCACCTCCTCCAACCGCGCGCGGCGGCGCACCCCGACGTTCACCAGCACCTGGGGCCTGGGCACCAGATCGGCGGCCAGCTCGGCCAGCGCCCGCCCCGCGTCGAACACCGCCCGCAGGATCATCAGCGTCGTGGCGACGCCGTCTCCGGTGGGCAGATGGTCGGCGAAGATGACGTGGCCCGACTGCTCTCCCCCCAGGGCGAGCCCCCGCCGCCGCATCTCGGCCCGAACCGCCCGGTCGCCGACCGCGCAGCGGTGCAACGCGATGCCGTCGGCGGCGAGGGCCTGCTCGAGCGCGACGTTGCTCATGACGGTGGCCGCGACCCCCCGATCGGGAAGGCGGCCCCGGGCCGCGAGCCAGCGGGCGGCAATCAGCAGCATGGCGTCGCCGGACACCACCCCGCCCCGGTGGTCGACCAGCACCACGCGGTCGCCGTCGCCATCGAAGGCGGCGCCGACGTGGCACCCCTGCTCGACGACGGTGCGGCCAAGGCGGCCGGGATCGGTCGACCCGCACCCGCGGTTGATGTTCCGCCCGTCGGGTCGATCGTGGAGGACCATCGGATCGAGCCCGAGTCGACGGAACACCGCGGGAGCGATTCGGCTGGCGGCGCCGTTGGCGCAGTCGATTGCGATCCGGAACCCCGCCGGAATCGGCGCCCCCCTGAGGATCCCGGCGGTATGCTCGACGTAGGCGTCGGCGATGGACACCCGCTCGAGCGACGGAGCCGACCCCTCGGGCGCCGCCGGGCCCGGGCCGGCGACCGAAGCGGTGATCCGGGCCTCGTCGTCCGCGTCCGCCTTCTCGCCGGCGGCGGTGAAGACCTTCACGCCGTTGTCCCGAAACGGATTGTGCGAGGCGGAGACGACCAGCCCGGCATCGTACCCGCCGCCCCGGGTCAGGAACGCCACCGCCGGGGTGGGCAGCACGCCCGCATCCACCGGCCGGACCGCCGCGCGGGCGACGCCCTCGGCCAGCGCCGCCGTCATCCATTCGCCGGACTCGCGGGTATCCCGGCCGATGAGCACCCGGCGGGGAAGCGACCGGCCGCGGCAGATTGCGGCGACCGCGGCCCCCAGACGGACCAGCGTGGGCCGGTCCAGCGGCGGCTCGCCCGCAACGCCGCGCACCCCGTCGGTCCCGAACAGACTGGCCGTCATCGTTACCACGAGCGGGCCGCTCAATCCCGGGCGTCCCACCCGGCCCAGGCGTCGTCCGCCGCCGCGCGGTTGCCCCCGCCGAGCGGCGCCCGGACGATGGAAACCGTCACCCGGGCCGACCCCGGGGTGGCCAGCCGCAGACTCGGGTCGTCGACCCCGACCGTGACCATCTGCCGAAGCGGCGCCGCCACCCCCGTCACGTCGATCGGCTCGGTCATCGCCTCGGTCAGATCGTGCAGCCGGGTCTCGGGACCCTCCACCTCGACGGTGGCCGGCTCGACCTCGACCGGTCCCACGACGAAGCCGGCGGCCGGCACCCCCCGGACCTCCGGGATGATCGGCACCACACGGCTTCCCAATGCGTCCAGGGTCAGCGAGATGGTCGACGGGCTGACCTGCGTCACCTCGATCCCCAGCGGCGCCCTCACCCGACCCGACGTCATGTCGAAGATCCTCGCCCCGGCACGCTCCGATTCCAGGTCGACGATCGCCACCATGTCACCCGCGTCGATACGCCGCAGGGCCCCCGAGGAGCCCCGCAGCCGCACGTCGACGGTCTGGGGCGGATCGCCCAGAATCTCCATGGACTCCGGCAGGTTCTCGAACGCCAGGGGAATCCGCACACCGCGCTCGGCGACCGGCTCTCCGGAGACGGTGAGCCACAACGCCACCGCCAGCGCGATGGAGAACAGCTTCAGCCCCAGTTTCCGGAGCGTCCTCATGACTCCACCTCATCCGCCCCGCGGCGTCCCAGCCCGAACGGCCGCCGCTGCATGAGCGCCTCGATGCGGTAGCGCAGCCGCTCCGGCTCCAGGTCCGCCTCCATCTGTCTGTCCACCACCAGCGACACCAGCCCGGTCTCCTCGGACACCACCAGCACGATGGCGTCGGTCTCCTCGCTCAGCCCGATCGCCGCCCGGTGACGGGTCCCGAAGTTGCGGGCGACCGGCGTATCGACGCTCAGGGGGAGAAAGCAGGCGGCGGCGGCGATCCGATCCTGCCGGATCAACACCGCCCCGTCGTGCAGCGGAGAACCGGGCCTGAAAACCGTCACCAGCAGGTCGTAGCTGACCTTGGCGTCCAGGCGAATCCCGCTCTCGACGTAGTTGCGCAAGCCGATCTCCCGTTCGATGGCCACGATCGCGCCGGTCTTCTCCTCGGCCAGCATGCGCAACGCGACCACCACCTCCTCGATGATCCGGTCGGTCGCGGCCGGCCGGCTGACGTAGCGGAAGAACGGCGCACGCCCCAGACGGGCGAGGGCGCGGCGAATGTCGCCCTGAAACAGGACGATCACCGCGAACACGGCATAGCCGAACATGTCGGCGATGAGCCAGTTGAGGGTCTGCAGGGGCGTGAACTGGGCGGCGTAGTAGAGCAGCATGATCAGCCCGCCGCCGATGAGGATCTGGACCGCGTGGGTGCGGCGGAGCAGCTTCAGGAGCTCGTAGATCAGCAGCGATACGATCGCGATATCCAGCAGATCCCACCACCCGATACGGCCGAACTGCAACAGGCTGGTGAGACGTTCGATCACACGGACCTCGGCAATTCGATGAACCCGGGGGCCGGCCCGACGGCTTCTGCTCCCCTGTCGGCCTGCCGGCGGGCGTCGAGGGCCTCGTGGGCGGCCCGGCACCGGTCCGCGACCTCGGCCACCTGCCGCATCTCGCGGACCCGATGCACCCGGACAACGTGCGCCCCCTCGAGAATCGCCGCGGTCACCGCGGCGGCGGTCGCCCAGTCGCGATCCGCGGGTCCGCGATCCGCGCGGCCGGCGAGAAACGACTTCCGCGACGGCCCGACGAGAATCGGCCGGTCCAGCGGCGCGAGACGGCCGAGCGCGGCGAGGGCGGCGTAGGACTGACCGGCCCGCTTGGCGAAGCCGATACCGGGATCGACGAGTATCCGCGACCGGTCCACGCCGCCCTCGACGGCCGCCGCGATGCACGCCTCGAGCTCGCGCGCCACCTCGGCTCCGACCTCGCCATAGCGGGCGTCGCGATACATGTCGCGCGAGCCCCCGCGGCTGTGCATGACGACGAGAGCGGCGCGGGCCGCCGCCACCACGCCGATCAGGGCCGGGTCGTGACGCAGGCCGGATACGTCGTTGACCATCACCGCCCCGGTGTCGATCGCGGCCCGCGCGACCCCGGCCTTGCAGGTGTCGATGGACACCGGCACCCGGACCCGTCCGACCAACCGTTCGAGCACCGGAACGACGCGGCGGAGTTCCTCGACCGCCGGCACCGGATCGGCGCCGGGGCGCGTCGACTCGCCCCCGACGTCCAGCAGGTCGGCGCCGGCCGCCTCCAGTTCGAGCGCACGGTCGGCCGCGCGTCCCGCATCCTCCCACCGACCGCCGTCCGAGAACGAGTCGGGGGTCACGTTGACCACCCCCATCACCAGCGTCCGCTCGCCGAGGGCGAGCGGCGGAGCGTCGGGCAGCGGCAGCGTATAGTGGCGGCGAGGCTGCATCGCGGTCATCCCCAGGCGGCGCGGACAAGGCCTTCGGAATCGGCGTTGGAACCTGTCTCGATGGACGGGGCAGCGGATCCCCTGCCCGATGCGGCAGGGCGCTGACGACCCGCAGTTGGCGAGACGGGTCGCCGGATCCCGCTATTCCTGTGGCAGCGGCTTGCCGAGCGGCGGTACCACCGGCGGTCGCGCCGCCTCCGGGCTGGCGGGCTTGTCCGAGACGAACGGTGCGGCGGGAGCCGCCGGCTCTTCGAGCGACTGGCCCGACAGGATGCGCCGGACCTGCTCGCCGGACAGCACCTCGCGCGACAACAGCTCTTCGGCGATACGCAACAGCTCGCTCTTCCTGGTCTTGAGAACCGACCGCGCCCGATCGTAGTTCTCGGTGACGATGCGCCTGATCTCCTGGTCGATCCGCATCGCGGTTTCCTCGCTGTACTCCTTGTGCTGCGCGAAATCGCGCCCCAGGAAGAT
This sequence comes from Vicinamibacterales bacterium, assembly GCA_965206705.1. Taxonomy (GTDB): domain Bacteria; phylum Acidobacteriota; class Vicinamibacteria; order Vicinamibacterales; family UBA8438; genus JAJEEA01. The sequence continues at coordinate 3,230,868 of CBDBKJ010000006.1, read as the reverse complement.
CTCCTCGTCCTTGCGGCCGAACGTGAGCGGCCCGACCGCCTCGCTCATGCCCCACTCGCAGACCATCCGGCGGGCCAGGTCGGTCACCCGATCAAGATCGTTGCCGGCCCCGGTGGTCACGGTGGTGTTCGTAATCTCCTCGGCGATCCGTCCCCCCAACAGCACCGCCAACTGGTCGTGCAGGTACTCTGCCGAGTAGTTGTGCTTGTCGTCCAGGGGCAGTTGCTGGGTGACGCCCAGGGCCATCCCTCGGGGGATGATGGTCACCTTGTGCACGGGGTCGGCGTGCTCGAGTTGGACGCCGAGCAGGGCGTGGCCCGCTTCATGCACCGCCGTTACGTGTTTCTCTTCGTCGCTGATGATGAGCGAGCGGCGCTCGGACCCCATCATCACCTTGTCCTTGGCGAACTCGAAGTCCTGCATCGCCACCGTCTTCTGGTTGTACCGGGCGGCGTTCAGGGCGGCCTCGTTGACGAGGTTGGCGATGTCGGCGCCACAGAAGCCGGAGGTCCCCCGCGCGAGCACGTGCACGTCGACATCGTCCGCGAGCGGAATCTTGCGCGTATGCACCCCGAAAATGCCCTCGCGCCCCTTGACGTCCGGACGGTTCACCACGATGCGGCGGTCGAACCGGCCCGGCCGGAGCAGCGCCGGATCGAGCACGTCGGGGCGGTTGGTGGCCGAAACGAGGATGACCCCCTCGTTCGACTCGAACCCGTCCATCTCGACCAGCAGCTGGTTCAGCGTCTGCTCCCGCTCGTCGTGCCCCCCGCCGAGGCCGGCGCCGCGGTGCCGCCCGACGGCGTCGATCTCGTCGATGAACACGATGCAGGGCGCGTTCTTCTTCCCCTGCTCGAAGAGGTCTCGGACCCGCGACGCCCCGACGCCGACGAACATCTCCACGAAATCGGACCCGCTGATGGAGAAGAACGGCACGTTGGCCTCGCCGGCCACGGCCCGCGCCAGGAGAGTCTTGCCGGTTCCTGGAGGCCCCATCAGGAGGACGCCCTTGGGAATGCGACCGCCGAGCTTCTGGAACTTCTGGGGCTCGCGCAGGAACTCGATGATCTCCTGCAGCTCTTCCTTGGGTTCGTCGACGCCCGCGACGTCCTTGAAGGTGACCTTCTTCTGCGCGCTCGACGACAGCTTCGCCCGGCTCTTCCCGAAGGACAGCGCCTTGTTGCCGCCGCTCTGGACCTGGCGCATGAAGAAGACCCAGAAGCCGATGACGAGCAGGATGGGGGCCCAGGAATACAGCAGCGTCGCCCACGGGCTCCCCGCCGCCTCCCGCGCCTCGATGACCACGTCGCGCTCGATGAGCTTGTTGGCCAGCCCCTCGTACTGCGGGGGCGCATAGGTCCGGAACTGGTCGCTGCTCGACGTGGTTCCGACGATCTCGTTCCCCGACAGCTCGACCCGCTCGACTTGACCGGTCTCCACCCAGCGCATGAACTCGCTGAACGCGACAGGCTGGTCTCCGGTCCGGAACTGTGATGACAGGTTCCAGATCGCCAACACCACGACCACGAGAAGCATCCAGAACAGCAGGCTGCGTGTCGTCGAGTTCACAGACTCCCCCCCAAAGGACTGACCTTCAAGAATAGCATGCTTTCACTTCGCTCGCCGGCGCGAAAATCGTGGGCGATCCCGAACCCGATCACCCAGATGACCCGACCGTCGGCGTCGAGCACGAGCGGAACGCGGCCGCGGTCGTCCCGCGGCACCTTGCGGTCCACGAACAGATCCTGGAGCTTCCTGCTGCGCCCCCCGAGACCCAGCGGCCGATACCGATCCCCGAATCGCCAGCTCCTCACGACGAGCGGCACGGCGGCGGGCACGGCGACGACCGCCGTCGGACCGTCGGCCGCCCCGCGGCCGGGGAAGCCGGCCGCCCCCGGTTCGACCACCTCGGCCCGAACGACCACGTTCGCTTCCGGCACCGGGACCTCGCCGGGAATCTCCAGGCGATAGGCGAAGCCGGGCGGCGGCACCCGGCCGCCGCGGCCCGCGCGGGCGACGAGACGCACGATGCCGGCCGCCCGTTCCACCCGGCATCCCGGCAGGTCCGCCTGCCGAGTACCCCCCGCGGCCACCCGTCGCACCCGTTCGATCGGATCGAACCCGATCGCGGCGCGTCCCGGCGCAACCCGTTCGAGCGCCTCCCGCACGACGCGGCGGGCGAGGGCCGGCGGCAGGGCGGCCAGGCCGGCGGCGTCCATCTCGATCACGCCCCTGTTCTGTGAGACGAGATCGGCGCCCGCTTCGTTTGCCCGGCGGCTCAACCAAGCCTCGTCAGCCTGCGCGATATCCGCCTGACGCGCAAGCGCCTCGACGATCTTCGGCGAATACGTCCGCAGATGCGGCAGCAACTCGTGCCGCACCCGGTTCCGGGGCACGCGCAGGTCGGCGTTCGACGCATCTTCCCGGAACGCGATCCCCCGGAACGCGAGATAGCCGCGCAGCTCGGCCCGGCTGACCCCCAGCAGGGGCCGGACGACGAGGCCGGCCCGCGGGCGCATGCCGGACAGCCCGGCCGCGCCGGCTCCCCGGATGAGCCGGAGCAGCACCGTTTCCGCCTGGTCGTCGATGGTGTGGCCCAAGGCCACGCGAGCCGCGCCCAACTCCCCGGCCGCCCGCCCGAAGAAGGCGTGGCGCACTTGGTGACCCGCCTGCTCGACCGAGACCCGACGCGACCGCGCCACGTCGTCCACGGCCACCGATTCGACCAGGCAGGGCACCCCGAACCGGCTCGCGAGATTCCGGCAGAAACGCTCGTCCTCGTCGGAGTCCGGCCGGCGCAGCCGGTGGTTCACGTGCGCGACCCCGGCCAGCATCAAGAGCCCCCGCCCGGTCAACTCCGCCAGGAGGTGCAACAAGGCCACCGAGTCGCCGCCGCCCGACACGGCCGCCACGACCCGCCCCCCGCGCGGGATCAACGCCTGCCCTTCGACCGAAGCCGCTACACGGTCGGCGAGTGGCACGGGCGGATCCCGGGGGCCAGCCTGGGAACGATCAGATTGGGCTCCCCAAAGGCCGGGAGAGATGGTGCCGGTGCAGGGACTTGAACCCCGGACGCCGCGGATATGAGCCGCGTGCTCTAACCAACTGAGCTACACCGGCGAACTGGTGACACCCATTGTATCAAGACCGGCGGCCCTCCGTATCAAGACCGGCGGCCCGCGACGAGCGCCCCGCTCGAAACGGGCGGTGGGCGCGCGCGGTTCCACGGCGCGGACCCCTACAGGATGAGCATCGCGTCGCCATAGCTGTAGAACCGGTACCCGGCTCGCAGGGCCTCGGCGTAGGCTTCGCGGACTCGTCCCCACCCGGCGAATGCGCTGACCAACATCAGCAGCGACGACCGGGGCAGATGAAAGTTCGTGAGCAGTCCGCCGACCACGTGGAACGCGACGCCCGGATACAGATAGAGGTCGCTGACGCCGGCGCCGGCGCGCAGATCCCCGTCCCCGGCCCGGTACGCGCTCTCGAGGGTTCGGGTCGTGGTCGTCCCCACCGCGATCACCCGCCGACCGGCCTCGCGGGCCCGGCGGACCGCCGCGGCGGTCTCCGGGGGCACGCGGTACGGCTCGGGGTCGACCCGATGCGCCTCGACCTGCTCCACCCGGATCGGTGCGAACGTGCCGTAGCCGACGTGCAGGGTCACCCGCGCCACGCCGACCCCCCGCTGCTCGAGCTGCTGCAGCAGGCCGGTCGTCAGATGCAGCCCGGCGGTCGGCGCCGCCACCGACCCGCGCACCGCCGCGTAGACCGTCTGATACCGTTCGGCATCGTGCGGCGTGTCCCCACGCCGAATATACGGCGGCAGGGGCACGTGCCCCACGCGGTCGATCGCCTCGTCGACGGCAGAGCCGTCCCCGGTCCACAGCCGGATCGTGCGGCGGCCGTGAAACCGGCGCACGAGCACCTCCCCCCACAGTTGCCGCCCGCCGCGCTCGAAGACGACCCGGGCGCCGGGGCGGAGCCGCTGTCCGGGATGCATCAGGGCGTCCCAGCGTTCGTCGTCGCGGCGGGTCAGCAGCAGGCACTCGACCGCCCCCCCGCTCGGCACGCGCCGTCCCCGCAGCCTCGCCGGAACCACCCGGGTGTCGTTGACGACGAGCAGGTCGCCCGGCGTCAGGAGGGCCGGCAGCGCACCGACGGTGTGGTGCCGCAGGGCGCCGGTCGTGCGATCGAGGACGAGCAGGCGGGCGGCCTGCCGCTCGGCGGCCGGGGTCTGGGCGATGCGGTCGGCGGGAAGATCGAAATCGAAGTCGGAGACGCGCATGGCGCGGGACCGGTCGACCTCAGGAGGCCCACCGCAGCAGCACGGCGCCGACCGTGAATCCGGCACCGACCGACGCGAGCAGTACGAGGTCCCCCTTCTTCAGGCGCCCTTCGGCGAGCCCGTCGGCGAGGGCCAAGGGAATGGTGGCGGCGGTCGTGTTGCCGTACCGGTCGATGTTGATCATGACCTTCTCCTCCGGCAAACCGAGCTGGTCGGCCGCGGCCATGATGATGCGCCGGTTAGCCTGATGGGACACGAAGAGGTCGACGTCCTCGGGCTGGAATCCGTTGCGCTCCAGCACGCGCCGGCTGATGTCCCGGGTCTTGCGGACGGCGAACTTGTAGACGGCGGCGCCGTCCTGATGCACGTAGTGCAACCGCCGGTCGACGGTCTCGTGCGACGCCGGCATGCGGCTGCCCCCGGCCGGCATGCGCAATGCCGGCGCCCCGCTGCCGTCGATCTCGTGGGCGAAATCGATGATCCGGAGCTCGGGCTCGACGGCCGGCGACACCACCACCGCCCCCGCGCCGTCGCCGAAGAGGACGCAGGTGGCGCGATCCTGGTAGTCGATGATGCGGGACATGACGTCGGCCCCGATGGCCAGCGCGTGGTCGTGGACCCCGCTGGCGACCATCTGCACGGCGGTGGTGACCGCGTAGGTGAAGCCGGAGCAGGCCGCGCCGAGGTCGAACCCCCAGGCCCCGGCCGCGCCGATCCGGTCCTGGACGAGACAGGCGGTGCTCGGGAAGAACATGTCCGGGGTGGTGGTGCCGACCACCAGGAACCCGATGTCCCGGGGTGTCAGCCCGGCCTGGTCGATGGCCCGGGTGGCCGCCTCGGCCGCGAGATCGGAGGTGGCGGCGTCGGCATCGGCGATGTGGCGGGTGCGTATGCCGGTCCGCTTCAGGATCCACGCGTCCGACGTCTGGACCAGCTTCTCCAGGTCCTTGTTGGTCATGACGCGGGGCGGCACACAGGTGCCGAGCGAGGCGATCCGGACCGGCCTCAAGGCGGCTGGACCACCCGGCAGGGTGCTGGCGGCGAAATTGCTCATCTGGTGTCCCGTCTGGGTGCCCGTGGAAAGGGCTCCGCGGCATGCGATGCAACGCGCGGTCTCTCCACGGGCTCCTGGCGATGCAAGCGAACGGTCCCCGCCGTCTCTACCACAACCGCCCCTCGCGGTTCGGCGCCGGGACCCCGAAGTAGTCGTAGGCGCGGGCAGTCGCCACGCGCCCGCGCGGTGTCCGATCGAGAAAGCCGATCTGGATCAGAAAGGGCTCGTAGATGTCCTCGATGGCCTCTTTCTCCTCGCTGATCGCCGCCGCGATGCTGTTGAGCCCCACCGGGCCGCCCCCGAACTTGTCGATGATGGCGTGCAGCAGCCGGCGGTCGGCCTCGTCGAACCCGTTGGTGTCGACCTCGAGCATCTCCAGGGCGCCGAGGGACACGTCGCGGGTGACCCGGCCGTCCGCACGCACCTGGGCGAAGTCCCGGACGCGGCGCAGCAGCCGGTTGGCCACCCGCGGCGTGCCGCGTGAACGGCTCGCGATCTCGACCGTCGCCGCGTCCTCGATCGGCACGCCGAAGATGCCGGCGGACCGGCGGATGATCTCCTGCAGGTCAACGTCGCGGTAGAAGTCGAGCCGGTGCACGATACCGAACCGTGCCCGCAACGGGGCGGTCAGCAACCCCGCGCGGGTCGTCGCCCCGATCAGCGTGAAGGGCTTCAGGGGCACCTTCACGGACCGCGCCCCGGGGCCCTGCCCAATAACGATGTCGAGCTCGTAGTCCTCCATCGCGGGATACAGGATCTCTTCGACGACCGGACTCATCCGGTGAATCTCGTCGATGAAGAGCACCTCGTGCTCCCCGAGGTTCGTCAGAATGCCCGCGAGGTCGCCCGGCTTCTCGAGCACCGGCCCGGCCGTGGTGCGGACCGCCACCCCCAGCTCGTGGCCGATGACATGGGCCAGCGTCGTCTTGCCGAGCCCCGGCGGGCCGTACAGCAGGACGTGGTCGAGCGCCTCGCCGCGTTGCCGGGTCGCGGCAATGGCGATCTCCAGATTCTCGCGCAGGCGATCCTGGCCGATGTACGCATCGAGGCTGCGCGGGCGCAGTCCCGCCTCGAACTGATCGTCGTCGCCCAGCCGGACCGAGCTGACCACGCGCGGCGGCGAATCGTCCCCGGTCATCGGGCGATCTCCTTCAGGGCCCGCCTGAGCACCTGCTCGAACGATCCGTCGCCGGCGCCGAGAGCGGCATCGACCGCCCGTTCCGCCGGCGGCCGGGTGTAGCCGAGGTTCACCAGGGCGGACACCAGATCGCTCCGGGCCGCCCCCGGCTCCTCCCCGGCCTCCGCCTCCGGCCCGGTCTCCAGAACCGCAGGCAGCCGATCGCGCAGTTCCAGCCCCATCCGCTCCGCCGTCTTCTTGCCGATGCCGGGGATGCCGGTCAACCGCCGCACGTCGCCGCGACCCACCGCCCGCACCAGCTCGGCCGGCTCGATTCCCGAGAGCACCGCCAGCGCCAACCGCGGGCCGATCCCGGAGATGCCGATCAGCTTCTCGAAGACCCGCAGCTCGAGCGCGGTCGCGAAGCCGAACAACGCCAGGGTGTCCTCGCGCACGTGCGTATGCACCCGGAACACCGCATCGGCCCCCGGCTCGCCGAGGCCGTAGAAGGTCGAGAGGGGGATGTGCAGGTCGTACCCGACGCCGTGCACGTCGACGATCACGCGATGGGGGTGCTTTTCGACAATCCGACCATGAAGCCGCGCAATCATCCGTCACCCCGGCACCCGGAACCGGCGCCAGGTTCTGACCCCGGCGTTGGCGTCGCCCGCCGATCCGGACGGCGACGCCGTCGTCCCGGCGTAGGCGTGACAGACGGCGACGGCGAGCGCATCCGATACGTCGTGCGGCGAGGGCGGCTCGTCCAGACCCAGCAGCAGCGCCACCATCTGCTGCACCTGCCGCTTGTCCGCGCGCCCGTAGCCCACCACCGCCTGCTTGACGGTCGCCGCCGCGTACTCCGCCACCGGGAGCCCGGCCTGGGCGGCGGCGAGCAGGGCAACCCCCCGGACCTGACCGAGCTTCAACGCACTGCGGGCGTTGCGCCCGTGGAAAACGTCCTCGACGGCGACGCAGGCGGGCCGATGCGTGGCCAGCATCGCGGCCAGCCCGTCGAAGACCCGGGCGAGTTTGTCGGGAAACGAACTGCCGGAGGGCATCGTGATCGCTCCACACGCAACCAGCTCGCACCGACTGCCGTCGGAGTCGATGCAACCGTATCCGGTGCGCCCGGAGCCGGGGTCTATCCCGAAGATCCTCACGCCAATGAGGCCTCGATCTCCTTCTCGCTGACGTCGAAGTTCGACCAGACGTGCCGGGTGTCGTCCAGATCCTCGAGCGCGCCCATCAGCTTCATCATCTGCTGGGCGGGCTTCCCCTCGAGGACCACGAAGTTCTGCGGGAGCATCGCCACCTGCGCCGACGCCGGCTCGACCCCGAGGGCCCGGACCGCCTCGGCGACGGCATCGAACGATTCCGGCGCGCTGATGACCTCCCAGTGGCCGCCGTCGTCGCGAAGGTCGTCGGCGCCGGCATCGATGGCCGCGGTCATCAGCGCCTCTTCGTCGACCGCCTCCCGGTCCACCAGCACGTATCCTCGCTTGTCGAACAGCCAGGCCACGCTGTTGGTGGAGCCGAGATTGCCGCCGTGCTTGGTCAGCAGGTGGCGGATCTCGCCGACGGCGCGGTTCTTGTTGTCGGTCAGCACCTCGACCATCAGGGCCACGCCGCCCGGACCATAGCCCTCGTAGGTCACTTCCTCGTAGTGGACGCCCGGCTCCTCGCTGGTCCCCCGCCGGATGGCCCGCTTGATGTTGTCGGCGGGCATGTTGGCGGCCTTGGCGTCGGCGATGACCGTCCGCAGGCGCGGGTTGCTGTCGGCGTCGCCGCCGCCGACGCGCGCCGCGACGGTCAGCTCCTTGATGATGCGGGTGAACAGCTTGCCACGCTTGGCGTCAGCCGCGCCTTTCTTGTGCTTGATCGAATGCCACTTGGAATGGCCGGACATCGGCGAGACTCCGTGAAAGTGCAAATAAAGCGGTGGCGCAGAGTTTATCACGACGCGGGTCGTATCGATCCGCCGAGAGAGCCGGCCTCCGGCGACCGGCACGGCCCCACCCGGCACCGGCCAGGACGCCGGCCGGCCCGGGGCGACGACCCCGGCCGGGTGCCGCCCGCGGTGTATCATGGGAGACTGTCGCACCGCGAGATTGGAGATCTTCGCACCGCAACCCCCCGCCATGCCGGACTGGGCGCCCAACCCGCACCCGTTCCTCGTCCACTTTCCGATCGCGCTCCTGGTCGCGGCCGCGGCCGCCGATCTGACGAGCCTGCTGCGGCCGGCGCACGGGACGGCGCGCGACACCGCCACGTGGCTCTTCTGCGTGGGGGCGCTCACCGCGGTGGCGGCGTACTTCAGCGGGTTGAGCGCGGCCGCCGCCGTCCGGGTCTCCCCCGATGCGGGTCTCGCGGTCACGACCCACTTCGTGTGGGCCGATTGGACGACCTGGCTCTTCGTCTGCTTCGCCTCGCTGCGGATCGCGATGTCCTACATCTGGCGGATCACTGCCCGTTGGGCCATCGCAGTGTCCTGCCTGTTCTCGATCATCGGGCTCGGATGCGTGGCGGTGACCGCCCTGCACGGCGGCCGGCTCGTGTTCCAGTACGGGCTCGGAGTGGATGCCATTCCATCCACCGGAGCGCCCTGGACGCTGCCGGGCCAGGCGGGGGCCGGGACCGGCGTCCCCGAAGTACCTGACGAATCTGGCGCGGTCGCGCGGGGCGGGCGTCGACTCGATTCCGGCTCTGGTGAGCGGTGACCGGAAGCTGAGCCGCTTCTACTTGGCGAGCAGGCGGATCCGCCTGCTCCTCGAGACCGTGCAGAAGACGCGTCCGATCGTCCGCGGCGCTCTACGGCGCAGACTTCTCGCCGGCGTCGAGCTGGTGAGCCATCGGAATGAAGGCGATGCCGTTGACGATGCGTTCCGGTCCGGTCTGCCGAAACCCCAGACGTTCGTAGGCGGGTACGCCGAAACGGGAGGAGTTGACGGTCACGCGGTCGAGACCGGGCTTGGCGGGACGGGCGACGGCCAGCGCGCGCTCCAGCAGCTCGCGCGCGATTCCGTGCCGCTGATGCCGGGTGTCGACGAACAACAACGACACGTGGTCGTTGTCGCGCAGCTCGATGACCCCGGCGGGGTGTTCGCCCGCCATCGCCACCAGCACGAAGTGGTTCGCCCGCGTCCGCTCGACGATCGCGGCCGGCTGCACGTAGCGCAGGAACTCGACCCGGCCCTCGTCGGTGTACTCCGGTCCGATGACCTCGGTGAACAGGTCCGCGATCAGCTGCGACACCGCTTCGGCGTCGGCCGGTTCCATCGGGCGATAGGCGATCGGGCTGGGCATCGTGTCAGCGAGACAGCGAACCGGGCTCGGGGAACGGCGTGACCGCGGATCGGCTCATCGGCGGTCGGCGAGCGTCTTCAGGTAGTTGACCAGATGCCAGATGTCCTGGTCGTCGAGCCGGTCCGCGTAGGGTTGCATGTCCGCCGTCACCCCTTCCTTGATGACGAGAAAGACCTCTCCGTCGCTCGGACCGTGCAGCCAGACGTCGTCGGTGAAATCCGGGATGTCCCCACCCGCGTGGGCCATGTCCCCGTCGCCGAGGCCGGTGTTGCCGTGACACTCCCGGCACATGAACACGTACCGTTGCCGGCCGGTGGCCACCGAGTCGGGGGTCGGCGGCTCCGGATTCTCCAGCGCCTGCCCCTCGGCATGCCGGTGGGGCTCGGCGGGGTGGAGCGGCTGCGCGGACGCGGCGCCCGCGAGGAGCCCGGCCGCGAGCAGTGCGAGCCACCCCGCACGCGGGGGTCGGGTCAGTGCTGATTCCGGGGTCGACAGGCTGCTTCTCATTCTTCCGGTACCGCGAAGTGCGCCCACAGGTACTCCGGCTGGTACTGCTGGAGATACAGAAAGATCTCGTGGACGAGGTTGACGACTCGATTCACGCCATAGTCGTGAAAGTTCCGCGTCGCGACCAGTTCGAGGGATACGGCCCCCCGGGCCGCGAGGCACCGGACACGGGCGCGGCGGCGATCGACGCGCCGGTGCTGCGGCAGGCGGGTCGACGCCCGCCCCGCCACGAACGCCTCGAGGTCCGCGTACAACCGCGACCCCGCGGGGACGCCGGGCAGCAGCGCCCGAAAGACGAACGTCCCGTTCGCCGGCGTGTAGTCGAGCGTGAGCGGCTCCTTCCCCAGCCAGGAGAAACGGAACCGGTGCCGCCCCGCCGCCTGCCGGCGCTCGCTGAACCCGCCGAAGACACGCCGGTCGGCATAGGCCTGAAGTTGCCGCCGCACGACGGCCAGCGACTGCTCCGGCGTCCGACGGACCCGCGGCGGCCGCGGTACCCGCCGCTTCTCCGCGCCCGCGCCGGCCGCATCGGATGCCGCCGCCCCGCGCGACCCTGTACGCAACGGCGAAGAGCCGCCCCCGGATTCCCGCGCCACGATTCCGTGCCCGACCCTAGTGGTAGTAGGACATCACCCCCGGCTCGATCTTGCCGAGAAAGCCGGGTGCGTACTGGTCCCGCAACCAGAACTCCTTCTTCGCCTGCACGTTGATCACCGACGGGCGGCTCTCGTCGAGGGCGACCTGATAGGCCCGCTCCAGGGCGGGGCGGAACTCGGACGGCCGGGTGACGTACTCGCCGTGCGCACCGAGCGCCTCGCCCATCTTGTCGTAGCGGAGGTTCTCCTGGAACAGGTGCACCGGCAACCCCACCTGGTTGTTGCGCTGCCCCTGCCAGGTGCCCCAGGCGTTGTTGTTGTAGACGATGACCACCGCCGGCAGGCGGTACTTGGACAGCGTCTCCATCTCCATGCCGGTGTAGCCGAAGCCGGCGTCCCCGGTGATGGCGATGACCGGATGCCCCTGGTAGTCGGCCTGCGGGCCGGTCCCCTGCCGAACTGCGGCGGCCACGCCGACCGTATAGCCGACATCGGGACCGATCGCGCCGTACTGATACGCCCCGTTCATGATCTGCCCGGGGCGGAATGCGCGCAGGTACCGCCGCGTGTAGCGGGCGATGCCATAGCCCCCCTGCACGATGGTGGTCCGGTCGGGCGGCAGCCCGGCGCGGTGGAGAAAGTCGCCCAGCTCCTTCCCGATGACCGCGGGATGGACCGCGTCGGCGTAGCCCAGCCCGGTCCGGTAGTACTCCGCGTTCTGCGCCTCGAACTCGGCCCGCGCCGCCGCCACCTCCGCCACCCACGCCTCGTGCCGCAAGCGCGGAATGCCGTCGGCGAGGGCCTCGAGGGCGGCCCGCTCGTCGCTGACGATGCCGAGATCGATCGGGAGGTTGCGGCCGATATCCTCCGCGCAGGGGTCGATGCGGATGTAGCGGGCGTCCGGCCCGAAGGCGAACTCTCCCAGCGTCGGCATGCAGTACTGGCCGACCAGCACGACGAGGTCGGCGCTCGCCAACGCCCCCGGCGCGGTGTCCGCGGACAGCTCGTGGTCGGCGGGGAACTGCCCCTTGGTGGCGCCCGATTCGACGACCGGGATATGGGCCCGCTCGGCCAGCCGGCGCAGCGCCGCCCAGGCCCGGCTGTGGAAGACGCCGTTGCTCGCGACGATGATCGGGCGCTCGGCCTCGCTCAGCAGGGCAATCGCCCGGTCGATGGCCCGGGGGTCGGGATGCGGCCGGGTCTCCGTGCGGTACTTCGTCTTGTCGAAAAAGTACTCGATCTCGCTCGGGTCGCGGAAGCGGGCGTTGGCGATCTCGGCCGGAAAATCGAGATGGACCGGCTTGGGCACGCCGCTGCGGAGCTGTCGAAACGCGTAGCCGGCGTACTCGTGGATGCGGGCGGGCGTGATCATCCGCTTTCCGTACTTCCGCATGCCCTCGGTCGTCGGTTGCTGGTAGCCGTCCTGGATGCCGCGCTCGGTATCCTCGGCGAAGATCGTCTTGTTGCTGGCCAGCACCAGGACCGGGGACCGCGCCGAGTTGGCGGCGGCAATCCCGCAGATCATGTCGGTGAAGCCGGGCCCCTCGGTCCCCGACGTGGCCGCGATCTCCCCGGTGACCCGGGTGAACGCATCGGCGGCGTGGCACTGCGCCCCCTCGTGCCGGCCGCCGTAGGTGGGAATGCCGGTATCGGAGATCGCGTGCACCACCGAGTAGTTGCCGGGACAGCAGAACAGTGCGGCCACCCCTTCCGCCTTGCAGGCGCGGGCGAACACCTGGGCGCCGGTCATCGGGAAGTCGACCTCGGGCAGCGAGGCGTGCTTTGCCGTCTCGAACTCGGCCGGCACGGTGATCGGGTTGACGTCCTCCTCGGCCGCTGCGGCCGCGGCCGCGACCGTCGTGCCGGCGCCCACCGTCGCCGCCCCGGCGCCCAGCACCGCCTGCTTCATGAACCGCCGCCGTGAGCTTCCCTGGCCAGCACGTTTCATCGTTCACTCCTGGTTGAGTTTCCCTGTCAGCGGCGCCCCTGCGCCGACACGGCGCACGAGCCGGCGGGACGAAGCCCGACGACCCCGTCCTGCGCGTCGCCGACGAGGCGGTCCCCCGCGAGCGGTCGACGGATCTTCCCAGAGAATGGCACGCCGGCCCCGGCCGGCGCAAGATCCGCCGGGGTGAGACGCGTCCGCCGGCGCCGCGGTTCCGCCGCCAACCCCAGCCAACCCTCCAGAAGTCCGCGCCGTTCTACCCGACGCAGATTCCTACTCCGCCGCGGCGGCCGCGGCCCGGCGCGCGCAGCGGAAGCCGACGTTGCTCGTCTGCCCGCTCTGCGCGAAGGGCAGACGGACCGATGTGCGGAGGGCGGAAGGAAAGTTCAGCCAGGATCCGCCGCGGGCGATCCGCGCATAGCCGGATGCCGCTCCCGGCGGGTCGACCGGCGGCGACGTCGCGTAGTAGTCGTCGTCGAGCCAGCCGTCGACCCACTCCCAGACGTTCCCGGCCAGGTCGAACAGGCCGAACTCGTTCGGGGGAAACGACCCCACCGGCGACGTGTTGATCCAGACGTCGGCCCCGCCGGCGGCGCCCGCGCAGCACTGCTCGGCACCGTAGTTGGTCCGGTCGCGCGAGATCTCGTCGCCCCACCCGTAGACCAGCCCGGGCCGGCCCGCCCGCGCCGCGTACTCCCATTCGGCCTCGGTCGGCAGCCGGGCGCCGGCCCACGTGCAGAAGGCGGCCGCGTCGTCCCAGCTCACGAGCACGATCGGATGCCGCCCGGTCTGCGCGAAGTCCGGCGCGGCCGGGGCGCGGTACCCCGTGTCGCGCACGAACCGGATGTAGTGCTCGACCGTCACCTCGGTCGCCATCATCTCGAACGGCGCCGGAAACCGGACGGGGTGCCGGGGCCGTTCCATGTCGAGGCAGTCGGGATCGGACTCGACGCACCCCATCTGGAAGCTGCCGGCGGGAATGCGGACCCACCCGAGATCGGGCGGGGTCTGCCCCCCGGCGCGCGCGGGCCCGGGGCCGGGCACGACGACCAGGACCGCGACGAGACCGCCCAGGACCGCGGCCGCCGTCCGCACGGTTGCGCGCATGCGCTGCCTCCTCCTCCGGGCGCAGGTCGGCGCCACGAGCCGTCCGCCGCCCGCCCCCGGGTCATCGGTCGCCGGCCGGCGACCGGCGACCCGCATGTCCGTCAGCTTCGCACCGCGATGCCCATCACCTCGAACCTCGCGCCGCGCAGGAGGGTGCCGGCGCCCAGGAACGCCCGCGCCGGCGGATCGGCGGTGAAGTAGGTGCGGTAGACGGCGTTGAAGTCGTCGTACAGGGCCACGTCCGAGCAGAACACCTGCACGCTGACCAGATCGTCCATGGTCATGCCGGCCTCGCCGAGGACCGCCGCAATCTGATCGAGCACGATGCGGGCTTCATCCCCGGCATCGGCCGGAGGAGCGCCGGTCTCCGGGTCGAGACCGAGCCGGCCGGCCAGATAGATCGTGTCGCCGACCTGGATGGCGTCGCTGAACAACGGGTTCGCCGCCGTCCGGCCCGGCAGGTTCACCACTCTCCGCTCCGAATCCGGCTGGGCCGTCACCGTGCCCAACGCGCCGACGCCGAAACCGCCGAGCACGAGACCCGCCGCAAAGATGCGCATCGTCTTCATCATGATTCTCCCTCCATGACCAGGACCGTCGACCCGGTCGTCTGGCGCGCTTCCAGCCGGCGGTGCGCCTCGGCCGCGTCCTCGAGCGGCAGGGCGAGACTCACGTCGACCTTGACGGCGCCGCTGCCGACCACCTCGAAGAGCTCGCGGGTGGTCTCCTCGAGCTCCGCTCTCGTCCCGGTGTAGCTGGCCAGCGTCGGCCGGGTCAGGAACAGCGACCCCTTGGCGGCCAGCAACCCCGGATTGAAGGGTGCCACCGCCCCCGAGGCGTTGCCGTAGCTGACCATGAGCCCCCGTGGCTGCAGGCAGTCGAGAGAAGCGGCGAAGGTGTCCTTCCCGACCGAGTCGAAAACGACGGGCACGCCGGCCCCGCCGGTCAGCGCCCGCACCCGCTCGACGACGTCCTCACGCGTGTACACGATGGGGTGGTCGCAGCCGTGCGCCCGCGCCAGCTCCGCCTTGGCGTCGCTGCCGACGGTGCCGATGACCGTCGCCCCCAGATGCTTCGCCCACTGGCACGCGATGAGCCCCACCCCCCCGGCCGCGGCGTGCAGCAGGATCGTCTCGCCCGGCTCGATGGGATGGATGCGGCGCACCAGGTACTGCACGGTGCATCCCTTCAGCATCATCGCCGCCGCCTGCCGATCGGTGATGGCGTCCGGCAGCCGGACGAGGCGGGCGGCGTCGATGACCCGCCGCTCGGTGTAGCTGCCCAGGCTCATGCAGTACGCGACCCGGTCGCCGACCGCGACCTCGGTCACCGCCTCGCCCACCGCCTCGACCACGCCCGCGCCCTCGTTGCCGATGATCGCCGGCCAGGCCGGCACCGGGTACAGGCCGGTCCGGTGATAGACGTCGATGAAGTTCAACCCGGCCGCCGTCTGGCGAATGAGGGCCTGTCCCGGCCCCGGAGAGCCGGGGTCGGTCTCTTCCCACCGCAACACGTCGGGACCGCCGTGCTCGTGAATGCGAATCGCTCTCGTCATCGTCTGCTCTCGTCTGCTCCATGTCACCCGCGCGGGGCGTGGCTGGGGAATCATACTGCGGTCCGGCCGATTCCAACCCCCGCGGTGCAGCCGCGGCCGGCGATCGCGGCCACTCTGGCCTGCCGCGCGGCGGCGGAACCCGGACCGAGCGCTGGTCTTCGCGCCGTGGGTCGGATACGATGCGGCCACCGGCATCGCACTGGCGACCGCCAGCCGGCCCGCAACGACGAGAAGGTCTCGAACTGGTGACCACTGCATCGGCGTTCGACGCCGCCTCGACCGAACCGCCATCCGCCTTCGACGCGCAGGCCCCGCCGGACCCGGCGCTGGTGGCCGACTGCGTGCATTGCGGGTTCTGTCTTCCGACCTGCCCCACCTACCTGCTCTGGGGCCGGGAGACCGATTCGCCGCGGGGCCGCATCGTCCTGATCAAGGGCGGTCTCGAGGGCGAGACCCCGGTGACGGACCGCTTCGCCCGCCACTTCGACACCTGCCTGGGGTGCATGGCCTGCGTCACCGCCTGCCCGTCCGGGGTGCAGTACGACAAGCTGCTCGAGGCCACGCGCCCGCAAATCGAACGTCAGATCACGCGTTCGTGGGCGGACCGGCTGTTCAGGAGACTGATCTTTTCCCTGTTCCCCTACCCCAAGCGCCTGCGTCTGGGCATCGGCAAGCTGTGGGCGTATCAGCGGCTCGGGCTGCAGCGCCTGGTTCGCGCGAGCGGCCTGCTGAACCTGCTGCCCGCCCGCCTCCGTGCGATGGAGGCGCTCCTGCCCCCAGTCTCGTTGTTCAACGGGTGGACACAGTCGCCGGCCCGGGTGCCCGCGGCGGGGACGCCACGCCGGCGGGTCGGCCTGCTCCTGGGATGCGTGCAGCGGGTCTTCTTCGACGAGGTCAACCGCGCGACCATCCGGGTGCTGACGGCGGAGGGATGCGAGGTCGTCGTCCCCCGCGGCCAGGGCTGCTGCGGCGCCCTGATGCTGCACGCCGGCCTCGACGGAGACGCCGCGGACATGGCGCGCCGGTTCATCGACGCCTTCGAGGCCGAGGCGGCCGACATCGACACCCTCGTCATCAACGCCGCGGGGTGCGGGTCGACGCTGAAAGAGTACGGCCATCTGCTGCGCGACGATCCGGTCTACGCGAACCGCGCCCGGGCCCTCGCCGACAAGTGCAAGGACATCTCCGAACTGCTCGACGAGCTGGAGCCGCGGGCGCCGCGCCATCCAGTGCCGCTGCGCGTCGCCTATCACGACGCCTGCCACCTGCAGCATGCCCAGGGCGTGAGCCAGGAGCCGAGGCGCGTGCTCGGCGCGATTCCCGATCTCACCGTGTGCGAGATCCCCGAGGCGGGCATCTGCTGCGGCTCGGCCGGGATCTACAACCTGGTGGAGCCCGACGCGGCCCGGGAGCTGGGAGACCGCAAGGCGCGACATATCCGCAGCACCGGGGCAGAGGCCATCGTGTCGAGCAATCCCGGCTGTCTGCTGCAGATCGGGGGCTGTCTCGAATCGTCCGGACACCGGCCGCCCACGTACCACCTCGTGGAGCTCGTGGACGCCTCCATCCGCGGCGTGTCACTGCCGTCGTAGCATCGGTGCGGGATCCGACCGCCGTCCATGCCCGGTGAGGGCACGCCAGGAATGCAAACGCGGGGAAGAAAGGGCCCAGCCGGCTCTCATTGTGAAGTGCGAACAAAGTCCGCCAAGGGCCGTTACCGGCTGGGCCAAGGCCCTCGCACTACGTAACAGATTGGACACCGGTTGGCGGGTTTCGCCTCCGAGCCGGAGCCGCCCGCTCACAGACCGCCGGGGCCGCGGCCCGGATTGAGGATCCCGCCGGGGTCGAACTGGCGCTTGACCTGCTGCATCAGCGGGAAACCGTCGCCGAGCGGTCCCCACACGTCCACCAGGGTCCGCAGCTCTCGGCCGGCCTGCCGGATGACCACGCTGCCCCGGCCGCGGCCGATGCGTTCGCGCAACGAGCGCACGAGCGACGCCTGCGCGGATGCCGCGCCGGACAGACGCAGATACAGCACCCCCAACCCCGCCCGGCCGACCATCTCGCAGTCGAGCGACTGCGCGCGCGCCGCCTCGTCGACCCACGCCAGGGTGGCGGACAGGTCACTCGGCAGGACCACGAGCTTGACGATGGTCCCCTCGCCCCCGAACACGCGGGCCTCGTGCCGGCGCCATGCCGCGGCCTCGTCCGCATCCGCCAGCACGACGGCGGAGCCTCCGCCATCCCGCACCAGGGCCGCCGCCTGCTCCGCCTGCAGCGCCGCCACGGGCTCGATGGACTCGAACCGGACGAGCATCGTCGCCGGCGGCCAGGCGAGCTCCACCGCGGTCGGGGTCGCCCCCTGGACGAGCAACCCGGCCGCGACCCGATCGCATTGTCCGGCCTCGGAGAGCGTCACCTGCACGGTGCGCGACGCCTCGGCCACCGGGGCCAGCTTGAAGGTGGCGGTCAGGATGACCCCGAGACATCCGAACGAACCCGTCAGCAACCGGGCAAGGTCGTATCCCGCGACGTTCTTGACCACGATGCCACCGCTCTTGGCGGTGACCCCGTCGACCCTGGCCAGGGTCATGCCGATAATCAGGTCCCGCGGCGCGCCGTGGCGCTGCCGACGCGGCCCGCTGTCGTTCGCGGCGACGATGCCGCCGATGGTCGCGCGGTCGCCGTGCGGCGCATCCAGCGGCAACCATTGGCGGTGTGCGGCCAACCCGGCGTTGACGTCGGCGAGCACCGCGCCGGCTTGCACCGTGGCCGTCAGATCGCCGTGACGATGCGCCTCGACCGCGTCCAGGGCGCGGGTCGACAACAACACGTCGACCGCCTCCACGGGGCGGCCCCACCCCAGCTTCGTCCCGCCGCCGCGAACCACGACCGAACGCCCGTGCTCCGAGGCCCAACCCAGCACCGCGGCCGCCGCATCCGGCGACCCCGGCTCGGCGACGACGGCCGGCACGGCGGCGTCGATCGCATCGGCGGCGGTCCCGGGCCGGGCCACCGCCTCGCCCGCGCAGCCGTCGATCTGGCCGATCAGCGCGTCCCGCAACCCCACGACCTCGGTCATGACACTCCCTGCGCCTCTACAGTCGCTCGGCCACTCCGGCCGCCTCCGCCGGGTGGGCGCGATAGGGCCCCGGCACCTCCCCGCAGAGCCGGGGGGTCGGCAGCAGCTTGTCCGGATTGCAGAGCCCGGCCGGATCGAAGGCCCGGCGGAGGAGCCACATCGTCGCCAGATCCGCCTCGTCGAACATCTTCGGCATGTGGCAGGCCTTGTCGGCGCCGATGCCGTGCTCGCCCGTCAGCGACCCGCCGGCGTCGAGACAATAGGAGAGAATCTCGGTGGCGACCTGCTCGGCGAGCTCCGCCTGCCCCTCCACCGCGTCGTCGTAGCAGACCAGCGGATGCAGATTGCCGTCGCCGGCGTGGAACACGTTGCCGATGGTGAGCCCCGACCGCTGCTCCAGGTCCCGGATGCGGCGGAGGACTTCCGGCAGCGTGCTGCGGGGAATCACGCCGTCCTGCACGTAGTAGCTGGGAGCGACCCGCCCCATCGCGGCGAACGCCGCCTTTCTGCCTCTCCAGATGCGGCCTCGCTGCGCCTCGTCGCGCGCAACCTGCACCCCCCAGCCCCGGTTCCGGTCGCAGATCGCCTCGATCTGCTCGAAGAGCGCCGCCACCTCCGGCTGCGGCCCGTCGAGCTCGACGATCAGCACCGCCTCCGCATCGGGAAACCCCGGGCTGACCGCCGCCTCGGCCGCGCGAATCGTCGTGCGGTCCATCATTTCGATCGCGGCGGGGATGATGCCGGCGGCGATGACGTCGGAGACCGCGTTGCCGGCCGAGTCGGTCGAATCGAACGCGGCCAGCAACGTGCGAACCGACTCGGGACGAGGCAGCAGCCGCAGGGTCACCTTGGTCACCACCGCCAGCGTCCCTTCCGACCCCACCAGCACCCCGAGGAGATCGAGACCGGGGCTGTCCAGCGCCGGACCGCCGAGATGAATCATCTCACCGTCGGGCAGGACCGCCTCGACCCCGACCACGTGGTGGACGGTAAAGCCGTACTTGAGACAGTGCGCGCCCCCGGAGTTCTCGGCCACGTTGCCGCCGATCGAGCAGATGACCTGGCTCGAGGGGTCGGGCGCGTAGTAGTAGCCGTCGGGCGCCACCCGGCGGGTGACCTCCAGGTTCATGATGCCCGGTTCCACCGTGATCCGCTGGTTCGGGAGGTCGACCTCGAGCACCCGGTTCATGCGGGTCATGACGATCAGCACGCCGTCCGGATGGGGCAGGGCGCCGGCCGAGAGCCCCGTGCCCTGCCCCCGCGCCACGAACGGCACCCCGGCGCGGTGGCAGAGACGCACCACCCCCTGCACCTGCTCCGCCGTCTCGGGAAGCACCGCCGCCTTGGGCCGCGAGCGGTGCGAGACCAGCCCGTCCGACTCGTAGGTCGACAGCTCGCCTTCGTCCCGGACGAGGCGGTCGGGCCCGACGATCCGCTCGAGCTCGACGAGGAATTGCGCATCCACAGGCATGACAACGGTCCTCTCGGCGGTCCCCCCGGTCACGGTCTGGCGTACTGATCGATGACGTTCTCGATCGCCCGGCTGCAGACGCGGCAGAAGCCGACGGGATTGCGGGTGAACATGATGCAGTCGACCTCGGAGCGGTACAGCCCGGTCGGTTCGTAGGACGCCCCCTCGAACGCCCCGACCCGCCCGGCATACTGCATCTCCCCGAGCAACGCGGTCTCCCGATCCATCTGCTCGGTGAACAACCGATCCATCACCGTCTCGGCGACGCCCTCGGCCCGCAACGCGCGCCGTTCCTGCTGGGCGTCGGTGCTGCCGACCTCGAACGCCGCCTTGTCCCACGGTGTCGGCAGCGGGGTGTCCGCCGCTATCAGATCACCCCACTTCACCCGCTCCGGATCGTGCAGCGCCGTCACGTTCGGCTCCCACGGCTCGGGATGAAACGCGGCCCCCGTCTCGTAGGCGACGTCGGAGGTGTAGTACTCGTCGGCGAGCCCTGCGAAATGATGACCGAACTCGTGGATGAAGACGTACTCGGCGAACCCGGTATCGGCGGCCGCGGTCGCCTGGAAGTTGAAGATCCCCCCGCCGCCGTACTGCTCGTCGTTGACGAGAATCTCGATGAACTCGTACGGCGCGGCGGAAGCGGCCTCCCGGAGGGCCCGGTTGTCGTAGGTGAGCACGTAGCGCTCGGAATCGAAGATGTTGTACTGGGTCGACAACGGGGTGCGGCGGAACTCGCCGGCGCGGGGCCGGGTGACCCCGGACTGCGCCGACGGCAGGTCGAGGCCCCAGACGTTGAAGTCGCTCTTGCGGCTGCGGAACGGCTCCTCGTCGAACAGGGCGTCCACGAGGCGCGTCGCGTCGGCGTGGAACTTGGGAATCTCCGCCGCCGTGTATCCCTCGCCGATCACGAGCAGGTCGACCTTCTCCGACGGCGGGCCGCTCTCGAACAGCGGCCAGACGGCGCCGGCGGGCTCGCGATCGGCCGGGTTCACGAACCGCGACGCGGGGTCGATGACCGTGGACCAGCGTTCGCGGAAGCTGTTGTCGGCGTCGCGGCGCTTGAGCACGACCTGCACCGGAACCCGCGGCCACGGAAACCGGAGCGACTCGTGGAAGCTGCGATGCACCTCCCGCGATTCCGGGATCGTCTCCCACTCCCCGTAGATGGATGCGAACCCCCGCGAGTACAGGACCTGATTCGTCCGCCGGTCGAGCACCTCGAACCGATACTTCCCGAGGTTGAGGTCGTCGAGCAGCCGTGTACGGCTGCCGGCCCACGGTCCGTCGGAGACGATCTGGTCGAGCGCGAAGATCTCCTGCCCCAATCCGCCCGAATGGACGTAGTCCACTCGCATGGTCTTGTTCAGGAAGTAGGCGTCGAACCCAGGCCGCTGTCCGACCACGACATCGCCGCGCGCCACCGCGGCCGCGACAACCACGCCGGCGAGGAGACAGGTACGAATGGGCATCATTGGTAGATCCTACTTGGTGCCGGTCGGGGAAACCGACCAACTGAGAGCAAGACCCCCGTTCAAACCGTGCGTGCGGATTTCCCGCACACGGCTTACCAGGTGGACTTCAGGTCGCAGCATGCACCGCCCCCGGATACCGAATCGTGCCACGCAGGCGAACGAGCCCCAAGGCCTCGAAGAACGGACGACGCCAAGACTGCGCCCGACCGGCCGCCAGACGAGACCCCGCGCGCTTGAGAAGCAGGCCGCGCAGGCGCTCTTCCACGTACCGGTCGAGTTGCACGAAGTGGTTCGCCGCATTTCCCGTCCGGAAATACTGCCCCCACCCCCGCACAGCCCGGTTGACATCCGCGATGACCAGACGCAGGTCCGTGTGGCAACGGCCCCGAGGGGTCAGCGCCCGCACGCGGGCTCGCACCTGCTTCATCGCCCGCCGTGACGGCCATCGGTGCAGGTAGTACACGCGTCGCCGCGCCCGTGACCAGATGGGACCGCTCATGCGCTTGCGCAGGTGACACCCCAGGAAGTCGAAGCCCTCACGTCCGCCCGACAGGTCGACCACTCGCGTCTTCTCCGGATGCAGCTCCAGACCAAGCCGGGCAAGCACCAGACTCACCCGCTCTCGGGCCGACTCGACCGCCGCCTTCGTGTCGCACATGACCACGAAGTCGTCCGCGTAGCGAACCAGCGTCCCAAGGTGAGACCACCGGTCCTCCCACAGCCGGTCGAGCACGTGCAGGAAGATGTTCGACAGCAGCGGCGAGATAACGCCCCCCTGCGGAGTCCCCGCCAGGGTCCGGTGCACCTGCCCCGCCTCCAACACCCCCGCCGCGAGCCACAGCCGCAGCAGTCGAAGGACACGCCAGTCCGAGACACGCTGGCGTACCAGCGTCAGCAGCTTCTCGTGCTCGATGCTGCTGAAGTAGTCGCAGATGTCGGCGTCCAGCACGTGGGTGCCACCCCGCGCCCCGCGGACGCGAAGAACCTCCAGCGCCTGCGTCGCGCTCCGCTTCGGCCGAAACCCATACGACGAGCCACGGAAATCCGCCTCGAAGATGGGACTCAACACCAGCGTCGCGGCCATCTGCGCAACCCGGTCACGGACCGTCGGTGTCCCCAGCGGTCGCCGTCGGCCATCGGCCTTGGGGATGTACCGCCGCAGGACCGGCTGCGGCCGATACGTCCCCGCGCGCAACGCCGCGCCGAGCTCCCCAAGGAATGACTCGACACCGCGCTGCTCAATCTCGGCCAGTGTCTCGGAATCGACACCCGCCGAGCCACGATTCCGCTTGACCCGCCGCCACGCCTCCCGGAGGACGTCATCCCTCCAGATCCGGTCCATCAGGGCGTGGA
This sequence comes from Vicinamibacterales bacterium, assembly GCA_965206705.1. GTDB lineage: Bacteria > Acidobacteriota > Vicinamibacteria > Vicinamibacterales > UBA8438 > JAJEEA01. The sequence goes on along the minus strand of CBDBKJ010000006.1, from coordinate 3,208,018 downwards.
AACGCCGATTCGGGGACCGCTTGGCCGCGGCCCACAGGCGTCGTTGCAATTGGCGCACTTTGTCGAGAGGCGCACGCCTCTCGGGGGAGTTGGGTCCGGGCTCGCCGGCCATGCCCTCGCGCGTCCTTGCCACCACGCCGTGCCCACCGCAGGGGCCCTTCCCTCCGACCGCGTTCTGCTGCACGGTCCTCCTCGGTACTATGGCCCCCTCGGACTCCCGCTGCGCCGCTCCCGCTTTCACCTTCGGCTTATGCAGGCCGCGTTGCCCCGACTCGGGCTGCGCAGACGGGCCTCTCGTGTTCCGTCCCTCTCCGTGTCCGCGTGCTGCGCCCCATACCCCGCCGAGACCTCCCGCACGTACGCCACCGGAACAGGGCGCGGAAGACGTGGCCTTCGCCGTGACATGAGCGGCTCGGCTCTCGGGTTGTAAATGTGTCGAGGCTGCAGGCTTCACTTCATGTTGCGGCCCGCGGACTTGCTCCCTCCGAAGAGGCTTCTGACACCCCGCTCGGGCCACGGCCGTCTCCGGCCATGCCTGGGGTCTGCTACTCGGCGCTCCGGCGCTTACCGAGACGGGACTTGCACCCGCTGGAGAGGAACAGCGTGACGCAGACGGTCGCCCGGCCACGTCATCACGACGCACCATGCGGCTATTTTAGCGGAATCCGCCGGCCGGCGGATTCCGCCCCGGGGAACGTGCTCGCGGCCCGAGGTAGAAGCCCGCGGCACACCGAGAGCGGCGAGACACCGGTCCGACCAGGTGTAACGACGGCACGTATCCGGCGTGGGGGACGACCGAACAACGCGTTCACGCAGCATGCATCGCCGGTCGAATGCAGCGGGGCCTGCTGCCGGCGGCTGCTACAATCGACTGCGTACGCGTTCACGGCTCGAGTCCCGTCCGCCCCCGATCCAGCGCATGAGCACAATCCCCCCCCTGCCCGACGGCGATCCGGTCGCCGACAAGCACACCGCCATCGGCATCTGCCTCAACCTGCTGCTGCTGGTCCTGATCGGCTACGGGTATTCCCAGTCCGCGAACTACCAATGGGCGTGGGTGCTGGTCGGCGTCCCCATCGGCGTCGTGACGCTGCGCTATGCCTGGCATCTCCTGAAGTCCCGGTCCTGACAGCCCGTCGCGACGGTCCCCGCTGCATTCGAGCGCCGATGCGGCGCCCTTCAGCCCGCTGGCGCCCCGCCGCTCTCCGTGCAACGCGGGGGTTCCACCACGGGCGCTTGAGACCGGTCGGAACCGGTCAGCCGGCGCGTAGCGTCGACCGGCTCCGACGAATTCCCCCGGTCCGTGGCCCTACCCTCGCTCCCTTCAATCATGGCGCCCGCCTCCGGACGCGCGCATATCACTGGCACTTGACCCCTCGCCGCCATGGACGCACCCCCCCGGCCGCTTCAGTCCGAGACCGCGAGCTCTCCCGGCACGATCGGCCGGGTGCGCGGCAGCTTTCCCCGGTAGGACAGCCAGCCCACGAAAACAAGGATGCCGACGAATGCGCCCAGCTTCACGACATCGCCGGCCCCGCCGTAGGGCAGAAACGACCACAGCCCCCAGAGCACGGGCTGTGCGATGCACATCGCCCAGACCGACCCGTAGAAGTACCGCCGCTCGTGCCCCTCGCCCTTCGTGGACGCCTTGACCCGTGGCAGCTGCCCCAGCGCCCCCAGCACCCAGACCGCGCCGGCCAGCGGAAAATAGCCCGCGTCGTACAGCTGCCGCATGTTCCAGACCCCGCTGACGACCGCCGCCGCCAGCCCCGCCAGGTTGAGCAGCCCGAACGACACGACGGCGCTCCACGCGAACGTGTAGCAGACCCGCCGATAGAGTGGGTTGGGCCGATCTTCCGTGAACCGGATGATGTATGGCCTCGCTTCACACCCGGGGAGCCGGCCTCGCAACCCCGCGATTCCCGTCCCGAGCAGCACCGCGCCGAGCCAGATCGCCATCCGCCCGTCGAATCCGCGCTCGAACAGGTCGAACGTCAACGGACCCGGCAGGATGAAGAAGACGAAAATCCAGATAGGCCAATGGTTGAACCGATAGTAGAGCTTGTTCCGATACCGGATTCTCCGGTCGCCGGCCAGCTCCACAGGAATGTCGCCCCCCGTCCCGGGCGCCGTCTCTTGTCTGGTCACGTCCGTTCGCCGCTTCTTCAACCGCAAAAAACACGCTCCGACACCGGCACCGCGCCCCCGCGCGCCCCGATCCCGACGCTCCGCCCCCGCCGGCCTCCGTACAAGCCAACGCCCGGGACCATTTCTGATCCCGGGCGTTGGAAAAAAATCCCGGCAGTGACCTACTCTCCCACACAGTTACCCGTGCAGTACCATCGGCGGTAGAGGGCTTAACGGCCGTGTTCGGCATGGGAACGGGTGTGACCCCTCTCCTATTGCCACCGGGAAACGCTAGACGATCGGGACGCCCCGACCCCCATCTGTCAAAGAACGAAGATGCCGGACCCCGGACATGCGCCGGGTGTCCAGCCGGCAACTGAATATCCTGCAAACGGTAGTTCCCTCCGCCCACACCGCGCAGTATGGAAATGAGGATAAGGTCAAGCCTCACGGCTGATTAGTACCAGTTAGCTCAAGCCCTCGCGGGCCTTACACACCTGGCCTATCACCTGGTAATCTTCCAGGAGCCTTCAGGAGCCGAAGCTCAGGGAGATCTCATCTTGGGGAGGGTTTCACGCTTAAGATGCTTTCAGCATTTCTCCCTTCCGAACGTAGCTACCCAGCGCTGCCGCTGGCGCGACAACTGGTACACCAGAGGTCCGTCCATCCCGGTCCTCTCGTACTAGGGACAGCCCCCCTCAAATCTCCTGCGCCCATGGCAGATAGGGACCGAACTGTCTCGCGACGTTCTAAACCCAGCTCACGTACCGCTTTAATCGGCGAACAGCCGAACCCTTGGAACCTGCTACAGCTCCAGGATGCGATGAGCCGACATCGAGGTGCCAAACCTTGGCGTCGATATGAACTCTTGGCCAAGATAAGCCTGTTATCCCCGGCGTACCTTTTATCCGTTGAGCGATGGCCCTTCCATGCGGAACCACCGGATCACTAAGGCCTGGTTTCCCACCTGCTCGACTTGTAGGTCTCGCAGTCAAGCTCGCTTCTGCCTTTGCACTCTCCGGCTGATTTCCAAACAGCCTGAGCGAACCTTCGCGCGCCTCCGTTACATTTTGGGAGGCGACCGCCCCAGTCAAACTACCCGCCTAGCAATGTCCCTGCTCTGGATAACAGAACGAGGTTAGGGCGCCAGAGTGCTAAGGGTGGTATCTCACCGTTGACTCCCCGGACCCCAAGAGGCCCGGTTCAAAGTCTCCCACCTATCCTGCGCATAACACGCCAGCACTCACTACTAAGTTGTAGTAAAGGTGCACGGGGTCTTTCCGTCTTGCCACGGGCAACCGGCGTCTTCACCGGTACCACAAATTCGCAGTGCCCCTCGTAGAGACAGCGCCCAGATCGTTGCGCCATTCGTGCAGGTCGGAACTTACCCGACAAGGAATTTCGCTACCTTAGGACCGTTATAGTTACGGCCGCCGTTTACCGGGGCTTCAGTTCAGAGCTTCGCCTTGCGGCTAACCCCTCCCTTTAACCTTCCGGCACCGGGCAGGCGTCAGACCCTATACGTCGTTTTCGACTTTGCAGAGTCCTGTGTTTTTAGTAAACAGTCGCCTGGGCCTCTTAACTGCAACTCCTTCACGCTCAGCGGGCTCGCCGCATCACGCTAATGGAGCACCCCTTCTTCCGAAGTTACGGGGCGAGTTTGCCGAGTTCCTTTACGAGGGTTCACACTCGCGCCTGAGGATTTTCTCCTCGCCTACCTGTGTCGGTTTGCGGTACGGGTACCCGAAAGACTCCTTAGAGGCTTTTCTCGGCAGCGTGGCATCACCCACTTTGCGGCCTTACGGCCTCGCCATGGCACCTCAGGGTGTCGCGACCCACCGGATTTTCCTGGCGGATCCCCCTACATGCCTGAACCTACACTTCCAATCGTAGGCTGGGCTGGCCTCCTGCGTCCCCCCATCGTAATAACGTCTTTCAGGTAGTTCAGGAATGTTGACCTGATGTCCATCCGCTACGCCTTTCGGCCTCACGTTAGGACCCGACTAACCCTGAGCGGACGAACCTTCCTCAGGAAACCTTAGGCTTTCGGCGGAGAGGATTCTCACCTCTCTTATCGCTACTTATGCCGGCAGGGTCACTTCTCTACGCTCCACCAGTTCTTTCGATCTGACTTCTCTGCCTAGAGAACGCTCCTCTACCAGAGCCCCACCCCGCAGGGTGAGACAATCTACGGCTTCGGTACTGTGCTTGAGCCCCGTTACATTGTCGGCCCAGAGCCGCTTGACCAGTGAGCTATTACGCTTTCTTTCAAGGATGGCTGCTTCTAAGCCAACCTCCTGGTTGTCTCGGCGTCTCCAGATCCTTTCCCACTTAGCACAGATTTAGGGACCTTAGCCGGTAGTCTGGGCTGTTTCCCTCTCGACAATGAAGCTTAGCCCCCACTGTCTGACTCCCGGGATATGAGTCGCTGGCATTCGAAGTTTGGTTGGATTCAGTAAGCTTGTAGGCCCCCTAGTCCATCCAGTGCTCTACCACCAGCGCCAACCTCCCGAGGCTAGCCCTAAAGCTATTTCGAGGAGAACGGGCCATCACGAGGTTTGATTAGCCTTTCACCCCTACCCTCAGCTCATCCAAACCGTTTTCAACCGATATTGGTTCGGGCCTCCACGCGGTGTTACCCGCGCTTCACCCTGGCCAAGGGTAGATCACCTCGTTTCGCGTCTACTCCCAGCGACTGAACGCCCTGTTCAGACTCGCTTTCGCTGCGGCTCGCTTAAATGCTTAACCTCGCCACTGAGAGTAACTAGCCGGCTCATTATGCAAAAGGCACGCGGTCAGGCATTCCGGCGCCTAAGCGCCAGCATAGCCCTCCCACTGCTTGTAGGCATACGGTTTCAGGTACTATTTCACTCCCCTAGCAGGGGTTCTTTTCACCTTTCCCTCACGGTACTGGTTCACTATCGGTCGCCAGGGAGTATTTAGCCTTACGAGATGGTCCTCGTAGATTCTCACGGGATTTCCCGTGTCCCGCGATACTCAGGAACCTACCCAGCGAGCCAGCACGTTTTCGTCTACCGGGCTCTCACCGTCCATGGCCGGTCGTTCCAGACCGTTCGACTAACGCGCTGGTTTTTGACTCGCCGACCCTAAGGTCTGGCAGGCCCTACAACCCCGCCGTGCATGCACGACGGTTTGGGCTGTTCCGCGTTCGCTCGCCGCTACTAGCGGAATCACTGTTGTTTTCTTTTCCTGCAGGTACTGAGATGGTTCACTTCCCTGCGTTGTCTTCCTTGACCTATGTATTCAGTCAAGGATACCTCGGTATTAACCAAGGTGGGTTTCCCCATTCGGAAATCTCCGGGTCAACGCCTGTTTGCGGCTCACCGAAGCTTATCGCAGCTTACCACGTCCTTCATCGACTCCTGGCGCC
>CBDBKJ010000006.1:0-3200000 GCA_965206705.1 Vicinamibacterales bacterium | reverse complement strand
GGCCGCCCCCCGCAACGCTCTTCCGTCGCTTGGAGCCTTGTAAGGTTAGCACAACCACCAGAGGTGTCAACAACTTTTTCAGGCCGGCGACGTTTTTTGCGGAATCACCCGGACGACCTTCCGCTTGCCGACCTGCAGCACGAAAGGGGAGGCATCCGGCCCGAATCGCACCGCCCGGTCGAGAACCCGCTCCCCGTCGACCCGCACGCTCCCCTGGCCGAGCAGCCGGGTGGCGGCGCTGTTCGACTCGGCGAAGCCCACCTCGACCATCACCGCCGACAGCCGGGTGCCCGCGGCGGGCACCGTCACCGGCCGCTCCTCGAGGTCGGACGGGAGGGCGCGCCCGCTGAACCGCTGCTCGAACTCGCGCTCGGCGGCGGCCGCCGCCTCAGCGGAATGGAAATCGGTGACGATGCGGCGGCCCAGGTCCTGCTTCGCCCGCTTGGGATGCAAATCGCCGGCGCCGACCCGCGCGCGCAGCCCCTCGATCTCGGCCAGCGACAGGTCGGTCAACAGCTCGTAGTAGCCCCACATCAGCGTGTCGGAAATCGACATCAGCTTCCCGAACATCTCGTCCGGAGACTCGGTGATGCCCACGTAGTTGCCCGCCGATTTCGACATCTTCTCGACGCCGTCGAGCCCCACGAGCAGCGGCACCGTCACCACTACCTGCGGCGGGAGGTCGAACGAGGGCATGACGTCGCGGCCCACGTTCAGGTTGAACAGCTGATCGGTGCCCCCGAGCTCGACGTCGGCCGCCAGATGCACCGAGTCGTAGGCCTGCGCGAGCGGATAGAGGAACTCGTGGATCCCGATCGGCTGCCCCTGTTCGTACCGCTGCCGAAAGTGCCGGCGTTCCAGCATCTGCGCGACGTTGTAGCGGGCGGCCAGCCGAATCCAGCCCTCGCTGCTCAGCGCCCCGAGCCAGCGGCTGTTGAACTCGACGACCGTCCGGTCCGGGTCGAGCAGCTTGAACACCTGCGTCCGGTAGGTGTCGGCGTTCTCCTCGATCTGGGCCCGCGTCAGGGGGGGGCGGGTCTTCGACCGGCCAGTCGGATCGCCGATCAGCCCGGTGAAGTCGCCGATGAGGAAAACGACGGTATGGCCCAGGTCCTGAAAATGCTTCATCTTCCGGATCAGCACCGTGTGTCCGAGATGCAGATCCGGCGCCGTCGGATCGAACCCGACCTTGACCACCAGCGGACGCTCGTCCCGGGCCGCCAGCTCCAGCTTCGAGCCGAGCTCGGACTCGCGCACGACGTCGACCGCTCCCTTGGTCAGGTAGGCCAGCTGCTCGGCGACGGTCCCCGGCGTGGAAGACATCCCCTCAGTCTATCTGAACAGCGGCATCAGAGGCCGGCTCGCGGGTGCGCACCCCCGTCACCCGCGCACGAACCGCCGCCCCTCGATGCGCCATCCTCCGTCGAGCACGACGCCGATGGCCTCGGGATAGATGCGGTGCTCCTCGACCAGGATACGGGCCGACAACAGGTCTGGGGAGTCGTCGTCGTGAACCGGCACCGCCGCCTGCTGCACGATCGGGCCCGCATCGAGCTCGGGGGTGACGATGTGCACCGTGGCCCCGGCGACCCGGACCCCATGGCACCACGCCTGCTCCTGACCGCACAGACCGGGGAACGCGGGCAGCAGCGACGGATGGACGTTCAGGATGCGGTTGGGGAAGGCGGACACGAACGCCGGGCTCAGGAGTCGCATGAACCCGGCCAGGCAGACGAGGGCGACGTCGCACCGGCGCAGGGCGGCGGCGAGCTCCCGGTCGTAGGCTTCGCGAGAATCGTACGCGGTGTGGTCCAGAACCGCCGTCCGGATGCCGGCGCGGCGGGCGCGTTCGAGCCCGTGGGCGTTCGGCCGATTGGAGATGACGACGGCGATTTCGGCGGCCAGCCGTCCCGCGGCAATCGCATCTATGATCGCCTGCAGGTTGCTGCCCCGCCCCGAGATCAGCACGCCCAGACGGCGGTTCCCGGCGCCGCCGCCCGGACCCGCACCCCTCGCGCCGGTCATCCGTACCGCACCGCGCCGTCGCCGGTCGTGACCCGGCCGATCACCGCCGCACCCGGCCCGCCGTGCCGGCGGCACCCCGCCAGCAGCGTGTCGCAGTGATCGGGCGCACAGACGATGACCAGGCCGATGCCCATGTTGAACGTCCGGAACGCCTCGGCGTCGGTCAGGCCGCCGTGCCGCTGCAGGAAGGCGAATACCGGCGGCGGGGTCCAGGCGCGCCGGTCGATGTCGACGGCGGTGCCGGGAGGCAGCACGCGGGGAACATTGTCGGTCAGCCCACCTCCGGTGACGTGGGCCATCGCCTTGACGCCCCCGGGCCCCTCGGCCAGCAGCCGCGACACCAGCGGCAGATACGAATGGTGCGGCCGCAACAGCACGTCGCCCACCGCCCCGTCGAGCCCCTCCGGGGCCGAATCCACCGTCAGGCCCAGGGTGTCGAACACGATACGGCGGGCCAGCGAGTATCCGTTGGTGTGCAGGCCGTTGGACGGGAGGCCGATCACCGCGTCTCCGGGCCGGATCCCGTGGCCGTCGATCAGGCGATCCCGGTCGGCGATGCCGACGATGAAGCCCGCCAGGTCGTACTCGCCGTCGGCGTAGAACCCCGGCATCTCCGCGGTCTCACCGCCCAGGAGGGCGCACGCGTTGGCGGTGCACGCGGCGGCGATCCCCCGGACCACCGCCTCGGTGACGTCCGGCGAGAGCCGGCCGGTCGCGAGATAGTCCAGGAAGAACAGCGGCGTCGCGCCCTGCACCAGGATGTCGTTCACGCAATGATTGACGAGGTCGCATCCGACGGTCTCGTGCCGGCCCGCGAGGAACGCGACTTTCAGCTTCGTCCCGACCCCGTCCGCGCTCGACACCAGGACAGGGTCGGTCAGACCCGTCAGGTCCGGCCGGAACAGACCGCCGAAGCTCCCGATCTCCGAGAGCACCCCGGGGGTGAAGGTCCCGCGCGCGAGCGCCCGGATACGGCGCACGGCCTCCGTGCCGGCGTCGATGTCGACACCCGCGGACCGGTAGTCGAGCGCGGCCCGGGTCGTCATGACGCGCCCGGCAGCTTCAACGCCATCTGCATGTAGGCTTCGGTGTCCTTCGGTCCTTCGACCGGATAGATGCCGGTGTAGCACGAGGTGCAGTAGTCCCCGCTCCGCACCCCGACCGCCTCGCGCAACCCCTCCAGGCTGAGGTAGGCGAGCGTATCCGACTTGACGTAGCGGCAGATGTCGTCGACCGCGTAGTTCGCGGCGATCAGCTCGGACCGCCGCGGGGTATCGATACCGTAGTAGCAGGGGGAGATAGTCGGAGGACAGCTGATTCGCATGTGGATCTCGCGGGCGCCGGCGGCGCGAATCATCCCGACGATCTTCCGGCTGGTGGTTCCCCGCACGATCGAGTCGTCCACGAGGACGACCCGCTTGCCTTCCAGGACGCTCCGGACCGGATTCAGCTTCACGCGCACGCGGAAGCCGCGAATCTCCTGTTGCGGCGCCAGGAACGTCCGGCCGACGAAGTGATTCCGGATGAGCCCCATCCGCATCGGCAGCCCGGCCGCCTCGGCATAGCCGACGGCCGCGCAGATCCCCGAGTCGGGTATCGGCACGACGACGTCGGCGTCCACCGGCATCTCGCGCGCGAGCAGCCGCCCGAAGTTCGTCCGCACGTCGTGGACGCTCCGGCCGAACACCACGCTGTCGGGCCGGGCGAAGTAGACGTGCTCGAACACGCACTGCGACGGCTGGGCGGGCGGAAACGGCCGGAAGGACTGCTGGCCGTCGCGACCGATGACCAGCAGCTCGCCGGGCGCGATGTCCCGCACGTACCGCGCCCCGATCAGATCGAGCGCACAGGTCTCCGAGCAGACCACGGTGGCATCGCCGAGGGAGCCCAGCACCAGGGGGCGGAAGCCATAGGGGTCTCGCACCGCCATCAGGTGGTCGCGGGTCAGGACCGCGAGCGAGAACGCCCCCCGTACCTGCCGGACCGACTCGACCAGGGCGTCGGGGGACGTCTCGGCGGCCGACCGGGCATAGAGATGCAGCACGACCTCGGTGTCGCTGCCGGTCTGGAAGATGCTTCCCTGCCGGACCAGATCGTTGCGCAGCTCGGCCGCGTTGATGAGGTTCCCGTTGTGGCACAGGGCAATCTCGCCATGTGCGCAGTCGATGAGAATCGGTTGGGCGTTGACGATCCGGCTGTCGCCCGCCGTCGAGTAGCGCACGTGGCCGATGGCGGTGTCGCCGCTCAGCGAGGCCAGCGCCGGCTCGTCGATGGCCTCCGACACCTGCCCCATGGCCCGCGTCAGGTGCAGGCGCTCGCCGTCGGTGGTGGCGATGCCGGCGCTCTCCTGACCCCGATGCTGCAGCGCGTACAACCCGAGACGGGTCAGCGCGGGCGCCTCCGGATGCCCATGGATGCCAAAGACGCCGCATTCGTCGTGGAACTTGTCGTCGTCCATGGCTATACCACTGCCGGTTCGAAGTGACGGGCCAGTCCGGTGGCCCAGGCATGCTCGGCCGTCTCGATCGCCACGTCGGCAACCACGTCGCCGGCCATCGATACGGTCACCCGATCGCCCCCGGTCCGGCCGATGACCGCCGCCGGCACGCCCAGATCGCGTGCCCGGGCGAGCAACTCGACCTGTCGGGCGCCGGTCACCGAGACGATGATCCGGGACGGCGACTCCCCGAACAGGGTCCGCACGACGTCGAATCCATCGTTCGAGCCGGTCGAGACCGGCAGATCGACGCGTGCGCCGACCCCGCCGCTCTCGATGCTGCATTCGGCCAGGGCCACCGCGAGCCCGCCTTCCGCACAATCGTGGGCCGAACATAGCATCCCGCGGCGCGATGCATCCACGACGAGACGCTGCAGCGCCGTCTCGCGATCGAAATCGACGGGAGCGGGACGTCCCCGCACCAGCCCGTGGACCCGCTTCAGATACTCGCTGCCGCCGAGGCCTCCCGCCGGGTCTCCGAGCAGGACGACATCGAGGTCCGCGACCGGGAAGAGACGGGTCAACACCTGCCCGGCGTCCTCGAGAAGCCCCACGACCCCGAGGACCGGCGTGGGATAGATGGCCTGACCGTCGGTCTCGTTGTACAGGCTGACGTTGCCGCCGGTGATGGGAATTCCGAGGGCGCGGCACCCCTCGGCGATGCCGTCGACCGCCTGCACGAACTGCCACATGATGTCGGGACGCTCCGGGTTGCCGAAGTTCAGGCAGTTGGTCGCCCCGATCGGCACCGCCCCGGCGCAGGCCACGTTTCGCGCCGCCTCCGCCACCGCGAGCCGGCCGCCCTCGCGCGGGTCCAGCCAGGCGTAGCGGCCGTTCCCGTCCACCGACACGGCGAGGGCGCGGCCGGTCCCCTTGATCCGCACGACCCCGGGGCCGAGGCCCGGCAGCGCCACCGTATTGGTGCGCACCATGTGGTCGTACTGCCGATAGACCCAGCGCTTGCTCGCGATCACCGGCGTCGCCAGCAGATCCAGCCAGGTCCGGGTGAGGTCGGCGGGAACGGACAACGCGGACACGTCGAGCCGTTGCGCCTCGTCGAGATAGGCGGGGTAACGCATCGGACGGTCGTACACCGGCGCACCGTCGGCCAGCTCCCGGTTCGGAATCTCGGCCACCGTCCGCCCGCGGTCACGCACCCGCAGGAGACCGTCGCCGGTGACCTCGCCGATGCGCACGGCGTGCAGGTCCCACTTGTCGAAGACCCGCTCCACCTCCGCTTCGCGCCCGCGCCGAGCCACGAGCAGCATCCGCTCTTGCGACTCCGAGAGCATGATCTCGTAGGGGGTCATGCCGGTCTCGCGCTGCGGCACCCGCGAGACGTCGATGTCGATGCCGACCCCGCCCCGGGCCGCCATCTCGCTGGTCGAGCAGGTGAGCCCGGCCGCGCCCATGTCCTGGATGCCGACGAGTGCGTCGGTCCGCATGACCTCGAGACAGGCCTCGAGCAGCAGCTTCTCCATGAACGGATCGCCCACCTGCACCGCCGGCCGGTTATCGGCCGACTGGTCGTCGAACTCGGCCGACGCCATCGTGGCCCCGTGGATGCCGTCGCGGCCGGTCCGGGCTCCCACGTAGTAGACGGGGTTGCCGGCACCCGAGGCGACCCCCTTGGCGAGCCGGTCGGTCTTCGCCACCCCCAGGCAGAACACGTTCACCAGCGGGTTGCCGGCGTATCCCGGTTCGAACGCGACCTCGCCGCCCACCGTCGGGATGCCGATGCTGTTGCCGTACCCCGCGATGCCCGCGACGACGCCGTCGACGAGGCGGACGGTATCCGCCGCCGTCCCGCCGTGCGCGTCCTCGAGCGCGCCGAACCGCAACGAGTCGAGCAGCGCGATGGGCCGCGCCCCCATGGTGAAGATGTCGCGAATGATGCCGCCGACCCCGGTCGCGGCTCCCTGATAGGGCTCGATGAACGAGGGATGGTTGTGCGATTCGATCTTGAACACCGCGGCGAGGCCGTCGCCGATGTCGACCGCGCCCGCGTTCTCGCCCGGCCCCTGCAGGACCCGCGGACCTTCCGTCGGGAAGCGGCGCAGGTGCCGGCGCGAGCTCTTGTAGCTGCAGTGCTCGGACCACATCACCGAGAAGATGCCCAGCTCGGTGGTCGTCGGCTCGCGGCCGAGAATCTCCAGCAGCCGGCGGTACTCCTCCGCGCTCAGCCCGTGCGCGTCGATCGTGGACTGGTCGATCACGCGGCACCCGTCGCGGCCATCGCCGTCACCACCGATTCGAGCACCACCCGGCCGTCCTCGCTCCCGAGCGCCGACTCGCAGGCGCGCTCGGGATGCGGCATGAGCCCGACCACGTTGCGGCGCCGGTTGCACACGCCGGCGATCTCGTGCAACGACCCGTTGAGGTTGGCGGCGTCGGTCACCGTTCCCTTCGCATCGCAGTAGCGGAAGACGATCTGCCGGTTCGCCTCGAGCGCCGCGACCGTCTCCGGCGCCGCATGGTAGTTGCCCTCGCCGTGAGCGATCGGCAGCTTCAGCACCTGCCGGGGCGACGCCGCGCAGCTGAACGGGGTGTCGGTCTGTTCCACCCGGACGTGGACGTGTTGGCACAGGAACTTCAGCCGGCGGTTCCGCAACAGGGCGCCTTCGAGGAACCCGGCCTCGAGCAGCACCTGGAAACCGTTGCAGATGCCGATGACCGGGCCGCCGGCATCGGCGAACTCGCGAACCCGCGGCATCACCGGCGAGAATCGGGCGATGGCTCCCGTTCGCAGATAGTCCCCGTAGGAGAATCCGCCCGGCAGCACCACCACGTCGGCGCCCCGCAGGCCCGTCTCCTTGTGCCAGACCAACTCCGCCTGCTGCCCCAGCACATGCCTCGCCGCGTGGTAGGCGTCGTGATCGCAGTTCGAGCCGGGGAACTCGATGATGGCGAACTTCATGAGCGACTCCCCGCACCGGCCCCACGACGGCCGGCCGAGCGGAACCGGCGGATTGGTCCTCGCTCAGGACGGTTCGGGTTCATTGCCGTCCACCTCCACCCGGTAGCTCTCGATCACGGGGTTGGCCAGCAGCCGATCGGCGACCTCGGTCACCAGGGTACGCGCTGCCGCCGGCGTCGCGGCGTCGACGTCCAGCTCGAAGTACTTCCCCTGCCGCACGTCCCGCACCGATCCGTACCCCATCGACCCCAGCGCCTCGACGATGGTCCGGCCCTGCGGGTCGAACACCGAGGGCTTCAGGGTGACGAACACTCTCGTTCTCACACCGCGGTTCCCCCCTGACCCGGAAAGCGCCGCATGGCGGCGCCGCCGCATGGCGGTGCCGCCGCCTCAACCAAACCTCCAGGAGTCCGCACCGTTCTACGGCGCATGCTCCTGGTCCAATGCCGCCGCCGAAGATCCCGATTCTACGCCGGCCAGCACGCGGTCGACGATGGGACCGGCGTGGCGCAGCTGCCGTTCGAGGTCGAATGCCTGATCGAGGTCGGCGCGCGACAGCACCGCCATCACCTCCCGCTCCTCGGCCAGGAGGGTCTTGAAATCGAGCCGCTCGTCGTAGGACCGCATCGCCGCCCGCTGCACCCAGGCGTAGGCCTGCTCCCGCGACACGCCGCGTTGCGCGAGCTCGAGCAGGACGGTGCCCGAGAAGACGATGCCGCGCGACCGTTCCAGATTCTCCCGCATCCGCTCGGGATGCACCACCAGCGCCCGCACGATCCGGGTGAACCGCCGCAACATGTGATCGAGCACGATGAAGCTGTCGGGAATGACGATCCGCTCGACCGACGAATGCGAGATGTCGCGCTCGTGCCACAACGCCACGTTCTCGATCGCGGCCATGGCATTGGCCCGCAACACGCGCGCCAGCCCCGTCAACTGCTCGCAACCGATCGGATTGCGCTTGTGGGGCATCGCCGACGACCCCTTCTGCCCCTTCGCGAACCCCTCCTCGACCTCGCCGATCTCGGTCTTCTGCAGGCCGCGGACCTCGAGGGCGAACTTCTCGATCGAGGCGCCGGCGATCGCCAGGGCGCCGAGCAGCTCGGCGTGACGGTCGCGCTGCACGACCTGCGACGCCACCGGCGCCGGGGTCAACCCGAGGGCGGCGCAGACTCTCTGCTCGATCTCCGGCTCGAGATGGGCGTAGGTGCCGACCGCCCCGGAGAGCTTTCCGACGTTCACGACCTCGCGGGCCCGCTCCAGCCGCGTCCGGGCTCGCCGGAGCTCCGCGTGCCACAGGGCCAGCTTCACCCCGAAGGTCATCGGCTCGGCATGCACGCCGTGGGTGCGCCCGATCATCGGGGTGTCCCGATGCTCGCGCGCCCGCTCGCCCACCGCCTCGATCGCCGCGTCGAGGTCGGCGAGAATCAGCCCGCAGGCCTCCCCCATCTGCAGCGCCAACGCCGTATCGAGCACGTCGGACGACGTCAGCCCGAAATGCAGCCAGCGAGCCGACGGGCCGACCTGCTCGGCCACCGCGGTCGTGAACGCGATGACGTCGTGCTGCGTGGTCTGCTCGATCTCGTCGATGCGTTCGGCCCGAACCCCGGTGCACGCCGCGATGTCCCGCGCCGCCGCTTCGGGAATCAACCCGGTCGCGGCCATCGCGTCGGCCGCCGCCACCTCGACCCGCAGCCAGGTCTCGTACTTGCGCTGGTCGCACCAGATGCGGCCCATCTCGGGGTTCGTATAGCGTGGAATCATGACGTTGCGGACACCTGGAACGGCAGGGCGATCTGGCGCCCCGGGGAGAGGTCGGAGGCGGAACACGCGGGCCGAAGGTCGAGGCGCAGCGTCTCCGTCGCGCGATCCTGGTGGGATACGACGACCCGGACGTCGGACCGGCCCGACGCCGCGAGGGCCTCGCGGCACGTCATCGCGGCAAGCTCCGGCAGGTTGTTCACCCGGCTGAGGTGCGCCAGCACCAGGCACTCGACCGAGGCCCCGAGATCCTCGCGGACGAACCGGGCGAGCGCCTCGTTCGACAGATGCCCGCGCTCTCCCGCGATGCGCGCCTTGGTGGAGGTCGAGTACGGACCGACCTGCAGCAGATCGGTTGCGTGATTCGACTCCATCACCAGCAGGCGGCACGGCCGGAACCGGGTCCGCAGGGCGCGGGTCGTCATGCCGATATCGGTGGCGAATCCGATGGCCCCGGCCGGCGTCTCGATGTGAAACGCCACCGTCTCGGCGTCGGCGTCGTGGGACACCTCGAACGGGGTGATGCGAAAGCCGCCGATGTCCGCCGCCACGTCGCATTCCAGCCCGCCCCAGGACCAGACGTCGGCGTCGGGCCAGACGGCGCGCGTGGCCTCGGTCGCGTGCACCGGCACCTCGTAACGACGGGAGAACAACGCGGCGCCCCGCGTGTGATCGCCGTGGGCGTGGGTGATGACGGCGGCGGTGATACTCTTCGGCGCCACCCCGATCGCGCCCAGCCGGCGGGCCGTCTCGCGGCAGCTCAGTCCGACGTCGATGAGCACCCGCGCCCCGCCGTGCTGCAGCAGCGTCGCATTCCCCGCGCTCCCGCTGCCGAGGACCGTCAGCAGGACAGGCATCACAGGCCCCTCTAGGCCAGGGCAAGCTGCTCGTCACCGAGCTGAATGCCGTGCACCGGACCGAGCACCATCGCCGACAGCGATCCGGGCGGCAGCAGGTGCCGCGCCACGCGCTGCACGTCTTCCAGGGTCACCGCCTCGACCCCGCGCAGCGTATCTTCCAGGGTGAACTGCCGGCCGAAGTACATCTGCTGGCGCGCCATGTGCGACATCCGGCTCGACGAGCTCTCCAGACTCAGCACCAGACTGCCCTTCAGATGGTCCTGCGCCCGCCGCAGCTCCTCCTGCGAGATGAGGTTGTCGCGAATATCCCGCAGCTCGGCGACGACGAGATCGATGACCTCGCGCACCGCGTCCGCGTCGCAGCCGGCGTAGATGGTCAGCGCCCCGCCGTCCTGATAGGCAACCATGCCGCTGTTGACGGCGTAGGCGAGCCCCCGCCGCTCGCGGATGTTCTGAAAGAGCCGCGAGCTCATCGAGCCGCCGAGCACGATGTTGAGCAGGTAGCAGACGTACCGGTCTTCGTGCTGCTGGGGATATCCGTCCACCCCCAGGCAGACGTGACACTGCTCGATCGCCTTGTCGCGCACGGTCATCCCGGCCACCGCCGTCGGCGGCGTGATCGGGACGGCCTCGCCGTTCGCCGGCACGTCCGCGAAGGCCTCGGCCACAAGGTTCCGGACCGCCGCGTGCTCGACGTTGCCCGCCGCCGCGATTACCAGGTTCCCGGCAGTATAGACCCCCGCGAAATAGTCCCGCAGGGTGGCGGTGTCGATGGGGCCGACGGTGGCGGGTACCCCCAGAATCGGACGTCCCAGCGGGTGTCCGGACCAGAAGCGCTGGGTGAAGAGCTCGTGCACGAGATCGTCGGGCGTATCCTCGACCATCTTGATCTCTTCGAGCACGACCTTCTTCTCGCGCGCGAACTCGTCGGGGTCGAACGCCGGCCGCAACAGCAGATCGGCCAGCACGTCGACGGCGCGGGGCAGGTGCTCGTCGAGCACCTTGACGTAGTAGCTCGCGCACTCCTTGGCCGTGAACGCATCGAGATAGCCGCCGATCGAGTCGATCTCCTGCGCGATGTCCTGCGCCGATCGGGTCGCCGTGCCCTTGAAGAGCATGTGCTCGACGAGATGGGCGATGCCGGAGTGGGCCGCGCGCTCGTGGCGTGACCCGCGCGTCAACCAGACCCCGAAGCTGACGGAGCGCACACCGGGCATGGGCTCGGTCAGGAGATGCAATCCGTTGTCGAACTGCTCGCAGACAATCATGGTTGACACAGTCCGCCCGCCATCGCAGCCCACCCGGCTGACGTTACCGTAACTCCTTTTGGAAGAGACAATTACGTGATGGCTACGACGGCGGGAGTGTATCACGGAACCACCCCGCGCATCAACCGGCGGCGTCGGGTCGGGGACCGTGACCACCGGCATGGTACTGTTGATGCATGGCCGACGCGCCCCCGGACCTCGCGGAGCTCGATCCGGGCGAGCTCGAGCGGACGCTGTCCGGCCTCGGCGTCGAGCCCTTCCACGGCCGGCAGATATATCGCTGGGTCTACCGCCGGGGCCTGGAACGGTTCGACGGCATGACCGACCTCTCGCGGCCGCTGCGCGAGTCGCTCGGCCGAGCCCTGTCGTTCTCGACCCCGCGCATCGCCGCCCGCGAGCACTCGGGCGACGGCACCCGGAAGTTCGTGTTCACCCTCGCCGACGGACGCAGCATCGAATCGGTGTTCATCCCCGACACCCCGGGAATGACGTTCTGCGTGTCGACCCAGGTCGGGTGCGCGATGCGCTGCCAATTCTGCCTGACCGGCCAGATGGGGCTGGCCCGGCATCTGACGGCGGGCGAGATCGCGGGGCAGGTGCGGGTGCTGGCCCGCGAGCTGGATCTGCAGGACCGCCGCTTCAACATCGTGCTGATGGGCATGGGCGAGCCCCTGCACAACTACGAAGCGACGATGAAGGCGTTGCGAATGCTCGCCGCCCCGAGCGGGCTCGCGCTCACCCCGCGGCGGGTCACCCTGTCGACGGTGGGCATTCTGCCGGGGCTGGCGCGGCTGGCCGACGAGCCGTGGATCCCGAATCTCGCCGTGTCGCTCCACGCCACGACCGACGAGGTGCGCCACACCCTCATCCCGACCAGCCGGACGCAACGGCTGGCCGACCTCGTCGCCGCCTGCCGCCGCTTTCCCCTGAGGCACCGCGACCGGATCACGTTCGAGTACGTGCTGCTCGACGGCGTCAACGACACCGCCGCCGACGCCGCACGGCTCGGCGCCCTGCTGCGCGGGTTGCGCGCCAAGGTGAACCTGATCCCCCTCAACGCCGCCCCGGGCATCCCCTTCGCCCGGCCGTCGGACCGGCAGGTCAACCGTTTCGCGCGCAGCCTCGCCGCCCGCGGGATGGCCGTCTCGGTCCGCAAGAGCCGCGGGCGGGACATCCGCGCCGCCTGCGGCCAGCTCATTCTCGAAGGCGGTCCCCGCCGGTCGGCCGCGCAGCAGGCAGCCGCCCTGCTGGACGGCCAAGCGCCGTAGACCCGCGATAACAGGTTGCGCGCAGGAGTCTCGTCAGCGAAAACTCCCAACGCGACCGCAGGTGACGCGCAGGAGTTTCGCCAGCGAAACCCCCAACGCGACCGCAGGTCGCGCCCTCACGGCAGGCGGAACGCAACAAGCTCCGGCACCTCGCCGCCGATCGTCAGCGCGATGTACTGCGCTCCCTCGTGCAGATAAGTCATGGGGGTGCCGATGGCGCCGGCAGGCAGGTCGAGCGAGCCGACTATCTCGCCCGTCGCCTTGTCGCGGGCCACCAGCCGCGGCCCGCCGTCGGACCCGCCGGCGGACAGCGCGCTGATCAGCAGGGTCCGGGTCAGCAACGGACCGCCGTGGCCTTCGCCGCCGAGCGGCGGCAGATCGAGATCGCGCAGCCGGGGATGGTTGCGCAGCCGGTCGCCGTCGCCGTTGGGCTGCATCCAGGCATGGTCGCCGGCGTTCAGGTCGATGGCGGTCATGCGCGAGTACGGGGGCTTCAGCAGCGGCAGGCCCTGGGGCAGGACGGGCTGCGTGCCGCTGTCGAAGTCGGCCTGGGTATAGCGCAGGTTGCCGCCCTCGGCGGGGTCGGGCGTGTAGTACTTCAGCACCGAGAAACGGTTCTCCGACGGCACGTACAGCAGCCCCGTCTCGGGGTCGACGGCCGACCCGCTCCAGCTCGCTCCGCCCGCGATGTGGGGCCGCTGAATCGTGCCCTGCAGGCCGCCCTCCGCGCTGAGCATCGGCGGCGTGAAGAGCGGTCCGAGCCGGAAGTTCCGAACCGTCTCGACGGCCAGCGCCCGGATCTCCGGGGTGAAGTCGACGAGATCGTCGATGCCGATGCCCTGGTACTCGAACGGGGGCGGCTTGGTGGGGAACGGCTGGGTCGGCGACAGCACCTCGCCCTCGAGGTCGGTGTCGGTCTCGACCGGGCGCTCCTCGATCGGCCAGACCGGGTCGCCGGTCACCCGGTCGAAGACGTAGGTGAACCCCTGCTTGCTCACCTGGGCGATCGCCTTGACGGGACGTCCGTCGACGGTGACGTCGACCAGGCTCGGCGCGGCCGGGAAGTCGTAGTCCCACACGCCGTGATGCACCGCCTGGAAGTGCCACATGCGCTGGCCCGTCTCGATGTCGACGGCGACGAGGCTCTCGGCGAACAGGTTGTCGCCCAGTCGATGCCCGCCGTAGTAGTCGCTGGTGGGGGTGCCGATCGGCAGGAAGACGTACCCGGTCTCCTCGTCGGCGCTCATCGGCGGCCAGATGTTCGCGTTCCCGGAATAGCGCCACGACTCGTTCAGCCAGGTGTCGGAGCCGAAGTCGTCCCCCTGCGGCACGGTGCGGAAGACCCACCGGGTGTCGCCGGTGCGGGCGTCGATGCCCTTCACCCAGCCCGGCGGCGCCTCCTTGCGGATGACGAAGTCGGAGATGATGGTCGGGGTCACGACGATGTCGCGCAGGACCACCGGCGGCGACTTGACCCCGAGCAGGTTGCGCCCCTGGTAGTTCACGTCGCCCCGGTCAGCGCGGGGAACGCCCTCCGTCAGGTCCACGCGGCCGCCGTCGCCGAACCCGGGCGCCGGCCGTCCGGTCTTCGCATCGACGGCGAGCAGGTAGCCTTCGCTGGTGCCCCAGAAGATGCGTTCGTCGTCGCTCTCCTCATCGGCCCAGTAGGCGATGCCGCGCGAGCCGTAGCCGTGGGTCGGCCGGCCGCCCATATACACCTGCGGGTCGTACACCCAGCGCTGCTGGCCGGTGCCGGCATCGAGAGCGGCCACCTGGTACAGGGCCGTGGACAGATACAGAGTGCCGTCGATCATCAGCGGCGTGACCTGGAATCCCCGGATCGAGACCGGTCCCTGACGCTCGCGCAACGCCTCGAGATCGATCGAGCCGTCGGCCGTCGGCCAGCGCCACGCGATGCGCAGGTCCTCGAAGTTCGCTCCGTCTATCTGGTCCAGCGGCGAGTACTTGGTGCTGCCCTGGTCGCCGGCATACACCCGCCATTCTCCATCGACGGCGCCGTACTGGGCGCGCGCCGGTGCGGGAGCGGCCGCCATCAGCCCGCCGGCGAGACAGACGACCGGCAACGTCGACATTCTCATGGTGTGTGCTCCCTGCGCGCTCGGCGGGTGGCAGCCGAGCGCCGGAATCAGGCGATGCCCCGGTCGCGGCGGCCGGCGACGAAACCGTCCAGGGCGCCTTCCAGGCGCGCCATCCGCTCGCGCAGATCCCCAAACTCGCGGCTCACGTCGTCGAAACGCTTGTTGACGCCCTCGTTGAGGTCGTCGAAACGCTGGTTGACGCCCTCGTTGACGCCATCGAAACGCTTGTTGACGCCGGCGTTCACGCCATCGAGGCGCTGGTTGGCGCCGTCGAAGCGCTCGTTGACGCCGGCGTTGACGCCGTCGAAACGCTCGTTGACGCCGGCGTTGACCTCGTCGAAACGCTTGTTGACACCGTCGAAACGCTCGTTGACGCCGGCGTTGACCTCGTCGAAACGCTTGTTGACACCGTCGAAACGCTCGTTGACGCCGACGTTGACCTCGTCGAAACGCTTGTTGACACCGTCGAAACGCTCGTTGACGCCGGCGTTGACCTCGTCGAAACGCTTGTTGACGCGGTCGAAACGCTGGGTCACTTGATCGGCGTGCCGGTCCATCCGGCCGACGAGAACCAGCACTGCCGTAATCTGCCCCCCGGCCAGCGTCAGAAAGCCGACGACGAGCGTGATGAGTTCGGCGTTCAAGATGTCGCGCCCCTTTCCACGACCGGCCCCGCCAGTATCGCACACGCCGGCACGGGCACACCCGGTCGCGCAGCCACTCTGTCCCCGCGCCTGGGACATCCGGACTGAAGCAAGGAGCATGCCGGGACCAGTCCGCCAGCTGCCGCCGTCACACCAGCGCGCCGGCGAGGGGGTCGGCCCTGGTAATCCGCACCCGGACCCGCTGGTTGGCCCCGCCGCGGGGCGGCACCTGCACCTTCAGGTAGTTGTCGGTGGCGACGACCCCGCCGCCGTCGAGGGTGAGGCCGGGGCGCACGGCGCCGACCTGGCGCTCGCGGAACCGGCGCGCGAGATCGGCGCCGGCGGCGCGGAGGGCCCGCGCCCGTTCCCGCACCACCGGTCCCGGCAGCCGGTCGAGCAGCCCGCACGCCTCGGTGCCCTCGCGGGGCGAGTAGGGAAAGACGTGCAGATAGGTGAGGGGGCTCGCCGCCACGTAGTCCTGCGTCCGGCGCGCGTCCGCGTCCCCCTCGCCGGGGAACCCCGCGATGAGGTCGGCGCCGATGCCCGCGTGGGGCATCCGGTCGCGCGCCCGGTCCACGACCCGCCGGTATCGGTCCAGGGTGTAGGGACGCCGCATGCGCCGCAACATGGCGTCGCTGGCATGCTGCAGCGGCAGGTGGAAATGCGGCGCGAACCGCCCGCTGGAGGCGACCAGATCTATCAGCTCCGCCGGGCAGTCCATCGGCTCGAGCGAGCTGATGCGGCAGGTCACGTCGGACGGATGTCCGTCGATGGCCCGCAGCAGCGCCGTCAGGCTGGACGGCGGGTCCAGGTCGCGCCCGTAGGACCCGAGGTGGACCCCGTTCAGCACCACTTCGTGGAAGCCGCTCTCGGCCGCATGGCTGATGGCGGCCAGCACGTGCCGGTGGTCGAGGCTGCGCCCGCGCCCCCGTGTAGTGGGAATGATGCAGTACGAGCAGGCCTCGTCGCAGCCCGTCTGCACCCGCAGCATGAACGCCACGCGGCCGATGCTCCCCGGCGTTACCAGGGCGCCGCACGGTCCGGGACCGTCCCCGAAGCGGTCGGCGGTGGTCGCCGCGCCGGGCAGGAGCCGATCGACGATCGTCTCCTTGTCGTCGTTCGGCACCACCTCGGGCGCCCCCGGCAGCCCCGCGATCTCGTCGCCGGCGCGGGTCGCGTAACAGCCGGTCGCGACCACCCGCGCGTCCGGATTCTCCCGCGCCACCCGTCGCAGCGCCTGACGGACGCCCTGATCCGCCGCCGAGGTCACCGAGCAACTGTTGACCACCACGACGTCGGCGTCGGCGATCGGCGCCGGGGTGGCTCCGCGGGCGCGGAGCTGCAGCTCGATCTGCAGGGAATCGGCCTGGTTGACGCGGCAACCGAACGTGGTGACAGCGTATCGCAAGGCAGCTCCGGCGTGGCGCAAGGCAGCTCCGGCGTGGCGCAAGGCGTCTCCTCTCTCGCGGCCCATTCTCTCACCTGCGGCCGGAGACGGCGCACGGGGCCGCCTCGATTCGCGGCGACCGCGCCAATCGGTGGTGCGGAACCGGGCGAAATGCCATAGGATTGCGTATTTGACGCTTCGTGGACGAGAAGCCGACCCGCTTGGTCGAGCTGGAATTGCCACTCCGGGAGACCCGCCAATGCGCTTCGCATCTTTCACTTGGGCCACCGCTGCCGTCACCGGCGGCTTCGTCCTGCTCTCCCTGCCGCAGCCCGAGCCGCCGACCACCGCGGCCGCGACGCTGCAGGAGCCCGTCCGGCTCGCCGAGCTCAAGGACGAGGTCGCGGTCGACGTCGACAGTCGCCGGGACTTCACCCAGCAGATGGTCGACATGATCTACAGCTTCAACGAGCTGGGATTCCAGGAGTTCGAGACGCAGCGCTACGTCACCGGCATCCTCGAGGACCACGGGTTCACGGTGGAGAAGGGCGTCGCGGGCATTCCGAGCGCGTGGTGGGCCACCTGGGGCTCGGGCTCCCCGGTCATCGCCCTCGGCACCGACGTCGACGGCATTCCCCAGGCCTCGCAGAAGCCCGGCGTGGCCTACCGCGAGCCGCTCATCCCCGGCGCCCCCGGCCACGGCGAGGGGCACAACTCGGGCCAGGCGCTGAACATCACCGCGGCCCTCGCGGTCCAGAAGATCATGCAGCGGGAGAACCTGCCCGGCACCCTCGTCATCTGGCCCGGCATCGCCGAGGAGCAGCTCGGGGCCAAGGCCCACTACGTCAAGGCGGGCCTGTTCGACGAGGTCGACATCGTCCTCTACTCGCACGTCAGCAGCGACATGTCGGTGAGCTGGGGCGAGAGCGGGGGGAACGGAATGGTGTCGGTCGAGTACCTGTTCGCGGGCGAGAGCGCCCACGGCGCCGGCTCGCCCTGGGACGGGCGCAGCGCCCTCGACGCCGTCGAGCTGATGAACATCGGCTGGAACTTCCGCCGCGAACACCTCCGCATCCAGCAGCGCTCGCACTACGTCATCACCGACGGCGGCGACCAGCCGAACGTGGTGCCCCCGACCGCCGCGGTCTGGTACTTCTTCCGCGAGACCGACTACCCGAACATCATGCGCATGTGGGAGCTCGGCGACCGGATGGCGGACGGCGCCGCCCTCATGACCAGCACCACCGTCGAGTCCCGCGTTCTCGGCGCCGCCTGGCCGCAGCACATGAACCGGCCGCTGGCCGAGTCCATCCACGCCAACATGCTCGACGTCGGCCTGCCGAAATGGAGCGACGCGGACCAGCGGATGGCGAAAGCGGTGCAGAAGATGCTGGGGGCGGAGGAGCGCGGGCTCGCGACCGAGATCAGCGAGGAGCTGCGCGGCCGCGAGGACATCCCCGACTCGCAGCGGCGGGGCGGCGGCTCCGACGACATCGGGGACATCTCGTGGGTGGTCCCGACCGTCTCGCTCCGGTTCCCGTCGAACATCGCGGGCGGCCAGGGCCACAACTGGAACAAGGCGATCGCCATGGCCACGCCGATCGCCCACAAGGGAGCCACGGCCGGCGCCAAGGTCTTCGCCCGGACCCTGCTC
The DNA here is from genome assembly GCA_965206705.1 of Vicinamibacterales bacterium. Lineage (GTDB taxonomy): Bacteria > Acidobacteriota > Vicinamibacteria > Vicinamibacterales > UBA8438 > JAJEEA01. The sequence continues at coordinate 3,181,620 of CBDBKJ010000006.1, read as the reverse complement.
GACATCCTGATGACCCCGGCCCTGGTGGACGACGCCCGCACCTACTTCGAGACCGTCCAGAAGGCCGATGCCGAGTACACCTCCTTCCTCCGGCCGCAGGACGACCCCGCGATCTGGCTGAACGCCGAGATCATGGAGACGTTCAAGCCGCGGTTGGAGCAGTACTACTACGACCCGTCGCAATACGACACCTACCTGGAGCAGCTCGGGATCGAGTACCCGACGATCCGCGAGGGCGAGTAGACGGCGTCGTGACGCCGGCCGGGGGCGCCGGCGACGCCCCCGGCCGGCGACGCGGGGAGCCGGCGCGACGCCCGTGCTGTCTGCAATGACCATGCAATGACTACTCCGGCCCCCGAGACACGGGCTGCCGTCGATGGCAAGTTTCTGTCGATCGGGCACGATCGTTTTCTCGTCAAGGGCGTCACCTACGGCACCTTTGCGCCCGACGCGGCGGGACACCAGTTCCCCGCGGCAGAGGTCGTCTCGCGCGACTTCGCCGCGATGCGGGAGGCGGGCCTCAACACCGTCCGCACCTACACCGCGCCCGCCCCCGGCCTGCTCGACGCGGCCGCGCGGCACGGACTGCGCGTGATGTGCGGCCTGGCCTGGCCGCAGCACATCGCCTTCCTGGACGACGCCGATCTCTGCCGGCGGATCCGCGGCGACATCATCGCGCGGGTCCGCGAGCTGTCGGGGCACCCCGCCGCCCTCCTCTTTGCGCTGGGCAACGAGATTCCGGCGCCGATCGTCCGCTGGCACGGCCAGGCGCGGGTCGAGCGCTTCCTGCGCGAGCTCTACCACGACGTGAAGGCGGCGGCCCCGGACGCGCTGCTGACCTATGTGAACTACCCGCCGACCGAGTACCTGTCGCTCCCGTTTCTGGACGTCTGCGCCTTCAACGTCTATCTGCACGCGGAACCCGACCTGCGGCGCTATCTGGCGCGCCTGCAGCATCTCGCCGGACACCGCCCGCTGCTGCTGGCGGAGGCGGGGGCGGACAGCCGGCGGGAGAGCGCGGACGGCCAGGCCGCGATTACCGCCATGCAGATTCGGACCGGGTTCTCCGAGGGCGCGTGCGGCGCCGTCGCATTCGCGTGGACCGACGAGTGGTGGCGGGGCGGACAGCCGGTCGACGACTGGACGTTCGGCCTCGTCGACGCCGCGCGCCGGCCCAAGCCCGCGCTGCGCGCCGTCGTCGACGCGTTCGCGGACGCGCCGTTCCCCGCGGCCGAGCGGCGCACGTGGCCGAAGATCTCGGTCGTCGTCTGCGCCTACAACGAAGCCGCCACCATCGACGAATGCCTCACGTCGATCGAGAGCCTGACCTATCCCGACTTCGAGATCATCGTCGTCAACGACGGATCGCGCGACGCCACCAGCGCCATCGCCCACCGGCATGCATCGGTCACCGTGCTCGACATCCCCAACGGCGGGCTGAGCGCGGCCCGCAACGTCGGGCTCGAGCACGCCGCCGGCGAGATCGTCGCCTATACCGACGGCGACGTGCGGGTCGACCCCGACTGGCTGACGCATCTCGTCCGGCCGTTCCTGACGTCGGACGTCGTCGGCACGGGCGGCCCCAACCTCGTTCCCGCCGACGACCCCCCGATGGCGCAGTGCATCGCGCGCGCTCCCGGCAGCCCCACCCAGGTCATGCTCGACGACCGCATCGCCGAGCATGTACCCGGGTGCAACATGGCGTTCCGCCGCGACGCGCTGCTCGCGGTCGGCGGGTTCAACCCGATCTACCTGCGCGCGGGCGACGACGTCGACATCTGCTGGCGCCTGCAGGCGCGCGGCTGGAAGATCGGGTTCGCGCCGTCGGCCCTCGTCTGGCACCGTCACCGCGCGTCGCTGCGCGCCTACTGGCGGCAGCAGGTCGGCTACGGCGAGGGCGAGTCGTGGCTCAAGCCGCACCATCCCGACCAGTTCCAAGGCCTGCACATCGGTTGGCGCGGACGCATCTACGGCCCCCTCCCCTTTCACCGCTCGCTCACCCGGGCCCGCGTCAACAGCGGCACGTGGGGCACCGCGCCGTTCCCGTCCGTCTACAGCATCGACACCTATCCGTTCGCGTTCATGCCGCATTCGGCCCGCTGGCAGGTCGCCGCGGCGGCGCTGATCGGCCTCGGCGCGGCGACGCTGATGACGAGCCAGATCGGACTGGCCCTCGCGCTGTTGACGGTGGGCACCGGCGCCCTCGGGACCACCGCCGTCCGCTGCGTCCGCTACGCCCTGGTCACCGACATCGAGCGACTTCCGCCGCTGGTCCGCCGGCCGCGACGTCTGGGCCGCATCTTCTACCGCTCGCGCATCGCCGGGCTGTACTTCATCCAGCCCCTCGCCCGCGCGTGGGGCCGCCTGCGGGGCGCGATGTCCCCGCCCGAGGTCATCCGCGCCCCCGCCGCCGGACGGCGCCCCCCCGCGGCGGCGGCCGGCGGGGGCCGGGGCCTGTGGGCCAGCGTGTCGAGCCGCACCCCGCACCGGCGCTTCTGGAGCGAGACCTGGATCGCCGCGGAAGCGCTGCTGGCGCATCTGACGAGCCGGCTCGAACGGACGCGCGGGGTGCGGACGGTCGAGATAGACGACGGCTGGCAGGCGGACCGGGACATCAGCGTCGGCCTGAACCGGTGGGCGTCGCTGCACCTGCGGGTGCTGGTCGAGGAGCACCGAGAGGGACGGTGCCTCGTCCGCCTCGCCCAGCGGCTGCGGCCCACCCCCAAGCTGTGGCTGGCCGCCGCGTGCCTCGCGGGGGCCGGACTGACCGGCGCCGCGGCCGGCCCCACTCCGCACTGGCCCTGGATCGCAGGCACCGCCGCGCTGCTCGCGGCCTGGGCGGCCCGCACCCTGCTGCGATCGGCGCGCGCCACCGCGGCCGTCGACGCGGCCATCGCGGACACCGCGGCGGCGCTCGGACTGCTGCCGCTGCCGGACGCGCCCCCGCCGGAAGAGACCGCCGCGTCCGGCGCGGCAGCCCCGGAGACCGGCTCCGTGCCGGCCCCGCCGGCGCGCGCGCGCACGGCCCCGCCGCAGCGGGCGCCCGCGACCGCGCGCATCGACGCCGCAACCGCGTCTCCGCAACCGCAGACCGGCGACATCCTGGCGCAGGCCCAGTCCCCGGGCGAGCTGTAGCAACCATGCTTGCACAAGCCAGCGCCCCGATCGGAGCGAACCCATGGTGAGACGACCCCCACGAACGCATCGGATGCCCGGACTCTCCTTCTGCACGTCCGCGTGGATCGTGGCGTGCCTGCTGCCCGCCGCGGCCCCGTCATGGGCGCAGGACGGAATCGTGGTGCTCGGCGGCGAGGGACGCCACTGTGGCGAGGACCCCGCCTGCATGAACCGCCTGCACCCCGCGATTCCGATGGCGGCCCGGGCGCAACCGGGGCAGACCATCGTCTTCCGGGCCCGCAACGCGAGCGACTTCGACCTCGATCCGGCGAGCACCTACGACGATCCCCGCGAGGGCGATCCGCAGATCGGGACCGTGCACCCGCTGACGGGGCCGGTGCACATCGAGGGGGCCGAGCCGGGCGACGTGCTCGCGGTGACCCTGCTCGACATCGCCCCGGGGCGGTTCGGCTACACCTCGGTCAGCCCCATCGGGTTCATCTCCGACCACGTGACCGGAGCGTTTCGCGCGGCGTGGCGCCTCGACCGCACGGAAGCGGTCAGCGACGACGTGCCCGGCGTTCGGGTCCCCAACGCCAGCTTCCCCGGCATCCTCACGGTGCTGCCGGGTCCGGAGCAACTCCAGGCGATGCTGTCGCGCGAGGCCGAGCTGCGCGCCCTCGGCGGGGCCGGGTTCCCTCCCCACGCCCTGCACGCGTCGCCCGCCGCGGTCTGCGGCCCCGACGGGTCCCATCCCGGCGAGTGCCTGCGCACCCTCCCGCCCCGCGAGCACGGCGGCAACCTCGACATCCGGTACCTGCAGGTCGGGGTGACGGTGTACCTGCCGTGCTACGTCGCGGGCTGCGGCCTCGCCATCGGCGATCCCCACTTCGCGCAGGGCGACGGCGAGGTGTCGGGAACCGCGATCGAGATGGACGCCGACTTCACGGTGACCACCCGGCTCATCACCGACGGCCCCGCGCTGACCCGCGGCCCCCACTTCGAGGGGCCGGCCCGCGTGCTCGACATCCCCTCGCGCCGCTTCTACGCCACCACCGGCTTTCCCCTGAAGGCGGTGGGCGAGATTCCCCCCGACATGCGCTACCTCGGCGCCTCGGAGCGCATCGCGGGGCTGCGGAACCTGTCGAAAGACGTCTCGCTGGCCGCGCGGAACGCGCTGCTCGCGATGATCGACTACATGACCACCACCTACGGCCTGACCCCGGAGCAGGCCTACGTCGTGGCCAGCGTCGCCGTCGACCTGCGCATCGGGCAGCTCGTCGACGCTCCCAACGTCGGGGTGACGGCGCTGCTGCCCCTCGACATCTTCACGGAACGCTGAGCGCGGACGTAGCCCGTCTCCCAGGAGCGCATGGCCGACACGCCCACCACCCACCCTCGTCCCGCCACCACCCTGCAGGCGCTGGGGCCGACCGGTCTGCTGACCGCCCTGCTCGCGGGGTCGGTCTATCTGTTCGGGGACGAGTCGTCGAGCGGCCCGAACCAGATTGCCCTAATTCTCGCCGCCGCCGCCGCCGCGGTCGTCGGGCTGCGCAACGGGCATCCGTGGAGCGGGATCGAGCAGGGCATCCGCCGCAGCATCTCGGTCTCGATGGGCGCCATCCTGATCCTGCTGGTGGTCGGCGCCCTCATCGGGACCTGGATTCTCGCCGGCGTCGTCCCGACGATGATCTACTACGGGCTGCTGGTCGTGTCGCCGACGGCCTTCTACGCCACCGCCTGCGCCATCTGCGCCGTCGTCTCGGTGGCCACCGGCAGCTCCTGGACCACCGCCGGCACCATCGGCATCGCGCTCATCGGCATCGCGACCGCGCAGGGGCTCCATCTGGGCCTGGCGGCCGGCGCGGTCATCTCGGGCGCCTACTTCGGCGACAAGATGTCGGCCCTGTCCGACACCACCAACCTCGCCCCGGCGGTGGCCGGCACCGACCTGTTCACCCACATCCGCCACATGGTCTGGACCACGGGACCGAGCATCGCGGCGGCGTTGGTGCTGTTCGCGATCGCGGGCCTGGTGGCCCCGGCCCCCGCCACGACCACCGAGCTGCAAGTGGTGCTCGATGCGCTCGACGGCCAGTACGCGCTGGGGCCCCACCTCCTGATTCCGTTGGTTCTGGTACTGACCCTGGTGCTGCGGCGGGTCCCCGCGCTTCCGGCTTTGCTCATCGGCGCGCTGGCCGGGGTGGTCTTCGCGGCGTTCTTTCAGGGCGACGCGGTCGTGGCGTTCGTGGCCGAGCCCGACCTCCCGCGGTCCCTGGCCGTCGTGAAGGGCTGCTGGATCGCCCTCTTCAACGGGGTCACGCTCGACTCCGGGAACGCCGCGCTCGACGACCTCCTCAGCCGAGGGGGGATGAGCAGCATGCTGACGACCATCTGGCTCATCATGTCGGCCATGATGTTCGGGGGGGTCATGGAATCCACCGGCCAGCTGGAGGCGATCGCGCAGCGCATCCTGCACGTCGTCCGGAGCGTCGGGGGCCTCATCTCGGCGACCCTGCTCACCTCGTTCGGCACGAACCTGATCGCCTCGGACCAGTACATCTCCATCGTGCTGCCGGGGCGGATGTTCCGCGCCGAGTACGAGCGGCGCCGACTCGACCCGCGCAACCTGTCGCGGACCCTGGAGGACGCCGGCACCATCACGTCCGTGCTGATTCCCTGGAACACGTGCGGCGCGTACATGGCCGGCACCCTCGGGGTCGCCACCCTGACCTATGCCCCGTTCTGCTTCTTCAATCTCATCAACCCCCTGGTCGCCGCTTTCTACGGGTGGGCCAACATCTCGATCGTGAGGCTGAAGCCGCGCACGGCGCCCGCGGCCGGCGAGGGCGAGGCGGCATCCGTGCGATACTGACGGCTTGACCCTCCTCCCCGGCAGGGCGGGAGAACCGCACCTCACGGCACTCGGACGCACTGGATGGCCTTCGGACGACGAACCCGCCAGGCGGGGATGATCTTCATCCTCGTCACCCTGTTCATCGACATTCTCGGGCTGGGCATCATCATTCCCATCCTGCCCGAGCTGATCAAGGAATTCACGGCCGGGGACGACTCGCAGGCGGGCGTGTACTACGGCGTCATCATCGCGCTCTACGCCCTGATGCAGTTCCTGTTCGCCCCCATCCTCGGCGCCCTCTCCGACCGCTACGGCCGCCGGCCCATCATCCTCGGCTCGCTTTTCGGGTTCGGCGTCGACTACCTCGTTCAGGGCTGGGCGCCGTCGATGGGCTGGCTCTTCGTGGGCCGCGCCATCGCCGGCGTCATGGGGGCCAGCATCACCACCGCCAACGCCTACATCGCCGACGTGTCGACCCCGGAGAACCGGGCCCGCAACTACGGCTTCGTCGGGGTCGCCTTCGGGCTCGGCTTCATCTTCGGCCCCGCCCTCGGGGGGCTGCTGGGCGGCATCCACCTGCGCCTGCCGTTCTTCGTCGCGGCGGGGCTGGCCCTCGTCAACTGGCTGTACGGGTTCTTCGTGCTGCCCGAGTCGCTGCCCCCCGGGCAGCGCAGCCCCGTCTCGTGGGACCGGATGAACCCCTTCGGCAGCCTGCGGCGGCTGCGCGCCTATCCGCTGGTGGCGGGCATCGCGGTGGTCTTCATCTTCCTGTCGCTGGCCCAGCGGGGCCTCGAGAACGTCTGGGTGCTGCACGCCGGCTACCGCTACGGGTGGGACGCCCAGGCCAACGGCCTGACCCTGGCCCTCGTCGGGGTGATGGCGGCCCTAGTGCAGGGGCTCCTGGTCCGGCCGATGGTCGCCCGCCTCGGCGAGCGGCGCGCCATCCTCTTCGGCGTCGGCGTCTCGATGCTGACGTTCATCGGCTACGGCCTGGCGTCGGCGGGCTGGGTGGTCCTCGTCATCATCGTGTTCGGGTCGGTCGCGGGCATTGCACACCCCACGATACAGGGGCTCGTGGCCGGCGCCGTGCCCCCCTCCGAGCAGGGGAAGATTCAGGGCGCGCTGACATCGCTGATCAGCCTGACCGCGATCGCGGCGCCGCTCCTCTTCACCGCGGGGCTCTTCAGCTACTTCACGTCGGACCGCGCGCCGATCCAACTGCCGGGGGCGCCGTTCCTCGTCGGTGCGGTCCTGTTCGCGGTGTCCCTGGTCCTGCTCGTGCGCCTGTTCCGCCGGCTGCCGGAGTCGGCAATCGCCCCCGGACGCCCTGCAACCGACCCGGCCCCGGTCGACGAGGCGGCCGTCCCCGCCGCCGATCGGGCCTGACCCGCCGCCGCCCACCCGTTCGCTGGGCGTGGCGCCGCAGGAGTTTCGCGCCGCAGAAGTTTCGCGCCGCAGGAGTTTCGCGCCGCAGGAGTTTCGCGCCGCAGGAGTTTCGCGCCGCAGGAGTTTCGCGCCGCAGGAGTTTCGCGCCGCAGGAGTTTCGCGCCAGCGAAACTCCCAACGCGACCGAAGGTCGAGCCGCTTGCATCCAGCGCACCGGGCTGCCACGATTCATCGGTGCGCGCCTACGAATGGATCGTCTGCGGCTTCTTCGCCTATCTCATCCTGCTTGCCCGCATCCAGCCGCTCGCGGCGACCCGGCGCAGCCGGGTGCTGGCAGTTGGTCTGGTCTGCATCGGGCTGGTGCTCGTGCTCTCCCAGTTGCGACTGCAGCTCCCGATGCGGGTCGCGCGAGACTGGGTGCCCTGCATCTACCTGTTGCAGGGCTACTGGATGTGCGGGCTCTTCTTCCGGCGCCCCATGCCCGCGGCCGAAGGTCGCCTGCTGAGGCTCGACCGGCGCCTGTTCGAGGCCTTTCGCCTCGAAGCGGCGCTGCGGCGGACGCCGGCGCCGATCCTCCAGCTGCTGGAGCTGGCCTATCTGTGCGCCTACCCGTTCGTCCCCGCCACCTTCGGCCTGCTCTACGCGGCCGGCCTGCGGGGGCAGGCCGAGGCGTACTGGACGGCGGTGCTGATCGCCGCGTTCGCGTGCTACGGCCTCCTGCCGTGGATTCAGACCCGCCCGCCCCGCGCCATCGAGCCGCCGGGGTCGATGGACCGGCGCGACCTCGCGCTCCGGCGGCTGAACCGCGCCGTGCTCGATCGCGCGTCGGTCCAGGTCAACACGTTTCCGAGCGGCCACACGGCCACCGCCGTCGCCGCCGCCCTCGCGACCGCCCAGCTGCTCCCCGACCTGCTCGTGCCCCTCGTGGCGGCGGCCGGCGCCATCGCCGTTTCCACGGTCGCGGGGCGCTACCACTACACCGCCGACACCCTGCTCGGAATTCTCGTCGGCGCCGGCGCCTGGTGGCTCACGACGTGATCGGCTTCTTCAGGTGCACCGGCGTCTGGTGGCGAATCCGCTGATTGATCATCTCGACGAAGACCGAGAACGCCATCGCGAAGTACAGATAACCCTTGGGAATCTCCTGGTGGAACCCTTCCGCCACGAGCGAGAACCCCACCAGCAACAGGAAGCTCAACGCCAGGATCTTGACCGTCGGGCGTTCGTTGACGAACGCGCTGATCGCCTCGGCCGAGATCAGCATGATGAGCACCGCGATGACGATGGCCGCGACCATCACCCCGAGCTGATCCACCATCCCGACCGCGGTGATCACCGAGTCGAGGGAGAAGACGACGTCGAGCACCAGGATCTGAAGGATGACGCTGGCGAACGTCGCCGTCTTCTTCCGGGACCGATGTCCCTCGTCGCCCTCCAGGCTCTCGTGGATCTCGTAGGTGGATTTGGCCAGCAGGAACAGCCCGCCCCCGAGCAGCGTAAGGTCGCGGCCCGACACGTCGCGGCCGAGCACCACGAACAGCGGCTCGGTCAGCTGGATGATCCAGCTCAGCGACAGCAGCAAGGCGATGCGGGACGCCATGGCCAGCCCCAGGCCGACCCGGCGCCCCAGCTTCTGCTGGTCGCGCGGCAGCTTGGCGGACAGGATGGAGATGAAGATGACGTTGTCGACGCCCAGGACGACCTCGAGGACGGTGAGGGTGACGAGGGCGATCCAGATCTCGGGGGTGAACAGCCATTCCATGACGGGGTCTCCGGTGCCGGGAGCCTGCGCCGCAGAAACGGCGCCGCCTCCGAACGGGCGCTAACTCCCGGCGGGGTTGGGGCGGCGGCGAAGCCTCAGGCGTCGATTTCCGGGGCCGGGAGTCGGCGCGGTGGAACGGCGCCGCCTCGGAGAGGGAGTCGCCGCCGCCCGCCGGAGGCGCCGACTCCCTGGCCGGGTTGGTCCGGGCGGCGGCGCCGCAGGGCGCCGATTCCCGGGCTCGCCTCAGCCCGCGCGGCGAACCGCGTAGTCCGGCCAGCACCACTCGCCCCCGCCGATGAGCGGGTTCCACGGGTCGAAGCCCTCATCGACGAGTTCGAAGGCCTCATCCGCGAACGCCGGTCTCGCGTTCCGGCCCGGGACCACGGCGGAAGGATCCAGGGTCCGCGCAATCCGATGCCGCACGTCTTCGAGGTGCAGGCGGGTCGCGCGGTCGGTCATCCGGCCCTCGGCGCGCCCGATGGCGGCATCGAGCGCTCGCAGCTCGCCGCGGAGAAACGGCCCCGCGTCCCCGGCGGCCTGCGACGGGCCTCCGAGCCGCCCCTCGATCAGATCGAGGTATGCCCGCTGGAGGCTCCGGCGGTAGGCGTCGACGCGGATCTCGCGGTCGTCCAGCTCGCCCCAGACGCCATGGCGCACGTCGGCCAGGAACGCGGTGGCGGGATAGGCGGCGTGGCCGTCTATCACCTCCTGCTCGACGAGCCGGGCCAACCGGGCGGCCGACAGCAGCGTCCCGAGCACCCGGGTCTGGCTGGTCCGAATCCGGTTCAGCACCCCCACCGGCTCGATCCGGCGCAGGATCTCCGGGTCCGTCAGGAACGCCGGGGGCATGAACGCATGGTCGTTCAGGAACGCCACCGCGTTCGCCTGGACGTCCCGGGCGATGGTCGCGAACCGCACCCCGTCCTGGCCGTGGTGCTTCTGCTGCGACGTGACCCCGCCAACCACCGCGGCGACGTGGTTCATCTCGAGGGTCCACTGGCCGACGAGGCGAGCGTACAGCTCGTCGAGATCGTCGTACGGCTCTCCCGGCGCGGCGGTGGCGTCGAGCAGCATCGCGGCGACGCGCTCGAGGTTCTTCAGGCCGAGCGCGGTCGAAGCCACCGCGTCGGCGTCGCCGACCGCCTCGGTCAGCTGGCCGGGGTCGGCGTTGCGCGCGCCGGGGGTCGAGAAACGGAACCACGCCGTCTCGTCCTGCTCGCGCGCCCACGCGTCGAGGGTCGGCCGCTCGTCGTCCGGGGTCTCCGCGTCCGCGATCGGGGCATAGCCCCACCGCGTGGCCCACTTGTCGTACGGACCGATCTTGGGAATCAGGTCGTCCGGCGCGATGCCGTCCTCCGGCTGCGCGACGTAGTTGAAGCGCGCGTAGTCCATCAGGGTCGGGGTATGGCTCATCTCGCGCACCCACGCGGGGTCGCGCAGCCGGTCCGGCGGGTAGAGCGAGCTCGCCTTCATGTTGTGCTGGAAGCCGAGGGTGTGACCCACCTCGTGCGCGACCACGTAGGCGAGCAGCTCGCCCATCAGCGCGTCGGGCAGCGGCAGCGTCCGGGCGCGCGGGTCGAGCGGCCCCACCTGCACGAAGTACCAGTCGCGCACGAGGTTCATCACGTTGTGATGGAACTGGATGTCCGATTCGAGAATCTCCCCGGTGCGGGGGTCGTGCACGTGGGGACCGGAGGCGTTCTCGACCGTCGACGGCAGCCATCGGATGACCGAGTAGCGGGCGTCCTCGGGGCTCCAGTCGGGGTCCTCGTCGGCGGAGGGCGCCTCGCGCGCGATCACCGCGTTGCTGAACCCGGCCTCCTCGAACGCCGGCTGCCACGCCTCGATGCCCTGTTTCATGTACGGCACCCACCTGGCGGGGGTGGCGGGGTCTATCCAGTAGGTGATGGGGGTGACGGGATCGGATACCGCCTGGTCCGGGTGCTGCTTCTCGAGCCGCCAGCGGGTGATGTACCGGCGGCGCGGCGAGCGATGCTCGGCGCGGCCGTAATCGATCTGCCGTACCGAGAAATAGCCGACCCGCTCGTCGAAGAGGCGCGGCATCATCGGCTGCTCGGGCAGCTTCACCATGCTGTAGTGCAGCACCACCGTCGCGCTGCCGGGCCGCATGCCGCGGCGGAACCGCACGGCCGGCCGGTTGCCCGAGCCCGACTGCGGCGGCGCCGTGTAGGTGTGGGTCGCCCTGACCTCGATGTTCTGCGGAAACGACGCCACCGACTCGACGAACGACCGGTCCCGGGCGAAGCCGCGCGCCTGCAGCCGCGACCGCGCGCTGAACTCCGGCACCTCGGTGTTGAACAGCGCGGTGACGTCTATCACCGGCGCTCCCGCCTCAGACAGCGCCTCGATGTCGAACGCCCTCAGGATCGTGTCGTTGTTCGCGGCCTCGACGGCGCGCGCGATCGGCCGCGACTCGTCGGCGACGATGGCGTAGGACACGCTCTTCAGCAGCACCCGGTCGCCGCGGCGGTCCCACTTGACGACCCGGCTCCCGAGCGCCTGCCCGCCGTAGCCGACGCCCTCGCTGGTGCGCTCGATCTGGCTGACCCAGAGGAACTCGAGGCCCAGCTCGTCCACCGGGATCTCGTAGAACACCTTGTCGTCGAGCCGGTGCACGACGAACACGCCCTCGTCGGTCTCCGCCTCGTCGGTGATCACCTCGTCGTAAGGCTGGATGCCGTCGCGATTCCGGCCCCGCCGCGGCCGCTCGTCCTCGCTCTCGGCTTCCTCCTCACCGGTCTCGGCCGTCTGCTCCTCCTCCGGCGGCTGATCCGGCTCATCCGGCGGCTGATCCTGCGCGGCCGCCACTCCGGGGACCGCCAGACCTGCCGCCAACCAGAAGACGACTGCACGCACCGTACCGAGTCGGGTCACGGACATGAAGCAATTCCTCCCTCGAGAGATCGGCCGAAGGCGTCACCTTATCACCACGTCGCGGTTCGGCGAGCGGTCGCCCTCGACTTGACTCGCCGGGCCGGCCGGTGACAACCGAGGGCGCGACGACGACGCCCGGGCCGTCGGATTCGTCCGCCGCCTCGTCGGCTTCGAACGGGCCCTGGAGCGGACCCGGCGGCGGGCGCGCCGAAGCCGGAGGTTGCTATCCTCGCGCCGGACGCGGATGATCGAGGCGATGGCAGACCCGTCCCCCACCCCACGGCACGGCCCGGCCGACGACTCCCCGCCCGGGAACTTCCCCGCCTGGATCTGGCCCGTCTACCTCGTGCTCTTCGGCGCCTCGGTCCCGTGGTACCTGCCGGCCGACGGGCCGTTGCGCATCTGGCTCGGGCTGCCTCACTGGGTGGTCATCTCGCTGGCCGCGACGGCGGGCGTCGCCGTCTTCACCGCCTTCGTGGTTCATCGCCTCTGGCCCGAGGAATGACCGAGTCCCTGGGCGCCGGCGCGGTATTGGCGGTCGGGCTCTACCTGACCGCCATCCTGGGCGTGGGGTACGCGGCGCGGCGCCGGCGCACCGGCGAGTCGCTGGCCGACTTCTACCTCGCGGGCCGGCAGCTGACCGGACCGGTGCTGCTGCTTACCCTCTACGCGACCCAATACAGCGGCAACACCCTGATCGGCTATCCCGGCGAGGCGTACCGCCTGGGCTTCTCGTGGGTGATGAGCGTCGGGTTCATGATGGCGATCATCGTCGCGTACCTGCTCTACGCGCCGCGGCTGTATCAGTTGTCGCGGCGGCACCGCTTCGTCACCCCCGGCGACTGGCTCACCCACCGTTTCGGCTCGCCCGCCGTCACCCTCCTCGCCAACCTGCTGCTCGTCGCCGCCATCTCCAACTACCTGCTCGCCCAGCTCATGGCGATGGGCCACATCACCGCCGGCCTCTCCGGCGGCGCCGTCCCCTACTGGGCCGGGGTCGTGCTGCTGACCCTGGTGGTGCTCGTCTACGAGACGGTGGGGGGCATGCGGGCGGTCGCCTGGACCGACCTCGTGCAGGGCCTGATGCTGGTGACGGGACTGACGGGGCTGCTGCTCGCCGCGGTTCCGAGCCCGGCGCACGTGGCCAGCGTCACGGAATGGCTCGCGGTCGAGGCCCCCGAGAAGGTCGCCGTGCCCGGCTGGGACGCCTGCCGCAACTGGTTCAGCACCCTCGCCCTGATCGGCTTCTCGGGCGCCGTCTATCCCCACGCGATCCAGCGCATCTACGCCGCGCGCGACAGCGCCGCCCTGCGCCGTTCGTTCGGCATCATGGTGTTCCTGCCGATGGTCACCACCGGACCCGTCTTCCTGGTGGGCGTCCTCGCCATCGAGCGGCTGGCCGGGACCGGACCCATCGAGGGGGACCAGGTGCTGCCGCTCCTGCTCACCGAGTGGGGCTCGAGCTCGCCTCTGCTCTACGCCCTGAGCCTCCTCGTCATCGTGGCCGTGGTCAGCGCCATCATGTCGACGGCCGACTCGGTGCTCCTGAGCCTGTCGTCGATGCTCGCCAAGGACGTGCTGGGCACGACGGTGCTGCGGGGGGCGAGCGAGGCTCGTCTGACCCGGGCCGGCAAGCTCGTGTCGTGGGGCCTCGTCGCCGCCCTCGTGGGCATCGCCCTCAACCCGCGCATCACCCTGTGGGGCCTGACCGAGCTCAAGATGGAGATTCTCGCCCAGGTCGCCCCCCTCTTCATCCTCGGCGTGAGCTGGGACCGCCTCACGACCCGGGCGGCGCTCGCCGGCATGGTCACCGGCACCACCGTCTACGCCGGCCTCCTCGCGGCCGGACATCCCGAGCCGTGGAACATCCACGCCGGCGTCGTCGCCCTGCTGATCAACGTCGCCGTCTGCGTCGTGGTGACGCGTCTCGACCCGCGCCCCGTGCCGGCGGCGGCAGTCGCCTGATGGCTCCGGATGCAATTCGTCGCGAGGGTGATGACAACCGATTGCCTCCCGAACTCGGCTCGCCGAGGCCCGATGGTCCGACCATGCCTCGCGGCCGGCCGACATCGGTTCACGACGTGCTCCGCAGCAGTCCCTTCCCAATCGAGCAGCAAATCCAGCTCGTAGCCCTCGGACGTCCGGAAGAAGAACGGTTGTGTACCCCTTGCAATCTGGGAATCGATTCCCAGATTGCAGAAACACCTGTTCACGGCTCTCGTGCCACTACTTCCCCACACCGTTCGGCAATGTCCAGGAGAGGTGACCCCCGAGAATCCCAATCCGCTCCGTCGAGGGCGATAATCGGAGATCAACTCCGCGCGCAGCGGTCGTCTGCAGCCGACGGGCCGCGGCAGATCTGCGCCCGGGCTCGTGGTTTCAACGACGCTGGACGCGGCCGTGCGAGCTGAGCGGAGGGCTCGATTCATGAACGGAGGGACCGTCATTGCGGCAGCCGTGCTTGACGTGCACGCTGGGGGCGCCGTGCGTGGTGAACGGCCAGGAACTCGAGATCGGCATCATCGACATCTATGGGCTGAACCGCGTGCCGGCGCGACAGGTCCGCGAGACCCTGACATTCGCGGAGGGCGACACCATCGCGTTCGGAAACGACGAGACAGCGGCGTTCCTCACGGAGTCCGAGGCCCGCCTCGCGAGGTTCCCCGAAATCGTTCGCGCTCGGACAATGCTCGTCTGCTGCGACCGGGGTCGCGCCATCGTGTACGTGGGCATCGAGGAGCCCGGTGCGGCGACCATGACCTTTCGCGCCGAGCCCCAGGGCGACGCACGACTGGCGACCGACGTCATCCAGGCGGGCGACGAGGCCTCGAACGCGCTCCGGCTCGCGGTGCTGCGCGGCGACGCCGGAGAGGACCGGTCCCGCGGCCATGCCCTGTCCGACGATCCCGCGGCACGCGCCATTCAGGAACGGTTCGTCCTCTACGCGACGCGCGATCTGCGCGAGCTGCGTCTCGTCCTGCGAACCTCATCGGACGCTGCCCATCGAGCACTGGCCGCGCAGGTCCTCGGTTACGCGCCCGACAAGCCGGCGGTGGTGGAGGACCTGGTGCACGGGATGAGCGACCCGGCCGCCGAGGTGCGGAACGACGCAATGCGTGCGTTGATGGTCTTCGCTGACATGCTGCCCGGCACGGGTCTGCCGGTCCCGCGCGTTCCCGCGCAACCGTTCATCGAGCTGCTCGACTCGCCGGTATGGTCCGACCGGAACAAGGCGTCCGGAGCCCTGGCTGCGCTGTCGACCGGTCGGGATCCCGAGCTTCTCGCGAGGCTGCGAGAACAGGCGCTCGCGCCGCTCATCGAGATGGCGCGGTGGAAGAGCGAAGGGCACGCTCTGTCCGCGTTCTTCATCCTCGGGCGCATCGCCGGCTATTCCGACGAAGCGGCCTACGACCTCTGGCAGCGGGGCGATCGAGACGCCGTCATCGACGCCGCGAGAAGCAGACCGTGAGCCGCGCGAGCCGGCCGGCCGTCGACGGCCGCTACGACCTGAACATCCGGAGCAACTTGGTCAGCGGGTCGTACATCTTGTCGACGACGCGCTCCTTGAGGGGGATGATGGCGTTGTCGGTGATGGTGATCTCTTCCGGGCAGACCTTGGTGCAGCACTTGGTGATGTTGCAGTAGCCGACGCCGTGGTCGTTGGCGAGCTCGGTGGTGCGGTCGGCGGTGTCGAGGGGGTGCATCTCGAGGGCCGCCGCGTGGACGAAGTACCGGGGGCCGATGAACTCGCCGTGCAGACGGTGGTCGCGCAGGACGTGGCAGACGTCCTGGCACAGGAAGCACTCGATGCACTTGCGGAACTCCTGCACCCGCTCGACGTCGTACTGTTCCATGCGCCAGGTGCCGTCCGGGGCGTCCGGCTCGCGCGGCGCGAACGGCTTGATCTGCTTCTTGACCTCGTAGTTCCACGACACGTCGGTGACCAGATCGCGGATGGCGGGGAACGCCTGCATGGGCTCGATGGTCACCGGCCGCTCCAGCGGCAGCGAGTTCAGCCGCGTCATGCACATCAGCTTGGGGCTGCCGTTGACCTCGGCCGAGCACGACCCGCACTTGCCCGCCTTGCAGTTCCAGCGGACGGCCAGGTCGTTCGCCTGCTCGGCCTGAATCTGGTGCACCGCATCGAGGACGACCATCCCCTCGGACACCTCGGTGGTGTAGTCCTTGAACTCGCCGCCCTCCGAGGCCCCCCGCCAGATCCGGAATGTCGCGCTGCTCATGTCACGGTGTCTCCGCTGTACGCGCGCGGGAACGCCCGCGCCCGGTCCGTCACTTGTTGTCTTCGATAATCTGCTGCAGGTCCGAACGAATCTCCGAAATCGGCTCCTGCGTCACCTGCATCTCGCCGCCTTCGCCGCGCCGGATGACCGTGTTCAGCCGGCCCTGCTCGGGGTCCTTCTCCAGGTGGTCTTCCCGGAAGTGCGCGCCGCGGCTCTCCTTGCGGAGAATCGCCGACCGCGCGACCGCTTCCGACACCGTCAGCAGGTTACGCAGATCGAGCGCGGTATGCCATCCCGAGTTGTACTCGCGGTTGCCCTGCACCCCGACCCGGCCGGCGCGCGCGTAGAGCGCCTCGAAGGCGTCGATGGCCTTCTGCATCTCTTCCTGGGTGCGCACGATGCCGACCTGCGCCTGCATCATGTCCTGCAGGTCGAACTGCACCTGATACGGTCCCTCGGCATCGTCGGCGGTGCGCTCGAACGGCGCGAGGGCCTCGCGCGCCACCGCCTCGACCTGGTACGGCGCCGGCTTCGTCATGGTCTGCTCGCGGGCGTACTCGGCCGCATACTGGCCAGCGCGCTGCCCGAAGACGAGCAGGTCGGACAGCGAGTTGCCCCCGAGCCGGTTCGCGCCGTGCAGCCCCGCCGCGCACTCGCCGGCCGCGAACAGCCCGGGCACCGACGACATCTGGCTGTCGGGGTCGACGCGCACGCCGCCCATCACGTAGTGGGTGGTCGGGCCGACCTCCATCGGTTCCTCGGTGATGTCGATGCCCGCGAGCTGCTTGAACTGGTGATACATGCTCGGCAGCTTCTTCCGGATGTGCTCGGCACCGTTCGGCAGCCGCTTCTTGATCCAGGCGATGTCGAGGAACACCCCGCCGTGGGGGCTGCCGCGGCCTTCCTTGACCTCGCGCACGATGCAGCGCGCCACGTGGTCGCGGGTCAGCAGCTCGGGCGGGCGGCGGGCCTTCTTGTCGCCCTGGGTGTAGCGCCAGCCCTCCTCCTCGTCGGTCGCGGTGGAACTTTGATACGCCTCGGGAATGTCCTCGAACATGAACCGCTTCCCGTCGCTGTTCCGCAGCACCCCGCCCTCGCCCCGCACCCCCTCGGTGACGAGGATGCCGCGGACGCTCGGCGGCCAGACCATGCCGGTGGGATGGAACTGCACGAACTCCATGTCCATCAGCTCGGCCCCGGCCCGATAGGCGAGCGCATGTCCGTCGCCGGTGTATTCCCAGCTGTTGCTGGTCACCTTGAACGCCCGCCCGATGCCGCCGGTGGCCAACACCACCGCGCGCGCCATGAACACCCGGAATCGGCCGCGCTCGCGGTCGTAGCCGAACGCCCCGACGACGCGGTCCCCGTCCTTCAGCAGCTCGACGATCGTGCACTCCATGTGCACGTTGATGCCCTGGTGGATGCCGTGGTCCTGCAGGGTCCGAATCATCTCGAGCCCGGTCCGGTCCCCGACGTGGGCGAGCCGCGGATACTTGTGGCCCCCGAAGTTGCGCTGCAGGATGCGCCCGTCCTTGGTGCGGTCGAAGACCGCGCCCCAGGCTTCGAGCTCCCGCGCCCGCGCCGGCGCCTCCCTGGCGTGCAGCTCGGCCATGCGCGAGCTGTTCAGGTACTGGCCCCCCCGCATGGTGTCGGCGAAGTGCACGGTCCAGTCGTCGCGGTCGTCCACGTTCGCCAGGGAGGCCGCCAGGCCCCCCTCGGCCATGACGGTATGCGCCTTGCCGAGGAGCGACTTGCAGATCAGCCCGACGGAGACCCCGGCCGCCGAAGCCTCGATCGCGGCCCGCAGGCCCGCGCCCCCGGCCCCGATCACCAGCACGTCGTATTCGCAGGTTTGATATTCGTTGTCCATTACGGCAATCTTCAGCTACGGCGACCCGGCAGCGCCGCGGTCGGCCAATGGTCCAGCCCGATCTGTTCCCGCCCGGGCCGGCCGCGCCCGCCCGTCACTGTCCGCCTGCGCGACGGGAGCGAGCGGAGCGCCGGCAGGCGGACCGGGACACCGGCCCGCGCAATCTCCGCGACGCGGCCCGCGCTACAGGAACCGGATATCGCTCAGGATGCCCATCGCGCAGAGCCGGACGTACACGTCGGAGAAGCCGACCCAGACCAGGCTCATCCAGGCATAGAGCATGTGCCGGCGGTTCAGGCAGCTCACGCAGTCGTAGGTTGGACGGCGGATCGGCAACCCGGCGATCCGGTCCTGCTTCCCCCCGACGAGATGCCGCAACGAGTGGCACCCCAGGGTGTAGCTGCCGAGCAGAGCCACGTTGATCGCCAGCACGAGCGTCCCGACCCCGATGCCGAACGAGATGACCCCGGTCGCCGCATCCTCGAACCATAAGGCATTCCAGACGTCGAGGGTCAGAAACACCAGGAGCATCAGCGCGAAGATGAGGAAGTAACGGTGCAGGTTCTGCACGATCAGCGGGAACGAGTTCTCGCCCCAATAGCTCGATCGCGGCTCACCCACGCCGCACGCCGGCGGGTCGTGCCAGAACGCCTTGTAGTAGGCGCCGCGATAGTAGTAGCAGGTCAGCCGGAAGCCGACGGGCGCCCACAGGATCAGGAACGCCGGCGAGAAAGGCACCGGACTCGGCCACCAACCAGGTCTCGGCCCCAGCAGGCTGTGCGGCGAATCTCCGAAGATCTCGGGCGAATAGAACGGCGACAGATACGGCCCGAAGTGGTAGTACTCGCCCTGAAATGCCGCCCAGGTGGAATACACGATGAACGTCGAAAACGCGAAGAGAACGCCGAGCGGCTGCGTCAGCCAGGCGTCCGGCCGCAGGGTCTCCGCCCACCGGCGGACCGGCACTGCAAATTGAACCTGTTCCATCCTGTCTCGCTCCGCGACGAATCCGCGACGAATATGGAGCGCCCGGCCCCGACGGGCCGAGCCGACCCGGGAGATGCCCGAGGCATCCTGCACCCGCGCCGCCGAGAGATTATCACTTCTCCTCGCGCGGTCCGAAACCGCACGCGGTTTTCCCGCGCCTCGCGGCGCCGTCACGCCGCGGCGAATCGGGCGGGGGCGACCGCCGCGAGCAGCGGGTCATCCCGGCCGTCCAGCACCAGGTCCGCCACCAGGCGGGCGGTCAGCGGCGCCAGCAGCACTCCGCTCCGGTAGTGGCCGGTGGCGTACACGAGCCCCGGCGCCGCCGCCGCACGTCCGACCACCGGCAGATCGTCCGGGGTGCCGGGACGCAGGCCGACGCGAACTGCCTCGAACGCGGCGTTCCGGACCTCCGGGAGCACGTCGCTGACCGCCTCCATCAGGGCCGTCACCCCCGAGACGGTGGCCCGCTCATCGAACCCCACGTCCTCGACGGTGGCCCCCACCAGCATCGACCCGTCGGGCCACGGCACCACGTAGCAGCCCGGGGACCAGACGACCCGGGCCAGCGGATCGCCGCTCCAGGCCAGATGCAGCAGCTGGCCGCGCACCGGACGCACCGGCAGCGCCGCCTCGCCCTCGACCGCCACGCCCCCCGTCCAGCTTCCCGCCGCGAGCACGACGGCGTCGCCGGTCAGCGTCCCCGCCGCGGTCTCGACGGCCATCCCGCCGGCCGGAAGCGGCCGCACGCGGCGCGCGGGCCGGCCGGTCAGAAACGACACCCCGTACCGGGCCGCGCCCGCCTGCCGGAGCGCGGCCGTCAACGTGGCCACCCCCGCGTAACCGTGCGACGGAACCAGCACGGCCCCGACGATCTTCCCGCCCAGAGCCGGCTCGGCCGCGCGGGCCTCCCGCGCCGTCAGCAGGCGGCAATCGATCCCCTCCGCGGCCAGGGCCGGCAGGGTCCCCTCCAACCGGCGCCTCGCCGGCTCGTCGGTGACGACCTCCAGGGTGCCGGTCCGCTCGTACAGCACGTCGCAGCCGCTGTCGGCGACGGCGCGGGCCACGAACTCGTCCCACAGATCGAGACTCCTCGCCCCCAGGACGCGGAGGGCGCCCGGACGGTGCGCCTCGGTGAACGGGGCCAGGATGCCGGCCGACGCCTGGGTCGCCCCGCGCCCGACGTCGCGACTCTCGATCACCCGCACCGCGGCCCCGCGCCGGCCGAGCTCGCAGGCGACGGCGCAGCCGATGATGCCGGCTCCGATCACGATGACGTCCGGTCCGTCACGCAGGGCCACGTTTCAAGTCTCCCACACTGTCCCCTTGTCGCCGCCGACTGTCACCCCCCGATGACGCGCCGGCACAGAAAGTCCCCCGGTTGCCCGATACAGTCTGGCAGGGTAGCCGCAGGCGACGCTGCCCGCCCTGCGGATCTGCGTTCAGGCATGACAATTGCTTTATCATGCAGGAGAGAAAGGTCGTGTCCCGATGACGAAGCCGATCGCCGTCGCCGGTATCGCGGTCGCCGCCGTCGTAGCGGCTGGGGTCGGTTTCTATCTCGGCGTGCGGCACGCCATCGGACCCGCTCCCGAGACCACCTCGATCGCCGCCGCCGACCCCGCGCTGGCCAGCGCCGAATCGCCTCCCGCGCCGGAGACGCAGCCGGAACCGGCGACGGTCGCGACCGAGACGGTGGTCGACGTCGAGCCGGCGGTGGCCAACCCGGCCCGCGCCCCCCGGCCCGCACCGGCGAGCGTGGCCAGGCCCGTCGATCCGCAGCCGAGCCCCCGGCCGCAACCCGCCCCCGCGGCGACCCGCTCGACAGCAAGGGACCGCACGCCGGCGGCGACCAGGCCCGTCGATCCGGAACCGAGCCCCCGGGCGCGGCCGGCGCCGGCGCCGGTGACGACGCCCCTGGAGCCAGCGCCCGAACCGGTTTCCGCGGCAGCGGCGACACGGGCGGCTGGCGACCGCGCCCGGGCGGCGACCGCCGACTCGCCGCGGCCGGCGGCCGACCTCCCCGTCGTGGAGGGATGGGCACGGGCCGGCGGACCGGCCGGCGCAGCATCGCCGCGACGTACAGTGGCGGCGGCGCCGCCGCGGCGCGCGGAGGCGCCGGCACAACCCCCGCTGGCCAGCACCAGCCCCTTCGAGACGCGAGGCGCCAATCCCGGCAGCGCGGCGAGTCCCTGGCCGTCGTTCGACGAGCTGGAAATCGCCGCCGACTCGGTGATCGGGATCCAGATCGAGACGGCCGTCTCCACCCGTACCGCCAGACTCGAGGACACCGTCGAGGCCCAGGTCACCCGTGACGTGCAGGTCGGCGCGCGGGTAGCCATTTCCTCCGGCACGCGGATGCGGGGATCGGTGGTCCTCGTCGAACCGGGGGGGCGGCTGCGCTCGGCGTCCCGGCTCGGGGTGCGGTTCCACACCCTGGTGATGGACGACGGCGCCGAGGCGGCGCTGTCCACCGAGACCATCTACCGGGAGGGCAAGGCCCCGGGCAGCGACAGCGTCGCCAAGATCGGCGGCGCGGCGGTCGCCGGGTCCATTCTCGGCGCGATCTTCGGCGGTGAGCGCGGCGCCGCCATCGGGGGCTCGATCGGAGCCGCCGGCGGAACCGCCGCCGCCCTGAACGGGGAAGCCGAGCCGGCCAGCCTGCCGCCGGGCTCGCGGCTGACGGTGCGCCGCCGGGCTCGCGGCTGATTGTCCCGCCCGGCGCTCGTCACCGTGCCGCGCTAACGCGACCGCGCGACCTTGCGGTCGCGTTGGGAGTTTCGCTGGCGCGAAACTCCTGCGGGACAGGCGCTTGGCGCGGACCGTACGCTCGCGTTGGGAAGTCGCTGGCGCGAGACTCCTGCGGGACAGGCGCTTGGCGCGGACCGTACGCTCGCGTTGGGAAGTCGCTGGCGCGAGACTCCTGCGGGACAGGCGCTTGGCGCGGACCGTACGCTCGCGTTGGGAAGTCGCTGGCGCGAGACTCTTGCGGGACAGGCGCTTGGCGCGGACCGTACGCTCGCGTTGGGAAGTCGCTGGCGCGAGACTCTTGCGGGACAGGCGCTTGGCGCGGACCGTACGCTCGCGTTGGGAAGTCGCTGGCGCGAAACTCTTGCGGGACAGGCGTTGGTTGCGAACGTACGCTCGCGTTGGGAGTTTCGCTGACGCGAAACTCCTCCCAACCAACCCGGCCAGGGGTCTTCCCCGCTGTCAGGACGGCGACTCCTGGATGTCCCTGCCGGCGCGCGGCGGGCCGACGGCAGCGGGGCGGGTGATATAGTTTCGCGCGTGGACGACGAGATTACCCAGGCCGTGCTGGCCCGGGAGGAGGTGGCGCGGTATCTACGCGACAACGCGAGGCTGAGCCCCGATGAGGCGCAGGAACGGATTGCCGCCTACCTGAAGGAGCTCAGGACGACCCAGCGATACCAGATGTATCGCGCCCTGAAACACCCGCTCTACCCGATTCTCCGCAAGATACAGCGGCACGAGGAGCACGTCGAGCGGGCGCAGGCGGCCACGCAGTCGAACCGGGTCATCTACGCGTCGAACCACAAGAGCCACATGGACTACCTCGTCGAGCTCGTGGTGCTCGACGACCACGGGGTTCGCCCCCCCGTCATCACCGCCGGCATCAACCTGTTCAACGGCGCCATGGGGCTGTTGAACCGCTACGTCACCGGCGCCATCCCCATTCGCCGCGGCTCCCGCGATCCCGCCTATCTGGCGACGCTGCGGGCGTACGTGGCCGAGCTGGTGCAACGGCACGACCTGTTCCTCTATCCGGAGGGCGGACGCAGCTACAACGGCGAGTTCAAGACGCTGAAGACCGGATTGCTGCAGGCGGTCATGCAGGCCCGGCGGCCGGACATGGTAGTCGTGCCGGTGGCGATCGCCTACGACCTCGTGATCGAAGACCAGACGTTGGCCCTCCAGCGCGTCAAACGGCGCCAGCGACTCTTCACGACGGAAGTGGCCGAGATGGTGAACTACGCCGTCGGCTACCGGACGCGCGCGTTCGTCAGCTTCGGGCAGCCCATACCGCTGGCGACGGTCGACCCCGAGTCGCGCCGCGATCTCGTGGCCCTGATTCGCTGCATCCGCGACGCCATCGGCGGGCTCTACAAGGTGTTGCCGACCGCCCTGGTCGCCACCGCCCTCCGGCCGTCCATGCCCCGGCGGGATCTCGAAGACCGCATCGACGAGCTGCTCGACGCCCTCCGCCTCGTGCCGGCCAATCTCGGCGTCGAGTGCGGCCGCGATGCCGTCGACCAGGCCACGGAGCCGCTCGTCACCCGGGGGATCATCGTCGTCGACGGCGACCGATTCCGCGTCCGCAACCGACACATCCTCCGCTACTACGCACGAACCCTGAACCACCTGCTGCACGACCGCGGCGGCTCGCGGTTGACGCATTAGAGTAGCAATTGGCAGCCGTATGGCTGCCGGATGAAAGCGCGGTGACCACGCGCGTTCTCGACTCGCAGTTCAAGGATCTTGAATAGTCGATCCCGTTATTCAAACTAACGCGCTTGATTTCAACAGGAGGCCCGGGGAGGCCGTCAGCAGAAGTCCCGTGCGAGGTCGATCAGGACGTCGCGGCAGGTGAGCACGGAATCGATCTCCACGTATTCTTCGCGGCTGTGCAGGCCGGCGCCGCGCGGTCCGAACAGCACCGCCGGGGTTCCTGCCCGAGTCAGAATCGCCGCGTCGGTCCAGAAGGACATGCCGATCGGGTCGACGACCTCGCCATGCCGGTCCAGCACCCGGGCCAGCGTGCGGCAGACGGGATGGTCGACCGGCAGCTCGTGCGCGGCGCGCGTGAAAACCCGCCGGGCCGTACCCTCGAACTCGGCGTCGTCCCGGGCCAGCGCGTCGAGAATGCCCTGCGCCTCGGTCAGGCCGACGTCCGGCGGCTCTCCCAGCAGGGTCCGGCGTTCGAACGACAGGCGGCACCGGTCGGGATAGACGCTGAGCTCGCGGCCCCCGGCGATGGTCGAGGCGTGGAGCGACGCCGGCCCCAGCAGCGGGTGCGCCGCCCCCGCGGCCAGCCCGGCATTGACGGCCTCGAGGCGGTGCAGCACCCGGCCCATGCGCAGAATCGCGTCCCGCCCGTCGGCGGGACGGCTTCCGTGCGCGGCGCGGCCGCGGGTCTCGACCTCGACCCATTCGAACCCCTTGTGGCACGTCGCCATGCGCAGGTCCGTCGGCTCGGTCACGACCGCGCCATCGGCGCCATGGTCCCCCACGAGAGCGTCGGCGCCCAGACTGGCGTGCTCTTCGTCGGCGACGGCCGCCACCACCAGCCGGCCGGCCGGCAACCCGCCGCGCGCGGCGAGCCGGGCCGCTGCATCGATCATCGCGGCGACCCCGCTCTTCATGTCCTGCGCGCCGCGGCCGTAGAGACGCCCGTCACGCACCACCGGCGTGAACGGCTCGCGCATCCCGTCGACGCCGACGGTGTCGAGATGCCCGCACAGCATCAGCGTGCGGCCCGGCGCGCGCCCCCGCAGGACCCCGACGACGTTGGGGCGGCCGGGCGCGGCGTCGGCCACCGCCACGTCGAGCCCGGCCCGCCGCAACACAGCGGCCACGTGCTCGGCGATCGCCGCCTCGCCGGCGCCGCCGGGCGCCAGCGCGGGATTGACGGAATCTATCGCCACCAGATCGCGCAGCAACGCCAGAACCGAATCGTTCACGCTGCCCCGCCTAGCGCAGCCATTCGACGAGCCCCAGGGTCAGCCACGGCATGTAGGTGATGATGAGCACCCCCACCCCCAGGATGGCCAGCAGGGGCAGCGAGGCCCGGTAGACCTCCAGCAGCGGGCGGTCGAACCGGTACGACGCCAGGAACAGGTTCAACCCGACCGGCGGCGTCAGGAACCCGAGCTCTAGGTTCGCGATGAAGATGATGCCCAGATGCAGCGGGTCGACGCCGAACTGCTCGGCCACCGGCACCACCAGCGGCACCACCACGAAGATGGCCGAGAAGATGTCCATCAGACATCCCACCAGCAGCAGGAACACGTTCAAGCCGAGCAGGAAGACCAGGCGCGACCCGATATGCTCGTCGGCCCATTCGACGATCAGGTAGGGCACGTCGGCATCGTTGAGATAGCCGGTGAACCCGACCGCAACCCCCAGAATGATCAGCACCCCGCCCACGAGCACCACGCACTCGCTGAACGCCCGGTACAGCCCGCGGCCCAGCGAGAAGTCGCGATGAATCAGCCCCTGGACGACCGCGGCGTACAGGGCGGTGAAGGCGGCGGTCTCGACCAGCGTGGCGAAGCCGCTGAAGAGCACCCCCAGGACCACGAACGGGATGGTCAGCTCCCACTTCGCGTTCCAGAGCGCGGCCCGCAGCTCGGGCCACCCGAAATCGTGCCGGCCGGCCCCGGTGGTGATCCCCTCGCGCATGCCCCAGGCCGCGGTCAGCCCGACCAGCAGCAGCCCGGGCAGAATGCCCGCCACGAACAGATCGTCCGGCGCGACCTGCGCGACGATCGCGTACAGGATGAGCGGCATCGCCGGCGGGAACAGCAGTCCGAGCGACCCCGACGCGGTGAGCAGGCCCAGCGAGAACCGGTCGCGGTAGCCGTCCTTGAGGAGGGCCGGGAACAGCAGGCCGCCGAGGGCGAGAATGGTGACCCCGGAACCCCCGGTGAACACCGTGAAGAACGCGCACAGCAGAACGCAGACGATAGCGGTGCCGCCGGGAATCCAGCCGACGCCGGCCCGAAACACGCGGAGCAGCCGCTCCGAGGCCTTGCCCTGGGCGAGGATGAACCCGGCCAGGGTGAACAGCGGAATCGCCGGGAGATGCGGCTGAATGGCGAGGGAGTAGGTCTCGATGGAGACCAGCACCGGGAGGTCGCCGTCTCCCATGTACAGCAGCACCGCGGCCCCGCCCAGCACCGTGAAGATCGGCGCCCCGAGCACCGCCGCGGCCAGCACCAGCGAGATCAACGGCCAGCGCGGCGCCTCGGCGAGGATGCCCTCCGAGAGGCCGAACCAGAGCCCGACCAGAATGCCGAGCCCCGCCGCCGCGCGGCCCGCCCACGCCGGCGATGCCCGCCACACGAGCCGCCCCGCGATGGCCGCGAACGAGACGGGCAGGACCAGTTGCGCGATCCACACCGGCACCCCGGCCGCGATGATGGTGCCGTCCTCGCGGTCCAGCAACATCAGGTCCCACGCCCCGGCCGCGAGAATCATCGACACCGCGGCGCCGACGCCGGCCGCGAACACCTGGGTGGCGTCGCGGACCCGGCCGTCGGGAATGAACGTCGCCGTCGCGAGGGCAATCAGCTTGCCCTCACGCGCGGCGATCGCGGCCCCGAGAAAGCCGACCCAGAGCGTGAAGTGCTGGACGAACGGAATCGAGCCGGGGATGCCGCCGGAGACCAACGGCCGCACGACGATCTCGGCCAGCGGCAGCAGCACCATCGCGGCCAGCGCGAGATTCGCGACCGCCTGCTCGGCGTTGCCCAGAGCCCGGACGACCTGCGCGCGGACTCCGGTCGGGGTGCTGTCACTCATGAGTATCGCAGGCCGGCCGCACCATCAGCGGCTGGCCCGGAAGCCGTCCCGCGCGCGCACCGCCATGTCGTAGACGTCGGCGGGAATCATCTCGCCGCGCCACGACGCGGTGAGCTGGTCGGCGACCGCCCGAAACGACGCTTGCGCGGCGGCGTCGATCTCCACCACGGTGAGGCCGCGCTGACGCATCTGCTCGATGGAGTCGCGTTCCTGGGCGGCCACGTCGCGCCGCAACGACTGCTCGAGCCGCTTGGCCGATGCCCGCAACACCTCCCGGTCGTCGGGGTCGATGCGATCCCAGGTGCGTTCGGCCACCACCGTGATGCCCAGCACCGGCGCCAGAGGCACGTCGAGCATGAACGGGGTCTTGTCGAACCACTGGAACAGCAGCGCCACGTAGGGCGGGCTCGGATGGGCGTTGATGAGCCCGGTGTTCAGGCCGAGCAGAACGTCGGTGACGGCCAGCGGCTCGGGGTCGAACCCGTTCTCCTTGTACCACTGCAGCATCTTGTCGTCGCCGGCCGCCGTGAACACCTTCATCCGCCGCAGATCGTCGAGCGTCTCCACCCGGTCCTCGCTGAAGAAGTGCGCCCATCCCGCGTGACCCCAGTTCAACAGAACCAGCCCCTCGTCGGCGAGAACCCGCTCGAAGGTCGGGGTCAGCGCCTCGACCACGTGGAACACCTCTTCGTCCGACTCGAAGAAGAACGGGATGTTCAGGACGCTGAAGACCTCGTGGATGTCCCCCGGCAGGCCAAAGACGGCGGCCTGCGGCCGGCCCCGCTTCAGCCGGCGGGCCAGCGCCCCCTCGTCCCGGAACGCCCCGCTCTGCACGCGCAGCTGCACCCGGCCGTCGGTCTCGTCGCGCCACTCGACCGCCATCTCCTTCAGGGACCGGTCCCAGACGGAGTTGGCGGGCAGGATCGACCCGAGCTGAATGCGGGTTGCGCGCTGCGCCAGCAGCACCACCGGCGCCGCCATCAACGTCACCAGCACCGCGGTGACGACCAAGGATCGCGATTTCATCGAACGGTTCTCCTTCCGCC
This sequence comes from Vicinamibacterales bacterium, assembly GCA_965206705.1. Classification (GTDB taxonomy): domain Bacteria; phylum Acidobacteriota; class Vicinamibacteria; order Vicinamibacterales; family UBA8438; genus JAJEEA01. The sequence continues at coordinate 3,153,920 of CBDBKJ010000006.1, read as the reverse complement.
CGGGCAGCGCCGCCTACGGCCCCGCTGTCCGCCCAACCAATCCTACAGGAGCCCGCGCCGTTCCACGGCTCGGACTCCTACTCGAAAAACAAGTCGTCGACGCGGTCGAGCAACCGCTGCGCCCGCTGCTGGTTCACCACGTTGAGCAGCCGCAGGCTGGTGTCCCCGTCCGGATCGATGGCCAGTGCCTCGTTCAGCAGCTGCTCGAACTCGGCCCGGTTCTCCCACGGCACCGAGACGCCGAGCGCGAAGGTGACGTACGGCCCGGCGTCGAGGCCGTCCGACAGCTCGACCGCCCGCTCGAAATGCTCGCGGGCCCGTTCCGGCGAGCCGCCGAGCTGCTCCGGCAGCGACTCCAGGGTGATGAGGGCCGCATGAATCGAGCCCCGCTCGTAGTCCTCGTCGAGCTCGAGGGCCCGCGCGAGGAGCGCCCGCACGACCGGCAGATCGGCAATCAGCTCCGGCTGGTCGAGGGCGTTCGAGATCGCCAGACCCCAGGCCGCGCTCAGCAGGAACAGGACCTCGACGTCCTCGGCATCGGTGACCGCGAGGGCCGCCTCCGGATCCGCGCGCAGGTCGTCCCCGAGGCCTTCGTACTTCAACTCGAGGCTCCGCAGGCAGTAATCGCGGGCGCGAACGTAGAGCTTCCAGGTGCGGTCACGCAGCGCGATCTCCCGATCGTACTCGCCGTCCCAGCCCGCGACGTCCGCATCGACCTGCAGGAACGCATTGCCGTAGAGGGTGAACCCGGTGCAGGCGAAGACCAGCGCCTCGTCCTGCTCGGGCGTCGATTGGATGATCGACTCGATGGTCTTGAGCAGGAAAGGCAGCGACTCCCTAACCAGCTCGGGATCCTCCTCGGATCGATACACCGCCGGGTCGGCCAACACCGGCACGATGGCGTTGACGGCCATCGACCGCAACGAGCACCCCGACGATGACAGCATCGTCAGGACCAGGAGGATGGGGACTCCGATCGGACTGCGGAACCGCGGGTTCGTTGAGAAATGCATGCGTACCGAATAGCGCCCGCCACTCGCGCCGGCGGCGGGAACGCGGCCTTCAATGATATCAGCGTCGAGATGACCTGTTCTTTCCAGACCGAACCAATAGCCACTATGGGACTCCCCCGATCGTTCGCCACGCGTCACGCCGGCGACGCGCACCGTCAGCTCCCGGCCCGCGCGGTCGGTCACCGTGACGGCATCTCGCGGCTCGACCAACCGCGGGAACCGATCGAACGAGTCGGCGGCCTGCGCCCCCACCGCCGCCCCCGGATGCAGATCGGTGCTCGCTCGCTGCATCGTTGTCATGGTGCCTTCATCTCTCTACTACCTACTACCGGGAAGTGCGCGAAGGGGGCGAGGACCGGCTCAGACCACGACGACGCGGCATGAGGGTCGACCACCCGGCGCCGGTCCCTGGCGTCGCACCACACCCGCGGCCGGGGTCCGACGGCCTGAACATGGTCGAGCGGATCTCGGTCCGAGCGGGGTCCGCAGCCACTTGTGCCACCATGAACCGACGCGACAGCGCGCCGCCTCTCACCACGGCCGCCCTCCCGCGCGTCTCCGCTGCCAGATCCGACATGACCAGACGCCCCCGCGTTGAACACGTGCTGAGCTCCGCGCGAGCGGCCGCGCTGCTCGTCGTCGTGCACGGCGGGGCCGCGACGGCCCTCGCGCAGGACGCGGCGGAGACGCCCCCCGGCTGGACCAACGAGACCGAGCTCAGCCTCGCCCTCACCGGCGGCAACTCGAGCGCCCGGACGTTCGGGTTCGGCGACACCGTCCGCCTCATCCGGAAATCGTCCCGGCTCCAGTTCCGGGTGAACGGCATCCGCTCGGGCACCGCCGGCGACCGGTTCCTCCTCGTGAATCCTGGCCTGAGATTCCCGATCGCAGGTGCGCCGGAGAATCCCGAGACGCACCTCATCGAGCCGGGCGTGGACACGGAAGTCGAGAACTACCTGGCCTCGGGGCGTTACGAGATGGAGTTCAGCGAGCGGTTCTTCTGGAACGCCGGGGGCAGCTGGGACCGCAACAGCGACGCCGGCATCCTCAACCGGTACACCGCGTTCGCGGGCGTGGGCAACGTCTGGAGCGACAGCGAAACGTTGCGCTTCGCGACCAGCTACGCGGCCAGCTACACCAACCGAAGCGAGGAGGCCGCGGACCCCGGCAAGGACCCCCGCTTCGCCGGCGCCCGCCTCGGCTGGGACTATCGCCAGCGGTTCGGCGAGGCGATCGTCTACGAGAACGAGCTCACCGCGAACGTCAACCTGACCGCCGCCTCCGACTACTCGTTCAACATGGCGCACGCCCTGAGCGTCGCCCTGAGCACCCATCTGGCCCTCAGGGTCGGCCTGCAGTGGCTGTACGAGAACGAGCCGGCACCCGCCGAGGTGGCGGTGGTCGCCCGCGTCGAGGTGGTCGACCCGGACGGTGTTCCGGGCAGCGGCGACGAGTTCTTCGAGACGGTGGCCGACCGCGGCGCCGCGATCACCCTCGGCGCGAGCCGCATTCGCAAGGATCGCCTCGACACCATCTTTTCGGACGGCGCTCGTCATCAGCTTCTGACGGCGTGGCGCGCTCGTCAGAACTCGAGCTGCCACCGGCTGTACACCTGATGGAGGGTGGCGGGCGCAGGAGCGGCCGCATCAGGCTTGAAGTAGTCGCCGGCCAGCAGCACCGACGCGCCGAACTCGAGGGCCATCATCGACCCCATCTGCCAGCGCGCCTCCGCGAGCAGCTCGGTGCCGATGGCGGTCGACCCGTTCGCGGGGTGCGCGGCGTCCGAGCGCAGCCAGCCGGCCGCAAGATACGCGGTCCACCGCTCGGCCAGGGGGTGCTCGTAGCCCGCCTGCAGCGTCAGAAGGCCGAGCCCGCCGTTCTGCAGCCCGATGCCGAGGTCGTTCACGTCCGAAGGCCCGCGGGGCGACGTCAGCCCGAGGAGGCTCCAGTACGCCTGCGCCCCCAGGTCGTCGCGCACGCTCTGGGCGATCGTCCGGAACTCGCCCGAGCGGTTCGGGTCGCCGCCGCTGTCGCCGGTCGCGTAGAGCCACTGCAGGTGGGCGGCGCCGCGGCCGGCCGGGAGGGTCGTCGCGACCTTGGCCGACCAGCCGGTATGCGTCCAGCCGAGGGCGGGAATCTCGCCGGAGTTCAGGATGAGGAAGACCCCGGTCGACCCGCCGCCGTGCTCGAGGTGGCCGCGCCCGCCGACCCAGAAGTCGCGGCTGCGCTGCACCACCGCGCGTCCCCCCGCCTGCGGACCGCCGAACCCGTTGTAGGAGTAGCCGGCTTCGTCGCGCAGGTAGTAGACGCTCGCCCCCCAGAGCGACGAGCCGCTCGTCCGGTCCACGTCGGCCGTCAGCAGCCACGACCCGTCCTGCCCGCCCGCCGGCCGCGCGTCGCGTTCGAGGAGGAGGGCGCCGAACGCGTAGTGCCACGCGTCGCGCGCGGTGGCCTCCACCGTGAGCCCCGACACGCTGAACTCCCAATCCGAGTTCGCCAGCGGGGCCCGACCCGTCCCCGGCCGGCCGACCGACCACAGCGGAACCGCGAACGTAGGCCGCTCCCCGAAGCGGTCCTCCCAAGTCAGCACCCCCGCCCGGACGAGCGCCCCCTCCGCCGGCCGGAACCAGAGGAACCCGCGCCGCATCTCGACCCCGACCTGGTCGCCGCCCGGACCGAACGTCTTCGCGAACTCGCGCCCGCTCCCGAGGTTCAGATGCCCGATCTCGATCTGGGCATAGCCGCCGTAGCGGCACGAGGTCCGGTCGTGGACGTTGACCCACGTGCGGAACCGCTGGTTGGCGATGGTGTTCGGAGCCTGATCCGGGCCCGCCGTCCGGTCGTGGAAGCCGAAGTTCGACCGGTTGCCCATCAGACGGAACTGGCCCCCCGCGGCGACCCCCACGTCGCCCAGGGCGAGGGACGGCGCGCACCCGTCGGCGGCGGGGGCGGACTGGCCCGGCCGCTCCACCGCCGCGCCGGTCACCGCCCCGGCACCGACCGGCTTCGCGTGCGCCGCCGAGGCGGCGGCGGCGAGCATCGCCCCGATCGCCAAGTTGGACGCGGCCGAACGGATGTGCCGGACGATCGTGACGCGGAAAGCCGTGACTCGCGGAGAACGCCCGTCGGATGACAGCATGACGATTGCGGGAAAGGGTACCGCGATTGGCGCGCGCTGCAGGTAAATCCCGTGTAGCACCGTCCTGGGCTCGCCAGGTCGCCACCGTCTCTGCGCCTGTTCCCCGCGTGAACGGCCGCCGCGCGCGGCGGGACGCGGCCGAGCCGGCTCAGGCGCTGAGCGGGTGCCGCCAACGGAGACCCGGAAAGCGTGCGAAGTCGCTGTCGGTGGTAATCAACTCACACCCATGCTCAATCGCGAGGGCGGCAAGACAGGCGTCCGACACCAGGGGACCTTCGATGTCCCGGCACAGCTCCAAGAAGACCTCCCAGTGCCGAGGCGTCGGCCGGACCACCACGGCCCGAGGCCATGTCGCAAGCCGCTGGCAGAACGTGATCGCCGTTTCCATCGGCGTCGGTGGATGGAAAATCTTCCTGTTCGTCACGATACGGATAAAGCCGGCCAGCACGATCTCCGACAGCGCAAAGGGCTCCACCGAGGCCGTCAACGTCCGCAGCCACATCGCGTAGCGCACATGCTCCGGCGCGTCTTCCCGATGCGCGTAGATCAGAGCGTTGATGTCGGGCAGCTGCATTGTCTACTCGTGCGATCCGTATCGTGCCAGATCTTCCACTTCCAGCAGAGCAGACGCCTTGTCGATGTTGTCGCGAGAGAACCGTCCGCCGGCCCCGAACGTGATCAGCTCGAACGGTTCCGCTTCGGCGGCCGAGGCTGGGGTCCGGACCGACAACCACACCGCCTGCTCGATGAGCCGGCTGACCGACGTACCCGACTCCGTGGCCCGCTGCTTCAGTTGCGCGAGCAGTCGCTCGTCCAAGGTTATCGTCGTCCGCATGATGCACGATCATACCCTGGCTGCATCATCGCATCGACCCTGTCGGCCGCATCGAGGCGACCGGACCGTCCTCGCCCACCCCGGGCCGGCGTCCCCGACCTGTATCATTGGTGCATGGGGGAGCGGGACACCCTCGCCCCCGGACCACGGAGGCAGACGATGGAATCGGCGACGCGCACTCCCCCTGGACGGGTCGGCCCGACCCCACTCGCGGTGCTGCCGTCGGCATTGGCCGCGCTGCTGTTCGGCCTGCCGTCGGCGAACCCCGGCGTGGCGGCCGCGCAATCGGTGGACACGCCGGCATGGTGCGGGTGATCGTCGAGGCCGAGCTGTCGTGTCCCTCGTGCGCCCTGGGGCTGGAACGACGGCTCGGGCGCCTGGATCACGTCGCCGGCGTCGAGGTCCGACCCGCCGACGGGTGGATCGTCCTCGCGGTCGAGCCCGGCCGCCGGCTGGACCTCGCGGCAGTTCGGAACACGGTCCGCAACGCCGGCTTCATCCCCGACCGCTTGGCGGTCACCGCGATCGGACGCGTCACTCGCGTGAACGGCGGCCCCGCCCTCGCGCTGGCGCCCGACTTCGCCCTCCCGCTCGCCGACGGAGACGCCGCCGCGACCCTGGCAACCGAGGCGGGCGACCGGCTGTTGCGGGTGATCGGCTACTGGGAGGCCCCACCGAACGGCGCCGATCGGCTGTTGGTCGAGTCCTTCGAGGTCCGCTAGCCCAATCGGCCAGCCCGGCATCCACCCGACCGCCGGACCCGGACCGCGGCCGCCGCAGACCCGAACCACCGCCGTCGAAACCCATGAGCACGATCCTCCCGATCAACCTCGACGATCTCCTCCGCTGCCGCGGCGTCGAGTCGGAGCGGGTGGAGTTCAAGGCGTCATGGGATCCGCAGAGGACCGGCCCCCAGGCACTCCGGACGATCTGTGCCTTCGCGAACGACTATCACAACCTGAACGGCGGCTACGTCGTCGTAGGCCTCACGGAGCAGGACGGACGCGCCGAATGAACCGCGGTTCGTTCGAGAACTGGAGCAGGTACGAAACTCCCGCAGTAGATGGGGTGATTCCCGGGTCCGTCGGGCCGAGAGCGGAGCAGCAGGATGACGACATGCGGACCCAGGCCACCAGAGAATGAGGTCGCGGCCGGGCTCCTGACAAGTCCTGACAATGGAGGTGAAGACGATAGGAGCATGACCAGCCACTCACCGACGCGGACAGCCCTCGATCGCGACGCGGAACGCCGGCGCCTGGAGTCGCGCCGCCAGCGGCTCGATGAGCGGTGGCGCCGAGAGGTGCACGGCTGGGAGGCGAGCTACGACGCGGTGGCGGCTATCCTCGAGTCGAAGCCGTACCGCTTCGCGCGCACCATGCCGGAGTGCCCGCATTGGTACACCCTGTGGAAGCTCTGGACGGCTGACGGCACCGAGGACGCCTGGACCGACGAGTTGGACCGGCTGTGGGGGCGGGCGGTGGGATACATCCGGATGCACGGCGTGCCTGAGCAGTACGTCGCCCCCAGGGGCTCTACCTGGTGGGGGACGTATCTGTACGCCAACGACTGGAAGTACTGGACGATGGGACGACCGGTTGAAAACACGATCCTGATCAACCGGACCAACCAGGAGATCGACGGCAGTCCCTTGCTGCGGCCGGACCGACGGACGCTGGAGGCGCTGGGCGCATGGGAGATGCTGGCCCATCTCGAACGGCAGGGCCTCGTGGAACCGCGTCGATCTGTGCCCGCGTGATCGACGGAGGAAGACCCGCGAACGGCGCCGACGAAGGCGGTCGGAGCGCGGCGGCAAGGGAGGATGAGGCAATGGACGCGAACCGACTGGCGGCGGCAGGACCTCGGGCCTGGGTGGTATGGCTCCGGACGATCCTCGGAGCCGTCGCTGCCAACCTCGTCGTGCGGGCGGGGGCGCTCGCGGTCTTCGACATTTCCCCCGAGTTCGAGCCGCTGGCGGTGGCGGGATCGACCGTGTTCCTGACCGTCGTCGGCGTCGGCGCCGGGCTGGGCGTCGCCGTCGCGATCGACCGCCGGTCCGCGCGCCCGGTCAGGTTGTTCCGGCAGATCGTCGTCGCGGCCCTGCTGCTCTCGCTGCTGCCCGACCTCTGGCTGCTCACTGACGGGGCGAGCGAGGCGTTTCCGGGCGCCACGGTGCCCGCCGTGGCCACCCTGATGGCGCAGCACGTCGCCGCTGCCGCGGTCGTGCTCTGGAGCGTGGCTGGCCCGCCGAGAAGGGCGTCCTGAGTCGCGGCGTTCCGATTCGGGCTCCCGAGTATCGACCCGGTCGCCTGCCCACGAACGGCACGAGACCGGAGGGGAAAAACACCGCGTTGACCGAACCCTTCACGGAAAGAGGAACGCGCCTTCATCGCGGGGTTGTGCAATCGCAGCGCACTGTTCGTCGCCGAGGTGGACGGCGAGATCGCACGGTCCGTGCTTGCGCTCTGAGTCCGGGGACACGGTATGGGCTTCTATCTCCGAAAGTCGTTTCGCGCGGGGCCGATACGGTTCAATCTCTCGAAGGGCGGCATCGGCGCGTCATTCGGGGTGACCGGCGCGCGCCTCGGGGTCTCGTCGGCGGGACGCGCGTACGTGCACGGCGGGCGCGGCGGCCTCTACTACCGGAAGTCGCTCGGGGGCAGAGCCGGCGGACGCGAAGAGGGCGGACGCGAAGAGGGCGGACGCGCACGCGCGGCGGGTCCCGTCGCGCTCGGCCCCATCGAGCTGACCGAGGACACCGGCGCGACCTACGGCGCGCTCCAGGCGCAGGAGCCCGCGACCGACACGATCGTCGCGCCGGTCCGGCGGTCGCCGCCGACGTATGGATGGCTCGCCCTGGGCGCCGTCGCGGCCGGCCTGTGGCTGCCGTCGCCCTTCCCCGCGGTGGTCGCGGCCGCGGTCTTCGCCGCCTTCGTCGCCCTCGGCGCCGGCCGCGGGAAACGAAGGGCGGCCGGCGACGCGTACGGCCGCCTGCTCGATGCGCGCATCGCGGCTGCCGATCCGATCTCCGACGACGAGAGATCCGCCGTCGACGCGGCGCGCCGAGACCCGCGGCTCACCCCCGCCGACGCCCGGTACTTCGAGGAGCGGGCGTACCTCGCGCTGTTGGAGACCGCGACCGCGAACGGCGCGGGCGATTCACGGCTCTTCGAGCGGCTCGCCGAAGTCGAGACCCTCGTCCGCCTCGATCCCGCGCTCCGGCACCGGGCGCGGCTCGACGCATACTCGCGGGCGCACGTCGAGGCGGTCAGCGATCACGACCTGACCGAGGCGGAGGAACAGGCGCTCGACCGGGCGCGGGCCGCCTTCGGGCTGACCGACGAGGAGCTCGCTGACGAGCTGTCGCTCCTCGACCGCCTCCGGGAGCTGCGGGCCATCCGCGACGGCGACCTCCCGGTGGTGGACGCGACGGCCAAGCTCTCGAGCCGGGAGGTATGCCACCTCGAGAGCAAGGGGCGGCTGCTGAAGCGGCGCCTGCTGCGGTCGTTCTCCCGGGACGGACGGCGCTACAAGGTGCGCGGCTACGTGATCGACAAGGAAGGCTCCCTGCTCGTGACGAGCCGCCGGGTCGCGTTGATCCACCAGGGCGCGACCTCGTTCCCGATCGGCAAGATCCTGAACGTCGAGGTGGACCACGATCGCCAGCTGCTGATCCTGACAAGAGACGGCGTCGCCACGCCGACCTGCCTGACGACGCCGGATGCACTGCGGGCCGGCGCCATCGTCGCAGCTCTGGCGGAAGATCGATGACGACGCTCGACCCCCGGCGGGCGCCGGCGAGGGACGGACAGTCCCTGCCGGGCGGAGCGGGGTTGGCGGCATCGCGGTTGGCGCGTCCTGACGGACCTGCTCGCGTCGGCACACCGAGAGGAAGCCTGAGGACGCGCCCGTGCAGGGCCGGGTCGTGCTGGAGCACCTGCGCGCCAGCGAGGACAGCCGCGGAGGGTGAGAACGATGTGCTGGCGGCCCTCGTGCAGGCAGGTCATCGCCGCGTGCGCGATCGCGATACTGACGAACGGCCGAGTCCGGTAACGCGTTACCTGCCGCCAAGCCCTCGATGTTCAGCCGCCCATGGACCGAGATGTCATGCACAACCCGTCGCGAGCGCAAGTGCACGGCAAATCTCTCGCATCGTGCCTTCGCGCACGGATCCGACGTAGCGGTGCAGCAACCGCTGCTCGACGGTCTGCACGTGGTCGAGGTTGATCGCCGAATCGCGCTTCAGTCCTTCGTCGACACCGACGATCACCTCGCTCGGCACTCCGCGAATGGTCGAGGTGACGGGCGCGACCATCGCGGTGCGCAAAAGCGGCAGCACGCTCTGGCGCGTGAGGATCACGACCGGACGGTCCTTGTCGGGCGCCTTGAATCGATGGTGCCAGATCTCACCGCGCCGGGGTCTGCCCCTCAGCTCTCCGGCCATGCTCCCTCGCCCGCCCATCCGTCCAACTCGTCATTGATGTCCGGGGCATCCGACCCGGCCCCGCCGTCGCGGTAGCCATCGCGGTAGCGGCGGTCGATCTCCTCGGCGTCCTTGCGCGTCAGATAGTCGCCCGTGGCTTCCCGGAGCACCGCCGAGCGACCTCGCTTGCGGACCGTCGGATGTCGATCGAGCCTCTGGAGCAGGGCATCGTCGAACGTGACCTGTATCGGTTTCATGTATGCATTATTCTACATAAGATACATACAGCTCAATGTACGTATCATCAGACATCCATCCACCCTCACGAACTCTCCGGCATCAGTAGCGCGTTGACAGGTCCTCCAGCTCCGTACGGGGCCGCAGCAGCAACGAGACGACGAGCTGCTCGCCACGCGGCGTGAGCTCGACCGCCGCGTTCAACGTGATGCCCACCCGGGCGGCGACGGACTGCGGACGGGAACGCCCGTCAACCGCGCCCCGCGGCGCAGGTCTCCGCAAGCGGCGGGGGCGAGAGCCTCTTCCGGTTGCAACCACCGGTCACCGAGCGTCGAGGGCCTCGACGACCGCGAGGCCGCCGAGCACGTCCATCTGCTCGCGGATCCACGACTCTCGGGCGCGGACGTAGGGGGACGGGCGGTCGGCGCGCAGCCAGACGGGGTTGGGGAGGACTGCGGCGAGGCGCGCCGCCTCGTCGGGATGGAGGTCGGCGGGGGGCTTGCCGAAGAAGCGCTCGCTCGCCGCGGTGATGCCGAAGAGGCCATCGCCGAACTCGGCCACGTTGAGGTAGACCTCGAGGATGCGCTGCTTGCTCCAGCAGAGCTCGACGAGGAGCGTGAGCCAGGCTTCGAGCCCCTTGCGGACCATGCTGCGGCCGGGCCACAGGAAGAGGTTCTTGACCGTCTGCTGCGAGATGGTGCTGGCGCCGCGCAGGCGCTCGCCCTGCCGGGCTTCCTCGAGGGCGGCCCGGATGGCGTCGACGTCGAAGCCGTGGTGGTCGGGGAAGCGCTGGTCCTCGGACGCGATCACGGCGAGGGCCGCGTAGGGGGCGATGTCCTCCCAGGCGGTCCAGCGGTAGCCCGCCGCGGCCCATCCGGGCGCGTCCGCGCGCGCCTGGGCGCTCCGCACCATGAACGCGGTGGTCGGCGGCGGGACCCAGCGGAGCGCCAGCACGACGAGCAGCGGAGCGACGAGGGCGACGACGCCGAGGGCGAGGCAGGTCCTGCGCAGGCGCGCCGCCCATGACCGCCGACGACGACGGCGGCCGATCCCCTCCGAGCGCGACAGTCTCACCGTACCAGGCTCTCCATGCTCTCCCGCACGACGAAGGCCGCCATCGCCGTCGCGGTCGCAATCTCCGGGAGCTTGGGGCGGTGTCGAGCTCCCGTCGGCCATGGGGTTCTTTCTCCTCTTATCGGCTCGCCGCACCCGCGGTGCAGGGCGAGAACCGCGCGCACGAGCCCGGCGTGGCGGCTACCGCCCTCGGCGGTCGCGGTCGCGGCGGTCCGGCGATGGGTCGCCTCCTCCTCCCTACCGGCGTACCACGTCCACGTGCCAAGCTCCGCGCGGCTCCTCACCGGCCGTCGTGAGGCTGGCCTCGAACGCGCCCGGGCCCGCCTCCAGCCGGACCTCCTCGAACGCCACTTGCCGAAGATGCCGGTCCGGTATCCCGCGTCGCGCAACATCTCCGCGACGGTGACCTCGGCGGGATCCATGAGGGCGCGCCCGATGTACGTGTCGACGACGCCGGTGCGGTAGTTGTAGCGTCCGGTCATCAGGGCGGCGCGAGTGGGTGCGCAGACCGGAGAGACGTAGAAGCGCGTCATCTCCACGCTCTCCGCCGCCAGGCGGTCGATGTGCGGCGCCTGCAGCACCGGGTCGCCGTGAAAACCGACCTGGGCCCAGCCCTGATCGTCGGTCATGACGAGCACGATGTTGGGGCGCGCACCGCCGGCTTCCCGGGAGAACCCGGACGAGGCGGCGGCCAGCAGCACGAGCAGCAGGATCGGGAGCGTGCGGCAGGCAACGGCGCGGACCCCGGCTGGGTCGGTCGGGCGGCCGGCGGCGCCGCGACGCGACGAGGACCGGGCGAGGATTCGGGTCGGCATCGGAGTCACCATCATCAGAGGACCAGCCCGCGGCCGGCGCCGCCGACGGCGGACAATCAGCATCTCCGGTATCCTAACGCGCGTGTCAGGCGACGATGTCATCATTCGCCCGCTCCGCAGCCGCGACGACTGCGAGGCGGGCGTCCGGCTGCAGCGGGACGTCTGGGGCCGCGACTTCGCGGACGTGGTGCCCGCCACCATCCTCCAGGTGAGCCAGCGGGTGGGCGGCGTGGCGTCCGGCGCGTTCGCGCCCGACGGGCGGCTCGTGGGGTTCGTGTTCGGGATCGGCGGGGTGCGCGGCGGCGTCCCCGCTCACTGGTCGGACATGCTGGCGGTGCGCCCCGAGGCCCGGGGCCGCGGCCTGGGCCGTCGGCTTAAGCTGCACCAGCGCCGGCAGCTGCTGGCCGTCGGGGTGGAACGGGTCTACTGGTCGTTCGATCCGCTGGTGTCGCGCAACGCCCGTCTCAACCTCTTGAACCTGGGGGCGGTGGCCGTCGAGTACGTGCCGGACATGTACGGCGACACCGGCAGCGTGCTGCACCGCGGGCTCGCCACCGACCGGTTGATCGTCGAGTGGCGGCTGCGCGACCCCACGGTGGAGCGCATCCTCGACGGCGAGCCCGCCGCGGTGCCGGCTGCGGCGCGGACCGCACCCGTCGTCACCGCGCCGCCGGCCGGCGTCGAGCCGGCGCGATTGCCCCGCGCGCCGTGGCTGCGCGTGGAGGTACCGGCCGACATCGAGCACCTGAAGGCGGCCGCACCCGACGAGGCCCGGCGCTGGCAGCAGCACCTGCGCCGGATCTTCAGCGACCGTCTCGACGATCCCGGGATCGCCGGCCTGGACCGGGATGGTGCGACGGGACGGTGGTTCTATCTCGTGAACACGGCGACGCTGGCGTGAGCGTCCGACAAGCCGCCACTTCGATGCCAGCTCTTGAAGGTAGCACTGGTGAGCACGGTGAGCCCGCGTGAGCATTAGACTGCAGTCCATCACCCTCCGCGAGATCCGGATGGCCCTCGTCGAGCCGTTCCGCATCTCGTCCGGCACCGCCGATCTCCGGCGCATTCTCCTGCTCGAGACCCGCGACGCCGACGGGACCGTCGCGTGGTCCGAGTGTGTGGCCGGCGAGCGGCCCTACTTCTCGCCCGAGACCATCGACACCGCGTGGCTCGCCATCCGCGAGTGGATCGCCCCGCTGGCCCTCGACGAGCCGCTCGCGGGGCCCGACGCAGTGCATCCGCGGCTGGACGCGGCGGTGCGCGGCCACTACATGGCGAAAGCGGCGGTCGAGATGGGGGTCTGGGTCCTCGCCGCCGAACGCGCGCAGACGAGCCTCGCCGCCCTCCTCGGCGGCACCCGCCCGCAGATCGCGACGGGCATCTCCATCGGCATCCAGGACCGCCCCGAACGGCTCGTCGACGTCGTGCGCCGCGCCCTCGCCCAGGGCTACCGAAAGGCGAAGATCAAGGTGCAGCCGGGCGCCGACCTCACGTATCTGGCCGCGGTGCGCGAGGCGGTGGGGAACGAGGCGCCGCTGATGGCCGACGCCAACAGCGCCTACACGACCGCCGATTTCGACCACCTCGCCACGATGGACCGGTTCGGGTTGATGATGATCGAGCAGCCCCTGGGGCGGGACGACCTGCTGCGCCATGCCGCCCTCCAACGGCGGTTGACCACCCCGGTGTGCCTGGACGAATCGATCACGAGCCTCGACCGGGTCGACGACATGCTCGAGTTGGGCAGCGGGCGCATCGTCAACATCAAGCCGGGGCGAGTGGGCGGCCTCGCGGTGGCCCGCGCCATTCACGACCGGTGCGCCGCCGCCGGCGTCCCCGTATGGTGTGGCGGCATGCTCGAGAGCGGCGTCGGCCGCGCCTGCAACGTGGCCCTGGCCTCGCTGCCCAACTTCGTGCTGCCGGCCGACCTAAGCCCCAGCGCCCGCTACTGGCAGGCAGACATCGTGACCCCCGAGTGGACGATGGACCCGTCCGGCATGGTGACGGTGCCGCGCGACCGCCCCGGCCTCGGCGTCGCCGTGGACCGCGACAGGGTGGACGACCTGACGGTGCGTTCGGAGACCCTCACCGCAGGCTGACGCGCGGTCAACGCGTCTGCATCTGGTACCAGACGTTCAGCCCCTGATCGCGGAGGGGGCCGAAGATGCGTTCGCGATCCGCCCAGATGCGCCGGGACCGGACGTCGATGCCGGCGAGGTCGCAGTAGACGAGCGCGAACGCCACCGCGTACAGGGTCGGCATCCGCTCGTCCCGGAGGGCCGGGGCGATGTCGTCGTACCGGGGGTCGGCATCGGCAATCCACACCGCGGCCTGCTCGATGCCGTGGGTGCGGGGCATGTAGAGCAGGGGCGAGTTGGACACCCGGTAGGTGCCCACCTGCATCGCGTACATAAGCGCTTCGAGGACGCCGGGGTCCGCGGGCGCATCGATCCCCAGGCGGTCGCCCGGCCCCGCAGGCCCCCGATCGGGCTGGCGCCCAACCGACCGCACCGCCCAGTCGTGCCACCGGTCGTCGAATAGCCGGATGGCGGCATCGCGCCGGGAGACCATGTCCCGCCGCCCCCCGTCGGCCGGGAACGACACCCCGACCGGCATCGTCACCAAGAGGCGGCCGCCGGAGAGGCTCCGGATGCGGATGGTGACGCCGGTCTCGCCCGCGCCCCGCGCCTCGGCCTCGACGAGGCCCTGCTCGATCGCCGCGGCCAGATCGAGGTGCCGGATGGGGTCGCCGGGAACGGCGGCGTCTCCCGCCGCCTTCAGGATGAAGAGATGCTGCCCGGGCAGGAACTCGTGCAGGTCGACGAGCGCGAAGCCGGCCGGCAGCCATTCCGCGAGCACCTGCCGGACCGACATCGCATGGTCGGACTTCAGGTTGTCGCCGGTGCCGTCCTCTATCCGGTACTCGAGCAGCGCCACGCGGCCGCCGGGGGCCAGCGCCGCGCGCATGCCCGCGAGCATCGCCTCGTAGTCCGACATCTCGTGGTAGACGTCGGCGAGGACGATCCAGTCCACCTCACCGGCCGGCAGCTTCAGGTCGTCGGGCTCGCTCAGCACCGGGACGATGCCGGTCACCCCGTCGCGGTCGGCGAGATCGCGCATGATGTCGAGCATCTCGGGCTGGATGTCGACGCAGTACACGCGGCCCCCCGGCGCGACCCGGCCGGCGACGCGGCGGGCGTAGTAGCCGGATCCGCACCCGACGTCGGCGACCACGTCGCCCGCCTCGAGGCCCATGGCGTCGAGCACGAGGTCGGGCCGCTCCTCGTCGACCCGCTCCGCCCGCTCGAGCCACCCGGCGCCCTGAAAGCTCATGAAGTCGGCCGGCACCCGGTGCCGCTCGGCCCGGTCGGCGGACGGCGTCTGGGCCGGGGCCCCGACCCCGGCCATCAGGATGAGCCCGAGGGCGGCGGCGATCCGCCCCGCGGCCAACGACGTCCGGATGCCCCTGTCGCTTTGCATGCTGTCCCCCGTCCTTGTCAGCATACCAGCCGGGGGTGATACGCTGGCCTGGTAGCCCATGGCGAGAGCCCCGCTTTCACCACGGGCTTCCGGACACGCGCCACGACCACACCCTCACGCTCCGCGACCGCGTTCGGCGGTTTCTTCACCAGGGCCGGCGCGTCATCCCTGCCGTTCCAGAAAGGCCTTCAGGCTCTTGCCGACGAGATAGTCCCACCCGGCCTGCCCCTGCTCGCGGCTGAACGCGGGGTCGTCCTCGGGGAAAGTCTCGTGCCCTTCGTGGGTCAGGCGCAGTTTCGTGCCGGCGGGCGTCTCCGAGAGCTCCCACCGGACCGAGGAGCGACCGGGAAAGCCGCCGTAGCGCCAGTCGTACACGAGTCTCCGCTCCTGCACCACCTCGGTCACCTTCCACTGGTGCAGATAGTCCCGGTCCTCGAACCTGACGGTGAACTCCGTCTCGAAGCCGACGCGAGGCTCGAAGTCGGTGATGGGGTCGAAGAACCACCGCCGCATCCGGTCGGGGTCGGTGATCGCCTGCCACACCGCGGCGATGGCCGCGTCGAACGTCTGTTCCGCCACGATCGGGTCGCTGTTCTTCGTCATGGGTTCCCGTGTCCTGAAAGGAGCCCGCGGCAAGAGCCGCGCGGTCTCACCCCGCGCTCCCGGCCAACACGGGCAACGGCTACGCGCTCCACCGCCGCCGAACCAGCCACGGGAGCGCCGCCGGCCTCGACTTCCCTGCCGAGCGCGCGCCTGCCGCGATCGGGTGAAACCATCGTAGTACGCCGCGACCGATCTGTCGATCATCCCGGAGACCGCCACCGCCTGCCAGGAGCGGGCCGAGAACGGCACCCGACCACCCCTCTCCGAGTCCGGGACAGCCCGGGGGCCGTGGTATTCTGGCGATTTGGAGACCGTTGGTTTTCGGCAATTCCCGAAGGGCGGGCGATCCGTCCGGAGGGGTTTCACGCGGTCCTGGCGACAGGGCCCCCACGCATGCCATGCAATTGATCAGAATCGTCCTCTCGCTCGTCGTCCTGTCGGTCGTATCGGCCCCCGTGGCCCGGGCGCAGGCCCCCGGCATCCCGCATCCGACCGACTACTTCGGTTTCGAGATCGGGACCGACGGCGAAATGGCGCGCTATCCCCGAATTCTCGAGTACCTGCGGCTCCTGGCGGATCGATCGGACCGGATCACGTTCGAGCAGCGCGGCACGAGCACCTTGGGCAACCCCTACGTGCTGGCGACGATCAGCGCCCCGCGCAATCTGGCGCGCCTGGACCGCCTGGTCGAGATCAACCATCGGCTGAACGACCCGCGCGGCCTGTCGGAGACCGATGCGACGGCGCTGGTCCGCGAAGGCGTCCCGTTCTACTTCCTCTACGCGACGATCCACTCGACCGAGGTCGGCAATACCCAGGCCATCGTCAAGCTGGCCCACCGCATGGCCACCGAGCAGTCCCCGGAGATCGCCGAGATTCTCGACAACGTGGTGCTGCTGGTGGTGCCTTCGCAGAACCCGGACGGCCAGCGGCTGGTCATCGACCACTGGTACGACACGCAGGGTACCGACTACGACCGCACCTATCCCGACCTGTATCACCACTACACCGGGCACGACGACAACCGCGACTGGTTCATGTTCACGCAGAAGGAGACCCGGCTCGCCCTCGACGTCCATCGCGAGCTGAAGCCGCAGGTCACCCACGACATGCACCAGATGGGGCCCACGGGGGCGCGCATGTTCGTGCCTCCCTACCAGGACCCCCACGACCCCAACATCCATCCCCTCCTGCTCCAGGGCCAGGCCCGGATCGGGATGGCGATGGCCGGGGCCCTGACCGCCGAGAAGAAGGGTGGGGTCGTCTACGGGCAGCAGTACGATCTGTGGGCGCCGGCGCGGCAGTACATGCTCTATCACGGCCAGCCCCGCATCCTCACCGAGATCGCGAGCGCCCGGCTCGCGGACCCCTACGTGAACCCGGCCGGGGCGGAGGTGCCCCTCGGCCCGCAGGAGGCCCGCATCAACTTCCCCGTGCCCTACGACCGCGGGGTGTGGCGGCTCGGCGACATCGTCGACTACGGGCTCACCGCGGTCTACGCGGGGCTCACCGAGGTGGCGAGGAACCGGACCACCTGGATGGAGAACTACTACCGGGTGCACCGCGACTGGACGACCCGCGACGAGGCGCCGTACGCGTTCGTCGTCTCCGCCGAGCAGCGGGACCCGTACGCGACCTGGGAGCTGCTCGAGCTGCTGCACACCGGCGAGGTGGAGATCCACCGCGCCCGTGCCCGGTTCACCGCGGGCGGGCGGCGCTATCCGGCCGGCTCCTGGGTGATCCAGCTCGCCCAGCCCGCCGGCGCGTTCGCCAAGACCATGCTCGAGCGGCAGGTCTATCCCGACCTGCGCTACTACCCGGGCGGTCCCCCCATTCCCCCCTACGACGTGACCGCGCAGACGCTGGGGCTGCTGATGGGGGTGGACGTCGAGCAGATCGACGAGCCGGTCAACGCCGATCTCCTGCGGTGGGAGGAGATTCGCCCCGACGCCCCGCCGATGCCCACGGCTCCCGACTGGGCCTACGTGGTCGGACCGGGGTCGAACGGCGGGTTCCTGGCCGCGGCCCGGCTGCAGCGGGCCGGCGTGCCCCTCTACCGCGCGGCCGAGGGGTTCGCGAGCGAGGGGCGCGAGCATGCTCCGGGCGCCTGGCTCGTGCCGCCGTCTCCAGAGGCGGCCGCGATCCTGGAAACGGTCTCCCGCGAGACGGGGCTGCGGGTGCACGGGGCCGACGCCCCACCCGCGATTCCGGGATTCCGGCTGCGCTCCCCGACCCGCGTCGGCCTGTGGCGGGCCGCCAACAACATGCCGGGCGGCTGGATGCGCTGGCTGTTCGAGCAGTACGAGCTGGGACACGTCGAGATTTCATCGCTCGACTTCGAGGGCGACCTCGCCGACCGGTACGACGTCATCGTCCTGCCCGCCGGCACCACCCGCCGCCGGATCGTGAGCGGCCTCGATTCCGAACGACATGACGATTCGTGGCGGTGGGCCCAGGGCGTCGGACCCAAGGGATGGCTGAAGCTCGCCGACTGGGTCAGAAACGGCGGCACCCTGGTGGCGCTGGGCAGCGCCGTCGGCGCCGCGCGTGCCCTGGTCGACCTGCCTATCGAACCGGTGTTGCCGACCGGCGCCCAGCCCCCGGCGCCGCGCGAGCCCGACGACACCCAGGCCCTGCGCGATGCGTTCCAGAGCCCGGCCCAACTGCTCGGCACGTTGCGCGACCGGGTCGTCGAACCGACCTCGCTGTTCTACTCCCCGGGGTCTCTCCTGAAGCAGGAGTTCAACCCGCGGCATCCGGTCGCGTTCGGCATGCCGGACCGCTGGCCGGTGTTCTTTCGCTTCGACCAGGCCTATCGGCTGACCCCGAGCTTCGAGATCACGGCCGAGACCGTTTCGCGCTATCCCGACGAAGCCGACATGGTGGCCAGCGGCTGGCTGCTCGGGGACGAGCTGCTCCGGAACCGCGCGAACGTCGTCGCGTTCGAGGTCGGGGCGGGAACGGTGGTGACGATGGGAAGCCAGATCGCCTTCCGCACCCAGACCCGCGGCACCTTCAAGCTGCTGTTCAACGCCATCTACCACGGCCCTGCCGAGCCGGTCGGCCCGGCGGAGCTGGCCAAGCTGGATTGACCCCGGCCGGGACCCGCGGCGAGACTCGTCTCGCCGCGGGCAACCGTGCCGTTCGTGAGTCGGCCGGCGCCGGACGCCGGCTCGGAGGAAACTGCGCATGCCCGGTTCCATCGCGCTCGAACGCCGCGGCGACGTCGCGCTGCTGCGGCTCACCAACCCCCCCGTCAACGGCCTCAGCTTCGCCATGCGGGCCGCCCTCGGCGAGCGCATGGCCGAGGCCCTGGCCGACGACACCGTCGCCGCCATCGTCATCGCCGGCGCGGGCCGGATGTTCTGCGGCGGGGCCGACATCCGCGAGTTCAGCGCGCCGCCGCCGCCCGGCGCCGCGTCCCTCCCCGCGATTCTGGACGAGATCGAGGCGTCGCCGAAGCCGGTGGTCGCGGCCGTCCATGGCGTCGCGGCCGGAGGCGGCATGGAGCTGGCGCTGGCGTGCCACGTGCGGCTGGCCGCCCCCGGGACCCGGCTCGGTCTGCCGGAGGTGACCCTCGGCATCCTGCCCGGCGCCGGCGGCACGCAGCGGATGCCCCGGCTCATCGGGGTCGAGGCGGCGCTCGACGTCATCGTCGGGGGGAAGCTCCATCCGGTGGAGAAGGCGGTGGCCCTCGGCTTCGCCGACGAGTGCGTCGGGAGCGACCTGGAGGAGACGGCGGTGGCGCGCGCGCGCGCGCTCGCGGCCAACGGCGCGCCGCTGCGGCGCGCATCGCGGCTGGACGAGCGCCTGACCGCGGCGCGCGGGCGGCCGGAGATCTTCGAGACGTTCCGCAAGAAGATGGCGAAGCGCGCCCGCGGCTTCGACGCGCCGTACGCCTGCGTCGACTGCGTGGAGACCGCGCTGACGCTGCCCTACCCCGAGGCCTTGAAGAACGAGCGCGCGGTGTTCCAACGCCTCCGCGCGTCCGACCAGTCGGCCGCGCAGCGGCACGCCTTCTTCGCCGAGCGCGAGGTCGCCAAGATTCCCGACGTGCCGAAGGACACCCCGGCGCGGCCGATCGCGGCGACGGCGGTCGTCGGCTGCGGCACCATGGGCGGCGGCATCGCCATGAGCCTCGCCAACGCGGGCCTGCCGGTCACGGTTCTCGAATCGTCGCAGGATGCGCTCGACCGCGGGCTCGCCACCATCCGCGGGAACTACGCCGCGACCGTCTCGAAGGGCCGGCTGTCGCAGGCGGAGATGGACGCGCGGCTGGCCCGCATCACGCCCACTCTCGACTACGCCGACCTCGGCGCGGCAGACATCGTGATCGAGGCGGTGTTCGAGGAGATGCCCCTCAAGAAGGAGGTCTTCGCCCGGCTCGACCGCGTGTGCAGACCGGACGCGATCCTCGCCACCAACACGTCGACGCTCGATGTCGACGCGATCGCCGCCTCGACTTCACGGCCGGAACAGGTCATCGGCACGCATTTCTTCAGCCCCGCCAACGTCATGACCCTGATGGAGAACGTGCGCGGCGCTCGGACCTCGCCGCAGGCCATCGCCACCGTGATGAAGCTGTCGAAGACCCTCGGCAAGGTCGGCGCGCTGGTCGGCGTGTGCGACGGCTTCGTCGGCAACCGGATGCTCTACGCCTACCGCCGCCAGGCCGACTTCCTCCTCGAGGAAGGCGCGCTGCCGCCGCAGGTCGATCGCGTCATCTACGACTTCGGCATGCCCATGGGGCCGTACCAGATGGGCGACCTCACCGGGCTCGACGTGAGCTGGCGCGTCCGCAAGGCGCAGGCCGCGACCCGGCCGCCGCACCTGCGCTACTCGCCGATCGCCGATCGCATCTGCGAGATGGGGCGCCACGGGCAGAAGACCGGCGCCGGCTGGTACCGCTACGAGTCGGGCAGCCGCGTACCGATTGCCGACCCCGTCATCGAGGAACTCATCACCGGCGTGTCGGCAGAGCTCGGCATCGCCCGCCGCGCCATCCCCGACGACGAGATCGTCCCCCGCTGCTGCTATCCGCTCGTCAACGAGGGGGCGAAGATCCTCGACGAGGGCCTCGCTCTGCGCGCCAGCGACATCGACGTCATCTGGATGCGCGGCTACGGCTTCCCGCGCTACCGCGGCGGACCGATGTTCTGGGCCGACCTCGTCGGCCTCAAGACGATCTACGACACCATGAGCCGGCTCTACGACCAGCACGGCGAGTGGCTCGAACCGGCCCCGCTCCTCAAGCGGCTCGCCGAGCAGGGCAAGGGCTTCGCGGACATGGCCAAGTGACGCGCCGGACGGGACCGCGCCGCCGCGCCGTGCGCCGGCGCGCGCGACCGGCGACGGACGAGATGGCGCTCGAGGCTGTCGCCGACCGCCGCCCAGGAGGAGGACGCATGAGAATCGGAGTGCGGTCGCTATTGCCGGCCCTCGCCGTCGCCGCCGTTTGCGTACTGCCGGCGCATGCGCAGGAGCCGTCGTTCACGCCGATCACCGAGGCGATGCTGCTCGATCCGGGTCCCGCGGACTGGATCAACTGGCGGCGTACGCTCGACGGCTGGGGCTACAGCCCGCTCGACCAGATCGACACCGGCAACGCGCATCGGCTCCAGCTCGCATGGTCGTGGGCCCTCGGGTCCGAGGGACGACCCGAGCCGAACCCGCTCGTCTACGACGGCGTGCTCTATATCGCCAGTCCGTTCGGCATCCTCGAGGCGCTCGACGCCGTCACCGGCGAGCTGCGCTGGCGCTACCGGCACGAGCACGAGTCCGACGACCTGCGCGGCATCGTCACCACCCGGAACCTCGCCCTCTACGACGACAAGGTCTATCTGACGACGTTCGACGCGCACATCGTCGCCCTCGACGCGCGGACGGGCGACGTGGTGTGGAACGTCGCCGGCGCCGACCACCGGCTCGGGTTCCGCTACACGGCCGGGCCCATCGTCGTCCGGGGGAAGGTGGTGGCGAGCACGAACGGCTGCGAGCAGTACCACGAAGCCAAGGACACCCCCTGCTTCATCTCGGCGCGCGACGCGCAGACCGGGGAGGAAGTCTGGCGCACCTCGACGGTGGCGCGGCCGGGCGAGCCCGGCGGCGACACCTGGGGCGACACGCCGCTGATGTTCCGCATCGGCGGCGACAGCTGGACGGCCGGCAGCTACGACCCCGGCACGAATCTCATCTACTGGGCGACGGCGCAGGCGAAGCCGTGGGCGCGGTTCCAGCGGGGACACGCCGGGGACGCGCTGTACACGAACAGCGTGCTCGCGCTCGACCCGGACAGCGGCGAGATCGTCTGGTACAACCAGCTCCTGCCCGGCGAGACCCACGACATGGACGAGACGTTCGAGAACCTCCTCGTCGACCACGGCGGGCGGCGCTCGCTCTTCAAGATGGGCAAGCTCGCGATTCTCTGGGAGCTCGACCGCATCACCGGCCGGTTCCTGGCCGCCCACGACCTGGGATATCAGACCATTCTCGACGTTCATCCCGAGACCGGCGCGATCTCCTACCGGCCCGGCATGATCCCCGAAGAAGGGGTGGAGCTGGAGTTCTGTCCGAGCGTGGCCGGCTTCAAGAGCTGGCGGGCCATGGCCTACCACCCGGATACCCGGGCCTTCTACGTGCCCCTGCTCGTGAGCTGCGAGCGCACCACCTTCGGCCCGGGACCGGAGCTCGTCGAAGGCGGGGGCGGCGTGGGCCTGTCGCGCCGAACCCACCTGATGCACCCGGCCCGGCCCGACGGGGTCGGCGAGTTCGTCGCGATCGACGTCGCGGGCAACGTGCTGTGGCGTCACCGGACCCGCACCGCCATCGACAGCGCGGCCCTGACCACCGGGGGCGGACTGGTGATCGTCGGAGACTGGGACCGCAACCTCTACGTGCACGATGCGCGGTCTGGCGAGATTCTGTTCCAGACGCGGATGCCGAGCTCGGTGTCGGGGTTCCCGATTACCTACGCCGTCGACGGGAGGCAGTATCTGGCGATTCCGGTCGGGACGGATCCCTCGCTGTGGAGCGGCATCTCGGCGCAACTGACGCCCGACAAGCGCCGCCCCGACGCGGGTGGTCACGGGATCTTCGTGTTCACGCTGGCCGATGCCGCGCCGCAGGAGTCTGCGCCGTAGAATGGCGGCTACCGCACCGACGGGGTTCCCGGAACTCGACAGGGCAGGAGCAGATCCATGAGACAACTGATTGGCGTCGGCGTCCTCGCGATGGTCCTGACCAGCGGCGCCGCCGGCGCCGAAGAGCGCGTCGAGCGCAACGTGGTCTTCGGCATGTACTCCGGGCTCGCGCTGCTGATGGACGTGTACCATCCGGAACAGCCGAACGGGTATGCCATCGTGTTCATCTCGGGCAGCGGATGGACCCGCGAGCTCGGTCTGGACGCGACACCGTTGAAGGAGAGCGGACAGGAGGACATCTATGCCGTCCCCCTGGCCGCGGCCGGCTACACCGTATTCGGCATCAACCACCGCGCATCGCCTCGATTCCGGCATCCCGCCCATCTCGAGGACGCGCAGCGCGCGGTCCGCTACGTGCGCCACCATGCGGCCGCGCTCGGCATCGATCCGGACCGCATCGGAGCGATGGGCGGCTCTTCGGGCGGCCACCTCGTCAGCATGCTCGGCGTGCTCGACGGGGACGGCACGGCCGGCGACGCCAGTCCGGTGAATCGGGAGAGCGCGAAGGTGCAGGCGGTCGTGGCGCGGGCCGCGCCGACCGACCTGACCCTCTCGGCGGCGGGCTCCAACCATCCGCTGTTCGGATTCCGGCGCTCCGATCGCACCGACTCGGTCGAGTACCGGCGTTTCGTCGCGGCGTCGCCGGTGACGCACGTCACCGCGGACGATCCGCCGGTGCTGCTCATCCACGGCGACGCGGACGCCGTCGTACCCTACCGCAACGCCGAGGTCATGAAGGCCGCACTCGAGAAGGCCGGCGTTCCGGTGGACCTGATGCGCATCCCCGGCGCCGGTCACGGACCGACGTTCCCGGGCGCGACGAACCCGCCCGACTACATCGGCGCGATGGTGGCGTGGTTCGACCGCCATCTGCCAAGCCGCCGATAGTGGACCCGCTGGCGACCTGCCGGCGTCTGCTCGCCGAACGCCGGCGGGCCGCCGCGGCGTGGGAACGACAGGCCGACCGTCTGAGCCACGCGCGTCTGGCTACCTTCGCTGCGGGGGCGGCGGTCGCGGCAGCCGCCGTGCTCGGCGGTTGGCTGTCTCCGTGGTGGCTCGGCCTGCCCGCGGGTCTCTTCGCCGGGCTCGTCGTCGGGCACGACCGGGTGCTCCTGGCCCAGGCGCGCACGGCGCGCGCGGTCGCCTGGTACGAGCACGGCATCGCGCGAATCGAGGATCGGTGGGCCGGCCTGGGGCCCACCGGGGCCCGCTTCGCCGACCCCGACCACCTGTATGCGCAAGACCTGGACCTCTTCGGCGACGGCTCGCTGTTCCAGCTCCTGAGCACCGCGCGGACCCGGGCCGGCGAAGAGACGCTGGCCGACTGGCTCAAGACCCCCGCGGGCCCCACCGAGGTCGCCGAGCGGCAGGCGGCCGTCCGCGAGCTGCAGCCGCGCGTCGCGCTGCGGGAGGATCTCAGCGCAGCCGCCGAGGAAATGCGGACCGCGGTGCGGCCGGCGCGTCTCGCCGCGTGGGCGACCGGCCCCGGCCTGCTCGAGACCGCCTGGCCCCGATTCGCGGCGATCGGATTCACCGGGCTGGTCGGCGCGGCCCTGCTCGCCTGGCTCCAGGGCGCGGTCACCCTCGGAACGCCGCTCGCGGCCCTGGTCGGCGCCGCCGTCTTCCGGTACCGGTTTCAGGCGCGCACGACACGGATCATGGACGCCGCGGACGAACCGTCCCGCGAGCTGCTGGTCCTCGGCCAGGTCTGCCGCGTGCTCCGCCGCGAGTCGTACGAGACCGCGCGGCTTCAGACGCTGCACGCCGCGCTCGCGGCGCCGGACGGCGAAGCGTACGACGCCGCGCGACAGCTCCACCGCGTGATCGAGTGGCATGACTGGCGGCACAACATCTTCTTTCTGCCCCTTGCCGCGGTCCTGTTCTGGGACCTGCACTGCGCGTTCGCAGTCGAGGCGTGGCGGCGACGCCACGGCGCTCGCGTCGCGCGCTGGCTGCGCGACACCGGCGAGTTCGAAGCGCTCGCGGCGCTCGCCACCTATGGCTGGGAGCATCCCGCCGACCCCTTTCCGGAGATCGCGGGCGGCGCCGGCCCGCCGGTGTACGAGGCCGAGCGGCTGTCGCATCCCCTCCTGCCGGCCGCCGCCGCGGTCGCCAACGACGTTGCCCTCGGGCCGGCCCCCCGCGTCCTCATCGTCAGCGGCTCCAACATGTCGGGCAAGACGACGCTTCTCCGATCCGTGGGGATCAACGCGGTCCTCGCGCTGGCGGGCGCGCCGGTGCGCGCGGCCCGCCTGCGCCTGTCGCCGCTGACGCCCGGCGCCACCCTGCGTATCGAGGACTCGCTGCAGGCGGGCCGCTCGCGCTTCTACGCCGAGGTACTCCGGCTGGGCCAGATTCTCGCCGCCGCGCGCGCCGGCCCCACGCTGTTCCTGTTCGACGAGCTGTTCCACGGCACGAACTCGCACGACCGCCGGGACGGCGCGCGCGGCCTGCTCGGCTCGCTGCTCGAGCTGCCCACCCTCGGCCTCGTGACCACCCATGACCTGGCGCTGGCCGAGATCGCGGATGGCCTGGCCCCGCGCACCCGCAACGTGCACTTCGACGACGACGTCGTCGCCGGCGACCTGCGTTTCGACTACCGCCTCAAGCCCGGACCGGTGACCCGCAGCAACGCCCTCGCGATCATGCGCGCCGTCGGCCTCGACGTCCCGGAAGCAGACACAGCTCCTGAACCTCCCGGGGCCGACGGGGCGGCCTCGTCATCCGAGGACGATCCGGCATGATGATTCGGCAGCCCAACGGGAAGCGGCCCGTTGCCAGGGTTGACGCTCGCTGCGATGAACCTGCGGAGCGTGCCGCACGATGGCGGCAGGCGAGTGGCCGCACGACGGCGACGGTGGACCTGGTCCGCGCGATGTGTGGCCCCGCGCGGCTGGCGAAAATCGGCGCCACCATCCTGATTCCGAACCCGGCACTATAATTCCTCTGCAAACCTGATCACCACCATGGACGAGCTACGGCATCGGCGGGGCCGGTTCGGCAGGGTTGGGCATCGCCGGGCGGCAGTCTCACCGCACGGGGCGCCGGGCGGGGGCCAGCGGCGGTTTCATGCCGGCCTGGCGGCGGCGACAATCGCCCTGGGCCTGTCCTCGGCGCCGGTCGGGGCGCAGAACCCGCCGGGCCTCGACGACGTCATCGGCCGGGCGGCGGCCTATGTGGCGGACTACGTCGACGATCTGTCGAGCGTGGTGATGGAGGAGGACTACCGGCAGACCTACTACCGGGACAACAGTGCGAACCCGTCCCACTCGCAGCTCGTGTCGGAGTTCCTGCTGATGCGGGTGGATGAGCAGGGCCAGTGGGTCGGCTTCCGCGACGTCGTCGAGCTGAACGGCCGCCCGCTCGAGGAGCGGGGAAACCGGCTGGCGTCGCTGTTGCTCGATGGTGGGTCAACCGCCATCGCCCAGGCCCGCCGCATCAGCGAAGAGAGCGCGCGCTACAACCTGGGCGCGACGGCCCGGACGTTCAACGTGCCGACCTACTCGCTGTTCTTCCTGCACCCGGCCAACGTCGATCGGTTCGACTTCGAACGGATGCGGACGGGACGGGCGGGGTGCGCCGGGGTGGACACGGCGTGGGACGTCGGCTTCCAGGAGATCGCGTATCCCACGATGGCGCGCGGCTTCCAGGGCATCAGCCTCCCGGCCCGCGGCCGCTTCTGTCTCGACCCCGAGTCGGGCCGGGTGCTCGAGACCGAGTTCGCGCTGAATCATCCGCGGGTCGGCGGCGACCGGCCGGCGACGGAAGCCACCGCCCGCGTGACGTTCGGGCTCGAATCGCGGCTGAATCTCTGGGTGCCCGTCGAAATGCGCGACAGCGTCTCGGAGGACGGCGGCAGCCGCATGGTCAGCACCGCCCGATACCGGAACTACCGGCAGTTCAACGTCATCGTGTCGGAGAACACGGACCCGCCGCCCGATGAGAGCGCCGACCCACGCTGATCGAACCGGGTGCATCGGCGGGAACCCCATGACCAACGACGGGAACGGCTTCATCGATCTCAGCCAGCGCATGTCGCGCCTGCCTCCCTACATGTTCGGGAGCATCAACGCGCTGCTGGCGAGCAAGCGCCGCGCCGGCATCGACGTCATCGACATGGCGATGGGGAATCCCACCGACGCCACCCCGCAGCCGATCGTCGACAAGCTCTGCGAGGTGGTCAACGACCCGCGGAACCATCGCTACTCGGCCGCGGCCGGGCTCTACAACCTGCGCCGCGAGGTGTCGAAGTACTACGACAAGCACTGGGGCGTCGGTCTCGACCCCGACAATGAGGTCATCGCCACCATCGGGTCGAAGGAAGGCTTCAGCCATCTGTGTCTGGCCCTGCTCGGACCGGGCGACACCGCGCTGATTCCGGCGCCGTCCTTCCCCATCCACGCCTACGCCGTCGTGCTCGCCGGGGGCAGTTACCTCGGGGTCCCGGTGGCCGACGACGAGGTGTTTCTGACGCGGATCAGCGAGATATCGAGCCAGCTGGCGCCGCGTCCCAAGGTCCTCTTCCTCAACTATCCGCACAACCCCACCGCGCACTGCGTCGCGCCGGACTTCTTCAAGGAAGTGGTCGCCATCGCGCGCCGGCACGAGCTGATCGTGGTGCACGACTTCGCCTACGGACAGGTCTGCTTCGACGACTACCGCGCCCCGAGCTTTCTCGCGACCCCCGGCGCGATGGAGATCGGGGTCGAGTTCACCACCATGTCGAAGACGTTCAACATGGCGGGATGGCGCATCGGCTACTGCTCCGGCAATCCGACGATCATCGGCGCGCTCGGCGCGATCAAGGGATACTACGACTACGGCATCTTCCAGGCGATCCAGATCGCCTCCATCATCGGGCTGCGCGAATGCGACCGGTTCGCGGACGAGCAGGCCGCCAAGTACCAGGAGCGGCGCGACACGCTGGTGGACGGGCTGCGACGCATCGGCTGGGCCGACCTCGACGCGCCGCGCGCGGGCATGTTCGTGTGGGCGCCGCTGCCCGAGCGCTTCCGCCCCATGGGCTCCATGGAGTTCGCGCGCCGCCTGATGGACGACGCCGAGGTGGCGGTGTCGCCGGGGCGGGGCTTCGGCCCGGAGGGCGAAGGCTACGTGCGCCTCGCGCTGATCGAGAACCGCCAGCGGCTGCTGCAGGCGGTGCGGCAGATGAGGCGCGCCTTCCAGAAGTGGCCGGACCCGTGACCCGCGGCCGGCCTGCACGCGAGGACCGAGCCGGCGCCTGATGACCGCGCCGTCTCTCACTCCCCGCCCTGGCCGGACCCGGGATCCGCCTCGATCCGGGCGGCGCTGCGATCCGCCCGGAGCCGGGCCGCAACGACGCGAATCAGCACCGGGGCGGCCGCCGCCAGCACTGTCAGCACGAGGATGGCGGCGGAGACCGGGCGGGTCAGGAACACCGTAGGATCGCCGACCGAAATCGCCATCGCCCGCCTGAACTCCTGCTCCAGCAGCGGCCCCAGCACCACCGCGAGCACGATCGGGGCGAGGGGCACCGCGTGGCGGCGCAGGACGACCGCCGCGACGCCCAGCCCGTAGGCGATGGCCACGTCGAAGAGACTGTTGTTCAGGGTGTAGACCCCGAGGGTCGAGAACGCCAGCACCGCCGCGAACAGCAGCGGCCGGGGCACCTGCAGCACCCGGACCCACAGCCCGATCAGGGGCAGGTTCAGCACCAGCAGCAGCGCGTTGGAGACGTACAGGCTGGCGATGAGCCCCCACACGAGGGTGGAGTCCTGCGTGAACAGCAACGGCCCCGGCTGCAGCCCGTACATCTGGAACGCCGCGAGCATGACCGCCGTCGTGCCCGACCCCGGCACGCCGAGGGCGAGGAGCGGGACCAGGCTGCCGCCGGCGCTGGCGTTGTTGGCCGCCTCGGGCCCCGCGACCCCCTCGATGGCGCCCTGGCCGAACCGCTCCGGGCGGCGCGCGACCCGCCGCTCGGCCGCATAAGCCAAGAAGCTGGCCACGGTGGCTCCGGCGCCGGGGAGGACGCCGGTGAAGAACCCGATCACCGTGCCGCGAATCCAGGCCGGCACCGACCGGCGCCACTCGTCGCGCGTCATCCGCACCGGCCCCGAGACCGCGGCGCGAGCCTCACCGGCGGCCCGCCGCGCGGCCGCGTACCAGAACACCTCGCCGACCGCGAACAGCCCGACCGTCACCACCACGACGTTCATTCCGCCCAGCAACCCCGGCACCCCGAAGGTGAAGCGCGGCTGACCCGTCTGGCCGTCGATGCCGATGGTTCCGAGGGCCAGTCCGAGGCAGATCGCGAACACCCCCTTGGCACGGGATTCGCCGGACAGCCCCCCGAGCGCGGTCAGGGCGAACAGCATCAGCGCGCAGTACTCGGCGGGACCGAATCCGAGCGCGACCTCGACGAGGGCCGGGGCCAGCAGCATCAGCATCGCCGTGGCGAACGTGCCGGCGACGAACGAACCGATGGCGGCGGTGGCCAGCGCGGCGCCGGCGCGGCCCTGACGGGTCATCTCGAACCCGTCGAGGGCGGTCATCACGCTCGACGCCTCGCCCGGCATCCGCACGAGGATCGACGTGGTCGATCCGCCGTACATCGCGCCGTAGTAGATGCCCCCGAACAGGATGAAGGCGCCGACCGGCGGCAGGCCGAACGTCAGCGGCAGCAGCATCGAGATGGTGAGGGCGGGGCCGAGGCCGGGCAGGACCCCGATGGCGGTGCCGAGGGTGACCCCTATGAACCCCAGCAGCAGGTTCGCGGGCGCGAGAGCGGCCCCGAAGCCGACGGCCAGCTGATCGATGAGCAACGCCAAGGCATCCACCTCAGGCGAAGGGACCCGCAGGCAGGCGGATGCCGAGCAGGAGCCGGAACCCGAGATGGACGGCGGCGGCGACGACGGCGCCGGCCGCGAGGTCGCGGCGCCAGGCGCGGCTGCCGAGCGCCCGCGACTCGGCCGCGATGAACGCAACGGTGGCGAGCGGATAGCCGAGGCGCTCGAGGCACGCCAGATAGGCCAGGAAGACGAGGGCGCAGGCCGCCGCCGCCCGCCAGTCCATCGGCGACGGCGCGGCCGGCGGGGCCGGGCGCCATCCGATCCAGAGCGCGGAGGCGGCCAGGCCGGCGCCGATCACGAGCGGAAACGTGCGCGGTCCGACGAGGTCGTAGCCCCCGGCCGGCGCGGTGATCGACAGGCCCGCGGCCAGGTAGCCCGCGGCGGCGGCGAGCGACACCGCGGCGAAGACCCGGTCCGGGACCATGCGCGGCACGGCCGGCTACCCTGCCGGCCCGGCGAGGCCGATCGAGCGCAGGATCTCGTCGGCGACGGCGGTCTCCTGCTCGAGAAAGCGCTCGAAGTCGTCGCCCGCGAGAAAGCTGTCTTCCCAGTCGTTCCGGCGCAGAATGTCCTGCCAGGCCTCCGAAGCCCGCAGGCGCGCCAGCGCCTCGATCAGCCAGGCGCGTGTCTCGTCGTCGGTGTCGGGCGGCGCCAGGATTCCCCGCCAGTTCACGATCACGACGTCGAGCCCGCTCTCGCGAATGGTCGGGACGTCGCTCCCCGCAATGCGTTCCGCCGACGAGACCGCCAGCACCCGCATGCGGCCGCCCGCGGCATGGGCCTTCCACTCGCCGAAACCGGAGATGCCCGCGGTGACGTGTCCCCCCATCACCGACACCGCCGCCTCGCCACCTCCCGAGTGGGCCACGTAGTTCACGCGGGTGGGATCGACGCCGGCGGCGAGGGCCAGCAGCCCGGCCAGCATGTGGTCGATGCCCCCGGCCGACCCGCCGGCCCAGCTCACCCGCTCGGGGTCGGCGCGGAAGTCGCGCAGCAGGTCGGCGAGGGTCTCGTGGGGCGAGTCGGCGGGCACCGCAATCACCTCGTACTCGTCGAGCAGCCGCGCGAGCGGCACCGTATCGTCGATCGAGAGCGGCGTGCGGTTGGTGCGGATGGCGCCGAGCATGACCTGCCCGAAGACCATCAGGGTCCGCGGATTGCCGCGGTGGCGGGTGACGAAATCGGCGAGCCCGATGGTGCCGCCGGCGCCGCCGCGGTTGATCACCTCCACCGGCACCCCGAGGATGCCGGCCTCGGTCCACACCTGCTGTATCTGGCGGGCCGTCTGATCCCAGCCGCCGCCGGGATTGGCGGGCGCGAGAAGGGTCACCGCACCCTGCGGATACCCGGCCGCGGTCGGCTCCAGCGCGTCCGCCGGCCGATCGGGGGTCACGCCCCCGCAACCGGCGAGGACCGCACACCAGACGGCGGCGCCAAGACGGGACAGACATCTCGGACGGGAGAGCCGGCGGCGGCACGCAGTGGCAGGAACGTGGGGCACGAGCGCACTGTATCAGGCCCGGCGACGGTCTACATCCCCCAATCTGCCCGCGCCATCACCGGCCGCCGGGCGGATCGGGGGCCGCCTCCTTCCGCGCCCGCGCCACCCCTCCCTCGGCCCCGGCAGCCTGCTGCTCCGGGCTGTCGCGCCGCAGCCTCCCCGGCGCGGCATCGTGGTCGACCGGCGCGGGCTCGGCGTCCGGGTTCCCTCCCGCCGCGTTCGTTCGCGACGGCCGGTGCCGCGGCCTGGCCCGGGCGCCGGGGTGGACGAAACGACCGCACCCACCGAAACGCCTATCATTGAATGGAACACGGTGCGTACATTCATCCATCTCGAAGGGAGATCCGCCATGAAACGATTCGTTTTGATCGTCGTCGGCATCGCCGCCGCCGCAACCGCCGCCCATGCCCAATCGAACGCCGAGCTCATCGAGCAGGCGCTCGCGGGCGCGCCGCGCCGGGCGCGTGACGCCGCCGCGGTCATCCAGTGGAACGCCGACTACACCTACGAGACCCTCCGGGAAGGCACGAATCAACTGGTCTGCTACGACCGGTCGAACGAGGCCCGCCGGCAACCCTTCGCGACGCAGTGCACCAACGTGGGGAATCTCGAGCGCGTCGCCCAGAGCCGCAAGATCCGGGCGGAAGCGGCGGACGCCGCGGCCGAACGCGCGATGGTCGACGAGGCGGAAGCGAACGGCACCCGCGTGGCGCCGGAGTTCGGCTCGGTGTTCATCTCGACGAACGGCCCGGACCAGGCCGGCGCGAGAACCCACACGACGATTGCGGCCCCCGGCGCCACCGCCGAATCGCTCGGGCTGCCTGAGAATCCCGGCCAGGGCGGCGCCTGGATCATGGCCGCAGGCACCACCACCGCCCACATCATGGTGCCGGGACTGTAGCCGGAGCCGGGAAATCGAGGAGTCTGCGCCGTTCCGCGGCGCGGACTCCTCGTCGCCGGCCACGGTGCGTTTCGGCGTCAGGCGCGAACGTCGTCCTTCTCGATGCGGCCGTCGACGAGACGAACCTGGCGGCGCGCGCGCGCCATCACGCGGGGGTCGTGGGTCGAGAACAGGAAGGTGACGTGCTGCTCCCGGTTCAGCGTCTCCATCATCTCGAGCAGCGAGTCGGCGGTGGTCGAATCGACGTTGGCGGTCGGTTCGTCGGCGAGCACGATGGCCGGCGCGGCCGCGATCGCCCGCGCAATCGCAACCCGCTGCTGCTGACCGCCCGAGAGCTCCGACGGGCGCCGGGCCTCCATCCCCTCGAGCCCGACGCGGGCCAGCAGCTCCATGACCCGCGGCCGGCGCTCGGCCTCGGCGATCCCCTGCACCGCCATCACGATCTCGGCGTTCTCGTAGGCGCTCAGGATCGGCAACAGGTTGTATGCCTGAAACACGAAGCCGATGCGGTCGCGGCGGAGGTGGCTCAGCTCCTGGCGCGACAGCGTCCCGAGGTCCGCGCCCTCCAGGCGGACGGTCCCCGAGGTCGGCGTGTCCAGCGCGCCGATGAGGTTGAGGGCGGTCGTCTTTCCCGATCCCGACGGACCGCTGATCGCCGTGAACTCGCCGCTCCCCACCGCCATCGTGAGCCCGCGCAACGCGTCCACCCGCTGATCGCCCTGGTGGTAGACCTTGGTGACCGCTTCGAGCTCGACGACCGGATCCGTGCCGTTGCCACCGCCCATCAGAAATCACCTCTCGGGGTTCGCGTTCGGCCAGACGAAACCCGGGAACCCGTGACGACAGGCCCCGCTACATTCGACCGGCGATGCATCCTGCCCCGACTGCGTGGCTCCGCGAAGCTGCGTTGCTTCGCAGAACGCTTGCAGTCCGCGGTCACCTATCCGATACGCTCCCTCATCACGCTTGGTGGACCGTCCTGCATGAAAGCTGTCCATGCAGCTGGCCCCCTTCTTCAGCAATTCCCGGGTGCGCGGCGGCGGCCGGACGGGAAAGCTTGTTCCAGGACAGCCAACTAGCTGCACGGCATGCCCTGCAGCCCGCTGGCACCCTCGCGGTCTCGGTGCAACGCCCGATCTCGCCACGGCTCCTCAGACCAGCCGAATCGTCTCGACCGGGTCGGCGTGCCCCGCCTTCCAGGCCGGATAGACCCCGGACAGCATGATGGCGGCGAGGGCCGAGAAGCCTATGAGCGCGACGCTCTCGCCGTAGATGCCGATCTGCATGGTGGTCGACATGCCGACGCCGGCGACCTCCATCTGCTCGGCCGGAATCAGGCCCGACATGTCGATGCCGGTCGAGGCGAGATAGAGGTACGGTCCGATGGTGACGAGGGCGGCGCCGGCGAGGCCGACGACGGCCAGCCAGGCGCTCTCGAGCATCACCAGCCGGAAGAGCTGCGACGGACTGAAGCCGACGGCGAGCATGATGCCGAACTCGCGCAGGCGCTCCATCACGCTGACGAAGAGGGTATTGAAGATGCCGGCGGCCACGAGCACCGCGAGCATCAGCATCATGACCTTCGCGCCGCCGACCTTCATGGCGATGAAGACCGCCAGATCCGGCTGCAGCTCGTGCCACGGCAGCACCGCGACGTCAGCCGGGGCCCCGCCCGCGAGATCCGCGACCACCCGGTCGGTGACGCGCTGATCGTCGATGAACGCGGCGACCTGGATCGCCTCGTCGGGCGCGAAGCCGATCGTCTCCCGCAGCGTGCCGATCGGCAGCAGGCAGATGCTGCCGTCGACGCTCGGCGAGCCGGTGCGGATGATGCCGGTGACCCGGGCGAGGTCGCTCACGATCTCGCCCTCCTTGTCGGTCAGGGTGTAGACGAGCCTCGACCCGAGCTCGACGTCCAGGTTCGAGGCGAGCTTCTCGCCCAGGATGATGCCGCGGTCGTTGGACGACTCGAAGAACTCGCCTTCGACCACCGCCTCGAGGAGGGACAGGGTCTCCTCGTCCTCGTCCTCGGGGGAGACGGCGATGAAGCCGGCCCCGACGTTGTCGCGCGCCGTCGACAGCATGTTGAACCCGGTGATGCGCTCGACGACCCGGATGACCCGCGGGTTTCCCGCGGCCAGACGCTTCAGCTCGCCGGTCGCCCGCACGGGACGGGACAGGGTGGGGCTGTCGAGATACTCCGGGTGCTGGTAGGTCACGTGACCCGCGCCGAGCCGAGCCGCCAGCCGGATCATGTCGGCCCAGTTCCGGTCCTGCATCGCCATCATGACGACGGAGAGGAAGACGCCGAAGATGATCGCCGAGAGGGTGATGGTCGTGCGCCGGCGATTCCGCCACAGGTTGCGCCACGCCATCTTCGCGAGACTGCTGCCCTTCATGACGCCCCCTCTTGCTTCCCGCTGTCCGAGCCCGGCAATCGTCGCCGAACGCTACCGCAGGGTCGCGCTGCGGCCTCCGATTGCCGCCCCACAACCCTCCAGGACTCCGCGCCGTGCAACAGTGCAGAGTCCTGCCCCTGCCGTGCTCGCGGACCGCGGCCGCGACGGACCGCGCCGACTCACTGATGCCGCATCGCCTCGACGGGGCTGATCCGGGCCGCCTTCAGGGCGGGATAGATCACCGCCAGGAGAACCAGCACGACCAGGGTCATCGTCGGGGTGATGAACGCGGACGGCGACGCCGACGCCTGCCACACCGTCGCGAAGGTGCCGCCGATGACCGTGACCCCGCCGAGCGCGCCGGTGTCGATGCCGATCTCGACCAGGTACCAGAGCGTCGGGATCGCGAGAACCATGCCCGCCACCAGGGCGAGGCCGGTCTGCATCGCGCTCTCGACGAAGATGAGGGCCAGCACCTGCCGCGGCTCGACGCCGAGCGCCTTCAGCACCCCGAACTCGCGGATGCGCTCGAACACCGCCATCAGCATCGCGTTCAGGATGAGAATCGCGATGACGATGTAGATGACGGCGGAGACGACCCCCATCGTCGCGCGGGCCGAGTCGAGGTAGGTCGCGATGATCGGCATGAGCGACCGCCACGACTGCGTGTCGAGGCCGGGGGCGAGGCCCTGCACCGTTTCCACGGCCGCCGGCAACTCGAGGTCGTCCGGCTTGCGCACCACGATCTCGTGCGCGCCCGACGCCATGAAGAAGAGCTCGCGGAATGCCGCCTCGGTGAGGAAGACGGCAGAGCGGTCCACGCCGTCGCTCACGCTGTCGAGGATGCCGCGCACGGCGTAGAGATCGTTCGCGATGCCGCCGTCGGTCGCCTGGCTCAGCACCACCAGCTCGTCGCCGAGGGCCAGGTTGAGCGCCCGCGCGAGCCGCCGTCCCACCACGACGCCGGCCGGGTCCTCGTCGGCAAGCCACGCTCCCTCGGCGAGCCGGGTCGAGATGACGCTGACGCGGGCGTCGTCCTCGACGTTCACGCCGCGCAGCGACGCGCCGGCGGCCGAGTCGTGGGCCGCCGCGAGCCCCGCGCCGACGAGCCGCGCGCTCGCCCGGAACCCCGTCGCCTCGAGCCTGGCCAGCAGCGCATCGACGTCGTCGATGACCGTGTAGAGCGACGGGTCGTCGAGGTAGGTCGGCGCGTGTATCTGCAGGTCGCCGATGTCGACCTCGACGATGGTCTCCTGCATGTCGTTCAGCATCCCTTCCAGCATGGCGAACCAGACGACCATGGCGAAGAGGCCGAGGGACATCGCGCCCACCGTGACCGCCGTCCGCCGCCGGTTGCGGCCGATGTTGCGCCACGCCATCTTGAAGATGCCCATGTCTCGGCTCGTGCGGAACTGTGAGGAACGGCTCACAATAGCATCGTTGGTCCGCGATGCCCAAACCGGCCGGCCCCGGCATTTGCCGGACCCGCAGCGCGTTCGATTTTGACACATTCCATTTGACACTCCCAGCTTGACACCATACGCTTGCGGACGTGAAGACCCGCAAGGTTCAAGTCACGCTCGACGAAGCGCAGTATGCCTCGCTGCACCGGGTGGCGATCCGGAACCGGCGGAAGCTCGCCGCCGTCGTCAGGGAAGCAATCGAGCAGTACTGCATCGAGCCGGAGACAAGGCGCCGTCAGCTCGAGGCCATCGACGACCTGTACGCCATGGAGCCGGTACCCGCCCCGGCGGACTGGGCGGATTGGAAGCGTGAGTACAGCCGGCTGAAGACCCGAGAGCGCGCGTTCGACCCCGACGACTCCCGAGGCACGGGGTCGAGCGAGGACAAGCCCGAGTGAACGATGCCGAAGCGATGACGACGGATGCCGAAACGATCTTCATCGACACCAACGTCTTCATGTACCTGGCGGGCGACGACCCGGTGCGCCGGAGCCGGTGCCGATCAGCCCTGCACGCGGCAGTCGAGCGGCGCGTCACCCTCACGACGAGCGCGGAGGTGCTGCAGGAGATCCTCCACCGCTACTTCTCGATCAATCGTCCCGACAGCGCCCGCACCGTCTACCGCGCCGCGACCACGATGTGCGCGGAGATTCTGCCCATCACCGAGCGGCACACCGCGCGGGCGCTGGAGCTTCTCGCACACCACCCCCGGTTGTCGGCGCGCGACGCGGTGCACGTCGCGACCATGGAGGACCGGGGAATACGCCGAATCCTCTCGACGGACCGGGACTTCGACGCGCTCGATCTCGTCGAACGGATCGATCCGGTGGCGACCGGGAGACGCTGACGCCACGCCAGGAGTCTGCGTCAATCATCAGACAGCCGGAGCCGGCGTTCACCGCGCCAGACACGCACGACTCGGACCGCTTCCGACTCTCGACGGTACACGATCCGAAACGGCGGATGAACGAGCTCCCTCAGGAAAGTCTGGCCGAATTCCGGAACCACCCGTCCGAGATCGGGATGGTCCGCCAGGTGCTGCACCCGGTCGATGATCTCGGTAACGAGACGCATCCCGACTTCCGGTACTCCGCTCTCGGCATACCAGCCGCGGACGGCCTCGAGATCGCCCAGCGCCGACTCGGCGAAACGAATCCGGACGGGCATCCGCTACCCGATGCCGAGCCGTAGCTTGACGTCACGGAGCGCCAGCTCGCGTCCCTCCTCGAGGTCGGCCAGCCCCTCGACGACCGCCCGCATGAACGCACGGGCTTCTTCCGAGGCCTCGAACTCGGCGACCGACTGCACCACCGCCACGCCACGCCCTCGGCTCGTCAGCAGCACCGGGCGCCCCGACTCGGCGACGTGCTTCACCACGTGTCCGGGGTTGGCCTTCAGATCCGTCAGCGGCACGACGTCCTGGGAGAACTTGATGGTCATTTCGGCCCTTCCAACAGCACCTATTGTAGAGCCTCTTGACCGGTCCGCTAAAGTGGTCCTTCAGGCGCTGCCGCTGGCGACCCGGGCCGCCTACGGCCGGACGAAGGCGGCGGGCTTCTTCTCCATCAGCTCGGCGTAGAAGTCGTTCCCCTTGTCGTCGATGACGATGAAGGCGGGGAAGTCCTCGATCTCAATCCGCCAGATCGCCTCCATGCCCAGCTCGGGGTACTCGTGCACGTCGACCTTCTTGATGCTGTGGTCGGCGAGCCGGGCGGCGGGGCCGCCGATCGAGCCGAGGTAGAACCCGCCGTGCTTCCCGCACGCCTCGCGCACCTGGCGCGAGCGGTTCCCCTTGGCCAGCATCACCATGCTGCCGCCGTGGCTCTGGAAGAGGTCCACGTACGAGTCCATCCGCCCTGCGGTGGTGGGGCCGAACGACCCCGACGGGCGCCCCTCGGGCCGCTTGGCGGGGCCGGCGTAGTAGATCATGTGGTCGCGGAAGTACTGCGGCAGGCCCTCGCCGCTGTCGATCCGCTCCTTCAGCTTGGCGTGCGCGATGTCTCGGGCCACGATCATCGGCCCGCTGAGGGACAGCCGGGTGGCGATGGGATACTTCGCCAGCTCGGCCAGGATATCCGGCATCGGCCGGTTCAGGTCGACGCGCACGACGTCGCCCCCGAGGTCGTCCGGGGTCACATCGGGCAGGAACCGGGCGGGGTTTTCCTCGAGCTGCTCGAGAAAGACCCCCTCGCGGGTGATCTTCGCGAGCGCCTGCCGGTCGGCCGAGCAGGAGACGCCGAGGCCGACCGGGCACGAGGCGCCGTGCCGCGGCAGCCGGACGACCCGCACGTCGTGGGCGAAGTACTTGCCGCCGAACTGGGCGCCGATGCCGATGTTCCGGCAGATGTCGAAGAGCTGCCGCTCCATCTCGAGGTCGCGGAACGCGCGGCCGTGCTCGTTGCCCGACGTGGGCAGGTTGTCGAGGTAGTGGGTACTCGCGAGCTTGACGGTCTTGAGGGTGAACTCGGCCGACGGCCCGCCGATGACGAGCGCGAGATGATACGGCGGGCAGGCCGAGGTGCCGATCGACCGCATCTTCTCTTCCGCGAACGCGAGCAGCGACTCCGGGTTCAGCAGCGCCTTGGTTTCCTGATAGAGGAAGGTCTTGTTGGCCGACCCGCCCCCCTTGGCGATGAACAGCAGCTCGTACTCGCCGCCCGGCTCGGCATACAGCTCGATCTGCGCCGGCAGGTTCGACCCGGTGTTCTTCTCCGTGAACATGTCGAGCGGCGCCATCTGCGAGTAGCGCAGATTCCGCTGGTCGTAGGCGTCGTGCACGCCCAGCGACAGCGCGGCGGCATCGTCGGCGCCGGTCACCACGTTCTCGCCCTTGTGGCCGATGACGATGGCGGTGCCGGTGTCCTGACACCCGGGCAGCACCCGGCCGGCCGCGATGTTGGCATTGCGCAGCAGCTCGAGGGCGACGAAGCGGTCGTTCTGCGACGCCTCGGGGTCGTCGAAGATCGTGCGCAGCTGCGCCAGATGGGCCGGCCGCAGCAGGTGCGCGACGTCGTCGAACGCGGTGCGGGCCACCATCCGGAGCACTTCCGGCTCGACCGCGAGCAACTCGCGACCGTTGACGGAGACGGTGGAGACGCCGTCGGCGGTCAGCTTGCGGTACGGCGTGTCGTCGGCGCCCCGTTCGAAGATCGGCTGATAGTGGAAGTTGGCCATGGTGCGTCAGTGTATGGAGTTCGTTGATACGGCGCGTTCCTGCGAAGACTGCACCCGCGAGGGGCAACCCCTGATTCTACCGCAGCGATGCCGACTCGGGGCGCAGCCGGGCACCCTCGGAAACGCCGGTCGGAACCCCGAACGCGGCAGGGGCACCTGAGGGCGGGACGCCACGGCCCCTGCTTGCAGCACCCGCCAACCATCGGCGCCGGCCCCTGGACCGGCGCCCGCACCCCCTCGATGTCAATCCTGCCCTCTTTCTGCCCTCTTCGTGATTCCCTCCGGGCCACCCCACCCGGACAGGTCGCCGACGTCGCGGGTTCAAACCGGCCACGTTTCGCTTAAACTGTGCCCATGCTGAGACCGCTCCTCACCGGCCTGCTCGCCATCGGACTCGCCGCCGCCGTCCTGGACGGGCCGGTTCACGCGCATCCGATGGAGGGCGCCAACGCGGGGTTCGTGCAGTCGGTGGACGGACCCGCCCCGGGACCGTTCCTCTACCTGGGCGCCAAGCACATGGTGACCGGCTACGACCACCTGCTGTTCCTGGTCGGGGTCATCTTCTTCCTGCGCCGGCTCCGCGACGTCGTGCTCTACGTCAGCCTGTTCACGCTGGGGCACAGCCTGACCCTGCTCGTCGGGGTGCTCGCC
This sequence comes from Vicinamibacterales bacterium, assembly GCA_965206705.1. Classification (GTDB taxonomy): domain Bacteria; phylum Acidobacteriota; class Vicinamibacteria; order Vicinamibacterales; family UBA8438; genus JAJEEA01. The sequence continues at coordinate 3,114,186 of CBDBKJ010000006.1, read as the reverse complement.
GACGTCAGCGTCAACGCCTACGTCATCGACGCCATCATCGGGCTGTCCGTCGTCTACAAGGGGTTCGAGAACGTGGGCGGGTTCAAGCGGGTGTTCGGCATCGCCCCGAACACGCGCATCGCGGTCCTCGTGTTCGGGCTCTTCCACGGGCTCGGGCTGGCCACCAAGCTGCAGGAGTTCATGGTGTCGGACAACGGCCTCGTGGCCAACATCCTCAGCTTCAACGTCGGGGTCGAGATGGGTCAGATTCTCGCCCTGTTCGGGGTCGTCGCGGTGCTCGGCTACTGGCGCACGCGCCCCAGCTTCTCGCGCTGGAGCTTCGCCACCAACACCGCGCTGATGGTGGGCGGCTTCCTGTTCGCGGGCATCCAGATGGTGGGGTTCGTGCTGTTCTCCTGAACTGATTCTTCATGGCTCAACGGGTTCCGTCATGACCGACGCTCCGCCGCCGCCCTCGCGCCGCAAGATCCTCGTCACCGCCGGCAGCGCCCTCCTCACCGCCGCCGCGGTGCTCTTCGGCGCGATCCTGCCCGCCGAGTACGGCCTCGACCCCCTCGGCACCGGCCGCCTGTTCGGGCTCCTGGCCCTCGGCCAGGCCCAGCCCATCAGCCCCGCGGAGGGCGAGTACCGCGTCGACCAGGCCGAGCTGAGCCTCTATCCGGCGGAATGGGTCGAGTACTTCTACCGGCTCGAGGAAGGCAGCACCATGCTGTTCACCTGGAACGCGAGCGGGCCAGTGGAGTACAACTTCCACGCCTCGCCCGACGGCGCCCCTGCCGGCTACGCGGAGAGCTTCGACGCCCGCGACCTCGAGGACGGCTTCGGCGCCTACACCGCGCCGTTCACCGGCATCCACGGCTGGTACTGGGAGAACGTCGGCACCGAGGAGATCACCATCACCCTGCACACCGCGGGGTTCTACACCAACGCCCACGAGGGGCGCTCCCGCGCCTCGGGGTACCACGACCTGACCGACCTGCGGGGCGACCCGGTTCCTAGTGTTCCATGACGGGTCGGGCTGGTAGCGGCGCGGCCGGCGGCTCTCGCGGCTGGCGCCCGACGCAGAATCAACCCACTGCATGAGTGACGCCGCCAACCGGATCCGTCCGAAAGCTCTGGTCCTACTGCGACGTCCTGCGCGACGACGGGCTCTCGTACCAGGACTACCTGGAGCAGCTCACGTTCCTGCTCTTTCTCAAGATGGCCGACGAGCGCGCCCGGCTCACGGGAGCGACGCCGCCCATCCCCGCCGGCTACCGCTGGGAGGACCTCGCGGCGCCGCAGATGGAGGGCGCCGAGCTGGAGCGGCACTATCGCGACACGCTGCGCGAGCTGGGCAGGCGGGGCGGCATGCTCGGGCTGATCTTCGAGCGGGCGCAGAACCGCATCCAGGATCCGGCCAAGCTGCGCCGGCTCATCGTCGAGCTGATCGGCCGCGAGGAATGGTCGGCGATGGCGGCCGACGTGAAGGGCGACGCCTACGAGGGGCTGCTGGAAAAGAACGCCCAGGACGTGAAGGGCGGCGCGGGGCAGTACTTCACGCCGCGCGCGGTCATCCAGGCCATGGTCGAATGCGTCCGGCCGCGGCCGGGCGAGGTCGTGGCCGACCCCGCGTGCGGCACCGGCGGCTTCCTGCTGGCCGCGCACGAGTACGTCAAGAGCCACGCCGACCTCGACCGCGACCAGAAGCGGCATCTCCGCTTCGGCGCGCTGCGCGGCGTCGAGCTGGTGCCGAACGTCGCGCGACTGTGCGGGATGAACCTATACCTGCACGGCATCGGCCCCGACGGCGGCGACGACCGCGAGCCGCCCATCGCCACCGACGACGCGCTGCGCGACACGCCGGCCGCTTTCGCCGACATCGTCGTCACCAACCCGCCGTTCGGCAAGAAGTCGTCGATCACGGTCGTCAACGCCGGGGGCGAGACGGCCCGGCAGTCGCTGACCTACAACCGCCCCGACTTCTGGACCACCACGTCGAACAAGCAGCTCAACTTCGTGCAGCACGTCAAGTCGCTGCTGAAGATGCACGGCCGGGCCGCGGTGGTCGTGCCCGACAACGTGCTGTTCGAAGGCGGGGCGGGCGAGACCGTGCGCCGGCACCTCCTCGCCGAGTGCGACGTCCACACGCTGCTGCGGCTGCCCACCGGCATCTTCTACGCCCAGGGCGTGAAGGCGAACGTCCTCTTCTTCGACCGGAAGCCGGGGGCGAGCGCGCCGTGGACGAAGGCGGTGTGGGTCTACGACCTGCGCACCAACAAGCGGTTCACCCTGAAGACGCGGCGCATGACCCGCGCCGACCTCGACGAGTTCGTGGCCTGCTACCGGCCGGGCGCGCGCAACCGGCGCCGCGCGACGTGGTCGGCCCGGAAGCCGGACGGCCGCTGGCGGTCCTACCCGTACCGAGAGGTCGTCGGCCGCGACAAGGTCAGCCTCGACCTGCTCTGGCTCCGCGACGAGAGCCTGGAAGACGCGGCCGACCTGCCCGAGCCGCACGTGCTGGCGCGCGAGATCGCCGACGACCTCCGATCGGCCCTCCAGCAGATGGAAGACATCCTGGAAGACCTCGAGGCCGGCGCCGCCCGCGAGGAGCATGGGGACGACAAGCCCTGACGCCAGCGCCCGCGCCCGAACCCCGGGCTGCTTGGTAGACTGATTCCGTTGCAGACATGCCGCGCAAGCCCGAGGAACGCGCCCGCGAGCAGATCGACTCGGCCCTCGCCGACGCGGGCTGGATCGTCCAGGACCGCCACGCGATGAACCTCGCCGCAGGCCGCGGGGTCGCCGTCCGCGAGTTCAGAATGGCGCCGGGCCACGGGTTCGCCGACTACATGCTGTTCATCGACAGCCGGGCGGCAGGCGTTCTCGAAGCGAAGCCCGTCGGATACACGTTGTCCAGCGTCGAGCTGCAGGCCGACCGGTACGCGGCCGGCCTGCCGGCAGGGCTGAATCCGCCGGTCAGCCCGCTGCCGTTCCTGTACGTCAGCACGGGGGTCGAGACCCGGTTCATCAACGGCCTCGACCCCGAGCCGAAGACCCGCCGCATCTCGCACGTCGCGCACGTCCACCGGCCGGAAACGCTGGCCGAGTGGCTCGCGGCCGAGACCCTCGACGCGTGGGTGAAGCGCCTGCTCGCCGAGGGCGGCGGCTTCTACACCGCGGCCGGCGACGCGCGCCCGGCGTCGCTGCGCGCCCGCCTTCATACGCTGCCTCCGCTGGAGCAGGACTTCCTGTACCCCGTACAGGTCGAGGCGGTGAAGAACGTCGAGCGGTCTCTGCAGCGCGGCCTGCCGCGCGCGCTGGTGCAGATGGCGACCGGCTCGGGCAAGACGATCTGCGCCATCACGTCCATCTACCGGCTCATCCGCTACGCGGGGGCGCGCCGGGTGCTCTTCCTCGTCGACCGGACCAATCTCGGCGAGCAGGCCGAGAAGGAGTTCCACGGCTTCCGCACCCCCGACGACCACCGCAAGTTCACCGAGCTGTACACCGTGCAGCGCCTCGCGTCGAACACCATCGGCACGGCCAGCAAGGTCGTCATCACCACCATCCAGCGCCTCTACTCGATGCTCAGGGGCGAGCCCGACTGCGCGGCGGAAGACGAAGCGTCGTCGCAGTTCGAATCGACCGGGGGCGCGCCGCGCGAACCGCTGCCGGTCGTGTACAACCCCGCCTATCCGCCCGAGTACTTCGACGTCATCGTCATCGACGAGTGCCACCGTTCCATCTACACCGTCTGGCGGCAGGTGTTGGAGTACTTCGACGCCTTCCTCATCGGGCTGACCGCGACGCCCGCGAAGCATACCTTCGGGTTCTTCAACAAGAACCTCGTCATGGAGTACGACCACGAACGCGCCGTCGCCGACGGCGTGAACGTCGACTTCGAGGTCTACGGCATCCGCACCCGCATCACCGGCCAGGGCGCGACCATCGAGGCAAAGCCCGAGACCATGGTCGAGTACCGCGACCGGCAGACGCGGCAGCGCCGCTGGGAACGCCCCGACGAGGACATCACCTACGCCGCCGCCGAGCTCGACCGCCGCGTCGTCGCGCGCGACCAGATCCGCACCGTCGTGCGCACCTTCCGCGAGCGCCTGTTCACCGACATCTTCCCCGGCCGGACGGAGGTGCCGAAGACCCTCGTCTTCGCCAAGGACGACAGCCACGCCGAGGACATCGTCGAGATCGTCCGCGACGAGTTCGGCCGGGGCAACGACTTTTGCCAGAAGATCACCTAGCAAGGTGACCGCCGCCGCGCCGCGCGACCTCATCCAGGCGTTCCGCAACAGCTTCGAGCCGCGCATCGCCGTCACCGTGGACATGATCAGCACCGGCGCCGACATCAAGCCCATTGAGATCGTCCTGTTCATGCGCGCAGTCAGGAGCCGCGTCCTCTTCGAGCAGATGAAGGGCCGCGGCGTCCGCGTCATCGACCCCGCCGAGCTGCGCGGGGTGACGCCCGACGCCCGGGCCAAGACTCACTTCGTCATCGTCGACTGCGTCGGCGTGTCCGACCTCCCCCTCGCCGATACCAGGCCGCTGGAGCGGAACAAGGCGGTCCCCTTCGGCACCTTGCTCGAGCACGTAGCCATGGGCGGGACCGACCCCGCCATGCTCTCGTCGCTCGCCGGCCGTCTCGCCCGCCTCGACCGGCAGTGCGGACCAGACGAGCACCGGCGCATCGCCGAGGCCTCGGGCGGCACCGGCCTCGGCGCCATCAGCCGCGCCCTCGTCGACGCGCTCGACCCCGACCGGCAGGTCGAAGCGGCGCGTTCCCGGTTCGACCTGCCCGCCGGCGAGGAGCCGACCGAGCCACAGGTGCAGCAGGCCGCCGCCGCACTCCTTCGGCGGGCGGCCGAGCCCATCGCCACGCGGCCCGGTCTGCGCCAGCTCCTGCAGGACGTCAAGCGCCAGCTCGAGCAGATCATCGACGACATCTCCGTCGACGAGCTCATCGAGGCGGGCGCCAACGACGCGGCGAAGGAGAAGGCGAAGTCGCTGGTCACGTCGTTCGAGCGGTTCATCGCCGACAACCGTGACGAGATCGACGCCATCCAGTGATTCTACGCCGCGCCGTACGCCCAGCGCCTGCGCTTCGACGATCTCAAGGCGCTGGCCGACGCCATCGCGGCGCCCCCGCGCGCCTGGACCCCCGAGAAACTCTGGCGCGCCTACCAGACGCTCGACAACGACCGCGTGCGCGGCGCGTCGGCCGAACGGCTCCTCGCCGACCTCGTCTCCCTGGTGCGCTTCGCCACCCGGCAGGACGCCGAGCTCACGCCGTTCCGCGAGCGCGTGCGCACCCGCTTCGGCCGCTGGCTCGCCGAGCAGCGCGCCGCCGGCCGCGAGTTCACACCCGAGCAGGTCAGGTGGCTGCAGATGATCCGCGACCACGTCGCGGCCAGCGTCGAGATGTCGCTGGACGACCTGGACTACGCGCCGTTCGCTGAGGAGGGCGGCCGGGGCCGCGCCGCACAGGTGTTCGGCGCCAGGCTGACGGCGCTACTCGACGAGCTGAACGAGGTGCTGGCGGCGTGAGCACGAGCCACTGGCGGAAGGTCGCCCTGTCGGAGATCGCCGAAGTGCGTCTCGGCCGCCAGCGCTCTCCCAAGCGCGCCACCGGCCCCAACATGCGGCCGTACATGCGGGCCGCCAACGTCACGTGGAAGGGCATCAGCCTGCACGACGTCAAGGAGATGGACTTCACGCCGGCGGAGTTCGAGACCTACGCGCTCCAACGCGGGGACCTGCTGTTGTCCGAGGCCTCCGGGAGTGCGTCCGAGGTCGGCAAGCCGGCGGTCTGGCGGGGCGAGGTCCCTGACTGTTGCTTCCAGAACACACTGATTCGCGTGCGAGCGCCCGAAGCGCTGGTGCCGTTTCTGCATCTGCACTTCTACAAGGATGCGCTGGCCGGTGAGTTCGCTCGCGCCGCCCAGGGTGTGGGGATCCACCACCTGGGCGCGAAGACGCTCTCGGATTGGCAGGTTCACCTGCCGCCGCCCGACGAACGGCGGCGCATGGTCGAGACCGTCGACTCGTACTTCACGCGCCTCGCTGATGTCACGGCGACGCTGGAACGCGTACGACGGAACCTCAAGCGATACCGCGCCTCGATTCTGAAGGCCGCCGTGGAGGGACGGCTCGCGCCGACCGAGGCGGCGCTCGCCCGCGCGGAGGGCCGTGACTATGAACCTGCCTCTGTGCTGCTGAAGCGGATCCTCGCCGAACGACGCCGGCGGTGGGAGGAAGGCGAGTTAGCGAGGATGAAGGCGGCGGGGAAGACCCCGACAAACGATAACTGGAAGACCAGGTACAAGGAGCCCAGCGCACTGGATGCCACCGCACTGCCACCCCTCCCGGAAGGCTGGTGCTGGGCTAACCTTGACATGCTCGCTCAGGTAAAGGGCGGCATCACCAAGGGACCTCTCGCGCGAGTGGTCGAAGAGGAATATCTCCAAGTTCCTTATCTTCGCGTTGCCAATGTTCAGCGCGCATACCTTGATCTTAGAGACATCAAGACAATCATCGCCCCAAAATCTACCATAGATGAACTGCGTCTCGTACCTGGAGATGTTCTCTTCACGGAGGGCGGGGACCGCGACAAGCTTGGGCGCGGTTGGATTTGGCGCGGAGAAAAGCCGGAGTGTATACACCAAAACCACGTTTTTCGCGCCCGCCTGTACACCGGCGATGTGCTACCAGAGTTGCTTTCTTGGTACGTGCGCATTCCGGTGAAGTTGAACGCCGAATCCGGTGAACGTGAACACGCATTCCGGTGAACGTGAACGCTCGTCGGAGCACAGCGACGTTCCTCGGTCCGTTTCCTCCCATCGGTTTCGCAACGGGCGTTCGAGATCCAACTCCGTGACGTCGTTGTCGGAGAGTACAACGATCTTGCCTGTGGAGCGTACGGGCGCCGTTCTGGGCCGTCCGAGGCGGTGTGGGAAACGCGCCTTCGACGGCGGTGCAATCAGCTCCGAGCGTCTCGTGCGCGTTTTCCATACCGCCGGTGCGATCCATAGGCCGGCCGGCTCCAGCGGAGGTGGTGGTCCGTGAGACGGGTCTGGCCTCGTTGCCGGGTTGCAGGCTGGCGTTGGGATGCTCATGCCGTCTCCGGCGTGCGGGTCTTCGGGGCGTGGTGTGTCCGGCGCATCGAGCGCCCCTTCAGCTCGATGCGGTGTGCATCGTGGAGCAGTCGGTCGCAGATGGCGTCGGCCTGGTTGGCGTCGCCGATGACCGCGTGCCAGTCGGTGACGGGCAACTGGCTGGCGATGAGGGTCGAGGCGCGTTCGGCGCGGTCCTCGATGACCTCGGTGAGGTCGCGGCGCTCGGCGTCGCGCAGCGGTGCGATCATCCAGTCGTCAATGGCGAGCAGGTCGAGCTTGGCGAGGCGAGTCAGGAGCCGGGCGTAGGACCCGTCGCCGCGACCGACGGCGAGCTCGTGCAGCAGTCGCGGCATCCGGACGTAGCGTGCGGTGAAGCCGCGGCGGCAGGCCCGTTCGACGAAGGCGCACGAGAGGAAGCTCTTGCCGATTCCGGTTGAGCCGATCAGCAGCAGGTTGTGGCGCTCGGCGACCCAGGCGCAGGCGCCCAGCGTCAGGACCTGTTGGCGGTTGAGCCCGCGGGGGTGGGTGAAGTCGACGGCCTCGAGCGTGGCCGGATGTCGCAGCTTGGCGGCGCGGAGCCGCCGTTGGAGCTTGCGCTGCTCGCGGGCCGTCCATTCGGCGTCGACGAGCAGGCCGAAGCGTTCCTCGAAGGCGAGCGTGGCGGCCTCGTCGGTCTGGAGTTGGTGGTGGCAGGCGTCGGCCATCGCGCCGAGCTTCATGGCGTTGAGCTTGTCGAGGGTCTGTTCGATCAGCATCGGTCCTCCTCGTTGGTCGCGGCGTAGTAGTCGGCGCCGCGGATGTTGGCGTGGGTGGGCGTCGGGGCCGTCTCGGCCGGCGGCTCCAGGGGCAGCCGGTCCTGGCCGGTGGCGAGGATGTTCTTGACGGTGTGGAAGCGGCAGGAGCCGAGGGCGATGGCGCGGGCGCTCGCGGCGTCGAGCCGGGGGTTGCCGTGTTGCCGCCCCAACCGCATGAGCCCGAGCACGGCCTTGTAGCCCTGCTCGGGGTGTGGGCGGCTCTCGAGGATTCGGGCGACGAGCTCACCGGTCGCCGGTCCGACTCTCTCGGCCCAGCGGATGAGGCGCGACGGGGTCCACTCGGCGTGGGCGCGATGAGCGCTGGGCATGTGCTCGGCGACGGTGGACGGCTGTCCGTCGTAGCGGCGGGGGTGCGACGACACGCGGCGGCCCTTGAAGAAGACCTCGACGGTCGTCGTGGTGTAGCGGACCTCGACCTGTTCGCGGAGGAGCTGGAACGGCACGCTGTAGGCGTGTCGCTCGACGATGACGTGGTAGTCGATGTTTAATGTGGTGCACCACATTAAACATCTTCTGTGGCCTTCCTCCTTATGTGGTGTGCGAGCGACTGATCAAGGATCAGTCGATGAAGCGGGTGATCCCGGGGCCACATAAGGTGCGGCGTCTACAACGCGTGCAGGAACGCCATGAGCCCTGTGTCCTCGCGCCAACGCCTCGCCGGTTTGTCCTCTTGCACCTCACAGAGCGCGAGTGCTTTGGCCTTCATCTCAAGGTCGACCTCTGCATAGATGTTCGTGGTGGCGAGCGACACATGACCCAGCCATGCGCGAATCGTGTTGATGTCGACGCCGGCCCGCAGCAAGTGCGTCGCCGTGGTATGTCGAATCGCGTGAGGACTGATCCGTTTGGCAGCCAACGACGGGACCTGCACGCGGAGGCGGCGCACATGGCGCGTGACGAGGGTGTGAATCCCGAATCGCGTCAGGGGCTGCTTACAGCGATTGAGAAACACGCGTTCCGTTCGAGCGCGACCGTGGGTCAGAGCACGCAGTTCCGTGACGGTCCGCGACCAGAGGGGACAGTGGCGGATCTTGTTCCCCTTGCCTCGGATTCTGACCGACGCATACCCGTGGTCGCCGAGCTCGAGATCGCCCACCGTGAGCTGGGCGGCCTCATCCGCGCGCGCGCCCGTGTTGTAGAGAAACAGGAGGACGGCGTGGTCTCGACGACCCTGTGGCGTGCTCCGGTCGGGCGCAGCCAACAGGGCGTCGAGTTCCGGCTTCTCGAGATAGGTCACCGGTGTCTGTGCGCATTTCCGGAAGGGGATGTCGCGGATGTGGCCCGACCACTCGATGTGCTCCGGACTGTGTCGGCCGACGAACCGGGCAAAGGCACGAATCGCGGCCAGGCGTTGATTGCAGGTCGCTGGGGAGCAGCCTCGGGTGACGGTGATTGCGTGAAGAAACTGCCGCACCCGATCGGGGCTGAGGTGCTCGACCGCGAGTCGGTCGACTGACACGCGGGCATGGTCACTGGCGAACGGCGCCAGCAGGGCCAGGGTATCGCGGTAACTGCGCTGGGTGTTGCGCGCGAGGTTGCGTTCGTGCACCAGGTGCTCCAACAAGAAGCGGCGGATCCACGGGCCGAGTCGGGTGGTGGTATTACTCATCGTCGTCCTCTACGCTGGCATAGCGTTCAAACCGGACACAGGCGACGCGCAAGAGCTCGGGCGTCATCGTGAGGTACACCTGCGTGGCCGCCACGTTGACATGCCCCAGGTAGGTTGACAGTTGGGGGAGGAGCGTTTGCACGTCAGCGCCGTCGCGGTACCACGTCGTCAGGCGGTTGACAACGAACGCGTGCCGGATGTCGTGCAGCCGCGGCTGGTATCGAGCACCGTCCTGGCGGACCACGCCGGCGCAGTGCCGCAGCCGGGCAAAGGCCCGCCGGAGGGTCGAGCCCCGGAGCGGCGCCCCGTGGCGATCAACGAAGAATGCCGCCGCCTCGTGCTGGGGCGCGCCGTCGGTCTGCCGTCGGTCGGCATAGTGCTGCATCGCCCGGGTGAGGCCAGCCCCAAGGGGCACCAGCCGTGTCTTGTAGAATTTCGTGTCGCGGATGGTCAGCAGCGCTGCGGGGAGATCGACATCGCCCAGTGTGAGTCGCCGTGCTTCTCCGACACGGACTCCCGCGCCGTACAGCAGCAACAAGAGTGCTCGGAAGGTGTGCGGCTCGATGTGCAGGGGCGGTCGCCGATAGTGTGTCGTCGCGTCGAGGAGCCGACCCATCTCAGCGCGCGTGAAGATGTACGGCTCGATCGACGGTGGCGGCTTCGGTATTGTGGCGGGCAACGGTGTCTGCGCCACCCAGTGCCGCGCGACCGCGTAGCGATAGAACCCGCGGAGCGCGGAATACTTCCGATGCCAGTAACGCGTGAGCGGGCCGGTACCGTTCACGAAGGCATGGACGCGGGCGACCGAGATGTCGGCGACATCGACGGTCTCGCCGACGGCGCGACAGAACGTGCCCAGGACACTGGCCGTGGCGCGGAAGTCTGCGCCAGCGGCCTGCCGCAGCGCGACGTACCGATCGATGGCCTCGCGGAGGGTCATACGAGTCCCTCCAGCGAGGTGTCGGCGACACGCCGGAGGTTTTTCAGGTCCACCTTTGCGTAGACCCGCGTGGCAGCCGGCGTCCGATGTCCGAGATACTCGCCGATCTGCCAGAGGGACAGCCCTTGCTGGAGCAGGCGTGTGGCGCACGCATGGCGCAACGCATGGGGGCCGTGATGGCGGAGCGACAGGTCCAACGGCCGTAACCTACGAGTGACGACCTGCCACAGGGCACTGTTTCCCAACGGGCGAATCGGCGCCTTGAGGGACAGAAAGATCTCGCGCTGGGCACACGGGCGCGGCCTGATTCGCAGGTATCGCACGAGCGCATCACCGACAGGTTGGCACAGTGGGTAGTGCTGTATCCGCGGTCGCTGTTTCGACCGTGTGACGCTGATCACCTCCGCGTGCCAATCGATATCGTCGAGACGCAACCGCCGCACCTCAGCGACCCGCAGACCATACACCGCGAAGAGGAGTAGCAGGGCTCGGTCCCGGATCTGAGCGGGTGCATCACCCCGCGCGTCCGCGCACAGGCGCCGCACCTGGTCCCAGGTGGGTCCGGCGGGCACGTGTTCGCTCGCGTAGACGCGAGGCACCAGTATCCCCGCCGCCAGCCCCGCCGGGCACCACTGCCGCCGTTCGGCGTACCGCACAAACGCCCGAAGCGTGTAGGCATACGTTCGGATCGAGGCGCGTGTGCAACCATCGCGACGGCCCTTCCGGGCAATGGCGTCATCGAGATCCAGTAGTGTGAGATCACGCAAACCACGCCCATCAGCGGAGAAGCGCCCGAGAAACTCCTCCATCGACTTACGTCGCGTGTAGACCGTCAATGGAGCCAGACCTCGTTCAGCGCGCATGTAGTGGGCATACTCCGCGACCAGAGCCGCCCATGGGGCGTCAGCCTTGCGTGGCTCATGCAACCGTCCCAGGAATCGCAGCCATCCCAGCGCGGTCGACGTAAACGCCGCCCGCGCGGGTGCGGCGTCCTTCCGGGCGTGATGCGGCGGCGTGCGAGACACCCATCGATCGGCGGCAGCGTGGACCGCCTCGGGGCAGACCTCGCCGGACGGTCGCAAGTCCATCGTCCGAGTCACCGCGAGCTGATACGCGGCAACCCTCTTCAGCGTGGCGGGCGCTGCACCTTGATCCGCACGGTGGTGGAGATAGCGGAGGCGTTGAGCCGGCATCGGGGCAGCGACATAGCGCTGCACGGTCCGGCGATCGGCGAAGAGACGGTCGAACATGGCTCGAATCTCCTTGAAGAAGGTGAAGGAGATTCGATCATGCCCCCGGGTCCATTTATGTGGCCTGTCGCCCGCAGAAATACCACGGGCGACGGCGGGAACCCGCGCTGCACCACATAAGGAGGAAGGCCACAGAAGATGTTGACGCGGCACAGCTTCCAGTACGCGAGGACGTAGCGCGTGGCCGGCAGGGGTCGTAGTGCCGGACGGTCGAGCTGTTCGTAGAGGGCGCGGCGGCTGACGCCCAGCTTCTTCATCGGCCGGTCGTTGAGTTCGTCGAGCAAAACGCGGATCGCCGCGTTCAGGGCCCCGAGGCTGAAGAACGTCTCGTGGCGGAGCCGGGCGAGTATCCACCGCTGGGCCAGGAGTACTGCGGCCTCCACGGCGGCTTTGTCCCGAGGTTTCCTCGGCCGCGCCGGGATGACAACGGCGCCGTAGTGGGCGGCCAGATCCTCGTAGGTCCGATTGACGCCCGGCTCGTAGCGGCAGGGACGCGTGATGGCGCTCTTGAGCTGGTCGGGGACCCATAAGGCCGTCGTACCCCCGAAGTACTCGACCATGCGGGTGTGGGCGTCGACCCAGTCGGGCAACTGCTGGGTGGCGGCCGCCTCGGCGTAGGTGAAGCTGCTCGCGCCGAGTACGGCGACGAACAGCTCGACGCGTCGCAATTCCCCGGTGTGCCGGTCGACCAGTGCCGGCCGCTTCCCCGAGAAGTCGATGAACGTCTTCTCGCCGGCGCGGTGGACCTGCCGCATCGACGGCCGCAGCCGTCGCGCCCACTGCCGGTAGATCTCGCAGAACTGGGAACGGCGATAGCCGTTCGGGTGGACCTGGGCGTACTCCTCCCAGAGGAGCTGAAGCGTGACGCTGTCGCGCTTGAGCTCGCGATGGATGTACGCGCAGTCAGGCTGGATCCGGTCGTGCACCGGGGCGGCACGAGGGAACAACCGGGCCTCGATGGCCGCGTCATCCAACTCGGCCGGCAGTGGCCAGCCCAGCCCTCGCTGCGCCGTCCGCTGCAGATACACCGAAACCGTGCCCACGCCGATCCCGCAAGCTCGGGCTATCGCCCGGTGCGACAACCCCCGCTCATGCTTGAGACGGAGAATCTCACGAATCTTCCTCACCAGTAGCCTCCGTGCCGGCATCGCCTCGCCCTCCTTTCGGAAGGCCAGGATGCGGCGATCAGGCTACCGACGAGCGTTCACGATGACCGGATTCGGTGTTCAACTTCACCGGATCCGCTGTTCAGCATCCCGGATTCGGTGTTCAGCTTCCGCCGGATCTGGCGTTCAAGATCCTCCGGATTACGCAGTACGCAAATACCTCCGGTCAGCGGTACTTTTTTTCCGCTGGCAAGCAGACGACCAACCTCGCATCCATCAACTTGACGATGCTACGGGCGCTTCCTGTTCCTGTACCACCTCCATCCGAACAATGCCGAATTCGAGATGAAGTCAACCGACGCCTATCCATCATCGACGATACTCTGGAGGGAACATTTCGCCAACTTACTCGGTGTGCCAGATCCAAGAGGGCGCTACTGGAATGGGTTTTCGAAGGCGGCCTGCAGAGCCAGGAGCACCGTGGACGGTGACAACCTGACCAAGTCCATATGCGTTCACTCACACACTGGAGAAGGTGGACGTGCGCAACTCTCCACGAGATGCGAGTTGGTCAATCGAACGGGGACCGCTCACCCACGCGAAATCGCTTCGGTAGTGAACGGCATCCTGCAGCCCGCTCTTGGCCGATGAGATCAACGACCCACTGCCCGTATCGGTGGGGCACCCGCATGCGACCACGATCCAGGGCGTTGAAGACCACATCGGCGAAGCGCCGACCGAGTGCCGCCCGAACGTGGCGTTGAGCGAGGACGTCTACGGTGCATCCGACGGCGAGGTTGGGGAAGCGTTCCGTGCAGATGCGAATGGCCTTTCGGTCATCGATGAGGGCGACCGCGGACCGCTCGATGGCGCAGGCGATGGTGGCGGCTTCACCGTCGTCGAGGGTCTCGGCTGCCGACCCGCTGACGAGGCTCTCGAAATGGGGCATCCCCACGTCTCCGAGTTGGGTATGCTCGACGAGGTGTTGCTCGATCAGCGCGGCCAGAGAGTCGGCATCTCGTCGGCCTCTCTGGCGACCGGCGTGAAGCTCCAGCGAGACCTCCTCTACGACGACACATCGGTTGGGCAGGGCGCCCAGGATCGCCTCCGCGTTTCCGCTGGCGTTCAGATTGATGACGACGCTCGTGTCGGCGACGACGGGCGCGAGGCGGTCATCGAGGTAACTTCGGGGGACCATCCGTGTCGCTTTCATCAACGTCGGCCGCGTCCAGGATCTTCCGCAGCTCGACACGATCGAGGCGCAGCAACCGTGCGAGCTGTCCTTCGCTCAGCAGTTCCCGGCGCTCGGCTTCGGTGGCGAGGAGGCCGAGACGAAGCGATACCGGACGCTGCGCGTCACAGGCAACGGGATCGACGGCGACCTGCTCGCCCAGAACTTGACGCTCATGGTCGTTGGTGATTCCGCCGTTGGCCTCGAACCAGTCCCACGTACCCGACTTCAAAAGGCCGAGCTCCTCGAGTCGTCTGACCATGGCCTCACGTGACACGCCGAAGACGTGGGCCAACAGAATGACGTGGCGCCGCGTGAAGCGAGAGGCGCCCGCGGTGACGTCCTCGAACTTCAGCGTGACAGTTCGCGCAGGCGTCAGGAACGCGCGCCCGAACGCATTGGCGTACCGTTCCTCGCGCGAGTCGTCCTGGCGGTCGGACCGACAGACGTCCGGCGCTTGGCGGCGGGACGTCAAGTGTCCGAGTTCGTGAACGGCGGTTTGTGCCTGCCGCGCGGGAGGATGGTTGGCATTCAGCAGGATGCATGCACCCACGCCGTCGTCATACGCGAACAACCCGGATACCCGGCTGTCGAGCGGGCGCACGTAAAGGCGCACCCCGAGCTCCAGTTCCAGGAGGCTCATCACGTCGCGGACCGGCGCCAGCCCCAAGCCGAGCCACTGTCGGAGTGCAATCGCGTCGTTCTCGGCCTGCAGGCGCACGTCGCCAGGCAGCAACGGTCTTGCCGGCGGATAGTTCGTCGTACGGGTCACACCAAGCAGGTTCTCGAGTTCGACCTCGGCGCGGACAAGATCGGTCATCAGCCACGCCGCCCGTTCCATCGATTCGTCGCTGGCCGTCCAGAGCTTCCGAAAACGGTGGACGAGGTCGACGTGCACCGCTTCGCGGCGTAGCAGGGCATTGACCGACGTGCCATAGAGTCGCGCCAGATGCTGGAGTTCATCGGTTCGAATTCGGCGTCGGCCCTGCTCCATCGCGACCAGCGTCGTCCGCGCGACACGAAGGTCCGCGGCGACATCGGTCTGCGTCAGACCGGCTTCTTCACGCGCCCCCCGCAGGCGGACGCCGATGTCGACGGGCTCGATATGGGTAAGCGCCATGTCAGTGTCCTCGCGCAATCCACTGCGCCACGAACGAACGTGGTCCGAGAGACTCGACAAAGCTCCGCCATTCCTCTTCATGCCGCCGGAGCATGCGCTCCAGTCTGTCCTGCGTTTCCCGTTCGTCCAGTCCGAGTGACCGGCTCAGGAGGAAGATCTGCCTCTTGAGAGGGGCCGCATCCGCTGCCGACTGTCGCAGATTGGCCAGATGGTCGAGATGAAGCACGCCGGCTATCGCGTACTCGTGAAGCGCTCCTCTGGGCTTGGGGTTCTTGAATGCTGGGGCGGCGCCGTCCTCGAAGCGAGCGACGCTCAGATCTTCCCACACGTAGGTCTCGGGTGCTTCGCAACGACCGGCGGCGTGCACGCTCATTCGCCGGAGCAGGCACGCGGCGCAAATCCCACATTGGCGACGGCTTCCGGAGACCGATACGTGTCGCGGGCCTTGCCAGCAAGAGCGAGTAGCCACCCACTTGACATCCTCGGGGCAGGCCTCAAGGAACTCCGCCAGGGTCTCGCCCTTCGTTCGCCAGAGACGTGGATACTCATAGCAAACGGTGTGACCAAAGAGCGCGGACACGAACGTCTCCATCCTGTCGATAAACGAGGGATGGCTCCTGAGATCCGCATGAGCTTGGCCCACCGGTACGAGCGGTGGCCCAAGGGCACCCTGACCGCTCTCGGGCAGAGCGATTCTCCGGCTCCTGCACAGAACAGCGGCGATGCCGCTGAGCAGCGCGAACGTGAACCCGCGGGAGCGGGCGCTCGTTTCGACCGAGCCGGCGTCGCCGTACGACACGCGCCACGGCATCGACGCGAAGGCCCGCGCCGGTGCCGCGCGGCGTCGCGTTCCGGCTGAGGACTTCGATTCGAGTCGAACCGCGACGAGCGAGTCGCCATGTTCCTGTTGGAGCAGCCCCGCCACCATGTGCGAGTCGAGACCGTCGCTGAACGGCATAATGATGCACGAACTCGGCAGATCGAGGTTCTGCCGCTTCGGCGCGGAATCCTTCCGTCGCTGAGCGAATTCGATGCGCCATCGGTCACCCGTCACGCACTGCAACGCATCCTGCAATGCGCCGGACACAACTGGGGATCCCCAGTGAGCGGGGTCGTGGACGGGAACTCGCAGGGTGAAGTCGCGGCCCCAGGCGGTCGATCGACGCCGGGCCACATGGTCGCAGAACTGCACCGCAGCACCGACGACGCACGCGTCGTACGCCGTTGGATTCCACCCGGCAACGCAATAGGTCTCGATGCCCCTGGTGTCGAATCTCAGGTGTTCATCTATCGCGCACCTGATTCGACCACTTCGGGCCGATCTCCCTGCTTCGACGACGTCAACACGATGCTCGGGCGGGAGACAAGTCATGTTGCGGCCATGCTCACGACAACGACACGCCGTCGTCGATCCCGGTCTTCCTGAGTGGGGCTTGCGACGACGTGCCGTTGCCGAAGCCCAGGCAGTCCCTCGCAATCGCATTCACGTCCGTCGCGGCAATGGTGCCGTCGATACGGTTCCTCATGAGCGTGGCGCTGCGGACCGAGGACTCCCGCAGCCAATGTTCCTCTACTTGGCGCCGGCTACTGCAAGCACGCTCCCGAAGGGCGTTAGCAGTTGCCTTCGCAAGGGCTTCATCACCGCGGTATCCCTCGTGCAGCGCCTGGGCCGTGTAATCCAACAGGATGCTGGCCAGGGGACTGTCCTCGGTTTCTCTTCTCAGTACCTCGAGACGTTCGGTCGCCGAGTCGCCGAGGAGATCACCTTGGCGGTCGTCAAGGACGTCTCGAAGGCGTCCGGGAAGGCCCGCGGGAACCTCGAGACTCCAGTCGCGCTGGAGCGCGCCAGCCAAGGCCTCGGTTCTCTCCTGGTCGTCGCACGCGGCGTTGGAAGCGCGCTTCGCCAGCCGCTTCCAGTGACGCCACATGTTCAGGCTCCTGTATGGTCCGTCGCTCACTTCGGCCACCCCGCGTGCATGTCAGGTATTGTTTCATCGGTTGCTGACAATGTCAACGCCATGAACGCGGAATGTGCCTCGGGGTCGGAGTTCCGCCCGCTTGTTGCGTCTCAGGCGACAGCGAAGACCGCCCCCTTGTCTACGGAGAAGGGGCGCCCAGGCAAGCGGTTGCTGGTTGGCGTCAGCGATACGGCCGGGCGTCACGTACCGTCAACGAGACGGGTCACGATCGCCGTTCGGTGACGGGGCCGAAGATCTGCGGCGACCTGCTTCCCGTTCCTCCTGCTGCGCGTGCCAGAGGTCCCAGTTGGCCTGGAGGTTCATCCAAAACATGGGCGTGGTGCCCAACAACCGACCGAGCCCAAGGGCCGACCGGGCGGTGACGCCGCGCCCCCACGGACGAGCTCGTTGACGCGCGTGACCGGTATGTCCCAGCCGCCGGGCCGCCTCGGCCTGGCTCATCGGGATCTCTCGCGGGAACTGCTCGAGCAGGATGACGCCGGGATGCGTCGGGCGGCGGCGCGAGGGCAGGCCGGTTGCCGGAGTCTCGCCGGCCGCGTTCTTCAACGTGGTCAAGCCTCGTCAGTTCGAGCGGTAGTCCTCGCAACGGGCTGCGAAGGCGCCGTCGTCCCGGAACCGGACCGTGATCCGGTCGCCGATTCACCCGAACGGCGGCCATCAGTCCGCCAGGCGCGCGCTGACCAGCCGGTTGAGGCTCACGCCCTGCTCCGCCGCTCGCAGCACGAGGGCCCGATGGGTCTCCGGCGGTACCGCGAAGATCGCAATGGCAAAGACGGAGACCCGACCGTGGGGATGCGGCCGACAGGGTGCAGGTACAGCAACACGAGCGGCGGTTGCTGGCCCGGCTTTCGGTCTCGATGCCGCGACTAGAGGCGCCCAACGAGACGGATTGGGCGGAGGTCGCCAACAGTCTCATCCCGGTCGCGCGAGACTCCGATCCCGCAGCCGCGTTACGGCTTCGCGATCGACTCGTCACCCTTGCAGCCGAGTATTCGCCGAAGTCCGCGCACGTGGACCTCACTGTCTTGCGACGTGACGCGCACGAAGCCCTCGATCCGACGGCGAGGCGTCACCAGCAAGGTTGGCATCGGGGGCGGGCCGCGCTCACCACGAGATCGTCGACCGGATGCTCAGGCGCCTGCTGGAACGCGACGCTCACGACGCGCCGGCCGTCGCCGAGTTCACTGGCGCCATCGCCCGCCAGCAGACGGGCGAGATACTGGACCGCCACCTTCCGCTCAAAGGTCACGCCGCCGCCGCCGGTCGCGTAGGGGCTCATACCCGGCGATGCCGGCCCGGCGTTGCTACGGCGCTCGCTTTCGTCGGCACCGCTGGTGCGTTCTGGACCCTGCGCCCCGCTCATCCTGACACCCGTTCACTCCACAGAACCGCTGACGTCAACGATAACGCACACACCATTCTGAACCGCCCTCATCTCGGGGGGCAGTTCCGGAGATTCGCGACGACCGCGGCTGACTGCGGCGGTAGTCCGGGTCCAGCCTGAACGCGAACCACTGCGTTGGCGCGTTTTCCGGGCTCGCCCTGCATTTTGTACTTGACAGCTTCCTGGGGGCGGGTCGGCGGAAGTCGAGCGTGCCGCCGGGAACGCCTCTCTGACGGTCTCTCCGGCCGCAGGCCGCGCGTTCTCGGCCCGGAACGCGACGAACGTCGATTCGGGCACCGACCGGCCACTGGCGAGCGCGTCAAGCTGTTGAAAATGCGGGGGTTACAATGGCTCATGCTCGCTGACAACGACCCCGTGACGTCCGAATCCCGTACGTATCCGGCCTCCGTTGCTGCCCCCGACGAGGCACCTCCCCCTGCGCCGACCGAGACGCACGGCGCGCGAGGCCCCGACCGCATCGGCGACGGTGGATCGCCCGACGAAGCGCCGCCCCCTGGCCCGACGGAGACGCACGGCGCGCGCGTCGGCGACGGCATCGGCGACAGCGGATCGCCCGACCAGATGCCGCCCCCCGAGCCGGCGATGGCGCCTGGAGACGGCAGAGGCCGACTCGCCCGGCTCGGCGACCGCATCGCCGAGCTGTCCGCCCGCATTCAGGCCGCCACCTACGAGCTGCTCGTCCTCATCCGCGAGTTCGACGAGCGCGAGGGGTGGGACGGCTGCGTGTCGTGCGCGCAGTGGCTGAGCTGGCGCGCCGGGCTCGCGCCGGGAGCCGCCCGCGAGCACGTGCGGGTGGCGCGCGCGCTCGGGAAGCTGCCGAAGCTGAGCGACGCCATGCGCCGCGGCAGGATCTCCTACTCGAAGGTGCGCGCGGTCACGCGGGTGGCCACCCCGGACAACGAGGACGACCTGCTCTACGTGTGCCAGGCGGGCACGGCGGCGCACGTAGAGCGCATCGCGCGCGCGTGGCGGCGCATCGACCGGAACGCGGAGCAGGCCGAGGACCGGCTGCAGCACGCGGGCCGGGAGCTGCGGACGTGGGTGGACGAGGACGGGATGGTGGTGGTCCGGGGACGGTTGATGCCGGAGGTCGGGGCGGCGCTGCGGCGGGCGCTGGAGGCGGCGTGCGACCAGGCGCGGCGCGCGCCGGCACCGGACGGCGGCGGGGACGGCGAAGCGGCCGCCGACGGGAAAGGGAAAGCCGCCGGCGCGCCGGCCGGCGCCGCGGCTGACGTAGAGGAGCCGACATTCGCGCAGCGCCAGGCGGACGCCATCGGGACGGTGGCGGAGGCGGCGCTGGCGGGCGGGCTCGACCGCGGGACGGCCGGCGACCGGTATCAGGTGGTACTGCACGTGGACGCGGAGGCGCTGCCGGCGCGGCCGGACGTCTCCGCGGGAACGTCCGGGGGCGCGGCGGACGGATCGGAACCGCGGACGAGCCGCGGCCACGTTCCCGCGGGAACGTCCGGGAACCCGGCGCCCCTGTCGGAGCAACGGGCGGGCGCCGGCCACGTTCCCGCGGAGACGCTGGCGACCAGGCGCCGGCGGGTGTCCGGCCCATGTCCCGGGGCACCGTCGGCACTGGCCGGCAGCAGCCAGACGGTACTCGACGAGGCGGGCGGCATCCGCGTCTCGGCCGAGACCGCCCGGCGCCTGGCCTGCGACGCCGCCACCGTGACCATGCGGCACGGCCCCGGCGGTGAAATCCTGGATGTCGGCCGCCGCACCCGGACCATCTCGCCGGCCCTGCGCCGGGCGCTGGCCGCCCGCGACCGGCGGTGCCGGTTCCCGGGTTGCGACAACCATCGATGCGATGGTCATCACCTTCGGCACTGGGCCGACGGCGGCCGGACCGCGCTCGACAACCTGGTGCTGCTGTGCCGCCGGCACCACCGGGCGGTGCACGAGGAGGGGTTCCGCCTCGCGATGGACGCGGCCGGGGAAGTACGTTTCGCGCATTCGGACGGCCGCCCGCTCGTGGAGGCGCCGCCGGCGCGGGCGTGGACGGGGCCGGCGCTGCAGCTCACGGACGACGGCCTGGCCGCGGCGGGCATCGAGATCGGCGCCGACACGGCGACGCCCTCGTGGGGCGGCGAGCGCCTCGACCTCGACTACGCGATGCGCGTGCTGTGGCGGCCCCGCCACGAGTCGACCGCGGAGTGAGCCGCGCCGTAGCACGGCTTCTCCGGGCGCCGGCCGCCCCGAGGGTCACGGCGCGCCTCGCGGGTCGCGGCATGATCTTCCTGCGCGGAGGGTGCGCGCGGCGGTTACCCGGGTGGCCACCCGCGAGAACGAGGACGACTGACACGCAGCCCCGAACTGGCGTCGGTGACCCTGTCACGCACGCCTTGGGCGTTCGGCTTCGTGCGGCAGGCACTTGATGTCGGCAGCGCCGTCGATAACGGAGGCCGCGTCCAGGATCTTGCGCAAATCGACGCGACCGAAGCGCAACAACCGGGCAAGCTGTCCCTCGCTCAGCAACTCCCGGCGGTGGGCTTCGGCGGCCAGGAGGCCGAGACGAAGAGATACCGGGCGCTCAGGACGCGAGTCGCCGGACAGGGACATTCCCGCCAGTTGGTGGTTCCACGTGCGCTGCACGCCGAGCAGATCCTCGAGCTCGACCTCTGCGCGGACAAGGTCAGCGGCTTCAGTCATGACGGTCACCGATGGTCGGCAGGGCGGGCTCATGAGCGCCAGGCGGCGCTACAGAAGCCGCCCGGCTCCGATACCGTTCCTCCCCTGCCGAGCGTGCCAGAGGTCCCAGTTGGCCTGGAGGTTCATCCAGAACATCGGTGTCGTGCCCAGCAGTCGACCGAGCCGGAGCGCCGACCGGGCGGTGACGCCGCGCTTGCCGCGGACGAGCTCGTTGACGCGCGTGACCGGCATGTGCATCCGCCGGGCCGCGTCGGCCTGGGTCAGCGGGATCTCTCGCAGGAACTGATCGAGCAGGATGACGCCGGGATGCGTCGGGCGGCGGCGCGAGGGCAGGCCGGTTGCCGGAATCTCGCCGGCCGGGTTCTTCGACATGGACAAGCCCTCTCAGCTCGAGTGGTAGTCCTCGCGACGGATGCCGTAGGCGTCGCCGTCCCGGAACCGGAACGTGATCCGGTACTGCCGATTCGCCCGAACGGCGGCCCGTCAATCCGCTAGCTAGCCCGGATTTCTCACAGCTCGTCGAGATCGGGCCTGATGCGGCGCGGCTGGGGTTCCGGGCGGCCATATCGGACGCCGGCGGTGGTCTGGATGTGGGCGACGACGTGCGCGTGGCGCCAAAATCGGCCCGGTTAGCACACCACACGCGAAAGGACCCCGTGTCCCCCTGCAGTCGTGAACGTATGCCGCCACCTGGCCGACCGTCAGGCCGGGTCGGGCGGCGAGCGCAAACGTTGAGCGGCCATGATGAACAGATCGGCGTCGGGCGCCAGCTCGGACAGCGCCACCCAGATGCACCGCACGGTGACGCGGACGTGGGCGCCGATCTTGAGCAGCCGCAGCCGTAGCGTATCGCATTGGGCGCGGGCGAGCCGGGTGCCCGCCAGCCCCCGGTCGCGGAGCTGCTGGAGCAGGACATAGGCCAACGTGGCCCAGTACAGGCGCAGTTGGTTGGCGCGCAGCGTCGCACTGCTGGTCCGGTCGGCAAACAGCGCCAGTTGCTGTTCCTTGATGCGGTTCTCCATGTCCCCGCGGGCACAGTAGAAATCCTCATACAACGCCTGCGCCGCCAAGGTGTCCGGCGGCAGCGATGTCACCACGAAGCGTGGATTGGCGCCCGCGGGCAGATGCTCGGCCTTGCCGACCACCCGGCGCTCCCGGCTCCAGCTCTTGCGCGTGCGATAGCGGAAGTCCGCAAACACCCGCGCGGCCACCCCGGTTTCCTCGCACTGCGCCTGGGCCTGCGCCAGTTCGGGCGCGATTTGTTCCTTCAACCGAACGTTCTTCGCCAAGCCGATGACGTAGTCCACCGCATGCTCTTCGCACCAGTTCAGCAGCTCGTCTCGGCAGAACCCCGAGTCCCCCCGAACCACGATGGGGACCGACGGCCATGCCTGCCGCACCCGCTCCACAATCCGCGCCAACTCGTCCACCACGCCCGCCGCCCCGTCGATGTTCGAGGGCCGCAACCGCGAGCAGAGCACATGCGCCCCGCAGAAGATATACAGAGGCAGATAGCAGTAGTTCCCGTAGTACCCGTGGAAGAACCGTCCTTCCTGCTGACCGTGCAGCGGATCGTCCGTCGCATCGACATCCAGCACGATGCGCGCCGGCGGCGTCGGGTGCGACTC
Organism: Vicinamibacterales bacterium; assembly: GCA_965206705.1. Lineage (GTDB taxonomy): Bacteria > Acidobacteriota > Vicinamibacteria > Vicinamibacterales > UBA8438 > JAJEEA01. Next base: position 3,091,342 of record CBDBKJ010000006.1, on the reverse strand, counting down.
GATGAACACGTCTACCAGCAGGGCGTCGAGCGCCGCTTCGTCATAGGTCACCTTCTTGTACCGGTCAGCCTCGGCGTCCTTCGGCCCGACCAGTTCCAGCCGGTTCAGCGTGCTCTTCCCCGCCAGCGCGGCCCCCCGGTCTGACGGCCGCACCCGGTTCTCGCCCGTCGGGTCCGCCTTGCCCACGACAGCCGCCAACAGCGGGTCCCGCCGCAGGGTGTCATGGTCGTTCAGATCTTCGTAGCCCAACGCGACGGCCATCACACGCTGGGTCACCAAGTCCTCGACCGTGTGTTCGATCAAGCTTGGGTCCCGGTAGTCCTGGAAGCACTGCGCCGCGCGTCGGCACACGTCGGTGCACCTTTCAACCGCCCGCAGCAGCAATGCCCCGGCATTGGAAGTGATCGTTCCGCCCTCGAAGCTGGCGACCAGCCGACGACGACCGACCCGAGGAAACTCCAGCTGGATTGGTGGCTTACTTCGCGTACACTGTGTCGACAAGGGGCTGCCTCCGTGCATGGCTTGAAGTTATTGCCACAACAACACTTTACGCCATTACGGGCAGTCTCTTGTTCACCACCGGTGAGAAATCCGGGCTAGTAGGCGCGCGCTCACCAACCGGTTGAGGCTCACGCCGTCCTCGGCCGCGCGCAGCACGAGCGCCCGATGGGTCTCCGGCGGGACTCGGACCAGGAACTTCCCGCTGTACGCGCGGTCGGCGAGCGGCGCCGGCGGCGCTTCCGCGTTGGTGTGCATGTCCGAGAGCACCTCGTGCACGAGCCCGCGAATCCCGGAGAACGCCTCTTCCGCCGAAGCCGCAAGCCAACTGAGCGAGGGAAACTCGGCGCAGAGCCCTACGTACTCGCCGTCATCGGGCGACCAGGTCACGCGATACGTGTAGTGATCGGTCATTCCGCGGCCTCCAGCTTCTCGATCGCTCTGAGAACCTGACGCACTTGATACGCCTTTGCCATCCCGTTGTCGTCCTGGATGTTCACCCGCGGGTCACCCGGCCATGGCGTGCGGTACACTCGATGGCTCGTGCCCGCCTGACGCGGCGATCCGAAGTACGCGTCGCACACCCTCACGAGATCCCGGAAGCGGACGGTCGCCTGACTGTCCCGAGCCTTGCGGATAATGTCAGCGACCCGCGCCACCCACGCATGATATCACTACCGATACTGCGACAACTTTCGCCGGGCACCGCATCACCAGCTTTACTTGACGACCCGGGCGCTGGTATATATCGTGAGATATTCCGCGCGAAGGAGGCGGGTCATGCCCAAGACGGTGGAGTACCGGGGAATCGCCAAGGTGTTCTGGAGCGGCCGCAGTCAGGCGGTTCGTCTGCCGGCGCCGTGTCGGTTCGACACGACCGAGGTCGAGGTGATCAAGGAGGGCGACTGCCTCACCTTGCGGCCCCGCGGAAAGAACTGGGGCGCGTACTTCGACTCCCCCACGCGCGGATCCCTGCCGGAACGTAGCGAGCCGCCGCTCGACGAGAGGGACGGGATTCGCTGATGTTCATGCTGGACACGAACATCTGCATCTACCTCATCAACGAGCGCGACGAAGTGCTGCGGGAACACTTCGAGGCGAACACCCGCGAGATATGCGTCTCCTCGATCACGTACGCTGAGCTGTGCTACGGCGTTGTCCATTCGGCCAGGATCAAGCAGAACGCGCGGGAGCTCGAAGCGTTCCAGATCGACCTCGACATCCTGCCGTTCGGCCAGGACGCGGGGAAACACTACGGCGACATTCGCCATGCACTGGCGAAGCGCGGCCGGCCTATCGGCGCCAACGACCTGCTGATTGCGGCGCACGCCCGGAGCCTGGACGCGACGCTGGTGACGAACAATGCCGGCGAGTTCGGACGCGTGGCGGGCCTGCGCGTGGAGAACTGGACTGCCTGATCCGCCGCGCGGCGCGAGGGCTGTAGCAGGAGATCGCAATGGCGAAGACGGAGACCCGTCCCTGGAACGCGACGGACCACCTGATCACCGAGGCGGACATCGTCGCGTACATCGACGCGGCGTTCGAGAACGGCGACCCGGCACTCATCGCGGCCGCATTGGGCGACGTGGCGCGGGCCAGAGGCATGACCAGAGTCGCGACCGACGCCGGTCTACAATGGTCACCGTCATGACCGTCAGCGTTCGCGAGGCCAAGACACATCTCTCCCCGCTGCTGCAGCGGATCGCGGCCGGCGAAGACGTCATCATCACGCGGTCGGGTCAACCGGTGGCGCGTCTCGTTCCGATTGACGAGACCCGGCCCATGTTCGGTGTCGACGAGGGACGTTTCGTCGTCCCGGACGACTTCGACGAGCCCCTCGACGACGAGTTGCTGCGCGCGTTCGAAGGACGCGACTGAGCGAGCGCTCGACGGCGATTGCGTTCTGAAGGGGCTCAGCGCTCGCCGCAGGCTACTGCGCGGCGGCCAGGGCCACCAGCAGGTCCGCGGCGCTGGTGTCGGAGTAGTCGGTCAGGCTCCGCGTCAGGCGGGCGGGAGCGCGCGGGTTCAGGGCCCGGTCGAACGGGGTCTCGCCGCGGTAGTTCTCCGCATCGAGCCTGGCCCCCCGGCTGACGAGGAACCGGACGACGGACTCGAAGCCGTGGAACGCGGCGAGGTGGAGGGCGGTGTCGCCGTTCGCGTCGGCGGCGTTGACGTCGGCGCCCAGCTCGACCGCGACCTCGACGGCGTCGATGCCGCTGCCCATGACGTTGCGGAGGTCCGCGTCCTGGGTGAGGGCGACCTCCATCTCGGCCGAGTCCATCTCGCGGCCCCGGCGGTCCTTGCCGGCGCGGCCGAAGCCGCGGGTGAGCATGCCGGCGGCGGCCATGAGGGGGGTCACGCCGCCGTCGAGGCCCGCGTGGGGGTCGGCGCCGCTCTCGGCGAGCCGGCGCATGATGCCGCCCTCGCCGAACTTGGCGGCGAGAAAGAAGGGCGTCGCGCCGACCCAGGTCGTGTCCAGCGAGAACAGCTTGCCCTGGCGCGCGTAGCGGGTGCCGCGCTCGAGCCGCACGCTCGGGTCGGCGCCGTGGGCGAGGAGGGCTTCGACCAGCGCCGCGGCGCCCCGGAGGACGGCGGCGTGCAGCGGCGCGTACCCCGCGGCGGAGGCGTTCGCGTCGGCGCCGGCGTCGAGCAGGACCGCGGCCAGCGCCCCGTGGCCGCTGTGCGCGGCCACCACGAGCGCGCTCGTGCCGGCCGGCGCGGTGTCGTTCGGGTCGGCGCCCGCGGCCAGCAGCAGCCGGGCAGACGTGAGGTCGCCGGTCCGCGCCGCGAACAGCAGGGGCGTGAACCCGCCTTCGTCGACGACCGCGACGGCGCCGGGCGCGCCGGTACGGGGGGAGTGGGCGACGACGACGGGCCGGACGCGCGAGCGCGCGTGCACGTCGGCCCCGGCGTCGAGCAGAATCTCGACCACGCGGGCATGGCGCTGCGACACCGCCCACATCAGGGCGGTCTGGTCTTCCGTGGCCTCGCGGGCGTGCACGTCCGCGCCGTGGGCGAGCAGGGCCGCCACCGCCCCGGCGCTTCCGGTGCGGGCGGCGGTCATCAGCACGGTCTCGCCGCTCGGCAGCACCGCGTGCGGCGACGCGCCGGCCGCGAGCAGCGCCCGGACCAGCGCGGGGTTGCCGTTCTCGCAGGCGAGGTAGAGGGGCGTGGCCCCGAGCTCGTTCGCGGCGTCCACCGCGGCCCCCGCCCCGATCAGCAGGCGGGCCGTCTGGAGGTCGTCGCGATAGGCGGCCCAGTGCAGCGCCGTCGCGCCGTCGGGCTGCGCCGCGTCGACGTCGACCGGTTCCTGCAGCAACGCCCGCACCGCGGGACGGTCCGTTTCTCGGACCGCGTCGAGGAGCCGAAGGTCGGGCGGCTCGGCGAGGGCGGGCGACGACACCGCCGCGACCAGGCACGCCGCAAGCAGGAATCTGAACCGTCGAAAAGAGCGGAGGCACGCCCACGGGAGGCGACACGCTCCCGCGCGTTGACGTTCACCGGTTCGCCCCGTGCCTCTGGTGCGCATACCTCGCCTCCCACGCGCTCTGTCTTCCCCGCCCGGGAATCTGCGGTCCGGGGCTCGATTCCCCCCACACACCATACGACGGACGGCTCCACGCGTCAGACGGCCGAGAGCTCCCCGACCTCCCCGTTGCTCGTCCCGAAGTGCTCCACCGGCACCCCCAGCTTGTCCATCAGGGTCACGTGCAGGTTGGACATCGGCGTCGGGTCCGGGCATCGCACGTGGCGTCCGCAGTCGAGGGTGCCGGCCCCGCCGCCCGCGAGCAGGATGGGCAGGTTCTCCGACGAGTGCCGGTTGCCGTCGCTCAGGCCGCCGCCGTAGAGCACCGTGACGTGGTCGAGCAGCGAGCCGTCGCCGTCGGGCGTCGCCTGCAGCCGGTCCAGGAAGTGCGCCAGCAGCGTCGTGTGGTACGTGTTGATGCGGGTCAGCTTGTCCAGCTTGTCCGGATTGTTCTGGTGGTGCGACGTGGGGTGGTGCGCCTCCGGCACCCCGATCTGGGGATAGGTCCGGCCGCTGTACTCGCGGCTGATCATGAAGCTGATGACGCGGGTCAGGTCGGTCTGCCAAGCCAGCACCTGCAGATCGAACATCAGCTTCGCGTGCTCGTCGAACGACGCGGGAACCCCCAGCGGGGCCGCGATGTCGGGCAGCGGCTGGTCGACCTGGGCCTCGGCCTTCTGGATGCGGCGCTCGATGTCGCGCACCGCGTCGAGGTACTCGCCGAGCTTGTTCCGGTCGCGCGGGCCGAGATCGCGGCGCAGGTGCGCCACCTTGTCGGTCACCGCGTCGAGCAGGCTGCGGTTCTGCTCGATGCGCGCGAGCCGCGCCGCGGGGTCGGTGCCGCCGGTGTCGCCGAGCAGCCGCTCGAAGACGGTCCGCGGATTGGTCTCCATCGGCAGCGGCGTCGTCGCGCTCCGCCAGGAGATGGTGTTGGTGTAGGCGCAGGTGTACCCGCCGCCGCACGTGCCCACGTCGTCGCCCGACTCGAGCGCGAGCTCGAGCGACGCGAGCTGGGTGTGCCGGCCCGCCTCTCTCGCCACGAGCTGGTCCATCGACACACCGGCCCCGAGCTGCGAGCCCTGCGTGCGCTTCGGGGGCACGCCGGTCAGGAAGCTGGTGGCGCCGGTCTCGTGGATGTCGTCGGGTCCCTTGTTGCTGAGCCCCGACACGACGAGCAGGCGGTCCCGGAACCGCGCCAGCGGCCGGAGAATCGGCGTGATCTCGAAGCCGGCCCCCTCGGCCGCGGGCGTCCACTGCTCCATGACAATGCCGTTCGGCACGTAGATGACGCCCAACCGCCGCACGGGCTCGGCCGCGGTCCGGGTCAGGGCGGTCAGGGCGGGCACCATGCCGTCCAGCAACGGCAGCGCCAGCGTTGCCCCCACTCCGCGGAGGACCGTACGGCGGGGAAGGGCCTTCTTGCTGATCATCATGATTCTGATCTCCGCATCTGGAACGGCGTGCTCTCGACGATCCCGAGCACGAGGTCGGACCACCGGTACTCGCCGGCCGCCGCCTCGCGCATGATCCGGCGGATGGCCGGCATGTCGTAGTGCTCGAGCCCCCGGCCCAGGGCATACGTGGTGAGCTTCTCGACGACGGTCTGCACGAACTGCTCGTGCCGGCTCAGCACGATCGCCTTGAGCCCGGCCAGCCCCTCGAACTCGGTCCCGTCGGGAAAGACGCCCGACGCGTCGATGGGGTCGCCCCCTTCGCCGGTAGCGCGCCACTTGCCGATCGCATCGAAATGCTCGAGGGCAAAGCCCAACGGGTCCATCGGGGCGTGACACGCCGCGCAGACGGGGTTCTCCCGATGCTGCTCGAGCCGCTCGCGCACCGACGCGGGACGGCCGCTCTCCCCGCGGTCCGGCAGGTCCGGCACGTCGGGGGGCGGGGGCGGCGGCGGCGCGCCGAGCAGGTGCTCGAGCAGCCAGTGCCCGCGGAGCACCGGCGAGGTCCGGGTGGGATACGAGGTCACGGTCAGGATGCTCCCGTGGCCGAGGAGGCCGCCGCGCACGCCGTCGGTGAACTCCACCCGCCGGAACCGGCTCCCGTAGACGTTCGGTATCCCGTAGTGCCGGGCGAGCCGCTCGTTGACGAACGTGTGGTCGGCCCGCACGAGGTCCAGAACGCTGTTGTTGTCGCGGATGTGGCTCTCGACGAACAGCTCGGTCTCGCGCCGGAACGACTCCCGCAGGTTGTCGTCCCACTCTGGATACAGCTCGGGCGTGGGGACCACGCTCGGCAGCGTGCGCAGGGCGAGCCATTGCAGGGTGAACCCGTCTACCAGGGCGTGCGCGCGGGCATCGGCCAGCATGCGCCGCACCTGCCCGTCCAGGACGTCCGGATCGCGCAGCCCGCCGCGGGCGGCCGCGTCGAGGAGCTCGTCGTCCGGAATGCTGCTCCACAGGAAGAACGAGAGGCGCGAGGCGAGCTCCAGATCGCTGATGGCGTGGATGGTTCCCGCCGGCGCGCCGGCCGGCTCTCGCTCGATGCGGAACAGGAACTCGGGGTCTACGAGGATGCTCTCGAGGCTCCGCTGAATGCCGGTCTCGAAACCGCCGGCGCCGTACCCCGCCTCGTAGAAGCCCAGCAGGGTGTCGAGGTCTCGGCCCGTGACCGGCCGGCGCCAGGCCCGGCGCGCGAGGGTCGAGAGGATCTCCCGCGCGCACGGCTCTTCGTCGGCCCGGGTCTCGGGCCGGCAGACGAAGATCCGCTCCCGGCTCGGCGTCTCCCCGGGACCGGTCGCATCGAACGGACCGGCGATGCCGACCTGATCGACCGCCGCCTCGGGCGCCTCCGACGTCGAACTCCAGCGCTCGGCGACGGCGAGGACCTTGCCGGTCGCCCGCGGCTGCAGGACGCCGTCGCGCTCGGATCGTCCCTGCACGAACGAGACGCCGAGCACCCGCGGCCCCGCCCGGGCCGCGATCCGGACCTCGAGGTGGTCGTCGGCGTGCAGCGCGTACTCCTCCCACGCGCGGTCGCCGAGCACAGCGCCCGCGAACGTGCGCGGAGGCGGGATCCCCGGCGCGCCGCCGATCGTGAAGGTCGTCACGAGCTGCCCGTCCAGGCGCACCTCTAGCTGCTGCCGGTTCTGGAGGCCGCGCACGTAGTCGTAGAGCTGGCGCCGCAGCCGGATCCGGACGTCGTACTCGCCGTCGAGGGGGAAGTTGTGGCGAATCGCGATGCCCCCGCGAGACCCGAACGGCAGGTCCTCGCTCATGCGGCGGTCCTGAAACCGCATCGAGGGCAGCACGTAGGTCTCGGTCGTCGGCTCGATGGCGGGGTCGCCGACGGCCAGCCGGCTGATCTTCCGCGCCGCGAAGATGTAGCGGTCGAGCAGGGCCGGCGACACCGAGAGGATGTCGGCCATGTTGTCGAAGCCGAGATCCGCGTTGTCGGCCGGCAGCAGCGCCGCCCCGTCGACCTCGAGCGCGAGCAGGTCGCGGACCGCGTTGGTGTACTCCCGCCGGTTGAGGCGATGAACGGTGGTGCGGCCGGGGTTCGGGGCGGAGGCAGCGACGCGGTCGAGGGCCGTCTCGAGCGTCGAGGCGAGGGCGGCGTAGGCGGCGGGGTCAGGCCGCGGCCGGCCCGCCGGGGGCATCGCCCCCGTTCGCAGCTTCCGCACGACCTTCTCCCACGCCACGGGGTGGTCGCCCACCCGGGCGGGGTCCATCGTGTCGAGCGCAAGCCCGGCCGTCTGCAGCCGCGCGTTGTGACAAGTGACGCAGTAGCGGTCGAGGACCGCGTGGGCCGACCCCGCCTCGGATGAGCCGGCGGCCCCTGGAGAGCCGAGCGGGCCGGGAGGTTGCGCCGGCAGCGCCGCGGCGGCGGGCGCCGGACGCGCGTTCGTCGGCGGGACGGCGTACCCGTGCAGGTGACCGGCGCCGGCCACCGCAACGCCGAGCCCGACGATGCATGCTGCCCAGGTTCTCGACATCGGTTTCCAAGCCCCCCGAGTCCGCGAAACGCAACGGCCGCACATCGCTCGCCGAACGCACAAACGGTACCGTAGTCTACTCCATGTCCGCTCCGGAATGGCCGCCGAATCGAATCCGGGCCGGGTGGCGGCCCGCGGCCGGGTGGCGGCCCGCGGCCGGGTGGCGGCCCGCGGCCGGGTGGCGGCCCGCGGCCGACCAACCGGCGCCGGCTACTCCGCCGGACGCTGCTGCTCGCGAATTGCCCGGAACTCGCTCGTGGCGCTCCAGCCCGGCCACTCGTCGGTGGCGGCGAGCCGCGCCCCCATGTGATACATGAACGTCAGGTCCTCGAGGGCGCCGGACAGGTCCCAATCCGGCTTCACCTCGTCGGACACGGCGTGGTAGTCGTTGGCGGTGTACTCGTTCCGTTTCTCGATGCCGTAGCCGGCCGGCTTGTCCAGATAGTCGACCCCTGGGTCGGCGTAGAACGCGGGAATGCCGACCCGCGCGAACGAGAAGTGGTCCGAGCGGTAGTAGAACCCCTTTTCCGGCTCGGGATCGGGGTTCAGCACGCGGCCGAGCCGGGCCGCCATCTCCCCCGCGACGTCGTCGAGCTCGGACTGCCCCATCCCGACGATGGTCATGTCCCGCGTGCGCCCCCACTGGTTGAGCACGTCCATGTTCAGGGCGGCGACGGTGTCGGCGGCCGGATACAACGGCTCCTCGCCGTAGTAGCGGGAACCGAGCAGGCCCTGCTCCTCGGCCGTGACGGCGAGAAACAGCACAGAGCGGCGCGGCGGCTCCCCGGCCGTGAAGGCTCGGGCGATCTCGATCAACCCGGCGGTACCGGTGGCGTTGTCGGCGGCGCCGTTGTAGATCTGGTCGCCGTCGAGGCTCTCGTCCCGGCCCAGGTGGTCCCAGTGCGCGACGTACATCACCACCTCGTCGGGGGCTTCCGTCCCCGGCAGCCGCGCCGCGACGTTCTGCGAATCGATGGTGCGCAGCTCGTTCCGGATCTCGAGGCTCCCGGTCACGCCGAGGGGGATCGGCTGGAAGGCGCGGTCGGCGGCCTGCTGCTTCGCCGCCTCGAAGTCGAGCCCGGCCCGCTCGAAGAGCATCTCGGCGGTGGCGCGCTGCACCCACCCCTCGAACGTCGCGCGGCTCAGGTTGTCGTCGGCCGCGATGAGATCGAACGATTCCGCGTAGGGGGTGCTGCCGACCACCTCCCACGGATAGCCGGCGGGGCCGGTCTCGTGGATGACGAGCGAACCGGCCGCACCAAGCTCGGCCGCGATCTCGTGCTTGTAGGTCCACCGGCCGTAGTAGGTCATGGCGGGCCCGCCGAAGGCGTCGTCGAGCGGCGGGTCGTTGACGAGAAAGAGCAGGATCTTGCCGCTGACGTCGGTGTCCCCGAAGTCGTCCCAGTCGTACTCGGGCGCCCGCGCCCCGTAGCCGGCGAAGACGAACTCGGCGTCCGACACGCTGACCGCGTCGACGACGTGCTTCGTCGCCGCGACGTAGTCGGCGCCGGGCTCCAGAACCCGGGTCTCGCCGCCCCCGGCGACGGCAAGTCCGTCACCCGGCAGGGGCGTGATGCCGACGAGCGGGACGTCCTGCACCCACGTGCCGTCGGGGTTGCCGGGCTCGAGCCCCAGGGCCGCGAACTGCTCCGTCAGGTAGTCGACGGTGAGGGTCTCCCCCGCCGACCCCGGCGACCGCCCCGCGAACTCGTCCGACGCGAGCCGCTCGATCCCGGCCATCAGCGTCTCGGCGCCGATGCCGGCCGCGACGCCGGCGGCGCCCGTCCCCGAATCGTCCGACGCGCCCCCGCACCCGATGCATGCGAGCACTCCACCCACGGCTACCAACCTGCGCACGGTCGTCCTCCCGACCCGCGACACGTCCGGGTCTGCAGTCTTGGGAGCCCATCTCAAACGGCCCCGCTGCATTCGATGCGACGCGGGGTTCTGCCAGGGGCTCCCGGATTCCGGGGCGGTCATTCCCGCGCCCGTCCCACCTGCCACAGCAGGAAGCTCACGGTGTCCACCATCTCATCGATCCGCTGCGACACCGGCTGCCCCCCGGAGTGCCCGGCCTCGGTGTGGTACCGCAACAGCATCGGGGTGGCCGCCCCGTGCGTCGCCTGCATCAGCGCCGTCATCTTCCGCGCGTGCAGCGGCGCGACCCGGGTGTCGCCGTCGCCGGTGATGTAGAGGGTGGCCGGATACGCCGCGGCCCCGTCGACGTTGTGGTACGGCGAATAGCCATGCAGGTAGGCGAACTGTTCGGGGTCGGCGCTCGACCCGTACTCGGGCACCCAGAAGCTCGCCACGAGAAACTGGTGATACCGCACCATGTCCAGGAGGGAATAGGTGCAGACGACGGCCCCGAACAGCTCGGGCCGCTGGTTCGACACCGCCCCCACCAGCAGCCCCCCGTTGCTGCCCCCGCGAATCGCGAGATGCTCCGGACTGGTGTAGCCCTCGGCGATCAGATGCTCGGCCGCCGCGATGAAATCGTCGAACACGTGCTGCTTGCGTTCGAGCATCCCGTCGCGATGCCACGCCTCGCCGAACTCGCCGCCCCCCCGCAGGTTCGCCTCGGCGAACACCCCGCCGCTCTCGAGCCACACCGCGGCCAGCGACGAGAACGCCGGCGTCAGGCTGATGTTGAACCCGCCGTAGCCGGCGAGCAGGGTCGGGTTGGCGCCGTCGAGGGCCACGCCCGCGCGGTGGGTGATGAACATCGGCACCCGGGTGCCGTCCTTCGACGTGAACCACGACTGCGTGACCTCGTAGGCGCCGGTGTCGACGGGCACCTCCACCTGCGCCCACACCGTCCGATCGCCGGTGGCGAGGTCGTACCGGTAGATGGTGTTCGGCCGGTGATAGGACTGGAAGGTGAAGAACGCCTCGTCGCTGCCCCAGCGCCCCGCCCCGCCGCCCACCGAGCCGAGGGTGTCGAACGCCATGTCGCGCACGTGCGCCCCCGACAGCTCGTGGATCGCGACCCGCGGCTGCACGTTCTGCATGTACGATACCGCCAGCCGCCCCCCCAGCCCGCGGGCGTCCTCGATGACGACGTCCGGGCGCTCGGGAACGATCTCGCGCCAGTGCGCCACCCCGGGGTTCGCCGGATCGGCCACCACCACCCGCTTGTTCGGCGCATCCAGATTCGTCGTGATCACGATACGGTCGCCCGCGAACTCGGCCCAGGACTCGGTGACGCCGTCCTCGATGACGGTCCGGAACGGCGCGTCGGAGGCGAGGTCCTTCAGATGGATCGCGGTGGGGCCGGACGACCCCTCGATCACGTGCACGAGCAGCCACCGGCCGTCGTCGGACAGCAGGGATACGGGAATCTGGTACCGCTGGTAGCCTTCGCCGAAGAGCTGGACGTCCTCGCCCGGGTCGCTGCCGATCGCGTGGAACATGACCCGCGGGGTCACGTCGCCGTACCGCTCGTAGTAGAAGCCGGCGCCGTCCGGGGTCAGGTTCACCTGTCCGTGCCGGCCGGGCGGCAGCACGTCGTCGAGGTCCTCGCCGGTGTCGACGTCCCGCAGCCGAATCGACACCTCGTCGACGCCGCCCTCCCGCACCGAGTAGACCGCGAGGCGGCCATCCTGCGACACGTCGAGGTAGCCGACGCTGGTGGTGTGGTCGGGGCTCATGGGATGCGGGTCGATGAGCACCCGCTCGGCGCCGTCGAGACCGTCGCGTACGTACAGCACCGACAGGTCCTGGTCGGCCCGCCGGCGGCTGTAGAAGTAGCGCCCCGCGCGCTCGTTCGGCAGCCCGATGGCATCGACCTCCAGCACCCGCGCCGCGAGTCGTCTCAACGCGCCGCGCCCCGGCAGGGGCTCGAGCAGCGAGTCGGCATAGGCGTTCTGCTCGGCGATCCAGGCCCGGGTCGCCAGCGCGGTCTGGTCTTCGAGCCAGCGATACGGATCCGGGACCTCGACCCCATGCAGCGCCTCGACCACGTCTTCCCGTTCGGTTTCCGGCGGCGCCACGTGGCCTCCCTGCCCCTGCACGGCCTGCACCCAGAGTATCGCGGCGACGGCGGCGGACATCCCGGCGCCCGCGCCGCGGCGATGGCGGTCCTTCGTGCGCGCCATCAGCTTCCCTCTTCCCCCTGCAGCCGGCCGGTGAGCCAGCGCCCGATCTCCTGCACCTCTTCGAGGCACACCTGGTGCGCCATCGCGTACTCGCGCCAGTCGACCCGATACCCGGCCGCGCGCAACCCCTCGGCGCTGCCGTGCCCCAGGGCGTAGGGGACGACTTCGTCGTGCCGCCCATGCGCCTGAAAGACCTCGAGCTGCCGGTTCGCGGGCGCCGCCTCGTCCGCGAGCGCGGCCGTCAGCGGCAGATAACCCGACAGCGCGACGATGCCGCCCAGGCGTTCGGGATACCGCAGCCCCGTGAAGAGGGCCATCGCCGCCCCCTGCGAGAAGCCGGCCAGCACGATGCGATCTGCCGGGACGCCGCGCTCGATCTCGCCGGCGACCAGCGCGTCGATGGCCGCGGCGGACCGCCGGATGCCGGCCTCGTCCTGCCCGCGCGCATCGAGGCTGACGATGTCGTACCAGGCCCGCATGCGCATGCCCATGTTCAGCGTGACCGGCATCTCCGGGGCGTGGGGAAAGACGTAGCGGATCGCCAGGCCGGACGGCATGCCCAGCTGCGGCGGCAGCGAGGCGAAGTCGTGCCCGTCGGCACCGAGGCCGTGCAGCCAGATCACCACGGCGTCAGCCGTGCGATCCGAGTCCTGCTCGACTGTCTCCAGACGCGGTTGTGTAATGGTCACGGAATCTCGTCACCGTCAAGAAGGGGGTCGCGCTCCCGCGAGCGCCGGCGGCGGGACGGTGCCGCGCGGCCGGGCCGTCAATGCGTCATCGCGTGCAGGAGGAAGTTGATGCCGACGGCGTACGACGTGACCGAGAAGCGGTAGAAGAACTCGTAGTCCTCCCCTTCCCGCTCCCAGCCGTCGGCGATGTCGGTGTTGTGGGTCATCAGCACCATGAGCCGGCCGTGATCGTCGTAGATGCCCCGAACGTGCACCTCGGCACTCTGCGATCCGCGCTCCGAGGTAGTCATTCCCCCGACCCGCCGGAAGTGCTGAATCGACGGCACCTGCGGCACTTCGTCGATGTCGAACATCCCGTGGTGAATCGGATCGGAGATGGGGATGTCGACGATCGGGAACTGACCGGGCGGCAGAACCTTGCCGATCTCGGCCGCCCACTGCTCCCAGGCGTACGGCCCCCAGAAGTCGTCGACCCACAGGAAGCCGCCCTTTCGCAGGTAGGCGCCGAGGCCCTCCGCCTCCCCGGCGTCGAGCCAGAGGGTGCCGACGTCCGACATGAACAGGAACGGATAGTCGAACAGCTCGGGGTCGGTCAGCCGGACCACGATGTGGTCCGGCTCGTCCCGCCGGTCGACCCCCACCGGCGCATGGGTCAGCTCCGAGAGCCGGATCGTGAAGTTGATGTCGGCGTCGGGATAGTCCGTATGCCAGCCCTGGCCTCCCCGTTCGCGGTGGGTGCTCTGATAGAGCCCGCGCGCGAACGTGAACAGCCGGTGGGTCGGCTCGGCGGACGGATAGCGCGGGGGCATGCGCCTCCAGCCCCACTGCGCAACCGCGACGGTCGACCCGCCGAGCAGCACCGCCGCGACGACGGACGCAACAATCCGCCTCACCGCAGAGCTACTCCTCGGCCAGCGCCCTGAAGTACTCCTCGATCAGATCGCGGAACCCGTCCGGGACCTCGTCGCCGCTCGCCAGGAACAAGTCCTCGCGGTCGCCATCGACCTCGCGGCGCAGCCGGTACTCGAACCGCTTCAGCTCCTCGATGACGAGCGACTGCATGCTCGCGATCGCCTCTGCGCTCTGATAGACCCGCGGGTCGTCGAGATCGCGCATCGCCTGGATGATCTCGGCGAGGTCGCCCACGTCCCCGAAGTTCTCGGCCCGCAGCATCCGCTGCAGCTCCTGCGCGTCGGCCCCGCGCTCGCGGAACTCGCGCTGCCACTGCCGCACGTCCCGGGGGTCGAACTCCCAGTCGCCGGGCCGCGCGTCGCCGGGGCCGCCCCAGCCGAACGGGCTCCCGAAGCGGTTGCCGCCGGCGCCGTCCGCGACCTGGCCTCCCGACTGGGCGCCGCCCGATTGCGCGTTCTGCCCCTGGCCCTGCTGACCCGCCTGTCCCGGCTGACCTTCCTGACCCGGCTGACCCTCCTGACCTGGCTGGCCTTCCTGACCCGGCTGGCCTTCCTGACCCGGCTGGCCTTCCTGTGGCTCGCCGTTCGCGGCGCGCTCTCGACCCTGCCGTATGCGCTGTTCGAGCGACTCCAGCCCCCGCATCAGGTCGCGGGTGCGGTCGAGGGCCTGCTCGAGCCCGGTCCCCTCGTTGCTGCCGACCGCCTCGACCGCCTCGGCGAGCTGCTGCTCGAGATCGCCGATGTCGTTGCCGATCTCGGCCTCGAACTGCCGGGCGTAGTCGGGTGACCGGGCGCGGATGAGACCGCGCGAGTAGCGGATCTTCTCCTTGAGCTTGCTCTCGCGAATGCCGTTCGCGGCCTCCTGCAGCTCCGTGGATGCCCCGCGCTCCTCGCGGCGGAACTCGGCCGAGGTGGAATCGATGTCGCGCTCGAGGTCGGCCACCTGCGATTCCATCTCGTTCTTGCGTTCGGTCAGACGGCCGATGCGCTCGACCCGCTCCTGATCGGCGAGGTCGCCGAGGCCGGTCACCTGATCGGCGACGTCCGCCTCTTCCGCCGACAGCTCGGCCGCCCGCCGCTGGAAGTCCTCGATGTCCCGGGACAGCCGCTCGCTCTGCTGCCCCTGCAGCTGGCGCTGGACCTCGCGCAGGCGGTCGAGGGCCGCCGCAGCCTCCGTGAAGCCCTCGTTGTCGGCGTTCGCGGCCGCCTGACGCATCGCGTCGGCCGCCTCCTGCAGATCCCGGGCCGCCCGCATCATCTGGGGCGACTGCTGCTCGCGGGCCAGCCGCTCGAGCCGCCGGGCCGCCTCTTCCGCCTCGTCGGCGAGCACCCGTTGCGACGCGCCGCCGCCGGAACGCGCGGTCTGTCCGCCCCGCGCCCGACGCCGCTGCCGCTCTGCTTCCTGCTCCTGCCGGCGCGCCAGCTCCCGAAGGCGCTCCATCAGGGCATCGACCTCGTTGTCGTTGGCCTGCTGCTCTCCGCGCTGCACCGTCTCGTACTGGTTCTGCAGCTTGTCCAGCTCGAGCTCGAACAGATCGGCCAAGTCCTCGGCCGCGTTCTGGCCGCCACCGCCGCCACCGCCGCCACCGCCGCCCTGCTGGACGCGGACCTCGTCGTAGGCCTCCTCGGCCCGCTGCAACTGCTGCAGGGCGCGCTGCTCGGCGGGCAGCGCCGCGTCGACATCCTGCTCCTGAAGCGCACCCTCGGCCGCCCGCATCTCTTCCGCGGCCCGCGGCAGAACCGCGAGAATCGAGCGGAACGCCGGGTCGGCCGGCATGACGCGGCTGTTCATCCGCCGCACCAGGGTCTCCACCTGCTCGCGCAGCCGTCCCTGGGCCAGCGTCAGGAAGACCAGGTTCTCGCGGAACTCCTCGTCGTCGAAGGTGTCGCGGTCGCGGATGACGTTGAAGGTCGCCGAGATCACCTGCCGCTGCGCCTCGGACAGGGCGCGGGCGTCGCCGCCGCCCCCACCGCCGCCGCCCCCACCGCCGCCCTGCGACTGGGCCGCGCGGAAGTCGCGCCGGAACGCGCGGATCTGGACGAAGTACAGATCGCTCTTGACGACCCGGGCGGTGTCCCCCTGGTTGTCGCCGGCGCTGCCGTAGTACGAGACAAAGTCGCCCGGCTCGAGCTCGAACTCTTCGAGGAACAGGGTGTGTCCGGCCGAGATCTCCCGCAGTCCGCCCTCTTCCGAGTCGAACAGCTCCACCGTTTCTTCCGGTCCGCCGTTGACGGAGTAGGTCAGGCTGAGCGACCGGACCCCGAAGTCGTCGTCGGCGCGGGCCTCCAGAAACACCTCTTCGATGGCGTTGGCGGTCGTATCGCGCCCCGGCTTGACGAACATGACCGCAGGCGCCTGATCGGTGAGCACGTCGATGGTGTACCGCGGCGACGCTTCCACCAGCTCGCCGCTCGGCCCTTCGAGCTCGACCTGGTAGAAGCCGTCCTCCGCGATCGGGAAGCTGGCCGTCAGGACCCCGTCCTCGCGGAGGCTCAGGTCGGCGGCGGTGGTCTCGTCGAACACCAGCCGGCCGGCCGGGGTGCCCATGGTGGGGAACACCCGCATGCGCACTTCGGTGCCCCGCAGGACCGCGATGTCCCCGCCGTCCTGGATCAGGCGCGGCTCGAGGCCGGTATAGACAGGGAAGTGGTACTCGAGCTCCAGGTGATCGACGTACGGCAGGTCGATGACGTCGACGGTGAACGTTTCCGAACGCACGCCGGCCGCATCGATGTAGTAGTCCGTCTCCTCGCGGATGTCGAACAGGACCGTCTCGAACCCGCCGAGCGGCGGCGGTTGCCCGTCGAGGATGTCCTGCGGAATCAGCGGAACGGGCTCCCAGGGCGCCTCGGGGGCGCTCCGCATGAACAGGTTGACGTCGTTCGTCTCGAACCCGAAGAGCTGGGCCGTCACCGTCAGGTCTGCCCCGCGCGCAATCGTGACGTCACCCGGCTCGACGACGACGCTGTAGGGGCTGGCCTCGTCGAGGCTCCCGGCGGGAGCCATCAGCGCCGCCGCGCCGTGCTGCAGATAGGACGGTCCGAGGATGAAGACGAGGAGGGCTGCGGCTGAAGCGGCCGCCAGGTAGCTCGACGACCGGCGGATCTTCTCGCGCTCGACCGCCGATCCCAGATCGAGATCCTGGCATCGTTCCACCGCCGAGCGCACGAGCCGCTCGACGAGGGCCGGAGAATAATCGGGGCTCTCGGTCCGGGCTCCCCGCTTGGTTTCCTCCAGCGCGCTCAGCACGCTGGCGTCGAGCGAAGGCTCGTGCTCCTCGAGGTAGAGCGCGACCCTCTCGTCCGACACCGACCGGGCCAACGGCAGAATCAGGTACCAGAACGCCAGTCCGGCCAGCGTCAGCCACGTCAGGGCGCGGAACGCGATGACCGACCCCGACGAGAATCTGAAGAACTCGAGGCCGTACGACGAAACGAGGAATGCGGCGAGACCGGCCGCCAGCACGATCGCGAGACCGCGCAGGGCGATACGCACGCGCCACCGGTTCCGTACGCGCCGGATGACGCCGACCAGATCGTCCGGGCCGCCCGATGACCACCAGCTGCTGAGCATGTTGCCCTCTCCTCTACGGATGGACTGGTTGCCCATCTTATCCCAAACGCCGTTCGGATCTTCAATCTTATGTCGCGCTGGCGAACCGGCGATCTCGGCGGCCTCCCGCCGCGAATTCCTTCCTTCCGGCGTGCTCGGAATGTCGATGCGCGTGCTCACGCCGAAGGCAGCCCGTCCCAAAAAGCCCTGGTCTTCGGGAGGCTGCTGCCGGGCGCCTCAACGGCGGTTTCGGCGACCGCTCGCGGCGCCTCCGCTCACTCCCCGACCGGCCAGTGCTCGACCCTGATCTCCGTCATCGGGAAGTGCCGCGGATTGCCGGTGGCGAGCACCGCCGCCGTCGAACAGGCGGCCGCCGCGATCAGACAGTCGGACTGCGAGAGCGTCGTCCCCCGCGCCGCGAACCGCCGGCGCCATTCACCGGCGCGACGCCCGTCCGCCAGCCCGATCGGCACGACCCGCAGGCCATCGAAGAGATCGTCCACGGCCGGGAGCTCCGCCGACCGCAACCCCCGGACCACTTCCTCCACGTTGATGGGAGTCGTGCACAGCGGGTCGCCGTGATCGAGCAACGCGTTGACCCGAGCGACGGCGGGCCGCCCGCGGAGGTAGTCGATCAGAACCGTCGTATCGAGGAGCACGAGCACCGCGTCATCCGACCCGCTTCGGATCGCCGGCCCGCTGACTCTGCACCCAGGCGGCAGGATCCGCGTCCCACTCGTGTCCGCCGTCCCGAACCACACCGGCCGACTGGCGAATCCGGTACGCACGGCGGCGTCGGTCGACGGCGTCTCGTACCGCCTCGCGCACGAACGCGCTCCGGCCCCGAGGACCGGCAAGCTCGTCGATCTCGGTGACGATCGCGTCGTCAATCTCCAGGTGCATTCTCATGTGCATATCCACGGCACAGACGATAACACATGTCGTCACCGTTGCACGAGCGCCGCCCTGGCGCCGAGCGTGCTCGAAGTCGTTCACGCTGAACTGGATGCGCTTGCCGGCCGAGCGGATTCAGGATCGCCGGCAGTGGATCTGACCCGATCTTCACCGCCAGGGCCGAATCGGGACGGCGGCGTGCGGCTTACGCGTCAGGATCGAGCTGCGTGCGCGACAGGCGGTTCGACATGACGGTCTCGCCGGCGAGGAATCCGAGGGCGCCGATCAGGAGGTACCACCACATCGTCTGCCGGCGCTCCAGGTCTTCCGGCCGCAGCTCGCGCTGACCGGCCACCGTCCGGTCGCCGCCGGCGCGGCCGGTGACCGCGGCCACCAGCTCCTGCGGGTCGGCGAGGGCGAGGTTCGACTCGGCCAGATCGACGTTGACGGCCACCCGGACGACCGAGGTGTCCGCCGCGTCGACGTCGCGGATCTCGTAGAAGCCCGGCTCGACGAGATCGATGAAGCCCGACCGGCCGTCACGCCCCCCGGACCCCACCAGCACGCGGTCGTCGGTCGGATCCCGCACCACGAGGTTGCCGTCGACCAGATCGAGGCCGTCCGCGCCCGGATACTGGGCGAGGTCGAGCACCTGCCCCGCCGTCAGATACGACGTCGGCGGGCGGTAGGTGGCAAGGTACTCGACGGTCTTGTGGACGAGCGGCAGGTAGATGGGCTTGAGCGCGACGTCGTTCCAGAAGCTGTCGAGGGTCGACGTCCACACCAGCACCCGGCCGGCCCCGAGCCGGCGCTCGGCGAGAGCGACGTCTCCGTTGTCGTAGCGCGCCAGCACCGCCGCGTCCGTCTGCACGTCGAGCGGTCGATAGCGGAAGAACCGGGGGGTGGTGAGGTCGCCGCTACGGGGGGTGCCGAACAGCTCGAACACCGGATGGCTGTAGTCGACGAACCCCAGCACGCCGCCGCGGCCGTCGCGGTCGGCCGGCTCGCCGAGCGTGCCCGGCAGCACCTCGAGCTCGCCGCCCGGCCACCGCACCTGCTCGCCGAGCACGATCCAGAGCCCGCCGCCGTCCTCGACGAACTGCGTGATCGCGGTCCCGAGCTCGCCCGACGGGAGCCCCACGTCGTTGAGCACCACCACCGACGCCGCCTCGACGTCCTCGACCGTCAACTCGTCCACGGACCGCACCACCGGCGTGAAGGCCGGACTCGACCCGATGGCCAGCGCCTGCTCCAGATAGAGGCTCGCGTCAGGCGCACCGGGACTGCCGACGACGAGCACCGACACGACGTCTCCCGGCGAGACGAGGAAGTGTAAGACGTCGTCATGCGGCAGGGCGTCGGTCTGGGCGCGCACCGAGACCGGCATGGCGGTGTCGTCGAGGGTGAACGGGGCGAAGGTGACGCTGGCCACGCTTGCCGCCTCGACCGCCGTCGGCAACGCCTCGAGCTCGTAGTCGTTCAGCTCCAGGGCCACCCGCATCCGCTCGACCGGCTCGGAGCCGCGGTTGGCGAGCCTCGCCGTCACCGTGGCGCGTTCCGCGCCGGCGAAGATGTCCCGCTGCACCGACACCCCGACCACGCTGACGTTCCCGGTCTCCTCCTCGGTCGCCACCGCCACCGGGGTCAGCACGGTGCCGGGGGGCAGCAGCGTGTTCGCGGCGCTGTCGATCCCCGTCCGCTGAAAGTCGCTGACGAGCACGACCTCGAGCCGCGGCAGGTCGGAGTCCTCCAGAATGCCCTGGGCGAGCTGCAGCGGCGGGCCGAAGCGGGTCGTGCCCGCGCCGACGCCGGCCCCGTCGATGGCGGCAAGCAGGCTGGCGCGGTCGTTCGTGGAGCGCGTCCCGGCCTCCGCACCGCTGTCGAACCGCACGACGGTGGCCCGATCCTCCGGCCCCAGGTCCTGCACCACCCCGCGGGCGGCGGCGCGGGCGCGGTCCCACCGATCGCCGTAAGCCATGCTCCAGGACCGATCGAGGAGGACGACCACCTCGCGCCCGCCCCCGGCCACCGCGAGGGCCGTCGACCGGAGAAACGGCCGCGCGAACGCCGCGATGAGCAGGGCGAGGGCCGCGCACCGCAGCAGCAGCAGCAGCCAGTGCCGGATGCGCTGCCGGCGCAGCGAATGGAACGGAATCTTGCGCACGAACATCAGCGAAGGGAACTCGACGACCTCGGTCCGCTGGCGCTGGATCATGTGCAGCAGCACCGGCGCCCCGAGGGCGGCGAGGGCGGCGAGGAGCAGAGGAGTGAGAAAAGCCATCAGCGCACCTTGGTGAGCTTGTGCCGCATCGCCAGGTACCGGAACAGCGCGTGGTCGAGCGGGACCTTCGTGTTCATGAAGTGGTAGTCGATCCGGTTCTGGCTGCAGAGCTGCGTGATCGCCTCGATGTGTTCCAGCACGATCTGGCGATACTGATCCCGCAGCTTGTCCGGCACCACCGGCACCTTCCGGCCGGTCTCGAGATCCTGGAAGCTGGTCGAATCGTCGTAGGGAAAGTCGACCTCCGCGGGGTCGAGGATGTGGAACAGGATCACGTCGTTGCCCGCGAAGCGCAACGGCTTGACCGCCTCGAGCACCTTGTCCGGCTCCTCGTAGAAGTCGGAGATGATGGCGAGGATGCTGCGCCGCTTGAAGAACTCCGTCGCCTTGTAGAGCGGCGGCCCCAGCGCCCCCGGCCGGCCCGCGACCATCCGGTCGAGGGTGTGAAGGGCGACCTCGAAGTGCTTGGCGGACGGCGGCACGCGCTCGACGATGTCGTCGTCGAACGTCACGATGCCCACCCGGTCCCGCTGCTTCGTGCTGAGATAGCTGAGACAGGCGGCGAGGAAGCGGCCGTAGTCGAGCTTGGTGAGGCCGCGGCTGCCGAAGCTCATCGACTTCGAGACGTCGAAGAGCACCGAGAAGTTGGTGTTGGTGTCGGCCTCGAACTGCTTGACGTAGAACCGGTCGGTCCGGGCCCACAGCCGCCAGTCGACCCGCCGGATGTCGTCTCCCGGCATATAGCCGCGGTGCTCCGCGAAGTCGATGGACACCCCCAGGTAGGGCGCCTTGTGCAGGCCGTTGATGAACCCCTCGACCACGAACCGCGCCGCCAGCTCGAGGCTGCCGACGCGGGCCAGCACCTTGGGATCGATGAACCGTGCACCGGGCGACGTGGCGGGAGCGGCGGTCGTCATGGCTACATCTGCGAGACGGGGACGGGGACCACCTCGATCAGCTGATCGACGATCTGATCGGTGGTGATGCCTTCCGACTCGGCGTGGAAGTTGAGGAGCACGCGGTGCCGCATCACCGGATGGGCGAGGGCGCGGATGTCCTCGAAGCTGACGTGATAGCGGCCTTCCGTCAGGGCGCGGGCCTTGCCGCCGAGCGTCAGATACTGCGCGGCGCGCACGCTCGCGCCATAGGCGATCCACTTGCTGAACTCGGGAGCGCCGTCCCCCTTCAGCCGGCTCGTCCGGGCCAGGCCCAACGCGTAGCGCATCACCGGCTCGGACACCGGCACCTTCCGGACCAGCCGCTGGAACTCCACGAGGTCGGCGCCGGTGACCGCGTGCTTGTACTCCGGCTCGGCGAGCCCGGTGGTGGTGCGGACCACCTCGATCTCCTCCTCCTCCGGCGGATGCTCGATGATGATGTGGAACATGAACCGGTCGAGCTGGGCCTCGGGCAGCGGATAGGTCCCCTCGAGCTCGATCGGATTCTGGGTGGCGAAGACGAAGAACGGCTCATCCAGGGTATAGGTCCGGCCCTGCACGGTGACCCGGTGCTCCTGCATCGCCTCGAGCAGGGCCGACTGGGTCTTCGGCGGAGTCCGGTTGATCTCGTCGGCGAGGAGCACGTTCGTGAACACCGGCCCGGGTGCGAACACCATCTTGCGCCCGCCGGTCTCGGCGTCCTCCTGGATGATGTCGGTGCCGGTGATGTCGGACGGCATCAGGTCCGGGGTGAACTGGATACGCGCGAACTTCAGGTCGAGAACCTGCGCCATCGTCTGGATGAGCAGGGTCTTGGCCAGCCCCGGCACACCGATGATGAGGCTGTTGCCGCCGACGAACAACGTCAGCAGGGTCTCGTTCAAGACCTGCTGCTGGCCGATGATCTTCTTGCGGATCTCGGTCAGGATCTGCTCGCGTCCCGCCTTCATGCGGTCGGCCAGCGCGATGTCGTCGGGACTCTCGAGGTCGGTCGGTTGATCGGCGAATTCGTTCACAGCGGAGATTCTCCTCGGCCGCGGCGGGCCATCGCAGGGGTCTCGTTCTGCTGTCTCCGACCGTCCGCCGCCGCGCAGTGCGAGCCGGCGAGGACCTGCGGCCGCACGGCGATCAGTGGGTCAACGCGTACATGATGTAGTTCACACCGAGCTTGAACGCCTCGTTCGACAGGTCGATCGGCAACCAGCCGGTCATCGAGTACTCCCAGTACTCGCCGATGTCGTTGTTGTGGTTGGCCACCGCCAGCAGCCGCCCGTCCGCGTCGTTGTCCTCGAACAAGCCGAAGAAGATCGGATCGTACCCGGGGTAGGCCTGCTCGTACACGAGCGAATCGATGTCGAAGAACGAGTGGTACACCGGGTGGGTGGCGTCGAGGGGCAGCCACCGCAGCTCCGGCACCACCCGCCGCATCTGCGTCTCCAGGTTTTCCCAGTGCCAATCGCCCCGGAAGTCGTCGAAGATCAGGAAGCCGCCCTTGAGCAGGTAGTTCCGCAGCCCGCGCGCTTCGTCGTCGGAGATGCTCCAGTAACCAGGCTCGGACATGTATGCGAACGGGTACTTGAACAGGTTCGGATCGTCGAGCTTCAGGATCGTCCCGCCGTCCGCTCCCAGATAGGGATCGAGGAACGTGATCTCCCCCAGGATGCGCATCAGGTTGGCTTCGGCCCGCGGATAGTCGTGGGCCCAGGGCAGATCCTGGCGGAAGGCGAACCCGCCGCCGACATAGCCGTCGGCATAGCGGATCCGGGCGAACACGAAACGCCCGTCGAAAGACGCCGGACCGGACACCGGGGGCGGATCATCTCCCGCCTCGACCGCCATGCCGGTCATCAGCACGACCAGCGCCAGCCACGACCGTCCCGCCCTCGTGCGCATCACCCGACCTAGCGCGGCTCCCCGGCCGCCGCCTCCGCTTCCCGGATCTCTCGGCCCTTCAGGGCGATCGCCACCAGCAGCTTCTCCAGCTCCGCCTGATAGATCGCCTCGTCGGTACCGCCCCGGGTCGCCTGCAGCGCCTCGATCTGCTCCTGGATCTCAAGCCGCTCCTGGTAGAGGGCCCGCAACGCCGGGTCTTCCGGCCATCCGGGGATGCCCGCGCCCTCGCCGGCGCTGATGAACAGGGTCCGGGCCAGCGCCCCGTCCGAACTCACCGGGTCGGGCTCGCGAGTGCCTTCCCGGTCTCCGTTGTCGTCGAGCAGCGCGTGCTCGGTCTGAAGCCGTCCGTCCGATTCGTAGACCCGGCTGACCTGGGCGACGGCGTACTCGAACGCCTCGAGCACGGAGACGCGGCCATCCCGGTTCTGGTCCGACTCTTCCGATCCGTCGGCGAACGCGGCGACGAAATAGCCCCCGAAAACGGTCTCGTTCCACTGCCCGCCGCTACGGGTCGCGGTGACCACCGTCCGCCCCGCGCCGGAGAGCGCGTCGATGAAGCCGCCGCTCGAGGTGGCGGTGTTGACGAACGAGACCCGTTGCGCCTGCAGGCGCTCGAGCAGCAGATCGTAGTCTTCGGCGGTCAGGTCACGCCGCGGCAGATTGAACCGCGACTCGCCGTTCTGGTAGCTGCCGTGTCCGATCAGCAGCATCAGGACGTGATCGTTCGGCTCGGCGCGATCCGCGATGGCCGCCACCGCCGCCTCCACGTTCTCGCTCGTCGACCGCCCGTCCATGCGGTCCGGGTCGACGTCGGCCCTCTCGGCCAGCCACGTAACGTTGTCGGCGGGCAGCTCGTACCGCTCCACCGCCGCATCGATCAGCGTCGCCGCCCACGCGTGAAACTGCTCGGCATAGGCGGGATCCCCGCTGAGGCCGGTGACGACGAGAATGTGGGTCTGCTGCGCGGCCGCCGGACCCGCCAGGGCCAGCAGGGCCAGGGCGGCCGGCAGGGCCTGCCGAACGCAGTGAAGCCGCCGGGTCATGCCAGCCCCCGCGCCCGCCGGTAGCCCCATTCCCCGACGACGAGCACCAGGAACAGCAAGAGCAACGCGGGCATGTCCCACAGGTCGCGCTCTTCGATGACGGTGACGCCGCCGCCCACCGTCTGCACGTCGTCGGCCAGCCCGTCGATCGAATCGGCGGTATAGAAGCGTCCTCCGGTCTCGTCGGCGATCCGCTCGAGAAACGCGGTGCGCCGCGTCGAGTCGTAGTACTCGGCGTCGCTCGGGGACACCCGCAAGTAGGTGGTATCGCTGCCCAGGAGCTCGCCGTCCTGCGTGGCTTCCACCCGCACCTCGTAGAGGCCTTCCTTGCGGGGGGTCAGGCTGGCCTGGTACTCGCCGTCGCGGTCGGCGGTCCAGTCCATCGGCACCTCGAAGAGCTCGTCGTCCGGATCGGTGATCCAGGCCGACACCTGGCTGGTGTTGACCTCTTCGTAGTTGGCGTCGTCGACCTCGGCCCCCAGCGACAGCGCCTCGTCGAGCTCCACCCGCTCGGCCGGCACGTCCGCCACCACCTGATCGGGCACGCCGTCGACCATCCACCGGAGCAGGCGCCGCCACAGGGTCTCGTGGGTCTGGTCCTCGACGTCGATGTCGACGTGCATCTGCCACATCCACGAGTCCTGCACCGGAAACGCGAGCGCCTTGCCGGCGCCGTAGCGCTGGAACGCCAGCACCACGAGCGATTCGTCCCCGCTCGTCAGCAGGGTGGTCGCCCCCGGCTTGACCTCCCGAATGGCGTTGACCAGGGTGAGCGGCGGCAACTCGAGCCAGCGGGCGCTCGACGCCTGCTCGGTCTCGGCGATCTGCGTCGCCGGATGGCTCGCTCCCGCCCGGGTCGGCCGGACCTCGGTCTCGACGAAGAAGCGGCTCTCCTCCGGCGGCTCCGGCTCGATCACCACCGGGAGGACGTCCGCCACCGGGGTGCCGGCATAGCCTCCCTCGGCGAAAGAACGGCGGCTGCCGAGCATCAGCAGCCCCCCGCCGCGCTCGCCCACGAAGTCCGCGATCATCCGCAGCTGGTCGGGCGTGAAGTGGTTGGCCTCGATGCCCCCCAGGATGAGGGCCC
Organism: Vicinamibacterales bacterium; assembly: GCA_965206705.1. Taxonomy (GTDB): domain Bacteria; phylum Acidobacteriota; class Vicinamibacteria; order Vicinamibacterales; family UBA8438; genus JAJEEA01. The sequence goes on along the minus strand of CBDBKJ010000006.1, from coordinate 3,065,989 downwards.
GATACTGGAACAGCTCGGCGCGGGTGCGGGGAAAGCCGCCGACCAGGTCCTCGGCGTCCTCGACGCCCATCCGCATGAACTTGTTCTCGGCCGTGCGCTGCAGCACCGCGAGCTGCAGGTTGTCGTCGTCGGCGACGGCGCGGCGCAGGAACTTCACCTCCCAGCGCGGCTCGCCCTCGAAGTAGAGCACCTTCTCGCGGGTGTCCTCCACCACGATCAGCACGTTGCGCTCGTTGTTCTGCGTCACCATCTCGTCCGGCTGCGGCGCGATGCGGAAGCTGAAGAGGCGCGGGCCGGCGTCGGCCGCGGTGAAGCGGACGCGCACGGTGGCGGGCTCCCCGTCGGCCGGCAGCGTGACCGTCTCGTCGGCCACGATCCGTCCCTCGTCCTCGACCACCAGGCTGACCCGCTCGCCCCGGTATCCGGTCTGCGCCACGACGACGTCGACCACCAGCGCCGCGCCCCTCAGGACGGATCGCGGCGTATCGACGCGGCTGAGCTGGATGTCCCGGGCATATTCGTCGCGCCCGAGCCCGACCGTGAACACCGGCACCCCCGCCGCCTGCAACGGCAGCAACGTCTCTTCGAGAGCCCCGTCGGCGTTGTCGGCGCCGTCGGTGACGAGGACGAGACCGGACAGCGGCACGCCGGAGAGCTCTTCCCAAGCGCGGGTCAGCGCCTGACCCACGTCGGTCCGGGTTCCGTCGTGCGCCAGCTCGCCGACCGAGTCGATACGGTCGGTGCGCGACGAAAAACCGAAGAGCCGCAACGCGAACCGATCCGCGAGGGCGCCCAGCAGCGGGCTCTCGTCGCCGAGCTGCCGGCGAATCACGTCGGCGCGCGACTCGCCCTCGACGTCCGCGATCTGCATGCTGCGCGAGTCGTCGATGAGGACGCCGAGGAAGTTCTGCTGCGGCTCGACCTGGGACAGCACCAGCACCGGCCGCCACAGGCAGATCACCAGCAGCGCGAGGATGGCCAGCCGGATCCCGGTGAGGATGCCGCGATCGACGGGCCGGCTGTGGGCCCGGACCTGCCGGTAGGTGCGCAGCGTGATCACCGCCGCAATCAGGACCAGGATCGTCGCCACGTAGGTCGACGCCGTCGGGCGGAAGGCGAACAGGCCTTCCTCGAACGCCAGGGGCCGATACTTGAACAGGAACTCGAACATCTAATGACTCATCGCGTAGACGATGATGTTGATGGTGATCTCGATGGCGTAGGTCGAGTACCGCAACGGATAGTACGGGCTCTCGGCCCACTCCCAGGCGTCGCCGATATCGGTGTTCCAGTTGATCATGACCATCAACCGGCCGTCTTCATCGAAGATTCCCTTCACCTGCGGCTCGTACCCGTCCCGCTCCCACGTCCGACCGCCCTGCGCGTTGCCGATCGAGGGAACCTGCACGATCTCCTCGATGTTGTAGACCGTGTTGAAGATGGGATGGCTGAGGGGAATGTCCACGATCGGATTCTCCGGCAGCACGCGCCGGATCTCCGACTCGAAGTTCGCCCATTCCCAGGTCCCCCAGAAGTCGTCGATCATGAGGAACCCGCCCGCGAGCAGGTAGTCGCGGAGCCCCTGGGCCTCCGCCTCGCTCATGTACATGTCCCCGACCTCGAGGGCGTACAGGAAGGGGAACTTGCGGATGTTGGGATCGTCGAGCCGGACCGCGTTCTCCGACTCGTAGGCGTCGAGGTCGATCAGCCGCTCGAGGATGATCAGGAACTGCCGATCCGCCTTGGGATAGTCGGTGGCCCAGGAGCTCCAGCGGTAGCCGCTGTTGTAAACGGCCCGGGTGAAGAAGAACTCGCGGGCGTCGGCGCTGGGGTTCCCGAGGGACGGCCGGATGTCACTGCGGCGGAAGATCGGCTGCCGCTGGGCGGCCGGCGGACCCGCGGCGAGGCGGGCCGGCTCGGGGCTGACCGGCGCCGAGAGGTGCTCGGTCGCCCACAGGGTGGCCCACCCGGCGCCGACCAGCGTGGCCGCCATCACTCCGGCGCGCGCGAATACGTATAGCCGCACTCGACTGCTCCAGGAAAGTGGATCGTTGCGACCTGCGCAGCGGGTCGACGATGGAAGCCGCTGCGGACGTTACAGAGGTTTCACAACTCGTTGGGCAGCATAGCACAGCCGGAATCATCCCAAGAGCCCGTGGCGAGGCCCCGCTGCATTCGGTGCTACGCGGGGTTTCACCACCGGCTCCCGTCCGGCCGGCTCTACCCGTCCTCGACGAACTTCACCTCGAACATCTTCGGCCACCACTTGCCGGTGATGTAGAAGGTGTCGGCCTCGGGGTCGTAGGCGATGCCGTTGAGCACCTCGGCCCCGAGGCGGTCGGCGCCCCGCAGCAGCCCCGCCGCATCGATGTAGTCGGTGACGCGGCCGCTCGCGGGATCGATGCGGACGATGAAGTCGGTCTGCCAGACGTTCGCGTACACCGCCCCGTCGACGCACTCGAGCTCGTTCAGCTCGTGGAGCGGCTGTCCCCGCAACCGGACCCGCTGCTCGCCGATCGGCGCGAAGGTGACGGGGTCGCGGAAGGTCAGCCGGTCCGAGCCGTCGCTCATGATCAGCCGGTCGCCGTCGTGGCAGAGGCCCCAGCCTTCGCCCTGATAGCGATAGCTGTCGAGCAGCTCGAAAGAGTCGCGGTCGTAGCTGAACGCGCGCTGCGCCCGCCACGTCAGCATGATCAGCCGCCGGTCGACGAGGCTCAGCCCCTCGCCGAAGTACTGCGCGGGGATGTCGATGCGCTGCTCCACCCGCCCCGTCCGGGGGTCGAGGCGGCGCAGGGTGGATTCGCCTTCCCGGCCGGTGCTCTCGAAGAGCACGCCGTTCCACCACACGAGCCCCTGCGTATAGGCGTCCCGCTCGTGCGAGAGCTCCCGCAGCACCTCGACGCGCCGCGGGCGGACGTCCGGTTCCGGAGCGGAGGCTGGTACCGCCGTCGCCGGGGCAGGTTCGCCGGGAGACGCCTGCGACGCCGAGGGCGAGCGCCACAATAGGGCGCTGCCGCCGCCGAGCAGCAGCACCAGCGCCGCGACGACCCAGACCCGCGTTGACCGCGGTCCGGCGGCGGGCTCGGGAGCGCGCTCCCGGGCCGGTCCGTGCTTCGTGCGTCGTTTCCTGCCCACGTGCGGCTCCAGTCGGTAGTTCTCGCGGCTTCGCTTCCCGCCCGCGCCAGCCCTCGGGGGAGCCGCCGCGGTTTCTGCGGCGCGGACTCCCGAATCGCGGCAACGCCCGAATTATATGCCGGTATGGCGGCCCGAGGTGGAACCCCGGGTTGCACCGAGAGCGGCGAGGGGCCCGCCTGACAAGGCATGAGGAGCGCGCCTATTGGACGCCGTTCAGGCGGGATGCATCGCCGCTCGAATGCAGCGGGGGACTTTCGCCCCGGGCCGACAGGCCCGTCGACCCCGATCCGGCGCGCCGGGCGGCCGGCGCGAGGCGCGCACTCACACCCGCATCAGCACGCCGCGCGCCGGACTGCCGGTCGCCCGGGCCACCATGTCGGCGTACAGTTGTACTTGGCGGCGATAAACGTCGAGGGCGGCATCCAGCTCGCGGTCGGTCTTGAAGTCCACCACGACCCAGGCGTCGCCGTCGCGGAAGGCGAGGTCGACGACGCCTTCGACCAGCACGCCGTCGCCGTCGCGCATCGTCACCGGCGCCTCGCGCCGGCATTCGCCGGCCGCCGCCGCGCGCCGCACGCGATCGAAGAGCGGGTGGGCGAGCCCCGCCGCCGCCACGCCCGCCGCCGCTTCGACCTCGACGTCGGCCGCCCCGAGCAGGCGGCCATGCAGCCGGGCGACCTGCTCGATCTCGTCCGGGCCGGCGTCCAGCGGCACCGCCGCGAGCACCGCGTGCACCAGCGACCCGAAGCGGGGGCCGGCCGGCCGGCCCCCGCCGCGGTCGAGCTCGAGCAGCTCGGGCTCGGCCATCGACACCGGCACGAGCTCCGCGATCTGACGGTGCGCCAGCTCGGTGACGGTGACCACCTGCACGCTCGGAGCCGCCGCCTCCTCCATCGTCCGGTCGCGCCGCGAGCGCCAGGTGCGGTACCGGGCGAGATCCTCGTCGACGACCTCCCGCGGTACGTTCTTCGACAGCAGCTCCGCCTGCCGGATGCCGAAGCGCGCCTCGACGTCGAGCTCCAGGCAGCCGGGGTCCCACCACACGACCCCGTATCCCGGCGCCGCCGTTCCCCCGCCGGCGGCGTCCCTCGGCGCCGGAGCCGGCCTCGGCGAGGGAGGCGGCGCCGGGCCGGGGGCGGGAAACGACACCACGCCGGCGGGGCCGGGAACTTCCTCGTCGAACCGGTAGAACCCGGGGGCGACGGTGTCCGGTCCGGCCGGGTCGCCGTCCAGCCGCTCCAGCACGCTGTCGCGGCCGAACCGCGGGCAGGCCGGCGCCGGCGCCGGATCGCGGCGCTCGGCCGCCGGCGGATAGATCGCGGGGTGGAGCGGCTCGAGCCATCCCCCCTCGTACGGTCCGTCCCCCACCGCCGGCACCACCAGCAGATCTCGGGCCCGGGTCGCGGCGACGTAGGCGAGCCGGATGCCTTCCTGCCGATCCCGCTCCACCTCGACGTCCTCGTGATCGAGAAGATCGAGAGGGGGCCAACCGGCGAGACGCAGCGCGCACAGCCCGCGCGCGGTATCGATGAAGCGCCCCGCCGTCCTGCGGTGGAGCCTGCAGGTCGGATCGGCGAGGACCACCACGGGAAACTCGAGCCCCTTGGCCCGATGCACGGTCATGATCCGGACGCCGTCGCTCCCCTCCTCCAGAATGGACGCCTCCCCGGCCTGCCGGGCCAGCGCCTCGTCTTCGAGCTGCTCTACGAAGCCGCGGAACGAGAGCCCGCCGCCCGACTCGTACCGACGCGCCAGCTCGGCGATCAGCAGCACGTTGGCGAGGGCCTGCTCGCCGCCCGGCCGCATGACGAACCCGGCGTGGGCGCGGGTCGCTTCGAGCAACCGGCCGACGGTCTCCGCGACCGGCACGACGTTCCGCTGCCGGTGGGCTTCGCGCAGCACCTGCAACGCCCCCGCGATCGGACCGAGCCGCTCCCCCCGGCCGGTGTCGCCGCCGGGGCCGGCCGCCAACTCGGCGGGAATGCGAAAGGGGTGCAGCCGGCCGAACCGCTGGTGGTACTCGAGCAGGGCGGCGTCTTCGATGGCGAACAGCGACCCCCGAAGGGTGGCGAACACGGAGAGCTCGTCGTCCGGGTGCTCCACCGCGGCGAGGGCCGCGCGTATCGTCGTCACCTCTTCCCGGTCGTGGAACGTCCGGCCGCCCACGAGCAGATGCGGCAGGTCGCGCGCCTCCAGGGCCTCGACATAGGCGCGGGTCATGTCGGCGCCGAAGCTCTCGAAGCGCCGGAACAGGACGCATACGTGCCGCGCCGCCACCGGCACCCCGGCCGCCGCTCCCGAGCCGTCGCCGGCCGGCTCCTCCCCGGGCGACCGCCGTTCCGTCACCCGCCAGCCGCTCTCGGCGACGAGCCACCGGATGAACGCGCCCACCGCGTCGGGCAGCGAGCGTTCGATGGCGTTGGCGGCGACGCGCCACCGGCCGTAGGGACGCGGGACCGGCAGCACGACGACGCCGGGCCGGCGGTCGGGGTCGTCCCGGTGCGGAGACAACGGCACGTAGTCGGCCTGGTGCGGGCCCTCGCCCCCGGCCGGGGGCGAGGGGGGCGACATCAGCGGCGCGAAGGCCCGGTTCACCAGACGCTGGATGCCGGGCACCGCGCGAAAGCTGGTGGTCAGGGCCAGGGCCGGCACCCCGGCCGCCTCCAGTTGCTGCTTCACGTCCCAGTACACGCCGACGTCGGCCCGCCGAAACCGGTAGATCGACTGCTTCGGATCGCCGACGATGAACAGCTTCCCGGCCGCCGGCCGGACCCGGCGCCAGTTCCGCTCGGCCGGATCGTCGGCCGCCAGCAGCAGGAGGATCTCGGCCTGCAGGGGGTCGGTGTCCTGAAACTCGTCGACGAAGATCCGGGCGAACCGGCGCTGGAAGTCGGCGCGAACCGCGTCGCAATCGCGCACGAGGTTGCGCGCCTCGATGAGGAGGTCGACGAAATCGAGCCGGCCGGCGCCCCGCTTCAGCTCTCCGAAGGCGGTGATCGGCGCCTGCAGCTCGTCCCGCAGGAGGGCGGCCAGGTCCGCGTCGGCGACCCGCCGGAAGTCCTTCAGCACGTTCACGATCCGGCCGTGCTGCTCGAGAACGGTCTTGCGGACGACGTCCCCGCCGTACCGGGTCCCCGATCCCTTCCGGGGGTTGGTGAAGCCGCGTTTCCCGGCCAGGTCGACCAGCTCCGCCTCGATGCTGTCGTAGTCGCGGGCGGAGCGCAGCTCGTCCTGCTTGCGGATCCCGCGCGCCAGCAGCAGGGCCGGCCCCACGTCCAGGTACAGGCGGTCGCGGCGGTTCGTCACCCGTTCCGCCAGCTCGGCGAAGTCGATCAGATGGGCGACGATCCGATCGATAATCGCGGGCCGATCGAACCGTTCGCGGCGCCACGGCGTCTGGAAGTCGCGCCACTCGGCGAGGCTCCTCGCCGCGGTGAGCAGCCGCTCGGTGGGCCGCTCCTTCGCCCCCGGCTCGCCGAAGCCGCCCGCGGAACGGCGGCTCAGCGCGCGCCGCAACCCCTCCGGCGGGTCGGCCAGGGTCTGCTGGAGCCAGGCGTCGAAGGCCTGTCCGAAGACCGGCGCCGGGTCCGCCAGCACCTCGAACCGGGGATCGACCCCGGCCTCGACCGGCCGCTCGCGCAGCAGGTCGGCGCAGAACCCGTGGATGGTGCTGACCTGGGCCTCTTCCAGATGGGCGATCGCGTGCTCGACGTTCTGCGCGCGGGCGGCAGCGCCCCCTGCGGGGGCGGCGCCCGGCGGGGCGTGACGCGCATGCTCGAGCCCCTCCCGGAGACGCAGCTTCAGCTCGCCGGCGGCCTTTTCCGTGAACGTGACCGCCAGAATCTCGCCGACCCGGGCGGCGCCGGCCGCCAGCACGTTGACGATCCGGGTCACCAGCTCCGACGTCTTCCCGGTGCCGGCCGCCGCTTCGACGAGGAGACTCTCGTCGAGCGAGGACCGGATGCGCTCTCGCGCCCCCGCATCGACCAGTTCGGGTTCCGTCATGATTCGCAGGCTGCGCGACCTCACGGTCGCGTTGGAAATTCGCTGGCGCGAAATGCCTGTCGCGAAAGCCCCCTCACGGTCGCGTTGGAAATTTCGCTGGCGCGAAATGCCTGTCGCGAAAGCCCCCTCACGGTCGCGTTGGAAATTTCGCTGGCGCGAAATGCCTGTCGCGAAAGCCCCCTCACGGTCGCGTTGGAAATTTCGCTGGCGCGAAATGCCTGTCGCGAAAGCCCCCTCACGGTCGCGTTGGAAATTTCGCTGGCGCGAAATGCCTGTCGCGAAAGCGCCTCAGGGCAATCTCCGCAACGCCTCCAGATCCACCAGCTTCGTGTCGTCCTTGCGCCGCACCCGCGTTTCCTCCCAAGGTCCGCACACCACGCGGTAGTCGCACCACTTGCAGGCGGCGCGGCGCGGCGCGGGCAGGATCACTCCGGTCTCGATGGCCCGATCGACGATCGAGAGCACCTCGATCCCGTACCGGCGCGCGGTCTCGTCGAGCGGGACCGACCGGGTGTCGTAACCGCCCGCCAGCGTGGAGTAGAAGAGCCGCGACTCGTTGACCGGTCGCCCGAGCACCTGCTCGATCGCCAGCCCGTACAACACCGGCTGCAACACCTCGCCGTGCCCGACCACCATCCGCTCGGCGGTACGGTTGCGCCCGGTCTTGTGGTCGGTCACCCGCAGCTCGCCGGCCGCCGTCGGCCGGGCCCGGGCCTCGACGAGATCGACGACGCCGTGCAGCTTCCAGGTACCCTCGAGGAGCACCGGGTCGCACGAGCTCCGGGCGTCGCGTCCCCGACCCGGCGGGAACCCGAACCCGAGCTCGGCCCGAATCGGCACCCACTCGCCATCCTCGTCCGCCACCTGCTGCAGCCAGCCCTTCAGATCGAGCCGCAGCTTCTCGATCTCGTCGGTCCACACCCGATCGATGGCCGGCGCCAGGTCTTCGTAGTACCGGGCGGCGAGCCCGTCGAGGGTCTCGTCGAGCAGGGTCCAGGCCTCGGTGAGACGCTCCCGGGTGACCGGCAACCGCTTGCGGGCTTCGAGCAGACGCACCAGCTCGGCCTGCACCTCGTGGAACATCCGCCCGCGCGTGAGGGGGTCGAGCCGTTCCAGCGACGCGATGTCCTCGCGCGGCTGCAGGCGATAGACGGCCGACAGCAGAAACTGGTACGGACAGGCGGCGAACCGCTGCAGCGCCGTCACCGAGTAGGGCCGCGCCGTCAGCCGCTGCGCGTCGAGGGCGGCCCGCGCTCCCGCGTCCTCCGGCCGATGGATGCCGTCGTATCGGCTCCAGGCCGGCCTCCAGCGCGCCCAGCGGGCGAGCAGCGACCGGCGCAGGGCCGGCTCCAACGCCAGGAGATACCGTCCGCGGCCGGTCGGGGCCGCCTGCTGCCGCAGCAGCGGCCCCAGGACCGCGAGATCGTGCTCGGTATCGTCGATCGCGAGGTCGGCATCCGAGGGCGCCGGCCACGCCAGCCGCGACTGCACCCGCTCGAACGCCTCGCGTTCGGTGATCGCGAAGTCCGGCACCCGGCCGGTGCGGGCGCGCTCCAGGTCGAGGGCATAGAAGGACGGCACCCGCGGGCGCGACTCGCCGAGCTCGAGGCGGGAGTACGACAGATGGAGCCGGCGGGCGGCGGCGCCGACGGCGAGCCTCAGCAGCAACCGCTCCCCGGCCGCGCGATCATCGAGCACCGGCAGGCCGAGAGGCGCGGCCGGCGCCGCGTCCGGGGCATTGAGCCGCCGGCGGACTGCGTCGAGGAGGATGGGATCCTGCCGCGGCTTCTGCGGGAACATGCGCTCGGCCAGCCCCGGCACGAATACCACGTCGAAGACGCGGCCCCGCACATGCTCCGGACCTCCCACGAAGACCCGGCCGTAGCGCCTGGCGGGCGGCTCCGCCTGCAGCTCGGTGAGCCGCTCCGCCAGCACGTCCTGCACCTCGGTCAGGGGGACGGGACCGACATCCGCCATGGGACGCAGCTCGCCGAGGGTCGCCAGCACCCGGTCCGGCCGGCGCAGGACCATCGGCGCCAGGGCCTCGAGCCGGTCGAGCCAGTCTTCCCAGTGCGCCTCCGGCGGAAACGCGCCGAGCCGCTCGATCACCGGCAGGGCGAACCGGCGCAGATGACGGAGATTGACCAGATCGCGTTCGAACCGCCGGACCTGCGACGACCGTGGATCGTCGCCGGCGCACTCGTCGAGGCGCAGGCGGAGCTCCTGCTCGAGCCCCGTCAGCCGGCGGACCCACCGGTCGTGGCCGCCGATGACCGCCGACTCGACCAGCAGCCGGTCCCAGTGCCAGGGAGCGCGCAACGCCCCCTCGACGACCGGCCGGTCGTCGGCGTCGGGCAGGCCCCCGAGGTCCGCGTCGTCGTGGTCCGGATCGAGGTCGGCGACGTCGAACAGCGATCCCTGCACCGGCAGGGCGGGCGCCGGCAGCACCTGGTCGGCTTCGGCGGGAGGCACCCAACGCGCGCGGCCGGCCGGCGGCGCGCCTTCCGCATCGGGTGGCGGCACCTGCCCCAGCGAGAGATACTCCGAGAACCGGCGCGCGGACAGGTGCTCGGCCGCACACGCCAGCAGGGCGAGGAACGCCCGGCCCGCCGGATCCGGCGCGCGGGTGCCGCGGACGAACCACGCCTCGACGCCGGCCCGCCGCAGGGCGGTCTCGAGCAATGCGCTGTAGACCTGCGGGGCCCGGAGCAGCACCGCCATCCGGTCCAACGGCACGCCGGCGGCGGCCTCGCGTTGCACGAGCCGGGCGATCTCCACGCACTCGCGGGCCTCTCCCGGGGCCGAAAAGAGCGAGACGTCGTCGCCTTCGGGCTCGGTGGTTTCGGGATCCGGCGGCGCTATCGGCTCGAAGAGGCGGGTGCGAACCCTGGCCAGCGGGGTGTCCGGGTCGGCTGGATCGTCCGGCCGCGACACCGCCGAATGCGGCAGGCGGCAGAGCGCCGCCCACGTCCGATCGTCTCCCTGCGGAACCGTCGCCAGAACCCGCGGGGACCGCCCCGCGATGGCCGCGACGAAGCCGCAGGCGGCCCGGTCGTGAACCGGCACGTCCAGCAGCACCACCGGCACGTCGAGCGGCACGTCGACCGGGTCGCGGGCCGTCACCGCCGCCGTCGCGAGTCGAAACAGGTCGGAGATGTCGACGAGACGGGCCTGATCGAGCTGCCGCGCGTACTGCCGCGACAGCACGTCGAGGTCGGCCCCGACCGCGCCGCGGGCCGACAGGTCCTCGGCTGCGACACCGCCGAGGCGCAGGTCCTCCAGGGTCGACGCCAGGGTCCGTCCGAAGCTGCGCAGTTCGGCGATCGGCGCGAGATAGCCGAGCGCACCCCGCCGGGCTTCCTCGAAAGCGGCGCGGGCGGCGACCGCCTCGGCCCCGAGCCGGGTGGCGGGGGCCAACCGGCGGCCGGCCAGACGCGGCGCCGCGATCCGGGTCGCGAGCCGGCGCAGACTGAAGCGGTGGAGACCGAACGTGGCGCCGCGGCGGGCCGCACCCTCTCGCGCAAAGTCGTCCACGGCATCCCGGGCGGCGCCGACGATCAGCGCCTCGGAGGCGGGCGGCAGACTCTCCAGAAAACGGTGCGCGGCGGCCAGGCGGGCCGGCGCGCTCGCGGATTGAAGAAGCGTGACCGCACCCACGGCTGGCGTCCTCCGCTGCGCGCTCACGCGCCGGCGTCCACCCGACGGGCGCCGCGCAGGTTCACGCCGCCGGCATGGCTGTCGCACTCGAGACCGGCCGCCTCGCGGAATCGTTCGGACATGCGGGCGGCCAGCGTCCGGGCCTGATCGTCGGACGCGGCGAACGCGAACACCGACGGGCCGGACCCGGACAACGAGCATCCGAGCGCCCCCGCCTCCAGGGCCGCCCGCTTGACCTCGGCGAACCCCGGCACGAGCGGCGCGCGGACGGGCTCGACGAGGGCATCGCTGATAGACCGCCCGAGCAGCTCGAGGTCGGCTCGATGCAGGGCCGTGATCATCGCCCCCAGCTGGCCGAGGTTGGCGACCGCATCCGCGATCTCGAAGCGGCGCTCGGCCACCAGGCGCCGCGCCTCGGCCGTCGATACCGCGGTGTGGGGGTGCACGACGGCGACGCGCAGCGTCTCGGGCACCGGCAGCGACAACAGCTCCATCGGGGCATAGCTTCGAATCAGAACGAATCCCCCGGTCACGCAGGGCGCGACGTTGTCGGCGTGGACCCCGCCCGACACCGCGCGCTCCCCTTCGAGAGCGCAGTCGATGAGCTGGCTCCGATCGAGCGCCCCCCCGAGCAGCTCGCTCACCGCGAGGGCCCCCGCGACGCTGCTGGCGGCCGAGCTTCCGAGCCCGCTCGCGAGCGGCATGCGCTTGTCCAGCCAGAGCCTGACGCCGGGCGGCCGTTCCCCGGGCGCGCGGGCGTCGAGCAGGCGCAACGCCGCCGCCGCGGCGATGCCGACGACGTTCCGGGTCGGATCGGTCGTCAGCCGATCGGCGTTCCCCCGCATGCCGGCAATCTCGACCCCCGGCCGGTCGGACCACTCCGCGTCCACGTAGTCGCCCGGCTGCTCGATGGCCAGCCCGAGCACGTCGAAGCCGGGTCCGAGATTCGACAGGGTGGCGGGGGCGAAGACACGAACGCGATCCTGTATGGGCATGGACGTCTGCAAGCGAAGGACGAGGCGACGCGTTTGGGGTGACGAGACCGGGCCGCGCCGCCCCCGGCGGCAGAAAGCCGGGAACCGGCGCAACCGCAGACTGGCGAAGTGGTGCGGGCGGAGCCGGGCGGCCTCGCGGCCGGCTCACGGCTCCGGACGTTCGACTCTTCGCGCTGCCTCCACCGCCCGCGGCAAGAAGCCCCGCTGCATGCGAGCGGTGCAACGCGGGGTTTCACCACGGGCCGCCAGCCCGGAAATCGTCGCCGAATGCGACCGCAGGGTCGCGCCGCGGCCTCCGATTGCCGCCCAACCGAGTCTGCACCGTTTCTACGGCACAGACTCCTAGAGTCCCGCCCGTTGTATGGCGCCCTCGAGGTCGTCGAGGGTGGCGGTGCCCGGGCCATGCAGCGGCACGATGCTGTTGATGCGCAGATTCCGCTCCTCGATGTTCTCGAGCAGGGTGGCCGCGAACGGCGCCGCCGCCGCGCCCGGCGAGAAGGCGTCGACCTCGATCAGAATCCGCTCCCGCGTCAGATACGCCATCAGGATCCCGTCGCAGTGCCGATCGCCCACGATGCGGGAGATCTGCAGGGTGCGGCGCCCGCTGCTCAGCTCGTAGACATCGTCGTCTTCCACCGCCTCGAGGGTGAGCGGCTGCGGGTTCCGGGCCAGGGCGTCCGGCTCGATCGTGTGTTGCCGGGCCACCATGTCCTCGAAGAACGCCCGGTTGAGGTCATGGGTAATCACCGTCAGCCCCTCGGAGACGGCGGCGCGAATGCCGGCGGAGTGGTCGAAGTGGTGATGGGTATTGACCACGTACTGCAACGTTTTCTCCGGCTGCAGCCCGCGGGCGTGCTCGATCACGGCCAGGGTGCGCGCTTCGCTCTGGGGCGCCTCGACGAGAGCGAGGAAGTCGTCGAACTCGATCAGCGCACTGTGATGCGAGCCGCCGGTCAGATGCCAGACTCCGTCGGCCACCTCCTCCGACTCGACCACGACCTCGGTCGACGCAGGCTCGGCGTCGGGCGCCGACAGGTCTCCGATCTGGGCCTGGGTATCGCTGCTCACCCGATACTCGGCGATCGTGTCCTCGCCGAGATTGATGGTATAGCTGCGCGGCAGCGTCAGCCGCGCCTGGAACCCGCCCAGCCCGCCGGCTTCGGCGTAGTCCTCGAAGACGGTCTCGTAGCTGACGTCACCCAGGACGGGATGATACCGGGCGGACACCACCCGGCTGGGGTGCAGGGTGGTCCCGTCGACGTACAGGGTGAGCTGGGTCCCGTTGGCGGCCACGATGTCGACGACCTGCTGCCCGTCCTCCTCCCGCAGATTGCTCGCCGTCGAGGTCTCGTCGAGCCCGAGCAGGATGATGCCGAGGGGGTTGTGATACATCTCGACCCAGCGCTCGGCCGCCACCCGGTCCGACGCCCGGACCGTCGCGTCGCCCTGCTCGTCGTAGGCGACGTCGCCGTCGAGGCCGTAGGTCTGGCGCACCCCGAAGAGCGGATTCCCGGTGAGGAACGTCGTGGTGCGATCCTGGCGCAACTGCCACCGCTGGTTGGCGAAATCGAGCTGCAGGCGATAGTTCTCGATCTCGTAGTACGGAAGATCCGCTCGCGGAGTCGCGTTCTGGCCGAGACGATACGTTCGGCCCGACCCCTCGATAACCACCCCGGTCGTCTCACTCACGGCGCGGAGGCTCCCCATCGCCTCGGCCGCATCTTCGAGAAGCTGCAGCTCGGGCGTTGCCGCCCCGCAGCCGACGAAGACGAACAGGACGCACGATACGATCAGACGGTGCAGCCACCTCTTCATGAATCCGCACTCCTTTCGTCCACGAACCGAAACCACGAACGGCCGAGTCGAGGCGTACGGACCCGCAAGGGACTTCCGGCGCAACGAGGTCGAATACGCCTGCCGCAGCACGACTAACTGTTAAGGGAGGCATTCTGTCGCAAACGCGGCGGGCGCGCAACCGCGAGGCGGCGCAGGGCGGGTTCCCTCGCCCATCGGCGACCGGGCAACGACCGAATCGAGCGAGGCAGGGATTGCCGCGGGGGCGGAACCGGAGCATCACGCCGCCGCCCCCGGACGATGAGGCCGCTACAAGAGCCCGAGCTGCAGCTTGGCCGCATCGGACATCTTGTTCATGTCCCACTGCGGCTCCCAGACGACGTCGACCCAGGCGTCGCTGACCCCGGCCACCGCCCTCGCCTTCGCCTTCACCTCCCCCGGCAGGGTCTGGGCGGCGGGACAGGCCGGCGAGGTCAGGGTCATGCGGATGCCCACCAGCCCGTCGGCATTCACGTCGACGTCGTAGATGAGCCCGAGCTCGTAGATGTTGACCGGGATCTCCGGGTCGTAGACGGTCGACAACGCCTCGATCAGCTTCGGCTTGAGCTCGAGGGTCCTCAGCGGATCCGGATCGATGGGGTCGTGGGTGGCCGCGGGGGGCGGTTCGCTCGGCAGAACGGGCCGGGGAGGCTCCGGGGCGCTCGCCGCGGCCGCCGCATCCGACGGCGGCGCCGGCGTCTGCGCGTCACCCGCGGCCAACTCGTCGTCCCGAGACCCATTGAAGTTGAAGATTCCCACTGGCGCTGTCTCCCAGGATGCGGAACGTCTCCGGCGGCCGCAGTCGCGGCTACTCGGTCGAGACGACCTCGTGGCGGGCGTCCACCGCGGCCCGCAGAGTGTGCCACGCCAGGATCGCACATTTGACGCGGGCCGGGTAGTCGCGGACCCCCGCGAACACCGCCAGCTTTCCGAGCTCGGCATCGTCCACCGGGGCCGTCCGATCCGTGACCAGCCGGTGGAACCGCTCGAAGAGCCGGCGAAGGTCGTCGAGGGTCCGGCCCTTGACGCCCTCGGTCATCAGGGACGCCGACGCCTTCGAGATGGCGCAGCCGGACCCCTCGAAACGGAGGTCGGTCACCCGATCGCCGGTCAGCTTGACGGTGATCGAGAGCTTGTCGCCGCAGAGCGGGTTGTGGCCGTCGGCCTCGAGGTCGGCGTCGTCCAGCCGCCCGAAGTTGCGCGGGCTGCGGTTATGGTCGAGGATGACCTCCTGATAGAGATCCCGCAGATCGGACATGTCGTCTCCATCATCCCCCGGAGAAACGCAACGCAATTCGCTCTAGACGTTGCCGAGGACCATGGCGTTTTCGCAGTCCCGAACCGCCCGGGAATTCTGCAGCGAATTTGCGAGACAGCACACCAGGGCACAGACTCCTAGCCGAAGAGCTCCCGGACCCGGGTCAACGCCGCCACCAGCTGATCGATCTCGCCGGTCGTGTTGTACATGGCGAGCGAGGCGCGGGCGGTGGCCGGCACCCCGAACCGGTCCATCACCGGCTGGGTACAGTGGTGGCCGGTGCGAATCGCGACCCCCTCGGTGTCCACGATGGTGCCGATGTCGTGGGCATGCACCCCCTCCAGCACGAACGACAGGATGCTCGCCTTGTTGGCGGCGGTCCCGATGAGACGCAACCCGGGCACCCCGGACAGCGCCTCGGTCGCATAGTCGAGAAGGCGCCGCTCGTGCCCGACGATGGCGTCGAAGCCGACCCCGCCGATGAAATCGACGGCCGCCCCGAGCCCGATCGCCCCCGCGATGTGCGGCGTGCCCGCCTCGAACCGGTGCGGAACCTCGTTGTAGGTCGTCCGCTCGAAGGTCACCGAGCTGATCATGTCGCCGCCCCCCTGGTAGGGCGGCATCGCCTCGAGCAGGGCGCGGCGGCCGTAGAGGGCGCCGATGCCGGTGGGGCCGTACAGCTTGTGGCCGGTGACGACGTAGAAGTCGCATCCGATCGCCTGCACGTCGACCGGCATGTGATATGCCGCCTGCGCCCCGTCGACGAGTACCGGGACGCCCTGTCGGTGGGCCAGCTCGACCACCCGCTCGACGGGATTGACGGTCCCCAGCGAGTTCGACATGTGCACGATCGACACGAGCCGGGTCCGCGGCCCCAGCAGCGCGGCCAGCTCGTCGAGCAGCAACTCGCCCGCGTCGGAGAACGGCGCCACCCGCAGGCGGGCCCCCTTCTCCTCGCACAAGATCTGCCACGGCACGATGTTCGAGTGGTGCTCCATGCCCGAGACCACCACTTCGTCGCCCGCCCCGACGCGGCTGCGGCCGAAGGTCTGCGCGACCAGGTTGATGCCCTCGGTGGCGTTGCGGGTGAAGATGATCTCGGCCGGTTCGGCCGCGTTGAGAAAGGCCGCCACCTTGCCGCGGGCGGCCTCGTAGGCCTGGGTTGCGCGCTGGCTGAGCGCGTACACGCCGCGGTGGATGTTGGCGTTCCCGGCCGCGTAGTACCCGGCCAGCGTGTCGAGCACCGGTTGCGGCTTCTGGGTGGTCGCGGCGTTGTCGAGATAGGCCAGGGGCTTGCCGCCGACGGTCTGCGCGAGAATCGGAAACTGCGCCCGGATTCGAGCCACGTCCAGCACGGCAGGCTCCGACGCGGTCACGCTGGTCATCGACATCCTCGAGCCCGGATCGCCCCGGCGTCCGCGGCCCCGACCGATCCCCGTCCCCGCACCCGGGCCGCCGTCACTCGCTTCCCATCACCGGGAGCCGTTCCAGCAGCAGCGCGTCGAGCTGCCGGCGGATCGCCTCCACCTTGATATGCCCGAGCAGATCGGCGGCGAACGCGTGAATCAGAAGCTGCCGGGCCTGCGCTTCCGACAGGGCGCGCGACCGGAGGTAGAAAAGCGAATCCGCGTCGAGCTGACCGACGGTGGCCCCGTGAGTGCACTTCACGTCGTCGGCGAAGATCTCGAGCTGCGGCTTGGTGGTGATCTGCGCGTCCTCGGACAGCAGCAGCGCCTTGTTCGACTGCTTGGCGTCGGTCTTCTGGGCATCGAGCCGGACGATGATCTTGCCGTTGAACACGGCGCGGCTCCGCCCGTCCAGAATCCCCTTGTACAGCTCGTGGCTGTCGCAGTGGGGCATGGCGTGGTCGATGGTGGTCTGGTTGTCGATGAGCTGCCGGCCGTTCGCCAGATACAGCCCGTTCAACGTGCACTCGCCCCCTTCGCCGCCGAGAACCACGCCGGCCTCGTTCCGCACGATGGCCCCGCCCGCGGTGATGGCGTGGGACGAGAAGTTGCTCGCCCGCCCGAGCCGGACGGCCAGGGTGCCCACGTGAAACGCGTCATCCGCCTGCCGCACCACCGTGTAGTGGTCCACGACCGCGTTGTCCGCGACCGCCACCTCGGTCACGGTGTTGCTCAGATAAGGGGTGTCCCCGACGCCGGCATGGCTCTCGACGACCCGGACCTCGCTGCTGGCCCCGGCCACGAGCAGCACCCGCGGCTGACTCAGCACGGGAACCGCGCCGCTCGACGATACGAAGAGCAGATGGATGGGACGCTCGAACACGACGCCGCCGTCCACCTCGATGACGGCGCCGTCCCTGAGGAAGGCGGTATTGAGCGCCGTGAACGCGTGGTTCTCGAACCGCGCCAGGCGCCCGAGGTGCGCTGCGACAGCGCCGAGGGAGTCCGCCTCGGCGGCGTCGAGACCGCCGGCGTCTCCCGCGACCGCGGCCGCGAGGCTGCGCACCCGGACCCCCGGCGGCAGGCCGGACGCGGCCGACAGCTCGGGAGAAAAGTGTCCGTTCACGAACACGAGCTCGGGGCCGCCGGACCGGGGCAGATGCAGCGTGTCGAGGATCCCGCGGTCGAGCCCGCCGGCCGCGGCCTGCGCCTGGAACGGGGTTTCGGTGATCGGGGCGATGTTGGTGAACCGCCAATCCTCGAGCCGGGTGTTGGGGAACCCGAGCCGGTCGAAGCAGCGGAACGCGTCGTCGCGCAACGATCCGAGCGGACCGGAAAGCGGTACCGTCTGCTGCAGGGCCGCAAATTGCGCGGCGTAACTGTCGGCGCTGATGGCGGTCTGGGACATGGACGTTTCGGTTCGTGCGGTCTGGGAGCCTGCTCCGTAGAAGTTCGCGCCAGCGAAAACTTCCAACGCGACCGTCAAGGTCGCGCTACGCGGTCGCCGCCGCCGGCTCGGTGTCGAGCCAGCCGTAGCCCTTTTCCTCGAGCTCGAGCGCGAGTTCCTTGCCGCCCGACTTCACGATCCGCCCCTTGTAGAGGACGTGGACGAAATCGGGAACGATGTGATGCAGCAGCCGCTGATAGTGGGTCACCACGACCATGGAGCGCTCGGCGCTTCGCATGGCGTTGACCCCGCCGGCGACGGTCTTGAGCGCATCGATGTCGAGCCCCGAGTCGGTCTCGTCGAGAATGGCGAGCGACGGCTCGAGCACCGCGAGCTGGAAGATCTCGTTCCTCTTCTTCTCGCCCCCGGAGAACCCGTCGTTGACGGGACGGCTCAACAAGGCGTCGTCCATCTCCAGCAGCGCCATGCGCTTCCGGACCAGGGTCATGAAGTCCATCGCGTCGAGCTCGGGCTGTCCTCGATGCTTCCGCACCTCGTTCAGCGCCGCCTTCAGCAGGTAGGCGTTGTTGACGCCGGGAATCTCGACCGGATACTGAAACGCCAGGAAGAGGCCCTCGCGCGCCCGCTCCTCGGGCTCGAGCTCCAGCAGATCCTGTCCCTTGAACGTCGCCGACCCGCCGGTGACCTCGATCCCGTCACGGCCGGCCAGCGCCCCGGCCAGGGTGCTCTTGCCGGAGCCGTTGGGCCCCATGATGGCGTGAACCTCGCCGGGCTTCACCACCAGGTCGATCCCGTTCAGGATCCGGCGGTCACCGGCCCTGGCCTGCAAATCGCGAATCTCGAGCATCGATTTCCTATCCGGCTCTGCCTGTCTGTCCGACACCCGTCTATCCGACGCTGCCCTCGAGGCTGACGCCCAGGAGCTTCTGCGCCTCGACCGCGAACTCCATCGGCAGCTCCCGGAAGACCTCCTTGCAGAACCCGTTGACGATCAGGTTGACCGCGTCCTCGGTCGACAGTCCGCGCTGGCGGCAGTAGAAGATCTGGTCCTCGCCGATCTTCGTCGTGGACGCCTCGTGCTCCACCTGCGACGACGTGTTCTTCACTTCGAGATACGGGAAGGTATGCGCCCCGCAGCGGTCGCCGATCAGGAGCGAATCGCACTGCGAGAAGTTGCGGGCGCCGCGCGCCCCCTTGCCGATGCGCACGAGCCCCCGGTAGGTGTTCTGGCCGTGCCCGGCCGAGATCCCCTTCGACACGATGGTGCTGCGGGTGTTCCGGCCCAGGTGCACCATCTTCGTCCCGGTGTCCGCCTGCTGGCGGTTGTTGGTCACCGCCACCGAGTAGAACTCGCCGACGGAGTTGTCGCCCTGCAGGATGCAGCTCGGGTACTTCCAGGTGATGGCGGAGCCGGTCTCGACCTGGGTCCAGGTCACCTTGGCGTTGGCGAACGCCTTGCCCCGCTTGGTCACGAAGTTGAAGATCCCGCCCTTGCCGTCCTTGTCGCCGGGGTACCAGTTCTGCACCGTCGAGTACTTGATGGTCGCGTCGTCGAGGGCCACCAGCTCGACCACCGCCGCGTGGAGCTGGTTCTCGTCGCGCTGCGGGGCCGTGCAGCCCTCCAGGTAGCTCACCTCCGCGCCCTCGTCGGCCACGAGCAGGGTCCGCTCGAACTGGCCGGTGTTGGCCGCGTTGATGCGGAAATAGGTCGAGAGCTCCATCGGGCACTTCACGCCCTTGGGGATGTACGCGAACGACCCGTCGCTGAACACCGCGGCATTGAGGGCGGCGAAGAAGTTGTCGGTATGCGGCACGACGCTGCCCAGGTACTTGCGGACCAGCTCGGGATGCTCGCGCACCGCCTCGGAGAACGAGCAGAAGATGATGCCGAGGTTGGCGAGCGTGTCCTTGAACGTGGTGGCGACCGACACGCTGTCGAAGACGGCGTCGACGGCCACGCCGGACAGGCGCTTCTGCTCGTCGAGCGAGATCCCCAGCTTGTCGAAGGTGGCCCGGATCTCCGGGTCGACCTCGTCCAGGCTCTCGAGCTGCGGCGTCTTCCGGGGCGCCGCGTAGTAGCTGATCGCCTGATAGTCGACCGGCGGATAGTGCACGTTGTGCCACTTCGGCTCGGTCATCTTCGACCAGACCCGGAAGGCGTTCAGGCGCCAGTCGAGCAGCCATTTCGGCTCGTCCTTCTTGGCCGAAATCAGCGCGACGACCCTTTCGTCGAGGCCGACCGGGATCGAGTCGGTCTCGACGTCGGTGACGAATCCGTACTTGTATTCCTGGTTCGCAAGCTCTTCGACGGTCTGGATCGCGGTGCTCATGACGCTCCCTGACGTGATCGACGGATGGCCCGGCGAGCCGTGGCGGCCAGCCGGTCCGACCGGCCCCCGCCCGGCACAACCGGCAAACGGCCCGATCGGATTGCCGACCAGAACGGTCGTATATCAACATATCACGGGGCGGGACCGACCGACAACGCCGGCAAGCGCATCATTCGACCGGCCGGAGCCAGCTGACGGTGAGTCCGACGAGGACGACCGCGGCGGTGCCGACCACGTTGTTCCAGAGGAAGGACACGTCGGCGACGCTCTCCACCACGGCCACCGACCCCATGCCCGCGAACAGCCCCAGGAAGGCGCCGTCGGCGGTCGCCCGCCGGAAACCCACGGCCAGCACGAACACCCCCAGGAGCGACCCGTAGAAGTAGGATCCGACTTGGTTGACGACCTCGATCAGCGACCCGAGGTTGGCCGCGAACACCGCGAAGACGGTGGCCACCATGCCCCACAGCGCGGTCGCCAGCTTCGACACCCGCAGATAGTGGCGGTCCGTCGCTCCGTCGTTCAGGTACCGCCGGTAGAAGTCGATGACGGTGGTGGTGGACAGCGCCGCCAGCTCGGCCGCGGCGCTCGACATCGCCGCCGCGAAGATGGCCGCGATCAACAGGCCCACGAGCCCGATCGGCAGATGCGTGATGATGAAGGTCGGGAACACGTAGTTGACGTCGGAGTACTCCTCGCCGGTGGTCTCCGCCGCCAACTCCGACGCCCGGTCCCGCACCGCCCCGACCCGCTGCTGGCTGGCCACGAACGCCGCGGTGGCGTCGTCGATCACCGCCGCACCGCCATTCCGCCGGGCCGCGAGCATCTCGTCGGCGGCGGTACGGCGCGCCGCGAACGCCGCGGTGAACTCCGTCTCGAGCCCCTCGTACTCCGCCGCCTGACTGCCGCTGCGCACGACCGCATCCTCAACCGCGTTGAAGAGCATCGGCGGCTCCTGGAACAGGTAGAAGACGAACACCAGCACGCCGGTCAGCAGAATCAGCGCCTGCAGCGGGATCTTCCAGTACGCGCTCATCAGCAGCGAGCGGCGGGCGGCGTCGACCGAATCGGCGGTCAGATGACGCTGCACCTGACTCTGATCGCACCCGAAGTACCCGAGCATGAGGAACAGCCCGCCGAGGAGACCGGACCAGAACGTATAGGTCTCGTTCAGGTCCGGCGTGAAGTCGATGGCGGTCAGCCGCCCCGTTGCGCCGGCCAGGTGCATCGCGTCGCCGAGGCCGACCCCGCCCGGCAGGCCCAGGACGAGCGCCGCGACCACCGCCAGCAGGCCGCCCACGATGACGACCATCTGCTTGACGTCGGCCCACGCGACCGCCTGCACCCCGCCCAGCATCGTGTAGCACGTGGTCGGAACCCCGATGGCGAGGGCCGTCAGGGTCAGGTTCCACCCCAGCACCACCGAGAGCACCACCGCCGGCGCGGACACGATGACCCCCACCGCCAACCCGCGCGAAACCAGAAAAATCAGGCTGGTCAGGGCTCGCGTCTTCCGGTCGAACCGGCGCTCCAGGTACTCGTAGGCGGTGAACACCCGGGCTCGGTAGAGGAACGGGACCAGCGTCACCGACAGGATGATCATGGCCAGCGGGAGGCCGAAGTACATCTGCACCAGCCGCAGGCCGTCGGTGTAGCCCTGCCCGGTGGTGCCGACCAGGGTGATGGCACTCATCTGGGTGGCCATGACCGACAGTCCGACCGCCCACCACGGCAGCGAGCGGCCGGCGAGGAAGTACCCCTCGACCGCGTCGGTGTCCCGGGACCGCTTCAGCCCGTCGTACACCACCCAAACGAGATAGCTGCCGATGATGATCCAGTCGAAGGGATGCATGGGAAGGCGCCGCCGCCGGAGTCCGAACCGTCTACCCTGAGAAATGTCGAGAGAACAGCCACAACGCCGCGAGCACGAGCGCCTCGACGACCACCACGGCGACATAGGTGGCGGTGAACGGCTCGTCCCCGCCGGTGTCGAGCACGCGCGGAACGTCGTCGGGCTGCAGCGTCATGGGCGTCGGCCTGAGTATACCCGCCGGCAGGGTTGCATGGACGCGGCGGCGTCGATAGAATTGCGCGGGCGTCAGACGTTTGTGAAGCGATGCACGTGGGTGGGCTCCCACCATCCCGGCACCGCCACGGCTGTCGCCAGCGTTGAATCACGACGGGAATCGCGAGGCGGCCTGCGCCGTCCGGAATCCGCAGGCGCCCACGCCGGTCACGTCACTGCCTCACGCCCGACCGGCGCCGTCGGCCGCGACGACGACCGGATCGCAGGCAGGTCCAGAAAGGAGTCACGACGTTGGAGAACGTGACCACCGCCGAACATGTCGCGCATGCCGAACATGCCCACGACGAACACGAGCTGAGCTTTCTGCGGGCGTACGTCTTCTCGGTCGACCACAAGGTGATCGGCATCCAGTATGCGATCACCGCGATGCTCTTCCTGCTGTTCGGCTTCTCTCTGATGATGCTCATGCGGTGGCAGCTCGCCTTTCCGGGCGCACCGATTCCGATCATCGGCAACTTCCTCGGGCAGGCGAATGCGCCGGGCGGCATCATGCTGCCCGAGTTCTACAACCAGCTCGGGGCGATGCACGGCACCATCATGGTGTTCATGGGGGTCGTGCCCCTGGCCGTCGGGGGCTTCGGCAACTACGTGCTGCCGTTGCAGATCGGCGCCCCCGACATGGCGTTCCCCCGGTTGAACATGGCCAGCTACTGGGCGTTCTTCCTGGGCGGCGTCGTCATGTTCGCCAGCTTCTTCGTGCCGGGCGGGTCCGCGAATTCCGGCTGGACCTCCTATGCCCCGCTGTCGGTCATCGCGCTCGAAGGACAGACCTGGTGGCTGATCGGGATGATCTTCCTGATCACCTCGTCGCTGCTCGGCTCGATCAACTTCATCGTCACGACCTTCCAGCTCCGGGCTCCCGGGCTGGGCTTCATGCGCCTGCCCTTCTTCGTGTGGGCGCAGCTCGTCACCGCGTTCCTGCTCCTGCTGGCGTTCCCGCCCCTCGAAGTGGCGGGGATCCTCCAGTTGATGGACCGGTTGGCCGACACCAGCTTCTTCCTGCCGAGCGGGCTGGTCGTGACCGAAGGGCCCCTCGACGTCAGCGGCGGCGGCAGCCCGCTGCTGTGGCAGCACCTGTTCTGGTTCCTCGCGCATCCCGAGGTCTACGTCCTGATTCTGCCGGCGATGGGCATCGTCGCGGAGATCCTCGCCAACAACACCCGGAAGCCGCTCTGGGGCTATCGCGTCCTCGTGGCGTCGATCGTCTTCCTCGGGTTCATGTCGTTCGTCGTGTGGGCGCACCACATGTTCCTGACCGGCATGGGCACGGTGATGAGCGCCTTCTTCCAGACCACGACGATGATCATCTCGGTGCCGTCGGTGGTCATCCTGTCGGCGTTCTTCATCTCGCTGTACGGCGGGTCCATTCGCTACAACGTGCCGATGCTGTTCGCGCTGGCCTTCCTGCCGATGTTCGGCATCGGGGGGCTCACGGGGCTGCCGCTGGGCCTGTCCGCGCCGGACCTGCACCTGCACGACACGTACTACGTGATCGGCCACTTCCACTACGTGGTGGCGCCCGGCACCATCTTCGCGTTGTTCGCCGGCCTCTACTACTGGTATCCGAAGGCGACCGGCCGGGTGATGAACGAGACCCTCGGCAAGATCCACTTCTGGGGCTCGCTCGTCGCGATCAACGTCGTGTTCATGCCGATGTTCATCACCGGGCTCGCCGGGGTGAACCGGCGGCTGTACGACGGTGGCATGCAGTACGTGCACGCCCAGGAAGTGATGGAGTGGAACGCCGTGATGTCCTACGGCGCCTGGGCCCTCGGGTTCTTCCAGATCTTCTTCATCGTCAACTTCTTCTGGAGCATCCGGAACGGCAAGCAGGTCGACGACAACCCGTGGAAGGCGACCACCCTCGAGTGGCAGGCGCCCTCGCCGCCGCCGCACGGCAACTTCACGACGCTGCCGGAGGCGCACCGGGGACCCTACGAGTACAGCGTGCCGGACGCCCCGAACGACTACTCCATGCAGGGAGAGGCGACCGGCGCCGAGCCCGAACCCGCGAAGGTGTAACCAGGATGGAAATCCCGTATACCGTAGCCGAACGGCCGGACACCGGCTTGAACAACGTCAAGCTCGGCATCTGGCTGTTCCTGGCCTCCGAGGTGATGCTGTTCGGCGGGCTCTTCTCGACGTACGTGATTCTGCGGGTGGGCGGCGTCGACTGGCCGCTGGGCGCCGAGTACCTGAACATCCCGATCGGGGCCTTCAACACCGCGGTCCTCATCGGTTCGAGCGTGACGATGGTCATGGCCTTCGCGTCGCTCAAGCTCGGCGACTTCGCCAAGTACAAGACGTACATGGGCGCGACCATCCTGCTCGCGCTCACCTTCCTGGCGGTGAAGGGCTTCGAGTACTACGAGAAGGTGTCGCACGACCATCTGCCCTCGCACAGCACGTTCCTCGCCATCTACTGGACGATGACGGCGCTGCACGCGCTGCACATCATCGGCGGCGTCATCGTGAACAGCTATTACTGGGGCCCCGGCAGCCGGTTGTGGCACGTGAAGCGGGCGATGTTCGAGAACCGCGTGGAGGCCGCCGGCCTGTACTGGCACTTCGTCGACCTGGTCTGGATTTTCCTGTTCCCGGTGCTCTACCTGCTGTAGGGAGACCACCGGTCGTTCGACCCGCCGGCCGGGCTCCCTCGGCCGGGCTTCTGGACACTGCGGAGGCGTCATGAGCGGAAGCGCTGAAGAAACCAAGAAGCACATCGACATCTACATGAAGGTCGCCGGCGCGCTGGCGATCCTCACGGCGGTGACCGTCCTGGCCTCGTATCTGGACGTGGCGGTGCCGTTGGCGATCATCATCGCGCTCGTCATCGCCGCCGCCAAGGGCTCGCTGGTGGCGAGCTACTTCATGCATCTGATCGACGAACGGAGCCGGGCCCTCGTCTTCGCGCTGGCGCTGACCGTGGTCTTCTGGCTGGTGCTGATGCTAGTGCCGATCCTGACGATTTCGGATACGTATGGGGTCCACAAGACGTTGCCGAATGCGGACGCCGCGCATGCGGAGGACGAGGCGCACTGATGTCGTTGCGCGCCTTCCACATCGTCTTCGTCATCGCGTCCATCGGGCTGACGCTGATGATGGCGGTGTGGGGCGGCGTGACATACGGGTCCGTCCGCGGAACCGGCTGGCATCTCGTGACCGCCGCCGGGTCGCTGCTGACAGCGGGGCTGCTGGTTTTCTATGCGGTACGGTTCATTCGGAAGACACGCGAGATGGGGCTGCGTTGAACCCGAAACGAGGCGCTGAGACCATGATGCGACACGTGCTGCGGACGATGACGGTGGCGGCGGGCGTGGTGCTGGCCGCCCCGCGGGCCGGATGGGCTTGTCAGGTGTGCTTCGGCGACCCGAACTCGTCGATGTCGATCGGTGCGAGCTGGGGCATTCTGGTGCTGCTCGGCATCACCGGCGGCGTGCTGGCCGCCTTCGCGAGCTTTTTTCTCTATCTGTTGAAGCGATCCAGGATGGCGATCGGCCAGCGCGTCGATCTGTCCCCATCGTCGCAGGCTGGGAGCCCCTCGTAACCCCGCCAGGACGTTCGCCGGCGCGGGGCGCCACGACGGGCCAGGGAGTGTATCGATGCAGGAATTTCTCGGACTGCCGCTACAGGCTTCGGCTCACGCCGCGGAGATCGACCGGCTCATCGTCATCGTCCATTGGATGATGGCGATACTGTTCGTCGGCTGGGGGGCGTTCTTCGCCTACACCCTGGTCCGCTTCCGCGCGTCCGCGAATCCGAAGGCGGACTACGCCGGCGTCAAGAGCCACACCTCGAGCTACCTCGAAGTCGGCGTGGCGGTCGTCGAGGCCGTCATTCTCCTGTTCTTCGCGATTCCCGCGTGGACGGTGCGCGTCAACGCGTTCCCCCCCGAGGAGGGCGCGACGGTGGTGCACGTCGTCGCGAAGCAGTTCGAATGGCACTCGGTCTATCCCGGTCCCGACGGCAGCTTCGGGCGCCGCGACGCCAGCCTGATCACGCCGACCAACGGGGTGGGCCTCGACCGTGACGACCCGGCCGGCGCCGACGACATTCACACCATCAACCAGCTCAACCTGCCGGTCGACGAGCCGGTCATCGTGTACCTGTCCAGCCTCGACGTCATCCACAGCTTCGGGATTCCGCAGATGCGAGTGAAGCAGGATGCGATTCCGGGCATGGAGATCCCGGTCTGGTGGGTGCCGACGGTTGCCGGGGACTACGAGGTCAACTGCTCGCAGCTCTGCGGTCTCGGCCACTACCGGATGCGCGGGTTTCTGACCGTCCAGAGCCGCGCCGATTTCGACGACTTCCTCGCCACCGAAGGCGCCCGCATCGCGGCCGCGGCGGCGGCGGACTGACCCCTCGCACGATCACGCCGGCCGTCACTGCCGGCCGGCGTGATCGCCCGCTCACTGCGCCCGGTCCAGCTCGTCCCGAACGATCTCCTCGAAGACCTCGTACGGCGCCGCGCCCATCACTGCGCGGCCGTTGATGAACACGGTGGGCGTCGACTGGACGCCGAGCGCCTGCCCGTGCCGCATGTCGGCATTCACCTGCTCGGCGAACCGGCCGCTGTCGAGACAGGCGTCGAAGGCCCCCTGATCCATCCCGAGCTCACCGGCGTGGCGCTTGAGGTCGTCCACCTCGAGCTCGTCCTGCTTCGAGAACATCGCGTCGTGCAGCTCCCAGAACTTCCCCTGCACGTTGGCGCAGAGCCCCGCCTCGGCCGCCTTGAACGCCTGGGCGTGGTTGGGCAGCGGAAAGTCCTTGAAGACCAGTCGGATCTCGTCGCCGTACTCCGCCTTCAAGCGGTCGAGGGTGCCGGTCAGACGCTGGCAGAACGGACACTGAAAATCGGAGAACTCCACGATCTGGACGGGGGCGCCGTCCGGACCCGAGACCGGGTCGCCATCGACGATCTCCACGGGGGTGCGGGGCGGATCGAGCTCAACCCGGACGTCGCCGGCGGCGGCCCGCAGCTCGGCCATGTAGGCGTGCAGTGCCTGCATCGGCCGTTGCTGGGCCAGGAACGCCCGGATCTGCGGCGCCATGTCCTCCTCGGTCATATTGGGGAAGGCGCGCCGGTTCTGCTGGTATACGCGGCTGATGTCCTCGACGGTGATCGGCAGGGTTCTCGCCGGCAGCTCCTGCGCCAGCAGCTCGTCGCGGGACGTGCCCTGGGCGATCGCTTCTTGCTCGATGAGGATTTCGCCGATGACGATGTCGAGCGTGCGCTTGCGAGTCTCGTACAGCTCCTGCAGCATGCGCATCCGCGAGGCCGCGTCGTTGCTGCGCCATGCCTCGTCGAGCTCGGCCATGGTGACCGCCCGGTCGCCGACGCGCCCCACCACCTGCTGACTGTCGGATTGGGCATGCGTCGAAGCACCGCATGCCGCAGAAATCGCGAAGACGGCGCCCAGGCCGCAGAGCCGCTGGAACATGGAAGGATACCTTTCCGTATCGGAGTCGTCAGACCCCAAACCCACGATGTCCTGGGGTTCGTGGCGAACCCCCGAGTTCAACCGAGACCGGCGAGGCGCCCGCCTGACAAGGCGCTACGCGGGCGCCTGGAGGCAACCGCGGAGCGAACGCCGCCCAAGCGGGATGCACCGCCGTCAATGCAAGCGGGGCTTATCACCACGAAATCCCAGCCTGTTCAGGACGAGCAGGCCACTTTATCATGATCCCGCGGCGGAATCCGGCTCGTCGCCGGCGCCGCGTCGGGTCGGCGGTCCGTGGTGGAAACGCGCGTCGCGCCGGAACCGGCGAGGGCGCACGCGGCCGAAAAACGCCCGGCTGAAGGGGACGTGACGAGGGAACGAGTCCTCGAATCGTTCGACCCGCATGGCGACCAATCGCATCCGAACCCGTCCCCCGCGCGCCGGCAGTCAGGACCCGCGCCCCGCGGTCCCGATCACCGGCGATGTCTCGGGCTTCGTCGACGATGCGGCGCACTACCCCGGCGGTCATGCGCCGGGGGTGGCGTT
This sequence comes from Vicinamibacterales bacterium, assembly GCA_965206705.1. GTDB lineage: Bacteria > Acidobacteriota > Vicinamibacteria > Vicinamibacterales > UBA8438 > JAJEEA01. Next base: position 3,037,886 of record CBDBKJ010000006.1, on the reverse strand, counting down.
CCCCCGCGACGAGGCGCAGTGCGCAGCGCTGATCCGCGGCGCCACGCGCATCCTGCCGATCGGCGCGCAATCGTCGTTGACGGGCGGGGCGACCCCGATGGGCGAGCTGGTGCTGAGCTCGTCGAAGATGGACGCGGTCGAGAACCTGGCGGACACCCGGATCACCGTGCAGCCGGGGGTCAGCCTGACCACCCTGCGCGAGACCCTGGACGCGGCCGGGCGGTCGTATCCGCCGGTACCCACGTTCGAGGGAGCGACCGTCGGGGGGGTGGTGTCGACGAACGCGGCCGGCGCCGCGACGTTCAAGTACGGCACCACGCGGGACTGGGTTCGCCGCCTGACGGTGGTGCTCGCCTGCGGCGAGCTGCTCGACCTCGAGCGGGGACAGGTGCGCGCATCGGACGGCCGGTTCGTGGTCGACACGTCGCAAGGGACCATCGTGGTGCCGGCGCCGGCGTATCCCCTGCCGCGGGTTCCAAAGCACTCGGCCGGGTATCATGCTGCCCCCGATCTGGATCTCGTCGACCTGTTCGTGGGAGCGGAAGGCACGCTCGGGGTCGTGACCTCCGTCACCCTCGACATCCTGCCCCGGCGACCGCAAGTCTGCGTCGCGCTGATCGTCCTCGACGACGAGCGACAGGCGGCGGCGCTCGCGGGCCGGCTGCGCGACGTGTCGGTGGACACCCGGCGCCGGCGCGATCCGGCCGGGCTCGACGTCATGGCCATCGAGTATCTGGACCGGCGCTCGATCGAGCTGGCCCGCGCCGGGGGGGCCGGCCGGCACACCCGGGTGTCGATTCCCGAGGCGGCGGGCGCGGTGCTCCTGCTCCAGATCGAGCTGCCCCCCGGGACCACCGCCGGCGAGGTCCACGAGCAGATCGGTCTGGCCGCCTCGGCGCGGCCGCCCGGCGGTCCGATCGTCCACCTCTGCCGCCTGCTCGAGACCGAGAGTCTCCTCGAACGCACAGAGCTCGCGGCCCCCGGCGAAGCGGCCCGGGCGGCCGAGCTGCTCGCCTTCCGGGAGGCGGTGCCGGACGCGGTGAACCGACAGGTGGCTATCGCCAAGCACACCGTGGATGACACAATCGAGAAGACCGCCGCCGACATGATCGTGCCCTTCTCGAAGCTCTCCGATTGCGTCCGCCTCTTTCGTACCGCGTTCGAGTCGCGCGGGCTCGACCACGCGGTGTGGGGCCATCTGTCGGACGCCAACCTCCACCCCAACGTCATTCCTCGATCGGCGGACGACGTGCGCGCGGGGAAGGAAGCAATCCTGGCGTGCGGCCGGGAGGTCATCCGGCTCGGGGGGTCTCCGCTTGCCGAGCACGGGGTGGGCCGCAACCCGACCAAGCAGGCGCTGCTGCGGCTGCTCCACGGCGCAGCCGGCATCGAACAGATGCGGGCCGTCAAGCACGCGCTCGACCCGGAGAACAAGCTCGCCCCCGGGGTGCTGTTCCCGGTGGCGGCGCGGAAGGCATCGGCATGAGCACCCTGCTCCTCGCGCACTGGCTGACGACCGCCGTGGCCCTCGCGGTGACCGCCTGGGTCCTGCCCGGCGTCCGCGTCGACAGCCTGTTTTCGCTGGCCCTGGCCGCCCTCGTCCTCGGATTCGTGAACGCCATCGTGCGGCCTCTGCTGGTCCTGCTGACGCTGCCGTTCACGCTGCTGACGCTCGGGCTGTTCTACTTCGTCGTCAACGGCCTCGCGTTCGCCCTCGCCGCGTTCCTCGTTCCCGGGTTCGGCGTCGCGTCGTTCTTCTCGGCGATGTTCGGGGCGGCGGCGGTCGGGCTGGTCTCCTGGTTCATCGGGGGTCTCACCGGCACGCGGCCGCCATCCCGAAGCTCGATGGTGGTCGATGTCCGGCGCCGTCCCGACGGGCGCTGGGGCGCCTGATCGCACCGAATCGATCCGGCCGCCGGCGCGAATCGTGCGGACGGGATTCGCAGCATCACCGCCGACCTGCCGATCGGCCCATCGGCCAGCGACACGCCAGACCCGCGATCCCGCATGTCAGGAGCCCGACAGGACCCGCACCTGCTTGCCCACGGATGCGGCGGAGCGTGGGATGGTCCCGCGGACGGACGTCGGGCCGGTCGCAGGGTTTCGGCTACGATGGGGCATGACCCGGTCGGCACTCGACAGGAGCGCACCATGGCCGTAACGGTAGACCAGGACTGCGTTGCGGACGTTCAACGGTACCGCTTCAACGTCGACGAGTTCGCGCGCATGGGTGAAGCCGGGGTCTTCACCGAGGACGATCGCGTGGAGCTCATCGACGGAGACATCCGGGAAATGACGCCGATAGGATCGCCGCATGCGGGGATAGTGAACCGCCTGAACGAGCTGATGGTCATGCGCCTGGCCGGCAGAGCGAACGTGATCGTTCAGAATCCGATTCGCCTGGATCGACACACCGAGCCGCAACCCGATCTCGTGGTGGCGCGGCGCCGGAAGAGCTTCTACGCCGATCGTCATCCCGAGCCCGGCGACGTCCTTGTCGTCGTCGAGGTGGCTGATTCGTCCCTGCGCTACGACCGGGCAGAGAAGGTGCCGCGGTACGGCAGGGCCGGCATTCCGGAGACGTGGCTGGTCGACGTCGAAGCCGGCACGGTCACCGTGTACACCGATCCCGGCCCGGCGGGCTACGCGCGGCAGCAGGTTCAACGGCGAGGCGAGCGGATGGTGGCCTCCAGCGTTCCGGATCTCGCTCTCGCGGTGGACGACATTTTCGGCGAGTGACGCGGGCGGCGCGTGTTCGTTTCCGCCATCTTGAACAGCAACCGCCATCTCCCAGGAAATCGCCAGCCGGTCGTCCGCTCCAAACGGGATCAGGTCGCCGTAGAGACCGAACGGAACGATGATCCGGTTCGCTGGCGCGTCCGGCCGGCTCGCCTCCGCATCGTGCGCGAGCGGCCGCCGTTCGGAGAGGTTCCCGTCGGGTTTTCCCAGTCGGGCTCCTACAGCTCGACGCGGCGCAGCCGCAACGCGTTCGCGATGACCGACAGCGAGCTCAGGGTCATGGCGGCACTGGCCCAGATGGGGCTGATGAGGAGACCGAAGACGGGATAGAGCAGCCCGGCCGCGACCGGCACGCCGACGGTGTTGTAGACGAACGCGAGAAACAGATTCTGGCGGATGTTGCGCATCGTGGCCCGGCTCAGCCGGCGCGCCTGCAGGATGGCGCGCAGGTCGCCGCGCACCAGGGTGACGCCGGCGCTCTCGATCGCCACGTCGGTCCCGGTGCCCATGGCGATACCGACCGCCGCCTCGGCCAGGGCCGGCGCATCGTTGATGCCGTCGCCGGCCATCGCCACGACGTGACCGGCCGCCTGGCGCTCGGCCACGATGCGCCGCTTGTCGGCGGGAAGCACCCCCGCGATCACCTCGCCGATCCCGAGCCGGGCCGCCACCGCCTCGGCCGTCACCGGATTGTCGCCGGTCACCATGACGAGGTCGAGCCCCGCCGCCCGCAGCTGCCGCACCGCCTCCGGGGTCGTCTCCTTCACCGGGTCGGCCACCCCGATCAGCCCCGCGAGCCGGTCCTCGACGGCGACGAACACCACGGTCTGACCCTCGCGGCGCAAGGCGTCGGCGCGGTCGGCGAGCGGCGCGGCGTCGACGCCGGCCTCCCCGAGCAGCGCCGGCGTACCGAGAGTGACCGCCCGCCCCTCTATCATCCCCCGCACCCCGCGGCCGATCTCGGCCCGGAAGTCGGTGGCCGGGGGTACGGTCAGGCCCCGGTCGGCGGCGGCCCGGACGATTGCCTCGGCCAGCGGGTGCTCGCTGCCGCGTTCGAGCGCGGCCGCCACCCGCAGCAGCTCATCCTCGCTGGCGCTGCCGGCGGGGAGGGGCCTCGCCGCCGCGGGCCGTCCCGTGGCCCCGCCGGCCGCGCCGCCGACGATTCCGGGGTCGGCGGGGAGGACCGTCGCCACCTCGGGGCGGCCCTCCGTCAGCGTTCCGGTCTTGTCGACGATGAGGGTGTCCACCCGCTCGAGGGTCTCGAGCGCCTCGGCGTTCCTGATGAGGACGCCGGCTCCCGCCCCCCGGCCCGTGCCCACCATGACCGCCATCGGCGTCGCGAGCCCGAGGGCGCACGGACACGCGATGACGAGCACCGCGACGCTGCTGACGAGGGCCAGGGCCAGCCGCGGCTCCGGACCCCAGACCGACCAGGCGGCGAACGCCAGCCCCGCGACCATCACCACCGCGGGCACGAAGACCGAGGCGACCCGGTCCGCCAGCCGCTGGATCGGCGCCCGGCTGCGCTGCGCCTCGCCGACCATCGCGACGATCCGGGCCAGCAGGGTCTCGGTCCCGACCCGCTCGGCCCGCATCAGCATCGTGCCGGTCCCGTTCAGGGTCGCCCCGACGATCCGCGCGCCCGGCTGCTTCTCCACCGGCACCGGCTCACCGGTCAGCATCGATTCGTCGACGGCGCTGGCGCCCTCGACGACGACCCCGTCGACCGGCACCCGCTCGCCGGGACGCACCCGCAGGAGATCGCCGACCTGCACCGCGTGCAGCGGCACATCCGCCTCCCGGTGCTCCGCCCCGCCGGGCTCGCCGGAGACCCGGCGCGCGGTGGCCGGGGCCAGACCCAGGAGCCCCCGCAACGCCGCTCCGGTCCGGCCGCGCGCCCGCAGCTCCAGGACCTGCCCCAGCAGCACCAGCGCGACGATGACCACCGACGTGTCGAAGTACGGCTCGACGCCGTCAGCCATCCGGAACCCGCCGGGAAACAGGCCGGGCGCGACGGTCGCGGCGACGCTGTAGACATAGGCCGCCCCCACGCCGAGGGCGATGAGCGTGAACATGTTCGGGCTGCGGTTCACGACCGACGCCCAGGCGCGGGCGAAGAACGGCCAGCCCGCCCACCAGACCACGGGGGTCGCACACGCCAGCTGCACCCAGTTCGACGTGGTGCGGCCGACCGCGAGAGAGACCCGCTCGCCGAGCAGCATCTCGGCCATCGCCAGCGCGAAGACCGGCGACCCCACCAGGGCCGCCCACCGGAACCGCCGCGTCATGTCCGCCAGCTCGGGATTGGCGGCATCGGGAACCACCGTCCGCGGCTCGAGGGCCATGCCGCACGACGGGCAGCTTCCCGGCTCGTCGCGCACGACCTCGGGGTGCATCGGGCACGTGTACTCCACCGTGGGGTGCACCGCCCCGACCTCCGCGTCGAGGGCCATTCCGCACTTCGGGCACACCCCCGGCCCGGGCTGGCGCACCTCCGGGCACATCGGACACGAGAACCAGGTCTCCGCCGCCCGATCCTCCGGCAGATCGGTCTTCGGGGCGGACGCGTGACCCGGTCCGACCGCGCCGGCCGCGGCGGGCGTCAGGTAGCGGTCCGGGTCCGCTTCGAACTTCGCCCGACAGCCGGCGCAGCAGAAGTACCAGGTCTGCCCCCGGTGCTCGTACCGATGGGCGGCCCCCGCCGGGTCCACCTGCATCCCGCACACCGGATCGGTCACCGTCTCGGGGTGGTGGCCGGCCGGTACAACGACCGGTTCGCCGGTCGGAGCCGCGGCCGAAGCGGCGGCGGGGGCGGCAGCCGGAGCCCCGGCTGGTTCGCCGGCCGAAGCGGCGGCGGCAGCCGGAGCCGCGGCCACGAACCGGGCGGGGTCGGCCTCGAAGGCGGCGTGACAGCCGCCGCAGCAGAAGTAGTACCGGCGGCCGTCATGCTCGTGGCTGAACCGGCTCCTGGCCGGGTCCACTCGCATGCCGCATACCGGGTCCCGAACGTCGTTGTCCATCTTGGAATCCAGCCCCGGTCCGGTCCGACCTGAATCGGTCCAGGTGTTCCCGCTTGAATGATCCGCACCCGGGCGGTGGCGCGATCAGCCCGGAAGTCGCCGCCTGTGGTTCCAATTGCCGCCCGACAAGCCCCTGCCGGGAGCCGCGCCGCCCTACGGCGCGGCCTCCTCCGCCATCCTCGAGCCCAGCCAGGCGGCCCGGAATCGGCTCTGGGCCGGCGTCGAACGCCGGCCGAGCTGCTCGAAGGGCACCAGGTCGCGGGTGGGATCGGGCTCGATCTCCAGGCTGGCCGTCATCGGCTCGCCGCGCCGCTCGAATCGAACCGTCACCTGCCGTCGATCACCGAGATCGCGAAGCAGACGGTCGAGTCCGGCCGACGACGAGAGACTGCGGCCGTCGATCGCGACGAGCAGATCGTCCCGGGCCACCCCGGGCCGGTAGAGCGGCGTCCCGAAGGGCACGGGGGCCGACACCCGCGCTCCGCCGCGCTCGAAACGCAGCGCCGGCGCGCCCAGCCAGGCGCGGCCGGGCGCCCGCGGCTGCAGCAGCAGCCCCGCGCGCTCGAACAGCGGGACGAAATCGATCACCTCGTGTCCGTCGACGTAGCGGTCGAAGAACTCGCGGGCGAACGCCTCGTCCCCGGTCAGGTCGGCCAGCGCGGCGCGGGCGTCGGCCGCGGTGTAGGGCCGGTCCACGACCCCGGGGGTGGCGCCGCCGTCCCGCCCGAACCGTTGCCAGAGAAGCTGCATGTAGTCGTCGAGGTCGGCCGAGGGGCCGACCCCGTCGGCGGCGCGGGCGCGCAACAGCAGGTCGAGCCCCAGCCCGAGCGTTTCGCCCCACGTGTAGTAGGAAATGAAGAAGTTGCCCCAGTTGGTGCGGTCGATGGCGCTCGCCGCGTCGGTGAACGGGGCGAGACGGCTCATGTCCGCCGCCGACCGGAACCGCCGGCCCGGACCGTGCTCGACGGTGTCGATGGCCGACGCGAACCGGGCGAGGGTCTCCGGCAGCGCGGCCAGCCCCGCCCGCTGCAGAATCAGCGCCCCGTAGTAGTTCGTGAAGCCCTCGGCGAGCCACAGCTCGCCGGACGGGTTGACGTCCTCGAAGTCGAACGGCTCGAGCGAACGGGGGCGAATGCGCTCCACGTTCCAGACGTGAAAGAACTCGTGCGACACCGAACCCAGCAGACGTCGATTCTGGGCGCGCAACGTGGCCGGCGCGCTCAGCACGGTGCTGTTCCGGTGCTCCATCGCGTCGCCCGACGCGGACGGCAGATAGTCCGCGATGAACGTGTAGCGGCCGGTCTCGAACCGCGGGAACTCGCCGAACACGGTCACCATCTCGCGCACGATCCGTTCGACGTCCTGCGCATATCGATCGAGCTCGCGATCGCTGCCGGTGTGGTGCATCGCTATCCGGAACACCGGCCGATGCCCGGCATCGGCGGGGTCGGCGACGGTGAAGGACCGCTCCGCGAAGCGGCTCAGCTCGGCCGGGCTGTCGAGCAGGTACTGCAGGTTGGGCGCCGTGTAGACGAACGGGTCGTCCGACGGATAGAGCTGCGTGGCCACCCGCCAGCCGCGACCCGGCGGGGGCTCGAACCGGACGGCGGCCGGCCGCGCCTCGAGCCCGTACCCCCACATGAGCGAGGCGGGCATGTTGAGGTGCGCATGGGTCTCGTCGATCGCGAGATACGTGCCGTCGACCCGGTCGCCGTACACCCGGTAGGCGAACCGGACGTTCCCGTCGTGGCCGGCCACGTCCCAGCGCGCCATCGAGGACCGGACCGGCTCGAGGACGTCACCGGCGCCGTCGAACGCCCGCACCTCGAACACGTTCTTCGCGAAGTCGTGCCTGGCGTAGCGCCCCGGCGAGGCGGTGCTCATCCGCATGCTCAGCGGCTCCGGCGGGAGCCCCGTCACCGTCACCGCGACCTCCATCCAGCGATGTTCCGGCTCGGGAAAGCGCAGCTCGTAGCGCACCGGGGGACCGTCGGCGCCGGCGGCGCCGGTCTGCCCGGCGACGCCGGTCCGCCCGCCGGCACGCGGCATGAACCAGGCCGCGGAGAGCGCCAGCGCGATCAGGAAGGCCGCCCGCAACGCGACGATCCGGCCGCCCCGCGCGGTCATCCGACCGACTCCAGCACCTGGCTGACGAACGCGGCCTCCGGCACCGCGCCGAGAATCTCGGTGCGCTCGTTGATCACCGTCTTCGGCACCCCGGTGACGCGGTACTGCCGCACGAGGTCCGGATATTCGACGGCCGCGACCGCCGCGGCGGTGACGTGCGGACTGGCGAGCGCCATGCGATGGGCCAGGCTGACCGCCTGGGGACAGTGCGGTCAGGTGGGGGTGACGAAGACCTGAATGTCGATCGGCTCTTCGACCTCCGCCAGCCGGGCGCGGCTCTCGTCGCTCAGACCGGAATCGCGGGAGGCGACCAGGGCGATGGCGTCTATCAGCGAGAGCAGCTCGTGGCCGTCGGGCGCGCCGTAGAACCGGATGCCGGTATCGCTCTCGCCGACCACCGCAATCGCCGGCGCACGCTGAATGCCGTAGGTTCGCACCGGATCCTTGTCGAGCACCAGGTTGAACTCTTCGACGGTCACGCGCTCGGACAGCGACGCGATCCGGTCCACGATCTGCCGCGCGGGCGCGCAGGTGTCGCAGCCGAACGTCTGGGTGAAGAACAGCAGCTTCACCGGCGCCGCGAGATCGGCGAGCACCGCTTCGAGATCGGCAGGGGTACGGGTGTCCATGCCTCAATTATGGCAGCGTCTCCGACCTACTTGAAGAGATCGTCGAACGCCTGCTTGGCGCTGCGGGGGCCGGCCGCCGCTTCCGAATGCGTCCGGCGCTCGACGGTGACCTGCGGGGCAAAGTGGGTGCACGTGTTGCGCGCGTCCTTGGGAAGTACCCGGGCCGTGATCGGCTGGAGGCACTCGAAGGGGCTGCCGCCGTCGAAGAACGCACATTGCGCACAGGTGTGGAGGGACGACCCGCACCCGGGACAGGTCGTGTCCGGGCCGATCGCCGATCGCAGGGTCCGGCCGCACCGGGCGCACCGCATGACATCGTGAAAACCGGGCACGTTCGGCGTCCGGTGCTGCCGGTTGATGACGCTGCGCGGGGCGCCGTCGCGGCTCGGTTGACGCGGCCGGTCCGCCGGTTCGCGGCCGGCGTCGTCGTCCTGATACCCTCGCTGCCGGTACTTTCGATCGCTCATGCTCTGGCTCGTTCCTGTTGATGCCGCCCCGCGGTCCCGGGGACCCGGTGCCCCCGGCACGGTCTCGGCAGCCCGTTGGCGAAGCCCCCGCTGCATTCGACCGGTGTGACGCGGGGTTCCACCACGGGCTGCCAGTCCACGCCCTGCACCGGCATGGTACAGTTACTTCACCGGATATTCGACAGAGTTCCAGGACATGGCTGCCGCATCCCCTTCGCTCGACGGCCTGAAGATCGAACGCCGGGACGACGCCGACGGCCGGCCCTGGCGGTGGCTGGTCCTGCTGATCCTGCTGGTCGCGGCCGGCGGCGGCGGATGGTGGTGGACCGGATCGGCCCGGATCGCCGGCGTGCGCACGGCGGTGGCGCGGGAGACGACGGTCGCGGCAACCGATACTGCGGTCCTCAACGCCTCGGGCTACGTCGCCGCGCGCCGCCGGGCGACCGTCTCGTCCAAGGTGACCGGGAAGCTCATCTCGGTACCGGTCGAGGAAGGCATGGTCGTGCGCCAGGGACAGGTGCTCGCCCGGCTGGACGATTCGACGGTGCGCTCGCAACTCGCCCTGGCCGAGGCCCGGCTGGGCGCCGCGCGCCGGGCGACGGTAGAGCAGGAAGTAAGGCTGCACGAGGCGCAGCTCACGCTGGGGCGCACGCGGCGTCTGGTCGAGGAAGGGGTAGTCGGCGCCGCCGACCTCGACACCGCCACCGCGGAGGTCGATTCGCTCGCGGCGCGCATCGCGCTGTCGCACGAGCAGGTCGTGGTGGCCGAGCGCGAGATCGACGTATTTCGAACCCAGCTCGACGACATGGTGATCCGCGCCCCGTTCGACGGGGTGGCGATCTCGAAGGACGCCGAGGAAGGCGAGATGATCTCTCCGGTGTCGGCCGGGGGCGGGTTCACCCGGACCGGGGTGTGCACGCTCGTCGACATGACCTCGCTCGAGATCGAGGTCGACGTCAACGAGAGCTACATCAATCGGGTCCGCGACGACCAGCGGGTCGTGGCCAACCTCGACGCCTATCCCGAGTGGGACATTCCGGGCGCCGTCATCACCACCGTGCCGGCCGCGGACCGGCAGCGGGCGACGGTGCTGGTGCGCATCGCGTTCGATGCGCTCGATCCGCGCATCCTCCCGGACATGGGCGTCAGCGTCGCCTTCCTCGAGGACGAGCCACCCGAGCCTGCGGCGAGCACCGCACGCCTGTTGATCCCGGCCGGCGCCGCGCGCAGCCAGGACGGCCAGGACATCCTCTACGTGGTGCGCGGCGATCTGGTGGAACGCCGGGCCGTGCGGCTCGGGACCGCCGTCGGCAGTCAGGTCGACATCGTCGCGGGCCTGACCGCCGGGGAACGAATCGTCGTGGACGGCCCGGCGGACCTGGCCGACGGGGACCGGGTCACCGTGCTGGAATAGCCGCATCCCGCCCCGGCGGCGGGGCTTCCTCCCCACGCCCGGCGCCGGGCGCAACCGCGCCGCACCGGAAGACCGTCCGGCCGTCCTGTTTCCGCGGAGTCATGTTACTGTTGCGGTATCGGTGACCGCAATGTCTGCGGGAGGCTCATAGAATGCCAGCGAGACTCGTCTTTCTGCTCGTGCTCCTGTCGGCGTTCATGGTGGTGCCGTCTGCGCTGGACCTGCTGTCCGAGTGGCTCTGGTTCAACGAGGTGCAGTACACCGACATCTTCCTGCGCACCCTGAGCACCAAGGTGACGCTGGGCGCGGTGGTGTTCCTGTTGGCGTTCGCCGGGTTGGCGCTGAACTTCCGGCAGGCCCTCCGGCGGTTTACGCAGCCCTATACCCTGTTTCCCGGCAACGGCGACATTCAGCCGGTGGTGCTGACCCCGCAGCAGCTGCAGCGGCTGGGAACCGGCATCGCGGCCCTGATGGCCCTGTTTCTGGGCGTCTTCGCCTCGAACGAGTGGCTCACGTGGCTGCAGTTCCAGAACGCGGTTCCGTTCGATCAACCGGATCCGCTGTTCGGCCGCGACATCGGCTTCTACATCTTCGCACTCCCGTTCATCGACCTGGTCCGGTATCTCACGCTGGCCGTGGTCATGCTCTCGCTCATCGGATCGTCGGCCCTCTACGTCATCTCGAACCAGCTGGCCATCGACCCGGCGCGCGGGCCGATCGTCGGCGACGGCGCCAGACGCCACCTCGGACTGATCATTGCCGGGCTCTTCCTGCTGCTCGCCTGGGGCGCCTACCTCGATGTGCCGCGGGTTCTCACCACCTCGTCGGGCATCGTCCACGGCGCCTCGTACGTCGACGTCGCGCTGCGGATACCGGTCTTCCGGGTGATGCTGCTCGTCGCGCTGCTGGGCGCCGGCCTCAGCGCCATCTCGGCCCTGACGCCCCGGAATCGGCCGCTGATGGCCGCCATCGGCCTCTACGCCCTCGTCTCGGTAGGGGGGAACGTCGGTGCGTTCGCACTGCAGCGCCTCGTGGTGACGCCGGACGAGCAAGAGCGGGAGGCCCCGTTTCTGACCCACAACATCAAGGCCACGCGACAGGCGTTCGGGATCGACAACGTCGAGGAGCGGGAGCTGTCGGGTGACGCCACCCTGACCCTGGCGGACATCGAGAACAATACCGACACCATCAACAACGTGCGGCTGTGGGACCACGAGCCGCTGCTCGACACGTTCGGACAGATCCAGGAAATTCGCACGTACTACGACTTCGCCTCGGTCGACAACGACCGCTACTTCATCGACGGCGAGTACCGGCAGATCATGCTGTCGAGCCGAGAGCTGAACTCGGACAACCTGCCCAACCGGACCTGGATCAACGAACGGCTGCAATACACCCACGGGTTCGGCGTGGCGTTGGGTCCGGTCAACCAGGTCACGCAGGAAGGACTGCCGGTCCTGTTCATTCAGGATCTGCCGCCGACGTCCTCGGTGGATCTCGTGGTCGAGCAGCCGAGCATCTATTTCGGCGAGCTGTCGAACGACTACGTCATCGTGAACACCGGCACCGACGAGTTCCACTACCCCGAAGGGGACGACAACGTGTCGACCCGCTACGACGGGGCGGGGGGGGTGACGATGTCGTCGCTCCTGCGACGGCTGCTCTACGCCATGCGGTTCCGCGCCTACGAAATCCTGGTGAGCAGCCAGCTGAGGAGCGACAGCCGGATCATCTATCACCGCAATATCATCGACCGGGTCACCAACGTCGCGCCGTTCCTCCGCTACGACAACGATCCGTATCTCGTGATCTCGGAGGGCCGGCTGGTCTGGATGGTGGATGCCTACACCACCAGCAGCCGATATCCCTACGCCTCGCCGGCCTCGAACCGGATCAACTACATCCGCAACCCGGTCAAGATCGTGATCGACGCCTACGACGGCACGACGACGTTCTATCTGGCCGAGCCCGACGAGCCGATAGCCCGGACGCTGCAGGCCATCTTCCCCGACTTCCTCCAGCCGCTCGACGCGATGCCGTCGGATCTGCGGCGGCACATCCGTTATCCGGAAGGGCTGTTCACACTGCAGACGTCCATCTACTCGACGTTTCACATGACCAATCCCGCGGTCTTCTACAACCGGGAAGACCAGTGGGAAGTGCCGGTCATCGACAACGAGCAGATGCAGCCCTACTACACGATGATGCGCCTGCCGGATCAGCCGCGCGCGGAGTTCATCCAGATGCTGCCGTTCACGCCGCGCGGCAAGAACAATCTGGCGGCCTGGATGGTGGCGCGCAGCGACGGCGATCAGTACGGCAAGATTCTCGTGTTCCAGTTCCCGAAACAGAAGGTGGTCTTCGGGCCGAGCCAGATCGTGGCGCGGATCAACCAGGATCAGGACATCTCGCCGCAGTTGACCCTGTGGAACCAGCAGGGGTCCGAGGTCATCCAGGGCACGTTGCTCGTCATCCCCATCGAAGAGGCCCTGCTGTATATCCGCCCCCTGTATCTGCGGGCGGACGGCGGGCGCATTCCCGAGCTGAAACAGGTCATCGTCGCGTATCAGAACGAGATCGTGATGGAAGAAACGCTCGACGGCGCCCTCAGCCGCCTCTTCGGGCGGAGAGCCGGGGCACCGCCGACGAGAACGCTCCCGGCCGGGACGCTGGTCGCCGATGCCCAACTGCCGACCGGCCCGCCGACCGGCCCGCTCGTATCGCAGGCGGCCGACCATTACCGCCGCGCCCTCGATGCGCAGCGCGACGGCGACTGGGCAGAGTACGGCGCAGAGATCGAACAACTGGGCATGGTGCTCGAGCAGATGGGCTCGGGGCCGGTTCTCGAATGACGAGGTCCCGGCCCGCGGAGGGCCGGGGATCGAACGATTACTTGCCGAAGGAGAAGTGGGTATGCACGCCAGAAGTCTTGCCGTCCTGTTGGGGTTGGGAATCGTGGCCACCGCCGCCTGGGGCGAAGCGCAGGTCGAGATGACGCCGGGGCTGCAGGCGTTCGTGGGCGCCCGGATCATCGACGGCACGGGGTCCGCGGCCATCGAGAACGGCGTGCTGGTGGTTCGCGACGGCCGCATCGAGACGGTCGGGGCCGGCGACGCCGTCGAGGTGCCGGCGGACGCCGAGCAGATCGACGTCAGCGGCCGAACCCTCATGCCGGGCCTCATCAACGCCCACGGACACGTGAACAACGTGCGCGGTCTCGAGGCCGATCCCTCCTTCTACACGGAGGAGCACGTCGAGCATCAGCTCGGTCTCTACGCGCGTTACGGCATCACCACCGTCTTCAGCCTCGGCGGCGACGGTCCCGCCGGCGTCGCGGTCCGGGACCGTCAGGGGACGAATCCCGACCTGGACCACGCGCGCCTGTTCGTTTCCGGAAACATCCCCACCGGCCCGACGCCGGAAGAGGCGGCGGAACAGGCCAACGCGGCCATCGAGCTCGGCGCCGACATCGTGAAGATCCGGGTCGACGACAACCTGGGGGCAAGCACCAAGATGACCCCCGAGGCGTACCAGGCGGTCATCGACGCCGCGCACGAACGGGGCCTGCGGCTGGCCGCGCATCTCTACTATCTCGACGATGCCAAGGGCCTGCTCGCGGCCGGCGCCGACCTGCTGGCGCACAGCGTGCGCGATGTCGCAATCGACGACGAGCTGATTGCCCAGCTCCGCGAAAGCGGGGTCTGCTACTGTCCGACCCTGATGCGCGAGGTCTCGACCTACGTCTATGAATCGCGGCCCGAGTGGTTCGACGATCCGTTCTTCCTGAAGGAGGCGGACCCGGAGGTCGTCGCCGCCCTCGAGGACCCGGCCTATCAGGAGCGCATCCAGAACAGCGGCAGCGCGCAGACCTACAAGGCGCAGCTCGAAGTGGCCAAGCAGAACCTGAAGGCCCTGTCGGACGCCGGCATCCCCATCGCCATGGGCACCGACACCGGCCCCGCCGCCCGGTTCCAGGGCTATTTCGAGCACGGCGAGCTCGCGCTCATGGTCGAAGCGGGGTTGACGCCCATGCAGGCGATCGTCGCATCCACTTCCGATGCCGCGCGCTGCATGGAGGTGGACACCGACCTCGGGTCGCTCGAAGCCGGCAAGTGGGCCGACTTTCTCGTGCTCGGCGCCAACCCGCTCGAAGACATCGGCAATACGCACACCCTCGAGTCGGTCTACATCGCGGGCAACGCGGTGCCGGGGGTGTAGGCACTGCCGGAATACGACCCCGTGCCGGCGGCCTGCGCGCCCTGACGTGGGCAGGCCGTCGGCGTCGGGGCCTCTCCGGGATTGAAGGAGACACCATGCACCGCCATCCAGCCGTCACCATGTTCGCGCTACTGATCGCGGGTGGACTTCTGGCCGCGACTGCGCCGGCGGGGGCGCAGACCTCGACTCGGCTCGAACGGGAAGTACGGGAAGAGCTTCGCGGCGACCGCGGCCTCCGGCGGCTGGAGGTCACGACCACCGGCAGCGAGGTCACCCTGACCGGAGAGCTCGGCACGTTCTGGTTGAAGAGCGAGGCGATACGGCGGGCGCTGCGGGTCGACGGGGTCGAGACGGTGGTCAGCGACATCACGCTGCCGGAGGGGAGCGACCGGAACCTGGTGGACGACGTCTCCCGGGCGGTGATGCAGTATCCGTACTACACCATTTTCGACTACCTCGACGGGCGCATCGACAACGGGGTGGTGACCCTGACGGGTCGGGTGACCAGCGAGCGCAACAAGGCCGCCGAGATCTTCGAGCGCGTGGCGAAGATTAGCGGGGTGCAGGACGTACAGAATCAGATTGCGGCAATCACCCCGTCGTCGTCGGACGACCGCCTCCGGGCCAGCCTCGCCCGGCAGGTGTTCAGCAGCCTGCACTTCGAGCGGTTCGCGTCGTACAAGAACCCACCGTTTCACATCATCGTCGAACGCGGCGTCGTCGCGCTCGTCGGATACGTTCAAGGCGAGATCGAGCGCCGGGAGCTCGAATCCATTGCCCGCCAGACGAACGGCGTGCTGCGGGTCTTCAACCAGCTGCAGACGACCAACTGAGGCGGCGCGACCTGACGGTCGCGGCGCGACCTGACGGTCGCGTTGGAAGTTGCGCTAACGCGAAACTTCTACGGCGCAAGCTCCTGGCAGCCCGTGACAGAACCCCACGTTGCACCGAGACCGGCGAGGGCGCCAGCGGGCTGAAAGACGCCCGTGAGCCTGACGCCAGCGGGCTGAGAGACGCCCGTGAGCCTGACAAGGCGCGACGAGGGCGCATCTTGGGCACTATGCAACGGAGGAGCAACGCAGTCAGGCAGGATGCATCGGCAGTCGAATGCAGCGGGGCCTGCTGCCAGGGGCTGCCAAGTCCGATTGCCGCGGCTGCCCTGGTCGCCGCATTCGCCGCTGCCTGCGCCCCGCCGGCCGGCGACTGGCCGCGGCAGGCGCGCGTCGCCGATGCCTCGGGCGTGGCTTACGTGGCCGATGCCGAGTGCGCCGACTGCCACCGGCCGCAATTCGACGCCTGGACCGGCTCGCATCACGACCTCGCCATGCAGCCGGCGACACCCGATACGGTCCTGGGCGATTTCGACGACGCCACCTTCACGCATCAGGGTTTCACCTCCCGGTTCTTCCGGCGCGGCGGCCGGTTCTTCGTAAACGCCGAAGGCCCGGACGGCGCCCCGGCCGATTTCGAGCTGACCCACACGCTGGGGGTCGAGCCGCTGCAGCAATATCTGGCCCCGTTTCCCGGCGGGCGCCTGCAGAGTCTGCCGATTGCCTGGGATACGGCGCGCAACGCCTGGTTCCATCTCTATCCCGACGAGCGGATCGAGCCGGACGACCCGTTGCACTGGACGGGCCGCTACCAGACCTGGAACCTGCAGTGCGCGGCCTGCCACTCGACCGATCTGCGGAAACGCTACGACGTCGAGTCGGATACCTACGAGACGACCTGGGCCGAAATGGACGTCGGCTGCCAGGCGTGCCATGGCCCCGGAGAGCGGCATGTCGAGTTGGCAGGTGCCGCCGCGAGCCGCGGAACCATCCCGTTCGGCTGGGGCCTCGTCGCGCCGTTCTCGATCGACGATCCCGCCCCGGAGCTCGACGCGTGCGCCCCCTGCCACGCACGCCGCGAGGCGCTGACCCCGGTGGCCGCGCACGGCGGGCCCCTGCTCGACGACTACCTGCCGGCGCGGCTGGGGGAGGGCCTCTACCATCCCGACGGCCAGATTCTGGACGAGGTCTACGTCTACGGCTCCTTCGTCCAGAGCCGGATGCATGCGACCGGGGTGCGCTGCACCAACTGTCACGACCCGCATCGCCTGAGCCTGCGGGCTGACGGCAACGCCGTGTGCACGCAGTGTCATCGGGAGAGCCCGGTCGACCGGTTCCCGACGCTCTCCCCGGGCCGGTACGACACGCCGGCGCACCACCACCACCACGAGACTGGCTCGCCGGGCGCACGGTGCGTCAGCTGTCACATGCCGGACCGGACCTACATGGGTGTCGACCCCCGCCGCGACCACGGTTTTCGCGTGCCGCGGCCCGACCTGTCGGTGGCCACAGGCACCCCGAACGCCTGCACCGGTTGCCACGAGGACCGCGACGACGCCTGGGCGGCGGCGGCGGTCGCCGGCTGGTCCGACGCCCCGCCGCCGCCGCACTTCGCCCCGACCATCGCGGCCGGCCGCGCCGGCGATCGGGCCGCCGCACCGGATCTCGCCGCACTCGCCGCCGACCCTGACCACCCCGCTATCGTGCGCGCCACCGCCCTCGAGCTGTTGCGGCCGCTCGGCCAGACCGGCATCGCCGCCGCCCGCACCGCGCTGAACGACCCCGACCCCCTCGTGCGCGCCACCGCGGTGGGCGGGCTCGAGCCGCTGCCGCTCGCGGCGAGACGCTCGATCCTGGAGCCGCTGCTCGCCGACCCGGTCAGGGCGGTGCGTCTCGAGGCCGCACGGGTTCTGGCCGAGGCTTGGAGCGGCGATGGAGCCGCGGCGGGCGGCGAGGCGCTCGCGGCGGCCGCTGTCGAGTACCTCGACGCCCGGACCGCCGTCGCGGACATGGCCCCGGCCCGCCTCGGCCTCGGGGTCGTGCGCCAGCGGCAGGGCGCCCGGGGGGAAGCGGAAGCGGAGTACCGCGCGGCGCTCGCCCTCGACCCCCGGTTCACCCCGGTCCGGTTCAATCTCGCCAACCTCCTCAACGAGGAGGGACGCAACCCCGAGGCGGAGACGGTGCTGCGGCGGGGACTCGAGTACGCTCCCGGCGAGCCCGAGCTGCACTACTCGCTCGGCCTCCTGCTCGCCGAGGAGGGACGTCTCGACGAGGCGGTCGAGAGCCTCGCCGAGGCCGCGGTCCCCACGGCTCGGGCCCGCGTCCACTACAACTACGGGCTCGCGCTCCAGTTGGCGGGACGCCTCGACGAAGCGGAAGCGGCGCTGCGCGACGCCCGCCGGCGCGACGACCGCGACCCCGACGTCGTGCTCGCGCTCGCCCGCCTGCTGATGGATCGACAGCGGTGGAGCGAAGCGAGCGAGTTCGCCTCGGCCCTCGTGCGGCTGGTTCCCACCGCCCCGGGGCCGCAACGCCTGCTGAACGAGATTCAGATCCGGGAGCGCCAAAGCCGGCGCTGACGACGGCGAGAAGGTGCGGCGGGGTCAGACGTCCCCGCACCCCCGCGACCCACATCGCTATATCATGGCAACCTGCATACGGTGACCCTGACCCTGCGGGAGAGCTGAATCATGAGGCGAGGAACGGCGATTGGTGTTGCTCTGATGCTCCTGGTGGCCGCCGCGCCGGCGACCGTGCGGTTGCCGGCCGCTCAGCCGGCGGAAACGCCGGCCGGCGAGGCGGGAACCATCGATCGGCTCGACCCGCGTCTCGATGATCTGCTGGCCGCCGATGCGGCGGTCGAACGGGTCGCGGACGGATTCCAGTTCATCGAGGGGCCGGTATGGGTCGGGGACGCGAGCGACGGCCACCTGCTGTTCAGCGACATCCCCGGCGACACGGTGTACCGGTGGTCGGAAGCGGACGGGACGAGCGTGTTCCTCAATCCGGTGTTCCTGCCCGAGCTCGAGACCAACGGGCAGGGCGGCTCGAACGGGTTGACGCTCGACCTCGACGGCCGCGTCGTCCTGAGCGAGCACGGCAATCGCCGTGTGGCGCGGATCGAGGCGGACGGCTCCCGGATCACGCTGGCCGACCGGTACCAGGGCCGGCGTCTCAACAGCCCCAACGACATCGTCTACCACTCGAGCGGCGCCGCCTTCTTCACCGATCCGCCGTACGGCCTCGCCACCCCCGATGCGGCGGAGCTCGACTGGAACGGCGTCTACCGGCTCGACCCCGACGGCACGGTGCACCTGCTGGCCGACGGTCAGAGCCGGCCCAACGGCATCGGGCTCTCACCCGACGAGCGCACCCTCTACGTGGCCAACTCGGACGGCGCCGCGCGGCAGTGGTTGGCGTATCCGGTCGACGACGACCTCGGCGTCGGCGAGGGCCGCGTGCTGCTCGACCTGACGGACAGCCCGGAGCGCGGCGTGCCCGACGGCTTCGCGGTCGACGCGTCCGGAAACCTGTGGGCGAGCGGCCCCGGCGGAATCGTCGTCATCAGCCCGGAGGGAGACCATCTCGGCACCGTGCGTCCCCCGGAGCAACCCGCCAACGCGGGGTTCGGCAACGACGGCATGACCCTGTACATCACCGCGCAGACCGGGCTCTACCGGATCCGCACGCAGGTCGCGGGCCTGATGCCCTGAGCCGTGCGCGGCGGCGCGTTCGGTGCCGGTGACATGGGGATCTCGCGCAAGTGGTCCAGCTGATGCTGATGCACATGCATCGCTTCATCATCTCACCCTGCGAACGACCGTGACCCTCGACGACAGCTACGAGCGGCACCGAGTCGTGCCCGCGACATCGGTCAGCGACTCGGACATGGCGCGCAGGCACCGCAACCCGAGCGCAGGCTCACGTGCACCGTGGAGGCACAGGCCGGTGCGCTGCGTTCGAGGTACCCCGAGGTACGGGTGTGATTCCCGCCTCCCGGATTCGGGCGGCGCTCGAGGACAATGGCGTCGTCTGACCGCTGCGGCGGGGTGCTCGAGGGCCGTTGCGCGGCGCCCGGCGTTGCTGTACCATGGGCGATCTCATGAAGCTTTCCATCAGCTATTGCAAGGTTTGAAACTACCTGCCCAAGGCCGCCAGTCTGGCGGCCGCGATCAAGGATGATCTCGGTGTCGAAGCCGACGTGGTAGTCGGTGGACGCGGACAGTTCGACGTCGTCGCCGACGGTGAGCTGATCTTCTCGAAGCAGAAGGAGCAGCGGTTTCCCGAGCCCGACGAGGTCATCGGGGCGCTGCGTTCGCTCTCCGTCCCCACCGCATAGACTCCGCTCGTCACCACCCGGCAGCTTGCGGTCGGAGTGCGTCATAATACCGGCGGGCGGTGCCGGGCTTGCGGCCGAGTCGCCGCAGGGCCGGCTTCGAATCGACGGAACCAAGGGAGTGGTTGAGCCATGGCGCACCGCGAACGATCGGTAGACTCCTCCAGACCGCGGCGGGTCGGCCTGACCCGCCGGGAAGTGCTCGCGGGAACGGCCGGCGCGGTGGGCGCAGCGGCGGTGCCGGCGGCCGCGCAGCAGGCCATCGACACGACCCGGCGTCCTGGTCCCGGTCCGAACGAGGTCGGGCAACGCTCGCCCTTCGTGAACCCCCGGCGCGACCCCAGCTCGACGTCGTCGCGCACGCCGTTGCAGAACCTCCGGGGCACCATCACTCCCGCCGACCTGCACTTCGAGCGGCACCACGGCGGCGTGCCGGCCATCGACCCCGACCGTTACGAGCTCCTCGTCCACGGGCTCGTCGACCGCCCGACCATCTTCACCCTGGACGACCTCAAGCGCTTTCCCGCCACGTCGCGCATCTGCTTCCTCGAGTGCTCGGGCAACCTCCGGCGGGGCGCGCCGGAGACCCTGCCGCAGATGGTGTGCGGGCTCACGAGCCAGACCGAGTGGACCGGGGTCCTGCTGTCGACGGTGCTCCGCGAGGTGGGCGCGCGGGCCGACGCCACCTGGTTCCTCGCCGAGGGGCAGGACGCGGCGGTGATGACCCGCAGCATCCCGATGGAGAAGGCGTTCGACGACGCGATGATCGTCTACGCGCAGAACGGCGACGCCCTGATGCCCGGCAACGGCTATCCGGCCCGGCTGCTGCTGCCGGGGTGGGAAGGCAACTCCAGCGTCAAGTGGCTGCGCCGCATCGAGCTCGCCGACGGGCCGTTCATGACCCGGGAGGAGACCTCGAAGTACACCGACCCCCTCGGCGACGGCAGCCGCTCGCGCCAGTTCAGCTTCGTCATGGACGCGCGCTCCATCATCACCGACCCCGCCTATCCCCGCGTGATCGGGCCCGGCTGGCACGAGATCCGCGGAATCGCCTGGAGCGGCCGCGGCCGGATTGCCCGCGTCGACGTCAGCACCGACGGCGGCGCGACCTGGCAGGAAGCGGAGCTGCAGGCGCCGGTGCTTTCGAAGGCGCACGTGCGGTTCCGCGCCCCCTGGCGCTGGGAGGGCGGCGCAGCCGAGATCATGAGCCGCGCCACCGACGAGACCGGCTACGTGCAGCCGACCTGGGAGGCCCTCGTCGCGGCCCGCGGGCCGCGGACCCGGTATCACGGGAACCCGATCACGTCGTGGACCATCGGCGCCGATGGACGGGTCCTGTTCGGGGCGGAGAGGCTGCAGTCATGAGCCGGACCGCCACTCCCCCCGGACCCCGCCGGCCGACGCGCCCGGCCGGCGCGCTCGCGCAATCGGGGAGCAACGCACTCCGCGTGGGATGCATCGCCCCTCGTATGGAGCGGGCCTTTCGTTACGGGCTCTTGGCTCTCCTGCTGGCGGGCGTCTCCTCGGCGGCGGCCGGACAGCCGCCGGATGAAGCCGCGGCCGGCCCGCTCGGGCTGGGACGGCCCGCGACGGCCGACGAGATCGCGGCCATCGACATCGACGTCCGGCCGGACGGAGCCGGACTGCCCCTCGGCGGGGGCACCGCCGCGGACGGCGCGCGCGTCTGGGGGCGGGCCTGCCGCACCTGTCATGGACCGCAGGGCGAAGGGGGTATCGCCGCCCCGGTGGTCGGCCGCGACCCGGCGGCGAGCCCGCCGACCGTCGGCAACTACTGGCCCTACGCCACGACCCTCTACGACTACATCCATCGCGCGATGCCGCGCAACGCCCCCGGCACGTTGAGCCCGGACGAGGTGTACGGGCTCGTGGCCTGGATCCTGGCCGGGAACGACATCATCGACGACGAAGCGGTGATGAACGCGGCCACCCTGCCCGACGTCGTCATGCCCGCCCGCGACCGGTTCGTCCCGGACGACCGCCTGGAGAGCGACACGGTACGCTGAACCGTCAATATCCGCCAACCACGATGTCGAACCGACCAGGAGCCCGGCATGACGCCCCGCGTTGGAAGCCGCGGGGCTTTCGCCGCGGGCTTCCGGCGCCCGATATGGTCCGACAGATGATCACGGCCGCGATTGCCCTGCTGCTCGCGGGCGGTCTGTGGTCTCCGCCGGAGACGGCCGGGCAACCCGCGCCCGAACCCATAGTCGGTCAGGAGGGCAAGGACGTCCCCTGGGTGCCGACCCCCGACGTGCTCGTCGACACCATGCTCGAGATGGCCGCGGTGACGCCGGACGACCTCGTCATCGACCTCGGGTCGGGCGACGGCCGCCTGGTGGTCGCGGCGGCCCGCCTGGGCGCGCGGGCCGTCGGCGTCGAGCTCGACCCGAGTCTGGTGGCCCTTTCCCAGCGCCGCGCGGCCGAGGCGGGGGTCTCCGACCGGACGGAGTTCCTGGCGACCGACCTGTTCGAGTTCGATCTCTCGCCGGCCACCGTGGTCACGATGTTCCTGCTGCCGGACATCAACTACGCGTTGCGCCCCGCCCTCTTCGACCTGCGGCCGGGCACCCGCATCGTCTCCAACACCTGGGACCTGCGCGGGTCCGACACCGACCCCGACGCCCCCGGATGGCCCGCCGACGCGACCATCGTCCTCGACCCCTGCCCCACCTGGTGCACGTCGCTGCTGTGGATCGTCCCGGCCAAGGTGGCCGGCGCCTGGCAAATGGACGCCGGCGAGCTGGTGCTCGAACAGCGGTTTCAGCAGGTGTCCGGCCAGCTTCGAACCGCGGACGGCACGGTGGAGATCACCGACGGGCGGCTGGACGGCGACCTCATCAGCTTCGAAGCCGGCGGCACGTCGTTCACCGGCCGGGTCGCCGGCGGCGCGGCCATGAACGGCACCGCCCGAACCCCCGCCGGCGTCACCGAGTGGCGCGCGCAGCGGGACTGACTCCACCCCGGAAGAGCACCTCGCCAGTCGGCACTCGGCCGTCACGGATTCCGGGGTCACACAGGCGAGTGGTCCGAGCCTCCCCGGAAGAGCACCTCGCCAATCAACACTCGGCCGGTCACGAATTCCGCGATCACACAGGCGAGTGGTCCGAGCCTCACGCACCTCGCGGCGCTGCGCCGCGAACGGCACCAGGACTGATCTCTATCGGCGGGCAGCAACGCGCGCAACGGTCTCGATCACGATCCGCCGCTCGGCGGGTCGGCGTCGCGGCGGTCCCGCGTCGCCTTCGCCAGCAGGTAGCCTCCAAGGACAATCAACCCCGCCGGCCACCAGCTCGCGAGCCAGTCGAGCGGGACCCCGAGCAGCGTGTTCGACAGCAGGAGGACGCCGAACGCGATCAGCGCCACGCCGCCGCCCACCGACCCCTCGAACTTCGGCAGCGCCACGTTCATGTCCGGCAGCTCGATGCCGTCCACGCCGTCGAGGGCCATGTTGTAGAGGGTCGCGCGCCGAACCGCATCGACGATGTTGTAGATGATGAAGAACGCCAGGAAGAGCGACACCGCGGGGACCAGGAGGCCGAACGGACCGCCAGCCGCTGCCAAGAAGGCGATGGTCATTGCGAACACGACGTTGTGAAGGAAGCCGAGCTTGTAGTACCCGACATAGATCTGGCCAATCCCGGGCATCAGGGACAGCAGGCCTGCGAGGAACGGCGATTTGCGTTGCAGCCGCGGCGTTCCGCCCGGGAAGCCCGACGGGGCGGCCTGACCGGCCAGAGGTGGGGGCGCCGCGGACGCCGGAGCCGCCGTGGCCGGAGGCGCCGGGGCCGCGGGCGGGGGACCGGCGGCGGACGTCGAGGAAGCCGTCGAGGCATCCTGGTGCTCGGGGGAATCGTTCATGGTCTGCTCCTTGTGGCCGGACGTGACCCGGCATCGGTGGTCGTGGTGGAAGAGGACGGGGAGAGCAGCTCGGCCAACATCGCCCCCGCGTCCCGGCTCAGTGACCGCAGCGCGTCCACGCCGCCGAACACGTCGCGGTCTTCCAGCGCCTGGACCAGCTGCCGCCAATGCCGGCCCAGATCCGGCGCGGCCGCCGCGGTCCGGCGGTACCAGCCGCCCGCGAACCGCCCCTCGACGTCGCTCGCGCCCTGCGCCGCGGCGCGCGCGGTTCGCTCGCTCATCGCCGCGACCGCCCGGTTGAGGGACGCCACGGACTCGGCGCCCGCCTGGCGCGCGCCCGACACGCCCTGCTGAAGAAGAACCCGGGCCTCGACCGCGGTGGTCCGCAGCGGCGACCACGACGCACCGCAGACCAGCCAGATCACCAGCGCCGCGACGTAGCCGGCCTCCCAGGCGATGCGCGGTCTTGCGCAGAGCCGCCGTGCGGCCTCCCGCCATCGACCGACCGCCGCGGCCCCGCTCTCGCGCTGCCGGCGGGTCCGCGCGAGCACCGCGGCGGCGAGCTCCGGCGGCGGCGGCAGCTCGGCCAATGCCGGCAGCTCTTCGCCCAGCCGCGCCGCGGCCGCCGCAAGCGCCGCGCAGTCGGCGCAGCGACCCAGATGCGCCTCGACGAGCGGGCGGTCGACAGGGCCGAGGGCGCCGGCGAGGAGATCGCCCAGGCGGGCGCGGGCCCGCTCGCAAGGCCGCCCGCTCGTTCGCGACAGGACGGCGTCGATCAGATCGGGGGGAACCTCGACGGGCCCGCGCCCGGATGCCGCGCGCAGCAACGCGTACGCCTCCCCGCACCGGGGGCAGTCCCTGGCGTGCGCCGCCGCCTGCGCCTCTTCGTCCGCGGAGAGCGTGCCGGCGAGCAGCTCGTCGAGGCGCTCGGTGAACCGGGCGCAGTTCATCGGTCACCCCCGGTCCGGGGCGCGTTCCCGTAGGACGGATCGATCGCGATGACCTGCCGCGCCAGCTCCAGGCGCGCTCGGTGCGCGCGCGACTTCACCGTGCCGACCGGCAACCCCAGCATGCCGGCGATCTCGTCGAGCTTCAGCCCCTGGATGTCCTTGAGCAGGATCACCTCGCGGTTCGCGCCGGACAGGCGCTGAAGAGCCTGGTAGACCACCCGCCGGCGCCCATCGGTCAACCACGCCTGCTCCGGGCTCGGCGCGGCGTCCGGCGGCGCCGTGTCGTCGTCGGCGTCGGCCCGCAGGTCCTCCAGCGGGGGACGCGTCTTGCGGCGGCGAAGCTGATCGACGCAGAGGTTGCGGGTGATGCGCAGCAGCCAAGCCATGAAGCGGTCGCCCTCGAAGGACCCGAGCTGCCGGTAGACACGCACGAACGCCTCCTGCGCCGCGTCCCGGGCGTCCTCGGCGTTGCCCAGATAGTGCCAGGCCAACCCGTAGACCCGTCCCTGGCAGCGCCGCACCAGCCACTCCCACGCCAGCTCGTCGCCCCCGCGGCAACGCTCGACGAGCGTCGCCTCGTCAATGTCCATGGACAATCCGCGTCTCCGGGCCGCCCGGTTTCGTCCGCTTCCGGGCTCTGTGGAGAAGAACGCATTGAACCGCAAGAAGGTTGCACGCACTGATGGGGATGTATGATGCTGGTGTATACAGCAGAAGAGCAGCGGCAAAGATGCTGCGGACACAGATCTACCTGACCGAACGCCAGCGCACCGAGATAGCCGCCATCGCCAACCAGAGCGGGAGGCGACAGAGCGAGATCATTCGCGAGGCCCTGGACCGGTTCATCGAGGAGAAGGGCTCCCGCCGACGCGAAGCGGTCCTCCGGGAGGCGGCCGGGATCTGGCGCAATCGTCCGGACCTCACGCACTTGGCGGCGCTGCGCCGCGGATGGGACCGGGATTGAACCGTGTCGAGGCCTCTGCTGGTCGACGCCGACGTACTGATCGATTTCCTGCGAGGACACGAAGAGGCCGTGTCCTTCGTGCGCAGGGGAGGACCCTGAACCATGTGTCGCTCGCGGTATCCGACGTCCAGGCGTCGGCCGAGTTCTACCAGTCGCTGCTCGGGCTCGACGTCGTCAGCCGGCCGGGCAACGGCGGCATCAACATGGGGCTGTCCGACGGCTTCCTCGGCGTCTACGACATCGCGGACCCGGGTCGCGTCCACCACTTCTGTATCGGCGTCGACGACTTCGATGCCGACCGCATCAAGGCGCGCTTCGACGAAACAGGCTGGGACGCCCGCGTCAACCGCAACCCCGATTCGCGAACGAGCGGGGGTGACCAGCTCTACTTCAACGATCCGGACGGGACGGTCGTGCAGCTCGGCGCCAACGGCTATCAGGGGTAGCCCGTGGCCGCCCCTGATGGACCGGACGTGCGCCTTCGCGCAGCCGGAGAGTCCGACGTGCCGATTCTCTTGTCGAGCGCGACCCTCATCTCCCGAGGCCCTCGCTCGCGCGGGGGAGGGAGCGACCGGCGAACCGTGCGGGATGGTCAGGTCGTGACGGGCCGGGGCCCGGCGGCGACGAGGGCGGTGACCGCGGCCACGATGTGCCGGGACGAGATGCCGAAGCGGTCGAGGAGCTCGTTCGACCTGCCGCTTCTCGGCACGTCGCGCACCGCGAGGCGATGCACGGCGATGCCGTGGGGGGCGACGGCGTCGCTCACGGCGTCGCCCAGCCCGCCGGCCGCGTAGTGGTCCTCGACGGTAATCAGGCGGCCGCCGGTCGCGCGCGCGGCGGCGGCGAGGGCGCCGGCGTCGACGGGCTGGAGGGAGTAGGCGTCGATGACCCGAATGCGCACCCCGGCCTCGGCCAGCGCGTCGCAGGCGGCCAGCGCCTCGAAGACGGTGACCCCGGCCGCGACCACAGTGACCGCGTCCGACGCGCTCTGCCGCAGGGTCTTGGACCCGCCGATGGGGAACGCCTCGTCCGCCGCGTAGACGACCGGGGTCTTCGGGCGCGAGGTCCGGATGTAGGTCATGCCGTCGTGCGCCGCCGCCTCGGCGACCAGGGCCGACGTGCTCACGGCGTCGCACGGGTAGAGCACCACGCACCCGGGAACCGCCCGCATCATCGCCAGGTCTTCGAGGGCCATCTGCGAAGGCCCGTCCTCGCCGATCGACACCCCGGCGTGCGAGCCCGCGAGCTTGACGTTGACGTTGCCGATGCCCCCCATGCGGATGAAGTCGGCGGCCCGGGTGAGGAAGGCGGCGAACGTCGACGGGAATGGAATGGCGCCGCGGCTCGCGAGGCCGAGCGCCGCCCCCACCATGACCTGCTCGGCGATGTAGGTCTGGTAGAACCGGTCGGGATGCTGTTTCTCGAACTTGTCGCTGAAGGTCGAGTTCTTGACGTCGGCGTCGAGCGCCACCACCCGTGGGTCGGACGCCCCCAGCGCCGCCAACGCCGCGCCGTAGGCTTCGCGCGTCGCGACCGGGGTACCCGGTTCATACGCGGGCAGGCGCAGCGCCGCCGGGGAGAACGGTCGGCTCGCCTGCGGCGGCGCCGGGATGGGCGGGTTCCCGGTCGGCTCGCCGAGCTGCCCTTCGAGCTCCCGCAGCGCGCGATCGAGGTCGTCCCCCTTGAACGGCTTGCCGTGCCAGCCGTCCCGCCCCTCGGCGAAGGACACACCCTTGCCCTTGAGGGTGCGGGCCAAGATCATCGTCGGCCGGCCGGCGGTGCTTGCCGCCTCGTCCAGCGCATCGAGCAGGGCGGCGAGGTCGTGCCCGTCGACCACCGCGATATGCCACCCGAACGCCTGCCACCGCCGCTTGTAGGCGGCCATGTCGTGCGCCCACTGGGTCGCCCGGCTCTGCCCCAGGGCGTTCACGTCGGTAATCGCGCACAGGTTGTCGAGCCCGAACGCGGCCGCCGCCTGCGCCGCCTCCCACACCGACCCTTCCGCCGACTCGCCGTCCCCGAGCAGCACGTAGGTGCGATAGGCGGACCCGATGCGCCGCGCGTTCAGGGCAATCCCCACCGCCGCGCAGATACCCTGTCCCAACGACCCCGTCGCCACGTCCACGAACGGCAGCCGCGGCGTCGGATGCCCCTCCAGATCGGAGCCGATCTGCCGCAGCGTCGCGAGCTCGTCGCGCCCGATCACCCCCGCCTCGGCCCACGCCGCGTAGAGCACCGGCGCCGCGTGCCCCTTCGAGAGCACGAAGCGGTCGTTGTCCTCGTGACCGGGGTGCTGCGGATCGAACCGCATCTGCCCGAAGAACAGCGCCGCCATGATCTCGGCGGCCGAGCAGCAACTCGTGGGATGACCGCTTCCCGCCCGACTCGTGGCCCGCACCGACTCGATCCTGAGCCGGGTCGCGAGGTTGCGAAGCGCGGGAAGGGTGGAGCGATCGATGGACACGGCACCTCCGGAAACGGAGCAGTGTACCACGCTGACTCCTCCGCCCGGGTCGCGCGAAACCTCGCCGTGGCCGTCGACCGGTATCGCCGCGCCGTTCGGCGGACCGACGCCGCATCTGTCGTGGGCACGCCGGCCGCTGGCGGCGGCGCCGCGGCGACCTTCGACCGGATCGTCGGCCACAACACGCCGTGTCACAGACACGCGGGAGGCAGGCAGTCACCGGCCGGACGCGCCGGACACCGCGTCCAGAGCCAGGAGATAGGCGGCGCCGTCCAGTCCCAGATCGCGGTACGCCGGGGTCTGGCGTATCAGAGTGCGGCGCGCGAGGTCGAGATGGGCGGGTTCTTCGGCGAGGTCGGCGAGGCGGGCCAGGACCATCACGGCGCGGCAGTTGAGGTCGAGCGGGTAGACCGGCTCGCGCAGCAGGCCGACCGGGGCGTCCGGGCCCTGCAGCGTCGGGTCCCGGTCGGCGAAGCCGCCGGCCTCGTCCCACAGGGCGTGGCGGCAGTACGCCATCAGCTCGCGCGGCATGTCGAGATAGACGGGCTGTCCGGTCGCCTCGTAGAGGTCGAGGAGGGCCGTGCTTGCCAGCACGTGGTCCGCGAGGAGGCCGCGCGGATTCGGATCGCCGGTTGCCGTGTGTCCGACGCCGGCGCCGCGCTCGTAGGTCGCCATCACCACCCGATCGACCGACTCGGCCGCGAACTCGAGCAGCGAGTTGTCGTCGAGCACCGACGCACCATGCACGTAGGCGGAGGCCATGACCGCGGTGGCGTCGGTGTAGACGGTCCGGTCGATGGCCCCCGCCCCCGGTGCCGGGGAATGCCCGGGGCGGTCCGGCTCGGGCACCCCCCGTTGGCTGGCGAAGAACCCGCCCTCGGCATCGGCCAACGTCCCGTGCGCGAAACGGACGATGGCGCGCGCGCGGTCGGCATAGTCCTCCCGCTCGAAGAGGGTCGACGCGGTCAGGTACAGGTCGAGGAGGCGCGCGTTCGGCGCGAGCAGCTTCTCGGGCGCCGGGTCCGACCAGTCGCGCTCCGCGCAGTAGCGGAAGAAGCCGCCGTCGACGGGGTCCCACAGCCCCCCGCCGGCCATGGCGTCCAGGGTGCGGGTAGCGATACGGACGAGGTCGGGGTCGCGGGTCTCGCGGCACAGAAGGAAGACCGCGGCGAGGGCATCGGCCTCGACCTGCTTGGGTCCGTCGCCGAAGCCGGCCGAGGTCTCATCGAAGCGCGCCAGCAGCAGATCGCGGAGCCACCGCCTGGCGCCCGCGTCCAGCCCGGCGCCTGCGTTCCAGCCGGCTTCCCCGTACCGCTCGACGCCGCCATCCAACTCGGCGCGGGCATCCGGATCGGCGGCGAGCCGCACGGAGCCGGGGGACCGGACGGCGCTACCAGCCGTGCGGCCCACCCCGGCATCGGCACCCGTGGGGCTCCGACCCGGCCTCCCGCCAACCCCTGCCGCCGTCCGGGCGGCGGCCGCACGGGCGTCGATATCGGCGCGCCGGCCCGCGAACGCCTCGGCCACGTCGGCGAGCACCGCGGTCAGGGCATCTGCATCGAGGTAGGTTCCGCCCCCCAGCAGATCGCCGTCCGGGGTGAGAAAGGCGGTCGTCGGCCACCCGTCGAGGCTGTACCGGGCGCTGACGTCCGGCCGCCGCTCGGCGTCGACCCGCACCGGCAGGAACCGGTCGGCCACCAGACGCACGACACGCGCGTCCCGGTAGCTGAACCGATCCATCTCCGCCGTCCACCGGCACCACGCGGTGCCGATGAACAGAAGGATCGGTTTCTGCTCCGCCGCGGCGCGGGCGAAGGTGTCAGCTCCCCATGCGAGCCAGACGATCGATTCCGCCGAAGGCATCACGTCAAGCGGCCGCCCCCCGACGACAGCCACCCCATCGGGCTCACTCCTCCGTGAGGTCGGCGGCGATATCGAGATCGATGCACCCGCGCACGCTGTTGGCGGCAGGGCACTTCGTCGCATGCGTGTCGACCGCCCGCTGGGCCTTTTCGCGCGTTCCGGCCGGGATGCGGATACGGTACCGGACGCGGATCTTCGTGATTCGCAGCACGTTGTCGATGGCCTGGATGTCGCCTTCGACACTGGCCTGCAGCTTCTCCGTCGGCGCCGGAATGTCGCGCACCTCCAGTGCGCGGGCAAGGGTGCCGAGCAGTCAACCGCCGACGGCGCCGACCATGTAGTCCAGCGTGGCCGGCACGTCTTCGGGCGGCTCGACGCCGTAGAACGCCTTGATCCCCCCATGCACCCCGAACCTGATCGGTTCGTCGAAACCCTCGAGATACGCGTGCCGCAACGGACCGCCGATCCGCTCGATCCGCAACCGGCTCGTATGCACTACTGCTGCTTCTGCCACCAGACCCTCCGTGCGCTACACCTATGCGCGGACACCGCGGGGCGCGGCGACGCGGACGCCAGACATCTGACGCCGCCGGTCCCCGGCCCCCTCCGGAACCTGATGCTACAATTTTCGGTCGCACACACCAAGGGCCGATGTCAGCACACCCCCCCGGCAGTCCGCCGCCTCCGCCGTCACCGCCGCCGCTCGGCGACATGGATGCGGCGACGTTCCGACAGGCCGGTCACGAGCTGGTCGACTGGATCGCGCGCTATCTCGAAGAGGCCGAACGGTATCCGGTGCTGTCGCGGGTGAAGCCGGGCGCGGTTCGCGAGGCCCTGCCGCCGGAAGCGCCGGCCGCCGGCGAGCCGTGGAGCGCCATCCGCGACGACGTCGAACGGCTGATCGTCCCCGGCCTGACCCACTGGAACCATCCAGGGTTCTTCGCCTACTTCGCGATCAGCGCCAGCGGCCCCGGCGTGCTCGCCGAGTTCCTGAGCGCGGCGTTCAACGCCCAGGGCATGCTGTGGCGCACTTCCCCGGCCGTGACCGAGCTCGAAGGGGTGGCCCTGGGCTGGCTCCGGCGCCTGCTCGGGCTGCCGGACGACTTCGAGGGAGTCATCTACGACACCGCCTCGATCTCGACCCTGCACGCCCTCGCCGCAGCCCGGCAGGCGGTGCCGGAGGTCCGCGAGCGGGGCCTCGCGGGGCGCTCCGACCTCGCGGCCCTGCGCGTCTACTGTTCCGAGCATGCCCACTCGTCGGTCGACAAGGCGGTGATGACGCTCGGGCTGGGGCAGAGCGGGCTCCGGCGCATCGCCGCCGACGAACGGTTCCGCCTGCGCCCGGCCGCCCTCGCCGCGGCGGTCGCCGAGGACCGGCGGAACGGCGTCACCCCGCTCGCCGTGGTGGCGACGGTGGGCACGACCGCGGTCACCAGCGTCGACCCGGTGCCGGACATCGCCGACATCTGCGCCCGCGAGGGGCTCTGGCTTCACGTGGACGCCGCCTACGCGGGGGCCGCGGCCATGGTGCCGGGCCACGAGGAGACGCTGGCCGGCTGCGACCGGGCCGACTCGCTGGTGGTGAACCCGCACAAGTGGCTGTTCACGCCGTTCGACCTCAGCGCGCTCTACTGCCGCCGCATGGACCGGCTGGAGGAGGCGTTCGCCCTGACCCCCGACTATCTGCAGAGCCGCGAGCCGGGGGCCGTGCGCAACCTCATGGACACCGGGGTGCAGCTCGGACGCCGGTTCCGCGCCCTGAAGCTGTGGATGATCCTGCGCTACTTCGGCGCCGACGGCATGCGCCGCCGCCTTGCCGAGCACATGCGGCTGGCCCGGCTCTTCGCGGACTGGGTCGACGCCAGCGACCGCTTCGAGCGCCTCGCCCCGGCCCCGTTCTCGGTGGTGTGCTTCCGCGCCAACCCCGCGGCGCCGGCCGGCGACCTCGACGACCTGAACGCGCGGTTGCTCGACGCCGTCAACGCCACCGGCGAGGTGTTCCTGTCGCACACCCGCCTCGACGGGCGCTTCGCCCTGCGGCTTGCGATCGGCCACATCCGCACCGAGGAGCGCCACGTCCGGCGGGCGTGGGACCTGTTGCAGGAGCACCTCGACCGGCTTCGATCCACCTGACAGGCGGCCCGATCGC
The DNA here is from genome assembly GCA_965206705.1 of Vicinamibacterales bacterium. Lineage (GTDB taxonomy): Bacteria > Acidobacteriota > Vicinamibacteria > Vicinamibacterales > UBA8438 > JAJEEA01. Next base: position 3,005,837 of record CBDBKJ010000006.1, on the reverse strand, counting down.
CCCCGCCCCCCGACGGCACGACGCGCGCGCCCCCCCCGTGGCGGCCGACTCACCGAGGCAGCGCTACGACCGTCCGAACCGACCGCGCGGCAAGACGCAACCGCCCCAACGCCCGGCTCACATCGGCGACACTGCCAGACGCCCGGCAACTCGGGCGCCGCCGGAGCACTGGACGCTCCACCCCGGAGATCGGCTCACGCCGGCGGCGCGGCCAGACGCCAGCGCTCGACCCACGCCTCCTCCTCGCGCTCCACCGCCACCATTCCGTTCACGGGAAACGGCGCGAGACTCTCGTCCTCGTCCAGCAAACGCCGCAGCAACCGGTCGATGTGCGGCAGGTGGCCCACCAGCATCACGTCCCGCGTCTCGACCGCGAGCAGGTCGGCGAGGCGCGGCGGGTCGCCGGGCTGCGCCCACCGCGTGGCCGTGAACTCGGCGAGCGGGTTGCAGGCGCGCCAGTACGCCTCGGCGGTCTGGCGGGCCCGCAGCTTGCCGCTGTGCCAGATGGCGGCGGGGCGCGCCCCTCGCGCCGCCGCCTGCGCGGCCAGGGCGTCGGCCTGCCCGCGCCCCCGGGGCGAGAGGGGACGCTGGGGGTCGACCTCGGGCCCGAGCGCGTCTCCGTGGTGGACGAGGTAGAAGAACATGGGCTGGCGGTCAGAGGATGGCGCGGCCGCGGCGCGGGGTCAACCCGGGCCGACGCCGAGTCGCGTCAGGTCAGGCAGCGGGGAACAGTCCGAGCTCGCCGTCGCCTTGCAGGGAGTCGCGGCGCGGGGTCAACCCCGGGGCGCGGCGGGTCGGTCCTGGAGACCGGGCAGGAGCCCCGCGGTGTCACCCCGCACAGAACCGATGAAGCGGTCGGCCCCGCGCCGCGGCGGCGAGACCCCGCGTATCACCCGCACTCCTCGGACCGCCGGCACCGCCGCCGAAGCCCCACCGCCATCCGCGATATGATCGCCCGCCATGGACCTGTTCAGCTCGGTAGACCCGGTCGCGGCCATCTCCCTCGGCGCCCTCGCGGTGGCCATCGTCGTCAGCTGCACGATCAGGCTGCACGTCGGCTTCCTGGCCATCTCGCTGGCCTGGCTCGTGGGCGTGTACGCGGCCGGCATGAGCGCGCGCGAGGTGATGGCGGGATTTCCGGCCCGGCTGTTCCTGACCCTGGCCGGGGTCACCCTGCTGTTCTCGCTCGCCCAACTCAACGGCACCCTCGACCGGGTGGCGCACCGGGCCGTCAGCTATGCCCGCGGCAACGTCGGCGTCATGCCGATGATGTTCTTTCTGCTCGCGTTCGTCCTCGCGTCGATCGGGCCCGGCAACATCGCCTCGACCGCCATCATCGCCCCGATGGCGATGGCGGTGGCGGGACAGGTCGGGGTGCCCGCGTTCCTGATGGCGATCATGGTCGGCATGGGCGCCAACGCGGGATCGCTCTCCCCCATCGCCCCGACCGGGGTCATCGTCAACGGGGTGATGGAGCAGTTCGGCATGGGCGGGTACGAGATGTACAACTACCTGAACAACATGATGGCCCATACCGTCGTGGTGTTCACCGCCTACTTCGCCTTCGGCGGCCTGAAGCTGCTCGGCCGCTATCACGAGGGGACGCTGGAGGTACCGTCGAGCGACGGGACCGAGGCCGCGGACGACGCCGAGGCCGGCGCCGTCACGTTCACGAGGACGCATCTCACCACGCTGACCGTCATCGCGGTGCTGATCCTCAGTGTGATCTTCTTCGACGTCGACGTCGGGCTGGGGGCGTTTGCCGGCGCGGTGCTGCTGAGCCTGCTGAAGGCGGGCGACGAGCTCGAGGCGGTGAAGATCATGCCCTGGCGCGTCATCATGATGGTATGCGGGGTCACCGTGCTCATCGAGGTGCTCGGCGCGACCGGCGGCCTCGACCTGTTCACCGACCTCATCGAGCGTCCGGCCGCCATCGCCCCGACGTTCATCATCGCCGCGTCCACCGGGTTCATCTCGCTCTACAGCAGCACCTCGGGCGTCGTGCTGCCCGCGTTCCTCCCCACCGTCGCGGAACTCGGCGAGCGCCTGTCGGTGGAGCCGATCGCCCTCGCCTCGGCGATGAACGTCGGCGGGCACCTCGTCGACGTCTCGCCGCTGTCGACCCTCGGCGCCCTCTGCATGGCCGCCGCCCACCCCAGCGTCGATACGCGCGACCTCTTCAACAAGCTGATGGCGTGGGGCCTGTCGATGACCGTCGTCGGCGGCCTGGTGTGCTATCTGCTGTTCACCGTGCTCGGCATCGGGGTGTAGCGCCAGCGCCTCATGCTGCGACTCTGGCACCGCGCGGGCCGGTATCGCCGCTATCGCGGTCGAGCGGCCCGCTCGACCACCCCCGCGTCGGCCGGCCCGTCCGGGCCTCGCCAGACCCGGACGCGGTTCCTGGCAGCGCGTGGCCTGTCGGTCCGTGGCGAAGTCGGAGCGTCCGCTACACCAGCCCCGCGACGCCATCCCGGAACTGGCGGAAGCTCGCTGAGCGGTTGGCGTTCACATTCATTTTCGACGCGATTCTCCGGGCCGCGTCGATCTTCGGATAGTGCCCCCGGTAGATGCCGTGCCTCCTCAGATAGCGGTGGAGCGTCTTCCAGTCGCCCCTCTCCGGGCTGCGGAACGGGGCAGATGCCGGGTTGACGGCCGGCAGGCTGGGGAATGCCGCGCGGAGCGCCGCCGGGTCGCCGAGAAACCAGGACTCCAGCTCTTCCACCACGACCCGGTTGACGACCCGGAACCGTCCGCCCGCGTCCGGGCGCGATCGGGTCGACAGCCCGGCCCGCGCCGCGGCAGCGGCCAGTCGTCGCTTCAGAACGAGGCAGTCGTCGTCATCGCGATCCACCGGGACGAGGATCTTGAGGTCATCGCCCTGCTCCACGCGGACCCGGTAGGCACGAAGGCGCGCCTCCAGCTTTTTCAGCAACCGCGGCTTGCTTCCGAGGTTCACGATCTTCCAGCGCACCGCACCGGATACCAGTTTCGGCAACAGATGGCGTAGCGCCGCCTCGGCCGACGGCTCTTCGACCAGCACTTCCAAGCGGTGCATCAATCCGACTCGGCCAGCGGGTCGCCATGTTCGAAGTGCCCCTCCATCCAGAGCTCGCCGAGCTTGGCGCCTTCGTCCATGAACGCCTGGATGCCCGGCATCTTCGAAACGCGATAGGCCTGCGTGTAGCCATCGCGACCACGAGAGAGAACGCGTACCTCCTCGGACCTCAACCCGTCGACGAAGTACGGCGAGTGGGTAGTGACGATGAGCTGCGCCCGCTCCGCCGCCTGCAGGCACTCTTCGGCAAGCTCGGGCAGCAGGCGCGGGTGCAGGAAGTTCTCGGGCTCTTCGATGCCGATCAGCCTCGGCGGCGCGGGGTCGTGGAGGATCGTCAGGTAAGCCAGCAGCTTCAGAGTGCCGTCGGAGGCGAAGCGAGACAGCACCGGCGTCGAAAACGGCCCGTCCTTGATCCGGAGCAGCAGGCGGCTGTCCGCAAGCGTCTCGGCTTCGACCCGTTCAATCCGCGGGACTCGCTGCCGCATGGCCGCGAAAATCTGCTCCAGCCGGTCGGGATGCTGCTCGCGAAGGTACTGGATGACGTTCGGCAGGTTGCCGCCGGTCGGGGACAATCGTTCCTCGGCGCCCGCCTCGGGGTTGCCGCGAGTGGCATCAGCCGAGAGGTAGGAGAGATGCCAGTCCGTGATGAACGTGCGTAACGCGATCACCCGTGGGTTTTCCGCCAGGGTGCCGAGCGTGCTGACCGCCAGCACATCCGGACCGGACAGTTGCCGGGGAATCCGCCTGTCGTCCTTCTCGGGAGTGTCTCCGGTGACCACTTCGCCGGCCCCAAGCCTGTAGTCCAGGAAGTTGAACGGCCTGCCGGCCCCGCCGCCTCTGGTCCAACGCAGAAACTCGTGAGACACGACGGGCCGACCCCGCTCTTCGTTGACCTCCAGGTGGTAGGTGATTAGCGGCGACTTGGGCCGCGCGCTACGCTCGCGGTACTTCAGCTCGATGACTATCGGTCCCTTGCTGTCCCGGCTGCGCAACTCCAGGAAGCGGCCGCGGCGATCCCAGGCCCTGCGAATGCCATCGGACAGGCACTCCGACAGAAACGCGAAGACGTCGAAGACGGTGGACTTCCCGCTGCCGTTGGGGCCGAGCAGTGCGGTGAGCGGCGTCAGGCGGTCCAGGGTGACGCTGCGCAGGGCCCGGTAGTTCCTGACCGTCAGAGACTCGACCCGCGGCGGCGCAGGCTCGGTCATCTCGACGTCTCCTGCAAGGGAATCGCGGAACCATCCGTGGTCGCGGTCAAGCGACCCCTGACCCTGAACCATCGCTGGCGCCTGCACCACCGCGCTCGCCACCCCGAACACTTTGGCCTTGAGTGCGCTCAGCGGACGACTCGGTCGGCATAGCCACCTCGAGAACAACTGGATTCACGTGCGGCCTCACCCTGAACCATGAGCTTCAACATGAGCAGCGCGCTCTGCTGGCGCTGGCGCGCGTCGAAGTCCTGCACCACCGCGCTCGCCACCCCGTGCTGCATCAGGACGATCTCGTGCTCCGTGGCCTTCAGCTCGGCGAGCATCTGTGCCACTTTGGCCTTGAGTGCGCTCAGACTGACGACTGCGGTCGGCATAGCCACCTCGAGAACAACGGACTTCACGTGCGATCCTAGTGTGCCGTCCCTGAAATACGCATCGCAATACGTGCCACCTTGTCGATGATCGACTGGGCCGTGGCGACCCAGACGAACGGCGTTGCGGAGGCATTGTAGCTGTCAATGAACGCTTGGATCTTGCTCACCAGATCCGGGACGCTGCGGAACGAGCCCCGCTTGATGGCGCGCTGGCTGAGCAGACCGAACCACCGCTCCACTTGGTTCAGCCAGGACGAGTAGGTGGGCGTGAAATGCAGGTGGTAGCGCGGTCGCGCAGCCAGCCACTGCTGGACCTTTGCGTGCTTGTGCGTCGCATAGTTGTCCAGGACCAAGTGGATGTCCAGCTCCACCGGTACCTCCCGGTCGATCATCCGCAGAAATGACAGGAACTCCTCGTGGCGATGCCGCTTCCGGCACTGGGCCATCACCTCCCCGGTCGCGATGTCCAGAGCCGCAAACAGCGTCGTCGTGCCGTGCCGGACGTAGTCGTGGGTGTAGCCCTCGACGTATCCCAGGCCCATCGGCAGCGTCGGCTGAGTGCGATTGAGGGCCTGAATCTGCGACTTCTCATCCACGCAGAGAACCATCGCGTGGTCAGGCGGGTTGAGGTACAACCCGGTAATGTCGCGCACCTTCTCGATGAAGAACGGGTCGGTGGACAGTTTGAACGTCTTCGCCAAATGCGGCTTGACCCCGAACAGGGCGAACCAGCGCTGCACCGTGCTCTTGGAAACCCCCTCCGCACGTCCCAGCGCGCGCGTGCTCCAGTGCGTGGCGGTGTCGGGTTTTTGCTGCAACGCGCGGTTGATCACCGCTGCCACCTTGTCGTCGTCATGGGTTCGGGGGCGACCGGGCCGGAGTTCATCGTGCAAGCCCTGGATGCCGGCCGTGCGGAAGCGTCGGCGCCACTTGCCGACCGTCTGCGCCATGGCGCCGACGCGGCGCGCGACGGCTTCGTTGGTCAGGCCTTCGGCGCTGGCGAGGATCATGCGGGCTCGCAGCACCAAGGCGTAGGGCAGGGTGGTCGAGCGGGTTATCCCCTCGAGCTGCTCCTGTTGCTCGTCGGTGAGCGTAAGCGGTTCCAGTTTGCGGCCGCGCGGCATTGGCAGTACCCTTCCTGTTCAAGGTTCTGCCAATATAGTATATATTTACGGGACGGCACACTAGCAGCCCGTGGCGAGAGTCCCCGCTGCATTCGAGCGGCGATGCATCCCGCCGCTCTCGGTGCAACGCGCACGCGACGAGCTGGAGCCCGGCCTTCCGCACCCGGCAGTCAGAGCTCGGCCCCGGAGCGCAGGACACGGCCCCCGTCGAGCACCACCACCCAGTCGGCGAGGGCGCGCACCTCGGCTTCGGCGTGGGACACGTAGAGCATGGGGGTCGCCAGATCGTCCCGGATGCGCTCCAGGTAGGGCAGGATGCGGGAGCGCAGCGTGATGTCGAGGGCGGCGAGGGGCTCGTCGAGCAGGAGGAGGGCCGGCGACGCGGCGAGGGCGCGGGCGAGGGCGACCCGCTGGCGCTCTCCGCCGGACAGGCCGGCGACGCCGCGATCGAGCAGGGGGCCGAGCTCGAGGAGGGCGATGACGTGCTCGAACCCGCCGCCGGGTCCCGCCCCGGCGCCGTAGAGGATGTTGCGCCGCACGTCCATGTGGGGGAAGAGCGCGAGGTCCTGGGGCACGTAGCCGACGCGCCGGCGGTGACTGGGCACGTCCACCCCGGCGGCGGCGTCGAAGAGCGTACGCTCCCCGATGCGGATGACGCCGCGCCGCGGCCGGCGCAACCCGGCAATCGACTCGAGCACGCTCGTCTTGCCGGCCCCCGACGGGCCGAACAGGGCGACCACCCGCGCCTCGATCCGCTCGTGCATCTCAAGCACGAAATCGCCCTGGTGCAGCACGAAGTCCAGGGTGATGCGGCCGGGAGTCGGCGCGTCGCCGGTCATGGGGCCGTCAGATGGTTCGACGCCAGCAGGGCGCCGAACGCGATGGCCGCCGACACCGCCAGCATCACCGCGGCCGCGGCGTCCTGACCGGTCTCGGTGTAGGTGTAGATGGCCACCGCGATGGTCCGAGTGCCCGGCAGCGCGCCGGCCACCATGATCGTCGCGCCGAACTCGCCCAGCGCCCGCGAGAAGCCGAGCAGCGACCCCGCGAGCACCCCGCGCCGGGCCAGCGGCAGGCTCACCGTGAAGAAGACCCGCGCCGGCCGGGCCCCCAGCGTCGCCGCGATCTGCTCGTAGCGCCGGTCCACCTGCTCGAACCCCGCCCGCGCCGAGCGCACCAGCAGCGGCAGGCCCATCACCGCCATCGCCACCACCACCGCCCGCCAGGTGAACATCACCTCGACGCCCATCCGGTCGAGCAGCCCCCCGAGCACGCCCCTTCGCCCGAGCACCGTGATGAGGATCAGCCCCGTCGCCACCGGCGGAAGGACCAGGGGCAGCGATACCAGGGTCTCGAGCAGCGCGTGGCCGGGAAAGCGGCGGCGGGCCAGCGCCCACGCGACGGCGAGGCCGGGGGGCAGCATGACGGCGGTGGCGAGGGCCGCCATGCCCACCGTGAACAGGGCCACGGAGAGGACGTCGTTCATGGGCCGGCCGCCTCGACGTCGATGACCGCCCCTGCGGCCGTCGTGAACACGGCGACGGAAGGGACGTCGTTCATGGCGCGGCGGGCCGGGCGGCGGGGAGGGGCTCCGGCACGATGAAGCCGGCCTGCCGGAACGCGAGGCGGGCGGTTTCGCTCTGGAGATGGGCGAGGAACCGGGCCGCGCTTGCGCGGTTCGGGGCATCCGCCAGGATCGCCGCCGAATAGGCGATGGCGGGTCCCTCGTCCTCCGGCACCTCGAACGCGACGGTGACGTCGTCCGACGAGAGCACGTCGGTGCGGTAGACGATCCCGGCGTCGGCGTCGCCCGCCTCGACCACGGCCAGCGCGGCCCGGACGCTCCGGGTCGGCACCATGCGGGAGGCCAGCGAGTCCCAGAGGCCGAGCGACGCCAGGTAGGAGCGCGCGTACACGCCCGCGGGCACGCCGGCCGGATCGCCGATGGCGATGCGGCGGAACGCTGAATCGCGCAACTCCGCCGGGTCGCGGGGCGCTGCCTCGCCGGCCGGGACTACCACCGCGAGGCGGTTGGACAGCAGCACCAACCGCGTTCCGGCGTCGATGGGCGATTCCGCCGCCACCCGGTCCATCTGGCGCTCATCGGCGCTGATGAACAGGTCGACGGGCGCCCCGGCCAGAATCTGCGCCGCCAGGGTGCTGGAGCCGGCCAGGTTCAGCTCGACCGCGGTGCCGGAGTCGCGTTCGAAGCCGTCCGCCACCCGCTCCAGCGCGCTCGTCAAGCTGACCGCCGCCGACACCCTGATCTCGTCTCGTGGTGATCGACCCGAGTCCCCGCAAGCGGACACCACCGCCACCGCGACGAGCGCCAGGGCGGACGCCGCACCCGCGGCCGCCCGTCCGCCCCGGCCGGCGCCCGCAGCGACCTCACCTTCCTCCACCGCTTCGGGCGAGCGGGCGGAGCCCTCACGATCGTGGAACCTTGGTTGCCACGTCATCCGCGCAATATAGTATGATTCGATTCGATTTACCAAACGATTAGAAGTGACTTTCACCGGCCGATACCGGACAGGGTGCGATTCGGGGCACGCAGGAGCGGCAGCGCAATGGCGACGCTGACGGTGCGACAGGCGGCGGAGCGACTGGGGATCGGCTACTCGACGCTCAAGCACTGGATCTACCAGGGCAGCGTCCGCACCACCCGCACCGCCGGCGGACACCACCGCATCGCCGAAGCCGAGGTCGAACGCCTGCTCGCCCGCACCGACCCGCCGCCCTCCCGGCCCGAGGGCGGCCCGCGCGGCGGCGTGCTGGTACGCATCAGCGGCCGCAACCGCCTCCAGGGGATCGTCGACGAGGTGCGGCGGGAAGGGCTCGTAGCCCAGGTACGCCTCCGCATCGGCGACCAGTGGCTGACCGCGGTCATCACCCGCGACGCCCTCGACGAGCTGGGGTTGAAGCGCGGAGACGAGGCAACGGCGCTGATCAAGGCGACCGAAGTGATGATTGCGAAGGAGGCGCCAAGGAATGAGCCTGAACCTTGAACTCAGCCATCCGTGGTCGCGGTCAGCCGAGCCTTGATTTCCGCGAACATCCGATCCTGCGGAGTAGTCCGCTCCCGCCTTGTCGGATATTGCGTTGGCGTGAAGCCCGGGTACCAGCCGATTGCAGACTGGGGCCGCCGCGCGCTCAGTACTTGCCGATTGCCCCGAAGTCGATCTCGATGGTCGGCTCCCGTTCCTGAACCGGGATCTTGATGAACCCCATTTCGGCCAGTCTGGTCAGTTCCCGGTAGAAAGTGCGAGTCGTGACGTTCCGGTACACCCCCTTGGCGTACGGCGATTGGAGAAGTTCCGAGTACGCGATTCTCAGCGACGGTTCCTCGGCAAAGGGATCGATCGGTTCCGTTTCCTCGAGGAGGAAGTCCAGGAGGTTGTACTCGCGCTGGTTGATGACGCGGCGGCGCCTGCCGGCCCGCTGGTTGAACGCCCGGACCAGGGTGGTCCGGTAGATTACGCGGTTCAGCTTCGTCTTGATGAAGTTATTGATGCCCCGGAGCTCGGCGGCGAACCCCTCCACGCCGAACGCGACGAACGCGTTCAGGTCGAAGGGCTGCGTGCGCCGGCCCTGCTGAAGCAGCCGCTTGTACTCGTCTCCGTGGCGATAGAAGTAGTTCGACAGGCCGTAGAACCCGAAGACGTTGTACTCCCCCTGATAGAGAATGCCGGCCTCGACCAGCCGGGACACCCTTCCGTTTCCATCCCCGAACGGGTGAATCGTGACGAGGAAGAAGTGCGCCAGCAGGGCACGGACCACAGGGTGCCGGGCCATGAATGGCCGGGAATTCACGAACTCGACGAACCGATCCACGAGGTCGGACTCGTCCTGCGGCGGGGCTCCACGATGCACGCCGCCTAACGCTTCCGTCTCCACCACGACGGAATGCGTCCGCAGGCGACCGGGCAGGTTGTCCGTCTCGTCGGATCCCTCCGTGATCAGCTCATGCATCTGCAAGAGGTCGGAACGCCGCAACGGGGCGGCCGTCGGTGTGAATCGCTGCCGGACCCAGTCCTGCGCGCGGCCGGCGTTCCGCACCTGTCGCTGGTCCCTGGACGGAGTGGCAGGAGACGTCGACGGGGACGCCAGCAGGTCCATCTGCCGGTCCACCTCGGCCTCGGACAGCGGATTGCCTTCGAGAGCCGTCGTTCCGTGAACGGCACGCACGCGGTTCAACCGGTCCAGCTGCGTCTTCCAGTCCGGCGGCAGCACAAGATTGAGCGCTGCTTCCCTGGAGGCTTCGATCCGGATCAGATCGGAAGTCAGGTCGTCGAGGTGGAGCCGGTACTCGAAGCTGAATTGCTGCCAGTCCATGGCATCTATATTGACATGTTTCTTGACGTCTTTCAAGACATCCTAAAATACTGAAATATAACTATTTATACTTTCTTGCATGCCGTTTATGGCAGCTTTTTTGACAGCCTGTATGACAGCGAAATCGACCGCACCCTCGGCGGCCGACGAAGCCGAGCGCCTGCGGGCCTACCTCGATCGACATCGCTGACCGGTCGGCGCGGCACCCGCAATCGGGCGGCGGAGTGGCCGGGCGTCCAAGTCAGGCGACGCGCCGGTACACCAGGGCGTTGCCGTCCTTGCCGCAGACCTCGCTGACGCCGCCCTCGCGGAAGCAGAACGCGGCGAGTTGGCCGAGGCGCCGCGACGACTGCATGGCCGCCACGACGTCGCGGGTCGTGAACCGCTCGGGCAGGTCGGCGTCGAGCGGGGCGAACAGGTCGGCCATCGACGCGATGGTGCAGGTCTCGACCACGTCCACGAGCCGGCGGTCCAGGATGGCCCAGCCGCCGCGTCGCCAGTTGCCGCGCCCGTTCATCGCACGGACCTCTTCCTCGACGGTCATCACGACCTCGAGCGTCAGGTTGGGATGCGCCAGCAGGGCCGGAATGCTGGCAAGGGCCGGGAAGACATGGAAGACCGAGCCGTGCTTCGGCGACTCATCGATCGCTGTCCTGACCGTGCGGCCTCGCGTCGTACAGACCGTCCCAGAACGTCCTCACCGCGTCGAGCATGGTCACGCCGGCGCTGATGAACGCCTCGCCCTCGAACGGGCGCGAGTCGTAGCACGCGCGGAGCTCGTGCCAGACGTGCTCGCGGTGGCTCTCCTCGAGCTTGTCGTGCCAGGTGAAGAACGCGAGGGGCAGGGCGGGGACGTGCTCGGCCTTGACGCGCTCGAGTCCCGCGATCAGGTCCTTCCAGAAGCCGGCCGCGGCCCAGTTCTCGACGGCGAACGACGCGCCCATGGCCTGGTTGTAGTCGCCGCTGCCGTAGAGCCGGAACAGCTCGTCACAGAAGAACAGGGTGCTCGGCTCGCCGTGGCGGCGCTTGCCCATGTCGGCGAACCGCAGGCCGAGGGCGGCCCCGAATCGCAGCAGCCACTCGAAATGCGCGGCCTGGAAGCGGAACCTGCCGCCGTCGACGGTTCCCGTGGTCGAGACGAGGGCGGGGTCGCCCCCGCGGTCGGCGTAGATGACGCCGAGCTCGTTCAGCAGGATCTCCTTGCTCTCGCGCGCCGCCTCGAGCGTGTCGGCGTTGATGACGCGGTTGAGGGCGGCGAGGAGGAACTGGTTGGAGAACACCGAGAACTGGACGGTGAAGTGGCGGAGGTGGTCGAGGGGGACGCGGCCCGCGGCGAACCAGGCGGTGTAGGGGTTGTCCGCAACCACCGGGTGGCGCATGAGCCGGCGCTCGACGGTGTCCTTGAACGTCTCGAAGTCTCTGCCGCTCATCGTCGTCCTCCTCCTCCCGCCTCGACGAGGTTGCCGCGGCGCGCCTGCTCGCGCTCGATCGCCTCGAAGAGCGACTTGAAGTTCCCCTGTCCGAAGCCGTTCGACCCGCGGCGCTCTATGACCTCGAAGAACATCGTCGGCCGGTCCTGGACGGGCTGGGTGAAGACCTGCAGCAGGTACCCGTCCTCGTCGCGGTCGGCGAGGATGCCGAGGCGGGCGAGCTCGCCGACGTAGGGACCGACGGGGGGGACCCGCGCCCCGAGGTCGTCGTAGTAGGCGTCGGGCACCGACAGGAACGCGAGGCCGCGCGCGCGCATCCGCGAGACGGTCTCCACGATGTCGCGGGTGGCGAACGCGATGTGCTGGACGCCGGGGCCCCCGAAGTAGTCGAGATACTCGGCGACCTGCGACTTCCGGCGGCCCGCCGCGGGCTCGTTGATCGGGAACTTGATGCGCCCGGCGCCGTCCTGCATGACCTTCGACATGAGGGCCGAGTACTCGGTCGAGATCGCCTCGTCGTCGAAGTGCAAGAGCTCGGTGAACCCCATCGTCTCCGCGAAAAACCGCACCCACCGGTCCATCTCGCCCAGCTCGACGTTGGCGACGACGTGGTCTACGGCCGCGAGCCCGATGTCCGCGGGCGGCGGCTCGAAACCGCCGCGGGGCTCGAACCCCGGGGCGAACGCGCCGTCGTAGCCGCGCCGCTCGACGAACCGGATCACGGTGTCGCCGTAGGCGCGGATGGCGGCGGACCGGAACACCCCATGCGCGTCGCGCTCTTCGACCAACGCCGCTGCGCCGGCGGCGCCGCGCCGGCGCGCCTCCGCGAAGGCGTAGGCGGCGTCGGGCACCTCGAGCGCCACGACCGCCACCCCGTCGCCGTGCGCGTGGGCGAACCCGGCCGCCGGGTGGTCGGGGGCGAGGCCGCTCGTGAGAACGAACCGGATCGCCCGGCATTCCAGGACGTACGAGGTCGTCTCGCGGCATCCGGTCTCGAGGCCGCGGTAGGCGGCGACGCGGAAGCCGAACGCGTGCCGGTAGAACGCGGCCGCCTGCCGGGCGTTTCCGACGTAGAGCTCGATGTGGTCGATGCGACGGATGGGAAAACGGTCAGTCATGATGCAGTCTCTTTGCGAGCAGTCGTCCGAGGCGCTCGACGGCGGTCCGGATGTCATCGGGGGCGCAGCTCGAGAAGCTCAGGCGCAGGCGGTTCGCGGGCGCCCCCGCCGTCGCCGCGAACGCGGACCCCGGCACGACGGCGACCCGGGCCTCGTCGAGGGCTTCGTCGCAGACGAGGTCGCCGTCGAGCCCGCGCGGCAGCTCGACCCACACGAAGAAGCCCCCGGGAGGACGAGTCCATCGGGCGCCCTCGGGGAAGTGGTCGCGCAGGGCCGCGAGCAGGGCGTCCCGCCGGCGCCGGTAGCCGGCCCGGATTCGATCGAGATGGCCCGCGAAGCGGTGCCGCAGCAGCCGGGCGACGGCGCGCTGGGTGAGGCCCGAGCACTCCAGGTCGGCCGCTTCCTTGAGGACGCCGGCCTCGGGCGCGAGGCGCGGCGGCAGCACGAGCCAGCCGAGGCGCAGCGCGGGCGCGAGTATCTTCGAGAAGCTGCCGGCGTAGATCACCCACTCGGCGTCCAGGGCGCGCAGCGCCGGCAGCCAGTCCCGGTCGTAGCGCAGGAGCCCGTACGTGTCGTCCTCGACGATCGGGACGCCGAACCGGCGCGCGAGCGCGACGAGCCCCCTGCGCTGCTCGCGGCCGAGACGGACGCCGCACGGGTTGTGCGTGTCGGCTATCGCGTAGATGAACGCGGGCCGCGCCCCCCGCACCAGGAGCGCCCGGACGCCGTCGACGTCCATGCCGGTGTCGAGGTTGGTGCGGACGGTCAGGATGGACGGCCGGTACGGCAGGACCGCCTGGCGCAGACCGGCGTAGACGTGCTCTTCGGTGAGCACCTCGGCTCCCGGCGCCATCAGCAGCTGGGCGGCGAGGCTCAGCGCCTGCTGGGCTCCCGACGTCAGCAGCACCTGCCTGGGGTCGCAATCGATGCCCCGCTCGCGCATCAGCTCGACGATGCGTTCTCGGAGCGGCTCGTGCGGCTGGCCGTACTGCATCGCCGCCGCGTCCCCGGCCAGGACGTCCGCGAGGGCCGCGGCGTAGGCAGCGCGGGGTATCAGTTCGGGAGCCGGGAGGCCCCCGGCGAGCGACACGAACCCGGGCTGCGGGGGCAGCAGCGCGAGCTCGCGCAGGCGCGAGCGGGCCATGCCGCGGCGCGGCGCGGCGGCGCCGGCGGTGCTCCCCGGGCGATCGAGGGTGATGACAGGCATGTACTCACGATAACAACATTTTTTTGGAATGAGCAACGACAAAAATCGTGCATTGACACAAAGTGATTGTTTTATTAACTTGAATTGTCGTGATGCCTAAAAAAAGTAATAACCAAGTCGATTCATCGATGGACGGCGCGGCGGGCGCGAAGAAGCCGCGGGCGACAGGAGCGCGAGCCGGCGACTGGCCGCCGCGGCTCGACGACCTGGATCGCCGGCTGCTTGCGCTGCTGCAACGGGACGGGCGGACGACGAGCGTCGAGCTCGCGAGACGGCTCGGCCTGTCGCCGCCGGGCCTTCAGCGGCGGATGCGGCGGCTCGAGGCGGCGGGGGTCATCCGCGGGTACACCGCGCTCGTCGACCGCGCGGCGGTCGGCCTCGATCTGCTGTGCTTCGTCGAGGTCAAGCTGGCCCACCACCGCCCGGACTGCGTGGCGCGCTTCCGCGACGAGGTGCAGGCGATTCCCGAGGTCCTCGAGTGCCACTACCTGACCGGGGAGTCCGACTACCTGATCAAGATCGTGGTGCCGAACCACAAGGCGCTCGAGACGGTGCTGTTCGAGGGCCTGATGCGAATCGACGGGGTCGACCGCATTCACACGAGCATCGTGGTCAACGAGGTGAAGGCGTCGACGGCCCTGCCGCTGGGGGCGCCGTCCGGCGCGCGCCCGAGCCCCGGGCGGTAAACTGGCGAGAACGGTGAGAGTGCGCCGTCGCCGCGGCGAGGAACCTACGCGCCGCCGTCGATGCCCTCCCGCGTCTCGGCGACCACCAGGTCGACCACCGACCGCAGCGCCTCCTCCTCGGTGTCGCCTTCCAGCCGGCGAAGACGGAAGTGGTCGATCTGCCGGTCGGCGCCGGTGCCGTCGCGGATGATGTCGAGCACGTGGCGCAACTCGGGCTCGCAGCCGAGGGCGCGGGCGTCGTCGGCCAGCTGCTCCACGAGCGCGGCCGTGTAGTCCTCGATATCGATGCGGCCGTCGCTCCCCTCGTCGCCGAAGAACGCGAGCGCGCCGTAGCGCTGCGCGAGCCATCGGTTCTCGGCGATGATCTCGGTGGGCGGTTCGGGGGGCAGCCGGCCGTCGCGATGCAGCCGCGTCAGGCGCCGGACCAGGCACGCATAGAGCGCCGCGATGCCCACCGCGTCGTCGATTCGCGGGCAGGTGTCGCAGATCCGCATCTCCACGGTGGGAAAGGTCTCCGACGGCCGGATGTCCCACCACAGCTCGCTGCCGCTCTCGATGAACTTCATGCGCTGATAGGCGCCCACGAGCCGGTCGTAGTCGGCCCGGGACGACAGCGGGCCGGGCAGGCTGGTGCGCGGAATCGCCCCCATGATGGTCAGCCGGTACGACTTGAACCCGGTCTCGCGGCCGCCCGCGAACGGCGACGACGTCGACAGCGCGTGCAGCAGCGGCAGGTACCGCCGGAGCGCGGTCATGACCCGGATGCGCGAATCGGAATCGCCGAAGCCGGCGTGGACATGCATGCCGCCGACGACGAACCGCCGCAGGCTCTCCTGAAACGTGACCGCGAAGCGCTCGTAGCGTTCCCGCGGCGTCACCATTTGCGCCCGCCAGGCCGCGAACGGATGCGTCGAGGCGGCCAGGACGGACGCCCCGTACTGCGCGGCCGAGTCGATGACCAGCCGGCGGGTCTCCTGCAGCGCCTTCCGCGCCTCGGCCACCGACCGGCAGACCTTCGTGCCGGTCTCGATCTGGGACCGCAGGAACTCCGGCGCCGCGTTGTGGGGCCCGCGGTTCCGTTCGCACGCCTCGAAGATGCGCCGGTCCGGGTCCGACAGCAGGTCGCGCGTCTCCGGGTCGACGAGAAAGAACTCCTCCTCGATGCCGAGCGTAATGCCGGAATCCGTTTCGCTCATGGGTTCTGTTGACCCGCGAGAAGATCGGGTGATCTGCGAATCGCCGTCGCGATCCGGGTCAACCGAGGAGGCGCAGGGCCGCGACTACGAGGCCGGCGCCGGCGAACACTGTCCCGATCATCCACTTCACGAGTCGAAGCTCGAGCGCGGTCAGGTCGGCCTTGGTCGCCAATGCGTTGACGTCGATGCCGGAAGCATCGTGCTCGGCGGCACTGCGCACGGCATCGGTGATGGCGTCGGCGTGGTCCGGCTCTATGCCGGCCGCGGCCAACTTGCGAGCGATCGCGTGGGTGTCGAGCACGTGATCAGCTTACCACCGTGTTGATGAACGACACGCGCGCCGGTCAGTACCGGAAAAGATACGAGATCTTGCCGAAGAAGGCCCGGTTCGTCCGCAGCAGCTCGGTGTAGCTCTGGAACAGCGAGCTGTCGATCATCATGCCCTGCTGATAGCGGTCGTCGTAGCCGAGAAAGATGACGGTGCCGGCGTTCACCCGGTAGGTGAAGAGCACGTTGTTGCCGAGGGTCTCGGCCGCGGTGTTGTGCTCGATGATGTAGCGCGCCAGCAGCCGGTCGGTGAACTGGTAGGTGGTGCGGGTGCGGAAGATCCTGACGTTGAAGACGTCGAGCTCGGTGTTGGGATTGAAGAAATCGCTCGACACCATGTTGAACTCCGTCCGCAGCCGGGACGTGGGCTGGAAACGGAAGTTGACGTTGCCGACGGTCGATCGCCCGAGGTAGGCGCTGTCGGAATTGCTGTCCGTATCGTAGAAGATGCCGTCGCCCCAGTTGTAGCCGCCGTATATCGAGAGGATGCGCGCGCTCATGACCCCGAAGAAGCCGAAGCCGGTCTTGCGGAAATCCTCCGCCTCGTAACGCTCCAGGTCGCGGTTGACCATGCCGGTGATGGCCATGTTGTTGCGGAACGAGAAGCTCGCGGTGCCCTGAACCTGCTCGTCCTGCAGCACGCCGGCGTGGTCGTACAGGCGCAGATAGGTCACCGAGGGCCCCCAGGTCATGAGCGTCGACTCGGGCCACCACCGGTACGACGCGGTGCCGCTGGTCTGCTGGAGATTGACGCGCGGCAGGAAGCCGGTGTCTGTGGCGAAACCGGGATCGATACGACTGTAGGCGGCGTTGTAGCTGAGATTGCGCCCCTGCTTCGAGAAGTCGGCCTCGATCGCTGGCCCCGAGAGCGATCCGACCGCCTCGTTCCGGGTCTCGGACCCCGCCGCGAGGAAGCTCACGCGGTGGGTCCGTCCCAGCCGGAATCGCCCGTCGACCCCGGCCACCCGGTTGTAGTCGGGGCCGAACTCGCGCGCCGTCACGATGCCCCCGAGATACGACTCGGCGTAGAAGTCGTACCGCGCGCGTCCGAGAATGGTCTGCGCGGTGGTGCCGAATTGCGAGTGTCCCTCGTCGTCGAGACGGCCCGCCGCCTCGTCGTCGGCCACGACGAACCCGAGCGTGGCCTGGCCCACCTTGCCGGTCAGCTTGCCCCCGAAGCGGGGGTCGACGATCGTGCGGGTGTGCACGAGGGTCAGCGGGGTCGCGGTCTGGAAGATCTCCTGCCCTTCGAGAAAGAACGGGCGCTGCTCGGGATAGAACAGCGCGAATCGCTGATTGGTCTCGATCTGCGGGCGGTCCGATTCGATCTGCGAGAAGTCGGGGTTGTAGGTGAGGTCCGCCGTCAGGTTGGGCGTGATGCCGTACTTGACGCCGAATCCCAGCTCGCCGGTGGGATCGTCGGTGGTGTACTCGCCGGTGCCGGTGTCGAGCGAGCCGAGCCTGAACCCGGTCACCTCGGGCAGGAGCTCCAGGTTGCGGCTCCGCGACAGGTCGGACAGACCATCGAGCGTGCCGAACTGCGTGAGCTGACCGGCCACACCGCGCGAGATCGGCGACCACGACTGCGCCTCCGACTTGTCGCGGATGATCCGGGTGATCTGGAAGCCCCAGCGGTGCGGCTGCCCCGCGCCTCGCGACGGATACCGCAGGCTCTTGAACGGAATCCGCATCTCGGCCGTCCAGCCGTCCGCGACGATCCGGCCGCCGGTGTCGAACAGCGCGTTCCACGACTGGTCGCCGCGGATGCCGAACTGCCCCGAACTGCTCATGCCGCTGCCGCCGCCTCCCCGCGAACCGCCGCTGCCCCGGGTCGCCGACGAGCTGCCGCTCGACCGCGAGAACCCGGTGCTGCCGTCGGCGTTCACGAGCGAGTCGGCCTGCACGCCGTAGCCGTTCACCTCGAACTGGTACGCGCGCTGCTGGTCGAGGAACGGGTCGAACAGGATCGACATGCGGTCGTCGCCGCGGATCTCCTCGCGGTCGGCCCGATTGATGCGCATGGTCTCGGGGCGCATGTAGTGGGCGTAGAAGGCGAAGTAGAGATGGTCGCTGTCATAGGCCATCCACACCTCGGTCTCCTCGGACCCCGGCGCGCCTTCGATCGGCGCTATCTGGATGAAGTTCGTGAGGTGGGTGGCGGTCTCCCAGACCGAGTCGTCGAGGCGGCCGTCGATCTCGGGCGGGTTGTTCGTCCGCCCGATGACCGTCGTCGGACGCCCCAGCGGGGTCGGGGCGAACCCCCCGCCTCCGCGCCGGCGGGGGCCGGCGTCCCGGAGCGGCGCAGACCCGCCGGCCGGGGCCGTGCCGAAGGCCAGCGCGCCGCTGACGGGCTGCTCGGGCTGAGCCTCGGGGGCCGCGGGAGGAACCCCGGAAACGACGGGCGGGGCGGGCACGGGCCGGCCCGCCGGTGCGGACCCGGCCGGTACGAACCTGCCGGGTGCGCGCCGAGCCGGTGCGGACCCGGCCGATGCGAAGTTGCCCGGTACGGGTCTGCCCGATGCCGACACCGGAACGGACGGGCCGCCTGCGCCGGTCGAGAGTCGGGTGGCGAGCACCGCGGCGACCTCGTCCTGCATGTCGAAGAGATCGGCAACTCCCCCGTCGACCCGGGTGCCGAACTCGACCGCGCCGGTCTCGACGTCCACGATCCGGCTGGTGATGCGCAGGGCGTCCCCCACCCGCTGCAGGGTGCCGTCGATCATCCAGGCGACTCCCTGCCGGCGGTAGGCGTCGAGGGCGGCGGCCGGGTCCGCCGCGCCGTGCGGGGCGCCGCGGTAGCCGATGGGCTTCGGCTCGGCGCGGTGTCCGACGACGGCCAGCCCCGCGTCCTGCAGATCGACGGCGATCGTCTCGGCGAGGCCCGCGCCGATCCAGTCGTCGGCCGGCTGCCGGCTCACGTTCGTGAACGGGGCGACCACCACGGTGGGCGACACCTGTCCCGCGGCGGGCGTCGCCGACGCGGCGAGCCCCGCGGCGGCGACGAGGACCGCGAGCCCCACCCGAAGGCAGGCGGCCGCGGTCCACCGGGAGGAGCCCGATCCGAATCGATGTCCCGGTGCGATCGATGTCTTGTCGTGCATGCAGCCGTCCAGCCCGGAGACCGCCTCCCGGCTCCGCCCTCCGCCAGCTACCCTGTGCAAGTCTGCTCCGCGCCAAAGAGCAGTCCCCTAGCTTATCGGCAACCGGGTCGTCAGTGGGGACTTAATCGTGCGGGGGCTCTCCGCCGCACCCGTCGGGGGAGGCCGGTCGTATGCGGCGAGCCCCTCGCCACGCGCTACCCGGTCACGGACTCCTATACGCCGGCGTACCAGTGGAATCCCCAGTCGGAGTTGATTCCGCCGGTGCCCTCGCCGAAGCCGGCCATCGAGTCGACCACCTGAATGGACTTCAGGAACTTCAGGTTCTTGTACCCGCACTGGCGCTCGACCCTGAGCCGTAGCGGCGCGCCGTTGCCGACCGGCAGGTCGGCGCCGTTGAGGCCGTAGGCGAGGATGGTCTGGGGGTGTACGACCTCGAAGAGGTCGATGCCCTCGTACCAGCCGTCGACGGTGTCGAGCATCACGTAGCGCGCCTCCGGCTGCAGGCCGCCCGCCGCATCGAGCACCCGCAGCAGCGGCGCGCCGGTCCACTCGGCGATCGCCGACCAGCCCTGCTCGCAGACGTGGGCGGTGATCTGGGTGCGCGGCGGCAGCCGCCGGATGTCGTCGAGCGAGAAGGACATCGGGCGGCCGACGAGCCCGCTCACCGGCAGGCGCCAGTCGCGGAACCCCTCGCGCAGGTGGCGCTGGTACTCCTCGTCGCGGGGGTTGGTCTGGCCCCACGTCGGAAAGTCGGGGGCGATGTCCTCCGGCCCGTACTCGCGCGCCAGCGGCTGGTCGCGGAGCAGCAGGCGGCTCGTGCTCATGGTCAGCACGTCGGCGGCGCCGACCAGCCCGCCCCGGACGCGCGGCGGCAGGTAGGCATCGCGCGAGCATCCGGCCGCCAGCAGCCCGCCGAGGGCGGGGAACTGCGCCAGCAGGCGGCGCCGCGAGATCGGCCGGGGGCGGGTCGTCCGCCGCGGGGTGGATATCGGCGTGCTCATGACTCCTCCACGGGCAACCGGAGCTTGCCGGTGATCATCGAGCGGATCCGGTTGACGGCGCCGGCCGCCACCACTTCCAGCACGTGCACGACGACGAAGAGGACGAACACCACGGTGCCGAGGGTGTGCAGAGTCCGCGCCGACTGCCGGCCGCCGAACAGGTCGAGCAGCCAGGGCATCGCGGCCGTGAAGCCGGGCGACTGCGCGAGCCCGGTCAGCGTCATCAACGGCACGAAGAGCACCAGCAGCAGGAGATAGGAGACCTTCTGCAGCGCGCCGTAGCGGATCGCCGAGGCGCGCGCGCGCAGGCGCCACGGGAGATGCGCGCGGAGGTCGCGCCCGAGATGCGCGGCGGTCAGCTCGTCCCGGCGCGGCACCAGGCGATCGCGAAAGCGTCCCGTCGCGACGTTCCAGCCGGCATAGACCAGCCCGTTGACGAGAAACACCCACGCGAAGGTGAAGTGGTAGTTCCGCCCCCACCGGCGGTCCCCCATCGCCCCCGCCTCGTCCCAGGAGATGCCCCAGTCCTCGAGCCGGAAGATCGCCGGATAGCCCTGGTAGCCGGTATGCCCCCAATAGAGCTCGGGGAAATCCAGAAAGATGTGGATGCCGCTCAACAGCAGATAGGCGCCGGCGACGACGTTGATCCAGTGACAGATGCGGACGTTGTACGAGTGGAGGGCCACCCACCGCACGGTCCCGGACCCGGCGTTCTCAGACATCACGCTCCGTTGCGCCGCTCGCTCCGCTCAGGCCCGGCCGTGGTCGGCGTCGATTTGACACGTCCGACTGCGTGGGATAGGGTATTCTACAGCATGATGCGGCGACATGGCCATCACACCGTGCAGTCGACTGCCCACGGGGGCGGCGTTGCGGCTCTGCATGTGAGGTAGCACGACTGCCCATCACGCGAACGCATGCGACCGCCCCGCCGACGACCCGGCGGGGCTTTTTTTTTGAGCACACCGGGCAGACGCTCCGCGGCCGGACCGGACCCCGGCGCGCGGCAGGACAGGACATGGACTATTCGAAACTGGACGGGCTCATCCCGGCCGTCGTACAGGACGCCTCGAGCAACGAGGTCCTGATGGTCGGCTTCATGAACCAGGAGGCCCTGGAGCGGACCCGCCGCTCGGGCTTCGCCACGTTCTTCAGCCGCACCCGCGGCAAGCTGTGGATGAAGGGAGAGACATCGGGCAACACCCTGGCGGTGCAGCAGATTCTCGTCGACTGCGACGACGACACGGTGCTGCTGCGGGTCACCCGCAACGGCGACGGCAACGTCTGCCACACCGGCGAGCGAACCTGCTTCTATCGAGCCCTCGAGCATCTCGCGGACGACCCGAGCGCGACCCTCTCGCCCCGCTGACCCCGTTTGACGTATCGATCATGGCTGACAGGACACTACGACTCGGTATCCCCAAGGGCTCGCTGCAGGACTCGACGATCCAGTTGTTCGCGCATTCGGGCTTCAACATCTACACCAGCTCGCGGTCCTACTTCCCCACGATCGACGACCCGGAGATCGAGTGCACGCTGATTCGGGCCCAGGAGATGGCCCGCTACGTCGCCGACGCCGCGCTCGACGCCGGCCTGACCGGCCAGGACTGGATTGCCGAGCACCACGCCGCCACCGGCGACAAGGTCGTCGACATCGCGGACCTGGTCTACTCGAAGCAGAGCTTCCGCAAGGTCCGATGGGTGCTGGCGGCGCCCGAAGACTCGAAGTACCGCACCCCGCAGGACCTCGCCGGCGCCACTATCGCGACCGAGCTGGTGCGGGTCACCGAGGCCTACTTCGAGCGCCTGCAGATCCCGGTCAAGGTCGAGTTCTCCTGGGGCGCGACCGAGGTCAAGCCGCCGCTGCTGGCCGACGCGATCGTCGAGGCGACCGAGACCGGCTCGACCCTGCGCGCCAACCGGCTGCGCATCATCGATACCGTCATCGAATCGAATCCTCAGCTGATCGCGAACCCCGCGGCCCTCGACGACGACTGGAAGCGGACGAAGATCGAGAACATCGCGCTGCTGTTGCGCGCGGCCATCGAGGCCCAGGGCCGGGTCGGACTGATGCTGAACGTCCGGCGCACCGAGCTCGACCAGGTGCTCGGGCTGCTGCCCGCCCTGCACGACCCGACGGTGGCCCCGCTCAGCGACGACGCGTGGGTCGCGGTCTCGACCATCATCGAGGAATCGTCGGTTCGCGAGCTTGTTCCGAAGCTGAAGGCGTCGCGCGCCGAAGGCATCGTGGAGTTCCCGCTGAACAAGATCGTCCTCTGATGCAGATCATCGACTCGTCGGATCGTCCGGCGGTTCAGCGCCTGATCGACCGCCGCCAGGACGTCGACCCCGCCCTCACCCGCCGGGTCGCCCGGATCGTGAGCGCGGTCCGCCGCTCGGGCGACGAGGCGCTGCTCGGCTACGCGCGGCGGTTCGACGGTCTGGCCGGTCCGGTCGAGGTCCCGCCAGCGGAGTTGAAGGCCGGCCTGCGGATCATCCCCGCGGACCTGCGGGCGGCGCTGCGGACGTCGGCGAACCATATCCGCCGCATCGCCCGCCGGCAGCTCCCCCGCGGATGGCGGACGACGGTGACCGGGGGCGTCGACGTCGAGCAGCGGGTGACCCCGCTCCAGCGGGTCGGCTGTTACGTCCCCGCCGGACGCTACCCGCTGCCGTCGTCGCTGCTGATGAGCGCGATTCCCGCGAAGGTCGCGGGGGTGCCCGAGGTCGTCGTGGTCTGCCCTCACCCGGGCCCCGCGACCCTTGCGGCGGCGGCCATCGCCGGCGTCACCCGCCTGTTCCGGCTGGGCGGCGCCCACGCCGTCGCGGCGCTGGCCTACGGCACCGCGACGGTCCCCCGGGTCGACAAGATCGTGGGGCCGGGCAGCGCCTGGGTCGCCGCCGCCAAGGCGCTGGTGTCGGCCGACTGCCCCATCGATTTCCACGCCGGTCCGACCGAGATCGTCATCCTCGCCGAGCGGGGCGAGACGCGCTGGATCGCTGCCGACCTGATCGCGCAGGCCGAGCACGACCCCGACGCCCGGGCCATCGTGCTCACCCCCGACCGCCGGTTCGCGGGGCGCATCGCCCGGCGGGTCCAGGCGCAGCTGCCCGCCGACGGTCCCGCGCGCACGTCCATCGAGCGGAACGGGGTCATCGTCGTCACCCGTTCGCTCGACGAAGCGATCGAGCTGGCCAACGACATCGCGCCCGAGCACCTGGTGTGCCTCGACGAAGAGGTCGCGGCGCGCACCACGCGCGCGGGCACCGTCTTCATCGGCCCGCACGCGGCGCAGGCGGCCGGCGACTACGCGACCGGCTCGAACCACGTCCTCCCGACCGGGGGCGCGGCGCGGTTCCGGGGCGGGCTCAGCGCGTCCGACTTCGTATCCGTGCACAGCACGCAGCGCATCACCCGGGCGGGGCTGGAGACCCTGGCCCCGACGATTCTCGCCCTGGCCGAGGCGGAGGGGCTGACCGCCCACGCCGAATCGGTCCGGGTGCGCATGGCGAGGAGCCGATGACCCCGCCCCCGCGCAACCGTGGACGGCGCCGCCGCGGGACGGCCGGCGGCCGATGCCGGGTGCCGATGCCATGAGACGCGCACGGATCGAGCGGCGGACCACCGAGACGCAGATCGCCGTCAGCCTGGGCATCGAAGGGCGCGGCCGGTACACCGTCAGCACCGGGATCCGCTTCCTCGACCACATGCTGGAGCTGGTGGCGCGTCACGGCGCCTTCGACCTGCAGATCGACGCGACCGGCGACCTCGACGTCGATCAGCACCACACCGTCGAGGACGTCGGGATAGCCCTCGGCGAGGCGGTCGCGAAGGCGATCGGGTCGCGGCGCGGCATCAACCGCGCCGGCTACTTCGTCATGCCGATGGACGAGACCCTCGGCGTGGCGGCCATCGACCTCAGCGGGCGCCCCCACACGGTCGTGGACCTGCGCCTGCGCGTCAAGCAGGTCGGCGACCTGCAGTCGGAGCTGCTGCACGACTTCTTCGAGGGGTTCGCCCAGGGAGCGCGCGCCAACGTGCACCTGAAGGTGCTCTACGGCCGGTCGAGCCACCACCAGGTGGAAGCGCTGTTCAAGGCGTTCGCGCGGGCGCTCCGGGTCGCCTGCGACAAGGACGACCGCATGGCCAGGCAGCTGCCGAGCACCAAGGGGCTGTTGTAGGCAACGGTGTTGCGCGATGATTGCATTGATTGACTACGGCGCCGGCAACCTGACGTCGGTGCGCAAGGCGCTGGCCCACCTGGGAGCGCCGGTGACGACCCCGCCCGCGCCGGCGGATCTCGCGGGGGCGAACGCCATCATCGTGCCCGGCGTGGGCAACTTCGAGGTGACGGCGGCCCTGCACGCCGACTGGCACGCCGCCATCCGGAGCCACATCGCGCGCGAGCGGCCCCTCCTCGGCATCTGTGTCGGCATGCAGTGGCTGTTCGACGGCAGCGCCGAGGCGCCCGGCCACCCCGGCCTGGAGCTGCTGCCGGGGCTGTGCAGCCTGATCACCGACGAGGAGGGCGCGTCGCACGCGGGAGCCGATCCCGCGGAAGCCAGCGGGGGGTTCGCGGCATCCGGCGGGGCTCCCGCACGAATCGCCGGGGTTGCCACGGAGACCGGCGGGGGTGCCGCGCAGACCGACGGCGACGCCGGGAAGACCGGCGGGGCCGCCGGCGGGTTCAAGGTTCCGCACGTGGGCTGGAACTCGCTGCACCGCACCCGCGACTCGTGGCTGCTCGAGGGCGTCGGCGACGGCGACCAGGTCTACTTCACCCACTCCTACGCCGCCCCCGTCACCGAGAGCTGCGTGGGGTCGACCCGCTACGGCGTCGAGTTCGCGGCGGCGGTCGAGCACCGCGCGGTGGGCGGGGTGCAGTTCCACCCGGAAAAGTCGTCGGACGTCGGCCTCCGCATCCTCGGCAACTTCCTCCGCCGCGTGACCTGAGCGACGCCATGCTGTCGAAGCGCATCATCGCCTGCCTCGACGTTCGGGACGGCGCGGTCGTCAAGGGCATCAACTTCGAGGGCCTGCGGAACGCCGGCGACCCCGCCACCCTCGCCGGCCGCTACAACCGGGAGGGCATCGACGAGGTCGTGATTCTGGACATCACCGCCACCATCGAGGGGCGCAAGGCGCTCGCGAAGACGATTCGGGCCGTCGCGCGCGAGATCTTCCTGCCGCTGTGCGTGGGCGGCGGCATCCGCGGCGAGGACCACGCCGAGGCGGCCATCGAGGCCGGCGCCGACAAGGTCGGCATCAACACCGCGGCCCTCTCCCAGCCCGAGCTCATCACCACCCTGGCCCGGCGCTACGGCAGCCAGGCGGTCATCGTCGCCATCGACGCCAAGCGCGAGGGCGGCCGCTTCCGCATCTACGTCCGCAGCGGCCAGCAGGGCACCGAGCGCGACGCGGTGGAGTGGGCGCGCGAGGCAGCCGACCGCGGCGCCGGCGAGATTCTCCTGACCTCGATCGACCGCGACGGGACCAAGCAGGGCTTCGACTGCGAACTGACGGCGGCGGTGTCGTCGGCCGTGCCCATCCCCGTCATCGCTTCCGGCGGCGCCGGCACCTTCGACCACTTCGTCGACGTCTTCACCGCCGGCCGGGCCGACGCCGCCCTCGCGGCCTCGATATTCCACTATGCCGAGCACGCCGTCGAGGACCTGAAGGCCCATCTGCACGCGCACGGCATCCCGGTGCGGCTGCCGAGACCGCACGCGGGCTCGGCCGGCGCGCCGCCCCCGACACCATGCTGATCCCGTCCATCGACCTCAAGAACGGCCGCGTGGTGCAGCTCGTCCAGGGGGAGCGGCTCGCCATCGAGAGCGACGACCTCGACGGTTGGGTGGCGCGGTTCTCCGGGTTTCCGAAGGTGCAGCTCATCGACCTCGACGCCGCCATGGGGTCGGGCGACAACGACGCGCTGGTCCGGGGGGTCGCCCCGCGGCTTCCCTGCCGCGTCGGCGGCGGCATCCGCTCGATCGCGCGCGCCGAGGCGGTGCTCGACTACGGCGCCCGGGCGGTCATCGTCAGCTCGGCCCTCTTCCTGGAGGGCCGGCCCGACCTCGAGTTCGCCCGGTCCCTGGCGGATGCGGTCGGGGTCGAACGGATCATCGCGGCCGTCGACAGCAAGGCCGGCCGGGTCGTCATCCGCGGCTGGACCGAGCCGGTCGAGGTGACCGCGGTCGAGGCGGTGCGCAGTCTCGAGCCGTACTGCGGCGAGTTCTTGTACACCCACGTGGACCGGGAGGGATTGATGACCGGTACCGACCTCGACGCGGCGCGCGCGGTGGCGGCGGCGACGAGCCGGCGCGTGACCGCCGCCGGCGGCATCACCACCCGGGACGAGATCGACGCCCTCGACGCCGCCGGCATCGACGCGGTCGTCGGCATGGCGATCTACACCGGCGCGCTGGCCCTCGATCACGGGTAGGAGGCGGCGCCGCAGGATCGACCGCGAGGTGGTCTTGGCACGGCACCATACAAGTGTTACAACAAATCCGCCCCCACGGGCACCACGCTCGACATGCTCCGCGACCTGCGGCCGTGGTCACCGTTGTCCCGTTCGCCGGCTCGGACGGTAGCTCACCGACCGATTCTCTGAGGTAGGCACCGTCATGACCCAGTACTGGGACCCGGAATCCTACGCCGAGCACGCCCGGTTCGTCTCCGACCTCGGCGCGCCGGTCGTCGACCTGCTGACCCCCCGGCCCGGCGAGCGCATCCTGGACCTCGGCTGCGGGAACGGCGCCCTCACCGAACGGTTCCGGAGCGCCGGCTGCCTCGTCGTGGGCATCGACAGCAGCCCCGAGCAGGTGTGGGCGGCGCTTCAGCGGGGGCTCGACGCCCGCATCGTCGATGCCCGCGAGCTCCCGTTCGACACCGAGTTCGATGCCGTCTTCAGCAACGCCGCCCTCCACTGGATCCCGGACCCGGACGCCGCCATCGACGGCGTCTGGAAGGCGCTGAAGCCGGGCGGGCGGTTCGTGGCCGAGTGCGGCGGCGCCGGCTGCGTCGTCTCGATCAGGGAATCGTTCGCCGAGGCGTTGCGAACGCGCGGCGTCGACAGCGGCGGCGTGGACCCCTGGTACTTCCCCACCGCCGACCAGTATCGCGCCCGCCTCGAGCGGCGCGGCTTCCGGGTCGACTCCATCGAGCTGTTCCCGCGCCCGACCCCGCTGCCCGGCGACATCGTCCACTGGCTGGAGGTGTTCGCCCAGCCGTTCATCACCGCCGTGCCGGAGCCGGAACGCGCGGCCCTCCTCACCGAGATGCGGGGGCGGCTGGCGCCGCGCATTCAGCGCGAGGACGGGATGTGGGTCGTCGACTACGTCCGCCTGCGGTTCGCCGCCACCCGGCCGTAGGAGAGAGCCGACTGGCCACCGACGCCCGCACGCGGTCTCGCCTTCCTGGTTGGTCTTGCGGCGGCGGACGGTGAGCAGCTTTCCGGGCTGGCAGGCTGCGCCGTAGAACGGTGCAGACCACTACTAGACGTCGCTCGGTTCTGCCAGAATCGGCGGATGTCGCCGGTGGCAGCCGCCGAGCTCACCACTTGGCCCGATGGTGTCTCCGAGGTGCCGGCGCGGTCAGGTCGTCGGCCTGTTGGTCGCGGGGGATGTGGGCAGTGGTCCTGGCGATCTCGACCATTGGACCCGTCTGCTCTGGGGGGGGCGTCGTGACGGCTGAAGGCCTGAAGGCTCTGTACGAGACGGAGCTTCGGTACGAGGTCGGCAACCTCGGTCTTGCGTCAGAGGAGCGCCAAGCCCTGTGGCATCTGTTCTCGGCGTCCAGGCGGATGCAGCCGGGCGAGCTGAACGAGCAGGACCACCCGGGCATTTGGTTGTGGAGCGATCTCCACCTCGGTCATGCCATGACACTCAGTGTCTTCGGCAGGCCCTATCGGACCCCGGAGGAGATGGACGACGCTCTGTTCGGGGCTTGGCGCCGGGTGGTGGATCCCGCCGACACGGTCGTGACCTTGGGCGATGTCGCGATCGGCGGCCTCTCGGGCCGTCGGCTGAAGCGGCTCCGGGCGGCGCCGGGCAGGAAGGTGTTGGTCCTCGGAAACCATGAGTTCGACGGCACGTCCAGCGGACAGGTTGAGGGTTTCGATGAGGTCTACACCAGCGTGTACGTGCCGGGCAGCCCGGAGCTGCTCTTGACGCATCTGCCTCTTCGCGATGTTCCGGAGGGTTGCGTGAACGTGCACGGGCATCTGCACAGGTGGGCTCCGTCGGGGACTCGACACATCAACGTGGTGGTCGAGCAGACGCGGTATCGACCGCGGTCGTTGACGGCGGTTCGCCGCCTCGCGGCGTCTCTCGTCCGGGGCGAGCGCGTACCAGGGCGGACGACGGCGCAGCAGCTGACGCACGCTGGTCGTGCGGTCGCCGCTGGCGGCGTGGCTCGTGACTGAGGCTGCGAGTTCGGCGCGCAGCCCCTCTGAGGCCGCGTGGTCGCCGTGTTCGGCGGTCTCCACGCTTCTGCGGGGTCAGGTGTAAACCGTTGAATCTACGGCGGTTAAAGTTAAACCCTGCTCTTGGTCTCGTTCCACGTTCCGTCTCACACTTCGGTCCCGTTGAAGGCGGTCGGTGAGTACTTCGGGCTGGACGGTCACACGGCCGCGAGCACCCGGATCCACGACAGCTCCAGCAGCCGCTTCCTGGGAGGCGCGGTTCTTCCTATGCCAGGGACCGGTGCGGCACTCGTCCTCAAGACGAGAAGATGTCGTCCAGGTGGAGTTCCAGGCCGGCGAAGAGCGGCGAGCGTAGCGTCTGTCCCCGGCCGAAGGTGTCGGTGGCCGCCAGTACGCCCCCGCGTTGGCGATGGATCGAGACGGTTTCGGCGATCGGGTCGACCAGCCAGTACTCCGTCACGCCGTGTCTGCCGTAGAGGTCACGCTTGACCCCCCGGTCCTTGTCGGCGCTTGACGGAGACAGTATCTCGACCGCGAGATCGGGTGCACCCCGCACCTTCTCGCCGTCGCTCAGCAGATGCTCGCGTTCCCGAGACACGAACAGCAGGTCCGGTTGTACGATGTCGGTGTCGGACAGGACCACGTCGCAGGGGGCGTACAGCAGCGTGCCCAACGCCCGGTCCTTGATGAATTGGCGCAGCTGCGCGTAGATCTCGGCGTTCACCCTCTGGTGCTTGAGATTCGGGGCCGGAACCATGATCAGATCACCGTCGAGCAGCTCGTAGCGCTCGTCCGCCGGTGTGGTGAGGTAGTCCTCGTAGGTGAACTTGACGACGGGTTGCGTGCTGGCCACGTCGGTGCTTCTCCCGTTGCCCCGATGATCGCGAGACTCATCATAGCGCGTCTGGGGGCGCGCGGGAGCCGCGTTCGCGGTTGCCGCTGGTCTGCGGGCGGCACGCCCCCTGACGCTACCCGCCACAGGTCCTCAGCAACGGCCGCGCTGCTGCCGTGAACCCGTCGAGGCTGAACGTGTTCTTGATGTCGCCGGCATACAGCGAGACGGCACGGAAGTCGACGGAGTCGGCACTTGCCGACAGCCTGCGACCCATCGTCCCGTTGTGTCCGGTTGGCTCATCTGTTAGGCGGGTTCGGTGGAGGAGGGGTTCTCGGCGGCGGTGTCGGCATCGGTGCAGGCTGTTCCCGTGTGTCTGGGGGTCGCGGTGGCGGTGGCGGTGCCGTCGGTGTTCGATCCGGATTCGGTGTGGTCATTCGGTCCTCCGATTTTCCCGATGTTGATCCATGCGAACGCGAGCGCGAAGACGACTCCGGTCAACAGCAGAAATCCCGTCAACCGGGCCAACCAACGTGTTCGTCTGTTCCAGGGTCCGAAAACGTCGTTTTCTGCCGCCACGCCGTTGTGGTCTGCTGCCGTGAGGCGGCTGATGTTGTTCACGGCCGTGTCGTTGGCTCTGATGGCGGTCAAGCCTGATACGTACCAGGTCAACAGTCCGAGGATCCAGCAGGTCCACGCTGCTCCGAGCAGCCCGGTCCATTCGGGCGGTCCCGCGAGGTTCGCCCCGAGGTACAGTGTTGTACCGAAGGCGCCGGCGCATAGCTTCGGCGTCCATTCGCTCAGTCTTCCCTCGGTATCGCGGCGCCGCTGCCGGTAGTAGCTTGTCTCCTTCGTCTTCCACTCTTCGAACGGGTCCGCCGTGGGCTCCAGCTTCTGCAGCGCGTCTCTCTCGCCGCCATCGGCGTTCCCCCTGATCGGCCGTTGCTCCGCAGGGCATGTGTCCGTCTCGCGGCGCGCCGGTTTGATGGCGGTGTCTGCCTCCGGCTCGCTGGACTGGCTCCCGGCGTCGCCGGTTTCTGCGAAGCTGCGGATCGTGGGGGAGGCCGCTGTGGCGGGCGTCTTCGCGGGCGGCTTCCCGCGCTCGCCGGGCAACGGTTCGCCGGATTCGTAGGCTGTTCGGAGCATGTGGCGTTTATCCTGGCGGGCGGGTGCCGCGGGGCCGTCGCTACGGCGGACTCGGGAAGCTGCGTCGGCCTGCCCGCGATGGAGTTCCCCGTCTGGGCGCACGGCCACGTCTGATTCTATTCTCCCCCGACGATCCTGGATCCGGCGCCCTCGACGCGTTGCCCGTGCCGTGGTCTACTCGCAGACCACGCCATCACGGTCCCCGTCCCGCATGTACGGGTACGCCGGGTGGGTCCGCGGCACCGGCGCGATGCCGTGGCGGCGCGCCTCGACGCACGTGATCCGGCCGTTGCGGTTGTCGTCGTAGAGGGCGAGAGCGTCCGTCCCGCTGGCGGCCCCCGCCGTTCCGTGGCTCGGCGGTCTCGCCGCGGCCGCGACGGTTCCCCGCGGCGTCACGTCGATCTCGGTGTCGGCGCATCCCGCGAGGGTGCGGGCCAGGGCGTCGCCCTCCCGCCGGTTGATCGCCAGGCCGTAGGCCCGCTTCACGTCGACGACGCGCGCCGCGAACCAGCAGCGGTTTATCGGTGGCATCCAGCCGCGGCGTCGTGGTCCCGCTTCTGATGGCGGTTCACGCCTGGCGCCGCGAGCGTCAGGTTCCGCAGGTCCTCGGAGAACCGCCTCCGGGTCGCCTGGTCGGCCCGGCAGAGGCCGCTGTCGTGGGCCTCGGACCGGGCCACGATGTGCTCGATGTCGGTCTCCCGCTTCGACCCGAACCAGCGCCCGTTGTATGGTCCGTAAACGCCGTTGAGGCTGCGGACGATGCGGTCTTCGACCGACTGGCTGTACCGGTAGTCGCCGCTGTCGTACGGGCTGCACCGCGTTTCGGGGGCGACGACCAAGCCGTTCCAGGTCGCGTCCTGTGCCCGCGCTGGGGCGGGCGTCGCCACGGCCACCGCGATCACCGCCAGTACGCCGATGGCCGCGGTGGCGGCTCGGGTGATCTTGCTATTGTTCGATTCCATCGTTTCTGTCGGCTCCGGTCAGTCGCTGTCGAGTCGTCCCGGCGTGCTCGCCGTTGCGCGGCCCGTCGTCGACTCGGATCCTGCGGATTGCTGGTCCGACTCTCATTCGTTGCTTCTCGATCGCGGTCGCGTTGTGTTGGGGGTCGGCTCGGCTACGCCGCCAGTATTCGCCGTTCCTTCAGCTTCGCGATGAGCTCGGCCTGTGAGCCGGTTCCCTTGGCGCGGTTGCAGGCCCCGCAGAGCAGCTGCAGGTTGTCGAGGTGGTCCGAGCCGCCCTTGGCGCGGGGCACGACGTGGTCGATCTCGAAGTTCCGGAAAGGGAACATCATTCGGCACCCGCCGCAGTGCCCTTCCTGCTTTCCGAACAGCTCGTGCTTGTGCGTCCGGTAGTTGGGGAGTTCGCCCAGGTCGGTCCGTCGGGGAACGTCGGTCCGGTGGTGGATCTCCGCGAAGACGCCGAACTGGTCGCGCAGGCGCGACTCGACGAGCGTGGCGGCGACCTCCGACAGATCGATGCCGATCCACTGGCGGCCGAGCGACTCGGCGCTGACGCACGCTGTCGCACAGCCGCAAAACGGGTCGAGGACGACGTCACCCGGGTTCGAGCTGGCCTTGATGATGCGGTCGAGCAGCGCGAGGGGCTTCTGGGTGGGGTACCCGATGCGTTCTCGCTTCAGTCTTCCGACGGGTGAGAATTCGGCCCACCACGTCTCGGGGATCTTTCCGCGTTTCAGGTATGCGTCGCGTTCTTGCGCGGTCAGGGTGTTGCTGACCTGGGACGGACCCTTCAGGTTGAGCTTCTTGTGCGGAATGCGCACACTGTCTCGGTGGAAGCACCAGGTTGGTCCGTTCGCGAACCAGAGCAGCGTGTCGTGCTTCCGGTTGAACTGCCGGAGGTGGGGTGATGCTGGTCCTGTGTAGCACCAGGCGATCTTATTCCGCATCGCGTTGGCCCCGAACACGGCGTCGAGGAGCATTCGGAGGTACGCGTTCGCTGTCGGGTCGCAGTGAAGGTACAGCGACCCGGTCGGCTTCAGGACCCTCCGCAGCTCAAGCAGCCTGACCGCCATCATGATCAGGTAGCTCTTCATGGCCTTCCCGTGCACGATACCGGCGTTGTCGATCGCGGCGTAGACCTTGGGCTCTCGGTCGGCAATCTCGCCGTGCCACGCGAGGTCGACGTCGCTCAGCGTCCAGGTGTCCTTGAACGCGGCCCCGGCCGCCTTCGAGCCGATCGGCGCTTCGTAGTTTTTGTTGCTGTTGAACGGCGGGTCGGCGTAGACGAGGTCGATGCAGTCGTCGTTCAGTCCCCGCAGGACGTCGAGGTTGTCTCGCGTCCACATCGTGCGGTTGGTGAAGTTCGGGGCGACGGCCACGATCGAAGACTATCGACCTGCGGCCGTTGAGCTGGTTCGGGGTCTTGCGGGATGTCCGACTCTGTTGTTCCCGGTGACGCTCCGGTCGTCAGGCTGCGTCGCGATCGCGCCGCCCCGCCAGGAAGCCCTCGAGGGAGCCCTCGAGTTTTGCCATGCGCTCGCGGTTGTCGGCCAGTTCCCGATTCACTTGGTCGAACCGCTGGTGCATTTCGCTCGTGAGGTTCTCGATCCGGTTGTTGGTTTCGTTGATCCGGTTATTGGTCTCGTTGATCCGGTTTCTGAGATCCGAGTTCAGCTCCGTTAGTCGCTTCGCGCTTGCATCGAATTCTCTGGCGATGTTCGTCATCAGCATGCGGAGCATCAGGCCCAGTATGCCGGTGATCCCGACGGCGGTGCCGACTATCGAGACGACGATGGTGGTGGTCTCGCTCATGTTCGGTTCACGATATCACGTGGGTTGGTGTGCTGCGAACACGGGTCGTTTCAGTTGGCGTGGAGCTGCGTTAACCCGTTCGTAGCGCGCGGGACGGGCCGGTCGAGCTTCGGGGCGGAGGGTATGGGAACCCCGCCGCCCTTCGGCGCCATCGGCGCCCCTGATCCGACCGGGGCTGGAGGGGAAGACTCCAGGGCCGAGCCCGACGAGAACCGCGGCCCGGAAAATGACGGCGTATCCGCAGCCCGGCTATCAAAGTCACTGTTGTCCTGGTCAGGACTTGGTGGTCCGGCTCAGGTGCCGCCGCCGGTCGCGCGTGTAGGTGGCCTCGACCAGCCGCTCGAGAACGTCCAGCGCCGTCGCCTGCAGGCGGTCGCCGAGCAGGAACTTCTGCCGGGCGCGGGAACTTCTCCACCGCGGGAACCAGCCACAACACCAAGCGATACATCGACTCCAACGCCGGACGCGTCCGCCGCGCGTTGGCCCCACTCCCACCTGAAGACGCCACCACCGCAACCCGCTGGGGGGCAACGCCCCCCAGACCCCCAAAGATGTAAAGAGATCAAGAATCAAGACTTAATCCAGCGTCCTCGAAACGCGAAAACCGACGTTGTCGACCCGGATGGCGGTGGTGTCCCTGACGCGCGCGCCGGGACGGAGGAACTCGGCAGCGTCGGTCCACGAGCCGCCGCGCAACACACGACGGCCGCAGTCGCCCTCCCAGCAGTCCGACGTCCACTCCCGCAAGTTCCCAACCATGTCCGACAGACCCGCCGCGTTCGCACCGTAGGAGCCGACAGGACACGTCCCCTCATCATCGCTCCGACCGCCACAACCTACGCCCTCGGGCGACCCGGCGGCCGCACGCTCCCACTCCGCCTCCGTCGGCAACCGATACGTCGCGCCTGTCCGTCGGCTCAGCCACGACACGTACTCTTGCGCGTCGTCCCAATTCACGCACGTCACAGGATGCCGGTCCGTCTGCGGAAAGCCGGGGTCGCGCCACGAAACGAAGTCAACAACAGGCAAACATCCACCGCCCGCACCGGCCCCCATCGCCGTCGCGAACGCTCGATACTCACCCACCGTCACCTCGTAGCGACCCAGCGCCAGACCGCCACCAGCCATCACCACCATCTCAGGGCACTCCGCGCAGTCACGGAACACGGCCCCAGCACGACGCGGCGCGTCGACGCCAGCCACGCCCCCGAACGCCGCGCCGCCTGCCCCGGACACCCGAGTGCCGGACGCCCGCGAACCCACACCGCCCGATGGGCGACCCACAGACGCCGGCGAATCGTTCGCCGCCGACCGCAGCGCCTCCAGCCGGATCTGCGCCAGCTCGCTGAACAGCCCGTTCGGGAACCGACGCAGATACGCTTCGAACTCCGCAGGGTTCGTGCTGGCCTGATCACAACCCAGATCAGGGCCTCGATCACCGCCGCTAGCACGTACTGGACCCACACGTCGAGGCCTCCTGACGTATCAGACCCGCGAACCCCCAGAATCCCATGAGGCCAACCGGCGACGCGACCACGTCGGCGCAGCAGCAGCAGCCGCCAGCGGCGACGAACCCGGAGGTGGAGGTCGTGTTCTGAACTCCTGGCCCCGCCGGTTCAGCTCCCGTTCGAGGTCTACCCGCTTTGCCGTCAACCGCGGCTCCTCGCGATCTTGTAGTCGAGGGACAACTCGCGGGTCAACCGCCAACTCAACGTGCTGCGCCAACGTTGAAGATCGCACCGGTACTGCTCGTGCTCTTTCAGCTTCAGCCAACTGAGCCCCGGGTTCTCTGGAACTACGTTGCGAGCAACGTGTCGCGAAGGGGTGATGCCGGTCGCGGTCGAACTCGTGTTCCCGCCTCACCCCGACGAACCGGCCACCACCCGGACGCTGTCGCTTCAGAACCTGTGGTGGGAGCTGACTGGCACGACGCCCGCGGCCCGCTGGTGGGAGACCACGATCACGCTCGGCGCCGCAACGTTCGCCACTGCGTTCGTTCGACCGCAGGTGGTCTAGCGCCGCATGAGCTGCCCGGCGGCCGGAGCGACCTCCTGACACGCGTCAGGGCGCAGGCCGCCCCGGGATCCACCACGGACGCCGCCGCGTCGCCCTCTCATCGAACGTCCATCAGTCGATGGCAAAGCAGTAGAACAGGCCGGCCCCTCCCGTAGCCACCAGATCGTCCTGTGTGCAACCGCGTGACGGGTGGGCGGTGTTCCAGGGCGAACCCGGCGTCGTGAAGGAGTAGCGGTCGGCGTGGCCGAGCATGGCGCTGCCTTCGCTATTGCTGGTCCAGTTGCCACATGTGCGGTCATCGCCCGCCGGAAACGCCGTGCCGTCGATCCGTGTGCCAGTCAGCACGTCGTGCTCCGTGAAGTCAGGGTCTCCGTCGATGCGTGATGCGAACTGGTTGCCGTTCTCGCTCAACGTGTGGGTCCAGTTCAAGTTGGAGTTGTCGAAGTGCAGGCCTTCGACGCTGGTGGCCATGATGAGGCCCTCCACGTTCGCCCACGGTCCTTCCCCGATCCGATCGCGTGCGTTGACGCCTCCGGGGCCCTGCGTGCTCAGGTAGGCCCGCCAGGTGCGGTTGCCGGCGCCCACCGCGGCGGCCAGCGTCTGGCAGTGGGCGTCCGCGCCGTCCAGCCCACCCAGGTTGGCGCCGTCACCGAGGCCGGCACTGGTGATGAAGAAGCCCATCGGAGGCGGCTCCTCTGCCTGTTGCTGGGCCACGACCGATAGCCCGGACAGCACCAACGCACCGAAGACCGCCGTAGCTGCCAGCTGGATTCGTCTGTTCCTCATCTGATCGCTCCCTCTAAAGATGGCGAACGGGTCGCTGTCGGCGCTCGGGCTGGGTGGTGCGCTCGACCTCCGCGGCGAAGGCCACACCCAGGCCAGGGCTCTCGCGTTCGTAGACCGGATCCAGCTCGAGCGCCTCGACTTCGAACTCGCCAACTCTCAAGGTCCCATTCTATCCCACCCTCATCCGGACGCCGCCGCGCCAGGGAGCGTGGAGACCGGTGTAGGCGGTCGGCCCACACCGGCCACGTGGTGTGCGCCCGCGATACCAGGCTCGACCGGGACGTCGCGCTGAAGGTGCTGCCGGAACTGGCACGGTTGGTTGGGTGGCAATCGGAGCCGCAGGCGACGATTTCCGGGCTAGAATGCGCCCGTCATGACCGGGCCAGACAGGACGCCGCCGGACCTCCGGTATCCGGCCAGCTCGGTGCTCTGGCGGCTCGCGGTCCTGGGGGTCTCGGTCTTCTATCGCATCGAACGGGTCGGTCCGCCCCTGCCGGAGGGCCCCGTCCTTCTCGTCGCCAACCACCCCAACACCGTCCTCGACCCCTCGGTCATCCAGCGCACGGCTACCCGGCCCATCCGGTTCCTCGCCAAGTCGACGTTGTTCGAGGGGCACGTGCTCAGCCCCTTCGTCCGCCGATCCGGCGCGATACCGGTGTACCGCCGCATGGACCCGGGGGTCGACACCTCCCGCAACACGGAGACGTTCGCGGCGGTGGAGCAGGCCCTGGCCGTGGGGGATGCCATCTGTCTCTTCCCCGAAGGCATCAGCCACGTCAGCGGTCGCCTCGAACCGCTGCGGACGGGCGCCGCCCGCATGGCCCTGGCCGGCACCGCCGCCGGCCGCCCGGTCTCGATCGTGCCGGTCGGGCTGAACTTCGACCGCCTGCCGATGTTCCGGTCGAGGGTGACCGCGATGTACGGCCGGCCGTTCTACGCCGGCGATCTCGCCGACGCCTTCCGCGACGATCCGCGCGACGCCACCCGCATCCTCACCGACCGCATCGCTACCCGGCTGCGCCGGGTGATGATCGAGGCGGACCCGCGCTCGGATCTGCCGCTCGTCGACCGCATCGATCGCCTCTACGGGGCGGCCCGCGGGGTTTCGCGGGACCCGGCCGAGCGGGTTCGCCGGCGGCGGTTGATCGCCCGGGGCATGGAACGTCTGCGGCGGGAACAACCGGCCCACCACGACGCCATCCTGCGCGACGTGCTGGCCCACGACGAGCAGCTCCGGGCCCTGGGGCTGCGCGAGCGGGATCTCGACCGGCGGATGCCGGCGAGCCAGGTGATGCGATTCGTCCTGCGGGAAGGCAGCCGGGCCCTGGTGATGGCCCCCCTGGCGGTTCTCGCCCTGGTGTGCTTCGCGGTGCCGTACCACGCCACGTGGGCGATCAGCGGCCGGGCGCCCGATTTACAGAGCCGCCCGGCCTGGGAGGTCTTCGGCGGCACCCTCGTCTACGGGGTCTGGATCGCGGCCCTCGCGGTTGTGACCGGTCTGTGGTTCGGAGCCGGCATCGGGGCCGGGACGGCGGTCGGTCTGGTCTTCCTGGCCTTCGCCGGGTTGCCCGCGATCGAGCGGCAGGCCGCGGTCATCAGGCTCATGCGCGCGTTTCGCGCCACCCGGCAGACCCCTCTTCGCGCGCGCGCGCGCCTGAAACGCCAGCGGGCGGCGATAGCCACGGTGCTCGACCGCGTCCACGACTGGCTGAGCACCCACGACCCGGGCGCCGATCCGCCAGCCCCCCCACCGCCCCCGGCCGCTCCCGCACAACGGGCGTCAACCGACTCCGGCCCGCGTACCGGCGGCGAGTGAAGTAAAATTCAATACATGGCCGAGGCGGATCCGCACGCTCTGGAGGTGCTCTACGACCGGCACGTTCGGGCGATGTACGGGCTGGCCCTGCGCATCGTCCAGGACCACGGGGATGCGGAAGCGGCGGTGCAGGATGTCTTCTCGCACGCCTGGTCGCGGATGCAACAGCGTGACGGCGCCCCCGAGCCGCCGGCGGCGTGGCTCCTGGCGGCGACCCGCCGCCACGCCATCGAGCGGCTTCGCGCCCGGTCCGCGTCCGCACCGGACGACCCCGCGGTCGTCGAGCTGCCGATGCCCGCGATCGCCGACGAGCGCCCCCCCCTGCCGGCCGACGCGATCTCGCGGCTGCGGGCGGCGCTGGCCGAGCTCCCCCTCGTCGAGCGCACCGCGATCGAGCTTGCCGTCCTCGAAGGCATGACCGCGGCCGAGATCGCCGAGCGGCTCGAGCAGCCGGCCAAGACGGTCAAGACCCGCATCCGCACCGGCCTGCTGGCCTTGCGGGAGACGCTGACGGCATGACCGAAGCCATGCACGCCGAGTTCGACGGGTTGGCGGCGCTCTATGCGCTGGGGGCGCTCGGGGACGGCGAGCGAAGCCGCTTCGAATCGCACCTCGAGGGCTGCCTGGACTGCGTCAGGGAGGTGAAGTCGCTGCTGCCGGTGACCCACCATCTGCCGCAGACGGCCGTCCCCCTCGACCCGTCGCCGGCGCTGCGCGAGCGCGTGCTGCGGGAGGTCGCGGGTTGGACCCCGGCGCCTGCCGACCCCGCTCCGCCGGCGCCGGCACTGCCACCGCCCCCGAGCCCGCCCGCGGCGCCGCGCAAGTCGGGTCTCGGAACCATGTTCTGGCTCGCGGCGACCCTGCTCGTCGCCGGCGCCGGCGCCGGCGGCTGGTACGCGGCCGAGCTCCACCGGCAGATTGCGGATCTGGAGGGCGCCCTGGAGTCCGCGAGCCTCCGGGCCGATATCCTGCAGCTCGAAGCGACGGTCGCAGACCTGGAGGCCACGAGGCGGGATGAAGTAATCGCCATCGCCACCGACCCGACCGTCCAGTCCCTGACGCTGGCCGGACAACCCCTCGCGCCGCGCGCCACCGGACGCGCTCTGTGGACCGAGTCGGCAAGGCTCGCCTTCGTCGCCACCGGGCTTCCGGCCCTGCCGGAGGGCGACACCTATCAGCTCTGGTTCGTCATGCCGGGGGCCAACGCCCTCGGCGCCTCGCTCCTCGCCCCCGAAGCGGACGGCGCCGCCAGCGTGACCCTGGACATCCCGGAGGCGGTGACCATGCCGCCGGTGATGGCCGTCACCATCGAGCCGGCCGGCGGCGTGCCGGCGCCCACCGGCGACGTCTATCTCCTGGGACAGCCCTGACCGGGAGGCGCCGGTTGGCGGCCGCCGCGCTTCAGGTCCGGCCGTCGGGGCGAATCCAGCCTACGTTGACATCACGAGCCAGATGCCCCCGGCCGCGCCGGCGAACGCGAGCGCGGCGGCGAGGCAGACAAGCGCCCGCGCCCGCCGGTAGTCGGTTGCCGTGCCGGCGGCGGGCGCTGCCGGATGGCCGAGCCAGATCTCGGTGACGAGGCGGCCCTCGAGCCATATCGGGCCCACGAGGCGGCGCGCGAGGCCGCCGGCCATGGCCGCCTCGCTCCAGCCCGGATTCGGGCCCGGCAGCACCGCGTGCTCGCGCCAGCCGGCAAGGAGGGCGCCTCGCCCGGAGCAGCCGGGCAGCAGGCCGGCCGACAGCGCGATCAAGAGCCAGGTCGCGCGCGCCGGGAGCGCCTGCAGCAGATCGTCGAGCCGGGCGCCGCACCACCCGAAGTGGAGGTACTCGGGCGTGCGGTAGCCGACCATCGAGTCCATCGTGCTGACGACCTTGCACAGCACCAGCCCCGGTATCCCCAGAAGGGCGTACCACAGTATCGGCGAGACGACGCCGTCGGTCAGATTCTCGGCGAGGCTCTCGATGGCGGCCCGCCGGCAGGCGGCGGCGTCCATCCGGTCGACGTCCCGGCCGACGAGACGGCCGACCGCGCGCCGCGCCGCCGGCAGATCCCCGGCCGCGGCGGCCCGCTCGACCGCACCGCCATGCGCCAGCAGGTCGCCCAGTGCGAGCAGGCTGTAGAGCAGGAACAGATGCGCAGCGGCGGCGAAGGCCGGACCCAGCCGGGCGGCGCCCAGCAGAGCGGCCGACAAGCCGCCCACCCACAGCGCGCCGAGCATCGCGAACAGCAGGCAGCCGCCGCCGCGGCCGTCGGCTCCCGCCGCGCGCAGGCCGCGCTCGCACGCGGCGAGCGACGCGCCCAACAGGCGGACGGGGTGCCAGCGGTAGGCCGGATCGCCGAGAACCGCATCGAGCAGGGCCGCCGCGACCAGCAGATCGGCGCGCGGCAGCAGCGGGCTCAGGTCCACTTGGCGCTCCAGCCGGCGGCCAGGGCCCGCAGCGCCAGCTCGACCGGCTCGACCGGTGCTTCCCGGAGCGCCGCGCGGAATACCGGCCAGGCGTCCGGCCGGGCGGCGAGCGCGCAGGCGAGGCAGGCTGCCTGCTGCCGCAGCGTCTCACCGGCCACGCCGGCCGGCAGCGTGCCGTACGCCTCGCGGTCGAGCACCGCGGCGAACGCATAGGCGGCCGCCGCCACGCCCGGTTCGAAGAAGGCGGCGTTACGGTTCTTGTCGAGCAGCGCGTACTGCTCGGCCGGCAGCAGCTCCGCCAGCCGCTCCAGCGCGCGCGGCTCGGTCAGGCCGAAACGACCGAGCGCATGGAAGAGGCTGCGCGTCAGGGATGGTTCGAGTCCGTTCTGCCAGCGCAGCGCCTCCTTGACGCCTTCCAGCACCGCGCGCCCGACCAACTCCCCCAACTTGGCGTGGGACCCGGTGGCGGTCTTCGGCGCCTGCCGCGGGTCGAGCGGGGCGGCCAGGCAGAACTGGTCCGTGCCGGTACCGGTCGCGATGGCGGACGACTGCCGGCTGGGTGCGGCGAGCTCGGCCAGCGCCGCCGACTTCGCCTCGGTCATCGTCACCACCCCGCGCGCCTGGGCCGCCGGCGTGACCGGACAGCTCAGCAGCAGGATGGTGTTGATCGTCCCCGCGCGCGGCGCCGCGTCGTCTCCCTCGGCCGCCTCCACCCGCCGCCAGCGCCCGTCCGCCCCCTCGAGCCAGTGCGCCGGGTCGCCCGCGCGCGTCGCGTTGCCGCCGACGCCCGCGGTCACGAACGCGTCGACCCGGAGATCCTCGAAATCGACCTGCCGGTGGGCGGCGTACGCCATGTTGGCGGCGGTACCCATCACCGTCGTCCGGTCCGGCGCGACGCCCATTTCCGCGCACACCGTGCGGTGGTATTCCTGCTGCCCGAACCGTGCGATCCGGTCGTGGCGGACGGCATCGCCGGTCGCCTCGCAACTCTGGTGGTTGGCCAGGAACGACACGTCCTCCCGCTCGCCGCCGCACTCGGCAGACGTGCTGACGACCCGGTGCGGCGCCAGCAACTCGACGAGCAGGAAGCGCCCCGAACGGCGCGCCACGAACCGGGCGCCCCGGTGCAGCACCTCGGCCGACCGTTCCCAATCGATGGCGGTCATGCCGGCACCGCCGCCGGCCGCCGGGGCCGGAATCGGCCCGCGGCGAGCCGGCCCGCCACCGGCGGCCGGGCCGCCGGCCGCGTGCTATACTGCTGGCCGACTGAATCGCTCCCGATGATTCCGGGAAGTGGGTGAGATGCCCACACGGTCCCGCCACTGTAAGCGGGGAGCGGGCGGCACGTCGGCGCCGATGGGCGCCGGTCACTGTGCTCGGCGAGCATGGGAAGACCTTGCCGTTCCGCATCGATCCGCAAGTCAGGAGACCGATCATCGAGAGGGTCGCACAACCCCGCGGTCCGGCCTACCGGTCCGTCACGTTCGGCGCGTGGACACGCCGAAAGGAGGTTCCTGCCCATCATGGTTCGTTACCGGCGCCCGTTGCGCGCACCCCTTTGTCGATCGGCTGAGCCCGCGGCATCCCGTTAGCTCGTAGTTGGACGTTCCACCGCCCCCGCGGCCGTCTTCTCTCCGTTCACCGCGCGCACGCGAACATCGCGCGCCGGTCGCGGTGAGCCGGGCTTCGCCGTCGGTGCGGTGGGCCGAATGGCGGACCGCGTGCCGCCGATGATACGCGAACACGCCGCGGGTCCTGGTCACACGCCCGCCCCGGAAGCCGCCGGGCGGCGCCGGACCGGACCGCGCGACGCGGACCGCCTAAAGAGGGAGACATTACCATGAGCATCGTCACCGGGCACGGCGACAGCGGGCAGACCGGGCTGGCCGGCGGCGTCCGCGTGTCGAAGGCGTCGACGCGCGTAGAGGCGTACGGCGCGGTCGACGAGCTGACCAGCCAGATCGGGTTCGCCCGCGCGATCTGCCCCGACGCCGCCGTGGGAGAGCTGCTCAAGGACATTCAGCGCGAGCTGTTCGCGGTCGGCGGCGCCCTGGCGACGCCGGCGCAGCGCGAAGGCAAGGCGCCGGCGGTCACCCCCACGATGGTCGAACGGCTCACGGCCGAGGTGCGGCGCATCGAGGCGATCGACGGCGTGCTCGGAGACTGGACGATTCCCGGAGAGCACGCCGCCTCGGCTGCGCTCGACGTCGCGCGAGCGGTGTGCCGGCGGGCCGAGCGCCGGGTCGTGCGGCTGGCCGAATCGGGAGCGGACGTCCACGCCGACCTGCTGGCTTATCTCAACCGCCTCTCCGACCTGCTGTGGATCCTGGGCCGCCAGATCGAAGCCGAGGCGGGGGTCAGCGCGGCGCTGCGGACCCCCGAGAAGGACGGACCGAAATGGTCGCGCGCGTGGTGAGCTGATGAAGCTGCCCCTGCTTCGCATCCGACGGGGACGGCTGCGGGCCGCGGCCGAGGCCGCGCTCTGCCTGGCCCTGTTCATCGCCGCCTGGAACCAGGCCGACCCGGCGGGGACCGGCGCGGCGCTCACGGGACTCTCATCCCCGCCGGCGCCCGCGGGGTTCCCCCGCACGGTGCGCGACTACGGCGGCGATGACCTCCGGCTGCCCCGGCCCCCGTCGCGGATTGCCTCGCAGGCGCTGGTCACCGACCACTTCCTGCTCGCCGTCGTTCCCCCGTCGCGGATCGCCGCGGTCAGCCCGGTTGCCCACGATCCGCGCTACAGCCACGTCGCCGACCTCGTCGCGGGGATGGACGTCGCCGTGGTCGACGACGGCGAGGCCCTCCTGCGGCGCCGCCCCGACCTGCTGCTCGTATCGCACACCGCGAGGGCCGACCTGATCGCGCTTGCGCGCGCCGCGGGCATCCCCACGTTTCGACTGCTCACGGTCTTCGAAGACTTCGCGCAGATTACCGATGGCCTCGCGACCGTCGGGCGGCTCACCGGCGAGGAGCGCGCGGCCGCGCGGGTGGTCGCGCGCTTCCGCGAGCGTGTCGCCGCGGTGCGCGCGCGGCGGCACGACGCAACCCCGCCGCTGCGCGTGCTGCCGTACGTCGCCTTTTCCGGCACCTTCGGCACCGGTTCGCTCCTCGATCACATCCTGACGGAGCTGGGCGCCGTCAACGTCGCGGCCGAGCAGGGCATCGGCCCGCACGCCACGATCAGCGCCGAGCAGATTGCCGCCTGGAATCCCGACTGGATCATCGCCGATGCGGCGGACGGCGAGGAGGACGCCGTGCGGCGGCGCCTTCTCGACCAGCCGGGGGTGGCGGTGACGGTGGCCGGCCGGACCGGGCAGGTCCTGGTCATCGAACATCGCCGCTTCATGACGATGTCGCAATATGCGGCAGACCTGCTGGAAACCGTCGCGGCCGCGCTGCTCCGGGACACGCCGTGACCGCGGGCGGAAGCCGGTCGACGGCGCGTGCGGCCGCGTGGATCGGCCTGCCCCTGCTGGCCGTCCTCCTGGCGGTCGCGGTGGTTGCCGCGATTGCCGTCGGCAGCACCGGCATCGCCTGGAGCACGGTCGTCCGCGTGCTCGCCGCGCGCGCGCTGCCGCAGGGCTGGATCGATCTGGGTGCGGTGTCCGAGGCCGAGCAGGTGATCGTCTGGCTGATCCGTACGCCGCGCGTGTTCGTCGCGGCGCTCGTGGGGGGCGCGCTGGCCGTCGCCGGGACCCAGATGCAGGGCCTCTTCCGCAATCCCCTGGCCGAGCCCAGCGTGATCGGCATCAGCCAGGGCGCGGCCCTCGGCGCCGTGATCACGTTCGTCAGCGGCCTGACGGCCGCCACCATCTTCTGGCTTCCGTTGTTCGCCTTCGCCGGCGCGCTGGTGGCGCTGGCGGTTGTCTACACGATTGCGACCCGGGCGGGACGCACCGCCCCCGCGACCCTGCTGCTGGCGGGCATTGCGCTCGGGGCGTTGGCCACCGCCCTCTCCACCCTGCTGATCTCGTTGAGCGTCGTCAACTGGCAGGTCGCCAACGAGATCGTCTTCTGGCTGATGGGCGGCCTCGAGAATCGGAGCTGGACGCATTTCTGGATGTGCCTGCCGCCGGTGGCCCTGGGGGTTCTGGCGGCGCGCTGGCATGCGCGAGACCTGGATCTGCTGCTGCTCGGTGAAGAGACGGCGGCGAGCCTCGGTGTCGACGTGGAGCGCGTGCGCCGCACGATCCTGGCGACGG
Organism: Vicinamibacterales bacterium; assembly: GCA_965206705.1. Classification (GTDB taxonomy): domain Bacteria; phylum Acidobacteriota; class Vicinamibacteria; order Vicinamibacterales; family UBA8438; genus JAJEEA01. Next base: position 2,961,272 of record CBDBKJ010000006.1, on the reverse strand, counting down.
CGGCGATGCTGACCGGCGCGGCCGTCGCGGTCAGCGGCGTCATCGGCTTCGTCGGGCTGATCGTGCCGCACATGCTGCGGCTGGTGCTGGGGCCGTCGCACCGCGTCCTGCTTCCGGCGTCCCTGCTCGGCGGTGCGCTGTTCGTGACGGTCTGCGACCTGCTGGCCCGCACGATTCATCCGCCGACCGAGATCAGGCTCGGCATCATCACCGCCGCATTCGGGGCGCCGTTTTTCCTCTATCTGCTGCGGCGTCACCGGGGAGGGATCGGCCTGTCATGAGCCTGCGCCTCGCTCGGGCCGGCCTTCGCATCGGGACCCGGCACCTGGTGCGGGACGTCACCCTGGACGTCGCTCCGGCCCGGATTACCGCGCTGGTCGGACCGAACGGGGCGGGGAAATCGACGGTGCTGCGCCTCCTCGCCGGCCTCTGGCGGCCCACCGAAGGACACGCCACCCTCGACCGCGCCGACCTGTGGCGGCTGCCGCGCCAGCTGCTTGCGCGGCGAATCAGCTTCGTGCCGCAGGAAACGCGCATCGACGTGGCGTTCACGGTGCAGGAGCTGGTGATGATGGGCCGGCATCCGCATCTGGGCCGATTCGACACCCCCGGGTCGGCCGACGCGGCGGCCGTCGCCGACGCGATGACGCGCGCGGACGTCGTGCATCTGGCCGACCGCCCGGTAACCGAGCTGTCCGGCGGGGAGCGCCGGCGCGCGGTGATCGCGCGCAGCCTCGCGACCGGGTCGAACGTGATTCTGCTCGACGAGCCGACCGCCAACCTCGACATCGATCACGTCATCGAGACGCTGACGCTGCTGCGGGCCCTGGCCGCGTCCGGGGCCACGATCGCCCTGGCCCTTCACGACCTCAACGTGGTGGCGCAATGGGCGGACGAGGTCGTCGTGCTGCACGCCGGACGCCTGCACGCGGCGGGTCCGCCCGAGCAGATGCTCGAAGCCGACCTGTTGGCGTCGGTGTTCGGCGTACGGGTGGAGCGGCTGACCGCGAGGGACGGCCGGTCGACGCTGGTGTTCCACCGCCGGCCGCGCGAGAGCTCGCTCGCCTGACCGCGGCAGGGACCTCGCGACCCGCGAGGCCGGCTCGACGACGCACCGGACGCGCATACCGCGGGGAAGCCGGTCCGACTTGCGCTTCCCCCTGCCGCGGGCCGCCGGCCCGGTGCTCACCGGGCGTCGGAACCGCCGCCGAGGCTCAGCAGATTCGCCAGCAACTGGTAGGCGCCCGGCGTGCCGGCGGGCAGCTGCCGCCAGAGACCGAGCCCGACGTACAGCCAGCGCCCCTCGCCGTACCGTGCTTCGACCAGAGCGCCGCGCTTGGCCCCGGGGTTGGACGGGAACGTATCGCGCAGCTCGACGAGGTCGGCGTACTCACGGTCCTTGTCGCCGAGGAAGTAGAGCCCGCGTTCCTGGACCCAGCCGCTCCAGGTCGCATCGGAGATCACATTCGGAAAACCGAAGACCTGGTGGTCCGGAGCCAGCACCTGCACCGGTGCGTGCTCGTCCGTCACGCGGTTCCGGCTGACGTGGGCCGGATAGGGTCCGTACTGCGCGTCGTTGAACTCGAACTTGTTGTACTGCACGACGAGGGTGCCGCCCGTCTCGACGTACTCGAGCAGCCGGTCGTTGTTCGCCCGCAGATCCTGGTTCCGCTCATAGGCCCTCACCCCGGTCACGATGACGTCGAACCGGGACAGGTCGCCGAACACCAGCTGATCGCTCGTGATGTGCTCGAGCTGCGCGCCGAGCTGCTCGATAGCCGGCGGCACCTCGTCGCCGACCCCGTCGACGTAACCGACCCGCAGCTCCGGGTCGAGCCGGACGTCGATGACCTTGATGGCCGTCTCGGCGGCATGGACCAGGTGCCGCCGGCCGACGTGGGGATACTCCACCACCTGATAGCCGCGGTCGTACCGCGCGCCGCCGGCCTCGAACCGGCCGCCGATGCGGTAGTCTCCGGCCGTCGCGTCCGGGGCCGGCTGCACGGCAAAACGGACCGTCCGCGCCTCGTCCTCGCGGGTGAACGCCACCGGCAACCGCTCCGGCGTCTGCCGCCACCCGTCGGGCAGCTCGAGGCTCACGACCCCGCTCGCGGGCCCGACGCCGCCGTTGCGGACCGTGACCCGGACGTCGCGTGGCTCGGCCGTGCCCAGGGGCACGATCGCGATCTGGGGAGCGACCTCGACCGCGAACGGCGGCACCACCAGCAGCTCCATGCGCTTCTCGCCGGCGAACAGATCGCTGCCCGACCGGAAGGTGACGGCCCGGTCGACGGCGACCCTGGCGGTTCCGAAATCGACGTCGAAGGTGGCGCGAAACGGCGTGGGTCGAAACGGCGCCCCGAACGGCACCTCCGGATCGACCCGATACCGCGCGGCGTCGGGCACTCTCTCCCAGTGGATGTCGGTCGGCGGCGCGGTCGGCGGCAGGCTCAGCGGGGCCTCGCAGCGGTACACTGCGCCGGGGACGAGGGCGCCGGTGCCGCACGTCGACTCGGCGGTCTCGAAACCGTGGAAGCGGACCCCTTCGACGGTGGCCGCCGCGCCGCCGTGGTTCGCCACCTGCGCCAGCACCGTGACCCCTTGCCCCGGGGTCACCACCCCGTCGTCGGCGAAGACGTCGAGCCGCAGGTTGTGGGCCAGCACCACCGCCCGCTCGTACTGGGCCTCCTTCCGCGCCAGCCGGAAGTCGATCTCGAAGACCGCCTCGTCGGACAGGCCGAACCCGGCGAGCCCATCCCGCAGGGTGCGGACCGCCTCGAGCCCCGCCAGCAAGGTCACCCGCTGGGCCTCGACGGCGCCCCGCTCGTAGACCTGCAGGGCGGTGGCGGCGTGGCGGGCGAGGGTGGCGAGGGCCTCGACGAGGCCGCCCGGCGGCTCGGGGCCGGCATGGCGGACCAACCCCGCGATCGAGGTGTCGACCCCGTCGAACAACGAACCCTCGGCCTGTCCAGCCTGACCGGGGATGACGGTGTCGTCCAGCCGGTAGCGGATCGCCGCCGGGCCCGGCAGGCTGACGAGGGGCGACATCCCCTGGCACTTGTGCATGCCGCGGGCATGGCTGCCGATCTCGGCGTAGGTGCGGCCCAGCAGCGGGTCGAACCGGCTGAGATTGATGGTGACGGTCCCGGCCCGCGCGGTCCCCCTGCCGGCGCCGGGGGGGCCGCCCGGCCCGCCGGCTGCGCCGCGTCCGAACCCGCCGCCGAAGCGGAAGGACGGGAACCCGTCCATGAAGTAGAACTTCCGCACCTGCCACGGCCGCAGCCCTTCCGCCAGCTGCTCCGGAAACCGGGTGGGATCGGCGGCCGCCGCGTAGGCTTCCCGCGCCAGCACCGCCGAGGCCTGATGATGCTGTCCCCCGCCCGCGCCATCGGGACTCATTCCGGCGACCACATCGGGTCGAAGGGTGCGAATCATGCGGACGAAGTCGCCCAGGATCACCTCGCGTCCCCAGGCCTCGAACGTCTCGTCGCGACTGAAGGAGTAGCCGAAGTCGACGGCGCGGGTGAAGAACTGCTCGGCCCCGTCCAGGCGATGCGCGGCCAGCAGCTCCTCGGTCCGCAGCACCGCCAGGGCATCGAACAGCTCCGGACCGATCTCGTTCTGTCCGCCGTCGCCGCGGGTGGCGGTGACGAGGGTGGTGCGCACCCCCTCGCCATGGCTCAGCAACGCCAGCAACCCGTTGATCTCGTCGTCGGGATGCGCCGTGGCCATCATGAACGTCCCGGTGTTGTTGAGCTGCCGCAGCACCAGCCCGAGCGCGGTCCGGCCGTTGACCCGCTCCGCGGGCTGCGCCTGCAAGGTCGCCCCCGGCACGACCAGGGAAATACACAAGGCTCCGCTTGCCACCAGTACGCGCATCTGTTTCATGGTCTTCCGAGTATAACCGGTGGCCGGTGTCTGGCAGCCCGTGGTGGGAACCCCGGCTGCTAGCGCGGCGCGAGCACGGGCTCGCGCGCGAGCACCTCGGCGTAGAACGCCTCGTACCTCGGCACGATGGCATTGGCGCAGAACCGCTGCTGGACGGCGGTGAGCCCGGCCGTCGCGACCGCCCGATGGCGCCGCGGGTCCGTCAACAGGGTCACGCCGCTCGACGCCATGCCATCGAGGTCGTCCGGGTCGTGCAGAAAGCCGGTGACGCCGTGCTCGATCACCTCGGGCAGCCCCCCGACCCGGGACGCCACCACCGGCACCTGACACGCCATCGCCTCCAGCGCGGCCAGCCCGAAGCTCTCCTGCGCCGACGGCAGCAGGAACAGATCGGCGACCGACAGCAGCGGCACCACCTGCTCCTGCTCGCCCAACTGGACGACGGCATCGCTCAGCCCGAGATCGCGGACCCGGCGGCCCACCCGGTCGAGGTCCGGCCCGTCGCCGACCAGGAGCAGCTTCGACGGCACGCGCCGGCGGATGCGGTCGAAGACGTCGATCACCGCCTCGACCCGCTTCACCGGCCGGAAGTTCGACACGTGGATCACGAGGGGCACCGCCCCGTCGCCCCCCGCGACGCTGTCGCCCCCGGCGACGCTGTCGCCCCCGGCGACGCCGTCGCCTCCCGCGAAGCGGGCGCGCAACGCGGCGTCCTCCGAGCGGTGGTGGATGTCGCAATCGAGGAAGTTGGGAATCACCCGGATGTCGGCCCGCACCGACATCTGCTGGTAGGTGTCGGTGCGCAGGCTCTCCGACACCGCGGTCACGCCGTCGGACTGATCGATGCAGAACGCCGCGGTCACCGAGTACGAGCTGTCGCTGCCGATCAGCGTCACGTCGGTGCCGTGGAGGGTGGTGATGACCCGCGGCACGTTCGCCCCCTCGGCATTTGCGAGAATCTGCCGGGCCAGATAGGCGGCGGCGGCATGGGGGATGGCGTAGTGGGCGTGGATGACGTCCAGGTGATGCTCGCGGCTGACCTGGACGATCTTGTTGGCGAGCGACAGCAAATGCTGCGGCTCGCGGAACAGCGGATAGCCGGGGGTCCGGACGGCGTGGAAGCTCAGCCCGACCTGAAAGTCGGGCACCCGGAACGGCATCTCGGTGCTGATCAGCCGTACCTCGTGCCCCCGCTGGGCCAGCGCCTTGGCGAGCTCGGTGGCGACGATGCCGCTGCCGCCGACGGTGGGGTAACAGACGATGCCGACGTTCATCCGCGCGGTATCTCCTCGGTGCGCCTCCGCGTCCGCGAAGGCGTGGCACGCATGTCGAAGGACGAGCCAACCGTCCCGATCGTTTCATCGGGCCGGTTTCCGCGCCGCGGCGGGCCCCGCCACGACCCGGCCGCCCGTGGCGAAAGTCCCCGCTGCATTCGGTGCAACGCGGGGTTCCACCACGGGCTGCCAGGCCGAACCAGGCGTGCCCGCGGCGGACGACGGCCGCTCTCCGCGGCGCACGGTTCCGGTAGACTGGGAGTCGGACGCCGTCCCGCCGCCCCGTCCCGAGCGGCCTGCCGATCGAGAGGAAAACGCGTATGAAACCGCTCTTGTCCCATGCCCTGCCCGCGCTTCTCCTCGTGGCGGCAGCCGCCGCGAACGTGAACGCCCAGTCCCTGGTCGAGGTCGCGCGGCAGGAACGGATGCGGCGCGAGGCGCTCGCGCGACAGGCCGGGCCGAACGCGGCGCCGCCGAGGGTCTATACCGACGCCGATCTCGCTCACGCCGGCGGGCTCACCGTGCGGATCGGCGACGCCGCACCGGACGCGCCGGGGCTTCCGGCCCCGGCGGGGTCGGAAGCCCCGGCCCCGCCGCCCCCCGATGCCGCGACCGCCGGCGACGAGCAACGGTGGAGAGACCGCATGACCGCCGCCCGGCAGGCCCTTGAACAGGCCGAACGCCGCGCCGCCGACCTCCAGACCGGCGTGAACCGGCTGTGGGCCGACTTCACCGGCCGCGACGACCCCGCGCAACGCTCTGCCATCGAGCAGGAGCGGCAGGCGGCGCTGGCCGAGCTCGACGAGGCCAGGGCCGGGATCGACGAGCTCGCCCGGGCCGTCGCCGACCTCCGCGACGAGGCCCGGCGGGCCGGCGTGCCCCCGGGCTGGCTGCGATAGCACGCGACTAACGGTCGCGGCGCGACCTGACGGTCGGTCGCGTTGGAAGTTTCGCTTGCGCGAAACTTCTCCGGCTCAAGTCCTCGGCCCGGAGAATCGTCGCCCGACGGCTCCGCCCCCGCTTGGCGGCACCGCCGCGGCCCCAGCCAACCCTCCAGAAATCCGTGCCGTTCTACGGTGCAGGCTCCTGCGGCATCCGCTTTCCCGAGTACTCCAGCATCTGCGCGCTGAAGTCCTGCGGATAGGCGATCTTCACGTCGGTGATCTCGCCGGCGCCGTCCCGCACGGGCTCCAGCCGGGGCTGCACGAACCCGGAATACGACGGCAGGCCGATCGCGTCGACGCGGGCCACGATCTCGTCGCGCAGGGCGGGATCGAATTGAATGCCGTAGGTCTCGAACAGCGTCCGGGCCGCCTCGTAGTCGCCCTCCGACTTGATGCGCTGCACCTCCGCAAGCAGGGTCGCGACCCCCGCGCGGAACGCCTCGGCGTCGACCATCACGTAGTACGTCCTGCCGTCACGCGTCCGCCGATCGATCGCCTCGGTGTTGGCCATCAGCCAGTGGACGACCATCTGGCGGTTGCGCATGTGGTCCTGCTCGATCTGGGTCCCCTCGCGCATCCGCCGGAGCTGGAGCAGCGCGTTGCGGGTATAGCCCTCGTACTCCGCGATCACGATGTCCTCGTGCGCCTCGGCCGGGAGCACGCCGAGCTCGACCAGCTTCGGATCGGCCAGGAAGTAGAGCCCGACGAGGTCTGCCCGCGCCTCTTCGAGGGCCGAGTACTGCTCGTTCAGATAGGGCTGGGCCGAGCCGCCCAGCCGCTCCGCCAGCTGCCCCGAGGCATGGCCGATCACCTCGTGCATGTTGGTGGTCATCTCGCCGGCCAGACTGCCCCAGAGCCGCGACCGCTCGGCTTCCTCCTCCGTCCACGCGAACTCCTGCCGGTAGCTTCCGGACCGCGACAGCTCGTAGGCCTCGTTCACGTTCGACAGCGAGACCGACTTGCTGCCGTACTGCTCGCGCACCCTCTGGTCGTTGGGCAGATTGATGCCGATCGGCGTCAGGGGGCCCGAGTCGCCAGTCTCGACGACGACGTCGATGGCGTTGGCGGTGATGCCGGTCACGCCCGCCTTGCGATAGCGGGGGTCCCAGGGCATCCGGTCCTCGAACCACTGGGCGTTCTCGGCCAGCGTCCGGATGGCTCCCGTCTTCTCCGGGTTGACGTAGAAGACCAGCGCCTCCCAGGCCCCCTTGGCCCCGCGGGCGTCCATGTACACCTCGGTGAAACCGTTGATGGTGTCCACCGACGAGCTCTGGTCCTCGACCCAGGCGATGTCGTACGCCCGCTGGTCGACCGGCGACCCCGTCCGGTAGTAGGCGACGTTGGCGCGCAGCGCCTTCGCCATCGCCTCGCTCGCATACGGAGCCGCCGCCTCCAGGTGGCGCATAATCTCTGCGATCTCGGCGCTGTACTTCCCGCCGATCTTGTAGACCTCCTCGACGAGCCGGCCGTCGACCTTCACGAGGCGCGAGGTCAGCGGATACTCCTCCTCGAACGCCTCGAGGTCGGCCATCGAGACCCCCTTGTAGAGGTTGTTCGCGCTGGCCAGCAGCATGTCCTCGCCGGGACCCGGGGTCTTGTTCGTCACGATCGGCTCGAAATCGGGATCGAAGAACAGCGGCGTCATCCGGTCTGCCATCTGTTCCAGGTCTTCGCCGTCACGCACCGGGAACTGCGCCCCGGCGCGGGCCGCCGCCTGCACCGCGTCGGCGAACGCGGCCGGCGTCGTCTCCATCACGAACCGGCGCGCGGTCAGGTTGTTGAACGGACCGGTGTTGATCCAGAACAGCTTCGTGTACTTCTCGATCGCGGCCAGCGTCTCGCCGTCGACGCCCCGGGGATGGGTGATGATCTCCTCGAGGACCTCGCGCATCTCCAGGTTGTGCTCGTAGCGCTGGTCGTAGTAGATGTCGCGCCCGGCCAGCGCGGCCTGATACAGATGCCAGATCAGCGTCTTCTCGCGGAGCGACAGCGCCTCGAAGCCGTCGGCGTAGAGCTGCACGACCGCGGCGTCGTCGATCCGCTCCAGCAGGTAGCGGCGTTCGCCGTCCTCCTGCGCCGACACCGAGGGCGCGCCGACCGTCACCGCCAGACCCAACACCACCGCCATCCCGAGCCACTTCTGATACCGCATGGAACCTCCCCGCCCGCGGCCCGTCGCCGCGTTCATCTCTGCTAAGCTAGCAGCCTTGGCGGAACCCCGCGTTGCACTCCGAATGCGGCGGGGCTCTCGCCACGGGCTGCGGGCAATCTCGTGCGACCGCCGGCAGCCGAGGGCTGCCCGGGCAGTCTACAGCCCCCCGGCGCGGGACATCCAGCCCGGCGCCCGGACGCGAAGGGGGCTCGCATGCGCCAGTTTATCCCGTACGGAACCGTCGGGTCCCGTATTGCAAGGAGAGGCATGATGACCCGTTGCCATCGAGAGGTCCGGCATGGGCAACCTCGGAGCCAGGCGGCTGCGGGGAGCGGCGCTGTCCGCACGGGCAGCAGAGCCGGTCGAAGCCGGCGGCGCGCCGGCCAGCGGCTACCCGGCCTGGCCGGCGCGGCGCTGGCGGCGCTGCTCGCGGCGATGGCGTTCGCGGGACCGGCGGCGGCCCAGCAGCAGTCGCTGACCATCGACGCCATCTATCACCCGGACCGGCGAGTCGACTTCAACGGCGACGCCCCGATCGGGCTCACCTGGATCGACGATGCGCACTACCTCCAGAGGGAGCGCGGTGGGGGCCGCGCGGACCTCCTTTCCGTGAACGCGGCGACCGGCGACGCCGAGCCGTTCCTCGAGGCCGACGCCCTCGAGCAGGCGCTCGCCGACCTGCCCGGCATGAGCGCGGCCGCGGCGCGGCGCGCGGCGCGGGGCCGGTTCGTGTGGAACGCCGACCGCTCGGCCGCGGTCATGAACATCTCGAGCGACCTCTACCACCTCGACCGGCAGAGCGCCGACGACGTGCGGGTGCGGCGGTTGACCCGCGACCCCGCCCGGGAGTCGATGCCCGCGTTCAGCCCCGACGGCCGGATGGTGGCCTTCGTCCGCGACTACGACCTCGCCGTGGTGGACGTGGACACCGGCCGGGAGTGGGCGATCACCGAGGGCGGCGACGGCGTGCAGCTCCTCAACGGCGAGCTCGACTGGGTGTACCAGGAGGAGATCTACGGCCGGGGCAACTTCAAGGGCTTCTGGTGGAGCCCGGACTCGGCGCGGCTCGCCTATCTGCAGACCGACGAGAGCCCCGTCCAGGCGTTCACCGTCGTCGACCACCTGCCCTACCGGCTCGGCCTCGAGCAGACCAACTATCCCAAGGCCGGCGACCGCAACCCGCTCGTCCGCCTCGGCGTCGTGCCCGCGGCGGGCGGCGAGACGACCTGGGTCGACCTGGGCCGCTACACCCCGACCGACATGCTGATCGTCTCGGTGGGATGGATGCCCGGCGGCGACCAGGTGGTCTTCCAGGTGCAGAACCGCGAGCAGACCTGGCTCGACCTGAACCTCGCCGAGCCCGCGAGCGGCGCGATGACGCAGCTTTTCCGCGAGACCACCCCGGCCTGGGTCTCGGTCAACGGCGACCCCCGGTGGCTCGAGGACGGCACGTTCCTCTGGCTCAGCGAGCGCTCGGGGTGGAAGCACCTGTACCACTACCAGGCCGACGGCGAGCTCGTCAGGCAGGTCACCGACGGCGAGTGGGAGCTGCGCACCCTGCACGGCGTCGACGAGGAGTCGGGGTGGGTCTACTTCTCGGGCACCCGCCGCAGCCCCATCGGCGGCGACGTCTACCGCGTCAAGCTCGACGGCGACGACCTGACCCGCCTGTCCGAGCGCCCCGGCACCCACACCGCCCGTTTCAGCCCCGGCTTCTCCTGGTACATCGACACCTGGAGCAACGTCGAGACCCCGATCCAGGTGCGGCTGCATGGGGCCGACGGGGACGAGGCGCGGATCATCGCCGAGAATCGCGTCCGCGCCCTGGAGAACTACCGCCTGTCATCCCCCGAGTTCCTGCAGGTGACGGCGCGCGACGGGTTCGTCATGGAGGCCATGCTCATCCGCCCCCCCGACTTCGACCCCGCGAACCGCTACCCCGTGTTCCAGCACACCTACGGCGGCCCCCACGCGCAGCAGGTGCGGAACCGCTGGGGCGGCAGCGCCAACCTGTTCTACCAGCTCCTCGCCCAGCACGGCGTCGTCGTCTGGGTCATGGACAACCGCACCGCGAGCGGCAAGGGGGCGGTGTCGACTTGGCCCGTCTACCAGCAGTTCGGCAAGCAGGAGCTCGCGGACATCGAGGACGGCGTGGCGTGGCTGCGGCAGCAGCCGTGGGTCGACCCCGCCCGCATCGGCATCGAGGGCTGGAGCTACGGCGGCTTCATGACCAGCTATGCGCTGACCCACAGCGACAGCTTCGCCATGGGCATCGCCGGGGGCACGGTGTCCGACTGGCGCGACTACGACACCATCTACACCGAGCGCTACATGCGCACGCCGCAGAACAACCCCGACGGCTACCGGGCGAGCTCGCCCCGCTTCAACGCCGCCGACCTGAACGGCGCGCTGATGCTGATTCACGGCACGATGGACGACAACGTCCACATGCAGAACACGATGCAGTTCGTCTACGAGCTGCAGAAGGCGGGCAAGCAGTTCGACCTGATGCTGTATCCGCGCTCGCGGCACGGCATCACCGACCCCGACCTGAACGCCCACCTGCGGCAGAGGATGCTCGACTTCACCCTCGAGCACCTGCGCGCCGCGAGCCGGTCGGGGCGGACATCGGGACCGCGGTAGCCCTGGTCCGCGCTGGTCGGGCGGGTGGCGCCTTGACGGCGGGCCGCGGGCGGGCATAGGGTAGAGCATATGCTTCAATCCTCGGGCAGGTCCGAAGCCGTCCGTCACGTGCGGTTGTTCAGGAACGGACGCAATCAGGCGGTGCGCATTCCCCGCGACTTCGAGCTCGACGGTGCCGAAGCCCTCATGCGGCGGGAAGGGGATTGCCTGATCATCGAACCGGTCAGGAAGGGCCGCCTGCTCGACCTGCTCGCACGCCTGCAGCCGCTGCAGGACGAGTTCCCCGACGTCGACGACACCCTGACGCCACTCGACGACGTGGAAGTCTGAACGTGGCGCACCGGTTCCTGCTCGATACGAACATCGTCTCCCACGTCGTGAGGTATCCCCAGGGCGCCGTCGCGGATCGGATCGCCGAAGTGGGTGAGCGGCACGTATGCACGAGCATCGTGGTGGCGGCCGAGTTGCGATATGGCGCCACCCGGCGGGGATCCGAGCGGTTGAGCCGGCGGATAGACGCCATTCTCTCGGCGCTCGCGGTCCTGCCGCTCGATGAGCCGTCCGACCGCCGCTACGCCGAGTTGAGAACGCACCTGGAGCGCCGTGGCACGCCGATCGGACCGAACGACATGCTGATCGCCGCACAGGCGCTGGCGTCGGACCTGACCCTCGTGAGCGCAAACGTCAACGAGTTCAGGCGCGTGCCTGAACTCCCTGTCGAGAACTGGCTCGATGCGCCGAACGCCGGCGCCTGACCCGATCGACCCGAATCCGGCCGCATATCCGTCAAGGTCATCGGCGGCGACGTGTACCGCGTCGACCTCGACGGCGGGAACCTGACCCGGCTGTCCGAGCGCCCCCGCACCCACACCGCCCGCTTCAGCCCCGGCCTCACCTGGTACATCGACACCTGGAGCAACGTCGACACCCCGATCCAGGTGCGGCTGCACGGGGCCGACGGGGACGAAAGGCGGGCAAGCAGTACGGACGACGGCCGGGACGAGCTCCCCCTTGCCCCGCGCGTGTTGTCGAAGCCCGCCCATTGCCTCCGGAAGCCCGTCCATCGCGACCGAATGGTCCCCGGGACCACCTCGCAGGCCGCGACCCCACCCGCGCGGGAACGATGTCCCCACCGATACCGTCGGTACACATGTAGGAGAGAGTGGGCGAACCGTTCGCCAGCGGAAAAATGAAGAGGAGGATCTCATGCGGAACAAGGTCGTTGGAGGGCTCGTCATCGCCTGCGTCGCGGTGACCATGACGGCGGCGACGCGCGAGGCGTCAGCGCAGGAACCGCCGGGCGCCGCGGTCCACATGTCGGCAAAGGAACTCCACTGGGCGCCGCTGACGCCTGACGGTTCGTTGCAGTGGGTTCGGCTCTGGGGCGATCGCTCGCATCCGGACGAGGACGGGTACGGGATGCTGCTGATGGTGCCGGCCGGCACGGAAGCCGGGCTGCACATGCACACGGACCACCACCACGCCATCAACCTCCAGGGCACCTGGGTCTACACCGTCGAGGGCGACGCCGCCCGGAAGGAGCTGCCGCCGGGCTCGTACGTGCTCCAACCGGGCGGGCAGCCGCACAATGAACGCTGCAAGGGCCCGGAAGACTGCATGCTCTTCATCCACCAGCACGGCATCGCCGACATGCTCGTGCCCCACAAGCACTGACTGCAAGCCTGGCAGCCCGCGGCAGCCCCCCGCGCCGCACCGAAACCGGCGGGGCGCCGACGGGCTGTCGGGCGCCCATGCCCGACAAGCCGCCACACTACCAGCGGCACGGCATCGTCGACCCCGACCAGAACGTCCACTCCGCCAATAGGGTCGACTTCGTTCTCGAGCACGTGCGGCTGGGCGGAGAAGCCGCGGGCACACGCCCGCGCACGTCAGGGCCGCGGTAGCCGGGCGGTGTCGGCGCGCCGGGCGGCGGGCCGCCACTCCCACTCCTGATCGTCGAAGGTGGTCGACTGCGGCGGGTCGAGAAGGCGGTCGACGCCGGCCGCGTGCATCCGCCGCGCGGCATCCGCCCAGCCGGCCCGTGGTGGCCGGGTGGAGGCAGCACGGTCCGATTGCGGCCGCGCTTTCTTCATGGAGTCCTGCGGTGCCGGCACCTGCAGATCGGGCAACGGCCCGGCGCCCGCATCCAGCCGTCTACTTCGCGTCCGAGCGGCCGATCAGGCCCACCATGAGGGTCTGCAGGGTTGATTCGACGGCGTCGACGCGGCCGGTGAGTCTGTCGAGCTTTCCGTAGACGACCAGCACCCCGGCCCCTGCCGCGAGGGAACCCACGGCGCCGACCACGGCCGCAACGGCGGTGAGGGTCTCGACCACGTGTTCAACATAACACGAGGCCCGGTTGCCGGCTACGGCGCCGGCACCTGCAGGTCGGGCATGGGCTCGGCGGCGAAGAGCCGGTGGGCGGGCTTGGCCATCAGGCGGGCCCACTGGGTCGACCGCGAGACGCGGGCGCTGTCGGTGGAGAGGCCGGTGTTGGCGAACATCTGCCGGTAGAGCTTGGACACCAGGAGAAAGGCGAGACGGCCCTTCAGCGACTTCAGGACGGCCGAGCGGCGCCAGGCCTCCTTGACGCTGTAGAAGTTGTCCCAGACGGCCTGGGTGTGGACGCGGATGTCCTCGCCCGACATGACCGGGTGCGGGGTCATCAGCTTGGGCCGCTTCGACTGGGGAATGAGCCAGTGGCGCGAGATGGGGATGCCGTCGACGTGCGGCATGGTCTCCGCGTTGTCCTGCTCCCACCGGTCGAAGTCGAGGGTGCCGGGGAACGGCGTCAGGGTCACGAACTGCGCGAACGTGATGTCGGCCCGGCGCGCCAGATCGAGGGTCGCCTGGAAGGTGGCCGGGCGGTCGCTCGGCAGCCCGAAGATGAACGACCCGAGGACGTGCACGCCGTGCGCCTTGAACAGCTTCAGCCGTTCGACGAGCTCGTCGCCGGCGAGGTTGAACTCCTTGTAGACGTCCTTCAGGCCGTCGGGGGTCACCGCCTCGACGCCGACGAGGGCGCCGAGAATGCGGGCCCTGCGCATCGCGTCGAGGAACTCGGTGTCCTCGGCCGCCTCCATCGTGATCTGGGTGTAGAACACCAGATCCTTCGGCAGCTTTTCCATCTGGGCCATCAGCTCGAAGCGCTCGTCCCGGAGAGTCTTCAACTGGTTGTAGCGGGCCTTGTCCTCGCGCCGGTCCGCCATCCGGAGGTCTTCGAGGGTGACGGGATAGAAGTTGTCGTCGGCGAGGGCGACGAATCGGAAACCCATGCGCCGCAGCTCGACGATCTCCTCGATGACGGGGTTCACCGGCCGCTGGCGCGGCTTCTGCCCGTCGGTGCGCCACACCGAGCAGAACGAGCAGTGCTTGGGACACCCCCGGACGGTCTGGACCGAGGCCCACATGTAGTTCTCGCGCTTCAGCAGGTCCCAGCGCGCGGGCTTGAACTGGCCGGCGTCCACCTGTCCCGCCTCGTAGATCCGCCGCGGTTCGCCCTGGGCGCAATCCTCGATGGCGTCGCCCCAGGCGATGTCGCCGTCGCCCTTGACCACGGCATGGGCGCCGCCGCGCTCGTGCGCCTCTTCCGGATACAGCGTCGCGTGGATGCCGCCGTACACGACCCACGCCCCCCGCTCGCGCACCCGCCGGCCGAGCGCGTAGCCGACGAGGGCGTTGCCGGTGTGAATGCCGATGCCGACGACGTCGCCGGGCTCGATCTGGCTGTCGTCGAACGGCTCGAGGCATTCGTCGACCAGGACCGGGTCGCCCCACTTGCGGGGGGTCGCGGCGGCGAGCACGTACAGCCACCGGGGGGTGATGACGGCCACGCCGAACGAGAAATGGCTGGGGTTGACGATGAATACTCGCACGGAATCCCTTTCCTGGGTCCTGCCGCCTTGGACGCCGCTACGGCGCCATTCGAGGCATGCCAGCCCCCGCGCCGCCACCGGGGGCGGCCTGATTCGGCAGACGTTCCGTCAGGAGCGGTATTTCCAGCATCTCGCCTCACCGGAGACAGGCGTGCACCGGCGAGGCGTATCCGACACGTCGGGAACCTGACGATTGTAGTCTGCCGGAGGGAACGGCGACAAGCTCGGCCCCGGGGCCGCGGCTCTCGAACCCTTGGGACGCTGACGGAAACTACCTCGCCGTGTCCCAGGGCGTCGGCAGGGAATCCACGGGCTGGCCCTTGATGAAGATGTGTCGAGCGCTGTCCTTACGGCGCGGGCTCGACGGTGACGGCGACACGGTTCGACCCCTCGCGCTCGCCGTCGCCGGCCCACAATTCGAGCTCGTAGCGCCCCGCGGTGTCGAACGACGCCAGCGTGCGCGGCTCTTCCGGCGCGCTGAAGGTCACGGCGCCGGGGCCGCTCAGCATCCGCCAGCGGGCAACCAGCGCTCCGTCGCGGGGCAGCCCCTCGTCACGGACGCTGCCGAACAGCTTCAGCGGCTGCCCCACGGCGGCGGCCACCTCGGCCGGCGCGCCCTCGGGACCGTTCCGCAACCCGAGGAACCTGACGGTCGGCGATCGGTTGAGGCAGACGCCGCGGGGCGCCCCGGCCGGCTCGACGTCGCGCAGCAGATTGCGCAGCGAGCGCTCTTCGAGCTCCCAGTTGTACTGCAGCATGTCTTGGCTGGTGGCGGTCGTGGTGCCGGCATGCGCCACCGTCCACCGCACGCCGCCCGCGAAGTCCGGGTCGAGGACCATCACGCATTGAAACCGATGGTGCCCCGGCAGGAACGTCGTCGGCTGCCCGCGGTCGCCAGCGGCCGGCTCGAACCGGTTCTGCGGGCCGGGCGGCACCGTCACCGGCTCGAAGTTGTGGCTGAAGTAGGCGAACGACACCACGTGGAGGCCGTCCGCGGCGACGATGAACCCGTCGTACACGGGATAGACCGGCTCGTTCTGTGCGAACGCGGGCGCCGGCGGACCGGCGGCCACCGCCGCCAGCACCAGTAGCGGCGCCGCAACCCGGGATGAGAGACGCGTGCCACGAACCGTCATGTCGTTCCTTCTCCCCTGTTCTTCAACGCCGGCATCGACCGGGCGCATCCCCGGCCCCGTCCCTCGTGGAAGCGGGGCGCCGAACGAACCATTTAACATGAGGCCGCGACCCGCGACAAGCGGGCGGCCGGCGCGCCACGCTCCCGCAGCGGTGGATCTCGCCCGCACAGTTCCACTAGACTGGACGGACATCGGCTCGGTTGCACTCTTGCTGGAGGTCATCACCATGCGCGTCGTCTCGACACGCGTTGCCGTCGCCGCCGCCCTCGCGGCCGTTCTCTTCAGCCCGAACCTCGTCGCCGCGGGCCAGGCCGGGGACGACCCCACCTTCACCCGCGACGTGCTGCCTCTGTTGCAACGCTCGTGTCAGCAATGCCACCGGCCGGGCACCGGCGCGCCGATGTCGCTGCGGACCTTCGAAGAGACCCGCCCCTGGGCGCGGGCGATTCGCGACCGCGTCGTCGCCCGCCAGATGCCGCCGTGGCACATCGACCGCGGCATCGGCGAGTACGTCGCCGACCCGTCGTTGAGCGACGCCGAGATCGCCACCATCGCCGCCTGGGTCGCGGCCGGCGCGCCGCGGGGCAATCCGGCCGACGCACCGCCGCCGCTCGAGTTCGCGAAGCTGGACGAATGGACCTACGGCGAGCCTGATCTGGTGGTCCAGATGGAGGAGGGCTTCGCGATTCCGGCCGAGGGCGCCGACTTCTACCCGTCCGAGATCGTCGATCCGGGACTGACCGAGGACCGGTACGTGAAGTGGGTGCAGATCATTCCGGAAGCCTACTGCTGCGTTCACCACTCGCACGTGTACGTCAGCGTCCCGGAGACGGTGGAAGACCGCGAGGAGTTCCGGCTCGGGATGGGGTCGAACACGCGCGAGATCGACCTGATCGAGTACGCCATGGGCAGCACCGGCCAGTACTATCCGGACGGCACCGGGCGCAAGCTGCCGGCCGGGGGACTGTTCCGGTTCGCCCCGCACTATCATCCGTGGGGCGAAGAGACCGTCGACCGGCAGAAGGTCGGCATCAAGTTCTACCCCAAAGGGCAGGTGCCCGAGCTGATCGTCACCGCCCACCGCATTCGCACCGGCGTCGGGCACGACTGGAGGCTGAATCGCGAGGCGGTCGAAGACCGGCTCCTGCTCGCCGGCCACGACCTCGACCTGCACGCGGAACGGATGCCGACCGGGCTCCTCATCGACGACAACACCCTGAACGGCGTCGCCCTCCTGAGCATTCCGCCCAATACCGTCGCGCGCCACGAGCGGTTCTGGCCGCTGCCGCAGGCCGCGCTGATTCTCAGCTTCCAGCCTCACATGCACTTCCGCGGCAAGCGGATGCTGCTCGAGGCGATTCACGTGGACGGCCGCCGCGAGGTGCTGACCGACGCCATCAACTACGAGCAGACGTGGCAAATCGTCTACGCCTACGACAAGCCGCACGCGTTCCCGAAGGGCACGATTCTGCATACGGTGTCGTGGCATGACAACACCGCCAACAACCGGCACAACCCGGACCCCTCGGCCTGGATCGGCTGGGGGTCGCGGACGATGGACGAGATGGGCCACGGCTGGACGGACGTCGCGTTCATGACCGACGAGCAGTACGAGCGCTATCTGGCCGGCGAGACGCTGCAGCGCGTCGAGACCGACGACGCCGGCGAGTAGCCGGGACGCCGGCCGCCACCCCGCCGTTCGCGTCCGCGCGCCCCGCACCCGCGGGGCGCCGGACATCGCCTTGCCGCTATCATCCGGGGAGCCCCACGGAGAGACGGACCGGAGCGATGGGCCGCCGCAACCTCGCGATAGTCTCCTGTCTCGCGGGAGGACTCATGACCCAGCCGGCGCCGTCCGCCCAGCCCCACCAGGGGCTGACGGCGGTCGCCGGCATCGAGGTCGGCCATCACACCCTCGCGGCTCGGCCCACCGGCTGCACCGTGGTGCTCGCCGAAGGGGGGGCGGTCGCCGGGGTCGACGTCCGGGGCGGGGCGCCGGGGACGCGGGAAACCGATCTGCTGAACCCCGCCAAGACCGTGCAGCGGGTGCACGCGATCGTCCTCGCGGGCGGCAGCGCGTTCGGGCTGGACGCAGCCGGCGGCGTGGTCCGGTACCTGTCGGAACGGGGCATCGGCTACGACGCCGGGGTCGCGAGGGTGCCGATCGTGCCGGCCGCGATTCTGTTCGATCTTGGCGTCGGCGACCCGGCGATTCGGCCGACCGCCGACTGCGGCTATCGCGCCGCCGCCGCCGCGAGCGCGGGCCCGGTGGCCGAGGGCAACGTCGGGGCGGGAGCCGGCGCGACCGTCGGCAAGCTGGGCGGCGCCGGCCGGGCGATGAAGGGCGGCGTCGGCTCTGCCGCGGTAAGCGTGCCCGGCGGACTCGTGGTCGCCGCGCTGGCCGCGGTCAACGCCGTCGGCGACGTCGTCGACCCCGCGACCGGCCGCGTGGTGGCGGGCGTGCGCACCCCGGACGGCGAGGGCCTCGCCGATGCCCGCACCCTGCTGCGCGCGGGCGCGGGACGCGGCGGGCGGCCGCGCGAGAACACCACCCTGGGGGTCGTCGCGACCAATGCGGTGCTGACCCAGGCGGAGGCGACGGCGGTGGCGCAGATGGCCCATGACGGCCTCGCCCGGGCTATCGTGCCGTCGCATACGCCCAGCGACGGCGATGTGATCTTCGCGCTGGCGACGGGAGGGCACGGCGAGCCGGCCCGCGTCGGGACGGTGGGCGCCCTCGCCGCCGAGGCGATGGCCGAGGCCGTCGTGCGGGCGGTGCGCGCGGCCGCCGGCATCCCCGGCTATCCCGCCGCGCGGGACCTCCCGTCCGGACCGTGATCCGTGAATCTCTATCTCGTCGTCATTCTCGCCTACGCCGCACTACTCATGGCGCTCGGGCTGTGGTACGGCCGGCGGGTGGCGGGACCGAGCGACTTCTTCGTCGCGAGCCGGCGCCTCGGGCCCGGACTGCTCTTCGCCACCCTGCTCGCGGCCAACATCGGGGCCGGGTCGACGATGGGCGCGGCCGCCCTGGGCTACCGCGACGGCCTCAGCGCCTGGTGGTGGGTCGGGTCGGCGGGCATCGGCTCGATCGTGCTCGCATTCTGGGTCGGTCCCCGGCTGCGGCGCATGGCCGGGACCCACGACCTGCACACGGTGGGCGACTTCCTCGAGCACCGGTACGGGCCCGAGGTGCGCGCCCTCATCGCGGCTCTGCTGTGGGTCGGCACGCTCGCGATTCTGGCCGGGCAGATCATCGCGATGGGCGGCGTGCTCCACGCGGTGAGCGGACTCGAGCCGTGGGTCGGATCGCTGATCGGCGGGCTCGCGGTGACGGTCTACTTCACGGCCGGCGGCCTGTTGACCTCGGTCCGGGTCAACGTGGTGCAGCTCGCGGTGATGCTGGTCGGCTTCCTGGTCGTCAGCCCGCTCATCCTGACGTCGGTGGGCGGGCTGTCCCGGGTGCTCGCCGAGACCCGCGAGATCGAGGGGTACTGGAACGTCTGGCGGGGCGGCGGGTCGGGCTGGTTCCTGCTGGCGATGATCGGCCCGTCGTTCATCGTCTCGCCCGGCATTCTGCAACGCGTCTACGCGGCCCGCGACGAGCGGGCGGTGCGCATGGGCGTCGGGCTCAACGCCCTGGCCCTGCTCGTGTTCGCGGCGGCGCCGGCCCTGCTCGGCATGATGGCGCGCACGGTGGCCCCGGACCTGGACGACCACAACCTGGCCCTGCCCACGGTGCTCATCGAGACCCTGCCTCCCCTTCTCGGGGCCCTCGGGCTCGCGGCCATCTTCTCGGCAGAGCTGAGCTCGGCCGACGCCATCCTGTTCATGCTGGCCACGTCGCTGTCCCGCGATCTCTATGCGCGGTTCCTGAACCCGGGCGCGAGCGATGCCCGAGTGCTGCGGGTCGCCCGCGGCGCCGCGGTGGCCGGGGGAGCCGGCGCCACGGCGCTGGCCATCGTGCTGACCTCGATCATCCAGGCCCTCAGCATCTTCTACACGTTGCTGGCGGTGACCCTGTTCGTGCCGGTGATCGTCGGACTGTACGTGGGCCGGGTGCGGACCCCCGAGGCCCTCGCCTCGATCGCGGCCGGCGTCACGGTGTTCGCGGCGGTCCGGCTCACCGCCGGCGACGGCGGTATCGGGGGCCTGAACCCGGCGATGCTCGGGCTCGGGGCGGCGCTGGCCGCGACCCTCGCGGTGATGGCGGTGCACCGGCCCGCGGGCGGCTCGCGCGAGGACCGAGCCTGATCGGCGTCGTCGCAGTATCATTCTCCGCGCCTCCCCGGTTCGCACCCTGACGGTCGGCCCGGCGGCGTCACCAAGCCGAACATCCTCGAAGCGAGGGGCGTCAAGTCATGTCCGACCGCAACGCAGCTGCCAGCGACTACCGGGCCCTCCTCATTCTCCTGGGCGCCACCGCCCTCATGGCCGTCGTCCATCTGCTGCCGGTGCCGGCCCCGCTCGAGCGGGCCGGCGAGCTGATCCCCCTGACCCCGGAAGGCAAGACCTGCCTGGCGATACTGCTCTTCGCGGTCACCCTGTGGGTTGGCGAGGCGATGCCGTTCGCGGTCACCTCGCTGCTCGTGGTCATACTGATCGCGGCCTTCGGCATCACCGACTTCGCGTCGGCGGTGAACGCCGGGTTCGGCAACCCCCTCATCGTGTTCTTCATCGGGGTCCTCTTCCTCTCGACGGGGTTCACGTTCTCGGGGCTCGGCACCCGCATGGTGCTGCACGTGCTGCAGTGGGCCGGCACCCGGGCCGACCGCGTGCTGCTCGGCTTCCTGGTGGTGGGCGCGCTGCTCTCGATGTGGATCACCGACATGGCGGTCGCCGCGGTGATGCTGCCCCTCGGCGTCGGGGTGCTGAAGGACGCCGGCCTCCAACCGCTCAAGAGCAACTACGGCCGGGCCCTGATGATCTCGTGCGCCTACGGGCCCCTCATCGGAGGCATCGGCACCCCCGCCGGCACCGCCGCCAACGTGCTGGCGCTCAGCTACCTGGAGGAGATCTCCGGGGTGTCCATCTCGTTCGGGCAGTGGATGGTGCTCGGGGTCCCCGCCGCCATCCTGATGGTGCCGGTGGGCTGGTGGCTGCTCCTGCGCATCTTCCCCCCGGAGATCGAGACCCTGCCCTACCAGGAGGGCGAGATCGAGGCCAAGCTCGAGGCGCTCGGCCCCCTGAAGCCGGTCGAGCGCAAGACCCTCGTCATCTTCGCGCTGACGATCACCGCGTGGCTCATCACGCCCTCGCTCGCCGACCTCACGGGGGGCCTCGTCGACCCGCCGGTGCAGGCGGTGGCCCTCGCCGGGGGCCTGACCCTGTTCCTTCCCATGATCCGGGTCATGTCGTGGAAGGAGGCCCAGGCCAACATGGACTGGGGCGGCGTGATGCTGATCGTCGCCGGCCTGTCGCTGGGCCTGATGGTGTTCGAGACCGGCGCCGCCCGCTGGCTCGCGCAGCTGCTGCTCGGCAACCTCATTCTGATCCCCCCGATGCTGCGCCCCTTCGTCATCGTCATCGCCGTCGCGCTGCTGCACCTGCTCTTCTCGAGCAACACCGTGACCGGCTCGCTCATCATGCCGATTCTGCTCGCCCTCGCCCTCGACCTCGGCCTCGACGCCTGGACCATCGCGGCGCCGGCCGCCTTCACCTCGACCCTCGCGTTCATCCTCGTCACCGAAAGCCCGACCAACGTGCTCCCGTACTCGGCCGGCTACTTCTCGATTCGAGACATGGCGAAGGTCGGCATCTGGATGACGCTGGGAGCGGCGGTGTGCGTGACCGTCTCGATCACCGTTGTCGGGCTGTTCGGCGGGTAACGGCCCGGCGGCGCCCGTCCGCCGCCGTCCCGAATACGTCTGTTTCGTCCCGGAGCGCGGCTGCCGCAGGCCGACAACGGTTGCCGAGGCCGTGTCACGCGCGCCACAACGGGTTCGACCTCCACGCTGGGCTCTGCTCGGCGACCTCGAGAACATGCGCATCCGCGCCCCGGACGGCGGCCAGGGGCCCTTCAGCCAGGTCGCGGTCGTCGAGCCCGGGCGCGGCTTCGCGTCGATCCGGCCGTGGACCGCAACCGGGCGGTCACCGTCACCGCCCCGGTCGATCCGAGTGTAACGTCGGCGTGCGACGTCGTCGCCGACCTGAACGCCCGCGTCTCTCCCGGGATGCTGGCCTCCTACCCGGGTGTGTTCATGAATTGTCAGCTCGAGAGCGACCGCGAGGGGGGCAGCCTGGAGTTCCGCCCCCGGCGCGCTCCGCGGCCCGGCGAAGCCGGAACGTCGGCCAGAACCGTCATGAGGAGCAGTCCTGACGCAAGGCTGGCCGTCGCGGCCGTGGGGCGACGCTCCACCGCGGCGGAGCCGCGGCCGGCGGAGCGCGGCGGCGTAAAGATGGCCGTGAGCTGGCGCGTCGGCGGGTGACGGGCCGGCTTTCAGGATGATGACGGGGCTGATGCTGTCGATGGTCGGGGGGCGGCTGCTGTGGTATCGGTTCGAGGACAAGGACTGCCGCGAGCCCGAGGGCGGGCGGTGCGACTGAGTGGCCGGCGGTCACCTTCACGCCGCGGCTTGGCGGCGGGGTGGTTCGGGCGGTCGTCGGCTTCTGACCGCCGGAGGGCGCGCCTCGGCCTGCCCGCCCGATGCACCCCTCGACTTCGCACCGACGGCGACCGACCGGTCGACGCTCAACCCGTATTCCAGCTTGACCGGGATGACCCGTTCCGCGAACCACGCGCCGTGTCGAGCCGGCATTCCACTCCCCTGCGTCCCGGTCGCCCTTCTCCCCTCGCCCCGCACGTCGACGTGTTTTCCCGGCCGCTGGCGCGGCCGGGCCTGTGTCGTAATCTACTCAACCGGAACAATCGTTCGCCCTGTTCGCGCAGAACAGCGCACGCTGGCCATCGACGTGGCCAAGCCCCTGCTGGAAGCGTCGCGAAGCTGGAAGGGGATGGACGCAACACGGGAAAGCCCTGCCGGTAGTGTGGCACACGCCAAACCGACGGCGCCGCGCGGGTCTGGTCGGGTCGGGCAGGGTGGCGGAGAGGACTGGCGCGAGCCTGGCCGCAAGGGCGGCGGCGGGACCGGTCGGGGCGAGCGAAATCGAATTCACCACCGTAGACGTTCGATCCACGTATCGCCGTCATCGGAGACCAGCACCTCGAAGCGGTTGAGCTCGCGTCTCAACGCACGGTCGGACGTCAGCCAGGCGAGGAGGGCGTCGACCAGGCGGTCGTCGCGGGCGCCGGGCGTTTCGGCCTTCATCCGAAGAACGACCTGCGAGGCGATCCGGAACCACACCTGACTGCCGGCCGGGGCGAGATCGGCGCCGAACCAGAGGGTCTGCCGGTTGGGTTCCAGGAAGGGCCGCGCGGCGTCAGGGTCCGGGGGCCGCCGGGCCAGTCCCTGCGCGTCCCCTCAATGACGATCTTCGGCTCGTCGGTCATGCTCATCCCGTGCCAGTCCCGACTATTCGGACCCGTATCCGTCTTCACAGAGTTCGCCGCCCGAAACTCGCTCGGCGGCCCTCCCGGATGGAATCCCCTCACACGAGCGGCCGGGTGTCCACGGTCACGGTGAGCACGTCGAGGTCGTAGAACTGCTCGTGCTTCACCTCTTTCGCCACGTGGCGAAGGAGGCGCGCTCCGATGTCCCTGACGATCTCGTGCTCTTCGTCCAGCTTGTCGAGGCGCGTCTCCAGATTGGCGTCGTCGGGACCGCTGACGAGCTCGATCTGGAGGACGTCGTCGACGGGCCGCACCGCGACGCGGATGGGCCTCGGCTCCGACTCCGACTGCCGCTCGAGCAGGTACAGGAACGCTTCCTCGCCCGCGAGCTGCAGGCGGTTGGTGGCCGTCTCGTCCCAGCCGGCGCCCTGCGCGGCGGTGTTCAGCGCGGTGTTCAGCTTCGAGAGCGACCGCACGCCCGGCTCCAGGACCTCGTGCTGGCCCCGCTGCCGGAACGACACGAGCAGGGTCAGGACCATGGCCACGATGCCGCCGGCCGCCATGCCGTTGTCGAGCACGCCCCGGGACCACGCCGGCAGGTGGTCGGGGAAGATGGCGCCGTTCTGGAAGCCGAGCCCCACCCAGAACGAGATGCCGACGATCATGAACGGGAGGAGCAGACCGACGAACTGTGCATCGAACGAGAGGTCCAGACCCGGCCACCCGGTCTGCGGCAGGCCGAACCAGGCCGCGTTCTGCAACGGCGCCCAGTTCAGCATTCCGGCCGGGGCGGCGACGATGCACCCGACGAGGATGCCGATGAGCGGGGCCCACAGGCGGCTCGCGCCGCGGGCGTAGAGGGAGACCAGGGTGATGGCCGCGAAGGCCGCGAAGGCCGCGAAGGCCGCGCTCACGGCGGTGGGGTCGAAACCGGCGGGAACACTCGAGAGCAGGTCGGTGGCGACGGGAAATACGTTGACGGCGATCAGCATGATCACCGTACCGCCGACGGTCGGCGTGATCATCCTGCGGAAGAACGACAGGCGGGCGGCGAACAGGAACTGCACGAGCGAGGAGGCGACCACGAGCGTCGCCAGCAGCGACAGGCCGCCGGTGGCCACCGCGGCCGCCGATACGCCGATGAAGGCGCTGGAGGTGCCCATGTAGAGGGGATAGCCGGCCCCGATGGGACCCACCGGCCGCGCCTGCAGGATGGTCGACAGCCCACTGACGAGCAGGGACGCGAAGACCACCCACTCCAGCCCTTCGGGGTAGTTCGCCGCGTTGAGCACGATGATGGGAACGAGGATGATGCCGGTCAGGACGACGGTGACGCCCTGCAGGCTGAGCCCGAGCGTCAGCCCTTCCGACGGCGTCTCGTCGACGGCGTAGCGCAGGCGTGAGTTCGAGATCAGATCGATCCTCGCGGTTCGCTCATTTGAACGGGCCGCTCCTTCAGCGCAACATTCACGGCCGAGCGTTTCTGCCGGGAGTTAGACTGAGAAGCTCGCGCCGATCAAATAGCACCGTCAGCTGTCTGTCAAGATGCTGCCGCACCGGTATCGCGTCCGCTCGTACCCGCTGTTTTACGTGTGCCAAAAGCTAGCCAGCCATAGTTTGGGGCTCTTCTTCCGTCAATTTTGACAGTTATAGAAGGGGGGCAAAATGATAAAAGAGTTGCGGGCGACGGGTGTGGCCAGGTTCGTGTGCCTCGACGTGCGGGACCGCTACCGGGCCGGCGAGCTGAACAGGCGCGGTCCCGACTTCCCTCCGCGGCCGACGCCACCAACTAGCGGGCCGAACAGGCCGTCCGGCCAGCGGTGGTCATCCGCAAAGGTGTGGCGGCGGCAACCGCACCCGCAAGGGTGCCGACACCCAGCAGGTGCTTGTCCAGCGTCGTGCGCACCGCCCCGCCAGCGCGGCCTCGACCTGCCCCCTGATCGCCGAGATGTTGCGCCTCCGCGTCCGCTCTTTATCCCGCTGTTTTGGTGTTTACCAAGCTAGTGTGCCGTCCCGTAAATATATACTATATTGGCAGAACCTTGAACAGGAAGGGTACTGTCAATGCCGCGCGGCCGCAAACTGGAACCGCTTACGCTCACCGACGAGCAACAGGAGCAGCTCGAGGGGATAACCCGCTCGACCACCCTGCCCTACGCCTTGGTGCTGCGAGCCCGCATGATCCTCGCCAGCGCCGAAGGCCTGACCAACGAAGCCGTCGCGCGCCGCGTCGGCGCCGTGGCGCAGACGGTCGGCAAGTGGCGTCGACGCTTCCGCACGGCCGGCATCCAGGGCTTGCACGATGAACTCCGGCCCGGTCGCCCCCGAACCCATGACGACGACAAGGTGGCAGCGGTGATCAACCGCGCGTTGCAGCAAAAACCCGACACCGCCACGCACTGGAGCACGCGCGCGCTGGGACGTGCGGAGGGGGTTTCCAAGAGCACGGTGCAGCGCTGGTTCGCCCTGTTCGGGGTCAAGCCGCATTTGGCGAAGACGTTCAAACTGTCCACCGACCCGTTCTTCATCGAGAAGGTGCGCGACATTACCGGGTTGTACCTCAACCCGCCTGACCACGCGATGGTTCTCTGCGTGGATGAGAAGTCGCAGATTCAGGCCCTCAATCGCACTCAGCCGACGCTGCCGATGGGCCTGGGATACGTCGAGGGCTACACCCACGACTACGTCCGGCACGGCACGACGACGCTGTTTGCGGCTCTGGACATCGCGACCGGGGAGGTGATGGCCCAGTGCCGGAAGCGGCATCGCCACGAGGAGTTCCTGTCATTTCTGCGGATGATCGACCGGGAGGTACCGGTGGAGCTGGACATCCACTTGGTCCTGGACAACTATGCGACGCACAAGCACGCAAAGGTCCAGCAGTGGCTGGCTGCGCGACCGCGCTACCACCTGCATTTCACGCCCACCTACTCGTCCTGGCTGAACCAAGTGGAGCGGTGGTTCGGTCTGCTCAGCCAGCGCGCCATCAAGCGGGGCTCGTTCCGCAGCGTCCCGGATCTGGTGAGCAAGATCCAAGCGTTCATTGACAGCTACAATGCCTCCGCAACGCCGTTCGTCTGGGTCGCCACGGCCCAGTCGATCATCGACAAGGTGGCACGTATTGCGATGCGTATTTCAGGGACGGCACACTAGTCAGCCCTGAGTCTTGGCTGTTATCCCGTCAATTTTGACAGTTATAGAGGGGCGCAAATATGGTAAAACTGGTGGTTTCGGTGTAGGCAGGTTCGTATTCGATTACAGGGTCGGCACGGGCTTGAGTCACCTTGAAAATGGAGAAATGTCGGTTGTCTGTGGTGGGAGCCGCGGGAACAGGCGTGTTTCGAAGCGGCCGTGTGGGCGACTCCCGCCTACGCGGGCGGCGGCGGGAGCCTGAGGGCCTCGGGAACGGTGGGCTCGCGGGCGCGCAATATTTCGGCCGTCAGCGTCGGCAGGTCGAGGCGGCGCTGACGGGCGGTACGCACGATGGTCGAGAGCACTTGCTGGGTGTCGGCGCCCTTGCGGGTGCGGTTGCCGCCGCTCACCTTGCGAATGACCACCGCGGGTCGGATGGCCTGTTCGGCCCGCCAGTTGGTAGCGTCTATCGAGGGGTCGCGCAGGAAGAGGAACACGGCCGGGAATTCGGCGGCGAGATGCTTGGCGAAGCGCTTGGCGTCCTTCAACGGCGGCGGTGCGTCGATCAGCCGACCGAGCCGGGCCTCGAGCCGGCCGCGGAGCGAGTCGAGACCGTGCCGGGTCAGTTCGCCGTTCCGGCAGCGGTCCCGAAGGTCGAGGCCGGTCTGGAGAACGGCCTTGACCATCGAACTCCAGGGGCTGTAGGGGTGCTTCTGCTTCAGTTTCTTGCAACGCTGGAGCAGGTGATTGACGCAACTCTGGTGCAACGAACCCTTGTAGCACCGGTACACCCGCCAGCCGTCGCGCACGAGCACGCCGGCGTAGTCGGTCCCGAGCACGGTGGCCGCATCCTTGAACCCGCGGCCGGGGCAGATGGCATAGACGGTGGTCTCCGGGGTGACGAACGTCCACAGCCAGTGGGACTTGACGCTGACGCGCCAGCCCGTTTCGTCGGGCGTGACCACCGGCGCGTTGCGGACCTGCCGGCAGAGTTCCCGGTAGACCGGCGTGGCGTCGCGGGCGGTTCGATGCAGCAGATGAACGAGGCCGCCGGTGGTGACCTCCAGGCCGAACCTCGTCCGCAGCAGGCCGGCGACCTTGGCCAGCGGCACGCCCATCTCGGTGTGCAACTGACGACGAGCGAGGCGAGCCCGGGGCAGAGCTGCACCGCGGCCGCACCAAGGGCGTCGGAGGTCTGGAGACGATGGCGCCCCTGCACGCGCTGGCGGCACTGCGAGCAGCGGCCGACCTCGATGTCGAAGCGGCGTACGATGGGGCGGACCGGGGGGAGTTCTTCCTGATACTGCGAGGCGACGCGGGTCACTTCGACGGCGCCGCCGCAGTCGGGACACGTCCTTGGCGCTGGCGCCCTGTGGGTCTCGTCGACCTTCGGCGGGCAGCGTCGGGACCCTTGCCGGCCGTACTGCGTCCCGGGCCGTCGGCCGGGCCCCTTGCCGGACCCTTGCGGCCGGTCCTTGGCGAAGGGTGCAGCCTGCCGTTTGCCGGCGCGCCGGGCCTCATCGAGTTGTTTCTTGAGGTCTTCGCTGCGTTGCTTCCACCGGTCTCGATCGCGGGTGGTGCGGTCCAGGTCGCGGGTGGTGCGGTCCAAATCGCGGACCAGCTTGGCGTTCTCTCGCTGAAGCTCCTCGATGCGCTTGTCCCGCGAATCCTGCTCTCGCCGGGACGCCCCCGAACCGTCGCGCCCGCCGCTCTCCCTGGCCATGCTCCATGTATCGGCCCATGCGCCCCGAAGCTGCACACCACTTCACGGATTTTCTCGCCTCTACCCGGTAACCAAAGACGGCAGGTTCAATGGGCGAGCAAGACGCGTTCGAACGCATCCTGGCGTCGTTGTGCGACGCGATGCTCGACGATACCCGCTGGTCGGTCGTCTCGGCCCTGATCGACGAGGCCTGCGGCTTGACGAGCAATTACCTCATGGTCGGCGAAGGGCCCAAGGACGACGTCCGGGTTCTCTTCCTCGGGGCCTACTGCCGGGGGCAGCGCCGCGAAGACCTGGAGCGCGAGTACCTCGATGACTACCATCCCACCGACGAACGCGTGCCGCGGGTCCGCCAACTGCCCGACGGTCGTCTGGTGCACGTCAACGACCTGTACACGGTCGAAGAGTTGAAGACCTCGCGCACCTACAACGAGCTGCTGCACCGGACTGGCCAGCAGGACAGCTTGAACGTGCGTCTCGACGGGCCGGACGGCTCCCACATCAGCTGCGCTTTCGGCGACCCCGTCGACTCGGATGGTTGGGGGTCTTCGCGGATCACGGTGGTCACGGCGCTGCTGCCCCATATCCGGCAGTTCGTCCGTGTCCGGCAGGCGTTGGTCCGCGCCGAGGCGCGGAACACGACCGTGACCGCCCTGCTCGATAACCCCCGAATCGGCGTCCTTCACCTGGACCGCCGCGGGCGGATCATGGAGTCAAGGACCACGCCCGCAGCATCCTGCGGCACGGCGATGGATTGTCGGACCGAGACGGGGTGCTGCGCGCCCGCGGGCCAGCCGACCAGGTCCGTCTCGATCGACTGGTGGGCGACGCGCTGCCGGCCTCCGGCCCGGCCGCGGTCAGTGGGTCGATGCTGCTCCGCCGTTCGACCGTGTCGCCGCCGTTCGTGGTGCACGTCAAGCCGGTGGGTGTCCGTCAACCCGATTACGGAGCGCGGCACGTTGCCGCGCTGGTGCTGATCGTCGAGCCGGGGCGCCGGCATCCCATCAATCCCAACTTGGTGGCCAAGACCCTGGAGCTGTCGCCGGCGGAGAGTCGGGTGGCGGTCTGGTTGGCGGAAGGCAAGAGCGTGCGCGACATGGCCGAGGCGACGGGTCGCACGGAACGCACCATCTACTGGCACCTGCAGCAGATCTACCAGAAGCAGTCCATCTCGCGGCAGGCGGACCTGGTGCGGTTGGTGCTGTCGCTCACCGAACTCGGGTGACCGCGGCGCGGCAGTGACGACAGGTTCGGGTTGTTTGCGGGAGGGGGCGAAATCCTACGTTTAGGTGAGCCCGATCATCGCCCGCGCCAGCGAGGCCGCGGCCGAGGGATGGAGTCCGACCAGGTTGCCCTCGATCGGAGCCGCCTCGACGACGTGAACTGTCGAGGCGGCCGTGGCCGCCGGGCGTCGAGCGCCGGGTGACGCGCTGTTGCGCGGTACCTCTGATGGCAGGTGGCGAGGACGGCGGCGAGGCTTGCGGCCCCGAAGGGACGGGTCTGGGCCGCGGTCGACGGCGGTCCGACGGTAGCCGGCGAGAACCCGGGCGGTGCGTTCCCCGGCCGGGCTCCGTTCGCCGGCGAGCCGGGCCCGGAAGCAGGCCGCAGCGACGGCCTTTATGACCGGGATGCGGCGCAGCGAGGTGAGCGCCCTCTGCTGGGTCCGACAAGTCGCCGACGCGGCCGACGGCGACGGGATGCTGGTCACCGTCCGTCGACGCCGGCCGCCCGCAGGGCGTCGCGCTGCAGGTCCAGCGAGCTGCGACGGTCTGTACGGGATTCCGGTCCTTCTCGGGCGGCGCGGCGCGTGAGCTCGGCTCCGCGAAGGAGCGCAACGGGGGCGCAGTCGCCACGAGGGATCTGGTGAGCAGGTTCGTCGAGGTCCTGCGGGTCGCACGCGAACCATCCTGCCCGCCACGACGACGATCGAGCGGCTCTGCGCCGACGCGCTGATCGAAGCCCGCATCGCGGAGCGGGCCCCGCCCGGGCGGCGCGACCTTAACGTAGGATCTCGCCCCCTCCCGCAAACAACCCGGTATCGGGCGTTCGTATCGGCGACGGGTGCGGGTGCGGGCGGCGGATGTGTAACGCTTGGTGACGGCGATTCCTGGCGAGACCCCGGGTTTCCGCACACAAACCGTCATCCGGTGACCTGTGTCAGCTGGCAGGACGCGCAAGAGTACGTGTCTTGGCTGCGCCGGACGACGGGTGCGACGTATCGGTTGCCGAGCGAGGCGGAGTGGGAGCGTGCGGTGGCCGGGTCGCCCGCCGGCGTCGGTTGTGGCGATCGGAGCTTTGAAGAGGGTACTTGTCTTGTTGGCTCCTACGGTACCAACAGAGCAGGCCTGTCGGACATGTTGGGGAACTTGTGGGAGTGGACGTCGGGCTGCTTTGAGGGCAACTGCCACCGCCGGGTGCAACGCGGTTCCTCCTGGCTCGGCGATGCCGACGACCTCCGGCCTGACGCGCGCGGCTGGAACCGCGCCGACGCCCGGAACAGCGCCACGGGTTTTCGCGTCGTGCGGCCGCTGGACTGAGCGTGGACCGTCTCTCCGTGGAACACAAGGCCAACGTGACAGTCAGTCGCGGCGCTCGAAGTCAAACGGCGGACGGACCAGCGCCTTGACGGCCGGTGCCGCGTCTGGGACCGAGGCTCGTGGCGGTGAGGAGCACCCGCGAGCACCGGCCTCGCGGTGGGCGCGATCGGGACGTCTACGGGGAAGCGGAGACCGAAACGGCGAGCACAAGTGGACTCGAGGCCGCGGGCTCGACATGCCCGGAGTTCCTGGAAGAAACCGCCGAAGCCGGACAGCGTCTCGCGACGCCGGAGATCCCGCTACCGGTCGTCTGGGACGAGCCGGTTCTCGTGATCGCCGGGACAGCGCGCGCTTGGCGGAGACGCCGACTGGAAAACACCGATCCGGGGGGAGTGCGAACGCGTGAACGACGAACGCTGGCTCGCCGACGACCTGGTCGACCCCGAAAAACGTCCAAGCGAAAGGCGTGGACGAAGGCTGGACGGGCATCGAGCGGTACCGGCTGATCGTACGCCAGCTGCAACGCAGCTTCCAACTCCGGCTTCCCGTCGCTGATGCCCGACCCGGACGCCCCGCTGCTCCCGGTCCAGATCGGCCCGACGACGCCCACCGAGGCCTCCTCCCCGGTCACCGACTCAGGTGACACCGACGAAGCTGTTCGACCGCGATCTGAACGAGCGCGGCCGGGACGACCGACCGCCAACCAGCCCAACGCTACAGATGCGGCTGCTCCAGATGAGCGTCGGCTGGAAACTCCGAGCGACGGAAGACGACTTCCAGGCCGCCCTTGCGGCGCACCAGCGCGAGCCAAAGCACCGCAGCCTGCTCTTCGCGTGGCTCCTCGAGACCATCGCCGACGAGATCACCCGCGCGGTGGCCGACGGCACGTTCACCATGCGCGCGCTCGCCCAAGCGCTCCACACCCAGGAGCCATGCCGGCACCCGCAGATCGAGATGATCAACAGCTGGGCGGCACGCCCCCACCCGTGACGACCCCACGGGCACAGACCAGACGAGTTGCCGTGCAGCGACGGCGGCAGGGGCGGTGCCGCCGCCGAGTGGATAAGGAAGACGTAGCCGAAATGCCGGGGATGGGAGTTCGCTACTCGGGCAGGATGACGCCCATTTCGCACAACGCATAGCGAACGGCATGTTCACCGGGCACCCCAGATTGAGCATGAAAATGCATGAACGACACGGCCCGGCCTGGGCAGGCTGCGCACAGCTGCCTGCCAAAATTCCCGCGATTCGGCACGAGGTCCGCACGGAGCTTGTTCAACCAGCGGTCGAACTGCAGGGCGGGGTCGCCGTTCGGGTCAAACTCGAAGATCAGGCCCCTGAAGTTCTCCTCTTTACCTCGGAAGGTCAGACGGCGCTCGACCTAGGGTACCGACCAGATTCGTGGTAGAGTCGAGGAGAGGCGCGTAGCCGGTAGGGGTCGGTGGCTGATCCGGCGCTTTCGCACCGGGCCGCAGTCCGGCATCCGTGGGCACGTTTCCTCTCCCCGCTCTCCGAACCCGGCGTGCCGATTTCCGGCACCGGGCTCTCCAGTGGAATCATGCGGCTCGCGCGCGGGTTCCCGGTCACGACCGGCGGGCGGGTCTGGCGAGCCGTGGCACCAGGCTCGCACCCTTGCGCCGGCCGGCCGGTGCGTCGTCAGGCCTGTTGACGCCCTGGCGACGGCGACCGTTCAGGTCGTCCCCTTCGCTTGTGCATGTGATGACGTCCGGCATTGCTGCTCAGGCAGCTCGCCAAAATAACTTGATCAGTTTGTGGTTTCTCGTGGCGTAAGACTGTAGTTCCAGTCGCC
Source organism: Vicinamibacterales bacterium (assembly GCA_965206705.1). GTDB lineage: Bacteria > Acidobacteriota > Vicinamibacteria > Vicinamibacterales > UBA8438 > JAJEEA01. The sequence continues at coordinate 2,928,708 of CBDBKJ010000006.1, read as the reverse complement.
GTGGAACCTGTCCCGCTTGAGTGAAAGACTTTCCATCTGTTCCGCCGTCACCGGCCGTCCCGTGGGGTAGCTGTTCGCGTCCAACTCGGAACGGATCGCCAAACCGCTCCGCGTCGTCGTGTGGCCGATCAGGTTCACTACCACCTCGCGACTCACCAGCGGCCGGCCCCGCCAGTTCTCCGTGATGTGGCAGAACATCCGGTGCTCGATCTTGTTCCACTTGCTCGTTCCAGGTGGAAAGTGGCACACCGAAGTCTGGAGCCCCGTCTCGTCGGCGAACTGCTGCAGCTCCCACTTCCACAGACGGTTGCGGCTGCCGTTCGAACCACCTCCGTCAGCCGTGATCAACAACCGGCCCGCGGCCGGATAGGATACGCGACCCATCCGCCGCCACCAGCGCCGCAACGTCTCGACCGCGAACGACGCCGTGTCGTGATCGATACCGACGCTCACCCACCCGGCGTCGCGGGTCAGGTCGTACACGCCGTACGGAATCGCCTTGCCGAGTGCCTTGTCCGGAAAATCGTGGACGCGAACCGGTTCCGGGTGGCCGTGCGGACGCCATTCCCGACCCCCGTTCTTGAAGGGTCCGACGAGCTCCTTTTTCTTCGTGTCCACCGACACCACTGGCTGCCGCTGCCGCTGAAAAGCCCGCACCCGGCGGTTGATGTGGTTGAACTGCGCGTCCCGGTCCGGATGCTGCTTTCCCTCCAGCGTCTTGCGGTTCGCTTGCAGACTGTAGCCCAACTCGTGCAACAGCCGGTTCACCGAGCGCTCACTGACCCGGTGGCCCGCGTCTTGGAGTTCCCGCGCCAGCCGCGCCGCACTGCTGCAGGTCCAGCGCAACGGTCCGGTCGGGTCGCCGCGCGTGGCCGGATCGACCACCGTTTCCAACGCCGCCACCAAGCCGGCGTCGTGAACGGCCAGCGCTTTGCGACCCGCCCCCGGGCTGCGCAACCGTCCCGCAATATCGTCGTCTGCCGGCCCATCGGCCAATTCCCGCAGGCCCGCGCCGATCGTCGCCCTCGACAACCCCGTTGCCTCGGCCACCCGCGCAATTCCACCGCGTCCGAGCGCCCTTGCCTCTACCGCCGCCCAACGCCGTCGCGTCCTTTCGTTGAGCAAAGGTCCAATCGCGGCAAACTTCTCCTGTATCACTTGTGTCAGTACGTTGTCCACGAGAACCGAGGATAACACCAATCTCCAAGCATGACTACTTTATTGTGGCGAGAGCCCTTATCTCCGGGGTGATAGCCATTGGCCACTCCCGCGAGCCTGCTCCCTTTTGCCATCCCTTCCACCTGAGGTCCCTTCCCTCCGCCGGCGTTACCCGGCTTCCTCGGTACCTACGGACCTCTCCGCCACCCTTGACCGGCCCGACCTGACCCTCGCGGGTTGTCGGTTGGCGCGTACCACGCCACCGGCAGGGCTTCCCGTGTTGCGTCCATCCCCCCCTCCACACGTGCCGCCGCCACTACCCCGGCGGAACCGGTCGGTGCTCGTGTCGCTCGCTTCCCGACCGCTGGCAGCCTTCCCCGTATTCCGGGCGGGTCGGCTTCCGCATCCCTTGGTTTCGAGGCCTGCGCAGCGTTTTATGCGCTCCTGCCCGTTATGCGCTGTAGGCACCTGTTTCCCAGAGTAGTCAGGGCGGGTGGTGGTTTTCTACAGCGCATAACGAGTTGCCTTTACAGCGATCGCAGGTACGCCATGAGTCCCTTGTCGTCGCGATACGACTTGCCGAGTGCCGGCTCGGCCGAGTCGAAGAACGCGATCGCTTTCGCCTTTCTCTCGATATCGATTTCGGCGTAGACGGTCGTCGTGTCGAGACGGGCGTGTCCCAGCCAGGCGCGGATCGTGTTGAGGTCCACCCCCGAGCGCAGCATGTGGGTCGCCGCCGTGTGGCGAAGCACGTGCGGGCCGACCTTCTTGGCGGCCAGCGACGGCGCGCGGTCAGCGGCTTTGGCCGCGCAACGCTCTACCATTTGGCGAATGCCGGAGCGGGTGATCGGGCGCCCGAGCCTGTTCAGGAAGACGGCCTCGCCGGAGGCGCGCCCCTCGGCCAGATCCGCGAGCGCTCGGGCCGAGCCTTGCAGCAGCGGGCACAGGCGTGTCTTGCCGCCCTTCCCGCGCAGTATGACGAGCGAATGTCCCGGGCTCTTGTCGGCCAGTTGCAGTCTCCCGACCGTTAGTTGCGCCGCTTCCGATGCCCGCGCTCCCGTGTGATAGAGAAACAACAGCAGGGCGCGCTCCCGGCGGCCCTGCGGTGTGGAGGTGTCCGGAGCGGCGAGCAAGGCGTCGAGCTCGTGCTTCTCCAGGTAGCCCACGGGCGGCGGCGCGGCCTTCTTCAGCGGGATGGCGCGGATCCGGCCGGACCATTCGACATGCTCGGGGCTACGTCCGGCCACGTAGCAGGCGAACGTGCGGATGGCGGTAAGCCGCTGGTTGCGCGTGCGGGGGGAGCAGCCGCGCCCCTGCTCGAGATGCGCCAGGAAGGCAAGCACCCGTTCGGCTCTCAGGTCGCCCACGGCCAACCGGTCGACGGGCGTATGCGCGTCGTCGGCGACGAAGGGGAGCAGCAGGGCGAGCGTATCCCGGTAGCTGAGCTGCGTGTTGCGAGCCAGATTGCGCTCACTCACGAGATGCTCCTCGAGAAAGCGGCGCAACCAGGGCCCGAGTGCGCGGGTGTCAGCCATGACCGCCTCCGTTCCCGCTTTCTGTGTAGCGCTCGAATCGCAGCGCGGCCTCCTGCAGCAATTCCGGGGTCATGCTGAGGTAGACCTGAGTGGCGGCGACGCTGACGTGGCCCAGGTAGGTGGACAGCAGCGGCAGCAGGCGCTGCACGTCCGCCCCTTCGCGGTACCAGGCGGTCAGCCTGTGAACGGCGAAGGTGTGCCGTAGATCATGCAGGCGCGGTTGGTAGCGCGCTTCTGCTTCCCGGCTCACCCCGGCCGCCCGTCGCAAATGAAGGAAGGCTTTACTGACGGTTCTCGCGGCCAGCGGCGTGCCGTCGCGGTTTACGAAGAACGGCGCTTCGCCCGTTTGGGAAGGGCCGGACGCCTGACGTTGAGCGGCGTATTCCTCCATCGCCCGGGCGAGCTGCAGCCCGAGGGGCACGAAGCGGGTCTTGTCGAACTTCGTCTCGCGTACGGTGAGCAGCGCGGCCTGCAGGTCGACATCGGCCAGCGTGAGGTTGAGCGCCTCCCCGCGCCGCAAGCCGGCGCCGTACAGCACGAGGAGCAGCGTCCGGAAGGTGTGCGGCTCCAACTGGTTGACCCGTTTCCGGTAGGTCTTGGTGGCGTCGAGCAGGCGGCGCAGTTCCTCGCGCGAATAGATATACGGCGACGCGCGAGGGAACGTCTTCGGCGCCGTGACCGGCAACGGCGAGCGGGTCACGAGGCCGCGGGCGACCGCGTAGCGGTAGAAGCCCGTCAAGACGGAGTGCTTGTAGGCCCGGTTGTTCGAGGCGCTCGCGCCGCCGTCGACGAACGTGCGTGCTTCGTGGCTACGGACCTCGTCGCAGCCGACTCCGTCGTCGGCGGTACGGGAGTAACGGCGCAACACGTACGCCTGAGCCTGGAAGCGGGCGCCCTGCGCCTGCCTCCAAGCGACGTATTGATCAATCGCCGCGTGCAACGTCATGTCAGCCCCTCCAGGTCGAAGTCGGCCACTTGACGCAGCCGGGCGAGGTCGACTTTGGCGTATATCGCAGTCGAGGCGGGGCTGCGGTGCCCGAGGCAGTCGCCGATCTCCTGCATGGAGAAGCCCTCCTCCAGCAACCGCTGCGCGAAGGCGTGCCGTAGGGCGTGCGCCCCAGGACGCGGGCAGTCGATGCCGCAACGCTGCATGCAGCTGCGCACGATGCTCGAAATCTTGGAGAGGCTGAGCGGACCGGCCGGCGCCCTGCTGGAAAGGAAGACCTCCCGCCGGGAATCCGTACGCGGGCGGGCCTCGCGCAGATAACGCGCCATCGCGTCTCCGACGCGGCGCGACAGCGGGAACAGGTCGGTGCGCCCGGTCTTCGGTCGGTAGATGCGGAGCGTCGCCGCGTCCCAGTTGATGTCGTCCAACCGCTCAGAGATCCCCTCATTTTACCACGTAAATCAATAGAACGATATCCTCCTCGTGGAACAAACTTTCTCCGGCGGATAGGACTTGCAAGGTGCCACAGTCCAGGTTAGTATCTTGACCCATGCGCATACGCGAGAAGTTGCCGTCAGGCAACCGACTGTTCGAGAGAGACGATCTCCTGAGCTTCATAGCCACGTTGTACGAGGGTGATTTGCATGCCAAACGGGTGCTATCGTTGGCCAATGCCACCCTCGGCGTGCTGGCGAGCGCGTCGCTGGCGATCCACGCGGTGGGGCGCGGTTTGGCTCAGGCCATGGGCACGTTGACCAAGCATGGTGTGAAACAGGTGGATCGGCTTCTGAGCAATCGAGGTGTCGACGTCTGGACTTTTTTCGCTCATTGGACGCCGTACATTGTCGGCGTCCGCAAGGAAGTAGTCGTCGCGCTGGATTGGACGAGCTTTGCGGCGGACGAGCAGGACACGATTGTGCTGTCGATGTTGACAGGCCATGGGCGCGCGACGCCCCTGCTGTGGATGACGGTGGCGTCGTCGACGCTGAAGGGCAATCAGCGACGCTATGAGTACGAGTTACTGTGCCGGTTGCGGGAAGTGCTGCCGGCAGAAGTGAAAGTCACCGTTGTGGCGGACCGGGGCTTTGCGGATTGCAAGCTGTTCTACGCGTTGACGACGGAGTTGGGTTTCGAATACGTGATTCGGTTGCGCGGGGACATCTATGTCACTAATGCGCGGGGCGAGCGGCGACTTGCGGCAGCGTGGGTCGGCGCCGGGGGGCGTGCGCGGCGATTGGTGGGCGCTCGGGTGACCGACGCTCACGAGCTGCCGGTGGGCGTGGTCGTGTGTGTCCACGATCGGAAGATGGACGAACCGTGGTGCCTGGCGGCGAGCGAAGCGACAGTTCCGACGCCGGTCTTGATTCGGTACTACGGCAAGCGCTGGGGGATTGAGGCGGGTTTTCGGGACATCAAGGACATGCGCTTCGGGATGGGTATGTCTTCGATGCATGTTTCGCGCCCGGACCGACGGGACCGCCTGTTGTTGGTCAGCGCGTTGGCGATCGCGATGCTGTCGCTGCTGGGTGCGGCGGGCGAACGTATCGGGTATGACCGCTGGTTGAAGGCGAACACGGTGAAACGGCGGACGCATTCGTTGTTTCGGCAGGGGTTGATGCTGTATCACCATCTTCCCAATTGGCCGGAGGACCGGATTCGTCCATTGATGGAGACGTTCGGAGACATGCTCCTGGAACAGCGGGTGTATCGAGATGTCTTTGGTGTAATCTGAATGTTAGAAACAGGGAAAAATGAGGGGATGCATGAGGTCCAACCGCAGGCCGCGCGCTTCGCCCGCACGCAGGCCGTAAACAGAGAGGGTCAGCAGGAGCGCCCGGTCGCGTAGATCCTCCGGCTGGTCGCTCTCGGTCGTCGCAAGCAGGCGCTCCACATCCTCTGCGGACGGCCCTACAGGCAGGGTCGTATCCCTGTAGACCCGGGGCGATGTGATCGCTGCCGCCAAACCCGGCCGACACCAACTGCGGTCCTCGGCGAAGCGGAAGAACGCCCGCAGAGCGTCCGCGTGGTTCCGGATCGTGGCGCGGGTGCGGACGCGGCCGCCCCGGGTTTCCCTGTCGCTCGGCGCACCGTCGACGGCTTCGACTGTGATGTCGGCCAGAGTCCGGTTCCCACGGCAGAACCCGCACAGAAACTCGTCCGCTCGGCTGCGACGGTAGCGGATAGTGGCCTCGGACCAGCCGCGTTCCCGCCGCATGTAATCCACGAAGGCCGCCACTTCGGCGGAGTACGCGTGGGACGGAGCCGCCGCGACCTGCAAGCGGCCCGCGAAGCGCAGCCAGCACGTGGCTTGCGAGACGAACCGTTGGCGGATGCCTTCGGCGTCCCCGCCCCGGCGCGCGGGGTCTTGAGAGACCCACCGCTCTGCGGCCGCTTCAACGGGCTCTCCTAAAACAGGTGTGGGTGGAATCGGAGCCGATTCGGCGGGTCCACGAGGCGCGGCTGACGGCGAAAAGGCAGCTCGGAACTGACCCGCGGATTCCGCTTCCGGGGCGGGCGTGCGGTGGCTTGCTGCGGATGTGGGGCGGGGTAGCTACGGGACGGCCGGCGTGTCAACGCGCTACGCGCGTCCTCCGCTGCGCTCCGGTCCTTCGGATGACACGCCGGCCGTCCCTCCGCTCAGAGAGCAGTTATGGGCCTTGCGGCCCGGCCTGGACGGGGGCGTCCCGGCCGTCGACGACTTCACGCCGGACGCGCGAGGAGCAGTCGGCGCGTGGGCCTGACGTGCGGGGGTCACGGGGCGAAGCAGAGCCCGCGAACGCGGGGGTTTTTCTGGCTGGGGCGGCATCGAACTGGGGCCATCCCTACCCACACCTGTTTCAGGAGACTCCTTCAACGTCGGTCGGCGCGACCTTGCCGTCCTCTCCGAGTTCCAAGTAGCGAAGGAGATTGACCTGCAGGGCGGCGATTCCACGAAGCGTGGATGGCTTGGCGCCCTCCTCGGCGCGGTGGCCGAGGTAGGCGAGTCGGGACCGAGCGAGCGGAGCGGCAAGGTGCCGCTGAACCGTGTCGGCTCGCTTGAAGAGCTGTCCGAGGTCGAACATGACTGGATCTCCTTCCTGAAATGGCAAGATCCAACCATGGTCGATCGGCGCGTGGACTGCGGTTATGCGCTGTCGAACCGCGGTCCGGCCCGATCCCGCAAGGAGGTGGGCTGCCTACAGCGCATAGCCACGAACAGCGCATAAAACGCTATATGCGCTATAGCGCATATGGCGTTCACGTCGTTGCGGCCCGCGTGGTCGCTGAACCGCCCAGGGCGGCCCTTTGTCACCGGAGTGCTTCAGCCGATGTCGTTGCCTCCATCGTCCGCTCCGACTGCTACCGGCTGGAGCGACAGTTGCCGGGCGGGATTCGCACCCGCTGAGGAATGGCGCCTTCTCACGGCGCACCGGAAATACACGGTAACGGCTGCGCTTGGAGCTGCCGAGCCGGTTGCGGCGTGTGGCGGCAGCCGCCATCGAGGAGCAGGCGCTCGTCCCGATGTTGGGAACCGAGGTGCGCGTCTACGCTGGGCTCGGCTACTTCTTGCGGGTCTTCTTCCGAGAGCGCCCGCCCCGCCCGCCGCGACCTGCGGCCCGGGGGGCCGCGCACCGTCCGCCCCCGGTCGGCTCAACCCACGCCCCAACCTCGCGCGAACGACGGCTTGTTCCCGACTTCGCTGACGACGCAGCCGCCCGGCGGGCCGCGTCGCGCCTCCCGGTCCGGCCGGGGGCCGCCGCGCCGTCCGCCCCCGACCGCCACATCGTTGTCGTCGACTTTCCCCCCGGCTCCAAAGCGCGAGCCAAGTCCCGCGGCGCGGCGTCGGTTCGAGTCGCATCGGCGGCGGCAGTCAACCGCTCTGGATATCTCGATGTGCCGTCTCTGCGCCGACGGTGATCCGCGGGCTGGTGCTCAGCCTCGACCGGCGGTAGGATTCCAGTCTGTTTGGAGGTGCTCGGGGATGAAGCTTGCAAGACCCCTCATCGTTGCGCTGCTGACCTTCGCCGTGGTCGTGTTGGCGCCGGTAGTGGTCGCCACGACCAACGTGACCGCGACGCGGCTGCAGCAGGAGACGGCCGCAGCCGCTGCTGCGCAGGACCCGGCGGCAGTCGAGGCGTCGCTGGCTCTGGACCGACCCGCGCAGCGGTTGATTCAGAGTCTCCTGAAACAGGTGTGGGTAGGGATGGCCCCAGTTCGATGCCGCCCCAGCCAGAAAAACCCCCGCGTTCGCGGGCTCTGCTTCGCCCCGTGACCCCCGCACGTCAGGCCCACGCGCCGACTGCTCCTCGCGCGTCCGGCGTGAAGTCGTCGACGGCCGGGACGCCCCCGTCCAGGCCGGGCCGCAAGGCCCATAACTGCTCTCTGAGCGGAGGGACGGCCGGCGTGTCATCCGAAGGACCGGAGCGCAGCGGAGGACGCGCGTAGCGCGTTGACACGCCGGCCGACCCGTAGCTACCCCGCCCCACATCCGCAGCAAGCCACCGCACGCCCGCCCCGGAAGCGGAATCCGCGGGTCAGTTCCGAGCTGCCTTTTCGCCGTCAGCCGCGCCTCGTGGACCCGCCGAATCGGCTCCGATTCCACCCACACCTGTTTTAGGAGAGCCTTGATTCAGCGCGGGTTGCGAAACGAGGGCTTCGACCCGGGGACGCCGGACGGCCTGTTCGGTCCTCGCACCCGGACGGCGATCCGGCGCTGGCAGGAGGCTCGCGGAACGTCGGCGACGGGCTACTTGGACGACACCGCCGCCCAGCTCCTGCGAGCGGCCGCCGCGCCGCCCGGACCTTCCTCGCCAACAACGGTTTCCGGGACCAACCCCAATGAGTCTTCCGTGACCGCGGCGGCGCCCCGTACCTCGCCGCCGGCCGACGCTCCGCTTGCAGCTGAAGCCACCGTCGCGCGTGCCCCGGGAACCAGTCCCGCCGGAGAGCAGCAGACAGCCGCTCCGGCGGCGGGGACCGCTCAACTGCCGCCCGAGATCATGGTTGACCGGCATTTGGTGCGGGCAGACCGGCTTCTCGCCGCTGACGACCCCGGAGCAGCGCTCGAGGTGATGAACGAGATCCTCCGCTTTGCGGGAGGAGCACGATCTCGTGTTGGGGAACGACTTTCACTTCCAGTATGCGCAAGTGGCCTTCGCTGCCGTCCGGATGGAGACGGCCGTCGCGTCCTTGAACGAGTACCTGGTCGCGGCCGGCAGAGGCGGCGAATTCTATCGAGAGGCGCTGGAACTGCTTGACTCCGCAGAAGTGCGCCTGGAGCGGGAGGAAGCAGAACGCGGACGGCTTGCACGCTGGTCTCCGGGCGACGTGTTCCGGGACTGTGACGTGTGTCCGGAGATGGTGGTGCGGCCGGAGAGCGCTCTCGCGCTGGGCCGCTACGAGGTAACGGTCGGGGAGTATCGGGCGTTCGCGTCGGCGACTGGCGGCGGCCCCGGCGGGGGATGCGACTACAGCAGCGAGAGTACTTCCTGGCGGGACCCCGGCTTTCCACAGACGGATCGCCATCCTGTGACGTGCGTGAGCTGGAACGATGCGCAGGCGTATGTCTCGTGGCTGAGCCGGACGACGGCTGCGACGTATCGGCTGCCGACGGAGGCGGAGTGGGAGCGGGCGGCAGCCGGTTCTCAACCTGGATGCTACCGAGACCGAACGGCGCGCAATGGAACGTGTCCGGTCGGCACCTACGGCGTCAACGCAGCAGGTCTCGCGGACATGGTCGGAAACCTTGGGCTCTCCTAAAACAGGTGTGGGTGGAATCGGAGCCGATTCGGCGGGTCCACGAGGCGCGGCTGACGGCGAAAAGGCAGCTCGGAACTGACCCGCGGATTCCGCTTCCGGGGCGGGCGTGCGGTGGCTTGCTGCGGATGTGGGGCGGGGTAGCTACGGGTCGGCCGGCGTGTCAACGCGCTACGCGCGTCCTCCGCTGCGCTCCGGTCCTTCGGATGACACGCCGGCCGTCCCTCCGCTCAGAGAGCAGTTATGGGCCTTGCGGCCCGGCCTGGACGGGGGCGTCCCGGCCGTCGACGACTTCACGCCGGACGCGCGAGGAGCAGTCGGCGCGTGGGCCTGACGTGCGGGGGTCACGGGGCGAAGCAGAGCCCGCGAACGCGGGGGTTTTTCTGGCTGGGGCGGCATCGAACTGGGGCCATCCCTACCCACACCTGTTTCAGGAGACTCAAACCTTGTCGAGTGGACGCAAGACTGTTGTGTGAGGCGCGGCGGCTCCTGGATCACCGTCGAACGTCTCGCTGGGCGCAGCCCCGGTCGCCTACGAGCTGCCTCTCGCGGCTCCGGCGTTGGTTTTCGTGTTGCACGGACCTTGGATTGAACGCATCCACGCGCGTCAGACGGCTTGTTGATGGGTTAACGGAATACCGCTTATTCGACCCACGGCGGTGTGCCGCCGCGCGGGGAGCCGTGCTCGTCGAGGAGACGAAACGCTGCTCGTCGCCATAGCGGGGCAGCCCTGGAGTCCGCCCCCGGACGGCGGCGAGGTCCGCCGCCCCGAACGGCCGCTCCTGCCCGCGGCCGCGATCGGCGGCGGTCCGCCGGTTGCCGGCGAGGGTCCGGGGTGCTCCGCCGCCTCGACGCCTGGCTCGACGGCCGACCGCTCGAGGACGCCACCCTCGCCGCGCACCTCGCCGAACTCCACCGCTACTAACTAACTAAAGCGCCCACGTCGTCACCGCAATCTGCGCGAGCCGCTTCTGCCGGTCCGTAATTGCCACTACGGTCCAATCCGCTACGGCCCCGACCTGTTTTGTTAGTTCGTAGGGTGAGTTCGCATAGATCGGCTGCTTTTTTACGAAGCTCGCATTCTTCGCGGTGGAATTGTCGCGGGCGCGGAGCAAACAGAGATTCCCTATCCGCTTGTAGTACCCTCTCGCTTCATCGTATGAGAATTGCGGCCAATTCCCTTCGGGTTTCTCAGGAAGCACATGCTCTAGACTAATTTCGCTTCGATCCCTATCCAGAATTGCGTACACGTCCTCGATTATATCGTAGACTCTAAACCAATCGCACTCGTACAGGAGCTCTTGAACTTCATCCCATATGTTTGGGTATTCCGACCAGTTGAACGGGTCCGGGCGCGCATTCAGCGCTTGGCAGATGATCGGCCGCAGCCGCTTTGGCCCCATACCGAGCTTCTTGGCCGTGTTCAATATGGTGGTCCGCAAGCCCTCCGGAGCTTCCTCCCGAATAGTGATGGGCTTTGCCTCACCGACGTACCGATTGCGGCGCGAAAAAGACTCTCCTTTTGCTGTCATTGGACTTGTCGTCCTCTCGTGTGGCGATGCGCTTACCCGGCGCGCGCATGTCATCGCGCAGACTCCAGAACGTTGGAGAGATGGTGGTGGTCCATGGTCGAGATCATACTGTGGCCTGCCCGCCGTTGCACGACGCGACTTCTCGAGGACGCCAGCCTGGCCGCGTAGCGGTGGCCGCGGCGAGCTCCGGATCCGCCTCCAGTCCGGCCGGCGAACGAACGGGCCCGGGTGCTCGCCGGCTACCGGCGGTACCGCCGATCGCGGCCGGGGCCAGGCGCGGCCGTTCGGGGCAGCGGACCTCGCCGCCGTCCTCGCCACCTGCGACCGGCCACGACGTCGCGGCCGAGGCTTCGAGCCCGAGGAGGTCGCTCCGGCGGGCGTCTAGTTTTCGCGGGCGATGTCCCCCTCAACCTCCCCAACAAGCATGGCACGGTGTCGGGCCGAAAGGTCCCGGCCGCGGTGGGGCCAGTGGCCGCGGGTCTGCGACGATCGCGTCCGGCGCGCGGCCTTGGTCGTGGAGTTCGGCGGCCCAGCACCCTCGGAGTAGGCCCGACGGTACCGCCGCCGCGACCAACGGCGAGCGCCAGCGCCGATGCCCTGGGAGCACCGCGACATCGGCGAGCCCGTCCGGGACGGTTGTGCAGCCGAAGGACCGGCGGCCGTGGTGAGCCGACGCCGTCGACCAGCTCCTACCCTCCAGGCCGAATACGAGGTCTGGCGCGGCCCCGTCACCGTCGACCGCGGCGGCGACGTCGGCCCATCGCAGCGCCCTCATCGCGCTCTGCGGCATCCACGCCATGAAGAGAGGAGCCCCGGGATCACCACGTCGCGGGCAACCTCCTCGGGCTCGACGCCGCGCGCCAGGGGTGGGTGAGGCCTCGCGGCCCCCCCCAGCCCCAAACGGTCGCGCCTTGCCGGTCGCTGGCGAGCCGTCCGTTCTCCGGCCGGCCCGGCGAGGGCGGGCTCGGGAAGCGCGGCGCGGCCACCGCCGTCGAGGCGCTGGCCGGCGACCGGCCCTGGTCGTGGAGTTCTGTGGAGATAGGCGGCGAGGGTGCCGGCGTCGCGCCAGGCGTCAAGGCGGCCGAGTGCCGCCGGAGCCTCCCTCGAGGCGGCGCGCGGTTCGGCGTCGGGCGCTCAAGCTCGGCCACGGCGGGGGGCCGAGGGTGTCCATCTTCACCACCGCGAGGTCGTTCGACCCCGCGTCGCCGGCCGCGGAGAACCGGAACCTCGACGCCGTTCTTGGCCGGGCCGCCGGCCGTCTCCGACGGCCTCCGGCCGACCGCAAAATCGCCCACGCCGGGCTCGCCGGGCGACGCGGCCGGCATGATCTCGGAGAGGACATCCTGGTGCCCGACCCCGACCCGCTTCGGACCGAGATCGAGGACTACAACCGTGACGACTGCCTCTCGACGCTGCGCCTCGCCGCGTGGCTGGAAGAGTGCCGGCGCGAGCTGCAAGGCCCTCACCGGCCAGCCCGTGCCGCGGCCGGCGCTCCGGGACGAGTAACGCAACCGCGAGCAGGAACCGGTGGTCGAGACCGCGGCGTTGTTCGAGGCGCTCACCGCCGGGCTGCCGGTCGACGACGCCGAGATCTACGCTGCTGCATGGGTGGATGCCGAACGCCGCCCGATTCCTGGTCGAACGTCGCCATGAAATGAGCTGAGGGGAGCCGCGGCCCCGGCTCGCGGGCGGCGGTTGAGACGGACGTCGACACGGAGTGAACGAGGCGACCGGCAGCCGTGGGCGGAAGCGTGGGCGTACACGCTACATCCTGACGCTCTGCGCTGGCGCGCCTAGTCCGCATGGGCGGTCGTCGGCCGGATGGCGGCGAACGTCGACAAGGAGGGTCGGCGTCTCAAGGCCAGAGATCGCCGAGGCTGAAGGTGATCGCGTCGAAGGGGGGGACGCACACCGGCTCGGCGTCCTTTGCGGTCGCCGTCAGCACCCATCGACCGTCGCGCAGCTCGAACGCCTCGAAGGTGTGGTCGGACGGCTCGACGAGCCACAGATGCCCGACGCCCTCGCGAGCGTAGATCGGGCGCTTGCCTTGCAGGTCGAGCCGTCGCGTCGACGGGGAGAGAACCTCGCACACCCAGTCCGGCGCCAGGGTGACGTAGGCCGCGTCGGGATACTCGGGCATCCGCTCCCGGCGCCACCCCGCCAGGTCGGGCACCAGGATGTCCTCTCCGAGATGCAGCTCGGGCTCGTCGATGATCCACCATCCGCCGGGGCCGCCGCGACCCCGGTCGAAGGGTCCCGTGAGCTCGCCGCCTAGTCGGGAACTCGCCAACGCATGCGGCATGGCCGGCCGCGGCTGCGTGTAGAGGACTCCGTCGACGATCTCGGCCACCCGATTGGCCGGGGCGTCGAGCACGTCCTGGTAGGTAGCCCGCATGGGCGTCTCGGACTCGCCGCCCGGAACGGCGGCGCCGGCCGTATTCATCGCTGCTCCCTCCCTTCGCGGCCCATGGGTGTCCGTTCCGTGGCGAATTCCCGACCCAGTATAGCTTCAGCCTTGCGGACCCGCGGCGGGCCGGGGTGCGCCCACGGGGCACCCGGCCGTGGGGTCCGTTACGGGTCGACGCCGGCCGCCCGCAGGGCGTCGCGCTGCAGGTCCAGCGACTGGGAGCCGTCGGTTTTCCGAGACGTGGGCGCAGCCGAGCAAGGGTCCGAGAGCAGCGCCCGGTCCCCGGAGCCCGGCCAGGGCATCGGTGTCGATCGTCTCGAGGAGCTTCCTCGCCTCCGACGGCGAGAGCACCGGCGTCGCGCCTTGCGGCTCGGGCGCCGAGGGCGCGCTCGGCGAGTTCCCTGACCGACGCGGGGCTCCTCTTCGTCTTCTCAGGTCATCTTGCATACGACTACTCGGCGCACATCCGACGTGAACTCGTCGACGGTCGGGGCGAGCGCGGGACGCCCCGCCAGTGGCAGACGCGAGCTACCCGTGAGGCCAAGCGTCGAGGCGACGCAGCGCCCCGGAGTAGGGCCCGGTGGGTGTTCGGGCTGATGGAGGCCTCCGGCGAGGCTCGAGCTAACGGTCCGGTCCCGGTTCAGGAAACGCCCGCGCCGTCGACGACCAGCTCTCGATGAGCGACGCCACACGAGTCGCCTGATTCGCCTGCTGGACGCCGCGATTCTTGAATCGAGTCGAGGAGCTTCGTCGCCTCCACCAGCGAGACCCGTGTGCGTCCGGCTCGACGTCGGGGCCGGCGGCGGCGGGTTCCGGGTCGGCTTGAGGCCTCCGGCTCGATGCCGTCGGTGCGCGGCGAGCTCGGCGACCTTCGGCCGGCCGGCAGACCTCCCGGACCCGCCCACCTTGTGCGCCGGGTCGTGGCCCGAGGCCGTCATGCGCCAGCGCCGCCTCGGCGCTGTACCAGCGACGCGCGGGTCCCGATGAACCTGACTCCCATCGCGGGTCTCCAACGGCACCTGCATCGCCGCCAGGCGAGGCTCGCCTCGCGTTGCGCGCGGTGCGCGAGGCAGTGCTCGAACGCAACCGCGACGAACGGACGGCATGATCTCGACGAACGACGGAACGGACCGGCGGACCGACCGGGAGGCGGGGCGCCGCGGCGCCGCCCGGAATCCCGGACCGGCCGCCGACAGCGCTCCGAAGTTGACATACGCCCCGTTATCCGACCCCACGACCCTCAGCGTCTCGCGATCCGAGCGCGCTGGACCACGGCCGAGGGGTCCGCTGAGCCCTCGCTGCGCGCCCGACCCCGGTGCGCCCCTCGACAGGCGCGCCCCCCCTTCTCGGCTCGCCGGCCAGGCCGGCCCGGAAGCACGCCGCGGCCACCCGCGAGAGTGGCGTCCTCAAGCGGGCGGCCGTCGAGCCAAGCGTCAGGCGCCGGAGCGCCCCGGAGTACGCCCGGCGGGTGTTCGGGGAGAGCGAGGCCTCCGCGAGCCGGCGCCCGGCCGGCGTCGGGCGGGCGCGCTCGGCCGCGGCGGGGGGGGGCGAGGGAATCCATCCTCCTCCGCGTCAGTTACCCTCTTCGCCCGACTGAATCCTCTGGTGATTCGGACGAAAAACCCGAAAGACGTAGTCCGCCAGGATCAGCATGTTCAGGCTGTGCTTGTGCGTCGGATACGGAACCAATCCATGCATGGCAGCGTGACGATTCGGGACTGGATGCTTCTCAAATCTATCACGGTTGTCGTTCACCTGCTCGTACGCATGGTTCACAAGCTGGCCAAAAAGGACATAACTGAATCGTTCTTTGAACGCAAAATCCGCTAGGTCTCCCCCTTTGGTGAGTTCCTCGAGCATCCGTCTCGAACCCACGCGTCCGGCGCCGATCAATCGCTCGATTTCCGGGAACAACACGCGGCAAACGCACCGGTAGTATCCGGCTTCATGGGCCGAAAGGGCCTCACGGAATGTTTCCCTTGCTTCATCGTCTATGTGATAGTCCACGAGACGAGACTTCATGTCGTCGCGAATCTCGGTCCAACCCGTGCGATAGTAGTTCGAGAGACGCTCGTCGAGGAGCAGAGGATCCTCTCTGCAGTCGTCAATAATACGCAAGGATGGCTCGAAGTGATATGGGAGCCATCCCACCTCGTTCAGGGCGTTCACAGTGCGGTTCCACTCAAGAAACCCTTTGAAAACGAGGAGCGGCCGTGTCCGTGACGCCGACAGCTCGGTCGTCGTCCTTCGAGGTCTTCATGAGTCACCTAATCTGTAGTCCCCAGGTCATCGTCTGTCTCCGATCCAGCCGTAGCCTGCTGTGCGAGGGCCACCAACGCGGTGTTGCGCTCGTCTGGGCGAGGTCGGCTTCTCGTCAACGCCCTTCACGGCCGCGTGAGCGCCATGCTCGCAGGGTATCACGCATGATCCCCCTGAGCGGCTGCGGCTCGCCTGCCCCAAAGGAAGACGAGGGGCGGACTCACGGGCTGCCCCCCAAACCGTGACGGTCCGCGTGTCTCGCGCCGCGGCCGGCGGCGTCGGGGGGGCCTCCCGCCCGCCTCGGGCGCTTCGTCGTCGGCTCGTCCACGGCGGCGGTCGCCTTCGAGGACGACCTTGCGGCCGTGGGTGGTGGACTCCCAGACCCGCCGTCATCGCCGCGATCGGCCGGCCGTTCGAGCACGATAGCCGCACCGCCGCCGTCGCGGGCGGGCGCGGCGCGGGGCAGCCCTGGAGTCCGCCCCCGTACGCGCGGTAGCTGCCCGACGATTCCCGTGGCGCGCGCCAGCGGACGGCGAGGACGTAGCTCCGGACCGCCCCCGGTGGCCGCCCGGGGAAGCTGCACCCGAGCCACCGGCCATCTTCGCCGCCGCTCACCGGCCGCGCGGACGCGTCGTCCGACGCGCTGCGCACGGGAACGGGCGCACTCGGCCGCGCCGCCGGAACGCCGTGGGGGACGCACCGTCCGCTCCTCCCAAGGGCGAGAACCTCGTTCGTTGACATCCCCATCGCAGGACCACTACTCTCCAGCACCATGAGTGTCATCGCACAGGCAATTGCCGACCGGCAAGGCGAACTCGACCGCCTCCAGGCCGAGATCAAGGCGCTGAAGGTGCCGGGCCCCCGAGCGGCTGGGCTGACCTGTGATGGGTCTCGACCCGGGCCGTCGCCGCGGCCGTGGCCCGGTCCGGGCTCGCCGGGGGAACCGCCGATCGTGGTGCCCGGCTATCCGCCGCCGTCGCCACCCTGCCCAACCAGATCCCCGCTCGATGCTGCGACCACCGGGGTTCTCGTCCGTCGACCCGTCACGCGCGAGCAGCCCTACCCGCCAAGGGCCCACCGGCCGGGTAAAGCAGGGTCCGGCCGAGCGCCTTCGAGCTGGAGAACAGCCACCGGGGCTTCGGCGGGCGCCGTGATGTCCTTCACCGCCAAGCCGGCGACCAAACCCGCTCTGGCGGCCGGTTGTTCGTTTCCCCTTCTGCGAACGCCTGTACAGAGTAGAGCAGCGTACCCGCAAATTCGACACGGCTGGCTGCCTGCTTCATGAAGCCGATGAACGGCTCGACGGAGCCGCGCGGGGACTGCCCAAGGCAACGACGGAATCTCTCGTGACCCAGTGGCCACCGGATTCCCGGCTGTCGTTCGCGGATCTCGGATGAGGGGAGGAACACGCGATGAAGGCACCTCTGTGGGCGCGTCTCGCGCTCGGCGTCGCGTTTTGTACGGCGGTGCCCGCCGGCGCGCCCGACAGCGTGGCGGCCACCCCGGCCGCCGTTCCGCAGGAGCGATGGCCGCAGCCGACCGCCTTCGCGGCCCCGGCGACCCAGCTGCCACCCGAGATCCTGCTCGATCGGCATCTCGTGCGGGTGGACCGGCTTCTCGCCGCTGACGACCCCGCAGCCGCGTTCGAGGCGATGAACGAAGTCCTCGCTCTCCAGGAGGAGCACGATCTCGAGTTGGGGAACGACTTTCACTTCCGCTATGCGCAAGTGGCCTTCACTACCGGCCAGACCGACACCGCCATCGCGTCGCTGAACCAGTATCTGCTGGCCGCCGGCCGGGCCGGTGAATTCTATCGCGAGGCGCTGGAACTGCTCGATTCCGCCGACATGAGGCTCGCGGGCGAGGAAGCGGAGCGGCACCGGGCTGAAGCGAGGCGGCGCCGGGCCGCCCGCTGGCCCCCTGGCGGAGTGTTTCAGGACTGCGAGGCCTGCCCGGAGATGGTGGTGTTGCCGGGAAGCCTTCTGGCGCTCGCTCGCTACGAGGTGACGCTCGGAGAGTACCGGGCGTTCGCGTCCGCGACCCCCGGCGGGCCCGTGGGCGGCTGTATCGCCCGCCTGAGGGGTGACGACTACTACTCGTGGCGGAACCCGAACTTTCCGCAGACGGATCGCCACCCTGTGACGTGCGTGAGCTGGCATGACGCCCAGGCGTATGTGTCCTGGCTGAGCCAGACGTCCGGAGTCGCGTACCGGCTGCCGACCTACGCGGAACTCCGGCGGGCGAGCGAGGGTTCTCAGCCTGGATGCCACCAAGACCGCACAGGTCGTGACGGCACCTGTCCCGTCGGCACCTACGGCTCGAGCCCCTTGGGTTTGTCGGACATGTGGGGGAACGTGTGGGAGTGGGCGTCGGACTGCTGGGAGGGCGACTGTGGCAGCCGCCCTCTGAACGGCGCCGGCTGGCCCAACCCGGGCCGGGCATCGCGACGCAACTCCCCGCCGGCTGGCCCACTCGCCCTGACTTCGCGTGTCAACGACATCGGTTTCCGCCTCGCGAGGCCGCTGGAGTAGTCGCATGCCGCAGTTAACTGAATACCGCTTATTCGACCCAGAACACGCGCTACCTCGAGCCCGGCGCCCCTCGGGCCGCGCACCGGTCCCGGCGCCGTTCCGCCGCGGCCCAGGCCAGCGCCTCGCCGTCGGAGCCGCCGCCTACGTCCCTGCCGGCCCTGCCGGTCCTCCGTCCCGGCACCACAACCTCACCGCAACTTGATTTCGGTCAAAGGCCAGCGGGTATATGCTCATCATGGGATGGCAGCAAGGCGTCGCGGATACGACGGAGGGCGCACGGCCGGAAGCTCAACGCGGTCAACAGAATGCAGAGCATTCTTAGTTAGGTTGGCGGCGCGGCGGCGAACGGCCGGCAAGTGGCAAGGCGTACCACCGCGCCGGTGACCTAACCTGCATTATTCACGAAGGTCGAGAATCAGTCACCGACGGGGCCTGCTGGACCGCGAGCGGAGCCTCTCGGACATGGCGGCGGGCGCGGCAGGGGGCGTAGCGTGGCCTTCACGGCACCGGGCGGTCGCGGAGGCCAGGTTGGGGGAAGGTTCTGCCGGGACGGGCGGTGGCGCCCGGGACCGAGACGTGCGCCGAGCCCCGCGCGGGCTCTGACTAAGGGTCCGCGCAAAAATAACTTCATAGAAATACCTGCAATGGCGCTGTAGAGTCAACCTGTCCGCAAACCTCGCACCCCTCGCATCCAGCCCTGTGACAGTCGAGTTCTCCTTGATTTTGTGGTGCATTCTGACCGTGTTTATGGCATGATTGCGGAATCGTATTCCGTAATGGTGCCAGAATGAGACTAACCGAATTCTCCGCGGACACGGTCGTCGCCTTGCTGCGCAAGCAGACCGGGTTTTTCTGGCTGGGGCGGCATCGAACTGGGGCCATCCCTACCCACACCTGTTTCAGGAGACTCCCTATTCTGGCCGAAGAGCTCAACGATGGCGGTGATGGTGTGGTGAGACGGTTTGACGTGGCCGGCGCGGGCAGGTTTAGGCCGGTGAACGCAATGTTCCTCACTCACATCACACTGGGTAGGCCGAAGTGGCTGTACGCTAGCGTGGGGACTACCGCGGACCGGAACATTTTCAGGAACGTGATGTTGGGGGTATCGGGCTATATTCCGAAGTGGTGGAGCGCTGTGTCGGTCGGCGTTATTGCAGCGCGTGGGTCCGGTGAAGATGCTACTCGAGAGGCATTTGGGGCGTTGACGAACCCTATCACGGGGTTGGCGTTGGGTTCCCCGAGCGGTGTGCGTGGCACGGAGGGGTGGCACTACCGGGGGTTCTTGGGTGTGTCTTTCAATCCGTTCGCCCGCTAGTGTGCCGTCCCTGAAATACGCATCGCAATACGTGCCACCTTGTCGATGATCGACTGGGCCGTGGCGACCCAGACGAACGGCGTTCCGGAGGCATTGTAGCTGTCAATGAACGCTTGGATCTTGCTCACCAGATCCGGGACGCTGCGGAACGAGCCCCGCTTGATGGCGCGCTGGCTGAGCAGACCGAACCACCGCTCCACTTGGTTCAACCAGGACGAGTAGGCACGCTCAGATCACGATGCGCTCGATCTCGTCGACCGTCACCGTATCCGCCGTCCGGTCGTAGAGCTTCGTCGTCTTCGGAGAACGCGTGCCCCGCGATCTGCTGCGCGTGCTCGAGCGTCCCCCCGTTCGACAGGTACGCCGTGATCCCCGTCGCCCGGAATGTGTGGCAGCACGTCGACGGGTTGTTTGCGGGAGGGGGCGAAATCCTACGTTTAGGTGAGCCCGATCATCGCCCGCGCCAGCGAGGCCGCGGCCGAGGGATGGAGTCCGACCAGGTTGCCCTCGATCGGAGCCGCCTCGACGACGTGAACTGTCGAGGCGGCCGTGGCCGCCGGGCGTCGAGCGCCGGGTGACGCGCTGTTGCGCGGTACCTCTGATGGCAGGTGGCGAGGACGGCGGCGAGGCTTGCGGCCCCGAAGGGACGGGTCTGGGCCGCGGTCGACGGCGGTCCGACGGTAGCCGGCGAGAACCCGGGCGGTGCGTTCCCCGGCCGGGCTCCGTTCGCCGGCGAGCCGGGCCCGGAAGCAGGCCGCAGCGACGGCCTTTATGACCGGGATGCGGCGCAGCGAGGTGAGCGCCCTCTGCTGGGTCCGACAAGTCGCCGACGCGGCCGACGGCGACGGGATGCTGGTCACCGTCCGTCGACGCCGGCCGCCCGCAGGGCGTCGCGCTGCAGGTCCAGCGAGCTGCGACGGTCTGTACGGGATTCCGGTCCTTCTCGGGCGGCGCGGCGCGTGAGCTCGGCTCCGCGAAGGAGCGCAACGGGGGCGCAGTCGCCACGAGGGATCTGGTGAGCAGGTTCGTCGAGGTCCTGCGGGTCGCACGCGAACCATCCTGCCCGCCACGACGACGATCGAGCGGCTCTGCGCCGACGCGCTGATCGAAGCCCGCATCGCGGAGCGGGCCCCGCCCGGGCGGCGCGACCTTAACGTAGGATCTCGCCCCCTCCCGCAAACAACCCGTTGTTGCCGGCGGACGGTGACGAGGCCCCCGTCGCCGTCGGTCGCGTCGGCGACTGTCGGCCAGCGCAGGACGCCGCCGCCGACGCGGGCGATGGCAGGTGACGAGGACGGCGGCGAGGTCTACGGGCCCCGAACGGGCGGGCCCAGCCGCGGTCGGCGGGCGGTCCGCGGTAGCCGGCGGAGAACCCCGGGCGGTGCGCTTCCCGCCCGGGCTCGGTTCTCCGGCGAGGCGAGCCCGGAAGGCAGGCCGCGGCGACGGCCGTCGCCGCGCTGGCCGGGGGCCCGGCCAGCGGCGCGCCGAGAGGATGGTCACGAGGGTCCGGTGGGTGCCCCCACGGGGCGGTCATGCCGTCCGCCCCGGCGACCGGCTGGAGGTCCCTGCGGTCATCAGGGAGGCCGGGTGCGTACGGTGCGGACCGGGGACGGCTCGTGATCTCCGACGTCCGGGACCTTGGTCGACCAGCGCGCCGGGGACGTCGACGAGCTCCGGCCCCGCGGCTGGAAATGGCAACCAGAAAAGGGACCCCTGCGGCCACGTGAAAAGGGACCCCCGGTTCGGCTCTGTCAGTACATCAATCCTACTTCGGCACAGCACCGCGCAGGCGGCACCCACGGCCGGTTCGTGGCCATCCCGGCGGTTCACGCTGGGCCGGAGCACGCCGCGGCACGCGGCGTGCGGCGACCCCGAAGGTCGGCGTTGGCGTTGGTCTGCCTCGAACAGCACGGTCGCCTCCCCGCCCGGGCCGCCATCGCCTCACCAGCTCCCGGCGCACGCGTGACACTCCGACACAATGCGCGCCGCGATGAGGCAAGCCCGCCGGTTCGCCGCCGCCGCCGCCGATTCCAACCGGTTCCGGTCCGGCGCGCCGTCTCGAATGCGGCGGTTCGCCGCGTCCCGTGAGTCGTCGTGGACGGCCGGACGCTCCCGTCCAGGCCGGGCCGCAAGGCCCATAACTGCTGTCTGAGTCGCGGGTCGGGCGGCGTGTCACCCGAAGGGCCGTAGCGGAGCGGAGGACGCGCGCAGCGCGTTGACTCGCTGGCCGTCCCGCGGCTACGCGGTCCGGCTCATTCCAACAAGCTACCGTGTGCGCCCCGGGGGCGGCCGGTCCGAAGCAAGGACCACAACCCGGAGGCATCAACGGGCTCCCTTCTTGCCGGATGAAGGCGCCTGGTTCTGCTTCGCGGCCGCCAACCTGAAGCTGCTGCCCGTGGTCTGCAATACCGTCGCGTGGTGCACGATCCGGTCGATGACCGCGGCGGCCGCCGTCGGGTCGAGGAAGACCTCGGACCAGCGCGCGAACGGCAGATTCGTCGTCACCACCAAGCTCCGGCGCTCGTAGCGCTGGCTGATGAACCCGAACAGCAGGTCGGCGCCGGCCTTGTCGAGCGGAACGTAGCCAAGCTCGTCGACGATGACCAAATCGAAACGGGCGAGCTGGGCGAGCTTGCGGGCGAGGCGGCCCTGCTGCTGTGCCTCGACGAGCAGCGTGACCAGCTCGGCCGCGGTCACGAACCGCACCCGGTAGTCGTGCTGGCAGCAGGCCATCCCCAGGGCGATGGACAGATGCGTCTTGCCGGTACCGACTCCACCGACGAACACGACGTTGGCGGCATCGGCGACGAAGCGGCCGTCGAAGACCTGCAGCACCGCATCGCGGTCCAAGTCCGGTTGCGCCTCGAACGAGAAGGCGTCCAGCGTCTTCAGCATCGGGAAGCGGGCATCCTGAATGCGGCGTTGGATACGGCGCTCCCGGCGTTCGGTCACCTCCAGATGCGCCAACTCGGCCAGGTAATCGGCCGGCGCCTGACGCTGGCGGGCAGCCTGCTCGGCCAGCGGCCGCCACTGCGCCGCGATCGTCGACAGGCACAGCGTCTTCAGGTCCGCGGCCAGATGCGGGGGCTCGATAGTCGTGGTTGCCATCAGCAGGGACCCTCCACCAGCGTGTCATACGCCGCCAGCGTCGGAGCCGCCACGGTGATCCGCGCCAGCTCCGGACGCACCCCTTCGACCGGCGGGCACACCGCCGGCGGGCCCGCCTGCTGCTGCCGGAGGATGAGCCGCACCGTCTCCAGGCGCGGCGAATGGCGCTCGAGGGCGGCCGTCACCGCCCGCTCGACGGCCGCGGCCGGGTGGGTCTCCATCAGCCGCAGCATCCGGACCCATTCCTGATCGGGCTTGCGGGTGTGCTTCGCCAACTCGGCCCGCGCCTGCTGCCACACCGGGGCCAACCGCCAGTCGAGAAGCGCCGTCGCCTCGGCCACGGCCCGATGCTTCCGCTCCAGCAACGGCAGCACGTGAAGCGCATCGAGGACCTTCGCGCCCCGGCAGAACGTCCGGGGATGCTCGGCCACCACCTCGGCGCCGACCGCGATCGCCACCCGGTCGTGATAGAGCTTCACCCACACCGGTCGGTAGGCGTGGCGGATCGGCACCGAGTACGTCACGCGGTCCACCCGCACGTGCCCGAACTTGTCGGCAACCCGCGCGACGACGCGGCAGGTGGCGGGAAGGTGAGCAGGCATCGCCCGCAGATGCTGCCGCTCCTGCGTCAACGCTTCCACGACCGAGCGCCCGTCGTCGAGGTGGCGCGTCGGCAGGTCCGCCTCCAGCTCCGTGATGATCGCCGCGTTGAGCGCCGCCCAGCTCTCCACCGCCAGCCGTGGCCGGAACACGAGGTTCCGGACGTATTTGACACCGCCCTCCACGGAACCCTTCTCCCAGCCCTTGGCCGGCGCGCAGAACTCGGCCCGGAACGGATACCCGCCCCGGAATGCCTCGAACGCCTTGGTCTCCACCCGGTCCCGGCCGGCCAACACGTCCTTGACGGCCAGCGAGGTGTTATCCAGAACGAGGCGGTCCACCGTGCCCCCAAAATAGCGGAACGCCGACTCGATGCCGTCGAGCAGCGACTCGAGCCGCTCGACCGGGTACGCCTTGGCGAAGTACGCGTTGGAGTACGGCAGCGTTGCCACCAGGTACTTGACCTTGCACGGCGTACCGCCGACGTCGACCCACGATTCGCCGAAGTCGACCTCCATCGTCGTGCCCGGAGGCACGGTGCGGTGCACGAAGGCCTCCTTCGAGGTGACCGCCCCCTTCAGCACCGCGACGTACCGGCGCACCGTCCGCGCAGCGACCCCTCCCGCCAACGGCAGCAGCAGCCGGCGGACCCGCTTTGCCGTCAACCGCGGCTCCTCGCGCAGCCACCCGATGATCTGCTCCCGCCACGGGTCCAGATTGCTGACCCGCGGCGGCGACACCCGCACCGGCGGCGTCGGCCGCCCTACGGCCCGGCGGACCGTCTTGACGTCCAACTTCAACCGCCGGGCGATTTCCTTCTTCGGCACCTTCTCCACCAGATGCAGGTGGCGAATCTCGGCCCACTGAGACATCCTGATCACCTCCGCGTCCTCCCTGGCTCTGTCGACGAGACGACCGCGTCTCGCCGTGTCGATCATCGCCAGGGAATCGCTGTTTCCGAGTGCTCAGGGGGGTCCCTTTTCACGTGGCCACGGGGTCCCTTTTCATGTTGCCGCTACCACCGCGGCGGACCTGCAGCACTCCGGCCCGCGCTCGCGGCCGGGAACCCCATCCAAGGATCCTTGGGGGCAGCCCGTGAGTCCGCCACCACCCGCCTCGCGGCCCGCGCTCGTCTCGCCGTCCGCGGCGGCCTTGGTCAGCTTCGTCGCCTGCCTCCCGGCTCCGCGCGACGCCAAGCTCGCCCTGGGGCCGGTCGCCCGCTCGTGCTGACAGCCGTATTGCGGATCCGTCAGAATCGAATTGCGGTTGGGAGGGCTGCCTCGGCGGTCCGCTGAGCTTTCGGGCTCACCCGGCTGCATTTTTCTTGTACCGGTCCATCCGGGCCCGCCTGCTGCGATGCACCTGCTCTACCTTGACGATGCCGGTTCCGTCGGCAGCGTCCGCGAACAGTACCTTGTCCTCGGCGGCGTTTCCGTGTTCGAGGCGCAATCGTCCTGGATCACCCAGGAGCTGGACAGGCTCGCGCAGAACATCGGCCCCGGAAACCCCCATTCGGCCCCGGAACCCCCATGGCGTCGAGTTCCACGCTTCGGAAACCTACGCCCGCCGCAGTAAGCCGTGGAAGGGCCTGAGTCAGGACGAGGCGCGAGGCACGATCAAGTCCGCCCTCGACGTGCTGGCGCACGCCTACGACACGGCCCGCGCAGACGCTATCAGTCCGGCGACACGCAGTATCTTGACCGCATCGCCGCGAAGTTTGACGCCGAGGACGGCATCGTTCACGGGTGGACGTGCGCGGCGACGGCCTCGACGCTCGCGCAGCCCCCTTCGGCCCCGCCACTGATCACGAGTGGGTTTCGTGCTGCGCCCGCGGCGGCCGACTGCCGTCGCCTTCCAGCAGGACACCGCTTCGGTGCCTCGACCCTCGCAACAGGTCGACATGCAATGACGCGTTACTGACACCGCACCCTCATCCCCTCGCCAGACGCCGGTTCTTGCACGCCCCTTCCGTCCGAAGTGAGCCGATCCCGCACGCGTTCACGCATTCCCTTGCACACGGCACTGGAGGGAAGCACATGGTGGGTTGGCTGCGAGTCTCGTGGGTGATGGCAACGTACGCGACCCTGGTCGTCTGGATCACTACCACGCCTGCCGCCGCACAACCGCGCCATGAACTCGAGCTCGGCGGGGGCTTTCTCTCCTCGTCGGTTCCCGACAACATCCAGCTCCCGTCGGTGCCGACCGTAGACGGTATTCGTTTACAGGGGTAGTACGGGCCTGAAATGGGCTTGAAACGTCGGATTTCGGAGCAGCGCCGACGTTGGTTCGGCCGACGGTGGGTCTCAAATGGGCTGCCTCCACCGTTACCGTGACGTGGCAGGAGTCGGGTGCACGGGCGTCGACCGGTCGGCGGCGTCCGTCGTCGGCCGAGCCGTCCGCCGCGTACTGGCGAGCCCATCCGGCAGCCGACTCGCACGGTCAACGTTTCGGCACTTGACCCGTCCGGCGGTGAGCCGCAGGAACCGGGCGCGCTTCTGAAGTGGTGGTTTGGGTGTCGCCAGCCTATGCGGGCGGCGGTGGGAGCCCGAAGGCTTGGGGAACAACTGGGTCGCGGGCGCGCAACATCTCGGCGATCACCGAAGGCAGGTCAAGGCCGCGCTGGCGGGCGGTGCGCACGACGCTGGACAGCACCTGCTGGGTGTCGGCGCCCTTGCGGGTGCGGTTGCCGCCGCACACCTTGCGGATGACCACCGCGGGCCGGATGGCCTGTTCAGCCCGCCAGTTGGTGGCGTCTATCGACGGGTCTCGCAGGAAGAGGAACACGGCCGGGAATTCGTTGGCCAAGTGCTTGGCGAAGCGCTTGGCGTCTTGCAACCACGGCGGCGTGTCGACGAGCCGAGCAAGCTGGGCCTCGAGTCGGCCGCGAAGGGAGTCGAGACCGCGCCTGTTCAATTCGCCGGCTCGGCAGCGGTCCCGCACGTCGAGGCCGGCCTGAAGGACGGCCTTGATCTTCGCGGCCCAGGCACTGTAGGGGTGGTTTTCCTGCAGTTCCTTGGCCCGGCGGACCAGGTGAGTGAGGCAACTTTGGTGCAACGAGCGCTTGTAGCACCGGTACACCTGCCACCCGTCGCGCACGAGCACGCCGGCGTAATCGGTCCCCAGCACGGTGGCCGCGTCGGCGAACCCGCGGCCGGGGCAGATGGCGTAGACGGTGGTCTCCGGGGTGGTGTACGCCCACAGCCAAGAAGGCAGGCCGCCGACGCGCCAGCCGGTTTCATCCGGGGTGACCACCGGTGCGTTGCGAACCTGCTCGCAGAGCTCCCGGTAGGCCGGCGCGGCGTCGCGGGCCGCGCGGTGGAGCACGTGGGCGAGACCGCCCCGGGTGACGTGGAGGCCGAACGTGTGGCGCAGCACGTGGGCGACCTTTGCCAGCGGGACACCCATCTCGTTGTGCAGCTCGACGACGAGGGCCACGACCTCGGGGCCGAGCTGCACGCCGGCCGCCCCCAGCGCGTCGGAGGTCTGCAACCGGTGTCGGCCCTGCACACGCCGTTGACAGTGCGCGCAGTGGCCGATTTCGATGTCGAAGCGGCGCACGAGGGGGCTGACCTTGGGGAGGTCTTCCTGATATTGCGAGGCAACGTGGTCGACTTCGACAGTGCCGCCGCAGTCGGGACACGCCGACGGGGCCGGGGCCCGGTGGGTCTCGTCCACCTTCGGCGGGCGCGGGCGGCGTCCCTGCCGGCCGTAGCTTGCACCGGCCCGCCGGCCGGGGCGCCCGCCGCGTCCCTGCCGCCGGTTCTTGGCGAAGGGCGCGGCCTGGCGGCGGCCGGCACGACGCGCCTCGTCGAGTTGCTTCTTGAGGTCCTCGCTACGACGCTTCCATCGGTCCCGGTCGCGGATGGTGCGCGCCAAGTCATCGGTCAATTTCTCGTTCTCGCGCTCAAGCTCCTTGACGCGCTTGTCCTGCGGATCCCGCTCGGGCCGACGCGTCTTCGAACCACCGCGTTCCCCCATCATGCGCGCCATACTTCAGGTATCGGCACATGTGCCCCGAACCTGCACGCCACTTCACGGATTTTCTCGTCGATACCCGGTAAACAAAGACCGTAGACGCACGCGGTCTGCGATGGTGGAGCCGGCGTTGGGGCATTGCCGGACAGGTGTTGGTCGGAATCGGCTCCGAGCACTCCCGTGGGGACTCCCTTTCAGAACGGAGCCGCCTGACCTACGTTCAGGCCACCGTGCGATACCGGCACCCATTGAGTCCAGGGACCGATCTGCACTTTGGCTTCGGTTGGGCAATGGCGTCGTGGCGCGAGACAGCAGCAGACAGTCGAGGGACGGTGCGGTTCGAGACGATGTGGTTCGCGCATCTGCCTGCCGTGGAAGCGCTTGTCTCGCAGGCCGTGACGGACCGTTTCAGCGTCCGGGCCGGTGTCACGGCGGTCCCGCTGATTCACGTGCATCCGGTCGTCCTCATGTCTTACACGTTCTGAATCCGGGGCGCCACCCTCGACGCCCGGACTATGGAGATGAGGGACATATACCGCGCCCGATTGGGGCGGCCGCGCATCGGGGGGATGTCCCGGATGAGGTTGCCCCGATTCCGCGGACGGGTTAACGCTTTCGGGTTCACATCATGACATGTCCTCGATTTGACCGTCCCGTGGAGGGTCAGCAACGATGATGCGTTGTGGAACTGTGGGAATCTCGCGGCCCTCGTCGCCGGCATGATCGACAGCGGTCGCCCGCGAGATTTCCAACGGCCTGTGGGCGCCCGCCTCGCCGACATCCAGATTAGGCACGACGCTGACCGGGCGTCCACGGGCCGGGCAGTTCCACAGCGCCCCGTGCGTACGTCGCGCGACCCGGTCGTGCAGTGTCCGCTTCCGGAACCGGCGGGGCGGCGGGAAACTCGTCGGATCTGCAGGTCTCCAGGCATCTTCTCGTCGACCGGCTCACCACGGCTATCCCGCCGTCGAAACCGAAGGCGAGCCGTGTGCCGGTTGGCCATCATGCCCTCCGGGTGTTTCCAGAAGAAGACCGCTGCCGACGGGAGTCGGCGCCGGCGATCCGGGCTCCAACGGACTCGTGGGCGCCTGGAGAGCCTCCACCGGCTGGTCAACGTCGACAGCGGCTGCCGCACGGAGACGTTCGAACTCCAGCGGCGACACGTAGCCCAGCGCGGAATGGCGCCGGCGGGTGTTGTACCACCCTTCAACGAACTCGAACACGGCCGCCCGCGCCTCGGCGTGCGTCGCCAACGTCTTGCGGTCGAGCAACTCGCACTCCAGCGTGGCGAAGAAGCTCTCGGCCATCGCGTTGTCGAAGCAATCGCCCACCGAGCCCATCGACGGCGCAATGCCCCACTCCCGGCACCGGGCGCCGAAGGCCAGCGACGTGTACTGGCAGCCTTGGTCCGAGTGATGGATGACCGAGACCGGCCGGCGTTGCGCACCACCGCCATCTCCAGCGCCTCGAGCACCAAGGTCGTGCGCAGATGAGCCGCCATCGCCCAGCCCACGACGCGACGGCTGAACACGTCGAGGACGATGGCCAAGTAGAGGAAGCCGGCGAGGGTCGGGATGTAGGTGATGTCGGCAACCCACAGGCGATTCGGCGCGTCCGCTTCGAAGCGGCGCTCGACCCGATCCGGAGCCGGCCGGGCCTGTGAATCCCGCCGAGTCGTGCGCGGCCCGCGGCGCCGGCTCACGCCCGCAATGCCCGCCTCGCGCATCACCCGCGCCACGCGCTTGCGACTCACCGAGACGCCGGCGTCTGACAGTTCCGCGTGGACCCGAGGGGCGCCGTATGTCCCACGGCTGCGAGCGTGAATCGCCTGCGCGCGGGCCGTCAGGTCTGCGTCGGCCTGCGCGCGAGCTGAGGGTGGACGTCTGCGGTCGTTTCTCAGCCGGCCGTTGGGGGAGCTGGACCTGCGAGTGGTCTGCATCGACGGCAAGGTCTTCCGGGACCACTGCATGGTGGTTGCCTTGGGGATCGACACGCAGGGCCGCAAACACGTGCTGGGATTGCGCGAAGGGGCCACGGAGACGGCAGCCGTCGCCAGCGGCCTGTTGAGCGACCTGGTGACGCGCGGCCTGCCGACGGACCGGACGTTGCTGTTCGTCATTGACGGCGCGCCGGGGCTGCGCCGGGCCATCAGCGATGTCTTCGGTTCCCGCGGGGTGGTACATCGCTGTCAACTGCATAAGCTCCGCAATGTGCTCGGTCATCTGCCCGAACGGCTGCACGCCTCGGTCGGTAAGGCGTTGCGGGATGCTTGGGACCTCGATTCAGCGGACCGCGCGGCGCGGGTGCTGGAGCGGTTGGCGGGGTCACTGGAGCGCGACCACCCCGGCGCCGCCGCATCCATCCGGGAGGGCCTTGAGGAGACGCTGACGGTGAAGCGGCTCGGTCTGACGGGGGCGCTCGCACGCACTCTGCGCACGACGAACATCATCGAGAACCTGATGGGCAGCGTTGAAGACTACACGCGCCGGGTCAAGCGGTGGCGCGGCGGCCAGATGATTCAGCGCTGGGTGGCGAGCGCGCTGGTGGAGGCGGAACCGCGTTTCCGGCGGGTGCGGGGCTACCGCGACCTGCGACACCTGGTCGCGGCGCTGGACGCGCTGGCCCCGCCCGACGGCGCGATCGCTGACGTGGCGTAGAATCGACAACTTGGGAGCGGAAACAGGGAGTCCGTCACTCGCGAAGTTCAACAACGAACGGGACAATCCCCGCATCGGGATTCTGGTCGTTTGCGTGGTGGGGCTCTTCAGCCTGCCTTGCTCCGTCTGGGCGCAAGAAGGCGGCATCGAGTTCTTTGGAGGTGCCGGAGTCGGTTTCCCGGGAGACTATTATTTAGCCAAGAGGACTGGGAGAAAGTGTGACCGGAGGTGCGACCCCATGGTGGACGAAAAATTGGGGGCGGGCCTCTGGTTTACGGCGGTCGCCGGTCGCGACGGCCGGCACTTCGAGTTCATGGTCCGGCCGTCCATCCGCTATCGGACACCGATGTCCCTGGGAATCAGTCCCGCCTTGGTGACGGACGCCTTTCGGGACAGCGTTCTAGCTAGGGATTCTGCTGCAGCCTTCGGCCGACTTGTTCGTGGGGTGTCCCCTTGTCACCCTCCATAGTCGACTTGTCGACCGGGTGACTTCCGTGTCGCGAGCCCGCGCTCGTCCACACGGCCGTAGCGTGCGCCGGTCGCGGGCAAGTCCCCCAACTCGGCGGGCCGTGGTCTCGGTGGTCAGCCAGGAGACTGCAGAACCAGCCTGCCCACACCACCCTGCTCGTTCGTGAGTACCGCCAAGCAGTATCTGCTGCTGCCGAAGGCTCCGAGGCCACCCCCGACCGGCTGCGCCCGCACGGGCGGCGTGCACGAGCCACGGCCGCCAGCCAAGCTGCGAGCACCAACGCAGTCCGTCGGGACGCGACTCAGTCGAACGTATAGCTGCCGATGACCACGAAAGCCGGCGCGAATTCGATGAGTCGTACCCCCGGCCGCATGCCGAACCGTCGGTTCGCTGCCGGCAGGCCGTACAGGACATCGACATACGGATGGACCGCGAATTCCGTTGGAGAATCATATCCAATCGAGTCCTTGTGGACGTGCCACAGACCCACGCGACGTGAAGGGATCAGCCTCGCGAACACCCTCACCGTCTGCCAGGCGGCGTCCCTGCTCGGCGAACTGCTCGACGCCGGGTCCGCCTGGGTCGGACGCCCCGCGGGGCAGATGGAGTTTCGCCCCCGGCATCCTTTGCCGGCGGCCAACGTGGGCGAGACAGTCGACGCGCCCGTGCCGCTGCGGTCGACTAGCGCGGATACCCGGGACCGTGGTACCCTGAAAGCTCCAATGAGTACCGACACGAAGGCGATCATCGGGACCATCGTGGGCACAGGTCTCGTGGTGGCCGGCCTGCTGTCGGCGCAGCTCTCCGGCGTGAACACCCGCATCGACGACCTGCGCACCGAACTCAAGACGGAGATCGCCGTGTTGCGCGACGACGTCCGCGGCATGGATGCTCGCCTGCGCGATGTCGAGATCGCTTTCGGCAAGGTCGACCAGCGGCTCCTCACCATCGAACGCACCGTCCTCCCCGGCCCGGCCGCCGGCGAGTGACGCCGCAGACAGCAGCAGCCACCAACACACCTCGCGGCCCCGACGGGAACCCACTGGACCGCACGGGCTCCACAGCAAGCCGAGCTCCCCTTCCCCGGCGCGTCGCCCCACCCATCAACCCGTCTCTTCCTGGGTCGTCGGTCGCCGGCAGGACGTCGGCGGCCTGGAACTCGTCGTCGAGGCGCCCGGGTGCGCCCGTCAGTTCTTCGCCAGCAGCTGCAGGTCAATCAACGGCCGCTCGAGTAGAAGCGGACCCGCTCGTCAAGGCCGTCCCCCAGCGGGCGGGTTCGACGCCACGATCGCGACGGCGCCGTCGTCCGCTGTGTCCTTCGCCCTGCCAAGGAAGCAGCACGGCTTCGAGAGGGTCTCGAAGAGTTCGTTCGCTTCGGTGTCTGCCCGCGTGGAACCGGCGATTCGCCAGCAAGGAAGAGAGACTCAACGACATCGTTCGCCAACGGTACCGATGATCGAACGGTAGGCGCATCCCGCGGGGCTTTCCGACCGTCGATGCCGTGCGATGATGCGAACCCCACGCCGGCAGCGCCGAAGATTGCCTGATACGCGAGTTCGGTGATGCGAACCACGCTCAACGTCGTCGACGACGTGCTCGCCGGCGCTCGCGCGCTGGCTGCGGAACGGGGGGGCTGGTCGGTGCAGCCCTGTCCGAGCTGGCGCGGCGCAGCATGCGCCCCCGCCGTGTGACCACGGAGCGGAGCATCCCCGGCTTCACGGTCGACCCGGACAGTCCCCCCATCACGCCGGAGATGGTGCGCGCCGCGGCTGCACGTACTGTGGCCGGCCAGCGGAGACGATGGACCATTTGATTCCACGGCTGCGACAGGGACCGGACTCAGCCGACAACCTGGTGCCAGCGTGTCGCTGGTGCAA
Source organism: Vicinamibacterales bacterium (assembly GCA_965206705.1). Taxonomy (GTDB): domain Bacteria; phylum Acidobacteriota; class Vicinamibacteria; order Vicinamibacterales; family UBA8438; genus JAJEEA01. The sequence continues at coordinate 2,896,603 of CBDBKJ010000006.1, read as the reverse complement.
TTCCAGCAAGGGCGGCCGAGATGTTCTCAAGTGGGGAACGAGCAAAGGGTTTTTCCCCCTGCCAGTTCTGCGGCGATACCTGGTCCTGGCATGGCGCTGGGCAGAGCGTGCAGAGCTCCTGGACGCGCCCTTGGAAGTACTGCAGGCCTCGAGTCCGCCGTTCCTCGTTGGCGACATTCCTTCGTCGGCGAGCAAGCCGGTTATTCTGGAGGAACGTGAGCCTCCGGATAAACGTACGATCGGGATGACGGAGTCATGAGATCGCATCCCTCCGGCCATCTGGCTCGCCTCTTGTGCCGGATGGGGGGAAACGGCGCGTCTGCCCCAGCGCTCCGGCAACGATCGCGCAAGATCACCGCCGTCAGGCTGTTCACGGAGTGACGGCGCAGACCAGCGGCGCCTCGTAGTCCAGGCCCAACAGCCGGAAGTAGTTCTGACCCAGGGCGATGTTACGGAAGGCCTCGTCGTCCAGATGCCCGAGGATGCGACTGGTGACCTCGAGCTCGGTGCGGTAGACCTCCTGGTCCTTGTCGCTCGAGGCCAGGAAGTCGGTCCCGGGGAGAATCCGCTCCGAGTGGGCGTTCAGGAACGGCACGTACGTCGCCCGGCCCTCCGGCGTCGAGAAGTAGGCGTCGTCGATCACCCGCCACGTGATGTCGAGCATCAGGTTCGGATGGCGCTCCAGCATCGACGTCATCAGCGCGGCGTGCCGCGCCGGGTCCATGCCGGTCAGCTCCCGCGACAGCCCCATGTGGACCCAGACGACCGGGTTGTCGGGATAGGCGCGCAACACCTCCTCCATCAGCGGCAGGTAGAGGGTCGGTTCTTCGTCCTTCCCCAGATCCGAGTGGATGGCGAGGGGGATGCCGCGCTCGCGCAGCACGGCCATGAAGCCGGCCCATTCGCCGATGGCGTCCGCTGGCACCGGCCCCCGCCCGCTCGCGAACAGCGCCTGCTTGACCAGGTTGACCTCGCCCATCCAACGGAAGAGGCCGGGGTACTCGGCGTCGAGCAGCTCCATGCCGGCGAGGATCGAGTCGGGATTCGCGAGGTCCGGGAAGGTCATCGACAGGGTCAGGTGGAGGCCCTCGGGGGTCTTCGTGACGACGTTGGCGGCGTTGACGAAGTCGTTTCTCAGCGTCGGCGTCACCGGCGTACCGGGGCAGTCCAAGTAGTAGGTGCACGGGGACGACGGGGGCAGCATCTGTCCGATGCCGTAGACGTTGGCAAACAGGACGCCGCTGGCCTCGAGGTACTGCACGACCTCCTCGAACGGGACGGCGGGCCCGCCGAACGGCCGGAAGTGCAGGTGTGTGTCGACGACCGCGGTCTGCGGCTGCGCCGACCGGTCGTAGCACGCCACACCGTCACCGCGGAAGGCTTCGAGCGTCAGCGGGGACAGCGTGGCGGCCGCCGGGGGCTGGGCGGGTGCTCCCTCCGGCGCGGCGACCTGCGCACACAACAGGCCCGCGACAACCACCCCGGCGCCGATCCATTTCGTGTCGTTGCTCATTTGAATCGATGAATCCCTCGCCACCGAACCACGTCAGTCGAGCAGTCGGAGGAGGGCGACGACGGCGCCGACGATCGCGCCAGCTTGCAAGAGCATGGCGCGATAGATGTCTGCACGGAACGCGCTGATCGCACCGTGCAGCGTGGCAACTTCCGCACGCATCGCGTCCGGGGTCACGTGGTCGCCATGCCCGGCCGCCTGGCGGAAGGCGTCCGCCAGCACATCGGCCTGAGCCCGTTCGAGGCCGGCTTCGGTCAACCGCCGGGCGATGGTGAGCGAATCGAACATCAGCTACGCCTTCCCCCGCGCGGCTCCGGAGCGAACGTCTTCTCCGTCAGGGTCAAGCTGCTTCAAGCGGCGAACCTCGACCGCAATCAGTATAGCTTGACACCGTCGGGCAGTCCCACGGGTGGTCATGGCTCCCCTCCTCTCTTGTGGTTGCCCGTCACGCCCCGGCGCCAAGTTGGACGCGGTTCCGGCCGTTGGCCTTGGCCGCGTAGAGCGCCTCGTCGGCGCGTGCGACGAGCCTCGCCGGCGTCGTTTCGGACCGCGACACCGCCACCCCGAAGCTGGCGGTGATGTGGAGGCCGGCCGGCCGCGGGGAGACCGTCTCGGGCCAGTAGTCCTCGACCCGCCGTCGAATCCGCTCCGCGCTCCGGCGCGCGTCCGCGCCGGCGGCACGGGGCATCACGATGGCGTACTCGTCGCCGCCGAACCGCGCACAGAGGTCGCCTGCCCGCACCGACCGCTGGAAGATAGCGGCCAGTTCCTTCAGGATGGCGTCGCCGGCGGGATGACCGAGGGCGTCGTTGAGCGACTTGAACCGGTCGACGTCGATGGCGACCAGGGCCACCGGCTCGCGATGCCGGCGCGCCCGCTCGAGCTCTTCCCGGAGCCGCGCATCGATGCCGCCGCGGTTGAGGAGCCCGGTGAGCGAATCGACGGCCACCGCCTGCTCGAGGCGGTCGTTGACCTGCACCACCCGCTCGTAGGCGAGGGCGAGGGCCGCCGTCGCGGCCAGTTCCTGCACGACCGCGAGGTCGGCCCGATCGAACGGCTGCCCGCCCGCGCGGTCGCTCAAGGTAATTGCCCCGAGCGCCGACCCTCGGGCCACCAGCGGCACCGAGATGCACGAACCGTCGCGAAACGACAACCAGGGTTCCGCCGGCTCGCAGACGGCGTCCGGAACGAGCCGGGGGCGGCGGCTCGCAAACGTCCGTCCCGTGATTCCCGCACCCGGCGCGATCGCCGAGCCGGCGACGCACGGAACGGGAGACCCGCGGGTCGCGGTGACCGTCAGGCTCTCGCCGGCGTCGTCAAAGACTGCGAGCACCGCCCGCCGCGCAGTGACCGCGCCCGCGATCGTGTCGACGATGAGCTGATGGTGGTCCTGCCGGCGGCTCGCCAGGGCGTGGACGAAGCCGCCCACGTCGACGGCCCGCGGCTCGCGGGGCGCGTGGTCCGCCGCCTGTCCGTTCATGGCCTTCGTCCCTCCATGCCGTCATGGGAAGCAAGGGCCGTGCCAGGAGCCGCGCCTCCCCCGGTCCCGGAGAGCGATGCCTTCATGGGAGCGGGCCATACAGTCGGCGGTCACCGTTCGGCGCCGCCTGCCGCACATCCAACCCTCCGGCCTTCCGCGCCGATCTCTGTCACGGACTCCTGCGGCGCAGGTTCCCGGCCCGGAGAGCCCCGCCTTGCGACTCCGCCGCCGGTTTGCGGCGCCGCCGCCCGAACCAAGCCTGGCGGCGTCCGCGCCGCCGTGGGCGCAGACTACTGCGCCACCGCCGCCTGCCGGGCGCGGGCCGCCGGCGCGTAGAACGGCCGGTCGCCCTGGATGGTGACCCGGTAGCCGTGGCGGGTCTCCGGGAAGTAGTCCCAGACCGCGTGGTGCTGGGTGCACCGGTTGTCCCAGAACGCGATCGAGTCGGCGCGCCAGCGGAACCGGCAATGGAACTCGGGGGCCGCGCAGTGCCGCACCAGGAACGCGAGCAGCGCGTCGCTCTCGGCCCGCTTCAGCTCCTTGAAACCGGTGGTGAAGCCCTCGTTGACGTAGAGCGCGGAGCGGCCCGTCTCGGGATGGGTCCGCACCGCGGGGTGCTCGGCCGACGGATAGACGCCGTCGCGCAGATTGTCCCCGCCGTAGCGTCCGATATAGTACTGCCGGCCCTCGTGCACCGCCGTCAGCTCGGCGAGCAGCCGCTGCATCCGGTCGGACAGGGCCTCCCAGGCGGCGTACATGCTGGCAAAGAGCGTGTCGCCGCCCGACGACGGCACCTGCTCCACCCGCAGGATGCTCCCCAACGGGGGATCGACGTCGCACGAGACGTCGGAATGCCACAACTCGCCGGACACGAAGTTCGAGTTCTCGTCGGCATGCACGACGAGGATCTCCGGATGCTCGGCGTCCTTCGGAGCGGCGGGATGGACGTGCAGGTCCCCGAAGCAGCGGCCGAAGGCCTTGTGCTGCGGCCAGGTCAGCTCCTGATCGCGAAAGAAGAGCACCTGATGGGTCATCAGCGCGGTGCGGATCGCCTCGACGGCCTCCGGCGCGAACGGCCGGCTGAGGTCGACCCCGGAAACTTCGGCACCGATGACCGGCGACACCGGCTCGACCCGGATGTGATTCTCCAATACGGACCTTTCGTCTTTTCCGGGAGCTCGAGTCCCGTCCTTTTCCAACATTGTCGGCAACCCGGGCCCCGGAGGCAAGCCGGACGGCCCCGTCCAGGGTATCATTGGGCTTCTGTGCGGGCTCGGCCGATGCCGGACATGCGACGGTGGTATTCTTGCCTCCGGTCCGCTGGCGGCCCCGGAGGGCGGCGCGGGCCGCGCATCGGCGGTTTTCGTGCAACTCGGTTGGCGGCAAACGTGATATGTACTCTGGACTGACGGCGACCACGCGGCGGCGCCGGACCGAATTCACGTGCGCGTTCGTGACGCCGGGACGGGCGCTCCACGCTCCGCCCGTCGTGGTCCCGGCCCCTGAGTGGCAGGGACAGACATTCCAAGGAGGCCTCCATGATGATCGTCCTGGCGCTGACCGCGCTGCTGGCGCAACCGCAGGCGGATGCAGCCACCCCGACCCTCGACTACGGCTACTTCGTGGAGAACGTGCAACCGATCTTCCTGGAGAGGAAGGCGGGCTTCACCCGCTGCGTGGTCTGCCATTCCGAGGGCGGCCGGGTCGGGTTCCTGGAAGAGATGGAGCGGGGCGCCGACGCCTGGAGCGAGGAGCAGTCTCGCGCCAACTTCGAGTCGCTGTCGCGGCTCGTCATCCCCGGTGAGCCGCTGGAGAGCCGACTGCTGATGCATCCGCTCGAGCCGGACGCGGGCGGCGACGAGTTCCACAACGGCGGGCGGCAGTTCACCTCGCAGGATGACCCCTGGTTCCAGGCCCTCGCAGCCTGGGTGCTCGGGGAAACAGCTCAGTAGCAACCGACGGAACGCGCTTCAAGAGAAGGAGTTCGAGCAATGGTCACCACACGCAGACTGGCGGTTCTGGCGGCGGTCGCCGCCCTCGTCATCCCGGTCGCGGCGGCGGCGCAGACGGTCCGGATCATCCAGACCAACAGCGCCGGCGACAACGTGCACGTCATCGATCCGATCACCAACACCGTCATCGGTGAGATCCAGGGCATCGAGCGCGCCCACGGCGCCACGCCGGCGCCCGACGGCAAGAAGCTCTACGTCGCCAACGAGTCCGACGACACCGTCGACATCGTCGACATGGAGACGCTGAAGGTCGTCAAGCAGGTGGAGCTCATCGGGCGTCCCAACAACATCGCCATCACCCCGGACGGCCGCAAGGTCTACACGGCCATCGCCGAGTCGCCGGGGGCGCTGCAGGTCATCGACACCGAGACCGAGGAGACGATGGCCGTCATCTCGGTGCACGGCGGGGTCCACAACACCTACGTGACGCCGGACGGCAAGTACGCGATCGCCGGCATGGTCGGCGGGCGCAACATCACCGTCGTCGACACCGCGACGGACTTTCCGGTGTGGACGACGTACTCGGACCTCGGCATCCGCCCGATGACCATGGACGTCAACGAGGACGGGTCGACGAGGCACATCTACGCCCAGCTCTCGAACCACAACGGGTTCGGCGTGCTTGACTTCGAGACCCGCAAGTGGGTCAACCGCATCGAGTACCCCGAGGTGCCGGCCGACGAGCGGACCCCGGGGCACGGCGGCAACACCGCCCACGGGATCGGCGTGACCCCCGACAACCAGTACCTGGTCGCCAACAGCAGCCTGAACAGCAGCGTGTACGTCTACAGCCTGCCCGATCTCGAGCTGGTGGGCGGCGTCCGGGTGGGCCACTCGCCGAACTGGGTCACGATCACCCCCGACAGCAAGTACGCGTACATCTCGGTGTCCGGCAACAACAACGTCGCGGCCATCGACATCGCGACTGTGGAGCTGGTAGCCAGAATCGAGACCGGCGGGCAGGTTCCCAAGCGGAACACGACGCTGATTCTCGACGAGTAGGCCAGTTCGGAAGCACGCGGGAGACGGGGAGCCTCCGGGTTCCCCGTCTGTCGCCGGGGACCGAAGCATGCGCTTGTTTCTTCTCGCGGCGGGCGTCACGCTCGTCGTGACCGGGGGAATCTCGGCCAACGGCCAGCCCCCGTCCGCGGCGGACGGCCTCTACACGCCGGCGCAGGCCGACCAGGGGGATGCGCTGTACGCCGACCAGTGCGTCTCGTGCCACGGCACCCTGCGGGCGTTCGCGCCCGAGATGGCCGCCCTGCTCGGCGACCACACCTTCCGGAACCGGTGGGAGGGCCGCTCCCTCGGCGAGCTGTTCGGGCTGATCCAGGAAGAGATGCCCCAGGACGCCCCCGGCACCCTGTCGCCCGACGAGACCGCGAGCCTCGTCGCCTACATTCTCGCCGGCAACCGGTTCCCCGCCGGAGCCAGCGCGCTGTCGAGCGACATCGAGACGTTGCTCGAGATCCCGTTCGCTCCCTGACCGCCGGCCCGCGGACTTCCCCCGGCGCCGCACTCCCACTCCCCGACCATGATCTCTACCCGCTTCACAGAAACTTTCGGGATCGAACACCCTATCGTGCAGGGCGGCATGCAGAACGTCGGCTTCGCCGAGCTCGTCTCGGCCGTCGCCAATGCCGGGGCCCTCGGGTTCCTGACGGCGTTGACCCAGCCGTCACCGGAAGCGCTGACGCGCGAGATCGCCCGCACCCGCGGAATGACCGACCGGCCGTTCGGGGTGAATCTCACGATTCTTCCCACCCTGAAGCCGATCCCGTACGCAGAGTACGCACAGGCCATCGTCGAGTCCGGCGTCAAGATTGTCGAGACCGCCGGCAACAACCCGCAGCGGTTCCTGCCCGGATTCAAGGCCGCGGGCATCAAGGTCATCCACAAGTGCACGTCGGTGCGGCACTCGATCAAGGCGGAGACCATCGGGTGCGACGCCATCAGCATCGACGGGTTCGAGTGCGCGGGCCATCCGGGGGAGGACGACATTCCCGGCCTCATCCTCATCCCGTGCGCGGCCGATCGGGTCGGCATCCCGATGATCGCCTCGGGCGGCTTCGGCGACGCCCGCGGCCTCGTGGCCGCCCTTGCCCTGGGGGCGGACGGCATGAACATGGGCACCCGATTCATGGCCACCCGGGAAGCGCCGATTCACGACAACATCAAGCAGCAGCTCGTCGCCGCCACCGAGCGCGACACCGCCCTGATCTTCCGGTCGCTGCGCAACACCGCGCGCGTCTTCCGCAACGTCGTCTCGGACGAGGTCCGGTCCATCGAGGCCGGCGGCAACGCCACCATCGACGACATCAAGCACCTCGTGTCAGGCGAGCGCGGCAAGCAGGCGCTGGAGACCGGCGACACGGACGCCGGCATCTGGTCGGCGGGCATGGTGGCGGGGCTGATCCACGACGTCCCGACCTGCCGGGAGCTCGTGGACCGCATCATGCGCGAGGCCGTCGCGATCATCGACTCGCGCCTGGCCGAGATGCGGCCGGCGGTCCCTGCGGCGGTCCCTGCGTCCACGCTGTAAACCTGAAGGCCGCAGCACCTCGACGGCCTGTCGCAGCCGACGTTCGACCGCTACCTGTCCTACCTGGAACGCGCCTTCCTCGTCTTCACGCTGCCCAACTACTCGGGACGGGAGGGGACCGTGCAGCGGCGCGGGCGGCGGATCTACTTCGTCGACGGCGCGGTTCGAAACGCAGCGCTCCAGCGGGGAGTGGGCCCGCTGACGGACGCTGAAGAGATGGGGTTGCTCTTCGAGAACATGGCCGCGGGTCACCTGCACGCACTCGCCCGGCAGACCCAGGTCCGGCTCTACCATTGGCGCGAGGGCCGCCACGAGGTCGATCTCGTCTACGACCATCCCGAACATCCCGTGGCATTCGAGATCGCCTCGTCCGTGCGTCATTCCACCGCCGGGTTGCACCGCTTCATGGAACGCTTCCCGCGGTTTCGCGGGCGCTGCCATCTCGTCAGCCCACGATCGACGGGAGAGCGCCGACGGCGCGCTCATCAACCCTGCCGGGCTGAGCTTCTACAGCGTGGCGCTGCTCGACGCGATCAGCGCGATGCCGTTTCCGGTCATCGAGGTCCACATCTCGAACCTGGCGACGCGAGACGAGAATCACCGCGACTCGATCATCTCGTCAGCCGCGCTGGGCACGGTGTCGGGTCTCGGATGGCGCTCCTACACCGCGGCGCTCCGGGCACTGGTCGAGACGGTGCGCGAGGCGCGCGAGCTCGAGGCCGAGCGATGAGCATGCCCCCGCGGACGGTTCGTGTGGTTGCGTCGTTCGCCGCCGCAGCGGCGGTGGTCCTGGGCCTCACTCCGTTGCCGGTGGCCAGCCAGCGACGAGGCGCCGTGCCAGCCCCGGAGCGCAAGCAGGTGCTCGCCTGGGCCGACATGCGGTACGGCGCCGAGCACGTGTCGGTGACGCGGGCGCTCGTGACGATCGAGCGACTGGGGCGCGAATCGGGCCTGTACGACACCGTGGTACGGACCGATTCACAGCTCGTCACGAAGGAGCCGGTGGTGAATCCGCTGACCGGGCAGCGCGTCAGCCGCCGCAACCTGGATGCCTTCGACGCGATCTTCTTCTTCGGCGTGCGCGAGATCGGTCTGACCCCGGGGCAGAAGACCGATCTGCTGGAGTTCGTGCGCGACGACGGCAAGGGGTTCGTGGCCACCCATACCGCAACGACGGCGTTCTTTTCGTGGCCCGAGTTCGGCGAGATGCTCGGCGGTCGCTACGACGGGCATCCCTGGGGCGTGGTCGACGCCACGGTGCTGATCGAGGACCCGGACTTCCCGGTGATGCGCCATCTGCCCGGACGGTGGCGGGTGCGGGACGAGCACTACCAGACGAAGGACTTCTCGCGTGAAGGCATCCGCGTCCTGGCCCGGCTCGACCCGTCGACAGTCGACCTCACGCATCCGCAGGTCCACCGGACGGACGGCGATTTTCCAGTGGCATGGGTGAGGTCGTACGGGCGCGGCCGGGTCTTCTACTCGACTCTCGGACACGCAACCGAGAACTGGGACGACCCCGCCGTGCAGACGATGTACCTCGAGGCGATGAAGTGGGCACTCGGCCTCGTGCCGGGCGACACCACGCCCCGGCCGCTCCCCGGTGGCGCGGGAGAGCGGTGATGCCTGAGCGACGGGCCGGGAGTCTGCGGAATCGACAGTTTCGCGAACTCCTGACCGGCTCACGCCCCCAACCGGTTACAATGCGCGTGCCTGGGGCGATCCGGTCCTCGACCGTAGCGGGGGGGCCATATTCGCGGCCGGCGTCGAGAGCCTGTCCGTCCGTCTCACTACGCTTTCCGGCGTCCATCTCGCCGGATCCGGGAGGATCTAGCCCATGAACCCGATCGTGTTGTTCCTGCTGACCGCCGTGGGAGCGTTCCTGCTCCACATCGTGATGATCTTCGTCCTCGTCGGGAAGAAGAAATAGCCGGACCTCGGCGTCAGCCGTCCCCCAGCTCCACGCTGCGCCGATGGGCGGCCTCGACCGCCTTGGCCAGCACGGTGCGGAAGCCGCCCTTCTCCAACTCGTAGATCGCGTCCGCGGTGGTCCCGCCCGGCGACGTCACCCGGTTCCGCAGTTCCGCCGGGTGGAGCGCCGACTGGCGGGCGTAGGCGGCCGAGCCGAACACCGTCTGGACGACCATCTCGTGGGCATCGGAGCGGGACCAGCCGAGGTGGACGGCGGCGTCGATCAACGCCTCGATCAACAGGAAGACGTAGGCGGGGCCGCTGCCGCTCACCGCGGTCGCCTTGTCGAGAAACTTCTCGTCGCTCACGTACAGATGCTTCCCCAGCGCGCCGAGCAGGGCTCCGGTCTGCTCGCGTTGCGCCGCGGACACCGCCTCGGTCGCGGTCCACACGGTCATGCCCTCGCCGACCTGGGCCGGCGTGTTGGGCATGGTCCGCACGATCGGGTCGTGTCCCAGGCCGCCGGCGATGGACGCAATGCGGGCCCCCGCCACGATGGAGACGACGAGGGCGTTGGGCGGCAGGGCCCCGCGCAGGCCGTCGCAGACCGCCGGCAACACCTGCGGCTTGACCGACAGCACCACGAGGCCCGCGGTCCGGACGGCGGCCCGGTTGTCACGGGTCGTCCGTACCTTGAACCGCTGCTCCACCGCGCTCAGCCGGCCCTCGTCGAGGTCCGAGGCGGTAATCGCATCCGGCTCGACGAGGTCGTGGCGCAGGAGGCCGCCAATCATGGCCTCGCCCATCGCCCCCGCCCCGATGAACGCGCACGACGTGTCCCGCAGAATCGTGGACGGTGTCAACGAACCGCTCCTTTCTCGTTAGACGAACCGGCGCCGGAATCCTCCTGCCCGCCGCTCGCCGAATCGCCCGTCTCGGGCCCATAGGTGCCGAAGCTCCACAGATGCCCCTCTAGATCGCGCGCCGCGTACTCGCGCGCGCCGTACTCCGAGTCCGCGAGCTCCATGATGATCTCCGCTCCCGCCGCCTTCGCCCGGTCGTGGTGCGCATCGACGTCGTCCACGTGCACGTAGATCCCCTGCGTCGTGCCGCCCACCGCCTTCGGATTCTTCATGTTCATGAAGTCGTCCTCCGCCGTCGCGATCATGAGGACGCTGGCCCCGTAGCGCAGCTGCGCATGCGCGATGGTCCCCCGCGGCCCCGGCACGAGCATGTGCTTCTCGAACCCGAACGCCCGATGGAGCCACTCGAACGCCGCCGGGGCGTCCTCGTACCGCAGAAACGGAAAGATCCGCGTCGTGTCCTGCATCGCTGCCTGTCCTCGCATCCCCCCGCGCCCGCGGCACCGGCGTCATTCCGGTCCGCCGACGTCTTCCGCCGGACCGCTACCCATCCGAGCCCGCCCCGGGAGCCCGTGGCAAACGCCCCGCGGCATTCGATCGGCGACGCCTCGTGCGCCTCGCCGGTCCCGGTGCAACGCGCGACTTCACCGCGGGCTTCCCGGCGCACCCGCGAGCCCCGAACCTCGCCGCCGCGTCACGCAGCCGCCGCGGAAGCCGCCGCCGCCGGGGGTCGGCCGGACCGGTCCCGGAAGAACAGGGCGAACAGCACCAGCACCGCCGCCGCCCAGACGGCGGGGACGACCCAGATGCGGTTCCACGCGTGGCCGGCGCCGTCCACGTAGAGATCGACCACCAGCCCGGAGAGCCACGACCCGATGAACATGCCGACCCCGAGGGTCACGAACGCGATGAGGCCCTGGGCCGCCGCCCGCAGGTCCGGCGGCGCCTTCTCGTCGACATAGATCTGCCCCGTCACGAAGAAGAAGTCGTAGCAGATGCCGTGCAGGAGGATGCCACCGTAGAGCATCCAGACCAACGCGCCGTTGTCGCCCCACGCGAACAGCAGATAGCGGGCGACCCACGCGGCCATGCCCACGAGCAGCATCCCCTTCACCCCGAGCCGCCGGAAGAAGAACGGCATCGCCAGCATGAACCCGATCTCGGACATCTGCCCGAGGGTCATCTTGCCGGCCGCGTTCACGACGCCGATCTCGTTCAGGAAGGGGTTGGCGAACGCGTAGTAGAACTGCAGCGGGACGCACAAGAGCATCGAGCCGACCACGAACACCGCGAACGTCGGCTCGCGCAGCAGGCGCAGGGCGTCGAGCCCGAGGACGTCCCGCGCCGTGACCCGGGCCGCCGCCCGCTTCGGCGGCGTATGCGGCAGCAGCAGGCAGTAGAGCCCCAGGACGACCGAGGCGGCCGCCGCGATCTGCATCGGCCGCGCCGTGTCCTCCAGCCGCAGGAACCCGACCACGAGGCCGGCGACGATCCAGCCGATGGTGCCCAGCACCCGGATCGGCGGGAACTCACGGGCCGGCTCGGTCATCTGCCGGAACGACAGCGAGTTGGTCAGGGCCAGGGTCGGCATGTAGCAGAGCGCGTAGAGCAGCAGCACCCCGTAGAAGGCGGGGAACGCGGTCTGCGTCGACGCCGCTAACAGCACCGCCCCGCCCGCGACGTGCAGCCCCGCCAGCAGCTTCTCGGTCGCGAAGTAGCGGTCGGCCACCATCCCCACGAAGAACGGCGAGATCATCGCGGCGACCGCCGTCGTCCCGAACACCAGCCCGATCTGTTGCCCCGGGAACTGCAGCGCCTCGCCCAGATAGGTCCCGAGGGGCACCGACCACGCGCCCCACACGAAGAACTGCAGGAACATCATCGCCGAGAGCTTCGCGCGGGTCTGTGAAGTCATGGGGACGTGTTCCACATCCAGGCCGCCGCCGGCCTGACGCGGGCTCGACTGCGCCCCGCGCCAGCGGCAGGCCGGGGCCGAGAGCCGCCTGCGAGCCGCCAGGGCCCGACCGGCAGAGAGCCGGCTTCCCGTGCGGCCGTCGGCGCTCTCATGGGCTGCGGCGTCGGCGAGCCGCTCTCGTCGCCGTCCGGCGGTCGAACGTCCTCACGCTCGTTCTCACGACTCCAGCGCGCCCCGGCAGTACTCGAAGCAGCGGCGCACCTCCTCGACGGTGTCGCCGCCGCGGTACTCGTACTCGATGTTGCAGGGGATGTCCCACTCCGCGTCGCGCACCATGTGGAGCACCTCGGCGATGGGGGCGTCGCCCTCGCCCCACGGCACGTTCGGGCCCTCGTCGCGGCGGCGGTCCTTGAGATGGAGGGTCGTGACCTGCTCGTGGTGGTCGCGCAGCCAGGCGACGGGGTCGTGATTCGCGGCCACGAAATGCCCGATGTCGAGGTTGACGGCGATCGATCGGCCGTCGCCCTGGGCCACCGCCGCCGCGAACTGGGCCGGGCTGCTGAACTCGTTCGCATCCACCCGCGAGTGGTTGTGCATGGCCACGGGGATGCCGTGGACGCCGGCCATGCGGGCGATGCGGGGCACGCTGTTCACGTGGGCCGACGCGGTGATCGCGGGCACGCCGAGGGCCGCCGCCATCTCGAACCCGCGGTCGATCTCGTCGTCCGAGTAGTGGTCCTGGAAGCTGATGTTGTACGAGTTCAGGGTCAGGCCGGCCTGCTCGAAGCGCTCCCGAATGGACCGGAAGTGGTCGAGGGAGACCGTCAGCCGCCAGCGCCGCATGTCTTCCCGGGCGTCGCGGCCGCCCAGCTCGCGCGGCTCGACGTGCCCCTGCCACAGCTCGCAGCTCGTGATGCCGATGGCGCGCATGCCGTCGATGAGGCCCTGCAGGTCGCGGTCGCGGAAGCTGTAGCTCTGCACCCCGATCAGCACGCCCCGGATGCGCGACTCGCCGCCGGGTTCCGCCTGCCCGGCTCGCGCCCGCGGCGCCCGGCCGGCCGCCCCGGCCAGCAGGCCCGCCGCCATCAGCTTGTTCCATTCCCGTCTCGTCAGCATCGTCATGTCAGGACCCTCGCCATCGCGCCGCTCGGATCCGCGCGGCCTTGCCGCGGGGCGCGCGGGATGCCGTACTATAATGCGCCGATGTCCGAAAGCAGGAATGCCGCCCCGAACCGCCGGAGAACCTCGCTGGCCGTGGTCTGCGGTCTCGCCCTGCTGGCGGCGTCGAGCCGCGGCGCCGCCCCCCTCGCCGGCGAGACCGCCGGCCAGCCGGGCGGGGACCGGCCGCCCAACGTCATCATCATCACCGCCGACGACCTCGGCTGGGGCGACCTGGGGTCCTATGGCCACCCGAACATCCGCACCCCCCACCTCGACCGCATGGCGGCGGAGGGGCAGCGGTGGACGAGCTTCTACAGCCAGGCCCCGGTGTGCTCCCCGAGCCGGGCGGCCCTGCTGACGGGGCGCATCCACCTGCGGAGCGGGATGTTCGGGCGGCGGCAGGGGGTCTTCTTCCCCGACTCGCGGGCGGGGCTGCCGGCCGGGGAGGTCACCCTGGCGGAGGCGCTGCGGGACGCGGGCTACGCCACCGGCATCGTCGGCAAGTGGCATCTCGGCCATCGGCCCGAGTACCTGCCGACCCGGCACGGGTTCGACTCGTGGTTCGGCATCCCCTACTCGAACGACATGGACTGGCAGGTGCCGGCGGGCCCGGAGCGCCGGGCCGCGATGTTCGACCCGCGGACCGACTACTGGCAGGTTCCCCTCATGCGGGACGAGACGGTGGTCGAGCGCCCCGCCGACCAGCGCACCGTCACCCGGCGGTACGCCGAGCAGGCGGTGTCGTTCATCGAGGCGCACCGGGACGAACCCCTTTTCCTGTACCTGCCTCACACGATGCCCCACATGCCGCTGTTCCGGTCGGAGGGCTTCCGGGACCGGAGCAGCGCCGGCGTCTACGGCGACGTCATCGAGGAGATCGACTGGGCGGTCGGGCAGGTGCTCGAAACCCTCGATCGCCTCGACCTCGCGGAGCGGACCCTGGTGGTGTTCACGAGCGACAACGGCCCCTGGATCAGCTACGAGACCCACGGCGGCTCGGCCGGCCCCCTCCGGCACGGCAAGGGAACGACCTTCGAGGGCGGCATGCGGGTGCCGGGCGTGTTCCGGTGGCCCGGAACGATCGCGCCGGGTGTGACCCAGGCCATCGGCTCGGCGATGGATCTCTTCACCACCGCCGTCGTCCTGGGCGGCGGCGCGGTGCCCGACGACCGGCCGATCGACGGCGTCAATCTCGGCCCGGTGCTGTTCGGGACCGGACCGGAGCCGCGCGACACCATGGCCTACTACCGCATGGGCGAGCTGTTCGCCTTCCGGCTGGGCCGCTACAAGGCGCACTTCACGACCGCGGGGCGCTACGGCCTACCGCCCGAGCGGACGGACCACGACCCGCCCCTGCTCTTCGACCTCGGGGCGGACGTGGGCGAACGTTACGACATCGCGGCCGAGCGCCCCGACGCGCTCGCCGCGGTGGTCGCCGCGGCCGAGGCGCACCGGGCGGGCATGACGATGGCCGAGCCGCTCTTCGACCTGCGCGGACCCGAGCAGGAGTCTGCGCCGTAGAACGGCGCGGACTCCTGGAGGGTTGGTTGGGCGCCAGGCGGAGGCCGCAGCGCGACCTTGCGGTCGCGTTCGGCGACGATTGGCGAACCAGGATCGGCGCGGCAGGCAACGGCCCGGAGTTCCCCAAGGGTGGTCCGAGGGTTCCCCAGGGTGGATCGGGCGGAAGCGGCATCGGGCGGAAGCGGCAAGGCGAGGATTCGGCAAAGAGGAGAAGGCTCGATGGACACCCGCACCCGGCTTCGGCTTCTCGTCCCGTGCGCGGCGCTGGCCGCCGCGGTCACGCTCGCCCCCGCGCCCGTCGACGCCCAGTCGAGGGTGCCCGACGGCGAGTGGCACCACTTCGGCCGGGACGCCGCCAACACCAAGTACTCGCCGCTCGATGACATCACCGCGGACAACTTCACCGACCTCGAGATCGCCTGGCGCTGGACGTCGCTGTCCCGCGCCGTCGTCGAGGAGCACGACCGCATCCGCCCCGCCGCGTTCAAGTCGTCGCCGCTGATGGCCGGCGGGCTGGTCTACGTCAGCACCGCCCTCGGGCAGGCGGCGGCCCTCGACGCCGGCACCGGCGAGACGGTCTGGACCTACGATCCCCGGATCTACGACGACATGGACCGCCCCCCCAACATGGGGTGGCACCATCGGGGCCTCTCGTACTGGAAGGACCGCGAGAGCGACGACGCGCGCATCTTCATGACCAACCACGATCTGAAGCTGGTCGCGCTCGACGCCCGCACCGGCGCCCTCTACCCGGGCTTCGGCGAGAACGGCTACGTCGACCTGACCCAGGGCTACTCGCGGGAGATCGACGCGTCGCGCATGACCTACTCGTCGCCGGTCGCGGTGGCGGGAGACACCGTCATCACCGGCAGCATCATCCAGGACACCTACATCACGGAGCGCGAGGCGTCGCCGGGCGACGTGCGGGCCTACGATGCCCGCACCGGCGAGATGAAGTGGATCTTCCACACCATCCCGCAGGGCGACGAGTTCGGAGCCGACTCGTGGCAGAACGAGTCGTGGCGCTACAGCGGGCACAGCAACGTCTGGTCGTACATGGCGGTGGACGAAGAGCTCGGCCTCGTCTATCTGCCCACCGGCACCCCGTCGAACGACTGGTACGGCGGCATGCGTCGGGGGAACAACCTGTTCGCCGAGAGCATCGTGGCCGTCGACATCGAGACGGGCCGGCGCGAGTGGCACTTCCAGGCGGTCCACCACGGGCTGTGGGACTGGGACTTCCCGACCGGACCCAACCTGCTCGACATCACCGTCGACGGCCGCGAGGTCAAGGCGCTGGCCCAGGTCAGCAAGCAGGCGTTCACCTATGTCTTCGATCGGGTGACGGGCGAACCGATCTGGCCCATCGAGGAGCGCCCCGTGCCCCAGGGCAGCGTGCCGGGCGAGTGGTACTCCCCGACCCAGCCGTTCCCCACGAAGCCGCCGCCGTTCGATCGGCAGGGCATCAGCATCGACGACGTCATCGACTTCACCCCCGAGCTGAAGGCCGAGGCTCTCGAGCTGGTGAGCACCCGCGCGCGGTTCGGGCCGATCTTCTCGCCCCCGGTGCTGCGCGGCGCGGAGACCCCGTTCATTCAGGTGCCGGGCGCCGGCGGGGGCGCGAACTGGCAGGGTGCGGGCGTCGACGTCGAGACCGGCCGGCTCTTCGTGTCGTCGTCGAGCACCCTGATCGTCGTCGAGGTGGTCGAGTACGACGCGCCGGCGACGGTGGGCTATTTCACCGACCCGTGGGGGGTCGGGCTGCCGGGGCCGCAGGGGCTGCCGCTGTTCAAGCCGCCCTACAAGCGGGTGACCGCGCTCGACCTGTCCACCGGCGACCGGGCCTGGATGCAGCCCCACGGGGACGGCCCGCGCAACCATCCCGCCCTCCAGCATCTGAACCTGCCGCCGCTCGGAGGCGGTGGCAGCACCAGCTCGGGCCCGCTGGTGACTCCGTCGCTCCTCATCATGAACCACGGCGGCCGCGGCTACGCGGACCTGGCGGCCAGCTCGCGGACCATCAGCGCCTACGACAAGGCAACCGGCGAGCACCTCGGCTCGGTCGACCTGCCGGCGCCGCCCGGCGGCAACCCCGTGACCTACCGCCACGAGGGGCGGCAGTATCTCGTGGTGGCGGTCGGCAGCGGGGGCACCAGTTCGGAGCTGATCGCACTGACGTTGCCGGAGGAGCCGTCGTCGTAGGGCGGCGCCGAGGTCTGGTGAATCGGGTGAGTAGGACCGGCGGGCAGCGAACTTTCGGGCTGGTGGCGTGCGCGACCGTCTCCTGACACTCGTCGGGCTACTGCTGTGCCCGGTGCTCGCGACCGGGGCGGCGGCCCAGCCGCCGGACGACGACGGCGCCGGGGATCCCGCAACGATCCAGGAATCCAGCGCGGAGACCGACGCGGACGACGACGGCGCCGGGGATCCCGCGACGATCCAGGAATTCGTCCCGGAGGCCGACGCGGACTGGTTCCTGCCGAAGGCTTTCCGCGCCGTGCGGCGCAAGCTCCGGCCCGAGAAGCCTGAGGACTGGTCCCTGCGTTTCGACCTTCAGGCCGGCGTCATCGGAACGACCCATTCCCTGCCGCGCAACTCCTTCCGCACCTATCGCGCGGAGCTCGTGAGGCGCACGGACGGGTCGGCGGAGTGGCACCATACCTACCGCTTTCCGTCGTACGGCGTGGGCGTCCAGTTCGGGGACTTCGGCGGCAGGCCGACGGACCGGGGGCGGCCGGTGTCGGTGTACGGGTTCATACAGACCCCCATTGTGCCGCCCATCGCCACCGTCGACGTCCTCGCAAGCGTCGGGATGGGGGTGACGAGCGGCTGGAACCCCCCGGGGTTCGAGGACTTCCCGTTCGAGCGGCATCCGACCACCGGGCTCACCAGCTACATCGACCTGGGCTTCCTGGGCCGGCGGCGCCTCACCGACCGCCTCGACCTCCTCGCGGGGTTCTCACTGAACCACTTCTCGAACGGCGGCGTCGGCAGTCCGAACCGGGGGCTGACGGTGACCGCCCCCCGCGTCGCCATCCAGCACAGCCTGGGCGTGCGCGGACCGCCCCGAGAGCGGGGGCCGCGGCCGCCGTTCGTCGACCGCTGGGAGACGCGTCTCGACGGCGGGCTCGCAGTGCGGGGAGTCGGGTTCTTCTGGCGCGAGGACCGGTTCGGCCCCCGCGGGTCCATCCGGATCGCCGCGATCAAGGGATCGGTCTGGCGCCGGTTCTATCGCATCGGCCAGGTCGGCGGCGGCCTGGAAGGATCCGTGGAGACCGCCCGACCGCACGGCACGGCGCGGGAGCCCGACACCGATCTCGGCGGCGGCAGCAGCGTCGGCCTCTACACCGGGTACGAGCAGATCGCCGGGCCGATCTCCATCTACCTGCACTTCGGGACGCACCTCGCCCGCACGCGGTCCGACGAGCGGCCGGCCCCGTACTATCGGGTCGGGACCATCCTGCGGTTCGCCGAGCGCTGGTTCACCGACGTCAGCTTCCGGTTCATGAGCCGGGGCAAGGACTTCAGCCACGATTACATCGCCTGGCATCTCGGCTACCGCATCGACGGGTTGCCGTTCCCCCTGCGCCGGCAAGGACAGTGATCGACGTTCTGCGACCATGCGCGCCCGACACGCGGCAAGGCGATTCCCGTCAGCGTCCGGGGGCGGTGTCGGGCCTCTCGCGCGGGCCGCCGTTTCCCGCCCTCCCGCCGCCGAGTCGGCCTCGCATGGCATCCGTCGCCCGGTGCGTGTAGGATGCTGGTCTGAGATGCGGCGAGGAGCCTGCGGCGTAGAAGTTCCGCGCCCGCGAAACTTCCAACGCGACCGCAAGGTCGCGCCAGCGCGGGAACGGGATGGCCGGCGCACACCGGACGCGGCTCCGGCGGCGGCCCGGGGGAGAACGACGATGGCGAAGACGTTAGCGCTACTGACCGCTCTGGGGCTGCTGGCCGGTTGCGGCGGTCCCGGGCCCGACCCCATCACCATCACCAACGGCCAGGGAGAGATGGCCGGCGAGGTGACCGCGGACAGCGTCATCCTGCAGTCGCGGCTGACGACGCTGGACGGCCTGGTGGACGGCGACGTGGCGGGGGCGCCGGGGACGGCGCGTTTCGAGTTGGCCCTGGCGGACGACTTCACCGACCCGACGACGACGGCGTGGCTCGACGCCGCGCCCGAGGGGGACTACATCGTGAAGACCGCCGTCGACGGGCTGAGCGCGGGCACCCGCTACTTCTACCGGCTCGAGTACGGCCCCACCCCCGAGAACACCCGCCGAGGCCCGACCCGCTCGTTCCGCACCCTGCCCGGCGCGGATGCGGCCGAGGAGGTGAGCTTCGTGGTGGTCACCGGCATGAACTACGCCCTCTTCCACGGGAACGGCCCGCGCGCCGGCTCGCCCGAAGACCGGCCGCTGGGCTACCCGGGGCTCGCGGCCATCCTCGCCCGGGAACCCGCGTTCTTCGTCGGCACCGGCGACAACGTCTACTACGACGCCCCGTTCAGCGAGTTCGAGCGGTCCCAGTCGTTCCTGCGCAGGAAGTGGCACCAGCAGTTCGTGCAGCCGCGGTTCATCGACCTGTTCTCGTCGGTCGCCACCTACTGGGAGAAGGACGACCACGACTACCGCTACAACGACTGCGACAACACCATCGACCTCGAGCCCGACCCCTCGCCGGCGCTGGGCGCCGCCACGTTCCTCGAGCAGGTGCCGGTCGTCGACCCGAACGACCCCGACCCGCGGACCTACCGGACCCACCGCGTCTCGCGCGACGTGCAGATCTGGCTGACCGAGGGGCGCGACCACCGCAGTCCGAACATGGCCGAGCCGGGGCCCGACAAGACCCTGTGGGGGGTCGAGCAGCTGGCATGGCTGAAGGAGACCCTGCTCGCGAGCGACGCGACCTTCAAGATCCTGATCTCGCCGACGCCGATGATCGGCCCCGACGACGCCGACCAGGCCGGACGTCAGGCCGAGGGGCACGACCCCTTCAAGCGCGACAACCACTCGAACCCCATGGGGTTCCAATACGAGCGCGATCGGTTCTTCGACTGGCTGGAAGAGAACGACTTTCTCGACAACCACTTCTACATCGTCAGCGGAGACCGGCACTGGCAGTACCACTCGATCCATCCGCGGGGATTCGAGGAGTTCTCGACCGGCGCCCTCGTCGACGCCAACGCGCGTCTCGGGCGGGCGCCGGGCGACCCGGGGTCGAACGATCCCGACGGCCTGATCGTGCAACCGTTCTCGTCACCGGAACCCACCGGGGGCTTTCTGGAAGTCACGGTCACCCCGGGCGAGACGCCGGCCGCCGCGTTCCGCTGGTTCGACGAGCGCGGCGTCCCCACCTACGAGACCGTTCGCATGTCCGATGAAGGGTGAGCCATGCTGACTCAGCTTCTCGACCTCTACTCCATCATCGTGCTGGTCGCGGTGGTCATCTCGTGGATGCAGCTGCCCCCCGGGCACCCGATCGCCCGCTTCGTGCACGGGGTGACCGAGCCGGTGCTCGATCCCATCCGGCGAGCCCTGCCGCCGATGGGCGGGATGGACTTTTCGCCGATGGTCCTGCTGATCGGGCTGCGCATGGTCCGAAGCCTGTTCTGATCATCCGCGGGCAGATAATCCTCGTGCAAGGACCGGTGACGCAGGCGTCGAACCGGAGATGCACGGCAATCGAGGGAGAACGGTGATGCGAACCTCTGTCACAAGCTTCTTTTCCGCGCTCGGACCCGTTTCGCGGGCGGCGATCCTGGTGCTCGCGGCGTCGACGGCCGGCTACGCCGGACAGGGAGAGCCGCCCCCATCGCTCGAAGCGCTGGCCCACCGATCGCTCGCCACCATCGAGGGTGAGCTGGCGGTGCCGGGGCTGAAGGCGCCGGTCGAGGTGATTCGGGACGAATGGGGCGTGCCGCACATCTACGCCGAGAACGACGACGACCTGTTCTTCGCGCAGGGCTACGTCATGGCCCAGGACCGGCTGTGGCAGATGGAGATGTGGCGCCGCTGGCACGAGGGCCGGCTCGCCGAGGTCTTCGGGCCCGAGGCCCTCGACTACGACCGGCGCACCCGGCTGATGATGTTCCGGGGACCGTTCGACGAGACCGAGTGGACCAGCTACCACCCCGACGCCCACCGCCTGTTCACCGCCCACGCCAACGGCGTGAACGCGTACATCGACCAGAACCGCGACAACCTCCCGGTGGAGTTCCAGCTCACTGGCGTCGTGCCCGGGCCGTGGACGGCGGAAACCGCGGTGCTGCGCTGGGCCGCGCTGGGGGTGCCGAGCGTGCGGGGGCACGCCCTCCACGAGATGCAGCTCGCGCTGAACGTCGCCCGCTACGGAGTCGACGAGGCGAACCGGCGCGCCGCCCCCGACCCCTGGGACGACCTCGTGGTGCCCGACGGCCTCGACGTCTCGATCATCACCGAGGACGTCCTCGACGCGATGCGGGCCGGCGACGGCGATCCGTTCGTGGCGGGGCGCCTGCCCGCCCTGGAGATCGTCGAGCCGTACCGCGACCTCGTCAGCCCGCCGGAGCTGCGGGCGTCGCGGGTCCTGCCGGGCGTCGTCGCGACCGAGGGCAGCAACAACTGGGTGCTGACCGGCTCGCGGTCGCCGACCGGGGTCCCGATTCTCGCCAACGACCCCCACCGGCGCATCGAGATGCCCGCCCTGCGCTATTTCGTGCACCTGCACGCGCCCGGCTGGAACGTCATCGGGGGCGGCGAGCCGCCGTTCGCGGGGGTCGACGCCGGCAGCAACGCGCGCATGGCGTGGGGCTTCACCTTCGCCGGCACCGACATGGTCGACGTCTACGTCGAGGAGCTGCATCCCGACGAGCCCGACATGGTGCGGTGGCAGGACGGCTGGGAGCCGCTGCGGCTCATCGAGGAGGAGATTCCCGTGAAGGGCGGGGACCCCGAGCCGATCGTGCTCAAGTTCAGCCGGCACGGCCCCGTCTTCCACGAGGACCTCGAGCACCGCGTCGCCTACGCGGTGCGGTCGGTGGTGCAGGAGCCGGGCACCGCCGCCTACAAGGGCAGCTTCCAGCTCGCCCAGGCGGAGAGCTGCGCCGACTTCTTCGACCGCGCGATGCACTGGCTGGTGCCGACGCACAGCCTCATCTGCGGCGACGCCGACGGCAACATCGCCCTGCAGGTGACAGGGCTCACGCCGGACCGCGACGGTTGGAACGGGCGGCTGCCGGTGCCCGGCAACGGCGACTACGAGTGGCGCGGGTTCCGCGATGACCTGCCGCGCGAGTTCAACCCCGAGCGCGGCTACATCGCCACCGCCAACAACAACGTGCATCCGCCGGGCTATCAGGGCCGTCCCGTCTTCTACCACTCGTCGCGGGGGGTCGAGACCGCCCGCATCGCCCGCCTGCACCAGATCCTCGGCGCCGGCGAGACGCTCTCGGTCGACGACCACCAGCGGATTCAGCACGACGCGCGCCTCCTCGCGGCCGAGCGGGACGTCCCCGCCTTCCAGGGCTGGACGTCCGACGACCCCGACGTCGAGTGGGCGCGCGGGCTGATCGCCGAGTGGGACGCCACGGTCTCGCGCGAGAGCACCGCCGGCGCGCTCTACGTCCGCTGGAACGCGGAGGTGGACGCGGGAGCCCGGGACCCGGAGACGCCGCCGGCCGAGCGGCAGGCGCTGATCGAGCAGGGCCTGACGGCGGCGATCGAGCGGCTCACGGCCGAGCTCGGCCCCGACCGGCCCGAGTGGCGGCACGGCCGGGTCCACGCCAGCGCCCTGCCCCACATGCTCGCCCCCGAGTTCGACCTGCCCGCGGTCGAGCGCCCCGGCGGCTTCGGCGCCGTCAACGCCACCGGCGCCAACTTCCGCCGCATCATCGACCTCGCCGATCCGGATCGGTCGGTGGCCAGCAACGCCCCGGGACAGTCGGCCCAGCCCGGCAGCCCCTACTACGGCAACCTCGCCGAGAACCTCGGCAACGGCGAGTACTTCCCGCTGCTCTACACGCGCGGCGCGGTGGACGAGCACGCCGCGCACCGCCTGACGCTGCAGCCGGCCGAGCCGTGAGGCGCGGCGCGGGCGCTGAGCCGCGAGCGCTCACCGGAGCCCGACCCGCCACCAGCGCTTCGCGGCGCGTACGATGTGACCGACTGAGATCGACGACGCGAAAACCGGCAACCCATAGGAAGGAATCAAAGCATGCGAAAGATCGCCCTCGCCCTCATCATCGGCTTCAGTTTCAGTGGCATCGCGCTTGCCCAGAACGCTCCGCCGCCGCCCTGCGGCCCGGCCGGGCACCTGTCCTCCGAGCTGTCGGGCAACGTCGCGGGCGACTCGCGCTGCTTCGAGTTGCGCATGTACACCGCCGAGCCGGCCCGCGACGGCGAGGGTGGCATCGACAATCTGCATCAACGCTTCCGTGAGGGCGAGGTCGCGCTCTTCGAGAAACACGGCGCGGAGATCATCGCGGTCTGGCAGCGGCTCGACAATCCGAACACCCTGGTGTGGATGCTGGCCTATCGCGACCGCGCCCACCGGGACGAGGTCTTCGCCTCCTTCCGCGAGGACCCGGACTGGACCACGCTCAGAGCGAAGTACGACGTGCCGCTCGACATCGAGGCCTTCATGATGAGCGCATCCGACTACTCGGCGCTCAAGTAGTCGCGCCAGGTCTTGGCGGCGGATGTCGTCGTCAGCCAACGTGGAGGTATGGATGAGAATGCGTCTGACGCACGTGGCTCTGGCCGGCCTGTTGCTGATTCTTGGCGTCCGGGACGCAGCAGCGCAGGTCATGAGATGGCAGGTCGACGGCGAGACGCGCGAAGCCATCGTCTACGTTCCGGCGTCATCGGGAGAAGAAGGAGCTCCGCTGGTCTTGTCGTTCCATGGGTTCGGCGACAACATGCAGAACTTCCAGTACACGAATCTCCACGTCGCGTGGCCCGACGCGATCGTCGTGTACTTTCAGGGACTCGAGAGACGCGGCGGCCTCCTCGGCTGGCAGGTGGAGCGTGGCGGCGGCGACCGCGACCTCGGGCTCGTCGACGTGGCCCTCGAGTCGCTGCGCGAGACCTATGACGTCGACGACGATCGCATCTACGCGACCGGCTACTCGAACGGCGGGATGTTCACCTACCTCCTCTGGGCGGAGCGTCCGGGCGTGTTCGCGGCGTACGCCCCGGTGGCCGCCCGCCTCCGTCCCTCGGTCCGGCCCAGGCAGTCCCGGCCCGTCTTTCATGTGGCCGGGGAGCGCGATCAGGTGGTCCGCTTTTCCGATCAGGAAGCCGCGATCGCGGTCGCCATCGAGGTGAACGGCGTCAAGGCGACGACACCCTGTGGAGCCGGCTGCACCGTGTACGGAGCCGGTATGGCCGCGCCGGTCATGACCTGGATCCATGCCGGCGCCCACGTCTACCCGCGAGGGACCAGCGAGCGGATCGTGTCGTTCTTTCGGGGGCATTCCCGCACCCGCTGATCGCGGTCGGGACCGAATCGACGCCGTGGATGACGCAGCACGAGCGCCCGGCGACGCCCGAGATCCGGCGCTGCCCATGATTCGCGAGCCGATTACCGGCCCGCGGGCCTGGACCCGCCGCACGATTCGAGAGAGCGATTGGAGAATCGCGGTTCCCTCGAGTTGCCTCGGTGAGATCGAGCAACTCGCGCGCGTGCTCGAGCGCGACCCCGTACCGACCTGCCTGCTCGAACCCTCGGACTACCGCCTCGACGCGTGCCGCGACTTGCTGGCCGAGGTGCGCGGGCGCCTGGATGAAGGCTCCGGCGTGGCCGTGGTCGACCGGATCCCGATCGAGGAGCTGTCCGGCCGCCCGCAGATCGAGGCCGTGTTCTGGCTGCTCGCAGCGATGGTCGGCCGTCCCGTCGTCCAGACCCGCGATGGTCAGATCCTGTTGGAAGTGACCGACACCGGCGTGAAGAAGCGGATCGGGGTACGCGGGTTTCGCACCAACGTCGCACAGCCCCCGCACGTCGACAACTCTTTCAATCATGCACCGCCTGACCATGTGAGCCTGCTCTGCCTTGCCACCGCCCGGGAAGGCGGGGCGAGCCGATTCGTCAGCTTCTGTTCCGTCCACAACACCCTTCTCGCAGAGCACCCGCGGTTGCTCGAACGCCTCTATCGCCCCTTCTATCAGGACCGGCAGGGTGATTTCTGGCCGGACGAATCGCAGACCGTGTTCTTCCCCGTCTTCGAGCTGCGGCCCGACCTTCGCTGCCGATATACGCACTTCACCATCCCGGCCGGATACGAGACGGCGGGGGTCGAAATGGACGAGGAAACGCGGGCCGCGTTCGAAATGATGACCCAGGTGGTGCAAGACCCGGATCTGTGCTGCGAATTCACCCTTCGGCCGGGCGAGCTGCAGTTCGTGAACAACCTCTGGTGCGGCCATGGGCGTACCGCCTACGTCGACGATCCGGAGCGCAAGCGCCTCATGCTGCGACTCTGGCACCGCGACGGCGGGTCGCGCCGCTATCGCGGTTGAGCGGCCCGATCACCCCTGCGGCGGGGCGCCCCCGATGGACCCGGAGGTCGTCACGAACCTGCTGGTCCCCGGCGCCGACGTGAACGCCCCGGGCATTCGATCCCGCGCTGGGTGCAGATCCACGTGAATTTGAGATATGCTTGTGATATGCTGGGTGCGCGCCTTGCCGGGGAACGTCATTCACAGGAGAACTCGCCATGGAGACAAGCGCCAAGCTCTTCATCAACGGTCGCAGTCAGGCGGTCCGGATCCCGAAGGCGTATCACTTCCAGGGCGTGAAAGAGGTGCTGATTCGCAAAGAGGGCGACGCGCTGATCATCGTGCCGGCCCGCAAGACGTGGGAATCCTATGCCGACGAAGCGCCTGCCGTGGGCGACGATTTCATGGCCGAGCGGCCCAGGTTGATGGACGATGATGATCGCGTCGTATTGTGATGCTCTACCTGCTGGACACCGACATTTGCAGCTATGTCATTCGGGCGCGTAACCCCCACTTGCTCGCCATCATGCAGGACAAGGCCGGCTCCGGCGCCGACCTGTGCATTTCGGCCGTGACGTATGCCGAGTTGAGATTTGGCGCAGAGCGGTCCCAGGCCGCGGAACGATACCATCACGCTATCACCGCGTTCTGCGACCGGTTGAACGGCGTCCTCGCCTGGGACAGAGCGGCTGCGGACGAATTCGCGAAACTCAAAGCCCGGCTGCTCGCAACCGGACACTCTATCGGCGGCAACGACACCATGATTGCCGCACACGCACTGAGCCTCGGCCGTGTGTTGATCACCAACAACCAGAGGCACTTCTCCAGAGTACCGGGATTGCAGATGGAG
Source organism: Vicinamibacterales bacterium (assembly GCA_965206705.1). Classification (GTDB taxonomy): domain Bacteria; phylum Acidobacteriota; class Vicinamibacteria; order Vicinamibacterales; family UBA8438; genus JAJEEA01. Next base: position 2,870,360 of record CBDBKJ010000006.1, on the reverse strand, counting down.
AATTGGTCACGCTGACGGACGTCGCCGGTGCCGTTCGAGTTCGAATATCGTCGACGGGGAGACCACACCGGTTCAGTTGACGAGGTCGAACAATCGGCTGAACTTCAGGATCAGGCTGCGTCCGCCGCCGGAGGGTATCGTGTCGTGCAGGCCGCGGGTGTCGTTGTAGACGATGAAGAGCCCGGTGTTGGCCTGCCCCAGCAACCCCACCCGCAGGTTGGCCGACCAGAGGTCGGCGGCATCGTTGTACTGCACGAGCGCCTGCACGAAGCGGCGGGGCGAAAAGTTGTAGGCGAGCCGCACACTCGTCAGGTTGGCGATGAAGTGGCCGACCGGCAGGTCGACGTCGTTCCGGCTCCACTGCAGCGACGCGTTCAACCGGTCGCCGGTGCGCACGCTGAGAGTCGGTCCCACCGTGGCGCGGCGGCCTCCGAAGAAGCCCCCGATCCGGGCGCGCACGCCGACGCTGACGGGCGCGCCACGGTTCGACTCGTAGGAGAGCTGCGCCTCGTGGTGGTTGTAGACGCCGGCCGGCACGACGACGCCCTTCGAGATCTCGAACGCGTCGATCACTCCCTCGCCCGTGACGTTCCAGGCGGTCTTGACAAGCGAGCTGTCGGCGAACTCCAGATCGTTGTCGATGTGCAGGAACGAGGTCTCCTGGAACCCGTCGAAGTTCCAGAACCGGTTGAAGGTGGCGTGCGGCCGCACCTGCTGCAGCCATGAGATGCCTCCCGGCCGGGTGATGAACGAGAAGCCGGAGTCGAGGTTGCGGAAGCCGTGCTCCCGCCGCAGGAACCCGACCTCCGGGTTGAAGTTGTCGGCCACCTCGACATAGCCCAGCGTGAAGCGCCACCGCTCCGAGTTGTGGTCCCAGGCCACGTTGTAGGCATGGTCGTCCCCCGCGAGCCCGGGTGTGTCGGTGACCGCGGCGAACCCGGCGATCTGCCCGTTCTGTCCAATCCCCGCCCGTCCATCCAGCCCGTAGGTGCGGTTGTAGTCGCCGCTCCCGGCCAACGCGCCCGTCCCCTGCCGGTTCACGAAGATCGCCCCGATCTGCGAGCTGTTCGGCAGGTCGCGATACGCCCGCGCCACCGTGAAGTTGTTCGCAGGCGCGCCACCCACCGGTTCGGTCTGCATGTTGAGCACGCCGACCGACACCGTATCGGAGAGCTTGCCGGAGAGACGGGCGCCCCCGAGAATCGGGATCTCCCGCCCGTTCTCGTCGATACCGATACGGCGGCTGAAGAACAGCTCCGTCTGGCCCGGGTTGCCGCCGGCCACCTGCCGGACGCTGCTCACCGAGAACACCCCGGCGTTCTCGAGAAAGAACGGCCGTTTCTCGGGAAAGAACAGGTTGAAGCGATCGAGGTTGATCTGTTGCTGGTCCACCTCGACCTGCGCGAAGTCGGTGTTGTAGGTCAGGTCGAGCGTCAGCGCGGGGGTGATGGCGTACTTCAGATCGACGCCGGCGTCGCCCAGCGCCGTGGTTCGGCGGCGCTCGTCGCTGTGCGCGAGGTCCCCCGCGAAATACGGGACGATCTTGAGACCACGCCCCGCCGCCGGCGCCTCGATCCCGTGCAGTTGTCCCGCCAGCGACAGCCGGAGCAGATTGTACTGGCGGGGCAACGGCGCCCAGTAGACGATCTCGTTGCGGCGGCGGATGTTCCGCTGGACGTTCACGCCCCAGGTCTGGACCTCGCGGGCCGGATAGCTCAGGGTCCGGAACGGAATGGCGAACTCGGCGCTCCAGCCGACGTCCGACAGCGCCGTGCGCACCTCCCACACGCCGTCCCAGTTGCCGTTGAAACCGGCGCCGGAACCGCTCGACGTGGTGGTGCTGCGCCCCAGGCGGCCCTCCCCGGCGTTCACCACCTGCCCGTCGTACTCCTGCCCCGCCGGGCTGGTCCCGAAGACGAAACCGCTCTGCTGGTCGAGAAAGGTGTCGAGGATGATCTGGACGCTGTCGCCGTCGTCGAGCGACGCGTCGCGCCGGCTGTCCGCAATCGTGATCGACCCGGCGTTGCGGTCGTAGCAGATCACGCCGATGTACAGCGTGCTCTCCGTGAAGACGACGCGGACCTCGGTGCGCTCCGAGGCCGGCGCCCCTTCGTCGGGCTGGGTCTGCCGGAACCCGCTGGCGGGGGCCGCGGCCTCCCAGACCGGGTCGCCCAGGACAACGCCGTCCAGGCGGGGCGCCTCTTCGCTGGCGACGGCCGCGAACGAGGGCGCCGCGGGGGGCAGGGCCGCGGCGCCCGCCGGGGACTGGGCCCCCACCGGGCGAACCGCCAGCAGGATGACGACCGCGATTCCAATCGTGCGACCCACGCGGACGCCATCTCCCCAGAAAGCCGGCGCGCCGATCACCGCACCCGCGCGGCGCCGGACGACGCGACCGACGTGCTCGCATTCCGTGCCCGTCCGGATTCGTTGGGCAGTATATGATCGCAGTTCGTGTCGAAACGTGCGGGGAGAACCGCACCCAGACCAACCGACTTCCCGGAGGGCATCATGCGAAAGCGCAGCCTGTGGGCGGTTCCGGCGCCGGCGTTGCTGGCGGCCGTCTTCGTCGTGACGGCGCCGGCAACCCCATACGCTCAGGAAACGACCGAGAATCCGTTCACTACAACACTCGACATCCGAATGGGCCAGCGGCTCTTCCGCCAGCAGTGCAGCCGCTGCCACGGCCGGGACGGCGACGGCGGCGAGCTGGGTCCGGCGCTGACCAGCGGGTTCAGCAGCGCCAGCACCGACGCGGGGCTGTTCCGCATCGTCCGTGAGGGCATCGCCAACACCCAGATGATCGGCATCAGCCGCAACACCACGGATCAGTCGGTCTGGATGGTGGTCAGCTATCTGAACTCGATGAACGACAGCGGCACGGTCGATCTGCCGGGCGATCCCGCGACCGGAAGCATGGTGTTCAACGGCAAGGGCAACTGCTCGAGCTGTCACATGGTCAACGGCGAGGGCGGCCGCCGGGGGCCCGACCTGACCGAGGTCGGAGGCCGCCGCAATCCGGACGAGCTGGCCAGCGACCTGCGCACGCCGGACGAAGACCTGGCGCCCCGCTGGTGGACCCTGCGGGTCACCCGCGAGGACGGCTCGGTCGTCGAGGGCCTGCGGATGAGCGAGGATACCTTCACCATGCGGGTCATGGACGAGAACGAGGCTCTCTGGTCGTTCTCGAAGGGCAGCGTGCGGTCCCACGAGCGCATCACCAGCTCGATCATGCCCAGCGTGAATGCCCTCCTGACCAGCGACGAAGTGGACGACCTCATCGCCTATCTGTACTCGCTCCGCCGGGAGGAAAGCTAATCATGAAACGGCTTGCCATCATCCTCGCGATCGCGCTGATCGCAGTGCCGGCCGCCGGTCAGGAGACCGAGTCGCAGCCCGGCGCCACGCCCGCGTTCTCGCCCGTCACCTGGGAGCGTCTGGTGAACGCGGCCGACGAACCCCACAACTGGCTGATGTACTCGGGCACCCTCGACAGCCAGCGGTTCAGCCGGCTCGACCAGATTCACAACCGCAACGTCGGCGAGCTCGAGCTGAAGTGGGCCTATCAGATCCCGCAGCTCGACCGGGCGGAGACCGTCCCCATCGTGGTCGACGGGGTGATGTTCATCACCGAGGCGCCGAGCAACGTGGTCGCCGTCGACGCCGCCACCGGCCGGCCGTTCTGGCGGTACAACCACCCCCTGCCGGACGACCTGCGCATCTGCTGCGGCCGCAACAACCGCGGCGTGGCGATACTGGACGAGACGCTCTACATGAGCACCCTCGATGCCCGCCTCGTGGCCATCGACGCCCGCACCGGCAACCTGCGCTGGAATGCGGAGACCGCCGACTACCGGTCGGGCTACAGCAAGACCGCGGCGCCCCTGATCGTCAAGGATCAGGTGGTGACGGGCGTCGCCGGCGGCGAGTTCGGGATCCGCGGATTCATCGACTCGTATGACGCCGCCTCGGGCGACCAGGTCTGGCGCGCCTGGACGATTCCCGGCCCCGACCACCCCGACAACCAGAGCTGGGCCGGCGACTCGTGGCGGACCGGCGGGTCGGCGAGCTGGATCACCGGCGCCTACGACCCCGATCTTGATCTCGTCTACTGGGGCACCGGCAACCCCGGACCGGACTGGAACGGGGACGTTCGGCTGGGCGACAACCTGTACTCGGATTCGGCCATGGCGCTCAACGGCGCCACCGGCGAGCTCGACTGGTACTTCCAGTTCACGCCGCACGACGTGCACGACTGGGACGCCATCCAGGTGCCGATTCTCGCCGACCTGACGATGGACGGCGAGGAGCGCAAGGTGATGATGTGGGCGAACCGCAACGCCTTCTTCTACACCATCGATCGCGAGACCGGCGAGTTCCTGGTCGGGAAGCCGTTCGCCAAGCAGACGTGGGCGGTCGGACTGGACTCGAACGGCCGGCCGATCCGGGTGCCCGACACCTCCCCCACCCCCGAAGGCACGCTCGTCTCGCCGCCGGTCGGCGGGGGCACCAACTGGTTCTCTCCCGCCTACAGTCCGCGCACCCAGCTCTTCTACGTGCAGGCCTATGACGGCGAGGACATCTTCTACAAGCGCGACGAGGAGTACGTCGAAGGCGACCGCTATACGGGCGGGGGCGGACAACGACCGTTGCCGGTCGACCACTACCAGAGCTTCATCCGTGCGATCGACCCGCGAACCGGCGACCTCCGGTGGGAGTACGAGATTCAGCCGCGATCGACCGCGGGCATCATGACCACCGCCGGCGATCTGCTGTTCAGCGGCAGCGTCGACGGCTACTTCTATGCGCTCGACGCGGTGAGCGGCGAAGAGCTGTGGCACATGAACGTCGGCCGGCTCGTCCACTCGGCTCCGATGACCTACGCCGTCGACGGCCAGCAGTACGTGACGATTGCGGCCGGCAACGTCGTGTACACCTTCGGTCTGAGGGATTGAGCCGTGGCGTTCCTCTCGACCACCGACATGGTGCGCAAGGAGCCGATGGCGGGCTTCGTGGGCCGGTTCGCCACCGGGGTCACGATGACCTCGGTCAACTGGACCATCGCCGCCGGCTCCGAACTGCCCGAGCATGCTCATCCCCATGAGCAGGTGTCGCACGTGCTCGACGGGGAGTTCGAGATGACGATCGACGGCAAGACCCAACGGCTCGGAGCGGGCATGGTGGCGTTCATCCCGCCCAACGCCACCCACTCGGGCCGGGCGATCACCGAGTGCCGCATCATCGACGTGTTCCATCCGGTGCGGGACGACTATCGGTAGCCCTCGCCGCCGCGCGAACCGTGACGTCGAAGGGGCGCTCCTTGAATGGAGCGCCCCTTTTTTTCGAGCGCCAGGCAACCGCGGGCAGCGACGCCCGACGCCCGACGGGCCCCACCGAGGGTGTCGAAACGACCCCGTCGCCGGCACGCGCGGCCCGCCGTCCGCAAGCGCGGCGAAGGATCGAGAGGGTGATAATGTAGCGGTCATGGCCAAGTCCGTCCGGAGACGGTGCGTCGTCGGTGGTCTCGCTCTCGGCTGCGCCTGGCTGAGCGCGGTAGAGGCCCTCCCCGTTCATCCCGAGCCGGCCATGGCCCGGGAGGCGGAATACCGGCGGTCCGAGGCGGCCGATGCACGGCCCGAGGATTTCCTCTTCCGGCGCGAGGCGGGGCTGGCCGGCGGGCAACCGGATGCTTCGCCGGCGACGCCCTCCGGGGTCGAGCCCACCGACCGCGGGTCGACCGCGACGCCTCCCGCCGGCGCCGCGGCGGCGCGCTGGATGCTGCGCTGGACGGTCTGGCTGCAGGACTATCTGCTGACCTGCGGCTTCCTGGTGTGATGCCGTCCATCACGCCGCTGGCTGACGGGTTGCGGCGCGTGTTGCGGGCCCCGATGGTTCTCGCCGGCGCCGCGGCGCTGACGGCGGCGGCGGCCCTGCCGCCGGGGCTGCTGCTCGAGGACGGCCTGCAGGCCGCCCTGCACGAACGGCCGGCGACGGGTTCCGCGACCGGCTGCATTCCGCTGCATTGGTGGCGAGCCTCGAGCGGCGAACAGGCCCTCGACGGCCGGCCCTGCACGACCGCCACCGCCGGGGCGGACGCCCCGCTCGCCAGCTTGCGCGCCCTGCTCGGCGGCGAAGGCCCCGACCCGGCGCTCGCCGCGATCGTCGTCGTCTACCTCGTGGCCTGGACCCTCTTCTCCGGCGGCGCGATCGACCGCTATGCCCGGAACCGTCCGACCCGCAGCGCCGGGTTCTTCGCCGCCTGCGGCGTCTACGGGCCGCGCCTGCTGCGCCTGGCGCTCATCGCCGGATTCGTGTACTGGATGCTCTTCAGCACGGTCCACCGCTGGGTCGTCGGCGCGGCCCCGCTCGACGGCGGCCCGCCCGCGGTCGGGCTGCTCCGCTATCTGGGGTTCGGGCTGCTGCTGGCGATGGTCGGCCTCGTGTTCGACTATGCGCGGGTCCGCGCGGTGGTGGAGGACCGCCGCAGCATGCTCGGGGCGATCCTCGCCGGCTGGCGCTTCGTGCGGCGGCATCCGACGCCCTGCCTGGGGCTCTATGCGGCCAACGGGACGGTGCTGGCGGCGGTGGTCGGCGCCTACGCGGTCGCGGCGCCGGATTCGGTCTCGACCGGGACGTCGATGTGGTGGGGGTTCATCGCCGGTCAGGTCTACGTCGTGGCGCGTCTGGCCAGCAAGATGCTCTTCTACGCCACCGAGATCTCGTATTTCCAGAGCCAGCTGGCCCACGCCGGATACGTCGCGGCGCCGGCGCCGGTGTGGCCGGAATCGGCCTCGGCCGAAGCCCTCGGGCGGCTCGCGGGCTAGGAAGGCTAGGAGGAGGCGGCAGCGCCCCACGATGCCATGATCGCTACCCTCCTGCTTGCCGTCGCCTGGGTCGTTCTGACGCTGGTTCTGCCGATCGTCGCCTTCCTGTACGCGTCGGCGGTGCGCACGCGCGTCCTCGCGATCGAGCAGCGCCTGGCGAACATCGAACGATGGATGCGGGGAGAGGCGCCACCTCCCGCGGCGGCGCCCCCAACGGACGGGCGGCCCGCCGTCCCCCGGGGTGGGGATGCGCTACCGGCGCCAACCCCGCCCCCCACATCCGCCGTGCCGGCGGCGTCGCCGCCGGCCGCGCCGGCCATCGCGTCACCCGAGGTCAGGCCGGCGCCGGTGCTGCTCGAGACCCGTATCGGGACGCGCTGGATGCTCTACGCCGGCGTGGCCATTCTCGTCACCGGCGTGGGCCTGTTCATCCGGTACGCCTTCGTCAATCAATGGATCACCGAACCGCTACGGGTCGCCACCGGAGTGCTCGCGGGCGGACTGCTGATCCTGTCGGGCCGGCGGTTCGCGGCCCGCGGCCACGCGCGGTTCGGCACGACGGTCGTGGGCGGCGGCATCGGGACCTGGTACCTGGCCGTCTACGCGGCCCTGAACCTGTACCGCCTCGTGGACGCCGGCACCGGGTTCGCGCTGCTCGCCGCGGTGACCGGATTCGCGGCGTTCCAGGCGGACCGGCTGCGCTCGCAGCCGCTCGCCATGATGGCGATCGGCGGCGGTTTCGTCACGCCCTTCCTCGTCGGCAGCGACGACGCACAGCTCGTCCTGTTCACCTATACCGCTCTCCTGATCGGCGCCATCGTCTATCTGGCCCACCGGCGCGACTGGCCCGCCCTGAACCTGGCCGGCCTCGTGCTCACGGGGCTGACGATCTGGCTGTGGTACATCCGCTTCTACCAACCCGGCGCCTGGCTGCAGACGGAGTTGTTCTTCACGCTGTACGCCGGTCTGTTCCTCTGGGTGCTGTATCGGTCGCGGGCATCGACCCACCCCCGGGCCGGCGCGATGCGGTGGGTGTTGGGGACCACGCCCCTCTGGTATCACGCCGCGTCGCTCACCATCCTCGGGGACCACTGGCTCGCGTTCCTGATCTATCTGATCGCCGTCACCGGGGTCGGCGTCGCCATCGCCGTGCGCTGGGGAGCGATGTGGGCCCGCGCCGGGCTCTGGGTGGCGGTGGCGGGACCGCTGCTCGGCTGGACGGGCGCCGACCAGGACGGCTCGTGGCTGGTGCCCGCCGCCGTGACGTGGATCGCGGTCGCAAGCCTGCACACCGCCGCCCAGCTCGAGCTGCTTCGGCGCGAACGCGGACCGCTGCACGCCGCCGACGTCCTCCTGGTGCCCATCAACGGGTTCGGTCTGGCGTTCGGGCTGCAGGCGCTGCTCGAGCCGCACTATCCCGCCGTGACGGGGTTGGTGACGGCCCTCCTGGCGGCGGCCTACTGGGCTCTGGCGGTGGCGGTGCGGCGCATCGAGCCGCGCGCCGCGATGCACGTGCTGGCGGCGGCCGCCGCCCTCGCGGTGGCCGCGGTCGCCCTGCAGTTCGACGGCCACTGGGGCGCGCTGGCGTGCGCGGCCGAGGCCGGGGGATTGGCCTGGGTGGGCATCCGCGAGCGGCGCACCTGGATACGCGCGGCCGGGGCCGGGCTGCTCGCGGTGGCGATGCTGCAGACGTTCGTGGCCCAGGTGGCGCCGCTGCCCGCCTTCCACGCCGTCTTCTTCAATCGACGCGCCCTCCTCGGCATCTTCGTCGTCGGCATGCTGGCGCTGGTCGCCTGGCTCCACCGCCGGGGCGACGGACCCGACGTCCCGTACCGCGAACCGGCCCTCGCCACCGCGGTGGTGACCGCGAATGCGCTGCTGCTGTTCACCCTGTCGATGGAGATTCACGCGTTCTGGGAGCTCCGGCGGGGCGTGGCCCGATTCGCCGAGAGCGCGGAGCTCGCCCGGCAGATGATGCTGTCGGCGACCTGGGCCGCGTACGCCGCCGCGCTGACCGCGGCCGGGATCAAGCGGAAGTACGCCCCCGTCCGCTATCTCGCCATCGTGGTCTTCGGTATCACCGTGCTCAAGGTGTTCATCGTCGATTTCTCGCAGCTCGATTCGGTCTACCGCATCGTCAGCAGCGTGGTGCTCGGGCTGCTGCTGCTGGCCGCCTCGTATCTGTATCAGCGGCAGAACGACCGGACGGACGAGGCCGCGGACCCACCGGCAGGGCCGATCGCGCCGCCGACACCGTCCCCCGCCGCCCCGGCGACGCGATCTGCGCCGGAGGCGACGCCCGCACCGCCCCCCGGCGCGCCCGAGCCGCCCAGTGCACGCGCGGCGCCTTCGCCACCCCGGACACCCCCGACGCCCGCCCCGCCTTCGCCGCCCCGCCCGCCGGGCGATGACTGACCGATGGCGGCGCCAACAGTACGTTTGTTACTATTTGTACATTCTTGAGAAGGTGACGATGGATGCGTTGAGCATGGCGACGGTTCGGAAGGACCTCGCGGAGTTGATCGGCAAGGTTCAGTACCGCAAGGAACGGATGATCATCACGCGGCATGACAAACCGGTCGCGGCTCTGGTGCCGGTGGACGATGCGGCGCTCCTCGAGAAGCTGGAGGATCGCCTCGACCTGGTCGAGGCGCTGGAAGCCATCGAGGACTACGACGCGAACGGGGGCGTCAGCCTCGATCGCCTCGAGGCGGAGCTCGATCGTTGAGCTATGGAGTCGAGTTCACGAGGCGAGCCGACCGGGATCTGCGCCAGATCGCCGATCGCGCCGTCTGGCGCCGGATCCTCGCCTGCGTGTCGAAGCTGGCTGCCGATCCCCGCCCCGCCGATGCCACCAGGCTCAGAGGGCCCAAGGACATCTGGCGTGTTCGCGTCGGCGATTGGCGCGTTTGCTACCAGGTGCGCGACCGCGTGCTGCTGGTGCTGATTGTGGTGGTCGGGCGGCGGGGCGACGTCTACGAGCGGTTGACGCGGCGCCTGCGATGAGGCTCCGCGGTCCGGACGGCGGGCGGGCCCGGGGTCCTCGGCCGTCAGGACTGCGAGCTTGCCGTACAATGAAGCGACTCTCGGAAAGGAAGGTCCAGATGAAGCCTCTCTCTTGCGCCTCGCTGCTCGCGTTGGCGGTACTGATCGGCGTCCCCGCTTCGTCGTCCGGGCAAGCGTGGGAGCCCCCGCGGCTCGCGAACGGGCACCCGGACATCAACGGCATGTGGAACAACGTCGGCTCGTCGCACGTGCCCCTCGAGCTGTCGGCCGATCTGGCGGGCCGGACGCTGACCGCGGACGAGCGCCTCGAGCTGTTCACGGCGCGGTCGGACCGGGCGAAGGCGGTGGAGTGGGAAGGCCACGAGAACAGCCGCGGCGTCGGCGCCTACGCGAATTACTGGTTCGACTGGTTCTGGAAGGAGCCGGTTGCCGGCGAGGCCCCGGCCCTCGTCGTCCATCCGCCGGACGGCCAGGTCCCGGACCTCACCTCGAGAGCCCGGGAGAGCGTGCAGTACTACCGCGACCACCTGCACGACCAGGCCGCGAACATGGAGTCGGGCGATCGCTGCCTCTCGCGGGGGGTCTTCGGCATGATGATGCCCACCGCCTACAACAACGGCAAGCTGTTCGTGCAGACCGAGGACTACATCATCATCCACAGCGAGATGATTCACAACGCCCGCATCATTCCGATCGAGGGCGGCTCCCACGTCCACGCGAACATCACCCAGTGGGAGGGCAACCCCCGCGGCCGCTGGGAGGGCAACACCCTGGTCGTGGAATCGACCAACTTCAAGGCGGTCGGCAACATGCGGGCGCCCGGATCGCGCGCGCCGCAGCACGAGGGCCGGCGCATGGTCGAGCGCTTCACCTTCGCCGACGAGAACACCCTCAACTACGAGCTGACCGTCGACGACTCCCACACCTACGCCGAACCGTGGACCGTCGCCTTCCCCTACAAGCGCGACAACGCCTATCAGCAATTCGAGTACGCCTGCCACGAAGGCAACTGGGCGGTGCCCAACTCGCTGAGCGGAGCCCGCGTGCAGGAAGCCGAGTCGACGGAGCAGTGACGATGCGGAAGAATCAGGTCCATCGAACGCCCGGACGGGCGGCGCTCGCGCTGCTCGCGCTCGCCGCGGTCGCGGCCGGCAGCGGCCCGTCCGCCTTCGCGCAGGCGCCGTCCACCGACTGGTCGAGCCAGAACCTCAACCTCGACAACAACCGGTTCGCCCCCCTCGACGAGATCGACGCCGCCAACGTCGGCGGGCTCGTCGAACGGTGGTCCTACGAGGTCGGACCGACCGACAACATCACTCAGGCCACGCCCCTCGTCGTCGACGGCGTGATGTACCTGCATTCGCGCTCGACCCTCTTCGCCCTCGACGCGGCGACCGGGGCCGAGCTGTGGACGGCCGCCCTCGACGCCGGGTCCCCCGGCGGCAGTCCGGTGCGCGGCCCCACGTTCGCGGGCGGCAACATCTACGCCTATCGCGGCGCCGACCTGTACGCGCGAGACGCCGGCACCGGCGCCGCGGTCGAGACGTTCGGCGACCGGGGCGTGCTGTCGGTGGTCAGCAACGCGCTGCAGATGAAGTACCCCGACGACTACCCGCCCACCCTCGACCCCGTCCAGATCGGCTACCGCATCACCACCCCGCCCGCCTACCACGACGGCACGTTGTACGTGGCGGCGGCGCTGTCGGAAGGGCATATTCCGGGGGGGCTGGTCATCGCCACCGACGCCGGCACCGGGGCCATCCGGTGGGTCTTCAACACGATTCCGCAGGGCCCGCAGGACGAGGGCTGGGAGATCGCGCGGGACACCTGGGGCTACGGCGCGCGGGCCGGCGGCGGCGTCTGGACGCAGCCCGCGATCGACACGAACCTCGGCATGGTCTACGTCAACGCCGGCAATCCGTCTCCCGACTACGACGGGTCGGCGCGGGCCGGCATCAACCTCTTCAGCAACAGCACCGTCGCCCTCGACCTCGAGACCGGGGCTTTGCGCTGGTACTACCAGGCCGTGCACCACGATCTGTGGGACTGGGATCACGTGACCGGCCCGGTGCTGTTCGACGTGACCGGCGACGACGGCGCGGTCATTCGGGGCGTGGCCGCGGCGGGCAAGAACTGTCTCTTCTACATGTGGGACCGGGAGACCGGCGAGCCGCTGCATCCGATGGTGGAGACCACGGTGCCGACCGAGACCGACGTCCCGGACGAGCAGGTCTGGCCGACCCAGCCGATTCCCTACAACGCGGCCGGGGTGCCGATGACGCCGCTCTGCGCCACCTTCGTCGAGCTCGACGACCCCGAGCTCGCGGCGCGGTCGAGCCAGCTCTACAGCCCGTACTGGATCAGCAAGGAAGTGATCGTCCCGCACGGCGGGTCGAGCTTCGGGGCCCCGTCGTTCAGCCCCGCTACCGGCCTCGTCTACGTCACCGGCAAGAACGGAGCGATCGCGCTGGTCGTCAACCCCGTCGGCGACACCCTCGAGCCGGGACCGGACTCGCGCGGGCACACCGACAGTTTCTCGAGCCTCGACCGTATCAGCGAGGGGTTCCCGCCCGAGGTCACCGTGTCGGCCTATGACCCGGTCACCGGCGAGCAGGCCTGGCAGGCGATTCTGCCCGCCCAGACCGCCATCGGAGCCAGCGGCAACCTGCCGACGGCCGGCAACCTCGTGTTCCAGGGAGTCGAGGACGGGGGCTTCTACGCCCTCGATGCGACCACCGGGGAGATCCTGCTCCGCTACGACGCCCCGCGGCCGATCCGGGCGAGCCCGATGACCTACGAGATCGACGGCAAGCAGTACGTGACCGTCGTCGCGACCAACACCGTCCTCACCCTGGCCCTGCCGTAGAGGGGTGACAGCGGCAGCCGCAGGCCAGACACGATGCGCGGCGAGATCATGCGACCGGGAGTGGCGTCGATCGTCATCGGCGCTACCCTCCTGCTCGGGGCCATCCCCGCCACATCCGCCCTGCACCTCCCGAGCGGGACCGGGCTGCAGGGATCCACGCCCCGAACCGCGCCGGATTCGACGTTCAGCATCTTCGGGCTGGTCGAAACGCCCGGCCGCTACGACTGGTCGACCGGCATGACGGTCGGCCGGGCCGTCGCCGCCGCCGGCGGGTACGCCGACGGCGGCTCCCCCGACGAGTTGCAGATCCAGCGCATGGTCGATGGGAGATTGGTCTCGCGCGCAGTCACCGAGAACGATCCGGTACAGCCGGACGACGTGATCATGGTGCGCGGACAGGCCGTCGAACGGCCCCGTGATGGTGCTCGGAATCGGAATCCCCCGCCAACCCGAATATCGAGCAAGAACAGCCGCACTTGAGCGCGGGTCCGTCGAGCGCGGAATCCGACGGGCACGTCCCGCACCGACCCTGCGGTGTGATTCGACGGATCCTGTGCACTGGCCCGTCCGCGCACCGGCCGTCGGTTCCGGGGCCGTCGGCGGATCAATCCAGGTCGGCGAACACCGGCGCATGGTCGGACGCGATGTTGCCGTCCTTCTTCTTGCGGTAATCGCGGTCGATCTCGACGCGGCGCACCCGGGCGGCCACGGCGGGTGTGCCGAGCAGGTGGTCGATGCGCAGCCCGAAACCGCGGTGGAAGGCGCCGCCGCGATAGTCCCACCAGGAGAACTTCTGGTCGTCCGGATACAGGTGGCGAAACAGGTCCGAGAGCCCCAGATCGAGGAGGGATCGGTACCGGGTCCGCTCTTCGGCGGTGCAGAAGAGCGAACCGTCGGCGGCGTCGCCCTGCCAGCAGTCCAGCGCCGCCGGCACGATGTTGAAGTCGCCGCCGATGACGAACGCGGCGTCCCGATCGACGCTGCCGAGGTAGTCACGCAGCGCCTCGAACCAGGCGAGCTTCAGGGGGAAGTCGGGATGATCGAGGGTCTTGCCGTTGGGGCAGTACACGGTGGCGAAGCGCAGGCCGGCGACCCGGACGCACAGCAGGCGCGCCCCGTCATCCTCTCGGCCGGGCAGGCCCCGGGTCTCCGCCTCGGCCGGCGTGCGGCTGAGGACCGCCACCCCGTTCCAGCCCTTCTCCCCGTGCACGACGGCGTGGTAGCCGAGGGCCAGGAAGTCGTCGTGGGGGAACTCCTCGTCGGTCGCTTTCAGCTCCTGCAGGCCGACGACGTCCGGCTCGCGGCTCTTCAGCCAGTGCGCGATGAAGTCCATGCGGGCCCGCAGGCCGTTGACGTTCCAGGTCGCGATGCGCATGGCCTAGCAGCCCGTGGCGAAAGTCCCCGCTTCATTCGAGCGGCAATGCATCCCGCCTGACTGCGTTGCTCCTCGGTCAACTATGCCCGGTATTCTCCCCCGTCGCGCCCGGTCAGGCACGGGCGCTCTCCAGCCCGCGGGCGCACTCGCCGCTCTCGGTGCAACGCGGGGTTTCGCCATGGGCTGCCGGCATTATCGCACTTCCACGGACGCCGGGGCCCCGTCGCCTGCTCCGGGACGCGCGCGACGATCGTCACATTGGTGACGCGTGGCAAGCTTGACACGCGGGCCGCGACCGTCGAACAATCCGGCCGGCGCGAGCGTCGGCCGCGGCGGGGGACGCCGGCCGGGACCCGCCGCGGGGCGCGATGACGTTCCGGATCCCGATCCGAGGCGTTGGGGAGAAAGGCCGCATGAGTCTTTGGGCGCCGCGTGACCCGCACCGCCGCCGCTACCGCGGCCTCCTGGAGCGGTGCTCGCTCTTCGTCCCCGCCTTCGTCTTCGGCGCGTGGACCGCGGCCGGCGCGGCCGAGGGCGGCGCCGGCGACGGCGAGATGACACCCTTCCTGCTCGCCATCGCCGCGATCCTGGTCGCCGCCAAGATCGGGGGCGAGCTGGCCGAGCGGCTGAACCAGCCCGCGGTGCTGGGCGAGCTGCTCTTCGGCATCGTCCTCGGCAACATCGGCCTGACCGGCCTCGAGCTCTTCGACGCGCTGAGGACCGCGCCCTTCCTGGCCATCGCGGCCGAGATCGGGGTGATCCTGCTGCTGTTCCAGGTCGGGCTGGAGAGCAATCTCGACGAGCTGCTGGCGGTCGGCGCGTCGGCCGTCGCGGTCGCGGTGCTGGGGGTCGTCGCGCCCATCGTCCTCGGCTACGCGGTCTCGTCCGTCTTCATGCCCGACGGCACCGCGTGGTACGTTCACCTGTTCCTGGGGGCCACCCTCGCGGCGACCAGCGTCGGCATCACCGCCCGCGTGCTCAAGGACCTCGGGGTCAT
Organism: Vicinamibacterales bacterium; assembly: GCA_965206705.1. GTDB lineage: Bacteria > Acidobacteriota > Vicinamibacteria > Vicinamibacterales > UBA8438 > JAJEEA01. Next base: position 2,855,292 of record CBDBKJ010000006.1, on the reverse strand, counting down.
GCACGCCCGCGAGTCGAAGGTCATTCTCGGCGCCGCCGTCGTCGACGACGTGCTGGGCCTGATCGTGCTCGCGATCGTCCTCGGGCTGGTGCACACCGCCGACGCGGGAGGCGCGCCCGACGTCTCCATCGGGCCGATCGTGCTGATCGTGGCGAGAGCAGCGGGGTTCCTGGCCGGGGCGGTCGTGATCGGCCGGCTCGTCCTCGTGCCGCTGATGCACATCGTCCGCCTGGCCCGCTCCCCGTCGGCGCCGGTCGTCCTCGCCGTCGCCTACTGCTTCCTGATGGCGGCCCTGGCCGAGCTGGTCGGCCTCGCCGACATCGTCGGCGCCTTCGCGGCGGGGCTGGTGGTCGACGACGCGATCGCACGGTTCTTCGGCAAGCAGAAGGATCGGTACCGGCTCGGCGATTCGATCGCGCCGGTCAGCACCATCTTCGTGCCGGTGTTCTTCGTCTACATGGGCCTGCAGGTGGACCTGCGATCGTTCGCCTCGCTCGACGTGCTGCTCTTCGCCGCCGTGTTGAGCGTCGCCGCGATCGCCAGCAAGCAGGTCTACTCGCTAGCGGTGCTCGAGAAGGGCCTCAACCGCTGGGCGGTCGGTCTGGGCATGGTCCCCCGCGGCGAGGTCGGCCTGATCTTCGCCGGCGTCGGCGCCACCGCCATGGTCGCGGGCACGCCGGTCTTCAACGGCGAGACGTTCGCGGCGATCGTCGCCATGGTCATGGTGACGACCCTCGCGGCCCCGCCGCTGCTGAGGGCCGCGTTCCCGCGATCGACAGCGACTCGTGCGCGTGGATCCGAAGCGGTTCGTTGACACCGATTCCGTACACCCATAGCGTGTGCCCATGAAGGTCACCCTGTTCATCGACGATCGCGTCGTGGCCGAAGCACGCCGCATCGTGGCCGCTCGGGGAACGAGTCTGCATGAGCCCGTACGCGACTATCTGAACGAGCTGACGCGCACCGACGATGTGGAGTCGATCGTCCGCGAACTCGACGCGATGTGGTCCGAGCGCACCCATCGCTCGCACGGCCCGTGGACCCGTGAAGAAGCGCATGCGCGGTAGTGGCGGAGGACAGGCAACCGGGCTACGTCGTCGATCGACTGACGCTCGTCAATCCGTTCGACGGCATCGGCCGAGACCCGAGATCGTGACCCCCGATGCCTGAACCAGCGTGGCGACCGCGCCGGCCCCTGCGGCCGTTGCCGCAGCCCGACCCCGCCGAGCGGCGGGTGCTGGACGGGTGGGTGCCCGTGGCCGGCGGGGTCGTGGTGCTGCACGCGGCGCTGCTGCTGACGTTGTGGGCCCGCCCGGGCTCCATCGCACTCTGGATCTGGTACGCGGGGCCGATCGTCCTCGCCGTCGTCACCGCGGGGTTGCTCGTGGCCTCGCTGCGATCGGCCCGCCGCTGGAAGCACGGGGTCAACGGCTGGCAGGTGCTGGGCTACGCGGGGCTGGTGACCGTCATCTTCACGCTGCCGGTGTACGACCCGTACCCGTCGTCCTACGACGACCGGCCGAGCCCCGTCGCGTTCCGGCTGCCCCTCGAGGGCCCCGTGACCGTGGCGTGGGGCGGGCCGACGGCCGACGTCAACTACCACGTGTTCCTGCCCGACCAGCGGTGGGCGTACGACCTGGTCGTCACCCGGGACGGACGCACGTTCCGGACCGACGGGGTCGCCCTCGACGACTATCTGGCCTATGGCCTCCCGGTGTACGCCCCCGCCGGTGGCGACGTCTTCGCGGCCCTCGACGGGGAGCCGGAGGTCGCGATAGGCGCGCCGCGGTGGGGCCTGGCCGGGCTCGGCAACCACGCTGGCATCGAGGTCGCCCCCGGCGAGTTCCTCTTCGTCGGCCACCTGCAGCCGGGCACCGTCACCGTCGAGGTCGGCGACCGGGTATCGGCGGGACAGCTGCTGGGACGCGTCGGCAACTCCGGCAACAGCAGCGAGCCCCACGTGCACCTGCACCTGCAGGACTCGACGCGCCCCTGGTTCGGCGAGGGGATTCCGTTCCACTTCCACGGGTACCGGCACGCGGGCCGGCTGGTCGAGCGGGGGATGCCCCGCGGCGGCCGGGGCGGCGGGCAGTACCGGGGCGAGCGCATCGAGCACGTGGAGGACGCCGGGTCGGCCGCCGGCAGTCGGTGATCGTCTCAGGTGCCCCGCCCCGAGAAGGGAATCATCCCGCCTCCGGCACCCCCTACCGGATTACACGCTTGTGAGGTCCAGGCCCGACGAGGCTCAGTTTCCCGGAGTTGAGCGAGACACACCAAGCGTAGCACTTCGGCGCTCAGACGCAGGTCGGCCTGCGCGCGGCATCGATCGCCGGCCCGTGAGGGCAGGCAGCAGCGTCGGCGGAGGACCGGCGGGGCCGGATCACCCGCCGAGGGCGCCGATCTCCCGGTAGAGCGCGGCCGAGGCGACGATGCCGTTGTGGAAGTTGCCCAGGTCGAGCTTCTCGTTCGGGGCGTGGGCGTTCTCGTCGGGCAGGCCGATGCCGAAGAGGACGGCAGGCAGGCCGAGGACCTCCTGGAAGGTGGCCACGACCGGGATCGAGCCTCCCTCGCGGTTGAACACCGGAGCCTGGCCGAACCCCGTCTCCATGGCGCGCCCGGCGGCACGGACGAACGGGTTGTCGAAATCCGTCATCCACGGCTTGCCCGTGTGCATGCGGGTGACGGCCACCTCGACCGTCTTCGGCGCCACCTTCCGGGCGTACGCCTCGAACAGCTCGCCGACGCGGTCGGGGTCCTGGTCGGGCACGAGCCGCATGCTCACCTTGGCCATCGCCGTCGCCGGGATCACCGTCTTGGCGCCGTCCCCGGTGAAGCCCGCGAGCAGGCCGTTGACCTCGAACGTCGGCCGGCCCCAAAGCCGCTCGAGGGTCGTGAACCCCGTCTCGCCGAACAGCTTCGGCGCCGCCAGCTCGGTGCGGTAGCGGCGCTCGTCGAACGGCAGCTTCGCGAACTCGGCCCGCTCGGCGTCGGCGAGAGCCCGGACGTCGTCGTAGAAGCCGGGTATGCGCACGCGGCCGCTGCGGTCCTTCATCTGCGCGAGCATCTGCGCGAGGACGAAAGCGGGGTTGGCGACCGCCCCCCCGAACGAGCCCGAGTGGAGGTCGCTCGCGGTGCCCCGCACGTCGATCTGGCAGTAGGCCAACCCGCGCAGGCCATAGCAGATCGACGGCACCCCACGGTCGAACATCGGTGTGTCGGAGATGACGACGACGCTGGCGTCGAGCTCGTCCTTGTGCTCGCGGACGAAGCCGTCGAGATGCGCGCTGCCGACCTCCTCCTCGCCTTCGAGGATCAGCCGGATGTTGACGGGCAGCCGTCCGCCCCGCTGCAGGCACGCCTCGATGGCCTTGAAGTGCATGAAGATCTGGCCCTTGTCGTCGGCCGCGCCGCGGGCGTAGATCTCCCCCTGCCGGACCGTCGCCTCGAACGGCGGCGACTCCCACTGGTCGACGGGATCGACGGGCTGGACGTCGTAGTGCCCGTAGAACAGGATGGTCGGGGCGCCCTCGGCGTGCAGCCAGTCGCCGTAGACCACGGGATTGCCGGGAGTCTCGATGGTGCGGACGTTTTCCAGGCCGACGCGCTTCAGCTCGGCCGCAGTCCACTCGGCGCAGCGGGCCACGTCGGCGGCGTGGCCCGGCAGCGCGCTGATGCTGGGGATGGCGAGATAGTCGGTCAACTCGCGGACGTAGCGGTCACGGTTGGTGTTGATGAAGTCGGTAACGGCGTCGAAGGTCATGGCGTCTGCTCTCGAGGTTCCACGTTCGAGTCTACTACGACGCGCGCGGTTCGACTCCGCGTCCGGCAAGAGCTGCACCCGACAAAGACTGCGTCGGCTCAGGCTTCATTGGCCTTCGCCTCGAGATCTCAGCCATGCCCGATCAGCAGGCTCACGGGCTCGGCCATCCAATGCGGCATGGTCGACAATGCGTTTCGACAGACTGGGCATGGCAGTGTCCGGTCGAGTTCGCTGTCAGAAACCTCCTACTGATACTGACATTTTTACAAGGATGCGTCTGTCCTGTGCAGCCCGGCCCAGCCGAGTTGGGGGCCGGGAGTACTCCTCGGGGCGGGATCACGGGGCGGGGCGTTGCGGAGGGCGGAGACCATCGAGCATCTGCTCCAGTTGGCGGCGACCGAACCACTTCCCGCGCGCCATGACGCCGACCGGGGTTCGCAGATGGCCGATGTTCTCGAGAGGGTTGTCTTCGACCAGAAGGAGATCGGCTCGCTTCCCGACGGCGATGGTACCGAACTCCCCCTCCCTGCCCAGGAAACCGGCCGGCGCAACCGTCGCCGCCCGAAGCGCCTCGTAGGGCGTGAGACCGCTCTCCACGAGGAGCTGAAGCTCGCGGTGCAGCGACGATCCGGGCGTGACGAGGGGGAATCCCATCGCATCGGTCCCCGCCATCAAGGACACGCCAGCCCGATGCAACGCGCCGGTGACCTTCTTCGTGAAGTCCGTATAGCGATACGACGACGGCACTCCCTGGGGTATCCGCAGCCACCTGCCGCGGATGTCCGCCTGCAGATAGCCCATCGCCGGATCCCGGGCGCCGGCGAGGTTCCTGAGGCCGACGACGAGCAGAATAACCGGCCAGAACCGCAGGATGGTCCAGCTGTCGACGAGATCGAGGTTGTCGAGGAGGAACGCAAGGCCCACGACGGTCAGGACCACACCCGGCAGGAGCGGTCCGGGCGCGATTCGCCGGCGCCCGGAGGGCCGGATTTCGGAATGGTCGGAGATCGAATCCGTCAAGGTGCACCTCCCTCGGTACTCGTTCTCGGACCAGCCTGTCGCCCACACCGCGACGACGCCAGTACTTTTCGGCGACTGGCGGGTCCGGACCGGCAAACGGCGCCGAGGGCAGGCGCGGCGGCGGATGACGTAGGCGTAGTCGTCGTCGCTGATGTTGATGATCTGTACTGCATTCGAGACCCCCCGAGCGCATGCCTCCGTCCTTGCGATCAAGACCATGATGGTCCTAAAATGTGGTCATGCAGTCCATCAAGGTAACCGAGCTCAAGGCCCACTTGAGCCGGTATCTGCGGCAGGCTTCCCGTGGGGAGAGGATAACCGTCAGAGATCGGGACGACCCGATTGCCGAGTTGGGGCCCGCTCGCGAGGAGCCGCTTTCCTGGCGTGACCGCCTGGTGCGCGAGGGCCGGCTCCGGCCCGGAACTCAGGACTGGGGCGCCCTGAGAATCTCGGCCATCGAGCGGCACGTGGACATCCAGTCGTCGCTCCGCGCCGTCCGCGAGGATCCAGGTGAAGTACGTAGACGCAAGCGCAGTGCTCCGAGTCCTGTTCGTTGAGCCCGGGCCGTCGGTGCCCCTGCTGGCCGGCGAGCACGTGGTGTCCTCCCAGCTCATCGAAGTCGAAGCGTTCCGGGCCGTCGATCGCGAGCGGCTGCTCGGCGGCCTGAGCGATGCCGAGACGGCCATCAAGCGCAAGGAGCTGACCGAGCTCCTTGCGATGACGGATCTCGCGCCCGTGGACGGCACGGTGATCAACCAGGCGAAGAGCTCGTTTGCCGTCAACCTCCGGGCGCTCGATGCGATTCACGTAGCCACGGCGGAGCTGCTGGCCGCTGCCGCCGACGGGGAACCACTGGAGTTCTGGACGCACGACGAACGTCAAGCCACGGCGGCCATTTCACGCGGGCTGACCGTCCGCGGCGTCGGAGCTGATGATCACGATTGATGATACGCGCGCCCGCGGAGGGATCATGGAAGCACCGACATGACCGGCGGGCAGCCGAACCTCTCCTCTCATCCACCATCGGCCGCGGCTTTGAGCGCCCCGATGTCGACTTTTTTCATCTGCCTCAGCGCCGGCCAAACCTTCCCGGCCAGACGTCCGCTCAGCAATTCGATCGCCCGCTTCGGGCCAATTTGCCACGATAGCCCGAATCGACCCTTCAGCCAGCCGCGCTGGCTCTCCGCGCCACCGTCGGCGATGAGCACTTCCCACAGCCGATCGGTCTCCGCTCGACCCTCCGTCCAGGACGGACATCGAGACCGCCTCGTCCAGCGCCAAGTACGGACCACCAATTGAGCGCCTGAAAGGGCGCTCCGGCAAGAGTATGCGACGTGATCGACCCGCCTGTCTGGCAGCCCCGCGCAGCAGAACTCCGCCGCCGCGAGCCCCTGGTCCTCGAACCAGAGCCACGTACGGACCTTCCCGGAAAGCGGCATGGTGAATCCCCTCCTCCCCTTGTCCAGCACGCTTTCGCCGTCCTCGTATGTGAGGCGGGCGCTCCCTGGTCGCTGGTCGGCCGCGGCCGACCTAACCCCCAGGACCTCGAAAACCCATCAACCTCCATCCCCCTACAACCACCTCCGCCTCCCCGCCACTGCCTCCCCTGCTTCCCATCCAGAGCCCCGCGCCCCCTTTCTCCCGCCGGCCCATATCGTCACCTCGCCGTCGCGCACAAGCCCCCCCTCCCCCCTGCGTTCACCTCGAACCCAACCGCACTCCTCCAAAGAGGCGCCTACAAAAACCGCCTACCCAAGCTGACATTCCCCCTGACGCCCGCCTGCTACCTAACGCCGTCTCCGCCGCACCCACCACACGCGGCCCGACGCCCCTGTACCGTAGTTCATCACGCGCAAGCCGCAGCATCGCTTCGACGTACTCGAACTGACCCTTCTCGAACCAAATCCCCGTGACACCCAGCCCAAGCAGATAGGCGTTCCGCCCCACGAGCGCCTCCTCGCCTTCCGGCGCCTGCTCGACCGCGAAATGTTGCGGCATAACCATGTCACCGTACTTCGCTTCTACCCCTTGCCTAACCGCCCTAAAAACCCGCGCAGTGCGGTCCTCCTTCAGGCTGCACCCCAGAAACAGTAGACTGCCGTTTCGGTAGTAATACTCTAACAACTTCGGAATGGGTCGCGCCACGTCCACTTCGCCGACTCCGTAGGCTTCGTCGTATTGATCCTTGCTCAAAATACATCGTCCAGGCGTCCTGATGTCCCCGTGAACCTTGACGATCGCCACCCGCTCCGCATTCGGATCAGCCAATGCGTCCGCCGGGCCAATGACCTGATAGTCATTCCCCCCGCCAGCGTCGAAGCCCTGTTCGATAAGCCCATCATAGTTTGTCGTGATGACGGTGTCGACAAAAACCTCTGTAATGAGCAGCGTCGCATCCGTAATGGTGCCACTGCCGGAGAAAACATCACGGGCTTCCTGCACAAAAACATCCCGTCCCCGCCTCGCCTCAATGTCGGAGATAACCGTCTCGTATTCACCCCGCGAGAGCAGGTCTTCCACGCGCCCCGTGTCGATACCGCCGGTGCGTCCCTGCGTGCGCAGGTGTTCCTCCCAAGTGGGAAAACCCCCGGCTTTAGACATCCCCGCGCCAATGAATGGAACCACATCGCCCGCTACGAGTTGCTCGACTAGTTGGTCAAAGCGCCACAGATTCCGAACGAACCAATGGCTGTCGTCGAATCGCTCGCTAAAATAGCGCTCGTTCAACACTTCGTGCCGACGGCCCTTCCGGTACCGCCTGAAGGCCTCCTCATACGCCCTTCTATCGCCTGCGTACAGCGCCTTACTAGGGACCGAAATGCCGTCCACCCTGTTGGCTTCGCGGACTCTCGTCGCCTCGTCGCCGTCCAGCCAATCGTTGAAGTCCACGTACGACTCGAACAGCCTGTGCTCGTCCCGCTCGCACCACGTTTCGGCTAGGCCGTCCGTAATTGGTTACCGGGTCGGGTCAGTGCGTGCGGCGGACGTCGAACCGCGGGCGAGGCGTCGAAGGACCGCGGTGGGTGACGTCCGGGTGCACAAAAATGCACAAGTGCCGATAAGCCAAGTATGCGCCCAACCCGCAGCCAGCAGGACGCGCCCCGGCCGACGCGGGAGGAGCACACGCGCGTGAAGCGCGAGCTCGAGGAGGCCGAGCGTGAACGCGGACGGCTGCAGCGGCGGATCGAACGGCTCGAGAAGCAGAACACCCGCCTGAGACGAGAGCTCGATGCGGCGAGACGCGCCGGGTATCGCCAAGCCGCGCCCTTCGCCAAGACCCTCACCTCACGACCCAAGCGCCCAGGCCGACGAGCCGGCGTCCAGTACGGCCAGCCGGCACGCCGGTGCAGGCCAACCCGGGTCGATGTCCGCCACGACGTACCGCTGCCGCCGGGCTGTCCGGCTTGCGGTGGACGAGTCCGCTCGACGGGCGTGGCCACCCAGTTCCAGGAAGAACTGCCGGTCCCGCGGGTCGTCGTCCGCGAGTTTCGGGTCGCACTCGGCGCCTGTCAGGACTGCGGCCGGCGGGTGCAGGGCCGCCATCGGCTGCAGACCTCCGATGCCCTCGGGGCCGCCGCCGTGCAACTGGGCCCCGGGTTGGTGGCGTCGGTGGTCATCCTCAACAAGCAGATGGGGTTGTCGTTCGGCAAGATCGCCACCCTGCTGCGGCAACACTACGACATCCGTGTCAGTCCGAGCGGCCTGGTCCGCGCCGTGCATCGCGCCGCCCGCCGGGCCGAGCTGACCTATACCGAACTGCTGCGCCAGATCCGCAACAGCCCCGCCGTCACCCCGGACGAAACCGGGTGGAAGGTCGGCGGCCACCTGCAGTGGCTCTGGGCTGCCGTCGCGCCGAAGACGACCGTCTACGCGATTCAGCCCGGACGAGGCTATGAGGAGGCCGCCAACCTGTTGGGGCCGGACTTCGACGGCGTGCTCATCCGCGACGGCTGGGCGCCGTATCGGCGCTTCACCCAAGCCACCCATCAGACGTGCCTCGCCCACCTCCTCCGACGGGGACGGACCCTGTGCAGGGACCATCCCCGCAGTCGCGTCGCCGCCGACATCCACGCCTCGTTGAAACAGTCGCTGCGCCTGCGCGATGACGCCCGTGCGGGCAGGCTGTCGCGCGACGGCCTCGGCGAAGCCGTCGAAGCCCTGGCCGCCCGACTCGCCCGACGACTGACCCGCCCCGGCCCTCTCGCCGACGTTCAGCGCTTCGCGGCGCATCTGACCAGGGAATGGACGGCGCTGTTCAACTTCCTGTGCATCCCCGCCATCGACGCCACCAACTGGCGCGCCGAACAGGCCATTCGCCCCGCCGTCGTCACCCGCAAGGTGTGTGGAGGCAATCGCTCCTGGCGCGGCGCGGCCACGCAACAGACGCTGGCCTCGGTCATCCGCACCGCCTGCCAACGTCAGTGCAATCCGCACGCCGTGATCGTGGGACTACTTCGATCGCCTTCGCCCACTGTTGCACCCGAACTGCAAGGCCCCGCACCGTAGAACCTGCCACCCGGTAACCAATTACGGCCGTCCATGGCGCTTCCCTCCCTAACCGACGACCTTCTCCACGATTGCGTCGGCAAGCTCCACTTGCGTGGCCCGAGCCTTCGCGAGGCGCGACTTTAGAGCGCCGCAAACGCCCTTGAGTTCCTCCACCGCGCTGACAATGCGGCGCTGCTCGGCCACCGGTGGTACCGCAACTGGCAACCGCCTCAACTTCGAGGCCTTGATGCCCTTCGCCGTCATCCCTGTCGCATGCTTGTCCAAGATCGCCTGAAACCCTGCACTCAGAATCTGCAAAACCAAGAACGACGGATCCACCGCACCGTAACCCTGAAGACAAATAATGCGCTGCGCGAGAGCAAAGCGACCCTTCAAATAGACCACCGCCGCATTCCCCAGAGGCGCCTCGGTCGTGAAAAGAACATCCCCAGCCTTCGGAAAACCCCGCGTCATCCACGCGGTATAGTCTTCCTCGGACACGAACTGCTCCGGAGCCGGATCAACCCGTCCTTTCCGAACGTTCTTCGCGGTCAACAAACGAACCCCTTCTGACCGCTTCGTCGGCGTCTTGCCACGGTAGTCAATAAACAACGCCAAGTCACCTAGACCCCTCCAAACCCACGTCTCCGGAACCTCCCATTGATCCTCCCCCCCCAGCATCCGCTGCTGACCGACCTCCGCTCGTCGATCGAATTCCGCCACCACGCGACGCCGTCGGTCGCTCTTCTCCAACGCACCTGGGACCTCTTCGTCGTTCGGGTCCTGCGCCACGAGGAGGCCCCCAACCGCGAGGTCCATAATCGCCTGCTCCAGTTGGTCGATGCTCCGTTCCGTCGTGAACAGCGTTTCGAAATGGCTCGCGATCCGTGTCCACCACTCCGCCGCCATCTCTGCGGACTCCGCGCAGCTGAGCCTCCCCAGCAGGGCCTCCACCAAAGCCTCATGCGTTTCAATGCTCCCTGCATGTTCGCGCTCCAGCTCGTCGCACAGGTTCATCAGCTCGTCCACTTTGGCCACGATGCGCCGCTGTTCCGCCAGCGGGGGCAGCGGGAATGGCTGTCTCCCGACAATCCTACCGGACACCTCTCGAAAGGTCGTACCCGATGCGTTCCCATCGATCTGCGGCGAAAAAGCCTGCATCGCTACCGCAATAAAGCGGGAACACTCGCTCACGTACGGCAGTCGCGATGGATTTGAACCCCTGATTAGTCGCGATACGCGATTCGCGGCAATTCTAACGTAACCGATCGGCGCCCGGCTGCTAAAAAGCACGGTTCCGGCAGGCATCATTGTCGCCGAACAATTCCGTAGACCCCTTTCGGACAAGTCACGCGAGCCCCGTTTGACGTACAGCCCGGAACGTCGCCCCAAATCGCCAGGCGTAACCCAAGGAACACCATGCCCTGGCTCGGCAAAGTTTTCCGCCACTCCAGTCGATGGCGTGCCACCCCCAACGACCGCACCAATGTCATCTAGCCGACACCACCGCCAAACTGTCGGAATCCCGAACGGTTCGGCCAAAGGCCCCCGGTCCGACAAATCCCGCCGCGCTCTAATCACCCCATCTTTCACCATCCGGATCTTTTCGGCCACCACCCGTTCCAGCAGTTCCCCCGCCGAACCCTCCTCCAGATCCCGCGTCACCAACCTCCCCCGCACCGCGAGCGCCAAAATCAAATCGCGCAGCTTCTTGACGCCATGAGCCTTCCAGTCGCCGTCGCCACCTTGCCCGCCCCGGGACCTCGGAACAAGCGCCGCGGCCCACACGTCAAGCTTCCCCGTCAGACCTCCAGGCACCCTTTACACCCCGCCCCGACGCAGCGCGTCGTCCAAAATATTCTTCAGCTCCACGCGCAGGTCCGCTATAGCCTCTTGCTGTTGCGCGTATCGCTCCAACAGCTCCTCGGGATCGTGGCTAACCTGCTTCCCGGCCCAAGGGTTCCTGATATCAAGGTTGCAATTGCCCTCCACGATCTCCGCAACGGATACCCGCCAAGCCCGCTCACTCTCGACACGGGTCACGAAGCCCTCCGCTTCGCTGCCCCACCAGCTGATCTCCGCTTGGAATTCGCCGAAGCGCATCGGTGTGGTCTTGTTGTAACTCTTCACACCTTCCGGATAGACGTGCTCATAATACCACACGCCCTCCGTCGGCTCGCCCTTAGTGAAGAACAGCAAGTTCGTCTTGATGCCCGTGTAGGGGTTGAACGCCCCATGGGGCAGGCGAACAATCGTGTGCAGGTTGCACTCCGCTAACAGAGATTGTTTGAGGCGAGTTTTCGCGCCTTCACCGAACAGGAAGCCATCCGGCAACACCACCGCCGCGCGCCCACCCTGCCTAAGGAGCTTGATGATGAGAGCCATAAAGAGATCCGCTGTTTCCCGCGTGCGCAGCCGCGCAGGGAAGTTGTTCTCGATACCGTCTTCTTCGACCCCGCCGAAGGGCGGGTTCGTAACGATAACGTGAACCCGGTCGACGTTGCCATAGCTTTTGTACGGGCGCGCCAAGGTGTTGCCCCGCGTGATGTTCGTGGGCGCATCAATACCGTGCAAAATCATATTGGTGACGGCCAGCATATGCGGCAAGGATTTCTTTTCAACGCCGCGAATCGACTCGACCAAGCTATCTTCGTCTTCTTCGGTCTTCACGTAGTTCCCGCGTTTGTGGTCGATCGCGCAGCTCAGGAAGCCGCCGGTCCCGCAAGCGGGGTCAAGCACAATGTCGTCCAGCTTCGGGTCAACCCGGTTGACGATGAAGCGAGTAATCGCGCGCGGCGTGTAGAACTCCCCCGCATTGCCCGCACTTTGGAGGTCTCTCAGCATCTGTTCGTAGATAGTACCGAATGTATGGCGGTCGCTAGTGTTATTGAAATCGATTTCGCAGATCTTGTTGATGACCTGTCGCATCAGCGTGCCCGATTTCATGTAGTTGTACGCGTCTTCGAACACGCCGCGAACAACGTGCGCGCGTTCACCAGTGGGACCGTAGGTGGGGAGCCCTTCCTTGATGGTCCGAAAAAGCTGTTCATTGACGAAGGCGCTGAGAGCCTTCCCGGTTATTCCCTCCGGGTTCTTTGCCCAATTCCGCCAGCGCAGGTGTCCCGGCAGCGGGGACTCGTAGGCGTCTCCGATCAGCTCAAGTTCTGCTTCGCGGTCGTCGAAAATTGAGTCTCCTGAAACAGGTGTGGGTAGGGATGGCCCCAGTTCGATGCCGCCCCAGCCAGAAAAACCCCCGCGTTCGCGGGCTCTGCTTCGCCCCGTGACCCCCGCACGTCAGGCCCACGCGCCGACTGCTCCTCGCGCGTCCGGCGTGAAGTCGTCGACGGCCGGGACGCCCCCGTCCAGGCCGGGCCGCAAGGCCCATAACTGCTCTCTGAGCGGAGGGACGGCCGGCGTGTCATCCGAAGGACCGGAGCGCAGCGGAGGACGCGCGTAGCGCGTTGACACGCCGGCCGACCCGTAGCTACCCCGCCCCACATCCGCAGCAAGCCACCGCACGCCCGCCCCGGAAGCGGAATCCGCGGGTCAGTTCCGAGCTGCCTTTTCGCCGTCAGCCGCGCCTCGTGGACCCGCCGAATCGGCTCCGATTCCACCCACACCTGTTTTAGGAGAGCCCGAAAATTTTCAGGAAGAACATCCACACCAACTGACTGATGCGTTGCGCGTCGCCATCGACGCCGACATCCTTCCGCATGATGTCCTGGATCGACTTGATCACGCCCCAGATGTTGCTCATGCCGACTGTTCCTCGCTAAACAGCTCCCGCTCCAGCTCCTGAACGACCGCCGAGAATCCGCCTCGGCCACCGAAGATGTTGATGATCTCCACCGGGGTGCCCATCGATCTAAAGGGTTCGATACGCAATACCTTTGCGGACTCGAGGGTGGCGATGCCCTCGTCCGCGTACTTCTCGAGGAGCGCGCTGAGCACCGCGCGAGCCTTCTCTTCGTACTTCGCGAAGTAGTTCCTCTTTTTGACCTTGTTTGCCCGCTCCCTGCGTGTGAGCGGCGGCCGCCGCCAAGCGATGTGGCAGATCAGGTCGAAGTCTCCGTAGTCCTTGCCAATTTCAGCGGCAAGGTTCTCGAGCACGATTCCTTGCTCCTCCAACAGATCGATGATGGCCTGCTTTTTCGCCGCGCCGTTCCAGCGTGTGAGAAACTCCTCCAACGAGGCAAACTCGGAGCGAATCCGCCTGTAGCTGAAGTCCTTGTACGACTCCGTGACCAAGTTGCCACCCGGACCGATGTATGTGATGCGTTCCGAGGAGATCGTAGCGGGTACGCCGCTGATGCGGATCTTCTTGATTCCCTCACCAGTTTCATTTTCGCCGTGGCCGTTGCCTTCCGCGTCGCCGTCCGCCGCTTCAGGTTCCGGCGGTACAAGGTCGCCATGGTCGCCCGGTTCGTGGATCACAACCGCCTCCCCATCGAAGTCTGGGTCGCTGAACAGTTCAGTGGCTCTCTTGAAATCCATGATGGTGAAGAACCACTTGTTGTTCTCCTCGTCGATCCGCGTGCCTCGGCCTATGATCTGCTTAAAGACAGTCATTGACGTGATGGTCTTGTCGAGCACGATGAGCTTGCACGTCTTGGCGTCGACCCCAGTGGTGAGCAGGTCGGACGTCGTCGCGATGACCGGAAACCTACTCTCCGGATCTATGAAGTTATCCAGCTCGGCCTTGCCCTCGACCGAATCGCCAGTGATGCGCATGACATACCTGGGGTTGTCGAGCGCCAAGTGGCCCGCAGCGTTGACGATGGCGGAACGCATGCGCTCGGCGTGGTCGATGTCTTCGCAAAATATGATGCTCTTGTCGAATGGATTGGTATCACGCAGGTATTGCATAACGCGGTCGGCCACGAGCCTCGTGCGCCGGTTCAGTACGAGAACGCGATCCATGTCTCTTTGGTTGTATTCGCGCCGCTCGATTTCCTGGCCGAGGTCGTCTGTCATTCCGGGCGAAGGCGTCCAGCCCTGGATATCCTTGTCGATGGCAATGCGCACAACCTTGTACGGCGCAAGAAATCCGTCTAGGATGCCGCGCCTAAGGCTGTAGGTATAGACCGGCTCACCGAAGTAGCTGATGCTGGAGACGTACCGGGTCTCCTTCGGTGTCGCGGTCAGACCAATCTGGATCGCGCCGGAGAAGTAGTCCAAGATCTCATGCCAAGCGGAATCGTCGGCAGCGCTACCGCGATGACATTCGTCAATTACGACCATGTCGAAAAAGTTCCGCGACACCCTCTGGTAGATCTTGTCGGCTTCATCAGGACCCGTAATGGCTTGGTATAGACCAAGATAGATTTCGTACGCGGGGTCGATCTTGCGGTTTCGGACTTTAGTCATGACCGAGCCAAAGGGCTTGAAGTCGTTAACGAGCGTTTGGTCGACGAGGATGTTTCGGTCCGCCAGGAAGAGGACGCGCTTGACAATACCCGCCTTCCACAAGCGCCAAATGATCTGGAACGTCGTGTACGTCTTGCCGGTTCCAGTGGCCATTACGAGCAACGCTCGACGCTTGCCGCTAGCGATGGCCTCAATGGTGCGATTGACGGCGTCAATTTGGTAGTAGCGTGGCTCTTTGCCCGTGGGGTCGTGGTGATAGGGCTGGAGGACGAAACGTTCCGCGTCGTCGGCAATCCCTCTGAATTGCTTGTAACGGGTCCAGAGCTCTTGCGGTGGAGGGAACGATTCGAGAGGAAGCTCGCATTCGATGTCTTCACCTAGCGGTGGGACCTTGTTGTGCGAAGCGAAGGCATCGCCGTTGGAGCTGAAGGCGCTGGGGACTTCGAGAATCTCCGCGTAGCCCAGCGCTTGCTGAAGGCCATGGCTTACGGCGCGAGTGTTGTCTTTGGCCTCGACGACGGCGATGGGGGCGCCTGGCTGCAACGACAAGACGTAGTCAGCGAATTTCTTTTTGGTCCTATTCCTCGCTGCCATATTGCCGCGTACAACAACTGGCCCCGGCGCGAGTGTGACTTGGCGTCGGATCTGCTTCATCGGGTCCCAGCCGGCGTTCTTGATCGCGGGGGTAATGAAGAGGTCGCAGATGTCTGTCTCGCTTAGCGTCTTCTTGTCCCTGCTTTCCATTTCGATGTGCCCTTGAGCGAGATGAGCCTGCGGCGGCCGGCCATGTAACGGCGGGTCGCGGCTGACGGGCCCCTCTTGTGTCCCGGGCGATGGACAGGAACCCAGGCGGATGCGCCACGGTATGGTATTGCGTTCGGGAACATGACTCGAGGCTCGCGTAGAGTGGTGCGGAACAGGCCTGGGTCCGCGCATTGAGCCGATCTGTGGCGCACCGGTGCCTCCCACGCGCCGCGCTCACGGCCGTACAGATGCGGCGCAAGGGGGTCTCGACTGCACGGCGGCGTCCGTTGCCTCGTCGGTCAGATTGCCGCTCTTCGTCCGCGAGGATTATATGCGCGACTGGCGGGGGTTTCGCGCCGAGATGGTGTCTGCCTCGGATCGCACCTCTGAGCAATCGCGCGCCATTAGTCGAAGAGATGTCGGGCCGGGCCCACCTGCACGGGAGGCAGGCCGCTGGGGAGACCATTGAGCGTCAAGGCAGCGCGAACACGAACAGCACGCTCCCGACGCTGGGGCGCAGCTCGGGGGTCAGCCGGAGGTTCAGGCCGCCGCCGGCGCCGGTGTTGACGGCGACGTACTGGCGGCCGTCGACGGCGTAGGTGATGGGGAAGCCCACCACAGGCGAGCCGAGGTTGATCTCCCACAGCACCGCGCCGGTCTCCTGGTCGAGGGCCCGGAAGCGGCCGTTGACGTCGCCGCCGAAGACCAGCCCCCCGCCGGTCGCCATGACCGACATGGTGGCCGCGCGCTGCTCGTGCAGCCAGACCGTGCGGCCCGACTCGGCCGACACCGCGTAGACGGTGCCGAGCTGGTCCTCGCCGGGGGTGATCTGGTGCCGGGCCGCGAGAGCGTATATCTCCAGGCCCCCCTGCCCGCCCGCGGTCAGGGCCCGCGCCCGCTCGCTGCGGACGTCGTCGGTGGCGAGCATCCGCGCGCAGGTGTTGCGCAGCGGCATGTACATGGTGTTGGTCAACGGACTGTAGGCGCCCGCCTCCCAGTCCTTGCCGCCGGCCCAGGTCGGGCACGCCAGCACTTCCTGGCCCAGCGCGGTGAAGGTGACCTCGGCGTTCTCGGTCACCGCGCCGGTGGCCCCGTCGATGTCGTTGATGACGTTCTGCGAGACGGTGGGGGTCGCCCACAGGAACTCGCCGGTCTCGCGGTCGAGGGTGTAGACGACGCCGGTCTTGCCCGGGATGCCGGTCACCACCTTGCGGACCTCGCCGGGCTGCAGCCGGGGGTTGATCCAGCTCACGGCGTCGGGGTCGGGCGCGACGGCGGTGTCGACGAGGAGGCGCTCGAAGGGATGGTCGAGGTCCCAGTGGTCGTTCAGGTGCTGGTAGTGCCAGCGGATCTCGCCCGTCTCGACCTCGAGGGCCAGCGTCGAGTTGTGGTACAGGTGCGTGTTCTCGACCCCGCCGAGCATGAACTTCGGGGCCGGCGAGGTGACCGACGTGCCCTGGTAGATCAGCCGCAGCTCGGGGTCGTAGCTGGCGGGTATCCACGAGCCCACGTGGACCCGCTGCTCGTAGGGCACGCCGCCCCACGTCTCGTCGCCCGGCTCGCCCGGCGCCGGCACCGTCCGCCGCCGCCACAGCTCCTCGCCGGTCCGGGCGTCGTGGGCGACGAGGACGCACGACTCGGGCCCCCCGCGGGGCCGGCAGCTCCGCCCCGAGATGACCCGGCCGTCGGCGATGATCGGCCCCGAGCTGTGCCCGGCGGGTATCTCCCGGTAGTCGAAGATCTCGGTCTCCCAGACGACGTCGCCGGTCTCGACGTCGAGCGCGTAGGCGAAGTCGTCGTCGCTGATGTTGATGATCTGCCGGTCGTAGATGGCGATGTTCCGCATGCTGCGGGCGTTGCCGCCGACGAACTCGTAGACGTCGTCCGGCAGGTTGCGGCGGTACTCCCAGACGAGGTCGCCGGTGGTGGCGTCCAGCGCCTGGATGAGGTCGCTGACCGTCGGCATGTACACGACGCCGCCGTAGGCGAGCGGGGTGACCTCCTGGGTGCCGGGCGGCAGGGCGCGCGACCACGCCATCTGCAGCTCGCCGACGTTGTCCCGGTTCACCTGGTCGAGTGGGCTGTAGCCCCACCCGTCGAGAGTGCGGCGCCACATCGGCCAGTCCGCGGGGTCGGGGTCCTGGAGCATGGCGTCGGTGACCGGCACGAAGTCGCCGGCGGGTTGCGCCTGGGCAGCGGCCGTTCCAAGGGCGAAGGACGCCGCCGCGGCGGCGAGGAGCAGGGCCGAGGCGAAGAAACGCGGTTGCGGCATCTGATGACTCCCATCCGAAAGCGTGGGCGGCGGCCCATCTCCGACCGGGTCTACTGATCGCAGGCCACGTAGGCGTCGATGACCGCGCGCTCGCCGGCCCGCCCCTCGCGGGCGTTTCCGTGCTCCATCCCGACGATCCCCTCGTAGCCCTTGCCCTTGAGGTGACGGAACACGTTGAGGTAGTTGATCTCGCCGGTGGTCGGCTCGTTGCGGCCGGGGTTGTCGCCGACCTGGATGTAGGCGATCTCGTCCCAGGCGCGATCGAGGTTCGGGATGAGGTTCCCCTCGGTGATCTGCTGGTGGTAGAGGTCGTCGAGGATCTTGCACGCGGGGCTGCCCACCGCCCGGCAGATCTGATACGCCTGCGGGACGCCGGTCAGGAACACGCCGGGGTGGTTCGCCCAGTGGTTCAGCGGCTCGAGCACCATGGTCAGGCCGGCCGGTTCGCAGATCTCGGCGGCCCGCTTGAGGTTGTCGATGACCGTCGCGGTCTGGTAGGCGCGCTCGACACCGCGGTCGTATTCTCCCGGGACGATCGTGCACCACTGGGCGTTCACCCGGCCGGCCACCTCGACCGCCTGCCGCACGTCGGCGAGAATCCGGTCGCGCACCTCGGGGTCGTCGGAGGCAAACGACACCGCGCCCCACGCGGTGTGGGCCACGAAGACCCCCATCCGCATGCCGAGCCGGTCCAGCTCGGCCCCCATGCGCTCCTGCACCGCAACGTCGCGCCGGGGCAGGTTGTTGTCCTCCAGCGACCGGAACCCCTCGTCGTGCATGAACCGGAGCTGGTCGACGAGGTCCTCGCCGGCGTGGTGGCGGAACATGCCGAAGTGCGGCGCGTAGTCCAGCCCGAACCGCCCACCGGCGGAACCCTGGCCGCGGGCAGGACGCCGGGCGGCGGCGGCCCCGCCGGGCGCCAGCCCCGCCGCGACGGCGGAGGCCCCGGTCGCGAGAAACGATCGTCGATTCATCGGTTGCTCCCCCTCGACAACATGCCGGAACCGACCCGCAGCGTGGGACCGGTTCGCATCCGATACTGTACTTCGAACGGCCGCCCGGCGGTGATGCGCTCCGGGCCGAGAATGCAAGCGGAACCGAATCGTCGACAAGGCGAACGCGCCCCCCGTGTGCTCGAGGGCGTGCGCAAGGCGACGCCGGCGGATCCAGCGGTAGGAGATCGTGCGCAGCGGCGCTATGATGTCAGCACGGAATCGAGAATCGCGTGGATGAAGATGACCATGACCCAGCCGATTCGTCCGTTCCCGTGGGTTGGCTCGCGGCTCGCACGCCCACTGCCGCGGCGCGTCTTCCTGGAGCAGGCGTTGCGGGCCGGGGCGGTCGGCGCCGCCGCCCTCTGGACGCCGGGGGTGCTCGCCCAGGAGCTGACGGCGACGCCGAGCAGCCGCTCTCTCGAAGGGCCGTTCTACCCGGACGAGATGCCCCTCGACACCGACAACGATCTGCTGCTCGTCAACGACTCGATCACGCCGGCGGTCGGCGAGGTCACGCATCTCTACGGCACCGTCACCACCCGGGCCGGGACGCCGCTGCGCAACGCGTTCGTCGAGATCTGGCAGTGCGACGCGAACCAGAACTACCGGCACAGCAACGGCCTCCACGAGGACCAGGCGCCCGACGCGAACTTCCAGGGGTACGGCCGCTTCCTCACGAACGTGAAGGGCGAGTACTACTTCCGCACGATCAAGCCGGTGCCGTACATCGTCGGCAACGTGTTCCGCACCCCGCACATCCACTTCGGGGTCAGCCGGCAGGGGGAACGGGTCTTCACGTCGCAGATGCTGGTCAACGGACACCCCGACAACGCCCGGGACCGGCTGACGCAGCGCATCGAGGATCCGGTGGCGAAGGAGACGATTCTCGTCGACTTCGACCCGCTGCCGGGGTCGAAGATGGGTGAGCTGACCGCCAACTTCGACATCGTGCTCGGGCAGACGGTGGAGGAGCTCGACGACGGGTCCCTCGCCTGGGGCCTCGGCCGGACGTCTTGATCGCCGCGCACGGGAACCGCTCGCGGGGGGGTCGACGATGCAATCACGGGCGCTGACGTTCGGAACCGCGGTGGCGTTGGCGGCGGCGCTGGGGCTGCACGGTTGTGCCGCGGCGGACCAGGAGCCCGGAGGCGCGCAGCCCGAGGCTCCCGAGAACGACGACGGCCTGCTGCGCGGGCTGCCCGCCTTCGGCGCCCTCGATACGGACGACGACGGCGCGATCTCGGCCGGCGAGATCGACGCGGCGACGGAATCGCTCGCCTCGCTCGACGGCGACGGCGACGGGCGCCTGTCGGCCGCCGAGCTGCGGCCCCGCCGGCCCGGCTCTATCGGCGGTCCGGCGCGGACCCCGCGGGAGGCGACGGCCGCGTTCCTGACGATGGACGCCGACGGCGACGGCGCGCTCGCGGGCGCGGAGCTGCCGGCGCCGTTCCAGAGCCTGCTGGCGCGCGCCGATGCCGACGGCGACGGCGCTGCCTCGGAAGCGGAGATCCTGGCGCTGATGACGGCCGAGGCGGACGGGGCAGGCGACGGGGAGCAGGCGGAAACGGAAGAGCGCGAAGCGTCGCCGCCCGGAGCCGGCGGCGACGGCGGGGGTCCGCAGGCGCGGATTCCGCTCGTGGCAGCGCTCGACGCGGACGGGGACGGCACGGTTTCCGAGGCGGAGATCGAATCGGCGGCGCAGTCGTTGCGCGCGCTCGACGCCGACGGCGACGGCCGGCTCGCGCCTGGCGAGCTGGGGCTCGCCGGGGACAACGATTCGAACGGCGGCGACGGGCAGGAGTGATGCCGATGATGAAACGCGCAGGAGAGCTGGTACTCGTGGCGGCGGGCCTCATGCTCGGCGCCGCCGGGGTGCAGGCGGGCCAGGCGGCACAGTCCGCGGCGCATCGCGCGCTGCTCGAACGATACTGTCTCACCTGCCACAACGATGCCCTGGCCGACCGCGGTACGGTACCGGTCTCTTTCGAGCACCGGAATCTGGACGACATCGGGGCCGACGCCGAAGTCTGGGAACAGGTCGTGCGGAAGCTGCGCGCCGGCGTGATGCCGCCGGCGGGACGTCCGCGCCCGGAGACACCCGACTACGAGCGCTTTGTCGCGTGGCTCGAGACCGAGCTCGACGCGGCTGACGCGGCCCGACCCGACCCCGGCCGCACCCAGGCGTTCCACCGCCTGAACCGGGTCGAGTACCGCAACGTCGTCCGCGATCTGCTGCACCTCGACGTCGATGTCAGCGAGCTGCTCCCGGCCGACGACGCCAGCTACGGCTTCGACAACATCGCGGGGGTGCTCCGGTTCTCGCCGACGTTGATGGAGCGGTATCTCGCGGCGGCGAAGAACGTGAGCCGCGCCGCCGTCGGCACGCCGCCGCCGTTTCCGAACTTCGACGTGTTCCGGCTGGCCGACGATCTGCCGCAGGACGATCGATTCCAGGCGCTACCGTTCGGCACCCGGGGCGGCACCGTCATTTCCTATCACTTTCCGACCGCCGGCGAGTACTCGATTCGGGCGAAGCTGGCGCGGCAGGTGGGCACCTACGACCGCAACGTGCCGAACTTCCACCGGCCGCAACAGCTCGAGGTGAGCATCGACGGCGAACCCCTCGGCGACTTCACCCTGGAGCCTTCGGTGCCCCGCCAGCTGCAGACGCCGGAGCAGCGGCGGGTGAACCGCGCGGCGCTGGACGAAGACTGGGTCGTGCGCTTCCGCACCGCCGCCGGGCCGCGCGAGGTCACCGTCACCTTTCTCAACCGGACCCCGGCCCTCCTCGAGACGCTGATCGAGCCCTACCAGCGGCCCCATCCGTCCGGCGGCCACAACTGGGGATCGCGGCGGGGCGTCTACCTGCGCAGCGTCGAGATCAGCGGGCCGTTTCCGCCCGGCGACGTGGATGTCCCCGTTCGGACCGTGGACGCGGCCGCGAGCGACACGCCCAGTCGCCGCCGCATCTTCGTCTGTCGCCCGGGCGATGCCGCCCCCGCGGCCGGGACCGCCTGCGCCCGGACCATCCTCTCCACGCTGGCGCGGCGGGCTTACCGGCGTCCGGCCACCGAGGCGGACGTGGCCGCGCTGATGCGTTTCTACGAGGAAGGCCGTGCCGACGGGTTCGAAGCGGGCATCGAGCTGGCGATTCGGCGGCTCCTGGTCAGCCCCGACTTCCTGTTTCGGACCGAGGCGGACCCGACCGACATCGCGCCGGACGCCAGCTATCCGGTCGGCGACCTCGAGCTGGCGTCGCGCCTGTCCTTTTTTCTGTGGAGCAGCATGCCGGACGACGAGCTGCTCGAGCTGGCCGCCAACGGGCGGCTGGGCGAGCCGGCGGTAATCGCGGACCAGGTGCGGCGGATGCTCGCCGACCCCCGATCCAGCGCCATCGTGGACAACTTCGTCGGGCAATGGCTGCTGCTGCGCAACGTGGCGGCGCTGGGGCCGGATCCCTACAAGGATCCCGATTTCGACGAGAGCCTGCGCCAGGCCCTGCGCCGCGAGACCGAGCTGCTCTTCGATAGCGTCATGCGCGAGGACCGCTCGGTCCTCGATCTGCTCGCGGCCGACTACACCTTCCTGAACGAGCGGCTCGCCGAGCACTACGGAATCCCTTTCGTGAAGGGGGATCACTTCCGGCGTGTCGCGCTGCCGGCCGGCAGCGCGCGGGGCGGGCTGCTGGGGCAGGGCAGCATCCTGTCGGTCACGTCGCAGCCCAACCGGACCTCACCGGTCACGCGGGGCAAGTGGGTGCTCGAGAACATCCTGGGCGTGTCGCCGCCCGAGGCTCCGCCCGACGTGCCGGATCTCGCGGAGCCCGAGCAGGTCGCCACCGCGATGACCATGCGGGAGCGGATGGAGACGCACCGCGCCAACCCGGTCTGCGCGAGCTGCCACCGCATGATGGACCCGCTGGGGCTCGCGCTCGAGAACTTCGATCACGCGGGCCGGTGGCGCACGGTGGAGGAATCGTTCGACAGCCGATCGGCCTCGTTCGTGCCGATCGACGCGGCGGGCGCGCTGCCCGACGGCACGCCGTTCGACGGCGCCGCCGGGCTCCGGCGCGCACTGCTGGACCGCTCCGATCGGTTCGTCGCCACGATGACGGAGAAGCTGCTCACCTACGCCCTCGGGCGGGGGCTCGAGCACTACGACATGCCGGCCGTGCGTGGCATCGCCCGGGAGGCGTCCGACGACGACTACCGGTTCTCGTCGCTCGTGCTAGGGGTGGTGAAGAGCATCCCGTTCCGGATGCGGAGGTCGGAATCATGATGATCACCAAGAAGGCGCTGCCGCGCCGAACCTTTCTGCGGGGCATGGGGACCGCGCTGGCCCTGCCGCTGCTCGACGCGATGGTCCCGGCGCTGTCGGCCCAGTCGCGCACCGCGGCCAGGCCGGTCCGCCGGCTCGGGTTCCTGTATCTGCCGAACGGCGTGGCGATGAACCACACCGGCATCGACTACTGGAAGCCGGCCGGCGCGGGAAGGGCGTTCGAGTTCTCGCCGATCCTGACGCCGCTCGAGCCCTACCGCGAGCGGCTGGTCGCGGTCAGCGGGCTCAGTCACGGTCAGGCCGAGTCGCTGGGCGACGGCAACGGGGACCACACCCGCAGCACCGCCACCTGGCTCAACGGCGTGCACCCGAACTTCACGCAGGGTGCGGACGTGCGGGCCGGGATCACCGCCGATCAGCTTGCCGCGGCCGAGTTCGGGCAGGAGACGCCGCTGCCGTCGATCGAGCTCGCGGTCGACCTCAACTTCCTGGTCGGCAACTGCGACAACGGCTACAGCTGCACCTATCTGAACACCCTGTCGTGGCGGACGGCCACCACGCCGCAGCCGACCGAGAACAACCCGCGCGCGGTGTTCGAGCGGCTCTTCGGCGACGGCGGCACCAGGGCCCAGCGGCTGGCGCAGATTCGCCGCGACCGCAGCATCCTCGACGCGGTCGAGGACGACATGCGGCGGCTCTACCGGCGGGTCGGCGCGACGGATCGGGCGCGGGCCGACGAGTACTTCGACGCGGTGCGCGAGGTCGAGCGGCGCCTGCAGAAGACCGAGGCGAGCCCGGTCGAGATCGACTCCGACTCGGGGTTGGAGCGCCCGCCGGTCGGGATTCCGGACAACTTCGGGGACCATGTGCGGTTGATGTTCGACCTGCAGTGGCTCGCCTATCAGGCCGACATCACCCGCGTCTTCACCTTCATGTACGGCCGCGAGGTCGGCAGCCGCACCTATCCCGAGATCGGCCTCGCCGGCGGGCATCATGCCATGTCGCACCACGGCGACCGCCCCGAGGCGCTCGAGCGGTACGCGCGGCTGAACACCTATCAGACCGAGCTGTTCCGGTACTTCGTGGACCGGCTGGCCTCGACGCCGGACGGCGACGGGACGCTGCTCGACCACAGCCTGCTGCTCTACGGCGCGGGCATGAGCAACCCGAACATCCACTCGCACAACGACATCCCGCTGGTGCTGGTGGGCGGTGCGTCGGGCAAGCTGCGGGGCGGACGGCATCTCGCGGCGCCGCTCAAGACGCCGATGACCAACCTGCTCGTGAGCATGCTCGACAAGTCGGGCGTGCGCGTCGACCGGTTGGGCGACAGCACCGGGCGGCTCGGTCTCGGGCCGGCGCCGGAGCCGCTTTCCGGCGTGTGATTGCAGGGCCATGACGGGGAACCAGCGAGCTACAGCCGTTCCGGCCTGCGTGGTCGGGCCGAAGCCGGGCCGAACCGATGTCCGGGCCGGTGCGTTTCCGCGCCGAGCGTGGGTTCTGCCCGCGCTGCTCGGGGTCACCCTGGGACTGGCCGCCGGCGCTCCCGCCGCGACCGGACAGCCCGGGCCGGCCCCGTGGGCGGCCGCCGCCGATCCGGCGCCGGTCACCGCCGTCAAGACGCGCGATCTCGCGGCCCTGCGCACGCTGGTCCGGGACGGGGTCGAGGTGGACGCGCGAACGTCCGCGGGCGACACGGCGTTGCACTGGGCCGCGCATCACGACGACCTCGCGGCGGCCGATCTGCTGATCGAGGCCGGCGCCGACGTCTCGGCCACCAACCGCTACGGGGTCGCGCCGATCGCGCTGGCGAGCCTCAACGGCAGCGCGGCGATGCTCGGACGGCTGCTCGACGCCGGCGCCGACCCGAACACCACCCAGACGGGCGGCGAGACGGCGCTGATGACCGCCGCGCGCACCGGGCGGGCAGCGGCGGTGCGGCTGCTGCTGAGCCGCGGGGCCGACCCCGATCGGCGCGAGCCCGCCAGGGGGCAGACGGCGTTGATGTGGGCGGCGGCCGAGGACAACGCCGGCGCGGTCCGGGCCCTGGTCGAGGCCGGCGCCGACGTCCGGGCCCGTTCGAACACGAGCCTCGACCTGACCCCCAACGAGCCGGGCGACAAGGGCTTCACGGCGCTGCTGTTCGCGGCGCGAGCCGGCGCCGTCGACGCCGCCCGGGCGCTGCTCGACGCCGGGGCCGACGTGGACGATACCTTGTCGGACGGCACGAGCGCGCTGGTGCTGGCGATCTTGAGCGCGCACTACAGGATGGGTGTCTTCCTGCTGGAGCAGGGCGCCGACCCGAACGCGGCCGAGCAGGGCTGGACGCCGTTGCACCAGTTGGCGTGGACCCGGCGCCCCAGCCGCGGCCCCACGACGGTCGGTCCGGTGGCTCGCGGCGCCGTCGACAGCCTCACTTTCGCGCGGTCGCTGATCGCGCACGGGGCCGACCTGAACGCGCGAATCACGAAGGAGGCGGTCGAGATCTACGTCGGCCGCAACCAGATGAACCGGCTTGGCGCGACCCCGTTCTTCATGGCGGCGAGCCGCGTCGACGTCGAGTACATGCGGCTGCTCGCCGACGGCGGCGCCGACCCGTTCCTGCCCAACGACGAGGGAACCACGCCGCTGATGGCGGCGGCCGGCGTCGGGCTGTGGTTTCCCGGCGAGAGCCCCGGCACGCCGGAGGAGGCGGCCGCCTCGGTCGAGTTCTGTCTGGGGCTGGGCGCCGACCCGACGACCGTCGACGCCAACGGTGACACGGCGATGCACGGCGCCGCCTACTGGGACTCGCCGCGGGCGATCGAGCTGCTGGTCGCGGCCGGCGCCCGGCTCGACGTACGGAACGGCCAGGGCTGGACGCCGCTGCGCATCGCCGACGGCGTGGCGATCACCGCCAGCATCCATATCTCTCCGGACGCGGCCGCGACGCTGCGCCGGCTGCGCCGGGAGCGGGGGCTGCCGGTGCCGGAGCCGATCGTCGGGGTCGCCAAGTAGGGCGCCGGCCCGTCCGACCGCGGCCGCATGCCGTTCCAGGAATCTGCGCCGTAGAACGGTGCAGACTTCCAGCAGGGTTGGTTGGGCGGCAAGCGGAGCCGCAAGGCGACGATCGCCACTGTTTGGCCGAGCCGGTCACTCTGGAGTTGGTGCGGCTCATCGGCTTCGAGAGTCCGTGGGCGGGGGTGGCAGCCCGGAGATGCGCTATGATGCGTCTGGGTTATTGGTGGAGATGCCTCCCGTCGGGCCGGAGGCGCGCCGGGGCACGATGAGACAGATCGGACCGCTTGCAGCCGCCCTCGCGGCGACCATCGCGCTGGGCGCGACCGAGTCCGCGGCGCAGCGGGCGTCGGAGCGGCGGGTGGCGAACCCCGGCGAGACCCAGTTCGAGGTCCAGTTGCTGCGCCCGTCAGGCGGGCCCGTGGTGCCGATCTTCGAGGGGTGGTACCGGAATCCCGACGGCACCTTCGAGCTGTCGTTCGGCTACTTCAGCGTGAACACCGAGGAAACGCTGGAGATCCCCCTGGGGCCCGAGAACTTCATCGAGCCGACCGCGTTCGACGGGGGCCAGCCGACCCGGTTCGAGCCCGTCCCCGAGAGCGACCGGCGCCACTGGGGCGCGTTCACGGTGACGGTGCCGGCCGACTTCGGCGACCGCGACGTGGTCTGGACGCTGCACGCGCGCGGGCAGACGCTCTCGGTGCCGGGGCGGCTGACCAGCCCCGCCTACGAGCTGGCCGGCTGGGAGTTTCCGGGACGGTCGAGCATGTCGCCGCTGCTGCGCTGGACGCAGGAGGGGCCGGCCGGGCGCGGACCGCGCGGCATCTCCGGGGAACGGCTGCAGGCGAAGGCAGGGACGCCGTTCGATCTCGGCGCGTGGGTGGCCCGCGACGCCGAAGCCGACGGGGACGAGCGTCCGATAAACGTCAAGTGGTTCAAGCACCAGGGGCCCGGCGACGTCGCGTTCGCGGAGCGGACGGCCAGCGTCGAGTGGGACGCTTGGGCGCAGGAGGGCGGAGCGAGGTTGGCCACCACGGTGACCTTCTCGGAACCCGGCGACTACCTGCTGCGGCTGCTCGCGTTCAACGTGATCCGGGAGTTCGAGTTCCAGTGCTGCTGGACCAACGGGTTCGTGCCGGTCACGGTCGCTCCGTGATCGTGATCCGGGGGTTCGAGTTCCAGTGTCGCTGGATCAACGGGTTCGTGCCGGTCACGGTCGCTCCGCGATCGTCGATCGGAACCGGCTGAGAGACCGGCCGGGAGGGAGAATGAAGAACATGGCCAAGGCGGACAGGTTCGTTGGCGGAGGTCGAAGCCGAACAGCCCGTGGCGAAGGCCTGGGTGCCGGGTTCCACCCCGGACGGCCGGCGAGCGTCGCGGCACTCGCCGCAGCGCTGCTGCTGGCGGGCGCGGGCGGGGCCCTGGCGCAGAGCGGCGTCGCCGAGGCGCCCGGGGCGGCCGACACGGCGCCCACGTTCAGCCAGGACGTCGCGCCGATCCTGCAACGGTCGTGTCAGCATTGTCACCAGCCCACCGGCATCGCGCCGATGTCGCTGCTCAACTATCGCGAGGCGCGTCCCTGGGCCCGCAGCATCCGCGACCGGGTGGAGCGGCGCCTGATGCCCCCCTGGCACCTCGACACGACGGTGGGCATCCAGAACTACAAGAACGACATCTCGCTGACGCCGGAAGAGATCGACACCGTCGTCCGGTGGGTGGACGCGGGCGCGCCGGAGGGCGACCCCGCCGATCTGCCCGAGGCGCTGGAGTTCCCCCGAGCCGACGCCTGGGAGGTCGAGGCGATGCTGGGCCGGCCGCCCGACTTCGTCGTCCACTCGACGCCGTACCACGTGGTGGCCAACGGTCAGGACCAGTGGTGGAACCCCGAGCTCGAGTTCGAGGGTTTCGACGCGCCCCGCTACATTCGCGCGGCCGAGTTCAAGCCGTCCTACCCGATCGGGATCAAGGTCACCCACCACGGGCACGCCACGCTGCGAAGCAACGAGGCGGTCGAGGGAGAGGAGCGGCCGCCATCGGTGCGGCTGGTCGGCATGGGCATCGGCAAGCGGTGGGATGTGCTGCCCGAGGGGGTCGGCAAGCTGCTGCCGCCGGGACCCAGCACGCTCCGCTTCAGCCTCCACTACTTCCCGGTGGGTGAGGAGGTGACGGAGGTCGCCGAGGTCGGCGTGTGGCTCTATCCCGAAGGCGAGGTGCCCGACAAGTTGACGGCCGGCGAGCGGCAGTTCTACGTCGACGGCACCCACCGCGACCGACTACGGGCGAGCGACATCCTCATTCCGCCGCACGGGCACCTCGTGCTCGAGGATCAGTACGTCCTGGACCGGCCGGCGCTGCTCCAGAGCTTCCGGCCCCACATGCACATGCGGGGCACCGAGATGTCGATGACCGCGCTCTACCCGGACGGCCGCCGCGAGCTGCTGAGCAACGTCAACCGCTACGACCACAACTGGCAGATCGCCTATATCTACGACGACGACGCGCAGCCGCTGCTGCCGAAGGGCACGGTGCTGATGCTGCGGGCGAAGTGGGACAACACCGCCGCGAACCGCATCAACCCCGACCCCGACCAGTGGGTGGTGTTCGGGGCGCGGGGCGTCGACGAGATGTCGCACGCCTGGATTGGCATCACCTATCTCGACGACACCGACTACGAGGAGCTCGCGGCCGCCCGCGCGGCGACCGTCGAGGCCGCCGCCGGCGACGGGTCGCAGTAGAAGAACGGCGCCGCCTCCGCGGCAGGAGGCGGCGCCGACTCCTTGTGAGGGTTGGATGGGGCGGCGGTGCCGCCCGGCAATGCCTTCCGGCTCAGGCCGGGCCTACCTCGGCACCCACTTCTGCAGGCAGCCGCCGGACGGGCTGACGTCGCACCCGCTGGTCAGGCCCGCGAAGATGTTGCCGGCCTCGTCGGCCGCCATCCCTTCCGGGCGTGTGCCCGGGATGAAGTGATGCAGCGAGCCGTCCTTCGCGCTGCCGATGCGGATGCCGACCTGCCAGCCCGGATTGCGGGGCGAGCGTCCGCCTCCATCCGGCGCAACGGGCGGGCCCGGGATGGACGCCCCCGACTCGGAGTCGGCCACGATCATCGTGTCGTCGGCCAGGATCGTGATACCGCTGGGCCGGCCGAAATGCCGCCACTCGTCGACGAAGTTCAGGTCCCGGTCGAGGACCTGGACGCGGTTGTTCGACCGGTCGGCGACGAACAGCCGTCCCTGCGAGTCGAACGCCAGCGCGTGCGCCCCCATGAACTCGCCGGGACCGAGTCCCAGTCTCCCGACCGCCCGCACGAACTCGCCGTCGGGGGTGATCTCCACCAGCCAGTCTCCGTCCTGCTGGGCGTCGGAAGGCCGCGGCCAGTGCCCGTCGGCGACGATGATGTTGCCGTTCGG
This sequence comes from Vicinamibacterales bacterium, assembly GCA_965206705.1. GTDB lineage: Bacteria > Acidobacteriota > Vicinamibacteria > Vicinamibacterales > UBA8438 > JAJEEA01. The sequence goes on along the minus strand of CBDBKJ010000006.1, from coordinate 2,825,964 downwards.
GGCGACCGCACAGGCCGTCGGACCGATGAAGGTGTCCTCGCCCGCCGCCGACACCCCCGCATGGCCGAGGCTCATCAGTAGCTCGCCGTCCTGGCTGAACTTGTGGAGCTGGAAACCGCGCCCCGCGGTGGAGGGATCGTCGCCGAAGGGGCCGCTGTCGCCGGCCCACAGGTTGCCGTCCTGGTCCATGCAGAACCCGTGGGCCTGGACGATCATGCCGTCACCGAAGCTCTTCTCGATCTGCCCCTCGGCATTGATGTAGTTGATGGGCGGCTCGGACCGGAACATCATCCAGGTGCCACCGGTGCCGTCCGGGATGAGCCCGATCGCGGCGCCCCACTCCATGCCCGGCCGCAGGGTCGGCCAGTTCTCGATCAGGCGATAGGGGTTGGACATCGTGCTCGTCGGCCGCCGGGACAGCTCGAACAGCGGAGACGGTTCTTGCGCGGACGACGCGACGCTCACTCCGAGAACGGCGGCGAGCACCGCGCCGGGAGCGATCTTCTCGATGGCGCCTCGTGACATGGGGTTCCTCCCTCCGGACGATTCGGCGTCCTGCTGACCGCCGATGTTACAGTTGTTGGGCGATCGGGGCCAGCTTCGAGGCGCCGATTTCGCGCGCGTGCGGCAGGATGCGCCGTTATGCCGGACGACAGCCGCGCCCGCCGGCCGATTCCGCGGGCGTGCGGCAGGATGACGTGCCCCGACGACGGCTGGGGTACATCCGCTTGCACACGGGCGGCGCGGCAGCCGGGAACGCTCGCGGCGCTACGTGTGCCGGAGGACGACCCGTCAGTCGGGCAGCGGGCAGCAGCCCCCGCGGGAAGCCGGAAGCGCCCGCGGCACTGCGGCCGCCGGACGGCGATCCGTTGTTTTCTGCGGCTTGGCACACGGCAAGGTAATTTCCGTCACCATCCTTACAACCCGGGAGGGACACTCATGCGGCACCCGATGCATTCTGCGTTGACCGTCGCCGTGCTGGCCGCGGCGCTGCTGGCGGCGACCGCCACGCCTGCGGACGCACAGCTCCAGGACCAGACCCGGGTGGCGCCGACCAACGACCTGCCCAACCCCTACGCCCGCGTGCACCCGTGGGGCGAGCTGCCGGACCCGTACGTGCCCGGCGCCTACGACGAGCGGGCGTCGTTCATCGGGGCCGGCGAGGGGCCCGACGGCAACATCTACCTCCTGAGCCGCTGTCTCCAGAACTCGTGCACCGGGCGCAGCGAGCCGGGACTGCTGAAGCTCGACCCGTCGGGCCGGCTGCTCCTGAGCTGGGGCTCGGGGCTGTTCGACTTCCCGCACGGCCTGGACGTCGACGACGAGGGCAACGTCTGGGTCGCCGACCAGCGCGGGCACTACGTGGTGAAGTTCGACGCCGAGGGCAACCAGCTCCTGACCATCGGCGAGCGGGGCACGGCGGGCGACCCGCCGCTCGTCAACGAGCCGACCGGCGTCGTCGTCGCCCCCGGCGGCGAGGTCTTCATCACCGAAGGGCACAGCTTCACCCAAGGCGCCAACCGGGTGACCAAGTACGCGGCCGACGGCACGTTCCTGATGTCGTGGGGGAGCACCGGATCGGGACCCGGCGAGTTCAACGTGCCGCACACGATCGCGCTCGACTCCCAGGGCCGCCTGTTCGTGGGCGACCGGGGCAACAACCGGATCCAGATCTTCGACCAGGAGGGGACGCTGCTCGACGTCTGGTATCAGTTCGGCCGTCCCAGCGGCATCGCCATCGGCGCCGACGACCGCATCTACGTGGCCGACTCCGAGTCCTACGGCACCGACAACCCGGGGTGGAAGAAGGGCATCCGGGTGGGGAGCGCGCGCGACGGGTCGGTCCAGTACCTGATCGCGGACCTCGAACCGACGGCCATCGAGCACAGCGGCGCCGAGGGCGTGGGCGTCGACTCGGCCGGCAACGTCTACGGGGGCGTCGTCCGGCGCCGGATGATCGAGAAGCACGTGCCGAACGGCGACGCCACCGCGCTCCCAGGCGACAACGCGCCCGCGCACGTGGGGCACGTCGCCTACGGCTTCCCCGGCGCCCCTGGAGGACGCAGCCTGGCCGCCACCGCCTCGGCCGAGGTCGGCACGATGCTGCTGCACACGAACTTCGCGGGCGGCGACCTGAGCGACTTCGGCGCGATGCGCCGGCACGCCGGGCACGTGCTCCACCTGCTGGAGCCGGCCGAGGGGGCATCGGGACCCGGCCTCGGGTTCGGCGTGATCCCCGCCGTGGAAGCACTCGTCAGCCACCTGGAGCGGGCGGCCGCCGAGAGCGGCGCCTCCGACAACCTGAGGACGCACGCGGGGCACGTCTCGCAGATCGCGGCGGGCCTGCTCGCGAACGCGCGCCAGGCCGCCGGCCTCGCCCGGCAGCTCGGCGACGCGGTCTCGATCCGGCGCGCGGCGCCGCTCGTGGCCCGCCTTCGCGCCCTGGCCTACCAGATTACCGAAGGCTTCGACGGCGACGGCGACGGGCGGCTGTCGTTCGACGGCGAGGCCGGCATGCAGCAGCTCGAGGCGCACCTGTACCTGCTGCTGGAAGGCGAGGCGCTCCCCCGCGAGCTGCGGTAGGGCCGCCGAGTGAGGAGAATGGAGCGGCCGGGATGCAACAGGCCGAGGCGCACCTCTAACCTGTTGCTGGAAGGCGAGGCGCTTCCCGCGAGCTGCGGTAGAGCCGCCGCAATACTGAGGAGAGAGGACATGACCAGACGGATGACCGGCACGTTGTGGGGGATCGGCGTCGTCGCCGCCTGCCTGAGCGCGGCGGCCCCCGCGGCGGCGCAGGAGAGCTGGGTCGAGCGCGCCGTGCACAACTTCGGCGAGCCGATCAACACGCTGTGGGCCGAGGGCGAGCTGACGTTCGCGGCCGACGGCACGATGGTCTACTGCAGCGCCCGCGAGGACCTCGGCGCCGCTGCCGGAGACCCCAAGGACCTCTACATCGCGACGTTCGACGCCGCGACCGGGCGCTGGAACACCCCGGTCAACATGGGCCAGCCGGTCAACTCCGCCCCCGCCGCCGACGTCGACCCGCTTCGGCTCGGCGACGACCGCGAGCCGTGGATAACCGCCGACGGCAACACCATCTACTTCAAGTCGGACCGGCTCGCGACCAGCGACCCCCGGAACGCCAGCGACCTGTTCGTCACCCGGAAGGTCGAGGGCGCGTGGACGACGCCCGAGCTGCTCCCCTATCCGATCAGCACCGACGCCGGCAACGAGCACTGCCCCGCCATCCTCGCCGACGGCGAGACGCTGTGCTTCGCCTCGCGGCGGGAGGGCGGCTACGGCGGGTCCGACATCTGGTGCTCGCGGCAGGACGCCGGCGGCGCCTGGCAGGAGCCGGTGAACCAGGGGCCCAACATCAACACCGCGGCCGAGGAGTTCCACTTCTCGCAGGATCCCAGCGGCCGGGTCTTCTTCACCTCGGCCCGTCCCGGCGGCCAGGGCGGCATGGACATCTGGGCGGCGATGCAGACGGGACCGAACAGCTGGGGACCCGCAATGAACCTGGGGCCCCAGGTGAACACCCCCGCCGCCGACATGTGTCCGGCCCTTCCGCCGGACGCGACCACCTTCACGTGGTTCTCGAACCGCGACGACAACAGTCTCGGGGGAATCGACATCTTCTGGACCAACCGGTCCAACCTGGCCACCGAGCCCTAGGAAATCGTCGCCTGCGGCTTCGCCGCCGCCTTGCGGCGCCGCTGGCCCGACCAGCTGCCAGACAGTCGCCGCCTCCCGAGGGAGGCGGCGGCCGTTCCGCGGCGCAGACTCCTGGCCGTCGTTCCGAGGTGAAGGGTGAGCCCGCAACTCCTTCCGGGACGGTCCCGCCGCTGGCTGGCCGCCGTCGCGGCCACCGCCGTCGTCTGGGCCGCCGCGGGCCAGGCGGTGGGAACGCACGAGCTCGAGTTGACCGAGGTGCACGTCACCTTCGCCAGCGACGGGACGTTCCGCATCGAGGTGATGAACGATCCCGGCTGGCTGCTCTTGCGCGTCGAGCCGTTCTCCGGCCTGGGGCTCTCGGGACGGCTCGACCCCCCGGCGCGGGATCGGCGGCTGGCCGAGATGGAGCCGACCTTCGCCGAGTGGGTCCACCTGTACTTCGACGGGGAGCGCGCCGCGGCGTCCGCGACCTATCTGCCGCCCGCCGAGGACGGCCCCACCGCGCCCGACGGGACCGCGTTGGGGGTGATGCGGCTCGACGGCCGGGTGCCGCCCGGGGCCGAGGCCTTCAGCTTCGCCTACGGTCTGATCATGGATCCGTATCCGCTGTTGATCCGCGACCGGGGCGACGAGGTCATCACCTACTGGAACGTGGGCGAGTACGAGACCGAGCCGATGCTCCTCGGCGAGCTCACGCCGCCGACCCGGTGGCAGGTCGTGGGCACCTACCTGCACCTCGGGTTCACCCACATCGTCCCAAAGGGCCTCGACCACATCCTGTTCGTCATCGGCATCTTCCTGCTCGGCACGCGTCTGACCCCGATGCTGGCCCAGGTGACCACCTTCACCGTCGCGCACACGATCACCCTCGGGCTCACCATGTTCGGGGTGCTCTCGCTGCCGGCCCGCATCGTCGAGCCGCTGATCGCCGTCTCCATCGCCTACGTCGCCATCGAGAACATCGTGACCAGCGAGCTCAAGCCGTGGCGGCTGGCCCTCGTCTTCGGGTTCGGGCTCCTGCACGGGATGGGGTTCGCCGGGGTCCTCGCCGAGCTCGGGCTCCCCCGCGGCGAGTTCGCCTCGGCATTGATGAGCTTCAACCTCGGGGTCGAGGGCGGGCAGCTCGCGGTGATCGCGGGGCTGTTCGCGGCCCTCGGCTGGGCCCGCCACGCCCCGTGGTACCGCCGCGCCGCGGTGGTCCCGCTGTCGCTGGGCATCGCCGCCGTCGGCCTGTACTGGACCGTCACCCGGGCCCTGGGCGGCCTCTGACGCACGCGCCTGCGGGCGCCCGAGAACCTGCCCCTCTCCGTCTCGTCCGATACGAATCGACCCGCTCGGCGCGAGGTCGCGTGCCTGCGGGACGCCCCTGCCCGCCCGTTCGCGTTTGACGATCGCCCCCCGTGTCGTTATCGTGGGGCGATCCGACGCACCGCGCCCCCGCGGCAAATCCGCGGGAGGACGACCGGCCATCCGCCCTGTCCTGGGCGGCGTGCCGCAGTTCCAAGGGGGCGGGACAACCGGGAGGGGCAGCATGACCAGGAAGCGCCTTGATACGGACTCTCGTCTGCGAACCCGGCTGGCCCGTCGTGCGCTCGCGCGGTCTCGCCGCCTCGTATGGTGCGCCGGCGTCCTGAGCAGCCTGCTCTTGGTCGGGTGCGGGCCGACTCCGAACTTCGAGAGCGTCGGGATCGGCCGGACCGGCGCCGCGGGGGCGGGGGAGGTGTCGATCCCGGTACCGCCGGGGGAGAACGAGAGCGGAGATCTCCTCGTGGCGATCCTCGGCGTCCCCGGGAATCCGAATACCTCCGGACCCGAGGGATGGACGGCGGTGCGCGGCTTCCATGGCTTCAACGGCGCCATGTGTCAGGCGGATGGAGGGGGGACGGCGTGTCAGCTGACCGTCTTCTACAAAATCGCCGACGGATCGGAGTCCACCCCCTCCTTCTCGTGGGGCGGCACGCGGCAGGCGGCCGCTGCCGTGCTGCGGTTCTCGAACGTCGACGCGAACGAGCCGATCGGCCCGGCGAACCAGCAGCGCGGGTCGTCGGATACCGTGACGGCGCCGGTGATCGAGACCACCCGGGACGGGTCCCGCGCCCTGCGGATCGCCCTCGTCGAGCTGGACGAAGCGGGGCCGTTCGTCCGCGAGGCGGGGGCGATGTCGGACGAACCTCCCGGGTCACGCCTGAACATCCTCTCGTTCCCCACTGCCGCGGACGATCCGGAGAACGGCTGCGGCCCGCCGATGGCCGGGTGCGAGACCGAGCGCGCCGTGGCGCTGGCGGTGTCGGACACGCGTCACGCGTCGGCCGGCCCCTCCGGTCCCGTCTCGTGGGAACTCCCCGCCGGCGACCAGTGGCTCACCGCCACGATAGAGATCAAGCGAGCCCCGGGGCAGTGACGCCTCGCGCGTCGCCGAGGCGCTGACGCGTGCCGATCGCTGCGGCCGGTCCCGTAGCGGTATCCCGTCAGATCGGGCGTGCCCGGCTGGTGTTGACTCTCGTCGCCACGTCGCCGGGCCCCCCCGCGGCGAGTTCGTCTCGGCGTTGATGAGCCTCGGGGTCGAGGGCAGGCAACTGCCGATGACCGCGGGGCGGTTCGCGGCCCGAGTGTGGTCATCTTCAACCCGGCCGTCTTCAGTACGGAACCTGCTCCTGCTCCGGGCACGTCTCTATGCGGGTCGTCGAACGACCCACAGCCATCGAATCGCGCCGCCGAGCGCCGCCGCCAGCGCCGCCAGGAGCAGCCCACTTTTCAGCAGCGTGAAGACCGCGGCCACTCTCGCCCAAGACGACGGTGCGGCGTCGTAGGTCGAGGCCAGCAACGCGATGGAGATGTTCTCGAAGACGTCTGTTGCGGCCGCCGCGATCGGCAGCAGGTAGAACGGCCTACCGTCCTCGAAGATGCGGAGCAGAATGAGCGCAAGGAGCAGGCCGTACGCAACCGGGAAGACCATGTCCAGCGACACCTCGGTCCAGGCATAGACGGCCCTTGCGCGCGGGTCGAGCCGGTCGAGCGCTCCGAACAAGGCGTCGGCCTGCTCGGACGTGTACCACTGCCTGGTGTCGAGGAGCTCGAGACCCCCCAACCGCGCTTCTCGCCACTGGAACCCAGCCAGACAGAGCAGCGCGGCCAGCACTGTCAGGGCGGCCACGCGCAACGTGGCGAGCCGTTGCAGTCGACGACGAATCCGGTCGTGCCGGTTCACCGGCTCGTCAGGCACTGCTCTCCCTCTCCGCTCCCGGTTCGGTTGCGTACGATGTCGGAAACGGCCGCCCTGGCGTCGTGCTCCGACTCGTCGACGCCCTGCTACCTGCGTTCAGCCACTTCGGGCGCGGTGTATCGCGCTGTCCGGCCGTCCCCGCGCTCTATCCGCTGGACCCGTCTTGCCCTGACCCCTGCACACGTCATGCACTTGTGCCGCGCGCATTACCAAGTAGCGGTTCCGCCACGGCCAGGGCGGGTCGTGGTCCCCGGGTCATGCAGGACGAGCCTCCACCCGGAAACGAATCGCGAGTCGCTCCCGGACTTCCTGGTAGATGGGAATGTCTATGCCTTCCGCGACTTCCAGCGTCACGACTAGCCCGGATTTCTCACAGCTCGTCGAGATCGGGCCTGATGCGGCGCGGCTGGGGTTCCGGGCGGCCATATCGGACGCCGGCGGTGGTCTGGATGTGGGCGACGACGTGCGCGTGGCGCCAAAATCGGCCCGGTTAGCACACCACACGCGAAAGGACCCCGTGTCCCCCTGCAGTCGTGAACGTATGCCGCCACCTGGCCGACCGTCAGGCCGGGTCGGGCGGCGAGCGCAAACGTTGAGCGGCCATGATGAACAGATCGGCGTCGGGCGCCAGCTCGGACAGCGCCACCCAGATGCACCGCACGGTGACGCGGACGTGGGCGCCGATCTTGAGCAGCCGCAGCCGTAGCGTATCGCATTGGGCGCGGGCGAGCCGGGTGCCCGCCAGCCCCCGGTCGCGGAGCTGCTGGAGCAGGACATAGGCCAACGTGGCCCAGTACAGGCGCAGTTGGTTGGCGCGCAGCGTCGCACTGCTGGTCCGGTCGGCAAACAGCGCCAGTTGCTGTTCCTTGATGCGGTTCTCCATGTCCCCGCGGGCACAGTAGAAATCCTCATACAACGCCTGCGCCGCCAAGGTGTCCGGCGGCAGCGATGTCACCACGAAGCGTGGATTGGCGCCCGCGGGCAGATGCTCGGCCTTGCCGACCACCCGGCGCTCCCGGCTCCAGCTCTTGCGCGTGCGATAGCGGAAGTCCGCAAACACCCGCGCGGCCACCCCGGTTTCCTCGCACTGCGCCTGGGCCTGCGCCAGTTCGGGCGCGATTTGTTCCTTCAACCGAACGTTCTTCGCCAAGCCGATGACGTAGTCCACCGCATGCTCTTCGCACCAGTTCAGCAGCTCGTCTCGGCAGAACCCCGAGTCCCCCCGAACCACGATGGGGACCGACGGCCATGCCTGCCGCACCCGCTCCACAATCCGCGCCAACTCGTCCACCACGCCCGCCGCCCCGTCGATGTTCGAGGGCCGCAACCGCGAGCAGAGCACATGCGCCCCGCAGAAGATATACAGAGGCAGATAGCAGTAGTTCCCGTAGTACCCGTGGAAGAACCGTCCTTCCTGCTGACCGTGCAGCGGATCGTCCGTCGCATCGACATCCAGCACGATGCGCGCCGGCGGCGTCGGGCGACTCGACGACTCGATGAACACGTCTACCAGCAGGGCGTCGAGCGCCGCTTCGTCATAGGTCACCTTCTTGTACCGGTCAGCCTCGGCGTCCTTCGGCCCGACCAGTTCCAGCCGGTTCAGCGTGCTCTTCCCCGCCAGCGCGGCCCCCCGGTCTGACGGCCGCACCCGGTTCTCGCCCGTCGGGTCCGCCTTGCCCACGACAGCCGCCAACAGCGGGTCCCGCCGCAGGGTGTCATGGTCGTTCAGATCTTCGTAGCCCAACGCGACGGCCATCACACGCTGGGTCACCAAGTCCTCGACCGTGTGTTCGATCAAGCTTGGGTCCCGGTAGTCCTGGAAGCACTGCGCCGCGCGTCGGCACACGTCGGTGCACCTTTCAACCGCCCGCAGCAGCAATGCCCCGGCATTGGAAGTGATCGTTCCGCCCTCGAAGCTGGCGACCAGCCGACGACGACCGACCCGAGGAAACTCCAGCTGGATTGGTGGCTTACTTCGCGTACACTGTGTCGACAAGGGGCTGCCTCCGTGCATGGCTTGAAGTTATTGCCACAACAACACTTTACGCCATTACGGGCAGTCTCTTGTTCACCACCGGTGAGAAATCCGGGCTAGGCCGTACCGTATCGGGGCGGGGATTTCCCCAGCGTCGGCGCGACAGTTGACCCTGAGCCTGACCGCGTCCCCATCCTCGAAAACCGTTGCGTCGACGCCTTCGAGGACTTCGTGCTGCAATGTCCCTCGTTGCACAGCCTGATGATCCGCGAATTGACGATTCGGGGCAATCCCGTTCTTGGGATCAAACCACAGGTGCGCGACACGATGGCGCTGCCCCCCGACATTGACCGGAGAGAGCCACGCGAGCGTGATCGTCACACGCCGACGCTCCGCCACGGCCGACAGACTTGGAGGAAGCGGGAAGCTGAAGTCGTCACCTGCGCCGTCGTCTAGCCCGCCGAACCCGAGGATAGTCACCCGCTGCTCCGTGCAGGTCATGACCTTGCTGAAGTCCATCAATCCGTACCCGAGAAAGCGGCCAAGGTACTCCCGGAATGTCCTGCTATTCTCGCTATTCTTGAGCGCCGCCTCGTATCGCTGCTGCGCTCCAGCCCAACTGGTACCGTGCGCCAACAGCGCCTTCGTGAGGACCACGTCGTATTCCGGCGGCACCTTCGCACCCGGCTGTCCGCGAACCTCCTCCAGTAGCTCGTATACAGCATTGCCACAGCGTGACACCAAGGCAGCCGCGCCACTCGTGCCGCGCGTGTAGCCGGTCCGATCCAGTTCTCCAGCCGTGCCCGGTGTTGCTACGCGCTGGCCTGGCGGTGAATTAGACCTGTGTAGCCGCAAGGTGGCGTTCTCATGCCTGGTTCCCAGCTTCTCAAGCGTGAGCTGCCGGCCGCCAGCCATGAGCATATCGGGTTTGATGGCGCGCCGGTACCCAGGGCCGTGGGCGCTCATCATGTTCGGAACACCAGGTTGAACGAAGGGATCGACTCGGGGCTGAGTAAAGCCCGGACGAGGGGCAGCGTCATCGTGAGCGGCGCCGACGGTCAAGCCGTTCATGGTCTCGGCCGGGGACAGGAGACGCCGATTGCGCGTGTCTGCCGCGAGAGCGTCGATGACCGCTCGTTCGCGTTGATCGGCCGACAGACCTCGCAGATCAGGCCGTCGAACTCCCAGTTCAAGATCGTGCAAATGGTTTCCGGCGCTGACGATAAACAGAACGCCGTGTTTCCATGCGAGCCAGTCCAGTAGCCGCGCCCAAGCGCTCATCTCGCGCGCGAACGGGCGCGCGGAGTCGCCGATCGACAGGTTGATGATGCGGACCGAAGGTGCCGCAGGCGGTTCCGCGCCCTCGCCTTCGAACAGACGGCGCACCGCCCGGTGAATAAGGTCGACCGGCAACACATTCTCCGGGATGGCCTCCACGAATTGGCCGCCAAATCCACGCCGCGGCTGCAAGATGGGCCTCGCGTACACCGTCCGGACGGGCGCGGTGGAGCGACGATTGAGATCCCCATGGCAGATGATCGATGCCATGCTAGTACCGTGGACTCGTTCGTGCGCCTGATACGCGGCCTCGTAGCCATCCGGATCGTCGACGACCAGGCAGTTGTCGAGCAGACGGTGCCCCGTCAGCGGCATGCCGTCTAGCAGAGCGATGAGAGGCTGAGCCTCTGGTGGCCCCGGGGATGGCGCGAGCTGGCCGAGGTCATCGTCAGTGAGCTGTTCCGTCTCGCTGTCAACCGGCCCGGGGAACGCGCACTGCCCCACAGGACGGGCATACATGAGCTGTTCACACTGCAGCAATCGGATGTCACGGAAGGCCTCGCGGTCGGCGACCAACGCCTGAACCTGTGCGCGAGGCAGACGTCCGAGAATCGCGTGATAGCGGATCTCGGGGATGACGCACTGCTGGACAACCTGGCCTTCGGCCGATTCGATAGCTTCGCGCAGGCGAGACTCGGCCAGCTCCCGTCGCGCCGCGCTTCGTCGGAACCATAGCTCCGCCTCGAAGGGCACGTCGTCCTGTTCATGTTCGAGACGATCCTGCCAGTCCTTCAGGATCCCCGTCTCCCGAATCCGGTCCTCGATTCCCCATGGCCGGATGGTGTACAGGTGTTCGAACGCATGCTTCAGGGACGCCAAACCGCGTGGAAACGCTGCGTCGGGGTCCGTTTGCCAAACTTCGAACAGACGTCGCATCTGGCTCAACGCCTGCTGGTCCGTCATGACGAGAAAGAGCTGGCCCTTCAGATACTTTTCGGCGTTCTTCGCATCTTCGAAGCCATGTTCCGGGGGAATGTCGTCAACCTCCTGTTCGCCAAGCCACTCTAGCCCCGGAATCTTGTGCACCGCTCGGACAAAATCCTGAATCGAGCCAATGGTCTCCAGCACCAAGACCTGTTCGGGTTGTATCCCCAGTGGGTTGCCCTGAATCGCAACGTCTTGCCGGTCCATCGCCTGTTGCAGACGCTCGAACTGCGGAGTCAAACGCTGCGCTTGGTGCGAAGCGGAGGGCACCTTGGTCTTGCCACCACCACCATGGCGTCGGGCACGCTCTGCGTGCGCCGGTTTCGGAAAAACAAGGATCGGATATCCGGCCTCCGCCATGGTCTACGGCTTCTCCCCAGCGCCACTCGGCTGTACATGCCTGAATCGCTGCTTCCAGTGCCGCAACCGCTTCTCGACAAGCTTCCGCACGTTGGTCACAGGCTGGCCAAGGACAATGTTGCGGAGTACGTCGGTCCCGAAATCCTCCACTTCCGCGAAACTCAGGCCCCGCAACCGCTGGGCGAGCCCTCGAGGCGAAAGGCCGAGCGGGTGGTCTGCCTTGCACGAGGAGAGGCAGTGGCGCGTCGCGAATCGCGTGAACCACTCCTCGATCTGCGCCTGGGTTGGCGGCGGCAGCTCCAAGCAAATCTGGAATCGCCGCCAGACGGCGCGGTCCAGCAGTTCCGGGTGGTTGCTCGCGGTCACGACGACGACGTAACTGGGGAGCGCGTCGATCTGCAGCAGTAGCGAGCTGACAACCCGCTTGATCTCTCCCGTCTCGTGCGGGTCCCCGCGTTCCTTCCCAACCGAGTCGAATTCGTCGAAGAACAGGACGCAGTGGCGCGACCGGGCGAGCTCGAAGACCTGGCCGATCCGCTGCGCGGTCTCGCCCAGGTAGCTGCCGATCACAGCCTCGTAACGAACGACGAGCAACGGGACGCTTAGCGCGTCGGCGATCGCCTCTGCCAGACTCGTCTTGCCGTTTCCCGGTGGGCCGGCGAGCAGAATGCGATGCCGCGGTTCCAAGTTGTACGAACGCAAGAGATCGGCGCGATGCTGTTCGGTCACTAGCTCGCGGATAATCTCCTCGGTAGCCGTGGCCAGGAGTAGATCGTTCAGGCTGCGTTGTGGAATCGTCTCCGTCAAGAGCGGACCCGCCAACCCCGAGCGGGACGATGGTGCCGTTGGTTGCAGGCTGCGTCCGTTCTCTCCCTGCAACTGGGCGAGCAGGCGATCCGCCAGGATGGTGTGTTTCTTGGCACGCTCGTCGGCGGCTAGCGCTTCGACGGTCTTCCGAATCTGACCCTGGTCGCCTTGTCTGCTCGCCTTGACGAGTTTCAGGATCAAGTCCGCTCGTGCCATGGCTGCCCCCTATGTCGCTCAACACGGCTACGGCCGGCCGAGGCAAGACCCGCATCCGCGCATCGAGCCCATGCGTTGCGACGCACGGGCAGCGCCACGCGCGGCATCCACACTTCAGGCCGCGTCACCTACTGGAGGTTGACTCTCCGGGTCTCGTTGAAGTTGCGGGCCACGAGACGTGCTGCTCCGTCTCACCTTCAGTGCGGTTCAGGCACCCGTGCCGAGTCAGACACCTCTTCCAGGATCTCCCTCAGCAGGCCTTCCGTGCCCCTCCCTATGCCAGGATATCAGCCCTTTGCCGTGCTCCCGGTCCTGTTGTCGATCGGCGAGGCGCCTGACCGCGGAGCAAGGCGCAACTCCGCAGACCAGCGCAGTCAGGCGGGATGCATCACCGGTCGTATGCAGCGGAGTCTCTCGCCGCGGGCTCCCGAGCTAGGGCGCCACCGGCACGAACTTTTGCACGCGTTGCCCGTAGGTGTCGGCGGCGTAGACCGCCCCCTGGGTGTCCACGGCCATGCCGTGGACCCAGTCGAACTGCCCGGGGCCGCGGCCGGGCTCGCCCCAGGTGGCGAGAATGCGGCCGTCGTCGAGGGCGATCTTGTGGACGCGCTCGCCGGCGTGGTCGGCGATGTAGGCGAAGCCGTCGTCGCCGCGCCGCGAGATGGCGATGTCCCAGGGGTTCCAACCCTCGTCGGCGAACTCGCGGACGTAGTTCAGCTGGTTGTCGAACACCTGGACGCGCCGGTTCTCCCGGTCGATCAGATAGAGGTTGTCGTCGGCGTCGACGGCGCCCTGGTGGGGCAGGTCCCACTCGCCGGGTCCGGCGCCCTTGTCCTCGGGGCCGCCTCGCCCCTTGGCGACCTGCCTGATGAAGGTGCCGTCGGGCCGGTAGAGCGCCACCCGGTTGTTGCCGTAGCCGTCGGTGACGACGATGTTGCCCTCGCGGGTGAACAGGATGCCGGACGGGCTGTTGAGATGGGTGGCGTCGTTTCCGGGTTCTCCGGTCACGCCGATCTGCATCAGGGCGCGTTCCAGGGTCGGGTCGAACTTGAGGATGCGGTGGTTCATGCGCTCGACCACCCACACGTTGCCGTCCCAGTCGACCTCGCCCGAGTGCAGCCAGCCCCCGGCCACCGGCGCGCCGTGCATGTCGCGCTCGGCCCCGGCCCGCACGAGGTCGCCCTCGCGGTCGAAGACCATCACCGTCTGCTCGCCCCGGTTGAAGACGTAGATGTGGTCGTCTTCGTCGATGGCGATGCCGGAGACCCCCTGCCCGTAGATGGGGGGCGCCGCCGGCCGGGCGCCACCTTGCCCACCGCGGGCCGCGCGCCGGGCCGCGGCCGCGGCGTCGCGGGCCGCCTGGTCGGGCCAGCCGCGCTGCTGTCCGAAGAAGACCCCGGGGCCGAGCGACGGCCAGTCGGCCACCAGCCGGTAGGCCGAGTCCTGGGCCCGCCCGACCTCGGCCGGGAGCATGCCGGCGACCGCGACGGCGGCGACGAGTATGGTGAGGAGAATCCGCATCATGCTTTCCTTCGTGTGTCGCCCGCCGGAGCGGGTCGGGGGTCGGCCAGAGTCACGGACACCTTAAGGCCGGGCTCCGGGCGAGGTCAAGCGGGGGCGTCCCGGTCCCAGGGCCGGCAGGCCGGCCGAGGCCGGTGTCGGACCTGCCGGTCGGATCAGCGGGCGATCACGTCGAGCAGCGCCTGCCGTCGCTCCCGCCGCACCACGTCGAGCGCCCGCGCCAGCGCGGCGGGCAGTCCGGCAGGGTCCTCGACCCGCTCGCCGTACCCGCCGTTCGCTTCGCAGATTGCGTCGTAGGCGGGGGGAGGCGCCAGATCGCACAGCGGCATCGACGCCTGCCGGGACGCCCAGCCATCCGGGGCGTAGTCGAGCGTGGCCCGGCGCGTGCGTTCCCAGCCGGCGTTGTTGTAGACCACGAACAGCACCGGCAGGTCGCAGGCGCGGGCGGTGTGGTGGGTCGCCGTCGGCACCCCGAAGACGTGGCTGCCGTCGCCCACCGCGCAGACCACGGTGCGGTCGGGGTGCGCGAGCCTGGCGCCGAGGGCGGCGCCCGGGCCCCAGCCGAGCACCGCCGAGTGGGCATGGTTGAAGAACGTGCCGGGACGCGTGAGGCAGGCCTGCGCGGGGTCGAGCACGATCTCGGTGACGACGATGTCCCGGGGGTCGAGCACCTCGCCGAGGCACTTCGAGATCCAGGCGTAGTCCAGCGGCGTCGTGTCTCGCGCGGCATCGCCGGCCGTCCGCCAGGCCTCGCGCCGCCGTCCGTGCGCGGCCGCCCACCGGCGGCGACGGGCCGCGATCGCGGACTCGTCGAGGGGCAGTCGATCGAGCTCCGCCGCCAGGGCCCGCAGGGTGCTCCCGGCGTGCCCGGCGAGGCCGATGTCGGTCGCGAAGCCCCTGATCGGACAGGTCGCGTAGAGCGGGTCGTCGTCGACCTGAATGACGACCGCGTCGCGGGGCGGCTCGGCGTGCGCGGGAAACCACGGGGTGTCCGATTCGATCGCGAGGACGACGTCCGCCTCGCCGACGAAAGCCCCGGCGTCGAAGCCCTGGTGCATCGGATGATCGCGCGGGAAGTTGAGATGGGTCGGCCAGGTCTCGGCCACCGGCAGCCCCAGGCGGTCGGCGAGGTGGACCAGCGCCTCGGGCGCCGCCGGGTCCCGTCCCAGCGACGAGGTGATCGCCAGCGGGTTGGCCGCCCCCGCGAGCGTCTCGGCGGCCTGGCGCAGCGCGGCCGGCGTGGGCTGAGTCGGACAGGACGGCCGGAGGCGGGGGGATGCGCTGACCGCCAGAGGGGGCATCGGGGCGCCGATGACGTCGGCCGGGAGGGTCAGGTAGACAGGGCCGGCGGGTGCACTGCACGCAATCGCGAGCGCCCGGTCGACCACCGTTTCGAGCTGGTCGCCCCGGCGCAGCTCGTAGTCCCACTTCACGAACTCCCGCAGCAGGCCCCCCTGGTCGAACGACTCCTGGGCCCAGTGGATGCCCTGGCTGCGCGACATCGGCAGTCCACGTTCGGTGATCGCGGTCCGGCCGGCCAGCAGCAGCATCGGGACCCGGGCGCGCGAGGCGTTGATCACCCCGCCGAGCGCGTTGGCGGTGCCTGGCAACGTGTGCACCATCACCGCCTGGGGCTCGCCGGTGACCATGGCGTAGCCGTGGGCCATCGCCACCGCGGTGATCTCGTGAGCCACGGTGATCGGCCGCAGACCGCCGGACCGGCCCAGGGCCTGCCGCCTGGCGAAGGCTTCGATGACGGGGGGAAAGTCGGTGCCGGCGCCGCCCCCGAAGAAACACCGGACCCCGCGGGCTTCCAGGAGCTCGAGCAGCCCCTCGGCCACACTCTCGGCATCCAGACATCGCGTCGACATGGTCGTGTCCGCATCGAGTGGTCGTCGTGCGGGTCCCGGCGCCGGTCCGACCCGCAATGGGCCGGGCCGACCCGGCCGCGGCGTTCGGACCCTATCGTAGTCCGGGGCGGTCATCGCGCTCCAGCCGCATCCCCTCCGCGTCTCCGGTCCGGACGAGACCCTGCGCCTGATCGAGCGCTGACCCGGCTGGACACCGATACGCTCTTCCACGAGTACACTGTCGGCGGCGCCGCGACCTTCACCGCCGCTATCCCCGATGTCCGCAGCCCGGGTCCAGTCTTCGAGTACGCAGGTCACCAAGGAAACTACAGAGGCCGCGCACCGAGGGGACCCCCATGACCAGCCAGCAGCCCGACGCCTCCTCCGAACCCGATACGTCGGCGCCGCTGACGCCGTCCGATCTCGATCCCGTCGCGCGGCGCCGGATGTGGCTGCGGGCGCTCGCGGCATCGACCATCGGCACCACCATCGAGTGGTACGACTTCTTTCTCTACGGCATCGTCGCGGCCCTCGTGTTCCCCCGCCTGTTCTTTCCCGAGTCGGACCCCTTCACCGGCACCCTGCTCGCCTTCTCGACCTACTTCGTCGGGTTCGCGGCGCGGCCGCTGGGAGGCATCGTTTTCGGGCACGTGGGCGACCGGCTGGGGCGCAAGGCGTCGCTCGTGGCCACGATGGTGCTCATGGGGGCGGCCACGGTCGGCATCGGCCTCGTGCCGGGCTACGACGCCATCGGCGTCTGGGGCGGCGTGCTGCTGGTGGCCGGCCGCACGCTTCAGGGAATCGGCCTCGGCGGCGAGTGGGGCGGGTCCATTCTGCTGGCCGGCGAGTGGACCGATCCCAACCGGCGCGGCTTCGCGATGAGCTGGCCGCAGTGGGGCGGGCCGGCCGGGCTGCTCCTGGCGAACGGCGCCCTGGGGCTGACGGCAGCGCTCACCTCCGAGGAGCAGTTCGCCGCGTGGGGCTGGCGCGTCCCGTTCCTGGCGAGCGTCGCCCTGATCGCGGTCGGGCTCTACATCCGGGTGGGCATCCTTGAGACCCCCGTCTTCGCCCGACTCCAGGCACGCGGGAAAGTGCGGAAGGCGCCGGTCGTGGAGGTGGTCCGCCACAACTGGCGCGAGATCCTGCTGGTGGCGTTCATGCGAACGGGTCAGATGGCGCCGTTCTACATCTTCGTCACCTACATCCTGGTGTACGGCACCCAACAGCTCGGTCTCGCCCGCGGCACCCTCCTCAACCTGGTGATGCTGAACGCGGTCGGGTCGCTGTTCGCCACGCCGCTGTGGGGGCACCTCTCGGACCTCTACGGACGCCGACGGCTGATCATGCTGGGCTGCGGCGTCATGATCCTGTATCCGTTCGCGTACTTCGCGATGATCGACAGCGGCGTGTTCGCGCTGCTGGCGGTGGCGATCGTCCTCTCGGGGCCGGTGCACGACCTGCAGTTCGCCCCCCAGGCGGCGTTCATCGCCGAGACGTTCCCGGGGTCGCGCCGATACAGCGGGGTGTCGCTGGGGTACCAGCTCGCGTCGCTCACGGCCGGGGGACCTGCGCCGATCGTCGCCCTCTACCTGTTCGAGACGTTCCGGACGTCGACGGCGATCGCGGCGTTCATGTCGGCCAGCGCGCTCATCGGCCTGGCCGCGCTCTCGGCGATGCGGGACCAGGGGGGGGCGCTGGACCGGCACTGACATCCAGGAGCCACTCCACGCCGTCGGGATGAAAGTCGTGGCACGTCAGGCACCGGTCGAACGACAGGTCGGGCGCGTGGCACTGGCGGCAGTTCTCGATCGCGGGCACGTTCTGGATTGCCGCGTTGTCGAAGTCGGCGGAGACCGCCCCGTTGCCCCCGAGATGATCGGCGAACGGGATGCGGGTGTGGCAGTCGACGCAACCGCGCAGCATGACGTGCGGGCGGTGGTCGAACCGCGCCCGCCGCAAGACGGATTGGGTCTGCTGCACGCGGCGGATCGTGGCCCGCTCGACCGCGTGGCACTGCAGGCACGGCTCGGCCATTTGTGCGGCGAAGGTGTCTGCGTCATCGATCTGGGCATCGGTCAGGCGTGCATCGGGCATGCCGAGGCGGAACGGTGTGTCGTCGTGCACCGTGCCCTCGTCGCCGATCCGCCGTTCGAGGACTTCCATCATCCGGTCGAACTCCAGCAGCGTGGCGAGAACCCGGTCCTCGTCGCGACCCCGAAGCTCGTCCGTCCGGCTCCGCAGTGTCGCCAGCGCCTCGTCGTACAGCATCCGCCTGTCCACGGGCGCAATGTCCGCGGAGACCGTCAGCAGGTCGGCGAGCCCTCCTGACGGATACAGGGCGCGCCGCAGGCGACGCAGGTTGTGGAGTATCCACGGGTCGGCGTGCTCCACGCCGGTCTTGACGACCAGTCCGTCCTCGACGTCGAACTGCGCACCGCTCGTGCGACGTGCCCACTGCTCGCCGGGCGCGAGCCGGGCGCGCACGGTTTCGACCGTCTCGACCCCGAGCGTCAGAGCGGCGCCCTCCCCAGCGCTCCGGAGGACCGGCACGCCCCGAGGCTGGACCGGCAACTCGGCCGACTCCACGTCGCCGGTCAGATGACACGCTCCGCAGGCCACGTCGAAGCTGACGGGCCGGAACCCGCGGCCCTCGGACTCGGGCGCGTGACACGCGAGGCAGGCCTCCTCCGGCTCGTCGACGCCGCGATCGTCGAGCACGAAGTCGACGTGCCTGATGTGCGTGAACGTCAGTCCGGCGTCGTCGGGAATCGTCTCTGCCGCGAAGTCGAATTCGGGATGCCGGAGGAGATCGCCGGCGGCGTGGCAGCTCGCGCACTGCCGGTCCGAGAAGGTCACCCGGAGATCCGTGCCACGTCCCTGGTGCTCGACGTGGCACGCCGCGCATCCAACTTCGTGCTCGCGCTCGAACGCGCGCGACCGGTCGCCCGACACATAGATGTAGTGGGCGTCGAAGCCGTACTCTCCCGGAGTACCGGTGAACTGCTCGTGGCAGGACGAGCACTTCTCCGCACTGACGGTCTCGCTCGTGTCATGGCAGGCAGCGCAGGAATCTTCCAGCATGGCGTGGGCCGACGACAGCCTGCCGGTCTCCCACAGGTCGCCCGCTCCGGAGCCGGCATCGAGCGACAAGGCGAGGGCCACCAGGGCCCCGATGCCGGGCGCGATCCAGCCGACCCACTTCCACCTGGATGCCGGGTCGGAACCCTCGCGAAGTACGTCAACGACAACCGCGAGGGCGGCGATGACGGTAGTGACGACGGCTACGGCTACGGCGAGGACCATGTGATCGGTGTGTCTGGCCGGATCCGTCTAGCAACCCGTGGTGGAACCTCGCGTTGCACCCGGAGTGGCGAGGTGCCCGCCTGACGAGGCGCGAGGAGGGCGCATATTGGGCATTTGGCAACCGCGGACTGCTACACAGTCCGTCTGAACAACGCAGTCGGGCGAGAGGCATCGCCACTCGAATGCAGCGGGGACTTTCGCCATGGGCTGCTAGTTCTCCCGAGACAGTCCGAGCGCACGATAGAGCGCGTCGAGCTGACTCCGCAGGGTGTCGAGGGTGTTCGCGAGCCCGGCACCGCCGGTCCTCGCGGTGCCGCCGCCGCGCGTTCGGAAGGCGACGATGGCTCGGGATCCTGCGGTTCGGATGGTGGCGCGGGGCCGCCGGCCTCGGCGTTCGCGCCCCCGACCTCCGCTACCCCTGCGGCGCGGCCGGTACGGTCCGCGTCGCGAAGCGGCGGAGAGGCTACGGCGGTACGGGCCGGAACCGGGCCGCGCGCGGCGACGACGCGGGCATGCGCGTCGGTCAACGACGCGGGATCGACGGAGGCCGGCCGGCGATCGAACGCCTCGCCCCAGTGAACGATCCCGGCTCTCCGGGAGAGGATGTCGAAGTCGGCGCCGGCCGGATGGCCGGCATCGATCAACCCGGGGTCCGTGATGTAGTGACACCCGGCGCAGGTCGCCGCCTGCACGGTCGGATCGCGCAGGTCCTTCAGCCCGAGTGCGACCGACTCGGTGTAGCTCGCCGTCTGGTGCGGATCCCGGTAGTCGGCGCCCGCCCCATGGCACCGCTGACAGCCTATGCCGGCGCGGACCCGGCGTGACGGCCTCGACGTGATGGTCCCGTGACACCACATGCAGGTCTGGGTGCCCCGCGCCATGTCATTCGCGGAGACGCCGTAGGCTCGCGCGATCTCCAGGGCTCGACCGCCGCCGTTCCGCAGCCGAGCCGCCGCCCGGAAGTGCGGACTGCCGCGCCACCATTTCTGCTGGGCGTTGTGGCACCCGCCGCAAGGAACGCCCACGAAGCCGTGCGCCGGCGGGTCCCGCCAGGAGGGTCGGGCGAGCCTGACCACCGGTGCCGGTGGAGGCTCGACCGCCGGCGGGTAGGCGCGGTCCGGCGCCGGCGGCCCGGTCGTTCGGGTTCCGGGCTCCGCGGTCGCTCCGGAACCGCCCTCCACCTCGGCCGACGGGTCCGGAAACTCCCGGTCGGGCAGATCGTCCGGGAAGGCGCCGCCCGTCGGCGACGCGTCTCCGACGACGATGGGATCGACATCCGGAGCGGTGCCGGTCAGACGGGGCGCCGGAGGCGCCGTCTCCTCCGAATCCGGGTCCCAGAGCGGATCGAGCGGCGCCAGCGCGTCGCCGTCGGCGCCAGCGGCGAACGCCCTCGTCGCGGTCCGCACCGCGTCGGCGGCCGCGAGCAGCCCACGGTTGTCGAGCGTCAGCTCGGCCGACTCGGCGATGGCGATGACGGTCCGGACCTCCGGAATCTCGACGCGCTCGTCGACCGCCAGCAACTCGTCGACAGCGGCTCCCGCCCGATCGCGCATCGCCGCGAAGTAGAGGTCGTCCTCGGTGGCGGCCGCGACACCGCGCAGGGCGTGCTCGACCGCGAGCGCGCGTCCGACGACGTAGAGGACTCGCTTCCACGCGCGCGGCCGCTCGGCGTTCGTGCGTCCGTCGCCCGTCCTGAACGACTCGAGAAAGTTGTGGCGAATCCGGCCGCTCCAGGCCACCAGCTCGAAGTCGCCGCCGGTGGAGTGTCCGCCGCGATTGACGATCTCCTCGTTCGACACGGTGTGACACCCGAAGCAGGTCGCCGCCAACTCGTACAGATGGGAAGACCGTCGCATGCCGGCCGCCGTACTGTCGGCGATTCGCTTCGTCCGGTGCGCGGTGGTCTCCAGCCGCGCCGCTTTCTGGAAGTCCGCCTCGGGCACCCCGTAGCCGCCATGCAGGGAGACCCAGTCCCGCGCCGGACCGTGACACGACTCGCAGGTGACGCCGGCTCCGGCGCGCAGCCGGCCGCGCCGCACCACCGGCGTGTAGTGACAGCTCAGACAGACCGATGTCCTGTCGCCGTTGCCGCGCCGGATCAGCCGCAGGTCGAGCCTGCCGGCAATCTCTTTGGCGCGCTCGCCGCGGTGCAGCGTATCGAACGTGGTGGCGTGCTCCGTCGTGTCCCACACGTCGAACTCGGCGGCGTGGCACTCGCGACAACGCCCGGGCAGCACGACCCTCTCGGCCACCTCGCGCAACGACGCGCGGAGCGATGCGTCGCCGCCGCCGCCGGACCGCTCCCGCGGAGGTTCCGGCCCCGCCGCCAGCAGCGCCGGACAAGACAGCACGCAGACGACGCAGCCGGCGAACCGGGCGAACCGCACCATCAGTCGACGCACGCCGTCTCCTTCATCTCTAGAAGAGCACCTGCATCTCGGCGCGTCCGCCGACGCGGAATCGGCCTTGGCCGTCCGGCCGGCTCAGGCGGCTCCGCACAAGATCGCGAGCCGCGAAGGCGTCGAACACGAGGACGTTCCGCCGCCCGACCGCCACCTGGTAGCGAACGCCGCCGGCGAATGCATGCGGATCGCAGCCCGCGAGGACGCTCGAGCACGCCGCCGTCGAGCGCCGCGCCGCCGCTTCCACCAGCAGTTGCCGGCGCCGGTCGGCGGAGAAGATCTGATGCCCGATGGCCCCGCCGGCGACGTCGCTGGCCGTCGGCAACAGCGCGCCCGGCGCGCTTCCCAGACCCGCGCCCGCGAACAGGACGCCGGCGCGCGCCAGCGGTCCGGGAATGGTCGGGTCGAGCGCCGCGGCGCGGTAGTCGCCGTGGGCGTAGAAGCCGTTGACGTAGACGTAGTTGTCGCTGTGGTGCGGCGTCCACGACAGCTCCGAGAACACCAGGGTGCCGCGCCCTGCCGGATCGCCGATTCCGAGCGGGTGGACGTCAGGCGGCTCGCCCCCGACCGGGGTCGACATGAGGAGGCGCGCGGCGGCATTGAAGGCGCCGCTCCCCGGGCGGCCGGCGAAGCTGATTCCGGCGTACACGCCGTCCCCTGTTCGTACCCGTCCCAGGGCGCTCTCGAATTCGCCGCCGCGGACGTAGATGGCGTCGAAGGCGGCCGTCGTCGAACGCCAGTCGACCTCGGTGAACGCGCCGACCAGACGGGTCCGGTCGCCCTCCAGGTTGCCGAAGGCGCGACCCGGCGAACCGGCCGCGCCTCGCAGGATCGGCGTGTGGCGGTTGATCTGATTCCAGCCGTACAACCCGGTGAACCGCAGGTTGACGGCGCCGCCCGGACGCAGGTTGTTCCGGGTCACGCCGACCGCGTCGATGAAATCGTCGACGAGCAGGCCATCCTGGAACTTGATCGGCTGGCGGCCGACGGACAGACCGAGGTCCAGACCGCGCCGGTCGTCGGGATCGAGGTCGGGAAACAGCTCGCCGAAATCTCCCTCGAAGAAGAGGTGGGTCACCGTGTCCCAGTCGAGGTTCAGCTGCCGGCTGAAGCCGGCCGCGCCGGTCCCCGCCGCGGTGTAGCCGCTGAACCGGCGCAGGCCGGCCGGATCGGTCTGATCCGCGGGACGCAGCCCGAACACGAACCGCTCGCTGCCCGTGAGCGCCAGGTTGCCGAACAGGTCGATGCGGTTCGCCCACTCGCTGCCGCGCGCGTTCCCGTCGTCGATCGTGCTCACGCCGCTGCGCAGCCCACCGAACAGCATGAAGGACGGGCGCCACACCGCGCCGCCCGGCAACCTGAAGCCGCGGCCGATCCGTCCGGTGCCGAGAAACGGCGGACCGACCTCGAGCAATGGCTTCGGCCGGTCCGGGACGGCGTCCAGCTGCAGCGGAACGTGCTCGTCGGAAAGCCGGCTCCCCGCGCGAACGGCGTCGTGGCCCGCGTCCGCGTCGCCGCAACAGCCTTCGGCGACCGCAGCCAACGCCCTGACTGCGAGAGGCGCAGACGGGGGTTCCTCCTCCACGCCCCCGGCGCTCAGGTTCACGGCACGTTCGCGCACGAGGACATGCCCCTCGACCACCGCCTCTGCCACCTCGCGCTCGGTCATGCCGTAGTCGAAGCCCACGTCCGCGACCTCGTGCACGAGGTTGACCGGGACCATTCCCGCCTTGATGCGGATGGTGGCGTGGTAGGGCCCGGTCGTACCCGCCAGGGCTTCGGAGCCCACCGAGTACGACGCCCACTTGCTGCGGCGCGGCGGAATCGTGCGCCGGTGCTTGCGGGCGCTGGCCGGCCGACCGGTGAGAATCGTCGAGCTGGTCGACGGCCGAACGAACACCAGGGGGCTCGGGGAATAGGGCACGGACAGCACCTGCTCCCGCTCGCCCCCGCGAACCATGCGCACGAGGAGGCGCGACTGCAGGGTGAAGAGCTGATCGTCGGCGGGCAGCTCGCCGTCGTGGACGTAGACGGAATGGCTGTCACGGACGTCCCCGTTCGGATCGAGGTCGCCCGACTCGAGCACCACCGTTCCCGCGGCGTCGGTCACCGTCACGTGCAGCCAGACGAGCCGCTCGGCGTCGAACCCGGTCGGCACGTTGTGGCCGTCGGTCCCGTTCCTGAACTCGACCCTGAACGCAATGCCGTCGTCCCCGGCCCGGTCGACGACGAGTTCGCCGAGCTGATAGCCAACGCGCAGCAGTTGCCGGCGCTGCTCGTCCATCTCGGCGAGCAGGTCGAGGTTGTCGCGCAGGATGTCGATCGCGTCGTACCGGTCGTCCGGCTCCGCCCAGCGCGACGGAAACGCGAAGTCGTCCCTCACCGCCTCTTCGAATTCGTCGGTCCCCCATCCCGCCTCGTGGTCGAAAGCCAGCCATTCGCGCAGCGTCGCGAACTGCTGAGCCTCGGGATTGTGGGGAAAGATGCCCGGATGCACGATCGAGTAGTCGGGGCCCGCGAACATGTGGTTGGTGCGCTTGCGGGGCCGCGTCGGCCGGTCCCCCACCCGCGCGGCGGGGCCGGTCGCGTAGCCCGAAGGAACCCCCGGCTCGACGCCCATGTGGCAGTCCTGGCAGGTGACCCCGCGGCCGGCCGCCGGGGAGTGCTTGTACTCGCTGAACGCCTCCTCCAGACGGAACCCGTCGACGAAGTTGACGTCGTGGCACGACCCGCACAGCCCCGAGCGGGGG
Organism: Vicinamibacterales bacterium; assembly: GCA_965206705.1. Classification (GTDB taxonomy): domain Bacteria; phylum Acidobacteriota; class Vicinamibacteria; order Vicinamibacterales; family UBA8438; genus JAJEEA01. Next base: position 2,801,617 of record CBDBKJ010000006.1, on the reverse strand, counting down.
AGCTGAAAAAAGCCGCGCGCCTCGGCGTGCACCGCGCGGCCGGGCCGTTCCGGATTGGTTTGCAGGTTGAGATCGCCGCTCTCTATCGCCCGCTGCAGCTCGCCGTTGCCGCTCGGGCCGAACACCGCGTCGTACAGGCTCCCTTCGACGAGGGGGAGCCGTCCGCTTATCTTGCCGTAGGCCTGATCCTGCCGGTGGCAGACGACGCAGGTCACCCCTTCGCGAGACGTCGGGTGCCGGTCGAGGTTCGACATGAACGTCGGCTCTTCCAGGTTCATGCCCACCGGCGTGTGGCAGCGCACGCAGAAGTCGCCGTTCGTCCCGTTCGTCAGCTTGCCGATTTTCGCCTGCATGGCGTTGAGCACGGGGCTGAGCTGCGCGTAGGCGTGGGAGGACACGGACCACTCGCGGTAGATCTCGGCGTGACACCGCGCGCACGTGGTCGCCGACGGAAACCGCGTCTCGGAGAACAGCGCTGCGTGGGAATCGCCGGCATCTGGAGACTGCGGCGGTTCGGCGGCCACCACCCGCATCGACGCGGCCAGCAACACTGCCGCTCCAATGACGATCACAAATGGGCGCAGCCGTCCGCTCGAGCTCATTGCAGATTCACGAAACGCAGCAACCTCCTACAAACATGTGGAGGGGTTTCAAAGAAAAGACAATTCGTGTCTTTGGGCTGGTCGAATTACAGCCCGTGGCCCGGATTGAGTATCACGTTTGTGGCGCGCGCTGCAATGACGGGAGCCCAAAAAAGAAGATAGCAGACGCCTGCCATCGAGCAGTGCCCATTCGTGCGGCGAACCTCGTGTCTTGCGACTCGATAGCGCATTTTGTGGCGGCGATAGCACCGCATAGAACCAGGGGTAGGCTCGAAGACGGGGACGCGGCGGGGACCGCATCGAACGGTCGCGGCGGCGCGCAGGCTCGGCACTTTGCCAAATTTGCGACCGGGCAGGTCGAGCTCGAGAACCGGCCGCTGACGCCCGGCTTGCCGCCACCAGTCCGTTCCAATCCAGAGATGAGCCTGAAGCGGCGGCACGTGAGCCGAGGTGACGGGCGACCGAATCAGCGGATCGAAACAGGGATCCTGGCGCGGGCTACGGAGAGCCGGCGCACGCTGACCGACATTATCTGTCATGGCGGCGACGAGGGTTGTGGCGCGAGCTTCGGTCATGGTCGGGTGCGCGCTTCGAGGATTGCTGCAAAGCACGGAGTCTTCTCTTTGGATCTTGATGAAAGGGGAAGAGGATGGGCTGTGGGCGCTGTGCGAAACCGCGTTCTTGGCGGTTTTGCAAGCTGCCTGTGGGCGCGTTCTTTGCGTCCATGGGAGCGGCGGCGTCCATGGCCCCCGGCGCTGGCCCAGGCCACGGTGAGTTCGGGGTGGTGCAGGGGGCGGAGTCAGCCGAGGGGTGATGCCCCCCCGGTTGTGCCTATCGGGCCCTGGTGACCGCCCCGTCCCTGTTTTGTGTCGCGGTCCAGGTCCTGCGCCGTCGGGAGATCGCGCCGCGCGTTCCGACGGCACGGTCAGTGGCCCCTCTTCGCCCGGCCGGGACGACGCACATCGAGGTCAACCCTCTGACCGCCCGCGGTACCTGGTGTCCCCGGCCGGCGCGGCGTCGGCGGCGTCGGCGGCGGTTCCGGTCAGGCGCCCGCCTGGTCGAGCACCGCTGGCCGCCCTTCCTGGGCACCCCGTAGTAGTGGACGGCCGGGACGTGCTGTCCAGACCGGGCCACCAAGCCCATCACTCCCATTTGGAGCGGCGGGAGGGCTGATGTCACCCGCACGGCCGGAGCGCGGCGGAAGGACGCGGGCAGCGCGTTGACACCCCGGCCCACCCGGAGCGGCCTCCGCCCGACCCTCCGCCCGCCGCGGCGGCGACCCGGTGGCCAAGCTCCAGCGACACCGGGCTGCGGGTCAACGCCGCCCGTCGCGTGGTGTTTCAGGCGGCGGGGTCGATGGCGGCAAACAGGCGGTCGCGGGCTTGGTTGAGGGCGCGTGCCGCCTCGTTGTCGCTCAGGGCGGCGGCGATGGCGTCGAGCTCGTCGAAGGCGGTCCCCGGCTTGAGGCAGGCGGCGGCGTTGGGCAACGACTTGAGCTTCTCGTAGGGGGTCATGACGTTGGCGTAAGGGTAGCGTTTTCGGACGCGGCCCTTGGCGTCGACCTCTTCGACGGGAAAGAGACAGGGGCGGTGGAAGTTGAGGTAGGGGGAGAGGCTCTGCTGGGTGAAGGCGTTGACGCGTTCAGCGTACCGGCTGGGGGATGTGGCCGTATCCGAGGTGCTTGCGGATGACCGAGCCGTTCTTGCTCTCGACGAGGGCGTTGTCGTTGCTGCGGCGGGGGCGGGACTTGGTGAACTCGTCGATGTGGAGGGCTTGCAGCAAGGCGGCGATTTTGCGGTTGATGAACTCCGAACCGTTGTCGGTGTGGAATCCGCGGACGTTGAAGGGGAACGCCCGGAGCAGGGCTTCGAGGACGGGGGCGAGACAGGACGTGTCGATGCGCTCGACCGAGCCGACGAACTGGAACTGGGTGACCTCGTCGACGAGGTTGAGGTGGTAGAGGCCCTTGATGCCGTCGAGGTCTCCTTGGTGGACCGAATCGACCCGCAGGTAGTAGCCGGGTTGCCCGAAGGGCTGGGCCGGCGCCGCTCGCCGATGGCGATGTGCACGGGGCGGGTCGGCGCGGGCATCGTCCCGCGGCGGCGTTGATAGGTGGTCGAGTGGCGCAGGTTGTAGAGGTGTCCGTTGGAGATGGCGGCAAGGCGCTCGAAGCGGCGGTCGCCGAACAGGTGCAAGGCCCGGACGCAGAGCTTGCGGGTGGCCGGACCGGAGAGGGTGCCGTGGAGGGCATCGACTTCGGCAAGCAGCCCGATGTCGGCCTTGGTGTAGCGGCGTGGGAAGGGGCGCCGGGGGCGGCGGCGGTCGGTGATGGCGCCTGTGGTCCGGTGCCGGTGCAGCAGGCGGGTGACCTGCGCTCGTGAGAAGCCGGTCACCTTGACCAGGAAGCGGCGGATCAGGCCTTTGTCGGCCTTCCCTTGGCGGGGGTAGTCGAACCGTTGCAGGGTCTCGGCCACGAACGCGTAGGCCTCGGCCCGGGTCTGCGGCTGCAGGTCGAGCGGTCGGCTGCCGGCAAGGAACTCCCGAACCTGGTCCAGGGTCTGCAGGCGCTGGGTGTCGAGCTTCACGATCATCCTCCGATGATCCGGGACCCAGCTCCCTTCAGGCTCATCTCACGTTGGAATCAATCCTCCCTTCAGGCTCACTTCTCATTGGACAAGGCTCCACCTTGTATGTCAGAACTGACTCGGGTAACAATCTCTGCCTCCGAGTCTGCCTCGGAAGATGTCGTTGCCGCGAGGCGGCGCCGGCGGTTCGTCGGTTGCGAAGGGAGGTCAGGACCCCTGTCATCGATGCGTGTCCCCCCGGCTGAGACCGTCTCCGGCGCCGGCGAACCGGACGGTCCCGACGTCTCCGCACCGAGTGCGAAATCGTCCTGGCTGCTCAAGGCGAAGGTGCTGGCGCCGGAGTTGCCGGCGGGATACGTGCGCCGGACGTCCCTGCTTCGACGCCTCGAGGGGCTGTCGGGACGGCGCCTCACGGTGCTGCAGGCGCCCGCCGGATTCGGCAAGACGACGGCGTTGGCGGACGTCGTCCGGGACAGGAAGAACCGGGAGGTGGTCGTTGGCTGGCTCTCGCTGGACGACGACGACACGCCGAATCTGTTCGGCAGCTATCTCGCGTACGCGTTCGAGCAGGCGGGACTGGATCTCGGTCTCCTCGACGCGCACGACGCCTGGTCCTCATCGCCGGCGGTGCAGCAGATGGGAATGCTCGCCCAGGCGGTCGAGCGGCACGAGGCGCCGTGCCTGCTCGTGCTCGACGAAGTCGAGCGCCTGCCCCGTCGCACGGTGCGGTTCGTCGACCTCCTGCTGAAACGTGCTCCGCGCAATCTGCACGTGGCCCTGGCGTTTCGGGCCAACCCGGGGCTCGACCTCGCCAAGCACGTCCTCGACGGCGGGGCGCTGGTCATCGGCGCCGACGAGCTCCGGTTCTCGACGGACGACATCGCCCGTTTCCTCGGCGGAAGCCGGTCGCGGGGGGAGGTGGCCGCCATAGAGGAGCGCACGGCCGGCTGGCCCGTCGCGCTGAGGGTCTATCGCAACACCGCAGCCTCGGAGGCCGGAACGCTCGGGGCCGACGCGCGGCAACTCGCCGGGAACTACATGCGCGTGCGTCTGCTCGGCGATCTGTCGAGAAAGGACCGGGCCCACCTGCTCGATCTGTCGGTCTTCGACTGGATCGACGCGAGCCTGGTGGACGAGGTGCTGGGGTCGAGCGACGCCCGCCGGCGGGTCGTCGCCTTGTCGTCCCTGGACGGTCTGTTGCCGCCCGTCGACACCGACGGCACGGTGCGCCGCCTGCACCCGCTGCTCAGGGACTACTGCCGGGACGTGTTCGCGGTCGAGGACCCCGCCCGCAAGCGCGCGTTGCACCGCCGGATCGCCGGCGAGTTGGCCCGCCGGGGCCAACTGACGCCGTCGTGGCGCCATGCGAGCGCGGCGGACGACACCGGCTGGTCGGCCAGCTCATCGAGCGCTTCGGCCCGTTCCAGTTGTGGCAGCGGGAGGGGGTGAGCCGGCTGATCTCGGCCGGACCCTTTCTGACGCCGGAAATTGCGGCGCGGTATCCGCGGCTCGATCTCCTGCGCTGCGTCCTTCTCTGCCTGTCGTCGAAGCGGGACGAGGCGGCGGCGCTGTTCGAAGCCGTCTCGCAGAGAACCGAGGGCTTCACCCGCGACCGGGAGGGCGGCGATGCGGATGCCCTGGCCGTCGATCGGGTCTTCACGCAGGCCGCGCTGGTGGGCGGCGCCGACGGGCTGCTGCCCCGCGAACTCGATTCGCAGCTTCCAGCCGAGGGCCCCGCGACGGCCGGCGACGAACGGGGCCGCAGCCTCTCCTGCGCCCGCCACACAATGCTCTGCGGCGCGTGTTTCGAACGCGCCAGCTTCGAGGAGAGCCGCCGGCACGGCCTCGAGGCGCAGACGCACTTCACCGAGGACACGCGGTTCGGCGACGTCGTCGTCAATATGTGCCTGGGAATGGCGGCCATGGTCCAGGGACGCGCACAGGAAGCCGGCCAGTGGTACCGGCAGGCGCGGCAGATCGCCAGGAGGTCCTTCTCGTCCGATCCCTGGCTGACCGTGGGTACCGACGTGCTGATGATCGAGCTCGACCTCGAGCGTAACCGCGAGAAGGCGATCCAGCAGCGGACCCTGAAGAACCTGACGGAGGTGCGGGGCATCTGGGTCGACCTCTATTCGACGGCCCTTGCGGTGAGCGCCGAGTTGACGTTCGCGCAGTACGGCAGCCGGGCGGTCATCCCGCTCCTGACGCGAGCGGTGGACGACGTGCGGGCGACGGGCATCGAGAGCCTGTCGAACGTGGCGTCGGCGCTGCTGGCGCACTACCTCGTGGAGGTGGGGCGTTCGGACGAGGCGGGACAGGTGTGGCGCGAGCGGGGGCTGCCCTGCGGCACGGCCGAGCTGGTCGACATCGAGCGCCAGTCGTGGCGCACGATGGAGGCGCTGTCGTGTGCGCGCATACGATTGCTTGCGGAGCAGGGCGAATGGGCTGCCGCCGAGGAGCTGACGGACCGACTGCGCGGCACCGCGTCGGCGCACGGACTCGTCCGCACGCTGCTGCGCGCGCTCGCGCTGTCGATGGTCGTCGCCCACCGCGCGGGTCAGCCGGATCGCGCGCTCGCGCGCCTCGCCGAGTTCCTGCGCGCAGCGAGCGGCGTGGGCTACACGAAGCCGCTGGTGCGCCATCGCGACGTCAGCCGGGCCGTCCTGCAGCGGATGCTCGGCACGGATCCGGACGAGGGCCTGCGGGCGGCGGCCGAGTCGATGCTCGCGGAGGTGGGCGACACGCCTACTGCCCCCGCGCCGTTCTCGAAGCGTGAGCTGGAGGTGTTGGCAGAGGTCGGACACGGACTCCGAAACGAGGAGATAGCCGGTCGGCTCGGCATATCGGGCGCCGGTGTTCGCTACCACCTCAAGAACATCTACCGCAAGACCGGCGCCAGCAAGCGCGCGGACGCCGTGCGCTACGCGCAGTCGCTGCGCGTTCTGCCCTTGACGCCGACAACGGGAGGGAACGCCTGATCACGGAGCGGCGGCTGCCGCTCGCGGTTATTGCCGCCGACCGTTTCGGTTTGTCCCGATCGCTACCGCAATGACGGCTCCTGCAAATCGCGCTGCGTCCGGCATCGGCTCGCGTCTGCGCATCCTCACGCTGCTGATCTTCGTGACCAGCACGGCAGGGAGCCTGTTCGATCTCGTCCTGCTCGGGCATTTCGAGGACACGCGGCAGTGGGCGCCGTTGCTGCTGTTGCCGGCCGGCCTGCTCATGCTGGCCTGGCATCGGATCCAACGGGGATACCTCGGCACAAGGGCCTTTCAGGGCGCCATGGTGCTGTTCATCGTCAGCGGCGTCGCCGGTGTCTGGTTCCACTACAGCGGCAACGCGGAATTCGAGCTGCAGATTCGTCCCTCCATGGACGGCTGGAGAGTCGTGCGCGAGTCGCTGTCGGGGCCGGCGCCGGCACTCGCGCCGGCCACGATGGTACAGCTCGGGTTGCTGGGGTTGACCTACACGTTCCGGCATCCCTTTCTCGAACGCACGCCGTCACGATCCGATTCAACGCGACCGTAAGCTCGCCGATCCGGGCCACGGTCGTGAAGGCGGCGGTGGCGCGGTATGATTTGCGCCAGCTCCAGGTCGGCGACCTGAGCATGCCTCCTGCGCGGGGTGCCGTCCGCCATCCCCGCCGTGGCCCTCGCGCTCATCGCCCAGCGACGGCGCCGCACGCGTCTGCCGTTGACCTGGCGCCGCTCCGCTCCGCTGCACGAGGAACAGGAGTCATGAAGAGTCATCGACGAACCGGCAACGTCATCGCGGTTGGTCTGTCGGCGCTTGCGCTCTGTGCGACGCTGGCGGCCCAGTCGCCCACCCCGGTCCGCAACGACGTGCCGAGAGTGGGACAGCAGGAAGTCATCATGATGCGGCATGCCTATCTCGAGGCAGGCAGCTACGAGGCCTGGTACGAAGCCAGCCGGTCGGGCGTGTGGCCGTTCTTCGAGAGACTGGGCGCCCGGGTATTGGGCGACTTCGAGATCATCCATCCCGACGGAGCCGACGCGACGCCCGGCCAGGACGAGGCGCTGCGCTTCGCGCGTTACGCGAGCTATGAGCACTGGCAGGCCACCCGCGGGGGCGCCCTCGCCGGCGGCGTCCGGCCGGTGGGCATGTGGCGGGTCGCCTACTTGCCCAACAGCGACCCGGTCGAAAGCGAAGACTACGACGAGGTGTACTACCTGGCCCGCTACGCCAGTTACGAGCACTTTCTCGCGGTGCGTGACGACGCGGTCGGCATGGGCGGCAACGGGCCCGACTTCGAGGCGTTCAGGAACGCGTCGGATCAGCTGGACGCGCTCACGCGAGAGCGTTCCATCGAGTTCCTCCGGGGCGAGCCGTATGGCAGCCCGCCCCAGTATGCACCGGGCCTGAAGGAGAACTATCGTCTTGCCCGGTAGTGGACAGCGCAACGCCGTACATGATCCTCAGCGCTCGGAGGCCCGGGGCGCGTCGTTCCGGTAGACCCGTCCCCCGCGCATCACGAAGACGACCCGGCCCAGCGCGGTGGGGTCGGCGAGGGGGTCGCCGTCGAGCGCGATGATGTCCGCCTCGTAACCGGTCGCGATCGCGCCGATCCGGTCCTCGAGGCCCACCGACTCGGCGGCGAGCGAGGTCGCCGAGACCACCGCGTCCATCGGGTCCTGGCCGCCCTGCTCGACGTAGGCGACCAGCTCGTCGGTGTTCGCACCGTGGCTGCCCGCGTTGGCGTCGGTGCTGTAGACGATGCGCACGCCCGGCGTGGCCGCCGCCTGCCGGAACACCTCGAGGGCGCCCGGCCGGGCCGCCTGGAGGTTGGCGAACCCTTCCATCGTGTAGCCCCGCACGCCGGCGAAGCGGTTGCCGCGCTCTGCGTAGTTGCGGAAGAGCAGGTCGATCTGGTTGCCGAGATACATTCCGCTCTCGGCGAACACCTCGATGTCTCCCGGTTCGAGCAGCCAGCCGTGCTCGACCTGGCTGCACCGGGCGTCGGCGGCGAGGCGCAACGCGTCGGACCGATGCAGGTGGACCACCGCCTTCAGCCCCTGGGCGCGCGCCTCCCCGCAGGCGGCGTCGAGCTGGGCCGCCGACAGGTTCGTGACGCCGCCGAAACGGATGCTCGTCGAGGCGAAGACCTTGATGACGTCGGCCCCCGCCGCGGCCCGGTCGCGCACGTAGGCGCGAATCTCGTCCGGAGTGCCGGTGTCTTCGCGCACCGCCCCGAGTGACGACAGCAGCCGCGGCCCCGGAACCTCGCCGCGGGCAATCCACGCCTTGAGCTCGGCGTCCTCCGGCGAGCCCAGGCTCTGCATGGTGGTCACGCCGTTCATCAGCGTGCGGTACGCGTTCTCGGCGCCGTAGAGCGTCGCGTGACCGATGCCGGTCCCGGCCGACGGCGAGTGCAGCCTGCCGTCCTCGTCGAAGTGGGCGCCGATGTGCACATGGGTGTCGATGTAGCCCGGCAGCACGGTCAGGGCGCTCAGGTCGTAGACCCGGTCTCCCCCGCCGCTGCCGCGCGGGACGATCTCGGCAATCCGCCCGTCGCGCACCACGAGATCGCGGTCCACCAGCACCTCCCCGCGCCCGTCGAGGATGCGGGCCGCGCGGAGCACCGTCGTTTCGCCTGGCGCCTGGCCGAACGCCGGAGCGTCCGCCCCGGCGGTGCAGAAGATGGACAGCAGCATGACGATGGCGGGGCGCGGGACGGCGACGGAAGCGATTCGATGACGCATGGGTGCGCTCCAGGTGGACGGTGCAGGCCGACGCCGAGATGACGGGAGCATTCTAACGTTCCTTCCGATGCTGCGGGTCCCGTCGAACGTGTCGTGGGCGCGCCGCGCAACGTCGGTCGCCGGTCGCCCGACTGCCGGATGAGTCGGGGGGTATACTCGGACGTTCTCATACGCAGCGGATTCCGACGTCCTGTAACCCGCGGCAGGGAGGCGGTCATGATGCGAGCTCGATCGAGGCGGGCGGCGCTCGTCGTCGCGGTGGTGGTCGGGGCGGCGTGGGGCGTGCCGTCTGACGCGGAGGCCCAGGACGCCTACACGCTCGACGAGAGCTGGCCGCAATACCCCGGCGACATGGTGTTCGAGATGGGCACCGGCGTCACGGTGGGCGCCGACGGGGTCATCTACACGATTTCCCGCGACATCGACCACTGGGCCGGGCACCCGCTGGCGATGAGCCGCTACAAGGGCAAGGGCACGGTCGCCAGGTGGGACAGCTCGGGCCGGTTCCTGGGCACGTTCGGCGACGATCAGGAGTTCATCGGGCCGCACTCGATGTACGTCGATGCACAGGGGTTAGTCTGGGTCGTCGACCGCGAGGGTCACCAGGTCGTCAAGCTCACGCCCGACGGCGACGCGGTGATGAAGCTGGGCGAGTACGGGGTGTTCGGCGACGACGAGGGCCACTTCAACGGGCCCACCGGCGTCGCCTTCCTCCCCGACGGCCGCGTCGTTGTCTCGGACGGCTACTGGAACTCCCGGCTGGTCTGGTTCGACCAGGACGGCAACTACCTGAAGGAGGCCGGCGGGTTCGGCGCCGGCCCGGGTCAGCTGGCGGCCCCGCATGCCATCGCGCTCGACGCGGCCGGGCGTCTCATCGTGGGCAACGTGTGCGGCACCGCCCTGCACCCGTACGTGACGGCGCCGGGGCAGATCGCGCCCGAGCGCCAGGAGCCGATTCCCGGCTGCGTGAGCCGCTTCGAGATGTTCACCCAGGAGGGGGAGTACGTGGGACCCTGGGACGGGGTGCCGCAGCCGGGGCTCCCGCTGAGCGTCGCTGCTTATGGCGACCGCATCTACGCCGGCGTGACCGGGTCGCAGCGGGGGCGGCAGGATCTCGTGGTGGTCGACGCCGAGACCGATGACGAGGTCTTCCGGATTCCGAACGCCAACGTCTACGTCCACCAGATGGCGATGGCGCCCAACGGCGACATCTACGTGGCGTCGGTCTACCCCGAGCACGGCGGCGAGCCGCGCGGCATCGAGGGGCCGTCCTTCGTGCGCTGGCCGTCTGGTCGGTAGGCGCACCGACGACCTCCATCGCCCGGTTTCAACGGCGCGAGTCCGGACTGACGGTTCACGCGACGACCATGCCTTCCAGGAACACACTGGCGTGGGTCTGCCTGCTGCTGATCCTGGCCGCCTCGTCCCGGTTGCTCCGGGCCCAGGAGGCTCCCCGACCGAACATCCTGCTCATCGTCGCCGACGATCTGGGGTACGCCGACCTCGGCGTCTTCGGCAGCGACATACGGACCCCCAACATCGACCGGCTGGCGGGCGAGGGCATCCGCTTCACCCGGTTGCACACCGCGCCCTGGTGCGCGCCGTCGCGCGCGATGCTGTCCACGGGCAACAACAACCACGTGGCGGGCATGGCGCGGCAGCTGATCCTGCCGACGCCCGCCCACGACCTGCCGATTCCCGGCTACGAGGCCCACCTGTCCGACCGGGTCGCTCCCGTGGCCAGGGTGCTGCGGGACGCCGGCTACCACACCTACCTCGCGGGCAAGTGGCACCTGGGAGAGGCCCGCGAGCACGGCCCCTTCGCGGCGGGCTTCGAGCGTTCGTTCTCGGTGCTGCAGGGGGCCGCCAGCCACTTCAGCCCGGTCGGCTATCGCCCTGGCGGATCGGCGTACTCGCGCGACGGGCAACCGGCCGAGTGGCCCGACGGCGCCTATTCGTCCGAGCTGTTCACCGACGAGCTGATCGGCTGCGAGCGTTCGTGCGCCAGGGCCGATGGAAGCTGATCACCCGCGAAGGCCCGTTCGACGAGTCGAAGTTCGAGCTGTACGACCTCGGCATCGACCCGGGGGAAACACGGGACCTGAAGGCGGAAGAGCCCGAGGCGTACGGACGGATGATCGAGCTGTGGCGGGAGGAACGCCGGAAGCTCGGGATCATCCTGCCCGAGGATCTGTAGACCGCACTCCCCTGCTCCAGCCGGCGTGCGGCAGCAGGACCGGGTCCGCGAGCTCGTGACCGCGGCCGGCGCCGGTCAGGGGGCCGGCTCGTCCGGGCGCTGGAGATCGCTCAACGGCAGCCGGTTCACCTCGTCGATGATCCGCGCATAGGCGCGGGTGGTCGCCTCGAGTCCGGTCCACGGCACCGTCTCCGGCGTCTCGAGATCGGTGTGGAAATAGTGGAAGAACTCGCTGGTCGCCACCCCCGGCGTGAAGCGGTACAGCCGCCCCAGGTCGCCGGCGGGAGGCCGGTCGTTCGGCTCGAGCAGGATGCTGACCCCGAACTCCTTGAACGCACGCACCGCGATCGCCTGCAGGCCGGGCCGTGACGGTCCGCCCGCGTACCACTGCTGCGGCATGAAGGTGTTGGCCCAGCTGATCTCGTCGCGCCGCAGATAGCGGGCCCGGACCTGCGTCTGGACCGTCGACGGGTGCTCGGCGTTGATCGCCAGGGCGGTCTTGTCGAACAGTTCGTCCCGGTGGTCGACGAGCCAGCGGCCGCCGACGGTCGAACCCTCGCCGGTGTTGTGGTGGCCGTCCAACCCCAGGAACACCAGGGTGCGGGGCCGGGCGGCGCGGGGCATGGCCGCGTAGAACTCGGCGAGCCCGATCATCGACGCCACGCCCGACGCGTTGTCGCCGGCCGCGTCGAACCAGCCGTCGCGATGCGCCATGACGTAGACGGTCTCGTCGGTGGCGCCGGGCAGCGTGCCCCAGACCAGGGCGGTCTCGAGATCGGGCGTCATTTCCACGTCGAGGCGGATGCCCACGCGCGGCGCCGGACCGGCGCCGGCCGCGGTCACCAGCTCGCGGACCAGGTCGCCGTCGTCACCGCCGATGGTGAAGGCGGGCAGGTCGGTGCCCGACGGGTAGGCCTGATACTTCATGTTGCCGGGCAGCATGTGGGCGTCGAACACGGCCGCGGCGCCCTTCTCCTCCGCGCGCCGGACCGCCCCGGTCGCGGGCGCGCCGAGCATGCTGTAGGTGAACACCGCCTTGCCGCGGACATCGCGGCCGGCAAAGTCGGCCTCGGTGCCCAGCCCCACGTACACCGCCTCCAGACCCAGGCCGCCGGCCCGGGTGCCGGGCGAACGATAGAACGGCTGCGCCGACTCGAGGCGCCGGCTCCGGCCGGCCGCCGTGATCTCCACCTCCCACGACTGCGGCATCCATTGCGGGAGCAGGTCCAGTGGCTGGATCCGGATGTCGGCGAGCCCGATCTCGTCGAACCTCGCCTTCAGCCACGCGGCGCTCTCGGCGTCCGACCACGTGCCGATGACCCGGCCCCAGAACTGGGGGTTGACCTCGTCGCGATGGCGGCGCGCGATCTCGGCCTGCGCGACGACGTCGCGATGCATCCGCCGCCCGTCGATGGCGCCGTAGCGCTCCGCGCCGGGCGGCAGCGGCCACCGCAGCAGCGGATCGTCGGCGTCCCCGGGGCCCTGGTTCGCCGCTGTCGCCGTCACGTGGCCGGCGCCGCCCGAGCAGGCCAGGCCGGCCAGGACCAGCCCGGCGAGAAGCGCCGGCGCCGCCCGACGCCGGTGAGGTTCGCGCGCACGGTCGAGCCTGCTCCCCATGATCCCTCCCATCGGACAATCCTGACACAAAGGCCCGCACCCAGGTATGCGCCTTCCCTCGAGGTCTCGGCGCGCCACTCGGATTCGGCTTGACCTCTACCGGCCACGCTACGAGAATCGAGTCCGTTACCGCTTCGGCGAGGAGCAGCGATGATGAAGATGCCCACCTCCCCGGTGCCGCTCGCGGCGCTCGTTGCGACACTCGTGCTCACGACCAGCGGCGCGGCGGGGGCCCAGACGGCCGCCGCGGACGAGCCCGTCCACACCGGAGGGGCGGCCGGACCTGCAGGGCGTCTGGCACTTCAACACCACCACCCCGCTCCAGCGCCCCGAACGGCTGGCCGACCGGACCCACACTACACGGAGGAGGAGCACGCGGCCCTGGCCGCGCGCAGCGCCGCGTTCCGGCCGTGGGACCAACCGCCGCCCGACGGCAGCGTGGGCTCCTACAACCAGTTCTGGTGGGACCGCGGCGGGCCGGTAGCCGACCGCCGGACGTCGCTGATCGTCGACCCGGCGGACGGCCGCCTGCCCCCCCTGAGATCCGACGCCATCCGCCAGGTCGGCTCGGTCGAGCGCCACGTGCCCGGCTCGCTCCCCGTCCGCTACCGGATCGGCGGCCTCAGCGCCGACGGACCGGAGGAGCGCGGCCTCGCCGCACGGTGCCTCGTGGGCTACAACGTCGGGCCGCCGCTGTCTCCAGGGGGCTACAACAACAACCTCCAGCTCTTTCAAGCGGAGGACCACGTCGTGATCCTCACGGAGATGGTGCACGACGCCCGGATCGTTCCGCTCGACGGCCGGCCGCACGCGCCCGAGGCGGTGCGCCTCTGGAACGGCGACGCGCGTGGGCACTGGGACGGTGACACGCTGGTCGTCGAGTCCACCAACTTCAGCGCCAAGCGCGCCAGCTTCGAGCCGGGGGCAACCGTGGCGCTCGGCACCGGCGAGACCCTGCTCCTGATCGAGCGGTTCACCCGGCTGGGCGCCGACACGCTGCTCTACGAGTACACCGTGGACGACCCCGCGACCTTCACCGCGCCGTTCACCGCCGCCATCCCGATGACCCGCAGCCCGGATCCCATCTTCGAGTACGTGTGCCACGAGGGAAACTACGGCATGGCCAACATGCTGCGGGCCGGGCGGACCGAAGACGCGCAAGTGGATGCGCCGCGAGCGCGATGACGCGGCCGCGCCCTCACGCATGAACATCCTCTCGTTTCCCGCCGCCGCGGTACGGCGATGTTGCGCGTGTGGCTCGGCCCGAGATAGTGGAGCTCGATCCAACGCCCCGCGTCCGGCGCGCGCTGCCTGCGCCGCTACTCCGGCGTCACCGCCACCAGCGGCAGCACCACGTGGGACGGGTAGGCCGTCTCGTGGTGGATGGCGTTGTCGGCGGGTACCGAGCGCCGGTGCAGCCCGAGGGGCTCGCCGGTGTTGGGGTTGACGTCGAAGCGCGGGAAGTTGCTGCTCGAGACGTCGATGCGGATGCGGTGCCCGGCCTTGAACCGGTTCGCGGTCGGATAGGGCTCGATGGTGAGCTCGTAGACCTCCCCCGGCGTCATCGGCTCGGGCCGGCTCGGGTCGTTCCGGTACCGCGCCCGCAGGATGCCGTCGGTGAGGTTCATCTCGAACCCCGTGGGAAAGTCCTCGCTCGGGGGATAGACGTCGACGAGCTTCACCGTGAAGTCGGTGTCGACGGCGGTCGAAGACGCGTACAGGGTGACGCGGATGGGGCCGACGACCTCGACCGGGGCCTCGAGCGGCTCGGTCTGGAACACCACCACGTCGGGCCGCGTCTTCAGGGGCAGGTACGGGGGCCGCGAGCCGTAGAAGCCGTTCTCCGAGCCGCCCCCGAGGCTCTTGAACTCGCGCTCGCGCTGGTCGTAGGGGCCGCGCTTCAGCACGCCCGAGAACGACCCGCCGATCGTGGGCACGGGGTGCTCCGGGTCGTAGGTGTAGGTGGTTGGCGGCGCGTCGGCGGGCTCGCGCGGGCTCAGGGTCCCGCCGGCGTGGAAGTAGTAGCGCGTGGGCTCGGCCTCGGGCAGGGGCCAGGCCGAGGCGTCCCGCCAGTAGCCGCCGTGAACCAGCCGGCCGGCGGCGTCGCGACGGCCGTCGCCGGTGCCCATGACGAAGAGGCGGATCGGCGGCCAGGCGTCGACCTCGGTGGGGACCTGCTTCAGGTGGCGGTCGAACCACTGCCGGTGCAGCTCGGTCGCGAAGTCGGGGATCGCCGCGTCGGGGCCGAACTCGACGTCGCCCGCGTACGACCTCGTGTTGGCGCCGTGGGTCCAGGGGCCGACGAGGAGACGGATGGGCGCGGTCTTCGCCCGGGACAGCCCGACGAAGTTCTCGAACATGCTGCCGCAGTACGGGTCGTACCAGCCGGCGACGTGCAGCATCGGGACGTCGGCGGTGCGGCCGTAGTAGGCGCTCCAGTTCACGCCGAGGCGCGTCCAGTGCCGGACGTCGGCGTCCGGCCGGTCGTGGTCCCCGTGGGTGAGCTGGGTCAGCACGTAGTCCTCGAACTCGGGCGCCGCCGCGAGGGGGCTGAGGCCCCGCCGGAGAGGCATCGCGGCGAACCAGTCGGCCACCTCCTCGGCCTCGAAGGCGGCCCGCACCACCGGATCGGGTGACAGGCGGAGCTGGTCGAAGGCCCATCCGAGTTGCTGTCCCAGCTCGAACGCGCCGTGGTTGCGCACCTTGTGGGACCACGGATCGGAGATGCCCCCCTGGTTGAGGAGCAGGGCCTTCAGGTGCGGCGGGTTCATCTTGGCCGCGTCGGCCTGGGTGTGGGCCCCGTAGGAGGTGCCGAACATGCCGACATCGCCGGTCGTGTAGGGCAGCGTGGCGATCCATTCGACGGTATCGAAGCCGTCCGTCGCGTCGAAGTCGTGGTACTTGGAGAACCCGCCTTCCGACTCGTAGCGGCCCCGGGTGTCCTGCAGCACCACGACGTAGCCGTGACGGACGAAGTAACCGGCGCGGTCGACGATCCCGCGTCCCTCCTTGCCGTAGGGGGTGCGCTGCAGCAGGACCGGGAACGGGGTCTCGACCGGGACGCCCCGTCGGGCGGGCCGGTAGACGTCGGTGGCGAGTCGGATGCCGTCGCGCATCGGCACCATGACGTCGCCGGCGTGGAGCACGACGTCGTAAGGGGCCGGGACCTGCGCCCCGGCGCCCGCGGCCAGCGCCAGCGCCAGCGCGGCCAGCGCCAGTAGCGCCGCCATCCCGAGCATGTGTGTCTTCATGGTCGTCACCCCCGTGTCCGTGGCCCCCGCCGCGCGGTTCCTCTCAGCGCCGACGACGAAGTAGAGCCGCGTGGAGCCGGTGTGGCTGTGTCCGTGATCCGTCCGCGCGGTCCCACCCGGCCCGGCGCCGCCCGCTGACGGCGTGTAGACCCGAACCGCTGTGTCCGTGGTCCCCGCCGCGCGGTCCCACCCGGCCCGGCACCGCCGGTTCACGGCGTGTAGACCCGACCGTCCTTCACCACCGTCACCACGTTCCGCAAGTCTCGCATGCTCAGCAGCGGATTGCCGTCGACCACGATCAGGTCGGCGAGCTTGCCCCGGGTGACAGTGCCCAGCTCGCCGCCGCGGCCCAGGTACTCGGCGTTGCGGCGGGTCGCCATGGCGAGCACCTCCATCGGCGAGAGGCCGTACGACACCATCAGGTCCATCTCCTGCCAGGTGGCGTCGGTATGGAAGTTGAGCGGCGTGCCGCTGTCGGTGCCGACGAGCAACCGGACGCCGGCGTCGCGGAGCTGGCGCAGCTTCGCCCCCATCTCGTCCATGCGCCGCACCCGCAGGCTGCCGCCGAAGTAGCCGAACCGGCGCGGGTTCTCGATGCTGCGCCGGATGTCGGCCCAGATCGCCGGCGGCGTCAGGGCGCGGGCCCGCGGGTTGTCCCGCCAGTCGGGCCACTCGACCGCCCGACCGTGGATCATCGTCTGGATCAGGGTGGGGATGACCCAGGTTCCCTGGTCCACCAGGCCCTGGAGCACCTCGGGCGCGATGGCGGGGCCGCGGCCGGCGCCGAGCGACAGGTGCTCGATGCCGTCCTGGCCCGTGCGAATCCGCATGAGGAGGTCGTCGCGGGTCCCGACGTGGCCCGTGATGCGGAGGCCCCGGGCGTCGGCCTCCTCTCGGATGGCCCGCAGCTGGGCCTCGGTCAGCCCCGTGTGCACCTTGATGATGCCGGCGCCCTGCGCGATCGCGGTCCGGGCCGCGGCGCGCGCCTCGTCCACCGTGCGCACGTTGACGGTGTGCGACCGGCGGTGATGCCGGGCCACCTGCTCGTCGGACCAGTTGGTGATCCACCCCATGCTGGCGACCACGCGGGGCCCCGGCAGGTCGCCGCGCTCGATACGGTCCTTGAGCGGCCCGAGGGCCTCCGGCTGCCCCGCCAGATCGACCACGGTGGTGACGCCGCTCATGAGGAGCTGCCGGGTCGAGATCTCCATGATCTCGGCGTAGCGGCCGTCGCGGTACCGGCCGTGCCAGTGCTGGTAGTCGGAGTGGCCGAGGATGTCCAGATGCACGTGCGCGTCGATGAGGCCGGGCAGTATCGTCATGCCGCGGGCGTCGACGACCTCGGCGCCATCCGGCACCGTCAGCTCGTTCCGGCTGCCGACGGCGACGATGCGGTTGCCCGCCACCAGCACCACCGCGCCCGGCAGCGGCGGCCCCTCGTGCCCGTCGATCAGCAGCCCGCCGACGATGGCGAGGTCGACCTCCGCCGGCTGGGGGTCGAGCTGGCCGTCGAAGGTCTGCGCGCCCGTCAGGGCGACGGCGGCAGCGGCCAGCACCGCCGCGAGCGGGAACCGGAGGCGTGTCCGGAGACGGGTCGTGATCATGACGTCGCTCCCTCTGTGGCTTCAGCGTGCTGAGACGATACCATCCGCGCCGGCCGCGGGGTGGCCGTCGGCCCCCGAACCCGGTGGAGCCGCGAGGACGCCGGGGCGGAACCGGGAGGTATGAGCGGCGGTCCTGACCACCATGGCGTGCGGAGCCGGAACGGGTGTATAAGGGTCCTATCCAGGCGGCGAGCAAGGGGGACTCTCGGCAATCAGAGCCTCCGCCGTCGTGCAGAGCCGTGTCCCCGGGCGCGCAGGCGAGGCGGAGTGCCGCCGTCTCGGGGGGCATCGCCGGAGGAGGTTGAGCATGAGCGCAGAGCCGCGGATTGTCGAAACGGCATCGGAGTTCGTCAGGAAGAACCTCCTCGTCATCGCGGCCACGCTCGCGTTGGTGGTCGTGGCCGGGGGCGTCGTCTGGACCATGAACTGTCCCTGCGAAGGCACCCCGGGCTTCGTCCTGCTGGGTGACGCCGCCGAGGAGCCGGTCGACGACTGGAGCTTCGCCAACGACGTCTCGCTGTGCGCGATCCAGATCGGGATCTGGATGAGGCCCCATTCGGTGAACGTCAACTGCATGGCGACGCCGGAGGGCGAGCTCTTCATCAGCTGCTCGGTCGGCGAGAACAAGTACTGGTGTCCACGGGTGGGACAGGACCACTCGGGACGCCTCCGGCTCGACGGCGTCGTCTACCCCGTCGTCCTGAACCGGGAGATGGACCCGGCCACCCTCGATCACGTCTGGGCCTCCCGGATCCGGAAGCTGCAGAAGCCGGCGGTGCAGGCGCGGCAGCCGGGGGGCGGCGGCGAGCCGCCTCCGCTCGATACCCCGCGGCCGGACCACTGGTGGTCGTTCCGCGTCGAGTCGCGCGGGTAGCGCGGGTGGCGCGGCTGCTTCTTACGGTTCAGCTCCCGGGGCCCGACACGACAATACCCCAACCGGTGCCTGAAAACCGCCGGGTTCGCGGTGTTTCGGCCACGGGTGCGATGTGTAAAGCCATTACGCAGACATACCACTAGGAATCCGCAGAAACTCTACGCGGAAGCGCACCGGACCCATCGGCTCGACGCCGTGCGGAACCTCCGGTACCACGACGCCTGGGGCCTCTGGAGTCAGCTCCATAGTCACGTCGAGCGCGTCGACTCGGTAGCGCAGCCGCCCTGCCGTCACGATGATCCGGGCCCAAACGCCGGGGGCCGTGGCGTGATTCGTCTTGAGCCCGTCGGGAACCGTGCGCTCCGTGAACTCCGGCGTGTGCGAAGTGGGCTCCACGTGCTCCGGGACCTCGAACCGGTCGCAGCGGAGACAGTCGAGGGGAACACCGAGCCGGGAAACCCGGCCGGCCTCCGTGGTGACCCAGGGCCGGCGCACGAATGGTGGATCGTGGCGCACGTGCTGGCGGTGACCGCAGCTCAGCGCGGCAGTCCAGTCCCCGTGGGCGTCGAGTTGGAAGCCGATGATGGGTCGTTGCATGGCTCAATCCTTCTTCCGGAAGTAGCGCCCCGGCGCCAGACTCGGCCGACCGACCCCGTCGGCATAGAACTTTGCGCACTGCTCCTCGACGAAGGCGTCCAAGCCCGCCTCGTCGAGAACACGATTCAGGCGCTGGTAGAACGGATGGCCCGCCTGCGCGGCAGATCCGCACGGCGGCATTCGCGATGTGGCGGAAACGCCCCCGAGTTCCAGCAGCCTCCGAGTCAGAGCCGCGGCGTCCTCTGTGGTATCGAGACGTGTGACCATCTCCAGCACCGTCAGGCGGGCGGCATCCGCGTCGCCTGCTCCGGCTTCTGTGAACACGAGCTCCGAAGCGACGAGAATGAACCGCTCCTGCGCGTCACGCCACCCATTCCCGCGTCATGGTCTGCTGCGCCGCGACGACGAGGTCCCGCGACGGCCTCGCTGTCAGGTAGCTGACGATCGAGGTCTCAATGTACACACTGGGCTTCGTCATGTTCGGATGCCCACAGATCTCGTCGACGGTGACCGTGTCCGCCGTCCGGTCGTAGAGCTTGCTGGGCGTGCTCGAGAGGGTTCCCCCGTTCGACAGATACGCCGTGATCCCCGTCGCCCGGAACGTGTGACAACACGTCGAAGGCGGCAGCCCAGCCGCCGCCGACCGCCGCTTGATCCGGTCCGACACGTCGATGCGGAAGTAGTCGGCGGTGAGCGTGAACGGTCCGTCGCCGAACACGACGCCTGCGGTGTAGTTGATCGACTGTTCCGGACCGAGCGGCCGGCCGCCGCGCAGCCGCGCCACCGGCGATATCGACGGGATGACCGCGTTGTTGACCAGATCGCCGACGGTCGGGTCGAACCAGCTCTGGATGTTGAAGCCGTTCTGCTGACCGGGGGTCGGCGCCCGGAACCCGCTGCTCACGCTGCCCCGCAGGAACCGGAAGCGGCCGGACACCTTGCCGTTCGCCGTCGTCCCGAAGTTGCGCCTCTCGTCTTTTGTCCCGGTCTCATTGTCGTCCGTGTCGTCATCGTGTCCCAATGCTGTCGCGCGTCGAGGTTTGGTTGGACGGCCAGACGAGACCGTTGAACCCGTAGGGGGGCCCCGACGACCTGGCCCGGCCTTGACGGCCTGCAACACTTCCCCCGTCGCCGCTCAGGCCTGCGCCGACTCCACGCGGACGCTGACCACGTCGGTGTCCTGGTACTGGTAGTGGCGCACCGACGACGCGTAGTGCCGGAGCAGCCTCAGGGACACCTCCTGCTCCACCGGCCCGCCCGCCGACGGCTGACCGAGCAGGGCCATCCGGTCCTCGAGGTTCGCCGCGTCGGTGGCGGCGATGAACTCCAGGACGGCGCCGTCCCCCTCGCCGCGCGCGATCAGCAGCAGGTTCCGCTCATGGTCGGCCACCCCCGCGCCCTCCTTCCCGATCAGCAGCAGCAGTGTCTCCTCGCCGACGGCCCGCACCCGCTCGATCAGTTCGTCGCTCCAGCGCCGACGCGCGCCCAGCTGCGCGAGGAACGCATCCAGCTTCGGAAAGGCGTCGACGCTCAGCCCGACCCGCAGGCGCCGGCGGCGCGGCCCCGTCAGCTCCTCGAACAGGGTCAGCACGATCACCGTCAGGCCGCCCACGGTCATCCCGTTCCCGAGCAGCTCGCTCCACGCCCCCTGGAAGTACTCGGGGAAGATCCAGTCGAGCTGGAACGCGAGGCCGAGCCAGAACGCGAGGCCGACCACGAGGCCCTTCCGGGAATCGAAGCCGTCGTGCTGGAGGACCTGCACGCCGAAGAAGAAGAGCAGGGCCACCAGGGCGACGTAGTAGGCGGCCACCACCGGACCCGGTATCGCGATGATCAGGGCCGAGAGCTTCGGGATGAACGCTATCGCCACGAAGATCAGCCCGATGCAGGCGCCGACGGCGCGCGAGGCCACCCCGGTCAGCTCGACGATCGCGGTGCTCGTGGCGTAGGTCGTGTTGGGCACCGTACCCGCGAGGCCCGACAGCAGGTTGCCGACGCCGTCCGCGGACATCGCGCCCTGGATCGACCGGAAGTCGATGGCCCGCGGCTTGCGCCATGACGCCCGCTGGATGGCGATGCCGTCGCCGAGGGTGTCCATGGCCCCCACGAGGGTGAGCAGCACGAACGCGGGCAGGAGGGCCCAGAACGCCGGCCCGAAGCCGAGGTCGAGGCCGGGCCAGGCGGCCGGCGGCAGGCCGACCCAGCTCGCCTCGATGACGGTCGCGGTGTCGTAGATCCCGAAGGCGAGCCCGCCGGCGGCGCTTCCCGCGACCATGCCGATGACCGGCCCCCAGAGCCGCCACAGGCCCGCGCCGCGCAGCGCGGTCACCACGATGACGAGCAGGGTCAGGCCTGCGGTGACCGGCGCGGCGACCGGCGGGGCCCCCTCGGGCACGTCGGCGAGTTTGCCCAGGATGACGGGGGTCAGGGTCACGGGAATCAGTATCAGCACCGTCCCCGCCACCGTCGGGGTGAAGATGCGCCGCAGCGCCGACAACCGGGCGGCGAGGGCGAACTGGAACACGGACGAGATGACGATGAGGGTCGCGAGCAGCCCCGGCCCGCCCTGCTCAAGCGCCGCCACGCAGATGGCGACGAAGGCGTTGCTCGTGCCCATGAGCATCACGTAGCCGGCGCCGATGCGTCCGAGGCCGAGCGCCTGGATCGCGGTGGTAACGCCGCTGATTGCTAGCGCCGCGCACACCGCCCACGACAGGTACGCGTCGCTGCCGCCCGCGAGCCCGATCATCACCGACGGACCCAGAACGACCCCGGGGACCGCGATCATCGCGTACTGCAGCCCGAGCCCGAGGGAGAGGAGGTTGGGGGGACGCTCGTCGGGCTCGTAGCGCACGTCCCGGCGAGCTTCGGCGGCGTTGGGTCTCATCGTTTCGTACCCTTCGTGGCCGACGGCCGATTGGCACGCATACGACGCGGCCGCCGTCTCGCCCGCCAAGGACGCAGACTGGTGACCGTACCCGATCCGGAGTCTCTTGAACGAGGCCCGCCTCAACGCGGAGACTTCGGAGGGTTGACCGCCGACAGCACCAGCCGCACCAGATCCACTTGTCGCGATACCCCGCCCTTTTGGTAGAGCTGCCTCACGTGCCAACGGATGGTGCTCTCCCTGCGCCCCGTCACCGCGACGATGTCACGCACGGTCTTGCCATCCGCCAACATCGCCGCCACCCGGCTCTCCATCGGCGTCAGACTCAGAGTCGCCTGGAGCAGCGCCGGATCGATACGGGTCCGAACATGCTCGTCGACGATCAGCAGGAGGGCTGCGGCGCGCGAAGCCCGGAAGTCCCCCCCATCGCCCACGGGGCTCACGTGCACCGCGAGCGCCGGCAGGCCCGTCGAGCGCCTCACTCTCATCGAGCCGCCCGCGCCCGGCTCGGCGAACCGCGGCAGCGCCCGCGCCAGCAGCTTCTCGAGAACGGCGCGGTCATCCGGCGACCGGGCGGACACGCAACCGTCCTGGTCGAAGAGACCATCGCCTTGCCGCAGGAGGTCCCGGGCACGGTCGTTCGCCTCCACGATCCGTCCGCGCCCGTCCAGCTGGATGATCCCGGCCCCGGTCCTGTCCAGCAGCCCGGCCAGCGACGCGCCGAGCGCGCCGCTCTCGGCCAGCGCGTGCCGGACGCTCACATAGTGCCGAAGGTGGGGCAGGAAACGACGGATCGCGGCGATTCGGTCCGACGTCCAGCCGTCCCCGTCGACGGGGTCGTTGATGACCCAGATGATGCGCGAGCCGTTCGGCCCGTCCAGACGCACGCTGAGGCTGTTCTGGACGTGGCGGCGGGACAGAAGCTCGTTGAAGACCACCGAGGTCTTCAGATCCTCCTCGGTATAGAGGTCGGTGACGTGGACCAACTTGCTGTCGGGCAGATGCCGCAGGTGCGGGACGCGCTCGTCCAGGGGGCCTCGCCTCGATCCTGTACGCGCGGATCGTGGTCGGCGAAGGCCTGCCCGCGGCCGCGTTCCTGGAATCGATCGTGACCCTCACCGTCCTGCTCAGCACCTGCCTGCACGGCGTCACCGCGTACCCGCTGGCCCGGCGCTATGGCGAGCTGCTCGCAGCCACCCGCGACAGGGCGGCAGAGGAGCACCAGCCGGTGTCCGAACTGCCGGTGCGCATTCGCCACGCTGCCGGCGCCGAGGCAACGTGACGAGTGATCGGGCTGCCACGGGACGCGCCGTCCGCCCCCGAAGGGGCAGACGCCGCCAGCGAGATGTGCCCCCCGACGACCAGCCCGCCCTCGCATGGTTTGACATCCCCATCGCAGGACCACTACTCTCCATCGCCACCATGAGTGCGGGGAGTGCGATGCTGTGATCGCGGGGCTGCCGCGCCGTCCGCCCCGCGCGTGTTTGACATCCCATCGACGCGCAGGCCCTCGCGGCTCGCGCCGGCTTCCAGCGTCGAGCCGCCGGCGCGCCTCCGACGTTCAGCTCGTCGTCGGTGCCAAGGGTCCTCCCCTTCGAGGGCCTGCACTCCGCGTTTCCCTGGCGCATCCTCGCGGATCGGCTGCGGCCCCTTCCGGACGCCGGCCGGGCCGGAGGGCTCGCCTCGAATCGCGGTCGCCCGCATGCCTTTTTCCAGACTGCCGGTGTAGACGAGCAGGCCGTAGCGGTCCTCCTCCCCGTAGATCCGCTCCGGCAGGGAACTCGCTGGATAGCCGCTTGGGGGCGACCCCACGCCAGACAGGCCGCCACCGCACGGCGGGCAGCGTGTCGGCGAGGGTCACCGCCCTCACGGTTGGTTCCGTCAGCCGTCGCGGCGAGTGACGGCTGCGGATGTAGCTCGCGAGCCGGCAGGCTACTGGCCCCGGTACTCTTCCTCGCTCACGGGGCCGAACCAGGAGGTCGGCCCGCCGTCGCCGCCACCGAGGACGGTGAGCTGCACGACGTGCTCGTCGGGCGACGCGCCGTGCCAGTGCACGAGGCCCGCCGGCGCGAAGACCGCACGCCCGCCGGGCACCATCTCGATGATCTCCCCGTCGCGCGCCTGCGTCCGGCCCCGGCCCTCCTCGGCAGCCAGGATCTGCCAGCCGGCATGGCTGTGCCAGTTCGAGCGGACCCCGGCCTCGAAGCGCAGCCGAAGCGCTCGCATGTCGGACGAGTCCGGACGGCTCGGCTCGCCGCCGACGAAGTTGCTCTGGGGAGCCGCGTTCGTCGATGGCTGGCCGAACGCGAAGCTCACGAACGCGCCCGCCGCCATGATGGCAAGCAGGACGCTCACACGGGATTGAGCCTGTCGCTTCATGTCGATTCTCCCTCCCTGGCCTACCCTGCGTCGGGGTGGGCATACCCCCTCACTATACCCGCATACCCGCGCAGGCAAGGCTTCGGCTGGAAATGGCAACCGAAAAAGGGACCTTTGTGGCCACGTGAAATGGGACCCCCAAGTGCTCCGTCAAAACGTCAAATTCTGGGCCCTCCTGGCTGAAGAGTGTTCCTGGGCTGTCGGGCAGGCTCTGCCTGTGACCGTGCGCGCAGCCGGTGTCAAGGCCGTCAGCCCCGCGGAGCGGGTACCGCCGTCCTCGCCGCTCCGACACCCCCTCGGTCGGGCTCGCCAGCTTCCCCGTCGCGCGAGACGGTGGGTGGTGGACTCACGGACTGCCCCCGCTGGAAGCGCGATCGCGGGTAGGTCGCTCACCGCGCGACCCCTCCCCCCTGGCTGATTCGACCCGCCTACCAGCGGGTCCCGGGCGTGGCCCAACGCGCCGTGGCTCCTCTCGCCGAGGCCCGGGATGTCGCGGCGGTGGACTGTCGACACCGAGCTCGAAGTCCATCACGTCGCCCCGCCCAGGCCGAGCCCGTCGGCGACCCCAGCCACGCTCGTCCCGTCCAGCCCCGGCCCACCCCCGACGCCAAACCCTGCCGGCGGTGGCGGGGCCACCCCGGCGGGGACGCCGGCCGACAATCCCGCGTGCGGACCGCCGCCGGCGCCGAACGCGGGCCCGCACCGCCGGCGCCGAACCGACGCGACCCGGCCAGACCGCCGAGCTGGTCAGGAGATCGCGCCCACCCTGTTCGGTTTCCGCCGCTCAGTCGTCTATATCGACAGGGTTGGGCGTGAAGATCCCGGACGGGTGGGCCGATTCGGAATCGGCGCCCGTCCTCCAGGATGAGAACGGCGCAGGAAACCAGGCGTGCCCCCGTTCGGGCGAGAGGCGCAGGAGACCAGCGATGCCATCCGTCAGGCGCACCGCCACTCTGCTGCTGGCGTTCGTCGTGTGCGTGCTCGCGGTCGCCCGGCGTTGCTGTCGGGTCCCTGGCGGCTGCTGGCCCCCACGACCAGGACCCCTCCGCCAGCGAGGCGTCGCTCGCCCTCGACCGGTCCACCCGGCGGCTGATTCAGCAGCGACGCCGCAACGAGGGCTTTGACCCAGGCACACCGGACGGCCTGTTCGGCCCGCCGACGCGCGCCGCGATTCGCGATTTGGCAGCAGTCGCGGGGAGCCTCACCGACGGGGTACCTGAACGGCGCGGAGGCGGAGCTTCTTCGAACGGCCGCCGCACCGCCGCCAGCGGTGCCGGAAGCTCCCCCGCCGCCCCAGGCGGTTCCCGCCGTCCACCCGAGCTCCTCGTCGGCCGCGGCGCCACGCCCTTCCACGCTGGCGGAGACCGACTCCAATCCGGCGCCAGCCATCGTTGCCACCGAAGAAAGTCGACCCGCAGAACGCCGAGACGAACACCCAGCAGCGGACGCGTGCCGCCCCCGGGACGGGGACCGTCCAACTGCCGCCCGAAATCCTGCTCGACCGCCACCTCCTGCGGGCCGAACGGCACTTGGCCGACGGCGACCCCGCAGCGGCCCTCGGGCGATGAACGAGATCCTCGCGCTCCAGGAGGAGCACGATCTCGAACTGCATCAACCGCACCACCCGGTTGCGGCTGACCCCCTCGCCCTGCTCCCGCAGGTCCTCGTGCACGCGGGGGCTGCTCGACCCAGCCGGCGCGCTCGACTCGCGCGGGGCGATTTTGAAGGGTCAGTCGGTGAGCACGGACTCCTGGTACCCCGGTGTTACGAAAGAGAACAATCATTGAAGGACGGGATCGCCTGGTTCGCCCGCAATCCGGTCGCCGCGAACCTCATGATGGTCTTCATCATCATGAGCGGCGCGATGGCCACCCAGGCCGTCAGGGAAGAGGTCTTCCCCGAGCTCGAGCTCAACCGGGTCCGCATCAACGTCCCCTATCTCGGCGCGGCGCCGGAGGAGGTCGAGTCGGGGGTCATACTCCGCATCGAGGAGGCCATTCAGGGCATCGACGGCATCAAGGAGATCCAGTCGACGGCGTCCGAGGGCAGCGCCTCGGTCATGGTCGAGCTCGAGCTCGGCGCCGACGCCCGGCGCGTGGTCGACGAGGTCAAGAACCAGGTCGACGCCATCACCACCTTCCCCATCGAGACGGAAGAGCCGATCATCCGCGAGCTGATCGCGCGGAACCAGGTCACCGACATCGCGATCTCGGGCGCCACCGACGTCTTCACCCTGAAGGCGATCGCCGAGCAGGTGCGCGACGAGCTGTCGATCCTGCCCGAGATCACCCAGGTCGACATCGTGAGCGCCCCGCCCTACGAGATCTCCATCGAGGTCCCGGAGACGGCGCTGCGGCGGCACGGGATGACCTTCGACCAGGTCGCCGATGCGGTGCGCCGGTCGTCGCTCGACCTGCCCGGCGGCTCGGTACGCACCGCCGGCGGCGAGATCCTGCTGCGGACCATCGGCCAGGCCTACCGCGGGAACGAGTACGAGGACCTCGTGCTGTGGACCCGCGCCGACGGCACCCGCCTGCGGCTCGGCGACGTGGCGACCGTCGTCGACGGCTTCGCCGAGACGGACCAGTACGCCCGCTTCGACCGCGACACCGCGGTGATGGTGTCGGTGTTCCGCACCGGCGATCAGAGCGCCCTCGACATCGCGGCCGCGGTGAACCGCTCCGTCGAGGACATGCAGGCGAGGGTTCCCGAGGGCATCTCCCTGACGATCTGGCAGGACCAGGCGGAGAGCCTGGCCGACCGCCTGACCCTCATGGCGCGCAACGACGCCACCGGGTTCGTGCTCGTTTTCATCGTGCTGGCCCTCTTCCTCGAGTTCCGGCTGGCGTTCTGGGTCAGCCTGGGCATCCCGATCTCGTTCCTCGGGGCGATCGCGCTGATGCCGGGGCTCGACGTCTCGGCCAACACCATCTCCCTGTTCGCGTTCATCCTGGTGCTCGGCGTCGTCGACGACGACGCAATCATCGTGGGCGAGAACATCTTCCGGCACCAGGAGAGCCACGGGGACGGGCTGCGCGGCTCCATCGAGGGTGCTCGGGAAATCGCCAAGCCGGTGGTCTTCGCGGTCCTGACGACGGTGGCCGCGTTCATGCCGCTGATGTTCGTGCCGGGCGTAATCGGGAGGGTACTCCGGGTCATCCCCCTCGTCGTCATTCCCTGCCTGCTCTTCTCGCTGGTCGAGTCGCTCGGCATCCTGCCCGCCCACCTCGCGCACATCCGCCGGCGCCCCGGCGCGTCCGGTCCGTGGCACCGGTTCCAGCATTTCTTCGCCAACGGGCTGACGGCCTTCGTCCGGAAGGTCTATCAGCCGCTGCTGGAGACCGCGCTCCGCTGGCGGTACGTCACCGCCGCAGTCGGGCTCTCGACCCTGATCCTGACCGGGGGCATGGTCCTCGGCGGGTGGATCAACTTCCACTTCTTTCCCTCCATCGAGGCGGACGTCATGGCGGCGTCGGTCACCATGCCGCAGGGCACGCCCGTCGACATGACGTCGCAGGCGGTCGAGAAGCTCGAGGAGGGGGCGGCGCGGCTGCGCGCCCGGCTGGAGCGGGAGAGCGGCATGGACTACTTCCGCCACGTGTCGGCGACGGTCGGCGACCTGCCGATGATGTCGCGCGATGGCGGACCGATGGGGCGGCTGATGGTGGTCGACTCCGCCGCCGCGAACCTCGGGGAGGTCACGGTCGAGCTCGCCCCGGCCGAGACCCGGGCGTACACGAGCGAGCAGCTCGGCCTGATGTGGCGCGAGGCGACCGACCCCATCCCGGAGGCGGTCGAGGTCAACTTCGACATGTCGGTCATGAGCTTCGGCGAGGACGTCGACGTGCAGCTCGCGGGGCCGGACATCGACCAGCTGCGGCGAGGTGCCGTTCACCCAGGTCGCGCAGGTGGAGCCGGGCCGCGGCTTCGCGTCCATCAAGCGGGTCGACCGCAACCGGGCGGTGAACGTGACCGCCTCCGTCGACCCGGCCGTGACGTCGGCCGGCGCGGTCATCGCCGATCTGCAGGCGCGCATCCTGCCCGAGATCCTGGCGGTGGGCTACCCCGGCGTGTTCTACACGTTCGAGGGGGCCCAGGGCGCGCAGGTCGAGGCGGTGGGCAGCCTGCAGCGGGGGTTCTTCCTCGCCCTCCTCATGATCTTCGCCCTCCTCGCGATCCCGCTACGGTCGTACGTGCAGCCGCTGATCATCATGGCAGCCATCCCCTTCGGCTTCGTCGGCGCCATCTGGGGGCATATGGCGATGCGGCTGGACGTCACCATGATGTCGATGTTCGGCCTCGTCGCGCTGACCGGGGTCGTCGTCAACGACAGCCTCGTGATGGTCGACTTCATCAACCGCGCCCGGAAGGTCCACGCCGACGTGGGCAGCAAGGTGCGCCAGGCGGGCGCACAGCCGCGGGACCGCCACGAGTTCGAGGCGGGCGGCCTTCAGCTCGCGATCCTGTCGGGCGGGCCATTTTCCAAGGCCGGCCCTTTCTCGCGGTTCTTGCCTTTTCTCAACTTGGACCGCGTGTGGGTCCGCTCAGGTCAGACGTGCCCCAGAATACCCCTTCCGAGCACCAACAAACTGCAGATAGTCCGTGCGATGACCCGCGAGCCGGGCTTGCACTACACAGCACAGGGAACAACGTTCCGGGCGAGCTCGCGAGCCGGCGGAAAACCCCGCGAGCGCAACACGGTCGGCTATCGCCTTGCGCATTGGCCCATCTGGATCTGGGTCTGCTACATCACCCCGGGGCCGCTGACTTTCGATCTCTTCGAGCGCGGCTTCGACCTGCGGATGGCGGTCTGGCTGGGCGTCGTGGTGGCGGCGACGGGGGTGGCCGGCCTCCGCGGCCGGCTGCCCGGTGTCGAGCCGCAGCCCTACATCATTCATTGCACCGAGGACAAGCCGAATCCGGTGTACCGACGGGTCTGCTCTGGCTGTTGTGGGCCGTGCTCCCGCTGACGCGCGGGGGCGGCGCGGCGAAGCTCATCGCCTTCGTGGCCGTTCTGGCTGGCGTGGGGTGGATGGCGTACCGCGGAATGCTCCCGCGCACCCGGCCCATAGTACGAGCCGGACCGGTTCCACGCCCGTGAGCTCTCCCGCGACCGCGGCCGCAGCGCTCGTGGCGGACGCACCGTCCGCCCCCAGCCGGTGCGGGAAGCGTGGTCAACAGGGAACTCGCTGGATAGCCGCTTGGGGGCGACCCCACGCCAGACAGGCCGCCACCGCACGGCGGGCAGCGTGTCGGCGAGGGTCACCGCCCTCACGGTTGGTTCCGTCAGCCGTCGCGGCGAGTGACGGCTGCGGATGTAGCTCGCGAGCCGGCAGGCTACTGGCCCCGGTACTCTTCCTCGCTCACGGGGCCGAACCAGGAGGT
This sequence comes from Vicinamibacterales bacterium, assembly GCA_965206705.1. GTDB lineage: Bacteria > Acidobacteriota > Vicinamibacteria > Vicinamibacterales > UBA8438 > JAJEEA01. Next base: position 2,771,919 of record CBDBKJ010000006.1, on the reverse strand, counting down.
CGGCCCGCCGGCGCCGCCGCCGAGGACGGTGAGCTGCACGACGTGCTCGTCGGGCGACGCGCCGTGCCAGTGCACGAGGCCCGCCGGCGCGAAGACCGCACGCCCGCCGGGCACCATCTCGATGATCTCCCCGTCGCGCGCCTGCGTCCGGCCCCGGCCCTCCTCGGCAGCCAGGATCTGCCAGCCGGCATGGCTGTGCCAGTTCGAGCGGACCCCGGCCTCGAAGCGCAGCCGAAGCGCTCGCATGTCGGACGAGTCCGGACGGCTCGGCTCGCCGCCGACGAAGTTGCTCTGGGGAGCCGCGTTCGTCGATGGCTGGCCGAACGCGAAGCTCACGAACGCGCCCGCCGCCATGATGGCAAGCAGGACGCTCACACGGGATTGAGCCTGTCGCTTCATGTCGATTCTCCCTCCCTCGCCTACCCTGCGTCGGAGTGGGCATACCCCCTCACTATACCGCTCCGACCGGGGGTCGTCGCGCCGTCCGCCCCCCGACCGGCACGTTCGATGCGGCGCAGCGAGGTGAGCGCCCTCCGCTGGAGCCGACGTCGCCGACGCGGCCGACGGCGACGGGGTCCTCATCACTGCCACTACGCCCTCCGGGGTATCGGACCGGCAACACAACTGCTGCACCCCCCCGGCGGTGTTCACGATGCGTAGTGTGGACTTACTCCAGCCTGGGAGCACGCTCGTTCGTACTCCACCCGCGCTTGCTCGTAATCCGCGCTCGCCTTGACGAGCGCCCGCTCAGCCGCGAAAAACGCCTTGCGTGCCTTGATGATCCCGTCCCACTCTCCGCTGCGGCCTGTCATGGCTATTGGTCCTCCCGAACGCTCGTGGTCAACAGTCTGGTCGGCGGAAACCTACTCGGCGAGGAAACCGCAGGATTCCGAAGGTCAGCGCCGCCGTGCGAGCACGGTCCCCGACCATCCATCGGACGAGCCGGGTTTCCAGAGGTTGGCGACTTCGGTGCGCACGCCGGCGACCTGGAGCCGAGAGCCGCGTGTCCGAGAGCCGCAAATCGACGGCCAGAAGCGCGCGATCGCGATCGCGCCGCTGCCGATCGGCACTCGGTCCGAGCAAGTTATCCCACGCATCCGCTTCGTCGGCCTCGTCGGCGCTGACTTCAGCGTCCCATCGGCTGGAGTCGCCCATGATGGCATCCTCTTACAGGGTAATGGGACGGTAGGTGTCATCTCGGGATTTGGGCTCCCGACGCAACGGCATTACAGCCATCCACGCTCACGGAAAGCCGCAAGATTGACGCCGGGCGGAGCATACCAAACTTTTGCTGCGTAGCGGGCGCCGAGTTCGGCGACCTCCTTGTTCCCGTAGGGAATCCGCAACGGCGTGTCCGTTTCCGAATCCGTCCCGACGCTGCCGGATTCCACCGCTTCCGCTGCCGCGCTTCTCGAGTTCCGCTTCCGCGGCATTTTCGCCTGCACCTTCTTTCCCGTCGCTGCCCGGCCGCGCGCATTCCGCGCCGGCGCCTTGCGACCCTTTACCGCTTTCGATTCCCTGTTCGCATCGATCCACTTCGACATCGCGGCTGAACAGGCCCTGGCCTCGTCGGGTAACCCAACACTCTTCTCCCGCGCGATGGCCTCAGCAAACGATACCTGCGCCTCCGCTGCCGAGAGCTTCGCCCAGCGCAACCGTCTCCCCAGCAACGGAACCGTTCCCGAGCCTGTCAATGATGCGCCGGGCCGCATCGCACACCGCGTCGATCGCGACCATCATCTTCTGTTTGCCAAGCACCACATCGTCGAGCAGACATTCGAGCTCAGCCGTCACACCCGGATCGACCAACGCCGGATCGGCGCGTTCCAGAATGTTGAACAGCGCAAGCCCCCGCTCGGTCGGCACGATGTTCTGTCTCTGCGCTTTCAGGAACCCTTGGTTCCTCAGTCCGGCGAGGACCTCCGCCCGGGTCGCCGGCGTGCCGATGCCCTTGGCCTCCTTGAGACGGTCCCGCAGGATGTCATCTTCGACGAAGCGCCAGGCATTCTGCATCGCCTCGAGCAGCGTGCCCTCCTTGTAGCGCGGCGGCGGACGGGTCTCCTTGTCCTCGATCCTTGCATCCCCAGGAATAGCCCATCTTCATCGAGTACGCCGGGCCGCGCATCCTTCACCGCGTCCGCCTTAAACGCCAGCTCGAAGCCCCCCGGCGCGGACGCGAATCAGCTCGCCCCTGGGGCCCCGGTCCTACCAGACCGTTCCCAGTTGCACGGCCGGTCGGTCCTTCCGCAGCTTCCGCAACCCGATCTCAATCGCTTGGCGGGCGACCTCCGACAGGGATTCGTACCGCGCTGCCGCTTCAGTCTCCAGCAGCTGCTTCATCTCCGGCGTGACTTGCACACGCAAGACGGCAGTCAGCCCACTCGGGGTCAGTGTCTTTGGCATCAGGCCCCTAATTATGGACCCGTCACCGAACCGACCTGCCCGGATCGGCTGGCTCGGCGGGGAAAACTACTTCGTCACCGCCTACCGCTGTGGCTCGGCCGGCCCGACGTCCGCCGCCCGAAGAGAGTCCGCTGCCTGAGCGCCCCATCGACCTCGACTGTCGTCGCCGTGCGAAGCCCTCTCCCCCCGCGGATCACCCGCCATCGCCGCTCAGCCATGCTGGGTCCTGACGGCGACGGCTCGACCTGTGCGCACCGCATGGACGACTGGTGATGTGTTCACGGCCTGCTCCCGGTCGGGTCTCCCGCGTTCAGATCACGATGCGTTCGATCGTATCGAGGAGCTTGCGGGTCTCGGCCGGCGAGAGGACGGACGTCGCGCCCTTGGTGACGACGTGCTTCGGACCGCGCACGGCCGCGGCCGGGTTCACCGGCAGGAACCTGGCTGACGACGAGCCAGTCGCAGAGCATCCGGATCGCGGCGAGGTGCTGTTTCACTGTCGGCGCCGACCCGGGATGCGTCCGGATGTAGGCGGCGACATGAAGAGGTGCGATCGCCTTGAGGCTGAGGCCTCGGCCCTCGCACCACCCGAGAAACTGCCCCGCCGCCCTCGCGTACGCCGCCCGGGTCCGTTCGTTCGCGATCCGCCCCGCGAAGAACTCGAGGAACCTCTCCGCCGCCACAGGCCCAGCATCCACGATCATCCTCGGCAACGCGATCGCCGTCGAGCCCGCGCGCGCCACGCCCGACGTCGGCACCGCGGTCGCGTCAGCCGCGTCACTCTCCGGCGTGGCCACGGCCGGCACCAGGGCTTCGCTCATTCGTTCACCACCTCTCCCCCGCCGTCAACGAGCGCCTCGAACCGTTCGTAGTCGTTCACGAGCGCCTGGGCTAGCGCGTAGAGCCTGACCACGGCGTCCTTGGCTCCGTCGACCCGCACCTCGATCCGGTCCCGCTCGACCGACACCCCGTCCGGCAGGCTTGCGAGCTTCCCGCTCAAGGTTTCGGCGGGCAGCTTCACCCTGAGCCCGGTGAGCCGGGCCTTCCGGAGCTCGGCGACCAGGCGCGTGCGTCTCTCCTCCTCGCCTCGGAAAGCGGCCCGGGCGCGGTGTTTCCGGAGCTGCTGCAGGAGCTTGGTCCGGGGCAGGGTTCTCTGGTTGCCGGTGAGCTCGGCCCCGAAGGTCTGCATGAGGGTCGCCGCCCGGGCTTTCGAGACGCCGAAGAGCCGCTCCACGTCCCGGCGCGTGAGGAGGGCGCGGTCGAGCTCTTCGAGCTGGCTGATGGCGTCGGGGATGGCGAGGAGCCACCGGGGCTTCGCGGGCACCGTGAGTCCTCACCCGGCCGCGATCTGGCCGCCCGGCGACAGCGTGAACGACGTTGCCCGGTCCGGCGCGGCCAGGGACACCCCGGCGCCGCACCAGCCCCGGCGCCGGGGAACGGATCGAGCGTGGTGATGACGACGGAGACGGAGTTCAACATCTCGGAGGAACCACTTGCCGAGCGCGTTCTGCGCCAGGTACGGTCCGGGACGCTCGACGAGTCCCGGCTGCTGCCCTCGGCCGAGAAGCGGGCGCGGGACGTGCGCAAGAAGCTCGACCGGCTCGCGGCGCGTCAGGGCTGGTACACCTTCATGGCGGGCCAGGCGTACGCGGTGGCCACCGGGAAAGCGCCCTCGAAGCGGAACGCCGAGGTCATGGCGGTGGAGCAGGTCACGCGCTGGCGGTCGGAGGTGTCGCGGTTCGCACCCGATCGGCTGGCGGAGTTCGACGAACTGATCGCGGAGGCGCTGAACAACCCGGTCCCGGTGCAGAAGGCCGCCCAGCAGTAGGGCCGGAGGGCGCGCCGCCTCGGCCGCTCAGGTCTGCGAGGCCCCCCGGCCGAGCGCAGCGCCGCAGCGGCGCGGGCGGACGGCCCCGCGGGGGCAGCCCTGGAGTCCGCCCCCGCGGGCGATGTGCATCAACTTCCCAGAACCCGTGCGTGGTCGTGGCCTCGGCCCATCTTGCGGAGGCCGAGCCGGCAGGGCTCCCCCGGCTCCCCCGGCTCCCCCGTATCCGACGGGGCCGCTGACCTGGTCGCCGAGATGATCTCTACCGGCGGATGCCCGAGGCGCGGCTCCCTCACGGACATCCTGCTTCGAGGTTCACCAAGGACCTTCACGCACCTGTCCGTCCTGCACGCTGTCTTCGCGATGCTTCCGCCAGCGATTGCACCGGACCCGCGCCCCCTTCCGATGGAGCAAGACCGGCCACGCGCCCAGACTCACCGCCACGCATGCCGGCCCGGGTGGCCGCCCCACGTCGCAATCGTGCCCATCACGGGGCCGCGCTGAGCCGCTCGAGCGGATGGCCCGCACCTCCGCGGCGCGGCGTTCCAGCCACCGCGAGACCGCGGACGTCATCGCTTTCCAGGGCCTGGGCGACCCATGCTATCGTTTGGTCTTTCAGGCAGAAGGGCGGCGTTCAAGGGACGCTCTTGGAGGATTCCATGCGCAGGTGTCTATTGGCAGCCGTCTCCGTGCTGCTGGTCAGCATCCGCCTGGCGGCCCAGGAGCCGTTGTGGTCAGGAACGATGACCGCAGGCAAGGACGAGATCAACGGCGTCAGAATCGTCGGCTACAACAGGAATCCGGAAGTGCCGGTAATGGGCGAACTCAGCGACGCCGAATTCGACTTCCGTGGGACGACGTACAGGGTCTATTCCCTGCTTCAGGTCGAGAATAATCCACTACTGCGGGAATGGGCTGTCGTTCTCTCGTTCTCGCCGATCCTCGATCATCAGGACCTGGAATCCATGACGCTCACCGTGGACGGGACGGTGCTGCAGGTGAGCGATTCAGTGGCGGTGGCCGACGAGGCCTCCGACGATCCCCCTTGGACGAGCCTCTACTGGGCCGACCCCGGATTCCGGTGGACCGACGGCCAACGCATCGATGCCGAGCTGACCATGGCTCAGCCGGTGCCGGCGCTCCCGCACATCGCGGCCGGCTTGCTGGCATTGCTGGTTGGGGTTGGCGGGTACCGTCGTCGGCCCAAGAGCTAGGCCTACCGCACGACGCGCCCGGAGGCCTCCGCGGTCGGGAGGATGTCCGGCTCGGTAGTCGCGGCCGTCGACGGCGGCACCGGTTCCGCGCCGGATGGTAGCTTGGCGGACGCGCCGTCCGCCCCCGGCGCCCGGGGGCCACCGGGTGTGCAGCGCCCGGCCGCCGCCCCCGGCGCCCGGGGCGCGCCGGCCGACGGCCAACCCGGCCGGCCGGACACTGACACTTGCCCCCCCGTGTGCCGGACGCCTCGCAATAGGAGCCCTCCCTTCCCTCCGTCCCCGTCGTTCGCCGACTCTACAAAGCCGCCCGTATTCGATTACAGGGTCGGCATGGGCTTGAGTCACCTTGAAAATGAAGAAGTGTCGGTTGTCCGTGGGGGCCGCGGGAACGGGCGCGTGTCGAAGCGGCCGTGTGGGCGACACCCGCCTACGCGGGCGGCGGCGGGAGCCTGAAGGCCTCGGGAACGGTGGGCTCGCGGGCGCGCAATATTTCGGCCGTCAGCGTCGGCAGGTCGAGGCGGCGCTGACGGGCGGTACGCACGACGGTCGAGAGCACTTGCTGGGTGTCGGCGCCCTTGCGGGTGCGGTTGCCGCCGCACACCTTGCGGATGACCACCGCGGGGCGGATGGCCTGTTCGGCCCGCCAGTTGGTGGCGTCTATCGAGGGGTCGCGCAGGAAGAGGAACACGGCCGGGAATTCGGCGGCGAGATGCTTGGCGAAGCGCTTGGCGTCCTTCAACGGCGGCGGCGCGTCGATCAGCCGACCGAGCCGGGCCTCGAGCCGGCCGCGGAGCGAGTCGAGACCGTGCCGGGTCAGTTCGCCGTTCCGGCAGCGGTCCCGAAGGTCGAGGCCGGTCTGGAGAACGGCCTTGACCTTCGAGCTCCAGGGGCTGTAGGGGTGCTTCTGCTTCAGTTTCTTGCAACGCTGGAGCAGGTGATTGACGCAACTTTGGTGCAAACCCTTGTAGCGCCGGTACACCCGCCAGCCGTCGCGCACGAGCACGCCGGCGTAGTCGGTCCCGAGCACGGTGGCCGCATCCTTGAACCCGCGGCCGGGGCAAATGGCGTAGACGGTGGTCTCCGGGGTGACGAACGTCCACAGCCAGTGGGGCTTGATGACGCGCCAGCCCGTTTCGTCGGGCGTGACCACCGGCGCGTTGCGGACCTGCCGGCAGAGTTCCCGGTAGACCGGTGTGGCGTCGCGGGCGGTTCGATGCAGCAGATGAACGAGGCCGCCGGCGGTGACCTCCAGACCGAACCTCGTCCGCAGCAGGCCGGCGACCTTGGCCAGCGGCACGCCCATCTCGGTGTGCAACTCGACGACGAGCGAGGCGAGTCCGGGGCCGAGCTGCACCGCGGCCGCGCCAAGGGCGTCGGATGTCTGGAGACGATGGCGCCCCTGCACGCGCCGGCGGCACTGCGAGCAGCGGCCGACCTCGATGTCGAAGCGGCGTACGATGGGGTGGACCGGAGGGAGTTCTTCCTGATACTGCGCGGCGACGCGGGTCACTTCGACGGCGCCGCCGCAGTCGGGACACGCCCTTGGCGCCGGCGCCCCGTGGGTCTCGTCGACCTTCGGCGGGCAGCGTCGGGACCCTTGCCGGCCGTACTGCGTCCCGGACCGTCGGCCGGGGCGCTTGCCGGACCCTTGCGGCCGGTCCTTGGCGAAGGGTGCAGCCTGCCGTTTGCCGGCGCGGCGGGCCTCATCGAGTTGTTTCTTGAGGTCTTCGCTGCGTCGCTTCCACCGGTCTCGATCACGGGTGGTGCGGTCCAGGTCGCGGGTGGTGCGGTCCAGGTCGCGGGTGGTGCGGTCCAAATCGTCGCTCAGCTTGGCGTTCTCCCGCTGAAGCTCCTCGATGCGCTTGTCCCGCGAATCCTGCTCTCGCGGGGGCGCCCCCGAACCGTCGCGCCCGCCGCTCTCTCTCGCCATGCTCCATGTATCGACACATGCGCCCCGAAGCTGCACACCACTTCACGGATTTTCTCGACTTTACCCGCTAACCAAAGACAGCCGCCCCTTGGGGTGAGCGGCTTGACATCCTATTGCCACGCCCCTACTCTTTACCGCCATGAGCGCAATAGCACAGGTAATTGCCGACCGGGGAGAGGTAGCGGTGATGGGGAACGGTACCGACTGGGAAGCTATTCTGACAATTGCGACCTTGGTGCTGGCGGTGGGCACGCTCCTGCTGGTGTTCCTGAACAGGGGCCTCCTTACGTCGCCACCGAAGCTGCGGAGGCTGCCAGGAAGAGCTCTGACGCCGCTGTGGAGACCGCCAAAGCTACGGTAGAAAGCGCTGAGGCAGCAGCTAAGAGCGTCCGTGTAGTGGAGCAAGAGTTCCTCCTTACTCATCGGTCGTATGTTGTGGCTGATAACTTCGCAGCGTCCGTCTTCGATAACCGAGTTACGATGACCTTTGAGAGTGTGAGGACGATGTTGTAGACGCGGCCGGAGTTCCCACCATAGTTGAGAGTGTGAGGACACGTCACTGGATTGGAGATCACGATCAGCGACCCAATACGGAAATGGTCTTCAGGGGGATTCGCAAAGCTGAGGTCTACAAGGGCTATTTTGAGAAAGTCCACGTAGATACCCACGCTCCAATGGGTCTTGTTGATGGCGCAAAACTCCTCCTCGATGTAGAGATCCAATATCTGGATTCCGCTTCCCACCGGGATGTCAGGTGGACATGTCTTGTCGGGTTCGTTTACGCCCAGGAATTAGAGGATTTTTCGATCATCCGCTATAAGAGACAGCGCAACACTCTCGGGAAAGACGCGGACTAGAAGCCAATTTAAAAGAAGGGAGTCGAGATGGCAAACTACGAGATCCGTCTACGGGGAATGAAGGGCACGTATACGGTTGAAGTCGAGGGTGACACCCCGGTCGGAAGCGGGGACTGGTTCAGCATAAAGAAGGGCCAAGAGATCGTTTTTTTAGCCCCAAAGGAGTCTGTAATCTACGTCAAGGCGCAGGCGGAGCCGGGGAGCCGTCAGAACGCGGGATGAACAACGTGCGGTTCGTGAAAGCACAGCGTCGCGCCGGCGCCCCGACCTCGGGGGGAACCGCTGGGGGCCGAGGACGTCCGGCGATGGGCGGTGGTCCTTGCGCCTCTGTGGGGCCTCATCGGCCTGGCGGCGTGGGTGCTCCCCGACAGCACCTACCACGCCACGAGGCCATGGACCACCCTCGGCATGGGGATCGCCATCATCTTCTGCTGCCTGTTCCCGGACGACTACACGCGCCTGCGTCGAGCCGCGGGTAGCTACCTCCTCAGCTTCGTCATCTGAAACGTCGTCGTGAGCAGCTGGATGATCGATTCGATCAGTGGACGGTGGGGCGCCCGTTGCGATTGTCGTCGAATCGCCACCATCCATTGGGGCTCTCCCCCGGCCCCGGGGGAGCCGCCACTGGGAATCGCCAGCACGTCGCCTGCGCGGACAGGCGCCGGTCCGGTTCGTAGAACGTGATCCACCTATCGCCCCGGAATGTCTGGCAGTCACCATCGAGGGCAGCAGCTCCCGCCCCCGGATCGCGGAGCCGTTCCGGGCCGGCCGGCTTTCGCCCCGAGGACCTGGCCCAGGGCAAGGGTGGCCTCGCGGGTTGGGCGCTCCGCTTGGTGCTGGCGGCGGACGACCGGAGGCGGCACTTCGTCCACCTCGGCACGTTCGCCACCGACGTCGCCTGGCTCAGTCGATGCCCGGCGTGTGTTGAACCGCTGCTTCCCGCCGCCGAACCGGCGTCCACGGGCGGGCTCACGGGGTCTCGCCGCTGAAGGTCACGACGCCGACGGAGGCTGACGAGGTGGTGGGCGGTCCCGTTCACGCCGCCGCCGGCGCGGTCGACCCGCAGTTCCACCTGCGCCGGGGCGGCCACGCCGCCGCCCCGCCCGCCGACCAGGGCCCCGACCTGCAGACGCCGCCCGTAGGGCGCCTGGCTGTATCCCCCGAACGGCGTCAGCAGCAGGCCGCCGCCCGGCAGACGCAGCCCGTAGCCGACCTGCGCGTCGAACGCCCGGTCGGCGCCCTCGCCGCGGTAACCGTGCTCGTAGACGTGGTCCTGCCACAGGCTGTCGGCGCCGAACGCCGGCGCGCCCCAGCGCGGCGACAACGACAGCGACAACCCCGGGGCGGTCCCGCCTCGCGCCGATTCGCGCCGTCACGCTCGCCCCCTGCTCCTGGTAGCCCGCCGCGGTGTGCAGCACGAGCCGCCGGCCCTGCGCCTCTATCCGCACCAGACCATCGCTCAGCCGCACGCCGCCGGCAACCTCCACCCCCGTCCCGATCTGCCCCGCGAGCTGGGCATGACGCCCAGGCGTATGTGTCCTGGCTGAGCCGGACGTCCGGAGTCGCGTACCGGCTGCCGACCTACGCGGAACTCCGGCGCGCGAGCGAGGGTTCTCAGCCTGGATGCCACCAAGACCGCACAGGTCGTGACGGCACCTGTCCCGTCGGCACCTACGGCTCGAGCCCCTTGGGTTTGTCGGACATGTGGGGGAACGTGTGGGAGTGGGCGTTGGACTGCTGGGAGGGCGACTGTGGCCGCCGCCCTGTGAACGGCGCCGGCTGGCCCAACCCGGGACCCGCGATCACGGCGTCGAGGCCCACGGCCGCGCGTCTGCCCACGGTCGCCGCCGCCGGCATCATGGTGTGGTGGCAGCGCTCCCCGACAATCCGAGGCTCGCACGAAGAACCGCTAACACATCTTGCGCCTCCTTGTATGTGGTCTGCAACTCACGAAGCGTCATGTTCGTCGCGCTGTTCTTATGAACAATAGTGTGTCGGGCTTGCATTAAATTGTCCCAGGAGGCGTGCCCGATCGTATTTTCAACGCGCGCCCTGAACACATCGCGATAATCAGTTCCGAATTCGCCGAGCACCTCCGTGATCTTTCCGATCTTCGGACTCCACAATCTCCGCACCTCCGTGATCTTTCCGATCTTCGGACTCCACAATCTCCGCGCGGTGTGCCGCGCTACGAAGTTCGCCAGATGTTGATCGCCGCTACGCGTCGCCCGTTCGGCAAACTGCCCCGCAATATAGTTCTCGTAAGTGGACACGATCAACAGCACGATAGAAGCTACGAGAAGGCTCGCGATCTCTACCGTGTCGGGCAGACCATCGTCGAGTGTCGACAGGTGCCGATGACAGACTTCCAAGGCGTCATCGATGTGAGGGAAGTCCATCGTTGTTCGCCAACACAAGTTACGTGAAAAGCACCTTTTCTGCGCGTTCGAGTCGTCCCGAAAGGATCTCCTCGTCGGTCGTACCGGTGCTTGTCATGTGCAGAAACTCCTCATTTGCAATGAGGGTCCTGTATCTATCTCCGACATCAGCGGGAATACTGCCCAAGTGCTTCGAATACGCAGTAGATACCGAATCGAATACCGCGGCATTCAGACCGGCCTTGATGTGGAACGGCTTCTCGCCGAGCGTTTCAAGAATCGTCGCCATCGTACGTCCAAAGACGCTTCGAAAGCCGTCGAGCAGATTCAGCCCGTCGTGGCGGTGGCGCTCCATAAAAGCAGACAGAAAATCCTTCATCGGCTTCTTGTATAGCCCGGAATCCTCGCGAAGCGCGAGGAAGCGAAGCACGAGCTCGATATCACGCTGGCGCTTGTCCTCGTTGGCCTTACCAAACACCTGCCGCCAACTCGGGTCGCCGTTGAGATTGCCGAGAAGGTCGTTGAAGGGACCGCGATAGATGCAATTGCGTATCTCCTGACTCACTAGATGAGTACCGCCGGTGTTGAGTCGCTCAAAGATGTGGTAAGCGCTAGTAGTGTCCTTAGGATTGAGCTGCCGCACCACGAAGGCTCGCAGCACCGCATCGTTTAGGGTATTGAAGGATGCCGGATCCGTTTCCTGTAGATCAGAGTACGTCTTGTCTCGATATGGACTCGTTTCGTGGAGCCCGCGGAGCCCAAATACTGTGCGGTTCCCGAGTTCTTCTGAACCAAATATGCCTTCAAAGAAACAAACGATACTCAGCAATCGCTGTTGGCCGTCAATGACGATGAACGTCTTGTCGTCCGAATCGACGAAGAGAAACACGGCAGGAACTGGCAACCCGAGCAGAAAGGACTCGATCAATCTAGTCGCTTGCCGCAGGGACCAGACGAACTTGCGCTGGAATCCCGGTATCGTGATCTGCCGGCGGCGATACTTCTGAACGAGACCCTCCAGGGTAAAGTCCGCAGGGTACGTGACAACCTCGTATCTCGCCGGGGAGCTGTCGAGATCTTCCCGTTCGCTCGCCAGGTTTTCGATGCCGGATTCCGCCAAATCGTGCCGGTCGTCGCTCATGGCCAAGGGGCTCCCTCCGTGGCCATGATGGTACCGCCACTGGAGACAGATGACAAGTGGCCTTGAAGGGTGGACTCGGCTATATGGCGATTTACTAGCTAGCTGGTGCGGGGTGAGGGTTAGCGTACCCGCGTAGACCCTCCAGTCTGCAGCCTGATTGGCCTGACAGTCGAAAGTGCGACGGCGCGCAGCCCGGGTCCGTCGAGGCGACGGAGCTCTGTGCCGATCATAGACGTCTGTCGTTGTCCGTGGCTGACGGTACCGCCGCTGGCGAGGCGGCGCCCGCAGAGTCTAGCGGCGGAGCCGTGCCCACGAGCGCATGACCGCCGGCTGGGCCGAACGTCCTCGAACGCCCAACGCCTCGTCGAAGCCTCCATCAGCCCGAACACCCCCCGGGCGTACGCCACCCGCGCTCCGCCGCCTACGACGCGGGACGGGCCCCTGGCCCCCCCCGGCAGCCCGGCGCCTGTCTGCGGCCGCGAGCGCGCCGGGTGCCGGTCGAGGCGGGCCGGCCCTTGCTGTATCGAGGACGGGGTGGTGGACTCACGGGCTGCCCCCCCCAGGCCCGGAATCTCGTCGTCGGGAACGCAAGCCTTGAACCAGCGGCGTGACCGCGCGCGGACTGTCGCCGTCCCAGACCCGGCCGTTTCGGGGGCCCCGGCCCGGCCGGCCGGACACCGCCCGCTCAACATCCGCCCTGGTCGCCGTCATGGATCTCCCCCCGTCAGCCGCTCCCAGGCGGCGCGCGCCGCCACAGGGCCGCTTATGCGGACGTTCCCCGGCAAGCTCCGAACGGCGCCGGCGCGCTTCTCTGGTGGCGGTGCCGGCGGGGGCGCCGGTTTCCGTAGCGCGCCCCCGGCCACGTCCGAAAGGGACCACAGCACCCGGTAAACCCGCGCCGTGTGTTTCTCGAGCCTCACCAGATCCGGGGCGCCGCCCATCAACGCGCCGCACCGTTCGGCCGCGGCGCGGTCCGGGTGCAGGTGGCACACGTCGCCAGCCGTCACCAGCGCGCCCGGCCGTAGCGGGTTACGGGATATCGCCCAGGTCACGATGCGGACTCCCCGAGCCGCGCCATTGCATCGGAAAACGCGGCCGTCCCGTCCATAATCCCGAGCCGGACATGGCAGGTTTCGCACCACAGCGATCGGTGGTGCATCTCGCTGCTACGACTTGGGTCCAAACATCGGCAGGAACATGTCATACAGAGCCTTCGCCGCCGGATACTTCTGGATTAGTTCCGCCGTGTTCTTCATGAAGATATTGCCAGACTCCTTCTCAGTCTCCGCGTGGAAGTGATGAAACTTCGCGTATATCAGGATGCCTTCTCCGTTGGAGTCGAGAAACAGGTCCGCATCGACCGCTCCCCGCAGCACGAGCGAGGCCGCCATTTCCCAGAAGCTCAGCGCCTGCCTCCACAGCACGTTGTCTGCGGCTGTCATGTCCCGTGAGACCGCCCGCAACTCATCCAGGTTCTTCGGGTTGAAAGCAAAACCCATGAAGTGTCGAGCCTTGCGGAGTGTTTCTTCGCGTCGGAGGTCATAGAGCCGCATCACGATCTCTGCGTCTGCCGCTGTCGCCATTGTGTTCGGTTCTCCTTTTGAGCCGGGATTTCCGTGTTGCCTGCCCCGGATGGCCTCTTTATACACCCGAGAGCCGCCGACTGTACCATGACTTCGCCTCCGGCGTACGCGACGACCGGCCGGGACTCGACAGCTGCTTGCGCTCCCTGCGGAAAGGGCGACGTGCTCGTCGGGTGGAATCCCCAGCAGGCGGCTCACCGTCGTCGGGTCCGTCACCTGCGCCAGATACGCCGCCAACTCTTCGACCGCCGCCGTGAACACGCTGCTGCCATCCGCCACGGCACCCGCTCGAACCTTCACCCCGCACCGCGCGCACGACACCCGCCACGGCGTATACTGCAGCCTCACCGCATCCGGCCCCACGGCAGATGCCGCCACACCCGCGCGGGTTCGCCCGGTCATACCGTAGCGGGCCACCGAACGAGTGCCGCCGCAGCCCGACGAGACCGGCAGCCGCCAGCGCCCTCTGGACCCCAAACGATGACCGACGACAAGACGGACGTACCCTGCCCGATCAGGACCCTGGCCGTGCGCTCCGACGGAACAATCGTCCGGGGACTGGCGGCCACCGGGACCGAAGCCCGCCGATGGCTCGAAGCCGTGCAGACCCACGGCCGCAGAACCGCCCTGGCGCAAGTCGCGTTAGCCGCGACGACACCGGGGACACCGGGAGAGGGCCACAAGGGGACGACGGTCTCCGCCCGCAACTGGCGAGTCGTCACCGACTGGACGACACCGGGCCCGGAGACCTACGACCCCAGAGGACTCGAGGAGACACCGCCGGGGAGCCGCACAGTGATAATCGACCAGCAGGGCGAGCTCCACGAGCTGACCGCCACCGCCGACCCCGCGCCGGACAGCAACCCCAGGACGTTTCTGGAATACCTGGCCGCCCTCGGAACGGCCGGGAAACAACCCCTGGCCGTCGTCCACGCGGCCCCCGCAGCACCGCCCTGGATCGGAGTGCAACGCGACCGGACGGGCGTGACGGAACTGACCGGCGACGATGACTGACAGCAAGCTCCCGACCGTCCCGCTGCCCCGGCACCTTCACCCACGGTCATGTTCCGCGATCCCCTCGCAATCGAAAAGTGCCGGCTCGAATCCATCCGGACCTTCACGAGCGACGCGACCGCGCCCGGGCGGCAGGGTTGTGTAGGCGGATTTCAGTGAACCGATGCCGCGTCCGGACCTGGCTCTCGCGGGGGAGGAAGTTCGACGCCGGCGCCGTTCGACGGCCACAACCCCCGAGCCTTGAGCGCCTCGACGATGCGACGGGCGCACTCGTGTGGGTCGTCAGGGTAGAATTATCGTGCATTCTCGAAGCTCTCCCTTTCGGCTCTCCTAAAACAGGTGTGGGTGGAATCGGAGCCGATTCGGCGGGTCCACGAGGCGCGGCTGACGGCGAAAAGGCAGCTCGGAACTGACCCGCGGATTCCGCTTCCGGGGCGGGCGTGCGGTGGCTTGCTGCGGATGTGGGGCGGGGTAGCTACGGGTCGGCCGGCGTGTCAACGCGCTACGCGCGTCCTCCGCTGCGCTCCGGTCCTTCGGATGACACGCCGGCCGTCCCTCCGCTCAGAGAGCAGTTATGGGCCTTGCGGCCCGGCCTGGACGGGGGCGTCCCGGCCGTCGACGACTTCACGCCGGACGCGCGAGGAGCAGTCGGCGCGTGGGCCTGACGTGCGGGGGTCACGGGGCGAAGCAGAGCCCGCGAACGCGGGGGTTTTTCTGGCTGGGGCGGCATCGAACTGGGGCCATCCCTACCCACACCTGTTTCAGGAGACTCTCCCTTTCGGGATTGTCGGCGGCCGGGGTTGGGGCGCGCGGCCTTCATGAGGAGGCAGAGCGCACTTCTCGTCGTCAACTTGACAGTGCCTCGACGAGAACCCCTCGGCGCGTTCACGGCCTATTTCGGGCCGACTACACTCAAAGGACTCACGCATGGAATCTACGACCGGCACGATCAAGCGCATCACGGACAAGGGCTTCGGCTTCATCGCCGCGCCCGACGGCGTCGAATACTTCTTCCACCAGTCCGCGTGCACGAGCACGCCATTCGACTCGATGCGCGAAGGCGACAACGTGACGTTTACGCTCGGCCAGGGCCCGAAGGGCCCCCGCGCCGAGAACGTCTCACCCGCCTAGCCGCCTCCACACTCGAACCCCCGATGACCGCAAGGCCATCGGGGTTCGAGTGTCCCCTTATCGCACCAGAACATTGGCGATGCCCTCTTGCACCAGGTGGGGCCTGGGTGAACCGTACCGGGATCGCGGCCGGTCGCCGGCGGGAGTCAGCCCGTAGCTGTAGCTCGTCAACGAGGCCGCGGTCGCCGGCACGGGTTGGGTGGTGGACACGGGCTGCCCCCAGTCGAGGTCGGTCGCAGGACTGATGCTCGCTCGGTCCGACCCGCGCCGCCGGAGGCAAGCCGGAGGCCGGGATCGATCTGGTCGTCGGGAACGGCAGCGTTGACTGCGCCGGCTCCGTCTGGCCGCCGAACTCTCGTTGGGCTAGAATCGGAACCCATTGGAACACGCTCGGCCGGAGCCTAGAGCGCGTCGAGCGACGGACGATACAGCCCCTGGGAAAACTTATGAGTGTTATAGCAAAGGCAATCGCCGACCGCCAAAGTGAGATCGAGCGCCTGCAGGCGGAAATCAAGGCGTTGAACGACGTCGACGAGATGCTCGGGACCTCCGCTCCGGCGAAGCCCGCGGCTCGGCGCTCCTCCTCGCGGCGGCCGGCGGCTGCGGCCACCCCGGTCGCGGAGACCGCGTCCGACGCCAAGCCGACGAGGAAGCGCCGACCGATGACGGCCGAAGAGAAGAAGGCGGTTTCCGAGCGGATGACAGCCTCTTGGGCCGAACGCAGAAAGAAAGCCGCGAAGTAGCCCGCCGGGGCCGCGACGAGTACGTGCCAGTCCGCGGTCGGTGTATCCTTCTGACCGCAGATCTTCCGAGGTCGTTCCCGCCACGCGGCGCGTCGAGCCAAGCGTCGACCCGCGCGGCCTCGTGGCCCGGCTGCGGGGCGTACGCGCCGTCCACCCCCGCGCCGTCCCGCCCCGCGCGAGAGCCAGGTCCGGCCGCCAACCCAGGACCTCACTGGTTACCCTGACGCCGCCTGGTTCGGGGGCAACTCGACCCGACGGCAGCCAAGGTGTCGTTCCGGACCACGACTATCGTGAAGGCGGTCCCGGCCGGCGAGCGGGATGACCCCGCCCACCTGAGATGCCGGTCTATTTTCCTGTGCAGAGCCTTATTCTGCTATTCAGGACGGTCCGATTATTGCCTGGCGGCTTCTGTGTCCTTGACTTGAGGGTATCGGTACTGCCGGTGTGCTGATGGATCCTTGTGTCTCTCCCAGAATCAACACCTTCACGCATAATCCGGGTTAGAATATGGCGGACGAATGGTAAAGGACCAGGACTCGCCGCCCAGTCTGGATTTCCCAGATCGATGCGAGCAGTCCCTCGAAACGGCCCGAGCAGTTTGCAGCGCTTCTCGATAGCGCCCTGCGGCGTGAGTTTCCCGAGGCGCTGGATGTCGTTGAGATCGCCCAGGTACCGTACCCTCCTGGGGTGCGCCTCAGAGGTCTCGAGAAGCTCGAAGAAGATGCGGCGAAGCGGCTCACTACGCCGCACGAGCCGTATTCAATGACTGCATGATCAGCCCCTGGGACTGAAGAGGCGCTCGTTTTCAGAGAGACAAAAGATGACCGCCGATTTCGAAGACAATCTAGACGCCCGTCCCGCACTGCAGCAGGTTCTTCACTACCACGAGATCACAAAACATCACTTCCAAAGCTATGCCCAGGGGCCAGGGTCTTTGGATTGGGCCACACAGCCAAAGCCGTTTCGGCGGTATCAGGGGGCGCGGCTCGTATCTCTCGAGAAGTTCCCAGCCACAGACGAGCCGCTGTACGACGACGCTTTTGTTCGAGGCCGGATTCCCGCCGCTCCGGTGACCTTTCAGACGATCTCGCAACTCTTCTATGACAGTTTGGCAATCTCAGCTTGGAAGAGCACCGGCGAGCACAGTTGGGCACTCCGCGTGAATCCCTCGAGCGGCAATCTACATCCCACCGAGGGCTACTTGATCTGTGGTCCCATCGATGGGCTAGGCGATCGGCCTATGGTGTGTCACTACGCTCCGAAGGAGCATGGATTGGAGGTACGGGCGGAGTTCGAGCGGGGAATGTGGGACGCATTGTGGCTAGTAGCACCGGCGGACATATTTCTTGTCGGACTGACGTCCATTCATTGGCGAGAAGCCTGGAAATATGGCCAGCGGGCCTATCGCTACTGCCAGCACGATGTCGGGCACGCGATTGGCGCGATCGTTATTGCTGCGGCTGGCCTCGGGTGGCAGACACAGGTCTTAGACGACCTGGGCACAGAAGAATTGGCGCTGCTCATGGGCACAGGGAATGACGACGCCGAGTCGGAGGAGCCAGATGTGCTTATGGCTGTGGGTCCGCATGCCGAAGAGGCTATGGGGCTCCAGGAAGATCAGATACAAGCCTTGAGGTCTCTTACCTGGCAGGGCACCGCCAATCAGCTCAGCCCATCTCACCTCGACTGGGGTGTCGAGACCACGGCCGCCGCCGCCCGAAAGCCGCGAAGTCGGCAGCCGTACGAGCGACGCGAGAGTCCGCAGCCTTCGTGTTCTTACGACCATCGGTCCGTTTCTCTCCGGACAGTCGTTCGTCAGCGCCGCAGCGCGGTGGCGATGGATAGGAAAACTCACATCACCCGAGACACGTTCTATCGGATTCTTCAAAGAACGTTGGCGGTACCAGGAAGCATTCCGTTAAGCACGCTTCCGTGGGCGCCGCACATTCACTTGGCCATTTTTGTTCACCGCGTAAAGGATCTTCCCGCTGGCTTGTACATCTTCGTGCGCGACGCGTCACAGACACGCGCTCTTCGGGCAGCGTTCACCAAGGTGGATCAATGGCAGCGACCCGCCGAATGTCCGCCGCAACTGGAGCTGTACTGCCTCATCGAAGCTGAGGCCCAGCAATCCGCCCGGCAGGTCTCGTGTCACCAGGACATCGCAAGCGATGGGTGCTTCAGTCTTGGGATGATCGCGGAGTACGAGGCGCCCATTGAACAGAATGGTCCGTGGTTCTATCCACGTCTGTTCTGGGAGGCCGGGATGATTGGCCAGGTGCTCTATCTAGAAGCCGAAGCTGCCGGGATTCGGAGCACTGGTATCGGGTGTTACTTCGACGACCCCATGCATCGTGTCCTTGGCCTCCAAGACCTCACCTACCAAGACCTCTACCATTTCACGGTGGGTGGGCCCATCGAGGACACCCGGCTCACCACTCTCCCCGCCTATGCGAATGAGTAACAGCGCCGGGTTGAGCTCAGCCAATCTTCTTCTCGTGGATCAGGATGATCGGATTCTCGAGCACGACCTCCATCCGTTCGGCGTCGGTGACGAAGTACGGGGACAGGTAACCCCCGGTCGAACTGCATCCCCTCGACCACTTCGAGCGAGGTCTCGAGGGTCCGGGCCTCTTCCACGGTGATGACGCCGTCCTTGCCGACCTTGTCCATCGCCTGTGCGATGATCCGGCCGATGGCGAAGATCGTTGTTGGCCGAAATCTGTCCGACCTGGGCGATCATGTCGCCGCTGACGGCGGCGCGAGAGCTTCTTGAGGTGCTCGACGACCGCGGCGCCGGCCGCTTCGATACCCCGCTTCACCTCCATCGGGTTGGCGCCTCGGGGGGCGCGGCTGGCATGGTCCGGCGCGCGGGCTGCGACGCGTTGCCGATGTTTCTGCGCGCATCCGCCCCGGGGGACAGTTGAGCGGCCAGCATCCGCCGCTGGAGCCGGCCGAACACAGCGTTCAGGTTTCGTCGGGGTTGCTTTGACATGAGTGAGGCCTCCGGCGACATCGCGGTCTCGACGTCCGGGCCAGGAAGCCCTTGAGCTTGGCCATCCGTTCGCGCTGGTCGGCCAGCTCGCGGTTGACCCCGTTGAATCAGAACGAGAGATCCTGCATAGAGGCGGGCGGATCCCCGGCCGAGACCGCGGCCACCGCCATCCTCGAAACCGGGGGACCACGCCGCGGAGGCGGTCCGCCGCCCATCGAACGCGAGACGGTCTCGTCACCCTACCATCTCATCCACCACCTTGCTTGCATCGAACGCGAGACGGTCCCGCACCAGCTCGGCTTCACGAAACGGCTGCTCGTAGCTCCACGCCGCATCGCGGATCTCTCCGTCGGCGCCGCGGATGATGTAGTAGGTCGCGAGCCCCTTGAATGGCAATACGTTGTCTTCCCGGTCTTCTCCACGCGCGTCATGTCGACGCCGTCCCGGGCCAGATAGTAGCGCGGCGGATAGCCGTTCTCCTCCACGGCCACGACATCGCTCGTCTTCGCGATCGCGGTCCCGGCGGCGGCGACGCGCACACGCGCATGCCGGGGCACAAACGCGATCCGATGCGCGGGAGCACGGGCATAGCCCGGGCCGCGCGTGCCGGGCGGGATGTCAAGCGGTCTTTCAGCCATGCACCATTATGCTTCATGGCTGCACGGGTGACGGCGGGCGCATCCGTTCCGGCCGGCAGCCGGCGTCACTTGGGGCTTGGCATACAACGCCTTCTGCGCTTCGCGCTTCTCCGGCGTCGTCTCCTGCCACCGCGCTTGATCGCCGCCTTAGATCACGATGCGTTTCGATTTCGTCAACCGTGGTCGTCGAGGGACCAGGTGATGGTCCTCGGCCCCGTCGCCGCCCGGCTCTCGGGGGGGGACAAGCTTGGCCACCGAGGTCGTGGCAGGCCGGAGCAGCTCGTCGTCGGTCGAGAGGGGCAGGAGCGGCCGTTCAGTCCGGACGTTTGGGGGGCTCGACGTCCGCCGGCTTCAACGACCAGCACCTCGCCGTCTACCTCGTCGAGGTTAACCGGCGCCGGGAGGGTTCAACGTCGAGCCGCGCGAGGCGGCGCGGTCCACAAGTCCGAGGGAACTGATCCCTCCCCGCCGCGAGGCGGTCGCGGAACTCCCGAAGCCGACGAGTTGGCCTCAGCGCCGCACGCTCCACCCAGCCGAGCCGCACGGCCTCGTGGCCGGGGCGGCCTGGCGGACGCGCCGTCCGCCCCCACCCGCCGGCCGGCCACCCGGCGGCGCTGAGCCCGGCGAGTGCATCATCCAGCCGTCCTCGTCGCCCGTCGCAACGCGGGCCGATGGGCGTATCGGAGGGACAACCGGGCAACCGACAGCCTCAACTCCCGCCCGAATACGGTTCGAGCTTCAGCCACTCGATGGATTCCAATCGCTGGAACCTCTTGCTGGCGTCCTCATGCCTCATCTCAGCTGCGATCCATTGGCCAACGGGGGGAGCAAGGAAGACCGGGTTGCCTTTGTCATTCTTGATCACATGCAGTCCGCCCACGTTATACCAATCCAAAGCGTCAAATATTTCCTTGCGCTTGTCATACGATAGGTTCGAGCCTGCAGGATCCAACACTACGCTCAACTGCTTTAACACGAGGTTGTATTGCCCAGCACGAAGTACATCTCCAGGAAGCGTAACACCCATTGCTGAATTAAACGTATCCTTGGCCTCCATGACGCGCCGTCTACCTTCCGACAGCACCTCCCGGACCTGCCCAACATCCACGCGCTCCAAGTACCGTATGTAGAGCCACTGGCTCCCAGCCAGGACGATAGCCACCGTGAGGCCGACAGTAACCCCTTGAACCACGTTAACCGCGATAGTTGTTGTCGCCATTCTTCGCATCCTCACGCCATGTAGTCCTAACGTTTCTCTCGTTCCCTCGACCGGCGCAGTTGTGTCGCCACACCGGCGGAGCGGGGGCCGACCGCCGGCCAGTCGGATGCTTCGAAGAGTACTCTCATCCAACAGTTACGCTGTAACGCCCATTGATATTCGGGCGGAGGGTTCCTGCGAACAGGCCCCCCGGGACCAAGCCCGCGCCATCCGCCCTGGCGACCGGGCACGTCGCCCGCGGGGCCGAGTCGTCGACGAGGTGCGCTGGTCGGGCCGGCCGCGGTGCAAGTCGCTCACCGCCGGGTTCGGGAACCGGCCGCCGGCACCGCCGACGAGCTCTCGCCAAACCAGGCGCCGTGACGCCCCGCCGGCGGCGGCGTCCAGCGCAGCGGGTGGCGGACTCACGGACTGCCCCCACACGTCGGGCCGCCGACGTGTGGGGGCGCGCCCAGCGGGGCTGCTCACCGCGGCGGCCGGCTCCGATCGACGCGGAGGCCTTCCGGGGGCGCGCCAGACCACCGGCCGGTGGTCGGGGCCGCCGAGTTCGTCGCCGGCGACCGGGAGGTCGACGTCGACCTCCCTTGAGGATGCGACCCCTCGCCGTCTCGCGGCCGCGCTCGGCCGCGTCCCGTTCCAAGACGCCAGTCGCCCCATCCGACGCCTAGTCCCGGCTCGACGGCCAGCCGCGCGAGGCGACCTTGGTGCATCCGCCTGGCGGGCGCTCGCCTGCTCACGGTGTCCGAAATCCCGGACCGTCGCGACGTCGGCCGCCGCGATATAGTCGGGGGGCGCCCGCGCCCGTCGCCGTGGCGTGGTGAGCCCCGGCCAGGAGGATGAGCTTTGCTGGAAGACGGTGGGCACCCGGCTGTTTCTGATCTCCTGCGTGAAGACCAAAGGGGCGATGCCCGCGTCGGCGATGGACCTCTAACCCGCACTCCCATCTTCGGCGACAGTGGCGCGATGCGGTCCGCCGGCCCCGCGATCACGACGTCGAGGCAGCCGCGCCTCGCGGGTGACCTTCTCGGACTCGACGCCGCGGCCGCGACGATCGCCGAGCATGCCCGGCACACAGAAGGTCGACCCGCCGCCCACCGCGCCCTTCCTGGTCGTTTCTGCGTCTGGCTCGCGGCCCGGCGACGGCGGTTCCGGGCCGGCTGGAGGCCTCGAGCGCGTCCGCCGCCTTGCGGGCCGCGGCCACGGCGGGCTCGACGGCGCCGACGTCGTCTCGGCCGAGGCGGGTGTTCCGCACGCGCGCGCTTCGACGATCGCTCGTGTGGTCGCGGCCCGCGCCGCCGCGTCGCGCGACCTCGCAGACCTGCAGGAGAGGCGTTCCGGTGGAGCGCCTCGATTTTGGCCGGGCTTGGGTCGACCACCGCGCCGATAGCGCGCGCCAGCCGGCGGACCGCAGGCACATCCTGGGGCGGACGGCATGACCGCCCCGCGCGTACTCCGGCGCGCTCCGCCGCCTCAACGCCTGGCTCGACGGCCCCCGGCTCGACGGCCAGAACCTCGCCGCCGTCCTCGCCGAGCTCTACGGACGCGGGCCGGGCCCCGGCCCGCGCGGCGACGTCGCCGCGGCCTGCTTTCCGGGCCCGCCTCGCCAGCTACCGGCGGACCGCCGCCCGACCGCGGCTGCGGCCAGGCCCCGCCCGGTTCGGTTCGGGGCCGCAGACTTCGCCGCCTTCCTGGCCACCTGCCCTCAGCCCGCATCGAGCCCGATCAAGTCGCCCTCGAGAAGCTCCGGGTGAGCCGGCCCGAGGCGACGGCGGGCCGTGCACCGCCGGGCGGACGAAGGACATCCGCAGATCGACGCCGGAGGCCCGAAAAGCAGGCCCGAAGCAGCCTCCGAAAGCGGAGGCCGACACCCCCCTGCTCGATGCTGCCGGCGTCCAGCATGGACGCCACTGCCGACACGCGTCGAACGGCGCTATGATGATCACCTGTGGCAGAGCGAATCCCGCCGCTCCCCTGTCCGTCACGACCGACGTCGCGGCGGCCGACGGCACCAGCGCCTCGGTCATTCGGACACCTCTCCTCGATCGCCGGCGGCTCCCCCACCGACGAGCGCCTCGAACCGCTCGTAGTCGTTCGTGAGCGCCTTCGCCAGCGCGAAGAGCCTGACGACGGCCTCCTTCGCCCCGTTGAACCGCACTTCGATCCGGTCCCGGCCGACCGACACCCCTTCGGGCAGGCTCGCCAGCTTCCCGTCGAGCGACTCGACGGGCACCTTCACCCGGATCCCGGTCAGCCTCGCCTTCCGGAGCTCGGCCACCAGGCGCGTCCGTCTCTCCTCCTCGACGCGGAACGCGGCCCGGGACCGATGTTTCCGCAGCTGCTTCAGGAGCTTCGTCCGGGGCAGGATACTCTGGTAGCCGGTCATCTCGGCCCCGAACGTCTGCATGAGGGTCGCCGCCCGGGCGGTCGAGACGCCGAAGAGCTGCTCGATGTCACGGCGCGTGAGGAGGGTCCGGTCGAGCTGTTCGAGCTGGCTGATGGCGTCGGGGATGGCGAGGAGCCACCGGGGCTTCGCGGGCATCGTGCAGGTCCTCACCAGCCGACGAAGATGCCCGCGCGCGACAGCGTGAACGCCCTGGCCCGGTCCACCTCGGCGAGTACTCCGAACCGGCGGCCGAGGCGCACGCCGGCGCCGATGGTCGGATGGATGTCCGGCTCGACGGCTGGGCCGCTGACGGCGGTGCTCGTTCCGAAGCGGATCGAGACGCGCACCGTCTCGAGGCGCACGATGGGGGCCGCAGCGCCTGCCTGTATCGCCCAGACGCCGGCGTCGTGGCTCAGGTACGCGAACGGCTCGACGAGCCAGACGTCGACCGCGAGGCCTCCGAACCCGCCGATGAAGGTGACCTCGTCGGTGGCGAAGCGCATCACCCCACCCGTGGCGACCTGCCCCGCGGCCGGCGTTGCGAGGGCGAACAGGAGGAGAAGCGCCTGGATCGTGTATCGCATGGTCGCCTCATTGCTGCTTCAAATCCGGCACGCTTCATGACGCTCGACGAGGGTTGTTGCTCAGCTTGCCGCCACTGGTCAGGGTTCCGGGCTTTTCCGGACCGGTACTGGCGATGGCTCCCTCTCCTACGTACCAGTGCCCACCCTTGGCGATTCTACCGGCTGGCGACGTTGGACGAAGGCCTCTGAAGTCTGTCCACTTCGGTCCGGATCCCGGGGATTCGGCCAGGGCCACGTGCATTCCGGCGCGCGGTTGCGGTACAACTCCCCATGAGGAGACGTGACGGCCCACACCCCCGGCCGCGTGCGTGGTCGACGACGACCTCGTGGATTCTCCCCGAGCGTCCGGGGCGGCCCGAGTGGCTGGTCTCAGGGAAGGAGATCGTCATGAAGCTGGCGGAACAGATCGGCGGCGGCGTGCGGTTCGTGGTCGCGGTGGGGCTGGGGTGGCCGCTCGGCGCCGCCGCGACCGGTCGAGCGGCGGAGCCCGCGCCGCTGACGGCCCTCGAGCGCGGGTTCGCGAGCCCGGCGCGCGCCGCGCAGGACCGCGGTGCGGCGGACGCCGAACCGGTGGTCTTCCGCTGGGTGGGGACCACCGCACACGCCTGGGGAGCCTGGGTCACGCCCGGGGCTTCCGTCGAGGACTGGGTCGGGCAGGCCGTCGCTCTGTGCGCCGAGGAGGATCTCTGCGAGATCAACGTCTTCGAGGGGCCCGAGCACGCGACGCACGAGATTCCGGTGCCCGAGGCGAACCGGGCCGGCCTGAAATGGGTCCTGCGATACCGGCACCACGAGACGCCCCGCGTCGTGGTCGAAGAGGTGCGGACCGAGCCGGGACGCGAGCCCCGCACGTGGACCTTCGATCGGTGAGCGCCGCCCTCGGTCCGCCGGCACGCACGGTGGCCTCTTGCGTCATCGACCGGCAGTCTGGTAGTCGTTCAGCGTCGTGTCGCGAACATGGCGCCGGGGCGCGGCCGCTGCGCCGCGACTGGTCCCTCGCGAACCGCGGGAGGTGAGGATATGCTGGAGAAGTCTTGCGGTCATCGTGCGGTTCGACCTGACGTCGTGCCGGCACATTCCGCCCGGGGACGGCGGGTGACGCCGCTGCCGGAGGCCACGCCGATGACTCGACCGACCGGCAAGAGCAGGACTGGGCGGCGCGCCATAGGGCTGGTGGTGCTCGCGCTCGTGACCGGCATCGCGGGTGGCGCGGACGCCCAACCGCCGAATCCCGCCGCCTCGACCCCGGCCGTCCGGCTGTTCACCGGCGGGCGCGTGATCGTCGGGGACGGTCGCGTCATCGAGGAGGCCGCGTTCCTGGTCCGCGACGATCTGATCGTGCGGGTCGGGAGCGCCGCCGAGGTGACGGCGCCGCCGGAGGCGACGGTCGTCGACCTGACCGGGCGCACGGTGATGCCCGCGCTCGTCAACACCCACGCGCATCTCGGCTGGGAGCGGTACACGAGCTGGGGCTCGGGGAACTTCACCCGCGAGAACCTCGTCGACCATCTGCACCGCCACGCCTACTACGGCGTCGGCACGATCATCTCCACCGGCAGCGACGTCGAGGAGATCGCCCTCGAGGTGCGGCTTGCGCAACGGGTGGGCGAGGTCGAGGGCGCGCGCTACCTGCTGTCGCCCGGTCTCGGGACGCCCGGCGGCGGACCGAACCCCCGGTTCACGAACGACGCGGGATGGTGGGGGCTGCACGGGGTGGCGACCCCCGCCGAGGCGCGCGAGGTCGTGCGGGCCGAGGCCGCGCGCGGCATACGGATCATGAAGATCTGGGTGGACGCGCGCGACGAGCGGCGGGGCGCGCGGGTGAAGCTCCATCCGGACATCTATGCGGCCGCCCTCGACGAGGCCCAGGTGCAGGACATCCGGGTGATCGCGCATGCGACCACCCTGGAGGACCACAAGCGGCTGCTTCGGGCCGGCGCCCGGCGCTTCATCCACATGCCCTACGACGTGGCCGTCGACGACGAGTATCTCGGGCTCGTCGCGGCGCGCAACGCCTTCATCGTGCCGACCCTCGGCATGGTCACCCGGAGCGAGCCGTTCCGGCGGCCGGTGTACGAGGACCCCTTCTTCCAGGAGCAGGTCCCGGACGAGGTCGTCGCGATGCTGCGGGACGCCGCGGCCGGCGACCCCGGCGCCGACGGCCCTCGGACCGACGCGGCCGACGCGCGGGCCAGGGTGATCCGCGACAACTTCATGCGGTTGCGCGACCACGTCATCCTGGGCACCGACGCCGGCGCGGTGGGCGACTTCTTCGGTTACGCCGACCATCTGGAGCTGGAGCTCTTCGTGCGGCTGGGAATGACGCCGGCCGAGGCGATAGTGGCGGCCACAACGCGGGCGGCGCGGGCGTTCGGGCTGACCGAGACCGGGGCCATCGAGGCCGGCCGGAGCGCCGACTTCGTGGTGCTCGACGCCAACCCGCTCGACGACATCATGTCTACGCGGCAGATCGCCGCGGTGTATCTCCGGGGCGTCGAGGTCGACCGCGAGGCCTTGCGGGCGGGTTGGACGGAGTGATCACCGAACGACCGAGCCCGCCCAAGTGCGTCACGGGCGCTGGAGTCGTCACGGACACCCGCACGATCACGTCCGTCGCCGCCGCGGGCGGCGTCGGACCTGCGCGTTCTTCTCGACGCGGAGCTTCCACGCGGTGCGAAGCGCGCCGGCAAGGGTCTCTTCGTCGGCCGCGGCCAGGCGGATGTGCGTCATGCCCATGCGGCCCCAGCCGCCGGCGATCGGGACGAAGACCTCGGGCGCCTCGCCGACGAACGTCGCCTGGACCTCGGGCGTGAGCATGAGGTTGCCGTAGCCCTGCCCCTGATGGGCGAGGGTGGCGAAGATGCGGCCGCCGACGCGGAAATCCGGTGCGTCCATGTGCGAGCGCTCCTCCGCCCCGTCGAGGCCGAGCGCGATCCGGCGGAAGTCTTCGGCGGTCGCCACGCCGACATCCTCGCAGGTTGGCGCCGGCTGGTCCAGGGCCTCACTGCGCGTCCGGCGCGGGGCCGGCGCGACCGCCTTCGCCTCGGCCAGCATGCCGGCGAGACCGCCTCCGCCTCGGCCAGCATGCGGCGGAGTCGAACGACCAGCCTCGTCGGGGGCCACCTCTTTGCCGGATGTGCGCCAGCCCTATCATCCTGCTACGCTGAGGCATCCGAGGAGGACTCCATGACCGCAGGACCCGCTCGTTCAGAGCGTCCGGGCCGGCGCATCGGCGGCGTCAGCGTGACCCGGAGGAGCCGGATGACGAGCAGGCGATTCGCTTCGCTGGCGTCGCTGGCGGCAGTCGCGGTGCTCTCTATCCCCGCGGCGTCGTCCGCCCAGATGGATCTCGGCCCCCGCGTGGACACGACCTACGGGGCGGGGCTGCCCAGAGACCGCGACCGGCTGATCTTCGACGACGACCAGTATCCGGTGTGGCCGCTGACGCCGGAGCAGCGGCAGTATGCGGGCATCGACGGGGCGCGGATGAAGGCGCACGTCGTCGAGCTCGCGCAGATCGCCCTTCGCTATCGTGATGCCGGGCACAAGTGGTGGGGACGGTTGCCCGGCACATCGGCCGACCGCGAGGGCATGGGCTACATGGCCCGCGCCTTCGAGGCCCTGGGGCTGACGGTCGAGCACTTCCCCTATGTGCTGCCCTTCGACTGGCGGCCGACCGATTGGGCCGCGAGCTACCGGGCCGCCGACGGCTCGACGACGACCCTGGCCACTGCGTTCCCGGTGGCCCGCACGAAAGCCACGGGACCTCGGACCATCACGGCAGAGGCGGTGTGGGTCGGCGTCGGCTCGGGGGCCGACTTCATCGGTCGCGACATTGAGGGCAAGGCGGTGGTCATCTACAGCGTCTTCGTCCCGGGCGGACGCAGTCATTCGGCCAGCGGCCGCGCCGGCCTCTTCGATGCCAACAGCCGGGCGCTGGCCTTGGGCGCGGCGATGGTGGTGAACGTGATGGGGGTGCCCGGCAACGGGCAGTTTCAGCCCGAGGGCGGCCTGCGCGAGGTGCCGCAGTTCACCCTGAGCATGGACGAAGGGTTCGCGCTCAGGGATCGGCTGGCGGCGGGCGAGACGATCGAGCTCTCGTTCCGGCTCGAGGTGGACGAGCCACGGAACATCGCGACCGAGTACACCGTGGCCACGCTGCCGGGCATGTCCGACGAGCAGATCGTCGTCATGTCGCACACCGACGGGTACTTCCAGGCGGCGACCGACAACGCGGCGGGGATGGCGAGCGCGCTCGAGCTGGCGCGCTTCTTCGCCGAGCGGCCCCGGCGGGACCGGCCGCGCACCATGAAGTTCATCCAGTTCCCCGATCACCACCACGGGGAGGTCGCGCGGGGTCGTGACGGCGTCGGCATAGACGACACCTACCCCTGGGACAAGGTGGCGGTGAAGCTGACGATGGAGCATCCGGCGCAGACGCTGCTCTTCATGTACAACGACGCGCTGACCCCGACCAACGCGGTGGGCGCGTTTCGCTGGAACGCGCTCGGCAGCGCGGCGTTCGAGCAGATGGTCTTCGATACGCTGCGCGAGTTCGGCGTGTCGCTGTACGCGCTGGAGGACGGACCGAAGAACGGCGACTACGCGCCGTCGTTCCACATCATCGACCACGTCATCTACCACACCTCGCTCGACGCCCCCGAGCTGGTGCCGGCGAGCGGGCTCGAGCGCAGCACGCGCGCGTTCGCGGCCGCCCTCGACCGCGCCAACGGGATGACGATGGCCGAGCTGCGCGGCGAGCGCTTCCCGCCCGCCACCGGCCGGGGCACGCTCAACGGAACGGAGTCGCTGGGCAGATAGCGGAATCGCCCGGGGGCGCCGTCGACGCCGCCCCCGCCGCGGGCTCGGGTCGATCGGGATCCGATCGAATGGTTCTCGTCGATCTGACCGATGTGCGGCGCACGAGCCCCGGCCCGGGCCTCGCCGGCAGCCCGTTCAGGGTGCAGCCGTTGTCGAGCTGCGCCAGCGCGCACTGCTCGCACCGCGACCGCCCGTGGGTAGGGGACGGTTATGGTGCGAGGCGTTCGTAGACGCGGATGACGCGGCGGTCGCGGCCCATCAGCGTGAACCGCCGACCGGGAACGTCGTAGTCCCACCGCAGCGTCCGGTCGGCGTCCTCCAGGATCAGGTGGTCGCCCTCCCGGGTGATCTCGAAGGTGCGTAGCGGGATCTCCGTCACCCGGAGCGGCGCCGCCTCGGGGGTCGGTCCCCGCCGGCCCTCGGAGCGCTCGTAGCCGTAGGTCCAGCTGGCCGCCCCCCAGCGGTAGGGTCCGTAGCCGGCCGTCGACTCGTAGCCGTCCGCGCCCTGGCGGTGGCGGATCATCCCCAGCGTCAACGAGCCCCTCAACACGTGGGAAGTGTTCCACTGGACCCCCCGGTAGAGCCTGTAGAGCACTTCCCCCGCCGACCCGCTATCCCGCGCGCCCGTCAGCAACTCGCGCAGAAGTTTCGCGCCAGCGAAACTTCCAACGCGCCCCTCAAGGGCGCGCAGCTTCCTGCCGCTCGATGGCGCGATAGACCTCCTGGATGTGCCGGATGTCGTGATTGCCCTCGTGGCAGGCGTACTCGAACATCGGCCCCTCGGTGGACATCAACGGAATCTCGGCGCTCCACGGCTGGTCCCACGTGGCCGGGTCCTCGACCGTGAACGTGAAGTGGATCTGGTCGTCGGCCACCCGGGTGAACCGCTCGACCACCTTGAGGTCGCGGCTCGAGCCCTGCCATGCGCCGTCGTCGTTGAAGTGGGAGCTCTCGACGATCAGGGTGTCGCCCTCCCAGTGCCCGCGCCCGTCGCCCGGCCACTGGCGGATCTCGTCGGACAGGGCCGGCCGGCCGTCGATCGGGATGATCCGCGGCCCGTTGGTGCTCTGCTCGGTGAAGATGACGACGTGCGTCGGCGTCTGGAAGATCTGGTGGATGTCGTTGTACGAGGGCGGCTGCAGCGGCGGCGCGTTGTAGCGGTAGTTCAGGCAGCGCTCGCTGTGCGGGCGCAGCTCGTAACCGTCGAAGGCTCCCTGGTCGCCGCGCAGTGCGCGCCGCTCGGCCGCCCGCGCCCGCGCCTGTTCGTTCTGCGGGGGGATGCGGCCATTCGGCGGGTCGACGATCAGCGAGGTGCGCCGGGTCGACAGCCCCTTCGGCACCCGGGTCGCGAGCCAGATGGCGTTGTCGTAGTGGACGTACTCCTCGTCGCGGTGGCTCTGGTCGAGCACTCGCTGGCGTTCCTCGGCGTCGGGAATCTCGATGACGAAGCGGGCCAGCGGGTCGGCCCCGTCGACCGTCAGCTGCGACTGGAGCAGCGCGAACTCCTCTTCGCTGTAGAACGCCTGGTCGCCCAGATACTCGGGGCGTTCCATCGGCGTGAAGGTCTGGGTGGTCCAGTAGCCCTGCAGGTCGGGCTGGCCGTCCGCCAGACGCGGCATCTCCCAGTCCGCATCCGCGGCCGGGGCGCTCTCGGACTGGAACTGGCCCTGGGCGAACGCCGGCGCGGACGCCAGCAGGACGACCGCGAGCACCGTGGCGATTGTTCGGAGGCGAAAATCCATCTCAAACCCTCCCTGGGAGGCTGCCGTCGTTATCGTCCGGAAAGGGCCATGATCACTCAGGTCCCCGCCGTTCGCAAGCCCTGCGCCGTTGCCGGCCGGGACCCCGGACCGGCCTCGGTGCTAGGATCGGCAACCACGAAGCGTGACAGGAGAAGACCAATGACCATCGAACGCTCCACCCCGCGCGTGCTCATCGCGCTGTCCCTCGCCGCCGTGCTGGCCCTCGCGCTGCCGGGCGCGGTCTCGGCGCAGTCCCATCAGCCGCCGCCCGAGCCGCCGGCCGACTGGGGGCCGATCTCGATCAACCTGGAGGGGTACGAGTACCCGCATCCCGTCGAGTTCATGAACTTCCAGGTGTTCGGCCAGGACGTGCGCATCGCGTACATGGACGTCGCGCCGACGGGGCCGGCGAACGGCCGCGCCGCTGTCCTCCACCACGGGGGCAGCTACTACGGCTGGTACTGGGAGAGCCAGATCGAGGCTCTCACCGGGGCGGGCTACCGCGTCGTCGTCAAGGACCGGCTCGGCTGGGGCAAGTCGTCCAAGCCCATCGTGCCCTACAGCATGAGCCTGCACGCCTCGAACACGGCCCGGCTCATGGACCACCTCGGCATCGCCGAGGCCGCCATCGTCGGGCACTCCATCGGCGGACAGATGGCGACCCGGTTCGCCTTCCTCTACCCCGAGAAGACGACGCATCTGGTGACCGTCAACCAGATCGGCCTGACCGACAGGCGCGCCGGGCGCGGGTTCAACCCGTTCGACGGCGAGGTCGACGCCGACCCCGACCTGCAGGCCGCGTACGAGGCGGACGTGCGGACGGACACGCGGCGCTACGTCGAGTGGAAGCCCGAGTTCATCGACCACATCCGCATCCGCCACGGCCAGCGGCTGAGCGGCGACTGGCCGCGGCTCGCCTACGTGCGCCGGCTCGGCGGCAACCTGCGCTCGATGGACACGGTGGTCGACGACTGGCCCCACATCCGCACGAAGACGCTGATCCTCGGCGGCGAGGTCGACGGGCCCGACTTCCCCGACAACGCGCGGCGGGCGGCCGAGATTCTCCCCAACGGCGAGGTCTTTCTGATTCCGAACGTCGGCCACAACCCCCACGAAGAGGTGCCCGACATCGTCAATGCCGAGCTGATCCGCTTTCTCGGCACCGCACCCGCCACGACGGACGGGCAGTAGTGAGGGACACCATGCAAGACACGCCCGGTTGAACGAGGGTCCATTGCTCAACCCTGAACCCCGATGAGGGAGGCCCCGTCGACAGGGCCAACTACACCTGCCTCCGAGCACCGCCGACGTGCGGGCTCGGCGGGCGTGGCGAACTTCGGTCGGTCAGGCTCCAGGCAGCGCTGACATGAGGCGCGGTCGTCGACCATGGCAACGACCTCCAGCAGCCGCGTAGAGCCGCGGCCACGCGCGGCTTGAGAAGGGCCATGTCGGACGGTCTCTCCGAGAAGGTGCTTGCCCGAATCGACGGCGCCGGGGCGCTGTATCACCGGCTGATTCTCGTTGCTGCTCCGAGCGGATCCCGCAGATCCAGATCGACGAGCCGGCCGACAACAAGGGCTTCCTGGTCGTCGGCAACTACGGAACTGGCAAATCCCACCTGATGTCGCTCCTCTCGGCGGTCGCCGAGTGGGCGGAACTCGCCGGCGCGGTCGACCCGCGCATCGCCGGCCCCGCGCAGCGCATCGCCGGCCGGTTCCAGGTCGCGCGCACCGAGCTTGGCGCCACGACCATGGACTTCCGCGCTTTCGTCTGTTCCCAGCTCGAGGAGGCGCTGGCGCGGTGGGGCATCGACTACCGCTTCCCGGCCCGGGACACCATCCCGAACCACAAGCGGGCGTTCGAGGACATGATGGCGGCGTTCCACGCGCGGTACGCCGACCAGGGGCTGCTGCTCGTCGTCGACGAGTTGCTCGATTACCTCAAGAGCCGCAAGGACCAGGAACTCGTTCTCGATCTGAACTTCCTGCGCGAGGTGGGCGAGGTCTCGAAGGACCTACGCTTCCGTTTCGTCGCCGGTGTGCAGGAGGCGATCTTCGACAGTCCCCGCTTCCATCACGTGGCCGACAGCCTGCGGCGGGTGAAGGACCGCTTCGAGCAGATCCGCATTGCGCGGACCGACGTCAAGCACGTCGTGGCCGAGCGGCTGTTCAGGAAGACGGGCGAGCAGCAGACGCGGATCCGCGAGTACCTGACGCCGTTCACCCGGTTCTACGGGAACATGAACGAGCGGCTGGACGAGTTCGTCCGCCTCTTCCCGGTGCATCCGAATCGCCTGGAGCCCGAGTGGGTCGTCATCGTGCTGGCGAGCCTCGTCTACTCGGGCCACGTGGTGCTGGCGGTCCCCGGCCGCAAGTTCGACGCGACCGACATCGCGGCGCTGGCCGCCGCGCCGCTCGCGGATCTCGTCGACCTCCGGCACCTCGAACGGCCGAAGTCGTGGGACGTCCCTGCGCTGGCCGCGCTCTTCGAGCTGCTGGAGCTGACGCCGGGCATGGCCCAGCTCGTGGCCCAGGGCAAGGACGAGCCGGTCCGCGAGCTGCAGAAGGCCCTTGATACTGGGGTGAACCGGCTCTTTACGGCCCGGCAGGCCCTCGGGGAAGGGCTGCACTTCTGGGGCCGCAGGCTGCTGGACGAGCAGGCCACCGACGACCTGCGGGGGAAGCTGGACGCGGCCAAGGACTTTCTCGAGCCGCTGCAGGCCTTCTCCTCTCCCGGCGCGCTGAAGCACTTCCGCCACGGCCGCCCGCGGGTCGAGGCGCAGCGCGCCGGCCTCGACGCCCTGCGAGAGGTGGAAGCCCTCGGCGCGCTGGTCGGGAGCTTCGCGAACGCCGCGTCGTACTTCCCCGCCGCCGAGGCCGCGCTGCCCCCTGAGCACGAGTGGAGCGAAGGGCTGAGAGCGGTTCGGGAAGATCTCCTCGCCCAGGTCGTCGATCCGGCGGCGCGTGCCGCGGCCGGCTTCCGCCCGAAGGCGCAGAGGAAGCTCGCGGACCTGAAGCGCGCGTACATCGACACGTACCTGGCGCTCCACACGCGGGCCAGGCTCGGCGTCGACGAGGAACGGCGCAAGGGCCGGCTTCTCGCTGACGGCCGGCTGCAGCAGGTCAAGGCGCTGGCGACGATCGACCTGCTGCCGCGACGGCAACTCGACGACTTTCTGGAGCGGGTGAACGCCCTCAAGAGCTGCCCGGCGCTGACCGAGCACGATCTGGACGCCGCGGCCGAGTGCCCGCACTGCGGCTTCCGACCGTCCGCCGAGCGTGTCGAGGCCACGGCCGGCAGCCGGCTCGCGGGACTCGACGGCGAGCTCGACGCGCTGCTCTCGACGTGGACCGGCATCCTGTTCTCCAACCTTCGACCCCGCCACGCGCGGCAGACTGGAACTCCTGCAGCCCGACCAGCGGGCGCCGGTGCAGGCGTTCATGGCGTCCCGCCTGCTCCCGGCCCAGCCGGGTCGCGACTTCATCGACGCAGTCGCTCAGGTGCTGTCCGGGCTCTCGAAGGTAGTCGTCACCGCCGACGAACTGCGCGGCGCGCTCTTCCCCGGCGGTTCGCCGGCCACGCCCGGCGAACTGAAGAAGCGTTTCGGCGACTACGTCGACGAGAAGGCGAAGGGGCGGGACGAAGCGAAGGTGCGGATCGTGATCGAGTGACCGCGGACTGCGGCCCGGAATGGGCTAACATGGTTGTCGTGATCGTCGCGGCAAAGGGGAGAGGCACCCACGTGGGCACCACGCAACCCGTCGCCAAATTCACCTACGAGGACTACCGCACCGCGCCGGCCGATGAGCGCTACGAGCTGCTGGACGGAGATCTGGTCATGGCGCCGGCGCCGAATCTGAAGCACCAGAAGGTGCAGTCCCGCCTGGGGCGCAGGCTGGGGCAGTTCATCGAGGAACGCGCCCTGGGCGAGTTCTTCTTCGCCCCCTGCGACGTGGTGCTGGCCGACACCGACATCGTGCAACCCGATCTCCTGTTCGTCTCGCGCGACCGCGAGCACCTGCTGCGCGGCGGCGACAACGTGCGGGGCGCGCCCGATCTGGTGGTGGAGATACTCTCCCCGGCGACGGCCGAGCGAGACCGGGGCTACAAACGGGTCCTCTACGAGAGACACGGCGTGACGGAGTACTGGCTGGTCGATCCGGCAGAGGGAACCGTCTCCCTCCACTGCCGGCGCGGCGGCGCGCTCACCGTCACCCAGACCTTCGGTCGAGGCGAGACGCTCCACTCGCCGCTGCTTGCCGGCCTGAACATCGACCTCGACGACGTCTTCTCGTCTTGAGAGCGAGCGACGGTCGCGCGACATGGTCAGCGACCATGTCGGCGGTGGCTCCGAGCGAAACATGGTCACTGAACCGAACCTGGTCGCTGACCATGTCGGCGGCAGGCCAAAGCCGAACATGGTCACTGACCATGTCCACAAGCTCACCGCACAGCAGCACCGAATCGCCGCCGCCCGCGACGTGCCACGGAGCTTGCCCGAGTTGATGGAGCGCGCCGGGATGAGACACCGGACCCGTTTCCGCCGCACGCTCCTCTTGCCGCTCGTGCGCACCGGTATCGTCACCATGACGAACGGCGAAAAGCGGCGGGCCGCGAACCAGCGGTACGTCCTGACCGACGCCGGCGTTGCACTTCGGGCCGCTCACGTCGCCAAGGAGAAGGAGGATGACCGTGGCGGCGAACGGTGACCCCGACTCCGGGTTGTTCCGCCGGTCTGCCGCGGCGGAGGACTCCACGCAGGTGGAGTGCCTGGGGATGACCTTCGAGTCGGAGGAGGCGCGCCGCGAGTACTTCCTCGCCCGGCTGAAGGAGAAGCTGCCCGAACTCCGCCAACGCCCCGACTTCCCCGTCGCGGAAGACGAGAACATCCTGCGGCTGTCCGACCCGCCGTACTACACCGCGTGCCCCAACCCGTTCCTGGCCGAGTTCCTCGAGCACCACGGACGGCTGTACGACCCCGACGAGCCGTACCACCGCGAGCCGTTCGCCGTCGACGTCAGCGCCGGCAAGACCGACGCCCTCTACCGGGCGCACGGCTACCACACCAAGGTGCCGCATCTCGGTAGCCCGCCACACACATGAAGGAGCGAATCGCCTTGGCTGATCTCCGCCGGACACGCCTCGACTGGCCCGCCGTCCCCGTATCGCCCTCGCGGCGCCGCTTCCTCGCCCGCACCGCCGCCGCCCTCGCGGCTGCGCCCTTCGTCCGGCCCCTGGCGGTGCTCGGGCAGCCGGCGGTGCAGCCGGCGCCGGGCATGCCGGCGCCGCACTTCGTGACCGCCAACGACATCCGGATGGCGGTGTACGAACGGGGCGAGGGGCTGCCGGTCGTGTTCGTGCACGGCTTTCCCGAGCTTGCGTACTCGTGGCGCAACCAGCTGCGCTCGTATCCCGCCGCGGGCCTGCGGGCCATCGCGCCCGACATGCGCGGCTACGGGCTCACCGATCGGCCGGAGGACGTCGCCGGCTACGCGATTCCGAACCTCTGCGCCGACCTCGTCGGGCTGCTCGACGCCCTCGACATCGAGCGAGCCCTCTTCTGCGGCCACGACTGGGGCGGGGCGGCGGTCTGGGCGATGCCGCGGCTCTACCCCGACCGGGTCCTCGGCGTCATCGGCGTGAACACGCCCGCGTCCGGCGGCCCGCCGCCAAGCCAGCCGGCCGAAGAGCCCCTGATCGTCTTCACCGAGAACTACTACGCCGCGACGTTCCTCGAGCCGGGCCGCGCCGAGGCGGTCTTCTCGCGCGACGTGCGGCGGGCGCTCGAGATGATCTTCCGGCGGGGATGGTACTGGGACGTCGAGAACATGCTCCGGTACGCACCCGATTCGGCCGAGAAGACGATGGACATGCTGCGGATGATCGAGGAGGGCAACTACGAGGGCGAGCTGATCATGCCCGCCGACGTCCTCGACTACTGGGTGGAGACGTTCGAGGCGACCGGGTTCACCGGGGGCTTCAGCTACTACCGGGCGAACATGGGCGGGGGCGGCGCCCCGCGGTCGGCCGGCGACATCGAGGTGCCGTGCCTCTACGTCGGGGCCGAGAACGACACCATCCTGCGTCCGTCCTCGTCCGATGGCATGTCGTCGTTCATCTCCGACTTCGAGCGCCACGTCATCGCCGACTGCGGCCACTGGACGCAGCAGGAGCAGCCGGAGGAGTTCGACCGCGTGACGCTGGACTGGATACGCCGGAAGTTCCAGGACGCCTGAGGGGGCCGGGCGGCGCTCGAGCCAGCCGGGTGCCGACGTCGAGCAGGAACATCAGAGATCGATGTCCCGGCCGAAGTCGCGGGGTCGAGCGAGATCGAGACCCTCCAGCGGACAGGAGGCGCGCTCGGGGGGACCTTTGCCCGACCGCCGGTCCGCGAGCGCGGAGCTGCGGCGTCAAGCGTCGAACGGATTCAGCACCGCCGCTCCGAGTCCCTCGACGTCTGACGTGTTGCGTGTCACGAGGATCAGGTCGTGAACCCGGACGGTCGCGGCGAGCAAGCCGTCGACGACCGGCACGGGACGGACCGCGCTGATTCGGCCCCATACATCGGCCACCCGGGCGTCGATCGGAAGAATGCGATCGGCGTAGGACCGCTCAATCTCCCGCAGCCAGCGTTCGAGGGCCTCCGCCTGCCGTGGATCGCGCGGGCGGAGACGCTCGACCCCCCTCCGGATCTCGCCGGCCACGAGCACGCTGATGAACAGGTCGGCCTCTCGGGTGGCCGCGTACCAGGCGGCGACCCGCGCGTCACAACGATCGCCCCTGCGCAGCTCCGAGATCACGTTGGTGTCGAGCAGGAACATCAGAGATCGATGTCCCGGCCGTAGTCGCGGGGTCGGGTGAAATCGAGACCCTCCAGCGGACAGGAGGCGAGCAACTCCTTGAACCCGCGAGCGGTGGGGGCGCCGAAGCGCTCACGCAGCAGCGCGCGCGCCGAGCCTCCGCGTTCGGGATCCCGCAAGGCCGCGGCCACCGTGCGGATGAGATCGACATCGTCACGCTGAACCGTGACCTCGCACCGCACGCGGCCTCCCCGCTTCAGCCGCTCGCGGTAGCTTCGCGTCGCCTGACTTTGACTGGTCGACACTCGCGCCCTCCATTACCGGTCATTGTACCGGACATGACGGACTGGGACCTCACTCCTGCGCCGAGACCGCGATGCGGCGGCGCGGCGGCCGATTCCAGCTCCGGCGAGCCCTCCCAGCGCAACGAAGCCAACGAGTCGCCGACGCGATTGTCACCAGAGCGAGAGCCGCAGCCCGCCGGTCATTCGGAGCCCGCCGAGACCGAGGCTGGCGTCCTTGTCGGGCGTCAGAGGCCCGTAGCGGTCCGCAATCCGCGTGCCGTCTCCGACGACGAGCACCGGAAAGCCCCCGGGCCCGACCAGCTGGACGTTCCTGAGCGTTCCTTCGTCCCTCGTCGGCGACTGGTAGCTGTACATCCCCTCGCGAGTCCCTTCGAGGCGGCCGACGTCGACGCGTGTGCCCTGAACGCCGAAAAACAGCCCTGTACGCTCGGAGAGACCGACGTCGAGCGAGACTCCCCCATGGAAGCCGATGCCGCGTCCGCGGACATCGGTCACCAGGGCGGTAGTGCGCTGCAGCCGTTCCACCACCGCTCGATTCGACCCGCGGAGATGTGTGAAGTAGACGCCCACGCCCCCGTCGACGACGAGACTGACCGCGCGGCCGACCGGTTGCGAGAACTGGACGCCGAGTCGCAGGGGAACCGCGCTCACCCGCAGCGAGATGAACGTGCGGCTCGGGTAGAGCGCCGTGCTCCGAGGCGTCTCTATCTCCCCCCGGCTGGAGCTGTCGATTTGCCCGACCCCGCCCACGATGCCGATCCGGGAAGCGACGTGCACGACGACCTCGGCACCGAGCTCTCTGGCGCCGCGGGCGGAAGGCACGCCGCCCTCGATGCTCTCGAGTGGGACATAGCCCTGGTAGAGACTGATCACCCACAACTGCGTCGTGTTCGCAATCCCCTCGTTGAAATCGCCTCCCCGCAGCTCGCGCCATCCGCCAAACATTCGGACGCTCAGTCGGGACCGCTCGTTGTCGGTTCGGACCGCCTCGCCCCTGCCCTGGGCAGCCGCGGTCGACGAAAGCAACAGCAGCGCGACGACCAACCCAGTGGTCTGCATGACGAAGCTCCTCCTCTCGATGCTCACGGACAGGCGGTACATCACTGCTTCGCAGAACGCTGCGGCCACGGGCTGGGTGGCCGGAACTTGAGGCCGATCGCCCCCAGGGCGGCGCCGATTCCGGCTCCGGCGAGCGCTCCCAGTCCCGCGAAACGCATGGACAGCGGGCAATTGCGACCGACCTCGTTGTGGCACCCACCGTAACCGACGAAGAACCCCAGCGCTCCGCCGACTGCGCCGCCGATCACGGCGCCGCGGCGCGCCTTCCTGCCCCGGCCTCCGCCCGTCTTCGTGCTGCGAGCGATCTCCTCCGCGCCGCCGGCGCGCGCCAAGAGTTCTGCGGCCGCGTGCGCGTCCCGAGGGTCGGTGTGCAGGACCCCCGCCAGGGCCACGCCTTCCACCATCAACCTCGGCTCGGCCGTTGCCGCGGCCCGCTCGGCGGCCGCCGCCGGATGTCCGATTGCCAGTACCGCGCTCACCTCACGCCGGTCGCCATCCGCTGCATCAGAGTCGTCTTCATGTCTCATCCCTCCTGCAACGGAATGCGTGAGACGGCATCGAATCGGGTCACGGTTGTCGGCGATGCCTGTCCCACGCCGGTCACTCCTCCGGCGGGGATAGTACCGGGACGCCGAGAACATGCGCCCAAAGACGATGGACATGCTGCGGATGATCGAGGCGGGCAACTGCCACGGCGAGTCGATCATGCTCGCCGACGGCCTCGGCCTGAGTGGAGACGTTCGAGGCGACCGGGTTCACCGGGGGCTCAGACCGCTACCGCGCCAACATGGGCGGCGGCGCGGCACCGCCGGCCGGAGCCATCGAGGTGCCGCACCTCTACGTCGGGGCCGAGAACGACACCATCCTGCGCCCGTCCTCGTCCGACGGCATCCCCGACCTCGGGCGCCGCGTCATCGCCGACTGTGGCCGCTGGACGCAGCAGGAACAGCCCGAGGGGTTCGGCCGCGTAACGCTGGACTGGATACGCCGGAAGTTCCAGGGCGCCCGACGGCGCCAGCGGCCATGTCCGCTACCGCGGGAACGCCGGCAGGCCCGGCTCCACGCCGTCCGGGAGCGGGGTCCGCGCGGTGTTCATCACCATCGCCAGCAACTGGTAGTAGCCCAGGATGCCGATGGTGTCGATGACGCCCTTCTCGCCGAGGTGCGACACCATCCGCGCATAGGTGGGGTCGCTGACGCCGTGGGTGCGCAGCAGCTCCATGCAGAAGTCGTAGACCGCGGCCTCGTCGGCGGCGAGGTCCGCCGGGCGGCGCCCGTCGGCCACCGCCTCGATGGTGGCGGCGTCGAGCCCCTCGCGCTCGGCGATCGGCGCGTGGACGTACCACTCGTAGTTCTGGGTCCAGTGGCGCGCGGTCAGCAGGATGACGAACTCGCTGAGGCGCGGCGGCAGGGCGCTCCGGAAGCGGACGTAGTCGCCGACGTTGCGCGCGCGGTTCATCATCTCGGGGCTGCGGAGCAGCACCATGAAGGGCCCGCCGAAGCTGTCGGTGTTCCGCGCCGCCTTGAACTCCTCGACGGCGGCTGTCTGTTCCGGGGTCATCTGGGCCTCCGGCATCGGAGGCATGCGGTTCTGGGCGGTCGCGGTCATGGCGTGTGTCAGGGTCAGCAGTACGGTGGTGATGAGTGCGCCGGCGGCGACGCGGGAGGGCTGTCGTCGATTCCGAGTCTGCATGGCCGATGCGTGTCTGGTCATGTCGATGACTCTACCAGAACGGGACCCGCGGATCGCCGGTCATTCGGAGCCGGCCGAGACCGAGGCCGAAGGCGCCAAGGGAGGAAGCCTCGACTTGCCGGCCGCATTCTCCGTCGCCGCGAAACCGGGGGAGAAGACGCCCGAAAGCGGTCAGCGCAGCACCCCCAGGACCGTCCGCGCGTCGATCACGTGCACGCCGCGTGTGACTGCCGGCGACGCGGCCAGCCGCGGTGCGAACACCGCGGGCACGATTTCCAGGTCGGCCGCGCCCGGCGGGGGCGGCGCGCTCGTGTGGAACCGCAGCGTCGCCGCCGACGCCGGGCGCGACGTCGACTTCGCCTCACCGATGAGCAGGCGCCGGCCGTCCACGGAACGCGCGACCACGTCGTACTCCGGCTCGTTGCGCCGCCAGTAGCGTTGGGCCGGCTCCCAGGGCCCGAGGTCTGCCAGCGACGAGTCCGAACGGTGCAGGAACGGGACCGACATCCGGCAGAGCTCTTCCCAGGCCAGGGCTTCGAGTCCCGCGCGGTGGCGCCGCCAGTACTCGAGCCGCGTCTCGCGCGGCGCTTCCGCCAACGCCGCGCGGCCGGGCGCGACGACACGGAACCAGAGCCGCAGGAACGGGTCGTCGATCCGATAGAGACTCCGCTTGCCGGAGCGGGGATCGCTCCCGAACGGCGTCTCACGGCGCACCAGGCCCATCTCCGTGAGCGCCGCGAGCGGCCGTGCCAGACTCGACGCCGGCCTGCCGAGACGACCCGCTATCTCGCTGACCCGGTGGGCCCCGGCGCCGATCACGTCCAGCAACGGGCGCAGCGCGGTAGCCGGCGGGACTTCCTCGAGGAGCAGCCGATCCGGCTCCAGGTGCAGCGGGCCACTCGGGTCGAGCACCAGCGTGTCGACCGCGCTGTCGACGTCGAGGTCGAAAGGCTCGGCGAGCTCCCAGTAGCGCGGCATCCCGCCCCACAACGCGTGCAACGTAACCAGGTCGCGCGCCTCGGCGGCAGGGAACGGGTCGGCGAGGTATCCCGGCTTCAAAGGGCGCACCGCGAAGGCTTCTCGCGCCCGGCCGTAGAGTGGAGCGCCGGCGGAGAGGATGGCGCCGTGCATCATCCGCTGACTCGACCCGCTGACCACCAGACCGGGCCGGCCCGGCACCGTATCGACCCACGCCT
Source organism: Vicinamibacterales bacterium (assembly GCA_965206705.1). Taxonomy (GTDB): domain Bacteria; phylum Acidobacteriota; class Vicinamibacteria; order Vicinamibacterales; family UBA8438; genus JAJEEA01. Next base: position 2,730,268 of record CBDBKJ010000006.1, on the reverse strand, counting down.
GCAATACGCCGGGCAGTGTCGCGTCGGCCGCGATCAGGTACGGCAACTCGTCGAGCACGAACGGTCCGCGCCAGCCGCTCCTGTCGGCTTCCCGGGCGAGCCGCAGCAGGAAGGATCGCCAGTCCGGGTACTCGACGTCCGCGAAACCTGGAAACCGCCGCGCGACGGCTGCAGCCAGATAGCGCCGCTGGACCGGGGGCGCAGAGGGGTCGGCCGCCGCGTACAGGCCGTCATGACGCTGCGACCACTCGATCAGAAGGCGGGTCTTGCCTACCCGGCGGCGGCCCCAGATGACGGCGAAGACGCCGGACTGGGCCAGCACCGCGTCCAGGCGGCGCATCTCCTCGGCACGGTCGATGAAGCGCACGGTACTATTATGCAGTACATCATTATGCTAATTTGCATAATAGCTTCCGACGACGGAGTCCTGGGGAAAGCGGACCGCAGTGACACGTGCCGTGCAGGCACCCCGAAGAGGCGGGTCTCGAGGCCCCTCGTTGCGCGCTGCCGGCAAGCCGGGCGGGCGCCCGGCGACGCGACGAGGCCCTGGTGCTCAAGCCGGTTGCCGGCCCCGCGCACCGTCCCGGGGCCTTCGCAACCAGCTCGATGCGGCTCACATTCCCGCCGCGCGGATGCTGTAGTTGTCGTTGCGCCACATCAGCATGCGTCCGTCGGGCATCTCTTCGAAGATGAATTCCTCGCCCAGATCGTCGTTGTCGCGCACCCGCCGAAAGGTGCCGTCCTCGATGTGGCGGAGCCGGGTCAGGGCGTTCAGCGGATTGTCGGTGGGGAGCGACAGCACGTGCAGATCGCCTTCCCGCACGAGCACCGCGCTCTCTCCCCCGAAAGGCCGCTCGTAGGTGCCGGTGAAGCGCTGGAGGGTCTCCCGAGCCGCCGTCGCGCCGCCGTCGGCGCCGGCGGGGACCCCACCGGCGGGAGTATCGCCGTTCGGCTTTTCGGCGGCCTTGCGCAGGGCGGGCGCGACGATGTCGTAGGCGGTCTGTGCGAACCGGCGGGAGTTCACGCCCTGACCGTTGGTCATGAACGCGGTGGCGACCTCGTCCTGCGGGCGCAGCAGAAGATGGCTGCGGTATCCCGGGCAGGAGCCGCCGTGGCCCACGAAGGTGTCTCCGTCCGACTTCCACACCGAGAAGCCCAGCCCATAGGTGGTGTCGCCGTCGGGTTCGAGCCAGTGCACCCGGTGCATCTCGCGCAGCGTGTTGCGGTCGAGCAGCGCATCGTCGCCGTCGAGCACGCGGAACTGCCACGAGGCGAAGCGCCCCAGGTCCTCCACCGTCGAGATGAACCCGGCCGCGGGGCTGATGCCGCGCACCCGGTAGTCGGGAACCAGCTGCCGTTTGCCGTCCCGCCCGCGCGCGGTGTAGCCGCTCGCCAGCCGGTTGCCCCGGAAGCGGTCATCGAGGTCGGTGAAGGTGCTGGACATTCCCAATGGGTCCAGGATGTTCGCGCGGACGTAGTCGTCGTAGGCCTGCCCGGCCGCCGCCGCCACGATCTCGCCGGCCAGGGTGAGGGCCAGATTGGAGTACTGGTAGTAGGTGCGCGGGGGATACAGCATCGACTGGGTGGGTAGCTTTGCGACGATCTCCTCGTGGGTCGGGAAGGGATAGTCGGGGCCGGTCCAGTACGGCGCGCCCGCTTCGCGCGGGAGACCCGAGGTATGGGTGAGCAGCCCTTCGATGGTGACCGGGCCCGCCTCCGGGTAGCCGTCCCGGATCTCGAACCAGTCCAGGTGCTTCGCCACGGGATCGTCGAGCTCGACCCTGCCCCGGTCGCGCAGCTGCAGAACGCCGACCGCGGTGAAGAGCTTGGAGATGGAGCAGATGGAGTACACCGTCGACGCGGTCGCGGGCTCCTCTCGCTCCACGTGCGCGTACCCGTATCCCTTCGCCCACACGAGCTCCTGATCGTGCACCACCGAGAGGGAGGCGCCGGGGATGCCCCCGTAGGCCTGCGCCGCATCCATCCAGACATCGAGCAGATGAAGGGCCTCGGCGACGCCGGGATCGTCCGCGATCGATTGCTGTGCGTGAAGCGGAGGCGCGAGAAGCAGGAAGAGCGCAAGCGCCGCGGCGCCGGCACGGATACGGGACGCTGGCGGAAGCTGGATGTGCGGTGTCTTCATCGGGTGCTCCTGAGTTGGCGTGGAGGCTGTCGTCGCCGTGCGGGGCGTGGGGCTCGCGTGCCCGGACCCGTGCAAGGTCACAGTGTAGTGCGCGTGCTCCGATGGGAACAACGGCGGGCCGACCGCGTGAGCGCCTGGTTGCCGGACCTGCACGACAACCTCCTGGTGGGCCAGGCCGGCCGGCGAGTGAACGGCATCGGCGCGATCTTCGTCCTCCGTGCTGCCGCTGACCGCCGCCGTGATCGCGGGGCCTACCTGGACGGGGCGGCGGCGGCGATGCGGTAAGCTACGGGTCAGCCAAGGTCGATTCTCGAGCAAAGGAGTTGCTGGTGCACGCCAACAGTGTCCGTCACGGAGCCCGGCTCGTGGCTCGGCTGTCGTCGATGTTCGTCCTTGTCGCCCTGCTCGCGGTCGCCCCGACCCGAGCCCAGGTGCCCGTCGGAACGCCGGATGACGTGGGGTTGTCCGCGGAGCGTCTCGATCGGATCGGCAAGATGATCGAGCGCGCCATCGACGCGGACCAGATCTCCGGGGCCGTCACCGTCGTCGCGCGGCGCGGACGTGTCGCCCACTTCGAGGCGCATGGCCTCATGGACATCGAGGCGGACGCCCCGATGCGCAAGGACACCATTTTCCCGATCGCCTCGATGACGAAGCCGGTGACCGGCGTCGCCATCCTGATGCTTGTCGAAGAGGGGAAGGTCCGTCTGTCGGATCCGGTGTCCCGCTTCATTCCGGAGTTCCGGAACACCAGGGTCGCGATGCCGCGATCGGACGCCGCGGACGAGGAAGACGGCCTCCATACCGTGCCCGCGGAACGTGAGATCACGGTGCAGGATCTGATCACCCACACCTCGGGTCTGGTGAGCGGCGGCGCGGGGAGCGAGGCGGCGTCACGCATCGCGCCTCGCAAGTCGACCGACACCGTCGCGGATTGGGCGGCCGCGCTCGGAGCGGCCCCCCTGGACTTCCAGCCGGGCACCCGCTGGGCGTACAGCGGCCTGGCGGGGATCGACACGCTGGGGCGCATCGTGGAGGTCGCCTCGGGGCTGACGTTCGACGAGTTCCTGCGGCGGCGCATCTTCGAGCCGTTGGGGATGAAGGACACTGCCTTCAACGTGCCGGACGACCGCATGCCGCGCGTCGTGACGCTCTACGGGCGCACCCCCGACGGACTCGCGCGCCGCCCGGTGCCGGAATGGGTGGCCACGAAAACACTGCACTCGGGCGGTGGAGGCCTCTGGTCGACGGCCGAAGACTACCTGCAGTTCGCCCAGATGCTCGTCGACAACGGTGAGCTGAACGGCAAGCGGCTGCTGGGTTCACGGACCGTCGACCTGATGGGGTCGAATCACGTCGGCGACCTCTACGCAAAGGCGGGCCGCACCGGCGGTCGTCCCGGGAAGGGCTTCGGATTGACCGTCGACGTCGTGGTCGACGGCGTCGAGGCCCGCGACGACCACCGGTCGACCGGCAGCTTCGGTTGGAGCGGCGCCTTCGGCACCACCTTCTGGGTCGATCGCAAGGAGGATCTGACCGCGATTCTGATGGTGCAGACGCCGGGCGGTCCGCTCCGGGCCGACTTCCAGAACGCCGTGATACAGGCGATCGTCGACTAGCAGCCTGCCCCGTAGAAGTTTCGCGCCAGCGCACTTCCAGCGCGACCGCAGGGTCGCGCCAGCGCGCTCAAAGAGAGGATAAACCATGGTCAGCTTCGCAACCCGCTCCGTTCTCGCAGTCGCTCTCTCGCTCGCGACCACCATCGGTGTCGCGGCCCAGGACAACTACGAGACGACCGAGATCGCGGACGGTGTCTACCAGTTCCGCTGGATCGGTCACAACGCGATGTTCGTGACCACGGACGCCGGCGTCGTGGTGTTCGACACGATCGGTGTGGACGCCGCCCGGCGGCTCGCGGCCGAGATTCAACGCACCGCACCGGGCTCGCCGCTCGCCGCGATCGTCTACAGCCACAGCGATGCGGACCACGCGACAGGCGCCGGCGCCCTGATGGAGGCGATGGGACAGACCGGCGTTCCCATCATCGCCCACGAGCTCGCGGTCGCGCCCATCGAGGCGCGCGGCAGCGCGGACCAGCCGGTCCCGAGCGTCACCTTCGCGGACAAGCTCAGCTTCCTGATGGGCGAGCGCTGGATCGAGCTCCACTATCTCGGGCCGAGCCACACGGACAACATCGCCATCCCGTTCATCCCCGACGTCTGCGTCGCCTTCGCGGTCGACTTCGTCTCGAACGACCGCGCGGGGTTCCAGGACCTGGCCAGCTGGCACTTCCCGGCGTTCTTCGACGCGCTGTCGGGTCTGCTCGGAATCCCGTTCGAGACGATCGTCTTCGGCCACGGGCCGTCCGGAGACCGAGCCGCCATCCAGCGCCAGATTGCTTACTACGACGACCTGACGGCGGCCGTTCGGGACGCCGTCGCCGCCGGGTGGACCGAGAACCAGGCAGCCGAGAGGATCGGTCTCGACGCGTACTCGGCGTGGGGGAACTACGAACAGTGGTTCGCGCTCAACGTGCGCGGCGTGTACCGATGGCTGGCCGCGGAAGGTGGGCGCTGAGCCACCACAGGCTCCCGGCCCCGGCCGGATCGCGATGTTCGTCGACGCCGGCGCAGCGTGCCGCGATGGAGGGATGGGGCTCGCCACCGTTGTCCAGAGCCGCACGCCCTCGCCGGCGGCCCGGCGCGGCGGTCGAGCGATTCGAAGCGAGCGCGGACCCTCGCGCGCCCGCCGGCGATCCGGCCAGGCGCGCGAGGAGTCACCGGTCGCGGCCCGCCGGCTCCGTTCCGGTCATTCGGAGTCGGCGGCGGCGAGGGTTACAGCCCCCGGATGAGCACGTTGCGGAACTTCACGACGCCCAAGCCGTACTGCAGGGCGATCGGCCCCTCGGCGAACTGCGAGTCCTCGACGTCGATCATCTCCTCGCCGTTCAGCCAGACCCGCAGGCGGGGACCCTGGGCGATGATCTCGTAGGTGTTCCAGCGGCCGGGGCTGTCGACGTGGCTCGCCGGCGCGGCGAGGTGAACGATGCCGCCGGTGCGATAGGTCTGGTCGGCCCGCGTGTCGTAGATGTTGACCTCGTACGAGTTGCGGTCGTTGACGCTCATGCCGTCGGCGCAGCGGATGAAGATGCCGCTGTTCGCGGGTTCGTCCACCCAGTACTGCACGACCATCTCGAAGTCGCCGTAGGACGCCGGGGTCACGAGAAACCCGGAGCCGCTGTCGGCCTGCGCCGCCCCGTCGACGAGCTCCCAGTTGGCGTCGCCGATCTGGTTCCAGCCGTCGAGCGACGACCCGTCGAGCAGGGTCGTCCAGCCGGCGTCCTGGGCCGATGCCGCGGCGGGGGCCAGCCCGAGGGCGGCGGCGGTGAAGACGGCAAGGGCGAAAGTGGTGGTGCGTTTCATTGAATGGTCTCCTTGTTGGCGTTGGTGGCGGCCCGCGGCGGGACGCCGGTTGCTTCGTTCTCCGGCCGCCCGGCACGGGCCGGGACCGAAATCGATCGCTACTGCCCGGATTCCGCCAGCTCTTCCGCGCGGGCGCCCGACAGCAGGTTCTGCATGCCGTAGTTGCCCTCGTGGCAGGCGTACTCGAACATCGCGGACCCGCGCTTCATCGGGACCGCCGCCGTGAACGGCCGGGTGAAGGTGGCCGGATCGTCGACGGTGAACTCGTAGAGCAGCGTGTCCTCGTCGATGCGGCTGAACCGCTCGATGAGGTGAAGCGTCTCGCCCGAGCCGATGGCCAACCGGGTGGACGGGCTGAAGCTGGCGGTGTTGGCGGTGAAGTTGGTGGTCTCGACGACGAGGGTGTCGCCCTCCCAGCGCCCGCGCGAGCTGCCCAGCCATTGGCGCAGGTCATCGGGGAGCTGCGCACGGCCGTCGAGGGGCACGATGCGCGAGTCGTGCACCATCTCGTTCAGGATGACCACGTGGTCGGAGGTCTGGAAGACCTGGATGTTCTGGTTGTAGCCGCCGGGGACGATGGGCGGCCCGGTGTTGAACCCGAGCAGGCACCGCTCGGCGACCCCGCGGTCCTCGGGACCGTCGCTGCCGATGCCGCCGACGCGGATCCGCACCGGCCACGCCGGCTCGGCGCCGTCGCCCTGCTGTGCCACGCCCCGCCGAGTCTCCGGCACCCGGCCGTCGGGCGGGTCGACGATGAGCGACGTCCGGCGGTCGTCGACGACCCCGGCTCCCCGGTCGAACCAGAAGTTGTTGTAGCCGCCCACGTTGCCGCCCACCGGCAACGGCTCGGTGCGGATCTCGCTCGGCTGGTCCGCCTCGATCGCGCGCTGCACGGCGCCGGCCTCGATCTCGGCTGCCTGTTCCGCGGTCAGCTCGGACTGATCCGCCCGGTCCTCGGGGCGCTGCAACGGGGTCAGGGTCCGGAAGTCCCAGACCCCCTGCAGGTCCGGGGTGCCGTCGGGCAGGCGGGGTACGTGGGACGCTGGCTGGGCGCCGGCGGGGACGGACAGGACCACGGCCAGTGCGGCCAGCACCAACACGGCGCCGAAAGATCGATTCTGCATCTCCTGCACTCCTGACTGCCTTTGTCTACTGCCCGGATTCCGCGAGCTCTTCCGCGCGGGCGCCCGACAGCAGGTTCTGCATGCCGTAGTTGCCCTCGTGGCAGGCGTACTCGAACATCGCGGACCCGCGCTTCATCGGCAACGCCGCCGTGAACGGCCGGGTGAAAGTGGCCGGATCGTCGACGGTGAACTCGTAGAGCAGCGTGTCGTCGTCGACGCGGCTGAACCGCTCGATCAGGTTCAACGTCTCGCCCGACCCGATGGACTGCACGACGGACGGGCTGAAGCTGGCGGTGTTGGCGGTGAAGTTAGTGGTCTCGACGACCAGCGTATCCCCTTCCCAGCGCCCGCGCGAGCTGCCCAGCCACTGGCGCAGGTCGCCCGGAAGCTGGTCGCGCCCGTCGAGGGGCACGATGCGCGAGTCGTGCACCATCTCGTTCAGGATGACCACGTGATCCGCGGTCTGGAAGATCTGGATGTTCTGGTTGTAGCCGCCGGGAACGATCGGCGGCCCGGTGTTGAAGCCGAGCAGGCACCGTTCGGCGACGCCGCGATCCTCGGGGCCGTCGCTGCCGATGCTGCCGACGCGGAACCGGACCGGCCGGCTCGGATCGGCGCCGACGCCCTGCCGATCGACCCCCGGCAACGCCTCGGGCACCCGGCCGTCGGGCGGGTCGACGATGAGCGACGTCCGGCGATCGTCGACGACCCCGGCCCCCCGGTCGAACCAGTAGTTGTTGTAGGCGCCCACGTTGCCGCCGGCCGGCAACGGCTCGGTGCGCACCTCGCTCGGCTGATCCGCCTCGATCGCCTGCTGTACCGCGTTGGCCTCGATCTCGGCCGCCTCTTCGGCCGTCAACTCCGCCTGATCCGCCCGGTCTTCGGGGCGCTGCAACGGGGTCAGGGTCCGGAAATCCCAGACCCCCTGCAGGTCCGGCGTGCCATCCGCCAGGCGGGGCACGCTCGACGACGCCGGCTGGGCGCCGGCGGGGACGGCCAGGACCACGGCCAGTGCGGTCAGCGCGAGCACGGCGCCGATAGATCGTTTCTGCATCTCGTTACTCCTGACTGCCTCTCGAGCCGAACGTCACGTACCCTCATCCACCGGAGCCCGTGCCGAAAAGCCCCCGCTGCATTCGGTGCAACGCGCGGTCACACCACCAACTCGAGCCTTCCTGGCCCGTGAGAAAGTCCCCGCTGCGTTCGAGGGTAATGCATCCCGCCTGAACTGCGTTGTTCGTCGGACCGCGTGCAGTCCGCGGTTGCAATATGCCCAATGCGCGCCTTCCTCACGTCCGGGCGCCTCACACCCGCTGGCGCACTCGCCGCTCTGGGCGCAACGCGGGGTTCCGCCGCGCTGCTAGTCCGGCGCGACGCACGCGAAGTTCGCGGCGTCGTCGATGCTGCCGCTGCCGGTGTAGCGCGCCACCTGCGGGTAGGGGCACAGGGGACGCGTGCGCGTCACCTCGCCGTCGACCAGCTTCGACGCCACCATCCGGTCCGGAGCCACGCCGTCCTCGACCCACCGCTCGAGCGCGGTCACCGCGTCGAACCGGTCGGGCCCCGGCCCGCCGCGGCAGTGGGCGACGCCCGGGGCCATGAACAGCCGGTAGAAGTCGATCGTCGCGTCGAGGCCGCCCTGCTCCGCCATCACGCTCTCGTAGTACTCGACGGCGTAGTAGCCGGTGATCAGCGCATCCGCCCATCCGTGATAGCTGATCAGCTTGCCCCCGCCGGCCTTGAACGCCGACAGATCGGGGTCGACGGCGTTGAGGGCCGAGCCGAGGGTGTCGTCGGCGCCGGCCCCGAGCGGCCGGATGTTGGCGAGCTCCCAGTCGTCGTCGAAATCGAACTGCGTGAGGTCGTGGTCCGGATCCTCGAACACGCTGTAGCGCATGAAGTCGGCGGTGCTGCCGCCCGGGCGGGTGATTCCCGACCAGTACCGCCCCCAGCCGCCCCGCCCGTCGGGCGCCTCGAACCACTCGCTGCCCGGCGGATAGCCGGGGAACAGCTGCTCGCCGGTGCTCGGGCGCACCGGCCCGGCGTAGATCGCGCGCGCCGCCGCGACCTGTCCCGCGGTCAGGCAGTCGGCGCCGTCCCCGCCGGCGCACTGCAGCACGCCGGGGTCGAATTCGCAGGCCCGCGGGTCGTCGATCAGCCCGTCCTCGAGCCCGTCGACGGCATCGCAGGCTTCGAGCACCGCGGCGCCGAGCAGCGGCAGCTTCTCGCGCGGCAGGTCCTGCCCGGGATCCCTCGTCGTGGCGAGCCCCGCCCACAGCTCGCCGGTCATCAGGCCGATCCAGTAGTTGGCGGGAGCCCCGGCGACGATGCCGTCGTAGTCGTCGGGGTACCGTTGCGCCTCCATCAGCGCGTGGTGGCCGCCCTGCGAGCAACCCACGAAATAGGCGTAGTCGGCGTCGCGGCCGTAGTACGCGCGGGTCACCGCCTTGCCGGCGACCGTCGCCTCGTGCTGCGCCCGGTAGCCGAAGTCGACGAGGCGGACGGGATGCCCCAGCGACCAGCTCCCGTCGAAGCCGGTGGTGCTGGTGTGACCGTTGTCGGTGGCCACCGCCGCGTAGCCGTTCCGGACCGCGGCCGCGAGCTGGGAATAGCGGATGGCCCCGGCCGAGCCGCCGGACCCGACGCCCTGGAACCGCCCGTTCCAGGCCTCGGCCGGCGGCAGCCACACCTCGAAACGGATCTCCGAGCCGGCTTCCGGACGCGCCGTCCCCGCGACCCGGCAGAACGACACGTCGTCGACCGTAAAGCCGCGCGACGAGAAGGTCTCGGGCGGGGTGAACGGCGGCGAGACCGCCTCGGCGACGGTGATCGTGGTGTGCGCGAGGCCGAGCGGCGTCCCGGCGATGCGGGCGCATGCGTCGGCCGCCTGGGTCAGCCGCGAGGCCGGCGCTCCCCCGGCCGCACCGGGGTTCCCGGCGCCGGCAAGCGCGGCGGCCGTCCCCGCCGCCAGCAGTGCGGTCAGCAATCGAGTCGTCATGGGTCCTCAAGGATATCGCAGGCGCGTGAGCGGCTCATCTCCTCGATCACGGTGATCAGCGCCGACAGGTCGTCGCACCCTCTGTCCCGTCCCATCAGGGCGTTGATGAACTGCATGGTCAGGGCGCCGGCCGGCAGGGCGGCGCCGCGATCGTGGCCGAGCCGGAGGGCGATGTCGAGATCCTTGTGGTACAGCCGCGAGTCGATGCCGGCGCCGAAGTCGCGCGACGCCATGCGGGCCCCGAACACGTCGAGCACCCGGCTCGACGCCATCCCGCCCATCATCACCTCGCGCACGCGCTCGACGTCGAGCCCGCAGCGGCCGGCCAGGGCCAGCGCCTCGGCCGCGCCCTGGGCGGTCACCAGCAACGCCAACTGATGACACGCCTTCGTGGTCTGGCCGGTACCGGATTCGCCGAGGTGAATCACGGTCGGGCCCAGCCGCGCGAAGAGCGGTCTCGCGCGCTCGACCGCGGCCGCCGGTCCCCCCACCATCATGGTCAGCGTCGCGTCGCGGGCGCCCTGTGGACCGCCGGACACCGGGGCGTCCAGCATGTCCACCCCCTGCGCGGCCAGCCGTTCGGCGATGGCCCGGGTGGCGCTGGGGTCGATGGTGCTCATGTCGATGACGAGCGTCCCGGGACTCGCGCCGTGGACGACGCCGTCCGGCCCCAGCACCACCTGCTCGACGTCGCGGGTGCCGGTGACCATGGTGAAGACCACCTCGCTCCGCTCGGCCACCGCGGCCGGGGTGGGGCAGACGGCGGCGCCCGCATCGGCGAGGGGCCGCGCCGACGCGGCGCGCCGGGCGAACACGGCCATGGCGTGCCCCCCGCCCATCAGGTGACGCGCCATCGGGCGCCCCATGGTCCCGAGTCCGATGAAGCCGAGTCTCATCCGGGGGTCCGTCACCGCGCGCCCAGGCCCTGCTTCTTCCAGTAGCGCGCCAAGCCGAGCCAGCACATCGAGAAGGGGGCGGCCATGTCGTAGAGCGCCGCCGTCGCTTCCGGCATGTGACGCTGCAGATAGCGCCGCGTCTCGGCCACGAACCGGTCGGCGCGTTCCTCGCCGGGGACATCCTGCTCGATGATGGCGCGCGCCACCGCCGCCAGTCCGTCCAGATGCTCGGTCAGGTTCGCCAACTGGTCGGCGGCATCCTCGTGCGGGCCGAAATGGGTGATGAACAACGTGTCCGCCTGCCAGGCCTCGATCAGCCGGATGCTCGACTTCCAGGTGTCGAGATCGATGTCGGGCGGCGGCGTCGGCGGCAGGGCGAAGCGCTCGGGGCCGACCCGCACCCCCGCGACATCCCCGACGAAGGCCACCCCGCTCGACCGATCGAAGAAGCTGACGTGATGGGATGCATGGCCCGGCGTATAGGCGACCTCCAGCTCGCGGCCGCCCACCGCGAGGCGCTCGCCGCCGGCGAGGACGTGCACGTTCTGCTCGGGCACCGGCAGGAACTCGCCCCAGAGCCGGTCCATGTCGTCGCCGTAGAGCCGCCCCGCGCTGCTCAACAGCTTGGCGGGGTCCACCATGTGCGGCGCCCCCGCCTCGTGCACGTACACCTGGATGTCGGGGTTCTCGCGGACCAGGGTGCCGGTCGCGCCGGCGTGATCGAGATGGATGTGGGTGAGGAGAATCGTCCGCACGTCGGCCGGCGCGATGCCCTGCTCGCGGAGCGACGAGCGCAGCGTGTCGAGACAGGTCGACGGACCCGGGTCCACCAGGGCCGCCCCGCCGGCGTCATGGAGGACGGCGGTGGCGATGACCCGGGGCGCGCCGAGGAACATCAGGTCGGCGTAGGTGATGCCGCGCGCAATCGTTGGCATGGGAGCCGGATCTTACTATGCCCCCGTCCCGCCTTGACGCCGCCGCCGTCTCCATAGTCAGATCGCAAGGGTATGGCGAACGAACCCCGCTCCGGCCACGGCGTGCTCGACGAGACCCGGCGCAAGACCCGGGAACCGATCCGCTACCAGGTCTCGCTGCTGAACGACGACTACACGACGATGGAGTTCGTCGTCCAGGTGCTGGAGTCGATCTTCAACAAGACCCCGGCGGAAGCCTACGGAATCATGATGCGGGTGCACACGCAGGGACGCGGGCGGTGCGGAACCTATACCCACGAGGTCGCCGAGACCAAGGTCGCCTCCACGCGGACCCTGGCCGCGCGCGAGGGATTCCCCCTTCAGGCGATCCTCGAAGAGGAGTGACGGATCAGCCCATGTTCAGCGCCGCCATCGAGCTGATCCTCAACGTCGCGTACCGCGAGGCGACCGTACGCCGCCACACGCACCTGACCCTCGAACATCTGCTGTACGTGCTGGCCCACGACCCGGAGGGCGAGAAGATTCTCACCGCCTGCGGCAGCGACCTGCCGGCGCTTCGGCACGCGCTCGACACGTTCCTCGACAACCTGGAGCAGAGCAAGAAGGGCAGGCAGCGCGAGCCGCAGCAGACCCTGGCGTTTCAGCGGGTCCTGCAGACCGCGGTACTCCATGTCCAGAGCGCCGGGAAGGACGAGGTCCGTTTCGGGGACGTGCTCGCCGCCATCCTGCAGCAACCGAACTCGTACGCGGCCGAGCTGCTGCAGTCGCAGGACATCACCCGGCTCGACGTCCTGAACTACATCTCGCACGGGATCTCGAAGGCCCCGGCGGGGTCGGCCGAGCCGGGTCCCGCGGAGCCCGCGCCGGCGGGATCGGCCGAGGACGGACCCGCCCCGGCCCGCGATCCGCTCGCCGCTTTTGCCGTCAACCTGACCGAGGACGCCCGGCAGGGCCGGCTCGACCCCCTGATCGGACGCCGCGAGGAGCTGCGCCGCACCCTCCAGATCCTGTGCCGCCGCCGCAAGAACAACCCGGTCTTCGTCGGGGACGCGGGCGTGGGCAAGACCGCCCTCGCGGAAGGGCTGGCGCGCCGGCTGCTCGACGAGGACGTCCCCGCGCGCCTGCAGGGAGCCGAGATCTTCGCGCTCGACACCGCCGCACTGCTCGCGGGCACACGGTTCCGGGGCGACTTCGAAGAGCGCTTCAAGGCGGTCGTCGACGCCCTGGCCGGGCGCCCGATGCCCATTCTCTTCATCGACGAGGTGCATGCGACGGTCGGAGCCGGCGCCACCACCGGCGGCACGATGGACCTCGCGATGCTGATCAAGCCGCTGCTGGCGGCCGGGGACCTGCGGCTGGTCGGCTCGACGACGTTCGACGAGTTCAAGCAGATCGAGCGGGATCGGGGGCTGGCGCGCCGGCTTCAGCGCGTGGTCCTCGAGGAGCCGAGCGTCGACGAGACGGTCGAGATACTGACGGGGTTGCGCTCGCGATACGAAGACCATCATCGGGTGACGTTCACCGACCGCGCCCTGCGCGTGGCGGCGAAGCTGGCGCGGCGGCACCTGCGCGACTCGCGGCTTCCCGACAGCGCCATCGACGTGCTGGACGAAGCGGGTGCGAGCATCGCCGTCACCGGGACCGACGCCGCGGCCGGGGCGGGAGCGCCCGATGCCGCGGCGGCCGAGGCGGGCGTGACCGCGCCAGCGGAGGCGGACGTGACCGCGCCGGCGAAGGCGAACGTGACCGCGCCGGCCGAGGCGAACGTGACCGCGCCGGCCGAGGCGGCTGACACCGAGGCGGAGACTGCGGGTGAGCCGGGCGAGCCGGCCGAGCCTCTCCCGCGCGTGACCGCGGCCGACATCGAGCGCGTGCTCGCGCGTATGGCGCGCATCCCCGAGAAGCAGGCGAACGCGTCGGACAAGGAGCGGCTGCGCACCCTCGACGAGGCCCTCCGGCGGGTGGTTTTCGGCCAGGACGACGCCGTCGCGGCGGTGGTGACCGCCATCAAGCGCGCTCGGGCGGGGCTCGGGCAGCCCGATCGCCCCGCCGGGTGCTTCCTGTTCACGGGCCCGACCGGCGTCGGCAAGACCGAGCTCGCGAGACAGCTCGCCATCCACCTCGGGAACGAGTTCCTGCGCTACGACATGAGCGAGTACATGGAGAAGCACGCGGTGGCGCGCCTCATCGGCGCCCCGCCGGGCTATATCGGGTTCGAGCAGGGGGGTCTGCTCGTCGACGCGGTCCGGGCCCACCCCTACGCGGTGCTGCTGCTCGACGAGATCGAGAAGGCCCATCAGGACGTCTACAACATCCTGCTGCAGGTGATGGACCACGCGACCCTGACCGACAACAACGGGCGCAAGGCGGACTTCCGCCAGGTCGTGGTCATCATGACGTCGAACGCCGGATCGCGCGAGGCGAGCGCGGCGCCGATCGGGTTCGGCGAGGACCGGACGAGCAGCGGCAAGGGACGCACGAAAGCGGCGATCGAGCGCGCCTTCAGCCCCGAGTTCCGCAACCGGCTCGACGCCATCGTCACCTTCGACAGCCTCGCGCCCGGCGTGGTGGAGACGATTGTCGAGAAGTTCGTCCTCCAGCTCGAGACGCAGCTCGCCGAACGCCGGGTGGCCATCACCCTGCAGCCGGACGCGCGGGTCTGGCTCGCGCAGAAGGGCTACGACCCCACCTACGGCGCCCGCCCCCTCGCCCGCCTCATCCAGACCGAGGTGCGCAACCCGCTGACCGACGAGATTCTGTTCGGCCGCCTGGAGCACGGGGGGACGGTGCAAATCGGTCTGGCCGGCGACAAGCTGGCGTTCGACGTCGAGCCGAACCCCCCGGCGAGCGATCCGGAAGAAGACGACGGATAGCGTCACTCGACACGGAGGGCGTCCATCGGGTTGACGCGCATCGCGCGGCGGCCCGGGACCCAACCGGCGACCAGCGCCACCGCGACCATCTACGATTCGCCGGAGACCGCCCCGTCCAAACGGGGCAGGAGAGTGGCCGCGGACGGTGTGAAACCGTGGACCAGCGCCGGGCGTCCGGTCAGTTGTTCGCCGCCCCGGCGTTGATCCACGCCTTGATGACGTCGGTCTCCGCGGCGGTGAGGAACGGAGCGTCGGGCATGCGATCGCCCACGATGCCCGCACGGCCGTCGAGCTTGTGGATCAGATAGCTGTTCTCTGCGTCGTTCGGCGTCACCAGGTCGAGCGCCACCTGGGTGCTGGGCACGTTGACGAGGGCGGCGAAGGGCCGACCCACCGACAGGTCGAGACCCGCCTCGGCTCGGTCCGGGCCATGGTGCGCGACGCACCTGGGGGTGAACACGAGGCTCTGGATGCTCGAGAGGGTCGGCATCAACTCGTCCGTCGTCGGGGTTGTCGGGGTTGTCGGGGTTGTCGGGGTCGTCGGAGCGGTTGGGGAATCGCTGCTGCAGGCGGCGCCTCCCGCGACGCCTCCCACAACGAGAAGAAGAAGCAAGGAACGAACCAGTGTCTTCATGGCAACAGCCTGTTCGATCGCGTCCGGTGTCCGGTGGGGTCCACGAGCTCCCTCGCGAACGAGCGCCCGCACGGGCTGAATCATCCTACAAGTAGATGTGCAACTGCGCCAGCAGCGTCCGCGTGCCCCGGCCGCTGAACTGCAGGCGGTCGCGGTAGTAGGACAGGTTGACGTGCCAGTGGGTCCGCGGGTAGAAGTCCAGGCCGTACACCATGCGGCGGATCTCGCCCCGCGGGTCCGTGTCGGTCCAGCGCAACTGCGGGGAGACCCGGAGCCAGACGCCGCGGAACGCCTCGACCGACGTCTGGTTGGCGAAGATGTAGGAACGGCCGCTGGTGCTCAGCTTCTGGAACCGGACGTCGGCGTGGGTCCACGTCGTCAGCCAAGACGACGGGGCGTACCCGAGGGAGAATCCGGTATCCGTGCTCCGGGGAGCGGTGTCCGCTTCGCCGCGGTACAACACGGATGCCGCGAGGACCATCCGCGGACCCAGATCGAACTGAAACCGGCCGCTCGACGCGAAGGCCCGCCGCCCGTCGTCGTCGATGAGAGACTCGGCGCGGCCCGGGCCGACCGACACCTGCAGGAGCGCGCGGTCGGTCGACACGGCCACCTCGACCCCGTAGACCTGGTCGTCCTGCGCGAGGTCCAGCCGCTCGCGCGTGAACGACGTGTGGTCGGCGAATCGGACCCCGTACGCGGGGAGGAAGCGTCCGCCCCGCACGCTCACCCCCTCGGTGGCCTGATACGCGACCCAGTGCTCGTAGGAGATCGGCTCGCCGCCGCCGGCGCTGCTGCCGGGCGCGCGTCCGACGGCACCGTAGGCCGTCCACCGGTCCCGCCGCCACGCGGCCTGGAGATCGAGGTTCATGAGGAAGTTGCGGTCGTCGATGGCGCGGCCGGGCACGTCGACGTTCAGGTGCGAGGGCCTGACGTCGAGTCCGAGCTGCAGCGGGCTCTCGCTCCCCAGCGCGCCGAAGAGAAAACCTTCCTCGCCCGCGGGTGCTCCGGCGGCCGGCCCTCCGCCCGCCCCCTGCCGGCCGAACGTCGAGATCTCCTCCCGCGAGAGCGAGCGTCCGTACGGCGTCAGAAGTCCGCCGCCCGCCGCCGAGTAGTGGCAGGCGGTGCACCGCGGGTACTGCTTCGAGAGAAACGTCGGCTCGGCGGACGCCGGACCGGCTGTCCAACCGGCCAGGAACCACGCCGCCGCCAGGACGACGGCCGCGGCCCCGCGGGGCGTTCCCGTTCCCCTCATCGGGCGCCGTCGGAGAGCGTTTCACCGCCCGCCGCCTCGAACCTGACCGTAACCCGGATGGCATCGCGAACGCCGATACCCAGGTAGCGCGGGGGCGGGATGTCGAACGCCTCGAGGCCCAACGAGAACGCCGCCTCCACCTGCATCCGCCCGTCCCGCCGGCGGAGCTCCACCTCGCCCTCGACCGCGCGCTCGACCCCGTGCAGCGACAACATACCGGAGAACGTCGTCTCGCGGCGGCCGGCCCCGCCCGGCAGCGCCGCGTCCAGCTCGATGCCGGAGAGCACGGCCTGCCCGAAATCGGGGCCGCGTTCTGTTTCGAGATACGTCGCCCGGAGATGGTCGTTACGCAATCCGATGCCGGTGTCGAGCGTCGCGAGATTCACCCGAAGCTCGCCCGTATAGGACGCGGCGTCCGGCGCGGTTTGCTGAAGGGACCCGGAAATGTCCGGCGTGACCGCATCGAAGCTGCCGCCGACCGTGAGGCGGCAGCGGACCTGCACCTCGCCCGAAGCCACCGTCCACGACTCCGCGGCCCCGGTCCGGGCGCCGGTCAGACCGAGGACGGCCAGGACGAGCGCCACCCGGATGACGAGAATCTGCAACGGCGGCCGCGGCAGCACCGTCCGCACCGTACCGCCGGGGGAGCGAAGCACGCCGCCGCGTACCCATGCGCTGGTCACCTGAACCCCTCGTCTTCCGCTGGCCCTCGTCGATCTCGTCCTGTCCACCAACACCGCGAACAACCGGCATTGGCGGCAGCCTGCCGGCAGGCGCTCGGGGTGCTGGTCCCGGATGATCGCCCTGCTCGATCAGTCGTCGGTCTCGCCGTCGAGGGCCAGCACGAGGTCCTGCAGCTGCTCGATCTGCATCTGCGCGGCATGCAGAATCGCCCGGCGTTCCTGCAGCGTGGGGGACGACCAGCCCTCGCCGTCCAGCTCGACCCGTCCGTCCGGGTCGTAGTCGACGAGCACGGCGTCCATCGTCTCTATGTAGAGGCGCATCTCTCAACCGCTGTCGGCCGGCGCGGGCCGGGCGCCGCCGCTGCCCGGCGGGTCACATGCCCGCCGCCGACGCGGCGCGCTGGGCGTCGGCGACGGCGACCACGACCGCCGTCATGTCGTGGTCGGTGAGGGCCGACGCGAAGGCGTAGTCGATGTTCACGCCGGCCGCACTCAACAGGCGGGCGGCCGAGGCCAGCGCGCCGGGACCGTTGGGCACCGTGACGTACAGCACCTCCCGCTGCTCGACGGCATAGTCGCGGCCGCGCAGCAGCCCCGCCGCGTGGAGCGGATTCTCGGGGACGACGTGCAGGACGCCGGATGCGTCGAGGCTCAGGGCGAGGATATTGACCTTCTCGTCACGCAGCGCCCGGCACAGCCGCGCCAGCGCGCCGGGTGTGTTGTCCAGCCGCAGGGTGAGCTCGGTACGAATCGCCATGCCCGGGAGGATATCACCGTGATCGCGGCGCCGAGCCCCCGCCCGGCCCCGGTGCGATTCGGACTAAGATGGGACGTGGGGTGAGCCAGCCATGAACTTGTGTCGATTGCTCGGCGCGGTAGGGCTTCTGTTCCTGCTCTCGTATCCGGGCGCCGCCCAGCCGCCCGACGGCGGCGCGGTGGCGACGGGAGACTACGACGCGCTGCTCGCGGAGCTGGAGGCGGCGATGCTCGCCGGCGATCCGGGCGCCTATCTGGCCCTGGTGTCGCCGGGGGCGGACCGCGACGCGGCCGCGCGGTTCGCCGACGCGCAGGTGCGGTCGGGCGTGGACCGGGTCACGCTGACGCCCCGTTTCCAGGCGCCGCTCGACGAAGCGGTCGACGGCGCCGGCTATCGGGTGACGGTCGAGCTGTTCTTCGAATCCGGCCCCCGCGGCCGTCTCGAGACCTGGCAGCTCGACGTGGTCCGCGAAGAGGCGGGTACCGCGTGGCGCATCGTCGATCAGGACGCGGTCGACTCGATCGAGGGTCTGCGCCATCTGCGTCTCACCCCCACGACCCAGTACACCGCCCGCAACCTCGTCGTCACGGGCGAAGACCTGACGTTGACGCTGACCGAGGGATCCGCGTTCGTGGCGGAGACCGATGACGGGGTCACCGGTCTCGTGCTCCTCGGCGACGGCATCATGCACTTCACGCCGCAGCCGGAGGCGGAACGCGGACAGGTGGAGATATTCAGCGGGAACGACAGGCTGGAAGCGGAGTTCGAGACGGCATTCGTCCGGCTGCACCCGGGCGCGTTCCGGACCCGGGTCTCGACCGGCGCACTGACGGCGCGACGGGTCGACGAGGGCACCCTCCGCGACGCCCAGGAGGTGTTCGACGACTTCGTTCCGTTCTCGTTCACTCTGGACCTGTCGGACATCAGCGACCGGGTCTGGTCGCTCCCGCCGGGGCGCGGTGATTTTCTCGCCGAGATACAAACCGAGCGGCACGGCACGCTGACCTATACACAGTCGGTCCGGCAGCCGGAGGACATCACGCTGTTCGAGCGGGAGACGAACCGGATCATCTCGCTGTACCCGTCGGCCCGGAAGCGGGCGACGCGGGGACGCTACTTCGGGGACGACGACTCGGTGTCGCTCGACATCCTGAACTACGAGATCACGGCCTCGTTCGAGCCCCTGGGCTATACCCAGCGGAACCCCGACGCCGCTCGCGAGCTCATCGGGTGCCGCATCGTCGGCACCACCCACCTCGCGGCGCGGGTGAAGGGGTTTCCGATCACCTCGTTCAGCCTGCGCCTGGCCGACGATCTCGAGGTCCGATCGGTCACGTCAAACGAGTTCGGCCCCCTGCTCTTCTTCCGGATGAACGGACAGAACAACCTCGTGATAAACCTGCCCTCGGAGGTTTCGGGCGGCGCCGAGTTCACGGTGACGGTGACGTACGAAGGCGACCTCGCTGCGCAGGAGCTCGACGAGAACTGGATCGGGAGGCAGCGCTTCGACTTTGAAGCCGAGCCGTTGCGCGGCCTCGGAGAGCCCCGCTACGTCTACAGCAACCGCAGCTACTGGTATCCGCAGGCGCTGGTCACCGACTACGCCACGGCGACGATCAATCTGTCGGTTCCGCCCGGGTGGGGCGTCGTCGCAAGCGGAGCTCCGGCCAGCACCAACCCCCCGGTGGCCGGGGCCTCCGGCCGGGAACCCCGTGAGTTCTCGTTCGCGGCGCTCCAGCCGGCCCGTTATCTGTCGGCGGTGATCTCCCGGTTCGACGATCACTCTTCGCCGGTTCGGCAGATCCGGCTCGACGCCCCCGCGTCTCCCCCCCCGTCCGCGCGGACCGGCCATGGCGTGTTCTACGGCACTCTCGCGGTAAACGCCTACGGTACGCCGCGAAGCACGGACGATATCGACGATACCGCCGACCGTGCCGCGGACATCGCTTCGTTCTACGCGTCGATCGTCGGAGACATCCCCTATCCGTCGATGACCGTGGCGCTCACCGACAGCCGCCTCCCCGGCGGGCACAGCCCCGCGTACTTCGCCATGCTCAACCACGAGCTGCCCCGACAACCGGGCATCATGATTACCTGGCAGACCGATCCGGTGAGCTTCAGCCGCTATCCGTCCTTCTTTCTGGCCCACGAGATTGCGCATCAGTGGTGGGGACAGGCGGTCGGCTGGAAGAACTACCACGAGCAGTGGCTGAGCGAGGGGCTGGCGCAGTATTTCGCCGCACTCTACGCGGAGCACGACGAAGGGGCGGAGGTCTTCGAGGACATCGTCGAGCGGATGCGGAGCTGGGCGATGCGGCACTCCGACGAGGGACCGATCTATCTCGGGTACCGCCTCGGACATCTGGAACGCGAGCCCCGCGTCTTCCGGGCCCTGGTCTACAACAAGGCCGCCATGGTGCTGCACATGCTGCGCCGGCTGGTGGGAGACGACGCGTTCTTCGCGGGACTGCGCCGGTTCTACCACGAGTGGCGGTTCCGCAAGGCGGGCACCGATGGGCTGCAGCTGGCGTTCGAGATCGAGGCGGGACGATCGCTGAACCGGTTCTTCGACCGCTGGATCCACGAGGCCGCCCTGCCGAACGTGCGGTTCTCGTCCCGGACCGAGAGGACCGGCAACGGGGAAGAAGTCCTGATCCGGTTCGAGCAGTTGAGCGAAAGGCTCTTCGAGCTCCCCGTCACCGTGACCCTGCAGTATCGGTCGGGCGAGGAGGAATCGGTGGTGGTTCCCGTGATCGAGCGGGTGACCGAGCGGCGGCTGCCGGCGCGGGGGCGCGTGCGCCGCGTGTCGGTGAACCGCGACCGCATGGCGCTGGCCGACATCGACCGTTAGGAGCTTGCGCCGTAGAAGTTCCGCGCCAGCGAAACTTCCAACGCGACCGTAGGTCGCGCCAGGTGCTTGCGCCGTAGAAGTTTCGCGCCAGCGAAACTTCCAACGCGACCGTAGGTCGCGCGGGATTCTCGGTCCCGGCGCGGGCTCGCGCAGGCGGGAACCGGGACGGGCCGAGGCGACGTCGAAGCGATATGATGACGGCGCGCCCTGGGCGCAACTGGAGGCAACCTTGAGCTCGACAACCCCGATCCGCGGATTGACGCGGACGGTCTGGACGCTGATTCTCTCCGGGTTGGCGACGTCCGGTCTGGCCCAGCCGCCCGACGTGGCGATCCACCCGGTCGGCGAGACCGACGCGGTCCATGCGGACACGACCGCCCGGGTGGGTCTCGAGATCACCCTCGACCCCGGGTATCACGTCAACTCCAACACGCCGCTCGACGATCTCCTGATCCCGACGGTGTTGAGGCTCGAACCGCCCGACGGGTTCACCCTCGAAGGGGTGGCCTTCCCGGAGGCGATCCTGCTCGAGCAGGTCGGCGTGGAAGAGCCGCTCGCGGTGTTCGAGGAGGAATTCACGATCGGGGCGGCGTTGCGCGTCGACGCCTCCCTGGCTCCCGGCGCCTATGCCGTCCCCGGCACGCTGCGCTATCAGGCCTGCAACGACCGGATGTGCTTCAATCCGACCAACGCCCCCATCCAGTTCGACGTGACGGTGGCGCCCGACGGTCAGGCGCTGGCGACGGTGCAGCCGAACCTGTTCGCGGACCTGACGATGGCCGACCCCGGCGGGAGCGTCCCGACGCCGGCGGCGCCGAGCGCGCCGGTGCTCGACGATCTGTCGGTGATGGCCGCGCTCGAGGGCTTCGAGGTGCTCGGCAGCACCGGCGGGTATCTGGGCACCGAGGCGTTTCTCGGCTTCATGGAGGCGGCCGAGTCGGGCGAGGGCGAACGCGGCTGGTTCGAGGGCCGCGGCCCGCTGGCGATCGTGATCCTGATTCTCGTCGGCGGCCTCGCCCTGAACCTGACCCCCTGCGTGCTGCCGATGATTCCCATCAACCTGGCCATCATCGGGGCCGGCGCCAAGGCCGGCTCGCGAACCCGGGGCTTCGCGCTCGGCGGGGCCTACGGGGCGGCGATGGCCCTCGTCTACGGCATTCTCGGGCTCGTGGTCATCCTGACGGCGGGCTCGTTCGGGACCATCAACTCCTCCCCCTGGTTCAACGTCGGGATCGCGGCGCTGTTCGTCGTCCTCGGGCTCGCGATGTTCGACGTCCTCGCCATCGATTTCTCACGGCTGCAGTCCCGGTTCACGGGGGGGAGCAACCAGGGCGGATCGTTCGTCGTCGCGTTCGGCATGGGTGCGGTCGCCGCCCTGCTGGCGGGTGCGTGCGTGGCGCCGGTAGTCATCCAGGTCATCGTATTCTCGAGCAATCTGTACGGAACCGGCACGACGGTGGCGCTCGCGCTCCCGTTCGTCCTGGGAATCGGGATGGCCCTGCCGTGGCCGCTCGCAGGCGCCGGACTCTCGTGGATGCCGAAACCGGGCGCCTGGATGGTCCACGTCAAGCACGCCTTCGGCGTGTTCATTCTCGGCACCGCGCTGTACTACGGCTACCTGGGGTACGGATTGTTCGCGCAGCGCTGGGTCGACCCCGAGGAGGTCGCCAGCAGCGTCCAGGAGCTGCTGGACGAAGGCTGGCATGCCTCGCTCGGCCAGGGCCTGGCGGCGGCGAAGGCAGAGAACAAGCTGGTCCTCGTCGACATGTGGGCCACGTGGTGCAAGAACTGCCTGACGATGGACCGCACCACCCTCAAGTCGCCGGCGGTCGAGGCCGGGCTCGAGGGGTACGTGAAGGTGAAGTTCCAGGCGGAGGATCTCGATGCCTCTCCGGCCCGGGACGTGCTGAAGCATCTCGAGGGCATCGGGTTGCCGACCTATGCCATTCTGCGTCCTCGCTCGGACGCTCGAACCGCCGATGCCGGCTCCTGAAGCCGGTGGCGCCGAGCGGGCGCCGGCGCGGGTGGCGGGGTCGCGAAGGGACAGAGCCGTGACTGAACGTTTCCGGAGCGTGCTGCTGGTCGTGGTCCCGTTGCTGGCGGCGTGCGCCGTGCAACCGGGCGAGGTCAACCTCGTCAGCTCGTTCGGCGAGCAGATCGCGGCGCTCGAGGCCGTGACCGACTTCGAACATGACGGCAACGAGATGACGTTCATGGGCCCGGACGGCGAGGACGGCATCGCCTCGTGGCGGGTACGCATCGAGTCGACCGAGCTGGTCTCGAGCGACGAGCGGCCGCTCGAGGGTCACGTCACCTCGTCCTGGTATCGCGACGGAGAGCCGGTCGAGATGATGGGCTCGATGTACACGCTGCCGATGGCGTTCTTCGATTCCGGCGTCGCGCAGGAGTGCTACGCGCTCTGGGACGAGGCCTCGAACCGCTGGGACTGGTAGCGGGTCTTCGCGAGACGGCGGCTCAGTCGCCGGCGGGCGCCGGAACCCTGACCCGCAGGGCCCGCGGATGGATCGAGGCGGACAGCGACCGCCCACCCTGCACGACTTCTCCGTCGACGTGAAACCGGAGCGGTTCGTCGGCGGAGATCGTCACTCCGCCGACCTGCGAGCAGTGCACGTAGGGGTGGCGGTCGATGGTGCCGTTGAACAGCCGCCACAGGCCCCACAGGGCTCGCGCGGGACCGATCGGGCCCACCGACACCAGCTCGAGCAGGCCGTCGTCGAGGCGGGCGCGCGGCGCGATGATCGCCCCGTTGCCATATTGCCGGCCGTTCGCCACCTCGACGAAGAGGGCCGGCTGCTCGACGCTGCGTCCCCCGGTCGCGAGGGTGTATCGCCGACTCCGGTACCGGAGCAGCTGCCGCGCCGTCGCCTGTACGTAGCGGGGCAGTCCCCGGCCGGCCAGACGGTTGAACAGATCGGCCACAGACACCGGCAGCCCCACGCCCGCGAGGTTCACGAACGGGCGGCCGGCCAGCTCGCCCACGTCGATGATCCGGTCACGGCCGTGCACCGCCGCGGCGAGCGCCTGCTCGGGTCGGAGGCCGATGCCAAGCTCTCGCGCCAGTCCGTTGCCGGACCCCGCCGGCACGATGCCGAGCGCCGCGTCCCGGTGCATGAGGGCCGAGGCCACTTCGTTGACGGTGCCGTCCCCTCCCCACGCGACGATCGGAGAGAACCCCCGGCCCGCGAGGTCCGCCGCGAGCTCGCGACCGTGACCGGGCCGCTCCGTGAACGTCACCTCGCTGTCGACGCCGGCGGCGGCGCAGCGTTGCCGGGCCATCTCGACCAGCCCGTGAATTCTTCCGCCGCGGGACGCCGAACCCGCGACCGGGTTGATGATGAACGCCAGCGGAGATCGCACCGTCACGAGGTCTCTCCTCGCTGGCCGGGCCGGTCGCGCGAAGCGCCGGCCGCCGCATCGGGGCGGCAGAACGGCCGACGATACTCGAACCAACGGTGGTATAGTAGCTGCCCAATATGGGCAGCCGCTGGGTTCGTACCGTCGTCGTCATGGTAGCACTCGCGACATCGGGCTTCGCGGGGAATCAGATTCGGCTCTCGAACGCCACGCTCGCCGACGAGCAGGGCAGGGAGCGGGTCTTCACCGACCTCGGCTGGACGCTCACGCTCACGCTCGCCGAGTTGCGAGTCGCCCAGCAGGGCTACGTGGCGGACGGACAGGACCGGGAGTACTGGACATCCCAGGCCACCGCTCACCTCGAGGCGGTTCTCGGCAGCCTCGACAATCTCAAGCAATTCGCGAGCCCGGGCACGCTCGATGCGCTCGACGCCGCGGTCGCGGTGGCCGGCGACATCGGAGACGTGGACCAACGCGCCCGCGAATACACCGGTTCGGATCAACCGCTGGCCGCCTCGGACCTGATCTTCACCGAGGGCTTCGAGGCGGTCGATCTCGCCACCGCGCATGTCCAAGCGGCCCTGCAGGCCGAGCGCACGACGTGGGTCGACGTGATGAGAGCTGCGAGGTCGACGCAGGCGAGGATGATGTGGACGGCCGCGGTCGTCATCATCCTGTCCATGCTGGTGCTCGCGCCCCTGCACGCCTCCTCGGAAACCGACCCGTCTGCGGACGCCGACGAGTACCACGTTCCCGAATCCACGGGACTGTCGCTGCTGTCGCTGGACAGCGAGTCGTCGGACGACGAGTTCGACCTGCCCCCGCCCGACAGCGTGGAAGCGGTGGACACGGCCGGGAGCACGACGCCGGCGGCCGGCGACGCCGGGGCGGTTGACGAATCGCCCGGCGAGAAACCCCGGCCGGATCTCGCCGCCACGGCCGCGTTGTGCACCGGCTTCGGCAATCTGACGGATCGGGATCAGATCCCCGATCTGTTGGCGCGAACCGCGGCGCTGATGAACGCGAGCGGCATCATCATCTGGGTGAGCAACGAGAAGGCTCGAGTGTTGCAGCCCGCGCTGGGGCATGGATACGCGGCCGGAACTCTGGAGCGCATCGGCTCGATTCCACGAACCGGGGACAACCCGACGTCGGCCGCGTTCACCACCAACCGCATTCAGGTCGTCGAGTCCAGCGACGCTGGCGCCGGCGCCCTGGCCGCGCCGCTGATGGTGGCGAACCGCTGCATCGGCGTGCTTTCGGCCGAGCTGCGCGATGGTTGGGAATCGAGCGACGCCGTTCAGGCGACCGCCTCCATCGTGGCGGCACAGTTGGCTCCCCTGCTGCCTTCCGACACGCAGACGGCCGAAGCTCTGCCCGCCGCCGCCACCGGAACGCACGACACGGAGGGCGCCGGCCCGGTCACCGGCCGGTGACCGGCCCATGGAGCCGTTGAGCCTCCCGCTCGACTACACGGCGATCGAGCGGATCCTCCCCCACCGCTACCCGTTCCTTCTCGTCGACCGGATCACCGAGTTCGAGATCGACAAGCGCATCGTCGGGGTCAAGAACGTCTCCCTCAACGAACGGTACCTGGCCCGCCGGCCCGGTGAACGTCCGGTGCTGCCGCCGACCATCCTGACCGAAGCGGTCGCCCAGGTCGGAGCGATTCTGATTCTCTCGAAACCGGAGAATCGCGAGAAGCTGATCTACATCGTGGGCATCGAGCGGGTGCGCTATCGCGAGCCGGCCCATCCCGGCGACGTCCTCCATATCGAGGTCAACGTGAAGCGCCTGCGCAGCCGCATGGGGCAGCTGCACGGCGTGGCGACGGCAGGCGGCAAGGCCGCCCTCGACGGCCGGATGACCTTCGCCCTCGGCCCCGCACCCCCGCAGTCTGCGCCGTAGCAGTTTCGCACCAGCGGGCCTTGCGCGCAGGAGTTTCGCGCCAACGAACTCCC
Organism: Vicinamibacterales bacterium; assembly: GCA_965206705.1. Lineage (GTDB taxonomy): Bacteria > Acidobacteriota > Vicinamibacteria > Vicinamibacterales > UBA8438 > JAJEEA01. The sequence continues at coordinate 2,704,361 of CBDBKJ010000006.1, read as the reverse complement.
AACGCGACCCGCAAGGTCTTGCCAGCGGGGCTTGCGCGCAGGAGTTTCGCGCCAGCGAAACTCCCAACGCGACCCGCAAGGTCTTGCCAGCGGGGCTTGCGCGCAGGAGTTTCGCGCCAGCGAAACTCCCAACGCGACCCGCAGGGTCGCGCGGTCGGGTTCTGATAGAATGCACCCATGGCTTCAAAGCAACGTCGCAAGCAGCCCCCCCCTGCGCCCGCCGTCGAAGCGCGCTCGAACGGTGGGCGATGGGCGCTGATCGCTGTCGGTGTCGTCGCGATTGCGGGTACCGCGGCTTTCCTGATGTCGCGGGCCGACCGGACGGTACCGGCCGGGCTCGATCAGGCGAGCGCAGCGTCATCGCCTGCGTCTCCAACGTCAGCCGCCCCGGCGGCCCCGAGCACCGGCGCAGCGGCATCGTCCACCGCGTCGTTCACGAGCGAAGAGCTCGCTGGACTGCCCATGCCCCCCCTGCCGTATGTTCAGCAGACGGCGGGTCCGGCCGACCAGATGAGCCAAGCCTACGTGTTCGCGGCCCGGAACCCGGATGTCCTGGAGTACGTGCCCTGCTATTGCGGTTGTGGCATGACTGACGGCCATCAATCGAACGTGGACTGCTTCGTCGAGTCGCGCGCACCGAACGGCGCCGTGACGGAGTGGGACACCCACGGCATGACCTGATCGCATTGTCTGGCTGTCGCGCGTGACGCGATGCAGATGCATGCTCTCGGGGCAGCGCCTTCGGATATCCAGGGCGCGGTGATGAACAAGTACGCTTCACAGTCCGCCTACGCCACACCGACGCCAACCGCGCCGCGTGGCAACTGACACCGGGCCTGTCCGGGTACGCTCGCGGTCCGCGTGAGACGTACCCGGGCATCGCTCGCCCGCCTTGCTTCCGCATGGGTCCGAGCCGCCCCCCCCGGCCACCGGCGGAACTGCTCGCCAGTCTGTACGAATCCATCCCCGAAGGAATCTACGTAGGCACTCTCGACGCCTCGACCGTCGAGACGCTGAGCGCCAACCCGCACCTGAAGCTCATGTTCGGGTTGGACCCGGACGAACCGGACGGCCGGGTGCGCCCGTTCGCAACGGACCGGTTCGTCGATGAACGGGCTCGCACCGACTTCATCACGCGGTTGCGTCGCGACGGCGCGGTCAGCAACTACGTGATCCGCCTCCGGCGGGCGGACGACAGTTCGATGTGGGTCGAAGTCACGGCCACCCTGCATGCCGCGGACGAACACGGTCCGCCGCGCCTCGATGCCCTCGTACGCGACGTCAGCGAGCGGCGGAAGCTCGATGCGCAGGGGCTCGACACGGGCCACGAGCTGGTGCAGTCGGAAAAGATGGCGGCCCTGGGTCAGACGATTTCCGGCGTGGCCCACGAGCTGAACAATCCCCTGGCGACCATTCGGGCGTGTGCGGAACGATTGGCGGCGCGCCCCGTCGAGCCGGAGACGAAACGCGGGGTCGAGACGATTCTCGGCGAGGCCGAACGGGCCGGCAGGATCGTGCGAAACCTGCTGACATTCGCCCGGAAGCGCAATACCACCCGGGGTCTCGTCGACATGAACGACATCGTGCGCGACACGCTGGCCTTGCGCGCCTACGAGCAGCGCGTGTCGAACATCACGACCCTCGATGCCCTCGCCAGCGGGCTGCCCAACATCTTCACGGACCCCCAACAGGTGAAGCAGGTGCTGCTGAACCTGATCATCAACGCCGAGCAGGCGATGCTGGCCGCGAACGGCCGGGGCTCGCTCGTCACCCGGAGCTGGTACGACGAGGCCCGGGGCATGGTCACCCTGGAGGTCAACGACGACGGCCCCGGCATCCCGGACGACGTCCGGACCCGGATCTTCGATCCCTTCTTCACCACCAAGGCGATCGGCAAGGGGACCGGGCTCGGGCTGACCGTGGCCTACGCCATCGTTCAGGAGCACGGAGGACAGATTCGCGCCGATTCGAGTCCCGGCGCCGGTGCTTCCTTCTTCGTATCGTTTCCCGCCGGCGCGGGCGTCTGGCGCCCCGCGCCGAAGGCCACGGTGCACCCGCCGGCCCCGAAAGCCGGCACCCGCGTCCTGCTCGTGGAAGACGAGTCGGCCCTTGCAGCCGCGGTGGCCGCTTCGCTGGTCGACGCCGGCTACCGGGTGGAGCGCGCCGCCGACGGAGAAGAAGCGCTGCAACGGGTCGAGGACCAGCCTTTCGACCTCGTCATCTGCGACCTGAGGATGCCGCGACTGGACGGACGCGAGTTCTACCGACAGTTGTGCACGACGAACCCGTCACTCGCCCGCCGCACGATCTTCGTCACCGGGGACGTGGCCGGCCCCGATGCGGATCGTTTCCTGGTGGAAACCGAATGCCGGTGGCTGGCCAAGCCGTTTCGACTCCACGATCTGCTCCGAGAGGCGCACGATGTGATGGGATAGCCCGCCGCCGCCGCGGGTCATGCGGCGCTCGTCCTGCGAGCCGCCGCCGGCATGCGGGCCTTGGCCATGTTCAGGCGTCGGCGGACCACCGTTCTCGCACCAGGGGTCGTCGGCGCGGCCATCGCCCCGGGGTTCAGGTCGGGACCGAGCTCCTTGCGCAGGCGCTGCACGGCGCGCGCATGCAGCTGGGAGACCCGGGATTCGTTGACCCCGATCTCGCTGCCTATCTCCTTCATCGTCACGTCACCGTAGTAGTACATTCCGATGACCTTGCGTTCGCGCACCGGCAACGCCTTGATGGCCTTTCGAATCCGGTTGGCGACGTCGTCCTGCTCGCAGACCCGGTCGGGCCCCGGCAGCTCCGCCGGCATCATGACCGGCGGCAGATTCGCGTTGTGCACGGTGTCGCTGGAGGCGAGGGGCGATGTCGATTCGATCGCCCTGATGCGGACGATCGTGCGGCTCAGGCGCGCTTCGTCCGATCCCATGTGTTTCGCGAGTTCTGCCATAGACGGCTCGCTACCGAGCTCGTGACGCAGCTTCTCGCGGGCCGCCTCGAGCTCCCGCCGGACCTTGCGAACGCCGCGAGGCCAGGCATCGCGGCGCATGGCGTCGATCATCGCCCCGCGGACGCGCCGCTCGGCGAAGGTCTCGAACTTGATGCCGCGCCCCTCGTCGAACCGGTGCGCCGCATCGATCAGTCCGATCATGCCGTCCTGCACCAGGTCACCGAGGTCGATCGAATGCGGCATGGACGCGGCCATGCGCCGGGCCATCGCCTCCACGAACGGCACGCCTGCGGTGATGCGGTCCTGGTCCTTGCCGTCGGATACTTGCGCTCTCATGATGGTCGCCTCCGAGACATTCGGTCCGGCATGGCCGCGGGGCCACGAAAGACCGTCGCTATGCAATGCCATATAAAGCAAGGCCCATGCCATGCTCTTGGAGTGGACCGTCGACAGGACTAACGCATATCTTTTGTTCACATAAACTGTTGTCAAATAACGAGTTAAATAGTCTACACACACTCTTCGCCACGGCTCCGAGAAAACGGTCAGAACCCGCCAATACGTCATTAAATTGACATTCGGCATCCGGTTCGTCATTATGTTGACGAAATGGAGGTCCGAGGTCGATCCCGAAGGCGAGGGGGGAATGCCGGGGCGGGAGGTCGTCGGCACGCGGTCCCGGGGAGGGACCCGGCCAGTCGACTAATTGCGGCAGCGCTCCTGGATGTAGCGGGCGGTGCTGATGGCCTCGACGACGCTCGTCACGATTTGCGAGGCGCGCGCGCGGCTCGTGTCGTCCTCGACCTGCGCATCGAGGAGCTCGGCGTTTGCGAGAATGATGCCGAGTTGATTGTTCAACCGATGGAAGAGGGCGCCGAGATCGGTCGGCTGGTCCATCTGGAAAGTATCCGTGGTGTCCATGGAAACGGAATCACGCGATGCACAATGACGGATCGGGTGTCAATCGGTATGCGCCGTACCCTGCCGGGTGTCGTCGGTACCGGGATCGCGCCACAGCGTATCGACGAAGATTCGCACCGACCCGCCGGCCGTCCGCACGTACTCGACCTTGCCGCCGGCGATCCAGTTGTAGATCGTGCGGCGGCTGACGCCCACCAGCTCGCACGCCTTCGCGATCGAGAGGGTTTTCCTATCAGCAATCATGACAGACGCTCGCGTTTCGCCCACCCGGGTCTCCCTGTCTCTTCCGCGCTCCCCGGCGGGCTCAAGGATGGTATCGGCAACTGATGACTCCGCCATTAGCTGCACCTCGCCCACGGCGCGTCGGCCGGCGCAGTGCGTCGCGGTCGGACCGCCCGGGCCCACCAGGGGCCGGGGGCGAGACTCCGCGGCGGGCCGAGACCGGCGAGGCACCGGACGGCGAGGCGCGACGAGGACGCCCGGCACCCATGCCTGAACGCGAGATCCATCTGCTGCTCGTGGAAGACGAGGCCTCGTTGCGGGAGGTCACTGCCCAGCGGCTGGCCGACGAAGGCTACCGGGTGGTCGACGTCGACAGCGGAGAGGCGGCGGTCGAGCGGTTGGCAGAGTGCGCGTTCGACATCGTGCTGACCGATCTGCGCCTGCCCGGCATCGACGGCACCGCGGTGCTGGACGCCGCGCTCGAACGGTATCCCGACATCGTCTGCATCGTCGTGACGGGGTTCGGCACCGTCACCGATGCGGTAGCCGCGATCAAGCGCGGGGCGGCCGACTTCATCACCAAGCCGTTCCAGTTCGGTCAACTGCTGCACGTGATGCGATCGGCACTCGAACAACGGCGCCTGCGGTCCGAGAACGCCTATCTTCGGTCGCAGATCCAGGAACGCTACCGTTTCGAGGGCCTGGTGGGCCGAAGCTCCAGGATGCGCGAGCTGTTCGACCTGTTGGAGACCGTGGCCGCGAGCCCCAGTACGGTCCTCGTCACCGGGGAGACCGGCACCGGCAAGGAGCTGGCGGCCAAGGCGATTCACCACAACAGCCCCCGGCGCAGCCGTCGCTTCGTCGCCCTGAATTGCAGCGCGGTACCCGAGACCCTGCTCGAGTCCGAGCTCTTCGGGCACGTGCGCGGCGCCTACACCGGCGCCGTCGCCTCGCGACAGGGTCGATTGGAGTCGGCGCACGAGGGCACGCTCTTTCTCGACGAGGTCGGCACCATGAGCGGTCCCCTGCAGGCCAAGCTCTTGCGGGTGCTGCAGGAACGAGAGTTCGAACGCATCGGAGACAACCGGTCGATCAAGATCGACGTCCGGATCATCGCGGCCACCAACGCGGACCTGTTGCAGCTGGTTCGCGACAACCAGTTCCGGGAAGACCTGTACTATCGGCTGAACGTCATCCCGATCTTCCTGCCGCCCCTCCGGGCACGGCGCGAGGACATCCCGCTGCTCGTCCGGCACTTCGTCGAAGCCTTCAGTCGCCAGCAGGGCCGGTCCCGAGAGGTGACCGTCACCCAGGCCGCGTTGCGCCGGATGATGGCCTACGAGTGGCCGGGGAACATCCGCCAGCTCGAGAACGCGATAGAGCGCGCGCTCACCCTCAGCCGAACCCGCACCTGGATCGACGTCGGCGATCTGCCCCGAGAGCTGCAGCAGGCGTCGCTGTCGGAGCAGGCGGCGTCGCTCGCCCATCCCGAAGACGGCTTCGACATGGCCGCCTACATCGCCGCCATCGAGCGTCAGTTGATACAGCGGGCGTTGGACGACACGGGCGGGAACCGGCAGCAGGCGGCCCGCCGGCTGGGCCTGAAGCGGACCACCCTGGTCGAGAAGGTGAGACGGCTGGGAGGAATCGAAGGCGGGAAAACGGCGCCGGACGCCAAGCCCTGACCCCGGCCGTCCTCCGGCCCGGGCGCCCCGGCAAACCGGTGCCCCGACCGTCTCGGGTGGCCACACGATCAATGCCGGCTTGCCCAGTGGCGGGTGCGCCAAGTCTCGCGGTCCGCGAACCTGAAGGGTGGTACACTTCAACCTCGCGATGGGACGCCAGCAACAGCGTCTCCCTGATCGTCGGCAGCTCGCAGATGTACCCCGCGTGTCACGCAATACGTGGACTCACCGCGTGCGACGGCCCGCCGACGAACGCGCGGCTTCGTCACAACCAGCCGGACCGATGTGCCGGTCGCGTTAGAACCATGGTGCGGTCCAGACACCACCTCCGGCCGGCCGTGCTTTCCCTCGGCCGCCAGAGCGTTCCATTCAGAGCTTTCAATCTGGACAGGATGCTCCCGCCTGAACACGATGCTCGCCAGGTAACTTCGTCGCCTGATGCGGCTTGGGTGCGAGTGCAAGACCGCACTTCCACATCGTCCGTGGCCACTACTTGGGCCGCCTGAGTTCGGAAGGGAGCATGGGGACGACTATGGCCAAGCCGTATGCGGGCGAGATAGCGAGGCTGGCCGAGACGTTCGATTGGGCGGCGACGGTCGAACTGAACCCCCTGCGCCAAGCCGTCCGTACTGCCGGCGTGTCGCCACTTCGCGTCATCGGCTCGGGCGGCTCCCTCACCAGCGCCCACGCGCTGGCCGGTCTGCACCAACGGTATACCGGCCACTTGGCGGCTGTCGCCACGCCACTCGAAGCCGTCGACGAGCCGCTCGACCCGTCCGCCTCCGCTTGGTTACTGAGCGCCGGGGGCAGCAACGCCGACATCCTGGCCGCGGCAAAAGCACTGATCCAGCGCGAGCCGCGCCAGATCGGGGTCCTTTGCGGTCGCGAGGCCAGCCCCTTGACCGATCTTTGCCGCAAGCACGCGTTCGTCGACCTGCTGCTCTACCCGCCGCCGGCCGGCAAGGACGGCTTCCTCGCCACCAACTCGCTGCTCGGCTTCATCACGCTTCTCACGCGAGCCTACGCGGCGGAGTTCGGTTCGGATGCCGACTGGCACGACGCCGTCGCCTGTCTGCGATCGCTTCTCCCGGATACTGCTGCTGCTCCGGACGCGTGGGAGGCGGCTACGGTACCCCTCTGGACGCGCTCCACCGTCCTGGTCCTTCATGGTCCCGCTACACGGATTGGGGCGATCGATCTCGAGTCGAAGTTCACGGAAGCCGCGCTCGGCCACCTTCAGATCGCTGACTACCGCAACTTCGCCCATGGCCGTCACCACTGGCTCGCCAAGCGAGGCGCCACGAGCGCGGTGCTAGCCTTCGTTACCGGCGCAGACCGCGGGCTGGCCGAGCGCACGCTCGACCTGATCCCCGCGGACGTTCCCCAAGCCCGGATCGTGATCGACGGCGGTCCAAACGCCGCGGCCCTCGCTTCGCTGCTCGCGGCACTGAGGATCACCGGATGGGCCGGGCGTGCCCGAGGTATCGACCCCGGCCGCCCGGGCGTACCCCAATTCGGTCGCGAGCTCTACAACCTGCGGCTCCCACAGCCCCGGCGGGTCGCGCGCCTCCGGGGCCTCACGCCGCGGGAGGCCGCCGCCATAGCTCGGAAGGCAGGCGTCGCACCCGATCACCTTGCCCACCTTCGCAAGCTCCGCCACTGGCGCAACGCCCTCATGGCTTTTCTCGCTGGTTTGCGTGGCGCCCGTTTCGCCGGTATCGTTCTCGACTATGACGGCACCGTGGTCGACGCACGCTATCGGAGTGAGCCCCCAACTCCGGAAATTGTCTCCGAACTCGCCCGCTTGGTCAAAGCGGGCGCCCGCATCGGGATCGCCACTGGCCGCGGCAAGTCGGTCCGACGTGACCTCCAGAAATCTCTGCCTCCCGCCCTCTGGCCTCTCGTCCTCGTTGGCTATTACAACGGCTCCGAGGTCGCATCTCTCGATGACGACGGCGTTCCCGATGGATCCCCGAACGTCCGCGCGACCCTTCAACCACTCGCCGACGCCCTGCTCCACCAGCCGGGACTCTCCGAATATGCGCGCCAGGAACATCGTCCGTTTCAAATCACACTCACGGCCACCCGCGTCGTGCCCGTGAGCCGGCTTTGCGACCTCGCCCGCCAAGCGGTTCTCACGACCGGCCTCCACGACGTCACCGTCATGAGCTCCAGCCACTCCGTGGACATCGTCGCCCCCGGGGTATCCAAGTTGAACGTCCTTCGACGGCTACGCCAGACCGTCGGCGACGAGCCCGTGCTCTCCATCGGCGATCGCGGCCGTTGGCCCGGCAATGACCATGAGCTGCTCTGCGAGCCGTTCGCTCTCGGCGTCGACGAGATCACCGCCGACCCCGCAACCTGCTGGCATCTCGGCAAGCCGGGCCAGCGCGGCCCCACGGTCACCCTTGAGTACCTCTCCGCGTTGGAAGTGCGCGATGGCCACTTGCGCCTCGCCGCGCGCTCGCTGCAATGAACCAGGATCTCGGGTTCCGAGTACTCGGGCAGCTCATGCACTGGACTGACGACCGTGCGCGCCAGGAATTCGAATGGCTGAAGTTGATGGCGCGCCTCAAGTACGACGGCTACCGCGACTTTCAAGCCGGCATGCGATTCGTCGAAACTCTCGCGACTTGGCTCCAGCAGTTCGAACCACCGGACCGGGAAACTGCCTACGCCTTCGTCCGCCGGACTCTCGTCTACATCGGCCCCAACGAGATGCACCGGCTCGTCGAGCAGTTCTACCCGCGTACCGTTCACGACCGTCTCGTCCGCACGGTCGCGGCCCAATACGACATTCCCCCCTATCGCGTCCTCGCCCACGCAGATGCTCGGGCCGCCACCGAGCGCCTGCGCCGCCAGACCATCTTCATGAGTCTGAGCGATGGCGCACGCATAGACACCATCCGCCGCACCAATTCCGGCTTGCTCGTCAACGACCAGCTTGTGCCGAGCACCCAGGTCGACACCGAGAAGTGGACCGACATGCTCAGTCATCTTCGCAGAGACCTCGCAGACCCAAGCGCAAAGTTCCGCGTCGTCTATCTGATCGACGACTTCGCCGCCACCGGCACTTCATTTCTTCGTTTCGACGAAGCGAAGTCCGCCTGGAAGGGCAAGCTCTTTCGCTTCAGAGACTCGGTGCAACAAGCCAATGCTGCGCTCGGTACCGACAAGCTATTCGACGATGACTGGGAGCTTTGCATCCACCACTATGTGCTTTCAGCAGCTGCCGCCAAAGGCATTGAGGAGCGTCTTGAGAAGTGCGTCGACGCTTTCCCTCAGGGCTGGGCTGGCACCATGCACTATTCCTTCGGCATGACGCTCCCGGCCGACCTGCCGATTGACACGGCCGACAGACGCCACGACGACTTCCTCCAACTGACCCGCGCCTACTACGATCCGATAATTCGCACGAAGCACACTGATGTCGGCGGCGTCGACCATCTTGGTCTCGGCTATGGGGGCTGTGCGCTTCCTCTTGTCCTCGAACACAACACACCAAACAACGCCATCGCCCTGCTTTGGGCTGACACCGACGGCGGCGACCGAAACGGTTTTCCCGCGCCAGCCATGCGGCCGCTTTTTCGCCGGCGCCAGCGCCACGTCTGAGAGGATTTCCAGCATGGCGAACCCCTTCGAAAAGCGCGCGACCGAATATCTCCGCGACGATGAGGCGTTTCTCGCCGTGGTTACCCCGGAGCCGCTCGCGACGTTTTTTCGCCAACCGGCACAAGACGGATGCCTCTACGACCGCCTGGCGATGATCATCGGCACTCCAGGCAGCGGAAAGACAACTCTCGCCCGGCTCTTCCAGTTCAGGACCCTCAGGACCCTGCTGCGCAATCGCAACATAGTCAATCGCAAACCGTTGATGGATGTGCTCAGAACCTGCCGGGCGATTGATAGCGAGCGACCCACGCTCGTAGGCGCGCGTCTTCCTCTTGAGGCAGAGTACCGGGAATTCTGGGAGTTCCCTTACCCGGAGGAGTTCAAGTCACGCCTGATGATAACGCTGCTGCAGGCCCGAAGCGTACTGGCTTGGCTTCGCAACATTCAGGCCTCAGGCGTACCGCTCGACCAGGTCCAGATTATGCCGCGCGCCGATGCCGATGCCGCTCTCACCGCAATCGGCGGCAAGGCTGCACCCGACCTGCTCCAGCGCGCCCGCGAAGTGGAACTCGCCATCTACCGGATTTCGGCGGCCCTCATCCCGCCGGAGGTCGAAGACATCGACCGAGACGGCACCACCGCCTACCGACCCTTCGACGTTATCGAGGCGTTCCGAATCACCAATGACGAGGAAGTTCCATCACTCCGCCCGCTCATCATTTTCGACGACGCGCACAGCCTCCACCCCGACCAGTTCGCTGCTCTTCGGCGTTGGCTTGTTCGCCGTGAACTCAAGGTCTCAAGGTGGATCCTGACTCGGCTCGACGCACTCACTCCGGAGGACGTACTTTTGGGAGCCACAGCGAATGCCGCTGAATCTGGGGCATTCGGGAAATCAAGCGCTCTCGCGAAATCACCGTCATCCGGATGCAAAGCGGAGAGAACCGCGCCGGCCAGAGGCGCGCCTTCCGGACAATGGCCAAGGATATGGCTGGACGTTACCTGCGCCAGATGGAGGTATTCAACCGTCGCGGCCTCCATAGCCTCGGCGACCTGCTTTCAACAACGTCGGAATCGCTTCCAGTCAACAAGCTCCAGCAGATCAGTAGACACGCAGATGCTCTGCAGCGCCGGTACAGCGTATCCGCCGAGCGTCGTCTTGGACTTGAGGGGCTGGTCGATGGCTATCTCGCCAATACTGGAGAGAACGACGAGAATTTGCAGCTCGGGATTCTAGCCGTACTATTCGAGCGCTACGCCAAACGGATACCGCAACGAAGCCTTTTTGAAGAAGGCACCGAACATGTCCAGCCCAGTCGGCCGCTGACCGTCGATGCCGGGGTCGCCGACGGGGCACGCATTCATTTGTTGCACAAGTACGAACGACCTTATTTTTTCGGCATCGACACTCTGTGCGACGCGAGCTCCGAAAATGCGGAGCAGTTTCTCCAACTTACGGCCGAGCTCATTTCGCGCTTGGAAACCCGGCTCGTCCGGGGGAAACCCGCAACGCTTACGAGTACTGACCAACACAAGCTGCTGCGAAAACGCGCGAAGCAGATGGTGGGAGAGTGGGCCTTTCCGCAATTTCAGCTCGTCCGTCGGCTCGCAGACGGCATCGCCGCCGAGTGCCTCGCCAAGAGCCTGGAAGGCAACGCGTCGCTGGGTGGCGGCGCGAACGCCTTCGGCATTCCACAGGAGGAGTTCGACGCGATTCCTGGGAAATATCGACACTTGGCGCGCGTTCTTCAGTTTGGTGTCGCCTACAACGCGTTCGCACTGGTACCCAATCACCGCACCAAGAATCGTTCATGGTGCCTAGTGGAGCTCGGTGGGGTACTTCTGCTGCACCACGGGTTGACACTCAGGCGCGGTGGCTTCCTGGAACGTGGCGTCGAAGATTTGGTGCGGTACCTTCGTGAGGGGAGTTGAGATGGGCGACGAACGCCGCTGGGATCCCTGCGTCGCACATCGCGGCCACGAGGCCGACGGGTTCGTCGCCGACTACTTTGCACAGCCAGGTCGGAAGGCTCTCCTTGTCGCGGGAGCCGGTTTCGATCCTCGGTCACGGACGGTTGCCACTCGGCTGAGCCACGCTAACGCGAACGTAGTTGGACTGTTCATCCGGGAGAATCGACCGGATCCGCCGCAAGATCAATTGGATCGGGCGGAAGCAAATATGGGCGCTCTTCGCTCTACGTTCATGGGGTCGCTAGTCGAACAGGTCGAGATTTTTGGCCCAGACGGAGCGGCGGTGGGCGGCCGTAACATCATCAAGGCCGTGAGGCCGCAGCACTTGGAGGACGTGACGGACGTGATCATCGACGTCAGTGCCTTGTCGGTGGGCACGAGCTTTCCGATCATTCGCTACTTCGTCGAGCGCATCGCGCGCGACGCGGGAACTACGAATCTGCACGTCTTCGTGGTGCACGATCCCCGCCTGGACGCGCAGATTCGTCCGGTTGCCAGCGATGCTCCCAGCTATGTTCATGGCTTCAAGGGCGGCTCGACCCTCTCTGGCAATGAGCAGGCAGCGCGACTGTGGCTGCCGCAATTGGCAACGGGAGCGAATGTCACACTTGGACGGCTGTACAACTTTGTCGAGCCCCATGATACCTGCCCGATCCTTCCCTTTCCGGCGAACGACCCCCGCCTCGGCGACGAGCTGGCAGAGGAGTACCTGACCGAGTTCGAAAGCTCTTGGCCGGTGGACGCGCGTAACATCATCTATGCAGACGAGGGAGACCCACTGGATCTTTACCGTACCATTCTGAGACTGGACGACCTTCGCAAGCCGGTCTTCGCGGAAACAGGAGGTTCGATGCTAGTCCTTTCGCCGGTCGGAAGCAGCGTAATGGCTCTCGGCGCACTCATGGCGGCACTGGAGCGCGATTTGCCCGTCGTTTATCTGGAGTCAATCGGCTACGAACTCGATGCGACAGTCCCGGAGAGGTCTGACGAGCCGAATCTCATACATCTGTGGTTAGAGGGCGACGTCTACCCCGAGCCCCGACCGGCGTTGTGGACGGAATGGGGTAGCGGGCCATGAGGTCTGTCACTCCGCCCAAAGTCTTCGGGGCGGGCCTGATAGCCCTCGATCTCGTCATTGGTCTCGACCGGGAAGGGCCGATTCGGTATTGGGCCGGCGGGACTTGCGGGAACGTGCTGTCCATCCTGGCCTATCTGGGGTGGGATGCCTACCCGGTCGCGCGCATGAACGCGGACCTAGCCTCCGAACTTGTCCGGTCGGACCTAGCTCGCTGGGGTGTCCATCTCGATTGGACTACGTGCGGTCCCGCGACGCACACGCCCATCATTGTTCAGCAGATCCGACTTGGACAAGATGGTCGGCCCGAACACCGGTTTTCGTGGTCCTGCCCGCGTTGTGGTGAGTGGCTTCCGCCCTTTAGGGCGATAACGGTTGCCGCGGTGGAGAAGGTCAAACCCGTGCTCGCCGATACGGCGGCGTTTTTCCTGGATCGCGTGTCGCGCGCAACCCTCACCTTGGCCGCTGAGGCATCGGCTCTAGGCGCAGTGGTGGTGTTCGAACCATCCAGTAGGGCGACCGACAAGCTCATGGCGGAAGCGCTCGCGCTCGCTCATGTCGTCAAGTACGCCGACGATCGTCTTTCCGACATCCGCGGCGTAATGGAAAACGGCTCTGCCGCGCTGCTCGAAGTGCAGACGCTTGGAGAGCGAGGTCTGAAGTATCGCCACCGGTTCGGCCGTGGCATCTCCAATTGGATGTATCTCGAGGCCGTTCATCCGCCGCGGTTCGCCGACGCCTGCGGCGCGGGCGACTGGTGCACGGCGGGTTTGATTGCCAGGACCGCGGTCGACGGACAGAGGGGGCTACGCCGTAGTGGTGCTCGCGGCGTTCGGAAAGCGCTTCGCTACGGGCAGACACTTTCGGCATGGAACTGCTGCTTCGAGGGTGCCAGAGGCGGGATGTACACCGTTACGCCGGGGGAATTCGAAATCCAGATTCAGGAGCTCTTGAGCGGCCAACTCGAAGGTATCAGCGAAGATGCCGGCGGAGACGAATCGACGCGAGTTGTGACCTGCCCCGCGTGTCCGCCGGAGAGCGAAGGAACCGTGGAGCGTACCTGAGAGTCGCGGTAGTTACGGTGGCGGAGCAACCCCCGCCACCGCTCCACGGCGCGCGGTCTACGAGAACAGCCCCATCGGCTCGAACGACCCCTTGAGAATCGACCGGCTGTCGTCGAACCCGAGCCACCCCTCCATCATCGACGCGTACACCCGCCGGAAATCGGTGGTCATCTTCAGGTTGCCGTCATCCAGATCGGTGAGGCTCGGGTGCCGGCCGTGTAGGCCGCCGGCGACGCCGGTCCCGACGACGAACATCGGGGTGGCGGTGCCGTGATCGGTGCCGAGGCTGGCGTTCTCCTCGACGCGGCGACCGAACTCCGTGAACACCATCATCGCCACGTCGTCGGCGCGGCCGATGCGCTTCAGGTCGTCCATGAACCCCCGGATCGGGTCGGCGGTATACGCCAGCAGGCGGGCGTGCGGATCGGCCTGGTGCACGTGCGTATCGAACGAGTTGCCCTGATAGGCGACGTAGTACAGCCGCGTCGGCATCTCCGCGTGAATCAGCGCCGCCACCTGCCGCAACTGCGGCGAGAGCCCGCCGATCCCATAGTCGACCGGGGTGCGGTACCCCGCGGCGGCGTCCCGGACGAACTGGGAGCTCTCCACCGCATTGACCGCCGTGGACGCCAAGTACTCCAGGGCCGGATTGTCGGGCGCCTTCGGCCGCAGCCGCTCGATGGCCTGCTTCTCCGCCTCGGAGCCCACCCGGCGGAAGCTGCGGGGGTCGTTGAAGACCAGGGGCTGGTGGTGCCGGGCCTGCACCGCGAGCGACTGGCGGGTCCCGATGTTGACGATCATGTTGCCCTGGGCGTCGTGATCGTAGGCCCCGTCGGCGAGGCGGCCCAGCCATCCGAGGGGCTCGCCGCCGTTGGGCACCCCGGTGTGCCAGAACCCCATCGACGAGAAATGCGACAGGCTGGGATTGTCGTACCCGCATCCGTGCACGACGCCCAGCATGCCTTCCTTGTACAGGCGCTCGAACCCCGCCATGGACGGGTGCAGCCCGTAGCCGTCGGCGATCGGAATCGCCTTGGAGGCCGGAATCCCGAGATTCGGCCGGACCCGGTAGTACTCGTCGTCGCCGAACGGGACGACGGTGTTCAGGCCGTCGTTGCCGCCGGACAATTCGACGACCACCAGGATGCGCTCGGGGTTGTTCTCGGCGCTCGTGCCCTGAAGCGCCTGCGCCGACAGCGCGGCCGACGTCCGGTCGAGCAACACCGGGAGCCCGGCCGTGACCCCGATGCCGTACAGCCCCTTCCGCAGGAAATCGCGCCGCGAGCACCCACAGCCGTTGAGATGGCGGATAGTCATGATCGTTCCTCTTTCCACATTCCGTACGGAGCTCCGAATTCTCACGCCTTCAGGGTGGCCGCCCTTCGGCCTGGCCATGAAGGTCGGGGCGGCAGCGCCGCCAAGCCACGATTGCGGCCTACGCGAGTTGGTACTCCGGAGCACTGAGCACGAGATAGAGCAGCGAGCGCAACGCCCCTTCGACCCGTGGTCCCGGCGCCGGCAGACGGTCCCCTCCCAGGTCTGCCCGCAAGCGTTCGACGAGGACCGCGCGGGCGGCATCGTCCACGGGAACACGGAGGAATCTTCGCACGAAGTGGTCGACGACGGCCTCCGCCGTCGTGGCGTCCTCCGCCGCCACCAGCCCGACCAGATCGAGATCCGCCGTCGCTCTCGGAATCGGGATCAGCCGGTCGAAGGCCATGACGTATCCCATGTAGCCGCCGTACCGGGTGTTGTACTCCTCGTCGCGGTCGACGAGCCGGCTCGACTCGGCGTCGCCCTCCTGGGTGGCGGCGGTGATGTTCATCCCCTCGGCCAGCCGCCGGCCGACCCGCGCGTAGATGCCCGGGACGTTCCGGTCGGGAGCCCAGAACCCGTCCCGGTCGGGAAACAGGACGCCCCTGAACAAATTACCCCGCTCGAGCAGCAGGGCCGGGGTGATCCAGGTCCGGCCGCCGGCCCAGCCGGCGACGTTGGGCGGATTGAACAGCGTCTGCCCCAGACCCGCCGTCAGCCGGTTGAAGTCGGGAATCGTGGGCAGCCGGGTCAGGCCGAGCTTCCGATAGGTGGAAACCACGAGCTGAACCGGGCTCTTGAACTGCGTCGCATACGAGGCGGAGCTGTAGAAGTCTCTCGACAGGAACATCCGCCGCAGCAGGGGACGCAGCTCGTACCCGGCCTCGCGGAAGGTGTCGCCGAGCGCGGTCCGGGTGGCTGCATCGATCTCTTCGCGCACCAGGAACCGATACAGCTTGCCCGCGATGAACTCGGCCGTCACCGGCGTCTCGAGAACGATGTCGATGATGTCCTCGCCGTCGAAGGCGCCGGTGCGCTCGAGGAAGGTCTTCTCGCCGTAGTCGTGGTTCTCGGTATCGAACCGGAACTCCAGGGCGTCGTTCGTCCACCCCGTGAACGCCCGGGAGGCTTCCCGGATATCCCGCTCGGTGTAGTTGCCCACGCCCATCGTGAACAGCTCGAGCAGCTCACGCCCGAAATTCTCGTTCGGATGGTCCTTCCGGTTCTCGCCGTTGTCCAGATAGACGAGCATCGCGGGGTCGGTCAGAATGCCGACGAGCAGGTCCCGGAAGTTCCCGGCCGCGTTGGCGCGCAGCATCTCGTTCTGGCGGTGCATCATGCGGCCGTCCCGCACCTTGCCTGCGCCAGTGGCGAAATGCCCGTGCCAGAACAGCGTGAGCTTCTCTTCGAGGGGGCGGCGGGTCGTCAACATGCGCTCGCCCCACCACGTCGCGAGCCGCTGCGTCTCCATCGCGTTGGATCGCAGGCCGTAGAAGAACGTGTTGACCACCGGCTGCAGTCGGCGCGACTCCCCCTCGGGCAGCATCGCGACCCCCATCGACGTCCCGGTCTCCCGGGCGATGCGCACCGCCTCGGCCCGGCTGTTCGGGAACGGGTCCATCCCCGGATCCCAGATGGGAGAGGACTCGAACGCGGGGGCGGCGCGGTTGTCGATGGCGGTGAACTCGACGAGGGAGTCGACGGCGGCCTCGGGGGTCATCGCCGTCAGCCGTTCGATCTCGGCCGGCGTCGCCCCGAATCCCGCGCGCTCCACGAGATGGGCGGCCTTGTCGTAGTCCCAATCGCCGGCGGTGATGGGCGTCAGGTCATCGACCCAATCGCCCGGGCCCGACTCCGCCGCCATGACCGCCGCCGCGCCGAGCACCGCCAGCAGAACAGCGGCGAGCAGCCAGGCGAGGGGCCGGAGCATCGCCATGCACCAGCACTCCGGCGCGGCGTCGCCAGCATCGTAATTGTTGCGCAGCTTCTTCATGACCGACCTCCGAAAAGGCATCCGTTCCACCTCGCGCCGTGGCCTATCCGTGCATGATACGCGAAACCGCCCGCCAACTCCCCCCGGCAGGCGCCCCGCGGCCCGGCGATGTCGTTTCCGGACCCCGCTGGCCGGCCGGCCTGGATCGCCCCGGCCCGACGACGCTCACGCCGGATCGCGGTGGACGGTATCGGGGGCGAAGGCCGGGACGCAGACCGCGACGTACTCGGCGCCGCCGGACTCGGGGCTCGAGTAGCGAATCCACTCGCCGGGCTCGGCGACGATCGCCTGCCCGGCCCTCACGTCGATGGCGCCCGCCTCGTGCTCGACCCGCAGCAGGCCGCGAAGCACCACTGTCAGCTCCCGGAACTCGGGCCGCTGCCCCGGCTCGACCCACCCCTCGGGAGACACCATCCGGGCGACGCTGACATCCTCGTGACCGGTATTCACCCGCCCGGCGTACTCCTCGATTCGCTTCGGCAGGTTGCCGGCCGCCCGCACGACGGTGGGGCTCTCGATCAGTCTGGGCATCGGGCGAGCGCGGGCGCGATGGCGGCCGGCGGCGCGGCAACCGTGCCCGCGGCGGGAAGCGACGGGTCGTCGAGCCGAAAGAAGTCGCTGATGACCGCGCGCAGCGCGTCGAGCGACCCGGCGGCGTTGATTGCCATGCGCAAGTGCGAGCCGCTGTCGATCCCCTTCGTGTACCAGGATCCGAGGGCCCGCAGCTTGTTGACGATCCACCGCTCGCGGCTGGCGGCGCTCCGGCGTCTCGGACCGACCCGACGGTCGAGGCCGGCCGTGTGCCGGAAGCCTTCCCGTTCGACTTCCGTCGCCTCGCGCAGCAGCAGGTCGATATAGGCGAGCAGGAACCGGCCGCGCTCCCGCGGCGACACCGGCGGCGGGTCGCCGCCCCGCCACGCGGCCTGCGCCTGATCGAAGATCCACGGGTTCCGGAGGGCGCCGCGGCCCACGAGCACGCCGGCGACGGCCGTCTCGCGCATCCGCTCCACGAGATCGTCCGGGGTGATGCAGTCACCGCTGCCGAACACCGGAATCGACACCCGGCGGGCCACGTCGTCTATCAACGACCAGTCCGAGCGTCCGGTGTACGACTGCGCCGCGGTCCGGCCGTGCACGGCCACCGCGGCAGCGCCGGCCTGCTCGATCCGCTTCGCGAGGTCGGGCGCGTTGACGTGCTCGCCGTCCCAGCCGGACCGCATCTTGACGGTGACCGGAATGGACACCGCCCGCGTCATCGCCCCGATGACGTCGGCCGCGTGCTCCGGCGTGCGCATGAGGCTGCACCCGGCATGGTGCTTGGCGATCTTGGGCACCGGACAGCCCATGTTCACGTCCACGATGTCGGCGCCCATGCCTTCGACGATCTGGGCCGCCGCCGCCATCCTGCCCGGGTCCCCGCCGAAGATCTGGATCGAGACCGGCCGCTCTTCCTCGGTGTACTCCGCGTACTCGAGGGTCCGGTCGATGCCGCGCACCAGCCCTTCGGAGCTGACCATCTCGGTCACCACCAACCCGCAGCCGCCGCCCCGCTTGACGAGGCGCCGGAACGCGGTATCGGTCATCCCCGCCATCGGCGCCAGGGCAAACGGCGAGTCGAGGGCGACAGAACCGATTCTCACGGATGGACGCACCTTCGCGTCCGGGGCCGGGCGGGGCATGCTGGTCATCCGAACCACGATGCGATCTCGACTTGGAGGGTCGGGTCTCCGGGGCGGCCTACAGTCCCGGGGTGGGGTTCTACCGGCTGGCCAGCTGCTCCTCGTAGAGCCTCTGCAGCCCCTCGTCCTTCCATTCGATGATCGCTTCGCTCCGAAGCGTGGTGAGGTACCGGTTGAGGGCCTGGAGCCGCCGTTCGTTGAACACGCTGTTGACGATCTGCTCCCGCACCTCTTCGAACGGCGCCGGCGCGGCGGCGGTCGAGGACTCCAGCTTCAGAATCTGATAGCCGCCCGGCGTTCGCTCGATCTCGCCGATCTCGCCCACCTCGAGCTCCTCGATCCGGGCACGCACCGTGGCCGCCAGATCGGCGAGGGCGATCGGTCCGATCAGGCCGCCGTTGGCCGCCGACGCGGCATCGGACAGCTCGCCGACGACCGCCTCGAACGCCTGGCCGCCTCGCACCCGGGCCAGGGCCGACTCGGCCAGCGACTGCGCCTGGTTCTCGCGCGCGACGTTCAACGCCCCGGCCTCGACCGGCACCGTGACCAGGATCTCCCGCAACAGGACAGTGGCCGGCTCGGTGTACTCCTCCGGATGGGTCTCGTAGTACTCGAGGGCTTCGGTATCGGTCATCGAGACCCGCCGCAGCACCTGGTCCTGCTGCACCTGCCCGACCAGCATCTGCTCCTCCATGACGCCGCGCAGCTGGCCGAGGTTCATGCCCTGCTCCTGTTCCAGGGCCAGGACGAGCTGCTCGTCGGTCATGCTGTTCTCTTCCTTGATGCCCTCCAGGATCTCCTCGAACTGTTCGTCGTCCAGCGTGTAGCCCATCTCGCGGCCACGCTGCACGAGCAGCATCTGGTCCACGGCGTTGACGATGACGTCCGGGGTCACCTCCTGCAGCACCGACTGCAGCTCGGCATCGGTCTGCGGCGGCACGGGGCGGGTCCGCAGGGCATTGATCTGCGCCTGCTCGAGATCGGTCTGGGTGATCAGATCACCGTTGACCTTCAACAGAATCCGCTCGAACACCAGCGCGCCGGGTATCCCCGACGTCAATCCCTGCGCGCCGGCGGAGGGAGCGCCGCTGAAGACGCCCGAGAGAACGAGCAGAGGGATCGCGAGTCGAAACAGGTTCTTCGGCATGGTCGTCACCTTCTTCACGATTCTACCGCTTGGAGCCCGTCCAACTCCACCAGCAGGCCCTCGATACGGCCGAAGAGCGGGGCCGGGCCTTCTCGATCGCGCTGGGCCCGCTGGAACTCGACCCGCGAGAACCCCGCCTCCACTTCGCCGCTGCGGGCGCGGACCGTCCACCACGACGGCGAGTCGCGCCGCCCCTTGGCGGCGGCGCCCCCGGCGCGGAGGTCGAAGGTGAGCATGGCCGGCGGCTTCAGCTCGAGGTCTCGTCTCCGCTCGACGAACCGCATCAACCGTATCGGGTCCACCGTCGTGGTGGTCTTGAACTTCAGGACGAGCAGAGCGCCGTTCCGGTCTATCGATTCGATGCCGAGCCGATCGGCGAGCAGACGAATCCGACCGTACTCGACGAGGACCGCGATGGAGGGCGGGACGGGTCCATAGCGATCGCGCAGCTCGTCGAGGAGCGCCGACAGCTCGGCTTCGTCGCGGGCGGACGCCACCCGGCGATACACGATCAGGCGCTGGTTGGTCTCCGGGATGTAGCTCTCGTCGATCTTCAGGTCGACGTCGAGGTTGACGGCGGCCCGCACGGTGTCCTCGATCTCCTCGCCCTTCAATTCGCGGACGGTCTGATCGAGCAGCTTGACGTACATGTCGAATCCGACCGACTCGATATGACCGCTCTGCTCGCCGCCCAGCAGATTTCCCGCCCCGCGAATCTCGAGGTCGAGGGCGGCGATTCGGAACCCGCTGCCGAGGTCGCTGAACTCGCGGATGGCGGACAGCCGGCGGCGCGCCACCGGAGACAGCGATCCCTCCGGCGGGACCAGCAGGTAGGCATACGCCCGTCGGTCGGAGCGTCCGACCCGCCCGCGCAACTGATAGAGCTGGGCGAGACCGAACCGCTCGGCCTGATTCACGATGATGGTGTTCGCGTTGGGGATGTCGAGACCGTTCTCGATGATGGTCGTGGCCAGCAGCACGTCGTACTTGTGCTGCACGAAATCCACCATGCACCGTTCGAGCGCGCCCTCCTCCATCTGCCCGTGGGCGATCGCGAGACGCGCCTCGGGAAGCAGCCGGGTCAGGAAGTCGCCCATGGCGTAGATGGAAGTCACCCGGCTGTGCAGGAAGTAGACCTGCCCCCCCCGTTCGAGCTCGGTGCGGATGGCGCGGACGATCACCTGCTGGTCGAACCGCACGACGTTGGTCTGTATCGACTGGCGGTCCTTCGGCGGGGTCTCGATGACCGACATGTCCCGGATGCCGGCGAGCGACATGTTCAGGGTGCGGGGGATCGGGGTCGCGGTCATCGTCAACACGTCGACCCGACGGCGCAGCTGCTTGATGCGTTCCTTGTGGGCCACGCCGAACCGCTGCTCTTCGTCGACGATCAACAGCCCGAGGTCTCTGAACCGCACGTCCTTCGAGAGCAGCCGGTGGGTGCCGACGATGACGTCCACCTTGCCGGCTTCGAGATCGGCCAGGGTCTGCTTCTGCTCGGCCCGGGTCCGAAACCGGCTGACGAGATCGATGCGAACCGGAAACGCCGCGAACCGGTCCGTCAGGGTGTTGTAGTGCTGGAACGCCAGGACCGTGGTCGGGGCCAGGAAGCCGACCTGCTTGCCGTCCATCACCGCCTTGAACCCGGCGCGCATCGCCACTTCCGTCTTGCCGTATCCCACGTCCCCGCAGAGCAGCCGGTCCATCGCCACCGTCGACTCCATGTCCTTCCGGATATCGGCAATCGCGGACTGCTGGTCCGTCGTGAGCTCGTACTCGAACGCATCCTGGAACTCGCGATGCCAGTGGGCATCCGGGCTGAACGCATGTCCCGGCATCGCCTTGCGGGCGGCGTACAGCTTCAGGAGCTCTTCGGCCATGTCGCGCATCGCGCGACGGACCCGGGTCTTGGTCTTGGCCCAGGAGACGCCGCCGAGCCGGTCGAGGGCCTTCGCGGTCCCGGAGTACTTCTGCAGCAGGTCGATCTGCTGCACCGGGACGAACAGCTTGTCCTGCCCCGCGTAGCCCAGCTCCATGAACTCGTGGTTCTCGAGCCCGACGGGAATCTGCTTCAACCCGACGAAGACCCCGACCCCGTGGTCGACGTGCACGACTCGATCGCCGGCCTTCAGGTCGCGGAAATCGGAGAGGAACGACTTGGCGGGACCGGCCCGACGTTCCCGGACCCGGCGTTCCTCGTCGAAGACGTCCGCTTCCGCGAAGATCTGCAGGCCGGCGTCCGGCAACCGGAATCCACGGGTGAGCTGGCCCGTCGCCACCAGCAACGCGGCGCCGTGGGTCTCGTCCGCGTGGTCGATGGAGCGGGCGGTGAGGTCGTAGTCGGCAAGCAGCTCGATGACCCGCTCGGCCCGGCCGGGGGTCCCCGCGACAAGCAGCGCCGTATCCCCCCGCTCGCGGCACCGGGCGACCTCGGCCGCCCATTCGCCGATCCGGCCGTGCATCTCGACCACCGGCTGGCAGGCCACGTGGCGTGCCCCGGATGCCTCGTCCTCGTCTTCCCACAGCTGCTCCAGCCGCGGGACCGACGCGAGCCAGTCGTCGAGAACCGGCCACTCGACCAGCAGCTGCTCCGGCGGGAGCACGGGATCGCCCTGCGTCTCCGCATCCGCAAAGCTGCTGGCCGCCTGCTCGATCCGCGACTCGATGGCCGTCCGCGAGGCCTCGCCCTCGGACAGGTAGACCCGGACACCGGGCACACGCCGCAGATAGTCGCGAAGCCACGCGGATCGATCCAGGTCCGCGTCGGGAGGGCCGTTCCCGGGAGCCGGTTCGAAGAGCTCCCGCAGCGGGAAGATCTCCGCCTGGTCGAGGGTTTCCGACGAGCGTTGCGTGGCCGGATCGAAGCGCCGCAGCGACTCCAGGCTGTCGCCGGCGAACTCTGCCCGGATGGGGAACTCGTCGCCGGCCGGGAAGAAGTCCACGACGCCGCCGCGCACGCAGAACTGCCCGTGCGCATCCACCGGGTCCTCGGGGACGAAGCCGGCATCGGCCAGCAGATCACCCAGGTCGGGGGGCTCCAGGAACGCGCCCGCGATCAGTCGGGATCCGGCCGCGAGCAGACGGTCCGGCGGGCTCACCCGGGGCAGGAGCGACGCCGCGGCGGCCACCACCACCCGGGCGGTGCCGGACGCGAGCCCGTGGAGCGCCCGCCCCCGCGCCGCGACGATATCGAAGTGTGGGGTGAGCCCGCGGTACGGATCGACCTCGTGGGACGGGAACGGCAGGACCTGCTGGCGCAGCTCGTGCTCGGAGGCGGCGGCGAGATTGCCGAGAAAGAAGCCGGCGTCGGCCACCATCTGCTCAACGTCGCCGGCGTGCGGGACGACCACGATCACGGGCGCCTCGGCCGCCGCCGCGGCCACGGCGAACCCCTTGGCGGCCGCCGACAGCCCGGAAAGGGATCGCGGGGCGCCCCCCAGCCCGGTGCGGGCGGCCGCCGACCGCAGGGCCGCCTGGAGCGTCAGCGACGTGCCGGTCACCATCGGCAGCCCCGGACCGAAGCTCGGCCTCCGGCGCGGGGATGCCGCCGGATGCCGAGGAGTCCTTCCCGACCGACCGACGCGGCCCGGGTCCGTGTCATGTCTGCAGCGGCTTGAAGCGTATGTTCTCGCTGAACTGCCATGCGTGTCGGGGACGATAGATGCCGACGTCCTTGGTGCTCGACTTCACCCGGAAGGTGTAGAGCAGCCGATGATAGTCGTAGGAGAAGCCATCCCGCTTGTGCACGGCGACGTCGAGCTTGTAGGTACCCTCGACGAGGTCGAGGCGGTGGATGGCGAAAGCCACTTCCCCGGCGCCGTCGAACCGATTGGACTCCAGCTCCTCGAGGTGGGTGTTCGTGCCATAGCAGCATACCCCGTCGGTGCTGAAGATGCTGATGCCGAAAGCGAAATCGGCGACCGGCCGGTCCGCGACGACCTGCATGCGGATGGTCAGCGGCTCACCGCTCTGGAACACGTGCGCGGCGCCGTGGCGGCCTTCGAGGGTCACCTGCTCGATCCGCACGGTCCCCGAGCCCCACCGCCCCTCTTTCGCCGTGAACATGTCGGCCGGCTCATCGTCCGGGACATCCGCCGCCGGCGCCGGTGCATCGGGCGACGCTTCCGCCGCGTCGGGCGACGCTTCCGCCGCGTCGGGCGACGCTTCCGCCGCGTCGGGCGACCCGCCTTCTCCGACCCTCATACGCCTCCGTCCGACCGGCGCGTGAGGCGAAGTTCGCTCCGTTGCGGGTGACCCCTGCCCGATCGCTTCCTGAGCGGCGGGGGGCGGGGGGCCGGGCGGCGCCGAACTCTGCTGCGCCCTGGCGTCTTCGGCCGCGAGATGTTCGTCTTCGGCCTGCTCGACGTCCGACAGATACATCTGCACGACCCGTTTCGGGTCGCCGACCATCCGTTTCCGCCCGCCGTCGAGCCACACCGCCTCGTCGCAGAAGCGTTCGACCATCGAGAGCGCGTGGGTGACGAACAGGATCGTCTTGCCCCGGCGTTTGAATTCGCCGAACTTGTCCAGGCACTTCAGACTGAACCCCTCGTCACCCACCGACAGCACTTCGTCCACGATCAGGATCTCGGGGTCGACGTGCACGGCGACGGCGAACCCGAGCCTCATGTACATGCCGGAGGAATAGGTCTTGACCGGAGCATCGATGAAGTCCTCGAGCTCGGCGAACTCGACGATCTCGTCGAACCGCCGGTCGATTTCGCGACGGGACAATCCCAGCATGACGCCGTTGATGAACACGTTCTCGCGACCGCTGATCTCCGGGTGGAAGCCCGCGCCGAGCTCGATCAGGGCCGACACCCGCCCGCTGACCCGCACCTGTCCGCTGGTCGGCCGGGTGATGCCCGCAACCAGCTTCAGCAGCGTACTCTTCCCGGACCCGTTGCAGCCGATGATGCCGCAGGCAGCGCCCGTTTCGACGGTCAACGACACATCGTGCAACGCCCGGAACGACTCTTCCGGGCGCAGATGCCGAACCAGGCTGCCGGTCAGCACCGCACTCTTCAGGGTCGCAAACCGCCGCTGGTACCCATACCTGCGATACACCTTCGAGACCTGGTCGAGCGTGATCGCAGACAACCCCTACACCTCCTCGGCAAACGAGTCGCGCAGCCGATCGAACAGCCAGTAGCCGAGCAGGAACAGCCCGCCGCTGCCAACCGCCAACGCGAGCAACCACTTCCAGTGGCCGAACGGTCCTTCGTAGAACAGGATCTCCTGATACGAAATCGCGAGGTGCGCGAACGGGTTCAGGTCCATGATTACCTTGGTGCCCGGCGGCAACGCCGACATCTCGTACAGAATCGGGGTGGCAAAGAACCAGAGGGTCAGTACGTTCGCCAACAGGTCCTTGACGTCGCGGAAATGCACCGTCAACGCGGCCAGAATCATCGCCAACCCGAGGGTCAGACAGAGCTGAACCGCGACCACCACCGGAAACCAGATCAACTCGGCGAGCCGCAGCGGAATGGCGTAGTACGCGAGAAAGCCGAACAGGACCGGGAGTCCGAAGACGAAGTGGCACAGGTTCGACACCACCGCCACCACCGGGAGGATCTCAACGGGGAACACGACTTTCTTGATCAGGTTGCCGTTGACGATGAGGATGTTGGCGCTCTCGTTGAGCGACGACGAGAACCAGATCCAGGGCAGGAGTCCGCAGAACAGGAAGACCGCGTAGGGCTCCAGGTCCGCGATATCGCCCCGATCGAGGATGGCGGTGAAAACGAACGAATAGACGAGCAGAAGCAGGAGAGGGTTGACGAAGGACCAGAAGAACCCGAGCACCGACCCGCGATAGCGGGCCTTGAGCTCTCGGGCCACCAGGATCTGGATGAGACCCCGATAGCCGAACAACCGAGTGAGATTAGCGAGCATCGAACTCGATCGCGACGGCGGTCGCGTTGTCGGGTCCTCCTCCCTCGTTGGTCTCCTCGATGAGGACGTTGCACAGGTCGTCGAGGGGGTCGTCCCGCCCCAGAATCTCGCCGATCCGATCGTCGCTGAGCACGGAGAAAACACCGTCCGAACACAGCAGGACACGGTCGCGCGGCTCCAGCCGCAGCTCCTGGACTTCCACCTCGAGATTCGCGGCCCCGGACAGGGCCCGCGTCACGATGTTGCGCCAGGGGTGCCGGCGCGCCGCCGCCTCGCTCAGCGCACCGGCCTGAATCTGTTCCTCCACCCAGGAATGGTCCCGGGTGAGCCGCCCGAGCTGGCCCCGCCGCAGCAGATAGGCCCGACTGTCGCCGATGTGCGCCAGCGTGCCGGCGTCCTCGTCGACCAGCAGCGCCACCGCCGTGGTCGCCATGCCGCGGAGCTCGCGCGACGAGGCGATCTGCGCCGCGAGCCGGCGGTTCCCCATGCAGAACCCCGCCCGCAGGCGGTTCGCGTTGACGCTCTCCCGGGGCTCGAACGGCACGGGCCACGTCTGATCGGGCGACATGGCGACGGTGGCTTCGACGAACGCCGCGATTCCCTCGACGGCCAACTGGGATGCGACCTCGCCGGCGGCGTGTCCCCCCATGCCGTCGGCGACGACGAACAGCCCCAGGTCGTCCCGGACCAGCAGATTGTCTTCGTTGGTGGACCGGCGAAGGCCCTTGTCCGTGGCCGAACCAGAAAAGACGGGCATGAGATCCTGTCCGTTCTCGCGGCGCACCGCCCGTACGCAAGCCGGAAACCGCGCCCAGGCCTCACGTTCCGGGGGCAGGCGCGGGTCCGGAGAAGAAACCCGGGCCTAGCGATGCCTGGCTCTCGTGGCCACCTGCAGCCGAACCAGTGACTTCAGCAGCGACAGTCGCGCCCGTTCGTAGTCCATCTCCATCGCGGGCCGATCGAGCAGCTCTTGCGCCCGCTTCGAGGCGGCCTCGGCCCGGGTCACGTCGATCTCGCCGCTCGCCTCGGCAATCTGGGCGAGAATCGTGACGCGATCGGGAAGGACTTCGGCAAACCCGAAGGACACCGCGACGTACGACGTCTCGTCTCCCCGGCGGTACTCGATCTCGCCGATCGAGAGGGTGGTCAGGAACGGCGTATGTCCCGGCAGGACGCCGAACGATCCCTCGGCGCCCGGCACCACCACTTCGTCGACCTCGCCGTGGGCGATCGAACGTTCGGGCGTGACGATTTCCAGCGTCAGATGATCGGGAATGGCCATTACGCCGCCTCGCTCTTCATCCGCGCCGCCTTCTCGACCGCTTCCTCGATGCTGCCGACCAGCAGGAACGCCTGCTCCGGCAGATTATCGTGCTTGCCCTCGACGATCTCCTTGAACCCGCGGATCGTATCGGCGATCGAGACGTACTTGCCTTCGAGGCCGGTGAACTGCGAGGCGACGAAGAACGGCTGCGACAGGAACCGCTCGATGCGCCGCGCGCGTCCCACCGCGAGCTTGTCTTCCTCCGACAGCTCGTCGATGCCGAGAATGGCGATGATGTCCTGCAGATCCTTGTAGCGCTGGAGTACCTGCTTGACGTCACCCGCCACGTTGTAGTGCTCCTCCCCGATGACGTTGGGGTCGAGAATGCGCGAGGTGGACGCCAGGGGATCGACAGCCGGATAGATGCCCTTCTCGACGATGGCGCGCGACAGGTTGGTGGTCGCGTCGAGGTGCGCGAAGGTCGTGGCCGGCGCCGGATCGGTGTAGTCGTCGGCCGGCACGTAGATCGCCTGCACCGAGGTGATCGACCCCTGCGTGGTCGACGTGATCCGCTCCTGCAACGCCCCCATCTCGCTCGCCAGGGTCGGCTGGTAGCCGACGGCGGAGGGCATCCGGCCGAGCAGGGCCGACACCTCGGACCCGGCTTGCGTGAACCGGAAGATGTTGTCGATGAAGAGGAGGACGTCCTTGCCCTCTGCGTCGCGGAAGTACTCGGCTACCGTCAACGCCGACAGCCCGACCCGCTGTCGTGCGCCCGGCGGCTCGGTCATCTGTCCATAGATCAGGGCGGCCCGGGACTTCTCGCGGTCCTCGATGTTGACGACCCCGCTCTCCTGCATCTCCAGCCAGAGGTCGTTCCCTTCACGCGTTCGCTCGCCAACCCCGCCGAACACGGACACCCCACCGTGCTTGAGGGCGATGTTGTTGATGAGCTCCATGATGATGACGGTCTTGCCGACCCCCGCACCACCGAACAGGCCGATCTTGCCGCCGCGCAGATACGGTTCGAGCAGGTCGATGACCTTGATGCCGGTCTCGAACATCTGCAGTTCCGTCGACTGATCGACCAGCTTGGGCGACGGTCGATGAATCGGCCACCGTTCCTTCGTCTGCACCGGGCGGTCCGGAAAGTCGACCGGCTCGCCGAGCACGTTGAGCACCCGGCCGAGCGTCTCCGGTCCCACCGGCACCGAAATCGGCTGGCCCAGATCGACGGCCTCCATGCCGCGCTGCATGCCGTCGGTCGGCTTCATCGCGACCGCCCGGACGCGATTCTCCCCGAGGTGCTGGGCCACCTCGGCAATGACGTCGATGGCCATCCCGCCCGCATTCGACTTGACCTGCAGGGCGTTGTAGATCGCGGGCAGCCGGTCCGGGAACTCGACGTCGATGACCGGTCCGATGATCTGCACGACCTTGCCGGTGTTCTCCGCCGCCGCTGTATCGTTCGCCATGTCTCGAAACATCCCTCCGCCGTCCAGTGTTCTGTCCGTCTCGGGTCTTCGACCCGCGGTCTCGTCGACCCACACGGAACCATCGTGCCGCCGCCAGGCGTGCTACAACGCCTCGGCGCCCGACACCACTTCTATGATCTCGCGGGTAATCGTGGCCTGGCGCACCTTGTTCATGTAGAGCGTCAGGTCTTCGATCATCTCCGTCGCGTTGTTGCTGGCCGCGTCCATGGCCGTCAATCGAGCCGCGTGCTCGGCCGCCGCCGATTCGAGCAACGCTCGATAGAACTGAATCTCGACGTGCCGTGGAATCAGCGTATCGAAGATCTCGTGCGGCGCCGGCTCGAAGAGGTAGTCCGGCAAATGCTCGCCGTCGCTGGCCGCGGGCTCGATGGGCTGGATGGGCAACACCTGATCCACCACCACGCGCTGTTGCAGCACGCTCTTGAACTCGTTGTAGACGAGCTTGACGGCATCGACCTCGTCGCGGGTGAAGGCCGCGATCACCTCGCGTGCGATCGCCTGCGCATGACCGTACTGCAGTTGCGAGAAGATGTTGACGAGGTCGAAACGGACGTCGAAACCCCGCTTCTCGAAGAAATCCCGGCCCTTGCGACCGGCCAGCCCGAGCGAGACACCGGGCCCGGAGCTCGCTGCGATGACGCCGCCGGCCTCCCTGATGATGTTGGTATTGAACCCCCCGCACAGCCCCTTGTCCGCGGTGACGACCACCAGCAGCGTGGGACGGGGCGGGGCGTCCGGGTCTCGCCGGGCCAGCAGCGGGTGCGCGCTGGTATCGACGTGGGCGGCGAGACCGCTGAGCACGCGCTGCATCTCGATCGCGAACGGCCGGGCGCCCAGAATCCGATCCTGCGCCTTGCGAAGCCGGGAGGCGGCAATCGCCTTCATGGCCTTGGTGATCTGCTGCGTCGACTTGACCGCACGAATACGTCTGCGAAGGTCGAGAAGAGAAGGCACTGGATGGCGGCTCTCGGGCTAGGGACCAGGGGGCGCTCGATGATAGCGTCAGGCCGCCGCGGTCTTGCGGGCGGCGAGGAACTGCGCGGTGAATTCCTTGAGAATGGCGATGATGCGCGTCGTGAGGTCGTCGTCGATCACGGCGCGCACCGCGAGGTCGGTAAAGAGCGCCGGTTCGCGCGCCTCGACGAACTGATACAGATCGGTCTCGTACTGGGCGACGTCGCCCTCGTCGACCGCGTCGAGATGGCCCTTGGTTCCGGCGTACACGATCAGGACCTGCCGTTCGACCGGCAGCGGCGCATACTGGCCCTGCTTCAGGACCTCGACGAGCCGTTTGCCTCGATTGAGCTGATCCTGGGTCGCCTTGTCCAGATCGCTGGCGAACTGGGCGAACGCCGCCAGCTCCCGGAACTGCGCGAGATCGAGCCGCAAGGTGCCGGCCACCTGGCGCATCGCCTTCACCTGCGCAGAACCGCCGACCCGGGACACCGAGTTGCCGACGTTGATCGCAGGGCGGACCCCCTGGTGGAAGAGATCCGATTCGAGGAAGATCTGCCCGTCGGTGATCGAGATGACGTTGGTCGGAATGTAGGCGGACAGGTCGCCGGCCTGGGTCTCGATGACCGGGAGCGCCGTCAGCGAGCCGGCGCCGAGCTCGTCCCGCATCATCGCCGCCCGCTCCAGCAGGCGGGAATGCAGGTAGAACACATCGCCCGGATACGCTTCGCGCCCGGGCGGGCGCCGCAACAGCAGCGAGATCTCCCGGTAGGCCTGGGCATGCTTCGACAGGTCGTCGTAGATGCAGAGCGCGTGCTTGCCGTTGTCGCGGAAATGCTCGCCCATGGCGCAAGCCGCATAGGGGCTGAGAAAAAGCAGCGGGGCGGGGTCGGCGGCCGCCGCCGCGACCACGATGGTGAACTCCATCGCGCCGGCGTCCTCCAGGGTCTTGACGACCTGGGCAATCGTCGACTGCTTCTGGCCGATGGCGTTGTAGATGCAGGCGACGTCCTTGCCGCGCTGGTTCAGGATGGTGTCGACGGCGACCGCAGTCTTGCCGGTCTGCCGGTCGCCGATGATCAGCTCCCGCTGTCCCCGGCCGATCGGCACCATCGTGTCGATGGCCTTGAGACCGGTCTGAAGGGGCTGCTTCACCGGCTGCCGGTCCACCACGCCCGGGGCGATCCGCTCGACCGGGGCATTTCCGGTCGCCGCGATCGGCCCCTTCCCGTCCACCGGTTGACCGAGCGCATTGACCACCCGGCCGAGCATCGCGTCGCCGACCGGCACCGAGATGATGCGTCCGGTGCGCTTGACGATGTCCCCTTCCTTGATTTCGGTGCTCCCCCCGAGCAACACCGCGCCGACCCCCTGCTCTTCGAGGTTGAGCGCCATGCCGAAGATCCCGTGGGGGAACTCGAGCATCTCGGTGGCCATGACCCGCTGTATGCCGTCGATCTGTGCGATGCCGTCTCCGACCGACACCACGGTGCCGACCTCCGCCACGTCGACGTCGACGTCGTAGCTTCCGATCTGCTCACGAATGATCTTCGTTATTTCGTCCGCCTTGATGGTCATCGCAGAAACTCTCGTCCTGATAGTGGGGTGGGTCCCGGTCTTCGCCGGTGTGTCGCCGCAATCCTCGGGAGCCCGTGGCAAGAGCCCCGATGCACTCGACCGGCGGTCTCGGTGCAGCCCGCGGTTTCACCACGGGCACGCGGGGGGAATGCCCCCATTGGAACAGCCTGTTTCATCGCTCGAGGAGGGTCTGCCGCATCCGTTCGAGGTGCCGGGCGATGCTGCCGTCGTACACCGTCGAGCCGATTCGCGTCACCACGCCGCCCAGAATGTCGGGATCGACGACCGTCGTCAGCCGTACGTCGCCGGCGCCCGCAGTGGCGAACCGCTCCCGCATGGCCGCCGTCTGCTCCGGGCTGAGCGGCTGCGCGGTGGTGACCTGCGCATCGACGACCCGGAGGTGCTCGATCACGCGAGCGCGGTAGAACCGCACGATATCCGGCAACAGCCCCAGACGCCCGCGGTCGGCGAGCATCGTCAACAGCCGGGTGACGGTCGGGGACACTACCCGGAAACGGTTTCGCAGATCGTTGATGATGGCCCGCTTCTTCGGCGGCCCGACCGCCGACGCGAAAAGCACCTGCCTCAACGTCTCGTGCTCGTTCACGAGTTGGGCAAACTTATCCAGATCCGATTCGGCGGTTCGGAGGTCGCCGTTCTCGAGACTGATGTCGAAGAGTGCGCGGGCGTAACGCACCGCCGCCGTACGATTCGTCATAGTGGTCGGGGGGCCCGTTCGAAGTGGGCCGGGGGCACAATCCGCAACTCCTGCCGGGCGTCGGCGGCGCCGTCTGTCTGCACTGCCTTCGCCGGACGCGCCGGCCCGGTGTCCTCAGCCTGTCTCAACGGACTCCGCCTTACCCCGTTGCCGCAAGAACCGGCCGCCGCGGACCTTGGTGGAAGCAGCCGATGGCACCGGGGACACGCTGTCAGAGCTCAGCTCTGGACGGACAAACGTCCCATCCTACCATGCCGGGTACAACCGGCAAAACCGCCGCCCTGTCCGGGACGAGCCCCTCCACGTCGGCCACCATCATCGACGCGCGCGGCCATGCCGGCAGGCTGCACGGGACCGCCGCTTGCGGACGGCCGCGAAGAGGGGCGGAGCCTCTTCGCCGAGGGTCGCAGGTTCGAGTGCTTGCCGGGCGCGGGCGGCGCCGGCGGAGAGGGTGGAGCCGGGAGAGGCGTGCCCTCCCGGCTCCGTTTTCACGGCGGACGTCAGAAGCGTGCGGTGACCGCGAAGCGGATGACTCGTCCCTCGAGCAGCTTCGAGGCGCGTTCCCACTGCGACAACGCCTGGTAGCCCGCCCCGGTGCTGCCTCGCGCGTTCCGGGAACCGGTCTGCCAGATCTCGACGCCGTTGTTGAGCACGTTGAAGAACTCGAATCGCGCGTCGTAGCGCCAGTCCCCGATGTTGAAGACCTTCTGGATGTTGACGTCGAGCTGCGTCCAGTACGGCACGAACTTGACGCTGTTCAGCGGAATCATCGGCAACCAATAGTTGGTGCTGGAGGTCCCGATGGTGGCCGCCCCCTCCGGCACGAGGCGCCCCCCCAGCGCGCACGGGGCCACGCAGTGTCCGGGCTGTCCAAAGAACGTGTCGGAGTAGGTCCCGAGGAGGGCGTCGGTGGAAGTGCGGTGGACGTAGAAGCCCTCCTGCAGGCCGCCCCAGTCGCCCGCGCCACCCGGATACGCCTGCAGGGTACCGCCGACCTGCAGATCGCCGAGACCGGGCAGCGAGAACGGCTGCGTGCCCGACAGCTTGAACTCGTTCCGGAACGGGCGCGGGTAGCCGGCCGAGTCGCAGAACCGCAGCTCGTTCGGGTTGTCGCCGCGGGCGCGAAGGTCGGCGCAGTCGTTCACCTCGCCGCCGTAGCGGGTGCCTCCGGTGTCCCGATCGTAGTTAAAGATGGTCGTGCGACCGGTGTCCTCCACCGTCCACCCCCCGAAGAGGGTGCCCCCGCCCGGCATCCGGCCCTGCACGCTCAGCTCGAAGCCCTTGTAGACGTTCGAGTAGCTCTCGCGCGTCCGATCGAGGTTGTCGACGACGAGGCGCGCCGCCGGGTCGACGTTGAAGACGGTGATCGAGCCGGCGAACGGATAGGGCCGCTGGAGATCGAAGTAGCGTCCGGTGCCGGCCATTGCGGGGTCGGGGCTGCCGTCCGGGAGCGCGCCGAAGTCGCTCATGCTGCGCGCCAGGTTGTCGGCCGACCACGTGTTGTGGAACGCCCGGCGGCGGAACTCGGCGCTGATCGAGAGACCCCGCACGACCTCCTGCTGAATCCCGGCCGTCCAGATGCGGTTGTACTCCCGCGCGAAGTTGTCCAGATCCGGCGTGCTCGTCGACCGGAACCCGAAGATCTCCTCCCCGATGCCGATCTCCCAGTTCTGGGCGATGTCATCGCCGTTGCCGCCATACGGGTCGCCCCCCGAGCAGGCGGTGCCGGCGGCGTTCAGGTGACAGTCGAACCAGTCCCGCACGTCGGTGGCTCGCGTCGCCACCGAGTAGCGCCTCGGGAGCGTGGTGCCGATGTCGGTGACGTACTTGTTCCAGCCGAACTTCAGCGCCGTCCGGGCGTCGCCGAACACGTCGTACGCCAGGCTCAGCCGCGGCGCCCAGTCCGGCCCGAACTTCGGCAGGTCGGGGACCGCCGGGTAGTCGAACGCCGGGACGAAGCGCCCCTGGGGCTTCGGGGTCTCCGGGACCGAGACCGACGCGAAGTCCATCCGCAGGCCGTAGTTGATGGTCAACCGGTCGACCGTCCACGAGTCCTGCGCATAGATGCCCCCGTTGTAGTCCAGGTTGTGTCTGGCGAACGTCGGATGGTTGTACACCCCCACCTCATTGGCGGTGCCGATGGTGCCGCAGGGCAGGCCCGCCCCGATGTTGGACGCGGCCGCGTAGTGACCGCAGTTGGCATCCACGAAGTCCAGGCTGCGTCCCGCGAGGTTCGGCGCCGACGTGTACCGCTGGTCCAGGTCGCCGTTGCTGCCGAACGAGTACCGGCCGTTGCCGTTGGTGAAGTTGCCGCCGACCTTGAAGCTGTGGGAACCGGTGACGTACGACGTCGCCCACATGTACGCCCACCGGCGCGTGTAGTTGTTCTCGCTGTAGTTCTTGGCCCCGTACCGGAAATCCAGCCAGTCGTCACTCCGGTGAACGACGCTGTAGAAGGGATCTCCGCCCGTCAGTTGCGCCAGCGCTTCCGGGGAACCGACAGCCGGAAAGCAGGGCGTCCTGAAGCAGGTCGCCATGGCGCTGTCCGCCGGCCGGGGTTGTTCGATCCCCGGCTGGTAGCCCGGATCCCAGTCCCCGTAGTTCATCGAGAAACCGACCTCGAGGAGGGCCCGGTTGCTGACCGTCGAAGTCCACTTCGCGGTGCCGGTGTCGTAGTGCGGCGACGTCCAGGAAGCCGACGCGGTCTCGATGTCCGTCCCGAAGCCGTGCTGGTGGAACCGGCGTTTCCGGACCTTGTCGAACATCACCGACAGCTTGTTCTGCTGGGTCATCAGCCACGTCACCCGCGCGTTGCCGTTGGTGATGCTGTTGTCGTCGAGCCCCGGCCTCCCGTCGCGGTAGATGCTGTTGGCCACCCCCGCGTTGACGACGTTGCGCCGCGCCGCCGCGAAGAACCAGAGCTTGTCGCGGAGCAACGGGCCGCCGACCGAGGTGTTCAGGTCGTAGATCAGATCTATCCTGGGCACCGTGGTGACCCCCAGGTCGCCCAGCCGCTGGTTGAAGTTGTCGGCCTGGAAAGAGGCCGGCGTGACGCCGGCGAAGGAGTTCCCGCTGAACACGTTGCCGCCTTCGTTGGGGATCATGTTCAGGCGAAGTCCCCCGTTCTGCGTCTCGGCGGTGACCCCGGTGGTCGTGTACGACGTCTCGGCCGCGAGCATCGGGTTGAGGTAGGCCTGGTAGCGCCCGTCCCGGAACATCGGGCTGACGATCATGCCGTCGATCTCGATCGAGTTGTGGGCGGCGTCGAGACCGCGGCCCATCATCTCGGACTGTTGCGCCCCGGAGCTTCCGCCGACGTCCGCCTTGTGCACCTTGACGCCGGGAATGAGCAGGGCATAGGACCAGGAGCTGCGGCCGGTGGGAATCGCCTCCTGGGTCTCCCTGGTCAGCACTTCGATGCGCTGCACCTGCTGCACATCGACCACCGGCGTCTCACCCGACACCGTGATCGACTCTTCCACGGACCCGACCGCCATCACCGCGTCGAGCGGCAGCGCCACGTCGGCGCCCAGGATGAGCTCGCTGCGTATCTGCGTGCCGAACCCGATCAGGGTGAACGCGAGCGTGTAGGTGCCGGGGCGCAGATCGATGATGGCGTAACGGCCCGTGCCGTCGGTGGTGACCACCCGCGTCCCGCCGATCAGGACGTCGCTCGACGCCTCGACCGTAACACCGGGCAGCACGCCCCCGGTGTCGTCGGTGACCAACCCCGCAATCGAGCCCTGCGCCAGCGCCGCGGCGGGCGCCAGCAACACGATGGCGACCCCGCACGCCAGCCGCCGCAACGACGCCCCGGTTGGGGGGCATCCCGAAGGACGCCTCAGCGCCCGCAGCCGAAGACAACTCGCCGTCGAGACGACACGTCGGGAAAGCCAGCCGAACGTCATGTCCACCTCCTTGCGCCAAAAGCGAAAACCGCACGTGGAACGTTCGTCGCATCGAACCCGGAACCCCGCGAAGAACCCGAAGAACCCGTTTCACGAGTCGAGACCGGTCGAGTCCCCGGACGCCGAGCGTCGATCGCGGAGCGGCATGGAAGCCCAGCATCCTCGCTCGGACCTCGAGGCGATGAGAGCGGTGACCGTTGAAGAGCCGCACGAAGATCGCCCGTCGCGATATCGGCGCGGGTGCGCACGCGATGGGACGATGCATGGAGGAGCATCCCGAAGACCCGCATTTCCGCAAGGGCTCACCGACTTGCACCGCGGGCCCACGGTCGTTCCCGACCGCGGAGCCGGCTCTCTCGATACGAGCGGCGCCCCATTCGCATAAAGCGGCTACGTTGTGAATACAGGATGCGTGCCGGCGTGTCAAGGCCGACGTACGGGGTGTGCACGTCAGATTTGTGAGATACCTCTCAGGCGGCGTTCGCGGCACGTCGCTCCCAGAAGTCCTCGAAGCGGCCGCTGAGCAGGCAGCAGCGCAGGGCGATGATGGCGTTGGCGCCGGCGACGGTCCAGCGCATACCGGTGCGCTCGAGCCGTGCGCCAATCTGCTTGCATCCGGCCTCGACGACGCCCGAGGAGATGCACAGGCCCCTGGCACGGAACTGCGGATAGCGCATCCGATGTCGGTTCCCGACGACGTAGTGGATGCACTTGCGAGCCTCGGGCGTGGCCTCGGTCTGGGTGCGCAGCGCCGCGACGAGGTCGCGGAGCCGTCCGGCATCCAACTCGGCATGCCGGTCCTTGGCCCACTACTCGGCCCGGTCCGTCCCGGCGCCGTAGATGGCCTTGGCCACGTCGCACAAATGTTGTTTGGCATGGTAGATGTCGATGATTTCGATGGCGCCGGAAAACTGCTCGGCCGTCAGGTTCCAGATCCAGGGGGCGCCGTCGCCCACGATGACCCGGCGGGCCGCGGTGTCGAAGCCGCGCCGTTGCGCCTCGCGCTGGACGCGTTTTGGGAAGGCGGCGGGCTGCGGGTCGGTGTCGCGGCTGGCCGCGCTCTCGACCGCGGCTTTGTAGCTGACCGACCCGGGGTCGCGGCGGGGCCGGCCCTGTTTGTCGCGCCCTTCGGCCGTCCACACGGTGGCCAGCTTGACCTCGCGGGTCTTGGCGGAGCCGTCGGGCTGCTTGCCGCGGCGACCTTCGACTTCGGCGGGGCGCACCGGCACGCCGGTACCGTCCAACCCGAGGTACATCGTGGGTGCGGGCGCAGGTGCGGTCTGCTCGCTGACGGCGCGCTCGGCGGCGGCGAGCTCGCGTCCGAGGGCCGCGGCGGTGCGCTCGACTTGGCGGGTCTCGACTCCGACCCCGGCCAGGACCGCCAACAACTCGCTCGCCTTGGCGAAGCTGACCTCGGCCGCCGTCAATCCCACCATGCGCGTGGTGGCGGGTGACAGCGAGGTGGCTTGCACACCCAAGGCCTGGTCGCGCGGACATCTCCCCCTACGGCAGGCGTCGCAGTGGTAGTAGGCGCGTTCCAGCGTCAGCCGCCCCAGCACCGTGGTGAACGTTTTCGGGCGGCGGCCCGCGTAGCGCGCCGTCTGTCCGCAGGCGCACGCTATCGTCGAACCCGAATGGTCGGAATGGTCCGCGTTGAGTCGCCGCGCCACCGCCAGGGCGGCGATGGCGAGGGTTTGGCGACGGACTGCCTGCTCGAGGGCCTCGAAATCCTGCCGTCCGCCTTCCCCGGTCCTATGAGCGCTTCGGCGTCGGCCTCGATCGCGGCCGCGAGCACTCTTCGGCAGCCGCCTTCAAGACCCGGGTCGCGGTGGCAAGCGCTTGACGGCGAACTGCCAGCGTGAGGGTCTCGAATCCCGCGCCTCTATCCTCCCCGGTCCCCGGAGTGCTTCGACATCGGCCTCGACCGCCGCCTCGACCGTCGCAAGCACCTCCTTGAAGCCCCCCTTTTGGGCCGCGTGATCGAGCGGTTCAGTCAACTGCACCTCGGGCATGGTCGGAGTCCTCCTGTCCAAGGAGTCGGCCGATCAGCTCTCGCTCAATACCCGTAAGGACAGTGATCGATATAAAGTTGCCAACTACGTTCAGAAAAGAACTCGATTTCTACGGTTCCGGCGCTTGGCACACGGCAAGGTAATTTCGGTCAGTGTCCTAACGGTAAATCCTCATTCTCTTGTCGTGCACCCGTACGGGGTGCAGGGCTCGGTCAGGAATCGGTCAGACGCTCGAAGAGGCGCTGCAGTTCGTCTTCCGACCCGAAGTCGATTTCGATCCGGCCCTTTCGCCCTTTTCTGAGAATGCGAACGCGCGTGCCCAGGACGATGCGCAGCCGGTCCTGCGCCGCCTGGGTGTGGACGTCGACGGTGGCCGCTTTCGCACCGGACGGGGATGCCGGCGGGTTCGCCAGCTTCTTGACGAGCGCCTCGGTCTCGCGCACGGAGAGGCTGCCGGCCACGACCTCGCGGGCGGCGCGGCGTTGCGCGTCTGCATCGGTCAGGCCGAGCAGGGCGCGGGCGTGGCCCATGGCCAGAGCGCCCGCCGCCACGTCCGCCTGCACCTCCGGCGGCAACACCAGGAGCCGGACATAGTTGGCGACCGTGGCGCGGTCTTTCCCGATGACCGTCGCAACGTCTTCCTGGGTCATCCTGCGATCGTCGATGAGACGCCGGTAGGCTTCTCCTTCTTCGATCGGGTTGAGGTCCTCGCGTTGCAGGTTCTCGATGAGGGCAATCTCCAACAGCTTGTCGTCCGGCACATCGCGCACGACGACCGGCACCCGGAGCAGACCCGCCATCTGCGCCGCCCGCCAACGACGCTCGCCGGCGACGATTTCGAGGCGGTCTCCCTCGATGCGCCGAACCACAATCGGCTGAATGACCCCGCTGCTGCGGATCGACCGGGACAGCTCCTCCAGCTTCGGCTCGTCGAGAATCGTGCGGGGCTGCGACCGATTGGGGGTCAATCGATCGAGATCCGCCTCGGTCGGATGCTCCGAAGGCCGCGGCGCCGTCTCGGGAATGAGCGCGCTCAGTCCACGCCCCAGCGCACGTCGTGTTTTCGCCATGAAACTCGCTCCTGCCCGGCGTCCCGTCTCGATCGTTCGGGGCATGGTCGTGACGAAGCGCTGCATCGCCTCGACAGGATGGCCGCCGCCGGAACGCTCGCCAGCCGCAGCCACGGTCCCGCCGCCCTCGACCCGTGCCGCATCCCGCATGGACTGCGTTGTCCTCCGGTACCCAGGCCCGACCAGCATCCTCACTCGAGGCTCCTACAAGGCCCTGGAGAAACCCTGGCCGGCACCGCCGGGCGCGGGACCCAGCATCTCCCGCGCGAGGGCCAGATACGCTTCAGCCCCCGTCGACCGGACGTCGTAGAGAATCGCCGGCAGACCGTGGCTCGGCGCCTCTCCCAGCCGCACGTTGCGGGGAATGACCGTCCGGTACACCTTGTCCCTGAAGTGCGTCCGCACCTCGCCGGCCACCTGCTGGCCCAGTCTGGTCCTCGGATCCGACATGGTCAGCAGCACGCCTTCGATCTCGAGCTCCGGATTCAACCCCGCCTGCACGCGTCCCATCGTCGCCATCAGCTCGCTCAGCCCCTCGAGCGCGAAGTACTCGCAGTTGAGCGGTATCAGGACCGAATGCGCCGCCACGAGCGCATTCAGGGTCAACAACCCCAGCGACGGGGGCGTGTCTATGAAGATGTAGTCGTGCCGATCGAGGGCCGCATGCAGGAACGGACGCAATCGGCTCTCTCGCCGCGGCACGCCGACCAGCTCGACCTCGGCGCCCGTCAGGTGATGGTCGGTCGGAATCAGCCGCAGACCGGTGACCGGCGTGTCCAGCTCGAGCTCCTCCGGCGAGATGGTGTCCGATGTCAACGCATCGTAGATGGTGCGTCGATCCGTGATCTCCGCTCTGAGCCCGAGCCCGCTCGTGAGATTCGCCTGGGGATCGCAGTCGACCAGCAGCACCTTCTGATCGCCCACCGCGAGAGATGCCGCGAGATTGATGGCCGTTGTCGTCTTGCCGACACCGCCCTTCTGATTGGCGATTGCGATAATCCTGCCCATTGGCGAAACCGGTGCCTTGTTCTGTCGAATACCTTAATCACGCCGCCCAGACCACCTCTACTCTTTGATGGTAACGCCGATGCCTGTATCAAACAAGGCCGATGGCACATGCCCCATACCAGTCGCCGAGGCTGGTGGCCGAAATCCGGACTGCAGGCCGAGGCCGATTTCTCTCCGTTCGTGCGACTGGAGCGACGGCGGGATGGTTGAGCGTCGGCGGGCAATGTTGCTGTTCTCGGCCCCTGGCGGCGTTGCTTCGAAGATCGGGCACTACCCCCTGTTCCACGTGAAACATGAGAGGCTGCAGCGGGGGTCCCCCCCCAACAAACCGCGGGGGTAGAACGTTCGGATGCGGGGCAATTCCGTCGGCTGTCCGCCTGCCCTCTTCCGGCTTTCTCTAATCCATCGAAACCCGAGGCAATGTTGCCACTTTGTCCGCGCGTTCCGGGCGGAGCCACCACGGGAATTGTGGCCCCCCACCTTTTCGCCGCACGCCGGCTGATTCCGCTTCCAGCGTTCCACTCCTTCTATTCCGAGCTGGTTATATTTTTGTTAAACGACCTAGCCTATCCACAATTTCTGTCTATTACCATAGTTTTTGGAGCGCCGTACCTGATTTACACATAGGTCAGATGCCCCCATTAGCGACGATCCTGGAGGACGTGTGTTTGCCGAGAAGCGCTCTGGCGTGGCCTGCTCCGGCCGCGGCCGCCACCCCTGCTCCGAAAACCGCAACCGGGGCAGGCTGCGGCGGCTCCCCGTTTCACGGCGACACCGCTTCCGGCTCCACCGCTCTACCGGGCCTCGCAGAGAATTGGGACGACCGCGGCGGCCTCTAGTGCGAAGAGCGACCGGCGTGTGCGGAGCCAGCCCCGGAGGGCACAGACCCCGTGTTCCTCGGCTGCGTCGGCAACAGGACATTTCATGCCGCCGGCTCGCATCGCGGGCCGGTCACCGGGCCGCCGCGATCCCGTCCGGTCTCGCCAGCGTCCATTCCAGGTAGTCGACGGCGGTCGTGGCCGAGGTGAAATCGGATGGAGGTTCCGTCCCTGAGAGCCGAAACGCGGAAGTCCGACCCGGACCGGGCAACAACCGTCCCGCTCGGGACGGCTCGACGCCCATGACCGGCGCGAGCAGCGGCTCCGCCGAGACGGGCGTCAGCAGGGAATCGCCAGAACTTGGATGAATCCCGTCGGCACCCTTGGGGCGTGCGGTAAGCGGCGCCAACCCGACGAGTGCCTGACTGGCGGCCGGGCTTCCGTGCCGGGACCCGACGGTCCTTGGCTGGCGGCGCGCCTCGGCGGGCGGTCGGGGAAGCCCCAGGACCACGGGGGGCCTCGAGGTCGTCGCGGACTGCCGCCTCGGGTATCCGTTGCCGACCTGCGTTGAGAAACGTGAACAACAACCGGAAGGCGTCGCCGTACGCGTTGCTGCTGGGTTGGGCTGCTGCTGGTGTAAGTCCCGGCCAGGCGTCCGAAGCGCCGGCCTTCAAAGACAAGGACCTCGACGTCGTGGGTCCGTCGCAGGATGAGAGCGGCCGCGCGGGAGCGTTGCAGAAGACCGTGGCCCCCGCGCTCGAAGGTCGGGCGCGAGCGACTGTGGGTTCGGGTGACGCAGGAGCGGACCGATTGGCGTGTGTTCTGGCGACGGATTCGGGAGTGGGTTCGGGGTGACGCAGGGAGCGGACTCGGACGTGGGGCCGAGAGCCCGGGTGCGAGTTCCGGGAGCGCGCCCCACGGCGTCCGGCGCCAGCGATCCAATGAAGCTCTGAAAGTGACGGCGACGGTGCAGGCCGGGCTCGGGGTGCGGTTCGATGCCCTGGCGGACGGTGGACCGCTCCGGGGTCTCCGAGCTAGGAGTCTGCGC
This sequence comes from Vicinamibacterales bacterium, assembly GCA_965206705.1. Classification (GTDB taxonomy): domain Bacteria; phylum Acidobacteriota; class Vicinamibacteria; order Vicinamibacterales; family UBA8438; genus JAJEEA01. The sequence continues at coordinate 2,662,962 of CBDBKJ010000006.1, read as the reverse complement.
CGCAGAAAATGCGACAATCGCGGCAGACCTGATCTCGACGGAAGGACGTGATGTCGACGACGTTTCGCCGCTACGCACCGGACCAGTCGTTGCTGTTGCCGCCAGACTTGCAGGCGTGGTTGCCGGAGGGCCACTTGGCGCACCATGTCAGCGACTTGGTGGACGGTCTCGATCTGACGGCATTTGACGCGCCGTATGAGGGAGACGGTCGACGCAACGCGCCGTATGAGCCGCGGATGATGTTGAAGGTGCTGATCTACGCGTATGCGACGGGGGTGTTTTCGTCGCGGGGGGTCGCGAGGAAGCTGGAAGAGGACGTGGCTTTCCGGGTTCTGGCGGCGGGCAATTTTCCGCAACACCGGACCGTGTGCGAGTTTCGTTGTCGGCATCTGGAGGACTTCAAGAAGCTGTTCGTGGAGGTGGTTCGTCTGGCGCGGGAGTTGGGGGTGGCGAGCTTCGGGAAGCTGTCGGTCGACGGCACGAAGGTGCGTGCGAACGCGAGCAAGCGCAAGGCGATGAGCTACGGGCGGATGGAGGAGGAGGAGCGGCGCCTGGCCGGGGAGATTGAAGCGTTGCTGGAGGCGGCTGGCGCGGCCGACGCGGCCGAGGACGCGCGCCTCGGGTCGGAGGTGCGGGGGGGCGAGTTGCCGGCGGAGTTGCGGCGTCGGGAGGATCGTCTGGCGGCTATCCGGGCGGCGAAGGCGCGTCTGGAAGCGGCGCAACGAGCGTCGGACGACGCGCGGGGTCGGCAGCCGGGCCAGGATCGGAACCCGAAGGGCGGGCGACCGTACAAGCGGGCCTATGGCGAACCGGACGAGAAGGCTCAGAGCAACTTCACGGACCCGGAGAGCGGGATCATGAAGACGAGCAACGAGGGCTATCAGCAGTGCTACAACGCCCAGGTGGCGGTGGACGGAGACCACCAGTTGGTCGTGTCAACGGACGTGACGGCGAACGCGAGCGACCAGGGCGGGCTGCCGATGCTGCTTGACGCGGTGTCGGAGACGTTGGGCGAGCAGCCGGAGACAGTTCTGGACCAGCACTTCGAAGAAGAAGAAGCCGGCGACGAGTCGCATGGCGGAGAAGCTGTCGACGCCAGCGGGCCGGGCCGCGTATGCGGAACGCAAGTGGCTGTCGGAGGCCCCGCACGGCTGGATCAAGCACGTGATGGGGTTCCGGCGCTTCAGCCTGCGGGGACTCGCCAAGGTGCGAGGCGAGTGGGACTTGGTGTGCCTGGCGTTGAACGTGAAACGCCTTCGAACCCTGGTCGCGGCGTAAAGCGAGGGCCTGACGCCCGCAGCGGCCACGGATCAGCGCGAATCGCGGCCACTGGGAGCCGTGCGGCTCGTCGGAGCCGGATTTTTCCAGTTTGTGTCGTCGGCTACCGAGAATCCATCGCGCCGCCAACCGGCGAAGTCGAACCCGACGCAGTGCGTCAGGGCCTGAGCCGACGGCCAATCTCGTCGGGTGGATCTCCTACGGCGCAGACTCCTAGCGCTGTGAGAAATCCGGGCTAGGCGGCGGCCGGGATGTTCGCTTCTCTTCGCGTCACGTCGCTGTTTACGAGCATCGGTCCCTGCTCAACACCGCCACGTGCCCCGCCCTGTGGACCATGGACGGGCCGACGCAGCTGGTCGCAGACACTGCGCCCAGCCTTCCCTGTCACATTCCAGTATCTGCGCCGAAGATCCTTCACAATCGCATCACATCCGTCGCAGCCGCATTCGGTATGCTCGGCGGCAATCTGGGATCTTGCAGTCACGCTCCGCGCGGCCATCGGGTGAATTTCGCCCTTCTCGTACCCTGTGCGGTACGCGCCAGGACCGGGTTTCGGCGACGTCAGCGCCAACCCCATTTGGCTACCGCATGGAGTCTGGGTGGTTGGATGTACACCCCCGCGCGGGTTTCCGACGTCAGCGCCAGCCCGAACCGGCTACCACATGGAGCCTGGGTGGCTGGATGGGCGCCCGGGGCGGGTTCCGACGTTCAGCCCAACCCCGCACCGGCTGCCGCATGGGGGAGCCAGGGTGTTGGATGGGGCACCCCGGGCTCGGTCCCGCCGTACGTCAGCCCAACGCGAATCCGCGATTGCACGGAGCCGGCCCAATCTGGATTGTCGTCGTGGACACCCGCATCCGCGTGTGGAATTCCATCGACTTGAGCTTCGCCACCCAGCTTGCACCCGGTTTGCCGTTCGGGCTCACAGGAAACTTCCCCGCTTGGCCGGCGACATTGTGGCGATGCCGACCATTCCCCCCACGCCTACGCGACGGATGAACGCGCTGGCGTGGTCCACCGCAGCTCCCGTCGACCACGCCGCTGATTACGAGCAAAATCGGATGAGAGCTTCCCATACCTGACGATCAGGCCGCCGGAACGCGCCAGGCTCTGCAGCGTGGAACGGTGCAGAGCCTGGCGGGTGGCTGGGGCACCGAGCCTGAGTTGCGTCGACGATTACCGGCCCAACGGCCTGCGCGAGGGACGCTCTTGGGGCGCAATCGGCCGCTTCAGATGGCGGTCGCAGGGCAATCCACCCCCGTCGGTCTTGCTGCCGCGCAGACTCCTGGCGCACCGGCGGGCTCGGTGCGCCGTCGAACGGTTGAACTCCTCCATTTTTGCGACAGGCCGGCCCGACACCGCGATCGGGGCCTGGGGCGCACGGGTTGGCGTGGATACGCAAATCGCCGCATGGTCCAGGGCTCGAAGCAACTCGACCTCTTGTGGCGGGACAACCCGTGGGGGAGCGGTCGAAGTCCCGCGGTGGCTGACGCCGATCTCGATGTCGGCGCTCGAGGTGGGCTTGGCTGTGCAGGAATTCAGCCGCTCGCGGAACGGTTGAACCCTCCATTTGCGCCGGGCCGGCCCGACTCGGCGACCGGAACCTGGGCCGCGAGCGGACGGCGGCAACTGCCGTCGGACCTGGCCGAAAACGGGATGACCTGTGGCGACACGGCGTCGGCTGCACCGCGCGAGGCCGTCTTGGAGCGCTTTCCCACCATCGCCCTCCGTATCGGATGCACGCGCGTTCAGTTCGAAGACTTGACGACCGCGCTATCGATCTCATCGATGATCGCTTGCGCCGCTTTCGCCCGGTCGGCTGCACGCAGGATGGGTCGCCCCACGACGAGATAGTCCGATCCCCAACGAACCGCCTGTGTCGGCGTGGTGGAGCGCTTGTGATCGTCCTGGGTTGCCCCCGCCGGCCGGATCCCCGGGCTGACGATCAATACACCGGTCTCCCTGGGCCATGCCGCCCGGCACAGCTGAATGGTCTCTCCCGAGGCGATCACGCCGTCACATCCATGATCCAGCGCATCTCTGGTTCTGGCGACGATCCAGTCGTTCAGCGTGTCGCCACGCGCCGCCTCGGCGGGCGCGATCCGCGAAAAGTCGCCGGCATCCAGACTGGACACGAACGGTACGGCCAGAAGCGCCGGCCACCGGCTCCCGGCCTTCGCGTCTCGAGCCATGGCGATGTCTCGCAATTGCATGTTCTGGTGCAGGGTCAAGAACAGGATGCTCGGATCTTCACGCAAGTCGCGAACCACGTCCGCCACCGTGTTGCCGATGTCCGGCACCTTCAGATCGACGAAGATTCGCTTGCCATCGCCGGCAATCTTCTCCCACAGCTCCACGAGGCCGCGGGCCCTCAGCCCGGCCATGAGGAGCCGCCAACCGATCTTGTATGTCCGGACGTTCGCCAATTCGTCGACAATGGCACGTGCCGTTTTGACGGTCGGAACATCCAGGGCGACAATCAGACGATCTGCACCGGTCAAGTCTCTTTTCCTTTCACCATCTCCCCGGGCACGGCGCCGTCCGCAACGAGGGACCAGAGGCTCGTGATTGATACGACAGGCCCGCTCGGCCAAAGAACGCCGCAGAACCAACCGCGACGGCTTGCCGTACAGTACAACACACGCGATGTTCCACGTGGAACACTCGAATCCCAATGGCCCAATCCGGCTCCACGCAAACCGTCGCCAGCAAGAGGGACCGAGCGTGACTCGGAACGGTCGCACCCACGGCCCATCGACGACAGATTCCATGACCATGCCCGAAATCGAGGATCGGCAGCTGCCAGGGCGCATCGCTCGGAGGGCCGCCCGAGCCCACGTAGAGGTCGATGGTCCGCGCCTGCAGGCCCTCGCGGCCTATGTCGGCCTGCTGATGCGCTGGAACCGACGCATCAATCTGACCGCACTGCGGGACGACGACCACGGCATCGACAGGCTCGTCATCGAGCCCCTCGTCGCCGCTCAGCGACTGCCGAGAGCCGACGCAACCATCACCGATCTCGGATCCGGCGGGGGATCTCCGGCGGTACCCATGAAGCTGGCTGCACCCTCGGTTCGTCTCCGCATGGTGGAATCGCGAACGAGGAAAGCGGTATTCCTTCGTGAGGTGGTGCGGCAGCTTCGGTTGCGGAAGACCGTCGTCGAGGCCTGCAGATACGAAGATCTGATCTCGCGAGCCGACCTGCTCGCAGGATCCGATGTCGTCACCGTGCGGGCGGTCCGCATCGGGAGCCGGGTGCTGCGAACGATCCAGCCCTTGGTCAAGGCGGGCGGCGCCGTCTTCCTCTTCAGAAAGACCGACGACGAAGATCTCGACGCCGGGGTCTTGCCGCCGCTGCGGGTCGAGGCAACCTATCCGCTGCTCGATTCGCTGGACAGTCGCCTCGTGGTCTTGAGAAAGCACTCCGCGGGCTGATTGAACGGCCGCCGACTCAGCCCGTCACGATGCCCGGCGCTTCTCGGCGGCCCCAGCGCTTCACATAGGCCCCGAGCAGCGCCACGGCCGCCGGCGTCACACCCGGAATACGCCCCGCCTGGCCCAAGGTGGCAGGCCGGACCGAACCGAGCCTCGACACCACTTCCGTCGACAAACCGGGCACATCGGCATACGGGAAGCCCGCCGGGATGCGCCGCCCTTCCTCTTTCGACGATCTCGCAATCGTGGCTTCCTGTCTTCGCAGGTAGCCTTCATACTTCACCGCGGTCTCCACACTCGATCGCTCGGCGCCGGACGCATCGGCACCCATTTCCAGATCCACGACTCCCCGCTCGGCCAGGGTGGCCAAGGTGACGCCGGGTCGCCGTAGCGCCTGGGTGGCGGCGACGGTGCGCCCGGCTTCTCGCACGCGGGCCGCGCGGACACGGGCCAGGTTCCGCTCGAATCGCGCGCGCCGGCCACCGAAGCGATCCCATCGCTCGTCGTCCACCAATCCGATCTCACGACCGCGTGGCGTCAGGCGCAGGTCGGCATTGTCGATTCGCAGCAGCAGGCGATGTTCCGCCCGTGACGTGAACATGCGGTACGGCTCCAGACATCCCCGGGTCGTCAGATCATCGACCATCACCCCGATGTAGGACTCGCTGCGTCCCAGCACCCAGTCTCCATCTCCCCGGACACGCCGGGCCGCGTTCACGCCCGCCACCAGTCCCTGTCCGGCCGCCTCCTCGTATCCCGAGGTCCCGTTGATCTGCCCCGCCAGATACAGCCCCGCGATTCTTCGGGCTTCCAGCGTCAGGGCCAGCTCGGTGGGCTGAATGAAATCGTATTCGACCGCATAGCCGGGACGCAGCATGACCGCACCCTCCAGCCCCGGCAGCGCGGCGATCACCTCCTGCTGCACATCCCGCGGGAGGCACATCGAACATCCGCTGACGTAGATCTCCGGCACATCGAGCCCTTCCGGCTCCAGGAAGACCTGATGTCGCTCGCGGTTGGGAAACCGCATCACCTTGTCTTCCAGGGACGGACAGTACCTGGGACCGATTCCGGTAATCCGCCCGTTGTAGAGCGGTGACCGATCCTTGTTCCGGCGGACCAGCTCGTGCACTGCGGCGGTCGTATGAACGATGTGGCAGCAGACCTGGGCGCGGTCGATGGCACCGGTCATGAACGAGAACGGCACCGGCGGCCGATCTCCCGGCTCCTCTTCGAACACGCCGAAGTCGATGCTGCCGCGATCGAGCCGGGGGGGAGTGCCGGTCTTCAACCGTCCCCACACCAGACCCAGCCGCTTCAACGAGTCGCCGAGAACCCGTGACGCCGGCTCGTCGGCCCGGCCCGCTGCCTGCTGTTCCGACCCCACGTGGATCAGTCCGTTCAGGAAGGTCCCGGTGGTCACGACCAGCGCCCGGCCGCCGATGCGCGTACCGTCTTCGAGCTCGATGCCGACGACTCGACCGCCTTCGACCACCACCGAGCCGACCCGCCCGATGATCCAGGCGATATTCGGCTCGCGGTCCAGCCTCGACCCCATCCAGGCGCCGTACTCGCGCTTGTCCGCTTGCGCCCGCGGGGATTGCACGGCGGGTCCGCGGCTGCGATTCAGCAACTTGAACTGAATCGCGGTGGCATCGATCGCCTGACCCATCAACCCGCCGAGGGCGTCGATCTCGCGGACCAGATGCCCCTTGGCCGTGCCCCCGATCGACGGGTTACAGGGCATATGCCCTACGGTCTCTCGCGAGAGCGTACAGAGCCCCACCGAGCATCCCAGACGGGCGGCGGCATGGGCCGCCTCGATGCCGGCATGGCCGGCGCCGATGACGATGACGTCATGATCCGGCAACATCTTCACAAGTCTCCGACAATCAGCCCTGTCCTTGCCGGCACGGGCGGGACGAGCCCGAACTCCCGTCCAGCCAACAGGCAGGCGCCTGATTCCAAAGACGTGACAGGCATCCTGTGGACGACAGCCGGACCCGCTTGCCCGCGCAAAGCGCCGGTGACGGCCCCGGGCAACCTCGGCTACTTCCCGATGCAGAACCGTTCGAAGATGTGGTTGAGCACGTCATCCGGCGTCCGTTTTCCGGTCAGTTCCTCGAACGCCGATCGGGCTCGCGCCAGGTCCTCCAGCACGAACTCCTCGGCCGCTCGCCGCTCCGCCGCCACGGCCGCCGCCTCGAGGGACAGCTTGGCCTGTTCGAGGAGCTCGATATGCCGGATGTTGGCCACCATCGGGGTCTCCCGAGACACGGTGTCGCCAACCAGCAGCTGTCGCAGCGCTTCTCGCAGCCGGCCGATTCCCTGTCCGGTGCGAGCCGAGACTTCGACCCGGCTCGCCTCGTCGCCCAGAGAAAGCGAGGCGGTCGACCAGGCCCCCGGCCGATCGACCTTGTTCACGACCACCACCCGCGGCGATGCCGACGTTTCCTCCAACACGACCCGGTCGTCCGCCGCGAGGGGCTCCGAGCGATCGACTACCACGAGACAGGCGGCGGCGACCCCGAACGCCTGCCGGGCCCGCGACACGCCCTCGGCTTCGACCGGATCGCCGGCCACGCGTATGCCGGCAGAATCGACCAGGTTGACGGCGAGCCCGTCGAGATCGATCGTCTCGGTCACGAGATCGCGCGTAGTGCCGGCGACGGGCGTCACGATGGCGCGGGAAGAGCCCAGTAACTCGTTGAATACACTAGACTTGCCAACATTCGGCCGGCCGAGTACGACCACTTCGCATCCTTCCCGGATCAGCCGCCCCCTGGCGGCGCCGGCCAGTACGACCTGCACCTGTTCGCAGACCGTCCGTATCGCCAGCGCCACCTCCGTGGTCTCGATGAAGTGGTAGCCCTCCTCGGGAAAATCGAGCGAGGCTTCGAGTCGGGCCGTCAGGTCGAACAGCTGACGGTCGACCTCCGCGATGCGCTCGGTCATCGTGCCTTCGAGCTGGTCGAAGGCCACGCGGGCCTGAAGCGGCGTGACCGCGTCGATGAGGTCCGCCACCGCTTCAGCCTGAATGAGATCCACCCGCCCGTGCAGGAAGGCGCGAAGCGTGAACTCCCCCGGGTCCGCCAGCCGGGCTCCCGACCCGCAGGCGAGCGTGACAATCTGCTCCAGCAGCACCGGACTGCCATGGGCGCAGATCTCCACGACATCTTCGCCCGTGTACGATCCCGGCTCTGGGAACGACGTCGCCACCACCCGATCGATGGAGATCGCTTCGTGCCCCACGCGGGTGACGAGGCGCGCCACGGTGGCATGGCGCGGTTGCAGGGGCCGGGAGCAGTCGAGCAGTACGCCGGCAATCGCCGTTGCCCGCGACCCGCTGATTCGCACGACACCCAGACCACCGCGGCCGGGTGGCGTGGCAATGGCGACGATCGTGTCGTCGGATGTGAACATCGGTCACCGCATTCCGCAACGGCGACACGAACCGGCCGGGCGGTGAACCTTCGTCGAGCCTGCGACGAAACACTCTCCGGGCGCGGGGACAACCGAGACCGTTACGGCGAACCCGGCAACTTGCGGGCGGGGATGGTGCGCCGAACCGTCACGGCCGGCGTTCAGGGCTTGGCGGCCGTAATCAGGACCGTCTTCAGGAACGCGTCGCCGACGCTCTCCGAAGACGCGTCCGGGTCGTCGGCAATCGCCAGATGTACGATCCGGCGAGCATACGGGTTGAGCGGCCCGATCTCCTGGGTCGCTCCGGTCCGCCGAGCGCGCTCGGCGAGCAGCACCGCCGTCTGTCGAAGCTCTTCGTCCTTGCCTTTTCGATAGTCCAGACAATCGACGACGATACGTCCCTTCCCGTGCTCGCCTCGGAACGCTGCGTTCACGATATGCTGCAGCGCGTCGAGACCCTCACCCTTGCGTCTCAGGAGCACTTCGCCGCTGTCCCCATTGACGGTGATGCGGGTTCCATCCTCGAGCGGGGTGCATTCCGCCTCGAGCGACAGACCGAGGGCATTCGTCACCGCTTCCACAAATGCCACCATCCGGGCTTCGAGATCCGCTGCCACGCCAACCTCCCGGGCGTTCATGGGGAAACCCCCGCTCTACACCGAAACCGATGCCGCGCGGCTCTCGCCGCGGCTCCTACCGACCCTTCCCTCGCGAACGTCGCGATCCCTTGCCCTGGCGTGCCGCCTTCGTCCCGGGCCGATCTCTTCCCTGAGTTTCCGTGGCGCGTTCCGGCGGAGGCTCCGGGCCGGCGGTCTCGCCACCGACCTTCTTGACCTGTCGCTCGGCCGGCGGCCGCACCTGCTTCACCCTCGGCGGACCGGCAATCCGGTTCGTCACCACGGTCTGGCCGATGCCGAGGATGTTGCTGGTCATCCAGTAGAGAACCAGCCCGCTCGGCGCCCACAGGAACATCACCGTGAAGATGACCGGCATGAACATCATCATCTTCTGCTGTTCCGGGCTGGCCGCGCCGGCCGGCTGCAGGCGTTGCTGGTAGACCATCGACGCGCCCATGATCACGGGCGTCACGTAGAACGGGTCCTGCACCGAGAGATCGCTGATCCACCCCAGGAACGGCGCCCCTCGCAGCTCGACCGCCATCGACAGCAACCGGTAGAAGGCGATCAGGATGGGCATCGTCAGCAACATCGGCAGGCACCCGCTCGCGGGGTTCGCGCCGTGGCGGCGATACAGCTCCATCACCTCCTGGTTCATCTTCTGCTTGCCCGGATCGGTCGCCTTCAGATTGGCGTACCGCGCCTGGATCGCCTTCATTTCCGGCTGCAGCTCCTGCATCTTCCGCATGGACACGACGCTCTTGTGACGCAGCGGGAAGATCACGATGTTGATCAGCACCGTGAGCAGGATGATCGACCACCCGTAGTTGCCGACGAAACCATGGATCCACTTCAGGGTTCGATGGAGGGGGACGACGATGGCGGACAGGAAGCCGAAGTCGATGGCCCGCACGAGGTCCGGATGCACCGCCTGGAGCAGGTCGAAATCCTTCGGACCGACGTAGAACGGGAGCTCGCTGCGACCCGCTTCCAGGGTGATCTCGAACTCGACGAGATCGTGCTCCACCTCGGCCACCGCAAGGGGCCGATAGTCGACGCGGCTCGGTTGTGTGCCGGGCAGCGCGACGGCGAGGAAGTAGTGGTTGTCGACACCGGCGAAGTCGAATTGCCCCTCGTACCTCGGCCGCTCAGGAACATCGGCGGGGCTGGCCCGATACACGTCGACGTCCTGCGCCAACCCCTCCTCCAGGGGTCGGCCGTAGAGCACGGCCGCCGGCAACTGCTGAAACACCAACCGCGACGTTTCGGCGCGTACGCCGCCGAGACCCGGACCCCAGGCCGTGGTCATCGGCTGGACCCCAGCCGCCGTCGTCACCGTCGCATCGAACGCCACGACGTACGGCTGGTCCGGCAACTGCTGAAAACGGAACGACTTCCGGGCGCGCAGACCAGAGCTGTCCTCGTACTCGAAAGTCAGCGAGCCCGAATCGGCGGTCAGGCGCAGGTGGTCGACCGAGGGCCGGAACAGGGCGGCGTCGAGACGCGCCGTCAGATCCGGATCACCCGGTATGCGCAGAGAAAACGGCCTCGTGTGGCCGGCGGCCACGGCGGGAAGCGCCAACTCGACGGGGTCGCCGTTCTCGTCGGTATAGTGCTTGAGCTTCCAGCTGACGAGCTCCGCGCCGCGGTTGTCGAACTCCGCCACCACGAAGTCGCTCTCGACGACGACGGATCGGGGTCGATCGTCCGCGATGATCGGGACAATGTCCGACACTCCCGCCGCGTCGGCACGCCCCGACGGGTCGCCGAAGGTCGTGGCCGGCCGCACCTCCGAGCCGATTGCGCCGACCGATGCAGGCCCACCCGGCGCCCTCGCCGGATCCCCGAGACCGGAGGCGACCCCGCCGACGGCGGCATCGGGCAGAGTTTCGACCGGCGGAGGCGGACCGATCCACCGCTGGTACAGCACCAGCACCAGGAATGACAACGTGACCGCGAGAAGGACTCGGCGCTCCATGACAGATCAGACGTCCCGTTCCGGCAGACCGCTCCACGATGACTCGCCCGAGCCATCGTTCGCGGGCACCGGATCGACCCCGCCGGGATGGAACGGGTGACAACGGCACAGGCGGCCGAGCGTGAGCCGCGCCCCGCGAAGGCTCCCATGACGCCGCAACGCCTGCTCGGCATAGTGCGAGCAGGACGGCTGGAAGCGGCAGGCGCCGGCAAACAGAGCACCGAACACCACCCGATAGCCGTACAGCAATACCATCGACAGGCCGACCAACCCCCGATCCGCCTGCCGCAGCGCCACACGCAGGACTGTCACTCCGTCCTCATCGCGACGCCAGGGCGCGGGTCTGCCTGAGGAGGGTTCGGCGATAGTCGTTCTGCAGGGTGCCAAACGAGACATCTGGGAATTCGCGGAAAGGCAGTACCACCAGGTCGGTCAGCGGCACCGGTTTCTCGTGGCGAAAGAGCTCCCGTACGCGGCGCTTGATGAGATTCCGTCGTGCGGCGTTTCCGAGGCGGCGAGGTGCGACGATGCCCAGTCGGCTGCAAGTCTGATCACCGGGCCGCCCGATCAGCGTCATGTAGCGGCCCCGGGTTCGCGTACCGTGGCGTTGAATCCGCAGGAAGTCCAGCCTCTGGCGAATCCGTTCACGACGTGCGAGCGTCCGGGTCACGGCCGTTCAGCCTCCTCGAGAGCTTCGGGTCTCGAAACCGCCCCCGAGGGAAGCCGACGCCGATGACCACATTCACAAAACCGCCACCCGCGTGCGGGGGGCGGAATCAGCGACCCCGTCCGGACGCCTGGTCGGAAACCGTCAACCGGTACCGCCCTTTCGCACGCCGGCGGCTGAGCACACGCCGGCCCGCCGGCGTGCTCATCCGCGCACGAAATCCGTGCGTTTTCTTGCGGTGGCGACGATTGGGTTGAAACGTACGCTTCATTGGATCCAGTTCCTCCGTTCCTGCGGGAACCCTTTACACTAGGTCTTCACCCCCATGTCTGTCAAGAATCGACGCCTGTCACCGTGGCCGGATCCCGCTCCTCGAGGCTGTTGAAATCCTGCCGTTCGGGCCACGCGACAGCAGCCCTCGGCTCGTGCTATTGTGCCACGTTTGACCCGCGCGAAAGCGTCCCTTTCTCCCACGCCGCAGGGTTTTCCACAGCTGTGGAAAAGTGTACGGAAAATCAGTTTTTCCTGCTGGTTTCGCGGCTCCGCATTGAATTTTAGCCATGGCCAACAGAATTACAACCCATTTTGTTTCAGATACTTGAAGGTATCGATAGATTTTCGGCGACGCCACCCCATCCAGTCAATTCCGCACCCTCGCCGAGCGCTCAACGCGTATCCGAATCAGCCTGGACCGGCCCACACCACGAGCGGCGCGGGATCGGAAAACGAAGGGTTCCGACACGCCCACCGGCTGTGGTATCTTGGGTCCGCCACTGCACTCGCGCGTCTCCTGCCGGCGAACGATTTCAACGACATCCGTTCGCCTCCGCACGGAGGCGTTCAATGGCTCAGATCACCGCAGACTTTCCCCGAACGGTTCGAATCATCGGTGACTGGTCCTGGCGGCGTATCGATGCGGGTGGCGCCAAAAAATGCCGAACAATCTCTGGGACCAGATTCTGGCGCGCGTCGAAAACAAGGTCAGCCGGTACATCTTCCACACGTGGTTCAAGCCCACGCAGTTCCTCGAGAACGAGGATGAGACGATCAGGGTTCTCGTCCCCAACGATCTCTTCAAGCACTGGCTGACCCGACACTATGCCGGGGTCATCAAGGAAGCGGCCGACGAGCTCGGTCGACCGGACACCAACATCTCGCTGGTGACCACCGCCCCCACGCCGGCCGCTCCGGTTCGGACCGCCCCGGCCGGATCCGACGACGCGGAGCCGGCCTCCCGTCCTGCGCCGCAACGCCAGCAGCGCTACACTTTTTCGGAATTCGTCGTCGGGCCCTCGAACCAGTTCGCTCACGCGGCCGCCCGGGCCGTCGCCGAAGCCCCGGCGCGGTCCTATAACCCGCTCTTCCTCTACGGCGGCGTCGGACTCGGAAAAACTCACCTCATGCACGCCATCGGCGAGTACCTCGACATCCACTCGCCTCAGTCCACCCGGACCTACATCTCGTCCGACCGCTTCATGAACGAGATGATCAACGCCATCCGCTTCGATCGGACCATAGACTTCCGGGCACGATATCGCGGCACGGACATCCTGCTGGTGGACGACATCCAGTTTCTGGCCAGCCGCGAAGGCACGCAAATCGAGTTTTTCCACACGTTCAACTCGCTCTACGACGCGCAGAAGCAGATCGTCATCAGCAGCGACTGCCCCCCCCAGGATCTCCAGTTCCTCGAGGAACGGCTGCGATCGCGCTTCGAGTGGGGCCTGACTGTCGACATTCAGCCCCCCGATCTCGAGACCAGGATCGCGATTCTCAAGAAGAAGGCCGAGCATCTGGCTCCGGCCATCCCGATTGACGACGAAGTCGCGCTCTACATCGCGGAGAGAATCAAGTCCAACATCCGGGAACTCGAGGGCTCGCTGACCACCCTGATCGCCCGCGCATCGCTGTGGCGCCAGAAGATCTCGCTGTCGTTGGCCCAGGAGGTCCTCCCGAACATCGGCGAGCGCGACAAGCCGATAGTCACCGTCGAGGTCATCCAGAAGCACATCGCCAGCCACTACTCCCTCAAGCTGAGCGACCTCAAGTCCCGAAACAATGCGCAGACGATAGTGATGCCGCGCCAGATCTCCATGTACCTGGCCAGGACCCTCACTGCGGCGTCGTATCCGGAGATTGCCAGGAAATTCGGCAAGCACTACTCGACCGTCATCTACGCGTTCGATAAAATCGAGGATGCGTGCAAGAAAGACGCCAATTTCAGGGCCCTCATCGACAGCTTCACCAAGTCGATCGAGAAGTCGATCAACTAGAACCCCGCCCGGGCCCGAGCGCCCGACTTTTCCACATCGTCCGGTCAACACGGTTGTCGAGCCCCTGTGGATACCCTGCGAACGGCTGAACTGTGGAACGCGCCCCCCGATTCCGTGTCGACGATCCGAAGGGTTTTAGACACCGTAAACTATTGAAAATAAAAATTTTAGCTTGATTACAGGCGCATTTTCCACAGACCTTACTGTTATAATTAGTAGATCACCGTGTGTACAGATTGCTGACGGTTTCAACCCGAGGGTCACACTCTAGATGGAACTCAACGTTCGCCAGGCTGAACTCCTCAAAGAGCTGCAACTTTTTCAAGGCATCGTCGAGCGGAAGAACACCATTCCCATCCTCGCCAATGTCCTGATCGAAGCGGAAGACGAAGCCGCCGAGATCCGTCTCGCCGCGACGGATCTGGAGGTGGGCCTGCGAAGCCGGTGTGCCGCCGCCGTCGTCCGGGGAGGCTCGCTGACCCTGCCTGCACGGAAGCTCTACGAAATCGTTCGGGCGCTGCCGGACACCGATATTCGGATCACCCAGCCGGCGTCGGGAACGGTGGCGGTGACGGCAGAGCGGTTCAGCTCGCGCATGCAGACGCTGCCGCGAGAGGATTTTCCGTCGTTGCCGGACACGGGCGGTGGCGTCACCGCGCATCTGGCGGCGCCGGCGCTGGCCGAGATGGTGGCCAGGACGCAGTTCGCGATCACCGGCGAGGACACCCGGTTCTTCCTGAACGGCGCTCTGTTTCTTCTGTCCCCGTCGTCGATGAGCCTCGTCGCCACGGACGGTCATCGACTGGCCCTCGCCTCGGCCGCGAGCAAGCCGCCGGAGGATGGGGCGGCAGGAGACCGCGGTGCGGATGAGGAGGAGCCGGCTCGGGTCATCCTGCCGAGAAAGACGCTGTGGGAGCTGGCACGACTCCTCGGCGAAGGCGACGCGAAAGAGGTGAAGTACGAGCGGGGCGACAACCATCTGTTTTTCGACGTCGGCCGGCGACAGCTCATCTCCCGGACCATCGATGCGCAGTTCCCCGCCCACGAGCGGGTACTGCCCAAGGGCAACGACAAGCGGATCGAGTTCGACCGGGACCGGCTGTCGAGTACCGTCAAGCGGGTCGCCCTGTTGTCGAACGAGCGGTCGCGGGTGGTCAAGTTCAAGATCGCCGCCGGGGGCGTAGAGATCTCGTCGAGCAGTCCTGACGTCGGGGAAGCATCGGAAGTGCTGCCCGTCGACTACGAGGGCGCGGAGACGGTGATCTGCTTCAACGCGCAGTACGTCCTCGATTTTCTCGGAGTCGTCGAGTCCGACAGCGTCGTGCTCGAGTTCAAGGACGACGTGAGTCAGGCCGTGTTGTCGCCCCTGTCCTCCGACGGATGCGTGTACACGTACGTGATCATGCCGATGCGGGTCTAGGGGCAAGGACCGGCCGGGCCGGAGAGCGCGAAGCGAAGCGACAGAAGGACAGATGACGCAGCTGGAGCAGAAGGAGTCGGTCGGCATGGCGCCGTCCTCGATGGGTGACGGAGACGCCGTGGCGACGGCGGCCCCGGAGATCACGTCCGCGGATCTGGCGGACTACGGCGCCGACAAGATCAAGGTGCTGGAAGGGCTCGAAGCGGTTCGGAAACGGCCCGCCATGTACATCGGGTCGACCGGCGCACTGGGCCTGCACCATCTGGTCTACGAGGTGGTGGACAACGCCATCGACGAAGCCCTGGCCGGGTTCTGCGACACCATCAAGGTCACGATTCACATCGACAACTCGATCACGGTGGTCGACAACGGACGTGGAATCCCCGTCGATCTCCACGCCAGCGGCCGACCCGCGGTCGAGGTGGTGTTGACCGTCCTCCATGCCGGCGGCAAGTTCGACAACGAGAGCTACAAGGTATCGGGCGGGTTGCACGGCGTGGGAGTCTCGGTCGTCAATGCCCTGTCGGAGTCGGTGGCCCTCGAGATCTGGCGCAATGAGACGGTCTACCAGCAGAGCTATACGCGGGGCGTGCCGGATCGAGACCTTGCGGTCACCGGAACGACCCGCCGCCGCGGCACCAAGCTGACCTTCAAGCCCGACGCCGAGATCTTCGAGACGGTGGACTACAGCTTCGACACTCTGGCCCACCGCCTGCGGGAGCTGGCGTTTCTGAACGCCGGGGTGCGAATCACCATCGATGATGAACGGGAGGACGGGAAGCACCGCGACTTCTGCTACGAGGGCGGCATCAACTCGTTCGTGCAGTATCTCAACAAGAACCGAGTGGCGGTCAACGCCGAGCCCATCTACATGCGGGGTGAGCGGGAGGGCATCGAGGCGGAGATCGCGCTGCAGTGGAACGACGGCTACTCGGACACGCTGCACGCCTTCGCCAACAACATCAATACCCAGGAGGGCGGCACCCACGTCTCGGGGCTTCGGGCGGCGTTGACGCGAACCCTGAACAGCTACGTCACCCGCCAGAATCTGGCGAAGGACCTGAAGGAGAGCATCGGCGGCGACGACATCCGCGAGGGGCTGACCGCCGTCATCAGCGTCAAGATTCCGCACCCGCAATTCGAAGGCCAGACCAAGACGAAGCTCGGCAATACCGAGGTCAAGGGCATCGTCGAGGCGATCGTGAACGATTGCCTCGGAGCCTTCCTCGAAGAGAACCCGATCGTGGCCAAGCGGATCGTCAACAAGACGATCGATGCGGCCCGAGCCCGCGAGGCGGCCCGGAAGGCGCGAGACCTCGTGCGCCGGAAAGGGGCGCTCGACAACAGCAGCCTGCCGGGGAAGCTGGCGGATTGTCAGGAACGGGACCCCGAGCGGGCCGAGCTCTACATCGTGGAGGGCGAGTCGGCCGGCGGTTCCGCGAAGCAGGGCCGTGACCGCCGGTTTCAGGCGGTGCTGCCGATCAAGGGCAAGATTCTGAACGTCGAAAAGGCGCGATTCGACAAGATGCTCGGCAGCGACGAGATCCGCGCGATGATCGCGGCGCTCGGCTGCGGCATCGGGAAGGACGATTTCCAGCCCGACAAGCTGCGCTATCACCGCGTCATCATCATGACCGACGCCGACGTGGACGGCTCGCACATCCGCACCCTGTTGCTGACGTTCTTCTTCCGGCAGATGCGGGAGTTGATCGAGCGCGGTCACATCCACATCGCTCAGCCGCCACTCTATCGAGTCAAGCGAGGCCGGAGCGAGACCTACGTCAAGGATGATCGCGACCTCGAATCGTGGCTCTTCCGGCGGGCGGCCGAGACGAGAGTGCTGCGGTTGCCCGGCCGCGAGTTGACCGCGGAACGTCTCGAGGAACTGCTGCATCGGCTCGTCGCCTTCCAGCGTTATCGGGCGATTTTCGAGCGCCGGGGCCCGGCCGTGGACGTCGTTCAGGCCCTGTTGACCCGCGGCGGCGGCGACAAGGCGTTCTTCGAGCACCGGGCCACGCTTGAACCGCTGGCCGAGGAGCTGAGCACGGAGTCGCGCAGGGTGCGGGTGGATGTGGACGAGGAGCACAATGCCCATGCCCTGGTGATCGAGGACCGAAGCGGCGGATTCTCCCGCCAGCAGACGGTCGGCATCGAGTTCGTCGAGTCGGCCGAATATCGCGCCTTGTCGGGCAGCTACCAGGCCATCGGGGACGTCACCGGACCGATGCTGGTCAGCACGGTCGCCCGCGGCACCGGCGCCGAGCCCGACGATTCCGGCGAAGCGGCCGCTCCGCATTCGGGCGAGGTTGCGATCGCCGACGTCGACGAGCTGCTCGACCACTTCCTGGCGGCCGGGAAGCGGGGCGTGGCCATCAGCCGCTACAAGGGACTGGGCGAGATGAACCCGGATCAGCTCTGGTCCACCACGATGAATCCGGACAACCGGACGATGCTGCAGGTCAGGGCGGAGGACGATACCGAAGCCGACCTGATGTTCACGACCCTGATGGGTGATCAGGTCGAGCCGCGGCGAAAATTCATCGAAGACAATGCGCTCGACGTGAAGAACCTCGACGTGTAGCAGCGGGGCCTTCGCCACAGGCTTCCGGTCCGGACCCGGCCGCTGACGCCACCGCGGTCGTCGCGGGTCACGCCGGCGCCGCCGACCGTCCACCGCCGGCTTCCGAGCCGGTAGTCGGAACTCCGATTCTCAGTCACGCCTCTTAACCATGCCCGACGTTTCAGATACCAGGTTGCCCGTCAACATCGAAGACGAAATGCGGCGCTCGTACATGGACTATGCCATGAGCGTCATCATCGGCCGCGCATTGCCCGACGTGCGCGACGGGCTGAAGCCGGCTCACCGGCGCGTCGTGTACGGCATGCGGCTGATGGGATTGGCTTCGAACCGGACCTATCGGAAGTGCGCCAAGATCGTCGGCGAGGTGATGGGAAACTACCATCCCCACGGCGATGCGTCGATCTACGACACCCTGGTCCGTCTGGCCCAGGGGTTCAACATGCGCTATCCCCTCGTCGACGGACAGGGGAACTTCGGTTCCGTCGATGGCGACCCGCCGGCGGCGATGCGTTACACCGAGGCCAAGCTGCAACCGATCTCGGACGACCTGATGGCCGATCTCGACAAGGAGACGGTCGACTTCGTACCCAACTACGACGAGACCACCGAGGAGCCCACGGTTCTGCCCACGCCGTATCCGAATCTCCTCGTGAACGGTTCGGCGGGGATTGCGGTCGGCATGGCCACCAACATCCCGCCGCACAACCTTCAGGAAGTCATCGACGGCATCGTGTGGACCATCGCGCACCGCGAGGAGAGCGACTTCGAGAAACGCCGCGGCCTGCGGAGCTGCATCAGCGGGCCGGATTTTCCCACCGGCGGCTTCATCGTCGGGCATGCGGGCATCGATGCGGCCTACCAGACCGGTCGCGGATCGTTGACGGTGCGGGGCCGGGCGGCGATCGAAGACATCGGGAAAGGGGAGCGGCAGGCCATCGTCATCACCGAGATCCCGTACCAGCTCAACAAGACCCGTCTGATCGAGAAGATTGCGGAGCTGGTGCGCGGCAAGTCCCTCGACGGCATCAGCGACCTCCGCGACGAGTCGGACCGCGAGGGCATGCGGATCGTCATCGAGCTGAAGCGCGGCGAGGTGCCTGAAGTCGTTCTGAACAACCTGTACAAACAGACCCCGTTCCAGACCACGTTCGGCGTGATCATGCTGGCCATCGTCGACGGCCGGCCTCGGGTCCTCGGACTGCTCGATCTCGTCGAACGGTTCATCGCGTTTCGGCACGACGTGGTCCGGCGGCGCATCGAGTACGAGTTGCGCAAGGCGGAGGCCCGGGCTCACATCCTCGAGGGCCTGAAGATCGCCCTCGATCATCTCGATGCGGTTATCGCCCTGATCCGCAGCGCCGGCAACCCCGGCGAGGCGCGCGAAGGCCTGATCGAGCGCTTCGAGCTGACCCGGATTCAGGCCCAGGCCATCCTCGACATGCAGTTGCAGCGCCTGACCGGACTCGAGCGCCAGAAGGTGCTGGACGAGTTGGCGGCGCTGCTGGAGGTCATTCGCCGGCACCGCGAGATTCTCGGCAGCGAAGTGATGTTGATGGACATCGTGGTCGATGAGTTGCGGGAGGTGCAGCGAAAGTACGGCGACGATCGGCGCACCGAGATCGTCGACGACCCGGGAGAGCTGCGAATCGAGGATCTGATTGCGGAAGAGGACATGGCCATCACCGTGAGCAACACCGGCTA
Organism: Vicinamibacterales bacterium; assembly: GCA_965206705.1. Lineage (GTDB taxonomy): Bacteria > Acidobacteriota > Vicinamibacteria > Vicinamibacterales > UBA8438 > JAJEEA01. The sequence goes on along the minus strand of CBDBKJ010000006.1, from coordinate 2,643,589 downwards.
TATCAAGCGGACCGCGATCACCGAGTACCGGGGCCAACGGCGCGGCGGCAAGGGCCGTCTCGGGATGCGCACCCGTGACGGAGACTTCCTGACGCACCTCTTCGTGGCGTCGACCCACGCCTTCATTCTCATCTTCTCCGACCGGGGGCGGGTGTACTGGCTGAAGGTGCATACGATTCCGGATGTGGGTCCGAGCGGCCGCGGGAAGTCGATTGCGAACCTGGTCTCGATGGAGCCGGACGAGAAGATCGCGGCGTTGCTGGCGGTCCGCGAATGGCCCGAGGCCGAGGAGGAACGGTACATCCTGACCGGGACCCGGCGGGGCATGATCAAGAAGACGGACCTCCGCGCCTTCCGCAACCCGAGACAGAAAGGCATCGTGGCGGTCGGCGTCGACGAGGGCGACGCGGTCATTTCCGCCGAAATCAGCGACGGGCACGCCGAAGTGTTCCTGGGCACGCGGCAGGGCATGGCGATCCGTTTCGCCGAACAGGACGTGCGGTCCATGGGGCGAACCGCGCGGGGCGTTCGGGGTGTTCGACTGCGGACTGACGACGAAGTCGTGGCGATGACCGTCGTCCGGCCCGGGGGCACCATGCTGACGGTGACCGAGAACGGTTTCGGCAAGCGAACCGGAATCGACGAATACCGCGTGCAATCGCGCGGGGGAGTCGGTATCATTAACATCCAAACTACCGCCCGGAACGGCTCGGTCGTCGGAATCGCCTATGTGGAGAACGAAGATGAGCTGATGCTCATCACCCAACAGGGGAAAGTGCTCCGTATGGACACGAAAGACATCCGAACCATCGGCCGGGCAACTCAGGGGGTGCGGCTGATCGAGATCGACAGTCAGGATTTGGTCGTCTCGCTTGCGAGATTGGGCGAAGTGAGCGCAGACGAGGACAGTGGCGACAACGGGACCGAGACGGCGTCGGACACTCGGGAGAGCTGAGGGCGCTGCCGCGCAGATGAGGGGCGAGGGGCGCAATCGGTGGAGGACAACGCGGTCAGGGCGAAGTGAACGGCCAGTTGTCGGCCCGTTCGTCAGGGCTGCCAGTGCAGGGAGGCGGTGAGATGGCTCGATCCAGGATGAAAGTGCCGGTGCTCGCGCTGTCCATGGGGCTGCTGGTCAGCGCCTGTGGCGGCAGCGGAGAGGAACAGACTCTCATACGGACCTATTTTCAGGCTGCGCGGGTCAACGACCGAGTATCGCTCGGGAACATCGCGATGTATGCCTGGAATACCGAGGAGCGTGGTGCGGTATCCCGGCCCAACGTGCAGACCGTGGCCGAAGAGCAGATCCGCCCGCTCCAGATGCTGGAGCTGACCGAGGCCCTGGCCGCGGCGAGGGAGTCGGAAGAGACGTTCACGCAGGAGAAGATCGCGTATCAGGACGAGAACTTCGACGCGATCAACCGGGTGCTCGAGGCAGAGCGGGAGGGCGACGACGTCGGGCGCCGCGACCGCGAGGTCCAGGAGGCGTGGACGGACTGGCGTGAGCGCACCATGGAGCACTCCAGGGAGGTGTCGGCCGCGCTGGACGAGCTCAACTCCGAGCAGAACGAAGCCTCGCTCAGCATGTCCAGGTTCGATCCGAACAACCCAATCGACGTCACGCAGTACAACGGCGAACTCGTGACGAAAGAGGTGGAGATTACCGCGCGGGTCGAGCTCGACGGCAACGAGACGGAAGAGACGTTGACCGTGACCCTGCAGCGGGCGATTCTGACGGCCGAAGATGGCATGCCGATGGAAGGCGGCTGGGTCGTTCGGAACATCAGCTAGGCGCTTGCGCGACCGGTCGAGGTCGCGCTGGCAGCCTCGCCGGCGAAAGAGAGCGGCGCGGTCATCGCGGCGGACTCCCGGGAACTCTGCCCCGCCGAGCAGAGGAGCGGATTCCCGGCTCGTTCGTGCGCCGAAACAGGAGCGGCTCGACCCCCACGCCAGGAGTGCGTGCATGGGGGTCGAGCCCTTTTTCGTGGTGGGTGATCCATCTGTCGACTCGCCTGCCGCCTGACCGTCGGTCGGCGGAAACGGCAGGGGCGACGACTTGCGGGCTGGTGGATCAGAGCGTGCCGAGGACGGTGTCGAGCAGCGCCAGCATCGGATCCGGATAGAGGCCCACGGCCATCGACACGGCCGCGATGATCGCCAGCGGGAGGGTCATGGTCCAGGGGGGATCGTGCAGGTCCTTGTCCTGGAGACCCGGAGGCAGCGGTCCGAAGAAGATCTTCCGGGCCGCCCCGAACGTGTAGGCCACGGTCAGGACGACCGCGGTCAGGCCGCCGATGGCCACCGCGAGCCCGAGCGGGCCCGTCATCGTACCGCGGTCGAAGATGCCCGTGAACATGATCCACTCGGCGGCGAAGCTGCTGAATGGCGGGAACCCCGAGAGCATCAGGCACCCCGCGATCCACAGGGCAGCGGTTATCGGCATTCGCGCGGCCAGTCCCCCCAGGGCGTTCATGTCCCGGATGCCGGTGACGTACACGACGATGCCGGCGGTTGAGAAGAACACCGTCTTCCCCATGATGTGGCTGAGAAAGAACAGCATGCCGCCTTCGACGCTCGCCGCCGTCAACGCGCCCAGACCGAGAACCGAGTAGGCGATCTGGCTGATGGTCGAGCACGCCGCCAGCCGCTTGATGTCGGTCTGCGCCAACGTCAGCAGCGACCCGTACACCATGGTGATGAGCGCCAGCACCATCAGCACCGGCCCGAACCGCGCCATCTCGGTCGCCAGCGGCAGCACCGCCACCCGAATCAGGACGTAGATCGCGAGGTTGGCGTAGACCGCGAGCAGGCCGGCGATGCACGTGGGGTGCTCGGCGTGCACCGAGGGCATCCAGACGTGGAACGGCACCACCGCGAGCTTCATCATCAGGCTGGCGATGAAGAGGACGACGGCGCCGGTCGCGAGCGGCGCTCCCGCCATTTCGGGGAGGTCCGCCATCGAGAGGCTGCCGATCTGGCTGTAGACCAGCAGGGCGCCCACCAGGAAGAGCAAGGCCCCGACGATGCCCCAGGACAGGCTGACCATCGCGACGCGCACGCGCTCCCGATAGCCGAAGTACGCCATCAGGAAGAACAACGTGACCGTCAGGACTTCCATGAAGAAGTACACGGCGACGAGATTGGTGCTCAGAATCGTCCCGATGAAACCGACCGGAAAGAACGGTAGCAGCGCGAAGAATCGACTGTAGTGGGCGGCCTGCACCTCCGGGGCCGCGGTCCCGTACAGCACCGCGACCCGATGCTCGATGTAGCGGATGGAGTAGATCGCGAGGGCGGTGCAGAGGAGCAGCACGATCGACAGCGTGGGAGCGCTGAGTCCGTCGGCCAGCAACTGCAGCTCGATGCCGGGGGAGATGACCAGGTAGTCCTCGAGGATCGGCGTGCCCCGTGACACGTCGAGGGTGACGGCTCCCGCCAGACCGGTCGCGTACAGCAGGGCGAGACTGGCGATCCAGCCCGCGGCCCGGGAAAACCGGCGGCGGGTCAGCACCACGACCAGCGATGCGAACGCCGGCGTCAGGAGAATCTGGAGCAATACGGGCATCGTCAGCTCAGAAAACCGTGCCGCCCGCCGAGGGACGGTGCATCAGCCGTTGGTGCCCAGGAACATGTAGGCGAGCAGCAGACCGAACAGGATCAGCACGTAGGATACGTTGTACAGCAGCTCCTCGGTATCGGCGCGGAGGTGGTGCACTAGGCGTTGCATCCGCTCGGTGAGCATCCCCGGCCACCGCCGGTGCACCGCCTGGTCCAGTCCGGCCTCCCAGTCCCGCGCGATGTGCTGGGCAACCCGTCTCGTACCGTGGACGAACACGCGCGTGAGCGCGGCGTCGATACCCCAGCGGGTCCAGAAGAACCGATGGAGGCGCCGCACCGCCCGATGACGTTCCAGAATGGTCTCCGGCGCGATCAGGCGCCGTCCGTACACCAGCCAGGCCGGCACCGCGCCGGCAAGGACCACGAGGACCGAGAGCACCGGGACCACCAGACCGTGCCCGGGCGACGCCGAGGCTGCGATACCCAACGGCCCCTCCAGCAGCAGCGCCTCGTGAAACCCGCCGATCTCGAAGGCGTGGTGCAGGGCGCGCTCGATCGCCGGCCCGCCGAGGCCGGCGATCACCAGAGCCAACGCCAGCGCCCCCGCGGCCATCCGCATCGGCATGGCCCCGTCGTCCCCCGGGTCCCCCGCGCCCGCCGCGCCGGACCGATGCGGGCTCGCCGGACCGTGGAAGACGAGCGCGAAGAACCGGACCGTGTAGCCGGCGGTGATCGCGGCGGTGAGGAGGGCGAGGCCGAACAACGGCAGGCTCGCGTCGATGGTCGCGAGCAGCACCGCATCCTTGCTCCAGAAGCCGGGCAACGGCGGGACGCCCATCAACGAGAGCGCGGCCACCAGCATGAAGACCCAGGTGAGAGGCAGGGCGGAACGGATGCCCCCCATGTCGGTCAGGTAGAACGAGTGCACGGCGTGAATGACGGTGCCGGCGCACAGAAACAGACAGGCCTTGAAGAGCGCATGGCTCACGAGATGGAACACGCCGGCGGTATAGCCGCCGGCGAGCAGTCCGGGAGCGAGGCCGGCGACCCCCAGGCCGAGCATCATGTAGCCGATCTGGCTGACCGTCGAGTAGGCCAGCACCTTCTTGAGCTCGAGGGCGACCAGGCCCTGGGTCGCGGCGAGAAACGCCGTGAACGCCCCGATCCAGGCCGTCAGGTGGAAGAACCAGCCGGCGTCCGCGATGCCCGCCACCCAGTAGCCGTAGTAGAAGAGCGGCACCAGGCGGGCCACCAGATACACCCCGCTCTTCACCATCGTGGCGGCATGAATCAGCGCCGAGACCGGCCCCGGTCCGGCCATCGCCTCGGGGAGCCATTCGTGGAACGGGAACTGGGCCGACTTGCCGAGCGGTCCCGCGAGCAGCAACAGACTGACGAGAATCACCATGCCCGGCGAGTCGGACATGGCCGCGAGCCAGGTCGGGGCGGTGGCGTAGAGCTCGCGGAAGTTGAGGGTGCCGGCGTACACGTAGACCAGGAGGAGGCCGCCCAGCATGAGCATGTCCCCGAGCCCGGTGACCACCAGCGCCTTGACGCAGGCCTCGGACGGCTTGACGAACGGATCCGGCGCCGGTCCCCCGATCCAGTATTTCCGCTGATCCTGGTAGTAGAAGCCGATCAGCCCGTAGCTGCACAGCCCCACGAGCTTCCAGCCGACGAAGACGAACAGCAGATCGCTCGACAACACCAGCAGCAGCATGCTGCCGATGAAGGCGTTCATCCACATCCAGAAGCGGGTCCTGGCCGGGTCGCCTCGCATGTAGCCGAGGCAGTAGACCATGATGATGAAGCTGATGACCGCGACGACGTTCGCGAGCACGATGCTGAGCGGGTCGACGAGGACGCCGAATCCGATGCGGATCGGCCGCTCGATCCACACCAGGGTCTGCTCGACCGGCAGCTCGTCCGGGTGCAGGAGCTTCGGCAGCAGGCTGAGGGCGGCGGCCGCCGCCGCGAACGAGAAGGCGACGGCGCCGAGGTCCCGGACCCGGGCGTCGACGCGCGCCAGCAGCGGCGTCAGCCCCGCCCCCGCGAGCGGCGCCCCGATGCAGACCCAGGCTGCGAGCGCGGTCACGGCGCCACCCCGCTCGCGTCGAGCCCGGCCGGCAGCGCGGGCGCGATGAATCGGTCCACGACCTCGCCGTTGAAGAGGCCGAGCAACAGGATGCACGCGGTGACCGCGACCATCGGGCCGAGCATGGTCCACGGCGCGACGTGCCGCCGGGGAGGAATCGGCGTGGCGGCGGCCTCGTCCCCCGGCCCATCCTCGTCCCTGGGGAAGTACAAGTATCGCAGCACGTTCGCCAGATACGCGAGGGCGAGCAGGCTGCTCAGCACGATGACCCCGACGAACACCCAGTTTCCGGCCTCGATCGCCCCCAGGATCAGGTAGAACTTGCTGAAGAAGCCGCCGGTGGGCGGAATACCGATCATCGCGAAGGCGCAGGCGGTGAACACGAACGTGGTCACCGGCATCTGCCGGGACAGCCCCCGGAGCTCGTGAATCTGCCGGAGTCCGGTCCGGTACACGATCGCCCCCGCGACGAGAAAGAGGCCGCCCTTCATGAACGCGTGGTTCACCAGGTGCAGCAGGGCGCCGGTATAGCCGGCGGGGTTCGCGAGGCCGATGCCGAGCACGATGTAGCCGATCTGCGCCACCGACGAGTACGCCAGCATCCGCTTGAGGTCCGACTGAGCCATCGCCATCACCGACCCGAGCACCATGGCGAGCGCGCCCGTCCACCCGAGCACGGTGGTGACGGGAATGACCTCAATCGCGAACCGCGGCTCGAAGACGAAGAACATCACTCGGATCAGGAGGTACGCCGCCGCCTTGGTGGTGGTCGCGGCGATGAGGGCGCTGACCGCCGACGGCGCGTGCGAGTACGCCCCCGGCAGCCAGGTGTGCATCGGGAAGAGGGCCATCTTGATCGACATGCCGATGACCAGGAACGCGAACCCGACGAGCACCGCCCGCGACTCGTAGAGGGGCGGCAGCCGCTCGGCGAGGTCGGCCATGTTCAGGGTGCCGGTGGCGCTGTAGAGATAGCCGACCGCGAGCAGGTAGAACGCGGCGCCGACGGTGCCGAGGATGACGTACCGGAACGCCGAGACGACGGCGGCGCCGCTGCCGATCGACACGAGGGCGTAGCTGGTCAGGGACGTGATCTCGAGGAACACGTAGGCGTTGAACATGTCCGCGGTCGACACCAGGCCGATCAGCCCCGCGACCAGCAGGAGGTAGACGCTGTAGAACGGAACTTCCTTGGACGGTATCTCGTGAAGAACGCTGCGTTTCGAGTAGATGCCGACGAGCAGCGTGATGACCGTGATCATCAGCAGCATCAGCGCGCTGAGCGCGTCGATGCGGAACTCGATGCCCCACGGCGGCGCCCAGCCGCCGAGGTAGTAGTGCAGGGGACCCTCGAGCGCCACCCGGCGTGCGGCCTCGAACGCCGTCGCGCACGAGAACGCCAGGGCGGTCAGGGTGAGGGGAAAGACGGCCGATCGGAACCGCCATCCCACTACCGGGAGCAGGAACGCGGTGAGCAGCGGCGCCAGGACGACGAGGATCGGGACCGAGGACTGGTGAACGTTCATGCCCGGTCAGGAGCCCGTGGACGCGTCGAGGCGCTCCAGCAGCTCGTTCTCCTCCAGGGTGCCGAACTGCCGGTGGATCCGGAGCAACAGGGCCAGCGCGACCCCGGTGATGGCGACCCCCACCACGATGGCGGTCAGCATGAGGACGTGGGGAAGCGGGTTGACGTACCGGACCGCCTCGAGCACCGGGGCGGCGCCCTCGCCGTGCCCGTCGAGCACGATCGGGATCGACGCGTCGCGCTTGGCCGACAGCGAGACCACGAACAGGATGATCGACCACTGGAAGATGTTCATCCCCACCAGCTTCTTGACGAGGTTGGATTTCCCGGTCATCGCGTAGAAGCCGATCATCATGAGGACGATGTAGCCCACCGTGTTCAAATGGCCGATCGCGCCGTCGAGAATCGCCATCAGAACTCCAGCAGATCCCGGAAGATGGAGAGCATCGCCGCCATCACGGTGATTCCCACCCCGATCTCGATGATGAGCATGCCGACGCTGCGCGGCTCCGCGAAGGGGAGCGGGCCGTAGTCGAGATAGTTGGCGCCCAGGGCCAGGCACACCACGCCGACACCGGCGAACAGCAGCACCCCGGCGCTCGCTGCGGCGTTCAGCGCGCCGAGCGAGATGTGGTGCCGCAGGGTCCCCTGGCCCTCGGCCAGCACCAGCAGGACGAAGCTGGCGGCCAGCGTCACCCCGCCCTGGAACCCGCCGCCGGGACTGCTGTGCCCGTGCATGACGACATAGAGCCCGAAGAGCTGGATGAACGGCACCAGGCATCGGCAGACGACCTTGATGACGACGTCCGGCGGCTCCGGGGGCTCGGTCACTCTTCGTCCTCCTTCAGGCCGGTTCGCAGAATCAGCAGCACCGCGATGGCCCCGGTGAAGATCACCGTGACCTCGCCCAGGGTGTCGAACCCGCGGTAGTCGGCGAGCACCGCCGTCACCATGTTCTCCACGCCCGTCTCCTCGAGCCCGGACTCGATGTAGCGGGGAGAGACGTGAGTCGCGGCCGGCGCCGCCGGATCGCCGGTCTCGGCGAGGTCCAGCGAGCCCACGATCAGCAGGAGCCCGGTGACGGCGGTGGCGACGAGGTGGAGGAGCTTCAATCCCTGCTCACCCGGTCCGTCTTGAAGACGGTGATGACGAAGAGGACGGTGGTGATGCCGGCGCCCACCGCGGCCTCCGTGAACGCGACGTCGACCGCCCCCAGCTCGGTCCACAGCAGACACATGAAGAGGCTGAAGGCGGCCAGCAGCACCACCGACGCGAGAAGGTCCCTCACCTGCACCGCGGCGACCGCGCACGCCACCGACAGGACCAGCAGTACGAGATCCAGCGACCAGATCATCGATCCTCCTCGTGGGTCCAGCCCTCGATGCGATTCCGTCTCGCGGCCCGGGCGATCGCGTGGGTGGCGGTGGGGCTCGTGATCAGGATGAAGAGGGCCACGATGAGCAGCTTGGCGCTGGCCAGGACGAAGCCGTCGTGGCACGCGAGGCCGGTCAGCACGAGCAGGCTTCCCAGCGTGTCGCATTTGCCCGCGGCATGCATCCGGGTGTAGATGTCGGGGAACCGGATCATGCCGACGGCTCCCGTCACCAGGAAGAACACGCCGCCGCAGACCAGCACCATGCCCAGGACGGTCATCGCATGCGCTCGCTCGCCACGTCCACGCCCTTGCGCTCGAAATACCGCGACAGGGCGAGGGCGCCGATGAAGTTGATGAGGGCGTAGAGCAACGCGATGTCGACGAAGAACTCCACGCGGCCGAACAGATGCCCGGTCAGCACGATCACCGCGATGGTCTTCGTGCCGATGACGTTGACCCCCACGATGCGGTCGATGATGCTCGGTCCGAGAATGACGCGGTACAGCGACAGCGTCACCGCGGCCAGAATGACGAGCGCCGCACCGAGGAAGAACGTGTCGGACATGAAGGCTCGCGCGTGCCCGGTCAGCCCCGGCTCCCGTCGGACGGCGCTTCCGCCCACTGGTTGAGCGCCCGGCCGATGCGCCGTTCCATTTCACCCGTCAGCAGGCTGGCCGCCGACACGTCGCTGACCGCGTGCACGATGAACTCGTCGCCGTCGATGTCCAGGGTGATGGTGCCCGGGGTCAGGGTGATGGCGTTGCCCAGGAACACCTTGGCCACGTCGCCCCGCAGTCGCGTGCGGAACCGGACGACCTGCGGCCGGAGCTGCTGCGGCCGGCAGACCAGATAGACCACGTGCACGTTGGCGAGGACGATCTCGTACAGCAGCCAGGGCGCGAACCGCACCGCGCCCCACGTCGCCGCGAGGAGGCGCAGCGACGGCGTCTCCGTGAAGAGCAGCCCCGAAGAGAGCTGCGCCACGAGGGCCGAGCTGACGACGCCGAAAGCGAGGTGGAGCGGGTCGAAGTGACCGGACAGCACCAGCCAGACCGCGAACAGCATCACGAACATCGACAGCTTTCGCACTGTCCGCATTGTAGTCCGAGCCCGGCGGTCCTGTCGCCGCTGACGGTCGCGGGCCCCCGGCCGGCGGCGGGCAGTCCGGTACCCCGTGCCGGATCGAGGCCGCGTCGGCTTCTGCGAACCGGGCGTGGAGCGCCTTGCGTCCGATGCGGCGGGGCGATCCGGTAGCCGTGCGGGTCAGGCCAGGGTCAGCTTCGCGAACCTGGCGCGGAGCGTCTTGCGCCCGATGCCGCTGAAGCTGACCGTCAGCTTCATGTCGTTGGTCAGCGGCTCCACCGACAGGATGGTGCCCACGCCGAACGTCGGGTGCCGGACGCGCGTGCCCGGCGCGACGCTGATCACCGACTGGTCCTCGTCTTCGTAGGCGTAGCCGTAGTCCGGCCGGATCTGCTCGCCGGCGCCCGGGTCCCGGCGCCGTCCGCGAGACCCCCGGCCGAACGTCGTCGGGGACGGCGCCGGCGTCGAGAAGGCCGGCGCCACGAGATCCAGCAGCTTGGCGGGAATCTCGCTGAGGAAACGCGAGGGTTCCGACGCCTGGTACTCGCCGAAGACGCGGCGCCGGGCGGCGCTGGTCAGCACGAGCCGGGTCTGGGCCCGGGTCATCCCCACGTAGCACAGCCGGCGCTCCTCCTCGAGCGCCTCCGGGTCGTCGCGCGACCGCATGTGGGGAAAGAGTCCCTCTTCGAGACCGACGATGAACACGACCGGGAACTCGAGCCCCTTCGCCGCGTGCAGGGTCATCAGCCAGATGCCGGCGTCCTCGGATCCCTTTTCCTCGTCGGTTTCCGACAGCAGCGACAGCCGATCGACGAAGCCGTTCAGCGACGCCTCCGGTTCCCGGATCTCGTAGTCGCGCGCGGCCGAGACGAGCTCCATCAGGTTGTCGAGCCGGCCGTCGGCCTCCTCCGTCTGCTGCTCGCGGAGGTCGTGCAGATATCCGCTTCGATCGAGCAGCTTGCCGAGGACGTCGGAAACCGGCTCGTGCGCCGCGATGTCGCGAAGGGTGAGAACGAGGTCCCGGAACCGCTGCAGGACGGTGACGGCCCGGGTGGGCACCAACGCGTCGTCCACCGCGCGGTTCAGGCGCCGCCAGAGCGAGTCGGTCGACCCGGTGTCGGCCGCGGCCTGTGCGAAGAGCGGTCCCGCGTCGGCCGGGGCGGGCGGCAGCACCTCGATGGACGTCATCACCCCCTTGCCGATGCCCCGCGCCGGCGTGTTGATCACCCGGCGCAGGCTGACGTCGTCGTCCGGGTTGATCAGCAGGCGAAGATAGGCCAGCGCGTCCTTGACCTCCCTGCGCTCGTAGAACCTCACGCTGCCGACGATCTTGTAGGCGATTCCCTCGCGAATCAGCGCGTCCTCGAGCGCGCGGGACTGGGCGTTCGTCCGGTACAGCACGCCGATCGGGGTCTCGTTCCCGGCCAGCGCCTCGCGGAGACGCGCGGTGACGAAGTCGGCCTCCTCCAGATCGTCGCCGCCCCGGAAGCAGCGGATGAGGGCGCCCCCGGCGCGGTCGGTCCACAGCCGCTTCTCCGGGCGATTCCGGTTCTGCCGGATGACCGCGCCGGCGGCGTCGAGAATGATCTGGGTCGAGCGGTAGTTCCGTTCGAGACGGACGACCGTCGCCTCGGGGAAGTCCCGCTCGAAGTCGAGGATGTTGCGCAGATCCGCGCCCCGCCACTTGTAGATCGACTGATCGGGGTCGCCCACCACGCACAGGTTGCGGTGCTCGTCGGTCAGGAGGCGGATGAGACGGTACTGCGGCAGGTTGGTGTCCTGATACTCGTCCACCATGATGAACCGGAAGCGCCCCCGGTAACGGCTGCGGCCCGCCGTGGTGCCGAGCAGATCCACCGTCCGCAGCAGGAGGTCGTCGAAGTCGAGGGCGTTGGCTTCGGCAAGGCTGCGCAGATACCGCTCGTGCACCTGGGCGATCAGCTCGCCCCGCGCGCTCCAGCTCTCCTCCCGCATGTGCCCGGGCGGCAGCATCCGGTTCTTGGCGTGGCTGATGGCGCTGAGAGCCTGCCGGGGCGGCAGCAGCTTGTCGTCGGCCTTGAGGTCGCGGAGGATCCGGCGCACCACCGTCAACTGATCGGCCGAGTCGTAGATCACGAAGTCGCGGGCGGGTCCGTCCCGGCGCAGGACCCGGGCGCAGAAAGCATGGAACGTGGAGATCCAGAGGCGTCGGCCTCCGGTGTCCACCAGCTGGGCCACCCGTCCCCGCATCTCCTCGGCCGCCTTGTTCGTGAACGTGACGGCGAGAAGCCGGTCGGGCTCGGCGCGGCGGCCGGCGATCAGGTGGGCGGCGCGATAGGCGATGACCCGGGTCTTCCCGGACCCGGCCCCCGCCAGAATCAGGAGCGGTCCGTTCGTGTGCTCCACCGCCCGTCTTTGCTCAGGGTTCAACTGTGACAGGAAATCCATGGATCAGGGGTCTGCCCCGCGAGGGGCTGGCATCAGCATGCCACGGGATTCGCGCGATGCCGGCCGTCCGGTTCACTCGACCGTCACGCTCTTGGCGAGATTGCGCGGCTGGTCGACGTCGCAGCCGCGGCGGACGGCGATGTGGTACGCCAGCAGCTGCAGCGGAAGCACCATGACGATCGGCGTGATCAGCGGGGGGGTCGCGGGTATGGTGACGAGGGCGTCCCGGTTCGCATCGATCAAGGTCTCGAGGCCCTGCTGTCGGTCGTCGGCCACCGCGATGATCGATCCGCCCCGCGCCTTGACCTGCTGCAGGTTGGACGCCATCTTCTCGAAGACCGAACCGTCCGGGAGCAGGGTCACGACCGGCATCTGCTCGTCGACGAGGGCAATCGGGCCGTGCTTCATTTCGCCCGCCGGGTATCCCTCGGCGTGGATGTAGGAGATCTCCTTCAGCTTCAGCGCGCCTTCGAGGGCGATCGGATAGTTGATGCCGCGCCCCAGATACAGGAAGCTCCGGTGCTGGTGGAACCGTTGCGCCACGGACTTGACGGCGTCCTCGCATTGCAGCGTCTGTTCCAGCCAGCGCGGCAGGTGGTCCAGGTCTTCCAGGTGCCGCCGCGCCGCCTCCGGCGGGAGGGTGCCGCGGATCTGGGCCAGATAGAGGGCCAGCAAATGCAGGGCTACGAGCTGCGACGTGAACGCCTTGGTCGACGCCACCCCGATCTCCGGGCCGGCGTGGGTGTACACGGTGAAATCGGCCTCGCGGGTGGCCATGCTGCCGACGACGTTGCAGATGGCGATGGTCGCGGCGCCGCGGTCGCGGGCCTCCCGAAGCGCGGCCAGGGTGTCGGCGGTCTCTCCGGATTGCGTGATGACCACCGTGAGCGTCGTCGGCGTCACGATCGGATCCCGGTACCGGTACTCGGAGCCGTAGTCCACCTCGACCGGCACCGCCGCGAGCCGTTCGATCAGGAACTTGCCCACGAGGGCGGCGTGCCAGGACGTGCCGCAGGCCAGGATGACCACGCGGGTGACGGCCCGGAGGCGGTCGAGAGGGATGTCGAGCTCGCCGAGGAAGACCTGGCCGGATTCCAGCGAGGTGCGCCCGAGCACGGTTTCGCGGGCTGCCCAGGGCTGCTCGAAGATCTCCTTCAGCATGAAGTGCCGGTAGCCGGCCTTCTGCGCCATCACCGGATCCCAGTTGATGTGCTGGGTGGTGGCGGCGACCGGCGCCCCCGTGAAGTCGGTGTAGGTGACGCCGCCGGGAGTGATCACCGCCATCTCGCGGTTGCCGAGAAACACGACGTCCCGGTTGTGGCTGAGAACCGCGGGGACGTCCGACGCGACGAGACACCCCCCGTCGCCCTCGACCACGAGAATCGGCGGACCGTCGCGAACCGCCACCAGCTTCTGCGGGTCGTCGGTCGCCAGCAGCACCAGGGCGAACAGCCCGCGCACGCGGGTCAGGGCCCGCCGGACGGCCGCCTCGAGCCCGTCCCCGCGCCATTCGCATTCGACGAGGTGGGCGATGACCTCGGTGTCGGTCTCCGTCGCGAACCGGTGGCCCTCGGCCTCGAGCGCGTGCTTCAGCTCCAGGTAGTTCTCGACGATGCCGTTGTGCACGACGACGATGCGCCCGCTGCAGTCCCGGTGCGGATGGGCGTTCTCTTCGGTCGGTCGACCATGCGTCGCCCACCGGGTATGGCCCAGACCGTAGTCGCCGTCGACCGGGTCGTTGTCGAGGGCCTCGACCAGACGGTCGAGCTTTCCGGCGCTGCGCCGCAGCTCGACCGTCCCCTCGCGGACGAGGGCGACCCCCGCCGAATCGTAGCCGCGGTACTCCAGCCGCCGGAGCCCCTCGATGAGGACCGGCACGACCGGTTTCTCCCCGATGTAGCCGATGATTCCACACATGGCGCGGCCGGTCAGGAATCGGACGATCCGTCGCCGGCCTCGTCCTTCTGCCGGCCGTTCCATCCGTCCTTGACGACCTGTCGGCTGCGGGCCACCGCCAACGCGCCGGCGGGGATGTCCTCGGTGACGCACGATCCGGCGCCGACGTAGGCGTCGTCGCCGAGCGTCACCGGCGCGACGAGCTGGGTCCCGCTGCCGATGAAGACGCGGTCGCCGACCGTCGTGGCGTGCTTCCGCTTCCCGTCGTAGTTGCACGTGATCGTGCCGGCGCCCACGTTCACCCCGGCGCCGATCGTGGCATCGCCGAGATAGGTGAGGTGGTTCGCCTTCGACCCGCGGCCCAGCGACGACTGCTTGATCTCCACGAAATTGCCGACCTTCGCGGCGTCGCCGATCACCGCCCCGGGGCGGAGATGGGCGAACGGTCCGACCTGCGCGCCCTGCGCCAGGGTGGCGCCCTGAATGACGCAGTGGTTGCGCACGGTCACGTCGTCGCCGAGGGTGGAATCGACGATCCGTACCCCGGCATGCAGCTCGCAGCGCGCCCCGACGCTGGTTCTTCCCTGCAGGAAGACGCCGGGGTGGATGACGGTATCCGGTCCGACGGTCACGTCCATGTCGACGTAGGTCGTTGCCGGGTCCTCGATGGTGACGCCGGCCGCCATCAGTTCTTCGTTCCTGGTCTGTCTCACGACTCGCTTGACCTCCGCCAGCTCGGTCTGACTGTTGATTCCGCGCACTTCGTCCGGGTCCGCCACCTCCACCGTTTCCACCGGCAGCTTGCGCCGCCGGTAGATCCGCACCAGATCCGGCAGGTAGATCTCGTTCGAGGCGCCGCCGGGGGGAATCTCCCGGATCGCGTCGAAGAGCGGCGGCAGGTCGAGGGCGTAGATGCCGCTGTTGATCTCCTTCAACCGCCGTTGCGACGCCGAGGCGTCGCGTTCTTCGACGATGCGGGCGAGGCCCCCGTCCGCGCGGACGATGCGCCCGTAGCCGTAGGGCCGGGATACGGCCGCGGTCAGCACGGTGATGGCGGCCTTCGCGCCCTCGTGGGTGCGGACGAGCCGCTCCAGAGTGTCGGGTCGGATGAGCGGCACGTCGCCGGACAGCACCACGAGGGTCCCTTCGAGCCCCTCGAACAGCGGCGCCGCCTGGAGCAGGGCATGCCCGGTGCCGCGCTGCTCGCCCTGGCGGGCGAAGGCCAGGGCCGCACGGTGCGCGAGGACGGCCTGCACGCGCTCCGCCTGATGGCCGACCACGAGTCCCATACGCCCGGGTTCCAGGCGGTCTGCCGCGCGTACGACATGCTCGATCAGCGGCAGGCCCGCGAGGCGGTGCAGCACCTTGGGCCGGGCGGAGCGCATGCGGGTGCCGCGGCCGGCGGCGAGGATGATGACGTGATTCGGCACCGCGCTCCCAGTGTAATCGAACCGCCGGAGCTCACGAGCCTGTTTTGTGCTTGGCCGCCTCGATCGCCTGATACATCGCCCGGGCGGTGAGGCCGTACTTGCCGGCCAGGGCCTTCACGGCGTCGCGTCGTGAGCGCAGCTCGTCCGCCATCCCCTCGAGCTCCTCGATCAGCGCCGGTCCGTCCGGTGGTTGCGGGGTCTCGGCGGGGCCCGAGTCGGCGGGCCAGACGACGCACGTGTACTCGCCGCGCGGTGTCCCGACCGACTGGAGCAGGGACGACACCGACCCGACGACGGTGCTCTCGTGCAGCTTGGTCAGCTCGCGGCAGAGCGCGACGGTTCTTTCGCCGAGGCGCTCTTCGAGGAGCCCGAGAGTGGTGGCGAGGCGGTGCGGGGCTTCGAAGAACACCAGGGTTCGGGGTTCGCGGGCCAGCTCGTCGCACCACTTCTTGCGGTCGTTCGGCCGGCGAGGCGGGAAACCGAGGAAGGTGAAGCCCTGGACCGGCGCGCCGCTGGAGATGAGGGCGGTGGTGATCGCCGAGGGACCAGGGATCGCGGTGACGCGAATCCGGGCGTCAAGAGATTGACGCACCAGGTTGAACCCCGGATCCGAGACCAGCGGGGTTCCCGCGTCCGACAGCAGGGCGATGGAATCGCCGGCGAGCAGGCGCTTGACGAGACCGGGCGTCCGCCGGCGTTCGTTGTGGTCGTGGAGACTGGTGGCGGGTGTCGCGATCTCGTAGTGCCGCAACAGCTTGGCGGTTCGGCGCGTATCCTCTGCGGCGATCAGCCGCACCTCTTTCAGAATGCGAACCGCCCGAAACGTGATGTCCTCGAGATTCCCGATGGGCGTGGCGACGAGATAGAGCGTGCCGGGCATGCCAGAACCGTCGATGACGCACGCGGCAACGCTGTCCACTCTACCGGCCGGGGAGAATCTTCAACCCGGGGGCCGTCATGAAGGGCGTCAAGTTATGCAGAATCGTGCGATATTGTAACATTCAGGGGTCCGCCGTCCGGCCAGCCGGAGGCTGGCGGCACGCGTCCGGCCACGCAAGACTCGCGCGCCGACACCCATGCACACTTCGGAACCCCTGTCGCACTTTATCGACGAGTATCTGGAGTTTCTCTACGAGAACGCTCCCACGGCTGCGTCCGGCGACGGGATGCATGCGCACGACGACCGTCTCGATGACCTGTCGCGCGTGGCCGTCGACGCCCAGGCGCGCGAGCTCGGCGGCTTCGCGCGGCGTCTCGACCGCATCACGACCCGCAGTCTGACGGCCGAGGAGCAGCTCGAGCGGCGCATGCTCGCCGACCACATCCGCGGCCGGCTGTACGAGCTGGAGGAAGTCAGGCCGTGGGAGCGCGACCCGCGGCACTACGCCGATCTGTTGTCGACGTCGCTGGCCGGACAGACCCTGCTCGAGCATGCGCCGGTCGCGGAACGAGCCCGGCGCGTGGTGTCCAAGCTCCGGCAGACGCCGCGATTCCTCGAGGCGGCCTCCGCCAACGTGGAAGATCCGCCCGGAATCTTCATCAAGACCGGTGCGGAGATGTTCGACGGCGTGGTCACGTTCATCGATCGCGACCTGCCGCGGGCTTTCAGACGGCTCGAAGACCTGCACCTGCTCGGCGACCTGGCCGATGCCGCCACCGAGGCGACCGAGGCGATCAACCGCTACACCGCTCACCTCCGCGGCACCCTGGCCCCGCGGAGCCGGGCGACGTTTCGACTGGGTCGGGAGCGCTTCGACGGCCGCCTGCGCCACCGGGAGGGAATCGGCGTGGGGGCCGAGCAGCTGCTGGCGATCGCGGAACGGGAGCTCGTCCGCCAGGAGAGCCGCTTTTGCGAGGTCGCGGCCCGCATCGACCCCAGAGTGGAGCCGGCCGAGGTCTGGAGCCAGGTCAGGGGACGGCACCCGGAACCGGGAACGCTCGTGCAGACGGTGGAGGACCAGCTCGCGGACCTCGTGTCGTTCATCGAACGCAACGCCCTGGTCACGCTGCCCGACGACCGGTCGATCGTCGTGACGTCGACCCCCGGCTCCCTGCGCTGGACCCGGGCCGGCGTCTGGCCCCCCGGGCCGTTCGAGCCGAAGATGCTGTCCTCCAGCTACTACGTGACGGACGTCGATCCGTCCTGGCCGGGGGAACGCCGCGAAGAGCATCTGCGCGACCTGAACTACGCGACACTCTGGTCGGTATCGGCGCGCGAGGCCTATCCGGGCCGCTATCTGCACCTCCTGCACCAGCGGCGCCTCCGGAGCGCGCTGCGCAAGTCGCTGATGTTCGCACCGGTCTCGTTCGTCGAGGGATGGCCCCATTACGCCGAGCACATGGTGATGGAAGCCGGTCTGGCCCAGGGCGACGATGCGATCGAGCTGGGGCAGATCGTCGAAGCGTTGCTGCGTCTGGCCCGACTGGTGGTCGGCATTCGCCTGCACGCGGACGACCTGTCGGTCGAACAGGGGGTGCGTTTCTTTCGGGACGAGGCCTATCTGGGGGAAGCCAGCGCCCGGCGCGAAGCGGAGCGGGGCACGTTCGATCCCGACTATGCGCTGTACTCGGTCGGCCGGTTGATGCTGTCGAAGTTGCGGGACGACCTCGAGGCCCGCGAGGGCTCGGCGTTCTCGCTGAAGTCGTTTCACGATCGGTTGCTGGGGCAGGGCGCGGTCCCGATCTGGCTGCACCGGACGCTGTTCCTCGGCGACACCGGCGACGATCTGCTCGATTGATCCGGATCCGGCAGCCGGGTACCATGAGCAGTTGGTCCCGGAGTCGCTGGACCGGGGTTGAGAGACGACGCTTTCGGGTACACGACCCATGCCACTCTACGAATACCAGTGCGAGGCCTGCACGCATCGCTTCGAGCAGATTCGGAGGTTCTCCGATCCGCCGCTGACGTCCTGCCCCCGGTGCAGCGGCTCGGTGCGCAAGCTGGTGTCCTCGCCGGCCATCCAGTTCAAGGGCACTGGTTGGTACGTGACCGACTACGCCAAGCAGGACAAGAAGGACCGCTCCGACGCCACGGACTCCAAGGCCGGTGCGCCGTCCGACGGCGCGGCGTCGAAGTCGGACAAGCAGGACGCCAAGGCATCGGGCGACTCGTCGAAGTCCTCCGCTTCCACCGCAGACTCGTCCAAGTCCGCCAAGCCGGCATCGGCCGGCGCCGGTTCCTCGTCCTGACGTCTTCTGTCGGCCGACACAACTCTTGTCAGCTGACCCACTTCGTCAACGGACGCTGACCCACTCTGCCGGCTGGCGCTGACCCACGGCTGCCAGTCAACGCCCCCTGCCATCCTGCGCCTGTTGTGCCAGGTCGACACCGGCCGTCACCTCGACGACCGCCGTCAGCGAGGCTCCGAGACCGTCTCGCCAAGGAGCTCCGTCAGCACCGCGCGCAGCTCGGGATGTTTCCGCGCGAAATGGAGGATGGCGCGCAGATAGCCGGGCTTGTTCCCGGCGTCGTGGCGCACCCCGTCGAGCTCGACCGCGAAGATGGGGCGTTGTGCGAGGAGACGGCGCAATCCGTCGGTCAGCTGGATCTCGCCGCCCAGGCCGCGTGCGGTCTGCTCCAGCGCGGGATAGATGTCGGGGGTGAGCAGATACCGTCCGATGATCGCGAGGTCCGACGGCGCGTCGTTCGGGGCGGGTTTCTCGACGAGATCGGTGACCGTGTAGATGCCGTTGCCGCGCGTCTCGCAGGCGATGACGCCGTAGCGGCCGACCGCCTCGCGGGGCACCCGCTCCACGAGAAGGACCGGACCGTCGACCTCCGCGAACACCGCCAGCATCCGTTCGAGCGCGGGCGGATCCGCATCGATGACGTCGTCGCTCAGCACCACCGCGAAGGGCTCGTCGCCGACCTGCTCGCGGCTGACGAGCACCGCGTGGCCCAGTCCCAGCGGTTCGTCCTGGAACACCGTCGACAGCTCGATGCCGGCGACGAGCTCGCGCAGGCCGTCGAGCAGCGCCGACTTCCCGCGGCGGGCGAGCAGGGCATCGAGGGCCGCGTGCCGGCCGAAGTGGTCCTCGAGTATCCGCTTCCCGGGGCTGTTCACCAGAACGATCTGCGACAGGCCGGACGCGACCGCCTCCTCGACGCCGTACTGGATGATCGGCTTGTCGACGATCGGCAGCAGCTCCTTGGGGAGCACCGCGGTGGCGGGCAGGATGCGGGTCCCGAGTCCGGCCGCGGGGAACACCACTTTCCGAATCGGGCGGGAGGTCGGCATCGCGGCGCATGATAGCAGCCGCGGCCGCTCGCGGCAGAGCCCCTCGCCGCGTCGGGACGGGCAGGGAGCGTGGCGGGCCTCCGAAGGCGCTCATTGCGACGGTACGGTGGAGGACTGCGCTCGACCGAACAACCCGGCTCAGGCTGGATGCATCCGGGGCCGAATGCGGGGACGGTTGCGTCAGGCTGCCGGCACGGCCCCGGCGGCGTCTCGGGGCTACGCCCGCGGCCGGGTACAATGTCCAGTCATGCTCGATCCAGCGTTGTTTC
This sequence comes from Vicinamibacterales bacterium, assembly GCA_965206705.1. Taxonomy (GTDB): domain Bacteria; phylum Acidobacteriota; class Vicinamibacteria; order Vicinamibacterales; family UBA8438; genus JAJEEA01. Next base: position 2,623,696 of record CBDBKJ010000006.1, on the reverse strand, counting down.
GGGAAGATCCCGCGGCCGTCGAGGCCCGGCTCGCGGTTCGCGGCGACGGTCTGGCCGATATCCTCGCGGACGTGCGCCGGCTCGACGGCGAGCGCCGCGCGATCATTCCGGGGCTCGAAGAGGCCCGGCACGCCAAGAAGACCATCGGCGCGCAAATCGGGAGGGCGAAGCGCGACGGCGAGCCGGTCGACGCCCTGATGGCCGCGGGCCGGACCCACACCGAGACCATCGACGCGCACGAGGGGCGGCTCGGCGAGGTCGAGCAGGCCCGGAGCGCGCTGCTCCTCAGGCTCCCGAATCTGGCCCACGAGAGCGTCCCGGTCGGCGATGGCGAGGCGGACAACCTCGAGATTCGCCGGCATGGGAATCCGCCGGCGTTCGACTTCGAGGCCCGGTCCCACGCGGATCTCGGCCCGGCCCTCGGCATCGTCGACTTCGAGCGCGGCGTCAGGCTGGCCGGCACCCGGTTCACCGTGCTCAGCGGGGCCGGCGCCCGGTTGTCGCGGGCCCTCATCGACTTCATGCTCGATCTGCACACCGGCGAGCACGGCTACGTCGAGGTGGCCCCGCCGTTTCTCGCCAACCCGAGCGCGCTGGTCAACACCGGGCAGCTGCCGAAGTTCGAAGACGACCTGTTCAAGATCGACGGCTGGGACCTGTACCTCATTCCGACCGCGGAGGTGCCGCTCGCGAACCTCCACTCGGGCGAGTTCCTCGACGGACGCGACCTCCCCCTCCAGTACACCGCCTACACGCCATGCTTCCGCAGCGAGGCGGGGTCCTACGGCGCCGACGTGCGCGGGCTGATCCGCCAGCACCAGTTCGACAAGGTCGAACTCGTCGCCTTCACCCGGCCCGAAGAGTCCTACGAGATGCTCGAGACGCTGACCGGCCATGCCGAGGCGGTCCTGCAGCGTCTGGGCCTGCCCTACCGGACGGTCACGCTCTGCACGCGCGACATGGGGTTCTCGGCCGCCAAGACCTACGACATCGAGGTCTGGCTGCCGGGGCAGGGCAAGTACCGGGAGATCTCCTCCTGCAGCAACACCGAGGCGTTTCAGGCGCGTCGGGCCGGCATCAAGTACCGGCCCGACGGCAAGGGCAAGGCAGAGCACGTCCACACCCTCAACGGATCCGGGCTCGCGGTGGGGCGCACCCTGATCGCGATCCTGGAGAACTATCAGCAGGCCGACGGCTCGGTCGTCGTGCCGGAAGCGCTGCGCCCGTACATGCGGGGCCTGGAGGTCATCACGCCCCGGTGAGCCGGCTCGCCGGCCGCCGGCATCGCCGAGGCGCGGGACGGGGTAGGATGACGACAGGCGGCGACCCGCCCGCGGAGGGATGGCCGAGTGGTTGAAGGCGGCGGTCTTGAAAACCGTTAGGCGTGAAAACGTCTCCTGGGTTCGAATCCCAGTCCCTCCGCCACCTGATTCGCATAACTACATGACAATAAATGGATTATAGGTTTACCGTTGCGCTATACCCCGCATTAACCCCACCATTTAACGGGCGATTCCAGCGGACGTTCAGGAACTGTTCACGGACCAGACTCGCCTGACCTCAAGTGGACAGGTTTGCCCTAGCGCGTCGCAACGTGAGGATACCCCCGCTACGGGCGAAGACCCGGAGGCCGGCGTGGCGCAGAAGATGGCTGGCGAGCGGCGTCCCGACCACCACCCGGACCGGCCGATGGCCGTAACGCGTGCTTCGACGGCGTCGGCTTGGTTGGGGTCGCCGATGACGGCGTGCCAATCGGTGACGAGGAACTGGCTGGCAAATCAGGTTCGAGGCACGTTCGGCGTAATCCTCGATGACCCGGTGAGGTCGCGGCGTTCGGCGTCACACAGCGGCGCGAGCATCCAGTTGTCGATGGCGAGCGGGTCGAGTCTGGCGAGGCGAGCGAGGAGCCGGGTGTAGGAGTCGTCGCCGCGGCGGACGGCGAGCTCGCGGTGGGTGTACGCACCAAGCGGGGCGGGCCCGATCCTCGGAGCCCTGCATCCCCGATGCCGCCCACCAGAAACAGCACGGATCGGTCCGGCGGCGCTGGGTGCCTGTCGCCGGGGGCCGCGAACCGTTGCTGCGCCCCCGGCCGCGGAGACGGAACCCGTCCGCCCGGGGGATCGACGATGACCGACGCGTGACGGTCATCGACGACGCGGGCCCTGCCGTCGAAGCAATCGTTGTAGCCTGACGACGTTGCCGCCGGTCGGCGACGGCTCCGTCCGGACCCCGGTCGGCCGGTCCGCCGATGTCAACGGTCGCCCGAAAGCGCCGGATTCTGCAACGGCGGAGCGAAGCGACCCGGCGAGCGCACGCGCACGCTGTCCGGTCAAACGATGCTCCGGCCGCCACAACATTTGTGGTCGACACGAGTCCAGAATACGGCGGTTTCTCGCGGTCGCGAACAGCCCCGATAACGCGCTATACCCCGGCGGCCTCGCTTGCCGCCGCCTGTTCGGGTAGCCAGCCGCGCGTGGTCGGCGCGAACCTCCGCCGTTCGAGCGGCGTCAGCGTGCGGAAGTCCCAGACCCCTGCACATTCGGCCGGCCACCAGCGAGGCCCGGCAGAATTCGAACCCGGTGTGCGCCGCAGCCGGCGCTGCTGTGCAAGACGCAATCACGAGCCACCCAGCCCGCCCCCAAAGGTCGGCGCGGACCCGACCCCGCTTCTGGCGGCGGACCGGCTTACGTCCGAACGCCATCTCGCCCCGCCGACGACCACGCCTGGGCAGGTTGTTCTCGTGTCAGAAATCAGGCGAGCGTGCCGCTCACGTCGCAACCACGAACCGTCGCAATCAGGAAAGCCGTACTCCATCTGCTCCTTCTGCTACATCCCCTCCGGCCCACGGTCCCCGGGCAACGCACCCTAGGAGTGGAACTCGTTCAAGCGTGAGCAGGACCTCCTCACCACGGGCGCCGCCACCGGCCCGAACCGCGCCCTGTTGCGGACCCACCTTCTTGCAGTAGAATATGCGCAATCTGCTGGCGCAGGGCTGCTATTTGGCGCGTGGAGCCACCGCCTCGGAGCTTCGAGGACCAACTGCGCGCCATGCAGCTCGGCGCCGGAGCCCAGGTTGCCAGCTGCGATGACTGGCGCAGAGTTCTTGACGCCGCACTTGGGCTGCGGCTACATAGGAGGAAGACGGCTCCACCGACCGCCGTCTGGGCACGCACGAGCCGTAGTCGTAGGAGCTGCCGACGCGCGTAACCCCACAACAGGCTCTGCCGCTCGGCTGCTCTTTGAGCCAAGGGGGAAGTTCGCCGTGACGTCCCAGAGTGATGATGTACCCGCCTCTGTCGGCACCGACGAGGACGACGGAATCGAACCGGAGAGCATCGAGGGCCGTCATGGTTCCTCGCCCTCCATTCAAGACCCGTTCGATCCCACTACCATCGCCATCGACACAAAGTTCCCCGTCGTTGATCTACTCATAAAGCGAATCGCAGAACACGAGATCGACCTGAATCCGGACTTCCAACGCAATGCTGGCATTTGGGACACGACGAGGCAGAGCCGCCTAATCGAGTCTCTCTTGCTGCGTATCCCGATCCCGGTCTTCTATATGGCCGCGGACCGTGACGACAAGTGGCAGGTTGTAGATGGCCTACAAAGATTGGATACATTGAAGAGTTTCATTTATGAGAATAGCCTGCGCCTGCGCGGCCTAGAGTATTTGCAGCAATTTGATGGGGCGTCATACCGCGACCTACCCAGAGCGATGCAACGTCGTATTGACGAGACACAACTCTCCTGCCACATCATTCAGCCCGGAACTCCTCCCCAAGTAATGTACAATGTCTTTAAACGCATCAACACCGGCGGCAAACCTCTTTCTGCACAGGAAATCCGTCACGCTCTGAATCCCGGGCCCGCTCGGGAGTTCGTGAACACGCTGGCGCAGGACCCGACCTTCCTGGACGCGACCTGTAGAAGCATTAGTCCGCGCCGCATGGCGGACCGCGAATGTGTCCTGCGCTTCGTCGCCTTCCACCAACGACGAGACGCGTACCAAGGCAAACTAGATGACTTCCTAGTGCAGATGATGCGGGCGCTGAACAATGAGATGGACGACGAGACCCGTACCTCCATACGCCTCGATTTTCGTTGCGCCATGCGCGTGGCGCGATCCCTCTTCGGACCTGACGCTTTCCGAAAGCCACGCAAGGACCCTGATGGCCCCGCGCGCCGAATCAATAAGCCACTCTTCGAGAGCCTGTCAGTTAACCTTGGACATTTGAATGACGCACAGCGCGAAAGGCTAACCGAGCGTAAACAGATTGTGGGCGCACGATTTACCGAGCTGATGACAGACGCTAACTTCGTTCACAGCATCAGTGCCGGTACCCAGTGGAAGCGGCAGGTCGATACCCGGTTCACGCGTATCAGCGAACTCCTTAAAGAGGTGTTGGCATGATTCAAGAGATGGCCGTCCAGAACTTTAAGTGTTTCAGCGATCAAAAGCTCGGACTCGGCCAATTGACAGTCTTGGCGGGGCTCAATGGGACGGGCAAGAGCAGCGTTGTGCAAGCACTGTTGGTGCTTCGTCAGTCCGGGCTCACCGCCGACGGTCTCCCGGCGAGGCTGAAGTGGCAGGGCGGGCTCATTGACCTCGGTTCTTTCCGGGAAGTGCTTTGCGATAGTGCCGACGAGGATGCGATAGAGATCGCGGTGATCTTTGATCGGGGGCGGGTGGCGATCCGCCAGGACTTCGGGGGCACCGCTGCGAAGCGCGATGGGTTTGGGGACGCATCGCGGAGTTCTCTCTATCGGAGGAGTATGTTTTATGTGGGTGCTGATCGACTGGGGCCGCAAAAGGCGCTACCTTTTCTGGAACAGGGTCACGAATCGGACACACCGCTGGGCGTGCGAGGCGAGCACGTTCTGTGGTTTCTGGAACGGTATGGTAGTCAGCGAAAGGTCAGGAAGGTGCTACACCGGGCGGAGGCCTCTAAGAGCACCCTTATGGCGCAGACAAACGCATGGATAAAGTTGATCAGTCCCGGGGCGGAGGTGCGGATCGCGCCGATGACGAGCGCCGACATGGCGGTCGGTGGGTTCGCATTTGAACAGCCCAACGATGTCAGGACGCGAACGTTTCGGGCGACCAACGTCGGGTACGGTTTGACATACGCACTGCCGGCGGTTGTCGCGTTGTTGGCGGCGCGGAACGACGACTTGGTGTTGATGGAGAACCCGGAAGCGCATTTGCATCCATCCGGGCAGACTCAACTGGCCGAGCTAGCGGCGCGAAGCGCGGCGGCGGGCTCCCAGGTGGTCGTCGAGACGCATAGTGACCATGTGCTGGACGGGATTCGGCTCGCGGTCCATGAGGGTCTCGTGGGTGCGGACAAGGTTGTCGTGCATTATTTTGAACGAAAGGGTATGGATGTCTCCGTGACGACCCCGGTGGTGAGGCCGGATGGCCGGTTGGACATGTGGCCGGAAGGTTTTTTTGACCAGCACGAAAGGACTCTTGCGCGGCTTATTGGCTGACGTAGACGCGGGGTCGGGGTGATGATACTAGTGTTCAATGAACTGTCAAGCTGCGGCGCGGCGTTGTCGCTGTATGACGCGCGGGCGCGGATGACGGACATGCTGCGGGCTGTAGCGCGTTTCGCGGAGGGACGGGCGGTGAGCCTTGTGGGGGTGGGCAGTGTGGGTGAAGCGCTGGTAGCGGAAGGATATGACATCGACGGTTGGTTGGCCGACGGACTAGCGGATCGGGATATGAAGGAGTTTCTGCGGCGAATAGTGGGAAAGATTGGGCTGGAGTCGGAGGAGTTGGAGTCGGTGCGAGATAGGTTTTATTTGTCGGAGTTTCACGCGGCGGCGGATGCGGCACCGGGGTTGGGTTTGGCTTATCTGCTGGAAACAGTGGGCGTCAGCATTCCCGCGGAGGTGCGGTGGCGGGAGGTGGAGGTGGGATTGCGTCACGAGTGGGTGGCGAGTGACGCATCGGTACAAGAACGACGGGTTCGGGTGCTGAACCTCGCCACCGGTGCAAATGTGGGGAGGGTCAAGGAACAGTATCGGACGAGGAGACAGGAGGCCTTGCAGGAGGGACGGGGAGGGTGGGTGGAGGAGATGGCGGAGGAGTGCTTTCCGCACCTGCGGTTCGGCCCGGAGATATATGGGCGGTTGGAGCGGCTTGCGGGTGGGGAGCGCAGCCAAGTGATTCGGACACTGATCGCTTTGGATGGTATCGCTCGGGACTGGCGACGGAGTGGATCAGACCCGCGTCGTTCGGGGATGATTAGAGGCGAGAGTCAGCCGACTATGCAGAAGTATGGCGAACGGCGGGTGTTCAGGACGGCGGAGGGCGGTACGGCCTCATTTGAACTGCATGCGAGCGCGGGAGAACGGCAGCGCGTACACCTGCGTCTCGATTACGACGAGAAGAGCATGGAGATTGGCTACATTGGGGGGCACCTGCCGACGAAGAAGTATCCAGCGTGAAGACGGGAGGTGTGGGGCGTGGGGGCAGGGCCGTCTGAGGAAGCGTGGGAGGCGATCAGCGAAACTTCTTTTTGGCGGTCGCCGAGGCGGCTTTCGGCGGGTCGGGGGGCACGCGGGGAGCGTGTGACAGGGCCGGTTTCCTCGGGGAGGCGGGGTTGGTCGGGAATGTGCGGGTTCGGGGATTGCGGCAGGAGCGGATGGCAGGCAAGGCGTTGGCGGGACGGCGCGGGGGGGAGGGATGAGCGAGCGGGGGGGCGCGCAAGTGGCAGAGCCCGCGGTGGCCGTGGGCGGGCACGGCTGTCCCAAGGCCGGTGCAGGCGTCAGTAGTACTGTCGGATGTAGCCGTACGCGCGGTCGAACAGCTCCTGGTCGTGGTGCAGGCGATACTTGAACAGCGTCTTGCGGAGCGCCTTCTTCACCTCCCGCTCGCCGGCGTGGGTCGTCTGCCAGCCTTCGAAGCGGACGTGCCGGACGATCTCGTCGATGTCGTTCACGACCCGCTTCACCAGGATGGGGGTGCGGTCGTTGCGGGCCTCCTCGAAGAGCTCCGTCAGCGCGGCCCTGCCGCGTTCCTCGGATGTCGCGGGCTCGACGGTCCGTTCCGCCTCGACCACGTCGCGGGCCAGCTCGAGCAGTGACTTCAGGAACTCGATGCTGACCAGCAGGCCCTGCTCGTGCTTCTGCCGCAGTTCTTCGAGGCGCTCGCCGAGGGCGCGGAACCGGGGTTCGTGCAGGTGTTTGCGGAGACGGTGCGCGACCTTGATTTCGATCTCCTTCGACTTCTTGTCGGGGTCGGGCGTGCCGAGTACCGCGTCCAGTACGTCGGCATCGAGCACCAGGGTCTCCAGGTCGTCGCGGACGGCGTCGACGTGGACGTGCCGGTGGATGAGGTCGATGGTCTTGGGGCCGAGGGTGTGCCAGAGGAGCTTGCCCGTTCCGGTCGATGGCTTCACCGATTCGTAGACTTGGCTCAGCCAGCGGTAGTCAGTCTCGTACAGCTCCAGGCTCGAATCGGGCGAGATCGCTTCCCAGAGTCGCGCGAGGTAGCTATAGTCGGCGGCGAAGCCGTCGCGCGCCGCATTGTCGGGGAGGCATTCCTGGGCGGCGATCAGCCCCTCGTAACCGGTCACGGTGCGGTCGACGCCGGGGAACCACGCCAGGCACTTCTGCACCGCCGCGGGCAGCCCGGCGACCAGCTCGTTGATGTTCGTGACGACGCGGGTGATGCCTTCCTCGTCGAACTGGATCGCCTGGGCCACGTCGTCGAATACCCCGAGGTAGTCGACGATCAGCCCGTGCGTCTTGGTCTTGCCGTACGGCCGGTTCGTGCGGCAGATGGCCTGCAGCAGCGTGTGGTTCCGCAGCGGCTTGTCGAGGTACATCGCCTGCAGAACGGGGGCGTCGAAGCCGGTCAGCAGCTTCGACGTGACGATCAGGATCTTCAACGGGTCGTTCGCATCGCGGAAGCGGTCGAGCAGACGCTCCTCGGCGTCGCGGTCCCGGCGGTAGGCGGCGTACTCGTCCTCGCCGCTGTTCACGGTCATGACGACGTCGGACATCTCCTCTGGGAGCAGCCGGTCGAGCGCCTTCTTGTAGATCACGCAGCTCTCACGGTCGTAGGCGACCACCTGCGCACCGAAGCCGTGGGGCGCCACCTTCTCCTGGAAGTGCTTCGCGATGTCGGTGCAGATCCGCTCGACCCGCTCCGGCGTCTTCAGCAGCACCGCCGTGCGGGCGGCGGTCTTCGACAGATGCTCGCGATCAAGGTCACTCAGACCGCCGGTCAGCTCCTGGTACTCGGCGTCGATCGCGTCCCGGTCGATGTGCAGCTCCGGCAGGCGCGGCTCGAAGTGGAGCGGCATCGTGGCTCCGTCACGGATCGACTCTTCGAAGCCGTAGCGGCTGAGGTACCCGTACTCGTCCTCCTCGGCGCCGAAGGCGAAGAACGTATTGCGGTCGGCTCGGTTGACCGGGGTCCCGGTCAGTCCGAAGAGGAACGCATTGGGCAGCGCCCTCCGCATCTTGCGGCCCAGGTCGCCCTCCTGGGAACGGTGGGCCTCGTCGACCAGCACAATGATGTTGTCGCGGTCGTTCAGGACGCCGCCCGCTTCGGCGAACTTGAAGATCGTGGTGATGATGATCTTGCGGGCGTCCTGGGCGAGCAGCCGCTCCAGATCGGCACGGCTGTCCGCCTTCTCGAGGTTCGGCGCGTCGGCCGCGTGGAAGGTGCTGGAGATCTGCGTGTCGAGGTCGATGCGGTCGACCACGATGACTACCGTCGGGTTTCCGAGCGCCGGGTGCAGCCGCAGCTTGCGCGCGGCGAACAGCATCAGCAGCGACTTGCCGGAGCCCTGGAAGTGCCAGATCAGCCCCTTCTTGGGGTGGCCGGCGACGACCCGATCGACGATGCGGTTCGCTGCCTCCACCTGCTGGTAGCGGGCGACGATCTTGGCGCGCCGCTTGCCCTTGCCTGTGGCGTAGGCCGTGTAGCTGCCCAGCAGATCCAGAACCGTGTGTGGGCGCAGCATGGACGAGACGGTCCGCTTGATTCGTTCGAGGGCCGGCGTGTCTGCGTCATCGTCGGCCCGCCAGGGTCCCCAGAGATCGACCGGCAGGCCGATCGATCCGTAGCGGAGGTCCTTGCCCTCGGTGGCGACCGAGCAGAGGTTCGGCACGAACAGCTCCGGCACGTTGCGCTCGTAGTCGTCGCGGACCTGCGTCGCGCCGTCGAACCAGCTCTGGCTCGACCGCACCGGCGTCTTCGCCTCGATGACGACCAGTGGAAGGCCGTTCACCAGCAGCACAAGATCCGCGCGGCGCTCGTTCGCACCCGATCGGACGGTGTACTGGGTGCTGACGACATACTGGTTGCGCTCGACATCTTCGAGGTCGACGAGCCGCACGGTGACGTGCTCGCCGTCCGCGCCGAAAGGCATCGACCGCTCTCCGGCGAGCCATGCTGCGAACTCCTCGTTCGCCTTGACCAGCCCGTCCGTCCGCACGCCCATCAGGATGGCCCGCAGCCGGTACAGCACGTCGTCGGCCCGGTCCGGCTGAGCTGCGATCTCCGGGTTGAGGCGGAGCAGCGCCTCGCGCACGTGGTCCTCGACAAGGACCTCGTGCGTCTGCCGCGGCAAGTGTTGCGGTCCGAGGTAGTGCCAACCGAGGCCGGAGAGCGCGCCGTGCCTCCGCGCGAGGCCCGGTCCGGCCGCCGTATGGTGGGTGACGCCGCCGCAGAGGATGTCACGGACGAGGGCCTCGACCGTGTTCGACTCGGTGAACGTCATGCTGGCAACCTGATTGGCGTGCCCCTACGTCGCGCCATTACCCTGGCCGGGCTCGATCACGAGCAGCGTCGCGTCCGGTTCGGTGATGAATGTCTCGATCTCCTGACGGTGGCGGCGCAGACGCCGCTCGATATCGGAGGTCGAACAGTTGCCGAGAGCCAGCCAGATGACCTTGGGCGCACCGAACAGGGAGGAACGGCCGCTGAAGTCGCCGTCCTTCGACACGATGGTGAAACCGTGCAGCCTCGCGTACGCCCAGACGGCCGAGTCGTCCGCGGCCGCCAGACCGACCGCTCGAACGTGAACGACCTCAGTCCAGACGTCGCGAAGGCGGTCGCACAGCCGCGGCGAGAGATTCTGGTCGAGGAGCAGCTTCACCTTCCGCCGACTGCAACCAGTCGCCGCTCGCGATCAGCGGCGAACGCGAGGCAGGCCCGGATGTCCTCGCACGTCAGGTCCGGGAAGTCTCGGAGGAGGTCGTCCTCGGACATGCCGGACGCCAAGTAGTCGAGCACGTCGGAGACCGTCATGCGCAGGCCACGGATGCAGGGCTTGCCGCTACGTTTTCCGGGCTCGATCATGATCCGATCCGAGTGCGCCATCGGCTCAGCGTACGCAACGACCCGTCATCGGTCAAGCGGCGTAGCGGAGGGAGGATTGTCCGGATGCCTCCAGGGGTCCCGCACCTCACCAACGAGTCGAAAGCCGTCCAGCGCGCAGCCGGGGAACTCGCACGCAGGCCCGCGGACTAGCCCTTCGCCCGTTCGCAGACCTCCCCGGAGCATCAGCCGGCCGGCAGCACGTGCACAGCCGGTGATCCGTCGCTGCGACTGAAAGCGCTCGCACTTCCGGATACAGCCACCAGCGGACGCCTATAAGGCGGACGAGAGCACAGTGGACCGCAATCGCTTCAACGTGCGCAGCCGACGTTCCGCCGAGGCGCAGGCCGCCATCACGCCGTCGACCTGCCGGAGCATGGCATCTTGGGTGTCGGAAGTCGGCAACACGATGGACAACTGGCGGATGGCATCCGCATTGACCTTCTTCATGCTTGCGCTCGTCCCGGCCGCGAAACGCTCGATCTGTCGTCGCCCCGACGCTGAGCAGAGGAAGAGCTCCAGGAAGTGAAGGCGAGCTACGGATGGATCAGGGCGCAGTCTCATCATCGTGTCCGGCCACGACACGTCGCATCGATCCTCGTTGAAGATGCCCGGCAAACCAACGCGTTCACGAGTGTTGGAGCGGGAAATCAACAGGTCGCCTGCCTCGACCACGGAGCTGAGCATGGCGGCGGTTCGCTGGACTGGCTTGAGCCGGCCAGGACGATAACCGAACTTCGTGAGCGCATCCAGTCCCAGTACCCAATGCCCGGTCGGAGTGGACGCTTCGACGGCTGAACAGCCGTTTCGAGGCGCCTCGGTCAGGAAGCTGCCAAGTACGACGCTTTTCGTGATGGCGTTGGCGAGGAGGGAGTCGAACACGCTGGCCTGCGTTACTCGCATAGCTTCGACAAGTGCATGGAGAGCCTGCGTAGCGCGGTCACACTCTCGAAGGGTGACAGCAATCCGCCGCTGTTCGTCCAGCGGCGGCAACGCGAACTCGTAGACCGCGATGTCGGAGAAGTTGACGTACGGATTGACCGAACCCTTCGACTTCTTGATTGAGAATCCGTGAAAGGCGTCGGTCTGCATGATGAACGGCAGGAGAGTGGGCAGAAGCACGTTCGGGTCCCTGGTTTCGATCACGAAAGTCGTGTTCGCCGTGACCCCCTCGAAGTCCGCCACGGCGACCTTCCGGAGGTAGGTGCGGCGCGACCCATAGAGGACCTGCCCGGGCCGGAAACGGGCGTGGAACGCCGGTCCGAGGTACCCGTCGCCCACGGTACCCCACCGGCGGAGGCGGAGGTCGTCGGTGTCCATGTGTTCGCCAGCGACATAGCGTTCGAGACCAGCCGCGGTTGGGTCAACATGGTCCTTGACTTGTCGCACCACATCACCGAAGGCAACCAGCGTCCAGCCGGGCTTGAGCCTGCCGCTACCCATCGGATCGGCTCTCCGCGGCGATCCGCTCGACCATTGCGACCACGTCCTCCATTTCCGACCAGAACGCCTCACCGCCGGCGTCGAAGTCGGTCCACGCCTCCCGCAGATCGCCTCCAATCTGGGTGTCGGTGTCCGCTTGAGCGATCCGCGGGACGTAGCGGAGGATGGACAGGTTGCCGTCGTTGGCAAGCACGTCGTCGTTACAAACGACCGCGGCGAATCCGGGCTCGGCGCCGAACGCGTCGTACGCCGTCAGGATCCGCTTCTGATGCTCCGGCGTCAGGAAGCTCAGCGCCCGCTCCCGCGCTATCTGGCGGACCGCGTCGATGAACAGCACCTTGCCGCGGCGCTTGGGCGGCTTCCGTGTCCGGCAGATCACGACGCACGCCTCCATCGGCGAGTTGTAGAACAGGTTCGGCCCCAGGCCGAGCACGCACTCGACGAGGTCGCGCTCGATCAGGCCGCGCCGCATCGCGGCCTCCTCCTGACGGAACAGGACGCCGTGCGGGAAGAGGATGGCGCACCGGCCGGTCTTCGGGTCGAGGCTCTGGAGAATGTGTTGGAAGAAGGCGTAGTCGGCCCGTCCCTGCGGCGGCGTGCCGAGGATGTTGCGGCCCCACGGGTCGTCGAGCCACGCGTCTCGGTTCCAGGTCTTGATCGAATACGGCGGATTGGCGAGAACCACGTCGAACGTCATCAGGCGGTCTCGCTCGATGAAGGCAGGATCGCTCAGGGCGTTGCCGACCGCGATCCGGAAGTCCTCGACGCCGTGCAGCACGAGGTTCATGCGCGCAATGGACGCCGTCGTGCCGATGATCTCCTGTCCGTAGAGGCGGAGCGTCCGAGCATCGCCGCCGTTGCGCTGGACCTCCGCCAGCGCGGAAATGAGCATGCCGCCTGTGCCGGCCGTCGGATCGTAGATGCGCTCACCCGTGCGCGGCCGGAGCATCTGGGTCATCAGGTGGACCAACGTCCGGTTGGTGTAGAACTCCTGCGCCGTGTGGCCGCTGTCGTCGGCGAACTGCTTGACGAGGTACTCGTAGGCGTTGCCCAGCTCGTCCTCCGGCACCGCGGCGAGGCTCAGCGTGTGCTTCGAGAAGTGCTCGATCAGGTTCTTGAGCGTCGTGTCCGGCATCTGCGCCTTGTCGGTCCAGGGCGCGTTCCCGAAGACGCCGACCAGCCGCTCCGGGTTGGTCGTCTCGATGGCCCGGAACGCGGTCCGCAGCGTCCGGCCTACGTCGCGCGCCGCACGACGGACATCGGACCAGTGCGCGCCAGGCGGGATGACGAACCGGTCGTTGGCGGTCGCCTGCGCGTACCCTCGGTCGCCGGTTTCGTCAAAGGCGTTCCGGTGGTCTTCCTCCCACACGTCCGAGAGGCGCTTGAAGAAGAGCAGCGGGAAGACGTACTGCTTGTAGTCGCCGGCGTCGATCAGTCCCCGGAGGAGATTCGCCGCCCCCCAGAGGTACGACTCCAGCGCCTGCTGGCCCAACTGTTGGGGGGAGGGATGCGCGTCAGCCACGTAGAGTCACTCCAGCCAGCCATCCTCGACCAACACGCGCCGCAGCTGATCCTCGGCGGAGCGGGCTTCCGTCAACGCCGTTTTGAAGGCCGCCAGCGCCTCGGGCAGCGGAGGCACGTCCTCGCCGACGGACGGCAGCAGGTAGCGGGAGATGTTGAGCGTCCAGTCCTCGCCCTCGATGTCCTCCGTCGAGACGACCTTGGCCCGGTCCTCCACGTCCCGGAAACGCCGCACCCACCTGACGATCTGTTCAGCATGCGCCGGGTCGAGGAAGTTCTGCGCCCGGCCCTTGCGGAACAGGCTCGACGCGTCGATCACGATCACCCTTCCGCGCCGGCCGCGTCGCTTCGCGCGGCGCAGCGTCACCACCGCCGGGGCGAGACCCGTGCCGTAGAAGATGTTGGGCGCGAGCCCGATCACCGCCTCGATCAGATCCTGCTCCAGCAACGCCCGCCGGATACGGCCCTCTGCGCCCTTACGGAACAGCGTACCCTGCGGCAGCACCACCGCCATCCGGCCCGAGTCTTCCGCCATCGACGCCACCATCTGCTGGACCCAGGCGTAGTCGCCGTAGCTCGCCGGCGGCAGGCCGAAGGCGGCACGACCCCACGGATCCGCCTCCCACACCTCGCGGCCCCACTCCTTGAGCGAGAAAGGCGGGTTGGCGATGACGCAGTCGAACGTTGCCAAGGCGCCGGACGTGTCGGTGAAGGCCGGGTCGCGGAGCGTGTCGTTCTGCTCGATCCGGAAGTCCTCGACGCCGTGCAGCACGAGATTCATGCGCGCGATGGACGACGTGGTCAGGTTCTTCTCCTCGCCGAAGATCCGCCCGAAGAAGGTCCGCCCGTCGCCGCCAGCCCGTTCGACATTCTCGATCGCGCCGAGCAGCATGCCGCCGGTGCCGCAGGCCGGATCGTAGATGCTCTCGCCCTCCCGGGGATCGAGCAGCTCGACCATCATCCGCACCACGCTTCGGGGCGTGTAGAACTCGCCCGCCTTCTTGCGCCGCGTGATGTCGGCGAACTCTCCGATCAGGTACTCGTAGGCGTCGCCGAGGATGTCGGACCCGACCGTCGTGTTGCCCAGCGGCACCACGGACAGTGCCTCGATGAGGTCCTTGAGCAACTCGTCGCCGAGCAACTCGCGGTTGCCCCAGTCGGCCGCACCGAAGACGCGCGTCAGGGTGTCGGGGTTGGCCCGTTCGATCGCCCGCATCGCCCGCGCCAGCGCGGTGCCGACGCTTGCCGGCGTCTCGCGGACGTCCCGCCAGTGGCACCTGTCCGGCAGCGTGAAGCGGTGCAGCTCGGGGAAGTCGCCCAGGTCGATGTCGCCGTATTCCTCCCTGGCCTCGGCCGTCTCCTCGTCCCAGACGTCGCTGATCCGCTTGAAGAACAGGAGCGGGAGGATGTAGCCCTTCCAGTCCGTCCGGTCGACGGCGCTGCCGCGCAGGATCTGGGCGCAGTTCCAGAGGTGGGCCTTGAGCTCCTGGAGGGTCAGCACGCTCGCGGTCATGGGCGACCGGAGATTCTACACCCGCTGGTCCGGTTCGGCATCGATCCCTCTCTCGGGAACGTCGAGCGCGGCGCCTACCCCGTACGGCCGACCGCACACCAGATGGCCGGCGACCTGATCCGGGAGCGCCACCCAAGAAAGCTGTCGAACCTGCAGGAGACGGCGAGGTTGAGGAGCTCGTCGTGAGCGACAACTCGGTGCACAAAAAAGCAGTGCATGGCCCCGCGGCTGCCGGGAACAGGTCCGTCAGAGCACCTGATCCAGCTCGTGAGCCGTCGTGCGGCTTCGCGCGGTGTCGCCCCTGACGAGACGTCGGGCGAGCGCCCGGACCGCCGTCAGGGCTCGCGGCTGGTAGTGGAGCTGCTCGACGCAGACGTTGATGTGCCGCTTTCCTCCCGGCACACGCTCCTGGTGGAGATGGCCATGAACGTTCAGGCAGCCCTCCGGGACGACTCGCAGTGGGACGTGCGTCAGCAGCAAGAGAGGGTCGCCCTCGACGTACAACGTGCTGTAAGTCGCGTCGTGCTGGACAACACGTGGCTGGCCGTCAAGGGAGTGTTGTCAGGCCGGAACCGGATCGAGACCGAGGCGTTCGAGGCGTTCCGGGGCGGATATCCGTTCCGGGCCGAGTTCTGTGCGCGGGCGAAGGGCTGGGAGAAGGGCTCCGTGGAGTGCTGTGTGAAATACGTCCGCAACCTCGTGTTCCGCCCGCGGCTGGCGGTCGAGAGCTGGGCGGCCCTCAACGCGGCGATCATCACGGAGCTGGAGGCCGACCTGCCGATGCGCCACCTCGACGACGGGCGCTCGGCCGAAGAAGCGTTGACCGAGGAACGGCGACATCTGCGGGCGATGCCCGCTCACCTACCAGCCACCTGGCGCGTCGTCACGCGGGTCGCCGACAAGTTCGGGCACGTCCGCGTCGACCGGGTGACGTACTCGGTGCCGATCCGCCACGCCTACCGGCCGGTGTGGGTGAGGCGATATCACGACCGGATGGCGATCGCGGCCGGCGCCGAGGTGGTCGCGGAGCATCGCCGGGCGTTCTGCCGGGGTGCGACGGTCCTCGATGCGCTTCACGTGCTGCCGTTGCTGGAGCGCAAGCGCCGGGCCGTGGCCGAGGCGACGGCGCTTCTCGACCGGCGGCTGGCCCCGGTGTGGCAGCAGGCGTGGGCGGCGCTCGCCGAACACACGCGCAAGCCCCAACAGGAGTGGGTCCGGATGCTGCGACTGATGGAGACCCACCCGGCCGCGACCGTCGAGCGCGCGGTGAGGGCCGCCCTCGAGCGCAATTCGCCGCGCCTGGAAACCAGTGCGGCTTCTCCTCCGGCAGCAGGAGGCGGGCTCGCCGCCGGTGTCCCCGCCGGTTACCGAGGTGCGTCGGGAGCTGGCGCGGATCGCGGTGCCCCGCCCCGACCCGACGTTTGTCGGCGTATGACGCCCTGGAGGAGGGCTCTTGCTGATGGCCACAGCTCCACTTCGCCGGAATCCCTGTTCCACTTCAGCGAAATACGCAATCTGCCGCCCCGGCCGGCTGTGGTACGCTCCCAAGGCGATGCCCACATGAGGTCGCGGCCGACGCTGCGTGGATGCTCGCGACGATGGCCGTGGACGGGAATCTGGCGCCTGTCGTGGCGGGAGCGCTCCCGCCCGGGTGAGCCCGCGCGCGGTCGCTGCAAGCCGCGGGCTGGGGACGACGGCGTCCGAATGGCCGAGGCGGTCCGACCGCAAGCATGTCTTCGGTGGGGTACCGGTCCGGGGACATCATCGCGGTCAAGCGCACCCGGAACCCGGCAGAAGGCGACATGGTGGCCCGGATGGCACCGACATCATGCTGAAGTGCGTCCACCCACCGAACGAGGACCGAGCTGAGCTGCGGGCCTGCAGCAAGAACCCCGAACGTTGCACCATCGTGATCGATGGACTGGGAGATCGCCGGCCGTGGTCGTCGGCGCGATGATCGGACCGCTCAGACAGTACTTCCCAGGACCATGAATCCTGTTCCGCACGCGCTCTACGATCACCCAATCCTGAACTCATCGTACGAGTACCCAACACGGCACTGGGAACTCGACGGAGACAACCGACCGACCAACCGCGTGACCGACAGCCGGCGGCCGTCGTCGTATGTGTCTCTGATCCCGAAACCGAGGAAGACGGGCGGCACGAAGCTTGAGTTGGTCGCAGACGAGACAGCCGAGAAACTCCGCTCTGACAGCCAACAGTGCCACCTGACGGAGTTCCTCAACGGGGTGCGACGGGCGGGCGAGGAATGCCGCAACCAACCCGATACCGCTTGGCGAGTGGCCCCGGAATCAGCTCGGCTCGTGCGCACTGCCGCCATCACGCCTTCGGCGACATCCGCCCCTTTCTTCTGCCAAGTCGAAGCAGTCGAGACCAGCCGGTCCATGAGAGGACGAACGGGATCATGATCAAGAAGGTTGATGTCCGGACCACCGTAGTCGACAATCCCAAGGTGACGTTTACGCACCAAGTAACAAGGAAAGATCGAACCAAGGTCCACCAAGAACCTACGGCGTTCGGACCAAATGAAGTTCAGAGCGTACTGTACACACAGGAACGGCGCGAAACCAACCTGACGAGACGCGCCCAGATCACATTGAGGCCCGACAACACGAAGAGATGGAGCTACCACCAGACGCTTGAAGTGTATACAGGTAAGGGCTGGGACCGCGGTCGATGCGTCCGTGCAGACTGGATTGATGCCAATAGGTTAATGATTGAGTGGCACGATTTCTCGTGGGACTTTAGCTCCACTTTGGTACGGCAGTGCGCAACAATCAACATGAAAGGACTGGAGCAAGCCTACTGGCTAATCCGTCTGATGCAGGACGGTAGAGAACCCAAAGTCGAGGGCTTTAGCCCCGACACGACGCGGCGCGTGTTCCGGTACGCCGTGCCCCTGCTGGGTATTGCCAATGACGACACGGACAAGCTGGTCGGCCAGTCCGACTTCGGGGTCACATCTGATCGCTCGACAGATCCAATAAGCGAACTGATAGGGAAACTCACCAAAGACATCGACGACGCGTCGTGGAACGTGAAGGTTCCAAAGGTGCATGGTGCCGTCGTAGCGAGCACGCCGCTAGAGGCCGAGATGCACGCACTACGCCGCGCGCGATTCGCAGCAGACTTAATCACATTTGCTCTGCAGACGGGAGCCAGTCACTTCGACACAGTTCATAAAAGCGAAGCTTTGGCCTGGGATGCAATAGAGACAATCAGGCCGGTGTCTACTCGTCCATGGCTTCTATTGTTTGAAGAGAAGACACTCAAGGGCTGGGTACGGTCAGTGCCACTGACCGGCTCTCCTAAAACAGGTGTGGGTGGAATCGGAGCCGATTCGGCGGGTCCACGAGGCGCGGCTGACGGCGAAAAGGCAGCTCGGAACTGACCCGCGGATTCCGCTTCCGGGGCGGGCGTGCGGTGGCTTGCTGCGGATGTGGGGCGGGGTAGCTACGGGACGGCCGGCGTGTCAACGCGCTACGCGCGTCCTCCGCTGCGCTCCGGTCCTTCGGATGACACGCCGGCCGTCCCTCCGCTCAGAGAGCAGTTATGGGCCTTGCGGCCCGGCCTGGACGGGGGCGTCCCGGCCGTCGACGACTTCACGCCGGACGCGCGAGGAGCAGTCGGCGCGTGGGCCTGACGTGCGGGGGTCACGGGGCGAAGCAGAGCCCGCGAACGCGGGGGTTTTTCTGGCTGGGGCGGCATCGAACTGGGGCCATCCCTACCCACACCTGTTTCAGGAGACTCCACTGACCACCATAGAGAGACCAGCGCGAATAGTCGCGGTTGGGGAAAGGCTGAGGACGTTCTTCACTAACTTCCGGCGGGTCGCCGAATGCGGTGATGTGCTCGAGCAGCTCAACCCCGATTCACGAGGCCCGAGAGAGAACCGAATAGCAAAGGCTGTTCAAACCGCAATGCGCTGGCTCACTGAAGCGGCGCGGATGCCAGACGACGACTACCGATTAGTTCCAGTGTGGACAGCACTCGAGGCCATACTGGGCGCGATAGCATACCCACCGGTATTTACCAAGGAACGAGACCATATCAAGAAGAGCCTCGCGGAAGCAATCGACGAAATCAAACCGAACGGTGACGACGCAGACGATTTGGCGACGTTGAAAGAGATGCTAAAGGGCCGGCTGGGAGACAATAGTTGGCCGATTCGAAAACGGATTGTTTTTTTTGCGAGAGAATTCGGAATCACGCTCCAGAAGGGCGACTCGGAGGTTATAAAGAGCCTTGCGCGGGTGCGCAACCGTGCGGTTCATGCAGGAGACATTCATGAAGATGATCTGAGTTGCCAAATTGTCCAACTGAAGTACCTCGTAGAACGAATGGTGTTGGCTGCGTCCGTATGCGGTGTACGCGCGAAAGTCGAAGGCGGCCCGCACAAGATCAAGATAGTAGGGATAGAGCCCGGGACAACCGGGGCAGCCACGATATACATCAATGGCGAGGAAGTGTCGTACGCGATGACGATGCGCGAAACGACAGATGGTACGCTCGCTATGGTGATAACCTCGGACGGCTTGATTTACGACGACACCAATAGCGTAATTGAGTGAGGATACCTTTTTGCGGAGATGTCGCCGACAACATCACGTACGCCTGCAGATCCCGACTTTTGGGAGGCCGCCGAGTCGGCACGATACCGCCGTTCGCTTCTCAGAAAGGACGCCGACGGGGAAACGACACTTGACGTGCTCGGCGGTTCGTGGCGGCAGGCCGCTACCGAATCGCGACCGCTTCGGGGGGCGCGACGATCACCGCGATCGGCCGGGGCGCGTCCCTCGTCTCGACCGCGGTTCTCTACCAGAGGCTGCCGACGGTGGTCTACGGTCTCGCCGAGCAGGGCGTCGACGCACCCTCGGAACTCGCGGGCAAGCGGGTCGGCATCTATCCGGACAGCACGACGCGGCACGAGTTCGCCGTCTTCCTGAGCACCGCGGGCATCCGAGCCGAGGACGTCGAAAGCGTCCCGATCGACGGCCCCGACCTGCCGCTGATCCGGAGCCGAGACGTGGACGCGGCCGTGAACTACGTCGAGATGTATTCGATTACAGGGTCGGCATGGGCTTGAGTCACCTTGAAAATGAAGAAGTGTCGGTTGTCCGTGGGGGCCGCGGGAACGGGCGCGTGTCGAAGCGGCCGTGTGGGCGACACCCGCCTACGCGGGCGGCGGCGGGAGCCTGAAGGCCTCGGGAACGGTGGGCTCGCGGGCGCGCAATATTTCGGCCGTCAGCGTCGGCAGGTCGAGGCGGCGCTGACGGGCGGTACGCACGACGGTCGAGAGCACTTGCTGGGTGTCGGCGCCCTTGCGGGTGCGGTTGCCGCCGCACACCTTGCGGATGACCACCGCGGGGCGGATGGCCTGTTCGGCCCGCCAGTTGGTGGCGTCTATCGAGGGGTCGCGCAGGAAGAGGAACACGGCCGGGAATTCGGCGGCGAGATGCTTGGCGAAGCGCTTGGCGTCCTTCAACGGCGGCGGCGCGTCGATCAGCCGACCGAGCCGGGCCTCGAGCCGGCCGCGGAGCGAGTCGAGACCGTGCCGGGTCAGTTCGCCGTTCCGGCAGCGGTCCCGAAGGTCGAGGCCGGTCTGGAGAACGGCCTTGACCTTCGAGCTCCAGGGGCTGTAGGGGTGCTTCTGCTTCAGTTTCTTGCAACGCTGGAGCAGGTGATTGTTATGCCGATATCGGCATAACAATCACTATGCCGATATCCGGATTATGCCGATGTCGGCGCGGACGCCGCCGTTGAAAGCGGTGTCTGGGCCGAGATTATCGGCATAATCGTTGCCTGACGGATAGAGACTCTTCTCTCTGGCCACACCACAGAGAGGAGGCTCTCATGACGGATCCGTCACTCGTCGGCGTCATCGGCTCGCTCCAGCCGTTCGCGGCGGGATTCGCGACCGAGCTTGCGCGGCAAGGCTACACGCCACGTTCCCTGCAGACGCAGTTGCATCTGATGGCGCATGTCAGCCGTTGGCTGCACGCAAGGGACCTTGACGTCGGCGATCTGCCCAGGTGGACGCAGCAGTTTCTGCAAGCCCGACTGGACGCCGGTTACCAGCGTCATCTGACGGGCAAGGCGTTGCGTCCGTTGCTGGCGTACCTCCGGGAGGAGGGCGCGACCCTCCTCTCGCCGACACCTCTTCCCACCGGGCCGGTTGAGGAGACCCTGGCCCGCTACCGGCGCTACCTGACCGTGGAACGGGGGTTGGGTGAGGCCACCGCCCGCGGTTACGTCGATGCGGTCCGCCCATTTCTGCACCGCTGTGTCTCCGTCGACGGCGTGACACTGGACCTCCAGGGACTCGGCGAGGCTGACGTGACGGCGTTCATGGTGGCGCGCTGCGCCGAGCAATCCTGCCGGCCCGCGCAACTGACGGCAACCGCCCTGCGCTCCCTGCTGAACTTCCTCCATGTCACGGGGGCGATTGCACGGTCGCTGATGACGGCCGTCCCGTCAGTGGCAGGCCGGCGACTGGCGAAGCTGCCACGGAGCCTTGATCCCGACGACGTCCAGCGCCTGCTTGCGACCTGCGATCGCCGAACCCTTGCAGGGTGCCGGGATTTTGCCGTCATCACCACGCTGGCTCGTCTTGGCCTGCGCGTCGCCGAACTGGTCAACCTGCGGCTCGACGACCTGCGGTGGCGCGCTGGAGAGGTCGTCATTCACGGTAAGGGACACCGAGTCGAGCGTATGCCCTTCCCGACGGATGCAGGTAACGCGATTGCCGCGTACCTTCGCCAGCGTCCGACTCGCGCCCTTGGGCGCACCGTCTTCGTTCGCCTGATCGCTCCTCTGGGAAGGCTGAGCACCACCGCCATGACGCAGATTGTGGCGGCTGCCGCCAAGCGGGCCGGCCTCGGCCGCATCCGCGCGCATCGGCTGCGCCACTTCGCGGCAACCCAACTGCTCAGCGCGGGCGCCTCCCTGCCCGAGATCCAGCAGTTCCTACGCCACGCCCGACTGCAGACCACCGCGATCTACACGAAGGTCGATTACGACACCCTCCGCACCATTGCACGCCCGTGGCCGGGAGGTGCAGCATGATGGTTTTGCGTCAGGCCTTGGCCGACTATCTGACGATACGTCGGGCAATGGGTTACCGGTTGGCTCGCGCCGAGAAGCTCCTCGGACAATTCCTGACCTATCTCGAAGAACGCGGGAAAACGCGACTGAATACCCGGACCGCTCTCGCGTGGGCAACACTCCCTCCCGGGGATCCGAGCTGGTGGTGGAGAAGCCGGCTTGCCGTGGTACGCGGCTTTGCGACCTACCTGCACACGGTCGACCCGACAACTGAAATACCCGCCGCCGACCTGTTGAGAGCGCCTCCTCCCCGAGCCACGCCGTACCCCTACACCGACGCGGACATCGCGAACCTGCTGGCCGCCACTTCGACGTTGCGCAGCGCCCATCGGACGGCCACCTATCGAACCCTCATCGGTCTACTGGCTGTCACCGGGATGCGGGTCGGGGAAGCCATCGCCCTCGATCGGCACGACTTCGACGCCCAGCAAGAATTGATCACCGTCCACCAAGGCAAATTCGACAAGTCTCGTGCGCTTCCCTTGCACCCTACGGCCACCACCGCAGTCCGGCAGTATCTGCGCCGCTCGGACCGACCGGTGACCCCGCGCGCCACCGCCCTGTTCGTTTCCACTGCCGGCACCCGGCTGCTGTACTGCAATGTGCAGCACACGTTTCGCACGCTGGTGCGGCGGGCCGGGCTTGCACCGCACTCCGTTGCTTGCCGGCCACGGCTCCACGATATCCGACATCGGTTTGCGGTGTGCACGCTGATCGATGCCTATCGTCAAGGTCACAACCCGGAGGCCCGAATCGCGCGGCTGGCCACCTATCTCGGGCATGTCGACCCGAAGTACACCTACTGGTACCTGTCGGCCGCGCCGGAGCTGATGCAGTTGGCGGCTGACCGCCTTGAGCGCCATCAGGGAGGTTCGGCATGAGCAGTCTCGCCTCCACGCTCCAGGCGTTCTTCACCGACCGGCTGCTTCAACAGCGCCACGCCAGCCCGCATACCGTCGCCGCATACCGCGATGCGTGGAAGCTCCTGGTCCGCTTCGCCGCCACCCACCTCGCCAGAGCACCCTCGCAACTGGAACTCGGCGATCTCGATGCGCCGCTCATCGGGCGGTTCCTGGTCCACCTTGAACAGGACCGCGCCAACTCTGTGCGCACCCGCAACGCCCGGCTGGCGGCCATTCATGCTCTGTTGCGCTACGCCGCACCGAACCATCCCGGGCAGGCCGCCGTCATCGCCCGCGTGCTCGCGATACCGCTCAAGCGCGGGCCGCGGCGGCTCGTGACCTTCCTGTCGGACGTCGAGGTCGACGCCCTACTCGCCGCACCGGACCGTACCACATGGACCGGTCGCCGCGACCACACCCTCCTCGCACTCGCGGTGCACACCGGCCTGCGCGCCTCCGAGCTCACCGGCCTGCATTGTGCCGATCTGCACCTCGCGCAGGGCGCACACGTCAACTGTCTGGGGAAGGGACGCAAGCAGCGAATGACGCCCCTCACGAAGCCGGTGGCCGCCGCCCTGCGAACATGGCTCACCGAACGCGTCGGCGCACCGGACGCACCGGTCTTTCCGACACGGACGGGCCAAGCCCTCAGCCGCGACGCACTGGCGCAGCGCTTGGCGACACACCTGACCGCCGCCACGCAAGCCTGCCCCTCTCTCCGTGAGAAAAACGTCACCCCGCATACGCTCCGCCACACCGCCGCCATGCGCCTACTGCACGCCGGGGTGGATACCGCCGTTATCGCGCTGTGGCTCGGACACGAACGGCTCGCTACGACCGACATCTACATCCATGCGGACCTCGCCCTGAAAGAACGCGCGCTCGACAGGACGACACCCGTCGGTGTCCAGCCCGGCCGCTATCGGCCATCCGATGCGCTCCTGGCTTTCCTCGAAGGGCTGTGATTATGCCGATAGTCTAGGCGCCGGCGTCCCGTGTGGCAGGGGCGCCTACGCCGACATCGGCATAATCCGGATATCGGCATAGTGATTGACGCAACTTTGGTGCAAACCCTTGTAGCGCCGGTACACCCGCCAGCCGTCGCGCACGAGCACGCCGGCGTAGTCGGTCCCGAGTACGGTGGCCGCATCCTTGAACCCGCGGCCGGGGCAAATGGCGTAGACGGTGGTCTCCGGGGTGACGAACGTCCACAGCCAGTGGGGCTTGATGACGCGCCAGCCCGTTTCGTCGGGCGTGACCACTGGCGCGTTGCGGACCTGCCGGCAGAGTTCCCGGTAGACCGGCGTGGCGTCGCGGGCGGTTCGATGCAGCAGATGAACGAGGCCGCCGGCGGTGACCTCCAGACCGAACCTCGTCCGCAGCAGACCGGCGACCTTGGCCAGCGGCACGCCCATCTCGGTGTGCAACTCGACGACGAGCGAGGCGAGTCCGGGGCCGAGCTGCACCGCGGCCGCGCCAAGGGCGTCGGATGTCTGGAGACGATGGCGCCCCTGCACGCGCCGGCGGCACTGCGAGCAGCGGCCGACCTCGATGTCGAAGCGGCGTACGATGGGGTGGACCGGAGGGAGTTCTTCCTGATACTGCGCGGCGACGCGGGTCACTTCGACGGCGCCGCCGCAGTCGGGACACGCCCTTGGCGCCGGCGCCCCGTGGGTCTCGTCGACCTTCGGCGGGCAGCGTCGGGACCCTTGCCGGCCGTACTGCGTCCCGGACCGTCGGCCGGGGCGCTTGCCGGACCCTTGCGGCCGGTCCTTGGCGAAGGGTGCAGCCTGCCGTTTGCCGGCGCGGCGGGCCTCATCGAGTTGTTTCTTGAGGTCTTCGCTGCGTCGCTTCCACCGGTCTCGATCACGGGTGGTGCGGTCCAGGTCGCGGGTGGTGCGGTCCAGGTCGCGGGTGGTGCGGTCCAAATCGTCGCTCAGCTTGGCGTTCTCCCGCTGAAGCTCCTCGATGCGCTTGTCCCGCGAATCCTGCTCTCGCGGGGGCGCCCCCGAACCGTCGCGCCCGCCGCTCTCCCTCGCCATGCTCCATGTATCGACACATGCGCCCCGAAGCTGCACACCACTTCACGGATTTTCTCGACTTTACCCGCTAACCAAAGACGTCGAGATGAGTCCCACGGAACTGGCGTTGCAGGAAGAAACCTTCCAGCTTCCGCTCGCCGATCACGGCGTCGCCGCGTATGGACTGAACGTCATCGCGTCGCGCGCGGCCTACGAAGACGACCCCGATCTGATCGAGGGGCGACCGCGGCAGTCGTGGAAGGATACCGGAGCGCGTGCGCGGACCAGCCGGCCGCCGCACGGGTCTTCCTGGAGCTGTTTCCGAACCGGAACGCACGCTACGTCGACGCGAGCCTGGCGCGGGTCTGCGCGTTGGTCGGCGACGCCGTCGGGCTCCAGACGGCGGACGGATGGCAGGCCACCATCGACGTCTATGCCACGGCCGGGTTGCTGGACCGGCCGATCGCGCCCGCCGACGTGATGCCTCGGTCGAGATAGCTGCGCGCGCGATCGGGTGGCGGGGCGGGCGCGTTCCCGGAGGCGTCATGCGAGTCGCCTCCTTGTCGGAGTCGGACGGTCGAGGTTCGCTCCGGTGTGCGCCGCCAACCGATCGTCGGGGGCTCATGCCGACCTGGCGGCGTCTGACCAGACGGCCAGCGTCCGCTCCGCCGTGCGCCGCCAGCTGAAGGCGCGAACGCGGGCGGAGCCCCGGGCCTCGAGGTCGCGCGCCCGGTCCGGGTCCGAGAGCACCTCAGCCACCGCCTGCGCCCACCCGGGGGCATCGTTGGCCGGGACGAAGAGCGCCGCGTCGGCGGCCACCTCCCTGAACACCGGGATGTCGCTGCAGACGATCGGCGTCCCCGCCGCCATTGCCTCCACGAGGGGCAGCCCGAAGCCTTCGTAGACGGACGGGCAGACCACCACCGCGGCGCGATCGTAGAGGGCGCGCAGCGTCTCGTCGGGCGCGTAGCCCAGACACAGCAGCCAGCCTTCGGCGGTGGCGCGGGCCAGCGCGTCTTCGATCGACTCGTGCTGCCAGCCGGGCTTTCCGCACAGCACGAGTGGGGGCGCCTTCGGCATCGTGGCGCGGAGGCGGGGCCACGCGGCCAGCAGGGTCGCCACGTTCTTGCGCGGCTCGATCGTGCCGACGTGCAGAACGAAGCGCTCGGGCATGCCGGCCGGCAGCGCACCGGGGGCCACCCCATCGAGCCGACCGGCGTCCCAGATGGCATGTACTGCGCCGGGAGCCGCGCCGCCGTGTTCCAGAAGATCCGTCCGGACGGTTTCCGACGGTGTGACGATGGCCCGGGCACGGGCGACCGTCCGTTCGAGCTTCCGTTCGAGATCGGCGCGAGTCTCTTCCTGCATCGTCCAGGGCATCCGGTACAGGGTCAGGTCCTGGACCGTCACCACAAGCGGCCGTCTCGAGACGGTGAACGGCCGCGGCGGGACGAAGTTGGGGGCGAACACGACGCGGTTCCGGTCGGCCGCGACCAGCCAGGGCTCGAGAATGCGCATCAGGAGGGCCAGCCAGGCCCGCCGGACGAGGAGATCGTCGGGAATCTCGTGCCGGACCCACTCGATGGCGCGTCCCTCCGGTGGGGTCTTGACGGGTTGCGGACCGTCGGTGCGCGTGAACATCGTCGGACCGTAGAGTCGGAGGTGGAGGTCGGGGCGGTCGGCCAGTTGACGCAACAGCTCGTAGAGATACCAGCCTACGCCGGTCAGCACGTCGAACAAGGGGGAGATGTCCACCGCGACTGTCAGGCCGTTCTCGCGGCGGCGGCGCCGAACCTGAACCACGACTCGGCGAGCCCAGCGCCAGGTGGCGGCGGCCCGCCGCGGCGTGGGCCACGCGAGCGGGAATCCCTTGCGTGCGATGAGGTACGATCGCCTCGCGACGTTGGCGAGCACGCGCACGCGCGAGCGGAACGCCCGCAGCCGCTTCTGCGACCCGCCGCTCCGG
Source organism: Vicinamibacterales bacterium (assembly GCA_965206705.1). Taxonomy (GTDB): domain Bacteria; phylum Acidobacteriota; class Vicinamibacteria; order Vicinamibacterales; family UBA8438; genus JAJEEA01. The sequence continues at coordinate 2,596,863 of CBDBKJ010000006.1, read as the reverse complement.
AGCGAGGGAGGGGGTGGGGGCGACGCCGAAGAAGTCATCGGCCAGTGGGTGCGGTGAATCGTCGGTGCGGTGTCGATGGGGCGCGAACCAGGGCGGAATGTTACCTCGAACGTCCCCCTGCGGGATTGCAGAAGACGCTGCTCGCATCAGCGGGCGGCGAGCGACGGTGAAACGCAGGACAGGGTGAACGGATGAGTCGCCGGCGTCGACTGTGGCGGCTCATGGTGCCGGCGGTCATGATGCCGGTGGCGCTGTGGGTCGGAGCGGCCCTGCTGTGGCGGCCGCCGCCCCTCGAAGGCGAGCCGACGCGCGATGGACTGGCGCGGGTCCCCGGCGTGGTGCATGTTCACACCGCGTTCTCGGACGGTGCGGGCACTCCGGAGGATGTCGTGCGGGCGGGTCGCGAGGCGGGCCTGTCCTTTCTCGTCATCACCGACCACAACACGGACGCGGCCCGGCCGCACGCCGGCTACCGGGACGGGGTGCTCGTGCTGGTGGGCGCGGAGATCTCGGCGCATCAGGGTCATCTCCTCGGTCTTGGCATGCGGCCGCTCGCCTTTCCCCCGGCCGTGGACGCGCGGAACGCGCTCGACGACGTGCGCCATCTCGGCGGCGCGGCGTTCGTTGCCCACCCGACCAGCCCGCGCGACGATCTCGGATGGAGCGGCTGGGAGCTCGAAGGGCCCTGGGGTCTGGAGGTGATCAATCCGGACAGCCTGTGGAGACGGGCGTCCTGGCGGGCTCTGCTCGGAGGTCTCGTCGCCTATCCGTTCAATCCGGTCTACGCCCTTGCGACCGGTTTCGACCGGCCCGGGGCCGCCATCGCGCGGTGGGACGCGCTGCTGCGCCGGCGCAACGTCGCCGGGCTCGCCGGCGTCGACGCGCACGGCTTTCCGTCGTACGACAGTCTGTTCCGCGTGCTCCGGAACTACGTCCTGCTCGACTCTCCGCTCTCGGGAGAAGCCGCGCGCGACGCCCACGCGGTTCGCGAGGCGCTGGCTCGCGGTCGATCCTACATGGCCCTCGACGGTCTCGCCCCGGCCGGCGGGTTCTTCTTCCACGCCGCGCGGGGCGACGAGAGATGGCAGATGGGTGACACGGTCCCGCCCGCGCCGGATCTGCTCCTGCGTGCGGGCGGCCGTTTGCCGCGGCGCGCGCGCGTCGAGCTCTACCGCAACGGCGCGCGCATCGCCGTCGGGCACGGCGCGATCGAGGTTCCGGCGCGCGAGCCCGGCGCCTACCGGGTCGAGGTCCGGGTGGCGGGATGGGACGTGCCGTGGGTCCTTTCCAACCCCATCTACGTCTATGGCGGCGCCGAGACCGTCGTGCGCGCTCGGCGCGCGGCGTGGCCACCGGCCGCGCCATCCCGGCCATTTCCCGCGCGCACCCTGAACGCCTTCGAGAACGGGTCGGCGCTCATGGCCGAGTCAGACCCCGGAACGTGGGTGGATCCCGAGGTGCGGGTGGCCAGCGATCGTGCTCCCGGGACCGCCGCCGCCCGGCTCCACTTCCGCCTCGCGCAGCCGCGGCCGGACCCGTCCGCCGTCTGGGGCGCCCTCGTCGACCGGGCTCGCCGGGACCTGTCGCACGACTCCGGACTCGTCTTCCACATCAGGGCCGACGGCGTGTACCGCATCTGGGTCGCGCTGTGGGAAGAGCGGCCCGGCCACGCGGGCGGCGAGCCCGACTGGTGGCAGTCGTCGGTTCGTACCACCACCGAGTGGCGACGGCTCGCGATTCCGTTCGAGCGCCTCCATCCGGCCGACACCAACGTCGACGAGGTGCTCGACCTGCGGCACGTCGTCGGGCTGGTCTTCTACATCGACCCCCGCACGGACGAGCCCGTCACGGAAGGCAGTGTCTGGCTCGATGGGCTCGGCGCCTACTGACGTCCACGCGATGGTTTCAGCCTCGGCTATGATCGGCGCGGCGCGAACCGGGTCGACGCCGCCGGCCCGGGGCGAATCCAACCGGCGGCCGGGTCGCGCGGGGGAGTGCGGGTGAGAATCGGGCTCGACGGCAAGATATTGACGCTCCGGGCCGGCGGCACCGGGCGGTACGCGATCAACCTGACGCGGGCGATGCTCGCGGAAGCGGCGGCGCGGCGTCCCGACCTCGAGTTCATCATCTTCACCGGTCCCCAGACGTCCCGCGAGGTCATGGAGGAGTTTCGGGAGGCCTGCGACGAGTGCTTCCTGGGCGCAAAGAGCAGTGTGATTCGGTCGCTGACGCTGATCCCGTCCGCGCTGCGCCGCCTGCGCGTCGACGTCTTTCACGGCATGGACCACGTCGGCATCCCCCTCGTGGGCAAGACCGGCAAGTACGTGGTCACCATTCACGACGTGATTCCGCTCATCCTGCCCCAGACCTTCACGCTCCGGCATCGCCTCGTCGTCAGGACGGCCCTCGCCCGGGTTCGGCGGCAGGCCGACCGCATAGTCGTGCCGTCGCGTGCCGTGAAGCGCGACGTGGTGCAACACCTGGGCCTCGCCGAGGACCTCGTGACGGTGACGCCCGAGGGATGCGAGCCGCGGTTCCGGCCGGCGGCGGAGGGGGCGTTCCGCGACGTGGCCGCGAAGTACCGGCTCCCGTCGCGCTACGTGCTGGCCGTAGGCACGCTCGAGCCTCGCAAGAACCTGACCACCCTGCTGCAGGCCTTCGCGCGGCTGCTGCACGGCGCCGACATCGACCCGGGCCTGCGGCTCGTGCTCGCGGGCGCGCGCGGCTGGCTCGACGAGCCCATTTTCCAGACCGTCCGGTCGCTCGGGCTGGAGCAGGTCGTCCGGTTTCCAGGCTTCATCGACGACGACGATCTGCCCGTGGTGTACAGCGGAGCGGCGCTGTTCGTGTTCCCGTCCCTGTATGAAGGGTTCGGGTTGCCGCTGCTCGAAGCCATGGCTTGCGGCGTGCCGGTCATCACTTCGAACGTCTCCTCGATGCCCGAGGTGGCCGGCGAGGCCGCGATGCTCGTCGACCCCCGCAACGTCGACGGCCTGGCGGCCGCCATCGCCCGAGTGTTGCGCGACGAGGCGTTGCGCGATCGCCTGCACCGCGCTGGCATCGCGCGCGCCCGGCAGTTCTCGTGGGAGACGACTGCGCGCCGGACGCTGGACGCGTACGCCTCCGTCGTCTAGCATGTAGCCGAGCTATGCGCGTTCTGCACGTCATGGCGTCGGGGGCCCGCGGCGGCGGGGCCGCGCATCTCGTGGACATGCTGCCTGCGCTGCGCCGCGCCGGCTGGGACTGTGAGGCGGCGGTGGGGCGAGACGGCCCGCTGGGCGCGGACCTCGCAGACCTTGGCATTCCGGTGCACTACGTCGATCTGATGGCGCGGCGCCTCGCGCCGCTGCGCGCCCTCCGCCTCGCCCGGCTGACGGACCGGCTCGCGCCCGACATCGTCCACCTGCACGGGACCCGGGCGGCGTTCTTCCACGCGATCGGCGCGGCGTTCCGCCGGCGGGCGGGATGGCCGCGTGGACGGGGGTGCCGGCTCGTCGTCTACACGGCGCACGGTCTCGCGTACCGCAAGGACGCGGGCTGGGTCGAGCGGCAGGTCTCGTTGTTGGCCGAGCGGGTGGCCTGTCGCGGCGCCCAGGCCGTGATCTCGGTTTCGCGGGCTGACCTGACGGACTTGGAGCAACGGGGATTCCTGTGCCGCCGACAGGGGTTCCACGTCGCCAATGCCGTTCGCATTCCGGGCGCCGACGGGGCGGGCCGGACGGCGGCGCGGCGGCGTCTCGGTCTGCCGCGGGACGCGCTGGTGGTCGGCACCGTGTCACGGCTCGTGCCCCAGAAGGCCGTCGGCGACCTCGTCGACGCGGTTGCCCGCATCGCCCCGGGTTTCGAGGACTCGTCGGCGCCGCCCGCGCTGGTGGTCGTCGGCGACGGTCCGTTGCGCGGCGATCTGGAGCGGCGTGTGGAGGCAGGGACCGGCGGCGCGCGCGTGATGCTGGCCGGGGCGCGCGGCGATGTGCCGGAGATCCTGCCGGCGTTCGACGTCTTCGTGCTGTCGTCTCACTGGGAGGGCGAGCCGATAGCGTTGCTCGAGGCGATGGCGGCGGGGCTGCCGTGCGTGGCCACGGCGACCGAGGGCGCGCAGGAAATCCTGGGTGACGATGGGTCGAGCGGGCGGCTCGTGCCGATCGGCGACGTGGCCCGGTTGGGCGAGGCGCTCGCGGGCCTGCTGCGCGACGCGGATGCGCGCAAGGGTCTCGGGGTGGCGGCCCGCGCACGGGTGCGCGCGCGCACGCCGGAGATTCAAGCCGAGCGGGTCGCGCGCGTATATCGTCAACTCGTGGATTCGAACCGTCATGGATCGTGACAGCGGGGCGCGCGGGATCGGGCGGCGGCGCCGCGCGCGACCGGCGCGGGAGCATGCGCATATGGCAACCAGGGAGACCCGATGACAATCGGAACCGCGGCTCTTCTCGGATTCATCGCGGGGTTCATGCTGGGCGGTGTCGTGGCGTACTGGTACCTCCGGAAGCAGACGGCGACATTCGCGATGCTGTTCAAGGGCATTGCGGCAGAGGTGACGGAATCGAGCCGCGCGGCGTTCGTCGACGAGTGCCGGGGCCTGGTGGCGCAACAGTCCGAGGGCGCGGGGGCGGTGGTGAAGGCGTTGGTCGACCCCGTCCGCGAGCAGCTGGAGCGTCTGCACCGGGCGTCGGCCGCGAGCTCTGCCCGTACCTCGCAAGAGGTCGAGAAGCTGGCCGAAGAGACGAGCCGGCTGCAGCGCGTTCTCGGCAATGCGAAGATGCGCGGGGCGTGGGGCGAGCAGCACCTGCGGAATACCATCGAGGCGGCGGGGATCTCGCGGCACGTGGACTTCGTCGAACAGGCGACGGCGGGCGGCGAGACCCGGGTGCGGCCCGACGTGGTGGTGTCGATCCCCGGCCGCGCGAAGGTCGTGATCGACGCGAAGACCCCGCTGGATGCCTACCGGCGGGCGGTGGAGTCGGCCACCTTGGCGGAGCGGCAGCGCGCGCTGGAGGAACACGCGGGGGCGTTGCGCGCCCACGCCAGAGAACTGGGCCGGCGCGACTATTCGCGCTACTGGCCGGAATCGCCGGGCTTCGTGCTGATGTACGTTCCGACCGACCCGATGCTGGATGCGGCCGTGGACATCGACGGCGACCTTTGGCAGCGGGCGTGGAGCGACCACAAGGTCCTCATTTCGACGCCGGGTCTGCTCATCGCGTTCCTTCGGACGGTGGCGGTGGCGTGGGAGCGGCAGGACGTGCAGCGCAACGCGGACGACATCCTGAAGATCGCCGGGGAGCTGCACGTGAGGCTGGCTCGGCTCGGGAGCAACCTCGACGCGATGGGCAAGGGGCTGGCGAAGGCCGTGCGGTCGTTCAACGACGGTGTGGGCGCCTATCAGTCGCGGGTGATGGTGTCGGCGGGGCGGCTGGCCGAGCTGGGCGTCGGCGCCGGGGCGGGGCTGAAGCCGCCCGAGGCCGTCGACGTAGAGGCGCGGCCGGTCGCGGTGAGCGTGGGGGCGGACGGCGACGGGCTTCGGTCCCAGTCGAGGGCGGGCGCTTCCGGCCCGTGAACGGAGTCACGTTCCCTTGCGGCGGACCCGGCTGTGCGGCGGGGAGGGTGCCGGGAAAACCGGGCAATCCGCGACAGCGTTTCGCGGGGATTCCATGCCGGAGAACGGCGGGGCCGGGTGGCGGGGGTGCGCGGCAAGGGAGAGCGGCGCGACGCTCTTCGGGCAGGCGCCAGCGGGTCGCGAGCCGCCGGTTTGACCGGCGGCGATGCTTGCCGGGATCATTCGGCGGTGGGATGCAGGGGCTCGTGCTGGCAGATCGCGACGGCGCTGGCCTGCCTGCTGGTGCCGACAGGGGCGTCGCCGTGGGCGGGCGCCGGGGAGTTCAGCATTCCCGCGCGGCGGGCCCAACGGCCGCCGGACATCGACGGACGCGTCACCGAGCGGGAATGGCAGGGTGCGGCGCGGGCCGAGAACTTCCTGCAGTTCGAACCGCAACGGGGCGCCTCGGCCGAGCTGCCGACCGTGGTCCACGTCCTCTACGACGACGAGTTTCTGTACGCGGGTTTCCAGGCCTGGGACCCCGAGCCGCCGCTGTCGCAGATGATCGAGCGCGACGACCCGATCTGGGACGACGACTCGGTGCAGGTGTTTCTCGACACCTTCCACGACCGGCGGACCGGCTATTACTTCATGGTCAACCGGCTGGGGACCCAGACCGACGGGCGCATCGCCGAGGACGGCGGCAGCAGCGACGGGGCGTGGGACGCGCCGTGGCGGTCGCGTGCGCGACGGACCGACTACGGCTGGTCGGCCGAGATCGCCATCCCCCTGACCTCGATCCAGTACCGGGCCGGCGACGACGTCACCTGGGGAATCAACTTCGGCCGCAGCCGGCGCCGATCGCTCGAGCGCACCTTCTGGGCCGGGCCGGTCGACTACTGGGCGCGGCTCTCGATGGCCGGCACCCTCGTGGGGCTCGACGTGCCGCAGCAGTCGCGCCGCCACCAGGTCATTCCGTACGCGCTGTCCCGCGCCCAGGAGCGGGCGCGCCCGATCGGCGCCGTCGGACTGGACGTGCGTTACGCCCTGACCCCTCAACTGTCGGCCTACGGCACCGTCAATCCCGACTTCGCCACCATCGAGGCCGACCAGGAGCTCGTCAACCTGACCCGGTTCGAGGTCTCGCTCGCGGAGAAGCGGCAGTTCTTCCTCGAGGGGGGCGAGCTCTTCGGCCAGGGCATCCGGACCTTCTACTCGCGCCGCATTGCCGACATCGATGGCGGCGGCAAGCTCCTCGGCAAGCAGGGGCCGTGGGCGATGCACGTGCTCGCGACGCGGGCCGAGCCGCTCGCCGCCGGCAGTCGCGCCGGCTACACGGTGGCCCGGGTGCAACGGGACGTCGCGGCGCGGTCGAACGTCGGGGTCCTGCTCGCCAACCGCACGCTGGAGGGCCGGAACCAGGGCTCGATCGGCGGCGACGCCAGCCTCTACTTCACGGAGAACTGGGGTCTGACCGGCCAGTTCGTGCACAGCTACGGGCAGTCCTCGGAGGGGGGCACGGCGTTCTTCGCGCGACCCTCCTACGACTCGGCGACGGCCCACTTCCACGTCGGCTACACGCACCTGGGCGACCGTCTGGCCGACAACGTCAACGTCATCGGGTTCATCGTCGACGACGACCGCCGCGAGGTCGACTCGGCCCTCAACAAGACCGTGTGGCTGTCGGGCGGCCCGGTCGAGCGCATCCAGTACGACTCGGCCTACGACGCCTACTGGGGGCAGACCGGCGTGCTGCGGAGCTGGCAGGTCGACGAGTCGGTCGCCGTCGACTTCCGGAACCGCTGGCAGGTCGACGAGTCGGTCGCCGTCGACTTCCGGAACCGCTGGACCGCCACGGCGCGGCACACCGAGGAGTTCAAGCGGTTCGAGCGCGACTTCCGCAACCGGCAGACCGGCCTCGAGGTCGGCTACAACACCCGGTCGTACCAGTCGTTCCGCGGCGGCGTCTCCACCGGCCGCAACTTCGACGCCGACTTCGTGCTGGGGAGCGTGGTGGCGCAGTACAAGCCGACCGACCGCACCTCGACCGAGTACGAGCTGCAGCGGTTGACCCTCGAGCCGGACCCCGGCGACGACAGCACCTGGATCCACGTGGTGCGCGCCAGCCGGTTCTTCACCCCCGACCTGTTCGTGCGCCTATTCTTCCAGACGAACTCGGCCATCGACCGGCGGAACGTGCAGGCGGTCTTCGTCTACCGCTACCGCCCCCCGTTCGGGACGATACAGGTCGCCTACCAGCGCGGCACGGCGGAGTTCGGCCAGCGTTCGGAGCAGGGCCACACGCTGTTCCTGAAGCTGACGGCGGTGCTGTGAGCGAGAGCTGCGGTCCCGCTCTCGCCGCGGTCCGTCGATCGGCCGGTCGTCGCGGCTCGTCGGAGGGCCTGCGGCCGGGTGATCCCCCGACGCTAGCCGGTCGCGGAACCGACGGGGACGGCCGGGCGGTAGCGCGCGATCGGCCGGTCGTCGATCGGCAGATGAATCAGCGCGGCGGCGAGACCGAAGACGACGCCTGCCCACCAGATGCCGTCGTACGACCCGGTGGCGTCGTAGAGCCGGCCGCCGAGCCAGACGCCGAGGAAGCTGCCGAGCTGATGGCTCAGAAAGACGAACCCGAACAGCGTCGCCAGATAGCGCACGCCGAAGATCCGGCCCACGATGCCGGTGGTCAGCGGCACCGTCGACAGCCACAGCAGGCCCATGACAGCCGAGAACAGGTAGATGACGGCGGCGGTCTTGGGGGCGAGCATCAGCGCGGTGATCGCGGCCGCCCGCAGCGCGTAGATGCTGCTGAGCCCGTATTTCCGGCTCCAGCGCTGGCCGGCCGCCCCGGCCGCGAGCGAACCCACGATGTTGAACAAGCCGATGACCGCAATGGCGCCGGCTCCCGCCGAGGCCGGCAGGCCCAGGTCCCGGACGTAGGCGGGGAAGTGGACGGTGATGAACGCCACGTGAAACCCGCAGACGAAGAAGCCCGCGGTCAGCAGGCCGTACCCGCGGTGCCCCATCGCCTCGCGGACGGCGGCCACGAGCGATTGCTCCGGTCCCGCCGCGCCCGGTCCCTTCGCGCCCGTTCCCTGCGAGGCGCCCGGCAACAGCAACGCCAGCGGCGCGATGACGAGCACCGAGGCGGAGACGCTCACCAGCGCCGCCTGCCACCCGTAAGCGTCGATGAACCCCTGTCCGAGCGGCGAGAAGACGACCTGGCCGAACGATCCGGCGGCCGTGCCCAGCCCGAGGGCGAGCGAACGCCGCTCCGGACCCACCACCTTCGCCATGGCCGCGAGGGCGATGGTGAACGCGGTGAAGGCCACGCCGACGCCGACCAGGACCCCCGCCGTGATCTGCAGCAGGGCGGCGTTCTCGGCGTACGCCATCTCCCGGATGCCGAGGGCGTAGACCACCGCGCCCGCCGCCATTACTCGAGACGGTCCGAACCGGTCGCTCAGGGCGCCCGCGACGGGCAGGCTCGCGCCCCACACGAGATTCTGCACCGCCAACGCCAGCGCGAAAGTCTCGCGCCCCCATCCTCTCGTCGCCGACATCGGCTCGAGAAACAGTCCGAAGCTCGAGCGTGCCCCGAACCCGACGACGGAGATGGCGCAGGCCGCCGCCACCACCAGCGCGGGCGTCCGCCAGTCCGGCCGGGGCGCGTTGTCCTCGACGACCGGCGCGGGCCGCGGGTGGACCGGGTCGTGCTCAGTCACAGGCGATCAGCTTCCCGGCGGGGTTGGCCATGATGGCGAGAATGCGCCAGCCGCCGTCGAGCCGGGCGAACAGATAGCTCGACGCTCCCCGTGCAAGCACGCTGCCGTCGGTGCGATAGCGGGTGAAGTGCGCGCTCAGCAGCGCCGTGGCGGGGTTGATGACGCAGATCTCGGCGCGGTCGGTCTCGGAGTGGTCGTAGCGTTCGAGGGCCAGCCGCTCGTGAGTGGCGTCGAAGGCGGCCCGGGTGTCGGCGGCGGCGGACCGCACGGTCGCGCCGGCCGCGCCGAGCTGGAACGACGGGGCCGCGTAGGTCTCGTTGGCGAGGACGTCGGTCCGGCCGGCCGAGAACGCCTCGATGTAGGCGTCCCAGGCGGCGCGCACCTCGGTCTTGACGTCGGATTCGGGTGTCTCCTGCGCCGGGCACACGGCCGGCAGGCACACGGCCGCGAGCAGGGTCGCGGCGGCTATCGAAGCACGGTCGGGCATGTCGGTCCTCCATCGTGCCGGTCCGGCGGGTGGCGGCGGGGCGCGGCACGCCGTCTGCGGCGCCGTTGCCTTTTCCAAGCCGGCGGGACGATACTGAGAATAACAGGGGAGGGGCTTCACCATGCGAACCGGGTTGATCGCGTTGTGTGCCGTCCTGGTGCTCGCCGCCGGGTGTCGGGAGGCGTCTCTGGACGATCTGCGGGGGGACGCCCAGGACGTGCTGGACGAAGCGCGCAACCGAGCCCAGGCGTTGGGCGAGCTGTCGGCTGACGAGATGAGCGAGGTCTGGGCCATCGAGTACCGGACGCTCCTCGTGCCCCATGCCGATCTCGGAACGCTCGACGAGCAACTGAACGCGCTGGGACAGGAGCGGTGGGAGTGCTACCACGTGGGCGACGAAGAGCAGGGGAAGATGTTCTATTTCCAGCGTCGGAAATCGACGGGCATCGCCAATCTGACCAACCTGCTGCGGCTGGGCTCGGTCGTCTTCTGATCGGGAGCATGCCATGACCGACGCGGCCCCTGCGGCTACCGGCCGTCCGGCCGGGGGTAATTCGAAGGCCAGACTGGGGGTGCTGCTCGCGGTGGCGGCGGTGACGGTCGCCGGCTACCTGCAGTTCGGGGACGCGCTCTCGCTCGCGGCCATCGCGGAGCAGGAAGCGGCGTTGCGCGCGTATCAGCAGGACCACCCCTGGCTGGTCTACGGCGCCGCGTTCCTCGTCTACGTCGCGGTGACCGGACTGTCGCTGCCCGGCGCGGCGGTGCTCACCCTCGTCTTCGGTTGGTACTTCGACTTCCTGCGGGCCGTCCTCCTCGTGAGCTTCGCCTCGACGAGCGGCGCCTCTCTCGCGTTTCTGCTGAGCCGATACGTGTTCCGGGACACCGTCCAGTCCCGGTTCGGCGACCGGCTGCAATCGTTCGACGCCGCGCTGGCCCGAGACGGGGCGCTGTACCTCTTCACGTTGCGCCTCGTTCCGGCGGTCCCGTTCTTCGTGATCAATCTCGTCATGGGGCTGACCCCGCTCCGGCTCGCGACCTTCTGGTGGGTCAGCCAGATCGGCATGCTGCCGGGCACCGCCGTCTACGTCTATGCCGGGGCGGCGGTGCCGGACCTCCAGGCCCTCAGCGAGAGCGGCGTCGGCGGAATCGTGTCGCCGCAAGTGCTGGCCGCCTTCGTGCTGCTGGGCGTGTTCCCCCTCCTGGTGAAGATGGTCATGCGCCGTTTCCGTCCCGGCCAGCCCTGGCGCGGCGCGGGCTTGTCGTCTCGGAAGAGTTGACAACGCTGGCGACTCGGCATAGGGTAGGCGAATCCCTGCGAAAAGGGCCAGTGTGGTCGTCCCGGCGCGTTTCTTTTCCGCTACCGCTGGTAGCAATGCTCTCGGGGATGGGAGGGTCGTGACCATGTCGTGGCTGTTCAAGTTGACGGGCGGAGCGGGGGTCGCCGCGGTGCTGGCGGGCTTCTCGCCGCTCGTGGGCCATGCCCAGACCGTGTCCGACAGGGCATCGGCGGGTGCGTTCGTGGACCGGTACTGCGTCGCCTGTCACAGTGACCGCGGATTCGAGCGCGGGGCGGTGCCGATGTCGTTGCAGGGCCTCGACCTGGGGGACGTCGGCGCCCACGCGGACCTCTGGGAAGGGGTGCTGCGGAAGGTCCGGGGCGGGTTGATGCCTCCGCCGACGGCGCGGGGGCCGGAGGACGCCACCCGCGTGTCCCTGGTCACCTGGCTGGAGACGGAGCTCGACCGGGCGGCGGCCGCCAGTCCGCCTCCGGGGCGCCCGATGACGGCGCATCGCCTCAACCGCGCCGAGTATCGGAACGCCGTGCGCGACCTGGTCGGGCTCGACGTGGACATCGAGGCCCTCCTGCCGCCGGACGACGCGGATGCCGAGGGCTTCGACAACAACGCCGAGGTCCTGTCGGTCTCGACGACGCTGATGGAGCGCTACCTGACGGCGGCGCGGCGGATCAGTCAGCTCGCGGTCGGCGACCCGGACCTGTCGTCTCGATCCCATTCCTACGGCGTGCCCCAGCTCGAGGTGCAGGACGTCCGCACGAGCGAGGATCTGCCGTTCGGGTCGCGGGGCGGTCTGGCCGTGGATCACTACTTCCCGCTCGACGGGGAATACCGGTTCAAGGTCGATCTGCATCGCAACTTCTACAACTACATCCGCGGCCTCGGGAACACGCCGCACCAGCTCGACGTGCGGGTCGACAAGGCCCTCGCCAAGACGTTCATGGTCGGCGGCGCCTTCGAGGGCACGCGGTGCGCGACGAGCTACTGCGGCTCGGGCAGCGGGGGGTTCCCCGAGTGGGGCACGTACTCGGTCATTGCCGACGAGGAGCTGCACTTCACGATGCCCGTGAAGGCCGGCGAGCGGCTGGTGGGGGTGGCCTTCCTCCGGCGCCCGGCGCTGGACGAAGGGGTCCTGCAGCCGCGGCCGAGCCCGGCGACGTTCGGGTTCAGCACCGATGACCGGCAGGACGGGAATCCGGCGGTTGCCCGACTCACGATCACCGGGCCGTTCGACGGCAGCAAGCCTCTGGAGACGCTGAGCCGGGAGAAGATCTTCGTCTGCCGGCCGGACAGCGCCGAAGAAGAGGCGGGGTGCGCCGAGGAGATCCTGGGCGGGCTGGCCCGGCGCGCGTATCGGCGCCCGGTGACGTCCAGGGACGTGACGGCGCTGCTGAGCTTCTACGAGGCGGGACGGCGCGAGGGCGGGTTCGAAACGGGCATCCAGGCGGCGCTGGAGTTCCTGCTGACCGATCCCGAGTTCGTGTTCCGCGTCGAGCGCGCGCCGGTCGACGCCGAGCCGGGCATCCCCTATCCGGTCAGCGACCTCGAGCTCGCCTCGCGGCTGTCGTTCTTCCTCTGGGGGAGCATCCCCGACGACGAGCTGCTCGACCTCGCCGTGCAGGAGAAGCTGAGGGACCCGGCCGTGCTCGAGCAGCAGGTGCGCCGGATGCTGGCCCAGCCTCGGGCGCGGAGCACGCTGTCCGACAGCTTCGCCGGCCAGTGGCTCGGCCTGCGCAGCCTCCGCAACGCATCGCCGGACCCGACGGCGTTTCCCGAGTTCGACGAGAACCTGCGCGATTCGATGCAGCGCGAGACGCAGCTGTTCCTCGATACGCAGCTGCGCGAAGATCGCCCGCTGGCCGAGCTGGTGACGGCCGACTACACCTTCGTGAACGAACGCTTGGCCCTGCACTACGGCATTCCCGACATTCACGGCAACCACTTCCGCCGCGTGTCGTGGCCGGACGACCGGCGGGCGGGCATCCTGGGGCAGGCCGGCATTCTGACGCTGACGTCCTATGCGAACCGCACGTCGCCGGTGACGCGCGGCAAGTGGGTGCTCGAGAACCTGCTGGGAGCGCCGCCGCCTCCCCCGCCGCCGGACGTGCCGGACCTGCAGACCCGCGAGGACGGCGCGCCACCGACGTCGTTGCGCGCGCTCATGGAGGTCCACCGGCAGAATCCGGCCTGCGCCACGTGCCATCGGAACATGGACCCGCTGGGGTTCGCGCTCGAGAACTTCGACGGCATCGGGCGCTGGCGCACGACCGAGGACACCGGGGTTCCGGGCGAGGTCGGGCCGGCGATCGATCCGTCGGGGGTGGCGCCCGACGGCAGCGCATTCGAGGGGGCGAGCGGCTTCCGGCACATCCTGGCGAGCCAGGGCGAGTTCATCGGAACGGTGACCGAGCGGCTGCTGACCTATGCCATCGGGCGCCGGATCGAGGCGGCGGACATGCCGGCGGTCCGACGGATTCTGCGGGAAGCCGAGGCGGACGAGTCTCGCTGGTCGGCGGTTATTTTGGCGATCGTGAAGAGCGCACCATTCCAGACGAGGAGGATAGGCTGATGATCGTGAAAAAGACAGTGATCCCGCGTCGTACCGTGCTGCGAGGTGTTGGAGCGACGCTGGCGCTGCCGTTTCTCGACGGAATGGTGCCGGCGCTGACGGCGCTGGCCCAGACCCCGGCGACCCCCGCGAGACGCCTGGGCGTCTTCACCGTGCCGAACGGCGCTCCCGTGGAGTACTGGATGCCGAAGACGGCGGGCGCGGCGTTCGAGTGGACGCCGAGCCTGAAGGCGCTCGCGCCGGTGCGGGAGCACGTGCTGGTGATGTCGAACCTCGACAGCGTCGGGGCCGAGCCGGGCCGCGGCACGACCCATTCCCAGGCGGCGTCGGCGCTGCTGACCGGCGCGCGTCCGAAGCGCACCACCGGCGCGGCGCTCGAGCTGGGCATCTCGATGGACCAGGTTGCCGCCAATGCGGCGGGCGTGGGGCGCGAGACGCAGTTGCCCTCGCTGGAGCTTTCGCTCGAGGGCGGCGACACCGTCTACGGCGTGGCGACCTGCGACGGCGGCTTCAGTTGCGCCTATCTCAACAACTCGTGGGCCAACCGGACGACGCCGATGCCGCGCGAGACGAACCCGCGCATCGTCTTCGAGCGGCTGTTCGGAGACGTGGGGAACACGAGCGCCGACGCGCGCCTCGCGAGCGTGAAGCGGCAGCGGAGCATTCTCGACCGGGTGATGGACAAGGTCGCCGACCTCAAGGTGGGGCTGGCGCCCTACGACCGTCGCAAGCTCGACGAGTACCTGGAGGCCGTCCGCGGAATCGAGCGGCGCATTCAGTTGGCGGAGCAGCAGGCGGACCGGGAGCTGCCCGCGGTGGCGTCGCCGGCGGGGATCCCCGTCTCGTACGAAGAGCACGCGAGGCTGATGTTCGACCTGATCGTGCTCGCCTATCAGACCGACATGACGCGGGTGATCTCGTTCATGATCGGCCGCGAGGAGAGCGGCGCCACCTATCCGCAGATCGGGGTCACCGAGCCGCACCACCCGCTCAGTCACCACCGGGACAATCCGGAGAAGATCGCGAAGCTGGCGCGGATCAACGCCTATCACATGCAGCTGTTCAGCGAGTTCCTGGTCAAGATGCAGTCGACGCCGGATGGCGACGGCTCGCTGCTGGACCACGCGATGCTGCTCTACGGCGGCGCGCTGCGCAACTCGAACCGCCACACGACCCAGAACCTGCCGATCGTGCTCGCCGGGGGCGGCTGCGGCGAGATCAGGGGCGGGCGTCACGTGGTCTGTCCCGAGGGCACCCCGCTGACCGATCTCCAGTACACGATGCTGGCGAAGCTGGGCATCCCCGTGGACAGCTTCAGCGGCAGCACGGACCAGATCCGCGAGATCTCCGGGCTGTCGTAGCGTCGTCCCGTGTCTGTGACCGAGGGGGCCGTCCCGGCGGCGGCCCCTCTCGGCTGCGGGACCCCGGCCGGGCCGGGCTCGGTCGGGATCGGAGAGATGCCGGACGGAGGGAGGATCGACATGCGGCTGAGCAGCAGGTCGATGGCTGCGGCGGCGGTGGTGTGGCTCGGGGTCGCCGGCGTTTCCGCGGGAAACACCGACCTCCGCCTGATCGAGGCGATCCAGGACCAGGACCACGAGGCCGTGCGCGCCTTGCTCGAGCAGGAGGTCGACGTCAACGCCCGCGAGGGCGACGGCGCGACGGCCCTGCACTGGGCGGTCGTACGGGACCACGTCGAGGTGGTGGACGCGCTGCTCGGCGCCGGCGCCGACGCGGACGCCGCCAACGACTACGGGGTGACGGCCCTTAACCTCGCCTGCACCAATCGGAACGCCGAGGTGGTCGGCAGGCTCCTCGACGCGGGAGCGGACCCGAACGCGGCGACGTCGATGGGCGAGACGCCGCTGATGACGTGCGCGGGGACCGGCACCGCCGATGCGCTGGCCGCGTTGCTCGACCACGGCGCCGACGTGGACGCCCGCGAGAAGTCGCACGGGCAGACGGCGCTCATGTGGGCGGCGGCCCAGGGCGACCCCGAGGCGGTGCGGGTGCTGCTGGCCCGCGGCGCCGACGTCGGGGGGCGTTCCGACAGCCATCTCCTGCCGGTGAACCGCGGCGTGGGAAACGCCTTCGAGCAGTCCGTGCAGGAGCCCCAGCGGGGGTCGACGCCGTTGCTGATCGCGGCCCGGAACGGCCGCCTCGAGAACGCGCGGCTCCTCCTCGACGCGGGCGCCGACGTCAACGACAGGGCGCCGAACGGCCAGTCCGCCCTGGTGCTGGCCGGCTTCAGCGGCCAGGGCGAGCTCGCCGCGTTCCTCCTCGAGCGCGGCGCCGACGCCCGGGACGCCACCACCGGGTACGCCCCCCTGCACACGGCGGTGCTGCGCGGCGATCCGGAGCTGGTCAGGGCCCTGTGCGCGCACGGCGCCGACCCGAACGCCCGTCTAACCGGCGGGAGCCGGCTGCAGCGCAACCTCAACTACTACTCCCTGTCCGCGACCCTGGCCGGGGCGACGCCGTTCTGGCTCGCCGCCAAGTACGGCGAGGTCGACATCATGCGCCTGCTCGCCGAGTGCGGCGCCGATCCGCTGCTGTCGCCCGACAACGGCATCACGCCGCTGATGGCGGTGGCGGGGGCGGGGTGGACGACCCGGTCGAGCAACCGCCGCGGCATGGGCATCGGCGTCGACGCGGCCCGGCTGCTGGTCTCGGCCGGCGAGCCCCGGACGCGCGAGGGCGTCCGGCTCGCCCTCGAGCTCGGCAACGACGTGCACGCGACCGATCCCGACGGCAACACCGCGCTGCACCACGCGACGAGGCTGGGCTACCCGGCGGTCGTCGAGGTCCTGGTCGAATACGGCGGGGAGCTGTACTGGAGGAACAACAACGGGGCGTCGCCGTCCGACCTGGTGTGCCGCGACGCCGCGGGCACGCTGGTGCGCCGGTCCGACGGCGGCTGCGTGGACTGAGTCGGGCAACGGTCCGGACTATCCGCCGACCTTCGCGTGAAGGTCTCGCTCTCCCCTGCCGCCTCGTCGAGTTCCCCTGGCTCGGTGCGCTCTTCGGGCGCCGGGCCGGGGTGCCGGAGGGCAGGAAGCCGCGCTTCGGCGCCGTCACCGCCGTCTTGGGCGCGCGTCACCGCCGACGGCTCCCCGAGCACTCCATCGGCTCGTCCGAGTCGCGACCTTCCTGGACAATTGCCAACCGATCGGGAACGCTCCCGGTTAGGATCTGCAGATCGAGGCGGCAGTCTCGACTCGCTCGAACCGCCGCGGGAAGGTTCGGTGAGCCCGGATGCAGAGATCGGCAAAGCGTCGAGGCGATCGTTCTCTATACTTGATGTGATTCCATGATCGGGCGCCGGCCGGCCATGCGCCGAGGTCCGTCCCGGATGCAGGTACGAAAGCGCCTGAGCGGCGGAGCGTCCGGTGGGACGCCGGCTCGGACGAGAGGACGAGGACATGCGGTCGAACATGTGCAAACGGGTCGGAACCGCTGGTGCGCTGGCGCTGGCGCTGGCGGGGCTGGCCGGGTGTCAATCGGGCCTGTCGCCGTCCCAACAGGTTTTCTTCACCGTCGACGACGTCACGATCGGTACCGGTGAGCCGGCGGTCCCCGGCGACCTCGTGACCATCCGCTACGTGGCATGGCTGTGGGAGGAGGACCCAACCGACCACAAGGGCCAGCAGGTCGATTCCGGGGAATTGGAGTTTCTCCTGGGCGTCGGAGAGACGCTGGATGCCTTCGATCAGGGGCTTGGGAACATGCGGGTCGGCGGCCTGCGGCGCATGCAGGTGCCGCCGGAGTACGCCCTCGGCGGAGAGACCCAAGACAACATCCCGCCGAATTCGACGCTGGTCATCGAGGTCGAGCTGCTCGCGGTGCGGCCGCTGCTAACCGACAGCGCCCCGTTCCGGATTATCGATCTCCGGGAAGGCGACGGCGCCGCGGCCGGCAATGGATTCGTGTTGAACGTCGTCTACGCAGGCTGGCTGTATGACGAGAGTCAACCGGACAGCAAGGGCCGGCAGTTCGACGTGAACAACACCGGGTTCAATTTCAGCCTTGGCCTGGGACACGTGATTCCCGGTTGGGATCAGGGACTGGTCGGCATGCGCGAGAACGGCGAGCGGCGGTTGATCATTCCGCCCGAGCTGGCCTACGGAGAGATGGGGCAGAGGCCTCGGATTCCGCCGGACGCCACCCTGCTGTTCGACGTCACCCTGATCAGTGTGCAAGTGCCGTGATCGGGTGACGCGCTCCGCCCGTCCGCCGATGTCGCGGCGAGGCCCGACAAGGAGACCATGGGCCGGTCCGTTGCGGGCCCGTCCCGTCATTCGGACGGGCACGGCGGGGCGTGTGCCGGCTCCGCCCATCCGGAGCGCATGCCGAGAATCCGCCTGATTGCGCTCGTTCTCTGGGCCGTGAGCGTGGCGTCGCTGTCCGGGCTGTATGTCCTGCGGCCCGATCTCCTCGAGCCCGAGCGGGTGGCCGGCGTGCTGCGCGGGTCGGGCCAGCCGGTCCTGCTCGGCTACGTCGTCCTCAACGTGGTGCGCGCGTTCACCCTCGTGCCGAGCACCGTGCTCATCGTCGCCGGCACGCTGCTGTTTCCCGACCGGCCCTGGTTCGTGATGAGCAGCTCGCTGGGGGGCGTGGTCGTCTCGGCCTTGCTCATCTACTACTTCTTCGACTTCCTCGGCGTCGGCGCGCTCCTGGAGCGGCGCCACGCGGCGCGGGTGCGCTGGCTCGAGCAGCAGATGGCCCGAAAGGGGTTCTGGCTGGTGGCCGGCTGGTCGGCGTTCCCCTTCGTACCGACCGACGTGATCTGCTACGTGGCGGGCACGCTGCGGATGCCGGTGGCCCGGTTCGCCGCCGGCGTCGCCCTGGGCGAGCTGCCGATAGTCGTCTTCTATGTCTGGGCGACCCGCACGCTCGTCGGCTAGAGGAGCCCGTCAAACCGCCGCCTTCAGCCTCTCGACCACCTCCGTCGAGCCGCGCCGCCGCCCCGTCGGCGCGGGGCCGCGCGTCCGGGCCCGGAACGGTGCGGGCTGGTCGGCCGTGGCGCCGCGGCGTCCCTCCCCCGCAGTCGCCGCGCGAGCCCGCGGCTGCCCTTCGGCCGCCGGATCGGGTAGATTGATGGGCACCCAAGGAGGAATGATGAACCATCGCCGCCCCCGCCGCCGTCCGTTGCTCGCGCTCTGCCTGGCCTTCGCCGTCGCGGGCGCGGTCGTGTCCGCCCAGCGCCGGGACGGGGTTCCGGCGGTGCCCGCACCGACCGGGTCGCGGGTGCTGCACACCGCCGAGGTGCCGCGCATCCGGGTGGTGCCGGTAGCCACCGGGCTGTCGCATCCGTGGGGCATGGCGTTCCGCGGCAACGGCGACATCCTCGTGACCGAGCGCGACCGGGGGACGTTGCGGGTGGTGCGGAACGGCCAGCTCCTCGACCGCGACGTTCCCGGCGTGCCCGAGGTCTTCGCCGAGTCCAATCGCGCGGGGCTCATGGACGTCGCGGTGCATCCGGAGGACGACCGGATGGTCTACCTGACCTACAGCAAGTCGATCGTCCAGGACGGCGTGGAAGGGGTGACGGTGGCCCTGGCCCGCGGGCGCCTCGACACCGGGGCGCTGACCGAGGTGCGGGACATCTTCGTGGCCGAGGGGCTGGACCGCGGCATCGCCGCGTCGCGCCTCATCTGGGGCCCCGACGGCGCGCTCTACATGACGGTGGGCGGGTCCTACGTCTTCGCCGACACCGGCAGCTACGCGCAGGACCCGCAGACCCATTTCGGCAAGCTGATGCGGATGAACGAGGACGGCGCGGCGCCGGCCGACAACCCGTTCGCGGGCGACCCCGACTATCTCCCGGAGATCTACTCGCTGGGTCACCGGAACCAGCTCGGCCTGGCGTGGCATCCCGAGACCGGCGAGCTGTGGGCGACCGAGAACGGACCGCAGGGTGGCGACGAGGCGAACGTCATCAGAGCTGGCGCGAACTACGGCTGGCCCATCGCCTCCTACAGCCGCGAGTACTCCGGGGTGCGGGTCACCGAGACGCCGTGGCGGCCGGAGTTCGAGGACGCCGCGGTGCTCTGGTGGCCGTCGATCGGGCCGTCAGGGCTGACGTTCTACGACGGTCCGCACTTTCCCGCGTGGCAGGGCAATCTCATGGTCGGCTCGATGATGGAGGGCCGGATGCCCCGCACCGGCCACATCGACCGGATCGTGTTCAACCGCCGGGGCGAGGAGATACGGCGCGAGTCGATACTCACCGAGCTCCGGCAACGGGTGCGCGACGTGCGGCAGGGGCCCGACGGCTATCTCTACGTGCTGACCGACGAGGACGACGCAGTGCTCTTCCGCATCGAGCCGGCCCGCGCCATCGTCGATCCGCCGGGGACCGCGATCTTCGTGGAACGGGCGGACGAGCCGCGCGTGCCGCCCCTGCCCGAGTCCGAGTGGACCGCCGGGCAGCGCGGGCTGGTCGAGAAGTACGCGCCGGCCGGCGATGCGGGGAACGCGCTGCGCATCCTCGTCCGGCTGCCCGCCCTCGCCGACCGGGTGATGCCGTTCCTGACCTACGTCACCAGCGGTTCGACCCTCTCGCCGCGGCACCGCGCGCTGCTGGTCCTGCGGACGGCGTGGCTCGCGCAGAACGGCTATCTGTGGTCGTCCCATGCCGGCCGGACCGACCACGGGTTGACGGCCGACGAGGTGCAGCGCATCGCCGAGGGGGCGGGCGACGGCTGGAGCACCTTCGAGCAGACCCTGATCGGGCTGGCCGACGAGCTGTTCCGGAATGCGGCGGTGACCGACCGCACGTGGACCGAGCTGACGCGGATGTACGAGCTCGAGAACCTGGCCGACGCGGTGGTGACGGTGAACGAGATCACCGCGGCGTCCGTCCTCCTCAACTCGCTGGGGGTTCAGCCCGACGCCGGCGCCGAGCGGCTCATGCCCAGTGACGAAGTCGCCTACCGCATCGACGCGCCCGACCGCGAGCCGCCCCTGACGGTGCCGCGCGTCGAGCCGATCGAGGGCGACGGCCTGCGGGTCGGCCGCACGTTGCGCCGGCACCCCGCGATGGCCGAGCAGTGGTACGCGAATCCGGGTTACGTGCTCAACGAAGAGCAGTCGCGCCTCACCCCGCACGACCGCGAGCTCGTCATCCTGCGCACCGGGTGGAACGCGCAGGCGGTCTACGAGTGGGCGAAGCACGTGGGCAGCGTGGGCCGCGCCCGCGACCACGGGCTCGAGCCGATGTGGATCGCGCAGGGGCAGGATGCCCCCGGCTGGAATGCGCGCGAGCGCCTGCTGATCGACGCGGCCGACGAGATGTACACCGACACCATGATCTCGGACGAGACCTGGGCCGCGCTGTCGGAGCACTACGACACGCACCAACTGGTGAGCATCGCCGCCACCGCCGCCCGCTATCGCAAGGTCTCGATGACCCTCAACGCCTTCGGCGTGCAGCCCCTGCCGGACGACGAGCGGTTCCCGGTGCTGGAGGGGTACTGATGCCGTACGAGTCTCGAGCCGTACGATCCGCGCCGGCCGTCGCCCTGGCCGTGCTCGCCCTGGCTCCGGCGGCGCCCGTCGCCCTGGCGCAGGCCCCCGATGACTTCGTGCCCGTCACCGACGCCATGCTGGAGGAGCCGGCGCCGGCCGACTGGCTGATGTGGCGGCGGACCCTGGACGGCTGGGGCTACAGCCCCCTGGACCAGGTCACCCGCGAGAACGTCGGCGACCTGCGCCTGGCGTGGACGCGCGGCATGGGGCCCGGCAGCCAGCAGGCGACGCCGCTGGCCTACGGCGGGGTGCTGTACGTGCCGAACCCGCGCGACGTCATCCAGGCCATCGACGCCGCCAGCGGCGATCTCCTCTGGGAGTACCGCCGCGATCTGCCGGAGGACACCGCCACCCGCGGTCTCGCCACCACCAACCGCAACCTCGCCATCCACGCCGACCGCATCATCGACACCAGCGCCGACGGCTACGTCTTCGCCCTCGACGCGACGACCGGCCGGCAGGTGTGGGAGACGCGAATCCTCGACTACGAGACGCATCCCGCGCTGCAGAGCTCGGGGCCGATCATCGCCGGCGGCAAGGTCATCTCGGGGCGGAGCTGCTCGTCGCGCGGCGGACCCGAGGCCTGCGTCATCGTCGCCCACGACGCCGTGACCGGCGAGGAGCTGTGGCGGCGGCGGACGATCCCGGCCCCCGGCGAGCCGGGCGACGAGACCTGGGGCGGCGTGCCGTTCGAAGAGCGGAAGCACGTCGGCGCGTGGATGGTGCCGAGCTACGACCCGGCCCTCAACCTCGTCTACGTCGGCACCTCGGTCACCGCGCCCGCCCCCAAGTTCCTGCTCGGGGGCGCCGACCTCGCGCACCTCTACCACAACTCGACGCTGGCCCTCGACGCCGACACCGGCGAGATCGTCTGGTACTACCAGCACCTGAACGACCACTGGGACCTCGACCACCCCTTCGAGCGGCTTCTCGTCGACACCGCCGTCGCGCCGGACCCCGACGCCGTGGACTGGATCAACCCGCGGCTCGAGCCCGGCGCGGTCCGCAAGGTCATCACCGGCATTCCCGGCAAGACCGGCGTCGTCTACACCCTCGACCGCGAGACCGGCGAGTTCCTGTGGGCGAGGCCGACGATCACCCAGAACGTGATCAGCGGCATCGACGGCGCCACCGGCGCGGTGACCGAGAACAGCGAGGTCGTCTTCAGCGCCCTGGGCCAGGAAGTGCTGGCCTGTCCGACCCTCATCGGCGGCAAGGACTGGGAGGCCGGCGCCTACAGTCCCCTGACCAACACCATGTACATGCCCCTGCGCAACAGCTGCGCGCGCATGCTGGCGACCACCGAGGGCAGCCACCCCAGCTATGCCCTCGGGGTGCGCACCCAGCTCGCGCCGGGCGTCGAGGCCCTCGGCGCGGTGCACGCGATCTCGGCCGAGACCGGCCGAACCGTCTGGATCCACGAGCAGCGGGCCGCCACCATGTCGCTCGTCGCCACGGGGGGCGGGCTCGTGTTCGGCGGCGACGTCAACGGCCGGTTCCGCGCCCTCGACCAGGAGACGGGCGCCGTGCTCTGGGAGATCAACCTCGGCTCGCCGGTGACCGGGTTTCCCATCACCTACGCTGTCGGGGGACAGCAGTACGTGGCGGTCAGCACCGGCTCGGCCGCGACGGCGTCCGGGTTCATTCGCCTGACCCCGGAGCTGCGCCCGAGCGCCGGCAACAACCTGTTCGTGTTCGCCCTCCCGGACGGGGACTGATAAGCGCGGTAGCGCTGCAGGCGCGGCGCGCGCCCTTTTGGCTGGACAATCATGCACGCGGCCTCGCGAAGACATCGGGATGACTCGCAATCTGCTCAGCCAGCGGCCGGTCGTAGCGAATCACCATCACGCGGTATCCGAGGCCGACGAGGTCTTCGCGAATCTGCCTGTCACGAGAGGCCGTCGCCGGATCAGATCATCGCCGGCATGACGACATCGTGATACCCTCGGGTGCCACGGTGGGGGCAGGCTTCGAGTGGCAGGCTTCGAAGGCTGAGGCCAACTTCGGCAAACATGGCGTCGGTTCGACAACGGCTGCTGATCGTGAGTTTCACGGAGCGCAGCCGCAAGGCCCGCATCATCAGCGCCCGCCGTGCCACGAAACGGGAACGACATGACTACGAACGAGGCCTCGTCGACCACTGACACATCCGACGACCTTCGGGCGGAGTACGACCTGGACTACTCGCGGAGTCGCCCGAACCGATTCGCATCCGGCATGAGCGGTACGGTGGTCGCCGTCACCCTGGAACCCGATGTCGCCGCGGTCTTCGACACATCGGAATCCGTGAACCGTGCTCTTCGTTCGGTGATTTCGAGGCTGCCGAACGACGACCCGCGCGGTACACGGGGCGCGGGACGTCCGTAGAGAGGTTCAACACGCCCGTTCGGCATCGGCCCCCTCCATCAGACCACCGGCTGGAGAAGAAGCATGCCGAGGAGGTCCGGAGGATCCGAGGCCGCCGCGCGCGGTACGCCATCTTCCTGCTGGTACTGCTCGCGCTACCTCGCGGCCGGGGGCTCGGCCAGCGTCAGCCGCCGTACTGCCCCCGCGACACCCGCTCGAACGACTCGCGGACGAGCTCGCGCAGCACGCCGGTGTCCACGTCCGCGAGCCGCTTGACGTAAAGGCACGACTTCCCCGTCGTGTAGCGGCCGAGCTTCTTCATCAGCGCCTCGTGCCGCGGGAAGCCCGTCATGATGTAGAGGGTCAGGCTCTGCTTGCGCGGCGAGACCCCGGTCGCCATCCAGTCGCCCTCGCGGCCGGTCGCGTACCGGTAGTGGTAGCTGCCGAATCCGATGATGCTGTCGCCCCACATCGCGGGCGGCTCGCCGGTGACGTCGGCCATCAGCGCCACGACGGCCCGGCAATCCTCGCGGCGCCTCTCGTTCTCGATGCCGTCGAGGAAGGCCTCGACGTCGGCGTCGTTCTTCTTCGTCTTGAGCTCGGCCATGGGCGTGGGTGGCTCCTCTTGCGGACCGTCCGGCCCCGAAACGTGGACTCTTCGGGATGAAGCAGCTGCTAGCGCGACCTGCGGTCGCGTTGGGAAGTTGCGCTGGCGCGCAACTTCTACGGCGCAAAGCTCCCAGGCCCGGGTCGCCCGCGAGCTCGGCAGCCAAGCCAACCGTAGCATGACCGCGAGCCCCTGCCAGGAAATCGTGCGGGACGCGCCCGCGCTGTGGCACAATGCCGGCATGAAGCGGTGGGCCGTCGCGAGTGTGGCGATGACCGTAATTCTGGCCATCACCGCCGGGGCCGTGTTCGCGCAATTCGGGTGGGGCCGGCGGTCGCGGTATCCGCCCCGCATCCGGCCCGCGGAGCAGCGGGACGCCGGCTTCTCGTTCTGCCGGCTGATGTACTCCAGCCAGTACTCGGGCCGCGGCATGGGCCGCTGGTCGACCGACTACCCCTTCGCCGACATCAACTTCATGATCCGGCTGTCGGAGATGTCGACGACCGCCGTCAACTTCGACCCCGACGACGAGCCGATCCACTGGGTGGTCCCGGTCACCGACGACGCCCTGTTCGGCTGCCCGTTCATCATCGCGTCCGCCGTCGGGTCGATGGTCCTCTCCGACGACGACGCCAGCCGCCTGCGCGACTACCTGCTGAAGGGCGGCTTCCTCTGGGCCGACGACTTCTGGGGCCGCTGGGAATGGGAGCAGTGGGCGAGCCAGATCGCCAAGGTGCTGCCGCCGGGGCAGTATCCGATCGTCGACCTCCCGCTCGACCACGAACTCTTCCGGACGATGTTCTACATCTGGGAGGTGCCCCAGATCGCCAACATCGGCTTCTGGCGGCGCTCCGGCGGCCGAACGTCCGAGCGCGGCGCCGACAGCGCCGAGCCGCACTTCCGCGCGATCTTCGACGAGGACGGGCGCATCATGGTCGCGATGACCCACAACACCGACATCCAGGACGCCTGGGAGCGCGAGGGCGAGGACCCGCGCTTCTTCGAGTCGTTCGCGCCCGACGGCTACTCGCTGGGCATCAACGTCCTCGTCTACGCGATGACGCACTGAGGCGCCGCGCCGCCGACGCCCGGCGGCTGTGTCCCGGCCACCCTCCCCCCCCTGCCGCGTTTCGCCCGCCGCGACCCCGGTTTCGAGATCGGGCGGTGCGCGTGTCCGCCCCGGGCTCATCCACGCGCTACGTTCGTGTCGGGGACCGGAAGCAAAGAGTGATGCAAACGCGCACCGCACGCGCTCTCGTCTGGCTGCTCGTCGCGGTTGGGTCCGGTTCCAGCGCCCGAGCCCAACCCGGACCGGCGGCGTCCACCGCGCCCGAACCGGCGCCTGCGCCCTTCACGGGCGACGTAATCGACGTCGCGCGGCGCTTCGTGCAGCCGTCGAACGACTTGCGGCTCGCCGCCCTGGAGGCGGAGCTGCAGGGGCGGAATCTGCCGTACTCGGTGCAGACGTTCCCGCGGGCAGGCGCGGACGCCGACGGGCGTCCGAGCGGTCACAACGTCGTGGTCGGTCTCGGCGCCGGATCGCCGCGGGTCGTGGTCGGCGCCCACTTCGATGCCGACCGACTGGACACGGGTGCGCTCAGCCACGGCATGGTCGACAACGGCGCCGGCGTGCTGGTGCTTCTGCGCGTGGCCGAGACCCTGCGGAATGCGGCGCTGCGGGGAACGGTGCACGTCGTCTTCTTCGACATGGAGGAGCTCGGTCTGCTCGGCTCGCGCGCGTACGTGCAGTCGCTCGATCCGGCGCCCGGCGTCTCGATGATCAACGTCGACATCGTGGGCTACGGCGACACGCTGCTGTACGGGGCCGGCGATTCCCGGGAAGGCGAGCTGCTGGCGCACCACGTGCAGCGGGTCTGTGCCCGGCGCGCGGTCGCGTGCGTGCACACAGGCCGCATGCCGCCGAGCGACGACCGGAGCTTCCACCGCGCCGGCATTCCCGCCCTCTCGCTGGCCGTGCTGCCGGCGGAGGAAGCGCATCGTCTGTGGCTGTTGCTCAACGGCGATCTGACGGACGCGCTACGCGGTGCGCTCACCCCGGCCATCATGAACGTCATCCACACCGATCGCGACACGGTGGACAAGCTGGATCCCGACGCATTGACGCGCGCCGCCGGCATCGTGACCGACCTCGTGCTCGGCCTCGACGCCGAGGCGCGGTAGCGACTCCTGGGGCCTGGCTGGAGGTGGGCCTAGCTGCCTAGCTAGTGAGCTCCCGCCTGCGTCTTCTTCGAGACGAGGTCGAAGAACGAGAACAGATGCCCGACCACCTCGGGGTTCCTCGAGATGAACAGCGAGTGGTCGCCGCCGGGGATCTCGATGTAGAGGTGCTGCATTCCCAGCTCTCGCATCCTGGCCACCGACTCTCGTGCTCCTGCGGCGGGGACGGTGCGGTCGTCCGAGCCCTGAATCACGAGGAACGGGATGTGCCGGATCGCGTCCTCGTCGACGTAGCTCGAGGTCATGCTGCCGCCGGCGACGGCGGCCAGCCCCGCCCAGACGTCCGGGTGGCGGCTGCCGAGATAGTAGGTGCCGGCGCCGCCCATGGAGTGGCCCCAGAGAAAGATCCGATTCTCGTCGATGTTGAGCTCTTCCGTGACCATCCCGAAGACGTTCATCACGTCCTGCTCGGCCCGCCGGTCCCGCTCCGTGTCGCCGCGGTAGCCGTATCCGCCCCGTCGCGTATAGCCGAGCGGCGTGACCACGACGTACCCGTGCTGCTCGGCCTGATCGAGAAAGCCGGCGTAATTCATCAGCCAGTCGTACTGGCGCCCGGCTCCGTGCAGCGAGACCATCAGCGGCGAGGGGCTCGCGGGGTCGTAGCGGCTGGGCACGAAGAGCGCATAGGGGATGGTCTCGCCGGTCTCCTCCATGACGTACGAGCGGTGCTGGACGCGCGGGTCGTTGACGGCGTACTCGTTGTCCCTCGCCTCGCGCTGGGCGAGGGCGTCCGCGGCCGCGACGGCCCCGAGTGCGAGCACGGCGGCGAGCGTCACGATGGAACGAGCCGGGTGACGGATTGTCTGCATCGCTTCCTCCTGCGGGATCCTGTGGTCTGGTGCCTGCGAGCCCGGGCGAGCGGTCGGGCTCGTCGGCCCCGTTCGGCCGTCGGTGACTCGAGGGCGCATCTCCGGTCGTCGCACCCGGCCAGACCGGTACGCATGCATGATACGGTGGAGCTGGCGCCCGGTAAACGCGCCGCTTCCGGCCGGAGTCGTCTGCAGTATGCGGTTTCGCACCTGGAGGGCTGGTTGCGGCAATCAGAGCCGCAGGCGGCGATTTCCGGGCTAGTATTGACAGCCGGCGCCTCCGTAGCGTGGGCGTCAGCGCGAGCCGAGACTCCCCGGGGGCGGGGCGTCCCGCCACGGATACGATGTCTCTTCGGGGCGGTCCGGGTCCGATCGCCGAACTGGCGAGCGGGGAACGCGGGCCGGCAATCCAGCGTGAGGTGCACGATGAGGAACAGTGTTGCGGCGTTGACGGCGTTGGTCCTCGCCTTCGGGGCGTTCGGCACCCTCGGCGCCGTCGCGGCGGCCGAGGACCTGGAGATCACCGAATGGGTCGTGCCCTGGGAGAACACCCGGCCGCGCGACCCCTACGTGGACGGCCAGGGACGGGTGTGGTTCGTCGGCCAGCAGGGCAACTATCTGGCCTATCTCGACCCCGCGACGGGTGACTTCAAGCGTTACGAGCTCGACCCGGGGACCGGCCCGCACAACCTGATCGTCGACGACGACGGGTTCGTGTGGTACGCGGGCAACCGGGCGATGCACATCGGCCGGCTCGACCCGGAGACCGGGGACATCGAGAAGTACATGATGCCGACCCCCGACGCGCGGGATCCCCATACGCTGATCTTCGACCAGAACGGCGACATCTGGTTCTCGGTGCAGGGCGGCAGCTTCGTCGGCAAGCTGGGCACGCGGACCGGGACCATCGAGCTGATCCCGGTCGAGGGCGAGCGCCGGCGGCCCTACGGCATCGTCGTCGACGCGGACAACCGCGCCTGGTTCTGCCAGTTCGGCACCAACCGGCTCGCCTCCGTCGACCCCGAGACGATGGAGCTCGAAGAGTTCGAGCTGCCCCGCGCCGAGGCCCGGCCCCGGCGGCTGGCGGTGACGTCGACCGGACAGCTCTGGTACGTCGACTACGCGGGCGGCCAGCTCGGCCGCTTCGACCCCGCGACGGGCGCGGTCGACGAATGGCCGGTTCCCGGCGGCACGCGGTCGCGGCCCTACGGGATGGCCGTCGACGACAAGGACCGGCTCTACTTCGTCGAGTCGGGGGTCCGCCCGAACCGGTTCGTCGGGTTCGACCCGGCCACCGAGGAGTTCTTCACCGAGACCGAGATCGCGAGCGGCGGCGGGACCGTGCGGCACATGTTTTTCCATGCGCCGACGCGCGAGATCTGGTTCGGCACCGACACGAACAACATCGGCCGCGCGCGTGTGCCCTAGCCCGAAAATCGTCGCCCGCGGCGCCGCCGCCGCCGTGCGGCGCCGCCGCCCCAACCAACCCTGCCAGGAGTCTGCTCCGTTCGACGGCGCAGACTCCTGGCCCCGGAAATCGTCGCCCGCGGCCCCGATTGCCGGCCGCCCAACCAACCCTCCAGGAGTCTGCACCGTTTCGACCGCCGCAGACTCCTGGCGCCGACCCTCGTGGCCCAGTACGACACCATCGCCGACGCGTACCAGGACTCGAAGCAGCTCCCGTTCCGGAAGGCCATCGAGCGCCATACGCTGTTCGAGGCGCTGGGGGACATCCGGGGCGTGACGGTGCTGGACCTCGCCTGCGGCGGCGGGTTCTACACCCGCCTGCTCAAGCGGGCCGGCGCCGGCCGGGTCACCGGGGTCGACATCTCGGCCGAGATGATCCGCCTGGCCCGGCAGGAGGAGGAGCGGGATCCGCTCGGCTGCTCCTATCTCTGCCGGGACGCCGCCGACTTCGAGCCGGAGCCCGGCGCCGCGGACCTCGTCGTGGCCATGTATCTGCTGCACTACGCGGGGACCCCCGCGAAGCTCCTCCGCTTCCTGCGGGTCTGCCGCGACGCGCTGCGGGCGGGCGGGCGGCTCGTCGGGTTCAACGACAACGTCATGAGTCCGCCCCGGGGAACGGTGTCGTGGCGCCAGTACGGCATCGAGAAGACCGGCCCCCTCTCGGCCCCGAACGAAGGGGACCCGATCCGCTACCGGTTCACCAACCCCGACGGACGGCAGTTCGAGTTCCACAACTTCTTCCTGAAGCCGGAAACCTACCGCGAAGCCTTCCGGGAGGCCGGGTTCCGCGACTTCCGCTGGCTCGGCGTCTCCCTCGAGCCCGGCGAGCGGGAGAACCCCTTCTGGAACGACTTCCTCGACAACCCGCCCGTGATTGCCTACACGGCGACGAAGTGAGAGGCGCGCGGCTCGTCGAGCGCCTGTCATAGACTTGACCCGGGTCGGCCGCCCCGGACGGCGCGGCCGCCGACGATCCGAACCTTCGGAGGAACCAGACGATGAGCCGTTTTCGCGCCGGACCGGGCTTCCTGGTCGCCGCCGCCTTCATCGGACCGGGAACCCTCGTCACCGCGAGCCGCGCGGGGGCGGGGTACGGGACCGCCCTGCTCTGGACGGTCCTGTTCTCGGTGGTCACCACCGCCATCCTGCAGGACATGGCGGCGCGGGTCGGCCTCGCCGGCCGGCGCGGGCTCGCCGAGGCCATTCGCGACAGCCTCGCGAACCCGAGGCTCCGGGCGGGCGCCCTCGGTCTCATCGCGACGACCATCCTCGTCGGCAACGCCGCGTTCCAGACCGGCAACCTGCTGGGCGCGTCGCTCGGCGTCAGCCTCCTCACGGGGCTGCCGCAGGGGCTGCTGGTGGCGGTTGTCGGCGGGCTCTCCGGGGCCCTGCTGATGACCGGCACCTACAAGACCATCCAGAACGCCCTGGTCGGCCTCGTGGGGCTGATGAGCGTGGTGTTTTTCCTGGTCGCCGTCCTCACCGCCCCCGACCTCGGCGATCTCCTGTCCGGGCTGCTCGTCCCGCGGGTGCCGCCGGGGGCCCTGCTGACGGTGCTGGCCCTGATCGGCACCACCGTCGTGCCCTACAACCTGTTCCTCCATGCCAGCGCCGTCCTCGAGCGGTGGCCGGATGCGGAGAACAACGAGGAGAACCTCCGCGAGAGCCGGCGCGACACCCTGTTTTCGGTGGCCCTCGGGGGCCTGATCACCGCGGCGGTGTTGATTGCGGCGTCGCCCCTGCTCGGGCAGGGCGGCGACGCCGACGTGGCGACGGTGGCGGCGCGCCTCGAACCCCTGCTGGGACGCGCCGCGCCGCTGTTCTTCGGGATCGGGCTCTTCGCGGCCGGCCTGACCTCGTCGATCACCGCCCCGCTGGCCGCCGCCTATGCCGCGGGCGGCGCGCTGGGGTGGGGCTCCGACCTCAAGAGCAACCGCTTCCGCCTGCTCTGGGGCGCCGTCCTGCTGACCGGCATGGTCTTCGGCATCTTCCTCGGCGCGTCGCCGTATCAGATCATCCTGCTCGCCCAGGCCGGAAACGCGCTCGTGCTGCCGTTGACCCTGGTTCTGCTGCTGATCGTCGTGAACCGCAGCGGAATCATGGGCAAGTACCGCAACTCGCGGCTCGCCAACGTCCTGGGCGTGATCGTGGTTCTCGTCATCTTCGGACTCTCGATGATCCAGTTGGCTCGGGTCCTGGGCCTGGCGGGGTAGGAGTCTGCGGTGTAGAACGGCGCGGAGCCGCCAGGCGACGCTTTCCGGGCCAGCCTCGTGTCTCGCCGCGAGCGTCACCCGCTGTATGATCGTCGCCAGCTTCCACCGACGCTCGGAGAAGGGACCGCCAACCATGCACTCTGCCAGGGTATCGACCGCCAACCGACTGCGAAGCCGGCTGGGAATGCCTACCGTGTTCGCTGCGGCGCTGACCCTGGGTTTGTTGACCACCGCGACCGCCGGCGCGCAGGACTGGGAGAAGCTGCGCGACATGCCGGTCGAGAAGTGGGAGCCGGGCACCGTCGTCCTCGACGGCAGGCTCTATCTCTTCGGCGGGTACACCGACGGGGTCCGGTCGAGCAAGCTCTCCAACGTCTTCGATCCGCGGGACGGGAGCTGGACGCGAATCCAGGATCTGCCGAGCGCCATAACCCACATGAACATGGTGCTCGACGGCCGCACCGTGTGGTTCGCGGGCGGGTTCAAGGACGGCTACCGCGGGCATACCATCGCCGAGGTGTGGAGCTACGACGTCGACGCCGACCGCTACACGGCGGCGCCGCTGCTGCCGGAGACGCGGGGCGGGGGCGGCCTCGCCCTCGTCGGGCGCCGGCTGCACTACATGGGGGGCGTCGCGGAGGATCGCGACACCGACTCGCCCGACCACTGGGTGCTCGATCTCGAAGCGTGGGCGCGCGGGCGCGCCGAGTGGACGCCGGCCGCGCCGATGCCGGTGCCGCGCAACCAGTTCTCGTGCGTGACGTTCGACGGGAAGATCTACGCGATTGCCGGCCAGTTCCACCACGACAGCGAACAGCTCGACCAGGCGCGGGTCGACATCTACGACCCCGCCACCGACACCTGGGCCAGCGGTCCCCCCCTGCCCAAGGGCCACTCCCACGCCGAGGGCTCGACCTTCGTGCACGACGGGCGCATCTACATGGCGGGCGGGCACACCACCGCGCCGGGGGAGTCCAAGCAGGTCGACCCCGACATTCTGGCGCTCTCCCCCGGCGGCGCGTGGGAGGTGGTGGGCACGCTGCCGATGCCCCTGTCCTCGCCCGCCGCCGCCATCATCGACGGCCGGTTCTACGTCGCCGGCGGCTCGCCCGGCCGGAGCGCGGTGCAGGCCGACATGTGGGTCGCCGAGGCGCCGTGATCGAGGCGTCCGCCGCACTGGCCGACCTCGCCGCGCGCATCGCCGCATCCGACCGTGTCGGCATCGATACCGAGGCCGACAGCTTGCACTGCTACCGGGAGAAGGTCTGCCTGGTGCAGGTCGGGTTGCCCGGCGCCGACGAGCTCGTCGATCCGCTGGCCGGCCTCGACCTGACGCCGCTCACGGACGCGCTGGCCCGCACCGAAATGGTCATGCACGGCGCGGACTTCGATCTGCGCATGCTGTATCGCCTCGGCCTCGGCGCGCCGCGCGAGGTCTTCGACACCATGATCGCGGCGCGGCTGACCGGCGCCGCGAAGTACGGCTATGCCGCGCTGGTCGCCGAGCACTTCGACGTCGTCCTGCCCAAGGGTCTGCAGACCGCGAACTGGGCCCGCCGGCCGCTGCCGCCGCGGCTCGCCGAGTACGCGCGCAACGACACGCGTTTTCTCCTGCCGCTCGCGGAGCGCCTCGAGCGGCGGCTCGACGAGCTGGGGCGTCTCGCGTGGCTCGGGCAGTCGTGCCGGCGGGTGGTGGCCGCCGCGCGCATCGTGCGCGCGCGCGATCCGCAGACCGAATGGCGAGTACGCGGCAGCCACGTGCTGGGACCGCGCGCGAGCGCCGTCCTGCGCGCGCTGTGGCACTGGCGCGAGGACGAGGCGCGGGCCGCGGACCGACCCCCGTTTCACGTCACGTCCAACGCGGATCTCGTCGACGCCGCGCAGCGGTTCGATCGGGGCGAGACGGTCTCGCCGCGCGGCCTGCGCGACTCTCGTCGCGCGGGCTTTGCGCGGGCGGCGGACGAAGCGTTGCGGCTGGACCGAAGCGAATGGCCGGGCCGCTCGCCGGTGAAGCCGCGCATTCGGCTCACCAAGACCCAGGAGAAGCAGGTCGCCGCACTCAAGCAGCAACGGGACCGGGCCGCGACGGAACTCGCCATCGACGCGGATCTGATCGCCCCGCGGGCCGCCCTCGAGCGCATCGCCATCGAGGGCAAAGAGGGACTCGACGCACTGCTGCCGTGGCAGCAGGCGCTGCTCGGCCGCCCCGATTAGCGCTTGATCACTTCCTCCAACGGCACGGTCTCGGACTTTCCGGCGCGAAGGTCGATCAGCCGCTGCTCGGCGAGGTAAAGGTCTTCGAGATCGCGGTCGGCCCCTCGACTTGTCAGCACAGGTTGCCCAGTACCCCGCCGCCACCGCAGTAGGTCACGTCCTGCAGCTGGATCCGGACACCGTCCGGCGCGTCCACCAGCACCTCCTTCGTGACCCCCTCGCGCATTCTCAGGCGGGCGGCGACGCCGTGCTCGGCCAGTCGACCCAGGACCGCGTCGGGGTCGAACCCCTCCACTCCCAGGCCGACGTGCAGACGGAACGCGTCCGGGCCGCGGTCTTCGACCAGGGCCAGGTGTTGAGGACCGGACCCGACCCGGAGGACGGGAATCGGGGGGCCTTCGTATCCGGCGGTTCGCGGTCCCCCCTCCCGTTCCTGGTACGTCACTGCCGGCATGTTCGTCAGCTTCTGATACCACTGGAGCGCGGCCGGCAGGTCCGACACGGAGTACTTGACGTGGTTCAACGTCCGAACCGGGATCGGCGGCGGGTCGCCCGGCCTCCGCACCGCTTCGGCCGAGGTGTCGCACACCTCGCCCAGGAAGCCCAGCCCGCCGCAGGCGATCACCGGGTTGAACTGGAGCGGCGCGCCGTCGGGCCCGTCGAAGTTGACGCCGTTGATGGTCGTGCCCTCGCGCAGCACCGACCTCGCGAGGGCGGGCATCTCCGCCAGGGCCTCGAAGATCCGGTGGACGTCGAAACCCTCGATTCCCCAGCAGAAGTGCGGGCGCCGCGTCGGGGTCGCCTGGAGGCTCTCCGGGCTTCTCTGCGAGAGGGCCATGTACGCGGGCGGATCGTTCGCCAACCTGAGGACCGTCTGCCCTCCCCCGTAGTCCTGGAACGCGTGGCGGGGTATCGCCAGGACCTTCTCGTACCAGGCGACGGTGCTCCGCAGGTCCGCGCAGCCGAAGCTGACGTGGTTCAGGGTGCTGACCCGGATCGGCAGCCGCGACTGGACCGAAGTCGACCTCGCAAGAGGCGTCGCCGCCGCGCTCAGCGGCTGGACGACGGCCGCTGCGAAGAGCGAGACGAGCAGATCCCTCCGCGTCATCGGAACCCGGCTTCGCGCATACGTCGCTTGCTCGATCGGCATGAGGCCTCCTTCGGTTGACCGAAGGGCTTATGGTAACCGCAGGAAATCGAGCGGGATCCCCGAAGGCCGGCGACAGCTCGAGGTGAGCGGCGATGAGGGGCACGCCGCCGACACGGTATCGAAGCGCCGCTACGGGAGCGCCATTGTCCAACCAGGGGCGGAGCACTATGATGGGCAGGTCAACTTTCGCCGCATGGCCCGCGTCGAGTTCGCGGGCCGCCGGCGGCCGTTGCGAGGAGGTCGGGACATGAAGCGACGACTGCTCGATTCACTGCGTGTCGCGATGGCGCTGGCCGCCGTCGTGGTGATCTTCCAACTCGCCACCGTCCCGGTGATGGGGCAGGCGACAGGCACGCCCGCATCGGGACATCCGGATCTCGACGGGATCTGGCTCGACGTCTACGACACCCCCTTCGAGCGGTCGCCCGAGCTGGGCGATCGAGAATTCGCGACCGCTGAAGAGCGCGCTGCCCGTGATCAGGTGCGCACGGCGAACCCGGGCCGCAACATCCGCGGTCCACGCGGGAGCCCGCAGGACGTGTCCGGGGCCTACAACGCCGTCTTCAGCTCGGCGAAGCCGGCAGGTCCGCGCACGTCGCTCGTCGTCGATCCGCCGAACGGGCGGATCCCGGCCCTGACCCCGGAGGGGCGGCGGGCCGAGGAAATCCGGCGCGAGTGGCGGGTGATGCTGATGCGGAACACGCCGACCTGCGAGCAACAGGCACCCGGCTGCGAGGGCGGGCAATACGGGCCGGTGTCCCCGCGCCGGTTCGATATCCCGCCTTTCTACAACACGTTGCGGATGAACCGCCACGACGGACCCGAAGATCAGAGCCTTGGCGATCGGTGCATGCTGGGCGCCACACCGGACTTCAACGGGTTCCGGCGCATCGTCCAGGGCGAGGACGCCGTCGCGATCGCCTACGACACGGGGCAGGGCCAGGGCTACCAGCGCATCGTCAATCTGAGCGGGAGCCACCCGCCGGGCCAAATCCGTCTTCGCCATGGCGACTCGCGGGGGCGCTGGGAGGGCGACACGCTGGTCATCGAGACCACGAATCTCTCCCCGAAGTTCCCGTTTCGCGGCTCGAGCGTGAACGGGAGGCTCGTCGAGCGGTACACCGTGGTCGACGCCGACACGCTCGTCTACGAGGTGACCATCTCGGATCCGACCGTCTGGACGGCTCCGTGGACGGTCCGGCAGGAGCTGAGGCGCCAGAGCGACGAGCAGAATCGGATCTACTACGAGCCCCGGTGCCACGAGGGGAACTACGGGTTGGCCGCGATGTTCATCGCCCATCGAATTCGGGAGCAGGAGTTCGCCGAAGGGCGCAGCCCGGATCCGTTCTCGTTGGATACCACCACGGGCGGCGGCGGCGCCCGGTAGGACACGGGGCCACCAGACGACCGTGCGGCTGGAAGGGCGACCGGTGCCGGTCGCGAACGGCATCGGCACCGGGCTTGGCCAGCGCGTCGGCCGCGCTGGGTCACCACCGTCGTCCTGGCCATCGACCTGACCTTCCTGCCAGCCGAGGCCGGCCTGGGACGGGTGTATGCCGCCTCGTGCCGGCCTCGCGCGATCCGGCGGCCTGACCCCGTCATCGGTTGTCAGTCAGGCCGGGTCACTCCTTCACGGCGGCGACCGCGGCGGCCACGTTCCACAGGAACCGAAGGGGCCGCCGACACGTCGCGAACGACACGCCGGTCGAGCACGCGCCGTCCTGATCCATGGGAATCGGTAGCGGTCTCCCCGGATTCGCGGCCGCAACCTTCAGCGAAACCGGAATCGGGCTGCCGGGTGCCTCGAGGCGGCCGCCGCCGGCGGTCGCGGGTTCGTCCGCGGCGGTTAGAATGTGAGCTTCCCGAACCACGTACCGACCCAGGTCGGCGGAGATGACCCCATGACCCGACAGAATTCCCTTCACCCGCTGTCCGCCGCGGCCCTCGCGGCCGGCATGGCGTTCCTGTCGCTCGGCGCGCCGGCCGGCCAGGCGCAGCCTCCGATCGTGCAGCCGGGCGCGCCCGGCGAGCCGAGCCGGACGATCTCCGCCGCCGAGGCATCCAATCTCGCGGGCATCCGGTTCACCGAGGGGGACGTGATGTTCATGCAGGGCATGATCTCGCACCACGCCCAGGCCCTCGAGATGACCGAGCTGCTCGACACCCGGACGGCCAGCGACCTGATGCGGCAGATGGCGCTGCGCATCGAGCTCTCGCAGGAAGACGAGATCGAGATGATGCAGGACTGGCTGCGCCAGCGCGCGCAGACGGTCACCGCCATCGACGCGCACCATGCGCCCGGCGCGCAGCGGATGCCGGGCATGCTGACCGACGAGGAGATGGCGAGCCTGGCCGAGGCGGAGGGGAACGCGTTCGACCGGCTGTTCCTCGAGCTGATGATCAAGCACCACCGCGGCGCCATCACCATGGTCGAGAATCTCCTCGGCCAGCGCGGCGCGGCGCAGGACTCGCAGATCTTCGCGTTCACCACCGACGTCACGTCCGACCAGACGGCGGAGATCGACCGCATGGACGCGATGCTCGCCGAGCGGTCTCCCGACCCGCGGGTGCAGCTCGCGTCCGGCTTCTACGACGCGGGCGAGGCGGCGTGGAACATGGCGCTGGTGGCGACGCGGCCGAAGCCCGAGGGCTTCTACGATCCCGCCAACCCGGCGGGGCGGCCGATGCCGGTCGAGCCGGACCCGGAGCCCGAGGCCGAGGCGGTCGAACCTGAACCGGCCGAGGCGGACGAGGCCGACGCCGACGCGGAGGAAGGCGAAGCCGAGGGCGGCGACGCAGAGGAAGGCGACGAGCCGGAGGCCGAGCAGGCCGGCGCGGAAGAGGAAGACGATGCGGAGGACAACCGGCAGCGGCGCGGCCTCCTCAACTTCGGGAACACCGACCTCGCGTTCGCCGACGACCGGGTCTTCGTCGGCAGCCACCACGGCTTCAACACCTACCGCGTCGAGGTCCCGGCATCGCCGCAGCTCGTCACCTCGGTGGTCTGCCCCGGCGGCCAGGGCGACGTGTCGGTGGTCGGCAACCTGCTCGTCATGTCGGTCGAGCAGACCCGCGGGCGGCTCGACTGCGGCCTGCAGGGCGTCGCCGAGCCGGTCAGCGCGGCGCGGTTCCGCGGAATCCGCATCTTCGACATCGGCGACATGCGGATGCCGCGTCAGGTCGCGGCGGTGCAGACCTGCCGGGGTTCGCATACCCACACCGTCGTCACCGATCCCGACGACGCGGGCAACGTCTACGTCTACGGGTCGGGGAGCGGCGGGGTCCGCTCTGCCGAAGAGCTCGAGGGCTGCTCGGACGAGTCGCCGGCCGAGAATCCCGACACCGCGCTCTTCCGCATCGACGTCATCCGCATCCCCCTGGGGAGCCCCGAGGACGCGGCCGTCGTCAGCCGTCCCCAGGTGTTCCGGAATCCCGAGACCGGGGCCGCCGCGGGCCTGTGGCCGGGCGGCGACCACGGGCCGGGCACGCAGCGCAGCGCCGAGAGCAGCCGCTGCCACGACATCACCGCCTTCCCCGAGCTCGGCCTCGCGGCAGGGGCGTGCTCCGGGAACGGCATCCTGCTCGACATCTCCGACCCCGTCAACCCGGTCCGGCTCGACGACGTCATCGACCCCGCCTTCGCCTTCTGGCACTCGGCGACGTTCAACAACGACGGCACCAAGGTTCTCTTCACCGACGAGTGGGGCGGCGGCGGGCGCCCGCGCTGCCGCGCGTCCGACCCCCGCGAGTGGGGCGCGAACGCCCTCTACGACATCGTCGACGGCAAGATGGAGTTCCGCAGCCACTACAAGCTGCCCGCCCCCCAGACCGACCGGGAGAACTGCGTGGCCCACAACGGCTCGCTCGTCCCGGTGCCGGGCCGCGACATCATGGTGCAGGCGTGGTACCAGGGCGGCATCTCCGTCTTCGACTTCACCGACTCGGCGAACCCGGTCGAGATCGCGTTCTTCGACCGCGGCCCCATCCACCCGGACCGCTTCGTCATGGGCGGCTTCTGGTCGGCGTACTGGTACCGCGGCTACATCTACGGCGCCGAGATCGCGCGCGGCCTCGACGTGCTCGAGCTGCTGCCGAGCGAGCACCTCAGCGACAACGAGCTCGCCGCCGCCGCATCGGTGGCCCCGGCGGGGTTCAACGCCCAGCATCAGCGCCGCGTCGACTGGCCGGTGCGGCCGGTCATCGCGCGCGCCTATCTCGACCAGCTCGAGCGCAGCGACACCCTCGGCGCCGAGCGCCGGCAGGCGCTGTCGGCCCTGCTCGACCGCGCCGGCGGGGCGGGCACCGACCCGGCCCTCGCGGCGGAGCTGACGTCGGCGGCGGAGGCGCTCGGGGACGATATGGCGGACGCCGGCGACCGCACCGAGCAGCGGCTCCGCGCGCTCGCGGAGACGCTGACGAGTCTCGCGGAACGCCTGCGATGAACGGCGGATTGCCGTCTGGCGAGGGGCGAGACCTGCAATCAAGCCCAGGTCCCGCACGTCGAGGTGCGTGGTGTATGTTGAGAATGTGGCAGGGGGCTACAGCGCCCCCTGCGTGGACGTCTCGGGCCTGTAGAGGAGGTCGGCATGCGTCGCATGACCCTCGCAATGTCGGACAGCATCGATGACGAGTTGGCGGCGTTTGCTCGCACGAACGGGGTGAGCAAGGCCGAGGCGATACGTCGCGCGGTCGCCGTGCTCGCCCTGGCCAGGCAGCAGAGGGCCAAGGGCAGATCGCTGGGTATCGTGCAAGAGGACGAGAACCGCAAGCTCCGGGCGGTCGCGCGCGTCGTGGGAGTCTGAGGATGGCCAACGGTGGCGGGGATACCGCGGGCGACGAGGAAGCACCGGTCACTGAGTCTGTCGACGTTGCCACCGATGTGCTCCCCGACAGCCAAGTCATCGACGAGAGCGAACGTCTCAAGTTCGCCAGACAGGTACTGATTTCCCTCGGGTTCATTTCTGTGGCGGTCTTCGTTGCGTACACTGCGTATCCAGACAACACGGCCCTTCAGGAGATCTTCGAGCTGATCAAGATCGGTCTCCTTCCGTTGGTGACACTCGTCGTGTCGTTCTACTTCGCCCGGACCGAACGCTGAGCGGAAGATGACAGGGAATGACCGCATAGCCGTCGATCCAGATGTTCTGGTCGGCAAGCCGGTGATCAAGGGGACCCGGATTGCCGTCGAGTTCGTCATCGATCTGATGGCGCGGGGCTGGACGACGGAGCAGATCCTCGACGAGTACGACCACTTGACGACGGAGGACATTCGGGCCTGCCGGACGTATGGCGGGGAGTTGCTCAAGGCCGAGCGGGTGTACCCGCCGCCTGTGGTGTGACGCGCGTGATGCAGGTGATTGCGTTCAGCCGGTCTCGACGCTGCGGATCGTTGATCTCAGAGAACAGGAGCAGACGATGAACAGCAGGCCCGCCGTTGTGCGAAGCGTACCGGTGATCAGTATGGCCGTCCTGGCGGTTGCCTTGGGCGCGGCTCAAGTGCACGGACAGCCCGCCGCCGACTTCGTGCCGGTCACCGACGCCATGCTCCAGGCGCCCGCGCCGAAGACTGGCTGACGTGGCGGCGCACGACGGACGGCTGGGGCTACAGCCCGCTCGACCAGATCGACCGGGAGAACGTCGGCGACCTGCGCATGGTCTGGTCGCGGGGGCTTACCCAGGGGTTCCAGTCGGGCACGCCGCTCGCCTACGGCGGAGTGCTCTACATGCCGAACCCCAACGACGTCATCCAGGCCATCGACGCGGTGACCGGCGACCTCATCTGGGAGCACCGGCGCGACGTGCCGGACGACGTCGGCGAGTACCTGTTGGGCGCCCTTTCGACCAACAACCGCAACATCGCGATCTACGACCGGCTCATCATCGACACGAGCGTCGACACCCACGTCTTCGCCCTCGACGCCGAGACCGGCGAGATGGTGTGGGAGACGCAGGTCCTCGATTATCGCGAGAACTCGGCGATGCAGGGCGCGGGACCGATCATCGCGGACGGGAAGGCGGTCTCGGGCCGCAGTTGCCTGCCGCGGGGCGGGCCCGAGGCGTGCGTGGTCGTCGCGCACGACGCATTGACGGGAGCCGAGGTGTGGCGGCGGCGGCTGATCCCGGGGCCCGGCGAGCCGGGCGACGAGAGCTGGGGCGGCGTGCCGTTCGAGGAGCGCACGCACGTCGGCGCGTGGATGGTCCCGAGCTACGACCCCGCGCTGAACCTCGTCTACCTGGGGACGTCGGTCACCTCGCCGGCGCCCAAGTTCATGCTCGGCGGGGTCGACAACCAGCACCTCTACCACAACTCGACGCTGGCCCTCGACGGCGACACCGGCGAGATCCGCTGGTACTACCAGCACCTGAACGACCACTGGGACCTCGACCATCCGTTCGAGCGCATCCTCGTCGACACCGCGGTGGCCCCCGACCCGTCGCAGGTGAGCTGGATCAACCCCCGGCTGCAGGCGGGAGAGACGCGCCGCGTCGTCACCGGCATTCCCGGCAAGACCGGGGTCGTGTACACCCTCGACCGGGCGACGGGCGAGTTCCTGTGGGCGACGCCGACCGTCACCCAGAACGTCATCAGCGGCATCGACGGGGCGACGGGCGCGGTGACGGAGAACGCCGAGGTCACCTTCACCGCGGTCGGGCAGCAGGTCTTCGCGTGCCCGACCTGGAACGGCGGCAAGGACTGGGAGGCGGGGGCCTACAGCCCGCTGACCAACACGATGTACATGCCCCTGCGCAACACCTGCGCCCGCATGATGGCGACGCGCGTGTTCCCCGAGGACGCCCCGCCCGCCGACCGCAACGAGAGCCGCTCCGAGCTGTACGCCATCGCCTACCGCCACCAGCTCGCCCCCGACACGGAGAACGCGGGCACGGTGCGGGCGATCTCGGCCGAGACCGGAGCCACGATGTGGCTCCACGAGCAGCGCGCGGCGACGATGTCGCTCGTGGCGACCGGCGGCGGGCTCGTTTTCGGCGGCGACGTCAACGGCCGGTTCCGGGCCTTCGACCACGAGACGGGGGAGATCCTGTGGGAGATCAACCTCGGGTCCGCGGTCACGGGCTTCCCGATCACCTACGCCGTCGACGGGCAGCAGTTCGTGGCGGTGAGCACGGGTTCGGGGGGGACGTCGTCGCACTTCACGGGGTTGACGCCGGAGTTGCGCCCGAGCGCGGGGAACAACCTGTTCGTGTTTGCGTTGCCGGAGTAGGGTAGCGCCTCCGGGGTTCCGAGGTAGCAAGGGCGCTCCCGTCGGGGAGACGGGCAGGCCCTTCCATCGTGCACGCATGGAGCGGGCCGAACTCGCAATCGCCGTCGCGCGGCGCCTTTACCATCGGATCGCGGCCGTGGCGCACGGGTTCCGCTCGTCGTCCGGGACTGGGCGACGGAGGAGACGGAGCCACCCGCGCGAAGTCATCGAACCTGCGCTGGCGCACGCGGTCCAGAACTAAGGTCGAGGCGGCGTATGCGCGCTCGGACCTGTTCGAACGTCGGCGGCGGTTCATGGACGATTGGGCGGCGTCCTCGACGGCAAGCCCGGGCAGAATGGTCCCCCTAGACCCCTAGACTGGACGGGCGAGAAGCCCTACCACCGGAGAGAGAGGAGAATGGCCATGCCCGCGAAGCCCCGCCCCATCACGCCCCCCTACTACCCGATCATCTACGTCCGCGGTTACGCCGCGACCGGGGATGTCCCGGAGGCTGTTGAACTGAGGTGAAGCGGGTGGCGACTCCTCGCCCCTGTCTGTGGTAGGACAGGGGTGCAAACAACAGGAGGAGAGCCACCCATGGCAAAGCATGACAGGCGGAAGCAATCCAGCCAACCCTCAAGCTCGCGGGCCGTCACGATTCAGGTGCCGCTGCCGGTGC
The DNA here is from genome assembly GCA_965206705.1 of Vicinamibacterales bacterium. Lineage (GTDB taxonomy): Bacteria > Acidobacteriota > Vicinamibacteria > Vicinamibacterales > UBA8438 > JAJEEA01. The sequence continues at coordinate 2,554,798 of CBDBKJ010000006.1, read as the reverse complement.
TCGGCGTGCTGAACGGTGTCTGGGAAGCGTTCCATGGCTTGTGCATCAGGACGGGGATGCAGGTCCTGGAGGCGATGATGGAGGGGGACCGAGAAGACCTGTGCGGCCCGAAGGGGCGCCATCAGGTCGAGCGGTCCGCGTGGCGCGGCGGGAGCGTGGCCAGTCAGGTGACGCTTGGCGGGCGCCAAGTGGCCGTGCCGCGGCTGCGGGTTCGGCGCGGCGCCGGCGAGGTGCCCCTGCCGAGCTTCCAATGGGCGGCGGCCACCGACCCGCTGGACGAGCACACGCTGGTCGCGGTCGCCGCCGGGGTGTCGACGCGACGGTATGCGGGCACGTTGGACCCGGCCCCGGCCGCGGTGACGGAGCGGGGGACGTCGAGCAGCGCGGTGTCTCGGCGGTTCGTGGCGCTGTCGGCAACGCGGCTGCGGGCGTTTCTCAGCCGGCCGTTGGGCGAGCTGGACCTGCGGGTAATCTGCATCGACGGCAAGGTCTTCCGGGACCACTGCCTGGTGGTCGCGTTGGGGATCGACACGCAGGGTCGCAAACACGTGCTGGGTGTGCGCGAAGGCGCGACCGAGACGGCGGCGGTGGCCACGGGTCTGCTGAGTGACTTGGTGACGCGCGGCGCGCCGACCGACCGGACGTTGCTGTTCGTCATCGACGGGGCGCCGGGGCTGCGCCGGGCCGTCAGCGATGTCTTCGGTTCTCGCGGCGTGGTGCAACGTTGCCAACTGCACAAGCTTCGCAACGTGCTCGGCCATCTGCCCGAACGGCTTCACGCCTCGGTCGGCAAGGCGTTGCGAGATGCCTGAGACCTCGATTCAGCGGACCGCGCGGCGCGAGTGCTGAAGCGGTTGGCGGGGTCCCTGGAGCGCGACCCCGGCGCGGCGGCGTCCATCCGGGAGGGTCTCAATGAGACGCTGACGGTGCAGCGGCTCGGTCTGACGGGGGCGCTTGAACGTACTCTCCGCACAACGAACATCATCGAGAACCTGATGGGCAGCGTTGAGGGCTACACGCGGCGGGTCAAGCGGTGGCGCGGCGGCCAGATGATCCAACGCTGGGTGGCGAGTGCGCTGGTGGAGGCGGAACCGCGCTTCCGGCGGGTGCGGGGCTACCGCGACCTGCGGTACCTGGTCGGCGCGCTGGACGCGCTGGCCCCGCCGGACGGCGCGGTTGCTGACGGCGCGGTTGCTGACGTGGCGTAGAATAGACGGCTTCGTAGCGGAAACAGGGAGTCCGTCACTCGCAAAGTTCAACAACGAGAGGGACAATTCCTGCTGGCCTGGCCGGTCCAGGAGCCGTCGTGGGGGTGGCCCTCGAGATGTACGTTGCCCGGGTTCAGGTGTACGGCGTGCAGGTCCTCGAGATCCGCCCCGACCGGGGCGATGAGCTCGCTCTCGAGATCCGGCTGCCGGAAGGGCGCCGCGATACCGGTGTGCCGCACGAAATGGGGCGTGGGCTGCAGCACGGTAGTCGAGCGCCTCAGGGCTGTGGGTCGCCCGACCGGTAGATCCAGGGGCGCTCCTGCTCGTCGCGTTCCCGCAGGGTCCGGGCCGCCGGGAGGTGAGGCTCGATCTCATCGAGGTCGTGCAAGCCGTTCAGCAGCTTGTTCCGCACTCGGGGGTCGGTGTCGAACGGGATCGGGTCGCGTCCCGGCATCTCGATCAGCTGCCGCTCCGGATCCACCTTCATCCTGACGCCGTGGTGCGACTCGACCCACTCCACGATCTCGTTCAGCGTCTCCCGGGGCAGCGCCGTGGAGACGGCGCGAAGAGGGCGGCACGTCAAGGCGCAGCGGTGGCCGCCCTCCACGCGGCGGCGGCCGACTCCTTGAGCGTCTCGGCGTCGGCGGGCAGCAGATACCGCTCGGCGACCAGCGCGTCCGCCGCTTCACCGTAGCGCGTCACGTACTCCGCCTCGCCGCCGGGATAGCGCTCTTCCAGGGAGAGCCGCGAATCGCCCAGCGCCATCCGCTCGTTCTTCGTCCGCGGAAACGGAATCGTGGAGCCGTTCACGCCGCACAGGTCGCCTTCGGCGAAGCCTGCCGCGCGAACGGCCTTGCCCATCGTCGAGAGCGGGGCCGCGGCCTCCGGAACGATCACCCCCGCCACGAGGTTGCCGTCGGCGTCCAGGCTCGGCACGAACAACGGGTACCGCTCTTCGCTCTCCTTCGGCGGCCAGACCGAGAAGTCACGCACGCCGAGCTCGCTGATGGCGGGGTTGTACGGACGGTCCGGGATGGTCGGATACTGCTCGCCCTGCCTTTCGACCGTCACCGCCGTGCCGTCGGCCGCGGATGGCGCGCGGGTCGCCGGCGGCTCGACGCCGTTTCGCACCCACTGCACCATCGCGTCGAACGACGCCCGGTAGTACGGCCACGGCTGCACCGGGTTGCCGGGGTCGCGGCATCCGGCGCTGCCCTGCGAATGTGCGGTCGCGAGCATCCAGTAGCGCACGTTCGGCGGCAGCTCCACCGCCTGGCCGCTCGTGTCGGTGAGGATGAGCGAAGCATGGGCGCCGTAGTACTCCGATTCGGCGTCCACCTGGATGATGTTCGGACAGGTGCTCGAGGCCGCGCAGGCGGCCAGCAACCCGTCGGTCCTGCCCGTCAGCGGGTCGGTCGTCGTTGCGAACGTGAACGGGAACTCGTCCATCGGGTAGTTGTGATCTTCGTGCTGGCGCGTGTAGCGACCGGTCTGCGCGAAACGGGCGTTGACGAAGGTGCGGCGGGCGCCGCCGACGTACGGCGTCATGCCGTCGAAGACGCGCCGCCCCGCCGGATCCTCGTTGAAACCCTGGTAGACGAAGTCCCTGGCCATCCGGCCGCTCTGCGATGAACCGACGGCCACCGCGTGGTCGAGCACCGGAGCACCGTCCACAAAGAGCGGGTTCGGGATGCCTCGATCGTCGGCGGGACGGTAGCGAGCGAACGACACGAAATCGCGCATGGCGCTGAAACCCACCCCGTGAACGATTGGATTCCGGGCCTCGTACACGAACTCGTAGATGGTCCCCGCGTCGGTTCCCGCGGAGGGCGCGACGGCGACCGTCATGTCGTCGACGTAGTGCCACTCGCCGGCCGGAACGGTCTGGCGCGGATCGTCCTGGAGCTGGCGATGCGTGAGCGTCGCGGCGGTCTGGTCGAGCGTCATCGCGGGATACGTCAACCGCCCGAAAGCGGCGCTGTCCGGGTTTTGCCACTCCTCCATCGAGGTGCCGGTAATCGCCCGGCCGTCGTCCATGGCGAGCGGCAGAGTTGCCAGCACCGGGCGCGGGCTGCCGGCGCCCGGCGCGCCGTGCAACCAGCCGCTCGATACGTACGTGTAGCCCTGGTCCATGAGGAATGCGTTGCCGGCGTTCCCGGCCGCGTAACCCAGCCCCGCCTCGTGGAAGTAGCCGAAGACGATGTTGCGGCCGCGGTTGTTGATCTCGTACACCAGGACGCCATTGCCCCTGGCGATGTCGACCGGCTTGAGAATGTCGACCTCGAAGGTGTATTCGACCAGCCCGTCGGCATTGCGCGGGGCGTTCTCCAGATCCACGATCCCGGCGTTGAGCGGGGCGCCCGGATCGGCGACGGCGGTGGCCGTGCCGAGCAGAATCTCGTACGCGCCCACGGCGCCGAACGACCGGCCGCCGAAAGCGGGCTCGCGGCTCGTGATGTCGAGCCGGGTGACGCGCGAATGCGCGGGCGCCGGCGACGCGGATTCCAGTGGCTGGCCGGCGATCTGACACTCGCTCAGCCCGATCCCGACCACGACCGTCAACAAAATGCGTCGGAACTGCATCGCGCACCTCCCGCCGCAATGATACAGCCTGCCGTCATCGACCGACAGCCATACGGTGGCGAGTCTCTCATCGCGCGGCCACACGGGTCTTCGCGGTTGCCGATGCCACCGCGGGGTGATAGCGTTGCAGCCGCCGCGACGCGGACGATCCGGCTCGGCATGACCGAACCAGGGAGAGCGGCGGCGAGGGGGACACGATGGTGGATCCGACCAGACGCACGATACTCAAGACGGGCGCGACGGCGACGGTTCTCGCCGCCACGCGGGTGCTTGCACAGCAGACCGGCCAGGACGGCGCGGGCATGTCCTTCTACGAGAACGGTCCCGTTCGCATCCGCTACGAGGAGGTCGGCTCCGGCTTCCCGCTGCTCGTCATCGCCGGCGGGGGACTGAACTCGACGATCGCCGGTCTGGCCACTCATCCTTTCAATCCGATGGAGGAGTTCGAGGGAGAGCACCGCTGCATCGCGGCGGACCTGCGCAACTCCAACCGCGGCCAGTCTTCCGGCCCGCTCGAGATCGATCGGCCATGGGATGCGCATACCGATGACCATCTCGGCTTGATGGATCACCTGGGCATCGACAAGTTCATGGTGCTCGGCTTCTGCATCGGCGGCCCTTTCATCTGGAACCTGCTGCGGCGGGCCCCCACTCGTGTCGTCGGGGCGGTGCTGGCGCAGCCCAGCGGGTGGAGTGCGGAGCATCCCAGTCTGTTCCACGACAACAACATGACGGGTTGGGGGCCCGATCTGGTCGCGCGCCGGCCCGAGATCACGATGGACATGGTCGACAGGTTCCTGACCAGGATGTACCTCACCAATGCGGACTTCGTCTTCACCGTGACACGAGACTTCGTGCGCCAGCTGCAGACGCCGATCCTCATCCTGCCGGACGATGTCCCGGCCCATCCGTACGAAGTCGCCATGGAGGCTGCGATGCTCGCGCCGCAGTCCGAAGTGAGCATGTTCCCGTGGAAGCAGCCCACGGAACGGATTCCACTGGCGGTGCGCCAGATACGGTCCTTCCTCCGGGCGCATCGGCCGGCTTCCGCCTAGTTGGCGGGAGACCCCGAAGGCGCCGGGAGCGGCTAGATCGGATCGACGCCGGCGCGCACGCAGAAATACTCCCAGGCGCGGTCGAGGGCGAGCGGCGAGAACTGCGTCGCGCGTGAGAGATCGACCTCGCGTTCCGACAAACCTCGCGGCGTCCCGATCGCCATCGCCTGCAGCTGCACCTCGGCGTTGATCTTGAGATAGATGGCGGTCATCACGGCCGCCTTGAGCGAACTCGCGGCGACCACGGCGCCATGCCCACGCATGAGCACGCAGGAGTTGCTGCCGAGCGTGGCCGCGAGATCGCGCCCCTGCTCCATCGAACGCACCAGCATGTCCGTCTCGTCGAACCGGGCGGCGATGTCCCAGATCGGCACTTCGGACCCGATGACGGACGCCGTGTGCACCATGGGCGCGAGAGCGCGACCCGTGATGCCGAAGGGGAGCAGCGGAAGGGCGTGATTGTGCACGACGGCGTTGACATCGCTGCGCGCTTCGTAGATCGCGCCATGAATCATGCGTTCGCCGTAGGGTGTGCGATTGCCGCGATCGAGCGAGCGGCCATCCTGCTCGAACCGAATCAGGTCGGCGTACTCGACGAGCTCCGGGCTGCGCGACCGGGCCATGACGTAGCGTCTCGGGTTCTCGGGATCGCGCACGCTGACGTGGCCGAAGGCATCGACGACCTCCTCGTGCGCGAGGATGCGGTTGGCGGCGACGAGGCGTCTGAATTCGATTCGCTCCTCGAGCCCGGCAGCGTCCTGTGCGAAGGAACGCGCAGCGAAAGGCGCAGCCGCAAGCATGCCGAGCGCCGTGCGAACGAATTCACGCCGTACCATGTGCGCGTTCGAAGACATGGGCTCTCCTGGGGTCACTGCACGGCGAAGGCGATGAGCTCGCCGTCGTGATCGCGCGCGCTGACCGCGACCACCACGTACTGCGTGCCGTCGTGCATGTAGGTCATCGGCGCGCCGGAGGCACCGGCGGGAAGCTCGGTTTGCCACAGCACGCGGCCGGTCGCCTTGTCGTAGGCACGAAACATCCGCCCGCCCCCGAGGGGCGGGATGACCTGCATCGACCGCGAGCCGTCGCCCAGGAAGAGGAGCGTCTTCGTGAGCAGCGGCGCCGCCCGCCCGGGAGCTCCGAGCCACGGGAGCGCGAGGTCCTGCAGCGCAATGTGGTCGCGCGGACCCGGTCCGTTCGGCACCATCCAGACGTGCTCCCCGGTGTTGAGGTCGATCGCCGTAATCCGTCCCCACGGCGGCTTGACCAGCGGTAGCCCCTGCGGCCCGTCGATCCACACGCTGGGCGGTCCCTGCAGGTACCGGAACGGCGAGTCTTCCGGGGCCTCGCGCAGCCAGATCTGGATGGGCGCCGTGATCGACGGCACGTAGAGCATTTGCGTTTCCGGGTCGTAGGCGGCCCCGTTCCAATTGGCGCCGCCGACCCAGCCGGGGAGCTGGAGGGTGCCGAGCGTGCCGCCCGGCGACTCGTCACGCAGCGACGGGGGCGTGAAGATCGGCCCCGAGCGATAGCGGTTGAAGATCTCGATCGCTTCCGCCCGAAGCTCCGGGGTGAAGTCGATCAAGTCGTCGACAGTGATGCCCTGCCGGTCGAACGGCGCGGGCCGGGTCGGGAAAGGCTGGGTCGGCGACGTCCGCTCGCCGGGGACGTCGGACTGCGGCACGGGCCGCTCCTCGATGGGCCACACCGGCTCGCCCGTCACCCGGTCGAAGACGTAGGCGAACGCCTGCTTGGTCACCTGCACGACCGCCTTGATCGGCCGGCCGCCGACCGTGATGTCGGCCAGGATCGGGGTCGACGCGGTGTCGTAGTCCCAGACGCCGTGGTGGATCAACTGGTGGTGCCACACGCGGCGTCCCGTCTCGCACTCCAGGCAGAGCAGCGTCTCTGCGAACAGGTTGTCGCCCGGACGGTGTCCCCCGTACCAGTTGTGGGTCGGCGTGGCGGTCGGCAGGTAGGCGTAGCCCAGCTCCTCGTCGGCGCTGGCGACCGTCCAGACGTTGCTGGCGCCCGTGTGCTCCCAGGATCCGTCCTCCCACGTCTCGTGCCCGAACTCGCCCGGCTGCGGGATGGTGTTGAACCGCCACTTCAGCCGTCCGGTGACGGCGTCGTAGCCGCGGATGTAGCCGGGCGCCTGGTCGCGGCGGTCGAACTGGTCGATGGTGAAGATGCCGACGATGATGGTGTCGCGGCAGACGAGGGGCGCCGCCGTCCAGCGGTACTCCTCGAGGTGGGGGACGCCGGCGGCGAGGTCGACCCTGCCGCCGGTCCCGAACTCCCGCAGCGGGTCGCCGGTCCTTGCGTCGAGCGCCACGAGCTGCTCGCCGCTCACGACGAAGACCCGCTCGTCGTCGCGCTCCGGGTCGTGCCAGTAACCGACGGCGCGGGTAGGACCGCCACGCGGCCGCCCGGCGCCGTCGTCGAGCGCCCGGTAGACCCACGTCGTTTCGCCCGAGGCAGGGTCGATGGCGGCCGCCTGGCCCAGGTTGGTGCTCATGAAGAGCCGTCCCCCGACCATCAGCGGTGTGGCCAGCAGCATCGGGTTGAACTGCAGGTCGGGATCGGCGTCGGCCAGCTCGTGGTCGACCGAGCGCCACCGCCAGGCGATTCGGAGATCCTGCACGTTGCCGGCGTGGATCTGGTCGAGCGGCGAGTACTTCGTGCCGCCCGCCTCGCCGGCGTAGCTGCGCCAATCGCCACCGGCCGCGCCCCGTTGCGCGGGGGCGGGTGTCGCCGCGAGAAGGACGGCGCCAAGCAGGCCCGCAGCGGCCAGGGATGCTCGGACTGTCGGCGTGGCCGTACTCGGCATCGTTTACCTCCACAGGACGAACGAGGCGATTCTATCCCGCGGCGGGGAGAATGCCGAGCGATGGCTGCGGTGTGCGACGCCCGGGCACACCTGCCCCGGCGACCAAGTCCCCGCGACCCCGTAGACGATGTCTCCGCCCGCAACCCGTCCTCGGCGAGGGGTGCGGGCCCTGCGGTATACTGCCGGCTGCTACAGACGACTTGCGTAGCCTCGGGCTGCGATTGTGATGGATGGGCGCCGCTACCGGAGTGGAAGCCCGGAACACCAAGCTTCCGGGTTACCCCTACTGGGCGGGTGTCGGCGGTCACCGGGCGGATGGAGCTCCGGTGCTCCGCAAGTCGCCGGTGGACGTCGGCGATCGATGGCGCGGAACCTGGGGCGCGTGCCCCGAGCCAAGGAGTGTGGCATGAGCCTGTCGACCAACCGGCGCGGATGGATGTGGATTCCGTTCGTGTCGCTGCTCTGCGTTCTCGGCGTACCGGAGCCCGCGGCGGCCCAGGACGGCTCGGCGGGCGACCCGTCGCAATGGGTCATGCCGAATGCCAACTATGCCGGCTGGAACTACAGCCCGCTGGATCAGATCGACGTCGACAACGTCGGGCAGCTCACGATGGCGTGGACGATGCAGCTCGGCGTCCACGATTCGTACGAAGCCTCGCCGCTCGTGATCGGCGACACGATGTACATCGTCACCCCGGAGCCGAACTACGTCTATGCGCTCGACCTCGCCCGGGACGGCTTCATCAAGTGGGAGTTCCGGCCCGAGATCCCCGACTCGGAGCTGACACGGAGGAGCGCCTGCTGCGGCGCGCAGACCCGCGGCCTCGGCTATGCCGACGGCCGGATCTACTTCGCCACCCTCGACGGACAGGTGTTCGCGCTCGACGCGGAGACCGGAGAGCAGATCTGGCAGGCCGAGAACGCGACCGTCGCGAATGGGGAAACGGTCCCCGGCATGCCGCTGGTGGTCGGCGACAAGGTCATCGTCGGCGTGGCCGGCGGCGAGCGCGGCGTCCGCGGTCACGTCACCGCCTACAACATCGACGACGGCCGGTTCAGGTGGCGGTACTACAGCATGGGGCCGAACAACGAGGTCGGCATCGGGTCTCGCTTCGCCCCCTTCTATCCGGACGATCGCATTCCCAACCCGGCCCTCGACACCTGGTCCGGCGACTCGTGGCGGCGCGGCGGCGGCGCCGTCTGGGGCTGGTTCACGTACGACGCCGAGCTCAACCTCTTCTACTACGGCACGAGCAACTGCGCCCCCTGGAATCCGGACTACCGCCGGGAGTGGGGCGTGGTCGAGCTGGACGAGGACGGGGGCCTGACCGGCTACCGGAACAACTACTGCGCGTCGATCCTGGCCCGCGACGCCGACTCGGGAGACCTGATCTGGGCCTACAACATGACCCCTCAGGATCAGTGGGACCTCGACGAGCCCAACGTGAACCTCCTCGTCGACCTCGAGATCGACGGCGAGACGCGCAAGGCGCTGGTCCGCCCGGCGAGGAACGGCTACTTCTACGTGTTCGATCGCGCGACGGGCGAGATGCTCATCGAGCCCTGGATGTTCGTCTACAACGACATCTTCGACGGCATCAACATGGAAACCGGCCGTCCGCGCTACGACATGACGAAGATGATGTTCACCGACGTCGAGGACCGACAGCAGTACCTGCCGGACGCCGAGAACGTCGCCATCGGCTGGTGCCCCGGCATCGCCGCCCGGAACTGGCAGAACGACGCGTTCTCCCCGCGCACCGGACTCGTGTACACCCCGACCTCGAACAGCTGCGATCGCCTGAGAATGGTCGAGGGCGAGTACGTGCCCGGGAACGACTACACGCTCCGTGAACGCGGCGGCAACGCCCCGGACCCGCCCAATGCGGAGGTCGTCAACGAGCTGCAGGCCAACGATCCGGTGGCGGGCGAGACGGTCTGGCGGGTTCAGTGGACGACCGCCAACAACGCGCCGGTCATGGCCACCGGCGGGGACCTGCTCTTCCAGGGCGGCCCCAACGAGGGCGTGGTGCGGGCGTTCGACGCCCGGACCGGGGACATCGTCTGGACGTTCCGGACCGGGAGCAACTTCCGGAACTCGCCCATCACCTACATCGGGCCGGACGGCCGGCAGTACGTCGCCATCATCGGCAGCCAGCGCCCGGGGAGCGTGCAGGTCACGCCGGATGCCGAGCCGGACGCGGGCGACCGCTTCCGGCGGGCGGGCAGCGCGCTCTACGTGTTCGCGCTCCCTCCGGCTCGCAACTGAGACGAGAGACGACGGCCAGTCGCGGGAACACCCACGAGGCGTGTGACAGTCACGCGAGATCGTCCAACGCCACGTCGAGGGCTGTGGCGAGACTCTTGAGCGCCTTCACCGACCCGGGTTTTACCCCGCGCTCGATGGCCGAGACATAGGAACTCGGGATTCCCGCTGCGGTGGCCAGCGCGCGCGCCGTCATGCCCCGGTGCGTACGCCAGACGCGCACGGGATGTTTCCCTTCGGCAATGCGCCGTACGAGGTCGGCGGGTGCCCAGGTCTGGTCGGGGTCATCGAGAACGCGCTGGATGATGGCGACATCGGTAGCGTCTTCATCCGCGGCTGCGCGCAACTGCTCGTATTCGTCGCGGCGGATCACGAGGTAGTCCTCGCCGGCCAAGGTCAGAGTCTGCGGCGTGGTGCTCATCGGTACGCCTCCCCGCGCGACAATATCGCTGCCACGCGCAGTATTCTCTCGCGGGTATCCAAAGGAGGTCTCGTGGGCAGCCGTCTCATCTCCCGCTGTCTTGCGATCGCGGTCGGCATTGCGGCTCTGTTGATCGCGTCCTCTCTCCCGGGTCAGGAGCGCCCACACCGGCTCGTCCTGCTCGGGACCGGTGGCGGACCGGCGGTCAAGGCGTCTCGCGCCCAGCCGGCGAATGCGGTCGTGGTGGACGGAGCCGTCTACGTCGTGGATGCCGGTGACGGCGTCGCGAGGCAGATGGCCCTCGCCGGCCTGCCCGTCGTCGCCCTCCGAGCCGTTTTCATCACCCATCACCACTCCGACCACAACGCCGACTACGGCACGCTGTTGCTCCGGGCCTGGGCCAGCGGCTTGCGGCGACCGGTGCGCACCTACGGTCCGCCCCCGCTGGAGCAGATCACCCGGTCGTATCTCGAGTACATGGACTGGGACATCCGGCTTCGCGTCGAGGACGAGAATCGGCCGGTGCTGGGAGAGCTGATCGAGGCCCGCGACATCGGCGGTGACGGGTCCGTCTACCGGGATGAGAACGTCGTCGTGACGGCCGCCGAGGTCCCGCACGGGGCGGCCGCGCCCGCCTACGCCTACCGTCTCGATACGTCCCGCGGCTCCGTCGTGTTCTCGGGCGACACGACGATGAGCGATGCGCTCGTCGAGCTCGCGACGGGGGCCGACATCCTGGTGCACGAGGTCGTCAGCATCGACGGCGCCGCCGCCATCGTGGAACGCCTCGACCCGGGCAACGAGGCGCTGCTGCGCCACATCATCGAGGCCCACACGACGCCCGCGGACGTGGGGCGGGTCGCGGCGCGGGCCGGCGTCGAGCGGCTCGTGCTCACGCATTTCGTGCCGTCCGGCCTTCCCGAGTTCGATCGACCGGAGCTCTGGCTGGAAGCCGTCCGCCCCCACTTCGCGGGCGAGGTCATCGTCGGGCGAGACCTCCTCGAGATCGCCTTCTGACCCCGTCGCCCCGCCCGGCGCCAGGACCTGGCCGAGACGCGTGAGCGTCGCGCCGTGTCAATCCAGGATCGCCCTACGGCGTCACGTCCCACGGCCGCTCCCAAGGCCGGAGCGGACGCCGGCGGGCGATGAGCGGCAGATCCTGCCGTTGCAGCTCCAGGAGGACGCGCACCTTCTCCTGCAACGGCGCCGCGGCCTGTGCCCGGTGCCAGGCCCGCTTTCGTTCCAGGAGGTCCTTCACCTTCTCCGGCATGCGATCAGGCATCGTCCGGGAGCTCTGCCGCGATGGCGTGGGTGGTCAGGATCCGTCGCAGCCGCTCCCGGTCCACGGCGCCCGCCTCCAGGAGTTGCCAGGCCCTCTCGCGCCGCCGCGCGCCTCCGGCTTGCAAGGCCAGGGCAACCAGGTGCTCGGGGTCTACGCCGCGGACCGGGACGCCAGCGTAGTCGTGCGACCGTGCGGTCGCGAGCGCGGCTTCCACGAGGGCATTGTAGGCGGGCAGGAGCTGTACGGGAACTCCTGCGATCAGCAGGTGCTCGGCCTGCAGGCCGAACCCTTGCTCTCGTGCCCACTCGTAAACGCGCGACAAGGGCGCGCGCGAGTCCTTGCCGACCGCTTCGAGGGTGACGAACACATCCAGATCATAGGTGCGGGTCGGCTCGGCGTAGAAGAGGACGGCGGTCGCGCCGCCGACGGCGTACTCCGCCACGATTCCCTCGTCGCGCATCCGGTTCAACACGCGGAAGACGTCGGCCAGGGAACTCATCGGGTGGCCGGCTCACCCGGCCGGGCAAGGCTTGACGGGGCCGCGCGAAGCCGCTGGAGCATGGCGAAGTCTCTGTCGAATCGACGTCCGATCGGACCAAGCTACCCAAGGGTTGCAGCAGTGGTCAAGCGCGCACTCGGCGACGGTGCGCCGCGCTGGGTCGGTGATGCCGGCACTTGCGCCGATGTCCACTACGGTCGTCGACTGCTTTCGCCCACACCGGGCTCGCTCACATCAGCCCGACCAGCCAGAGCGACAGGGTCGGGACCGCGATCAGCAGCAGCAGGCGCAGGATATCGGCGATCCAGAAGGGCACGACCCCGCGGAAGATCGTGTTCAGGGGCACGTCCGGCAGGACGTTGCGAAGGACGAACACGTTGAGGCCGACCGGCGGGGTGATGAGGCTGATCTCGGTCGCGACCACGACCACGATCCCGAACCAGATCAGGGCCGCGTCGGGTGTCGCCAGGGCCGTTGAGGCGAAGTCGAGCTCGTACATCAGCGGGGCGAAGACGGGGACGGTCAGCAGGATCATCGACAGGCTCTCGAGCACGCAGCCGAGCGCCAGATAGATGAGGACGATGCCGGCCATCACGACGTACGCGTTCACCCCGAGAGACCCGATCCACGCGGCCAGGGCCTCCGGCAGTCCGGCGAAGTTGATGAAGTTGGAGAAGATCTCCGCGCCGATCAGGATCGCGAAGATCATCGCCGTCGTCCGTGCGGTCTCGACGCACGCGTCGAACAGCCGAGAGGCTGTCACCCCGCCGGCCAGCGCCGTGATGCACAGGGCGGCGCCCGCGCCGACCCCCGCCGCTTCGGTGGGCGTGAAGAAGCCGCCGTAGATGCCGGTCATGATCAGGACGAACAGTCCGGCCACCGCCACGACCCCGAAGCGCTCGCGGTTCGAGAACGGTTCGCGATGCTCGGAGCGTGGTGCGGCGGCGGGATTGAGGCGAACGACCACCGCCACCGTCAGGACGTAGAAGACGACACCCAGGAGCCCCGGCACCACGCCCGCGATGAAGAGCCGGCCGATGTCCGTCTCGGTCAGCAGTCCGTAGACGATCAGGATGACGCTCGGCGGAATCAGGATGCCCAGCGTGCCCCCCGCGGCGATCGAGCCCGTGGCCAGGCTGTCCGCGTAGCCGTAGCGTCGCATGGAGGGCATCGCGACCTTCGACATCGTGGCGGCGGTGGCGAGCGACGAGCCGCAGACCGCGCTGAACCCGCCGCAGGCGACCACCGAGGCCATGGCGAGTCCGCCGCGCACCCGCCCGAGCAAGGCGTTGGCGGCGGCATACAGACCGTGGCTCGCGCCCGAGATGGTCAGGAGGTTGCCCATCAGGATGAACAACGGCACGACCGACAGCGAGTAGGAGAGGCCGGTCTCGAAGGCGACGTTCCCGACCATCGCCCAGGCCGCGGGCCAGCTGCGGAGCATCGCGAAGCCGACCGCGCCGACGGCGGCCATCGCGAACGCGATCGGCACCCGCAGGAAGACCAGCGTGAGCAGCGCCGCGAATCCGAGCAGCGATGCGCTCACGAGGCGCTCCGTGCCGACGGCGTCACGAGCCTGGCGACGGCCAGCAGGCCGCTGAGCGCCGCCATGCCGGCCGCGAACCAACCGAGCGGCGCGAGCGGCACGAGGAGCGCATCGGTCACCGCCTCGTCATTGGCGAGCCGCGTGCTGTAGACCACGAGCCGCCACGCGATCACCCACAGCGCGACCGCCGTCGCGCCGCCGCCGAGCCGGACCAGCGCGGTCCGGAGGCGAGGCGGCGAGGCGTCGAAGAGCGCGTCGACGGCGACGTGCTCTCCACTCATCGTCGCGAGCGGCAAAGCCGCGAAGACGAGCGCCCCCAGCATCAGCTCGGTGAGCTCGAAGGCGCCCGGCAGGGGGGCGGTGAGGACATACCGGCCGATGACGTCGGCGACGGTGAGGGCCACCAAGCCCATCAGCAGGAGCGCGCAGCACCCGCCGAGCCCGAGATCCAGCGCGCGAAACAGCGAGGGCCGGGAGAAAGGCACCGCGCTACCTGCCCATGCCCGTGTCCCGGCGCAGGGCATCGAGGGCGGCGAGGCCGTCGAAGCCCTGCGCCGCCACACTCTCCGTCCACCGGGCCTCGAGCTCCCCCGCCAACGATCGGATGGCGTCGAGCATGGGGGGCGGCGCGTCGTAGATGTCGATGCCCGCCGCGCGGATCGCCTCGATCGCCCGCGTGTCGGCGTCGTTCCACGCGCGACCCACCAGCTCGGCCAGCGCCTCGCCCGAGATGGCTTCGATCGCGGCCCGGTCCTGCACCGAGATCTCCCGCCACGCGGCGTCGTTGACGACCACGTACCAGGTCGTGTTGTAGATGCCCCCCGGCACCCGCATGGCGTACTCGAGGTGGGGGGTCAGACGAAAGGCCGTCGACGCCTCGTAGGTCATGGTGAGGCCGTCGATGACGCCGCGCGAGAGCTTCTGGTAGACGTCGCCGCTGTCCAGGAACAGGGTCGTCGCGCCGAGCCCGTCCATGAGATCGGCGACATAGCCGCCGGGGGTGCGGATCTTCAGTCCCGCGAGGTCCGCGGGGCGCTCGATGCGTCGGACGTTGTTGTAGAGGATGCCGGGACCGTGGACGAAGAGGCCCAGCAGCTTGACGCCCTCGTGCTCCGCCTGGGCGTCGAGCCTCTCGGAATACACCCGCCAGAACGCCCTCGACCCCGCCGCCGCATCGTCGCCGATGAACGAGAACTGGGCAAACCGCGACCGCGGAAACCGGTTGTCCCTGGTGAACGAGTGAAGACCGTAGGTGAGATCGGCGATGCCGTCGACCGCCATGTAGAAGTGCGACGGCGGCGAGCCCAGCGGCCTGGCCAGCAGACGCACCGTCACCCGGCCCTCGGTCACCTCCTCGATCTGCTCGATCCAGGGCAGGAACGCGTTGACGACGATCGGGTGCCGCGGCGGGAGCCACGACGACATCACCAGCTCGGTCTGGGCGCCGGCCACGGCGGCGACAGCCTGGAAGGCCGCGAGCGCCAGCAGCAGGACCACCCGCCCGCGGCCGGTGCGCCGGCTCACTTGTCGAGCTCCTTCTCGTGGAGCCAGGCCGCGTGCTTCGGCGCGCGTTTGGTCTCGGACCACTCGCGCAGAATATCCCACTTCACCGCATCCAGCCTGGCCAGCTTGGCCTCCTCCCCCGGGTCGGGACACGCGAGCTCGATGCGGTGTCCGCTGGGGTCGAAGAAGTAGATGGAGTGAAAGATGGCGTGGTCGGTCACCCCGAGCACGTCGACGCCGTTGGCCTCGAGCTGCGCCCTGAATGCGAGCAGGGTCTCGCGGTCGCTCACCTTGAAGGCGATGTGCTGGACCCACTCCGGGGTGTTGGGATCGCGCCCCATCTCGGGTCTCGTGGGAAGCTCGAAGAAGGCGAGCACGTTGCCCTGCCCGGCGTCGAGGAAGACGTGGATGTAGGGGTCGGGTTCGTGCGTGGAGGGGACGCGGTCCTCGGCGATCGCCAGCACGAAGTCCATGTTGAGGTTCTTCCTGTACCAGTCGACGGTTTCCTTGGCGTCCTTGCAGCGGTAGGCCACGTGATGGATCCGATCGAGCTTCATCTGCGTCCTCTCCCGGTCAGGTATCGCGCTGAGCAGCCCGTGGTGAAATCCCCGCTGCATTCGAGCGGCGATGCATCCCGCCTGACTGCGTTGTTCGGACGGACTGCGTAGCAGTCCGCGGTTGCGATATGCCCAATATGCGCCCTCCTCACGCCTTGTCAGGCTCACGGGCGTCTCTCAGCCCGCTGGCGCCCTCGCCGCTCTCGGTGCAACGCGGGGTTTCACCGCGGGCTGCTAGGGCCGCTCTCGCCATCGCGGTCCGTCGGAGACCCGGCGAAGCGGAACGCCTCGCGCAAGACCTTCCGGTCACCGATGTGGTTGGCGAGAATCAGCACCAGACGGGCGTTGATCGCATCGCTCTCGTCCTTCGAGCGACCCTCGTGCAGCGACAGGAGCTCCTCGTAGAAGCCATCCGGATCGTCGAGGTTCGGCCCGGTCCGAAGCCTGGTCATGCCGGGCGCCCCACGGCGGCCCGCAGCGCCCGCGAGACCGACGCCTCGTCGAACGATGCCCAGCGCGCGGCGACATGCTGGTCCGGACGAATCAGGTAGACGGCCGAGGTCGCGTCGCCCAGATACCGCTCGCGCAACGCGGTCGAGGGGGCCGTCGCGGCGTCGAGGCGCAGCCCGTCGATCGGCAGCCCGTCGACCTCGAGACGGGCGGGCGCCCGGGTGTCGATGGCCATGAGCCGAAAGCGGCCGCCGAGCGAGTCGACGAGCCAGCCGTCCCCCAGCGGGGCGTCCGACGCCGGCGCGCCGGGACGCGTCCGCCGTGGCAGGGCCGGGTCGTCCGGGCCGTTCAGGGGCGAGCCGTCATGCACGCACGGCACCGACAGGCGACCCGAGTTGACCAGGGGTCGGGCGAACGGCAGACCCTCGGACAGGTCCAGCACGGCGTCGCGGAAGACGCGGCTCGTCTCTGACTTGGGGGTGATGAAGTCGGTGGATCGCGTCGAGTTGACGAGGTTCTCGTCGGCGGCCTGGATTCGCTCGTGGTCGTAACTGTCGAGGAGACGCTCGGGTGCGCGTCCTTCGATGACCAGCTTGAGCTTCCAGCAGAGATTGTCGGTGTCCTGGATGCCGCTGTTGGCGCCGCGCGCCCCGAACGGCGACAACTGATGGGCCGAATCGCCGGCGAAGATGACGCGGCCGTGCCGGAACTTCTCCATGCGGCGGCACTGGAAGGTGTAGACCGACACCCATTCGAGCTCGAAGCGCACGTCCGGACCCAGCATCGCCTCGAGCCGGGGGATGACGTTCTCGGGCTTCTGCTGCTCGTCGCGGTCGATGTCCCGGCCGAGCTGGAGGTCGATTCGCCAGACGTGGTCGGGCTGCTTGTGGAGGAGCGCCGATTGCCCCCGATTGAACGGCGGGTCGAACCAGAACCACCGCTCCGTCGGAAAGTCCGCCTCCATGACGACGTCGGCGATGAGGAAGTTGTCCTCGAAGACCCGACCGACGAAGTCGGCGCCGAGCATGCGCCGTACCGGCGAGCCGGCCCCGTCGCAGGCGAGGAGCCAGCCGGCCTCGAGACGATACGCGCCGTCCGGGGTGCCGACCTCCACGCCCACCCGGTCGGGGCGTGGGTCGACACCGACGACCTCATGACGTCCCCGCAGCTCGATCGGCTTGCCGAGACGTTCGAGAGCGCGTATCCGCTCGACGAGATACCGCTCGCAGTAGTACTGCTGCAGGTTGATGAAGGCCGGCCGCTTGTGTCCCGCCTCGGGCAGCAGGTCGAACCCATAGACCTGCCGGCGGTCGAAGAAGACCTTCCCCACGCTCCAGGTCACGCCCTTCTCCACGAAGCGGTCGCCGCACCCCAGCCGGTCGAGGATCTCCAGGGGCCGCTTGGCGAAGCAGATGGCGCGGGAGCCGCCGCTCACCCCGTCGTTGTCGTCGAGCACCACGACCGGCACGTCCTGCTGCGCGAGGTCGATCGCCGCGGCAAGTCCAATCGGACCCGCGCCGACCACCACGACCGGGTGAAACGCGACCGGGTCGGCGTCCTGGTCCGGCGACCGCCGGTAGGGATAGAGCGGCGGGGGGTCGGCCGCCGGGCTAGCCCTGCCCGTGCCCCACAACTTTTCGCTGGACTTCATGAAACCACTGCGCTACGGTGCGGGGCATGGAGGTTCAGAATCAGGTCGGGCGCCGCCTGCGGGCTGATCTTGGCCGACTTCACGACGTGCTGAACCGGGCAGCCTCGCAAGGTGTCGGCACTCTCGGACGGGTCGCCGATCGTGTCTGTGACGCATTCAATCTGAGCGATGCCCGCGGCCGGCGGCAGCGGGCGAGTTGCCGCAAGGCGCTGGGCGAGTTGGCGGCGAAGGGCCATATCTCGCTGCCCCGGCCGCGACCCCGGAGCGCCGAGGTGCGCAGGCCGCGGGTGCTCTCGCACCCGGTGGCGCCGGCGCGCGATGTGCCTGACGAGGTCGGCAAGCTCCGGGACCTCGCGCTGGTTCGGGTCGAGACCGACGCGCAGCGCCGGGTCTGGAATACACTGATGGCCCACGAGCACCCCCGCGGCGGCGGGCCGTTCGTCGGCCATCAACTGCGCTATCTGGTCGGCTCTGCGCACGGTTGGCTGGGCGGTGTCGGGTTCGCGGCCTCCGCCCGGCGCCTGCGGGCCCGCGACACGTGGGTCGGCTGGGACGACGCGGGCCGGCGCGCCCACCTGCACCGGGTGGTGGGGCTGTGCCGGTTTCTGATTCGTCCCGGCGTTGTCTGCCGCAACCTGGCCTCTCACGTGCTGGGTGGGGCGGCGCGGGCGGTGGGCGGAGACTTCGAGCGCCTCTACGGCTACCGGCCGTGGCTGCTGGAGACCTTCGTCGACGAGACCGAGCACGCGGGCACGAGTTGGCGTGCGGCGAACTGGGTGCGGGTGGGCGAGACTTGCGGGCGTGGGCGGCAGGACCGGCTGCATGCCGCTCCCGAGACGCGCAAGGCGGTGTATGTCTACGAGTTGGCGCCGGCTTGGCGCGAACGGCTCGCGGCGCCCGGGCCGGACACGGCGGCGTTGGCGCCCGGTGAGGGGCTTGACGCATCGTGCTGGGCGGCTCTGGAATTCGGCGGCGCCCCGCTGGGCGACGCCCGCCTGAGTGCGCGTTTGGTAAAGAGCGCGGAACAGGTGGCGCGGTCTCCGATGCGCGCCATCACCGGGGTCACCCAGGGAGTGCGCGCTTTGGTCAAGGGACATTACCGGCTCATCGACCAGCCCGCCGACAGCGCGGTGACGGTCGAGAACATCCTCGCGCCCCATCGCGAGCGCACGCTGCAACGGATGGCCTCGGCGCCCACGGTGCTGTGCATCCAGGACGGGACCCGCCTGAACTTCACCGGGCGCGGTCACACCGAGGGGCTGGGGGTGATCGGCGCCAATCAGACCGGGGCCGCGGCCCGCGGGCTGGACCTGCACACGACGCTGGCGGTCGATGCCGATGGGGTCCCGTTGGGGGTGCTGCGGGCCGGGTTCGACGCGCCCCCGGCCCCGGACCCCGATGAGAAGGGCCGCAAGCCGCGCGAAAAGCGGAAGTCGTTCCGGTGGATCGAGGGTCTGCGCGACTGTGCGCAGGCGGCCCGGCGTTTGCCCGAGACCCGCGTGGTCTGCACGATGGACCGCGAGGCCGACTTCCTCGACCTGTTCATCGAGCGCCGCGAGCAGGCGCCGCAGGTCGAGTTGCTGGTCCGGGCGAAGGCCGACCGCGTCCTGGGCAAGGCTACGACGCCGGATGGACACCCGGTCTCGCGCCGTCTGTTCGAGGAGGTGCGGAGCTCTCCGGCCCGCGCCACCTGCACCATCGAGGTGAATCGGCTCAGCGCGCGCGTGAAGGCCAGCAAACAGGCGGCCAAGAACCCGCGGGCGGCGCGCGTCGCCGACACGGCGCTGCGCTACCAGGCGGTCGAGCTGCCGTGCCCCGGGGCGGCGCCGGTCGCGCTGTGGGTCGTGCATGCGCGTGAGGAGCATCCGCCGCCCGGTGTCAAGCCGCTGGAGTGGTTCGTGCTCACCACCCTGCGGGTGACGAGCCCCGCCGACGCCGAGCGGGTCCTGCGGTGGTACGCCCTGCGCTGGCGCATCGAGGATTACTTCCGCATCCTGAAGTCGGGCTGCAAGGTCGAGGAGTTGCAGCACCACACGGCGGAGCGGCTCGAACGCGCCATCGCCATCAACATGGTCGTGGGTTGGCGGGTACAGTTGATGGTCCGGCTCGGGCGCGAGGTGCCCGAGCTGCCGCGTGAACTCCTGTTCTCGGACGGCGAGCTGCGGGTGCTGGCCGTCTTCGCCCGCTCGCGCAAACTGCCGCCACCGGCCAGTCTCGGCGAGGCGGTCGAGCTCGTCGCTCGCCTTGGCGGGTGGCTCGGACGCCGACGCCAACCGCCCGGCGCGCAGCTCATGTGGTACGGCTATACCCAACTGGTGGCCATGGCCTTCGCCTTCGAGCTGCGCGACGAATACGGATGACATCACCGTGCATTCCAAGTCCAGCGAAGCGTTTGTGGGGCACGGGCAGGGCTAGCCATCGCCCTGCAGCTCGGCCCACATGCGTTGGTCCCGCTCGGCCGTCCAGATGCGCGGCGTGTCGATGCCGAGCGCCTCGTCATAGGCGCGGGCCACGTTGAACGGGAGGCAGTGCTCGTAGATGGCGTAGTCGGAGAACCGGGGATCGCAAGCGGCGCGACAGGCCTCGAACGCCTCCTTCAGGCTGCCCCCCCGCGAGGCGACCTGGGCAACCGGGCGATAGGTGCTGGTCAGGAAGTCGGCGGTCAGGTCCAACGCCTCTCTGACCTTGTCCGACTCCACGAGGGCGTCCCCGCGACCGGGCATCAGCGCGTCCGGCGCGAAGCCCCGGACCGCCGCCAGCGTCGCGGGCCAGTCGCCGAAGTGACCGTCGCCGCAGTAGCAGGCGGACCGATACTCGACGATGTCGCCGCTGAACATGACGCCCGCATCCGGCACCCAGGCGACGATGTCGCCCGCCGTGTGGGCTCGTCCGAGCCACATCAGGTCGACGCGGCGACGACCGAGGTAGAGCGTCATGCGCTCGCGGAACGTGAGCGTCGGCCACGTCAGCCCGGGGACCGACTCGGCCGCCTGGAACAGCCGTGGGAAGCGCCCGTATTCGCTGTCCCAGTCCTCCTGCCCACGCTCCCGGATCATCGCGCGACAGGTCTCCGACGCGATGATCTCGCTCGACCCGTAGGCCGAGGCGCCCAGCACCCGCACCGCGTGGTAGTGGCTGAGGGTGACGTACTTGATCGGCTTGTCGGTCACCCCGCGCACACGGTCGATGACCTGTTGCGCCATCACCGGCGTGGCCTGGGTGTCGATCACCATCACGGCGTCGTCACCGATGATGACGCCCGTGTTCGGGTCGCCCTCGGTCGTGTAGGTATAGAGATCCCGGGCGACCTCCGAGAAGGTGATCGTCTTCTCGGTCAGGTCGCCCGTGGACGCAAAGGCTCTGGGCACCGCGACATCCTCTCTGGGCTGGTTAGAGACCCGTCAACGACGCTCGTTGCGGGACACGGGTCGGGGCCGGAAGCACCTTGCCGGTACAGACACCGAAGCCGATGCGATGGCCGTGACCCCGGGCCCACCCGCGCAGGGTCATCGTATCGCCATCCTCGACGAAGCTCCGGGTGTCTCCCGAGTCCAGGGCGATCGGGTCCTTGCCTCCCCAGGTCAGCTCCAGGAGCGACCCGCACTGTCCCCTTTCGGGGCCCGAGACCGTCCCCGTCCCCAGCAGGTCGCCCACGTTCATCTTGCAGCCGCCGATCGCGTGATGGGCCAGTTGCTGGGCCGACGAGTAGTACATGTGGCGATAGTTGGTTCGCGAAATCGTCGTGGCCGCGTTCGCCTCCTCGGGCCGCATGTCCACCTCGAGTTCGATGTCGTACAGCATCGGGCCCGGCTCGTGGAGATACGGCAGCAACGGGCGTTCGCGGTCGGGTGTCGCCACCCGAAACGGCTCCAACGCCGCCTTGGTGACGACCCAGGGGCTGATGGACGTGGCGAACGCCTTGGCCTGGAAGGGACCCAGCGGTTGAT
The DNA here is from genome assembly GCA_965206705.1 of Vicinamibacterales bacterium. Taxonomy (GTDB): domain Bacteria; phylum Acidobacteriota; class Vicinamibacteria; order Vicinamibacterales; family UBA8438; genus JAJEEA01. Next base: position 2,533,000 of record CBDBKJ010000006.1, on the reverse strand, counting down.
ACTCCCAGGCCTGGATGTCACGCGCGGACCAGTCGTTGAGGAGCACGTAGCCGAAGATCATCTCGTCCGCCTCGGCCACGCTCACCGGCTGTCCCATGGGATTGGAGGCGCCGACGACGGCGCCCAGCTCGAGCTCGATGTCGAGACGACGGCTCGGCCCGAAGCGCGGGAGGTCGGCGTCGGGGGGCCTCGTCTGACCGAGCGGTCGTCGCACGCTCGTCCCGCTCACCACGACAGTCGACGCCCGTCCGTTGTAGCCGATCGGGATGTGCAGCCAGTTGGGCGGCAGCGCGTGGTCCGGGCCGCGAAACATCGATCCGACGTTGAACGCGTGCTGGCGGCACGCATAGAAGTCGGTGTACTCGGCGACCGAGAACGGCAGCTCGAGCCGGATGTCGCGCCGCGGAATGAGCGCGCGGTCGCGGAGGGCGGCGTCGCGCTCGAGTCTCGGGTCGCCGCCCACTGCCAGCAGCTCGGTGACTTGCGCCCGGATGGTGGACCAGGCCCGCGGCCCGAGGGCCATGAAATCGTTCAGCACCGGCCCTCCGAAGACGGGCGCGGACCCTCCGGCATCGAGCAGACGCTCCGCTTCGAGCACGGCCAGGTCGAGGACCGCGTCGCCAATCGCCGCGCCGCACCGCGGTCTCTCCGTTCCCCGACCGAACGCGCCGTAGGGCAGATTCTGAATCGGGAAGTCGCAGTCAGGCTCGTTGGCCCGATCCAGCCAGCTCTTCAGCGGCAGACTCATCGATGTCAATCCGACGGTCCCGGGCGGACCGGATGCGCGGTTCATCTACCCGCTGCGGCTGCGGGAGTGCAGAGAGGCGGAGCGCCGCCGCTCGGAGGGGCATGCTCGCCTCGGCCCACGCCGCAGCCCATCGGCGGACTGCGGCGTGGGCACGGAACGCCTGTCCGGGTCGTCGCTACCCCTCGCCGAGCTCGTCGTACGCTACCCCGAGCACGCCGCTCAGGCTGAGCAGCGCAAACGGCGACACATGGTCCTCGAACCCGGGCAGCGCCTCGGTGCCGTGATTTCTTCCCTCGACCGGCCGGCCTGCATCTCGCGGCGCGTCAGCTCCAGCGCCGCCGTGAAGTAGTCGCGCAGATGCGCGAGCTCGCCCTGGTCGCCGGTCACGCCGGCCCCCGGGGTGCCGTGCCCGAAGATGTAGATCGTGTCCGCCGAGTTCGCGGCCGACACCTGCTCCAGCACCTCGATCCAGCTCGAGATTCGCGCACCGGAGGCCCGGTCGACGAACGGGTGCAGGCGATTGAACATCAGGTCGCCCATGTGCACGACGTTGGCCTGCTCGAAGGTCACCACGCAGTCGCCGCTCGTATGACCGGCGCCGTGATACCTGGCCACGACCGTCTCGTCCCCGATGGTCGTCCGCCATTCGTCGGTGAAGGTCTCGTCCGGATAGGCCTGGGAGTCCTCGTTCCCGGCCTCTTGAGCTGTCCGCCGCTGCCACGCCGCGCTGTTCTCGTGGGCGACGATCGTGCCGACCACCGGGCGGAACGTCTGGTTGCCGCCGACATGGTCACCGTGGTGGTGCGTGTTGAGCAGGATGTCGATCGCGTTCGAGGACCGCTCCCCGATTCCGTCGATGCAGGCCGCCGCCGCGGCGGCGTTCTGGCTGTCGATGATCAGAATCCCGTCGGCGTTCACGAGCCACCCGATCGTGCCGCCCTGTCCGTTGAAGATGCCCACGCCTCGTCGCAGGTCCTCGAACGACGTGGTGAGCTGCTGCATTCCGGCGAGCGGCAGCTCCCTGAGCGCCGCCGCCATCACCGTCATGCCCGACGTTGCGAGAAATTGGCGTCTGTTCATGATTTTCATTCTCCTCTTCCCGCTTCTGTGCGGTGTCTTCGGCGCCGTCGCGCATCGAAGATGTCGCCGACCGCGAATGTCAATTCCGGCGCGCCGGTTGCGATCAGTCCGTCGCCCATGAGCGCCAACGCATCATAGTCGATCGATGACCGTCTCCCGCGCTCGACGGTGACCGCCACCAGGCACCTCGTAGTACCCTGCGTTCTCGATGACGGTGGGACGATAGCCGATTCCAGCGCGGATCGTTCGATTCCCTCAGCATTCGCTCGTCGGTTGACCGAGACCGGCAAAGCAATCCAACGATCGTGATCCGAGAGTCACCGGCCGAGGCGCGCCCCGGGACGGACCAGACATGAACCACAGCCAGATCGTCAGCTTCATCTGGGGGGTGGCGGACCTGATCCGCGACACTTTCAAGCGGGGCAAGTACCAGGACGTGATGCTGCCCCTCACCGTGCTGCGGCGGCTCGACTGCGTGCTGGCTCCCACCAAGCTGAAGGTGCTGGCGGCCCAGGCCCGGTTCAAGGGCAAGCTCGGGAACCTCGAGGGGCAGCTCGAGCGCGCCTCGGGGTTCGCCTTCTACAACACGTCGCGCTACGACTTCGAGAAGCTGCTCGCCGATGCCCCCCACATCGCGCAGAACCTGCGCAACTACATCGCGGGGTTCAGTCCCAACATGCGCGAGGTGCTGGAGAAGTTCGACTTCGACAACACCATCTCGAAGCTCGACGAGGCCGGTCTCCTCTTCCAGGTCGTGCAGCGGTTCGGCGATCCGAAGGTCGACCTCCACCCCGATGCCGTCGACAACGCCGCGATGGGCACGATCTTCGAGGAGCTCATCCGGAAGTTCAACGAGGCGCAGAACGAGAACCCCGGCGAGCACTTCACGCCGCGTGACGTCGTCCACCTCATGGTCGACCTGCTGCTGGCCGGCGACCGGAGGCGGCTGCGGACGAAGGGCGTCGTGTTGAGCGTCTACGACCCGTGCTGCGGCTCGGGCGGCATGCTCACCATCGCCAAGGAGCACATCACCGACGGCGAGATACGCGAGGGCGAACGCCGCGGCGATGCCGTGAACCGCGACGCCGACGTCCACCTGTTCGGCCAGGAGGTGAACCCCGAGACCTTCGCCATCTGCAAGTCCGACCTCTTCATGAAGTCCGAGGACGGCCGCGACGCCAAGAGGATGCTCTTCGGCAGCACCCTCTCGAACGACCGGCACGCCGGCGACGCCTTCGACTACATGATCGCCAATCCGCCTTACGGCAAGGACTGGAAGCGCGACCAGGACGCGGTGCGGGACGAGCACGACCGGGGCGCGGCCGGTCGTTTCGGGCCGGGCCTGCCCCGCATCAGCGACGGCCAGCTCCTGTTCCTGCAGCACATGCTCGCGCACGCCAGGGAGCCGGCCGAGGGCGGCTCGCGCGTCGCGATCATCATGAACGGCTCGCCGCTCTTCACCGGCGACGCCGGCAGCGGCGAGAGCGAGATTCGCCGCTGGATCCTCGAGAACGACCTGCTCGAAGCGCTGATCGCGCTGCCCGAGCAGCTCTTCTACAACACCGGCATCGCGACCTACGTCTGGGTGCTCACGAACCGTAAGCGGCCCGCGCGGCGCGGCCGGGTCCAGCTCATCGACGCCACGGCGTTCTGGAAACTGCTGCGCAAGAGCCTGGGCGCCAAGCGCCGCGAGGTCCCGTTCGAGCGGAAGCAGGATATCGTGCGGCTGCTCGCCGACTTCGAGGACGGCGCGACCCGCACGGTCGACCGGGACGGCGAGGAGCGCGAGGTCGTCGTCAGCCGCGTCTACCCCATCACGCACTTCGGCTTCCGCAAGATCACCGTCGAACGGCCGCTCAGGCTCGACTTCCAGGCCAGCCCCGAGCGCATCGCGCGGCTCGACGACGAGCGGGCCTTCGCCAACCTCGCCGTGTCGCGCAAGAGGGGCGCGGCCAAGGCGCGGGACGAGGAGGCGGGTCGCGAGCAGCAGGCCGCGATCCGGACCCTGCTGGGGAGCCTGCCGGGCAGGCTCTTCCTGGATCGGGCGGTCTTCGAGGGCGAGCTTTCCGAGGCGGCCCGAAAGGCGGAGCTGAAGCTCGCCGCGCCGGTCAGGAAGGCGATTCTCTCCGGGCTGTCCGAGCGCAACGCTGACGCGGACATCTGCCGGGACCGGGACGGCCGTCCCGAGCCCGATCCGGAGCTGCGCGACACGGAGAACGTGCCCCTCCGGGAGGACGTCGAGTCGTTCTTCGAGCGCGAGGTGAAGCCCCACGTCCCCGACGCCTGGGTCGACACGGCACGCCGGGATCCCCAGGACGGCGAGGTCGGGCTCGTCGGCTACGAGATCAACTTCAACCGGTACTTCTACGAGTACCGCCCGCCCCGCCCGCTCGAGGAGATCCAGGCCGACATCCAGCAGGTGGAGACGGAGATCGTGGCCATGCTGCGGGAGATGGCGGGCTGATGGTGGAGGGATCGGGTCGATCCGCGGAGTGAGACGCAAAACGTATACAACTACCGCCATCTGCCGACATTTTGATTCCACACGCATGGCGAGGGTATGCTGGCAGGAATGCCCGATCCAAATCGTGGACAACTGGCTGCGTCCGCCGACATTTCCAGCCGGCGTTCCGAACCCGGCGCCTCCGGTCTGCGGAACCTCGGCGCGCGGAACTTCTTCCGCCCGCGCGACGCGGCCGCATGGGGCGTCGACTCCCGGGCGCTACGGCGGCTGGTGGGTAACGGCTCCATCGAACGCGTGGCGCGCGGTCTCTACCGCGTGGCGCAAGCCGAACCGACCGAGCACTACACCCGGGCCGCCGTCTGCGCCCGGGTCCCGAGCGCCGTCGTGTGCCTGCTGACTGCTCTGAGCGTGCACGAGCTCGGCACCCAGCTCCCGCACGAGGTCTGGATCGCCATTCCGCACAAGGCCCGCACGCCCCGCCTGCCCGGGCTGCCGGTCCGGGTGGTGCGCTTCTCCGGCGCTGCGCTGCGATACGGCGTCGTGAACACGACCTTCGAGGGAGTGCCCGTCCGCATCACGAGCCCGGCCCGCACCGTCGTGGACTGCTTCCGCTTCCGGCGGCTGGTCGGCAAGGACGTCGCGATCGAGGCGCTGCGCGACGCCCTGCTCGACCGCAAGGCGAGCGTCGACCAGATCTGGCGGGCCGCCGACGTGTGCCGCGCGAAGTCGCTCGTCGGCCCGGTGCTCGATGCGCTGACAGGATGACTCCTCGAAAGGCGAGCCGGGACGTACCCGCGTCCGTTCGTCAGCGCCTCCTGAACCTCGCCCGCGGGCAAGGGGTCGACTTCGAGGGCGTGCTCCAGCGCTACGCGGTCGAGCGCTTTCTCTACCGCCTCTCCGCCTCGGACGAGGTGGACCGCTTCACCCTGAAGGGCGCGGCGCTTCTCCGCATGTGGACCGGACAGGAACTGCGGCCGACCCGCGACGTCGACTTCCTGGCCCGCGGACCCCGAGATGAAGCCGCCATTCGCACCGCCCTGCGGGACGTCTGCGGTACTGCCTGTCGAGAGGGCGCGAGTTGCGACGGCAGATCGGGACCGATGTCGACGGGCCGGATCGCCTCGTGGAAGCCGGCGAGGAGCTGCGGCGCTTCCTGGGACCGGTCTGCGACAGCCTGCTTGAGGAGAGCCCGTTCACGCAGGTCTGGCCCGCCGGCGGGCCGTGGCAGTTGGGGACTCAGGCTCGGACGGGAGACGAGGGCGGTGACTGAGGCGACCGATCGGGGCGAGGATGTGCGACATCGGCGCTTTCGGCCGTACCCCGAGTACAAGGAGTCCGGCGTCGATTGGCTGGGCGGGATCCCGGCGCATTGGGAGGTGGAGCGCCTAAAATCCCTCGCAACTCTAAACGACGAGACACTATCGGAGTCGACGGATCCGAGCTTTGAGATGACCTACGTTGACATAAGCAGTGTTGACGCGGTCACTGGTATCGCCGAGACGGAAACCATCGTCTTCGAGAAGGCACCCTCGCGGGCCAGGCGGGTCGTTCGTGGCGGCGATGTCATCGTTTCGACAGTGCGAACGTATCTGCGCGCGATCGCCGCGATTGAGGCGCCGGAGTCCAATCTCATCGTCCCGACCGGCTTCGCAGTCATCCGTCCTCGGCAACTCCAAAGCTCATTCGCCTCCTACGCACTGCGAGCGCCGCACTTCGTGGAACGCGTAGTCGCGGACTCCGTCGGAGTCAGCTACCCGGCCATCAACGCGAGCAGTCTCGCGTGCTTCCCGATTCCGTATCCTGAGGTTGATGAACAGTGCGCCATCGCCGCCTTCCTCGACCGGGAGACGGCGAAGATGGATGCGCTGGTGGCGAGGAAGGAGCGGCTAATCGAGCTGCTTCAGGAGAAACGCACCGCCCTCATCACCCGCGCCGTCACCCGGGGCCTCGACCCGAACGTCCCCATGAAGGACTCCGGCGTCGAGTGGCTGGGCGAGATCCCCAAGCATTGGGAGGTGAAGCGGATTAATCAGTCGGCCAAGATCCTGCGAGGAAAGTTCACCCATCGGCCGCGAAACGACCCGTCCCTGTACGATGGAAGTTATCCGTTCATTCAAACAGGCGAGGTGTCACGCGCTCAGAAGGTAGTCACGGGTTACCGTCAGACCTTGAACGAACGAGGATTGGCCGTTAGTAAAATGTTTCCCGCCGGGACGCTTGTAATGACGATCGCAGCAAATATAGGCGACGTCGCGATTCTGGACTTCGCAGCATGCTTTCCCGACAGCATTGTCGGATTTGTCCCTCGGGATGGTGTCCATCGTGACTACCTCTACTACGCTTTCTTGGCGATGAAGCCCGAGTTGCTCCGGGAAGCACCAGTCAATACGCAAGGCAATCTCAACGTCGAACGAATCGGTTCGCAGGGGACTCAAGTACCGCTACCGGGTGTGGCGGAACAATGTTCCATCAGCAGCTTCCTTGACGGAGAGACTGCGAGGGTAGACGCGCTCATCGCGAAAGTCCGGGAAGCCATCGACCGCCTCCAGGAATTCCGCACTGCCCTGATCTCCGCGGCGGTCACCGGCAAGATCGACGTGAGGGAGGCAGTGCCGCGATGAGCTTCGAGCCGAACTTCACGGTGACCCACGCGATCACGGCCGATCTCACGCGGATCGAGCGGGCACGGGGGTTTCTGGAAGCGGCGACACTCTCCGAGGACTGGATCCGCCAGATGGGTGCGCGGGCGCTCGTCCTGGAAGCGCACCATACGACTCACATCGAAGGAACGAAGCTCACGCTGGAGGAGTCCGAACGACTCCTCGCCGGCGAGGCGATGCCCGCGGCGGACCCGGACGACGTCCGCGAGCTCCTGAACTACCGGGACGCATTCGAGTTCGTCTCCACTTGGCTCGGCGATGGTGGACCGATCACCGAGGGGCTGGTCCGAGAGATCCACAAGCGCCTCGTCGAGGGCGTCCGTGGCGGGTCAGCGGCACCGGGAGAATACCGGCGGATCCAGAACTACGTGGTAAACGCCGGCACCGGAGCGGTCGTGTACACGCCGCCGCCGGCGCACGACGTGCCGATCCTGATGCGGGAGCTGGTCGATTGGCTGAAGCAGGAACGGGATGTCCATCCCGTGCTGGTCAGCGGAATCGCCCAGTTTCAGCTGGTCCACATCCACCCCTTCCTGGACGGCAACGGCCGAGCCTCTCGCCTGCTCTCTACCCTCTGCTTGTACAAGGCCGGGTACGACTTCAAGCGCCTCTTCACCATCAGCGAATACTACGACCGGGACCGAGCCGCGTTCTACCAGGCGATCCAAGGGGTGCGCGAGCAAGACATGGATCTCACGGGGTGGCTCGAGTTCTTCACGGCAGGGTTGGCCACCCAGCTCAACGAGGTAAAGGCGCGTGGAGAGCGGACAATCCGCCGGGACGCTCTGGTGCGGCAGCACGCGTTGTCGGACCGGCAGGCAGTCGCGCTGGGCCACGTCATCGAGCATGGGCGCCTCACGATTCACGACTATGAGGAGCTCTGCCCCGGACCAAACCGGCGGACGCTGCAGCGAGACCTGAGGGCGCTTGTGGAGAAGGGGCTGTTGGCCGAAGCGGGTACCGCGGCGACGGACCCGACACGGCATTACCAGCTGGCCGCCGGCCTCGTGAGACCGGGGGCAGAGCTGTGACACGCTGTGACATCGAGCTGTGACATCGAGCTGTGACACGCTGTGACATCGAGCTATGACGCTGCGGCCAAGGCGCCTCCTCGAAGAGGAGAAGCAAGCATGAGCCCCGAGGTATCCGAGCGCGCCTTCGAGGAGGCGATTGAGTGCGCGCTACTGCGCGACGGCCCCGACGCCTGCCCGGGCGACGCGACGGCGGTGCGAGAGTCGCCGCCGGCGTTCGGCGGCGAGCCGGCGCCGGGCGGCTACCGGAGGCGCCCGCCGGAGGACTACGACCGCGCGCTCTGCCTGCTCCCGACCGATGTCGTCGACCTCCTCCTGGCCACCCAGCCGAAGGAGTGGGAGAAGCTGAAGCAGCACCACGGGGCCGACGTGCAGCCGCGCTTCCTCGGCCGGCTCTCGCGCGAGATCGCCCGGCGGGGGGCGCTCGACGTGCTGCGCAACGGCGTCAAGGACTCGGGCTGCAAGTTCCGGCTCGCGTACTTCCGGCCGACGAGCGGGCTGAACGACGAGCTGCAGCGCCTGCACGCCAGAGCGGCCGGCGATGAGCCGCAGCCCCGGGCGAGGATCGTCCGCAACCAGGGGACCGGCGGGGACGCCGGGTGGACCCGCAACAACGTCGAGCGGAGAGGGATACCCCAACGAGCCGCCCGTGGGTCCGACGGCACGTTCGTGCCGTCGGGCCTCGTGATGCCCGCTTCCCGGCCGAGGACGTCCACGGCGTGCGCTCCCGCCGCCCGGGCGGGACGGCCCGTCACCAGCAGCGTGTCGGCGATCGGGTCGTCGCAAGCGGCAGACAGCGGCCGAGTTCGAGAAGCCCGAGTACCGCTTTCTGTCGCGAGCAACTGGATTCCTTCCGAGGCGGCAAGCCTCCGAGAGGCGGGAAGGGCTGCGCGCCACTCAGCCGGTGCGCCAGCCGACGCTTGCCGCCCACTCGTCCCGGGCACTTGCGTACGCCTGGTGGTCTGCCGGCGGCCGCTCTCCCTCGGAGGTCGCCCGGCTGCGCGCCGCCTCGATTTGTTCCTCCAGCGGCGGGAGGCCGACGGCGAGTCGGCGCTCGACCAGCCGCTGCGGATCTTCCACCTCGCCTGGAGAGAGATTGCCCTCGGTATCCCAATCGAGCTGGGTCCCGTAGCGCTGGGGCCGGCCCTCGAAGAACCGGATCCGGTCCTCGAGCATTGCCGCGTGGGCAGGATCCGCCCTTCCTTCTCGTGTGGCTGTCTTCAGGAGAGGTAACGTTCGGCGGAGCAGGTCGGGCTCGGCGATCGCGTGTTGAAGTATCGTCCAGGCTGCCTCTGCACCGTCAGGACCGACGAGGTCCGTCCCCGGCCATCCGACAGACGCAATCACGCGCCGAAGGCGCTGCGCATTGCGTTCATGGACACGGGCCATCCGAGGCTCATAGCCGGTGTCGAACAGGTCGCCGGAGGCTGCGAGTTCGGCCCGCGTGACGTGGTCCAGCCGAGCCATCTCCAAGAGGTCCCGCCTCAGAGGCTCGCTCGTCGGCATCGTCGAGGCGCCCCCGCCGTGTGCGACAGCATCGCCGTGTCGTGCCGGGCGTGCCTCCCGCTACGGCACGCTCGTGCCGTCGGGCCTCGTGATACTCGCCTCCCGGCCGAAGACGTCCAGCGCGTGCGCGCCCTCCGCCCGGGCCGGGTGGCCGGTCAGGAGCAGCGTGTCGCCGATCGCGAACGTGTCGGGTGCGTAGCCGCGGTTGCGGAGGCTGGTGGCGCCGGCCGGGCCGAAGTAGATGTCCCACTCGGTCGTGGCGCCGCCGGCGTCGGCGACTTCGACGACGAGGATGGGATGCGGGTTGACGAAGCTCCAGCGCGTCACCGAGCCCGTCACCTCGACGGTCCGGGTCGCGTCGAACAGTCCGGCCGCGCCGTGATGGGCGGCGGTGGGGACGCACAGGCCGAGCACGATGCCGGCGACGACGGTGACGACCGACCCGCGATGGCTCATCGGGCTTCTCCCTCTCAGCGGTTCCGGCGCTCGACGGGCGGGTCCTCGGGATACTTCGTGAGGATCAGGCGCAGGTTGCGCTGCGCCGCCTCGGGGTCGCAGCCCCACGGCAGCGACAGCGGCCGGCCGTTCGGGCGCCACGCCATGACGTAGCTGAGGGGACGCAATAGGAAGACGGGGTCCTCCAGCGTGAGCTCCATCCGCAGGCCGTCGCCCTCCCGCCAGTAGCGCTCGACCAGCCGCTTCTGCGTCGACGAGGGCGCGCTGAGGAAGTCGCCGGCGATGCCCGCCGGATCGAACGTGAATCGCGTCGTCTCGACAACCAGCCGGTCCGCCTCGTACCGGCCCGTCGAGTGTCCGTGGGTGAAGAAGGCCCCGACCCCGGGCTCGGGGTGCCCGTGGCCCTCGAGCCAGACCGTGCGCACCACGTCGTCCTTCTCGTAGGAGAACGTCACCCGGTCTGCGAGCTGCTTGACCTCCCACGCGTACGGATCGCCGAAAAGCCCCGGCAGGGTGGCCGGCGCGCAGTCGTACTTGGGAGCCGCCAGCTCGTCGAACGCGTCGGTGAACGCCCGCGCGCGGGCCGTCAGCATGGTCTCGGCCCCGGCGCGGCTGAGCTCGGGACAGACCTCGCCTTCGCCGGTCACGCACTGCCGCCCGGTGAAGATGCCCGCCAGGTCCGGCACGGCGGACGGCGCCTCCTGGGCGTCGAGCGGCAGGCCGATCGCGACCGACCCGGCCAGCAACGCGATGCACACGCCGGCCGGTGAGACCGCGCCCCGCGTCTGCAGCGGCTTGTCGTGCGGCATCGCAGCGTTCCTTTCGTCGATGGGCCGGAGTCTACCATGGCGCCGCGCTAGGGCAGCGCGAACACGAAGACGCCGCTGCCGCCCCGCGGGTTGCGTTCTTCGGGAATGAGGTCGCCTGGGAGAATCGTCGCCCAGCTCGAGCCGCCGATCGATGGGCCGGCCATGAACGCGACGAACTGCTTGCCGTCGACGGCATAGGTGATCGGGAACCCGTTCGCCATCGTCGGGAGCCGGCTCTGCCACAACGGCTCGCCGTTCCGCACGTCGTAGGCGTAGACGCGCCGCCCCCAGTCGCCGATGAACACCAGGCCGCCGCCCGTCGTCAGCGCCGAGGTGTTGTAGGGCACCCGCAGACGCTGGCGCCAGAGGGTCTCGCCGGTCCGCAGGTCCAGCGCCTGGAACTCGCCGAGCTGGTCCGGCGCCTGGGGATGAAAGTGGTTCAGCCGGCCGCGCACGGCGCCTCCGCCGCCGCCCCCGGCGCGCCGCTCCACGGGAGCGAAGGCGGCGGTCTCGCAACTGAGGTTGAGCGGCACGTACAGCGCCTCGGTCCCGGGGTGATACGCCATCGCCCGCAGGCTCTTGAAGCCGCCGGTGCTGGGGCAGAAGAAGAGCTCTTCGCCGACATCGGACAGCATCCCGTCGCGATGAGTCACCTCACCGGTCTGGGGGTCGACGTCGAGGATGTTCTGATAGCCGAGATCGATCGCGCGCAGGAACCCGCCGGTGACGCGGTCGAGCTCCCAGAGAATCCCGAGCTTGCCCATCGTGAACAGCGAGCGCTTGCCGTCGTAGTCGATCAGGATGCGCTCGAACGACTCGTCCATGTCGTGCGAATCGCCCGGGATGTGCTGGTAGTACCAGTTCATCTCGCCGGTCGCGGGGTCGAGGGCGAGCGTCGAGTTGCTGTAGAGCGCGTCACCGGCGGTGCCGCGGGCGTCGCGGTTGTGCGGCTTGGGCTGCGACGTACCCCAGTAGACGAGCCCGGTGGCGGGGTCGTAGCTCCCGGTCATCCAGGCGTCGGCTCCCGCGCGAAACAGGAGAGGCAGATCGCCCCAGGTGTCGCCGCCGCTCTCGCCGGGACGAGCGATGGTCGAGGTTCGCCAGAGCAGTCGGCCGGTGCGGCCGTCGACGCCGACGATGTAGCAGGTGTCGTCACGGTAACGCCCGCAGCCGGTCATCCCGGCGACGATCGTCCCATCGACGACGATCGGTCCGTTCGAAAAGGTGTAGCCTTCCTGGTCGCCCGCGACCGGCGTGTCCCAGCGCGCCTCGCCCGTGCGGACATCCAGCCCGACGATGTGCGCATCGAAGGTGTTCAGGATGACCAGATCCTGGTAGACGGCAAGGCTGCGCATCTGCGCCGCGCTTCGGCGCCGCTCGTCCATCTCGCGGCGATATTCCCAGAGGAAGTCGCCCGTGCGCGCGTCGAGCGCCTGAACCACGTTGCCCGGGTTCGCGACATACATGACGCCGTCGTGCACGATCGGCGTCGTCTGCGACACCCCGGGTTCGAGGCCCCAGGACCAGGCGAGCCGGAGCTCGTCCACGTTGCTCCGGTCGACCTGGTCGAGCGGGCTGTATCCCCATCCATCGAGGGTGCGCCGCCAGCTCAACCAGTCGGCGGGATCGGGATCCTGCAGCATCGCATCGGTGACCGGGGTGACGTCCTGGACTTGCGCCTGGCCCACATACCCCGTCGCCAGGGCGACGCAGGCGTATACGTACACAGTCAGCAATACGGAACGCTTCATGTCACCTCCTGCGGGGCGTGAGTTCACAGGTCAGGGGCGGTCTCGCCGGTCGGCGCGGGTCGGCGAATCGGCTGGCCGGCCAGCGCGCCTGTCGCGTCACCGTCCCGTATCGCGAAACGACCGTTGACGAGAACGTGCACCGTCCCCTCGGCCTGCTGTCGCGGGTCGTCGTAGGTGGCGCGATCGCGGATGCGGTCGCCGTCGAACACCGCGATGTCAGCGACGGCGCCGGCCCGCAGGTACCCGCGGTCGTCCAGGCGCAGGAAATCGGCGGCGAGACCGGTCATGCTGCGGATGGCGAACGGCATCGTGATGATTTGCTCGTCGAGCACGAACTGGCGGAGCTTGCGGGTGATGGCTCCGAATACGCGCGGGTGCGTGACGTTCTGCGTGGGGGACGGGGTGCGACCGTCGGTGCAGGTCATCATCCAGGGCTGCCGCGCCAGGTAGCGCGTGTTCTCGATGTCGTAGAGGTCGAGGTTCATCACCGCCGCGTTGCCGGCGGTGAGGATGCGCCGCACCGCCGCGGGTATCGACAGCTCCCACTCGTCCGCGACCGCGGCGAGCGTCCGGCCGTTCAGCTCGGGCCGCGGGTCGGCGAACAGGAGCTTGTCGGCGCCCCCGCGGATCGCCAGCATCTCCATCGTCTCGACATTGAGCCGGCGGACGGTCTCGGGGTCGCGAAACCGCTCGAGCATGTCCTCACGGCCGCCGTTCGAGGCCCACCGCGGTATCGCATAGGCGGCCAGGCTCGACTGGGTCGCCGTGTAGACGTGCTGGGCCGCCGCCACCTCCACACCCCGCGCGCGCGCTTCTTCGATCAGGCGGGCCCCCTCGGGTGCGCGGCCGTAGTTGCTCGCGCCCTGCGCGTTGAAGTGGCTGAAGATGACGCGCGTCCCGGCTTCTTCGCCGATCCGGATCGCCTCGCGTATCGAGTTGAGATAGCCGACGCCGCGGTAGCTGGCGCCGAGGTCGCGATCGTGCGTGTCGTAGATGCCGTCGAACGCCGCGGCGACCCGCGCCAGCTCGATGACCTCCTCGGTGGTCGCGTAGTATCCCGGCACGTAGAAGAGGCCGGACGAGAGACCGAACGCCCCTTCGTTCATGGCTTGCCGGACCAGCGCGCGCATCTCGTTCAGCTCGGCCGGCGTCGGCGCGCGGTCGACCGCTCCGATCACCCGTTCCCGGATCTCGCCGTGACCCACGTAAGCGAACGTGTTCGCCCCGATGCGGCCCTCGAGCCCGGCGAACAGCTCGGCGATGTCCGGCGTACCCCCGCCGTCCACTCCAATCGCCACCGTGGTGATGCCCTGATGGAGGAACGGCAGCGCGTCCCGGCCGTAGTCTTCCGTCAACTCGGCGTGCGAGTGCATGTCGATGAAGCCCGGCGTGACCATCAGCCCGTCGACGTCCACGACCGCCGCGGCATCGAGGCCGGCTGCCGCCGCGTCACCGACGAAGCTGATGCGCTCTCCCACCACGCCGACGTCCTGCCGGACCGGCGGCTGCCCCGAGCCGTCGTGGACGAGGCCGCCGACGAGCAGGAGGTCCGCGGCGGGCTGGGAGCGAAGGTCGCCGATGCACAACGCGGCCACCGCCACGGCGGCCAGGAGCGACCGGTACCGCCGGCGTCTGTCACAGTCGGTCTTGATAGGCATGACGGAGTCCTGCCAAACCAGGCGGGGGGGAGAGCCTCCGCCCGAGCGCCACGCGTGGACGGTCAGGGCTGCGTGGTTGCCCCGGCGGCGTCCATCGGCCGGTTTTCGACCTCGTTCCGGATGCGCCGCCGTATCGTCTTCATGCCGAAGAACACCCCCAGTTCGACCTCCACGCGAGTCCGGGCGGGAATCCAGAGTTGCGATTCGAGCCGCTGGAAATCGAACTGGCCCGTCGCCTTCCGGAGGGTGCCGGCCAACCCCCAGAGCCAGCGGAAGGGACGCTTCATCTCGAAAACGACCCGGGCCACGCCGTAGTCGTTCTGCGCAATCCACAGGCGGCCGGTCGAGCGGTTCAGCGCCTTGTCGAGGCGCCGGCTGTCCGGCAGCCGCCCTTCGCGAGGCTCGAACCGGATCACCCAGCACAGGCGGCCGCCGACGATTTCCGTTCCGGCGAGCGTCGTCTCGTAGCGGTCCATCAACTCACGGTCGAAATCGACGCGCATCTCGTCCGGTACGTACCGCTCGCCTCGCGCGGCGTGCCGTCTCGCCTCGCGGGCGAACTCGGTCTTCTTCTTCTGTTCGTCCCGGGCGTCGCCCTCGTCCAGGGCTCGTCCATCGCGCTCGATGAGCTCCGAGTAGAAATGGCCTTCGAGAGGATAGTGCCGATTCCGGGTGGTCTCGGTGCGGGTCACGCGCCCATCGCCGTCCAGCGATTCGACCGAACCGGCGGTGATGTACTCGAAGTCGAACCGGAAGGCCGCCTCCCGCCGCGACGCGGCCCGTTCGAGAGCGCGGTCGATGATCGCGGCCGCCTCGATGGAGTCGTCGAGGGCATCGTCGCCCACGGGCTGAGCAGTCGTGACGAGCGGAACGCAGGCCAGTCCGAGGCACCACGCGATCGTCCTGTGTACGTTCGCCACCACCCTCGACCCTCCCCTGTTTCGGAACCATCCTTGTTTTCGGCAGAATCGGCCGAAACGGATAGCCACGCTTCCGAAAGGGGTGTTGACGCCCTGCCCAAACGACCGGAGGAGCTGGCCGAGAGCGAGCCGCGTCGGCGGGCGGGGGTTCGCGGGTCGAAAAAAAAGGGCCCCGGTTCCCGAAGGAAACGGGGCCCAAGACGGCTTGCGTCAGCGGCGTTGGGTTACCCCCTTGGGGGTCCCGGCGCCACGTGCGCTGGAGGTCCCTATGAGGACGCCACCTCCGCAGAGCCACTATAATCGTCCACAGGATCACCTCCTTTTGGGGCGAGCCATCGTCATGTCGGGTCCCAGCCCGTCCGGCCGCCGATCCGCCCCACACCGATCGGAGACCGCCGCGCCGTCGCGCGGATCCATGCCGCAGTCCGCAGACTGCCTGTCCCATCGTCGGACAAGCGGCGTCCCCTGTCAAATCGTCCCCGGTCGCCCGCCGATGGCGCGTAGAATGGCACCGTGGTGTATCGAGACGAAAGGGGCGTCGAGTACGTCCCGGTGCCTCTGCCGACACACGAGGTGACGGACGCCGTCGCCGTGGATGCGCGGGTCGTGACTCGATCCGGCGTGCGCAAGCAGATGCCGGTGTACACCGGCAGCGACGGGGCGCAGCTGGCGGCGCAGCCGCGGAACCACCGGCGTCACTGGTCCGACCGGCAATGGCTCGCTTTCGAGGAGCACCTGCGGCTTGAGGTCGATCTCGCGAAAGGCGACGCCCCGGCCGCCGCCGTGTGGGTCGTCCGGCCGCACGACCGCGGCTCGGCCTGACCGATTCCGAACCGGCCGTGGCAGGATGGACGCGTGCATCCGGTTGACGCCCTCATCGTGCTGGCCTTCGTCGCGTACGCCGTCAGCGCCGGGGTCCGTCACCGCCGGCAGGCGTCGAAGAACCTCGACGAGTACTTTCTCGCCGGCCGGTCCCTGCCGGGATGGAAGGCCGGTCTCAGCATGGCGGCGACGCAGTTCGCGGCGGATACGCCGCTGCTCGTCACCGGCATCATCGCCACCGCGGGGATCTTCGGACTGTGGCAGCTCTGGATCTTCGGGGTCACGTTTCTGCTGCTCGGCTTCGTGCTGGCGGGGGCGTGGCGGCGGGCGGGGGTGGTGACCGACGCCGAGCTGACCGAGGTGCGCTACGGAGGCACGCCGGCGGCGGTGCTGCGGTGCGTCAAGGCGCTCTACTTCGGCACCGTCATCAACTGCATCGCGCTGGCCTGGGTGTTGTTCGCGGCCGCGAAGATCGCCGAGCCCTTTCTGCTGTGGAACGAGTGGCTGCCCGGCGCGCTGTTCCAGCCGGTCGTCTCGCTGGTGGATGCGGTCGGCACGCCGCTGTCGATCGGCGGGGTCGACGATCCGGAGGTCTGGGTCAGGACTGCGAACAACTTCCTGTCGCTGGTCCTGATTCTGACTGTCGTGGCGTTCTACTCGGCGACGGGCGGGCTGCGGGGGGTGGTCGCCACCGACATCGGGCAGATCGCGGTCATGGGCGTCGGCACGGTGGCGTTCACGGCGTTCGTGGTGGCCGAGGCGGGCGGTCTGGGCGGCCTGCCCGAGCGGGTCCGCGAGACGTTCGCGGCGGGCGGGCCGGGTGGGATCCGGCCGGACGAGATCCTCGCCTTCACCCCCGGGCAAGGCAAGGACGTCACGCTGACGGTCCTCTCGCTGCTGGGGCTGCTGTGGCTCATCAACTCGGTGTCGGACGGCAGCGGCTATCTCGCCCAGCGGTCGATGGCGTGCCGCAGCGACCGCGACGCGAAGACCGCCGCGGTGGTGTTCACGTTCACCCAGGTGCTGGTGCGCAGCCTGCTGTGGCTGCCCCTGGGGGTCGGGCTGCTGGTGCTGTTTCCCCCGGATCCGGGGCTGGCGCCGGAACTCGTCCAGGCCGACCGGGAGGCCACCTATGTTCGCGGCATGGCGGAGCTGCTGCCGGTCGGCGTGCGGGGGCTGATGCTGACCGGGATGCTCGCCGCGCTCGCCTCGACCGTCGACACGCATCTGAACTGGGGCGCGTCCTACTGGACCAACGACATCTACAAGCGGTTCATCTGCCAGGGGTGGCTCGGGACCGAGCCGAGCGGCCGCGCCCTGGTGTGGGTGGCCCGGGCCGCGAGCATCCTGACCCTGGTGATCGCCCTCGGCATCATGACCCGGCTGACCTCCATCAACCAGGCGTGGCAGATCAATCTGCTGTTCGGCGCCGGGCTCGGCGTGGTGCTGGTGCTACGCTGGATCTGGTGGCGGATGAACGCCTGGGCGGAGATCGCCGCGATGCTGGTATCGTGCGGCGTCGCCCCGTTGCTCATCTTCTCCTTCGACGACGACCAGCAGCCGCTGCGGTTGCTGCTGGCGGCGGCGGCCTCGACGGCGGCGGCGTTGGCCGCGATCCGGCTCACGGCGCCGGAGGATCCGTCGCGGCTGGCGACCTTCTACCGGCGGGTGCGGCCGGTCGGTTTCTGGGGGCCCATTGCCCGCGGCGCCGGCGAGGGGGAGGGGGCGCGGCGGCTGGGGCGCGCCGCCGCCGCCATGGCGTTGTGCGCGGCGACCTTGTTCTGTCTGCTGGTCGGTCTCGGCACCTGGCTGGTCGGCAGTCCCGTTCCGGCGTGGGTTCCCGCCCGCCCGCTCTGGATCGCCGGGCTGCTCGTCGCGGGGCTCGCGCTGTGCCCCGCGTGGTATCGGTTGGGGTACGGGACGCGCACCGACACGGCGGGGTCCTGACGCCGCGTGATTGCACCCCGACCCCGGCGGGCCGGTGACGGCAGGAGACGACGATATGACTCGACGGTGGCTGTTGGCTGGTCTGTGCGTGGCGCTCGGGGCGCCGGGCGCTGCACAGTCGCTGAGCGAGGCGCAGGCGGTGGCGAGGATGCGGGCGGAGCATCCGCGGGTGACCGCCTTGCGGCTCGGGGTGCGCGAACTCGAAGCGGAAGCCCGCGAGCGGACCCTGGCCGCGAACCCGGCCGTCGCGTATACGCGCGAGGAGGCCGGCGCGGCCGTCGACGACTTCCTGCTCGTGAGTCAGGAGCTGCCCCTGTGGGGCCGCCGGGGGCTCTTGGGCGAGGCGGCCGGGCACGGGGTATCGGCCCGGGCGGCCGACGCCGACGCGCGGCTGCTGGCGGTCGAGACCGAGCTGCGACTGGTGTTCACCGACCTCCTGCTGGCCCAGGACCGGGTGCGATCGCTCGAAGCGGGCGTCGGCAGGCTCGACGCCCAGATCGCAGTGCTCCGCATCCGCGAGGAGCAGGGCGAGGGCTCGCGCTTCGATCGGTTGCGCGCCGAGCGCGAGGCGGCGGAGGTGGACGCCGACCTCGCGCTGGCCGGTATCGACCGCCGGCAGGCCCAGGCGCGGCTTGCCGCTTTCTTCGCCGAGGGGACCGACCCCGACGGGTTGACGGCAGCGGGGCGTCTCGATGACTTCCCGGTCCCCCCGATCCCGGCGCCCGCGGCGGGGCAGCTCTCCGAGGGCCGCCCGGAGTATCGCGCGCTGGGTCTGGAGGCGGAGCGGTGGGGGGTCGAGGAACGCGCCGCGCGGCGCCTGCGTCTGCCGTCCGCCCAGGTGACGGGGGGGCTGAAGCGGAGCAGCGTGCTCGGGTCGATAGACACCGGATTCGTCCTCGGCGCCTCGCTGTCGGTGCCCATGTTCAACCGCGGGCAGGCGCAGGCGGCTCGGGCCGCGGCGGCCCGCGCGCGCGTCGAGGCCGAGCGCCGGACCCTCGCGGCCCGCATCGCGGCCGAGGTCCACGCCGCGTCGGCGGCCGCGGCCGGCGCGCGCGAGCTGGCCGATCGCTACCGGGCCGACTCGGTCTCCCGCGCCGACGAGCTCGTGGCCATCGCTACCGCGGCCTACGAGGAGGGCGAGTTCGGTATCCTGGAGCTGCTCGACGCCCATCGGGTCAGCCTGAGCGCTAACCTGCGGTCGCTCGAGCTGTCGGCGGCGGCGCGCCGGGCCGCCGTCGAGCTCGACCGCGCGGCCGGGCGGGAGATGACGCCATGAGAAACACCATGCACGCGGCGGGCTGGCTGTTGGCGGCGGCGTTGCTGTCGGGGTGCGGGCCCGCGCCGCTGGCCGAGGAGGTCCCGTCGGAGGAGCCGGCGCCGGTGGTCGTGAGCCGGTGGACCGACCGCAGCGAGCTGTTCGTGGAGTTTCCGCCCCTCGTTGCGGGGGCCACGAGCCGGTTCGCGATCCACTTCACCGACCTCGCCACCTTCGAGCCGCTGCGGGAGGGACGGACGACGGTGCGGCTGACCGGCATGCGCGTGCGCGCGGAGGAGCGCGCGGAGGAGTTCGTGGTCGACGGTCCAGGACGCCCCGGCATCTTCGGGGTCGACGTCACCCCGGCCGCCGCGGGCCGCGTCCGGCTCGAGCTGGTGCTGGAAGCGGCGGCGGTGCAGGACCGCCACGATCTGGGCGAGGTCACGGTGCTGACGGCGGCGGAAGCGGCGGGGTTGCCGCCCGCGGCCGAGGAGGAGGACGGCTCGGTCCCGTTCCTCAAGGAGCAGCAGTGGTCGCTCGACTTCGCGACCGCGGCGGCGCGCCGCCGGTCGATGGCCGCCAGTCTCGACATCCCGGCCGAGATCCAGCCGCGTACCGGCGGGCGGGCCGAGGTGACGACGCCGGTGGCGGGGCGGCTGGCCGCCGACCTGCCGGCCCGGCCCGTCGGGTCCCTCGTGGGCCGCGGCGATACGCTGGCCCAGATCGTCCCGCGCAGCGAGCACGCCGACGACCGCCCCGCCCTCGAGCTGGCGGTGGCCGAGGCGCGCGACGCGCTGGAGCTGGCGCGGGCGGCGCACGCGCGGGTCGAGCGACTGGTCGAGGTCGGCGCCCTTCCCGCGCGACGTCGACTCGAGGCGCGGTTGGCGTCGCAGACCGGGCAGGCCCGGTTGACGGCGGCCGAGGCGCATCTCGCGCAGCTCGACTCGACGCGGCGGGGCGAGGGGGACGGCACCGACGATACGCGGTTCGTGCTGCGCGCTCCGATGCGGGGCGTGGTGGCGGAGTCGGCGGCCACCCCCGGGGCCAGCGTCGACGAGGGCGCGCGGCTGTTCGTGCTGATCGCGATCGATCGCGTCCACGTCGTCGGCGCGTTGCCCGAGGCGGCCCTGCCGCGTCTCGCCGAGATCGCCGCGGCCGAGCTCGAGGTGCCGGGCGCCGGGGCCCCGCTGCCGCTCGATCGGCTGGTGTCGGTGGGGCGGGTGGTCGACGCGGATACCCGGACCGTCCCGATCATCTACGAGCTGCCGAACCCGGATCGCCGGCTCGCCATCGGTCAGGCCGTCACCCTCCGCGTGTTCGGCGCCTCGATGGCCGACGCGGTCACCGTGCCCCTGAGCGCGATCGTCGACGACGGCGGCCAGCCGGTGGTCTTCGTCCAGGTCGGCGGCGAGAGCTTCGAGCGGCGCCCGGTCAGGCTCGGTCATCGCGAGGGCGGTGACGTCCAGGTGATCGGGGACGTGGCGGCGGGCGATCGGGTGGTCACGGTGGGGGCGCCGTTGATCCGGCTCGCGGCGCTGTCGCCGCAGGTGCCGGCTCACGGCCATACGCACTGATGCTGGACGGGCTGATTCACTGGTCGTTGCGGAACCGTCTCGCGGTGCTCGCCGGCGCCGGCGCGTTCCTCGTGTGGGGCGGCGTCGTCCTGCGGCAGGTGCCGGTCGACGTGCTGCCCGACTTGACGGCGCCGACGGTGACCGTCCTCGTCGAGGGGGAGGGCATGGCCCCGACCGACATGGAGGCGCTGGTCACCCTGCCGATCGAGGCGGTGATGAACGGGGCGTCTGGCGTGCGCCGGGTGCGGTCGGCCACCGCCGTCGGGCTCGCGGTGGTCTGGGTCGACTTCGACTGGGGGGAGGACATCTACCGCGCCCGCCAGACCGTCGCCGAGAAGCTGTCGTCGGTGGCCCCCGCGCTGCCCGACGCCATCGCGCCGCCGGTTCTCGCGCCGCTGTCCTCGATCATGGGCGAGATCATGTTCGTGGCGCTGGAGTCCTCGGCGCACTCGCCGATCGATCTGCGCACTACCGCCGACGTGATCCTGCGGCGGCGGCTCCTGGCTACCCCCGGTGTCGCCCAGGTGACGGTGATCGGCGGCGAGCGCCGGCAGTTCGAAGTGCAGGTCGATTCCGATCGTCTGTCGGACTACGGGTTGTCGCTGACCGCGGTCGAAGAGGCGTTGCGGCGCGCCAATCGGAACACGTCGGCCGGGTTCCGGCAGGCGGGCGGCCAGGAGTACCTGATTCAGGGCGTGGGCCGGCTGACCGACGTCGAGGCGATCGCGGAAACGGTGATCGGGGCGCGCGGCACCCGTCCCATCCGGGTCGCGGACATCGCCGCGGTCGAGATCGGCGCCGCCCTCCGGCGC
Organism: Vicinamibacterales bacterium; assembly: GCA_965206705.1. Classification (GTDB taxonomy): domain Bacteria; phylum Acidobacteriota; class Vicinamibacteria; order Vicinamibacterales; family UBA8438; genus JAJEEA01. Next base: position 2,511,507 of record CBDBKJ010000006.1, on the reverse strand, counting down.
GGAGACGGATCGCGCAACGGGCGGCCCGCCGTCATTCTCGGCATCCACCGGCAGCCCGACGTCAACACGGTGGCCCTGACGCGCGAGCTCGACCGCGTACTCGACGACCTCGAGGCCGACCTGCCGGCCGGCATGCAGCTCGACACGCGGCTGTTCCGTCAGGCCGACTTCATCGAGCTCGCGATGCGCAACCTGACGCGCGCGCTGCGCGACGGCACCCTGCTCGTGGTCGCGGTGACCCTGCTCTTCCTCGCCAGCCTGCGGGCCGGCGCCATCACCCTGCTCGCCATCCCCCTCTCGCTCCTCGCCGCGGTCGTCGGGCTGCGCGCCCTGGGGCTGTCCATCAACAGCATGACCCTCGGGGGTATGGCGATCGCGGTCGGGGCCCTCGTCGACGACGCCATCATCGACGTCGAGAACGTCGGCCGCCGCCTGCGCGAGAACGCGCGCCGGCCCGTCGCGAGGCAGCGGCCGGTGATCCGGGTCGTGTACGAGGCGAGCCGGGAGATCCGCACGTCCATCGTGTTCGCCACCCTGATCGTCGGGCTCGTCATGCTGCCGATCTTCTTCCTCGCGGGCGTCGAGGGGCGTCTGCTGCAACCCCTGGGGATCGTGTATCTCATCGCGCTGGCGGCGTCGCTGTTGGTGGCCCTGACGCTGACGCCGGTGCTCTGCTACTACCTGCTGCCCCGTAGCCGCAGCGCGTCGGCCGCCCACGAGCCGGCCCTCGCCGCCGCGGTGCGGCGTCGCTACTCGCGGCTGCTGCCCCATGCCCTGCGGCACCCGCGCACGGTGCTCATCGCGGCGGGCGCGCTGTCGGTGGCGGCGGCCGCCTCGACCCCGTTCCTGGGGCGGGCGTTCCTGCCCGCGTTCAACGAGGGCGCGCTGGTGATCAGCGCGGTGACCCTGCCGGGGACGAGCCTCGCCGAGTCGAGCGCGCTCGGCAGCGCCATCGAGCGGCTTCTCCTCGAGGTGCCCGAGGTCGCCGGCACCGGCCGGCGGACGGGGCGGGCCGAGCTCGACGAGCACGTGCAGGGGGTCGAGTCGGCCGAGATCGACGTGCGGCTGGAAGAGGAAGGGCGGCCGCGCGAGCTGGTGCTCGAAGAGATCCGGGAACGGCTGTCGCTGGTGCCCGGCACGAACATCACCATCGGCCAGCCCATCTCCCACCGCATCGACCACATGCTGTCCGGCTCGCGGGCCAACGTGGCCGTCAAGATCTTCGGGGACGATCTTGCGGTGCTTCGCGCCCTCGGCGAGCAGACCGTCGCCGCCATGCAGGACATTCCCGGCGTCGTCGACCTCGCCCTCGAGCCGCAGGCGGACATCCCCACGGTGCGCGTGGGGTTCGACCGGGCCGCCCTCGCCCGCCACGGGCTGCCCGCCGGCGAGGCGGCGCTGACCCTGGAGACCGCCCTCCACGGCCGTGAGGTGGGGCAGATTCTCGACGGCCAGGTCGCGGTGCCCCTGGTGGTGCGCTACCAGCGGGCGGACATGGCCGACCTCGACGCGCTGTGGGACACCCGCATCGACACCCCGGCCGGTCCCCGCGTCCCGCTCGGCAGCCTCGCCGGCATCGTCGAGGACCGCGTCCCGAACTTCATCGGGCGCGAGAACGTGCAGCGCCGGCTGGTCGTGACCTGCAACGTCGCGGGGCGCGACCTCGGCAGCACCGTCGCCGACATTCGCGAACGGGTAGAGGCCGCGGTGGCGTTGCCCGAGGGCTATCGCGTCGAGCTCGGGGGTCAGTTCGAGGCCCAGGCCACGGCGGCGCGCGCGCTCCTCTGGCTGGGGCTTGCCGCGGTCGTCGGCATCTTCCTGCTCCTGGTCAGCGCCCTGCGCTCGCCCCGCGACGCCGCCATCGTCATGATCAACCTGCCCCTCGCCCTCATCGGGGGCGTGGTCGGCGTCCTGATCGGCGGCGGCACGCTGTCGATCGCCGCCCTCATCGGCTTCATCTCGCTCTTCGGCATCGCCACCCGCAACGGCATCATGGTCGTCACCCGCATCCGCCGGCTGCAGGACCTCAGGGGAAGCGACGTCAGGGCGGCGGTCGTGCGGGGGGCGGTGGACCGGGTGGTCCCCGTCCTGATGACCGCGCTCTCGACCGGCCTCGCCCTCCTGCCGGTGGCGCTGGCGGCCGGTCAGCCGGGCAGCGAGATTCAGGCCCCCCTCGCCCTCGTCATCGTGTGCGGGCTCGTCTCGTCGACGGTCCTCAACATGATCGTGGTGCCGACGGCCTATCTGGCCGCGGCCACCGCGCGGCAGTCCGGCCGATGAGGGGGGTGCCATGCATAGGGGCATCCCTGGAATCCGGACGCGTTCATGGCCGGACGGAATCTCTGCTACATGCCCTCCTGGGCAGGCATGCTGTCCAGTCCCACCGGCGCTATTTGGGGGCCTCCCGCTGCACGAACCGTAGCGACACGCCGCAGGCCGCGGCGATCTTCGTCACCGTTCCCAATCGGGGGTCCCGGTTTCCCGACAGGCCGCGGGAGAGGGCCACCCGGTCTATGTCGGCTCTCCGAGCGATGGCGGAAACGCCCCCCTGGGCCGTCGCGACGTTGCGAAACGCCTTCATCAACAGTCGCGGGTCGCCATCGGACTCCTCGATCGCCGCGTTGAGGTACGCCGCGACGTCCTCTGATGTCCGGAGATACTCGCTGGCCTCATGGGCTCTGACGGGCATGGCGCTTCTCCTGTCTGTATGCCTTCCAGAGGGCGTGCGCCGTTGCGATGTCGTCCGCCTGACGCTTCTTGGTTCCGCCGGCCAACAGGACGACGAGGTCCTCTCCGTCGCGGCCATAGTAGACGCGGTAGCCGGGGCCCCTGTTGATCCGCAACTCGAATACGCCCTTGCCGATTCCGCGGTGGTCCCCGAAACTGCCCAGCTCGACACGGTCGAAACGCGTCTGGACACGGGCGCGAATTTCGGCGCTCTGGAGCCGGAACCAAGCGTCGAACGCGTCCGTGCCGTCCGCCGTGACGTAGCGGACAATCCTGATCACCCGGCCCATTGTGTAGCCATCTGGCTACACTGAGTCAAGGGTCCGGGGTCGAACGCGGGTCCTGGCTGTCGTCGTCGGCAACTGCCCTCGGCCGGGGCCGGCGCGCCCGAGGCGTCGGGTCCGGTGAGGTTGCCGCGTCGCCGGAGAGCCGCCCGGCCGAAACCGACGAGCGGTGACGTTTCGGGGGTTGGAGACGGGAGCCCGCGGCGCCGCGGGCTCCCGGGGACGGGCTCGTTACGCGGTGAGGTGCCGGCGGAAGAAGCCCACCGTCCGGTTCCACGCCTGCGCGGCCGCCGCCTCGTTGTAGCGCGGCGTCGAGTTGTTGTGGAAGCCGTGCAGCGTGCCCTCGAACATGTGCATCTCGTGGTTCACGTTGTTCGCCTGCAGGGCCGCCTCGTACTCGGGCCACATGGCGTTGATGCGCGGATCGGTGCTCGCGTAGATGATCATCATCGCGGCCTCGATGCTCGGCACGCCCTCGGTCGGAGCCGAGGCGCCGTAGAACGGCACGCCGGCGTCCATGTCGCTGCCCAGCTCGACCGCGAGGCGGTTGGTCATGCCGCCGCCCCAGCAGAACCCGGTGGCCCCGAGACGGCCGTTGGACAGGTCGTGCGCCTTGATGTAGCGCGCGCTGTTGATCATGTCCTGGTCGAGCTGGTCGGGGTCGAGGCCGCGCTGCAGGGTGCGGCCGTCGTCGTCGTTGCCGGGATAGCCGCCCACCGGGGACAGGCCGTCCGGCGCGAGGGCCAGGAATCCGGCCACCCCGGCGCGGCGGGCGACGTCCTCGATGTGCGGGTTCAGGCCGCGGTTCTCGTGAATGACGAGCACCGTCGGAAACGGCCCGTCGCCGGCGGGTTGCACGAGATAGCCGCGCATGGTCCCCGAGGTGCCGCCGGGAGACGGATACTCGACGTAGGTCCCCTTCATCCGCGAGTCGGTGAACGAGATCGTCTGCGCCTCGGCGTACCGCGGCAGCAGGGCCTGCGCCATCCAGAGGGCCGAGACGCCCCCGATGGTCATCGCCGCGGAGCGGCTGAGAAACTCGCGCCGGGTGATCCGGCCGTGGCAGTACTCGTCGTAGAGATCGAAGACGCGCGGGTCGATCTTCTTTTCCGGGGTCTGTTCCTGTGCCATGGGTGCGCTCCTCTTGCTGCGTGACATTGCCGCTGGTTCACGACGGAATCCGCCGGCGGCCCCCGAGCGGGTCAGTTGGCCTCGCGCGATAGCGCCGGTGCGGAACGCCGCGCTGTTCACGAACGGACCGGCCGTGGCGGGTCCTGTCCATCGATCACGATTCTACGAAAACTCGCAGGTTGGGTCACGCCGAATCGCCGCCGGTTACCGGCAACCGAGCGCCGAGCAGCAGGCAGACGCGATGTCGCTGGCCCCGGCGGGGGGTCTTGGGACGTCGGACGCAGCGGGATATCAGGGCAAGATGTCGACCAGTCCGGCGTCGATGATTCTGCGATCCTGTGTCAGGAGCGTCGCGCCGAGCACCTGGGCAGTCGCCACGAGAATCCGATCGGCCGGATCCCGGTGGAACGAATCGGGCAGGGCCGCCACCGCTACCGCAATTGCAGGTGAGATCCCTTGTCGCCGGACGATCGGTGGCGCCGTCGCTCTCTCCAGCCATTCCCGCAACGGCATGGCCAGCCGGATGCGTCCCCGGTCGTGCAACATCGCCACTTCCCAGAGCGAGATGTCGGACACCAGCAAGGGGGACTCGGCGCCGGCCGAGGCCAGGACGTCGCACTGTGCGGCTGAGAGTCGATGCCGGTCGTTGAACCACCACACCAGGACGTGTGTGTCCAACAACGCCGTCACCGGCGCAGGCTCTCCCAGTCATCCGCCGGAACCACTGGCTCAACGATGTCGCCGACCACGGTGACCGTGCCCTCCAGCTCCATCTGGGGATACTCGGCCCCGGTTCGTGTTGGGGGCGCCAGCTCGGCGACCGGCCGACCCCGTTTCAGGATGAGCACGCGTTCGCCCGTGGTCTGCACGCGGTCGAGAATTGCCAGGCACCGCGCCTTGAAGTCCGACGCGTTGATGGTTTCCATGTGACCAGACTACGTGACCAGTCACGATCGGGTCAAGGGTTCCCCTTTGTCGAGATGTTCGAAGTGCGCGTCATGGTGCCAAGAGAGATGGCGATTATCATGACTAATCGCCATCTCCGATGGCATCTCTCCATTGAGGCGTAGATCAACTGTCGGGAGTCGGAGACGCACACCGGCGTGCCGCCGGCCCGGCGAGCGGGAACTGTACCGGCCCGGCTATCGCGAGGCCGCGCCCGGTTCCGCGCCGCCCTGCTCCTCCACGCGATGACCGGCGAGGATGCCCTCCATGCCGAGGTTGCCCTCGTGGCAGGCGTACTCGTAGAGCGCCTCGTCCTTCCGCGCCAACGGAATCATGGCCGTCCAGGCGCCCGTATAGGTGCCCGGGTCGTCGACCGTGAGCTCGTGCTCGAGGGTGTCGGGGCCGACGCGCGTGAACCGCTCGACGAGGCGCAGCTGCTCGGCCGTCCCGCGGATCCGCTCGTACAGCGCGGCCGGTGAGTCGCTCTTGGCCGAGAAGTTCCGGGTCTCGACGACCAGCGTGTCGCCGTCCCAGTGGCCGCGCGAGTCGCCGTGCCACTGGCGGATGGCGTCGTCGACGTGCGGGCCGCCGTCGAGCGGGATGATGCGCGCGTCGTGGATCATCTCGTGCAGGAACACGACGTGGTCCGGGGTCTGGACGATCTGGTAGTAGGTGTTGTAGCCGGCGAACAGGTTCGGCATGCCGAAGGTGATGCACCGCTCCTGCAGCCGCCGGTCGGTCCACGACGACGCCGGGTTGTCGGCGAGGTGGGCGGCCCGCGCGTCGACGTGCCGTTGCGCCTCCGGCGTCAACGGCGGCAGGCGTCCGTTCGGCGGATCGACGACCAGCGAGGTGCGGTTGTCGAAGTCGCGGTCGACCAGCCAGAACTGGTTGTAGTTGCCGGTCGTCGTGTCCCGGGACGAGAACGCGTCCCCGTCGCCGAGGGCGGCGGTGAACACGCTGTCCGCGAACGCCGCGTCCGTCTCGCCGCTCGCGAAGAGCTCCGCGTAGCGGGCCTCGAGGCGCGCCAGCTCTTCGTCGGTCAGCACCGCCTTGTCGCCCAGCGCCTCCGGCCGCTCCAGCGGCGTGGCGGTGTTGTTGGCCCAGACGCCCTGCAGGTCGGGCCGGCCGGCCGCCGTGCGCGGCACGTTCCACGTTTCCGCCTCTGCCGCCTGCGCCCGGCTCGCCGCCGGCATCGCCGCCATCGCGCCCGCGACCACCGCGAGCGTCACCCACCGCGCTGTCCGTGACTGATTCATCGTCGTTTCTCCCGAAGTGTCTTGTCCTGCATTATGCCAGCTCCTGCTCGAAGATCTCGTCCGGGGTCGAAGCCTCGGTCTTCATGCCGCTGTTCTCACCGCTTTCCAGCGACTTCACGCCGTACGCTGCCGCGTGGTATTCCCCCGCGAGCGCTTCGGCGGGTTCGGGGGCGCCGGAGGCCGCCCCTCGGTCGGCCACGCATCGCCCGGCAGCGGTGGAACGTTGGGCACTCGGCTCAACATTCGCCCGAAGATGTCCGGGTCGGCGCGGCGGGCTCGCTGCTCCAGGTAGTCGACCGTCAGCAGAGCCGAGGTCTTCTCGGCAACCGCGGTGGCGATGAACTGATTGATCGAGACGCCGTCTCGACGAGCCATCTCCCGGACCTTGTCGTGCAGCGAGTCGGGTAGCCGAACGGAGAGACTGCTCATGATTCCTCCTCGATCAGGCGCAGAAATGCGGCGGGGGTCACGATCCGGACACCGAACATCTCCGCCCCCCGAAAATCCCGAACGTTGTGCGTGACGATCGCTTGAGAAGCCGAGGCGACGGCAAGCTCCAGGATGAACTCGTCACGCGGGTCCCGCAACGTCGGCCGCCAGAGACCGACTCTTCGGCCTCGGGGACCTGCACTTCCTGGTGCCCGTTGCCGCACTCCCAGACGGCCACGTTGACCAGTTTCACGTTGTCCAGACCCGACTCCCGGTAGTCGGTCGTTGTGCGGGCGACTTTCCGCCCGAGCTGCGACCGTTCCTCACCGACCAGCAACCGCCGGCGGATGCAGACGCCTACTACTTGCGATACCGCGGCGACATGCCGCGGGGCCAGCGGTGGATGTCGGGTCTCCGTATGAACGCGGGTGAGAGGCTCAAGGAGACTCGGCGTGCTCCCGTGGCTCACTGAGACCGGCGGGTCGCCCACGCCTTGCGTGCGGCGGCCGACCTGGTAGGAGAGTCACCGTGCTCGCTGAGACTGTCGTAGGCCGCACGCAACAGCGGCCCCGCCCTGCGGATGTCTGCATCGTCACGAACGGTGAGCTCTCGGTACCCCTTGGCGGAATAGGGTCGACTGAATCCATCCTCAAGCGGTATGTCGCGAAGGTGCTTCTCGGCGATTATCAGGCGGATACGGACTTCCCGGATAAACAAGGTGACGACGTAGGCGATGACCTTCTCTTTGCCAGGTGCGTCCAGGCACTTGAATGATATCTCGGTCTTGAACGCGTCCGTTCGAACGTTTCCGAAGGATTCCACCAACGTCTCGAGTTGGAGGAACAGCTTGCGGGTTTCCTCGCGAGCCTTGTTCCAAGGGGGGTAGCGGGAATAGTCCGGGTCTTCGCCAGCGCTGCGGTCGGGAGATCCTTCCGGGTGCGGCGCAACCGCGGCCTGCTCTTTGCCAGCGGCACGGCGAGGAGACACGGCCGGCTGCGGTGTTGGCACGACTGCTTCGCCGCCGTACACCCACTCGAGCGCCATGAAGGCGTCGCCATAGCGTCGATAACGCAGCAGTTCGATACGTCGGCGGCTGTTCTGCGCCGCGACCTCGTCCTGGCGCATGAACTGGCCGGCTATGCAGAGCAGGCGCGGCGTCGTGAAGTCGACGTCGGCGACGCGCCCGTCACCCAGCTTTTTTCGCACCAGTTCGCGAAATTCCGCTCGATGGTCTTCGAGTCAGGCGAGATAGTCCAGGCCTTGATTGATGACGTTCTCGTCCTGCCGCCGCTTGTACTCGACAACCACGGGCCGACCTGCTTCGTCGATTCCCACGGTGTCGATGCGCCGGCCGTGACGTTGGCCGGTCGAATACTCCGAGGCGAGGAAATCGATGCCGGTCAGGGCGTGCAAGTGCTTCTCGAAGAACTCTTGCAGCCCGCGTTCATTGGGGAAGGGACTGTTCGGAAGCTCGTGGACATCGCCGTAAATCTCGTGAAAGAACCGGACTTCACCCATCCCGTCTCTGCTCCTGACGCTCTGAGCCTCTTGCTTCCATGGCGAACATCGCCGGTCTCCGCGACCTCGACCGAGGCGCGCCACGCCCACCCATCGGCTGGCCCGGCGCGCTTGTCGGGCTGGCGGCGGTTCTCTCCTACTCCGCCAGAGCGAACACGAACAGCGTGTTGCCGTTGCTCGGGCGCAGCTCCGGGGTCAGGCGGTTGAAGGCGGCGGAGGTGAGCGACCGGCCGGTGCTGACCGCGACGTACTGGCGTCCCTCGTGGGCGTAGGTGACGGGGAAGCCGGTGACCGGCGAGCCGATGTTGATCTCCCAGAGGACCTCGCCGGTCTCGTGGTCGAGGGCGCGGAAGCGGCCGTTGTGGTCGCCGCCGAAGACGAGGCCGCCGCCGGTGGCCATCAGCGAGCTGGTGGCGGCGCGCTGCTCGTGAATCCACAGCAGCTCGCCGGTCTCGGCCGAGATCGCCTGGACGGTGCCGACCTGGTCGGTGCCGGGGGCGATCTGGGTGCGGACGCCGAGCCCGTAGAGCGAGCCGTCGTTGGTCGCCATGATCCGCGCGCAGGCGTTGCGCAGCGGGAAGTACATCGTGTTGGTGAGGGGGCTGTAGGCGCCCGCCTCCCAGTCCTTGCCGCCGGTGAGGGTCGGACATGCGAAGACCTCCTGGCCTTCGCTGCGGAACACGACCTCGGCGTTCTCGGAGACGGCGCCGGTCGCGCCGTCTATGCTGCCCACCACGTTCTGGGCCACCGTCGGCCGCGCCCAGAGGAACTCGCCGGTCGCGCGGTCGAGGGTGTAGACGATGCCGGTCTTTCCGGGAATGCCGGTCATGACCCGCCGTTCCTCGCCGGGCTGCAGCCGCGGGTTGATCCACTCGACGGCGGTCGGGTCGGGACTGACGGCGGTGTCGACGAGGAGGCGCTCGAACGGATGGTCGAGGTCCCAGCTGTCGTTGAGGTGCTGGTAGTACCAGACGATCTCGCCGGTGTCGGCGTCGAGGGCGAGGGTCGAGTTGTGGTAGAGGTGCTTGAGATCGGCGCCGCCGATGAGGAACTTGGGGGCGGGCGAGGTCACCGACGTCCCGATGTAGACGAGGTTCAGCTCGGGGTCGTAGCTGGGCACCATCCACGCGCCGACGTGCTTGCGCTCTTCGAACGGCACCCCGCCCCAGGTCTCGTCGCCGGGCTCGCCCGGGGCCGGGATGGTCCGCCGCCGCCACAGCTCCTCGCCGGTGACGGCGTCGTGGGCGACGATGACGCAGGCGTTGGGCCCGCCGCGCGGGGTGCAGCCCCGGCCCGACACGATCTTGCCGTTGGCGATGATGGGGCCCGAGCTCTGGTTGGCGGGGTTCACCCGGTAGTCGAGGATCTCGGTCTCCCAGGCCAGCTCGCCGGTCGCCGCGTCGAGGGCGAACACGTAGTCGTCGCCGCTCGTGTCGATGATGTGAGTGCCGTAGATGGCGAGGTTCCGGTTGATGTCGGTCAGGGCCCCGAGCATGTAGTCCTGCAGATCGTCGGGCCAGTCCCGCCGGTACTCCCAGCGGAGGTCGCCGGTGGCGGCGTCGATCGCCTGGATGACGTCCCGCGGGTTCGGCATGTACATCACGCCGTCGTGGACGAGGGGGGTGCCCTGCTGCAGCCCGGGTCCGAGGCCGCGCGACCACACCATGCGCAGGTCGCCCACGTTGCCGCGGTCGATCTGATCGAGGGGGCTGTAGCCCCAGCCGTCCAGGGTCCGCCGCCACATCAGCCAGTCGTCGGCCGGCGGGTCCTGCAGCATGGCGTCGGTCACGGGGACGATCCCGGTGTCCTGCCCGTGCGCCAACCCGCCGGCGGAGGCGAACAGAACCGCGGTGAGCGACAGGACGCGCGCGACGTATCCGGAGCGTGAAGCGAGCATCTCGACCCCCTGGAAGTTCTCGCCGGCCGGCCGGCCGGAACCGGCCCCGCATCGCGCCGGGATCGGCGCTAGTCCTGGTAGTCCGCGGCGCGCAGCGACACGCGAATGATCTCGTTGTCGTTCCGGTGCACGATGTGCCCGTTGGCGTAGGCCGGATGCGACCAGTTCACCCGCCGGGCGAATCGCCGGCCGGGGCCGAACGCCGCGTCGCCGGTCGCCTCGATGAGCTTGATGCGGTCGTGCTCGACGTAGCCCTCGGGGGTGAACTCGGCGATGATGAGGAACCCGGCGTCGTTGACGACGAAGTAGCGGTCGTCCTGCTTCACCATGAACGCGGTGCCCCAGCGGGCCTGCGCGGTCATCTCGTCGCTCATCCACAGCCGCTCTCCGGTGCGGGCGTCGAGCCCCCGCAGCTCGCCGTAGCTGCCGACCCCGTAGAAGTAGTTGCCCTCGATCAGGGGCGTCGTGATCATCGCGTGCAGCCCGTCCGTTTCTCCGGGCATCTCGCTCCGGCTCTGGCCGCGCCACAGCATGGTCGCGTCGGGCCGGTCCTGGTTCAGCTCCATCATCATCGACCCGCGATAGAACTGCGACACCAGCAGGTAGTTGCCGCTGTGGACGGGGGTGGCGACGGACATGCCGGCCCCGGCCTCCCATTCCTCGTCCCAGTACACCTCGCCGGTCTCGGGGTTCAGCGACACCAGCGCCGCCGCGTGCCAGACGATGAGCTGCCGGGCGCCGCCCGCCTCGACGATGATCGGCTGCCCGTAGCCCATCTCGCCGACCACGTCGAGGGCGCGCCAGATCTCTTCGCCGGTCCGCTTGTCCCAGGCCATCACCAGGCCGCCCGGCTCGCCGCCGACCACCGTGATCAGCCGGTCGCCGTCGACGATGGGGCTGCTGGCCACCCCCCAGGTCGGGATGAAGCTGTCGTAGTCGGCGATGTAGTGCTTCTCCCACAGGATGTCGCCGGTCTCGACGTCGAGGCAGTAGAGGTCGCCGGCGGCGCCGGCCACGTACACGCGGTCGCCGTCGACGGTTGGCGTCGCGCGCGGGCCGATCGCGTACGAGATCATCAGCATGCGGTAGGACGTGGGCCATTCCCGGACCCACAGCACCTCGCCGGTCTCTTCGTCGATCGCGAGGGCCCGCTCGGCGCCGTCCATGGTCCGCGACTCGGGGTCCTCGGCCCAGTCGGTGATGAAGACGCGCCCGTCGGCCACCGCGGCGCCCGAGTAGCCCGAGTTGACGGGCACCCGCCACGCGACCTTCAGCTCGTCGGGCAGCTCCTCGACGATGCCGGTCTCGGTCCACACCCCCCGCCGGTCCTCGCCGCGCCATTGCGGCCAGTCGTTGGCGAATCCCGGAGCGGCCACGAGCAGGGCGAGCGCTGCGAAGGCCAGAGATCGAAGGGTGCGGCGGGCCAGATGATCGACGTCGTGCAGTCTCATGCGATGCTCCTCGCGAATCTCGTCCCGCCAGCAGCAGGTCGAGCCCGGTTACGCAGTCTGTTTCCGGGTAAAAGTCTATACCGACTTGCGGGGTCGCCGGCAGGCGCCCGGCCGCGGACACCGGATCGGGACGAACAACCGCCGCGGCACGCGACCAGTGGAATGGCGCCGTCCCCGGCGGTCCGGCTGGCCACTCGCGTCAGGCTCGTCGAACGGCGACCGGAACCCGCCCGATCGCCCGAGCTCCAGCCTTGTTCGCGAGTGGTGATGAGACCGGACGGTTCGTGTTCACAGCTCGATTGGAGCCCGCCCGCGCCAACCGGGCGAAGAGCTGATTCGCGAACGGCGCCGGTGGTACGATGGCTCTTGAAGGTCGGTGGCGCGAGACCGTACGGGCGTGATCCGGGTCGGTGAATCGACGACGCGCCGGGAGACCGGGAGCCAGGGATGGGACGTATCGTCGTACAAACCAGAGTCACCAACCTGTTGGACGAAGACAAGTCCATCGAATGCGGGATGTTCGTCGATACGGGGGCGGGGGCGCTGATGCTGCCCGCGGCGTGGAAGGAGAGGCTCGGCACGTTCAAGCGCTCCGAAGCCGTCGAGCTTCAGATGGCCAATCGGGAGGTCGTGCGGGGAGAGGCGTGCTGGCCGGTGGAGGTGAAGATCGAAGGTTTTCGTCCGGTTTCGAACGAGGTGATCTTCGTGGACATGAAGCCGGAGGAGAACGCGGAGTACGAGCCTCTCCTGGGATACGTCATTCTGGAGCAGGCGCAGGCGGCCGTGGACATGCTCGGGCATCGTCTGGTCCCGGTGAAGTACATCGACATGAAATGACCGTCCGATTCCGTTCGCGCGATTCCGCCCGCAAGATTCTCGACGCGCTGGTTCGCGACGCCCCGGATTCGAGGTTCGGACCGTTGTCGGCCGGATACCTGCGGGCGGTGGACCGGGTCGAGAAGCTGCCCGGCAACCGCTCGGGCGCCGACAAGACCTGGGTGCTGCGCCAGTACGAGGCCGCATTGCGGTTGCGCGCGGGCGCGAAACGCCAACGGTGAGCGCCAGCCATGGCTTCTTTCGCGGCGCTGGTCGGGGCCCTCAATCGGCGGGGCGTCAGATTCGTGCTGATCGGGGCGTGGGGCGCCAATTTCCACGCACAGGACGCCTCGGGTCTGTTCACGACCCTCGACTACGACCTGCATGGCGTCTTCGTGGTGGGTCTGCCCGCCCTCATCCTCCGGCGTACCGACGGCATCTCGATGCTCGCCGTGGAAATCGGCCAGGCCCGTTGGCTGGGGCTCGTGTCGGCGGGTTGCGGCGTCTATCTCTACGCCTGGTCGGCCGCACGCCTGTTGCGGGGCGGCACGTCAGCGATTCCCGGCGGGAAAGCGGGTCGAATGCCCACGGGTCTAACCCTTCTCGCCGGTCGGCAGGAACGGGTCCGAGAACCGGGGGTCGGTGAGGAACTCCGGGTCCGTCAGGGTCTCGAGGAAGGCGATGAGTGCCTCGATCTCCGGTTCGGTGAGGCCGAGGCGTGTGGGCCGGACCGGTCCTCCGGTGACGATCAGGCGGCGGTCGAGCAGGTTCATGTCCAGGAAGGGGTGCGGCGCAACCTCGGCGTCGTAGTGCTCGATCACCTCGAGCAGACTCTCGAACCGGCCGTCGTGCATGTAGGGCGGGCGGATGGCCACGTTGCGTAGTGACGGGGCCTTGAACCGGCCGTCGCCGGCGCCGAGGTCGTTCCCGCCGGGGTCGCTCCCGCCCGCGCGGTCCAGCGCTTCGAGGCTCCCGTCGGCGCTCCCGTCGAACTCGTCGAGGCCGATGTTGCGTGGGGCGAGGCTGATCTGCGCGTCGCCGACGTGGCACCGGGCGCAGCCGGCGCTACGCCGGCCTTCGCCGGGCGGGGTTGCGAACAGCAGATAGCCTTGCCGCGCGGTGGGCGTCAGCCGGGCGAGAAAGGCCGGCGACCCCGGCAGCCCGGCTGCGCGCGCGTCGTCGTAGGGCGCGCGAAACGACACCAGCGCCCGCACGAACTGGGCGAGGGCGTTCGCTATGCGGTCCCCGGTGACGTCCGGGCGGCCGAAGGCGCGCTCGAAGAGCTGCGGGTAGAAGGAGGTCTCGGCGAGCCGGGCCTCGACCGCGTCGAGCGACGAGCCCATCTCGATGGGATCCTCGATCGGCGCCAGCACCTGGGCCTCGAGGGTCTCGGCCCGCTCGTCCCAGAAGAACCGGCCGCGGGCGTAGTAGCGCGCGTTGGCCAGGCTCATCGCGTGGCGGCGGGTCGGCTGCCCGTCGAAGCCGATGCTGAGCCGGCGCGGGTCCGAGAACCCGTGCGCCTGGCGGTGGCACGACCCGCACGAGACGCGGTGGTTGGCCGACAGCCGGGTGTCGTAGAAGAGCACCCGGCCGAGGGCGGCGCCGGCGTCGGTGACGGTGTTGCCGGCCGGCGTGTTGTCGGCGGCCGCGACGCTGTCGGGGCGGTCGGCGACGCTGAAGTGCGTGGGCAGCTCGACGGCGTACCGGTAGGGGTTGGCGGGTAGCCGAGGTTCGTCGAGCCGGCCGGGCGGCCCCGGCTGGGACGGCGCGCGGCCGCCGACGCGGGCCGCCGGACCGAATGCGATGCTCACGCTCACCACGAGCGCCGCCGACAGGCCGGTGATGGTGCTGCCCCGCATGCAGATGACTCTATCGCGTCCAGGGCCCGCTGACACCCGCAACCCGGAATATGCGCTGCGCTCGCATGGGTCGGCGCACGGCGTCGAACGGCCGGCCGGGGCGTAACTCATCCGCGCCTCGCTCGCGTGGGTCGGCGCTGTCTACAGATAGCAGGTTGCCGCATCCTTGCGTCTGCAACGCGCTCACATCGCGGTGCAGGAGGGCAGGCGTTGCAGTGAAGGCGTATGCGCCAATATGCTCTTGTGCATGCGGACCACGATCCCCGTCTTTCGCGGGCGGGGGGTGCAGCCCGGCGTGGACCTCACGGACAACGCGGCCCTCGAGGATCTCATGAACACGGATCCGGACGGCAACATCCCCGGTGAGCGCGTTTCGCGCCGACGCCGCGAACGAGACCGACATCTACAATCACCCCGGCAAGACGGGGGAGGAGAACGCGAAATGAGAACCAGGATCTTCATGGCGGCGGCGCTGGCCGCGTTGGTGGCGGTTTCGGCGGGCGCGCAGCCGCGCGACGTCGACCTCGAGGCGGCGGACGGGGTGACCCTGAAGGCGACCTACACGTCGCCCGGCCAGCCCGGGCCGGGGATGCTGCTCGTGCACCAGTGCAACATGGACCGCACGTCGTGGAACGACATCGCGGCCGAGCTCGTCGGGGCCGGCGTGCACGTGCTGACCCTCGACCTGCGGGGGTTCGGCGACAGCGGCGGCGCGGGCATGTCGTCCGGGTTCCCCGCGTTCCTGCAGACCTCGACGGCGGACGTCGACATGGCCTACGACTTCCTCGCCTCGCAGTCGGGGGTCGACGCCTCGCGGGTCGGCGCCGGCGGTGCGAGCTGCGGGGCCATGCTGACGGCGGATCTCGCGTCGCGCCGGGACGGGGTCAAGGCGCTCATGCTGCTGTCGGGTCCGCCGAGCGAGGCGGCGGTCGCCAACATGGCCAAGGACGCGGATCTGGCGGTGTTCGCGGCGGCGGCGACCGAGGACCCGGTCACCGTCGGGGTCGCCGACGCCCTGCAGGGCGCCGTCGACGGGTCGTCGCATCCCCACTCGACTGCGAAGATCTACCCCGGCACCGAGCACGGGCTGCCGATGTTCGACAAGAACCCCGACCTCGAGCCGGCGCTGCTCGCGTGGCTGAAGAGCGAGCTGGTCGGGAACTGAGGTATATTCGACTCTCGTCTCGCACCGTGTTCGCGGGGAGGTCCGGATGAGACGCAGCCTGTGCCTGGTGTTCCTCACTCTGCTGGGCGTCTGTGTGACGGTCGCGACCTACGAAGCGCAGCAGCCGCGGCCGGAAATTCACGGCGTCCGCGAGGTCGCTGACAACCTGTACATGCTCGGCAACGACCCGGCGTTGCAGGGCATGCAGACCGGCGGCAACACCGCGATGTTCGTGACGGCCAACGGGGTCACCCTCGTCGACACGAAGCTCGCCGGCTACGGCCGGGACATTCTCGACCTGGTCGCGAGCGTGACCGACAACCCCGTGACCACGATCATCAACACCCATACGCACTACGACCATACCGGCAGCAACAACGAGTTCCCCAACACCGTCGACTTCGTGGTCCACGAGAACACGCTGGCCCAGATGTCGCGGTCGAGCTGCCAGGCGGTGACCAACTGCGACGCGTTCATGGGGGACAACGCGCAGTACCTGCCGCGCATCACCTTTGCGGAGCGGACGTCGCTGTTCAGCGGCGACGACCAGATCGACCTGCACTATTTCGGGCGCGGCCACACCGACGGCGACACGTTCGTGGTGTTCAAGGCGGCCCGGACGATGCACACCGGCGACATGTTCGCGGGCAAGGGGCTGCCGTTCATCGACGCCGCCAACGGCAACGGCAGCGCGGCGGAGTTCGGCTCGACCCTGCAGAACGCGGTGGAGGCGGTGGCCGACGTCGACACGATCATCACCGGGCACCATACCGAGCCGCTGACCTGGGACGACCTCGTCAACTTCAGCGGGTTCTACAACCACCTGATCGATCACGCCAGGCAGGGGATGGAGTCGGGGCAGAGCGCCGAGGAAACGGCGGCCGCGTACGCCCGGCCCGAGGACTACAGCGACTTCCAGGCGCCCGAGCAGACCGTCGGCACGATCGTGCAGCACA
Organism: Vicinamibacterales bacterium; assembly: GCA_965206705.1. Lineage (GTDB taxonomy): Bacteria > Acidobacteriota > Vicinamibacteria > Vicinamibacterales > UBA8438 > JAJEEA01. The sequence continues at coordinate 2,495,070 of CBDBKJ010000006.1, read as the reverse complement.
TGTACAACGAGAGCGCGCAGTAGTTTAGGGTTGGTTGGGTCGGCAAGCGGAGCCGTAAGGCGACGCTGGCCGGGCTGGCCGGGAGGCTTCAGATGGGCAGGCGAACTGTTTCGGTGCTCGCGGCGGTGGCGGCGTCGGCGTTGTTGTGGCCGGTGGCGGCAGTGGGCCAGCCGGCCGGCGAGGACGGGTTGCGGACCCCGTGGGGAGACCCGGACCTGATGGGCACCTGGTCGTACGCGTCGCTGACGCCGCTTCAGCGCCCGGAATCGATGGGAGACAGGGAGTTCTTCACGGCCGAGGAAGCGGCCGAACGGAATCTCGCGGTCACCCTCGACGCGCCGCCCCCACCGGGCAGCGTCGGGTCGTACAACGCGTTGTGGTTCGACCGAGGCAGGGTGAGCTCGGACATGCGGACGTCGCTCATCGTCGACCCGCCGAACGGCCGGCTGCCGACCCGGCCCGAGGTGGTGGAGCGGCAGGCGGCCCGGCGCGCCTTTCTGCGCGACAATCCGGCCGACTCGTGGGTCGACCGCACCAACTGGGACCGGTGCATCACCTACCATGGCGTGCCGCCGATCTCGACCGGCTACAACAACACCTATCAGATTCTGCAGACGCCCACCCATATCGCGATCCGCGTCGAGAACATCCACGACGTGCGCATCATTCCGATTGACGGGCGGCCGCGGCTCGACGACAGCATCCGGCAATGGAACGGGGATTCGCGCGCGTACTGGGACGGCGACACGCTGGTGGTCGAGACCGCCAACTTCAGCGACAAGAGCGTGCACCGGTTCCCGTCGTCGCGGAACACGAAGGCGGTCGAACGGTTCCGCCGGATCAGCGCCGACCAGATCGACTACCGGTTCACCATCGAGGATCCGACCGTCTACTCGCAGTCGTGGACGGCGGTGCGGCCGATGCCGCGGCTCGACGACTACATCATCTACGAGTACGCCTGCCACGAAGGCAACTACGCGATGACCAACATCCTGACGGTGGAGAGGGTGCAGGAGGCCGAAGCGGGGCAGTAGGAGTCTGTGCCGCAGAACGGCGCCGCCTCCTGAAGGAGGCGCCGACTCCCTGGAGGGTTGGTTGGGGCGGCGGCCCCGCCAGGCGGCGCTCTCCGGCCGCCGCGGGCACCGGGTCGCGTGGTGATGGACAGCCCGCGATAGAACCCCGCGTCGCACCGAGACCGGCGAGGCGCCTGCCTGGCCGGTCGGTGCGGCGTGGCGGTCTGCCGCGGGCGTCACAAGTGAGGATGGGATTGGCCAGAATGCAGTGGGTGCGGGCAGCGGCGGCGGCCGGCGTGGCGGTGTTGCTGGCGGGGTCGGGCGAGTCGCCGTCGGCGGCTGGAGCCGGGCAGCAGGACGATCGGGACCAGCGGCTCTATCCGGCGCTTCAACGTCCCCCCGGCGACCCGGAGGTGGTGGCCAGAGGGCAGGCCCTCTACGGCATCAACTGCCGGGCGTGTCACGGGTTGGACCTGCGGGGCGGCGACCTGGGGGGGCCCAACCTGCTGCGCTCGCAGCTCGTGCTGCGGGACGAGGCCGGCGATCTGATGGGGCCGGTGATCCGGGACGGTCAATCGGGGGCGGGCGGGTCCTACATGCCGCCCCAGCCGCTGTCGGACGAGGATATGGAGGCGGTCGTCACCTACGTGCACGACGTGCTCGGCACGGCGTCCCGCCAGGGGGGGCCGCCCCTGGGCGACGCCGTCGAGCTCGACATTCTCGTCGGCGACGCCACCGCCGGCCGGACCTACTTCGCCGAGCAATGCGCTGCCTGCCACTCTCCGACCGGCGATCTCGAGGGCATCGCCACCCGGATTCCCCAGCCGCAGGAGCTGCAGAACACCTGGGTGCGGGGCGGGGGCCGCAACACCGAACGCCCGCCGGTGACCGTCACCGTTACGCCGGCCTCGGGCGAAGAGGTCGCCGGCCGGGTCGAACGACTCAACGATTTCCTCGTCGTGCTCACCGACGGCGACGGCCGTCATCGGTCGTTCAGCCGTGAGGGCGACACCCCCCGGGTAGAGCTCGACGACCCGATGGCCGCCCACCGCGAGATGCTGCAGGTGTACCGCGACGCCGACATCCACAACGTGACTGCCTACCTGGTGACGCTGAAATGACTGCCTTCCGTCTGCTGCTCGCCGTTGCCCTGCTCGCTGCGCCAACCGCGGGGACCGCGCAGGAGGGCGGCCTCGACCCGGCGTCGCTCGTCGAGCCGTTGGAGGAGTCGTGGCCGACCTACTCCGGCGACTACAGCGGCCGGCGCTACAGCCGGCTCGAGCAGGTGACGACGGAGAACGTGCGGCAGTTGTCGCTCGCCTGGACCCGGAACTTCGATACCGGGATGCCGCCGCTCACGGGACCGAACGCCCCCGACTTCACCGGCGGCGAGGGGACCGGCGACTACACCATCGGGTCGCAGCGCATCAAGGGCTCGATTCTCCAGGTCGGCGATCTGTTGTACGTCACCGCTCCCGACCACGTGTGGGCGATCGACGTGCGGGACGGCGGCACGCGGTGGCACTACTTCTGGAAGACGCGCGGCGGTCCCCACATCGGGAATCGGGGCGTGGCCGTGTGGCGCGACTCGATCATCTTCGAGACCGTCGACAACTACCTCGTCTCGCTCGACGCCCGCACCGGCGAAGAACGGTGGCACACCGAGATCGCGAGCTTCGAAGAGCAGTACTTCTCCACGATGGCGCCGATCGTCGTCGGCGACCACCTGCTGGTGGGCACCGGTAACGATCTCGACGCGCCGGGGTTCCTGCAGTCGTTCGACCCCGCCACCGGCGAGCGGCAGTGGCGGTTCTACACCGTCCCCATGAGCGAGGACGACCCCGGCATCGATACCTGGCCGAGTCTGGACGCCGCCATGCACGGTGGCGGACAGGTGTGGGTGCCGGGGTCGTACGACCCCGAGACCGACCTCTACATCTTCGGCACCGGCAATCCCACCCCCGGCTACACCGGGGTGGCCCGGCGCGGAGACAACCTGTTCACCTGCACGCTGATCGCGGTCGAGGTGTCCACCGGTGAGATGGCGTGGTACTTTCAGACCTCGCCGCACGACACCCATGACTGGGACTCGGCGCAGACTCCGATCCTGATCGACGGGGTCATCGACGGGGTGCCCCGCAAGCTCGTCTCCACCGCCGCCCGCAACGGCTACTTCTTCACGGTGGACCGCGTGACCGGCGAGCACGTGGTGACGACGCGCTACGGCGCGATGTCGAACTGGGCCAGCCACATCCGCGAGAGCGGGTCCCCCAATCCGCATCCGGCGAAAGAGGCGATCATTCCCGGTGCGCTGGTCTCCCCCGTCGAGGGGGGCGTGGCGAACTGGCAGCCGCCGGCCTTCAATCCCGATACCGGCCTGTTCTATACCCAGGAGAACAACGGGTTCAATCTGCTCTATCTGACAGACCCGGACCCGCGGGGGTCGATGGGCCTGGGCGGCAAGGACCGGATTACCGTCGGCACCGGCGGCAACGCCTTCACCGCCATCGACTACCGGACCGGCGAGCCGCGGTGGCGGCATGCCTGGCCCATCGGCGGGGGGGGCGGGGCCGGCGTCCTGACCACCGCCGGGGGGCTCGTCTTCACCGGCGACGGGAGCGGCAACTTCGTGGCGTTCGATGCCGCCGACGGCGACCTGCTCTGGAACACCCGCATCGGCAACATCTCGAACGCGCCGCAGACCTATCTGGTCGACGGACGGCAGCACGTCCTGGTCGCGACCGGCCAGCAGCTCTTCGCCTTCATCATGTACTGATCGCATGCCCGACGGTCGGTCCCGCTACCACCTGGCCGAGAACAACCTCGCGTGGATGCGCTACCCGTTCGAGGATCCGCGCATGGCGGGCATGCGGGACGCGATCGACCGGATCAATCGGCTCGGAGACCGCTCGCCGGGCTTCGTGTGGCGGTTCGAGACGCCCGGCGGAGACGCGACCGACGTGCGCGTGCTCGACGACCCCCGGGTGCTCTTCAACCTCACGATCTGGGAAACGCTCGCGGATCTCAGGCGGTACGTCTATCGCAGCGAGCACGTGGCGTTCTTCCGCCGCCGGGGCGAGTGGTTCCTGCCCCCGCCGCGCGAGCCGGTGGCGCTGTGGTGGGTGCCCGAGGGCGAGCGTCCCGACGTCGACGAGGCGATGGCCCGCATCGAGCGGCTGTGGCGGGACGGTCCGTCGCCCGCGGCGTTCACCCTCAAGCAGGTCTACGACCCCGACGGCACGCCGGTCTCCCGGTCCGTGCAGAGGAGCACGAATGATCACGACCGAATCCCGTGACCGCGTCACCGTCGTCCGGATGGCGCACGGCAAGGTCAATGCGTTCGACCCGGAACTGATGAGCGGCCTGATCGACCAGCTCGCCGGACTGGAACGCGCGGATACCGCCGCCGTGGTCCTGACCGGCGCCGGCCGCGTCTTCTCGGCCGGTCTCGATCTGCGACGCCTGATCGCGGGCGGGCCCGGCTACGTGAAGACGCTGCTGCCGCTGCTGGGGGAGACTTTCTTCAAGGCGTTCACCTTCCCCAAGCCGCTGGTCGCCGCGGTGAACGGACACGCCATCGCCGGCGGCTGCGTCCTCGCTTGCGCCTGCGACTACCGGATCATGGCGGACGGCGCGGGCCGCATCGGCACCCCCGAGCTGTCGGTGGGCGTGCCGTTCCCGAGCATGGCCCTGGAGATCCTCCGGCTGACGGTGCCGGCGCACCGGCTCCAGGCGCTGATCTACCGCGGCCTGACCTGCGCCCCGGCCGAGGCCCTCGCCAATGGCCTCGTCGACGAGCTTGCCGCCCCCGAGGCGGTCCTCGACCGGGCGGTCGAGACGGCCGCGCGCCTCGGCTCGCTGCCGCCCGCGTCCTTCTCGCTCACGAAGAGCGTCATCCGCCAGCCGAGCGAGGACCGCGTCCGCAGCATGCAGTCGGCGGACGAGGCGGTGGCCGAGGCGTGGAGGTCGCCCCCCGTGCTCGACGCCGTTCGCGCCTACGTCGAGCGCACCCTCGGGAAGTAGGCGTCGCCTGCACCGCGCGGGTCGAGTTGACTCGCGCATTCCGGCCGGGCAAGGACTGGAATGGGGATTTCACTGTTTCGTCTCCTGTGGCGCCGCGCGGCGGCCGGTCCGGGCTTCACCCTCGTCTCGCTGGCGACGCTGGCCATCGGGATTGGCGCGAACGTCGCCATCTTCACGGTCGTCAACGCGGTGCTGCTGCGGCCGCTGCCGATTCCGGACTCGGAGCGGCTCGTGATGCTCCGGCACGCGGCGCCGGGGCTCGCGCAGCTCGACGAGCTGCCGATGTCCGACGCGCTCTACTTTTTCTACGCGGAGGAGAGCCGCACCCTCGACGGCGTCGCGGTGTTCCGGGACGAGCAGGCGAGCTTCACCGGTCCGGACAACCCGCAACGCGTGCAGGCGGCGCGGGTCACGGCGTCGTTCTTCGACGTGGTGCGGACGCCGCCGCGGATGGGCCGGGCCTTCACCGCCGAAGACGACCTGCCCGGGGCGGCGCCGGTAGCGGTGCTCGCCGACGGGCTGTGGCGAACCCGTTTCGGCGCCGATCCGGACGTGCTCGGACGCGTCGTCGACGTGGACGGAGCGAGCGTCGAGGTGGTGGGGGTGATGCCCCCCGGCTTCACTTTTTCGCGGCCGAACGCCGAGCTCTGGCGGCCGATGGGTCTCGACCGGGACAACCTTCAGCTGGGCGCGTTCGGGATCAACGGCGTCGCCCGCATCGCCGACGGGTCGACCCTGGAGCAGGTGCAGGCGGAGCTCGGCGCCATGCTGTCGAATCTGGTTGAGGTGTTTCCGGACGACGGCGCCGCCGCGGTTCTGTCGAACGCGGGATTCAGGCCGCTCGTCGACCGGGCGCGCGAGGTCGTGGTCGGCGACGTCGAGGCGACGTTGTGGATTCTGCTGGGCGCGGTCGGTTTCCTGCTGCTGATTGCCTGCGCCAACGTCGCCAACCTCTTTCTCGTGCGGTCCGAGGCGCGGCACGGCGAAGTGGCGATTCGGACCGCGCTCGGCGAGCGGCGCGGTCAGCTCGTGGGCTCGGTCCTCGTCGAGAGCCTCGTGCTCGGCGTGGCCGGCGGCCTCGCGTCGGTGCCGCTGGCCCTGCTGGCCGTACGCCTGCTGGTGCGCTTCGGGCCGCGGGCGGTGCCGCGCCTGGACGAGATCTCGATCGACGCAACGGTGCTGGCTTTCGGCCTCGCGGTGTCGGTCGCGGCGGGTCTGCTCTTCGGCGTCCTGCCGGCGTGGCGGGCGAGCGCGGTGGCCGGGGCGGGCCACACGACCTCCGGTGCGCGCGGCGCCACCGCGGGCCGGGAACGACAGCTCGCCCGCCGGGGCCTCGTGGTGATCCAGATCGCGCTGGCCCTCACCCTGCTCGTGGGGTCGGGGCTGGCGGTGCGCTCGTTCCAGAAGCTCGCCGCCGTCGATCCGGGCTTCGATTCGACCGACGCGCTGACCTTCGGGCTGGCCCTCCCGCTGCGCGACTACGATACGCCCGAGTCGCGGCTGGCCTTCCATCGTCAGGTCGTCGATCGCCTGCGCGCCCTGCCTGGGGCCAGCGGCGCCGCGGCCGCGTCCACCGTGCCCCTGGGCGGCGAGTTGTCCGGCTCGGGCCACACCATCGAAGGCCGTCCCCTGGCCGACGGCGAGGTGCCGCCGGTGTTCATGTGGAAACGCATCTCGCCCGCCTACTTCGACGCGATGCGCATAGAGCTCGTCGAGGGCCGGGTGTTCGACCCGCTCGACGGCGAGCGCGACGCCCCGGTCGTCATCGTGTCGCGGGCGGTGGCCCGCGCGCAGTGGCCGGGTGAGAGCGCGATCGGCAAGGGTATTCGTCTGGGCGGTCCGCCGGCGGGGGAAGGCCAGGCGTGGTCCCGCGTCGTGGGCGTGGTCGACGACGTGCATGAAGTCGCGATGCACGAAGACCCGCCGGCCATGGTGTACTACCCGATCCCCGGGGTCACCGGCGGCGTGGCCGTCCCCCCCGTGATGCGCTACGTGGTACGCGCCCCGAACGCCGCGGGGCTGGCCGGGGCGGCGCGGGAGACGGTTCGGGGGCTCGATCGGACGCTGCCGATCGCCGAGATCGAGACGCTGGAGACCCTGGTCGGGCGTGCGCGGGGGGAGCGGGCGTTCCTCATGGTGCTGCTCGTCATCGCCGCCCTGCTCGCGTTGCTGCTGGGCTCGGTCGGCCTCTACGGCGTCGTGTCCTACATGGTGGCGCAGCGGCGCCGCGAAATCGCCATCCGCATGGCGGTCGGCGCGCGGGTGACCGACGTGCGCCGCCTGGTGCTCGTCGAAGCGAGCTGGATGGCCCTGCTCGGCGTCGCCCTGGGGGTTGCCGCGGCGGTGGTGTTGACGGGCCGGCTCCAGGCCCTGCTGTTCGAAACCGCCCCTCTCGACCCGGTCGTCTTCGGTGCGGTCTCGGCGTTGCTGGCGGGAATCTGCCTGCTGGCGAGCTGGCTGCCCGCGCGGCGCGCCGCGCGGATCGACCCGATGATGGTCTTGCGCGCCGAGTAGGGTCCCGCGGTGGCGTCGAGGAGCCTGTGGCGAAACCCCGCGTTGCAACGAGAGCGCCGCTCGAATGCAGCGGGGACTTCACCACGGGCTCCTGGCCCGCGTGCTACCAGTCGTAGGCGAGAGAGGTGATCACGCTGAGCCCGGGGCTCGAATATCGATCGATGACCGGATCGCCGGCCTGACGGCCCCGCACGTTCCACCACTCGAAGTACCTGGCGTCGGTCAGGTTGAGCAGCCCGAGGCGGAACTTGAGAGCCTCGGTGAGTGAGACGAAGCTCACGAGATCCACGATCCGGTAGGCGTCGGGCGCGAACTGCCGGTTGTTGTCCGGTTGGTAGGCCTCGACCATTCTCAACGACAGCTCACTGCCCCAGCGGCCCGATGATTGCGCGTACCGGAGCCCGACCACGCCTTCGTTCGGCGCGACGGAGCCGAGCGGCGTCTCCTCGGCCAGCGGCAGACCGTCCGCGGCGCCCTGCAGGATCTCCGCGCCGTCGATGCGCGCGTAGCTGCCCCGAATCATCAGGCTGTCGGTCAGGTACGCCTCGCCGCGCAGCTCGACGCCGTTGATCTGCGCCGCGTCGAGGTTCCGGCTCTGGAACTCGAGCAGCCGGGTCAGCCGGTTGTAACCGACGTCGGTCAGCTCGATGAAGTCGTCGTACCGGTTCGAGAACGCGCTGAAGCCGAAGCTGGCGCGGTCGAACGCGGCGCGGATGCCGACTTCCAGGTTGTCGCTCGTCTCCGCCCGGAGCGCCGTGTTCGGCAGCGTCGTATAGCCGCCGCGGAGATTGGCGAAGCCGGTGTTGACGGCGTTGTAGGGCGGCGCCCGGAATCCGCCCGAGTACTGCGCGTGCAGCGTGAACACGTCGGTCAGCCGCGCCGCCATGCCGATCTTCGGCGACAGGGCGCCGTCGGAGAAGTCGGCCGCCTCGGGGCTGCCGCTCGCGAGGAAGACGGGATCGGCCTGGTTGGCGTCGAGCGAGAAGTGGTCGTAGCGTACGCCGGGCACGAGGGTGATGCGGCCGAACCGGACCTCGCCCTGGAGATAGACGCCGGCCTCGACGACGTCGCTCTCCGGGAAGTACTTGCTGGGGAAGACGAGCTCGGTCGCCACCGGCTGTCCGGTGACGGTATCGATTTCGGTCCGGTCGCGCTGCATGTCGAAATAGTCGGTCCTGTAGCTGGCGCCGAACGTGATCAGCAGGCCTTCGTCCGCACCGCCCAGCCATTGCTGCCCCTGCGCCGATCCGCCGTAGCCGACCTGCTCGTAGTCGAGGGTGCCGTGGCGCATCGACGGGAACGTCGGTCCGAAGCCGGACGTCGTCCGCTCTTCATCGACGGTCTGCGCGGTGTCGCTGAACTGCCCGTACACCCGCCACGACAGCAGGTCGAGGCCGCGGTCGGCGAGGGTGTGGTCGAGCGAGAGCCGTTGGCGCTTCTGCGTGTCGACGGCCGCCGAATCGTGGATGAAATAGGCGAATCTCACGAAGTCGAGCAGCCGGTTGTTCGAGAGCCAGTCCGTTTCGACGCGGGAATCGTGCATCTCGGCGGTGGTGCGCCACCGGTTGCCCGGTGACGCGTTGAAGACCAGCTTGGCCAGAATCTGCCGGCCCTCCATGTCCTGCGGATTCGGCGCGGTGCGGGTGTCGTCCCTCGTGTCGACGGTGCCCTTGTTGCCGATTTCATGGCCCCGGTCGAGACTCGTGAACACCGACGCCTGGACCCGCTGGTTGCCGCCGGCCAGGGTGACGTTCACGCCGACGTCGTCCGCGCGGCTGTCCCAGGTGGTCTTGGCGCCGATGTAGAACCGCTGGTCCTGCAGGTAGTCGGCGGGGTCCTTGGTGAACAGGGACACGACGCCCCCCAGCGCGTCGCTCCCGTACAGGGCGGAGTTGGCGCTCCGCACGATCTCGACCGTCTTCAGGACGTCCACGTCGAGTCCCGCCTGGTGGACGTTGAACGGGCCGAAGTCGAACTGCTCCGAGGTCTGGACGCCGTCGACCATCGTCATCACGCGGTTCCCGCCGATGCCGCGGATGTTGAAGCCGTTGAGCCCGAGCCGGGTCACGCTGTTCTCGACGTAGACACCCGGTTCGTACTTCACGAGGTCTGCGAAGTCCTCGATCATCCGTTCCTGGATCGTCTCGCTGTCGATGACCGACACCACGCCCGGCGTATCCCGCACCGGGGCCGGCCGGAGGGTCGCGGAGATGGTCACGGCATCGAGAAAGGTCGGCGACTCGTCGGGGGTCGGCTCGGCCTCGGGCTCGGCGACGGCCGGTTCCCGGGCGGCCGCGGGCTGGTCGGAATCGGGCTGCGCGAGGGCGGCGGCGGGGCTCGACAGAACCAGGACGAGCGCCGCCAGCCCCCGCGCGGCCGGCTTCGCGGGGACGCCACCGGCGAGGTGGGGTCGGTGCGGGGCGTGCATCAGGTGTTGCTCCTGTGGGGTGCCGGCAACGCGCCGGGCGGCGTCGGACGCGGTGCGGGCCGTCCTCGCATGGGGTCACGGCGTGCCGCGCGGCGTACCACCTCCCAATACGGCGCGCCGCGCGGCGCACCTGCCGTCCAATGTAGCACTTCCGGTTCGAGGTCCGACCCCGCCACGCCGGTCAGGGCAGAGAGAGCGGGTGTCGGACGCGCCGTTGCCGTCGAGAGCGAGGTGGAAGCGGAGAGGAGAAGACCAAAGAAAAACGGGCCGCGCGATGGCGGTCAGCCATCGCGCGACCCGCGTAGTGTCGGCTGGCCCGGAGAGCGGCGCCTGAGGGCCCCCGTGCGGGAGGCGGCGCCGTTCTCCAGGAATTCGCGCCGTGCTGGGGCGCAGACGCCCAGGCGCTTGCGCCGTAGAAGTTTCGCGTCAGCGAAACTTCCAACGCGACCGTAGGTCGCGCTAGCCGCCGAATCCTGGCGGCTGCAGGGCAATCGGCGCCGCGGCCGCGGTGTCGAGCTGCGACCGGGCGTTGTCCAGGGTGTCCGCCAGACGCAACAGCCATTGCGGCGGGGTGTGCGGGGAGCCCTCCGCGGAGGGCTCGGCGGTCGAGAGCCCGAGCGCCTGATCGGACAGATCGGCCGCCGGGCGCTGCTCGGCCGGGGCCTGCGGGGCCTCCTCCGCCGGCGCAATCTGGCCGCTGTCCGGCGCCGGGCCCGCGCCCGGTTCGGCGGCCGGGGGCTCGGCGGCCGGACTACCCGGCGGTTCCCCCGGTGTCAGCTCCGCCAGCGGTACCGAGGGCGGCGGTGTTCCGGCCGTCCTCGCCGGCGGGTTGGCGGCAATCGCCGGCTCGAGGGCGGCCGCCGCGGTTTCGGCGATCTTCTCGATCTGTACGGACGCGTTCATGTTCTGCACGTCGCTCTCGACGAGCCGGGCCACCTCGGCGGAGATCTGTTGCGCGACGATGCTCATCTGCGCTTCCGCCAGACGACTGACGGCCGCCTTGATCGGGGCGAACACCTCCGACAGATCGATCTCGATGCTGGTGTCCTGCAACCGGCTGACCTGGATCTCGCGGATCTGCTCCTCCAGGGCGGCGATCCGGTCATGGGCCGCCGACTGGTCCCGCAGGAGGACTTCGCGGTGCAGTTGGGCCTCCTGATCCATCACGTAATAGCCGCCTCCGAAGGAGATGGCGCCGGCGATCGCCAGCAGCAGCAACCGGGTGAAGAAACGGCCCACCCTCGATGGCCGGCGCATCTCGGGCTCGACCCGATGCATCGGGGGCGGCTGGACGGTCTTCGCCTTGGCCGGCTCGGACTGTGGCTGGGTAGGTGTCGTGGTCATGTTCCCCTCCTACTGGTGAACGAGAGGCACGCCCTGCCTGGACGGATCACCCGCCCGGCCGGTCGCGCCGTCACACTCGTGAAAGACATGAGGTGCCTGAGTCTTCCTGGCTGCTGTTCCTTCGACCCGGGGCCCGGCGATCGGGTTCCCGAGGTGTCCGGCGAATGACACATGCCTCGTTCCAGAGGAGTGGATTACGACGCGCGATCCCGGCGGCGGGGAACCGTCCGGGGGGAAGGGTGGGCGATGACCGGAACCCACAACGATGATTGAAGACAACGGCCGTCATGTCAAGGAAAAACGGGTCGACCTACCAGATATTGTGGTGTGCCTGGGGCGAGGGCCTCGCGGCTGTGCAGGTCGGACCGTTCTGATAGGATCCCGTGGACACCGACGTGCACGAGGTCGTGGCCAGCGACGGCATCGCGATCGTCGGCGCGGTCGAGGTGGTTGCCGGAAGCCGGCCAGCGGCGGCCGGTCATTCCCTAACATCCCGCCGTTCGTCGACGACTGGAAGATACGGGATCGAGGCGGAGGGCTCGAAGGGCAGCACCAACGACTGACGGCGTAGCGGCGCCTCACGCGCCGCCGCAATGGTTCGGAAGGGGACGGAAGCCTGGGCCTCCGCCCCCTTTTTTTCGGCCCGGCCCCGGCACAGCGGTTCGGCATGCGGCTCCGGGGGCCGGGCCGGCAAACGGAACTGCCGGCGCGAAGGTCCTTTCGAAGACGGCCGTCTCGTGAGGGCGGCCAGCCGGGTTCAGGAGAGCCCAACATGTCGATGAACAACGGGCGGAACAGGGAGCCGTCAGCCGGCGGTTTCCGGGCCGGGCCTGCGCGCCGCCGCCGGGGCGCGATTCGCGGACGCCTGGCCGGATGCCTGGTTCTGGTCCTGGCGGCCGCGGGCTTCGCCGCGGCGGGGCAGCAGGAGCAGACGACGGTCCCGCCGCCCGCAGGGTTGGCGTTGCCGTCCCCCGGGTCGGCGCCGCCGTCCCCCGAGTCGACGCCGCCTCCCGCCGGCGAGAGCCTGGCCGGAACCCAGCCGCCGATGGCCGGCTTCGGGCTCGTGCCCGGCCGTCCCACCGTGCGGCCGCCGCGCACGGCGACGCCGCCGGACATCGACGGCCGCCTCGACGATCTCGCCTGGCGCACGGCGGCGACGATCACCGAGTTCACCCAGCAGGCGCCGCTCGAGGGCGCCCCCGCGACCGAGGACACCGAGGTCTACGTCACCTACGACAGCGACCACGTCTACTTCGGGTTCCACCTGCACTACAGTGATCCGGGCACCATGCGGGCCAACCGGGTCGATCGCGACACCGCGTGGCAGGACGATCTGATCACCGTCTACCTCGACACCTTCCTCGACCAGCAGCGGGCCTACGACTTCGACCTGAACGCCTTCAACGTGCAGGGAGACGGCATCGTCAACATCAGCGGCGGCGGGGGCGGGTTTCCCATTCCCCCCGCGGACCGGTCGTGGGACGCCCTCTTCCACAGCGCGACCGAGATCGTGGCCGACGGCTACGTCGCGGAAATGGCGATTCCGCTCAAGAGCCTGCGCTATCCGCAACGCGGCCCCGGCGAGCCGCACCGCTGGGGCTTCCAGATCGTGCGCGAGATCAAGGGCAAGAACGAAGAGAACGACGTGTGGGCGCCGATGTCCCGCGACGTGGCCGGCTTCCACCGGCAGATGGGGCTGATGGAGGGGATGACGGATTTCTCCACCAGCCGCAACCTCGAGTTCCTGCCCACCTTCACTGCCGTCCAGTTCGGGTCGCTCAACCCGTCGACGGGCGGATTCGACAGGCGGCCGACAGATCCGCAGGGCGGCCTCAACGTCAAGTACGGCCTGACGTCGAATCTGACCGCCGATTTCACCCTGAACCCCGATTTCTCGCAGATCGAGTCGGACCAGCCGCAGATCGAGGTGAACCAGCGGTTTCCCTTGTTCTTCAACGAGTTGCGTCCCTTCTTCGTCGAAGGGGCGGAGATTTTCGACCTGCCGGGACCGGTGACGTTCGTGCACACGCGGACGATCGTGGACCCCACCTGGGGGGCGAAGCTGACCGGAAAGGCGGGCCGCTTCGCCATCGGGATCCTGTCGGCCGAGGACGCCGCGCCCGGGAACGTCGATGACGTCGACGACGAACGCTACGGCGAGATCGCCCGGAACTTCATCGGGCGGGTGAAGTACGACGTCTACTCCGAGTCGCACATCGGCGCCATCTTCACCGATCGCTCGTTTCTCGACGGCAGCAGCAAGTTGGGCGGGGTCGACGGCAGCTTCCGGCTGTCGCGCTCGATGTCGACCAACTTCCGATTGATCGAGTCGCGGCACCGGGACCTCGAGGGGGTCGACCGCGGCGGTCACATCTACGACGCGAGCATCAGCAACAACGGGCGCAACCTGCGGTGGTTCGCCGCCGCCTTCGAGCTCACCCCCGACTTCCGGACCGACGTCGGGTTCGCCCGCCGGGTCGACCAGCGGCGCGTTGTCAGCAACGTCGGCTACCGGTGGTGGCCGGAGAGCTGGCTCATCAACTGGGGGCCGCAGCTCAGCTACGGGCGCAACTGGAACTTCGACCGGGTTCTGGAGGACGAGAACGCGGGGCTGGGGCTCAACTTCGACTTCGCGAAGAGCATCCGGTTCAGCGCCAACGTGAATCGGGACATGGAACGGTTCGGGGGCATCGATTTCCGGAAGACCCGGACGATGGTGAGCGGCGGCGTCAGCACGACCCGCGCCCTCTCCGTCAACGCCAGCTACGGCCTTGGCGACGAGATCTTCTTCGACCCCGCCAATCCGTTTCTCGGGTACGGCAACACGACCCGGTTCAACGTCACGGTCCGGCCCCTCGCCCGTCTGAGCTCGCAACTCGGCGTCAATACCAGCCGCCTGACGGATCCGCGGCAACCGAACGATCCCGTCGTCTTCGACGTCCAGATCTACCGCGCGCAGAGCGTCCTGGCGTTCACCGACCGGCTGTTGATGCGGCACATCACCGAGTACAACACCTTCGACAAGGACCTCGATTTCAACATCCTGTTCACGTACCGGGTCAACGCCGGCACCGTGTTCTACATCGGGTACGACGATCACTATCGGCAGGCCGACCGGATCCACGGCGACCCGGACGGAGACGGGTTCGACGAGCAGCTCTTCTTCACCAGTGACCTGCGGCAGACGAACCGGGCGATCTTCACGAAGATCCGTTATCTGTTCAGGTTGTGACCGATGGTCCTGCTATTCGGTGAGCTCGCCCGCGATCGTGTTGCAAACGGCCATCACGATTTCCGCACTTCCCCTGGCCTCGCCGGCGGCAACCCCGTGGCCCGAAGCGTCCCACAGGGTCATGTAGTGGCGTCCTCCCCGGAAGGTGTCCTTGAACTCGAGCCAGACTGCGAAGTCTGCGATTCCTTCCCTGCTGACAGGTACGATGCTGGAGCACTCGGGCGCATCCATCAGGCGATCGAGGTACTCGTAGATCGTCGGCCCTCTATCCAGGTTGCGTTCTGCAATCGGTGCGACGAACCGCCGCGTCTGCGCAACGGATCGTTCCTGCGCTTCCGCCGGAACGAACGCGAGCAGCATGATTCCAACGACGACACCTGTCGGCATGCGCATGGCAGATCTCCCTCCGGGAACACCCGGTACGGGAGCGGCCGGACTCGTCGCCGAACACACACCGGGTCTGGCGGAAGGAAGTACGCTAGAGCCGATTGTACCGTCCGATGACCCAGGTTGACGATGCGGACTTCCCGAGGCGCGGTCGTGCTCGTGCTCGCCACGCTGGCCGCGGCCGCGCCGGCGGCCGGCCAGACGCTCGAGCGCCGGTTGGTCGTGGTGGTGCCCGAGGCCGGCGACCCGCGGGTGGCCCACACCCGGGCCGCGGTGGCCTTCTGGAACCGGACCCTGGCCGATCTCGGGCTCGATATCCGACTGCGTGAGGCGGCACTGGTCGTCGACTCGCCGGACATGCGGGCGATAGAGACGTTCGCCCGCTTCGTGTCGCAGCGCGGCGGCCGCATTCCCAGGGGACGCGACGGCCCGCAACCCCCCCCGGCGCTGACCGCGCTCGGGGGCGACGTGGTGGTCCTGCTGTCGCGCCAGCCGCTGCTGCCGTTCGCCTGGCCCCTGGTCGGCTCGCCCGACCACCTCGTGGCGATCCGGACTGGCCGGCCCCGGCGGTCGAGGGACGACACCGTCCTGCGCAACGTCATCGCGCACGAGCTGGGGCATACCCTCGGGCTCAGGCACAACCGCGGCGGGGTTTCCCTGATGTGCGGCCCCTGCTCGTCGCTGGCCGCCGAAGAGAGCCCCGGCGGGTGGCTGCCGTTGACCCGCCGCGACCGGGCCCGGCTGCGCGCGCTGCACGGGAACGTCGAGGTGCGCGGGGAACCCGCCGGGCGCACCGGCATCGACGCCGCCCCCGACTGAGCCCGAGGCCGCGCCCTCGGCCGACCGGCGTCGGGAGTCGGCTGACCGCGGCAGCATCCCGCGTCGCGCCGAGACCGGCGAGGCGCCTGCCCGAGAGCGCGTTGCAGGGAGCCCGGTTGGAGTAGCGGCTCGCCACGGCGGGCAGTCGAGCCGCCTGCTGCCGCGTGCTAAGATGCGTCGTCGTCAGCACAACCATCCCGATGGGTTCGGCTCCGCAACTCGGCCCCCGCGTCCGGCCGTCCTCAACGGTCGCCTCCAATCCCGCCGGCGGCAAGCGTCCCGCCGGCGAGCGGCCGGTTCGGCCGTTCCTGAAATGGGCCGGCGGCAAGCGACAGCTCCTGCCCAGGCTTCGGGAGTTCTACCCGGAGAAGTTCAGGACCTACCACGAGCCCTTCCTGGGCAGCGGCGCCGTCTTCTTCGACCTCGCCGCCGCCGGCCGGTTGGGCAACCGTGGAATTCGCCTGACCGACGTGAACTCCGACCTGGTCGGCTGCTGGCTGCGGTTGCGCGACGATCCGAATGCGGTGGTCGAGCACCTGCGAGTGCTCGAAGCGGACTACGAGGCCGCTTCCGGCGACCACTACTACCGGGTCAGGAACGAGTTCAACCCGGCGCGCCAGGCGATCATGAACGGGAACGGTCCGCGGGCCGAGCTGTACACCGCGGACCTCGCGGCCATGTTCATCTACCTGAACCGCACCGGCTACAACGGGCTCTTCCGGTTGAACTCCCGAGGGCTGTTCAACGTACCCCGCGGGCGGTACAAGAACCCGAGGATCTGCGACGAGGACAACCTCCGGCGCGTGTCCTCGACGCTCTCGGCGCTGTCCGTGATCGTCGAACAGGTCCAGTTCGACGCCGTGCTGCACTCGGCGCGCCGGGGTGACTTCATCTACTTCGACCCGCCGTACGCACCGCTGAGCGCGACGGCGCAGTTCACGTCCTATACGTCGGACCGCTTCGGCAGCGAAGACCAGCGCCATCTTCAGGAGTTGGTCATCGCGCTGGCCGCGAAGGGATGCCACGTGCTGCTCAGCAACTCGACGGCGCCGGAAATCGCGGCTCTGTACGACGGCAACGCCGACGCAGAGAGAGCCGGTCTCGAGGCGCACACCGTCCCGGCCCGCCGCGCCATCAACTCCAACGCGGCTCGCCGGGGCGACATCAAGGAGTACGTCATCACCAACCTGCCCAGGCGGACGGCGTAGATGCCCGGCGGACAAGTGGCCGTATCCAGCGGTTCGCACCTCGAACAGGAGGTGGCGAACCTGGCTGAACGGTTGGGACTGCGTGTCGGCAAGCAGATCAAGGTGGGCCGAAGACTCTGGGGCGCGGAACGACGCATCGACCTGGTGCTGCGTCACGCCGATTCCGGCCGAAGCCTCGGCATCGAGTGCAAGTACCAGGGGGTCAGCGGCTCAGCCGAGGAGAAGATCCCGGCGACGATCCAGGACATCGCGGCGTGGCCCATTCCCGGCATCGTCGTCTTCGCGGGGCCGGGATTCTCCGAGAACATGCGCGCCTACCTCCACTCGACCGGCAAGGCGGTGGCTCATGAAGACCTGCACGGCTGGCTCACCCTCTTCTTCGGCCTTGTGGACGGCGCGCCCCGCCAGTCCCCGGCAGGGCAACCGCTATAATCGGCGAACGGCGGTTCGCCGGCAGGCCGGCGGACGGCGCCGGACCCGGGAAGAGAACACGTGGAGAAGACCATGACGCGACGCATCCTGTCCCTCGTCGTCCTGACGTTGCTCGGCGCCGCGCCCGCGGCCGCGCAGCGGAACTGGAACGCCCCGTTTCCGGCCCATCACGTCATCGACAACATCTATTTCATCGGGACCGAGCAGCTCGGCAGCTTTCTGATCACGACGCCCGAGGGGCACATCCTGATCAACAGCGACTTCGAGTCGACGGTGCCGTCGCTCCGCCAGAGCGTCGAGACTCTGGGGTTCGACTTCAGCGATATCGCCATCATCCTCGGCAGTCATGCGCACGGGGACCACATGGAGGCCGACGCGCTCGTGAAGGAGCTGACGGGGGGCGAGGTCATGGCGATGCGCCAGGACCTCGATCGGCTCCGCGCGATGCGTCCCGGCGGCAAGGACCACCCCATCGACCGGATTCTCGACGACGGCGACGAGGTGACGCTGGGCGGCACGACGCTGGTCGCGCACCGCACCGCGGGGCATACGCAGGGGTGCACGAGCTGGGCGCTGAACGTCGAAGAGGCGGGCCGGAGCTACCTGGCGCTGATCGTCTGCAGCTTCGGGGTCAACCCCGGCTACGTCCTCGTCGACAACCCCGACTACCCCGAGATCGCCGACGACTATCGCGCCACCTTCGCCAAGGCGCGCTCGTTGCCGGTCGACGTTTTCCTCGGCTCGCACGGCTACTGGTACGACATGGAGCGCAAGCTCGAGCGGGCGATGAGCCGCGCCGAGGGCGCCCCCAACCCGTTCGTCGACCGCGAAGGCTATCTCGCCCACATCGACATGCAGGAGCAGCGGTTCCAGGAGATGCTGGCGGAGCAGGAAGCGGCCCGGTAATCCCCGGTCATTCGCCTTCGCCGAGTGGTGCGGCGACGCCGACGCCGTACTCGTAGACGAGCCTGCCCCCGAGCTCGGCGGTGGCCGCCAGCAGCACCAGGCCCGCAAGTCCGGCCGCCGCGAACGCGAGGCGAGCGGCCCGGCGGGGCGCCGCGTTCTCGCGGTCGGCCGCCTCGCCGATCCTGTTCCGATGCAGGGTCGGGCTGCCGATTCCCAGCCGCCACACGCGCGCCGCGGTCAGCCCGCCGAAGTAGACCAGGCACCAGAGCGCCAGGGTCCAGTGCCGGGCCACGATCGGCACCGCGAGGCCCGGCGTGTAGACCTCGGGGGCGGCGCCGCGGCCCGTGAGGTAGGCGGCGGCGAGGGTCAGCGAGCCCGCGAGGTAGAGGGCGGTCGAGACCGTCGCGACCGGCTCGGGGCGACTGCGGAGCAGAGCCACGAGGTCGGCCGCGGCGGCGGTGACGAGCAGGCCGATCGGCAGATGCACCACCAGTGCGTGGGCGTTGGGCGCCCAGTCGATGAGCTCGGTCATCGGCGGTTGCCGCCTCCGCGTGCGGGGTGCATGGTGGTGACGATATCAGCGAACGGTCCTGCGGGAACACCGAGGTGTAGGCCAGGACATCGGCGGGTGTCCGAGGCGAACCATTGGAAATTGTCCAGAACGTGGATAGATTGCAAGGATATTCCGCGAATCATCACATTGTCCGCCCATGGCCGGCTGCGGCTGCCACCTCCACTGCTTGGACCTCGAGCCACGCGCGCCTTCGTCTTGCACGCTGGAGACGACCGCTGCCCGCTCTCGGAAAGCGTGGAAGCCACCCGCATCCGGGAGCTGGCCGGCGACCTGCATGGTCCGTGATAACGTGCGCCGGGAGCGAGTCGCGCGGCGAGGCGCGGCGGTTGCCGAGACAGGGAGTGTGAGATGAGGGACAGAGGCTTGCGCCGGAGCGGCGTGCGGTGGGCGGCGGGTCTTGCGGCGGGTGTGGTCTGTGTCGTCGGCTTGGCCCTGCCTTCGATCGCCCCGCTCGCGGCGGCGGAAGACCTGCCGCTGGCCCCGCCCGAGTCGGTCGGCATGTCGTCCGAGCGCCTGCAGCGCATCGACGACTATTTCCAGCGGTTCATCGACGACGGCCAGGTCGCCGGCGCGGTGACCCTCGTGGCCCGCCGGGGCAAGGTCGTGCATCACTCCGCGGTGGGGTGGCGGCATCGGGAGGCGGAGGTGCCGATGACCACCGACGCCATCTTCACCCTGATGTCGATGACCAAGCCCATCGTTTCCGCCGGCCTCATGATGCTGTTCGAGGAGGGCCGCTTCCGGCTCGACGATCCGATCTCGGACTGGATTCCCGAATATGCGGACCACAGGGTGCTCGAGCGCGACGGGCCCCGCCGCCGGCGGGCTCCCGAAGCGCGGCCGGTGACCATTCGCCACGTGCTGACCCACACGTCCGGGTTGACGTTGAACCCGAACAACGCGGGGCTGTCGGAGGAAGAGCGCCGGTACGTCACCAACGAGGGGGAGCCGTTCGCCACGATTGGCGAGCGCGTCGCCCGGGCGGCGCACATTCCGGGGGCGTTCCATCCCGGGGACCACTGGCAGTACGGGTCTTCCACCGATTTCGTCGCGG
The DNA here is from genome assembly GCA_965206705.1 of Vicinamibacterales bacterium. Classification (GTDB taxonomy): domain Bacteria; phylum Acidobacteriota; class Vicinamibacteria; order Vicinamibacterales; family UBA8438; genus JAJEEA01. The sequence continues at coordinate 2,475,136 of CBDBKJ010000006.1, read as the reverse complement.
TCCTCGTGGAGAAGATCTCGGGCCAGCCGATCGACGTCTTCCTGAAGGAGCGGATCTTCGAGCCGCTCGGCATGCCCGACACCTTCTACAACGTCCCCCGCGACAAGGTCGATCGCGTGGCCGCGGTGTATCGCCCGACCGAAGACGGCAAGTCCGAGCTGATGCGGGCGCCGGAGTTCCGCGAACCGACGACCTACTTCCCGGGGGTGGCGGGACTGAACGGCACCTCGGCCGACTACTTCCGTTTCGCCGAGATGATCGCCAACGGCGGCGAACTGGACGGGGTGCGCCTGTTGGGCCGGATGACCGTCGACCTGATGGTCAGCAATCACACCGGCGCCAAGGACGTCTACGTCAGGGGGGCGGGGTACGGGTTCGGCCTGGGCTTCGGGGTGCTCGTCGACCCGACGCTGTCCTTCGATGCGCTGTCGCCCGGCAGCTACGGCTGGGGCGGCGCCTACGGCACGCTCTACTGGGCCGATCCGGCGGAAGATCTCATCGGCCTCATGTTCATTCAGTTGCCCGGGCACGGGCCGTTGAACATCCGGCAGCGGTTCACCAACGTCGTCACGCAGGCGGTGGTCGACAGCCCGGCCGACCAGCGCCCCCGGGTGCTGGGGTACGACATCCCGCGCTGACGGCCGGCATCCCGTAGCGGACCCCGTTTCGCACGCAACCGGCGAGCCGCGGGGTGCCTTGCCGGTCGAATGCAGTCGGGCAGTCCGTCGCGGGCGGCTCGACGGCGGATCAGTCCGGCGCCACGCAACGGAAGTTCGCGGCGTCGTCGGTGCTGCCGGCGCCGCTCCACTGCGCGACCTGGGGATAGGGACAGAGCGGCCGGGTGCGCACCACCTCGCCGCCCTCGACCTTCGACGCGACGATCCGCTCGGGGGCGCGGCCTTGTTCGACCCATTCCTCGAGGGCGGACAGGGCGTCGAACGTATCCGGCCCCGGGCCGCCCCGGCAATGGCCCATGCCCGGCACCATGAACAGGCGGAAGAATTCCTGCGTCTCCGCGAGGGCGCCGGCCGCGTCCGCGCCGCCGCCCACCGTGCTGACCACGTCTTCGTAGTAGTCGATGGTGCCGATGGGCGAGATGTCGGCGTCGCTCCACCCGTGATAGAGCAGCAGCTTGCCGCCAGCGTCGCGCAGCGGGCGCAGGTCGGGGTCGTCGGCGTCGAGAGCGGGACCGGTCCGTTCCAGCGCCACCGGCAGATCGCGGCCGTAGTCCCACGAGCGGAAGTTCCAGTCGGGGTCGTTGAACACCATGAACTTCATGAAGTCGTTCGCGGCCATGTAGTGCGTGCTCCGGAACCGGTCCGGACCGGTGACCCATCGTGACCAGCCGCCGGGGTCGTCCTCGCCGCCCGGCACCAGGCCCGGGTAGATGATCTCGCCGGTCGCGTTCGTCGGACCGCGCCAGATGTCCTTCACCGCCTGCGCCTGCTTCGGGGTGAAGCAGGTCCCCTCGTCCTGCCCGGCGCGGCAGGTCAGGTCCGCCGGATCGAAGTCGCAGGCGCGAGGGTCGTCGATCACGCCGTCCTCGATGCCGTCGATCGCGTCGCACGCGGCGGTGACCGCCTCGCCGAGCAGCACCGCCTTGCCGGGCGGGATCCAGCTGTCGGGGTCGTCGAGCGTCGCCAGCGCGTACCAGAGATGGGCGCCGGCGTAGAAGCGGGTCCAGTGGTGGGCGGGATCGCCGACGACGAGGCCGTCGAAGTCCTCCGGATACCGTTGCGCCTCCATCATGCCCTGCTGGCCGCCCTTCGAGCAGCCGACGTAGTAGGCGTACTCGGGCGCCCCGCCGTAGAACGCCTCGGTGATCGCCTTCCCGTGGACCGCCGTCAAGTGCAGCGATCGGTGCCCGAAGTCTTCGATCAGATCGGGGCGGTCGAGGGCCCAGCTCGCATCGAATCCGCCGCCCGATTGGACGTGGCCGGTGTCGGTGCTCGCGGTGGCGTAGCCGCGGTTCAGGGCGCCGGCCATGGCGCCATAGCTGATCACCCCCGCCATGCCCCCGTTGCCGGCGGTGTGGAACTTGCCGTTCCACGTGTCCGCGGGCAGCCACACCTCGAAGTTGACGGCGGGATCGCTGGTCGCGGCCACGCGGCAGAACGCGGGAACCTCCACCGGCCGCGCCGCGCCGGGGGGCGTGAACGCGCCGGCCGGCACCAGCTCCGCCAGCCGGATGGTGGTCTGCGGCAGGGCGAGATCGGCCAGCATCGCGCACGCGGCCGGCTGGACGGGCAGGGCCGCGCCCCCCGCCGGCGCGGCGCCTCGGGTGAACACGGCCGTCGTGGCCACCACCGCCGCGATCGCGGCGCATCCGAACAGCATCATCGCTCGTCGCATCATCTCGTTCTCCCCCGGCCGTTCGGGTCCGGAAATCGTCGCCTGACGGTCCCGCCGCCGCGTGGCGGCGCCGCCGCCTCAACCAACCCTGCCACGAGTCTGCACCGTTCCACGTCGTAGACTCCTGGGCTCGGAAACCGCCGCCTTGCGGCGCCGCCGCCTTGCGGCGCCGCCGCCCCAACCAACCCTCCAGGGAGTCGGCGTCTCCGCGGGAGGCAGCACCGTCCTAAGGCGCAGACTCCCGGCCCGGCCCGATGATTGTAGCCCCGGCGCGGTGTCCCGCCCGGAAGCAGGCATAGTTCTGCGCGGGGGTCGGTGACTCCAGCTCCTCCTCGAACAGCGCCAGGCACTCGGCCGCGTCGAATCCGACCCGCCGCAGGAGGTCGAGGTGGGTCGCGACCTCGAAGCGGCCGGGCTCGTACTCGTGCTCGGTGCCATCCGGCTTGATGAAATCGCCGTTCAGCACCAGCCCGCGGCCCCCGAGGGCCTTTGCGCACCCGGCATAGACGATCTCGGTGTTGGCCGGACTGCCCAGATCGTGCAGCGCCCAGGTCGAGACGATGGCGTCCACCGATCCAGCCAGGTCCTGCCACCACGGGTCCGCCAGCAGGTCCGCCTGCATGAAGCCGACGCGGTCCGCGTGGGGCCGCAGCCGGCGGGCCGCGATGTCGAGCATCGGGCGCGAGAAATCGATGCCCCGGTACCGAATCGCGGGCAGGGCGTCCAGCAGGTGGGCCGCGAGATAGCCGGGACCGATGCCCAGCTCGACGACGAGGCCGGCGGGCGGGACCCGGCTCCGCAGCTCGGACAGCATCAGGTCGAACAGGGCGAGGCGGTCGGGGGTCGGTTCGAAGCGCGTCGCCCAGTCCGCGACGTACACCGCGTCGTGGAACTCGTGTTCCGCCCCGACGATCGGGGTCATGGCTGCCGGTCCCCGTCGTCGTCCGCCTCGGCCAGCTCCGCCGTGGAGATTTCGCGCATGCGGTACTTCTGGACCTTGCCGGTCACGGTCATCGGGAAACCGTCGACGATCTTCCAGTAGCGGGGGATCTTGTAGGTCGCGATGGTGCCGCGGCAGAACGCGGTGAGGGCCTCGCCGTCGAGGATCGCGTCGGGTTTCGGCTTGACCCACGCCACCACCTCTTCCCCGTACCGGGCCGAGGGCACCCCGACGACCTGGGCGTCCGCCACCTCCGGGTGGGTGTAGAGGAACTCCTCGATCTCGCGCGGGTAGATGTTCTCGCCCCCGCGGATGATCATGTCCTTGATGCGGCCGACGATGCTGACGTACCCCGCGTCGTCCATGCACGCGAGGTCGCCGGTGTGCATCCAGCGGCTGTCGTCGATGGCGGCCCGGGTCGCCGCGTCTTCGTTCCAGTACCCCAGCATCACGCAGTAGCCGCGCGTGCACAGCTCGCCGCGCTCGCCGCGCGGCACCACCCGGCCGCCGTCGGGGTCGATGATGCGGATCTCGACGTGCGGATGCACCGGCCCGACGGTGTTCACCCGCTTCTCGACGGGGTCGTCGACGCGGGTCTGGGCCGAGACCGGCGCGGTCTCGGTCATGCCGTAGCAGATGGTGATCTCGCGGATGTTCATCCGTTCGCGGACCTGCTTCATGATCTCGGCGGGACACGGGGACCCCGCCATGACCCCGGTGCGGAGCGACGAGAAGTCGGTGCCCTCGAAATCGGGATGATCGAGCTGGGCGATGAACATCGTCGGCACGCCGTAGAGCGACGTGCACCGCTCGGCCTCGATCGCGGCCAACGTCCGGTCCGGCCGGAACGCCGCGCCCGGCGTGACGATGCATGCGCCGTGGGTGGTGCACGCGAGGTTGCCGATGACCATGCCGAAGCAGTGGTAGAACGGCACCGGGATGCACACGCGGTCGCGCTCGGTGTAGCCCAGGATCTCGCCGCAGAAGAAGCCGTTGTTCAGGATGTTGTGGTGCGACAGGGTGGCGCCCTTCGGGGTGCCGGTGGTGCCCGAGGTGTACTGGATGTTGATGGGGTCGTCGAAGGTCAGGCCGGCTTCGCGCGCCGCCAGCTCGCCGTCCTCGACCGGCGCGCCTTCCTCGAGCAGGGCCGTCCATCCGTCGTCGAGCACGACCGTCTCCTGCAACGCCGGGCACTCGGGGCGGACCCGTTCGAGCGTCTCCACGTAGTCGCGATCCCGGAACCCCTGCGACAGCAGAAGGAGGCGCAGGCCCGACTGGTTCAGCGCGTGCTGCAGCTCCCGCGCCTGGTAGGCGGGGTTCACGTTGACGAGAATCGCGCCGATGCGGGCGGTGGCGTATTGCGTGACGACCCACTCGAAACGGTTGGGGGCCCAGATGCCGACCCGGTCGCCGCGGTCGATCCCCCGGCGCAGGAGCGACTTGGCGAGCGCCGTCGTGGCGTCCCAGAGCTGCCGGTAGGTGGCCCGGTAGTCCTGGGCCGGGGCCACCAGCGCTTCCCGGTCGCCGCAGCGTTCGACGGTCCGGCGCAGGTTTTCTCCGATGGTCTCGCCGAGCAGCGCCACGGTGCTGGCGCCGTGCACGTAGGATGGCAGACTCATGGCGGCACTCTTGCGCGCGGAATCGAGCATACTGCGTGGCCGCGGACGATTGCAAAACGCCCGCCGCCCCGGAGCCCGTGTTGGGACCCCGCGCTGCGCTCGGACCGGCGAGGGCGCCGGACGCTCGCTCGGCAAGGCGCGGCAGGGCGCACATTGGGCAGAGGGTGACCGTAGAGCAGGAGCGCGGCTCCGCGGAACGCGGCCTGGCAGGATTGGCGGTCGATGCAGCGGGCTCTTCGCCGCGGGTTCCCGGGCGGAGCCTCAGGTTCTGCCGGGGCTGCGCGGCTTCATGCGGAACTTGAACGCCTTGGTGGGATGGGCGATCGGGATGGGATCGACCGTCAGGTCGTAGTCGGGCGGGTCGAGCGTAAGCGATGCCTCGTGCACGAGGGTCGCCATCGTGACGGCGATGCCGACCTCCGCGAACCCCGCCCCCAGACAGGTGTGGGACCCGAGGCCGAAGGGTGCGAACACGCCGACCTGGTGGTGCTCGTTCCGCGGGGGGGCGTAGCGGTCGATGTCGAAGCGCTCGGGGTCGGGGAAGTACCGCGGCAGATAGTGCGGCACCGCGATCGCCATCAGCACGTTGTCGCCCGCCTCCAGGCGGTAGCCGCCGAGCTCGAACGAGTTGGACACGGTGCGGGGAAGGGCGGGCGCGGTCGGATACATGCGCATGGTCTCCAGGGCCACGCGGTGGGTGACGTCGAGCTTCCGGATGTCCTGGACCGTCGGCCCGCCGTTCGCGAAGAGGGCGTCGGCCTCCGCGGTCATGAGCTCCAGCACGTCGGGGTGCTTCAGGATCGAGTAGAGCATGAACGAGCAGACCCCCGCCATCGTGTCGAGGCCGGCGATGAATGGTCCGAGCACGCCCGCTCGCAGGTCGGCCTCGGGCAGGAACTCGGGGTCGGCGCGGTGCAGCTCCAGCAGGTCGTCGATCAGGTCGGGAGCGGCGTCCCGGCGGCGCGCCGGATCGTGTGACGCCGAGACCTCCCGGTACAGCTGCTCCGCGCGAGCCCGCGCCCGGCGGAAACGGGGGCCCTTCAGCAGGCTGCGCGGGCGGTGCCGGGTGACGGTCGCCAACAGCAGAGCGCGCACGAAGACGATCAGATCGTCGAGATAGGCCCGGGGCGAGGTGCCGGCGGCGAGGATGCCCAGCTCGTCGGTGGCGATGCGCTGCAGCGCGTAGTGGCCGGGTATCGGCCGGTCGGTGGGCCAGGCCGCGATCTCGCGCCGCACGATCTCGATCATTTCGGGGATGTGCTGCTCGGCTGCGGCCCTCGAGTACCCCCGCTTCAGCCCGGCGCGCATCCGGTCGTGCTCGGCGCCGTCCATGCTCGTCACCGCGCGCCCCGCGCCCAGCTCGGTTTCGAAGTCTCGCCATGCCTCCGCGCTGCGCAGGTGGGTCCGGCCGTCCTTCACCAGGAACAGGTTGGCTTCCGGGCCGGCGAGGACGGTGATCTTGCGCTTGAACGCGCGCACCCGGAAGACGGGTCCCAGCCGCTGGTACTCGCGCGTCAGGTAGGCCCGGACGTCGCCGGCGAGGCTGAAGGCGTTGCCGGCCACCGGTATGCCCGGCGCCGCCGGCGGCGTCAGGCGCGCCACCGACCGCTCGACGGCCGCAGTGATCGTATGGCCGGCGAGCGTCTCCCCGCGAAGCAGGGCGATCCGCTGGCGCGCGCGCTTCAGGTCGCGCGGCGGCATGAGCTGCTCGAACCGGCCGCAGGCGTCGACGAGGCGGATGAGCGCGACGTCGCGCGGGGCCGGGGCCTCATCGTCCGACAGCGCGCGGGCGAGTCGTCGCCGGAGGTCCCGATCGGCCTCGTCGTCGATCACCGAGTAGCGGGGGGCGCGAAAAACGTGGAGCCCCCCGTCGTTCTCGACGCGAAGTGTGCCGCGCGCCACCAGCCGGCCCAGGGCCGCCTTGCGGATCTCGTCCGTGCGCGCAGCCGTGTCCTCTACCCAGGAGGCGATACCGTGCCCGTTGGGCGCAGCATGAATGCGCGCGAGCATCGGATCGAGCAGGTCATCCCCGATCGGCGTGGGGTCGATCGAGCAGAGCTGCGCCGGGCCGGCGCCGATGCGGTCCGCCAGCGCGAGGTCCACCAGCACCGAGCCGGCGAGCGCGTAGTGCACCGCTCGTCGCCGCGCCGGCGGCAGCTGGCCCGTCTCGCGGTCGAGCAGCAGCAGGCACAGCGCTTCCGCGCAGGTCGGCTCGGGCCGTCCCGCCGCGTCGTCTCCACGCGGGTCGTGTCCAGGCATCGGGCGTCGCCGTCCGACCGCGGGTACGCCGCGTGCGGGTACGCCGCGTGTCGCAGGCGAGGCCGAACTCCCCGGTCTCGGCGGGTGCGACTGCGCGGGGTGCGGGGGCGCCGGTCGGGCGCCGCCCGCAACGGCCGATCAGGCGATGATCCGATTATAGATCGCGTCCATCGTCGGGGGGGCGCCGCGGCTCTTTGACCACCATATGCCCGGCGACTGCCCGCCGGTCCACGTTCCGCCAGCGGGGAGACCGTGTGGAGGCCGCCGGGGGGGCGCGGCGGCACGGCCGGTGCGGCCCGTCATCAAGGACGCTGACGGGAATCACCTGCCGTGCGCCAAGCACGCCAAGCCGCAGAAACGGGCGGTGCCTGGGTGCAGTCGGCAACCTTGTGTCGATCACTGTCCCAAATCCAAGCGGAGGCTCGGCCGGTGCGTCCCGGTTACGAGTCCGGCGCGCCGCGCTCACGAATCCGTCGTGCCCCGCTCACGAATCCGTCGTGCCCCGCTCACGAATCCGGCGCGCCAGCGCGGCGCGGTCGACCTTGCCCACGGCGTTCTCGGGCAGCGCGTCGACGAGGTGGACGCGTGCCGGGACGTGGGCTCTCGACAGTTGGCCCGCGACCAGGGCGTCGAGCTCGCCGGCGCCGGGCGCCGCACCCTCTCGGGGTTGCACGAACGCGACGGGCACCTCGCCGAGCTCGTGGTGGGGCTCCCCGACCACGCAGCAGGATTCCACCGCCGGGTGCCGCTCCAGCACGCTCTCGATGGCCCGCGGCGACAGGTTCTCGCCGCCGCGGATGATGACGTCCTTGAGGCGGCCGGTGATGAACAGGTACCCGTCGGCGTCGAACCGGCCGAGGTCGCCGGACCGCAGCCATCCGTCGCGGATGACCGCGGCGGACGACCCGTCGACATAGCCGGTCATCACGCCTGCGCCCCCGATGCAGACCTCCCCCTCGGCCCCGTCGGGGACGGCCTCGTCGGCCCCGGGGCGCAGCAACCGCACCTGTTGGCCGGGCAGCACGGTGCCGACGCTGCCGATGCGCCGCGCGCCGGGCGGGTTCATGGTCGACGTGCAGGTGGCTTCGGACAGGCCGTAGGAGACGACGAGGGGCACCCCGAACGCGGCCTCGATGCGCTGGTGCAGGGGTACGGAGATCGGCGCCGAGCCGCAGCGCAGGAACCGCAGGGACCTGCGCCGTTCGGGGTCGCGCAAGTGCGGCAGCATCCGCGAGTACATCGTCGGCACCCCGGTCAGGTAGGTCACGCCGTACTCGGCTATCTGGTCCTCGACCGCCTCGGCCCGGAAGCGGTCGGCGAGCACGACGGTCGCGCCGGCGAGGAACGGCGCGATCAACTGGTTGTTCACCCCGTTCGTGTGGTGGAGCGGCATGAGGTGCAGGAGCCGGTCGGCCGGGGTGATCCCGGTGCGCGCGATGACGCCGCGGGCGTTGCAGATCAGGTTGCCGTGGGTCAGCAGTACCCCCTTGGCCCGCCCGGTGCTGCCCGAGGTGAGCTGCAGCACTGCCGGATCGTCGGCCGTGAGCGATTCGCAGAGCCCGGTCAGGCTCGTAGCGGTTCCGGCCCCCGCGGCCGACTCGTCGGCGGGGCGAGGCCTTGCGACGGCCGCGCCGCGGGGAGGCGGCTCGCCGAGGCGCGAGATCCGGCGGCTGTGGAAGCCGGCGCGGACCAGGGCCGGCGCCATCGACTCGTGCTCGCCCTCCAGACAGACGCTGCGCGCGCGGGCGGCGTCGAGGCGGGCGCGCACCGCCTCGATGGACGGGTGCGGCTGCACGAAGCAGGGGCAGCCGCCCGCCTGCATGATGCCGAAGAACGCGGCGACGGTCCCGGGAGAGCGCGACCCGAGCAGGCCGACGACCTCGCCGCGGGCAAGACCCGGCAGGGCGTTCGCGACGGTCTCTGTCTTCCGGTGCAGGTCGGCGTAGGACACCGAGCCGAACCGGCCGAGCAGGGCGATCCGTCCGGCGCTCGCATGGCGGGCGAGGCCCTCGCGCAGCAGGTGGCTCAGGGAGGGATGGTTGGACGGCACTGGCAGTCGCCCCTTGTTCGCGGGCGGCCCACGACATCAAGCGGAACCTGGTTTCCCGCCAACGAAGTTCGAGGAGTACTTCGTCGCGAATACGCCCGTGAACTCTGAAAGAGGGTCGCTCCGGGACACTCCGCGAACCATGGTGACAGGACAAGCGCGCTGGGCCCGGCAATCGTCGCCTGGCGGATCCCGCTGGCCGTCCGACCACCGTCCGGCAATCCGCGCCGTCCCACGGCGTAGTCCCCCGCGCCGCTAGCCGATGGAGACGTTCGCATCGCGCTCGAACTGTCGATCGGAGTCGAGCGAGCGCAGCGCGGAGGCCTCGCGCGCGGTGGGAAGCGGCGTGGGGGCCGCGCCGGCCGCGTCGAGCTCGAACCCGGTCCGCCGGCGCACGTCGGCGAGCGACACCTCGGGATGCCAGGACTGGAGGGCCAGCCGATCCTCGCGTTTGACGAAGACCGCGATCGGGGTGACGACCCCGTGCAGGCCGCCTGCGGCGGTCACGAAGTCGAGCCGGTCGACGAGGGTGCGGGTCGAATGCTCGGTGCGCCAGGTGACCGCCCGCCGCGCCGTCGGCAGCATGACGGCGCCGCCTCCTCCGCCCGGCAGGCGCACCTTGGGTCGATGCCAGTCGCCGATCACCGAGACGTTCGTACGGCCGCGCCCGTCGATCTGCGCGGCGCCGAGAAAGCACAGGTCCATGCCCCCGCGCGTGCACAGGTCGTAGAAGTCCTCGTTGGCGAATATCGCCGTCGAGCCCTCTGCGAGCACCGGGTCCGAGCTCGAGAGGGGTATCTTCGACGGCCGGGGCTGCACCCCGCCGGCCACGTTGAGGTACACGAAGTGGAAGTCGTAGGCCCGCTTGGCGAGCAGGCACGCGAGCATCGGCGGCGTCGAGTTCACCCCGCTGAACGTCACCTCGTCGGGCCGCACGAAGCGCGCGAGGTTGGTGACGATGTACGAGAAGCCGGACCAGCCGTCAGGCACGCACGGGCTCCGCCGCTTCCGGGGCGTGCTCGAGATGGGCGTCGAGGGGACGGGCGGTGTCCATGTACGCCTCGACCGCGGGATAGTCGATCTCGTAGTGCGGCCAGCACGACCCCGGCCAGGCCCCTCGCGGCGCCACGCAGACCGCCTGCACGAGGAAGCCCGGCACGAGGGTGAGCTCGGGACGGTCCTCGAACGATGCGGCGGGGGCGAGTGCTTCCGCCACGACGAATACCTGCCGGGCGGCGCGGGTGAGGATGCGGTCCCAGTGCGAGGTGCCCCGGACCCGGGCGTCGCCGTGCTCGTCGGCCTCGTTCGCGTGTATCACCGCGATGTCGGGGCGGATCGCCGGAATCACCCAGACGTCCTGGCCCGAGCCGTAGGGATCGGCGATCGACGCCCAGCGGTTGAGCGCGGCCAGGTCAGAGCCGTGGACGCCGCCCACCGGCTGGAACGGCACCCCGAAGGCGGCGGCCCGCAGGCCCGCCGTCAGGGTCATGCACGCGTGCTCTTCGAGCTCGATCTGCTGCGTCTCGACCGCGCGGCGATACCAGGGGGCGAGGCCGAAGTTGCCCTCCATCGCCACGATGCCGGCGCGCGCCCGGGCGACGCACCCGGCGCGGCACAGGATGTCGATGTCGTAGCCCGGCGACTGCTTGATGATCTCGAGGTTGCGCTTGCCCTGGCGAATCAGCTCGCGCACGAAGGCGAAGGGACCGCGGTGGAGCAAGCTGCCGCCCAGCGCCACCGATGCGCCGTCGGGCACCCGCGCCACCATGTCGGCGAGGGACATGACCGTGGTGCCGGAAGACGGTGTCGGCGGCATGTGACGTGCTCCCGCGACCGGCCGGATCAGCGTTCGGTCTCCGGCTGGTCGTAGCTCAACTCGACGTACCCGTCGCGCGGGGTCCACTGCACGCGCCGGGCCGGCAGGTCCGAGTCGTCTCCCATCCGGTTGACGTAGACGAGAATCTCGGCGTAGTCGTCCTTGATCGGCTCGACGAGCGCCCGCGATATCGTCCCGGTCTGCTCGGGGTCCTCCGCCTCGACCTCGATCACGAACGCGCCGTGCGCGGTGGCCATGTTGCGCACGTACCACCCCTCGTTGACCAGGTACGGTTCGTCGGGGTCGGCGGCGCGCTCCGACGCCCGGTCCGGCAGGGCATCGAGGGTGACGATCTCCAACTCCCCTCCCGCGTCGGGTTGGCCGCTTTCCACGGGCGCACGGCGGAGGTTCCAGTTCAGCACGAGCAGGGCGACGGCGCAGCCCGCCAGTCCCAGGCGGAGCCACGCGCGGAGGCCGAAACCGAGCAGCGACGGCGCCTGGGTCCGTGGTATAAGTGCCATAACGCCGTCCTGATGTCGTTTCGAGGGTGGGAAGCCCTCGCCCCCCAGGCACGTTTCCTCTACCGTGGATGTCCGTCGGCGCCCGCCCGCCGCAAGGCGGTCGCCATCGGCCGGTGCGTCCCGTCAGGGTAGCACGCCGCGGGTGTCGGATCGCGGTCGGGGGGATGTTGGCGACACGGACGGGTGGACAGGAGCTTGAGTGCATGATGACGGGAAGATTCCAACGCGCGACCGGCCTGGTTCTGGCGCTGCTCGTGTTTTCGTGCGCCGGCGCCGCGCGGGCGCAGACGCTCGAGGAGATCGTCAACGGTAGCCTGGAAGCGGTTGGCGGTCGCGAGGCCCTGGCGGGTATCGCCAGCGTGCGGCAGACCGGCACGTTCTCGATGAGCACTCCTTTCGGGGACCTGGAGGGCGACTTCGAGAGCGTCGTCATTCCGAACCGGAAGCTCTACCAGAGCTTGGACAGTGACCTGTTTCGGCAGACGACCGGCTGGAACGGGATCGCCGCCTGGCAATCGGACAATACGCAGGGAGTGATGGACGTCACCGGGCCGCAGGCGGCGGCGCTCGTGGCCCAGTCGTCGTTGCATCCGTTTTGGGAGTACGGCTCCACGGAGCCGGACGCTCCGGCGTTCAGCCGGCTCGACGACGCCGGAGTGGACGGCCGGAATCACCACGTCGTGCAGGTGGCTTGGCTGAGCATCGACTTCCAGGTCCTCGTCGATGCCGAAACCATGCTGGTGTCACGGATCCAGTTCACGAACGAAGTACCCGGCATGGGCGCGGTGACGGTGACCGCCGTCGCTTCCGACTACGAGGAGCACGGCGGTGTGATGTGGTCGGCCGGCAACACCGTCGACATCCAGGGTGCGCTGACGATCGACATGAGCATCGACGCCGTGGAGATCAACGGCGAGGTGGATCAGTCGATCTTCGAGAAGCCCTAGCAGCCCGTGGTGAAAGTCCCCGCTGCATTCGAGTGGCGCCTCGCCACTCTCGACGCAACGCGGGGTTCCATCACGGGCTGCTAGACCTGGTAGTCCGCGTCGCAGAAGGGTGCTGCCTCCGGCCGGGAGGCGCCTTGCGTGCGGCAGCCGGCGGGCTCGGACAGGTCCGGCCCGCCGTCGTCACACGTGCAGGTTGCCGCGCCCGGGTCCGGCGAACGAGTAGAGGGTCATGCCGGCCGCCGTCGCCATGTCCACGGCGACGCTCGATGCCGCCCCCACCGAGACCATCGCGGGGATGGCCGCCATCAGCGCCTTCTGGACCAGCTCGAAGCCGGCCCGGCCGCTCACGACCAGGATCCGATCGCGGAGTGGCAGCGCGTCGCGCAGCACGAAGTGGCCGATCACCTTGTCGACCGCGTTGTGGCGGCCGATGTCCTCGCGCACGCACAGCAGCTCGCCGTCCAGCGTGAAGATGCCCGCGGCGTGGATGCCCCCGGTCGCGTGGAAAAGGGTCTGCTCGGCGCGGAGGCGGTCGGGCAGCGTCTCGAAGAGGGCCGGCCGGCACTCGACCGGCGTGATGGCCGGCAGCTCCTGATCGAGCTCGTCCATCGACGTCTTGCCGCAGACCCCGCACGCGGCCGTCGCACGGAACTCGCGGGCCGGTTCGGCGGGCGGCGAAGCCTGGGCGGCAGCGCCCGCGAGGGCGACCTCGACCCGGTCCCCTGCGAAACTCGTCACCTTGATGCGGGCCGATCCGCCGTCGGCGGCGGCCTCCCGGTCGCCGGCGACAATTCGTAGCGACGCGATTCCGGCCCCGCCGGCAAGCACCCCCTCGGCATGGAGAAAGCCGGCGGCGAGCTCCTCGTCGTTCCCCGGGGTGCGCATGGTGACGACGAGCGGCCTGCCGTCGACCCGGATCTCCAGCGGCTCCTCGATGACCACGACGTCCTGATCGAACCGCTCGCCGCGCCGGCGCACCGTCACCGTCTTGAGTCCGGGCGAGAGGGCGACCTTGGACGTCATGTAGCGATCATAGCCCCGTTGAGGAAAGCACAGGCCACCCTGGCGCTGCGCAACGAGTTCCGACGCAACCTCCGGGCTTGCCGCATGCGCACCGACAGTGTGTAATGGATTGCGCACATCGGTCGGGAACAAGGGTGGAGGTCACCATGCCGCGGCGAGTCAACATCATGATGGACGATGACGCGTGGCGCGTCATCGAGAAGGTGCCTCGGGGCGCTCGAAGCCGCACCGTCAATGCGGCAATCCTGGACTGGTCGCGTTCTTCGTCGCGCCGGGAGGCGGCCGCTCGCATGGATGCCCTGCGAGCACGCCTTCGTGCAGTCGGTACGGACGAAGTAGTCGGCTGGATCCGGGAAGAACGGGAGCGACGATCATCGTGATCGTGGCGCCCGACGCATCCGTCCTGCTGAAGTGGATCCTTCCCGGCGACGAGGAGCGGGACACGGACGCTGCGCTCTCGCTGCGTGAAGAGGCCATCGCGGGGGCCGTCGAGCTGGTCGTTCCCCAACTCTGGATCTACGAGGTCGGAAACACCCTGGCGCGTCGCTTCCCCGCACAAGCCGAGCAGCTTCTGGCGACATTGGTCGATTTCCACTTGATTGAGACTCGGCTGGACTCGGCGTGGCGGGCGCAAGCCGTGTCCCTTGCCGTGACGTACGGGGTCTCGTTCTACGATGCGGCGTACCATGCCACCGCGCTTGCCTGCGGCGGCGTGTTCGTCACGGCGGACGAGCGGTACGTCCGCCGTGCGTCGCAGGCCGGGGGCGTGGCGGCGCTGCGACGGTGGAGCGCGCGGTGACGGTGCGGGGATGAGCGAACCCTGAGTGTCACCACGGTTACCATGAGGAGCACCACGGTTACCATGAGGAGCAGGCTCAGAGCGTGGAGCTCTGGTCGTCGGGCAACCCGCTCTTCGAATCCGCCGGAGTTCATGACGAAGCGAGGAAAGACGAGTTTCCGGGAGCGTTGAAGGCGCTACTGTGAGGGTACAGCAAACTGAGGAGACCCATGAGCCGGGCCAACATCCTCAATACGGGGACGAGCAGCTACCTGGAGCTGATCGGCAACGGCAAGACGTATCGGGTGCCGCCGTATCAGCGCGACTACGCCTGGACGCAGCAGGAGTGGGAAGACCTCTGGAACGACGTCGTCGAGCTGGGGGGCGAGCCCGACGGCCGGCATTACATGGGCGCCCTGGTCGTGCAGGCGCACAGTGATCGGGAGTTCCTCGTCATCGACGGTCAGCAGCGACTGGCGACCATCTCCCTGCTGGCGCTCGCGGTCATCGCCAAGCTCCGGCGTATGGCGGATCAGGGTGCGGACGAGGAGAGGAACCGCGAACGCGCGACCGAGCTCCGCAACCGGTTCATCGGCGAAAAGGACCCGGCTTCGCTCGTGGAGAGCAGCCGGCTGCACCTCAACGAATCCGACGATCCCTTCTACCAGGACTACCTGGTGCAGCTCAGGGCCCCGCTGAACCCGCGCGGCCTGCCGCGGTCGAACGCGCTCCTGTGGGAGTGCTACCGGTTCTTCTCGAAGCAGATTGACGAGCTGGAAGTGGAGGCCGGCAACGAAGGCGAGGAGATTGCCAAGGTCTTGTCGGAGACAGTCGCCCGCCGCCTGCTCTTCATCCTGATCACCGTGGACGACGAGCTCAACGCCTACACCCTGTTCGAGACGCTCAACGCCCGGGGTCTGGAGCTCACGACGACCGATCTGCTGAAGAACTACTTCTTCTCGAAGGTGCGCGCGGGGACCGATATCGACTCGCTGAAGCGTCGCTGGCAGGCGCTGATCGCCACCGTGAGGCAAGAGCGCTTTCCCGATTTTCTTCGCTACCACCTCCTCTGTGAGCAGCCGCAGATCCGCCGGCAGAGGCTGTTCAAGCTGGTGCGCGACCGCGTTCGGACAGCGGACGAGACGTTCGGGTTCATGGACGCGCTGGAGGCTCGCGCAGAGCTGTTCGCGGCGCTGAGCGACGTCAGCCACGGATACTGGGTCGACCTGCCCGCGGCCAAGCCGTTCGTTCGGGAGCTGAATCTGTTTCGTGCCCGGCAGATGACGCCGGTCTTCTTCGCCGCTTGGCGCCGGTTCTCGGACGACGACTTCGTCCGGCTCCTGAAGCTTGCCGCGGTCATCGCCTTCAGGTACTCGGCGGTGAGTGGCTTGAACCCGAACTTGCTGGAGCGTGTCAGCCATTTCGCGGCCAAGGCGGTGGTCGACGGGAGCTCGCCGCGACCCCGCGCCGTGTTCGCACAGCTTCGGCCGATCTACGTGGAGGACCACCGGTTCGAGAGCGACTTCGCACAATGGACGGTCAGTACGAGGGGCCAGCGGGGGAAGCTCGGCCGGTACGTGCTGGCGCGGCTGGAGGCGGACGCGGGCGAGCGGGCGGTCGATCCGGAATCCGACCCGGGAACGGTGGAGCACGTGCTGCCCGAGAACCCGGCCGGCGAGTGGACCGAGGTCTTCCCGCCGGATCGCTGGGAGGCGGAGGTCGACCGTCTGGGCAATCTGACGCTGCTCGAACGAACACTGAACAGGGAGGTCGGCAATGGGCCGTACTCGGCCAAGCGGGCTGCCTACGAATCGAGCACGTACGCCTTGACGCGGCAGATCTCCGAGCTCGCGCCCGAGGCGTGGACCCCGGCGCTGCTGGAGGAGCGCCAGCGGCGCCTGGCGGCGCGAGCCGTGCGCCTGTGGCGGTCGGATTTCGCGTAGCGGGTTCCGGGCACGGCAGCCGACACCCCGCCGCCGCGCCGTTGCCGCTGCCCCCCCCGCCGGCCGCCCCTGTCGCGAATCAACGCCTCCGGCGCGTTGTGGTATAACGACCACAGCACTGGACGCCCTATGGACATCTCCCGCCGCACGTTCCTGAAGGCCTCGGTCACCGGCGGCCTCGCAATCAGCGCCCTCGGCTTCGATCTCCGGCCCGCCCACGCCGCCGTCCGCCAGCTGAAGATCCGCAACGCCACCGAGTACCGGACGGTCTGCCCGTACTGCGCGGTCGGCTGCGGGACGATCGCCTACGTCCACGGCAGCGGCGGCCTGAACACGAAGAACACCGTCATCCACGTCGAAGGCGACCCCGACAGCCCGATCAACGGCGGCACGCTCTGCCCGAAGGGCGCCTCGCAGATGCAGCTCGCGATCAGCCCGCGGCTGCGGCACCAGCCGCTGCTGCGCCGGGCCGGCGCCGCCGACTGGGAAGAGGTCGACTGGGACACCGCGATGGACTGGTTCGCGCGCAGGTTCAAGGACTCGCGCGACGCCTCGTTCCGCGAGCGGGACGACGACGGACGGGTCGTCAACCGCGTCGACGGGGTCGCCTGGGTCGGCAGCGCCACGGTCTCGAACGAGGACGCCTACCTCATCACGAAGACGATGCGCGCCATGGGCCTGGTCTACATCGACCACCAGGCCCGCATATGACACAGCCCCACGGTGGCCAGTCTGGCCGCCACGTTCGGCCGCGGGGCGATGACCAACCACTGGAAGGACATCAAGAACACCGACGTCATCCTGGTGATGGGCGCGAACCCGGCCGAGAACCATCCGTGCGGGTTCAAGTGGGCGGTCGACGCGCGTGACAACCGGGGCGCGAAGCTCCTGACCATCGATCCGCGCTTCACCCGCACGTCGGCCGTCGCCGACCGCCACATGCAGATCCGGCCCGGCTCGGATATCGCGGTGCTCGGCGGCCTGATCCGCTACACGCTCGAGAACGATCTCTTCCACGCCGACTACGTGCGCGCCCACACGAACGCGGCGTTCGTCGTCGGCGAGGAGTACGGCTTCGCCGACGGCCTCTTCGCCGGCTTCGACGAGGCCGCGAGCAACTACGACAAGACCGCCTGGGACTACGAGCGGGGCGGGGACGGCTACGTCCGCCGCGACCCGGCGCTCGAGCATCCGCGCTCGGTCTTCCAGCTTCTGAAGCAGCACTACGACCGCTACACCCCGGATGTCGTCGCCGATATCGCCGGCTGCACGGCGGACGAGTTCCTGCAGATGGCCGAGATCATCTGCTCGACGGGGCGCGCCGACCGGGTCGGGACGATCATGTACGCGGTCGGCTGGACGATGCACACGGTCGGCAGCCAGATCATCCGCACCGCGGCGATCCTGCAGTTGCTGCTGGGGAACATCGGCCGGCCCGGCGGCGGCATCAACGCGTTGCGCGGACACGCCAACGTGCAGGGGGCGACCGACCACGCCATCGTCGCCGGCATCCTGCCGGGCTATCTGAAGGTGCCGACGCCGCCGCAGACGTCGCTGGCCGCGCACCTCGGCGACTCGACGCCGCGGCCGCTCGTCGCCGACACCGTCAACTACTGGGGCAACTACCCGAAGTTCTACGTCTCGCAGATGAAGGCGTGGTTCGGCGAGCACGCGACGCGCGACAACGACTTCGCGTACGACTACCTCGCCAAGCAGGGTGAAGACGCCACGTGGCTGTCGATCTGGGACAAGGTGCGCCAGGGCACCATCGACGGGTTCGTCGCGCTCGGCTTCAACCCGCTGCTCGCCGGGCCGGACGTGCCCCGTCTGCTCGAGTCGATGTCGAAGCTGAAGTGGAAGGTGGTCATCGATCCCTTCATGCTCGACTCGGCCGAGTTCTGGAAGGCGCCGGGCATGGACCCGGCCGCCATCGACACCGAGGTGCTGTACCTGCCGTCTTCCCACTGGATCGAGCGCGACGGCTCGTTCACCAACAGCGGACGCTGGGCGCAGTGGAAAGAGAAGGCGATCGACCCGCCGCTCGGCGTGCGGGCCGACACCTGGATCCTGTCGGAACTCTTCTGGCGGGTGAAGGAGCTGTATCAGGCCGAGGGCGGCGCCTGGAACGACGCGATTCAGCATCTGACCTGGGACTACCTCAACCCGCGCGAGCCGACCATGGTCGAGCTGGCGAAGGAGATCAACGGCTACGACCGGCAGAGCGGGCGGCTGCTCTCGTCGTTCGGCGAGCTGGCCGACGACGGGACGACGACGTCCGGCAACTGGATCTACACCGGCAGCTTC
Organism: Vicinamibacterales bacterium; assembly: GCA_965206705.1. Classification (GTDB taxonomy): domain Bacteria; phylum Acidobacteriota; class Vicinamibacteria; order Vicinamibacterales; family UBA8438; genus JAJEEA01. The sequence goes on along the minus strand of CBDBKJ010000006.1, from coordinate 2,456,587 downwards.
ACCGAGGCCGGCAACCAGATGCAGCGCCGCGGCACCGCCGACCCCACCGGCCTCGGGATGCACCACGACTGGGCGTTCAGTTGGCCGGCCAACCGCCGCGTGCTCTACAACCGCGCCTCGGCCGATGCCGAGGGGCGGCCCTGGGATCCGAGTCGCGCCGGCATCGCCTGGAACGGGCGCGAGTGGATCGGCGACGTGCCGGACTACGGCCGGACCACGCCGCCCGACGCGGCGGGCGCCTTCATCATGACCGAGGAGGGAGTCGCGCGCCTGTTCAGCACGCATCTCGCGGACGGGCCGTTCTCGGAGCACTACGAGCCGGTCGAGAGCCCGTCGCCGAACGCGCTGCACGACAACGTGCCGATCAACCCGGTCATCCGCTGGTACGACGGCGTGCGCGAGACGCTCGCGACCGGCGACGACGACTTTCCGTACGCCTGCACCGTCTACCGCGTCGTCGAGCGCGAGCACTTCGTGACGAGCAACGTGCCCCTGCTGGTCGAGACGATGCCCGACTTCTTCGTCGAGCTGCCCGAGGGGCTGGCCGAGGAAAAGGGCATTCCGAACGGCAGCCAGGTGCGGGTCTGGTCGAAGCGGGGCGAGGTGCAGGGGACGGCCATCGTCACCAAGCGGATCAAGCCGTTGCGCGTCAACGGCAAGGTGGTCTGGACCGTCGGCATCCCGGTGCACTGGGGATTCGTCGGACTGACCCAGGGGTCGATGGCGAACCTGCTGACGCCGTATGTCGGCGACGCCAATACCCGCTGCCCCGAGTTCAAATCGTTCCTGGTCAACGTGGAGCGCGCCTGATGCGGACCGGCACCAGGAATCGCGCCCCCCGCTCGGGTCCGGGTCCGGTCGAGTAGCTGCTTATGGCCGATACCCTATCCATCCGCCGCGTTTCCGCGAGCCCGGACGCCTACATTCCGATCAGCGCCCTGCGCTCGGCCGGGCCGACCTACGCCAAGCTCGTCGACATCGGGGCGTGCATCGGCTGCAAGGGGTGCGAGGTCGCCTGCAAGGAGTGGAACGACCTCGGGGTCGAGCCGACCGCCAACTTCGGCAGCTATCAGAGCCACCGGGACCTGAGCCCGAAGACGTGGCTGTTGATGCGCTTCAACGAGGTGGAGATCGACGGCAACCTCAACTGGCTGATCAAGAAGGACGCCTGCCTGCACTGCGAAGACCCGGGCTGCCTGTTCGCCTGCCCCGCGCCCGGGGCCATCGTCCAGTACACGAACGGCATCGTCGACTTCAACCAGGAGAGCTGCATCGGCTGCCAGTACTGCGTCACCGGCTGCCCGTTCGACATCCCGCGCTTCGACGCGAGCACGCGCAAGGTCTCGAAGTGCAACATGTGCGTCGACCGGGTCGAAGCGGGGCTCGAGCCGGCCTGCGTGAAGACCTGCCCGACCAACGCCATCTCGTGGGGCAGCAAGCAGGACATGCTGGCCCTGGCCGACCAGAAGGTGGAGACGCTGAACGCGCGCGGCTACGAGAACGCGGCCGTCTACAACCCCGCCGGCGTCGGCGGCACCCACATGATGTACGTGGTCCCGCACGGCGACCGGCTCGGGGACTACAGCCTGCCGTCGGACCCGACCGCGAGCCCTGTCCCGATGACCGCGCTCGGGTTCATGAAGCGGATCGGCGCCTATCTGATGGGCTTCGGCGTGCTGGGCGCGCTGGTCCACTTCCTGCGCTACGGGCCCGAGCGGCTCGAGGAGCACGGAGACCACGAGGACGGTCCGGCCCGCGAGGTGCCGTCCGCCTGACCCGATCGTATGGCTGGCGCCATGGCTGAACGGCTGCTCACCCGCTTCAACTTCTTCGAGCGCATCCTGCACTGGGTGGTCGGGGTGACCTTCGTCCTACTGCTGGCGACCGGCCTTGCGTTCGCCTACCCCGCGCTCTTCTGGCTGACCACGCTGCTCGGCGGCGGCCCCTCCGCGCGGGCGCTGCACCCCTGGGTCGGGATGTTGTTCGCGGCCGGGATGGGCGCCATGCTCGTGATCTGGTTCCGCGACATGTTCCTGAGCGACCTGGATCGGCGCTGGCTGCGTGCGGTGCGCCACTACGCCACGCGCGACACCGCCAACGTGCCGCCCGCCGGCAAGTACAACGCCGGCCAGAAGATGTTCTTCTGGGTGCAGGGGGTCCTGGCCATCGTCTTTGTCGTCAGCGGCGCCGCCCTCTGGTTCCCCGCCGCCTTCGGCTCGACCCTCCTGCAGTGGATGCGGCTGTCCCACTATCTCGCCACCCTCGGCGGCGGCCTCTTCCTCATCATCCACGTCTACCTCGGCACCGTCGCCTACCCCGGCACCGCCCGCGCGATGATCGACGGCACGGTGACGGAACGCTGGGCCCGCCACCACCACCCCCGCTGGCACGAAGAGCAGACCCGTCCGTAGCGGCGCGCGAGCTGGCTTCTCCACTTTTTCTTTTGACAATCTGAAGAGCACTGTCCCTACTGCGGAGCCGTGCTTGCCGGTACGGAAAAGACTTGTATGACCTGGGTCTGAAGACCATACTGGTCACGATGAGTACCGCGTCGGTATCCGATCTGAAGGCAAACCTGTCCCGCTATCTTCGAGAGGTCCGTCGCGGCGGCGAGGTCGAGGTCCTCGACCGGGGCGCGCCGGTCGCCAGACTCGTGCCTCCCGCGGCGGGAGGCGACAGCGGAGTCCGCGAGCGGCTGATCGGCGCGGGCCTCTTGAGGCCCGGCCAGGGAAACGCCGCCGCCGTGCTGGAAACGCCGCCGCTGGCGCTGCCGGTCAGTCTCTCGGAGGCGCTGGCCGAGGACCGGGCGGACCGGGTTTGAGGTACTGGGATGCGTCGGCGCTCGTTCCGTTGATTGTCGCCGAGCCCGACAGCGATCGGGTTCGCGGCTGGTTGGCCGAAGACGACCACATCATCACGTGGGTCTGGACGCGCACCGAGATAACGGGCGCCATCGAGCGGCGGACGCGGGAGGGGCTGTTGTCCCGGCGACAGCGCCGCGAGGTGCTCGACCGTTTCGGAGCCCTCGCCGATCGTTGGGACGAAGTGACCGAAGTGCTCGCCGTCCGTTCTCGGGCAGAGGCGCTGTTGGCGCGGCACCCGCTGCGCGCGGCCGATGCGGGGCAGCTCGGCGCGGCCCTCCTGGTCGAGGAGCAGCTCGCGCGTGCGCTCACGTTCGTGTGTCGCGATCAGCGGCTGCTGTCCGCGGCGGACGTGGAGGGGCTCCGGATACTCGCATGACGCGCGCCGCGTGCCGCTCACCGATCGAGTTTGACATACCGACATACCCGCTGGCGCCGTGCGCGCCACTTTTCTTTTGACAATCTGAAGATCACCCGGCCGCGTCGCGAACCTGCCGCTCGTGCGCGCAGGGACGCAGCAGCGGGAGTTCGCCACGGGAGAAAGGCACGAAAAAGAGGCTCTCAGTCACCTGGCGGCCCTCTACCGGGTGGCGTGATCACCTGGGCAGGCCCGGTCTTCCGGGCCGACGGCTTGGACTATACTGCCGCAAGTCGGCCGGGCCGGTGTCTGGAGTTGGATCATGTTGGGGGCTGGGCTTTACGCCCTGCTCATGGCGTTCCACAAGGGAGAGACAACCATGTCGAGCACAACGCGCACAGTAGTCGTGGCCGCACTTGCCGCCGTCGCGGCGATCGCCGCGTTCGGTCCGGTGGTGCTCCAGGCCCAGACGTATTCCAACAATCCGTACCGTCCCGTCCCGTGGCCCAAGCCCTGGCAGCCGGATGGGTTGAACGGGTCAATCGACTTCGGCGCGACGACGGGGATCTACGCAGACCCCAACACCGACCACGTCTGGCTTGCAACCAGGTGCGGGCGCACACCCAGGTACCACACCAACCAGGAGGGCTGTATCTTCAAGCCCGACTACGACATGGTTTTCAAGTTCGATCTGGACGGCAACCTTGTCGCGAGGTTTGGTGCGGGAACCCTGGGCAAGCCGCACTCCCTGTTCGTGGACAGCGAAGGCAACGTCTGGGTAGCCGACTTTGCGGGCGGGGCCGAATACGGACACACGGCCGCCGAGGTAGAGGAGGAGATGAGGCAGAGGGGGCTTGGGCATCAGGTCGTCAAGTTCAGCCCCGACGGAGAGGTCTTGATGCGCCTCGGAACGCCGGGCGTGCCCGGGGGCGACGACACCCACTTCCGGAGTCCATCGGCGGTCGCTGTCGCTCTCGACGGATCCGTCTTCGTCGGCGACGGTCACGGTGGCAACGGGAACAACCGTCTCATCAAGTTCGCGTCCGACGGGACGTTCATCAAACAGATCGGGTGCTCGGACTGCCCCTCGGGCCAGACGGGGAACACGGCCTGGGGGGAGGTCAAAGATGCGCATGCACTGGACTTCGATGCCGAGGGGCGGCTGTTCGTCGCGGACAAGTTGAACGGCCGGATTCAGATCTTCGACCAGGACCTGAACCTTCTCGACGTGTGGACTCAGTTCGGCGCGCCCGCCGGGCTTGCGATCGACCGCGCATCCGGTCTTCTCGTTACCGCGGACGCCGAGTCGCACAACTCGCCGCCGCTGGACGGCTCGCCCGGCAACGCGGGCTGGGAGCAAGGGCTCTACGTAGGGTCTGCGAGGACCGGTTGGGTAACGTCCTTCATCCTGGCCGCGGCGCCACCGATCACGGGCGGAGACGGGGGACCGGAAGGGGTGGCGGTTGACCGCTACGGCAACATCTATTGGGGGGAGACCCGATCGACGTTGGACATCATGCGCGGACAGCACATCATGAAGTTCGTCGACATCACGAGGACGCCTCACGCGACGTGTGAGTGGTGGGGGTATGAATCGGAGCGGGAGGGCCGGGGCGTGGTCGGCTGCGGCATCGACCGGGAGTCCCGCAACGATCGGTAGCTGCAGGACATTCCCGAGGCAGGGTGTGACCGAAGACCGACAGAATGCAGGGAGTCGAGATGAAGAGACGTAGTTTCACTGGCGTCGCCGCTGTCGGTCTCGGCCTGATTCTTGCCGGGACGCCGGCACTCTCTCAAACGCAGCCACCGACGGAGGGGCCGGCTGTCGACGGGTCACCAGGGTGGTTTTTGCAGGGATCATTCCCCGACCCGGGCGGACTGACCGTCGTCGATCCGGGTGGACATGTCAGAACAGTGCCTCGCAGCGAAGCCCGGGGTTACAGCACCACCGCCGGGGGGACGCCGAGATGCAGTCACTCGCCCCTTTGCGGCAAGCGAGATGGCCGGCGGCGCCAGTCGTTGCGGCGTGTGCAGTGGGAACAAACGCTGGGCTACACCTTCACGTATCCCTACGTGTTGCCTCCCGGCTTCGGCGGTGTCCCGGCCGTGGCCCTCGATTCGAAAGAGAACCTTTGGGTCTTTCAGCGCGCAGAAGCGGGAAAACCGCAGCTCTTCAAGTTCGATCCGGACTACAACCTCGTCCTCGAGGTCGGCCCGGACGTGATCGGCTACCAGGACAAGGCGCACGGCATGGCCGTGGATGCAGAGGACAATGTCTGGATCACCGCCACGAACGGCGCCACGGTGATGAAGCTCGGTCCCGAGGGCGAGCTTCTCCTGACGATCGGCGAGACGGGACACCGGGGGGACTGGGATGAAGCCAGAGGGCAGCGGCTGCTCTGGCAGCCGGTGATGGTTGCCTTCGCTCCGAACGGCGACGTCTATATCGCCCAGGGGCATGGAAACGAGAGCCCCAATGACACCGATTCGGATGATCCGGCCAACAATGTCGGCGCCTCGCGGGTCCTTCACCTCGACAAGAACGGCAAGTACATCAATCAGTGGTTCGGCGACGAGGTCGGCCCGGGAAAATTCAACTCGGCCCATGGACTCGCCGTCGATCCCACGAACGGCGACGTCTGGATCGGCGACCGCGAGGACTACCGAATCGTCGTCTATTCCGCCGACGGCAGGGTCTGGTGCTGACCCAGATCGGGGCGATCCTGCTCCCGGCCCTCCTCTTCCTCCGGCGGAAGCATCCAGACCTGCGGAGCGCCCTGCGCTGGAGGCCGATTCCCGTGGTTCAGGGTGCGCTCGCCCTCGGCATCGGGTTGACCGGGTGGTGCGTGGCGGTCCTGCTGCTTGAGCTGGTTTCCCTCGTGCTGGGCCCCGCTCCGGCCGCCGAGGGGTTGCAGGCGGCATCGGCTGGCGACTGGCTGGTCGTGCTGGCGGTGGCCGCCGTCCTGCCCGCGCTCTGCGAGGAAACCCTGTTCCGCGGTTGTCTGCAGGGCGTGCTCGAGCGCCGCGGGACGGTTCCGGGCGGAGCGGTCACCGGGGTGCTCTTCGGCGCCTTTCATCTGGTTCCCCACAGCATCCTGCCCGCGGCATTCCTCGGCATCGTCCTCGGGACGCTCGTCGCGCGCACCGGCTCGATCCTGGCCGGGGTGCTGGCGCACTTCGGCAACAACTTCATGGCGGTGACGGTCGGCTTCTGGCTGACCGACTCGTCCGAGGTCGTGACGGGGACCCTGCTGATCGGGTTGGCGGTCGGGTTCGGACTGCTGGGCGTGGTGCTCTGGCGCCGCACCGCCCTGCTGATCGCGGGCATCGGGCTGTATGGCGTGCTCGCCTCGGCCGTCGTGCGCCGTACCCGCGAGATTGGGCTGCGGATTGCGCTGGGCGCGCGGGGGCGCGACGTCGCGGCTCTGCTGGGCCGCGAGACCATGGGCCTTTTGCTCCTGGGCGCAGTCGTCGTCGGACTGCTGGCGTTCGCTTGCGCGCGCGTCCTGCAGGGCGTGCTCTTCGGCGTCACCGCAGCCGATCCGCCAACCACGGTCGCCAGCATCCTGTTGTTCGGCGCGGTCGCGCTTCTGGCCGCCGCCGCTCCCCTGCGTCGCGCGTCGCGCGTCGATCCGATGGTCGCCCTGCGCTCGGAATGAAGCTCACCATCATCGTTCCCGCCTTCAACGAGGAAGCGTACCTCGCGCCGACCCTGGCATCGATCCGCGCTGCCGCCAACCAGGTGCGCATCCGGTCGGGCGTTGACGTGGACATCATCGTCGTCGACAACGCCAGCGTGGATGGGACTGCGGCCGTCGCCCGCGACCTCGGCGCGGCCGTCATCCACGAACCGGTGCAGGGCATCGCGCGGGCCCGCAACGCCGGCGCGCGCCGCGCCACGGCCGAGGTGCTCGTCTTCTTCGACGCCGATGTGTTCGTGCCGCGCACGCTCCTTGTCGCGATATGCGCGGCGATGCGCGACCCGACGTGCGTCGGGGGCGGCGTGGATGTCGACTACCGGCCGCGTCGGGCCTTCGTCCGGCTCTACCTTCGCGTCTGGAGGCTCCTCGGCCGCTTCACGGCAATGGTGCAAGGCGCCGCGCAGTTCTGTCGGAAGGATGTGTTCGAAGAGGTCGGAGGCTACGACGAGAGCGTGTGGATGGGCGAGGACGTCGACTTCTACTGGAGCCTCCGGAAGCTGGCCGCAAGGACCCGTCGCACGGTCCGTTTCGTGCGAGAACCGCGCGTGAAACCCTCCTGCCGGCGCTTCGACCAGTGGCCCGTGTGGAAGATCCTGGTCTGGACCAACCCCGTCTTCATCGGGTTGTTCCGCCGCTGGAAGCCGGTCTGGAAGGGTTGGTACTCGGACGCGGTACGGTGAGGTGGCCGCCTCATGGGGAACGTCCGAGCACAACCGGCGCGCAAAGTACTACCGCTTGACGCCCCAGGGCCGCGGCCAACTCGAGTCCGACGTCGAGGCGTGGCGCGCGCTCACGGTGGCCGTGAGCCACGTGCTCGACGCCGGGTAGCCCGGAAGGCGTCGTTACGGCGAGGACTCCTGCCCGGCCTCCGCCTACACCTGACGCAACACGGCCGCCGGCTGGGTCCGGCCGGCTCTGCGCGCCGGTAACCACGCGGCGAGGATGGCCAGCAGGGTCAGAAGCGCGGCGACGGCGGCCATCGCCGCCGGATCGGTTGCAGAGACCGTGTAGACGTAGCTGGCGAGGACTCGGCTGGCGGCCAGGGAACCCAATACGCCCAATGCGATGCCGGCCGTCGAGAGCAGCAGGCCGTCCCGCACGACCAGGCCGACCAGGGTGGCGGGCGGAGCGCCCAGCGCGGTTCGGATGGCGAGCTCGCGGCGCCGCTCCTGCACGGTGCTGCTCAGCACCCCGTACACGCCGATCACCATCAGAACGAGCGCCAGGGACGAGAACAGGTCCATGACGACGACGCCGACCCAACGTCCCCAGACGGTGGCTCGGGCCGAGTCCTCGATCCGCCGCAGGCCGCCTATCGGCACCCCCGGCAGCACCGGGGCGAGCTCGGCCGCCAGACGTTCGCGCGCGCCTTCCGGATCGGACGTGCGCACCATCAGCGCGAAGCCGCTCGGCGGCTGCGACTCGATGCGCGCGTACACCTGGGGCAACAATTGCTGATCGAGCCGCCACGTCTTTTCGTCACCCACGACGCCGACGATCTCGGCCGCGCTCGCCTCGGAGCGCTGGAGCCCCTGCTGCAGCTCGGAGAAGAGATTCAGGCCGGCGCCGACCGGGTTCTCGCCGCGGAAGTGCCGGTTCACGAAGGCCTGGTTGACGACGACCGGCAGTACGCCCGGGGACGCCGCCGGCGGCCTTTGTCCTCGCAGCAACGGAACGCCGAGAACATCGAAGTAGTCGTCGCTGACCAACCGGAAGTCGGCCAGCGGAGGTCGGCCGGCGTCCCCGATTGGCCGCTGCGCGATCTCGAAGAAACGAGCCGAGCCGCGACCCCCGAAAGGGGACGACGCCGCCAGTGCGACGGAATTGCCGGGGACGACACGCTGGGCCCCTTCCCTGGCCTGCCGGAGAACGCCGGCCATCCGCTCGGGCTCGTCCCTGAGCTCCGCCGGTATCTCGATGCGCACGGCCAGCAGATTCTCCATGTCGAAGCCGACCGGATCGGCGAACGCGGTCCTCAGGCTCTGCGTCAACAGGGCGCCCGCGAAGATCACCACCATCGAGACTCCCACCTGAACCACGAGCATGCCGCGGCGCAACGCGGAGCGCCCGGGCGCAGCCGCCGGACTCGCGGTGAGGGAGACGGAGCCGCGGGCCGGCCGCGCGCCGGCGATGAGGCCCAGCGACGTCAGCAGGCCGGTCGCCCCGGCGACGGCCGCCATGACCGCGAAGACGCGGATGTCGATCTGCGGGGTGTCGCTCAGGAACGTGCCGGCATCGGAGAACTGTCGGACCAGCAGCGGCAGCGCCGCGTGCGCGAGGGCGAGGCCCGCCACCGTGCCGGCGATGAAGAGGAGGCCGACCTCGGCCGCGAGCTGCCGGGCCAGCCGCAGCGTGCCCGCCCCCAGGGCCGAGCGCACCGCGAGCTCCTTCCGCCGTCGCATCGCGCGGCCGACGAGGAGACCGGCCACGTTGCTGCAGGCCACGAGCAGGGTCAGCGCCGCGCCCAGGAGGATGAGGGGCAGCCGGTTGCGGAGTCCGTCCACCCAGAGTTGGTTGAGGGGGCCCATGCTGACGCCCATGCCCAGATTCGTCTCCGGATACGTCCGCTCGAGATCGCGTGCTATGGCGTTCGTCTCGGCCAGAGCTTCGTCGAGGTCGGCGCCCGGCGCAAGGCGCCCGATCGCGCGCAGGTTGCGGGTTCCGCGGTCGAAGCGCAACGCGGAATCCAGGCCGTAGTCGAGAGAGCGCCAGACCTCGGGGCGGTAGTCCGCAGGTAACGGAGGGAACGTGAAGCGCTCGCCGAGGACGCCGACGATGGTGAAGGTGCGGTCATCGAGGCGCAGGCTGGACCCGATGACGTCGGGGTCGGCGCCGAAACGACCCGTCCAGTACGCGTAGCTCAGGACGATGTCCGTGTCCGACCGGGGCAGGCTGCCCAGCAACGGGGTCGCGCCGAGGAGCGGATACAGATTGTCGCCGGCGGTGCCGACCCGAACGCGCTCGGGCAGCTCTCCGTCCGAACGAATGCGCATCTCGCCCCCCCACGCGGCCAGGTCGTCGAGGGTCCTGCTGCGCTCTCGCCAGTCGCTGAGATTCGGGTAGGACACCGGCAACCGCGGCAACCCCATCCGCGTATCGCTTCCCATGACCCAGACGAGCCGGCCGGCGTCCTGGAACGGGAGCGGGCGGAGCAGCGACTTGTCGGCGAAGCTCCAGATGGCCGTCGTGACGCCGAGGGCAACCGCCAGAATCAGCACGATGCCGAGCGTGAGCCCCGCATCGCGGCGGAGGAGGCGGAGGCCGTAGCCGACGTCCTGACGGAGCTGTTCGCACCAGGCCCCCAGCCTCACGTCCCGCACCTCTTCCTTGATCCGATCCGGGCTGCCGAACTCCAGGCGAGCCCGCCGCCGGGCCTCGACGGGCGACAGCCCCCGGTGTTCCAGGTCGTCGACGTGCGACTGCAGATGGAAGGTCAGCTCCTCCGCCAACTCCTCCTCGAAACGGTCGCGTCGGACGCGGGTCCGGACCCAAGAGCGTGCGCGTGTCCACATGGTCACATCCCTCTACATCGAACCCGGCGCTCGAGAACAGCGTGCCTGTTTGCCCCCAGGATGTCAAAGAGAAGAACCGTGCCGGATTGCCGGCGGTTGCGCAGGCGTTCAGCGCCGCCCTGGCGAATGCCGGGGTGGGACACTGTGCTAGGATTCGCGCTCGAGACGCGACCGGGCCCCCTGTGGCTTTGCCTTCCGCTTGCGTGGGCGTCCGCTGATGCCGCGAGCGGGCGCGGTCGCATCTCGGTTATCGCATGTCACCTCACCCGGTCTGGACCCAGCGTCGCCGGCGCGTCGAGCGGCTGCGCGGCGAGCATCCGCATGCGGCCGAGCTGCTGGCGTTCTACGGCGACGTGCTGGCACTGCAGGAGCCGCTGTACGGGAAGGCGCTGGGTTCGCGGTGGCTGGGCGCGGTCGAGGCGGCGGACGGCAACGCGCCGCGGCTGCGTCTTGCTCGGCTGCCGGAACGGCCACGCGAACGGGCCTTCCCGCGCTTCGTGCGGGCCGTCCCGGCGTCGGCGACCGTGGTGCTGCGGGCGACAGCCGGGCGGCTCGCGTCCGAGCCCGCCGCGATGTCCGAGCTGCTGAGCGCCGCGTTGAGTGGAGAGACGGTCGCCGCAATTGCCGTGTCACTCGATTGCGAGACGGCGGCGCTGGAGTTCTTTCCGCGCGCTTTCGTGCAGCCCATCGCCGAGGCGCTCGCCACCCGGACGGCGCGCGGCGCGGCCGGCGAGCCCAACGACGAAGGCGGCGCCCCGGTGACCGGAGACGACGGCGCGCGCGCCGCTTGCCCGTACTGCGGAGGGGCGCCGATTGCCGCGGTGCTGCGCGACGAGCCCGAGACCAAGGGCCGGCGGACGCTGCTCTGCGCGCTCTGTCTGGCGGAATGGGTGTTTCCGCGGATGCGTTGTCCGGCCTGCGGAGAGGAGCGTCCGGATCGGCGGCCGCACCACGTCTCCGAGTCGTGGCCGCACATCCGGCTGGAAGAGTGCGGGTCGTGCCGGACCTATGTCAAGGCGATCGATCTCCGGGAAAACGGCCTCGCCGTCCCCGTCGTCGACGAGCTGGCGTCCGTCGAGCTCGACCTCTGGGCCGCGGAGCAGGGGCTCTCGAAGCTCCGTCCGAACCTGCTGGGGCTGTAGGGGAATTCGTCGGGACGCGGTGCGGAAGCTCGAGCACTGGAACCGGGACGGGACGATCTGCCAACGGTCGGGCCGACGAACCGACCCTGCACCAATTGGTTGGACCCGTGAAATCCGTACAGTACCGGCAGGATCGGTTGCCTCTCGGCTACGACGATGAACGCACGACCTTCGATGCTCTGACGGGTGAGCTCGAACGTTGGTGCGAATACGGCAAGCCGACGGCCGTCGGCGAGTACGACGGTGTTCCGGTGTTCACGAACGAATTCTGGACGTCGAGGCAGCGCGCGGCCCACTCGCTGCACGAGGTTTCGTATCGGGCGTGCTTCAAGCCGCAACTGCCGCGGTTCTTCATCACCCGGCTGACCGATCCGGGCGAGGCGGTGTTCGATCCGTTCATGGGCCGTGGGACGACGCTGCTCGAGGCGGTGCTGCTCGGACGGGACACGCTGGGCAACGACGTCAATCCGTTGTCCCGCATGCTCATCGAACCGCGGCTCGCTCCGTCGGCGTTGCCGGAGGTCGAATCGCGGCTCGCTGGCCTCGCCCTGGATGCCGCCGGCGACCCGCGGCCCGCCGCTCCCGACGGGTTCGACACGTTCTTCCATGCGCGAACGCTCACGCAAATCTGCCGGCTTCGCGAATATCTGCTGGAGCGCCGCGCCGCGGGAGCCCTCGATGCCATCGATCGCTGGATCCGCATGGTCGCCCTCAATCGTCTGACCGGGCATTCGAAGGGGTTCTTCTCCGTCTACACGCTGCCGCCCAACCAGGCGACCTCCATCGAGCGTCAGCGCAAGATCAACGAGCGTCGCGGTCAGCAGCCGGGGTATCGCGACGTCGCCGCCCTCATCCTTCGAAAGACCTGGTTGCTGCTGCGGGATGTGGGCCTGCAGGCGCCGTCGGGGCGGGTGCAGGGCTTCTTCCGGCAGGGGGTCGACGTCCCGTTCGACTACGGCGGCCCGCCGGTGTCGCTTGCGGTTACGTCTCCCCCGTTCATGAACATCGTGAACTACAAGCACGACAACTGGATGCGGTGCTGGTTCGCCGGCCTGGACGCCGACGACATCGAGATCACCCAGACCAACAAGCTCGAAGCATGGAAAGACCTCGTGCGGGGCGTCCTCGTCAACGTCGCTGCGATCACCAGGCGCGGCGGCGCGTTCGCCTTCGAGGTCGGAGAGATTCGGCGCGGCTCGCTGCTGCTCGATCAGGTCGTCACCGATGTTGCCCGCGAGTCGGCGTGGACGCCGGTCTGCATCGTCGTCAACGAGCAGACTTTCACGAAGACGTCGAACACGTGGGGCGTCGACAACAACCGCGGCGGCACCAACACGAACCGGATCGTCCTCATGCGCCGCGACTGAGCACCTGCGGCGGTTGGTCGGTCGCGGCGAGCGATATGGCGTGTGGCACGCGACAGCGGGAGTTGCTAGAGTAGCGGTGTCGGTCGGTTCGAGGACGCGACCGCATGGCCGACGGGTTGCAGCTGTCGATTCTTCACGCCAGCCAGGGGGCGCGCCGATGCGTGTGCCCGGTGCAAGACCACGACCACGGGTCTTCCGGATCCAGCGCATCCCGATACGGGACCCAGGGAGTCGGATGCCGAAGGACGAGTTGCGCGTTTCGCTGTCGCCGCCGCGGTTGTCGGCGCTTCGCAACCTGGCCCAGATGGTCGAGGCCTTCGCTGCTGCCAACGGGCTGCCCGAGTCCAAGACCTACATGCTGAATCTGGCGCTCGACGAGCTGATCGCGAACGCCGTCGGCTACGGCTTCGACGGTGTCGCCGAGCCCAGGATCGAGATTACCTTGTGGGTCAGCGGCACCCTGCTGGTCCTGACGCTCGTGGACAACGGACGCCGATTCGATCCGACGGCGAGCGCCAGTCCCGACTTGTCGTCACCGCTCGAGGAGCGGTCCGTCGGGGGTCTGGGGCTGCATCTCGTCGGCACGTTCGCCGACCGCGTGACCTACCAGTTCACGGAAGGCCGGAACCGGTTGACGCTGGAGCACAACTATACGCCGGTGAAGCGGGCCGGGGGACGAGACACGCCGATGGACATCGAAGTCGTGGAAGAACGGAGTGGCGGCGTGCTGGTGCTGTTGCCCGTCGGCCGGCTGGACGGCGGGAACGTCCAGGCGTTCGAATCGAGCGTCATGCAGCGCATCGGCGGCGGGGAACGGCGTCTGGTCTTCGACTTCAGCCGTCGAGAGGAACCGGGCGCTCGCCCGCCAGTCGCCGACCGCCGAAGCGGCGCTGCGCGCGATCCAGGCGGCCTGGGACGCTGAAGAGGAGGCCCTGCGGCGGGTGCTGCGAGAGTACCAGCAGTGATCGCGCCGATGGCGCCGTCAGGGTTTCGTGACGGCCGCCGGCGGCTCGTTGCGGCTCACCCCCTCCTCTTCGTCCTCCAGCACGACCGCGGTGCCGTAAGCCAGGAGCTCGGCCGCGGCGCCCATGATCATCGAGGTCGAGAACCGCAGCGAGAGAACGGCGTCCGCCCCCAGCTCGTGGGCCTCTTCCACCATCCGGTCCAGCGCTTGCTCGCGCGACTCGGCGAGGAGCTTCGTGTACTCGGCGACCTCGCCGCCCACGATGTTGCGCAGCACCGCCATGATGTCCTTGCCGAGATGGCGCGTCCTGATCGTGTTCCCGCGCACGAGCCCCAGGGTGCGGGCGACCCGCTTGCCGGCCACGCGATTCGCGGTGACCACGATCATTTGTGCACCTCCGTGTAACGGTCGGTCTTGGTGGCCTTCAATCGGTCGAGCAGCACCCCGACGAACAGCATCGCGAACCCGGTCACCCCGCCCAGCAGCAGGAGCCGCTCGACGAGGTTCTCCGTCTCCTGCCAGGTTCCCCACAGAAGGTAGCCGGCGAGGAGCACCCCCCAGGCGGTCACCAGCGGCCACCCCACCCCGACGAGCAGCCGGCTGGACTCGGTACGCGGCGTTTCCGACCACTCGTCGTCTCGCGGCGTCTCGAACGTCGACGACATCGTCACCTCCCGCATTGCGCGCAGATCCTCGACCTCGGCGCGGCACCGGGCGCAGTCCTCCAGGTGCAACCGCACCCGTTGGGCATCGCCCTGCACCAGCGCGCGGTCGAGGTATCCGGAGAGCAGGGCTTCATCGAACGTCCGCCCACAGGGTTCAGGCATGACGTCCCCCTTCTTCGAGCCGCGCCCGCAGCTGCCGCCGGGCGCCATGCAGTCGTGACATCACGGTGCCGATGGGGATGTCGAGCACCTGCGCGATGTCGCTGTAGGACAGGTCGTGGAAGTCGCGCAGCACGATGATCTCGCGCTTGTCGACCGACAGGGTGGCGAGCGCGCGCCAGACGCGCTGCCGCAGCTCCCGGCGGTGGAGGTCCGCTTCCGGGCTTGGCTGCGGGGCGGCCAGTTGCCCGACGAGGGCGTCGGACTCGCCGATGGCGTCGGCCGGCCGGCGCTGCCGCTGGCGCCACAGGTCGCGCACCTGGTTCCGCACGATGGTGAACAGCCAGGGCTGCACCCGGCGGGTGGCGTCGAAGCTGTTCAGGGTGCTGAAGAACCGCAGCATGGCGTCCTGGGTCACGTCCATCGCGTCGTCCCGGTTGCCCAGCATCTGGAGGGCCAGGAGATACGCGGCCCGCCGATAGCGCCGGGCCAAGGCGTCGCACGCGGCCGGCTCGCCGGCCTTCGCCTGGTCGATCAGCTGCCGCTCGGACCCGGCGTCGCCAGCGACCAGCGGCGTCGCCGGAGAATCAACCATCACGGTATGCACTATCCCTTTCTACGTATCGGCCGGCCGGATATTCACGGACGGCCGAACGCCGGCTCGATTGGATGACCCTGGCCCGGTTTACGGCTCGTCGGGCGCCGTGGTTCCCCTCGAGGGCTGGTCTCGAGGGCGCCCGGCACGACGCTTCCTGCCACCGCCCGGTATGACTCAGGATTGCACGGCAAATGCGATCGGGGCCTGTAGCGCGACCGATCCGTCCCGATACACACGGTGATGCTGTGGTTCTTCAAGGTGGCCGAGGGGCCGCCCCGGTTCATCGGTATCCATTGCGACTCGCGTTCCGACGCCTGCGAGCTCATGGTGCTGTATCCTGACGGATCGGAGGAGAGCGAGCATTTCGATGACCGCTCGGCGCTGGTGGACGCGGCGAAGAATCTGGGCCAGGATCTGATCCGCCTCGGATGGGAGCCGTGTCCCGCCGCCACCCCCATGACCCGCCGCGAGAGCTAGCGCGCGACCGCGCGACCGCGCGACCTGCGGTCGCGTTGGGAGTTTCGCTGGCGCGAAACTCCTGCGGCGCAAGCCGCTGACGCGAGACTCCTGCGGCGCAAGCCGCTGGCGCGAGACTCCTGCGGCGCAAGCCCATGACGCTCCACGGAACCCAGGCCGCCGACACCCGCGCATGAACGTGTTTCTGATTGACGGGACCTACGAGCTGTTCCGCCACTTCTACGCGGTGCCGCCGGCCAAGGACGTGGACGGGCGGGAGGTGGGCGCAGTGCGCGGCGTTTTCGGCTCGGTGTTGTCGATGCTCGAGGACGACGTGACCCACCTCGGGCTTGCCACCGACCACGTCATCGAGTCTTTCCGCAACGATCTCTGGCCGGGCTACAAGATCGGAGACGGGATCGACCCCGCCCTGCTCGGGCAGTTCGGTCTGCTGGAGGAAGCGATCGAGGCCCTCGGCGTCCCCGTGTGGCCGATGACCGATCTCGAGGCGGACGACGGGTTGGCGTCCGCGGCGGCGCGCGCGGCGGGCGACCCCCGGGTCGAGCAGGTATTCGTCTGCACCCCGGACAAGGACCTCGCGCAGTGCGTGACCGGGACCCGGGTGGTGCAGTTCGACCGGCGGGCCGGCGCGTTGCGCGACGAGGCGGGGGTCCGGGCGAAGTTCGGGGTGGCCCCGGCGTCGATTCCCGACTATCTCGCCCTCGTCGGCGACGCCGCCGATGGTTTCCCCGGGTTGCGGGGGTGGGGGGCCAAGTCGGCGGCAGTCGTGCTCGGCCGGTACCGGCACATCGACGCGATACCGGACGCTGCCGCCGATTGGGACGTCACGGTGCGGGGGGCGGGCCGTCTGGCGGCCGAGCTCGCCGGCCATCGCGACCTCGCCCTGCGTTTCCGGGATCTTGCCACGCTGCGCACGAACGCGGTGCTCTTCGACTCGGTCGACGACCTCTGCTGGCGAGGACCGCGGCCGGCTCTCTTCGACCTCTGCGCGCGGCTCAACGTCCCCCGCTACTTCGACCGCGTCCGGACCCTCGCCGAACGGTCCGGTAATCGGTGAGGGCGGTCCGACACGACGAGCTCGACGGCCGTCGTGGCCCGCGTACCGCCCGGCCGCGATCCCGAGGTTTCGGGATGACGCGGTTTCTAGTATCCTGCACCGTCCTTCGGGCGCATGGGGCCGGGGACGATAGACGTGACACACGTAATGCAACGACCCAAAATGCAACGACCCAAAGAGCACCGATTGCCGCGGTGGGCTCGCGACCTGATGGACGCGAATCCCGGGGCGGCGCCTCCGACCCCCGACGACCCGTTGCCGGTCTGGCTGGAAGAAGAGCTCGCCCGCGTGCCCCTCTGGGCGCGAATCCGGGGCACCGGCGACATGCGGCAGGGGCATCCCTATTTCTTGATCGAGGACATCCGCCGGCAGCCGGAGCTGATGCGGCAGGTGGTCGATATGCGCTCCGAGCTGGCGGGGCTCGCCCGGCGCCTCGTCGAGCGGGGCATCCGGCGCCTCGTCTTCGCCGGGTGCGGGTCGGCGTTTCACACGGCCGAGCTCGGAGCGTTCCTGTTTCGGCAGTGGGCCAAGTGGTCCACCGAGAGCCACGAATCGCAGGAATTCTCGAATCACTGGCACCAAGGGTCCGAGCCGACCGCCCTCGTCCTCCAGTCCGCGACGGGTGCCAGCATGGAGACGATCGAGGCAGGCCGGCTGGCCCGGGACCGCGGGCTCCTCACGGTCGGGCTGATCAACACGCCGGGGAGCGCGCTGGAGGAGCTGTGCGACGAGAGCGTCTGTTTCCCCACCGGACAGCGTTGCGGCCCCGACGTGTCGGTTCTGACGACGCGCCTGGTGGCGTTGTACCTGCTGGGGCTCGAGATCGGGTCGGCCACGGGGTCGCTCTCCGATCGCGAGACCGACGAACTGGGCGCGGCGATCGCCCACCTGCCCGATGCGGCGGCGCAGTTTCTGGACGAAGAGGACGTGAACGTGTCGCAGATCGCCAACGCGCTCAAGGATCAGCGGGCGCTGCTGCTGGCCGGCGGCGGCGCGAACTGGTTCTCCGCCCGCGAAGGCGCGTTGAAGATAGAGGAAGAGAGCAGTCTGCTCTGCAAGTCGTATCGACCGGCCGAGTACGCGCACAACGCGATTTCGCTGCTGTCGGAGGATATCGGCACGGTGGTCATCGCGCCGCCGGGCGGCTCCTATGCACGGCTGCATGACGTGGCGCGTACGGCGCGGGCCGCCGGTTCGCCGAGCCTGGCCCTGGTGGTCGACGGAGATGACACGGTGGCCCCGGACGCGACATTCGTCATCGCGGTGCCCGGGACGATCGGCGAGCTGCTGATGCCCCCGCTGGCGGCCATCACGTTTCAGTTGCTGGGCTACTACCTCGGCGCTGAACGAGGCTTCAACCCGGATACGTTGCGCACCGACGACATCGATCACGCTCGGGCCTGGCTCACCGCGTTTCCCTTCGGGTCGCACTAGCGCGACCTGACGGTCCCGTTGGAAGTTTCGCTGGCGCGAGACTTCTACGGCGCAGGCTCCCGGCAGGGTATGTCGGGCGGCAAGCCGAGCCGCAGGCGACGATTTCCGGGTCAGGCCTCGCGGGCGCCCCCTGGGGGGGCGCGGACTGTTAGAATCGGAAACCTGCGGATTGCCGCAGACGTCATCGACGGAGGCCGCGAGTTCGTCGGCCCCGTCAGTCACCGACGGCCCGGTCGTCCGGGTCACCATCGAGAGGAGGAATCACAGATGGCCGCCGAGGCAAGCACTCTCGCCACGCTGATGTTCGCCGCAGGTGCGGTGCTCCCGTTCCTTGTCCTTGTCGCCTGCGCCCTCCTGGGATTGGTCAAGCGCTGAGTCCCCGCCCGATGACCAGACTGGTTGCGTGGCCTCTGCTGGCGCTGGTGCTGGCTCTGCCCGCGCCCTCGTACGGGGGAGGCGGCCAGGACGGCGAATCGGCGCAGCGCGCCGTACCGCCACGGCATCTGCTGATCGTGCTCGACGGGTTGCGCCCCGACTACGTGCAGCCCAACTTGATGCCGGCGCTTCATGCGCTGGGGCGGCGCGGGATCGTCATGACCCGGCATCACGCGGTATTTCCGACCGTGACCCGGGTCAACGCCGCGTCCATCTCGACCGGCGCCTATCCCGAGACCCACGGGTTGATGGGCAACGCGGTGTTCTTCCCGCGGGTCGACGCCGAGCGGTTTCTCTCCACGAGCGACCGCGGCAACCTGTTGCGGGTCGAGGCCGCCGTCGACGAACGGTTGTTGACGGCAACCACCCTGGGCGAGGTGCTGCAATCGTCGGGCGAGCGGCTGCTGGTCATGAGCGCCGGATCGAGCGGATCGTCCTATCTCCTGAACCATACGGTCGCCGGCGGGGCCATCCTCCACTACGAGTACAGCCAGCCGGCGGGGCTGCATCGGCAGGCCCTCGATCGCCTCGGGGCGGTGCCCGGCGCGGGTACGCCCAACCACGCGAGAAACCGCTGGATCGTCGATGCGTTCCTGCAGGTCGCCCTGCCGGAGATCGACCCGGCCCTGACGGTGCTGTGGCTCAGCGACCCCGACACCACCGCGCACCAGCATGGCATCGGCCACCCCTTGGCGGTCGAGGCGCTCTTCCGGCTCGACGCCGAGATTCAGCGCATTCAGGACGGTCTCGTTGCGGCCGGTCTCTTCGAGACGACGAACATCTGGGTCACCTCCGACCACGGGTTCTCCGAGCACACCGGCGGCGTCGATCTCGCGGCGGTGCTGGCGCCGTTCGCGGCGCCGCTCGATGACGGCGCGCCGCGGATCGTGGCCGGGGCCGGCGCCGTCTACGTGCGCGACGACGACCCCGCGGCGGTGTCCGCCATCGTCGCCGCCCTGCAGGCGACCGAGGGAGTCGGGGCGGTCTTTACCCGGGGTGCGGGTCCGGGCGCCCCCGAGGGCGCGGTGGCCGGCACGTTGTCGTTCGACCTCGCGCGGTGGGATCATCCGCGCGCCGCGCAGATTCTCTACTCGCCCGATTGGACGTCGGCGGTGGGCCGGTACGGCTTTCGCGGAACATCGGCGCAGCCGGGCGTCGCCGGCCACGGCAGCTCGAGTCCATTCGACATTCACAACACGCTGGTGGCGGTCGGCCCCGACCTGAAAGCCGGCGTCGAGAGTGGCGTGCCGAGCGGCAACGTGGATTTCGCCCCGACGTTTCTCCATACGCTTGGGATCGAGATACCGGCTTCGATGCAGGGGCGGGTGCTCCACGAAGCGCTCCGGGCCGGCCCTGAGCCGTCCGAAATCACGGTAGCGTCGACGGAGGTGCAGGTCGAGTCCGCGGACGGGCGGTACCGGCTGTCGGCCACCGTCTCGCAGGTCGACGGCCGGTCGTATCTCGACTACACCACGGTCGAGCGGCCCGAGTAGCCCGGTCCCGGCGGCCCGGCGACCGTCGCCTGCAGCTCCGACTGCCGCCCGACCAACCCTGTCAGGGAGTCGGCGCCTCCTCGGAGGAGGCGGCACCGTTCTACGGCGCAGACTCCTGGCCTTCGTCCTGGGGACCGGCCACGACCCGTCCGTCGAACAGATGCACCTCGCGGTCGGCGTGCAGGGCGTAGCGCGGGTCGTGGGTGACCATGCAGATGGTCGATCCTTCACCGTGCAGGGCCGCGAGAAGCTGCATCACCGCCCCGCCGTTCTTCGAGTCCAGGTTGCCGGTCGGCTCGTCGGCGAGCAGAATCGAGGGCTGGCCCGCGACCGCGCGGGCCACCGCCACCCGCTGTTGCTGACCGCCGGAGAGCTGGCTGGGCAGATGCTTGGCGCGATGGGCCATCTCGACCTTTTCGAGGGCTCCGTCCACCCGTTCCCGCCGTTCGGCGGGCCGCATGCCGCGATACGTCAGGGGCAGCTCGACGTTCTCATAGACGGTGAGGTCGCCGATCAGATTGAAGCTCTGGAAGATGAACCCGATCTCGCGGTTCCGGGTGCGGGCGCGGTCCGACATCTTGAGACTCGCCACCGGTCGGCCGTTCAACTGGTAGTGACCGTCGGACGGCGAGTCGAGCAGCCCGAGAATCGACAGCAGCGTCGATTTCCCACAGCCGGACGGTCCCGAGATGGCGATGTACTCCCCTGGGTAGATGTCCAGGTCGATCGCCTCGAGCGCGTGGGTCTCCACCTCGTCCGTCAAGAAAACTTTCGTCACCTTGTCCAGGTGAATCAGCGGCTGGGCTGCGTCGTTCATTTTGCCGTTCCTCCTGAAACCGTGGGCTCCTGGCCCGGAAAGCCCCGCTTGGCGGCTCCGCATGCCGCCCAACCAATCTCCAGGGAGGCGGCGCCTCCTGCAGGAGGCGCCGCCTTGCTACGGCGCAGACTCCTAGTTCAACCGGATGCGGTCGAAGGCGTCCCACTGCGACATGTCCGAGAGCACGACCTGATCGCCGGGCTGGAGTCCCTCGATCACTTCGATGGTATTCACCGAGCTCCGACCCAGGCTGACCCGCGTCCGCATCGCCTCGTCGCTGTCGGGCTGGAGCTTGAACAGACTGACCACGCTGTCTTCCTGGCCGTACACCGGACGGCCCACGTAGACGACGTCGACGAGCCGCTCGAGCTCGATCGTGCCGTCGACGGTCAGGTCCGGCCTGGCGCCGCGGGGCAGGTCGCCGTCCAGCGACACGTCCACGGTGACGGTCCCGTTCTGCACCGCGGGGTCGATGCGCATGACGCGGCCGGGGATGACCCCGTTGCGGGTGTCGATGGAGGCCGGCTGGCCGATCTGGACGTCTCGCGCCTGCGTCTCGGCGATTCGCAGCTCGGCCTTCAGGTGCGTCGGATCGCCGACCCGCGCGAGATTCGTGCCGGGGGTCACGCCGGCCCCCTCTTCGAGGGGCACTTCCTGCAGGACCCCGGCCACCCCGGCGGTGACCTGCAGGTCTGCGACCTCGTCCCGCCGCAACTGGTAGATGGTCTCGATGCGGTCGACCTCGGCCTGCTCGGCCGCAAGCTGGATCGCCATCGAGTCCGTCAGGATCTCGAGCCGCTGTTGCTCGATCTGGTGCTGAATGCGGTACTGGTTCGCCGCCGACTGCTTCTGGCGGAGCTGCAGCTCCGACACCAGGTCGTCCTCGAACAACTCTGCATCGAGACTCGCTTCGTACTCGGCCAGGGTGAGCGAGGATTCGACGGTGGCGACGGTCGCCCGCTGTGTCAGCACGTCGCGGTCCAGCTCGACCTGCCGGCTCTTGTATCGAGCCCGCGCCGCTTCGAGCTGGAGCCGCGCCTCCAGAGCGCTCTGTTCGAGTTGGGGGTTGCTCAGCTCGACGATGACGGTGTCCGGCTCGACGGTGACGCCGGGTCTGAGGACGATACGCTCGACCGTGCTGTTGGTGATCGCGGAGATCCATCGGATCTCCTCCGGCACCAGCGTGCCGGTCCCCCGAACCTGCCGCAGCATCTGGCCGCGTTGCACGGTGTCGGTATAGACGGTGTCCCGGTCGACGCCGGGCGCCGCCGGTTCGAGGCGGGACACCCCGACCGTGACCAGGATGACGACCACACTGACCCCGACGCCGTACGCGATGCGGCGCACCCGTTTGGCCCGCAAGATGTCCGGACGTGCGATGTCGACCATTCAGGACGCTCCTCCAGGAGCCGATCGTGAAACCCGCTTCGTCGAATGCCGCGAGGCCGTCGCCTGCCAGGGGTCAGCACCGTTCAAGGCTAGGGCGCGGACTCCGCGTTCACGATGCCGGCCACGGCCGCCGAGATCCGGATCCAGTTCTCGGTCTCCAGGTTCAACTGGCTCCGGCCTCCCGCCGTCAGCTCGTAGTACTTCGCCTGCCGGTTGTTCTCCGACTTGCCCCACGAGGCTCGAATCCACCCCTGCTGTTCCAGGCGGTGCAGCGCCGGATAGAGCGACCCCTGGTTCACGTGCAAGACGTCCCGCGACATCTGCTGAATACGCTGAGAGATGCCCCATCCGTGCATTCGCCCGGTGGACAGGGTCTTCAGAATCAGCAGCGCCAGCGTGCCCTGCAGCAGGTCCGGTTTCTTCGTCAGCACCGCTTCCTTCCCCGGCCCGGAAATCGTCGTTTGGCGGCTCCGCTTTCCGCCCAGACAACCCTGCGGGAGTCCGCTCCGCGTCTGCGGCGCTTACCCCTAGATATCCGACAAGAGATTCTTGCACCGGCCGGACCGGGATGTCAAGTTCGGCGGTGTGCCCCCGATCTCTCGGCCTTCGGTTTGGGGTAGGCTAAGGGCCGTGCCATCACTGCGCCTGCGGGGACCGGGAGTCCGGCGCGTGGCCGGGCGAGACGTGGCGGTCCGGTCGCCGCATGACAAGGAGCCATGCAGGGCGCTTGAAATTCAATTCCGTCCAGGAGTCATCACCATGCCAAGAGCTGTCACACGCCGACACCGGTTGCCGCTTTTCCTCACGCCGGCTGCCCTGGTCCTCGCGATCGGGCTGCTGCCGGTCGAACCGCTTGCGGCGCAGGAGCATCACCACGGACACCCCGCCGCCGCGCGCGATCTGGGCCATGTGGACCCGGCCGCCGTGGGCGTGTCCGCGGAGCGTCTCGAACGGCTCGACGCGGGGATGCAGGGCATGGTCGATGACGGGAAGCTGGCGGGCATCGTGACGATGCTCGCGCGGAACGGCAAGGTCGCCTTCGTCGACAGCGTCGGGGTGCAGGACGTCGAGTCGTCGACGCCGATGGCCGCCGACTCGATCTTCCTCATCTACTCGATGACCAAGCCGGTGACGGCGGCGGCCCTGATGATGCTCTACGAAGAGGGCAAGTGGCAGATCAACGACCCGGTGTCCCGGTTCATCCCGGAGCTCGCCGATCTCAGGGTCCACGCGGGTGAGTACGCCGACGGCTCGCCGGTGCTCGAAGCGGCGACGCGGTCGATGACGATGCGCGAGCTGCTGACCCACTCGGGCGGACTGGACTACGGGTTCGACAATCACCCCGTCGCGCGCGCGTATCGAGAGCACGGCGTTCTCGATGCGGATGCGCCGCTCCAGGACATGATCGACAAGCTCGGGATGCTGCCGCTGCGGTCCCAGCCCGGCACCGAGTGGCACTACAGCATTTCGGTCGACGTGCAGGGCTATCTGGTCGAGAAGCTGTCGGGGCAGCCGTTCGACGAGTTCCTGCTCGATCGGATCTTCGAGCCGCTCGGCATGGTGGACACGGGGTTCTTCGTGCCGGCGGGAGAGCTCGACCGGGTCGCCCGGATTCACCAGGAGGCGGACGGCGGCGGGCTCGAGCTCGCCGACAACGAAGTGCGCGCCCTGCCGCCGGCCGGTCCCTCCGGGGGCGGCGGGCTCTACTCGACCGCGGGGGACTATCTGCGGTTCATGCAGATGCTCCTCAACGACGGCGAGCTCGGGGGCGCCCGGCTGTTGTCGCCGCGCTCGGTCGAGATGATGCGGACGAATCACCTGCTCCCCGAACCCCTGAGCACGCGGCCCGCCGGCCGCGGGTTCAGCTTCGGGTTCGAGGTGGTCACCGACGCCGCGGCGGCCGGCGAGGCGTATGCCGACGGCACCTATCGGTGGGGCGGGGCGGCCGGAACGTGGTTCTGGATCGATCCGGCGACCGATTTCACGTTCGTGGGGATGATCCAGCATCGAGGGCGCGCGGCGGGCGAAGTGCAGGCGTTGTCGCGCAACCTCGTCTACCAGGCGCTCGTGCGCTGACCCGAGACGTCGGCTGACGGCTCCGCTTTCAGCCCAACCAACCTTTCAGGAGTCCGCGCCGTTCCTCGGTGCGGACTCCTGACCGCGGCCCAGGCCAATTCCGCCTGTCGTCCGACCGGCCATCCAGGGGTCAGCGCCGTTCCGGGGTGCGGGTTCCTGGCGTGCGCGGTCGGCCGGGGGCGGCCGAGGTGGTGCGCGGCAGGACGCGGTCCGGGGGCCCGACGCCGGTGCGGCCGCTGGCGGGCGGACCGCTTCCGGGCCGGTGGCCCCGGGGTCCGAGGGCGCTGGATCACTCCGCGAGATCGTACTCGCTCCACTCCGTCGTCTGGCCCCGGCGGGTGGTCCTGAACAACACCCGCACGTGGAAGTAGATGTCCAGCCGGGAGTTCTGCCAGATGTCCCCCGCAACCGGTTGGCGATCGATCTGTCCGGTGGCGTTGGAGATGCTGCCGAGGATGCCCCACCAGAGACGCACGCGCTCCCGCAACCGAAAGCTGACCTGGGCGATCTCGTAGGTTTCCTGGTCGATCCAGACCTCGCCCCGGGACTTGTTCAGGGCGTGGTCGAGCCGTCGGCGCACCGGCAGCTGTCCCGGCCTCGGTTCGAAGGACAGGACGTAGCTCGGTCGGCCCCGGAGCTCGCGAACGCCGTCCAGCGCGGCGGTATACCGGCTGATCAGCTCTTCGTCGAACTTGATGTCGTCGTCCTCCTCGTCGTCCTCTTCGTCGCGCCTCCGCGGATCGTCGAGCTCGGCCTGGAATTCCTCCCAGCGCTTCTCTTCCTCGAGCCGATCGGTTTCGCTGACCGGCTCTCCGTTCCTGGCGGTCAACCTGTGGAACAGCCCGCCTCGGTACGGCTCCACCCGGTAGTCGCGCGTCTCCTCCTCGGTGACCTCGCCATCGTCGTCGAATCGGCGGGTTCGCTGCGACATTGCGTGGCGGTAGCGGGTTTCGAAACCCTGCTCCTCGTGCCAGGCCGCACGTTCCAGGGCGCGCTCGATGATCTCGCGCAACTGCGAGTCCGCCGGATCCGGTGGAACGGGTTGACTGCCGGACAGGGCGATGACCGTCAGTCCGGCCACGAGCGGGATGGCAACGAGCCAGGAGGACGGCGGGTAGGGACGCTGCATGGTCGAGGCGTAACAGAAAGACTCCTTGATCTTACCGCACGGTGTCGTGCCGGAGATTGGTCCGGAAGCCCCGCAGGGGCGCGATCCGATATGATGGCCACGGTGAGGAGGTACAGCATGAGGCACGTCATAGCGATTCTGTCGGCCGTCGTCCTGTTTCCGGTGCTGGCGGCCGCCCAGGCGCCGGAGCGCACGCCGTGGGGCGACCCCGACCTCCAGGGGGTCTGGACGAACCGGACCACGACGCCGCTCGAGCGGCCGAGCGAGCTCGGGGAGCGGACGGCGCTCTCCGACGAGGAACGTGCGGCTTTCGACGCGGAGGCCGACGCCGCCCGGGATCAGCCGCCGCCCCCCGGCAGCACCGGCGGCTACAACGACTTCTGGCTCGACCGCGGCGTGCGGACCAGTCAGACGTCGCTCATCGTCGACCCGCCCGACGGGAGGTACCCGGCGAGGACGGAGCGGGTGCGCGAGAGCGACGCGGCGTTCGCGGCGTCGCGGGACGGCACGCGGTTCGACACGTGGGAGGACCTGAACCTCTACGACCGCTGCCTCACGCGCGGGATGCCGGGCGCCATGATTCCCGGCTTCTACAACCACAACTACCAGATCCTGCAGACGCCCGACCACGTCGTGATCCTGGTCGAGATGATCCACGACGCGCGCATCATCCCGCTGGACGGACGCGCCCACGCGCCGGCGCGGATCGGCCAGTGGATGGGCGATTCGCGCGCCCGCTGGGAAGGGGACACGCTGGTGGTCGAGACGACCAACATGACCCCGAGGGGCGATCAGCGGGTGCGCTACCTGGTGCACGCGGGCAGCGAGCAGGCGCGCGTGGTCGAGCGGTTCACGCGGGTCGGCGCCGACCGCATCGACTACAGCTTCACCGTCACCGACCCCGCGACGTACGCGGGCCCGTGGACGGCCGAGATTCCGATGGTGCCGCTCGGGGGCGAGATCTTCGAGTACGCGTGCCACGAGGGGAACTACGGGCTGGAGAACATCCTGGCCGGCGCCCGCATGGCCGAGCAGCAGGTGGCCGGATCGAGCAGATAGGGACGGACCAGGGCACAGGGTTGCCAACCGCGCCCGGGCCGCCCCGTCAGGGGCGGCCGATACGCGGCCAGGTGCCCCCCTTAAAATCTTGTCGAGTGGTTGCTTACCGCCTGCCAGACGGATCTGTCGAGCGGTAGCGCGGTCCGGCGCCCCGGGGCGTTCGTCCTCGCGCGGGTGCACGACAGAAAAGTGAGGATTTGCCGTACGGGGGTATTGAGCGAGAGCAGATCGGCCGACTCCTTCAGTGGGAGGGCTCCGACCATGCCCGAGGTGCAGTTGACTGAACCGCTCGATCACGCGGCCGAAAAAGGGGGCTTCAAGGAGATGTTCGCCGCGTTGGAGGCGGCGGTCGAAGCCGACGTCGACGCGTTCCTCAGACAGGGGAGCGTGAATGCGCAGGACTTCGAGACCCTCTTGCAGACCGTTCACCGTCGAGCGCTTGCCACGACGAGCCAGGTCGTCAAGGTGGTTGGAGCGCAGCGTTCGTAGCCGCGATGGCGGCTGAAGTCGATGCGCTCATCGGCGCGGGGAGGGCCGACGCGCAGGACTTCGAGGCCCTTGAGCAGGCACTCCGTCGCCAAGCCCTCGGCCTCGCCGCGCAGGCGATGGCACAGCACTTCAACGCGGACGATTCCGACCATTCGGATTCGACCATCGCGTGCGCCTGCGGCGGGCGGGCGCGCTACGCCGGCCGCCGCCCGAAAACCTTCACCACGCTGCTGGGGCCGCTCACCCTGCACCGCGCCTACTACCACTGCGACGCCTGCCGCAGCGGAAGCTGTCCGCGCGACCAAGCCCTGGGTCTGCAACGCACCGCGCTGTCGCCCGCCACCACGCGCTTGGTCGGATTGACGGCGGCCGAGGTCAGCTTCGCCAAGGCGAGCGAGTTGTTGGCGGCCCTGGCCGGGGTAGATGTCGAGACCAGGCAGGTCGAGCGCACCGCCGAAGCGCTCGGACGCCAAGTCGCCGACGACGAGCGCGCCGTTCCTGAGCACACCGCACCGGCGCCCGCGCCCACGATGTACCTGGGCCTGGATGGTACCGGCGTGCCGGTACGCCCCGCCGAAGTCGAAGGGCGCCGCGGCAAGCAGCCCGACGGCTCCGCCAAGACCCGCGAGGTCAAGCTGGTCACCGTGTGGACGGCAGAAGGGCGCGACCCGCAGGGCCGGCCTCGCCGCGACCCCGGGTCGGTCAGCTACAACGCCGCGGTCGAGAGCGCGGCCAGCCGCGACACCGACCCGCAACCGGCCGCCTTCGCCAACCGCGTCCATCGCGAGGCGCAACGGCGCGGTTTCGACACCGCAGCCCGACGGGTCGTCATCGGCGACGGCGCCGCCTGGATCTGGAACCTGGCCGCCGAGCAGTTTCCCGGCGCCATCGAAATCGTCGACATCTACCACGCCAAGCAGCATCTGTGCGATGTGGCCAAGGCCATCTACGGCGCCGGGACGGACTTGGCCCACCAGTGGGCCCAGGACCGGCAGGCCGAGTTGGACGCCGGACGGCTCCGTGCGCTCGTCAGGGCTTTGCGCACCCAGGCCGAGACGACGCCCGAGGCCCGCAAATGCATCCACTATGTGTTCGGAAACCGACACCGGATGCGCTATCCCCAGTTCCGCGCCAGGGGCCTGTGCATCTCCTCGGGCGTCGTCGAGGCCGGATGCAAGCAGATCGGCGCCCGGCTCAAGCGCGCCGGCATGCGTTGGACCGTCGCCGGCGCCAACGCCATCCTCGCCCTGCGCTGCTGCATCCTCAGCGGCCGCTTCGAGGACTTCTGGGAGCGACGAGCCGCAAACGCCGCCTGACGCTCATCTCACAATGATGTCGTGCACCCTCCTCGCGCGTGCGCTTTGACAGGCTGCGGCACCGGGCGTATATTCGACCTGATTCCAGGAGCGCCGACGACGGGCAGGGGACCGCACGGTGGCGAGCCGTACTGACAGGAGGTACGGAGATGAGGCGACGACTGATCGAGTCGCTCGGCGTGGCGGCGGCAATCGCAACCGTCGCGGTGCTGCTGCACCTGCCGGTGGCAGGGCAGGGTCCGAGTGAGACCGCGTGGGGCCATCCGGACCTGGAGGGCATCTGGCTCGACGTGTACGCGACGCCGCTCGAACGGCCGGCCGGGCTCGGCGAACGCGAGCTCTTCACCGCGGAGGAGCGGGAGGCGCGCGACCAGGCCCGCATGGGCAACCCGGGGCGCGACCGGCGCGGGACGGACGGCCGGACGGACGTCGCTGGGGCCTACAACGCCGTCTACACGTCGGCGAGGCCGGCCGGCCCGCGCACGTCGCTGGTGGTCGACCCGCCCGACGGGCGCATCCCCGCTCTGACGCCGGAGGCGCAGCGGCGGAACGAGGTCCAGCGCGAGTGGCGCCTCATGCTGCTGCGCAGCACCGAGACCTGCCGCCTCGGGGGCAGCGGCTGCGCCGGCGGCGAGTACGGGTCCGCGTCGCCGCGGCGGTTCGACCTCGTGCCCTTCTACAACACCGGCCGCATGAACCGCCACTTCGGCCCCGAGGACCAGAGCCTCGGCGACCGGTGCATGTCGGGGCGCACCCCCGACCTGAACGGGTTCCGCCGCATCGTGCAGGGCGAGAATTCCATCGCCATCGGCTACGACACCGGGCAGGGCCAGGGGTTCCAGCGCATCGTCAACCTGGGCGGGAGCCATCCGCCGAGCCAGGTCCGCCTGCGGCACGGGGACTCGCGCGGCCGCTGGGAGGGCCGGACGCTGGTCGTCGAGACGGCGAACTTCTCGCCCAAGTTCACCTACCGCGAGTCGGGCGGGAACCGGCGCCTCGTCGAACGGTACACGCGCATCGACGAGGACACCCTCGAGTACGAGGTGACCATCGAGGATTCGACGGTGTGGACGGCGCCGTGGACCGTTCGGCAGGAGCTGAAGCGTCAGAGCGGCGAGCAGAACCGGATCTACTACGAGCCGCGGTGCCACGAAGGGAACTACGGCCTGCCGGCGCTGCTCATCGGCGCGCGCGTGGATGAGCAGGCGTTCGCGGAAGGGCGCGGTCCGGATCCGTTCTCGCTGGACACCGCCACGTGCGTGACGGGCTTGCAGGACTGAAGGAAGTCGGCCATGCGCCGGCGGGGGGCCCCAGGGCCGCCGCCGGCGGTGCGGCGACGAAGCTCGCTTCCGCCCGGCGACCGCCGGACGGGGCCGCGCCTCGCCGCCAGGAGCATCGATGATGGGAAACCGTTTCAGAGTCTCGACCGTTGTCGCCGTCCTCGCCGCCTTCAGCATCGGCGTCGTCGTCGCCGTCGGGGTGACCGGCTCGGCCAGCCAGGCCCCGGACCCGTCGGCGCGGCCGGCGCAGACCCCCGACGGGCGCCCGAACTTCAACGGCGTGTGGCAGGCCCTCAACGAGGCCCACTGGGACCTGCAGGCGCACGAGGCGCTGCCGGGCATGGTGATGCAGGAGGGCGTCTATCCCTACGACTACGCCCGCGTGCCGGCGGCCCCGGTGGTGGCGCTGGGCGCGGCGGCCGGCGTGCCCGGGTCGATGGGGGTGGTACGGGGCGACGGCAGCATCCCCTACACGCCCGAGGCGCTCCAGGTCAAGGAGGAGAACGCCGCGAACTGGATCGACCGCGACCCCGAGCTGAAGTGCTACCTGCCGGGCACGCCGCGGGCGATGTACATGCCCTATCCGTTCCAGATCGTGCAGGGCGCCGACAAGATCCACATGAACTTCGCGTTCTCGAACGCGGCGCGCGCCATCCACCTCGACGAGGTCGACCTGCCGCCCGACTACACTTACATGGGTCACTCGCTCGGCCGGTGGGAAGGCGACACGCTGGTGGTCGAGGTGACCGAGTTCAACGGCAAGAACTGGCTCGACCGGGCCGGGAACTTCCACAGCGAGGCCCTGCGGCTCACCGAGCGCTACACGCCGATGTCGGCGGACGCCATCTGGTACGAGGTGACGATCGAGGATCCGCAGACCTTCACCGAGCCGTGGACGATCGCCATGCCGCTCTACCGGCGCCTCGAGCCGAACGCCACGGTGCTCGACTATCCGTGCATCGAGTTCGCCGAGGAGTTCATGTACGGGAACCTGCGCCGCGAGCAGCTGGTTCAGCGGTGGGAGGGCGAGACGATGATCGTCGAGATCACGCGCAAGATTCCGCCCGGCGACGAGCTGCACGAGTGGTATCGGCGCTAGCAGCCCGTGGCGGAACCCCGCGTTGCACCGAGAGCGCCGCTCGAATGCAGCGGGGACTTTCGCCACGGGCTGCTCGGAGCGTTGGTTGGGCGCCAGGCGGAGCCGTCGGGAGTAAGGCCGGTCGCGGATCGCGACGGGGAAGATCCGGGGCTCGTCGGATGCGAAACCGTTTGTGAAACACGAGGGGCAAGGAGGCCGAAGGCCATGAGGACGAAGCTGTTGATCGGGGTTTTGAGCGCGGTCGTCGGTATCGGTCTGGGGCTGGCGGGGACCGTCGAGCCCGTGGCGGCGCATCACGCGTTCGCGGCGGAGTTCGACGCCGAGCGGCCGGTCGAGTTCAGCGGCAAGGTGACGCGGGTCGAGTGGGTCAATCCCCACGTCTGGATCCACATCGACGTCGAGCTCGACGACGGCGCCACCGAGGTGTGGGCGTTCGAGGGGGGCACCCCGAACGTGCTGTTCAGGCGGGGCTTCACGAGGAGGTCGCTCCTGCCTGGAACCGATGTCATGGTCGACGGGTATCAGGCGAAGGACGGTACGAACCGGGCGAACGGCCGGGACATCACGTTCACCGACGGGACGAGGCTGTTTCTCGGGTCGTCCGGCACCGGCGCGCCCTACGAGCTGGCGCGACCCGGCGTCGACACCGTAGCGCCTCCGAGGTGACCGCCACCGGTCGGAGCCGGACGTCTTGATGCTGGAGCGGTAGAAAAAAGGGCCCGGCCTCGCAACCGCGAGGCCGGGCCCTTTTGCGGTCCGGCGTTGGCCGCCGGGGTGTCGTCAAACCGAGAGGCTCTGCAAGGACAACCCTCGGTCCGACGGGGTTCACCGTTGCAGCGCGTCGGCGTCGTAGATGGAGAAGGAGGCCGGATCGGGACCGGTCCCTTCCGCGAACGCCTGGTCGTCCAGACGATAGCCGAGGAGCAACGCCGGCAGGCCGTAGTTCCCTTCATGGCACCGCGGCTCGTAGTAGATACGGTTCTGCTCGTCGCTCTGACGCCTCAGCTCCTGCCGGATGGTCCACGGCGCCACCCACACCGACGGGTCCTCGATCGTCATCTCGTAGGACAGCGTGTCCTGGTCGATAGGCGTGTACCGTTCCACGAGGCGACGGTTCTCGGCCGAGCCCTGGTACGGGAACTTGTGCGAGAAGTTGGTGGTCTCGACGACCAGCGACTGGCCCTCCCAGCGCCCCCGCGAGTCCCCGTGGCGCAGGCGGATGTGGCCCGGGGGATGGTTTCCGCCCAGGTTGACGACGCGCTGGAACCCCTGACCCTGCCCGGTGTCGTAGGCGATGGCGACGGAATCGGCGCCCTGCACGATGCGGCGGAACCCGTTCAGGTCGGGCGTGCGCCCCGACATGCACCGGTCGCCCAGGCTCTGGTCCTCGGGGCCGTCGTGGCGGTTCATGCGGCCCCGCGTGTTGTAGTAGGGCGTGGTCTCGTCCCGGCGTGGTGACGGGGGCCCGTACTCGCCCCCGGCGCACTGCGGCGCCTGGTTCCGGCACGTCTCGGTGTTGCGCAGGAGCATGGCGCGCCACTCCTGCTCGATCTCGTTCCGCCTGACCTGCTCCGGCGTCAGGGCGGGAATGCGCCCGTCCGGCGGATCGACGACGAGCGACGTGCGCGGGCCGGCCGGCTTCGCCGACGTGTAGACGGTGTTGTACGCCCCGCTGGGCAGAATCGCCGGACGGGCGAGCGCGGCCTGGTTCCGTGCGGCCCGCTCTTCCTCGGTGGCGAACTCCCGCTCGCCGATCCCGGGCGCCCGTTGCAAGGGCGTGGAGTACACGTCGAGCCAGATGCCCTCCAGGTCCGGATGCCCCCACGCGGTCTCGCTCGGCCCCTGGCCGCTCACCGAAACGGCGGGAAGCTGCAGGAGCACCGTAACGGTTGCGAACACCGCTGCCACACCGAGCAACTCGAGCACTCGTCGCTTCATTTCCATACCCCCTGAAATTGCCGCTCGCCGGAGAGGGACCAGCCGTTGGGGAGCCTCCGACAACCACTGGCGCTCCGCATACGCCGCCCGGCCGCCGGCGCCGCAGCTTCATGGATCCCGGCTCGCCGGGTCGGTGAAGTTGTTCCGCGCCGGCTGTCCGCCATACGCCCGCCTGTACGGCCGTCCACCCTTCCGCCTCCGATCCTCGCCCGCTGGCCGTCCGGCGTCAACTACTTTGTGAAGCGTTCCCGATCACGCACGCACGGCCTCGCCGTCCTCTCGTGGCGGCGCTTCTCCCGCCCTCCGCCAAGCCCGCGTTCGTGGGCCTGCAGCCTCTCCTCCGCCGCGGGCAGCGCCCTTGTGGCGATTCCGCGGGCGCCGGGAACCTGCTCGCCGACGCGCACCCCGGAAGACTCTGCCCCTTGATGACCGGCGGCCCGATTTACTATGCTCTGAGGTTGCTGACCGAACGGTGTCCCGCCGATACTACGATTGGGGCCGGGACGCCGGCCGATCGACCGCCGCTCCGGCCGTTCGGGTCTCGGATGCGTCCAACCCCGAGAATGGCGAGGCAGGGCCGCCCGCGAGCGTGTGAACGTGGTTTTCGCACGCGCCGCCGGCGTGTGGACCGTAGCGACGTCGAGGCGAATCCGCATGGATGAGGAAATGGTGGCGAATACGAGCCCGGTGGTCGAGCCGGCCGCGAGTTCTGCGGGACCTGCGACGATGATTGACGCGCACGGGCTCAGCAAGTACTACGGGCCGTTCGTCGCGGTGCACGACACCTCGTTCTCGATTCCCCAGGGGCAGGTCGTGGCCTTCCTGGGGCCGAACGGGGCCGGCAAGACCACTATGATGCGCATGCTCACCGGGTTTCTGGCGCCGAGCGCCGGACGTGCGGCGATCTCCGGGTTCGATGTGCGGAAACAGCGCATCGAGGCCGCGAAGCGGCTCGGCTATCTGCCCGAGAATGGACCGCTCTATCCCGACATGACGCCGCTGGAGCTGCTCGGGTTCTTCGGCGAGGCGCGCGAGATTGCCCCGCGAGCCCTCAAGGACCGTATCGAGGCCGTCACCCAGCTCTGCGCGCTGGAGCTCGTGCTCGAGAAGCCGATCGGCAAGCTGTCGCGGGGCTACAAGCAGCGGGTGGGGCTGGCCCAGGCGTTGTTGCACGACCCGGAGGTTCTGATCATGGACGAGCCGACGGCCGGCCTCGACCCCAATCAGATCAAGCAGTTTCGCGAGAACATCCAGCGGCTGGGTCGTACGAAGACCCTGCTCATCTCGACCCACATCCTGCAGGAAGTCGAAGCGGTCGCCGACCGCGTCCTGTTGATCAACAACGGCCGCCTCGTGTTCGACGGGGCGCTCGCGGACCTCGAGGAGAACGGTTCGCTCGACGAGCCGTTCTACCGGCTGACCCGCGATCTGCCGGAGACCGCGCCGGCTGCACCCGGCGGCGACGACCGGGCTGCGTCACCGACCCCCTGATGGGAGACGACGAACGAACGATGGGCACCAAGGTCAACTTCGCAATCATCCGGGCGCTGGCCAAGCGGGATCTGCGGCTGTACTTCAGCAGTCCGTCCGGCTACGTCTTCATCACCCTGTTCATCTTCCTGAGCGCGGCGGCCGCGTTCTGGCAGGACCGGTTCTTCCTCGACAACCTGGCGAACCTCGATCAGCTCAACCAGGTGTTTCCCGTCCTCCTGCTGCTGTTCATTCCCGCCCTGACGATGTCGGTCTGGTCGGAGGAGCGCCGGTTGGGGACGGCCGAGCTGCTGTTCACGCTCCCGGCCACCGATCTCGAGATCGTGCTGGGCAAGTACCTCGCCACCCTCGGCATCTATACCGCCTCGCTGGTGCTGTCGTTGAGCCACGTGGTGGTCCTGTTCTTTCTGGGGAGCCCCGACCTGGGGTTGATGCTGGGGAACTACCTCGGCTTCTGGCTCGTGGGCGCGGCGCTGGTGCCGGTCGGCATGCTGGCGTCGCTCGCGACCGCCAACGCCACCGTCGCGTTCATCCTGGGAGCGGTGTTCTGCGGCGCGGTCATCTTCGTCGACTCGGTGGTCGCCTCGATCAGCGTCGAGGCCGGCCGGCTCGTCGCCCCGCTGAGCGTGTTCAGCCCGTTCTGGGACTTTTCCAACGGAGTCCTGACCCTGTCGGGGCTGGCCATGTTCATGTCGGTGGCGGGGCTCTTCCTCTATCTGAACACGCTGATCGCCGGGCGGCGGCTCTGGCCGCGCCACCCCGACGGGTTCCCGATGTGGGCGCACCAGGGGATCCGGGTGGTGGCGGTGGCGGTGGTGCTCGTGGCGGTCAACATGCTTGTGGCGCGGGCCGCGGTCCGGCTGGACGTCACCGGCGAGCAGCTCTCGTCGGTCAGCAGCGAGACCCGGCGGCTTCTCGACGAGCTGCCCGAAGACCGCCCGGTGTTCATTCAGGCGTTCCTGAGTCCGGTGGTGCCGGAGCTCTTCGTGCAGGCCCGGTCGAACCTGATCAGAACGCTCGGGGAGATCGACGCCCTGGCGGGACCCAGGGTCGAGGTGCTGATAGAGGACACCGAGCCGTTCACCGACGCCGCGATCCGGGCGCGGGAGAAGTTCGGCATCGGTCCCCGCCAGATGCGCGACGTGGCCGGCGGCCGCTCCGAGATCGTCGACGTCTTCCTCGGTCTGGCGTTCACCTCCGGGGCCGAGCAGCAGGTGATCCCGTTCTTCGATCGGGGATTGCCCACCGAGTACGAGGTGATGCGCACCATCCGGGTCGTGGCGGGCACCGCGCGCCAACGCGTCGGCGTCGTCGACACGATGGTGAAGATCTTCGGGGGCCAGAACCTCGCGAACAACCAGCAGCTGCCGCAGTGGTCGGTCGTGAACGAGTTGAGGAAGCAGTACGAGGTGGTCGAGGTCAACGCCGAGTTCCCGATCCCGCCGGACATCGACGCGCTCCTGGTCGCGCTGCCGTCGTCGATGCAGACCGACCAGATGGCCAACGTCGCCGAGTACATCCGTGAGGGCAGGCCGGCGATGATCCTGGTCGACCCGTTGCCGGCCGTCAACCCGACCCTCGCCCCGACCGAATGGGTGGGAGAAGGAAACCCGTTCACCTATCCGCCGGGCTCGGCCCGGCCCGGCCCGCGCGGCGACGTCCGGCAGTGGATACGGGACCTCGGGGTCGACTGGGAGCCGACCCGGATTCTCTGGGACAGCTACAACCCGCACCCGGATCTGTCGTACATGCCGGCCGAGGTGGTCTTTCTCGGCGGGGGCAACGAGAACCCGGAGACCTTCAATCCGGGCGTGGACGTGGTCCGGGATCTGCAAGAGCTGGTCTTCCTGTATCCGGGATTCCTGCGGCCGGCGCTCGACGCCGATCCGGACATCGAGTTCGAACCGTTGCTCCGGACCGGCGTCGTATCGGGACATACGGGGTACTTCTCGCTCGTGCAGCAGAGCTTCTTCGGTCCCTCGATCAACCCCAACCCGGTTCGGCAGCAGGACGAGGAAGACTTCGTCGTGGCGGCTCGCGTGAGGCGGGCCGGATCCGCGCCGTCCGCCCCGGCTGCGGACGAGGAGACCGCGAACGAGTCCGTGGAAGAGGACGAAGCCGTAGCGGAGGACGATTCGGCGGAGGAATCCGCAAGCGCGACAGAATCCGCGAGCGCGCCGGAATCCGCGAGCGCGACAGAATCCGCGAGCGCGACAGAATCCGCGAGCGCGACAGAATCCGCGGCGACAGAAGATGCGGACGTTTCGGCGGACGAATCCGCCGGTGCGACGGCAGAGACGGACGATTCGGCGGACGAATCCGCCGGTGCGGCCGAAGAGGCCGCCGCCCCTGAAGCCCCCGAGCCGGAGCCCGCCGCGGCGGGCCAGGAAGCGCAGCCTCCGACCGAGGTCCCGGCGCCGGCCGCGGCAGAAGAGCCGGCCGTGCCGGAGACTCCCGCGCCGGCCGACGAGACGGCGGCGTCCGCGGATGGGGCCGCGGCCGAGGCGCCGGCCGAGTCGGAGACGCAGCCGGCCGACCCGGACGGCGACCGCCGCTCCCGAGCCCGACGCGGCAGAGCCCTCCGACCCGGTGGCGCCGGAGGCCCCGGCCGCCGTGCCGGCGCCGGCCGAGCCGGCGGACGCCGCCGCCGCCGACGAGATTGACGCAGAGGACGCGGCCGAAACAGAGGAGTCCGAATCGGAGTGGACCACCGAAGGCCCCCTGAACCTCGTGGTCGTCGCGGATCTCGACTTCATCAGCGAGCAGTTCTTCCAGATTCGCGAGGTGGCGCCCGGCAACCTGAACTTCGACAACGTCACGTTCTTCCTCAACGCCATGGACTCGCTGATCGAGGACGACTCGTTCATCGAGCTGCGCAGCCGGCGCGCCCGTCACCGGACCCTCGAGCAGGTCGAGGCCCAGACCGCCGAGTTCATCGAGCAGCGCACCCTCGACGAGCAGCAGGCGGAAACGGAGGCGGAACAGGCGCTGACCGACGCTCAGAACCGGCTGAACGAGCGGGTGGCCGAGGTGCAGAACCGCACCGACATCGATGCGCAGGCCAAGCAGATCATGGCCCGCAACCTCGAAGAGGTCGAGAACCGTCGCCTGAGCGTGTTGTCGGCCAATATCGAGACCGAGAAGGAAACGAAGATCCGCGCCAGCCTCGAACGGATGGAGACCCAGATCAGGCGCATCCAGAGCTCCATCAAGACGTTCGCGATCCTGCTGCCGCCGGTGCCGGTGTTCGCCCTCGGCGTGATGATCTTCGTGCGCCGGCAGCGGCGCGAGCGCGAGGGCGCCGCCGCGGCCCGGCGCCTGCGAGACTGAACCGTTTTCCCGCTCCCGGCGCCGGCCGCGAATCGAGGGCCGGCTTCGAACGACAGGGCACAGCCATGACGGAACTGGAAAAGACGACGGCATTCGGGGGCGCGGCCATCCTGGTCATCGCCCTGGCGCTCGGCACCGCACCGCGTCGCACCGCTCCGGACGCGTTCTTCGACGTCGGCGAGACCTTCTTTCCCGAGTTCGCGGATCCGGAGACGGCCACGTCGCTCGAGGTGGTCGAGTTCGATGAGGATACGGCGGCCGCCGCCATCTTCCGGGTGACCAACCGGGACGGGTTGTGGACCATCCCGTCCCACCACGACTACCCCGCCGACGGGAAGGAGCGGCTCGCGGGCACCGCGGCCGGCATGATCGCCATCACGAAGGACGACTTCCGATCCGACAGCGTGACGGACCACGAAGCGTTCGGCGTCATCGATCCGCTCGACGACAGCGTCACCAGCCTGCGCGGCCGCGGGCGCCGGGTCACCTTCAGGGGACCGAGCGAAGAGGTGCTGGCCGACCTCGTCATCGGCAACCGGGTCGAGGGACGGCCCGGGCTGAACTTCGTGCGGGTTCCGGACCAGAATCGGGTCTACGCCGCGAGAACGGACATCGGGATCTCGACGGACTTCAACGACTGGATCGAGACCAATCTGCTCGAGGTGGAGCGGGACGACGTCAAGCGGGTCGAGCTGA
This sequence comes from Vicinamibacterales bacterium, assembly GCA_965206705.1. Classification (GTDB taxonomy): domain Bacteria; phylum Acidobacteriota; class Vicinamibacteria; order Vicinamibacterales; family UBA8438; genus JAJEEA01. The sequence goes on along the minus strand of CBDBKJ010000006.1, from coordinate 2,418,255 downwards.
ACGAGTACCAGGTCGACGAGGGCACCGGAAGCGTGCGGCGGCGGGGCGAGTTCGTGGTCGACTGGGTCGAGCAGGACGTGTGGACCGCCAACGACGTGCCCGACGGGAAAGAGGTCGACTACGTCCAGATGAACCTGCTCGTCGGGGGCGTGATGGGGCTCAACATCGTCGGGGTTCGCCCCAAGCCGGAGGGGTTGTCGGGCAACCTGCGGCAGGCGTTCGAGGAGCGGACCATCACCAACGCCGATCTGCAGACGATGCAGGCGCGCGGCTTCTATCCGACGCAGACGGGCGAGATGTTGTCGAACGAGGGCGAGCTGAAGGTGCGCACCGACCTCGGCGTGCTCTACACGCTGCGTTTCGGCGAGATTCTCTACGGCAGCGGCAACGCGGTGGCGATCGGCGACGAGACCAGCGACGATGGGGAGACCGGTACCGGCGAGAACCGCTACGTCCTGATCAACGCCGAGTTCGATCCCGAGGCGCTGCCCGAGCCGGAGCGGCCCGCCAACCGCGACTTCGAGAACAAGGCCCGGTCGCAGTGGACCGATGCCGACCGGGAGAACCGGGAACGGGCGGATCTCCATGCGCAGTGGGAGCGCCGCACCGCCGATGGGCGCGAGCGGGCCGAGGCTCTCGCCACCCGTTTCGCGCGGTGGTACTACGTCGTTTCCGCCGGCAGCTACAACCGGGTGCACAAGACCCGGGACGAGCTCCTGAAGGACATCGAAGACGGCGATGCCGACAGCGGCGTCGGGGATGCCTTCCCGCCGCTCGCGCCAGCCGCGCCGCTCGTGCCCGCCGCACCGTTCGCGCCGGCTGCACCGCTCGCGCCGGCTGCACCGCTCGCGCCGGCTGCACCGCTCGCGCCGGCTGCACCGCTCGCGCCGGCTGCACCGCTCGCGCCGGAAGATTCGGTCGCACCCGCCGAGCCCCCCGTATCGGCGGAGCCCGCCACGCCAGCCGACGCCGAGCCCGCAGCGCCGGCCGACGCCGAGCCCGCAGCGCCGGCTGCACCGGATCCGGTCGCCCCTGCCGACGCAGGCGATCCGGCCGATCCGGCCGAGCCCGATCCGGCTGACCCGGTCGCGCCGACTGATCCGGTCGACCCGGCCGAGCCGGACCCCGCGGCGCCGCCGGCGTAGCGTACCGGCGTCTGGACGCGTTGGCCGCGACAAGAGAGGGTCGCGGCCGCGAAAAGAGACTCGCGGGACTGGAAACCGCATGGGCAGGACACTTCTGAAGAAAGTCTGGGACCTCCACACGGTCCGTCCGCTGTCGACCGGCCAGACGCAGCTGTTCATCGGCCTGCACCTGATTCACGAGGTGACGACGCCGCAGGCGTTCGACATGCTGCGGTCGCGCGGCATCGGCGTGGCGTTTCCGGACCGGACGTTCGCCACCACCGACCACATCATTCCCACCCTCGATCAGGGCCGGCCCTTTGCGGACCCGCTGGCCGAGGCGATGCTGTCGGCGCTCGAACGGAACTGCCGGGAGTTCGACATTCCGTTCTGGAACATGGACAGCGACCGACAGGGGATCGTGCACGTCATCGGGCCCGAGCTGGGGCTCACCCAGCCGGGGATGACGATCGCCTGCGGCGACAGTCACACTTCGACCCATGGCGCGCTCGGCGCGGTCGCCTTCGGAATCGGGACGTCGCAGGTGCGCGATGTCCTGGCGTCGCAGTCGCTGGCGATGAGCCCGCTGAAGGTGCGGCGCATCTCCGTCGACGGCGAGCTGGCGGCCGGGGTGTTCGCCAAGGACGTGGTGCTGGAGATCATTCACCGGCTCGGCGTCCAGGGGGGCGTCGGCCACGCCTACGAGTACGGCGGGGCGGTTATCGATGGCATGAGCATCGACGAGCGGCTGACCGTCTGCAACATGTCGATCGAGGGCGGCGCGCGGGTCGGCTACGTGAACCCCGACGAGACGACGTTCGACTATCTGCGCGGGCGTCCGTTCGCACCGGCCGGACCGGCGTTCGACCGGGCCGTATCGTGGTGGCGATCGATGGCCTCCGATCCCGGGGCGGACTATGACGACGTCGTCGCGATCGATGCCGCCGACATCGAGCCGCGGGTCACCTGGGGCATCAACCCGGGCCAGTCGGTGGGGGTGAGCGAGCGCATACCGACGGCCGGATCGAACGGCGGCGTGGCCGAGGCGTTGGAGTTCATGGGGCTCAGCGGCGGCGTTCCCATCCGGGGGACGAAGATTGACGTCGCCTTCGTCGGGTCCTGCACCAACTCGCGCCTGTCGGATCTGCGCGAGGCGGCCCGCATCGCGAGGGGACAGCGGGTCGCGCGGCACGTGAAGGCGCTGGTGGTGCCCGGCTCCCAGGCGGTCCGCGTCGCAGCCGAGGCGGAGGGGCTGGACCAGGTGTTCCGCGAGGCCGGGTTCGAGTGGCGCGGGGCCGGGTGCTCGATGTGTCTGGCGATGAACCCGGATCGGCTCGAAGGCCGGCAGGTCTGCGCCTCGTCCTCGAACCGGAACTTCAAGGGACGCCAGGGCAGCCCGACCGGCCGCACGCTGTTGATGAGCCCCGCCATGGTGGCCGCCGCCGCGCTGGCCGGCGAAGTGACCGACGTGCGGGCGGTGCTGCAGGAGGAGTCCGTTGTCCACGCGTGAGATCGACCGTATCGAAGGCACCGGCATTCCGGTGCGCGGGGACAACATCGACACCGACCGCATCATTCCCGCGCGGTTCCTGAAGGCGATCACCTTCGACGGGTTGGGCGACCACGTCTTCGAGGACGACCGCGCGGCCCTGTCCGGGCATCCGTTCTCGAACCCCGCCTATGCGGGCGCGCGCATCCTGCTGGTGAACGACAACTTCGGCTCCGGTTCGTCCCGCGAGCACGCTCCGCAGGCGCTGAAGCGATGGGGCATCGAGGCCTGCGTCGGCGAGTCGTTCGCCGAGATCTTCCGGGGGAACTCGCTGGCCATCGGTCTCGCCTGCGTGACCGCTCCGCGTGATGTGATCGGCAGCCTGATGAGCCGGGTCGAGGCCGCTCCCGCCACCCGGCTGGCGCTCTCGCTCGCGGGGCGCGTCCTCGAGGCGGACGGCCAGCGGGTCGCGGTCACCGTCGAGGACCAGGTTCGCGACGCCCTCCTCGCCGGGACCTGGGACGCCACCGGACTGCTTCTGGACGATTTCGACGTCGTCCGCGGCGTCGCATCCCGGGTGCCCTACGTGCGCGGCTTCTGACTCGCCGCTTGGGCGGTTGGGACGCTGACGGGACTCACCTTGCCGTGTCCCGGCGCGCCGGGAAGGGGGAAACCGCAGGCTGGCCCTCACTGTGGTTGGCAACTCTTTTGTCGATCGCTGTCCTTACAGGTCGGCGGCGTGGGCCTGGGCCGCCTCGAGAAAGGCCCCGGCGGCGTGTGAGGATTCCCCGGTTCGGCGATAGACGAGCCGCAGGTCGCGGGGCGCGCGCAGCTCGGGGACCCGTACCGCCGCGAGCTGTCCTCGGGCAATCTCCGAGAGGGCGCACCGCCGCGGCAGCAGCGCCACCCCCAGGTCCATCTCGACCGCCCGCTTGATCCCGTCGAGACTCGGCAGCGACATCTGGATGTTGATGGGCGCGTGGTGCTGCTCGAAGAGCCGCAGGACCAGATCGCGCCGCGGCGACGGATCGTTGTGCGCGATGATCGTCTGCCGCCCGAACTCGCTCATCGTGATCGCCGGTTGCTGCGCCAGCGGATGCTTCGGATGGGTCAGCATGACCAGCTCGTCGACGCCGAGCCGGACCGACCGGAGCCCCCGTTCTCCCGGCGGATAGGTCACGAGCCCGAAGTCGAGGCTGCGGTTGAGGACCTCGCCGGGAATCTGCCGCGAGTGCACGCGGCGCATCTCGACCTGGGCGTGGGGATGGTCGCCGCGGAACTGCTCCACGATGGGAAGCAGCACATGGACCGCCGCCTCGTTGACCCCGACGACCACCCGGCCGCGCCGCAGCCCCTGCAGCTCGCGCACCGCGTCCACCGCCTCGTTCTTCAGGCGCGACATCCGCTCGGCGTAGTCCAGCAGGATCGCGCCGGTCTCGGTCAGCCGTCCGCCTTTCGACGACCGGTCGAAGAGCCGTTCGCCCAGCTCGTCCTCCAGCCGCCGAATCGTCTGGCTGACCGCCGGCTGGGTGCGGTGCAGCCGCTCCGCCGCCCGCGAGAAGCTGCGCTCGGCCGCGACCACCTGGAAGACCTGGAGCTCATGCAGTTCCATGTCGGGACTTCCCTATAAGTAAAATTTATCAAACTGTAATAATTATAATCTTGACTTCTTTTCCGGCAAGACGTGAACTAGTATCACGGTAGAGGAGAGAAAGGAGAGACATCGTGGCGGACGACAGACTGATCATTTTCGATACGACCCTGCGGGACGGCGAGCAGGCGCCCGGCTTTTCGATGAACACGGCCGAGAAGCTGCAGCTTGCGCGCCAGCTTCAGGTGCTGGGTGTGGACGTGCTCGAAGCGGGGTTTCCGATTGCGTCGAGCGACGACGCCGAGGCAGTCCGCCTGATCGCCTCCGAGATCGACGGACCGGTCATCGCGGGGCTGGCCCGATGCAACCCCGCCGACATCGAATGCGTCGCCGCCTCGGTGACGCCGGCCCGGCGCTCGCGCATTCATACGTTCATCGCCACATCAGACCTGCACCTCGAGCGTAAGCTCCGCATCTCGCGCGACGAGTGCCTGCAGGCGGTGGTCGACAACGTGACGCTCGCCCGCACCTTCACCGACGACGTGGAGTTCTCCGCGGAGGACGCCACGCGCAGCGACCCCGACTTCCTGTGCCGGGTCGTGGAGACCGCGATCGCGCGGGGGGCGACGACGATCAACCTGCCCGATACCGTCGGTTACTGCACGGCGGACGAGATAGAGCATTTCTTCACGAGCATCATCGGCCGCGTCTCCAACGCCGACAAGGCCGTCTTCAGCGCCCACTGCCATGACGATCTCGGCCTGGCGGTGGCGAACTCGCTGGCCGCGGTGCGGGCCGGGTGCCGCCAGATCGAATGCACCATCAACGGAATCGGCGAGCGCGCCGGCAACGCGTCGCTCGAAGAGCTGGTGATGGTGACGCGGGTTCGGCACGACCGGATGCCCTACACGACCGGGATCCGGACGACCGAGCTCTATCCGACGAGCCGGATGCTGTCCGAGCTGACCCACGAGCCGGTGCAGGCCAACAAGGCCATCGTGGGGCGGAACGCCTTTGCCCACGAGGCCGGCATCCACCAGGACGGCGTGATCAAGGACCGGCGCACCTACGAGATCATGCGCCCGGCCGACGTCGGGGTGGCGCAGTCGACGCTGGTGCTCGGCAAGCACTCGGGGCGGCACGCGGTGAAGCAGCGGTGCCAGCAGCTCGGGTTCGAGCTGAGCCGGCTGGATCTGGATCGGGTGTATCGCTCGATGATCGATCTCGCGGATCGCCAGAAGACGGTCGAAGACACCGATCTGGCCGCCATCATCGCTCGTCTCCAGGCCGATCGGTCGGCCGGCGCGGCCTGAGACGGCGACATGCAGGCGACGATTGCGCTGCTGCCGGGTGACGGCATCGGACCGGAGGTCACCTCGGCCGCCGAGCAGGTTCTGGGCGCCGTGGGCGAACGGTTCGGCCACGCGTTCACGATGACCTCGCACCCGGTGGGCGGGGCGGCCCTCCGCGCTGGCCGGCCGCCGCTGCCCGACGAGACCCGCGCCGCCTGCCTCGCCGCCGATGCGGTGCTCCTCGGGGCGGTGGGCGATCCCGCGTTCGATCGGGGGTCGAGCGAGGGCCGTCCGGAAACGGCGCTCCTGCAGCTGCGCCGCGTGTTGGGGGTGTTCGCCAACCTGCGGCCGGCGCGCGTCTGGCCCGGTCTGGAAGACGGCGGCGCGTTCAAGCCGGATCGCGTGGCGGGGGCCGACATGCTCATCGTGCGCGAGTTGACCGGCGGCATCTACTACGGCGAGCCGCGCGGCGTGGCGGATGATCGCCAGTCGGCGTTCAACACGATGCGGTACACCCGGGCCGAGATCGAGCGCATCGCGGAGGTCGCCTTCGAGAGCGCGGCGGCGCGCCGTTTGCGCGTGACGTCGGTCGACAAGGCGAACGTGCTCGAGACCTCCCGCCTCTGGCGCGAGGTGGTGACCGAGGTCGGCGCGCGGTATCCGGAGGTGGCTCTCGATCATCAGTATGTCGACTCCTGCGCCCTCCTGCTCGCAACCACCCCCAAGCAGTTCGACGTGGTGCTGTCCGGCAACCTCTTCGGAGACATCCTCTCGGACGAGGCCGGTGCCGTGGTCGGCTCGCTCGGACTGCTGCCGTCGGCAAGCATCGGGGGACGCGGCGGGCTGTTCGAGCCGGTCCACGGGTCGGCGCCGACCCTGGCCGGGCGGGACGTCGCCAACCCCATCGGGGCCATCGCGTCGGCCGCCATGCTGTTGCGGCATGCCCTGGGGGCGCACGCCGAGGCCGATGCGATCGAGCGGGCGATCGGTTCGGCGCTGGTCGACGGGCATCGAACCGCCGATCTGGTGACCGATCGACAGACGACTCCATCGAGCGGATCCGCGATGGCCCGGGAGATTGCGGTCCGCGTGCAGAACGGCGCGGTGCCCGCGGCCTGACCGGCCGGGCGTCCTGCTCGCCGGTGACGGCGTGAATGCGGACGAAAAGGACTGCAGTACGAAGATTCCGGTAAACGCCTTCCTCGCCGAAGCCGTCTACTGGTGTCTGGACGGCGTCCTGCGGCCTACGGATGAGCGCCGCGTGCGGGAAGTGCGCGCGGGCGGTTGAAACGAGCCATGATGAAGATTCGCTGCCTTGCCGGCGCCCTCGGCCGGGTCACATTGCTGACCGCGGTTTCGACCACGGTCGCGGCGACCGCCGCTTCCGGTCAGGTCAACCGTCCGCCGGTGCCGCCGTCCGCCCGGGCCGTCTCCGGTGGAGGCTCTGCCGAGGCGGCGGTATCCCCGTCGGTGGTGGTGATTCCGTTCACGAACATCTCTCGTAACGAGAGGGACGATTGGCTGGGGTACGGCATCGCCGAGACGGTGATGGCGGACCTCGAGACCCGGGATGCCTTCACGGTGGTCGCGCAGGAGCGGGTCGAGACCGCGATGCGCAGCCGCGGCACCGGGAACCTGGACGACACGCTCGTCGCGGCGCTCGGGCGCGAGCTGGGCTCGCGCTGGGTCGTCGCCGGCGGCTACCAGCGGATCGGCGATCAGCTGCGCATCACCGCCCGGCTGGTGGACACGCGAAACGGCGACCTCGCCGGAACCGCGAAGGTCGACGGCGCATTCGCCGACATCTTCGACCTGCAGGATCGGATTGCCGGCGAGCTGGCCCGCAGCGCCGGCGCCCGGGCGGCGATGCCCGCGGCGGCGCAGTTCCCCGCCGGCGGTAGCGGCCGCCCGGCGCTCGGCGAAGGGGACGCGGACTTCGGGCGCGCTGCCCGGGTGCCGACCGGCGCCGGAGGCGAGGGCGACGTCGGTTTCGGACGTGCCCCCGGCGGCTTCGATTTCGAGCGTGCGATCCGGGACGGTCGGGTCGGCATGCGGGGGCGGGTCGACCCGGGCGCCGGCGCGGCCTCTTCCCCGGCCGGTCCGGGCGAAGTGACCGGCGGCATCATCCTGCCGCCCGATCCGGCGAATCGTGCCGCATCCGGCGGATTTCCCGGTCGTGGGCCGGAGAGTCCTTCCGGCGGGACAGCCGCCGGCGCCGCCGGGCAGTTCGGTGCCGGTGGACCGCCGGCCGGAGGCCCCGCCGGGGGCGCCGTGCCGCCGCGCGCGGCGGCCGCCGGTCTCGCCCCGGCCGCTGCGTTGGGCATCCTCGCCGGCCGGCCCAACATCTCCGCGGCCCGGACCGCCCAGGTGCCGCAGATCGACGGCAATCTCGACGATGCGGTCTGGCAGCGGGCCACCCGCATCACCGAGTTCGTGCAGCAGAGTCCGTTGGATGGGGCACCCGCGACCGAAGACACCGAGGTATACGTAGCCTACGACGACACGCATCTGTACTTCGGCCTGTATGCGCACTACTCCCAACCCTCGATGATGCGCGCGAGCCGGGTCGACCGCGACCAGGCGTTCTTCGGCGACGACATCATCTCGGTCTACTTCGACACGTTCCTCGACCAGCAGCGGGCGTACGTCTTCTCGGTGAACGGCTACGGCGTCCAGAACGACTCGATTCTGGAAGCGCGGGGCGGCGGGGGCGGCGGCCGCGGCCGCGGCGGCCGCGGCGGCGGGGGTCGCGGCGGGTTCTCCGGCGGTGGACGCAGCAGCTTCAGCGGCGTGCGCTGGGGTGACCGGTCGTGGGACGCCCTGTACGAAACGGGCGGCACGGTCGTGGACGACGGATGGACGGCGGAGATGGCCATCCCGTTCAAGAGCCTGCGGTATCCCGCGGTCGGCAACCGGCCCCATCGCTGGGGACTTCAGATTGCCCGGCGCATTCGCGGCAAGGACGAGACGGTCGTCTGGTCGCCGATGTCGCGCGACGTGTCCGGGCTTCTGCCCCAGATGGGCGTCCTCGACGGGCTCAGCGGCCTGTCCACCAGTCGCAATCTGGAGATCCTGCCCACCGTCACCGCCATTCAGGTCGGCAGTCTCGACCGGACGTCCGGCGAATTCCCCAGGGAGAGGCAGCCGGAGGGCGGCGTCAACCTCAAGTACGGCCTGACTTCCAACCTCACTCTCGACGCCACCTACAACCCCGATTTCTCGCAGATCGAGTCCGACCGGCCGCAGATCGAGGTGAACCAGCGGTTCCCGCTGTTCTACCCCGAGCTTCGCCCGTTCTTCCTCGAAGGGCAGGAGATCTTCAACATGCCGGGGCCGGTGAACTTCGTGCACACCCGCACGATCGTCGACCCGCGGTACGGCGGCAAGGTCACCGGCAAGGTCGGCAACACGACGCTCGGCGTGCTGTACGCCAACGACGAGGCGCCCGGGAACCTCGATGACCCTACCGCCCGCGGATACGGGGAGACGGCGAACGTGCTCCTCGGGCGGGTGCGCTACGACCTGTACGCCGAGTCGCATATCGGCGCCATCGTCACCGATCGGGAGTTTCTCGACGGATTCAGCCGCTTGGGCGGTCTCGACGGCAACTTCCGGTTGAGTGACTCGACGTCCATCGGGTTCCGGGCGATCACGACCCAGAACCGCGATCTGGATCTGGCGGATACGTCCGGAAACATGTTCGACGTCGGGATCAGGAGCAACGGCCGCAACCTGACCTATTTCCTGGCCGGGTACACCATCGATCCGGCGTTCAACACCGCGGTCGGCTTCGTCCGGCGGCGGGACATCAAGGCCGGCACCGGCAACGTCGGATATCGCTGGTGGCCCGAGAGCTGGCTCATCAATTGGGGACCGTCGTTCAGCTACTCCCGAAACTGGAACTTCGGGGATGTCCTCGAGGACGAGATGGCGAATGCCGGCGTGAACTTCTCGTTCGCGAAGAACATCCGGCTGAACGCCGGCATCAACCGCGACATGGAGCGGTTCGGCGGCATCAACTTCAAGAAGCAGGCCTACTCGTTCGGCGGCAACATCAGCACGATTCAGGCGATCTCGTTCGGCGGATACTACCGACACGGCGACCAGATTCGATACGACTTTGCTGCCCCCGCGAGTTCGTTCCTGGGAACCGGCGGCAACGGCGGTCTCTTCATGACCGTCCGGCCGCTCAGCCGGCTGCAGTCGCAGATCAACATCAGCACGAGCAACCTGGTGAACCCCCTCGGCGACGTCGAAGTGTTCGACGTCAAGATCTACCGGGCGCTGACCACGTTTCAGTTCACGGATCGGCTCCTGCTGCGCAACATCCTGGAGTACAACACGTTCAGCGGCACCGTGGGGGCGAACGTGCTGTTCACGTACCGGGTCAACTCTGGAACCGTGTTCTTCATCGGCTACGACGACCGGTATCAGCAGGGCGATCTGATTCTCGACAGCGCCGGCACGTCGCAAGCGTACCTGGGCAATCCCGTGTTCTACACGACGGACCTCCTGCGGACCAATCGCGCGTTCTTCACCAAGATCTCGTATCTGTTCCGGTACTGATCGCGCACTCGGCCCCCGCGGAGACAGTTCTCGCGGGGCGCCGAGACTCCCTGGAGCATCGTTGCGCTCCCTGACCGGCCTGCGGCGACAATCCCCGCTCCACCGAGCGTACCGGTCGCATCCCCCGGGTTGCGGCTCGTGTCACGGCCGCCGTATGACGCCGAGACCGGCCCGAGTCGGGCTGACCGCGCCATTTTGCCCCGATGCCATGTATGCTGTTCAGGTGCTCTTTCGTCCCATGAATCAACCACCAGTGTGCGCCCACCTCGCTCGGCTCGCCCTGATCGGCTGGATGTTCGCCACCACCGTGTCGGCTCAGGGTCTCGGAACCCTGACGGGGACGGTGACGACGGTCGCCGGCACGCCGGTCGAGGGTCTCCGATTGACGTTTACGGGGTCCGATGTCGAAGTGACGGCGGTGACCGACAGCGACGGCGACTATCGGCTGGAGGGACTGGTGCCCGGGCGCTACGGCCCGACCATCGACGATGCGTCGCAGGTGGTCGAGCCCGCGTTCCCGGCCACCGTGGTCGCCGACATCGTCATTCGCCGCGACTTCACGCTCCGCAGCGCCGCCGACAGCCAGACCCGGGTGCGTGGCGGGGACCGCCTGCTCGGGTCGGGCCCCGGGCTCACCGCGACCCTCGCCAATCTAGATGCGTTCGAAGCCCGCGACCACTCGTTCGCGACCTTCCTGCGGCGGGTGCCCGGGATGGCCGTGAACCGGGCGGGAGGCGTGGGCCAGCCGACCGCCGTCCGTTTGCGGGGAGCGCCGGTCGGCGAGCGTTTCCTGCTGACGGATGGGATGCCGTTCTATGGATTCGAGTCGGAGCTCGATGCCGCGACGCATCTGGAGTGGGCCCGATTCGAGGCGGTCCGCGGCATGACCTCGACCCGGCACGGCGAGCTGGCGGGCGGCGTCCAGCGGCTGGCGAAGATGCCCGGCGACGCGCGGGCGCGGCGGGTGTCGGTGGGGGTCGAGACCGGAGACCTGGGCTGGCGGCAGGTCGAGGCGGCCACGACCGGTCGCAAGGGCGACTACGACTGGAGCATCGCGGGCCAGCACATCGAGACGGACAACGAGCAGCCGAACAGCGCGTTCATGCGGAACGGAGTGGCCGGCACCGTCGGGCTCACGCGGGACGACCTGTCGGTGGACTTTACGTTCCGCGGCGAGATGGGCACCGTCGGGCGGCCGGGTCCGACGTCGCTCGTCCGCCCCGATCGGGACGCATCCGAGGAGCGGACCCGGTTGATGTCGGGGTTGACGGTGGGCCTGCGCCGGGGCCAGAGCCTGCACGAGGGGCGCATCGTCGTGTCGCGGACGGAGCGGCGGGCGCTGAATCCGGAGGATTCCGGCACCGTCAGCCTGCTGCCGGTCGACCGTGCCGGGCTGCGGCTGAACGTGCCGGATTTCGCGCTCGCGGACGGGCTTCGGGATGACATGCAGTCGGCGCAGCTGATTTACGAGTACACCCGTCGGGCCGACGAGTTCCACTTTTTTACCTTCGGGGGCTGGGCCGAGGTGCAGGCCGGACGGTTCGGCGCTGCCGATGGGTTCGACCAGCAGCGGCTCAACCTGGTGGCGTACGGTGAAGACCGCATGCAGGTGCAGGACAATCTGACGGTCACCGCGGGGGGGCGCGTCGAGCGTTACGGGCCCTACCCGGTCGTGGGAATGCCGCGCGGGGCAGTGCGCTACGAGCTGGGGCCCGGCGTCTTCCTGCACGGCAGCGCCGGCACCGCGGCGGCGGCGCCGACGTTGGGACAGCGGTTCGGGGACACCCTCTGGCTCCGCGGGGATCCCGAGCTGAGTCTCGCGCGCAGCGTGGTGTTTGACGGCGGTCTGACGGCGGCGCTGTGGGGCGAGCGGGCCCAGATCGATCTCACCGGGTTTCGGCACGCCTATCAGGACCTCATTGTGTGGGGGGGCGTGGATCTTCCCCCCCTCGATTCGCTGGACGCGTTCCGCCGGTTGACGCTGTCGGAACGGAGGCAGCTCGTCGAGGATGTACTGGCTGGAATTCGCGACCCGCTGGTGGCGACCGCGACCTTCGACCAGGCGCGCAGGAGCTACGTCAACCTGCCGGGGAGCCGCGCGCAAGGGGTGGAGGTGTCGTTCACCGCGACGCCGGCGCCTCCGGTCGAGCTCGGCGCGGCATACGCGCTCACCGGCAGCCTCGTGACCCGCGGCACCGGGCTGTTCGAGGCCGGGGAGGCGTTGCCCGGCGTGCCGCTGCACCGGGTCACGTTCACCGCCGATCTCAATCTCGGTCCGGTCTCGGTCGGCGGCACGATGACCTACGTCGGCGCGCGGCAGACGGACGTGGACGTCTTCAGTCAGGCGTTCCGCGTCGACGCGCTGGCCCCCTACCGGCGCTGGGACGCGTACGCCCAGTGGCGTCTCGGCGATCGGCTCAGCGTGTCGGTCGCCGGCGAGAACCTGACCGACGAACGGTATCAGGACGTGGCCGGTTTCCCCGCGTTGGGCCGTTTCGTCCGCGCCGGACTGCAGGTCGGTTTCTAGCAAACCGGAAGGACTCGGAATCTCGGAGCGCGTCGCAGAGGAACCCGATGTTGGAGAGAACGTGTCTCATGGGCCTGTTCGCAGCCGGCCTGTCGCTGGCGGCGTGCAACGAGACCCCCCTCACGCCGACCGACATGATACCGCCGGAGAATCCGGTCTTCATCTCCACGGCGCCGCAGCCCATCTACGCCGTTCAGTCGACCGGGGTCACCTTCGTCGCGGACGGCGAGCTGCGGGAGTACGCGTTCCTCGCCTCGTTCGACCTCATTCTGCGCGGCAATCCCGACAACCAGATCGGGGTCAGCGTTTCGTCCGACAGCATGGTGCTGCAGCAGACAATCAGCGTGCCCGTGGACGGGCTCGGCGGCGGCGTCGACCGGGAACGCTACGACTTCGAGTCCCGCTCGGAAGTGGACCGGATAGAGCCTGGCGGCGAGACCACGCGGGCGTTCGACGTGTGGTACTCGCTGCCGAGCGGCGGTCGGGAGGTCCTCATCGCCGTGACGTTGAGCTTCGTCGACGACAACGGCATCCCTTTCGACCAGGTCCATCAAGTGAGGGTGGAGCCGTGACGACCGCGGGGTGCATCGCCATTGGAACCCGGTGGGCCGCAGTCCCGTAGTCCAGAGGAGAACGCAAGGACCGCCTTGGTTCCGTTTCCGAATCCCGTCGATCAAGTGCAGGAGGCTTCGTGAAAAACCAACGATTCGGTCGTCTGTGTGGCATCGTCCTGACCGTCGTCGTGGCCGTGGCCGGGACGGGGATTGTCCAGGCGCAGGAAGTCGAACGGTTCATCAAGGTGCTCGACCGAGACGGCGAGCCGGTGACCGACCTCGGTCAGGGTGACTTCACCGTCGAGCACGACGGCGTCCGTGTCGAGGGCGTGCGCGTGGAACTCGTCGACCAGCCGTTGCGCGTGGCCCTGCTCGTCGACGACGCGGACGGCGCGGGACCGTTCTTCCGGTTCTTCCGCGACTACCTGCCCGATTTCGTGAGGGCCCTGCCCGAGGACAGCGAGATAGGGCTGGTGCTGTTGTCCGGCCGCCCGCGCATGGTCGTCGACTTCATGGACGGCCGTGACGAGGTGCTCGATACGCTTGACGGGTTCTTCGTGGAGGAAGATCGCGCGGCCGACTTCTTCGGGGGTCTGGAGGAGACGGTGGACCGCTGGGACGACGATCTGCGGTGGCCGATCCTCGCGGTGGTCACCACGGACGGGCCGATGCAGAACCCGCCCACCGACGGCCGGTACGCCTCCTTCATGGAGCGGGCGGTCGAGCGCGGGGCGATCATCAATGCGCTGGCCCTGTTCAGCCCGCGGTCGACAGCCGGGGCCGGATTCCAGCCCTCCATCGCGAACAGCGTCACGGGGGCCACCGGCGGCTGGTACGATACGGTCGCCGGCCCCAGTCAGGTCATAGGCGAGAAGCTCGAGGAGATGGCGGCAGAGATCGCCCGGCAGTACGACGAGATCCGGTATCAGTACGCGGTTTCCTACGAACCGCCGCGGGGCCGCGATCCGGATGCCGGCATCTCGGCCGCCGTGCGCCGGGGGGAAGTGTCGTTGAGCATCTCCGGGAGCGGCCGGCCCCGTCCCGCCGCGCCGGTCGTGGCCGACGCCGCCGACGTCGGGAACAGCCGCGAAGAGCTGTTCAACCAGGGTGAGGCGGCTTTCGCGGCCGGCGACTCCGCGCAGGCCGCCGACTGGTACCAGAAGGCCGTCGACCGGGATCGGAACTGGGTCCTGCCGCTGTTCAAGCTGGGGCTGGTCTCGCTCAACCTGGGCGACATCGAGGCGGCGAAACAGTGGTTCCAGCAAGCCGTCGAGGCGGACGCGGGCTCGCCGGAAGGCGCGCAGGCGGCCGCCATCCTGGGCTCGCTCCCCTAGGAATCTGCACCGGAGAACGACGCGGACTCCCGGAGGGTCGGTTGGGCGGCCATCGGAGCCGCACGCGGCGATTTCCGGACTGGTTCAACGTATGTTGATCGTCCCGTTTCCCCAGTTGGAGGTTCACGTGTACCGATTCATCTGCGGCCTCGCACTCGGCCTGACCGTCACGGCCGGCGCCGCTTCCGCCCAGGTTCAGCTCGACAAGCTCACCCTGCCGGAGGGGTTCTCGATCGAGGTCTACGCGCCCGACGTGCCCAACGCCCGATCCATGGCCCGGGCGCCGGGCGGCACCCTGTTCGTCAGCACGCGCCGCGCCGGCAACGTCTACGCGGTGCTCGACACCGACCGGGACCAGCGGGCGGACGAGGTGCTGACTCTGGCCAGCGGCCTCAACATGCCGAACGGCGTCGCCTTCCGCGACGGGTCGCTCTACGTGGCCGAGGTGAACCGGATTCTGCGCTTCGACGACATCGAGTCGCGGCTCGAGAATCCCCCTGACCCGGTGGTGGTGGACGACGGTTTCCCGACGGATCGGGCCCACGGCTGGAAGTTCATCCGCTTCGGGCCCGACGGCAAGCTGTACGTCCCGGTGGGCGCGCCGTGCAACATCTGCGACCGCACCGGCGACGACATGCGCTACGCCACCATCACCCGGTTGAATCCGGACGGCACCGAGCCGGAGGTCTTCGCCCACGGCGTGCGGAACTCCGTCGGGTTCGACTGGCATCCCGATACCGGCGACCTCTGGTTCACGAGCAACGGCCGGGACATGCTGGGTGACGAGAGCCCCGGCGACACGTTGAACCACGCCCCCGAGATCGACATGCACTTCGGCTATCCCTTCTGTCATCAGGGGGATATCCCCGACCCCGAGTTCGGCGAACAGCGGGGCTGCGACGAGTTCATGCGGCCGGCCCGGACCCTCGGACCCCACGTGGCGTCGCTCGGCATGCGGTTCTACACCGGGTCGATGTTCCCGGCCGAGTACCGGCAGAAGATCTTCATCGCCGAGCACGGGTCCTGGAACCGCAGCCGCGAGGCCGGACACACGGGCTTCCGCATCACCGTCGCGACCCTCGACGGCGATCGGGTGACCGACTACTCGGTGTTCGCCGAAGGGTGGCTGAACCCCGACAACTCCTCCTGGGGCCGGCCGGTCGACATCGAGGTCATGCCCGACGGCTCCCTGCTGGTGACCGACGACAGCGCGGGCGCGATCTACCGGATTACCTACGGGGGATGATCCGGCGCGCAGGTCAGAGGCCGGCAGGATGATGCTTCGGCAGACAGGCGTCTGCGCCGCGGAACGGGGGGGACGCCGGGAGGGTCGGTTGGACGGCAAGCGCAGCCGCAAGGCAGAGTTCTCCGGCCTCCGGGGGTTGCTTCTCGCCGGCGCCCTCGTCCTCGTGACGGGGGCTCCGGCTGTCGCGCAGCCCACGCCCGAGCTGATACGCGCCCGCACCGAGCGCGAGTGGACGATCAAGGCGGACAAGATGCGGCGGCACCTGCTGCCCCTCATGCGCCGCCACGAGATCGACCTCTGGATCATCCTGAGCCGCGAGAACGCGCCCGACCCCCTCCTCGAGCTCTTCGGCGGCTACGGCGTCACCGGCTGGTACGGCCACCGCAACGCCTACCTGTTCTTCGATGCCGGGGCCGACGCCGGGCTCGAGACGACCGCCATCGGCACCCACCTGAGCGGCCATCTCCGCCGGTTCTACGACACCAGGACGCTCTACGGCAAAGAGGGGCTGATGCCCCATCTGCGCGAGTACCTGGCCGCCCGCGACCCCCGGCGCATCGCCGTCAACCAGTCCCGCACCATCAGCATGGCCGACGGGCTGACGGCCGAGCTGAAGGACTACCTGCTCGAGACCCTCGGGCCGGACCGCGCCGGCCGCCTCGTCTCGTCCGAGCCGCTCGTCGTCGACTACGCCTCGGCACACACCGAGGCCGAGCACGAGGTCGAGCGCGAGGCCAGCCTCGCCACGTTCGACATCCTGCGCCGCGCCTTCTCCGGCGACGTCATCACCCCCGGCCGCACCACCCTGATGGACGTGCAGTACTGGATCACGGCCGAGTGGAAGCGACTCGGCTTCGAGTTCAACTTCCCCGCCTCGCTCGACCTGCAGCGGCCCGGCGGCGTCAGCCTCGACGACTCGGACGACCCGACGATCGAGCGCGGCGACCTCCTGCACGTCGACTTCGGGGTCCGCACCTCGGGCATCGTCGCCGACCAGCAGAAGATGGCCTACGTTCTCCGCCCGGGCGAGACGGCGCCGCCCGTGGGCTTGGTGCGGGCGTTCGAGGCTTCCTCCAGCGCGGCCGGGCTGATTCTCGACGAGATGCGGGTCGGGCGCACGGGCATCGAGATCAAGCAGGCGGCCGAACGGCGCGCCGCCGCGGCCGGCATCGACCTGCTCGTCTACTCCCACGTCCAGGGCTACTGGGTGCACGACGCCGGCATGTGGGCGATCTTCGACTGGCCCGAGCGCTACGGCGACCACCCCCGGTTCACGGTGAAGGACGGCGACTGGGTCTCGCTGGAGTTCGCGGTGACCGCGCCGGTGCCCGAGTGGGACGGGCAGGCGGTCACGATCATGCGGGAGGAGGATACGCTGATTGCCACCGCCGCCCCGCCCCGGTACCTGTCCGGGCCCCAGACGGAGCTCTGGATCATCGAGTGACGATGGGGCGCTCTCCGACGCCCGCGGCGACGGGCCGCGCACGACCGGCGACATGCGGGTATAATCGTCGATGCGGCCCGCGCCTGCGGGCTCGCGTACTGCCAATGCGGTGAGGTGGCCGAGAGGCTGAAGGCGGCGGTTTGCTAAACCGTTGAAGGGGCATTAACCTCTTCCCAGGGTTCGAATCCCTGCCTCACCGCCACCTTATCCCTGTAAGTTGTTGAATCTACAGGAATTCACGAGACCATGAGATTCTTGGTCCCTCGCTATGTCCCACGGACGTATCGAGACAAGGTGGCGCATGGGGTTATGCGTCCAACTCCATCAACCCCGCGAGCCCGGCCGCCTTGCCGGGGTCCATGCCAGCCCCGACCATCGATTGAAACGCCCTCGCCCTGCCGGATAGGTCGGCCGCGAACAGCCGGTCGAAGTTGAGCGTGATCGGCGCTTCGAGCTTCACGGACAGCTCGCCGGCCACGATGGCGCCGAGTGGCTGGAGGGTCGAATGCATGAACCGCCGGAAGCTCTCGCGCTGGCCCGTGCCGTCCGAATCCACGAACAGCGACACCGGGACGCCGCACGCCGCCAGCACTTCCGAACTCGCCGCCGTGTGCAGGTTCACTTCCGCGGCCGGCGGGTTCGCGCCGATGCGGCGGGGTTGCCAGTCGCCGGCCGGCGCGTTCTGTGCGGCCCCCGGATGCATGGTGCGGGTCGACTCGACCATCGCCACCTGCCCGGCAAGGTTGCGGATATCGGCCTTGAGCGCTGCAACGGTCGGGTCTTCGCCGTCGACCGGCAACGGCAGCACGGCGCCCCGCGGGCCGCTCGATTCGTCCGCCAGGGCCGCGGCCGTCTCAGCCGAGAGCCGCCCGGCGAGAGCCGCGGACTCCAGCGGCGAGACGCCGCGCCACGGCCGCTCGGGGTCGACCTCGAACCGCACGTGCACCACGCCCGTCGAGTCGACCATCCGCGTGACGGTGGACGACGGCGCCGGCAGATTGCAGCGGTAGCGCCACGTCTCGGGGTCGACGCCGCCCTGAACGTCCCAATGCGACGCCGGATGCAACCTCACGGCGCCCTCGGGGTCGACGTCGACCACCATGACGATCTCGCCGGAACGAATCAGCGCCCGGCCGATCAGCGACAGGCACGCCGGGGTCACGGCCGCCGTCAGGTTCGCCGGCCCCTCGACGGCCGCCGCCGCGAAGCACCGCGCGATGAGCCCGGCCGCCGCCTGCAGGGCGCCGGTTGCCGTCACCTTCGCCGGCCCGGTTCCCTTCGCCCTCGACACCGCCAGCGAGACGAGCAGGTCCGCGAAGCTCGACTCCCGGACCTCGGTCCGCCGTCCGAATGACCAGATCATGACGTTACCTCGCCAACCGTCTCGATCCGTAGGAAGCGCCGCCGCGGGTCGCGTTCGCGCGCTTGCTCGATCACGTTGTCGACGCTCAACGTTGCGGCGCCCTCGACAACGGAAAGCTCGCTCGCCAGTGCTTCGGCAATCTCGCGGCGCCAGCGCACGATGTAGGTTCGCGCGGCGGTATTCAGGTCGCCGCCCGCGGTCGCAGCGTCAACCAGGCTCGCATCGATGCGGGTCGCCCACACGTCATAGTCGGTCGTGGCCTCGACAGGCTCGCCGAAATCGTTCGTTCCGGTCACGGTCCGCCGGACGGTGATCCGCCTGTCTAGGGATGGCACAGCTACTCGGCCTCGGCCGTCGAGCCCGCCCGATGCACCCGGTAGGGATGCAGGATTGCCGCGGCCCCGGAGTTACGCAGCGCGTCCGCGTAGCCCGCGCCGCGGCCGGCGTTCGGCATGTCGAACAGGTAGCCGGCCAAGCGGATCGCCGCTTCGTTGTGCGCCACGTCAGGCGCGTCCGGCGCGTGCTTCGTGACGGCCTCGGTCGCATACCCGAGTAGCCGGGTCGCTTCGGCCGTCTCCTCCGCGCTGTCGCCTAGACGTAGCGCCGCCGCCAGCTCGGCCGCGGTCAGGGTCACAGCCACAGCCGCCGCCCTCCGGTCCGCCCACGGACCTCGACGCGCGAGCCCTTGTAGCTCGGGTCGTCTACCAGCCCCGCCCCGCGGAGTAGCGCCGCCTTGATGCGCCGAACGCCGCCGGTGTAGGTCTGACGCTTCGCCCGGAACTCAACCGACAGCCCGGTGAACAGCCCGTCTCGAATCTCACGGGCAGCGTCCCGGCCGGCCGCCGTGTCGGGCAGCGGTGCGTCGACCACCACGGCCGCGCCGCGCGTCTCCGGAACCACGCGCATGATCGGCGCGGTCCGCGCGTGCTGGCGGTTCAGGACGATACCGCCCTCGGGCCACTCCAGCGCGCCCGGCTCGAAGACTTCGGCCCGGTCGCCGGCCCGCTCGCCGTACTGCAGGAGCGTCCCGAACAGACGCCCCGGCCCGGACATGGTGTCATCGGCCCGAAGCTCGATACCGCAACGGATCTCCATCGGTCAGCCCTCTACGCGGTTCCGGAGCAGGAACGCCATTACATCGCTCGGTGTCGGCTCGGGGTTGCCGAGAGACTGGAGCTCCGCCAGCGCGGACCGGCCGCGCGGGGTAAGCCCCCGCTCCCACAACGCCCGGTCGAACGGTCGCTTCGTCTCGCCGGCCCGGTAGCCGCCCCCGGACTGGCGCACCACCCGCGCCCGGCCCTCCAGCCGCCCGGACTCGCGAAAGTAGGTCACGGCCGCCCGCCGGCAGCGGGGAATCATCGCGTCTCGAACCGCCCGCGCCACGGTCCGCCGCAGCGTCCGCATGTGCGTCTCGGCACGGTCCGCGACGTCGCCCACGTCCGCGACCACCTCGAACACGGGCGCGTCGTAGCGGTCCGCCAGCGCAAGCGCCCGCTCCGGCGATTGCGTCAGGACGTAGCCGGAAAGCTCACGGGCCGCAATCGCCGCCGCGACCACCTCGAACGTGTATCCGGTCAGCCGCGGCGCCCCGGTATCGCCCACGGCATCATCCCGGAATGCGGATTGGGCGCCGGGGAACATGGCGAGGTATAGCGCCGTCCAGTCGAGCGCAATCAACCCAAGCTCGCCGTCCGCTTCGCGCCGTTCGATCTGCTCGCGAACGAACCGCGCCTTGCCGCTGAACGGTGGGCCGGTCACTACCTCGACAGCCATGGGTTCCTATGCACGAACGGGGGAACCGCCGGCCGGTCGGCCCGAGGTTCCCCCGTTGGAAGCGCCGCCGGCCCGCGGCCTACGCGAGCCTGAAACTGTCCTGCACGAACGCGCCCGAGCGCAGAATCACGACGCCGCCCACGAGCACGGTTCCCGTGACTTGCACCTGGCCCTCACGCGCCTTGGTGTAGATGTCGCGGATGATTTCCATGCCCATCCAGATCGGCGCGACCGCGACGCGATCGCCGGCCGGGTTCGCCCGGCGGATGATGGCCTGCTGGATGTTCGACGCGGGCGCCGCGATGCGCCGGGTTGCGCGAACGCCGCCGTAGCGGTTCATCGCCATGTCGTGCGCCGTGGTCGCGTCTTCGTTCGCCCGGTAGACGCCGAGCATGTGCCGGATGGTCTGAACGCCCACCAGCGCGCGCACTTCGCCCGGTCCGACCGCGAACAGCCCGTCAATGTGACTCGACAACGCCGCCTGATACCGAGCGTAGGTCTCGGCGTTCGCGGCCGGCGCACCGGGGTCGGACAGTTGCCGCAGAATGCCGTCCAAGTTGGGCGCCGTGTTGTTGCCGTTCACGAACTGCTTGTCACCCTCGTCGGACAGCACCATCGACAGATTCTCGCGAAGCACCGGCTCGAGACTCGGCAGCTTCGCGATGTCTTCCTTGCGGATCAGGAACGAGCCCGACAGCCGCCGCGGGTCCGCGTCCGTCACGTCGAACGCGCCCGCCGTCTGAACGCCCGCCGTGTCTTCGGCCGCCATGCCCCCGGTGAGGCTCGTTCCCAGGACCGGATACGACGCGATCCCGGTTCCGACCGTGGGCATTTCGATCCCGAGGTAGCCGGCAACCGACCGGTCGAACAGGGCCGGGACGGTGGGCGCGAACATCGAAGGAACGTCGCTGTCCGCCGGCGCCGGGGTCACGTTCCGGTGTTCGACGGCCGCCGCGTTCCGGGCCGCCCGCGCTTCGGCCGTATCGCCGAGCATCGTGATCGGGACCATGCCGGGGCATCCTTCGGCCGCCGCATACTCGCGCGCTTCGCCGTCGACGTTCCCCGCGTCCCCGTGCGCCACGGCCGCACCGATGTAGTCGGCCAGCGACACCCGGCCGCGAAGCTCGCGCCGCTCGCGCGCTTCGGCATCTTCGGTCGGAACCGTCACGGTCGTCTCGATACCGTCCGCCGCCACGGCCGCGCGTAGCTGCGTCTCGGTGTCGGTGTATTCGCCGGTCAGCTTGTCCGACTCGGCGCGGATCTCGTCCGTCAGCGCGTCGCCCTCCAGCCCGGCGATCTCGTTCAACCGCTGGCGGATCTCGCTCGCGCGGATGGTCAGGCGTTGCGTGTTGGTCATGCAGGCATGATACCGCAGTTATGCTCACTGTGAGCATTTTCCGGGTAGGAGCGACGCGCGGCCGGTCAGGATAGGGGTCGGGCGTGGGCGCGTTCGTTCAGCACGCGCTAGGTGGGCGCGCCACCGCTCGCGTTCCGGGTCCGGCGGACCGGACCGTTCCGCGCCCGTCTTCGCGAAGTGGCACGACCGACACAACGCCTGCAGGTTCGCGGGGTCCCACTCGGCGCCGCCCCGCGCGACCGGCCGAACGTGATCGACTTCCAGCCGACCGGCCCGGCCGCACTTCCGGCAGCGGTAGCCGTCCCGCTCGAGGATGAGCAGCCGGAGCCGGGTCCATCGCCGGGTCGACAGTGCCGGACGTCTACGCGACACCGAGGTATCGCCCCGCGGATGGCTTCGGAGCCCGCGCCATCGCGCCGGCCGCCAGCACCCACGCGGCCGCCGCATCGTCCCGAGCCTCGTTGTGCGTCCCGCGCTTCAGGAGCTTGGTGCAGCCCGCTTCGTCCGTCCGGACCGTGCAAACCGCCAGCGCCGCAGCGAGCAACGGCCTCGATGCCGGGTCGACCGACAGCGGACCATCAGCCGCGAACGTCCGCAGGGCGCGGATATCCTCGGTCCACTCCGACAGCATCAACCGCCGGGGAACGATGGCGCATCCCGGGGCAGCGTCCCGCAGCTCGTCCAGTCGGAATCGGTCGCACACGATCACGTCCGGCCGCCACTTCCGGATGCGGTCGACCACCACGGACACCCGCGGGACGCGCAACGCCCCGTCAGTTGTCACGATGCCCGACTCGAACAGCCGCAGGTAGGTTCCAGCCGATACCCGATCCCGCCGCTCAAGCCCGGCAACGTCTGGCGTTCCCGGCGCCACGGCCAGGGCCTCGACGCGCCCGGTCGGCCACATTGCCACAGCCGCGGACCACGCCCGCCCGCCGCCAAGGTCGAGCCCGACAACCGGCCGGCCCGCGCCCAACGGCATCGCCGCGGGGTCCGGGCGCGGGGGAACCGGCCGCGCTTCGACGCCCTCCCAATCAGCCACCGTGAGCAGCACCGACTCGACAACATCGGACACGCCGAGGTTCAGCCGCAACGCCTTGAACGTCTGCATCGCGGCCGGGTCCGCACGCGCCCGCTGCGCGTCCTTCCGGATTCTCGCCTCAAGGTCCGGTAGATGGTTCAGCCCCGGATTCGCCCGCAGCCAAGTCCGCCGCTGGAACGGCGGATCGTCCTTCCGGGCCGCGTGCTGCTGGAGGTATCCAAGGTCGCCGGCGAGGATGCGCCCGAACGGATGCGACTTCGCCGCCGGCCGCGTGCCGATCCACAGCGAGCGTGAGTCGGGAATCTTGCCGAGAGACGTGGTTAGCGCCGCCAGCATCGCGTCAATCTTCGTCGCCGGCCATTGCGTGAGCTCGTCTCCGATCACCAGCTTCGGCGCCAGCCCGTGCGCCCGCTTCGGGTCGCTGCCCAACACCCGCAGCATGGCGCCCGTCTCGCGGTCCGTGATGGTGGCGCGGTTCGCGGAGTCCTGCACCCGGAACCGCCGCTTGTGGGCCTCGAACGTCGGCCGCAGGAAGTGGAGCACGTGGCGGAAATCGATCAACGCCTGGTCGAAGCTCGACGCGACGATCACGGATTCCGCGTTCGGCGCCACCAGCGGGCCGCCAACGTCGACGCACGCGGCGCCGATCGCTGCGATCAGGGTCGTCTTTCCCCCGCCCCTGCCCAAAGTGAGTGCCGCATCGTCGGACTGACCGAACGCCCCGCGAAGAAATCGCCGTTGCCAAGGAAGGACCGTGAACGGCTGCCCGGCATGGCGCCCCTGACCGATGAGCAGCCCCCCGATGTAGCGTTCGAGCGCCGCCCCGCCCGCGGTCGCTGTGTGCCTGTGCATGTCACCCATACGATACTCCGGCCCCTCGCGGGCCGGCCGGCAGGGGTCCCCCCGCCGGCCGGCGTTCGTTCAGCCGTCCTGGCGCGACGACAAGAGCCCTCTAGCGAAAGCGTTGACTTGTGCGAGCGGCGGCAAGTGGCTTCTCAATGCGCGACCGGCCTTCAAATCTGTGTCGAACCAAGGATTGCCATCGAGACCGAGCGCATTGACAAGTTGCTCATCGTAACGCCACCGCCCGCTCTCCGGATCGCGAACGATGTTGCCGACGAGAGTGTCGGGTGCGAGTTCGATTGCCGTCCGGTCCTCCGTCTGCGGATACGCCCTGATAGTCACGCCTTCGCCGCTCACGAGAATGCCCATAGCTCGGGTCGTCGGGTCCATGATTGTCATGTTGGGACACCCACTCCCATCCTCGGCGTTCCGCCAGGAACCGTCTGCGTCATCGTCGCGAAGCACAATCCGAGCCTCCGACGCTTGCATCGCCGTGCGGACATACCGCAGCAGCGCCTTCACCCCGTCCCGCCATTCCAAGCCGGACGCCTCGACGGCGACACTCACGAATGCGGACAGCCGCGTGATCGGGTTCGGCTGTGGTATCTCGTCCATCAGCGCCCGGACGCGTTCAACAAGCTCCCGCTTTCGCTCCTCGTTGCTCATCGTTAATCCTCCGTTGTGTGTCGCCGTCTCCGTCGTCCGCCATGTACGTACGTTGGCGGACGTCAGGTCCGCCCTGCTTGGCGGACGTCAGGTCCGCCCACCCCTTGGCGGACGTCAGGTCCGCCCACCTTGGCGGACGTCAGGTCCGCCCCCCGTTCATGCCCACAGCCGCCGCCCGTGGCGCGGGTTGAGCGCCCGCGTGCGCTGCGCTTTCGTCGGTGCGCCGAGCGCCTTGACGTACTGCATGTGCTTCCCGGTCGCACTCGCACCGTCCCGGCCCCATGCGATGATCTCGACGGGTCTAACTTGGACGTAGACGCGCCACATGCCGGTTGGATTCGGCTTGCCGGGCCGCACGATTCCGCCTTTCGACTCCCGCTCGCATCGTATCCACGAGCCCGCCGCGAGACGCCCGCGACTGCGGCGCACTTCCCGCGCCGTGAGCCCCGCTTCGACCGCGAGCCGTGGCGTGCCGGTCAGCATCCGCGAGCCGTCGACGCGCGCATTCTCCGCCATGACGACGTAGACGGTCAGATCGGAACCCGTGAGCCCGCACGCGGCGCCCGTGAGCCGTGCACGGCGCCCCTTCGGGAGCGAAGACCACTCCGGCTCGCGGAGCGGTTCGGGGTCCGGAACGACGCCCATGAGCGGGCCGGCCGCAATCATCGCACGGGTTCGAGACGGTCCGCGTAGTGGTCGCGGAGCGCCCGTGCGCCGTCATCGTCCACGAACGCCCGCATCTGTCCGCCCCGCTGGCCCTCCGGCAACCGCTGGTAGGTCTCGATTCCGCTCGTCCGGCAGCGTTGCCGGATCGACACCTCGGTGAGCCTCAATTCCGCCGCAAGCTCTCGAACCGCGATCATGCTGCCTCCCTTCGCGCGATGCCGAGCACCGCGAGCGCATCCGCCACGGCTGCGCGTTCGTCCGGTGCCTTGAGTAGTGCCCGCTTCATGGCGTCCCGCTCGCGTTCCGCCTTGAGCCGGCCGCGTCGTTCGTCCCGCTCGCGCCCCTCGGTCGCCTCTAGCTTCCGGTGGAGCACGTCAACGGCCGGCCCGTCTTCGTCCTGCAGCCGGATCGCCAGCCGTTCGGCCGCCGCCTCGCGTTCGGCCTCGCGGTCCGGTTCCGCTTCGCGCGCCACGTCTTCGATCAACGTCTCGGGGTCCGGTTCGGCCGGCAGCACTTCGTCAGGCTCGCGGGCGGGCGGGTCGTTCGGTTCCGGCTGCACGACCGGCGCCGGTTCGGGTTTCTCCATCGCGTCGACCGCTTCAAGCGCCGCCTGTTCGTTCGCGCATGTTCCAACTTGGAACACGTCAAGGCGCGCCAGCTTCATGAAGCGAAACGCCGTCGTTCGCGGGAGCCCGATTCGATTGAGGTAGGCGACGCGATCTTGCTTCTGACCGAGGTACTCCCAATGCGCCAGCAACGCGCGGCCCGCGTTCCACTTCGACAGCACGTCTCGACGCAACAGCACCGGGATAGCCCGGCCCCGCTCGCCGGGGTCCATCGCCGTCCAGTCGGTCAGCGCGAGCGCCTGAGCTTCCGCCATGAGCCCCACCGGCTCAGGGAGCCCGAGCGCCCCGCGTTCCGGCCCCGGCCCCCGCTCCGATGCTGGCGGAGTCGGCACGCGCTTGACCGACACTTCCCGGCGCGGCCGGTCGTCGTCTTGGGCGCGTAGCTGTTCGTCCTCGAAGGCGGCCTGATCGCCCTCGGTCCATTCGTGTAGCTCAGTCTCCGCCTGAACGACGGGCTTACGCATCGTCGCCCCCCTCCGGCCCTTCCGGGAACATTACCGATGGGAGCAAGTCCAAGATGATCCACCGCTCGCCGTCCGGGGTCGTGACGATGGTCGCGTTCTTGGCGAACCGCTCGACGTTCGCCTCTACCGTGGCCTTGACCACCCCGTAACAGGCGATGACCGACGACAGATTCAGGTAAATCCCGGCCTGTCCACGCCCGACGTGCCACGCGAAGCCCAGGTCGATCCGGCCCTCGCGAAAGGCGCGGCGGATTGCCGGTTCGCCGACGCCGCATAGCTCAGCAGCCGCAGGTATCGAAATCACATGATGCATGGTTCCACCAGTGTAACGGTTACGCGACTTGAACGCAACCGCTACACGGGTCCCGAGGTAGAAGCGTCCGGTTTCAATCGTCGTCGGGCATGAGCAGCCCCGCGAGCGCCGCCATCAGGCCGCTTCGCGCTCGCGCTCGGCGAGCCAGTTTTCGATTACTTCACGACGCCAGCGCGGGCACCGCGGAGCGATGTGGATAGGCTTGGGGATTCGGCCGGCGTTGACGTGCGCGTACACGCGGGCGCGGCTCAATTTCAGCGCCGCGCAGACTTCCTTGACGGTCAGAAGCTCGGGCATCGTCCGGTCCTCCCGGTATGCGGGAGCGGACGAATAGGCGCCCGCTCCCCTGTTTCCAGGTGACCGCGCGCCCCGTAGCTCGGAGGATGCGGTCAGGAACGGCGCCTCCCAAGTTACCCCGGAGCCCCTCCGGAACAACAACCGGCTCCGGGAGAAGAGGTGATTCCGGGCGAGGTATGGCCGAGCTACTTAAGTCTATTCTGTCTCATTTCGTCGCGCCGCGCAAGCTCACCACGTTGGCCCGCTCGCCGCGCAGATAGGCCGCCCACCGCTCCATCAACTCGCGGCGCCGGTCGAATAGATCCGATCGCTGATAGGCGCGCTCGGCAGCGTCGCCAACCACGTGAGCGAGCGCGAATTCGGCAACCTCGCGCGCGATGCTCGTCCGCTCCGCTGCCCACTGGCGGAAGCTCGACCGGAACCCGTGAGGCACCGCGTCGACGCCGTTCTCGGTGAGCAGCTTTCCGATGGTCGCGTCGCTCATGACCTTACCGCGAGCGCTCGGGAACACCAGCCCGCTTGAATGCCGGTACGCCGCCGCCTCGCGCAGCACGTCGAGCGCGGCGGGCGAGAGCGGGACGCGGTGCTCGCGCCCCGACTTGATGCGGTCGCCCGGCACGGTCCAGATTGCCGCGTCCATGTCGACCTCATCCCACCGCGCGCCGCGAACCTCGCCCGAGCGCGCCGCCGTCAGCACCAGAAAGCGAAACGCGAGCTTCGTGGTAGGGAAGGCGCCCGAATCCCGCACGGCCGCGAGAGCGCCGCCTACGCGGTCATACGGCAGGGCGCGATGGTGCGTGCGATGGTGCCCGTTGCTTGGGAGCGCGGCCGACAGTGCCGGGCCGGCCGGGTTGTCCTGGCGATGCCCCTGCGTCACGGCCCAATCCATGACCTTGCCGATCCGCTGGCGGACGCGACGCGCGGTTTCGTGCCTGGTATGCCAGACGGGAACGAGCGTCGCTAGCACGTCGGCGATCGTGATTCGGTCGACCGGCATCGCGCCGAGCCGCGGCATGGCGTGGTCGCGCAGGCTCGCCCGCCATTGCGCCTCAGTCTTGCCGCCGTTGCGCCAGCCGGCGCGCTGGATCGCGATCACCGCCTCGACGCCATCACCGAAGGTCGGTACTGTCGCGCGGCCCCTGCGCGGGTCCCCGCCCGTGCGGGCGATCCGTCGGTTCGCCTGCGCGGTCGCTCGCGCGTCGGTGAGCGGCATCCACTTGGTCGAGCCGAGTCCGATATCGACGCGCTTCCCGTGGACGGTGAGCCGTTGCACGAATGCCTTGCTCACGTTCCCGGCGCGCTCGCGCACGTAGAGATACAATCCCGCGTCGCCGTCGTGGTACTTGCCCGGCTCGGTGACAGCGGTGACGAATTTCGCGGATAGCTGCTTCATGGTGTCCCCCGTTTGGTCCCACTGACACCATGATACAGGCAGATACGACGCGATACAACACGACACGCTAAGTCATTGACGGGCGGGCGGATAGGGGCGGAGCGAGACAGGGTGAAACACTTATGCGGCGGTCTGCCTCACCGCCACTTCCGTTCCTGCAACAGGCCGGTTGTCGGGAGACCAGTGATGGTGCCAGTTCAGTACCACGCCGGCCGATTCCCACCCGACGAGCACCTCGACTGGCCGGCTCTGATTCCTCTCCTCGGTCCAGCCGCCGCGGCGGTTGCGCGCTATGACGGCACGCTCGCAGCCGTGCCCAACCCGGATGTACTGCTCGGGCCGCTGACGACTCGCGAGGCAGTTCTCTCCTCTCGCATCGAGGGCACCGAGGCCACGATGGGCGACGTGCTGGGATTCGAGGCTGGGCAGGAACCGGAGTCCCCCGCTCGCCGCGACGACATCTACGAGGTGCTGAACTACCGCTCAGCTTTGCGACGGGCGGAAGAACTCATGACGGAGCTGCCGTTGTCGCTGCGCGTCGTCCGGGAAGCGCACACCGTCTTGTTGCGGGGGGTGCGTGGCCAGAACAAGGCGCCCGGCCAGTTTCGGCGAACCCCCAACTGGATTGGGCCTCGTGGGTGCACCATCGAAGAGGCCACGTTCGTCCCGGTTGGGGCGGAGCAGCTACCCGAGGCGATGTCCGCCTGGGAGCGGTACATTCACCGGAACGCGCCGGATCGGCTCGTCCAGTTGGCGGTCCTGCATGCCGAGTTCGAAGCGTTGCACGCTTTTCTCGACGGCAATGGCCGTCTGGGGCGCATGCTGGTCCCGCTGTTCATGTGGCAGGCCGGCCTCATCCGAGCACCCAGGTTCTACATCAGCGCCTACTTCGAGGCCCACCGCGACGCGTACTACGAGGGTCTGCTCTCCGTCTCGCGCGACAACGATTGGACGGGCTGGTGTCGACTCTTCCTGGAAGCGGTGCAGGCGCAGGCCGAGGACAATCTGGCGAGGGCGCAGGGAATCTTCGACCTCTACGACAAGATGAAGGGTCAGGTGGCCGAGTTGACCCGATCGCAGCACGCGATCCGCGCTCTGGACTGGATTTTTGCGCACCCGGTCTTCGCCAGCACTCATTTCGTGGCCGGCGTGGGAATCTCGCGCGGGACTGCGCGGCGGTTCCTCAGCGTCCTGATCGACGGCGGCATTCTGCATGTGGTCCTTGCACCACGGGGGCGCCGGCCCGGCATCCTCGCGTTCCGTGATCTCGTGAATGTTGCCGAGGGCAGGGAAGTGCTTTGACGCTCACCTATTGCACAAGGCACTCTTTGACGATCGCCTTTTGCGATAAAGTGATCATCAAGTGGTTTTGATGACCGTACGTGAGCAACAACGACAGGAACTCAGAAACATACAGCAGGCAGCGCCTGATTGTCAATATATTGTTGTTGGATCGAGGTGTGGCCCAACATGTTGAGGCGATTCGCACCGCGCCGCTACGGCTTCCACTCCGTCTGCTGCCGGGTCTTGGCTCAGCCAGCGGTAGTCGGCCTCGTACGGCTCCAGGCGCCGGGTCGGGCGAGATCGGCGGTCACGTTTCCCAGGCGGCCGACAGCGCTTCGGCCTGCTCAAGCACGGTCCGAGTCGCCGCTTCCTGCTTGTCCGGCGGGTAGCCGTGCTCGCGTAACACACGCTTCACGAGGCGGCGCAGGTTGGCCCGGACGTTCTCGCGGAGCGTCCAGTCGATGGTGACGTTGCTCCTCACGGTCTCGACCAGCTCGCGGGCGATGTCGCGCAGCGTCTCGTCGCCGAGCACCTGCACCGCGCTGTCGTTGACGCCGAGCGCGTCGTAGAACGCGAGTTCGTCGTCGGACAATCCAAGCCTCTCGCCGCGGGCGTTTGCCTCACGCATCTCGCGGGCGAGGCCGATCAGTTCCTCGATCACCTGCGCCGCCTCGACCGCGCGGTTCTGGTAGCGGCGGATCGTCTGCTCCAGCATGTCGGCGAACGAGCGCGCCTGCACCACGTTCTTCCGCCTCCGAATCGCCAACTCGCCCTTCAACAACCTCTCCAGCAGTTCGACGGCGAGGTTCCTCCGGCCCATGCCGCGGACTTCATTCAGGAATTCTTCGGACAGGATGGACACGTCCGGCTTCTTCAGCCCGGCCGCGGCGAAAATATCCACCACGCCGTCGGGGGCCACGGCCCGCGAGAGGATCTGGCGTACCGCGTGGTCCAGCTGCTCGTCGGATTTCGCGTCGGGGCCGACGCGCTTCGAGAGCGCCGCGCGGACGTGCTGGAACAGCGATACGTCGTCGCGAATGCGGACCGTTTCGGGATGGGGCACCGCCAGCGCGAACGCCTGCGACAGTTCTCGCACGGCCCGCAGGCAGCGGGCCTTGCCGTCCTCCTGGGCGAGGACATGCTCCAGCGCCGCCGGCAGGAGCTGGAGCCGCTCGGCCGGCGAGCCGTCCGTCCACACGGACCGGTCGAAGCCGTGGAACAGGCCGCAGCAGACCTCGTACTTCTCCAGCATCGCTCGGACCGCCTTGTCCTTGTCCAGCGCGGTCTCGCCCGTGCCGCCGCTCTCGGTGTAGGTGGCGAGCGCCCGCTTCAGCTCGTGGGCGAGGCCGAGGTAGTCGACGACGAGGCCGCCCGGCTTGTCCCGGAACACCCGGTTGACCCGCGCGATGGCCTGCATCAGCCCGTGGCCGCGCATCGGCTTGTCCACGTACATCGTGTGCAGGCTCGGGGCGTCGAATCCGGTCAGCCACATGTCGCGCACGAGCACCAGGCAGAGCGGGTCGGCCGGGTCGCGGAACCGTTTCGCCAGCGCCTCGCGACGGGCCTTGTTGCCGATGTGCCGCTGCCAGTCGGACGGGTCGGACGCCTTGCCGGTCATCACGACCTTCAGCGCGCCGCGCCTGTCGTCGTCGTGGCGCCATTCCGGGCGCAGCCGGACCAGCTCGCGGTAGAGGTCGATGCAGATCCGCCGGCTCATGCAGACCACCATCGCCTTGCCGTCCATCGCCTCCTGGCGGCGCTCGAAGTGCTCCACGATGTCGCGGGCGACCAGGGCGATGCGCTTCTCTGCGCCGACAATCGCTTCGAGCTGCGCCCACTTCGTCTTCAGCTTCTCGCGGCGGTCGACCTCCTCGCCTTCGGTGACTTCCTCGAATCCGGCATCGATCGTCGGTTTCTCCGTCTCGTCGAGAGCCAGCCTCGCCAGGCGGCTCTCGGTAGTAGATCGGCACGGTCGCCCCGTCCTCGACGGCCCGCTGGATGTCGTACACGCTGATGTGGTCGCCGAACACGGCGCGGGTGCTGGCGTCGGCGAGCTCGATGGGCGTCCCGGTGAAGCCGATGAACGACGCGTTGGGCAGCGCGTCCCGCATGTGGCGGGCGTAGCCGTCGATGAAGTCGTACTGGCTGCGGTGCGCCTCGTCGGCGATCACCACGACGTTGCGGCGGCTCGACAGCAGCGGATGCCGGTCGCCCGGCTGGTTCCTGCGAGGGGTAGCGTCCTCGCGCTCCTCCTGTCTCCTGCGAGGGGTAGCGCCCTCGCGCTCCTCCTGTCTCCTGCGAGGGGTAGCGCCCTCGCGCTCCCCGAGCGCGGGCGCGTCGGGGAAGAACTTCTGGATCGTCGTGAACACCACGCCGCCCGATTCGACGGCGAGTTTCGCCCGCAGGTCGGCGCGGCTCTCGGCCTGGACGGGCGGCAGCCCGAGCAGGTCGGCGCAGCGCGAGAAGGTGGTGAACAGTTGATCGTCGAGATCGTTGCGATCCGTCAGCACGACGACGGTGGGGTTTTCCATCGCCAGGTCGCGCATGATGCAACCGGCGTAGAACGCCATCGTCAGGCTCTTGCCCGACCCCTGGGTGTGCCAGACCACGCCGATCCGGCGGTCGCCAAGGGCGCCGGCCGGCTGGCGGCGCGACTCGTAGCGGCCGGCCGGGTCGCGGTCGGCCACCGCCTGCTGCAACGCTGCCGCGCGCAGGGTCTCGGCGACGGCGGTCTGCACGGCGTGGAACTGGTGGTACCCGGCCATCTTCTTGACCAGGGCGCCGCTGCCATCGTCCTCGAACACGATGAAGTCGCGGACCAGCGCGAGCAGCCGGCGCCGGTTGAAGACACCTTCGAGCAGCACCTGGAGCTGCGGCAGGCTCGGGTCGGCCAGCGTCTCGCCCGCAATCGTGCGCCACGGCTTGAACCACTCCTGCCCGGCCGTCAGCGGGCCGATGCGCGCTTCCAGTCCGTCCGACACGACGAGCGCGGCGTTGAACGTGAACAGCGACGGGATCTCCGCCTTGTAGGTCTGAAGCTGCTGGAAGGCCGACGAGATGGAGGCGTTCTCGTCGGCGGGGTTCTTCAGCTCGATGACGGCGAGCGGCAGTCCGTTCACGAACAGCACGATGTCCGACCGCCGTTCGTGCTTGTTCTCGACGACGGTGAACTGGTTGACGGCAAGCCAGTCGTTGTTGTCCGGGTCGTCGAAGTCGAGCGCGCGGACCTTGTCGCCGCGAACACGGCCGTCTGTGTCGGGGTACTCCACGTCGAGGCCCGCGACGGCCATCCGATGGAAGTCGCGGTTGCGAGCCTCCAGCGTCGCCCCGGCCGGCCGGGTGAGTCGGCGCAGGGCGTCGTCGAGCGCATCGTCGGGCCGGTTCGGATTGAGCTGGGCGAGCGCGGACCGCAGGCGGCCGTTCAGCACGACCTCGCCGTAGTCGGCGCGTTCCGCCGCCGGCGTGTCGGGTGGGATGTCCGGGCCGTGGAGGACGGTCCAGCCGAGCGACGCCAGCCAGTCGAGGGCGACGGATTCGACGGTGGACTCAGAGACGCCGGACGGCGGCATGGCCTTCAAGGGTCTCCCGTTTCGTGTCCGTCGTCGCGGAGGACGCCTTCAAGGTGCGGATTCAGCAACCTCCACCGCTGGCCCGTGCGTTCGAGATCGCCCGCCAGCACGACCGGCGCCCGATCCCGGTGAGCCTGAACCGCCCGCTCGTAGTCCGCCTGTTGCAGAACCGCCACGACCGACTGCCGTTGCCCGTCGATGTCGGTCGCGAGACGGATAGTCCCGTCGTCTTCGGCCTCCCCGCGCTTCAGGAGCCGCACGAAGCCATGGAGACGCACTTCCGGTCGGGGCGCCCGCTCGCGGAGCGAGCGCGCCGCCTCGCGCAGGAGGGCCGCATCCGCCCGGCCGAAGCGAGCGACGGCTCCCGTTGCCGCAACCGGCCGAGTCCGAGCCCACGAAACGCCCACGTCCAGCGTCGGGAACGGTTCGATGATCCGGACCAGGGCCTCGCACAGATTGGCGCTCACGCCGCTGGCCACCGTCTCCTCGAAGGCGCCGTCATCACCGGCAGCCGCCCGTTCCGTCGCCTGACGCGCCGCGGTGACGGCCTCGACCAGTCGCCGCGTAATCCGGCGTTCGATCGGCGCGTTTCTATCATCCGGATCCGGGAACAACGCCGGTATCGGCGGTGGCACGACGGGCGTCAGCAACGTCACCACGAAGCTGCCCTGGTCCGTCTGCCCAAGCCGCATCTGCCTCAGCAGATCCGCCGCCTCCCGGTTCGCCCCGGCCCGGTACACCGGCTGCGGCTCGCGAAGCGAACACGCCGCCGACAGCACGAGATCGCGGGCGCCGCCGATGAGGTCCACGCCGTCGTTCAACGTCACGCTGCCGTCGTCGCTCTCCGCGGCGCGGACGCGGACCACGTCCCGGTCCGCCGTCGCCAACGAGCGATAGACGCTCAACTCGTCCTGCCCGGTGACGCCGGCGAACGTGTCGATCAGCGTCGCGACGGCGCTCGCGTAGTCGCCCAGGCGCTCCGTGCGCGGAACGATGATCTCCGGGCGCGACTCACCGACGTAGACGTCCGAGTGCTCGCGATACGGCTCGTGCCGGCGCCAACCGGCCGCGCGGGCGTACGCCGACAGCGCCGCCGGCGAAACCGCCGACAGCGCACCCCGGTCGCGAATGCTGACTCGCATCAGATGTCTCCGTTGCGCGATCGCTCCATGAGGGTCTGGAGCGTCGCCACGTCGAACAAGTTGCCTTCCGGAATGCGAACCGTGACGGTCTCCTGTCTCACGACCTCTCCATGACTTTGTTGCAGGCTCAACCAGTAGGCCCGGCGCCGCAGAACGAGCTCCTCCGTCGTAACCGTCATCCACTGCGCCTCGTCCTGCGGCAGGTCCAGCACCACGAGCAACCGCGGTGTCTGCGTTTCGACGCGAAGATCGTTGTAGTTCTTGATTCTCAATCGAAACCGCCGGAATCCGTCCTGCGCTTCGGCGAGATCGGCCGTGGCCTTCAGTTGCAGGTCGAGGGCCGGACGCCGCGGCCCGTCCGCCATGATCCGCACATCGACGCTGTCCCGGTCGGGGTCCGGCACCGCCGTCGAGAAACCCGCGCGCGCTGCCAGGGCCTTGACGTACGCCAGAGACAACCCCTCCTTCTGGTCCGGAACGGTGAGCAGCGCCGCCGTCATGCGATTGCTCCGATGAGCTTCTCGGCGGCGCCCACTCGCATCTCTCCGGAGACCAGCTTCGGCAAGAGCGCCTCCCGCACGACGGTCAGCGTCCGGGACTCGCGCACGGCTTGCTCGCGCCGCAGCTCAGAGCACGACGCCACGAGGTCGAAGGCCTCGACGAGAGCCCTCGGAGGAACAACGAAGGATGGCCGTTGCACTCCGCCAGTCGGCAGCATGTTGACCGTCGTACCGTTCGCGTAGCCGCTCACCAGGTCGTGCATTCGGGCGGAGTTCAGCAGGAAGAGCAGAAATCGCGTCGAGAGCCAGCTCGCTGATCGTGGTCGGAGGCGGTAGATATGATGACTTGCAATTCCACTGGTGCCGAAGAGTCCCGGCACGATGGCCGCGTATCCGATGAGCAGCCGATCGTGTCCTTGCTCCGTGTTCGCGACGATCACGTCACCAGGACGAACACGGTGGCGCTCCGCGTACTCGCCGGAATAGAATTTGATGCCTTCGTACTTGTAACCACCGCCTTCGTGGATGGAGTTCAGGTTATGCAACGGCATTCCGTCACCGCGCAGGCCGGAGCCCTTGTAGCTCACGCCCTTCATGACTTCGAAATGACCGGCGAGGTTCTCAATTGGCCAGCCATCTGGAGCCTCGCCACCATCGAAGTCCACGAGCCGATCGGGAAACAGGTCGGCGATCTCCTTCCGCAGCCCGGTATCGCGGCCTTCCATCTTGGCCCGCACCGGGTCGAAATCGACGAACCAGGACCGGAACAGCGCCTGCGCCATCGCCTCCAGCGTTGCGTTCATCCGCCGGTTCAGCTCGATCTTGTCGTCCAGCGTGCCGAGGATGTAGGCGATGGCGCGTTGTTCGCGCACATCTTCTGGAGCCTGCACATCGAACGCCTCGATCATTGCCTTGGTGAGGGCGTGCCGTGTTCCGCCAGACCCAGCCCACGACAGGAGTTTGGCCTGGGTCTCGGGGGAAACAAGGGAGTATCGGAGGAAACCAGGATCGAGTGTCTCCGGATCCGGGCGGATGATCGCCACGTGCTGGTTCACGCGGGCAGGGAGGACGTGTGGGTCGACCTGGCACGCGCGCGCCACTGAGTCCCCTGTTATGTTGAGCAGAACGTCCGAGTCGAGAACCTCTACGGAATCGAGATCCAGAGCGTGTTGATCACCAATGTACGCCAGACCATCGTGACGAAAACCGGTAGTGAGGACATTCTGACTGCGGATTAGTGCGTATGGTCCATTCGTCAGGTAGACATCCTTGCCGCCCCGCGGGGTAGCTCCGCTGCCAATCTTCGTGCAAGCTCGACCAAGATTCGTAGACATCCAGTCGGTCGGGCGTGAGTTGCCATTCTCCGGCAGCGGCACCCGCTGCTCGGTCACGATCCGTCGGAATCGTCGGCCGATCCGGTTGACGTCCACGACATCCACGGCGTACGGCAGATCCGAGTCCTCGAACGCGGCCTCCAGTGCGGACAGGCTTCTCGGCGGGATTTCGCCGTCACCCTCCAGAGCGAGATCCAGATCGGACGAGTCCTTCGTCGCCCACGTGGCGCGGCTCCCGAAGACCCAGACCCTCACGCCGTCCGGCAGATGTCGAGCCAGCACGTCGTGGACGATGCGCAGGTGGTCGGCGCGGATGTCAATCGGGGTCGTCAAGGGACTCGTTCCTCTGCTGAAGCTGATCCCGGAGGAATCTGGCCTCCCGGAGGAAATCCGGCAGGCTCTCGAAGACCATCTGCGCCTTGCCTGCGTTGTAGGTGTGACTGGTCGTGCCGCGCAGCTTCCGGTACTTGTCCCAGTCGGACACTTCGGACTGCACCAACCCGCGCCGGAAGGCCTCACGCATGATGGCCTTGAAGCTCATCTGGTCGAACTCGGCGGGATTCGGGGAGACCTGTTCGAGATGCCGCTTCACCATCTTGAACGACAGCTCGTAGGTGAACTCGAACGCCTGGATCGCGGCGGCTCGAAGGTGCAGCTTGAGCGCGGGGTCGCCCGACGCCAGGTCGGAGCCGTGGTTTACTCGATCGCTTCCTCCAACTGTGCAATCGCATCGTCGAGCGGGGTCAGGTCGAGTCTCATGACATGATGCAGTTCGCCAGAGCAGCGGTCAGTGAGATACCCGGTTCAGCACGAGCGCGTCGACGACCGTCGCCGGCTCCGCCCGGCGCTTGGCCGCTTCCCAATCGTATCCGTGTCGTCCCTCCCAGTCCGCAACGCCGGTGTTAAGCGCAATGCGCCGCAGGGAGATCTGGCCGGGCGACAGATCGTCGTAGCCTTCCTCGTACCCGTTGACGACCACCCGCAGGTTGCGGGGGTGGGTCTCGAGTACCTCGATCAGTTCGCTGACGGTCATCGGCCCTCTTCGGGAGGCAGGAAGCCGAGCATCTTCAGGTTCTCGGCGATGGCCGCATCCAGCCGCGCCCCCTCGGCCTGCTGCGCGCGCAGCTCCCCGACCAGCCGCCCCATCTTCGCCTCGAACGGTTCCCCGTCGTCCGGCTGCGGCTCCGCGCCGACATAGCGCCCCGGCGTCAACACGTGGCCGTGCCGGCGCACCTCGTCGAGCGGGGCGCTCTTGCAGAAGCCGGGAAGGTCTTCGTAGGCGTCTGCCCCGTCGCGCCAGGCGTGGTAGGCGCCGGCGATGCGGGCGACGTCGTCGTCGGTCAGCTCGCGGTGGGTGCGGTCCACCATCCGGCCCAGCTTGCGGGCGTCGATGAACAGGACCTCGCCGCGGCGCGGGCGGCGGCGGGCCAGGAACCAGAGGCAGGCCGGAATCTGGGTCGAGTAGAAGAGCTGGCCCGGCAGGGCGACCATGCAGTCCACGAGATCGGACTCGAGCAGGCTCTTCCGGATCGTCCCCTCGCCCGACTGGCTCGACGACATCGACCCGTTGGCGAGCACGAACCCCGCGACGCCGGCCGGCGCGAGGTGGTGGACCATGTGCTGCACCCAGGCGAAGTTGGCGTTGCCCTTCGGCGGCACGCCGTAGCGCCAGCGCTTGTCGTCGGTCAATCGCTCGCCGCCCCAGTCGGAGACGTTGAACGGGGGGTTGGCGAGGATGAAGTCGGCCTTCAGGTCCGGGTGCCGGTCGTTGTGGAAGCTGTCGCCGTGGCCGATCTGTCCCTCGATGCCGCGAATCGCGAGGTTCATCTTCGCGAGCCGCCACGTCGTGTAGTTCGACTCCTGACCGTAGATGCTGATGTCGGCCCGGGCCTTGCCGCCGTTTCCGTTGCCGCTGGCGTGGGCGCGGATGAACGCGACCGATTGCACGAACATGCCGGACGAGCCGCAGCAGGGGTCGTAGACCCGGCCCCGGTACGGCTCGAGCATCTCGACCAGCACCTTGACGACGCAGCCCGGCGTGTAGAACTCGCCGCCCTTCTTGCCCTCGGCGCTCGCGAACTGCGAGAGGAAGTACTCGTAGACGCGGCCGAGCACGTCGCGCGAACGGGCGTCCTCGTCGCCCACCTGGATGTTGCTGACGAGGTCGATCAACTGGCCGAGCCGACGCTTGTCGAGGGCGGGCCGGGCGTAGTCACGCGGCAGCACGTCCTCGATCGCGGGGTTGTCGCGTTCGATCGCGGCCATCGCCTGATCCACGGTCAGGCCGATGGTCGACTGCCTCGCCTGGGCCTTCAGGTGCGTCCAACGGGCTTCTGCCGGCACCCAGAAGATGTTCTCGGCGGTGTACTCGTCGCGGTCCTCGGCGGCGTCTTCCCCGAACTCGGCCAGCACCGTAGCGTGGCGTTCCTCGAAGGCGTCGGAGATGTACTTCAGGAAGATCAGCCCGAGCACGACGTGCTTGTACTCGGCAGCGTCCATCGAGCCCCGCAGGGCATCGGCCATCGCCCACAGCTCGGCTTCATGGCCGACGGTGGCCCCGTTCGAGGTCACCCCCGCCTCGCCTGCCCGCTTCTCCGACCGCCGTCGCGCCATGTCGTCACCTCCGTCGCACGAACCAGGACGGCGAGCCATTCTGGTCCCGTCACCCGATAGCGTACAACCGGCCGGCGGCCTGCCTCAATGGCATGGGCCGGCTGGCGGCTGGCGGCTGCGGCGCGTCGGCCGCGACGGAGCCGACCAGCGACGTTTGTCGGGGCGACGCGCGGCGGGCCGCGGACGAGCGCCAGCGTGGCCGGCCGCCGCCGAAGATGCGGCCGCGAGTGCGGTCAGGAAGCGGCGGGCGGCGGACGCCAAGCATGTCCAAGATGCGCCGCCGCGAGTGCGGTCAGGAAGCGGCGGGCGGCGGACGATCCAAGCATGTCCACGACGAGCGCCAACGGTTCGTTCTCGCTGCCGTCGTAGCGCTTCAGAACCACCCTCCTCAGAAAGCGCGCGGCCCGATTCTCGTCTCCGGTCGAGTGCAGCAGGCACAGCATCAGGGCGCGAGCGTGCGCGTCCTCGTCGTAGGGGCCGGTGGGCCAGACGTCGATCAGCCCGCTCAGGAGTTCCCGGATGCGTCCGCCCCCTGTGTCCTGAAGTCGGTCGAACTCGTCGGCGACCCAGGCGATGGCCCCCGCGATGTCGCTCCGCGCCACAATCTCCAGCGCCTTCGATCGGGGCCACAGGACGAGGGCGGCGCGGCGATAGGCGCGCTCGACGCTCACGCCCTCGTTGCCCGACGCTTCGTGCACCCGTTGCTCGTCCGGCGTCGCATCGTCGAGGGCGCCGCGCGGGAGCAGTTCCCCGGGAAGCAGCTCGACCTCGCCCAACGGCGGCCGTCGGCCGTCGGGGCGCGCCCAGCCGTCCAGCCATTCGCGGCTGTCGGCGACGTCTCCCATCTCCCACTCTTCTTCGTCCTCGCCGTCCCACCCGCCCCAGCCGCGGCCGGTGTAGTCTGCGCCGCCGTACTGCTCGATGTGAACGACGGCCGCGTGCGCCTCGCACTCCACCCGTTCCGCGGCCTGGGTGAGAACGCGCGCGACCGCCGCGTCGGTGTTCTTCAGCCCGTCGAAGGACAGCCCGGCCTCGCTGTACTCGTGATCGAGCAGCCAGACCAGCTTGTCGGTCCCGCCCCGGACCGGCCGTCGACGCAGAAGTCGCCCGGTCGGTCGATGGACCGCAGGAGCTTCTCGATGGCGTCTGCTATGCGGGTCTGCGCCTCGGCGGCTTCGCCGGGCGTCCCATCCATGCCCAAAGGAGCCTCTGTCGGTCTCATCTCGATGACCCGGGTGAGTTGCGTTGAAGGTTCCCGCCTCGATCAGGTTCTTCCGAATCCCGCCCTCGCCCGACTGGCTCGACGCCAACGAGCTGTTGGCCCGCGTCCCCGACCGCCGTCGCGCCATGTCGTGACCTCCGTCGCACGAACCGGGACAGCGAGCCGCCATCCGGTCTCGCCACCCGATAGCGTACAACCGGCCGGCGGTCTGCCTCACCGGCGTGGCCCTTCAGGCGGCCGGCGGCTGCGGTGCGTCGGCAGCGACGGCAACCGGAGGTCCGAGGACTCCCGTCGACGATTCCCGTCGCCGGACCGGCATTCGTGGGTGTCGCCCGAGACAGGAGGCCTTTGACGCTCATGTGTTGCGCACAACCGTTCTTGACGATCACTTGTGGCTGGAAAGTGATCGTCAACCGTGAGCGTGCGCTACGCTCGCGGTCAAGACTGGTGGGCCGGCTGCCGCTTGCAGGTCGCCTCCGCCCTGCCGGCGCGGACGCCACAACTGGTGGATCGCCCAATCCAGGTCCAGACGCTCGCCGCGCCAGTCGGGCGTGAGGGTGTCGGGGTCGATGGAGACGCCGTCTCGTTCGAGCCGCGCCCTCACCGGCGCCAACGGCCGACCCGTCCAGTCCGGCGGCGCCGGCGCTTCCGGCAGCGGACGGCCGTCCGGCCGAACGAACTCCACGTTTCCGGCCGCATCCAGCGTGACCCGGAACCCCTCCTCGTGAACCGCCCGGTGGTGCCGCCGGCATAGGAGGACCAGATTGTCGAGCGCCGTCGCCCC
Source organism: Vicinamibacterales bacterium (assembly GCA_965206705.1). Lineage (GTDB taxonomy): Bacteria > Acidobacteriota > Vicinamibacteria > Vicinamibacterales > UBA8438 > JAJEEA01. The sequence continues at coordinate 2,377,837 of CBDBKJ010000006.1, read as the reverse complement.
GCCGTGGGCCCAGTGGCTTACGTGGTGAGCATCGACACGGACGTTCCGGCACCCCGGAAACCGGCACTGGCGGTCGCGGGCGTTCAGCGCCCGGCGCAGGGCCGGCGAGATGGTCCGCGTCCGGCGGCCGACGGCGAGGATCTCGCCGCCGGGGCCGTGCTGCATCTCGACCGTCGACGCGTCGCAGGCCAGCCGCCGCGCCGTCTCGGCCGAGATGTGGATGCCTCCCGCCTCCTCCAGCACCGTCTGGCGGCGGCCGGCCGGGGTGGACGCGGCCAGACGCGGTCCCGGACAAGGGGTCGGGCACGGGCGCGACGGCGCGCGGCGGTCCTCTCGTCGAACTGCCACCGCGCGCTTCCTGGCCGGCGCCGCGCCGCACGGGCACGAGCGTTGCCGTCTCCGACGTTCCCGCGGGAACGTCGGGCGCTTCGGTCAGGGCCTCCGCGTCCACGTGCACCACCACCTGATACCGGTCGCTCCCCGTCCCCCGGTCGAGCCCGCCCGACAACGCGCACTCCGCAATCACCCCAGCGCATCCGCCTGCCGTTGCGCCAGCGCCGGCGCCTCTGCGCCGGGGGCGGCCCTTCTGTCCGCGTCCGCCGCCGTCGCGTCGGCGCCGCGGGCTTGGTCGCAGGCGGCCTCGAGCGCCCGCCGCACGACCGCGCCCACCTCAGGCGACAGACGGCCCCGCACCACCACCATCCCGTTCTCGTCCACCCACGTCCGTAGCGACCGCGCTTCGTGCCGCCGCCGGTCCTCGGCCTGCTCCGCCAAGCGGTCCACCCGCCGCCAAGCCCGCACGATCTTCTCGACGTGGGCGGCGGTGCCCGACAGCGCCACGTTCAGCAGGTCGTCCTCGGTCTCCAGCGTCGCCACCCGCGTGACCGCGCGCATCTTCGAGTAGGAGACCTTGCCGCGCCGCATCGCGTCGCTCAGCTTCGGCAGATCGGCAAGGGCGCGCGCCACCCGCACGTGCTCGCGGGCCGCACCCGGCTCGAGCCCGGTGCGCCAGCCCAGCCACTCGGCGCACGACGTGCAGCCGGCCCAGCCGCTTCTCTCGTCGAACTGTCGGATCAGGCTCAGCAGCTCCCAGGTGGCGGCGTGAATGCGGGCGGAGAGCTCGGCGATGCGGTCGCCGAGCGCCACGACCTCGGCCTGGGGACCGTTGGGGCACCAGGGCCGCGGTGCGGGTGCGTCGCTCTCGGGCACGACGGAGTCTGCGGGATGCAGCGGGGGCGCAGGGACGTCGGGTGTGGTTTCAGGGACGTGCATGCAAGGGGGCGGCCATCGTAACCCATTGATTTTGAGCGGCTTGTACTTGCGTCAGCGGCCCGAACGGGCCGTGGGGCGGCAGATTTCGGTCTCGCGGTCGGCGTCGTGCAGCCTGCGGCGACTGAGGGGTGTTCAGAGGGTATTCCTGGTCGCGTCCCGGAAATCACGCGGACTGGCTGCGAAAAGCTGTCAAGCAAAAAGCGCAAGCGGGCGAGGCGCTCTTCGAGTACGTGGAGATCTGAAGAGGTCGATGTCGAGACCCGGCAGGCCGACCGCTGTGCCGAGGCGCTCGGCCGCCAAGTCGCCGATGACGAGCGCGCCGGCGCCGGCCGCCTTGCGCAACGCGTCCATCGCGAGGCGCAACAGCGCGGTTTCCACACTGCGCCGCGCCCGGTCGTCCTCGGCGACGGCGCCCCCCGGATCTGGAACGGCCGCAGAGCAGTTTCCCAGCGCCATCGAAATCGTCGACATCAACCACGCCAAGCCGCATCTGCGCGACGCGGCCAAGCTGGCGGCCGGGCCGGTACACTGTCGCAAGGAGGTCTGGCGTGGTCAGGATGGTGTGCTGGAACATCAACCGCAGCCCCGATGCGTTCACGGAACTCAGTGAGATGCCCGACGATGGACGTCGCCTTGTTGCAGGAAGTGGGCAAGGGGGCGGCCCGGCGCATGGCGGACGCCACTGGTGAACGAGTGGCCTGGAACTGGAATCGGTCGAGCATCTGGCCGGCGGTGGTTCGGCTGTCGGACCGGGTCCGGGTCGACGTGTTCGAACCCGTTGCTGCCGAACGTGAAGGCATGCCGCTGAACACGATCGCGGTCAGCGATTCGCGCACGCTCGCCGCCGCGCGCGTCACGCCCCTGCATGGTGGGAAACCGGCCCTCGAGTCGTTCCTCGTATTCTCGATGTACGCACGCTGGTTGTACCCGCATCCGCAGGCAGAGCACTCCCGTCCGCGAGGAGGCAGGGCTAGGCCATCTACGCCTACACCGACGGCTCCGCACACCGGGTCATCTCTGACGTCTCGGCGTTCATCGCACACACGAATCCCTCGTCGCACCGCCTGGTGGCGGCGGGCGGCCTCAATACGATCTACGGGGCGGCTGACAACAGCAGAATGGAGAATCCCGTTCGCGCACAGACCATTTTCGGCCGGATGCAGGCGCTGGGCCTGGAGTTCAAGGGACCCCAGTGGCCGGATGCCGACAGACGGGCGGATCCGCTCCCGCCGGGTTTGCCGAAAGACACGAAGAACGTGCCCACCTGCCTTGCCGGCCAGCAGCGGCGTCTCATGCGCGACGAGGGCATCGTCAGCGGATATCAATACGACTATGTGTTCGCCTCCCGGGGGTTCCACGACAGGGTGCACGTGCACGCCATGAACGATGTCGCGGGATTCGGACCAAGCACCCACTGCCGGATACGGATCGATGTGGAGTAGCGTCACGCGTCACGTATCCCTCACTCCGACGGCTCCGGGCTTCGAGGCGTGGGGGCTTGCGGCGGCGTTGGGGAACGGCGGCGGCAGGCTGTTGCGACGGCGGCGCAGGTCGACTAACCTGCGAGTGATGAAGGCGCTGCTCTGGCGGTTTCCGGTCGCCATCGGAGCGGTGGCGGCAATCGGCGTGCTCGCCGCCGCGGTGCTGCCGGGCACCGCGCAACGCGACGGGCCGGGGCCGCGCGTCGACGCGCTCTTCGCGTCGTGGACCGGACCGCGCACCCCGGGCTGCGCCGTGTCGGTCATGCGGGGCGGCGAGCTGGTGTTCGCCAAGAGGTACGGCGCCGCCAACCTCGAGTACGACGTCCCGATCACGCCGTCGACGGTGTTTCACGTCGCGTCGGTGTCGAAGCAGTTCACGGCGCTGGCGGTCGCGCTGCTGGTGGCCGACGGCGAGGTTGCCTGGGACGACGACATCCGGCGCTACGTCGCGGAGCTGCCCGACTTCGGCACGCCGATCACGCTGCGGCATCTCGCCCACCACACGAGGGCATCCGCGACCAGTGGGCCATGCTGCAGATGGCCGGCTGGCGCTGGGGCGGCGACGTCATCCGGCAGTCGGACGTGCTCGACCTGCTGTCGCGCCAGACCGCTCTCAACTTCACCTCGCGCGCGTGGAACATCGCCTTCCGGAAACGCGGCCTCGTGCTCGATCCTTAAAGGGAATTCCGCTTCGGACCGACGAAACAAGTAGGGGCGGCATGATCGCTGACGCCGGGGCGCCGGCCTGCCCGGAGGCGGCGCCGCGAGGGCTCAACCGCCGAGATCCCGCTCGTTCAAGGAGTCGAAGAGACATGTCGACCTGCTACGCTCCGTTCATCGCCGCGGTTGCCCGACTCGCGAAGACCGCAGCGGCGACAATCGGTCTGGTTCTGCTCGGGACGCCGGCGACGGCCGGCGCCGACGGGGAGGCGGCGCGGCTCGACGAGGCGGTCGCCGTCCTCGAAGAGATCATGGAGGCTCCCGACTCGGCCATCCCCGAGGCGATTCTCGATCGGGCCGTCGCCATCGCGGTGTTTCCGTCGACCATCAAGGCGGGATTCATCTTCGGCGCCCAGCGCGGCCGCGGATTCGTCGTCGCGAGGTACTCGGACACCGGCAACTGGTCGGCGCCCGCGTTCCTGACGTTGACGGGCGGAAACGTCGGTCTGCAGGTGGGTGCGCAGTCGGTCGACATCGTCCTGGTGATCCGGAACCGGCGCGGTTTGACGCGCCTGCTCGCCAACCAGTTCAAGCTGGGCGGTGACGCCTCGGCGGTGCTGGGGCCGGTCGGCCGCAGCGTGGAAGCGTCGACCGATCTGCAGTTGACGGCCGGGATTCTCAGCTACTCCCGAACCCGCGGCGTGTTCGCGGGGGTGACGCTGGGCGGCGCGACGATGCGGGCAGACCGCGACGCGAATGAACGGTTCTACGGGGAGCGGCTCGACTCGATGCAGATCGTGCTGGAAGGCAGGACCGGAGGGGGGGTGCCCGACGCGGTAACGCGGCTCTGGTGGACGCTGGAGGGCCTCGCGCCCTGAGAGTGGCCCTCGGTTCGTGATCGTCATCGACTCACCGATCCTTGATCCGCTCCAGGCAGACCGGCCGCGCCCATTACCCGGCCGACATCGAGGCCCTGCAAGAGACCGCCGGGGCCGATCCCACCGAATAGAAATGCAGCACCGGTCCGCTGTCCTGGCCGGTGGCGGGGGAGCTTTCCCGCCGCGGACCGAGGGGGCGTCGCCGTTTGGCGATACCGGTGGACATGGCGTACGCTCGGCCGGAAGGACGTGCGCTCGGCCGGAACAGAGGAGCATGAAGCCATGAAACGGGTTGCCATCTTCGTCGCCGTCGCCCTGTTCGCTTCCTCCCCGCTCGCGGCCGCACAGGAGCCGGCCGCCGGAGACGGCGTGGCGCAGTTCGAGCCGGTGACCTGGGAGCGCCTGGTCAACGCGGCCGACGAGCCCCACAACTGGCTGATGTACAACGGCACGCTCGACAGCCAGCGTTTCAGCCGGCTCGACCAGGTCGACCGCACCAACGTCGCCGACCTCGAGCTGAAGTGGGCCTACACCATCCGCCAGCTCGACCGCACCGAGACGACCCCGCTGGTGGTCGACGGGGTGATGTTCATCACCGAGTCGCCGAGCAACGTGACCGCGGTCGACGCCACCAGCGGGCGTCCCTACTGGCGCTACGAGCACCCGCTGCCCGACGACCTCCGCATCTGCTGCGGGCGCAACAACCGCGGCGTTGCCATCCTCGGCGAGACGCTCTACATGAGCACCCTCGACGCGCACCTCGTCGCCATCGACGCCCGCAGCGGCAACGTGGTGTGGGACGCCGAGGTGGCCGACTACCGGGGCGGCTACAGCAAGACCGCGGCGCCGCTCATCGTCAAGGACCGGGTGGTGACGGGCATCGCCGGCGGCGAGTTCGGCATCCGCGGGTTCCTCGACGCCTACGACGCCGAGAGCGGCGACCGCGCGTGGCGCACCTACACGATTCCCGGACCCGACCATCCCGACAACCGGACGTGGTTGGGCGACTCGTGGCGGACCGGCGGATCGCCGACCTGGATAACCGGCTCGTACGACCCCGAGCTCAACCTCGTCTACTGGGGTACCGGCAACCCCGGCCCCGACTACGGCAGCGAGGTGCGGCTGGGCGACAACCTCTACGCCGACTCGGTGCTCGCCCTCGACGGCGACACGGGGGAGATGTCGTGGTACTTCCAGTTCACCCCGCACGACGTCCACGACTGGGACGCCATCCAGATTCCGGTGCTCGCCGACATCGAGATGGAGGACGGGCCGCGCAAGGCGATGCTCTGGGCGAACCGCAACGCCTTCTACTACACCCTCGACCGCGAGAACGGCGAGTTCCTGCTCGGCAAGCCGTTCGCGCTGCAGACCTGGGCGGAGGGACTCGACGAGAGCGGCCGCCCCATCAGACGGCCCGGCATGTTCCCGTCGTCCGACGGGACGGTCGTGGCGCCGACCGCGGGCGGCGGGACCAACTGGTGGTCGCCCGCCTACAACCCGCGCACCGGGCTGCTCTACGTCAACGCGTTCGACGGCGAGGGGCAGTTCTTCCTTCGCGACGAGGACTACGTGGAGGGCGAGCGCTACACCGGCGGTGGGGTGCAGGCGCCGCAGCCGATGGACACCTACCGGAGCGCCATCCGCGCCATCGATCCGACGACCGGCGACATCCGGTGGGAGTTCGAGATGAAGCCGCGCGCGCGCTCCGGCGTGCTGACCACCGCGGGCGACGTCGTGTTCAGCGCGACGGTCGACGGCTACTTCTTCGCGCTCGACGCGGTGAGCGGAGAGGAGCTCTGGCACATCCCGCTCGGCGGCGCCGTCAACGCCAATCCGATGACCTACGCGGTCGATGGCGCGCAGTACGTCACGATGGCGGTGGGGAACACCGTCTATACGTTCGGCCTGGACGATTAGTCGTGCGTCGGGCCGCTGTATCCCTCCGTCGACGATGAAGGCCACGCGGTCGCACAGCTCGTCGGCCACCGTCATGTCGTGCGTCGTCAGGAAGACGGTGCGCCCGGCCTCACTTCATCTCTCGAACGAGGTTCCTGATGCGGCGCCCGCTGACCGGGTCGAGCCCCGCCGTCGGCTCGTCCAGAAAGATGAGTTGCGGGTCGTTGAGCAGGGCGCGGGCCACCCCCAGCCGAGCCGCTGGCCGAGGCTCGCGCAGAGGACCGCCTGGGCCGTGTGCTCGTCGAGGAAGGCCGGCTGGCGTTGACCGGTTGTGCTATTTTACACCAATAGTATGATCGCCTTAGGGCTTTCCGGAGGTCACAATGGGAACCGTCCGTAAGACCATCACGCTGACGGATCTGCAGGATCATTGGATCAAGGCGCAGATCGCCGCTGGCCATTTCACCAACGACAGCGAGTACATCCGGGATCTGATTCGGCGCGACCGGGAGCGGAGCGCCGAGTTCGAGACGCTCAAGGGCGCGGTGCAGGAAGGCCTCGACAGCGGCCCGAGCGACGAGACGGTGCCCTCCATCATGGAAGTGGTCGAAGCGCGGCTTCGAAGCGATGGGCGTCTATAGGCTCTCGCGGAAGGCCGCCGCCGACATCGACGGCATCTACACTTACACCATCGAACAGCACGGCTTGGCGCTGGCCAGGAAGTACCTCAACAGCCTCCATACCTGCTTCGAGCATCTCGCGGAGCACCCGATGCTCGGTCGCCGGGCTGATCGAATCGCGCCCGGAGCGAGACGTCATGAGTGCCAATCTCACGTTGTTTTCTACGTACCGGATAGCGCCGGCGTGCGCATCGCGCGCGTGCTGCATGCGCGGATGGATGCGCCTCGCCGGTATGTCAAGGAGAGCCCTGGAGCTGCGTACGGGCAGCCGGCGGGGATATCATGTGTGGGCCGAAGTGCCGGGAATGACCGGGGAGAGGGAAGATCATGACACGGGGCCATCTCGCGGGGGCGTTGGCGGTTGTGGTGTGCGGGGCGGTTGCAGTGTCGGCGGCGGGCGCGCAGGAGTCGCCGCGCACGCCGTGGGGGGCGCCGGATCTGCAGGGGGTCTGGGATTTCCGGACCATCACGCCGATGCAGCGGCCGGCGGATCTGGGCGATCGGGAGTTCCTGACCGATGAAGAGGCGGCAGAGCTCGACGAGGCGGCGCTGGCCCGCAACGCGGCTCTGGCGGGCCGCCCGGCGCGGCGCACCGAGGTCGACCCGAGCGGCAACGTGGACCGGGGGATCGACGGGGCGCCGGGGTCCTACAACAACTTCTGGTTCGACCGCGGGACGTCGGTGATTGCGTCGCGGCGGACGTCGCTGGTCGTCGACCCGCCCGACGGGCGCATTCCGGCCCTGACGGCCGAGGCGGAAGCGGCGAGAGCGGCGATGTCGGAGGCGCGGGCCGATACCGGTCCGCACGAGCCGACACCGGGGGGATGGGTCGAAGACCTGGGCCCGAACGGCCTGCAGGCGCGGTGCATCACCGGGTTCAACTCGGGGCCGCCGATGACCCCCGGCGGGTACAACAACAACTTTCAACTGTTCCAGACGCCGGATACCGTCGTGCTGTACAACGAAATGAACCACAACCCGCGCATCGTGCCCCTCGACGGCCGCCCGCACGGCGGCCTCCGGCAGTGGGCGGGGGACTCGCGCGGATACTGGGACGGCGATACGCTGGTCATCGAGACGGTGAACTTCCTGCGCGAGACGAGCTTCATGCGCGGCGGGGCGAGCGCCGCTCTGCAGCTGACGGAGCGCTTCACCCGCGAGTCGCCCGATCTGCTGCGCTACGTCGTGACGGTCGACGACCCGTCCACGTGGACGCGGCCGTGGACCTATGAGGTCCCGATGCAGCGGAATCCGGATCCCATCTTCGAGTACGCCTGCCACGAAGGGAACTACTCGATGGCGGTGATCCTGCAGGGCGCCCGCGACCGCGAAGCGGCGGAAGCCAGGTGATGCATCGCCGGCCGGTGAGAGGGAGGAGCTCGATGTCGAATCGGATGGGAAGCGGGAAGTGTATGCGGGTCGTCCTCGGGCTTTCCGCGGGGCTGTTCGCGGCCGGCGCGGCGCCCGCTGCCGCCCAGGGAGGCTCGCCCGCCGTCATGCTGTCGGCCGACACGCCGGTGGCGGTCACCGGCGGCCGAATTCAGGGCACGGCGGCCGCGGCGGATCCCGACGTCGTCGCGTTCAAGGGAGTTCCCTTCGCGGCCCCGCCGGTGGGCGACCTGCGCTGGCGTCCCCCGGCCGCGGTGGTCGCCTGGGCCGGCGTGCGCGACGCCGGCGAGGCCGGCCCGATCTGCGCCCAGGGCGCGGGGGGCGGCGTGGGGCAGAGCGAGGACTGCCTGTTCCTGAACGTCTGGGCCCCGAAGGAGACGGCAGAGCCGCTGCCGGTGCTGTACTGGATCCACGGCGGCGGCTACACCGGCGGTTCGGGCTCGACCTCCATCTACGACGGCGGCCGGCTCGCGGCCGAGGGCGCGGTGGTGGTGACCATCAACTACCGGCTCAACGTCTTCGGGTTTCTCGCCCATCCCGCGCTGTCCGCCGAGTCGCCGCACGGCGCCTCGGGCAACTACGGGCTGCTCGACATGGTGGCGGGCCTGGAGTGGGTGCGGGACAACATCGCGGCGTTCGGCGGCGACCCGGACCGCGTGACGATCTTCGGCGAGTCGGCCGGCGCCGGCGCGGTGATGTCGGTCATGGTGATGCCGCAGTCGAAGGGGCTCTTCCACCGCGCGATCGCGCAGAGCAACTGGATTCACGGCTGGGACCGGCCGCTGCAGGGCGACACCGCGGATCTGACCCCGGCCGAGGCGCAGGGCGTGTCGATCGGGGCGGCGCTCGACGCCGGGGATCTCGACCCCGGGGCGGCGCTGGCGGCGATGCGGGCGGCCCCCGCCCAGGCGGTGCTCGAGGCGATCGGGGCGGGGGCGGGCAGTCCGTTCCTGCGCACCGGCTACGTCTGGGCGCCGAACGTGGACGGCTGGGCCATTCCCGACGATCCGCTGGCGATGTACGCGGCCGGCCGGCAGCACCCCGTGCCCCTCGTCGTCGGGATGAACGGCAACGAGGGCTCGCTGATGACCCGGGGGTTCTCCATGGCGGGCGTCGACGCGTTCGGCGCCCACGTCGAGTCGGTGTACCCCGAGCTGGCCGGCGATCTGCTGGCCCACTACGACGTCACCGCCGAGACGGTGCGGGAGGGGCTCGATCACCTCATCCATGATCTGTATTTTGCGGGGCCTGTTCGGGCGCACGCCCGCGATCAGTCGGCGGTGGCGCCGGTCTGGATGTATCATTTCACCCGAGTGCCTCCGACTCCCTGGGGTGAAGCGATGGGGGCGCACCACGCGGCCGAGCTCGTCTACGTCTTCGGGACCTTGACGACGGCCGACGAGCCGGGTGAACGGCCCTTGGGCCTGTCCCCGCTCGGCGACTTCACCGAGGTCGACGCCGGGCTGTCGGAGGCGATGCGGGCCTACTGGATACGGTTCGCGGCCACCGGCGACCCCAACGGCCCCGGCCTGCCGGCGTGGCCGGCGTTCGAGCCTGGCTCCGATCGGTATCTGGAGCTGGGTGACGCGGTGTCGGTTGGACAAGGGCTGCATGTCGCCGGCGCGGATCTGTGGGACCGGTTGCAGGTGCAGCGCCGCCGGTAGCCGCCGCGCCCTGATGTAGAGTCGGGGGGGGCAGTGTCTTCGGGGGTCGCAGGGCCCCCACCTCGGGAAGGCGGGTAAACGCCGCCCGTGCGGCAGGCGTTTGACTGTTGGGTGCTGCCGTAGCCGGCTTCTGCGACGCGGCTGCGCGACCTTGGGGGTCGCGTTGGAAGTTTCGCTGGCGCGAGACTTCCACGGGGCAAGCCCCTGGGCCGGTCGGCGGGCGACTCGGGGTACCGAACGAACGGAACACGAGACTGAAGGAATGCAGGCGATGAAGAGCGCCACGTGGAAATGCCTCGGAACTCTGCTGCTCGCGGCCGGGGTCGTCGTGATCGCCCCGGTCATGGCGAACGCGGCCGAGGAGGCGGCGCCGACGTTCACGAAGGATATCGCCCCGATCTTCCAGGCGAAGTGCGAAGCGTGCCATCGTCCGGGCTCCATCGCGCCGATGTCGCTCGTGACGTATCAGGAGGCGCGGCCCTGGGCGCGCTCGATCAAGGATCGGGTGGCGACCCGGCAGATGCCCCCGTGGCATATCGACCGCACCGTCGGCATTCAGGCGTTCAAGAATGACCGGTCGCTGACCGACGCGGAGATCGACACGGTCGTGCGCTGGGTCGACGGCGGCGCGCCCCGCGGCAATCCCGAGGACATGCCGGCCGCGGTCAACTGGCCGGACGAATCGAAGTGGAACTTCGCCGAGCAGTTCGACGGGCCGCCCGACCTGATCGTCGAGTCGGCACCCTATACGATGCCGGCCGAGGCGAACGACGCCTGGTGGAAACCGCGTGGGCCGACGGGGCTGACGGAGGATCGCTGGGCGCGGGCCATCGAGATCCGGCCGGGGACGGTCGCCGGCCGCAAGATCACCCACCACGCGATCGCCCGGCTGGTGCAGGAAGAGATCGATCCGGAGCTTCGTCGGGCCAACGCCGCCAATGCCGCCAACGGCATCGATCGGTCGCGGACCGCCGGCACCTTCATGGAATGGGCGGTCGGCAAGCAGGGCGAGATCATGCGTCCGGGCGCCGGCAAGCTCATGCTGGCCGATTCCGAGATTCAGTGGGACATCCACTACTCGGCAGCCGGTGAGGAGATCACCGACAGCGCGCAGCTCGGTGTCTACCTCTATCCGAAGGACCAGACCCCGGAGCACCGGCAGGTGCTGCACATCATGGGCACCGGCGGCGTGGACATCCCGCCCAACAGCGTCGCCGTGACCGAGGGCTTCTTCCCGTTGCAGCGCGCCGCTCGCATCGAGAGCTATCAGCCTCACATGCATCTGCGCGGCAAGGCGATGTCGATGGAGGCGATTCTGCCCAACGGGCGCCGCCAGCTGCTGAGCCACGTGGGCGACTTCAACTTCAACTGGCACAACAGCTACGTCTACGACGACATCTCCGCGCCATTGCTGCCGAAGGGAACGCTGATCAAGGTCACCGCCTGGCACGACAACACCGCCGCGAACCGGGCCAACCCCGACCCGGAGGTCTGGGTCGGCTACGGCGACCGCACCGTCGATGAAATGGCGCACGCCTGGGTCAACGTGACCTACTTCGACGAGGACGACTACGCCGCGCAAGTGGCGGAGCGCGAGACGGCGCTGGAGGCGGCAGGCGGCGGCGAATAGGTTGCCGAGGTCGATGCGGGGGCGCCGCCCAGATGACCGGGCGGCGCCTTTCGCGTCTCTGATGCCGGGTTTGGCCGGGCGGGAAGCGGCGCCGCCTGGCGATTTTCCGGGTTGGGGCACTTGCCCACGAAGAAGCTCGTTCAGCAAGTTGGAGCACTTCCATGCATTCGTTCCGCATCGTGAACGTCCTCACTGCCGTCGTCGCCGTTGCGAGCCTTGCGGCGACGGCGGCCGCGCAGCCGCCCCGGTCGCCGCTCGCCCTCGAACCGAGGGGCAGCAGCGGGGAAGCGATCTGGCCCGCCTATGAAGGATGGTCCCGGAACGAGGACGGGAGCCTGACGCTGCTGCTCGGATATTTCAACCGCAACGACGAGATCGTCGAGATCCCCATCGGCGACGACAACCATCTGGGGCCGGGTGACGCGGATCAAGGGCAGCCGACCCACTTTCTGCCCGGCCGGAACTGGGGCGTGTTCTCGATCACCGTGCCCGCGGACCGCGCGGAACAGAGATTGACCTGGATGATCCGGGTCAACAACCAGCGCTCGGAGATCACGTTCTGGGGGAATCCCGCCTACTACACCGATCCGTTCCTGAACCAGGCGAACGGAAATGTGCCTCCGTTGCTGCGGATCGGGGCGAACGGCGCGGATCTTCAGGGGCCGCCGCACGGCGTGGCCGCGGCCTATTCCACGACGGTGGGCGAGCCGCTCGGGTTGCTGGCGACGGTGACGGACCGACCGCTGACGATCGAGCCGGAGGTGCGCCGCGGGCGTCGTCGCCGCCCCCCGCTCAGCGTGACCTGGAAGAAGTACCGCGGACCGGGCGAGGTGACGTTCGAGGCGGAAGGGCAGGACGCCGGGCCCGAGCTCACGCACGTGTTCGAAGGAGTGGACGGCGGTGAGACGGTGACGACCGCGACCTTCAGCGAACCCGGCCGGTACCGGTTGATGGCCACCGGAAACGACGTCTCCGGCGACGGCGGGGGCGGCGACCAATGCTGCTGGACGACGGCGCAGGTCGACGTCGACGTGACCGAGCCCGCACCGTAGATTGGCGGGATTCCTGCGTCGCTGGCCGGGCGGGACGGCAGAGCCGCGAGGTGGCCGTTCCGCCCGGCCAGGTCGTCTGCGTTGCAGGCGCGGGCGGGTTCGGGAGGTGATTGAAAGACCGGTGATCCGGGCCGTGCGTTCGGGTCGCCCTCGACAGCCGCGGGATGCCGCGGCTGTCGAGGGAATCGAGGAGGATAACCATGAACGTGCAGAAATGGATGGCGGCGAGCCTCGTGATGGGGCTGTTGGCGCTGGGGACGGCGCCCGAGGTCCGGGCCCAGGGCGGCGAGGTCTGGTATGAAGTCGACATCGTGCAGGTCAAGCCGGACAGGCTCGACGACTTCAACGAGCTCTATCTGGACGAGATCAACCCGGCCCTGCAACGAGCGGGCGTGCCGTGGCGCTCGTCCTGGGTGACCGGCGCGTTCGGATCGCTCTACGAGCGTACTTTCGTGCACCCGCTGACCGGGTTCTCCAGCCTGGATACGGGCGGGCCCATGGCCCAGGGGTTCCGAAGCTCGCGGCAGCTCGACCGGGCGCTATCGAGGCTGCGCGAGTACACCGACGGGCGCCAGAGCTACGCGGTGCTCTACCGCGGCGACCTCAGCGTGGAGTCGGACGACGTGAGCGGGCTGCCCATCGCGCGGGTCACCAACCTCGAGATCGCCCCCGGACAGGCGCCGGCGTTCGAGGCGTTCCTCATGAACAACCTCGAGAACTTCCGGGCCGCCGGGGTCATCTTCGGCATTTATCACCGCCAATTCGGACCGGGGCCGGTGGTCTGGCAGATCGTCGAGAACCTGCGCAACTACGACGAGCTGACCCGGGGGGGCATTCTCCGGGCCTTCGGCGATGCCGATGCCGCCCGCGCCCTGAACGAGCTGACCGGCGTCGTCATCAGCGTGGAACGGAGCGTCCTCGAGTACGACACCGAACTCAGCTACCGCGGCGCCGGCTTCTCCCAGTAGCGGGGGGGGGGGGGGGCGCCCTGCCCGGCGTGGTCGGCCGGCCGGAACCGGGAAGGAGTCTGCGCCGTAGAACGGCGGCTTCTGGAGGGTTGGTTGGGCGGCAATCGGAGGCCGCAGCGCGAGCCTGCGGTCACGTTCGGCGACGATTTCCGGGCTCGGCGGACGCCTCCGGGAAGACGGCCGCGGCCGTCTTCCCGGAGGAACCGGCTCGGGTGGGAAACCGCCGATCCGCTGCTCCGGTCGGCGGTTCCGCCGTGACGTCACCTCGCTGCCCGCTCCGACAGGTAGTGGTGCCACAGGATGCGGGCCGCGACCGTCCTCCAGGGCGTCCAGCCCGCGGCCATCTCGCGCAGCCGGCGGGCGTCCGGCCGTTCCCGCAGCTTCTTGACCTGCTGCGCCGCCGCGGCCAGGGCGAGGTCGCCCTCGGGCCAGACATCGGGGCGGCCGAGGGCCGTCATCAGATAGATGTTGGCGGTCCACGGTCCGATGCCCCGGATGCCCATCAGCCGCTCGCGGACCGTGTCGTCGTCGGCGCGGCCCAGGGCCTTCAGGTCCAGGCTGCCGTCCAGGATGCGGCGGGCGATCCCCTGACAATAGCCCGCCTTCTGCCGGCTGACCCCGGCCGCCTGTAGCGCGGCCGCGGCCAGACCGGCCACCCGCTCGGCGGTGACCTCGCCGCCGCAGGCGTCGCGCAGCCGGGCGAAGGTGGTGCGGCCGGACGCGAGCGACACCTGCTGCTCGAGCACGATCTGCACGAGGGCGGCGTACCCCGGCTTGCGGGTCCACAGGGGCGGGGGGCCGAAGCGCGCCACCACGCGCCCGAGCTGCGGGTCGGCGGCGGCGAGCGCGGCCACGCCTTCGAGCAGCCGCGCCCGCGTCAGTTTCCTTCGCAGGTGTCCGGCAGACCGGTGCGTCATGTCGCGGTCCCGAGCCCATCGGGCACCGGGCCGACGGCGCCGTCGATCGTGCGCGGTTCCCGGCGGTGCGCGACGTTGCGGGCGGCGGCCGCGGCAGGGACCGTTACGGCAGAGACGGCGGTGGCGGGGCTCGCCGCGGCAGGAATCGTCATGGCGGGACCCGGCGCTGCCGGGCTCGTCGAGTCAGTTCCCGTCACGGCAGGCCCCGTGCCGGCAGGTAGAATCGGTGCGAAGCCATGTTCGTGCTGCCGCTGGGCGACGAGCCCAATCCGCCCGACACGCCGGTGGTGACGTACGGCCTCATCCTCGTCAACTGCGCCGCCTTCGCCTTCATCACGCTGCCCCTCGGCTTCGTTCGGCCCGAGTGGGCCGACCCGATGGTCCAGGAGTATCTCCGCGCCTGGGTCGAGGCGCTGTCGGTGCCGGTCTCGCTGCGCGACGTCGCCGCGATGTACCAGCAGCTCACGGGGTACGACCTGTTCGTCTACCGGTGGGGGTTCCGGGCGGTCGACCCCAGTCTGACGACGCTCTTCACCGCGATGTTCCTGCACGCCGGGTTCCTCCATCTCGCCGCCAACATGCTGTTCCTGTGGATCTGCGGCGACAACGTCGAGCATCGGCTCGGGCGGGTCCGGTTCCTCGCCGCCTACCTCGGGACCGGGGTCGCGGCGACCGCGATCCAGACGATGCTGTCCGGCCGGTCGACCCTGCCCCTGCTCGGCGCGTCGGGGGCCATCTTCGGCCTCGCCGGCCTCTACTTCGTCTGGTTTCCCCGCAACCGCCTCCGGCTCTGGGTGATGGTGTTCCCGTTCTTCATGAACGTGGTGCGCATCCCCGCGCGTCCCGTGCTCGCCTTCTTCGTGCTGGTCCAGAACCTGCTGCCGTTCCTGACATCGGCGGGCGCGCGGGTCGACAGCGTCGCCCATGGCGCGCACCTGGGCGGCTTCCTGGTCGGACTGCTGGCGGCCTGGGTCATCAACCGCAGGCTGCGGTCGGCCCGGGCCGCGCCGGCCGGACCCGTGAACCTCGATGCCGCGCCCCCGCCGCCCGGCACCATCGCCGCCCTGATCGAGGACGGAGACTTCGAGAACGCGGCCAGGCGCTACGTCCAGCTGTCGTCGGGCGAGACCCGGCGGTTGCTCGGCGAGCGGCATTCGATGATGCTCGGGACGTGGATGGCCGCCCACGGACATCCCCACGCCGCTCTCGCGCTCTTTCAGCGGCATGTCCGCGACCATCCCATCTCCTCCACCGCCGCCGCGGCGCATCTCGCGGCCGGGCTGCTCCAGCTGCGCACGTTCAGCGAGCCCGACGTCGCCTCCCAGCACCTGCTCGAGGCGCTGGCCCTCGACCCCGATGCCGAGACGGCCGTCCAGGCCCGCGAGGGGCTGGCCCAGATCGCGGCAATCGAGAAGTTCCAGTTGAACCGCCTCTGACCGCCGCCGCGCGCCGGACGGCGAGCGACGGGAGACGAGCCGGCGGGCATCCCGGTCGATGCGGGGTCGCAGAGACACGGGTTATAATAGGTGGCCCGCCATCGCTGGGAGGTCGTTCAATGGTAGGACACGCGGCTCTGGACCGTGTAATCGGGGTTCGAATCCCTGCCTCCCAGCCAATCATTCCGCTGCATCGCCTGCTCCCGCGTCCTCGGTGTCGCCTCCTCCCGCATCGCCGCGCCGCCGGTGCCGTTTTGCTCTCGCGCACGGTGATTCGGCACTCCCCGCCGGGCTCGAGACCTATGCCTCGACGCCAACCGAGCCTCGCCGGACCGCCCCGGTGCGCCGTCACTCTCCGGCCGGCAACGCAAAGGCGATGAGCCGCGGGCCGCCGCCGACGGTCAGCGCGATGTACTGCCGGTCGTCGACCTGGTAGGTCATCGGCGTGCCGATGGCCCCGGAAGGCAGGTCCACCGACGCCAGCTCCGCGCCGTCGGCCTTGTCGTAGGCGACGAGGCGAGGTCCCCCGTCCGTCCCCCCCGCGGTCAGGCAGTAGATCAGCAGCGTCTTCGTCAGGAGCGGTCCGTTGATGGCGTTGTCGCCGCCCAGCGGTGGCAGGTCGAGGTCGCGCAGCATCGGGTGGTTGCGGAACCGGTTGCCCTCGCCCGTCGGCACCCACCACGCGTGCTCGCCGGTGTTCATGTCGATGGCGGTCATGCGCGAGTAGGGCGGCTTGACCAGCGGCAGTCCCCGCGGCATCTGCGGGCTGCGGCGCCCGGCGCGCCCGGCCAGACGGTCGGCTTCCGGCGCGCCGTGGGTGTAGAGCACGGTGGCCCCGAGGGCCGGATCGGGCGAGTACAGCGACACGACGGCCGGCTGGTTGCGGGACGGTATATAGAGCATGCCGGTCTCGGGGTCGGCGGCGGCGCCCGACCAGCCGGCGGTCCCACCGGGCGGCGGACGCATGATGGTTCCCTGCGTCACGCCCTCGATGGGACGGTCCAGCGGGGTGAACAGCGGTCCGAGCCGGAAGCCCTCGACCGCCTCCAGCGCCATGGCTCGAATCTCGGGCGTGAAGTCGATCAGATCGTCGACGACGACGCCCTGATAGTCGAAGGGCGCCGGCTTCGTCGGGAACGGCTGGGTCGGGGACATCACCTCGCCCGGCATGTTCGACTCCTGCGGCACCGGGCGCTCCTCGATCGGCCAGATCGGTTCGCCGGTGACCCGGTCGAACGCATAGACGAAGCCCTGCTTGCTCACCTGTGCGATCGCCTTGATGGCGCGGCCGTCGACGGTGACGTCCACCAGGTTCGGATGGGTCGCGAAGTCGTAGTCCCACAGGCCGTGATGGACCGCCTGGAAGTGCCAGGCCCGCTGCCCGGTCTCGACGTCCACCGCGATCAGGGTCTCCGAGAAGAGGTTGTCGCCGAGCCGGTCGACGCCGAAGTAGTCGTTGGTCGTCGTCCCCGTCGGCAGGTACACGTGGCCCAGCTCGTTGTCGCCGGCGAGCATCGACCAGACGTTGGCGTTGCCCGAGTAGCGCCACGAGTCGTTCAGCCACGTATCGACGCCGAACTCGTCGGTGCCGTTCGGCACGGTGTGGAAGTCCCAGGCGTGCTCGCCGGTCCGGACGTCCCAGGCGCGGACCCAGCCCGGGACTGCCTCCTTGGTGATGCGGCGGTCGGCGACGTGCGAGCCGTGGATCACCCGGTCGCGCACCACGATCGGCGGCGAGTGGATACCGAAGAGCATCGCGTTCAGGTAGTCGCGCTCGTCGCGGTTCGCCCGCGGCAGCCCGACCATCGCGTCCACGCGGCCGCCGCCGTCTCCGAAGTCGGGGCACGGCCGGCCCGTCTTCGCGTCGACGCAGATCAGATAGCCGTTGCCGGTGCCCCAGAAGATGCGCTCGTCGCCGGCTCCGTCCGTCCAGTAGGCGACGCCCCGCTGCGACCACGGGTTGCTCATGGTCGGGGTGCCCTCCTCGTAGCCCTTCGGGTTGTAGACCCAGAGGGTCTCGCCGGTCGCCGCATCGACCGCGACGCCCTGCGAGATCGGGGTGTTGAAGTAGAGCACGCCGCCCACCATCAGCGGCGTCGCCTGCAGCCGGGTCAGGAGCGGCCGGTGGCCGGGCCGGTAGAGGTCGGGGGTGTCGGCGACCAGCGAGTCGACGATGGTGTCGAGCGGCGCCCACCACTCGCCGCCCCCCGGAGCCGTCCGGCTCACGAGCCGGTCGACCGTGGTCCACTCCCACGCGATCTCGAGGTCCGCGAAGTTGTCGGCGTCGATCTGGTCGAGCGGCGAGTACTTCTTCCCGCCGATGTCCCCGGCATAGCTGCGCCACTCGCCGTTCGACGTGTCGTAGGTCTGCCACGGACCCGCAGCCTCGCCGGGCTGTCCGTGGGCGGTTGTCGCGGCCCCGGCGAGCAGGGCGAGCAACGGCATCGCGAGGAACGAGGGCGACTGGCGCATGAGGAACCTCCGTGTTTCGGAACCGGTCTCCGACGCCCGGACTGTCGGGGCCGGGAGTGCCGGCGATCGTACAACGGTTCGGGTGCGCTCCGATGCACTCGTTGCGCGTCCGTGGCGGCCGGTCGGGACAGCGATCGATCCATAGACTCGCCAACTGTAGCGAAGCGCGGCACGCGGTTCCCTCTCGGGACGCTCGGACACGGCAAGGGCAGCGATCGATACAAGTTGCCAACTGCACCCAGGCGCAACCCGTTTTCTGCGGCTTCGTGTGCTTGGCCCACGGCAAGGTGAATTCCCGTCAGCATCCCAAGGTGACGCTCGTCAGCCGCCCGCGATGGAACCCCGCGTTGCACTGAGAGTGGCGGGATGCATCGCCATTCGAACGCAGCGGGAACTTTCGCAACGGGCTGCCGGGTGTAGACTGGCTCTTGACTCCGATTCGGTTCCCCGTGTGCGGTGACCCCATGGTGAAGCAGCTTCGTGCACCGGCGGGCGTGGGATGCCTGATTCTCCTGGCCGCGGGCGGCGCCGCCCGGGCGCAGCCGGCTGCGGAGGGTGAGCATCCCGACATCCGGCTGTTCCTGCAGGCCGGCGCGGCGGAGCCGGAGCAGGCCGAGTACGCCCTGGAGCAGCTCGGCGACCAGTGGCGGGACGGGTACGCGGGCATCGTCTGGGACATGGCGTGGCTGCAGCGCCCCCCCAACCTGCGGGGGTTCGCCCGCTTCTTCACCCTCATCGGGTTCCTTGAGCAGCAGACCGGCCAGAGCTTCGGCGCGGACCTGCAGGCGTGGCAGCGGTGGATTTGGGAGCAGCCGTACGAGCCGCATCCCGACTACGGGTTCTTCAAGGGCCTCTGGTACCGCCAGATCGACCCGCGCTTCGCCGAGTTCTTCCCCCGCGGGGTGGCGTCGCACATCCGGCTCGACGAGATCGAGTGGGGCGGCGTCGGGGTGAACGGCATCCCGCCCCTCGAGTACCCGTCCCGGCTCGACGCCGGCGACGCCGACTACCTCGAGGACGACCACGTCGTGTTCGGCATCGCGCTGAACGGTGAGGCGCGGGCCTATCCTAAGCGCATCCTCGCCTGGCACGAAATGGCCCTCGACCGGGTCGGCGGGGTCGAGCTGACCATCGTCTACTGCACCCTGTGCGGGACGGTGATTCCGTTCGAGAGCGTGGCGGACGGCCGACACGTGACGTTCGGCACGAGCGGTCTCCTCTATCGCTCGAACAAGCTGATGTTCGACCACGAGACCAACAGCCTGTGGAATACGTTCGAGGGGGTGCCGGTCGTCGGCGAGCTCGCCGGCAGCGGGCTGCGGCTGGCCCCGCGGGCGGTGGTGACGACGACGTGGGGCGAGTGGCGGCGGCGCCATCCGTCCACGACCGTCCTCTCGCTCGACACCGGCCATCGGCGGGACTACGCGGAGGGCGCGGCCTACCGCGGCTACTTCGGCAGCGACGATCTGATGTTTCCCGTGTCGCGCAGTGACGACCGCCTCTCGAACAAGGAGGAAGTGCTGGTGCTGCGGCTCGACGACCCGTCGCGGGGCGGGGCGCCGGCCCCGCTCGCCATCACCGCCCGATTCCTGGACCGCAATCGGGTCTATCATCACGAGCTCGCGGGGCGCCGCCTCGTGGTGGTGACGAGCGAGGAGGGCGCCAACCGGGTGTACGACGCCGGCGACGTCCGGTTCGCGCGGCACCTCGGTCCCGGGCGGATTGCCGACGAGGCGGCCGGGGCGTGGCGGGTCGTCGAAGCGGCGCTCGTGCGCGAGGACGATCCCGGCGTGCAGCGCCCCCGCGTCCCCGCCCATCGCGCCTTCTGGTTCGGCTGGTACGCCCAGTTCCCCGACACCGCGCTGATCGACTGAGGCGGCCCGCCGGCGCGGGCGGGTTCGCCGTGTCTCGCGGCATCGTCCGTCACCGCCGGCAGGCCAGGGTTCCGGGTTCGAGGGAGCGGTTGAGACCGGTCCGCAGGGGAAAGCGGCCCGGGTTCATAATGGCGGCTGGCGACGCCGCCCATCACGGCGCAAGTGGCGGTTCATCGACGGGGTCGAGCTGACTATCGTCTACTGCACCCTCTGCGGGACGGTTAGTCCGTTCGAGAGCGTGGCGGACGGCCGGTATCTGAAGTTCGAGGAAGGAGCAGTCTCCATGCGACGCATGCTCATCGTCCTGCTGGCGGCGGCGCCCGCCGTCTGGCTTCACCACGCCGCGCCGGCGGCGCAGGGGGTGGGGCAGGCCGCGGCGGCGGCCGCCGATCGCGGCGGCTGCGAGGCGCTCCTGCATGTGCGCAACCTCACTGTCACCTACGCCGGTCTCGCGGAGGCCGGCGGCAACCCCTACTGCTACGTCAAGGGGATTCTGCCCCCGGCAATTCACTTCCACGTGCAGCTGCCGTTGCCGCGCGACTGGAACGGACGGTTCCTGAAGTGGGGCGACGGCGGGAAGGACGGCGACCTCGACTTCGCCGATCACCGGGTGGCGGCCGGGTACGCCGTGGCCAACAGCAACACCGGCCACGACAACGGGGCCGAGCCGGGGTCGTCGTTCGCCTACGACAACCGGCAGGCGGAGATCGACTTCGGCTACCGCGCCGTCCACCTGACGACGGCGGCGGCGAAGACGCTGGTCCGGGCCTACTACGGCGCCGCCCCCGAGTACTCCTACTTCGAAGGGTGCTCGACCGGCGGCCGCCAGGGGCTGATGGAGGCGCAGCGCTACCCGGGCGATTTCGACGGCATCGTGGCGGGGGCCCCCGCCAATCACTACCAGGAGATGAACGCGGTGCGGGTGTGGCTGCTGCAGCGGATGTTCCGCGACGGCTTCGCCGGCGCGCTGGCGTTCGACACCGACGGCGACGGGCGGTTCGACAGCGTTCGCAAGCTGGAGATCCTGGCCGACGCGGTGCTCGCCGCGTGCGACGGGAACGACGGCGTCGCCGACGGCGTGATCGACGACCCGCTCGGGTGCGGCTTCGATGCCCGCCGCGACCTCGCCGCGCACCGGTGTCCGGACAACGCCGACGGCGACGCCTGCTTCACCAGCACCCAGATTCGCACCGTCGCGGACTTCCATGCCGGCCCGCGTGACCGCGAGGGCCGCCCCATCTATGCCGGCAAGCCGTTCGGCTCGGAGCGGCAGTGGGCCGGCCTGTTCGTGCCCTACCCCGGCAACCGCTTCGCCCCGGGCGCGGTGGGCCTGGGCGGGGACCATCTCAACTATCTGTTCTACGACACCGATCCCGGCGTCCCGCCGGCCGATCTCCTGGACGTGGCATCGCCGCCCGACCGCACCGCGACCCCGCCGGAGTGGGCGTGGTGGGAGTTCGACATCGACGACGTCACCGCCGGGAAGGGCGACGTGATGAAGCGGATCACCGACGCCACCGACCCCGATCTGTCCCGGTTCCTCCTGCAGCACGACGGGAAGCTCATCGTCTATCACGGCTGGGCCGATGGCTTGGTCGTGCCGCAGCCGACGGTGGCGTACTACCGGGACGTGATCGAGACGACATTCGGTGGGGACGTGACCGCCGCCCGCGACCGGGCCCGGCTGTTCATGGCGCCGGGCATGAACCACTGCCGCGGGGGCGCCGGACCCGACACCTGGGACCGGCTCGCCCCGCTCGTCGACTGGGTCGAGCGCGGTATCGCTCCCGACGCCCTCGTCGCCACCCATGCGACGGACGGCGCCGTCGACAACGAGCGCCCGATCTGCGCCTTCCCCGAGCGCGCCGTCTACACCGGACCGGCCGGCGTGGCCGACGATCCGGCGAACTGGGTGGCCGGGAACTTCACCTGCCGGTGAGCGTGGATCGCGCTCGCGCCGGCGGCCGCCGCGCAGCGGGACGCCGGCCCGGCAGCGCCGACGGGGCCCGAGATCATCACCGAGGTGGATGCGCTGCTGCACGGCACGAGCAAGCGCGGCACGCTGGAGATGACCATCGTGACGCCGCGCTGGGAGCGGGTTGATCCGGATGAACAGCTGGGACAAGGGAAACAAGGAGGCCGTATGCGTCTGATATGTGCATTGGTGTTGCTGAGCGCAGCGATGGTGTCTCCGTCGTCGTTTGGTGCCGCGGAACGAGGGGAGCGAATTCAGGCGGCTGGTGAGGCCGCGGAACCGTTCCGCATCATTGGCAACATCTACTATGTCGGAGGTCAATACGGCTCCTACCTCATCACCACACCGGAGGGCCACATTCTCCACGACACGGGCAGCGCGGACATGCACGCGCTCATCGTCTCGAACGTGGAGGAACTCGGGTTCAACGTACGGGACATCCGGATCATGATCTCGAGCCATGCGCATTGGGACCACGTCGAGGGACACGCGGCCATGAAGCGACTGACCGGAGCACAGGTGGTTGCGCTCGGCGGCGACGCCGTGGCGCTCCAATCAGGCCAGGACAACTCGGCTATAGGGGCCCGAGACTTCGAGCCTGTCACGGTGGATCGCGTGATCGAGGACGGTGACACGGTCACGCTGGGTGGGGTGACGTTGCGGGCCCTCTGGACGGGGGGCCACACGCAGGGAGCAACGATGTGGATGACAACCGTCGAGGAAGGTGGAGACACCTACTCCGTCGCCTTCCGCGGCGGCGAAATTCCGAACCAGGGGGCTCGGCTCTTCAACAATCCCCGACACCCGACGGTTGTCGCCGACACGCAGAGGACCCTTCGAAGGCTGAAGGAGCTCGAACCTCCCGACGTCTTCCTGCATAATCACCCGCAGAATCCGCCCCGCGAGTTGGACGCGGCTCTTCCTGTCGACCCGAGGTGTGTTACCTGCCTGGACGCGGAAGGTTGGAGCGGTCTTGTGGCGGGCCTCGAAGCCAGTTTCGAAGAAATGCTCCGCGAAGCGGAGGGCCAACGGGACCGTTAAAGGGTCCGAGTCGCCACCGCAACGGCTGGAGAACCTGAAGACGGGTCCTTGACCAGAAGGACCCGCACAACCTGATCTACCTGTCGCGGCAGATTCCGCTCCTGCGCGAGCGGCTCATCGTCCTGCTGAGCGGCGGGTACGACCGCGTCGACATGGAGGCGCTGTTCGCCGAGTCGGCGGCAGGACAGCGATCGATATAAATTTGTCAACTTCGCCGGGGTAGCAGTTTGTAATTCCATTCCCCATGAAACGCATCAGGGACCAGCGCCATTGTGTCCATCTGAGCCTTGGTCACCGTGACGCCGATCGGGTACTCGCGGGTGTCGAGTTTGGCCCGCACCCGGAGCCCGGTCGCCCGTCCGCGTGTTTCCAATGCGGTCGACGATGGTCTCATATTTCGTCAGCGGCGTGCCTCGCCAGTTCGCCGTGATGTGGCAGAAGAGCCGGTGCTCGATCTTGTTCCACTTGCTCGTGCCGGGTGGAAAGTGACTCACGTGAATGGTCCGGCCGGTCTCGTCCGCCAACCGCTGAAGTTCGTGCTTCCAAGCGCGGCATCGATACCCGTTGCTCCCGCCCGCATCGGCCGTGATGTACAGCGCCGCCGCCTTCGGGTAGGCGCGCCGGCCCATCCGACGCCACCAGTGACGGATCGACGCCACCGCAAAGGCGGGCGTGTCGTGATCGCGACCCACGCTCACCCACGCCTCATTACGGGCCATGTCGTAGACGCCGTACGGAATCGCCTTGCCTTCCGCGTCGGTCGGAAAGTCATGCACGCGCACCGCGGTCGGCGTGCCCTTCGGCTGCCATTCCCGGCCCCGGTTGGCGAAGTTTCCAACCAGTTCCTTCTTCTTCGTGTCGACCGAGATCACCGGCTGCCCGCTGGTCAGAAACTGGTTCGCCGTCGCATTGATGTGCTCGAACTGCCCGTTGCGGTCCGGGTGCGCGGTTCCTTCCTGCCGTTTGCGCACCGACTGCAACCGGTAGCCCAAGCGGTGGAGCAACCGGCCCACGCTCGTCGAGCTCACACGCCACCCCTGCGCGGTCAGCGCCGCCGCCAGTTTCGCGCGACTCTTGCAGGTCCAGCGTAGCGGCGATGTCGGGTCCCCGCGCGTGAGTGGGTCCACCAGCGCCTCGAGCGCGGCCAGAATGCCGGGTTGGCCCGCCAGAAGGCGGGGGCGTCCGGCGCCCGGTGCCCGGACGCGGCCCGTCGGCGCCTCGTCGCGCGCTATCTCGCGGCGTCCCTTACGAATCGTCTCGCGAGCCAGTCCGGTCGCCGACGAGACCAACGCGTCGCCGCCATATCCGATGGCCTGCGACTCGGCCGCTGCCCACCGGCGTCGACTGCGCTCGTCCAACACGGGCGCCACCGCCACATACTTCTCAACAATGGTGGCTTCCAGCTCGATGTCGCGCTTCACCTGGCCAGTATGACCGAAAACCCAAAAGATAGCAATATAATTTAGAGCAGTGCCCTAAGGGGTTGAGTGGTCACTGTGTCCAATGCAGCAGGGTGTGCTTGGGGACGTGGTCGCTGACCAACGGACCGACGACGACGGGTGGGCGGGCGTCAGTTAGGGATCTCCTGGCCGAGCTCGTCGAGGCGAGCGTTGCCCAGGATGTTGCTCACGGCCCGGTTGCCCTCGTGGCAGGCGTACTCGTAGAGGGTGTAGCTCATGTCGCGCTTGAGGGGCAGCTCGAGGGTCCACGGCTCGGTGTAGACCTCCGGGTCCTCGACGCGGACCTGCCAGTCGAGCGCATCTCCGGCGACGCGGGTGAAGCGCTCGACCAGCTTCAGCGAGGGGCTGACGGGGACGCCGTGCATGCGCCCGGCGTTCTGGTTCGGGGTGATCCAGGCCTTCTCGGTGAAGCGGGTCGTCTCGACGACGAGCGTCTCGCTTTCCCAGCGGCCGCGGGCGTCGCCCATCCATTGCCGGATCCGCGGGTCGACGTGCGGCCGATCGTCGAGGGGGATGATGCGCGGCTCGCGGACCATCTCGTACAGGATGATCACGTAGCCGGGAATCTGGAAGATGTGGTTGCCGGTGTTGTAGGAGTTCGGGAGCATCGACCCCGGCACCCCGCGCGTGATGCACCGGCTGTACGGGCTCATGTTCAGGTACGACGCGCTCCGGTTCGCGACCAGCCACGCCGCGCGCGCCTCCGCCGCCGGCCGGGTCGGGACGCGGCCGTTCGCGGGGTCGGTTACCATGGACGTGCGGTGCGTGGGCACGATGTGGTCGCGCGGGTCGAACCAGAAGAAGTTGTACCCCCGATCCAGCGAACCGCCCGGGGCCGTCCGCTGCCGGCCGGGGGCGTTGTCGTCGTCGCGCATCTCGGTGCCGCGGCGTTCGACCCCCGCCGCCTCCTCCGCGGAGTAGAAGGCCTTGTCGCCCAGCTCCCGCGGTCGTTCGAGCGGGGTCAGGGTGTCGTTGGTCCAGATGCCGGAGATGTCCGGCTGGCCGTCGGGGGTGCGCCGCGCGCGGTAGCCCGGCTCGGCGGCGGTCTGCGCCCCGGCGGACCCGGCGGTAGCTTGCGCCCCGGCCGAGCCGGCGGCAGCTTGTGCCCCGGCCGAGCCGGCCGCTTGCGGTCCGGCCGAGACTACGGAGCCCGGCACGAGGACGAAGAGGGTCGCGGCGATTCGAGAGAGTTGATATCGTGACATCCGGTCGCCAATTGTACCAGGGGCTCGCGGCGGAACCCGGCCCTGCACCTCGCCCGTCGAATGGTATAGGGGCTTCGCCGCGAGCTCCTCGGCTCGGTCCGAGCCCGTCGCCATCGGGTCGAGACGCGGGGCTGGCGGCGACGACGATACGGAGGACGGCTGATGCGGATTGGGGTCACCGGGGCGACCGGACTCGTGGGATCGGCATTGCTCCCCCTTCTGAAGGGCGCGGGGCACGACGTGGTGGGGCTGCGGCGCGGAGACGCCGACGCCGCCGGTCCGCCGAGCTGGGACCCGTCGACGGGCCGCGTGGCCGCCGGCGACGGACGGCTGGACGCGGTGGTCCACCTGGCCGGCGAGAACATCGCGGGCGGGCGCTGGAACGCGGCGCGCAAGGCGCGCATCCGGGACAGCCGCGTCGAGGGCACGGGCGCGCTATGCCGGGGGCTGGCCGCGCTCGATCCGCCCCCGTCGACGCTTGTCGCCGCCTCCGCCGTCGGCTTCTACGGCGACCGCGGGGAGGAGCGGCTCGACGAGTCGTCGCCAGCGGGGAGCGGCTTTCTCGCCGACGTGTGTCAAGAGTGGGAGGCCGCCGCGGCGCCCGCGCGCGAGGCCGGCATCCGCGTGGTCCATCTGCGCATCGGGATCGTGCTCACCCCGGCCGGGGGGGCGCTCGGGCAGATGCTGCTGCCGTTCAAGCTCGGGGTGGGCGGGGTCATCGGGTCGGGTCGGCAGTTCATGAGCTGGGTCGCCCTCGACGACGTGGTCGCCGCCGCGCTGCACGCGGTCCGCACCGACGGGCTGGAGGGGCCGGTGAACGCGGTCGCGCCGCATCCGGCGACCAACGCGGAATTCACCCGGACGCTGGGCCGCGTGCTCCGGCGCCCCACGATCCTGCCGATGCCGGCCTTCGGCGCGAGGCTGGCGTTCGGCGAGATGGCGGACGAGCTGCTCCTGGGCGGCGCCCGCGTCGAGCCGACCCGGCTACTGGAGACGGGGTTCGAGTTCGGCCACCCCACGCTCGAAGGCGCCCTGCGGCACCTGCTGGGCCGGTGAGGGCTGGCGTGCCTCCCAGGAACCTTGAGCCGTTCAACGACTCGGCCTCACGCTGGAGGCGCCGACTCCGGGCTGGGGAATCTGCGCCGAGGAACGGTGCGGATTTCCTGGCGGGTTGGGTTGGGGCGGCGCCGTCAGGCGGCGGCAGAGCCGCAAGGCGACGATTTTCGGGCTACCGCTCGGTCACCGGTATCCACGCGCGTTCGCGGCGCTCGGCCTCGGCCCGCTGCCCGGCCGTCATTCCGGCGGCAACCGCGGCTCGGGCCTCGACCGCCCGGTCGCGCTCGTCGCCGGTCAGCCGCGCCGCCGCGAGACCGAGCCATACGTGCGCGGTGACTGCCTCGGCGGGGACACCGGCTCCATCGGCGAGGAGGAGACCGATGTCGAGCTGGGCCAGGGCGTCCCCCTGGTCGGCCGCCAGGTGCAGCCACCGCACCGCTTCCCCCGCGTCGGGGGAGACGCCGCGGCCGTCGCGATACATCAGGCCGAGGTAGCGCTGGGCGGGGGCGTGCCCCTGCGCGGCGGCGAAGCGAATCCACCGGATCGCCTCGGCGTCGTCCGCCGGGACGCCCCGGCCCTGCAGGTACATGAAGCCCAGATCCGCCTGCGCCTCCGCGAGACCCTCCGTCGCGGCCAGATGCAGCCACCGCACCGCCTCCGCGTCGTTCGCGACGACCCCCCGGCCGTTCGCATAGACGAGCGCGAGGCTGTACTGGGCGCGGGCCATGGCCGCGATGTTTGCCTCGGACCGGGCGTGGGCGGGGTCGGCGGCCCGTCGCAGCCAGCGCAGGGCCTCGGCGTCGTCCTGCGGCACGCCCTGCCCCACGCCGTACAGATACGCGAGGTCGACCTGCGCCGCGACATAACCCTGGCCGGCCGCCTCGCGCAGCCAGCGGGCGCCTTCGGCCGCGTCCCGGTCCACCCCGCGGCCATTCAGATACATCGCGGCGAGGCCCGCCTGTGAGCGGGCATGTCCCTGCTCGGCGGCCCGTCGGTACCAGCGGGCGGCTTCGGCGTCGTCCTGCGGAACGTCCTGGCCGTTCTCGTACAGCAACGCCACTGCGTACTGCGCCCGCACCTCTCCCTGCTCGGCGGCCAGACGCATCAGCCGGGCCGCCTCGGCGTCGTCGCGGGCGACCCCTTGGCCGACCCCGTACAGGTATCCCAGACCGTACTGTCCGTCGGGGTGTCCCTGCTCGGCGGCCCGTCGATACCAGCCCGCCGCTTCGCCGTCGTCCCGGGATACCGCCTCGCCGTTGAGATAGAGGTCACCGAGGGTGGCCTGGGCGGGCGCGTATCCCTGCTCGGCCGCCATCCGGTACCAGCGCAGTGCCTCCCCGGCATCGCGGGGGACGCCGTCGCCGAGCAGATGCCGCGCCCCGAGATTGGCCTGAGCCTCGGCGACGCCCTGGTCGGCCCGGTCCTCGAGGGTGCGCAGGTCGGGCGCGCTCCGGGGGTCCGCCGGCGGCCCCGTGCACGCGGCCGCCGCGAGCAGGGCGACCAGGAGCCAATGGTGAAACCCCGCGTTGCACCGAGGCCGGCGAGTGCGCCGGCCGGCGGCAAGGCGTCCGGGCGCGGCAAGGCTGTCGCCGCGAGCTCCTGGACCGCCGGCCGGCCGCCAGTGGGGCCCGCGCATCGGTGTCACTCGGGCGGGAGTCGCCCGCCGGCGGGATCGACGTCCGCGCCGTAGTCGACGCCGTCGATGCCGAACCCGAAAATCCTGAGGAAGTCGTCCCGAATCCCGTCGAGGTCGGCGAGCTCGGCGACGTTGTCGGTGGAGACGATCGGCCACCGGCGGTTCAGCTCGGCCTGGACCGGCCGGGACAGCTCCAGGTCGTCCATCCGGATGCGGCCGGCGTCGTCGAACGGCGGCGGGGCGTCCGAGCAGAGCGCGGTGCGGAACAGCCGGTCGATGTGGGCCAGGCAGTCCTCGTGGTTGCCGGCGTTCTTCATGACCCTGAACAGCAGGGCCAGATAAAGCGGCACCACCGGAATCGCGGAGCTGGCCTGGGTCACGACCGCCTTGAGCACCGCCACCCGGGCGTCACCCCCGAGGGGCGCCACCCGTTCGCGGATCGCGCCGGCCGCGCGGTCGAGGTCCTCCTTGGCCTTCCCGAGGGTGGCCTGCCAGTAGATCGGCCAGGTCAGCTCGCTGCCGATGTAGGTGAACGAGACGGTCCTGAACCCGGGGGCGAGGACGCCGGCATCCTCGAGCGCATCGATCCAGAACTCCCAGTCCTCTCCGCCCATCACCGTCACCGTGGCCGCCGTCTCCGCCTCGGAGGCCGGCTCCAGGCTGACCTGCTGCACCTCGCCGGTGTCCTGGTTGAGCGACTTGATGTGGAACGTCTCGCCGAGCGGCTTGATGGACGAGCGATGCAGGACGCCGGTGCGGGGATGCTGGCGCACGGGGGCCGCGAGGCTGTAGACGAACAAGTCGATCTGGTCCAGCGATGCCCGGATCTCGTCGATGGCGCGGGCCTTCATCGCGTCCGAGAACGCGTCGCCGTCCAGCGTGCGCGCGTAGAGCCCGCGGGCCGCCGCCGCGTCCTCGAAGGCGGCGTTGTTGTACCACCCCGCGGTGGCCGTCTTGTTGCGCCGGGGCGCCTTCTCGAAGGACACCCCGAGGGTGCCCGCTCCCGCCCCGAACGCCGTCACGATGCGCGACGCCAGCCCGTAGCCGCCGGAGCCGCCGACGACGAGGGCCCGCCGGGGACCGTTCGGGAACGGCGCGACCCGTGCGATCTGCTCGCGCACGCTCGCGGCGCATCCCTCCGGATGCGCCGTCGTGCAGATGAACCCTCGAATCCTGGGCTTGACGATCATTCCGCTGTCCTGGGGGCCTGCGCCCCGGAAGTTTCGCGCCAGCGAAACTTCAGACGCGACCGCAAGGTCGCGCGGCCGCCCCGCCGCGGGTCTACTGGCCGTCCTCGCGGAGCGCGTTGAACCGCCGCGCCCGATCGACGGCGGCCTCGTTGCCGATGAGCTCCAGGCGGCGGGGGCCGGCGAGGCTGTCCGCGCCGGCGTCGCCGATGCGCCCGTCGCGGGCGAGGGCGGCCATCGCGCCGTCGACCGCACCGAGGGCGATGGCCCCCATCGCGCCGACGAACAGGATGCCGACCCCGTTCTCGCGTGCCGCGTCGACCGAGGGGGCGCCGGTCAGAATGGGGCGCCCGGCCAGTTCGACGGCTCGCCGGCACTGATCGAGGGGGATTCCGGGGACGAAGATGACGTCGCCCCCTTCCTGCGCGTAGAGCGCAACCCGTTCGATCGCTTCGTCGAGGGGGCCGCCGTCGGCCACCACGTCGCTGCGGACGAGCAGCACCGTGTCCGGGTTACGCTTCGCGTCGACCGCCGCGTGCACCTTGTCGACCATCGCCTCGCGGCTGATGATCTTGCCTTCATCATAGCCGGCGAGATGCTTCGCGCCATACAGGTCTTCGATCATGATGCAGGCGGCGCCGGCCTTCTCCATGCGTTGCACCGTGCGGTGGACGTTGAGGGGGTTGCCGCCGCCGTCGTCCGCGTCGGCGATGATCGGCACATCGACGGCGTCGGCGGTGCGGTTGCAGAACTCCACCAGGTCGTCCATGGTGATCATGCCGAAGTCGCCGAAGCCGTACTTGCTCAGAGACAACGCGCTGCCGCCGGTCATCACCATCTCGATTCCGTGCATCTCGGCGAGCCGGGCCGTGGCCACGTCGCCGCAGTTGATGCAGCGGCTGGGCTCGGGACGTTCGAGGAGCGCGCGAAACCGCGCCCCCAGGCTCGCGGCGGCCGGCGCCTGGGCGGACGCCTCCCCGCCACCGGCCGCGAACGCGTGGCCCACCACCCCGCCGGTGGCGAGCCCGGCGCCCTGCAGGAACCGCCGGCGAGTCGGTTCGTGGCTGTTCGTCATGATGTCGACCTCCCTTTTTCCTTTGCGGCGAAGTTTGACCTCGACACGTCCGACTATAATGATATGAGGTTCGTGCAGAGAGGATGCACACGTTCGCGAGGTTCCAACCGTTCCGTGACCGCCGGGGAATGCACCGGGCGGCATGGGGCTGAGATATCGGAGCATTCGAGGTGGCCGTGGGCCAGCGGCGAGGAGCGACAGCGATGAGACGAACACGCAGGATTCGAGGCACCCTGGTTGCCGGTGCGCTCGCGCTCGGCGGCATGATGCTGATTCCGGGCCTGGCGGCCGCGCAGGACGAGGCCAACCCGACCTACACGAAGGACGTCGCGCCGATCTTCCGGGCCAAGTGCGAGAACTGTCACCGGCCGGGCTACATCGCGCCGATGTCGCTGCAGAGCTACGCCGACTCGCAGCCGTGGGCGCGCTCCATCAAGAATCGTGTCGAGACGCGGCAGATGCCGCCCTGGCACATCGACAAGTCGGTGGGCATCCAGGCTTTCCAGAACGATCGGTCGCTGACCAACACCGAGATCGACACCATCGTGCGGTGGGTCGACGCCGGCGCGCCGCGGGGGAATTCGGCCGACCTGCCGCCGCCCGCGGTGTTCGCCGACGACGACGTCTGGAACTTCGCCGAGCGCTTCGGCGGGCCGCCTGACCTCGTCCTCCACTCGACGCCGTACACCATGCCGGCCCTGGCGCAGGACGCCTGGTGGAAGCCGGAGGTGCCGACCGGACTGACCCAGGACCGGTGGATTCGCGCCATCGAGATCCGGCCCTCGTCGGTGGCCGGGCGCAGCATCACGCACCATGCCCTGGCGCGGCTTCAGCAGGAAGAGGACCCTGAGGATCTCGGCGCCGCCTCGGAAGTCGGCCCCGGCATTCTGATGGAGTGGGCGGTCGGCAAGCAGGGCGAGATCATGCGCGACGGCAGCGGCAAGCTCATCAAGGCCGATTCGAGCATCGTGTGGGACATCCACTACTCGTCGGCTGGCGAGGAAGTCACCGATACGGCCGAGCTCGGGCTGTACTTCTACCCCAAGGGGCAGGAGCCGAAGCATCGGCAGGTTCTGTCGGCCTGGTCGACCATCGAGGGTGGCAGCGACCACCTCTCGGTTCTCCCCAACGCCATCACCACGACCGAGAACTTCCACGTGCTGAAGCAGAACGGCCGCGTCGAGAACTACCAGCCGCACATGCATCTGCGGGGCAAGGGCATGCAGATGTCGGCGATCCTGCCCGACGGCTCGCAACGCGTGCTCAGCCGCGTCAGCGACTTCAGCTTCAACTGGCACAACAACTACGTCTATGCCGATCACGCCGCGCCGCTGTTGCCGAAGGGCACCGTCATCGCGGTGAAGTCCTGGTATGACAACACCTCGGCCAACCGCGCCAACCCCGATCCGAACCAGTGGGTCGGCTACGGCGACCGCACGGTGGACGAGATGGGGCACGCCTGGGTCAACGTCACCTACATGGATGACGAGGACTTCGCGGCGGCCGTCGCCGAGCGCGAGGCGCTTCTGGAGACGACCGACGGCGGCGGCGAATAGGCAGATCGACGGCAACGGGAACTTGGGAGCCGCTCCATCACCATCGGGGCGGCTTCCGTCATGTACGAGGAGGTTCGTCATGCGGACGTATCGTTCGGCAGGGGTTGCGGCCGTGGTGGTCGGACTGCTCGGGGCCACCCTGGGGGCGGCGGGGGCGCTCGCGCAGATTCCCGCGACGCTCCAGGGCTTCGGGGTGCCGGTATACCCCGCCTTCGAGGGCTGGTATCGGAATGCCGACGGCACCGCCACCCTCCTCATCGGCTTCTTCAACTCCAACACCGAGCAGACGGTGGACCTGCCCGTCGGCGAGCTGAACCACTTCACGCCGGGCTCGCAGGACCGGGGACAGCCGACCCACTTTCCCCCGGGCCGGGCGTGGGGCGTCTTCACCGTCCAGGTGCCCGGCGACTTCGACGGCGAGCTGAGCTGGACCCTGGTCGCCAACGACGAGCCGATCACGATTCCATTTCATCTGCGGCCGTCGTACTTCGTCGAGCCGCTCAAGGATGCGTCCAACAACAACGAGCCGCCGCGGATTCGCTTCGGCGAGGACGCCGCGCCGGTCATCGGACCGCCGATCGGCATCGCCGAGCGCCTGACCGGCACGGTCGGGAGTCCCGTCGACCTGAGCGTATGGCTGTCCGACGTGACCCCCGACACCCACGTGCGGGAGAACCCGTTCCGGCGCAGCCCGCCGATGACCCTGCGCTGGCACAAGCTCCGGGGGCCGGGCGAGGTCGAGTTCGCCCAATCGGCGTTCGAGTACGACGAGACCTCCGAGCAGAACCCGCGAACCACCGCGAGCTTCGGCGCCGCCGGCGAGTACTGGCTGCGGGCCGAGGCGCTCGATTCGACCGGCGTGGGTGGCAGCGGATTCCAATGCTGCTGGACCTCGGCAATCGTGCAGGTCACCGTTTCGGAATAGCGGAATCCGGACCAATTGGTTCGTTTGTCGCGGCGACGGAATAAACGAGGGGGCCGGGCGGTCCATGAGACCAGGAGCCCGTGGCGGAACCCGAGAGGCGCCGGTCGAATGCCGCGGGATTTGCCAAGGGCTCCCAGGGAGCGCCTCCGATGAACCCCGCCATGCACCACGCGTCGAGCGCCGCGCTGCCGGGATGGCAGTCGATGGGGGCCGTGACGTGGCCGCTGGCCGGCGCGGCGGCCGACGCACCGCCGGTTTTTCCACCGGCCGCGAATGGTGCCGCCGGAAACGTGGCGGGGACCGGGTTCGGCGGCGCCGCGAAGGATGATGCGGACGTGCCGGTGCGGCGGGATGAGGTGATCGGCGAGGTGCGGGCCGCGGATCCGGACGGGGCGCTGGTCGCTGCCGCGATCGCAGGCGACCGCGACGCGTTCGAGGCGCTGGTGCGCCGTCACCAGACCCGGATCGTCAACTACGCGATGGCGATCGTGAAGTACCCCGCAGACGCGGAGGACGTTGCGCAAGAGACGTTCATCCGCGCCTACCGGTCGTTGTCCCGTTTTCGCGGTGACAGCTCGTTCAAGACGTGGCTCTACACCATCGCCACGAATGCCGCCCGCACCGGGCTCGAACGCCGGGTCCGGCGGAACCGGCTGGAGGACGAGAGTCTGGACGACGAGGCCGCGCCGCTCGCCGCCGGCGACGTCCGCGCGGGCGACGCCGATGCCGAGACGACCCTCGTGCGGCGCGAGTCGATCGACCGTGCCCTGGCCGCCCTGCCGCCGGATCTGCGGCTCGCGGTGGTCTTGCGCGACGTCGAGGGGCTGGACTACAAGGAGATTGCCGCCGCGACCGGGGCCCCCATCGGGACCGTCGAATCCCGCATCTTTCGTGCGCGCCGCCGGCTCCGGGCGCTGTTGCAACCGCTGATCGGGAGATCGTCATGAGATGTGATGACGCGGAACGCGCCCTGATGCGGCGTGCGGCGGGACGGCTCGACCCGGCCGCCGTGCAGCGCCTGGAGGTGCATCTCGACGGCTGCCCGGCCTGCCGCGAGGCGGCGGGCAGTCAGCAGGAGGTGGCCGCCATCCTGTCGGCGCGGCCGGATGCGGCGCCGCCGCTCGGGTTTGCGACCCGGGTGATGGCGCATCTCGACAGTCCCCCCACCTGGCTCGACGTCATCAACTGGCGCCGCTGGACGGTGCGGCTCGCGCCGGTGGCGGCCGTGCTGCTGGTGGTCGCGGCCGTCGGGTTCGGGCCGGCCGATGCGGTCGAGCCGATCGAGTTCTCGGATCTCGTGACCGACTGGGTCGAGGCGGACGGGACGCCGCCCGAGTTCAGCCTGCTGTGGCAGGACGATGTCGCTGACGACACCCTGTTGGAGGCGGTGTTGACGGCGAGTCCCGCCGAGCCCTTTTGAGCGTCGTGCGGTCAGGCAAGGGATGACGCGATGAACCGTACCAGCATGCGCCTGTGGGCCGGTCTCTTCGTCCTCATGGTATTCAGCGCGGGGCTGGCCGCCGGGTTCGTGGCGCGGCCGTGGCTCGATCCGGATCCGCCCCGGAGGGGCCGGGGGGAGGCCCGGCCCTCGGCGCGGACCGAATCGTTGCTCGACCGTCTCGACGCCCGCGCCGACCTGTCCGACGATCAGCGCCGGCGGCTGCTCGAGGTCTTCGAGGCCAGCCGGCTCCGGTTTCGCGAAATCAACGGGCGCGTTCGCGAGCAGTTCCAGGCCGAGCGGGCGCAGATGAACACCGAGATCGCCAATATCCTGACCGCGGAGCAGATGCAGGTCTACGAGAACGAGATCGTCCGCACGGGCCGCGAGCGCCGCGGCCGATTCGACCGCGACCGCCGCCGATCGGGTTCCCCGGGGAGGGACGGCGAGCCCCGACCCCGCGGCGACCGCGACGGCCGCCCCCCGCGCTGAGCCTTCCGCCTTTCCTTACCGGCTCGGTTCAGCGGCCAGATCGGCAGGTTCACTTGTCGAGCTTCCTGGACATTCCTGGGCAATAGGAGCGCAGGACGGCGTTCATGCGGCCGCAGGCGCACGAGCCACGCTCTTTCCGCCGTTGCGCCGCGCGAGCGCGGGCGGTAGGATAGCAGGTCTGGCGGAGCAGCCGAAGGTATGCGCCCCGTGAAGGAGACGACGATGCGGCTCGTGAGAACTCTCCTCGTTCCGGCGCTGGCCGTGGTGGCGGGTGCGGCGTCCGCGGCGCCGGCTGCCGCGCAGGGAGCGGCGGCCGAATCGGCCGTGGCCGAATCCCCCCGCGCGGTCATGGACCGGTACTGCGTCACCTGTCACAACGACCGGCTGCGGACGGGCGGGCTCGTCCTCGACGCAACCGCAGTCGACGCGGACGACCCGAGCCGCGACGCGGACGTCTGGGAGCGGGTGATCGCGAAGCTGCGGAGCGGCGCGATGCCGCCGCCGGGCCGGCCGCGTCCCGATGCCGCGACCTATGGCGCGGTGGCGACCCGGCTCGAAGCGGACATCGACCGGAGGGCCGCGGCGAACCCCGATCCGGGCCGTACCAGCACCGTCCACCGGCTGAACCGCACCGAGTACCGCCACGCCATCCGCGATCTCCTCGCCCTCGACCTCGACGTGACCCCGCTGCTGCCGGGTGACGAGACGTCGGACACCGGCTTCGACAACAACGCCGACGTGCTGTCGATCTCGACGGCGCAGCTCGAACGCTACCTGTCGGCGGCGCGCACCATCACTCGCCTCGCCGTCGGCCTCCCGCCGGCCGGACCCGGGTTCGAGACGTTCGACGTGCCGCTGCTCCTGCTGCAGGACGACCGCCAGAGCGAGGATCTGCCGCTCGGCTCGCGGGGGGGCATGGCCATTCCCTACCACTTCCCGGTCGACGGCGAGTACCTCATCAAGGTCGAGCTGCGGACCAACTGGCAGGACTACATCCTCGGCATGGGGACGGCGCACCAGCTCGACGTCCGCATCGACGGCGAGCTGGTCGAGCGCTTCACGGTCGGCGGCGAGGCGAGGGGGCGGCCGGCCCCGGTCACCTTCACCATCGCCGAGCCCGGCGACCCCGAGTGGGAGGCCTACCTGCACGAGGCCGACGATCGGCTCGAGGTTCGCGTGCCGGTCGCGGCGGGGCCGAGGGTCGTCGGGGTGTCGTTCGTCCGCAACGTCTGGGAGCCGGAAGGTATCCTGACGCCGCGGCAGGCGGGCGAGGTGCTGTCGAACGACGAGGCGTATCACGGCAACGCGGCGGTCAGCTCGGTGGCCATCGGCGGGCCCTACGAGGCGACCGGCCCCGGGGATACGCCGAGCCGGCGCGCCATCTTCGCCTGCCGCCCGGACACCCCGGCGGATACGGACGAGCGGGCGTGCGCGGCCGAGATCGTTTCGAGGCTGGCGCGGCGCGCCTATCGCCGCCCCCTCGCCCCTGCCGACCTCGACACGCTCCTCGGCTTCTTCGAGAGCGGCCGCGAGAGCGGCGGCAGCTTCGACGCCGGCATTCAGCTCGCGCTGGAGCGGATGCTGGTCGACCCGGACTTCCTGCTGCGCATCGAGCGCGATCCGGCCGGCGCGGCCCCCGGGCAGCCGTACCGCCTGAGCGGCGTCGAGGTGGCCTCGCGCCTCTCGTTCTTCCTCTGGGGCAGCATTCCCGACGGGCCGCTGCTCGACGCGGCAGAGCGGGGCGCGCTGACCGATCAGGCAGAGCTGGAGGCGCAGGTCCGGCGCATGCTGGCCGACCCGCGCGCCGGCACGCTCGTCGACGACTTCGCCATGCAGTGGCTGCACGTGCGCAACCTGGAGGACGTCAAGGGCGACCCGGTGCCGTTTCCCGACTTCGACGACAACCTGGTCGAGGCGTTCCGGCACGAGACGACGCTGTTTCTCGCCAGCACCCTGCGCGAGGACCGCAGCGTGCTCGACCTGCTCGACGCCGACTACACGTTCGTCAACGAGCGGCTGGCGCGGCACTACGGCATCCCCGGCGTCTACGGCAGCCGGTTCCGGCGTGTCGTGCTGCCCGACCTGACGCAGCGCGGCGGCCTGCTCGGGCATGGCGGACTGCTGGCGCTGACGTCGTATCCGACCCGCACGTCGCCGGTGCTGCGCGGCAAATGGCTGCTCGACACGATTCTCGGCGCCCCGCCCCCGTCGCCGCCGGCCGACGTGCCGGCGCTGCCCGAGCCGGGCGACGGCGGGCGAACCGCCTCGGTCCGCGAGCGGCTCGAGCGCCACCGGCAGGCCCCCGCCTGCGCCACGTGCCATGCCTCGATAGACCCGCCCGGCTTCGCGCTGGAGCAGTACGACGGCCTCGGTGCGTGGCGGACGGCGGACGAGTTCGGCAACCCCATCGACGCGGCGGCGACGCTGCCGAGCGGACGGGCGGTGGAAGGCATGGCCGGCCTGCGGGCGTGGCTGCTCGAGCGGCCCGAGCAGTTCGCCGGCACGGTGACCGAGAAGCTGCTGTCCTATGCCCTCGGCCGCAGCCTGGAGCACTACGATCGACCGACCGTGCGCGCCGTCGTCCGCGGCGCCGCGGACGACGGCTACAGCTGGTCGGCGCTCGTCGCCGGGATCGCGAAGAGCCCGGCGTTCCTGATGCGCAACGCGGCGGCGGCGACGGATTGAGGCGGGGCCGCGCGACGGGAACGAGCGGCGCGCATCGGCGCCAGCCGGAACGAGTTGGATTGGTCGGCTATCGGATCGCAGGGATGAGGAGAACGACACCATGACCATCAGCAGGAAATCGCTGCCGCGCCGGACCGTGTTGCGGGGCCTCGGCGTGACGTTGGGCCTTCCGTTCCTCGATGCGATGTCTCCCGCGCTCACCGCGCTGGCGAGGACCGAAGCGAAGCCGATCCACCGCTTCCAGGCGATCTACGCGCCCAACGGCATGGCGATGCAGTATTGGACGCCCGAGAGCGAAGGCCGCGACTTCGAGTTGACGCCGATCCTCGAGCCGCTCGCACCGTTCCGGGACCAGCTGCTCGTCATCTCGGGGCTGCGCGCGTCGTGGGCCTACGTGCACGCGGGCGCGTCGGCGTCGTTCCTGACCGGGACGCCGCGCGGCGGGCAGAACGAGACCGACGTGCTGGCCAGCACCTCGATGGACCAGATCCTCGCGCGGGAGCTCGGCAAGACGACGCAGCTCGGCTCGCTCGAGGTGTCGATGGACAAGTTCGCCAACGCCGGCCAGTGCACGGCCGGCCTCAGCTGCGCCTATACGCAGACCATCTCGTGGCGCACGCCGACGATGCCGCTGCCGATGGAGAACAACCCGCGCGCGGTGTTCGAGCGGCTGTTCGGCGACAGCGGGTCGGCCGACCCCGCGGTCCGGCGGGCGCGGCGGCAGCAGAAGCAGAGCATCCTCGACTCGGTCACCGGCAAGC
Source organism: Vicinamibacterales bacterium (assembly GCA_965206705.1). Classification (GTDB taxonomy): domain Bacteria; phylum Acidobacteriota; class Vicinamibacteria; order Vicinamibacterales; family UBA8438; genus JAJEEA01. Next base: position 2,339,073 of record CBDBKJ010000006.1, on the reverse strand, counting down.
TGGCCGACCTGAGGGTCGCGGTGGGGCCGCGAGACCGGGTCAAGCTGGACGAGTACACCGAGGCGGTCCGGGACGTCGAGCGCCGCATCGAGATTGCCGAGCAGCAGCGCGACGTCGAGCCGTCGTTCACCGAGCAGCCGTCGGCCCCGCCGCGGGTCTTCGAGGACCATCTCGGACTGATGTTCGACCTGCAGTTCCTGGCCCTCCAGTCCGATCTGACCCGCGTCGTGACGTTCATGATGGGCCGCGAGCAGAGCACCCGCGCCTATCCCCAGATCGGGGTGCCCGACGCGCACCATCCGCTGTCGCATCACGAGGACGATCCGGAGCGAATCGCGCTGATGTCGAAGATCAACACCTACCACGTCAAGCTGACGTCCGACTATCTGGCGCGCCTCCGCGCGGCCGAGGACGCCGATGGATCGCTCCTCGACAACATGACCATCCTCTACGGCGCCGGCATCTCGAACAGCACCCGGCACCTCGGCGCCAACCTGCCGCTGCTCCTCGTCGGCGGGGGCGCCGGCAAGCTCAGGGGCGGCCGCCACCTGCGCTATTCGGCGGACACGTCGAACGCCGACCTTCTGATGACCCTGATGGACAAGCTCGACATGCCGCTGGACCGGCTGGGCGACAGCATGACGCGGCTGCCGATCGACACGCTGTCGGAGGTGTGAGCATGAAGCGGTTCTCAGGTAGGTGAAGGTCGGCCGTTGCGATGAGGCCTCCGGCGCGGCGGCTGGCAGCCCACGGTCGCTTTGCTTGGCGGTGGCGCTTCTCGGGGCTGTCGTCGGCTTGGCGGGTCTTCTTGGAGATGGGTGAAGCGATGAGCAACGGATATCGTGGTCGATGGCGGCTCGCGCTCCGTGGCGCGATGCTGGGGTGGGTGATCACGGGCCTCGCGGCCGGTGCGTTTGCCGAAGACCAGCCGCTGGCCGATGCGGCCCGACACGCCGACTGGGGCGTGGTGCGTACGCTGGTCGAGCAGGGCGCCGACGTCACGGCCCGCCAGGGAGACGGCGCCACGGCGCTGCATTGGGCCGCCTACTGGGATGACGTGGACGTCGCCGGTCTGCTGATCGGCGCCGGTGCGGACGTGAACGCCGCCAACGACCTCGGGGTGACGGCGCTGTGGACGGCGTCCGAGAACGGCCGGGCGCCGATGGTTCGGCGTCTGCTCGATGCGGGAGCCGACCCGAACGTGCCGCTGCTGTCGGGCGAGACGCCGCTGATGACCGCCGCGCGCGTGGGCGCGGCGGGCGTCGCCGGTCTGCTCCTCGATTCCGGCGCGGACGTCGATGCGACGGGGGCGCGGAGCCAGACGGCGCTGATGTGGGCGGTCGCACAGCGCCATCCGCACGTCGCAGAGGCGCTGCTCGCCCATGGCGCGGCCGTCGACGCCCGTTCGGACGTCTGGACCGAGGTGGTCAAGACGACCCCCGAGCCGTGGAATCCGGAGTACGTCGCGGAGATTCCGCAGGGCGGCTATACGGCGCTGTTGTTCGCGGCGCGGGTCGGCGACCTCGCGTCGGCGACGCGGCTGGTCGCGGCCGGGGCCGACGTGAACGACGCCTCGCCCTACGGCACCAGCGCGACCGTCGTCGCGGCGCACAGCGGGCACGGCGACGTCGCGGCGTTCCTGCTGGAGCAGGGCGCCGATCCGGACGCGGCCGGCGCCGGCTATACGGCGCTCCACGCGGCGATCCTGCACCAGGACGCGGCGCTGGTGCGGGCGCTGCTCGACCACGGCGCGGATCCGGACGCGACGGTCATGACCTCAACCCCGGTTCGGCGTGACGCGGTCGACTTCTATCTGCACCCCTCTTACGTCGGCGCGACGCCGTTCTGGCTGGCCGCGCGCTTCGGTGCGCCCGGCATCATGCACATGCTGGCCGAGCGCGGCGCCAATCCGCGGGCGGTCCACCGCCCGACGTACTGGCCCGGCTCGCTCTCGGTGCGGGATGAACGGACGCAGGTGCGCGAGGGCGACACGACCGCGCTGATGGCGGCGGTCGGCCTTGGCGGACGCAATCCGATGGTGGCGGTCGACCGGCTGGACCGCATTGCCGAGAGCGCGCCGGTCCGGAGCACGCGGCGCGAGCCCGACCCGGTCGAGCGCGAGGCGGTGATTCTCGAGGCGGCCCGGCTCGCGCTGACCCTCGGGGCTTCCGTCGACACCGCCAACGCCCTCGGCGACACCGCGCTGCACGCGGCCGCCGCGCGTGGCTACGATTCGGTCATCGAGCTGCTCGTGGCGTACGGCGCCGACCTCGACGTCACGAATGCCGACGGGCAGACACCCCTCGACCTCGCGACCGCGGGGTCGCGGCGTCTCGGCATCGCGTGGGCCACCCCGAAGCAGAGTACCGTCGATCTGTTGCGGTCGCTCGCCGCCAACTGAGGACGCTGATAGAAATTACCTTGCCTTGTGCCAGGCGCGCCAAGCCGCAGAAACGGGGCTGCGCCTGGGTGCAGTTGGCGACCTTGTGTCGATCGCTGTCCTTAAGGAGCTTGCGGCTTTCCATGGAGAACCGATGACCGGGCTGAGAACCGGCACGGTCGTGCACAAGGAAATCGTCTCGGAGACGCTGATGCGGTTCCGGCTGGCGCCGGAGAGCGGCCACCGGTTCCCCGGCTACGAGGCGGGACAGGCCATCTCGTTGCGCCGGGACGACTGCAAGCTGACCCGGAAGTGCGGTGTCGGCCCCGACGGCAAACCGATCTGCGAGCCGGAGCACGACCCCTGGGGGCGGCAGACCGTCGGTCCCGTCACCCAACCCTATTCGATTGCCTCCGCCCCCGGCGTCACCGCCGAGCATGGCTGGCTCGAGTTTCTCGTGGGGCTCGAGCACGGTGTCCACGGGCTGTCGGGGCGTCTGAGCGAGGTGCTGTTCGGGACGAACGAGGAGACCGGCAGCGAGGTCACGTATCAGGACCGCATCACCGGCAGCTTCACGCTGTCCGCGCGGGCGGGAGACGCCGCGAGCGTCCTGATGGTCGGCACCGGCACCGGCGTGGCGCCGTTCGTCTCGATGGTCAGGGAGCTCCGGGCGCGGGATGACGGCGGCGACGGCCGGCGCTATACGCTGATTCACGCGGCCCGGACCGAGGCCGAGTTGGCCTACCACTCCGCGCTCTTCGAGATCGAGGCGTCCGGCCGGTTCGATTTCCTTTACGTGCCGACGGTCAGCCGGCCCGCGCAAGGGGCAGACCCCGCGCGAGCCGCCGCCAGCGACCCCCGCATCGGCCGGGGACGGGCCAGCAACGTCGTTCGCCACGTCTACGGCCTGCCCACCGCGGAGGAAGAGAAGCAGACCCGCGCGACCAGCGACATCACCAAGGTGGCGGCCGCCCTGGCCCTCGAACGGCTGGTTCGTCCCGTGCTTCCCGCCCACGTGAACGCGGCCGAGCTCGGCGCCCGGGTCGCCGCCGGCGACACGGTGCTGCTCGCCTGCGGCAATCCCGCCTCGGTCGCCGACATCGAATCGACGGCGAAACGCCGTCAGGTGCGGTTCGAGCGGGAGACGTGGTGAGCGCTTCCGCCACGCAGCGTGCTGAACCGGTCGCACCCGGGGCGACGCGGGCGTGATTCCTGCGGCGTCCCAAGAACGACTCCACGCGACGTGCCGGTAGCCTGACAGACCGCCGAACGGTTCATCGAAGACCGTTGGGGGAGCACCGCGTCGGGGTTGGAACGCCAGGCTTGTTGGGGTGACACACCACCAGCGGGATCCGATCGACTTCCGTCAGGTGCGGGCGGACCGGGGCGCGATCACTCCGCGGGGTCGACGAACGACACCGCGTCGTCGATGCGCACGCCGTGCGCCAGGGTCTTGTGCACCGGGCACCGTTGCGCCGCCTGGGTGAGCCGTGCCCGCTGAGCCGGGGTGAGCTCGCCGTAGATGGCGACGTCGCTGCGCACGCGTTCGATCAGGCCGTCGCCCCGCTCGTCACAGTCGACGCAGTCGTCCGCGTGCACGCGATCGAACTCCAGGGTCACCTCGACCCCGGTCAGGGGTATCTGCCTGCGGTTGGCATACAGCCGCAGGGTCATCGCGGTGCAGGCGGCGAGGCTCCCCAGAAGGAACTCGTACGGGGTGGGACCCGAGTCGGTCCCCCCCGCCGGCTTCGGCTCGTCGCTGCGCCACAGAAAGCGGCCGGCGCGGATGTCGACAGCGGTGCCGTGCCTCAGCGATGCCTTTACGGTAGCCACGCGCCTGTCCTGGTTCACCGGGCATGGGCGCGATCGCCCCGCCGCTCATTGCTTCCTGGTTCCGCCGGCTCGGTCGACGATCGCCTGATAGCGGCTCGGTCGACGATCGCCTGATAGCGGCCCGGTCGACGATCGCCGGGTAGCTCGTTCGACCATCACCGGGTGGATCGAGACGCGCCACCGGTCTTGGTCGCCGGTGTGCACGGGGAATCGATATAGTCGATTCCCCGTGCAGTATAGCCGGCTCGGCAACCGGGGTCGCCGCGTCGCCGCTGCGTCATGTCCCGGGGTTCGGCTCGGGATCGTCCACGGGCTCCGGCCGGTTTCTCGGCAGGCTGATGTTCACCGCCGTCGTCTCGCCGGCTCGCACCGAGACGTCGGTGACGTAACCCTCGTGACCCTCGCGGTGGACCTCGATGCGGTGCCGTCCGGCCCCGAGCTCGAGCTCCAGGCGCGACCCGTCCGGGGTCTGCCACTCCTCGCCGTCGACGAAGATCATCGCGTCGGTCGGCTGCACCCGCACCAGGAGCCGGCCGAACCCGGCGACGGCTTCGCGGGGCGGCGCCGTGCGGTCCGTAAAGGGCCGGGAGAACGGTGCCGGCGCGGGAGGCGGCTCGACATCCGGCTCGGCCGGCGGCGTGGGCGGCGGCGGCGTGGTCTCGCCGGGGCCGAGGGGCTCCATTTCGTGCTCGATGCGATAGCTCTGCCCGATTCCCAGGTACACGTGCTCCTGTATGCTCCGGTATCCCTCGAGGCGCAGGTCGATGTCGTGCTGCCCCGGCGGCAGGCTCAACCGCTGGAAGAGCCCGTCGTAGCTGTCGACGACTCCCGCGTAGTACCCGTCCACGTAGACCTCGGTCTCCACCGGCTTCACCTGCAGTCGGACGGAGCCGCGTTCGCGGTAGTAGTAGCCGCCGTAGTACGAATAGGGCCCCAACCCGCCGAACCCGTACGGACCCCATTGGGCGGCGTAGTGGTACGTCGGATGGTAGAACGGGCTGTAGTACCCGTACCCGGGACCGTACCAGGCGCGGGTCTGCAGCACCGGGCGCACCGGGCGCGCGCGGCTCACCGCCCGCCTCTCCTGAGCGCCGGCTGCCCGCTGAGGGCCGCCCGCCCGCCGTGCGCCGGCCGCCCGCTGCGCGCCGGCCGCCCGCTGCGCGCCGGCCGCCCGCTGCGCGCCGGCCGCCCGCTGCGCGCCGGCTGCCCGCTGTGCGCCGGCTGCCCGCTGTGTGCCGGCTGCCTGTGCGCCGGCCGCCAGCTGTGCACCGGCCGTCCGTTGTGGGCCGGCCGCCGCCTGTGCGCCGGCTGGCCGTTGTGGGCCGGCCGTCCGTTGTGGGCCGGCCGCCGCTGACGAAGCGAGCAGGGTCAAGGCGCCGATCACGCCTGGCCAGGATGCAAGTCTCTTGGACACAGTCACCGGTTATCCTCCTTCGATTGCCGACGGTAGCTGTGGTTGCAAAGCGTGTTCCAGCGAAGTCGCCGCCGGTGAGCCCGGTTCCCGGGATTGCTCGCGGCCGGCGTGTCGTTCTCGATTGTCCCACGGTAGCCGTGATTGCAGAGCGTGTTCCAGCGAAGTCGCCGCCGGTGAGCCCGGTTCTTCGGATTGCCCGCGGCCGGCGTGTCGCCCTCCCGGCAGGTCAGTGACCTGTGTCGAGGACACCGAGCCCCGCTCCTTTCTCTACGCGGCGTCGTCCTGAATGGCGCGGAACATCGATCCCGGCGCCGCGGGATGGAGACTGGCCAGAATGCGGCCGGCGAAGTCGGTCAGGGTCAGCCGTGTCAGGAAATACGTTCCCAGCCCGACGAGCAGTGTCACGACGGCGACCGCCGCGGTCGAACGGAAGAGCACGTACTGGATTCCGATTGCGATGGCGATCCCCAGGAGGTAGGCGACCATCAGGACCATCAGCTTGGCGCTGCGGGTCGGCGGCGTCTGCTTGCCGAACGGGACGCCGTCGATCAGTCTCAGCCCCGTCCCCAGGTACAGGGAGGCGACCGCCGTGCTGAAGGCGGCGAACAGGACCGCATCCTGGACGCCCCACGACCACGCCAGCAGGAGCAGCCAGCCGGCGTGCGGCGCCCCGATCAGCAGGAACCAGAGCGCGGCATGGACTCCCCGCGCAAACGGACCGCTGGCCGAGTCCGGGGCGATGGCGAAGCACCAGATGCCCTTGTGGTCGTTGCCGTACGCCAGGAACAGACAGACGAATATCAGGGTCATCCCGAACAGGTGGGGCAGGAAGTGCGCGAAAGCGAAGTCCGGATCGAACGGGGACACGTCCCGCCCGGCGATCAGCAAGGCGATGAAGCCCACGATCGGTCCGGGCAGGTTCAGGGCCATGTTGCGCCGGAACTGCCAATCGCGGACCATCACCGCGCGCAGGTACTCGAAGCCGGCGCGTCCGGCCTGACCGCCGGCCAGTCCCGCCACCCACGGACCGGGATTCGCCCACCGCCACCGCGTTCGCCGCCTCCCCCCGCCGGCGCTCATCAGGCCCGCGACCCGAATCAGGTGATCCCGCGAGAACGCGCGCAGGCCGAAGATGACCGCGACCGTCGCGAAGACCACGCTCGCGGCGCCGAGTACCGTCGCGAGCCCCCCCGGCACCGTCTCGACGGCGGCGAGCCAGCTCGCCGGCACCTCTATCCCGGCCGTCCAGCCCGCGACCGTCTCCCGGAGCAGATCCCGGGCATTGAACCCGAAGATCGCCAGCATCGGGAGGATCTGCACCATGGCCGCGGCCGCCTTGAGGCGCCGGATCGGCACGATGCGAACAAGCCACCCGAACGCGCTGCAGCAGAGCAGGGCGAAGACGAGCCCGACCCCCAGCGCGACGAGAAAGTGGAGGGGAGGGTAGACGAGGCGCAGAGCCGCGTCGCCGTGCAGGAGGGTCAGGCCGACGAGGGCCGGCACCGCGTTCAACCCCGTCACCGTATAGGCGACGATCTTCGTCAGATGGGCCAGCTTGGCGACCGACCAGGTGGCGCCGTCCACCGGCTGGTGGGCGAGAATCAGGCCGTCGACAGGATTCACCAGGCTCTCCGCGATCTCGGGGAGCAGGAGGACGCCGAGCTGAAAGACGGTGAGCCCCAGGAAAACGGCGAGATAGACGCCCGGGGCGGCGCCGACGGCGGCGGCCACGACGCTGCCGAGGGCCGACAGGATGAACCAGATGTTCATCAAGCCGCGCATGGAGTAGTCGTTGCCCATCCCGACCACTTCCTGCCGGGCGCCGAGCGTCTCGAAAAGGTCGACGAGGAGCCAGAAGCGGCGGACGTCGATGCCGCAGCGCTCGAGCACGCCGGTGAACGCCGGGCCGTGAAGCAACCGCCGGCCGAGGGAACGAAGGCCGCTCATGACCGGAGGGCCTCGACGATGCGGGAGACGCCGCTCACCGTTCCCTCGGTCCGGGTGAGCTGCCGGAAGACGTCTTCCAGACTGCCCCGCTCGGTAGACGCCTTCAATGCTTCGAGCGAGCCGTCCGCGATGAGACGGCCCTCGTGGATGATCAGGGCGCGGTCGCAGACGCGCTCGACCACGTCGAGCACGTGCGAGCTGTAGAGAATGGTCTTCCCCTCCGCCGCCAGGGCCGCGACGAGGTCGCGGACCATGAGCCCGGCGTTGACGTCGAGGCCCGAGAGAGGCTCGTCGAGCAGCACCACGTCGGGATTGTGGAGGAGGGCCGCGCTCAGCAGCACCTTCTGGCGCATGCCCTTCGAGTATCCGTCCAGGGGACGGAGCCGGTCGTCGGTCAGACCGAACTGCTCGAGGAATCGGCCGATTCGAAACTGCAGGCGCTCTTCCGGCACGTCCTGCAGGCGGCCCATGAGCTCCAGGAACTCCTGTCCGGTCAGGCTCTCGAAGAGCGCCGCCGCCTCCGGCACGTAGCCGATGCGTTTCTTGGCCTCGACGGCTTCTTCGGGCATGGCGTGCCCGGCGACCTGCACCGATCCGCCGCCCGGCGGGAGCACGCCGGTCAGGATCTTGATGGTGGTGCTCTTCCCCGCGCCGTTCGGTCCCAGCAATCCGACGACCTCGCCGCTCCGCAGCGTGAACGAGATCTCGTGCAGGACCCGGCCCATCCCGTAACTGAAGGTCAGGCCGTCGACGGCCACTGCATCAGGCATGGTCGATTCCTCGGGAGCCCGTGGTGGATCGCGTCGCCCCGAGACCGGTGAGGCGCGGGAATCATCGCGGTCGAATGCAGCGGGGCTCCTGGTCTAGGCCGGTGGTGCCGGCGGTGCGGACGTCGGTCGGGTGCCCCGCTGCTGGCGGGCGAACGCGCGGAGGTCGGCGACGTGGTCGAACTCGTCCACGATCTCCCGACCCAGAATCTCCTCGAGGACGTCTTCGAGGGTCACGATGCCGCTGACGCTCCCGAACTCGTCGGTGACGACCATCAGGTGCTGCCGCCGTTCGAGGAAGCCGCGAAGCAGGTGGTCCAGCTTGGCCGTCTCGACGACGAAGAGGACCTTGTGCATCAGCTGGTCGAGGGTGGTGTCGAACTCGTCCTTCGCGGCGGCGCGCAGGATGTCGCGCCGGTGGACGATCCCCACGATGTCGTCCGGGTCTTCGTCGAAGAGCGGCACGCGGCTGTGGCGCAGCAGCTGCTCGTCGGCGGCGGCCTCGGCGACCCCGGTTGTGGTGGGCAGGGTGAAGAGCACCGTCCGCGGGGTCATGATCTCGCCCGCGGTCTTCGCCTCGAGGGCCAGGACGTTGCTGATGACGTCGGCTTCGTGCGGTTTCAGGTCGCCCGAGCTCAGCCCCCGCCGGACCATCATCAGCAGCTCTTCGTCCGAGACCCGGTCGGCCGCCTTGCCCGCGGCCACCAGCCGGGTCACGTGGAGGCTGAGCCAGATGATCGGCGCGAACGCGACCACCAGCACCTGCAGGGGGGCGGCGATGGGACCGGCGAGCTGCCGCGCGTAGACGACCCCCGCGGTCTTGGGAATGATCTCCGACAGGACGAGAATGGCCAGAGTGAAGGCGGCCGAAAAGTAGCCGATCCACACCGATTCCAGGACGTTCGAGGCGATGGCCCCGGCGAGCGCGGCGCCTCCGGTGTTGGCGACGGTGTTCAGGGAAAGGATGGCTGCGATCGGCCGGTCGACGTTGGACCGAAGCTGCCGGAGCACCGATCCGGCGGGCTGGCCGGCGCGTTCCAGCGTGTCGATATGCGCGAGCGGCACCGAGTACAGCACCGCCTCGAACAACGAGCAGGCGGCCGAGGTCAGCACCACGATGCCGACGACGATGGCGAGTTCGAGCATGCCGTATGGTGGGGCCTTCCCGCCGCCGGATGCAACCGCATCGGCGTGCTCGGGTCTGTGCGGGGCAGGTGCTCACCCCCCCCGGGGCTCGTCGCGGCGCGGCCGCGGCCGGAGGCGGCACGCGGGCGCCTCCGGCCAGACTCTCAGGTGCTTTGCGCCGTAGGAGTCTCGCGTCAGCGAGACTCCCGACGCGACCGCAGGTCGCGCAGGTGCTTTGCGCCGTAGGAGTTTCGCGTCAGCGAAACTCCCGACGCGACCGCAGGTCGCGCTACCGCGGCGTCTCGAGGAAACGCAGCAGCTCGCTGTCCGTTCCCAGAATCAGGAACGTGCCGGGGTCCATCGTGCGCTCGTAGGTCTCGAGCGATTTGGTGAACGCGTAGAACGCGGCATCCCGGCCGTAGGCGTCGGAGTAGATGTCGATCGCCTCGGCGTCGGCGGTCCCGCGAATCTCCTCCGCGGTGCGGAACGCCTCCGACTGAATTCGCGCCAGATCCCGTTCGCGCTCACCCTGGATGCGGGCCGACTCGCCCTGGCCCTCCGAGCGGAACTCCGAGGCGATACGCTGGCGCTCGGCGATCATCCGGGCGAAGACGTCCTGCTGGACGTCGGCGATGTAGTTGATCCGCTTGAACTGCAGGTCGAGCAGTTCGATGCCGAGATCTCCGACCGCGGCGGCCGCCGCATTGAGAATCTCGTGGGTGATCTGTTCGCGGCCGGACACGATCGGAGCGAGCGTTTCCGGCTCCTCGAGCCCGGTGGCGGTCGTGTCCACGGGGTCGCGATTGCTGGTGCGGACGATCTCGATCAGGTCGTGCCGCGCGACCGCGTTGCGCGTCTCGCCGTCGAGAATGTCGTCGAGCCGCGACTGCGCTCCCCGTTCGTCACGCAGGCGCTGGAAGAACAGCAGCGGATCGGTGATGCGCCACCGCGCGTAGGTGTCCACCCAGATGAACCGCCGGTCCCGGGTCGGGACCTGGTTGGGGAACCCGTCCCATTCCAGGAACCGTTTCTCGAACATGTTGGCGGTCTGGATGAACGGGATCTTGAAGTGGAGCCCCGGTTCGGTGATCGGATCCCCGACCGGCTCGCCGAACTGGGTGATGACCGCCTGGTTGAACTCGCTGACGATATAGGCGGAGCTGCCCGCCAGGAACAGGCCGGCCAGTAACACCACCACGAGCGTCGGTTGCACGCGTCTCATTGTCCACCTCCCGTCCGCGTCGCGGAGCCGAGCAGGGGCGCGGTGGCCGCGCGCGCGCCGCTGTCCAGCGACAGCAACGGCAGCACCCCGGTGGTGCCTTCGGCCACGAACACCTTGCGTCCGACCGCCGGCAGAATGCGTTGCATCGTTTCCAGATACATTCGCTGCCGGGTCACGTTGGGCGACGCCCGGTATGCCGCCTCGATGGCGGCGAACCGGCTGGCTTCTCCGCCCGCCCGGTTCACCCGGTCGAGCGCATATCCTTCGGCCCGCAGGATGGTCTGCTCCGCTTCACCCCGGGCTCGCGGAATGACCGCGTTGTACTCGGCCAGCGCCTCGTTGATCAGCCGGTCACGCTGCTGTTGCGCCTGACTGACCTCGTCCCAGGACGGCTTGACGGGGTCCGGCGGATTGACGTCCTGCAGGACCACCTGGTCGATGGTGATTCCCATCTGATACTGCTCGGTCAGCGCCTGCAGACGCGCTTCGACCGTGGTCTCGATCTCCTGCCGGCCCACGGTGACGACCTCGGTGACCGTCCGATCGCCCACGGTCTCCCGCATGACCGCTTCGTTCATCGCGCGGAACGTGTCTTCGAGATTGCGCACCTTGAACAGGTACTCGTAGGGGTCGTCCACGCGGTACTGGACAATCCACTCCACGACCGCCACATTCAGATCGCCGGTCAGCATCACCGATTCGTCGGCGAGCTGTTGCTGTGGGCCGCCGAACTCGGTGCGGATGCCGGCCGCGGTGGTGCGGAATCCGAACTCCTGCTTCAACTGCCGCTGAACCGGCACCCGCTGCATCTGCTCGATGTACGGAATCTTGAAGTGCAGGCCCGGATTGGTGGTGCGGACGTACCTTCCCAACCGCAGCACGACCCCGACTTCCTCCGGCTCGATCTGATAGGCCGTTCCGGCCGCGGTGACGAGGACGGCGAGGGTCAGGAATCCGGCGCCCAGTCTCCGCCACGGGAGTTTGGGCACCTTGAACCTGTCTGCGTCGACGACGCGAAAGTTGTCGTTCATGCCGAGTTCTCCTTCTGTGCACCCGAATTACCGCGGCGCCGCCGGGACCGGCCGGTCCCGGCGCTGACGGCGATGTGAGCGAGGACGGTTCGAGCCCCCCTCGGGGGCCGCGCCGGCGGCTCCGACCGGCGAGCGCACGGTCCAGTGTCGCCTTGTACTACGTATCGGCGGGAGGTTCGATTCATCACGGTGGCCGGAGCTCCCCTCCGGCGGCATCCGCGTGCGGGTCACGTCCGGGTGAACCGGCTCCAGTCGCGCGAGGTGCCGGGTTCACGGTCGGTCTGCATCATTGCCATCCACGCCGGATACTCCACCGGCAACGCGCTGACCGCGTTCAGCCGGTCGAGGTCGCCGGGGGTGAGGGTCAGGTCGACCGAGCCCAGATTGTCGTTCAGCTGATCGAGCCGCTTGGCCCCGATGATCACGCTGGTGACACCAGGCTGGCGGAGGAGCCAAGCGAGGGCGACCTGGGCCACCGAGGCGTCGTGCGCGCCGGCCACGTCGCGCATGACGTCGATGATGTCGTAGCCCCGCGCCTTGTCGACCGGCGGGAAGTCGAACGATACGCGCCGCGCATCGGGATCGGCCTCGCCGTCCCGCGTGAACTTGCCCGACAGGAACCCGCCGGCCAGCGGACTCCACGGGAGCACCGCCAGATGCTGGTCCTGCACGAGCGGGATCATCTCGCGCTCGAGCTCCCGGCCGGCGATGGAGTAGTAGGACTGGGTGCTGACGAACTCTGCGAGCCCGCGCCGCCGCGAGAGGCCGAGGGCCTTCATGAGCTGCCAGGCGCCGAGATTCGAGCACCCGATGTAGCGCACCTTGCCCGCCCGCACGAGGTCGTTCAGCGCTTCGAGCGTCTCCCGGATGTCGGTGACGGGGTCGGGACCATGGATCTGATACAGGTCGATGTAGTCGGTGCCGAGGCGGCGCAGGCTGGCCTCGCACTGGTTCATGACGTGCACGCGCGACAGCCCGATCTCGTTCGGACCGTTCCCCATCCGCCCGCGCACCTTCGTCGCCACGATGACGTCCTGCCGTCGCGGACCCAGGGCGGCGCCGAGCATCTCTTCCGACTGGCCGGCCGAGTACACGTTGGCGGTGTCGAAGAAGTTGACGCCGGCGTCGAGCGCCCGGTGCACCAGGACATTCGCCTCGGCCTGCCCCAGCGCGCCGATCGCCTGGAACAGGCCGGCGCCGCCGAAGGTCATCGCGCCGAAACACAACTCGGAGACGTAGATACCCGTGTTCGCGAGCCGCCGATACTGCATATCTGTTTCGTGACCTTTCCGACCGTTCACGGTCGTCGAACGCGTAGTGAAGCCGGGCCGGAGGAAATCGCCGCCTTGCGGCGCCGCTTCCCGCCCAACCAATCCTCCGGGAATCTGCCCCGTTCTACGGCGCAGGCTCCTGGCGTTCCGCCCAGCGTAGCTGAACCCAGTCGCCGGCGGTGCGCAGCGGCGCGACCCCCATCTGGAAGTGACCGACCCCTTCGAGGGGAAGGAACGACACCGTCTGTCCCTGGGCGTCCATCTCCTGCGCGAGCTGCTCGGCCGGTTCGAACGGCACGACCTCGTCGTTGCGGGCGTGGATGATGAACACCGGCATGCCCCCGACCCGCCCCGCGTCGTCGGGGTCGGACCGCGCCGCCATGGGAATCGCCGCCGTGAACAGATCCGGATGGCGCGAGGCCATGTACCAGGTGCCGCGTCCGCCCATGCTGAATCCGGTGACGAGGATGCGGGCGGGGTCGATGGCGTAGCGTGCCCGCACGTCGTCGATCAGGGCCAGGACGCCGCGTTCGCTGGTGTCGTTGTCCCAGCGCCGGCCCGGGGCGTCCGGCGAGACGATGATGGCGCCCCACTCCTGCAGCGCCGGCCCGACGATGCCGCGGAGAAACTGCATGCCGTACCCGGGGCCCGGCGACCCGCCCGGGTGCAGGGCGAGGACCAGCGGGCCGGGCTGGCTGGCGTCGTAGTCCTGCGGGACCCAGAGGCCATAGGTGACCGTGCCCACCTCGTCGACCTCGATCGTGGCGTTGTACAGACCCGGTTCGCGCGCAGCCGGCTGCGCGAACGTCGCGAGAAGGGCGGTGGCCAGTAGCCAATGCATCATCGTCTCCTCTTCGGGGCGTGCACCGCAGAAGTTCGCGCCAGCGAAACTCCCGACGCGGACCGCAAGGTAGGACCATTATAGCCGCCGGCTCGAGACAGCCGCCGGATTGAGGCCCCGCCGGGTCGTGACGCTGGATGGCGCCCCCGCACGGCAGAGGGGCCGGGCGGGCTGCGGAACGCTCCGGCTCCGTTCGACGGCGCGTGAATTGGCGGCTCGGAAGCGAGCGCTGCCGCTTCGCCTGCGTCAAGTCACTATAATCGTCGACCGATGAGCGTTCGTACCCGCTTCGCCCCGAGTCCCACCGGCTACCTGCACATCGGCGGCGTGCGGACCGCCCTGTTCAACTGGCTGTTCGCCCGGCGCCACGGCGGGCAGTTCCTGCTGCGGGTCGACGATACCGACGCCGAGCGCAACGTCGCGGCGGCCCTCGGCCCCATTCTCGACGGGTTCCGGTGGCTGGGGCTGGACTGGGACGAGGGACCGGAGGTCGGCGGGCCCTGCGCGCCGTACTACCAGTCGCAGCGGGGCGACCGGTACGCGGCCGCCGTCGAGCAGTTGCTGGCGGCCGGCGCCGCCTATCGCGACTATGCCACCGGCGAGGAGATCCAGGCGGAGCGCGAGGCGGCCCAGCGCGAGAAACGCCGGTTTCTCTACAGCCGGCGATGGATGGCGGAGACCGACGCGGCGGCGGCCCGCTTCGAAGCCGAGGGGCGGCGGGCCAGCGTGCGGCTCAAGATGCCCCGCGAGGGGGTGTGCGCGTTCCGGGACCTGGTGCGGGGCGACGTCGAGTTCGAGTGGGGTCTCGAGCAGGACCACGTCGTCCAACGCGCCGACGGGACCTGTCTCTATCACTTGGCGAGCGCCGTCGACGACCACGACTTCGCGATTACCCACGTCATCCGCGCCGTCGAGCACCTGTCGAACACGCCGCGGCAATTGTTCATCACGACCGCGCTCGGCTACGAGCCGCCGGCCTTCGCGCACGTGCCGTACGTGGCGGCGCCCGGGGGGGCGGAGAAGCTCAGCAAGCGCAAGCTCGACCGGTACCTGCGGCACCACGAGTTCAAGGCGATCTACGACCGGGGCCTGGCCGTCGCGGAGCGGTCGCGGCTCGCGGTGTCGCCCGAGACGTTCAATCCGGTCGTCGTCGACTTCTATCGCGCGGTCGGCTACGAGCCCGACGCGCTGCTCAACTACCTGCTCCTGCTGGGCTGGTCGCTCGACGACCGCACCGAGCAGTTCACCCGCGGCGAGATGGTGACCCATTTCTCGCTCGAGCGCATCAACCGGGCGGCGGCCAGCTTCGATCCGGGGAAGCTGGCCGCGTTCCAGGAGCGGCGCATGCAGGCGCTGGAGCTCGACGATCGGGTGGCGCGCGCGACCCCCTTCCTGGAGCGGGCGGGGCTCGTGGCCGTCCCGCCGGCGGCGGACGAACGTGCGCGGGTGCGGGACGTGGTGCAGGCCGCGGGCGATCGAATCAAGGTGGCCGGCGACGTGCTCGACTATCCGGAGTTCTTTCAGGCCGATGCCGACGTCGCGTACGATGGGAAGGCGTTCGACAAGCGGTTGCGCAAGGACGGGGTCGCACCGCTTCTGCGCCGGTTCCGGGGCCGGCTGGAGGCGACCCGGCCGTTCGACGCGGCGACGCTGGAGCGGATGCTGCATGACTTCGTCGAGACGGAGGGCATCCGCATCGGCCAGGTCATCCACGCGATCCGGGTCGCGGTGACCGGCAAGGCGGTCGGTTTCGGCCTGTTCGAAGGGTTGGCCATCCTCGGCCCCGACGCCTGTCTCGCCCGTATCGACCGCGCCCTGGCGCAGCTCGTGTCGTAGCAGGGTTGGTTGGGGGCAAGCGGAGCCGCAGGCGACGGTTCCGGGTCGAGGAGTCTGCGTCGCAGAACGGTGCAGATCGGCAGGGTTGGTCGGGGCGTCGGAGTCTCGGGCCCGGGGCTTGCCCCGTAGGAGTTTCGCGTCAGCGAAACTCCCAACGCGACCGCAAGGTCGCGCTGGCGGCGATCCTCGGGCAGGGGCTTGCCCGTAGGAGTTTTGCGCCAGCGAAACTCGCAACGCGACCGCAGGGTCGCGCAGGCGGCGCGCCGGGTGTGGAGCATACGGTCTGAAGAAGACGGCCCCAAGATCCGAAAACCGGAACAGCAGGAGTGCTCGCGGCAATCCGCGGATATCGATGGAACGGCAATGACGACTGACGTACGACCAGAGACGGCCCCCGTGAGCGGGGACACGGCCGGCGGGCTCGACTTCATCCGGCAGATCGTGGCCGAGGACCGGCAGGCCGGGAAGCATGCGGGCCGCGTGCACACGCGGTTCCCGCCCGAGCCGAACGGCTACCTGCACATCGGGCACGCCAAGTCGATCTGTCTGAACTTCGGGCTCGCCGACGAGCACGGGGGGCGGTGCAACCTCCGCATGGACGACACCAACCCGACCACCGAGAACGTCGAGTACGTCCGGGCGATCGAGGACGACGTGCGCTGGCTCGGGTTCGACTGGGACGACCGCTTCTACCACGCGGCCGACTACTTCGAGCAGCTCCATGACTGCGCGGTCCAGCTGATCGAGGCGGGGAAGGCGTACGTCTGCGACCTGAAGGGGGCCGAGGTCTCGGAGTATCGCGGCCTGTGGAACCGGCCCGGCCGCAACAGCCCCTGGCGGGACCGGACGGTCGCCGAGAACCTCGACCTGTTCGCGCGCATGCGCGCCGGCGAGTTCGAGGACGGGTCGCGGACGCTGCGGGCTCGCATCGACATGGCGTCGCCCAACATGAACCTGCGCGACCCGACCATCTACCGTATCCGCCGGGTGCCCCACTACCGGACCGGCGACGTTTGGTGCATCTACCCGATGTACGACTTCACGCATCCCCTGTCCGATGCGTTCGAGGGGATCACCCACTCGCTGTGCACCCTCGAGTTCGAGGACCACCGGCCGCTCTACGACTGGTTCCTCGAGAACATCGACGTGCCGTGCCGGCCGCGGCAGATCGAGTTCGCGCGCCTGAACCTCAGCTACACGGTGCTGAGCAAGCGCAAGCTGCTGGAGCTGGTGTCTGAGGGCCGCGTGGCGGGGTGGGACGACCCCCGCATGCCCACCCTCGTCGGGTTCCGCCGACGCGGCTACACGCCCGAGGCGATCCGGGACTTCTGCAACCGCATCGGCATCGCCAAGGCGAACAGCATCGTGTCCATCGCCCAGCTCGAGGATGCGCTCCGCCAGGACCTCAACCAGCGGGCGCTGCGGGTGATGGGGGTCCTGCGGCCACTCAAGGTGGTCATCGAGAACTATCCCGAGGGCCAGGTCGAGGAGGTCGAGGCGGTCAACAACCCCGAGGACGCCGACATGGGGTCGCGGGTGGTTCCGTTCTCCCGCGAGCTCTACATCGAGCGGACCGACTTTCGGGAAGACCCGCCCCGGAAGTACTTCCGGCTCGCTCCCGGCCGCGAGGTGCGGCTGCGGTACGCGTACTTCATCACCTGCCGCGAGGCGGTGAAGGACCCCGCCACCGGCGAGGTGGTAGAGCTGCGCTGCACCTACGACCCGGACACGCGCGGCGGCTACGCCCCGGACGGCCGCAAGGTCCGCGGCACCATCCACTGGGTGTCGGCGCCGCATGCCGTCGAGGCCGAGGTGCGGCTCTACGACCACCTGTTCACGCGGATCAACCCCGAGGAAGGGGGCGACTACCGGGACGCCCTGAACCCCGCGTCGCTCGAGACCCTGACCGGCTGCCGGGTCGAGCCGAGCCTGCGGGGCGCCCCCGCCGGCAGCCGCTACCAGCTCGAGCGGCAGGGCTACTGCTGCGTCGACCCCGACTCGACGGACGGGCGGCTGGTGATCAACCGCACCGTCACCCTGCGGGACACCTGGGCCAGGATCGAGAGGGCGCAGCAGGCGCAGGGCACCGGCTGAGCGCCGGCACCTTGTGGCGACTGCCTCGCAGCGCGGTCAGGCGGAAGGCGCCCGGGCACGGGTGCCGGCCGCCGCGGACGCGTTGGGATCATGGCGGCCACGCCGTCCGCCCCCGCGAGAGCCAGGTCCGTATGCGGCGTCGGTCAACAGAACCCGGCGTTCGCGGTCAACTCGTCGGGTCACGCGCTCAGTGACCTGCTTCAGCGCCTGAATGGGTCCATGTCGCCGGAGACCGCGATGTCGTTCCCCCTTGGCGCCTGACAGATTCTGCCAGCCGGGCCGGTGCTCAGATCGTGATCGTGATGCCGGCCCGCTGCCCGGCGCGGCGAACGTCGGCAAGGAACGAAGAATCACGTCGGCCGTCCCGGAACGCGACCACGCGGATGTCGGCAGCGTCGACCCGGTCTCCGAAGAACAGGGAAGCATCGTCAGGGCCACACCGGTTCGAGGTCCACACCAGACCGTCCACCTCGGGGAACTGGTCATGGATCGCCTTGGCCCAGGCGGCCGTCTGCGGGTAGAGCTTCGGCGAGCTCGCGATCAGCATGTTCCGGGAAATCTTCCATCTCGCGAGGTCCGGCTCGCGGAGGCTGGCGAGCCGGACCTCGCGTTGAAGCTCGATCGTTCCGTGGGCGCTGTCCGTGACGCGGCTCAACGGCACGGACTTTCGCTTCGCGTAAGCGGGCACGTCATGGAAGATGGACTCGTACGCGGCCGCGATGAAAGTGCTTCCCGCATACAGTGACGGAACGCACCGTCCGTGGACATCCAGGGTCGGGGCGAACCGTGTTGGGTTGCCCTGGCACGGGTTGAACTCGTTCGAGATCCGGTTCGGTGCGTGCACGCGATGCAGGCGCGTGCCCGCCTGCCGCACCGTGATGTTCGGCGGCGCAAGCGCCGGTGACGGCCTCGGGATCGTCACCGTGCGACCGCTCCCTCAGCCTTCGGTCCGGTCGGCGAGCCGCCGCGCCGCTTCGACGACCTCGTCCGCCGCGGCGAGCCGGTTCTGGGGTTCGGCCCCGTCGAGCCAGCCGTTGCCCGATGCGAACCACAAAGCAATTTGCCACCCGGTCGCCGAAGCAGGAACCTCGCCGAGGATCCGTTTGATGACGGGTCGGGGCTGCCCATCCTCGAACTGAAACGCCGGGAACAGATCCCGGCCGCCGCGCCGAACCGCGAAGACCCTGCGCTCCCGCTTCCAGCGCGATGCCGGTTCGCTCGGGTTCTTCGGGTTGAGCCCCGACGCGCCGCGGACCTCGGCCCCGGAGAGCGTTCGCGTCTCCTGCAGGTAGTCCGCCCGCAACCGAGCGTTGTCCATCTCCAGTTGGGCCCGGACCTCGGCCCGGGGCGCGTCGGGAAGGATGCACTGAATCAGCAGCTCGATGTTGCGGTCCGTGAGCTCCTGCCGGTGTATGGTAGCCATCGACGGGAGACGGGAGAGCACTCGCCGAACGAGTTCGGCGAGTTCCGCATCGGCCGTTCCCACGAGAGCCCAATCGCCCGGCATTCCCGCGTCGGTTTTGGCGATCCGTTCGCGAAGCGGCCCGGGAAGCGCGCTGATGTCGTCGGCGGCCAGGGACAGACTGACCAGCGGGTCTGTCTCACGGGCTGCAGACTGGGTCTTGCGGCGTGACATTCCCGCCAATGTAAATTTATCAGCAAATCATGTCAAGGCCGTGGAACGAGCGTCGCGATCTACGCTGCCGAAGGTCCGTGACGCTGTCCGATTCGGGGGGGGTCGTGCACGACCCCGACGGCATCGACGAGGAGAAGCTCGCGTTCGTCAAGCACTGCGCCTGGGCCTCGGGTCGGCCGGCCTCGCCAGTCGATTCAGTCCATAGCTGAGCCACGGGAAGTCCAGAGCGTTAGTTAGCGGCCAGCAGCGCGATGATCGCACCGAGCGGGATCGCCAGGATAAGGCGAAACGCGGTCGTGGCGCGGCTCAGGCCGTCTTCCGGATAGTCGACCTCCAATCGGGCCGGATAGGCGGGTTCGTCAGCCACGGAGCATCAACCTCCCTCCGGTATGGCGCCAGCGACTCGCCGCGAGGCCACCGGCATCATGCGCGCGCACCCATGCACGGACGTCTGCGCGCCGCCCCGAGCCGCTGGTTCGCGGGCACCCCGCGCTCACGGCAGCGCGAAGGCCACGTAGGCGTCGCCCGACCGGGTGCCGATCTTGCCGCCGCCGGCCGCGATGACCACGTACTGCTTCCCGTCGACCGCGTAGGTGATGGGGGTGGCGTAGCCCGCCGCCGGCAGCCCCGTTTCCCAGAGCAGCCCGCCGTCGCGGGTGTCGAACACCCGGAACCGCTCGTCGCGGGTGGCGCCGATGAAGATCAGCCCGCTCGCGGTCACCAGCGGCCCCCCGTAGGCTTCCGCCCCGGTGGGCGGCCGCCCCGCCCCGGACAGTTCCGGCCAGTCGCCGAGGGTCACCTTCCACAGAATTTCGCCGGCGTTCAGATCGATGGCGTTCAGGGTGGCCCACGGCGGCTTGATGGCGGGGCGTCCCGCCTGGTCGAGAAATCGGCGGTACCCGGCAAAAACCCACTCGGGTTCCCCGGGAACGGCATCGCGCCCCGCGGCCAGCGGGTCGGGCTCGTCGGAATCGTAGAGGTACGCGAGCAGGGCGGCGCGGTCGCGCTCGGAGAGATGCGCGTGCGAGGGCATGTAGCCCCGCCCCTCGTCGATGACGGCGCGCGCCTCGTCCGGGGTCAGGCGGCCCGGGAGGTCGTTCACCGCCGGGTAGATCCCCAGCTCGTCGCCGGTGCCGTCCACCCCGTGGCACTGCAGGCAGTGCAGGGCGTAGACGCGGCGTCCCGCTCCCGCCAGCGTCCCCCGCTCCCCGGCCGGTATCTCGACCATCGCCCCGATCCACGGCATGTCGTTCCCGTCGACGTACATGATGCCGGTGTCGGGGTCGACGGCCGCCCCGCCCCACTCGCCGCCGCCGTCGAGGCCGGGGAGGATGATGGTGCCCTCCCGGCTCGTCGGCACGAACTGCCCGTCGCTGCGCATCCGGCGCAGGCGGTCGAGGACGTAGCGGTGCGCCTCGGGGGAGATGTCGGTCACCTCGTCCTCGGTCAGGCGCTGCCGGGTGAACGGCGGCGGCCGCATCGGCAGGGGCTGGGTCGGCCAGGCGACCTCGCCGGGAATGTCGGAGGGCGGGAACGGCCGCTCCTCGATGGGGAAGATCGGCTCGCCGGTGTCCCGGTCGAATACGAAGACATGGGCCGACTTGGTGATCTGGGCGACCACGTCGCGGCGGCGGCCGTCCTCGACGATGGACAGCAGGTTGGGGGGTGCCGGGAAGTCCCGGTCCCAGATGTCGTGGTGCACGGCCTGGAAGTGCCAGACCCGCTCGCCGGTGGCGGCGTCGAGGGCGAGCAGGGTGTTGGCGAACAGGTTGGCCCCGGCGCGGTCCCGGCCGAAGAAGTCGGGGGTCGCCGAGCCGGTGGGGACGAACACCAGCCCCCGGGCGTGGTCCACGGACATGCCCGCCCAGTTGTTGGCGGCCCCGACCCGCCGCCACGCGTCCGGCGGCCAGGTGTCGTAGCCGAGCTCGCCGGGATGCGGGATGGTGTGGAAGACCCAAGCCACCTCGCCGGTGCGGACGTCGAAGGCGCGGATGTTCCCGGGGGCGGCGGGGTCCGACTCGGCGTTCCGCGTCGGGAGGATCAGCAGGTCCTGGTAGATGACCCCCGGCGTGTTGGAGATGACGAACAGGTCCGAGACGTCGCGTCCGGCGTCGAGCCCGTCGTGAAGGTCGATGCTGCCCTCGAGGCCGAACGTCGGGATCGGGATCCCGGTGTCGGCGTCGAGGGCGAACAGCTTCGATCCGCCGCTGGCGAAGATCCGGCGGTCGTCGCCGTCGGCCCACCACGTCACCCCGCGGCTCGTACCGCCCCGCTGCACCGTCGCGCCGTGCGCGAACGGGTCGAACTCCCAGAGCCGCGCGCCGGTGGCGGCGTCGAGCGCGAAGATCTTCGTGACCGGCGAGACGCCGTACAGCACGCCCTCGACCACGATCGGACTGGTCTGCATCTGGGTCCGGTTGGTCTCGGTGTCCGCGTCGCCGGCGTGGTACGTCCACGCCACCTCGAGCCGCCCGACGTTGTCCCGCGCGATCTCCGTCAGCGCCGAGTACTGGCTGCTGCCGGCTCCCAGATAGACCGGCCAGTCGACGTCGCCGGGCGCCTGGGCGCCAGCCGGCGCCGCGAGTCCGATGGCGAGGGTCACGGCGGCGACGCGGTTGCGAGGGAACGAGGGTGCATCGATCATGCTACGGCTCCCGCGAACGTTCATCGGCGAGTCTGTGCGGCGCCACGTGGTGGGTGTCCGTGTCGCCTGCGCACGGGCGATCATACGCTTGACGTCAGGGTTGTCGTTGACGGGGATGATGGCTCACGTCCGGGTGTCCCGCCGGAACACGCGAAACACTTCGTCGGCGAACGCCTGCCCAATCATCTGTACGCGCTCGGAACCGCGAAGCACGATATTGAATGAGGTTGGCGCGGCCCGGCACTCGCGGGTCGACGGCCCGGTCCGGCCGGGTTTGCCACCGGGCGGGCATTGGTGGAACGATGTAACCCATGTCGACGCCTCTCAACCGTCAGATTCTGTTGCACGCCCGTCCCGACGGGTTCCCGACCGAGGCCAACTTCCGGATGGTCGAGGCGCCGCCGCCGGAGCCGGCGGCGGGCGAGCTGCTCATCCGCACCATCTATCTGTCGCTCGACCCGTACATGCGGGGCCGCATGAATGCCGGGCCGTCGTATGCGGCGGCGGTCGAGTTGGGCGACGTCATGACCGGCGGGACGGTGGGGCAGGTGGTGGCGTCGCGGAACGACCGGTTCGCGGAAGGCGACTTCGTGCTGAGCGGCGCCGGGTGGCAGGAGTACGGCCTGTCGGACGGCCGGGGCGTCCGCACCCTGGACCCCGCCGCCGCGCCCATCTCCACCGCGCTCGGAGTGCTGGGCATGCCGGGCATGACCGCTTATGCCGGCCTGCTCGAAGTCGGGGAGCTGAAGGCCGGCGATCAGGTCGTGGTGTCGGCCGCGTCCGGCGCGGTGGGGTCCGTGGTGGGGCAGATTGCGAAGCTCAAGGGGCATCGGGTCGTCGGGGTGGCGGGTGCGCAGAAGAAGTGCGACTACGTCGTGAACGAGCTCGGCTTCGACGCGTGCGTCAGCCATCGCAGCGACACCCTGGCCGGCGACCTGAAGGCGGCCTGCCCGGACGGCATCGACCTGTACTTCGAGAACGTGGGCGGCAAGGCGTTCGACGCGGTTCTGCCGCTGCTCAATCAGTTCGCGCGGATACCGGTGTGCGGGCGCATCGCCAGCTACAACGCGACGTCGCTCCCGGAGGGTCCCGACCGCGTTCCCCAGCTGATGGGGCTGGCGCTGGTCCGGCGCCTGATGATCCGCGGCTTCATCGTGTTCGACCACGCGCACCTCGAGCCCGACTTCATCCGCGACGCGGGCGGCTGGATACGGTCGGGCGCGCTGAAGTACCGCGAGGACGTCGTCGAGGGACTCGACAACGCGGTGGGGGCGTTCCTGGGGCTGCTCAGGGGCGAGAACTTCGGCAAGCTCCTGGTCCGGGTGTCCGACGACCCGACGCGGTGAGATGACCGGAAGTCCTCCCCGGCGGTTCCCCGATGCCCTGGTGCTCATCGGCGGCCTGATCCTGCTGGCCCAGGCCGCGACCTACGTGCTCCCGGCCGGCGAGTTCGAGCGCGAGGGGCGGCAGGTGATTCGCGGCTCCTATCGCGCCGTCGAGGCCGAGCCGCTGCCGGTCTTCACGTTCCTGACCGCGGTGCCCGCGGGGCTGGCGGACGCCGCCGACATCATCTTCTTCATCCTCATCGTCGGCGGCGTGTTCGGGGTGCTGCGCGCCACCGGGGCCGTCGACGCCCTGATCGGGCTGGCCATCGCGCGGCTGGGCGGCAACCCGGTGCTGCTCGCCGGCGGCATGGTCACCCTGTTCGCGGTGGGATCGTCTACGGTCGGCATGGCGGAGGAGTACATGCCGTTCGTTCCCCTGCTCGTCACCATGTGCCTGGCGCTGCGCCTGGATGCGGTCGTGGCTCTGGGCATCATCTACGTCGGCGCCGGGGTGGGCTATGCCTGCGCCGCCCTCAACCCGTTCACGGTGCTGATCGCCCAGGACATCGCCGGGGTCGAGCTGACGTCGGGCCAGGGGGTACGCTGGCTGCTGCTGGCCGTCTGTCTCGCCGTCGGAGTGGACCACATCCTGCGCTACGCGCGGCGCGTGCAGAGGGACCCGACGCGGAGCCTCGTCGACGACGTGTCCTACGCCGGCGGGTTCGAGCTGCCGGCCGACGTGCGGCTGACCGGCGCCCGGATGGGGGTGGTGGCGGTGTTCGTGGCCGGGGTGGTCCTCTTCGTCTACGGCGTCAGCGCCCGCGAGTGGTACCTGACCGAGCTGACCGCGGTGTTCCTGGGCATCGCCCTCGCTGCCGCGGCGATCGCGCGGCTCGCCCCGAGCCGGGTGGCGGCGGCGTTCCAGGCCGGCGCGGCCGAGCTGGTCTCCACCGCCGTCATCGTCGGCTTCGCCCGCACCATACAGGTCGTCCTGACCGAGGGCCGGGTCATCGACACGATCATCCACGCCCTGGCGACGCCGCTGCAGGCGCTGCCGGGCTCGGCCGCGGCCGTCGGCATGCTCGCGGTCCAGACCGTGTGCAACCTGTTCATCCCGTCCGGCTCGGGCCAGGCCTACGTCACGATGCCGATCATGGCGCCGCTCGCCGACCTGACCGGGCTGACCCGGCAGACGGCGGTGCTGGCCTATCAGTTCGGCGACGGGTTCACCAACATGCTGGTGCCCACCAACGCCCTGTTGATGGGGATGCTGGCCCTCGCCCGGATCCCCTACCAGCGCTGGCTGCGGTTCGTCGGCCCCCTGCTCGTGAAGCTGTACCTGGTGGCGATCGTGGCGCTGATGCTCGCGGTGCGGATGGGGTACTGACGCGCCTTCGAGCTTGATTCCCCGCGTTCGCGGGCCGATACCCGTTACAATGCACAATTGGTGCCGGTCGTTCGGCACGAGGAGAGCTTCATGAGCACGAGCAGCCGGTTCTTCGGCATCGTTCCGGTGGTGGCGGTCGGGGTGATGGTCGGGTGCGGGGCGCCCGGCGAGCCGGGCGGAGCGGCGGCGAGCGGAAGCCCGGCCGCCGTGTTCGACGCGCGGCCCGGCACGATTCAGCTCGCGGCCGATCCGGCCGTGCTTCCCGCCCTCGCCATGGAGACCCTCGATGGCCGGACCATCACCAGCGAGGACCTCCAGGGAAAGGTCACCCTCGTGAACTTCTGGGCGACCTGGTGCGGACCGTGCCGCGCGGAGATCCCCGATCTCATCAAGCTGCAGGCGCGTTATCCCGAGCAGTTGCAGGTCATCGGCATCTCGACGGATGAAGCTGGGGAGCAGGTCGTCGAGAGCTTCGCGGCGCAGTTCGGCATCAACTACCCCATCGTGATGTCCACGCCCGAGCTGAACCGGGCGTTCCCCGGCGTGATGGCGCTGCCCACCTCGTTCATCGTCGATCCCGACGGCCGGGTCGTGCGGACCCATGTCGGGCTCGTCAACCCGGGGATCCTCGAGCAGGAAGCCCGTTTCCTGGCCGCGATCGACCCCGACATCACCGTCGACCTCGTCGAGGAGGACCGCCACGGCCGTCTCGTCAACGCCGCCCACGCGACGGAGATCCCGGGCATCGATCTGTCGGTGCTGACCCCCGAGCAGCGGGTCACCGCGCTGCAGCGGCTGAACGAGGAGGGCTGCACCTGCGGGTGCCAGCTCACCCTGGCCCAGTGCCGGATCAACGACTCCGCCTGCGGGTTCAGCCTGCCGCTGGCCGAGGCAGTCGTCGCGCAGATCGCCGCTTCCTGACCGTCGATAGGGCCAGCCGTGGCGAGGGGCACTCTCCGAGGCCCTCCGCCGCCAGACTTCGTTGGCTCTACGGGCGGTGGCAGCAACCCGCGAGTTCAACCAGGGGATTCACGTCGAAAAGCACACCTGGGCTTGATTTGGCTCCAAGAGAAGTGTCTCTCAGGAACCGGCGGCGTTGGCGGCGAGCGCGGCTCCGAGGGTCGAGAGCGCCTCGACGAGCATGTCGGACAGCCCGTCCATCGACCCGTCGACCTTGGCCGATTCCACGAAGGCGCCGTCGGAGACCTGCAGCAGCCGGGCGGTCAGGCGGAGCTGTCCGCCGACGTGCTGGTAGCCGCCGGTGACGAGCCAGTCGGCGCCGCGGGCGGCGGCCACGGACAGGGCGGCCGGCGCGTCGGTGGCGCTGGTGTCCAGGGTGAGGGCCGCGATGCCCGGGATTCGGCCCAGCTGTCCGGCGATCTCTGCCGCGACGGTGGCGCTGATCCCGTCGTCCGCCGGATTGCGCGAGATGTTGGTGAACGGCGAGACGGCGACCTGGACCGCGCGGCGCGTGTCGGGCGCCCTCGGCGGATCGGGCGCTGGGCGCGGCGCCGCCGCGGGTGCCGCGGCCGCCATGCGCGGTGCGACCCCCGCGGGCATGTTGCCGGTCAGCTCGGATCGCAGCGCCGCGATCAACCGGCTGGTCAGGGCGTCCCGGCCGGTGACGGTGCCGTCCACCCGGACCGATCCGATCAACTGGCCGGTGGCCACGTCGATGACCCGCCCGGTGACCCGCAGCTGTTCGCCGACGCGTTGATACGCCCCCCCGGCCACCCAGGTGGCTTGGCTGGCCATCGCGCGCTGGATGGCGTCCGACTCGTCGCCGGGGGCCAGCAGCACGACCCGCATGCCGGCGGCTCTCTCGAGCGCGATCCGGAGCACGGCGCGCATCTCCTCGCCGATGATGTCATCGGCGGGGTTGCGTGACACGTTCCGGAACGGGAGCATGGCCACCACCGGCGCGACCGCCTCCGCGGCGGCCGGGGCATCCGCGCGGGCCGGCATCGCGGCCGGCGCCGCGATCGGGACACCGGCCCCAGGGGATCGGCTACCGGGCCCACCGGGACGCCCCGGCGCCGGTGCGTCCGCTCGCGCCATGCGCGCGTCCGGCCGGCGCGGACTCCCCCCGCGGCCGGCGGCCGGATCACCCGCCGTCATTCCATTGCGGGCGGCGGCGCTTCCGGGGCCGCGACCGCCGGGAACACGCGGTCGCTCCGGTTCGGCGCGGGCCATCCGATCTTCGGCCGGCGCGGCCACGGCCGGTGCGGACGCGTCACGGGCAGCGGCCGGCGGCGGATCCGCCCCGCCGCCGCGCAACTCGGCGATCCGACGGCGGATGGCGGCGATCTGCTCGTTCCGCGGGAGAGTCGGGTCGATGTCGAACTGCTCGCGGCGGGGCTCCGGGGCCGGTGCGGCAGCGGCGGCCGGCCTGTCCGGCCGTGGGGTCTCGCGTGGCGCCATCGTGCCGGGGTTCGGGGCGCCGGCCGCGGGGACGGCATCCGGTCGCGCGGCCGGGGTCGGGCTTCGCTCGGCCCGGAGCGCGGCGACCGGATCGGTGGCCGGGGTCTCCGGACCGCGGCCGGCCGCCGGTGCGTCGGCCTCGGCGCGGGCCATCGTCGGCTCGTCCTCGGTGACCTGCACCGCCATGCCGTCGATGACGGCATCGAGGGCCGAGATGGACACCCGTTCGCCCTCGGCGAGTCCGCTTCGGACGAGCACGTACTCGCTGGTCGATCGCAGGACTTCGACCTGCCGGTACCGCAGCCGGCCGTCGTCGTCGACAATCAGGACCCGGTCGCGTCCGTTCAGCGCCGCCCACGGAAGCATGACGACGTCGTCGACACGCCGCCCGGCAATCTCCGCCTCGACGAACATCCCCACCGCCAGGGGGGGGCGAGTGGGGTCGGGACCGGGTGCATAGGGGTCGTCGACCTCGGCCACGACGTGGACCATGCGGCTCACGGGGTCGATCTCGCCTTCCGTCCGGACGATCTGCCCCTGCCAGGTGAACTGGCGCCCGGCGAAATCCGCCGACAGGACGACGCTGGGACCGGTCCGTTGCTGCGTGCCCCGGTACGACATCGGTACGTCGACGTAGGCCAGCTCCTCGTCGGGCAGCGGCAACCGGACCTCGGCCGAGTCGACCGCGTAGATCCGGCCGACCGCCGTCCCCCGATTCACGAACTGCCCGACGTCGACGTCCTTGTTCTGGACCCGGCCGGCGTACGGAGCCCGCACCTCGGCGCGCTCCAGGTCCCGCCTCGCGCGGTCGATCGCCGCCTCGGCGGAGGCCACGGCGGCCCGGGCATCCTCGACCTGCGGCTCTCGCAGGGTCAGGGCGTTGGCGTTCCCGCCGCCGAGCTCATCCCATTCCCGCCGGGCCACTTCCGCCTCCGCCTCTTCCTGCGCGAGTCTGAGCCGCGCCTGCGCGAGCTGCGACTGTCCTGCAATGAGCGCCTGCTGGTAGTCGTAGGGATCGATCTCCAGCAGGACGTCTCCCTCCTCGAAGAATCCCCCGACGGCAAAGGCCGGCGACACGTTGATCACGGTGCCGGCGATCTCCGGCACGAGCTGACTGGCGGTGCGCGGCTGCACCGTGCCCTGGCTCGACACGGCGAGGTCGACGCTCTGGAACGCCACCCGCTGCACCCGTACCGCCGGCGGCGCCACGACCGGAATCTGGGTCTCCACCGGCGGGCGGTTGACGTACATGACGTAGGCGCCCGCGCCGGCGACGCCCAGGACGACGGGCGGGAGGAGCGCCTTCAGAATCCGATTGAGTATCGGTGACATCGATATGCACCCTTGGGAACGAGGCCGTGTCGCGAGTTTCAGTCGCCGGAACCGGGCATCACCGGCGTCTCGTCGAATCCGCCGCCGAGCGCGAGATACAGATCCACCCGGTTCTCGAGACGTTGTCGCCGGGCCGCGATCAGATCCCCTTCCGCCTGCAGCGCGAGCCGTTGCGATTCGAGCACGGTGATGTAGTCGTCGAGCCCCGACCGGTAGCGGTCGTCGGCGATGGTCTCCGCCGCCCGGGACTGCTCGGCCGAGATCGCGAGATAGCGTTCCCGTTCGACCAGGTATTCCTCGGCCGCGAGCGCCGTCTCCACCTCCGAGAACGCCTGGAGGGTGGTGTTGGCGTATATCGCCAGCTCCTCCGCCGCGCGGGCTTCGGCCCGGTCGACCCCGGCGCGCAGGCGTCCCCCCTGAAGCAGGGGCTGGATCACGTTGCCGATCAGGGACCACACCCCGAAGTTCCGTTTGACCAGATCCTGCAGCGCGCCGGTGGCGGTGCCGGTGTTCGCGGTCAGGCTGAACCGCGGGTACAGATCGCGCTGGGCCACCTGCAGGCGCTGCCGGGCCGCCGCGATCCGACGCTCGGCCGCCACCACGTCGGGGCGCCGCCGCACGAGCTCGGCCGGAAGTCCGCCGGGGATGACCGCTGGCGCGGCGGGAAGGATCGACGGTATCGCCATCGAGCCCGAGGCGTACAGGCCCATCAGCACTTCCAGCTGCCGGATGGCCGCGTCGAATTGTTGGCCCCGCTGCTCGCGGAGGGCCTCGGCGTTGGCGAGGTTGGAGAGGGCCAGGCGCACGTCGAGGGCCGGCCGCAGCCCCTGCTCGAACCGCTCGCGAACCTGCTCGGACGAGGCCCGGAAGCTGGCGACCGAGGCTTGCGCCAATTGAAGCTGCTGCTGCGCCTCGGCAACCGCGAACCACGCCTTCGTCGTCTGGCCGGCAAGCGAGAGCTGGGCGGCGCGCAGGTCCGCCGCCCGGGACTGCAGGTCGGCCAGTGCGGCGCGGGCGCCCGATCGCAGCCGGCCCCACAGGTCCGCCTCCCACGTCAGATCCAGCGAGACCCCGTAGTTCGTGAACACCGAGCTCAGCACACGGTCCTCGGCGCCGGGAATGGGGAATCCGATGAAGTTCTGCTTCCGCTGCGATCCGTTGAGGCCGACCTGCAGCTGGGGTTGGAGGTCGGCTCCGGCGATACGGGAATCGGCCAACGCCTGCTCGAGCCGGGCCGCCGCCGCCTGCAGATCGTAGTTCTGCCGGAGCGCCGACTGCACGACGTCATCGAGGTCGGGCTCGCCGAAATCGGTCCACCACGCCAAATCGGGGCGGCCGCCGGTGTCGTCGCGCGCGGTCCACGCCGCCGGGATGCCGGCATCGAGGGCCGGATGGTCCACGAGGGGCGCCGTGGCGCACCCGGCCGCGAGCAGAAGCAGGCCGAGCACACTGCGGGCGCCGCCGAGAAAGTTGGGGCTGGTCTCTGCCGCCATGGTGTCGAGGTCGAGGGTTGCCGCCGGGGAGGTCGCCGAATCCCACTAGAATCATACGCCTTGACGCGCGAGAAGTTCAAAAAAGAGGCGCGCAGACCGGCCGTGCGCCCGGGGCAACCGGGGCCGGAACCGCTGGTCTCGGGCGAAGAATCAGTTGAATCCTGAACGCGACCTCGGTATTCTTCAATCCCGTAGCTGTTCGGCGAGCGGCTGGGCGGTGCGTGCCGCCCTGCCACCTTTTGGCGAACGTCCGTTCGGTGCACCCGGATCGGGGCGGCGCGCCACAGGCGGCGGGGTGGCGGTTCACGCATCGGCACACGGATCCGCTGTGCATCGGTGGCCGAATGCCGCCGTCCATGAACGGGTCACATCACGAGGGCGTAATCATGGAGCTGTTTCAAGTCGGGACCGACCCCTGGGGACAAGAAATTATCATCCGGCTCGCGTGGGGGTTGCTGACCCTGTCGTTCTGGGCCGGTATCGCATTCGTCGTGTTTCATGCCGTCTACGCGGTGGTGTGGAAGCCGCGGGTCGAACCGGCGGCCGCGGGCGCCGGGGGCTCGGTCGATGCGAGCATTCCCGAGAAGATCGTGCGACACACCGGCGCCGCCCGGATGTTCCACTGGGTGATGGCGGCGTCGATGCTCGCGCTCCTCGTGACCGGCTTCTTCCCGATCGTGGGGCTGGACTTCAGCTGGCTGACCATTCACTGGGTGTCCGGTCTGATCCTGATTCTGTGCATCATCTATCACATCGTGCACGCCTCCTTCTTCCTGGATTTCTGGTCGATCTGGATTCTGCCGCAGGATCTGAAAGAGGCGGTTCGACGGACCCAGCGTCAGCTCGGTGCCACCCTCGACATCGACAAGCACGGCAAGTATCCGCTCGATCACAAGCTCTACCATTTCGCCGTCTCCATCTTCGGCCTCGTGGTCTCGGTCTCGGGACTGCTGATGATGTTCAGGATCGAGAATCCGATCATCCCGATGAACGAGCTCTTCTTCGCAAATGCGGCCATGGGGAACGAGGAGGCCTGGGGCATCGTCTATGCGACGCACGGCTTCTCGGCGGTGCTGTTCGTGATGCTGACCATCACCCACATCTACTTCGCCATTCGGCCCGAGAAGCTGTGGATCACGAAGTCGATGATCTTCGGGACGGTGACCCGCGACGAGTATCTGGCGCATCACAGTCCGAAGCGGTGGGACGTCACCCCGCCCAAGCCGAAGGCCAAGCCTCAGGCTCCGGCGCCGCCGGCGCCGGCGGGTCAACCGGCGTCTTAGGGAGCCGAAGGTGTCCGACACAGCCACCGAGGGTTTGAGACAACGCATCGATGCGCTCGAGGGGGGCTACGAGTACTTCCTGAGCTATGCCGCCAAGGGCTACAAGGGTGGGCCGGGCGGCGGTGACGGTGAGTTGCGCCGCTGCCTCGACGGCATGGACCGGGCGCTCGATGGGCTCGGCGCATTCCTTGCGTCGAGGGTGCGCGAGCGCGGTCTGGAGCCGGTGTCGGCGTTCGCCGAGTTCATCGAGGTGCTCGCGGGGGATGCGGAACGGGCGCGGAAGGTGCTCGGGCTCGTTCGAGCCCAGCCCGGCATCAGCAGCCAGGTCGTCGACAACCTGAACGGGTCGATCCATCTGCGGGCGCTACTCACCGATCTGTTCCTGATCGACGAGATCCTCCGCCCGCACGCATCCGAGAACATACCGGCGGCGGCCCTGGCCAACGAGAAGCCGCCGCCGGAACCCGCTTCGACCTGATTCGTTCGTTCCGGCTCCGTTCCGTCTCCGGCGCTCTTCGGAAACCGACGGCCACGCGGTCCAGGGAGAACGAAGATGATGCAGCATCGCAATCGTGCGGCGTGGGCGGCGGTGATCGCGATGGCGTGGATGGGGCCGGCGCCCGCCTCCGGGCAGGGTCCGGACCGGAACGCGGCCGATACGGCCTCGACGTGGACCCTGCCGCGCCTGCCCGACGGCCAGCCCGACTTCCAGGGCTACTGGACCACCCAGACCTTCACCCCCCTGGAGCGGCCCGAGTACCTGGCCGACAAGGCGTTCTTCACGGAAGAGGAAGCGGCGGCGCTGCACGCGCAGTTGACGGCCGAGGGCGTCGACCCGTCGGCGCGTGACGCGGTCAACATCGAAGATGCGGAAGCGAGACAGCAGAGGCTGTATCAGGTCAACCGCGACCCCTCGTACGTCCACTACGACAACCAGGTCTGGCTGCGTACGCCAGTGCCGAAGGGGTTGTCGACGCTGCGCACGTCGCTCGTCACGGATCCCCCGAACGGGAGAATCCCGCCCCTGACGCCGCAGGCCGCGGAACGACTGGCGGCCGAGGCGGCGGCGAGACGGCTCCCCAGCGCGTTCGACAGCCACGAGACGCGGCCCTTCCCCGAACGGTGTATCGTCTGGGCGCACGAGGGTCCCCCGAATCTGCCGCCGGCCTACAACGACATTCATCAGATCTTTCAGACACCCGACTACGTCGTCCTGTTCACCGAGCTGAACACCAACCCGCCGCGCATCATCCCGCTCGACGGGCGCCCGCACATCTCGGACCGGATTCGGCAGTTCCCGGGCGATTCCCGCGGGCGATGGGAAGGCGACACGCTGGTCGTCGAGACCACCAACTACAACGAGCGGCGCCGCTTCCGCGGGTCCACGGGCGCCCTGCACGTGGTGGAACGCTTCACGCGGGTCGGCCCCGAGCAGATCCGCTACGAGTTCACGGTCGACGATCCGAACACCTGGACGCGCCCGTGGAGCGTCGAGATACCGATGGTGGCGACGGAGGGGCCGATGTACGAGTATGCCTGCCACGAGGGCAATCACGACATTCGGCACATCCTCGAGATCTATCGAAACCTGGAGAAGCAGGCGGCGGCCGAGGCGGCCGAGCAGGCGTCGAGGTAGAAGTCTGCGGCGTGGAACGGTGCCGCCTTCCGGCCGGGCGTCGAGTTCCTGGCGTGTTGGTCGGGGCGCTGGCGCCGCGAGGCGGCGGAGTCGTTGGCGACGATCGCCGGACTAGGGGTAAACGGATGACGATTCGGAAGGGACTGACGGCAGGGCTCCTGGTCGCCGCCACGGCGTTCCCTCTCGCAGGAGCGGGCGAGCAGCGGGCGGCGACCCGCAGACCAGAGCCGCAGGTCGAGTTCGTTCAGACCGTCGGCTGCGTCGAGCGCCGGACCCGGGAGGACACGACCTGGTGGCTGACCCGCGCCGCCGAAGCGACGGTGACCCGGCAGGGCGTCTTCAACGAGGTTCAGGTCGACGAGGCGCGGGAGACCGCGCTCGGCAACGGCGAGTTCCGCCTCATCGGTTTCGCCGACTTCCTGACTCCCGAGGGCCTGCTGAACTTCGGCGACCGGGCCCTGTTCACCGAGCCCGATCAGATCAACGCCAGCGGCGAGCTGCGGGCGGGCCGCACCGTGCTCGTCAAGGGCCTCCTCATCGAGACGGACGGCGAACCGCGCATCAACCTCGTGTCCGTGGTCGGCCTCGCCGACGGCTGCGATTGAGCGGTGCTTGCGGGCGACCGCGACTCCGCCTTCGACCGTTCGCCCGGCGGTCGAGGAACGGAACCGGCCTTTGTTCGGTTAATCGAGTCAAAACGTATAATGCGCGGGTGAATATTCTTCAGACGGGTAGTCTTCCCACCGCCACACCTCGACACACACGAGCCGACACCGGCCCGCCCGCTGAAGAGTTTCCGGGAACGTCCCGGGCCAAGAGGCCGGCGTCGCGTTGCGTGTGCGTCACGAGCGGGATCCGGTCCGGGGACCTGCCTTTGCAGGCTGTGGGCGGCGCTTGCGCCGCGTGGCGTCTTTGCCTCGTTCTCGTGCTCGCCTTGGGCTTGTCGGACTCGGCTGGGGCCCAGCCGCTCGCGCCGACACCCGCGTTGGACAGCCTTTTCCTACCGCTCGGCGGTGGTCTGTCGGCGGAGGTCCAAGGGGCGCTTGCTGAGCCCGTTCAGCGAGATGGCCTTGTTCCCGCCGGCGTGATCAGGTCCCGCCGCGTGGCGATTGACTTCGCCTTCCTCGGCGAGCGGGTGCGGGGTCTCCTCGGCCGTCCCGACGCCGATTTCGTTCCGGATCAGGCTCCGCTCGTCTTCAACTTCTTCGACGACGCCGCGGTCGAGGTCTTGGTCGACGCCGTCGAGCCCGCCGTCCTCGGGAATGGGTACGTGGTGTCCGGGTCGGTGCCGGGTCAGCCGGGCAGCGTCGTTCTCGTGGTGCACGCCGACACCAACGATCGGGTCGTTGCCGTGTCGGGGTCGGCCTCCACGGCCGAGGGCGTGTTTCGCGTGTCCACCGTCGGCGGGGGCACGTACTCCATCGAGGAGATCGATGCCACCGTCCCTTGGGTCGACGGTGTCCTGCCGGACGAACCGGAGGTGGTCGATCCTCCGCTGCCCCCGTCGCCGGACGCCGGCGGTGCGGCATTCTCGCTGGTCGATCCGGCGGTGTCGGCCGCTTCGTCGGGCGTTTCGGAGATCGACGTGCTGGTCCTGTATACGTCGGCCGCGGCCGCGCAGGCGGGAGGCGAAGCCAGCATGCGTGCCGAGGTCGAGCGACTGTTCGGTGAGACCAACACGGCGTTCAGGAACAGTGGCGTTTCAGCGCGCGTCGGTGGTTGGGCGCGGGCGGTGTCGTACGTGGAGGGTCAGGACTTGAGCACTGATCTCAACCTCCTGGAGGGTCCTTTCGACGGCTACCTCGACGATGTTCATTCGATGCGTTCTGATTTGGGTGCCGATCTCGTCCATCTGCTCGTTGCGTTCACCCCGACATCGTCGTCCGACGGCAGTTACACTTGCGGTGTTGCGTACGCCAGTTTGCGCCCCAGCGCAGCGTTCGGAGTTACGCTCTTCTACTCCGGTTGCCGTTACACGTTCACCCACGAACTGGGTCACAACCTCGGTCTCTGGCACGATCGTTACCAGCACTTCACTTACGGCGGTTCCGGACTTGCGCACGTCCCGTACGCGTACGGCTACAGCAACGCCGAGACCTTCAGCCCGATTGCTGGCGGGCAGTGCTGGTACACCGTGATGGCGTACTACAAGCACTGCTCCGATGTTCCCGGCGGCCGCGGCTTCGCCACTCCGGTTCTCCGGTTTTCGAGTCCGTATCACCGGCATTGGTCGTCAGGCGAGCCCTTGGGCGTCTTGGGCGAGGTCGAGACCTACGGCGTCTACGGCCCGGCGGACGCCGCCCGCGCATTGGAGCTCAGCCGTGCCCAAGTCGCCGCGTACTACAACCGACCCGACCCTCCCGCTGTCACCGGGGTCGATCTGACGGTCTCGCCGGGTACCGTATCGGTGTCGCCGGTCGTCGTCGATGTCGGCGAGTCCGTGTACGTGCAGGCGTCGGTCGCCAACATCGGCGCCGGGTTCGTCAGCTCGTCCACGGTGTCCTTCTGGAGTCAGTACGACGAGTCGGGTGCCGAGTGGGTCCGCTGGGCCTCGAAGACGCCAGGCGGGCTCTCGGCCGACTCCTCGAAGACGGTCCCGTGGCGGGGTACCGGCGGGTCCAGCCCGGGCACCGAGTACTGGGCCGTGTGCATCGCCGCGAGCGGCGACGTGGACCCCGACAACGATTGCGCCTTGGCTGGCGAGACCGTCGTGATCCGCGACCCCGACGCCGTCGACGGCGGGGAGTTCGTCGCCGACTCGTCAGGCGAGCTTGCTGTCGGCGCCACCGCCGAGATCGAGTTTGCGGTCAACGACGTCACCGGGGAGGAGTTCCAGATGCAGTCGCACTGGTTCTTGCTGGGCTATGAGCCGGTCGACGAGATCGTGTGGGGCGCCATCTCGGGCTGGTCGTGTTTTGAGGACGTTCAGAGCGACTGCTGGAACGACGACGACACGGAGAACGCCGATGCCGAGTGGGACTGGCGCGTTCGTGCCTGGGGATTCGGTTCCGACGGATCGTTCCTCGCTCTCCTCGGTCTCGAGGCGTACTCGTGGTCGGACGCCGACAAGTGGCGGTTCACGTTCGGAGAGGCCACCCGCGCCGACGAGGAACCCGATGCCGAGATCAGCTGGCGCTTCGGTGCTCTCCGGGTCGCCGAGGACCTTCTGAACGGAGAGGGCTCCGGGTCCGGCGAGGCGGTCGACCTCGTCGGTGCCGGTGTTGGCGGCTTGTCGCCAGTGGTGGGGACTTCGCCCACCGGCGGCGGAGTCCTGCAGATCCCCCGCGCGCTCCAGGATGCGTTCCGCCCCGTTCCGTCGATCTTGACCCCGACGATGACCGATCGTCCTCGCTGAGGGTCCCACCTTCGATGACGCTCAGAGCGAACAGATGGGCCAGCAGCGGGCGAGGACATTTTTCGCTCGCCGTGCATTTTCGACTTGACA
Organism: Vicinamibacterales bacterium; assembly: GCA_965206705.1. GTDB lineage: Bacteria > Acidobacteriota > Vicinamibacteria > Vicinamibacterales > UBA8438 > JAJEEA01. The sequence continues at coordinate 2,302,710 of CBDBKJ010000006.1, read as the reverse complement.
GCCTCATCGGCGCAAGTCGAGGCGAGTCAGCGTTGCTGTCAGGAGCGCCCTCCTGACGGTCTCTTCGGCCGCAGGTCGCGTGTACTCGTCCCGAGACACGACAAATCTCGATCCGATTTCCGATCGATCGGCTGGGGACGCTGTAAGCCGTTGGAATATAGCGGGTTACAATAGTCTATGTCCGTTCAAGACACCCTTGCGCCGTCCGCTTCCCGCACCCATCCTTCCCCTCCCGGCGGGCTTCAAGAAGACTCGCCGCACGACGAGCCGACGACCGTACCCGGCGACCGCGGCGGGCAGCTCGCCCGGCTCGGCGACCGCATCGCCGAGCTGTCCGCCCGCATCCAGGCCGCGACCCACGAGCTGCTCGTCCTCATCCGCGAGTTCGACCAACGTGAGGGCTGGGACGGCTGCCTGTCGTGCGCGCAGTGGCTGAGCTGGCGCGCCGGGCTCTCGCCGGGGGCCGCCCGTGAGCACGTACGGGTGGCGCGGGCCCTCGGGAAGCTGCCGAAGCTGAGCGACGCCATGCGGCGCGGGAAGATCTCCTACTCGAAGGTGCGAGCCGTCACGCGGGTGGCGACCCCGGAGAACGAGGATGACCTCCTCTACGTGGCGCTCGCGGGCACCGCGGCGCACGTGGAACGGATCGCCCGTGCGTGGCGGCGCATCGACCGGAACGTGGAGCAGACCGAGGAACGGAAGCGAGACGCGAGCCGCGAGTTGCGGACGTGGGTGGACGAGGACGGGATGGTGGTTGTCCGGGGGCGGCTGACGCCGGAGGTGGGGTCGGTGCTGCGGCGGGCGCTGGCGGTAGCGTGCGACCAAGCGCGGCGCGCGCCGGCGTCTGACGGCGGCGTGGAAGAGGACGCGGCCGGCGCGCCGGTTGGTGCTTCGTCCGGCGTGGAAGGGGAAGCCGCCGACGGGTCGGCTGACGCGGAAGAGCCGACGCTCGCGCAGCGGCAGGCGGACGCTATCGGGACGGTGGCCGAGGCGGCGTTGGTGGGCGGCCTCGACCGCGGGACGGCCGGCGACCGGTATCAGGTGGTGTTGCACGTGGATGCGGGGGCGTTGGCGCAAGCGCGGTACGTTCCCGCGGGAACGCCGTCGGCGACGCGGACGGCGTTGGGCAGTCCCGGCGATGGATCGTCCATACTCACGGAAGTGCCGGGCCGAGCAGGACGCGCCCGACAACGGCGACGGCACCGGACGCCCGGCCCGTGTCCGGAGGCACGGCCAACGACGGCGGCCTGCAGCCAGACCGTACTGGACGAGGCGGCCGGCATCCGTGTCTCCACGGAAACCGCCCGGCGTATGGCCTGCGACGCGGCCACGGTCAAGATGCGCCATGGTCCCGGCGGCGAGATTCTCGACGTCGGTCGCCGCACCCGGACCATCTCGCCGGCCCTGCGCCGGGCCCTCGCAGTCCGCGACCGGCAGTGCCGGTTCCCTGGTTGCGGCAACGTCCGCTGCGATTGTCACCACGTAGAGCACTGGGCCGACGGCGGCCGGACCGCGCTCGACAACCTCGTGCTGCTATGCCGCCGTCACCACCGGGCGGTGCACGAGGAAGGGTTCCGCGTCACGATCGACGGGGCCGGAAGCGTGCAGTTCCTGGGGCCGGACGGCCGCCCGTGGCCGGAGGTACCGCCGGTGCCGGCCTGGACGGGATCGCCGCTGCTGCCCACGAACGACGCCCTGGCGGCGGCGGGAATCGAGATCGACGCGGATACGGCGACGCCGTCGTGGGGCGGCGAGCGGCTTGACCTCGACTACGCTATGCGGGTGCTGTGGCGGCCACGCCGCGAGCCGCCCGCGGAATGAGCCGGGCTCCGTTCGCGCCGGCGGGGCGTCGGCGTGTTGACCCGGTGTGAAGGCGATTTTCGTTCCGGGGCGGCTCGTGCCGATGGAGCGGGTCGTGGTGGATTCGGTCACTACCTTAGGACAGTGATCGAGTGCGCCGTGAAAGGCGCCATTCCTCAGCGGGTGCGAATCCCGCCCGGCAAACTGTCGCTCCAGCCGGTAGCGGTCGGGGCGGACGATGGAGGCAACGACATCGGCTGAAGCACTCCGACGAAAGGGCCGCCTTGGGCGGTTCAGCGAACACGCGGGCCGTAACGACGTGAACGCTATATGCGCTATAGCGCATATAGCGTTTTATGCGCTCCTGCCCGTTATGCGCTGTAGGCACCTGTTTCCCAGAGTAGTCAGGGCGGGTGGTGGTTTTCTACAGCGCATAACGAGTTGCCTTTACAGCGATCGCAGGTACGCCATGAGTCCCTTGTCGTCGCGATACGACTTGCCGAGTGCCGGCTCGGCCGAGTCGAAGAACGCGATCGCTTTCGCCTTTCTCTCGATATCGATTTCGGCGTAGACGGTCGTCGTGTCGAGACGGGCGTGTCCCAGCCAGGCGCGGATCGTGTTGAGGTCCACCCCCGAGCGCAGCATGTGGGTCGCCGCCGTGTGGCGAAGCACGTGCGGGCCGACCTTCTTGGCGGCCAGCGACGGCGCGCGGTCAGCGGCTTTGGCCGCGCAACGCTCTACCATTTGGCGAATGCCGGAGCGGGTGATCGGGCGCCCGAGCCTGTTCAGGAAGACGGCCTCGCCGGAGGCGCGCCCCTCGGCCAGATCCGCGAGCGCTCGGGCCGAGCCTTGCAGCAGCGGGCACAGGCGTGTCTTGCCGCCCTTCCCGCGCAGTATGACGAGCGAATGTCCCGGGCTCTTGTCGGCCAGTTGCAGTCTCCCGACCGTTAGTTGCGCCGCTTCCGATGCCCGCGCTCCCGTGTGATAGAGAAACAACAGCAGGGCGCGCTCCCGGCGGCCCTGCGGTGTGGAGGTGTCCGGAGCGGCGAGCAAGGCGTCGAGCTCGTGCTTCTCCAGGTAGCCCACGGGCGGCGGCGCGGCCTTCTTCAGCGGGATGGCGCGGATCCGGCCGGACCATTCGACATGCTCGGGGCTACGTCCGGCCACGTAGCAGGCGAACGTGCGGATGGCGGTAAGCCGCTGGTTGCGCGTGCGGGGGGAGCAGCCGCGCCCCTGCTCGAGATGCGCCAGGAAGGCAAGCACCCGTTCGGCTCTCAGGTCGCCCACGGCCAACCGGTCGACGGGCGTATGCGCGTCGTCGGCGACGAAGGGGAGCAGCAGGGCGAGCGTATCCCGGTAGCTGAGCTGCGTGTTGCGAGCCAGATTGCGCTCACTCACGAGATGCTCCTCGAGAAAGCGGCGCAACCAGGGCCCGAGTGCGCGGGTGTCAGCCATGACCGCCTCCGTTCCCGCTTTCTGTGTAGCGCTCGAATCGCAGCGCGGCCTCCTGCAGCAATTCCGGGGTCATGCTGAGGTAGACCTGAGTGGCGGCGACGCTGACGTGGCCCAGGTAGGTGGACAGCAGCGGCAGCAGGCGCTGCACGTCCGCCCCTTCGCGGTACCAGGCGGTCAGCCTGTGAACGGCGAAGGTGTGCCGTAGATCATGCAGGCGCGGTTGGTAGCGCGCTTCTGCTTCCCGGCTCACCCCGGCCGCCCGTCGCAAATGAAGGAAGGCTTTACTGACGGTTCTCGCGGCCAGCGGCGTGCCGTCGCGGTTTACGAAGAACGGCGCTTCGCCCGTTTGGGAAGGGCCGGACGCCTGACGTTGAGCGGCGTATTCCTCCATCGCCCGGGCGAGCTGCAGCCCGAGGGGCACGAAGCGGGTCTTGTCGAACTTCGTCTCGCGTACGGTGAGCAGCGCGGCCTGCAGGTCGACATCGGCCAGCGTGAGGTTGAGCGCCTCCCCGCGCCGCAAGCCGGCGCCGTACAGCACGAGGAGCAGCGTCCGGAAGGTGTGCGGCTCCAACTGGTTGACCCGTTTCCGGTAGGTCTTGGTGGCGTCGAGCAGGCGGCGCAGTTCCTCGCGCGAATAGATATACGGCGACGCGCGAGGGAACGTCTTCGGCGCCGTGACCGGCAACGGCGAGCGGGTCACGAGGCCGCGGGCGACCGCGTAGCGGTAGAAGCCCGTCAAGACGGAGTGCTTGTAGGCCCGGTTGTTCGAGGCGCTCGCGCCGCCGTCGACGAACGTGCGTGCTTCGTGGCTACGGACCTCGTCGCAGCCGACTCCGTCGTCGGCGGTACGGGAGTAACGGCGCAACACGTACGCCTGAGCCTGGAAGCGGGCGCCCTGCGCCTGCCTCCAAGCGACGTATTGATCAATCGCCGCGTGCAACGTCATGTCAGCCCCTCCAGGTCGAAGTCGGCCACTTGACGCAGCCGGGCGAGGTCGACTTTGGCGTATATCGCAGTCGAGGCGGGGCTGCGGTGCCCGAGGCAGTCGCCGATCTCCTGCATGGAGAAGCCCTCCTCCAGCAACCGCTGCGCGAAGGCGTGCCGTAGGGCGTGCGCCCCAGGACGCGGGCAGTCGATGCCGCAACGCTGCATGCAGCTGCGCACGATGCTCGAAATCTTGGAGAGGCTGAGCGGACCGGCCGGCGCCCTGCTGGAAAGGAAGACCTCCCGCCGGGAATCCGTACGCGGGCGGGCCTCGCGCAGATAACGCGCCATCGCGTCTCCGACGCGGCGCGACAGCGGGAACAGGTCGGTGCGCCCGGTCTTCGGTCGGTAGATGCGGAGCGTCGCCGCGTCCCAGTTGATGTCGTCCAACCGCAGGCCGCGCGCTTCGCCCGCACGCAGGCCGTAAACAGAGAGGGTCAGCAGGAGCGCCCGGTCGCGTAGATCCTCCGGCTGGTCGCTCTCGGTCGTCGCAAGCAGGCGCTCCACATCCTCTGCGGACGGCCCTACAGGCAGGGTCGTATCCCTGTAGACCCGGGGCGATGTGATCGCTGCCGCCAAACCCGGCCGACACCAACTGCGGTCCTCGGCGAAGCGGAAGAACGCCCGCAGAGCGTCCGCGTGGTTCCGGATCGTGGCGCGGGTGCGGACGCGGCCGCCCCGGGTTTCCCTGTCGCTCGGCGCACCGTCGACGGCTTCGACTGTGATGTCGGCCAGAGTCCGGTTCCCACGGCAGAACCCGCACAGAAACTCGTCCGCTCGGCTGCGACGGTAGCGGATAGTGGCCTCGGACCAGCCGCGTTCCCGCCGCATGTAATCCACGAAGGCCGCCACTTCGGCGGAGTACGCGTGGGACGGAGCCGCCGCGACCTGCAAGCGGCCCGCGAAGCGCAGCCAGCACGTGGCTTGCGAGACGAACCGTTGGCGGATGCCTTCGGCGTCCCCGCCCCGGCGCGCGGGGTCTTGAGAGACCCACCGCTCTGCGGCCGCTTCAACGTCGGTCGGCGCGACCTTGCCGTCCTCTCCGAGTTCCAAGTAGCGAAGGAGATTGACCTGCAGGGCGGCGATTCCACGAAGCGTGGATGGCTTGGCGCCCTCCTCGGCGCGGTGGCCGAGGTAGGCGAGTCGGGACCGAGCGAGCGGAGCGGCAAGGTGCCGCTGAACCGTGTCGGCTCGCTTGAAGAGCTGTCCGAGGTCGAACATGACTGGATCTCCTTCCTGAAATGGCAAGATCCAACCATGGTCGATCGGCGCGTGGACTGCGGTTATGCGCTGTCGAACCGCGGTCCGGCCCGATCCCGCAAGGAGGTGGGCTGCCTACAGCGCATAGCCACGAACAGCGCATAAAACGCTACGCAGGCCTCGAAACGTCCAATGCGGAAGCCGACCCGCCTCGATCACGGGGAAGGCTGTCAGCGGTCGGGAAGCGAGTGACGCGAGCACCGACCGGTTCCGCCGGGGTAATGGCGACGGCACGTGTGGAAGAGGGGAGTGGACGCAACACGGGAAGCCCTGCCGGTGGCGTGGCACGCGCCAACGGACAGCCCGCGAGGGTGAGGTCGGGCCGGTCAGGGTGGCGGAGAGGTCCGTACGTACCGGGGAAGCCGGGTAATGCCGGCGGAGGGAAGGGACCTCAGGTGGAAGCGATGGCGAAAGGGAGCAGGCTCATGGGAGTGGCCGATGGCCTATTACCCCGAAGATGAGCAGAAATGCCGGACGTCATCACATGCATAAGCGAAGGGGACGACCTGAGCGGTCGCCGTCGTCAGGGCGTCAACAGGCCTGACGGCGCACCGGCCGGCCAGCGCAAGGGTGCGAGCCTGGTGCCAGAGCTCGCGAGGACCCGCCCGCTGGTCGCGACCGTGAACCCGCGTGCGAGCCGCATGATTCCACTGGAGAGCCCGGTGCCGGAAATCGGCACGCCGGGTTCGGAGAGCGGGGGGGAGGAAACGTGCCCATGGGAATCGGCCTGCGGCCCGGGTGCGAAAGCACCGGATAAGCCACCGACCCCCTACCGGCCACGCGCCTCCCCTCGACTCTACTATAAGGACAGTGATCGATATTAGAGTTGCCAACTGCACCCGGGCGCAGCCCCGTTTCTGCAGCTTGGCGCGCTTGGCACAAGGCAAGGTAATTTCCCTCAGTGTCCTAAAGGTTGCCAACTGCACCCAGGCGCAGCCCTGTTTCGCAGCTTGGCGCGCCTGGCACAAGGCAAGGTAATTTCCGTCAGCGTCCTTAGCTTGCGTCTCAACGACGTGGACCGCCGCGGCCCACTCGGAGCCGACACCATGATGCACGTCGGCAACAAGACGATATGGAATGACCGGCTCGCAATCGTACCGTCGTCGTGCGCGAGCACGCGACAAGGTGGCCGAGGCCGCCTACGATTCGCGGGTTGACACCGAGCGCGGCGTCAGAGCCGCAGACGAAAGGAGCCGGTCATGAGCGAGCCTACCACCTACGTGGGAATCGATGCACACAAGGTTGAGTTGCACGTGGCGCTGTTGGCCCCGGACGAGACCAAGCCTGTCACCTGGACGGTACGGAACGAGGTCCGGGCGGTGGAGCGGCTGCGCCGGAAGCTGGAACGGGCAGCGCCGGGTCCCGTCTCGTGCTGCTACGAGGCCGGACCGGGCGGCTACGCGTTGCAGCGGCAGCTCGAAGGGGGCCGGGTCCAGTGCCAAGTGATCGCGCCAGCGCTGGTGCCGCGCAAGCCGGGCGAGCGGATCAAGACCGACCGGCGTGACGGGCGGAAGCTGGCGGAGTTGTACCCGGCGGGACTGTTGACGGTGGCGCAGGCGCCGACGCCGGCGGAGGAAGCGGTGCGGGACCTGTGCCGGGCCCGCGATGACGCCCGCGCGGACCGGCAGCGATGCCGGCACCGCCTCGGCAAGCTCCTGCTCGGCCGGCTCACCCCGGGCCGGTGCCGATAGTGCCACGCCGCCTCCACCACCAGAAGCGCCCTCGATCGTTCGTCGTCTCGGCGGCTCACTCTCGGGCTGACGCCGGTGGAGCCCGGACGACGCGTCAACCGCTCCCGCTCAGGTGTCAGGGGCAATTGACGAACGTAGGGGTATTGACAACACGTCATAACAGCTAGCAGTGCGACTAGTGCTGCGCCATGACCAAATATTCGGGTGTGCGGTGCTGAGAGTCGTTGACGATGCGCGCTGTAAACTCAAGTCCGGCTCCGAAGATTATGGCGTGACGGACCACTAGGTGAGGCCGCCCGTCGGTCCGCAATCACCCGCTCGATAGGACGCGTGTTCCGGTTCCGTGAGTGAGCCGGCGGCGAGGACGGTGCCCCCTTCCGGTGGGAAGGACCGCTGGCCAGACCTCGACACCGAGGACCAGATGGCCGGGATGGTGCGGGGGGCGAGGGTCGGCGGCTCCGGTAAGACAACATCATCCGACACCGCGCCCGCCGCGCACGGGTTCGGTTCGGTGAGCGCCCTGCCACCGGCCGTCAGGCGGCGGCCAGATATTCGTTGATAAATTGATACTGTTGTGATACATTAACCGGACGATTTTGCTACGTGGAGGTCCAGTAAATGAGTCAAAAGCTCAGATTCCCAGAGTCGGTGATTGTTCGTCTCCCAAGCGGCTCCAAAGCGCGTCTGGAAGCGTTGCCGCCGGATATCGGACTGTCTCCGGCCACGGTGATGCGGTTGGCGATTCTGGACCGGCTCGCTGAACTGGAAAGGAGGGAAGAACAGCAGCAGTAAAGCCGGGGGACGCGCAAGCGTTAGTTAGGGTCAAACGGGCCACCCGACCCTAGCTTCCCTAGCTAGAGTTGGTCAGGCAGCCCGATCAACACTGCGATCCGGTAGCAGGCGCAGTTTAGATCGGGATCCCGCCGCGGAGTCAACCCCCCTCCCAAGGTGTGTGGCCCCTCTACTTGAAGGGGGTGTCAGTTGAGGATGATTCCACTGACAGACGCTGCTCTGCATCGGTTCCGTCGGCCGGTCAGAGGTAACGAAGGGTTCCAGAATCTCTTGCGCAGGATTCAGCAGGGGATCGACTGGACCACCGGGGTGCTCAGCATCTCCGACCTTGACGCCGAACGAATCGTTCGGTACGAAGCCAAGTACGGTGGGGGCGGTTTCCAGGGTCGACTTGGGCCGCTCGTCGCCGCGCTCGGTCCCAGGTAGTCCTCGTGTCTGGCTGGCGGGGCACAGTCCCCGCCGGTCGCTTTGTTGCGACCCACTGCTGTAGACCACTATTCTACGCAAGGCGAGTCTCTCCGAACGCAATCGTCTCGAACACACCCGACCGGATGGCCGGGATCAACTCGAATTCGGCCCGCCGAGGCGCACATCAGGCGGGGCCAGCGGGTGGTGGCAGCCGCGGCCGCCCCCGATTCGTCGGCTTCCTTGTGTTCACGCGGCCCGTCCGTTCCTACGCCGGCTCCTCAAGGCAGCGCGAACACGAACAGATTGTTCCCCGCGCTCGGGCGCAGTTCCGGGGTCAGCCCCAGGAAGCCCGAGGCGGTGCCGGCCGAGCCGGTGCCGACCGCCACGTACTGGCGTCCGTCGACCGCGTAGCTGATCGGGAAGCTCGTCACCGCCGAGCCGAGGTTGATCTCCCAGAGGACCTCGCCGGTCTCCTGGTCGAACGCCCGGAACCGCCCGTTCACGTCGCCGCCGAATACCAGCCCGCTGCCGGTCGCCACCAGCGACATGGTGGCCGAGCGCTGCGAGTGGAGCCAGCGGGACTCTCCCGTCTGGGTCGAGATCGCCCTGCACCGTGCCGACCTGGTCCATGCCCGGCGCGATCTGGTTACGGACGGCCAGCGCGTAGTGGCTGCCGGCGTCGCGCGAGGCGAGGATCCGGGCGCAGACGTTGTGCAAGGCGTGTACATGGTGTTGGTCAGGAGGCTGTAGGCGCCCGCCTCCCAGTCCTTGGCCCCGAACCAGCTCGGGCACGCCAGCACCTCCTGGCCCTCGGCGGTGAAGACGATCTCGCCGTTGGGGGTGACCGCCCCGGTGGCGCCGTCGATGTCGGTGATGACGTTCTGCGGCACCGTCGGGGTCGCCGACAGGAACTCGCCGGTCTCGCGGTCGAGGGTGTAGACGACGCCGGTCTTGCCGGGAATGCCGGTCACCACCCTCCGCGTCTCGCCGGCTGGGAGGCCCGGGGCGAGGGCGCGCGTCCAGACCATGCGCAGGTCGCCGACGTTGTCCCGATCGATCTGGTCGAGGGGGCTGTACCCCCAGCCTTCGCGGGTGCGACGCCACATCGGAGAGGCGCCCGCGCCGGGTCCTCGAGCATGGCGTCGGTGACGGGAACGCATGCTGGAGGTCGTTAGACTAGAGCAGTTTACGAAACTGCTCTACACTCAGGCCGGAATCGCGAACGAGGCCGCCCATGGTGTACGCATTGACGGGATTGTGCCTGGGAATCGTCAAGATTCTGCTGCCATCCGTCATGACGACGTGCTTGCCCTGACGAGCTACGCGAAAGCCCGCCTTCTCGAGTGCGCGAACCGCATCCTGGTGATTCACGCCGGGGATCTTCGGCATCGTTCAGACGGCCACTTCAATCTCCCGGCTGGTTGTTCCCCGAAGCAGCTCGTCACGTGCCGCGAGGTACTCGCGGATCGCTGTCCGGATGTTCTCGACGGCCTCCTGTTCCGTCGTTCCCTGGGACCAGCAGCCAGGAAGACCGGGAACCGACACGCTGAAACCCTCTTCGCCTTGCAGAATTGCAATCCGATACTTCATGGCCCTTGAGTGCCTCCGAAGGCCTGTTGCGTGGCAGCGCCTACGGCAGCGCAAACACGAACAGGTTGTTCCCGGCGCTCGGGCGCAACTCCGGCGTCAGCCCGAGGAAGCCCGAGGCGGTGCCGGCCGAGCCGGTGCCGACCGCCACGTACTGGCGCCCGTCGACGGCGTAGCTGATCGGGAAGCTGGTCACCGCCGAGCCGAGGTTGATCTCCCAGAGGACCTCGCCGGTCTCCTGGTCGAAGGCCCGGAACCGCCCGTTCACGTCGCCCCCGAATACCAACCCGCCCCCCGTTGCCACCAGCGACATGGTGGCCGAGCGCTGCGAGTGGAGCCAGCGGGTTTCTCCCGTCTCGGCCGAGATCGCCTGCACCGTGCCGACCTGGTCCATGCCCGGCGCGATCTGGTTGCGGACGGCGAGCGCGTAGTGGCTGCCGGCGTCGCGCGAGGCGAGCATCCGCGCGCAGACGTTGCGCAGGGGCATGTACATGGTGTTGGTCAGGGGGCTGTAAGCGCCGGCCTCCCAGTCCTTGCCGCCGAACCAGCTCGGGCACGCCAGCACCTCCTGGCCCTCGGCGGTGAAGACGATCTCGCCGTTGGGGGTGACCGCCCCGGTGGCGCCGTCGATGTCGGTGATGACGTTCTGCGGCACCGTCGGGGTCGCCCACAGGAACTCGCCGGTCTCGCGGTCGAGGGTGTAGACGACGCCGGTCTTGCCGGGAATGCCGGTCACCACCTTCCGCGTCTCGCCGGCGGTGAGGCCCGGGTTGATCCAGCTCACGGCGTCGGGGTCGGGGGCCACCGCGGTGTCGACGAGCAGCCGCTCGAACGGATGGTCGAGGTCCCAGTGGTCGTTCAGGTGCTGGTAGTACCAGACGATCTCGCCGGTGTCGGCGTCGAGGGCGAGGGTCGAGTTGTGGTACAGGTGGGTGTTCTCGATGCCGCCCCGCAGGAACTTCGGCGCCGGCGAGGTGACGGAGGTGCCGACGAAGACGAGGTTCAGCTCGGGGTCGACGCTGGGGGCCGTCCACGACCCCACGTGCACGCGGTCCTCGTAGGGCACGTCGCCCCATGTCTCGTCACCGGGCTCGCCGGGGGCCGGCACCAGCCGCCGGCGCCACAGCTCCTCGCCGGTCTCGGCGTCGTGGGCCACGATGACGCACGCCTCGGGTCCCGCCCACGGGCGGCAGCTTCGGCCCGAGAACGCCTTGCCGCCGGCGACGATCGGGCCCGACGAGTGCCGGGCCGGGTTCACGGTGTAGTCGAGGATCTCCGTCTCCCAGACCAGCTCGCCGGACCGGGCGTCGAGGGCGTAGATGTAGTCGTCGTTGCTCGTGTCGAGGATGCGGGTTCCGTGGATGGCGATGTTGCGGTTCACGCTGACGAGCCCGCGGATGTAGTCGTCGATGTCGTCGGGGAGGTCCCGGCGGTGCTCCCAGCGGAGGTCGCCGGTCACCGCGTCGATGGCCTGGGTGATGTCGTTCGGATTGGGCATGTAGAGGACGCCGCCATAGGCGAGGGGCGTGCCCTGCTGGCTTCCGGGGGCGAGGCCGCGGGTCCACACCATGCGCAGATCGCCGACGTTGCCGCGGTCGATCTGGTCGAGGGGGCTGTACCCCCAGCCGTCGAGGGTGCGGCGCCACATGAGCCAGTCGCCCGGCGCCGGGTCCTGGAGCATGGCGTCGGTGACGGGAACGAAGTCGTCGCCGGTCTGCGCGGCGGGATGCGAGATCGAGGCCGACGCGACGACGACCGCCGCCAACAGCCAACGGACTGCGGTACGCAATGGGTTCATGGTCCTGGCTCCCCGTCCGTGATTCCGGGCAATCTGACTGACGGCTCCATTCTACCCGTGTGACGACGCGCCGGAAGCGCCGCCCCATTCCCCGTCCGCGTTCGCCTCGCCGACAGTGACGCCCGGGAGCCGGTGGCGGGAGCCGGTGGCGGGAGCCGGTGACGGAAACCCGCGTGCCCACCGAGATCGGCGAAGGCGCCGGCGGTTCGCACGGCGCCGGCGGGCTGCAGGCGCCAGCGCGCTGGAGGGCGTCCGGTGCGAGGAGGCGTGACGAGGGGGAGGCGCGGGGTCCGAGGTCGACGCCGCGTTCGCGGCGATGGGCGTCCAGTGCGACGAGGCGTGACGAGGGGGAGGCAGGCAGGATGCATCGCCGGTCGAATGCGTCGCGGACCTGGCCGCGGGCTCCGGGCGCGGCTATCGCCAGCGGAACACGCGGAGCGCGAGCGTGAACGTCACGACCCCCCAACCGGCCAGCAGGCCGAGCTCGACGCCGATGCCGGCCAGCGCATGGCCGTTCAGCATCACCCCCCGCAGCGCGTCGATCAGCGCGGTGAGCGGGAGCACGCGGATGAACGGCTGGGCGGCGTCCGGGAAGTTCGAGGCTGCGAAGAACACCCCACTGCAGATCCACATCGGGACCATCACCACGTTCATGATGCCGGAGATCCCCTCGATGGTGCGGGCCCGGCTCGCCGTCAGCAGCCCGATGCCTCCGAACGCGAGCGCGCCGGCCAGGGCCACCACCACCAGGGTCGCGAAGCCGCCCTCGTTCCCGACACCGAAGACCCACCAGGCGAATGCCAGCAGCGCCAGCATCTCGAGGCCCAGGAACGCGAGCCGGGAGATGACCAGCGACGCCAGAAAGTGCGAGCGGCGCATCGGGGTGGCGAGCGTCCGTTTCAGCAGCTTGCGCGACCGCGCCACCACGATGCCGAACCCGATGCCCCACATGCCGGTGCCCATGATGTTCATGCCCAGCAGGCCCGGCACCAGCCAGTCGATATACCGGCTGCCGGGCGTCGCCACTTCCTCGATGCGGGCCGTCCACGCCGGGCCGTGACCGGCCGCGCCGGCCAGCGCCCGGTCGACGAGCAGGCGGGTGACGCGGCTCTCCGAGCGGGCCGCGTCATATCGGTAGGTCGGCGGCGACCCCGGCACGACCACCAGATGCGCGCCCCCGTCGCGCAGCAGGGCCAGCTCGTCCTCCTCGGGAGTGACGAACCCCTCGATGTCGCCGGCGTGCGCCAACGCGGCCAGGACCGGGGCGGCGCCCGGCGCGTCCCTGACCGCCACCCGCATCGGTTCCTCGCCGCGGGCCTGAAACGCGATGCCGAGGGCCAGCGCCATGAGGATGGGGAAGACGAAGACCCAGAACACCATCTCCGGCTCCCGGATCATCAGCTTGATCCGGGCGGCGGTCAGCGCGGCCAGCGGATGCCGGATCGGCGCCTCAGCCATCGCGCAGGCGCCTTCCCGTCAGCGAGACGAACACGTCTTCCAGGGTCGCCGCGTGGGTTGTCAGCGAGGCGAGCGCGATGTCCGCGTCCTCGGCGAAGCGCAGCAGGGCCGGCAGCGTCTCCTGCAGGTCGGCGGCGCTGAGCTGCCACGTGCCGCCGTCGCGGCCGACCCCGCTGACACCGGGCAGCGCCGCCAGACTGGCGGTGAACGCCTCCGCGTCCGGATTCGCCTCTTGCGCCGACGCGACGCCGAACTCGATGACGTGGGCCGCCCCCAGCGAGGCGATCAGCTCGCGCGGCGTGCCCTGCGCGATGATGCGGCCGTTGTCGACGATCGCGACGCGGTCGCACAGCACCTGCGCCTCGTCCATGTAGTGGGTGGTCAGCAGGATGCTGCCGTCCGCGGCTCCGAACTGCTGCAGTACCGACCAGAGCTGCCGGCGCGACTGCGGGTCGAGCCCCGTCGTCGGCTCGTCGAGAAACAGCAGCTCGGGGTCGCCGACGAGCGCGCATCCGACGGCCAGCCGCTGCCGCTGTCCGCCCGACAGCTTGCCGACCCACGTATCCGCCTTGGCCTGCAGGCCAAGGGTCTCGAGCACGGCCGGCACCGGCCGGCCCCGGCGGTAGAACGACCGGAACAGGTGGAGGGTCTCGGCCACCGACAGCCTCTCGTCGAACTGCGTCTCCTGCAGATGGATGCCCAGCCGCTGGCGCAGCGCGTCGTCGTCCGCGCCCCAGCGCGACCCCAAGACCTCGACCGAGCCCGCGTCCGGCGACAGCAGGCCTTCGAGAATCTCGATGGTCGTCGTCTTGCCGGCCCCGTTCGGGCCCAGAAGGCCGAAGCACTCGCCCCGGCCCACCGCGAGATCGAGGCCGTCGACCGCGGTCAGATGGCCGTAGCGCTTCACGAGCCCCGTGCAGTTGAGCGCCGGAGCGCCGGCGGCCGTCGAAGACATCGGTGAGGGGGTTCCGTGGCCAGCCTAGCAGCGACCCGACCTGACCCGGAAATCGGGGCCACCTCCGGGCGCGTGGACCGCCGTCGGTCGTAGCGACGAGGGTCTCTCGATCATGTTGTCTCCATCGGTGGAAACCACGCCTGAAGGGTAAGCTTGAGTTCGTTGAACGCCGGGTCCTGAGGATTCCGGAAGTCTGTATCAGGTCTCCCCAGACCCACGCTTCCAGTTCCGGATCGATGACGATCGCCTTCGTCCGATCAGCCCAGCCGTTTCTGGACAGGTCAGTTTCCACCTTACCCTGAATCTCCTCGCGCGAGCCAGTGCTGCCGCATCCGTCACGGTCGAACAGGACGAGACTGCGCCCGTAGCGCTGCAGAAAGGGTCGCAGAAAGTTCGCTGCGCCCGTTCGACATCCGCCATCACGGTTCGGGTGCCGCCTGACTTCAAATCGGAAAGACCCGAGCTCGAGGTCGTCGGTCCGCGGGAGCAGCGCCTTCACGGCCTCTTCGAGATCCTTGTCCGCAACGAGCACGACCAGGTCCACGGCGTCGACGACCCGTCTCATCCGATCACACCCGTGGCGAACAACACGTTCATGTCGACCGATTCCTGCCAGTCTCGAAGAATGGGATGATCGTTGCCGCGAATGATGTCTGTGGCGCCCTCGTCGTTCTTTGCGATACACAGCACTTCATTCGGGTTCGAGAGTTTCAGAAACGCGGGAGAGTGGGTCGCGACCAGCACCTGGGACTCGTACGCCGAAGAGAGCGAGTCGTAGATGGCGTCGAGGGCCAGAGGGTGAACGCCGTTCTCCGGCTCTTCCAGCAGATACAGCTCTCCGTCATAGGGCAGATAGGCGATCAATGTGATGACGAGAAACCGCATCGTGCCATCCGACGCCATCCAGGAAGGGATTTCCACGCCGGTCGCGTAACCGAGCATCAGATAGACGCTACGGTCGTCCTCCCGTTCCACGACGCGAATGTACTTCAAATCGGACAGCACGGTCCGGACGTGCGCCAACCATTCCTTGTAGGAGTCCTCGTGTTCGTCCTGCAAGCGCTTGACCACCCAGGGGAGATTCGATCCGTCCGACGAGAACTGCCGCCGCCCAAGACCGGGTGGGCTGGGCTGGCGCATCTGGAGGCTGTCGAGGAACAGGAAGTGCGTACCCGCATTCAGCGCGCGTTTTACGTGCGTCGCCATCGGAAAGCGGGCCGGAGATTCCGGGAGATTTCGCAGCGTCGAACGCAACGGGCCGAAAGCGATGCTCGTCGTCCATCCCTTGCCGGACTTTGGAGAAACCTCGACGTTGAAATTGTCCGTGCCCTAGTGAGACTTGCTCAGAATGGTCCGTGACCCCGGCCGTCCACCGCCGAGGAGAATGGTTTCGCGGGCTTCGGGCGGATTCGGGAACAAGGATATCTGCCGGGAAGCAGGTCGTTCCGTTTCCGACAGCAGGAGCCCCCGTTCGGAATCGATGCGCAATTGTCCGTCGTCCTCGCGGATGGCGACCTCGTAGCGGAACAACTGAAAACGCTTCTGTGTTGGAAGGAGCTCCCTTATGGTCGCGGGGATCTCGAATTCGACGGCCAGTTCAAAGTGCAGGTCCTGCTTTGGCCGTCCCCATACGAGGTCCTGGAAGTTGCGTGTACGCTTCCCGATGGCGGCTTCGAGATCGTCCCGAACCAGGTCGCCGAGGAACGCCACGACGTCGAACAGCGTGCTCTTGCCGCTGGCGTTTGGACCGACGAGTACGTGAAAGCGGTCGAGAGGGACGTCCGCGTAGCGGAGACAGCGGTAGTTGAGCGCCTGGATGCGCCGAATCATGAGGGCAGAATACCCGAAGGGGCAACGGAGAATGCAGATGGCGCCGCTCGGTTGACGCGCGGGTGGGGTGCCGCCGCGCGCGAGGTGGGGCTCAAGGTTGACCGAACGCTCACGAACGGCACCTCAGAACCGGAACAGGCGGTTCACCTTGACGATGAACGCGCGGTTGCTGAGGACGGGGAAGCGGTCCATCCCGGCGAGCCCGGTGTTCCGGTCTTCGTTGAAGACGACGAAGAGCTCGCTGCCGGGGCGGTACTCCCACCGGAACCGGATGTTCGCCGACACCTGGTTGAGGCGCGAGTTGTACTGCACCAGGGCGCTCGCGAACATGAGCGGGGTCATCGTGTAGGTGGTCCGGGTGCCGACGAGGTTCGTGGTGAACGCGCCCTGGGGCAGATCGATCCAGTTGATCGACCACGCCGGCTCGACCGAGAACTGGTCGGTGATGGTGACGCGGCCGCGGCTGACCCCGAGGGTGGTCTTGCTCCCCCCGTAGAAGGAGCCGTGCTCGGCCATGACGTTGGCCGAGAGCCGGCGCTGCTGGCCGAAGTTGTATCCGAGCCGCAGGGTGGAGAAGTCGTAGCCGTCGACGGGAATGGTCACCTCGGGGGCGATCCTGAACGGCAGGGGGAGGAACTCGTAGGACTTGACGGCGCCGACGCTGAGCTGGTCGCTGTTTTCCCACTCCACCGTGAACAGGCCGGTGGCCTCGCGGGTCTCGACGTCCCCGCCCAGGTTCTCCACGTAGGCGAGCGAGCCGGTGCCGACGAAGCGCCGCACCGCGCGGATCGACGCGGGGCGCGGGCTGAAGCGCAGCTCGGCGAAGCTGCGCCGCATGTCCCGGCGCCGCACGAACCCCGCCTCGGGGTTGAAGTGCTCGCCGACGAGCAGGTGCTCGAGCTGCACGCCGTAGCGGTCGCCCATGTAGTCGAGGTGCCCCCGGTAGCTGGTGTCGTTGCCGGTGAGGTCCTCGGTCCGGGTGCGGGCCCAGTGGGTGTTGATGGTGAGGTCGTCGTAGAAGCCGAAGGTGCCGTCGACGCCGTACGCGTCGTTCGACCCGTCGCTGACCTGGCTGCGCGCCCGCCCGGCGAACAGCGCCCCGACGCTGCTGCGCCGTAGCACGTCGCGTCGGGCCCGCAGCACCGTGAAGTTCGTCGGCTGGACCTCGGCCGGCTCGTCCTCGAGGTCCCGCCCGCCGGACGGGATCAGGCCCGCGGACGGCTCGTCCTCGGCGTCCAGCCCGCCGGCCTGGATGTTGAGGGCGCCGACGGTCCAGGGACCGATCCGCCCGGTGAGCCGCCCTCCCGCCCGCAACGGCACCTCCCGGGTTTCGAACAGGCCGATGCGCCGGCTGTAGAAGAGAATCGGCGTATCGCTGACGCCGGCGAGCCGGCCGCTCGTGGACGCGCCCCCGAAGCCGAACGTCCCCTGGTTCTCCAGGAAGAACTCCCGCTTCTCGGGGAAGAACAGGCTGAAGCGCGTCAGGTTGATCTGCTGCTCGTCCGCCTCGACCTGCGCGAAGTCGGGGTTGGCGGTGAAATCGGCGGTCAGCCCCTGGGTGACGCCGTACTTGATGTCGATGCCCACATCCCCGCCGAGGTCGCTGGCCGGCGACGCCCCCGAGGCGGCGGCGGTGGTGACGTCCCCGATGACGTACGGCTTCACTTCGACCAGCCGCGACGCCTCGGGGGCTTCGATGCCCACGAGGGTGGCGGCGAGCGAGGCGCGGAAGTGCCCGCGCATGCTCTGCGCGGCCGAGAGCGGCGTGAGATAGGACGATTCGTTGCGCCAGCGGTTGACGCGCCGCGCCTGGAAGCCCCAGATCTGCGGGCCGGCGCCGGGATACCGGAGCGACTTGAACGGCAGCGCCGTCTCCATCGCCCAGCCGCCGTCGAACCGGTTGACGGCCACGTCGTAGACCGGATTCCAGTCCATGTTGAGCTGCGATTCGTTCGTCAGCTCGGCATCGAGCCGGCCGCCGACCGCCGACACCTCGAACAGCACCCCGTTGCGCCGCGAGTAGAACGGGTCGAACGACCACGCGAAGTTGTCGTCGCGCACGATGCGGATGTTGTCGCGCCGCATCTCGCTCGCGATGATGCGATCCGGCCGCGACTCCCAGCAGCGGGCGACGACGTAGACGTGCTCCTCGTCGAACAGCAGCCACACCTCGGTCTTCTCCGAGGCCGGCGCCCCCTCCGCGGGGTCGTTCTGGATGAAATCGGACATCGCCTCGATGCGGTCGTAGACCGACTCGTCGAGGCGGCCGTCGATGCGGAGCGGCTCGTCGATGCGGACCGCGCGCACCGTCACCCCGCCGTCCGCGCCGCGGGTGATGACGGCAGGGGGAACGGGCGGGGGCGGACCGAAGATCTGCGCCAGATCCGGCGGCTGGGCGGCGGCACCGGCCGCGGCCAGCAGCAGGACCGGCAGGATCGCGAAAGCTGCTATACTGATCGTGCCACGTCCGTGCGCCCTTAGCTCAGCTGGATAGAGCGTCTGGCTACGAACCAGGAGGCCGCAGGTTCGAATCCTGCAGGGCGCGCCACTTCCCCCCTTCACTGCGTTCCCTTCACGTCGGACATCGTCGTCTGCGCCATCGCGTGCTTTCTCTCGACCTCTCGCCGGGGCGTTGTTCCGGCCTTCATCCGCCGTTGCGGCGTTCCATCGTATCCTACGCCGGAGAGAATTCCCGGAAGATCGAGGCTGCGGGGCAGGCGGCTCGAGGCGGCGGTCGAGGACCGCCGACGGCGGCGTCCGGGCCGGACGACGAACCGCGGGAGCGGGCAGCGGGGCCGGCCCGGGGTCGATGACCGCACCCGGTGGTGCTGGTCGTTGAACGCAACGCCCCCCGACGATAGTATGCCTGCAGAACAGGACCCGTGGAGGGAGACCGGTGTCATTCACACAGATGCGTTGGACGCTTGCTCTGCTGTTGCTCTCGACCGCCGCCCATGCGCAGCCGGCGGGCGACCTCGAGTGGCCGACCTACGGCGGCGACCTCGCGAGCACCCGCTACTCGCCGGCCGACCAGATCGACGCCGGCAACTTCGGTGACCTCGAGCTCGCGTGGACGCTCGGCACCGACAACTTCGGCCCGGATCCCGAGTTCAACCTGCAGTCGACGCCCCTCATGGTCGGCGGCGTGTTGTACTCGGTGGCGGGTTCCCGGCGGGCGGTCATCGCGGCCGATGCCGCGAGCGGCGAGCTGTTGTGGATGCACCGTCTCGACGAGGGCGAACGGGGCGCGGCGGCGCCGCGCCGGCTGTCCGGGCGAGGCCTGACGTATCGCGACAACGGCGGCGCGGGCGAGATCTTCTACGTCACGCCGGGCTATCAGCTCATCGGCCTCGACGCCGCGACCGGCCGGCGGCTGCCTGGCTTCGGGGTCGACGGCATCGTCGACCTGAAGCAGAACATGGATCAGGACATCGATCTGGTGACGGGTGAGGTGGGGCTGCACGCCGCCCCCATCGTCGCCGGGGACACGATTCTGATCGGGGCCGCGCACCTGCCGGGCGGCAGGCCGCGGTCGATGCGCAACGTCAAGGGTCACATCCGGGGCTTCGACGCCCGCACCGGCGACCGCCAGTGGATCTTCCACACGATTCCCGGCGCCGACGAGTTCGGCAACGACACCTGGCTCAACGACTCGTGGCGCTACACCGGCAACAACGGGGTCTGGGGGCAGATGACCGTCGACACCGAGCTCGGCATCGCCTACTTCGCGACCGAGATGCCCACCAACGACTACTACGGCGGGCACCGGCACGGCGACAACCTGTTCTCGGACAGCCTCGTGGCCGTCGACCTCGAAACCGGCGACCGGCTCTGGTACTACCAGTTCATCCACCACGACGTCTGGGACTGGGACCTGCCGTGCGCGCCGATTCTGGTGGACATCACGGTCGACGGGCGGGAGATCAAGGCCATCGCGCAGCCCAGCAAGCAGACTTGGCTCTACGTCTTCGACCGGGTCACCGGCGAGCCGGTGTGGCCGATCGAGGAGCGCCCGGTCGAGGCGTCGAACGTGCCGGGCGAGCTGCTGGCGCCCACCCAGCCGTATCCCACCCGGCCCCCCGCCTACGACCGGCAGGGGGTGGGCATCGACGACCTGATCGACTTCACGCCCGAGCTGCGGGCCGAGGCGGAGCGCATCGCGGCAAACCACCGGATCGGCCCGATCTTCACGCCGCCGACGGTCTCGGTGCCGGAAGGGCCGTGGGGCACCCTGATGCTGCCGTCGCAGGCGGGCGGCACCAACTGGCCGGGCGCGTCGCTCGATCCGGAGACCGGCATCATCTATCTCTACAGTTACACGCAGGTGGTGTCGCTGGGGCTCGTCAACGACCCCGAGCGGTCGGACATGAACTTCATCCGGGGGCGGGCGTCGGAGGTCTCGGCCGCCGAGGCTTCGCTGACCATCGACGGGATTCCGATCATCAAGCCGCCGTGGGGCCGGATTACCGCCATCGACCTGAACGTGGGCGAGATCCTGTGGCAGGTCCCGCACGGCGAGACGGCCGACAACATCCGGAATCATCCCCGGCTCGAAGGGGTCGACATTCCCCGCACGGGGCGCGTCGGGCGCATCGGGACGCTGAACACGAAGACCCTCGTCATCGCCGGCGAGGGGGGGATGTTCACCACGCCGTCGGGCGAGCCCGGCGCCATGCTGCGCGCCTACGACAAGATGACGGGCGAGGAGGTCGGCGAGGTCTACATGCCGGCCCCCCAGTCGGGCTCGCCGATGACCTACGTGCTCGACGGCGTGCAGTACATCGTCGTCGCCACCAGCGGCAGCGGCCAGCCCGGACGGCTGCTGGCGTATCGGTTGCCGCCGGACTAGGAGCCTGCGCCGTAGAAGTTTCGCGCCAGCGAACTTCCAACGCGACCGTAGGGTCGCGCTAGCGGTCCGCCGCGGGAACGCAGCGGACTCCCCGTAGGCCTTGGCCAAGCGGCACGCGGAGCCGCGAGGCGGCGATCTGCGGACCGGCGGCGGTCAGCGCGGCGGAATCGGAGTCCCGGAGGGTCGACAGGGCGGAAGGCCGAGCCGTGAGGATCGCGGTTTTCGGGCCGGGAGTCTCGCCCGTGGAACCGCGCGGGCTTCCCGGAGGGTCGATCGGGCGTCAGGCTCGAGTCGGCTGATCGGCAACCATCAGAGGGGGCGGCGCCATGACTCGCAACGCGACATCCATCGGCCGCCGGCGGTTTCTGCAGACCGGCGCGCTCGGCCTCGGCGCCGGCGCGCTCGGCCCGGGCCTGGCCGCGGGCCAAGGGGGCGGGATCGGGTCCGGGAGCGCGGCCGAGCCGCCCTCGACCCGGGTCAGGATGACCGGCGACGGCCTGGGACTGACGCCGGCCGACCAGGGCCGGCTGCTCAGCCAACTCGCGGACGAAGGGCGCATCGCCCGCGACAGCTACTCGAACGGCGGCGTCGTCGCCGAGCTCGAGGAGCGGTTCGCCGCGTTGCTGGGGAAGGAGCGCGCGGTGTTCATGCCGACGGGCACCCTCGCCAACCACCTCGCGGTGCGGGCGCTGGCCGGCGGCCGGGGCCGGGCGATCCTGCAGGCCGAGAGCCACCTGTTCAACGATTCGGGCGACTGCGTGCAGACGTTGAGCGGCATCACCCTGATGCCCCTCGCGCCGGGCCGCGCCACGTTCACCCTCGACGAGGTGCAGGAGGTCATCGACCGCACGGCCGGCGGCCGGGTGTCGAGGCCGGTGTCGGTGATCTCGGTCGAGACCCCGGTCCGGCGCAAGTTCGGCGAGCGGTTCGACCAGGCCGAGCTCGACCGTGTGACCGCGTTCGGGCGCGAACGGGGTATTCGGCTGCACCTCGACGGCGCGCGGTTGTTCCTGCAGAGCGCCTGCACCGGGGTCGACGTTGCGGAGTACGCGCGCCCCTTCGACACCGTGTACGTCTCGCTCTACAAGTACTTCAACGCGGTGTCCGGCGCGATCCTCGCCGGCCCGCGCACCCTCCTCGACGATATGTACCACACCCGCCGGATGTTCGGGGCGGGGCTGCCCGGGGCCTGGCCGTTCGCGGCGGTGGCCCTGCACCATCTGCCGGGCTTCGCGGGCCGTTTCCGGCGGGCCGTCGAGGTGTCGGAAGCGTTCATCGAGCAGGTGACCCGGCACGAGGCGTTCGCGGTGGAACGGATGCCGGCCCCGACGAACCTCTTCCGGCTGCGGGTGTCCGCCCCCGACCCCGCCGGCTTCAGGGCGCGGTTGCGCGACCGCGGCGTCGATCTGGGGCGCCCGGGCTCCGACGGCAGCGTCCTCGTCGGCGTCAACGAGACCTGGAACCGCGCAACCGCCGAGGCCCTGGCGGAACGTTTCGCCGCGTCCCTGTAGGCGTTCGCGCGGCAGGACGGTGCCGGACTCCGGAGGCCGGTTGCCTGTGAGAGTCCTCACCGCAAGGTGGTTCCACATGGGTTCGGGGTCAGGTGAAGCGTCGCGATGACGGTTTGGGCGGAAGGCAGCGCCACCGGCGCCGATTCCCGGGCCGCCCGTTAAGGAAGTCTTCAGAGACTCTTCAGTAACGTTTCCCCGCCCCCTTCGGGCATAGTGCGTCCTCGTCGACTCCTTGCATGCCCATCGGCATGCCAGAGGCCTCGGCGTTGGAGGACGCGGTGTCTCAGGAAGTTGGCGGGTGGTGGAGCGTGAGAGGTCGCCGGCGCGCATGGGCGATCATGCCGGCATGCCTTGCCGTGCTGTTGGCGGGGGCGGCGCCGGGGAGCGCGCAGGCGCCGGGCGTCGTCACCGGCGTCGTGAGCGACGACACCGGGGGCGTGCTGCCCGGCGCGTCGGTGCTCGTCGAGACCGCGGCCGGGGACCTTCCCGGGGTGACCGACGAGACCGGCCGGTACCGGGTCGAGGGGGTGCCGGCGGGCGAGTCGACGCTGGTGGTGCGGCTGGTGAACTTCTCGACCGGCCGCGTCGATTTCACGGCGACGGGGGGAGAGCCGGTCACCGTCGACGTGCAGCTCGTCCTCGGCATCACCGCCGACGTCGTCGTGACGGGAAGCCGCACCTTCCGGAACATCGCCGATCTCGACAACCCCCGCGAGAACCTCGTGGGGGTGGCGAATTCGGCGAGCGTCGGGGCGATTACCGCCGCGCAGCTGGAGGCGCGGCCCATCATGCGGCCGGGCGAGGTCCTCGAATCGGTGCCCGGGTTCGTGGTCAGCCAGCACAGCGGCGAAGGCAAGGCCAACCAGTACTATCTCCGCGGCTTCAATCTCGACCACGGGTCCGATTTCGCCACCACCCTCGCCGGCGTTCCGTTGAACGAGTCGTCCGGCGCCCACGCCCACGGCTACACCGACGTGAACCAGCTCATTCCCGAGCTGGTGAGCGGCGTGCAGTACACCAAGGGTCCCTACTTCGCCGAGCATGGCGATTTCTCGGCCGCCGGGTCGGCGAACATCAGCTACGTCAACCGGCTCGATCGGCCGCTGTTCAGCCTCAGCACCGGCGGGCACGGATGGGGGCGGGTTCTCGGCGCGGTGTCGCAGGAGGTCGCATCCGGCGACCTGCTGATGGCCCTCGAGCTCGGCAAGAACGACGGCCCCTGGGAGCTCGCGGACAACATGCGGAAGGCGAACGGGGTGGTGCGCTACAGTCGGGGCGACCGCCAGAACGCCTTCTCGGTGACCGCAATGGGCTACTCCGGCGACTGGAACTCGACCGACCAGATTCCGCGGCGCGCCGTCGAGCAGGGGCTGATCACGCGGTTCGGCAACATCGATTCCACCGACGCGGGAGGCGCCTACCGTTATTCGCTGACGTTCGACGGGCTTCGGTCCCGCGCGAACCAATCGACCCGGGTGACCGCGTACGCCTTGCGTGGTGGGTTGAACCTGTTCCAGAACTTCACCTACTTCCTCGACAATCCGGTGGACGGCGATCAGGTGGAGCAGGAAGGACGCCGCTGGAGCTCGGGGGCCAGGGTCGTGCACCGGCGCCTGGGCCGGGTCCTGAGCCAGCCCGCCGAGTCGTCGATGGGGGTGTCGTTGCGCAACGACACCGCGGGCACCGTCGGGCTCTACAACACCGTCGCGCGGCGCCGCACGAACACCATTCGGAACGATGCGGTCGGGCAGACGTCGGTGGGGATGTTCGCCCAGAGCGAGATCGAGTGGAGTCCGGTGCTGCGGACCACCGTCGGGGTGCGCGGCGATCTCTACCGCTACGAAGTGAACGCGCAGAATCCCCTGAACTCGGGAACCGGCGACGCGGCGCTCGTCAGCCCGAAGTTCACCGCGGTCCTCGGACCCTGGGGCGGGAGCGAGTTCTATGCGAACTACGGCCGGGGATTCCACAGCAACGACCCCCGGGCCGCGACCGTCCGCGTCGATCCGATCAGCGGCGAGCCGGTCGACCGGGAGGACCCGCTGGTCCCCGCCCGCGGCGGGGAAGTGGGCTTTCGCACCGTGGCCCTGCCCGGGCTGCAGGCGACGGTCGCTCTCTGGTATCTCTCGTTCGATTCCGAGCTCCTGTTCGTGGGGGACGCCGGCATCACCGAGGCCAGCCGGCCCAGTCACCGGTGGGGCGTCGAGTGGACCAACTATGCGCGTTTCGCGGCATGGCTGACCGGCGAGGTCGACCTGTCGTTCTCCCAGGCCCGGTTCTCGGACGACGACCCCGCCGGCAACTTCATCCCCGGCTCCCTCGACCGGGTCATCGGCGCCGCCCTGACCGTCGAGCCCAGCCGCCGCGTGTTCGGGAGCGTCCGGCTGCGCCACTTCGGCCCCCGCCCGTTGATCGAGGACGCCACGATTCGCTCGGCGTCCACGACTATCTGGAACGGCGAGGTCGGCTTCCGGGTGAACGAGCGCATGCGCGTGACCCTCGAAGGCTTCAACCTGCTGAACAGCGACGTGTCCGACATCGACTACTTCTATCTCTCGCGGCTGCCGGGCGAGCCCCTCGACGGCGTGGAGGACATCCATTTCCATCCTTCGCTGCCGCGCACCGCTCGGGTCGTCCTGAATCTGTCGTTCTGACCGGGGATGAACCTTTCCGGCGGCCCCGCCGTATACATCGGACAGTGGCCGGGGGCGGCGGGCGGCATCGCCCGACCGCGTATCCCGGGGTGAGCACACGGCGCATGCGGTCCATGACCCCGGTCGTGCAGCATGGCCTGGAACGTTGGAGGGGCACAGTGAGCAAGGCAACGACGGCTCGGCGCACGGCGCTGGCGGTGATGACGGCATTCCTGGCGTCCGGTGCGGCCATCGGCCTCCACGCCCAGCAGGCCCAGCAGGGCCCGCAACCCTGGATCCACCTCGACATGACGGGTGACCGGGCCAACATGAACCTCAATCTGCCGCTGGCCGCCATCGAGGCGGCGCTCGCGCTGGCGCCGGAAGCCATCGTCGACAGCGACGGGCAGCTTCAGCTCGGCGGCCAGCGCCAGATCCCGGTGGTGGCGATTCGCGCCGCTTGGAGCCAGCTTCGCGACGCCGGCGACGTCGAGATCGCCAACATCCAGGACGGACGGCAGAGCATCCGCGTCGCCCGGGAAGGCGACACCCTTGTGGTCGACGTCACGGGGACGGACGACGAGGACGGCGAGCATGAGGGCGACGCCGACGAGGATGACGCCGAACACCGCGACGGCGATCACGATGACGCCGAGCACGACGAGGACGCCGACCACGAGGACGCCGACCGCGGCCGCGGCGCAATCGGCGAGGTGCATGTCCGGGTGCCGGTGAGCGTGGTCGACGCGCTGCTGTCCGGCGCCGGGGAAACCCTCGACGTCCGCGCCGCCATCCAGGAACTCAGCTCGTTGCGGGGCGAGATGGTCCAGGTGGTCCATCCCGAGGGCCGCATCCGGGTGTGGATCGACGAGAGTCCGACCCAGTAGCGGCCGGGTCGTGCCGCCGGAGCCGAACCGCACCGGCTTCGGCGCATGGAACGACGACAGGCCGACCCGGCAGCGGCCGGATAAGGCCGGTGCAGGGCAGGACAGGACGGGGTGGCCGCGAAGGCGGGCGCCCCGTTCGCATGTACGAGCGTTCGTTGGGGCCAGGGCGCCGTAGAACGGTGTCGCCTCCCTGGCAGGGTTGGTTGGGGGCGGCAGCGCCGCAAAGAGCGGCGGCAGAGCCGCAGGCGACGCTTTCCGGGCGAGGTTCGGGAATGGGAACGAGCGAATCCGTTGACGCCGCACGGGAACCTGGGCCGGTGACCGGGGAGCGGTCGGCCGGCGACGAAACGTGGATGCGCGAGGCGGTCGCCGAGGCGTGGCTTGCGGGCGGGCGGGGCGAGGTGCCGGTCGGTGCCGTCGTCGTGCTCGATGGCGCCGTCGTCGGACGGGGGAGCAACCAGCCGATTTACGGGACGGACCCGACCGCGCACGCCGAGATCGTCGCCCTGCGCGACGCGGCCCGCACCGCCGGCAACTACCGGCTGCCGGGCGCCGCCCTGTACGTGACGGTCGAGCCGTGCCTGATGTGCGCCGGCGCGTTGGTGCACGCCCGCATCGCGCGGCTCGTCTTCGGCGCCGCCGAGCCGAAAGCCGGCGCCGTCCGCTCGGTCATGCGGGTGCTCGAGCACCCCGCGCTGAACCACCGCGTCGAGGTCGCCGGCGGCGTCCTCGAACCCGAATGCACCGCGTTGATGCGGACCTTCTTCGCCGAACGCCGGGCCGATGAAAAGGGCCGGAAGCAGGCGGTCCCGTAAGAGCAGGTATCTGCGCCGTAGCGCCGCCCCGCGACCGAAACCGGTGACGGGTCGCGGCCGGCAGCGGCCCGTCCGGAACATGGCGCGCCGGTGCGCCCAGCCGGTACCGCCCCGGGGAGGACGCACCGGCCGCGGGGACCGCTCGTCCGTCGTCATCGTCCGGATCAATAACACGCGATCGCTTGACCTTCTTCGTATACGCGTTAACATGCTGGTAACTCGCCAGGAAAGGTTGGGTATCCGCATGCGTTCTCTTCGCCTGCTTCGGTCGAAGCTCGCGCGCGTCGGACTGGTACTCTGTTGCGCCGCCGCCGCGGCGGGGCTCGCGTCGAGCGTGACCGCCCAGACCGCACCGGCCCGGACGGCGGTGCGGCAACGCGTTGCCGGTGTTCCTGCGCCCCCGCCGCCCTCGCAGCCGGGCATTTTCCGGTCCGGCGTGACGCTGATTCGCACCGACGTCATCGTCCGCGACGCCAACGGCGTCTTCGTCCCCGATCTGACCCCCGCCGACTTCCGCATCGAGGAGGACGGCGTGGCTCAGGAGGTGGCCTCGCTCGTGCTCGTGCACGGCGGCCGGGTCTTCAACCAGCTCTCGCCGACGCCGGCCGCGCAGGAAGGCATCATCCTGCCGACCAGCCGCAACGTGAACAACACCGCGGGCCGGATCATCGTCTTCTTCGTGGACGCGATGCACCTCCTGCCGGAGAGCACCCCCAGGGTCCGTCACTTCATCAAGGAGGTGGCCGACATCCTGGTGCACGACGGCGACCTGGCCGGGTTGATTTCGAACGACTCGGCGGGGACCGCCATCGATCTCACCTACGACCGCGAGCTGGTGAAAGCCTCGGTCGATCGGATCATCGGCACCGGATTGACGCCGCGCGAGCTGGTCACCGACATGCAGGAGGGGAGGGAGGGGCCGGCGGAGCTGCGGTGGCGCGCCCATCGCGCGTTCATGACGGTGAACACCCTCCTCAAGAACCTCGAATCGGTCCAGGACCGACGCAAGATCCTGGTCTACGTCAGCACCGGATACGACCTGAATCCGTTCGCGCTGCAGCGGCTGCATCGCGACCCCAGGGCAGACCGGTTCCTGCGCGATCGAGAGATCGATCTGGCTGCGAGCAACCCCGGGATGTCGGCCGAGCTGATGGATCCGTTCGAGCGGGTCGAGCGCCAGGGCACCGTGTTCGCGGACACGGAGCTGATCGGCGAGCTGACGGAGCTGACCGAGACCGCCAATCGCACCAATACGACGTTCTACACCATGGATCCGCGCGGGCTCGTGTCCAGCCCCGACATCGACTACGACGTCCCCCTCGAAGCCTGGCGCGAGTACCAGTTGGCGACCCGCTCCAGCCTGCGCTCGCTGGCCGAGCTGACCGGCGGCATCTCCATCGTCAATACGAACAACTTCGATGGGATGCTGCGCCAGATCGATGCCGAGACCAGCGACTACTACGTCCTCGGGTACTACACGAGCAATCCCGACCCGGCCCACCGGCGGCGGGCCCTCGACGTGACCGTTGCCCGCGAGGCCGTGTCGGTGCAGTCGCGCACCTCCTATACGTTCAGCCGCAGTCGCGGCGTCACGGGGGGACGATGATTGCGCGGACTGCGCTCGTCGTCCTGCTCGCGCTGCCCGGCATGGTCGCGGGGGCCCGGTCGCCGGCGGGGGCCGAGCAGCGCCCGGCGGCGGTCCTTGCGGAGGTCGGCGCGGTGCTGCGGGCCGAGCTCGACGGGCGGACCGTCGACTACCGTGTCGACGGGTCCGAGGTCACGTTGTCCGGCGAGGTGCCGACGCTGTGGGTCAAGACCCGGGCGATCGACCGGATCCTCGAGATCGACGGCGTGGACACCGTGGCGAGCGAGCTCACGATTCCCGCCGGGGAAGACGACGATGCGATCGCCCGGGCCGTCGGCTCGGCGATTCGACAGTATCGGTACAACACGATCTGGGACTACGTGGGGGGCGGGGTCGTCGACGGCGTCGTCACCCTCACCGGGAGCGTCACGCCCGACCGGGACAAGCCGGCCGAGCTGTTCGAGCGGGTCGCGAAGATTCCCGGCGTTCAGGAGGTCGTTCTCGACATCTTCCGCCAGTCGTCGTCCCGCCGCGATCGGGATCTGCGCCAGATCATCGCCCAGCGGGTGCGCCGTCATCCGCTGTTCTCGCAGTACGCGATACTGCCCGACTCGCCGTTCCGCATTCTCGTCCACGAGGGAGAAGTGCTCCTCGTCGGCGCCGTGCGGAGCGGTGTCGAGAAGCGGGTCCTCGAGCAGATCGCCCGCCAGGCCTTCGAGTCCGAGCAGGTCGTCAACCGGCTGCAGGTCGGCGGTCGATAGGGACGGGCGAAGGAAGCCGAGGGGCCTTCGGCTGACCGGATCGGAGTTCGCGGAATTGGATCGGAGACGCCGGCAGCATCTCGCCGGATTCGCGAAGGCGCGGCAGATCGCCGTACAGGTGGCACTCGGCGGAGTTCGCCCCGACCGGGAGTCGGCGAGGGCCCGCCGCCGTTTCACTTCGGTGAAGAGCACCGATTGGATCGACATCGACGAGCAGGTGATTGGCCGGATCGAGAATTGCATGTATTGAAATCACGGTGACACGCCGGCGCGCGCCGGTTCCCTTGTTGGGGGAACGTCGACGGGATGCAAGCTCAGCTCACACGTCGGTCTACCTTGAAACGCGGAGGAGACAAAAATGGCGAGAAAACTGCTGTGTCTGTGGACGGTGGCGGCGATCGGCATGATCGGTACCTCGGCCCTCGGCCAACAAGGCCGGTCGGAGTTGCGAGGGCGGGTCACCGACGATACCGGCGGCGCGTTGCCCGGGGTGAGCGTAGTTGTCACCAATCAGGACGCCGGCACGTTCCGCGAGCTGGTCACCGGTGGTGACGGCAGCTTCTTCGCGGCGCAGCTCATCCCCGGCGTGTTCACCATCACCGCCGAGCTGCCCGGTTTTCGCGGCTTTCGGCGCATCGACTTCGCGATCGGGGTCGGCAATACCCTCGACATCGACATCGTCCTGGAGATCGGCGCGATCGAGGAGACGATAACCGTCTCCGGCGAGTCGCCCCTCGTCGACCTGACGTCGGCCGAGGTCGGCGGCACCGTCACGGCCCAGGAGCTGGTCGAGCTGCCCACCCTGAACCGCAGCGCCTTTGCCGCGGTCGCGCTGTTGCCGGGCATCCAGTTCCAGCCCTCGTCCAGCCTGGGCAACGACACGATGATCGCCAACGGGCAGACGCCGAACGGCAACACGATGGGGGTCGACGGGGCCACGAACAACGACGACATCAGCGGCTCGGGGGCCGGCGGGCAGGTCCGGGTGCCGCTGGAGTCGGTGCAGGAGTTCCAGGTGTTGAGCAACCAGTTCGACGCCGAGTTCGGCCGCGTGCGGGGGGCCATCGTCAACTCGATCACCAAGCAGGGGACCAACCAGTTCAGCGGCGCGATCTTCGACTACTACACCAGCGACGGCATGACGACGGAGGACTACTTCGTCGCCCGGGACGACGCGCTGTCGAAGCCGGAGACCAACAAGACGGAGTTCGGCGGGGTGATCGGGGGGCCGATCGTGCGCGACAAGGCGCACTTCTTCGTCAGCGTCGAGCGCCAGCTCGTCAATCCGAGCCGCTCGCGGGTCTATGACACTCGTCCCGACCTCAACTTCTCGCTCTCGGAGAACTGGAAGGCGTGGAACACGCTGTTCCGGGTCGATCACCAGATGAACGCCAACAACTCCTGGGCGTTCCGGACGATTCGCGAGGTCGCCCCCCAGTTCAACCTCGTCGGCAACCGGTCGGCGACGTTGAACACCATTCAGGACGAGACCGACGACGACCAGATCTACGTCGGCACGTACACCAGCGTCCTCGGGAACAACAAGGTCAACACGGTACGAATCGCGAGGACCTACGAGTCGGCGTACCGGGGAAACCCCTGCTGGCGGGCGAACGGCGGGTTCGACAACATCGGCAACCAGGTGACCTGCCCGCCGCAGTGGAGTCACCCGAGCTTCCAGGACAACCAGTTGAACGGCTCCGGCGGCCGGGACGACTTCAACTGGCAGTACGCCAACACGTTCTCGTGGTTCGTTCCCGACATGGGCGGCGACCACGACTTCAAGTTCGGGGGCACGTTCCACCGTTCGGTGCTGCAGGAGTTCAACGAAGGCAACCTGAACGGCACGTTCACATTCGACACCGACCGCGTATTCAATCCGGCCGACCCCTTCACCTACCCCGAACGGCTCAGCGTCCGGGTCGGCAACCCGCAGGGGAGGCCCTACCGCTTCCCGGTGTACACGACCGAGGCGTTCTTCCAGGACAAGTGGCAGATGAGCGATCGGCTGACCATCGGGCTTGGGCTCCGCTACGACCTGGAGGTCTTCCGGGCCGACCTTCTGGACGGGCCGGGTGGGAGCCCCGCCAACCCGATGGTGGCCACCGGGCAGGACCCGATCGACAAGAACAACTGGTCGCCGCGCACCTCCATCGCCTATGACCTGGCGGGCGACGGCCGGTCGGTCCTGCGGGCGGGGTACGGGATCTTCTACGACAAGACCCTGATCGGCACCCTCGACAACTACATGCAGAACCCGCGGTTCACGAACTCGTTCAGCGTGAGCTTCCCGCTGACCAGCTCGGACCCGGGACCGGCGAACGGGATGTTGCCGACCGACCCGTTCCTCTTGAACTACGGGGCCGTCGGCAGCGGCGCGCTCGGCTGTCCCGCGAACCCCGCCGGTCCCTGCCCCTTCGTGGACCGGGCCGCGATCGACCTGCTCTATCCGGCCGGCTCGCTGCTGACGAACACCGGCACCGTCTACCTCGATTCCGCCACGCGAAGGCAGCCGTATCAGCATCAGATGACCTTCGGCTACGAGCGCGAGCTGGCGCCGACGCTGTCGGTGTCGGCCGACTACGTCAAGATGATGGGGCGCGACATGCTCGCCCGCATCAACTACAACATGCCGACCCGCCTGGGCATGGGGCGCGGCGACCCCCTGGTCTTCTACGACGTCTTCGGTCTGCTGGGGGGCGACGGCCAGTTCGTCAACAACGTCATCGCCGCCGACAGCGTGGGGGCGATGGACTACGACGCCCTGAACATCCAGATCGAGAAGCGGTACGCCAACCGTTGGGGCGCCCGCCTGTCGTACGCGCTAGGCTTTTCGCGCGGCGATACCTGGCAACAGTACGAGAGCATCGCCACGCAGGTGGGCTCCGACCTCAACCTCGACGAGTTCTGGCAGCCCGCGGAGTCCGATCGCCGGCACATTCTGGCGATGGCCGGGAACACGGAGATTCCGGGCGGGGTCACGGTCAGCGCCACCCTGCGTTACATGAGCCAGTTGCCCATGACCGTCCACAACGCCAACATCGACGCCAACATGAACGGCGTTCTCTTCGACCCCATTGCGGCCGGCTCCTACAGCGGCGCCGGGACCCACGCCATCAGCGTGCAGAACGACGGTGGATACGGCGGCGCGCGCGGGCCCGACTTCATGCAACTGGACGTGCGGTTCGGGTATCGCCTCAGGCCGACGACGGTTCAGACGCTCGACCTGTTCTTCGATATCTTCAACGCGACGAACCACGCCAACTTCAACAACCCGACGGGCGACCTGCGCAGCGGCAACTTCCTCACCCTGACCACTCTGCGAGGAGGAAGCGGGTTCCCGCGTCAGGCGCAGTTCGGCATCAGATACGGGTTCTGACCGGACACACCGTTGGCGGGGTTTCGACGGGCGCTGCGCGCTGGCCGCGCAGCGCCCGTTTTTTTGTCCTGCGGGATATCTTCGGACGGGACCAGGCGTCTGCGCCGTAGAGACGGTGCAGACGCCTGGCAGGGTTGCGACCCTGCGGTCGCGTTCGGCGACGATTTCCGGGCTACGGCTGGATCGACGAGAGAATGCCGGTCGCCGTCGCCGCGAAACGGCCGTTCGGCTCGCGGTCGAGGTAGACCTTGAACTCGGCCGCCGCCTCGGCCATCCGGCCGCCGTTGAGATTCGCCATGCCGAGCCAGTAGTGGGCCTCGCCGTGCTCGGGGTCGAGCTCGAGGGTGCGTTCGAACTGCTGCCGGGCCTCGTCGAGGCGTCCGGCGTTCCAGAAGATGAGGCCCTGGTCGAACACCGCGGTGGGGTTGTCGCCCGCGCCGGCGCCCCCGCCCGACAGCCGCGCCGCCGCGGCGCTGGCCTCGGCCGCTTCATCGAACCGCCGCTGCGCGTTGTAGATCTCGGCCAGGCCGTCGTAGGACTCGGCGTTCTCGGGGTCCAGCCCCAGCGCCGCCCTGAAGGCCGCTTCCGCAGCGTCGTAGGCCCCCAGCCGTCCCTGTACGATGCCCAGGTTGCGCTGGCATTCGGCGCAGTCCGGCGTCGTTTCCAGCGCGCCCCGAAAGAGCGTGACGGCTCGTGCGAGATCGCCGCCGCGCGCCGCCGCGAGACCCTGTTCGAAGGCATCGGTGGTGGCGGCCTGGGCGTCGAGCTCGGCGCGCTCTTCTTCCGACACGCTCTCGCGGTACAGCTCCTCCAGTGACCGCAGCATCAGGTCATGCTCGAGCGACTCGCCGGCGCGGAGGTCGATCGCCGCCCGGTTGACGCCGACGCCTTCCTTGACCGCGGTGAGGGTGTAGGGGCCGCGCACAAGCCCCATCTGCAGGAACTCGCCCTCGGCGTTCGTCGTCACCTCGAAGCTCCGAGCGATGCCCCCGTCGTACTGCAGCGTGATGGTGACGCCCTCCACGGGCTGGCCGGCGGGGTCGGTGATCACCCCGAACACGCGGGCGTTGTTCTGCGCCGCTCCTGGCGCGGCCGTTGCGACCGCGATCACGATGACCGGGACGATCGACCGGCACAATCTGCTTGTTTCGAACATGCCTGTTCCCCCTTCACTGCAAATGGCTTCCGTGCGGGCAACCGAGGTCGCCCCCCCCCCCGATCGTGCAGGCTATGCACACGGTGATTTCGATTATAGTGGGCCTACTGAACCTATCCTACCAGTGCGCCGACTGCACCGGCCGCGAGGCGTGAGTCTCCGGCCGCCGGCCGGCGCGCCCGCCGCGCCGTCAAGCCGTTCGACTCCGCGGAGCCGCTGGAAGGAGACACCATGCTGAAGACTATCGCCGCGGTGGTGACGCTCGCGATTGCCGCCGCGCCGGCGGGGGCGCAGGCGGTCTGGGATGCCCGGGACCTCGGCGGCGGCAGCGCCGAGTTCCGACTCGGCAACGACGACGGGGCGGCGATCATCCTCGTGTGCCAACTCGATGGCGTCAGCGCGGGGTTCGAGTTCCCCGGGGTTCTGGACGCCACGGAGAGCGCCTCGATTCGCGGGGTGCCCGGCGAACGGCGGAACGTGGCGGTAACGCCCGTCAACGACCGCGTGGTCCGCCTCACGAGTGGCGTGGGGCTCGAGGTGCTCCTGCGGCTGCTGGGGAACACCGCCAATCTCTACGTGCGAGCGGGCGGCGAGCGGGCGTCCTTCGAGGTGTTCGGCAGCGCCCCGCTCGTCAGCCAGTGCCTGGAGCGCCAGGACGAGGCCATTCCCGACCCGACGCGCCGGTTCCGCGGCTTCCGGTGACCCCGTCCGTGTCGTCCGCCGTCCGCCGTCTGGCGGTCGGCGCGTCTGTTGGCCCGTCGGCAGGTCTCGACGAAAATGGAGACGCTTCAAGGGAGGCATCCATGCTCAAGATTGTCGCGGTGGTGGTGGCGCTCACGATTCCCGCCGCGTCGGCGGCGGCTCAGCCGGCGTGGAGTACGACGGAGCTGGGCGGCGGCAGCGCCCAGTTTCAGCTCGCCAACGAGGACGGAGCCTCGATCATCCTCGTGTGCGAGCTTCGGGGCGTCAATGCGGGGTTCGAGTTCCCCGCGCCCGTGGACGCCACCGAACGGGCCTCGCTGCGTGCCATTCCCGGCGAGCGGCAGAACGTGGCGGTCGCGCCCGTCAACGAGCGTCTGTTCCAACTGACCGGCGGCCGGGGGGTCGATACGCTCCTGCGGCTGCTGCGCACCACCGCGAATCTCCGAGTGGGCCTGAGCGGCGAGCAGACGGCCTTCGAAGTGTTCGGCAGCGACTCGATCGTCTCGGAGTGCCTGCAACGGCAGGAGCCGCTGCCCGAACAAGGACACTGATTCTCCATCTGCCGCCCCAGCGCGACGAGCGTCTGCTTGCAGTGCCGCTGAGCGGGTTGAGGTGTCAGTTGGCCGGTGCCACCGACCCGCGGGTGGGCGCCCGCCTTCCACCGTGCGCCGTCCGCAACGCCGCGGTGTTTTCGCGCCGTCGCTGAGCGGCCGTACGGGTGATACCACAGCGTGGCGAGTGGGCGAGTGATCCCGGCAGGTGGCTGCTCGCGCGCGGCGAAGACGGACGGCTCGAACGAAAAGGGCCGGGCGCTTGGCGCCCGGCCCTCGATTCGCGGCGCCGCCGGCTAGAAGCCCCACCGCATGCCGAGCTGCGCCTGCCGCGGGAAGCCGCTGCCCGCCCGCAGTCCCGTCCGGACGAGGAAGTTCCCGCGCCGGTCCCCGCTCGGGTTGATGAAGTTGGCCCGGTTCGTGATGTTGAAGACATCCAGGAAGATGTCGAGCGTCTGGCGGCTCGCCCAGCGCGTTCGGTGGCCGAACCGGATGTCGAGCTGCAGGAAGTCCGGGCCGTACGCCCCGTACGCTCCACCCGCATAGTCGACCGAGATTCCGTCCGATCCCTCGCCGGTGTAGGCGCCGGCCGCCAGGAAGTCGGGGCCTATGCCGTTCTGGTTCGGGTCGAAGTTGCTGTCCTGGATGTGGAACGGCGACCCGCTCATGTAGCGCAGCACGCTGCTGAAGGTGATGCCGCCCGCCACCGGAATCTCCGTCCGGCCGCTGAGCGTGAGGTTGTGCCGCCGGTCGTACTCGCTCGGTCCCCAGAGGCAGTCGAGGTTGAGGGCGGCCCCCACCTGGCAGAAGTTGGTGTAGGTGAACCACAGGCTGTTGGTCTCCTTCTTCGCCAGGGCGTACACGGCGCGGAAGCCCCAGTTGTCGGAGTAGCGCTTCTCCAGCTGGAAGTTCAGCGCGTTGTAGGTGCCGCTGCCGTTGCTGGTGGCGGTCCACACGTCGCCGGCGTACCAGTCGTCGCCCTCCAGCGTGCCCGCGAGCACCCCGAAGGCGTCAGACCGGGTGACCGGGTCTGTGCGGCCGGTGCCGGCCCGCATCCTCGGGTTCAGGTTCTGGCGGATGTGGGTGTCGCGGTCGAGCTGACGCACGTAGTCGACCGACGCCGAGAGCACCGGGTTCAACTCGCGCTCGTAGCCGATCGTGAACTGGTGCGCGTAGGGCTGTTCGCGGTACGGGTTGTCGTAGACGATGGTGCCGGTGTTCAACTGGCGGGCTCCCGCGGGGTACAGCTCGTCGAGCGCCTGCCGGTTCACGGTGGGACAGTGGCTGCCGTTCGGATTCGCCGGACAGCCTCCCGGCGTGACCGAGATCAGGCGGGAGAGGTCGCCGCCGGGCGCCATGCCCATGCCCGGACCGGGGTCGGCGGTGTTCTGCGGAAACGACGCGATGAACGAGCTGATGTACGGCGTGCTCCGCTGGAACGGGGTGACGGCGTACCCCAGGGTCTTGTCGTAGAAGATGCCGTAGCCGCCGCGCAGCACCGACTGGCCGTCACCGGCCACGTCGTAGGCGAACGACGTGCGCGGCGCCCAGTTGTTGTAGTCGATGGGATACATCCGCCCGCCGAGGTCGGCCGGCGAGCCGATGCCCTGTCCGCCGAGCGCCGTGGGGACCCCGATCGCGCCGGGGCCGAAGAACGGGCTGTGGGCATTCTCCAGCGGGAAGACCTCGAGGTCGTACCGGAAGCCGGCGCTCACCGTCAGCCGGTCCGTCACCTGCCACTTGTCCTGTGCGAACGATTCGAGCGTGTGGAAGGCCTGGAGAGACTCCAGTTGGCCGCCGACCCGAATTTGCAGCCGCTCGGGCCAGGTGGCGTAGTTGTTCACGTCGAACACCTGGTCGGTATCGAACGAGAAGGAGCCGTTCTGGTTCCCCTGGTCCCGCCACAGCATCTCGGTTCGGTGGTACGTCGCGCCGAACTTCAGGTCGTGGTCTCCCTTCTTGTCGGGCACGAACCAGGAGAACGTGTTCGAGTAGCTCCAGTGGTTGTCCCGGTTCCCGCGCGCGCTGTCCCACTGGTTGTCCGAGAACGTCCTGAGGTTGTACCGCGGCAGGCACTGCGACTGCAGGGTCGGGAAGTCGGCGTCCGAGGCGCCGAACCCGCCGAGGTCGCGCCAGCACGGATTGCCCCGCCAATACTGTTCTCGCGTCGCGGAGACCCGAGCGGTGTTGACCTGGGAGTTCCCGAGGACGCTGGTCCAGCTTCCGACATAGGTCTGGTCGTTGTCGGTCTCGTCCTCCAGCGCGTTGAGCGTCGCGGACCGGCCGCCGAGCAGGTCGAACTGGGGCGCGAGCTCGCGCAGCCAGCGGAAGGCCCACGAGTTGCTGGCGTTGATCTGGTTGTCGACGCGGATCAGCGTATTCCAGGCCTCCCAGCTCTCGGCCGCCGTATAGTCCAGATCCGGCCGGTTCGGAAACACCTTGGCCCGGCTCGGGGCGACGAGCTGCCGCTCGAGGCTGAAGAAGAAGTGCATTTTGTCCGGGATGATCGGTCCGCCGATCACGCCGCCGAACTCCTTCTTGCTGGTCGGCGGCTTCTCGAGATCGCCGCGCGCCGCGAAGTAGTCGCGCGTCGTCATCTTCTCGCTGGTGAAGTAGTTGAACGCCGCGCCGGTGAACTCGTTGGTCCCCTGCTTGGTGATCGAGTTGATGATGGCGCCGCGGGCGCGTCCGAACTCGGCGTCGAACTGGTTGGTCAGCACCTGGAACTCCTGGACCGATTCGAGCGGGACGCGCGTCTGGCCGCCGGCCCAGGTGCCGCTGTTGTCGTCGTTGTTCGCGGCGCCGTCCACCGATACGTTGTTCGTCCCCGGCGTCTGGCCGTTGGCGATCATGTTGTCGTTGCCGAGGCTGGACGACGGGTTGAACTGAATGCCCGGCAGCAGCGCGATAGCCGCGAAGTAGCTGCGGTTGCCGGTCGGCAGCTCGGTCAGGTCGCCGGTGGTGATGGTGCCCCCGACCTCGGACGAGGTCAGGTCGACGAGGGCGCCGCCCCGGATACCGTGATGGTCTCCTCGATCGCGCCGATCGTCATCTCGATGTCGAGGTCGAGCGTCCGGCCCACGCCGATCGCGAAGTCGGTGCGCTCGAACGAGTTGAACCCCGGAAGCTGGGCGGTGACGCGGAACGTCCCGGGCAGCAGCTGCCCCGCGAAGTAGCTGCCGTCCGCGCCCGAGACGATCTCGCGGAACGTGCCGTTGTCCTGATTCGTGATCAGGATGCTGACGCCCGGCAGGGCGCCGCCCTGCTCGTCCGTCACCGAGCCGCGCAGCTCGGCCCGGCCCTGCTGGGCCCGGGTCGCGGTGCCTGCCGCGAGCAGCAGGGTGACCGCAACGAGAATGGCCGTCGTTCGTTTCATGATGGGACACCTCATTTAATGGAACCAATATCGATTGCGAGCGGCTCGACATATGCCGGCGGCCGCGGAAGCCGCGGGACGGTCCGGATCCGTCTTTGCGGGTCTACCGTTCGGAAAACATGAGTGCAAGCCGCGTACCGAAAATGGACGTCTCGGCCGACAGTCTGTTTCGGAGTGTTTCGCGGCTCTGGGGCTTGCCGCGCGGCGAGACCGCTCGTCTGGACCGCGTCATCGTTCAATGTATTGGTTTTGCGATCTATATTTTTGGATAGGCCCGCAACACGGTTGCCAACCGCTCCGCGGGCGGCGTACACTGAACGACCATGGACACGCCGATGCGGGTGCCCTGAATCGTCGTTCCGTCGATGTGAGGAACATCCCGTCCGGGGTGCACTTCACTGCGCGGGCCGGGTCAGTCCTTGCGGAGAGGTACCGAAGTGGTCGTAACGGGGGCGCCTCGAAAGCGTCTTGTCGGGTAACCGGCACGTGGGTTCGAATCCCACCCTCTCCGCCACTATCCCTATCAGGCCCCAATCAGGCGGGTTCGGCCGATTCACCCGTGTAGAACGCGGTCGTGCGCCTTGCCGCGGCACGCGCGGCGTTGGGGTCCGTTCCGGCCGCGAGCGCCGCGCGTCCCCACGCCTCGCTGCTGCCGGTGATCAACGCCTTGCCGTCCGGTGAAGCGGCGAAAGCGGCTTCGTCCGGCTTGGGCTCGGTCGGTTGCGCGAGATGGAGCGCGAGGCCCAGGAGACCCATCTCCCAGCCGACCCCGACCGCGCCGGGTCCGTACTCGTCCCAGTGTTCCGACAGGTGGGCGGTGTGCGTCAGCACGAGCCGCGCGCGACCGGCCCCGTCGTCAGAGAAACGTACCTCCACCCAGCTGACGTCCCCGCCGAACTCCCAGGTGAGCGTGAAGTGCGAGGGCGGTTCGCACGCCGTGATCACGCCGCCGGCGTTGCCTTCCAACTGATAGCGGCCGCCGAGCTCGAGCTCGCCGCTGATCGGGAGAAACCAGCGGGGGATACGCTCGCGGTTCGTCGCGGCGTCCCACAAGTTCTCGACCGACGTCGCATAGCTGCGAGCGAGCGAGGCCGCGCGAGCAGGCAGTCCATCGCGCTCCGGCGACGACACCGACCGCTCCACCGCGCCGAGGTGATCTGCGACATCGAAGTCCATGGTGCCCCTGTTGCGGTTCACATCTCAAGATCGCCGTTGACCACCATGTCCTCGATCGCGATGTACCGTCGTCTCACGTTGCACCTTCACTCTCGGACCCTCGTCCGTCCGACGTGCGCGAGCCCACTATCACACGGCTGCCGGTGCGAATCAACGGGCGGTCATCCCGAACGGAAGCGTGCCGCGAACGTTCGCGCGCCGCGCCGTCAGAGGATGACAGCCGTGCTCGGCGTGCGGTACGCTCATCGTTCAGAGGCTGGGGACACCTGGGGTTTCACTGCATCCGCGGCTCCCCCGGCGTATGGACGTTCACCATCGAGAGAGCCACCGCATGGGATCCAATGGCACGCCAGTCCTGATTCGCACCGCCGCGCGGCGCGGCGCATCCACGGATATCCGCGTCGAGGTTCCGGCCTACGATCGCCGGCGGCTCGAGGACGTCGGCTTCCTGACCGCGATGACCCTGACGCTGCTCGGCAACTACCAGCAGACGGGGCATTTCGGTGGGCCGCTGGCGTATACGCCGTACAACGTCGCCCTGCATCTGGCGGGGCCGGAGAACGGCGGCCTCTGCTACGACTACCGCCGTCCGAAGCATCCGTTCGGCGACAAGCTGCTGCTCGCCGGCGGCCACAACATTCCGACCCTGTACGCCCTGTGGATGATCATGGGCGAGGCGATGGCGCGCCGTCACGCCGCGACCGGCGACGACCGCTTTCGGGTCGACCCGGACATCGCGATGCTGTCGATCGACGGTCTGGGCTTCCGCCGCGGGGCGGGCGCGCTGCGGACGCTGCTCGCCGACGCCGGTGTCGCCGGCGACCCGCTGTTCGCCCAGGCCGGGCTGCGCGGGATTCGCTCGCTGGCCGGGCATTCCGAGACCACCGATCTCATCAACGACGTCAACGGCGGTCCGTCGGGCATCGGCATTGCCACCGCGGCCGGCAAGGCCGCCTTCTGGGACTTCATGGGCGCCGGGGCGTCCCCGAAGGTCGTGGCCCTGGAGGGCGAGTTCGCGATGACGGCCGGGCACGCGCAGGAGCTGAAGACGCAGGCCGTCGCGCAACAGGTGGGCAAGCGGCTGCGCATCCTGCTCTCGTACAACAACGCGGGCATCGACGACTCTCTGGTCGGCGGCGTCGTCTCCGAGTCGATGGACGGCTACGAAATCGCCGATCAGTGGTCCGCCTACGGGTGGAACGTGCTGGCGCTGGAGGACGGCAACGACTACGACCACGTGCTCGCGGCGCTGCGGACGATGGAGCACTGGGACCCGGACGACCGGCGGCCGATGATCGTGGTCGGCCGCACCACGAAGGGGTGGTGGCCGGCGGCGCGGGAGGGCGCGATTCCCGGCTTCGGTCCGCAGGTGGTGGGGTACCCCAGCCATCCCTACGGGATGAAGATGAACGCGCCGTACTTCGTCGCCCTCGCCGAGACCTTCGAGCAGCGCTTCGGTGTCACTTTCCAGGGCATCCGCGACGGCGCGGCGGCCGGCGAGGCCGAGCGGCTGCGGCAGTTCAAGACCAACATCGACGTGGTCATGTCGGTGCTCGAGCAGAACGGCCTCGGCGACTGGCTGACCGACCGGATGGTCGACATCGGCGACCGCGTGCGCGACGACGGCAGGCTGCGTTTCGACGTGACGACGGACCCGTTCTGCGACGACCGCCTGCGCGTGGACCGGTTGCCGGTCGAGCCGCAGACCGTGACCGGGCGCCTCGACGGCGAGGCGCAGGAGATCGGCATCGAGCTGTTCAAGCCGCCGGGCCGCATGGCCGGGACCCGGCGGGCGATCTCCGAGGTGATCAAGTGGATGAACCACGTCACCGGCAACCGCTTCCTCACCCTGTCGGCCGACCTGTCCGGCTCCATCAACGTCGAGAAGGGGTCGCTGACGGGCCACTACGACCCGCGGTCCAACCAGGCCGGGACGCGGCTCAAGGCGGCGATCCAGGAGGCGGGCAACGCGTCCACCGCGGTGGGCCTCGTCGGCCAGAGCGCGTCCCTCGATCCGGCCGTCCACAGCGGCGTATGGGCCCTCAGCGGCAGCTACGGCGCGTTCACGCCGTTGATGTACCTGCCGGCGCGGATCTGGAGCCAGCAGAACCAGGACAGCCCGTTCCGGGTCGGGGTGCTCAACATCCTGGCCGGGCACTCCGGGCCGGAGACGGCGGCCGACGCGCGCACCCATTTCGGCATCTTCTCGCCGCAGGTGTGGAAGCTGTTCCCCCGCGGCCAGGTCATCACCCTCAACTTCTGGGACTACAACGACGTGGCGCCCGGCTACTTCGCGGCGGCGGAGATTGCGGCCCGGGACCCCCAGGTGGGCGTGATCGTGCTCGAGGTGGCGCGGCCGGACCTTCCGGTCGCCGATCGTTCGACCTTTGCCGATTCCGATCTGCGGGCCGCCGCCAAGGGGTTCTACGTGGTCCGCGACTTCGACCCCGGCCGGCCGAGACACGGGTACGTGATCGCCCAGGGCGCCAGCTCGACCTTCAACCTGGTGCGGGCGCTGCCGGCGCTCGAAGCCCGGGGCGTCAACGTGAAGGTCATCGCGGCCATCAGTGAGGAATTGTTCGACCGCCAGCCGGCCGCCTACCGTGACGCGCTGCTGCCGCCCGAGGCTCGGTACGACCTCATGGTGGTGACGACGGGGACCCGGCGCCTGTGGCCAGTCCGCGACATGGGGCCGCTGACGGCCGAGTACTCCCTGGTCTCCGACTGGCACGACCGCTGGCTGACCGGCGGTCTGGAGCCTGACGTGATCGCCGAGGCGCACCTGGATGAGGCGTCGGTGACCGCCGCGGTCGTGCGGTTCGCCGAGGAGCGTGACTCGCGCCTCGCCCGGCAGCGGGACGCGCTGGCCGCCCTGTAGCCCGCGGCGCCACCCCGTCCCGCGCGGCCTGTAGCCCGTGGCGCCACCGTCCCGCCGCGGGGCGAACGGCCAGGAGTCCGCGCCGTGGAACGACGCGGACTCCCGGAGGGTTGGTTGCCGCTCTTTCAGGCCTTCGCGGTGGCCACGCCAAGGTGTGCCATGAGGGTTTGGGCGGCAAGCGGAGGCCGCACCGCGACCTTGCGGTCGCGTTCGGCGACGATTTCCGGGCTACGCCCCGTCGCGCCGGTAGACCAGATTGAGGTTCACGTCGCCGCGCGGGGTCGACCGGGTGGACGCGACCGTCAGCGTCTGCCCATCGTCGCTCAACGTGCGCCGCTCGGTGAGTTCCATCGAAAAGTCGCCGCGGGGGGTGCTTATTTCCGTCGTGCCTTCGGTGACGAGGGCGGCGCCGTCCCAGCGCGATCGGGTCGTCTGCGCGCCTCCCGGTCCCGAGTTCGTGCTCTCGTCGCCGTCGAGACGATAGGTTACCGCCCGGCTGCCGCGGTCGGACTGCTGTTCGACGATCAGCATTTCCGCGGTCTGGACGATGACCAGCGTCGCGGCGCCGCCGCCGCGCCCGCCGCGCGGTCCGCCCCCGCCGCCGCGCCTTCCGCCGCCGCCCCTGCCCTGGAAATCGGGAAATTCGCTGGCCTCCGCGTCGAGGCGCCAGGTACCCGAGAAATCGGTGCCCTGGGCCTGGACCGGCGCCGCGAGCGCCGCCATCGCGAGCAGGGCGAGGGGAACGCATGCAATACGAAGTCTCTTCATCGTGGTCTCCTGGAAAGTCGGTCGTTTCGCCGGCGCACCGTCTCGGTCCGGGAATCGGCCGGCGGCCTGCCGCTCCGCGCCCTCCGTCCGAGGGCGCGCAATGGCATGGACCCGGAGCATCGTCGCTTTATTCCTTTTTTCGCCTTGACAGTGCCGTGCGGGTCTCCCATAATTGGAGCGGGTACGAGGTCAAGCCCATCCCTCCAGGCATCGGCTATCCCAGGGCCGATATGAGCAATTGAGCGTGCGTTGTCCGTCGTTCGCGGCGGAACAGTGCTTCATGGGGCAGTCCGAAGAGAGCGTCTTGCGGTGGCCGCTTGAAACCGGCGCGTCACCGGTCTTGTCGATGGATGCCGTTGTCGCCACGGGTGGTGGTCGCGGCGTCGCGGTGCGAGCGTAGCTGATGTTCCAGCGCCGTCGGACCGATTGACAGGACGTTCTGCGAAAACGCGATTCGGGCTCGTCCGGTGGGGCTTCGAAAGCAGTCACATGGGAACCGTCGAGGAGGGAAGCATGTTGAACCTGACCGGAAGGCGAGCAGGTCTGGCCGCGTCGCCGTGGGCGTGGAGCGGGGTCGTGCTGGCGAGTGCGCTGGCCGTGGCGCAACCCGCGGTAGCGTTCGGAGCCGGGGTGGATACGTATCGGTGGCTCGGCGAGCTCGTCGCGCTCGACGAGGGGGCGCGCTCGTTGACCGTCACCTCGAGGGTCGTGGCGCCGGCCGGGCTGGACGTTGCCGGGCTGGAGCCGGGAGATCCCATCCTGATCACGTGGTCGGGGTCGGACCACGGCGCCCAGGGCATCGGTGCGATCGCGCGTGACGACGGGTCGGGACTGGCGATGCGGGACCAGTTCCGGCTGCGGGCGCGGTTCGTGGGGGCGGACGCGGCACGGCAGTCGCTGACGTTCTCGGTGAGCGGTCCATCCAGCGCGCTGGCGCCGTTGCGGGCGACCACGCAGGGAACCTGGGCGACCGTGACGTCGCCGCATCGACCCGCGCACGGGCCGGCCGCGGTGATGACGGTCGATGCCTACGGGGCCGGAGATGGACACGGCCCGGCCGCCGGAGCAACGTACGCCTGGCACAGCGAGCTGGTCTCGCTCGACAACGCCGGCCGATCGTTGACGGTCCGGTCGCGCCTCGTGTCGCCGAGCGCGGCGGCGGCGGGGCTGAAGGCCGGCGACGCGATCCGCATCACCTTTTCGGGCTTCCGGGATCGTGCGTCCGGCGTTCGGGCCGTGGTTCCGGCCGACGATTCAGGGCTGTGGGGCAGCGACCGGTTCCTGCTCGACGCCAGGCTCGTCGCGATCGATCAGCGGTATGTGACCTTCACGGTCGAGCCCCCGGCGGACAGCATCGACGCGATTCGCGCCCTCACGCCCGGCGCGTGGGCCACCGCCACGTCGCCGCACCAGCCGTCGACCGCGGGAAGTGCGGTCGACGTGGTCGCCGCCTACGCGGGATCGCAGGCCGACGTGCCTCGGACCGCGGACGCCGCCTATCGCTGGCACGGCGAGCTGGTGTCGCTCGATGACGCCGGCAGCAAGCTGACCGTCAAGTCGCGCCTCGTATCCGACTCGGCCGCGGAGACCGCGGCGGCCCTCGATGCCGGTGACCCCATCGTCATCACCTGGTCGGGCCTCGAGAATCGGACCGACGGCATCCGCGCGGTCGAGCGCGACGCCGGATTGTGGGGCGACGGCGGCTTCCTGCTGCAGGCGAAGTTCGTCGAAACGGATGCGGCGCGGCGGTATCTGACCTTCACGGTCGAGCCGCCGGCCGACCGCGTGCCGGCGCTGCGCGCCATGACCCGCGGGAGCTGGACGACGCTCACGTCGCATCATCGCCCCGCCGCCGGCGCGTCTCCGGTGCTGACCGTCGACGCCTATGCGCCCTCGACGGCGCCGCGGCTCGCGGGGATGGCTCCGGTCGCCGA
Source organism: Vicinamibacterales bacterium (assembly GCA_965206705.1). Lineage (GTDB taxonomy): Bacteria > Acidobacteriota > Vicinamibacteria > Vicinamibacterales > UBA8438 > JAJEEA01. The sequence goes on along the minus strand of CBDBKJ010000006.1, from coordinate 2,257,731 downwards.
CGACACCTACCGGTGGCACGGCGAGCTGGTGTCCCGCGACGAGGCAGCCGGTACGGTTGCCGTCCGGTCCCGCATCGTCTCGCCGTCGGGGACCGTCGCGGCCGACCTGGACGCCGGTGACCCGATCGTCATCAGCTGGTCCGGGTTCGAAGACCGGGCCGACGGCATCCGCGCCGTGAAGCGCGACGACGGCTCGGGGCTGTGGGGCAGCGACCGCTTCCTGCTGCAGGCGAAGTTCGCCGCGGTCGAGGGGCGGTATCTGACTTTCACGGTCGAGCCGCCGGCCGACAGCGCGCCGATGATGCAGGGGCTGATTCCCGGGGCGTGGGCCAGCGGGACCTCGCCCCATCGACCGGACTCCGGGGCCGATGCCGTGACCCTGGTCGATGCCTACGAGCCCGCCCGCCGCGCCCGCCGGTACGTCTGGAACGGGGCGTTGGTGGCCCTCGACAAGACCAAGGCCAAAGCCTCCCTCACCGTATCGGCGCCGGTCGAGGAGCACGTGTTCCGGTACGTCGACCGCTTCAGCGCCGGTGACGACGTCGTGTTGATCTGGACCCCCGGAAACCGGGGCGACGATCGGGCCATTCGGTATCTCGAGCTGCGGGAGCAGTCGATGCTGACGCACGGATACGTGCTGCCGGTGAAGTTCATGTCCGCCGACGAGGACCGCCGCCGCATCACCTTCACCACCCCGATCCCCAAGCGCGCCGCACGTGCGCTCTCGGACGCGGAGCCGGGTGACTGGATCAACGCGACCTCGCTGTTCGACCAGTCGTACGAGCACGCCGCCATCATCGCGATGGAGGTAGAGAGCGACTACGCAGAATAGGAAGACCTCGACCTCGGCGGCGGCGGGAAGTGAAACCCCGCGCAGCGCAACTCGCTGCGCGGGGTTTTTTTCGTCACGACCCTCGCGTCTGCCAGCGAACGCGGTCGGCGGCGGGGTGCGGCTCGCGCCGTCGCGGCAGCCTCGCGGGCTGTCCGGTTGGCCTCAAGCGGCTCTGACCCAACGGATCAGGGTCTTCAGATCGGGCGGCTTGCCGTACATCAACAACCCGATCCGGAACACCTTGGCCGCGACCCACACGGCGCCGACCACCGACGCGAGACCGACGGCGATCGACAGCCAGACCTCCCACCAGGGCGGGGGCTGGCTCGACGCCAGCCGCAGGAGCATCCCGAACATGTTGATGGGGGGCACATGGCTCACGACGACGGCGAGCATCGAATCGGGATTCCGGGACACCGCGGGCCAGATAAACCACGGGATCATGAGGACGAACATCAGCGGCATCTGGAGCGACTGCGCCTCGGTCATGTCGTTGACGGCCGCCCCCACCGCCAGCATCAGCGACCCGACCATGAAGAAACCGATGAGGAAGAAGATCGCGAGATAAACGATCAGCCAGGGATCGAGGAGACCGAAGAGCGAGAACGACGACAGCAGGGCCAGGCCCAGGGCGACGTAGAGGCCGATCATGACGAGGCTGATCGCGACCGCGCCGAGCAGCTTGCCCGCCATCAGCTCCATGGGAGAGACGGCTGAGAGCAGCACCTCGATCACCCGGCTCGACTTCTCCTCCACCGTCGACGTCAGCATGGTCTGGCCGCCGCCCATGATCCCCATGAACATCAGGATCATGAACGCCATGGGCAGGATGAAGTTGAGTCCGCCGACGGTCTGGCGCTCGGCATCGGGACCCACCGTGGTCGACCTCGGTCGGGGCACCCGGAGCAGGGCGTCGATGGCGGCCCGGTCCAGGGACAGGGCCGAGACGCGCGCGTCGACGATGGCGTTCCGGATGCTGTCGTGGATGAAGTCGAGGTCCCGGTCGTCGAGGCCGGGCGGCACGAACAGGTCGTAGGTCCCGAGCGCTTGTGCGGGGTCGCCGGCGGCGACCGCGTGCTCGTGAACCACGATCAGCGCGGTGTGGCGCAGCCCGTCCGTCTCCTCGTTGAGCCACGCCTTCGCGGCGTCGAGGTCGGCGCCGGCCGGCAGCGCGGTCAGCCGGACGTTCGGGGCCGGCCCCAGGGCGCCGTCAATCGCCTGCCCGATCGCCGCCTCGGCCATCCCGCGGACCGGGGCCGGGGCCTCGCCGAGGCCCCGGCGAAACTCGTCCATCCGCCGTTGGGCCACCGCCTCGGGGTCGAGTGCGGCGGTCATGGCCGGCAAGACGGCGCCGGTGGGGTCGACGACGGCGTACTCGCCCTCGACCTGAAAGTCGCTGCCGTCGAAGAGCCTCGGCCCCACGATGAACATGACGCCGCCGACGGCCGGCACGATGAGCAGCCCGATGATGAAGCCTTGGTCAGCACCGTCGCGAGAAAATCCCGGACGGCGATGTGCAGGATGCGGGTCATGCGAGCGCCTCTTCCGCTTCCGGGTCCCGGAGGGCGGCGCGCAACCGGTCCGCGTCGCCGTCGGACCCGCTGCCGGAGACGATCCGGATGAAGATGTCCTCGAGGCGCGGACGGGTGAGCTCGATGCGCGCGGCCGGCACCGTCTCCATGATCCGCCGCATCGCCGCCGCCGGGTCGGTCCCGTCCCGGAGCAGGATCTCCGCCCCGCGATCAGTGTCCTCGACGCGCTCGATCTCGGGGATCGCGGAGAGCGCGGTCGTGTCGGCGGCGGGGTCGAGGGGCTCGAGCTGAACGGACCGCGGATCGTATCGGCTGCGGATGGTCGCGAGGGTGTCATCCAGCACCTTGCGGCCCTCGTGCACCATGATGATGTGCTGGCAGATCTCCTCTGCCTGCGGCATCACGTGCGTCGAGAACAGGATGGTGGCGCCCCGCCGGTGCTCCTCGAGGATGAGGTCGCGCAGCATCCGCGTGCTGACCGGATCGAGGCCGCTGAACGGTTCGTCCAGGATGAGCAGGTCCGGTCGGTGAATCGTCGCCACGACGAGCTGGACCTTCTGCGACATGCCCTTCGACAGCTCGTTGCAGCGTTTCGTCTCGACGCCGGAGAGACCGACGCGCTCGAGCGCGGCCGAGATCCGCCGGTCGAGATCGGGCCCGTCGGCGCCCTTGAGCCGCGCCATGAACCGGAGGAACGCGCGGACCTTCATCCGCTTGTACAGGCCCCGCTCCTCGGGCAGGTAGCCGATGCGGTCCTTCGCCTCGAGCGCCGACGCGCGCCCGAGGATGGAGACGGCGCCGGCGTCCGGGAAGAGAATCGACATGATCACCCGGATGGTGGTCGTCTTCCCGGCGCCGTTGGGTCCGATGAATCCGTACAGCCCGCCCCGCGGCACCTCGAGGTCCAGATGGTCGACCGCGGTCAAGCGTCCGAACGTCTTGGTGACGCCGGTCATGCGAATGGCGCTGTCCATTGGGCGCAGTGCTCCGGCGAAGGCACGATCGGCGTGTCACGACGACACTCCGTGGTCCGCTGCCCAGCATATAAGACGAGGCCGTTCCGCCCCGAAGCAGGAAGCTCCGGACCTGCGACCTGGTTCGTGCCGCCCGGCCTGCTGGACGACACCCTCGCGGACCGTGTCGGGCAGCGGTCGCCGCCGCTCCTGTCCGTCGGAGACGGGGCGCCTCACTCCAGGGCCAGGGCCACCAGGCCGGCGTCGTTGACGGCGCCGTAGGCGAGGACGATGTACTGCGTGCCGTCCTGCAGGTAGGTCATCGGGGTGCCGGTCGGGGCCACGTCGAGCTCGACCGCGTGCAGGGTCTCGCCGGTCGCCTTGTCGAAGGCGAGGAGAAACGGGATCTCCGACAGCGCGCCGGCGTCGAGGGGACCATCGGCGGCGCGGCGGAAGGCGAGGTCCGGGCTGTCGCGCCGGCCGCGGAAGCCGAGGAAGAGCAGCGTCTTCGTGAGGAGCGGCCCGGTGTAGGAACCGCCGCCGAGCGGTCCCGGGTCGGGCACGCCCATGTCGATCAGCTCCTGCCGCGGCCCATCGCCGAGCGGCACCATCCAGGCCCGGGTCCCCGTGTTCAGGTCGAACGCGCTGAGCCGGACGTACGGCGGCTTCCAGAGGGGGAGGCCGCGCGGGCCGCGCAGGCCGCCGGAACCGGTTCTGCGGTAGCGGAAGTCCGACGTCGCCGGATCCGGCGGCGCGAGCTGCACGACGCTGGGCTGCGTGCGCGACGGCACGTAGAGCCAGCCGGTCTCCGGGTCGACGGCGGCGCCGTGCCAGTTGGCCCCGCCGATCGCGCCGGGCATGAGGATCGTGCCCCGCTTGCCGTCCCCCGCCGCGGTGATCGGCTCGAAGAGCGGCCCCCAGGTGAACTCGTCCAGGATCTCGACGGCCTCGGCCCGCAGCTCGGGTGTGAAGTCGATGAGGCCGTCGATCGTCACCCCCTGGCGGTCGAACGGCGGCGGCTTCGTCGGGTGCGGCTGGGTCGGCGACAAGCGCTCGCCCGGCACGGCCGACGGCGGCACCGGCCGTTCCTCGATCGGCCACACCGGCTCGCCGGTGACGCGGTCGAAGACGTAGGTGTACCCCTGCTTCGTCACCACCGCGACGGCCTCGATCGGCCGCCCGTCGACCTCGATGTCCACGAGCACCGGGGCCGCGGTCGCGTCGTAATCCCAGACCCCGTGGTGGACGAACTGGAAGTGCCAGACCCGCTCGCCGGTCGCCGCGTCGAGACAGACGATGCTCTCGGCGAACAGGTTGTCGCCGAGGCGGTGGCCGCCGTAGTAGTCGTTGGTGGGCGTGCCGATCGGCAGGTAGACGTAGCCGAGCTCCGGGTCGGCGGTCAGCATGCCCCAGGCGTTGGTCGCCCCCGAGTACTCCCACGAACCGTCTTCCCACGTCTCGTTACCGAACTCGCCGGCTTGGGGGATGGTGTGGAACTCCCACAGCTCTTCCCCGGTCCGGACGTCGAAGCCGCGGACGTCGCCCGGGGCGTCGAGCCGATACCGGGGTCCGTCGAAGATCACCGAGCCGAGCACGAGGACGTCGCCCACGACGATCGGCACCGACATCAACTGGTAGTCGCGCCGCGGGATGGGCCGGCGCAGCCCCTGGGTGGCGTCGATGGCCCCGTCGGCGCCGAAGCCGGCGATCGGCCGCCCCGTCCGCGCGTCGAGAGCCCACAGGTAGGCGTTGCCGGTGGGCAGGAAGACGCGCGCGTCCCGCCCGTCCGACCAGTAGGCCACCCCCCGCGCGTTGTAGCCGGTGTTGGCGGGACGCTCGCCCTCCCAGCTTCCGGGGTCGAACGTCCAGAGGGTCTCGCCCGTCGCGGCGTCGATGGCCGCCGCCTGCGACAGCGACGTCTTGACGTAGAGCACGCCGCCGGCGAGCACCGGCGTCGACTTGAAGGCGGCCGGCAGCCCCGGGAGCGTCGTGCGGTTCGCGGTGACGATGGGGTTGTCGGGCGACTCCCACTGCCAGACGACGCCGAGGCGCTCGACGTTGTCGCGGTCGATCCGGTCGAGCGGCGAGTACTTCGTGCTGCCGTGGTCGCCCCCGTAGGCGGGCCACAGTCCGCCCGGCGGGCCCTGCTGGGCGGCGGCGGAGGAGCACCAGAGCATGGCGGCGGTCACGACGACGGCGGAGATGCGCGGCAGCGGCATGGCGTCCTCCCGTGTCCACGTTGGCAGGTGCTTCTCAATCTTCGGCATGCAGATCGTCCTTGAGAGCCTGCACGCTGTCGAACCGGGGGAGACCGCCCTTTCGGGCTTGCATCGCCTCGGTGGTGAGAACGGCGGCTGCCCTTGCCGTCACGGCCCCTTCGATGCGAGTCCGGACGAGTCGACTTGCCGCCATGGTCGCTTCTCCTCGGTTCGTGAATGACATTATCATGCGGCAAGAGAACGGACGGAGAGGCGGCCGGACCGGCTGATCCGTCGCCCCGGTCGTCGGGCCGGGCGGCGATCGTACGGCCTGAACGGGTGTGAGGCCGTCAAGAAGAGAGGCGGTCTATCTCGTCACGAATCGGGACGGGCACCTCGGCGTTCAGGCCCGCTCCAGCTTCGCGCCGTGAGTCCGGGTTCGCCTCTGGCGTCGAGTCGGTGGTGGAGCCGGCTCGGAGGAGCCCTGAATCAGAAGGGCGCCAGGATCCCGAGGTTCGCTCGTTCGGCTTTCGCGACGGCGGTCCCCGCGATTGCAATGTCCTGGGCCGCGTTCCCGACGGACTTGAAGAGGGTGAAGTCGTGGGCTCCGCGTCCCGGGGGCGCCTCTCCGTTCACGATCTCGCCGAGCTCGGCGTCGATCGCGTCCCTGCCGATCAGGCCGGATTCCGCCGGGACGACGAGGTCGCCCGCTTCCTCCCAGGCCGCCTCGCGCTGATCCACCACTACCCGGGCGCGCCGTACGAGGTCGGGGTCGACCTCCTGCATGTCGCGGCGATAGGAGCCGACGGCGTTCACGTGCGCGCCGGGCGCGAGGTCGCTCGCCTCGAACACCGGCGTCGTGCTGCTGGTCGCGGTCACGACGAGGCCGGCGCCCGCGAGCGCCGCGGCGGGTTCCCGAACCGCCCGGATGACCGGCGGCGCACCGGCGCCGCCTTCCGGGACCAGGGTGTCGGCCGCTTCCGACAGCCGGGCCGCCAGACGCTCGGCGCTCACGCCGGACCGCGACACGATGCGCACTTCGCGCAGCCGGCGCGTGCGCGCGATGAGCTCGACGTGCGACAACCCCTGGACACCGGCGCCGAACACCGCGAGGACGTCCGCATCGGCTCGCGCCAGCAGCTCGGTGGCGAGCGCACTGGCCGCGGCGGTACGCATTCCCGTCAGCGACGTCCCGTCCAGGAGCGCGCGCGCGCGACCCGTCTCCGCGTCGAGCAGGAGGACCGCGCCCTGGACGGCCGGCGCGCCGCGCGACGGATTGTCCGGAAAGACGGACACGACCTTCGCGCCGAGCGCGAGCCGCGCGCCGAGGACGGCCGGCATGACCAGCATGAGCCCGCGCGCGCACTCGAGGTGGGCGCGCACCGGGACGGCGGCGGTGCCGCCCGACAGCTCGCCGAACGCGGTGCGCATGGCGTCGACCGCGTCGCGCGCGGTCAGCGCGCGGCGGACGTCGGATGCGGAGAGGATTCGGATGTCCAAGGCGACGGTTCTCGCGGCGACGGTCCCGGTCCGGGCTGCCTGCGATGGCCCCCCGGTCATCGTCCGGCCGCTCCGGTGGAGCCCCCAGTGTAGCGCAGCCCCCCGGGTGAACAGGATCGCCCCCGCGGGACGAGTGCGGGCAGGGGGGGGCCGCGTTCGGCTCGGCGAGAGCCGTCCAGGCACGGTCGAGCGTGCGTCGAGTGCGGCGGGTTCACGCCCCGGGCTCCTCGGGAGGCAGGGGTGGACGAGAGCCGGCATCTGGTCCATCATGGGCCTATGAGCCCGTGGAAGTAAGGCCCGCTGCATACGACCGGTGATACATCCTGCCTTGCTGTGCCACGTGCTCCTGTCCGACGAAGGACTGCGCCGGGAGTCTGCGGCGTAGAACGGCGCGGACTCCTGCAGGGTTGGTTGGGCGCCGAGCGGAGGCCGCAGCGCGACCTTGCGGTCGCGTTCGGCGACGATGGGCGGACCGGGAGTCTGCGGCGTAGAACGGCTCGGACTCCCGTGTGAGGTGGTTGGGTGCCAAGCGGAGCCGCAGCGCGACCTTGCGGTCGCGTTCGGCGACGATTGGCGGGCCAGGAGGAAAGAAGATGAGTCATCGCAATCAGGCGGCGGCGTTGGCAGTGGCCGCGGGCTTGGCGCTGATGCCGATGTTCGCGGCGGCCCAGCCGGCGGACGCGACCGGCTCCCGGACGCCGTGGGGTCATCCCGATCTCCAGGGGATCTGGGACTACCGCACGCTCACTCCGCTCGAGCGGCCCGAGGAGCTGGGGGACAAGGCGTTTCTGACCGAGGAGGAAGCGGCGAGCCTGGAGCAGGAGACCGTCGCCCGGAACGAGCTTCTGTTGAACCGTGCCCCCCAGACCACGTCGGCCAGCGACCAGGTCGACCGGCGCGAGGACGGAACGCCGGGCTTCTACAACAACTTCTGGCTCGATCGGGGCACCACCGCGATCGCGACCCGGCGCACGTCGATTGTCGTGGACCCGCCGGACGGGCGGCTGCCGCCCCTGACGGAGCCCGCGCGGCGCCGCGCGGAGTCGGCCGAGGCGGAGCGCATCGCCGCCGTGCGCCGGGGGGTGCTGCCCGCCGCGACCTACGAGGACCTCGACGCGGGAGACCGGTGCATCCAGCACGCCAAGGCCGGCCCGCCCATCAGCACCGGCGGCTACAACAACAACATCCAGGTGTTCCAGACCCCCGACCACGTCGTGATCCTGGCCGAGCAGAACCACGACGCGCGCATCGTCCCGCTCGACGGGCGCCCGCACGTGTCGCCCCGCGTCGCGCAGTGGATGGGCGACTCGCGCGGCTACTGGGACGGCGACACGCTGGTCGTCGAGACCGTCCACTTCAACGGGAAGCACGACCAGATCGGGCGGCCGCTCCTGAGCTCGGGCGAGAACCTGTCGCTTGTCGAGCGGTTCACGCTCATGGACTCGGAGAACCTGATGTACGAGTACACGGTCACCGATTCCACCATCTGGACCAGCGCCTGGACCGCCCAGCACCCGATGAAGCGGAACCCGGACCTGTTGTACGAGTTCGCCTGCCACGAGGGCAACTACGGCATGGAGGGCATCCTCGCCGGCTCCCGCGTGCAGGAAGCGGCGGCCGCGGCGGAGTCGCGTTAGGACCTGCGCAGGGAAACGCACCGTAAGTCCCGGCGCTCCGTCGGCCCCGAGCGGCTCGACCGGGCGCCGGGGCGATTGCGCGCTTGACCCGTTCAGCGGTCGAGCTCGGCCCTTCGCCTCGCCAGGTCGGTCAGAATCTCGGGTGCTTCCTTGAGGGTGGCCAATGGGCCGAGCTGCCCGTCGATGTAGGGCCAGTCCAGAATGCCGGCTTGCCGGACGATGATCCCTTCGATGTCCACCCAGTCCCGGCCGCGTGCGGCGAACGCCTTCAGGACGATCAGGTCCTCGGCGGAACAGGTGAGCAGGGAAGCGTGACCCGGAAACGCGAACCGGCTCGCCCGCGCGATCACCGATTCCTCGAACGGCAGCCCGCCGAGCGCGACGTCGAGGCCGACGCCGGACCCGGAGCGGAGCAGCAGCACCCGGTTGGTTCGCGCGAAGCCGGCCGCATCGTCGAGCCGGCCCTCGTACCGGTCGAGCAGCGCCTGGATGAACGGATCCTCGCCGCCGAAACCGGTCAGGAGCGTCAGGTCGACGTCGATGGTCTCTCGCGGCTCGCCCCAGCGTTGCAGGGCCAGACCTCCGATGAAGCAGAAGCGCCAGCACCGGCTCTCGCAGAAGCCCTGCATGTCGGCCGCCACCCGGATCAGCTCATTCACGACGGGAGGCCATCTTCATGAACCACCGCTGTTGCTCGACGAGGCCGGACATCGGCCGGGGCGCACGCGGCGGGACCGTGTAGTCCGCCTCGCCGCAGAGGAGGGCGATCGCCCGCTGCGGATCGAGCCGCCGCAGCTCCTCGCGCCGCACCCGTTCCAGCCGCGGCCCGGCCTGCTGCCAGGTCCTTACCCAGCGCCGCGCGAGGGCGATTTGATCAGGGCTCCAGTCTGCGGGTCTCTCTTCGGCCACCAGCCCAGTATAGGCTTCTCCGGTTCCTCGCCGTCTTTCCTGCAGCCGTCGAGGTAGAGGGGGCGCAGGGGATGGTAGCCGCGCGCGCGAGCGAGGTCACGCGCCACGGGCCGTACAGCGCGCCGACCAGCACCCGCGCGAGGTTCCCGATGGCGAGGATCGCGAGGAAGGCGCGATCCTCGTCACGGGGAAGCGGAGGACCCGCGCCCGGCCAGCGTCCCCGCCACCCCTGGTCCTGGATCGCGAGGAAGGCGAGGACGATCCTCGTCACGGGGAAGCGGAGGACGCGGCCCGGCCAGCGTCCCCGCCACCCCTGGTCCTGTCGTCGGCCGTCACGGCGTCGGCTCGATACGCAGGAGCGCGCCGTCGTCGACGTGGTCCGTCAGCACGTAGAGCAGCTCGTCGGGCCCCTGGCGCACCTCGCGGATGCGCTGGCGGAGCTCCTGCAGCATCGATTCGCGCCGCAGCTCCTCCATCAGGTCGTTGAGCACGATGCGCTGCAGGTGGCCGGTGCCCGGTATGCCGCCCTCCTGCAGGGAGCCGACGAAGATGTTGCCCTTCCACGCCGGGAACAGGTCGCCGGTGTAGACGGCGAGGCCCGCGGCGGCGATGGCGGGCAGCCACACCACCACCGGCGACTCGTAGCCGTCGCGCGTCGGATGCGGCGAGACCCGCGCGCCGGGATAGAGGCGCCCGAAGCTCATCAGCGGCCAGCCGTAGTTTCGCCCCGGCAGGAGGACGTTCAGCTCGTCGCCGCCGTTGGGACCGTTCTCGTGCTGCCAGATGTTCCCGGTCTCGGGGTGCAGCATGAGGCCGAGGGAGTTGCGATGCCCGATGGTGTAGATCTCCGGCCGGTGGCCCGGCTCGTCCACGAACGGGTTGTCGTCGGGCACCGAGCCGTCGTCGTTGAGGCGCAGCACCTTGCCGCGCAGGCTCGCGGGGTCCTGCGGGGCGTTGAGGAGATCGCCGTCCAGCGAACGGATGCGGCCGCCGGTGGACATGTAGACCTTGCCGTCGCTGCCGAAGGCGACGCGTGCGTTGAGCCCCGAGTTGGTGTAGAAGGGCTCGGTGACCATCAGGTCCTCGACGTCGTGGAGCGCACCTCCCTCGAGCCTGCCGCGCGCGAGGGCCGGCGAGCCGCGACCGTCGTCGTGCCCCTTGGTGTAGGCGAGATAGACCAGCCCGTTGTCGGCGAACTCGGGGTGGAGGGCGATGTCCATGAGGCCGCCGTTGCCGTCGGTCCGCACCTCCGGCACGCCCGAGATGGGCTGCGGGTCGAGGGTGTCGTCGCGCACCACGCGGAGGCGGCCGTCCCGCTCGGTGATCAGCATGCCGCCGGCGGGCATGAACGCGATCGCCCAAGGATGCGACAGCCCTCTGGCCACCACGCTGACACGGATCTTGTGCTGCTCGGCGGTGTCGATCACCCAGGGGCCGTCGCCGAGCGGCGGCACCGGCACGCCGAGCGGCGCTTCCTCCTGCGCGTAGCCGACCGCCGGCATGCTGAGCAGCAAGGACACCACGAGGAGCACGGAACGTCTGACCTTCATGCGAACCTCCCGCCTTGAGCCGAACCCGGCTCGACAAGTTGCTGCCGCCGACACTGTAACCTGCTCGTCCGCCGGGTGCTCGCCGCGAAACCGTCGCTCCGCGGCTCCGCTTCCCGTCCCGCCAGCCCGCCAGGAATCCGCGTCGTTGCAGGCGCCGGCTCCTGGCCCGAAATCGTCGCCTGACGGGTCCGCTTGCCGCCCAACCAACCCTACGGCAGCGGGAGGAGCGGTTCCACTCCTTCCGGCAGATGCTGGTCGAACGCCGCGAGCACCGCGGCATCCGCCGCGTGGGCGCCCATCAGGCCGGCGACGTCCACCAGATCCTGCTCGCCGAGCACCTGCACGGTGCGCGCATAGGTCTCCGCGCTGACGTTGTGATCACCGAAGAGTTCGCGGCCGAACGCAATCAGGGTGGCGTCCTTCTCGTCGACGCCGGCCAGCGGCCGGCCGTGGCGGACGACGTCGATCAGCTCCGGCTCGACGCCTGCCTCGAGCGCCTTCGGCTCGTTCATGGTCCAGTCGTACTGCGAGTCGTGCGTGCGCGCGGTCACCAGGATGGCGAGCTGCATCAGCCGGCGTCCCACCCGGGCCTCCAGCGTCCCCTGCCCCGCGCCGTAGCCCCGGATGACCCCCGGACCGATCCCCGAAGGTGACAGCATGCGCCCGTAGAGCTCGGCTACCGACGTCCGGCTCCCGGGGCTCAGGAGCGGCAGTCGGCTCCGCGAATCGGGGTGGATGTCGTCGGGATGGGTGAAGGGCAGCGGCAGCGACTGCCGCCAGCCCGCCGGCATCCGCTGGTTGAACGCGGTCAGGGTCGCGGCGGTGCTCGCGTAGCGGCCCATCACGTCGATCTGGTCGACGAGGTTCGTCTTGCCGTGCAGCGCCAGCGCCCGCGCGTAGGTGTCGGCGCTCAGCTTCCGCGTGCCGAACAGCTCGCGGCCCACCTCGATGATGACCGCCTCGCGGTCGCTCAGCCCGGTCAGCGGCTTCCGGTGCCGCACGACGTCGATGATGCCGTCGTCGAGTCCGACCGCGAGCGCCTCCAGCTCGTGCAGCGCCCACTCGTACGGTTGGTCGTACTCGCGCGCCGTCGTCAGCACCGTCAGCTCGGTCAGTTGACGGCCCATCGGCGCGGCGAACCGCAGGCTCGCGCCCGACCCGTGGAGCCGGAGGGCCGCCGCGCCGGTGGGAGCCCCCGCCGGGCTCTCGAGGGCGGCATCGTAGGCGGCCCGCCGCGCGGCATCGAGCTCCTCGCGGTCGGCCGGCGGCAGCCGGCTCCGCGATTGCGGATGCACGTCGTCGGGAAGCTGGCCGGCGTGCGCGGCCGGCGCCCCGGCCGGAAGCGATCCGACCCACGCGAGCACGACCGCCGTCTGTACCCATTGCTTCATGCCGCCTCCTTGTTGTCCTGAACGTGGCGTCGCGCCCTATTCTAATTCGGAATCCGCGAACTCCGCCCCTGTTTTCAGGCTCATTGTGTGGTGGAAGACACGACCCCTTGCCACCGTGCCGTGTCTGCGCTAAGGTGCAGTTCTGCGAGTAGCGCAGCTTCGAGGAGGAGCCAGGAGGAGAACAAGCACTACAGCCCGGACGCACAGGCGGACGGCCTCATTGCCGTCTGCAGCAATCCGAAGAAACCGCTTGATATTCGTCTCGGTTTTGCAAGGAGGATGGGAATGGTGCGAAGGCTTACGGCGTTCTTGACCCTCGTCGCGCTCGTCGGCGTGTCGGCGACGTCGGCCTTGGCACAGCAGGGCACGGCCGAACTTCGAGGCACCGTGGCGGACGAACAGGGAGGAGCCCTGCCGGGCGTCTCGATTCTCATCACCAACCAGGACAGCGGCACTTTCAGAGAGGCGGTCACCGGCGGTGACGGCAGCTTCTTCGCCAGCCAGATGTTGCCGGGCACCTTCACGATCACCGCCCAGTTGCCCGGGTTCGCCACCTTCGAGCGAACCGACTTCGCGATCGGCGTCGGCCGGACGCTCGACCTCGACATCGCGATGACGATCGGCCAGCTCGAGGAGACCATCACCGTCTCGGGCCAGGCGCCGCTGGTCGATCTCACGTCGGCCGAGGTGGGAGGCACCATCACCAGCGAGGACCTGACCGAGCTGCCGCTGGGCAACCGCAGCTACTTCTCGGCGGTGGCCCTGCTGCCGGGGATCCAGTTCAATCCGTCGTCCAGCCTGGGCAACGACTCGATCATCGCCAACGGGCAGCACCCCAGTACCAACAACGTGCAGGTCGACGGCTCGGCGAACAACGACGACAACTCCGGCACCTCGGCGGGCGGGCAGACGCGCGTCGCCCTCGAGTCGGTGCAGGAGTTCCAGGTGATCACGAACCAGTTCGACGCCGAGTTCGGCCGGGCCAGCGGCGCGGTGGTCAACTCGATCACCAAGCGGGGGACCAACGAGTTCTCCGGCGCGCTTTTCAACTACTACACGTCGGAGGCGATGACGGCGAACGACGTGCTGTCGACCCAGCGGGGGCTCAGCAAGCCCGAGACGAGCAAGCGGGAGTTCGGCGGCGTCATCGGCGGTCCGCTCATCCAGGACCGGATGCATTTCTTTTTCAGCCTCGAGCGGCAGCTCGTCGCGCCGAGCCGGACGCGCGTCTTCCCGGACGAGCGGTCCGACCTGGACTACACGACGACCGAGAGCTGGCAAGCCTGGAACACGCTCATCCGTGTCGACCACCAAGTCAACAGCAGCAACTCCTGGGCGTTCCGCTGGCTGAGGGAACTGGCGCCGCAGTTCAGCCTGCTGGGCAACCGGGTCGGGACGCTGGCGACGCTGGAGGACGAGACCGACAACGACCAGACCTACGTCGGGAGCTGGACCAGCGTCCTCGGCAGCTCGAAGGTGAACACGGTCCGGGTGTCGGCGACGCGGGAGCAGTACTGGCGCGGCAACCCGTGCTGGCGGGCCCTGGGCGACTTCGACACCCTCACCGCGCAGGGCAGCACGGCGCAGGCGGGCTGCCTGCCGCAGTACCGATACCAGGACTTCCAGGACAACGCGTTGGGCAGTTCCAGAGGGAACCGCGACCACCACGGGAGCTTCTCGAACGCCTTCTCCTGGTTCCTGCCCGACATGGCGGGCGACCACGACATCAAGATGGGGGGGACCTACCACCGCACCAACATGCTGTGGCGCCAGCAGAGCGACATGAACGGCCGGTTCGAGTTCGGGACCAACCGGGCGTTCCACCGGGACGACTTCTCCACCTACCCGGAGGTGCTCAACATCCGCGTCGGCGTCCAGCTCTACGTGCCCACCCTGTACAACACGGTGGAGGCGTACGTCCAGGACAAGTGGCAGATGAGCGACCGCATGACGCTCAATCTGGGCGTCCGCTACGACCTGGAGCACTTCCCGCTCGAGAACCCCAACAACCCGTGGGCGGGCCAGTTCAACGGCGGGCCGCAGGGCACCTACCCGGTCGACTACAACAACGTCTCGCCGCGGACGTCGTTCGCGTTCGACGTGGAGGGTGACGGGCGCTCCGTCATCCGGGGCGGCTACGGCATCTTCTACGACAAGACCATCGGGAACCAGGTGACCCGTACGCAGCGGCTCGCGCCGTACACCGATTCGTACGTGGTGCGCTATCCGGCGACCGGCTTCGATCCGGGTCCGGAGATGGGCATGCGACCGGGCGGCAACCTCGGGGGGCTGATCGACACCTCGACCAGCGGCTGCCCGGCCGAACTGAACAACGGCGGTTGCGTCTCTATCAACCGCGATTACCTGAACGAGTTGTTCCCGCCGGGGTCCCAGGCGGTGAACACCGGCCGGGTCTGGTTCGACCACCCGGACCGGAAGCAGGCCTATAGCCACCAGATCACCTTCGGGTACGAGCGTGAGCTGACCTCGGTCCTGTCGGCGTCGGTCGACCTGGTCAGCATGCATGGCCGCGACCGGCAGATGCTGATGGAGGGGCGCCCGCAGGTCCGTGCAGGCACGCTCCGCGCGGATCCGGTCACCCGCGAGGACGCGCTGCTGCTCGTGCCCGGGCTGAACGACGTGCTGCGGCCGGGCGACAGCTACGGGGGAGGCCGTGTCAACTTCGTGCAGAGCCTCGGCACGAGCAAGTACAACGCGCTCAACTTCCAGTTGGAGAAGCGGTACAGCAACAACTGGCAGTTGCGCGCGGTCTACTCCCTGAGCAAGTCGGAGGGCGACTCGGCCTACTACCTCGACAACAACTGGGCGCAGGTCGGGAACAACCTGAACCTCGATCAGCTCTGGGGGCCGAGCCGGTACGACCGCCGGCACAACGTGACGTTCAGCGGCCGGACCGAGATCCCGGTGGCGGGCGGCATCACGCTGAGCGGCGCCCTGCGGTACATGAGCGGTTCGCCGTTCACGATCCACGACACCAACTTCGACCCGAACATGAACGGGTGGGGTCCGGACCCGATTGCGCCCGGCACCTACGACGGCGAGGCGGGCACTAACCGCAACCCGATCACGGTCGAGAACGCCGGCGGAGCCCAGGGCGCGTACGGGCCTGACTTCATGCAGTTCGACATCCGGCTCGGCCACCGCACGCGCTGGAGCGACCGGCAGACGCTCGACATCTTCTTCGATGTCTTCAACGTCACGAACCGCGGCAACTTCAACAACCCGACGGGAGACATGCGGTCCGGCAACTTCCTGAACCTCACCTCCCTCCGGGCCGGCAGCGGTTTTCCGCGGCAGGCGCAGTTCGGCATCCGCTGGGGGTACTAGTCCCGGCAGGCTGCAGCGTCGGCGAGTCGTTTCGAGCGGGCCGGGCGGCCAGAGTGTCGTCCGGCCCGCTTCTTGTCTTGCCTCAACGGGATTCACGCCGGACCCGTTGCGCGGCCCTCTCCCCCTGATCGTCGTCGACGACTGAGCGGGACGAACAGGACTGCTGCCGAGAATATGCAGGAGTCTGCACCGCTCAGCGCAGACTCCTGGCCCGGCAATCGTCGTCTGGCGGCTACGGCTGTCGCCCAGCCGACCCTTTCGGGAGTCCGCGCCGTGCCACAGCGCAGATTCCCGGTTAGGGGCCGCCGGCGTCCAACACGTTCAGGGGGCGACGACCGCGGTCCCCTCGATTTCCAGCAGCGCGCCGGTCGCGAAGAGCGACTGGATGCCGAGCAGCGTCGCGGCCGGGACCGTCTCGTCCGGGAAGCCGTGCGCCTTGCGGGCGGCGTCGACCACCGCGAAGTCGCCCCGGGTGTAGCTCGGCATGTAGATCACGATCTTCAAGAGATCCTCGGGCGCCGCGCCGGCCGCCTCGAGACGCCGTCCGAGGCTGGCGAACACCTGGTCGGCCTGCGCCTCGAGCGAGTCGGCGGGCTGACCCACCTGACCGGAGACCTGGACGACCTTGGGACCCGTCCCCTGCGCCGTCACCACCTGCGTGAACCCGGCGGCCGGATCGATGAACGCCCGCTCGACGGGCCCGCCGTCCGTGCCGACAACGGCGATGCCGTCGATCTCGATGCGGAACTGCTCGGAGACGAGGGCCGGAATCCCGAGCAGCGTGCTCGCCGGCATGTCCGGGAGAGACAGCGCCTGCTCGCGGCCGGTGCGATACGCGGCCAGATCCGTCTCCGGATCGAAATCGACGATATACGTGGTGGCCTTCACCAGATCCGCCAGGGACGCTCCCGCCGCCTCGAGCTGCTGGCCGACGCGCCCCCACACCGCCGCGGTCTGCGCCGCGAGGGTGTCGCCGCCGCCGACCTGTCCCGCCACGTAGACCGTCTTGACGCCGTCGGCGGTCACCGCGACCGCACCGCTGAAGCCGTTCGATGGTCCGAAGCGCTCGATCTCCAGATCCGCCCCCGGCTCGGCCACGACGGCAATCGCCTCGATCTCGACGCGCAGCGTCTCGGCGAACAGCTCCCGGACGCCGATCATCGTGCTCGCCGGCCAGTGGCCCTCGGGGAAGGTCGCCAGCCGGACCTCGGCGATCACCCCGTACTGGTCCGGCTCGAAGTCCTTCACGAAGATGCGGACCTTCACGACGTCCTCGGGCGTGGCCCCCGCCTGCTCGAGCCGCCGCACGACCCCCGCGAACGCCGATTCGACGTGCTCTCGCAGCGTGTCGCCCTGGCCGACCTGACCGGATACGAAGATCGTCTTGACGCCGTCATGGGTGGTGGTGACGACCTGCGTGAAGCCGCCGGCGGGATCGATGTAGTCGACCTGCGCCGCCGCGACGCCCGGTATCAGGCACGCGAGCAGGCCGACGACGGAAAGCCAGGTTCTGTACGCCATGGGGGTCCTCCAACCGGCCGCGGCTTCATCGCGCGCGCCGGGTCCGACAGGATGATACCGCGCTCCTGTTCACGTGTCCGGGTCCGCTCTCCTGTCGACTGAAGTGTCGCGACGATTTCCTTCGGCCGATGGAAGCCGCGCGCCGAGCCACCGGAATGCCTGTCTCTTGGATTTCATCGTGAACGGTCTTACAGGTTATACGGGCATCACGGGTAGGATCCGGCCTGATTCACCGCCCGGCCCCGATCCCGGATCGGACGTCGCTGGAGCTAGAATCCGGTCGAGGTGACGTTGAGGGAGATGCTCGGCACGGCGCTGTTCGTCGTGGGCCTCCTGGCGGCCGGGTGGCTCGTACTCGTGGCGCTGCTGGCATTTCAGGAGCGCCGCCTCATCTTCTTTCCGACCCGGACCCTGGCCGGCGCACCGGCCGATCTCGGGCTCCGCGCCGAGGAGCTGTCGATCACGACGGCGGACGGCGTGACGCTCCACGGCTGGTGGATCGAGGGGCCGGGCGAACGGGTGTTGATCTGGTATCACGGCAATGCCGGGAACGTGGGCGACCGGCTGCACAACGCGCGCTGGTTCGTGGACCGGCTCGGCGTCGACGTCGTGCTGGTCGACTACCGCGGCTACGGGCGGAGCCGGGGGACGCCGGACGAAGCCGGCGTCTATCTCGACGGCCTGGCCGTCTATGACGCGGTGGCGGCCCGATCGGTGCGGGCGGAGGACGTGGTCTTGTTCGGCCGGTCGCTCGGCGGCGCGGTCGCCATCGAGACGGCGCTGCGGCGTCCGGTGGGCGCCCTCGTGCTCGAATCGGTCTTCCGCTCGGTGCCGGCGCTGGCCCGCGAGCACTACTGGTTCGTCCCGAGCGCGGTGATCCGATCGCGGATGGACAACGAATCGAAGATCGGGCGGGTCGAGGTCCCGACGCTCGTGCTGCACGGCGATCGGGACGCCATCGTCCCGCTGGCGCACGGCCGGCGCTTGTTCGAGCTGGCTGCCCGCCCCGCCGACTTCCACGTCATCGAGGGGGCCGGTCACAACGACACCTGGCTCGTCGGGGGCAGGCCTTACGCCGACGCGTGGAACGCGTTCCTGAGAGACCTCGACGGATCGTCCGGGTGACGGGTGCGCGGGGCCGTCGAACATCGCCGCCCGAGGGCCAAGGCGCCCCGCGGCCTGAGAACTGCGACTGCGGTTCGCCTGGTGAGTCCGCCGAAGGCCGGGGGCGGGAAGCCGCTCGGCCTTCGGCGCAGAGGGCTCGGGACTAGTCGGGCCGGGACGTGGAGCCGGCCGGGTACGCGGACGGCGTCGCTATCGCGGAACCGTCCCGCCCCGACCCGTCGAGCGCCCCCGGCTGCAGGAGACCCTCCTCGGCGTCCCGGTTGTTGTCGGTGCAGGCGTACTCCATGAGCTCCCAGTCCGGGGGGGCGAGGGGCATGACCCAACCCGTCGTCCACGGCCCGGTGTAGAACTTGGGGTCGTCGATGGTCGCCTGGTACCACAGCTCGTTGGCGCTGATGCGACGCCAGCGTTCGACGAGATGCAGCTCGTCGCTGTGCCGGTTGCCGTGCGAGTCGAGCCACGTGCTGCCCGACAGGTTGACGGTGTCGATGACCAGCGTGTCTCCCTCCCACCGGCCGACGGAGTCGCCCATCAGGGTCGTGGGCCAGGTCGGCCGATGCTCCCGTCCGTCGGTCCAGATGACCCGGAAGTTGTGCATGTACTCGTAGAGGAACAGCACGCGGTCGGGCAGCTGGATGATCTCCATGGGATAGGGCGAGCTGTTCATCCGCGGCATGCCCGGAAAGTGGCAGTAGGACGTCGGGTCGATCAGGGTCGCGACGTCGTTGAACGCCTTCAGCCCCGCTTCGGTGAAGGGGAGCGGCTCTATGGGCCCGGAGGTGTTGGGGTGCGTCCCCTTGTTCCAGAAGGCGGAGAGGTCGGCGCGGCCGTCCGGGGCTCGCGGAATCGGGGTGCCGTCTCCCGGCGGCGGCTCCGTCAGCACTGGCGTGCTCTGCCCGGCCGCGACCCCCGCGGGAATGCCGAGCGCTCCCGTCGCGAGTGCCGCGACAAAGACGAACGAAACGGCTCTGGTGCTCATGGGACGATCTCCCTCCGGCTAGCGTTGTTGCGGCGGGCCGGCGGCGGGTCCACCGTCGTTGGCCGCGGCGAACACGCTTCGCCCGCCGAACACCCACGTCCTTCCGTTACAGACCGGGCTCCCGTTGCGGGCCTGGAAGCCGTAGATCGTGATGGGCTTGCCGACCTCGACCGAGTCCTTCGTCCAGCCTCGGCGGGTCAGGTTGTTCGGGTTGTCGCCCTCGCACTCCCAGGCCGCGACCTGCCCGTCGGGTTCGGCGACGTCCAGGTAGACCCAGACGTGGGGGTTCTGCCACTCGACCTTGGTGACGGTGCCTTCCAGGGTCACCGGCCGGTTGGCGTCGAACTGCGCCGCGAAGGAATGATGCCCCAGCGCCGGGGCGGTCGTCACGATCATCGTGGCGGTGACGGTGGCGAGAACTGGTAGCGCTCGCATGCGGAACCTCCTTTGGACCGGCAGCGGAATCGAACCGCAACTGTGTTTCCGTTGACCGGCAACGGCTGTCGAGCTGCCGCAGCGGCATGGCGGCACCTGACGGGCACGCGGACCGAAGGCGTGTCTGCTCATCGTTTCACGGCGGCGACGGCCGCGGCCGAGAGCTGCGCCGTCGTGCCGTCGGGGGTCCAGATGTTGGACGGAATCTGCCGCCCGGTGCGCGCCCACACGAGATCCAGGCTCGGGACGACGACCACGATCTGGCCGCTGTTGCCCCAGTTGGCGATGGCGTCGGGCGGGGTTCCCGGCAGCAGCCGGCCGTGCACGAAGTCCGATTCGCGGAAGCTCAGATAGTGGTCGCCCGAGTTGAGGTGCCAGAACAGGCCGTAGGAGGGGTTCGCCTTGGCGGCCGGCGCGGTCCGGAGCTGCGCGACGTAGTCGGCGGCCAGGTAGCGGCGGCCGTTCCACATGCCGTCGTTCAGCAGCACCTGTCCGATCTTGGCGAGGTCGCGCGGGCGCATGCGGATGCTCTGGTACCCGAGCAGGTGCTCGTCGGTGTGGATCTCCACCCAGTAGGCGCCGGTCATGCCGAGCGGCTCGAACACCTCCCGCCGGGTCAGGTCGGGCAGGCTCAGGCCGGTGGCGCGCTCGAGGGCGGTGAACAGCACGCGGTAGGCGGCGTTGTTGTAGATGTAGTAGTCGTACGGCGCGTGGGTCATGCCCCGCGCGAGCGCCGCCTCGAGCTGGCTGCGCCCCGCCTCGCGGTCCGCTCGATCGAGGGCCGGCCACTGGGCGAGGCCCGACTCCATCGCCATCACGCTGCGGAACGTGATGAGGTCGCGGGTCTGTCCGGCCAGCTCCGGCACGAAGTCGACGACGGGCTGGTCGAGCGACTCGATGTCGCCGCGGGCCAGCACCCGGCCCACGAGGAACGCGAACGCCCCCTTGGTCGCCGAGTAGGTCTGCTGCACGTCGTCGGGGCCGCGGTCGTTCCAGTACCGCTCGAAGACGACGCGGCCATGGCGGATGACCACGAGGGCGTCGGCGTGGGTCGTCTCCGCGAGATCGGCGAGCCGCTCGAGCCCCGCGGGATCGAAGCCCGCCGCCGCGGCGTCCCCGGTCGGCCACGCGGCGTTGTCGGTCCCGGCCCACGGCTCGGTGCCGACCTGCCGGCTCCGGGGTTGGGCGTCGAGGGTGGCGGCCGTCACCGCCGCCGCGATCGCCAGCCCCAGGAGCCCGCGGCGAAAGCCGCGTTGCCCCCGCCCGGCGCTGCCTGGCGCGTGGGCTGTGTCGCGCCTCTGGCTCGTGATCCTCATGATTCAATGTAGAGTAGCATCAAACGGCGGCGCCGGATTCCCGGCCGCGACCGGGTTCTTCCGCCGTGCGAGGTGCGGCGCCGGGCACGGGTGTCGCGCAGGGGCCGGGAAGCGAAGAAGAAGGGCCCGGCCTTTACCGTCGCGCGAGGCGCGGGCACGGAGTTGTCGCCGACCGGGGCCGGACAGCGAAGGGAGAACGGCAATGGCGGACGCACGGTTCACGATGACCCGGCGGGAGTGTCTGGGAGCGCTCGCCGCGACCGCAGCGTTCCCGGCCCTGCGAGTGGGCGCGGCCGAAGGCAAGCCGATGCGTGGCGCCTTCATGATTCTGAGCACGCCGTACACCGCCGCGAACGAGGTCGACTACGAGGACCTCGCGGGCGAGGTCGACTTCTGCGGCCGCTGCGGCATCGAGGCCCTGGTGTGGCCGCAGAACTCCAGCGAGCAGCGCTACCTGAGCCAGGCCGAGCGCCTGCGCGGCTTCGACGTGCTGGCCGAGGCGAACCACGGTCGGGCCCCGGCCCTGGTGCTCGGCGTTCAGGCCGACGACACCGCCGGCATGCTCGAGTACGCCCGCTACGCCGAGGCCCTCGAGCCCGACGCGATGATCGCGATTCCCCCGCGCACCGCGTCGTCCCTGGCCGACTTCCGGGACTACTACGCCGCGTTGTGCGACGTCACCGACCGGCCGGTCTTCGTGCAGACGAGCGGCGGGGCGCCGGATATCGAGCCGACGGTGGACTTCCTGGTGTCGCTGGCGCGGGAGTTCCCGCAGTGCGGCTATGTCAAGGAGGAGCATCCGCCGGTGCAGGAACGGATGCTCGCGCTGATGAAGCACCGCCCGGACCCGATCAGGAGCATCCTCGGCGCCAACTTCGGCCGGGCCTGGGCCTACGAGATGCGCCTCGGCACCGACGGGGTGATGACCGGCGGCGTGATGTACGCCGACATCTACGCGGGGCTGTGGGACTTGCACCTGGCGGGCCGCCAGGACGAGATGCGCGATCTCTACGGGAAGCTCCTGCTGATGTTGAACCTCGACCAGCTCATCCCCGGCGTGCGGCTCCACGTGCTGCAGAAACGCGGCCTGTTCAAGACGACGAAGTCGCGGCGCGGGGAGTACAGCTTCACCCGGGCCCAGATCGACGAGATCGAGCATCGGTTCAGGGCGCTCGAGCCGCATCTCCGGGCCTGACGCGGGGATGCCGCCGACCTCCTTCTACGAACCCGACGGCGCCGGCGGCCGCTTTCGTTCGACGGCTTGGACCCGCGGCCCGTGGAGCCGGGACCACCAGCACGGCGGCCCCCCGGCGGCGCTGCTTGTGCGTGCGGTCGAGGCGGCGCTGTCCGACCGGGACCGCGCCATCGTCCGCTTCACGGTGGAGTTCCTGCGGCCGGTGCCGATCGGGCCGCTGCGGGTGGAGACCGAGCCGCTGAAGCGGGGGCGTCTCGTGGAGCGGCACGCGGCGCGGCTGTGGTCGGGCGACGATCTGGTGTTGACGGTGGTGGCCCTGTGCCTGCAGCGGAGGCGCGTGGTCCTGCCGGATGGTGAGGCCGGCGAGAGAGCCGCGCCGCCACCGCCGCCCGAGGCGGCCGAGCCGTTCACGTTCCCGTTCTTCCCCGACGCCGTCGGCTACCAGGCGGCGATGGACGTGCGCTACGTCCGGGGCGCGTGGGGGCAGTCCGACGTGACCTGCTGGATGCGGCAGCGGTGTCCCCTCCTGCCCGGCGAGGCGCCGACCGCGTGGCAGCGCGCCCTCGTCGCGGCGGACGCCGGCCACGGGGTCGCGGTGCCCGTGCCCATCGACGAGTACACCTTCATCAACGCCGACCTGTCGGTGCATCTCGTGCGCCCGCTGCGCGGCGAGTGGGTCGGCCTCGAGTCCCGCAGCATCGCCGAGTCGTCGGGCATCGGGCTCTGCCGGACCCGTTTGTGGGACGCGGACGGCGTGGCCGGGCGCGGCGCCCAGAGCCTGGTCATCGCCGCCCGCGCGTGAGGCTACGCGTGTGCGAGCGCCCGGCGGAGAGGCGGCCCGGTCCGGCCGATGGCGGCGGAGCCGACCGTTCGGGCGCGTTTCGGAACCCGTGTGCAGTCGGATGCCGTCGTAACCGCGTTGCGGACCGGCGGCGGTTCCCGAGCGTTCCGGCACGGCACTCGCACTCGGCGCGGTCGTAACCGCGTTGCGGATCGGCCACGGTTCCCGAGCGTTCCGGGATCGCACTCAACTTCGGCGCGCGGTCTGACGCGTTGCGGACCGGCCACGATATGATGGGCCGGTGCCGCCGGCCGTATGCGGTCGGGCTTCCAGGAGGAGTTCCAGATGAGCCGCCATCCCCTCTCGCGCCGCCGGTTCCTCGGCGGGCTCTCGGCCGCGGCGCCCCTGATGATCGTGCCGCGCCGCGTGCTCGGCGGGCGCGGATTCCAGGCGCCGAGCGACACCCTCAACATCGCGGGGATCGGGGTGGGGGGACGGGGCCGCGCCGACGTGCGGGGATGCGACAGCGAGAACATCACCGCGCTGTGCGACGTAGACGCGGGGCATGCCGCGCGCACGTTCAACCTCTATCCCAAGGCGCGCACCTACGCCGACTACCGGCGCATGCTCGACCACGAGCCGGACCTCGACGCGGTGATCATCGCCACCCCCGACCATACCCACGCGGTGATCGCGATGGAGGCGATGCGGCGGGGCAAGCACGTGTACTGCGAGAAGCCGCTGACCCGCACCGTCGCCGAGGCGCGCGCGCTCGCGACGATGGCGCGCGCGCAGGGCGTGGCCACCCAGATGGGCAACCAGGGCCACGCCAACGACGGTACCCGGCTGATCCGAGAGTGGATCGAGGCGGGGGTCATCGGGACCGTGCGCGAGGTGCACTACTGGACCAACCGTCCCATCTGGCCGCAGGCGATCGACCGGCCCACCGAGGCCCATCACGCGCCGCCGGGGCTCGACTGGGACCTGTTCCTGGGGCCGGCCGCCGAGCGGCCGTACCATCCCGCCTATCACCCCTTCCGGTGGCGCGGGTGGTGGGACTATGGCACCGGCGCCCTCGGCGACATCGCCTGCCACTCGATGGACGCCGCGTTCTGGGCCCTCGAGCTCGGCCAGCCGACCCGCATCGTGGCCGAGACGACCCCTCTTTTTGCGGAGACCGCGCCGGCAGTGTCGCGCATCACCTACGACTTCCCGGCGCGGGGCGGCCGGCCGCCGGTGCGGTTCGTATGGCGCGACGGCGCTCTGGCCCTGCCCCGGCCCCCGCAGCTCGCCCCCGGTGAGCAGCTGCCGGGCGGCAGCAGCGGGCAGTTGTTCGTCGGTGACGACGGCGTGATCGGGGCCAACATGTACGCCACCGAGCCGCGGGTGTTCCCGACCGCGCGGCACGAGGACGTGATGGCCAGCCCGCCCCCGCAGAAGTACCCGCGGTCGCCGGGCGTGTACCGCGAGTGGATCGAGGCGTGCAAGGGCAACGGCAAGACCGGGTCCGGCTTCGCGGAGCATTCCGGTCCCCTGACCGAGGTCGTGCTGCTGGGCAATCTCGCGGTGCGGACGGAAAAGGCGATCGACTGGGACGCGGAGAAGATGCAGGCGACGAACGTGCCCGAGGCCAACGCCTTTCTCGACGAGCCCTACCGCGAGGGATGGAGTCTCTGATGCCGCCGACTCGCGACGCGATCACGGCCCGCCGCGGGCGGCCATCGGGTCCCGGGCCGGCGGGGCCATCGGCCCCGTCTTCCCGCTCCTCCCGGACTCGAATCCCGGGCCGGCGAGCGTGCTGCACGACTCTGAACCGCCGGCTGGCGTGCCTCGCCGCCGTCCTCTCGGCGCTGGTGGCGCTGCCCTCGGCGGCGCAGCCGGCGGACGAGGCGCTGCTCGCGGCCATCCGCGAGGAAGGGCTGCAGCGCTCGCAGGTGATGCAGCACGTCGGCTGGCTGAGCGACGTCTACGGACCCCGCCTCACCGGCACCCCGGCCAGCGAGGAGGCGGGGGCGTGGACGATGGACACGCTGCGCGGGTGGGGGCTCTCGAACGTGCACGCCGAGCGGTTCGCGTTCGGGGCGGGGTGGACGCTGGTGCGGTTCCACGCCCATCTCGTCGAGCCCCAGGTCATGCCCATCATCGGCTATCCCAAGTCCTGGTCGTCGGGCACCGGCGGCACGGTGACGGCCGAGGTGGTCCGGGCCGATCTGCAGTCCGAGGCCGACTTCGAGCGCTATCGCGGGCAGCTGCGCGACAAGATCGTGCTGACGCAGCCGGCGCGCGAGGTGCCGATGCTGACCGGGGACGTCGTGCTGCGGATGGACGACGAGCAGCTCGCGGAGGCGGCGCGGCCCGTCGAGCCGCCCCCGGCCGGGGCGGGGCGGCGGTTCAGCCGCGGCGGACTGTCGTTCACGCAGCTCCAGCAGTTCTACCAGGACGAGGGAGTCGTGGCGGCCGTCGACCGCGGCAGCGACTTCGTCCACACCGGCGGCGGCAGCGGGCTCTCTCACCGGACCCAGCGCACCGACGGGGGCACGATATTCGTGGGTCGCGGCGGCCCGTGGAACGCCGAGCCCGCGGGGACCTGGGTGCCCGCGCTCACGTTCGCCGTCGAGCACTACAACCGGATGGTCCGGCTGCTCGACATGGGGCTGCCGGTGCGCATGGAGCTGCACGTCGAAACCCGCTTCCATCCGGAGGCGGAGGCCGACGACGGGCTGAACGCGTTCAACATCCTCGCCGAGATTCCCGGCACCGACCTCGCCGACGAGGTCGTCATCCTCGGCGCCCACTTCGACACCACTCACGCCAGCACCGGGGCCACCGACAACGCGGTCGGGGTGGCCGCGCTGATGGAGGCGATGCGGATACTGAAGACCGTCGGCGCCCGCCCGCGGCGGACCATCCGCCTCGCCCTGTGGGGCGCCGAGGAGCAGGGCCTCCTGGGGTCGCGCGAGTACGTCCGGCGGCACTTCGGCGACGCCGAGACGATGGCCCTCGAGCCGGACCACGCGAAGCTCTCGGCCTACTACAACATCGACAACGGGACGGGCCGGCTGCGCGGCGTCTGGACACAGGAGAACGCCGCGGCGGCGGCGGTCTTCGAGCCGTGGGTGGCGCCGATCGCCGATCTCGGGTTCACCACGCTGTCGCCGCGCGCGGTCGGCGGCACCGACCACGCGGCCTTCGAGATGGTGGGGCTGCCGGGGTTCCAGTTCATCCAGGACCGCCTGGAGTACAACTCGCGCACGCACCACTCGAACATGGACGTCGTCGACCGCGTGCAGCCGGACGACGCCCGGCAGATGGCGGTGGTCGCGGCCGTCTTCGCCTACAACACGGCGATGCTCGACGAGCGTCTGCCCCGCAAGCCGCTCCCGCGGCCGCGGCGCTGACGGTGACCTCCCGCTTCTTCTACGGCTGGGTCATCCTGCTCGTGGCGGGCCTGTGCTACGGGTTCGGGATGCCGCCGGTGTACTACAGCTGGAGCATCTTCGCGCCCCGCATCACCGCCGAGCTGGGCATCGACCGCGCCGCCGTCGGCGGGGTCTTCGGGCTGTTCAACACCCTGCACCAGTGCGTGGGGCTGCTCGTGGGGCTGGCCATCGCCCGCTTCGGGCTGCGGCGGGTCATGCCGGCCGGTTTCTGCATCACCGCGGCGGGGCTCGTCCTGCTCGCCGGGGCCGATACCGCGCGGGACTGCTACGTCGGCTTCTCGGTGCTGGGGGGCATCGGCGTCGGCTTCTCGACCACGGTGCCGGCGCAGACCCTGGGACAGAACTGGTTCCTCCGGCGCCGGGCGCGCGTCATCGGCGCGATCTTCACGGTGGGCGGTCTCGTGGGCTGGCTCGTCGCCCCGGCCGACGCGTGGGTCCTCGAGCGCTACGACTGGCGGACGGGTTGGGTGCTGATCGCCGGGCTGTCGGTGACCCTCGGACTCGTCGCGGCGTCGCTCGTGCGGGAGGGCCCCGAGGCGGTCGGCCAGCATCTCGACGGCGCGGCACCCGCGCCGGGGGGCGAGGCGGGCGGGGAGCAGGCGGCGGCGGATCGCTGGACGGCCTGGCAGGCGGTGCGGACACCCCAGTTCGCCCTCCTGCTGGTGTGCGGCGTCGCCTACGCGGTGCCCTGGAACACCGCGGTGGCCCATCTCACCCTGCACCTGATCGACAGCGGGCACACGGAGACGGTGGCCATCGGGTTCGTGGGGACGATGGCCCTCGTCAGCATCGCGGGGCGGCTGACGGGGGCGGTGGGCGACTGGATCGCCCCGCAGCGCGCGCTGGCCGCGGCCCTCGTGCTGGAGGGGCTCGGGGCCGGGGCGCTGGTCCTGGCCGGCAGCACCGTCCTCGCCTTCGTCGCCGTCACCCTGATCGGGATCGGCTTCGGGATGGCTTTCGTGTCCATTCCCGTTGTCTTCTCCCACTTCTTCGGCCGCCGCGCGTTCGCGGTAACGAGCGGCATCCGCACCACCTGCACCGGCGTTTTCGGCGGGTTGGGCCCCTGGCTGGCGGGGGTCGCCTTCGACGCGACCGGCAGCTATGCGATACCGTTCATCGGCCTGCTCGTGCTGGGCCTCCTGGGCGCGGCGGCCGCGGGCGCGCTGCGGCGTCCAGACGCCCCGCCACGGGCGACGGCGCACCCCGGTGACCGGCCGGCACACCGGTAGCGGGCCGGTCTGCTGCTGTTGGAGGGTGACCCGCATCGTCTCCAGCCGTAGCGAATGGCGCTCGACGTGGCCGTCACCGCTTGCTCGACGGACGCGACCGGGTGCATCTGCTTCGAATCAGCGTTCCCGAATCGGCAACGCGCGCCCGGAACAGGCGCCGGCGATTCAGCCGCACCGTCCAACCTGACCGGGTCACCGACCGGGTCCGCGCCGCGGCTCCGTCAATCTACCCCGGCCGCCTTCAGCGTCTGTCCACGGGCGATCGCTTGGGTTATTCTCCCTACCGTGACGGATAGTACCGAGAACCCGCATTTGGTGCTGCTGGCGGATCGCGGCGGCGGTCGGCCGGTACGCGCAGTGGTGCAAGATGGTCAAGGTCACGCCGCGCGCTTGCATTGGCGGCATACGGCTCGCGTCTGATGGCGGTCCTTGCTGACATGCGTGAGCTGACTCCTGAGCGGGGGCTCATCTTCCGCCTGACGCATGTCGACAACCTGCGATGGATTCTGGCCAACGGGTTGCACTGCAAGGCGTCCAAGACGCAGGATCCGAACTTCGTCCAAATCGGCAACAGCGACCTGATCCAGAGACGACCCGCCAAGTGCGTATCGGTCCCACCAGGCGAGACGCTGGCACACTATGTGCCATTTTATTTCACGCCTTGCTCGCCGATGCTCTACAACATCCGAACCGGGTGGAACAACGTCATCAGACGGCCGGCGCGCGAGCTGGTGTTCCTCGTCGCGTCGCTTCGGTCTCTTGCGGCCCACGGCGTGCCGTTCGTGTTCAGCGATCGTCATGCGTTCATGAACGGAGCGACGTTCTCGACGGCGCTTGACGACCTTGACGGTCTGGGATGGGAGTATTGGCAGCGCCAGGACTTCCGGCGTGACCCGGATGATCCCGAGAAGTTCGAGCGGTATGAAGCGGAGGCGCTGATTCATCGTCATCTCCCGCTCGAGCGAATCGACGCGATCGCCTGCAGCAATGAGCGAGAGCAGGCGCGTGTTGCCGAGATGGTGCACAATTGCGGCGGGCAGGTCGAGGTCGTCTGTCAGGGGCGCTGGTTCTTCTGAAGGGCGTGACTCATGGTTCGCTACACGCAAGGCAATCTGCTCGATGCGCCGGCGGAGGCGCTCGTGAACACAGTCAACGAGATCGGTGTGATGGGCAAGGGTGTCGCGCTGATGTTCCGCGAGGCGTTCCCGGAGAGCGCGAAGGCCTATCAGGCGGCGGCGAAGGCCGGCGACATCCGCGTCGGTCGAGTCTTCGTGACCGAGGGCGGTTCTCTGATTGGACCGAAGTGGATCGTCCACTTTCCCACGAAGAAGCACTGGCGCCCCCCGTCCAAGCTCGAGTGGATTCGCGACGGGCTCCACGACCTCGTGCGGGTGATCCGCGAACGACGGATTCGGTCGCTGGCGCTCCCGCCGCTGGGATGCGGCAACGGCGGACTCGACTGGGAAATCGTGCGCCGCGAGATCGA
Source organism: Vicinamibacterales bacterium (assembly GCA_965206705.1). Taxonomy (GTDB): domain Bacteria; phylum Acidobacteriota; class Vicinamibacteria; order Vicinamibacterales; family UBA8438; genus JAJEEA01. The sequence continues at coordinate 2,228,374 of CBDBKJ010000006.1, read as the reverse complement.
GGCGTCCCTTGATGCGGTTCCCGATGTCGATGTGCTGCTGTACGAGCCAACCCAGGCCTACCAGAACGCCCCCAAGGCGGCCGGGGTCCAGGGGCTGACGGTACCGCGCGCGCTGATCGCGGAGCTGATTCGTCGGTACGAGATCCTCGGCCTCGGTTGCACGAATCTCGAGGTGCAGAAGCTCGCCTGGTTCATAAACCGCTTCATCGATAGATGCGAGGTCGAGAACACGTTCAGACTGGAATTCGTGCCGAATCGCTACGGACCGTATGCGGACGGGCTGCGGCATTTGCTGAATGAAATGGACGGCAGCTATCTCCACTGCGAGCGACGCTTGGCCGACGCCGGGCCGATGGACCTGATCCGGTTCGATGACGGCCGGCGCGAGGAGGTCGCGAACTACTTTACGAACCCGTGGGCAGAGCCGTACCGGCTGCCGCTCGACAAGACGTCAGAGCTCATCGACGGGTTCGAGTCTCCCTTCGGCATGGAACTGCTCGCGACGGTGGACTGGCTCATCACGAAAGCCGGCTGTGCCGCCGCGGTGCCGAACATGCGCGACGGACTCGCGAAGTGGCCGGCCAGCGGATCCGCGGCGCGACGGAAGCGGAAACTCTTCAACGACAGGATGATCGAGACTGCGGTCGATCGTCTGACCATGTGTGGTCTGGCAGCGCCTCCCGGCTGAACTCGCGGCGGCGTCCCATCACGGCGGCTCGTCCATGCGGCCGGTCAGATCGCGGCCCGTAGTTCCCGGCAACTTGGCCGCCATCTTCCCAGCCATCCGCTTCTTGCGCAATTGCCGAACCTGCGGGTCCGTGACCAACCCGTCCTCCCAACGGAAACGGGTAGTCTCACACGCCTCTCGTGCTGTCCGCGAACCGGCCAATCGCATCCGCGTCGACCGGGCACAATCAGTTTGTCGTTGTTGAGCAAACAGGAGCCGACATCCAGGACCTGTACGGGAACACCGCGTATCGGGGGGCGGCTCGATGCAACGACTGGCCGGCACGGCCCTTGCTGGAGATCCGTACGACCGATCCAGCCGCCGACAAAGGCATACGCTTGAACGGGGTCGCTATTTTGAGACAATCACCGTCGACAACCTGGTGAACTTGGTGGCCCGAGTCGGGCGTACGACCCGTATTGCCGTGGGGCGGACGATGCGGCATGGCAATGACTCGGAGACGGTGACGGGAAGCGACAGATGACCGACGAGACCCGATTCGGCGAACGAACATCGCGGCCGGCGAACTCCGGAGACGGCCTGTCCCGGCGGGATTTTCTGCGCGTATCCAGCGTTGCCGGCGCGCTGGCGGTCACCGAATCGTCGGGCGCGGGAGGGAGCGGTCTCCTCGCGGCGGCGGGTCAGCCGGTGCCGGCGGGGGCAAACGACTTCCCGCTCGCGGAAGCGACGGTGGCGGACCTGCAACAGGGTCTGGCCAGCGGCGAATGGACGACCCGCTCGATCGGCGAGGCCTATCTGCGCCGCATCGACGAGATCGACGGGAGCGGGCCGGCGTTGCGGTCCGTACTCGAGATCAACCCCGACGCCCTGGCGATCGCGGATCGGCTCGATCGCGAGCGGGGGGACGGGCGGCTCCGCGGCCCGCTGCACGGCGTTCCCGTGCTGCTGAAGGACAACATCGACACCGCCGATCGCATGACCACGACGGCGGGCTCGCTGGCCCTCGCCGGCTGGATTCCGCCGGAGGACTCCGGCGTCGCGGCCCGGCTGCGGCAGGCGGGGGCGCTGCTGCTGGGCAAGGCCAACCTCAGCGAATGGGCCAACTTCCGGTCGACCCGGTCCTCGAGCGGGTGGAGCGGCCGGGGCGGCCAGTGCCGGAATCCGTATGTCCTCGACCGGAATCCGTGCGGTTCGAGCTCCGGTTCCGGGGTGGCGGTGTCCGGCAACCTCGCCGCGGCGGCCATCGGCACCGAGACCGACGGCTCGATCGTCTGTCCGTCGTCGGCCAACGGCATCGTGGGCATCAAGCCCACGGTGGGGCTCGTCACCCGGGCCGGGATCATCCCCATCTCCCACAGCCAGGACACTGCCGGCCCGATGGCCCGGACCGTGCGCGACGCGGCGGTGGTGCTGGGAGTCCTCGCCGGTCCCGATCCGCGGGACCCCGCCTCGGCCGACAGCGGCCTGCGCGGCCTCGACGACTACACGCCGTTCCTCGACCCGGCCGGGCTCCGGGACGCCCGTATCGGGGTGGCGCGGCAGTTTCTCGGATTCCACGGCGAAGTCGATCGCATCGTCGAAGACGCCCTCGATGCGATGCGGGCGGCCGGCGCGGCCATCGTCGACCCGGTCCTGCTGGGTCCCGGCGCCGGCCGGAGCCTGCAGGCGGCCGAGACCGAGGTGCTGTTCTACGAGTTCAAGGCTGGGCTGAACGCCTATCTCGCGGGCCGGGGTCGCGTTGCGGAGGTGCGATCGCTGGCGGACCTGATTGCCTTCAACGAACGCAACGCCGAGACCGAGATGCCGTACTTCGGACAGGAACGGTTCATCGTGGCGCAGGCGAAGGGGCCGCTGTCGGAGCCCGCCTACCTGATGGCGCTGGCCACCGCCCGCCGCCTCTCACGCGCGGACGGCATCGACCGGACGATGGACGAGCACCGGCTCGACGCCATCGTCGGCCCGACCGGGGGACCGGCCTGGGTGACGGACCTGGTGAACGGGGACCACTTCGGCGGCAGCAGCTCCGGCTATCCCGCGGCGGCCGGCTATCCCAACATCACGGTGCCGGGAGGCGCCGTGCACGGGTTGCCGGTGGGCCTGTCTTTCTTCGGCCGCGCGTGGAGCGAGCCGACCCTCGTCCGCATCGCCTACAGCTTCGAGCAGACGACGCAGGCGCGGCGCGTCCCGCGTTTCCAGCCGACCATCGGGTGATGCTGTAACCCGGCTGGCGGGGCCGCGTCAGCCCCGCGCCTCGCCGGAACGAACGGCTGCATCTGTCTCCAGCCCTGGCCATCGCCAAGAGATGGGTTCTCGTCCGCCAGATGACCGCCGCCAGGCTCGACTGCCTGATCTCGCCCGAGATGCACGACGGGCGCCGCCATTCGTCTCCGAACAGCAGCGCCCGCCGTTCCCGGTCGTTTCTACTGGCCGCCGTCTTCCGCCGCGCGCTCGTCGGCCCGCGCGCCGCCGAGCATCGCGTCCATCGAGTAGTTGCCCTCGTGGCAGGCGTACTCGAACATCGGCAGCTCGTTCCGCGTCATCGGCAGGTTCACCGTCCACGGCTCGGTCCAGGTGTCCGGGTCGTCCACGGTGTACTCGTACTCGAGCGTGGCCGCGTCGACGCGGGTGAACCGCTCCACCAGGCGCATCCCGGTGCTCGATCCCCGCCAGTTGCGGTCGGTGTCGAAGTTGGTGGTCTCGACGACCAGGGTGTCGCCCTCCCAGCGCGCCCGCGAGTTGCCCGACCACTGGGCGAGACGCTCGTCCTCGACGGCGGGACCGCCGTCGATAGGCACGCTCCGCACGGTGTGCACCATCTCGGTCATCAGCACGAGATGGTCGGGAGTCTGGAAGATCTGCACGTTCTGGTTGTAGCCGCCCGGGGTGATCGGGGGGCCCGCGTTGAAGCCCATGAGGCAGCGATCCGCGTTGCTCAGGTCCGTATAGGACGCGGGCAGCTGATCGCTGAACGAGCCGCGGCCGGCCGCGGCCCGGGCCTGTCCCGCCTCGGTCGCTTCCGGCATCCGGCCGTTCGGCGGGTCGATGATGAGCGACGTGCGCCGGGTGCCGACGACGTTGGTGCCCCGGTCCATCCAGAAGTTGTTGTACCCGCCGACGTTGCCGCCGGCCTCGGTTCGCCGGGCCTCCTGGTTCCAGAGCTCGATGTCACGGTCGACGGCGGCCTGCTCGCGCTCCGCCGCTTCCTCCACGGTCAGGAACGCCTTGTCGCCCAGGTCCTCCGGGCGCTGGAGCGGGGTGATGGTCCGGAAATCCCAGACCCCCTGCAGATCCGGCGCTCCCCACGCGGTCTTCGGCGCATCCTGCGCCAAGCCCGGCGACGGTAGCGCCACCAGCCCCACCGCCACCATCAACGCCACCGCTATCGAACGTCCAGCTCTCATTGCAAGACCTCCAGGATCGAAAATCACGAGATCACGTTAGCGCGAAAAGATACCACGAGCCGCCCCGGCTGCGTACCCCCGCAACTCGGAGACTCTCGCCGCGGGCTCTCAGACCTTGCACTTCGACAAGAGAGCGCGTAGACTCGGTTCGTGTCGAAGTGCAAGGGAAGGTTTCCGGCCCGCCGATGACTGCGCATCGGCTCGACTTGCCGCAGGGGACGCTCGAGCTGTTGATCCTGCGCACGCTGGCCCTCGAGCCGCAGCACGGGTGGGCCATCTCGGAGCGGATTCGGCAGGTCTCGAGCGACGTGTTGCACGTCCGACAGGGGTCGCTCTATCCGGCGCTGCACCGGCTCGAACGGCGCGGCTGGATCACCGCGTCGTGGGGGACTTCCGAGCACAACCGGCGGGCGAAGTACTACGCGTTGACCCCCGAGGGAGGCCGGCAGCTCGAATCCGACGTCGAAGCATGGCGGGCGCTCACGGCGGCGGTCGGGCGTGTGCTCGACGCAGGATAGCCCGGAAATCGTCGCCTGCGGCTCCGATCGCCGCCCGATCAACCCTGCCAGGAGTCTGCGATGCTGAGGGATCGAGTGCGCGCGCTGCCCGGCGTGCAGGCGGTCGCCCACGCGAGTCGCGCGCCGCTGTCCGTCAACTTCAATCGCATCGGCGTCGCGCCTGCGGAATTGACGGAACCCGATGCGGCGTTCGTACCGGTCGAAATGGCCGTCGTCGGCGCCGGGTACTTCGACGCGCTGGGCGTCCCGGTGCTCGTGGGGCGGCCGTTGGACGATGTCATCGACACCGCGGACTCGCCGCCGGTCGCGATCGTGAACGAGGCGTTCGCGAGGCGGTTCTGGCCGGACGGGAGCGCCGTCGGCCGGCGGATCCGCACCGGGTCGGACGAGTCGACGGTCGTCGGCGTCGTCCGCGACTACCGGGTCCGGTTCCTCCAGGAGCCGCCCACGCCGTACGTCCACTTCGCGGCGTCGCAGCGGCCGGGCATGGTGTCCGCCGCCGTGCTCCTGGCGCGTACCCGCGGCGACGCCGGCACGTTGGCCGTGGCCATGCAGCGCGAGCTGCGGCGGATCGATCCGGATGTGGTCTTCTGGCCGGGCCTGACGATGCGCGACAACGTCGCGACGCAGCTGCTGCCGGTGCGGCTGCTTTCGGCGATGCTCGGGACGTCGGGCGTGGTGGCGGTGTGGCTGGCCGCGCTCGGCCTCTACGGCGTGATCGCGCATGCGGTGGTGCGGCGGACCCGGGAGATCGGGATCCGCATGGCGCTGGGCGCGACGCCTCGCGACGTGCTGGGGCTCGTCGTCCGGCAGGGCGGCGTCCTGGTGGGTGCCGGCGCCGCCGTCGGCGTGGCGCTGGCTTTCGCGGCGGCCCGCGCCACCGCCGGCGTGCTGTTCGGCATCGACGCGACGGATCCGCTCGCCTGGGGCGGGGCGGTCGTCACCCTGGCGGTGGTCGGTGGGCTGGCCCACGCCGTTCCGGCGCGGCGAGCCGTGCGGGTGGCTCCGGCGGTGGCGTTGCGCTCGGAGTGAGGCCGCCGGGTACGCGTCGTCCGGCCGGCGCCGTCTCCGGGCGGCGGCCGGCCCCGATGTGGGGTGTCGTTTCGGTCAGGGCGTCACCCAGATCGGCGACGACCAGGCGCGCTCCTGGATGGTGGCCGGCAGATCCGGCCGCGGCTCGACGCCGGCGCGAATCGCGTCCCACGTCGACCAGCGGCACGACGGGTTCTCGAGCACCCGCACGTAGTAGATGGCGCGCTGGGCGGAGTCGAAGTCGGGGTCCGCCCACAGCGTGCGCAGCTCGGCCGCCCCCACGTCCTCGCTGAAGCTGCAGTCGTCGAGGTCCACGCTCGCGCCGTTGTCGGGGCAGCGGTGCGTCGTCTCGTCCACGCCGAGACCGTCCGAGCAGGCGACGTCGTAGACCTGTGCGCAATCGCGGGCCTCGCCGCCGTCCACCCAGCCCTTGACGACCTGCAGCCGGGCCAGCGGCGCGCTCGACGGGTCGCGGGTCGCCCAGACCAGGAAGCGGGGCGCGCGGTCGCCCGGCGCCGCGAGCTCGCCGCCCATCGCGACGCCGCCGGCGTACGCCTGCGCAAGCAGATCGGGGTCGTCCGCGAGGTCGTCCGGATAGTCGTAGCCGGCGAAGAACCGCACCCGCATGCGCGGTCCGGTGGTGGCGAAGGTCTCCTTGCGGCGGAACGCGTCGTAGATCGCCTCGCGGGTGTTTTCCTCCGCCCACACCCCGGTCAGCCCCGACGCGCCGCGGAGCGCCCCGAGGGGCGATGCGCTGTAGAGCTGGCCGTCCGCCCGTGGCGGGTCGAACGGAATCGACGAGCCGACCTGGGGGGCGCCGCCGGCCGTGAAGAAGCTCGACTCGCTGCCGGGGCCCGAGCCGGCGTGGTTGTCGGTGGCCCCGACGAGGCCGAAGCGGAACGGGTTGAAGCCGCTCTCCTCTTCCAGGCGCAGGCCGTTCAGGTAGGCCTGGCGCACGTAGCTGCCGTCCGGCTGGCTCGGGGTGGTGCCGCCGCCGATGCGGTAGGACCAGATCTCGAAGTCGGCCCATTCGTCGTTGGGCGAGAGGGCGGGATGGGTGTCGGAGGTGCCCTTGGTCTGGGTGATCTCCACCAGCGGCTCGTTGCGGTTGCGGACCTCCGCGTAGCCGGCGTCGAGGGGATCGCCCGCGTAGGTCGCGAGCCGGAACATCAGGCCGTTCGAGCCGTTCGAATTGTGGGGGATGGCGAGGGCCTCCATGCCCGCCTCGCGGTTGCGGTCCATCCACGCCCACAGCTCCTCCGGATTGAAAGAGTCGAGGCGGCTGAACGGCAGCTCGGGCACCGTGCTGCCCCGGAAGATCACGTTGCGGTGCAGGTTCTGGTTCTCGGGGCTGCCCGTGAACTCGTAGCCGACGAAGGTCGTGAAGCGGCCCGGCTCGTAGTGGTTCTCGGCCGCCGCGACGGTCTCGCGCCAGGCCGAGCGCACCACGTCGGGGTCGTGCGGCGGCTCGCTCTGGCCGAGGGTGTAGGCCCGGATGTCCCGCCGCGCCTCGGTGCGGGCGTCCCCCGTCAGGGTCCCGTCGGCGAAGCCGGCCACGAGATCGGTGGCGGGGTGCGATACCTCCTGCTCGGGATCCATCATCGCCGGCAGCATGCCCAGGAAGCTGGCGTGGTCGGTGACCGCGTAGAAGTCGAGCGGCGCGTCGAGCTGGATCTCGAACCCGGCGGGGTGGGTCAGCGCCTCGCCCTTCGCGTACCGGTAGGCGTCGTGGGGCGTGGCGCGGGTGCCGTTCAGGAAGGCGTCGTACGAGAAGTTGGTGTGAGTGTGGAGATCGCCGAAGTAGGCGTTGCGCAGGGGGTTCGGCGCCGGAGTCGCGGTGCCGTCGCCCTGCGAGTCTTGCTCCGCCGCGGGGCCGCCGTCACCGGCGCAGCCCGCCGCCGCCAAGCCGAGGAGCGCGGCGGCCCCCATCGCCACGGCGGTGCGGGAGAGCGGGATGAGGGAATCTCCGGGGCGACGCGTATGACGTGGCATGAAACCTCCATGGCCCGGGCATCGTCGCCTTGTGGCTCCGCTGCCCGCCAGCCAATCCTACAGCAGTCCGCGCCGTCCGCGGCGTGGGCTCCCAGCCCTAGCGGACCGGCGGCACCATCGACAGCACTCTCTCGATGAACCAGTAGGCGGAGACGGTGCCCATGACGTATATCGGCGCCAGCGCGGCGGCGGCGGGCAGGGGCACCCGCCGGACGCGGAGCCCGTACAGCAGCGCCAGCAGGACGCCGACGATCATGAGCTGCCCAATCTCGACCCCGACGTTGAAGAGCAGCAGGGCCATCGCGCGAGCCTGCTCGGGCAGTCCGATGTCGGCCAGCGCCCCCGCGAAGCCGAACCCGTGCAGCAGGCCGAACCCGAAGGCGATCGCCCACGGCGACCGCGCGAGGGACGAACGCTCGTCGCCGGCGCCATCGTCGCCGCTGGCGCGACTGGAGCCGTCGGCGCGCCCGGACCTGCCGGCCACGCGCGCCAGCTCGACCGCGAGATAGAGGATGCTCAGCGCGATCACCGCCTCGACCGGCCGCTGCGACAGGGTCACCACCCCGAGAGTAGAGAGAGCGAGGGTGATGCTGTGGGCGGCCGTGAACGCGGTCACCACCTGCACGAGCTGCAGGGGCCGGCGCACGAGGAACATCAGGCCGATCACGAACAGGATGTGATCGAACCCGAAGAGCAGATGCTCGACGCCGAGCCGGAGATACGCGGGCACCGCCATCCCGCCGCTCGTCTCGGGCGACACCGCGACGCGAGGCGCCTCCGGCCGGAGGAGGTGGTCGACCGCCGCGCCGTCGAGGAAGCGCACGCGGAGCAGGACGTCGGTGAGGGTGCGGGGCAGGCCCGCGATCTCGATCGGCGCTTCCGCCAGCCCCCCGGCGCCGCAGTCGATGGTCCAGCGCTCGAGCAGCGCCGACGCGGTCAGCTCGGGCAGGGCCCGTCCCGCCTCGCGGCAGTGGGCCGGGAATGCCGGCCGGAGCGGCAGGCGGCGGACCAGTCCCGGCTCGGCGTCCTGCAGGACCGGCTGCTTCCAGAGCACCTCGAAACGTCCCGCGGACACCTCGGTGAGTTCGAGGTAGGCGGGCCGCACCTCGTGGGCTGCGAGCGCCGCCGGCAGCGCCAGCGCGCCCAGCAGCGGCAGCATCCAGCCGCGTGCGCGGTTCCCCCGCCGCGGATCGGTCGCCATCGTCCTGTCGCGGCCTGCAGAACTACGGCATCGCCCTGGCGGCGCGCCGGACCCGGGCCGCGGATCGGTCTTCATGGTGTGTCGCGGCCCCCCGGCCACTGGAGCAGGCCGTGGCCGCCCGCCAACCTCCGAGGCGGGATCGGTCTCGTCGTTCATCACGGCTCCTGGCCGGCCGCATACTGCGGCTGTCCGCCGACGGGCAGCTCGGGCATGCGGACCTCGTAGCGCTCGCGCAACGCCTGCAGCGCGGCCTCGTTCTGCTCGCGCCGCCGGCTCTCTAGCAGATTCTCCGCCACCCGGTCCCGGACCTCGTCCAGGGCCGGCAGCCGCGGCTCGGTGCGGCCCAGCACCTGGACGAGATGGGCGCCGTGCGCCGACTCGACCGGCCCCTGCCACGCCCCCGCCGCGAGGGCGGGCAGGGCCGTCGCGAACCGTCCCCCGAACAGCTCCGCGATCTCCTGGTCGGTCCGGTCGGCATACTCCCGCAAGAGCACGAAGGGGTCGCCGAGTTGCCGCCACCCGTCGCCGATGCCGGCGCGCACCTCGCGGAGCAGGGCGGCGGCGTCGCGCTCCGGGTCGCTGCGCCGATCGCGGCTCAGGAACACGTGCCGGAATGTGGTGCGGCGCAGCTCGCGGTACCGCTCGGCGTGGTCCGCGTAGTACGTCTCGATGTCGCCGGTCGCGGCCGCCGGGGCCTCCGCACTGTCCTCGAGCAGGAACGTCATCTTCTGCGCGAGCCGGCGGCGGATGATGGGGTCGTCCCGGTCGAGGCCCCGGCGCTGCGCCTCGCGGTAGAGGATCTCCTCCCGTACCGTCTCGTCGATCAGGCCGTCGAGCTCCCGTCCCGTCGGCGGCCGTCCCCACTGAGCTACCCACCGCTCGCCGATGGCCCCGATCTGCTCGTCTGTCACCGTGATGACGCGGTCCGCCCCGCGGGTGTCCAGCCATCGATCGACGGCGAAGACGCCCGCCCCGAGCAGGAGGAACACCACGAGCGGCGATCGTCCGAGAGTCGAGGTCATGTTGTCCCGAAGGTGACGAACGCCCGGTTTCATGTCGGCTCAGCTTTCTCCCGACCCGGAGGCGGGAAAGAGCGGCGTGGAGCACGCGGCCGCGGCGGCTCGATCCGGACCGGGTGCGGGAGCTGCCTCGGGCGGTGTGTCGAGAAGCGAGCCGAGAGCCTCCGGACTGTCGGGATTCAACCATCGACGCGCTCCGCGCTCCAGCAGCGCGTCGAGACCCCTCCCCATCTCGCCGGTGGCGCGGACGTAGACCGAAACGGACCGATGCCTGTCGATCTGCTCGACGGCTCCGGCCCAGGTACCGCCCTTCTCGAACTCCGCGCTGACGACCAGCGCCGCGTCCGCCAGCGCGTAGATGAGCTTGTTGCGCTGCATCGCGTGTCCGACGAGGAAGCCGGCGGCGGGGTCGTACGGGCAGATCAGGACCAGTCGGCCGTCCATCAGCGCGTCCCGGTGCTCCCGGTGCGTGGCGGACCGTTCGAGACCGTCGGCCAGCACGCACGCCACCGTCCCGCCGGCGTCCAGCGCCCCGCGCATCGCGGCCTGATCGATGCCGCGGGCGCCACCCGAGACCAGCGTGCGCCGCGCCCCGGCGGCCAGCCGCCCGACGCCTTCGGTGTAGGCGATCAGGGCGTCGTCCACGTTTCTGGAGCCGACGACGGCCAGCCCCCCCGTGTCGAGACCCTCGCGGTTCCCGCAACCGTACAGCACGGGCGGCGCCTGTTCTCGCAGGCGTCTCTTCAGCCGTCGCGGGTACTGCGCATCCGCGCGGCTGGTGACCCAGAGCGCGCGCGTACGCCAGCGCTCCATCGCCTGGCTGAGGAGAAAGCCCCGGTCGAGCAGACGGTCGAGCCGTTCCGGATCCAGGTCGAGTCGGCACTCCTCCAGCAACGTCCGCGTGTCGTCGCCCAGCAGGTCGGCGGGCTGGCGCCGCAACTCCCTGAGCCGTCGCGCGAGGCGGTTGTACTCGCCGGCGGCGAGAGGCTGGGGAGAAGACCGCCTCTCTCGACCGATGATCAGCGGCGCGGTCAGCAGAAGAATCGCCCGCGTGTTCACGGACGGGGCGTCATTCATGACCGACCTCCCGCGTTGGCGAGGGCCAGCGGCCAGACTGGGCCGCATCCCCGTCGGCGCAGCTCCCAGGCGGCGACGGTGAAGGTCCATCGGGAGTCCACGACGTCGTCGACGAGCAGCACGGGCCCCGGCAGGATGGCGTCTTCGGCGACGGCCAGCGAACCGACGACGTTGCGGGCCTGGCGGTCGCTGTTCTCCATCGTTTTCTGTTCGGGCCGGGCACCCTTCTTCATCAGCACGTCGCTGAACGGCAGGTCCAGCGCCTCGGCGAGGCGGCGTGCGAAGTCGGGCACGAGATCCGGATGCCGCAGTGACGGAACGGCGGCGACCCAAGTGGGCGACGGGTCCGGACGCCACTCGCGCAACAACGCCGCGCACGCGCTGACCAGCTCGTTCGAAAACCTCCCATCTTGCAGCTTACCGCGACTGACCAGCTGTCCCCAGCCTGCGTCGTTCCAGACGCAGAGCACCCTTCCCGGCTGTGGCCGGTGTTCCGGGTCGATGCGTTTTCCCGGAGGCCACTGCCGCCGCGGTTCCACCGGCAGGCTCGAACCGCGCAGGAAGGCGACAGCCTCGGCCACGATCTCCGGATTGCACGTGACGGGCAGCGGCGGCAGCGATGGTGGCGAGATCTCCTGCGGGTCTCCGTCGAGCGCCCGGATCAGGAACGCCATGTGGCCGGAGGAGAGCTGCACGTACTCCTGCATGTCCGCCTGCTCCTCGCGCCGCAGCGCCGTGAGCCGTTCCGCCCGATCCCAGAAGGCATCGCTCAGCGCCGCCGCGGTCAACTGCCACGACGGGCCCTGCTTGACGATGGGCGCGGGCGATTCCAGCGACAGCAGTTGGAGGGTCTTCAGAATCCGGCCGGCGCTGACGTTGACCCTCGCCTCGATTTGGCGTTGGGTCAGCCCGTCGGCGTCGGCCTCCAGCGCCGCCAGAACCTGTTCCGCCTCGTTGCGCGCGGGAAAGGCGCTTCTGATGAAGTAGCTCGTGATCTCCGTGTCCTCCCCGCCGCTGAGCAGCACGCCGCGGGCCGCTTCCAGCGCCCGCCCGGCGCGGCCTACCTGTTGATAGTAGGCCACCACGGAGCCGGGTGTCTGATAGTGGATGACGAACGCCAGGTCCGGCTTGTCGAATCCCATGCCAAGGGCCGTGGTCGCCACGAGCGCTTTCACCTGGTTGTCGAGCAGCGCCTGCTCCAACGCCTCCCGGGCCGGCCCGGTCTCGCCGGTGTAGGCTGCCACTTCGATGCCGCGGAACAGGAGCCAAGCCGCCACCAGGCCGGCGTCCCGCACCGTCAGCGTGTAGACGATGCCGCTCCCTGACAGCGACGGCAGCCATTCGGCCAGCCAGGCGAGGCGTTCGGCCTGACCGGGCATTCGGATGGTCTGCAGCGCGAGTGACGGCCGGTCGAGATCGCCCCGCGACACCTGGAGGTTCGGTCCCAGGATCGCCTCGAGGTCCGCCATCACGCGAGCGTTCGCCGTGGCGGTGGTCGCCAGCAGGCGAAGATTGGGAGGAAGGACACGCACGGTGCGCTCGATCAGGCGATAGTGGGGGCGGAAGTCGTGGCCCCAGTCCGAGATGCAGTGGGCTTCGTCGATGACGAGCAGGGCGATGCGCTCGGCGATGTCCGCGAGCACCTGGTCGCGAAATCGCTGGTTCGCCAGTCGCTCCGGGGAGATGAGAAGGATGTCCACCGCGCCCGCGTTGGCCGCCTTCTCGACGCGGTCCCACTCTGCCACGTTGTCCGAATTGATCGTCTCGGCGCGGACGCCCATCCGCTCCGCGGCCGCGATCTGGTTGCGCATCAGCGCCAGCAAGGGGCTGACAAGCAGCGTCGGCCCGAGGCCCGCTTCGCGCAGCAGCCGGGTCGCGATGAAGTAGACGAAGCTCTTCCCCCAGCCCGTCTTCCGGACCAGGAGCTGTCGGCCGCGCCCCTCCACGAGGTGCCCGATGGCTTCTTCCTGTCCCTCGCGGAACCGGGCGTCCCGCCGCCCCGTGCCCCGCTTCAGGAGATCCAGTGCTCGGTGGGAGTCGTAGTGCATGTCGGCGCTCGGGTCGGTATCGGATCTTGACGCAGCCTCGGCGCTCCTTGAAGGGCAAAGCGCGCATGCAGCCGGACAATATCATCGGCGCGCAGATCGTCACCTCGAACGGCGAGGCGGTGTCGTTCGAGAACGTCGGCGCGGCCACCGTCTACCTCTCGGGGTTCTACGACGAGCAGGGCGGGTGGACCGGGACCACGCCGGTGCCTTCCGGCTCGCCCGCCGGGGCGTACATCGCGGACGGTTCCGCGGTTCACGCAGGTGGGCGTAGAACAGCCGATAGAGGCACAGCAGGATGATCTGGTGCCTTTCGGTCGGCATGGGCAGTACTTCGACGCGGCCGTCGGTGAGCTCGATGAGGCGGCGGGTGCGATCCGTGAGCGTCGTCCGCGTAGTCGGCGGCCGGCACGTCCGGCGTCAGACCGAGCGGGAACGGGAACGTCTCGAACGTGGTGCTCGGCGTGTAGCGCGGGTCGTTTCCCTTCCCGATCCACGTGCAGAGCCGGAGCGACCAGAGCTCATGGAACCGGCTGTGCAAGATGCCGAAGGTCGTGTCGTCGTCGCGCGCGATGACGATCAGTTGGGAGTCGGGGCAGATGCGCGCGTCGTGCCAGCCGAACAGCCGGTGCTTGGCGACCCGCGCCGTCGCGATGAAGCGCGGCAGGCTACCGAGCGCTCGCCACATACCCTGCCGCGGCTCGACGTGCCGCCACCAGTACTCGCGATAGGCTTCGCGTCGGTTCACCTGACGCTTTGGATAGACATGTTCCTTCACCCACCGGAACGGCTCCTCGTACAGAGCCGCGCCGCGGGCTGACATCGTCCACCCGAAGTCGACGATCCACTTCCCCGCCGGCCGGCGGGTGAGGTCCATGCCATTCACCCACGGTTTCAGAACGTCGGCGTTCGTTCGGCCGTTCGGGTTTGCCGGCAGGCCGAGCCACTCGCGCGCCTGATCGCCCGCGACGTCGAAGGGACCGCCCTTCGTGTCGCCCATGAACGCCACGCCGGCGTTCTGCGGAAGTCGCCGGCCTTCTCGTACCATCAGCGTTCCAGATCGGCTCGTCGCTCCACGCGTCGAACAGCCGCGGTGGTTGGTCGCGACGATCGGTCGGCCGGCCTTCGGCTTCCGTCCGAACGCGGCCGGCAGTTGTGGGTCGCGGCCTCCAGCGCCCGCCGGTTCGCGCCGCCACGCCGAGAATCGACGGGTCGATTTCCGACCAGTCGAGATTCGACGCGGCCAGTACGGCATCGATGTCGGACCTCTCCGGCGGCAGCGCCGCGTCGTCGTCGAACAGTCCGCCGTTGAACCAGTCCACCGTCTCGAAGCCGACCCGGCCGCCGCGAGCCATCACCCGGAACAGATCGCCGGCAAGGTCCGCGAACTGCGCCGGCGCGCGCCACGCCTGCTCCAGCATCCGCGTGAACATGTGATCGGGCAGCAGCCCCACGTCGTCGGCGAACATGCAGAAGACGAGCCGGTTGACGAAGTGCGCGACCCGGTGCGGGTCCTGGCCCCGCTCCCGCAGCGCCTGGGCGACCGTCGCGAAGGACGCCGCGGCGCGCTCGGTCAGCGATTGCCGAGTCTCGCCGGGCCGCAGCCGCTCGGGATCGGAGAACGCCCACTTGAGCTTGTCGCGTGCCGCCGCGTCGCTGAGGTCGTCCAGGCCGAACTCGTAGGTCCTGCTGACGCTGTTCGTCCAGTTGGTGCGGATGCGGAACCGCAGCATGTCGGAGACGATCAGCAGCGGCGGTTTCTCCAGCGCCAGCGCGTACTGCCGGAGCTGCCCGAACGCGGCGTCCAGGTCGGTGCGCTGGCCCTTGTACTCCCAGGCGAAGTGATGGCGCTTCCAGACGTCGGCCCAGCCGTCGCCGCCGGTGTCCTTGCGCGCGCCCCGCTCGAAGCAGTACGTCTCGCCCGCCGGGTCCGCCTCGGCCGGCGTCGGCTCGCCCAGCAGCCGGCACAGGTCGAGGAAGTGCTTCTGCGACGCGGAGCGCTCCTTCAGCGCGGAGGCCCGCCACTTGGTGATGAAGTCGTACGGCGTCATCGGTGCATTCAGCGTAGTCCATGACGACTGCCGCGGCCAGGCGAGCTCGCGCTGTCTCGGTCACTTCGACTTCGCGCCCGCGCCAGGACCTCCCCGCCGGTGTGCCTGCGTCTGTCCATGCCGGTTCTCATGAGCTTCGCCCCGCGCCTCGCCTGCCCACCCCGGCGCGCAGGCGGGTTCGAGGCCACGTCACTGGCGTGACCGCTCAAGGCGGCGCAAGGTGGGTGCTGCTGGCTCGCGCCAGCTTCTGTGCCTGGAGCTTCTGGCCGGCCTTTTGGTCCGCCCATCCGATGATATCGACATGACGGCGAAATCTACTGTCAGCGTCGAACCTGAGCCCGATGGCGGTTACTTGTTCGGCGAAGAGGTCGGCCCTACCGTGCAGATTCACGCCCAGAAGCCGGTACCTGCCAAGCCGCCACACATCGTCATCATGCAACTTCTCAATCAGGAAACTGGAAGTCGCCAGTGGCGCATCGTCGCGGCTCTTGTGCGGGAGAAACGCCCTCTCCTTGGCGGCCAAACCGGGCTCGGTACGGTACTCTGAGCGGTGTCTAAGAAATCGAGAAATGGTCTCTGTTGGCCTTACGCTACGTTCGGGACGTCAGTAGAAGTCGATCCAGCTGACGCGTAACCTCAAAAGGAATCTGCTCCACCATCCACTCGGTGCCATGACAATCGCTCGTTCCGAACAACCCAGCGTAAGAGAACCGGCCCACGCCGCTGATACTGACCGAGAAAACGTCGTCGCCCACCTGCCACCCAAGAGAGATCTCGCCGTCCGGATCTATAGCAATCTCCGGAAAGCGCGTGCCTTCGGCGAGCTCGGTAACGAGAGCGATAGCATACCGACGCGCACTCTCCTGCACAGGGGCCGCGCTTTCCCCATCCCAGTTCTCGTTGGCGGTTTCCTTGCAGAGCTCGTCCAGGTCCCGGATCCAGCCAGACAGTACCGCGCTGCGACTCTCGACGTCGTCAAGAACCGCCATCGACACGGGTTCCGCGTCGAACGACAGGAACTCCCCATCTGCGGTTCCGACTGGTACTCCTGCCGAAACTCGGTACTGCGCATTTGGTGCCTCCGCGGCAAGCGCGGGTGGTGATGACAACGCAGAAACCAACGCCAGATCACGGATGACGCTGGAAATACCAGACCGCCCAACGATGGGCGACCCGTCATCTTCCGCCATTGTTGCGAGGCTTGCGGTCATCTGTTCCGTCCCCACAGTGCGTGCATCTTGGATGTCGTCAGATCGGCGAACCCACGCACTATCCACTCGCGTCCCAAATCGAAAAACGTCAAGGCACCGTCGATTCCGGTGCCAATCGGCTTGCCGCGGGCCGTCATTGACAGCACGACAATACCAGTCCGATCCGAGCGGCGATATGCCGGTTTGGCGTCGACCGTCAACTGCCCGGCAAATCTATCGTTCTCGTCGCGAACAACGAACCGAAGGGAGAGCAGTGCGCGATCGGGCTTGGGCAAAAAGGCCGTGTTCGGCGAAGACCACGATAACACCAACTCCTGCAAATCGCCGGCTGTCGGCATGTGCTCGCCAACGGGGATGTGATTGACGTAAGTGATGTCACAACTCTTGGGTTCAACGGTTCCTAAGTTCTCCTCCTGGGCGAAGTCGCTGAAAGCGCGGAAATGCTCCTGGAATCGGTCGCGCACTGCTTCGTACCGCGGGTACGGTTGTGTCGGTCCAGTCTTGCGCCAGTTGTGAGCAATAATGTCACGCTGCAGTTGTAGGAGCTCACCTCGGTCAGAGGCTATCAGCCAAGTGCGGATCGGGGGTGCACCGCCAAGGATTTCGAGCCCCTGTGGCGCAGGCTCCGTGGACTCTACGACGGGCGGGATGCCGAAAGGGGGATGTTCCTCGGCGGTCGCAAATGTCCCCTTGAAGCGTTGCCAGAAGAGACCGGCATGGGCGTTGGTGTAGCCGGCAAGCGGATTGAACCCGACGGAGAGAGCAACCTCAATGACCGGTGGGTCGGCGAAGTCAGGTCGGGGCGGGCGGGAATCGCGAGTCTCGGGCATCAACCGTATCAAGGCTCTATCGTAGGGGAATTACGTCGTCGGGATCAAGCCAGCTCGAGGGGGAGCGCCGGCCAGCGCTGGCCGCACGGCAAGCCACCGCCGCTCCGCGAACCTCGAGCGGACGTCGTCACCTGGACGGTGCAGCGTGAGGACACGTCAGGGTCCTCACGCACAGGAGGGGGCGAGCGATATGGCACCCTTAGTGCCCGTTCACACCGGTCGTCGCGGCGCCGCGCCGCAGATGCCGGTTGGCCCAGTTCAGCATCTCCGTCACGGCGTGCAGCACCGACTCGCGGGCGGCGTAGCCGTGGGACTCGTTCGGCAGGGTCACGTAGCGCACCGTGCCCCCGTGGCCCTTGAGGGCCATGTACATCCGGGCCGACTGTATGGGGAACGTGCCCGAGTTGTTGTCGATCTCGCCGTGGATCAGGAGGATCGGCTCGTCGAGCTTGTCGGCGTGGAAGAACGGCGACATCGACGCGTAGATGTCCGTCGCCTCCCAGAAGGTGCGCCGTTCGTTCTGGAACCCGAAGGGGGTCAGGGACCGGTTGTAGGCGCCGCTGCGGGCGATGCCCATCTGGAAGAGGTCGGAGTGGGCGAGCAGGTTGGCGGTCATGAACGCGCCGTAGCTGTGACCGCCGATGCCGATGGTGTCGCGGTCGGTCACGCCGAGTCCGACGGCGGTGTCCACCGCGGCCCGGGCGCTCGCCACGAGCTGCTCGACGTAGGTGTCGTTCGCCGATTCCCCGGCGCCGATGATGGGCATCGTGGGGCCGTCGAACACCGCGTATCCCTGGGTCAGCAGAAGCAGATGCGAGGCGCCGCGGATGGCGGTGAAGCGGTTGTCCGAGCCGGTGACCTGGCCGGCGAGCCGCGGGTCGACGTACTCGCGGGGATAGGCCCACATGAGCATGGGGACGCGCTCGCCGTCGCGATAGCCAGGGGGCAGATAGAGGGTGCCGGAGAGCTGCACGCCGTCGGCGCGCTCGTAGGTGATGAGCTCCTTGCGGATGCCGGCGAGCTGCGGCACCGGGTTCTCGTAGGCGGTGAGCGCGCGGATGGTGCCGGCGTCGAGGTCGCGGACCTGGTAGTTCGGCGGCTCGGTGCGGGTCTCGCGCCGGGTGAGCACGAGGCTCCCGTCGTCGGACAGCGGCGCGAGCGCGACCTCGTAGGCGTCGCCGGCGCTCTGGAACCGGCGCTCGGTCTCGAGGGTGGCGAGGTCGAGGCGGTCGAGGAACGGGCGGTCGCCGTCGGGCGAGGCGCCGGGGCCTGTCAGGTAGATGGCGCCATCGGTCTGGCGGATGAGCCGGCCCCCGGGCCGCGCAACGGAAAGCGGGTTGCCGGCGGCGGCATAGCGGTCCTCGGTGCTGCGATTCCAGAGGGTGCGCCGCCCGCCGTCGGCGTCGAGCAGGGTGGTCCGCGTCCAGCGCGTGCGCCGGTCGTTCTCGGCTAGTAGCGCGGTGCCTTCCGCCGTCCATGCGATGCCGCTGAAACGGAACTCGGTGCGCGCGATCTCGGCCGGCTCGCCGGCGAACGGCGCGGCGTGCGCGAGCACGCGGTCGCGATGGGGAACCGTGGCGCGGGGGTCGCCCCCGTCCTCGGCCTCGACCCAGACGAGGGTGGCGGGACGGGTAAGGTCCCACGTGAAGCGGCGCGGTCCGGTGGGGACGCCGCCGATGGGGACGGCGTCGGCGAGGGGCAGCCGGGCGATCGAGGCCACGATCTCGCCGCTGCGGTTCCTGACCGTCACGTCCTTGGGAAAGCTGCTGGCCCGGACCAGCCAGGAGAAGGGCCGCTCGACCTCGACGGTCAGGAGGTGATCGCCGCTCGGCGAGGCGCTGACCCGTTCATAGAGGCCGGGTTGGCCGATGGCGGTGCGCCGGCCGGTGGCGAGGTCGATGGTGCCGATCTGGCTGGTGAAGTAGTACTCGAACAGCGCCTCGTCGTGGGCGTTCTCCAGGAGGTCCTGAAAGGTCCGGATGGGCGCGGCGCCGCCCTCGTGCTCCTGGATGTTCGGGCCCGCCGGCGCCGGGGGTGCGGCGGGAGGCGCCCCTCGGGCGGAGGCCTTGAACCGGCACAGGACGGTGGTTCCTTCGTCGAGCCAGTCGCAGGGGTTCCCCCACGCGGCGTTGATCGACGTGTCGCTGAGAGGGCGGGCCTGCCCCGTCGCGGTGTCCATGACCCACGCCTCGATCCCGTTGTAGCGGGTGAGGGTGAACAGCAGGTACGAGCCGTCGGGGGAGTACTCGAAGTCGCCGAAGCTGGTCTCGCGCGGGGCGTCGAACACGTGCTCCGCGCCGTCCTCGATCCGCTTCACGGTGATGCGATGCACACCGCCGGAGGTGTGCGGGCCGTTGGTGCGCGGGTTCAACCGGAAGCCGGCGAGCCGTAGCATGGGGCGCGCCACCTCGGCGATCGACGGCATCGCCGGCCGCGCCAGCAGAGCCACGGTGTCGCGGCTCGGGCTGACGAGGATTTGCGGCGTCGGCGGGGCGTCGAGGACGTCGACGATCGCGGCCGGCGGGGTCAGATAGCCGCCCGCCTCCTGCGCGAGTCCCGGGGCGGCGGGGCCGAGGGCCAACGTCGCGAGCAGGACGATCGCCGGCAGCCGGTCGGCGGCGCAGGGCGCGAGTCCGGGCATTGAGTTTCGATGCATGACTACCTTCCAGGTTGCTGGCGCGGTGTTCGGAAAACCGTGGACGAAGGCCCCGCTGCGCGCCGCGCCGGGTCTCGCCACGGCCGCCTCGGGAGGCGCGTCCGCCGGCCCGGACCTCGTCGCCCGCGGCTCCGATTGACGGCCGACCGGGCCTGCCGGGAATCTGCCCGCTCTGGCGGCGCAGACGCCGGGACGCCTCCCGCCGGGCCATCGTACGCCAGACCCGAACGAGAAGCCAACGCCGGTGTCGGGCACCTCCTCCCTTCCCGCCCGCGACGGAAGATTCGGGTTACGGTTGTCGCATGTTCTCCGCCCGCTTGCCCGCGCTTCGAGCCAATCGTGTCGCGGGCGAGCTGGCCCGTCTTCGGTCCGCGGGCCGGCCGCTCCACGATCTCACGGTGTCGAACCCCACCCGGGTCGACCTGCCGTATCCCCGCGATCTGCTGGCTCCCCTCGCTTCGCCGGATGCCCTCGCCTACGACCCGGCTCCGTTCGGCCTGACGGTCGCGCGCGAGGCGGTGGCCGCGCACGCGGCGGAGCGGGGCGTCTCCGTCCGCCCCGGCCGGGTCGTCCTCACCGCCAGCACGAGCGAGGCGTACAGCGTGCTGTTCAAGGTGCTCTGCGATCCGGCCGACGTCGTCCTCGTCCCACAGCCGAGCTATCCGCTTTTCGAGCATCTCACCCGGCTGGACGGCGTGGCGGCGCGGTCGTACCGTCTGGAATACCATGGCCGGTGGGAGATCGACGTGGACGGTCTGGCCCGGCTGATCGACGCCCGGACCCGGGCGGTCCTGCTGGTGAATCCCAACAACCCGACCGGCTCGTTCGTCCGGGCGGACGAGCTGGCCGCGGTGCGAGACCTGGCGGCCCGGCACGGGCTGGCGATCATCTGCGACGAGGTGTTCGAGGGCTACCCGATGGAGGCGCCCGCGGGCGGGCGGTCCGGCGCCCTCGTCGCCGATACCGAGGCGCTCACCTTCACCCTGGGCGGACTGTCCAAGTCGGCCGGGCTGCCGCAGCTCAAGCTGGGGTGGATTCTGGTGGGCGGGCCGGCCGGGCTGGTCGCCCGCGCCCGCGATCGGCTCGAACTGGTCTGCGACACCTATCTCTCGGTGGCGACGCCGGTGCAGCTCGCGGCTGTGGCCCTGCTCGAGCGGACCCGTCCGGTGGCCGACGCGATTCTCGATCGGGTGCGGGCGAACTACGCGGCGTTGCGGCGACTGGGGGACGGGTTTCCCGCGTGTCGGGTGCTGCGCGTCGAGGCGGGATGGTACGCTGTGGTGCAGGTGCCGGCTATGCGTTCGGAGGAGGCCCTGGTCGTCGAGCTGCTCCGGCACGACGGGGTGTACGTGCATCCCGGCTATTTCTTCGATTTCCCGCACGAGGCGTTCCTGGTGTTCAGCCTGCTGCCGCCGCCCGACGTGTTCGCGCGTGCGGCGACCCGGGTCCTGGCCAGAGCCTCCGGGAGTCCGCGGTGAGCCCGCGCAGGAGCCTGCGCCGTAGAACGGTGCCGCCTTCCGGCGAAGGCGCCGACTCGTGCGGGGTCGGTTGGGCGGCAAAAACGGAGGCCGCAGCGCGATCCTGCGGTCGCGTTCGGTGACGATTTCCGGGCCAGGAGTCGATGGCGAGACCGCGCGTTGCAGCGAGGCTGGCGGTCGAATGCGGTGGGGGCCTTGCCAGGGGCTCGATGCCGGCCGATTCCGGCGTGCCGAGAACCTCGCGATGAGAGACCGCACCGTGCCCGTCGTCAAGGACTCCCTGCTGATCGGGGGCGGGCAAACCCACGTGGCGGTGCTGAAGCGGTTCGGCATGCGTCCGATGCCCGGCGTGCGCATCACCCTGATCGCCCGGGACGCCCAGACCCCGTATTTCGGGATGCCGGCCGCTGCGGGACTGCCGAGAACCTTGCGATGAATGACCGCACCGTGCCCGTCGTCAAGGACCTCGTGCTGATCGGGGGCGGGCACACCCATGTCGCGGTGCTGAAGCGGTTCGGCATGCGTCCCGTGCCCGGCGTGCGCATCACCCTGATCGCCCGCGATGTCCACACCCCGTACTCCGGCATGCTGCCCGGCCTGGTGGCCGGGCACTACACGTTCGACGACGTGCACATCGACCTGGCGCGCCTCGCCCGGTTCGCGGGCGCCCGCCTGTTTCATCAGCCGGCCGTCGGGCTCGACCTCGACCGGCGCGAGGTGCACTGCGAGGGGCGCCCGCCGGTGCCCTACGACCTGGTGTCGATCAACGTCGGTTCCACCCCCGCGTTCCACGGCGTGCCGGGGGCGGCGGAGGTCGCGATACCGGTCAAGCCCATCGGCCGCTTCGTCGAGCGGTGGACGCGGCTGCGCGCCCGCGTCCTGTCGGCCGGGGCCGCGGTGCGGATAGGGGTGGTGGGGGCCGGCGCCGGGGGCGTCGAGCTGCTGCTCGCTCTGCAGTTCGCCCTGCAACAGATGCTGGCGGGTTCGGACCGGCCCGGGCAGGTTCCCGAGCTGCACCTGTTCGGGGCGGGCGAGACGATTCTGCCCACCCACAACCCCGGCGTGCGGCGGCGGCTCGAGGGCGTGCTGCAGGCGCGCGGCGTGCACGTGCACCTCGGACAGCCGGTGACGGCGGTGCGCGAGGGCGCCGTGGTCGTCGGCGACGGCCTGACGGTGCGGCTCGACGAGATTCTGTGGGTCACGCAGGCCGGGGCCCCGCCCTGGCCCGGCGCGGCGGGTCTCGCAGTTGACGACGAGGGCTTCATCCAGGTCGACGACACCCTGCGCTCGACGTCGCATCCCGACGTGTTCGCGGCCGGCGACGTCGCGGCGGTCGCCGGGCATCCGCGCGAGAAGGCCGGCGTGTTCGCGGTGCGCCAGGGCCCGCCGCTCGCCCGCAACCTGCGCCGCGCCTTGCTCGGGCGCCGCCCCCGGCCGTTTCACCCCCAGCGCCGGTTCCTGACGCTGGTGTCCACCGGAGACCGCTACGCGGTCGGGGGGCGCGGCCCCTGGTCGTTCGAGGGCGCCCTCGTGTGGCGCTGGAAGGACTGGATCGATCGCCGGTTCATGGCGAAGTACGCCGACCTGCCGGTGATGCGCGAGACCGGTCCCGCGGTCGCCCCGGGGCTCGCCGCGCCGGAGGACCTGCAGGCGATCTCGACGGCGGCGATGCGCTGCGGCGGCTGCGGCTCGAAGGTCGGAGCGACCCCCCTCGACCGCGTCCTCGCCCAGCTGACGCCGGTGCGGCGGGACGACGTGCTGATCGGTCTCGACGCCCCCGACGACGCCGCGGTGGTGCGGGTCCCGCCCGGCCAGGTCCTCGTGCGGACCGTCGACGCCTTCCGGGCCATCGTGGACGACCCGTTCGTGTTCGGGCAGATTACCGCCAACCACTGCCTGGGCGACATCTTCGCAATGGGCGCCGAGGCGCAGACCGCGCTGGCGGTGGCGACGGTGCCGTTCGGGCTCGACCGGAAGGTCGAGGACACCCTGGTGCAGCTTCTCGCCGGGGCGGTCGGGGTTCTCAACGAGGCGGGGGCGGCGCTGGTCGGCGGGCACACGTCGGAAGGGACCGAGCTCAGCCTCGGGCTGTCGTTGACGGGGCTGGTCGATGCCGACGCGGTCCTGCGCAAGGGCGGCCTGCGCCCCGGAGACCGGCTGGTGCTGACGAAGGGACTCGGGACCGGCACCCTGTTCGCGGCCGAGATGCGGATGCGGGCGAAGGGACGCTGGATCGACGGCGCGATCGAGGCGATGCGCCAATCCAGCCGGCTCGCGGCGCTGTCGCTGCAACGGCATCGGGCGACGGCGTGCACCGACGTGACCGGGTTCGGGTTGCTGGGCCATCTCGTCGAGATGACCCGCGCGTCAGGCGTCGACGTCCGGCTCGACCTGTCCGCGATCCCGGTGCTCGACGGCGCGCTGGAGACGAGCCGGGCCGGACTCCTCAGCTCGCTCCATCCCCACAACGTGCGGCTGCGGCGCGCCGTGGACGAGCCGGAAGGGCACGCCGGCGATCCGCGCTACCGCCTGCTGTACGACCCGCAGACGGCGGGCGGCCTGCTCGCCGGGGTGCCGGCGGATCGCGCCGACGCCTGCGTGGCGGACCTCCTCGCACAGGGGTACTCGCAGGCGGCGATCATCGGCCTCGTCGAGCCGCGCGGGGACCACGGTCCTCCAGTACGCCTGGCGCGGGGCGGCTAGCGCGACCTTACGGTCGCGTTGGAAGTTTCGCTTGGCGCGAAACTTCTACGGCGCAAGCTCCTGGTCGCCCGCGGTGAGACGGCCGGGCTCTGCGACGCGCTCCTGGAGCCATGCCCCGCCGCGGAGGATCGGCGGGGGATACGTGCAAAGGCGTGAAATTCAGAGAAAAAGCTGTCGCCGAACGGGGCCGGTACTGGTATCGTGTATAGAGTCGTCCGCTGGCCACCGTCCCAAGTCCGAGGTGCCGGCGCGGAAGTTTTCAGGGGCACGCACCTCACTTGGGTTGGCGCATGGCTGAACGTTCCTGGTCCGTCCTGTCGCTCGTTCTCGCCCTCGGTTTCGCCGGGTGCGGCGGATACGTCGAGACGCCGTTGCCCCCCGACACCGCCGGTCTCGATGTCCATCTTGAGCCCGATACCTGGATCGTCGAGGACCAGGTGGGGCGGAACGCCACCTTCGCGACGCTGCTGGCGGGGCACGATCTGGGTGAGGCGGCCTACGCGTTCGTCGAGGCGGTCCGCCCGGTGTTCGATCCGCGGGCGCTGCAGATCGACCATCCCTACAAGCTCGTCTATGGGAGCGACGACCGGTTTCGACGGTTCGAGTATCACGTGGACGAGGACCGGTATCTGCAGGTCGTCAGCCGCCCCGAATCGGCGGACGGATTCGAAGCGGTCCTCGTCGACTACGACAAGAAACTGGAATACGCCGCCCTGCGGGGCGCGATAGACCGCGAGAACAACTCGCTCACGGCCGCAATGGACGCCGGCGGCGGGAGCATTCGGCTCGCCATGTCGATGGCCGAGGTGTTCGCCGGCGAGATCGATTTCAACACCGAGCTGCAGCCCGGAGACGGCTTCGCGCTGTTCTATGAGCGGTTCGTGCGCGACGGGGTCCACGTGACCTACGGCGATGTTCTGGCCGCGTCGTTCCACAACGACGGACGCGACCTCACCGCGTATCGGTACGAGGTGCCCGGCGAGGAGCCGGCGTACTACGATGCGGAGGGCCGCTCGCTGAAACGCCAGTTCCTGAAGTCGCCCCTGCCCTTCGAGCCGCGGATCACGTCGCGGTTCTCGTATCGGCGCCTGCACCCGGTACTCGGGACGCACCGGGCCCAC
This sequence comes from Vicinamibacterales bacterium, assembly GCA_965206705.1. GTDB lineage: Bacteria > Acidobacteriota > Vicinamibacteria > Vicinamibacterales > UBA8438 > JAJEEA01. The sequence continues at coordinate 2,203,351 of CBDBKJ010000006.1, read as the reverse complement.
CTCGGGGTTGACTACGGGGCGCCGACGGGGACGCGGGTGATTGCCGTCGCCGGGGGGACGGTCGTATCCGCCGGGCGCAGCGGCGGCTCGGGCAACATGGTCCGGCTGCGCCATACCAACGGCTACGAGACGTACTATCTGCACCTCTCGCGATTCGCCAAGGGGATTCGTCGCGGGGTGCGGGTCATGCAGGGGCAGGTCGTCGGCTACGTCGGGTCCACCGGCCTCGCGACCGGTCCGCATCTCGACTACCGGATTCGGAAGAACGGCACGTTCGTCAACCCGCTCGTCGAGATTCGCAACACGCCACCCGGAGACCCGGTGCCGCCGGACCAGATGCCGGCGTTTCACGCCCTGCGTGACCGGTTGCAGACGCAAATGGTCGGCCTGACGCCGGCTGCGCCCGAATTGCCGGCATCGCTCGGGGTGAGCGCGCAGTAGGCGCCGCGCCGACCGAGTCTCACGCCGAATCCCCCTTTCCGCCACGTATGCGCATTCGCCCGTTTCGCGCCCTGCGTCCGACGCCGGCGGCGGCCGCCGCGGTCGCGTCCGTGCCCTACGACGTGGTGACGACCGACGGCGCCAGGGCGCTGGCCGCCGATGCGCCCCTCAGCTTTCTGCACGTGACGCGGGCCGAGGTCGATCTCGCGCCGACCGTCGATCCCCACGATCCGGCGGTCTACGCTGCCGCCCGGGCCAATCTGGCGCGGCTGCGGCAGGAGGCGCCGCTGGTGGTCGAGGCGGAACCGGCGCTCTACGTCTATCGCCTGCGCGACCGAGACCACGAGCAGGCCGGATTGGCCGGGTGCTTTGCCCTCGACGACTACGATCGGGGCGCCATCAAGCGGCACGAACGGACGCGGCCCGACAAGGAGGACGACCGCACGCAGCACATGGCGGCGGTCGAGGCGCAGACCGGCATCGTCTTCCTGGCCTACCGCCGGCGGGCGGAGATCGATGACCTGATCGCGGCCGTCCGCGCGGGGGCGCCCCTGTTCGACTTCGAGGCTCCGGACGGCGTGCGGCATACGATCTGGCGGGCCACGGCGCGGCAGACGGCCGACCTGGTGGGCGGTTTCGCGGCGGTTCCGGCCCTCTACATCGCCGATGGGCATCATCGGGTGGCGAGCGCCGCGCGCGCCCGCCGCGTGCTGGCCGGGAAGGGCGCCGGGGGGGCGTCACCGGCCGCGCGCGACCATTTTCTCGCGGTGGCGTTCCCGGATCGGGAGACCCGCATCCTGCCCTACAACCGCACCGTCTCGGACCTCGCCGGCGCCGGCCCCGAGCAGTTTCTCGCGGCGGTGGCGGCGCGCCTGCCGGTCGAGCCGACCGATGCGACGGTTCCCGGCAAGGGCGCGGCGGCGATGTACCTCGGCCGGCGGTGGTACCGCGTCGACCTCACCGCGTCGACCGGGGACCCCGCATCGGATCCGGCGGCGTCGCTCGATGCCGCGCGGCTGCAGGCGCTGCTGCTCGAGCCGGTGCTGCAGGTCGAGGATATCCGCACCGACCCGCGGGTTCGATTCGTCGGCGGCGTGCACGGCCCGCGCGAGCTCGAGCGGCTGGTCGACGCGGGGCAGGCGGCGGTGGCGTTCTCTCTCCCGGCGGTGACCATCGACGAGTTGCTGGCGGTTTCCGACGCCGGCGGCATCATGCCGCCCAAGTCGACCTGGTTCGAGCCGAAGCTGCGCGACGGCCTGCTGACGCACCTGATCTAGCGCGACTTGGCGGTCGCCGCAGGAGTTTCGCTGGCGCGAAACTCCTACGGCGCAAGCTCCTGGGGGGGTCGGTGGTGAGACCGCGCGTTGCACCGATACCGGCGATGCCAGCGGGCTGCAAGGCGCCCGGGCGTGGCAAGGCCCGAGGGCGCCAATTGGGCACAGGTGACCGCGGACTGAACGAAGTCCGCGGAGCAACGCAGTCCACGCGGGATGCATCGCCGGTCGAACATAACGGGGCTCTCGCCACCGGTTCCTACTCGCGCCATTGGCGCCCATACGCATGACACTGTCACCCACCCACCGCGTGCACAACTTCGGCGCCGGTCCCGCGGTGCTGCCCGAGCCGGTGCTCGAGGAGGCGCAGCGCGACCTGCTGGCGCTGCCGGCCCTCGGGATGTCGGTCCTCGAGATCAGCCATCGCTCCGCGGCGTTCGAGCGGATTCTCGGAGAGGCCGAGGCCGACCTGCGGGCGCTGACGGATCTGTCCGACGACTATCACGTGCTGTTCCTGCAGGGCGGGGCGAGCCTGCAGTTCGCCATGGTGCCGATGAATCTGCTGCCGCCGGACGGCGTCGCGGACTACGCGGTCACCGGGGTCTGGGCGAAGAAGGCGGCGGCCGAGGCGGAGAGGCTCGGGCGGGTGAACGTCTGCGCGACGACCGAGGACGACGGGTTCACCCGGATCCCGGCCGCCGGCGAGCTGCGGCGGACGCCGGGCGCCGCCTACCTGCACGTGACCTCCAACAACACCATCGCGGGCACGCAGTGGCCGGTCCTGCCCGCGGCGGAGGGCGCCCCGCTGGTGGTCGATGCGTCGTCCGATCTGCTCAGCCGCCCCGTCCCGATCTCCGGTCTCGGACTGCTGTACGGCGGCGCCCAGAAGAACCTGGGCCCGGCCGGGGTGACCGTCGTCCTCGTCCGGAAGGACCTCGCCGAGCAGGGGCCGGACACGATGCCCTCGACCTTGCGGTACGCGGTCGCGGCCCGGCACGGTTCCCGGTACAACACGCCCCCGGTGTTCGCCATCTACCTCGCGGGGCTCGTCCTGCGGTGGCTGCTGGGTGAGGGCGGACTGGGCGCCGTCGACGCGCGCAACCGGCGCAAGGCCGGTCTGTTGTACGATGCGATCGATCGGACCGGGTTCTATCGCGGCACTGCCGATTCCGCGAGCCGGTCGCTCATGAACGTGACGTTTCGCCTGCCGAGCGACGAGATCGAGCAGCGGTTCCTCGAGCAGGCGGCCGAGGCGGGCCTTGCCGGGCTCAAGGGGCACCGCTCGGTCGGCGGGATCCGGGCGTCGGTCTACAACGCCTTCCCGGAGGCCGGGGTGGCCGTGCTCGTGCAGTTCATGGCGGAGTTCGAGCGGGTCCACGGCTGACCGCGGGGAGCCGGCCCCGGGCGGTGAACGCGGGTGAGGAGGCGGTGAGACAGGTTCATGGCTCGGTCGTCTGTCCCCAGTGCGGTCGGCTGGTGGGCGTCAACGAGCAGCAATGCCCGTTCTGCGGCGCGTGGCGTCCCGGACTGTTCGGGTGGGCCACGGTCCTGCGCCGCGCCCTGGGCGGCCGGCTCGATCTGTTCTCCCTGATCGTCACCGCGTGCGTCACGCTCTATGCGCTGGCGTGCCTGTTGCAGCCCGAGGCGCTGCTGCAGTCGGGAGGGCTGCTGTCGATCCTGTCGCCGGGCCGCCAGGCTCTGTACCAGCTCGGCATGACCAGCGGCCCCGTCATGAGACTCGGATGGTGGTGGACGCTGCTGACGGCGATGTACCTCCACGGCAGCCTGCTCCACATCGTGTTCAACATGATGTGGATCCGGAACCTCGGCCCGGCGGTGGCCGAGGTCTACGGTCCGGGCCGCGCCTTCCTGCTGTTCAACGTGGCCGGGGCGGGCGGCTTCCTGGTGTCCAACTACATGAGCGGGGTCCCGACCATCGGGGCCTCCGGCAGCATCTTCGGGCTGCTCGCCGCGCTGATCGTCTACGGGCGTCGCCGCGGCAGCTCGCTCGTCACCCAGCAGCTATGGCAGTGGGCCATCATCCTCGGCGTGTTCGGGTTCTTGATGCCGGGCATCAACAACTGGGCGCACGGCGGCGGGTTTGCGGCCGGCTGGGTCGGTGCCTACCTGATGAGCCTCGACGACGACCGGCAGGACAGCAGTTGGGTGCTCCTCGCGTCGCTGGCGCTGATTGTGGTCACCCTCGTCGGCTTCGGGCTCTCGCTGGTACTGGTGACCCGCGAGCTGATCGCTTGACGCCTTGGCTTCAGTCTGCGCAGTTCGGCCGAAGCGGGGACTTGCGCAAACCGTGCGCGCGTTGCGATGCGGCTCCGGTCCGAGCTTCAGGTTCACCCGGCCAGGCAATCGGAGCCGCAGGCGACGATTTCCAGGCTGGCTCTGGCCGCGCCGGCGGCGCCGCTCTGACGCGGTTCGGGCCGGGCCGCACGATGGGGATGAGACGATGCTGAACGAACGGCAGGAACGACTCTGCGCGGAGAGCCGGTGGGACTTCTCGGACCTGTCGGCGATCTTCCTCAACTGCACCCTGAAGCGGAGCCCCGAGCTGTCGCACACCGAGGGGCTGATCCGCATCTCGCGCGCCATCCTGGAGAAGAACGGCGTCCGCGTCGAGCTCCTGCGGCCGGTCGACTTCGAGATCGCCTCAGGCGTCTACCCTGACATGCGCGAGCACGGCTGGGACCGGGACGACTGGCCGGAGATCCTGGAGAAGGTGCTGGCGGCGGACATCCTGGTGATCGGAACCAGCATCTGGCTCGGCGAGAAGACATCGGTGGCGACGCGGGTGATCGAGCGGCTCTACTCCGCCTCGCATCACCTGAACGCCGAGGGGCAGTATGCCTACTACGGCCGGGTCGGCGGCTGTCTCGTCACCGGCAACGAGGACGGGGCCAAGCACTGCGCGATGAACGTCCTCTACTCGCTGCAGCACCTCGGCTACGTCATTCCGCCGCAGGCCGACGCCGCGTGGCTGGGGGAGGCGGGTCCGGGGCCGTCCTATCTCGACGAGGGGTCCGGCGGGCCGGAGAACGACTTCACGAACCGGAACACCACGTTCATGACCTGGAACCTGCTGCACCTGGCGCGCCTGCTCAAGGACGCCGGGGGCATTCCCGCTCACGGCAACCAGCGGTCCGCGTGGGACGCAGGGTGCCGTTTCGACCACCCGAACCCGCTGTACCGGTGATGTCCGCTCGCGGCCTAGATGTCGAATCGAGGCCGCGACGTTCATGGGAGTGGGCCGACAGGACCGCGAGATGCTCGCGGCGATCCGTACGGGCCGCCTGCGGCGCAGGGCCGGGCGGCCCCCGGTGAGCGTAGGCCGCCAGTGACGAAGCGGACGTCACCGGCGGCCTGCGAGACGCGCGCCCGAACCGGGGCGCCTCACTGGTCGTTGGTGGTGCGCGCGCCCTTCTGGCCGATGGTGTTGCGCAGCACGCCGACGTGCTCGATCTCGATCTCGACCACGTCGCCCGGCTGCATCGCCGACGTCGACCCCGGGGTGCCGGTGAAGAGCATGTCGCCCGGTTCCAGGGTGACGTAACGGCTGACGTAGCTCACCAGGAATTCCGGCCCGAAGATCAGGTCCGCCGTCCGCTGCGACTGCATCACCTCGCCGTTCACGCGGGTCTGCAGCAGCAGGTCGTTGTAGTCGACGCCACGCGCCATCACCGGGCCGACCGGACCGAACGTGTCGGCGCCCTTCGCCCGGAACCACTGCAGGTCGTTCCCCTGCCACACCCGTTCGCTGATGTCGTTCCCCGGCGCCACCGCGAAGATGTAGTCGGCGGCCTCCGCCTCGGTCACGTTGCGGGCCCGCTTGCCGATGATAAGGACCATCTCGCCTTCGAAGTGCAGGTCGGTGGCATCCTCGTAGTAGGTGACGGTCGCCTCGTGGGGCACGAGCGACGTCGCGTGCTTGTCGAACAGCCCCGGCTCGGGCGCGACGTTCTGCTCGCCGAGATGGCTGCGGTAGTTGAACCCGGCCGCCACCACCTTGCCGGGCTCCACCGGCACCAGCAGCTGGACGGCGCCGAGGGCCACCACCGCGCCGGTCCGCTCTGCCGACGTGAAGATGTCGCCGCGGAGCTGGTGGATGAACTCGCCGTCCAGAATGCCGTACGAGACCTGGCCATCGAAGTCGTACCGCACGTACTTCGTCACGTCCTGGGCGAACGCCGCTCCGCCGGTGGACAGGATCAGCGCCGCCGCCGTTGCCGCGAGGATCAACCGCTTCATCGAAGTTCCTCCTTCATCTCCGTCGAGATGCATCATCCATTGTGGATCTCGCGAAATGCGTAGCCTACCATGCCCGCGCCGGCGCGTTGCGGGGCCGGATCGGTGGTGTGTCCGGTAGCCAGCGGGGGCCGTTCGCTGCGGATACCGAGCTCGCCCCCCGCGGCGGGTTGGACATTGGACACCGACCGGGTACGCTTTGATCGTGCATGGACAGCTGGAATCGGGGCGCCGCCACCCTGAGGGGGAAGAGGGTAAGCGCTTGGAGGATTCGCTGCGCGTTGGCGCGAACGAACGTCTGGCTGGACCAGGGCGAGCACTTCCGACGGGGTTCCAACGCGAGGCGGGCTCCCGATGATCATCCCCCTCGAACCCAAACTTGAAGGTCTCGCCGAAAGGCGCTTCTTCAGCTTCGCGCGGCAGATGCTCGACCGGCAGGAGCGCGACCCCGGACGCATCAGCAAGCTCGTCACGGACGAGACGACCCGCGCCTCCGGGTTGCACGACCTCAAGGGCCAGTACGACGAATACTCCGCATGCGTCCGGGTCCTCGGCGACCTCGCGCAGCTGCGCTGGAAGCTAGTGGCGAGCCGGTACGGTCTGGAACTGCACTCGCCGCGTCCCCAGGACGAGCGGGTTTCCGATCCCGCCCAGGCGCGTCGGCGCAAGGAAGCCATCCGCAAGGAGCTCCGCCCGCGGGTTTTGCAGCAGTTCTCCGACGCGAACGTCCACAAGTTCATCCGCAGGATGGAACGCCCGCCCGCGTCCTCCAGCCGGAAGTCGGTCAGTGCCCTGATCGCGGACGGTGCCGAACTGCAGGGGCGGCTGTCCGCAGCGCGCCAGCACCCCGCCGACTATCCGGCGCGTAGCGAGACGCTGCGGCGTGCCGTCCGACCCTACCTTCAGCTTGTCGACGCCGGTCTTCGGGACGACCACACGGGCATCCCTCTGCGCGAGATTTGGCGGTACTTCCGCTACACCTGGTCGATACCGCAGACGCCGATACCGGGGCGCAGCCTCCTCTACGTGGTTCGAGACGCCGCTCACGAAGCGCACGCCGTCATCGGCATCGCCGCCCTGAGCAACTGCGCTGTCCAACTGGTGCCGCGCGACCGCGCCATCGGCTGGAGTGCTTCCGGACTCGAGGCCGCCTTGAGGACGCTGTTCGCGCCGCCAGAGCACCGAGCGCGCGAAGCGAGCGACCCTGCATTCCGGTTCCAGGGCATCTACCGATGGCTGAAGCCGCAGTTCCCCGCCAGCGTCGGCGCATCGCCGGCGACCAAGCGGGCTGCTCTGCAGCGCGTAGCGGACTGGCTGCTGCAAGGCGTCTCGACAGCCATCGACGAGATCGAGTGCCAAGGGCTGGCGACGGACGAGGAAATCGCCGCCCCGACGCCACAGGTCGTGGAGCGCTTGCGCCACCGCTACAGGGAGTTCGCCTCCCGCCGACAGGAGGCTCTGGCGGCTCGCGACGACGGTGACGACGGCATTGCCTCGGAGACCGTCTCCACGGACGTCCCGGTCGACGATGACCTGCTGGATCTCGAGGACAAGCACTCGTCCAACGTCCCCATCCAAGACTCGCGGCGGATGCTCGTCCGGAAGAAGCGCGCTTTCGAGCTGGCGCGTCTCCTCGGCGCCCGCCGGGTTCTCGTCGCGAACCGCGAGGCTCTGACCAACCCCGCGACCGTTCTACCCGTCATCGAGCAGCAGGATGAAGTGCGGACCGCTGTCAACACCGCGATGAGCGCGATCAAGGGCCGCCGTATCGGCACGAACCTCCTCGAGATCACCACTTGCGGCGCGGTGGCCCCCTACAACCGAATGCTGGGCGGCAAGCTCGTCGCCTTGTTGTTGCTGAGCCCACAGGTGGCCGCCGATAACCAGAGGCGCTATGGCCGTGATCCCACCATCATCCGTTCGCAGCTCAAGAACGCGCGCGTCGTACCCGACAACACCCTGGTCTGGCTCGGTACCACCAGTCTCTTCTCGCACGGCAGCAGTCAGTATGAGCGACTTCGTCTTCCCGCCGGCATCATCGCTCCAGACCAGCCCGAGATCCGCTACACCTATCTGGGCGACACTACCGGCTACGGCACCGTCCAGTTCGCGGACGACACGGTTCGCGCCCTCGACGGCGTGCTGCGCCGCAGGCGCGGCTATCGGGACGTCAACGGGATCTTCGGGGAGGGTGCGAGCCCACGCCTTCGCAAGCTCCGGTCAGGACTCGACGCTATCGGGTTCCGCGCGGATCTCACTATGCTGCATCACCAGGAAAGGCGGATCTACGGCGTGCCGCTCTTCGCCGGGGCCGGTGCCTACCTGTGCGGCCTCGAATCCGATCTCCCCGGCTACATCACGGGCCCCGAGACCTACACTGACGCCACCGCACGCATCGCCGAGTTCTGGCGGCGGCGGTGGCTCTCCAGCCGGCTTGAGCACGGCGCCAGTTGGGCGGCTCTCGGAGAAACCCGCTCTTGGCTGCTGAGTTCAACCATCCCTCTGCCCGAACCGCCGCCGCCGCCGGACGCTGGCGATGGCGGCCATGCGGGCGACGGCGGCGGCCCGACGGAGGAGAGCCGGCTGGCATTCTGGCGCAGGCTTGCCCGCGCCGGGTCTAACGCCGTCTCGGAGGGACTGACGGATGCGGAGTTCGAGGCCCTGCACCTTGGGACACCGCTTGAGGACTACCTCCTCGACCGCGCCCGTAACGGCCTCTCGATCGTATTGACCGGCAACGCGGGTGACGGCAAGACTCACCTCGCCAGGGCCCTGCGGCGTCGGCTCGAAGGCGATGCTGACCGTTTCGAGTTCGCCTTCGACGCCACGGCAATGATGAACAGCGACGAGGGCGTCGCGCCCATCGTCGAGCGTTGGCGACAGGCGGAGAACGTGGGCAAGCGCATGATTCTCGCCATCAACCAGTACCCGCTGTACATGCTCCGCCGCCAGCTTCCCGACGCCCTCCCGGAAGTTTCGAGGAGCATCGAGCGGCAATGGAAGGCGCGGTTGACCCCCGGCCACTCCGACGAAACAGCAGACGGCGATTCCCTGCTGCTCGTCGACCTCTCACTACGAAACCCCCCCGAGAGTTTGCCCGTCGCGTCCTCCATGGGATGCTCTCCGATCCCGCCGTCCGGCGGCATGCCGAGAGGGGTGCCGACCGGAACTTCTCGCTCAACTTCGAGCGCCTTGCCAACGCCGAGGTTCAGGACAGGCTCTTCCAGCTGTTCGATCGAGTGATTTCGTCGGGTCTGCGGACGACGGTACGCGAGCTCTGGATCCTGACCGCCCGCCTCCTCTTCGGCGCCTCGGCGGAGGACGAAGTGCCGGACGCCCCGAAGGCTTGGTATTCCGAACGGCTGTTCGCTCCTGACACGCGGTTTCCCTTGAGCGAAGCGCTGCGCAGCGTTGCCGATCCAGCCGGGGTATCCCATCCCCACGTCGATCGGCGTCTCGAGGATCCCGAGGGCACGGGAGCGGGCGAGTGGCTTGCCGGCGGCGCGCCGCCCGTTTCGCTGCCGTCGCCGGTCTCCGCGCTGGGTCCACGTCGCGAGGACCGTGAAAAGTACCGAACGCGCTTCCTCGCCCTGAAGCGGCGCTTCTACTTCGAGCATGCGGACGGCGGCGAGAACGTCTTCAGGCTCGACCACGGCTCGCACGCCCGCTTCCACGACATGCTGCGGAATACTGACGACGACGCGGAGCACTTGAGCCTGCTCATTGAGGCGATCAACCGCTGCTACTTCCCTCACCACTTCGACGGCATCAGAGACAAGCTGTGCCTGTGGATCGGCCACCGCCTTGACGAGCAACCAACCAAGAGTTTCGTTGCGGGTGAATGCATTCCGCGCGAACGTCTGCGCATCCGCCGGCCGGAACCGCCCAGCGCTCTCAACGATAGATTCGGCTACGTTCCTGATCATCTGATCCTGAGCGAGACAAGGCGGCAGGCGGACGTCCCGCCGGACGGGTCGCTTCGCATCGACGCCGCCCTGTTTCGCGCCCTTTCGGCGATCTTCAACGGTCTGCCCCGGCACCTCATCAACCCCGGCGAACTCAACCGGCTCGACACCTTCGTGGACCGCCTGCGGCGCATGGCACCGTCGCCGCTGCCCGAATTTCTCGTCTACAACGCGGAGTACGTTGCGTCGAGCGCGGTGAAAGTGTCCACCGGTCTCGACCGCTATCTTGGTGCCCGCCGACTCTGATTCTTGAGCAGCGACGATGGACAAGAAGCAGGTTCACTTCGAGGCCCTTGGCTATGAACCGCTACGCATGAAGCCCGCGCACTTCGCCTCGGGGTTCTTCATTGCTCTGAGCGACGAGGTCTACGCCAACGAGCTACTGAACAAGGTTGCCGTGACCACGGCGAACAAGGGGCTCCTTGAAGAGTACACCCCCGAAGAGGTTCTGGCTCGACTCCGGAAGGGCAAGCTGATCGCGGAGAGCATGACGCTGGCGGACGTCGAGTTGCTCCGTATACAGGTGAACGGGGTCGTCAACAACGACGCCGCCATGTATCCGGCGTTCAGACCCTACCGGCCGAAGGGCAACGACTATACCTTCATCTCGCCGCGCGTGTTGACCACGGCGCACCGGACGGACGGCTACGCCGGCCATTTCGTGGCGACCGTGCTCGCCGCCACCACTGCGGGGCGTGAGGTGCTCGACTTCGCACGGGCAGTCTCCGCTGAGTCGCCGGGTACGCTCGAGCGCTTCGTAGGCCCGTTACTTCCAGACGGTGAGGCCGAACCTTCCAGGCTCGCGCAGACATATGAGAGCGGCTACGGCGAACTGACTCCGACGCGTATCAGCCATATCGCTGGGGAGATGCGGACGCCGACCGACGCGCTGGCCCGCCTGTGCGAGAACCTGGCCGACTATGGCCACTACAGGCGCATCCGGTACCTTGTATTGGGCCTTCTGGCTTGGCTGATGAACTATCTCCTCGGGATCGCCGCCGTCCGCGCGGTCGACCCGCTCTTGCTGTTCGACTTCGTGGGCGAGAGGGACGGACCCATCCGGTCGCAGAGCCAGACCTGCTACGCCCGCCTTCGGGAGACCGTAAGACGCACGTACCGGGATCTCGCCGTTGCCGGTCGGTTCAGTGCCGATCCGGTTGGAGAGAGGGTGTTCGCGCGGCAAAACCGGGAGGACGAGGACGACTTCCGGTTCCTCGAGCAGCACTTCGGCGATCTTGCGCTACGCATGGGCTACGCTCAGCCTCGCGCCTCCCGTGTACCCCAGAAGCACTTCGAGCTCCAGTCCGACACGCTACGTACGCTCATGCTGAGCATCCTCCATCACGAGGCGGCGAGCGCCATCACCTTCGAGGATCTGTGCGCCCAGCTCAGGGACACGTGGAGCATCGTGGTCGGCGGCGTCGGTACCGATGCAGAGACGCTGCGGCAGCAGGGCTATTTCGGATTCGACGAGGCGGACCTCCAGCGCAACGCTGTCGCGTTCGCCAATCGCCTGAAGAGTCTCAATCTCGCCGTCGAACCTTCCGACGGGCTCGTTCTGTGTTCCAGAGACGTCGGGGAGGTGTTATGAGCCGCGAGGCCTACATCGCCCGGGCCGCGGCCCTGCAGGTTGCCAGGGCCACGCGGGAAGGTGGCCACTGCGAGCAGTCGGCTTCGTGGGCCATGACGTGCGGGTGTTCCGGCGCGAAGCAAGCTTCTGCGAGCAGCTTCCTCCCATGGACGTCGAGTGCTTCCTGGCGGCGCTCAGCGAAGAGATCGCTGATGTCGCGGCCGTTTCGCTCGCCCTCGTAGGCTACGAGTTGTCCGACACCGATCTACGTGATCGACTCAATGCCCTGGGGCTCGCCGTCCGCCACGTCACGACCGATCTTCATGTCGCCGCCAGGTGGCGGAACGAGCCGGACTTGCACTCCAACATCATTGCGCTCGCGACCGGCCGCCACCCAGGCGTCAGCACGCTCGCCCACTTTCCCCAGGGCGACGCCCGCGTGTTTGCGCGGGCACTCCTCCAATGGGCCCAGAAGCCGCAGGCGGAGCTCGTGTCCACGGTCCCGCAGGAGACCCTGCTGCAGGTCCTGGTGAAGAACTCCGACCTGTCGCCGCTGGTGTCGCTGAGCGGCGCAGCGGAGTTCCTCGCCACGTGGGAGCAGGCGCGGGCTGGCGACGAGCTCGGCGCTCCTCGGCGGGCGCTGCCGCGGCTCGGCATTCTCCCGGACCGCAATCTCCTGAGCGCGTCGAACGACATCGCCGACCGCCTCCTAAAGAACTTCAACTTGACCCGGGAAATCGCCCGGATGCCCGGCAGCCGGCTTGAAGACGTTCGCCGGAGGGTAAACCGGGGCGGTCCCGATGATCGACGCAGGGGGCTCGACATACTCGAACGCGCCGATAAGATTCGCCGCATTGGCGACTTCGATGCGTACAGCAATCTCGATTACGAAGAGGCGCTCGAGGTCTTCAAGCCGACTTCGCGACCGGCACTGCCCCCGGAGGATCCGGACGAACCGCAGCGGCCGGGTATCCGGGACGGCCAGGCGGTGGCCAAGGACGGAGGGAAACTGCTAATCGATGGCGAGAACGACGCCTTGGAAAGAGTCGTCGGCTGCATCCAGAACGCCTTGACCGATGCCGTTGACGGGGACCAGGACTCCGCGAGCGGTCACTACGAACTCGACGGAGACGATCAGCCGTTCGATTTCGCGGTTGAGCGCGAGGTTCTAACCTGGGTCCGCTTCTTCTGCTCGCCTGATGTCTGGGGCGGTTTCTTCGAAGCGCCCACCGCGTCCTTCGAGGACGCCCTTCGCGACTACCGCCAGTGCGAGCCGACGCCTTTCGCGCCGTTGCAGCCATCCATCTCGCACGACGGCCATGGGTACGACGTGCGGTTCCTCATCGAGGCTATGCAGCGGGAACTCTCCAGCAACGGTGTGACGACGGGGGATCTGTGGCTCTCCTAAAACAGGTGTGGGTGGAATCGGAGCCGATTCGGCGGGTCCACGAGGCGCGGCTGACGGCGAAAAGGCAGCTCGGAACTGACCCGCGGATTCCGCTTCCGGGGCGGGCGTGCGGTGGCTTGCTGCGGATGTGGGGCGGGGTAGCTACGGGTCGGCCGGCGTGTCAACGCGCTACGCGCGTCCTCCGCTGCGCTCCGGTCCTTCGGATGACACGCCGGCCGTCCCTCCGCTCAGAGAGCAGTTATGGGCCTTGCGGCCCGGCCTGGACGGGGGCGTCCCGGCCGTCGACGACTTCACGCCGGACGCGCGAGGAGCAGTCGGCGCGTGGGCCTGACGTGCGGGGGTCACGGGGCGAAGCAGAGCCCGCGAACGCGGGGGTTTTTCTGGCTGGGGCGGCATCGAACTGGGGCCATCCCTACCCACACCTGTTTCAGGAGACTCGGATCTGTGCGGGCTCTGGGACAGCATAGTCTCCGCCCGACGGGTTGTGTTGGGTCATCTCGACATCCTGATCCACCAGCCCATGCTGGCGCTCGCCGGCCAGTCCTTCCTCCACGCCGCCGTCTCGGAGCTCCTCCAGGCCTGGGACCGGCTTTACGCCGAGCTCGCACAGCACCACGCGGCGATGCACGAGATCGACCACGCCTGGACGCAGTTGCTCTTCGAAGCAGTCGCGTCGCTCGATGTTGTCCAGATCAAGACGACCTTGGGTGCCGGAAGGACCTCATGGAAGGCGGTTCTGCTGCCCACCCACCCGCTGCATCTGTGGCGCTACGAACGGATCGCCACGCTCGCCCGCGGCTTGAAGCTGGAAGGGATGGATCGCGACGCGGTGCTCGAACAGCTTCAGAAGCCCGAGCACTACCTCGGCGTCATCTATCTCACCAGCCTCCCCGAAGGCAGGGGCGGAACCCAGCCGCTGCCGGTCGCGCGCGACTACTGCGGACTTGCGGTCTTCGAGAACCTGCGCAACGCCTACAGCGGGGACGACGGGGTCGACGCCTTGCAGTACTGTGTTCGGCAGTTCGCCCAGATCTACGTCAACCACGTCCGGCCTCTTCGTCTCGCCCTGATCAACCCGCCGAACGCGAGCCGCACGCTGGTGACACTGCTCAGCCGCGGTCGCGGACTGGCGGCTTCGCGGGTCGCGCTATTCGTCGACATCTACGCCACGCCGGGCCACGAAGCCCGCCTCCTCGCGGCGCGCCGGTTCTCTACCGGGGATCGCGACCAACTCGAGGAACACATCGCGGCGGGTCGGCTGGAGTTGCGCGTCAACGAAGACATCCGGCCGCTGGAGGACCTGCTCCATGCCCTGCGGGACAATCCGGTCCACATCATCGCGGTGTTCGACGAGGCGACCACGGCGATGCGGCAGCAGCCCGGCGGCGTCAACCTGCTGCCGATGAGCCCCTTCGTAATCCGTCGACGCATCGCGTTCCAAGGCATCCACCGCAAGGTGGAGCTCCGCCTCTCCTTGGATGAATCGGTGTTCCGCTCGTTCTACGACATGGTCGGGAGGCTCCATGGCGCCCACGCCAGCCGGACGCCGCAGGCCTCCGCCGACGCGGAGCGCATGGCCGGCCACATCGACAGCGCCTTGACGCACACGCCGCTGGCCGCGTTCTGGTTCTTCTTCGCCGACCGGGCGCTTCCGACGCCGGGCCGCGTTGGGGTTGCGCGAGTCTTGGAGCGCCACGACGGGCGGCGCCGATCCGTCTGCTACGACACCAGCTACGAACGCTTGGCTCTTCTGCTGAGGTCTCCGCTCGACCATTTCAATCTCCGCTTTTCCGCGACCGCGCTCCATGAACTCCTCGAAGAGGGCGTTGCGCTGCTCGGCGACGGTCTCATCAACCTCTTCAAGACCGACGCGCAACCCGACACTGCGCGCGTCCGGGGATTCGCGGGCATGCTCGTCGCTGCCCGTGACTACCGAGCCCGCCATCCGGGGGCCCTCTTGGTGTCGGTCGATACGAAGCTCGCGCGCCTTTGGCTCCGTCTGGCTGATACCGATACCGCCGAACGCTGCGACCTCCTCGCGCTACGTCGCGACGAGGGCGTGCTGACGGTGGATGCCATCGAGGTCAAGACTACCGGTGGAGACACCGGCGTGCTGCAGACGGAAATCCGGAAGGCGAGCAATCAGCTCATGTCCACGCTGGCAGCCATCCAGTCGGGCCTGGACGACGGGGAACAGGCCTCGCCACTGGCGGCGCCGCGTCAGGAAATGTTGAAGGAGGTGTTCGTGTCCGGCTGCCAGTCGCTCACCGCATCGCGGGAAGACCGCACGCGGTGGGCGGAGTGGCTCCAGGTCCTGTTTCGTCAGGTGGAGGGCGCGGACGAAACCCGGTTGCGCGGCATGGTCTATGCGGTCGAACTCGGCAACAACAAACCGTCCCAGGAGGACAACCTCCGGGACAAGCCCTACGAGATCGTGGTCCTTCGCCTCCGGGAGTCGCGTATCCAGACCCTGGTCTGCCCTTCGTCGGGGTCGCCGCCTCCCGAGGGCGGCAATGGCGAAGACCCCGACCGGCCACTGCCGCGGGCGGCTTCCTCAGCCCCTCCAGCGCAGCCGTCCTCGCCGCGCGGCGGAGACAGCGGTGAGAACGCCGCCGCGGTTCCGGACTTCGGACTGCCGACACGGATTTCCGGTTCGACGGCAGAGACCGTCCATGAGGATCTCGGCATTCGGTTCACGGTCGGGTACAGCGCCAGTGCCGGCGAACGGAAGTCGTACTGCCTGCACCCCAGCAACACCAAGCTGAATCAACTCAACATCGGCGTCGTCGGCGACCTTGGAACCGGCAAGACGCAGTTGACAAAGGCGCTTATCTATCAGTTCACGCAGCACGCCGCGCGGAACCGCGGCCACAGGCCCAAGTTCCTGATCTTCGACTACAAGCGCGACTACACCAAACCTGACTTCGTCGAGGCGGTCGGCGCCCGTGTCGTGACCCCGCACCGCATCCCCCTCAATGTGTTCGAGCTGCCTACCTCCCGCGACCATTTGCCAGCTGCACGTCTTGGTCGTGTGAAGTTCCTGAACGATGTCCTGCAGAAGATATACGGCGGCATCGGTCCGCGACAGCGGAATCACCTGAAGACGGCCGTCATGCGGGCCTACGAGGCCGAGGCTGACGGAGCGCCCACGCTGACAGACGTTCTGCGCGAGTACGCCAACGTCGTCGGCGACCGGGTCGATGCTCCGTACAGCATTCTCTCCGATCTGGTTGATCTGGAGGTGTTCGTGGCGCGCTCTGCTGAGGCGGAGCGTTTCGATGAATTCTTTACCGGCGTGACGGTCATCGACCTTGCCGCCCTCGGTATCGGCGAAAAAGAACGTAACATGCTCTTGGTGCTGTTCCTGAACCTGTACTACGAGTACATGATTAACCTCGACAAGCAGCCCTATCTCGGCAACGACCCGCAACTTCGCTTCATCGACTCAATGCTTCTCGTCGACGAGGCCGACAACATCATGAAGTACAATTTCGATGTTCTCCGCCAGGTGCTGCTCCAGGGCCGGGAATTCGGCGTTGGCGTCCTGCTCGCGTCGCAGTTCCTCTCTCACTTCAAGACACGAGAGACGGACTACGCCGAGCCGCTCTTGACGTGGTTTATCCACAAGGTTCCGAATGTCACCGTAAGAGAGCTGCAGTCCATTGGTCTGAACAGGGTGGTTTCCTCAACAGTCGCAATGGTCAAGGCGCTGGATGTACATCACTGCTTCTATAAGACTCTGGATGTACCGGGTCGGTTCATGCGAGCACTGCCCTTCTACGAAGCCGTCGGAGATTCCGGGCGGTGAATAGCTCTAACCCTGTGCTCTCCGGGCACCGTCCGGCGCGCCGGCGAAGAGAGGTTGGCTCGGGCCATGCAGATCATTGGCGTTGATTGCTCGGCGCCGGCGCGGCAGACGGGACTTGCTCTGGCGATCATCGAAGGTGGAGGTCTTCGACTGCGGTGCACTTGGGTCGGACTTGGGCGGTTTGCGCGGCCTGTTGTCGAAGGGTGGCTGACCTCATCTGGAGCAGCCACGTTAATCGCCATCGACGCCCCTCTTGGCTGGCCGGGACCGTTGTCGATGGCCCTGGAGTCGCACTCCGCTGGCTCAGCGATAGGTACGCCCGCCGATGACATGTTCCGTCGAGCGACCGACCGGTTTGTCAAGCACAAAATAGGGAAGACGCCGCTGGACGTCGGCGCGGACAGGATTGCCCGCACGGCTCACGCAGCTGTCAATCTTCTGGGCGAGCTGCGAACCAGCCTTGGCGCGGAGATTCCACTGGCCTGGGACCCAGCCGACGCGGTTGACTGGGCCGCGATTGAAGTTTACCCAGCCGCCACGTTGAAGGCGCACGGCTTCCCATGGAAGGGCTACAAGGAACGTGATCGGGTACGCGAACGTGGGGAGATCGTGGATGCGCTACGAAAGAGGATGACAATCTCTCAAGAGCCTGGGTGGTAATGCGGACCGGTTGGACGCAGCCGTGTGCGTGCTGGGCGCGCATGACTTCGTTGCGGGACGATCAGCGGCGCCACCGAATAAGTCCCTGGCCAAACGGGAGGGCTGGATCTGGGTGCGGCGCCCGGACTGAGCCGTGGCCCGTCCAAGGGATTGGGGCGAAGGCGACAGGTTGCGTGGGAAGTGATGGACCGAGCGGTGGGAGACACGCTGGGGATGACATACCGAGAGGCGGCCATGCGGTTCCTGAGGGAGCGGGGTCCGATGCACTACCAGGATCTCGCGACCTCCATCGTGGAGGCCGGCCTAGTGCAGACCGACGCGGCTAGCCCGGGGGCCTCACTCAACGCGACCATCGCGGTGGACATCAAGCGGAAGGGGAAGAACAGCGACTTCATTCGCGTTCGTCCCGGCGTGTTCGGGTTGCGAGGGAGGCACGAGCCCGCCGCCGAAGCGACGCCCGCGCCCGCAATTGCATCGACCAACGGAGATGAGGAAGAGACCGGGGCAGCGAGTGACGATGCGGACCTGCGGGTCCGCGTTCCGTACTTCCCGATCTACTCGCAGCTGCGGCATCTGCTCGGCGTGTGGCCCGGCCGGCGGCGTAAACAGGTGACCCGTCTCAGAGCTACTCTCGTCGAGTTGCGCGGCACTCGGAAGAAGGCGGTCGATTGGACCGATCCTGGCATCTGGATCCCGGAACGGCTCAAAGGCGGCGACCGAGAGCTCGCCCAAGCCATCTGGGACGGGTCGAACGGTGCTGTGAACCCTCGGCACACGTACGGCCACTGGCTGCTCGCGCAGAGGTACGACCTTCTGCGCGAGCACGGCGATGGCCTCCAGCTCACGAAGACCGGCCGGGACTTCCTGGAGCACCCCGAGGGTGAGGCCGAGTCTGCCGTCGACGAAGCGGAAGGGCTCATCAAGCTGCTCTCCATCGTGGCCGACAATGGTCCGGCCCACGCCAGAGGTCTCGTTGAGGAATGGGGCGAGTACCTGTCCCGGCGCTCGGCGTGGGTCACGGAGTCCAGCATCAAGGACACGATGAGGCAGCGGCTGAGCAACCTCCTTGAGCGCCGCCTCGTGGAGCGGAAGGGGAGTCTCTACTCCGCGACTCCAGACGGGTTGGCCTACCTCCGGAAGACCGGAGACGAAGACTCGGTCGGTGGGGGCGATCACCGAGAGGTCTGGACCCTGGTTCGGCAGCAGGAGAACACGGTTCGCGAGAGCCTACGGGAACTACTGCACGACATGGACCCCTTCGCCATGGAGCACCTGATCAAGAGATTGTTGGAGGAGATGGACTACCAAAACGTGGAGGTTACCGCGCGGTCGCGGGACGGCGGAGTCGACGTGGTTGGCGACGTTGATGTCGGTATCACCTCGGTTCGAGAGGTAGTGCAGGTGAAACGCCACCGCCACGCGATTCAGCGCAAGGACCTCGATGCGCTTCGCGGTTCGCTGTACCGCTTCAACGCTGTCCGCGGGACGATCGTCACGACCTCCGGGTTCGCCAGGGGCACCCAGGAGGCCGCCTTCGCGTCGGGCGTCGCCCCCATCACGCTCATCGATGGCGACAAGCTAGTCAACCTCCTGATTGAGCACGGCATCGGCGTCCGCAAGCGGACGATCGAGCTTCTGGAAGTGGACGCGGAGGCATTGGCTACCGTCGAGAAGGACACCTGAGAATTGAGGGGGGCGGTGAAGTGCGCCGACGCTCTGCTCGTACGCTTCGCGTCCGCCTCGGATTCCTGTGCTACCGCGTCGGGGACCGATCAGCTGGGTAGGCTGGCGCTGGCGCTGGGGTTCTTCGCGTACGGCATGATGCGCCGCGCGGGCGGGTGGGCCGTGTGACGAATTCGGGCGGGAAAGAGCAGCAATCGAATCGCGGGTGTTCACGCAGCGGTCGGCTGCAATCGCCATCGCAACCGGCGTCCTCGTCGCGGTTGTCCCGGGCCAGATTCTCGGTGCGCCTTGGGGGCTTGCGGCCATGACGGGGCTTTCCGCGGGAGCCGTCGCGCTCGACCTGACCTCTGTAGCACGGAACAGGTGGTTGTTGATTCTCCCACCCGGAATCCGCCGGATGCGTCGATCGACAGGCGTCTGGTGCCTCGGCTACACCGTCGTGTGGTCCCGGCGTTCAACTTGAGCCTTTTTTCCGAGTCTCCTGAAACAGGTGTGGGTAGGAATCGCCCCGGTTCGATGCCGCCGCAGCCAGAAAAACCCCGCGTTCGCGGGCTCTGCTTCGCCCCATGACCTCCGCACGTCAGGCCCACGCGCCGACTGCTCCTCGCGCGTCCGGCGTGAAGTCGTCGACGGCCGGGACGCCCCCGTCCAGGCCGGGCCGCAAGGCCCATAACTGCTCTCTGAGCGGAGGGACGGCCGGCGTGTCATCCGAAGGACCGGAGCGCAGCGGAGGACGCGCGTAGCGCGTTGACACGCCGGTCGACCCGTAGCTACCCCGCCCGACATCCGCAGCAAGCCACCGCACGCCCGCCCCGGAAGCGGAATCCACGGGTCAGTTCCGAGCTGCCCTTTCGCCGTGAGCCACGCCTCGTGGACCCGCCGAATCGGCTCCAATTCCACCCACACCTGTTTTAGGAGAGCCCCTTTTCCTCGAATAGAGCCTGGCCATTGAGCACATACTCGAGCTTCTGTTCCTTCTGACAGGAGGCGCCGCCTACATCTTCGGCATCATCGTGGGGAAGCTTGATCATCTCGATGCCGCCGCCGCGGCGGCGAACGACGCACCCCCGCGCGGTGTGACCGGGTCGCCCGGGGACAGGCACCACACTCCGTAACTTCGGCCAACCCCACTGGCGCACTCGCTGCCGGAGGTCATGCATAGCTACTGAGATGCCGCACCGTTCTCGCCCAGATGGCCTCGCGGTGTCTTCTTTTCTCCGCTTTCGAATTCAACTGCGGGAACTGCGGATTGCTGTGTCGGTAGGACGGATGGAACATCCAAAGAATATCGCGTTTCCCAGGCCCGGTGGGCAGCAGTTCCTGCTCCGCGGCGTACAAACTCGTCCAGGGAGTCCCAAAGTGGCCCCACGCTCCTTCGAGCATTGGGAATACGCGGTGGAAGACGAGACGGCGGTAGGTGTCGACATTGGGCGTGCCCATGAGCACCGCCGAGGTCCGGCTTGTGCCGCGAGATCCAGGTCCAGTGGAACTCACCGCACTGTTCCAGATAGTCCCGATATTGCTTGCGCTTGTAGACGCTGTCGTTCCCGGTCATGTCATCACACTTGGCAAGCGCCAGCACCGTGTTCGTCAAATGACATGAACACGGATCGACGCCGGCCTCTTCGACCAGGCACGGAAGGTTGCACAGGGTTGACTGCGATCGCTTCTCGCCTCCTTGCTCGGTGACTTCGTCTCTCCAGTAGCCCTCGGTGCCGAAATCGGTGCCGAAGAACACGATGTGTCGGGAACCGCGGGGGATGCAGCCGTGAAAGTACCCGCCTGCACCGGGGAAGAATCCCGGGCCGCCTTTGGGCTGGAAGTCTGTTCTGAAGCACCGGGAATTGTACTGGGGCAGGTCCATTGGATGGTCTCCTGGGAAGATCTCATAGCGGTTGACACGGCGTAGTGGAACTGCGCTTCGAGACTCTGGTGGTGCTTCAGGTGATAGTCGACGAAGGCCGGACCAGGGTCGTGACACTTCGCCTTGCGGGGTAGCTTCCCGCGGGACCGATCCTCAAGGGCAGGCGGGCCGACGTTCCGGCTCCGATCCGACCACCCGGTCTCAGCCCTCGACGGGGTTGCCGTCGGCGTCGAGGAAACGGATCTCGCCGAGGTCGAGGACGCGGATGCGCTCCTCGATGCGCTCGCGATCGCCCACGACGACCCAGATCATGCGGTCGGGCTGGAGCACGCGGTCGGTCTCGGCCCGGATCTCGCCGAGGCTCAGGCCTCGCACCGCCGCGGCGTAGGTCTCCCAGTGGTCGTCGGGGAGGCCGAAGCGCACCATCTGGACGATGTCGGCCATGACCGCGCGGTTGGTCTCCCAGCGGCCCGGCAGGGTCAGGGTCCGCTGGTCCTTGACGCGGGCGAGCTCCTCGGCCGTCGGCGGCTGGTCGCCGCCGGTGCGGATGCTGCTGATCTCCCTGTCGATCTCGGCCATCGACTCCGCCGTCCGGTCGGTCTGGACAGGGGCGAGGACGAGGAAGGGGCGCTGTCCCGCGGTGTCGATGATCTGGCTCTGGGCGCCGTACGACCAGCCCTTGTCCTCGCGCAGGTTCATGTTGACCCGCCCCGTGAAGCCGCCGCCCAGGATGTTGTTCATCGCCGCGATCTGCAGATTGCGGGCGTCGCCTCGGGGTGGCGCGACGTGGCCGGCGAAGATGATCGACTGCTCGGAGTCGGGCCGGTCGATGAGGTAGACGACAGTTTCGGCTTGGTGATCGACATCGGTGAGGTTCTTGCGCGGCACTTCGCCCGGCTCCCAGCCGGCGAAGCGGGCCTCCAGCGCGGGCTCGAGCTCGGCCATGGTGACGTCGCCGACGACGATCAGAGTGGCGTTGTCGGGCCGGAACCAGGTGTCGTGGAACGCGCGCAGCCCGTCCAGGGTCAGCGCGTTCAGGGTTGCCTCGCTGCCCGAGCCGCTCAACGGCTGGCTGTACGCGTGGCCCTCGCCGTAGAGGAGGCGCGGGAAGACGCGCATCGCCATTCCGATCGGCTGGACCCTTTCGCGGGCGATGGCCGCGAGCTGCTGCCGCCGCCGGCGGTCGAACTCCGCCTCCGGGAAGGAGGGGTTCAGGACGACGTCGGCGAACAGGTCCAGGGATGCGTCGAGGTTCTCCTTCAGGGTCGACATCCGGACCGTCGACATGTCCAGGTTGGATCCCGCGAAGAGGGTGGTGCCGAGACCCTCGAGCGCTTCCGCGATCTCCAGCGCGGTCCGCGACGTGGTCCCCTCGTCGAGCATGTCCATCGTCATCCGGGAGGTGCCGGGCAGGGTGAACTGGTCCGCCGCGTAGCCGGCGTCGAGCAGCAGGTTGAAGTCGACGACGGGGATCGCCTCGCGCCGGGCGAGGATCACGTCGAGCCCGTTCGACAGGCGCGTCGTCTCGCGGGCCGGGAACGAGGAGGAGGGGAAGTCGGTGACCTCGGGCGGTCCCGACGAGCGGTCGACGGTGCTCTCGGCCGCGGCGTAGGCGGGGAAGGGCTGCACCTCGACGGTGAGGGCTCCCCGGCTCAGCCACTCGCCGGCGGCGGCCCGGACGTCGGCGGGGGTGGCGTTCCTGATCGTCTCCTGCGTTCGCAGGTGGCCGTCGGGGCGGCCGAGGTAGACCTCGCTCGCCGCCAGCACGTCCGACTTGCCGCCGAAGCCGCCGATGCGCTCGACCCCGCGGACGAAGGACGCCCGCTGGCGGGTCTGGGCTCGGGCGAGCTCGGCCGCGGTCGGGCCCGAGTCGAGGAACCCGCGCAGCTCCTCGTCGAGGACCGCTTCTAGCGTGGCGAGGTCCTGCCCCGGCTGGGCCGTCGCCTGCAGGATGAACAGGCTGCCGAACTGTCGCGTGAGGGCGAACGCCGACACGTCGGTGGCGATCTGGTCCTCGTAGACGAGCCGCCGGTAGAGGCGCGAGCTGCGGCCGGCGGTCAGCACGTCGCTGGCCAGCGTCAGGTGGTCGAGCGCCGGATCCCCGAGGGCGGCGACGTTCCAGGCCTTGTAGATGCGGGCCTGCGGCACCCGGTCCTGGAGGACGATGCGGCTCTCGTCGGCGCGGCGGGCGAGGTCGACGTCGGGCTTGATGAGGGGCGGCCCCGAGGGGATGTGGCCGAAGTGGCGCTCGACCCGCGCCCTGGCGTCCTCGGGATCCACGTCGCCGGCGACCACCAGCACCGCGTTGGCGGCGCCGTACCAGGTCTCGAACCACGTGCGGACGTCGTCGAGCGACGCCGCGTTCAGGTCGTCCATCGAGCCGATGGTGGAGTGGTCGTAGGGATGGCCGGCGGGGTAGGTGTTCTCGAACAGGGTCAGGAACACCTTGCCGTAGGGCTGGTTCTCGCCCTGGCGCTTCTCGTTCTGCACGACGCCGCGCTGCTCGTCGAGCCGGGCCTGGTCGACGGCGCCGAGCATGTGCCCCATGCGGTCCGACTCCATCCACAGGGCCATGTCGAGGGCCGTCGTCGGCACCACCTGGAAGTAGTTGGTGCGGTCCTGGCTGGTGGTGCCGTTCATGCCGGTGGCGCCCACGCGGTCGAACGGCTTGAAGTAGTCGTCGTCGAAGTGCTCGCTCCCGTTGAACATCAGGTGCTCGAACAGGTGCGCGAAGCCGGTCTTGCCGGCCTCCTCGTCGGCGGCGCCGACGTCGTACCAGACGTTGACCGCGACGATCGGCGCCTTGTGGTCCTCGTGCACGATCAGCCGCAGGCCGTTGGCGAGCACGTACTTCGTGTAGGGAATGTCGATCGGTTCCTGCCCGGCGACCGGTGCGGCGGCGAGCAGACAGACGGCGAGGACGGTGGGTGCGAGTCGGTGCATGAAGGTCTCCCGGTTTCGTGTCGAGCTCGTGATGACTACGTATTGGACGCCGTTTCCCGCCGGTGGGTTCCGGCCCCGGGCCAGGAGTTTGCGCCGTAGAACGGCGCGGACGGCTGGAGGGTTGGCTGGGGCGGCAGCGCCGCAAGGCGGCGGAACCGCAGGGGACGCCCTCCGGGCTCGGCGCTTGCGCCGCGAGGTTCGCACCAGCGAGCTTCCAACGCGACCGGAAGATCGCGCTAAGTCAGTGCGGCGAGGAACCGGCCCGCCGCGGCCCGGAAGTCGTCCGTCCATTCGTGCCCGCCGTCGAACACCAGCGGTTCTACGGCCGCGCCGGCGCCGCGGAGGGCGGTCACGTCCGTACCCAGCTTTTCCTGCGTGTACCACGCGTCGGTCCGGCCCCGGCCGATGAGGATCGGGGGCCAGGCGACGGCCGTGTCCCCGCGCAGCTCGGGCGGCACGTCGCCCCCGAGGGCGATGACGCCGCGGCAGGCGTGGCCGCACCACGCGGCGGCGCGGTAGGCCATCGCGACGCCCTGCGAGAAGCCGCAGTAGACGAGGGTCCCGGTGGTCGGATACGCGGCCCGGACCTCGTCCACCACCGCCCGCACGTAGGCGAGGTTGTCGGCGATGGTGAGCTCCCGGTCCTGGCGCGTCATCCAGCTTCCGACGACGTGACGGGCGCCCTCGCTGTAGTGCCGGTGGAGTGCCTGCACCGCGACGCGGGTCCATCGCGCGCTTTCGGGAATCCGATCGAGCTCGGCCAGATGCCGTTCGGCATGCTCGCCGTAACCGTGGAAGCCGACCAGCAGCGGCGCGGGCCCCGGCCGACCGGCCGGCGCGACGAGATACCGGCCGTGCGTGGTGGCCGCGATGGTGTGGACGGCGGTGTCCGGCGCTCGGGCCGGCGTTGCGGAGGTCTGGTTCGACATGACGGGCTCCAACTACGGGATGCATGGTAACAGTCCGCAGGCTTCCGGCTGCCCGGGCAGGCGACGCTTCCCACGGCTCGAGCACCCGGTGACGCTCGAGAGCGCGGCGGCTGCCGCAGGTGGAGCGGTCGTCGGGCGGGCCGCCCGCCCGGGGCGCCGCCGCCCGGGGCGACTGCCGAGACCCGCCCCCGCTGCATTCGAGGAGGATCTTGCCGCGGGCCGCCGGCCGGTCGATCCGAGCCGGAGCGCCCGACGCGGGACCGTCTTCCGGCATGGAGAGCTGGGATACAGTAGAGAGAAGCGATGACTACGCTCTCGGTCAACGTCAACAAGATCGCGTGGCTGCGCAACTCGCGCGAGGGCGCCCGCCCCGGCGTCCTCGCCGCGGCGCGGACCGCCATCGCCGCCGGCGCGCACGGTGTTACCGTGCACCCCCGCCCCGATCAGCGTCACATCCGACCCGCCGACGTCGAGGCTCTGGCGAACCTCCTGGCCGGGGAGTACCCGCACGTCGAATTCAACATCGAGGGCAACCCCGCCGCGGGCCCGCGCGACAATGGCTATCCGGGCTTCGACCGCCTGATCGAGACGGCGCGGCCCCGGCAGGCGACGCTGGTGCCGGACGCCGACGCCCAGCTCACCTCGGACCACGGCTGGGACCTCGCCGACCCGGAGCGTGCCCGGTGGGTGGCCGCGCGCATCGCGCGCTACCGAGCCTGGGGGGCGCGCGTCAGCCTCTTCCTGGACCCGGTGGACGACCAGATCGCGCGCGCGAAGGCGTGCGGGGCAGACCGCATCGAGCTCTACACCGGGCCGTACGCGGATCTCGTCGAACGTCACGGGCTCGACCACCCGCGGACCCGCGCCTGCCGCGACGCCTATGCGCGCGCAGTCCGGCTGGCGGCCTCGCTGGGGCTCGGCGTCAATGCCGGGCACGATCTGAACCTGGACAACCTCACGGCGTTCGTCGCCATCGGCGGCATCGACGAGGTCTCCATCGGCCACGCACTGATCGCGGACGCGCTCGATTTCGGTCTCTCGACGGCGGTCGGGAAGTATCTCGACGCCATTGCGCGCGCGACGACATGCGCATCGTGAGCTGGAACGTCAACGGATTGCGCGCCTGCGTCCGGAAGGGGTTTCTCGATTTCCTGGACGCGTCGGGTGCCGATGTCGTCGGCCTGCAGGAAGTGCGGGCTTTCGAGCACCAGCTGGACGCGGGCGTGCGGGCCCCGGCGGGATGGCATGCGACGTTCGCGCCGGCGGAGCGGGCCGGCTACAGCGGCGTCGCCATCTATTCCCGCGAGCCGGCCGCGCAGGTGGAGACGACGCTGGGCGAGCCGCGCTTCGACGCCGAAGGCCGGGTCGTCATCGCGTGGTTCGACCGGTTGGCGGTGGCGTCGGTCTATTTCCCCAAGGGCAGCGGCCGGGACCGGGACAACAGCCGCGTGCCGTACAAGCTCGATTTCTACGCCGCGCTCTTCGAGCGTCTCCAGGCGCTTCGGCGCGACGGGCCGGTCGTCGTGGTCGGCGACTACAACACGGCGCACGAGGCGATCGATCTCGCGCGGCCCCGGTCGAACACCCGGACCAGCGGCTTCCTGCCGGCCGAGCGGGCCGAGCTGACCCGCTGGATCGACGCGGGGTGGGTGGATACGTTCCGGGCCCGCCATGCCGGCGCGCCGGGGCACTACACCTGGTGGCGGCAATGGGGCGGGGCGCGCGAACGGAACGTCGGCTGGCGCATCGACTACGTGCTCGCCTCTCCGGACGCGGCGGCCTGCGTCACCGCCGCCTTCATCTGGCCGGAGGTCACCGGCTCCGATCACTGTCCGGTCGGCGTGGACCTGTCCGACGATGCGCCGCGGGAGGCCGTCGCGGGCGGCGAGTGAAAGAGGCCGCTGCGGTGGGCGATCACGTTTCGGGGCCGCCGCTCTCCGGTTCCTGGGGGTCGGCGCGGGGGCGTCTGCGCCGGCGGCGCCTTCGCCGGCGGCGCGGGCGATCGGGTTCGGGGGACGTTGCCGCGGTGTCGGCGTCGGTTCGCCAGCGTTCGACGATCTCCGGCGTCTGGCCGTGCACCGTCATCCAGGTGAGGGCGGCTTCGAAGACGGCCCGGTGCATCACCGCGCGCCTGGCTCGCGGTGACAGACGCTCGTCGGCGAGGCGGCTCTGCAGGTCGAGTATCTGCCGCAGCTGCTCCAGGTCCCGTCTGGCGATGGGCAGCGCGCCCAGGGAGACTTCGGGGGGACGCCTGGCGGCCGGATCCTGGGCGGCGCGCCGCCGCGGGCGCTCGACGGCGGCGAAGGGCGCCACGTAGCTCCCCATCAGCAGGGCGTTGCTCAGCGTGGGCGGCGGGTCGTCGAACCCGCGCCGATAGCGGTCGAGCGCCGCCAGCGAGCGCCACAGGGCATCGGAACGGGCCTTGTGGAGCTCGGGCGCGATGTACTTCAACAGGCCGTGCGAGCCGAGGTCCCGGACGATGCGTTCGGACGCGCCGCTGCGCGCAATCTTGTAGAGCTCTTCCAGCAGCCGCGCCGGCGAGCTGTGGACCATCTCGCCGCGATGGCGCCGAATGGCCGCGGTCACCGCGGGGTCGATCGACAGGTCGAGTCGGGCGGCCAGGACCACCGCGCGCAGCATGCGCACCGGGTCTTCGACGAACCGTTCGTTCGGGTCGCCGATGCATCGAATGGTGCGGCTGCGGATGTCGCGCATGCCGTCGACGTAGTCGAGAATCGAGCGGCTCGACGCGTCGTAGAACAGCGCGTTGATGGTGAAGTCGCGGCGGAAGGCGTCCTCTTCGGCGGTGCCGAACGTGTTGTCCCGGCGGATGAACCGCCTGGGGCTGACGCCCTTCGCTTCCGCTTCCCGGCGGGCGCGCTCGCGCGCTTCCTCCCGCGCGGCCCGCTCGGTGTCGGTCTCGGGCGGCACCTGCTTGCGGAAGGTCGCGACCTCGATGGTCTTGTCGCCGAACTTGACGTGGGCCAGCCGGAATCGGCGGCCGATGATCCAGCAGTTCCGGAACAGCGCCTTGATCTGCTGCGGATGCGCGGAGGTGCCGAGGTCGAAGTCCTTGGGCCGTCTCTCCAGCAGGAGGTCTCGCACCCCGCCGCCGACGAGGTAGGCTTCGAAGTCGTGTTGCTGGAGCCGCGAGATGACCTTGAGGGCGTCGCCGTCGATCTGCCGTCGGGAGACGATGTGTTCCGACCGCGAGATGGTCGTCGGCGCCCCCATCGGGGGCCATTATATGGCACGGGCCGGTTTGGAGGGTTGGTCCGGCCGGCGGCGCCGCCGCAGGGCGACGTTCGCGCTAGCCCTTGGCGGCCATCCAGTTCTCGCCGATTCCCACGTCGACGGTCAGAGGCACGCGCAGATCCGCGGCGCCCGACATGGTGTCGCGTGCCAGCGCCGCCGCGGCGTCCGCGTCGCCGCGCGGGGCTTCCAGCAGCAACTCGTCATGGACGGTGAGAATCATGGGGCTCGTGGAGGGGAGCTTGCCCGACAGCGTGATCATCGCGCGTTTCAGGATGTCGGCGGCGGTGCCCTGAATGGGCATGTTCACGGTCGCCCGCTCGGCCGCGGCCCGGACCTGGGCGTTGCGGCTGCGCAGCTCCGGCACCAGCCGGCGGCGGCCGAACAGGGTGCGGACCTCGCCGCTCTCACGCGCCTGCTCGACTACGGTGTCGAGGAACCCCTTGACGTCGGGATAGCCGGCGAAATACGCGTCGATGAACGCCTGGGCCACGGTGGGGGTGACCCCGATGTCCCGGGCGAGGGTGAACGCGGTCTTCCCGTACAACAACGCATAGTTGATGATCTTGGCGCGGCGCCGGAGCTCGTGGGGGTCGAGCCCGCTGTCGGTCCCGAACACCCGGTGAGCGGTCTGGTCGTGAATGTCGTCGCCGCGGACGAATGCCTCTGTCAGGGCCGCATCCTCCGACAGATGCGCGAGGACCCGCAGCTCGATCTGGGAGTAGTCGGCCGAGATCAGCACGCAGCCGTCGCGGGCCACGAACGCCCGCCGGATCTCGCGGCCGAGCGGGGTGCGGATCGGGATGTTCTGCAGATTCGGGTCGCTGCTGCTCAGCCGGCCGGTCGCCGCGACCGCCTGATTGAACGAGGTATGCACCCGGCCGGTGTCCGGTCGCGCCAGTTGGGGGAGGGCCTCGACGTAGGTGCCCTTGAGCTTCTGGATCGTTCGCCATTCCAGCACGAGCTGGGGCAGCTCGTGCTGCAGCGCCAGCTCTTCCAGCACCTCGACGGAGGTCGAGGCGGCCCGGGTCTTGCCGGTCTTCTTGCGGGTCGGCAGGGCCAGCTTCTCGAACAGGATGACCGACAACTGCCGCGGCGAGTTCACGTTGAACTCTTCGCCGGCGAGGCCGAAGATGCGCGCCTGCAGCGAGTCGAGCCGCGTCTGCATTGCCCGCGACTGCTCGGCCAGGGCGGTCGTCGCCACCCGCACCCCGGCCCGTTCGATGTCGTCGAGCACGGGAATCAACGGGTGCTCGAGCTCGCGATACAGCGTCAGGAGCCGTTCGCCGGTCAGCGCCTCGAGCAACGGGGCGGCCGCCTGCAGGGGCAGATCGGCGCGCTCGCAGGCATAGGCCAGGACCGACTCGGGCGGGAGGCGGTCGAAGTCCGGCGCCTTCGGGCCCTTGCCCCGCATCGCCTCGGCCGTCGTCACCTGGTATCCGGTGTATTCCAGGGCGACCGTCTCGAGGGTGGGAGCGGACCGCGTCGCATCCAGCAGATAGCTCGCGATCATCGTGTCGAGATCGAGGCCCCGAAGCCGCACTCCGTGCTCGGCGAGCCAACGCATCGTCCGTTTCAGGTCGTGCCCGACGGTGCGGACCTCGGGGTCTTCGAGAATCGGCCGCAGGGTCGCGAAGACGGTGTCCGCATCGAGGTTCCCGGACAGGTCCAGTCCGCGCCCGGCGAGGGGGACGTACCTGGCGGATCGCGGACCGATCGAGAACGCGAGCCCGGCGAGGCCTTCGCGCGAGGGGCGCCCCGCCACCGTCAGGACGTGCAGTCCGCACCGGCCGGCGTCGCGAAGGGCCGTCGCGAGGGTCTCCAGCTCGGCGACGGTCGCGACCGGCCGGTAGTCGGTGTCCACCGTCGCCGCCGTCCCCGCCGCCGGCGCGAACTCGCCGAGCAGCGACTTGAACCCCAGCTCCGAGAACAGGGCGAAACACCGTTCGCGATCCGCGCCCTGGTACCGGAAGCGGGTCGGGTCCCCGTCCACCGGCACGTCGACGCGGATGCGGACCAGCTCACGGCTGTGGCGGGCGTCCCCGGCATGTTCGGTCAGGGCCGTCCGGAGCCTCTTCTTCGGCAGCTCGGCCGCGTTTTCAAGCAGCCGGTCGAGGGTGCCGAACTCGGTGACGAGCGCCCGCGCACTCTTCTCGCCGACGCCGGGGACGCCCTTGACGTTGTCGCTGGCGTCTCCCATCAGGGCGAGGACGTCGACGACCTGATCCGGCCGGACCCCGAACTTCTCCTGCACCGCGGTCTCGTCGAACCAGGCGCCGTCGTCGCGCGGATTGAAGACCCGGACCCGGTCGTCGACGAGCTGGAAGAAATCCTTGTCGCCGGTGACGATGGCGACGTCGAGCCCCGCCTCCACCGCCCGCGCGGCCAGCGATCCGATAACGTCGTCGGCCTCGAAGCCCTCGCGGGTGACGATGGGGACGCCAAGCGCCGCGCACGCGTCGTGCACCCGGGGAACCTGGTCCACGAGGTCGTCGGGCATCGGACGCCGGTTGGCCTTGTAGTCGGCGTCGAGCTGGTGCCGGAAGGTCGGTCCCTTGAGGTCGAAGGCGGCCGCGATGAGCTCCGGGGCCTGATCGGCGACCAGCTTGCGCAACATCGTGATGAAGCCGTACACCGCGTTCGTGGAGCGTCCGTCCGGTCCCGTCAACCCGCGAATCGCATGATAGGCGCGATACATCTGGGAGTTGCCGTCGACGAGGAAGAGACGAGGTCGAGGGGCCATGAAAAGTCAGGGTACCGCGGTGTAGCCGCGCCGGGCTCGCACCCGATAGGCGCGGTTGCGCACTTCGACGCGGATGCTGTGCCAGCGTCCGTCCGCGGCATGCCGCGCGGGGTACCCCAGGTAGTACTGCCGGCTCAGCTCGCGAGCGATCCCGGCCGTCGCCGGGTCGAGGTCGTCGGCGTCGCGGATGATCTCGGTGCGCCCCCCGCTGTCGTCGGTCAGGTCGCGGAGGGCGCTCACGTTCACCCGTTCCTCTTGCGCGGTCTGGAACGGATTGCCCCGGGGCAGTTGCGGCGGCCGGCGCCCGCCGCCCGGGATCGGAAAAGGTCCGGGCAGGGGGGGGCGTATCGGTCCCCCGAGGATCCGGCGCTGGCGCCGCGAGCTGCCGTCGATGCCGATGGCGTACACCAGCGCCTCGTTCTCGCGGATGAGCCCCCGCAGGGCCCGGTCGTCGGTCTCGCTGTTGGTGTCGTTGCCGTCGGAGATGATGAGCAGCGCCTTCTTGCGATGGCGGCCCTCCGCGACGCGCGGCACCGATTCCGCTACCGCGTCGTACAGCGCGGTGCCGCCCCGGGGACGGATGTCGCGAATGGCCCGGCTCAGGCGATCCCGGTTGGTCGTCCAGTCCTGCAACAGGACCGGCGTATAGTCGAATCGATAGAGGAAGATCTCGTCGTCGGGATCGAGCAGGTCGTACAGGAACCGATCGAGCGCGTTCCGCGCCGCCTGCATCTTGCGGCCGTCCATGCTGCCGCTCGTATCGAGAGCGATACCCAGGCTGACGGGCACCCGTTCGTTGTCGAACTGGGTGATCTCCATCGGCTCGCCGTCCTCGTAGATCAGGAAGTCTTCCCTCGTCAGCCCGTCGACGAAACGGCCTCGAGCGTCGGTGACCGTGGCCGTCACGTTGATCAGCTCGATGCCGGCGCGAAAGACGCCGTCCGGGTCGTCGGGTCCCCGGGCCTGTGCGGCGCGTTGCCCGGTCTGCGGGGCCGTCTCGGGGCTCCGCCCGGCTTCACCGCCGGCCGGGGTCGTCCAGTGAGCCAGGGCCAGCAGGACGAGCGCGGTTGCCGAAGGTCGCCACAGGTTTCTGGTCATGGTCGGGTCTCCGCCGATGCCGGCATCGCAGCATCGGTCGTCGCGTCGGATTGGCGCCGGTCGACGTGCGGCAGTCTGGAGTGATCTTCCATGAAGCTCACCCGATAGCGGTTGATCTGGTCCGCGTCCGGGAGCGAGATCGTGAACGCGGTCTCGCCCCCGGGGGGCAGTACCGCCACCGGCAGCGGGGTCTGGCCGGTGCCGACGATGGCGCCGGCGCGGTCGAACACCGTCGCGGTGATGCTCAGCTTCGCCCGTTCCCTTCCGCCCCGCGGATTGCGCAGCGAGCCGCTGACGGCGAGGTAGTCTCCCTGCCTGCGGTGGTCGAGGGACAGCAGCTCGACCGGCATCGCCGCCGACGGCGCGCGGTTGGCGAGGGAGACGCCGGCCACGAGGACGGTGGCGATGGCGACGGCGGCCAGGCGGTGGCCCCAGTGCGGCGGCGCCGACGGCTCGGGCTCGACCACCGCCTGCCACAGGTACGCCCGCAGGCGGGCCGCGAGCTCGTGGGGAAAGACGCTCCCCGCCTCGCTCCGCCGGCCGCCGCCCTCGCCGTACTCCCTCGAACGCGGGGCTTCACCCCGGTCTTCCGGCGTCGCGTCCGATGCCGTGAACGGCAGCCGCAACTCGACCGGTGGCCCGACCGGCGCGGGCCGGCGGTGACGGAGCGGCTTCGCGGCCATCGCCGCCGGAGCCGCGATCGGCCAGCCGCGCTCGCCTCGCCCGGGCCCTCGTGCGGGGCGGACGGGAGCCCGCGCGAGCTCCGCCATCACGCCGGCGACCCGGGCGTCGGCGCGCCGACGTTCCGCCCGGATGCGTTGCCAGGTCACGATAGCCATTGCCCAGGCCAACAGCAGCGAGATGATGGTGACGGTGGCCAGCGTAGCGTCCATGGTGGTGATACTCCCGTGCTTCAGGCTGCGTCCGGGCGATCTCGTCTCTACTCCTTTCGTCGGTCGCGTCGATGCAGCGCTGTAGGGGCCCACCGCCCCGCGCGTGACGCCGGCTCACGCCGCCGCCGCCGTCAGCCGGTGCCCCTGCCCACCGCCGGGGCGTCCTGCGGATCCGGCTTCATGCCTTCGGTGAACATCAGTCCCTGCCGCTCGGCGAGGGTGCGCACCGGGTTGAAGCCTTCGGCTCGCAGCGCGGGCTCCGCGCCGCCCTGCGAGCGATAGTGCGGGTCGAGGGCGCGCCCGGAGAAGAGCGCTCCGAGTCCCCCGCGCGGTGCGGCCTCGATGACCAGGCACCGGCCGCCGACCCGGAGCACCTGCCGTGCGCCCTGCAGGGTCCCCACGCGTTCGTGAGGACGCATCGCGCCGATCAGCTCCGGGATGACCACCACGTCGAACCACCCCTGGGCGAACGGCGGCGTCCGCAACGGGGCAACCTTGACGTCGACGAGCACCCCCCGCGCCTGGGCGGCGCGTCTGATCCGCTCGGCCCCGCGGTCGTCCGGGACGAGGGCCGACGCCTGTCCGCTGATGCCGACCCAGCCGGCCAGCATCGCGATGAGACCCGGATCGCCGCTCCCGACCTGCAGCACCTTGTCGCCGAGCCGCAGCCCCGCCATCGAGACCCGGAGGTCGGTGTCGCCCTTGAGTTTCTTGAGAATTGCCATGGAGGTGATTCGGTGCCGGCATGCGTCGCGCCGTCGTGCCCGGCAGCAGCGATGCCCAGTGAGCCTCAGACTGCCATGATATAGTGGCCGGTCGTGAAACGCCCAGTCGAAATCGCGCCCGCTCGCGGCAAGCTCGGAGTTCTTCTCGTCGGGATGGGGGCGGTCAGCACGACGTTCATCGCCGGCACCCTCCTCATTCGGAAAGGACTGGCGGCCTCGATCGGCTCGCTCACCGAACGGGGGACCGTCCGGCTGGGCAAGCGCAACGAAGGCCGTTCGCCGCTCATCAAGGACTTCGTGCCGCTGGCGTCCCTGGACGACCTCGTCTTCGGGGCCTGGGACATCTTCGAGGACAACGGTTTCGAAGCGGCCACCACCGCCGGGGTCATCGAGCCCGCGCTGCTCGACCGGGTTCGTCCGGAGCTCGAGTCGATTCGGCCGTGGCCCGCCGTGTTCGATCAGCGGTACGTGAAGCGGCTGATGGGCACCAACATCAAGACCGGCCCGAACAAGCGGGATCTCGCCGAGCAGGTGCGCGCCGACATCCGGGCGTTCAAGCAGGAGCGCGGCCTTGATCGCCTGGTGATGATCTGGTGCGGGAGCACCGAGATCTTCATGACGCCGACCCCGGAGCACGAGTCCATCGCGGCCTTCGAGGCGGCGATGGAATCGAATGCCGAGAGTATCCCGTCGAGCATGGTCTATGCCTATGCAGCGTTGAAGGAGGGGATTCCCTATGCCAACGCGGCGCCCAACCTGAGCGCGGACATTCCGGCGCTGGACCGGCTCGCGCTCGACAACGGATCGCCGGTGGCCGGCAAGGACCTGAAGACCGGTCAGACCCTGATCAAGACGATTGTCGCGCCCGGTCTCAAGGCGCGGCTGATCGGGGTGTCCGGTTGGTATTCGACCAACATCCTCGGGAACCGGGACGGCGAGGTCCTCGACGATCCGGAGTCGTTCAAGACCAAGGAAGAAAGCAAGAAGTCGGTTCTCGACTACATTCTGCAGCCGGAGCTGTATCCGGACCTGTACGACGACCTGTGCCACGTCGTGCGCATCAACTACTACCCGCCCCGGGGGGACAACAAGGAGGGCTGGGACAACATCGATCTCGTGGGCTGGCTCGGATATCCGATGCAGCTCAAGATCAATTTCCTGTGCCGCGACAGCATCCTCGCGGCGCCGATCGTGCTCGACCTCGTGATGTTCCTCGATCTGGCGAAGCGCGCGGGCATGAGCGGCATCCAGGAATGGCTGTCGTTCTACTTCAAGAGTCCGGTGCACGCGCCGGGGCTCTATCCCGAGCACGACCTGTTCATTCAGCTGATGAAGCTGAAGAACACCCTGCGCTTTCTGCGGGGCGAGGAGCTCATCACCCACCTCGGTCTGGAATACTACGACTGAGGTCGCCGCTTCATCCCGGGAGTGCGCCCGGCGGCGCGGCATTGTGACGCATGACTCAGAGTCAGCTTCAGCCGATCCTCTTCGGCGGCTTGTTCATCGGCGTGCTGTCCGCATTGCCGGTCATCTCGATTGGCAACTGCTGCTGCCTCTGGCTCATCGGCGGCGGCGTGCTGACCGCCTGGCTGCAGCAGCGGGATCGGCCGGAACCGCTCCCGCTCGGTGAGGGGGCCCTGGGCGGGTTCCTGGCGGGCATCGCGGGCGCGGTCGTCTACGTGGCGGTGGCCGTACCGATCAGTATCGTGACCGCGCCGTTGCAGCGCCGCATGATGGAGTTCGTGGTGAACTCCGGGAGCGACATGCCTCCCGAGGTCCGGGAGATGCTCGAGAGCTACGGCTCCGAGGGCATTGCCGCCTCCGTGATCATCGGCTTCGGCTTCATGCTGGTGGCCGGCATGATGTTCTCCACGCTCGGCGGCCTGCTCGGCGCGTTGATCTTCCGGACGTCCCTGCCGGTGCCGCCGTCGGTGCCTCCGCCGATGTCGGTGCCGCCGGTGCCGCCGATGCCCTCACCGCCTTCGTCGCCGGAGGCGTAGCCGGCGGGTCAGATTCCGTCCTCGCGGTATTCGCCGAAGACCGCGCGGAGGGCGTCGGCGATCTCGCCGACGGTGGCGCGGGCCTCGACCGCGGCGATGATGGGGGGGACCAGATTGCCGCCGCCGCGGGCCGCACCGGTCACCGCGTCGAGCGCTCCCCGGCACTGCACCGCGTCGCGGGAGGCCCGCACCTGGGCCACGCGCTCGCGCTGGTCGGTCTCGACGGCAGGATCGATGCGCAGGATGTCGATGTTCACGCCGTTGTCGTCGTTGAAGCGATTGACCCCGACCACCGTGCGTTCGCCGGTGTCGACCGCCTGCTGGTCCCGGTAGGCGGATTCCTGAATCTGCCGCTGGATCGCGCCCCGTTCGATCGCGGCCAGCGTCCCCCCCTCGGTGTCGATGCGTTCGAGAATCGCACGTGCCTCCCGTTCGATCTCGTCGGTCATGGACTCGATGACGTGGGAGCCGGCGATCGGGTCGACGGTGTTGACCACGCCGGTCTCGGCCGCGATGACCTGCTGCGTCCGGAGGGCGATGTGGGCCGAGGTCCGGGTCGGCAGCGCCAGGGCCTCGTCGCGGCCGTTGCAGTGCAGCGACTGGGTGCCCCCGAGCACCGCGGCCGTCGCCTGCAGCGCGACCCGCACGATGTTGTTGTCCGGCTGTTGCGCCGTCAACGTGCTGCCGGCCGTCTGGGTGTGAAAGCGCATCTGCTGGGCCCGGGGCTCGGTGGCGCCGAACCGGTCGCGCATGATCCGGGCCCACAACCGGCGGGCCGCCCTGAACTTGGCGATCTCCTCGAGGAAATCGTTGTGGGCCGCGAAAAAGAACGACAGCCGGCGTCCGAACGTGTCCACATCGAGACCGGCGGCGATGGCCGCCTCGACGTAGGCGATCGCATGCGCGCAGGTGAAGGCGACCTCCTGAATCGCGGTCGCCCCGGCCTCGCGGATGTGATAGCCGCTGATCGAGATGGGGTGCCAGTTGGGCAGCTCCGCCCCGCAGTACTCGACGACGTCGGTGACGATGCGCAGCGACGCTCGCGGCGGAAAGATGTAGGTGCCGCGGGCGACGTACTCCTTGAGGATGTCGTTCTGCACCGTGCCGGCGACGGCCCGGGGCTCGACCCCCTGCCGCCGTGCGGTCGCCACGTACAACGCCAGCAGGATGATGGCGGTGGCGTTGATCGTCATCGAGGTCGAGACGCGATCCAGCGGAATGTCCTCGAAGAGGACGCTCATGTCTTCGATGGAGTCGATGGCCACCCCGACCCGGCCCACTTCGCCCCGCGCGAGCGGGTGGTCCGAGTCGTAGCCGATCTGGGTCGGGAGGTCGAAAGCGACGCTCAACCCGCTGCCGCCCTGCTCGAGCAGATAGCGGTAGCGCCGGTTCGACTCGGCGGCGGTGCCGAAGCCGGCGTACTGGCGCATCGACCACAGTCGGCCGCGGTACATCGTCGGGTGGATGCCGCGCGTGAACGGAAACGCGCCGGGCGCCCCCAGGGCGTCATCGGTGGTCCGGTCCGGAAGGTCGACCGGGGCGGCCGTCTTGGATGGCATCGTGCGATTGTAGTGGATCGGCAAGCCGGGATTCCGGGCTCGGCCGGCCACCCCGAATGCCCGCCGGGAAGCGCTCCTACCCGATCCAGCCGCGCAAATCGCGTCCGGTCATTTCGGGCGCCGGCGCGATGCCGAGGATGCCCAGCATGGTCGGGGCGACGTCACGCAGCGTGCCGTCGCGCAGCGGCATTCCGGCGTCGAGGTCCGGTCCCGCGAGCACGACCGGGACGGGATTGGTGGTATGCGCGGTATGCGGCCCGTCGCGTTCGGTGTCCCACATCTTCTCCGCGTTGCCGTGGTCCGCGGTCATGATGACCGTCGCGTCGGCGGTTCGGGCCGCGGTGAGGATCCGCGCCAGACACCGGTCCAGCGTTTCGACCGCGGTCACCGTCGCGTCGAG
The DNA here is from genome assembly GCA_965206705.1 of Vicinamibacterales bacterium. GTDB lineage: Bacteria > Acidobacteriota > Vicinamibacteria > Vicinamibacterales > UBA8438 > JAJEEA01. Next base: position 2,165,882 of record CBDBKJ010000006.1, on the reverse strand, counting down.
CCGGCCGGTGTGGCCGACCATGTCGGCGTTGGCGAAGTTGCAGATGACGACGTCGTGCCGCCGGCCGGTCACGTCCGCGACCAAGTGATCGGTGATCGCGTCCGCGCTCATCGCCGGCTCGAGGTCGTAGGTCGGGACGGCCGGCGACGGGACGAGGATCCGGTCTTCGCCGGGGGGCGGCTGTTCGTCGCCGCAGTTGAAGAAGTAAGTCACGTGGGCGTACTTCTCCGTCTCGGCGAGCCGCAGGCTGGTCCGGCCGTGGGCGGCCAGCACTTCGGCCAGACTGCCCGAGAAGGTCTGGGGCGGAAACACCACCGGCAGACGGAACGTGGCGTCGTACTCGGTGAACGTCAACACCCGCAGAGCCGGCGGCGCCGTCCGGTCGAAACCGTCGAAGTCGTCGAAGGCCAGCGCCCGGGTCAGCTGGCGGGCGCGATCGGCCCGATAGTTGAAGAAGATGACCGCGTCGTCGTCGCGGAGGAGTCCCACCGGCCGGTCGTCGGCGGTGGTGATGACGCACGGTTCGACGAACTCGTCGCTCGTGCCCCGGGCATACGCGCGCCGGACCGCGGCCGCCGGGTCGGTGCCGCGTTCCCCGAGACCGCGGGTCATCGCCTCGTAGGCGCGCCGGGTGCGATCCCACCGGTGGTCGCGGTCCATGGCGAAGTACCGGCCGCTCACCGTCGCGACCTGCCCGACGCCGGCGTCGGCGAAGCAGCGATCGAGAGCCGCCAGGTACTCCACCCCGCCGTCCGGGGCGGTGTCCCGGCCGTCGGTGACGGCATGCACGAGCAGTCGGCTCACGCCCCGCCGCGCGGCAAGCTCGACCAGCGCGTGGAGATGCCGCTGATGCGCATGCACGCCCCCGTCCGACAGGAGACCGACCAGGTGCAACGTGCGGTCGCCGCGGGTGCAGGCATCGAGCACGGTGGTCAGCGGGACATTGGCGTCCAGCTCGTTCCCGGCGATGGCCTGATCGATACGGGTCAGATCCTGAAACACGATCCGACCCGCGCCGAGGTTCATGTGCCCGACCTCCGAGTTGCCCATCTGGCCGGGCGGCAGTCCCACCGCCTCGCCGCAGGTGGTCAAGCGGCCGGACGGATACCGCTCGCGGAGCTCCCGGTAGACCGGCGTCCGCGCCTGCCGGATCGCGTTGCCGCCCGGTTCGGGGCTCTCGCCCCAGCCGTCGAGAATGACGAGCACCAGCGGCGGACGGCGGGATCGGAGTATCGGCATGGGTCTTCAGGTGGGTCGAAAACCACGCATGCTATCACGACCGATTCGCCGGGGCCGCGGCGCCTGTGTCGGGAAGTGGCGTGGTTTCAACGGGTTGTCGTCATGGAGCCCGTTCGACTTGTGCCGGGCCGCCTCCTGTGATTGACTACCCATTCAGGCTTTGCCCGATCCGGACGTCGTCTCGCTGAACCTTGGCGGTGCGACGTGACGCTGCGGCGGCGTCGCGTCATCCGCCGGATATGCGCGGCGGGTCAGGATCCGGGGAACACTGGTGATGCAGTTGAAGGTCCGCGGGGTGCTCGCGGCGTGTCTGATCGTCGCCGCCGGGCTGGCGCGAGCCGCCGCCGGTCTGGCGGAGAGCGGTCAGCCGCTCGATGCCGAAGCGCAGGAAAGCGAGATCGTGTCGCTGGCCGCCGTTGTGGGCGCGGCCTTGCGGGGAGATATCGTCCCGACGGAGGAGCCGTTCGCCTGGGCGAACGACTTCCTGAAGAGCAGCGAGCAGACCACGTTCGTCCCGTTCACGTTGTCGATCGAGCAGTCGCGGCTGACGACCCCGGCGGTCGCGATGTACCTGTTCGTGGCGCCGCGGGGGTCCCGGGCGGCGGCACTGCCCACAGCGGCGTTCGAAGACGGGTATCACGTCTCGCTGGGCTCGCCGACGGAAGGCGGCTTCCATGAGATTCGGCGTGGTTTCTGGGTTCCGTCGGGCGAGTACGACGTCTACGTGGCGTTGAGCGAGAGCGACGTTGCCCCCGACGCCACTCCCGCGACGATGATGCTGAGGAAGACGCTGTCGGTTCCCGATCTGTGGACCGAGCGGCTCGCAACGAGCAGCGTCATCTTCGCCGAGAGCATCGAGTCGCTGAACGCGCCGCCGGCGCCCGAGCAGTTGCCGGCCAATCCCTACACGCTGGGCACGATGCGCATCGTGCCCAAATCGACGCTCGAGTACCTCACCAGCGACGAGTTCTCACTGCTGTTCCTCGTATACAACGCGGGAGTGACGGCGGCCGGGTTGCCGGATGTGACCGTCGAGTACGCGTTCACCGTCCTGAGTGAAGCCGGGGAGGAGTTCTTCAACCGGACCAATCCCCAGATGTTCAACGAGCGGACCTTGCCGCAGGGATTCGATCTGAACGCCGGTCACCAGCTGGTGGCAGGCCAGGCCGTGCCGTTGAGCTCGTTTCCCCCGGCGCAATATCGCCTCGATATCACCGTGACCGACAATACGAACGATGAATCGCTGACCCACAGCGTGGGTTTCTCCGTCGCCGCCGAGTCCTGATCGGGCAGGAGATGAGAGCGTCATGCATACGTTCCAACGGGTAGTGGTCGTCACCGCGGGGTTGTTCGCGTTCGGTCCCGCACCGGCGGACCTGGCCGGACAGGCGCCGGGGCCGGCGTTCGACGGCGCCGCGACGCGCGCGGCGGTCCGGCTGGGTCGCATTGCCGGCACGGTCACCGATGTGGACGGACAGCCCCTCGACGGCGCGATGGTCTCCGCGTTCGGTCCTCTGGGCGCCGAGCTCGTGGTGTCGGACGGAGACGGGCGCTTCGTGTTGCGGTCCCTGGCGCCGGGCCGGTATCTGGTGCAGGCCCACGTTGCCGGGTTCGTCAGTGCGCGCCGCGAGTTCGTGTCGGTGACGGCGGGCCGGCGGGTCGTCCACGCCATCGCCATGAGCCGGTCCGGTCCGTCCGCCGGGACGGTGTTGCCGGCCATGGCGAGTCTCGGTCTCTCGCGTCCCGCCGCGGAGGAACAGGCGCCCGATTCGGAGACCGAGGCCCCGGCCGCCGATGAGCCGGCCGCGCCGCATGATCACGCCGAGAAGGCCTGGCGCCTGCGCCGGGCTCGACGCAGCGTCCTCAAGCAGGCGGAACGGGCCGCAGGCGCCATCGCGGCCTCGGACGCGGCGCCGCCCGACGCCAGCCGGTTGAAGGCGTTGTCCCGACCCGTGCGGACGCTGGCATCGTTGGCGTCGGGACTGCGGGCCATTCCGTTCAGCGGGGAGGTCAATCTGCTGACCGGGGGGGCATTGGAGCCGGCGAATCCGCTCGTGGGGTCGGCTCGTCCCGCCGGCATCGCCAATCTGTCCGTGGGGGCTCCGGCGTGGCGGGGTGACTGGACGGCCCATGGGGCGATGAACACCGGCGACGTGTCGTCGTGGTTCGCGTCCGGGGCGTACCTGGCCGATGCGGGCAGCGCACACCGGTTCGGAGTCGAGGCCGCCTATGGACGCCAGCGCTACGATGGCGGGAATCCCCTGGCCCTCAGCCTCGCGCCCGAGACCAGGGTTGCCGCGAGCGTCGGTGCCTTCGATCGATGGACGGTTTCGCCGCGGTTGTCGCTCGACGTCGGTGGTCGCTATGCGAGGTACGACTATATCGACGGCGGGCTCTTCAGCCCGCGCGCGGCCGTCACCTTGACCCCGGTGCCGGGGCTGCGTTTCCGGGTGGCCGGGGCGCAGGAAATGGTCGCGCCGGGGGCGGAGACGTTCCTGCCTTCCGCGGGGCCGGGATTGTGGCTCCCGCGGGAGCGTACGTTCGCCACCCTGTCCCCCCACGGCAGGTTGCGCCCGGAGCGCACGAGGCATTTCGACGTGGGTCTGGAACGCGATCTGCCGGGCGGTGTCGTCGTGGGAGTGCGACGGTTCCACCAGGACGTGACCAACCAGATGGTGACGTTGTTCGGGGCCGGCGGCCTCGAGACGGTGCCCCCCGATTTCTACTACGTCGCCCGCGCCGGGTCCGTCGAGAGTCGTGGCTGGATCGTCACGGTGCGCCGCGAGCTGGGGCGCCGCGTCACGGGGTCGGTGGACTTCTCGGTCGTCGAAGCGCAGTGGGGGCAGGCCGACATGGGGCCGGTGGCGGCGGCCGAAGCGCCCGGGGTGCTTCGGCCCGCGTTCGAGCAGTTCCACGACATCAGCGGAACCATCGAGACCGAGATCCCCGAGTCTGCGACCCGGGTCTCGGTCCGCTGCCGGATCAGCGGGGCGTTCGAAGGCATGGATCCCGCGGAGCCCGGCGGACTGGATGCCCGCTTCGATGTCCTGATTCACCAGGCGCTGCCGTTCACCCCCATCGGCGGCAGCCGCTGGGAAGCCCTGCTGGCGGTTCGCAGCCTGTTCTTCGATCCCAGGGACACCGCATCGATTTTCAGCGAGCTGATGGTTGTCCAGCCGCCCCGGCAGGTCGTCGGCGGCGTCGTGGTGTATTTCTGATCCGGTTGTAGCTGCGCTTGGGCACGAGCGTCGGATCCCGCTCGTGCGCCCGCCTTCACCTCGACTTCCCAGCGACGCGTTCGTAATATTGGATAGACAGACCAATATTTTGGATGAGTGCGGTCGGTTCGCGCCCGAACGAGGATACGCAGGTCAGAATACGCACCCGTTGGCGCCGGCTCCCGTGGCCGTTCTTGGAATACCGATTGCATACGAAATAAATGGCTTTGTACGTGTGTACTTCCCTCGGGTCGGTTGAATGAGTCGCCCTCTGTTTCGACACGTCTTGCGCGCCCGCCGGCGCGAGCGGTGGAGTGCGTGGGTTCCCCCGGTCCTGGCGGTCGCCCTGGTGGCCGTCCTCATCTGCCTCGCCGCCGCCAACGTCGTCGTCTGGGCCAATTGGAACGAGTTGGTGGACGGCGTGTTGTGGGCGGATCGACCGGCCGGCATCACCGCGGTCGAGGTCGCGCCGGACGAGGCCGGCGATCGGGCCGGGCTCGAGGCGGGGGACGTCCTGCTGGCGCTCGACGGTGTCCCGGTGCAGTCGACCCGCGACGTCGTGGAGCATCTCCATGGCCGGCAGCGCGCCTCCCACGTCGCCTATACGTTGCTGCGACTCGACGAGTCCCGCCTGATCGACGTTACCCTGCAGCCGGTGCCGGCGGCCCAGGCCCCGATGTACTTCGTGCTGGTGGGCATCGGCGTGTTCACGCTGCTGGTCGGGGCCTCGGTTCGACTCCGGCAACCGGGAACCCAGGCGACCCTGCATTTCTTCTGGCTCAGCGTGGCGTTCTTCGGCATGTTCGCCTTCTCGTTCACGGGCCGCCTGGACCGGCTGGACTGGGTGTTCTACTGGGCGGACGCGATCGCGTCCCTCGTGCTCGCCCCGCTGTTCGTGCACTTCGCCCTGGTGTTTCCCGAGCGGGCGCCCGGTTCGATTCGGAACCGCCTGGGACGTCTCGTGATGCCGATCGTCTACGCCCCGGCCGTCGTCCTGGGACTCCTGCAGGCGGTGGCGCTGGCCGGCGATGCCGGCTCGGCGGTGTTCACGACGGCGATCGAGCGGGTCTGGAGTCTGGAAATCGCGTATCTGGCCGTCTGCGTCGTGGGCGGACTGGCCCTCATGATTCTGACCCTGCGTCGGGTGCCGTCCGTGACGTCGAAGCGCCAGCTGCGCTGGATCGTGTGGGGAGCGGTCCTGGGCGGGTTGCCCTTCGTCGTGGGCTACGCGGTCCCGTGGTCGCTCGGGTTCGACGCGGCGCCGCTCGACATCACCGCGATCCCGTTGAGTCTGATTCCGTTGGCGTTCGCGTCGGCCATCGTCCAGTATCGCCTGCGCGACGTCGAGGTGATCATCAAGCGCGGGCTGGTCTATACCGCGGTCGTATCCGCGATGGTGGCCATCTACCTCGTGCTGGAGCGCTTGGCCCTGGCGGTGTTCCTCGACGAGTCGGATGGACACAGCTCGATCATCGCCCTGCTGGCGACGGCGGTGGTCGTCCTGCTGGCCGGTCCGGTGAAGGACGCCATTCAGTCGATGCTCGATCGGGCGCACTACCGCGACCGGTACGACTACCGGCGTGCGCTGCTGGGTTTCGCGCGGGAGCTCAACAGCGATCTCGACCTCGACCGTCTGGCCGAGCGCCTGGTGACCCGGGTGACCGAGACCCTGGTCGTCGACCATACCATCCTGATGGTGGCGCCCGTGGAATCGGAGGCCGGCGGTGTGTTTCGACCGTTCCGGGCGACGGGGGCGCGAGCCGTCGGCGAGTGGCCGGGGTTGGAACGCACGTCCGGTCTCGGTGCGCACGTGGTCGACCGGGGGACGATCCTGCTCGACGACCCGGCATCTGCCGGCCGGCACCCCGAGGCGGAGGTCGCATTCTGGCGCAACCAGGGAATCCACTACTTCGTGCCGTGCGTCTCCGAAGAAGGGACCATCGCGGTGCTGGCGTTGGGGGCCAAGACCAGCGGCGAGCCGCTGAGCAGCGAGGACCTCGCGTTGCTGACGGCGGTCGCGGCGCAGGTCGCGACGGCGATCGAGAACGGTCGTCTCTATACCCAACTGCAGGTCAAGGCAGCCGAGGTCGACCGGATTCGCGAGTTCAACGAGAACATCATCGAGTCCCTCAACGACGGGCTCGTCGTGCTGGACCTCGAAGATCGTGTCGTCCGTTGGAACGCGGCGCTCGATCGCATCTACGGCGTGGCTCGCGACGCCGCCGTGGGACAGCCGCTGGCCACCCTGTTCGACGCATCGTTCACGGACCGGCTCGCGCGCGAACGGCGCGATCACGCGGCCGGATCCACCTTGTATCGGGCGCCCCTGACCTCGCGCCATGCCGGCGAACCGCGCGATCTGCTGGTCAACGCGGCGCAGGCGCCGCTGCTGACGCCTGGGGGAGACACGGCCGGCACGATGATTCTCCTGGAGGACATCACGGCGCGGGTCCGGCTCGAGGAGCAGCTGCAACTGTCCGACCGGATGGCGTCGGCGGGGTTGCTCGCGGCGGGCGTCGCCCATGAGGTGAACACCCCTCTGACCGGCATTTCGAGCTATACGCAGATGCTGATCGAGGGCGCCACCGCCGGCGATTCCCGCTTGCCGGTGCTGAAGAAGATCGAACGGCAGGTGTTCCGGGCGGCCCGCATCGTGAACGGCCTGCTCAACCTGTCGCGGCCCGGACAGTCGGACACGGCGGGTCAGGTGGACGTCAACGGGGTGATGAACGACGTGCTGGTCCTGGTCGAGCACCAGCTTCGGACATCCAACATCCGGATTCGGCGCGAGCTCTCACCGACCCCGACCCTGGTGCAGGGGGTAGAGGGCAAGCTGCAGCAGGTGTTTCTGAACCTCATCCTCAATGCGCGTGACGCCATGCCCACCGGCGGCTGGCTGTCGATCAGCTCCCGGATCGAGGGCGACCGGGCGGTGATCGAGGTGGCGGATACCGGCACCGGTATCGCGAACGCGGATCTGTCGCGCATCTACGACCCGTTCTTCACGACCAAGGCGGTCGGCCAGGGCACCGGGTTGGGCCTGTCCATCGTCTACAGCGTGGTGCAGGAGCATGGCGGGGCGATCGACTGCAGGAGCGGGACCGGAGGGACCCGATTCACGGTCACGCTGCCGGTGCCGGCGCACCTCCGGAAGCAGTCGGCGGGCTAGCCGACCAACACCGATGCTCCGTGACACATCCGTCCTGATTGTCGACGACGAGGAGGTCATGCGGGATGTCCTGCAGACGCTGCTCGTGCGCGAGGGCTGTCGCGTCTCGACCGCGGTCACCGGTGAAGACGGCCTGGAGCTGGCTCGCGGGCAGCGGTTCGATGTCGCCATCGTCGACGTGATGATGCCGGGCATCGGCGGAATCGAAACGCTGGGTCGGTTGCACCGGCTCGACAAGGAACTGCCGGTCATTCTCATCACCGCCTACGCGTCGCTCGAGAACGCGATCGCGGCCATGAAACGCGGCGCATTCGACTACATCACGAAGCCGTTCAAGAACGAAGAAGTGATGGTCGTGGTGCGCAACGCGGCCGAGAAGCGGCGGCTGGTGACCGAGAACCGCACGCTTCGCGAGAGCCTGCGCGCCAAGAACCACGGGTTGCGGAACATCATCGGCCGCAGTCGGCGTATGCGCCAGGTGTTCGAGCTGATCACCCAGGCCGCGATGAGCCGTACGACGATTCTCGTGGAGGGAGAAAGCGGAACCGGCAAGGAGCTGGCGGCGCGCGCCCTGCATGCCGGCTCGCCCCGGGCCGACCATCCCTTCGTCACCGTGAATTCAGGCAGCCTGCCGCCGGACTTGCTCGAATCGAATCTGTTCGGTCATCTCAGGGGGGCGTTCACCGGCGCCGTCGCCGCCAAGAAGGGGCTCTTCGAGCTGGCCGACAAGGGCACGATCTTCTTCGACGAGATCGGCAGCGTGCCGATAGAGACGCAGGCCAAGCTGCTGCGGGTGATGCAGGAACGAGAGTTCATGCGGCTGGGCGGCGTCGAGACGAAGCGGGTCGATGCGCGCATCATCGCCGCCACGAACGTCGATCTGCGCCAGCTCGTGGGCGAAGGGAAGTTCCGGGAGGACCTCTACTATCGGCTCCACGTCATCAAGGTCGAGCTGCCGCCGCTTCGCGATCGGCGCGAGGACATTCGCCTGCTGGCCCAGCATTTTCTCGAGAAGTACGGGACGGAGAACGACAAGAGCCTGGAGCTCACGGTCGAGGCGCTCGATCTCATGGAAGCGCACGACTGGCCGGGCAACGTGCGGGAGCTCGAGAACGTCATCGAGCGCGCCGTCGTGCTGGCGACCGGTTCACGGATCGGCCCCGAGCTGATCCCGGACGCGGTGCGCACCCGGCGCCCGTTCCTGATGCCGCAATTCGTGTTGCCGCCGGAAGGGCTCTCGTTCAAGGACGTGGTTGCCGCCTTCGAGACGCAGTTGATCGAGCGAACGCTCGCGGCGACCGGCGGGGTGCAGAAGCGCGCGGCCGAGATGCTGCAGATCAAGCCGACGACGCTCAACGAGATGATCAAGCGCTACGACATCCTCCCGCGCCGGAAGCGGAGCGCCGTGCAGGGTGGCGGGGCGGGAGGGAGCGCCCCTTCCTAGGCGGACTCAAGTCGTCTTCTGACCGCGGCGGCGGCCGCCGCCGCGGTGGGGTCGTCCCGCGGGTCGCGAGGTCGGGAGGCTGGCGATCAACCGGTCGTACTTCCCGAGAACGATTTCCCACCGGTAGTTGGCCCGAATGTAGGCGCGCCCCTGGTGTCCCATGGCGGTGCGCAGGTCGTCGTCGCGGAGCAACAGCCGGAGGCACGCCTGGAACTCGTCCCGATTGGCGTAGTACAGGCCTGCGTTGCTCCGCTGGCAGTGGTCCACGAGCACGTCGCTGCGGGCATTGGCGAGCACCGGCGTTCCCACCGCGAACGATTCCAGGGCCAACTGCGAGAGGCTCTCGAACGGGGAGGGCGCCAGGACCACCGTGGCCGCTTCCAGGGCGTCCAACCGCTCGGTCTCGGACAGCAGGCCGGCAAACCGCACGTGCAGGGCGTTGGGAATCGGCATCAGCTTGAGTCCCATCAGCACCAGTGACGTGTCGCCGTTGGACTCGGCATGGCTGTTGACGGACTCGGCATGGCTGTTGACGGATTCGGCGTAGCTGTTGACGGATTCGGCGTAGCTGTTGAAATAGTCGAGCAGCTCTTCGCACCCCTTCCCGGGATCGATTCGTCCACCGTAGAGGGCGATGGGACCGTAGAGGCGGTGACGCCTCCGAAAGACGGCTCCGCGGGCGGACAGCGGCGATCCGGGTTGGCCCGGACGCGGCGCCTCGTGCAGATGCGACGGCGGGAAGTCGACGCCGCAGCCCACCGTTTCCTCCGCTTTGGCGCCGATCGAGAACGTGCGCTTCAGGAATCCGCGCTCGACCGCAGTGGTATAGGCGATGCCGGCCGGGCGCGAGAACACCTCGCGATAGAGACCGAGCCGGATGGCCGGTTCGTCGTGCGCGGCCGGCACCAGGATGCTGCGCGCCGGATCCACCCCCAGTCCCAGGACGGTCGGCGCGTAGAGGCAGTTGAAGAAGATGAGCGCATCGTAGTCGAGATGATGCTGCTCGAGATATGACTGGAGACCCGGGCACCACGGTCCCTGCTGCTGCAGCCATTCCGTTTCATCGCCGGCCGAGTGATCGTGACGCTGGATCCAATCGGAGTACTCGTTGAATGCGGCCGGATCCCGCGTACGGTCGTTGGCGAATCGCCGGACAGTGACGCCGCGAATGCGGTCGTCGCCCTCCGGGTACTGGTTCTTCCACGTACTGTCGTCCCGGGCACAGGTGGTCAGGACGTCGACCTCGTGCCGGCCCGCGAGCTGTTCCGCGATCAGGCGGCAGAGATACTCGGACCCGCCGATGATCTCCGCGCCGTAGCGTTGAACGACGACCGCCAGCCTCATCGGTCCCCGGTGTCGTCGGGCGGCTGGGCGGGTGGGGTCTGCTCCGCGGAAGGGGATGGAGGCGGAGTATCACCGGCATCGGCGGGGGTGGAAGCCGCGGCGGGAGATTCCGACGCGTCGGGCGCGGCGGAGACGCCGTCGCCGTTCGATGCCTGGTCCCGGGCCGCCGTATCGTTCGGTGCGCCCGCCTGCCCGCTCGGCTCCCCGCCATCGGCCGGGTCGGCGGGCGGATTCGTCTCGCCGGGGGCTCCGGTTGCCGAGGTGGCCCCGCCCGGTCGCCGCCGCGAGCGCCGCCGCCGCCGGCGGGTTCGGGTCGGCTCGGCCGGGGCTCCGTCGCTCTCCGTGCTCTCGGGCTCACCCACCTGCGGTGTCGAGCGGGTCTCTCTGACCGACTCGACCGCCCGCGTCCGACGTTCGTCGAAATCGAGCCGGCCGGCTACCGATTCGACCAGCATCTTGTGGTTCTTCATGTCGACGGCCAGCCGGGTCATTTCCGCGACCAGATTGTTGACCACCTCGTAGTTCAAGGCGTCGAGCTCCTCCCGGGCCGCGAACTTCTTGCCGGTGCGCTCGAACTCGACGTTCACCCGATTGAGCAGGTCGAGGAGCCGCGAGTTGATTTCCGCTTGTCTCATCATGGCGAAGATGATCGGGTCGGGGTTGAAGAACAACCGGAGGATCGGGTTCAGGAGCTTCCGGATCAGGCGGATCAGTTTCCCCATCGTTCCCCTGGTGGACGAGACGTAGACGGTTTCCTCGTTGAATTCGAAGGGTTCGGGGGCCAGGCTCCGCCCCTGCTCGTCCCGGTCGAATCGGCCCGGAGGGGTGAGTCGCCGGTTGCGCTCGAATCGATCCGAACCGGTCCGCCGGGGCTCGAGGCATCGATCGAGGGTCGCCTCCGTCAACGCCCGGATCTGCTGCGGCGTGTCATCGGGGCCCCGCTGGTCGCGGATGCCCTCGCGGAGCCGTTCCATGATCTGCGTTACGTCGACGGAATCGGCCCGGGTGCTGAATTCGGCCATCGTACTGTCGTCGGGACGTTACGGCGATCCTGCGGTCGCCGACGGAATGTGCGAAGCCCGGGGTCCGACTGAACCCGGGGATTCGGCGCCCGCCCGGGGTGGGGCCGCCATCGCCGGGCCTGATGGACGTTGGGGGGGCGAACGGTGTCCAAGGCTCGACGAGAACGACGGGGGCTCCCGGTTGCCTGATCCGGCGGCAAGGAGGTGATACAGGTCCACCACCCCGGCGACGGCCCGGCGTCCGGAACGCCGGGCGTGACCCCCCTGCAAGGCTGGAACATGCGCGATCGACGCCCAGGATGGGGCGGCTCCTGTTCTTCTTCAGGCGCTGAAGCTCTGCACGGCCTCGTCTTCGGACTCGTACGTTTCGAACACCGTCAGCAGCTTCGTAATCGCGAGCAGGTCCGAAATCCGCTTGGTGAGGTTGACGAGCTTGAGATTGCCGCCCTGACGGCTTACCGTCGTGTACGTGCGCACGATCTCTCCGAGCCCCGCGCTGTCGACGTAGGGGACGCCCTCGAGGTTCAGCAACAGCTTGCGATGGCCCTGCTGTATCAGGTTGCTGATCCGCTCCTTGAGAAGCTCGTCACCTTCGCCGATGGTCAGTTTTCCCGTCAGGTCCAGCACCACCACGTCCTGGAGCGTTCTTTCCTGGATTTCCATGCGACTCTCCGCGCCTGCGTGCTACACCGTCGCCGGCCGTTGACGCAAGGACCGGTGAACAGACGCTGTTGCCGAGTTTGGCCGGGCAACCGTACTATGAACCCGAGGCACTGTCAATGCGGGGCGTGGCCCGCATTTCGACTGCTATTCGGTCTCCCGGCGCTGTTTCTTTCGGGTCCGCTTGCGCGCCAACGCCTGCTTGGCCCGGCGTTTGTCGCCCGGTTTCAGGTAGAACGAGTGCTTCTTGATGTCCTTGATGATGTCTTCCTGCTGCACCTTGCGCTTGAAACGCCGCAACGCGCTCTCGATCGATTCGCTCTCTTGCACCTTGACTTCAGCCAAACTGTCTTTCACCTCCCTTGCGAGCGTCACGATTCCGTACGGTCCTGACGTTCCGCCGCCAAGCCGGCCCGGGCTGTCCGGGTCCAGCCCTGCCATTCCGGCCTGCGCGGCGTTCCGGTCCTGCGGCGCTGCCCCGCACCGCCTTCGTTCCGTCCCGCCCTCGTCGAACGGGCACCCGAGCCCAAGCGGAAACGTGTAGCATGGAGTCCGTACGAGGACGTGCCATGCAACGGGCATGTGCTCCCGAAACGATACGGAGCAAACGGGCATTATAGGCCGAGGTCCCAGGCCTGTCAAAAGCGGCAGAGTCCCAGCCCCGGAGAGCGCGAGATCGATGAAGGTGCTGGTCGTGGGGAGCGGCGCGCGCGAGCACGCGTTGACCTGGAAGCTGGGGCGGGAGTCGGGGGTCCGCGAGGTGATCTGCGCGCCCGGCAACGCCGGAACCGGACCGGCCGCGCGTTCGCTCGACGTGTCCGATCCGGCCGCATTGCTGGCGTACGCCGAGGCCGAGGCGGTCGACCTGACCGTCGTCGGGCCGGAGCTCCCGTTGGCGCGCGGGGTTCGGGACCTGTTCGAGGCGCGCGGCCGATGTCTGTTCGGGCCCAGCCGGTTTGCCGCCCGGCTCGAATCGAGCAAGGCGTTCGCCAAGGAGTTCATGGCCCGGCACGCGGTGCCCACCGCCCGTTTTCGGATCTGCCGGCGCGCCGACGAGGCGCTGGCCGCGGTCGCGGGCGCCGAGTTCGGGTTTCCGGTGGTCATCAAGGCGGATGGGCTGGCGGCCGGGAAGGGGGTCACGGTGGCGCCGGATCGGTCCGCCGCCGAGCGGGCGGTGCGCGAGGCGATGCTCGACCGGCGATTCGGCGATGCCGGGGAGTGCGTGGTCATCGAAGAGCATCTGGCGGGTGCGGAGGCGTCGTTCTTCGCCGTCTGCGACGGACGCCGGGCGGTCTGCCTTCCGGTGGCGCAGGACCACAAGCGGGCCTACGACGATGACGAGGGGCCGAACACCGGCGGCATGGGGGCATTCGCCCCGAGTCCGCTCATGACCCCGGAGCTGGACAGCCGCATCCGGCGCGAGATCGTGGAGCCGGTGCTCGAGGGGATGCGCCGCGCCGGACACCCCTTCCGGGGATTCCTCTATGTCGGCTTGATGTTGACGGCCGAAGGCCCAAGGGTCATCGAGTTCAATGTCCGGCTGGGAGATCCGGAGGCGCAGGTCGTGCTGCCGATGATCAGCGGCGAGCTGGCGCCGGTGCTGGACGCGGCGGCTCGCGGGGCGCTGAACGGGTCCGTCTGCGAGTATGTGGACCATCCGCACGTGGGGGTCGTGCTGGCTTCCGGCGGGTACCCCGGCGGTTACGATACCGGCCTGCCGATTGCCGGGCTCGACGCGGCGTCGGCCCTCGATGACGTGCTCGTGTTTCATGCCGGCACGGCGGTGCGGGACGGGTCGGTGGTGACGGCGGGCGGGCGGGTTCTGACGGTGGTGGGGCGAGGCCGTGACTTTCCCGAGGCTATTGCGCGAGCCTATGCGGCAGAGGCCTGCATCACCTTCGCCGGCAAGCAGGTGCGCTCGGACATCGGGCGAAAGGCGTTGGCCGGCCGTGCGCGGTGAACCGCCGGGACGAAACGGTGCGGGCGCCAGCGGGCCGCGAGGCGCCCGCGCGGCAGGGTGCGGCGAGGGCGCGGTGGGGCACAGCAGGGAGACGTAGAGTCGGATGAACGCGATACAAGTGCAGTTGGCCGGCCGTGCGCGGTGAACCGCCGGGACGAAACGGTGCGGGCGCCAGCGGGCCGCGAGGCGCCCGCGCGGCAGGGTGCGGCGAGGGCGCGGTGGGGCACAGCAGGGAGACGTAGAGTCGGATGAACGCGATACAAGTGCAGGTCTTGATGGGGTCCGCGTCGGATGCGGGGGTGATGGCGAATACCGTGCGCACGTTGCGCGATCTGGGCATAGCCTCCGCGATGACCGTGGCGTCGGCCCACCGATCGCCGGAACGGGTCCGCCGCGTCATGGAGGACGCCGTCCGGCAGGGTGTCCGGGTATTCGTGGTGGGGGCCGGGGCGGCCGCCCATCTCGCGGGGGTCGTCGCGGCGCATACCGCGTTGCCGGTCATCGGCGTGCCCATCGACTCGTCGCCGCTCGGCGGGTTCGATGCGTTGTTGTCGACGGTGCAGATGCCCCCCGGGGTTCCGGTCGCCACGGTGGCGGTGGGGAAGGCGGGAGCGACGAACGCCGCGGTGCTCGCGGCGCAGATTCTCGCGCTCGGCGACCCGGACATCCGGGCGCGTCTGGACGAGTATCGCCGCACCCTGGCCGAGAAGGTGGAACAGGCCGCCGCCGGTCTCGAACCGGCCTGACGGCGGGAGCCGGCCCGCGATTGAAGCCGTAGCAGGGTGGTCGGGCTTAAGGCTGGGGCGCGGCGCCCAGCATCAGCAGCAGCAGCGCCTTCTGCGTGTGGAGCCGGTTCTCGGCCTGATCGAAGACCGCCGCCCGCGGTCCGTCGATGACGTCCGGGTCCACCTCCTCGCCGCGGTGCGCCGGCAGGCAGTGCATGAAGAAGGCGTCGCTGCCCGCCTGCGCCATCAGGGCGCTGGTCACCCGGTATCCTGCGAAAGCGTTCCGCCGCCGGGTCGCTTCCTCTTCCTGCCCCATCGACGTCCAGACGTCGGTGTAGACAGCGTCCGCTCCGCGCACCGCGTCGACCGGGTCGCGGCACTCGATGATCTGCGCCCCGTGCCGCGCAACCCGGCGGGCCGCCTCCAGGGTCTCCGCGGGCAGGGCGTAGCCCGGCGGCGACGCCAGTCGGAGATGGACTCCGAGCATCGCAGCGGCGTGGGTGAGCGAGGTGGCCACGTTGTTGCCGTCCCCGACGTACGCCAGGGTCACCCCCCGCGTGCCGCCGCACCGTTCGCGCAGCGTCAGGCAGTCGGCGAGGGCCTGACACGGATGCTCCTCGTTCGTCAGCGCGTTCACCACCCGCATCCGGGTCGTGGCGCGGGCGATCTCCCGCAGTCGCGATTGCTGGAACGTGCGAATGGCGGCCACCGAGATCCACCGTTCGAGGGTGCGGGCGACGTCGGCCAGCGCTTCGCGCGTGCCGAGCGCGTCCGCCGACGGCGGACAGGTGACGATGCCGCCCAGCTCCTGCATCGCGATCTCGAACCCGGTGCGGGTCCGCAGCGACGGCTTGTCGAACAGCAGGGCCAGCGAATGTCCGGCCAGCGCCCTGCTCGTGGGCGCGTCCGCGCCCATCGGTCGTTCGCGTTTCAACCGCGCCGCCAGCGCCAGACAAGTCTCGAGCGCTTCGGGCGTCAAGTCCAGCACCGACAGGTAGGCTCGGGCGGAAACGAACGGGGTGCACGGGGCCGCCACGCTTGGGTTCGGCACGGCGTCAGTGGTGTTCATCGTGTTCATCGCGGTTGCGTATCGCCCGTCACGCCGGATGCCGGACCGCGCGGGTTCGCCACGCTCAGGTCCGGTAGTCCGCGTTGATGCGGATGTACTCGGCGCTGAAATCGCAGGTCCAGACGGTGGCGGCCCCCGTGCCGCGGGTGCCGAGGTCGATCGCGAGCGCCACCTCCGACGTCCGCAGATGCTCGGCCGCCGCGGGTTCGCGGTCGCTGAAGATCCGCTCGTCGCGGAAGAGCTCCACGCCGCCGATGGCCACCCGGGCGCGGCCCAGCTCGAACCGGACGCCGGCCCGGCCCGCCACCGCCACGATGCGACCCCAGTTCGGATCGCCGCCGTGGACGGCGGTCTTGACGAGCGGCGAGTTCGCGATGGCCCGCGCCGCCTGTCTGGCCTCGGCCTCGGTGTGCGCGCCGGTCACGCCGACGGAGACGAGCTTGGTGGCGCCTTCGCCGCCCTTCACGATGGCCAGCGCCAGCTCGTGACAAACGGCATGGAGCGCTTCGACGAATGCAGGATAGGCAGCGTCGTCGATCCCGACCCCCGAGCTCCCGTTGGCCAGCAACAGCACCATGTCGTTCGTCGAGGGCTCGCCGTCGACGGTGATGGCATTGAAGGTCGTCTCCGCCGCCTCGCGCAGGGCGCGTTGCAGCAGGAGCGGCTCGACCGCGGCATCGGTGGTCAGGAACGCGAGCATCGTGGCCATGTTCGGCTCGATCATGCCGGCCCCCTTGGCGATGCCGCCGACGTGGAACCGGCCCGACGGCGTCACGGCTCGCACCGCCGCATCCTTGGGCCACGGATCGGTCGTCATGATGGCTTCGGCCGCCGCCGCGTGCCCGTCGGGACTCAGCGTCTCGCCGGCCAGCCTGATGCCCTGCCGCAGCTTGTCGCGGTCGAGGTACGCCCCGATGACCCCGGTCGACGACACGAGCACCTGCTCGACCGGGCACCCGACGAGATCCGCGGTGGTTACCGCCATGTCGCGCGCGTCGGCCAGCCCCTGCTCGCCGGTGCAGGCATTGGCGCATCCGCTGTTGACGACCACCGCCGCGGTGGTGGCGTCCGACCGCTGCAGATGTTCACGGGTCACCGTGACCGGCGCGGCCACCGCGAGATTGGTGGTGAAGATGCCGGCCGACCGGGCCGGCGGCGTGGACACCACCAGCGCGAGGTCGAGCCCGGACGACTTGATGCCGCAGGCGACCCCGGCGGCCCGGAAGCCGGCCGGTGCGGCAATGCCCTTGGGAATGCGTTCAAGCATGAGTGTCGTCTGCCCTTGTGTTCGGTAGCCGGCCGCCCGTGTCGAAGGCGACGCGGGGCTTCACTACAGGTTTCCACGCTGCGGGGGGTTTCCATGCCGCGGGCCGCGGCCGTGCCGGCCGTCGAGCTCGAGGACCACCGCGTACTGCGCACACCGCCTGAACCACTCGCAGCCCTGACAGTCGGTCATGATCTTCTCGGGCAGCCAGGTGTGCGGCACGATCGAGAAGCCCTGGGCGATGAAGGCGTGGGGGATATGGGTGAACGCGCACACCCGGGAAGCGCCCTGCCGGCGTCCGCCGCCCACCAGGGCGGCGAGCAGCCGGGTGCCGATCCCGCCGCCGCGCTCGCCGGTGACGACCACCAGCGATCGGACTTCGGACATCGTCTTGCTGAGCGGAGCCAGCTCTCCGCACCCGATCACCACGCCGTCACGCGTCGCGACCATGAATCGGGACACGTGACCCAGGATGTCCGCCGGCGAGCGGGGCAACAGCTGCCCGGGGCCGACGTTGGCGGCCACCAGCCGGCCGATGGCGGCAGCGTCCGGTTGACCGGCGGGGCGAATCGACACGGCGGCGAGCGGTGACGCCGGGCGGTGGCCGTGGTCCGTGGCGGGGCGAACGGGAGCGGGGGACGTGGTGATCATCGGATAGTGCTCGTGGAGCGCCTCGGGTTCCATCACGGACGCTCGCCCGGAAATCGTTGCCAACGCCGCCGCCTGACCGCGCCGCCGGCCCAACCAACCCTGCCAGGGAGTCGCCGCCTCCCGCGGGAGTCTGCGCCGTTCTACGGCGCAGGCTCCCGGGTGGCGATCTCCTGGAGGACCGTATCGAGAATCTGCAGCCCTTCGTCGATCTCGGCGTCCGAGACGGTCAGCGGGGGCAACAGCCGCACCACGCGTCCCGCGGTTCGGTTGACGAGCAGGTGGTGCGTGCGTGCCAGGTCCACCGCGCGGGCCGCGGCCGCCTCGGGTATTTCGAGCGCGCGCATCAATCCCGCGCCGCGCACGTCCGTGATCATCGGATACCGTTCCGCCAGCCCCTCGAGGCCATCGGTCAACCGCGCGGCCGCCGCCCGCACCCGCTCGAGCCCGCCGTGCTCCAGGGCGTCGAGGAATACCAGCGCCGCGCGGCACGCGAGCAGATTGCCGCCATAGGTGGTCCCGTGGTCGCCGGGGACGATCGCATCCGCGACGTCCTGACTCATCAGGATGGCGCCCACCGGCATCCCGGCCCCGAGGGCTTTCCCGACCGCCATCAGATCCGGGCGCAGCCTCAGCGTTGCGGAGTGGAAGGGACTCCCGGTGCGGCCCAGTCCGCATTGAATCTCGTCGGCGATCAGCAGCGTGCCCGTCCGCTCGCAGGCCGCCGTCACCGCCGCCGCGAACTCCGGGGTCAGCGGCCACACCCCGCCCTCGCCTTGAATCGGTTCCAGGATGATCGCCGCCACCTCCGGTCCGACGGCGGTCTCCAGCGCTTGCGGGTCGGTGGGCGATACGAAGCTGACCCCGGGAAGGAGGGGCTCGAACGGCCGGCGATATCCCGGCTCCCATGTCGTCGACAGCGAGCCGAGCGTGCGGCCGTGAAACGAACGCTCCAGCGCGACGATCCGGGTCCGTGCCGTCTCCCCGCGCGTATGCCAGTAGCGGCGCGCAAACTTCAGGCAGCCTTCCACCGCCTCGGTTCCGCTGTTGCAGAAGAACGCCCGCGGGAGTCCCGACAACGCCGCCAGCCGCCGTCCGACCTGTCCCTGCAGGGGATGAAAGTAGAGGTTGGACGTGTGGACCAGGGTGCGCGCCTGGTCGGCCAGAGCCGCCGCCAGCCCGGCGTGGGCGTGTCCCAGCGACGCCACCCCGAGCCCCGATACGAAGTCCAGGTAGCGCTGGCCGTCGCTGTCCTGGACGTAGCTGCCTTCCCCGCGGGTCAGAACCACCGGCACCCGCTTGTAGACCTGCAGCAGGTGGGCGTTCTCGACCTCTCGGACGTCCTGTTCCGGGGTGACCATGCCTGTCGTTCCTGTGGACATCGATAACTGCTCCCAATGGTCGTCGGACGCTCGACCGGCGATACCGTGGTGACGTCCTCGTCGCGCCTTGCCGCCCGGGCGCTTTGAAGCCTGCTGGCGCCTTGAAGCCCGCCGGCGCCACGAAGCCCGCTTGCGCTCTCGCCGGTCCCGGTGCGTCGCGGGGGTTTCTCGTGGCCCGGAAAGCCGTCGCCCTGCGGCTCCGCTTGCCGCTCCGCCAACCCTCCGGCAATCCGTGCCGTTCTGTTGCGCAGACGGTCAGGCGATCCGCGTCCCGGGACGTGCCTCCAGATCGCGCGTCCGCCTGCCGTCGACGATCTCCACCCGGGCGACCCCGTTGCGCCGCGCATGGCGGCAGGCGTTCAGCTTGGCGACCATGCCCGCGCTGGCTCGGCCGTCGGCGATGAGCTGCCGCAGCGTCGCATCGTCGATCGCAGGCAGCGTGTGTCCCTGCGGGTCGAGGACGCCGGCCGTGCCGCCGGCAATCAGCAGCCGGCCGGCCCGAAACCGCGCGGCGAGGTCCCCGGCCAGAGTATCGGCGTTGACGTTGAGCAACTGTCCATCCGCGCCGGCGCCGATGCTCGCGACCACCGGCACGAACCCGGCCGCGCACAAGGTCTCCAACAACACCGGGGGGCCATCGCCGGTCGGTTGGCCCACGAAACCCAGATCCACCACGGCCCCGTCGGCGGCGGCGTAGGGGGCGGCGCGCTCGACCGCGGCCACCCCGTCGGCGGCGGCCGTCAGTCCGGCCGCGCGGACGCCGGCGCCGCGGGCGGCGGCGACGAGCCGGGTGTTGACCTGCCCCGCGAGCATGCCGACGACGACTCCGAGGGTGGCGGCGTCGGTGATCCGAAGACCGTCCACGGCCCGCTTGGCGATGCCGCGCTCGGCGAGCTCCGCGTCGACCTCGCGCCCCCCGCCGTGGACCACCACGAGCGCGGCGCCGGCGGCGAGGCGTCCGATGGCCGCCGCGATATCGCGGCGCTGGTCCGGCTCCGTCAGAAGTTCACCACCCAGCTTCAGGACGACCCTGGCGGTCGGGGTCATGACAGGCCGGTCGCTTCGCCGAGACCGAACGCGACGTTGAGGTTCTGCACGGCCTGACCCGCCGCTCCCTTGACCAGGTTGTCCAGACACGCGATGAGCACGAGACGTCTCGAGGCGGCGTCGAGCTTCCAGCCGATATCGCAGAGATTGGTGTGCGTGACGTGCTTGATCTCGGGCAGAGCGTCGCCGGTGAGGCGGACGAACGGCGCGTCGGCATAAGCCTGCTCCAGCGTGTCCGCCACCTGCGCGGCGCTGACGTCCGGGCGCGTGCGCACGTAGATGGTCTCCAGAATGCCGCGATCGAGGGGTACGAGGTGGGGCGTGAAGGTGACCGGCCGCCCCAGCTCCTGCTCGATCTCCGCGCCGTGCCGGTGGCCCAGGACGCCGTAGGCGGCGACGCTGCCGTGGCATTCCGAGAAGTGCGTACGCTCCGTCGCCTTCTTTCCGGCCCCGGAGATCCCGGACTTGGCGTCGACGATGACGTCCCCGTCGGGTTCGAGGATGCCGGCGTCGGACAACGGCCGCAGGGCCAGGAGCGCGGCCGTCGGATAGCAGCCGGGGCAGGCGACGAGGCGCGCGTCCGGCAGCTCGGCGCGATAGTGCTCGGTGAGGCCGTAGACGATCGGTTCCTCGATCTCCGGGGTGGCGGGGTACCAGTGACGGCGCTGCGCCGCGTCGCGCAGCCGGAACGTGCCGGAGAGGTCGAAAACGCGAACGCCGCGGGCCACGAGGTCGGGTCCGACCTCGGCCGCGACGGCGTCCGGCAACGTCAGAAAAACGGCTCGCGTCTCTGCCGCCAGTCGGTCGATCGAGAGCGGGGTGACCTCGCCGTCCCAGATGCGCGCGAGCGCGGGCAGACGCCGTGCGCCGTCCGCCGACCCCGATCCCATGGCCGCCGCGACCTCGACGGCCGGATGGCGCGCCGCCAGTCTCAGCAGCTCCTGACCGGCATATCCGGTGGCTCCGGCGATTCCGATAGGTAGAGTAGCCGACATTCTGTATATTTATACATCGGGCTCGTCGGCGCCGTCAATACGCATACCCGGTGTATCTTCACGTACGCGCTGGTCAGGAGACTTGACATGGCTTGGCGCCGATGTATATAAATTCAGCGTGTGAATAAGTATGAAGGCTCGTCGCCAGTCCGCCATACTCGATCTCGTCTCCGGCGAGCCGGTCCGCAGCCAGAACGTCCTGCGGCGCCTGTTGGCGGGGATGGGCATCCGGGCGACCCAGGCCACGATTTCCCGGGACGTCAAGGAACTCGGGCTGGTCAAGCGGGCCGCCGACGGGGCCTATCAATCGGTTCAGGGATCGGCCGAGACGCCGGCGCTCCCTGACGAGCGGGTTCGCCGAGCCGTCACCGAGTATCTGCGGCGCGTCGAACAGGTTCAGCAGCTTCTGGTCCTGAAAACGGATCCGGGACAGGCGCAGCCGCTGGCGTTCGCGCTCGACCACGCCGCCTGGCCGGAGATCGTCGGCACCGTTGCGGGCGACGACACGATTCTCGTCATCGTGCGCAGCGAGCGGAGCGCGAAGACGCTGGGCCGCCGGGTGGAACGGTGGGTGTCGGGATAGCGGTGGCGGGGGACTGCCGGCACGTCCCATGGACGGCGGGGCCGGACGAGGAGAAGAGGATTAGATGGAACGTGTAGTACTCGCCTATTCGGGCGGCCTGGATACTTCGGTCGCGATTCCATGGCTGGCCGAGAAGTACGAGGCGGAGGTCGTGGCGGTGACCCTGGATCTGGGGCAGGGGAAGGAGCTCGACGACGTTCGCGAGCGGGCGATGGCGGTGGGCGCGATCCGCTGCCACGTCCTGGACGTTCGCACCGAGTTCGCGGACCAGTACGTGCTGCCGGCCTTGCAGGCAGGGGCGCTCTACGAAGGACAGTACCCCCTCGCGACGGCCCTCGGGCGTCCCCTCATCGCGAAGCGGCTCGTCGAGATTGCGGAGATGGAGTCGGCCTCTGCGATCGCCCACGGGTGCACCGGCAAGGGGAACGACCAGGTTCGGATCGACGTGTCGGCGCGGGCGTTGAACCGAGCCATCCGCGTGATCGGACCGGCGCGCGAATGGGGCATGTCCCGTCCCGCCGAGATCGAGTACGCGCGCGAGCGCGCCATTCCGGTGCCGGCTACCGTCGACAGCCCCTACAGCACCGATCTGAACCTGTGGGGCAAGTCGATCGAGTGCGGGGTGCTGGAAGACCCCTGGACCGAGCCGCCGGAAGAGGTCTTCACGTTGACCAGGTCTCCCGCCGCCGCGCCCGATGCGCCCGCCTACGTCGACCTCGATTTCGAGCAGGGGGTGCCGACCGCGGTCAACGGGGTGGGGATGCCGCTCGTCGAGTTGATTGCCAGTCTCGAGACGATCGCCGGCGCCCACGGCGTCGGGCGGATCGACATGCTCGAGAACCGGCTGGTCGGCATCAAGTCGCGGGAGATCTACGAAGCCCCGGCCGCGGTCGTGTTGCACGCCGCCCATCGCGAGCTGGAGAGCCTGGTCATTCCGCGCGATCTCGATCGCATCAAGACCGGGCTGGCGCCGGTGTACGCGGACCTCGTGTACAACGGCCTGTGGTTCACCCCGACGCGCCGGGCCATCGACGCGCTGGTCGCGGACGTTCAGCAGCAGGTGACCGGTACGGTGCGTCTGAAGCTCTTCAAGGGGAATTGCGGCGTGGTCGGGCGCAAGTCGCCCCACGCCCTGTACGACGAGGCGCTGGCGACCTACGACGAGGGCGACCAGTTCGACCACACCGCGGCCGAGGGCTTCATCAGAATCTGGGGGCTTCCGGTCGAACTCGCCGCCGCCAAGGCCACCCCGGCGTCGTAGCCAGGAAATCGTCGCCTGCGGTTCCGCCCCGTGGCGGCGCAGCCGCCTCAACCAACCCTGCCAGGAGCCCGACCGTTCTGCGGCGCAGGCTCCTGGGCATCCCCGATTTCCGCACAGCATGGCGCATCTTTGGTCCGGCCGTTTCGACAGTGCCCCCGACGAGGAGGTGTTCGCGTTTCAGGCCTCGTTCGGGTTCGACCGTCGGCTGTTCGAGGACGACGTCACCGGCAGTCTGGCCTGGGCCGAGGCCCTCGCCGGGGCCGGTGTGCTGTCGGCCGGCGACGCGGCCGCGATTCGGGCCGCCCTGATCACGATCCGGGACCGCGGCCGCGACGACCCGGCGTTCGTCGATGGACCGGACGAGGATGTCCACGCGTTCGTGGAACGGCAACTGATCGAGCGTGTCGGCGACGCCGGGAAACGCCTGCACACCGGCCGGTCGCGGAACGAGCAGGTCGCACTCGACCTGCGGCTCTATCTTCGCCGGCGCATTGCGGTCCTCCAGCGCGAGCTCGTGACCCTGGTCGATGCGCTCGCCGGCCGGGCGGAGTCGGCCGGGGCGGCGTTGATGCCGTCCTATACGCACCTGCGGCGGGCCCAGCCGATCCTCGTGGCGCACTACTTTCTGTCGCATGCCGCCGCCCTCCGGCGGGCCCATCGCCGTTTCGAGACCGCGCGGGACGAAGCGGATGCGCTGCCGCTCGGGTCCGGGGCCATCGCCGGAGCCAGCTACGACGTCGACACCGCCGCCCTCGCCCGGCGGCTCGGGTTCTCGCGAGTCGTGGCCAACAGCCTCGACGCCACCGCGGATCGGGATTTCGTGTCCGGGTTCCTGCATGCCTGCGCCGGCGTTATGATCCATCTGAGCCGGCTCGCCGAAGACCTCGTCATTCTGACGAGCGAAGAGTTCGGCTTCCTGGGGTTGTCCGATGCGGTCACCACCGGCAGCAGCCTGATGCCCCAGAAGAAGAACCCCGACCCGCTCGAGCTGGTTCGAGGCAAGACGGGTCGGGTCATCGGGCGGCTGGCCGGGTGGCTGGCCACGATGAAGGGGCTGGCCAGCGGGTACAACAAGGACCTCCAGGAGGACAAGGAGGCGGTCTTCGACGCCGAGGACACCGTGCGCAGCTCGCTTCGCGCCACCGCCGCGGTCGTCCGGACGCTCACGCTGGACGCGGCCCGTACCGGGGCGGCGGCGTCGGGGCTCGCGCTGGCGACCGACGTGGCCGATCTGCTGGTGGCGCGGGGGGTTCCGTTTCGCGAGGCGCACGAAGTGGTGGGGCGGATCGTTCGCGACCTGCTCGCGGACGGGCGCGACTTCACCGCGCTGACCCCGCAGGAGTGGCGAGGTTATCATGATCAGCTGGACGCGGACACCGCCGCCCGCATCACCGCGCGTGGTTCGGTCACCGCCCGGCGAACGCCCCAATCGACGGCGCCCGATGCGGTGGCGGCGGCCCTTCGCGAGACCCGCCGCTGGATCGACGGAACTGCCGCGGACGACGCCGTGCGGGCCCGGTGAACCGTTTCGGGCAACCAGACCGTTTACGTGGCGGGACGAGCGTAGTAGAATGGCCCCCTGCGCATCGCAACCGCCAAGGTTGCCCCCGCACGAGGGGCTCGTGATTTGGCCGTTGCGCGACCGTCCTTGCTGCGCAACGCGAAATCTTTCCTGAAGCGACGGAACTGGTGGTTCACGATTTCGTAGCTCGGAAAATCGGTCCGGTGTACCGGGACAGGGCTCGGTGCGGCTTCGGCGCCGCAGCGTCGCCTCGTCGATGACCGCCGGGACCGAGAAGACCGGGAGCATGCAACCGGGGCAATCCCCCCATTGCCGTTCGTAACAGTCCGGTAACAGTTCGAGCGACTGCCGAACATCCCACCAACTGTACCAACCTGAGAGGAATTCATGGAACAGCGCCGCGTGCGCTTGGGTGACGTCCTGGACGACTATTGTCCACGCGAGCGCCGAGTGACCAATCATGCCGTCGTGGCTCTCGTTGGCAACGACATCAAGTTGACCCGATGTACGACGTGCGACACCGAGCACCCCTACAAGGCGGCCCGGGTCCCGCCGCGCCGGCAGACCCGATTGGTGGCGGCCCTCTCGAACGCGGGTGCCGACGGGGCGCTGATCGCGGCGCCGGCCGCGTCCGCCGACGGAGCGCTGATCGCGGCGTCGGCCGCGGTGAAGCCGCCGGTGGATGCCGCGCCGTCGGACATGCCCATGCCGGTGGTGAGCCGCCCCCCCCGGAACGGGCACGTCGATTCGGTGCGACGCCCGCTGATCCGGGCCACGCTCGGGCGGGCCGCCGCGGTCGCCGCGTCCCGGCCGGTGCCGGTGTTCACGATTCGGGAGCACACGGGGCGAGAGGGCAACGTCGATCGAGGGAAACCGTCGCGCAAGCGCCGTAACGGCGGGCGGCCCGGTGCCGAGCCGAACGGCAACAAGGCGGAAGGCCATCCCGGCCAGTTCGCCCGGTCCGGATTCGGCAACAACGAGTCGAAGCCGGCGCGTGGCCGCGACGGGAACGGGCCTGCGGAACGGTTCAACAAGGGTTCGTCCCGGAGCCGCGGCAAGAGCCGGTCGCGCTGACCGGATGAACATGCTTCCCGGGGCGAAGGGGGTCGAGGAGGGGTGATGAGAGCCCCGCGTCGCACCGGAACGGGGCAACCCTGGCCCTGGGCGGTCCGAGTCCGCCGCCTCCGGGGAAGCGTGCTGCGGCTGGCGCTGAGCCGTTCTGCCGCGTTCGCGAGCGGTCTGGTGCTGCTGCTGCCGGCAATCGCGATAGCCGCCGGCGACTATCCCTGGGAGAGCTGGCTCACCGACGGATTCAGCCTCGCCGGTCTCGCCACCGGGGCGGCGCTCATCGTGACCGCGCTGGGGGGACGCCGCCCCGACTGGATCGAGCCGGCCTGACCCCCGTCCTCCTTCGGAGCACGCCGCGATTCCCGGAAGATATCCCGTGCCCCATCGTCCTGCATCCCCCTCGGCATCCCCGGCGGCCAGCCGGCATCTCACCGGAGAGCCGATCCGGTACTACCGGCCCCGGGGCGGCGCCGGATTGCAGCGGCTCGTCGACGAGGGGTTCCAGGCGTTCAATGCCGGCCGCCTGCGCGAGGCCTGTCATGTGTTCGCCGACAAGATGCTGGACCCCGTCAACGACACGACGATCGGTCTGACCATCGCCGGGGCGCTGACCCCGGCCGGGCTCGGCGGGTGCGTCATCGAGCTGATGGAACGCGGTCTGGTCGACTTCGTGATCAGCACCGGCGCGAACCTGTACCACGACCTGCACTACGCCCTGAACTTCACGTTGCACCGCGGCTCGCCGTTCCTGGACGACGTCGAGCTGCACGGCGATGGCGTGATCCGGATCTACGATGTGCTGTTTCCGGCTCAGGTGCTGCTGGAGACCGATGCGTATCTGCGCGACTTTCTCGTTCGCCGCGCGTTCGACGGTCCGGTGTCGTCGGCCGCCCTGCACCATGCGATCGGGTGCGATCTGATGGCGCGGATGCCGGGGTGCGAGGCGCACTCCGTGCTGGCCAGCGCGGCGGCGGCGGGGGTGCCGGTATACACCTCGTCGCCGGGAGACAGCTCGATCGGCATGAACCTCGCGGCGCACCAGCTGCTCCGGGGCGGCGGGTGCCGCCTCGACCCCGGGCGCGACGTCAACGAAGTGGCGGCCATCGTTCTCGGCGGGAACACCAACGGCTGCCTGATCCTGGGCGGGGGATCGCCCAAGAACTTCTACCTGCAGGGCCAGCCGACGTTGTGGGAGATCTACGGGATTCCCAAGGGGGGAACCGACTACTTCATTCAGATCACCACCGATCAGGTCGTGTGGGGGGGGCTGTCGGGGGCGACGCCGTCCGAGGCGGTGAGCTGGGGCAAGGTCAAGCCCGGCCGGCTGCCGGACGCGGTGGTCGCCTACTGCGATTCGACGATAGCCTTTCCGATTCTGTGCGAGTACGTCGTCGATTCGGAGCGCGGCCGGCGCCCGTGGCGGCGGCTGATCGATCACCGCGAGGCGTTGCTGTCCGAGCTGGAGGCGCAGGCCCGATCCGGATCCAGCACCGGAGGTGGATGACGGAAATGCCCGATCGGGCCTATTCGGCCGCTACCCGCATTGAATTCTGCTACGGGCATCGCCTGCTCGACCATGCCGGACCGTGCCGGCATGCGCACGGCCACAACGCGGTGGCGGAGATCGAGGTGCGCTCGGCGTCGCTCGACGAGCGCGACATGGTGTGCGATTTCGCCGACATCGAGCGGGTCGTCGAAGCCTGGGTGGATCGAGAGCTGGATCACAGGATGATCCTGCGGCGAGACGATCCGCTGGTCGAGGCGCTTCGGTCGCTCGGGGAGCCGGTCTGCGTGATCGACGCCAATCCGACCGCCGAACGGATCGCGCGACTCATCCATGACGCGGCCGCCGCCGCCGGCCTGCCCGTCGTGCGGGTGACGCTGTGGGAAACGCCGTCGTCGTTCGCAACCTACGGTGAGGTCGGCGCGTAACGCCGGCCCCGCTCGTCGCCGGCAACGACGCTTGCCGCCCAACCAACCCTGTTCCTAGGCCACCTCGATCAACACCTTCGCCGCCGCCTGGGTCCCGAGGATGACCCGGCGTTCGGCGCTGGTCCGGAGACAGACGCGGTCCGCGACGGGGTCCCGGGCCTCGACCTCGATCGATTGGCCCGGCTTCAGTCCCTGCGTTTCCAGGAACCGCAGGAACGTGGCGTCCTGGTCGGCGATTCGGGTGACCGTCACCGGGGTCCCGAGCGGACACTTGAGAAGCGAGTCATACCGGCGAGACTCCATCGCGCCGTCGGGGGTCGGGATCGGATCGCCGTGCGGATCGACCGACGGATGACCGAGCATGGCGTCCATGCGATCGACCAACCGGTCGGAGACCACGTGCTCGAGCTTCTCCGCGTCTTCGTGGACGTCGGTCCAGCTCATGCCCATGATCTCGACCAGAAACTGTTCGATCAGGCGATGCCGCCGCAGCACCAGCGCCGCCAGCTTGGACCCCGCCGGGGTCAGCCGAACCCCGGCATACGGTTCGTATTCGACCAGTCCCGATTCGGCGAGCGCCTTGACCATGGTGGTCGCGGTGCCCGGGGCCACCCCGACCGCCGTGGCCAGCTGTCCCATCGGGACGAGACGCCGGTCGTCGCTGGCCGTCTCCGCCTGGTACAGCGCCTTCAGATAGTTCTCTACGGTGGCGGATGGGAGCATCGGAGTCCCGGCTGATACGTACGCTGACGGATCGGCTCTCGGCCCGCGGCCGACGTTTGTCGGAATCCCCGCCGCGGAGCCCATGGCGAAAATCACGCCGCATGCGGCTGGCGCTGCATCCTGCGTGGACCGGCGTCGCTCTCCCGTTTGGCGCGAGCTGGTATTCTGCATGGTGTTCCCGCGAAACGAAACCGTCAAGGGCCGGCCGGTCGGGAAGCGGGAAAGCTCGTTCGAGACCGGCCGCTGCTGATAGGATCGGTGGCCGGCTGCGGCCGTGTGCAGTCTTGACCATGGATCTCGATACGACCGACTGGTCGGGCGAAGGTGCGTTCACCCAGACCCTGATCGACGCTGTTCGCGGGCTGGACGAGGTCACTTTCATCCGGGTCGAAGACGCCCGGTCGTCCCGGTCCGACGTCGAGTACAACTTCGTCAGCAACGAGGTGTTCGTCCGCTTTCGGACCCGTGACAAGGTGCATCGCAC
The DNA here is from genome assembly GCA_965206705.1 of Vicinamibacterales bacterium. Lineage (GTDB taxonomy): Bacteria > Acidobacteriota > Vicinamibacteria > Vicinamibacterales > UBA8438 > JAJEEA01. Next base: position 2,137,123 of record CBDBKJ010000006.1, on the reverse strand, counting down.
CAAGGTGCTGGGCCTGTTGCCGATCACCCGGACCGTCACGGAGCCGGCGATGACGGTGACCGATCTCGAACAGGCCCTGGGCCGGCTCGAGGAGGTCGGACCGCCCGACTATGCCGACGAGGCCATGCTGCAATACCTGAGGACCGAACGAATCGTGCCGCCCTATCAGACCCGCGGATACAAGCTCGTGGAGCTGGTCCGCATCTACGAAATCGGCGCCGAACCGCGCCCCGACGATCATGCTTGAGATCGCGGAGGTGCGCCAGCGGGTGCGCCAGACGATCGAGCGCACCCGGAATGACGCGGAGGTGCGCCGTGCCCGGGCCGTCGTCGACGGCGAGGAGGGCCGGCGCTTCATCGAGGACGTCGCCTCCCCGCTGGCGCGGCAATTCGTCCTGGTGCTGCGGGCCGAGGGTTTTCACTACCGCCTGTCGACGCCGGCCGGGGCGGTGCGGCTCGTGTCCGACCAGCGCCGGGAGGACTTCATCGACATCGCGGTCGACGCGACGGGAGACGCCGTGACCATCATGACCACGGTGAATCACGTCCGCGGCCAGCGCGTCCTGACCACCGAACGGCCCCTCTGCGCCGATCTCGAGATCGACGCCCTGACCGAGCATCACGTCTTCGAGTTTCTCCTCGACGCGATTCGGGTGTTCGTGGAGCGGTGAGACCCGCGGGGCCGGGGGACGTGATTCAGATCACCCCGGACTGCTCCATCGCGGCGATTCGATCCGCGCCGTAGCCGAGGTCGCCGAGCACCGCGCGGGTATGCTGCCCGAGCACCGGGGCGGGAGTGCGCACGCTGCCGGGGGTGCCGGCCATCTTGACGGGCACCCCGAGGACCTGTATCGGCCCGGCGTTGGGGTGGGTCATCGGGAGCACCATCATGCGCTCCTGGAGCTGCGGGTCGGACAGCACCTCGGCCAGATCGCGGACGCCGCCGCACGGTACGCCGGCCTGTTTCAGACCGTCGAGCCAGTGGCGCCGGGGCTGTGTGCGCAGCCGTTCGGCGAGCAGGGGGCGCAGCGCGTCCTGGTTCTCGACCCGGCCCTGGTTCGCGGCGAAGCGGGGGTCCTCGGCCAGCCCCGGCGCCCCGATGACGTCGCAGAACCTGGCGAAGAGCGAGTCGTTGCCCGCCGCCACCACGAAGTCGCCGTCCGACGCGGGGAGCGTCTCGTAGGGCACGATCGTCGGGTGCTGATTGCCCAGCCGGGGCGGAGCCTGACCGGTCGCGAAACAGATGCCGGCCTGGTAGGTCAGGAGGGCCGCGACCGAGTCCAGCATGCCCACGTCGATGAACTGTCCCCGGCCGGTGCGCTCGCGTGCGAGCAGCCCCATGGCGACGCCGAAAGCCGCGAACATGCCGGAGGCGATGTCGGCAATGGCGACCCCGAGTCGATACGGGGTGCCGGCCGGTGGCCCGGTGATGCTCATGAGGCCGCCTTCTCCCTGCATCACCGCGTCGTAGCCCGGCTCGGCGCGCCGCGGTCCGGTCTGGCCGAAGCCGGAGATGGAGCAGTAGACCAGCTTCGGATGGGCGGCCGACACGGCGTCATAGCCGAGCCCCTGGCGCTCGAGGGTGCCGGGGCGGAAGTTCTCGACCAGTACGTCGGCCCCGGCAATCAGCCTGTCGAGCACCTGCCGGCCCTCGGGATGCTTGAAGTTGAGGGTGACGCTCTCCTTGTTGCGATTGACGCTCAGGAAGTAGGAGCTCTCGCCGTTCTGAAACGGGGGGCCCCAGCCGCGCGTGTCGTCCCCCCTGCCCGGCTGCTCCACCTTGATGACCCGGGCCCCCATGTCGCCGAGCATCATCGTGCAGTAGGGGCCCGAGAGCACCCGCGTGAGGTCCAGGACCGTGAACCCCGCCAGCGGGCCTCCGGTCGTCGGGTCGGTATTCGCAACGTTCTCGGTCATGGGTCGTCCAGTCTTCCGACAGGTCTGCGGCGGCGCGGCGCGCTCCCCCGGGCGGCCGCTCCCGCGGTCTCCGCGATTCGTCTGGTGGTCCGGGGGGGTCACCGGTTCGTTTCGAGCACCCGTCCGAGCCTCTCGAGCCCGGCTCGCAACGGCGCCGGTTCGCCGCCGATGCCGATTCTGAGATGGTTTTCCAGGCCGAAATGGGAACCGGGCACGACCAGCACGCCGTGGTCCGCCCGCAGCCGTTCGACCAACTCGGCCGACGGCCGGGTTCCCGAATAGCGTATCAGGGTCACGCCCCCGGCTTCCGGCGGGATCTGGCGCACCGTCGGGTGGCGGGCCACCCACTCTGCCAGCGTGGCCTGGTTCTCGCGAAGAATGCGCCGGGTGCGCGCGATCAGGTCGTCGCGGCGCCGGGGCTCGAGAGCCAGTCGCGCCAGCAGGTCGTTGACCGCGCCGGGTGCGATCGTCGTGTAGTCGTGACGTCCCCACAGCGCTTCGATCAGGTCGGCCGGTCCGGCCAGCCATCCGATCCGCAGACCCGGCAGACCGTACGTCTTCGAGAGCCCGCCGGTCACGACGACCCGGTCGCAACGGCCCCACACCGACGGTGTGTCGCGGCCGTCGAGCTCGCACCCGCGGTAGATTTCATCGGCGAGCAGCCAGCACCCCTCCCCGGCCGCGATCTCGCACAGTCGGGTGACCTCCGACTCGTCCAGGCGCGCTCCGGTCGGGTTGTTCGGGTTGCAGACGGAGATGAACCGGGTGCGGGGGCTGACCGCCTGCCGCACCGCGTCCAGGTTCAGACGCCATCGTGTCGGCTCGGGTTCGAGCCACACGTCTCGGACGGTTGCCCCGAACGACCGGATCAGCCCCGGAATCTGCATGTAGGTGGGACGGATGACGACCGCTTCGTCGCCCGGCTCGATCAGGTGCCAGCAGGCGACGAGGTTTGCCTCGGAGCCGCCGTTGGTGATGAGGACGTTGGCGGCCGACGCCTGGTCGTAGAGCGCCGCGACCCGTTCACGCAGCAGGACGGTGCCGTTGCTCTGCGTGTACTCCAGGGCCTGACCGAGCAGCGCGTCGAGATCGCGGCCGGCGACGAGTTCCTGCACCGACAGCGGGTGCGCTCCGCTCTCCGTCAGGTTGATCCCGGTGTGGTGCTCGTGGAGCGACTGCCAGCGTTCGAGCTCGAAGGGGTCGATCTGCATGGTGTGCGGGTGTCGGGCGCCCAACGGCAGGGGCGCGGGGGACGGGCGGCGCGATCGCGACAGTGTAACCGGCCGCGGGGGCCGCCGCGCCGGGTACGCCTCCTCCCCTTGAAGCGCGGGCGAAGCCGAATTAACATGTACGGTTGCGAGTTCGGCGGTTGGCGCTCGCCGTCGCGGGGTGTGACGCGGACGCGGGGTGCGAGGCAGTCACGAGTTCGGCGCGAATTTGGGCCACGGTCATGAACGAGCATGCGCTTCGGGTCTATGACTCGATTCTCGGTCTCCAGTGCAACGCCGACAATCCTACACCGCTCGTGCGGTTGAATCGGGTGACCCCGTTCAAGCAGACGCAAGTCTACGCCAAGCTCGAGTGGTACAACCCCTTCGGCGCCATCAAGGATCGCGTCGCCGCCAACCTCGTCGCCGACGGGGAGGCGCGCCGAACCGTGCAGCCGGGCCAGAAGCTGGTCGAGCCGACGTCGGGGAACACCGGCATGGCGCTGGCGATGATCGCGAACGCCAAGGGTTATTCGCTGACCACGCCGCTGTCGAGCGAGATCCCCCTCGAGAAACGCACGATGTTGCGGTTCTTCGGGGCCGAGGTGCTCGAGCTGCAGGATACGCTGTGTCCCGCGCCGGGCGCACCGGAAGGGGCGATCGCCAAGGCGGCGGAGATCGGCGGCCGGCCGGACTTTCACATGCTGAACCAGTATGTGAACGAGGCCAACCCCGATGCGCACTACAAGACCACGGGACCCGAGATCTGGCGTCAGACCAAGGGCGCGGTCACCCATTTCGTGGCCGGGTTGGGCACGTGCGGCACCATCACCGGCACCGGCCGGTTTCTGAAGGAACAGCGCCCCGACCTGCAGGTCGTCGGCGTCTATCCGAACGAGGGACACGACATCCCGGGGGTGCGCAGCCTGCGGCAGTTGCAGCAGACGCAGCTCTATCGTCCCGAGGGGTACGATCGGCAGGTCGAGGTCGCGAATCAGCAGGCGTTCGAGCTGTGTCTCCGGCTGAACCGCGAAGAGAGCATCACGGCCGGACCCAGCTCCGCGATGGCGCTGGCCGGCGCGTTCGCGACGATTCCCGACGAACCGGGCAACGTCGTGGTCGTCATCTTTCCCGACAGCGCCTTCAAGTACGCGTCCTCGGTCGTGAAGCACCTGCCGGCCCTGGCGCCGCAGGCGCAGGCGGGCAACGGCGCGGGGCGCAATCCGTTGCTCGAGCGGATGCGGGAAAACGTACGGGGCAATCCGGAACTGACCGTCGACGTCGACGCTGCGCATGAGGAATGGCAGCGGGAGAAACCGTTCGTCCTGGACGTGCGTCCGGCCAACCAGTACGACGAGGCGCACATTCCGGGCGCCATCAACATCCCGCTGCCCGAGCTGGGCGAGAATGCCGACTATCTCGCGGTGTTGCCCCGCGACCTCGACGCGCCGGTGCTGAGCGTATGCCAGCGCGGCAATGCCTCGCTGTCCGGCCTGCTGTTTCTGAAGTCGCTCGGTTATCGCAACGTGCGCAGCATCACCGGCGGCACCCTGGCGTGGCGCGAGAAGGGCTACGTCACCGATTCCGACCAGGAGTCTGCGCGGTAGAACGGTGCAGGCTCCCGGCAGGGTTGGTGGGGGCGACGATTTCCGGACTGCTCATGCTGGTTATTCGGGTTGCGGTCGACGCCGGTATTCGCCGGCATGGCCGGGAGGCGTATCCGCACGAATGCTGCGGCGCCCTGATCGGGCGTGACCGGGTGGTCACCGAGGCGCTCGCCTTGCCGAATGCCACCGTCGAAGGCCCGCGCCGGCGGTTTCTGGTGCGGCCGGTCGATTACCAGGCGGCCGAGCGCCGGGCGGCCGAACGGGGAGGGGAGTTGCTCGGGTTCTACCACTCGCATCCCGACGGCCCGTCACGGCCGTCGCAGGTCGACCTCGACCACGCCTGGCCGGCGTTCGACTACGTCATCGTGGCGGTCGCGAACCGCGAGGCCGGTTCCCTGACGTCGTGGCGGCTGCGCGACGATCGGTCGCGGTTCGACGAGGAAGCGGTCGTCATCGAGAACCCGGAAACCGGCGGATAGAATGAACCGAGCGCAACGAGACACCATGGCCACAAAGATCCTGATTCCCACACCACTGCGTACCTACACCGACAAACAGGACGTCGTCGAGGCGGACGGGCAGACGGTCGGCGAACTGCTGTCCAACATGGCTGCGCAATACACAGGCCTGCGCCAGCATCTGTATACCGCCGACGGGACGCTGCGGAGCTTCGTCAACATCTACGTGAACGACGACGACATCCGGTATCTCGACAAGGAGCGGACTCCGGTGACCCCGGACGACACCGTGAGCATCATTCCGTCGGTAGCTGGCGGGAGGGCGTCGTGATCCAGGCAGCGAGCTTGCCGGCGTTGACCAACGAAGAGGTCGCCCGCTACAGCCGGCACCTCATCATGCCGGAAGTCGGCATGGACGGGCAGCAGAAGCTGAAGGCGGCGCGAGCGCTGTGCATCGGCGCCGGCGGTCTCGGCTCGCCGGTCGCCCTGTACCTGGCCGCGGCCGGTGTCGGCACCCTCGGGATCGTCGATTTCGACGAGGTCGACTACAGCAATCTGCAGCGGCAGATCATCCACGGCACCCCCGACGTGGGCCGGTCCAAGCTGGCCTCCGCCAAATCGAGGTTGAATGCGCTCAACCCCGAGGTCGAGGTCGTCACCCACGAGCTGGCCCTGTCGTCGCACAACGCCCTGGCCCTGTTCGCCGACTACGACTTCGTGGTCGACGGCACCGACAACTTTCCCACGCGCTATCTCGTCAACGACGCGTGCGTCCTCTCCGGCAAGCCGAACGTGTACGGCAGCATCTTCCGGTTCGAAGGACAGGCGTCCGTGTTCGCGGCGCCGGACGGTCCGTGCTACCGGTGCATGTTCCCCGAGCCGCCACCGCCGGGGCTCGTGCCGAGCTGCGCCGAGGGCGGGGTGCTGGGCATCCTGCCGGGCGTCGTCGGGACGTTGCAGGCCACCGAGGCCGTCAAGCTCATTCTGGGGGCCGGCGATCCGCTCGTGGGGCGGTTCCTCCTCTTCGATGCGCTGAAGATGCGGTTCCGCGAGTTGAAGGTGCGCCGCGACCCCGAGTGTCCCGTCTGTGGGGACCACCCGACGGTGACCGAGCTGATCGACTACGAGCAGTTCTGCGGGGTGGCCCCGGCGGCAGAGGCCCCCGCGGCGACGGCCGTGGCGGACCCCGTGGCGGATGGTGCGGCGACCGTCGAGGAGCTGAAGGCGCGGCTCGACCGTGACGACCCGTTCCTCCTGCTCGACGTCCGGGAGACGCGCGAGTTCGAGATCTGCCGCATTCCCGGGTCTGTGCTCATTCCCCTGGGCGAGCTCCCGTCCCGGCTCTCCGAGCTCGAAGGGCGCGACGACATCATCGTCCACTGCAAGTCCGGCGTCCGCAGCGGCAAGGCGGTGCGCCTGCTGCACGAGGCCGGCTATGCCGGGGCGCGCAACCTCGCGGGCGGCATTCTCGCCTGGATCGACCGGATAGACCCCACCCTGCCCAAGTACTGATTCGACCCGGACCGTCCAGTGGCCGGATCGAGTGCCCTTCCACGGCAGTTCGCGGGCAGACTGCTACCTCAGCCGGCCGTTTCCGGCCGCCCAACCGTCCTGTTCCGGCGCCGGCCCACAGAGGGTCCGACCGGCGCCGTGTGCGTCGAACTACTCGATGCAGTCGCCGGCGGGCGCCGCCTCAGGCCGTTCTTCAGCCCTTCATCCGGTTCGCCAGTCTGATCGACGGCATGGCGACTGGAGGAAGGGCGAGCGGCTGACGAGCGCCCGGCGGGCCGGCACCGCTGCCGGCGGGCGCTGCCGAGACAAGGCGAGCGAGGCCAACAATCTCTCGTCTTCGCGCCTCCCAGTCAAGGAGAATCGAACCGGCCCCCTGGCCAGGCATCCGACCGCCGCGGCGGGATCGCGTGCGATTGGGATTCTGGTCATCAAGCAGGTCCTGGGCCAGGGAGTTCCGCGGCACAAACCGGCGTGGACAACGAAGGGAGCATGGCTGATCTTGGCCGACCCTACACAGGGAACGCGAGCACCATGCGCGCCGAAACACGATCCGCACGACCCGCCGACCCGATGTCCGTTGGAGCCCAGGGATGTCTCGACGGCCGGGATTCCGCTCGCCGCCCCGGGGCGGACGGCGCGTCCGCCCCGGGGCCGCCAGAACCACGCCGGGATGCCGTCCGGGTCGAGTGCGGCGCCGCACCAGAATGGTCTGCCGGCGGGGCACCCTCAACTGATAGGATTCTCCGAGCCGACGCCGCCACGCCGAGACGCGCTTCCCCGTCCACGCTACCAGGGCATGATGCCCGCAATCGACAAGTCAGGCACGTCACAGCGCCCCCGGACGCTCGCAGAATCGCCGGCGTCCACCCCGCCCACCACGGAGCCGACTCCCGGCGTCCTCGACTGGTCGGCCGCGTTTCGCGCTGGCGTGGAGGCGGTCGGCGGCAAGGGCTGGCATCTGAGCCGGCTGGTGCGCTACGGGTTCCGGGTGCCGCGCGGCGGTATGGTGCCGGCCGGGGTGTACCGGACGTTGTGCGGCCGTCGACCGGTAGCCGAGGCGATCGCCGATCTGGGACACGTATCGGCCGAGCAGACCACCGACGACGATGTCCGGCGACGCCTCGACGCGCTGCGGGCCGCGCTGACGGCGGAGCGATTGCCGGAGAACATCCAGCGGGACTTGGTGCGGTTCCTCTACGACGCGGGGCTGGCGGACCGCGCGGTGGCCGTGCGTTCCAGCGCGGTAGCGGAAGACGCGGCGGGCACCGCCTTCGCCGGCATCCACGACAGCACGCTGGACGTCGTGGGAATCGACGCGATCTGCGCCGCGGTGGTCCGTTGCTACGCCTCGCTCTGGAGCCCGCACGCCCTCGCCTATCGCCGGCGCTTCAGGGTCGCCGACGCCGACACGCCTTGCGCGGTGGTCGTCTGCGAGATGGTCCGCGCCGAGGCGGCCGGCGTCGCCTTCTCCTGCGACCCCGTCACCGGGCGCCGCGGGGTCGTGACGATCAACTTGGCGGCGGGGTGGGGTGACGCGGTCGTCAGCGGCGCGGTCGATCCACAGCAGTACGTCGTGGAGTGGCCGGGACCCGGTCCGCGGGTCCGCCGCACCGACGCCATCGGCGGCGGCGCGGTGCTGGACCCGGCCCGGGTGGCCGCCCTCGCGCAGCTGGTCCGGCGCGTGCACTGGGCGGTTGGCGACGGCGACCGGCCGCAGGACGTCGAGTGGGCCTGGGACGGCGCTCGATTCTGGTTGCTGCAATCGCGTCCGGTGACCGTGCTGCCCCGCTGGACCTTCCCGGGCGTGCCGGCCGGTGCGACCACCTGGTCCGACGCCAACGTGCGCGACTCGTTTCCCCGGCCGGTCACCACCATGACCTGGTCGTTCATCGACGCCGCCGCCCAGCCGATCGTCTACGCGTCGCTCGCGGCGGTGCGCTACCCGCTTCCCGCCGGAATGGAGGTGCTGCGACGGTTCGGGGGGAGACCCTACTTCGACCTCGACAGCCTGCAGTGGGGCCTGTACGACGCGCTCGGCATCCTCCCCGCGGAAACCAACCGCCAGATGGGCGGGTTTCAGCGCGAGATTCGCGTGCCGGCGGGCAGTCCGATGCGCGGCCGGGCGGGCTGGGGACGGGCCCGCCGGAGGCTCCGGCTTCTGGGCCGGTTGTGGCGGCTCCACCGCACGGCGCCGCGCAGAATCGAGAGCATCATAGACGCGGCCCGGGCCGGCCGGGACCGCGACCTGTCCACGCTGGACAACCCCGCGCTGTTGGCTGCGTTCCGTGAACAGCAGGACCGGGGCATCGACTACCAGCCCCTGCTGCAGCTCGCCGCCACCTACTACGGCGCCTGGATGACGCTGATGCAGGACCTGCTCGAGTGGGCGACCGGCGATCGGCGCCAGACCCTGATCGGACGGCTCCTTGCCGCGTCGGGCAACGTCGCCAGCGCCGAGCATGGGCTCGATCTGCAGGATCTCGGCCGGCTGGCCCGGGCGGAGCCGCGGGCACTCGACGTCCTGCGCGAGACGGGCGATCCGTTCGCCTGGCGCCGCACGCTGCCCGCCGGCTCGCCGTTTCGCCGGGCGCTCGAACGATACCTGGACCGCTACGGACATCGCGCCGTCTTCGAGATGGAGTTCGCCAGCCGTCGCTGGTGGGAGGACCCGTCCTATCTGCTCGATCAGATCCGCTTTCATGCCGGACATCCCGAGGCGCCGGACTCGCGGGGCCGGGCCCGGCAGCGGCGAGACGACGCCGAAGCGGGACTGGCCGAGGCGCCCTTCCACGTCCGCCCGCTCGTGCGCTGGCTGCTCGCGCGGACGCGCCTCGGCGCCGCCCTCCGCGAGAACGCGAAGTCCGGGTCGGCGGCAGACGTCGACCTCCTGCGTCGGATCTGTCTCGAGATCGGCCGCCGGCTCCGCAAGGCGGGCTGCCTCCCCCGTGCCGATGACGTCTTCCATCTCGGGCTGGCGGAGGTCGAGGCGTTTCTGGACGGATCGTGGGACGGCGGCGGCGCCGCCCGCCTCGCGGAGGACCGCGCGGCCCGGTTCGCCGCTCAGCAGGCGCTCGACCTGCCGGGTGTCATCGACGGCTACGACGAGGGCTCGGCGCCCGCGCCTTCACCGTTGCCCGCGATGCCCCCCGACGCCGCGCCCGGCGCGGAGTGGCAGGGGGTGGCCGCCGCGCCGGGAATCGCGACCGGGCCCGCCTGCGTGCTGCGCAATCCGCACGACGGGGCCGGGATGGCGCGCGGCGACGTGCTGGTGGCGCCGTCGACCGACCCCGGCTGGACCCCGTTGTTCCTGCGCGCGTCGGCGGTCGTGATGGAGACCGGCGGCTATCTGTCGCACGGCGCCGTGGTGGCCCGCGAGTTCGGCCTCCCCGCGGTGGTCAACGTGCCGGACGCGATGCGTCGAATCGCCCCGGCCGACCAGCTCCGGGTAGACGGCAACCGGGGCCGGGTGTACCGCCTCGGCGGGGCGGGCCGGGTCTAGTGAGACCCGGTCCGCAGACCGCCGGGGCCGGCCGACGTCAGAAGAGCGGGTCAGCCCCATGCCGGGGCTCCATCTCAATAGCGGACGACTCCGCACCAGAACATCGTCTCGCCCCGCGTGTCGACCGGAAGGGTGGACCTGAACGCCAGCCGGCCGTCCGCTTCGATGTCGTACAGCGTCAGCGCGGCCGGCACGGTCACCAGACGCCCCTGGGCGCGGACTTGTCCCGGGTCCGTGCTCGCGGCAACCATCGACCGGCCGCCCGGTTGAAACGCCATCGTCCTGACGGCAATGGTGTGGGTGTCGATGGTCTGCACCAGGGTCGGCTCGCCGGTACCGGAATCGACGGAGAACACCGAAATGGTGTTTTCGGTGCCGTTCGACACCGGCTCGCCCTGAAAGATCTCCGTTCCGCGGCCCCGGTTCGCCACGTACAGGGTCCGGCCGTTGGTCGGATGCATGCGGATCGACGACGTTGTCTGCCCGCCGCGATAGGCCTCCGGCGCGGCCAGCGTCGTGCTGACGAACAAGGGCTCCTCCGAAAGCGTGTCGTCCGCTCGGATGGCGTAGGTGTGCAGCAGGTTCTGGGTTTCCAGATCGACGTAGACCCAGCGGCCCGACGGATGGAAGTCGGCGTGCCGCGCGCGGTACGCCAGTCCCCGGTTGGGCGCCACCGTCTGCTTGTTGGTCAACTGGCCGTTCTCGAAGCCGTACAGGTAGAGGCCGCCCGGATCCTCCGTGTGGACGCCGGGCTCCGGCTCGTTGCCGCGCGTCGGCAGCAGGACCGCGCGGTTCGAGGGCATGACGTACACGGCGTGCGCATAGAAACCCGCGTCCAGGCTCGCCCGCTGCTCTACCAGGTCGCCGATCGACCCGTCGGCGTTGAGCCGGTGCGCCGACAGGGAGCTCGGAAAGCTGTATGCCGACAGCAGGTACTCGCCGCGCTGGTCGACGGTGATGTAGATCGGCCGGTGCGGCAGCTCTACCGCCCCGCCGAACGGTTGGAGATCTCCCGACGAATCCACCTGGAACGCGTTCAGATAGTGATGCCGCACGCGGGCGGTCGACGTGCGCTGGTCGCTGCTGGCAATGTAGAAGTACCGGCCCGACGGATGCTGCCACGCCTCCTGCACCTGCGCGGGAAGGATCACCGGGCGGGGTTCCCGGACCAGGGAATCGCCGTCGACGCGAATCCGGTAGAGCCGGGCGTCCACGCTGGCATAGATGGCGCCGCGCGACTGCGACTGCGCGGCGGCCGGGCCGAGCGGGCCAGCGGTAACCCAGCCGGCCGTCCCCGCGAGCAGAGTGTTGAACCGACGTCGACCTATCATGTGGGCACCTCCCGCGCCTCCCCGCGAGGCGCCTAAGTGACGGCGCGGGCGCCTTGGCGTGCCCGCGCCTTCATGACCCATTGCGACGGGTCGCCGGCCGAACCCTCCTGGGCAACCGCAGCCGCCGGTGCGTCGAGAACGCACAGCAGCGACACGAGCGGAATCCACATCAAGCCGTGCCGGTTGGTCGACAGGCTCACGCTGCACTCCTTGGCTCGGGGTACGTGCCCCAGGTTCTGCGCCGGCGATTGTCGACGATGGTATACCGCTGGAATCGCGGGAACAACCGCAGGGCGCATACGGGGTTTCCGGTACCGGGGCCTTGCAACGCCGCAGCTATCGCGCACGATGGACACATGAGGACGTCGCCGGCCTCCGGGACGGGGGTCGTGCTCGCACGTGTCGTGGGTGGCGCCACGTGGTCCACGAGCCACGGCGCCCCTCGATGTTCACCGTCCGCCCCTCGAAAGTGGTCGGTCACTCCCGAGTCCGGGAGGCAGTTGACGAGCAAGCGGAGCCGGAGGGATTCCGGTATCATCGGCCTTGTCAGGCTCGCTATTTCTTGAGCTCCGCAACGGAGGCAGCATGAAGAGACGCGACTTTATCAGGACGACGGTCGGCGCCGGCCTGTTCGTATCGGCCTACCCCAGGTCGCTGTTCGCGCGATTCCAGTCGCAGGGTCGTCGCGGGGCCATGTTCGACAAGATCTGGGACGCGCACGTCGTCACGAACCTCGGCGGCGAGACCGACCTGCTGCAGGTGGACCGCTGCATCGGCGGCAGTCCCACCCAGGTCATGCGATTGGTCCGGGACGGTGTCGAGCTCCGGAATCCGGAGATCTTCTACAGCGTGCCGGACCATACGGTCTCCACCTCACCGGACCGGTACGACGACCCTTCGCTGGGATGGGGCTGGCAGCCGTATGAGCAGCTCGGCGAGGAGATGCGGGAGCTGGGTTTCACCAAGGCCTTCGGCCAGTTCGATCCGCGATACGGGATCATGCACATCGTCGGCCCCGAGACCGGGCTGAGCCAGCCCGGCATGGTGCTCTGCGCGGGTGACAGCCACACCTGCACGCACGGCGCGATGGGCCTGATCTCGTGGGGCGGCGAGAGCTCGGACAACATCCTGCGTACCGGCACGGTCATCCGGCGGCGTCCCAGGACCATGCGCGTGACCGTCGTGGGCACCCTGGGTCCGGGGGTCCGGGCGAAGGACGTCATCCTCCGCACCATTGCCCGGCTCGGCACGGACTCGGGCACCGGCTATGCGGTGGAGTATGCGGGTCCGGTCGTGCGGGCCCTGTCGCAGGAGGCCCGCTTCTCCGTCTGCAATCTCGCGGTGGAGATGGCCTCGCCGACGGGCATGGTCAGTCCCGACGACACCACCTTCGAGTATCTCGCCGGCCGCGAGTTCGCCCCCTCGGAACGCTACTGGGATCAGGCGGTCGCGTTCTGGCGCACGCTCGCGACCGACGACGACGCGGTGTTCGACCGGGAAGAGACGATCGACATGACCGGGGTCGAGCCGCAGGTCACCTGGGGGATCAACCCGGAGCACGCGATCGGGATCGGCGAACGGATTCCGGACCCCGACCAGGCTCCCGCGAGCAAGCGGGACAACTACCGGCAGGCGATCGAGTACAGCCGCCTCACGCCGGGTGAGCCGATCCTGGGGACGCCGGTCGACGAGGTGTTCATCGGGTCGTGCGTCGAGAGCCGCATCAGCGACCTGCGCGCGGCGGCGGCCATCGTCGAGGGACGTCGCGTCGCCTCGACCATCAGCTCGGCCTGGGTCGTTCCGGGGTCGAACGCGGTCAAGGCCCAGGCCGAGGCCGAGGGCCTGGACCGCATCTTCAAGGATGCGGGATTCGAGTGGCGCGAGTCCGGCTGCTCGAAGTGCTACGGGTCGAATGGCGACTACGTCGAGCCGGGGCACCGGTGCATCTCGAACTCGAACCGCAACTACATCGGCCGGCAGGGACGGGACACGAACACCATCCTGGCGAGCAGCACGACCGTCGCCGCCTCGGCCATCGCCGGCAGCGTCGCCGACGTGCGCACCTTCCTGTAGAGAGGGCTCGAAGCATGGGACAGCAGATCCAGCGTGGCGGGCAGACCTTCGACGCGCACGAGGGCCTGGCGGCGCCCTTCATGTTCGACAACGTGAGCACCGACGTGATCGCTCCGGCCCTGACCAACCTGACCGACGGGCTGGACACGGCCCGCGGCGGCCCTGGATCGAACCCGGGCGCCACGGCGTTCGCGAACATCCGCTACAACGCGGACGGATCGCGGAAGCGGGACTTCGTCTTCCATCAGGAAGCGTACCGGACCGCCTCGATCATGATCGTCGGCAAGAACTACGCCACCGGCAGCTCGCGGACTACCGGGGTCACCCGGCCGCTCGCGGCCTGGGGCGTCAGGGTCTACATCGGGGAGAGCTTCGGGCCGATCTTCCTGACCAACGCGGTGCAGTACGGGGTGCTGACGGTCGAGCTGCCCCGCGAGACGCTGAACGAGATCGTGGAGTGGGTCGAGTCGCACCACGGCGTCAGGATGAGGGTGGATCTGGAGCGGCAGCTGATCGAGATGCCGGGACGCGACCCGATTCCGTTCGACACCGACCCCCGAGTGCGGAACAAGCTGCTGAACGGCTTGCACGACCTCGAGGAGATCGAGCCTCACCTCCCGGCGGCCCGGACCATGCGGGAACGCGACGAGCAGGAGCGCCCCTGGATCTACCGGTCGGGCGACCCACAGCCCTGAGGCACTCGACGGCCGTGCTGCAACCCATGCCCCAGTTCGTGCGGCATACCGGTATCGCGGCGCCCTTCCGGCAGCCCGATCTCGAGAGCGAGCTCATCGCCCCGGTCGGGGCCGATCTCGAGGATCTGCACGCCGTTCACCTCGACCCGGGCAACGTGCATCTCGAGGGCCACCCCCACGACGGCTCCTGGACCGGCCAGCATGCCTTCCACGGCTTCCGGTACCGACCCGACGGCACCGAGGACCCGGACTTCGTCCTCAATCAGGCGCCGTATCGTGACGCCTCGATCCTGATCGCCGGACGGAACTTCGGCCAGGGCAGCCAGCAGGCGTTCGCGGTCATCCGGCTCCTGCAGTGCGGGCTGCGCGTCGTCATCGCACCGAGCTTCGGTCCCGTGTTCCATGACGACTGCTTCGACTTCGGTCTCCTCCCGGTGACCCTGGACGAGCCGGTGGTGGCCACGCTCGCTGATCGGGTCAGGGAGAATCCCCAGATCGAGATGACGGCCGACCTCGCGAGGCAGGTGATCGAGCGTCCCGGCATGGCGCCCATCCCCTTCGAGATCGACTCGAGGCGGCGCATGAGCCTGCTTCAGGGGGTGGACACGACGCTGAACGAACAGCTCGATCATCGCGACCGCGCCGAGGCGATGAGGGAGCGGGATCGGCGTCTCCGCCCCTGGCTCTACGACGGTCCCGACCGTCGCGACCCCTGAGAGCGTCGGTCCCGCCCTCGGATTCGGCCCGCCTCCTCGTTCCGCGGCCCGGGCCACTAGTGTCCTGTGTCTAAAATACGTTCGCAGTAGCGCTTGAGCGACGCCAGGATTTGATCGGCCGTCTTGGTCCAGATGAACGGCGCGGGCTGCTCGTTGCAGTCCGCCAGATACGACTCGATCGCCCGTTCCAACTCCGTCGTGCTCCGGTGGGTGCCGCGCCGGATCTGCCGCTCGGTGAGTGCGGCGAACCACCGCTCGACCTGGTTGAGCCAGGAGGCGCTCGTCGGCGTGAAGTGCAGGTGGAACCGCTGACGGCGGAGCAACCACTCGTGAATCATGGCCGTCTTGTGCGTGCCGTAGTTGTCCAGGACGAGATGGATGTCGAACTCAGCCGGCACCGCCGCGTCAATGACCGCCAGAAATCGGCGAAATTCCACCGCCCGGTGCCGGCGGTAGCACTTCCCGATCACCTTCCCGGTCGCGACGTTCAGCGCGGCGAACAGCGACGTGGTGCCGTGGCGCCGGTAGTCATGCGTGCGCCGCTCCGGTACGCCGGGCCGTAGCGGCAGCACCGGCTGCGTGCGGTCCAGCGCCTGAATCTGTGCCTTTTCGTCGACACACAGCACGACCGCGCGCTCGGGCGGATGCAGATACAGCCCGACGATGTCACGGATTTTCTCCACAAACAGCGGGTCCTTCGACAGCTTGAAGGTCTCGGTCCGATGCGGCTTCAAACCGAACGCCCGCCAGATGCGGCTCACCGTCGCCGCGCTGAGGCCGCAGGCCTGAGCCATCGCCCGGGTGCTCCAATGCGTCGCCGCCGCCGGCAGCGCTTCCAGCGTCTGCACTACCACCCGCTCAACGTCTTCATCCCCGATGCGCCGCGGTGTGCCGGGCCGCGGCGCGTCCAACAACCCGTCGCAGCCGGTCTGCACGAAACGGCGCCGCCATTTGCCGACGGTCTCGCGCGTCGTACCCAGGTCGCGCGCCACGGCAAGATCGCTCCCACCCTCGGCGCACGCCAGCACAATCCGCGCGCGCGACGCCAACGCCTGCGACGTCTTACTCCGGCGCAGCCAGCGCTGCAGTTCATCCCGTTGGCCGGCCGACAACGCCGGGACCTGTCGCGTGTGGTGATTCGCCATCCACGGCCCTCCTTGGTCCGGGAGCGACAGTACCACAATCGACATCTACAGAGAAGCAATTTAAGATACAGGACACTAGTCTGGCAGCGCGAAGACGAACAGGGTGTTGCCGTCGCTCGGGCGCAGATCCGGCGTCAGCCGCCGGAGGCCGCTGGTGTTCAGGGAGCGGCCGGTGCTCACCGCGACGTACTGCCGGCCGCCGGCCGCGTAGGTGATCGGGAAGCCGGTGATCGGCGAGCCGAGGTTGATCTCCCACAGCACGTCGCCGGTCTCGTGGTCGAGGGCTTTGAAGCGGCCGTTGGCGTCGCCGCCGAAGACGAGGCCGCCGCCGGTGGCCACCAGCGACATCGTGAACGCGGCCTGATCGTGGGTCCAGACGGTCTCGCCGGTCTCGGCGGAGATGGCCTGGATGGTGCCGAGAGCGTCCTCACCCGGCGTGATCTCCGTCCGCACCGTGATCTCGTACCAGCCGGCGCCGGCCGTCGCCATCATCCGCCCGCAGGTATGGCGGAGGGGCATGTACATCAGGTTGGTCAGCGGGCTGTAGGCGCCCGCCTCCCAGTCCTTGCCGCCCTGCCAGGTGGGGCACGCCATCACTTCCTGGCCCTCGCTCCTGAACACCACCTCGGCGTTCTCGGTCACCGCGCCGGTGGCGCCGTCGATGGCGCTGATGACGTTCTGTGCGACGGTCGGCCGCGCCCAGAGAAACTCGCCGGTCTCGCGGTCGAGGGTGTAGACGACGCCGGTCTTGCCGGGGATGCCGGTCACGACCCGGCGCCGCTCGCCCGGCTGCAGGCGCGGGTTGATCCAGGTCACGGCGGCCGGGTCGGGCGCCACCGCGGTGTCGACGAGGAGCCGCTCGAAGGGGTGGTCGAGGTCCCAGTGGTCGTTCAGGTGCTGGTAGTGCCAGACGATCTCTCCGGTGTCGGCGTCGAGGGCCAGCGTCGAGTTGTGGTACAGGTGCGTGTTCTCGATCCCGCCGATCAGGAACTTCGGGGCTGGCGAGGTGACCGACGTGCCGATGTAGACCAGGTTCAGCGCGGGGTCGTAGCTCGGCACCATCCAGGCCCCGACGTGGCGCCGCTCCTCGAACGGCACGCCGCCCCAGGTCTCGTCTCCGGGTTCGCCCGGCGCCGGAATGAGACGGCGGCGCCACAGCTCCTCGCCGGTCGCCGCGTCGTGGGCGGTGACGACGCAGGCGTTCGGTCCGGACTCGGGCATGCAGCCGCGGCCCGACACGATCTTCCCGCCGGCGATGATCGGCCCCGACGACTGGTGCGCCGGCAGCGTGCGGTAGTCGAGGATCTCGGTCTCCCAGACTTGGCGGCCGGTCGCCGCGTCGAGTGCGAAGACGTAGTCGTCGGCGCTGGTGTCGATAATGAAAGTGTCGTGAATCGCGATGTTCCGATTGGTCCGCGACAGCCCGGAGACGTGGTCGTCGAGATCGTCCGGGAGATCCCGCCGGTACTCCCAGCGGAGGTCGCCGGTGACGGCGTCTATCGCCTGAATGACGTCACCCGGGTTCGGCATGTACATCACGCCGCCGTAGACCAGCGGCGTTCCCTGGTTGCTGCCCTCGGCGAGGCCGCGCGACCAGACCATCCGGAGGTCGCCGACGCTGTCGCGGTCGATCTGGTCGAGCGGACTGTAGCCCCAGCCGTCGAGCGTGCGTCGCCACATCGGCCAGTCCTCGGGCGGCGGGTCCTGGAGCATCGCGTCGGTGACCGGCACGAAGTCGGCGGCGGTTGCCTGCGCCTGGACGGGGGGCGGCGCCAGGACTGTCGTCGCCAGCAGCAAGAGGGCGAGCCGCACGGCGGCGGTCGCGTGCACGTATCGGTTCATGGATGCGCTCCTTGGCTTCAGGGGTTGCGCCCAAGTGCGGACGCGCTGCACCGGGAGCCCGATTCTACCCGACGACCTCGACGAGCTGTCGCGAGTCGCCGAGGGGCGCCGAAGCCTGGCCCTGGCGGACCCTGCAGAGGATGCGTGAAGCGTGAGCCCGTACGAGGATGAGCCGCGGATGCGCATGCGG
This sequence comes from Vicinamibacterales bacterium, assembly GCA_965206705.1. Taxonomy (GTDB): domain Bacteria; phylum Acidobacteriota; class Vicinamibacteria; order Vicinamibacterales; family UBA8438; genus JAJEEA01. The sequence continues at coordinate 2,118,930 of CBDBKJ010000006.1, read as the reverse complement.
CCGGCGCGGCGACTTCAGCGGACGGTGATGGCCACGTCGTGCTCGGTGGTCAGCAGGTTGTCGTTGGCGGTGGCTCGGAGGACGTAGTCGCCGGGGACGGTGAACGCCGCCGTCACCACCGCCTCTCCGTCCTCGACGGCGACAGTCGGGGCGGGTTCGAACGATACGCCGGCCGGTCCCCGCCAGACGATCCAGGACACGCGGAGGGCGCGTACACGCGGAGCCTGCACGCCGCTGCCGCGGCGATTCGGCACGGTCGGGACGTTGTGCGGCGGCTCCGGCTCATCGGGGTCGCGCCGCAGTGTCGGGGGGTCGTTGGTGCCGCCCCCGCGCCGGGCCGGGTCGATCTCGGGCACGACCGGCAGCCCGTCGTCCGTCACGCGGGCGTTCAGCGTCGCCCCGCTCTGCACGGTGACGGCGGCCGGCGCTTCGACGGCGATCGCCGGCGCCGTGTTCCTCGCGGCCTCGGCGTTGAGTCTGCGGCCGCCGGCGGAGCGGGCCGCAGTCTGCCACGTCGGTTCGAGCCAGCCGATCGCCCGCAGCGTCTCGCTCTGCGTGGTCAGGTTCCAGACCAGCCGCCGGTCTCCGAAGTCGCTCGGGACGTCGATGCTGAACACACGGCGATGAGCGCGCGGATAGAAGAAGGTCGGTTGCCCGGAGTCGGGCACGCCGGGGTCGAAGTGGTTGTCCGGCCCGACAGGCACATGGACCTCTTCGACGAAGTTGCGGTTGAAGTACCCGAAGTGCATGGTGAAGCCGCCGTCGGGCTTCCGCGACCAGCCTTCGTAGACCGGCTGCACCGTCTGGCCGGTGCGGAACCTCAGGTTGTAGGGGGTCGGTTGAGCGACGGCGAGGGACGGCACCGCGATTGCCAACCCGAGCAGACCCGCTCCCAGACGCCAGCGGAAACTCATCGTCATGGCAGTACCTTCCCGCGAATGAACCGTGGACGGCTCCTTCAAGAGATCGAGCTCTGCCGGGCGGCAGCCCGGCAGAGCTCTCGGAATCCAGCGCGTTCCGCCGGTCGGGGGCGCGCTACTGGTCGTTGTCGGTCGCCGCGGCCTCCCGGCTCGCCTTGCGCGCCGCCAGCTCCTGCGCGTACTCCTCCTCGGTCAGGTCGTACCAGCCGATCCACGCGAAGCCCATCTCGTCGATGGTGCGGCCTCCGTTGCCGGTCCAGTTCGTCGGATCCGGATTGGCCCGGTTGGCGTCCGTGTTGTCGTGCCAGCTGATGGTGTGCAGGATGGTCCCCGCCGGCACCAGCGGCGCGACGTCGTCCTCGTAGTTGTAGACGAGGTGCCAGTTGTAGTCGAAGTTCGCGCAACTGACGACCTCGCTCGTGATCGGCGTGGTCGGATAGATCAGCTCCAGGCACTGGTAGTTGCCCAGGATGTGCATGTGGGGCTGGAACGCGGTCAGCTTCGCGGGGTTCCTCAGCCGCTCGTAGCCGTCCTGGCGGACGACCGCGCCGGCCGGAATGTCGAGGTCGGTGTTGTGCCGGGCGAGCTGCTTCGACCAGCGGATGTACTCGGGCACGACGTCCTTCGGATGGAACACGAGGCCGAGCTCGATGCCCGCCTCGACGTCCTCCCCGATGGAGTGCAGGTGATAGCTGGCCCGCGCCTTCATGTTGGCCGGCAGCAGCTTGCCCGAGTCCTCCGGGTAGATCTCGGCGCCCTTGCCCGAGGCGTACTCGACCAGGAACACGCCCTGGTCCTGCGTGCCGTCGTTCGTCAGGTCGTCGTAGTCGGGGTCCACCGCGTACGAGAGCGCGTGGTGGACGACCTGCCGCGAGCGCGCGTCCGCGGGCCGGGTCTGGATCGCCTTGATGTAGCGATCTTCCTCCAGCCCGAATGGGGCGTAGAGCGAGCCGAACAGGTCGGGTCCCTCCGCCGGCACGAGGTAGTCGGGATAGCGCACGACGAGGTCCGGCTCGCCGATCTGCCACTCCGACCAGTCCGGGAACTCCGGCATCTCGGGCAGGTCGGTCGGATCGCCCATGGGGGCCCCGGCGTCGACCCAGGACGCGATCGTGGCGATCTGCTCGTCGGCGAGCGAGATATCCCCCTTGAACGCCTGGATGCCGATGTTCTTGTCGATGTGCCAGGGCGGCATCTCCCGCGCGACCACGCGGTTCTTGATGGAGCGGGCCCAGGGCCGCACCTCGGCGTACGTCGTCAGGGCCATGGGGGCCATCTCGCCGGCCCGGTGGCAGACCACGCACGAGTCGTAGAGGATTGGTGCGACGTCCCGGGTGAACGTGATCTCGTCGGACGCGCCGCTCTGCGCCGCCGCCGCGGCGGGCATCATGGCCAGCGCGACGATGCCGGCCGCGATGACCGCGCTCAAGGAAGCCGACCGCCGCCGGGCTGCTCTTCCGTCTCTCATGGTCTCGCCCTCTCCCGACTGTTCCGGTTTTCCGTCCACGGACTGGGAATCACCGCGCCGCCGCCGCGCGAAACCCGCGACCCCCGAACGGGCCGGGGGAAGATGTCGTCGGCCGAGCCCGCCGCCTGCGCGCAGTGGTGGGAGCGGCCGACGCTTCCAGCAGTAACGACACACACTATCACCTTGCCGCGGGGCGTTCAACGGAACCGCGGCCGGCGTGCGCCGTCGGCCAGTGACCACCGGGGCGATCGCCGTCCTCGGTCCGAAGCCGGGAGGCGGCGGCGCACGCGAGAGGCTCCGCGACATCGAGACGTCCTGGTATACTGGCCCCCACAAGTGGCCCGCGAGCGCCCGCCGGCGGGATCCGAGTCCCCGGACTCGAACCAGGAGTCAGCGCCGCGTCAGGGTGGGACTCCCGGAACGTGGTTGGGTGGGCGGGGAGCGGAGCCGGCAGGCGACGATTTCCAGGCCAGGGGGGGGGTACCGATGCAGCGGACACATCAGGCGTGGATTGCGGCGTTCGTCGTCGCCGCCGGCGTCGCGCTCGGCCTCGGTCAGGGCGCGCCCGGCCGCGCTACCACGGCTCAGGGCGGCATGCCGGAGGGCATGCTGGAAGTGGACCCGTTCTGGCCGAAGCCGCTGCCCGACAAGTGGCTGCTCGGCCACGTGATCGGCGTCGCGGTCGATTCGCGCGACCACATCTGGGTGCTGCACCGGCCCGGGTCGCTGACCGACAGCGAGCGGGGGGCGGCGGTCGACCCGCCGACCTCGGAGTGCTGCGTGCCGGCCCCGCCGGTGATCGAGTTCGACCAGGATGGCAACGTCGTCCAGGCGTGGGGCGGTCCCGGCCCCGGCTACGAGTGGCCGAACGGGGAGCACGGCATCTTCGTCGACCACCTGGACAACGTCTGGATCGGCGGCAACGGCGACGGCGACGGGCAGGTCCTCAAGTTCTCCCGCGACGGGAACTTCCTCCTGCAGATCGGCAGCGCCGGCCCCCTCGGCGGCAGCGACGACACGACGCGGCTCGGGCGCGCAGCGGACATCGGGGTCGACCCCGAGGCCAACGAGGTCTACGTGGCCGACGGCTACGGCAACCGCCGCGTCATCGTCTTCGACGCCGACACCGGCGAGTACCGGCGGCACTGGGGGGCGTACGGCCGGCCTCCCGTCGACGGCGAGCTCGCGGCCTACGACCAGCAGGCGGAGGCGTCGCCGATCTTCGGCGACACCGTCCACTGCGTGCAGCTCTCCAACGAGGGGCTCGTCTACGTCTGCGACCGGATGAACCACCGCCTCCAGATCTTCCGGAAGGACGGCACGTTCGTGCGCGAAGGGTTCATCGGCAAGGAGACCGCCGGCGCCTCGACGTGGGACGTCGCGTTCTCGACCGACCCGGACCAGACCTACATCTACAACGCGGACGGCGGCAACCACCTGCTGTGGACGGTGCGGCACGAGTCGCTGGAGACGCTCGGGACCACCGGGCGCCGCGGGCGGATGGCCGGCCAGTTCGAGTCGACGCACTCGCTGGCCGTCGATTCGGACGGCAACGTGTACGTCGGCGAGACACTGAACGGCCGCCGCGTGCAGAAGTTCATGCCGGCCGGCCGGTGACGGCGGGGAGTGGTCGAGGCGCGTTCACCAGGACGGATGCCGCGTGTGCGCGTGGCAGCCGGCCGGTCAGGCGTGCGGGGGTTCAGCCGATGCATACGTTCACGAGACTGCCAATCATCCTGACGTCTACCGTCGCGTTCTGTCTGGCGGTGCCATTCATCCCGGCGAACGCGGCGCCCGCGCCCGGCGCGCGCGGGGCACAGCCCGAGACCATGCTTCCGGCCGATGTCAACGCGGAGTCCCGCAGCCGGCTCTCCATGCCCGCGCCCGACCCGGCCGGCGGGCCGGCAGCGGCGGCGGCCGCGATCCGGGGCGCCGGCACGGGCGTGAACGCGCGCTGGGAATCCCCCGTGGGGCGCCCGCTGCTGGAGCTCGCCATCCTGATAACCGCGCGCGAGCACGACGCGCCCTTCGAGTGGTCGCTGCACGAGATGGAAGCGGTGGCGGTCGGCCTCGACCCCGACGTCATCGATGTCGTGCGGAACCGCGAGCCGTTGTCCGGGCTCCGCGACCGCGAGGCGGCCATCATCCAGGCCGGCCGCGAGATCTTCGGCGCGCACCGCCTGAGCGCCGAGACCTATCGGCGCGCCGTGACCCTGTTCGGCGAGGCCAACTTCGTCGACGTCGTCGACCTGATGGCGCGCTACGCCGGCACCGCGGCGCGGCTCGCGGCGTTCAACCAGCAGATGCCGCCCGGCTGGCCGCAGTTTCTGCCGTTGCCGTTCACGCCCCCGGACGACCTCGACCCGCGCTCGCGCAGCCGCCTGCCCCCGCTGCCCGCCCCGGCCCAGACGACACGGGCCACCCCCAGCCTCTACGGCCGCACGCTCTCGCCCCAGGGGACGGGGCCGGGACAGATCGGCGGCCACGGCGCCGGGCGCGCGTCGCTCGAGGCGAACGTGGCGCGGCCGCTCCTCGACCTGGCCGTCCTTGTCACCGCGCGCGCCTACGACGTGCAGTACGCCTGGACCCTCACCGAGCCCGCCGCGGTCGAGGACGGCCTCGACCCCGCGGTCATCGACGTCGTTCGCGCCGGCGGGCCGGTCACGGGACTGAGCGGCGACGAAGCGGCGCTGATCGCGTTCGGTCGCGAGCTCTTCGGCCCCCACACCGTGAGGCCGGAGACCTACGCGAGCGCGCTGGGGGCGGTCGGGGGGACGACGAACCTCGTGGATCTCGTGAACCTGATGGCGCAGCACGTCTCCGACGCCACCCTGCTGATCGCGTTCGACCAGCACCTGCCGGAGGGGCGGCCGGGGTTGTTGCCAGCCCCGTAGGGAGCGCCTGCCGGCCGACCGGCCGCGGTTGTCGCCGGTGCCGTAGGGAGCGCCCGGCCCGCCGGTTGGCGTCAGGAAGTCCCACTTCCGAGGCGTCGGCGGGGTCGTATCAGTTCGTCCCGATGGACGTGCCACCGTGGCAAGCGGCGCGAAGCGCTCCTTTGGCACTTGAGCCGGTCAACCGCCTGCGACGATAGAATCGTCGAGTGTCTCTCTACCAACCGCTGTTTCGGGTGCTCAACGCATCGGGGACCCGTTACGTCGTGGTCGGGGGCGTCGCAACGGTAACTGCATGGTTACGCGCGACTGACGGCCGACATCGATCTGATCCTCGACCTGGAGCGGGAGGCGGCGAGGCGGGCCATTCGCGCGTTGGTCGCGTTCGGTCTTCGACCGCGGGTTCCCGTGAACCCGGAGGATTTCGCAAACGAGCGGATCAGGGCCGACTGGATTCGGGACAAGGGCATGCAGGTATTCTCTTTCTTCAAGCCCGACGACCCCCTCCTGTCGGTCGACGTATTCGCGGATCACCCCATCGACTTCGAGAGGCTGTATGCGCGATCGGAGACCTGCTCGGTGGGGGACGTCTCCGTGAGGGTGGTTTCGATCGCCGACCTCATCCATCTGAAGCGGCTGGCGGGCCGGCCGCAGGACCGCGAAGACGTCGCGAAGCTGGAGGAGATTCGTCGGCTGAGAGGCGGGGATGGCGAACGCTGAAGCGGGTGGGGCCGCGGGGCGGGACGAGCGGTGGGTCGCTTCATGGGATGGGGTGAGGCGGGCGCAGCTGGAAGCCGCGCTCACCGCCACGGCGGAGCAGCGGCTGGCTTGGCTGGAGGACGCCATGCGGCTCGCCAGGCGTCGGGCGCCCTCGCCAAGCGCCGCCACGCCGTCACCGGGGCGCTCGACTCGTGGTAACGTGATTCCCGCACAACCCATGAGGACATTGCTCGCGCGTGGATTGGCCGGCATCGTCATCGTTGCGGCGCTGGCGGCGGCGGTCACGGCATTCCTGATCGGCGTCTTCGATCTGCGCCTCGAGCTTCCCGGCAACGGCATCGTGCCGCTGTTTTCGTTCGGCGACCCGGACGAGCACTTCGCCGGGCTCGACGCGAATCGCGCCGGCCACCGCTCGGCCGGGCCCGCCGGGGGGCGGCCGGATCGCGCCCGGGACGCCGTGGCCGGCGGCGCGCCAGCGGCGGCGCCGGAACCTCCGGCCGAGGACGCCGCCGCGACGGCCCCGCGCGCCGCCGGGCCGGGGGTCGGCGCAGCGGCGAACGCAGCGGGCGCACCGGAACCGGCCGTTCCGCCGGCGCCGCCCGACGCATCGTCCCCGCGTCGGGACGACGCCGCGTGGACCGACTTCCGGGGGTTGCGCCGCGACGGCCGCTACACGGGGCCGGCCATCCGCACGGACTGGCCCACCGCCGGATTCGAACCGCTGTGGACCCAGCCGATCGGCGGCGGCTATGCGTCGTTCGCGGTCGCGGGGGGGCAGGCGTTCACGATCGAGCAGCGCCGCGACCAGGAGGTCGTCGCCGCCTACGACGTCGACAGCGGCGTCGAACGGTGGACCCACGCCTGGCCGGCGCATTTTCAGGAAACGATGGGCGGCCCCGGGCCCCGCGCCACCCCGACGTGGCACGCCGGCCGGGTCTACGCGCTCGGGGCGACCGGCCGGCTCGTGTGTCTCGACGCCGCCACCGGCGAGGTGGTCTGGGCGCGGAACATCCTGGCCGACGCGGCGGCGTCCAACCTGATCTGGGCGATGTCCGGCGCCCCCCTCGTCGTCGACGACCTGGTGATCGTGCAGCCGGGCGGCCGGGACGGCTGGTCGGTGGCGGCCTACGACCGCCTGACCGGCGAGGTCGTCTGGCACGGGCTCGACGACGTGCAGTCGTACACGTCTCCGATGCTGGCCATCCTGGGCGGCGTGCGCCAGATCCTGGTCGTCACCGCCGAGCGCGCCGCCGGGCTCCGGCCGGAGGACGGCGCGCCGCTCTGGGAGTATCCCTGGAGGGTGCCGACGGTGCCGAACATCGCCCAACCGCTGGTCGTCGGCGACGCGCGCCTGTTCCTGTCGGCGAGCTACGGGAAAGGGGCGGCCCTCGTCGAGCTGACGCCGGCCGGCGACCGGTTCACCGCGGCGACGGTGTGGGAGACGAACCGGATGCGGAACCGGCTCAGCAGCTCGGTGCTGATCGACGGCTACATCTACGGGCTCGACAACGCGATCCTGGCCTGCCTCGACGCGGCGACCGGCGAGCTGATGTGGAAGGGGGGCCGATACGGCTCCGGGCAGCTGCTCGCGGCCGGCGAGCACCTCGTCGTGCTGACCGAACGCGGCGACCTCGTGCTGGTGCACGCCACCCCGGAGCGCCACGAGGAAGTAGCGCGCTTCCACGCCCTCGACGGCAAGACCTGGAACGTGCCGGCACTGACCGGCGGCCGCATCCTGGTGCGGAACGCCCGCCAGATGGCGGCCTTCGATCTGTCGCGGTAGCACCGCGGTTCCTCACGAATCGCCTGGCTCTCTCGAACAGGAGGGCCGTGGCTCCTGCACGGTCCGGGCTCGTGCGGTGCGGGCGGCGCATGCCGGGCGCGCCGTGCCTCTCGTCGACCCCCCGCGCGTGCCGGTGCGGCAACGAGGTCCACCTCGAACATCAGGACGGAATGGAGCACGGATTGTGAACTCAATCGAGACTCTGGCGACGTTCTTCGGCTGGTGCATCGTCATCAATTTCGGAGCGTTGTTGCTGGTCGTGCTGGTCTTCAGTCTCTTCCACGACATCTTCGCCACGCTCTCCGCGAAGGTGTTCGGCATCACCAAGGAAGAAGCGGCGGTGACCTTCTTCCGCGTCGTTCAGCAGTATCGATTCGCGCTGATGGTCCTGAACATCGCTCCTTATATCGCCCTGAAGATGATGTCCTGATACAGGCGCGACTCGGTTGCCTTCCGACTCGGCGCGGACTCATCCCCGTTGCCAACGGTGGGCAACCGACATGTTGCGGTCCGTCACTTGACCGGCCCGACAGACGCGTCAGAGCGACTCCAGGCCCAGGTGCTTCGCGATCGGCACGAAATCGCGGTCGGCGTGCAGCAGGCGATGCCCGTTCTGCAGGCAGAACGTCGCGATGAGCATGTCGATGGTCTTGCGCACGGTGACCCCGCGGGCGCGGAGCGCACGGTAGTTGCGGGCGCTGGCGAGCGCGACGTCGCGGCCGACCATGGGCTGGAACAGGAGGCGGTCCAACGCCGCGCGCGCCTCGCGGACGTCCCGCTCGGTGCCGAACCCCTGGAGCACCTCCGCGAGGATGAGATCGCCGATGACGATGGGCTCGACGCCGAGCAGCGCATCGAGCAGCGCCGTCTCGCGGGTCACGGCGCCGTTGAAGTAGTCGACCCAGACGGAGGTATCGACGACGATCACCGGTCCCGCCGCATCTCGTCGAGCGAACCCGTCCAGTGAAGCTTGCCGCGAAGCGCACGAACCTGCCCCTGCGCCCGTGTTCGCACCAGGAGCCGCAAGCCCTCCTCCACGGTCGCCTTCTTCGTTTTGAGGCCGCCTGCCTTCAACGCCGCCGCCATGAGGCGGTCATCGATTTCGAGATTGGTTCGCATGGGTGCCGCAGGTGTATGTCTTGTCCGATTATACACATCCATCCGTCGACCCTGGCGATCCACGAGGAGATCGGGCAGCAAGGGTAGCCTGGGGAGGGACGGTCCGGTACAATGCGGTTGCCGGTGCCTTGGCGCCGGGTTCCGACACCTGACGCGGCCGGATGCCGAAGGGCCCGGACGCCCCGGGGGACGGCGATGTTGCGACTCTCCAAGAAGGCCGAGTACGCCCTGATGGCGCTCAAGGACCTCGCCTCGCGCCCCGAGGCCGAGGCCGAGGCCGCGAGCGCGCGCGAGATCGCCGGGCGGTACGGCATCCCCATCGAGCTGATGGCGAAGGTCCTGCAGCGCCTGGTGCGGCAGGATCTGCTGGCCTCCCACCACGGGACGCGGGGCGGCTACCAGCTGTCCCGGCCCGCGCGGCTGATCTCGGTGGCCGACGTCATCGAGGCGATCGACGGACCGGTGATGGTCACCGCCTGCACCAGCGGCGACGACGACTGCGAGCAGTACGCCACGTGCAACATCCGCGATCCACTGTGGCGGATCAAGGACCAGATCGTCCACGCGCTGAATTCCTACAGCCTGCAGGCGCTGGCCGCCGACGAGCCCCCCCTCGTGCCGATCTCGGTGTCCAGGCGAACACCGTCCCGAGAGATGGCCCTGAATTCGGTTGCGGTTCCGGACCGCTAGTGCGACCTGCCGGTCGCGTTGGAAGTTTCGCTGACGTGGAACTTCCGCGGCGCAAGCTCCTGGTGCTTCCGCGACGCGCTGCAGGGTCGGGCCACCGGCAGCCGGGTGCGCCGGGTAGCGCCACCCCGTCATCCCGTTGCGGCGTGGACCGCCGAGTGCGGACGACCGACGCGGCGCGAGGCGCGCGGCGCGAGGCGTAGCGCCCCGCCGGATTCAGCAAGCGATGGATCTTCCGATCTACATGGACGGTCACGCGACTACCCGGGTGGACCCGCGGGTCGTCGAGGCGATGCTGCCGTTCTTCAGCGACGACTACGGCAACGCGGCGAGCCGGCACCACCGGTTCGGCTGGCGGGCGCGCGACGCGGTGGCCGCGGCGCGGGCGGCGGTGGCGAAGCTGATCGGGGCGGCGGCGCGCGAGCTCATCTTCACGAGCGGGGCCACCGAATCGAACAACCTTGCGCTGAAGGGGGTCGCCGAGGCGTCGAGGGACCGCGGGAACCACATCGTCACGGTCGAGACCGAGCACCGGGCGGTCCTCGATCCCTGTGCACGTCTTGCGCAGCAGGGACTGCGGGTGTCGCATCTCCCGGTGCGGGCGGACGGCCTCGTGACCCCGGCGTCGCTCGAGGCGGCGCTGGGCTCCGAGACGGTGCTCGTCTCGGTCATGACCGCGAACAACGAGATCGGGGTGGTGCAGCCGATCGCCGACCTGGCGCGGGTCGCCCGCTCGCGGGGGGTGCCGCTGCACACCGACGCGGCGCAGGCGGCCGGTTTCCTGCCCATCGACGTCGAGGCCGCGGGCGTCGACCTCCTGTCGCTGACCGCCCACAAGCTGCACGGCCCGAAGGGCGTGGGCGCCCTGTTCGTGCGCCGCGGGGTGGCGGTGGCGGCGATGATGGACGGCGGCGGGCACGAGGCCGGCCTCCGGTCCGGCACCCTGAACGTGCCCGCGATCGTGGGGTTCGGCTGTGCCGCCGCCCTCTGTCTGGACGAAATGGCCGCGGAAGCGGTCCGGTTGCGCGGGTTGCGGGACCGGCTTCGGGACAGGCTGCAGCGGTCGCTGACCGGAGTGACGGTGAACGGGTCGATGACGGCGCGGCTGCCCCACAACCTCAACGTCAGCATCGAGGGCGTGAACGGCGAGCAGCTGCTGGCGGGGCTGAGCGACGTCGCGGTCTCCTCCGGGGCCGCCTGTACTTCTGTCCGCCAGGAGTCGTCGCACGTGCTGCGGGCGCTGGGCCTCGACGATGTCCTGGCCCGGGCGTCGATTCGCTTCGGGCTTGGCCGCTTCAACACCGAGGCCGAGGTCGACTGCGTCGTCGACGCGCTCTGCGCGCTGGTCGAACGGTTGCGCGCCCCGGCCCCCGTCTTCGAGGTCGACGACGACGACCTGCCGGCCGAGTGGCGCTAGGAGTCTGCGCCGTAGGAGATCCACCCGACGAGATTGGCCGTCGGCTCAGGCCCTGACGCACTGCGTCGGGTTCGACTTCGCCGGTTGGCGGCGCGATGGATTCTCGGTAGCCGACGACACAAACTGGAAAAATCCGGCTCCGACGAGCCGCACGGCTCCCAGTGGCCGCGATTCGCGCTGATCCGTGGCCGCTGCGGGCGTCAGGCCCTCGCTTTACGCCGCGACCAGGGTTCGAAGGCGTTTCACGTTCAACGCCAGGCACACCAAGTCCCACTCGCCTCGCACCTTGGCGAGTCCCCGCAGGCTGAAGCGCCGGAACCCCATCACGTGCTTGATCCAGCCGTGCGGGGCCTCCGACAGCCACTTGCGTTCCGCATACGCGGCCCGGCCCGCTGGCGTCGACAGCTTCTCCGCCATGCGACTCGTCGCCGGCTTCTTCTTCTTCGAAGTGCTGGTCGTTGCCGCCTTTCCCTCTCGGCCCGGCGCCACGTACCCGGCGACGCCCCGCGTTTCCAGATCCGACAAGTCCCGCTCGTTGCAATACCCGGCGTCCGCCAGAACTGTCTCCGGCTGCTCGCCCAACGTCTCCGACACCGCGTCAAGCAGCATCGGCAGCCCGCCCTGGTCGCTCGCGTTCGCCGTCACGTCCGTTGACACGACCAACTGGTGGTCTCCGTCCACCGCCACCTGGGCGTTGTAGCACTGCTGATAGCCCTCGTTGCTCGTCCTTCATGATCCCGCTCTCCGGGTCCGTGAAGTTGCTCTGAGCCTTCTCGTCCGGTTCGCCATAGGCCCGCTTGTACGGTCGCCCGCCCTTCGGGTTCCGATCCTGGCCCGGCTGCCGACCCCGCGCGTCGTCCGACGCTCGTTGCGCCGCTTCCAGACGCGCCTTCGCCGCCCGGATAGCCGCCAGACGATCCTCCCGACGCCGCAACTCCGCCGGCAACTCGTCCCCCCGCACCTCCGACCCGAGGCGCGCGTCCTCTGCCGCGTCGGCCGCGCCAGCCGCCTCCAGCAACGCTTCAATCTCCCCGGCCAGGCGCCGCTCCTCCTCCTCCATCCGCCCGTAGCTCATCGCCTTGCGCTTGCTCGCGTTCGCACGCACCTTCGTGCCGTCGACCGACAGCTTCCCGAAGCTCGCCACCCCCAACTCCCGCGCCAGACGAACCACCTCCACGAACAGCTTCTTGAAGTCCTCCAGATGCCGACGACGAAACTCGCACACGGTCCGGTGTTGCGGAAAATTGCCCGCCGCCAGAACCCGGAAAGCCACGTCCTCTTCCAGCTTCCTCGCGACCCCCCGCGACGAAAACACCCCCGTCGCATACGCGTAGATCAGCACCTTCAACATCATCCGCGGCTCATACGGCGCGTTGCGTCGACCGTCTCCCTCATACGGCGCGTAAAATGCCGTCAGATCGAGACCGTCCACCAAGTCGCTGACATGGTGCGCCAAGTGGCCCTCCGGCAACCACGCCTGCAAGTCTGGCGGCAACAGCAACGACTGGTCCGGTGCGTAGCGGCGAAACGTCGTCGACATCACGTCCTTCCGTCGAGATCAGGTCTGCCGCGATTGTCGCATTTTCTGCGGCGCAGACTCCTAGCGCGACCTTACGGTCGCGTTGGAAGTTTCGCTGGCGCGAAACTTCTACGGCGCAGGCACCTGGCGCGACCTTACGGTCGCGTTGGAAGTTTCGCTGGCGCGGAACTTCTACGGCGCAGGCGCCTAGGCCTTCCGTCCGCCGCGCCGCACTGCCTTCAGCCGCACGGCAGGCAGCTTCTTCAGGCGCTGATTCTGCGGATCGACCTCGACGCCGGCGGATTCCAGCGCCGTCACGCCGAGCAGCGGTTCGGCATCGGCATCGCCGAAGATGATGAGGCCGGCAGTCAACTCTCCCATGAACTCGAGCCGTGCGCCGGCGATGTCCATCCGGACCTCGGTGCCGTCCGCCAGTTCGTAGACGCGTTGGCCCTCGGGCTCGATGCCGATGGCCTCCAATCGCGATCTCGGCACAAGAGAGTCGATGGCGCCCGTGTCCACGAGGAACCGGCCTTCCCAACTGCGGGTTCGGTCGGCCGGGTTGCGGACGGTGACTTCGATATGTGTGACACCCATTGTGACACTCACGACTATACCGCGTGTGCACCGCCGAACGCCGCCGGGGCCGCGGCTGCCGGCCGGGCGCGTCGCGTTGGCCGAAGCGCGGCGCAAGTGGTCGAGCCGCGTCCGGACGGGAGGGCCGGCCAAGTGCGGTAAACTGAAGGGCAGCCATGATCGAGATCACCGAGGCGGCGTCGAAACGGATCCACAGCGCGATGCACCAGGAGGGGATCACCGATGGGGGTCTCCGGGTCGGCGTGAAGGCCGGCGGCTGCTCCGGGTTGAGCTATGTGTTCAAGTGGGAACCGTCGCCGACGCCCGGCGACGAAGTCTTCGAGAGCCCCAGCGGCGCGAAGATCTACGTCGATCCGAAGAGCTTCAAGTATCTCGACGGCACCGTGCTGGACTGCGATCCGAACATGCTCGGGCAGTCGCTGATTCTGCGCAACCCCAACGCCAAGGCCGAGTGCGGCTGCGGCCTCTCGTTCGGCGTCTAGACGCACCGCATCAATCCCAACCAGACCTGATGGTGCAGCCCGACCGACGCGGTGGCGAGCCGGCTCTCAAGCCCCCGTTGGCGGTGGTGTCCAATCGCGAGCCCTACATCCACTCGCGCTCGAAGGACGGGAGCGTCACGTGGTCGCCCACCACCGGCGGCGTCTCGGTGGCGCTCGATGCCCTGATGCGCGAGCGCGGGGGGGTCTGGATCGCCCATGGGGCCGGCGAGGCGGACCGGCTGGCCGTCGACGACAACGACCGGGTCCGGGTACCGCCGGATGCGCCCGCGTACGACCTCCGGCGTATCTGGCTGACCGACGTCGAAGAGCACCACTACTACGAAGGGTTCGCCAACGAAGGGCTGTGGCCGTTGTGCCACGTCGCCCACGTCAAGCCGGTGTTCCGGTCGGAAGACTGGCGGGTGTACCAGAGCGTCAACCGGCGCTTCGCGCACAGCGTCCACGTCGAGCTGCCGGATCTCTCCGCCCCGATCTTCGTACAGGACTATCACCTGACCCTGGTCCCGCGATTCCTGCGCGAGCTCAGACCGAACGCGCGGATCGCCCTGTTCTGGCATATCCCGTTTCCGCACCCCGACCAGTTGCGCATCTGCCACTATCGCCGCGAGATCATCGAGGGACTGGCCGCCTGCGACCTGCTCGCGTTCCAGCTCGAGCGCGACCGGCGCAACTTCCTGGCGGCGGCGCGGGTCGAACTCGGCGCCCGGACGAGCGGCAGTCGGCTGCAGGTCGGGAACCGGGCGACGGTGGTCTGTGCGGTACCCATCGGGGTGGATTTCGACCGCATCCAGACGGTGACCCGGGCACCGGCCTTCGAGGCGGAACAGGCCCGGCTGCGACGCGAGTTGCGGATTGACACGTCGCTGGTCGGGGTGGGTGTCGACCGGCTCGATTACACCAAGGGGATACCGGAGCGCCTCAGTGCCCTGGATGCGTTGTTCACCCGGTGGCCGGGGCTCAATCGGCAGCTGACGTTCGTCCAGATCGCGGTCCCGTCACGGTCGACGCTCGACAGCTATGCGGCGGTAGAGGCCGATATCGACCGGCGTGTGGCCGACATCAACGCCCGGCATGCCCGCGAAGACGGCCTCGGCCCGATTCGCTACCGCAAGTCGGCCCTGCGCCTGAGACGGCTGGCCGCGCTGTATCGACTGGCCGACATCTGTATCGTCAGCTCGCTGCACGACGGGATGAATCTGGTGGCGAAGGAATTCGTGGCGGCGCGCGAAGACCTCGGCGGGGTGCTGGTGCTGAGCGAGCTGGCCGGGGCCGCCCAGGAGTTGACGGAAGCCGTCATCATCAATCCGTACGACGTCGAGGGGTTCGCCGACGGGCTCCAGCTCGCGCTCGACATGCCCGATGACGAGCGGCGACGCCGGATGCACGCCCTGCGGCGCGTCGTGGCGGGCCGCGACGTGTTCGCATGGGCCACGGAGATTCTGGAACAGCTCGACAACCTCGATCCGCGCGCGCTGCCCCCCGCTCCCGGGAAATCACCGGGCAGACACTGACCGTTCCGTCACGCGTCGTCGTCCTCCGCCTCCGCGTATATCTGGGGCGCTCGTTTCACCACCACGGTCAGGCCGAAGCCCACGATGAGGGTGGATGCCGCGAGTCCGAGACGGGCGCCCCGTCCCATGACGGGGCTGACGATCGGCTCTGCGCGGCCCCCCTCGACGATGGCGCGGGCCTGGGCGGTGACCCAGCCCTGCTGGCTGGCCGCCCGCTCCATGAGCCGTTCCGA
Organism: Vicinamibacterales bacterium; assembly: GCA_965206705.1. Taxonomy (GTDB): domain Bacteria; phylum Acidobacteriota; class Vicinamibacteria; order Vicinamibacterales; family UBA8438; genus JAJEEA01. The sequence continues at coordinate 2,103,562 of CBDBKJ010000006.1, read as the reverse complement.
GAGGAAGAGGATGCCGAACGCGAACAGCCCGACGAGGAGGAGCGGATGCCGCGAGTTCTTCCGCGTCACGATGCTCGCAATCGCGAGGGCGATCGCGAGCATCGCCAACCCCAGGACCCAGAGACCGGCGAGGTCGGGCACCCCCCCGAAGCGCTGCTCACCGACCTCGATCCACGGCATGAAGGTGCTGGTGCCGAGGACGATGCCGGCGCCGATGGGTATGCAGTAGGCGCGCATGGGATGTCGCACGACATCGCCCGGGGTCATGCCGCGAGTGTAGCACTTCGTCAGGGCTCGGCGGTCAGGGTGACGAGGAGGGCGAGGACCCGTTCGACCGCGGCGGGGTCGGGCAGACGGTGGGTCGCGACCGAGGGGGCCCGGCCGATGATGACGGTCACGCCGCGGTCGCCGACGGCCTCGAACGCGTGCTCGTCGGTGCGGTCGTCGCCCAGATAGACGGGCCGCAGCGGCGCCGCGAGCCGGCGGGTCGCATCGGCTTCTATCCAGCGGACTGCGTTCCCCTTGTTCCAGGCGATGTCCGGGAGCAGCTCGAAGACGTGGTGCCCGCGTTGCACCCGTGCGCGTCCCGCGTGGAGGGCGGGAGAGACGAGCGCCCAGAAGATGTCCGCCGCCCGGGCCCGGTCGCCGGGAGCGGCGGCGCGGACGTGGAGGGCGACCGACAGGTGCTTGTCTTCGAGAAAGACCCCGTCGAGGGGGGCGACCGCGGCCGCGAGGGATCCCGCCAGTTCCTGCAACCGGTCGCGATGCGCCGCCAGCTGGTCGACGGTGAAGCCGCCGTCGGGTCCGACGATCTCCATGCCGTGCAGGCCGGCGTAGTAGACCGGCCCGTTCAGGGCGGCGCGGTCTCGGATGTCGGCGGCCCGCCGGCCGCTGACGATTCCGACGGACACCGCGGGCCGGTGCGCCAGCGCCGACAGGGCGGCACGGCGCGGCTCGGGCAGGTGCACCGATTCCGGGTCGTTCCGGAACTCGCACAACGTGCCGTCGAAGTCGCTCAGCAGGAGTATCGGAGACCGGCCGTCGGCGAGGACCGCGCCGACAACGTCCGCTACCGAGGAAAAAGAGACCGCGGCGCCCGGCGGCGTACCCGGAGACCGCCGGTCAGCGTCTCGTAGCGCGGGACGGCGCGAGTCGGACATTGGAACCGGTGCTTTGCATCGCCGGTGGCGCCGGCTCGCACAAGTGGTCTTCGGCGTCCGGCGCCGCCGCCGTGCCCGGGTGAATCCGGGTCACGTTCAGCAGATACAACCGGTAGGCGCCCGGATCGCGTCCCGGGTTGCCGCATATCTTCACGCGGTCTCCGATGTCGAGGGCGCCGGCCGTCCATCCCAACGGCTGGAGCCGGCGCGCGGCGCGCCATTCGACGGCCCACGTGCGGAGGTGACCGTCGCCGTCGGGCACTCGGACGTGCACCATGGAGTGCGGGTTGCCGAAGAGAAAGGACGCCACCTGGCCTTCGAGGACGATCGTGCGTTCTTCGTCGTAGACGTCGAAGATGGCGTGGTGGGCGTGAATCTGCGGGCTCGCCAGACTGACACCCGCGACGATCAGCACGGCCAAGTAGCGCGTCATCGTTCCCTCCCGTCGCCGAGGCGGGCCTGCGGTCTCGGCGACTGATCGCTATCATACTGCGGGACCCCTTGCGGTTCACTCCTGAAGATTTCCTGAACGGAGGTCAGCGGAGACATGTTGTCCGGTACCCGTGATCGGAGAGTGTCAGAGTGCCGCCCCCTACCACCGGTTCGCCGGAGAGCGGGATCGTCGAGGAGCCGGGGCCGGCCGGCCGGCTGCTCGTCGTCGAGGACGAGGAGAAGGTTGCCCGTGCCCTGCGCGAGGGCCTCGAGGGCGAAGGGTACGACGTCGTGGTCGAGACCACCGGCGAGGGCGCCTTCTTCCGTCTCGCGCGGGACCGGTTCGAAGTGATCCTGCTCGACCTGATGCTGCCGGGGCGCGATGGCCTGGAGATTCTCGCGGCCCTGCGCAAGCAGGGGCTCGACACCCCGGTGGTGGTGCTGACCGCGCGGGATACGCTGGAGGATCGGGTGGTCGGGCTCGATGCCGGCGCCGACGACTATCTGGTGAAGCCGTTCGCGTTCGCCGAGCTGCTCGCCCGTCTTCGTGCGGTGGGCCGCCGCGGCCGGGTGAGCGATGCGGATCGTGTGGCCGTCGACACCCTCGAGATCGAGCGGGCGGCGCGGAAGGTCACGCGAGACGGGCAGGCCATCGAGCTGACCGCGAAGGAGTTCGACCTGTTGCACCACCTGATCCGCAATGCCCGTCAGGTCGTGTCGAGGGATACGCTGGCGCGCGAGGTGTGGCGCGAGACGGCCCGCAGCACGACCCTCGACAACGTGATCGACGTCCACATCTCGCGGTTGCGCCGCAAGATCGATCTGGACCACCCGGTCAAGTTGATCCATACCGTTCGGGGGGTGGGGTTCATGCTGCGGGCAGGTGACGCATGAGCTGGCGCTGGGGGCCGCACACCCTGCGGGCGCGCCTGACGCTGTGGTACATGGTCGTCATGGTGGCGGTGCTGGGTGTCTACGTCTCGGTCGTGCTGGCGCTGGTGGCCCGCAACCTGTCCGGCGCCCTCGACGCCCGCCTGCGGAGCGACTTTCGTTGGGCGGCGGAAATGGCCGAGCAGGGTCCCGACGGCTCCCTGTCCTGGTTCGAAGGGGATCCGTGGAGCGCGGACGGCCCGTGGCTCCAGGTCTGGAGCCCCAACGGTCAGCTCCTCTACCGGACCTCGGTCGCGTCGCGGCTGCCGGTGCCGGCGAGCGAGGGGCTCGTGGGCCGGGCCGACGGCCGGATCCTCGCGCTGCCGGCCGATCCGGCGCCGTTCCGGATCCTCGGCGCCCAGGCCACCGTCGCCGGCCGGCCGGTGGTGATCCAGGTGGGCCGTTCCGAGGCGTTCATGCGGCTCGAGGTGCGCGAGCTCGCCCTCCTCCTGCTGCTGGGGTTGCCGCTGACGGTGGCGGTGGCCGGCGCCGGCGGCTACCTCCTGGCGCGCGGGGCGCTGTCGCCGCTCCATCGCATGACCGAGCGGGCCCGCGCCATCACCGCGGCGAGACTCGACGAGCGGCTGCCCATCGACAGCCCGCGCGACGAGCTCGGCCGGCTCGCAGCGGTGTTCAACGACACCCTCGGCCGGCTGGAGTCCTCGTTCAAGCAGATGCGGCAGTTCACCGCCGACGTGTCGCACGAGCTGCGGACGCCGCTGACGGCCATCCGCAGCGTCGGAGAGGTCGGGCTGCGCGAGCCGCGCGACGCCGGCTCCTACGAGCAGATCATCCAGAGCATGCTCGAAGAGACCGACCGGTTGACCCACCTCATAGACCGCCTGCTGCTGGTGTCGCGCGCCGACCGGGGCGATCTCAAGCTGGCCCTCCAACCAATCGACCTCGGTGCGCTCGCCGACGAGGTGGCCGTGCATCTCGGGGTGCTGGCCGAGGAGAAGCGGCAGTCGATGACCGTCGAGCACGCGGCCAGTCCGAGATGCCGCGGCGATCAGATCGCGTTGCGGCAGGCGGTCATCAACATCTTGGACAACGCCATTCGCTACACGCCGGCCGAGGGCGATATCCGGCTTCGCGTGGCCGTGTCGTCGGGCAACGCGGTGCTCGATGTCAGCGACACCGGTCCCGGGATTCCCGCCCGCGACCAGTCGCGGCTCTTCGTGCGGTTCTACCGGGGAGCGCACGGCGGTTCGTCGGGCGGCAGCGGTCTGGGGCTCGCGATCGCCAAGTGGGCGGTCGAGGCCAATCACGGCCAGCTCCACTACGAGCGGATCGACGGGAGCGGCAGCCTGTTCCGAATCACGCTCCCGCTGGCCCCGGCATCTCCCGCCTGAGCCCGCGGCGAAGCCCCGCTGTATTCGACCGGCGACGCACCCCGCGTGGACGGCGTCGCGCCCCGGTGGTCCATGCCCGAATAGCCGCCCGTCGCCGCCGACCGTCTCGCTCCGGACATGAACCCGCTTCCCGGCCGCCACCGCGGTTGGCGCCGGAACATGCCACGTTCCGGCGTGCGGTTGCCTGGGGCGGGCGCTACGGCGTACGATAGCCCGGTTGCAGACGCTGCAACCGCACCACCGATGCCATCACGACTCGCCCGCACCGGGCTCCTCGACATCGCGGAAAAGCTCGACGCCGGGGTTCGGTTGAGCCACGAGGACGGCGCACGGCTGTTCGCCTGCCCCGACCTGCTGACGCTGGGCTGGCTCGCCAATCGCGAGCGCGAACGGCGGCACGCCGGCCGGACGTTCTTCAATCACAACATCCGGATCGAGGCGACCAACATCTGCGTCGCAAGCTGCCTGTTCTGTGCGTTCGCCCGGCTGCAGCCGGGTGACGACGGCGCCTACACGCTGACCCTCGAGCAGGTGTGGGACAAGCTGCGGTCCCGGCAGGACCAGGCCCTGACCGAGGTGCACGTGGTCAACGGCCTGCACCCGGACCTGCCGTTCGACTACTACCTGGAGCTGCTGCGGGGGTTCAAGCGCATCCGCCCCGACGTGCATCTCAAGTGCTTCACGGCGGTGGAGATCGCGTTTTTCGCCGATCTCTACGGCAAGACCGACGAGCAGGTGCTCCGCGAGCTGATGGCGGCGGGACTCGACTCGTTGCCGGGGGGCGGGGCCGAGGTGTTCGCGGAACGCGTCCGCCGCAAGATCTGTCACGACAAGTGCGGCACCGAGCGCTATCTGGACATTCACCGGACCGCGCACCGGTTGGGCATGCGCACGAACGTGACGATGCTCTACGGGCACATCGAGACCGCCGAGGAACGGGTCGATCACATGCTGCGGGCGCGGACTCTGCAGGACGAGACCGGGGGGTTCCAGGCGTTCATCCCGCTGGCGTTCCACCCCGACAACAACCAGATGCGGAAGCTGCCGGCCCCGACCGCGGCCGATACGCTGCGGGTGCATGCGGTGGCCCGCCTGATGCTGGACAACGTGCCGCACATCAAGGCGTTCTGGATCGCGACGGGGGTCGAGACGGCGCAGACGGCTCTGTGGTTCGGGGTCGACGACCTCGACGGGACGGTGCAGGAAGAGCAGATCTACCACATGGCCGGCGCCCGGACGCCGGAAGCGATGACCACCGACGACATCAGCCGGTTGATCCGGGTCGCGGGGCGCGACCCGGTCGAGCGCGACACGCTCTACAACGTCGTTTCAGCGTGAAGGCGGGCCGCCGGCCCCGGACCGCGCACCGATCGTCACGCGTTCGCGGGGGGCCGCCGGCCCTCGGCGGCGCACGTCCCGATCGTTCGAACCCCTTTCACCTCTCAGACACGCGAAGGAGACTCCCGCATGGCGCACGAGCTGCCCGGTTTGCCCTATGGTTTCGACGCTCTGGCCCCGCACATCGACGAGCAGACGATGCGCATTCACCATGGCAAACATCACGCGACCTACGTCGCCAAGCTGAACGGCGCCCTCGAGGGCCATCCCGACCTCCAGAGCCGGAGCGTGGAAGAGCTCGTCGGCAATCTCGATGGGGTGCCCGAGGGTATCCGCGGTGCGGTTCGCAACAACGGCGGCGGGCACGCGAACCATACGTTGTTCTGGCAGGTCATGGCCCCGAACGCGGGCGGCGCCCCCACCGGGGCCGTCGCCGACGCCATCGACGGCGCCTTCGGCAGCTTCGACAGCTTCAAGGAGCGTTTCGCGGCGGCTGCCGTCGGCCGCTTCGGCAGTGGGTGGGCGTGGCTCGTCGAGAGCGGCGGGTCGGTCTCCATCGAGAGCACTCCGAACCAGGACACTCCGTTGATGAGCGGCCGGACCCCGCTGCTCGGGCTCGACGTCTGGGAGCACGCCTACTATCTGAACTATCAGAACCGGCGCCCCGATTACATCGCGGCCTGGTGGAACGTGGTGAACTGGGCCGAGGTCAACCGCCGGCTGGGCTAGATGACCCTTTCCTTCGTCCTGTTCCTGTTCCTCGCCCACCTCGGCGTCGGCATCGTCTTCACCCTGGCCCTGGTGGAGAAGCAGGCCGGCGTCAAGTTCTTCCGGTTCAATGCCGGCTTCGCGGCGGCGCTGCTGCTGGTGGCCCTCGCCATGCGGCCCGAGCCGGTGAGGCTGGGGACCGACGCCCAGGGCGTGGCCCTGGCCCTGCTCATGACCGCGACGGCCGCGGTGCTCGTCTACTGGGCCACCATCGGCCGCGTGCTGGCGCGGTTGCGGCCGCTGTGGGTGTGGATCGCGGTGCTTTCCGGCGGCGGGGCCCTGGTGGCGCAGGCGCTGGCCGCGGCCGGCGGCGGGGGGCTGCCGGCGGCCCTGACGGCGGCGAGCTTCATCACCTCGGCGGCCCTCCTGGGCGGCACGTCGACCGCGATGATCCTGGGGCACTGGTATCTGGTGCTGCCGTCGATGGACGTGTCCCTGCTGCAGTCGATGGTCCGGTTTCACATCGGCTCGACGGCGCTGCGCATCGTCGTCGTGGCCGCCGCGGTGTGGTGGGCGATTGCCGCGGCCGAGCTGCCGGGCGTCGCCTTCGACCGCTACATCTTCTCGATCGACGGGGTGTTCTTCTGGCAGCGGGTGCTGTTCGGCCTGCTGGGGCCGGTGGTCCTGGCCTACATGACCTGGGAGACCGCCAAGATCCGGTCCACCCAGTCGGCCACCGGGATTCTCTATGTCGACTTCTTCACCGTCATCGTCGGCGAGGTGCTGGCGAAGTATCTGCTCGTCGCGACCTCCGTACCGGTCTGATTCATCATGGAAGTCACGGTTCGTTGCCACCAGTGCGACAGTGCGCTCCCGGTGCGGCCGGACGCGGAATCGGCGCAGATCGACTGCGGCCGGTGCCGTCAGGCCTTTCTGTTGTCGTTCTCCGACGCGGTCCGCGCCGACCGGCAGGTCGATCGGTGCCCGGTCTGCAAGGGGGGCGACTTCTACCTGCGGAAGGACTTCGATCCCAAGCTCGGGGTGACCATCGTGGTCATCGGCGCCCTGATCAGCGCCGGCTTCTACTACTTCGGTCTCGACCTCGTCGCCTACGGCATCCTTGCCGCCGCCACCCTGATCGACCTCGCGATATACAGCCGGCTGAGCGACCTCACCGTCTGCTACCGGTGTCACGCCGAGTTCCGCGGCGACTACGACCGGACCGCGGGGGCCTTCGACCTCCACACCGCCGACCTCCTCGAGCCGGAGTACGAGCGGCAGATCGGCAAGCGATAGGCTCTGCCGGCGATGCGTCCTGCCTGAACTGCGTTGTCCCTCGGTCACACGTCCCTGTTGCACGGACGCCCTGCACCCGCTGGGCCCCTCGCCGCTTTCGGCGCGACGCGAGGTCTGTCGCGGGCTGCCGGGCTCGTGACCCGGTCGTGCCGGTGGACGAAACGGGAACGGACGGTGTACCGTGAGCCCGTCGCGGTTGCGCGACGAAGGAGACACTCGGCGGAACAAACCAGTCCAGGAGGAGAACAGTGATTCGAACAGTTGTGCTCGCCGTCGTCATCGGTTTCGGTGTCAGTGGCTTGGCTGCGGCCCAGGGGCCGCCGGATGCGTGCGGTCCGAAGGGTGACCTGTCGGCCGACCTGTCGAACAACGCGGCGGCCGACTCGCGCTGCTTCGAGGTTCGCATGTACACGGCCCGGCCGGCGGAGGACGGCAAGGGCGGCATCAACGAGCTGCACCAGCGTTTCCGCGAGGGCGAGGTCGGGATCTTCGAGAAGCACGGCGCCGAGATCGTCGCGGTCTGGCAGCGGCTCGACGACCCGAACACGCTGGTCTGGATGCTCGCCTACCGCGACCGTGCGCACCGGGACGAGGTGTGGGCCGGGTTCCGTGACGACCCGGACTGGGATGCGCTTCTCGCGAAGTACCCGGCCCCGCTCGAGGGGACCGAGGTCTTCTGGATGAGCGCCAGCGACTACTCGGCCCTCAAGTAGCCGGACCTGCCGGAGGGCGGCCCGCCCCACGGGCTGCCCTCCACGCGTGACGGCGTTCGACGCGGACCCGTGATGAGCACGGCGCCCGCGTCGAATGCCGGCGCGTTCTGCCAGTCCAGAACCGTCAGCGCCACGTCCACCCGGATGCTCTCGCCGGTGACGCGGTCCGCGGCCGCCATGTACTGGCGGGACTGGCCGTCCCGCAGCACCAGCGTGTTGCTCGACTCGAACGAGCGGAAGACCGGCACGCCGGGCGCCTTGAACGTCTCCACCGACGTCGCGTCCTCCCCGTAGACCGACGACTCCTCGATGATGACGGTGACCTTGTAGCGGTCGTCGCCCACGCTTCGCGCGAAGCTGTCGATCTGCGTGCCCACGGACCGATAGCTGTACGCGATACCGGGCAGAAACGGCGCCGGGTTGGGGCCCCTCGATGTTGGCCAGCACCACGACCATCCGCAGCTTCGGGGGGAGGGTGTCGACGGCCCGCCACAGCTCCTGCGCCCGGAGCCTCTCGACCGGTCCCGTCGGGGCCGTTGCGGCGGCCGGCGCCCCGTCCGGTCGTCCTTCCGCGACTCGCGGGAGGGTCGGTCGGGAGCAGGGATGCCGCCAGGCGACGGTGGCCGCTCTACCGGGGGAGCAGCACCGCCACGTCGTCATGGAGGGTGGACAGACCGGAATCGAGGGTCGCGAGGCGGCCCCCGCGCCGCCGGGCGAGCTGGGCGAGCCACGCGTCGGTCACCTGCGCGCTGCCCTGGAGGTGGCGGTGCGGAACCTCCAGGAAGTCGAGCGCGTCGTCCCACCAGTCGTGTCGCGGGTGGTCGGCTACCGCGCGCAACGCCCGCCATGCGGCGTCCGCGCTCCGATCCGCGGCCGACCGCATGTGGACGCGCAGCAACGTCCCCTGGGTCAGGCAACAGGTGGCGAAACGATCGTCCTTCAGCCCGGCGAACCACCGGTGGGCCCGATCGTGATGGACGTGGGAATGATGACTAGCGCCACGAGCACGTTGCCGTCGAGCAGCCACGTCACCCGGCGTCGTCCTCCGCTTCGCTCCGGTGCACCGTCTCGGCCGTGATCGGCCGCCGGCCACGGGACACCCGGAAGCGGTTGCGGGTTCTCACCGTGTCCGATCGGGCCGCGTGCTCGTTCTCGCCCGGCAGCGCCCCGCGCAGCAGCCGGTTGACCGCGGCGCTGATGCTGCAGTCCTCTGCCTTGGCGAGAGACACGGCCACGGCGTACAGGTCGGGGTCGAGGTTGACGGTCAGTCTCACGATTCCAGTGTGGTGTAGTGGTGCACTGGTGTCAATATCAGCCAACCCCTGTACCGTGGTCGCCCCTCCACGCGGCATCCCGGCGCGGTCGCGTCGACTGCGCTGGCATACGACGATGCGGCGGCGGCGATGAGGTGCCGCGCTTCCACTATGATTCAGGGAGAGAGAACCGACGACGCGTCCCCTGCCCCTTGGTGCACGTGACGCATCGCGGACCGGGACCGCGAGATCACCGTCGACCCGTGAAGAGCGAGCGCGCAAGCCGGGCTGAAGGAAAGGACGAGTGCGATCATGCGGATGCGGGCAACCCTGGCGCTCTCCGGTCTGCTCCTGGCGGCCGTCGCGGGTGCGCAGCCGGCCGAGCACACGCTGCGCTTCATCTGGGACGAGGCGCCCTTTCCGCGCGCCCACGCCTCGACCCTCGTCGAGGCGCGCGACGGCTCGCTCGTCGCCGCCTGGTTCGGCGGCTCGGGCGAGGGGCGCCCCGACGTCGGCATATGGTCCTCGCGCAAGCCGAAGGGCGGGGCGTGGTCGCCCCCCCGGCAGCTCTACAAGGAGCCGGACCAGCCGGCCTGGAACCCCGTGCTCTTCCGCACCGGCGACGCGATTCGCCTCTACTTCAAGATCGGCCCGAGCCCCCGGTCGTGGAGCGGGGCGCACATGACCTCGACCACGTCCGGCGAAGCGTGGTCCGACCCGGTGTGGCTGCCGGCCGGCATGCTGGGGCCGGTGCGCGCGAAGCCGATCGCCCTCGCCAACGGCGACATCCTCGCCGGCACGTCGCTCGAGAGCTACCGGACGTGGTCGTCGTGGATGGAGATCAGCCGCGACGGCGGAGAGTCCTGGAGCAAGCACGGCCCCATCCTGTTCGGCGACCGCGAGCGCGACCGCCGCGGCACCATCCAGCCGACCCTGCTGGAGGTTGCCCCCGGCGTGGTCCGCGCGTTCTTCAGGACGAACCGCATGGGGAAGATCGCCACGTCGATCTCGCGGGACGGCGGCCGGACCTGGGCCCCGTTGCAGCTCACCGACCTCGATCATCCCGGCGCCGGCATCGACACGGTCCGGCTCGACGACGGGCGGTCGATCCTGATCTACAACCCGTCGACCACCCGGCGCACGCCGCTCTCGCTGGCGGTGTCTTTCGACGACGGAGTCACCTGGCGCGACTTCCTCGTGGTCGAGGAGCTCGCCGAGGGCGAGCGCGGCGAGCTCTCGTACCCCGCGATGATCCAGGACGCGGACGGGAACCTGCAGATCACCTATACGTGGAACCGCCGCCGCATCCGCCATGCGACGGTCCCGTTCGACCTGATCCCGACAGGGCACTGACCGGGAGCGCGATTTCGTGGTCTATGCAGGCCGCCCCCACCGCGATCCGCCGGAACAAGGCGGCGTTGGAGGCGGTGGCGGCGACCTCTCGACGCGACCGCCGCCGCGGGATCAGTCGCTCACGCGGGTGAACTTCTGATTCCGCCGCCCGCCGACCGTCTCGGCCGCGTAGAGGTTGCCGTCGGAGTCGGTCACGAGGGTGTGGGGAAAGGTGAACTCGCCGGCCATGTGTCCCGACCCCCCGATGCTGCCGGCGATGTCGCCGGTCTCGCGCTCGAGAATCCAGATGCGGTTGCTGCCGAGGTCGACGACGAACAGGAATCGCTGTTCCTCGTCGCGGGAAAGCTCGAGGTCGGTGGCCCGCAGGGTCGCCTCGCCGTACTCGGCGGGGTCGACCCGGATGATGCGCTGCAGGTTGCCCTCGCGGTCGAACACCTGGACGCGGTTCTGGCCCCGGTCGCACGCGTACACGAGACCGTCGTTGCCGAGGACGACGCAGTGGGGGTGCCCCCCGCCCCCCTCGACGAACTGCCCGTCGCCGGTGCCCGCCGAGCCCCACTGCCGGAGGTAGTTGCCGTCGCGGTCGAAGACGACGATGCGGTGGTTGCCGTAGCCGTCCGCGATGTACACCGAGCCGGGCTCGCCGGTCACCGGGTCCGGGTTCGGGTCTATCGCTATGTCCGCCGGCGCGTTCAACAGGGTGCGGCTGCTGTTGTTGCCCGGCTCGCCGCAGGTGGGATGCGGCGAGTTCGGATTCAGGGTCGACGGGCCGTCGCAGACCCCCTTGGTGCCGATCTGCAGCAGCATCCGCGACCCGTCGTGGGTCCACTTCTGGACCACCCCGTCCGAGTTCCCGGCGATCCAGATGTTGTCCATCTCGTCGGCCACGCAGCCGTGGATTCCGTGGGGCAGCACCGCCGCCGCCCCCGCCGGGGTGAGGGCCGGATCGCCCCAGCTCGCGGCCACGTTGCCGTCCGTGTCGTACAGGAGCACGGGCGGCGAGGGAATCGACTGCGAGCCTTCCTGCGGAAGCAGGCCGCCCGGCAGGAAGCCCCGGTTGACGGTGATGATGTGGTCGTGGGAATCGATGCAGCTCGCGCCCACCATTCCCGTCACCCACTGGCGCGCCAGGCCGTCGCCGTCCGTCAGGGTCGGCAGCGGCCGGGGCCAGAACGGATCGACGCGGTATTCGGGGGCCGGCGCGGCACCGGTCTGCGCACCGGGCATGGCCATCCAGAATGCGCCGGCCAACAGGACCGCGAGCAGGCCGCCGGCCGGCAGCCGCCAGGCGAGTGAGACGGTGCCGCGTCGTCGTTGATTCATGGCTGTTCCTTTCGGGCTCGCCCGGAAATCGCCGCCTTGCGGCGGCGCCGCCGCCCCCTCCAACCCTCCGCGAATCCGCGCCGTCCTACGGCCCGGACTCCGGCGGCAGGGCAAACGCCAACACGGTGTTCGAGGCGATCACGGCGACGTACTGCGTGCCGTTGACCTCGTAGGTCAGCGGGCTGGAGCGAATCGTGCGCCCCGCGTCGTACTGAAAGAGCTGCTCGCCGGTTTCGGCGTGGAACCCGTAGAACCCGCCGTCTTCGGTGCCCTGGAAGACGAGATCGCCGCTCGTGACGACGCTGCCGCTCGAGGCGCCGAAGGTGATCGCCGGCAGGACCTGCTGCCACACGTCCGCACCGCTGGCCGGCTCGTAGGCGGTCAGGGTCATCGTGGGGACGTAGGTCGGGATGCGGCTGATCTCGGTGAAGTTCTTCTGGTGCCCGCCGCCTTCTCCCAGCTCCAGGCTGTCGCCGAGCGGCTTGACCAGAAGCGAGACCCCGGCGTTCTTGCCCGTGATGTACAGCAGCCCGGTCCGCGGGCTGAACGACGGCGACCCGAAGCTCGAGCCCCCGTGCGCCACGATGTAGTGCTCGTCGGTCGAGTAGGGCGTGTACATCTGCCGCGCCTGCGCCTGCAGCGCCGGATCGCCGAGATCGAGATAGGTGGCGCAGAACGGCGCCATCGGGATGCCGCGGGCGTTGTACGGGATGGGCTGCGTCGGGTAGACGACCTCGCCCGGCACGTTCGTCTCGGTCGGGACCAGCGTCTCGACCATCGGGTTGATCGGCTCCCCCGTCTCGCGGTGCCAGAGATAGAGCAGGCAGTTCTTGCCGGCGGCGCCCACCCCCTTGATGGTCTCGCCGTTCTGCGTGACGTCGAACAGCACCGGGCCGGTGATGTTGTCCCAGTCCCAGAGGTCGTGGTGAATCGTCTGGTAATGCCACCGCAGGGCGCCCGTCTCCAGGTCCAGCGCGATCGTCGAGTTGGTGAACAGGTTCGCGCCGGGCCGGGCGGAGCCGTCGTACGGGGGGTTCGGGTTGGCGGTGTTGAAGAAGAGCAGGCCCAGCTCGGCGTCGACCGCCGGCTGGGTCCAGACGCCCGCGCCCACCCGCTTGCCGTCACCCCAAGTCGGGTCGGCGAGCTCCCAGCCCTCGTCCTGCGGGCGCTGGGGGATGGTGTTGAACACCCACTCGATCTCGCCGGTGGTGGCGTCGGCCGCGACGACGAGCCCGCCGGGGATGTTCCCTTCGGAGATCGCCGAGCCGACATACAGCGTGTTGTCGTGGTAGGCGGGCGAGCTGTTGATCCGATAGTTCAGCGAGGACGCGTCGAAGCCGGGCGGATAGATGTCCGGATACTTGGTCGCGAGGGCCAGGCTGAAGACCGGCAGCACGCCCCCGTCACCGAACGTCTCGACCAGCTCCCCGGTCTGCGCGTCGGCCGCCACGAGCTTGTCGCCGTGGTACGAGTAGATCGTTCCGTCGGCATGCAACGGACCGCGCACCGTTCCGCCCGCGACGCCCTCGACCTCCAGCGTCCAGACCGACTCTCCGGTGACCGCGTTGACGGCGAGCACCGTCGCGCCGGCGTGGAGGTACATCACGCCGTCGACGACCAGCGGGGTGGTCTGGCCGACGTTGAGCCCGGCCGGCACCTCGAACGACCAGCGGCGCGCGAGCCGCCCCACCGTCGCGGTGTCGATCTGATCGAGCACTGAATGGCGCTGGTTGTGCGGGTCGAGGTTGTGGCTCGCCCAATTCGTCTGGCTGCCGCCGGCGGTGAGCGCGGGCGGCGCCCCCGTCCGGGTCGTGCGCCCCTGCGGCTGGGCGCTCGCCGGGTGGAGGCTGCCGACGATCGCGACGACGAGCGCCGCCACCGCCGCGCGGGCAGGTCGGCTGTTCATTGATTGCATCGGTCTTGTCTCTCTCCGCCCCTCGCGTCAGCTTGGTCACGCCAGCGTGTCAGCCGCGAATCGGTCCGGGATGCCCGATATGCGCCCTTCTCACGCCTTGTCAGACGGGCGCCTCGCCGCTCTCGATGCAACGCCGGGTTCCGCCACGGGCTGCTACGCCAGGTACGACAGCGCGCGAGCCGATCCCCGGCTGTCGCCCGGTGAATCGATCCCACCCCGGTTGTCGAGCCGCGTCGACAGCAGGTTAGTCATCGGCGTGTCGCGAACAGGCTGACTTATACCACGCCGCCGGTTTCGAGAACCCGGCACGGGCGCCCCGCGAGAATCCTGCGTAAGATAGGCGTGGCCGGTACGGACTCGACGGCCGCCGGAACCTCCGCATTCCGTCTCACGCGCTGCCGCCGCACGCACATCGAGAGCCATGGTGAAACGCATCACCCTCGTCGTCCTGCTCGTTGCGGTGTCGGTTGGCGCCGCCGGCCAGGAACCGGGCCGGATCCGGGTCGAGGTGCGCGCCGGCGCGGACCCGGTCGCGGGGGCGACCGTCGTCGCGGCAGGAACGACGCAGGTGACCGACGCCGCCGGGGTCGCGCTCGTGCAGGCCCCGGCCGGGGTGGTGCAGGTCACCGTCGCGTACGAAGGATTCGCCGCGGTCACCGTGTCCGTGACCCTGGCCGCGGGTGAGGAGCGCATCGTCCGGGTCGAGCTCGAGCCGGAGTTGACCCTCGAAGAGGAGGTCACGGTGGTCGCCAGCACCCGCACCGGCCGCCGCATCGAGGACCAGCCGATGCGGGTCGAGGCCCTCGACCGGGAGGAAATCGAAGAGAAGATGCTCATGACGCCCGGGGACATCGTCATGATGCTCAACGAGATGGGCGGCATGCGGGTGCAGACCACGTCGCCGTCGCTCGGCGCCGCGAGCGTGCGCATTCAGGGCATGCGGGGCCGCTACACCCGCCTCCTCTCCGACGGGCTGCCCCTCTACGGCAGCCAGCCGGGCGGCCTGGGGCTGCTCCAGATACCGCCGATGGACCTGGGGCAGGTGGAGGTGATCAAGGGGGTGGCGTCCGCCCTCCACGGGGCCGGGGCGATGGGCGGCGTCGTCAACCTGTTGTCCCGGCGGCCCGGCGACGAGGCCGAGCGGGAGATTCTGCTCAACCAGTCGACGCGGGGGGCCACCGACGGCGTGGTGTGGCTGTCGACGCCGCTGTCCGAGACGTGGGGGATGACCCTGGTCGGCGGCGGCCACCGGCAGGACCGGGCGGACGTCGACGGCGACGGGTGGACGGACATGGCCCGCTACGGCCGCGGCGTTGTGCGGCCGCGGTTCTTCTGGGACGACGGGCAGGGCCGGTCGCTGTTCCTCACCGCCGGCGCGACCCGCGAGACCCGCAGCGGCGGCACCGAGCCGGGGCGCGTGCTCTCGGCCGTGGACGCACCGTACCGGGAAGCCCTCGATACGCGCCGCCAGGACCTCGGCGTCCTGTGGCAGACATTGGCGGGGCGCTCCGTCGTGACCGCGCGCGCCGCCCTCGCGCGCCAGTGGCACGAGCACCGGTTCGGGGAGACCCTCGAGCGCGACCGCCACGACACGGGCTTCGCCGAGCTGACCGTGCGCCGGACGGCGGGGAGTCACACGTGGGTCGTCGGCGCCGCGGTCGAGCAGGATGCCTACCATCCCTCCGACGTCCCGCGGCTCGGCCACGCCTTCACCACGCCCGGCCTGTTCGTGCAGGACGACGTCGACGTGCGGTCGTGGCTGGCCCTGTCGATGAGCGGGCGGCTCGACCGCCACAGCGAGTACGGCTGGTTCCTCAGTCCCCGCGTGTCCGCCCTCCTGCGGTCGGGCGACTGGTCGACCCGCCTGTCCGCGGGGACCGGGTTCTTCGGGCCGACGGCGCTCACGGAGGAGACGGAGGCGGCGGGCCTGACCCGGCTCACGGTGAACGGCCCCCTGCGGGCGGAACGCGGCCGCAGCGTCTCGTTCGACCTCACCCGCACCCACGGCCCCGCGGCCTGGACCGTCACCGTCTTCGGGTCGCGCATCGCCGACCCGGTGCACGTCGACCGCTCGACCTACGCGCTGCGCAATCTCGACCGTCCGACCACGAACATTGGCACGGAGCTGCTGGGCACGTTCCGGCAGCCACCGTTCGCCCTCACCGCCAGCTATACCTACGTGCGCTCGCGCGAGCACGTCGGCGGCGTGACCGCCGACGTCGCCCAGACCCCGCGGCACGGCCTGGGCCTCGTGGCCATGGCCGAGAACGAGGACGGGCGCATCGGCTTCGAGCTGTACTACACGGGGAGCCAGCGGCTCGAGGCCAACCCGTATCGAGATACCGGTGAGCCCTATACCCTGATGGGCGTGCTGATCGAGCGGCGGGTCGGCACGGTCCGCCTGTTCGTCAACCTCGAGAACCTCACCGACGTGCGGCAGCATCGGTGGGACCCGGTCCTGCGTCCCGACCGCGCCCCCGACGGGCGCTGGACCGTCGACGCCTGGGCCCCCCTCGACGGACGCGTCATCAACGGCGGCGCGCGGGTGCAGTTCTAGGCGCGCCCAAACGCCTTCCGGCTGGCGCGAACCTGGTCCGATAGTTCCTGAAGCCTGAGAGCTTACGAGTCCATCGTTGACGGCATGCATGCGTGCCCATAGCTTTGGAGGTCATGTCTTCTACGCAACTGACGCTGCGAAGCGTCGATCCGGAGCTCTCGAGACGGCTACCCGCCATCAGTCAGGAACACGGAGACAGCTTGAACAGTACGGTGTCGCGCCTTCTGCGGGACGCCGTCGGGTTGCACGCACGCCGCGACCGCCTTCGCCGCTACGCCGGCTGGATGCCGGACGATTTCGAAGAGTTCGATGCGGCGATGCGAGCCCAGCGAGTCGTTGGCGCACGGTCCTGGGAATGACGCCCGCCGCGAACGTCGTCCTGGACACCAGCGCGTACTCTCGCCTTCGCGCCGGGCATGCCCAGGTCAGCGTGCCGTCGGTGCGAGCAACGGGATGACGCGTCGACCCGCCTGGCGATAGATGCGAAAGTCGGAGTCCAGCGTCATGGTGGACGCGTTGTCGATGCCTTCGACCAGTCGAACCAGACAGGCGTCGGCAAACGACATCGGCACGCTCCGGTAGCGGCGTATCAATCGGCCGACGGCTGTTGCATCGGACTCGCTCGAGATTGGAGCTACGACGCGCAACGCACCCTGGCCGACCAACGTCACGGGAAGACTTGGATCCGCGCCGGCACGCTGCAACAGGAACGACGCTTCCGAGAGCACTGCTTCGCACGTGAGCAGCGGCGGTCTCAGCGCGGCGAACCGGGTCCGCGCCCACTCGTGGTGCGCCTCGTCGGCGTCGAGAAGCGCAACGATGGGCCCCGTGTCAACGATGACCGTCGGCGCGGGCACGGCGAGAGTCCTGGACGACTGCCTCGTCGAGCAGACGCGCATTCGTCGCCAGGTCGGGACGTCCACTGCGAACGGCGCCGACGAGCTCGCCGGCGAGATCCGCGCAACTCGGGGATGTCACGCCGCCGCCGCTCAGTGCGTTCGCGATGAGCTCGCGAACGAGGGTCGACCGGCTGACGTTGCGGCGCCGGGCTTCCCGCGACAGCACCGCGTGCAACTCCGGTGGCAGCTTGACGGAGACCGCGTTCATGAAGCGATCGTAATACGGTCAGCAACAGAACGCCACACAGCCCGCCCCCAGCCCCCGGGTCCCGGACTCATGCGCCGGCCGCGCGGGAGCCGACATCTCCGATGTACCATGCTGTCGCCGCTACAGGAGATCACCAAGATGCGCATGTCGACCCCGCTCTGCGTCTGGCCGTCCCCCCGCCGTTTTCGCCGGGAGGCGAGCGGCGCAGGTTCCGGCTTCATCCCTGCCGTGCTCCTGGGCCTCGTCCTGTGGGTATCGATGGGTGCTGCCGGAGTGGCAGAGCGTCCGTTGGCCGCCGAGCCGGCGGGACCGGGTCCGGTCCCGGCCCAGGCGGCCGGGGACGAGAACGACGCCGACGATCAGAATGAGGATGCAGGCCTGCCCCTGGAGGTGGACCGGCTGGTGCCCCTCGACATGACGGAGGGGAGCTGGATCTCGCTGGACGTGAGCCCCGACGGGGAGACCATCGTCTTCGACTACCTCGGCGACCTGTTCACCATTCCCGTCACCGGCGGCGACGCGACGCAGATCACCTCGGGGATGGCGTTCGACGCCCAGCCCCGGTTCTCACCCGACGGGTCACGCATCGTCTACACGTCCGACGCGGACGGGGGCCAGAACGTCTGGGTCATGGACGGCGACGGCTCCGACCCCGTGCAGATCTCCAAGGGCGGATCGAACCGGGCGGAGTCGCCGGAGTGGATGCCCGACGGCAACTACGTGGTGGCGGCGATGGGCGCCTTCCGGGGCCGCGGGCTCCCCAAGCTGAAGCTGTTCCACGTGGACGGGGGCAGCGGTACCGTGCTCATCGCGGAGCCGGACAACCTGAAGACCATCGGTCCCGCGGTGTCCGCGGACGGGCGGTACATCTGGTACGCACGGCGGAGCGGCGACTGGCAGTACAACGCGCAGCTTCCGCAGTACCAGCTCGAGGCTTACGACGTGGAGACCGGCGAGCGCTACCCGCGCTCGTCCCGCTACGGGTCGGCGATGCGGCCCACCCTGTCGCCGGACGGGCGGTGGCTGGTCTTCGGGACGCGACACGACGAGCACACCGGGCTGGTCCTCCGCGATCTGGAGACCGGCGCCGAGCGGTGGCTGGCCTATCCGGTGCAGCACGACGACCAGGAGTCGCGGGCCACCCTGGACGTGCTTCCCGGCATGTCGTTCACCCCCGACTCGCGGCACCTGGTCGCGTCTTACGGCGGCGGCCTGTGGAAGCTGCCGGTGGCGGGCGGGGCGTCGGAGAAGATCCCGTTCCGGGTGCGGTTCGACCTGACGCTGGGGCCGAAGGTGGAGTTCGACTATCCCATCGAGGACTCCTCCACGTTCACGGTGCGGCAGATCCGCGACGCGGCGTCGTCGCCCGACGGGGAGTGGATCGTGTTCACCGCCCTCGACCGCCTGTGGGTGGCCGACGCGGAAGGCGGCAACCCCCGGCGGCTGACCGGGGACGATCGGTCCGAGCACTTCCCCGCGTGGTCGCCGGACGGGGCGTGGATCGCCTATTCCACCTGGGACGGCGAGCAGGGCCACCTCTACAAGGCGCGGGCCGACGGCACCGGCGAGGCGGTGCGGCTGACGCGCGACGCCGCCGCCTGGTACCGGCCGGCGTGGGGGCCGGAAGACCGGATAGTGTCGGTGCGGGGACCGGTGCGGGCTTATCTCACGCAGGGCGAGGGTGGCACGCCGGGTACGGAGATCGTCTGGGTTCCCGCCGATCCGGAGAGTGACGATGGGTCGGCGGCGACGCTGATCGCCCCCTCCGACCGGCGGGCCTACCCGCACTTCACGGCCGGCTCGGACCGCATCCACCTGTTCAAGTCTCCCGACGTGCTGGTCTCCATCCGGTGGGACGGGACCGACGAGAAGGAGCACGTGAAGGTGCAGGGACCGACCCTGGCCGGATCGACCGACGGACTCACGCCGACGCGCATCGTCATGGCGCCGCGCGGGGACCAGGCGCTGGTGGAGATGCAGCGCAACGTCTACACCGTGACCGTCCCGCGGCTCGGGGCGACCCCCACCATCAACGTGTCCAATCCGGAGAACGCGGCATTCCCGGTACGGCGGTTGACCGACCTCGGGGGCGAGTTCCCGGCGTGGAGCGGGGACGGGCGGACGGTCCACTGGTCGCTGGGCAACGCCTGGTTCTCGTACGACCTCGACGAGGCCCGATCGTTTGAAGAGCGCCGGGAGGCGGAGGACGAGGAGGCGGAGGACGAGGAGGCGGAGGACGCGGCCGCAGAGGAAGACGAGCCCACGGACGCCCGGCCGGACGAAGACGCGAACGCCGGCGGCGACGCCGACGATTCCGGCGAGGCGGACGAAGCGGAGGACGCGGACGAAGAGGCGGAGTTCACGGCCGCCGAAGTCAGGGTGGTCATCGACGCGGCGCGCGATCTGCCGGAAGGCGTGGCGGTGCTGCGCGGCGCGCGCGCCGTCACCATGAACGGCGGCGAGGTCATCGACGACGCCGACATCGTGGTGCGCGGGCCGCGCATCGAGGCGGTGGGGCCGCGCGGGGCGGTGGACGTGCCCGCCGAAGCGACCATCATCGACGTGTCGGGGCGTACCGTGGTGCCCGGCTTCGTGGACACCCACGCGCACCTGCGCGCGCGCGACGAGCTTCACCGCACCGACGTGTGGCCGTACCTGGCGAACCTCGCCTATGGCGTCACCACCACGCGCGATCCGCAGACCGGCAACACCGAGGTGCTGTCGTACGCCGACATGGTGCGCGCGGGGACGGTGCTCGGTCCCCGCATCTATTCCACGGGACCCGGCGTCTTCTGGCAGGACGGTATCGACACCGAGGAAGAGGCGCGGGACGTTCTCAAGCGCTACGCCGACTACTTCGACACCAAGACCATCAAGATGTACGTGGCGGCGGCGCGCAAGGGCCGGCAGCACATCATCGCGGCGGCCCGCGAGCTCGGCCTGATGCCGACCACCGAGGGGTCCCTGAACATCCGGCAGAACCTGACCGAGACCCTCGACGGGTACCCCGGCCTCGAGCACTCGATTCCCATCTTCCCGGTGTACGGCGACTACGTGCGCCTCTTCGCGGAGACGGGGCGCGTCTACACGCCCACGCTGCTCGTGTCCTACGGGGGGCCGTGGGCCGAGAACTATTTCTACAGCCGCGAGAACCCTCACGACGACGCGAAGCTGCGGCGCTTCGTGCCCCACGACGAGATCGACGCGCGCACCCTGCGGCGCGGCCAGTGGTTCCGCGACGAGCAGCACGTGTTCGAGCGGCACGCGCGGTTCGTGCGCGACCTCGTCGAGGCGGGGGGACGCGCCGGGGTGGGCAGCCACGGCCAGCTCCAGGGGCTGGGGTACCACTGGGAGCTGTGGGCGATGGCCGCGGCGGGCATGAAGGCCCACGACGCCCTGCGCATGGCCACGATCATGGGGGCCGGCGCCATCGGCCTCGGCAACGACCTCGGCTCGATCGAGCCCGGCAAGCTCGCCGACCTCGTGGTGCTCACCGGCGACCCGCTCGACGACCTGCGGAACACCAACACCGTCGAGCGCGTGATGCTGAACGGCCGCCTCTACGACGGCGACACCCTCGACGAGGTCTATCCCCGCGAGCGCCCGCTGCTGCCGCTGTGGTGGTGGGACGAGGAGCCGAACGGCGTTCCCGGCCTGGGCCGCTGACGGAGGGCGTGGCGCTCCGCTGGAGGAGGTGGCGACCGCTGGTTCATCGCGACGGCGCGAAGGACAGCAGAGCTGGTGGCCATGGCGCCCGACGTCCCCCGTGAGGCCCGTTGGGTCCGTCCCGAGCCGCGTCGAGCGATTCCCGCCGAAGAGGCGGAGCGCATGGTGAGCTCCCCTCGTAGCAGGTAAACGCCAGCCACCACGACTTGCGACGCGATGCCGGCTGGTCGGCCCGGGTCTCAGGCGGCGTCACGCGGACGGACCGCGGTCAGCCGGTCGCGCAGCGACAGCTTCGCGTTCTCCAGGTCGTACGTCGTCTGCAGCCTCAGGAAGAGTCCTTCCGACAGGCCGAAATAGCGCGTGAGCAACAGGTCCGTCTCCGCCGTCACGGCGCGCTTGCCCAGCACGACCTCGTTGATGCGGCGTGGTGGAACGCCGATCGCGCGCGCCAGCTCGGACTGGTTGATCCGCATCGGCTTCAGGAAGTCTGCCAGCAGAATCTCACCGGGGTGGGGGTTCGGCAGCCGGTCGCGTTCGATGGTCGTCATGTCACTTCTCTTCGTCAGTGATAGTCCACAATCTCGACGTCGAAAGCGTTCCCGGCATTCCACCGAAAACAGATCCGCCATTGCCGGTTGATGCACATGCTGTCCTGTCCGTCGCGATCTCCCTTCAGGGTTCCAGCCGGTTGCCGGGCGGCACCCGGAGATCCTCCAGGCGCCCCGCCGCATCCAGATAGCGCAGCTTGCGGCGTGCGGCACGCTGGATGTCCTCTGGCAGCCGGTGCGAGCGCAGGCCCCGCCAGACCTGTTCGGTCGCCTGGCACTTGAATCAGATGATCAAGGCCTTGATTATACCGCATAACGCTATACGGTATAGATGGCGGTGAGACGCTCCCGGCATCTCGACGGCGAGCCCGAGTCCCCGGCCCGCCCGCCGAGCGTAGACGCGTGCACCACTCGAGCCGGTTGACATGGTGCATTCATGCAGGTAGTTTCATGATGTCATGCCTTCTACGCAACTGACGCTGCGCAATGTCGATCCAGAGCTGTCCAGACGGCTTCGCGCCATCAGTCAGGAACGTGGCGACAGCGTGAACAGTACGGTGTTGCGCCTGCTGCGAGACGCCGTCGGGTTGAACGCACGCCGCGAACGCCTTCTCCGCTACGCCGGCTGGACAACCGACGATCTGGAAGAGTTCAATTCCGCGCTGCGGGCGCAACGCGTCGTCGACGCACGGTCCTGGGAATGACGCCCACCGCGAAGGTCGTCCTGGACACCAGCGCGTACTCTCATCTTCGCGCCGGGCATGCGCAGATGCTCGAGTGGGTGGCGGCGGCGCGGGTAGCCGTCGTGCCGGTGACCGTGCTCGGGGAGCTCGACGCGGGATTCGAGCTGGGCCGGCGCGCCCTCGACAACCGGCGCGTCCTCGCCGAGTTTCTCGACGAACCCTTCGTCAGCGTCCTCGATATGACCGTCATGACGGTGCGGCACTATGGACGGGTTTTCGCGGCCTTGCGCCGCGCGGGCACTCCCATCCCCATCAACGACGTGTGGATCGCCGCCGCGACGATGGAGTGCAACGGGCACCTGCTGACTTTCGATAGCGACTATTCCCGCATCCCGGATTTCGATCACACCCTGCTCGATACGCCTTGATCAGCGCCGCATCACGGTCAGGCGCCGACCGCCGAACGGCCGGTAGGTGGTGGCCTTGATGGGCGCCTTCCGGCACGGTCTCCCCAAGCTGAAGCTGTTCCACGGCGGGCTCGGCAATCAGAACAGCTGGACCTCGACCGTCTCGCCCTCTTCGACGATGTCGGTGCGGGCGGGGATTTCGATGTAGCCGTCGGCCTGCGACATGCTCGTGATGTCGCCCGAGGCCTTGAAGGCGGGGACGGCCCGGCCGTCGACGACGCGGACGGTGTAGAACTGATGCCGGCCGGGGGTCGAGACGAAGCGTTGCGCGGCCGGCACCGAGGCGGTGCGGAACCGGTAGGGGGGCAGGCGGGCCACCTTGCGCAGCACCGGCACCAGCAGCATGTAGGCGTTCGACAGGCACGAGGTGGGGTAGCCGGGCATGCCGAGCACGAGGGTGCCGCCGATGACGCCGCATGCCGTCGGCTTGCCGGGCTTGACGGCGATGCCGTGGAACAGGAGCTCGCCCTTCTGCCGGATGACGTCGAGCGTCAGGTCGCGCTCGCCGACCGAGCTGCCGCCGGAGAAGACGAGGATGTCGTGGTCGAGGCAGGCGTCCACGGTGCGGCTCAGCTCGTCGAGGTTGTCGGGGACGGTGGGGAACGGTGTGGCGATCCCGCCGTGCTCGCGGACGACGGCGCCGAGGGTGAACCGGTTGATGTCGTAGATCTGGCCGGGGCCCAGGGGTTGGCCCGGCGCCGCGATCTCGCTGCCGGTCGACAGGAGGGCGACCCGGGGGCGGGCGTACACCTCCGCCGCGGCGATGCCGAGCGCGGCAATCGACCCGAGCCGGCCCGGGGTCAGCAGGTCGCCCGGCTGCAGCAGGGCGGTGCCGCGGGTGATGTCGGCGCCGCGGCGTCCGACGTGCTGTCTCGGGTAGACGGGCGTGAAGACGGCGACCGCGCGGGCGTCGCGGCGATCGGTCTCTTCGACCATGACCACGGCGTCGGCGCCGTCCGGCATCGGCGCCCCGGTGGCGATCTGCGTGCACTGTCCCGGTTCGAGGGGCCGGGTCGGGACGTCCCCGGTGTGCACGGTCTCGATGCAGTCGAGCAGCCGCGGATCCGAACGGCTGGCGCCGAACGTGCTCTCCGCGACCACCGCATAGCCGTCCATCGCGGCGCGGTTGAACGGCGGCACGTCGTCGGCCGCCACCACCGGGGCGGCGAGCACGCGCCCCACGCACGCGTCCAGCTCCACCCGCTCGGTCCGGTCGAGGGGCCGGGCGGCCTCGCCGGCCAGCCGCAGGGCCTCCTCGACGGGGATGGTCTTGCGTATGGGCCGCATCTTCGTGCCGGTCATGGCGCTACCGCGAGACCTCGCGCACGAGGTGCCCCAGCTCGGGCAGCACCAGCCGGGTCATGCCCAGTTGCACCGCGCTCCACGAGCCGGGGAGCGCGATCACGATCTTGCCCCGCACCGCCCCCGCGACCGCGCGCGACATCATCGCGGCGGGGCCGATCTCCTCGAAGCTCAACGCCCGGAACAGCTCGCCGAAGCCGTCGAGGCGCTTCTCGAGCAGGCCGGTGATGACCTCGTAGCTGCCGTCCCGGCGGCTGATGCCGGTCCCTCCGGTGGTGATGACCGCCTGGGTTGCGGCCGCCTCGAGCTGGCGCTCGATCGCGGCCCGCAGGGCGGCGGGCTCGTCGGGCACGATCTCGTGCCCCAGCACCCGGTGTCCGCCCTCTGCCAGCAACGTCCGCAGCAGCCGCCCGCCGGTGTCGGTCTCCTCGGTCCGCGTGTCGCTGACGGTGATGACGCGGCAGCGGATTGCGGCCGGCGCCGCGGCCCGGTGCTCCTCGTGACTCATCGTCGATGATGATACCTGTTACCATCCCGGTGTGCGTATCCTCGAGCGCCGTTTCGCGGTGGCGGCGGGTCTTCTGGCGGCGGCGATCCTGACCGGGACCGCGGCCCCGCAACTCGATCCGGATGCGGCCCGTTGGGTCGAGACGACCCTGCGCGAGATGACCCTCGACCAGAGGGTAGGTCAGCTCGTCATGCCGTCGTTCCGGTCGACCTATCTCAGCACCGACAGCGAGACGTTCGACCGGCTCGCCGAGCTGGTCCGGGAGCAGCACGTGGGCGGGTTCCTTCTGTTCGGCGGCCGCGACCCGGCCCCCGACGTGCTCCTCAACCCGGGCTACTCGCGGTCGACCCTGGGGCGGCCCCTGGCCGGGGCGTCCATCATCAATCGACTCCAGGCGCTCTCGGCGCTGCCCCTGCTGAACGCCGCCGACTTCGAGACCGGCATCGGATTCCGGCTCAGGGGCGGCACCACCTTCCCCCGGGCGATGGCGTTCGGCGCGGCGGGCGACGAGGGGCTGGCGTTCGAGGCGGGGCGCATCACCGCGTTCGAGGCGCGGGCCCTCGGCGTGCACGTCAACTTCGCGCCGGTCGCCGACGTGAACAACAACCCCCGCAATCCCGTCATCAACACGCGCTCGTTCGGCGAGGATCCGGCGGTGGTGGCGCGCCTCGCCGCCGCCTGGGTGCGCGGGCTCCAGGCGGGGGGCGTGGTCGCCACCGTCAAGCACTTCCCCGGTCACGGCGACACCGACGTCGACTCGCACGTGGGGCTGCCCCTCATCGCCCATCCGCGGGCGCGTCTCGACCGGGTCGAGCTGCCGCCGTTCCGGGCCGGCATCGCGGCGGGGGCGGGGGCGGTCATGACGTCCCACGTCGCCCTGCCCGCGCTGGACCCCGGCTCGACCCGGCCGGCCACCGTCAGCCGGCCGATAGTGACCGGCCTGCTCCGCGGCGACCTCGGGTTCGACGGGCTCGTGTACACCGATTCGATGCGCATGCGCGGCATCACGAACCAGCTGTCGCCCGCGCAGGCGGCGGTGGCGGCGGTGGCGGCGGGGCACGATGTCGTCGTGCACTCTCCCGACGACGCGGCGGCGTTCGCGGGCCTGCGCCGGGCGGTCGAGCGGGGGACTCTCGCCGAAGGCCGCATCGACGCCTCGGTGCGCCGGATCCTGGCGGCGAAGGCCGCGCTCGGTCTGCACCGGACCCGGGCGGTCAGCCTCGACGATCTGCCGCGGGTGGTCGGGGCTCGGCGCCACCTCGAGGTGGCGGCCGAGGCGAGCCGGCGCGGCCTGACGCTGATCCGCGACGAGCGCGGCGACGTGCCGTTGACGTTGCCCCGATCCGCGGCGGTCCTGTATCTGTCGGTGCTGGACTATCCGTCGGGCTGGGGCAACGGCGCCCCGAGCCGGACGTTCCTGCCCGAGCTGCGCGACCGTTGGCCGAACGTGACCGCGGTCGAGGTGTCGGACCACACCTCGCCGGCCGAGCTCGATCTCGTGCGGGCGAGCGCCGGCCGCTACGACGCGGTCGTCGCGTCGGTCTTCGTGCGCACCGCCTCGTTCAGCGGACGGATGAATCTCGCGCCCGGCGTCGTGCGGCTCCTGCGCGACCTCGCCCGGCGCAGCGCGCGGCGGGACCAGCCGTTCGTGACCGTGTTCTTCGGGAACCCCTACGTCGCGACGGCCCTGCCCGAGCTGCCGGCGATGCTGCTGACCTACGACTTCTACGATCTTGCCGAGGCCACCGCGGTCCGCGCGGTCGCGGGCGAGGAGGCCATCGGCGGGCGTCTCCCCATCACCCTGGGAGACGGGTTTCCCGCCGGGCACGGGCTGACCCGCGCCGCCCGCCGGCGTTGACGCCGTTGCGGCGCCGCCGCCTTCCGGCAGGCGCCCGCGTGCTCGCATTCGGCCTCGACCACGGCCGAGGAGACGCCCCGACCGTGGCGAGCCAACCCGTTCGGCGGATGCCGCCGGAGCAATGAGTGATAACGTGTGCATATGACGTTGACGGTGCCGGAAGTGCTCGGAATCCTGGCGCTGGTGCTCGCCACGGCCAAGTTCCTCGCGTCCAGGCTGGACTCCATCAAGGCCGACAACGCCGCAGCGCACGCCGCGATCACCGAGAACGTCGAGGAAAACCAGCGACAGGTAGCATCGCTCGGCGCCAAGGTCGACGCCATCGCCACCGACGTTGCGTTTCTGCGCGGCCGGCAGCAGGCGCGAGACCGAGCTGATCAAGCGGCAGGCGGCTGAACGATACGCGTTTCGCCGCGGCCGGGGAACTGCTCGGTGGCGGGGTTGGTGCGTCCGTGCATCTGGGTTACGATGCACAACTGAATCTGAGCGTACGCTGGGCACGTTCCGACCGCGCCGGTGCCGCGTCGGGCGTGCAGGAAGGTTGACCGCACAATGACGGCCAGAGGCTTGGTGGGGTGGCTCGGTCTCGTGCTCGCGGCTGGCGGCGCCGGTCAGGCATGGGCACAGGCGCCGGAAGCGGCGCTGGCACGGGAGGCGACGCCGGCGGCGGAAGCCGCTTCTTCACCGCGGGCATTGCTCGATCGGTACTGCGTGGCGTGCCACAACGACCGCGCGCGCCAAGCCGGCCTGACCCTGCAGTCCATCGACACCGAGCGCGTCGGCCACGTGGCCGGCGAGGTCGAGGCCTGGGAGAAGGTCGTGCGCAAGCTGCGCGGGCAGGCGATGCCCCCGCCGGGCCGGCCGCGACCGGCCGCCGAGGCCTACGACGGGGCCGCCTCGGTCCTCGAGGCCGCCCTCGACGCCGCCGCCGCGACCGACCCGAATCCCGGCCGACCGCCGATCCACCGCCTGAACCGCGTCGAGTACCGCAACGCGATTCGCGATCTGCTGGGGCTGGAGATCGACGAGCGGGAGCTGCTGCCGCCCGACGAGTCGGGCTACGGGTTCGACAACATCGCCGACGTGCTGGCGATCTCCCCGGTCCTCCTCGACCGCTACATGGTCGCGGCCGAGAAGATCAGCCGGCTCGCCCTCGGGGACGCCGCCGCCATTCGTCCTGCCACCGAGATCTACACGGTTCCCTACACCCTCTGGCAGGAAGGCCGCATGAGCGAGGAGCTGCCGTTCGGCTCGCGCGGCGGCCTCGCGGTTAGCCACCACTTCCCCCTCGACGGCGAGTACGTCATCAAGATCGAGCTGCAGCGCGCCTACGGCAACCACATCCGCGGTCTCCAGGAGCCGAACGACGTCGAGCTGCGCCTCGACCGCGCTCGCATCGGACAGTTCACCGTCGGCGGCGATGGGGTGCGGGCGCCCTGGAACGCGGTGTCCCGGCCGTCGCTCTACGAGCAGACGGCCGACGAGGGGCTGGAGGTGCGGCTGAAGGTGAAGGCCGGCACGCGCCTCGTCAGCGCCGCGTTCCTCGACCGGGCGGCGGTCGCCGAGGGCGTCCTCGAGCCGCGGCCGGGGGTGTCGAGCTTGGCCTACTCCCGCGATCGGAACGCCGCGATGGCCCTCGACAGCATCGAGATCAGCGGTCCCTATGGCGGGGCGACGCCGGAGGACACGGCCAGCCGGCGGCGGGTGTTCTCGTGCTACCCCGAGGCGGCGGCCGAGGAGGCCGGCTGCGCGACCGAGATCCTGTCCGGTCTGGCCCGGCGGGCGTTCCGCCGTCCCGTGGACGAGACCGATGTCGAGCCGTTGCTCGCGCTCTACGAGGAGGGCGGACGCGAGGGGGGCTTCGAGCAGGGCATCCAGTTCGCGGTGCGGGGCATTCTGATCGACCCCGAGTTCCTGTTCCGCATCGAACGCGATCCGGCCGGAGCGGCTCTCGCCACCGCGTATCCCGTCAGCGGCCTGGAGCTCGCTTCGCGCCTGTCCTTCTTCCTGTGGAGCAGCCTGCCGGACGACGAGCTGATCGACGTCGCCGCGGCCGGCCGGCTCCGCGAGCCGGAGGTGCTCGAAGCCCAGATCGCCCGCATGCTGGGCGACCCGCGGTCGCACGCCTTCGTCGACAATTTCTTCGGGCAGTGGCTGTTGCTGCGCAACATGCAGTCGGTCGCCCCCGACCCCGACGCGTTCCTGGATTTCGACGAGAACCTGCGTGAGGCGATGGAGCGGGAGACGGCGCTCTTCGTCGAGAGTCAGGTGCGCGAGGACCGTAGCGTCCTCGACCTGTTGCGGGCCGAGTACACCTATTTGAACGAGCGCCTCGCCCGGCACTACGGCGTGCCCAACGTCTACGGCAACCACTTCCGGCAGGTGCCGGTCGCCGCCCACGGGCGGGGCGGGCTGCTGGGCCAGGGCAGCGTCCTGACCGCCACCTCGTATCCGAACCGGACCTCGCCGACCAAGCGCGGGCTGTGGGTGCTCGAGAGCCTCCTCGGAACGCCGCCCCCGCCGCCCCCGCCGGAGGTGCCGGGACTGCCCGATGCGAACCATCCCGAGGAGGCCCGCCGGCTCTCGATGCGCGAGCGCATGGAGGTCCACCGCATCAGCCCGGTCTGCGCGAGCTGCCACGTGCTGATGGACCCGCTGGGCTTCTCGCTCGAGAACTACGACGGCATCGGGGCGTGGCGCACGACCGAGGACGGCGCTCCCATCGACGTGTCCAGCACCCTGCCCGACGGTTCCCGATTCGCCGGTCCGGCCGGGCTGCGCGACATCCTGCTCGGGGCCGAAGAGCGTTTCGTCGAGACCGTGACCGAGAAGCTCCTGACCTATGCCCTGGGTCGAGGGGTCGAGTACTACGATGGACCGGCCGTCCGCGGCCTCGCGCGCGGCGCGGCGGCGAACGACTATCGCTGGTCGTCGATGATTCTCGGTGTCGTCGAGAGCACTCCGTTTCAGATGAGGAGATCGCGAGAGCCATGATTGTCACCAGAAAGCACCTCCCGCGTCGTACGTTCCTCCGCGGCCTCGGCGTGACCCTGGCGTTGCCGATGCTCGACGGCATGGTGCCGGCCTTCGGCCTGCGCGCCGGCGCGGCCGAGACCGTCCGCCGTCTCGGGGTCGTGTACGTGCCGAACGGCATGTTCATGCAGAACTGGACCCCGTCGGGCGGCAACGGCGCCCTCGACATCACCGAGACGCTGCGGCCGCTGGCCGCGCACCGCGACCGGATGCTCATGATCAGCGGGCTGTGCAGCGAGGAAGGCATCGCCCGTCCCGGCGAAGGGGCCGGCGACCACGCCCGCGCGGCCGGTGCCTTCCTGACCGGCGTGCATCCGAAGAAGACCGAGGGGCACGACATCCGGGCCGGCGTCTCGATGGACCAGATCGCCGCCCGCGCGCTGGGGCAGGAGACCCAGCTCGCCTCGCTCGAGCTCTCGCTCGAGTCGGCGGACCGGGCCGGGTCGTGCGACCCCGGCTACAGTTGCGCCTATGCCAATACGCTGTGCTGGAGCAGTCCCACGACCCCGTTGCCGATGGCGAGCGACCCCCGCGCGGTCTTCGAGCGGCTGTTCGGCACCGGCGGCACCACCGACCCCGCGGCGTGGCTGGCCGCACGTCAGCACGACCGCAGCCTGCTCGACATGGTGACCGCCAAGGTGGCGCGGCTCCGGAAGGAGCTTGGTCCCCGCGACCAGGTGAAGCTGAACGAGTACCTGGACGCGGTGCGCGACGTCGAGCGGCGCATCCAGATGGCCGAGCAGCAGACGGCGCGCGAGCTGCCCGCGATGGACCAGCCCGCCGGCGTGCCCGACGGCTTCGAGGCGCACGCCAAGCTGATGTTCGACCTGCAGGTGCTCGCCTGGCAGGCCGACCTGACCCGGGTCACCACGTTCATGCTGGGGCACGAGACGAGCAACCGCGCCTACCCCGAGATCGGGGTGCCCGACGCCCACCACGCGCTGTCTCACCATGGCGGCGACCGCGTGCTCATCGAGCGGCTGAAGAAGGTCGACCACCATCTCACGGAGATGTTCGCCTACTACATCGATCGGCTGGCGTCGATTCAGGACGGCGAGGGTACCCTGCTCGACTCGGCGATGGTGATGTACGGCAGCGGCCTCAGCGACGGCAACCGGCACAACCACCACGACCTGCCCACCCTGCTGGTGGGCGGCGGCGGCCGGCTCGCCGGCGGCCGCCACGTGCGGGTGGCCGAGGACACGCCGAACACCAACCTGTTCCTGGCCATGCTGGACAAGCTGGGCGTGCCCATCGAGACCATGGGCGACAGCACCGGCCGGGTGAACGCGCTGTCGGTGTGACGGTCGGCGCTGCGCGGTAGGGCGGCGCGGGTTCTGCAGGGTTGCCTGGGCCGCAAGGGGATTCGCCCGGGCGGCGATTTCCGGGCGGTTCGCGCCACCGCCCGGGTGCGGATTATTCGAGTCGGGACCTGGACCGAGCGTTGGTTTCAGGTCCAGCGGAGGGTGACAGGAATGCAGGGACGAACGGTAGCCGTAGCCTCTCGCGGGCGAGGGGGCCGCCGGCGGGCGATCGCCGCCGCGCTGGTCGCGGCCCTCGCCTTGCCGGTCACCGCAAGCGCCGCCGCCGAGGACGGGCTGCTCGCCGACGCGGTCGAGCGGCGCGATCGACGCGCCGTGCGGGCGCTCCTGGCAGAGTCGGCCGCCGTCGATGCCCGGCAGCCGGACGGGGCCACCGCCCTGCACTGGGCCGCGCACTGGAACGACGTCGACACCGCGCGGCTCCTCATCGCCGGCGGGGCCGACGTGAACGCGGCCAACGACCTTGAGGTCACCCCTCTCGCCCTGGCCGCCCTCAACGCCAGCGCGGAGATGGCGGACATCCTGCTGCGTGCCGGCGCCGATCCCGGCGCGGTGCGCCCCGGCGGCGAGACGGTGCTGATGACCGCCGCCCGCACGGGGAACCCCGACCTGGTGCGGTCGCTGGTGGCGGCCGGGGCCGCGGTGCGCGGGACCGCGCACTTCAGAGCCCAGACCCCGTTGATGTGGGCGGCGTCGGAAGGACACGCGGGCGTCGTGCGGGTTCTGCTCGAGGCCGGTGCGGAAGTGCACGCGCGATCCGTGCACGGCACCACCGCGCTGTTGCTGGCGGCCCGCAACGGGGATGTCGAGACCGCGCGGATGCTGCTGGACGGCGGTGCCGACGTGAACGCGGCCGAGCCTTACCTGCCCTTCGACGGGCGTGTCGACGTCGAGGAATCGCAGACCTCCGGCCGGACCCCGCTGCTGGTGGCGAGCGCCAGCATGGTGGCCATCAGCGGCTGGGAGTACCGCCTCGACGTCGAGCCGAGCACCCACGAATCGCTCGCCCTGTTTCTCCTGGAACGGGGCGCGGACCCCAACGTGCCCGACAGCATCGGCCGGACGGCTCTGCACGCCGCCGTCGAGACCGGCAAGGCCGACCTCGCGCAGGCGTTGCTCGCGAACGGCGCCGACCCGAACGCCCGGTTCACCCAGGCCCCGTTCGTCTACAAGGGCGACTTCATCTCGTACGGCCGCTACGTGGGGGCGACCCCCCTCTGGCTGGCCGCGGCGGCGCGGGTGCCCGACCCCGGGATCCTGCAGGCGATAGCGGCGGCCGGCGGCGACCCCGGCATGCCTGCGAACGACGGTACCACCCCGCTGATGGCCGCGGTCGGCGTGGTGCTGAACGAGGCGCGGCAGCCCACCGCGAGCCAGTCGCTCGAGCTCGTGACCCTGCTCGTGGGCATGGACATCGACCTCAACGCGGTCGACCGGCGCGGCCGCACCGCGATGCACGGCGCGGCCCGCCTCGCCAAGAACGCGATCGTCGAGGTGCTCGCCGAGAACGGCGCGCGGGTGGACATCGCCGACGGCCGCGGCTTTACCCCGCTGGACGTCGGAACCGTGTCGCGGCCGCTGCATCCCGACACCGAGCGGCTGCTGCGCAGCCTCGGCGCCACGAGCAGCAACGACGGTTCCCGGTAGGAGTCCGCGCCGTGAGATGGGGCCACGCCGCGGGCGCGCTGCTTGCCGCCCAGCTTGCCGCCTGCGCCGGTGCTCCCGCCGATGACCCGTCGCCGCCTCCTGGACCGGAAGCGGTTGCCGGATGGCGGATGGTCGACCTGAGCCACGCCTACGGCGGCGACACTCTCTACTGGCCCACCGACACCACCGGTTTCCAGCTCGACACGCTGGCCGAGGGACCGACGCCCGGCGGCTACTTCTACGCGGCGCGCGAGTTCGCGACGGCCGAGCACGGCGGCACCCACCTGGACGCGCCGTCCCACTTCGCCGAGGGCGGCGACGACGCGGCGTCCGTTTCCCTGGACCGGTTGATCCTTCCCGGCATCGTCATCGATGTCGCCGAGGCGGCGGCCGCCGACCCGGACTATCAGGTCGTTCCCGAGGACGTTCTCGCGTGGGAGGCCGAGCACGGCCCGGTGCCGCCGGGGTCGGCGGTGCTGATCAGGACCGGCTGGGCCGCCCGCTGGCCCGATGCGCTGGCCTATTTCGGCGACGACACCCCGGGCGAGACCGGCAACCTGCACTTCCCCGGCATCGGCGCCGACGCGACGCGGCTGCTGGTGGAGGAGCGCGCGGCCGGGCTGCTGGGCATCGACACCGCCAGCATCGACCACGGCCCCTCGACCGACTTCATCGCCCACCGGATCGGCGCGGCGGCCGGCCTGCCCAACCTCGAGAACCTCGCGGACCTCTCCGAGCTGCCCCCCAGCGGCTTCCTGCTGGTCGCGCCGTCGATGAAGATCGAGAACGGAACCGGCGCCCCGGTCCGCGCCGTGGCGCTCGTCCCGCCCCGGTGACCCGTGCCTCAAGTGCCCATGGAGGCTTGACGGTTTTGTCCAATTTAGGGGATCCTTAGAGCAGAAAGTGACTCGCAGTGGAACCTGGGCAATAAAGTGGGGCAGGCTCGTGGAGTCAACACGACGGGTTGGTTCTGTCCTGAGAGAGTCAACCCTATGGAACTAAGCTGAGATGGTTCTTCGGCGAATCCGAGTTAGTTCTTGGATGATGAAACAACTGTAGTGGATCGCAACGACGGATGGAGACATGAAAGAGAACGTAAAGACGGCAGCAAATGAGATCGCGAAGAAGCTAGACGCTAGGCTAGAGTGGTCGTATATGGCGGAATTATAAACAACGCTGGCGTTGGAAGTCTCGTTGAGTCCCTGGATTTGGGTGCTGGAGGCAGGTCGAATACCTTCTTGATCTTGACCACAAATGGTGGGACCGCCGATGCTGCGTATCGAATTGCTAGGTTTCTTCAGATTGTATCGACGAAATTCTATCTTTGTGTCCCGAGGAGGTGCAAGAGCGCTGGGACTCTCATTGCATTGGGGGCCAATGAGATCGTAATGAATCCGCTAGCGGAACTTGGGCCTCTTGATGTCCAGCTTGTGCAGCGTGATGAAATAGGGCAGCGAAGATCCGGCTTGGTAGTCGGTACGGCATTGGAGGGTCTCGCAGAGCAGACCCTAATGACGTACGAGAAGATCATGCTTCAGATTACGTTTGGCAGCAAACAGGCGATCAGCTTTGATGTTGCCTCAAGAATAGCTGCCAACATGACAACCGGCATTATGTCTCCAATCTACGCGCAGATTAAGCCAGACGACTTGGGCAAAGACCTTCGAGACCTGCAGATTGCAACGGCCTATGGAGAGAGGCTGGCTAAGTATGGTGGGAACGCCGAGTCCAAAGCGGTACGTCGTCTGGTTGAGGGCTATCCGAGCCATAGTTTTATTATAGATGCCGATGAGGCTGGCACCTTGTTCCGGACTGTTAGCGAGCAGTCAAATGAAGTAACGACGTTGACGGCTGCGTTGGAGTCGGAGCAACTCGACCCGGGGAAGAGTCCGGGCTACGTGGCGCGGTTGGATACCAAGGAGGTCCGAAGTGAGCGAAAAGGTAGAGGTAGAGAAAAAAGAGACCCAGATGCCGAGTTGGATGTTGCACGCAGCGGCCCTGGGAAGGAGAATCAAAGAGGAAGCCGAGCTGGAGGAACAGCGGTTGCGGCTCCCGAGGCCAAGAGCAAGAGTGCCTGATGACGACGACTTTTGATTAGCTCCGCGAAGCCAAAGTTGTCTGTGTATCGTCTTTCCTTTGCAGACGACTTTGGCTTCTCTTGCCACTCCTGCTCACTGAATCTGTCTTTCTTCCGAACGGTGAGTGAGCGACCTCAGTACGGGCGGCATCGTCAGTCGGGCGATGGCCCCCAGGCCATCGGTCGGAGGGTGTCCCGCCAGTAGTTGAAAGTCGGCGGCGACGAGAACACGTTACCCGGCCTTCTGCATCCCGGCAAGGACGCCATCCTTCTCTTCGTCGAGGTGCGCTTTCAGCATCCAGATGTGCTCGTATCCGGTGATACGCCGATAGTGCTTCTCCGTCTCGCGGAACGTCACCGCCGCCCACCGCACCGCCATTTCCTCGTTCCTCCAGCGGCTGACCCGGTCCGTGTGCTGGCGAACCTCCGCGTGCGACGAGTCGATGATGTTCGTTGTCGTCAGGCAACGCCGCAACGACTGCGGCAGTCCCAACCGATTGACCGTGAACAACTCCGGCAGCCCTTCCCGCAGGCTGGTCGGCGACGACGGCCACTCCCGCTCCAGCCAGGATGCATACTGCTCCAGCTTCCGGATGCCCTCTTCGGCGTCTAGCTTCCACGCCGCACGCAGCGTCGACCGAGCCTGCTCCTGCTGCTCCTTCGGCAGGTGCGACGACCCGAACACCTGCCCGATGGCTTTGCGCAGCGCCTGGGCGCCGTCGATGACGAACAGACGCCGGCGGTCCGCCCGCGGTCCACGTGACACCAGGTCCTCCAGCAGGCCGATCGTCACCGGCGTGTACTCCGACGCACCAGCGCAAAGCCCCAGCACGTGCTTCCGGCCCTCCGCATCCACGCCCACCGCCGCCAGCACGTGGTAGTCCCCGAACTGGATCCAGTCGAGGTAGACCACCAACACGTCCAGCCCGCTCAGGTCCCGTTCGGCCAGCTCTTGGAGAACTCGCGTCCCCGCCTCGATGGTCTCCCGAGACACCTCCGACTTGCTGAAGCCCACCTACTCGGCCATCGCCGGCAGCACCGGCTCGTACTTGCGCGTGGACACGCCATGCAGCACCAACTCCAGCGTACTGTCCGCCAAGCGCTGGTTGCTCCGCAACGCCGTATACGCCGGAATCTCCACCTCGCCCGGCTCGCCGGCGCGCCGCCGCTTCTTGCGCCGCCGCGGCTTGGCGACCCGGAACTGCCGTTCCTTCAACGACACACTCTGCTCGCCGTGCCAGTACAGTTCCCGGTCAGCGTCGCGGCGGCCCTGCTCCTTGGGCCCCGCGACCTGCTCGGCGCTCATCTTCAGGACGGCTTCGACCGTCGCACGGCCCATCACGTCGATGACCTCATCGATGGCCCGCTCGCCCTTCTCCAGCAGCTCGACCAACGGAACGAGCAGTTGCCCGTCCTTGGCCAGCCAGTCTGCCAGCTCACGGCTGCTCGGCGTGGACGCGTCCGGCACGATCGTGTACGGTTTCTTCATCGGTGGCCTCTCCCTTCTTGATGAGCACGCGACTGATACCACAGCCGGGCGGGAGTCGCCACCGACTTTCCACCACGCTTGGGACAGCCTCATCGGTCGGGATACCCTCGACTCCGGGTTGTACGGGCCGTTTGTCGACTAGGGTGAAGAGCTTGGCGGACGCCGACGCGCCCTTGAGGGCGATGGTGCCGTTCTCAACACGAGGTTCTCGTGCGCCTCGAAGCAGGGGGCTGCGAACCGGGCCGTCTTCGCGTCGCCTCTCGGGCCTTCGTCCGACGGGCTTGCACGTGGCGGCGGAACGGATGAAGATTGGCAAAGACACGCGGCGCCCCCGTGAGCGCGTCCGGTCGCGCGTGCGAGGTCGGCCGGGCGTGGAGCGTGGCAGCGACCTGAGAGCCGCCGCCACTCAGAGGAAAGTCCGCTCCAGGGACTGGATGAAAGCGATGCCGGGCACGTTCCGGCGGCTCAGCCGATCGTCGTTCGTGATGAACAGGTCCGTGCCGCCCGCCGCCGCGCACGCCAGTTGAATCGCGTCGGGCGCCCGGATCGATCGGTCTCCACGGATCGCCGCGAACCGGGGCGCGGCTCGCGCATCGAACGGCAGCACGGTCACGCCCTCGTCCATCGCCCGCACGTAGCGGTCCCGCAGTTCGTCGTCGCCCATCTCGACCGGCTTGACGAGTAGCTCACCGAGCGTCAGCGCCGACGTCAGCAGCTCGTCGCCCCGTTCGATCATCCGCCGCCGCAACGCCACCACCGACTCGGCCCGCGCGCCCGTCCCTTCGAACAGGTAGACGAACAGGTTGGTATCCCAGAACACCCGGCTCATGACCAGCCCTCGCGGAGCCGCGAGACGTAGGCGTCGGGGTCTTCGTCCGCCCAGAGCGCCCTGCCGAGTCCGCGCAGGGCCAGGATGGGGTCGGCCGGCGCCGGACCGGCATTGGCGACGTACTCCGTGCGATACCAGTCGATCAGCGAGCGGTACGCCGGCGGGAGCTGGTCCTTCCGCGGGACCTCCCTGCCCCGGCGGTCCGGGTGACGCGGGTCGCCGGGCCTGAAGAGACGCCGCCTCCCGCGCGCGGTTGCGAACAACAGGCAGTGCCGCCCCGGATTCGGCCTCGTGTGGGCGACCGCGTGATAGGAGACGTGATGCTTGACGCCGGGACGTAGCGCCTCGGGATTCGCAACCTGTTCGGCCCGCCCGATGATCTCCTGCATCGTGAAGTCCTGCCGGTCGGGATGCTCCCGATGCAACAGCGCCGTGGCGATCCAGGCTTCGTCGGCGACGCTCGGCTTGCCGTTCATGGTCATGGGTGCCAGCGTGTTCTCGACGTCGTCCAACGTCGCCGAAAATGATATATCACCTTCATCATTGATGAATAGATGTTTGCCGGCGCCTGGACCGTCCTTGCGTGGCCACCCCTGTCCGGCTCGTGGCCGTGGGCGAGGGTCAGTCGGTGATGACCACTCGTTCAGCCGTCGTGGTGCGCGTCAACGGGAACAGTGGTCATGCTATGCCTCCGCGAACGTCGCGCGCTGATAGGAGGAACGGTGCGCGCCTGCTACGGCGTTCGCATCCGCTCATGCGCGAACTTGTGAGAATCGGTGTCGTCGTCTCGATGGGGCTATTCGAAGATGTCGTCGACCGGCAGCTCGAACCCCGGGAGCACGTCCTCACCGGTGAGGACTGCCCCTGGCGCGAGCGATAGAGGCTCGCCGCGGCCGCGATGGACCTGTACCGTGCGTGTCGCCGGGTCGATCACCCAGACCAGACGGACCCCGGCCGCGAAGTACTCGCCGAGCTTGCGCCGCACCGGGTCCGGCCGATCCGTCGGGGACAGAATCTCGACCGTGAGCTCGGGTGCGACGTCCAGGAAGCCCTGTGGCCGCTCTCGCCGCGCGTTCCGTTCGTGCGACAGGAACAGGACGTCGGGCGCCCGCACCGTATCCGGATTCCGGCTGGTAAAAACGCCCACCTCGCCGGCCATGACGACGCCCAGATTCTGCGTACGCACGAACTGCTTGAGCGCGGCGGCCACGTTCACCTCGATCCGTCCGTGGGTGGGGTTGGTCGGCGTCATGTGCACGACGCGCCCGGCGACGAGCTCGCACGGGTCGAGCCCCGGCATGCGCAGTAACTCGTCTCCCGTCATCGGCCGGTTCGACTCACGCGAAGAGACAGCAGGTTCCATACCAGAATCTCCGGCCCGCAAAGTCGCTCAGCTCCGCGCCGCCAGCCATCGCTGGAACGATGCCCGGCTCTCCGTGGACCGTCGGCCGGCCAGCAGGCCCTCGACGCTGATGTCTTCATCGATGTCCCCCCAGTGAACGCCCCGGCCGCCGCCAACCAACCGCCAGTTGTTGCGCTCCTGCCGTGTCGCATGCGCCAGTCGGGGGTACCACGTGATCGGCGCCGAAATGCTCCGCCCCTCGCCGAGCTCGACGGTGAGTGCATGGTCGGTGATGACGACTCGTTCAGCTGCCGCGGGCGCGTCAACGGGAAAAGTGGTCATGCCATGCCTCTGCGAACGTCGCCTGGCTCAATTCTACCAGCGCGCGAATCCGTCCCAATTCTCGCTGATCCGGCGGGACGTCGTCTCCACCGCGGAGCGAGTGAGCCGGGGCGAATGCTCGGTGCGGAAGAAGTACTCGGACCGGGGTGCTGCAGCAAGACACGCGTCACGGCGGTCGGCGTAGCGGCGCAGTGCCTGGGTCGTAGTCGGATGGATCGGGACGAGTCGGGACTTGCGGAACTTGGTCTCGCGGATGGTCAGGACGCCGTTGACGAGGTCGGCGTCGTCGGTCGTGAGACGGCAGGCCTCGGACAGCCGCAGGCCGGTCGACACCAGCAGGGCGAAGTACGCGACATCGACCTCCTTGAGGCTGGCTCCCTCTCGCACCATGCGGCTGGCTACGGTGTGCCGGAAGACGTTGGCGCCGGCGTGCGGCGCGTCGACTGCCGCCCGGCGAACCGCGCGTGCCGCGACACGCGAGACGGCGGGGCCCGAGAGCGGCTTGCCGCGACGATCTCCCAGGTCGACACCCTGAAGAAATAGTGCGGGCTACAGACCGACTATTCTCAGATAGTCAGGGCGACCGCAATCCAAGTGTTTCAGCCGGCTCGGACCGCCTCCGGGAGCATTTGGACCCGCAAGGGAACAAGGCTCGGACGGTGAGCGTCGATCTATATGTAAGACCAAGTGGCTCGCCACCGGGTCAGAACTCGGCAGGAGAATTTCATGGGGCACAAGATCAAGGTCGTCTTTGGCGGCATCCGTTCCCCACTCTTCAACCGCAACTTGGCAATCCTGCTATTCGCGCAGGCAGTGTCGGTCACCGGCTGGTTCGCTGTCGTTACAGCTGGCGGCATCCTTGGCCGTAGCCTGGCGGCAAACCCGGCCCTGGCGACCTTGCCGGTGTCACTGCTCATCGTGGGCACGGCCGTTTCCACGATCATCGCTTCGTGGACCATGGCGCGCGTGGGTCGCGCCCGTGGCTTTGCGATTGGCGCCACGGTGGGCGCCTTCGGAGCAGCCTGTGCTTTCGTTGCAACCCTGACTCACAACTTCGCGGTGCTGTGTGGCGCCTCGATCACGATCGGTTGCGCGGCCGCGTTTTCTCAGCAATACCGCTTTGCCGCCACTGAATGTGTCGGTGCGGCGGCCGCACCAAAAGCGATCTCAATCGTGCTTTTGGGCTCCATCATTGGCGCTTTCCTCGGCCCGGGACTGATGGCGTCGGGCGAGGCTTGGGTCGCAGGCGCACCGTTCGGTGGCGCATTCGTCGCTATTGCGGGGTGCTATCTGTTTGGCGCTGCCGCCCTCCTTGCCTTGCGGCCGATGACCCCTTCGGCCGAGGAAGAAACAACCGGGGGCGCTCGTCCTCTGCGCGTCATGGCTCGTGGCCGCTTCTTTATCGCGGCGGTCGCGGGGGCCGCGATCGGGCAGGGCGTCATGTCTCTCGTGATGACGGCCGCACCGCTGGCCATGCATGTTGTCGACGGGTATTCCCTGGCGGCAACGGCGGCGGTCATCCAGGCCCATGTGCTGGCCATGTACCTTCCTTCATTGATCAGTGGTGTTCTCATCGGACGCTTCGGCGCCGGGCGGGTGATGATTGGGGGAGCGGCGCTGCTTGGCGCCACCCTGGTTGCGGGCCTGGCGGGCCGCCACATGCTGCACTACGGCCTGGCCCTGGTGGCGCTCGGCGTCGGCTGGAATTTCCTCTATGTTGGAGGAACAACGCTACTGGCCCGAGCCTATCGTCCAGCCGAACGCTTCCGTGCCCAGGCGCTGAACGATTTCAGCATTATCGGTATCTCGGCCCTTGCTTCCTTGAGTGCGGGGGCAATCATGCAGCTGCTTGGCTGGAACGAGGTGCTCTACGCCTCGATTCCCGCCATTCTCGTTGGGGTTATGGCTATTCTCTGGAAGGGATCGGGACATGGCCATGAAAGAATTCACCTCATCCAGGTCTTTCGGTTCGCCACGATTGTCTTGAGCTCCAGGCGGGTGGTTTGAGCGCAATCCAGCGCCGTATTCGTCTAGAAGTCAAGGCGCCGGTGCGCTTCTGCGTAGTGCAGTTTATAGAGAAACTGGCGGGTGAGACGGAAGGGCGCGGCAAGTGGAGAGCCGTGTCCCGTGAGTGAAATTGTACTGCCTGCCCACTCCCAGGATCGATTCGCCGTGCCGGATCTCCGCCTGATGCGTGGATGCGATCGCGGGCGAGTCCGACACCACCAACAACTGCTCGTCGTCCGTTAGAGTGGACGTAAACTAGCCCGGATTTCTCACCGGTGGTGAACAAGAGACTGCCCGTAATGGCGTAAAGTGTTGTTGTGGCAATAACTTCAAGCCATGCACGGAGGCAGCCCCTTGTCGACACAGTGTACGCGAAGTAAGCCACCAATCCAGCTGGAGTTTCCTCGGGTCGGTCGTCGTCGGCTGGTCGCCAGCTTCGAGGGCGGAACGATCACTTCCAATGCCGGGGCATTGCTGCTGCGGGCGGTTGAAAGGTGCACCGACGTGTGCCGACGCGCGGCGCAGTGCTTCCAGGACTACCGGGACCCAAGCTTGATCGAACACACGGTCGAGGACTTGGTGACCCAGCGTGTGATGGCCGTCGCGTTGGGCTACGAAGATCTGAACGACCATGACACCCTGCGGCGGGACCCGCTGTTGGCGGCTGTCGTGGGCAAGGCGGACCCGACGGGCGAGAACCGGGTGCGGCCGTCAGACCGGGGGGCCGCGCTGGCGGGGAAGAGCACGCTGAACCGGCTGGAACTGGTCGGGCCGAAGGACGCCGAGGCTGACCGGTACAAGAAGGTGACCTATGACGAAGCGGCGCTCGACGCCCTGCTGGTAGACGTGTTCATCGAGTCGCACCCGACGCCGCCGGCGCGCATCGTGCTGGATGTCGATGCGACGGACGATCCGCTGCACGGTCAGCAGGAAGGACGGTTCTTCCACGGGTACTACGGGAACTACTGCTATCTGCCTCTGTATATCTTCTGCGGGGCGCATGTGCTCTGCTCGCGGTTGCGGCCCTCGAACATCGACGGGGCGGCGGGCGTGGTGGACGAGTTGGCGCGGATTGTGGAGCGGGTGCGGCAGGCATGGCCGTCGGTCCCCATCGTGGTTCGGGGGGACTCGGGGTTCTGCCGAGACGAGCTGCTGAACTGGTGCGAAGAGCATGCGGTGGACTACGTCATCGGCTTGGCGAAGAACGTTCGGTTGAAGGAACAAATCGCGCCCGAACTGGCGCAGGCCCAGGCGCAGTGCGAGGAAACCGGGGTGGCCGCGCGGGTGTTTGCGGACTTCCGCTATCGCACGCGCAAGAGCTGGAGCCGGGAGCGCCGGGTGGTCGGCAAGGCCGAGCATCTGCCCGCGGGCGCCAATCCACGCTTCGTGGTGACATCGCTGCCGCCGGACACCTTGGCGGCGCAGGCGTTGTATGAGGATTTCTACTGTGCCCGCGGGGACATGGAGAACCGCATCAAGGAACAGCAACTGGCGCTGTTTGCCGACCGGACCAGCAGTGCGACGCTGCGCGCCAACCAACTGCGCCTGTACTGGGCCACGTTGGCCTATGTCCTGCTCCAGCAGCTCCGCGACCGGGGGCTGGCGGGCACCCGGCTCGCCCGCGCCCAATGCGATACGCTACGGCTGCGGCTGCTCAAGATCGGCGCCCACGTCCGCGTCACCGTGCGGTGCATCTGGGTGGCGCTGTCCGAGCTGGCGCCCGACGCCGATCTGTTCATCATGGCCGCTCAACGTTTGCGCTCGCCGCCCGACCCGGCCTGACGGTCGGCCAGGTGGCGGCATACGTTCACGACTGCAGGGGGACACGGGGTCCTTTCGCGTGTGGTGTGCTAACCGGGCCGATTTTGGCGCCACGCGCACGTCGTCGCCCACATCCAGACCACCGCCGGCGTCCGATATGGCCGCCCGGAACCCCAGCCGCGCCGCATCAGGCCCGATCTCGACGAGCTGTGAGAAATCCGGGCTAGTGGTCCGTCACGTCTTAATCTGCGGATATACGGACTTGAGTTTACAGCGCGCATCGTCGACCTTCATCTGCCAGTCGACACCGCGTTGTGTGCCATTGACGTCGGTGGACCACGCCGAGACTTCGCCGTGCAGCGTCCCGAGGTCGCCGATGCGGCGCCCGCGGAGGCATTGGCCAAGGTGATCTTCGGGCAGTCGGCGTAGCGTCCTTCCGACAGACCGGCAACCTCCACTGCCCAGTCCGCCTTCGTACGTCGAGCCCGCGCCGTCGCCTGCCGCCAAGATGGCCGAGGCCACGACCACACACGGGTTCCGGGAGCTGATAGCAGCGCTGCGTCGCCGCGGTCCGTTGCACTGGTGGTCTGCGCCATACGAGTCACTCCGGTTGTCTGGCGGACTCGCTGTCGTGCATGAGGCGCCAGAGCTTTTCGGGCCGCAGCATCATGTCGATGTGCCGCACGCCGAACGGGCTCAGGGCGTCGACGGCGGCGGCGACGATGCACGGGGTCGAGCCGATGGTTCCCGCCTCGCCGACCCCCTTCGCGCCCAGCGGGTTGACGGGGGTCGGGGTGACGGTGTGGTCGAGCTCGAAGCGCGGGAAGTCGGCCGCGCGGGGGAGGGCATAGTCCATGAACGACCCGGTGAGGGGCTGGCCGTCACGGTCGTAGACGACCTCCTCGACGAGGGCCTGGCCGATGCCCTGGGCGAGGCCGCCGTGGATCTGCCCGTCGACGATGAGGGGATTGATGAGGTGGCCGGCATCGTTGACCGCGACCAGCTTCAGCAGCCGAGGCTCGCCGGTCTCGCGGTCGACCTCGAGCATCGCGATCTGGCACCCGAACGGGTAGGTGTTGTTGAGCGGCTCGAAGAACGCCTCGTCGCTGAGGCCGGGGTCGAGCCCCTCGGGCCGCTTCACCGGCTTGTAGGCATAGGCGGCGACCTCGGCGAACGGCCGGGCTGATTCCGGGGTGCCCTTGACCGCAATGGTTCCGTTCTCGAAGACGAGATCCTCCTCGTGCGCCTCGAGCAGGAACGCCGCGAACCGGGCCATCTTCGCCTTCACCTTCGTCCCCGCGTTGTGCAGGGCGGCGCCCCCGACGGCCTGAGACCGGCTGCCGAAGGTGCCGATGCCCTGCTTCACCACCGCGGTGTCGCCATGACGGATGGTCACGTGGTCGATCGGCACCCCGAACTGGTCGGCGAGCATCTGCGCGAAGGTCGTCTCGTTGCCCTGGCCGTGCGGTGACGCGCCGGTGGTCGCGCTGATTCGTCCGTCGCGCTCGACCGTGACCTGCGAGTGCTCCCAGCCGCCGGGCGACACCATCGCGGACGGCCCCAGCCCGCAGCTCTCGACGTACATCGACAGCCCGAGCCCGACGACCCGGCCATCGGCCCGCGCCGCGTCGCGTTCGGCCTCGAGCCGAGCCCACCCTGCCGCCTCCAACGCGCGGTCGAGGGTCTTCTCGTAGTCGCCCGAGTCGTAGACCGCGCCCATTTGCGTCCGGTAGGGGAACCGGTCGGACGGGATGAAGTTCTTCCGGCGCAGCTCGGCCGCGTCCATGGCGAGCTCGCGCGCGAGCATGTCCATCGCCCGTTCGACGAAGTAGGTCGCTTCCGGGCGGCCCGCGCCGCGGTAGGCGTCGGTCGGCGTCTTGTTGGTGAAGACCTCGGTCAGGGTGACGCGGACGGCGGGAATCGCATAGGTGGCGCTGGCCATCGTCATGCTGTTGGTCGGGATGCCCGCCGTCAGCAGCATGTTGTAGGCGCCGATGTCCGCGACGATGCGCAGCTTCAGGCCGAGGACCGTCCCGTCGCGTCGGGCCGCCAGATCGACGTATCCGATGAGGTCGCGGCCGTGCACGGTGGCGAGGAACGCCTCGGACCGGTCCTCGATCCACTTGAGGGGCATGTCGAGCCGCTTCGACAGCGCCGCCGCGACGTACTCCTCGCCGTAGACGTTGATCTTCGCCCCGAATCCGCCGCCGACCTCGGGGGCGATGGCCCGCACCCGGTCCTGG
Source organism: Vicinamibacterales bacterium (assembly GCA_965206705.1). GTDB lineage: Bacteria > Acidobacteriota > Vicinamibacteria > Vicinamibacterales > UBA8438 > JAJEEA01. The sequence continues at coordinate 2,059,001 of CBDBKJ010000006.1, read as the reverse complement.
CCCAGGCCGAGCATCTGCGCCACGAACGTCCGGAGGATGTGCGGGTTCTGGGTCGACGACCAGATCGTCAGCTCGTCCTTGCCCGCCTCGTAGTGCGCCACGACCCCGCGCGCCTCGATCGAGTTCGGCGCGAGCCGCTGGTTCACCATCCGCTGCGAGATCACGACGTCGGCGGCGGCGAACGCCTCGTCCACGGCGGTGTCGTCCACCGGCTGCCGGCGCCGGATGCCGGTCCCCCGCGACAGGGGGCCGAGGGCGACGTTGGTCGGATAGTCGGCGTGCAGCACCGCCGGCTGCCCGGTCATCGCCTGCTCCGGGTCGACGACCGCCGGCAAGGGCTCGTAGTCCACGACCACCGCGTCGGCGGCGTCGCGCGCTGCGTAACGGTCGCGCGCCACCACCACCGCGATCGGCTCGCCGACGAACCGGACCGTGTCCACCGCCATCGCCCGATGGTCGGGCGATGGGAACGGCGTCCCGATCGGCATCGGACCGAGGAGCTCGGCGATCTCGGCGCCGGTGAGTACCGCCTCGACCCCGTCCATCGCGGCGGCGGCGCGGGTGTCGACGGAACGGATGCGGCCGTGCGCGATGTCGCTCCGCGCGAACGCGAGATGCCGCAGGCCGTGGATCTTCACGTCGTCGACGTAGGTGCCGCGCCCCCGAATGAGCCGGGGATCTTCACGCCGCTTGACGCGCTGGCCGACCAGCTTGGGCAGGATTGGTGCCGTGTTCATGAATCAGTCTCCGCGTCTGCGCGACGGCCCGGATTGCCGTGTCGTCCGGTGCAATCGCGCGCGATGTTCCTCGCCGGCGTCCGGCGGCTCCAGAGCCCCAATCGGGGCCGCCCGAGGCAGACGACGCCGGATGCTCGCGTTGAAGAGGGCCTCGGCTTCCTGGGGGGCGTCACGCGCGTTCCCAGGTAGTCGACTTCCTGGAACGAGCTTTACCGTCCGGCCACCGATGACCACCCCGCAACCACTGAAAAGCGGGGCAGGCGCATGGACAGCTTCGTGCAGGACAGTCCGGTAGCGCCGGCCCGGACGATGCGCATACTACAATGAGCCTGTCGCTCATGTCCCTCGCCGCTCGCGCATCTCCCGGCCGGAACTCGACTCACCGCCAGCCCCCGAAGGCTGCGCGGGTGGGCCTCGCGTGGGCGTTCCTCCCGATCGCCGCCGTCGCTCTTGCCGCGCAAGCCGGGTCGACCGTGGAGCGTCTCGTGACCGAGACCCTCGGTTTCTCGACCGACGACGTGGAAACGCTGGACAGCGGCTCGGCCGTCATCAGCAGCCTCGACACGCCGATCCGTGAAGAGCTGGCCAACGTCGGGGTGGTGTACGTCGACGCTCGGCCCGAGCAGGTGATCGAGCAGTTCCGCGACATCGAGCGGTTCGAGCGCGGCCCCGGCATCCCGCAGATCGGTCGGTTCTCCAATCCCCCGCGGCTCGAGGATCTCCAGGCGCTGACGCTGCCCGAAGCCGACGTCGAGGCGCTGCCGGGGTGTCGTCCGGGCGACTGCGACGTGAAGCTCTCGGCATCTGCGATGAACCGATTTCGGACCGACGTGGACTGGTCGTCCCCGACCGCGGCGCGTCAGGCCGACGAGGTCGCCCGCGAGATGATCCTCGAGTTGGTCCGCGCCTATCAGGCGGACGGCAACGCGGCGCTCGGATCCTACGTTGACGGCGACAGGCCGCTGCTCGTGGCCGAGCAGTTCCGTGCCCTGCTCGCCAGCGGCGACCCGCTGCCCGCTCCCGTGCCCGCCCTCCTGGCGTATCTCGACGACTACCCGCAGGGTCGTCCCACCGGCGCCGAGGACTTCTTCTACTGGACGGTGGTCGATTTCGGCCTCAAGCCGACTATCCGGGTGAACCACGTCACGATCTATCCGCTCGCTGCCGACTCGCCATCGGGCGTCGCGTATGCAATTGCCATCAAGCAGCTCTACGCGAGCCACTATTTCCACACCACGCTCGAGCTCCGCTTTCTCCTCGACCACGCCCGCAATTCCGGTCAGCAGGGCGCCGCGCTCGTCTCGATCACGCGATCGCGCAATGACGGGATGACCGGCTTCAGAGGGTGGTTCCTCCGGCCCATCATCAGACGTCGTTCGCGCGATGCCGTGCGCGGCTATCTGGAGCACGTCAAGCGACAGGTCGAACGTCCTTCGACGACCCATCAAGTACCCGTCAAGTAAACCGGCTCCGTTTAAATAGTTGATAGTATGAGCCTTGTCGTTCAGGTTGCTGCATGAGGGGGCGCTTCGTCAGTATCCGATCAAGTACCCGTCAAGTGCCGACACGGCGGCCGGGACTCGCCCACTCCGGCACGTAGCGCATGAATTTGGGGGCGGCCGTCGGGTCGTCGGGCACGATCGCGCCGGCTTCGACCGCCTCCGCTATCAACCGTGATGCCCGGGCGCTGTTCCGGGCGTCGATCCCGAACCGTTCTCGCATCGATGCATTGGTGAGGTAGTGGCGATTCACGTACCGCAGGCATGCGTGAAGGTACACGGCCCGCACCCGCTCCACCCGGTCCATGCTCGACAGCTCGCGCGGGGCAAACAGCACCACCCGAGTGTGGTCCTCGACCACTTCCGCAAGCGGGGCCGGCAACTGGTAGAACTCGCTCAGGAAGACGACCTTGTCCCAACCGCTGCCGCGCTCCTCGCAAATCCCGATGCGGCGCATGAGCGAAGCGATCGCTTCGTTTCGTGAACGTGGCGGTGAGTCCACAAGCCGCTGGGTGTCCACGAGCGACGCGCCGGGGTTGGTGATCTCGATGCGGTCCTCGAAGATCTCCACCATGGGGCCCGTGCCGGTGACGAAGAAGTCCTGGTGGATCAGCGCGTTCGCCACGAGTTCGCGCACCGCCAACTCCGGGAACCTCGGCACCGTCCTCCTCAGCGCCTGCTCGATCACTTCGTTGGAGGGCAACAGGCCGTTGATGAATCCGATCAAGCCCTCGAAGCCCGATGCGTAGCCCCTGGTGCCGACCTGCTCCCTCAATGTCTCGATCCGGCTGCTGCCGCGATACTGGATGACCCGCATGGCCTTGCGACGAAGGTTGTGCAGGTCATCCAGCCGCTTCGCGAACAGCACGGATCCCAGGTTGGTCAGATTCCAACCGCCAGCGTCGGAGCGATGGATCAGGTCGTCGCTCGCCAGGGCGTTCAGAATTCCGTCGCGATTCGCAGGGAGCGGCCGCCGGAGCAACTCGAAGTACGCGGGGTAGTCGAGCAGCCGCAGCACTTCGTCGTCGGACACCCGCTCGGCCGTGACGCCGTCCTCGAATGGCGTCTGGTCGAACACGCGCCACAGCGCCCTGGCCTTCTCCGGGAAGTCCTTCAGCTTCTTCTTGTAGGAGCCGACGCGAACGTACTCCTGTCCCCGGAACTTCACCGGATGGCGAAAGGCACGCCCGATTTCGAGCAGGACCACCGCACGCTCGTCGACCGACACCTCGTGAAAACGGAACTCGAGCCTCGGTTCGAGCAGACGCAGGAGCCAGTTCTCGAGCTCCTCGTTCCCGACCCTCTCGTCGTTTGGCTTGAAGCGGGTGCCGACAAGGGCATGGTCCTCGTCGGCAACGCCCCAGACCATATGGGCGAACGGCTTGCCGGCCAACGCCGCGGAGTTCGCGAGCGCCGATACGTACTCGCCGATTTCCTCCGGCTCGTGTCTGTCGGCCTTGAACTCTACCCACTCCGTTTCGCCGGTGAGCTTGCACAGCTCACGCACGAGGCCCACCAGGTACTCGACGGGCCGGTCCATCATCATTTCTCGGGTTCCTCAAGGGCTGCGTCGAGAACATCGGTCGGCCCGCTCTTGACGAGGAACCCAGCCTCGTCGTCCGGGTTCCCGAGTGCGTCCGTCAGGCACCAGTACTTCAGTGACTTTCACGACTGGCGACCCACCATGGTTTCACCGATCAGACTCGCCTGGTCGCCGAGAATCAGCCGCGCCTGCCGGTCGGGACCCAGTGCGGCGACGCGACGGCGCAGGCCGGCCCCCAGCGCCGCCCCGCATCCCGTCCACACGAGGACGATGGCCCATTCCTCCGGCCACGCCAGCGCCGACGGGCTGCCCGGCAGGTACAGCAGGATGAAGAACACCGTGGCCGCCACCGCGAGCCATCCGACCACCCCGGGGGCCGCGACCCGGTACGGGCGGGGCAGGTCCGGATGCCGGCGCCGGATGACGAGGAACGCGACCGCGACCATCAGATAGGCGACCACCGTCGCCAGCGATCCGGCGTCGACCAGCCACACCAGGGCCGGGCGGCCGAAGAACGGGGCGATCGCGGTGATCGCGGTCAGCACCACGACGACCGCGGCCGGAGAGCCGTAGCGGGGGTGCAGGCGCGCGAACACCGCCGGCAGCATGCCGCCCCGGGCCATCGCGAACAGCAGGCGGGACGCCCCGAGGAAGAACGCGTTCCAGCTCGTCAGAATGCCGACGGCGCCGCCGAGCACGAGCACGCGCCCGCCCCACGGGCTGCCGTAGACGGCGCTCATGGCGTCGGCGGTGGGCAGGACCCGGTCGGCCAGGGTGCCGGGCGGCAGCGACACGCCCACCGTCCACTGCACGAGGCAGTACCAGCCGAGGGCCATCACGATCGACAGCAGGATGATGCGCCCGATGGTCCGGAACGGCAGGGCGATCTCTTCCGCGAGCTGCGGGATGACGTCGAAGCCGACGTACAGGAACGGGGTCATGATGAGGACCCGAAGCACGCCCTCCCAGCCGGTGACGGCGGGCGCGAGATTGGCGAGGTCGCCGCGCGCGGTGCCGGGCACGAAGAACGCCAGCCCGACGAGCAGCAGGGCACCGACGGCGAGCCGCTGCGCGAACGCCGCGAACCGGATGCCGCGGTAGTTGACGACGCCGATGACGAGAGCGCCGGCCACGCCGGCCGCCACCCAGGCCGGCTGCACGTCCCAGCCCGCCACCGTGTAGAGCGCGTCCCCGGTCCCGAACCCGGGCACGAGGTAGCCGAGGACGGTGGGCAGGGCCACCGCCTCGAAGGCGCAGACCGCCACGTAGGCGAGCACCAGGGTCCATCCGCAGACGAACGCGCCGAGGGGCCCCATGGCGAGGAACGTGAAGCTGATCTCGCCCCCGGCGCGGGACAGGGCGGCGGACAGCTCGGCGTAGGTGAGCCCCACCAGCCAGACCATGACCGCGCCGGCCCCGAACGCCAGGATCGAGCCCACGGCGCCGGCCCGCACGATCATCTCGCCGGCCAGCACCACCCAGCTCCAGCCGACCATCGCGCCGAACGCGACGGCGAGCACGTCGCCGCGACCGAGGAACCTGCGGAGGTGAACCGGAGCGTCAGTCATGAACGGACAGGCAGCAACGCGTGACCGAGCCGAGTCCGGCGCTCGGTGCCCGAAAGACGACGCGACTGCCGGGCCGCGAAGTCGGGCTGGAACAAGGACACGATCCTCGCTATGGTAAAGACGTGGCCAAGGTCACCAGCACGCGAACGATTAGCGGCAACAGCCTGCACGTGACGCCCTCGAATGATCGTCGTCAGGTCCTCGATCTGGAAACACGACTCCATCTCTTCCATCAGGCGACGGACCGCCAACGCCGCCGTCAGCGGGATGCCCTGGTGACGCCGGCGGATGGCGACCGCGGATGGTCGCGAGAGGACCTGTATGACCGTGGCGCCTGACAGCGGAACGCCGTCCGGCCCTCAGCGCTCGAAGACCACGCGGCCGCCGAGCACCGTCAGGTCGACCTCGGTGTCCATCGTTCGCTCCGGGTCGATGACGAGCAGGTCCTGGGACAGCACCACCAGGTCGGCGAGCTTGCCGACCTCGAGAGTGCCCTTCTCGTCTTCCTCGAAGGTCAGGTGCGCGGCCACCCGCGTATAGCCGACGATGGCCTCGGGCATCGACAGGGCCTCGCCGTGGCCGACCACCGCGCCGCCCATGCCCCGGCGGGTCACCGCCGCCTGCAGCCCGACCATCGGCCCGATGGGCAGGATGTCGCTGCCCAGCGCGACGACCACGCCGTGCCGCATCGGCGACCGTAGCGGGTTGTTCGTCGCGTAGCGCTCGCCGTCGAGGTGCTCGGCGTAGCGCCCGTCGAGGGTATAGGTGAAGTTGGGCTGCTGCGCGATGTGGATGTTCCAGGCCGCCATGCGCTGCATCGTCTCGGCCGGCGGCCGGACCGTGAAGTGGTTCAGATAGTGGCGGTGGTCGGCGCGGGGCGACGCCTCGAGCATGCGGGCCCACGCGTCGACGGTCATCGCGATGGCGGCGTCGCCGATGGTGTGGAACCCCATCTGCCAGCCCCGCTCGTGGGCCGTGCTGGAGATCGCGAAGAGCCCCGCCTCGTCGATCAGGGGGCCGCTGCCGTAGTAGCCTGGCTGCCCCTTGTAGGGCTCGAGGGTCCAGGCGGCGGCGCCGGTGTAGCCGCCGTCGACGAAGAACTTCATCGGCCCGACCCGCAGCCAAGCGTCGCCGTCGCCGGTCCTGCGGCCGAAGCGGTCGAGCATGGCGACGGCCCGTTGCGGATCCGGGGGCACCCGAAGCTGCACGGCGGCGCGCGGCAGCTCGCCGCGGTGCGCGGCGTAGACCGCCTCCCACTCGGCGTAGCCGGCGATGTCGACCCCGGCGTGAATGATGCTCGTGACCCCCAGCCGGAGCAGGTCGTGGAGGTTCTCGACGAAGCTCGCCCGCCGCTCCTCGGGGGTCGGGTCCGGTACGAGCCGGCTGACCAGCCCCTGCGCCCCCTCGCGGAGAATGCCGTTCATGCGGCCCTGGTCGTCCGCCTCGATGATGCCGCCCGGGGGCGTCTCGCTGTCCGGGGTCAATCCGGCCGCCTCGAGGGCCAGCGAGCTCGCCACCGAGCTGTGGCCTCCGGCGCGGGTCAGCACCACCGGGTTGGCCGGCGCCGCGTCGTCCAGGTCCCACCGTAGCGGCCGGCGCTGCTCGGCCAGCTCGTCCTCCGACCAGCCGTAGCCGGTGATCCACTCGCCGGCCCCGAGCTGCTCGGCCTTGCGCGTGACCCGACCCTTGAGCTCGCCGAGGCTCTCCAGACCCGCCAGATCGACCCAGCGCTCGGGATTGCCGCGGATGTGGATATGCGTGTCGATGAACCCGGGCAGCACGAGCCGCCCCTCGAGATCGATGGTCCGCGCCGCCTGGTAACGGCCGGTCAGCTCGTCCCAGCCCAGCGCGACGATCCGTCCGTCGCGCACGGCGACCGCCGAGTACGTCGAGAGCAGCTCGTCGGCGGCGAAGACCTTGCCGTTGTGCAGCAGCAGGTCCGCCGGTTCCTGCGCCTGCGCCGGCGGCGCGCTCGCCGCACCCAGGACCCACGCCGCGATCAGTAGTCGTCTCATCATGCCCTCCACCGGCTGCCGCAAACCGACATCATACCGTGGCGGCTCCTCCGCGCGTGCCGCGCGCGGCCGGGGTCCCGTACTGTTAGGCTTGTCGAGTGGATCGTCAGGATGCGGCGGCCCTGCGGCAACGCTTCGATCTCGGCGACGATCGGGACGAGTAGGATGGTGGTCCAGCGATTTCGCTCGATCGAGGAGATGAACGCGGCGCCGGTGCGCCGCGGGTCAACCGAAGGGTTCGAGCGGTTCATTCGTCACTGCGCACGATTCCACTCCTCGGCTCGTCGTCCGCGCCCGCGCGGCGTGTTCAAGTTTCGGAGCCTGGATGAGGCGCAACGGGCTCGCCTGCCCGGCCGTTCCGCGCTCGCGCCGCCCTCCCGCGCGGATGTCGAGACGGCCGATTGATCCGACAACCCTTTGCACCAGACCAGGAGAACCGCCATGTCCCGCAGCCAGCGTTGCCTCGTGAACGGTGCTTTCGCCGCCGCCCTGGCCGCGGCCGCCGCGTGCGCGGCCCCCGCCGCGGTCTCCGCGGACTCTTGCGCCGCACTGGCGGCGCTTGAGCTCATCGACATGCGCATCGGATCGGCCGAGCACGTGGCCGAGGCGGACCTTCCGGCGCACTGCCGGGTGGCGGGGGTCATCGAGACCGAGATCAACTTCGAGCTGCTGATGCCCGACGACTGGAACGGCCGGTTCCTCATGGGGGGCGGGGGCGGCTTCGTGGGCAGCGTGCAGAACCAGGCCCGCGGGCTCTATGCCCACGGCGGGAGCCCGCTCGAGCGCGGCTACGCGACGGCGGGGACCGACACCGGGCACACCGGGGGCGGCATCTCGGCCGGCTGGGCCCTCGACCATCCCGAGCGGCAGGAGAACTTCGGCCATCGCGCCGTCCACCTGACGGCGGAGACCGCGAAGTCGGTCATCTCCCACTACTATGCCCGGCCGTCCGACTACGACTACTTCGTCGGCTGCTCCCGAGGCGGTGGTCAGGCGATGATGGCGTCGCAGCGCTACCCGGACGACTTCGACGGCATCGTGGCCGCCGCGCCCGCCTACGACTGGACGGGGATCTCCGCGGGGTTCGTTCAGAACCAGCAGGCGATCTACCCGGACGGCGATCTCGACGCTCCGGTGCTGACGCCGGCCGTGCTCGATCTGCTCGGGTCGAGCATCCTCGACGCGTGCGACGCCGACGACGGGGTCGATGACGGCATGATGACCGACCCCCGGCAGTGCGGCTTCGACCCCGCGGATCTGCCGCGCTGCGCCGGCGACCGCTCGGCGGACGGCTGCGTCACCGCGGCGCAGCTTACGGCGATCAGGACCGTCTACGACGGCCCCGCCCTGGACGGCGAGCCCCTCTACCACGGATTCAACTACGGCGGCGAGCACGACCTCGGCGGCTGGCCCGGGTGGGTGGTCGGCCAGCCCGGGGGCGCCAGCGCGCAGTACGGCTTCGGGACCGAGCTCTTCAAGTACTTCGTCTTCGGCGACCCCGACTGGGACTATACGCGGTACGACTTCTCGACCTGGAAGGAGGACGTCGCCCCGACGGCCGCGATCCTCAACGCGACCGACACCGACCTGAGCCGCTTCCGGGACGGCGGCGGCCGCATCATCTACTGGACCGGCTGGTCCGACCTCGCCCTGTCGTCGCTCGGCACCATCGGCTACTACGTGCGGCTCGCGTCGGACGACGCCGCGGCCCGCGACTACGCGCGGCTCTACATGCTGCCCGGCGTGCTCCACTGCGCGGGCGGCCCCGGCCCCGACCGCGTCGACTGGGTCGAGGCGATCCGCGCCTGGGTCGAGGACGGCCAGGCGCCCGAGCGCCTGCTGGCGTCGAAGATGGGCGAGGACGACGCTGTCACGATGACGCGCCCCGTCTGTCCCTACCCGCAGGTCGCTGTCTACGACGGGAGCGGCGATCCCAACGACGAGGCCAGCTTCGCCTGCGAGATCCCGTCGCTCTAGCGCCCGAATGGGCGAGGCGGAGCTTCAGCCCCGTGCGTCCGGGAAGGAGCTTCCCCGGTCAGCGGCGCGGTGTCGCAATGCCCGGCACGGTCTGGACGGCGTGGGCGCCGTCCTCTTGCGCCACCAAGGACAGCCGAGGGTCCATGGGAACGTCAGGGGAGTCCAATCCCAGAGGAGGCGGGCGCGTCGGGACCCGCTGCCTCACTGGAGACTCCTGGACACGAGAAACGGGGACGAAGGGAAGGGCCGGTGAAGACATGACGAGGAGCCTCGGCGCAGTTGCGCTGTCACTTGCGGTAACGGGCGTTGGTCTGATCGGGGCAGGGCAATCGCCGCCCGGTCTGTCCTGGCAGGATCACGTCGAGATCCAGTCGCTGTATGCGACGTACGTGCACAGCCTCGACAGCGGTGATGCGCAACGGTGGGCCGATGCCTTCACCGCCGACGGCGTCCTCTTGATGGTGGCGACGGGCGCCGGCGAGGGCGCGAGGCTGAGGATTGCCGGCCGGGACGGCCTGGCCGCGTTTGCCGCGGGTGCGTACGAGGCCAACGCCGGCGACATGCGCAACTGGCAGAGTCAGGCGATGATCACCGCGACCCCCGAGGGCGCGGAGGGCCGGTGCTACCTGATGCTCTATCGCACCACGGACGGTCCCGTCGCGATCCAGACGTCCGGCGTGTTCACCGACCGCCTCGTCAAGACCGCGGCCGGTTGGCGGTTCGCGGAGCGGACGCTCCGACAGGACGGGCCGGCTCCGCGCTGATGGGGCGAGAGCCCGATTGCGTTCGACGGCGATTCCTTCCGCGTGCGATGCTGCTATTGGAGTAGCCGGCGCTGGCCAGGGAGATCATACGTCGGAAGGAGGTTGTTCACTCGTGGCTTGTTGCTCCAGCTTCGCGATCCACGCGTTGAAGAGCGGGCACGCTTTCCGTACGGTGTCGAGCCCGATGTGCTCGATGGCGAAGACTCCGTCCAGGGGCTTCCGATAGCCTCTGTACAGGCTGATGACCCGTTTGGACGGGGCGGTGTCGGGAGAATCGTTGATGTCTTCCGGAGTCTCGAACTCCTCGCGGATGGCCCGAAACTCCGGTGCCAAGGCGGGTTCTCCGAGGCTCTGAGCGAATCGTTCCGGGTCACTGAACAAGAGCCCTTCGAACTCGTGCATGAGCACGTAAGGCACAAAGCGCCGAGGATGGCCGATTACACCTGAGATGTCCTGCAGAACGGCCTCTTCTACCGCGGCCGCACGCTGTTGCAGGGTGGCCTGGAGACCGACCCGCTCCCGGCCGGGCCAGCTGAGGGGGAGGCGGTAGTAGTCTACGATCGTCGTGGAGAGCGCGGCCTGGTCGCCCTGCAGGTGATTCAGGATTCCCTTGCGCACCGCTTCCCAGGACCGGCCGCCGCCGCGCTGGCCCCGTTGACGGGCGTTTCCGACGAGACGGGCGCCGACGCTCGTGTACCCGACCGCGTAGAGATGCGGTGCCAACACCTGGTTTACGAAGGCTTCCTCGGTCTGACCTTCGACGTGGATGAGTATCCGCGACATCCGCTACTCCGGCGCCGGGCGTCCGCCCAGTTCGTTCTTCTCCCACAGCTGCCCCAGGCTGTAGTCCTCCAGCCACGACTCCAGCCGGGACGATTCGAGTCGGGTGAACTGGGTGGCCCCCTCGACCCGATCCGCCACCAGCACGTCTCCCGGCTCAAGGTGATCGAGGAGGAGCGACGATTGGGTGGCGACGATCACCTGGGCGTCGTTTGAGGCCTTCTTCATCAGGGAGGCCAGCAGGGTGATCGCGTAGGGATGCAGGCCCAGCTCAGGCTCGTCGAGCACCATGACCGACGGTCTGTATGCCTTCGGCTGAAGAAACAGGGTCGCCAGCGCCATGAAACGCAGCGTCCCGTCCGACAGCGACGACGCGTCGAAGTAGGCGTCCGTTCCCTTGTGTTCCCACCGCAGAAGGATCGTGTCCGGTTTGTCAAGCTCAGGCTCGAGTGCGAAGTCCCGGAAGAACGGCGCCACCTGACGAACCGTACCGACGATGGCGCGGTAGCAGTCTTCGTGCTTTCCGCGCAGGAGATGAAGGAAGGCCGCCAAGTTGGAGCCGTCGTGGCGGAGATGGCGATTGTCATTCACGTGAGCCGTCTTCTTCAGGGGCGATCCGGCGCTGGTATCGTGGAAATGATAGAGGCGCCAGCTGGCCAAGCGGCGCTGAACACTAAGAGCGGTCTTTCGCAGGTCCGGCATGCTGATGCCGGCTTCCCACATGGATGTTGCGTGGATTTCATCTTCCATGGGCCGGGGATGGTGACTCTGGTCCCGGAAGCGCACAAACTCAGATACTGGAGCCAGTCTGTCGGCCGCACTTGGTTGGAGCGTGATTTCGTACTCGTTTTTTTGGTGCTCGTAGCCCTCGTTTCGGAACCCCACGTGGATGTGCAACGCTTCGGTGACTTGTGACCCGAAGTGCAACACTTTGTCAGCGCCCCCGGCCTTGGCCACATACTCGCGCAGACGGCCCTGCCGGATAGCGTTCAGGAACGAGAATACGCCGAGGAGATTCGACTTGCCGGAGCCGTTCGGACCGATCAGCACGGTCAGTGGGCCGATCGCCAGCTTGTCGATCCGCGCGATGCTCCTGAAGCCCCTGACGGTGATGTAGTCGAGCTTGCTCATCACGCACTCTCAGCAAGGGGAGCAGTACCGGCGCTCGGCTCCCGCCCGCACATTATGCGCCGGCAGCCGCCTCAGAAGCTGTAGCGCAGCCCGAACTGCATCTCCCGGGCGTTCAGGGCGCTGAAGATGCGGCCGAAGTTCGGGGTGCCGAAGATGCGGTTGGGCACGTCGAAGTTGGCGCGGTTCAGCACGTTGAAGATCTCCCAGCGGAACTCCAGGCGGTCCTCGTCGCCGACGTACCAGTCCTTCTGCAGCGAGACGTCGACGTTCGCGAGACCCGGCGCGAACACGCTGTTGCGCAACGCGCTGCCGAAGGTGAACGGGTCCTGCAGCGCGAACGCCGCGGTGTTGAACCACCGATCGACGGAGCGTTGGCCGGCCGCGAGGTTGGGGTCCGCGATCTGGTCGGGGCGCTGGGCGGGGCCGGACCCGATGTTGGCGCGGTCCATGCCGAGGTTGACGGTGAACGGAGCGCCCGACTGCACCGTGACGATGCCGTTCACCCGCCATCCGGAGAAGAGCGCGGCGGCTCCGCCGGCTTCCTCGAAGAACGGCAGCTGCCAGGTGCCGCTGGCGACGATCTGATGCCGGTGGTGGAAGCTCGACAGCGCTTCCTCGCCGGGGAAGATGTTGTTGACGTCCTGGGGGACGTTCGACTCGAACGCAGTCGCGCCGGGGCTCGAAGCGTCGTCCCGCGACTGCGACAGCGTGTAGGCGGCGTTGAACGAGTGCCGCCCGTCGAACCGTCGCTCGATCTTGAACGTGGCCGCGTGATAGATCGACTGGCCGTCGAACCGGATGGCGCCCACGGCGCTCAGCTCGGGCAGCGGCCGGCGCGCGTCGATGGGCCCGGGACCGGGCAGGGGCACGTTGCGGATGGTCGAGTTGTCGGCCCCGATGGTGTACGAGCCCATGTAGGAAACCTCCACCATCGTGCGGGGCATCGCCTCCAGCTGGAGGCCGCCGCTCCAGGTCTGCGTGTACTCGACCTGATAGTCGTTGTCCATGATTGCGCCGCCGATGCTGCCGGTGGCGTCGCTGGTCAGGATGTCGCGGGTCTGGTACGTCGGGGCCAGCTGGTCGGACGGCGTGTCGACCTGCTTGAGGAAGAAGAACGGCAGGTTCCGGGTGAACGCGGTCTGCACGCTGTAGGCCCACTGGTTCAGAAAGACGCCGTAGCCGCCGCGCAGCACCGCGGAACGCTGGTCGCCGAGCAGCAGCGCGAACCCGAGCCGGGGGGCGAGACGGAGCCGGCTGGGGCGCAGGAGGCTCCGGTCCCATCCGATCTCGGCGGAGGTCACCCAGGGGATCGGCATGAGCGGCAACAACGCCTCGGCGGCGGGGGAGATGTTGCCGGCCTCGTCGCTGGCGATGACGTAGCGCCCGCCCGGCACCGAGAGATCGAGCGAGGACAGGCGGTTGTCGACGTCCCGCATGTGCGCGTTGTACTCGTAGCGCAGCCCGTAGTTGATCGTCAGGTTGTCGCGCGCCCGCCAGTCGTCCTGGGCATAGAGATGCAGCCACGTCGTGCGGGCATCCTCGTCGCCCCCGCCGATGCCCGCCCGCGCCGTGGTCGGATATCCGAGCAGGAAGTCGGCCAGGGCGTTGCCGCTCCACTGCCCGGTATAGGCGAAGGCGCCGCGCGCGGAATCGGCGTTGACGGGACGAAACCGCAGGTGAAACAGGTACCCGCCGAACTTGTAGCGATGGTCGCCCCGGTCGATCAGGAAGTTGTCGTAGACCTCGAAGTGCTCGTTGTTCCGAGACACGAACGTCGTTGGGTCGCCCATGGTGCTGAAGAGGCCCGCCGTCGAGATCTGCGGAAAGCCGACGTCGCGGGGGTTCCGGCTGACCCCGAGCAGGCCGACCCGTTCCGCGAAGTCGACCCCGGCGTTGCGGCTGCGCTGCCCGCCGTCCACCGTCAGATAGCCGAACCGGAACTCGTTCAGCATGTTCCGGCCGATGGCCCTGGTGTAGCTGGTCCCGACGTTGCGGGTCGTGGTGTCCAGGGTGCGGCCGAAACCCGGCACCAGGGCCTCCTGCTGGACCCCGGTGCCGAACGGCTGAACCTCGTCGGCGTCGAAGCTGCTGAACCGCACGAAGAGATGGTCGGCATCGTGCAGCCGGTGGTCGAGCCGCAGGCTGAACTGATGCACGTCCTTGTCCTGTTGCTCCGCCGCGGTCAGGTTTTGGAACCGGTCCCCGGCCGTGGGCAGCGGCACGCCGGTCAGGAACGTGCTCGCGATGGGGTCGATGCGGTCGGCCGGGATCCGGTTGCCGGCGAACGACTGGCAGCCGCCGGTCGCCGCGTTGATGGTGAGGGGATCGCAGATCGGGTCCCAGCCCGAGAAGTCGCCGGCCCGTGCCGCCGCGTCGGGCACCGAGAAGGTCCTGGTGATGGACCGCCGCGTGTCCTGCCGCTCGTAGCTGGCGAAGAAGAAGGTGCGGTCGCGAACGATGGGGCCGCCGATGGTGGCGCCGTACTGATGCTGGTCGAGGGGGGGCACCGGCTGGCTGCGGTCGTCGAAGTAGTTGTACGCATCGAACCGCTCGTCGCGCATGAACTCGAACAGGCTCCCGTGGAACATGTTCGCCCCGGAGCGGGTTGCCACGTTGATCAGGGCCGACGCCTTCCCCCCGAACTCGGCCGGATACATCGACTTCTGGATCTTGAACTCCTGAATGGAGTCGACCGACGGGTTGATGACGAGGTTGTTGAAGAGCTCGTCGGTGACCTTGAACCCGTCCAGCATGTAGATGTTGTGCCCGGCGCGCTGGCCCCCGACGTTGGGCAGCGGACCGGCCTGCTGCAGGGCGCCGCCCCGGGTGCCGCCGGGGGGAATCACCACCGCGTCGCTGAGCTGGGCGAGCTGCAGGAACTGCCGTCCGTTGAGGGGGATCTGCTCGACCTCGCGGGTCTCGATGACGTCGCTGATCTCGGCCGTGGTCGTCTGGAGCAGGGGGACGCTGACCTCGACCGTCACCTCTTCGCTGACCGCGCCGAGGGCCAGGGTGAACTCGATCTGCAGGGTTCGGCCGATCTCCAGGCGGATGCCGCTCTGCGTCGATCGCTGGAAGCCGGGCAGCTCCGCGGTGACGGTCCATTCGCCGGTGGCGAGGCCGGGCAGAAAGAACCGTCCCTCACCGTCTGTGATCCGTTCGACGACGGTCCCGCTCGCCGGATGGGTGGCGACGACGAGGGTGCCCGGCAGGACGGCGCCGCTGTCGTCGACCACGACCCCCAGGATCTCGGCGGTGTTCGTCTGGGCGGCGGTCGCGCACGGCGCCAGCAAGGCCAGGAGCGCCAGCAGGACCACCGCCCGCGATCCGGCCCGCACCCCGTCCATCTGCCGGTCCTCCCGCACGCCGTTTCGCTTCATTCGTTCCATTATATGAAGGATATGAGGGCAGCCGGCCGCCGGAAAGAGTGGCGGTCGCCGCGGCCCCGGCGCCCAGCGGCGTCACGCGCCGGCCGCGACCTCCAGGACGTGCTCGGCGGCGCGGCGGCTGGCCCCCGGCCCCCCCAGCTTCTCGCGCACGCCGCGCAGGGCCTGCCGCGTGCGGGCGGCATGCGCCTCGTCCGACAGAAACCGCACCGCATCGGCCGCCACCACCGCCGGCCGGAACGCGGCCTGGGCGTACTCCGGAACGATGGTCCGCCCGGCCACGAGGTTGACCATGCCGAACGCCTTCACCTCGATGAACCGCCGCGCCATCCACCAGGTCAGCGGCGAGAGCCGATAGACGATCACCATCGGGCGTTCGTGAATCGCGGTCTGAACGGTGGCCGTGCCGGACGCGGTGAGCACGACGTCGGCGGCGGCCAGCACCGCATCGGTCTGCGACTCGACGACCCGCAGCGGCGCCCCCGCGCCGCGCAGGGCCGCGAGCGGCTCGAACAGGGTGTCGGGCAGGTCGGGAGCCCGCGCGACGACGAACTGCACCGGCGGGATCCGCTCCCGGATGAGCCGGGCCGCCGCGACGAGGTCCGGCAGGATCCGGCGCAGCTCGTTGGGACGGCTGCCCGGGAGCATCGCCACCAGGGGCGCCTCCGGGGCCAGGCGCTGATCCCGGCGGAAGGTCTCGCGGGTCGGGGCGTCCGCCGCCAGATCGAGCAGCGGGTGTCCGACGAACGCGACGGGGATCTCCGCCTCGCGATACAGGGGCGCCTCGAACGGAAAGATGACCAGGGCCCGGGTCACGAACCGTTGCATGGTCCGGAACCGCCCGCGCCGCCACGCCCACGCCTGCGGGCCGATGTAGTAGACGACGGGGATGCCGAGGGCGGCGATCGACCGGCCGAGCCGGAAGTTGAGCTCTGGAGAGTCGATGGCCACGAAGACGTCGGGGCGTTCCGTCCGCGCCGCCCGGACGAGGCGGCGATACGTTCTCCAGGTGTGCGGCAGCACCGACAACGCCTCGGTCAATCCGGTGGCCGCCAACCCCGCGCAGTCGGCGGTCAGGCGTCCCCCCGCCGCCGCGAGCCGCACCCCTCCCAGCCCGAAGACCTCCGCGCGGGGGTTCAACCGGCGGATCTCGGTGGCCAGGGCGCCCGCATACAGATCGCCGGACGGCTCGCCGCACGAGAGCATCACCTTGAGCACCGGCATGATGCGTGGCTTGTCGACGCCCGCGGTTCGGGACGCCGGGGCGGCGCGGGGTGCTTCGACCGCACACCCCGGCCCGGTGGTCGTCGCCTCGCGAGTGAGCTTGCCGTTCCGCCGGTCAACGCCGCAGGTCGGGGCTGGAGAGATCCAGTTCGGCCACCGACAGGACCTCGATGTCGCCGAATCCGGCCCGCCGCAGGTCGTTCACGAAGGCGCGGGCCTCGCCCACGAGCACGATCGCGAGGCGGTCGGGTTGCAGATACGTGCGCGCCGCGCGCCGGATGTCCTCCACGGAGACGGCGTTGATCCGGTTCGGGTAGGTCGGGAGGTCTTCGAGGTCGAGACCGTACACCAGCGACTCCAGCACCTGGGCGGCGATGGCGTTGGGCGTCTCGATGGTCAGCGGGAAGTTCCCGGCCAGATAGGCCTGGGCGTTCTCGAGCTCGCGCCGGCTGACGCGTTCCCGCCGCAATCGGCCCACTTCGCCCACCATCAACCGCAGCGCCTCGACGGTCGCTTCGGTGCGGGTGTCGGTCTTGCCGACGAAGTCGCCGCCGTACCGGCCGCTGGAGATCTCGGCCGAGGCGGAATAGGTCAGAGCCCGTTCGGTTCTGAGCACGCTCCCGAGCCGGTTTCCCCCCTCGCCGCCCAGAATCTTGATGGCGACGTCGAACGGCATATGGTCGGGACTGGTGCGCGACAGGGCGACGTGTCCGACCCGGATGGCGGTCTGCAGCGAGCCCGGCTTGTCGATGACGACGACCCGGCGGGTGGGCTCGGGTATTTCGCCGTCGGGCGGCGCCGCCGCCGCCGTCCGGGGCGTCCAATCGCCGAATTCCCGTTCCGCCGCCGCGAAAGCAGATTCGGCGTCGACGTCGCCGACGATCGCCATCCAGGCGTTGTTCGGGGCATAGTGCGCCGCATGGAACGCAAGCAGATCGTCACGGGTGATCTGCCGCACCGACTCCGGCGTGCCGCTCGCCGGCATCCCGTAGGGGTGGAATCCGTAGATCAGCCGCGAGAGCACGGCCCCCGCCACATACTCCGGATCGTCGTAGCTGACCTGGAATTGCGAGAGCACCTGCTGTCGCTGGCGCTCGAGCTCGGCCGGCGCGAACGAGGGACGCCGGGCGCTTTCGGCGACCAGCTCCATGCCGAACTCGAAGCTGTCGGTCATGACCAGGACGTTGACGAAGCTCAGGTCCGTGCCCGCACCGACGTCGAGAATGCCGCCGATCGAATCGATGGCGTCGGCGATCTCGGTGGCGCTTCGGCTGGTCGTTCCCTGGTCGAGGAGCGCGCCCGTGAATGCCGCCACCCCCTTCTTGCCGGTCGGATCGGAGGCCGATCCGGTCCCGATGATCAACCGCAGGTTGACGGCCGGCTGCTCGTGGTGCATCACCACCACCACGTGCATCCCGTTGTCGAGGGTCCGGACCTCGTACGGGGGGAACGTCGCCTGGTGCCACGGGAGCGGAGGCGGCGGGCTCTCCCGGGGCCAGTCCACCGGCTGCTGGGCCGCCGCGGCCGTCGCGAGTATCGACAGGCAGAGGAGCAGGCCGGCGGTTCCCGCGCCGGACCTCGAGAGAGAGCCCTGTCTCATTGGTCGTCTCCGGGGCGGAAGAAGGAGCGTCCGGGGGGCGCGGCGGGCAGAATCGTCAGCACCAGCCGGTTCTCCGGGGTGAAATAAGTTCGGGCCACGCGCTGCACGTCCTCCCGGGTGACGTTCATGAAGATGTCGAACTCGGCGTCGACGGTGGTGACGTCGTCATGAATCACCGCCGCGTGGACCAGGTGCGAGGCCTTCTGCTCGATGGTGCCGCGGCCGAAGACGTAGTCGCGCGCGAACTGGTTCTTGGCCTGCTGCAGCTCCTGGTCGCTGATGAAGTCCGTCTTCAAGCGATCCAGCTCTTCTATCAGCGCCGCTTCCGACTCGGCCGGCGTGCGCCCCGGCTGGACGATCGACACCGCGTAGAACAGGTTCGGATCTTCGATCAGCGTGCGTTCGCCGAACGCGGTCACCGCGAGCTGATCCTCGTACACCAGCCGCCGGTAGATGCGCGAGCTCTGCCCGTCCGACAGCACCTTGGCCGCGATGTGCAGCGGATATGCATCGGGGTGCCCGTCATAGGTGATGTGATGCGCCACGATGACCGCGGGCAGGGGCCAGTTCTCGGACTGCGTCAGCGTCATCCGGCGTTCCGAGGTCGGGAGCGGCTCGCGGGGGATGTCGCGCGGCACCGGCCGCTTCGCCTTCGGCACCCGGCCGAAGTACAGCTTGATGTGGGCCAGGGCCTGGACGGGGTCGAAGTCGCCGACCAGCACCAGAGTCGCGTTCTCCGGCACGTAGTAGGTATCGAAGAACGCCTGGACGTCTTCGACGGAGGCGGCTTCGAGGTCCTCCATGCTGCCGATGACCGTGTGTTTGTACGGATGCACCGTATAGGCCTGGTCGTACATGATCTCCGACAGCAGACCGAACGGGGTGTCCTCGTAGCGCCAGCGGCGTTCCTCCTGGACCACCTGCCGCTCGGCCTCGAACGTCTGCTCGTCGATTCGGAGGGTGGCCATCCGGTCCGCCTCCAGCCAGAGGACCAGCGGCAGGTACTGGGACGGCACCGTCTGCAGGAACGTCGTGGTGTCCTCGGTCGTATAGGCGTTGCCCTCGCCCCCCACGCGGGAGACCATAGTCAGATGCGAGTCGGAGGACACGTTCCGCGAGCCCTTGAACATCATGTGCTCGAACAGATGGGCGAACCCGGTGCGACCGGGCCGCTCGTTCTTCGACCCGACGTGGTAGACCAGCTGCAGGTGGACGATGGGCGTGGAGTGGTCCTCGGAGAGGATCACCGTCAGACCGTTGTCCAGCGTGTGCTGCTCGTAGTTCAGCTTCGTCGGCCGGACCGCGCCGTGCAGGGTGGACGACACCGCGAGCAGGCCGGCCAGCCCGGCGAGGAACATTCTGCATCGCCGGGACGCACGGGAGCTGGCGCCGGGACCGCCGCGCCGTCGGCACCGCCGCCAGGCTGCGGGGAAGATCGTCTGATGCATGGGCCGATTATGGCATAGCCTGGAGGCTCAATCCTCGGCCTCCTCCGGCCCCGGTCCGTCGGGCGGCTCGGGGCCTTCGGGAAGCGGCCGGCTCTGCCGCTCGAGCTCGGCGCAGCGGCGTTCGAGGGCCGCGACACGCTTGCGCAGGGCGGGCAGTTGCACGAACGAGCTCGCCGCCCTGCGCCAGGCGCGGTTCTCGATGGCCGGCAACCCGGAGATGAACGACCCGGGCGGCACGCTGTTGGTGATCCCGGTCTGCCCGGTCGCTCGAACGCCCTTCCCGACCGTGATGTGGCCGTTCACGCCGACCTGACCGGCGAGCACGACGTCGTCCCCGATCTCCGTGCTTCCGGCAATCCCCACCTGGGCCGCGAGGAGGGCGTTGCGGCCGATCGTGACGCCGTGCCCGACCTGGACCAGATTGTCGATCTTGGCCCCGGCCGCGATCCGGGTCTCGCCGAGGGCCGGCCGGTCGATCGCCACCAGCGCCCCGATCTCGACGTCGTCCTCGATGACGAGGCCGCCATGCTGGGGAATCTTCTGGTGGGTCCCATCGGGACGGCGGGCGAATCCGAATCCGTCGCTGCCGATCACCGCCCCGTTCTGCACCACCACCCGGTCGCCGAGCACCACCCGTTCGCGCAACGCCGCCTGCGAGTGAATCACGCAGTCGGCGCCGATGGTCACTCCCGGACCGATGCACACGTTCGGATGGATGATCGTCCGCGATCCGACGACGGCGCCGGACCCGATCGACACGAGGGGTCCGACCGACACGCCGTCTCCCAGCTTCACGTCGTCCGCGACGTGGCTCGCCGAGTCGATGCCGGGTGCGGTGGGCGGGGCGTTCGTGAACAGCTCGACGGCCCTGGCGAACGCGAGATACGGCGCCGCCGTGCGCAACATCGGGCACGGGGCGGGGGGCGCGTCGTCGGCGAGAATCACCGCCGCGGCCCGCGTCGACCGCAACGCCGCCGTGTACCGGGGATTGGCGAAGAACGTGAGGTCGCCGGACTCGGCCGTCTCGATGCCCGCGACGCGCCGGATTTGGACCTCGCCGTCGCCCTCGAGCCGGCAGTCGAGACGCTCCGCCAAGTCACGAAGCTTCAAGACAGACAAGCGTATCACGCGGCCGGCGTCGCAGGGGGCCCGGACCAGTCGGCGATATCAAGGTCGTCGATTCTTGCGAAATGGCGGATGTTCGCGGTGGCGAGTTGCGCCGGAAGGCTGAGAGCAATCGATGCGATGGCGAGGTCCATGTCCTCGATCGGCTCTCCCCGATGCTGCAGCGTGGCTTTCCAGTGTCCGAACGCCCGCGTTGCCGCCTCGTTCCAATCGATCCAGCGCAACGCGACGCGCAGGCGCTGAAACTCGTTCGCGAGAAGACGCCGGCGACTGGAATCGGGTGGCAGGCGCGACAGGCCGAAGTGGATTTCGGCCGCGACGGGGGCGCAGAGGTAGACGGTTGACGGATCCTGCTCGCGCAACCGAAGCAGGGCGTCCGGGCGCCGGTGCATGAACGCCGAGACGGCGCTCGTGTCGAGGAGGAGCATCATCAGAACGGCGGGCGCGACCGACTCTGCCGGGCGTTCTCGACAGTCTTCCGGAAGTCCTGTTCGCCCTGTCGGAGCTGCTGCAACTCGGCGTCGCTCAGGTGATCGTTCGAGAACAGCTCCGGGGGCCAGCAGGAGAGCTCCTCGACCGCACGCCGACACGATTCCACGATCAACCGGTTCCGACTCGCACCTCGCTCCGCCGCGATCCGATCCAGGCTGGCCAGGAGGGCTTGTGGCAAATGAACGCTCGTGTTGGGCATATGCTCTCCTACCCGAACATGTTATACCAGGTCGGCAGAGCTGGCCTCCAGCCGGCTTGCAAGCTCCGCGCGACGGCTCGGTTGCCGGGGGTGGGCCCCGCCGGTCGCTGCGGGTCAGGCCTGCGTCGTGCGCTCGACGAACGTCGCCAGGTGCTCGAGGTGCAGCTCTCGCGAGAGCTCCCGCAGGCGGGGGCGGCGCCGCTCGGCCGGGAGGGCCAGCGCCTCGCGCACCTCGTCGAGCACCGGGCTGGGCTGGGCGGACCACTCGACGCCGGACACGCCGCGGCGCGCACCTCGGAACGCCAGCCAGTGTCCGGCCATCTTCGCGGTGAAGTACCAGGAGATGAGATTGGGTCCGGGCACGAAGAAGAGCAGCGGTCCGAACACCGCTACCGCGAGCCCGTCGATGACCATCCAGAACCGGTGGTGGTCGCTCTGGCGCTGCAGCCGGCCCCGGGCGATCGACAGCGCCTGCGCCGCTTCCAGGTCCCCGGAGTGGACCAGCACGCCCTCGCGCACGTGGCGCAGGTGCCACAGCAGGCGGTGCTGGGACATCCACGCGGCGAGACCGCGCGTCAGCCCCATGCGCATCCGCGTCGTCCAGCCGATCCGATCCGCATCGGCGGGTTGCGCGGTCCGGCGGTCGCGGCGCGCCTCCTGCTCGGCCGCCAGCACCTCACGGGCGCGGCGCAACAGCTTTACGGTGACGCTGCCGGCAGGTTGATCGGCGTCGTTCGGCTCGCAATAGAGCTCGTAGCGGGTCCGATCCACGGGCACCAGGAAGATGTTCATCCGGCTGGCCAGGAAATCGTCGCCCGCGGCTCCGCTTGCCGGGCGGGTCCGCGGCCGCACGGAACCGGATGCGCCGCGGGCCGGCGGCCACCGGGGATGCCGCGCGGGACGACCCCGTCCGCGGCGCGTTGGTGACGGCGCGGCGTTGCGAGCGGCGACCGAAGCGAGCTGGGGGGCGAGAGGGGCAACACCGTACGGGAAGGAGCAAACGTCGACTGCGTGAAAGCGTGGGCGCCGGGAACCGCATCGGTCCCCGGCGCCCCAACCTCTACCCCGCGCCGCCGCCGGCAACGACTGCCGGGACGACCGCGAGGACCTCGGGCTACCGAGCCAGCGGATCGGGGCGGAGCTGGAAGTGCACGATCTTGCTCTTCGTCCCCTGGCCGCCTTCGGTGTGCCAAATGTAGTTCGAGCCGTAGTTGGCCCACAATCCGCGTCCCTTCCAGCCCGTGTCCGGATCGTCGATCCGGCCGTCGAGGCCGCGCGAATAGAACGCCATCGGATACGGCACGCGCAGGACCACCCACTCGCTGGTCTCCGGATCGAGTGCGAGCAGGGAGTCCGACGTGGAGCCGTTGGCGATCGGGATGTTCTCGCCCAGCCCCAGCGTGTTGTACTGGTCGACCCAGCTGTAGTAGTGGAAGTCGGCGCCGACGCGTCCCTCCACGCCCTGCATCTGCGGGCCCGGCACCGGGTACAGAGTCCATCCTTCCGGACAATGCTGGCCGGTGGCGTCCGGACCGTTGGTCACCGCACACTTGCTGCGGTCGAAGCTGGCCATGTGGCTGCTTCCGGACAGCGCGGCCCAGATGACCCCGTTGCGATCGACGTCGATGCCGCGCGGGGCGAACCCGGTCTCCATCGGATCGATGCCGGCAGTCTCGATGGACGGCGGCTGGTACATCTCGGCGATGCACGTCTCGGGCGGATTGTCGCCGCGGTCGAGTCGGACGATCGAGCCGGGGAACGGCCCGGTCCGGCTGATCCAGACCGCGTGGTCGGTCGGGTTCGCGATGATGCCGTAGCCGAATCCCGCCACCCGGGTGTCGAGCGCGGCGTCCGGATTCTCGTCTCGCGGCTCGTTCCACGGGCGGGTGATCTGCCCGTCGCCATTGGTGTCGAGCACGGTCGGGCACCAGCCCTGCGACCCCTGCTCGTCGCCGGTCTCGTCATACAGCCGGGTGTTCAACCACCCGACGACGTTGCCGTCGCCGCTGAACCACAGGGTGTCGTCCTCGTCCTCGCCGAACTGCAGATGGTGCGTGCCGAAGCAGGTGTCCACGAGGACGAACTGCTCGTCGGCCGGCGCCGACGGGTCGAAGTACGACGCGTGCCGGCCGGCGCGGCCGACCGAGTAGTACTGCGAATACTGGTTGTCCGAGCCGTCGCGGCACCAGTCCGGATTCTGGAACTGGCGCATGGTCGAGGTCATCCAGACCCGGCCCTTGTGGTCGAGCATCGGGTTGTGGGGGTCCGACCGCTCGTGCGCGCCGACGCCCCAGAGCTCCTGGTCGCCCCAGTAGTAGGACGGGACCTGGACGTCGGGGAAGCGGGTCGGCATGGTCTCGGGGTCGGGCCGCACCGGAATCGTCAGCTCGGTCGCGGTGTTGGACACCGGATCGACGAAGGTGATGGTGCCATGGCCGGCCGATACGCCGTACACCGGCCCGCCGCCGTTCATCTGCGGATTCCGCTTGTCGGTGGCGATCTCGTCGTGGATGAAGGAGGTGTCCTGCCCCCAGTCCCACAACGTCACGACCACGTTCTGCTCGATGCCGTCCGGCCGCGGCGGCGCCTCGGGCAGCGCGCCGTTGGCGATGCGGTCGGTCCATTCGGCGAACATCTGCAACGCCGGCTCACGGCCGAACCGGTTCATGGTGTTGCTCATCTGGTTCCCGCGCTGGCCGGTCTGCACCCGGTGATCCCAGGCGGCGATCGTGGAGTCGAACTCGTCGCGTTGCTGCACGACGCGCGTCGCGGTGTTCCCCAGCTGATGACAGAGCTGGCAGCCCTGCTTCATGTTGTCCACCCAGTGCGACTGGGTGCGCATGTTGGGGTTGATTCCGTTCCCGCTGTTCCCGGTGCCCGGGAACTCGCTCGCGGCCGGCGGCTCGATCAGCGAGTACCAGTAGTTGCCGGGATAGTACTGGGCGGCGTCCCGCGGGGTCGGCGCGATGACCGCGGCGAGCTGCACGTCCTCCTGCCCCGGAGAAAGCTGGACCTTCTCGGAGTCGACGAGGCCGTAGCCGCGGACCCAGACGTCATAGGTGGCGTCCGGCATCTGCGGGAGCACGAAGTCGCCGTCGTCGTCCGTCACGACGACCTTGGCGAACCTGGTCTCGAGTTCGTCCGTCTCGGCGATGACCCAGACGCCTGCCTCGGCGCCGCTGTCGCTCGCCACGTTGCCGGCAATGACGCCGTCAGCCATGCCGGCCTGGCGCGCCGCAATCGACGTGCTCCAGGCGGCAATACCGGCCACCAGCAGTCCGCCGAGCGCAAGCGACACGGGCCTGCGAAAATCGATGCGCATTCTCTCTACCTCCTGCCGTAGCCTGATTCACGCACACGAATGCGAAGTTGAGTCGCAACACTCTACCTTGAGGTTCGGGAAGGGGTCAACGCCCCGGCCGAGGTCGCCTCGGCCCCGGTGCACGGTTGGGGAAGGGATGCGCTTGTCGCGCGAGGCGCACTTTCGCATATGATCTCAGGTTGTCCCGCACGCCGGTGCCCACCCTGCTCGACAGACCCACGAGCCGACTCGGGTGACACCCGGGAGTCTGCGCCGCAGGGTGCGGCGTCCTGGCAGCGTTGGTTGGGGCGGCGGCGCCGCAGGGCGACGCTTCGTGGCCAAGTGACAGCAGGCGGACCCCGGCCGTCCGCAACAGAAGATGACTCTGCGCGCGATCACCGTCCGTCCGGCCACCGCCGCACTCGCGATCGGGTTCACGGTCTTCCTGGGAAGCGGCGTCCTGACCGTCTTCGTGGCGCAGGAGCCGGACCCGGCCGAGACCCGGCCTTCCCTGGAGCTATCCGGCGAAGCGGTGGATGCCGCCGCGGCGGCGGACCCGGCGGCACAGCCGATCGCCTTCAGCCATGCGCATCACGTCACCGAGATCGGCATCGACTGCCAGTTCTGTCACGCCTACGCGCGCCGCGGTCCGGTCGCGGGGATTCCGTCGGTGCAGCGCTGCGCCGGGTGCCATCGGGTGGTCCTGAGCGAACAGCCGGAGATTCTCAAGGTCCTCGAGTACTGGGAGAACGAGGAGCCGATCCCGTGGGTCCGGGTGCACGACCTGCCCGACTACGTGCGGTTCACCCACAAGGCGCACGTCCGGGCCGGGGTCGCCTGCGACACGTGTCACGGCAACGTGGCGGAGATGGAGGCGGCGGTGCAGGTCGAATCGCTCAGCATGGGCTGGTGCGTGAGCTGTCACGAGGACCGGGGAGCCACCCGGGATTGTCTGGCATGTCATTACTGACGGTGCGCGGCGCCGGACCGGGCGCCGCGGCCAGGGAAAGGGTGCAGTGACTCCCCCATCGTCATCGCTGATCGACCGGGTCGGCCGCCGGGCGTTTCTCAAGGTGTTGGGAAGCGCCGGTCCCGCGGCGGCGGTGACCGCCTGCTCGCCCGTGTCGCCTGAGCGCATCATTCCGTTCGTGGTGCCCCCCGACGACGTCGTTCCCGGCGTCGCCACCTGGTACGCCAGCGTGTGCGGGGAATGCCCCGCCGGCTGCGGCACCCGCGTCCGCACCCGGGAGGGCCGGGCGGTCAAGGTGGAGGGCAATCCGGAGCACCCCGTCAATCGGGGCGGGCTGTGCGTCCGGGGCCAGGCCTCGCTCCAGGGGCTCTACAACCCCGATCGGATCGCCGGACCGCACCGCCGCCGCGTCACCAACGCCGGCGCGGGCCAGAGCGTGCTCGAGCCGGCCGCCTGGGACGAGGCTCAGCAGGAGCTCGTCGACCGGTTGCAGGCCCTGTACGAGGCGGGCCGCGGGGAACGGGTCGCGCTGATCACGCCGCCGCTGACCGGCACGCTGGCGGCGCTGGTCTCGAGCTGGTCGGCCGCCCTCGGCGCGCGGTGGATCCGCTACGAGCCGTTCGGCTACGAGGCGATCCGCGCCGCCAACGACCGGGTCTTCGGGCGCGCAGAGGTCCCGCACTACGATTTCGCCCGGGCCGAGATGGTGATCTCGTTCGGGGCCGATTTTCTGGAGACGTTCAGCTCTCCCGCCGGGTTCGCCCGAGACCACGCGGGACAGCGCCGCGTCCGGAACGGCGCCACGACGCGGTTCGTGCAGATCGAACCGCGGCTCTCGCTGACCGGGGCCGGCGCCGACGCCTGGCATGCCACCGCGCCCCAGACCGAAGGGCTGGTGGCTGCGGCCATGGTGCAGGTCATCGTGACCGAGCAACGGACGCAGGGGATGCCGGCGGACGAGGCCGCCCGCATCGGCGAGCTGGTCGCCGGCGCGACCCCCGACGCCGTGAGCGGCGCCGCCGGTCTGGCTGCCGATCGCATTCGCGAGCTGGCGCGCGCGTTCTCGGATCCGGCTCGCGGCCCCGGCCGGACCCTGGCGGTGGGCGGCGGGGTGGGGGTGTCGGGGGCCAACGCCACCGCGACCCACGTGGCGGTCACCCTGCTGAACCACGTTGCCGGCAACATCGGATCGACGGTGGACTTCGGCGCGGCGTCGACCGCCGAGCCGGCGACCTATGCCGACATGCAGGCCCTGGCCGAGGAGATGCGGGCGGGCGACGTCGAGCTGGCCATCGTCTACGACGTCAACCCGGTCTTCGCCCTTCCGGCCGCGGCGGAGTTCGGCCGGGCCCTCGCCGGGGTGCCGTTCGTGGCCGCCCTGTCGAGCCT
Source organism: Vicinamibacterales bacterium (assembly GCA_965206705.1). Lineage (GTDB taxonomy): Bacteria > Acidobacteriota > Vicinamibacteria > Vicinamibacterales > UBA8438 > JAJEEA01. The sequence goes on along the minus strand of CBDBKJ010000006.1, from coordinate 2,031,853 downwards.
CCCGGACGAGACCACCGCCCAGGCGGACCTGCTGCTGCCGGTGCATACCCCCCTCGAGTCGTGGGGCGACAGCCATCCCCGCCGCGGCGTCTGGGGCCTGATGCAGCCGACGATGCAGCCGGTGTTCGACACCCGGCACGTGGGCGACCTGCTGATCGACGTCGCGCGCGCGCTGGGCGGCGACATGACCGGCTACCTGCCCCGGCGCGGCGGCTTCTACCGCTACCTGCGCGAGGCGTGGGAGGCGATGCAGCCGGTTCCCGAGCCCGACCCACAGGCGCCCGCCGCCGACCCTGGGGCCCCAGTCGCCGACCCTGGGAACCCGGCCGCCGAAGCCGCCGCGGCGCCGGAGCCGCCCGACTTCGAGGTGTGGTGGGCGGACGCCCTCCGCCGCGGCGGCGTCACCCTGCCGGCCGCCTCCGTCGAGGCGGCCCTGCGCCCCGGCGTCTTCGACGCGAACCTGGCGTCCGAGCTCGGCGCCCCCGCGCCCCGGCGGCGGTTCAGCCTGGTCGCCTATCCGTCGCTGCATTTCTTCGACGGCCGCGGCGCCAACCGCCCCTGGCTGCAGGAAATCCCGGACCCCCTGCTGAAGACCACGTGGGGCACCGGGGTCGAGATGACCCCGGAGACCGCGCAGGCCCTCGGGGCGGCGGAGGGCCAACTGGTCACGATCGCGTCGGATCATGGCGAGGTGGAGGCGAGCGTCATCGTCAACCCGCACCTCGCCGACGGGGTCGTCGCCATCGCCATCGGCCAGGGGCACACCGACTTCGGACGCTACGCGACCGGGCGGGGGGTCAACCCGATGGCGTTGCTCGACCCCGCCCCGGAAGCCCCGTCGGGCGGCGTCCGGTGGGTGGGGACCAGCGTCGACGTCACCCCGCGCGCGCTGTCGCGCCCCATCCCGCGGCTGCAGCGGACCTTCGACCAGGAGGGGCGGGACCTCGCGCAGTCGGTGTCGCTGGCCGCCCTCGCGGCCGGCGACGTCCACCCCGAGGAGCCCCAGTTCAGCCTGTATCCCGAGCACGACCACCCGGTGCATCGCTGGGGGATGGCCATCGATCTGGACGCGTGCAACGGGTGCAACGCGTGCGTGGCCGCCTGCTATGCCGAGAACAACATCCCGGTGATGGGCCCCGACCTCATGCGCCGCGGCCGCACCATGTCGTGGCTGCGCATCGAGCGGTTCGACGAGCCGCGGGCCGGCAGCAGCGGCGAGGACGTCCGGTTCCTCCCGATGCTCTGCCAGCACTGCGACCACGCGCCGTGCGAGACGGTCTGTCCGGTGTTCGCCACCTACCACACCGAGGAGGGGCTGAACGCCCAGATCTACAACCGCTGCGTGGGGACCCGCTACTGCTCGAACAACTGCCCCTACAAGGTGCGGCGGTTCAACTGGTTCATGCCCGAGTTCGAGGCCCCGCTCCACCTGCAACTGAACCCCGACGTCACCGGACGCAGCGACGGGGTCATGGAGAAGTGCACGTTCTGCATCCAGCGGATACAGGACGGCAAGGAGCGGGCCCGCGACGAGGAGCGCCCGGTGCGGGACGGCGACGTCTCGTCCGCCTGCGCCCAGAGCTGTCCGGCCCAGGCCATCGTCTTCGGCGACCTGAACGACCCCGCGAGCCGCGTCACGCAGCTGTCCGCCGACGCCCGCGCGTACCACGCGCTGAACGAGTTCAACACCCGGCCCGCCGTCACCTACCTGAAAAAGGTGAACCGCGACGCGTAAACCCGCCGCCATGAGCTTCGCCAAGATCAACGACGACATCCTGCGGACGCTCCGGCCGCCCGGGCCGCTGTACTACGTCGGGGTGGCGCTGGCCCTCTCGGCCCTCGCGGTCGGGAGCGTGGCGTTCCTGCACCAGGCCCGGACCGGCCTCGGAGTCGCCGGCTACGAGCATCCGATTCTCTGGGGCATCTACATCACCGACTTCGTCTTCTGGGTCGGCATCGCCCACTCCGGGACCCTCATCTCGGCCGTGCTCTTCCTCTTTCGGGCGAAGTGGCGCACCGCGGTCGCGAGGGCCTCGGAGGCGATGACGGTGTTCGCGGTGATGACGGCGGGGCTGTTCCCCATCATCCACATCGGCCGCCCGTGGTTCTTCTACTGGCTGATCCCCTATCCGAACGAACGCGATCTGTGGGTGAACTTCCGCTCGCCGCTGATCTGGGACGTATTCGCCATCACCACCTATCTCACGGTCAGCGCGATGTTCCTCTATCTCGGGCTGATGCCGGACATCGCCGCCGCCCGCGACCGGATCAAGGACTGGCGGCGCCCCATCTACCGCCTGCTCTCGTTCGGCTGGCTGGGCACCGACCGGCAATGGAGGCACTACACCGCGCTCTACGGCTTGTTCGCCGCTCTCGCGACGCCGCTCGTCATCTCGGTCCACAGCGTGGTGTCGTGGGACTTCGCGATGTCGATTCTGCCGGGCTGGCACAGCACGATCTTTGCGCCCTACTTCGTGGCCGGCGCCATCTTCTCGGGGCTCGCCATGGTCATCACGCTGCTCGTGCCGATGCGCCGCATCTTCCGGCTCGAGAGCTACATCACCGTGCACCACTTCGAGAACCTCGCGAAGCTGATGCTGACGACGTCGCTCATCGTCGGCTACGCCTATCTGACGGAGTTCTTCATCGCGTGGTACAGCGGCAGCCCGTTCGAGCAGGGCACGTTCTTCGACCGCATGTTCGGCCAGTACCGGTTCTACAGCTGGACGATGTTCTCGTGCAACGTCATCATCCCGCTGGTGCTGTTCTGGAAGGCGGTGAGAACGAACCTGAAGGCGCTCTTCGTGATCTCGATCTTCGTCAACATCGGCATGTGGCTCGAGCGCTACGTGATCATCGTTTCGTCGCTCTCGCACGACTTCGACCCCGCCAACTGGGCCGGCGTCTACCAGCCGACGTGGGTCGAGGCGGCGATCACGCTCGGGTCGTTCGGGCTGTTCTTCACGCTGTTCCTGCTCTTCGTGAAGAACTTTCCGGCGGTGTCGATCACCGAGATGAAGGAGACGATGGACCGGTCGGCAGAGGCCGACCCGGCCAGTGCCTGGCCCGAGCCGGTGTAGGGGTGGCGACGCGCATGGAGATACTCGGCATCTTCGATCGGGGCAAGACGGCGGCGGCCGCGACGCGGGCGATCCTCGAGGCGGATCTCGGCGAGGTCGTCTCCTACTCGCCGGTGCCCGACCACGCCCTCGACCAGGCCCTGCACGTCTCGGTGAGCCCGGTGCGGGTGTTCGTCCTCGTCGGGGGCCTGCTCGGATGCGTGCTCGGCTTCGCGTTCCCCATCTATACCGTGCTCGACTGGCCGATGATCACCGGCGGCAAGCCCCTCATCTCGATTCCCCCGTTCGTGGTCATCGCCTTCGAGCTGACGATTCTGCTGGGCGCGATCGGCGGCATGCTCGGCTTCCTGATCCTCTCGGGCCTGCCGCGCCCGTTCGGCAGGCCGGCCCCGGACCCCCGCTTCACAAACGACATGACCGGCATCGCGGTGACCTGCACCGGCGACCACGCGGCGTCGGTTCGGGCCTGTCTCGAACGCCACGACGCCGTGGAGATCCGAGGATGACCATGCCCAGCAGCCCGTGGTGGAAGTCCCCGCTGCATTCGAGCGGCGATGCATCCCGCCTGAGCCCGGCAAGCGCCGCCTTCGGCTCCGATCGCCGCCCAGCCCTGGCGGTTGCGTTGTTCTTCGGTTGCCTGTGCGCCGTCCGCCGATTTCGGCTCCGGCCGCGGCGCACGCCCGGAGCTCGCGTCGCCCTCGTTGCGGCCCTCGTCGCGGCCGGCGGCGCGGTCGCGCTGGCCCAGCCGGCCTTCATGCGCAACATGTACACCGGCCCGGTGGTGCTGCCGCAGGTCGAGCCCCGGGTGCCGGTCGAGGATACGATTGCCGTGGACGGCCAGCGGCAACGCGACCGGCTCGAGTCGCGCGATCTGCCCAACCCGGTGCCCGACACGCCGGCCGCGCTCGCGGAAGGGGAGTGGCTGTACGACGTGTACTGCGCGATGTGCCACGGCCCGGCGGGGCTGGGCGACGGGCAGATCGCGGGGCACTACCCGCGCATGCCGAACCTCGCCCTGCCGCACGTGCAGAACTACACCGACGGGTGGATCTTCAGCATCGTCGGGGACGGCGGGTTCAGAATGCCGCCGTTCGCCCATTCCATGAGCGGCGACGAGCGCTGGGCCCTCGTGCGCTACGTCAAGACGTTCACCCAACCCGACAGCGCCCCAGGACGATGATTGCGGTCGGAACCCCGTTCGTCTCGGATGGCGCACGCCGCCTCTGTCTCATCGCCGCCGCGCTCGGCGCCCTGGCGTTCCTCTATGCGCTCTTCCTCGGCGACCCCATCCGGGCGTGGCAGTCGCTGCTGGTCGGCTTTCTGGTCTTCGGGGGGCTGGCGCAGGCGGGGGTGGTCATCTCCGCCATCATGCAGGTGACCTCGTCCCGCTGGGGCCGGGCCCTGAAGCGGATGGCCGAGGCCACCGCCGCCTTCTTCCCGATCTCGTTCGGGCTGCTGCTGATCCTGCTGGCGGGGGTCGGCGGCTGGGCGCCCTGGGTCCACGAGCCGGTCGAGGCCAAGGCCGCCTGGCTCAACGTCCCGTTCTTCGTGTCCCGCCAGCTCGCCGGCTTCGCATTGCTGACCGGCCTCAGCCTGTACTACGTCTATCGTTCCCTGCGGCCCGACGTCGGGCTGCTCCACCAGTCGGGCGAGCATCCGGCCACCGGGTTCACCCGCCGCCTGATCGCCCGATGGCGTGGCATCCACTACGAGCGCGGAGCGGCGCAGCGGGCGCAGAGCCGCCTCGCGCCGGCGGTGCTCATCGCCTACGGCTGGGTGTTCACGCTGGTCGGATTCGATTTCTTCATGTCGCTCGACCCGCACTGGTTCTCGACCCTCGCGGGCGGCTACTACTTCATCGGCAATCTGTACCTGGGACTGGCGTTCCTCGCCGTGGTCGCCGTGTGGGCGCGGGATCGGCTGCATCTGACGCAGTACATCGGCCCCCATCAGCTGCACGACGTTGGCAAGCTCCTGTTCGGGTTCTGTATCCTCTGGGCCTACATGTTCTGGTCGCAGTACCTCGTGATCTGGTACGGCGACCTGGCCGAGGAGACCGAGTTCATCTACCACCGGATGCACGGTGCGTGGGGTCCGGTGGCGTGGACGGTCTTCGCGATGGCGTTCGTGATTCCGTTCGTCGTGCTGCTGAGCCGGGCCGTGAAATCGAGTCCGCGCGGGCTGACCGCGATCGCGCTGGTGGCTTTCGCGGGCATGTGGCTCGAACGCTTCGTGCTGGTCTCGCCGTCGTTGTGGCACGGCGAGGGCGTGCCCCTGGGCCTCGTCGAGCTGCTCGTCGGCGCCGGGGTCGCGGGGCTGTTCGCCTGGTCGTACGTCGTGTTTCTCGAGACGTTCCCGGTGCTGCCGCTGGCCGACCCCCGTCTGGAGCCGGCATCGGCCCATCCCCACGCCCACGATCTCCATGGAGAGTGAGGCAGGGCGTCGCGTCTCGATGGCGATGACGGAAACTGCCTTGCCGTGCCCCAGGCGTGCCAGTCAGCGAGAGGCGGGCTGCAACGTGAAGTTGGCGAATCCGGATCGGTTACCGTTCCAGGAGCCCGTGGTGAAAGTCCCCGCTGCATTCGACCGGCGATGCATCCCGCATGGCTGCGTTGCTCCTCGGTTGCATATGTCCAATATGCGCCCTCGTCGCGCCTTGCCACGCGGGCGCCTCGCCGGTCTCGGTGCGACGCAGGGTTTCACCGCGGGCTCCTAGGCAATGCATCGCGACCGCGTGCCTCTGTCGATGGCCAGGCATCCCCACCAGTACATCGCCGAACCGGACCCGGGCGCAGCGCCGCTGTCGGAGGAGTGGCGGGTGCGGCGGCGGTTCCGGCGCCGCCTGAACCTGCTCGGCATCCCCGGCGATCTGACCGGTTGGAGCGTGCTGGACATCGGGGCGTGGCACGGGTACTTCTCGTTCGAGTGCGAGCGGCGCGGGGCCGACCGGGTGCTCGCCGTCGATCGGTTTGCCTGGGACCGCTACGGCATGGACGAGTTCCTCGCGGCCCGAGAGCGCCTCGGCTCGCGGGTGGAGTACGAGCGCCTGGACGTCCACGAGCTCGACGCCGACCGCCTCGGCCAGTTCGATCTGGTGCTGCTTCTCGGCGTGTTCTACCATTTGCGCAACCCGTTGGCGGCGTTGGAGCGGATTGCCCCCGTGACCCGGCGGCTGCTGATCTGCGAGACGCACGTCCTGCTGCCGTTCATCCACGAGCGGTACCCGCTGGTGCCGTTCTTTCCGGGGGATGAGCGGGTCGACGAGCAGACCCATGACCTTTGCGGCATCCCCACGATGACCGCCTTGACGGAGATGCTGGGTTCCGCCGGGTTCGGCTCGGTGGACGTCGTCTACCGGCCGTCGTTCCGCTACTGGAAGAAGCTGCTGGCCCTGCTGACGAACCGCCCGCAATCCGGGCGCGGCATCGTGCACGCGAGACCGGGCCTGACCGATCACCATCCACAGTCTGAAGGAGACAGTCAGCAATGAGCATCGCGGTCATCGGAATGGGGACCATGGGCGCCCCGATGGCGAGAAACCTGTTGAAGGCCGGCCACCGCGTGGTGGTGCACAACCGGACGCGCGAACGCGAAGAGCCGCTCGCGGCCGAGGGCGCGAGCCGCGCCGAGAGCCCGGCCGCCGCCGCCCGCGGCGCCGACATCGTGCTCTCGTGCGTCTCGGACACCCCGGACGTCGAGCGCGTGCTGCTCGACCCCGAGATCGGCGCGATCAACGGTCTGCGCGCGGGCGGGCTGGTCATCGACTGCTCGTCGATCGCCCCCGCCGCCACCCGCGACATCGCCGCCCGGTTCCGCGAGAAGGGCATCGGCTATGTCGACGCGCCGGTGTCGGGCGGCTCCGAGGGCGCCATCAAGGGCACCCTCGCCATCATGTGCGGCGGCAGCGAGGCCGACTTCGAGCGGGCGAAGCCGGTGCTGGAGGTCCTCGGTGCCCGGATCACGCGCATCGGGGACGTCGGGGCGGGGCAGATCGCGAAGGTCGCGAACCAGGTGGTCATCGCCGGGACCTTCCTCGCCCTCGGCGAGGCCCTGACCCTCGCCCATCGCGCCGGCGCCGACCCCGAGAAGGTCGTCGAGGCGATCGGCGGCGGTGTGGCCGGGTCGTGGATTCTCCAGAACCGGTCGGGGAACATGCTGAACGACACCTATCCGCTCGGCTTCCGGACCCGCCTGCACCGCAAGGATCTCGGCATTGCGCTCGAAACCGCCCGCGCGTTCGAGGTCCCGGTGCACATCGCCAGTCTCGTGGCCACCCTCGAAGACGGTCTCATCGCCCAGGGGTACGGCGACGAGGACATGTCGAACCTCGCGCGCTGCGTACGCAAGGGGGCCGGCGTCCCCGACGGTCCCATGAAGGGGTAGGACCTCCGAAGACATCGCGGACTCTGGCCACGGGGCTGATAGGCTTGGTTGGGGCGGCGGCGAAGCCGCAAGGCGGCGATTGGCGGGCTGGCATGAGCAAGAAGGTGTTTCTCGGTTCGAAGGAGGCCCTCGACGGCCTCCTTCACGACGGCATGACCTTGATGGTCGGCGGGTTCGGGCTGTGCGGGGTGCCCCAGAGCCTCGTGCTCGCGCTGCGCGACTCGGGCGTGAAGCACCTGACGTGCATCAGCAACAACGCCGGCGTCGACGGTGCCGGGCTGGGCCTGCTGCTCGAGACCCGCCAGATCGACAAGATGATCGCCAGCTACGTCGGCGAGAACAAGCTCTTCGAGCGGCAGTTCCTCGACGGCACCATCGAGGTCGAGCTGAACCCCCAGGGCACCATGGCCGAGCGCATGCGGGCCGGCGGGGCCGGCATCGCCGCCTTCTTCACCCCCACCGGCTACGGCACCCCCCTCACCGAGGGCAAGGAGGCCCGCCAGTTCGACGGCCGCTGGTACGTGCTCGAGACCGCCCTGCACGCCGACGTCTCCCTCGTCAAGGCTTGGAAGGCCGACGAGGAGGGCAACCTCGTCTACCGGATGACCGCCCGCAACTTCAACCCCCCGATGGCCGAGGCGGGCCGCGTCACGGTCGCCGAGGTCGAGGAGATCGTCCCGGCCGGCGCCATCGACCCCCACCTGGTCCACACCCCGGGCATCTACGTCGACCGCGTCATCGTCGGCGAGCACCAGGAGAAGGTCATCGAGCGCCGCAAGACGCGCCCGAGCGGGTGAGGCTCTGGGTCGGCCGTTCACGTCGTGGGTCTGAACTCGGGGAGGAAACGTAGTCGTCAACTACGATGCATTGCTAATTAATGCACATCATTACCACGCCCAACCTTGTGAGAACGGCTCTCGCTGCGGGCCTCCCTGGACAAAACCTGCATTTACCGGGGCACCGCGTGGTGAGGCGGCTCGCCCGAGCCCGCGTCAAGCCGAGTTCGTTTGTTCGCCGCATGACGCGCTGTCTTGTGCTCGCCGAGGATCCCGCTGGCCCCGATGCGGGACCGCGACAACTGGCGGACGATGGTCGAGAGATTCGAGGCGAGGGGCGATGAGGTTGATTGCTACCCACGCGTATCGATGCACCGCCCGTGCCCGAGTCGAGTGCTGACGGCTCGCTGGATGCGGTCGATGGAGCCGCGCCCCAAGCGGCAGGAGGTGGTCGAATGAAGCTCGAATCAGTTGAGATCGAGAACTATCGGGCGATCGACCATCTTCACCTTCCGCTTGATCCTTCGCTGACTGTCCTGCACGGCGACAACGCGCACGGCAAAACGAGTGTGCTGAATGCGATCGCAGTCGGACTCGGCGTTATCCCAACGCTCTTGCCTGGCGTTTCTGGAATCGCGTTCCTCAAGAAGGACCGCCGCCGGACTGCGCCGTTCGTCCAGGTTGGGCTGACCGCAACCGACGGAGTCACTTGGAGCCGCCGTATGGTCTGGCATCCGCGAGAGAGCGGTGTGTCAAAGAGGTATCGCAAGCCTGGTCTGTTGAAGGAGAAACTCGATGAGATAGTCCGTGCGGACCGCAAGGGACACCATACGGAGTTACCCGTAGTTGCGTTCTACGACACGGATCGGGCCGTCGTCGACCGACCTGGACCGTTGCTCGCAGTCGCGACGAATGCTTCTCGTTATTCGGAGCGCTACTCGGCGCTGCGTGGTGCGCTCTCGGCCCGAACGAATTTTAGGGGGCTATTCCAGTGGCTGTCTGTTAGAGAATACCAAGAGCTAAAGGAGCAGAAGAAGCGAGGCGACTTCAAGTATCGACGACTAGACCTCTCTACGGTCCGTAAGGCAATCTCGTCCATGCTCGATGGAGTAAGCGATCCACATATCGACTTGGATCCACCCCGGCTGTTGTTGCGCGTGAAGTGGGAAAAAGGAAGCCTGGAGACGCTGGAGATTGATCAGCTGAGCGGCGGTCAGCGGGCAGTGCTGGCACTCGCGGGCGATCTGGCATCGAGAATGGCGCAAGCGAATCCACACTTGGATGATCCTCTGAATTCAGAGGCCATCGTCCTGATCGACGAGGTCGAGTTACATCTCCACCCGTCGTGGCAGCAACGGATCCTGAGCGACCTGCGGAGGACGTTTCCGAACGCCCAGTTCATCGTGTCCACCCACAGTCCGCAGGTGTTGACTACCGTCGAGCCCCAACACATCGTGGAGCTTGCCCGTGAGAAGGGCCGCATCGTCGCCGCGGCGGCCGCCGGATGGACCTATGGCGCCGAGTCAGGAGACGTGCTGTCGGTCGTGATGGGCGTGAACGAGCGACCGGTCAACGACTTTACCGAGCAATTGGATCTCTACAAGGGTCTGATCAACGACGACAAGGGCGAGTCGGAGAAAGCCCGGGTGCTCAGGCGGGCGCTCGAAGAACGATCTCCCGAAGACCCTGCCCTTGGGCGGGCGGATATCGAGATCCGGCGGCGAAAGCTGCTGCGCCAGATGGGCAAGTCGACGTGAAGCACATTCGGAGACTGCGTGAGCAGACGCCTGGGCTCGCGGATTATCTGAGAGTCGAAACACAAAGGGCGAGTTGGGGGGGATTCCATAGCCATGACAGGGGGCGTGCCTATCGGAGCCTATTCGAAGCGCTGAAGGAACTCCAACACGGACTTTGCGGATACTGCGAGATCGATCTGACGGAGCTGGATCGCCAGGTCGAGCACGTCGTGCCGCAAAGCGACCCCGTACGGGGAGCATCACAGGCGCTCGACTACCGCAACATGATCGCCTGCTGCAAGGGCGGGACCGCGCCGAGTGGCGACCCGAGCCGGCGCCTGGAGCCGGTGAGGCGGAACCGCAGCTGCGGCGAGGCAAAGGGCGACCGGGTGAACGGGGAGTTCGTGGATCCCAGAAACCTGCCGGCGGTGCCCTCGCTCATCAGGGTGCTCGACGACGGCCGGATCGAAGCCGATGTGGCGGCCTGCCGTGCCAATTCCGAGTAATTGACGTGTGTAGCGTTACAGGATACACACACGTGCATGGTGAGGTCACGGAATCGTTCCACCGATGTCGGTTCCTTCATCCGTAAGCACGTGATCCCGGCTGGCATGTCGGTCACGGAAGCAGCCCGGAAACTGGGGGTGGGTCGACCAGCGTTGTCGAATCTCCTGAACGGCCGGGCCGCGTTGTCGCAGAACATGGCGTTGCGGCTGGAAGCGACGTTCGGGGCGGACCGGACGAAGCTGCTCCAGCTTCAAGCTGCGGCCGACCTGGATCGACGAAGTGTCGAGGATCGGGCGGTGGCCGTGGGGGCCTACGCCCCGAGCTTTCTGACAATCGAGGCGCGGCGGATCGAGGAGTGGGCGGCCGGGAGCCTCCGCGCTCGTGAGCTTCTGCCGGTCCTGCTGCGCCGGCTGATCCACGCGACGGGACGCGAGCTGCGCCGCGTGGACTTCCCCGGCTACGACAATGCTCAACGCCACGGCTGGGACGGCCGAGTCGAAGCCGATGCGGCGACGCTCTGGGTGCCGGAAGGCCGGTCGTTCTGGGAGTTCGGCGTTGACCGGCACCCGAAGGCGAAGGGCGACGCGGACTACCGGACCCGCCTGAGGACGCTGTCGGCCCGCGAGCGGGCACAATGCACCTTCGTTTTCGTTACGCCGCGTAACTGGGCGGGCAAGGACGACTGGGTGCGTGGCAAGCAGGCCGCCGGCGACTGGAAGGCGGTGAGCGCGCTCGACGCGAGCGATATCGAGCAGTGGCTGGAGAACACGATCTCCCCGCGGATCTGGCTCGCCGGCGAACTGGGGATTCCGGCGGAGGGTTGCGAGACGATTGAGCGTTCTTGGGATCGATGGGTCAAGCCCTGCGACCCGCCGATGACTCCCAAGATCTTCGAACCGTCCGTGACCGCCCACCTGGGCCGCTTCAGGGAGTGGCTGAAGAAGGAGCCCGGCGGCCGGCCCTTCACCGTCGCCGCGGACTCCCGGGAGGAGGCCCTGGCGTTCGTCGCGTGCCTGTTGCGGCGCGCCGATGAGCCCGCCGCCCGTGACCACGCAGTCGTCTTCGAGTCGGCGAGCACGTTACGAGCGCTGGCGGGCTCACCGTCCCCGTTCATTCCGATCGTGTGCAACGAGGACACCGAGCGAGAGCTCACCGGCCACTATCGCCAGCGCCACTGCGTCGTCGTCCTGCCCCGTAACGCGGTCGATCGTGAACCGGACACTGCCGTCGAGATGCTGGGCCACGAGGCCTTACAGAACGCCCTCACGGACATGGGCATCGAGCGCGAGCGCGTGAGCCGGCTGGCGAACGGCTCGGGCCGGTCGCCCACCGTGCTGCGCCGGCGGCTGTCGCAAATCGACGCCATCAGGATCCCGCCATGGGCCGGGGACAGGGAGGTCGCGCGGCGTCTCATCCCGATAGCGCTTGTCGGGGCTTGGCACGACGGATCGAAGGCGGATCGCGAGATTCTGGAGGCGCTTGCGGGGCGCACCTACGGCGAGGTCGAGAAGGACGTCGCGGACCTGCTCCCACTGGACGATTGTCCGGTTTGGCGAGTGGGCCAGTATCGCGGTGTCGTCTCGAAGATCGACGCCTTGTTCGCCATCAGCCCGTGGGTGACGGGAAAGGACGTCACGGACTTCGTCGACTTTGCCGAGTACGTTCTTTCCGAGTCCGATCCCGCGCTGGAGCTTCCGGAGGATCGGCGTTGGGCCGCCGGTGTCTATCGCAAGGTGCGCGAGCACTCCGGCGCACTGCGGACTGGTGTCTGCGAGACATTGGTGATGCTGTCCGTCCACGGGAATGGGCTGCTCCGCGACCGAGTCCCAGACGTTGGCGCGTCGGTCGCGGCTCTCGTCCAGCGCCTCCTCGACCCCTTCACGAGCGACAATCTGCGATCGCACGACCGTGATCTTCCGGGGTACGCCGAGGCTGCCCCGAATGAGTTCCTCACGTTGCTCGAGAAGGATCTTGCGCGGCCGCAACCGGTCCTGCTGGCGCTTCTCAAACCAGCAAGCTCCAGCTTGTTCGATAGCCCGGCGCGAACCGGTGTCCTTTGGGCGCTGGAACGCCTGGCCTGGAATCCGCAGATCTTCCCCCGCGTCGTCTACGTCCTGGCCGGACTCTCGCAAACGAAGATCGACGACAACTGGGTCAACAAGCCGATCGGCAGCCTGTCGGCCATCTTCCGCTCGTGGATGCCTCAGACGGCTGCATCGGTTGCCGACAGAATCCGGGCACTCGAGACCCTGTGCCACCGCTTTCCCGACATCGGCTGGCGGATCTGTATCCAACAGTTCGATGGCCGGCAGCAGGTCGCCATTGCCAACGACAGACCTCGTTGGCGAGACGACGCCGCCGGTGCCGGCAACGGGGCCACCAGAGGTGAGTGGGAGCAGGTCGTGCGCAAGGCGCTCGATCTCGCGTTCTCGTGGCCGAGACACGATGAGAGGACACTCAGCGATTTGGTCGAACGCCTCGACGGCATGCCTGATGACGGGGACCGGTTATCGGTATGGGACGTCATCGATGACTGGTCACAGACCGAAACGGACGAAAGGGCGAGAGCGGAGCTACGGGAGAAAATCCGCGTTACGGTCGTGGCCCGACGCGGATTGCTCAGCGGTCTGAAGAGCGATCAGAGCGACAAGGCACGCGAGGTCTGCGAGAAGTTGGCTTCGCGCGATCCAGTCCGTCGCCATGCGTGGCTGTTCGCTACGGAATGGTTGGAGTATTCCGCTGATGAACTTGATGACGACCTCGATTTCCATCAACGCGAGAAGCGCGTCGACGAGCGTCGCGCCGAGGCAATGACGAACATCTGGTCGGTTCGCGGTCTCGAAGGTGCTCTTGCACTGTTGTCGGACGGCGAAGGCTGGACAGTTGGTCGGTACGCGGCTCGCTGTGCAACGGGTCCAGACGCGGCGATCGACGTTCTTCGGGCGTGCCTGGCAATCGAGACGGTATCTGCGGAGAAGCTGGACGCGTTCATGGGGGCGTTCATGGTTGCCCTCGAGAACTTCCGTGCCAAGGTGGTCTTGAACCTCGCGGAGACTTCGACGGTCGAGCGGAGGCTTCGCCTTTTCAAGTGCGCGCCGTTCCGCGACGAAACTTGGCGCCTCCTCGATGGTCAGGATGCGCTTGTGCGCGACGCGTACTGGCGCGAGGTTCGACCGGGGATGGTGGGGCTCACGCAGTCGGAGACTACGGAAGTCGTCGACCGCCTTCTTGAGGCGGGACGCCCACGGGAAGCCTTTCTCGCAGTGTGGTTCGATTGGGGCAAGGTCGAGACGTCGCGCTTGAAACGCCTGCTGACGGCTTTGGTCGAGGTGGACCCGGAGCCGGAGGGACAGTTCAGGATCGAGCGATGGCTCTCGAGTGCCCTCGACTCGCTGGACGGACGTCCCGGCGTCACTGCGGATGAGCTGGCGCAACTGGAGTTCGCGTTCATTCAAGCGCTCGATCACAGTGAGCACGGCATTCCGAATCTGGAGCGGAAGGTCACCGAGTCGCCCTCGGTCTTTGTGCAGGCCCTTGCCCTCATCTTCAAACGCAGCGATGCCGGCCAGGACCCGCCCGAGTGGCGGGTCGACGGTCCTGGTCGGCGCGCCGCCTTGGGGAGCGCCGCCTTTCGATTGCTACGACAGGTCAGGCGCATACCCGGCGCTAGCGACGACGGAAGTCTGGACGGTCAAGCCCTGAGTCGATGGGTCGACGAGGCGCGACGCCTGTGCAGAGAGCATGGGCGGAGCAAGACTGGCGACGAACAGATCGGCGAACTGCTATCCAGGGCGCCTTCGGAGGAGGACGGCTCGTGGCCCTGTCGACCGGTGTGCGAGGTTCTGGAGAGGGTGGCTTCTCCTGACGTCGCCAAGGGATTCAGGGTCGGCGTGTACAACGCTCGCGGCGTGGTCTGGCGCGGCCTGGATGAAGGCGGGGCCCAAGAGCGGGAACTGGGGGCCAGGTATCGAGCCTGGGCCGAACGATGGGCCTTCGAGTACCCCTACGTTGCGAACGTCCTCGAACGCATCGCCAAGGGCTACGGCCAGGAGGGGGAGCGGGAAGACTCGGACGTGCTCGCAAGGCAGCGTCTGGAGCGCTGAAGGCGAGACCCATGGGACGACTTGCCGGCTTCCGATACCGGGAGACTGCGCGTCGGCTGAGACGTCTCGGATACCGGTTCGATCGGATGGGGCCGGGCAGTCACGAGTTGTGGCGTCACGAGCCTTCCGGCCGCAAGGTGACGCTGCCGCGCCATGATGGCGACATGGCCGAGGGCACCCTCCGTGCAATCCTCCGTGAGGCGGGCATCGAGGTTGGCGATTTCCTGGCGGCCCGTTAACGGGTACGGAGTCTCGCTATCGGTGTCTTGGCGCATTCCCGCACTACGGCACGCTAACGGGCACGCACAGGTCGAGCCCGGTTTCGGGCTCGTGGAGATGGGCCAGCGCAGGGGGCAACGGGTCCCCGTGCTCGATGCACGACTCGGCGATCTTCCGGGCGAGTCCCTGGGCGATTTCGGTGGCTTCGGCAACGCTGCGCCCCTGGGCCACCAGACCTGGGACATCGACGCTCGTGGCCAGGAACCCGCCGCCGGGCAGTTTCTCGATGTGGAGTCGAATCGTCGCTTCGTTCATCTTGTCGTTCGCCGTCGGGCGCGGGGCTTCCGCATCCGCGCCGGTGTCCCCACGAACCGGAGCATGCAAGCTGCATCCTGGATTCTAGCGCGAATGACCTTGTGGCGGCCCGGCGTCTCGGCGCGAGCGGAGATTACGGCACGCTGCTGACGCGCGTCGTCGTGAGGCTGCTGCCGATGACCAGACTCGGCCTGGGAACTCACGTCGACTCCGTTGCCGAGTCTTCGGGAGCCCGGGTGGCGCGTTCTCGACCGGTCTCTGACCGTCACCGTCCGGGCCAGGAGCCGAGCTTGCGGGATGTGTATCGGTGGTGTGTAATGGGTTGCGCACATCTGGACCGCAAGCGAGGACGGAGGGTCGCCATGCCGCGGCGGGTCAACATCATGATGGACGACGACGCGTGGCGCGTCATCGAGAAGCTGCCTCGCGGGGCGCGCAGCCGGGCCGTGAATGCGGCGATCCTGGAGTGGTCGCGTGCCGCGGCGCGCCGCGAGGCGGCCGCCCGCATGGATGCCCTGCGGGCGCGCCTCTCGCCGGTCGGCACTGACGAAGTAGTCGGCTGGATCCGGGAGGAGCGGGAACGACGGCTGTCGTGATCGTGGTGCCCGACGTGTCGGTCCTGCTCAAGTGGGTTCTTCCCGGCGACGAGGAGCGGGACACCGGGGCGGCGCTCTCGCTGCGCGACGAGGCCATCGCCGGCGCCGTGGAGCTCGTCGTGCCCCAACTCTGGATCTACGAGGTGGGGAACACGCTGGCGCGACGGTTTCCGGCAGACGTCGACAATCTGCTGAGGACTCTGGCCGACTTCCGGTTGACGGAGGCGCGACTGGACTCGGGATGGCGAGCGCAGGCCGTGTCCCTCGCGGTGACGTACGGCGTCACGTTCTACGACGCCGCGTACCACGCGACGGCGCTCGCCCGGCGTGGCGTGTTCGTGACGGCGGACGAGCGTTACGTCCGGCGCGCGTCCGGAGCCGGGGGAGTTGCCCTGCTGAGCCGCTGGCCGGCGGCAAGACGGTAGCTGACCGGATCTCCACATGGCCCACACCCCCGGCATCTACGTCGACCGCGTGGTGGTCGGCGAGCACCAGGAGAAGGTCATCGAGCGCCGCAAGACCCGCCCGAGCCGGTGACGCTCTCTGAGCGAGCGGGTCGGCTTGCACGCAAATGGCGTGCATGCTAACGTGGCCATCGAGATTGTTGCGCTCGCGCCAGAGCATAGTCGGCGCGCGAGACGATGGCTCAAGACCCGGCGACCCGGAGGCGCATCCGTTGACCAACCTGCTCATCGCAACGTCCGCTGCGCCATCGATTGCGATCGGGTTGCCCGCCGCGGTCTCGGCCGCGGCGTGGGTAATCGCGGGTTTGCTCGCGCTTGTGGTGTGGTTCCTGCGGCGCGAGGTCAAGAACAACGACGCGGCGCACACCGAACTGCGTGGAGACGTCAAGAAGCTGCTCGAGGGGCAGGGCCGCATCGAGGGGGCGCTCGGGGTCTTGACGGCGCAACGCTCAGACCGCGACAAGGGGGTGCCTGTCGGGCCGCCGACGGCCGGCGGAGTAGCAGGCTGACCCACCATGAGCAACGACACGAAGTGGATCATCGGCACGGTGGTCGTGCTGGCCGGGCTCCTCGCCGCACAGATTGCCGGCGTCAACATCCGGATCGACGACCTCGATGTGAGCGTGAACAGCCGGGTCGATGCTCTCGACGCGAGCGTGAACGGTCGAATCGACGACCTCGACGCGAGCGTGAACGGCCGAATCGACGACCTCGATGCGAGCGTGAACGGCCGAATCGACGACCTCGATGCGAGCGTGAACGGCCGAATCGACGACCTCAGTGCGAGCATGAATGGCCGGTTCGACGACTTCGGTGCGAGCGTGAACGGCCGGTTCGCCGACCTGCGCACGGACCTTCGAGACTTCCGCACCGAGGTGAGCACCCGCCTGGACGGCTTCGACACCCGCCTGCGCAATGTCGAGATTGCCTTCGGCAAGGTCGACCAGAGACTTCTCACCATCGAGCGAGTCGTCCTGCCCTCGCCGGACCAGCCCGGAGGGTGAGGGAACATCGTCGCGTATCTCGCCGAGGACGGCTGTACGCTCGATGCCGGCGACATCCTCCGCTGGATCGAACTCAGGCGCGCGTCCGAACGCGTTGCCGGGCGGTCAGCCCCGGCTCTCGACGTCAGGCGGCGCCGGGGCCGCGCGACATGATGCGGTAGTGCAGGGGCGGGGCGCTCTGCGCCGCCTCCTCGAGGGCGGTGGCCACCAGGTGGTGGTGGGGCGAGAGCTCGCAGATGGGGTCGGTCGCGGTCACGTCGCCGGTCATCAGGAACGCCTGACAGCGGCAGCCGCCGAAGTCGATCTCGCGGCGGTCGCAGCTGCGGCACGGTTCGGGCATCCAGTCGGTGCCGCGGAAGCGCTGGAAGATGGGGGCCCGCTCCCAGATTTCTTCGAGCGAGTGGTCGCGCACGTTGGGGAACTCGAGCCCGGGAATCTCGCGGGCGGTCTGGCACGGCAGGACGAAGCCGTCGGGCGCCACGCTCATCGACACCATGCCCCAGCCCTGGAGGCAGGCCTTCGGGAAGCGCTCGAAGTAGTAGTCGGGGAGGACGTGCTGGATGTCGACCCCGCCGGTGCCCTCCGCCCGCACCCGCTCGACCTCGGCATGGGCGCGGTCGAGCTGGTCGCGGGTCGGCATGAGGGCCGCGCGGTTCTTGAACGCCCACCCGGTGTACTGGGTGTGCGCGAGCTCGAGCCGGTCGACGCGCCATTCCTGGGCGAGGGCGATGACCTCGGCGATGCGATCGAGGTTCTGCCGGTGCAGCACCACGTTCAGGGTCACCGGGAACCCGAGCCGCTTGGCCCCGAGCACCGCCTCGCGCTTGCGGTCGAAGGACGGCACCCCCGCGAGCCGGTCGTTCGATTCGGGCAGGGTGTCGAGCAGGCTCACCTGGAAGTGGTCGAGCCCGGCCTCGCGCAACTGTTCCAACCGGGTGCCGTCGACCACCGTGGCCCCGGTGCTCATGTTCGAGTAGAGCCCCGCCGCGGCCGCCGCGCGGCAGAGGTCGAGGATGTCGCGGCGCACCAGCGGCTCGCCCCCCGACAGGTGGAGCTGGACGACCCCGAGGTCGGCCGCCTGGTTGAACACCCGCACCCAGGTCTCGGTGTCGAGCTCGTTGCGGTACTTGCCCAGCTCGAGCGGGTTGCTGCAGTACGGACACTGCAGCGGGCACCGGTAGGTCAGCTCCGCGAGGAGGGCCAGCGGCCGGGGCAGGGGGGTATCAGTCATGCTCGGCTCCCTCGCGTACCAGCCCCCGTTTCGCCAGGTGGCCGAGAAATTGGTGCACGTCGTCCGCGGGCTCCGCACCGGGATACTGTTCCTTCAACGCGGCGATCAGATCGCCGGTGGTCCGCCCGTCGCACAGCTGCACGATGGCCGTCCCCGGCTCGTCGAGGACGATCATCCCCTCGGGGAACACGAGCTGATG
Source organism: Vicinamibacterales bacterium (assembly GCA_965206705.1). Classification (GTDB taxonomy): domain Bacteria; phylum Acidobacteriota; class Vicinamibacteria; order Vicinamibacterales; family UBA8438; genus JAJEEA01. Next base: position 2,013,240 of record CBDBKJ010000006.1, on the reverse strand, counting down.
CTGGTTGCGCACCTTGTCCCAGCGGTATCGGGTGCCGGCGGCGAGGACGGGCGTCGTGATCGGCTGCGGCATCGTTTGGTGGCGGCGAACGATGCAGTGATGATACAACGAACGCGTTCCCGACCATGAACGGCAACCCATCTTCACGAGATATCGGGGTGATCGATGCAGGTACACGTGCTGGGCTCGGCCGCCGGGGGGGGATTCCCCCAATGGAACTGCAACTGCCGCAACTGCCGGCGGCTCCGCCAGGGGAACCTGCAGGGGCACGCCCGCACCCAGTCGTCCATCACCGTCAGCAGCAACGGGGTCGACTGGGTGCTCTTCAACGCGTCGCCGGACATCCGGCAGCAGCTCGCCTCGTTCCCGCCGCTGCAGCCGGGGCGCGCCGTCCGCGACACCGGAATCTGCGCCATTCTCGTGGTCGACGCGCAGATCGACCACACGACCGGCCTCGTCGTGCTGCGCGAGCACACGGAACCGTGGGAGATCTACTGCACGCGGGCGGTGTACGACGACCTCACCACCGGCTACCCGCTGTTCAACGTCCTGTCCCACTTCAGGGGCGTGAACTGGCACGAGGTGGGCCTGGACGGGGTACCCTTCTCCATTCCGAAGGCGGACGGACTACTCTTCACCGCGGTCCCGCTGAAGAGCGAGGCGCCGCCCTATTCGCCCCACCGGCACAACACCATCCCCGGCAACAACATCGGGGTTCGGGTGGCGGATACCGTCACCGGCCGGAACCTGTTCTACGCCCCGGGCCTGGGCGAGCTGGAGCCGCACGTCCGGCGCTACATGGAGGAGGCCGACTGCCTGCTCGTGGACGGCACGGTGTGGACCGACAACGAGCTCGCACGCGAGGGGATCAGCGACAAGCGGGCGCAGGACATGGGGCATCTGAACCAGTCCGGGGCCGGCGGCATGGTCGAGATCCTGCAATCCCTCGACTGCCCCCGGAAGATCGTGATTCACATCAACAACACCAACCCGATCCTCGACGAGGAGTCGGCCGAGCATGCGGCGCTCATCGAGGCCGGCATCCAGATCGCGTACGACGGCATGGACATCACGTTGTAACCGACCGGGGGGTGACCGATGCCAGCAGGCAACCGCGTGCAGGGTGGCCGGTGACGGCGGTGGCCGCGCTCGCCGTCGGCGCGGCGGGAGCCGGCCGGGCCCCGTCCCATCCGGTGGAGCCCGATGACCTGCCCAGTGAACGGCAGGCAGTACGTGACGGTGATCGCGACCGACACCATCATCAACTCGAGGTTGCCGTAGGATGGGGAAGCACGCGGAGGCCGAGCATCGCGGCAGTCCGGCCGCGGTTGACCGGGTGCGCCTGCGGCCGCTGACTGATCAGGTGCTGCCGCCGAGAGGGGGGAGGACGCCCGAGGGCCTCTTTCGAGGCCGCGCGGCCTTGTGCCGAGAGGACGTTGGCGTGCTGGGCGTCTGCGCCGAGGCAGGCGCCAAAAAAAGAATGCGCGTGCACAGCAGAGCCGTGCACGCGCACACAGAACGGGGACACGAAATCACCGGCTCAAGGCCGGGAGACGCCGCATACCCCAAGACGCAAACGAGAACGCCGAAGCGTTCTTGTCCCGTCTAGCGAGCGGTGACGTAGAGAGTAACTTCCATGTTGAGGGAAATCTCTCTGATCTCGGGCTTGGTCCAGGTCATGCTCTGCTCCTTCTGTGTCCGAAGTTGGCCAACCGAAGAACCAGACTATACACACCCGTATCGGACCGCGCAAGAAAAAAATGCATCGGCCGAGGTCGCCGCCGCCGGCCGGAGACAGCTCGCGCCGGATCGTGCTAGCCTGACGCCACCAGCGGAGCCGGGGGGACCGAGTAGATGAACGACGTGGAGACGACGCCGTGGACGCGTGAGGAGTTCGAGCGGAGGCTGCGCGCCAAGGAGAAGTACTATCACGTGAACCACGAGTTCCACGTCCGGATGCACGCCGGACAGCTCGACAAGCCGGCCATCCAGGGGTGGGTGGCGAACCGGTTCTATTACCAGGTCTCGATTCCCGTCAAGGACGCCGCCCTCATGTCCAACTGCCCGGATCGAGAGGTCCGGCGCGAGTGGGTCAAGCGCATCGTCGACCACGACGGCGACAGCGGCGCGGAGGGCGGCATCGAGGCGTGGCTGCAGCTGGGCGAAGCGGTCGGTCTCGCCCGCGACGACCTGTGGTCGCACGCCCATCTGCTGCCGGGCGTGAAGTTCGCCATCGACGCCTACGTGAACTTCGCGCGGCAGCAGCCGTGGCAGGTCGCCGCGGGGTCGTCGTTGACGGAGCTCTTCGCCCCGACCATCCACCAGCGGCGGCTCGAGCACTGGCCGCAGCACTACCCGTGGATCTCGGAGCAGGGCTACAACTACTTCCGCAAGCGGCTCTCGGAAGCCCGCCGAGACGTCGTGCACGGCCTGAACATCACCCTCGACTACTGCCGAACCCGGCCGCAGCAGGAGGCGATGCTGGACGTGCTGCAGTTCAAGCTCGACGTGCTCTGGACCATGCTGGACTGCATGTGGATGGCCTACGTCGAGCACCGGCCCCCCTACCACAACGTCGAGTGACTCGATCGGGTGAGACCGTGCATGGCCGGGACGCGGCCCGCCGGCGCGACGACCGCCGCCATGGATGAACCCTCCGACGGCATCCTGCCGCTCTCGCTGATTGTCCTCTGCCGGAACGAGGAAGCGGTCATCGCGCGCTGCCTGGACAGCGTCCCCTTCGCGGCCGAGAAAATCGTCATCGATTCGGGCAGCACCGACCGGACCGCGGCGGTCGCGGCGGCGCACGGTGCGACCGTGGTCGAACGCGAATGGCTGGGCTTCGGTCCCATGCGCCAACGCGCCGAGCAGGACGCCAGCCACGAGTGGGTCCTGATGCTTGACGCCGACGAATGGATGAGCGACGAGCTGCAGCGGCAGTGTCGCAACGAATTGCCCGGACTACTGGAACGGAGCGACGCCGTGCAGCTGTCGCGGCGCACCCGCTACTGCGGCCGCACGATGACGCACTACCGGCCGTTCGCGCGCGATTTCATCTGGCGCTGCTACCGGAAGGGCCTCGCGGCATGGACGTCAGACCAGGTGCACGAGCACCTGAGACCGGCGCCCGGTTGCCGCACCCACCGCCTGACCGCGCCCCTCATCCACGACAGCTACGCCAGCGTCGCCCATCACCAGGAGAAGGCCTGCCGCTACATCGACCTGTGGGCCCGGCAAGGGTTCGAGCGGGGCAGGAAGCCGAAGCTGGTGCGGACGTTCCTGTCGCTGCCCGCGTACCTGTTCCGCGACCTCGTGCTCCGCCGGGGCGTCCTCGACGGCTGGCCGGGCATCATCGCGGCCTGGATCACGGTCCACAGCTCGGTAATGAAACGCCTGCGGCTCTACGAGCTGTATCGGGACGCCGGGAGTCCGCGCCGCGGAACGACACGGACTCCGGGCGGGTCGGTTGGACGGGAAGCGGAGCCGGTCGGCGACGATCCCCGGGCTGGCCGTTCATGACCACGGTCTCCGTCGTCGTCGCCACGTACAACTGGCCGGCCGCGCTCGACGCGTGTCTCCACGCCCTGCGGCGACAGACCGAGGTTCCCGGCGAGATCATCGTGGCCGACGATGGCAGCGGGCCCGACACCCGCGCCGTCGTCGAGCGGCACCAGGCGGCCAGCCCCTGCCCCGTCCATCACGTCTGGCACCCCGACGGGGGGTTTCGCCTGGGCGGCATCCGCAACAAGGCCATGGCCCGGGCCGTCGGCGACTACATCGTGAGCCTGGACGGCGACATGGTCTGCCACCCGCGGTGCATCGAGGACCACGGCCGGCTTCGCGATCCGGCCTGCTACTGCCAGGGGTCGCGCATTCCGCTGGGGCCGCGGGCGAGCGCGGTCATGACCCGGCGGACCGACTGGTGGCCCTCGGTCTTCAGCCGCGGCGTCAGGCGGCGGGCGAGGCTCGCGCGTTTGCCGTTCGCGGCGGCGGCGCGGCTGCTCAATGCCCCGCACCGCGATCCGATGACCGTGCGCGGCTGCCACCAGGGTTTCTGGCGGCGGGACCTGCTGGCCGTGAACGGCTTCAACGAGGCGATGTGGGGCTGGGGGCGCGAGGACAACGAGCTCGCGGTGCGGCTCGGCAACCACGGGCGCCTGCGCCGCAACCTGCGCGGGGTGGCCCTGGCCTGCCACCTCCACCACGGCGAAGGAGACCGTGGCCGTCTCGGCGAGAACGAGCGCATCCTCCGCGAGACCATCGACGCGGGCCGCGTCCGGTGCGAGCGCGGCCTCGACCAGTGGGTCGGCGATCCCGAGGCCTGGGACTACCGCGTGCAGCACCGGCGCGGGTGACGGGCTTCTGCTGCCAGCTCGCCCCGCTTCTGCCGCGGTGTGGGACTACCGCGCAGCAGCGGCTGGTGGGGTTGACGGCTCGTCCGGTCGCTGGCGCAGCGCGGAATCACCACGCGCAGCACCGAGTGGGTGACGGCCGTCGCGCGGGACCCTCGTCCGTCGAACGGCGGATAGATCTTCAGGTCCGGTGCCGCTGCTTCCAGCGTCCGGACCCGAACAGTCGCTGCATCAGCACGAGCTGCACCAGGGGCGCGGCGGTCCAGGCCAGCAACGGTCCCTCCGGCTCCCAGCCGAACGCCACCAGGGCGACGAACGTCAGCGACAGGAGCAGCCCCCACTGGGTGATGATCGTGTACGTCAGGATCGGCTTGGTGTCCCCGGCCCCCATCAGTGCGCCCTGGAAGCAGATGCTCACCGAGCTGAAGAACTGCGCTACTGCGAACCACCGCAGCACCGTCGCGGCCAGGGGCACCACGTCGGGGTCGACGATGAACAGGGCGGCGAGCGGCCGCGCGAACGCGAACGTCAGGGCCACCACCCCGGCCATGATCAGCGACAGGAGCTGCACGCTCCGGCGCCCCAGCGCCTCGGCCCGGTCGAGCTGCCCGGCGCCGATCGCCTGGCCCACGAGGGTGGCAGTCGCGATCTGGAACGCGAGGGCCGGCAGCACGCTGACCAGCCGCACCTGCAGCCCGACGCCCGCCGCCGCGTGCATCGATGCCCCGAGGGCGCCGGCGCCCAGCAGCCCCAGATAGACCACCCGGGCGCCGTTGCGGGCGATGCCGGCCAGGGCCGGGGGCATCCCGATCCGCAGCATGCGTCGAATCAGCGGCCAATCCAGTCCCAGCAGCGGCCGGAAGCGGACCCGGCCGTGCCGGGTGCCGCGGGCGAGGAGGACCAGGTAGAAGCCGGCGCCGATGGCCCGGGCCAACACCGTCCCCACCGCCGCTCCCGCGACCCCCATCGGCGCCCAGGGCCCCGCCCCGAAGATGAAGACGTAGTTCAGGGGGACGTTCAGCATCGCGACGACGGTGGCCAGCTTCAGGGGCGTCATCGCGTCGCCGCTGCCGCGGAAGATCGCGGCCGGGATGACCGTGCCCCAGAGAAACACGGTCCCGAGGAAGTAGATGTGCAGGTAGGGGACGGCGTGGGTCAGGGCCACCTCGTCCGCCTGCATCGCGACGAGCAGGGGGCGGCTGGCCAGATAACCGAGCAGCGTGATGGGCGGGCTCAGCAGCAGCACGAGGCGCGTGCCCTGGTGCAGCACCCCCTCCACCTGTCGCCGGTCGCCGGCCCCGACGCCCTGGCTGACGAGGGCGATGACCCCGGTGGCCACGGCGAGCGCCGACGCCTCCAGGAGAAACGCGATCTGGCGGGTCAGCCCGATGGCCGCCGTCGCCTCGTGCCCGAGCCCCCGCACCATCAGCAGATCGGCCACCCCGAGGCTCAGCTCGAGCACGTTGTAGAGCAGCGTGGGCCAGGCGATGGCCCAGATGCGGCGGAACATGGCCGACTCGGGGCCGTGGTCCGAAGCGCGAACCGGGGGGTCAGGCGGCACGGCTCTCCTGCGTTTCGGTCCGGGCGGTCCGACGACATCTTCCGAAGCTCGAGCCGGGCGGGCGGTCAGGCGACACGGCGACCTCTCATACTGTCATCTCTACTTCCGGAGCGCGCCGCATTCGCGGGCCGCTCGGGGCATCGGACCGGGGACGGCAAACGGGACATCCTACTCCACCGCCGTGCTTCCCTTGCCGGGCCCCCGACGGTTGGCTGGGTGCGGGCTCCCACGCGCGGTGCGGCACATAATCTCAGCATCCAGGAGATCGGCACGCACGCTTCGAGGATCAGGGCGGCGCCGAAGTGAGCGCTGAACAGCTAGGATCCAGATAACTTGCTCGGCTTCCCGCTGCGGCGGGAACGGAGTCCGGTGCCCATGACGCACGCCACGCCCAAGTCCCCGGACGCCCCGCCGTCGCCGTTCGCGCGCGCCGTCGCCGACCGCGCGGTGACGGCCTGGTTCGACGCCGTCGTCGACACCCTGGCCGATCTCGTCTCCTTCCGCACTGTCGTCGAGAGCGGTGTGCCCAACCCCCGGAACCCGGAGTTCCTTCGGCTCAAGGCCTATCTGGCCGCCGCCGCGGCCCGCCTGGGGCTCGATTTCGAGGACCACGGGGCGGCCCTGGTGCTGGGGCTCGGCCGGTCGTCCGACCGTCTCGGCCTCCTGACGCACGCTGACGTGCGGCCCGCCGACGCGGCGGCCTGGAAGACGGACCCGTTCACGCTCGACCGCGACTCGGAGCCCGGTCGCTTGCTGGGCCGCGGGGTGGAGGACGACAAGGCGGGCATCGCCGCCGCGCTGTACAGCCTGAAGGCGTTGCGGGACGAGGGTCTGCCCGGGCGCCGCCGCGTCGAGCTGATCGTCTCGCTGCACGAGGAGTCCGACTGGACCCCGTTCCGCGAGTTCCTCGCCGGCTGGACTCCGCCGCCGCTCAACATCGCCTTCGACGCCTTGTACCCGGTGGTCACCGGCGAGTGTGGCACCGGGGCGATCCACGTCACCCTGCGGGGCGGCGCTCCGGCGACTTCCCCGGCGCAGGCGCGGCTGGTGTCGCTCACTGGCGGCAGCTATCTCTCCCAGGTGCCGGCAAGCGCCGAGGCCGTCGTCGCCGCCGCCGACGAGCCCCTGGCCGCCGCCCTCGAGCGGGACGCCGTCCAGTCGCCGGCCGGCTGGTTCGACGTCGATCGCGCCGGCGACACCATCCGCATCCGGTCCCACGGCGTCGCCGCCCACTCGTCCGCGCCGTGGACCGGGCGCAACGCCATCACCCAGCTCGCCGCCCTCCTCGGCCGCCACCCTTGGCCGCCGACGGCGGCGCGGACGATGGTGCGCTTCGTCAACGATCTCGTCGGCGCCGGACACCACGCCGAGCGCTTCGGCGACCTCGGCTATTCCCACGAGGTCATGGGCCGGCTGACGCTGACCCTCGCGACCCTGACCCCGGCGGACGGAGGCGGTTTCGTCGCCGCCCTCAACGTCCGCCGTCCCGTCGGGCGGACCGCGCCGGTGGTGGAGAAGACCATCCGGGCCGCCCTCGAAGGCTGGCGGCGGCAGACCGGCCTGCCGCTCGAGCACGCCGTCGACATCGGCGATCCCTACTACGTGGAGTCGGCCCCGCACGTCCCGGTGCTACTCGACGTGTTCCGCCACTACACCGGCCGGCCGGCGCCGGGACCGATCTCGGTGGGCGGTGGCACCCAGGCCCGGCTGCTGCCCAACGGCGTCAACTTCGGCCCCGCGATGCCCGACGAGCCCTACACCGGGCACAGCGACCACGAGTTCATGACCGTCGACCGCCTGCGATTGAACCTCCGGATGTACACCGCGGCCCTCGTCGAGCTGGCGGGGTAGGAGCCTGCGCGACCGTCAGGTCGCGCAGCGGCCCGCGGCGGAAGCGCCTCGCGGATCGGCTGCGGCGCCGCTGCGAGTTGACGCCTCGGAAGCGGGGTTGCTACGCTGTTCTGTTTCGGAGAGTCGACGATGGCACTGACCCGCGTACAGATGGCGGCCCGCGCCGCCCGCGAGATCAAGGACGGCTACTACGTCAACCTCGGCATCGGGATGCCGACCCTGTGCGCGAACTACATCCCGGCCGACGTCGACGTGAAGCTGCAGAGCGAGAACGGCCTGCTGGGCATCGGGCCGTACCCGACCGACGACGAGATCGACGCCGATCTGATCAACGCCGGCAAGGAGACGGTGACCGCGGTGCCCGGCGCCAGCTTTTTCAGCAGCGCCCAGAGCTTCGCGATGATCCGGGGCGGACACATCGATCTGGCGATCCTGGGCGCGATGCAGGTCTCGCGGACCGGCGATCTGGCCAACTGGATGATTCCCGGCGCCATGGTCAAGGGCCCCGGCGGCGCCATGGACCTGGTGACCGGCGCCAAGCAGGTGCTCATCGTCATGGACCACGTGTCGAAGCGGGGCGACCTGAAGATCTTGAACGAATGCAGTCTGCCCCTGACCGGCAAGCAGGTGGTCAACCGGCTGGTCACCTCGCTCGCCGTCATCGACGTCACCCCGGACGGGCTGCGGCTGCTCGAGCGCGCCCCCGGCGTGTCGACCGACGAGATCCGCGCCGCGACCGAGCCCGAGCTGATGGCCGACGGCAACGTCCCGGAAGTGTCCGTGATGGAGTCGGGGCCGTAGCGCGGTTCGGACTCCCGGAAGACTGGTCAGGCGGCTGGCGGACTTGCGGGGCGACGGTTCCCGGTCGGCGCCGGCACTCTGCCCGAGGTCGCCACGGCCGACACGTTTTCACGCCTCCGGGACCGTCCGGTCCCGTATGATCCCCACATGCGCAATCGACTCGGAGGAGGCAGGAAGAGCATGACGAAACCCATTCGGCGCGACATCCGTGTCATGGCCGCGGCACTGATCGCGGGGGCGCTGGCGTTGTCCCCGATCGCCGCCCAGGAGGGGCCGGAGCTGCCGGAGCCGTATCGGGAGGCGATTCCCTACCAGCCCGCCGTGCTCGGGCCCTACTCCTTCCCGATCTCCTCGGACAGCGCCGAGGCGCAGCAGTTCTTCGACCAGGGCATGCAGCTGATGTACGCCTTCGCCAAGGTCGACGCGGTGCGGTCGTTCCGCCAGGCGTGGGCGAAGGACCCGGACTGCGCAATCTGCTACTGGGGAGAGGCCTGGGCCTGGGGCTCGTACCTCAACGGGCCGATGCGGCCGCCGGAGGCGCCCCACGCCTACGCCGCGGTCCGGAAGGCGATGGCCCTCGCCGCGGCGGGGCAGGGCAGCCCCCGCGAACGAGACTTCATCGACGCGCTGTCGGCGCGCTACGTCGAGAACTTCGACGTGGCCAGGCGGCGCGAGCAGGACGAGGCCTACAGGGACGCAATGAAGGCGCTTTCAGAGCGCCATCCCCACGACGTCGACGCCGCGACCCTCTACGGCGAGGCGCTGTTCCTGCTCGAGCCGCGACGGGGCACCCGCGACCTGAACGACCCCAACGTCCAGCGACTCCACGGCGTGCTGGAGGGCGTCCTCGCCCGCGACATCGAGCACCCCGGCGCCTGTCACCTCTACATCCACGCCACCGAGTCGACGGTCGATCCGGGCAAGGCGTCGGCGTGCGCCGAGCATCTCGGCACCGCCATTCCCGGCGCGAGCCACGTCAACCACATGCCGTCGCACACCTGGAACGAGATCGGCCGGTGGGCGGACGGCGTTCGGGCCAACATCCGGGCCTGGCACTCGGACCTGAAGGCGGCCGACGGCGGCGGCGAGGGCGTGGCCATCTACCCGACCCACAACCTGCACATGCTGCTGTTCGCGGCCTCGATGGACGGCCAGGGCGCGGTCGCCGTCCAGGCCGGCAAGGACTACCACCGGCTGGCCGGCGACAGCGTGCACCACGTGCTGACGCTGCTGCGCTTCGGCCGGTTCGCGGAAGTGCTGGCGGTGACCGACCGGCCCGACAACGACGTTTCCGCGGGGCTCTGGGACTTCGCCCAGGGCTACGCGCACCTGCGCGAAGGCGCCGCCGACTTCGCCGAGGTCTATCTGCAACGGGTGCGGCACCTCGCCGAGACCTCGGAAGCCCAGATGCGGTTCCACCCCGCCGAGACCCTGCTCGGCGTCGTCGCCGGCATCCTCGAGGGAGAGCTGCTGCGGGAGCGGGGCGACACCGACGGCGCGGTGGCCGCCTTCGAGCGCGCGGTCGAGCTGGAGGACGCGCTGGTCTACGACGAGCCCGAGCCGCTGCCGTTCGCGGCCCGGCACTGGCTCGGCGCGCTCCTGATCGAGCTCGACCGCTACGCCGACGCCGAACAGGCGTACCGCGACGAGCTCGTCGACCACCCCCACAACGGTTGGTCGCTCCACGGCCTGAAGACCGCGGTCGAGGCCCAGGGCCGCACCGACGCGGCGGTCGACGCCGACCTCGACGCGAGCTGGGCGCGGTCGGACACCTGGATCAAGGCCTCGCGCTTCTGAGCGGCGCTTGGTTACCGGCGACGAGACGGATGTCACGCGGTGTCCGGAAGGGTAGAGTTCGGCCGCATCTCGGCGGTCATCTCGGTTTCCGGAACACCGCCGCGTAGTGGGCGCCGATCGGCCAGTCGACGGTCTCGACGTGGGTCAGCCCGGCCGCGGTGACCTCTGCCACGACCTGCTCGTCGTCTGTCCAGTGCGGCCATCCTCTGAGAGGGCTCAGGATGCCGCTGAACTCCAGCTCGACGATGGCGAGCCGACCGCCGGGCTTGAGCGCGGCGTGGAGGCTGGCGTTGGTGGCCGCCGGGTCGGTCAGGTGGTGATAGACGCGCCGCATGAAAATCGCGTCGCAGCAGACAGGGGCCAGGTTGGTCTCGTGTTCGCCGGCCTCGACCACGGTGACGTTGCCGAGCCCGGCGGCGGCGACGGCGGCCCGGATGGCGTCGCGGCGGTCCGGCGCCAGCTCGGTGGCGAAGACGTGCCCGGACTCGCTGACAAGCGCTGCGATCTCGATGCTCAGCCACCCGTCGCCGGCCCCGATGTCGGCCACGCTGTCGCCGGGCTGGAGGTCGAGGACCCGGGCCAAGCGTTCCACCTCGGTCTCGTCTTCCCCGCGGGCGAAAATGAGAAGCAGGATCAACGTCACGATGGCGCCGCCCAGCCACAGCGTGCGGGGTTTTCTTGGGCTCATCGCGCTATTGTGACGCGGATCCGGATGCCGCCGGCGGCGACGCCGTTCAGCCACCGTCCATCGAGCGTCCACGTCACCCCCATCGGCACGTTGGCTACCAGGAGATCCGCACCGGGTACTGCGCGATCAGGCGGTCGGGCGTGAGCAGGGTCATGCCGTGCTCTATCGCCTGGCACACGAGGATCCGGTCGAACGGGTCCTTGTGCAGCGGGGGCAGGCGGGGCAACTGCAGCACGCTTGCCTCGTCTATCGGCAGGCTCAGAAAGCCGTGGCGTTCTCTTTGCTGCGGCAGAAACAGCTCGGGCGGCGGGGGAGAGGAAGTCTGCCAACGCGGTGCTTGAGCGTGATCTCCCAGATGGAGGCGGTGCTCACGTACACCTCGTGTGCGGGATCGGACACCGCGGACCGGACTGCCTTGGGGACCCTGTGGGCTCCTGCAGACCACCAGAGGAACGTGCAGGTGTCGAGGAGAAGCTTCATTCTTCCGGAAACACCGGTCCCTTCTCGAAGGCTTCCACGATGTCGTCTGGCAGCGGCTCGAAGAACGAGTCGGGCACGGTGAACTGTTCGCGAGCGAGGCCGAACGGCCGCCGCTTCTTGCGCGCCCGGGGCAGACCGCGTATCTCGGCAACCGGCTCGTTGCGGCGGCAGAGCAGTATCGTCTCGCCTTCCTGAAGTTCAGCGACGTAGCGCGAGAGATGGGTCTTCGCCTCGTGCATGTTGAGTCTGATCATGAGTCGAATCCTAGTTGACTTCTGGATTCGACGTCAACTCGTCCGAGACGCCCCCAAAACAGGTTCGCGAGCTGACCGGCATCACCAACGAGATGGGTGATGGTCCTTGTGGTGGCCGAACAGTCGAGCGGGGCCGGCGTGAATCGGAACCGCGCCGGTTTGCGGCTCGGCTCCGGTCCTTCGAGCGGATGCAGGGGGGCGAGCGGGCAGCCGGTCCGTCAGTAGAAGATTATCGCCAGGACGAAGACGATGATGGCGAGCATGACGACCCACTGCCAGATTTCCTGCTGGTCGTCCGACGGGATGAGCTCGAAGGACACGCTGCGGTGCGAGTCGACGACGTTGCGAAGGAACGTGGCGGCGTCTACCTGGGGGCTGTCGATGACGACCGAACGGCCGCCGGTGCGTTGCTCGACCATGCCGACCCCCTCGAGTCCGAGCTGGGTGCGCTGCCCCGCGAGGTCGGCCTCGAGGGTCTCGTCGTAGTCGATCCCGCGTATGTAGTCCGCCAGCACCGAGTCGACTTCGACCCCGGTCCGGCTGCCGACGGCGATGGTATAGACGATGATCCCGCGGCGCCGGAACTCTCCGAGGGCCGCGTCCAGCCGGCCCATCTGCTCGCCGTCGATCAGGAAGTCGCCGTCGGTGAACAGCAGCAGCAGGCGGTCGCTGCGTTCCTCGGGCACCCAGTCATCGTCGCCGGATTCGAACCGATCCTGGTTGTCGAGCGACAGGTAGATCGACTCGAACGCGGTCGCGATGTCGCTGTCCCACGGAAACGCGTCGCCGGTCAGGCTTTCGGGGGGGGCAATCCGGCCCACCTCTTCGATGAACCGCTCGGCGTTCGACGCCATGTGCGCCCGGCGCAGGGTCGTCGTGCCCCAGACGTACACCGCGGTGCGGTCGCCGGGCGTGAGGATGTCCTGCGTATACAGGCTCAACGCTTCGCGAACCCCCAGATCGAGCCGGGACGGTCCCAGGTCCCTGACCCACATCGACGCGGAGGCGTCGATGGCGACCACGATGTCGACGTCGCCCCGCCTGAACGTCGATCCCCCGTACACCCAGAACGGCCGGGCGGCCGCGACGGCCACGAGCGCGAGCGCGGTAATCGCCAGAAACCAGAACTTGATGTGGCCGAAGAGCGGGTATTTCGAGCCTTCGGTGCGGGTCGGCCGCAGCTGCAGCCGCAGGGCGAAGACCACCAACCCGAACACCAGCAGCAGACCGGCGATCGGGACGATCGCCAGGTACTCCGGGTTGGCGAACTCGATACTTTCCCGGAACAGGCGGGTGATTCCGTCCATCTGGTTACGTGTGCGTAGCGTCCCTGACGGGCATTGGACCGCCGAGGCGGTCCGGCCGATGTTCGATGCGGGCCGCGCCGGCGGCCGGACACTCCGCCGCGGTGCTCCGGCCCGGTAGTCGTCGCCTGCGGCTCCCCCCGACTACCGCCCAACCAGTCCTACAGGGACTCGGCGCCTCCCGGGGGCGGCGCGCCGTTCCACGGCGCAGACTCCCTACCCGCGGCGGCGACGCACCGGGGTGCCTTCGCCCTTCATCTGCTCGAGCTCGGGCGGCTCGATCTCGCGCGGCGCCTCGAGGGCGCGCCGAACCGCCTCGGCATTGCTCGTCAGGTCGTAGTTCCACTTGTAGTCGAAGCGTTCGCCGGGGTCGCCGCGCAACGCCCGTTCGTAGTCGGCGTTCACCGTCTCCATCACCTCGAGGATGATCGCCTCTTTCCGGGTCGCCGCATCGGGGTTCTCCGGGTTGACGGCGCGGTACCGCTGTCTCGCCAGCATGAACTTCGCGCTCGCCAGCAGGTTCGACGCCCGCGGATCGTCGATCTCGTCGGCGAGGTCCGCCACCACCGTCTCGTAGTTGCCGGTCAGGTAGTTGTAGGACGCCTGCTGCAGGAACGTGTCCCGGAACAGGTACGAATCGGCGAACCACTGCATGCCCCACGCCCGGCTGCCCTGGTAGAAGGCGGAGACCTCGGCGAGCTGCGTCTCCGCGGTCTCGTAGTCGGCACGCTCCACGCTGTCGCTCAACCCTTCCAGATTCGTGTAGAACGCGGAGAGGCTGCGCGCCGGTACCGACACCAGGGCGAAGAAGATCAGGGCGAGCACGAAGCCGACGAGATACCGGAAGGAGTGTTCCTTGTCGAGCAGGTCTGTCAGTCGCATGTCAGTTCTCTCTCAAACGACGCGTGTCTCGATGTCCCGCCTTTCAGTCCGTTGCGCCCTTGCCGCTCTCGCTGCAACGCGGGGTTCCACCACGGGCTGCTAGGGGCTCGTCCCCCACAGCAGCTCCGACACGAACCCGACCGGAATGCCGACCAGCAGCAGCCCCATCGCCACCAGCAGGAACCGCGAGTAGATCGGCACCTTCAGAGCCCGGTGCTTCAGCTCCATGCGTACCGCCTCGCGTTCGTCGATCGCCTGGTAGGCGCGCAGCAGGCTGTCCTCGTCGGTCACGTCGAAGTAGTCGCCGCCGTACTCCTGAATCTGTCCGACCAGTTGCGGGACGGTGGGGTGCAGGAAGCTCGCCGTGCGGGCATCGCTGGTGTTGATGTAGATGATGTAGGGCACGACGTTCCGCCGGTTCAGCTCGGCGAATTCCGCATCCGGAAACTCGTCGACGGCGGCGTCGGTGATGATCAGCACGGCCCGGTTCTGGTTCGAGCCGCGGCCGACCGCCGCCTCGTCCTGGTCGAAGTACTTCACGATGTCCTGCAGCGGCCGGATGATGTTGGTGTCGCCTTCCGCGGGAATGATGCGGACCTTGTCGCGCGGCACCACCATCGCCTTGTCGAGCCGCTGGGTCATGACGTACGGCGCATCCCACACCTGGTAGTAGTAGAGCTCGTCGTCCATGACGAAGTCGTCCACCTTGTACGGATAGGTGGAGAACAGCCACAACGACACGCGGTCGTTCTTTTCGCGCCGCATGTTCAGGAACTCGAGGTGCGCGTCGCGGGCGACCTCGGCCTTCGACTTGTTGGTGTCCGGGAACTCCCAGGCCATGGAGCCCGACGTATCGACGAGATCGACCCGGACCCGCGACTCGACGTAGCCGCTGACCTCCTCGGTCGCGGTCAGGAACGGATCGGCGACCGAGAACACCAGCAGCGCGAGGGCCCCCGCCATCAGCGCCTTGGGCGCGGTGTGCAGGACGCGAATGAAGAGGCGCTTGCGATGTCCCGCGACGATGGCGTGCCCGGAGTGCTCTCGGGCATGCCGCTTTCGCATCGAGGCCAGTCGCACCAGCGTCAGGGCCAGCACGACCCCGAGCGCGAGAGCGATCGCGATCGCGATTCCGACGTCGCCGTACCGGATCTGCGCGAAGTCGGTCGCGATCAGCTCGCGGACACCGCCGTCGACGAACGTGACGAATTCGGACCAAGGCATCAGCATGATCGTTCACCCGCTAGTCGTTATCCCTTTGCCGGACGGGGAGATGCGGCCCCCACGAGGGCCTTCAGACTGTTCATCATGCGCACGTGCGGGCGCAGCCGCGACACGGCGTCGGACAGCATGCGCGCCTCTGCGGCCGGGGTCTCGACCGGGGCCGGCGCCCCGGCCTCGAGTCCCCGCTGATAGGCGACGAGCCGAGCCGCGACCACCCCGAGCGCAGCCTTCCGGTAGCCGTCCTTCTGCCCGTCGACGTGCCGCTGTATGTCGAGGGCGGTATCGCCGGGATGCAGACCCGGCAGGTCCGCCCGCAGGTAGTCGCGCAACGCCAGCACCAGCGCCCGTTGGCGGACGGCCAGCTGGTCGGCGGCGTCCCGGGGCAGTCTCCGCAACGCCGCCAGTTCGCGAGCCACCACGCGGCGCGCCTCCCAGATCGACGGGGGCACCGGAATCTGCGCCTCGATTCGCGCCAGCTCGTCCTCTTCCTGCTGCTTCTCGAGCGAGACCGGCTTCGGCTTGCGGGCGAATCGCACCAGCATCACGAACCAGATCAGCAACGGCAGGGGAGCAACGGCCCAGGCCATGGTCCGAAAGAGGTTCGCGAGACCCTCGAACGTGCCGAGCTCGATGGTGTCCCGGATGTCGAGCAGCGGCTCGTCGGTAATCGACGTCACGTACCGCACCAGCCCCTGCCCGCCGTCGACCTGCTGGACCTCGGCATCCTCGATATCCTCGCCCAGATCCCGGATCAGGTAGTAGAAGCTGAAGCTCGGCAGGACGTAGGTCATCTTGTTCGGGTCGACGAGACGGAACCCGTACACGAAATCCCAGACGTGCTCGTCGTCGATCCTGTCCTTCTCGACCTCGAGGGTCACCGCTTCGAACGGGTGGACCGGCAACGCCTCGGGGGTCATGCGGTCTTCGAGGACGATGATCTCCCGTCCGCTCGGGATCAGATCGGGGAATCGCAGTCGATACCGCTGGGTGATCCGGTCGCCGGTCTTGACGACGGTCGGTTCGAGCTCCAGTGTCTCGACGCGCACGAGCCCCATGCCCGGGACGACATCATCGGGCGGCTGGGCGGCAGAGGTCGACGGCACGATCAGCAGGAGGCCAGCTACGGTCGCGAGTATGCGTGTCATGTCCACCGGATCTTCCATGCGAGTCTGCGAAGGGTCCTGGCTTCACCGGCCCGGCGCCGGCGAGGACCGAGGTCCGCCCAACCGCTCCTACCGCGCGGTGCGAGACATCAGGAACTTCGGCAGCTCTTCGATGTGATTCCGTTCCGTCAGCACCGTCGAGTCGATGCCCGCCTTATGCTTCAGCTTGTACTGCAGCGCCGCTCGCGTCTCCTCGATGCGCCGCCGAATCGCGCCCGCCTTCCGCGCCGAAATCACGGTCTGCTTGCGCGTCTCCATATCCGAGATCCGGATGTATCCGAAGCGGCTCTTGACGCGAAACTCGTCAGGGTCGTCCAGGATGAGGACGATCATATCGTGCTTCGCGGCCAGTGTGCTCAGTTGCTTGAAGTTGACGCTGTCGGGGTCGTTGACGAGGTCCACCAGGTCGGTCAGGACGATGACCGAGTGACGCATCTTGAGACGCGCGAGCATGAAGTCGACGGCGACCTTCAAGTGGGCTGGCCGCCGGCTCGGGAACTCCCGCTCCAGCTTCAGCTTCTCGAAGATCAGATACGCCATGTGGAAGACCTGCGAGGTGCCGAGCTTCGGGCGCTGGTAGAGCTCGATCCGGTCCGAATAGCCCAGAAGCCCCACCGGGTCGCGCAGGTTGGCGCGGGTCAGGCCGATGTTGCCGAGCAGATCGAGCATCAAGAGCGCCTTGTTGGTCTCCTGCGACACCTGAAACAGCGTGGAGTAGGACAGATCGCAGACGATCAGGGTGCGGAGCTCCTTGGGCTCCATCCGCTCGATCCGATACAGCTTCTCGGGGTAGGTGCGGAGGCTCAGGGTCCACGCCACGTCCTTCAGCGGCTGTCCGGGTCTCCACTGGTCCACCCCGACGATGTCGTAGCCGGTCCCCTTGAACCCGCTCTTGTGTTCGCCGAAATGGATGCTGTTGGACGGTTTCCGGGCTCGAATGCCGTGCTTGATGTCCCGGAACCGGGCGTAGACCTCTTCTACTTCCACGGCGGAACCTCCATGTCCCGCAGAATCTGCTCGAGGAGCTCCTCCTTGTCGACCGAGAATTCCATCCCTTCGCGCAGCACGAGCCGGTGGGCGAGCACCGGTGCGGCGACCGCCTTGATGTGGTCCGGCGTGATCGCCAGGTCGCCGTTGAAGAAGGCGAAGGTCCGGGCCACCGCCTCGAGGTGGAAATGCACCCGCGGGGAAATCCCCACCCGGATGTACTCCTTGACGGTCCGGGCCGACCGCCCCATCACCCGATGGGGGCGGGTGTTCCGGATGAGCCGCACCTTGTACTGCTGCCCGTAGTCCGACATCTGGACGTTGTCGAAGATGTAGCGGGCGATGTCGAGCACCTCGTGGAGGTCGGTCAGCTTCTCGACCTTGCGTCCGACCACGTTGCCGGCGGTGATTTTCAGCTCGTCCTCTTCGTCCTCGGGGTCCAGCATGTTGATGGACAGGGTCGTGCGGTCGAGCTGCGCCACCGGGTTGGCGAACGTGCCCTCCTCTTCCCCGAAGATGTTCTCGGTGCAGATCACCATGAAGAAGCGGGGGCCGTCGATGTCGCTGAAATCGCCCGACAGCGGGAACAACGGCAGCATCTTGCCTTCGGCCAGGTTGCCGTAGTCCGAGGCGAGGGTCGCGGAACTCTCCTCCATGCCTTCGAGCACGGCCGCCTTCGTCTTGCCCGACAACCGGTTGTCCTCGTCGATGAGGACGATGTGGGCCATCAGCTTGCCCGGCTTGAACACCAGCTTCCGCGAGCCATCGGTCTCTTCGACGATCGTCTCGTAGCCCAGGATGTCCTCGGGCATGTACGTCGGCAGGCCCTGGATGCGCTCGAACTTGGCGTCGATCGCCATCGCGCAGGCACTGACGAGGTCGGTCTTGCCGGTGCCGGTCGGTCCCCGGAACATCACGTGGGGCTGACGCAGCAGCTTGCTCTGGCTCAGCTTGTCGGTGTACGGCAGCAACGTGAAGAACGCCCACGACAGGATGCGGGCAGCATCGTCGAGGCCGTAGAGCCACTTGGTCGACTCCTTCTGGAACCGCTGAACCACTTCATTGGCCCGGTCGAAGTCGATGACACGCGTCGGTTGCACGGCCATGAGTCTGTCCTGCTCTCCCTTCGATGCTGCGGCACAGGCGGATCGCCGGTCACCCGCCCGACGAGCCTGGCACGCCCGATCCGCCGGTTGCCGGCGCCGTGAGAGGCGCCTGCTTCACACCGATATCGTGAAGCGAGCCCCTAAGTGTGTCCGCACGGTCGCCCCGCGTCAAGGCGAACCGGCCGGGCGGATCTCGCCCGGATATCGTCGCCTTGCGGCTCCGCCGCCCGCCGGCCAACCCTGCAGGAGTCCGCGTCCCGCGGTGCAGACCCCTACCTGCGGCCCCCTCCGATCGTCAGTCCCACGTAGTACTCGCGGTCCGGGGAAGGCTCGAAGTAGCGGCTGCCGAACGCGTTGGTGATGGTGGACGAGTTGTAGATCTCGTTGAACAGGTTGTCGATGCCGACGAACGGACGGACGTCGACGCCGCCCCAAGTCGCATCGAACCCGAATCGCAGATCGACGACCGTGTGCGCCCAGTTGAACACCGTGTTGGCGTTGTTGAGGGTGTAGTCGTCGACCCATCGGACCGTCATCCCCGAGCGCAGGCCGAACGGCGTGGTGTGGTTGAAGCCCGCGAAGATGCGGTGCGGCGGCGACCCCGGCTCGATGTTGTCCGAGAAGTCGTTGCCGCCCGGCGCGAATTGCACGAACTTGAAGTTCTGGTACGTATACGCGAGCCGGGTGCTGAAGGCGGGGTCCGGAATCCACTCGAGCAGCAGCTCGACGCCGTCCCGGGACGACTCGCCGGCGTTGCGGAAGAAGACCTCCTCGGTGGGGCTCTGGAAGGAGACCAGCGCGTTGTCCACGGTCGACACGTACACCGCCGCCTCGTAGCGCAGGCGGGCCGCCTCGGCCAGCCCCCGCACCCCGAACTCGAAGCTGCGCAGGTCCTGCGGCCCCAGCTCCTGGTTGAACCCGCCCTCGCCGGTCGGGGTGTTCGACAGCTCCACGGTGGTGGGGGTCTCGTAGGCGGTGGCGAAGTTGGTGAACAGGTTGACGTTGGGGGTCGCGGCGACGGTCATCCCGATGGAGGGGCTGAACGCGTCCATCTTGCGGTCGCCGGACTGGTCGCCGTCGTCCATCTTGCGGTCGCCGGCCCGGAAGTCGTAATAGTCCCACCGCACGCCGGCCGTCAACCGCACGCGATCCGTCGGCGAGACGCCGATCTGCGCGAACGGGCCGGCCGATCGCACGTCCTCCGTCTGGTCGATCTGCAGGTCGCCGCTCGTCGCGCGCTCGCCGCTCACCGCCGGCGCCACCTGCCCGAACTCGCGGCGGTCGTCGTTCTGGGACGCCACGTCCACGCCGGCCGCCCAGTCGATTCCCACGGCTCCGGCGGGGGCGCCGCCCACGTACTCCGACCGCAGGCCGCGTCCGTTCCGGCGCAGCTCCACGTTCCGGAACGCCCCCACCGCGTCCAGGTCCCGCCACATGCCCCAGCCGGTCACCCGGAAGAGCTGGGTCTCGCTGAAGCGGTGCTCCAGGGTCACGCCGCCCTGCCCCTGGTTCGCGCCCTCGCCCCAGTTGCGGGCCCGGGCGACGCCTCTCGCCATCCGCCGCCGCACCGGATCGCGGGCGTCCTCCTCGTCGAGGAAGCTCGCGCTCTCGGCGAACGGGCTGTCGTAGAGGTTGAACACGCCGCGAATCTCGGTGTCGGCGCCCAGCTCGCGGCGCACCACGAAGTTGGCCTGGGTGATCTCCGCGTGGCTGTTCTCGCGGAACCCGTCGGTCTCGAAGCGGCTCACGCTCGCCATGAACTGGGTCGGCCCGACCCCGCCGGCGTCGACCCGGACCTGCTGCCGGTTGTAGCCGTAGCTGCCGAACTGGACGTCGGGCCGGACGACGAGACGGCGCGACGTGTCGAACGTCGTCGTCAGGTTGATGACCCCGCCGGCCGAGTTTCCGTAGAGCACCGAGCTCGGTCCCCGGATGACGTCGATGCGGCCGACCGAGCCCAGATCGACGTTCCCCGGCTCGGTCGTGCCGTCGGCGGTGGTGATGGGAATGCCGTCCTGGATGAGGGCCAGGCCGCGCAGCCCGAACCGCGGCTCGGGGGCCCGGATGCTCACCCCGATGCCCCCGGACAGGCCGTAGTTGCGGCGGTTCTGGACGAACACGCCCGGAATGCCCCGCAGCGCCTCGTCGAGCGACGAGCGCCGCTGGGCGAACTCGATCTGGTCGCGCTGCACCACCGCCACCGACTGGGGGACGGTCGCCAGATCCTGATCGGTCCGCGTGACGGTCACGGTCTCCGTCAGCGGGGCCAGCTCGAGCAGCAGGTTCGCGGCCGCGACGGCCCCCGCCTCGACCGGCACGAACAGGATCTCGCTGCTGAAGCCCGGCAGCACGCCGCGCACCTGATACCGGCCGGCCGGGAGGTTCGCGATCTCGTACTCGCCCAAGCCGTCGCTGACGGCGCCGCGGACGGCGCCGCCCCCTTCGGGGACGGCGCTCACCGCCACCCCCGGCAGCACGCCGCCGCTCTCGTCCACGATCACGCCGGCAATGGCGCCGGAGTCCTGTCCCGCCCGGCTCGTCGATACCCCGACCGCGAGCAGCATCAACGCGGCGGCGCCCACGCGTCCGAGACGCCGCCAGTCCGGCTGTTTCCGGTCGTTCATGGCCTTCGTTTCCTCTGCCGCTCCGCCGCGGTACAGGCTTTCTAGTTCGCCAGCGGGTCCGGGCGCACCTGGAACTTCAACATGCCCGGCTTCACGCCCCGGCCGCCCTCGATGTGCCAGGTGACCGCGGCGCCGTAGGTGGCCCACACCCCGCGTCCCTTCCATCCCGCATCCGGATCGTCGATGCGGCCATCGAGCCCGCGGGTGAAGAAGCCCTGCGGATAGGGCACCCGCAGCACCGTCCATTCGCCCGTCGCGGGGTCGAGGGCCAGCAGCGAGTCGGAGTTGGATCCGGTGGCGATCGGCACGTCGCGACCGAGCCCCAGCGTATCCCACTGATCGACCCAGTTGTAGTAGTGGTAGTCGGCCCGCACCGGGGGCTCGGTCCCGGCAATCACCGGACCGGGGGTGGGATACAGCGTCCACCCCTCGACGCAGTGCCGTCCCTCGGCCGTCGCCGGACCGTTGTGGACCGGGCACCGCGTGCGATCGAAGCTGGCGAGGTGGCTCGACCCCGACAGGGCGGTCCAGATGACCCCGTTGCGATCGATGTCCAGGCCGCGCGAGCCGAACCCGATCTTGTCCCTCGGCACGTTCGGGTCGAGCGCCGACGGCACCTCGTACATCTCGGTGACGCAGGTCTCGGGCGGGTTGTCGCCCACGTTCAGCCGGGCCAGCCGCCCCGGGAACCGGTTGGAGCTGATCCACACCACCTTCTCGTCGGTCGGGTCGCCGATGACCCCGTAGCTCCCGACCACGACGCGGGTGTCGAGGCCGGGGTCCGGGTCCGCCGCCTGCCGGCCGCGCGGCGGCTCGTTCCACGGCTTGGTGACGACCCCGTCGCCGTTGGTGTCGAGCACCGTCGGGCACCAGCCCTGCGCGGCCACCTCGTCGCTCGTCTCGTCCCACATCTTCGTGTCGATCCAGCCGATGACCTGCCCGCCGCCGCTGAAGTACAGCGTGTCGTTGTCGTCCTCGGCGAACTGCAGGTGGTGGGTGCCGAAGCAGGTGTCGACCATCACGAACTCGCCGGTGTCCGGCTCGTAGTAGACGGCCGAGCGGTAGCCGTTGTCGAGCGGGAAGTACTGCGCGAACCGGTTGTCCGACCCCTCCCGGCAGTAGTCGGGATTGGCCCGATTGCGGATCGCCGAGGTCATCCACACCCGGCCCTTCTGGTCCATCATCGGGTTGTGGGGGTTCGCGGGGTCGTTCCAGATCAGCTCGTCCCCGTAGAACCGCGACGGGGCGGGCATCGACCGCGCGATCATGCCGGGAACCGTGGCCGGGTCGACCCGCAGCGGCACGTCGAGGCTCGTCGCCACGTTGGTGACCGGATCGAGAATCGTCAGCGCGTCGTTCGAGATGTTGACCCCGTAGACGGGGCCGTTCGCGTTGATGCCGGGATTGCGCTTGTCGGTGGCGATCTCGTCGTGGATGTAGTCGATCTCGGTGCCCCACTCCCACATCGAGACGACCACGTTCCGCTCGATGCCCTGCGGGCGCGGAGGCGCCTCGGGCACCGCGCCGGCCGTGATGCGGTCGCTCCAGTCGGAGAACATCTGCAGCCCGCGCGCCCGGCCGAACCGGTTCATGACATTGGTCATCTGGCCGCCGCGCTGGCCCATCTGCACCCGGTGGTCCCACGCCTCGAGGCTCGAGTCGAACTGCTCGAGGTTGTCGATCTCGCGGACGATGCGGGTCCCGAGCTGGTGGCAGAGCATGCACCCCTGCTTCTGCACGTCGAGCCACTGGTCCTGGTGCTGCAGATTGGCGTCGATGCCGTTGCCGTCGGGTCCGGTGCCCGGGAACTCGTCCTGCGCCGGCGGGCGGATCAGCGAATACCAGTAGTTGGCGGGGTACACGGCGGCGGCCTCGGCCGGCGTTGCCGCGACCGTCGCCGCGAGGTCCACGGTGTCGCCCGGCGCGGCCGTCACCGGGGCCGAGTCGAGCAGGCCGTACCCGCGCACCCAGACGTCGTAGGTCGCGTCCGGCAGGTCCGGAATGAGATAGCGGCCGCCGTCTCCGGTCACCACGCTCTTCACGAACTTCGTCGGCAACCCGGTGGTCTCGGCGATGACCCAGACCCCTTCCTCGGGGCCGTTCGCACTCGTCACGACGCCGCTGATGTCATCCTCGGCGGCCCGAACGAACGCGTCGAACGAAACGAGCGCGCTCGACACGAGCAGCGCAACGGCCAACGCACCTGCAAAGCGGTTTCTCATGGCTGCCTTCCGTTTCCCTGGTCATCTCACGACCCGCACGGCCCCGGGATCCCCCGGATCGCTACTTGCGGGACGCCTCCCAGTCGCCGGTCCCGTACCAACTGAAGCTGCCCTGGGCGCCCTGGATGGTGTCGCCCGTCAGCTCGCCTTCGAAGTCGATCGGCTGGTCGCCGTCGAGGTCCGGCACGACGATGACGAACGTCAGCTTCGCGCCGTCGACGGTGCCGTCCACGTCCAGGATCTCGTTGTCTCCGAGGTCGATCTCGCCGCCGAGCCGCTCGCCGTCCTGCTCGAACCGGGCCTGCCACGTGGTCACGCCGGTCTGCGTGCTCAGCCGCATCTTCCAGTCGCCGGTCACGCCGTCCTGGGCGTGCACGAGCGAGATGCCTCGCGAGAGCGACGAGCCCGCCAGGCCAACGAGGAGCGCCGCAACCGCCGTCGTCAATCTCCGTTTCCACATCATCGTTCCTGCCCCGTTTCCTCCACCACCTTCGTGTACCACATGACCCCGAAGTTGACGAACGGCTCGCCGTCCACCGAGACTTCCTGGTTGATCCGGTACGCGTACGGCGAAACCAGATAGCTTCGGCCCCTGATCGAGAGCTCGGCGCCGCCGTGGCGGATCGGCGCGGGGGTCTCCCAGAACTGGCTGTAGTACCCCCCGAGGTCCCCGCCGATCGGCCCCGGCTGCAGCAACGCGAACCCGGCGTCGTACACCACGTATCGGGTGAGGTGGGCGCCGAACGGCCCGGTTTCCAGAAACAGGATGCCCTGGCCGCGCAGGGACCGGTCCTCTCCCTCGAGCTCGACGGTGATCTCGAGATACCGGCCGTTCGCGACGTGCCGGACCCGCTCGACCCCCGTGTACTTCCCGCCCGGCAGCAGGGGGGTGTCGAGGGGAGACCACTCTATCTCCCAGTCGCCGAGAAAGTACCGCAGGTCGAACGGCGGCATCATCTCGTCGCCGGACGTCGGACCGCCCTGGGTCGCCCCCGGCTGCTGCTGTCGGGCCTGCAGCGGAGAGACCGCGATCCCCGAGGTGACGCCAATCGCCAACAGAAGGGAAAGTACGCGCCTCATGGGTCGATTCTATCCCGTCTTGCCGGTCGTGGTTGAAGCCAGCCCTCCGCGATCCGTCGATCCCGTTCGCACGGCCGCTGCCCGAGCGGCCGCCGCAACGGTCGGAGCGGATGCTGCCCGGCGCCGCGGCCCAGTTGATCGTGCACCTGGGCCATGGTACGAGTTGGCCGCCGCCGGCCCTTCCCGGATCATCGATCCACCGTACCGCCTGTCCGTGCCCCGAGAGCGGTGGACCGCAGCGCCATGAAGACCGAGATCGAACCGTTCCGCATCAAGATGGTCGAGCCGATCCGGCTGCCCACGGCCGAGGAGCGCGAGGCGATTCTGCAGCGGGCCGGCCTGAACCTGTTCAGGGTGGCGGCGGCGGACGTCGTGATCGATCTGCTGACCGACAGCGGCACCGGCGCGATGAGCGCGGAGCAGTGGGCCGCGATGATGCGGGGCGACGAGAGCTATGCCGGCGCGGACAGCTTCGAGCGCCTGCGGGAGACGGTCTGCGAGGTCACCGGGTTCGACGAGCCGCTCCCGACCCACCAGGGCCGCGCCAGCGAACGGGTGCTCTTCGAGGTGGTGGGCGGCGCCGGCAGGGTGGTCCCGAACAACGCCCACTTCGACACGACGCGCGCCAACGTCGAGCGGACCGGGGCGCGCGCCGTCGACCTGTCGATTCCCGAGGCGATCGACCCGACCAGCCGCCATCCGTTCAAGGGCAACATGGACCTCGCCCGGCTCGACGCGCTGCTCGGCGCGGAGGGGGCGCGTGTCCCGCTGGCGTTCTGCACCATCACCAGCAACGCTTCGGGCGGCCAGCCGGTCAGCCTGGAGAACCTGCGCGCGTCGCAGGAGATCTGCCGGCGCCACGGCGTCCCCTTCTTCCTCGACGCCTGCCGCTTCGCCGAGAACGCGTGGTTCATCAAGCAGCGCGAGCCGGGCCAGGGCGACCGGCGTGTCCGCGCGATCGCCCGCGATCAGTTCGATGCGGCCGACGGCGCGATCATCAGCGCCAAGAAGGACGGCCTGGTCAACATCGGCGGCCTGCTGCTCGTTCGCGACGCCGGCCTGCGGCGGCGCGCCGGCGAGGTGCTGATCACGACCGAGGGCTACCTCACCTACGGGGGGCTGGCGGGGCGGGACCTCGACGCGATGGCCGTCGGTCTCCGCGAGGTGCTCGACGAGGACTATCTCCGCTACCGGATCGGGACGGCTGCCTATGTCGGGGAACGGCTCCTGGCCGCCGGCATCCAGATCGTCGAGCCGCCGGGGGGGCACGCCGTCTACATCGACGCGCGCCGCTTCTGCCCGCACCTGCCGGCGGAGCAGTTTCCGGCCCAGGCGGTGGTCGTCGCGCTCTACCGCCACGCCGGGGTGCGGGCGAGCGAGGTGGGCTCGGCCATGGTCGGGGCGGGCAGGCAGGCGCCGCTCGAGCTGGTCCGCCTGGCGATACCGCGGCGGGTCTACACCCGCTCGCACCTCGACTACGTGATCGAGGCCCTCGTCGAGCTCCACGCCCGCCGCGACACCATCCGCGGGCTGCGTATCGTCGAGGCGCCGGCGAGCATGCCGCACTTCTCGGCGCGCTACGCCGAGGTGGACCCGTGAGGGCGGCGCCTGTTCCTATTCCTTTTCCGGCATGACCGGCCCGCGCGGCGCGCGCTCGACCACCTCGGCGGCCGGCGGCAGGCGCCGTTGGCGGCGGGCGAGCCAACCGGGCGTCGGCTCGATCGTACGGCCGGCCGCGGCCGGGTTCTCCTTCTGCAGCCGGTGTAGCAGGTCCAGGTACTTCCGATCGATTACGGGCCAGGCGTAGTGCCGGTCGAAATACGCGCGGCCGTTGGCGCCGAGGCCCGCGCGCAGTCGGGGATTGTTCTCCAGCAGCCGTAGCGTTTCGGCGAACTCCGGATAGCTCGTGTAGTAGAGGCCGGCGTTGCTCCGGACCACCTGGCCGCGGAGCACGTCGCAGGCGCCGTTGACGAGCACCGGCAGCTCCATCGCCCAGGCTTCCAGCGTCACCATCGAGAGGCTCTCGAACTGCGACGGCATGATCAGCAGGTCGGCCGCCGCCATCGCGTCGTACTTCTGCTCCTCCGACACGAACCCCAGATGACGAATGCGCGGGTCGTCCGGCACCGGCATGACCGGCGCACCGGCGAGGACGAGATCGAGTTCCCCCCCCTCGGCCGCATACCGCTGGAAATGCCTGAACAGGTCGGCGCACCCCTTGTTCGGGTCGATCCGGCCGACGTACAGGGCGAACCGGCCGCTGATGCCAGTTCGCTGGCGGAACCGCGCGGCGCTGGCCTCGGCCGGCACCTCCGAGCCGACGCCGACGACGACGCCGGGCACCGCGTGGTTCTGCGAGATCGACTGAATCAGCGCCCGCTCCTCGTGCGAGTTGTACAGGAGGGCGCGCACGCTTCTGAAAGTCTGCGCGGAGATCGCGAGTCCGAGTGCCGAATCGCGTTCGGCGGTGGGGACGAGGACCGCCTGCGTCGGCGCCGCACGAACGCCGTGGTAGGCATGGTAGTAGCGATAGCTGAAGAACACGATGAAGTCGTAGGCCGACGCGGCGCCCCGCAGATGGGCGATCAGCGCGGGGCTCGCCGGCCCCTCGGCGTCGAGCCACTTCAACTCGTCGCGGAGGGAGTGGTGTTCTTCGAAGACGTGGTTCGAGCGTCGGCCAAAGTCTTCCGGGTCGCGTTCCCGGCGCACGGCAAAACGGCGCACCGTGACGCCGTTGACCACCGCGTCACCCGCCGGGAGCTCGTTGCGCCAGGAGATGTAGTCCCGGGCGCAGGTCGTGAGCACGTCGACCTCGACGTGACGGGACAGCCGCTCGGCGATGTACCGCGCATGCAACTCGGCCCCGCCGTTGATATCGGCGCCGTAGCGCTGCACGACGATCGCCAGCTTCATCGGTCCGGCGGCGGGGGCTCGTCCGCCGGCGGGGTCCGGACCGGCGACCGGGCCTGCCGCTCGCAGGAGTCCAGCCGCTCGGCCAACGACTCCACGAGGATCCGGTGGTTCTTCATCTCGGTGGAGAGCTGCCTCATCTCGGCCATCAGGTTCTGCAAGACCTGGCGGCTCAGGACGTCCTGTTCTTCACGGGCGGCCAACCGCTGCGCCACCCCGTCGTCGAACTCCGCCTGCTGCGCGTTCAGTCTGGCTTGCGTGGAGAGCGCGTGCACCATCGTGTCGATGTTGAAGAAGAACTTCAGCAGCGGGCCGAGCAGCTTGCGGATGCCGTACAGCACCCGCCCGACCCCGCCGCGCGACGACCGGTAGATGCTGTTCCCGTCGAAGTCGAACGACTCCGAGGGCAGAAGCGCCGCCGTGCGCTCGGGGCTCGCGGGCGGCCCTGCCGCGTCCCCGCGTCGGCTCTCGATGCGGGCGCGGATCTGCTCCATGATCCGCTCCACGTCGATACCGTCGGACTGGGCAGGAAACTCGGACATCCACCAACCCGGGAGCGCCGGGTGTCGCCGAGCCGTCGATGGACCGACGACCCGCGAAACCCGGGCGGTCATCGCCATCTGGCCGTCGACTCAGGCCATCGCAAGGCTCGCCTACGGTATCCACGCCGTCGGCGGTTGTCAATCACGAACGAGCCCGCCCGGCAGGAGTCGGGGGCAAGGCAGGGCGCCCTCCCGGGCAGGTGATGGGGACGGTGACGGCGTCCGGATCTTCGGTTTACGATAGGCGTCCATGGAGGACAGGCACGGCATGGACTTCACCGACAAGGCGGTACTGGTGACCGGCGCGTCGCAGGGCATCGGACGTGCGATCGCCCGGCAGTTCGCGGGCCGCGGGGCGCGGGTGGCCGTCCACTATCACCGGAACCGGGCGGCAGCGGAGCAGACGCAGGCCGGCCTGCCCGGAGGGCCGCATCTGACCGTCGCGGCCGACGTCGGCGATGCGGAGGCGGTCGAGCGGATGGTCGATTCGGTCGCGGCCGAGCTGGGCCGGATCGACGTGCTGGTCAACAACGCAGGCATTCACGAGCCCCACCCGATCGCCGATGTGTCCTACGACATCTGGCAGGCCCGCTGGCGCCGGACGCTGGAGACGAATCTGTTGGGGGCCGCCAACGCCGCCTACTGCGCGGCGCGGCACATGATCCGGCAGGGGGGCGGGCGCATCGTCAACGTCTCGTCGCGCGGCGCGTTCCGGGGCGAACCGCAAGCCCCGGCGTACGGGGCCAGCAAGGCGGGGCTGAACGCGATGAGTCAGTCGCTGGCGAAGGCGCTGGCGCCGCACCGCGTCTTCGTCGGGGTGGTCGCACCCGGGTTCGTCACGACCGAGAGGACGGCCGCGTTTCTGGACGGCGCGGAGGGAGACGCGGTTCGCCGGCAGAGCCCGCTGGGACGCGTCGCGACCCCCGACGAGGTGGCCTATGCGGTCGTCTTTCTCGCGTCGGAGGGGGCCGAGTTCACGACCGGAACCATCATCGACGTGAACGGCGCCTCGTACCTGCGGTCGTGAGCCAGGCGCCTCCGCGCCCGGCGTCGCCGGCTGCACGGCGCCGCGGCCGATTCGGTTTCCCCGGTCAGGCCGAACGGCGGGAGGCTGCGGAGCCGGGGGGGCGGGCCGGTCCTTCCTCCGTGTGGCGCAGCGACTTGACCACGGGCGACGTGTTCGGCGGGTACTCGCCGAAGCTGACCCCCAGCGCCCGCGCCGCCACGACCCCCGCGCTGTCCGGCGAGACCCGCGAGATCTGGTTCACCGCGTCCTGAATCGGTACGGCCTTCACCGCCGGCGGGTGGTAGGCCACCATCTGCCCGAACCGCCGCTCGAAGACGAGACGGACGGCGTGGGCGCCGAACTGGGTCGCGAGGGCGCGGTCGAAGTTGGTCGGGGGGCCGCCGCGCTGCAGGTGGCCCAGAATGACCACCCGGGTCTCGCGCTTCAGCCGGGCCTCGAGCTCCCGCGCGACGATCTGGCCGAGGCCACCCAGCCGGACCTGCTGCCCCGGGGTGGGCTCCTCGCGGGTCACGAGGCCTCCGCCCGGCAGCTCGGCCCCCTCGGCCACCGCGACGAGCGAGAACCGCTTGCCCTGGGTGTCGCGCTCCAGGATCTTCTGGCAGACGTTCTCCCAGGTCCACGGGATCTCGGGAATCAGGATGACCGACGCGGCGCCGGCGATGCCCGCGTGAAGCGCGATCCACCCGGTGTGGCGCCCCATCACCTCGAGGACCATGATGCGGTCGTGGCTGGCCGCGGTGGTGTGCAGGCGGTCCATGGCGTCGGTGGCGCAGGCGACCGCGCTGTCGAAGCCGAACGTGAAGGCGGTGGCCGAGAGGTCGTTGTCGATCGACTTGGGCACGCCCACGACGGGGATGCCGTACTCGTGGAATTGCTGGGCGACGGCGAGCGAGCCGTCGCCGCCGATGCAGATCAGTCCGTCGAGATCGAGCTGCTTCATGGTGCGCTCGACCTCGGGCAGAAGCTCGGGGTCGAGCTCCTGCCGGTCGTCTATCCCGACCCGCGCCGAGAACCGGCCCGTGTTCGTGGACCCCAGGATGGTGCCGCCCCGGTTGATGATCCCCGACGTGTTCCTGGTGTCCAGGGGCACGTAGGTCACCGGGTCGACGAGCCCCTCGAAGCCCCGCCGAAACCCGACCACCTCGGAGCCGAGCCGCGCGGCCGACTTGACGGCGCCGCGAATCACCGCGTTCAACCCCGGACAGTCGCCGCCCGCGGTCAGGATTCCGATTCGGCGTGTTGCAGTCGGCATGGCTTGCTTTCCAGTTGCGGGGGCTCGCGGGCCGGCGCCGGCGTGGTGCAGCGCCAGCGGAGGTCGCTACGAGTGCCCGAGTACCGCGTGCGGGACGTACCGCTCTTCGAGGAGCCCGCACTCGTCCTCGTCCAACGCGACGTCGAGGGCGCCGACGAGCTGATCGAGCTGTTCCGGCCGGGACGTCCCGACGATGGGGGCGGTCACCCCCGGTTGCCGGATCAACCAGGCGAGCGCAATCTGGGCCGGGGTGACGCCCCGCCGTTCGGCCAGCGTCCTGACCCGCTCGACGATCTCGAAGTCGGCCGGCGCGAAGTACAGCTTGCGCGCGAAATCATCGCTCCGGGCCCGGCTCGACGGTCCCGAAGTCTCCGATTCCGGGGTGCGGTTCCCCGCGAGAAACCCGCGGGCGAGCGGGCTCCAGGGAATGACTCCGACGCCCTCGGCCCGGCAGAGGGGCAGCATCTCCCGCTCTTCCTCGCGGTAGACGAGGTTGTAGTGGTTCTGCATGGTCACGAAACGCGCCCACCCATTCCGGTCCGCGATATGCAGCGCCCGCGCGAACTGCCAGGCATACATGCTCGACGCCCCGAGATAGCGCACCCGGCCGGATCGCACGATGTCGTTCAGCGCGTCGAGGGTCTCATCGAGCGGCGTCTCGGGATCGAAACGGTGGATCTGATAGAGGTCGACGTGATCCATGCCGAGCCGCCGGAGCGAACCGTCGATGGCATCGAACAGGTGCTTCCGGGACAGGCCGCGGTCGTTGGGGCCGTCGCCCATCGGAAAGTGGGCCTTGGTGGCCACGACCACCTGTTCGCGGCGGGTCATGTCCCGGATGGCCCGGCCGAGAATCTCCTCGCTCACCCCGCGGGAGTACATGTCCGCGGTGTCGAAGAAGTTGATCCCGTGGTCGAGGGCCTGGCGCACGAACTGCCGGCCGACCTCCTCGGGCAGGACCCAGTCTCGCCAGCTCGGCGAGCCGTAGGTCATCATGCCGAGGCAGAGGCGGGAGACCTTCAGGCCGGTCCGTCCGAGCGACACGTAGTCCATGGCAATCCTGGCGCGCCGGCCGGCGACCCGACACCCTGCAGGGTCCGGGAAGACCCCCCACCGGCGGCGCCGCGGCGGCGGGGGAAACGGCCGTCTTGCGGCTCGTCTTCCCGCGCGACCGACCCTGGTGAGATCTAGTGACAGTGTCCGTGGTCGATCGACCACATCTGTCCGGGCGGACAGATGCCGCTCACGGCCCGGTTGGCAGAGGAAAAGCTGAAGACGAGCACGGCCAGCACCGCGGCCGCGACGCCCGCGATGGCGAGCCACGCGGTCGGGCTCAACCGGCGTTCGCCGCGCTCATGGCAGTTCTTGTACTTCTTGCCGCTGCCACACGGACATCGATCGTTCCGGCCGACTCTGGAAAAACGTGCCATCGTCAGGCATCCTCGCCACGGTGGGCCGGCGGCGGGTGACGAAGGTCACCACCCAGGCGCGGCCGGTGCAACGCGGGATTCTTACCGCGGCGGCTGGGCTTGCACCCCGTGCAGGCCGGCGACGACGCCCCGAGGCGTTCTGCCGGCACCCAGCCGTGGAGACGAGACGAGTATACCGCAAGCCCCGGCCGCCTCGATGGCCGCCGGGTCCCGCGGGTTGGTTCGGCGGCAGGCGGCGCCGCAACGCGGCGATTTCCCGGTTACGGCACCAGCAGCAGCTTGCCGATGTGGGTGCTCGATTCCATGAGCCGATGCGCCTCGCCGGCCCGCGACAGCGGAAACCGGCGGTGCACGACGGGGCGCACCCGCCCCGCCTCGACGAGCGGCCATACCCGCTCGCGGACCGCCGCGGCGACCGCGCCCTTCTGCTCGACGCTGCGGGCCCGCAGGGTCGAGCCGGTGACTGTCAGCCGCCGGGTCATGAGCGTGGCCAGGTTGACCTCGGCCGCCGCTCCGCTCATCAGCGCGATGATGACCAGACGGCCCTCCGGCTTCAGCAGCTCGAGATTCCGTTGCAGGTACTGCTGCCCGACCATGTCGAGAATGACGTCGACGCCGCGGCCGCCCGTCGCCGCGCGAACCGCCTCGACGAAGTCGGTCTCCCGGTAGTTCACCGCCGCCTCGGCGCCGAGGGCGGTGCACGCGGCGCATTTGTCCGCCGACCCCGCGGTCGCGAAGACCGGGGACCCGAACGCGGCCGCGAGCTGTATCGCCATGGTGCCGATGCCGCTCGAACCGCCGTGCACCAGCAGCGCCTCGCCCGGTTGGAGCGCGGCGCGATCGAAGACGTTGGTCCAGACCGTCAGCGCCACCTCGGGCAACGCCGCGGCGTCCACGAGGTCGACCCCGGCCGGCACCGGCAGGCACTGCGGCGCGGGTGCGGCGCAGTACTCCGCGTACCCCCCGCCCGCCAGCAACGCGCAGACCGGGTCGCCGACGGCCCACCCGGACACGGTGTTCCCGACCGCGGCCACGGTGCCCGATACCTCCAGTCCCAACACGTCCGATGCGCCCGGGGGCGGCGGGTAGTTCCCGCGGCGCTGCATGGTGTCCGCCCGGTTCACCCCGGCCGCCGCCACCCGCACGAGCACGTCGTTCGCGCCGACCGCCGGCACCGCCCGGTCACCGATGGCCAGCACCTCGGGCTCGCCCGGCTCCGTTATCTCGATCACTCGCATCCGGTTCGGTAGCTCAGTCATGTCGCGCCGTCGCGCTCCGGGGCGGAATCGGTCCCGCGGCGTCTCGCGTTTCCGCCCGATCATTCCCCGAAACGCCCCGGGGATTATAATTGCGGCGGCCGGGGCGCGGACGTCGTCCGGCATACTGCATCTATGTACATGGATATCAAGGTCAAAAAAATCAAGCTCTGGCGCACCGAGGTGTCCCGCCGGTCCGGCGCGTTGGCGGCGGCGCTCGAACCGTTGGCCCAGCACGGGGCCGACCTGAAGGTGATCCGGGTTCGGGCCGTACCCGGCCGGACGAAGCGGAACATCGTCGAGGTCTACGCCGGCGAGGGACAGCGGGTGGCGATGGTGGCCCGCGCCGCCGGGTTCAGCCAGACGCCGGCGACCGCGGTGCTGCTGCAGGGCGACAACCGCCCGGGGTTCGCCTACGAAGTCGCGAATGCGGTGGCGTGGGCGGGCATCGGCGTTCGCGACTACGAGGCCGGGGTGGTCGATCGCCGGTTCTCGTCGACCCTCACGTTCGACAGCGAGTCGGACGCCACGAAGGCGGTGACGATCATCCGGAAGGTCATCCGCGGATCGCACGGGGCCGCCGCTGGAGAGTAGACCCATGCGCCTCCTGCTGATCGGGTACGGCCGGATGGGCAAACTGGTCGACGAGTTGAGCGCATCGTACGGGTGCGCGGTGGCGGGGCGGCTCGACATCGACAACAACCCTGGCGGCAGCGGTATCACCGCCGCCGCGGTGGACGGCGTCGACGTCGCCATCGACTTCTCGATTCCCGATGCGGTGGCCGAGAATCTCCCGCGTCTCGCGAGTCACGGGGTGAATCTGGTGGTCGGCACCACCGGCTGGGAGACCCACGAGCCGGCGATGCGGAAGATCGCGGCCGACGCCGGGATCGGCGTCGTCGCCGCCGCGAACTTCTCTCTCGGGGTCAACCTGTTCCTGGCGTTGACCGAACGGGCGGCCGAGCTGTTCGCGGCCCGGCCGGAGTTCGGGGCCTATATTCACGAGCTCCACCACGCGGCCAAGATCGATGCCCCGTCCGGCACCGCGCTGGTCATGCGGAACACGATGACCCGCCGCGGATATCCCGACCGAATCGACATGGCTTCGAGCCGCGCGGGTTCGGCGCCGGGCACCCACACGGTCGCGTTCGACGGCCCCGTCGAGTCGATCGCGTTGACGCACACCACCCGGGATCGCAACACGTTCGCCCGCGGCGCCCTCGAAGCCGCCCGCTGGGTGCAGGGCCGGAAGGGCTGGTTCTCGATGCGCGACGTGCTGGGACTGCAGGGATGAGACGCGACTGGTCCGGTTGCGGCACCGCGCTGGTGACGCCGTTCACGGCGAGCGGCGCCGTCGACGAGCCCCGGGTGCGTGCGCTGGCCGCCCGGCAGATAGAGGGCGGAGTCCACTTCCTGGTGCCGTGCGGCACGACCGGCGAGAGCCCGACGCTCTCGGCGGCCGAGCACCGGCGCGTGGTCGAGCTGGTGGTCGAGACCGCGGCGGGCCGAGTGCCGGTGCTGGCCGGGGCCGGCGGCTACGACACCCGCGCCGTCGTCGAGCAGGCGCGGGAGATGGAACGCGCGGGGGCCGACGGCATTCTGTCGGTGACGCCGTACTACAACCGGCCTACCGCTGAGGGGCTGTACCGGCACTACGGGGCGATCGCCGACGGCGTGCGGCTGCCCATCGTCGTCTACAACGTGCCGGGCCGGACCGGGTGCAACGTCGACCCCGCCACCGTCTGCCGTCTCGCGGAGCTGCCCAACGTCGTGGGGGTGAAGGAAGCCTCGGCGAACATGGGCCAGATGTGCGAGGTCTGCCGCGCGGTCCCCGACGGTTTCAACGTGCTGTCGGGCGACGACCTGTTCACGGTCCCCCTGATGGCGGTGGGGGGCGCCGGAGTCGTCTCCGTCGCGTCGAACGAGGTCCCGGCCGAGATGGCCAGGCTCGTCGCTGCGGCGCGGGCCGGCGACTTCGCGGCCGCCCGGCGGCTCCACACGCGGCTCCTCCCGCTGATGCAGGTCAACTTCGTCGAGTCCAACCCGATCCCGGTCAAGGCGGCGATGGCCCATCTGGGGCTCCTCGATTTGCACTACCGGCTGCCCATGGCGCCCCCGCAACCGGCCTCGGTCGAGAAGATCGTGCGGGTGCTCGAGGAGCTGGGCGTGGGAGCCGCCGCCCCGCGAGGCGCCGAGACCGGCGGGGCGCCCGCGTGACAGGGCACGCCGAGGTCCCGGTCGGACCCGCAACCATGAGCGACGCCACCCCCCCCAGGATGCATCGCCGTCGGGTGCCGCCGAGCGAACACGGGCTGATTGGCGCCGCGACCGGACACGGAGACCATCGACAGTGACGACGGATACGGATTCACTCCAGGCGATCATCGAACGACTGCATGCGGCCGGCGGCGCCGCCGACCGGGACGAGGCGCGAGCCGCGTTCGCGACCCTGCGGGAGGCGCTCTCCGCCGGTCGGGTCCGGGCCGCCACCCCCGACCCCGATGCGCCGGCCGGCTGGCGCGTGCACGGCTGGGTCAAGCAGGGCATCCTCGTCGGCTTTCGCTGCGGCGGGATCGCCGCGTTCCCCGGTTCCGATCCCGGAGTCCCGTTCCTCGACAAGGACACCCTGCCCCTCAAGCGGCTCGACGCTGCGTCGCGGGTCAGGCTGGTGCCTGGCGGATCGTCCGTTCGCGACGGGGCCTTCGTGGGGGCCGGGGTCATCTGCATGCCGCCGATGTTCATCAACATCGGGGCCTACGTCGGGGCCGGGACCCTCGTCGACTCGCACGCCCTCGTGGGGTCGTGCGCCCAGATCGGCGAGCGGGTGCACGTCAGCGCCGGCGCCCAGATCGGCGGCGTCCTCGAGCCGATCGGGGCCATGCCCGTCATCATCGAGGACGACGTCCTCGTCGGCGGCAGCACCGGCGTCTACGAGGGCACCGTCGTGAAGTCGCGCGCCGTCATCGGGGCGGGCACCGTGCTGACCGGGTCGACCCCGGTCTACGACCTCCCGCGCCGCCGGGTGATTCGCCCCGCCGACGGTGCCCCCGTGGTCATCCCCGAGGGCGCGGTGGTCGTGCCGGGCGCCCGCGCCGTCACCGCCGAGGCCGGCCGCGAGTGGGGGCTCGCGCTGGCGACGCCGGTCATCGTCAAGTACCGCGACGAGAAGACCGACGCCGGCGCCGAGCTGGAAGCCTGGCTGCGGTAGGGTCGGGCGCGCGAAATCCCCACATCGAGCAGAATCTTCATGCCCGCGGTGTCTGCTCGGCCAAAAGCGCCGCCCTTCTGTCGCAGAAGTCAACGCCGGCCGCACGCAGCTCGGTTTCGGCGGCCCGCCGATCGATGCGGAAGTCCTCGACGAACTCATCGAGCGATACACCGTCTGCAAGCCAGTCGAAGAGCTGCTGCACCGGAAGCCGGCTGCCGCGGAAGCACGGCGCGCCGCTCATGCGGTCCGGATCTACCCACACCGCCTGATCGAGAGTCATGTCGTCTTTCCTTACCTCAGGCGCGAGCAGGCCGAGGGCTGTCGCTCACCGGATTCCGCATCGAACCCGGTGGCAAATCAACGAGCGTGTTCGCAGCGGTTTCCGAATCCGAGGTGTGAATGCAGGACCGGGGACGTCATGTCGCCAGGGCGCGCAGCAACGCCGCGATGGCCATCGACAGGGCCAAGTTGAAACCGAGCATCCATTTTGAGGAGCTTCAGGTCCGATTCGATGCCGGGTCGACAGCGGATTGAACGATCGCGTTCCGTGCAACAAGCGGCGTCCGGTCGACCACTGACCGTCGGCGCGGGGACGGTGGTACGGTTATGGGGGTGCGGAGCGTACCGCATCGTCCACAGGTTGCCCGAACTGTGAATCGAGTCATGAACGCCCAACCCGGAGCAGACGGATGACGTCCGACGGCGCCGGAGCACTGCCTTCCTTCGACGTGGTCGACCTGGCCCGGTCGCTCATCGACATCGACTCGACGACCGGGCGGGAGGGGCCGGTGGCCCGGTGGCTGGCGGGGTGGTTGCGGGACCGAGGGTACGACGTCGAGGAGCAGCCGGTCGAGGGGGACCGTATCAACCTCTACGTCGCTTTCGGGCCGCCGGACGTGGTGCTGTCGACCCATCTCGACTGCGTGCCGCCCCACTTTCCGAGCCGCGAGGAAGATGGCCGGCTCTACGGGCGGGGCGCCTGCGACGCGAAGGGCATCGCGGCCGCGCAGGTCGGGGCGCTCGAACGGCTGCGGGCGGCCGGGGAGACCCGGGTCGGCCTGTTGCTGGTGGTCGGCGAGGAACGGGGCAGCCACGGCGCGCACGCCGCGAACCGCACGCCGCGCGGCTCGCGCTACCTCCTCAATGGCGAGCCCACCGACAGCCGCCTCGGCATCGCGACCCGCGGGGTCTGTCGGGTGCGGCTCCGCGCCCGCGGCCGGACCGCCCACTCCTCGCACCCGGAGGAAGGCGTGTCGGCGATCGAGAAGCTCGTCGACGCCCTGGTGGCGCTTCGGACGCTCCCTCTGCCGGCCAGTCCGGCGCTCGGCGACACGAGCTATGTGGTGACCCTGCTCGACGGCGGGATCGCCCCGAACGTCGTGCCGCCCGAGGCGAGCGCGGAGGTGAATTTCCGCACCGTCGGTCCGGCGGAGGAGGTGCGGGCGGCTCTCGCCCCGCTGGCGGAATGGGTGGACATGGAGGATGTCGCGGAGGTGCCGCCGGTCGAGCTGGTCACGGTGCCGGGGTTCGACACCGCGGCCTTCCGGTTCACCACCGACATCCCGTTCCTCTCCGCCTGGGGCCGGCCGCTCCTCTTCGGACCGGGCTCGGTGCTGCTGGCGCATACCGCCGACGAGTACGTACGGGTCGACGAGCTGCGGGCCGCGGTCGACCACTACGCCCGCATCACCACGACCCTGCTGGAGCGCGGGGAGGTCGAGCCGGGCGTGTGATCGTGCGGGGCCTTGCCCGCGCGCGGACAGCCGCGTGCAGCCGTTCGGCCCTGGTTGCCCTCGGTTCGGCTGGCGCCCGATCCCGCGCCTGGGTTGCGCGAACCTTCGTCGGGCGTGGCCCGACGATCAGGGTTGCTCGACCTGCTCGAGCCGCACGCGCGTCAGGTCGATGCGCTGGAGCGGGGTCTCGCCGTCTACGGGCATCGCCTCGATCCGATCGACCGCGTCGATGCCGTCCACGACCCGCCCGAAGACCGTATAGACGCCGTCGAGCGCGCCGGCGCGGGCGGTCACGATGAAGAACGACGTGTCGGCGCTCGCAGGGTCGTCGCCGCGCGCCATCGACACGATGCCCTTCACGTGCGGCGTGTCGCTGAACTCCGGCTCGAGGTTGGCGATCAGGCTGCGCTGCTCCTCGGTCAGGGGGGTGCTGCGGCTCGGCAAGAAGCCGGTCTGGATGACGAACCCGCGGGCGACCCGGTGGAACGCCATGCCGTCGTAGAGCTCGGCCTGGGCGAGCCGCAGGAAGTTCCGGACGTGGCCGGGCGCGCGGTCCGGGAACATCTCGAGGGTGATCGGCCCGGCGCTGGTTTCGATCACCGCGCGGTACGCGGCCAGCTCGTCGACGGTCTCGGTCGTGAACGGCGGCGGCGGCGGCGGCTGCCAGTCGCGGATGGACACCGACACGATCTCGATCCGCTCCGTTGCCTTGCCCTGGGCGTCGACCGGCGTCTCGGAGATGCGGGTCACCACCGGCAGCCCCTCCGCCACCCGTCCCCAGATGGTGTGGCCGCCGTCGAGGCCGGGCTGGGCCACGACGCAGATCAGGAACTGCAGCCCCTCACTGGCGGGATTGCCCGGCACCCCCACCGCGGACACCGTGCCCGGCGTGTGCCGCTCGTCGCTGGGCTCGGACGCGACGAGGCCGAGGCCGCCCCGGCCGTACTCGTCGCGGCGGGCGGGGTCCGCGCTGAACGGGTCGCCGCCCTGGATGATGCCGCGCGCCACCATCCCGTGGAAGGCGGTGCCGTCATAGGTCCCTTCGTCGACCGACTGCAGGAACAGCCCGACGTGGTTGGGGGCCGCCTCGGGCAGCAGATCGATGACGAACGTTCCCGCCGTCGTCTCGACCACCGCCTGCTTGTCCCGCATCTCGTCGAGGCTCAGCGGAGTCACGAACAGCTCTTGCGCGGGCTGCGCTTCGACGGCACCGGCCGGCAGGCCCGTTCCCGCCAGCACGAGCAGCCCCACCGTCAGGATCGGTCGTCTCACGTTCCATCTCCCCACGTCATCCGGATTGCACTCGGTTCGGTCCCCCGAATTTTGCCGCCGAAACGCCTTCCGGTAAACCACCTGCCTTCTTCGCGCCGGATTTCCGCAGCGCGGTGGTCGGTGCCCGCCTGCCGGCGGGAGTCCGTTCCAATCCAGAGATGAGCCTGAAGCGGCGGCACGTGAGCCGAGGTGACGGGCGACCGAATCAGCGAATCGAAACAGGGATCCTGGCGCGGGCTACGGAGAGCCGGCGCACGCTGACCGACATTATCTGTCATGGCGGCGACGAGGGTTGTGGCGCGAGCTTCGGTCATGGTCGGGTGCGCGCTTCGAGGATTGCTGCAGAGCACGGAGTCTTCTCTTTGGATCTTGATGAAAGGGGAAGAGGATGGGCTGTGGGCGCTGTGCGAAACCGCGTTCTTGGCGGTTTTGCAAGCTGCCTGTGGGCGCGTTCTTTGCGTCCATGGGAGCGGCGGCGTCCATGGCCCCCGGCGCTGGCCCGGGCCACGGTGAGGTCGGGGTGGTGCAGGGGGCGGAGTCAGCCGAGGGGTGATGCCCCCCGGTTGTGCCTATCGGGCCCTGGTGACCGCCCCGTCCCTGGTCTTGTGTCGCGGTCCAGGTCCTGCGCCGTCGGGAGATCGCGCCGCGCGTTCCGACGGCACGGTCAGTGGCCCCTCTTCGCCCGGCCGGGACGACGCACATCGAGGTCAACCCTCTGGACCGCCCGCGGTACCCGGTGTCCCCGGCCGGCGCGGGGGCGTCGGCGGCGGTTCCGGTCAGGCGCCCGCCTGGTCGAGTACCGCTGGCCGCCCTTCCTGGGCACCCCGTAGTAGTGGACGGCCGGGACGTGCTGTCCAGACCGGGCCACCAAGCCCATCACTCCCATTTGGAGCGGCGGGAGGGCTGATGTCACCCGCACGGCCGGAGCGCGGCGGAAGGACGCGGGCAGCGCGTTGACACCCCGGCCCACCCGGGCGGCCTCCGCCCGACCCTCCGCCCGCCGCGGCGGCGACCCGGTGGCCAAGCTCCAGCGACACCGGGCTGCGGGTCAACGCCGCCCGTCGCGTGGTGTTTCAGGCGGCGGGGTCGATGGCGGCAAACAGGCGGTCGCGGGCTTGGTTGAGGGCGCGTGCCGCCTCGTTGTCGCTCAGGGCGGCGGCGATGGCGTCGAGCTCGTCGAAGGCGGTCCCCGGCTTGAGGCAGGCGGCGGCGTTGGGCAACGACTTGAGCTTCTCGTAGGGGGTCATGACGTTGGCGTAAGGGTAGCGTTTTCGGACGCGGCCCTTGGCGTCGACCTCTTCGACGGGAAAGAGACAGGGGCGGTGGAAGTTGAGGTAGGGGGAGAGGCTCTGCTGGGTGAAGGCGTTGACGCGTTCAGCGTACCGGCTGGGGATGTGGCCGTATCCGAGGTGCTTGCGGATGACCGAGCCGTTCTTGCTCTCGACGAGGGCGTTGTCGTTGCTGCGGCGGGGGCGGGACTTGGTGAACTCGTCGATGTGGAGGGCTTGCAGCAAGGCGGCGATTTTGCGGTTGATGAACTCCGAACCGTTGTCGGTGTGGAATCCGCGGACGTTGAAGGGGAACGCCCGGAGCAGGGCTTCGAGGACGGGGGCGAGACAGGACGTGTCGATGCGCTCGACCGAGCCGACGAACTGGAACTGGGTGACCTCGTCGACGAGGTTGAGGTGATAAAGGCCCTTGATGCCGTCGAGGTCTCCTTGGTGGACCGAATCGACCCGCAGGTAGCCGGGTTGCCCGAAGGGCTGGGGCCGGCGCCGCTCGCCGATGGCGATGTGCACGGGGCGGGTCGGCGCGGGCATCGTCCCGCGGCGGCGTTGATAGGTGGTCGAGTGGCGCAGGTTGTAGAGGTGTCCGTTGGAGATGGCGGCAAGGCGCTCGAAGCGGCGGTCGCCGAACAGGTGCAAGGCCCGGACGCAGAGCTTGCGGGTGGCCGGACCGGAGAGGGTGCCGTGGAGGGCATCGACTTCGGCAAGCAGCCCGATGTCGGCCTTGGTGTAGCGGCGTGGGAAGGGGCGCCGGGGGCGGCGGCGGTCGGTGATGGCGCCTGTGGTCCGGTGCCGGTGCAGCAGGCGGGTGACCTGCGCTCGTGAGAAGCCGGTCACCTTGACCAGGAAGCGGCGGATCAGGCCTTTGTCGGCCTTCCCTTGGCGGGGGTAGTCGAACCGTTGCAGGGTCTCGGCCACGAACGCGTAGGCCTCGGCCCGGGTCTGCGGCTGCAGGTCGAGCGGTC
Organism: Vicinamibacterales bacterium; assembly: GCA_965206705.1. Taxonomy (GTDB): domain Bacteria; phylum Acidobacteriota; class Vicinamibacteria; order Vicinamibacterales; family UBA8438; genus JAJEEA01. Next base: position 1,971,983 of record CBDBKJ010000006.1, on the reverse strand, counting down.
GGCTGCCGGCAAGGAACTCCCGAACCTGGTCCAGGGTCTGCAGGCGCTGGGTGTCGAGCTTCACGATCATCCTCCGATGATCCGGGACCCAGCTCCCTTCAGGCTCATCTCACGTTGGAATCAATCCTCCCTTCAGGCTCACTTCTCATTGGACAAGGCTGCGGGTAACATTTTCGGGTTGCCTCGGATACGATCGATCGGATGTCGCTGCTGCACGAACCGGAGACCGAGGCGCCCTTCCGCAAGGGGCGCTTCCTGGTGATTTGTCTGATCGCGATCGCCGCCGGCTACTATCTCTGGACGTCGCCCCCCGACTGGCTGCCGTCGTTCGGGGAGGGCGACCCCGTCACCACCGCGGCCGACCCGCCCCCGCGACGGGCCGCGCGCGCGCCGGCGCCCGAACCGGAGCCCGCGGTCAGCGCGCCCGAGCCGGAACCCGAGCCCGAACCGGAACCCGAGCCGGCCCCGCCGCCGGCATCGAGGCTCGAACCGCTGCTCCGGGTGTCGAGCGACGTGCCCGGGGCGTCGGTCTTCCTGGATCGGCAGTTCCTGGGGACGACGCCGTTCGAGGCGGTCGAGCTGGAGCCGGGGGCCCACCGGCTCAACGTGTCGGCGGAGGGATACGACGGTTTCGCCCGGGATATCGAGATCGGCGACGACCCGGTCTCTGTCGATGTGCGGTTCCGTGAAGTCCGGCTCGACGCGCGGGTCGCGGTTGTCCACCGGCATCGATTCGGTTCGTGCAACGGGGTTCTGCGCGCCGACCTCGCGGGCATCCACTACGAGACCGACGGGGACGATGCGTTCTCGATTCCGTTCGCCGAGCTCGAGCAGCATGCCGTCGACTATCTCGAGCACACTCTGACCGTGGAGCGCCGCGGCGGGCGCACCTACAACTTCACCGATGAGCAGGAGACCGCCGACGCCCTGTTCGTCTTCCACCGCGACATCGAGCAGGCCCGCGACCGCCTCGCGAACGCCCAATGACCACCCGCTGTCCCTGGGCCGGTCCCGATCCGCTCTACCGGCAGTATCACGACGAGGAGTGGGGCGCCCCGGTCCACGACGACCGGCACTTCTTCGAGATGCTGGTTCTGGAGGGGGCCCAGGCCGGTCTCGCCTGGATCACGATTCTGCGCAAGCGGCAGGGCTATCGGGACGCGTTCGACGGGTTCGACCCGGCCGCGGTGGCCCGCTACGACGACCGGCGGGTGGCGGCGCTCGTCGAGAACCCCGCCATCGTCCGCAATCGGCGCAAGATCGAATCGGCCGTCGGCAACGCACAGGCGTTTCTGCGGATACAGGACGAGCACGGCAGCTTCGACCGCTACGTCTGGCAGTTCGTGGACGGACGCCCGCGGCAGAACCCGTGGAGAGATCTGGCCGAGGTTCCCGCCGAAACGTCCGAGTCGCGTTCGATGAGCCGGGACCTGAAACACCGGGGATTCCGCTTCGTCGGTCCCACCATCTGCTATGCGTTCATGCAGGCGACGGGCCTCGTGAACGACCACCTGGTGGACTGCTTTCGCCACGCAGCGCTGGCTGCGCCGCCGTCGCCCTGACGGCTCCGCATCTGCCCGGCCGGTGCCATGCGTTCATGCGGCGCCGGGTTGGTGAACGCCCATCTCGTCGACTGCCCGCCCCGCGGTCGTGGCTCCGCCGCCGTCGCCGCGACGGCCGCGTTTCCGTCTGGCCGGTCCGGCAGCGCGACAGCCCCGGGCGCTACTTCGATACCACCAGCAGCACCCCGACGACCACGACGGCCGAGCACCCCAGCGACCAGGCGGACAGCGCCTCGCCGGCCAGGAAGTACCCCAGCACCAGCGCGATGATCGGGTTCACGTAGGCGTAGGTGGCGGCCTTGGCCGGGATCGATGCCTTCAGCAGCCAGAGGTAGCACCCGTAGGCCACCGACCCGAGGACCGCGACGTAGGCCCAGGCCCCGTAGGCGGCGGGGGATACCGCGCCCCAATCCAGCCCCCTCGGCTCGCCGATGACCACCGACAGCGCCAGCAGGACCATGCCGCCGCCGAGCATCTGCATGCCCGACGACAGCGCCTGCGACCGCGGCTGGGGGACATAGCGCGAGCAGACGGAACCCGAGGCCCACAACAGGCTGGCCACGACGATGGTGCCGGCGCCGATCGGGTCGAGGACGCGCGTCCCCGCCTCCCCGGCCGGGTTGACGAGCAGCGCGACCCCTGCGAACCCCAGCACCAGCCCCAGAATCACGCGGCCGGGAGGACGGTCGCCGCCGGGCCGCCACCAGTCGGCGAGCGCCACCCAGAACGGCACCATGGAGACGAGGAGGGCGCCGAGGCCGGACGGCACGCGTTGCAGCGCCCAAGTGACCAGCCCGTTCCCGCCGGCCGCCATCAGCAGTCCGACGAGGCCGGTCATCATCCAGTCGCGGGCGGTCGGACGCCCCGCCCCCCGGTATGCGGCCCAGGCGATGAACGCGAGCCCGGCGCCGCCGAAGCGCACGCCGGCCATCAGGAACGGCGGAATCTCGGCCACGCCCCAGCGAATGGCGAGGTAGGTCGACCCCCAGATGATGTAGACCGCGGCGAACGCGGCAACCAGGGCGAGGCGGGAAGGACTCGTCAATCGATGCGCCACGGGTCGGTGCGCCGCCCCCGCGGCGTCCGACGTCTCGCGTCCCGACGACCGGATCGGTTTCGGCAACCGGCCGGGGCGGGCACGCCGGATTGTCGCTGGTCGAGAAACACGGGCCGCTCCATGCGCCGCAGGCGCTCTGATGACGCGACCGGCTGCCGCCCGTGACGCGAACAGCATACCACCCGCGCAGGGATCTGGTTCTCTACCCTCAGTGAATTGCGGCGGGACCGCGATAGCATGTTGGCGTGACGCCCGGAGGGCCCGACCGAGGCAACCCTGCATGAGCGTGCTGTACGACGTCCGACAAGCGGTCCGGGCGCTGGCGCGGCAGCCCGGCTTCACGGCCGCGGCGATCGTCACGCTCGCCCTCGGGCTGGGACTCAACGCTGCGGTGTTCGCCGTGGCCTACGGCATCCTGTGGCGGCCGCTGCCGTTTCCGGACCCTGACGGACTCGTGCGGATCACCGCGCGCTTCGAGGACGGCGACGGCGGTGGAATCGCAAGCAGCCGGTTCGCCGAATGGGCCGAGCGGCTCCGGACCGTCGACCTGGCCGGCTACGAGCTGCGCGAGCGCAGCCTTCGGGGCGCCGGTCCCCCCCGCGTGATCGCGGCGGCGAACGTGACGCGCGACTTCTTCGCGGTGCTCGGCCTGCCGGCTGCGGAGGGCATCGCACCCCCGCTCGCCGCCGGCGCCCCGCGCGTCGTCATCAGCGCCCGCCTCGCCAGCGCCTTCGATACGGTCTCGGGGGCTCCGGCGGTCGGCCGCGCGATCACGATCGGGGATGATCGCTACGACGTGGCCGGCGTGATGCCCGCGGCATTCGCCTTCCCCACCGCGGACGTCGATGCCTGGATCGCCCTGCCCGCGGGCGGAGCCGAAATGGGCTCGGGCCTCGATCTGGTGGGAAGGCTCAGGCCCGGGTCGACGCTGGCCCAGGCGCGCGAGGACGCCACCCGGGTCGCCCGGGAGGTCAGAAGCGCCGAGTGGAGCGCCTCGGTCGTTGCGCTCGAGGGGCTCCTGCGCGACGACGCCCGCCCGGCCGTCCTGGCCTCGCTGGCGGCGGCGCTCCTCGTGCTGGTGGTGGCCTGCGCGAACACGATCACGCTCATGCTCGGTCGTTCCATCGCGCGCGGCCGCGAGTTCGCCGTGCGGAGCGCGCTGGGAGCCGGCGCGGGACGCATCTGCCGCGCCGCGATCGTCGAAGGCCTGGTCATCGCCGGCGGGGGACTGGCGACCGGCCTCTTCGCGGCCTGGGCGGGGCTGCAGGTGTTGTGGCGGGGCTGGCCGCCGCGGCGGCGACCGGGCGCGGGCTCTCGAGCCTGTTGTACGGGGTCAGCCCCTACGACCCGTTGACGTTCGCGGGAGTCGCCGGCGTCGTCCTCGCAGCCACCCTGGTCGCTACGATCGTCCCGGCGCGCCGCGCCGCCCGGATCGATCCGCTGGTCGCCTTGAAGGAGGATTGACAGCCGGCGGGGACGCCAGGGTGCGCGGGTCCGGCCGGGACAGATCCCCTGGTATGATGGCTTGATTGGCCATCTGGTCCAGGCTAACATGGCCTCGTAGTCGGCACGGAGGGTCAACAAATGGTCCGGGCAACGATTTCCGAGGTGAAGAACGGTTTGAGCGCCTTCCTGCGCCGCGTCCGGACCGGTGAGTCTGTCCTCGTCCTGGATCGGCGGACACCGGTTGCGTGCATCGTGCCGGTGAATCACGTGCGCGACGAAGGCGACGTGGACGCAAGGCTGGCGCGACTCGAGTCGGCGGGCGTCGTGGTGCGCCAGCGGCCGGGGAGTCCGCTGGCGGTTCTGGGGCAACCCTCGAGGTCGGGCGCGGCGGTCCTGGACGCGTTGCTGGAAGAACGCCGTAGCGGCCGATGACGTTCTGGGACACGTCCGCGCTGCTGGCCCTTGCGCTCGACGATCCACGCCGTTCGTTCGCCGTTCGGAGGCTTGAAGCCGACGACCGGATGGCGGTCTGGTGGGGTGCGTCTGTCGAGTACGTCTCCGCTGTCGCGCGCCGGGAGCGCGACAGGAGTCTTGCGGCCGAGGAGGTCGATCAGGCCCTCGACCGTATCGCGGTGCTCGAGCGAGTCTGGTACGAGGTTCAACCGAGCGCACTGATCAAGCGGACGGCCCAACGGTTGCTTCGCGTCCATCCCTTGCCCGCCGCGGACAGCCTCCAGCTCGCGGCGGCGATTGCAGCCGCCGACGGCGACCCGGCGAGCCTGGGCTTCGTCTGCTTCGATGCGCGTTTGACCGCTGCTGCGTCACGCGAAGGGTTCGTCGTCCTCACCACGCAGCCGCGGTCGCCGTAGCGAGCGGCAGACAGAGCGTCCGTTCTTGATGATCGCCGCCGCCGGTCGGTTGCCGGCGCTGTTCACCGCCCGCACCCCTCGCGGTGTCGCCAAAGCTGAAGCAGGACGCAATGTCTCAGCCGACGTCGACGACCGCCCGGGTGCTGCGGTGCCGGTCGACGACCTCGCGGCCGAGCCGCTTGCTCAGATAGACCTTCGACGCGCCGGGGTCATCCGGATGGGTCTCGAGCTTGATGACGTCGAACTCCAGATGGTCGAGGGTGCTGCGCATGGCGTAGAAGCGGTTCTTCGTCTTGACGACGACCTCGTCGAAACCGTTGTCGAGGGCCCACGACTCCTGCTGCTCGGTCAGCGCCCGAAAGAACCCCTGGCCCCGCCAGTCGCGGCGGGTGCCTCCGATCCAGCTGTAGAGGATCTTGCGGCCGTCGAAGCGGACGCAGTCGGACAGCCGGGCCACGAGGTCGGCGAGCCTGGGGTCGGTCTCGTGACGGCGCAGCTCGTGAGACACCTTGAACGCCACCGGCACCACCGTGTCCGGGGCGTCGGACAGCGCCGCCTCCGCCATCACGATCTGGTGGTCGCGGCTGTGCAGCCGGGCCACGACCTCGGATGAGGTCTTGCGGCGCGGGAACTCTCCGAAGAACTCCTCGATATACTGAATCTCCAGCGCGCCCTGCTGCAGCCCGTACTGTCTGATGTGATATTCCATCGGCGGCGGCCCGTGATCATACACCCGCGGCCGACCGCCTTCCGCCGATGCCCGAGCTGCCTGACGTCACGGTGTACGTGGAGCATCTCCGGACCCGCATCGTCGGCGAGCCGTTGCGCCGGGTCCGCCTCGGCAGCCCGTTCGTCCTGCGCTCGGTGACCCCGCCGCTCAGCGCGGCCGAGTCCCGGCCGGTGCGGTCCGTTGGCCGGCTCGGCAAACGGATTGTGATGACCCTCGACGGCGGCCTCTCGCTGGTCATCCACCTGATGATCGCGGGCCGTCTCCGGTGGCGGCCGGCCGGCGCCCCCATTCCGAGACGCCGGGGGCTTGCCGCGTTCGACTTTGGGAGCGGCACGGTGCTGTTCACCGAAGAGGGGAGCACGAAGCGCGCGTCGCTCCACGTGGCCGCCGATGCCGCCGCGCTGCGCCGGCACGATCCCGGCGGTCTGGAAGTGCTCGAGGCGGACGCCGAGACCTTCCGGGCGGCCCTGACCCGGGAGAACCACACCGTCAAGCGGGCCCTGACCGACCCGAGGCTGTTCTCGGGCATCGGCAACGCCTACTCCGACGAGATCCTGCACACGGCCCGGCTGTCGCCCCTGAAGTGGACCCGCCGGCTCACCGATGCGGAGGTCGACCGGCTGTTCGAGGCGGCCCGCGAGACCCTCTCGGGGTGGACGGAACGGCTGAGGCGGGAGACTGGCAACCGTTTCCCGGAGAAGGTCACCGCGTTCCGGGACGGCATGGCGGTGCACGGCCGCTACGGCGAGCCCTGTCCGGCGTGCGGGTCGCCCGTCCAGCGCATCATGTACGCCAGCAACGAGGCCAACTACTGCCCGCGGTGCCAGACCAACGGCCGGCTGCTCGCCGACCGGTCGCTGTCGCGGCTGCTCGGCAGCGACTGGCCGCGCTCGCTCGACGAGCTGGACGAGTTGACCTCGTCCCGGCGCCTGCCGGACCCGCGCGCCACGTGATCCGGCCGCGCGGCCGGTCACGAGGTCGGTTAACATTTTATTGGGAAGCATGCATCGTCGCTGATACGCTTCCCTGCATGGACGCAGTCTGGATGCAGGCTGTCGCAGCCGCCATAGCGGCTGGCGCGACGGTAGCAGGGGTTTTCTTCGCAGCGCGGAAAGATGCGCGTGCTTCCCGAACCGAGCTCCAGAAGTCGATCGAGGACTTCATCAGCCCCAGACTGGACGCCATGGGCGCCAACATCAAGCATCTGGACGACAAGTTGGAAAGCGTCTCTCGAGAGGTCGGAAAGCTGGGCGAAGAGGTTGGGAAGCTCGGCAGAGATGTTGCGTTCCTCGGCAGAGATGTAGCGTTCCTGCGTGGACGGCAGGAAGAACGGGACAGGGCGTCATCCTGAGCCCACGCCGGTAGTCTCCTCTCGCGTCCCGCAATCACGCCAGCAGCGGGCGCAGCCAGCGCTCGGCTTCGGCAACCGCGATCCCTCTGCGGCGGGCGTACCGCTCGAGCTGGTCGGCGCCGATGCGTCCGACCGAGAAATAGTGCGCCTCGGGGTGGGCGAGGTAGAGGCCGCTGACGCTGGCGGCGGGCGTCATCGCCGCGCTCTCGGTCAGACCCATGCCGATCGAATCGGGCTGCAGGAGGTCCCACAGCGCGAACTTCCCGCTGTGGTCCGGGCACGCGGGATACCCGAAGGCGGGACGGATGCCGCGGTACCGCTCGCGCAGCAGATCGTCTTGGGTCAGCTGCTCGCCCGCGCCGTAGCCCCACTGGCGCCGGGCCTCGGCGTGCAGATACTCGGCCGCGGCCTCCGCCAGCCGGTCGGCGAGGGCCTGGACCATGATGGCGTGGTAGTCGTCGTGGTCACGCTCGTACTCGGCCGCGAGGGCGTCGGCGCCCACGCCGGCGGTGACCGCGAACGCCCCGACGTGGTCGAGCCGCCCGCTGCCCTGCGGCGCCACGAAGTCGGCGAGCGAGCGGTGCGGCCGGTCCTTGGGCTGCGGCTCCTGCTGGCGCAGCATCGGAAGGCGCAGCCGCTCGGCGCCGCCGTCCGCCGTCGCCCCCGGCTCGAAGAGGACGATGTCGTCGCCGTCGCTCAGGGCCGGCCAGAAGCCGTACACCGCGCGGATGGTCAGGCGGCGCTCGTCGACCACGCGCTGCAGGAGCGCGGTGCCGTCCGCATGCAGCGCTCTCGCCTGCTCGCCGTACGCCGGGTGGTCGAGCACGGCGGGGAAGCGCCCCTTGATCTCCCAGGCCGCGAAGAAGAACGTCCAGTCGATGAACGGCGTCACGTCGGCGAGGGGAATCGGGTCGAGCCGGCGTGGGCCGAGAAACGCCGGCGCCGGCAGGTCGGCCGCCGCCCAGTCGTCCCGGAACCGGCCGGCCTGCGCCTCGGTGTAGGAACGTAGCGGTTTGGCCCGGCGCGCCGCGTACTGCTCCCGCAGGGTGGCCTGATCCGCCCGGTTGGCGCGGTCGAGCTCGGCCCGCCGGGCCGGATTGAGGAGGCCGGACACCACGTCGATCACCCGCGAGGCATCGGCCACGTGCACCGTGCTCCGGTCGTAGGCGGGGGCGATCTTCACCGCGGTATGCTGGCGGCTGGTGGTCGCGCCGCCGATGAGCAACGGCCGTTCCAGCCGGCGCTGCTGCATCTCCTTTGCCACGAACACCATCTCGTCGAGCGACGGCGTGATGAGCCCGCTCAGGCCCACGATGTCGGCGTTCTCGTCGACCGCGGTCTGCAGGATGGTGTCGCAGTGCACCATGACGCCGAGGTCGACGACCTCGTAGCCGTTGCACCGCAGCACCACCGCCACGATGTTCTTGCCGATGTCGTGGACGTCGCCCTTGACGGTGGCGATGACGATCTTGCCCTTCGAGGCGATTGCCGCGCCGGTCGCCAGCCGCTCCTGTTCCATGAACGGCTCGAGGTACGCGACCGCCTTCTTCATGACCCGCGCGCTCTTCACCACCTGCGGCAGAAACATCTTGCCCGCGCCGAACAGGTCGCCGACCACCTTCATGCCGTCCATCAACGGCCCTTCGATGACGTCGAGGGGCCGGGGCAGCGTCTGCCGCGCCTCTTCCGCGTCGGCTTCGACGTGGTCCGCGATGCCGTGCACGAGGGCGTGCGAGAGCCGCGCGTTCACCGTTCCCTGCCGCCAGGCCAGGTCCTCCTTGCGGGTCGTCCCGCTTCCCTTGACGGTCTCGGCGAACTGCACCATCCGCTCGGTGGCGTCGGGGCGGCGGTTGAAGATGATGTCCTCGACGCGGGTCAGCAGATCCGGCTCGATGTCCTCGTAGACCACGAGCTGACCGGCGTTGACGATGCCCATGTCCATGCCCGCGGCGATGGCGTGATACAGGAACGCCGAGTGAATCGCCTCGCGCACCGGGTTGTTGCCGCGGAACGAGAACGAGAGGTTGCTGACGCCGCCGCTGACGAGGGCGCCGGGGCAGGTCCGCTTGATCGTCCGCGTCGCCTCGATGAAGTTGACGGCATAGTCGTTGTGCTCTTCGAGCCCGGTCGCCACCGCGAGGATGTTCGGGTCGAAGACGATGTCGCCCGGTTCGAACCCGGCCTGCTCGGTGAGCAGCCGATACGCCCGCCGGCAGATCTCCACCTTGCGCCCGGTCGTATCGGCCTGTCCGGTCTCGTCGAACGCCATCACCACCGCCGCCGCGCCGTACCGCCTGAGCGTCCGGGCCTTGTCGAGAAAATCGGCCTCGCCCTCCTTCAGGCTGATCGAGTTCACGACCGGCTTGCCCTGCACGCACTTCAGCCCCGCCTCGATGACCGACCATTTCGAGCTGTCGATCATCACCGGCACACGGGCGATCTCCGGCTCGGTCGCGATGAGGTTGAGGAACCGGGTCATCGTCTGCTCGGAATCGAGCAGCGCCTCGTCCATGTTGACGTCGATCAGGTTGGCCCCGCCGCGCACCTGGTCGAGGGCGACGTCGGTGGCCGCGCCGAGGTCGTCGGACTTGACGAGGCCGGCGAACCGGGCCGACCCGGTGACGTTGGTGCGTTCCCCCACCGTCAGGAAGGTGCCGTCGTCCCGGACGGTGAGGGTCTCGAGCCCGCTGAAGCGGCTGGTCTCCGCGCTGCCGGCGGGGATCGCGCGCGGCGGCACGCCGTCGACGGCGCGGAAGATCGCGGCGATGTGGTCCGGGGTGGTGCCGCAGCAGCCGCCGAGCAGGTTGACGAATCCGCTGGCCGCGAACTCGCGCAGCAACCCGGCGGTTTCGTCGGGCGTCTCGTCGTACTCGCCGAAGGCGTTCGGCAGCCCGGCGTTCGGATAGCAGCTGACGCGGCATTCGGCGATGCCCGCCAGCTCGGCCAGATACGGCCGCATGTCGCGCGCGCCGAGCGCGCAGTTGATGCCGACGCTCAGTGGCTTCGCATGCCGGATCGACACGTAGAAGGCGTCGATGGTCTGCCCCGACAGCGTGCGGCCGCTGCGGTCGGTGACGGTCACCGAGATCATCAGCGGCACCGCCGCCCCGCGCGCGTGGAACACGTCCTGAATGGCGACGAGGGCCGCCTTGGCGTTCAGCGTGTCGAATACCGTCTCGACCAGCAGCAGGTCGCAGCCGCCGTCGAGGAGGCCGCGCGCCTGCTCGGCATAGGCGTCCCGCATGGCGTCGAACGTGCTGGCCCGCAGGCCCGGGTCGTTCACGTCGGGCGAGATCGAGAGGGTGCGGTTGGTCGGCCCGATGGCCCCCGCCACGAACCGCGGCCGGTCCGGGGTCCGCCGGGTCCAGTCGGCGGCCGTCTCCCGGGCGAGACGGGCCGCTTCGACGTTCATCTCGTAGGCGAGCGAGTCGAGCCCGTAGTCGGACTGGGCGATGGCGGTGCTGCTGAACGTATTGGTCTCGATGACGTCGCTGCCCGCCTCCAGATAGGCGTGGTGGATGCCGCTGATGACGTCGGGCCGGGTCAGCACCAGCAGGTCGTTGTTCCCCTGCAGGTCCTGACCGTGCCCGGCGAACCGGGCGCCGCGGAAGGCCGCCTCGTTCAGGGCATGGCGCTGGATCATGGTGCCCATCGCCCCGTCCATGATCAGGATGCGCTCGTCGAGCAGCGCGTCGAGCATGGTGCGGACGTCGCCGGCGCGGGGCCCGGCTTTCCCGCCGTCCGACCCTTCCGGTGGCCTGTCTCGTGTCGTGCCGTCGGTCATTTTTGCCGTCTCCGAGCGCGGGGATTGTCCACTCTCCACCGGCCCCGGTCAATCCGGCGTCCCCGATTCCGCGCACGGCGGAAAGCGGAAGTGAACGCCGTCCGCCGCCGGCTCCCGCCGGCCCGCGGAGGTCCGAGCGCCGGGTCGTATGGTAGTATTGCCGCCGTATGGTAAAGGTGACCTACTCTCTCGATGACGCAACCGTGCGCCGGATTCGCCGGACGGCCGAGCGTCTCGGCAAGCCGCGGAGCCACGTCGTCCGCGAAGCGGTCGCGGAGTACGACGCGCGAACCGACCGGTTGAGCGAGGCCGAGCGGCTGCGGATGCTCGAGGTGCTCGACCGCCTGCGCGAGGAGCCGGTCACGCGCTCCCGGGAGAGCGTCGCGGCCGAGCTTCGGGAGATACGCCGGTCCCGCCGCGAGTCATCGCTGCGCCGTTCCGTCCATGACGATCCATCTTGACACGTCGGCCCTGGTGGGGGCGCTGACCGGGCCGCGCGACGCGTTCGATCGCCTGCGCACCCTGATCGACGAAGGCCATCGAGTGCGTCTCTCGACGATGGTGCTGTACGAGTGGTTGCGCGGCCCACGGACGCTCACCGAGCTCCGCGTGCAGGAGGATCTCTTTCCGCGCGAGCAGGCGTTGCCGTTCGACGGCGAGGCGGCCGCACGGGCCGCCGCGTTGTACGCGCGAATGCCCCGTCCGCGCGGTCGCGAGCTCGATCTGGCCATCGCCGCCTGCGCCCTCGTCGACGATGCGTGGCTCTGGACGCTGAACCTCGACGACTTCAGCGACGTGCCCGGCCTGAAGCTGGCGCAACGGTAGCCCGGGGCAGGATCCGGGACCGACGCGCGGCCGGCCGCCCCGGATTGTGCGATTCCCGGATAGGTTGTAAGCTCGCTCCATGGTTGCACGAATCTCGTCGGCGTTGGCTCTCACGGCCCTCCTCGGCGCGGCGCCGGCGGCCGCGCAGCAGAGCGACGTTCCGGTTTTCCGTGCGGGCACCGAGCTGGTCGACCTCTACGTCACGGCGACCGACCGGAACGGACGCCTCGTACCCGATCTGCTCCAGGAGGACTTCGTCATCGTCGACGAGGGAAACGTTCAGGAAGTCGTGCTCTTCGAGAATGAAGTGCGGCCGATCACCGTCGTCATCATGCTGGACACGAGCGCCAGCATGACGCCGAGTCTCGACCTGCTCATGGCCGGGGCCGAGCAGTTCATCATCCGGATGCTTCCGGACGACCGGGCCAAGGTCGGCGCCTTCAACGACAAGATCCAGATCCTGCCGGAGTCGGACTTCATCGGCGACCGCGACGCGCTGATTCGCCAGCTCGACCGCCTGCAGTTCGGCAATCCCACGCGGTTGTACGACGCGATCGGGGCGAGCATCGAGGCGCTCACCGGCCTCGACGGCCGCAAGGTGGTGCTGGTGTTCACCGACGGCGAGGACACGCAGAACGAGATCGGCTGGCGCGAAGCGCTGGAGATGGCCCAGCTCGAAGAGGTGATGATCTACACCATCGGGCTCGAGAGCGACTACTTCAACGGCGTGCGGCGGGTGCGCAGCCGGCCCGACCGCCGCCTCCGTACATTCGCGGAAGAGACCGGCGGCGGGTACTTCGAATTGGAGGATACCGACGATCTGGGGCCGACGTTCACCCGGGTCGCCCAGGAGCTCCACAGCCAGTACGTCCTGGGATTCGTGCCGCCGACCCGCGACGGGCAGGTGCACGAGATCGATGTCCGGGTCCAGCGGCGCGGCACGACCGCCCGCGCCCGCAGGAGCTACGTCGCCCCGAGCCGCTAGCGCGACCTGACGGTCGCGGCGCGACCTTGCGGTCGCGTCGGAAGTTTCGCTGGCGCGAAACTGCTACGTCGCAGGCTCCTGGCGCGACCTTACGGTCGCGTAGCAGTTTCGCTGGCGCGAAACTGCTACGTCGCAGGCTCCCTCAACCCGTTTCCACCGCACCTGCTCGCATGTACTCACCGCGTATCGAGTCGGCCATCACCATGATGCTCGAGGCCCACGGCCTCGCACGCCGCAAGGCGGGACGCGGTTTCGAAGCGACGCATGTGCTCTCGGTCGGCCTGATCGCGCAGGCGTTCGGGTTCGAGGAGGACACCGTCATCGCCGCCATCCTGCACGATACGCTCGAAGACACGGCGCTCGGTGCGGACGTCATCGGCCGTCGTTTCGGAAGCCACGTGCTGTCGGTCGTGCAGGACGTCACCGAGTCGCCCCGGACCCGGCCGTGGCGGGCTCGCAAGGAGGCGTACATCGAGCATCTGCGGGCCTGCCCGCGCGACGCCGCCCGCGCCGTGGCCTCGGCCGACAAGATCCACAACCTGTCCAGCCTCGTCGCCGGTATCGAGACCCGCGGCCCGGCTTTCATCGATGCCTTCACGACCGGCATCGACGAGATGATCTGGTATCAGCAGTGCGTGTACCGGATGCTCGCCGACACCTGGACGCACCCGATCCTGGACGAGCACCGGCGGCGGCTCGACGGCTTTCTCGCCGCCGCCCGGGGTCTGGCGCGCTAGAGTCTGCGCCGTAGTACACGGACGCTTCCGTCCCGCTGCCCGCGGCGGTTCCAACTGTCAACTTGTTCAAGTGACACACCACCAGCAGGATTGGTTGGGCGGCAAGCTCCTCCGCCCTACAACAGAAATCCGTTCCGGAGGGGGTCGGCGTCGTCGATCAGAAAGGTGTGCTCGCCGGTGATCCAGGCCGAACCTTCGATCTCCGGGACGATCGCCTCGTACTCGCCGACCCGCGTACGGCGCAGCAGGCGCCCGCGGAACAGGGTGCCGCCGAGGCTCTCGTGCACGAACGGGCGCTGCGCGTCCAGGAGCCCCATCGCATCGAGCACCGCCATGACCGCCGCGGTGCCGGTTCCGCAGGGGGAACGGTCCACCTGCCGATCGGCGAAGATGGTGACGTTTCGCAGGTCCGCGGCGCCGTCCTCGGCCATCCCCGTGAACACCGTCCCGTAGATTCCATCGAGACCGGGGTTCAGCGGGTGGGCCACCCGCAAGATGCGCTCGACCGCCCGCGCGATGTCCATGCCGGTTCGGCGCAGCACCGCGAGCGATTCGCGGCGCAGCGGAATTCCGACCGCCTCGCTGTCCACGATGGCGTAGAAGGCGCCGCCGAAGGCCACGTCCACGGACACCGTGCGGTCGCCCGCCCGGACCGGCAGTCCCGCCCGGTAGACGAACGACGGCACGTTCTCGAACGCGACCGCGGACACGCGGGACGGCGACGCGTCCTCGCGGGTCGGGGCGGCCCGAACCGCGCGGGCATGAACGAGGCCGGCCGGCGATTCCAGCACGACTACCGGCGGCTCGCCGGGCACGCCGATGAGCCCGCGTTCGAGGGCGATCGTGCAGACGGCGACGACCCCGTGGCCGCACATCGTGCTGTACCCCTCGTTGTGCATGAACAGCACTCCGGCATGCGCCGCCTTGCTGCACGGTTCGGTCAGCACCGCCCCGTACATGTCGGCGTGCCCGCGCGGTTCGTGCATCAGGGCCGTGCGGAGCCGGTCGCAGTGCTTGCGGACCCAGGCCCGCTTGTCGAGCATCGACGCGCCGGGCGGCGCGGGGAATCCGTCGGTCACCAGCCGCAACGGCTCACCGGCGGCATGGGCGTCGATCGTGCGGATCCGGTGGATCGCCATGCCGCGCCGGAACCGCGGGTTCACGTAGAACGGCGAATTGGTAGCGGTACGGGGAATCGAACCCCGGTCCCGTGGCTGAGAACCACGTATCCTAACCCCTAGACGATACCGCCACAGACCTGAAAGGAGCCTCGGGAAGTACGAAACGATCCTACCAACCCGAATCCCGGCGGGTCAACGCCCAGTCTTGTCCAATGAGAAGTGAGCCTGAAGGGGGGATTGATTCCAACGTGAAATGAGCCTGAAGGGGCCGGGTCGCGGATCATCGAAGGATGATCGTGAGACTCGACACCCATCGCCTGCAGACCCTGGACCAGGTTCGGGAGTTCCTCGCCGGCAGCCGACCGCTCGACCTGCGGCCGGAGACCCGGGCCGAGGCCTACGCGTTCGTGGCCGAGACCCTGGAGCGGTTCGACTACCCCCGCCGGGGGAAGGCGGACAAGGGCCTGCTCCGCCGATTCCTGGTCAAGGTGGCCGGCCTCTCACGCGCGCAGGTCACCCGCCTGCTGCACCAGCACCGGACCACGGGCACCCTCACCGACCGCCGCGGCCCCCGGCGCCCCTTCCCCCGCCGCTACACCAAGGCCGACATCGGGCTGCTCGCCGAAGTCGATGCCCTCCACGGCGCCCTCTCCGGGCCGGCCACCCGCCAGCTCTGTGTCCGGGCCTTGCACGTCTTCGGCGACCGCCGCTTCGAGCGCCTCGCCGCCATCTCCCACGGACACCTCTACAACCTGCGCCGCTCGACCACCTATCAGCGCCGCCGCGGGACGATGCCCGCGCCGACCCGCCCCGTGCACATCGCCATCGGCGAGCGGCGCCGGCCCCAGCCCTTCGGACAACCCGGCTACCTGCGGGTCGATGCCGTCCACCAGGGCGACCTCGACGGCATCAAGGGCCTCTACCACCTCAACCTCGTCGATGAGGTCACCCAGTTCCAGTTCGTCGGCTCGCTCGAGCGCATCGAGACGCCCTGCCTCGCCCCCGTCCTCGAAGCCCTGCTCCAGGCGTTCCCCTTCAACGTCCGCGGATTCCACGCCGACAACGGCTCGGAGTTCATCAATCGCAAGGTCGCCGCCCTGCTGCAAGGCCTCCACATCGACGAGTTCACCAAGTCCCGGCCCCGACGCAGCAACGACAACGCTCTCGTCGAGACCAAGAACGGCTCGGTCATCCGCAAGCACCTCGGCCACGGCCACATCCCCAACCGGTACGCGGAACGCGTCAACGCCTTCACGCAGCAGGTCCTCTCCCCCTACCTGAACTTCCACCGCCCCTGTCTCTTCCCCGTCGAAGAGGTCGACGCCAAGGGCCGCGTCCGCAAACGCTACCCCCACGCCAACGTCATGACCCCCTACGAGAAGCTCAAGTCGTTGCCCGACGCCGACGCCTGCCTCAAGCCGGGAATCTCCTTCGACCAGCTCGACGCCGTCGCCGCCGAGATGAGCGACAACGACGCGGCACGCGCCCTCAACCAGGCCCGCGACCGCCTGTTTGCCTCCATCGACCCCGCCGCCTGAACACCACGCCACGGGTGGCGTCGACCCGGCAGCTCGGTGTCGCTGGAGCCGGGGCTGGCGGGTCGCCGCACGGGTGAACGGGGGCGCTGCCGCAGCACGCCGCCCTTCGGCCGGCGTGCCCGTTGTCCGGCGGGTCGGCCCGCCGCACAGCGGCGACGGGGGCACGGAAGTCGCCGCCGGCGCCTGCCCCCCGCGGGCGTGCTCCCGGTCCGCTGTTGCCCCGGGCCCGCCGACGGGCGACATCGTGAACGTCCGGCCGGTTCCGGGTACCGAACCGCCTTCCCCGAATCCGTTACGTAACGGTGTAGAATAGCCTTGTGGCGTTGACGAACGCGGAGCGGCAGGCGCGTTACCGGGAGCGGCGGCAGGCCGGCGAGTCCCGGATCCGGTACCGCCGGCCGGCGGACCGGAGACCGCGGCCACAGCAGTGGGACGACGCGGTGCAGACGCTCCTGGCGCTGCAGGACCAGTACCGGGAGTGGCGGGACGCGTTGCCGGAATCCCTCGCCGGGTCCGCGACCGCGGAGTTGCTTGAGCAGGTCTGCGATCTGGACCTGTCGGTACTGGAGGCTGTCGAGCTGCCCAGGGGCTTCGGGCGTGACGGCTAGCCCGGATTTCTCACAGCTCGTCGAGATCGGGCCTGATGCGGCGCGGCTGGGGTTCCGGGCGGCCATATCGGACGCCGGCGGTGGTCTGGATGTGGGCGACGACGTGCGCGTGGCGCCAAAATCGGCCCGGTTAGCACACCACACGCGAAAGGACCCCGTGTCCCCCTGCAGTCGTGAACGTATGCCGCCACCTGGCCGACCGTCAGGCCGGGTCGGGCGGCGAGCGCAAACGTTGAGCGGCCATGATGAACAGATCGGCGTCGGGCGCCAGCTCGGACAGCGCCACCCAGATGCACCGCACGGTGACGCGGACGTGGGCGCCGATCTTGAGCAGCCGCAGCCGTAGCGTATCGCATTGGGCGCGGGCGAGCCGGGTGCCCGCCAGCCCCCGGTCGCGGAGCTGCTGGAGCAGGACATAGGCCAACGTGGCCCAGTACAGGCGCAGTTGGTTGGCGCGCAGCGTCGCACTGCTGGTCCGGTCGGCAAACAGCGCCAGTTGCTGTTCCTTGATGCGGTTCTCCATGTCCCCGCGGGCACAGTAGAAATCCTCATACAACGCCTGCGCCGCCAAGGTGTCCGGCGGCAGCGATGTCACCACGAAGCGTGGATTGGCGCCCGCGGGCAGATGCTCGGCCTTGCCGACCACCCGGCGCTCCCGGCTCCAGCTCTTGCGCGTGCGATAGCGGAAGTCCGCAAACACCCGCGCGGCCACCCCGGTTTCCTCGCACTGCGCCTGGGCCTGCGCCAGTTCGGGCGCGATTTGTTCCTTCAACCGAACGTTCTTCGCCAAGCCGATGACGTAGTCCACCGCATGCTCTTCGCACCAGTTCAGCAGCTCGTCTCGGCAGAACCCCGAGTCCCCCCGAACCACGATGGGGACCGACGGCCATGCCTGCCGCACCCGCTCCACAATCCGCGCCAACTCGTCCACCACGCCCGCCGCCCCGTCGATGTTCGAGGGCCGCAACCGCGAGCAGAGCACATGCGCCCCGCAGAAGATATACAGAGGCAGATAGCAGTAGTTCCCGTAGTACCCGTGGAAGAACCGTCCTTCCTGCTGACCGTGCAGCGGATCGTCCGTCGCATCGACATCCAGCACGATGCGCGCCGGCGGCGTCGGGTGCGACTCGATGAACACGTCTACCAGCAGGGCGTCGAGCGCCGCTTCGTCATAGGTCACCTTCTTGTACCGGTCAGCCTCGGCGTCCTTCGGCCCGACCAGTTCCAGCCGGTTCAGCGTGCTCTTCCCCGCCAGCGCGGCCCCCCGGTCTGACGGCCGCACCCGGTTCTCGCCCGTCGGGTCCGCCTTGCCCACGACAGCCGCCAACAGCGGGTCCCGCCGCAGGGTGTCATGGTCGTTCAGATCTTCGTAGCCCAACGCGACGGCCATCACACGCTGGGTCACCAAGTCCTCGACCGTGTGTTCGATCAAGCTTGGGTCCCGGTAGTCCTGGAAGCACTGCGCCGCGCGTCGGCACACGTCGGTGCACCTTTCAACCGCCCGCAGCAGCAATGCCCCGGCATTGGAAGTGATCGTTCCGCCCTCGAAGCTGGCGACCAGCCGACGACGACCGACCCGAGGAAACTCCAGCTGGATTGGTGGCTTACTTCGCGTACACTGTGTCGACAAGGGGCTGCCTCCGTGCATGGCTTGAAGTTATTGCCACAACAACACTTTACGCCATTACGGGCAGTCTCTTGTTCACCACCGGTGAGAAATCCGGGCTAGAGCTAGACCACCGGCGACAGCTTCCCCTTGGCGGCCACGAAGCGGAGCCGGGCGCCGGCATCCGGGAGGCCGTTGATGTCTGCAGGACGCACGGCAGCGGTCCGGAGGTCGCTACCGCGTAGCTGCGGGACGGCCGGCGTGTCAACGTGCTGCGCACGTCCTCCGCTACGCTACGGCCCTACGGGTGACACCCCGTCCGCCCCGCGGCTCAGATGGCAGTTATGGGCCTTGCGGCCCGGCCTGGACGGGGCGTCCCGGCCGTCCACGACGCTCACGGGACGCGGTGGACCGCCGGATTGGGGGATGGCGCGCCGGACCGGACCGCCGTCTCGGGGCTGCAGCCGCCGTCGGCGCGGCCGACCGCTCCCGGCGGAAACCGCCGCCGGCGCCTGCTCCCGCGGGCGTGCTCCCGGTCCGCTGCTGCCCAGAGCCCGCCGACGCACTGCGGAACAACGTCTCACGGGACGTAACCGTCCGACCCCCGGCTACTGACCCGAGTCCACGCCTCAAGGTGGGAGTCGGCGGCGGCGGGGACCCGTGGGCTTCCCGGGGCTGGACGTCGCGTCGCCGAGCAGCTTTGCCCGCGCAGGATTGCTGCCCTGACATGCCACCGAGGGGGCCGCGTCTGGCCTCGTCGCCGCCCGTGACCAATAATGTCGGTCAGCGTGCGCAGGCTCTTCGCAGCCCGCGTCAGGACCCCTGTTTCGGTCCGCCGATTCGGCCGCCGTCACCTCGGCTCACGTGAAGCCCCTTCAGGCTCATTTCAGGATTGGAAACGACTCGCCCCGCGTCCCCGAGGGCTCCGTCGAATCGCCGTCACGCTGCGCGCCCGACCCCGGAATCGCCGGCGGCTCGGCCTCCCTTCCCGTCGACCGTCCGGGATTTCGCGCCGTCCGGGAAGCCCTCCTGCCCTATAATACTATCGTGGTGCGCCTGATCGTCGCGCTGGTCGTTCTCGCTGCCGCCGCCCTGGGCGCGGGCCTCTACGTCGGAGCGGGCCGCGGGCCGGGGCCGGTTATCGAGATCCACGAACCCGCCCGCTACATCGGATCGCAGGTGCAGTTCGAGGCGACCATAGACCCGGGCGACGCCGAGCTCACCGCGATCACCGCGGTCATCGAGCAGAACGGGGTCACGGTACCGATCTTTTCGCTGTCGTCGCCCGACGATTCGCGGATCGCCCAGGAAACGGACACCCGCATCCGGATCAGCCGCACCCTGACGCGGGATGCCTATCGGGAGCTCGTGCAGGGTCCGGCGTCGATTTCCGTGGAGGCGACCCACGCGCGGCTGTTCGGTCTGCGCGAAACCAGCGCCGCCGCCCGGCGCGACGTCGAGGCGCGGTTCACCCCGCCCCGGCTGTCCATCGCGTCCACGTTCCACTACGTGAACCACGGCGGGGCCGAGTTGGTGGTCTATCGCGTGAACCCGCCCGACGCCGAGTCCGGGGTCCGGGTCGGGGACCATTTCTACCGCGGCTACCCGGCCCCCGCGGCCGGGGTGGACACCCCGGACGACACCCTGCGGGTGGCGCTCTTCGCGTTGCTGCACGATCAGGAGCTCGATGCGCCGATTCGCCTCCATGCCCGGGACGGGGCCGGCAACGAGGCCCAAGCGGACTTCGACCACCGGGTGTTCCCGCGCCGGTTCCGGCGTTCGCGGCTCCCCGTGAGCGACCGTTTTCTGGCCCGGGTGGTGCCGGATATCGTGGCGCGCAGCGCGGCGTTCGCCTCTATCCCCCTGCCGCCCGACGCCGGTCTCCTGGAACAGTATCTCGCCATCAACGGCCCCCTCCGGCGACTCAACGGCGAGCGCATCCGGGAGCTGGCGGCGGAGACGGCCGAAGAACGGCTATGGTCGGAACCGTTCCGGCAGCTGGCCAACTCGCAGGTGGAGTCCGGCTTCGGCGACCACCGCACCTACGTGTACGACGGACGGGACGTGGATCAACAGGTGCATCTGGGGTTCGATCTGTCCGTGACCGCCAACGTGCCGATTCTCGCCGCCAACCAGGGCCGGGTGGTGTGGGCCGGCTACCTCGGCATCTTCGGCAACTGCGTGATCGTCGACCACGGCCTGGGGCTGCAGTCGCTCTACGCCCATCTGTCGTCCATCGGCGTGGGCACCGGTGACACCGTGGCCATCGACGACGAGCTCGGGCGGAGCGGCATGACCGGGCTCGCCGGCGGCGACCATCTTCACTTCAGCATGCTTCTGCACGGGGAACCGATCACCCCGGTGGAATGGTGGGATCCGCACTGGATCGAGGATCGGTTGACCCGCAAATTGCGCGACGCTTCCTGACCGGTGCGGCGCCGCAAGGATCCGACCCGGTTTACGCCAACCGGTCACGTGTGATAAAAATAAGCGCTTCCGAGGCGCCCGGCTCGGGTGCCGGGCCTCCGGGGCTTGGCATTCTTCCAGTTGTTTCCCGGATCGGGCGCATGCAGATGCGGCCCGCTTCAATCCGCAAATCAAACGAGAGTTCGCAGGAGTCAAGGCAATGCAACATCGAAATCTGTGGTCGATTCTGTCCATTCTCGCCGTCGTGACCGCGGCGGCATGCGGAGGCGGTGAAAGCGAACCGGCGGCCGTTGCGGAACCGGCGGCGCCGGCCTTCGATCCGTCGACCGCAGGCAACATCTCCGGCATGGTGATGGTGGACGGCGAGCTCCCCGCGCCGGAAGAGCTGATGATGAACTCGGATCCGAACTGCGCGATGGCGACCAACACGATGTCGGGCGCGTACGTCGGCAGCGACGGCCATCTCGGCAACGTCTTCGTGTACGTGAAGGAAGGCCTCGGCGACCAGACCTTCCCGGCGTCGAGCGACGTCGTGACCCTGAATCAGGAGGGGTGCCGGTACACCCCGCACGTCATGGGCATTCAGGTCGGCCAGACCCTCAACATCATCAACAGCGACGCGACGCTGCACAACATCCATGCGACCCCCGCGATGAACGACGAGTTCAACATGGGGCAGCCGATTCAGGGCATGCAGTTCGAGCGGACGTTCGACACGGCCGAGGTGATGGTGCCGTTCCGGTGCGACGTCCACAGCTGGATGAACGCCTTCATCGGGGTGCTGGAGCATCCGTTCTTCGCGGTCACGGCCGAAGACGGCATGTTCGACTTCAGCACGCTGGCTCCGGGCGACTACGTCATCGAGGCGTGGCACGAGGAGCTCGGCACCCAGACCGAGAACGTGACCGTCGCCACCGGCGAGACCGCCGAGGTGTCGTTCACCTTCTCCGTGTCCTAGAAGCCGGCTTCGACCCTCCCTCCGGAGGTTCGGATTTCCCGTTTCGGCCGGCCGGCCGCCGTCTCCCGACGAGCGTCCGGCCGGCTTCGCGGGGGGCTCTCCCGATACGCCGGAGGGCCGATACGCCGGGCCACGAGGAAAGCGACCGCATGATGCGCGGGAGACAGGCGGCGACCACGGACGCCGCCGTTGCATCAGGCAGCCGGTTCGCCGACTTCGTCACCCTCACCAAGCCGCGGCTGAACTCGCTGGTCGTCGCGACCACCGGGGTCGGGTATCTCGCGGCGCGAGCCGGCGTGGACCTGCCGGTGCTCGCCAACACCACGATCGGCGCCGCCCTGGTGGCGGGAGGGGCCGCCGCGTTCAACCAGATCGCCGAGCGCGACCTGGACGAGCGGATGCCCCGGACCCTGGATCGCCCGGTGGCGGCGGGGCGGCTTCACCCCACCGAAGCGGCGGGGTTCGCGGTGCTGCTGGCGCTGGCCGGTCTGGTGCAGATCGGGGCCGGGGCCAACGTCCTGGCCGCGGCCCTCGCCCTGGCCACGCTCGTCAGCTATGCCTGGATCTACACGCCGCTGAAGCGCACGACCCACTGGGCCGTACTCGTCGGCGCGGTTCCGGGCGCGCTGCCGGTGGTCATCGGCTGGGCGGCGGCGCGGCCGCTGTCCGCCGAGGCGTGGTCGTTGTTCGCCCTGCTCTTCGTCTGGCAGCTTCCGCATTTCCTCGCGCTGGCCTGGATGTATCGTGACGACTTCGGGAGAGCCGGCCTGCCGCTGCTCGCGGTCGTCGACGCCACCGGCCGCCGGACCGCACGCCATGTGATTGTCTACACCGTCCTGCTGGTGCCGGTCAGCCTCGCCCCCACCTGGCTGGGCGTGGCGGGAACCGGCTATGCGGCCGGCGCCGGCCTGCTCGGGGCCGGCCTCCTCGCCATCGCGTGCCGGTTCGCCGCGCGCCGGACGACGGATCGGGCGCGCGTGCTGTTCCGGGCCACGCTCGTCTATCTTCCCCTCGTCTGGATACTGCTGCTGGCCGACCCGGCGTGAGCGGCGTTGCCGCATCGGGGCATTCCCAGTCTGAGAACCCATGCTCGAGGTCACCCAGCTACCGGCCGTCAACGCCACCCTGAACAGCATTGCGGCCACGCTGCTGGCCGTCGGCTACGGGTTCATCCGGCGCGGCCGCGTCGACGCCCACCGGCGCTGCATGCTCGCCGCGTTCGCCACGTCCGCCCTGTTCCTGGTCTCGTATCTCGCGTATCACGCGCAGGTCGGCTCGCGGCCGTTCCCCGGGCAGGGTCCGGTGCGCGTCGTGTACTTCACGGTCCTCGTCTCGCACATCGTCCTTGCCGCCGCGATCCTGCCGCTGGCGATCGTCACGCTGCGCCGCGGCCTGCGCCGGGACGACGCCCGGCACGTCTCCCTCGCCCGGTGGACCCTGCCCATCTGGCTGTACGTCTCGGTGACCGGTGTTGTGGTGTACTGGATGCTCTATCACCTCTACCCGGCCTGACCGCGGCTCGCGGTTGCCGGCGACCCCGAATCAGCCCCGGTGCCGCGGCGCAGTCTCCCCTACAGGCGGACGGCCTGATAGAGGTGGAGCAGTCCGACTGCGACCACGTACAGGGTCGCGCTGAAGGCGAGGTTGCCGCGGGCGAGGCGCCAGTTGCTGACCCCGTACCGGCTGGAAAGAATCACGTTGACCCCCGACATCGGGTTCACGGCGCACCCCAGGCCCCAGCCCATCGCCAGCGTCACGGCGAGGAACGTCGGGTCGAGGTCGATCCGCTCCACCAGCGGCACCAGGACGCCGACGATCACCACCGGATGGATACAGGCGACCGACGTCACGATCAATGCAAGCAGCAGCAGACTCGCTTGGAAGGCGTCCAGCCGGGTGAAGAACACCCAGCCGCCGGCGCCCGCCGAGGTCGCCACCAGACCGGCCGCCAGGACCCCGGCGCTGAGAAACAGCGCGAGTTCGCCGCCCATCTGCGGCGCGCGTGTCCGGACGTAGTCGGCGAGCGCGGTGCGCAGCCCCGGCACGCCGCCGCGCAGGAGCAAAGCGATGGCCACGACGACCGGTGTCAGGAGGGTGATCAGCGACAGAACCGAGTAGCCGGACGTGACCGCGGCGGCGGTGAGGACGGCGGCGCCGAGGGCCAGCGGCACCCGCAGATCCTCGGGATGGACGGGGTAGCCGCGAAAGTTCTCGACATCTTCGCAACGGCCGCTGTACGCGTACCAGGAAAGCAGCAGAAAAGCGGCCAGCGCCAGCGGCATGCCGAACGACATCAACACCAGCGGGTTCGAGCCTGGGGTGTAGGCCAGCGCCAGTGCGACGCCGCCGATGAACGGCGAGTGGAAGGCGACCGCGCTGAACGCCCGGCTGAGCAACTGCGCCTGGTTCAGCCCTAGCGGCCGGACGCGCGTCAGCCGGTCGGCCATGATGACCACGGCCGAGACGTTGATGACCGCACCGAAGGCGTGCACGCCGAGCATGCTGCGCAGGTAGGCGCCCACGCCGCGCGGCAGCTCCGGTTCGTCGGCGCGCGGCGGCGGGTTCAGCAGGCGCAGCAGCGTAACGGCGGCCAGCATCGACAGGATCGGCTGGTTCCGGGCCAGCATGCTCTCGACATGGAGCGGCGTACCGCGACTCGCAGCCCACAGCAGGGCCGCGGCGCCGGTCACCATGAACACCAGCGCCTGCACGTGCTGCTGCCGGCCGAGTCCCGGCCACAGCAGGGCCAGGGCGATCCAGGCCGGCACCGCCGCCGCCACCGCCGGCACGTCGGTCCAAACGGCGCCGCCGATGGCGAGCAGCAGCATTCCCGCGATGGCCGCGCCCGCCGCCCGGCGCCTCGGGGGTTCACCGGCCGGCGTCACCCTGCGTTCACCGTTCACGGCACCCGCCCGCGAGTCGAGCGTCCGTGCAGGGGGGTTGCCGGCGGTCATTCGTAGAGCAGATAGGGCGCCGACAAGCGCCGCCACGCGGCGGCCCCGTCGTCCCATCCGGCGGCGATCTCCCAGGAGGGGGCGCCGGCGCGGATGCGGGCCAGCATCGCCCGCGACCCGAACAGCCGGGCCAGCGCATCGAGCTCGAACGCGTCCCCGTGCAGCCGGTGGAGGGCCGCCGCCACTTCCAGCCCGACCCGCACCGGCCGTAACGCCTCGCGGTCGGTGACGATGAAGAACACGCCGTGGCAGAGCTCTCCGGCGAACCGGCTGCTGTCCGGGGTGAACGCGACCGGATAGACCCGCAGGCCGCGCAGACCGGCGCGGTTGAGCTCGCGGGCCAGGGCCGGGCCGTCGATCCACGGCGCGCCGATCTGCTCGAACGGGCTGTCGGTGCCGCGTCCGACCGACAGGTTGGCGCCCTCGATGGCGCCGATGCCCGGATAGAGCAGGGCCTGGTGGAGATTGCGGAGGTTCGGTGACGGGTCGACCCACGCCAGCCCGGTCTCGTCGAACCAGTGGGCCCGGGTCCAGCCCCGCATGGGCACCACCTCCAGCGCCGCCCCGATCTCCCGCTCGCCGTTGAACAGCCGCGCGAGCTCGCTCAGCGTCAACCCGTGCCGCACCGGCGCCGGAAAATAGCCGGTGAACCCGAGCGACGCCGCGTCGAGCCGTGGTCCCTCGACCGCGATGCCGCCGATGGGATTGGGCCGGTCGAGCACGACCACCCGCGGTCCGTGGCGCGCCGCCGCTTCGAGCAGGTAGGCCAGGGTGGTGGCATAGGTATAGAACCGGGCGC
Organism: Vicinamibacterales bacterium; assembly: GCA_965206705.1. Taxonomy (GTDB): domain Bacteria; phylum Acidobacteriota; class Vicinamibacteria; order Vicinamibacterales; family UBA8438; genus JAJEEA01. Next base: position 1,946,626 of record CBDBKJ010000006.1, on the reverse strand, counting down.
CGGCGTCCTGCAGATCGACCACGACGGTGTCGATGTCCCGCAGCATCGCTTCCGTCGGCCGGCGCGTCTCGCCGTAGAGGGAGTGAACGGGCAGCCCGGTACGGGCATCCCGGCTCGACGGTACCGGTCCGTTCAGTGCGCCCCGGATGCCGTGCTCCGGACTGAACAGCGCGACCAGCTCGACCCCGGGCGCCTCGGCGAGCAGGTCGATCGTCGGCACGCCGTCTCTCGCACGGCCCGTCCGGTTCGTGAGCAGGCCGACCCGCTGTCCGGCCAGCCGCCGGAAGCCCTCCTCCCGCAGCACGTCGACCCCGGTCCACACCGGCGGTACGGCGGCCGGCGCCGGCGGGTCGAGCAGGGCCGAGGCGACCACCGTCGCGACCTCGCCGCGCAGCGCCGTCACGTTGCCCCCGCCCGAGGGATGCACGCGGCTCGACAGGAAGATGACGAAGGTCTCCGAGGCCGGGTCGATCCAGAGCGAGGTCCCGGTGAAACCGGTATGGCCGTAGGACCCGATTGGAAACAGGTCGCCGCGGTTGGACGAGTACCGCGAGTCGATGTCCCACCCCAGCCCGCGCCGATCCGCCAGATGCGGCGGGGTGGAGACTCGGGTCATTCGGGCCACGCTGAGCGGCGACAGCACGCGGACGCCGTCGTGCGCGCCGCGGCCGAGCAGCATCTCGCAGAACCGCGCGAGGTCGCGGCCGGTGCCGAACAGTCCGGCGTGACCGGCCACGCCGCCCATGCGCCGTGCCGTCGGGTCGTGCACCTGGCCCCGCAGCATGGTCGCGCCGGGTCCGCCGCAGGGCCACGCCAGGGGAGCGCACGGCTCGGTCGGGGCGATCCGCGGCACCAGCGCCGCCGGCGGATTGAAGGTGGTGTCCGCCATGGACAGAGGTTCGAAGATGCGCTCCGCCGTGAATCGATCGAGGGGCAGCCCGCTGACCTGTCCGACGATTTCGGCCAGCAGCATGAAGTTCAGATCGCTGTAGACGAACCGCTCGCCGGGCGCCGCGACCGGCGGCAGGGCAATCGTGCGCGCAATCGCGGTCCCGGCGCCTTCGAAGACCTGTTCGAGCGGCAGGTCCGGAGCCAGACCGGAGGTGTGCGTCAACAGGTGGGCGATGGTGACCGCCTGCCGCCCCTGACCGGCGAACCCCGGCAGGAAGTCGGCCACGCGATCGCGCAGCCGAAGTCGCCCCTCCTCGACGAGCATCATGACGCTCGTGGTCGTCGCGACGACCTTGGTCAGGGACGCGAGGTCGAACACGGTGTCGACGGTCATCGGCTCGGGCGTCTCCGCCGCGAGCGATCGCGCCCCGAAGGCCCGTTCGTACACGATCTCGCCGCCATGCCCCACGACGACCACGGCGCCGGGAAGATGCCGGTCGCGCATGGCCTGCTCGATCAGGGCGTCGATGCGTGCAAGGCGTGTCGGGTCGACGGCGGCCGAGACGGTCGCCGCGTGGCAGGCGAGCCACAGGCACGCCGCCCCGCACGTTCGTATCCACCCGCGAAGTGCGGACGAGCCGAATGAATGGTCGGGCACGGATTTGGATTATACTGATCTGCCTGTCGCTGGAACGGATGCCGGGGGGCCATGCATGATCGTTGACAGACAGCCGTTCTTGACGCGCCTGATGCTCGCCGTCCTGCTGTTGGGGGGCATGGCTTCGACTGCGGCCGCGCAGGGCGGCGTGCGCGGCTTGGTCCGGGACGGCGAGGGGACGGGGATCGCCGGCGCACGGGTGATCGCCGAGAGCCTGGAGACCCCGCAGACCCGGACGACGACGACGAACCGGTCCGGCCGCTTTGCCTTCATCGGTATCGCGGGAGGCGATTGGGTGTTCGTCATCCAGGCCGACGGCTTCCGCGAGGAGCAGGGCTATTCCGTCATCCGGCGTTCCGGGCAGCCGGCCCGGCTGGAGTTCACCCTGGACCTCGATCCGTTCAACCCGACCCCGCCCAGCGTCGGCGTGCTTGCCGGGCTGAAGTCTGCCGATCTTCTCTCGCGCCTTCAAGGCGCGGAACGCCTGCTCGATGGCGGCAACTACGACGGCGCCATCGACGCCTATCGCGACATTCTGAACTTGGCGCCGGCCCTGACCAGCGTGAATCTGCCGATCGGCCACGCTCTTCGGGCGAAGCGGCAGCCGGAGCAGGCGCTTGCCGCCTATCGGGGCGCGTTGTCGGCCGATCCGACGAATCCCGAAGTGCTGGCCGCCATCAGCGCGCTCGACCGGGGTCAGTAGGCGGCTGTCGCGAGCGGTTCGTTTTATGCGATTATCGTGCTTCGCCGACCGTCCAGCCCTCGGGCAGCGGCGAATCCGATCAGGGACGCGCGACGATTGGGTGGTTTCGTGCTAACGATCGTACCGGGCGTCGCGGGAGTCACGCGCCGGAGTCAGGAGTTTTTTCAGATGCGGAACAAGATCTTCTCGCTTTTCGCCGTCATCCTCGGCATGGCCCTGCTGGTCCCTTCCGCCTTCGGCCAGGGCGGTATTCTGTTCGGCCGGGTGACCGACGCCGAGACTGGTGATTCCATCGCGGGGGCCGCCGTCATTCTCGACGGCCACCGCCCGTTGGGCAACGCCCGGGAGAGTGCCCCCCGCGAGGAGCTGACCAGCGAGAGCGGCGAATACACGATGCTCGCACTGCCGAGCGGGGAGTGGAACATCACTGTCGAGGCGGAGGGCTACCAGCGGCAGCTGGACGGCGTGACCGTCCGGTTCGGCCGCAACGCGCCGGTCAACGTCAGGTTGGTGGCCATTCCCCATCCGCTGATGGCGGAGATGGATTCTTCGTTGCTCGACGGGATGAACCGGGCCGAGCGAACCGCCTTGCTCGACGGCATCCAGGCCGAGCTGGACGCGATCGAGGATGCTCGCACCAACGAGGACTGGGAGGCCGCCCTCGCGGGGTCCCGCGGGCTGCTGGAGCGGTTTCCGACGATCTCGCGACTCCAGGCCGATGTCGGCGAGGCCTTGACCCGGCTCCAGCGCTATGAGGAAGCCATCGAGGCCTACGAGGCCGCCGTCGTGGCGGCCCCGGAGCTGCGTTCGCAGGTCGATACCACCATCGCCCGCCTGCGGGCGGCCATGGGTGACTCCTCGGCCGTCGAGTCGCTGGTCGCCAGCGGCAACGCGGCCCGCGAGGACTACTACAACTTGGGCACGGCCGCGTTCGCACAGGGCAATACCGCCGACGCCGCAGAGTGGTTCGAGAGGGCGTCGGCGGCCGATCCCAGTTGGGTGCTGCCGGTGTTCCAGCTGGGGCTGGTGGCGCTGAACCAGGGCGACATCGAAGGCGCCAAGAGCCACTTTGCGCGGGCCGTCGAGTTGGATCCGACCTCGGCCGAAGGGGCGCAGGCCCAGGCCGTGCTCGGCCAACTGCCGTAGCCGGCCGCGATCCGCTCGCCGCCAGACTGTCGTGAGAGGCCTCGCCGGGCGTGCGCCGCCCGGGCGAGGCGCTCTTCCGCTTGCCTCTCCTTCCGCCGGTGGGCAGCCCATGCGCGCCTCGAACGAATCGGGCCGGGCCGGCATCTCGCGATGCCGCTCCAGGCCGGGCCGCGATCGGATTGGGGTCCGGCGCACGCCGTCGGTTCGTTTCGTTGACGGGATGAAACCGTGATGCAGACTATCCGCTCGGTCGCGGTGCTGGGCGCGGGTACCATGGGCGCCCAGATCGCGGCTCAGGTCGCCAACGCGGGATGGCCGGTGCTGCTGCTCGATCTCGACGCGGACACCGCGGCCAGGGGGCTCGAGCACGCCGCCGCCCTCAAACCGGATCCGTTCTTCACCCGGGACGGCCGGCCGCGCATCCGCCTCGGCGGGTTCGACACCGACCTGCCGGCCATCGGCGAGTGCGACTGGATCGTCGAGGCGATTGTCGAACGGCTCGACGCCAAGCGGGCGCTGCTCGAACGGGTCGAGGCCTGCCGCCGGACCGACGCCGTCGTCAGCTCGAACACCTCGGGCATTCCCATCGCGACCATCGCCGAGGGACGCAGCCGGGAGTTCCGCCGGCGGTGGCTGGGTACCCACTTCTTCAATCCGCCCCGCTATCTGCGTCTCGTCGAGGTCATCCCCACCCCCGACACCGACCCCGCGACCGTCGCCGCGATCTCGTCGTTCGTCAACCGGCAGCTCGGGAAGGGAGTCGTCGTCACCCGCGACGCGCCCGGCTTCATCGGCAACCGCATCGGCCTGCACGGGGTAGCGTCCGCGCTCGATCAGCTCGCGAACGGGCGTTACACCATCGAAGAGATCGATGCCATGACCGGTCCGGCCATCGGGCGGCCGAAGAGCGCGACGTTCCGCACCATGGACATCGCGGGGATCGACATCCTGGCCCACGTCGCCGCCGACCTCGTCGCCCGGCTCGACCGGCCCGAGGAACGGCAGGGCTTCGAGCTGCCGCCGCTCGTCGGGGATCTGGTCAGGCGCGGGTGGATCGGCGAGAAGGCGGGGCAGGGGTTCTACCGCAAGGAACGCGGCGCCCGGGGCAGCACCATCCTCACGCTCGACCCGGCCACGATGCAGTATCGGCCGCGGCAACCGGCGAAGCTGGGCGCCCTCGACGCGGCGCGGACCATCGAGGACCCCGCCGAGCGTATCCGCACCCTCTTTCTCGCCCGCGATCGCGTGGGCGAGTTCCTGCGGGCGACCCTCGGGCGCACGCTGCTGTACACCGCGGAGGCCGCGGCCGAGGTGGCCCATACGCCGGACGACGTCGACCGCGCCCTGCGGTGGGGATTCGGCTGGGATCTCGGCCCCTTCGAGCTCCTCGACGCCATCGGCGTCGACACGGTGCTGGACGCCTGCGCGCCGGCCGGCGCGACCGACCTTTCTCCCGCCGCCCGCGAGTGGGCGGGGCTCGCTCCCCGGTCGGACGGCCCGCGGCGGGTTCGTACCGACCCCCTGCCGCCGGCCGCCCCGGATCTGCAGATTCTGACTACCGCCCGACGGCAGGGCGCCATCGTGAAGCGGAACGCCGGGGCGAGCCTCGTCGACATCGGCGACGGCGTGCTGGTCGTCGAGTTCCATTCGAAGCTGAACACCATCGGCGGCGATACCGTGCAGATGCTGACGGGCGGGGTGACCGAGGCTTCCGAACGGTTCGCGGGGCTGGTGGTCGGCAACGACGCCGTCGATTTCTGCGCCGGCGCCAACCTCATGCTGGTGTTGCTGGAGGCGCAGGAAGGCAACTGGGACGAAATCGACCTGATGGTCCGCGGTTTCCAGGAGGCGGTGATCGGGTTGCGGTATTCGCCGGTTCCGGTGGTGGTCGCGCCGGCCGGCCTCACCCTCGGCGGGGGCTGCGAGCTCGTGCTCCATGGCGACCGGGTGCAGGCCGCGGCCGAAACCTATATGGGACAGGCGGAGGTCGGGGTCGGACTGATTCCGGCCGGGTGCGGCACGAAGGAGCTCACGGTCCGGGCGATCGACGCCACGCTGCCGGGGACCGACCCGCTTCCCCGCCTGCAACGGGCGTTCGAAACCATCGGATTCGGCAAGGTGTCGACCAGCGCCGCCCACGCCCGCCAGCTCGGGCTGATCCGCGACGGCGACGGGGTTACCATGGATCGGGAGCGGCTGATGACCGACGCGAAGGCGGCGGTGCTCGGCCGGGTCCGCGAAGGCTACCGCGCCCCCGATCCGCGCACCGCGATTCCCGTCGGCGGCGAAGACCTCCGCGCCGCGCTGGAGCTGGGAATCCATCTGGCCTGGCGCGGCGGCGGCATCACCGATCACGATGTTCGGATTGGGCGGGCGCTGGCGCGCATCATGACCGGAGGCGATCTGCCCCACGCCACGACGGTGACCGAACAGTACTTGCTGGACCTGGAGCGCGAGGCGTTTCTCGGTCTGTGCGGCGAACCGAAGACCCTGGATCGCATTCGCCATACGCTCAAGACCGGCAAGACGCTCAGAAACTAGCGCGACCTGACGGTCGCGCAGGCTCCTGGGATTGGGCGGGAAGCGGAGGCCGCAGCGCGACCTTGCGGTCGCGTGCGGCGACGATGGCCGGCGAGGAGAGGCATGTGACTGATGCAGTGATCGTGTCGGCGGTTCGCACCGCGGTCGGGAAGGCGCCCCGGGGCACCCTGCGCGCCACGCGGCCGGACGAGTTGGCGGCGACCGTGATCACCGAGGCGCTGAACCGGGCGCCGGGCATCGAGCCGGGCGATGTGGAGGACGTCATTCTCGGCTGCGCCATGCCGGAGGGCGAGCAGGGCATGAACGTCGCCCGCATCGCCAGCCTCCGCGCGGGCGTGCCGACCGAGGCGTCGGCCATCACCGTCAACCGGTTCTGCTCGTCCGGACTGCAGGCGATCGCCTACGGGGCGGAGCGGATCATGGTGGGCGGCGCCGACACGATTGTCGCCGGCGGCACCGAATCGATGAGCCTCATCCCGATGGGCGGGCACAAGATCGCCCCGAACCCGAGTCTGATGAAGGACTATCCGGACGTCTACCTCTCGACCGGGCTGGTCGCCGAGAACCATGCGCGCGAGGCCCGGGTCTCGCGCGACGAACAGGATGCGTTCGCGCTCCGCAGCCACCAGCGGGCGGTGGCCGCGATCGACGCGGGCCGATTCGAGGACGAGATCGTGCCGTTCGAGGTCCAGGTCACCGAGCCGGCGAACGGCAACGGCGGCCGTCCGGCGGTGAGGACCCTCGAGTTCGCCGCCGACGAAGGGCCGCGCCGCGACACCTCGCTGGATGTTCTGGGCGGTCTGCGTCCGGCGTTTCACGTCAAGGGCTCGGTGACCGCCGGCAACTCGTCGCAGATGAGCGACGGCGCCGCCGCCGTCGTGATCACTTCGCGCGAGCGCGCCGAGCGGGCCGGGCTGAAGCCGCTCGCCCGGTTCGTGGCCTACGCGACCGCCGGCGTGGAGCCCGAGCGGTTCGGGGTCGGACCGGTGCCCGCGATTCGCAAGGTGTTGAAGCGCGCCGGGCTCGGCCTCGACGACATCGATCTCGTCGAGCTGAACGAGGCGTTCGCGGCCCAGGTGCTGGCCTGTCTGCGGGAGCTGCCGATCGACCCCGACAAGCTGAACGTCAACGGCGGGGCCATCGCTCTCGGCCACCCGCTGGGCTGCACCGGCGCCAAGCTGACGACGTCGCTGCTCCACGAGCTGCAGCGGCGGCAGGGCCACTACGGCCTGGTCACCATGTGCGTGGGCGGCGGCATGGGCGCCGCGGGCGTTTTCGAACGCCTGGCGTAGGCGCGACCTTGCGGTCGCGTTGGGAGTTCGCTGGCGCGAAGCTCCTGCATCGGCGCGACCTTGCGGTCGCGTTGGGAGTTCGCTGGCGCGAAGCTCCTGCGGCGGCGCGACCTTGCGGACGGGCGAGGGACCGCCGGGAGGGTTTTCCGATGACGACACTCGCGAGCACGGCTTCCCGCATCACCGGCGGCGCGTGGCTGCTGGAAGAGACTGCGCCTGGCTCGGTGTTCACCCCCGAGCGGCTGAGCGACGAACATCGGCTCATCGACCAGACCGCGGCCGAGTTCATCGACAACGAGATCGCGCCGAACCACGAGCGGCTCGAGACCAAGGACTGGGATCTGGCCCGGAACCTGGTTCATCGTGCGGGCGACCTAGGGCTGCTGGGGACCGACGTGCCGGAAGCCTACGGCGGCCTCGCCCTCGACAAGGCGTCGACCGTTGTCGTCGGCACCCGCATCGGCCACGGCGGGTCGTTCGGGTCGACGTTCGGGGCCCACACCGGCCTCGCCATCCTGCCCCTCCACTGCTTCGGCACCCCCGCCCAGAAAGAGAAGTATCTGGGCCGGCTGGTCAGCGGCGAGTGGGTCGGCGCCTACTGTCTCAGCGAATCCGGCTCGGGGTCGGATGCGTTGGGCGCCAAGGCCCGGGCGGTCCGGCAGGCCGACGGCAGCTTCGCGCTGACCGGCGAGAAGATGTGGATCACGAACGGCGGGTTCGCCGATCTCTACATCGTCTTCGCCAAGGTCGACGGCGAGCAGTTCACCGCGTTCCTGGTGGAACGGTCCTGGCCCGGGGTGACGAGCGGCAAGGAAGAGCACAAGATGGGCCTGCACGGCTCGTCCACCACCCCCGTCATCCTGCAGGACGTCCGCGTGCCGGCCGGGAACGTGCTGGGCGAGGTCGGCCAGGGGCACAAGGTTGCGTTCAACACCTTGAACTACGGGCGCTTCAAGCTCGCGGTGTCCGCTTGCGGCAGCGCTCATCTCGCAATCGGCGAGTCCGCGCGCTACGCGGCCGAGCGGCACCAGTTCGGGGTTCCCATCGCGAGCTTCGGGGCCATCCGGCACAAGCTGGGGGAGATGGCGGCGCGGGCCTACGCCGTCGACAGCATGATCTACCGCACCACCGGGCTCCTCGACGCGGCCCTCGCCGAGCACGACCCCGCCGATCCCGGCCCGCTGCGCGAGACGCTCGAAGAGCTGGCGGTGGAGTCCTCGATCCTGAAGGTCGCGGGCAGCGAGATGCTGCACTACGTCCTCGACGAGAACGTGCAAATCCACGGTGGGAACGGATTCGTCAAGGACTATCCGGCCGAGCGCCACTATCGCGACTCGCGAGTGAACCGCATCTTCGAGGGGACCAACGAGATCAACCGCCTGCTGATTCCCGGCACGTTGATTCGCCGCGCCCTCAAGGGGGGCGGCCTGCCCCTCATCTCCGCCGCCAAGGGGTTGCAGGACGAGTTGATGAGCCCGCCGGCCCTGCCGGCTTCCTCCGATGCGCCCCTGGGCGATCAGATCGCGGCGGTCTCGGCGTTCAAGAAGACCGCGGTGATGGTGCTCGGCCTGGCCATGCAGCGCTACGGCCGGAAGCTGACCGACGAGCAGGAGGTGCTGTCCAGCGCCGCCGACATCCTCATCGACGCCTACGCGGCCGAGAGTGCGGTCATCCGCGCGGTGCAGGCGGGCGGCGAGTCGCCGCGCACCGCCGCCCTGCAGGCCGACGCCGCGTGCGTGCAGGTCGACGGCGCGGCGGAGCGCGTCGGGGCCGCGGCCCGCACCGCGCTGGCCGCGATGGCGGAAGGCGACACGCTGCGCATGCAGCTCGCGGGCCTGCGGCGGCTGCTCAAGGTAATGCCCGTCAACACCGTCGCGATGCGGCGCCGGCTTGCGGACGCCCTCGTCGACCGGGCAGGATATATATTCGCATGACGGTATCTGCAATTCGCATGACGGAATCTGCATGATGGCAACCGACACCCTGCGCGCCGTCGTCGCCGGGCTCTCCCTCGCCGCCTTGGCCGCGTGCTCTGCGCCGCCCCCCGACGAGTCGCTCTGGCTCGGCCGGCTCGTGGAGGATCGCGAGATCAAGGACCGGTTCTTCCGCGAGGCGCCGGACTCGCCGATCCTCATCGAGCGCCGCGGGGCGCTGCTGCCGCTCCACTACTTCGATCCTGATCCGCTCTACCGGGTCCCCGCCGCCCTGGAGGTGGCGCCCGAGCAACCGATCTACGAGATCCCGACTTCGACCGGGGTCATCCGCCCGATGCAGCGGGTCGGCGTGCTCGAGTTCGCGCTGAACGGCGAGCCGATGCGGTTGTCGGCCCTGGCCGAGGCCCCGGTCCGGTCGATCGAGTCGCTGTTCATCATGTTCAAGGACCCGACCAACGAGACGGATACCTACGCCGGCGGCCGGTACCTCGACCTGCCCCGTACCGCCAGTGGTCTCTACGATCTCGACTTCAACCGCGTCTACAACCCGTACTGCTACTACAACGAAGACTACGACTGCCCCTATCCGCCGCGCGAGAACTGGCTGACGGCGCCGGTGCCGGCCGGCGAACGTCTCGCACCCGGCTACACCGGGTTCGGGATCGGCGTGGTGCCGCCTCCGCCCGGGGACGAGGGCTCCACGCCTTGACGCTGGCCGGCGTCATCTTCGATTTCGACGGGGTGCTGGCCGACAGCGAGCCGCTGCACCTTCGCGCCTACCAGGACGTGCTCGCGCGGCACGGCATGGCGCTCGCCCCGTCCGACTACTACGACCGCTACCTCGGATTCGACGACGTCGGCGTCTTCCGCACCGTGTCACGCGATCAGGGGCGGGAGCTGGACGACGACGCGCTGGCCGCGCTGATTCGGGTCAAGGGCGAACGGTTCGATACGCTGGCCGGACAGGGCGAGGGCCTGTTTCCCGGCGCCGACGACTGCATCCGGCGTGCGGCGGCGGCGGCGCCCATCGCCATCGCCTCCGGCGCCCTCGCCCCCGAGATCGACACGGTGCTCGCCGCCGCCGATCTGCGCCGCCACTTTCGGGCCATCGTCGCGTCCGGGGATACGCCGCGTTCGAAACCGGCCCCGGACCCGTACCTGCGGGCGCTCGAGCTGCTGCGCCCTCACATCGAGGCGGCCGGGCTCGATCCCCGCGGCTGCGTCGTCGCCGTCGAGGACTCGATGTGGGGCATCGAGTCGGCGCTCGCCGCCGGATTGCGGTGCGTGGGGGTCGCGCAGACCTACGCCGCCAGCCGGCTCGGGACCGCCCACGTGGTCGTCCCGACCATCGCGGACGTCACCCCGGAGACGCTGCGCACCGCCTGCGGCCGCGGCGCGCCGGCCTGAGGCTCGGGCTCCCGCGGTTCTTGAACGGGACGCGCCCACGGGTGAGAATGGCAGAGGAGCCCGTGATGAGCACAGCGGGGCTCTTGCCGTGGGCTCCGGGAGGGTTGGCGGCGGAAATGCGGTCGGCGTCCGCGCCGGCCGGCGATCTGCGGTTTCACGCGCCGGAGGACCTTGCCGGGCCCGCTCGACGTTCCCAGAGACCAGGCCCGCCGGGCAGGCGTCACCATGAGCGAATTAGCAGCCGACGTCGTGCAGCGGTTCACCGACGCCGCCGCGAGTCCCGACCCGGATCTGGCGGCGCCGGCCCTGCTCATCGCGCGTCTCGGCTACCCCCGCCTGGACCCCGACCCCTACCTGGCGCGTCTGGAAGCGATGGGCGACGCGGCGGCGGGCCGGCTGGCGGCGGCCTCGCGAAGCGCCCCCCGGGGGGCGATCGATACCCTCAACCAGTTCCTCTTCGAGGATCAGGGCTTCTCCGGAAACACCGGACACTACGACGACCCGAGAAACAGCTTCTTGAACCAGGTGATCGACCGCCGCACCGGTATCCCGATCACGCTGGCGGTGGTCTACATCGAGGTGGCGCGCCGTGCCGGCATTCGGGTCGACGGCGTGAATTTTCCGGGCCACTTCCTCCTGCGTTTCCCGTTCGGACCGGAGAACGACCATCGGAACGCCGTCTTCGTGGACCCGTTCCACGGCGGAACCATCCTGTCGGAAGTGGACTGCCGCTCGCTGCTGCGGCGGCACGCCGGCGACAGCGTCGACTTCGATGCCCGGCTTCTCGCGCCCGCCACCAAGCAGCAGATTCTGGTGCGGATGCTCGGGAACCTGAAGCGGCTCTACGTGCGCATGCGGTCGTTCCCCCAAGGCCGGGCCATCACCGACCTCCTGCTGGCGATCGACCCTTCCGCCCTCCACGAGCTGCGCGACCGCGGGCTGCTGTCGTACCACGTCAACGACTATGCCGCCGCCCTGCGCGATCTCGAAGCGTACCTGCGGTACTCTTCGCGCGGCGGGGACGACAGCGCCGAGAGGCGTGAGGAACGCGACGAGATCTGGGGCCACGTGAAGGGTTTGCGCCGGCGGCTGGCGAGCCTGAACTAGCGCGAGCGCAACCTTGCGGTCGCGGCGCAACCTTGCGATCGCGTTGGGAGTTTCGCTGGCGCGAAACTTCTACGGCGCCACCCCGGGACCGGGACTTGGCGCGACCATACGGTCGCGTTGGCTACTACGGCCGTTCCGGGGTCTCCATGGGCAGGTCCTCCCGATCGCCCCATTCCTTCCACGATCCGAGGTAGTTCCGCAGCCGCGGGTAGCCGAGCAGGCGCAGGGCCAGGTAGCCGTGCGCGGCCCGATAGCCGCCCTGGCAGTAGCTGATCACTTCCTTGTCCGGCGTGACGCCGGCCCGTTCGTACATCGCCCGCAGCTCGTCCGCCGGCTTGAATGCGCCGTCCGCGCCCAGATTGCGGGTCCACTCGATATGCACCGCTCCCGGCACCGCGCCGCCGCGTTTGGCACGGACCGTCGTGCCGCAGTACTCGCCGTCCGTGCGCGTATCCAGCACTGCCAGATCCGGCGCGCCGAGCCGGTCGCGCAGTCGCCTCCACGTCGCCAGCCGGTCGTCCGACCGCCCGACCATCCAGCCGCTGCTCTTCGGGGACGCGGCCTCGCGGGTCACCTCGCGTCCCTCGCGCTCCCACGCGCCGAACCCGCCGTCGAGCTGCCGCACGTCGGGGTGGCCGAAATACTCGAGAAACCAGAACGCGCGGGCGGCACGCATGCCGGACTTCTCGTCGTAGACGACGACGGTGCGTTCGGGGTCGACGCCTCGCGACGAGAGCAGGTGGCCGATCATCCACAGGAACGCCGCCAGGGGCGCCGGGTCGGTGTCGGTCAGGCTGATCCCGAACAGGTCGAGGTGCACGGCGCCGGGGATGTGCCCCACCGCAAACGCTTCCGCCTGGCGCAGGTCGATCAGCACCGGCGCGTCCGTCCCGCGGGTGAGCCGACCGCCGAGGGCGGCCGGGGTGATCAGCAGCTGCGGGTTGGCATAGCCCTTTGGATTGTCGTTCATGCGCCGTCCTCCGATTGTCCGTTCGGGATGATATCGGACATCAGGCGAGCTCCCACTCCCCGCCGTCGGAACCTGCCCGCCCTTCTTCCTGGAGTTTGACCAGGTGCGCGACCACGCTCTCCCGCGCCAAGCCCCTGAGCGTCGGCGCGAGTCCGTCGTACAGGCGGTCGACGATGGCCTCGGGCCGCCGGACCCCGGCCCGCAAGGCCGCGACGATCTGATCTTCGCGGCGCTGCCGGTGCTCGAGATACGTCCGGAGCACCGCCTGCGGGTCGTCGATGGCCTCGCCGTGGGCCGGCAGCATGCGCGCCGGGGCCAGCGCCTGCACGCGGCGCAGCGACGCCAGATACTGCGAGAGGCTGCCGCCGCCGGACGCGGGGATGACGACGGTGCTGCCGGGTACGACGAGATCGGCCGAGAACAGCGTGCCGCTGGCCTCTTCGAAGAAACAGAGATGGTCGGGGGCGTGACCCGGCGTGTGGACGGCGCGCAGGGTCCCGTCTCCGGCGGGAATGAGCTCGTCGTCGTCGATGGGCGTCCACGCCACCGCATGGGCCCGGTCCCGTTCCGGCCAGGGCATCTTGCTGAAAGCGGCATCCGGCCAGCGTGCGGCGATGGACTCGCTGCCGTCGGCGTGGTCGGGATGGGCGTGCGTGACGAGGACTCGGGCCAGCCTGTCCGCTCCGAGCGCCCGGGCCAGCCCCGACAGGTGGGCCGCCTCGCCGGTCGCGGCGTCCAGTAACGTTGGCGTCCGCCCCGACAACAGGTACGTGTTGTTGCCGGCGCCGGTCATCGGGCCGGGATTGAAACCGGGAATGCGGGTGATGTGCACGATGCGGTCAGGGGGTGGATTCGTGTTTCGCCGCCGGTTCCTTCACGGTCGGGTGCGGGAGAGCGCCGGCCGGCCTGACGCCTGCGAGGCATCCGCCGGCTCGCCGCCGCATACCGCGCCGACCGGCTAGCGTCCTTCGATTCTACCCGGTTGCGGCCGTCGAAGCGCGGCCGACCCTTTGCCGGCGCTGCGAGACCGATGACACAATGACAGGCGTGTCCGATGCCAGCGGGGCGGCCGAGCGGTTCACAGGGGACGAGCGGCGCGCCCTTTCCCCCTACTTCACGAATCTCGACGAGGACGTCTTCGCCCTGCGGAACCTGCCCGAGGTGGTGAAGGGGGCCCTGTTCGCCCGCTATTCGCGGTCGGCGAAGTCGCTGCGGCGGCTCTTCCTGGACGAGTTCCTGGACGCGGTATCGGCCGGCCGACCCCCGGAGGCGGCGGTCGGCGTCGAGCGGGCGGACCGCCTGTACGAGCGCGTCTTCGGCGACTACGGCGACGACTCGGTGGCGCAGCTCGGGGCCGCGCACCTCGCGTGCGAAGGCGTCTCCAATCTGCTGACCAAGGTGCTCGAACGGGGCCGGCTGGCCGCCTATCTGGAGCAGTCGACCCGCTACGTGCCGTACACCGACCGGCCCGGCGGCCGCTGGAAGTACCTGGTTCCCGAGGAGCTGAGCGGGCATCCGCTGCGCGGGCGGTACGTCTCGACCCTGGATGACGCGTTCGAGACCTACCGCCGGTGGTTCGAGCCGGCCCAGGCGTATTTTGGACGCCGGTATCCGAACACCGCGGGCGACTCGGAGGGCGTGTACCGGGCCGTCATCCGGGCGAAGGCGCTCGATACGCTGCGGGGGCTGCTGCCCGCCGCCACCCGGTCGAACGTCGGGATTTTCGCCTCCGGCCAGGCGTTCGAGTCCCTGTTGCTGCGGTTGCGGGCCCACCCGCTGGCGGAGGCCCGCGCCTGTGCCGGCCGCATGCTGATAGAGCTGAGAAAGCTGATTCCGGCGTTTCTCACCCGGGTCGATCGGGAGGATCGCGGCGTTCGTTGGAGCCGCTACCTCGCCGACACGCGGCGCCAGACCGGCGAGGTGGCGGAGCGGCTGCTGGAGGGCATGGCGCCGGCGCCGCAGCCGGAGGTGGCCCTCGTCGACTTCGACCCGGACGGCGAGGTCAAGGTGGTCGCGGCCGCGTTGTACGAGTCCTCCCGCCTCGGGGAACGCCAGCTTCTGCAGAGGGCGCGCGAGATGAGCCCCGGCGACCGGGCCGCGGTCCTCCGCGCCTATGTCGGAGACCGCGTGAACCGCCGGCATCGGCCGGGGCGCGCGTTCGAACGGACGAGCTACTGCTTCGACCTGCTGTCCGACTACGGCGCGTTCCGGGACCTGCAGCGTCATCGGCTCCTGACGGTGGAGTGGCAGGAGCTGTCGGCGGATCACGGGTACGCGGAACCGGCCGCGCTCGAGGGCATCGGGGCGGCGGAGGACTGGCGCCGGGTGATGGATCGCATCCGCGAGCTCCACGCGGCGATGACCCGCGAGTCGTCGGCGACGGCGGCGCAGTACGCGGTGGCGATGGCCTACCGCATCCGCTACCGGATGCAGATGAATGCCCGCGAGGCCATGCACGTGATCGAGCTCCGCACGACCCCGCAGGGCCACCCGGCGTATCGGCGCGTCTGTCAGACCATGCACCGGCTGATCGCCGAACAGGCGGGCCACCGGGCGATCGCCGAGGCGATGCGGTTCGCCGACCACTCGACGGTGGAGCTGGAACGGTTGGGGGGGGAACGGGCGAGCGAGCGGCGGCGTTCGGATCCCGGCCGGGCCGGGAGCCGCGATCAATCGTCGGACGTCGGGGCCCAGTAGCGGCTGTACTCCTCCTGGAACGTGATGCTCTCGAGCGAGGTCATCCGGTCGAAGAAGAGCACGCCGTCCAGATGATCGGTCTCGTGCTGGATGACCCGTGCGGGGAACCGGTCCGCGGTCAGAGCCAGCGGCCGCCCGTGGCGATCGAGCGCGCGCAATCGGATTCTCGTCGCCCGAGGGACCCGGCCGCGGATGTCCGGGATGCTCAGGCAGCCTTCCCAGTCCTCTTTCACCGCCGAGCCGATGGGGGTAACCTGCGGGTTGATGGCGACCACCGGCGACATGCCGCCGTCGGGGTCGTCCACCCCGGCGACGAAGAGGCGAATGCTCTCGTGCACCTGCGGGCCGGCGAGACCGATGCCCTGGCTGTCGTGCATGGTCTCGAACATGTCGTCGATGAGCCGCTGGATTCTCGGGGTGCCGATCTCGCCCGGGTCGAGCGGCTGCGCCCGTTTCCGAAGCACGGGATGGCCCATGCGCGCGACTTTCAGAATGGCCATTCCCGGCGATTATACGACAGGGTCAGGCCTCGTTTCGGCGCCCGGGCGCGGCCCGGTCGCATCACGTCCGCACGTCGCGTCGGCGGGCCTGTAGAGACACCATGCACCTCCACGACACCGCCGGCGCCTACCGGTTCTGCCACGCCTGCGGCGCCCGCCTCGTGCCCAGGCGGCTCAAGGCGGGCGATCCGGAGCGTCTGGTCTGTTCCGGGTGCGGCTACATCCTCTATCTGGACCCGAAGGTCGCGACGGGCACGATAATCGCCCTCGATGACCGTCGGATTGTTCTGGTGCGGCGGGCGATTGAACCGGGCTACGGCCGCTGGGTGTTTCCCGGCGGCTACGTCGACCGGGGCGAGGTGGTCAGCGCTGCCGCGATCCGCGAGGCCCGGGAAGAGGCGGGGCTCGACATACGTCTGGAGGGTCTCGTCAGCATCTACTCCTATCCCGACCGGCCGCCCGTCATCATCGTGTACGCCGCCACCGCGACGGGCGGCGAGCTGCGGCACGACGAAGAGAGCCTGGAAATCGGCACCTTCAGCGAGGCGGAGATTCCCTGGGACGACCTGGCCTTTCGCAGCACCCACGAGGCGCTGCGGGACTACTATGCCGGCGTGCTGCATCGCCACTGCCGGTAGCCCCGGCCCGGTCCGTGGTGAACGTCCCGCACCGCATGCCGGGCAAGCAGGCGACCCCGGCGCACCGGTCAGGCGCGCCCGGTGGTGGCCGGCGGGAACTGCAGGTCGTGACGCTCGGCGTTGGTGGCCGCTTCCTCCACCAGCGTATCGACGGGCAGGGCCGCCTCGGCGTCGTCGACCTGCCGGGCGGAGGCCCGGGTGGCCGGATGCTTCGGAGTGAACAGGGTGCAGCAGTCCTCGTCGGGAATGATCGACACCTCGTAGGTGCCGAGCCGCCGCGCCTCGTGGATGATCTCGTCCTTGTCCATGCCCACCAGCGGCCGGAGCACCGGCAGGGACGCGGCCGCGTCGATGACCGCCATGTTGTCCAGCGTCTGGGAAGCGACCTGGCCGACCGCCTCGCCGGTGACGAGAGCGAGCGAGCCGCTGGCCCGCGCGATACGCTCGGCGATGCGGAGCATGAGACGCCGGTAGATGACCACCCGTAGCGGCGGCGGCACCGCCAGCACCACCTGGCGCTGAATCTCGCCGAAGGCCACCACGTACAGCCGCGACTGGAGCTGACGCCGGGTCAGCAGGGCGGCGATCTCCGCCACCTTGTCCTGGGACGTGCGAGACAGGATGGGATAGCTGTGGAAGTGGATGAAGCGGACGCGGCAACCGCGCTTGATCATCCGCCAGGCGGCCACCGGCGAGTCGATGCCCCCCGACAGCAGACAGGCGACCCGGCCGCTGCAGCCGCTGGGCAGACCGCCGGCCCCCGGCTCCTTTCGCAGGCAGCAGAACGCCCGGTCGCCGAGAACCTCCACCCGGACCGTCAATGCCGGCTGTTCGAGGTCGACCCGCCAGCCCTTGGCCGCCTTGATCCGGCCCCCCAGATCCCGCTCGATCTGGGGAGACGTCCGGGGAAACCGCTTGTCGGCGCGCCGCGCCGTCACCCGAAAGCTGTCCGCCTCGACGCCGGCGAGCTCGCCGAGCACGGTGTCGCTGATGGCCTCGAAATCGCAGGCGGCGGGCACCGCCTGCAGGAAGTTGGCGATGCCCGGCACGTGGGAGAGACGCTCGCGCACTTGCGGCCAGTCGTCGTCCAGGGCGTGCTGCAGCTCGATGCGGCCCATCAGGGCGCGGACCTTGACGCCGTCGAGGCCGGCCATCGCCGCGCGGATATTGCCGAGCAGCCGCTCGACGAACCAGGGACGGTTGCGTCCCTTGAGGGCGATTTCCTGATAGTGAACGATGACCGATGGCATGGGTGAATCCGAATGCGTAGCGCCGGGCTGCAGGGTGACCGCCGAGGACCGCTCTCGATCGTATCCGGCATCGACGGTGAGGTTCTACCGCGCCGCACGCGGTAGCATGTGCCCATGCGGGATCTCGTTGCCGGTTTCCTCGCCTTCGCCCTCTTTCTGTTCGCGCTGGGGTTGATCTCCACGCTGCGGTTTCATCGCCGAGCCCGTGATCGGGAGCGCCAGGCGCTGCTCGCGGCCGGCCGCCGGGTGCTGGCAGAGATACCGGCCGGCGACGGGCTGGCGCTGTTCGTGACCAACGGCACCTGCTTCTACTGGAACGACCGGCCCATCCCGAAACAGGCGATCCGATGGGTCAGAATCCTGATCAACGGCGCACCGCTCGCCACCCATGCCGCACCGGGGCATCTGACGGAAGACCCCGGCGACGTCGATCCGGCGGCCGCCGAGCAACCGCAGGGAATCGCCCACGACCGCTGGGACGTCCTGATCGGAACCGACGCCGGCGATGTCCTCGTCCCGTGCGGGAGCGTCCGCGAACGCGTGTCCCAGGAACTGGCGCGGGCCGTCTTCGACGCGGTCAAGGCGGATATGGAACGACGGAGCGGCGGCGAGGAGGCCTCGGCCGCTACCACCGCTGCTCGCTGACCCCGGCCCGGGCGTTGATCGCCCGCGCCAGCACGAACAGGAAATCGGAGAGCCGGTTGACGTAGGCGAGCGGTACCGGTCCCGCCGCCTCGGGGCCCAACCCGACCATGCGCCGCTCGGCCCGGCGGCAGACCGCGCGGGCCAGGTGCACGGCCGCCGCCGCCGGATGCCCGCCCGGCAGGATGAACTGCCGCAACGGCGCCAGCTCGTCCTCGATCCGATCGATCCACTGCTCGAGTCGTTCCACCTCCGACGGTTCGACCGCCGCCTTCGGACGGCCGCCCGCCCGAGCCGCGGGGTCGGCCAGCGATGCTCCGAGCGAGAAGAGCCGGTGCTGAATGCGAACGACCATGTCCGTCAGGTCGGGGTCGACCCCGGCGCTGAGCACGAGTCCGAGACAGGCATTCAACTCGTCCACCTCGCCGTAGGCATCGACGCGCGCCTCTGCCTTCGATACCCGGCGCCCGTCGAGCAGACCGGTCTCGCCGAGGTCGCCGGTGCGGGTGTAGATCTTCATGCGTCGAGTCCTGGCGTTCAGCCGTCGCCGGCCGGCAGCGGGAGAAACGGCCGCGCGGTGACGACGGCGGAGAGGCGGCGGTCGCCGTGGGCCGCGACGAGCTCCGTGCCCGGCGCGGCCAGATCGCGCTTGACGTACCCCAGGGCGATCGGCCGGCCGAGGGCGGGCGACTGCCGCGCGGTGGTCACGGCGCCGACCGGTTCCGCATCCTCCCGGTCCCCCCTGCACAATGCCGCGCCGGCGTCCGGCGGGGGGGCGCCGGCGTCGAGAAGCAGGCCGACGAGGCGCCGGGCGACCCGCCCCTGCCCGCGATGGAGAATGCGGATGATGACCTCCTGGCCGACGTAGCACCCCTTGGTCTGGCTGATCGCGCGCGACTCGATGCCCGCCTCGAGCGGAATGGTGTCCTGGTCCATGTCGGCGGGAAACGCCGGCCGGCCCGCCTCGAGCCGCAGCAGCGCGAAGGTCTCCGGATCGAGCTCCGCGGACCCGGCGGCGGCGAGCGCATCGATGAGGGGACGGGCGAGGTCGGCGCCGGCGTAAAGCAGGAAGCCGACCTCACCGATCTCGTTGCTGCGCACGACCACCACCGGGGCGTCCTCGAACCGGCCGGACCACTGGCGGTGCTCCGGATGCCGGGCCAGCGCGTCCGCCCCGAGCGGGGCTGCCCCGTCCCCGGCCGGTCGGACCAGATCGGCCACGACGCGCGCCGACTCGGGACCGTGCACGGCGAGCGCGGCCCACGCGGCGGTCCGGTCGTCCACCGTCACGTCTTCGGTGAACACGAACTCCCGGAACCGGTCGAGCAGCATCGCCGTCACGCTGGGGTCGACGTCGAGCAACAGCTCGCGGCCCAGATTGACGACCGCCATGTCCGCCATCATCCGGCCCTGCGGGGTCAGGTAGGCGGAGTAGCATCCCTCCCCCGGCTCCAGCGCGGTGACGTCGTTCGTCAGCAGACCCTGCAGATAGGACGCCCGGTCGGCCCCGGCGAGCACGATCCGGCCGCGCCCCGAGAGGTCGATGAAGGCCGTCCCGCGCCGGGCGGCGTGATAGGGTTCGAGGCTGGTCATGGGGATTCGGTATTGGGTGGTATGCTCATATCGATGCGCATCGGCTGGTATTCTACCCTTGCCGCCATCCTCGTCCTGGGGCCGGCGATGGCGCAGTCGCAGACCGGCCCCGAGTTGGCGCCGGGAGCGGCGACCTTCAACGTGTTCCTGCGCTCGACCCCGGTCGGGTTCCAGCAGACCGATGTGCGCCGGAGCGCGGCCGGCTGGATCATCGAGTCGCGTGGCGATCTGTCGCAACCGCTCGACATTCGGAACCAGAGCTTCCGCATCGAGTACGACGCCCGGTTGCGCCCGCTGTCGTTGCGGGTCGCCGCCGTCCGCCGCAACCTTCCGTTCTCGCTCGTCACCACGTTCGAGGCCGGCACCGCGGCCTCGGAGCTGGACGAGGGCGGGCAGCGCTCCACGTTCGAGACGGCTCCGCATCCCGACGCCGTCGTCCTGCTCAACTACTTCTTCGGCGGCTACGAGGCGCTGGCGCGGCGATTGGGGGATGCCGGCGTCGGCGACGACATCGCCGTCTATGTGGCGCCGCGCACCCTCACCCGGGCTCGCGTGGAGCAGGTTCGTCCGCAGCAGATGGAGACCCGGGCGGGGGACGTCATCGATGCCCGGGTGTACTCCATCTCGTTTCTGAACGTCGACGGACCGGTGGCGGCGGAAGTGTGGATCGATGCCCGTCACCGCCTGGCGCGGGTCTCCATCCCGCAAGTGGCCGTCGACGTGGTGCGGGACGACATCGGCGCCGTCGGCACCCGGGTTCGCGCCCTCACCCACGCCGGGGACGAGGCGGTCAGCGTCCGGTCGGAAGGCTTCGGACTGGCCGCAACCGTCACCGTGCCCGTGGATCGTTCGCCGCCGGAGGATGGCTGGCCGGCGGTGCTGCTGGTCTCGGGGCCGGGCGCGCCCGACCGCGACGGCACCTTCTCCGGCGTGCCGGTGTTCGGGCACCTGGCTGCGGCGCTTGCCGACGCCGGGTTCCTGGTGGCGCGATACGACCGGCGCGGCATCGGGCGGAGCGGCGGCCGTCCGGAATCGGCCGGTGTCGAGGAGTACGCCGAAGACGCCCGCATGATGGTGCGCTACCTGGACGATCGCGACGATGTGGACCGCGAGCGCATCACGGTGGTGGGGCACGCAGAGGGCGGATGGCCGGCGATGCTCGTCGCCGCACGGGAACGCCGAGCCGACAACCTGGTGCTGATCGGCGTACCGGGCACGAGCGGGGCCGAGCTGGTCCTGGAGCAGCAGACCGCCATCCTCGATCGGCTGAATGCGTCGGACCGGGAACGAACCGAGAAGATTCGCCTGCAGCGGCGGATCGTCGATGCGGTCCGGGACGAGGGAGCCTGGAACGACGTCCCCGACGTGATGCGCGAACAGGCGGATACGCACTGGTTCCGCAGCTTCCTCGATTTCGATGCCGCCGACACCCTGCGCAGGACGCGGCAACCGCTGCTGATTCTGCACGGATCCCGCGATCGGCATGTCGGCGCGCATCATGCGGGCCGGCTCGCCGAGCACGCACGCCGGCGCCGCCGCGGCGCCCCGCCGGCGCAGCAGATCACCCTCGAAGGCCTGGACCACAGGCTGCTCGCGGCCGGGTCGGACGAAACCACGGCGGACCCCGACCCGCGAGCGCGATCCATCAGTCGATCCGTCGTCGATACGCTGACCACATGGCTGAACCGGAGACGCAACAACCGCTGAAACCGTTCGAGCCGCGCCGCTCCAAGTGGATTCTGCAGGCCGAGAGCGACGCGGATGGCGGCCCCTACCGCTTCCGCGTCACCCCGGGGCGGGCGCGAACCCTCGGCCGCGCCACGAGTGCCGACTTCGTGCTGAACGCCGTGCTGGTCTCGCGCTTCCACTGCTCGCTGTCCGTCGCCGACGGCGAACTGACGGTCGAGAACATGAGCCGCTCCAACGGCACTTTCGTCAACGACCGCCGGGTCGAGCGTGCGGTGCTGAAGGCAGGCGACCGGTTGCGGGCGGGCCGCATCGAGTTCGTCGTGTCGGCCGATCTGCCCGAAGCCGACAGCCCGCCGGCAGAATAGCCCGGCGGGTCGGCGGGGCGGGCGGCTACTTCCGCGGGGCCGAGGGACGCAGCTCGACCCGGCTGGGCAGGCTGCGGGCCGGGTGGTGCAACAGATCGATCACCGCCCGGGCCACGTCCGACGCCGAGAGCTTCCAGTCCATGTCGGCAGACGGCTGGCTGCCGCCGAACTCGGTGTTCACCGAGCCCGGCAGCACGCAGCTCACCCGGATGCCGTCGTGTCGGACGTCCTGCATCAGCGATTCGGTCAACGCGTTCAGACCCGCTTTGGACGTGCAGTACGCGACCCCCCCGGCAAAGGGGTACTTGCCGGCCAGACTGCTGACGTTGACAATCCAGCCCCCGCCGCGGCGAATCATCACCGGAATCGCGGCGCGGCAGCAGTAGAACACGCCGGACAGGTTCGTCTCGATTGTCTCGACCCACGCGTCGACGGCGAGCTCGCACAGCGGCGCGAAGCGGCCGATTCCCGCGTTGTTGATCAGGATGTCCACCCCGCCGAGCTGGTCGACGGCCGCCGCCACCAGGCGCTCGGCCTCGTCATGGCGGCGGACGTCGGCGACGACCGTCGCCACCCGTCCCGGGCCGGGCGCCTGCTCGATGCGCGCGCCCGCCCGGTCGAGCGCCGGGCCGGAACGCCCGCACACCAGCACGTCGGCGCCTTCCGCCCGCAACGCCATCGCCGTCGCCAATCCGATTCCCCGCGAGCCGCCGGTCACGATCGCGAGGCGGCCAGCCAGGGATTCCGAGTTCGAGTCTGTCATGGCACGCGATTCTACGGACCCTCGCCGGGTCTGACAAGGCCGCGCATCCCGGCGAATCGGGGGACCACTACAATACGGTGGCCATGGCAAGGGTCGCCATCCTCGGGGCCGGCGAGCTCGGCGGCGCGCTGGCCCACACGCTGGCCGCCCGCGACCGGGTCGGCTCCGTGTGCTTGATCGATGCGGTGCGGGGGGTCGCGGCCGGCAAGGCGCTGGACATTCGGCAGGCGGGGCCGATTGAACGGTTCGAGACCCAGGTGACGGCGGCGCCGATCGATGCGGTCGTCGGGGCCGGGGTCGTCGTCGTGACCGATCTCGCGTCGCCGGACCGGGACGGGGGGAGCGACCCGGCGCCGGCGCTGATGGAACGGATAGGGGGCCTGACCGGGAGCACCCCGGTCGTGTGCGCCGGCGCCGCCGGTGGCCGGCTGGTCGCCTGGGCCGTCCGCGAGCTCGGCATGCATCCCACCCGGGTCTTCGGTTCGGCCCCGGGGGCGCTGGCCGCGAGCCTCCGGGCGCTGATCGCCCTCGAGGCGGACGTGTCGCCGGGGCAGGTGGCCCTCCAGGTGCTGGGGGCGCCGCCGGCGCATCCGGTCGTGGCCTGGAGCAGCGCGTCGATCGGCGGGTATCTGCTGGAGGACCGTCTCCCGCCGCCCGCGGTGGCGCGCCTGCGGCGCCGCGTCGACCGCCTGTGGCCGCCCGGTCCGTATGCGCTGGCCTCGGCCGCGGCCCGGGTCGTGGAGGCGGTCGCGGCGGGAGGGTCGCGCCGGGTGTTCACCTGCTTCGTGGCCGACGAATCGCGCCGGTCGGCATCGGCGCCCTCCGTCGCGGTGACGCTGCATGCGGGCGGGGTGGGCGAGGTGGTGACGCCGCGGTTGAGCCCGTCCGAGCGGGTGCAGCTCGACAATGCGTTGAAGCCGGACCCTTGATGCGTTTCGATACGCTTCCACCGTAAGCGCGAAGTCCGATCAGGCACCGACTCTTCGTGTCGTCGTAGGGCGTATCACCGGATGTCTCGGGCAAGAGGCGGGTGGTGAACGAACACGGGAGCTGCGTCAGGCCGTCCGCAGCCGGTCGGCGGCCTGCGTCACCCGGCGAGACGGCGATCGAACGTTCGGGCGAACTCGGTGGACAGGGCCGCCTCGACGTCGGCTCGCGGCGGCGCGGCGCCGAGGAGGCGGGCGAGCGAGGTGACCCCGTAGCCCTGCAGGCCGCACGGCACGATGAATCGAAAATGGTCGAGATTGGTGGCGACGTTGAGGGCGAAGCCGTGACTGGTCACCCAGCGGGAGAGACGCACGCCGATGGCGGCGAGCTTCTCGCGGCCGACCCAGACCCCGGTCAGCCCGTCGACGCGCTCGGCCTCGACCCCGAAGCGGGCCGCGGTGCCGATCAGCACCTCCTCCAGATCCCGCACGTAGCGGTGCACGTCGCACCGGTCCGGCTTCAGGCTCAGGATGGGATACCCCACGAGCTGGCCAGGACCGTGGTAGGTGACGTCGCCCCCGCGCGGCACGTCGATCACCTCGATGCCGTGCTCGTGCAGCCGGGCGGCCGAGGCCAGCACGTGGCCCGGCTCGCGGCGCCCGCTGACCCCGACGGTGATGACCGGGGGATGCTCGAGGAGCACTAGCTGGTCGGGGGCTTCCCCGGCCTGACGGGACCTCACGAGATCGCGCTGGCGGTCCAGGGCGGCCCGGTACGGTACGGTGCCCCACCGCCGGACCTCGAGCGCCGGCAGCTCGCGCGGGCCGCGAGCCGGGTCCCGAGCTTCGGGCTCGGCGCTCAGGACCGGCGCCCCGCGTCGAGCCACTGCGGATCCTCCAGCGCGGTCTTGACGTGCGCCAGGAACCGGTCGGCCATCGCCCCGTCGATCAGCCGGTGGTCGAAGCCCAGGGTCAGGAACGCCCGGAGCCGCGCGACGACGGCGCCGTCGAAGACAACCGCCCGCGGCTCGACCGCACCCACGCCGAGAATCGCCACCTGGGGCTGGTTGATGATGGGCATCCCGAGGAGGGAGCCGAAGCTGCCGGGATTGGTGATGGTGAAGGTGCCGCCCTCGACGTCCTCCGGAGCGAGCTGCTTCGCCCGCGCCCGCGCCGCCAGGTCCTTGATGGCCGCGTCGATGGCGCCGACCTCCAGTCGGTCGGCCTGCTTGACCACCGGTACGATCAGGCCGCAGTCGAGGGCAACCGCAATCCCGACGTTGATCTGCTCGTGGTAGACGACGTTCGTGCCGTCGACCGACGCGTTGACCACCGGCATCGCCGCCAGGGCCTCCGACGCCGCCTTGGCGATGTAGGCCAGATAGCCGGGGGCTGTTCCGTCGGGATACGCCGCCCGGGCCGCCGCGACCCCCGAGAAGTCCACCTCGAACAACGTATGAACGTGAGCCGACGTCCGCCGGCTCTCCAGCATGTGCTCGGCGATGCGCTGGCGCATCACGCTCATCGGCTCGATGCGTGCGCCGTCCCCGGCGGTAGAGCCAGCCTGATCCCGGGCCGCCACATGGGCGAGCACGTCGGCCTTGGTAATCCGCCCCCTGTCTCCGGTTCCCGCGATCGCGGACAGATCCACCCCGTGCTCGGCCACGAGCCGCCGGACCACCGGCGACAACCGCGCCCGGGGAGCGGCCGGGGGGGACGGCCCGCGAGCCGCCGGGGCGATTCCCGCCGAAGCCCGCTCCACCGCCGGGGCGGCGGGGGAGGCCGGCGCGGCGGAGGCCTCCACCGCTTCGCCGACGGCCCCGATCACCGCGACGACCGAATTGACCGGCACCGTTTCTCCGGCCCGGGCTCGAATCTGCACCAGCACCCCGCCGGCCGGGGACGGCACCTCGGCGTCGACCTTGTCGGTCGACATCTCGAAGAGCGGCTCGTCGCGGTCGACCGGCTCGCCGACATCCTTGATCCAGCGGACGATTGTGCCCTCGGCGATCGATTCGCCCATCTGCGGCATCAGCACGTCGGTAGGCATTCAACGAGTTCCAAGGGGTCCGGAGAACGGACTCCGGGCTAGGTTTCGAGCACCGCATCCTTGAGCCGGGCGGCGATACGCGCCTTGACCACGGTCTTGGCGGCAATCTGAATCTGGTCGCCGGTCGCCGGGTTGCGGCCGACCCGGGCCGGTCGCTCCTGCCGCACCAGCTTGACGATGCCCGGCAGAACGAACTCGCCCGACCGCTTGAGCTCGTCCTCGGACAGTTGCTGCAATGCCTCGAAGAAGTCGCGCACTTCGGTGCGCTTCATGCCGAACCGGTCACTGAAGTGCGCCAGCAGTTCGGTCTTACCCATTCTTCGAGCCTCTACCATGGACGTTCTCCCCGGGCAGCGCCGCCAAACGTCGCCGCCGCATTCTTCGACCGGCGCAGCGTCCCGCGAGGATCGCGCCGGTCGTCTGGTTCAGCAGGGCATGCCGCCGGCATGGCCCCCCGTCGAGGGGGTCGGCCGGCCGCATCGGCCCTGCGGGTCTCGGTGCGACGCGGGACGTTCGCCCCGGAGCGGCCGGCGCCCTTGCCGCCTGCCGCTCGCGCCAGTAGCGGAACCAGATTATAGGGAAATTCGGGCCGCCGTGCCGCACCGGAGGCGCCCGCTCGAAAAATATCTCACAAAATATTTCGTGGGTCGGCTCGCCGGGGGTATGGTCCCGGCGGGACAGGCCGCGGACCGGGTGGCGCGCATTCGACCGGTGCCGCACCCGCCCGACGGCGTCGCTTCCCAGTTACCCGAGGCGGGTACGCTCGCGCGTCCTCTCCCGTCGGCCGAGGGCCATCGGGGTCCCGGGTCCGGCGCGGAACTCTCGCCCCCAGGCTGATAGAATTTCCCCATGCCGCCGGAGCCGATCGAGACTTTTCCCAATCCCGAGCCGTCTCGAGACTACGAGATCGTCATCCGATGTCCCGAGTTCACGTCGCTGTGTCCGATGACCGGACTGCCCGATTTCGGTGAGATTCGCATCACCTACGTGCCCGACGCGCGGTGCCTCGAGCTCAAGGCGCTGAAGTACTACCTCGTCGCGTTCCGCGACCGCGGGGTCTTCTACGAACGACTGACCAACCAGATTCTCGACGACCTCGTGGCCGCCTGCGCGCCGCGGCGCATGGTCGTCGTCGGCGACTTCACGGTGCGCGGCGGCATCAGCACCACCGTCACCGCCCGTTATCTGCAGCCGTCGCCGGAGCTCTCCGCAGGGCAGGAGCAGGAGTCCGGCGGCCAGGAGTCCAAGTCGTAGAAACGGCGCGGACTCCTGATGTCGGGTTGGCGGGAAAGCGGAGCCGCGGGCGACGATTTCCGGGCCAGGCCGTAGAACGGCGCGGGGTGACCGGGCGGGAAGCGGAGCCGCAGGCGGCGATGGCCGGGTCAGCCCGGCGGGCGCTGGCGGCGGAGACATCCATGGAGACACCGGAGCCCCATCGGGTCGCCATCGGCGACACGCTGGACCTGCATACGTTCGCCCCTCGGGACGTGCCGTCCGTCGTCGAGGAGTACGTCACCGAGGCGCATGGGCAGGGGCTGGCGCAGGTGCGCTTCATCCACGGCCGCGGCATCGGCGTGCAACGCCGCGCGGTGCATGCCGTCCTCGAACGGCACCCGCTCGTCGTCGAGCTGTGGGATGCACCGGAATCGCACCTCGGCGCCACCGTCGCCCGGCTCGCGACCGGGGAGACGCCCGCCGCCCCCGAACCCGCTCGGGGCTCCGAAGCCGATGACCCCCAGCAGTGATTCCGCACCGCCCGGCCGGATGCCCCTGCGCCCCCGGCCGCGCGTCGAAGACGACGAGATGCTCGTCCGCGCCAGCCGGCTGCGCGACGAGCTGGCCCGGCGCCGCAGCGTGCGGCACTTCTCCGCCCGGCCGGTGCCGATGGAGGTCATCGACGCCTGCTTGCAGGCGGCGGCGTCCGCGCCGAGCGGGGCCAACCGCCAGCCGTGGCATTTCGTGGTCGTCACCGACCCCGAGACGCGGCGGCGCATTCGCTCGGAGGCAGAGGCGGAAGAACGCGCGTTCTATCACGAGCGGGCCCCCGACGACTGGCTCGACGCCCTCGCTCCCCTCGGCACCGACGAGCACAAGCCGTTTCTCGAAGAGGCCGCGTGCCTCATCGTGATCTTCGCCGAGCTCCACGGCGTCGACGCGGACGGCGGCAAGCGCAAGCACTACTACGTGCACGAATCGGTGGGCATCGCGACCGGCATGCTCATCACCGCGCTGCATCAGACCGGCCTCGTCTCGCTCACCCACACCCCGAGCCCGATGCGGTTCCTGAACGCCATCCTCGACCGCCCGCAGCACGAGCGGCCGTTCCTCATCCTCGTCGTGGGACATCCCGCCCCCGACGCCACCGTCCCCGCCATCACCCGCAAGCCGTTCGACCGCGTCGCGAGCCATCGATGAGCCGCGCCGATCCGGACCGGTCCGGCCGGCGCCGCGACGGTGCACAATAGGCGTGGTGCATCCGTTGCGTGCTCGCTTCACGGCCGCCGTCGTCCTGGCCCTGGTGACGCTCTCCGCGGGCGCCGCCCGCCCGGCCGCCCAGCCGCGGCCGCCCGTGCTCGACATCGATGCCCCCGCCGCGCTCCGGACCGTCGCCGAGCGGGTCGAGCGGTTCCCCCTGGCGGGGCTCGCCAACGCCATGACCCTCGCCGGCCTGACCGACCCCGGCCCCCCGATCAACGTCCTGCTCATCGCCGAAGGCTCGGAACTGGCCCGCAACACCCCGTCCTGGATCTCCGGCTTCGCCGACCCCGGGCGCAGCCTCGTCGTGCTGTTCCCCGAGCGCACCCGCCTGTATCCGACCGATACGCTCGAGGCGCTGCTGCAGCACGAGGTTGCCCACATCCTGTTCTCGCGCGCCGCCCGGGGACGGCCCCTGCCCCGGTGGTTCAACGAAGGGCTGGCCCTCGCGGCGGAACGGCCGGTGGGGTTCGAAGACCGGTCCCGGGTGGCCTGGACCCGGATTCGGCATGGCGAGCTCTCGCTGTCCGAGCTCGAGCGTCTGTTCACCGGGGGACAGGCGGCCAGTCAGCGGGCCTATGCCGTCGCCAGCGCCCTCGTCCGCGATCTGCTGCAGCGCCACGGCGACGCCAGCCCCGGCCGGATACTCGCTCGTCTCGGCCAGGGCCAGCCCTTCCCCCGCGCCTTCGAGGCGGCGACGGGCGAGCCCCTCGACGCTGCGGTCGGCCGCTTCTGGCGGCGGCGGCCCGTCTGGATCCGGTGGATTGCGTTCGCGGGCCGGCCGCTGTTCCAATGGATGGTCATCACCCTGCTGGCCCTCTGCGCCATCTACGCCCACGGCCGCCGCCGCGCCGAGCAGCGCCGCCGCTGGGAGGAAGAAGAGCGCGTGCTGGCCGACGACCTGATGCTGGAGCGTCTGCGAGAGGCCGACTCGCGCGCCCCCGGCAGCGTCTACGACGAGCATTGACAGAGCCCCGCCGCGCGATGTGCGAGTCCCTCGGGCCGTCGTTGCGCGGGCCAGCAGTCCGACGACGACCTTTGGCAGCGAGTCGAGTCCAATCAATCAAGCCATCAAGAACAGGTGGTAGGACTCCAACGTGCCGGCTCCACCAGCCCAGATCTCGATGGATGCACAGCTCCCTCGACGTATCGACGCTGATCCCGAGTTTCGCCGACGGGGCAGGTCAGTCTTCAGCTCGGCCACCGAGATGTACCTGCTTTGCCAGGCAAACGACGGAGGATACGGGTCGCCACGGGCGACAGCGCCCCCTTCGCGATCTCTTGAGTTCGGTCACGCGGACAGAACCCGGGCCGGCCGGGTTCGCAGTGGCAGTCGGCCCGCTTCGGGGCCACGACGCCGAGGCCAGTGCGGGCTAAGTTAGACCGTCGAGCGCCGTTTTGGGTTAAAATGGTGAAATGCAAGCTCCTCCCACCACTATCGAATCCGCCGCCACTGACCGAGACCCTGCTGGCGAGTTCGAAGCTCTTCAGACAGTGATTCGCGTGCTCCAACCCCTCAACATCGAGGCTCAGCACCGGATCCTCGAATCCGTCGCCACGTTCCTTCAGGGACCAGAGCTGCAGAGGAGTGCTCATCGCGCCGATCCAGGTAACACCTCGCCGACCGCGAAGGACCGCGGGCGCCCGGCCTATTCGGACGACACCGCGATGTCACCGAAAGAGTTCCTGATCGAGAAACGGCCTCGGACGGATGTAGAGCGAATGGCCTGCCTTGCGTTCTACTTGGCCCACTACGAAGATACGCAGCATTTCAAAACCCTTGATCTGAGTAAACTCAACACTAGGGCTGCGCAGCCGAAATTCACAAATTCCGCACAAGTAGCCAAGAACGCCGTCAATGCCGGATACTTGGTGTCATCCACCAAGGGGAATCGCCAATTGAGCGCGGCGGGAGAGCAATTCGTAAGCGCACTTCCGGATAGAGACACTGCGAAATCGGCGATGGCTGCGGCGCGGCCGAAGCGACGTATTAAGCGAACTAGACCACGGTCAACGGCATGAAAGGCTAGGTCAAACGGTTGGGAGCCACAGACACCGTATTGCGGACTGACGCTAAGCGAATAAGTATCTTTAATCACAAAGGAGGCGTCGGTAAGACGACTCTGACACTGAACCTCGCCGCGGCTCTTGCCGGAAAAGGACGGCGTGTTCTCCTTGTCGATGCGGACCCGCAATGCAATCTGACGTCTTATCTCGTGTCAGATGAAGTTGTAGATGACCTTCTAGATCATTCAGACGACGAGGACGGCCGGACCATTTGGACTGCACTGAAGCCGGTACACGAAGCCCTGGGAGGCTTTTGCTCCATACCTCCAATCGAAACGGGAATCAAGGACCTCCATTTGATCCCTGGCGATATTCGGTTGTCAGAATTCGAGACTGACATGACAGAATTCTGGAGTCAGTGTTTGCAGAGAAAGATGCGTGTTTGCAGAGAAAGATGCGCGGATTTCGCGGCACGACCGCACTTAGCGAAATGGTTAACGCTATCGCCAAGAACCTCAACGCCGATTACGTGTTCTTGGATTCGGGTCCGAACATCGGTCCATTGAATCGTGCGATCCTTTTGGATTGCGACTATTTTATAGTGCCGGTAGCATGCGACCTCTTCTCTCTTCGCGCATTGAAAACACTCGGCCGGACGCTTGTCGACTGGATTGACGCATGGTCGACAATCTGCGATCTGGCACCGCGGAATACGTATCTGCTCCCTGGCCGACCAACGTTTCTCGGGTACATTCCGGAGGGATTTCGGGTATATGGGGGAAGGGTTTCTGCGGAGCATTCAACATTCTTGTCAAGAATAGACAAAGAAGTTTCCACGCAAATTGTGCAGATTTTGCGAGGCCGTGAGCTTGCCCCCGGGGGAGTGAAGGGCTTCAAGCTCGGAGAAATCAAGGATTTTGGGACTCTGGTTTCGGCTTCCCAAAATGAAGGCGTGCCGATTTATGACGTAAACAAGGGATCAGTGGAGTCGCGAGGGAGGGCCCGGGATGCATTTTCTGGCTCTCCTAAAACAGGTGTGGGTGGAATCGGAGCCGATTCGGCGGGTCCACGAGGCGCGGCTGACGGCGAAAAGGCAGCTCGGAACTGACCCGCGGATTCCGCTTCCGGGGCGGGCGTGCGGTGGCTTGCTGCGGATGTGGGGCGGGGTAGCTACGGGACGGCCGGCGTGTCAACGCGCTACGCGCGTCCTCCGCTGCGCTCCGGTCCTTCGGATGACACGCCGGCCGTCCCTCCGCTCAGAGAGCAGTTATGGGCCTTGCGGCCCGGCCTGGACGGGGGCGTCCCGGCCGTCGACGACTTCACGCCGGACGCGCGAGGAGCAGTCGGCGCGTGGGCCTGACGTGCGGGGGTCACGGGGCGAAGCAGAGCCCGCGAACGCGGGGGTTTTTCTGGCTGGGGCGGCATCGAACTGGGGCCATCCCTACCCACACCTGTTTCAGGCTCTCCTAAAACAGGTGTGGGTGGAATCGGAGCCGATTCGGCGGGTCCACGAGGCGCGGCTGACGGCGAAAAGGCAGCTCGGAACTGACCCGCGGATTCCGCTTCCGGGGCGGGCGTGCGGTGGCTTGCTGCGGATGTGGGGCGGGGTAGCTACGGGACGGCCGGCGTGTCAACGCGCTACGCGCGTCCTCCGCTGCGCTCCGGTCCTTCGGATGACACGCCGGCCGTCCCTCCGCTCAGAGAGCAGTTATGGGCCTTGCGGCCCGGCCTGGACGGGGGCGTCCCGGCCGTCGACGACTTCACGCCGGACGCGCGAGGAGCAGTCGGCGCGTGGGCCTGACGTGCGGGGGTCACGGGGCGAAGCAGAGCCCGCGAACGCGGGGGTTTTTCTGGCTGGGGCGGCATCGAACTGGGGCCATCCCTACCCACACCTGTTTCAGGAGACTCCTGTTTCAGGAGACTCCATTTTCTTCATTGGCCGCGAGAATTGACGAACGTATAGGACGGGGTTGAGTTGGATGCAAGAGATGCGACTCAGCGCCGGGGATAGAGATCTGATTGAAATTTTGATCGATGAGTACAAGTCCAACCGAAAATTGGTCGAGACATTCCAGAATCAACTATTTAGCTTGTTGGCGGAGTCGAGTGAGTTGTCTGATTTTGTGCATTCTTTCAAGAAACGCGTCAAGACCGACGCATCCTTGAGGGATAAACTGAATCGCAAATTCACTAGGGCGCAAATGGAAGGGAAACCCGTTCACATAACACGTGAGAATCTCTTGACAAAAATTAACGATCTTGCTGGTCTTCGCGTTCTCCATCTTCATCCGCGCCAAATCGTGAAAATCGACCAGCATATTCGGTCACTTCTCGCGGAGCAGAGATTTGACCTTCTTGAGGGACCGTTCGCGAGAACCTGGGACGACGAGTATCGCAAATTCTTCGAGGACTCGGGCTTTGATGTTCAGCCCAGTCCGTCATTGTACACTAGTGTGCACTACGTGGTCGAGTCCGGTTCCAGAAGGACAATAACTGGCGAAATTCAGGTACGCACTCTAATGGAGGAAGTCTGGGGTGAAGTTGAGCACAGCATCAACTATCCTCATGAGGTCGATAGCTTGGCTTGTCGAGAACAACTGAAAGTGTTGGCTCGGGTTACCTCAAGCGCCACACGCCTTGTCGATTCTATATTTTTAACTTTCAATGAACATCGTCGAATGAGCGACAGGGAAGACGCCCCGCCGGACCACACGGCGGGTGGATAGACGTGTATGAAGCGGCGCGATATTGCGGGCGATCGCGAAACAACAGAATGACCACGAAGCCGGTAGCCTGCGGGCTTTCCTGGACTTGGACGTTACCGAGGCGACGCCGATCCATTCGACGTTGTCACGCACACGGCGTCTGATAGACGTAGAAACGCACGCGGCGGTGTTCACGTGGGTGCTGGAACGGTTGGCGGAAGCGGGTCTGGTGCAGGGGAAAACGGTCGGCGTCGACGCGACGACGCTGGAAGCGAACGCGGCGATGCGGAGCATCGAACGTCGGGACACGGGAGAATCGTACGAGGCGTTCGTGCGTGGGTTGGCGGCGGCATCGGGAATTGAGACGCCCAACGCGCGGGGTTGGCTCGGTGTGACCGGTCTCGGAAGGACAGGAAGACGTCGAACAAGGAGTGGCAGTCTCCTCAGGATCCGGACGCGAAGATCGCGAAGATGAAGGACGGTCGGACGCATCTGGCCCACAAGGCGGAGCACGGGGTCGACCTGGAGACGGGAGCCATCCTCTCGGTGACAGTGCAGGACGCGTCGGAGGGCGATACGGCGACGTTTCCGGAGACGCTGACGATGGCGGCGGAACGAGTCGAGGCGGTACGGCCGGACGGTGAGGGCGTCGAAGAGGTGGTGGCCGACAAGGGGTATCACAGCGATGCGACGCTGGTGGCGCTTGAGGAGCTTGGGGTTCGGAGTTACATAGCGGAGGCGGAGCGGGGTCAGCGTTGCTGGCAGGACAAGAAGACGGGTGAGACTCCGGCTGAGAAGTGTGCTGCCCAGGCGGCGCTGTATGGGAACCGCCGACGCATTCGTGGAGACCGGGGTCGTCGTCTCCAGCGTCGCCGCGGGGAGCTGGTGGAGCGACCGTTCGCGCACGAGTACGAGACCGGGGGTCTCCGGCGGGTGTGGGTGCGCGGGCATGAGAATGTTCGGAAGCGAGTGCTTATCCAGGCGGCTGGGTGCAACCTTGGTCTGCTGCTTCGGCGTCTGACGGGGGTCGGCACGCCCCGGAGGCTGCAGGGGCGGGCTCTTTCGCCGATTTGCGGACTGGTCGGGCGGCCGATCGACCTCTGGGGGCGTCTGATCGACCTCTGGGGGGCCGAGTGGACGCCGACAGCTCTCGTCGGCTCAATCGCTCATCGCCAAGCTGTCTGAACAGGCCGGCTGAGCGAACAGACTTCTTCCACGGGCTGTTGGAGACGAGGTGCGCCAGGCCGGGCACGCGGCTGGCGCCGGCCTATCATCCTGGTTGGCGGCGGCTGCGGCCGCGAAGCTCCACCCCAACGCGTTGCGTGAGTTTCTCGACAGCTGGGAAACCGATCATGGCGCTTTGACCCCCGACGAGCTCGGTCGAGCGGAGGCCGAGCTCGGTCTTCGAACCGGGAAGCCGACAGCGTGAGCGGGTTGGTGCTCGACGGCGGCGCGTTTCTCGCGGTGGAACGCGACGACAGGGCGGTGATGGCTCAGCCCTGCGGGGGGAGCAGCCGACCGCGTACATGGGAATCCGCGGGGGTCGGCCGCGGTTAACCTCGAACAGCTTCCGGCCCCGCCCGGTGCAGTCAGGCGCGCCCTGTAGAGGACCTGTTGCTGCAGCGTCTGCGGGAGTGCGCCCGCCGTGCCCTGCGACGAGCATTGATGGGGATGGGCAACAATTTAGCCATCATGAACATGTGGTAGCATCCCAACATGGCAGCTCGACCTGTCCAGATCTCGATGGATTCGGAGCTCCTGCGCCGCATCGACGCGGACCCCGAGGTTCGCCGCCGGGGCAGATCGGTCTTCATCCGCTCGGCGGTCGAGATGTACCTGCGCGCCCGACAGCGGCGGGAGATCGACGAGCAGCTCAGGAACGCCTACGCCGGACACGCCGACGAGCTGCTGGCGGAAATCAGTGACCTGATGGATGCCCAGGAATGGCCGCCAGAGTGAATCGCGGCGAGATCTGGCGTCTGCACCGGCCGCATCCGGACAAGCGCAGACCGGTCGTGGTCCTCAGCCGGTCCTCTCTGATACCTCTCCTTCATACGGTGATCGTTGCTCCGGTGACGACCACTTCGCGCGGAGCGCCAACCGAGGTATCCGTCGGCGTGGAGGAAGGCCTGAAGCAGGCGTCCTGCGTGAACCTGTGCAACCTCTTCACGGTGCCCCGGAGTCAACTGAAGGGCTTTGTCGGCACGCTTGCTCCGGACAAGATGCGCCAGCTATGCCGCGCGCTGGCGATCGCCACGGGATGCGATGGGTAGCCGAGCGGGATGTCGGCACGCTCGCGGCGCCTGGAAGACGAAAGTACAAGTTCAAAATGTTGGATCTCGCGCGCAAGAATCCACCGCGCTAAAACAAGTACCGACCGTCCAGGTACCCCCCGCTACCCGTCACCCAGCGATGACTCGGGCAGGGTGGGCACGGTGGCCGGGCTGCAGATCGGATTCAGGCCCGCCACCTTGTGGCGGTAGATGCTGCGGAACTCGGGGGTCAGTTCTATCTCCATGAAGTCGCGCAAGCTGGGGTATTTCACGATGTTCATGCGCCACCAGCGGACGTCGGGAGGGGTCTTTGTTTACCGGGTATCGACGAGAAAATCCGTGAAGTGGCGTGCAGGTTCGGGGCACATGTGCCGATACCTGAAGTATGGCGCGCATGATGGGGGAACGCGGTGGTTCGAAGACGCGTCGGCCCGAGCGGGATCCGCAGGACAAGCGCGTCAAGGAGCTTGAGCGCGAGAACGAGAAATTGACCGATGACTTGGCGCGCACCATCCGCGACCGGGACCGATGGAAGCGTCGTAGCGAGGACCTCAAGAAGCAACTCGACGAGGCGCGTCGTGCCGGCCGCCGCCAGGCCGCGCCCTTCGCCAAGAACCGGCGGCAGGGACGCGGCGGGCGCCCCGGCCGGCGGGCCGGTGCAAGCTACGGCCGGCAGGGACGCCGCCCGCGCCCGCCGAAGGTGGACGAGACCCACCGGGCCCCGGCCCCGTCGGCGTGTCCCGACTGCGGCGGCACTGTCGAAGTCGACCACGTTGCCTCGCAATATCAGGAAGACCTCCCCAAGGTCAGCCCCCTCGTGCGCCGCTTCGACATCGAAATCGGCCACTGCGCGCACTGTCAACGGCGTGTGCAGGGCCGACACCGGTTGCAGACCTCCGACGCGCTGGGGGCGGCCGGCGTGCAGCTCGGCCCCGAGGTCGTGGCCCTCGTCGTCGAGCTGCACAACGAGATGGGTGTCCCGCTGGCAAAGGTCGCCCACGTGCTGCGCCACACGTTCGGCCTCCACGTCACCCGGGGCGGTCTCGCCCACGTGCTCCACCGCGCGGCCCGCGACGCCGCGCCGGCCTACCGGGAGCTCTGCGAGCAGGTTCGCAACGCACCGGTGGTCACCCCGGATGAAACCGGCTGGCGCGTCGGCGGCCTGCCTTCTTGGCTGTGGGCGTACACCACCCCGGAGACCACCGTCTACGCCATCTGCCCCGGCCGCGGGTTCGCCGACGCGGCCACCGTGCTGGGGACCGATTACGCCGGCGTGCTCGTGCGCGACGGGTGGCAGGTGTACCGGTGCTACAAGCGCTCGTTGCACCAAAGTTGCCTCACTCACCTGGTCCGCCGGGCCAAGGAACTGCAGGAAAACCACCCCTACAGTGCCTGGGCCGCGAAGATCAAGGCCGTCCTTCAGGCCGGCCTCGACGTGCGGGACCGCTGCCGAGCCGGCGAATTGAACAGGCGCGGTCTCGACTCCCTTCGCGGCCGACTCGAGGCCCAGCTTGCTCGGCTCGTCGACACGCCGCCGTGGTTGCAAGACGCCAAGCGCTTCGCCAAGCACTTGGCCAACGAATTCCCGGCCGTGTTCCTCTTCCTGCGAGACCCGTCGATAGACGCCACCAACTGGCGGGCTGAACAGGCCATCCGGCCCGCGGTGGTCATCCGCAAGGTGTGCGGCGGCAACCGCACCCGCAAGGGCGCCGACACCCAGCAGGTGCTGTCCAGCGTCGTGCGCACCGCCCGCCAGCGCGGCCTTGACCTGCCTTCGGTGATCGCCGAGATGTTGCGCGCCCGCGACCCAGTTGTTCCCCAAGCCTTCGGGCTCCCACCGCCGCCCGCATAGGCTGGCGACACCCAAACCACCACTTCAGAAGCGCGCCCGGTTCCTGCGGCTCACCGCCGGACGGGTCAAGTGCCGAAACGTTGACCGTGCGAGTCGGCTGCCGGATGGGCTCGCCAGTACGCGGCGGACGGCTCGGCCGACGACGGACGCCGCCGACCGGTCGACGCCCGTGCACCCGACTCCTGCCACGTCACGGTAACGGTGGAGGCAGCCCATTTGAGACCCACCGTCGGCCGAACCAACGTCGGCGCTGCTCCGAAATCCGACGTTTCAAGCCCATTTCAGGCCCGTACTACCCCTGTAAACGAATACCGGGAGGGTTGAGGTCGTGGGGCACCTCGGCGCCGACAAATCGCACGCGGTCCAGCGTCGCCAGCTCCCCGCCACCCTGGTAACGTCTGTAGGCTTCGAGGCCGGACGAGGGGGGATACTCGCCGTCCGGGTAGTAGGCCTCGTCGCGGAGCCGGATCAGGTTCACCACATACATTACCGTGTCGGTCGGGTCGTCGGAGGTAACCTGCCGCGGCGTTGCGGGTACCTGCGGCGCCGGGGTAATCACCACGTGCTCGTCCGCCACCGCGGCCTCGCGATGCACGACTGCCGCCTCATTCGCTGCGCTCCCCTCCACCGCCTCCCACGCCCGCCAGCTCGGGTAGTGCTTCAACACCACCATGTCCCAGTCGCAGTAGGGTTTGATGGGCCAGTCCTCTGGGCGACCCGGTCGAGTCCGCCGCAGGACGTTGTTCACGAGCATGGTCGTCACGCCGGCCTCTTCCTCGACCGCACGCAGGCCCGCCAGATAGGCCAGGTAGGCGGCTGTGGGAGTCTTGAGACCGAAGAACGCTGTCTCGTCCGGGTAGGCGACGGCGGGCCGCAGCTTCACTTCCTCCAGGCGGTGGAAGGCGCCGTCGCCGTGATGCTCGGCCAGTCGCGCCCCCAGCTCGGTCCGGGGTGCATCCTGCGCCATCAAAGTGCCACCGGCGAGTGCCAGGCAAAAGACGAGGCTCAGGCCCGAACGAAGTGCCATCGTACGATCCGTCAAAACGACCTCCATTGCTCGTGTGGGCCAGGTCCGCAGCCCGCCAGCAGGCTGGCGCTCAACGTCGAGTGAGGGGCGTGGTCCCGGATATGAGCGCGACAGATGCGCTCAACCCGATCCATGACGAACGCATCGGCGCGGATGGCTCGGCCCAGGTCGGCCCAGTCGGCCCAACGGCCGCGTGCGATCATGTCGTCTATCGCCGCGGACGTATAGCGTTGATGGCACCACGGGCTGCCGAGCACGGTCGCTGCCGACGGGGTGGGCAAGCGGGACATCAGAAGAACAGCTGAACCAGCTCGCCGTCGATCTCGGTGATCGTGGACCGGTTCGACGGCCACACCGGCTGGGCGAGGGAACCTTCCCACCGGTCGAGCCGCTCCTGGAGATCGCGCAGGCGCTCGGGAAGCTGGTCGGCGCGGTTGGTGCGCTCGCCGGTGTCGTCCGCGAGGTCGTAGAGCAGCGAGACCTGCCCGTGGGGCGATGCGTCCGGATAGTCCTGCAGGGGGAGCAGCCGGCCGCGCCCGTGGGACGCCGCGGGGTCGGCGCGGTTGACCTCGAAGAGCTTCCAGCGGCCCAGGCGAATCGCCCGGTTGGGTCCGGCGCGCCAGTAGAGGACGTCGTGCGGGGAGCCGGCGGCGCCGCCGGTCAGATAGGGCAGGAGGTTGACGCCGTCACGCACCACGCCGTCGTCGAGCGCGGCGCCGGCGAGGCCCGCGAAGGTCGCGAAGAGGTCGAGGCTGATGACCGGCTCGCGGTAGACCTGTCCGCCTTCCAGGCCGTCCGGCCAGTGCATGATGAACGGAATGCGGATGCCGCCCTCCAGGTGGAAGCGCTTGGTTCCGCTGAACGGTCCGTTGCTGCACGCGATCGCGGCGTAGCCGACGCAGCCGTTGTCGCTCATGAAAACGATGAGGGTGTTGTCGTCGACGCCATGCGCGGCGAGCCGGTCGACGACCGTTCCGACGCCGCGGTCGACCGACGACACCATGGCCGCGTAGATGCGGGTGCGGAAGTCCTCGACGTGGGCGACGGTCTCGAGGTACTCGCGCGTCGCCTGCAGGGGCGTATGGGGCGCGTTGTACGAGAGGACGAGGAAGAACGGGTCATCGCCTCCCGCGTGACGGTCGATGAAGTCGACGGCCTCTCGCGTGAACACGTCGGTCAGATAGTCGTCGATCTCGACCACGTCGCGCCCGCGGTAGATCTCGCGCCCGGCGCGCGTGCCGGCCGGGCGATCCGGATCGAGCACCGCCTCGGGGTGGCTGTCGCTGAAATAGGTCGTTCCCCCGGTGAGCACGCCGAAGTACTCGCCGAAGCCGCGCGATAGCGGCTGCTGGGCCGGCCGCCGGCCGAGATGCCACTTGCCGACGTATCCCGTCGCATAGCCGGCGCCCCGCATCAGGTCGCCGAGGGTCCGTTCGTCCGTCGAGAGTCCGATTTCCACGTCCCGGCCCGAGGTGTTGAACTCGTAGCCGTGGCGCTGCGGGTAGCGTCCGGTCATCAGCCCCGCCCGTGATGGGCTGCACACGGCGGCCGCGACGTACGCGGCACTGAAGCGAACCCCCCGCCCGGCCAGCCGGTCGAGCCGCGGCGTCCGCATGATGGGGCTGCCGTAGCTGCCGAGGTCGCCGTAGCCCAGGTCGTCGGCGATGATCAGGACGACGTTGGGCCGCTCCGCCGGCTGGGCGCCGGCGGCGCCCGCGGCGGTCAGGAAGAGGACGAAGGCGGCGCCGATTCGTTGCAGAATGGACACGCGGGCATCTTACCTGCAAGTCGGCGGAATCCGGTACCCTGGGAACCGCGGTGAGATCGCCGCT
Organism: Vicinamibacterales bacterium; assembly: GCA_965206705.1. GTDB lineage: Bacteria > Acidobacteriota > Vicinamibacteria > Vicinamibacterales > UBA8438 > JAJEEA01. The sequence continues at coordinate 1,906,693 of CBDBKJ010000006.1, read as the reverse complement.
GCAATCGACCGGAGATGCAACGCTCGCGGGCCCTTCTCGATCCCGGACGCCCGCGTCTGACCGGGCCCTCGTCGTGCACTGCCCAGCCGGCGCCTTGCCATTCCGGTCGAACGCCGGACCCGTCATGGAATTCGAGCCGCGACCTCGGCAACCACCCCACTGCCTCGCCCCCCCCGGTCGGGCGCAGGGGTTGCCGATGGGCTCGGGTCCGATGCGGGTGTCCCACCGCGTCAACCGCGAGGCGGTGGTGGTGCTGGGCTGGGGCCGCGCGATTCTCCTGCAGCTCGCGCATCCCCTCGTGGCGGCCGGCGTCGGCGCCCACAGCGGCTTCGACGCCGGGGCGCTGGCCTACGTCCGGCGCATGCGCCGGACCATCGGGTCGATGCTCTCGCTCACCTTCGGCACCGAGTCGGAGATTCGGCAGACGGCCGACCGCATCAACGCGATCCACCACCGCGTGCACGGCCGGCTGGACTGCGCGGTCGGCGGCTACGCGGCGGGCACGCCGTACGACGCCACGGACCCGGCGCTGCTCGCCTGGGTCCATGCCACCCTCGTCGACAGCCAGCTTCGCACTTACGCCCTGTTCGTCGGACCGCTGGCGCCGTACGACGAGGACCGCTACTGCGCCGAGGCGGCGCAGATCGGCCCGCTGCTCGGGGTTCCGGCGGACGCGCTGCCCGACACGAAGGACAGCCTCGACCGCTACCTGGATCGGATGCAACAGGACGATCGCCTCGCGGTCGGCGCGTGCGCGCGACGGCTCGCGGGGGCCCTGCTCGCGCCGCCGGGGAGACGATGGGTCGCCCCCGCGCTGTGGCTCGGCCGGTTGACCACCGTCGGTCTGCTGCCGCCGTCCGTCCGCGACGCCTACGGATTCCCGTGGCGCGCGAAAGACGCCCGGCGCTTGCGATCGGCCGCCGCGGTGGTGCGCGCGGCTCGTCGGGTCACGCCGCCGGTGCTGCGCGAGTGGCCCGCTGCCCGGAAGTCGCGCGGGCGCGCGTCGTAGCGCGCCCCGTCGACGCCTCTTGCCGCATTCCCTCGGCGCCACGTTCGGGGCGGGACGGATTCGGCGCGTGCCGGTCGTTCGGGGCGCTATTCCGGCCGGGCGGGGGCGCGGGCCTCGCCGAGCGCGCCCCCCCCGCCGCCTGCCTCCGGGGTGGCGACGGCCACGGCGACGACCTGCGCTGAAGGTCACCCGCGCGGTGCGCGTGAACCCGCTGGCATTCGAGATTCCTCGGGGACGAGACGAGGTCGCGGGCTATCGTTCCGCGCCCTCCTGGACGCGCGCCCCGCGCAGCAGGTTCTCCATCCCGTAGTTGCCCTCGTGACAGGCGTACTCGTACATCGGGCCGGCGAAGCGGCGCATCGGGATGGACGCGGTCCACGGGCGCGTATAGGTGTCGGGGTCGTTCACGGTGTAGTGGTGGTCGATGGTGTCGGCGTCGACCCGGGTGAAGCGCTCCACCATCGTCAGGGCGCCGCTCGCCCCGGGGCAGCAGTTGAACGAGTTGGTGTAGATCTCGTCGCGGAAGTTCGTGGTCTCGACGACCAGCGTGTCGCCCTCCCAGCGGCCGCGCGAGTCGCCCATCCAGAGCCGGATCCGTGCGTCGACCGGCGGGCCGCCGTCGAGGGGGATGATGCGCGGCTCGTGGATCATCTCCTGCAGCATCACGACGTACCCCGGCGTCTGCAGGACCAGGAAGTGGTTGTTGTAGCCGCCGGGCCGCTTCGGCGCGCCGCGGGTGACGCAGCGCTCGGCCATGGCGCGGTCGGTCCAGGCGTCGGCGCCGCGGGTCCATCCCGCCCGCGCGTCCCCGGCCGGCGTCCGCGGCGGCAGCCGGCCGTCCGGCGGGTCGATGACGAGCGACGTCCGGGCGAGGGCGGTCCCGCGCTCCCACCAGAAGTCGTTGTAGGTGCCGGGGTCTCCGGCCGGCGGCGGGCGGTCGTTGCGGCCGACGTTCGCGGCGTCGATGGCCGCGATTTCCTCGTCCGTGTAGACGGCCCGGTCCGCCACGTCCCGCGGGCGTTCGAGCGGGGTGGTCGTCGAGTTCGTCCAGAGCCCCTGCAGGTCCGGCTGGCCGTCGACGGTGCGCGGCGCGGTCCATCCGTCCTGTGCGAATGCGGCGCCGGGCGCCGCGAGGGCCGCCGCCAGCACCGCCAGCGAGAAACTCCTTCGAATCATGTGGACCTCCCAGGTCCCTCCTACGGGTCGAGGCCGAGGAGCCGGGCCGGGTTCTCGCGGATCATCACGTCGATGTCCGCGTCGCTGATGCCTTCGCCGCGCAGCCCGTCCATGAGGGCGTTCAGGCCGTCGGGGTGCAGCGGGTTTCCCGCCTGTCCGAGGTCGGACGACAGCAGGAAGTGGTCGGCGCCGTACTCGAGGATGGCCTCGGCGTAGTCGGCGTAGGTGAACTCGCCGTTCATGACCGCCAGCCAGACCAGCTCGATGACCACGTCGTGATCGGCCATCGCCCGGAGCTGGGCGGCGGTCGGCGACTGACCGAGCCCGTGGGTGACGAGAATCTGCTCGACGCCGCGGGCGCGCGCCTCGGGAATCAGGGCCACCACCTCCTCGGGCGACGAGTGCCCCAGCGCCAGCACGAGGTCGTGCTCGGCGATCAGGTCGAAGATCTCGCCGAGGGCCGGGTCCATCACGCCGTCGCGCATGACCGGCACGAACGCGCCGGGGTCGCCCGCGCGGGTCATCCAGAACTCGGCGTCGAAGGTCGGCAGCCACACCACCTTGCCGCGCCCGCCGGAGAACGCCACCATCTGCCGGACGACCTCTGCGTTGAGCCCGCCGACGGAGTGGTTGAGCGCGACCCCCCCGAAGATCTCGATGCCGGGCACCTCCTGCATCGCCAGCCAGGCGCGGTCCGCGGTCATCGTGAAGTGGTTCTTGAAGACGAGCCCGCGCATGCCCGCCCGCTTCCCGATGCGCGCGATCTCAAGGTCGCTTACCGACCGGGGTCTCGAGTCCGGGCCGGAATGCACGTGGAAGTCGATGACTCCGGCCAGGCTGGTGGTCTGCCCCGCGGCCGGCTGAACCAGGATGCCCATCAACGCTGCCGCACTCGCGGCTGCCCACCATCTCATCGCATGCCCCTCTCTGCTGTCCCGCGGCATCGGTCGGACGCCGCAATCCCGCAACGGCGGTGGCGGCCGGACCCGGCGCCCGGGGATCGGCGGCCCCGCCCTCACCTTCCCGCCCGCTCCGGCCGGCGTTTCCCGAACCCCGGTCTGCCGGCGCTACTGGCCGGCGCTCACCCGACTCGGCGGCACGTTGCCGTTCGGCTTGAGCGCGGCCACCCCCGGTCCGGACGGCCCGCGCAGCGTGAACCAGAGCGTGCCCTCCCCGTCGCGGTCGAGCTTCGGCGTATGCGCCTGGAGCTCGGGGAACGGGAAGTAGGTGAAGGCGTTCGTCTTCTGATCGAACCGCACCAGCGCGTTGTAGATGCCGTTCTCGACCCACAGGTTGTCCTCGGCGTCCGGCCAGACGTCGTAGGGGTTCCCGTCCTTGAGGGGCAGCTCGAACTCGGTGACGGTCCCCGTCACCGGGTCGATCTTCGAGATGGCGTTGCCGAAGTAGTGCGCCGCCCAGACCTTGCCGTTGGCGTCGATGGCGGGGCGGCGCGCCGGATTGGCGAGGGGGTACGACCGCCACTCGGCCGTTTCCTGGTTGTACATGAAGATCGCGGGGGTGTGCAGGCCCACCGCCCAGACGCGGTCCTGCCGGTCGACGACGATGCCGTAGCCGCTGAACCCGGCCAGCGGCTCCCACTCGGTGAAGTCGTTCGCGGTGGCATCGTAGCGGCCGATTCGGCCGGCCGAGGCGAAGTAGGTGTACCAGAACTGGCCGCGGGAGTCGACCCAGAGGCTGTGCGGTCCGGCGCCGGTCGTCGGCAGCGCATGGCGGGTCATCTCGCCGGTGGCCGGATCGAGCTCGCCGAAGTGGTCGCCGGTCAGCTCGACCCAGTACACGCGCCCGCCATACTCGACGATGCCGTGCGGCGTGACGTTGATGTTCTCGGGGTTCTCGATCCAGAGCTCCCGCGTGCGCGTCTCGAAGTCGGGATTTCGGCTGTCCATGCGAATGATGGAGTTCGAGCCGTTGCCGGATACCCAGATGACGCCCGGTTCGGCCACGCTCGCGAAGACGCTGTGAATGCTGCCGCGCGGCGGCGCGCCGTTCGAGAGCAGGCGCCGCGGTCCGCGGTTCAGCTCGTACTCGATGTAGACCGCCTTGGACAGCGCCTCCTCGTCGCGGACGAGGGGGTCGAGCTCGAGGTCGCGGGGCTGCGACCCGGGTCCGAAGTTGGCGGTCAGGTACTGGATGATCAGCTCCTTCTCGTCCACCGACACGAGGTCGTGCGTCACCTGCGGCACCCCGGGGGCCATGTTGGCCACGCGGCCGTCGACGTCGAACATCCGGTCGACCGCCTGCCGCCACCCGTTCTCGTTCCGCGGCCCGCGGCGGTGGAAGCCGGCCGGTCCGTGGCAGCCGAAGCAGGACCGCAGCATGACGTCGCGGGCGGGATGGGGCGGATAGAGGGTGTCGAAATCGACGATCTCCGCCGCCCGGTCGTCCGCGGCGCCGCCGCCGTAGTTGCGTTGCGCCGTCGCTCCCCGCGCCGCCGCGCCCTGCTCGGGGCCCGCCCCGAGGGCCGTCAGCGCGAGATCGACGGTTGTCGTCCCACCGGCCCGCACCTCTACCGTCGCGACCGGTGACTCGAACGCCTCCTCGACCACCGAAACGTCGTAGGTGCTCGGCGGCAGGTTGTAGATGCGGTAGCCGCCGTCCCGGGTGTAGACGGTGTAGGCGATGCGGTGGACGGTGTCGTGCGCCTTCACGCGGAGGGCGCGAACCTCGCCGTGGTCGGCCGTCACCCGGCCCGCAATCACGCCAGCGCCGCTGCCGTCCTGGGCGAGGGCAACCCCGGCGGGGGAGGCGGCGCCGACGAGCAGGGTTGCCGCCACCGCGACTGCCGCGCCGACGAGACGCCGGACGCCGTTGGTTCGTGGTTGCTTCGACATCGTGTCACCTCGGTCTCGGGCATCATCGCCGCCGGTTTCCACTCTGGTCCAGGAGCGACGCGGAACTCTCGCCACGGGCGCTCCGGGCGACACCGGCGATGGTCCCATTGACTGTCCGGCCCTCAGTATAGGAGCACCGGAGCCCGTGGCGAAATCGCATCGGGCCTGCCCCGGGCTCCGGGGATGCCCGACCCCGACCGCTTCGACGACGCTGGCAGGTGGCAAATTGCATCCAGCCTGCCCCGGGTTCCGGGGTGCGGGCCACGAGTCGCAGGGGGCGCACAAGTTGTAAACGGGATTGCCGCGGGCTCCGGGGGGCGGCTGCCCGGACCACCGCCGGTTTGCCGGCGCCCGGGGCTCGCCGGGGGCCCGAGGAGCTGGAACCGAGCGGCGCGGGCAGATCGACCCGGCGCCCCCCGCTGACCGTCGTTCCGCGGGTGTAAGATCGGCGCATGGTGCGAGCCGTTGCCGCCGCCCTGGTCGCGGTGCTGGCCGGGGCCGCCCCCGCCGGCGCCGGTGCGGCCGGCCCGCGCCCGCAACCCGGGGCAGGGAACCCGGCGCAGAGCATCGCGCCTGCGCCGGCGCCGCAGCGCGCCCTCCTCGACCGTTACTGCGTCACCTGCCACAACCAGCGGCTGCGGACGGGGGACCTCGCCCTCGACGTCGCGGACCTGTCCCGCGTCGGCGAGGCGCCCGGCGTCTGGGAGGCGGTGGTCCTGAAGCTGCGCGGGGGCATGATGCCCCCGGCCGGTCGGCCGCGTCCCGGCGGGGCGGCCCTCGACGAGTTCCGCACATGGCTCGAGGCCGAGCTCGACCGCGCCGCCGCCTCGACCGTCGAGCCGGGCCGGGTGCCGACCCACCGGCTGAACCGGGCCGAGTACGCCAACGCCGTCCGCGACCTCCTGGCCCTCGACGTCGACGCGGCGGCGCTGCTGCCGGCCGACGACACCGGCCACGGGTTCGACAACCTCGCGGGCACCCTCGCCCTCTCGCCGGCGTTGATGGAGCGCTACCTGTCGGCGGCCCGGCGCATCAGCCGCCTCGCGGTCGGGGACCCCACGATCGGTCCGGGCCTGACCTCGCGCAGCTACACGGTCCCGATCGCGATGGCCCAGAACGACCGGATGAGCGAGGCGCTGCCGTTCGGGTCGCGCGGCGGTCTCGCGGTGCGCCATCGCTTCCCCCTCGACGGCGAGTACGTCGTCACCGTGCGGCTGAAACGGAGCGTGTACGAGTACATCGTCAACCTCGACGAGGCCCACGATCTCGACGTGCGGATCGACGGCCGGCGGGCGGCCCGGTTCACCGTCGGGGGCGCCGAGCCGGGGAAGCCGGCGCCGGTCAGCTTCTCGGGCACGTTCGTGGCCGCCGGCGCCTCCGAGTATCCGACCCAGGACTGGGACGACTACCGCACCGGGGCGGACGCGGGCCTCGTGGTGCGCATCCCGGTGCGGGCCGGCACCCGGGTGGTCGGCGTGTCGTTCGCCGACAAGTCGTGGGAGCACGAGGGGGTGCTCCAGCCGGCGCTCCGCGAGTACGGCGCCACCGTCACGGAAACCACCGACACCTCGTCCCGGCCGGAAGGACCCGGCCTGGAGAGCGTCACCATCGACGGACCCTACGGGGTGACGGGACCCGGTGAGACCGCCAGCCGATCCCGGATCTTCGTCTGCCGGCCCGACGGCGAGGATGCCGGCGGCGAACGCTGCGCCCGGACGATTCTCGCCCGGCTCGCCCGGCGCGCCTATCGCCGGCCGGTCGGCGGCGGCGACCTCGAGCCGCTCTTGGCCTTCTACCGGGAGGGGCGGGCGGTCCGCGGTTTCGAGGCCGGCATCCAGACCGCGATCGAGCGTCTCCTGATCGACCCGGAGTTCCTGTTCCGCATCGAGCGCGATCAGGAGGGCGCGGCGCCCGGCGCCCCCTACCTGCTGACCGACCTCGAGCTGGCCTCGCGGCTGTCGTTCTTCCTCTGGAGCAGCATCCCGGACGACGAGCTCCTCGAAGCAGCGGAGCGGGGCCGTCTCTCGGACCCCGGCGTGCTCGAGGGCCAGGTGCGGCGCATGCTGGCCGACGCCCGCGCGTCGGCCCTCGTCGACAACTTCGCGGGCCAGTGGCTGTCGCTGCGCAGCGTCGGCGGCATCGTGCCCGATCCGAATCTCTTTCCCGGTTTCGACGAGAACCTCCGCGAGGCGTTCCGGCACGAGACCGAGCTGTTCTTCGAGAGCCAGCTGCGCGAGGACCGCAGCGTCATCGACCTGCTCGGCGCGGACTATACGTTCCTGAACGAGCGGCTGGCCCGGCACTACGGCATTCCCGGCGTCACCGGCAGCCGCTACCGGCGGGTGACCCTCGGCCGCCAGGGACCCGCCGCGGCCCGGCGCGTCGGCCTGCTCGGCCACGGGAGCATCCTCGCCGTGACCTCCTACGGCAACCGCACCTCGCCGGTGCTCCGCGCGAAGTGGCTGCTCGAGAACGTCCTGGGCACCCCGCCCCCGCCGCCCCCGCCGGACATCCCGCCGCTGCCTGCCGGCGGCGCCGCCGGCGAGCCCCGCACGGTGCGCGAACGGCTCGCGCAGCACCGGCGGAATCCGGCCTGCGCCGCTTGTCATGCGCCGATGGACCCGCTGGGTTTCGCGCTCGAGAACTTCGACGCCCTCGGGCAGTGGCGGGAGCGCGATGCCGGGCTGCCCATCGACGCCTCGGCCGTGCTCGCCGACGGGCTCACCACGTTCGAGGGTCCCGGCGGGCTGCGGCGGGTGCTGCTCGAACGCTCCGGGCAGTTCGTCGAGACGGTCACCGAGAAGCTTCTCGTCTATGCCCTCGGCCGCGGCATCGAGTCGTACGATCGCCCGGTGATCCGGGGCATCGTGCGCGCGGCGGAAGCCGACGACTACCGGTGGTCGTCGCTGATCCTGGGCATCGTCGAGAGCACGCCGTTCCGGATGCGGAGGTCGGAGTCATGATCATCACCAGGAAGGCGATTCCCCGCCGGACGGTGCTGCGCGGGGTCGGGGCGGTGGTGGCGCTGCCGCTGCTCGACGGCATGGTGCCGGCGGCGACCGCGCTCGCCCGGACCGCGGCGCGCCCGATCCGGCGGTTCGGCGTCGTCTACGTCCCGAACGGGGTCGTGCTCGATCAGTGGACCCCGGAAACCGACGGCGCGGGGTTCGCGTTCTCGCCCATCCTCGCCCCCCTGGCGCCGTTTCGCGACCGGTTGCTGGTGCTGAGCGGGCTGACCCAGAACGTGAACGGCCTGACCGCGAGAAGCGGCGCGGTCCACGGCCGGTGCGCGACCAAGTTCCTCACCGGCGCGATTCCGCGGCCGTTCGGGCAGGAAGGGAACGACTTTCTCGCCGACGTCTCCCTCGATCAGCTCATCGCGCGCGAGATCGGCGGCGAGACGCCGATCGGGTCGCTCGAGCTGTCCCTGGAGTCGGGCGACAAGGGAGCGGGAACCTGCGACGGCGGCTACAGCTGCACCTACAGCCATACCATCGCCTGGCGCGGGCCGCGCACCCCGCTGCCGATGGAGCACAACCCGCGGGTGGTGTTCGAACGGATGTTCGGGGACGGCGGCAGCACCGACCCCGCCGCGCGCCAGGCCCGGGCCGAACGCAGGCGAAGCCTCCTCGATTCGGTCCGCGACAAGGCCGCGGCCCTGACGCGCGGCCTCGGCCCGAGCGACGCCGCGAGGCTGGGTGAGTATCTCGACGCGGTCCGCGACATCGAGCGGCGCATCCAGCGGGTCGAGACGCAGGCGGCGCGCGAGCTGCCGGCGTTCGATCAGCCGGCCGGCGTCCCCGCGGCCTTCGCGGACCATGCGCGGCTGATGTTCGACCTGCAGGTGCTCGCGTGGCAGAGCGACCTGACCCGGGTCATCACGTTCATGGTCGGCCGCGAGTTCAGCAGCCGCACCTATCCGGAGATCGGCGCCCCCGGCGGGCACCACCCGCTGTCGCACGAGGGCAGCGCCGCGAGCCGCGAGCAGTTGATTCGCATCAACAAGCACCACGCCGAGCAGTTCGCCTACTACCTCGACCGGCTCGCCGCGACCCCGGACGGCGACGGGTCGCTGCTCGATCACGCCGTTCTCTACTACGGGGCGGGCATGGCCGAGGGCGACCACCGGCCGTGGAATTTGCCGATGGTCGTGGCCGGCGGCGCCGCGGGACGGCTCCACGGCGGGCGGCACATCCGGTACGACGGCGCGACCGGCGCCGGCCGTTCGGTCGACGGCGGCACCCCCCTGGCCAACCTGCACGTGACGGTGCTGGAGAAGCTGGGGATGCGCGCCGACCGCATCCACGACAGCACCGGGCGGCTGGACCTGTAGCGATCGGCATTGCCCCATGCACGGTTTGGCGACATCCGGGATGACGACTCACAGGCCCACGGGTGCAGGTTCGGCGCGGCGGCGCCGGCCGCGGGCTCCATTGACCGTGCTGCTGGCCGTGGCGCTTTGCGCCGGGTCCGGCGCTGCCCGCGCCCAGACGACCGCGGCATCCGGCGTGTCTCCGTTGATCACGGCGGTGCGCAACGGCGACGCGGCGGAGTTGAGCGCCCGGCTGGCCGGACCGGTCGACGTGAATGCGCGGCAGCCGGACGGCGCGACGGCCCTCCACTGGGCGGTGCACCACGAGGACGCGGTCGCCGCGGACCTGCTGATTGGCGCGGGAGCCGACGTGAGCGCGGCCAACGACCTCGGGGTCACCTCGTTGCTCATGGCCGCGCGGCGCGGGCACGGGGTCCTGGTCGAGCGGTTGCTCGCGGCCGGTGCGGACGCGAACGCGGCCCTCCCGAGCGGCGAGACCGCGCTGATGGCGGCAGCTCGCGCCGGCAGCCTGGCGGCGGTGAACGCTCTGCTGGCGCGCGGCGCGCGCGTGAACGCAGCCGAAGCGGCACGCGGCCAGACCGCCCTCATGTGGGCCGTCGCGAACCGGCGTCCGGCGGTCACGCGGGCGCTGCTGGACGCCGGCGCCGACGCCGGGGCCCGGACCACGACCCGCCGGCGGGTCTTCAACATGGGCGGCAGCCGGTCGGCCGGGTCGGCGTCGGGGGGCATCGCTCTCGAAGAGGTTGTGGAGGGCGGGAGCACCGCGCTGCTGTTCGCGGCCCGGTCGGGCGACGTCGAGTCGGCCCGCCTGCTGATCGCGGCCGGCGCGGACGTGCACGACACCGCCGCCGACGGCAACACCGCCCTCGTCATCGCCGCCCACAGCGGCCACGGTTCCCTGGCGGCGCTGCTGCTCCGCGCCGGGGCCGACCCGAACGCGGCGCCCCTCGGCTACACGGCGGTTCACGCGGCGGTGCTGCGGGGCACGCTGCGCGACCGCGGCGTCGTCAACGACGATGCCGGCGCCGGCGCGGCGCTCGTGCGCGCGCTGCTCGCGCACGGTGCGAATCCGGACGCGCGCCTCGTCAAGGGCACGCCGGTGCGGCGCTGGAGCCACGACTTCGCGTTCATGGACCGGTGGGTCGGCGCGACTCCGTTCTGGCTCGCGGCCCACTTTCTCGAGACGGAGTTGATGCAGGTGCTCGCCGCCGCGGGCGCGGACCCGCGCGCGCCGAGCCGCGCCGGCACCACGCCGCTGATGGCCGCGGCCGGGCTGGGCTACAACCGGGGCGGCGGCAGCGCGTTCATCCGGGACCGCCGCGACTTCTCGTCCTACAACCCGGTCGAGTCGGCCGCGCTCGGGTCCGCCATCCCCGCCGCGGAGGAGCGGCGGACCCTGGAGACGGTCGCGGCGGCCCTTGCGTTGGGCGCCCGCGTGAACGCCGCCAACGCCGCCGGCGACACCGCCCTCCACGCCGCCGCCTCCCACGGCATGAACCGCGTCATCGCGCTGCTGACGGACCGCGGCGCCGACCTCCACGCCGAGAACCGGCGCGGCCAGACGCCGGCCGACCTCGCCGTCTACGCCGACGGCATCGCCGGCGACCGCTACGTCCGCGAGGCCACGGCGGCGCTGCTGCGCACCCTGGAGGACGCGGCGCCCGCCCATCCCGCCGCTCCGCACGCCCATCCCGAGGCGCGGGAGCTTTCCAACCCGGCGGCGGGCACGCCGGAATCGGCTGCAGCGGGCGCCGCCGCCTACGCGGCCCACTGCGCCGCCTGCCACGGGTCCACCGGCCGGGGCGACGGCGCGCTCGCCGCCGCGGCGGCGGCCTACGGGCCGCGTCCCTCGAATCTCGCCGACCCGACGTGGCAGCACGGCGGCAGCGACGGCGAGATCTTCGCGGTCATCCGCGACGGCATCGGCCCCGATTTCGCCATGGACGCCTTCGGCGACCGGCTCGCCGAGGCGGACCTCTGGAATCTGGTGAACTTTCTCAGGAGCCTCCGGTAGCGGATATCCGCAGACCAGCAAACTCTCTTCGCCCGCGTCGCCGCCACACAGGCCACCGCCCGTTCCTCGGTCTCCGCCGATTCCCGCTCCAGGGCGTCATCACGGTGCGCAGGTCGGCCAGCATGGCGCCCCGAGACGGGAACGGGTCCGGGCGACCCGTCCTTGACCTCAGCTTCCACCCGGCTGTATCTTACCTATATGTAAGGATTGCGGGGAGAATGTAATGCAGGCGACGATTACCAGCAAGGGGCAGGTGACCCTGCCCAAACCGATTCGGGACAAGCTTCACCTCAAACCGGGCGACAAGATCGACTTCATGCTGGAAGGCGACGGCCTGCGAGTCACGCCCGTCACCGCGTCGGTGACGCAACTGAAGGGCATGGTGCCGAAACCGGCAGTCCCGGTCAGCCTGCAGGAGATGGACGCAGCCATCGCGAAGGCGGCCGCCCGCCGCTCGTTAATCCGATGATCGGTCTCGACACGAACATCCTGGTGCGCTACATCGTGCAGGACGATCCCGAGCAGGCGGCCGCCGTGGTGCGCCTCATCGAAGGGGGCTGCACGGCGCAGTCGCCCGGCTACGTCAGCGTGCCCGTGCTGGTCGAGTTGGTGTGGGTCCTGACGACCGCCTACCACCAAGAAAAGGCCGTCGTCATCCCGGTGATGCGCCAAATCCTGCGGACGGCCGAGTTCGCGGTCGAGGATCGCGACACCGTCTGGGCTGCATTGCGCGAGTTCGAATTCGGCGCCGCCGACTTCGCGGACTATCTGATCGCCCATCGCAACCACGCGCATGGGTGTACATGCACCTATACGTTCGATCGGCGATCGGCCCGCGGCAACCACTCTGCCCTCGTGCCCTGAGTCCACACGGTTTCCTCGATCGCGCTGTCGATGGTCCTGCAACCTCCCCGCCGGAAGGCCGGCAACCCGGCAGACTTTCCGCGTCCAGAATGCCAGCCAGTTCGTGGCGCCGTTATACAATTCCGCTTCGATTTCATTCCTGCGAAGGGCGGATGATGCGGAGCAGAGCCTGGGTCGGTGCGAGCGTCGTCGTCGCGGTCTGGACCATCGGCTGGCTGGCGCAGGCCCGGCCCGCGGCTCAGGAGGTGGGACCGGCGCGGGGGGCGCTGGTGATCGTCGGCGGCGCGATGCAGGATCCGGCGATCGTCGAGCGGTTCGTCCAGCTGGCGGGTGGGCCCGAGGCTCCGATCGTGGTCATTCCGACGGCCGGCGGCGGCGAGACCTACGATGAGCACTATCCGGGACTTAGCGCATTCAGGGAGGCCGGGGCCGCCAACCTGACGGTGCTGCACACGACGGATCGCGCGGTGGCCGACGACCCGGCGTTCAGCGCTCCGCTGCGGCAGGCGCGCGGGGTGTGGTTTCCGGGGGGGCGGCAGTGGCGCCTCGCCGATGCCTATCTCGACACGCTCGTGCAGGAAGAGGTCGCCGGGGTGCTCCGGCGCGGCGGGGTGGTCGGAGGCTCGTCGGCCGGCGCGACGATCCTGGGCTCTTATCTCGCCCGCGGCGACACCGCCACCAACACGGTCATGATGGGCGACCACGAGGTCGGCTTCGGTTTCCTGCGCGACACCGCGATCGACCAGCACCTGCTGCGGCGCAATCGTCAGTTCGACCTCATCGAGGTGATCGAGGCCCATCCCCATCTGCTGGGCATCGGGCTCGACGAGGATACGGCGATCGTCGTCGAGGGCGATCAGTTCGAGGTGATGGGACGCAGCTACGTCGTCATCTACGACCATCAGCGGCTGCTCGACTCGGGGGGGCGGTTCTACTTCCTGGGGGCCGGGGATCGATACGACCTGCGCCGCCGGCAGGCCTACCGGATGCAACGCGTGGCGCGCCCGTTCGATCGGGTGGTCGAGCGGGCGTGGCCGGACCGGTGAGGGCGCGATGACCGCCGTCGCGGTCGTCATCCCGCCGCCGGACCGGCTCGTCGGGCAGGCTCCTGTCGCCGGCCGGGAGGGCGCCGCGCCGGCACCGGCGACCGGCAACACCGATGCCGCGGGCCGGGGCTCCTGCCGCCGCCGACCGGATGGTGCCGCCGCCAGAGGCGGACATGGGGTATACATATACGGTTGGCAACGTCGGTCGCGGGTGCCCGTCCCGTGCGGCGAACACCCTCCGTCTGCGCCGGAGACACCGGTGTCGTGGTCTCGCGCCCCGGGTGGGCCGTCACCCCGGGCTGTCATGGAGGTGGAAGATGGATTGTCGATTGATCGCCTGTTCGCTGACCGCGGTGGCGCTCGGGACGTTGGCGCCGGCCGGCGCCGGCGCCCAGACCGAGGCGCCGGCCGCGCCCCGCACCGCGTGGGGCGCCCCGGATCTGCAGGGTGTCTGGGATTTTCGCAGCCTGACCCCGATGGAGCGCCCGGAGGAGCTGGCGGGGGATGAGCGCTTCTCGGCCGAGCAGGCGGCGGAGTTCGCGGCTGCGACCATTCAGCGGAGGAGCCGCGACAACGACACCTCGGACCGCGTGGTGCCGTACAACGATTTCTGGTTCGATGAGGGGACCTCGGTAACCACCGAGCGCACGTCGCTGATCGTCGATCCCCCCGACGGCCGCATCCCGCCCCTGACCGAAGAGGCCCGGCAGCGGCAGGAAGCCCTGGCGGAGGCGCGCAGCGGCGTGTCGAACCACGAGCCGACGCCCGGGGGCTTCGTCGAGGATCTGGGTCCCGGCGGGCTGCAGGTGCGCTGCATCCTCGGCTTCAACTCGGGTCCGCCGATGGCCCCGAGCGCCTACAACAACAACCTGCAGGTGTTCCAGACCGAGGATACGGTCGTCCTCTTCGCAGAGATGAACCACAACGCCCGCGTCGTGCCGCTGGACGGGCGCGACCATCTCGAAGGCTCCGTCCGGCAGTGGACCGGTGATTCGCGCGGCCGGTGGGATGGCGACACCCTGGTCGTCGAGACCACCAACTTCCTCCGCGAAACGAACTTCCAGCGAGGCGCGACCACCCCCAGTCTGACGCTGATCGAGCGTTTCACCCGGGTGGACGGCGACACGTTGCAGTACGACGTGACGGTCGACGATCCGACGGTCTGGACCCGGCCCTGGACCTACTCGGTGCCGATGCAGCGCAATCAGTATCCGCTGTACGAGTACGCCTGCCACGAAGGCAACTACGGCCTGTTCAACATCCTCGCCGGCGCGGCCGTCAGCGCGGAGGACGGGTCCCAGTAAGACGCCGGCTCGGTAACGCTCGGTCACGAGACGCCGGCTCGGTAACGATACGCCGGCCCGGCCCAGGACGAGACGCCGGTCCGGCACGACACGCCGGCCCGGACGGCACGCCGGCGCAAGAGCGCCGGTTCCGGAAGCGGCAAGACCCGCCGGCCCGCGATGCCGGCAAGGAGCGCGCGATGACGAATGGAACGACCCGGCGGGAGATGATGAAGCAGAGTCTGGCGTTGGCCGGCGCGGGGGTGATCGGCGTGCCCGGGTGGGCGCTGCCGGCCCTGGCTCAGGGCGAGACGCCGGTGCCGTTCACCGACGTGCCGGAGAACTTCGGGCAGCCGAACCCCGCCGCCGCCATCCGCATCTACGACGTCCGGAACATCGACGGCCCGTACACCCCGGCCGATTCCTTCTACACGATTCAGCACTTCGACAAGCCGGTCGTCGATCCGGCCGGGTTCAGCCTGGGGGTGTCCGGTCTCGTCGATCGGCCCGCGGGGCTGAGTCTCGACGATCTGCGGGGCATGGACAGCATCGAGATCGACGCCGGCTACGAATGCTCGGGCAACTCGCGCCGGCTCATCCAGGGGTTGGCGAGCAACGGCCGGTGGACGGGCGTGCCGCTGCGCGCGGTGCTCGATCTGGTCGGGGTGAAGCCGTCGGCTCGCGAGGTCGTCTTCTTCGGCGCCGACAAGGGACCGGAGACCGTCGACTTCCGGGGGACCCCGCACGAGGTCGATCAGCCGTTCGCCCGCAGCCTGTCGCTGGCCGACGGAATGACCACGGGACCGCTGCTGGCCTATGCGCTGAACGGGGCGCCGCTGACGCTGGAGCAGGGTTCGCCGTTGCGGCTGCTGGTGCCCGGCTGGTACGGCGTGAGCAACGTGAAGTGGCTCTCCCACATCCGCCTGCAGTCGGAGCGGTTCGTCGGCAAGTGGCAGGCGCGGTGGTATCGCACCCTGTGGTCCGAGGAGATCGGCGGCGAAACGGTGTGGCACGAGACCGAGGTCTCTCGCCTGCGCGTCAAGTCGGTGATCGCGCGGGTGACCCGGGTCGGCGACCGTCACGAGGTGCTCGGCTTCGTCCTGCACGACGGCACGCCGCTGCGCGGGGTGCAGGTCAAGGTGGACGACGGGGCGTGGCAGGCGGCGACGCTGGACCCGTCGACCAGCGGTCAGTACTCGTGGAAGCTGTTCCGGTTCACGTGGACCGGGGCCTCGTCGGGCGAGCACACCCTGGTGTCCCGCGTCACCGACG
Source organism: Vicinamibacterales bacterium (assembly GCA_965206705.1). Lineage (GTDB taxonomy): Bacteria > Acidobacteriota > Vicinamibacteria > Vicinamibacterales > UBA8438 > JAJEEA01. The sequence goes on along the minus strand of CBDBKJ010000006.1, from coordinate 1,890,844 downwards.
TGAACGGCAACGTGCAGCCGACGAGCGACGAGCTGTCGGCCATCAAGCAGACCGGCCTCGAGGACAACTCGCAGTTCCCGAGAACCGTGATGGTCGCCTGAATCCGTACGCACGCGGATTCGGGGACCGTCTGGCGTTATACTGGGGTCCCGGACCCGGAGAGTGAAGAGGTGGCGGCCATGCTCGAGCGAGTCATCCGTGCGACCCTGGCGTTGGGAGTGGCGTTCGCGGCATGGCCGGTGGCGGTGGCCGCCGGTCAAGGGGATGCCGACCCGCCGTCCCGCGAGTTGTTCGACCGCTACTGCGTCACCTGCCACAACCCGCGCCTGCTGACCGGCGGGCTCGACCTCGGCGAGGTGGATCCCACGCAGGCCGCAGCTCACGCGCCGATCCTCGAGAAGGTCGTCCACAAGCTGCGCAGCGGACAGATGCCGCCGGAGGGACGGCCACGCCCCGACGGCGCGGTGGTCGACGCCTTCGTGACGTCCCTCGAGCACGCGCTCGATCGGGTGGCGGCGGCCGACCCGAATCCGGGGCGGGTGGCGTCGCGGCGGTTGAACCGCGTCGAGTACGTCAACGTCATCGAGGATCTGCTGGGCCTCGAGGTCAACGGCGAGGAGCTGCTGCCGTCGGACATGGCGGGATTCGGCTTCGACAACAACGCCGACGTGCTGTCGGTCACGCCGGGATTGATGGCCCGCTACATCGCGGCCGCGACGAAGATCAGCCGGGCCGCCGTCGGCAGCCCGGACACCCGTCCGGTCATGCAGCTCTACGAGGTGGGCTACGAGCAGCGTGACGTGCGGGCGGGTGAGGATCTGCCGTTCGCCACCCACGGCGGGCTGGCCGTTCGACACCATTTCCCCCTGGACGGCGAGTACCTCTTCGCCATCCGGCTCAAGCGCAACGAGACCATCGAGACGATCGACGGCATCGCCGAGAGCGAGCACGAGATCGAGATCCGGATCGACCATGCCCTGGTCGAGCAGTTCGCCATCGGGGGGCAGTATCCCGGCCCCGACCCCGGCTCGCTGATCGCGGTCCCGGAAGACGACGTCGAGGGGCAGCGGCTGCACGAGTACCGGATGACCGCGGACCGCGCGCTGGAGGTCCGGGTGCCGGTCGAGGCGGGGACCCGGCTGCTGTCGGTCGCGTTCACCGACTCGGCGCCGTCTCCGCATCCCCCCGGTCTGTTGCCGGGCATCCACCAGGTCTTCGTCTCCGGACCGTTCGACGGCGCGGTGCCGGACGATACCCCCAGCCGCAGGCGCATCTTCACGTGCCGGCCGGACCGGGCGGAGGACGAAGAGCCCTGTGCGCGCGCGATCATCGCCCAGCTTGCCCGCCGGGCCTACCGCCGCCCGGTCGGCTCGGATGACGTCGAGCCGCTGATGGGCATCTACCGCGAGGGACGGCGGGAACGAGACTTCGAGGCGGGGATAGAGCGGGCGCTCGAGGCCCTGCTCTCGATGCCGCAGTTCCTGATGCGGGTCGAGCGGCAGCCCGTGGACACCCCGGCCGGCGCCATCTACCGCCTGACCGACCTCGAACTGGCGACCCGGCTGTCGTTCTTCCTGTGGAAGAGCGTTCCCGACGACGAGCTGCTCGAGCTGGCCGAGCGGGACGCCCTGAGCGACCCCGATACACTCGCCGGGCAGGTGGGCCGGATGCTCGCCGACCCGCGGGCCACGCGGTTCATGGACGACTTCGCGGGCCAGTGGCTGCAGGTGCGGAACCTCTATTCGCAGGACCCCGACGGCGCGCTCTTCGCGGGGTTCAACGATTCGCTGCGCAAGGCGATGGTCCGCGAGACGGAGCTGTTCTTCCAGAGCCAGCTACGGGAGGACCGCCCGTTGCAGGACCTGTTGCGGGCCGACTACACGTTCCTGAACGAGCAGCTCGCGCGCCACTACGGCGTGGACGACATCTACGGCAGCCACTTCCGGCGCCACCAATGGAACGACGACCGCCGGCACGGGCTGCTGGGGCACGCGAGCCTGCTGACCGTCACCTCCTACGCGAACCGGACGTCGGTGGTGCTGCGCGGCCTGTGGGTGCTCGAGACGTTGCTCGGCGCGCCGCCGCCGCCCCCGCCGGCCAACGTGCCGCCGCTGCCCGAGAGCGACCGCGCCCGTCCGACGTCGCTGCGCGAGCGGATGGAGCAGCATCGCAGCAGCCCGGTCTGCGCGAGCTGTCACACCCGGATGGACCCGCTGGGCTTCGCGATGGAGCACTTCGACGCCATCGGACGCTGGCGGGAGAGCGACGGCGGGGCCGAGATCAACGCGACGATCGAGTGGAACGGCGCGACCGTCGACAACCCCCGCGCGTTCCGCGAGGGGTTGCTCGCGTCCGGGCACGAGTTCGTGCACACCGTGGCCGAGAAGCTGCTGATCTATGCGCTGGGCCGCGGCGTCGACTACTACGATGCGCCGACCCTGCGACGGATAGTGCGGAACCTGGAGCACGACGACTACCGCTGGTCGTCGCTGGTTCTCGGCGTCGTCACGAGCGAGCCGTTCCTGATGCGCCGCGCGCCCCAGGCGGTGGAAACCCTGGTGGACGCCCAGCCGTAGGAATCCGCGCCCCGGACGGGCACGGGTTCCTGTAGGATCGGTTGGGCGGGCAGCGAAGCCGCAAGGCGCGCTGTCCGGGCGAGCGGCCTGCGGGCCCTTGCGTTTCGGTACTTCTGGAGAGTGGCCATGTTCATCACGCGAATGCATCTGCCTCGTCGCACCGTCCTGCGCGGTCTCGGCGCCACCGTGGCCCTCCCGTTGCTCGACGGCATGGTCCCGGCCCTGACCGCGCAGAGCCGGACCGCCGCCGCGCCGATCAAGCGCTTCGGCGTGTTCTACGTGCCGAACGGAATGTCGATGCCCTACTGGTACCCGCGGCACGAGCCGGGGAAGCTGGAGAGCCTGCCGCCGACGATGGGCTCGCTGGAGGCGTTCCGGGACAAGGTGGTCATCTGCGGCGGCCTCGACGACGAGTCGGCCAACCTCGTCAAGGGCGGCGGCGACCACGCCCGGTCTGCCGGCACCTTCCTGACCTGCGTGCCCTACAAGATGACCAACGGGGCCGACGTCTCCAATGCGATCTCGGTGGACCAGATCGCGGCCCGCGAGCTGGAGAAGGAAACCCAGCTGGCGTCGCTCGAGCTGGGCATCGAGTCGAACGCGATGGTCGGGAACTGCGACGGCGGTGCGAGCTGCGCCTATACCAACACCATCGCCTGGCGGACGCCGACCACCCCGCTGCCGATCGAGAACGACCCGCGCGCGGTGTTCGAGCGGCTGTTCGGCACCAGCGGCAGTACCGACCCGGCGGCGCGGCTGGCGCGGATGCGGCGCGACCGGAGCATCCTCGATCTGGTGAACGACGAGCTGCGCGGGCTGGGACAGGTCGTGGGACCGGGCGACCGGGCCAAGCTCGACGAGTACGCCGAGGCGGTCCGGGACATCGAGCGGCGGATCGCGATGGCCGAGGAGCAGAACACCCGCGAGCTGCCGGTCGTCGACCAGCCGATCGGGGTGCCGAGCGACTACCTCGAGCACGCGACGTTGATGATGGACCTGCTGGCGCTCGCCTACCAGACCGACCTGACCCGCATCAGCACCTTCATGCTGGCGCGAGAGGTCAGCGGACGCGCCTATCCGGAGATTGGCGTGCCCGACTCGCACCATCCGCTGTCGCACCACCAGGACGAGCCGGCCAAGCTCAACCGGCTGCATCTCATCAACGAGTACCATTTCCGGCAGTTCGCCTACCTCGTGGCGAAGCTCGACGCCATTCCCGAGGGGGACGGGTCGATGCTCGACTCCACCCTGTTCCTCTACGGCACCGGCATCAGCGACAGCAATACGCACTTCCACGACGATCTGCCGGTGGCCCTCGTCGGGGGGAAGAACGCCGGCATCACCGGCGGCCGATACGTCCGCTATCCCCAGGACACGCCGCTCGCCAATCTGCACGTCACGATTCTCGAGAAGCTGGGGACGCCGGTGGAGGCGTTCGGCGACAGCACCGGTCGGCTCGGCCGGTTGACCGGCGTGTAACTCTCGGGCGCCTGGAATCGCGACATGCCCTGGCCACGTGCGGTCGGACCTGCCCTGACGGTCGCCGTCCTGCTCTCGCTGCCTGCGGCGGCGGCCGGGCAGGACGGGCCCTATCCAATCTTCACCGCGGCGCATCTCGACGCCATCATGACGACGCTCGGCCCGAACGTCGCCGGCGTGCGGGCGGCGTTGGCGGCGGGCGACTTCTCCACCGCCAAGGAACGGGCCATCCGGTCCCGCGAGCAGCTGGCCACCACCGTCACGTTCTGGCGCGATCGCGACCGGCAGGATGCGGTGGCGTGGCTGCGGACGGCCCTGGAGCGGCTGGATGCGCTCGACACCGCGCTCTCGGCCGAGTCGGTGGACGCCGCGGCGGCCGCCGCGATCGCGAGCGAGGCTACCGAAGGCTGCATCGCCTGTCACGCGGTGTACCGCGAGCCGGACGGAGACGGCGGCTACCGGGTCAATTCGAGCGCCCTCCCCTGAGGAGCGGCGCCGCGGCGGCGCACTACTGCGCGCCGTCGGCGGCCCGGCCTCGGCCGGTACCGGTCGAGCCCCCCTCGAGTCGGCGCTTCGGGTGGGCGGGGTCGAGGAAGAGGCTTGGGCCTGTTTGCCACAAGAGCCCGGTCGGGTCGGCCGGATACCTGCGTTTCCCGACTTCCTGCACCGGGGCGGATACTCTTGCGGTCCCGTTCTCGCACAAGCCGGCCCACACCCGTTCCCGCCGACGAAACCGCGGGGGCCCCGGGGAGAGGCCGGGCGTTCGGAAACGAGTCAGGAGGAGTCGATGCCCGTGTGGAAACGTGCGCTGGTGGTCGCGGCGGGGCTGGCCGGTTCGCTGGTGTGGGTCGCCGCGCAGACCGGGGTTCCCATCGATGCGGACGACATCGGCGGGGTGGTGACCAGCGCCGATGGTCCGGAGGCGGGGGTCTGGGTGATTGCCGAGACCACCGATCTGCCCACGAAGCTCGCCCGCATCGTCGTCACCGACGACGAGGGCCGCTACGTCGTACCGGATCTGCCGGCAGCGCGCTACGAGCTGTTCGTGCGGGGCTATGGGCTGCTCGACTCGGCCCGGGTGCCGGCCGGCCCCGGCGATCAGGTCGACATCGAGGCGACCCTCGCCCCGGACGCGCGGGCGGCGGCGCAGGTGTACCCGGCCGGGTGGTGGCTGACGATGGTCGAGCCCCCGGCCGACCCCGCCGCCCAGCTCGACTTCGCCCTGACCATGAAGCAGTGCTACGACTGCCACCAGGTGGGCAACAAGGCGACCCGCGAGATGCTGCCGGCCATGCGGGGCGCCGGCTCGACCCTCGACGCCTGGACCCGGCGCACCGGGGTGGGGCCGTCCGGACCGGGCATGGCGCAGCAGTTCCGGGCGCTGGGCGACATGCGGCAGGCCCTCGCCGACTGGTCGGATCGCGTGGCGGCGGGCGTGGCGCCGGCCGAGGCCCCGCCCCGTCCCGCCGGAGCGGAGCGCAACCTGGTGATCACGCTGTGGGACTGGGGCTCGGAGATCGACGGGCGCACCGACATGGCGGCGGCCGACATCCGGGACGGGACGGTGAACGCCGACGGTCCCGTCTACGGCGTCGCCGAGATGACCGATTCGTTGACGGTGCTCGACCCCGTGACCCATACCGCGTCGGTGGTGACGGTGCCGTCCACGGCCCCGCCCCTCGTGGGGGGGTTCAACGCGTCGCCGACCCGGTCGCCCCACTACGGCGACGACGTCTGGGCGCGCCGGGCCGACGTGCGGAGCTCGGCCGTCGACGGCCGGGGGCGCGTCTGGATGGCGTCGCGGGTGCGGGATCCGGAGCAGCAGCCGGCGTTCTGCACGTCGGACGAGAACCCTTTCGCCGCCAACTATCCCCTGCAGCGGGCGAGCCGCCAGGTATCGCTGTACGACCCGGATACCGGCGAGTTCGAGCAGATCGACACCTGCTTCAGCGCCGACCACAACCAGATGAGCGACGACGACTTCCTGTACTTCGGGCAGAACGGCGCCATCGGGTGGATCGACATGGACATGTGGGACGAGACCCACGACGCCGAGGCGTCCCAGGGCTGGTGCCCGGCCGTCATCGACACCACCGGCGACGGCGTCATCATCGAATGGACCGAGCCGGACGAGCCGGTGTCGCCGGGGATGGACCACCGCATCGCCTTCGGCTGCTATTCGGTGGCGGTGAGTCATGCCGACGGCAGCCTGTGGTGCTCGGGCATCGGCCGCGGCGACCGGCGGCTCGTGCGGCTCGAAAAGGGCGACAACCCCCCCGAGACCTGTCAGGCCGAGTACTACGAGCCGCCGCCGGGGCTCGACCCGGACGTCATCGGATCCGGGGGCGTCGAGGTCGACGGCGGGGGGGTGGCGTGGCAGAACTGGCGGGTCAGCGGCCACTTCTCCGGGTTCGACCGCTCGTTGTGCGATACGACGAGCGATCCTCAGGCGACGGGGCAGAGCTGTCCCCAGGGGTGGTCCTATCGGCGGAAGGACGATCCGACCTACGGCGACAGCTTCTTCCATGCCAACGAGAGCTATCTGGCCCACATGGACTTCCACGACACGCTGGGGCTCGGGGCCGACGCGCCGATCTACGGGTCGGTGAACACCGACGCCATGGAGGTGTTCTCGCCGAATCTCGGGCGCTACGTCACGCTGCGGGTGCCCTATCCGCTCGGGTTCTTCCCCCGCTCGGGGAACGGCCGGGTCGACGACCCCGACGCCGGCTGGAAGGGCCGGGGCTACTGGGCCAGCTTCTCGACCTATGCAACCTGGCACATCGAGGGCGGCCGCGGCGAAGGCGGCGACGGCGTGCTGGGCAAGGCCGTCAAGTTCCAGATGAGGCCGGACCCGCTGGCCCGGTAGGCCAGGCGTTGCGCCCCCGGGCGCGCCGGCGGACCTGGGAAGCTGGAACGGATGAAGCCGAAGGGTCCGGGTGCGGAATGCTGAGATTCGCCGCCGCGGTAGCCGTGGTCTTGGCCGTCCTGACGGCGGGAGCGCTGATCGTCGCGGCGGCCGTGTCGAGGGTGGCGCCGCTGGCCGCGAAGCTGGAAACCTGGTGGGCTCGCCGAACCGGCGAGTCCGGGACCGCCGGCCGGCCGGACGGAAAGGCCGCGGGGAACGCCGACGGGAACACCTCCGCCATGCTCGCCGCGATGCAGGGGGACGATCTCGCGGCTGACGGCGGGGACAGTGGCGCCGGCGGTTCCGGCGACGGCGGGGGCTTCGGCGACGGGGGCGCCGGCGACGGCGGCTGACGGGCCGCTGTACGGCATCGAGACCGACCCCGCAAACGCGGCTTCCTACGTCAAGAAGGCCCCAATCCCGAGGCGCTGACTCTTAGACGGCCGACAGCTCCCTGAACGTCCCGGTGCTGTCGCCGATCCGCTCGACGGGCACGCCGAGCTTGTTCAGCAGCGTCTGGTACAGGTTCGACAGCGGGGTGCCGTCCGGATACCGGAGGTGACGGCCGCCCTTCAGGGTGCCGGCGCCGCCGCCCCGACCAGGATCGGCAGCCCGAGCGGGATATGCAGGTTGCTGTCGCTCATGCCGCTGCCGTAGAGCAGCGTGATCTGATCCAGGAGCGAGCCGTCGCCGTCGGCGGTCGCCGCGAGGCGTTCCAGGTAGTATGCCAGCAACCCGGTCTGGAACATCTGCACCCGGGTGAGCTTCTCGAGGCTCTCGGGGTTGTTCTGATGGTGCGACAGGGGGTGGTGCTGGTCGGGCACCCCGATCTCGGGGAACGTGCGGTTGCTCAGCTCCTTGCCGATCATGAAGGTGATCATGCGGGTCAGGTCCGATTCGAACGCCAGGACCTGCAGGTCGATCAGTGCGCGCAACACGACGCTGGTGTCCAGGTAGACCGTCACCGATGCTCCCGGTCCGCCAGCAGTAGCTCCACGACGTCGATCCGTTTCCGGAGTGCGATGCGCGGTGCGACGGGCAGACCGGCGGCATCGATCGGTTCCCGCACCTCGATCCCGCCGGGATCGTCGTCGAAGGGTACCAGCTTCGCGATCGGTGTCCGACGATCGCAGACCGTGACGGTAGCGCCGCCTCGAACGCGGGCGAGGTAGCCGCTCAGCTTCGCCTTCAGCTCCGATACCTTCACGACCTGGTTCATGTCCTCATTAGACCATATCTGGTCATATTCGTGCTTCAGCGTAGCTGCCGATACGGTGCGGCACCCCAGGGTAACGCGGGCTATCCGCCCGGCGTCGCGGCCTGACGGGACGCCCCCATCCAGGGCGATGCCGGCCGGCAAGCCGGTCATCGCCTCGGTCCGCTACCACCCGTGCGCGCATCAGGTCGGTACATCCGCCTGCTGACCCGCCTCATCCTCGACCGCCACGCCCGCGCGTGCCAGGTCGTCCTCGTGCCGACCCCGTCCATCGGCCGTCCCGCCTTTCTCGTCTACACTTATTTGACAGCTACTATGCATTGAAATATAGTTGGCTCATGGACGTCACAGACAACTGGACGACGCAATTGAGGAAAGGGGTGCTGGAGCTGTGCGTGCTGAACGTCGTGGGCCAGGCGCCGGTCTACGGCTACGACATCGTCAAGCGGCTCCGCAGCATCGACGCCCTCGTCATCCGCGAGGGCACGGTCTACCCCATCCTCAGCCGTCTCAAGCGAGACGGCCTGGTGAGCACATCGCTCCAGGAATCGCCCGAAGGCCCGGCCCGGAAGTACTACGAGCTCACCCCCCGCGGCGATCAGGTGCGCGGGGAGATGAACGCCTATTGGGAGGTCCTGAAGCGGGGCATGGACGCACTCGGCAAGGAGGTTCCATCATGATGACAGCGCTACCGATCTTCACCGAGGACGCGCAGAGCGACCTCGAACGGTACCTCGGCCGCGTCAACAGCGCGCTGCGACCGCACCCGTCGGTCGATGCCGACGACGTGGAGCGCGAGATCCGGGGGCACATCGAGGCGGAGCTGGAAGGCGCGTCCGCGCCCGTTACGGCCGAGCGTCTGCGCGGTGTGCTCGACCGGCTCGGCAGCCCCGGCGACTGGGTGCCGACCGACGAGCTGCCGGCGTGGCGGAAGCTGCTGCTCCAGCTCAGCTCGGGACGGGAGGACTGGCGGCTCGCGTATCTGACGCTGGGCCTCTTCCTCGGGTGTCCGCTTCTCGGCTCCGCCGCTCCTCTGGCCTTCTTCGCCAGCATTCTGATCGCCCGCGCCGGGGCGGCGCTGATCGAGGAACGGAGCGAACCGGTCGGCGCCCGCAAGTGGCTGCTGTATCCGCCGCTCGTGTTCATCTACGTGGCCCTGGCTATCGTTGCCGTCATTCTCCCTCCCGTCCTCTTGGGGGGGCTTGCCGCCGATCCGGAGCTGCCACCGGAACTGCACGCCACGCGCGACTTTCTCTTCGGGTGGCTCCCGGCCCCGTACTGGCTCGGCGCGACCCTCCTCGTCACGCTGGCCGCCGGCACCTGGTGGCTGGGGCTCGGGCTGGCCCTCGCGAGGTTCAGGCGGGCCGTGCGGTGGGTCTTCTGGCCATTCGCCGACTGGTTCGAGCGGCGGCACGGCCTGCGGATCGCCCTCGTGGGGCTCACCACCGCGGTGGTGTCGGGCATCGCCCTCGCGGTGGTGCTCTAGCTATAGCTAGGGGACTGTCTTGAAGAGAAGCTGCCCATGATATGGGCCGTTCCTCGCCGCTTCCTGGACGGCAAGCCAGCGAGCGGACGGAAAAGCTGGTTCCAAGGAGGATTTCTGGGAGCGACGAGCCGCAAGGGCCGCCTGAGAGCCCATCTCACGAATCTGGCGTGCACCCGGTTCGGCCGGCGCCTTGGCGGGCCGGTCTCGGGGCCTTGGTATGATACGAACCCGGACGGCTCGCCGCTTCCCGTGAACTCCCGCGAGAGAGGTTTCCAGGGAGATGCCCCGCGGCGATGTCGGTCGCGGTGCTCTGCGGCTGCTTGACGAGAGGAACGTGACGATGCTGATTCGGATTGCGGGGCTGGCCGCCATCGCGGCGCTGACGCCCCTCGCGGTGATGGCACAGGCGGGCGGGGCCGGCGACGACGCGGAGCTAAGGCCGTTCGAGATCGCGGTGCCCGACGAGGTGCTCGACGACCTGCGCCGCCGCCTCGAGATGACCCGCCTGCCGGATCAGCTCGACGGCGCGGGCTGGGACTACGGGGCCGAGCTCGACTACGTGACCGAGCTCATCACCTACTGGCGGGACGAGTTCGACTGGCGCGAGCAGGAACGGCAGCTCAACGCGTTCGATCAGTTCAAGACCGTCATCGGCGATCTCGACATCCACTTCATCCACCAGCGGTCGCCCGAGCCGGACGCGCTGCCGCTGATCATCACCCACGGCTGGCCCGGCTCGATCGCCGAGTTCATGAAGATCATCGGTCCCCTGACCGATCCTGTCGCCCACGGCGGGCGGGCCGAGGATGCGTTCCATGTGGTGGCGCCGTCCATGCCCGGCTACGGGTTCTCGGACAAGCCGCGCGCGCCCGGGTTCGGCCCCGAGCAGATCGCCGAGGTGGGCGCCGCGCTCATGGCGCGGCTCGGCTACGAGCGCTACGGCATCCAGGGCGGCGACTGGGGCTCCATCGTCAGCCGCTGGCACGCGTTCAACCATCCCGATCGGGCCGTGGGCGTGCACCTCAACATGCTGACCGGGGGGCCGCCGCCGGGCGTCGATCCGACCGACGGGGTGCCGCCCGAAGAGCTCCAGCGGTCCGAGGCGCGACGGTCGTTCTACACCACCGCGGAGAGCGGCTACGCCCAGATTCAGGGCACCAAGCCGCAGACCCTCGGCTATGCCCTGAACGACTCGCCGGCGGGGCAGGCGGCCTGGATCGTCGAGAAGTTCCGCGCGTGGTGCGACTGCGACGGCGACCCCGAGTCGGTCTTCACGCGGGACGAGCTCCTCACCAACATCACCATCTACTGGGTGACCGGCACCGCGACCTCCTCGGCCCGGCTCTACTACGAGAGCCGCAACGCCCCGACCTCGCGGGCGATGGGGCGGATCGAGGTGCCGACCGGCGCCATCATCTTTCCCTACGAGCTGTTCATCACCCCGCGCCGCTGGGCCGAGGCGTCGTACAACATCACCCACTGGACCGAGGTCGAGCGCGGCGGCCACTTCGCGGCGATGGAGCAGCCGGAGGTCCTGGTGAGCGACCTGCGCGACTTCTTCCGGCCGCTGCGGGCGGGCCGGTGATGTTGTACAGGAGCACCACCTTCGAAAGCTGCTCGCCGGAGGGTACCCAAGCCGGTATGTGCGGCGGATTCGTCTTGAACCTTGATGGAATCGAGGAGTGTCACGATGCAGACTGATGTCGAACGGTTGCTGACTGCGCACGAGCAGAGTCGCGTGTCCCGGCGTGCGTTTCTCGGCACCCTCGCGGCGGCGGCGGTGGCCCCGCGAGCGCTCGCGCAGGGTACGCCGCCGATTCCCGTCACTGCGCTCAACCACATGACGATCGGCGTATCCGACCCGGCGCGGTCGCTCGCCTGGTATCAGGGGCTGTTCGGCCTGCCGATCGCGGCCCGGCAGGCCAACACCGTGATCCTGCGGGTGGGCGACGGACCGCAGTTCCTGGCGATCGGCGGCGGATCGAGCGCCAACCCCGGCATCGGTCATTTCTGTCTCTCCGTCGATGGCTTCGACGCCGACCGCCTCGTGGGCATCCTGGGCGAGCACGGCGTGGCGTCGTCGCCGACGTCGGGCCCGATGGAGGTGCGCATCCGGATGCGCGGTGCGGAGTTCGGCGGCGCCCCCGAGGGGACCCCCGAGCTGTACTTCGGAGACCCCGACGGCGTCGTCGTGCAGTTGCAGGACAGCACGTACTGCGGCGGCGAGGGCGTGCTGGGCGACGTCTGCCTCGATCCCGTGGAGCCGGCGCCGACCGAAGGCCTGCTGCACGTGCGCGACTACAACCACTTCACGATCTTCGTGACCGATCAGCAGCGCTCCATCGCGCTCTATCAGCAGCTCTTCGGCATGCCCATCGACACCTACCAGGGCGCGCTGCCGGTGCTCCGGGTCGGGTCCGGCAACCAGTTCCTGGCGCTGGCCGGGGCCGGCGGCGGGCCGACCGGGCCGTTCATCCACCACGTCTCTCTCAGCGTGGACGACTTCGACGTCGACCGCATCCTCGGGGTGCTCGAAAGCTACGGCGTCACTCCCCGCGGCGAGGCGCCGGGTCCGGCCGGTCCGTTGCAGTCGTATGTGACGATGCGCATGCCCGATCGCGGCGGCGCCCCCGGCGGCACCCCGGAGCTCTACTTCACCGATCCGGACGGCATCCTGCTCCAGCTCCAGGACGCGCGGTACTGCGGCGGGAACGGCTATCTCGGCGAGGAGTGCGGCACCCCCGAGAATCCGACCGGGCGCAATCCATAGCCGGAAAATGGCGACTTCCGCCCGCCGTCCGCGATTCACCCGCGCAACGGTTGGCCGCATCGCGCCGGGATGTGGCCCCGGAGGTAGAGATTATGTAATTTACCCCTTGCAACCGACGGCCAAGTGATCGACAATTCGCTGGTGTAGACACGTGTCGACTGCGGCATGGTCTCTTCGGTGCGCGCCACAGCGAGGCCGACCGGCATTGCGGCCTTCGAGGACTTCGGTTAGTAACGAGGGAGGTGATCGTCCCATGAACCAGGAGATCATCGAGGTGACAGAGGAGACGACCCAGCAGGGTGTTTCCAGACGAAGTTTCATCAAGGGCGCCATCGCCGCGAGCGCGGCCGTGTCGTCGACCAACTATCTGTTCCGCGCCAACGGCGGAACGTTGCTGGCCCAGACCCCCGCGGCGGGGGCCGTCGAGCGGCTCATCACCGTGGCCGTCAACGGCCGGAGCCGGCGCATCGAAGTGCCTCCCATGGAGACGCTTGCCACGACGTTGCGCTACAAGCTGGGTCTGACCGGGACGAAGATCGGCTGCGACCGGTCCGAATGCGGCGCGTGCACGGTACTCATCGACGGGACTCCGCAATACGGCTGTTCCGTGCTCACGCATTCGGTGCGCGGGCGCGAGGTCACGACCATCGAGGGTCTCGAGGCCGAGGACGGCACGCTGCATCCGATGCAGCAGGCGGTGCTGGAGGAGCAGGGATTCCAGTGCGCGTTCTGCATGTCCGGGTTCATCATGAACACCGTGGCGTTGCTGAACGAGAACCAGAATCCGACTCGGAAGCAGGCGGCCGAGTGGCTCTCGGGCAACCTGTGTCGGTGCGCCGACTACGACAAGATCCTGACGTCCGTCCAGCGGGCGGCGGAAATCACGCGGGGGGCCTGACGTGGCTGATTACAAACTGCTCGGAAAGAACTATCAGACGCCCGACCTCTACGCGAAGGTGACCGGGCGTTCCAAGTATGCCGAGGACCACCGTGCCGAGGGCATGGTGTTCGCGAAGCTGCTTGTCAGCCCCATGCCGCACGCCCGCGTGCGGTCGATCGACGCCGATGCGGCCCTGGCGCTTCCCGGCGTCGTGGGCATTCTGACCGCCGATGACCTGCCGGACGAGGTCGAAGCGCCGAACGAGGCAGCGCTCACGAACGAGCCGCGCTACGAGGGCGAGCCGATTCTCGCGGTGGCGGCGGTCAGCGAGCAGATCGCGTCGGACGCCATCGAGCTGATCGACATCGACCTCGAGCCGCTGCCGTTCGTGCTCGATCCGCTCGACAGCCTCAAGCCGGACGGCCCGAACGGCCGCACCGACGGCAACACCACGATCGGTCGTGAGATCGGCGAGATCAAGTGGTCCGCCAGCGATCTCGCGGGGCTGGCGGCGGGCGAAATCCCGATGGAGGCGGAGGCGGCCGCGGAGTGGTCGTTCGGTGACCTGGAAGCCGGGTTCGCCGCGGCGGACGTCATCGTCGAAGAGCACTCCTACAACCAGTCCACGTCGCACCAGCCGCTCGAGAGCCGGACGACGATGGCGTACTGGGAGGGCGGCAAGCTCTACGTCTATCCGTCGGTGCAGAGCACCGCGCGCAGCGTGGGCCCGATGGCCCGCTGGGCCGGCATCGAGCCGTCCAACGTCGTGCTCATCAACGAGTTCACCGGCGGCGGCTTCGGCGGCAAGATCAGCGGCTATGTGCATGCCCAGATTCCGATCCTGCTGTCGAAGAAGATCGGCAAGCCGGTGATGATGCGCATCACCCGGCGTGAAGAGAACGCCATCGGCCGCGCCCGGCCCGGCGTTCAGGCCCGCATCCGGCTCGGAATGCGCGCCGACGGCCGCATCACCGCGCTCGACGTGCACGGCATCGGCGACCAGGGCCCCTACGGCCGGTCCGGCGACGCCATGAACGTGGCCGGCATCGGGTCGCTCTGCTACCAGCCGCTGGCGTGCCGCATGCGCGGCACCAACGTGTACACCAACACCCCGCCGCGGGGGCCGCAGCGCGCGCCGGGCGGTGTGCAGTCGATGACCATGCTCGAGCCGATCGTCCAGAAGGCGGCGAAGCAGCTGGGGCTCGACCAGGTCGACGTGCACAAGATCAACGCTCCCGAGGGGCAGGCGAAGTTCGGCCCGCCGGGGCGCGACGGCGAGCAGGGCAACGTGTCGAGCGCGTTCGCGAGAGAGGCGATCGACAAGGGCGCCGAGCTCTTCAACTGGACCGAGCGCAAGGAGCGCAGCGGCCTGCGCAACGGCCCGAAGGTCACCGGCGTCGGCATGGCGTTGAGCGCCTACTCGGCCGGCGCCTCCGGTGTCGACGGGTTGTTCGTGCTCAGGCCGGACGGCCGGCTGTATATCCAGTCCGGGGTCGGAAACCTCGGGACCGGGTCGACCTTCGACACCATGCGGGCCGCCGCCGAAGGCCTGGACATGCCCTGGGAGAAGTGCGAAGTCGCCTGGGGTGACAGCAGCCTGCATCTGCCCTGGAGCGCTTCGCAGGGCGGCAGCTCGACGACCCACGCCCATACGCGGGCGAACTGGGCGGCCGTGCAGGATGCCACGCAGAAGATTCGCGAAATCGCCGCGCAGGATCTCGGCGGTGCTCCCGAGGACTACGAGATCAGCGGCGAGCGGGTCTACCGCCGAGGCAACCGGTCGCAGGGGCTGAGCTTTGCCAGAGTGGCGCAGCGGGCCATCGACCTTGGCGGGAAGTTCGACGGGCATGAGTTGCCCGAGGACATCAATGGGATGACGACCGCGTCGGCGACCGCGCTGGCCGGACAGGGGCTCATGGGTGTCGCCAAGGACAACTTCGAGGAAGGCGGGCGGCGGATGTCGTTCGTTGCCGGGTTCGCGGAAGTCGAGGTCGACATCGAGACCGGCAACATCAAGGTCATCGACTACGCGGCCGGGTCGGACGCCGGCACCATCCTCCACCCCAAGACCTACGAAGGGCAGATCTTCGGTGGTGCGATTCAAGGGTTCTCCGTCGCACTGAGCTCCAAGTGGGTCTACGACCGGCGTTGGGGGCTGCTGGTGGCCAAGCGGTTCTACAGCAACCGGCCTCCGGCCATGCTCGACGTGCCGCACGAACAGCCCATGAAGTGGGGCAATGCCGACCTGCCGGATCCGTTCAACCCGCTGGGTGCGAAGGGTATCGGTGAGGCGGCGCAGGGCGCCGGGTCCGGTGCGGTCGTCAATGCCATCGCCGACGCTCTCGAGTCGTTGGGCGAAGGCCAGGGCGACTTCCACCGTTCGCCGGTAACACGCGACATGATTCTGACGAAGCTCGAGCAGGCCCCGACGGGTCACGATCGGCTGACGGCTCACGTCTGAGGAAGGGGAGGCGATCACCATGAAGGGGCTAATTCGCGACGTAATACCTCAACTCGAGCTGTTCCAGCCGACCAGTGCGGACGATGCGCTGGCGTTGCTGGCAGAGCACGGGTCTGATGCGTGGGTGTATGCCGGCGGGCTCGACACGCTCGACTGGCTCAAGGATCGGGTGAAGCGGCCGCGCGTGGTCGTGGACCTGGGTGGCGTCGAGTCGATGCGCGAGATCCGGTCGACGGCCGACGGGATCGAGATCGGGGCGATGGCCCGGCTGATCGATGTCGTCAATCACCCGGACATCCAGGCGCGGTTCCCCGCGCTGGCGTTCGCGGCCAAGTCGGCGGCGTCGCCGCAGATTCGGAACCAGGGCACCATCGGCGGCAACGTGGGGCAGGACACGCGCTGCTGGTACTACCGGGACGGGTGGACCTGCTATCGGGCCGGCGGCAACATCTGCTATGCCAGCCCGCCGACCGCGATGAACCGCGAGCACTGCATTCTCGGTGCGAGCCGGTGCGTGGCGGTCAACCCGTCCGATACCGCGCCCGCGCTCGTCGCGCTCGACGCACAGATGGTCGTGCGGCGGGGTCGAGCGGAGAGGGTGATTCCGGCCGAAGAGTTCTTCGTCGGTCCGGAGATCGACATCGAGCGGATGACGGCGCTGGAGCCGGGCGATCTGCTGATGTCGATTCGGGTGCCGTCGACGTGGTCCGGGGCGCGGGTCTACTTCGAGAAGGTCCGTGACCGCGACACGTGGGACTTCGCCCTCGTCAACGTGGCGACCGCCCTGCAGGAGAGCGGCGGGGTCATCCAGGATGCGCGCGTCGTCGTCAACGGCGTGGCCCCGACCCCGGTCCGGCTGACCGCGGTCGAGAACGCCATCCGGGGTCAGGTCCGCAACGAGCAGACCGCGACTCGCGCCGGCGACGTCTCCATTCAGGGCGTGGCGCCGCTGACCCACAACGGGTTCAAGGTGAACCTGATGAAGAACCTGGTGAAGCGGTCGATTCGCGACGAACCGATGAACGAGGTGTAGCACACCGCGTCGTTCGACCGGGAACCACCGAAGGGCCGGGCCTCGATTGGCTCGGCCCTTCGCCTGTACGGCGCGCTCGCGCTACACGGTGGTGGTGGAGGGGATGACGGCGATTCGACGCGGCGGCCGATACGGTACACTGACGGCGCATCATCCGAAGGGAGGCAGGCCGATGGGCACCCAGGGCAACGAAACGGTCCGAACACAGTCTCGGCGGCGGTTCATTCGCGGGGCCCTCGGCGGCGGGCTCGGGGCGTCGATGGCCGGGGTGGCGGGCGGCGCGCGCCCGGCCGCGCAGGTGGGCGGCCCCATCCGATCGTTCGATCACGTTGCGGTGCCGATGCGGAATACCGACGCCATGGTGGAGTTCTACCGTGCCCTGGGTTTCGGTGTGATGGAGGGGCCGCGGATCTGCTCCGTGCACTTCGGCGACAGCAAGATCAACTTTCATCGGCCGGTGGCGTGGCAGGACCCGAGCTTCACGCTGCGCGCTCCGGCGGCCGAGCCGCCCTGCGGCGACTTCTGCTTCGTCTGGGACGGAACCGAGGTGGCGTTGCGACAGACGCTGGAGCGGGCCGGGGTCGAGGTCATCGTCGGGCCGGTGCCCCGCACGGGCGGTCGCGCCGGCGGCACCGCCGGCGGCACCAGCCACTACATCCGGGACCCGGACGAGAACCTGCTCGAGTTCATCATCTACTGAATCGAAGACCGCCGCATTCCTTGACGGATTTTCTCGCGCGTGCTACGCATAGGCGTGCTGCGTGCCGTTGCGATCGGCCTGACGACCGTCTGCCTGGCCTGCGGCCCCGAGCCGTCCGCGCCTCCGATGGGGCGTGAGCCGCTGTGGGTCGCGGTCGTACAGACAGACGGCGTCCTGATTCCCATCGCCCGCCACGACGGCGGCGTGTGGGACCTTCCGTGGCCGGCGCCGTTCGACCAAGAGACCGCCGCTCTCGATCCGACGGGAGAGGTGGGGCCACCCCCTTGGCTGGGCGGGGACTCGTGGACCCTGCCGGTGCCGCCCATGGACATGCGGGATCCGGGGGGCGGCAGAATCGCCGCGCCGCTGGGGTGGAGCTTCTACTCGCAGACGGAACGCGGCGCGGGGCTCACGGTGGCGCGGCTGCTGCTCGTAGAAGCCCATTGCATGATGCAGTGGGCGCTGGGATTCGAGGAGCGCGAGCTGTTCCGGGTCGAGGGGACCCCCGCGGTTGCCGGCGTCGCGTTCAATCGCCCCCGAGAGGTCGTGTCGGCCGAGGACGAGATTCCCGAGCTCGACCGGCTAAGTGCCGAGCTCGGATTGGTCGACTCGAGCGATCCCGACGACCCGACCCTGTCCGGAAGCTTCGTCTGGCTGGGCTTCTATCGGCTGGATAACGGCGTCATCATCGGCGTCGTGAACGACCGCGGCTACGAAGGCGAGGGCTGGCTGGTGGTGGAAATCGACGGAGACCGGGGCCGCATCGTCCACCGCGTCTACGGCGGCGGCTGCTGAGCGCGTGTGTCCGGACGGGAATCGTGGGCGGGGCGGCGGGAAGTTCGCCGTCTTGTCATCGGCGGCATCGCCGCCGTCCTGCACGGCGTGCCCCGCGCGACCTTCGATCTCGACCTTCTGATCGACGCCCAGACCGCGTCGCCGACCCCGAATCGGCACTTATGGCGGCCCCCGGGGGCCGCCGTCAGAAGAACCAGGTGAGCGACACGTAGCCGACGGCGCTCAGCAGGCCGTATTCGGAGGGCAGGAGCTGGCCGCTGGTGACGGTGTCGGCGCCGACGCCGAAGAACATCCCGCCGGCGATGGAGGTCTCGTCCCCCGCCGAGTAGGAGAAGCTGGGCGCCACGATGGCGCTCCCGTCGTTGATGTTCCAGAGCCAGAGGCCGGCGACGCTCAGCAGCGGGTGGAGCTGGTAGGACGCCTGCACCGCCGCCTCGTCGCGGCCGTACACCTGGTACTCGGCCCGCAGGAACTCCGGCGACTGGAAGATGCGGGCGAAGTCGTCCGGGGCGGCGGCGCCCCGCCCGTCGTGCTGGTACTCGACGACGAGGCCCATGTCGCGGCCGTAGACCGACAGCCGCCGGTCGAGGCCGATGGTGCCCCGCCCGGTGACGGCGCCCTGGAAGTCCCGGACCACCGCCTCGAACCGGATCGCCCACGCCCCCAGTCCCCCCGCGGCGCCGACGGCGCCGGCGGCGTCGCCGTAGAGGGTGCCGCCCCAGCCCGAGACCTCCCAGTTCCGCCACGTGGTGAGGCCGCGCGCCAGCGCCGTCGTCTCCTCGCCGACGAGGGTGCGGCTGGGCCGGACCACGACGTCGATCTCGCTCAGGGGGCCGGGATAGATGCGGGCGCGCGCGGCGTCGATGCCGCCCCGGTAGACGCGGAACGGGTCGGCGGGGCTGAACGGAATGAACGGGTCGGCGGGGGTGAGGAACAGCGTGGTGCCCCAGGACACCGCCTGCCGCCCGACGCTCAGCTCGACCGTCTCGTTCGGCTGCCACGCAACGTTGAGGCGGTCCAGTCGGTGATGCCACTGGAAGTGGTCCCGGTCGACGACGGTCCGCTGCAGATCGAGCCACTCGCCGCCCCCCGGGACTGCGCCCAACCCGCCCAGGAGGCTGAAGTCGGTGGCGTCCTGCCGGACGGTGAGGGCGTGGTCGTAGGCGATCTCGACCGCGAAGGGGCCGAAGACCGGCTCGGTCGTCAACCGGAGGCGATTGAAGGCGCTGGCGCTGGCGTCGGTGAAGGGGGTCGGGCCGGCGAAGAGCGGGACTGTCTGGAGATAGCCGGTCAGCCAGCTCGACTGCGCGCGCGCGGGGTGCGGTCCGATCGCGGCGAGGCCGAGCACCGCGGCGGCGACGAGCAGGCCGCGCGCCCGGGGAATCATGTCGAGTTTCCCGTTGTCCGTCCGATCGACCGAGACAGCAGGCCTCGAGCGCGGCGGATCATGCCGGCAATCTGCCCCGCCGACGACTCCGTCGAGGAGCAGGCCGCGCGCGCGGGGGATCATGCGCGGGTCTCGTCCGAGTCGATGCGGCCGTCGACCATCCGGACGAGGCGCCGGGATCTGTCCATCACCCGCGCGTCGTGGGTGGCGAAGACGAACGTCACGCCCAGCTCGCGGTTCAGATCGGCCATGACGTCGAGCAGCGCGGCGCTCGCCGCCGAGTCGAGGTTCGCGGTCGGCTCGTCCGCCAGCACCAGCGCGGGCCGGCTCGCCACCGCCCGCACCACCGCCACCCGCTGCTGCTGCCCTCCCGAGAGCTTCCCCGGCCGGCGGTCCTCGAGCCCGACCATGCCGGTCCGCTCGAACAGCTCGTGCACCCGCGCCCGGCGCTCGTCGGCGGCGACGCCCTGGAGCAGCATCGGGAACTCGGCGTTCTCCAGGGCCGTCAGCACCGGCAGCAGGTTGTAGGCCTGGAAGACGAAGCCGACCTGGTCGAGCCGGAGCTGGGCGAGCTCGCGGTTCGACATCGCGGTCACGTCGCGGCCCGCCACCTCGACGCGGCCCTCGCTGGGGCGGGTCAGGCCGCCGATCAGGTTGAGGAGCGTCGTCTTGCCCGACCCCGACGGTCCCGCGAGGGCGGTGAACTCGCCGCGCCCGATGGTCAGGCTGACGTCGCGGACCGCCTGCACCTCCTCGGCTTCCTGGTGGAAGATCTTCCAGACGCCGTCGGTCCGGACCGCGGCGGTTTCGATGTCGGTCATGGAGTCGCTCGCGATCGCCGGCGTCACCGGTCGAACTTCATCGCCTCGGCCACGTCGAGCCGCGCCGCCCGCAGGGCCGGATAGACCGACGCCGCCGCGCCGATGAACAGGATGAACAGCAGCACCTGCGCGATGCGCGCGGTCCGCAGCAACGGGTACGCGACCGGCTCGATGAGGACGCCCGAGAAGGTCATCTCGTCCATCAGGGCCGAGAAGTCCAGGCCGTTGGCGGCGATGAGCCCGGTGACGGCGAGCCCGATGCCCACGCCGATGAAGCCGCTGGCCGCGGTCAGGGTCAGGCCCTCGAGCAGCACGATGGTGCCGGTCTGTCCCGGCGTCAGTCCGAGCGCCCGCAGCACCGCGAACTCGCGGCGGCGGTGCAGCACCGACATCAGCACGGTGTTGACGATGCCGAACGCGATGATCGTGAAGATGAACCCCTGGGTCAGGTAGTTGCCGAAGTCGTCGATGGCCACCGCCGCGCCGAGGGCGGGGTTCGCTTCGCGCCAGCCCATCACCCGCACGTCCCCGCGGGCGATCGGCCCCTCCAGCGCGCGTTCGAGGCGGCCGGCGACCGCGGCCGTCGCGGTGCTGTCGACCAGCACCACCCCGACGTTGGTGACGTCGCCCGCCGACCCGAGCCACTCGGCGGCGGTGGCCAGGGGAATGTGCACGAGCGACTGGTCCACCTCGGGCACGCCGCTCTCGAAGATGCCCACCACCCGCAGCAGCTGCCCCGCGATCTCCCGCTCGGCGTCCTGCGCCTGCACCACGAAGCGCGAGCCGAGCCGCAGCTCGAGGCTGTCGACCAGCTCGACCCCGACGTAGGCGGCCAGCCGATCGCCGGGCGCCAGGTATCGTCCCTCGATCAACCGGTCGTCGATGGGGCTGAACTCCGCCTCCGCCACCGGGTCGACCGCGACGATCTGGGCCGGCCGCGCGCCCGCGGCCGAGCTCGCGAGGCCGGTGACGGCGAGCTTCGCGGTCGTCGCCACCACGCTCGGCGCGATCTCGGGCGACGCGAACGCTTCCTCGGCCGCGCGCCGCACCTCGGCCGGCAGGCGGTCCTCGATGCGCCGGCTCACGCGGAACTCGGGGCGCTCGATGGTGACGTGCCCCTCGCCGAGGCGGACCCCGGAATCGATCCACTGCTCGTGATACCCGTCGCCCAACGCGAAAGTGAAGATGAGCAGGGCGCCGCCGACGAGCATCGCCGACGCCGTCAGCACCGAGCGCCGCACGTGGCGGCGCAGGTTGCGCATCGCCAGCAGCACCAGCACCCGGGCGTGCATCGGGCGGGCCGGCGCGGAGGGCCTGGGCATGGTCACAACCCCGACAGGGTGTCGGCCGGCGGCACCCGCGCCGCCTTGGCGGCGGGATAGATGGCCGCGAGGAGGGCGGTCAGCAGCAGCCCGAGCCCCGACCAGGTCCACCCCGCCGGGTCGTAGCCGACCCGCAGGCTGGGCTCGAGCAGCGCGCCCTGCAGGGTGACGCTGCCGAAGAGCCACTCCAGGCTGGGGGGCGCGGTGGCCCACCAGACCATCAGGGGGAAGGTGATCGCCGAGCCGATGGCGAGGCTGAGGACGCCAATGGCCACCGCCTCGGACAGCACCGTGCCCATGACCGCCCGCGGCGTCGCCCCGAGGGCCAGCATGACCGCGAACTCCCGCCGCCGCTCGAAGGTCGCCATCAGCATGGTGTTGGCGACGCCGAAGCTGGCGATGGCGAAGATGATGACGATGAAGACCCAGTAGATCGACTCGGCGAGGCCGACGTAGTCGACCAGCACCGGGTTGAGCACGGTCCAGGACGCCACCTCGATCTCCCGGCTGTCGGCCTCGATTGCCGCGGCGAGCCGCGCGGCGGCCGCGTCGGCCTCCCCCGGATCGGCGGTGGCGACCGCGATCTCGTGGATGCGGTCCGGGTCGAGGTAGATCAGCGCCTGCAGATCGTCGATGGCCAGCACCGCGGTGCGGGCGTCGAACTCGACCAGCCCGGTCCGGAAGACGCCGGCCACGGTGTAGAGGTCGTTGGCCATCGAGCCGTCGGCGGCCGACCCCACCAGCACCAGCTCGTCGCCGACGCCCGCGGCCAGCTGCCGGGCCATCTCGTCGCCGATCAGCAGCTCGTAGCGGCCGGGCTCGGGCAGCCGCCCCTCGACCAGCTCGTCGAGGAAGCGGGTCAACGCCACCTCGCGCTCGGGGTCGACCCCCATGAACATCCCCGCCGAGGTCGCCTCGCCCGAGCTGACGAGCCCGCCCGCGTACACCCGCGGGGCCGCCGCCGTCACCGCCTCGTCGTCGTCGATGGCCCGCAGCATCGCCTCGACGTCGACGCCCTCGCGCCCGCCGAGGGTGTCGTACATGCTCCGGTCGGGCCGGTACTCCGCGTGGTGGATCTCGATCTGCCCGCTGACGAGGGAGGTGGCGTTCTCGACCAGCTCGGCCGTGATCCCCCGCATCCAGCCGATCATGAAGACCACCGCGAAGAAGCCGACGGCGAGGCCGAGGGCGGTCAGCACCGTGCGCCGGGGGTTCCGGCCGATGTTGCGCCACCCGATGCGGGGCCAGGGCCGTTCGCGCATCGGCGGCTATCTCCCGCGCTGCAGGGTGCGGAGGGAGAAGAAGGAGGTGTCGAGGTCGACGTCGAACTCCAGCTCCTCGTAGCGGATGGTGGTCCGCTCCCCCGGCTTGTCGGACGGGCGCATGTCCATCACGCCGGGGATGATGCGGTCGCCCATCTCGGCGAACGCGCTGTACTCCATGGTGCGCGCCAGCTCGCCGTCCTCGTCGTAGTACCGCGCCCACAGCGGCATCGAGTCCCGCTGCCGGACCTGGAACTCCATATGACCCCAGACGACGGCCGCCTCCGGCTTCGGGGTCAGGCGGAGCTCCCAGACGTCGGTGCCGTCGCGGTCGCCCTCGAAGGCGATCTCGACGTCGTAGTCGTCGATCAGCCGGCTCTCCTTGACCAGGTCGTCGTTCGTGAAGTGCGAGCCCATCCACGCGCCGCCCATCATCGAGGCGGGGATCTTGATGGTGCGATCGACCTTCGGCAGGTAGTTCCAGATGTCGTCCTCGGCCATCAGGGTCGCGGTGCCCGCGTCGCGCCGCGGGGCCCGCAGGCGCACGAGCGAGTACTCGGTGCCGAGCGACCAGATCTCCATGGTCATCTCGCGCTCCCAGTGCTCGGTCACCACCTCCATCGTCGCCACGCCGCGGCTCGAGTCGCCGCGCATCAGGCGGTCGATCCGGTCGATGATCTCCAGCGGATCGGTCTGCCCGGCCGCCGGCTGCGCCGCCGCGAAACCGCCGGCCACCCCGAGAATCAGAATCCGCGCGCACATTCGCAACATGAACACCCCCTCTGGCCCGTGGCGAACGTCCCCGCTGCATTCGAGCGGCGATGCGCTCCGCCTGACTGCTTTGTTCGTCGGTTGCATACGACCAATATGCGCCCTCCTCACGCTTTGCCAGGCGGGCGCCTCGCCACTCTCGGTGCAACGCAGGGTGCCACCACGCGCTGCCAAGCCACACCCGGATTATTATACGAGGGCGTGTTCCCCGGCGTTCACCGCGCACCGGAGCCGGATTCGGGCCAGGAGCAGTGGCCGAGCCCGCTGCGTCGATCGGCGATGCGCTCTGCCCTTCGGATACGCTCCCTCGTCACGTCTCGACGCACGGGCGCGTTCGGCCCGCCGCCCGTCTCGGTGGGACCCGGGTCTTGCCACGGGCTCACAGCCCGGCCTGCTCCTTGACGTAGCGCGCGACCTGCTCGTGGGTCGCGAACCACACGTCGCCCTTCGCCTCGATGTGGTCGACGAGCTCCTCGAGGATCACCATGCGCGAGCGGTGGCCGATGATGTGCGGGTGCGTCGTGAGGAGGAACATGGTGCCTTCCTCCCAGGCCTTGTCGAACTCGTCGATGTACACCTGCAGCAGCTCTCGCGGCGGCGTATAGCTGTTGCCGCGCGGGTTCATCAGCGGGGCGTCGTCGAGAATCCACTCCACCGGCAGCTCGACGATCCCGGTCGCCTCGCCGTTCTGCAGCAGTTCGTAGGGGCGGTCGTCGGCCATCAGCGAGCTGTCGTACAGGAACCCGAGGCCCCGGATGATGTCGAGGGTGTTGGGGCTGAAGTTCCACGACGGGGCGCGGTAGCCCACGGGGCGGCTTCCCGTGACCTGCTCCAGGTAGTTCGTGGCCCGGATGACGAGGTCGCGCTCGGTCTCGACGTCGAGCTCGCTGTTCAGCTCGTGGATCCAGCCGTGCACCGCGAACTCGTGCCGTCCCGAGGCCTGGATGATGTCCACCATCTCGGGCCGCAGCACGAGGCTGACGGCGGGGATGAAGAACGACGCCGGAATCTCGTGGTGGTCCATCAGGTCGACGACCCGCTGCAGGCCGACCCGCGCGCCGTACTCGCCCTGCGACATCGCCCCGATCGACGGCTCGGCGTTGCGCGCGATCTGGATGGTGTCGTTGTCGACGTCGAACGAGATCATCACCGCGACGCGGGCGCCGTTCGGCCATGATGCGGGCTGCAGGCTGCGGCCGGCCCGCACGCGGTTGGCGATGGCCCGGATCTCGTCGAGATCGAGGCGCAGGCCCGGCTGGCTCGTCTGTGCCGCGGCGCCGCCCATCGTCGAAGCAAGAACCAGGAATCCGACGATGACTCCGAGAACCGTCCCTGGGAGCGTCGGCACGAATCGCCTTACCTTCTTGTTGAGCGTCATCGTCACTGTCCCTCGCTGTCCTCGTCCTCGGTGGTCTCCGCCTCGTGCGGCTGGCTCTCGCTGACAGGCGGGTTGTCCACGTGCTCGCCGAAGAACGCGGCGTAGCGCCGCAGCCGGTCCATCTGGTGGAGCGGCTCGGCGATGCCGTGCCCCTCGCGCGGGAATCGGACGAACGTGACGTCCTTCCCGAGGTCCCTCAGCGCCCGGAAGAACTCGACCGACTGCTCGGGCGGCACCCGGGTGTCGCTGCCGCCGTGCATCAGCAGCACCGGGCTCGTCACGCCGGCCACGTGGGTGATGGGCGAGTGCTCGCGGTAGTTCTCGGTGGCGGTCCACGGCGTCCCGCCGAAGAACGACGCCAGATAGTCCTGGATGTCGTTCGTGCTGTACATGCTGAACAGGTTGGTGAGGCCTGCGCCCGGCGACACCGCCTTGAACCGGCCGGTCTGGGTCACGATCCACGCCGACAGGTACCCGCCGTAGCTCCACCCGTAGCAGATGAGGCGGTCGGGGTCGGCCCACCCCATGGCGATGGCGTGGTCCACCCCGGTCATGACGTCGTCGTAGTCGGTGACGCCCCAGGCGTCGATGTTGGCGCTCACGAACGCCTGACCGTAGTTGGTGCTGCCGCGGAAGTTCGGCTGGAGGACGACGTAGCCGTTGCCGGCGAAGAACTGGGCGGCGGTGTTGAAGGCTTCGAGCGACGCGCCGGTCGGGCCGCCGTGGGGATTGACGATGAACGGATAGGCGCGGCCTTCCTCGTAGCCGACGGGCTTCGTCAGCACCCCTTCGATCGTCTCGCCGCCGCTGTTCGTCCAGCGCACGGTCTCGACCGCGCCGAGCTGCACGCCCTCGTCACGGAGCCACTTGTTCGCGTCGGTCAGCCGGACCGGCTCGCCATCGGCCGTCGCGGTGTAGATCTCGCCGGGCCGGTCGGGGCCGGTGCGGACCCACGCCCACCGCGTCCCGTCGTCGGAGAGCGACCACGCGCCGTTGCGGCCGCCGGGGGCCGACGCGGTGATCACCGCGCCCGACTCGATGCTGACCCGGAACAGGCCGGTCGAGGTACCTTCGCCCGTCGGCCAGAAGACGTAACGTCCGTTCGCCGACCAGATGGGGGCGGTGAACTGCCGGTCGACGTCCTCGAGGAGCACGCGCGTCGGCCCGCCGTCCGGGCTGGCGAGGTACAGCTTGTCGTGCCGTGTATTGCTCGACGCGGTCGCGTTCGAGGCGAACGCGATGGTGCGCCCGTCGGGCGACCAGCGCGGAGACGTGTCGCTGCCGCCGTTCTCGTGGAGGAGCCGCCGCTCGCCGGTCGCCGCGTCGACCACCCACACGTCGCTCCGCCAGCCGTCGTTGGCAGTGGGGTTCGGCCGGGTCACGAACGCGATCTGCCGCGAGTCGGGCGACCAGTCGGGGCTGCCGACCGTGAAGTCGCCCTCGGTCAGCCGCCTTGTCTCGTCCGTCTCCAGATCGTGCAGCCAGAGATGGGTCATCCGGAACGACTCGTCCACCACCTCGGCGTCGCCTTCTTCCTTGCGCCGCTCCTCCTCCTCTTCCGGGAGAGGGTCGCGTGCCGTGAACAGGAGAGCGGAGCCGTCCGGCGCGAACTCGAAGGATCCCACCGACTCGTCGTGCTCGGTGACCTGCCACGCCTCGCCGCCGTCGGCGTACAGGAAGTGCACCTGCGTCTTCGCATCCTCCCCCTCGCTGCGGGCGGCGAGGAAGGCGATGGTCGTGCCGTCGGGCGACCACGCCGGCGAGGTGGCGCTCTTCGGGCCGCGAGTGAGCTGGCGGTTGCCGGCGCCGGCGGCGCGCACGCGCCAGACGTGGGTGACCGCCTCGAGGTCGGGGTCGTCCATGTCGCGCGACCGCACCGTGTAGACGACCCACTCGCCGTCGGGCGACAGCTCGGGGCCGCCGACCTGGTTGATGCGCAGCGTATCGCGCGCCGACAGGACCCGCGGGGACGCCGCGTCCTGCGCCCGGCTCAGGCCGGCCGCGAGGACGAGCGCCGCGCCGGCGACGACAACGACTTCCCGCATTCGCAGACCTTGCATGTCATCTCCCGTTCCCGAGAGAGGCGCTGTCGGCCGGACCTTCGGCAGCCCGTGACAAGAGGCTCCGCGGTCCTGCCACGGACCCGGAGCCCGTGGTGAAAGGCCCCGCTGCACGCGATCGGTTCAACGAGGGGTGTCACCACGGGCTCCAGGCGGCGAGCCGGCCGCGCGGGCCGGCCGCCGGAATCAGTCTCCGGCCAGCTCCTCGTAGACCGCGGTGAGGAAACGGTTCGGGTCGCCCCACTTGTCGTTGAACTCCGCCGTCGGGTCGGCGGCGGCGACCTCGTCGTAGCTGCCGGCGCCCCCCTCGACCAGCGCCTCGACGCGGCCGGCGACGGTGATGACCATGTCGCGGAACTCGATGACGTCCGCGCGGCCCGACACCACCCCGTGGCCGGGGAGGATCTTCGTGTCCGGTCCCGCCATGCCGGCCAGGATCCCGAGCGCCTCGATCGTGCCGGGCAGGGTTCCGCCGTTGCCGCGGTCGATGACCGGGAACGCCACGGTGCGGAACATGTCGCCGGTGTGGATGACGTCGGAGTCCACGAAGTGGATGATGCTGTCGCCGTCGGTATGCGCCGGCGGCGTCGGGATGACGTGCACCTCCTCGCCGTTGAGGTGGATGGTGACGTCCTCGCTGTAGGTCAGGACGGGCAGGGCCTCCGGCGGCCGGTTCGCGGCGAGGCGGCTGCGGACCCGATCCTGGGCGAGAATCGGGATGCCCATCGCCGCGAAGTTCGCGTTGCCGCCGGTGTGGTCCCCGTGGACGTGGGTGTTGATGAGGAACCGGATGTCACCGTTCGAGATGCCCCCGATGGCGGCGGCGATGCGTTCGCTGAGCGGCGCGAACTGGTCGTCGATCATGACCACGCCCTGATCGCCGATCGAGAGGCCGATGTTGCCGCCCTGCCCCTGCAGATAGTGCACGGTGCCGGCGACGTGGTGCGTCGAGATCTCGACCGCGGAAAAATCGGGTTGCGCCCCGATCCCGGCGGCCACGGTGAGCGCCGCAACGGCGGAGAAGGCGAGCGAGACCGCGAGCCGCGGGCGTGTGCTGGTCGTCATGGCGTATCTTCCTCGTGGAGTTGTAGTCCGCTGACTGATGTGATCGTGCCTATCATACCGAAAACAGCGGTCCGGGCCGGCCGCGGGACGGTGACGCCGGGGACGGGGAGAGACAGGGGTCGACGGCGGGGCGCCAGAGGTTGCCGAGGAGCTGTCGGCGAAGGCCGGACGAGGGGACGGTTTCCCGGGACGCGCCGCTGAAGCCGGGTCGCCCCACATGCCGTCCAACGCCTCGAAACGGTTTTCCCCGGACACGCCGGTGAAGCTGGGAGCCTGCGCCGCAGAAGTTTCGCGTCAGCGAAACTTCCAACGCGACCGTAAGGTCGCGCTGGTGTAGGATCACCCTGCGCGTTTCCGGCTCTGGCGGGCTTGGTTGAGGCGTCGGCTCCGCCAGGCGGCGACGGAGCTGCGGGCGGCGATTTCCCGATTGCGAGACTGAGGGGTGAGCGGATCGATGCGGATGCTCCTGGTACGGATGGCCGCGGCGTTCACGGTCGGCTCGGCCGTCTTCGGCGCGGGCGCCGCGGCGGGGCAGCCGGCGTCGGGCGGCGCCGCGTCGGCCGAGCGGGCCCTGCTCGACCGCTACTGCGTCACCTGTCACAACGAGCGGCTGCGGGTCGCGGACCTGACCCTCGACACCGCCGACGTCGCCGACGTCGGCGCCCACCCCGAGATCTGGGAGAAGGTGGTGCGGAGGCTGCGGGCCGGCGCCATGCCCCCCGCCCCCCGGCCGCGCCCGGATCCGGCGGCCTACGAGGGGTTCACCGCCTGGCTCGAGACCGAGCTCGACGCGGCGGCGGCGCGGAATCCCGATCCCGGGCGCACCGACACCTTCCATCGGCTCAATCGCAGCGAGTATCACAACGTCATCCGGGATCTCCTGGACCTCGAGGTCGACGTCGCGGCGCTGCTGCCGGCCGACGACGGCAGCTACGGGTTCGACAACATCGCGGGGGTGCTCGGCATCTCGCCGACGCTGCTGGAACGCTATCTGTCGGCCGCGAAGAAGATCAGCCGGCTGGCCATCGGGCGACCGGCCCCGTCGGCGACGGCCGAGACGTACCGCCTCGTCACCGACCTGACCCAGGACGTCCGGGTCGACGGGTTGCCGTTCGGCACCCGCGGCGGGACGAGTTTCGACTTCACGTTTCCGGAAGATGCGGTGTACGGCATCCGAGTCCAGCTCTCCCGCGATGCCAGCGGTACCCTGAAGCCGTTCGACACCCCGCACCAGCTCGAGGTGAGCCTGGACGGCGAGCCGCTGCAGACGTTCACCGCGGGCGAGCCCCCGCCGCCGGGACCGCGCAGCAGCCCCGAATATCGGGAGTGGCTGGCCCGCCAGCGGGCGCTCGACGACGCCTGGGAGGTCCGGGTGCCGGTACGGGCGGGTCCGCACACCGTGCAGGTGACGTTCCACCAGAAGACGTCCGCCTATGCGGAGACGCTGCGGCAGCCGTTCCTGCGTCCGTACACGAGCATCACCGGGGGCGATACGCGGTATCAGCCTTACGTCGGCAGCGTCACCGTCGCCGGTCCGTTCGAGGCGAGCGGGGCGCGGCCGGTCGAGGGCACTCCCAGCCGGGATCGCATCTTCGTCTGCCGTCCGGCTTCCGGCGGCGCCGATGACGAGGCCGCCTGCGCGCGGGAGATTTTCTCGACGCTGGCCCGGCGCGCCTATCGCCGGCCGGTCACGGAGCGCGATCTGGCGGTGCTCCTCGATTTCTACGCACAGGGGCGCGCCGACGGCGGATTCGAGGCGGGGGTCGAGCTGGGGCTCCGGCGATTGCTGGCGAGCCCCGAGTTCCTGTTCCGGGTCGAGCGGGACCCGGCCGACGCGGCGCCCGGCACGCCGTACCGCGTCCCCGACGTCGAGCTCGCGTCGCGGCTCTCCTTCTTCCTGTGGAGCAGCATCCCCGACGACGAGCTGCTCGACCTCGCCGCCGCGGGGACGCTGCACCGGCCCGAGGTGATCGAGGCGCAGACCCGCCGGATGCTCGCCGACCCGCGGGCCGAGGCGCTGGTCGAGAACTTCGCGGGGCAGTGGCTGTATCTGCGCAACGTGCGGGCGCTGACCCCCGACGAAGATCGGTTTCCGGACTTCGGCGAGGCGCTGCGGCGGTCGTTCCAGCGGGAAACCGAGCTGTTCTTCGGCAGCGTGCTGCGCGAGGACCGCAGCGTGCTCGACTTCCTGACCGCGGACTACACCTTCGTCAACGAACGGCTGGCCCGCCATTACGGTCTGCCGAACGTCTACGGCAGCCATTTCCGGCGCGTCACGCTGCCCGACGCCTCGCGCCGGGGGCTGCTGGGCCAGGGCAGCATTCTCGCGGCGACGGCGTACCCCACCCGGACGTCTCCGGTGTTGCGCGGCAAGTGGGTGCTCGAGAACCTGCTCGGCACCCCGCCCCCGCTGCCCCCGCCCGACGTGCCGTCGCTCGAGGAGACCACCGGCGACGGGGCGGCGCTGTCGATGCGCGAGGCGATGGAGCAGCACCGGGCCAACCCGGTGTGCGCGAGCTGCCACCGGCTGATGGACCCGCCGGGCTTCGCCCTCGAGCAGTTCGACGCGGTGGGGCGCTATCGCACCCGCAACGAGGCCAATACCCCGATCGACGCCTCCGGCGTGCTCCCGGACGGCACCGCGTTCGAAGGGGCCGCGGGGTTGCGCGACGCGCTCCTCGGCCGTCCCGATCTGTTCGTCACCACCCTGACCGAGAAGCTGCTGATCTATGCCCTCGGCCGCGGGGTCGAACATCACGATGCGCCGGCCATCCGCGCCATCACGCGCGAGGCCGCCGCGGACGGACATCGTTTCTCGTCGCTCATCCTGGGTGTCATCAAGAGCCCGCCCTTCCAGATGAGGAGAACCCGGTAATGATGATCAGAAAGCTGTCGCTGCCCCGCCGGACGTTCCTGCGCGGTTTGGGCGCGACCGTCGCCCTGCCCCTGCTCGACGCCATGGTGCCGGCGCTGACGGCGGAGGCCCGGACCGCGGCGCGTCCCGTCCGGCGGCTCGGGTTCATCTACATCCCCAACGGGGCGGTGATGCAGCAGTGGACGCCGGCCGGGACCGGGCCCGGCTTCGAGCTGTCGCCCATCCTGCAGCCGCTGGCGCCGTATCGCGATCAGCTCACGGTGGTGAGCGGCCTCGCCCACGGGCAGGCCGAGCCGCTCGGAGACGGGAACGGCGAGCATTCGCGGGCCAGCTCGACGTGGCTGAACGGGATTCACCCGAGGCAGACCGAAGGCTCGGACGTGCAGGCCGGGACGACCGCGGACCAGCTGGCCGCGCAGCATATCGGCCGGGACACGCCGCTGCCGTCGCTGGAGCTCGCTATCGATCTCGACGGGCTCGTCGGGAACTGCGAGAACGGCTACAGCTGCGTTTATCTGAACACCGTCGCCTGGCGGTCGCCGACGACGCCGCTGCCGATGGAGAACAACCCCCGCGTGGTGTTCGAGCGGCTCTTCGGCGACGGGGGAACGACCGAGCAGCGCGTGGCCGAGATGCGGCGGGATCGCAGCATTCTCGATTCGGTCACCGACGATCTCGCGGGCCTCGAACGCTCCATCGGGGCGGGTGACCGGGCCCGGCTCGATCAGTATCTCGACTCCATCCGGGCCCTCGAACACCGCATCACGTTGTCCGAGGCGCAGAGCGCCGACGCCGAGCTGCCGGCGCTGGCCCGTCCCGTCGGCATTCCCGACAACTTCGAGGACCACGTCAGGCTGATGTTCGATCTGGTCTCGCTGGCGTGGCAGGCGGATATCACCCGCGTCTTCACCTTCATGCTCGGCCGGGAGCTGGGGGGGCGGACCTATCCGCACCTCGGGGTGCCCGACCCCCATCACGGGTTGTCGCATCATCGAAACGATCCGGAGAAGCTCGACAAGCTCGCGAGAATCAACACGTATCACGTGAGCCTGTTCACCCACCTGCTCGAGAACCTGCGGACGGCCCCGGACGGGGCGGGCTCGGTGCTGGACCATGCGATGGTGATGTACGGCGGCGGGCTCGGAGACAGCAACGACCACGCGCACTTCGATCTGCCGGAGATCGTGGTGGGCGGCGGCGCCGGACGCCTCGAGGGCGGGCGGCACCTGCTGTACCCGAAGGACACGCCGGTGAACAACCTGCTCGTCAGCCTGCTCGACAAGGCCGGGGTCTCGGCCGGGAACTTCGGCGACGCGACGGGGCGGATCAAGGAGCTGGCGAACATCTGATGTCGGCCTGGGCGGGTGTGACGCCGCGAGCGGTGCGCCCGTTCCCTGACGGCGGCGCGTCCGCGAGTGGCGGGGGCGGGCGCCGTCGGCGGTCGATCCGGAACCGGCGGGAAACCCATGGGGTGATGCGCGTGCGCATGCGTCTATCGGCGGTTGCGGCGGTCTGCCTGGTGTTGGTGGCGGCGTGTCTGGCGGCGGCGCCCGCCTCGGCGCGGGTCGAGGCGCCGTTGATCGACGCGGTGCGCGCCAGCGACGTCGCCGAGGTCCGCGCGCTGCTCGCGGGGGCCGCCGATCCGGATCAGCCGGCCCTCGACGGCACCACCGCGCTGCATTGGGCGGCCAACCGGGACGACCTGGACTCGGCCCGCCTGCTGCTCGAGGCCGGCGCCCGCGCCGGCGCCGCGAACCGCTACGGCGCGACTCCGTTGCTGGTGGCCGCCACCAACGGCAGCGGCGAGATGCTGGAGATGCTGCTCGCGGCGGGGGCCGATCCGAACGTAGGGCTGCCCGAGGGGGAGACCCCGCTGATGCGGGCGGCCCGCAACGGCCGGGTCGGCGCGGTCCGGGCGTTGCTGCGCCACGGGGCCGAGGTCGACGCGGCCGAGCAGTGGCGCGGGCAGACCGCGCTGATGTGGGCCGCCATCGAGGGGAACGACGCGGCCGCCCTGGAGCTCGTCGCGGCCGGCGCCGACGTGCACGCGCGCTCCGCCGGCGGTTTCACCCCCCTGTTGTTCGGGGTCCGCCACAACCGGCAGGACGTGCTGCGGGTGCTCGCGGCGGCCGGCACCGACGTGAACGACACCCTGCCCGACGGCATGAGTGCCCTGTGCCTCGCGACCCTGAACGCGCACTACGACGCCGGGGTCTGGCTGCTCGAGCAGGGGGCCGACCCGAACGCCGGCGAGCAGGGATGGACGGCGTTGCACCAGCTCGTCTGGGCCCGCCGGCCGAACCTCGGCTTCAACAACCCTGCGCCCATTCCGACCGGCCTCGTCTCCGACCTCGACTTCGTCCGCGCCCTCGCCGCCCACGGCGCCGATCTCGATGCGCGCGAGACGAAGGAGCCGCGGGGAGGCGACGGGTCAGGCACCGGCGGCGGCTACCGGAACGTGCTGAACCGGGTGGGCGCGACACCGTTCCTGCTCGCTGCCAAGGCCGTCGACGTCGATCTGATGCGGCTGCTGGTGGCCCTGGGCGCCGATCCGCGGCTGCCGAACGAGGACGGCACGACGCCGCTGATGGTCGCGGCAGGGGTCGGCATCTGGGCGGTGGGGGAGAGCCCCGGCACCAACGAGGAGGCGCTCGCCGCGGTTGAGCTGATGCTCGAGCTGGGCGACGTCGTGACCACCGTCGACGCCAACGGCGACACCGCCCTGCACGGCGCGATCATCCGCGGGTCCGAGCCGCTGGTGCGGTTCCTCCTCGATCAGGGGGCCGACCTGGAAGCGGTCAACGGCAAGGGCTGGACCCCCCTGATCATGGCCGAGGGGGTGTTCTACTCGAACACCGGCAAGCGGTGGCCCGAGATGGAGCGGCTGCTGCTCGAGCTCGGCGCCCGCCCCTCTCCCCGGGTGTCCGCGCAGTAGGCGCCGCGCCGATCAGTCGGCCGCCGCGATCTTCGTCACCGCATCGTCGGCGAACCCGTTCACTCCGCGTCCCCGTGCGGTTCTGCGATCTCTGCCCAGTCGTTGTGCAGGGCCGCCGCGACGGCGGCGAATCCCGACGGATAGAGGCCGGTATCGGCATCCAGGGCGATCTCCTTCACCGTCGAGCCGCTGTCGTTCTCGGCCGGTTCGAACAGCCACACCACGCAAGTACAGCACTACCGGTGCAAGCTCCGACACCATGGAGGACGTGTTGGTCAGAGGCAGGTCGGATTCCCATCCGCTCGGGCGATAGGTGAAGTGCGGATACGCGACGCCGGGCAATGTCCCGACCTTGACTGCGCCGCGGAGAATCCCGTCTTCGATATGCTTCCCGAGTTCTTCGAGGCGTTCGCGTCGTGGTCGCTGCCGCCGGTCGGATACCGTCTCCACCAGTTGCTCCAGGAAGTCACCGCGCACGCCGGACAGCGTCGGCACAGCGTCGGCGCCACGAATACTGGCCATCGTCGCGCTCCGGATGAGGGCGCTCACGATGGCGCGGTGGGCATTCATCAGACCAGTCCTGTCCGCGGGGAGATAGAACGCAGGACGTGGGTCCGGCAGGACTGCGAGGGCCAGCGCCTCGACGGCGTCCCACGTCTGGCGAAAGCGAACGTTTTGGGATCCCTGCCTCGGGATCAACAGGCGAGCAAACAACCGCCGATAGCGATCGCCTCGAATTCGAATACCATCGGGAAAAGTCGACAGGAACCTCCATCCCTCGTCATCGAAGGTCAGTTCGTGCTCTGCCGGCTCGGAGACCCCCTCGACCGCGTGTCGAAGCTGGATTCGCGCACACCGCAATCCCTCGCGGACCAGACGGCTGCCAGCGTCGACGCCGAAGCAACGCTCGATTTCTTCGCCGAGTGCCCCGCCCTGTTCCCCGATATACGACCGGATGGCCGTCTCGACCGGGCGCGTCAGCGCAAGCCCCTCCGCCGTCGGCTCCGCTCTGGGGGCTGACGCTGTCAATTGCTCCGCGATTCGGACCAAATCGGTCCTCGCGCCTTGGTCGCCTGGCGATGACCAGAGCGATCCGGTTCCGGCCATGTTCAGCATGAACAGGCGGCTCTCGTGATGGGTCACGTTGAACAGCCGGACCTTCCCGGTCTCGACTTCTCGTTGTGCGTGGGGGTCGAATATCAGGAGCCCCATCTGCCGGTGGTGACCGATCCAGTATCGGACTCCGCCGTGTCGGATTCCGCGGCCGAGTCGTCCGCGTTCGTGGAGAAGCCGGAGACGTTCGGCCTTGCTCTTCATCTCCATGCTGCAATCCCCTCTCCTCGCCTGGAGCGGGCAGCGAGCCGGAATCGGCCCATGGTACACCGCCATCTACACCGTGGAGTCGGCCGCCGTCGTTGTCGTTGCCGTTCTTCCAAGCGCCCCGAAACCCACCCGGGCCGGAGCGTCGACGGGATATCGTCAGCAGTCAAACACTCCAAAATTGGTGTTTATGGCCCATTGATTGCAATATATTGTAATCAATGAACCGCAGGGTCTACACGCCGTCCGTTCAGCGCGCGCTGCGGGCGCTGGGTCGCGACATCGGCATCGCACGCCGGAAGCGGCGCATGCCGGTGGCGGACTTCGCGGCGCGCATGGGCGTGTCGCAGGGAACCCTGGTCCGCCTCGAGAAGGGCGAGGCCGGCGTGTCGATCGGGGCGTTCGCCATGGCGCTTCTGGCCCTGGGCGAGCTGCACAGGCTGGAGGACCTCCTGGACGTCTCGCGCGACGATACCGGCCTGTTGCTCGACCTCGACAACTTGCCGCAGCGCATCCGGCGGCGGAAGCCCAGGCTCGGGTGAGGAGGCCGCCGGCATGCCCAAGACGACGCGGCGCGTGCGGGTGGCGTTCGGCGAACGGCTGCGGCCGGTCGGCGAGCTCGTGTTCGAGGCCGACGGCAGGCGGCAGGCGAGCATGTTCCGCTATGCGGACGAATGGCGCAACGGGCCAGAGGGTTTCGCCATCGCCCCGACCATGCCGTTGTCGGAATCGCCGTTCCATGCGTCGGCGTCGCGGGAGCGTCCCCGTTCGGCGCTGTTGGGACCGTTCGGTGACGGCGCGCCGGATTCCTGGGGACGCGGACTCCTGCGCAAGTCGTTCCCCGGCTCCCTCACGGAGCTGCACTATCTGCTCGCCGTCGACGACGAGACTCGCCAGGGCACACTGCGGTACCTCGACGACGACGGGAAGCCGCTGGCGCGCACCTACCCGCCTGTGCCCCGGTTGAGCGATCTCGACGAGCTGCGGCGGCTGGCCGGGGCGGCCGAAGCCGGGGCGGCCGAAGACGACCCGAACGGGCTTCCGACGATGCGGGACCGGCTGGTGGGCAGCGCCAGCTCTCTCGGGGGGGCTCGGCCCAAGGCGAACGTGCGCGATCGCGGTGGCGACCTCGCGATCGCGAAGTTCACCTCGGACCGCGACACCATGCCCGTGGAGCGGGTCGAGGTGGCGACGCTGGCCCTCGCCCGGGTTGCCGGCGTGAACGCGGCGCTGGCGCGGATCGAGCTTGGATCCACGGACAAGCCTGTGGCGCTGATCAAGCGTTTCGACCGGGCGGCCGGTGACCGCGTCCACTATCTCTCGGCGCAGTCCTTCATCGGCGCCGAGGCCGGTACCAGCGCGTACTATACGGACATCGCGGACGCGTTGCGCGCGCACGCGCTCGACCCGACGGCGCAACTGACCGAGCTGTACCGGCGCGTGCTGTTCACGATTCTCGTCTCGAACAACGACGACCACCTGAAGAACCACGGCCTGCTGCATGCGGGCGGGGGACGCTGGGTGCTCTCGCCCGCCTTCGACGTCAATCCGCAGCCGCTCCGCCGGCGACACCTCGAGACGGGCATCAGCGAGCTCAGCGGACACGACGCCTCCATCGAGGCGGCGGTGGACGCCGCGCCCTTCTTCGACGTCGAGCGCGCCGCCGCGGTCGTGATGCTGTCCCGCATGGCGTCGACCATCGATGAACGGTGGCGGGCGTGCTGCGCGGCGGCGGGCATGACCGCGCGGGAGATCGAGCGTTACGAACCCGCGTTCGACCATACCGAGAGCCGTACTGCCCGCCGGATCACGCGCAGGCGCCGGCGACGCGACTCGAAGCGCTGACGGGACGGGACTGTCGGTCGCCGCGTGGACGTCGCGCCGGCCGGGGGCCGTCCGCCTGTACCGGACCCGTCACGCCCAGGTCCTCCAGTCGCCGCGGGACTCGCGCCGGCCAGGGTCGGCCGGCGCCCTGGACCACCCCGGCGACGGTGCTACAATGCGGACGATTCGCAGGACCATTTTCCGAGGAGCCGCCATGCTGCCAGTCCGCCTTGCCCGGACGCTCGCGCTTGTCTTCGCCGCCGTGCTGGGAGTCGCCGCCGTCGCCGGGGCCCAGGTCCTCGACGCGCCGGATCCCGCCCAGATGGAGGACGCGCCGGACCTCGGGTACCACCCGGTGCCCCACGGCCTGCAGATTCCCGCTGATCAGGAGATGGGCGCGCCGTCCAGCGCCGTCTGGACCACGAAGAACACCCTGCTCGTCTTCAACCGCGGGCCCAACCCGCTGATGGAGTTCAATCCCGACGGCAGCTTCGTGCGGTCGTGGGGGCAGGGCGAGTACATCCGGCCCCACGGCATGCGGCTCGACCCCGACGGCAACATCTGGACCACCGACGTCAACGGGAACACCGTCACCAAGATGGACCCGGACGGCAAGGTGCTGATGACCATCGGCACCCACGGCAAGGCCGGCGAGCCCGAGGACGGGCTGCTGACCGAGCCGACGGACCTGACCGTGAACGCGGCCGGCGAGATCTTCGTGCTGGTCGGACACGGACGCGGCACGCCGCGGCTGGTGAAGTTCGCCTCCGACGGATCCCTGATCAAGGCGTGGGGCGGCCAGGGCACGGAGCCGGGCAAGTTCGACACGCCGCACTCGATCGTGGTCGACGAGGCGGGGCTGATCTACGTGGCGGATCGGCAGAACCGCCGGGTGCAGATCTTCGACGCCGACGGCGCCTACATCAAGGAGTGGGCCTACAAGGGCCTGCCGTGCGGCCTGCACATCCACACCGACGGGCAGATGTACATGGTGAGCGGGTTCGCGGGCGAGATTCTCAAGCTCGACGAGAACGGCAAGGCCCTCGGGGCAAACGGTCAGCCGGGCAGGGGCCTCGGCGAGTTCGGCGAGGCGCACTACATGACGATGGCGCCGAACGGGGACATCTTCGTGGCCGACACCGTGCGGCCGGCGCTGCACAAGTACGTCAAGAACTAGCGCGACCTTACGGTCGCGCAGGCTCCGAGGGCGTCGGCGGCGCGCAACAGACACTCCGGGAGGGTCGGTTGGCGGGAAGCGAAACTGGCGGCGCGGCGGTCGATTCGAGATGACGTCGCCGCTCGTCGGCCGGCCGGCGGTCCCCTTCGAGTTGCGCGACACCCGGGATCGGGCGCACCGGCTCGACGGGTACCGCGGCCGGTGGCTGTTGCTGGTGCTGCACCGGCATCTTTTCTGACTGCCGTGCCGGCGGCATCTGCTGCAGTTGCGGCAGGCGGAGGACGAGCTCGAACGACTCGGCGTGCAGCTGCTGGCCGTCACGTTCGAAGGCGCGGACGCGGCCCGCGCGTACGTGGCCGAGACGGGGCTGCGCTGGCCGTTGCTCGTCGACACCGAGCGCCGCCTCTATCATGCCTACGGCATGGGGAAGGCTCGGCTGCGGCATCTGCTCGGGCCGGCCACGTGGCGCGCCTACGGGCGTGAGGCCCTGCTCGGACGGTTTCCCCGCCTGCCGCGCGCGGATACGGCGCAGCAGGGGGGCAACGTGCTGATCGATCCGGCGGGTCTGGTCCGGTTCCACCATGTCGGCCTCGGACCCGCCGACCGGCCGGCGGTCAGCAGGCTGCTGGCCGCGCGAAGCGCCTTTCCGCCCCGACCATGATTCCCCCGAAGACCATTCTCGTTCCGACCGACTTCAGCGACGCGTCCGGGCTGGCCCTGACCTACGCGAAGGAGTTGGTTCGACGATTCGATTCGACCCTCCACCTCCTGCACGTCGTTGCCGATGCCGACGTCAGCCCGGGGACCGAGGCGCTGTGGGGGTTCTCCGAGACCGAGGTTCAGCGGGGCTGGGTCGACGAGGCGACGGCGAAGCTCGCGAGCCTCTGCCCGGCGGAAGAGCAGGCGGCGTTCGCGGTACGCGCGGCGGTCGAGGTCGGGCCGACGGCGGACGGCGTCCTGCGGTACGCGGGCGAGCATCGCATCGACCTGATCGTCATGGGAACCCGCGGGCGCGGGGCGGTCGAGCAACTGCTGCTCGGCAGCGTGGCGGCGGAGGTCGTGCGGCGTGCGCCCTGTCCGGTCCTCACGGTGCGCGATCCGGCCCGTGAGGCGGAGAGCGCGTAGTGAGCAGAGCCGGCAACGCCGGAATGACACGGTGGCGCAACGATGCGGGCCATACCGAAGACTCTCCGTCTCCGGAAAGCTGCATCAGCTCGAGCGCTACGATCCTGACGAGACCTGCCTGTTCCGTGACAGGTCCAGGCGTCACCCGGAACAACCGTCGGCGGGGCACGGCGCGTGCGGTCATCGCGGCCGGCGCCCGACCAGCATCTCGTGGCGGCCCGGCTCTACCTCGGGGTGTGCGAACGGCACGCTGCGGGTGTCGAAGCCGACCCCGGGGCTCGTCGCGGCCGCCGTCGTCGGTCGACGCACCCGGGAAGTGACCGTTCTGCGCGACGGGTCCTCCGGGTCGCCCACATTCCGCGCGGGCTGCTTGCCTTCCTCGAGTCTCCGTGAGACCGTGCCGGCGGACGGGGTCCGGCCGGCGCCCGCGCCCCGCCGGCCGCCCCGCGGGGAAGACGGCGCCCCGGTCGAAGCCGGTCGGTTCCGTAGTTGGTGTGCTCAGGGGAGGCAGCGCTGCCGATGTCAGGTGTTCTCGACGGCGTCCGGGTGCTCGATTTCGGCCGCTACATCGCGGGGCCGTTCTGCGCGGCCCTGCTCGCGGACCTCGGGGCCGACGTCGTGCGGGTCGAGAAGGTCCGCGGCGGGGAAGACCGCTTCCTGGTGCCGCTGAACGCGGCCGGCGACGGCGCGCTCTTCATGCAGGTCAACCGGAACAAGCGCGGGATGACCCTGAACCCGATGAAGCCGGCGGGACGCGAGGTGCTGCGGCGGCTGGCCGCGGGGGCGGACGTGGTCGTCGCCAACCTGCCCGACCCGGCCCTGCGGGCGCTGGGGCTCGACTACGCGTCGCTCGCGGAGGTGAACCCCCGCATCGTCCTGACCAGTGTGTCGGCGTTCGGGGCGGGGGGGCCGTACTCGGACAAGGTCGGCTTCGACGGCATCGGCCAGGCGATGTCGGGGGCCATGTACCTGTCGGGGCAGCCGGGCCAGCCCACCAAGAGCTACGTGCCGTGGGTGGATTTCCTGACCGCGCTCTCCGCCTTCGCCGGCACGCTGGCCGCCCTCATGGCGCGCGAGCGGACCGGCCGCGGCCAGGAGGTCCGGGGATCCCTGCTCGGGGCGGCGCTCACCGTCGCCAACGCGGCCCTGATCGAACAGGCGGTGCAGGCGCCCGATCGGGTCGCCTCGCTCAACCGGAGCCAGGTGTCGGCCCCGTCCGACACCCACCGGACGCGCGACGGCTGGATCCTCGTGCAGACCATCGGCCAGCCGCTGTTCGAAAAGTGGGCGGTGCTGGTCGGCGTGCCGGAGTGGGTCGACGACCCCCGGTTCCGGGACGACATGGCGCGCGGCGACCACGGCGAGGTCATCAGCGGCCGGATGGCCGCGTGGTGCGCCGAGCGCACGACGGCGGAGGCGCTGGCGGCGCTGGAGGAGGTTCGCATTCCCGCCGGCCCGGTGTTGTCGCCGCAGCAGGCTCTCGACGACCCGCACGTGGCGGCGGTCGGAGCCCTGAAGGCGCTGGGGTTTCCGGGCGCCCCGGCCCCGGCCCCGGTCGCCGACACGCCGTTCTCGCTGTCCGCGGGGGCGGCCGGCATCCGGACGCGGGCGCCGGCCCTCGGCGAGCACACCGCCGAGGTTCTCGGCGAGCTCGGGTACGCGGCGGCCGAGATCGCGGCCCTGCGCGCCGCCCGGGTGGTGTAGCGGTCGCCATGCCCCACGGGGCACCCCAGGCGGCGAATGCCTGGGAGCAGGACGGCGGGGCGCAACCCCTCTCCTCCGTCGTCGTCGACCAGACGGAACGCGGGGCGGTACCTTGGTTTGGGCTTCGGCGGTGCTGGCCGGCCGGGAAACGGTTGCCGGAATCGGCTGGCGTCCGGTCTGCCACAGGAACACCGGTGGCTGCGCTTTTCCAGCGCGACGGTCAGAACACACCCCGGCTCAGCCGAGGAACCGCAGCACGGCGACGGCGAGGCCGGCAATGGCAATGCCGGCGCCGATGATGCGCCAAGTCAGGGTGGTAAGGTCCCGGTTGATCTCGACG
Source organism: Vicinamibacterales bacterium (assembly GCA_965206705.1). Taxonomy (GTDB): domain Bacteria; phylum Acidobacteriota; class Vicinamibacteria; order Vicinamibacterales; family UBA8438; genus JAJEEA01. The sequence goes on along the minus strand of CBDBKJ010000006.1, from coordinate 1,849,174 downwards.
CGCAGATTCGCAAGAGCGGCGTCGAGACGATCGGATGTCACACTGTCGCCGTGGTCGCCGTGGTCGCCGGCGTCCCTGGCGACAGTGACGAAGGCTTCGGCGAGCTCGGGCTGGGCGCCAGCATGGGTCAGCACCTTCACGGCCGCGTGGGTGTCGAAGGCGCGCGTCTCGCTCATGACGGCAGCATAGCACGGCCCTGGCGGCACCCGACCCACCCCGGTGGCGGAGCCGAAAGCGACGATTTCCGGGCCAGGCGCCGAGTGCCGGAGTGGGCCCCGTATCGCGTGCGGCAATTCGTGCTGTGCACGCGCGCCGTTTTCTGGCAGCATGGGGTTTGGCTGCGGCGGACGGCATTGGAGCGATCGGGGAGGATGAAACCATGCGCCTCGTGCGACTCATTCCGGCTGCGTTGATCGTGTGCAGTCCGGGACCGCTCTTCGCCCAGGGCTGGGCCGAGTACGCCAGCCCGGCGGACTTCTTCAGCGTCAATCTGCCCGGCGAGCCGTCGGTGGAGGAGATCGCCTACACCTCGGAGTACGAGGCCGAATTCCCGGCCCGCGTGCACGCCTACGAGGACGGTGCGATCCGGTACTCGGTCACCGTGGTCGACTACACCGAGGCCGAGCGCATCCACACCGAGCGCGCGAAGAACTGTCCCCCCGACGCCCACACCGGCTGCTCGGGCGCGCAGTACACGGGGGTCGGGTCGTGGATCATCGACGTGCGCGGCGCCATGGACTACGCGACGTGGCATTTCCTCGAGCGGGACGTGACGCCGACGTTCTTCAGCTGGAACTTCGTGGACCTCGTCGAGGGTCGGCATCTGCAGCTCACCAACGCGGATGGGTCTCGGACGTTCGCGGCCATCTACCTGCACGAGGACCGGCTCTACATCCTCGAGGCGACAGCGCCTCCCGGCCGGCCGGGTCCCGAGATGTTCCAGCAATCGCTGCGGTTCCTCGACGCGGACGGCAACGGCATCCGCTACCAGACCGTGTACGCCAACGGCTTTCCGCCACCTCCCCGAGTCAGATGATGTCTTTCAAGCTCTCGACCTTCGCGGTTCTCTGCGCGGTTGTCCTCGCCCTTCCGAGCTGGGCGCATCATTCTCACGGCAACTACGAGATCAGCGACTTTACCCACCTCGAAGGTACGGTCACGGAGGTGCACCTGATCACCCCGCATTCCTGGATCTTCCTCGAGATCCCCGGTGAAGGGGACGGCGAGCCCACGCTGTGGGCCATGGAGGCCACCAGCCCCACCGGGCTCGGCCGGAGGGGCATCGAGCGCGACGACGTCCTGCCTGGCGACCTCATCGGGGTGCGCTGCCACCGGCTCAAGGACGGCTCGGACGGGTGCCTGCTCGGGTTCGTCACGCCGCTGCACGGCGACCCGGAGCGGGGGCACGGCATCGAGAAGGAGTGGGACTAGGGTTGTCCGGACACGGGATCGCGACGGCGGCCGGCCTCCTGGGCCTCGCGGGGCTGGCGGCCGGCGTCGCGGTGCGGGCGCAGTTCGGGCCGGAGAACGCGGCGATGGGCGTGCTCGATAGCTACCTGGCCGCGGTCAATGCCCGGGATGGCGCGGCCCTCTGCCGCACGTGGCACTATCCGCACGTTCGCTTCGCCGACGGCCAGGTCGAGAGCTGGGAAACCCCCGGCGACTGCATCGCCCGGCACGACTTCGCCGCGCTCGCCGCCGAGACCGGCTGGGATCGCAGCCGATGGGACCGGCGGACCGTCGTGCAGGCCTATCCCGACAAGGTGCACGTGGCGGTCATCTTCAGCGAGTACGACGCGGCCGGCCGCCGCCTCGTGCAACTCGATGCGCTCCACGTGGTGACCCGGGTGGACGGACGGTGGGGTCTTCGAGCCCGCTCGCGCTTCGCGGCGGTGCAATCCGAGGCGCCGCCGCCTCGCGGGGGGTGACGGGGGCCGCGTCCCTGTCCAATATCTGCTATCGTCGGTTGGCCTCGATCGAAACGGGGGAGTCCGAGGGCGCGCCGCTCCTTCCATGGCAGGCAGGCAGGCTGCTGTCCCTCCGGGAGAGCAACGATGCGCCGATCCCTGTCCGTCGTTGTCGTCACCGTGGCGTTGTTGCTGCCGTTGTCGTCGGCCGCGCAGGCGACCGGCGATTCAGGCGTCCCCCGGACGCCTTGGGGAGCACCGGACCTGCAGGGGGTCTGGGACAACCGGACCATCACCCCGCTGGAACGCCCGGGGCAGTTCGCCGGACAGGAGACGCTGACCGCCGACGAAGCGACCGCCTACGAAGCGCGGACCGCCGTACAGCGGGTCGACGACCGGTACTACTGGGATCGGGGAACGACGACGGTGGCGGATCGGCGCACCGCCCTGATCAGCGACCCGGCCGATGGTCGGGTTCCCCCCCTCACGCCGGAGGGGCAACGACGTTTCGAGACCGGGCGGGCACAGGGAGTCGGCGCCGCCGACGAACGCAACCCGAGCGAACGTTGCATCACGCGGACGGTGCCGCGGCTGCCGGGCCTCTATAACAACAACTATCAGATCTTCCAGACACCCGGCCTCGTCGTGATCTTCATGGAGATGATCCATGACGCCCGCATCATCCCGCTGGGCCCTCGCCCCCCTCTCCCGGACGGCATCCGGCAGTGGAACGGAGATTCGCGCGGCCGGTGGGACGGCGACGCGCTCGTCATCGAGACCACGCACTTCACCGGCAAGACCAACTTCCGCGGGTCCGCCGACAACCTGCACCTGGTCGAGCGCCTGACCCGCGTCGACGCCGACACCATCGACTACGAGTTCACGGTCACCGACGCCACGACGTGGACGCGCCCGTGGACGGCCCGTATCCCCCTCAACCGGAACGACGGCCCGCTGTACGAGTACGCGTGCCACGAAGGCAACGACGGCCTGGCCGGCATCCTCGAGGTCAATCGCAACCTCGAGACAGCCGAGGCCGCGCGCTGACCGCGCTTCTCCCGCGCCGCTGTGTCCTCGCGATGGACGGCGTGGTGTGGGCGCTGGCCGCCCGGCCTGTCCCACCCCGCCCTGGCGCGACCCTACGGTCGCGCTGGAAGATTCGCTGGCGCGAAACTTCTACGGCGCAAGCTCCCAGGTGAAGGAAGACGGTGACTTCGCACTGGCGGCGCGGTCACGACGAAACCGCCGCCGTCAGGGCTCGCGCGGCGTGGCGGTGCGGCCGGATGACGACCCGCCGCCGGATGACGACCCGCCGCCGGATGACGACCCGCCGCGGGATGACGACCCGCCGCCGCTCCGGGTATAGCCGCCCGAACTCACGCGTCCGCCGCCTCCGCCTCCGCTGGACACGCCGCCACCCGATGCGCCCGCCCCCCGGGGCTGCGCGCGTCGTCCCCCGGCGTCACTCGGGGTGGCTACCCGGGTGTAGCCGTAGCCTTCATAGACCCGTCCTTCGGAGCGGCTTGGTGGGTCCCCCCGGAAGTTCGACCCCGTTGGAGAGTAATAGGGTGAGTCGACGTAATAGTAGTCACCCCACCCGTACAGCGAACGGTAGGGGGACCACCCGTAGTAGTAGCCGAACGGTGCTGCGTAGTACGGATACCAGCTGTCGTATCCGTAGCCGCCCCAACTGCTCAGGAATCCGCCGCCCCCGCCGGTCGGCGCGGAACGTCGAACCGAGAAATCGTCCGGGAAAGAGAGCGCCACCAGCATGTCGATGATCTGCCCCGGCACGCCCCCGTCGTCGAGTCGGATCAGGGTGCGCCCGTCGAGGTCGAACGTCGTCCCGGTCTCCACCAGCATCGCTTCGAGCACCGCGGAATCGACGGCGTTCCCGGCTTCGATGACGGCGTCGATCGTCAGATCGGCGTTGCCCGCCCGGCGCGTCGCGAGCCGCGCCTGCGCGAGCAGGTCGGCGGTGAGAGTGGGACCGGCCGCAAGCAGGGTCGCGATGTCGTTGGCGCGGCGGTAGCGCCGGACGGTGACCGCGGCGCGTTGTCCGGCCTCGACCAGCTCGAGATTCAGCCATGTCCTGCCGTCCGCCATGAATCCGACCCCTGACACGCGGCGGGCATCATCCTGGACGTTGCAGGTCAGCTCCGCCCGCGTGAACAGGCGCGCGCCGTCATCCGACCAGGCGATGCGGCGCTGGCCGCGGCACTCGGTCTGGTCCACGGGGTGCTCCACCCCGTCGGCCGACAGGGTCTCCACCAGCACCTGCTCGCCGTCGGCCAGCGTCGTCACGACGACGTCGGTGGCGGGGGCGGTCGACGTTGGCGGCGTCACGCACACCAGCACGCGATCCGCGAAGGAGGACAGGCCGGCCGTCGGATCCGGCAGGGCGCTGGTCTCCTCGAGCAACTGCCAGCAGCCGAGCCACGGCCGCCAGCGCAGATCCACCGCGGCCGGCGCCGGCGGCTCGCCGAGCGGCGACGGCTGGGCGTGCGATGCGCCTGGCAGCGTCGCCGCCCCGATGGCCGCGACGAGGAGTGCCCCGCACCACAGGGTCCCGCGGCAGGGCGGGCGGGCGGGAGGCTCCGAAGAACGAGTGCGGTCGAGGATGAAGTTGGTCATGTCTCACCTCTGCGGGTTGAGAGGCTCGGTTCCCGGCAGGCGTCCGCGACAGGAGTCCCGTTGCGGGTTCCCGGCGGACGCCTCAGAACACGAGCTCGATGCCGCCGGTCATCTGCAGTCCGTTCAAATCGATGTCACCGTCGTAGTCGCCGAACAGCTCCGACCGGGACCAGACCCGGCGTACGTCGACGACGCCGAACAGCCGGCGCGTCAGTCGCACGCTCGCGCCCGCGGAGACGTATGCGCTCGCAGCCCATCCCTGCGCTCTGAGCAAGTCGTCGTAGATCGCCAAGTCCACGTAGTCGACGAAGTCCCCGTTCTGGCTGAGCCGGTAGCGCCGCATGCCGCCGCCGATGCCGACGTGGACACCCAGCTTGCTCGGCACCCATGCCAGCCGCCCGATCTGGCGTCCCCGCGGCAGGACCCAGTACCGCACGCCGGCGTTCACCGGCACCTGCCACAGCTCGGTGTGTTGCCGGATCGGTTGACCGCCTTCGTCGAAAAACCGATATTCCGACACCGTGCCGGTCTGCGACACCTCGACATCGAACACCAAGTCTACTCGGGGCGCCACCGAGACGCCGCCCGCGAAACGGAAGAGCAGCGTGTCGTACGCGCCGTCGTCGATGGTCAGGTACTCTTGGAACGACCCGAGCAGGCCGCCGGGCGATGTCTGGAGCCGGCCGCCGGAAAGCCCAATCATGATCCGCGGCTGGCCGAACAGGAAATCGGGCCGGTTTCCGGTGGGCAGGGGTTGCGCCACCGCGGCGGTCGCCTCCGCCGGCCCGTCCGCGGCGAGCGCGATTCCGCCGCTCGTCATCGGCGCCGCGACCGCGAGGCAGGCCGCGAGCATCAACCGGACGGCGCACATTGCAACGATATCGTTGGTGAGCATCGGTCTGATCATCCGAACCGTAAGGGTCATTGGACTCTCTGGACCGTATATGCACTGATCGTGCCGTCGCTAAACGCCATTCTATCAGATGGCCGGAACCAGGCGCCCGCGGCGGAAGACCGCGTTCCGACTCGCAGGTCGCGCGCAACGGGCTCTCGCCGCCTACTGTCTCCCGGGGACTACACGGCTGTCCGGCGCAGCGGTCAACGCGCCCGCCGGTCCCAACGGCCGATGCCGGGTTCGTCATCGTTGCTCCACCCCAGTACGAGCTCCGGCGCGGACCGATCATCGGCACGGTCAGGAACTCGCCGGGGCCGGTGCCGAACCCGCCGGGCCGGCACTATAATGGGGAGGTTCATCCTGCACAGGCTACGGAACCCAGGAGCATTTTCCAGGAGCATCTGATGAAGCGATTGTTTGTCGTCGCGGCGGTACTGACCCTGCTGGCGGGCGGATCGGTGGCCGAGGCGCAGTTCGACAGCGTCGGCTCGCTCGACTTCGCGACGTCCGGCTCGCCCGAGGCACAGCAGCACTTCCTGCGCGGGGTCGCCATTCTCCACAGCTTCGGCTGGAAGCAGGCGATCGCGGAGTTTCAGGCCGCGCAACAGCTCGATCCCGATTTCGCCATGGCCTATTGGGGCGAGACGCTGTGCTACAACCACCCGCTGTTCGGTTCGCCGTCGGACGACGAGAACCCCCGGGCGGTGCTGAAGCGCCTGGGCGAGACGCCGGAAGAGCGGCTGGCCAAGGCGCCCACCGAGCGCGAGAAGGGGTTCCTGGGGGCAGTCGAAATTCTGTGGGGCGAGGGCGACTACGACGACCGGCGGGTGGCCTACATGGAGGCCATGCTGCGGCTCGCCGAGCAGTATCCCGACGACGACGAGGTCGCCACCTTCGCCGCGGTGGCCACCCTCAGCGGCGCGCGCGCCCTCGACGACCGCACGTTCCGCTACGAGGTGCGCGCCGGCTCGCTCGCCCTGCCGGTCTTCGAGGGGAACCGGGACCATCCGGGCGCCCCCCACTACGTTATCCACGCGTTCGACGATCCCATCCACGCGCCGCTCGCCCTGCCCGCGGCGCTGCGCTACGCCGAGATCGCGCCGGCCGTCGCGCACGCCCGCCACATGCCGACCCACATCTTCATCCAGCACGGGATGTGGGACTACGTGTCGAACCACAACCAGCACGCGTATGACGCCGCCCGCGACCTGTGGGTGCCCGGCGACAGCGTGGGCGATACCGTGCACCCGCTCGACTGGGGTCAGTACGGCGACCTGCAGCTCGGCGACTATGCCAAGGCGCGCACCTGGATCGAACGGCTCGAGATGGTCAGCCGCGAGAGCGACGGGCAGGCCCGCGCGGTCAATACCCTGCCGCTGATGAACGCGCGCTACGTCGTCGAGACCGAGGAGTGGAACGTGCTGCCGGTGACCGACGACTCGTCGGCCGCCGAGCTGCTGGCCACCGGCATCAGCGCCGTCAAGACCGGCGACCTCGCCACCGCCGAGGCGGCGGCGGCGCGCCTGAAGGAGTTGGCCGAGGGCAACCAGGGCAACCAGATCATGTACCGCGAGGTGGCGGCGCTCGTGCATCTCGCCAACGGCGAGGCCGACGAGGCGACGGCGCTGATGGACGAGGCGCTGGAGATTACCGGCCGCATGCGGCTGCCCAACGGGGCGGCCAGTCCCGTCAAGCCGCCCTACGAGCTCTACGGCGAGATCCTGCTCGAGCTCGGCCGGCCGGCCGAGGCGGTGGCCAGGTTCGAGACATCGCTGGAGCGGATGTCGGGCCGGGTTCGGTCCGTGCTCGGTCTGGCCCGCGCTGCCGCCCAGACCGGAGATCACGCCACCGCGGCCGAGCAGTACTCCACGCTGCTGTCCACGTGGCAGGGCCGCGACCAGTTGCCGGGCTATGGGGAAGCCAGCCGGTACCTGGAGCAGACGAACGACCAGTAGCGGGCACAAAGGGGCCGGGAGAGCGGTGGCGCTGCGCCGCCGCTCTCCCGGCGCCGCGGCCCGGCCGACCCGGCGTGCTACCGCCGGTCGAACCGGACGAGCTCCCGGTCGATCATGTCGATGCGGGGCCGGCCCGACGCGGCCATGTTCCTCGCCAGCTCGGTCTGCAGGATCTCCACCACCGTTTGCACACCTTCGGCGCCGTAGGCGGCGAGACCCCACATGGGCGGACGCGCCACCAGCACCGCGGTGGCGCCCAGGGCGAGGCCCTTGAGGACGTCGGTGCCGCGCCGAAAGCTGCCGTCGACCAGGATCGGGACCCGGCCGGCGACGGTGTCCGCCACCGCCGGCAGCACGTCGATCGGCAGGGCGCCGCCGGCGCCGTGGCTGGAGACGACCAGACCCTGGGCGCCCCGGTCGAGCGCAGTCTCGGCGCTGGCGACGTCCATGATGCCCTTGACGAGCACCGGCACCTCGACCGCCCGGCTGATCCGCTCGACGGCCGCCCAGTCGGGCGGCGCGGGCGCGCCATCGTCGGAGACGCCGACGGTCAGGCAGATCGCCCGGCAGCCGGCCTCGACCGCCCGCGCGCAATCGTCCGGCAGCGTGGCCGCGTCGGAATACTGCTGATACCACACCGGTTCGTCGCTCGCCGCGGCGATCTCGTCGATGGCATGGCCGCCGCGTCCGGTGGCGACCATGACCGCCTTGGCGGCCGAGGCGCCGCGCGCGGTCGCGAGCTCGCCGTCGGCGTGCAGCTCGTCCTGGTTGCCAACCGGCCCGACGATGATCGGGGCGAACATGTCGTATCCGTACAGCGGGGTGGTCAGGTCGAGGTCCATGGCGTAGACCATCAGCCGCTGCCGCAGGGTCATCCTGTCGAACGACCGCCGGTGCCCCCCGCCGATGGCGGCGAAGCGTTGCGGAGGCAGCACGAGCCTCGCCATCGCTTCGAACTCGGGCACGTTGACCAGCTCGAGCACCGGGGCCAGCCGGTCGTTCGGGGGCGCCCCGCCGGGCTGGCTCTGGGCGGGAACGAGGGGCGAGCCGCCGAGAAAAGTACGGAACTGCCGCAGGGATTCCCGTCGGTCCACTTTCATCGCTGTATCGCCTCTGCTGTGCGTGGGGAACGCTCTCTCACGAGTGAACTATACGAGATTGCCGGGCCGCGCCAACCCGCCGCGCATGGCTGGTCGCCAGATGTTCTGCCCGGAAATCGTCGCCGGCGGCTCCGCGTGCCGCCCAACCCTCTCCTGGGAGTCGGCGCCTCCTTGCAGGAGACGGCACCGTTTACGGTGCAGACCCCTCGCCCGCAAATCGTCGTCTGGCGGCTCCGCGTGCCGCCGTACCCCCCAGGAGTCCGTACTGTTCCAGGCTCAGACTCCTAGATGAGTCCCGCGGTCCAGAGCAGGTAGACCACCACCATCGCGGTGACTCCGTTGACGAGGGTGACGCCGCCGTAGGACAGCAGGGCCGACTTGAGGGGCATGCGGGACAGCGACGCGCAGACCCAGAAGTAGCTCGAGTTCACGTACTTGATGATCATGGAGCCGGCCGCGCCCGCGAGCATCGTCGCCTCCGGGCTCAATCCCAGCGTGTCCATCATCGGGGCGGCGACCGAGGCCGCGGTGATGACCCCGACCGTCGTCGATCCGGTAATCATGTTGCCGGCCACCCCGAGCACGAACGGCAGGAAGATCGCCGGCAGGCCGGTGGAGGCGACGGCATTGGCGATGGCGTCGACGGCCGGGGTCTCCCGCAGGATCTGGCTGAGAGCCCCGCCGAGCCCGGTCACCATGATGATCATCGCCGACGCCCGCAGGGCGTCCTCGATCCACTGCCCGGTGCGCGCCGACGCCTGATCGGCCCTGGTGTTCCGGTAGGCGAGGAGGATGCCGATGCCGAGCGCGACGACCGGCCAGCCCAGATAGCGCATCGCGACGTTGACGAGATGGTCTTCCGGCAACGCGAAGGCGGTGACGCTCTGTCCGGCGATGAGAACGAGCGGAATCAGAATGGGGGCGTACGCGCGCCACGTCGTCGGCAGCTCCGATTCGCGTCCCTGCTCGATGAACGACTGCCCGACGAACTCGCGGGACGGCGGCGACTCGATGTGCGGGCCCGCGAGGCGCGCGTAGACCCAGCCGGCCAGCGAGGCCACCAGCGTGACGATGCCGCCGTACAGGATGACCTGGCCGATGTCGGCGCCGACGAGGGCGACGGCGGCCAGCGGACCGGGCGTCGGGGGGACCATGGCGTGGGTGAGCTGCATCGCTCCCACCAGGCCGGTCGCCATCACGCTCATGTTCAGGCCGCTGTTGAGGGCGGCCGAGTGGACCAGCGGGTTGAGAATGAGATAGCCGACGTCGGAGAAGATGGCGAGTCCGATGACGAATCCGCTCAGCGTGAGGGCCAGCGGCATCCGGGTCTCGCCGACCCACCGGATCATCGAGACGGTGATTCGTTCGATGCCCCCGGTATGCTTGAGGGCCTCGGCGAGAATCGACCCGAGCACGATCACCACCGCGATCCCCTGGATGGTGCGGCCGAATCCCTGCTCGAAGGCGTCGATGAACGCTTGGCGGTCGAGGCCGGGAATCAGCGCGAACAGGACGATGGGCACCAGGAGGGCGATGAAGACGTGCCAGTTGAAGCGGGTGATCAGCAGGAAGAGCAGCGCGACCACGGCGACGAGACCGGCGATGGCGATGAACGCGCTTTCGGTAATCATGGTGTATGGCCTCGCCCCGACATCGGCGCCTGACGCGCCACGGTCCGACCCACCAGGCCGGCCGGCCTCCGCTCCGCCGTGCGGCGCAGATTCCCGGCCGCGGACCGGGGTCCGATCCTATATCAGTCGGCGCGCCGGCGGGGTCTCGCGGATCGCCCGGGCGTGGGGCACGAATGCTCACGCCCGCGAGACGTTGGGGGGGCGTCCGTGTCCGGCCGGCGGCGGCTGCGGACGTCCCTGCCGGCCGCGAACCGGTTCGGCGGGGCGCCCACGTACCGCCGCCGCCGGCGCCCCTCGGCATGGGCCTGCGGCCGGCGGCCGGCATGACCGAGACGGAAGCGCAGCATGATCGTGATGAAGTTCGGCGGCAGCTCGCTGGCGACCAGCGACGCGCTGACCCGGGTGGCGGGGTTGATCGCCGACCGCGTTCCGCGCCGGCCGGTGGTCGTGGTGTCGGCGATGGGGAAGACCACCGACGCCCTCGTGGCCGCCGTCGATCTCGCGGCGCGGGGCGCGCTGGCGGACGCCCGGCAGAGCGTCGCGGCCATCCGCGACGACCTGCTGGCGGCGGCGGCGCCCGTCCTCGCCGACGTGGCGGGTCTCGAGGGTCTGGTCGACGCGCACTGCGACGAGCTCGACCGCACGCTGACCGAGCTGGCCAAGGGGGACGAACCGGCCCGCCTCCGGTTGACCGACGCGGCCCTCTCGCACGGGGAACGTATCTCCAGCCTCGTGATGGCGCGTCTGCTCCGCCAGCGCGGGCTCGACGCGGCGCACGTCGATGCGCGCGACGTGCTGGTGACCGACGACCGGTTCACCGAGGCGGCGCCGCGGTTCGGACCGACGAACGAGCGGCTCGGGCGCCTCGTCCGGCCTCACGGGGCGGCGGGGCGGGTGGCGGTGATGGGCGGGTTCATCGCGGGGACGGCGGACGGACGGTCGTCGACACTGGGCCGCGGGGGCTCCGACTTCAGCGCCTCCATCGTGGGCGCGGGCATCGGGGCCGACGAGATCCAGATCTGGACCGACGTCGACGGGGTCATGACCGCGGACCCGTCGGTGGTCCCCGATGCGCGGCCCCTGGCGCGGCTCTCGTTCGCCGAGGCGTCCGAGCTGGCCTACTTCGGCGGCCGGGTGCTGCATCCCCGCACGGTGCTGCCCGCCGTCGAACGGGACATCCCGGTGCGGGTGCTGAACTCGCGCAAGCCGGAGGTCGAGGGCACCCTGATCGTCGCCGCGTCTCCGCCCTCGGGCCTCACCGTCAAGTCGATCGTCTACAAGGAGGGCATCACCGTCATCGACATCCGGTCGACGCGGATGCTCATGGCGCACGGCTTTCTCGCTGCGATCTTCAAGGTCTTCGACCGCTTGCAGACTGCCGTCGACGTCGTGTCGACGTCCGAGGTCGCGGTGTCGCTGACCATCGACCGCACCGACCGGTTGGCCGACCTCCTGGGCGAGCTGCGCCATATCGCCGACGTGCAGCACACCCGCGGCCAAGCCATCGTCTGTCTCGTGGGCGAGGCGATTCGCGACACTCCCGGGGTCGCCGCGACCGCCTTCACCGCGTTACGAGCGATCAACGTCCGCATGGTGTCGCAGGGCAGCGCCCGCACCAACTTCAGCCTCGTCATCGACGAACGCGACGTATCGGCGGCGGTGCGCGCTCTTCACGCGGCGTTCTTCGAGTCGCGGGGGGCACCGGCGGCTACCGCCAGTCGTCGATGACGAAGAGGCCGGCGCGATGGTAGCCGGGCTCGTGGGGGCGGTGCATGCACACGCCCTGGATGACGGTGCGGAAGCCGGCGGCGCGCAGGGCGCGGTAAGCCTCGACGCGGGCGAGGCTTACCCCCGCGTCGAGGTGACCGAGGCGGCGCGACGCGGCCAGCGACAGGCAGGCGGCCACGAGCCGCTCGAAGCGGTCGGCCGCCCCCGGACCGGGGCGCGCCGCCCCGAACTTCACGTAGCAGCGCCCGGCGCCGGCCTCGGTGCCGGCGCCGCAGTGGCAGACCGCGAAGCCGTCCGGGCGGCCGGGGTCTCCCAGCAGCACCGTGTCGCCGAGCGACTGGGCGTCCGCGGCCTCCACCTCGCGCTCGAGATCCAGCCCGTCGTGGAGCATGGAGGTCAGGCGGCGGCAGGCGTCGCGCACGGCCGGTCGGTCGGCTGGCGCGACCTCCGAGTAGAGCCGACGGTCGGCCCGTTCAGGGGCCTCGGGCACCGGTCTCGACATGACCGCGGTCAGATAGCGGGGCCAGAACCCGAACTTCTGATACAACCCGACGTGCTTCGGGCTGTGGGGGAAGGTGAACAGCCCCGCGTGGGCGACTTCCCAGGCGGTGAACAGCTCGAGAGTCGGTTCGAGCAGGCGCGAGGCGACGCCGTGGCCCCAGCGGTCCGGGGCGACGGTCAGCGGGCCGAAGTACCCCACGCTGCCCCATCGCGTCGCGAGGTTCGAGCCGACGACCTCGCCGTCGAGGACCGCGGCCAGCGCCGCCGACGGATCCGCCCGCCATCGCGACTGCACGAAGTTGCGGTCCGCCATGAAGCGGGCGGGGTCGGCGGCGCCGAGAAAGGCGCCGAACGCCTGCTGCATGATGCGGGTGGCGGCCGGCAGGTCGGGCTCGCGCAACGCTCGCACCACGATCGCCCCTCCGCCGGTCCGCTGTCCATCCGTCATCGCCGGTCTCCTTCCGCCGGCTGCGGTCCGGGTCCCCCGACAGCCCGCGATAGAATGTGTGACCTTGCGTCCCTTGGTGAGGCTCGGCATCGAATGCGGTGGGCCTCTCGCCGCGGGTTGCCGGACCATGATGACACCGCGGCCGGACGTTCCGCATTCCCTGGCAGCCCGTGGTGGAACCCCGCGTTGCACCGACAGCGGCGAGGCGGGATGCATCGCCGCTCGAATGCAGCGGGGACTCCACCACGGGCTGCTGGGCCGCGTGACGGGCTCCCGGGCGGCCCCGTACGCGAGCGCCGTCGACATTCCCGCGCCGCTGTCCGGCGCGTGCCCTGACCCATGACCCACAACAGTTTCCTTGGGCGCATGGCCGACTTCGACCTGACCGACACCCAGCGGCAGGTGCGGGCGGCGGTGCGCGAGTTCGCCGAACGCGAAATACTGCCCACCGTCGAGCGAAACGAGCGGGAGGGGCGCTATCCGCGCGAGCTGATCGCCCGGCTGGCCCCGCTGGGCTACCTCGCGCCGCTCATTCCCGAAGAGTACGGCGGCTCGTTCAGCGACGTGGTGACCTACGGCATCGTCTGCGAAGAGCTCGCCCGCGTCGACTGGGTGGTCGCCTCGGCGGTGTCGGTCGCCAACTCGCTGGTCGGCAGCGCGATTCTCGGGTTCGGGACCCCGGCGCAGCGGCAGCGGTGGCTCCCGCCGCTCGCGGCCGGCGAGATCCTCGCCTCGGCCTGCCTCACCGAACCCGGCGGCGGCACCGATCTGGCGTCCCTGCGCACCCGCGCCCGGGCCGTCGATGGCGGGTGGACGCTCACCGGCAGCAAGGTCTTCATCTCCCACGCGGCCGAGGCCGGGGTGTTCGTCGTGCCCGCGACCGTCGATCCCGAGCAGGGGCATCGCGGGGTCACCATGTTCCTCGTCGAGCCCTCGACACCGGGCATCTCGATCGCGCCCTTGCCGATGCGCACCCTGCAGCGCGACAACATCGCCGAGGTCCATTTCTCGGACGTCCGGGTCGGCGGCGACGCGCTCCTCGGCGAAGTGGGCCGGGGGTTCCCGATTCTCGGCGCGGCCCTCGACACGGGGCGGTTCTCGGTGGCCGCCCGGTGCGTCGGTCAGGCGCAGCGGGCCATCGATCTGACCCTGCCCTACGCCCGCGAGCGGCGGGCGTTCGGACAGGCGATCGGCGAGTTCCAGATGGTGCAGCAGAAGATCGCCGACATGATCTGCCGGACCGAGGCGGCGCGCGCGCTGGTCTACCGGCTCGGCCGGATGAAGGACGCGGGGATGGAGCGGTGCTCGATGGAGGCGTCGATGGCCAAGCTCACCGCGAGCGAGGCGGCCACGCAGAACGCGCTCGACGCCATCCAGATCTTCGGAGGCTACGGGTTCTCGGCGGAGTACGAGGTCGGCCGGCTGCTGCTCGAGGCCAAGAGCCTCGAGGTGGGCGAAGGGACCAGCGAGCTCCATCGCAAGTTGATTGCCGAGTTCAGTCTGGGACTCCGCTAGCTCGCTGGCGCGAACTTCTACGGCGGAGCCCCCAGCCTGATGCGCCGCAGGAGCGGTGTGGACTGCCGGCAGAGTCGGTCGGGTGGCCATCCGAGCCGCAGGCGGCGCTCTTCCGGCCGGTTGGCCGGCGTCCATGCGGGCGCGGCGCCGTGTCGGCGGTCCTTCGCGGTCCGCCGTCCCCGCATGCCGACCGGCGTCCGTGAATATCGGGCGCCGCGGCCGCGTATGGGTCATCGACAGTGCGAGACCAGGAGGCGTCGGCGACTCGGCACTTCCCACAGGCGCCCGCCCGGGCGGGCCGCGCGGTGCGGCTCCTGCTGCTGGCGGGCGGCGCGATACTGGGGTTCGGGACGGCCCTGGTGCTGCTCGGGCCCATCCTCGCCAGGCAGATCGTCCGGCTGTTGAACTTCTCGGTGCAGGGGTTCGTCTGGATCGTTGGCGGGCTCGAACAGGGTCTCGATGCCTGGAGCCTCGCCGCCGAGATCGCGCGGGCGATCGGCGCAGGTCTGACCACTCCGGAGGTCGGGGCGGGGATCGTGATCATCGAGATCGTCGGGGTTGCAGCGCTCTACGCGTTGCATCGGTTGCTGTCGAGCGACAAAGGGGCGGGGCGATGATCACGGGTATCGTCAGACAGGGCGCGGTGCCGTTCGCCTCGAGGGTCCTGACCCTCGGCGCGCTGACGGTGGGAGCACCGCTGCTCGCGCAGCCTCCCGGGCCGGAGGGATTGCGGGCGGAGGTCGACGCCCAGTACCGGGTGACCGCGACTCGCGGCGGAATCGGGCTGCTGCCGCGCGACGACGAACGGGGCATCGCGTTGATCGAGCTCCGGGGCGAGACAGTCTACATCGACGGCGACGGCCCGTTGAGCGTGCAGCGCCTGACCGACGATCTCGGCGCCGATGCCGCCCCGCTGCTCCGGTTGCTGCGTCTCGACCCGGCGGCGCAGCGAGCGCTTCTGGGGCTGCCCGCGCTCGCGGCCGATGACGCCGATGCCGCCGCCGCGGCCGTCGACACGGCCGACCCCGGCGCGGTTGAGGCCGCCGCCGAGAGTGCTGCCGCGGCTGATGCCGTCGCCGGGGCCGAGGCGGCCAATGACGCCGCGGCCGATGCCACCGCCGCCGCCGCGCTCCAGATACCTCCGCCGGTTCCAGCCGCTCCGCCGGCCGTCGCCGCTCCGCCGGTTCCAGCCGCTTTGCCGGCCGTCGCCGCTCCGCCGGCCGTCGCCGCTCCGCCGGCCGTCGCCGCTCCGCCGGCGCCGGAAGCGCGCCGGACCGTTCGTCGCAACGTCGTGCGGTTCGGCGGCGACGTGCACGTCCCCGCCGACGAGCGCCTGGAAGGCGACGTGGTCCTGATCGGCGGCAGTCTTCAGGTGGACGGAGAAGTCACCCGGGACGTCGTCGTGATCGGCGGTTCGGCGGCGTTCGGGCCGCAGGCGGTGGTCAGGCGGGAGGTCACGATTGTCGGCGGCCGGGTGACCCGGCATCCCGACGCCCGTTTCGAGCGGGGCCTGAACGAGGTGAGCATCGGCGACCTCGATCTGGACCTGGGCGGTCTGGGCAGCGGGCCGGGGCTCTGGTGGCCTCGCCCGCGCGCGGGCATCTATCGCTCGACCGACCTGATGGAGACGTTCATCCGGTTCGCGTTTCTCGGCCTGCTCGGGTCGGTGGTGCTGCTGGTCGCGGCGGGCAGCGCGCGCCGCGTGGCGGAACGGGTGACTCGCGAGCCGGTCAAGGCCGGGGTGGTCGGGTTTCTCGCCCAGCTCTTGTTCCTGCCCCTGCTGATCATCGGCATGGTGGCTCTCATCGTCACCATCGTCGGGATTCCGTTGCTGGCTTTGGTGCCGGTCGTCCTCGTCGGGGCCCTGGTGGTCCTCGTCCTCGGATTCACCGGCGTCGTCCAGTTGGTCAGCCGGCTGTTGGCCCGGGGGGAGCGGTCCGATTTCGTGCTGTTCTGGGTGGGGCTGGTGTTGTTGTTGACGCCGGCGCTGTTCGGCGACGCGCTGGACATGATAGGGGGGCCGTTTCGCCTGTTCGCGGTGGTCCTCGGGGTGACCGGATTCGTCATCGAGTACCTGGCCTGGACCACCGGCTCCGGCGCCGTCATTCTGAACTGGTTCGGCGGTGACGCGGTGCCGGCTGGCGGCGGAGCGCTGCCGCCGCCGATCCCGTCCCCGGCTCGGCCTCCGGCCCCGCCGGCGCCCCTGCCCCCGGCCGGATAGCCGCACCGAATCGCCGTCCCCGGCTCCGTCGGCGCCTCTGCGCCCGGCCGGGTAGCCGCACCGAATCCCCCGATCCCGTCCCCGGCTCGGCCTCCGTCCGCCGGCGCTCGTGCCTGCCGGGTAGCCTGACTGAATCGCCGTCCCCGTTCCCGGCCGATTCTTCGACGAGCAGGGCTTCCCGGGCGGGCCGGACCGCCTCAGCGACGGGGGAGCCCCGGCGCCTCCACCCGCACCGTGCGCAGGAACGAGTCGAAGGCCGCGTCCCAGCGGGCGATGGTGCGGGCGGGCCCCGTCAGCTTGAAGAAGTAGGGACCCAGCGGGGTCTCGACGACCGCGGCCAGCAACCGGTAGTCGGGCTTGTCGAGGCGTTCGGCCGCGCCGGGCCGGACCGCCGCCACATACGTGCCCGGTACGTCCAGCAGGGTGACGTCGAGTCCGTTGGCGTCGAAAGCGGTCGTCGCCGCGACCGCGAGAGATGAGCGGCCGTCCGGCTGCTCCATCTGGCCGATCCAGCGCTGCAGGTTGGCGTCGACCGTACCGCCGCTTCCCCCGAAGTAGAACACCACCAGCTCGCCGTCCTCGGGGTCGCCGGCGACCCTCGGCAGCCGGAACTGCGTGACCCGCATCGGCGAGGGGGCGGGCTCTTCGATCCAGTCTCCCGGCGGGTCGTAGTGCAGCGCCGGCTGCGCCGCCCCCGACCCGACCATGGCCAGGGCGGCGGCGGCGACCATCGCAACGCGAAGCGTCAGGGTGCGCAACATGCGTCGGATCGTACCACGGCACCCGACCGCAGTATGATCCGTCCGATGATCACGACCACCCGGCATCACGTCCGGACCACCGGTCAGGGGGATGTGCACGACATCACCGACCTCGTGGCTCGCGTGGTGACCGACTCCGACCTGTCGAGCGGTCTCGCGACGACGAGCGTGGTCGGATCGACGGCGGTGGTGACCACCATCGAGTTCGAGCCGGGGGCGGTCGCCGACCTGAACCGGCTTCTCGACCGGCTCGCGCCCCGGGACGGCGACTATGCGCACCACGCGCGCTGGGGAGACGACAACGGCTCCAGTCACGTCCGGGCGGCGCTGATGGGACCCTCTCTCACGGTTCCGTTCGAACGCCGGCAACTGATCCTGGGGACCTGGCAACAGATCGTGCTGCTCGAATGCGACACCCGCCCGCGGCAGCGTCCGTTCGTCGTCCAGCTCATGGGCGAGTAGCCGGCCGGGGCCATGTAGCGCCCACCCCCCGATGTCATCATGATGCTCGACTGGAACCGGCAGACGCTCGACAACGGCCTCGACGTCATCGTGCACGAGGACCACCGGTGTCCGATCGTGGCCGTGAACCTCTGGTATCACGTCGGATCCCGGAACGAGTCTCCCGGCCGGACCGGCCTCGCCCACCTGTTCGAGCATTTGATGTTCGAAGGATCGCTCCACCACGACCGCAACTATTTCACCCCGCTGCAGCAGGCCGGCGCCGCCGTCAACGGGTCGACCAGCTGCGACCGCACCAACTACTGGGAGGTTCTGCCCGCGAACGCCCTCGACCTCGCCCTGTGGCTGGAGTCCGACCGCATGGGCTACCTGCTGCCGGCGCTGACCGCGGCGAAGTTCGAGAACCAGCGGGACGTGGTCCTGAACGAGCGCCGGCAGCAGTACGAGAACCGGCCCTACGGGCTGGCGTCGATGGCCCTGATGTCCGCCCTGTTCTCCCCGGACCACCCGTACCACTGGACCACCATCGGGGAGACCGCCGATGTCCGGGCGGCCACCCTCGAGGATGCCCGCGCGTTCTTTCGGGCCTGGTACCACCCGGGCAACGCCTCGCTGGCGGTGGCCGGCGACGTGGAGACGGGGCGGGCGATGGAGGCGGTGCGGCGCCATTTCGAGGAGATTCCCGCCGGGCCGCCCGTCCCCCCCGCGGTGCGGGGCCGGGCGACGTCGTCAGCGGACGCGCCTGACGCGCCGCCGGCAGATCGGCGCCTGCTGCTGGAGGACCGCGTGGAGCTGCCGCGGCTGTATCTGGCGTGGCGGACGCCGGCGCTGTTCGATGAGGGCGATGCCGGAATGGACCTGCTGGCCCACGTCCTGGCCGGGGGCAAGACGTCGCGGCTCTATCGGGCGATGGTGCACGACCGCCGCATCGCCACCGACGTCAGCGCCGCCCAGAGCTCGCGGGAGGTGGCGGGCTGGTTCTGTATCACCGCGACGGCGGCTCCCGGTCACGGGCTGGCCGAGCTCGACGAGGTGATCGGCGCCCAGCTCGCGGCGCTCGCCGGCGACGGTCCCGAGGCGGACGAGCTCGAGCGCGGCCTCGCCCAGGTGGAGGCGCAGTTCGTCTACGGTCTCCAGACGGTGGGCGGATTCAACGGCCGGTCAGACCAGCTCAACGCCTACAACGTCTTCACCGGGGACCCGGGATTCCTGGCCCGGGACCGGGCCCGCTATCGCGAGACCAACGCGGATCAGGTGCGGGACCTCGCGCGGCGGCTGGCGCCGGCCGGCCGCGTGGCGTTGAGCATCGTGCCGGCGGGCGACGCCGGCCGCGCGCTCGCGGGGTCGGTCCCCGCGGAGGTGTCCTGATGGCGCCGGTGGACCGGACCCGGTTGCCGGCGCCCGGCCCGGCCCCCGCGGTACGGTTTCCCGCCGTGGGCCTGCATCGCCTGACCTCCGGCATGGCGCTGCGCACCGGCCGGCATCCCGGTCCGCCGGTGGTCCACTGGCTGCTGCTGTGGCGCACGGGGACGGCCTCGGATCCGGCGGCGCAGCCGGGTCTGGCCGCTCTCACCGCGGACCTCCTCGACGAGGGTACCGAGGCGCGTGCCGCGCTGGAGCTGCATGCGGCGCTCGATCGCATCGGCGGGCGGCTCGGGCTGCAGGTCGGAGCGGATGCGACGATGGCGTCCGTCACGACGCTCGATCGTCATGCCGCCGAGGGGCTGGCGCTGCTGCTCGAGATCGTGACGCGCCCGCGTTTCGCCGCCGCGGACTTCGATCGGGTGCGCGAGCTCCGGCGCAGCCGGGTGCGTCAGATGCGTACGGTCCCCGCCGCAGTCGCGGAGCGGGTCTACCTGGGGACCCTGTATCCCGGGCATCCCTACGGGCATCTCGGCATCGGCACCGACGCGGCGCTGTCGCGCATGACCGTCGACGACGTCCGGGGTTTCCACCGCGAGCGGTATCGGCTCGGCGCCGCGACGTTGATTGCGACCGGGCCGTTCTCCGACGCTGCTTTCGCGGACATGGCCGAGCGGGCTCTGCACGAACTGCCGGCGATCGAGGCGGCCGAGCCGGAACCGGACGCCCGGCCCGAGGCCGGCGCGCCGGGACCGCCGCCGGCCCGCCTGGTGCTCGTCGACCGCCCCGGCGCGGTGCAGTCGGAGCTGCGCATCGGTCATGTGGCGGCGGCCCGCCGGACGCCCGGGTATCATGCGCTGCAGGTGCTCAACATGGTGCTGGGCGGCCAGTTCGTCAGCCGCCTCAACCAGAGCCTGCGCGAGGAGAAGGGGTACACCTACGGGGTGCGGACGGCGTTCCAGTTTCGGCGGGCGCCCGGTCCGTTCGCGATGCAGGGCAGCGTGCAGGCCGATGCCACCGCCGAGACGATTCGGGAGGTGCTGGACGAGATGGCCGCGATCGGCGGAGAGCGGCCGGTGACGGCGCCCGAGCTGGACCTCGCGCGATCGGCTCTGACCCGCGGGTTCGCCCGGGGATTCGAGACCGCGGGACAGGTGGCTCGGGGCGTAGCCCAGCTGGTGCAGTACGATCTGCCGGCGGACGAGCATGATCGATTCGTGCCCGCCGTGACCGGGGTCGACGCGCCGGCGGTGACCGCCGCCGCCGCGCGGTACCTGCGGGCCGACCGCGCGGTCGTCGTGGTCGTCGGACCGGCGGAGCAGATCGAGGCGGCGCTCGGCGCGTTGCCGCTCGGGGACCCGCAACGGGTGGACGGGCAGGAGTCCGCGCCCTGGGAGCCTGCGCCGTAGAACGGTGCCGCGGGAGGAATGTCAGGATGAAGGCTGTCCGCTTTCACGAACACGGCGGGCTCGACGTGCTCCGGTGCGAAGAGATCCCGGATCCGGAACCCGCGCCGGGCGAGGTGCTGGTCCGCGTGCGCGCCTGCGCCCTGAACCATCTCGACATCTGGCAGCGCACGGGCATTCCCGGCGTGCCGTTGCCGCACTGTCCCGGCACCGACATCGCCGGCGAGGTCGTGCGCGGCGAGGTCCACGGGGTCGGCGAGGGGGTGCGGGTCCTGCTGCAGCCGGGCGTCAGCTGCGGCCGGTGCGTCGCCTGCCTGAACGGCCAGGACAACCTCTGCCGGAGCTTCGGCCTGATCGGGCATCAGTCGGAGGGCGGCTATGCCGAGCTGGTCACGGCCCCCGTCGAGAACGTGGTGCCGATCCCGGACGGGATCGGGTTCGTCGAGGCGGCGGCGTTCCCGCTGACCTTTCTGTCGGCGTGGCACATGCTGGTCACCCGGGCGCAGTTGCGGCCGGGAGAGACGGTCCTCATACTCGCCGCCGGCAGCGGCGTCGGGCAGGCGGCGATCCAGGTGGCGCGCGCCCAGGGCGCCCGCATCATCGTGACCGCCGGCTCGGCCGAGAAGATCGAGCGGGCCAAGGCGCTCGGGGCGCACGAAGGAATCGACCACTACCAGGAGGACATCGCCCGCGAGGTGCGGCGTTTCACCGACCGCCGGGGCGTGGACGTGGTGTTCGAGCACGTCGGACAGGCAACCTGGGAGCAGTCGACGAAGAGCCTGCGGCGGGGCGGACGGCTGGTCACCTGCGGCGCCACCACCGGGCCCGTCGGGTCGCTCGACATCCGGCATCTGTTCACGCGGCAGATCTCGCTGATGGGATGCTACGTCGGATCGAAGGGAGAGCTCCTCCGGGCGGCCGAGCTGTTCTTCGAGGGCCGGTTCGAGCCGGTCGTCGACCGGACCTACCCGCTGGCCGAGGCGGCCGAGGCCCAGCGCCGGCTGGAGGACCGGGCCCAGTTCGGAAAGGTCGTCCTGCTGCCCTGAACGAGCGTGGGGTAAACCAATTCCCCCGATGTCGCGTCCTAAGGATCGATGTCCGGGAGTGCGGCCATGCGGAGTCTAGCCCGGATCAGCGTCAGCATCGTCGGCGTCGTCGGGGTGCTGGCGGTCACCGTGGCCGGAGCCACGATCTGGCTGCTGCTGACCGATCCGGTGACGGTGGCCGACGCCGTCAACGAGCAGGACTTGACCCCCCTCGTCCGCGAGCTGGCCGCGGTCATCTACGAGGCCATCCAGCGCCTCATCCGATATCTCTAAAACTTCTTCTCGTGACACACCACCAGCGGGATTCCGCCCGCCGCGCCGCCGGTCTACAGGCTGCGCCGCAGGAACTGGATCAGGACGTAGCCGTCGAGCCACTTGAACGGCGCCTCGCCGGTCGTGTAGTGTCCGCACGGTAGGGCGAACACCCGGGGGTGGAGGCCGCGGCGCGCGAACTCCGCGGCGAACCGGCGGGACAGGTGGACCGGGAACGAGAGATCGTAGCGCGCGTATACCAACAGCACCCGCGTGCCGCGCAGCCGGTCGATGTAGGGGTACGGACTGATCGGGAGCCACAGGCGACGAAGCCGGTCGAGATCGATGGCCCCGTCGAGGCCGGCGCGCACGTGCGCGGTGGACAGGCCCTCCCAGACGACGTCGGCGAAGTACGGCGAGACGTGATTGAGCGCGGCGGCCGTGACCCGGGGTTCGTGCGCGGCGGTCAGCGAGGCGAGACACGACCCGAGGCTCGAGCCCAGAATGCCGATACGGTCATGGCCCTGCGCGTCCAGCCACGCGATCGCCCGGCGGGCGTCGAGGACCGCCTGGCGGTTCACCTGCAGCGTCCGGCCGATGTTGGCGCTGACGATATAGTCGGCCCGTTCGAGCTCCGGGGGCATGCGGGCGTCGTGGTACGGCAGACTCAGGCGGAGGGCGCTGATGCCCACCCGCGCGAGGAACCGGCACAGGCCGACGTGTCCTTCCGCGTCCGCGTTCCACTGCGGCAGGACCAGCACGGCCCGGCGCCGGTCCCCCGATTCGGCCGGGAAATACCGGGCGTGCACGGTGTTGTTGGCGGCATGCGGCGTTTCGATCTGGCTGGGAAAGATCAGCCGGCCGTCTCGGAGGGCGTAGCCCGGACACGGCGCCGATGCGAACCAGCCCGGGTCGGACAGGGCGGCCGCCGCGCCCTGCTCCATCCGCCGCGCCGGCTCGCCGGACGGATCGCCCGGGCCATCCATCCAGTCGAGCCCCCATTCGAAGGGACGCACGACGCGATTCGTGGTGGCCCCGGCGAGCCGGCGTTCCCAGGCGTGAAAGAATCTCTCGATCACCCGTGTAGTATGACTGGCAACCGTTGGACGAAGGAGTCGCGATGGGCGTAACGAACGTCGGCGTACGCGAGGCTCGACGCCTCCAGACCGAGGACGGGTATTCCTATGTCGACGTGCGGTCGGTGCCCGAGTTCGAGAACGGGCATCCCGAGGGGGCCAGCAGCGTGCCGCTGTTGCATCTGAACGAGCAGACCCGGCAGATGCAGCCGAACCCCGAGTTCCTCGCGATCATGCAGGCGCACTATCCGCCCGGCGCCAAGCTGCTGCTCGGCTGTCAGATGGGCGGCCGCTCGTCCCGCGCCGCGCAGTTGCTGGCCGGCGCCGGCTACGAGACGACGGTCAACGTCGACGGCGGGTTCGGCGGGCGCCGGGACCCCGCCACCGGCCAGGTCGTCGAGGGCTGGGCCCAGGCGGGGCTACCCGTAGAGACCGGCGGCGCGGCCGACCGGGGCTACGAGGCGCTCCGCCGGCAGGCCGTCGAGGGGGGCGGGCCGGCCGAAGGGTAACTCTTTCGGCTCGTCGTTCGGATGGCGCAAGCCCGCCCCGCGAGCCTCGGACTCACGCCGGCCGGCCACCCGCGGTGGATGGCGGCGACCCCGTCCCGCCCGGCCTCGCGGAGCTGGAATCGGCCCTCGCGGCCGACTGGCGGGAAGCGCTCTTCATCCTGGCGGCCGACCTGGGTCGATACGCACGGAGCCCCCGCTGTGCACTTCTGGCAGCAGGTCGCCGGGCGTACGGGGGCGAGTATCTCTCCGAGGAGAACCTGCAGGGCGGTCTCGACGTCACGCGCGCGAATCCACAGGCAGAGGGCTGACAGGACCGGATGATGCACTGGTATCCGCGATACGTGCCGGTGGGGGTGCGGCGCGCCCGAGCCGCGCGGGAGATGCAGGATCTGCGGGCGCGCGGCGTGAAGGTGGAGCCGGTCGAGCTCCGGGACCGGAACATCGTCCGGAGCTTCTGGGGCCGGCGCTGGTGCGAGCATCTGGAGTCGTTCTCCGACTACGCCAACCGCCTGCCGCGGGGCCGCACCTACGTGCGCAACGGCTCGGTGTGTCATCTGGCGATCGAGGCCGGCGGCGTCGACGCGATGGTCGCCGGACGGGAGCTCTACCGCGTCGTCGTGCGCATCAAGCGGCTCAAGCGGCCGACCTGGAAGGCCATCAAGACCGCGTGCGCCGGGCATATCGGATCGGTTCTCGAGCTGCTGCAGGGCCGGCTGTCCGACCGGGTCATGGACGTCGTCACGGATCGCGACGCCGGCCTCTTTCCGAAACCGGGCGAGATCGAGCTGGCGTGCGACTGCCCGGACTGGGCCACGATGTGCAAGCACGCGGCGGCGGTGCTCTACGGCGTCGGCAGCCGTCTGGACGACAGCCCGGAGCTGCTCTTCCGCCTGCGCGGCGTCGACGAGGCGGAGCTGATTGCCACCGAAATGGCCCTGCCGCCGGACAGGAAGACGGCCGACACCCTGGCGCACGGCGATCTCGGGAGCATCTTCGACATCGAGCTCGACGGAGCGCCGGCGCCGAACGCGCCGAAGCCACCGGCGCCGAACGCGCCGAAGCCACCGGCGCCGAACGCGCCCAAGCCGAAGAAGCCGCAACGAGATCGAGCACCGCACGCCGACCCACCGTCCGGGGTTCCGGGGCGGGAGGACGCCGGCGCCGGGGCATCCCCGTTCCGCCTCGCGGGTGCGCTGATCGCCGAGCTGCGCGAGCGGTCCGGGTTCTCGGTCGCGGAGTTCGCCGAACTGCTCCGGGTCTCGGGGGCGACGGTGCGCCGCTGGGAGGCCGCGCCCGGACCGCTCGCCGTGCGCGCCCGCACGCGGGAGGCCCTGGCGGCGCTGCGCCTGGCGATCGAGAAGCAGAACGAATGACGGAATCGCCGTGCGCAAGACGAGCGGCAACCGTTTGTGGCGGCGGGCTCGGTGACGGTCAGGCGGACAGCACCGCCTCGCACGCCTCCGCCACGTCGAGCAGGTGGTCGGTGCGGTTCCGCAATCCGACGAGCTGCAGGCCGCACGGCAGACCGCCCGAGGTCAGCCCGCAGGGTATCGAGACGGCCGGATGCCCGGTGGCGTTGAAGAGCTGGGTCAGGCGGAGCATGAGCGGTCTCAGCGGCTCGGGCCGGCCGTCGATGTCCACCGTCCCGGCGCCCAGCCGCGGCGCCGGCATCGCCAGGGACGGCAGCACGAGGGCGTCGCAGCCGGCCAGTGCTTCATCGACGGCGGCGGCGAGCACGGCGCGTCCCCGCTGGGCGCGGACGTAGTCTTCCGCCATCACGTACCGGCCCAGCTCGAGCCGCAGCCGCACGTCGGGGGAGTAGCGGTCGGCGTGGCGGTCGAGGCCGCGGGCATGGGCGGCGGCCGCCTCCGGCAGCAACAGATGCAGGCAGACGGCGGGGGTGTCCTCGGCGTGGCGGATGGGCGCGTCGCGCACGTCCCATCCGGCATGGCGCAGGCGTCCGACGGCCTGCTCGAAGGTCTCGCGCACCGCCGCATCGAGCTGGTCGAGGAAGAACGGGCGGGGGCAGCCGAGCCGCCGCGTCAGCGGATCGCGCGCGGCGGGGCGGTCCGGGGCGGCCGGCCGCAGGGCCCGCAGGACCAGCCGGGCGTCGGCCACGCAGCGCGCGAGCGGTCCCACGTGATCGAGACTCGGCGCGAGGGGAACGACGCCGTCGCACGAAACCTCCCCGAAGGTCGGCTTCAGCCCCACGAGACCGCAGGCAGCGGCGGGAATGCGGAGGGACCCGCCCGTATCGGTGCCGACCGAGGTCCAGGCCATGCCCGCGGCCACCGAGACCGCCGACCCGCTGCTCGACCCGCCCGGCGACCGGTTCGGGTCGAGGGGGTGGCGGGCGGGGCCGAACGCCGAGTCCTCCCCGGTGGTGCCGAACGCGAACTCGTGCAGATTGCACTTGCCGATGAGGATGGCGCCGGCCGCCCGCAGCCGCGCCACCACCGCGGCGTCGGCGGACGGCGGCACGCCGGCCGGTACCCGGGAGGCGGCGGTGGTCGGAACGCCCGCGACGTCGATGAGGTCCTTGATGGAGACCGGCACGCCGTGCAGCGGGCCGCGGTACCGGCCCGAGGCGATCTCCCGCGCCGCCGCGTCGGCCTCGGCTGCAGCCGAGGCGGCGAACACGGTGGTGAAGGCGTTGAGGGTCCCGTCGCGCGCCCGGATGCGCCCGAGAGCGGCGTCGACGACCTCGCGCACCGGGACGTCGCCGGTCCGGATGGCGGCCGCGACCCGGTGCAACGGCTGATCGCACCAGGAGATCGTCACGGCTCTTCCGGAGAGGGCGCCGGGGCCGGCGGTGGGACCGCCTCCCGGTTCCAGGCCGCGGTGCGCAGATGGCGGGTGGCCGCGGCCAGGGCCTCGAGGCGCGGTATCAAGCTCGTCAACTGCCGCCGCTCGGCGTCCTCGGTGGCGTCGCGCAGCCACTGATCGATGGTCATATCCACCACCGCTTCATCGAGACTAGAGCGACACCGCGATGCCGTCCCCGAGGCGCGGCACGAGGCCGTTCATCTCCCGCCGCTCGGTGTCCTCGATGGCGTCGCGCAGTCCACTCGTCGATGGTCATGTCCACCACCGCTTCATCGAGACTTGACCGAGACCGCGATGCCGTTCCCAGCCGGGACGAAGCTGGTCACGAGACGGGGATCCGCCGCGAGCCGCTCGTTGTAGGCGGCGAGCACCGCCCGGTCGTCCGCCGGCAGGCTCGGTGATTCCGCGGGCCCCGGACCGACCTCGCCCGCCGGGAGCACCCCGCCGGTCATCAGCACCCCGCCCGGCCGGAGCACGGCGGTCAGCCGGTCGAGCAGCGCTTCGTACTGGCGTTTGTCGCCGGCGTTGAGGATGACGTCGAAGGGACCGGCCACCTTGTGCACCATGCGGGCGGCGTCGCCGACGATCACGTGCGCCCGGTCGCCGAGCCCCGCGTCCTCCAGATGCGTCCGCGCCATCGCGGCGCGCCGGGGATCGATCTCGATCGAGATGAGTCCGCCGTCCTCGGGCAGGGACCGGGCGAGCCACAGCGCCGAGTACCCGTTGGCGGTGCCGATCTCGAGTACCCGCCGGGCTCCGGTGGCCAAAACCATCGCCTCGAGGAACCGCCCGACCGTGCGGCCGGCGATCGGCAGGCGCTCCGCGAGGCCCTCCGCGGCGGCGCGGGCCAGCAACGGGCCTTCCTGCGTCAGCGACGCGAGGTAGTCTTCTGTCTCCGGCACGACGATCATGGGACCACGTCAATTATACGGACCGGGCCCGCCATACCGACCGGGCCCGCCGCCTGCTGCCGGCCCCGACGGCGAGGGTCCCCGCAGCCGATATACGAACCGAGCCCGCCGTACCGACCGGTCCCGCCGCCTGCTGCCGGCCCCGCCCGGACCCAGCGGCGAGGGTCCCCGCAGCCGATATGCGAACCGAGCCCGCCGTACCGACCGGGCCCGCCGCCTGCTGCCGGCCTGCCCGGACCCGGCGGCGAGGGTCCCCGCAGCCGATATACGAACCGAGCCCGCCGTACCGACCGGTCCCGCCGCCTGCCGCCGGCCCCGCCCGGCCCCGGGGGCGAGGTCCCCGCAGCCGATATACGAACCGAGCCCGCCGTACCGACCGGTCCCGCCGCCTGCTGCCGGCCCCGACGGCGAGGGTCCCCGCAGCCGAGAAGTTTCGCGTAGCGAAACTTCCAACGCGACCGCAGGTCGCGCGGTCGCCGCGGTCGCCGCCGTCAGAGCATCGCCTCGTCGTGCGCCGGCGCGCCGCGGTCGAACCGGTCGGGCGCGAAGCAGCTCACGTCGACGGTCTCGGTCCGGCCGAGTCGGATCAGCTCCGACAGGACCTTGCCGATGGCCGGCGCGATCATCAGGCCATGGCCGCTGAACCCGTTGGCGAGCACGAGGCCGGGGGCGGCCGGGTGCTCGCCGAGTAGCGGGTTGTGGTCGGGGGTCATGGCGTAGAGCCCCGCCCACCCTTCGATCAGCTCGATGGGGGCCAGGCGGGGCAGCCGCGCCTGGAGCGGGGGCCGGAAATCCGATTCCCAGCGGGCGTGGTCGCAGGCGAAGTTCTCGCCGGCGGGTTCGTCGAGCTTCGTGCGGGCGACCACCAGCCGGTCGGGCCCCCCGCGGTTCCCGGTGTCGTCATGCCGCCAGTGCACGCCGGTGGGGTCGACGACCATCGGCAGCCGGTAGGGCAGGCGCGCCGGCAGGGCGCACCGGAACAGATGCTGGCGCACCGGCTGGACCGGAAGGTCGAGACCGGCCATCGCCGCGAGCCGGCGGGCGAACGGTCCCGCCGCGTTGACGACGATGTCCGCCGCCATCCGTTCGCCCTCGTGCAGGACGACCCCGGAGACGCGGCCGGCCTGCTGCGTCAGATCGACGACTTCCGCGGTGACGTAGCGGACGCCGGCGGCGTCGGCCGCGGCCCGGAACCCCGCGAGAACCTCGCGCGGCTCGCCGTAGCCGTCGTCGGGGCCGAAGACCCCGAACCGGATGTCGTCCAGCCGCAGATCGGGGGCCATCGCCCGGATGTCGTCGAGCTCGAGCCGCCGCACGCGGGCCCCGAGCCGGCGCTGCCGCTCGAGCCGCGCCGAGAAGCGGTCCGAGGCCGCCTCGTCGACGAGGAAGAGGTAGCCGCGCTGGCGGAAGTCGGCGCGGGGCGTGTGCCCCGGCACGCGCATGGTGCGATCGAACGCGGCGTAGAACCGCGTGCCGTATTGCGCGAGCTGGATGTTGACGGCCGAGCTGAACTGCTGGCGGATGCCCCCCATGGCGAGGAACGACGAGGCGCGAGCGTAGGTGGCGTCCCGTTCGACCACCACCACGCGTCCCGGATAGCCGTCCTGGACGAGGTGATACGCGATGCTCGATCCGATCACCCCGCCGCCCACGATTGCGATGCGTCCGGCCGTCGGCGTCACTTGCGTCTCCCCGGGGGGCGGCCGGTGCGCGTGTCGGGCCGGCCGTCGCCGCCGGCCTCGGCGCGGGTGGCGCCGCGCTGCTTCGGGGGCCCGTGCTCGAGGTAGGTCTTGAGGTCGAGAAGCGAGGTCTCCCAGCCGGTGGTGATGATCCGGTAGTAGCGCTCCCAGCGCGGCCCCTCGTAGGAACCGCTCTGCCGGACCTGCAGGCGGGTGGCCGTCCCCTTCGTCCGGCAGCGCACCTCGAGGGCCATCGGACCGAAGGCGAGGGAGTCGGGCGGCAGCCAGTAGGCGCCGGCGAGCGAGAACGCCCGTCCCGGGCGATAGTCCATCACCGTGCCGTAGAAGACGCCGCCCAGGGTGCCGAGCAGCTCGTCGCGGAACGGGGTGGCGTTCCATTCGACGGCGTACACCCCGAGGGGGCGGGGCGTCGTGACCGAACGGACGGTATCCCACCACACCGGCAGCGCCGACGGGTCGAAGAACGCCCCCAGGACCGCGTCGGGCCCTGCGGTGATGTGAATCGTGTGCTCGAACTCCAGCCGCGGAGGGGGGGAGGCCATGATGATCAGGAGGCGGGCCGCGCCCGGTCGGCGACTGAGCGATCGGCAGGCATGGTCAGTACGACAGGTAGCGGTCGCGCACCCCTCGAAATCCGTCGAGGTCCACCTCCCACTGCTCGGCGATCGCGGCGTAGGGCACGTCGTCGTCCAGGGACCGCCGCAACGCGTCCGACCCGGACAGGATGTCGATGGGCGGAATGACCGTTTCGTACTCGAACGGCGGCTCGCGCCAGGCGAACCGGTCAGGGGCGAGTCGACGGCAGACCTGCAGGAAGGCCACCGACGTCAGCACCGGCCGGAACGCGGCGCGGTCGGTCACGTGGAACTGGCAGCCGCCGCAGCTCTCCCCGGCATGCTTCTGGAACGTGGGCTCGAACTCGGCCGGACGGAACCAGACGCCGGGCAGGTCGAGGTCGTTCATGGCCGCGGCCAGCGTGTGCGCGTCGAGCCACGGCGCGCCCGCGATCTCGAAAGGCCGGGTCGTGCCGCGGCCCTCCGACAGGTTGGTGCCCTCGAGCAGCACCATGCCGGGATAGACGACGGCGCTGTCCAGCGTCGGCAGATTCGGTGACGGCAGCACCCACGGCAGCCCCGTATCGTCGTGATACAGGTCCCGGCGCCAGCCGGCGAGGGGCAGCACCTCGAGGCTGGCGCCGAGGTCGAAGGTCTCGTTGCACAGGCGGGCCAGCTCGCCGATGGTCAGGCCGTGGCGCAGGGGTATCGGAAACTGCCCGACGAACGACTCGTAGCCGGGCCGGAGCATCGGCCCTTCGACGGCGGCGCCGCCGATCGGGTTCGGCCGGTCGCAAATCAACACCGGGATCCCGGCAGCGGCGCAGGCCTGCAGGCAGTTGGTTACCGTGTGGATGTAGGTGTAGACCCGGGTGCCGACGTCCTGCAGGTCGATGACGAGCAGATCGATATTCGACAGCATCGCCGCGGTGGGCGTGCGGGTCTCGCCGTACAGGGAGTACACCGGCACGTCGAGCCGCGGATGCCGCGCGTGATCGGTCTCGATCATGTTGTCCTGCACGTCCGAACGGAACCCGTGCTGCGGGCCGAAGAGGGCGCTCAGCCGGATCGCCGGCGCCGATGCCGAGACCTCGACGACGTGGCGGCGTTCGGCGTCCAGCGAGGCGGGGTTCGCGACGAGGCCGATGCGGCGTCCTGCCGCCCGCGCGCCCAGATGCTCGGCCAGCCGCGCCGAACCGGTAGTAACCTGCACGTATCGATTATACGGGGGCGATTCGGCCGCCATGCTATGATTCGCGGATTCGGCAGCTCGGGGGCGAGAGCCCCGCGGGGCTCCTTCGCGGGCTCCGAGTGCCCGGTGGCTCCCACCGGGGCGCCGATCTCAATGACCAGGACGCCGGCCCGGCCGCAAGCGGCGTCGGTCCGCGTGACGGTCTCCCGTATGGTCGGGAGGCCTGTTGCGAACCCGCCCCTCCCGGGGGGCGAGGGGGCCCGGTCCCCTCTGCATGAGGTTCCGGGGTGAGTGTGCCCCTTCGGGAATAAGTTGCAGGGCCGTGCCCCTGGCCTGGAGGATGGATCTACCGTGGCGAACGCCGAGCTGCATGCCGATCTTCGAACCGCGGTGCGCGAGCTCTGCGCGCGGTTTCCCGACACCTACTGGCGCGAGCTCGACGCCCGCGAGGCGTACCCGGAGAAGTTCGTCCGCACCCTGACCGAGGCCGGCTACCTCGCCGCCCTGATACCGGAAGAGCTGGGCGGGTCGGGGCTCGGTATCGCCGAGGCGTCGATCATCCTCGAGGAGGTCAACCGGTCGGGCGGCAACTCCGCCGCCTGCCACGCCCAGATGTACATCATGGGCACTCTGCTCCGGCACGGGTCCGAGGCGCAGCGCCGCCACTATCTCCCGAAGATCGCGAGCGGCGAGCTGCGGCTGCAGGCGTTCGGGGTGACCGAGCCGACGACCGGCACCGACACCACCCAGATGAAGACGATGGCGGTGCGCAAGGGCGACCGCTACGTGGTCAACGGGCAGAAGGTGTGGATCTCGCGGGTCGACTACTCCGACCTGATGCTGCTGGTGGCCCGCACCACCGCCCTCGAAGAGGTGAAGAAGCGCACCGACGGGCTCTCGGTGCTGCTCGTGGACCTGAAGACGGCGATCGGCCACGGCATGACCGTGCGCCCGATTCGCGCGATGATCAACCACGCGACGACCGAGGTCTTCTTCGACAACCTCGAGGTGCCGGTCGAGAACCGGGTGGGGGAGGAAGGCAAGGGTTTCCGCTATCTCCTCGACGGGCTCAACGCCGAGCGGATCCTGATCGCGGCCGAGTGCGTCGGCGACGGGCGCTGGTTCGTCGAGCGGGCCTGCCGCTACGCGTGCGACCGGGTGGTGTTCGGCCGTCCCATCGGCCAGAACCAGGGCATCCAGTTCCCGATCGCGCGCGCCCACGTCAACGTCGAGGCGGCCGATCTGATGCGGGTTCGGGCGGCCGATCTGTTCGACGCCGGCCAGCCGTGCGGGGCCGAGGCGAACATGGCCAAGCTGCTCGCGGCCGACGCCTCGTGGGAGGCCGCGAACGTCACCATGCAGACCTACGGCGGCTTCGGGTTCGCCGAGGAGTACGACGTCGAGCGCAAGTTCCGCGAGACGCGGCTCTACCAGACGGCGCCCATTTCGACCAACCTGATCCTGTCCTACATCGGCCAGCACGTGCTGGGTCTGCCGCGGTCATTCTGATGCGCCCGCTCGACGGGGTCACGGTCCTGTCGCTGGAACAGGCGGTGGCGGCGCCGTTCGCCACCCGCCAGCTCGCCGATCTCGGCGCCCGGGTCATCAAGATCGAGAGGCCCGGGGTGGGCGATTTCGCGCGGAGCTATGACGCCGCGGCGGGGGGGCTCTCGTCGCACTTCGTCTGGCTGAACCGGTCGAAAGAGTCGCTGACCCTCGACGTGAAGCACCCCGAGGCGGGGGCGGTGCTGCGGCGGCTGCTCGGCGAGGCCGATGTCTTCGTCGAGAACCTCGCTCCCGGGGCGACCGGGCGCCTGGGACTGTCGGCAGCCGAGTTGCGGGCCGCGCATCCGCGGCTCGTCGTATGCGAGATCTCGGGTTACGGCTCGACCGGCCCCTACCGTGACCGCAAGGCCTACGATCTGCTGGTCCAGGCCGAGGCGGGGCTGCTGGAGATCACCGGCACCCCGGACGAGCGGGTCAAGGTGGGGATCTCCGTCGCCGACATCGCGGCCGGCATGTACGCCTACTCGGGCGTCCTGACCGCGCTCCTGATGCGGGCGCGCACCGGCGCGGGCACGGTGGTCGAGGTGTCGATGCTCGAGGCGCTGGGCGAGTGGATGGGCTATCCCCTCTACTACGCCTCCGGCGGGACCCCGCCCCGCCGTTCGGGCGCCCGGCACGCGGTCATCGCCCCCTACGGGCCGTTCGCGGGCGGGGACGGCGACGTGGTGTACCTCGGCATCCAGAACGAGCGCGAGTGGCGGGCGTTCTGCGAGCAGGTGCTGCGCCGGCCGGAGCTGACCGAGGATCCGCGGTTCTCGGCCAATGCGTTGCGGCTGGCGAACCGCTCGGAGCTCGACGTGGAGATCGAGGCCGTCTTCGGGGGGCTCGACACTCCCGAGATCGTGGACCGGCTCGAGAAGGCGCGGATCGCGAACGCGCGGATGCGGACGGTGCAGCAGTTCGCCGACCATCCGCAGCTGGCCGCGCGCGGCCGCTGGCGCGACGTGGAGACCTCGGTCGGACCGCTGCCGGCGACCCTGCCGCCGGCGACCATCGAGGACGTCGAGCCGGTCATGGGGCCGATTCCCGATCTGGGGGCGCACACCGACGCGATTCTCGGCGGTCTGGGGTTCGACCGCGCCACGATTGCGGGGTGGCGGGCGGGCGGGATGGTTTAGCGGGCGGGCCCGATCGGGGACTATCATTGGAGCCTGAAGGGAGTCACCAATGCCAGTGAAGGAAGGATGGACCGGCCGCGTCTACGAGGACTTCGAGGTCGGCGACATCTACGAGCATCCCCTCGGCCGGACGGTGCTCGCGGCCGACAACACGTGGGCGACGCTGCTGTCCATGAACACCAACCCCATCCACTTCGACCATGCGTTCGCCGCCAACACCCCCTACGGCCGGACCCTGGTCGACTCCACGTTCACTCTGGCGGTGGTGACCGGGCAGTCCGTCATCGATCTGTCGCAGAACGTGATGGCGAACCTGGGGTGGGACGAGGTACGCCTGCCGAACCCGGTCTTCGACGGCGACACCATCTACTCGCACAGCGAGGTGTTGTCGAAGCGGGAGTCGAAGTCGCGTCCGAACGTCGGCATCGTCACGGTGAAGTCGACCGGCTTCAACCAGGACGGCAAAGTCGTGATCGTGTTCAAGCGGACGTTCATGGTCTACAAGCGCGGGCACGTGCCGCAGCGGTTCCGGCCCGCCGCGCCCGCCGCGTGAGAGCCGATTCCAGAGGGACGGTAGCGTGAGAGCGCGCAAGATGCGGGTTGCTGGCGCCGGGCTGGTCCTCTTCGCCCTCGCCCTCGCGGCGGGGTGCGGCGATCCCCTGCCCGAGGTGCGGGGAGACGTGGCGTTCGTCGGGGTGAACGTCCTCCCGATGACCGAGCCGGGGGTGCCCCGAGTGGTCGAGAACCGGACGGTGGTGGTGACCGATCGGCGGATCGCCTCGATGCATCCGGCGGACGAGGTGGACGTCGCCGACGGCACCGAGGTGGTCGAGGCCGAGGGGATGTACCTGATGCCGGGGCTGGCCGAGATGCACGGGCATCTGCCCGGCCCCCGCATGGTGCAGTCCGACGCCCGGAACCTGCTCTTCCTCTACGTCGCCAACGGCGTGACCACGGTCCGGGGCATGCAGGGGGAGCGGTCGCAGCTCGGGTTGCGGGCCCGCATCGCCCGCGGGCAGTCCCTGGGGCCGCGGCTGTTCGTCGGCAGCCCGTCGATGAGCGGGGGGCGCGTCACCACCCCCGAGCAGGGCGAGCAGCTCGTCCGCGAGTACAACGAGGCCGGCTACGACCTCGTGAAGATGCACGAGGGGCTCTCGCCCGACGTCTTCGACGCGGTGGCGGCGACCGCCGCCGAGGTCGGCCTGACGTTCGGCGGCCACGTGCCCGATGCCGTCGGGCTGCGGCACGCCCTCGAATCGGGGCAGGTCTCGATCGACCATCTCGATAACTACGTCGAGGCCCTCGTGCCGGACGAGCTGCGTTCAGCAGCGGGAGGCGGGCTCTTCGGCGTCGGTGGCCTGCTGGACGCGGTCGACATGAGCCTGCTTCCGCGGCTCGTCGACGCGACCCGGTCGGCCGGCGCCTCGGTGGTGCCGACGATGGTGCTCTGGGAGACGGTCTTCTTCGGCGACCGCTCCGCCGCCGACCTCCGAGCCGCCCGTCCGGAGCTGCGCTACATGCCGCCGGAGACGGTCGAGCAGTGGGAGCGGGTCGTGGACGAGCGGGCCGCGGCCGCGGACCCCGAGCCCAACCGGCGGGTCGCGGACCTGCGCCGGCGCATCCTGCAGGCCCTGCACGAGGGCGGGGTCCCAATCCTGCTGGGGACCGATTCGCCGCAGATCTTCAGCGTGCCCGGGTTTTCGATCCACCACGAGATGGCTTTGTGGGTCGAGGTCGGCATGACCCCCTACGAGGTGCTGGAAGCCGGGACCCGGCGGGTCGCCGAGTACTTCGATGCGGCCGACGACTTCGGGACGATCGAGATCGGCCGGCGCGCCGATCTGCTGCTGCTGACCGCCAACCCCGTCGACGACATCGCCAACGTCGCCCGGCGCGGAGGGGTCATGGTGAACGGCAACTGGTGGTCCGAGGCGCGGATTCAGGAACGGCTGGCGGGCATCGCGCAGTTCTATGGGAACTGATGGGTTTGGGACAGTGGCCCGCCGCTGACCGCCAACCCCCGTCGACGACGTCGCCAACGTCGCCCGGCGGGAGGGGCATGGCGAACGGCCGCTGGTGGTTCGAGGATCGGATTCAGGAACGGCTGGCGGGTATCGCCCGGTTGACGGGTTTGAGACAGTGGTCCGCCGCTTCCCGGCCAGGAGCCCGAGGTGAACCGCGGGGCCGCGGGGCGGTGCGGATGGGAGGAGTGACGACGTGGCTGACGAGACCTTGCCGGCGTTGACCCGGTTCGGCGAGTTCGTGGCCAACTGCGCGGTGCCGCCGGCGGCGCGTCGCGCGGCGCGCGACGCGATTCTCGACACCGTCGGGGTCGCCCTCGCGGGATCCGTCGAGCCCGCGGCCCGCATGGTGCGCAGCCTCGCCGACGAGGAGGGCGGCGCCCCCCGGTGCGGCGTCCTCGGCGCGTCCGCGCGCACCGGCGCGGGGTGGGCGGCGCTGGCCAACGGGACGGCCGCGCACGCGCTCGACTTCGACGACATGTGCTTCGTGTCGATGGCGCACCCCAGTGCGCCCCTGGTGGCGGCGGGCCTCGCCGCGGCCGAGCTCGCCGATGCCGGCGGGGCCGCGCTGCTCGACGCCTACTGCGTCGGCTTCGAGGTCGAGGCGGTGCTGGGGCGGGTGATGAACCCCACCCACTACGAGCAGGGGTGGCACGCGACTTCGACGTTGGGCACCCTCGGCGCGGCGGCCGCCGCGGCCCGCCTGCTCGGGCAGGACGCCGCGACCACCGTCCGCGCCCTCGCCATCGCCGCCTCCGAGGCGTCCGGGCTCAAGGAGAGCTTCGGCACCATGGTCAAGCCGCTCCAGGCGGGGCTGGCGGGGCGGAACGGCGTGCTCGCGGCGATGCTCGCCCGCGCCGGGTTCACCGCCCCCGACCGCGCCGTCGACGGCGCGCAGGGCCTGCTCGTCGCCATGCAGGGGCGCGCGCGCGCCCTCGGGGACGCGGCGGACGGGCTGGGGCGCGACTGGGAGATCGTCGACGGCGGCATCACCGTGAAGCTCTATCCGTCGTGCGCCGCCACCCACCCCACCATCGACACCCTGCTCGACCTGCGAGCCGAGCACCGGTTCACCGCCGACGATGTCGAGGCGGTGGAGATCGGCGTGGACGCCGTCACCCCGACGGTGCTCATCCACGACCGGCCGCGGACCGGCCTCGAGGGCAAGTTCAGCATGCACTTCTGCGCTGCCGCGGCCGTCGCTCACGGCGGCGTCGACCTGGCGACGTTCGAGCCGGCGGGGGTTTCCGATGCCGTCACCCGGGATCTGCTGCCCCGGGTGTCGATGCGCGTCGACCCCTCGGTCGGCGTGGATCAGCCGCCGCTGACGGAGGCCGCGGTGACCGTGCATCTGGCCGACGGACGGCGCTGCGCGCGGCGGATACGAGGCGCGCGGGGCTACCCGAGCCGGCCGCCCTCGGCGGCGGAGATTGACGCGAAGTTCCTGGCGTGCGCCGCGCGCGCGGTGTCCCCGCCGGCCGCGGAGGCGACGCTGGCGTGGCTGCGCGACCTCGAGCGGCAGCCCGCGGTGTCCGCGCTGGCCGAGCTGGTCCGGGAGCCCGTACCGGCCTGACGCTGGCGCCGGAGTCGCGCAGGTTGAGGGACTTCGCGGCGCAGCTCTGCGGTGTGCGCGCTGGCAAGAGCTGGCCCGCGAGCCCGTGCCGGCCTGACGCCGGGGCCGGAGTTGCGCGCCGCCTCGCTTCAGTCCGGGAGGGTGCGCGAGCCCATCTTGCCGGCGCGGAGGTGCTGCGCCGGCTCGCTTCAGTCGAGAGGATCGCCCGAACCCATGCCCACCACCGCCGAACCGTCCCCGCACCGGCGCGTCCGCCGCTCCGTCCTCTTCGTGCCCGCGGTGCGGCCGGACCGGTTCGCGAAGGCGGTCGCGACGGGGGCCGACGCCGTCTGCCTCGATCTTGAGGACGGCGTTTCGTTCGCGCAGAAGGACGAAGCGCGTGACAAGGCGATGTCGTTGCTAGCGGACCGTCCTCCGGTGCGCGCGGAGGTCGTCCTGCGCATCAACGAGCCCGAGTCCGATCTCGGCGAGCGCGACCTCGACGCCCTCCTCGCCTCGGGGGTCCGGCCCGACGCCCTGATGGTGCCCAAGGTCGGCGATCCCGACACCCTGCGCGCCCTGGGACGCCGGCTCGCCCCGGTCCTGCCCCGCCTGCCTCTGATCGTGCAGATCGAGACTGCGCGCGGGCTCGCCGCCATCAACGAGATCGGCGCCGCGTCGCCCGACATCGCCGTCCTCTTCTTCGGCGCCGTCGACCTCTCGGCCGAGCTGGGCTGCGCCATCGAGTGGGACGCGCTGCTCTACGCCCGGTCCCGGGTCGTGGCGGCGGCCGCGCTGGCCGAGGTCGACGCGATGGACACGCCGTTCATGGACGTGGGCGCGCCGTCCCGGCTCGAGGAAGAGGCGCGCGCGACCCGGCGCCTGGGCTTCACCGGCAAGGCCGCGATCCATCCGACCCAGGTCCCGATCATCCAGGCCGCGTTCTCGCCCGCGCCCGACGCGGTGGCGTGGGCCCGCCGCATCGTCGCCGCCTACGAGGCCAACGCCGGCGGCGTGCTCCTCGTCGACGGCAAGCTCATCGAGCGCCCCGTCATCGCCTCCGCCCAGCGCATTCTCGACGTCGCCGGAGCCGTCGACCGCGCCCGGAGCGATGCCTGAAAGCTCGACTGCGATTCCATGCTGCCGGGGAGCCGTGGTCGGTCGCACCGAAGCGATCCGGTGAACCACTATTCGCCCGAGCCTCCGTCGCGGCAGGCGCCTACATTGCTCGCCGGAGCACCTGGGAGTATCGTGATTTCTTAGACATCGAATCGACTTCAAGGATTCAGCGGCGGAAGCCTGCAAAGCCCTGCCATATCGGCTCCCATTGGCTTGTTCCAGGGAGGTTGACTGGGGATTCGGGCAGTCGCGCGGTACGGAGGGAGGCGGCCCACGCGTGATCCGGACAGGCTATGCGGCGCCGTCGAAGCGTGCGAGCAGGCGGCTGAAGTCAGCGAGAGGAACCGCCTCGCCGACGCTGCGGGCCTGGCGCTCGTCGCCGCCGTGGATCACGACGCCCGCGTTGCAATCGGGCAGGAGGGGCATGACCCGTCCGAGGGCGGCGAACCAGTCCGACGCGATGGTCGCGCCCGACTTGGCCTCGATCGCCAGCAGCCGTCCCTCGGAGGGGTAGAGCAGGTCGCACTCCAGCCCGCGGCTGTCGCGGAAGAAGGAGAGCTGGGGCCGGCGCCCGCGGTTGCAGCCGCGTTTGAGGGCTTCCGCCACCACCGCGTTCTCGAAGAGGGCGCCGCGCAGGGGATGTGTCCGGATTTGCCGGACGCTCTCGATTCCCAGGAGCCAGCTCGCGAGTCCGACGTCGTGGAAGTAGAGCTTGGGCGACTTGACGAGCCGCTTGCTGACGTTGCCGTGGTACGGCGGCAGGCGGAACACGAGGTAGCTGGCCTCGAGGACGGAGAGCCAGTGCCGGGCGGTGGTGTGGGTCACGCCGGCGTCGGCGCCGAGTGAGGCAAGATTGAGCAACTGGCCGATCCGGCCCGCGCACAGGCGTACGAACCGCTGGAACGCGCGGAGGTTCCTGACCTCCAGCATGCGGCGCACGTCGCGCTCGACGTACGTCTCGACGTAGTCGCCGAGGGCCTGGCTCGGGTCGAGCCCCTGGTCGTGGATGCGGGGATAGAAGCCCGTGAAGAGCAGGTCGTCGATATCGGTGCTCGTCCCGCCCGTGTTCCGAAGCTCGTCCAGCGAGAAGGGCAGCAGCCGCAGCAGAGCGGTCCGGCCCGCGAGGGACTGGTCGATGCGGTCGGACAGCAGGAACTGTCCGCTGCCGGTCAGCACGAAGAGGCCGTTTCCGCCGTGTTCATCCGCGAACACCTGCAGCCAGGAGAGCAGCGACGGCACCCGCTGGATCTCGTCGAGAATGACGCCCCCCGGCCACGTCGCGATGAAACGCTTCGGATCTTCCTCGGCGAACTGCCGATGGTTCGGGGACTCGAGATTGACGTAGGCGAGGTCGGGCAGGGCGGTCCGGCAGAGCGTCGTCTTGCCCGACTGTCTCGGCCCGGTGACCGTGACGAACGGATGCCGGCGAAACAGATCCTCGAGTAGCGGCGCAATCGTCCGTTGGACCACAGGGGTGATTCTAGGTGCGTCGGTGTCAACTTGAAAGGTGAACTTTCAATTTGTGCGACCCGGTCATCGGCACTTGGGGTACCGGCCGATTCCCGAGCCCCGGCGGGTGCCTCCTGACCTGGGCGTCTGCACCGCGCGACGGTGCCGACTTCTCGAAGGGTGATGGGAAGCAAGCGGAGA
This sequence comes from Vicinamibacterales bacterium, assembly GCA_965206705.1. Classification (GTDB taxonomy): domain Bacteria; phylum Acidobacteriota; class Vicinamibacteria; order Vicinamibacterales; family UBA8438; genus JAJEEA01. The sequence continues at coordinate 1,809,556 of CBDBKJ010000006.1, read as the reverse complement.
CGCAGCCGACGCTCCCCGGCCCGTTCTCGCCGTCCGCGGGCCGGAACAGTCCCGGCTAGTTCACGAGCACGGAGATCGGCGGGGTGGCGTCGGAGCGGATGGTGACCAAACGGCCGTCCTCCGCGACGTCGTACGAGGGCGGCTGCTGGAACAGGCGGAAATCGTCCTCGAACAGGCGAACCGGCGCGTCGAACTCGAGTCCCGTCGAGGTGTCGACCGTCACGGCCATCAGGGCGCGGCCTTCCACGTAGTACAGCGTGCGGCCGTCTCTCGCCCACACGGGCTCGGAGCCGCCGTTGGGAGAGATGCGGGCGGGCGCGCCGGGCCCGGGATAGGCGCGCACCCAGATCTCCCACTGGCCGGTCACGTTCGACACGTAGGCCAGCCACCGGCCGTCGGGCGACAGGGCGGCGGAGAGCCCTTCGCCGGCGCGGGTCTGGTCCAACGGCCGCGGCTCGGCGTCCCCGCCCGAAGCCAGCTCGACGAGGCGGCTTGCCTGCATGTCGACGGCGATCAGATCGCCGTTTGGAGACCACGCGTGCGCGTGGAAGTGGCCGCGCGGACCGAACGGTTCAGGCCCGCTCCCGCCGTCGGCGGATACCCAGGCGAGTCCCCCGTCCACCTCGTAGACGATGCGGGACCCGTCCGGCGTCCAGACCGGAGTCGCGGTGTTGAAGTCGTCGAACGTGAGCCTGATGGGGGGGCGTCCCTCCAGATCGAACACCCAGAGGTCCCCGTCCACCACGAGGGCGAGCCGGCGTCCGTCCGGGGACAGGCGGGGGTTTCTCGGCGCGTTCAGGCCGCGAATCGCGCCGGGGGTCCACTCGTCGCCGGTCGACTCGATCCATCGCACGGAACCGGCGGTGTCGGCCCCGCGCCATGCGACGGTTCCGGTGCGCGACACCGAGAACGACCCCCACAGGCTCAAGCTGCCCACGTCTTCGGCCACCACCGTCGGATTGCCGGCGAGCCGCAGACGCGTGTGGTCGAACGGCTGCGCGAGCAGGCGACGCTCCTCCAGGAAAAGAAGCCGGGCGCGCCGCAGAGGGACTCGACCACGCCTTCCGCGACGTCGACCCGCTTCAGCGTGCTCCCGTCGCTGAAGGCGACGAAGCGGCTGTTCGGAGACCAGAACGGCGGAGTGCCCACGGCTTCCGTTCCCGCCAGCGGGCGGGCGTCGCCTGATGCGAACGAGTGGAGCCAGAGATGAGGCTCGAGCGACTCGTCGCCCTCCAGATAGGCGAGGTACCGGCCGTCCGGCGACAGCTCCACGATCGGCCCCACGTTCTGCGAGGCGGGAATCGTGAACCGCACCGGCGGAGGGACGGGCGGCTCGGGCCCCGGCAGGCTGAGGACGCCGACCCCGGCCGCGACCGCCGCCAGCACCGCGGCGGCGGCCAGCTCCGCCGCGCGGCGCCGCCATCCGCGGGCCGGGCTCGGCCGCGCGTCCGCGGCCGGACGGTCGGGATCCTCGAACGCGCCGAGCAGACCGAGCCGGACATCCGCGATGTCCCGCAGGCGTTCCCGCGGGTCCTTCGCGAGGCACCGGCGCAGGACGCCCGACCCGCCCGCGGCACGTCGGCCGACAAGGATCCCCACGAGGGCTCGGACTTGATGACCTCGGCGAGGATGCCGGTCACGTCGTCGCCCTCGAACGCCTTGCCCCCGGTGAGCATCTCGTACACGACGGCCCCGAATGCCCACACGTCGGTGCGCCGGTCGACCGGCCGGCCCCGTGCCTGCTCCGGCGACATGTAGGCGGCCGTGCCCACGATCACGCCCATTTGCGTCGCCGCTGTCGCGATGGTCGCCGAGTCGTGCGAAGCGCCGGACGCGGGCCCCGCCTCGAGCGCCTTGGCGAGGCCGAAGTCGAGCACCTAGCTTCCCCAGCTGCGACGGGGCGGGCCGGTGCGACGAGGTCTTCAGCTACCCGATGTTCCGCGACCTCCAGCGGGAGCAGACGGTCTTCACCGATGTCGTCGCGCACCGCGGCTTCGGCGCCAACGTGGCGTACCGTGGGCAGACGGTCAGCATCCAGGGAATGCAGGTCTCCGGGTCGTACTTCCCGACCCTCGGCCTCGTGCCCGCGGCCGGACGGCTGTTCGGTCCGGAGGTCGACGCGCCCATCGGCGGGCACCCGGTCGTCGTGCTCAGCCACGAGTTCTGGCAGTCCGATCTGGGGGGGACGCGCGACGTGCTGGGGGAAGCTCTCATCGTCAACGGCCAGCCGCTGACCATCGTCGGCGTGGCTCCGGCCGGATTCCGAGGCACGACGTTCAACATGCCCACCAAGGTGTTCGTGCCGATCACGATGCACGGCAGGCTCTCCCCCGGCGCCGCCGCGGACCGCTTCGAGGACCGCCGACGGTACTGGCTGTACCTCTTCGCGCGCCTCGCGCCGGAGGTCTCGCGGGACCAGGCGCGCGCGGCGATGGAGCCGCTGTACCGCAGCATCCTCACCGAGGCGGAGGCGCCGCTGCTGGTGGGCACGAGCGACGATACCCGGGCGCGATTCGTCGCGAGGACGCTGCCGATCGAGGACGGACGCCGAGGACAGAGCGGCCTGCACGAAATGGCCGGCCCCGCCCTGTTCCTGCTGCTCGTCGTCACCGCCGTCGTTCTCCTGATCGCGTGCGCCAATATCGCGAACCTGCTGCTCGCCCGCTCGGCCGCGCGCACATCCGAGATGGCGGTGCGACTCGCGGCCGGCGCGTCGCGGCGGCACCTGCTGGCGCAACTGCTCACCGAGTCGTGCCTCCTGGCGGTCCTCGGCGGCGCGGCCGGCCTGCTCGTGGCGCAGTGGACGCTGCGCTTCATCGGCGCGCTCCTGCCGCCGGAAGTCGTCGAGGTCGGACGTGCGCGGGGCGCCGCCGGTCGCGGTCGTCAACGAGGCGTTCGCGCGCAAGTTCGGTCTCGGGCGCGACCCCGTGGGCAGGCGCCTCGGCCGCGGAGGGCTCGACGCCGCGCTGGATACCGAGATCGTCGGGCTCGTCGCGGACACCCGCTACGACAACCCCAAGAACCCCGCCGCGCCGCTCATGTATGCCCCGTATCGACAGGGGGAAACGATCGGGTCTCTTGCGTTCTATGCCCGGAGCACCCTTCCGACGGACGGCTTGCTTCGCACCATCCCCGCGCTGGTGGTTGAGCTCGATCCGAACCTGCCGGTGACCGCCCTCAAGACCCTGCCGCGGCAGGTGCGGGAAACCGGTTTCGCGGACAGTGCAATGACGACGCTGTCCGCCGCCTTCGCCGGGCTCGCGACGCTGCTGGCGGCGATAGGGCTCTACGGCGTACTCGCCTACGCGGTGGCGCAGCGCACGCGCGAGATCGGCCTGCGCATGGCGCTCGGCGCAGACGCCGCGCGGCTGCGCGCCGTGGTGCTCGGCCAGGTCGGGCGGATGGCCCTCGCGGGCGGCGCGCTCGGCCTCGTCGCCGCGCTTGGCCTCGCGCGCGCCGCCCAGTCGATGCTCTACGAAGTCGAAGGCCTGCCGCCCTCCGTCGTCGCCGCCGCGGTGCTGGCCCTGGCCGCCGTGGCGTTGGCGGCGGGGTTCATCCCGGCCCATCGAGCAGCGCGCGTCGACCCGATGGAGGCGCTGCGGCACCGTTAGTCGGGTCCGGAGGAAAGGGGGTGACGCGATGTTCTCGCGCCTGCGCTCGTTCTTGACGGCATGGATCCGCCGGCGGGGTTTCGAGGACGCGCTCGATGAGGAGGTACGGTTTCACCTCGAAGCCTGCACGGAGGACCGCTGCGCATGCTGCTCAAGTCGCCGGTCGTCGCCACCGTGGCGGTCCTGTCGCTGGCCCTGGGCATTGGATCGAACGCTGCGATCTTCTCCGTCTTCAGCCAGATATTGCTGCGTCCGCTGCCGGTCGTCGCGCCTGAACGGCTTGTCAACCTCGAGGCCGCGGGACCCAAGCCGGGGCCGGCCAGCTGCAACAGCGCCGGCGGGTGCGACGAGGTCTTCAGCTACCCGATGTTCCGTGACCTGGAGCGGGAACAAACGGTCTTCACCCACTTGGCCGCCCACCGCGCGTTCGCCATCAATGTTGCCTGCGGCGCGCGGACGGTCAACGGCCAGGGCGTGCAGGTCTCCGGGTCGTACTTTCCCGGCGCTGGGCCTCTTGCCCGCGGCCGGGCGGCTGTTCGGTCCCGAGGTCGACGCGCCCATCGGCGGCCATCCGATCGCGGTCCTCAGCCATGAGTTCTGGCGGGTCGAGCTGGCCGGGAGGCGCGACGGCGGTGCGGCTGTCCCTGGGTGCCACGCGGCGGCACCTCCTGACCCAACTGCTGACGGAGTCCTGTCTCCTCGCGCTCCTCGGTGGCGCGGCGGGGCTGGTCTTCGCCCAATGGACGCTCGACATCATCGGGTCGTTCCTGCCGCCGGAAGCAGTGGGCGTCGTTCGACTGACCCTCGACCCGGTCGTGGTGCTGTTCGCGGGCGCGGTGTCGCTCGGGACCGGCATGCTCTTCGGAATCTTCCCGGCCCTCCGCACAACGCGTGCGGAGCTGGTGACGGCACTCAAGGACGGTGCCGGCCAGCCGGCGGGCGGCCGCTCGGCCGCCCGCTTCCGCGACGGGCTGGTGGTCGCGCAGATAGCGCTGGCGATGACCCTGCTGGTGGCGGCCGGGCTCTTCATCCGGAGCCTGGGCAACGTGAGCCGCGTCGACCTCGGCATCCGGACCGATCACGTCGTCACCTTCCGCCTCTCTCCGGTGCTCAGCGGCTACGAACCGTGGCGGACCCGGGCGTTGTTCGAGCGGGTCGAGGACACGCTGGCGGTGCAGCCGGGCGTCACCGGCGTCACCGCGGCATCGGTCGCGGTGTTCGCGGGGGGTGGCTGGGGCCAGAGCGTCATGGTCGAGGGGTTCGAGGCGACGGCGGAGACGGATCGGTATACGCGATTCAACCCCGTTGCTACCGGCTATTTCGAGACCCTCGGGATCCCCGTGCTGGCGGGTCGAACGTTCACGGACTCGAACGCTTCCGGAGCGCCGGGGGTCGCGGTCGTCAACGAGGCGTTCGCCCGCAAGTTCGAGCTCGGGCGGGACGCGGTGGGAGCGCGGGTGGGGCGGGGCGGGCTCGACGCCGAGCTCGACATGGAGATAGTCGGATTGGTCGGCGACACGCGCTACGCCGTCAAGGACCCCGACCCGCCGCTCCTCTACGTCCCGACGCGTCAGGAGGAGGGTCTCGGGACGCTGACGTTCTATGCACGAACCGCGCTGCCGCCCGAGAGCCTCCTGCGGACCGTACCCACGCTGATGGCCGGTCTGGACCCGAACCTGCCGGTGACCGACCTCAAGACGTTGCCGCAGCAGGTCCGCGAGCACGTCTTTCTCGACCGGATGATCACGATGCTGTCCGCCGCCTTCGCCGGGCTCGCGACGCTGCTGGCGGCGATAGGGCTCTACGGCGTACTCGCCTACGCGGTGGCGCAGCGCACGCGCGAGATCGGCCTGCGCATGGCCCTCGGCGCGGACGCCGCGCGGCTGCGCGCCATGGTCCTCGGCCAGGTCGGGCGGATGACCCTCGCGGGCGGTGCGCTCGGCCTCGTCGCCGCGCTCGGCCTTGCGAGCGCCGCGCAGTCGATGCTCTACGAAGTCGAAGGGCTGCCGCCCTCCGTCGCCGCCGCCGCGGTGCTGGCCCTGGCCGCCGTGGCGTTGGCGGCGGGGTTCGTCCCCGCGCATCGAGCGGCGCGCGTCGATCCGATGGCCGCGCTCCGGCACCGGTAGGTCCGGTGGAGAGGTGACGCGTTCCAACCCGCTCTTTTTAGACAGGGGCGGCCCGTCGTTCCCGTGATTCTCTCTCAGGGTGATCGCAGGCCGAAGTTCATGGTCATCGCCATCGAGGCGGGCGGGCCGCGCCGTCGACCTGCGTGGGCTCGTGCCTCCACCCGGTTCGCGGGCGCCGGCGCTCGGGCCGCGGCCGCGCCCTGCCCCTCCCACGGCGAGCCGGTCGGGGTCGCTGAGCAGGATCTGCAGCTCGTCGACCGACGCCGCTGGCGCTGACGGACGCGATGGCGCGACAATCTCCGGCATGACCGCGCCCCTGTTCGACCTGCTGCCGTCCGGCGAGGCGACCAGCGACGATCTGCTGGACCGCTTTCTCGACTACGTCGACCGCCTGGGCCTGACCCTCTATCCCGCCCAGGAGGAGGCGATTCTGGCCCTGCTCGAGGACCACCACGTCATCCTGAACACGCCGACCGGCTCGGGCAAGTCGCTGGCCGCGTTCGCGCTGCACTTCGCGTCGCTCGCCCGCGGCCGGCGCTCGGTCTACACCTGCCCCATCAAGGCGCTGGTCAACGAGAAGTGGATGGCCCTGTGCCGCGAGTTCGGACCCGACAACGTGGGGCTCGCCACCGGCGACGCCACCGTCAACCGCGACGCCCCACTGCTGTGCTGCACGGCCGAGATCCTGGCCAACATCGCGCTCCGCGAAGGGGAGCAGGCGGCGGTGGACGACGTGGTGATGGACGAGTTCCACTGGTATGCCGACCGGGACCGCGGCGTGGCCTGGCAGGCGCCGCTGCTGACCCTGGCGCGGACGCGTTTCCTGCTGATGTCGGCGACCCTCGGCGACGTGACGTTCTTCGAGCAGGAGCTCACACGGCGCACCGGCCGGCCGACGGTGACCGTCACCTCGAGCGAGCGGCCGGTGCCGCTGGAGTACGCCTACTCCGAGGAGCCGCTCGCGCAGGCGGTGGAGCGGCTGGTCGAGGCGGACCGGGTCCCCGTCTACGTGGTTCACTTCACGCAGAAGGACGCCGCCGCGAGCGCCCAGAGCTTCACGAGCCTGAAGATCGCCACGCGCCCCGAGAAACAGGCCCTGGCCGCGGCCATCGAGGGCGTGCGTTTCTCGACGCCCTACGGTCCCCGCGTCCGCACCTGGCTGAAGCACGGGATCGGCATCCACCACGCGGGCCTGCTGCCCCGCTACCGCGTGCTCGCAGAGCAGCTCGCCCAGCGGGGCCTGCTCAAGGTCGTCTGCGGCACCGACACGCTAGGGGTCGGCGTCAACGTGCCGATCCGCACCGTGCTCTTCAGCCGCCTCTCGAAGTACGACGGCGAGAAGACGGCGGTGCTCTCGGCCCGCGACTTCCACCAGATCGCGGGTCGCGCCGGGCGCAAGGGCTTCGACGAGCGCGGCTGGGTCGTGGCCCAGGCCCCCGAGCACGTCATCGAGAACCGGCGGCTGGCCGAGAAGGCGAAGACCGGCAAGAAGTTCGTCCGGCGCCAGCCGCCGCGCGGCAACTTCGCGCCCTGGGACGGGCAGACGTTCGAACGGCTCGTCCGCGCCCGCCCGGAACGGCTCAGGTCGCGCTTCGCGGTCTCGCACGGCATGCTGCTCAACGTGCTGTCGCGCCGCGGCGACGGCTGCGCGGCGATGCGCCGGCTCGTGCGCGACAGCCACGAGCCCGACGCCGCGAAGCGGGCGCACCGCCGGCGCGGCTGGCAGCTCTTCCGGGCGCTGGTGGGGCGCGGGGTCGTCGAGCTCGTGCCCCGCACCCCCGACGGCTCGCGGCTGCGGGTGAACGTCGAGCTCCAGGACGACTTCTCGATGGACCAGACGCTGTCGCTCTACCTCATCGACACGATTCCGTTGCTCGACCCCGACGCCGAGACCCGGACGCTCGATCTGCTCACGCTCGTGGAGAGCATCCTCGAGAACCCGGCCGCCATCCTGCGCCGTCAGCTCGCCAAGCTGAAGGACGAGGCGGTGGCCGAGATGAAGGCGGCCGGCCTGGAATACGAGGAGCGCATGGCGAAGCTCGAGAAGCTCGAGCACCCGAAGCCGCTCGCCGACTTCGTCTACGCGACGTTCAACGACTTCGCCGACCGGCACCCGTGGGTCGGCGAGGAGAACGTGCGGCCCAAGTCGATCGCGCGCGAGATGTTCGAGACCTATCTCTCGTTCGCCGACTACGTCCGGGAGTACGGCCTCGAACGCATGGAGGGGCTGCTGCTGCGGCACCTCTCGAGCGTCTACAAGGTGCTCCGGCAGACGGTGCCCGACGGCATGAAGACCGACGAGGTGGTGGAGATGGAGCTCTATCTCCGGGACCTCGTGCGCCGGGTCGATTCGAGCCTGCTCGAAGAATGGGAGCGGATGCGCGATCCCGACTTCCAGCCTCTGGGCGCGCCGGAACCGGCCGTCCCCGGCCGCGACGAGCCGGTCGACGTGACGCGCGACGCGCGCGCCTTCACCGCCGCGATCCGCACGCGCGCGTTCGCCCTGTTGCGCGCCTGGTCGACCGGCGACGACGAGGCCGCGCTCGAGGCCCTCGACACCGCGCTCGACGGGGCCGGACAGGCGTGGACGGCCGAGCGGCTTGCGCGGGCGCGCGAGGCGTTCGCGGCGGAGAACGGCGGCTTGCGCCTCGATCCCGAGGGCCGCAACCGGCGGCACACGCACACCCGGCCGTCGGACGACGGCGCGGTGTGGCGGGTGGAACAGATGCTGGTGGACGCCGAGGGGCACAACGACTGGGTGGCGGAACTCGAGGTGGATCTGGCCGCCTCGCGCGCCGCCGCCGAGCCCGTCGTCCGGTTGCTGCGCTTGGAGAGCCTGACGCCGTAAACCCGGAAAGCAGCCGTTGGAACCGCGGGGCGGTATCAGGCGTGCGCCGACGCACCGGCCGCCGATTCGGTGGCTGGTGCAGGGGCGGTGGCGGGCGCCGGCCGGTGCCGGCGCATCTCTGCGAGCCGGTCGTGGGCCAGCATGTTCTGGATGACGGGCAGGTAGAAGACGCCATCGTCGTGCACCCGCACGGCGTCGTCGGAGACCGTGGCCCACCCGATCTCGTCCAGCGCCCGCCACACCACCGCGTGCTCCTCGACCACGTCCCGACCCAGCAGGTCCCGATAGGCCGACCGGTCGACGGCAAGCCCCTGCAGCTCCTGGAAGAGCAGATGCAGCCGCAGGTCCGCGGGCGTGTAGTGGAACCCTCGCATGACCGGATAGCGCTGCTCGCGGATGCACCGGAAGTACTCGTCCACCCGCACGTGATTCATGAACGCCCACCCCGGTGACTGCGGGGTGCCGAAGAAGAACGAGATGCCGGCATAGCCCCAGCCCCAGGCGTCGAATCCGATGGGGCCGGTCCGGCTCGACGCGAACGGTTTGCGGAAGAGCTCTTCGTACAGGTACGCGCTGGGCACCGGCGAGTCCCGCCGTTCGAAGTCGTACGGGGTCACCTGCGTATAGCCGCAGGCTTCGAGCACGGACTTGCCGACCCGGTACATCTCGAGATTGCCTTCGGTCGACGGCAGCTCGCCCCGGCGGTTGCGGGCGAAGTCGGTGCGGCCGGCGAGGTTGAGCTCATAGTGGGTGATGTGCGCGACCCCGGTCGCGGCGATCGTCTCCAGGTCGCGAGCCATCTGCTCGATCGTCTGGTTGGGCCAGCCGAAGATCAGGTCGATGCTGGCCGGCAGCTCGAGCTGCTCGCAGGATTCCAGGGTTCGGAACACCTGGTCGGCCCGCTGCTTCCGACCACTTGCCTTGATCAGCTCGTCGTCGAGCTGCTGCACGCCCATGCTGATGCGGGTCATGCCGCTCTGCTTCATCGCGAGCAGCTTGTCGTGGCTGAAGGTCTGCGGAATGCCCTCGAGGGTGATCTCGATGTCGGGGGGGATGTCGAAGACGCCGCCCACGATCTCCATCAGCCGCGCGTACTGATGGGGCTTGTAGAGGTTGGACGTCCCGCCGCCGAAGTAGATGCTGGCCAGTTCGGCCCCGGCGAAATGGTCGCGAAACAGGTCCCCTTCGCGCTCGAGATGCTCCAGATACTCTTCGAGCTGCCGTTGGCCGGTGTAGATCTCGGTCGGGAAGAGGCAGAACCCGCACCGGTCGGGGTCGGTAGGCAGGCAGTACGGCGTGCCGACGTACAGGTTGATGCGCTTGGGAATCGCCCGGTTCGTCCGCTCCCGGGTCCGAAGCACCGCGTCCATGGGGACGTTCTGCTCGGTCCAATGCACGGGAGACGGGTGGCCATAGAGCACCTTGTTGCTCTGGCGCCGCCGTCGGTGCTTGTCAACGAAGGCCTTGGCGGCCTGCACGTCGCGCATGTCGGACTCGATCGAATGATTGTCGGCCGGCCACTGTCGGTTGTCAACACCTCGCGGCGCGGGGTCAGCGCACGCGGGCCAGCACGGCGTGGCCGGCGTTGAACTCGATGCCGTCGGGACGGGCCGGCAACGGCAGCTCGACGGAGACCTCGGGGGCGTCGACGAGGACGTGCCGGACGACGGGCGGACGGTCGTCGAAGGTCAACCGGATCGGCACCGGCATCCTGAACCCGTCCGGCACGTCCTCCTGCCGGATTCGGCCGTGGAGCACGAACGGCGCCGGCTGGTCCACCACCGGGCTGACGTTGAGGTCCACCCGGTAGGTCGGGACGTCGACGCCGTACACCCATTGATCGAAGAACCACCCCATCGGTTCGCCGAACGCCGCGGTCACCGCGTCTTCGAACGAGCGCGTCGACATGACCCGCCCGAGGTAGCCGACGGCGTAGCCGCGCATCAGCTCTCTGAATCGCGTGTCGTCGCCGGTCTCCCAGTCGAGCAGCATCGACCGCAGCATGTGCAGGACGTAGGCGCCCTTCTCGTAGATCAGGATGCGGTGGTCGATGCCCGCGTCGAACCTCGGCTCGGTGGAGACCAGCCGGTATCCGAGGGCCAGCGCGCCCGCCTCGTGCCCGTCGCTCCACCGCAGCGCCTCCGGGCGATGGCCGTAATTCCGGAGTCCGATACCCTGGCCGGCTTGCCCTTCTCCGAGCACGTCGAGACGCCAAGCTTCGATCATCGCCTCGAACTGGTCGGGCTCGTCCAGGCCGTACAAGGCGTAGAGGGCCGCCGCGTATTGGGAGAAGCCCTCCGCCATCCACTGATCGCGGTAGTCCCGCCACCAGTCGACCCCGGCTCCCCACCACTGGTGCGCCACCTCGTGGGCCCGGAACAGCTCCGCCTCGCCCGTGTGCATGTTTCCGAAGGCCTGATACGACAGGAACAGGAGGCCGGGAAAGGCCTGCCCGCTCAGGGTCTCGGTCTCGGTGACGAGCAGGGACGGGTGGGGGAACGGTCCGAAGTAGTCGGCGAAGAGCTCGATGGCGCCGGTGATGTCGGCAATCGTCTTCTCCCGGTTGCCCGGGGCCAGCCCGAGGTGGTTGTCGTCGGCGTAGATCGAGATGGCCGGGGCCGCGGATCGCTCGACCGCGGTGACCTCGAACTCCCCGTAGTGGAACGCCATGCTGCCGACCGGTCCGGTGGTCGCCCAGCGCTGGATGCGGGTGTCGTCCTCCACCCGCTCGTCGACCAGGGTCCCGCCGCTGGCGATGCGATACCGCTCGGGCACCCGGAAGGTCGTCTCGATGCGGCTGATGCGGTTGTCCGCGTGCTGCGGCCGCCAGTCCAGGGTGTCGAGGAGCACGAAGTCCCGGGTCTGCCGCAACCGTTCGACGAGCGCTCCCTCGTAGGCCAGCTCGAGGATGAACGGTTCGCCGGCCGGGACGTTCCGGGGCAGCGCCACCGTGACCCACGGCTCGAATCGGTTGTCCTCGAAGGTTCTCTCGTGATGCTCCTGCGCGAAAGGCAGCGGCTCGCCGGTCAGGCCGGTGGGGTTCTCGGGGTCGAAGTCGGGGTCGGCGGCGTCCGTGGCGAGCAGGCTCGCCGCCGCCAGACGCTCGGTCGGGTCGGCATGCCACCGCGCGTCGGTGACCTCGAGGGTCGCGCTGATCTGCAGCCGGACCCCCCGCATCGGCTCGAGTGGCTCGATCAGGAGGGCCGCGGTCCCGCGGGCGTCGCCGTCCCCGTCCAGGGCCAGATCCACCTCGGTGCGCGGCACCTCCGCCCGCGGCGTCCAGCCCTCCCGGTCGGGGTCGACGGGCCGCAGCGGCAGTCCCAGGGCCGCGCCGGTCGCCTCGTCGTCGTCCAGGGTGTCCGGGTCGACCGCGAACCGGTCGAGGGCGCGGTCCGCGTACTCGGGCTGGTAATCGGTCAGCGTCTCGAATCGCATCCAGGTGTCGGCCACCCGGCGCCGGTGCTCGTAGCGGTACAGGGCCACCTCCTCCGGTTCGTGGGGTTCGACCAGGAGGGTCAGCCAGCCGTGGTCCTTGCTGTCGATCTCGACGAGCCGATAGGCGCGTCCGGGCGGCAGCGTTCCCGTCTCCCGCCGCCACAGGTCGTGGAGAATCCGGCTGTCGGGGTTGATGCGCTGTTGTTCCAGGAGCCGTCGCCGCCGGTCCTTGAGCAGCCGGTTGGCGCGTTCGGTGTCGCGCCGGCGCTCGCGGCCGGGGGCGGCGAGCGCGCGAAGCCGTTCGGCCGTGTCGTCGCTGCTCCACAGGACCAGCCGGTCGAAGTCTTCATCGAGACGATGCTCGTCCGAGAATCGCTCGAGCTGGTGGTGCTCGACCGCATCGGGGGGATAGGCGCGCAGCCGGCCGTCGCCGACGAAGACCGCGGTGGAGACCCCGCCGCCGATCTCCGGGGCCAGGTACAGGCGTCCCTCCGTCAGGTGCAGCTCGAACCGATCCACCCGGAGGCGGCCATCGCGAATGTCGCCGGCGTGCGAGACCTCCGACTCCCGCAGCGCCTGATAGAGCGGCGGGGGACCCGGCCCGTCGTCGTCCCGGTCGTCCTGCGGGGCGCCTGCGCCAACCGCCGTCCCCGCCCAGAGGGCGATGAGGGTTGCGCCCGACAGCACCGGTGCGGCGGTCCGGAAACGGGTCGGCACCGGGCCAGCTTACCACCGGTGGCCGGCCGGGGTCGCGCCGGCCCCGCCGGCCATGGGACAATCGTGAGGACCAGGAGCCTGCGCCGTAGAAGTTTCGCGCCAGCGAAACTTCCCACGCGACCGTAAGGTCGCGCAGGGTCTCGGGGCGCGCGGCGGCGAAGGGGGACGGCAGCGAAATGGGCACGACGATTCGGTGGGGCGCGGCCATGATCGGCGCACTGGCGCTGCCGGTGCTGGGGGTGACCGGATGCACCTCGAATCCGGTGATTCCGTCCGAGGTCCTCTTTCTGCAGGTGTACGAGCTCGAGATCGGGACCGGGCGCGAGGCGGCCGCCGGAGACCGGGTCGTGATCGACTACGTTGTCTGGGCCTACGATTCGGAGCAGGCCGACAACAAGGGCCAGGAGGTCGAATCCCGCAGCGACTACACGTTCTTCCTCGGGGCGAACCAGGTCATTCCCGCCTTCGACCAGGGGATCGTCGGCATGCGGATCGGCGGCGTGCGCCAACTCATCATTCCCCCCGCGTACGCGGCCGGGGCATTCGGCTCGCTGCCGCCGACCACGCCGCTCGTCGCGGAGGTCACCATGGTGGACGCGCAGACCGTATCCCCCTAGAGCCGCAAGGCGACCCCTCCGGGCTGGCGGCGCACGGCCGCGAGTCGACTACCGGAACAGCCGGGTGACCTTGACGACGAACCCCCGGTTGCGGAGCTCGGCGTAGCGGTCGGGACGCAGCAGATCGACTTCCTGCTCCTCGGTGTAGACGACGAAGAGCTCGCTGCCGGGGGAGTACTCCCACCGCATCCGGAGGTTGGTGCCGAGGGTCCGGTTCGTGGAGTTGTACTGGAAGAGGCCGCTGACGAACATCCGGGGCGAGAACGTGTAGTTCAGGCGCCCGCGCACCAGGTCGGTGCGGAACGACCCGCCCGGCAGATCCAGCCAGTTGAACGAGACGCTGGGCTCGACCGACAGCCGCGGCGACAGGTCGACGCGCCCGCGGCTGAGGTCGACCGACGTGAGGCGGCCGTCGAAGTAGCCGCCGGTCGCCACCTCCACCCGCCCGTTGAGCAGCCGTTGCGGTCCGAGCGCATAGGTCAGACGCATGTCGGTGAAGCCGTAGTCGCCGACCGGAATGGTCACGTTCCCGCCCAGCGGCCTGAATGGCCGCTGCAGCAGCTCGTAGCTGTCGCTGAACCGCACCCCGAACTGGTCGCTGTTCTCCAGCTCGGTCTGCACCGCGACCTGGTTCTGGCGGGTTTCGAGCCATCCCTTGTCGGCGGTCAGGAAGTAGTCGAGGCTGGCCTCGAGGACGAACTGACGGATCGATTCGATGGACCGCGGCCGCGGACTGAAGCGGCCCGAGACCGACGTGCGCCGGAAGTTGTCGCGCCGGACGAACCCGGTCTCGGGGCGGAAGTTGTCCTCGACCACCAGGTGATCGAGCTCGAAGCCGTAGCGGTCGGCGCCGTAGTCGAACCGCGCCTGATAGCTCGCGTCGCGGCCCCTCACCCCGGTGGTGCGGGTCCTGGCGTAGTAGCCGAGGAAGTTGACGCTGTCGAAGAACGAGAAGTTGGCGTCGGCCCCGTAGGCCTGGTTCGAGCCGCCGCCGGCGAGTGAGACCGACCGGTTCGTCAGCATGGCGCCGACGCTGCTGCGCCGCAGGAGGTCGCGCTTCACGCGCAGCACCGTGAAGTTGGTACCGGGCACGCCGGAGACCGTCTCGTCGGTCGGCGAGGTCGTCCCGTTGGTCTGGATGTTCAGGGCCCCCACGTCGAATGCGCCGACCTTGCCGGTCAGGCGTCCGCCGCCGAGAATCGGGACCACCTGGTTGCCCAACAGCCCGATGCGGCGGCTGTAGAAGATGGTCGGCGCGTCGCCCCCGCCGCGCACGCTGCCCTGCCTCAGACTGCGGGCGGTCCGGAAGCTCCCGCGCGCGAACTCGAAGATGCCGCGTCCTTCGAGAAAGAACTCCCGTTTCTCGGGGAAGAACAGGTTGAACCGGGTCAGGTTCACCTGCTGCTCGTCCACCTCGACCTGCGCGAAGTCGGTGTTGACGGTGAAGTCGGCGGTCAGATTCCGGGTGACGCCGTACTTCAGGTCGATGCCGAGCCCGCCGTGGCCTTCCCCCCGCTTCGCGGGCGAGGCGTTCAAGTCGGTGGTGACGCCGCCGATGGCGTACGGCTTGATCTCGAGCTGGTTGCCGGCGGGCGGGGTCTCGAGCCCGACCAGGGTGCCCGCCGCCGACACCCGGAAGACGCCCCCGCGCCCGCCGAACCCGGCCGCGGAGATTGGAATCAGGGTCAGGTAGGCCCACTCGTTCTTGCGGATCACGGTGCGGCGGATCTGAATCCCCCACACCTGATCGCGCTCCGGCCGGTAGCGCAGCGACTTGAACGGCACGACCATCTCGATGGTCCAGCCGCCGTCGAAGCGCCCCGTCTTGACGTCCCACACCGGGTTCCAGTCGCGGTTCGGATTGCCTTCGTTGGTCAGCGCCTGATCCACGAACCCGCCGGCCGGGTTCGCGTAGAAGAGAAGCGCGTTGCGCCGGTCGTAGAACGTATCGATGAGGAAGCCGAACAGGTCGTTGTTCAGCATGTTGAACGAATCGCGGCGCATCTCGGTCGCCGTCCATTCGTTCGGCGGCGCGCTGTCCCAGCACCGGCCGGCGACATAGAAGTTCTCGTCGTCGAACATCACCCAGGCCTCGGTGCGTTCGGTGGCGGGGGCGCCTTCGTCGGGAAGCTGCTGAATGAAGTCGGACACCGGGGGCACCGCGTCGTAGACCGGCTCGTCGAGCTGTCCGTCGACGCGAATTCCCGCCAGCAGCCGGATGGCGCGCATCGTGGCCTGCCCGCCCTCCCGCGTGATCATCGCCGGCGGCACCGGCGGGGGAGGGCCGTCGATGACGATCCCCGGCGCGACCGCGACCGCGGCCGGTTCGGCCGGCTCGCCGGCCACCGGCTGCGCCGATGCCGTCGCCGCGAGGCCCAGGACCGCGGCCATCAGGACCGACGGGGCCCATCCGGCCCGGATCATTGCCGTCAATCGGGTGGCGGCCCGGCGAACATCGGGGACGAAGGCCGCAGTCACGCGACGCCGCCGACCCGAGACGTGACTGTTCTCATGGTGCTATCCGGGGATGATGGTTGTCGGCGCCGGCCTTCGGAATCGGGGTCGTCCACCGCCGCTCCCATGGTACCCCAGCAGGCCGACTGACGACCGGAACCCGCGTCCACCGCCCCGCTTCACCGCGCCCCTGCCGGGGATGCGCTCCCCGCCGCGCCGGTCGACGTCGACCGCGTCTACACGGTCCCCTGGGAGTCCGCACCGTAGAACGTCGCAGACGCCCGGAGGGTTGGTTGGGCGGGAAGCGGAGCCGCCCGGCGACGTTTTTCCGGGGTGGTCCTGGCAGCTACGCGACGCGGTGCAGCAGATCTTCGCCGGCCTCGAGCCGCCGGCAGTTCTCCACCGCGACGGCGAGGCACCGTTCCAGCGTTTCCCGCGTCAGCCACGCGACGTGGGGGCTGCAGACGACGTTGTCGAGAGCGAAGAGCGGATTGTCGGAAACCGCCGGCTCGATCTCGAAGACGTCCAGCCCCGCCCCGCCGAGGCGGCCCGCCCGCAACGCCGCGACGAGCGCCACTTCGTCGACCAGAGCGCCGCGCGCGGTGTTGATGAGGATGGCGCCCGGTTTCATGCGGGCGATCGCGCCGGCATCGATGATCTGCGCGGTCTCCGGCTCGAGCGGCACGTGGAGCGACACGATGTCGCTCGCCCGCAGCAGGGCTTCGAGCGATGCGCGCTCGCCCACCGCGTCGGTCTTCGCACTCCGGCTGGCGTACAGGACCCGGGCCCCCATGGCGTGCAACATCGGCGCGAGGCGGCGCGGCACGCCTCCGTATCCCACCAGCCCGACGGTGCGTCCGCACACCTCGCCGCAGTGGTCCTGGAACACCGGGGGCAGGTCCCAGCCGGTGCGCGCGGCGCTGTCGAGCCGGGTGGCGCGGCGCAGCGTGCTCAGCATGAGCAGCAGGGTCATTTCGGCGACGGCCTGGGCATTCGTTCCAGGCATGTTGCAGACCGCGATGCCGCCTCGCCGCGCCGCCTCGAGGTCGATCGTGTTCACGCCGACGCCGATCTTCTGAATGAGACGGAGCCGGGGGGCCGACTCGATGATCTCCGCCGTCAACTGCACCAGGAGGTGCCATATCACCTCGGTGTCGGGCAGCAGCACGCGAAACCGGTCCCGGTCCGCAGGCTCGCAGACGAAGACCGAGAGTCCCTGGCCGTCGAGGGCCGCGAACCGGCGCGTCAGACCCGGTCCGGCCGGGTAGTGATAGACCACGTTCATGATCGACTCCGGTATCATCCGGGTTCTGGCGCCCGGGGACGGCGCCGGGGGCCGCTTTCTTGCAGCAGGGCCACCGACACCAGGGGCGTACTATGTCGCGGTCGGGCTGATGTCACAACCATGACGCGCCGCACCGCATCCGGGTTCGGGCTGGTGTCGATTGCCGAGCGGCTCCGCGAGCGCACCCGAAGCCTGCGCTTCGCGCCGCCGGTGGCCTGCGTGTACGCGCCGCTCGACTATGCCCGGGCGCCGCACCGGCTCTACCTGGAACGGTACGGCGTCGAGCCGCGGGAGGTCCTGTTCGTCGGGATGAATCCGGGTCCGTTCGGGATGGTCCAGAACGGCGTGCCGTTCGGCGACACCGCGATGGTCCGGGACTGGCTCGAGATCGAGGCTCCGGTCGAGCGGCCCGCCCGCGAGCATCCGAAGCGCCCGGTGCGCGGCTTCGACATCGGACGCGGCGAAGTGAGCGGCGCGCGCTTCTGGGGCTGGGCGCGCGCGCGTTTCGGCACGCCGGAACGATTCTTCCGGCGCGCCTTCGTGTGGAACTACTGCCCGCTCTGCTTCGTCGGCCCGACCGGGCGCAACCTCACCCCCGACACGCTCCCCCGGTCCGAGCGCGATCCGCTGTTCGCGGCTTGCGACGACGCGCTCGCCGCGGTGGTGGCGCACCTCCGCTGCACCCTCGTCGTCGGCATCGGCCGGTTCGCGGCCAACCGCGCCGCCCCCATCGCCGCCGCCGCGAACGCGCGATGCGGGGCCGCGCCCCACCCCAGCCCCGCGAGCCCCGCCGCGAACCGCGGCTGGCCCGGCATCTTCGACGCCGCCCTCCGCGATCTCGAGTTCCACATCGAGGCGCCCCCGTCGACCCGTCCCCGACGGGGCTGAGCCGCCGCGATGTCCGACGCGGGGCGCCCCTGGTTCACCGACGACCTCGACGTGCTCATCGACGTCCTCGCTGGCGCCGTCTTGACGTTCCGAAATGGATCGTGCAAGCTCCCGCCAACCGGGCGACGGTCGCGTCGCTGAGGAGGAGTGTCAACAGCCATGTGGAAAACGCTTTCCGGTCGGCACCCGCTGATCCGTTGCGCCGCGGTTGCGGCCGTCGCGTGTCTGGGAACAGTTGCCGTGAGCGCTCAGACCGGTGCCGCCGATGGGGAATGGGGTGTGTTCGGGGCGGACGCGGGCGCCACCCGCTATTCACCGCTCGACGAGATTCATTCCGGCAACGTCGGAGACTTGGCGGTGGCTTGGCGATGGAGTGCCCGAGACCAGGGCTCGCCCCCGCCGTCCGGCCGGACGCAGATCAGTCCCATCGTGATCAACGGAGTCCTCTATACGACCATCGGTAACCAACGCAGCGTGATTGCCCTCGATGCCGCTACCGGTGAGTCCCTCTGGAACTGGCGCCCCGGCGACAACGAACGCAGGTGGGGCGACATCATCGAGCCCGTTGCGCGGAGCGCCGGGCGCGGCGTGACCTACTGGACCGATGGGACAGGGGACGAGCGCATCTTCGTGGTGACGCCGAGCTATCAGTTGGTGGCTCTGGACGCCCGGACGGGGAATCTCGTGGGGGATTTCGGTGCGGCCGGCGTGGTGGACATGATGGACGACCTGCGCTGGAGCGAGCGGCCGGCCGCGGAGATAGCGGGTCGGGTGGCCAATACGTCACCGCCGTCGATTCTCGGAAACGTGCTCGTGGCCTCGATCTCGATGCATACCGGCAGCGTTCCCACCCGGGCCTCTCCCAACGAGGTCTGGCCCATGAACATGCCCGGCGACGTCGTGGCCTACGACACCCGCTCCGGTCGGATGCTCTGGCGCTTCAACACGGTCCCGAAGGAGGGAGAGTTCGGCGTCGACACCTGGCTGAAGGCGGACGAGGCCCTCTGGAACGTCCCGACCGGTACCCACGATTGGGTGCAGGAGCATCCGGAGCTTCTCGATGCCTCCTGGAAGTACACGGGGAACGTCGGGCATTGGGCTCCCGTGACGGCGGACGCGGAGCTCGGCCTGTTCTACGTGGCTACCGAAACTCCCACGAACGACTATTTCGGCGGCTACCGGCCCGGGGACAACCTTTTCGGCAACTCGGTGCTGGCGCTGGACGCGGAGACCGGCGAGCGGGTGTGGCATTTTCAGCTCACCCATCACGAACTCTGGGACTACGACATCCCTACCGCTCCCATCCTCGTGGACATCGAGGTCGACGGCGTCCCGATCAAGGCGCTGGTGCAACTCTCGAAGCAGGGGTTTGCGTACGTCCTCAACCGCGAGACAGGCGAACCCGTGTGGCCGATCGAGGAGCGAGCCGCGCTTCCGTCGGACGTTCCGGGCGAGCGGGCGTCTCCTACACAGCCCTTTCCCACCAGGCCGCCTGCGTTCGAGCGTCAGGGCGTCGCCGAGGACGACCTGATCGACTTCACGCCGGAGCTTCGGGCCGAGGCGCTGCGGATCGTGGAGCAATACCGGCTCGGGCCCCTCTATACTCCGCCGACCTTGATTGAGCCGGGCGTCAATCTCGGGACCCTCGGGCTCCCCGGCGCGGGTGGCGGCGTCAATTGGCCGGCCGGTGCCGTGGATACCGAAGCCGGTCTCCTTTTCGTGCCGTCGCAGACGAGGCCGACGCTGTTCGCCTTGACGGACGGCACCGAAGGGACCGGCGTGCGTTACCACATCTCATTTTCCCGTGGTGTGCCGACCGTCCGTGACCTGCCCCTCCTGAAGCCTCCCTACGGCCGGATCACCGCGATCGACCTGACCGCGGGAGAGATTCTGTGGCAGATCCCGCACGGGGACACGCCCGACTATATCCGGCAGCATCCGGACCTGCAGGGCGTGAACGTGCCGCCGACCGGCATCCTCACGCAAAGCTCCGGACTTCTCGTGACGTCCACCCTGCTGTTCGGGGGCGAAGGTCAACGGGGGGCTCCGGTTCTCCGTGCGTACAACAAGCGGACGGGCGACGTCGTTCATGAAATTCCGCTTCCGGGCGGACCCACCACCGGGTTCCCGATCACTTATGTGGCGGGTGACCGGCAATACATTGTCGTAGCGGCTCTGGATGAGGAGAGAATCGCGGAGCTGGTCGCCTTCTCCTTGCAGTAACCGCCAGAGGTCAGGACACTGACGCAAATTACCTTGCCGTGTGCCAAGCGCGCGAAGCCGCAAAAGACGGGCTGCGGCTGGGTGCAGTTGGCAATTTTATATCGATCGCTGTCCTTGGGAACAGGGGCCGGTGAGGCCCAGACCAAGCAGGAAGCGGGAGAATGACGAGGGGATGAGAATTGCAGCTGCCGGCTTTGTCCTGTTCCTGACCCTCCCCACAATCGCGGGCGCTCAGTCGTCTGCCGTTCGTGTGTTCATCACGGACAATCTCGCGTCGATGACGGACAACCTCGCGTTGGGAGCCAGAGAAGGCGGCTGGGGCGTTGCCGACGGGTGGGGCATCGCCGAGTGGGCCTTCCGGGAGTTCGCGGGTCGCGGTGAGTGTCGAGGGTTGATGGTCACCAGCCAACCGTGGAGAGCGCACTTCACCATCTCGACTCCTCGGAACCCGGGTGGTGATGAACTCGTGGATTTCGATCTCGGCAGCGGCA
The DNA here is from genome assembly GCA_965206705.1 of Vicinamibacterales bacterium. Taxonomy (GTDB): domain Bacteria; phylum Acidobacteriota; class Vicinamibacteria; order Vicinamibacterales; family UBA8438; genus JAJEEA01. The sequence goes on along the minus strand of CBDBKJ010000006.1, from coordinate 1,788,861 downwards.
ACCTCGTCTCCGTGTTCGACGGCTGGGGCGACATGCTCTATGCGGGATCCACGCGACAGTTCGGGAATGCCCTGAAGGACGCCTGTGAAGCAATCGACCGGCACGTCGAGGGCGGAGCCGAGTTGACCACCATCGGCGAGGCAGGTGGTCGCTGAGGACACCCGCCGTGACGTGCCCGAAAGGGATGCTGGGCAGCCCTGGTGTGGACGGGTGCGGATCGGACCGTTCGGCAACGGGGATATGCGTCGATGCGTAGAATGCCGCTCGTGATGCTCGTGCTGCTCTTCGCGGTCCGGGGGGCGGCTCAGCCGACGGAGGCCGCCGACATCCCGCGCACGCCGTGGGGCCGGCCGGCCCTTGGCGGTGTCTGGACCAACTCGACCCTCACGCCGCTCGAGCGTCCCGACGAGTACGGCGACCGGGAGTACCACACGGCGGTCGAGCTGGCCGAGCTGCAGCGGACCGCCGTCCGGCGGCGGATTGACGCCCTGCCGGAGCCGGAGGCCACGCTGGCCGTCGAGTTCAGCGACATCTGGATGGAGCCTGGCGCGCTGAGCGGGCGGACTTCGCTGGTCACGGGTCCGTCGGGCAAGATTCCGCCCTACACGCCCGAGGCGCAGGCGCGCCTTGCCGACGGCCTCCGGCAGCCGCTCACCCAGCGGGCCGACTCGCACGACGATCGCGGCTACAGCGAGCGCTGCCTGCGCTTCGTCACCGGCGGCCCGCCCATGATGGCGTTCCCGTTCGCCCCCCTTGTCCAGATATTCCAGACCCAGGACCACGTGGTGTTCCAGAACGAGGAGGACCACGAGATCCGGATCGTTCACCTCGACGAGCGGCCCCACGTAGATCCGAGAATCACGCTCTGGCGCGGCGACTCGCGGGGCCGGTGGGAGGGCGACACCCTCGTCATCGAGACGACCAACTTCCACGGCAAGGGCGGGTTCCGGGGATCCGGCCCGGCACTGCACCTCACGGAACGGCTGACGCGGGTGGACGCCGACACGATCCTGTACGGCTTCACGGTCGACGATTCCGGGACCTGGACGGAGCCGTGGAGCGCGGAGATGCCGCTGCGCGTATCGCCGGCGCCGCTGTACGAGCACGCCTGTCACGAAGGCAACTACACGCTGCCGCTCGTCCTGAACGGCGCCCGCGCGCAGGAGCGCTGACGACGCGCGCGATAGAAAGCGATGGCCGCACCGACGGTCGCGGTCAAGGCTGGTCAGGCGCTTGCTTCTTCGGGCGTCGCCTCCTGCGGCTGCGGGCGCCACAACACGTGGATCACCCAATCCAGATCGAGCTCTTCGCCGCGCCAGTCGGGCGTGGCGGTGTCGGGGCCGATCGTGACGCCGTCCCGTTCGAGCTGCGCCGTGACCGGCGCGAGAGGCTCGCCGGTCCAGGCCGGCGCGGCCGGCGCCTCCGGCAGCGTCCGGCCGTCCGGCCGGACGAACTCCACGTCGCCGGTTGCATCCAGCGTGATGCGAAACCCCTCCTCGTGCACCGCCCGGTGGTGCCGGCGGCACAGCAGCACCAAGTTGTCGAGCGCCGTTGCGCCGCCGTCCGCCCAGTGCCGAACGTGGTGCGCATCGCATCGAGCGTTCCGGCACCCCGGAAACCGGCACTGGCGGTCGCGTGTCCGCAGGGCCCGGCGGAGGGCCGGCGAGATGGTCCGCGTCCTGCGGCCGACGTCGAGGATCTCGCCGCCGGGGCCATGCGGCATCCTGACCGTTGCCGCGTCGCAGGCGAGCCGCCGCGCCGTCTCTGCCGAGACGTGGATGCCCCCCGCTTCGTCGAGCACCGTCTGCCCGCGGACGGCTGAGCCGGACGCCGCCGGCCGTGGTCCCGGACAGGGGTCGGGCGACCTGCGGGCTTCCCGGGCGTCGCCGTGTCGGGTTGCGCCTGCGCGCGTCTCCGGGCCGGCGTCGGGCGGCCCCGCCACGGAGTCCGTCGCCGCCCGCGTTCCCGCGGGAACGTCCGGGCCGTTGTCGCGCCGCTCCGATTCCGACGCGGCGATCGTGTGCGTTCCCGTGGGAACGTCCGAGCCCTCGGCGTGCTGCTCCGACGCGGCCCCGGCCTTCGCCGACGCTCCCGCGGGAACGCTCCGTCCATTGCCGCGCTGCTCCGACCCGGACGTGGCCGTCGTCGATGTTCCTGTGCGCACGCGCGGGCCGTCGCCGAGTCGCCTCGATTCCGACGCGGCCTTCGCCGACGTTCCCGCGTGAACTTCCGGCGCATCCGTCAGGGCGTCCGCGTCCGCGTGCACCACCACCTGATACCGGTCGCCGGCGGTTCCCCGGTCGAGGCCGGCCGACAGCGCGCATTCGGCAATCATCCCCAGGGCATCAGCCTGCCGCTGCGCCAGCGATGGCTCCGATGTCTCCGCCGCTCTGCCGCCGCCGGCGTCCGCACCCGTGGCGCCCTTCGCATCCGCGCCCCCGTCCGCGGGCGCCCCGTCGGCACCGCGCGCCTGGTCGCAGGCCGCCTCCAGCGCCCGCCGTACGACCGCCCCCACCTCCGGCGACAGACGGCCCCGCACCACAACCATCCCGTCCTCGTCCACCCACGTCCGCAACGACCGCGTGTCGTGCCGCCGCCGGTCCTCTGCCTGCTCCGCCAACCGGTCCACGCGCCGCCAGACCCGCACGATCTTCTCTACGTGCGCCGCCGTGCCCGAGTGCGCCACGTTCAGCAGATCGTCTTCGGTCTCGGGCGTCGCGACCCGGGTGATGGCCCGCACCTTCGAGTAGGAGACCCTGCCGCTCCGCATGGCGTCGCTCAGCTTGGGCAGGTCGGCGAGGGCGCGGGCGACCCGCACGTGTTCACGGGCCGCGCCCGGGGCAAGTCCGGTGCGCCAGCCCAACCACTCGGCGCAGGACGTGCATCCCGCCCAGCCGTCGCGCTTGTCGAACTGGCGGATCAGCTCGAGCAGCTCCCACGTCGCCGCCTGAATGCGGGCGGAGAGCTCGGCGATGCGGTCGCCGAGGGCCACGACCTCTGCCTGGGGACCGTCGGGGCACCAGGGCCGGGGTTCGGGTGCGTCGCCCGAGGGCACAATGGAGTCTGCGGGATGCAGCGGAGGCACAGGATCGCCGTACGTCGTCTCAACGAGCATGACCCATCATAACCCGCTTATTTTGAACGGTTTGTGCGCCCTTCAGGGCGCCGAACGGGCCGCGATTCGACCTACTTCGATCGCCCGCCTGGGGTCGTGCAGTCTGCGGCCGCTGAGAGGGGCAGAGGGCCATTCCTGGCCGCGTGCCGGAATCGCGGCAACCGGCCTCTGAAAAGTTGTCAAGGGAAAACCGCATGGTGGGCAGAAAAAACTGCCCTGCCGACCAACTCCCGCCGAGTCGCCGCGAGCGCTGTCACCAGGCGACCTGCGCCTGGGCCCGGGCCACCGCGTCGGGGCAGAATGACATGCGACACCGCGCGCGCGGTGAATCTTGGACAACCGGCGTGAGACCGTCGATAATCGGCCCGCTGGTCGCGCGGTCTCGATGACGGATGGGCCCGGCGGGCGGGAGAGCGGTCGTTCATGATCGAGAGGCGGTTCAGGGATCTCTGGGAGCGGTTGCAGGGCAAGAAGCCGCACCTGCCCCATTTCCTGGCCGAGATCCATCTGGGGGGCATTCGCGGCATCGACGACGTCCGGGTGGTATTCGACTATCCCGTGAGCGTCATCGCCGGCGGCAACGCAAGCGGCAAGTCGACGGTCCTCTTCGCGGCCGCGTGCGCCTACAAGGTGCCGGGAGCGGGCGTGAAGGACTTCGTGCCGTCCACGCTGTTTCCCGACTACCGTCCCCGGCTCGGTGGGCGCGAGGATCAGAAACTCGAAATCGTCATCGAGTTCGACTACTCGACGCCGCACGGCCGGCGTTCCATGCGCTGGCGCCGCTCGAAGGGCTGGAACCGCAGCTTCCTCGGCCGCAAAGACGCCACCCAGCCGGAGCGGCCGGTGTACCTCAGGACGCTCAGCAATCTCAGCAATCCGTCCGAGGTGCGCGGCGTGCTCAACATGTCGAGCCTGCGCTCAGCGCCCGAGGAGACCCCCCTGACGGCCTCGCAGATCGAGTTCGCACAGCAGATGCTGCCCTTCCGGTATTCCGAGGTCGTCAACCTGTCCAGCGGCAGCAAGAACCTGCTCTTCGCCGCCCAGAAGGCGGGCGCGGCGTACTCCGAGCTGCATATGGCCGCCGGGGAACGGGCGATCCTGCGCCTCTCGCGGGAGATCGCCCAGCTTGAAGGCGCCCTCGTGCTGATCGACGAAGTGGAAGCCGGGTTGCACCCTTGGGTGCAGCAGCTCCTCATGCTCCAGCTGCAGCAGCTCGCGCTGCGCAACGACCTGCAGGTCATCGTCACCACGCACAGCCCCGTGGTCCTCGACACGGTGCCCGCGCACGGGCGTATCTTCCTCGAACGCGACGACACGGGTCGCGTCGCCGTCCTCCCCCCTTATCGCGACATCGTGCAGAACGCCCTCTACGGGCGTACCGCGGACGCCCTGAACGTGCTCTGCGAAGATGCGCCGGCGGAGGGCATCCTGCAGGGCGCGTTCGACGTGCTGCTGCCCCGCGAGCGGATCAGGAGAGAGTCCGTCCGCATCGGACGCGACACCGGCGCCAGCGAGTTTCCCATGCACGCGACCGCGTTCAGGAAGTTCGGCCAGATCCGGAACTTCGTCTTCGTGCTCGACGGCGACAAGCGCGACAGCGATCTCGAAGAACGGATACGCCAGAGAGCGGGAAGCGATGTCCCCGTGTTCTTTCTCCCTGGCGGCGAAGCGCCCGAAGTCTGGATCTGGAACGCCCTGCGGCGCGACCCGGACCGCCACGCGACCGACCTCGGCATCGACCCGGCCGATCTGGTCGAGCGAATGAACCGGCTGGATGCAATCTACGACACCGCGGCCGACCGGCCTGGCGAGATCGCCAAGACGAAGCTCCACGACCTGGCCGAGCCCCACGGCTGGACCCCGCCCGACATCGGCCGTGCAGTTGCCCGCCTGGAGGCCAGCCGGAAGGAGAGTGACATCCAGCCCCTGTTGGATGGACTGAAGGGAGCTCTGCTGCAATGGCGCGGGGAGTGAGGCGGAAGTGGGACGGAGCCGGTGAGCAACCACATCCACCAGCGTGTCGGCGGATCTCCTTGCGCTCCCGAACCAACGACGAGCGCGCAGCCCGACAGGTAGCGCACGGACCGACCGGATCATGAACGCGCTCAATGGCGGGTTGTTCGCGAGCGATTTTCTTGAAAGCTCCGTTGCCGAACTCGACGAGTGGCGGGCGCTGAACGATGCGACTCTCGACGGGATCGAGCTTTCGTTGCGAGAGATCTTCAACCGCTTTCCGATCACGCAGAAGCCGAACGAGAGCCAGACCGAGGACGATCTGATCTGGCCGGTGCTGACCTGTCTCGGATGGACATCGAGCCTGCGACAACAGAACCTGACGGCGCGGGGCGTCGATGACGTCCCGGACGGCCTACTCTTCGCCGACGAGGCGGCGAAGACTCGCGCCAACGGCTTCGCGGAGGAATGGAGGCGCTACGAATTCGGGCTCGCTATCGTCGAGTCCAAGCGCTGGGGGCTCGCTCTCGACGGCCGCGTCGACCGACAGGCGAAAACCGCCCCGTCAACGCAGATGCTCCGCTATCTGCGGCGCGTGGACGACCTGACCACTGGAGGACTCCGTTGGGGCATCCTGACCAACGGGGCACGGTGGCGACTCTACTACCAGGGGGCCCGATCGGTATCGGAGGAGTTCTGCGAGGTCGATCTCGCCGCTATTCTCGACATCCCCGGACACAACGACGGCCTGTTCGCGCTCGGAGCCGCCGAGCGCCGCCACTGGCTGAGCGTGTTCGTGCTCCTCTTCCGTCGGGACGCATTCCTTCCCACCCCCACGGATCGTCGCACGTTCCATCGGCGTGCGCTCGAGGAGGGCCGGTACTACGAACAGCGGGTAGCGACGGATCTCTCGAATCTGGTGTTCGACCGCGTCTTCCCGGACTTGGCGCGGGCCATCGCCGCTGCGGCACCGGAGGCGTCGTTGCCCGACGTGCGCGACGCCACGCTCACGCTCCTCTATCGTCTGTTGTTCATCCTCTACGCCGAAGACCGCGAGTTGCTGCCCGTTCAAGACGAACGGTACGACGACTACGGACTCCGGATGAGGGTGCGAGACGACGTACGGATGCGGAAGGATCGCAAGGATGTCTTCTCCGCCACCGCCACGCGCTATTGGTCCGCGATCGACGATCTCGCCACGGCCATCGATCAGGGCGACCCGTCAATTGGCCTGCCGCCCTACAACGGCGGCCTGTTCGACCGCGAACGTACGCCTCTGCTGACCAAACAGGACACGATCGGCCACATTCGGCTCGGTGACCAGATCATGGCCGACGTCGTTGACGCGCTGTCGTTCGAGCAGCTCACCACCGGTCGCCGCTACATCAACTACCGCGACCTGAGCGTGCAGCAGCTCGGATCCATCTACGAACGCCTGCTCGAACGGGAGCTCGTACGCGATGGTGAGATGATCGTGGTGCGACCGAACGTCTTCGCCCGCCCCTCTGGCGGACGAATACGAGCTTGCAAGCGACCGCGCCGAGGCAGCCGTTCGCGTGGCCCGACAATCCAGGGACTACCCGCTGCTCTCCCGCGGCGACGTGAACATCTACTCCCTCTTTGTCGAGCGAGCGTTCGCACTCGTGAAGCCGCAGGGCGTCGTGGGATTGCTGGTCCCTTCCGGCATCGCCTCCGACAAGACCCCCTCCGCCTTCTTCAAGACAGTGGCGACCGAAGGCCGGTTGCGGACGCTGTACGATTTCGAGAACCGACGCACGAGATTCGAAGCGGTCCCGTTCTTCCCGGACGTCGACTCACGCTTCAAGTTTTGTGTGTTCGTGGCCGGACGTTCGCCCTACGGGAACGACGCGAATTGCAGCTTCTTCTTGCAGGACGTGTCCGAACTGAGGGACGACGACCGCCGGTTCTCCCTCGCATCAGGTGATTTCCGGCGGGTCAATCCCAACACCGGCACAGCTCCCGTCTTCCGGTCACGCCGGGACGCCGATCTGACTACGGCGATCTACCGGCGATTGCCGGTGATTGTCGATCGCTCGACTGGGCAGGGCATCAAGTCGTGGCCGTTGAAGTACACCACCATGTTCCATATGACCAACGACTCCCACTTATTTCGAACGCGCGAAGAGCTTGAGGAACGGGGAGGAGCGTGGCCTTCAGGCGGCAATCGGTTCGACAGTCCGTCCGGCGAGTGGCTCCCTCTCTACGAGGGCAAGATGGTCCAGGCTTTCGATCACCGCGCAGCACGAATCGTCGTGAATCCGGCGAACCTGCATCGCCCAGCGCAACCCGAACCGGCGACCGAGGAGCAACATCGCGACACGAACTGGCTGCCCGAACCACAATACTGGGTTCCAGCGGAAAAGTGCGCCTGGCCAGCAAGGACATGGGTTCTCGGCTTCAAGGAAATCACCGCGCCCACCAACGCCAAGACGTTCATAGCGGCAATCCTGCCCGCAGTCGGCTTCGGTAATAAGATACCCATTCTTAAGCCGGAAACCGAGGATCGCCAGGAGTGGCTGCTGGTCGCCAACTTCAATTCGACGATCTTCGACTTTGTGACGCGCCAAAAGGTGCAGGGCCAGACGCTCAACTTGTACATCGTTGAACAGCTGCCGGTGGTGCCACTGGACACCTACAAGAGTACTCGCTTCGGACCAAAGACCGGGTGGGAGATTGTTCGCGAAGCCGTGCTGGAACTGACGTACACCGCGCACGACCTAGCGACGTTCGCGAGGGACCTCGACCACGTCGATGACGCAGGTGCGGTCAAGGCGCCCTTCCCGTGGGATCCAGAGCGGCGCCTGCACCTCCGTGCAAAGCTCGATGCCGTGTTCTTCCTGCTCTACGGCTTGACAGGCCGTGACGACATTCGATACGTATGGTCCACCTTCCCAATTCTGGAGCGGCAGGATGTCGCCGTCTACGGCCGATACCGTTCGCGCGATCTCTGCCTCGCCTACGTGAACGCTCTCGCCGCCGGTAGGCCGGACGTCATTCCAGACGCCTGAATCCACTGTCTCAATCCCAATTTCTGTTCGCCGCACTTTCAAAGGGTCGACTACCCCAACTACGATCTTCGCCAGGAAACCCTGAGGGTGGGTCGGGGCCATCATATTCCCATTGATCTGGAGGGCATCCGGCTGCGCCAATGGCAAAGCACCAACCGCTGACCGTGCGACGATACGCAAACCACCGCTGCCCGTCCATGGCTACCTTCATTACTAGTCTTCGGTTAGCGGGTCGTGGCGAGAAAATCCACGAAATGGTGTGCAGGTACGGCGGGCGTGTGCCGATACGTGAAGTATGGCGCGCAAGAGCGATGACCGCGGCGGTTCGAAGGGTCCTGGGCCTCAGCGAGACCCTCGGGACGTGCGCATCGAGCGCCTCGAACGAGACAAGGCGAAGCTGATCGAGGAGCGGGATCACTGGAAGCGCCGCAGCGAGCATCTGGAGAAGGAGCTCGAGGCGGCGCGGCGCGCCGGCCGCCGACAAGCGGCCCCCTTCGCCAAGGACCGTCCGCAGGGACGCGGCGGGCGTCCCGGGCGGCGAGCCGGGGCGGAGTACGGCAGGCAGGGGCGCCGCCGGCCGCCGACGCAGGCTGACGAGACCCACGTGGCGCCGGCCCCGACGACCTGTCCGGACTGCGGCGGCGCGGTCGCGCTGGACCGTGTGGCGTCGCAGTATCAGGAAGACCTGCCCGAGGTGCGTCCCCTCGTGCGGCGCTTCGACATCGAGGTGGGCCACTGCTCGCAGTGTCAGCGGCGCGTGCAGGGCCGGCACGCCCTGCAGACCTCCGACGCGTTGGGGGCGGCTGCCGCTCAACTGGGCCCGAACGTCGCCGCGCTGGTCGTCGAGTTGCACACCGAGCTGGGCATGCCGCTGGAGAAGGTCGTCCGCGTTCTGCGGACGCAGTTCGGACTGTCGGTGACCAAGGGCGGCCTGGTCCAACTGCTGCACCGCACCGCCGACGCGGCGGCGCCCGCGTATGCGGCGCTGCGCGAGCAGGTCCGCTGCAGTCCGGTGGTCACGCCGGATGAGACGGGCTGGCGGGTGAACGCGATCCTCCACTGGCTGTGGGCGTTCGCCACCCCGGAGACGACGGTCTATGCCATCTGCGACGGCCGGGGGTTCGCCGAGGCGGCGACGGTTCTCGGCCCCGACTTCGCCGGCGTGCTGGTGCGGGACGGTTGGGTGGCCTATCGCGGCTTCAAGAAGGCGCCGCATCAAACGTGCCTGGCCCACCTCTTGAGACGGTGCAAGGACTTGCAGGCCGCTCATCCCGACAGCCCGTGGGCGGGCGCGGTGCAGGCGGTCCTGCGGGACGGCCTCGCCCTGCGGGACCGCTCGAACGCGGGCGAAATCAGTGAGCACGGTCTGGCGTCGGCCCGCGGTCGGCTCGCCGCCCGGCTCGGCCGGCTGATCGACACCGCGCCGCCGTTGGCCGCCGCCGAGCGCTTCGCCAAGCACTTGGCCAACGAATTCCCGGCGGTGTTCCTCTTCTTGTGCGACCCGTCGATCGACGCCACCAACTGGCGGGCCGAACAGGCCATCCGACCCGCAGTGGTCACGCGTAAGGTCTGCGGCGGCAACCGCACCCGGCGCGGGGCCGACACCCAGCAGGTGCTGGCCAGCGTCGTGCGTACCGCCCGCCAACGCAACCTCGACCCGCGCTCGCTGATCACGACGATGCTGTGCGCCCCCGAACCCGTCGTGCCCGAAGCGCTTGCGTTGCCGCCGCCCGCCTGACGCCGGGCGGCGTGGAAACCGCTCATCCGCTTCCCGTCCTCCTGCGCGCCCCCGGCCCGCACTCAATCCGCGCCGTCCCGCCGCCGCCCGAGCCCGCGACCCGTGGGTTTCGCCGCCAGCGGCGGGAACGCCACCAGGCAGCTCGCCGCTGTTCGCGGCGTCGGTCCCCGCCGCGTGTCCCTCATGGCGGCGGCGCCGTCGCCGGGACCCGCGTGGTCTCGCGCCGCCGCGGGGGACCGGGGTGCGCCGCGGAGCCGCCAGACCCAGCGCTCCGCGAGCGAACCAGCCGGACCGACCGTCGCTGCCGATGACGCGCCGACAAGCTGCCTTGGCGACAATGGGACTGCGAGTCTGCCATGGGCGCTCTCAACAGCGACATGCTCTGCGCAGGTCCGCCGGCCGGCGAGTCGCCCCTCGTGCCCCTCGTTTCCGGCCTCCTCACAGCCACAGAGACCGACGCTGCGATGCCGACAAATCTGCGCGGGGACAACCTCGTCATGCAGCAACTTCCCCGACGGCTCGGTTCATTTCCGCCCATTTCCACTGGAGAAAATCAGTCCCGCACCCGGTAACCGAATACCATTACTATTCCGGTCTCCTTCGGGATACCCCGAGTCGTGAAACTGTCGCCCAATAAGTGAAGCAGGTCGCGGTCGTATCGGTTACGCTTGCGATAATGACCAGCATGGCACGTGGCCAGCCACTGAAGTGCCGCAATCGTCTCGTTGAATTCTCGGCGATCGAGCCGCCGGCCTTCGGAATCGACTCCATCTACACCAGCATAGCGCCGAAGTCTGTCTTTTTCCTCTGCGGTTGCGCGTTCGGCGTCGCGGAGTGACCGCTCGAATTGCCTGACAGCAGATCGCGCGGCAGCAAGGGTCTTCGCATCGACCAACTTCTTGATCCAGAAGTGTTGTAGTCGCGTGAGCCCCAGCGTCAGAACGATGGCGACTATTGCACGCCAACGCACGCGAAAGGTGCTTGTCTGGCTCTTGACTATCCCGAGTGGGCGCTGATATGCCACGTACACACTGAGTACATAGATGAACGGCAACAACCCGAGGGTCAACCACATCGGCAAGATCAACTTCTGAGCGATTAGGTGAACATCGAGTTGGTGCCAGATACTTTGCACGTGAATTGCGGTATACACGAACCAAGACAATACGACCAGCGATAGAAGGCCGTCACAGATCTTCCGGGCGGCGTAGTGCTTTGGGTCTGCAGAGACCTGAGCAAATGTAGACAACATCGTCACAGGTATAAGGAATAGCTGCAGGGCAAGCTCCGCCAACAGGCCGAACGTCGTGAGGTTCATGAAAAACGTCAGAAAAACGGTTGGCGCGATTGTTGCTGAGGCTGTTTTGCGAAAAAAGCGAGGCTCGTCGTTGGCCTCGAGGATCCCCTTGTATAACAGCACTGCGCCGGACGCGACCGTCCAAACGACGGTTTCCTTCGCAAGGCTGGTACTCCACCATCTGAGCTGGAAACCGATCCAGACTTCGAACGATGTATACGCAAACAGGAAGAGAATCGGCAGCAGAATGGCCGGGCTGAGGGATGTTCGAAGAAGACCCGGAAGGTGTGCGCGGAGGGATGCATTTGCGAGGAGGTAGCCGACGAAGATTGCAATCAGGATGAGTGATGCCTGTTCTCGTGTGGACAGGAAAGTGGTTTCCGGCAGTGCTTCGGCGGTGTGCACTTGGCGGGGATTGTCGGGCGCGACGCTCATGTCGCCCGTTGTTGGGGACGACCGTTGGGCCCCGGACTGGGTAGAGGTTACGGTCGCCGGGGAAGGTGGGGGCTGAGGAAGCCGGGGCAGGAACAGTGGTCGGTCGGCTGCCGGGACCGGCAGCGGGGCGGAGCGCGGACCTTGGTGGAGGTGGGGAATAGTGAGTAGTGGAGGAGCGGAGGGGGTTGCCCTGGCGGTGGGAGTGGCAGGAGGCTTGTGGAGTGAGGGGAGTCGCACGGGGGCGGCGGTGGCGGGAGGGTTCAGGGGCTTAGCGACGAGGGTGACGCGATAAGAGGGGGCAAGGGGGTAGGGGAGAAGCAAGTCCAGCGAGGTCGAGTGGTTGGGGTGGCGTTGCGGGTCGTCGCCGTGGGACGTTCTCCGGCGGGGCTCGCCGGTGTTGGTGTGGGTCGTTGTGCCGGGGGTGGCGCACCTCGGGCGGGAGAGCCTGGATGCGTCGCTCGGGTGACTCGGGGGGGGACGGAGCGCGGACGGGTGTCGGTGGTGGTGGGACGGAACGGCCCTCGGTCCGATGCCGTATTTCGGGATCTCCACAGCCGGGGCTGGCGGCTCGGGGGTGGTGGCGAGGAGGTCGTCGGGGAGCAGGCGCTGCGGTTCGCGTGCGTTGGGCCGGGTCGGTCTCGGCTGGAGGGGCGAGACGTGCTGGGGGAGGATCTGGGACTGCGTCAGCCGCGGGTCCTGGATCGCGGAAGGCGGCTGGCCGCGGGTCTCGGCCTGCTTGGCGACGGTTGGCGGCAGTACGTGGCCGAGCGCGATGGCGACAACGCCCACGGGGAGGAGCAACACAAGCACGGTCGGGACGCTTGCGAATTTTGTCATGAAGCTCTTCATGCGTGTGTTCATCCTTTCGGATGTCTGCGAACGACGTGGGTTGTTGCACGGCCCGCGGCCAGGGAGTGAGCAGACGATCAGGGTACCTGCACGAACTCCGTTCCTGGCGATGGTGGAAGATTGGTTGTCGTCGCCACCTCGGCGAGCGGGCGCGGTTGAAAGGCAATACGTGGGTGACGGGCCGAGTATTCGGTGGGGACTTGAATCGGCGGTTCGACATCACTCGAGACGGTACTGGACCAAGGCGGCGGGCGCGCTGGGCGACTCAGGCCACGTGGAGCGGGCGCAGGACCACGCGGCGGTGTCAAGGACGGACGGACACACACGAATCCCTGAGTTGCGGGTGGCAACGATGAACAGCAAGCGAGGATGGCCGTGCCGACCAACTGACGGCAGTTCCGATGGTCGTTGGCCTTGTGGTGGTCCGTGTTGCGTCTATTCAGGCAAAGCGAAAATGAACAGGTTGTTGTTGGCGCTCGGGCGCAGCTCGGGGGTCAGATCCAGGAAGCGGCCGAAGCCGGTGCTCACCGCCACGTACTGGCGGCCGTCGACCGCGAAGGTGATCGGGAAGCCGGAGACCGGCGAGCCGAGGTTGATCTCCCACAGGATCTCGCCCGTCCGGTCGTCGAAGGCGCGGAAGCGGCCGTTGACGTCGCCGCCGAAGACGAGCCCGCCCCCGGTCGCGGCGAGGGCCATGGTCGCGGCCCGCTGCTGGTAGTTCCAGACCACCTCGCCGGTCTCGGCCGAGATTGCCTGTACGCTCCCCACGTCGTCGTAGCCGGGAGCGAGCTCGGGCCGCCACGCGATGGCGTAGAGACGGCGCGCCTCGTCCTGCTCGTCGGGCTCGGCCATCGCGCGCATGCGCGAGCAGACGTTGCGCAGCGGCATGTACATCGTGTTGGTCAGCGGGGAGTAGGCCCCCGCCTCCCAGTCCTTGCCGCCGCTGGCGTGGGGGCAGGTGAGCACCGTCTGCCCCGCCGCCGTGAAGATGAGCTCGGCGTTCTCGGTCACCACGCCGGTGGCCCCGTCGATGCCGCTGACCACGTTCTGGGTGATGGTCGGCGTGGCCCAGAGGAACTCGCCGGTCTCGCGGTCGAGCGTATAGACGATGCCGGTCTTGCCGGGAATGCCGGTCACCACCCGGCGCTCTTCGCCCGGCTGGAGGCGCGGGTTGATCCAGGCCACGGCGGAAGGGTCGGGCCGCACCGCGGTGTCGACGAGCAGGCGCTCGAACGGGTGGTCGAGGTCCCAGTGGTCGTTCATGTGCTGGTAGTACCAGACGATCTCGCCGGTGTCGCCATCGAGGGCCAGCGTCGAGTTGTGGTACAGGTGCGTCAGGTCGGTTCCGCCGAGCATGTACTTCGGCGCCGGCGAGGTGACCGACGTGCCGACGTAGACGAGGTTCAGCTCGGGGTCGACGCTCGGGACCATCCACGAACCCACGTGCCGGCGCTCCTCGAACGGCACGTCGCCCCACGTCTCGTCCCCCGGCTCGCCGGGAGCGGGGATCAGCCGCCGCCGCCACAGCTCTTCGCCGGTCGCGGCGTCGTGGGCGGTGATGACACAGCCGAGCGGCCCGCCGCGCGGGTCGCAGCTCCGACCGGAGTAGGCCTTGCCGTTGGCGGTGATCGGACCCGAGGTCTGGTTGGCGGGGTTCACCCGATAGTCGAGAATCTCGGTGTCCCACACCACGTCGCCCGTCTCGGCGTCGAGGGCGACAATGTGGTCGTCCATGGTGGTGTCGATGATCAGCTCGCCGTGGATGGCGATGTTGCGGTTGGTCTCGGTCAGGGTGCCGATCATGTAGTCGCCGAGGTCGTCCGGCCGGTCGCGGCGGTACTCCCAGATGAGGTCGCCGGTCACCGCGTCGATGGCCTGGATGACGTCCTGCGGGTTCGGCATGAACATCACGCCGTCACGGACCAGCGGCGTCCCCTGCTGGCGTCCCGGGCCGAGCGCGCGCGACCACACCATCCGGAGGTCGCCGACGTTGCCCTGGTCGATCTGGTCGAGGGGGCTGTACCCCCACCCGTCGAGCGTCCGCCGCCACATCAGCCATTCGTCGGGGCTCGGGTTCTCGAGCTCCGCGTCGGTGACGGGCCGGATGCGGTCCTGCGCGACGACCGGGGGCCCGGTCGCGACCACGACGGCGGCGATGAGGACGAGGCCTGCGACGAACCGCGACGACGACCAGCGGGATGCGAGCATGATGCCTCCTCGGGCCCGGAAGCGACGGCCTCCCGGCCGACCGCGATCAACGCTGCGAGCAGCGGCGCCGCGTCTCGGCGGCGCAACGCCTGGATTCGGTGTTTCCGGTGGATTATGCCACCAGCGGGGGAATTTCGGTCGGTCTCGGCCACGCGCGGGCGTCAGGCCGCCCCCGGGACCGCCTCGGAGTCCTTCAGGGCCTCGGCCCGGTAGTGCGTGGTGAGGGTCTCGCTCATCTCGGCGAGGTCGCCGTTGAGCATCTCGGTCAGCCGGTGGGTGGTGAAGCCGATGCGGTGGTCGGTCACCCGGTTCTGCGGGAAGTTGTAGGTGCGAATCTTCTCCGAGCGCTCGCCGGTGCCCACCTGGCTCTTGCGGTCCTGGGCGATCTCGTCGTGCTGGCGCTGCAGCTCCATCTCGTAGAGCCGCGAGCGCAGGACCTTCATCGCCTTCGCCTTGTTCTTGATCTGCGACTTCTCGTCCTGCTGCGAGACGACGAGCCCGGTGGGCAGGTGGGTGATGCGCACGGCCGAGTAGGTGGTGTTGACGCTCTGGCCGCCGGGTCCGCTCGAGCAGAACGTGTCGATGCGCAGGTCCTTGGCTTCGATCGCGATGTCCACCTCTTCCGCCTCGGGCAGCACCGCGACGGTCGCGGTCGAGGTGTGGATGCGTCCGCTCGCCTCCGTCGCGGGCACGCGCTGCACGCGGTGGACGCCGCTCTCGTACTTGAGCTGGCTGTACACCCGCGTACCCTCGATCAGGGCGATGACCTCCTTGATGGCCCCCACCCCGCTCTCGTTGATCGACAGGACGTCGACCTTCCAGTGCCGCCGCTCGGCGAAGCGGGCGTACATCCGGAAGAGATCGCCCGCGAACAGACCGGCCTCGTCGCCGCCGGTGCCGGCCCGAATCTCCAGCACGACGTTCTTCTCGTCGTTCGGATCCTTCGGCACCATCAGGACCCGGATCTCGTCGAGCAGGCCGTCCCGGCGGCCTTCCAGCTCGGTCAGCTCCTGCTCGGCCAGCTCCTGCAGCTCGGCGTCGGCGCCGTCCGCGAGCTCCCGCGTGTCGGTGATTTCCGACTCGACCGTCTTGTAGTCGCGAAACCTCTCGACGATCGGCTGAATCTCGGACAGCGCCTTCGAGTGCGTCCTGTACTGGTTTGCGTCGGACTGCACCACGCCGTCGCTGAGCAGGCCCATCAGCTCGTCGTAGCGGGTCTCGATGGTTTGCAGCTTGTCGAACATGGCGGACGAATGCTCCTCGGAAACTCCCGACCCGATCCCCTGCGCCTGTGGCCCTCGGCTTTTGCGACGCAGGAGTCTCGCGCCAGCGAAACTCTCCCAACGCGACCGTCAGGTCGCGCAGCTTGCGACGCAGGAGTTTCGCGTCAGCGAAACTCCCAACGCGACCGCAAGGTCGCGCCGCGACCGCAGGTCGCGCGTCATCCCCCCGAGACCGGGGGGAGAAACGCCACCTCGTCACCGTCCCCGAGGGGGGCGTCCATCCGCGAGTACTCGGCGTTGACGGCGGCGGAAATCGATTCCTGATAGCCGCGCAGGTCCGGGAACTCGCCGGTCAGCTCGTCCCAGACGGTGCGGACGGTGGCGCCGTCGGGAACCTGCGTGGATATCTCTCCCACGCCCACGATATCGCGAAGCCGCGCGAACAGCCGGACGTTGATGCGCATGACAGTGTGCCCGCCGGGCCCCGCGCGGTCGTCTCCGGGCCGCGGCGGAGGCCGGTCACGGCGCCGCGAGGTTCGCGGCCGCCCGGTCAGCCGGCCGGCAACGCCGGCGCAGAGCTCTCGCCCATCGCCAGCCGGTAGGCGGCTTCCCGGGCCCGTTCGTCGTCCGCGTTGGCGCTGGCGCCTTCGATCCAGACGTCGCCGCCCTCGAAAAACTCGTGCTTCCAGATCGGCGCAATCTGCTTGATCCGTTCGATGACGTAGCGGCAGGCGGCGAACGCGTCGGCGCGGTGCGGCGAGGCGACCGCGATGATCACGCTGGCCTCGCCGATCTGCAGCGTTCCCAGCCGATGATGCACGGCCAACCGGACCGACCACCGATCGCCGACCTCGCGGCCGATGCGTTCGAAGGCGCGCACCGCCAGCGGCTCGTAGCCTTCGTACTCCAGCCGCAGCACCCGCCGCCCGGCGTTCTCGTTGCGGACGAGGCCCGCGAAGGTGATGACCGCGCCGGGGCCGATCGGGTCCGAGGCGGCTTCGGCGCCGACCGTGCTCACCAGGGCGTTCAGGTCGAGCGGCTCGGTCGTCACCGCGTACGACGGTATCGGCATCAACGTACTATTGTCGCTCATTTCGCCAGAAATGATGGAGAGGTCCCGGCCCGCGGCCCACCGGGGCGGCGCGGCGAATGGCGCCCTCGACGTAGCGCTTGGCGGCGGCGGCGGCCTCGGGCAGCGGCAGACCGGCGGCCAGCCCCGCCGCGATCGCGGCCGAGAACGTGCATCCGGTCCCGTGGGTTTGTCCGCTGTCGAGGCGGGGGCCGTGCAGCTCGACGACGGCGCCGCCGTCATCCAGCAGGTCGACCGACTCCGCGGTGTCGAAGTGACCGCCGGTGACGAGGGCCGCCGCCGCCCCGTGGGTCCGGATGCGGGCGGCGGCGCGCCGCGCGTCGTCCAGGCAGCCGACGGGCTGATCCGCCAGCACCTCCGCCTCGAGGCGGTTGGGGGTGACCACCCGCGCGCGCTTCAACAGCCGGCTGCGCACCAGGGCGATCGCGTCCGCGTCGAGGAGCCGCCGGCCGCTGGTGGCGGCGATCACGGGATCGACGACCAGGGGCGGCCCCGGATGCGCTTCGAGCGTCTCGCAGACCGCCTCGACGATCGCGGCGGTGGCGAGCATCCCGGTCTTGATGGCCCGTACGTCGAAGTCGTCGAGCACCGCGCGAA
Organism: Vicinamibacterales bacterium; assembly: GCA_965206705.1. GTDB lineage: Bacteria > Acidobacteriota > Vicinamibacteria > Vicinamibacterales > UBA8438 > JAJEEA01. The sequence continues at coordinate 1,771,327 of CBDBKJ010000006.1, read as the reverse complement.
TCTGGGCCGCGACCATCCGGGCGGAGACGGGATCGACGGCGGTGATCGCCTGCGTGTTCTGGGCGGTGACGGCGGTGACGGCGGAGGCGCCGTGGACGCCGTGCGCCGCGAACGTCTTGATGTCGGCCTGCAGGCCGGCGCCCCCGCCCGAGTCGCTGCCGGCGATGGTGAGCACGGTGAGCCGGTCGCGGCGGAGACCCTCCGGCCGGCGATGATCCCCGGTCACCGTCCCGTTGGCGGTGCCGGTTCGCCGGCCAGGGCCGCCAGTCGTGGGTCGAGTCCGAAGACCAGCAGGAACTGGTAGGTGAGGAAGGTCTCGTGCGACAGCAGCTCGAGTCCGGCGGCCCGGGCGTCGCGGATGACCGCGTCGGCATCGACCCGCTGGTCCATCGGCGGTCCCGGGCCGTAGCCTTCCTTCGTGAAGTCGACGATGCCCAGCCGGCCCTGGGGTTCGAGGGCCCGCGCCACGTCGCTCAAGAGCGACACGGGATTCGCGACCTCGGCGTAGACGTCCACGATGAGCACCGCGTCGAGCCCGTCCGGCAGCTTCGGGTCCTCGGCGGTGCCGAGCACCGTCCGGACGTTGGTCAGGCCCTCGCGGATGACCCGATAGTTGATCGCCTCTAGCATCGGCCGCTGAATGTCCTCGGCGTAGACGCGTCCGTTCGGACCGACCCGCCGCGCCAGCCGCACCGTGAACCAGCCGGCGCCGGCGCCGACGTCGGCGACGGTGGAGCCGTCGGCGATGTTCAGCGCGTCCATGATCTCGTCCGGTTTCTGCCAGATGGCGCGGTCGGGCGCCTCGAGAAGGCCCAGGTCCTCGGGGGGGAAGAGCCGGGCATGGGGCAGGTTCTGCCCGGCCGCGGGCGCGCAACCCAAGGCGACGAGCATCCCCACGACCGCGGCCACGGGCATCCGGTTGGTCATGGGCCTCCTCACTCCGGGGCCGTGCCGCCGGGGGCGTCCGCGTCTCCCGGCTCGTCGCCGGCGGCCGGCGGTTCCCGGTCCGGTTCCAGTCCCTCGCACGGCGATCGGTCCGGTCCCGCGAGATTAGGCAGGGGCGGCCGGCCGAACCCGCGTCCTGCGGCCAGCGCGTCGATCGCGCACGACGCCAGGTCTTCGACCGCCAGCAGCTCGAACGGTGTCGCGGCCGCCGGTTCCAGCCACTTGAGATAGCCGCCGCACCGGGTGCACAGCGCCGCCCCATCCCGCGCGCCGGGCGATGCCGTCGCCCAGGTCGGGCTCGAGTCCTCATCGCGGCAGTACGTGCACCGGTCGGCGCGCGCCGGCCAGTCGAGCCCGCAGAACGAGCAGCGCAGCCGGCCGGCCCCGCCGCACGCCTCGGCGAACGCGGGCCACGATCCGCAGGCCGGGCAGTAGCCGTGCGGCCACCGGTCGCGCGCGGCGGCGATGCCCGATCCCCCTGTCTCGCAGGCCAGCAGCGTTCGAGCCGCGACGTGGGCGGCGGGGCCGGCCGCGAGCTCGGCGGTCAGCCAGAGGACGTCCGGGGCGATCCCCTCCTGCATCGCCTTCGCCCGGATGGCGTGCTGGTTCCGGTCGAACGAGGCGGCCAGCAGCGAGCTCATGTCGACCCGCCCGTCGTCGATGCAGCCGCGTACCCGGCGCGCGACATCGCCCGCGCCGCCGGCCGCGAGGTCGTCGCACGCCTCGAGCACGAGCGGCGCCAGCAGCGGCACCGGCAGCGCCGCCGCCTCGCCGCGCATCAGCGGGTCGCCGGTCACGAGCTTGGCGGCGATCCGTTGGGGGGTGAGTTGGACAGCCGGCGGTTCGTGTCGCAACCGGTCGACGAGGCGAATGGTGCGGATGACCATCGGCCGCTGCACTGCGATCGCGGGAATCAGGTCCGGTTGCGCCGCTGCGATGTCCGCCCACCGGGTCTCGGCGCGGCGGACGAGCGCCTTCGGGTCGAGGTTGGTCTGGTTCACGGGCCGTCGTCAGGGGTTGGAGAATCGATCCTGCCGTGCATTGTACGCCATGGGTCCGGTGCGTCGCCGGGTCCGGGCGCCAGCCCGGAAGGCAGCGCCGAGCGCCCGCCGCCCGACCAGCCCTCCCGGGGCCCACCCCGTTCCACGGCGCGGACGCCCCGTTGCAGGCGCGGCGCGGGTTGAAGTGCCCCCGCGTCCCGTTTATACTCGGATACGGGCTCCATGCACCGGAGCCGCGGGGAGAACCTGGGATGGCACAGTTGATTTCGGTGACCGAGACTGCCGCGTCGAAGATTGTCGCGCTGATGGCGGAAGAGAAGAAGGAGAGCGCGGGGCTCCGGGTCTTCGTGCAGGGCGGCGGATGTTCCGGCTTTCAGTACGGCTTGATGATCGAAGAGGGGAGCGGGGACGTCTCGGCCGACCGCATCTTCGAGTCGAACGGCGTCAACCTCTACGTGGACCCCATCAGCCTGCGGTATCTGTCGGGTGCGGAGGTCGATTTCGTCGACAACCTGACCGGCGGGGGATTCACGATCAAGAACCCCAACGCGAAGTCGACCTGCGGGTGCGGGTCGTCGTTCAACGCCTAGGAGTCTGCGCCGTAGAACGGCGCGGACTGCTGGCAGGGTTGGTTGGGCGGCAATCGGGGGCCGCAGCGCGCGACCCCGCGGTCGCGTTCGGCGGCGATTTCCGGGCCAGGAGCCGGTGGCTCCTGACAAGAGCGCCGCGCACGCGGTGCAGCAGGGCGAGGGGGATATCTCTCCGCAACGGCCGCCCCTGGACGAAGCCCCGGTGCTCGGCCACGGGTGACCGGCGTCCGGCGATCGCCGCCGCGCGGGGGGCTCTTGCGCCCGGGTGGCCATGGACTCGCCAACAGACTACATCGAACGCCTGCGGCCGGCCGGCGGCAAACGCTCCGGCAAACGCGACCTCGTGGTCAGCGTCTTCCTGCGCCAGGAAGGCCACCTGAGCGCCGACGACCTCGTCGACCTGATGCGCGAGGAAGACAAGCGCATCAGCCGGGCCACCGTCTATCGCACCCTCCAGTGGATGGTGGACGCCGGCATCGCCCGCAAGGTCGACTTCGGCGAAGGCCACTTCCGGTTCGAGCACTCGTATCGCCATCCCCGGCACTTCCATCTCATCTGCAAGGCCTGCAACCGATCGTCCGAGTTTCTCAGTTCCGACATCGAGGTGCTGCTGGCCGAGATCGCCGAAGCGAGGGGCTTCACGGCGCGCCAGAGCGTGGTGCAGATCTACGGAACGTGCGAGGACTGCCGGCGGGGACATCGCCCGTCACGCCCGGCCGCGGCCACCGACGCGGTGTTCGCCCGCGACGCGTTGCGCATCGCCATCGCGACCGAGCGCAGCGGGCTCGAGTTCTATACCCGGGGTGCCCGACTGGTCCGGAACCCTCGGGCTCGCGAGGTCTTCAAACGTCTGGCGGCCGAGGAACGGGAGCATCTGGCGACACTCGAGGGCCGCTTCGCGCAGTTGCGGGCCGAGGATCCGGATATCGAGTCCTATCCCACCTTTCTGTACTTCAAGGGGGCGTCCGACGGGTTGTTCGCCGAGGGCGCCGAGAAGCTGAAGCAGGTCGTCGATGACCGCGAGGCGCTGATGATCGGCATCCGGTGCGAGCGCGCGTCCCACCGGTTCTTCAAGCGGTACGGCGAGCGTTTCGAGGACTCGGAGGGCAAACGCATCTTCCTGGAGTTCGCCACCGAGGAGCGCGAGCATCTGCTGCTGCTGATCAAGGAGTACCGCGCGCTGGTCGGTCAGGACCGGCCGCGCCGCGGCAGCGCCCGCCCGGCCGGCTGACGGTTCCCGCCCCTGGTTTCACGACGGCCTCCTGGCCACCACCTGCGCGACCGCGATCGGGTGGCGGTACTCCTGCTCGTGCCAGATCTGCCAACCGTCGAAGGCCCGCCCCAGCTCGCCGGGGCGCAGCAGATGGTCCGGCGACCGCGGTCCCGTGCCGAGGGCGAGTTGTGCGACCGTGAACGTCTCGTAGATCACGAAGCCGCCGGGCCGCACGGCGCCGCGCAGATCCGGCCAGAGCGAGCGCTGCAGGTAGTTGGTGCAGATCAGCAGGTCGAACCGGTTGCGGGGCAGGGGAGACACCTCGAGGTCTGCGACCCAGAGTCTCGCCGTCAACCCGGCCGCCCGAGCCTCGCGCATCCGGGCGAGGTCCCGGTCGACGCCGTGGACCCGGAACCCCAGCGCGGCGGCCGCCCGCGCGTGCCGGCCCGTGCCCATCGCCACGTCCAGCGCATCGCGCCGGCGCCCCAGGGTGGTGCGGACCGGGGACAGCCACCGGACGACGAAGGCCGAGGGTGCGGGGGTCATAGGTCCTGGGGCCGGTCGTTGATATCATGAGAGACCGATGTCTGCCGCGTTGATTACCGCATCCGTGCTGTCGCTCGCCGGTCTGCTCGTCAGCTTCGCCCTGGGATATGCGGCGGCCACGCCGGACGAGATCCTGGGTCATGCGACGCTGGCCATCTTCGTGACCCTCGTGACCCTGCTGGCGCACTCCATGACCATGTTCTACCTCATCGGCAAGGGCCGCGCCATTCGTGATGCGGTCACCGAGGGAGGACTGGTGTCCGATGCGGCGGCCCGCGTGTCCGCGTTGCGAGGGCCGGTGTTCAAGCTCGCGACGCTGGTCATGGCCTCGACCATGCTCACCGCCATCCTGGGCGGCGGGGTCGACACGCAAGTCGTTCCGCCCGCCGTGCACGCCTTGCTGGCGATGCTCGCGATGGCCCTCAGCGTCGCCGCGTTGCGGGCCGTCGTGCGTGCCCTGAGCGAGTCGTCTCGCATCGTCGACGAGGTCAACCGCGACCTCGGGGGCTGAGTAGCGCCGGTGGTTTCCAGGATCCTCCTCTTCGACATCGACGGGACGCTGCTCCTGTCGGGTCGGGCCGGATACCGTGCATTGACCCGGACGTTCGAGGAGCTGTTCGGCGTGCCGCGCGGATTCGACGATATTCCGGTGGCGGGGCGAACCGACGAGCTGATTCTGACCGCGGCGGCCGACCGGGCGGGCGTGGCCATCGATCCCCCGACCCGGGCCCGGTTCCATCGCCGCTACTGCGAGCTGTTCGCCGGGGAGATTCACTATCCGGGGCCGCGGAAGGGGTTGATGCCCGGTGTGTCCCGGTTGCTCGACGTCCTGGCCCGGAACGACACCGTGCGGTGCGGTCTCGTCACCGGGAACTTCGCGAAACCGGCGCGCATCAAGCTGGAGCACTTCCACCTCTGGCGGTACTTCGGCTTCGGGGCGTACGGGGATGATGCACCGGTGCGGGATGCCCTGGTGCCGATTGCGGTGGAGCGGGCCCGTCGGGCCCGGGTCGAGGTGAGGGGACCGGACGACGTCGTCGTCATCGGCGACACGCCGCTCGACGTGCAGTGCGCGGCGGCCGCCGGTGCCCGATGCGTGGCGGTCGCCACCGGGTCCTACGATGAGACGGCCTTGCGCGGGACCGGGGCGCACGCAGTGCTGCCCGACCTCGGCGAGACGGAGACGGTCGTCGATACCCTCCTGGGCGCGTAGCCCGAAGGCCGCCGCCTTCCCGCCGGTCACATCAAGGATTGGCGGAAGCGCCTGGGAGTCGAACCCAGCCCCCCCGCGTTGGCGGGGGGCGACCGGTTTTGAAGACCGGGAGGGCCACCGGGCCCCGTTCGCTTCCTCGCCGGCCTTGCGCGGTGGCCATTGTAGATCGGGATGCGCATCGCGTGAAGTGGGCCGTGACCGGCCGGTTTTCACGCGGCGAATGACCGCCGATTCCGCAAGCGGGTGGCCGGTTGGACGGCGTATCTGGTCTCGGGAAGCCGTCGGCGGTACAAACCAAGACCGTCCCGGCACACGCCACGATACCCAACAGGGGGCCGTGAGCCGCAGGCGGTCAGACGAAACCTTCGGAGAGGCGTCTCGAAACCGAGCGATTGCGCAAGCGCCGCCCCGTCGCGGAGCCGGGACGGCGCGATGAAGTGCTAGCCCTCGATCAGGCGCACTTCTCCGGCCCGTGGGCCCTTGGTCGATTCCTCCGTGGTGAACTCGACGCGCTGGCCTTCCCGAAGCAACTCGAAAACTGCTCCGCGTACCGCGCTGCGGTGGAAGAAGTGCTCGATCCCACCCTCGTCACGAATGAACCCGAACCCTTTGTCGATCAAGAGACGCGCGATAGTGCCGCTGGACATACGTACTCCTCCGATACCGAATCCCAACCGCCGTGACGGTGCCCAGACGCCTCGTCCACCAGCCGGGACCTGACGGATAACTCCCGCTCTTCAACAGGCCAGAGCGGCCGCCAGAACCACCCGCAACCCCCGATGGGGCCGGGTTGCGAGGTCCTCGTCGCAACGGAACCACGCCTTCTCGGTGCACCCGACGTTCAGGCGGATCTGCACCAAGAGGCGCCAGTCTAGTGACGTTTGTCGGTAGAAGTCAAGCGGCGACCGGTTTCGGCTCCTCGCCGCCTCACGACGACCTCGGGTGGCCGCCAGCGCGTCCGAACCATCCAACGGCCTGCGCGGACCATCGCCGGAGCGATACTATTCGGCAGGGGCGGGCGCCTTCGGAGCCGGTTTCGCCGGCTTCGCCGGGGGGTACGTGGTCCAGAAGTGCCGATTGCAGGCCGGGCATTCCCAGAACTGCTGGGGGCGCCACGGATCCTCGGGGCCGGGATCTTTCAGATCCATCGGGGCGCCGCACCGCTGGCAACGAACTGAAACATCGGGGTGGTCCATGGCGAGAATTGTAGTGTCCCGTCCGGGGGTGTTGCAACATGCGAACGGGTGGCGACCGCCCCGCTTGGCGACGCTCCCGGGAGCCCCGGGTGGTGCCGGGGGGCGCAGGCGATGATTTCCGGTGTCGTGCTGGCCGGCGGAGCCTCGTCCCGCATGCAGGGTCGTCCGAAGGCGCTCCTGCCCGCGGGCCCGGGCGGTGAGACGTTTCTCGAGCGGATCGTGTCGACGCTGCGCGCGGGCGGGGTCGATGACGTGACGATCGTCACCGGTCACCACCATGCGCCGATCGTCGACCGGGCGGCCCTCCTGCGGCCGATGGTCCGCGTGGTGCGCAATCCGCATCCGGAACGGGGTCAGCTCTCCTCGCTCGTGGCCGCGCTCGAGGTCGTCGACCGTCCGGGGGCGCGGGCGATGCTCGTCACCCTTATCGATCTGCCCCTGATCTCGGTCGCGACGGTGCGGGCGGTGCTCGACGCCTACCGGCGGACCGGCGCACCTCTCGTGCGTCCGGGACGAGGCGGGAGGCACGGTCACCCGGTGGTGTTCGACCGCGCGCTCTTCCGGGAGCTGCGGCAGGCGGATCCCGCCCGCGGCGCCAAGCCGGTGGTGCGCGCGCATGCGCCGGACGGGTGCGTGGTCGCCGTCGACGACGACGGCGCCTTCACCGACGTGGATACGCCCGACGACTATCGGCGGTGCTTCGGCGTGGCGCCGCCCGCCCTCGCGGCCGACGGCCCGGCGCCGGGCGCCGGTTGATTGCACGGCGCCATCCGGATAGAATGAATTCGGCTGGGCCAGTGGCGCAGTTGGGAGCGCGCGTGAATGGCATTCACGAGGTCACGGGTTCGACCCCCGTCTGGTCCACCATCCATTCTCTCCAGCCTTTTCACCTGGACAACGCGGCGAGTGCGAGCCTTCCGACCACCGGGGCTTCGTGTGCACGCGCAGGCTTCATTCGCCATCCGAGCCGGGATTCCGAGGGGCCGTTGCCGTTGGGGCGACGGAGACAGCGGCGGCGCCGTCAGTATTGTCCGAACATCCGCTGAATGTCGCCCCCGTCGCGGGTCGTGCCGAGGGCGAGCATCAGGAGAATGCGCGCCTTGACCGGCGCCAGATCCTCACCGGAGATACGCCGCCGCGGCGACGCGCCCTCGCCCCGGGGGCCGGTGGGCGGGGACGGCGCAATCCTTCCCCGGCCGGTGCGGGTCGTCATGACCGCGAACACCCCGCGCCTGTAGGCGTACGCGATGGCGTCCCGCTGGCCGCGGCTCGTCGAGCCGGCCCCCGCACCCGCAATGACGACCCCGGCGGCGCCGCGGTCGACGGCGGCTCGAATCAGGTCGCCGGACGCACCCTGGTAGGCCATGACGATGTCGACGCGGGGCAGACGGGTGATGCGGGAGACGTCGAACTCGCTCGTCACGGTATGGCGTCGCTCGACCCTCCGGTAGTACACGACCCGGTCCCGGGCCACGATGCCGAGGACGCCGTACCCCCGCGTCCGGAAGGCCTGCAGGTTCGTCGCATCGGTCTTGGTCACTTCCCGGGCAGAGTCGATGGTGCCGTTCAGGACCACGAGCACGCCTCGCCCGAGGGACCCGGCGTCCGCGGCCACCCGGAACGCCTGGCGGAGGTTGGCGGCGCCGTCGTACCCGAGTGATTCCGGCCGGCGCATCGCGCCCACCACCACGACCGGCCGCGCGTGCCGAATCGTCAGGTGGAGGAAGAACGCGAGCTCTTCGAGCGTGTCGGTGCCGCTCGTGACCACGATGCCCGCCACATCCGGGTCCCGGGAGAAGACCTCGTCGATGCGCTGGGCGAGACGCACCCACTGGTCCAGGGTGAGCGCACTGCTCGGAATGTTCGCGAATACCTCGGTCTCCGCCTCGACGAGCCCACCGAGGTCGGGGATCAGCGCGACGAGGTCGTCCGGCGAGAGCCGATTCCCGGCCTGGTTGGAGATGGTGCCGCCGGTGGTGATCAGCAGGACCCGCGGCAGTGCCGCTTCGCGCTCCGTCTGCGGTGGAAGGGGGCGGGAGGTGGCGAGGACAGGCCCGACACTCGGCGTCAGGATCAGACCGGCGATCAGTGCGCGCAGCAAGTGCCGTGAGTTCCGCCGCATCTGCCACCGAGGGGCGTTCACGTTGCGCGGGGAGGCCACTCGGAACAGGACGGCCCGTGGCCCCAGGGGCTCAGCCGCGGTTCCCGGCCGGCCGACTATCGGTACTATCTGTACTATACCGTAACGTCGACGACCGGTGGGCCAGCGCCAGCCAGTCGGTCAGGCACTCGACCGCCTGCTCCGGGGTTTCGCCGTAGAACGGCATCAATGCGGACGGTCCCCCGGGTACGCCGACCAGATAGGCGCGCCAGCGGTCGGGGTCGACCAGGGTCGCCTCGATGACGTATCGGCGGTCGTTGACAGCGCGTTCGAAGCGTTGAGCGGCCACGGTTCTGTCGGCAGTGAGTATGGTGAATTCGTGTGCGGTTGAGAGCAGAATTGTCGGTCGGCGGCCGGGCAGCGATCAAGCGAAGGAAGGTACGAAGACCGATCCACACCACCCCGGTTCCGCGGGACGATGCCCTTGGTTCCGGCAGAAAAAAATCTGTTTTCCACTGACGATTCACACCCGGTGCACATGCCATACACAGGTTTTCCACAGCGCGTGCGGGTCGACCTGATGCGGACCCGGCGGCGAGCCGTGTCGCCGTGATTACGCCGCGCCGGACCAGGCTGTTCAGGACGCCGGATCTTCCGGCGTTCCGCCGCGCGATCGCCGATTGCCTCGACTGGACCCGGTCCTGGGATCTGCGCTCGTCGATGGTGCTCGTGCCGTCCCGTGCGGCCGCCGATCAGTTGCGCTGGACCTTCGAGCAGCATCTGCTGGCGCAGAGAGACGCCCTCGTGCTGCCCTGGGTGGTGACCCGCGACGAGCTGTACGCCGAGTTGCATCGCCGGCTCGGTGACGCCCCGACGCGGCTGGGCGGCATCGAGCGCCTCGTGTGCGGGCGGGCCGCGGCCGAGGAGGTGCGCGCGGCCGGGGTGGAGCCGCCGTTCAAGCTGCGTCCGGGGCTGGTCGACCAGTCTCTCGGGCTGTACGACGAGCTGCGCCGGCACCAGCGGGAGGTCGAGGCCTTCGAACGCGTGCTCGTCGAGACCCTCGAACCCAGCCGCGACCTCGATCGCGGCGCCCGCCGCATGCTCCGGCAGACGCGGTTTCTCGCCGGCATGTTTCGCGCCTACGAGCGGCGAGTCGCGGCGTCCGGGCGCATCGACGAGCACGGGGTGAGGGCGTTGGCGATCGAGCGCGGCCTGCGCCGCCCGGTGCGGCAGGTGGTGGTGACGGTGGCCGACCGGGCGTCGGGCCACGATGGCCTGTGGCCGGGGGACTTCGATCTGCTGGCTCGCCTGCCCGACCTCGCCCGGCTCGACGTGGTGTCGACGTCGTCGCGGCTCGATGCCGGGTATCGGGAGCGACTCGAGGATCTGCTGCCCGGTCTCGACGAGGTGCCGGTGCCGTCGGAATCCGGCAGGACCGTCCGGCTCGAAGCGCCGGGTACGCCGCCGGGCCGGCGGTACTTCACCTGGAGAGACCGCGAGGAAGAGCTGCTGGCCGTCGTCCGACGGGTGAAGCACCGGCCGGCCGGCGAACGCACCGCGGTCGTGTTTCAGCGGCCGCTGCCCTACCTCTATCCGGCCCGCCAGCTGTTCGCCTCGGCGGGGGTTCCCTACGAGACGAGCGACACCCTGCCGCTCGCCTCCGAGCCGTTCGCGGCCGGCCTCGACCTCGTGCTGTCGTTCGTCTCCTCGGGGTACGCGCGCCGCCCCACCCTCGAGCTGCTCCGCTCGCCGCACTTCCACTTCGCCGACGGAGACCGGGTCCTCGACCCGCTGGCGACCGCCGCGTTCGACGGGGAGCTCCTGGAGGCGCGGTACGTGGGCGCCGCCGGCGCCGGGGGCGAGGGCGGCGCCGGGAACCCGCTGGGCCGGTTGGCGGTCCGGTGGAGCGGTCGGGAGGGCGGCGGCCGCCGCGCCCTGGCGGCCCGGGCGGCGCGGGTGGCGGCGGCGGCCGCCGGCGAGCTGGCGGAGTTGACCCGGCCCGGTCCCGCGAGCACCCTCATCGACTGTCTGCTGCGGTTCGTCGAGCGGCACCGCCCGCCCGCTCCGGACGATGCGGACACGGCGGCGCGCGAGTCGCGGGCGCGCGGCGCGGTGCTCGGCATCCTGCGGGACTGGCGGGACGCCCACGCCAGCCACGATGACCCGGTGGTGGACTTGGCCGCGATCACGTCCACCCTCCGGCGGCTGCTCGAGGCCGCCACGTTCGCCGCTCCCACCGGCGCCGCCGGCGTGGTGCTCGTCGACGCGCAGGCCGCCCGGTACGGCGCCTTCGACAATCTGTGCCTGGTGGGCCTCGTGGACCGGGAGTGGCCCGATCGCGGTCGCCACAGCGCGTTGTACCCGATGTCGCTCCTGGTTCAGCTCGGATGGTCGCGCGAGATCGACCGGCTGCGGGCGGCTCGGGCCGACTTCCGGGACCTGGTGGGGTCGGCGGTCCGGGTGTCGGTGTCCACCATCGCTTTCGAGGACGACGCGGTCGTGGCCGGGTCGGCGCTGCTCGAGGACCTGACCGACCTGGACGTCGAGGTTTCCGTCGAGCCGGTGCCCGGCGGTCGGGTGACGGCGGACGCGGGGTTGGCGGAGATCCCGTCCGCGGTGCCCCTCGCGGGCGAGCCCGCCGGCTGGCTGGCCCTGCGGGAACGCCGCCGCGCGCAGGCCGAGGCCCGGGTGGGCGGACAGACCGGTCCGCGGGCGCCGGCGCCCTATGCGATCAGCGCGGTCGAGCGGTACCTGAGCTGTCCGTTCCAGTACTTCGCGTCGGTAGTGCTGCGGCTCGGCGACGAGCCGGACGACGAGGTCATCCTGAGCCCCCGCTCGCGCGGGCGGTTCGTGCACGAGGTCTTCCGGGCGTTCTTCGAGCGATGGCAGCGCGAGGGCGGCGGCGCGATCGACGTCGAGTCGTTCCCCCGCGCCCGCGCGCTGGCCGGCTCGGTGGCCGAGGAGCATCTCGACCGGCTGCCGTCCCGCGACCGGGCGGTGGAGCGGGTCTGGCTGCTGGGCTCGCCGGCCGGCGCGGGCATCCTCGACCGCCTGCTGATGCTGGAGGCGGATCGTCCGGACCGGGTCCTCCGGCGGCTGCTGGAGATCCGGTTCGACGGCGTGTATCGGCTCGACGGCGCCGCCGGCCCGCGTCCGGTGCGGCTGCGCGGCACCGCCGACCGCATCGATCTGATCGAGGGGGGGCGGCTGCGGGTCGTCGACTACAAGACCGGTCACGCCCCCGCCCGCGCCCGGTCGCTGCAACTGCCGATCTACGGGCGATGCGCCGAGCAGATGCTCGAGGGTCGGGACGACCGCGAGTGGCGGCTCGCCGAGGCGGCGTACATCGCGTTCGGCGAAACGAGGCCCTGGGTTCCGCTCGACCGGCGGCAGGACATCGGCGCGGCGTTGGCAGAGGGCCAGCAACGGTTCGTCGAGACGGTCGGCGCGATCGAAGGCGGGCAGTTTCCGGTGCGTCCCGCCGAGCCCTATCGCTGCGCTTTCTGCGACTATCCCACCGTGTGCCGGAAGGATTACGTCGGTGACGAGTGAGCGCCAGCTTCCGCTGTTCGGGGAGGGCGAGGGCCCGCCCGCCGGCCGGCCGGCGGGCCGGCATCCGCCGCCGGGCGCCCTGCACGACGCGCCGGCGCGGGCGTTCGCCACCAATCCGGCCAACAACGTCGTCCTCGAGGCCTCGGCGGGCACCGGCAAGACCACGGTCCTCGTGTCGCGCTACGTCAATCTGCTGGGGGCGGGCGTCGATCCGTCCAATATCCTCGCCATCACGTTCACGCGGCAGGCGGCGGCGGAGATGCGCGATCGCATCATCCGGCAGCTCCGGCGCTCGGCGGCCGGGACGCCGGCCGAACGGAACCGCTGGCGGGCGCTGCGGGACCGGCTGGGCGAGATCGCCATCAGCACCATCGACGCGTTCTGCCTGTCCCTGCTGCGCGAGTTTCCCCTCGAGGCGGATCTCGACCCCGCGTTCGGGGTGACCGACGAGACCGAGGCGCCCCGGCTGGTCCAGCAGGCCCTGGATCGGACCCTGGCGGTCTGCGGGGCGGTGGCCGCCGACGACCTCGCGGTGGCGATGGTGCTGGCCCGCCTCGGGCCGGGCCGGGTGCGGGCGGCGCTGGCCCATCTGCTGGAGCGGCGGCTGGTGGCGCCGGCGGCGCTGCAGCGGTTTCTCCTGACCGGGCCCCGCGGCCTGACCGCCGACGGCGCCTGCCGGCGAGCGGCGGCCGGGCTCGCCGAGATTCTGGAGGGCGTCGACGGCGGTCTCGATCGGTTTCTCGCGGACGGCCCCGCCGCGCACCCCCGGTTCCGGGCTCTCGCCCACGCGCTCCCCGGTCTCGCGGCGCAGGCCGAGTCTGAGCCGGCGGCGCTACGGCCCGTGCTCGACCGGATACGCGACTATTTTCTGACCGCGTCGGGGCAGCCGCGCCGGCGATTCACGCCGTTTCAGGCTGGCCAGTGCCGGTCCCCCGCGGCGTGGCGCCGGCATTGCGGTCTGGCGCGGTCCGTCGCACCCGCGGTGGCCGAGGTGCTGGCCCGGTTCGATCGCGATCTGAACGTCGTTCTCGCGCGGGGGGTGCAGCGCATGTTCGCGATCGCGGTGACGGAGTACGAACGGGAGCTGGCCGCCCGGTCGGTCCTCGACTTCTCCGCGGTGCTGGCTCGCGCCCTCGACCTGCTGCGGCGCATGGACGAGTTCGCCCAGAGCCGATACCGGCTGGAATCGCGATATCACCACGTGCTCGTCGACGAGTTCCAGGACACGAGCCGGGCCCAGTGGGAGCTGGTGTCGCTGCTGGTGCAGTCGTGGGGGGAGGGGTACGGCCTGGTGCACGATGCCCCGGTGCCGCCCTCGGTGTTCGTGGTCGGCGACCGCAAGCAGTCGATCTACGGGTTCCGGGACGCGGAGGCGGCGGTCATGCAGGACGCCGCCCGCTCCATCGGCGCTCTGCGGCCGGAGGGAGGCGTGCGCCGGTCCATCTCCCACAGCTTCCGGGCGGTGCCGGCGCTGCTCGCGTTCGTCAACGACCTGTTCGGCGCCGTCGAGAAGACCGACCGACCCCGCGACGGGTTCCGGTACGACGCCGAGGACCGGTTTCCCGTGGAACCCGGCGGCGCGGGGCCGGCCGCCGCCGGCTCGCCGCTCGGCCTGGTGCTCGCCGGCAGCCTGGAGGCGTGCGCGGATCGGGTCGCCGGCGAGGTGGCCCGCCTTCTCGACGGGACGGCGGTGCGGGACCGCGGCGACGGGACGTTTCGCCAAGCCGTCCCGAGCGACATCGCGATACTGTTCCGGTCGCGCGCGACGCATCGGGAATTCCAGGCGGCCCTGGAGGCGCGGCGGATTCCCGCCTGCGTCTACAAGGGCCTGGGGTTCTTCGATGCCGATGAAATCAAGGACTGCCGCGTCCTGCTCCGGTTTCTCGCCGCTCCCGACTCCGAGCTCCGGGCCGCCGCCCTGCTCCGGTCGCGGCTCGTGGGGGTCACCGACCGCGGGCTCGCCGAGCTCGCCGGTCATCTCGCCGAGTGCCTCCGGCCGGCTGCTCCCGAGTCCCTGCTGCAACCGTTGGACCCGCTGGACCGGGACCTCCTGCTGCGCCTCCGGGCGAGCGTGCCCCGATGGCTGGCCGCCGTCGACCGGATTCCCCCGGCCGAGCTGGTCGACCGCATCCACGCCGACTGCGCCTATGCGTTCGAGCTGCAGGGGCCGCGCCTGGTGCAGGCGCGGGAGAACCTGAAGAAGCTGCGCGGGCTGGTCCGCCGGGTGCAGAATCGCGGGTTCGCCACCGTGGCCCGGATCGCCGATCACGTCGACCGCCTCTCCGGCGACGTGTCGAACGCCGTCGTCGACGCGTTCGACGCGGTCAACCTGATGACCGTCCATGCCGCGAAGGGGCTGGAGTTCCCGGTGGTCTTCCTGGTGGAGCTGGCGCGGGGAGCGGGCGCCCCCCCGCCGCCGATTCGCGTCCTGGCCGACCGGGGTGACGGCGAGCCTTCGGTGTCGGTGGCTCCGTTCCGGTCCGGCGCCGATCACGATCAGCGGGGCCGCGACCTGGAGGAGACCAAGCGTCTCCTCTATGTCGCCGCGACCCGCGCGCGCGATCGCCTGTATCTGTCCGCGACCCTGACCGGCGGCACCATCAAGCCGGGGGCCGGCAGCTTCGCGGCCGTCATGCCGCCGGCGCTGCTCGCGCAGCTCGCCTCGGGCCCCGAACGGGGGCACGGTCCGACCTGGACCGGCCCGTCGGGCCGCGCGCATGCCTTTGCCCTCGTCGGGCCGGAGACGGCCGGGACCGTTTTCCGCCCGCCCGGTGCGGCCGCCCCTGCCGAGCCGGACCGGTTCGAGCCGTGGCGCCCGGCCGGCGGCGCGCCGCGGGTCGCGGTCACGACCCTCGCGGGCGGCGGGGGGGCGGGGGGGACGCCGGACCCGACACGCGGCGTCGACCCCGTCGTGGGACGTCTCGTGCACCGGCTTCTGCGGGATGACGGGGAAGCGATCGGACCCGGCGCGGGCGGGTCGGATCTGCAGCGTCGAGTCGTGGCGTCGATGGAGCGGGAAGAACGTGCGCGGGCAGACTATCGCACGCTGGCCGACGAGGCCGCGGACATCTACCGGCGAGCCGTCCGGCGCGCGGACGTCACCGCGCTCCTGCAGGGCGATTGTCTCTTCGAGGTCCCGTTCACGCTCTGCCGCACGGATCGCGGCGGCGGGGCCGGACCGACCTTCGTCCGCGGGGCGATCGACTGTCTGCGCCGGTGGCCCGACGGGCGGGTGACGGTGATCGAGGTCAAGACGGGCGCCGCGCGGCCGGAGCACGAGTCGCAGCTCGCGCTCTATCAGGAGGCGGCGCGTGCCCTGTTTCCGGGCCTCCGGGTCGACGGCCGCCTGCTCTACCTGACTTGACCGCGGGCGCGATCAGCTCCGGATCAGGACCGGATCGGCGACGAGCCGATCCGCCCAGGTCCGGGCCTCGGCCTCGGCCTCGGCTTCGGTGCGACCCACGAGGATGACCGAATCGAGCGGTTCGTCGCTTCCGTCCCGGGTGACCCAGGAAATCCAATGCGCGCCGCGCGACGCGGTTTTGATGTTCAACTGGATGGTGTCAGTCGTCATGGCCGCCTGACATCGTATCGTACCGGCCGCGCCGGTCCGGCCGGAAGGGGAGCCTCCGGTCAGGCGCCTGGCAGCCCGTGGTGGAACCCCGCGTTGCACCGAGAGCGGGGAGGCGCCCGCCTGACAAGGCGTGAGGAGGGCGCATATTGGGCATACCGCAACCGCGGACTGCTACGCAGTCCGTCCGAACAACGCAGTCAGGCGGGATGCCTCGCCGCTCGAATGCAGCGGGGACTTTCGCCACGGGCTGCTAGGCCCTCCGATACCCGCAGATCAGGCACTGCCAGCGGCCGGTCTCGCGTTCCGGGGGGGCCGTCCGGTTCGACGGAAGCGAGTCCATCAACGTCTGCCAGGGCGGGGCGGTGGGTTCGAGAATCCCGCCGCAGTCCGGACAGACCGGCAACGTGGAACCGGCCGAGCTCGCCGCCGGCGGGGCTGGGTCGGGCATGATGAGGAGGACGGTAGCACCTGGTTCTTCTATTGACAAGGCTGGAGGGCCACTCCTAAGGTAGGTGGCCGATGTCCGACTATCGCCGGAAACTCGGGTTGCCGCACTCGCCCACGCTCCACGACGTTCGGCGTGCGTATCGCGAGCTCGCACGGCGGTGCCGGGCGCGGCGCCGGGAGCCGGATCGGGGGGACCGTCTCGATTCGTGGCACGTCGCGTACGCCGTGAACACGCCGAATCGGGAGGGGGCCGACGCGGCCCCCGGCTCGCGCGCGGCGGGGTGCGACGACGCCTTTCGCGACGAGGTCGACGTCGACTTTCCGTCGATGTCGAAGCACGTCGACCGCATGCGCCGATCGTTCTTCGGTGAGATCGGCCCGCGTGCCTTGTCCGCCGACGTGCGCCTGACCCCGTCGCAGGCGGACAGCGGCCTCAGCGTGCCGTTCGACGTGTCCCTGCGTCATACGTGCCCCGCCTGCGGGGGGCGCGGCGAGGTGTGGCTCGACCGGTGCGGTGCCTGTGACGGCAGCGGGGCGGGACTGCTGCCGCACCAGCTTCAGCTCGTGGTGCCGCCGGGGGTCCGGGACGGCACCTGCCTGCGCTTCGACGTGACCCCGCCCTATGCCCCGGCCGCCCGGGTCCAGATGCGAATCTCCATCCCGTGACCGTCCGCGGGCCGTCGTCCCCTCACCCCGTCGTGCCGGCCGCAGGCTCCTAGAATCTCTCGGTGTACTCGCTGATGCCCGGTATCAGCAGTCGGCCCCCCTGCAGTCCCTTCGCGATACAGACGAGGTGGAGCACCAGCACGCCGAGTTGCGCGAGCTGTGCCAGCAGGAAGCCGAACCACCCGGCGATGCCCGTCACGATCGCCAGGGCCATGAACCCGATGAACTCGATCCCGAACAGGACCAGTCCGTGCTTGGCGTGCCACCGCACCTCCGGGTCCTCCTCTTCCAGCAGCAGCGGGACGATCGCCAGCAGCCAGAGATACGACAGCACCACCATCAACCCCCGATTCGGTGATGCCGTTCCTGGCGGCGCGGACCCGGGTGGGGGCGACGCCGGGGAGGCCGCGGGAGGCGGCGGTGTCGCCGAATCGGGCGTCGGTTCGTCGGTCATCGTCGTCTCCGAGGCCGGTCCCGGCGGCGCGGACTCGGTTGGGGGCGACGCCGGGGAGGACGGGGGCGGTGGCGGCGTCGCCGAATCGGGTGTCTGTTCGTCGGTCATCGTCATCTCCGAGGCCTTGAACCGGCGGTCGGACACGATTCCGAGAGCATGTGTCGGGCCGTCCATTCGGATGCACTTGTCAGAGTTTCTACGATCTGACTAAGCTGGGAGTTCCGTTGTGGTCGCGTCATCGTGACCAGGAAGTATTGAGGACCATGCAGCCAGTCGAATCGTCCACCGTCTTGGAAGCGCTTCGCGTCGTGCGGGATCCGGATCTGGGCCGTGACATCGTCAGCCTCGGATTCGTCAAGGACGTGCGCATCGATGCCGGGCAGGTGTCGTTCACCATCGAGCTGACGACCCCGGCGTGTCCGGTGAAGGAGCAGATGCACGATCAGGCGGTGGCCGCCGTCTCGGCCCTGGGCGGGGTGACCGGCGTCACCGTCGAGATGACCGCGAACGTGCGGGCGGTGGCCTCGCCGGACGCGGGCCGCGCCGCCATCCCCGGCGTGAAGAACGTCGTCGCGGTCGGGGCCGGCAAGGGAGGCGTCGGCAAGAGCACGGTGGCGGTGAATCTCGCCCTGGCGTTGTCCCGATACGGCGGGCGGGTCGGCCTGATCGACGCCGACGTCTACGGACCCAATCTTCCGATCATGCTCGGGGTGCACACGCAGCTCGAGACCGACGGCAAGAAAATCGTGCCGGCCCGGGCCCACGGGATCCCCGTGGTGTCGATGGGGTTCCTGACCCAGGACGAGACGCCGATCATCTGGCGCGGCCCGATGCTGCACGGCGTCGTGCAGCAGTTCTTCCGCGAGGTGCGGTGGGACGAGCTGGACTACCTGGTGGTCGACATGCCCCCGGGGACCGGAGACATCGCGCTGAGTCTGAGTCAGACCGTGCCGGTGTCGGGAGCGGTGGTGGTGACGACCCCCCAGACCGTCTCGCTCGCCGACTCCCGCCGTGCGGTGGCGATGTACCGAAAGCTGAACGTGCCGGTTCTCGGTCTGGTCGAGAACATGAGCCACTTCGTTTGCCCGACCTGCGATCACGAGAGCGACATCTTCGGGAAAGGCGGCGGCGAGGCGACGGCGGAGCAGATGGGGATCCCGTTCCTCGGGAGGATTCCGATCTATCAGCCGATCCGCGTGGGCGGGGACACCGGCAAGCCGATTGTCACGGCGGAGCCGGACTCGCCGGCGGCCCAGGCGTTTCGCGACGTGGCGGAGCGGACCGCGGCCGAGGTGTCCATCGCCGCCCTCGGCGCCGCTCCGGTACCGGCCGGCGTGTCGTAGGGAGCGGAGCCGCAGGGCGACGCCTTCCGGGCTGGATTCAGCGGCGTTCCGCCTCTCCGGTCATCGGCACGAAGAGCACCGGGAGCGTGGCTTCCTCGGTGACGCCTTCGTCGGTGCGCACCAGAACCGTCAGCGTCTGGCGGTCGGCTCCCACCGGAATGATCATCCGTCCTCCGACCGCCAGCTGGTCGACGAGGGGCTGGGGGACGTGATCCGGGGCCGCGGTCACCATGATGGCGTCGAACGGCGCCGCCTCGGGCCAGCCGGCATAGCCGTCGCCTTCCCGGACCTGCACGTTGTCGTAGCCCATCTCGGCCAGGGTGGCGGCGGCGCGCTCGGCCAGCGGGGGCACGATCTCGATCGAGTGAACGGTGGCGGCCAGCTCGGCGAGCACCGCGGTCTGATAGGCCGACCCGGTGCCGATCTCGAGTACCCGCGCGTCCGGCGCCAACTGCAGGGCCTGGGTCATGTAGGCCACGACATAGGGTTGGGAAATGGTCTGCGCGTAGCCGATCGGCAGCGGCCGATCGTCGTAGGCCCGGGCGCGCAGGTCCTGGGGCACGAAGCGGTGGCGCGGCACGCGCTGCATCACGTCGATCACGCGGGGATCGGTGATGTCGCGGGCGATGAGCTGTCGCTCGACCATAAGCATGCGGTCGCTCTCCCGGTCGGATGGGGGCTGGGCCGAAGCGTTCCGTGCGCCTGACGAGGCGTCGACCACGGTGTCGGCCGGAGCCGTGCAGGCGAGGAGGCCCAGGACCAGGGCCACCGCCGCCCCGCCGCACGGCGTGCGCCGGCCGCGAACGGGATTGCGCCGATGTTCCTGTTGCTCGTCGCCGCCGGGGCCGGTGTGGTGTTGCTCTCCCATATCGCTCCCTTTCCGTTCGTGCTGGACGCGCTGACCCCGGCGTCCTCCCGCTGGAGCATGCCGACCGGCGGCACGCCCACACTCTACCTCACCTACGACGACGGCCCGAACCCGACCGCGACCCCCGCGCTGCTCGATGCGCTGGCCCGCGAAGGGGCGGTCGCCACGTTCTTCGTGCTCGATCGCCATCTCACCGCCGAGACCGCGCCCATCGTCGAGCGGATGTTCCGGGAGGGGCACGCGGTGGCGTTGCATTCGCATACGCGCCGCCTGATGCTGCTGACCCCGGACGACCTCGGCCGGACCCTGATCGCGGCCGCCGACCGCATCGAGCGGCTCACCGGTTACCGGCCGTGTCCGGCGTTCCGCCCGCACGGGGGATGGCGCAGCGGGCAGATGTACGAGGGGCTCGCGCGCATCGACCACACCCTGGTCGGGTGGGGCTGGTTTCTCTGGGACTGGGACTGGTTCCGGACCCGGGACCCGGCGCGGCTGGTGCGGCGGTTCGCGGGGCGGGTGTCCGACGGCGACATCATCGTGATGCACGACGGCCACCATGAAGATCCGCGCCCGGACCGCCGGTACGCCGTCGAAGCCACGGCCGGCCTCGTGCCGGTGCTGCGCGAGGCGGGATTCGCGTTCGGCACCGTCTGTTGAGCTTGACGGGCTGTCCGAGGCGGGAACATCCCAAATGTCGGATGGCGAGGGCTTGAACGGTAGTGTGTAGATGGCCGGTCGACTGGTCGCTACCGGAGCCAACGATACTGCTGCTGTGGCGAGACACGCCCGTTGTGCGGAACATGAGGTTGGACACGCGCCCCGCCGGAGTCGCCGTCGGGTTCAACGTGAGCTTCTGAGAACCGAGAGGTCGGGGGGCAGAGCCATACTCTCTGCCGGGCAAGGTGCCTGTGACCGCATTTTGGCGGTAAACGTACTTCCGCGACAGCCCACTACGGCGCAGACTCGCGGGGCGCAGACTCCGGGCCGCCTGACAACCAGGCTTCGCGGTTCCCCGTCTGGGCCGGGGTCGGCTCGTCGACCGGCTGGAGCTCCCAACGGCGGGTCGGCGCCGCCGCCGTCTCGACGGGAATCCGGCGGAGCGCGCCCCGCCGGGCCACCAGGACGTCGAGGCGGGCGCCCGGCCCGGCCTGGGCGATCCGGGCGTTCCATTCGGACGCCAGCACCCGGTGGCCGCCGATGGCGAGAATCTCGTCGTCGACGTTGAAGCCGGCCGCGTGGGCCGGCGTGTCCCGGGGCACCTGCGCCACCAGGAGACGACCGGCGGCGGCGCGTGTGACCACGCCGACCCAGCCGTCGTCGTCCGGGTCGTCGTCGTCGAAGGTCAGTCCCAGCCAGTCGAGGGCCTCCGCGTAATCCAGCTCGCCGGTCGAATCGAGGGCGTGCAAGAACCAGCCCGAGAGAGCTTCGCCGGCGACCGCTTCCGCGGTGGCTCTGAACTCGTTGGGCATGAACCCGCGGGCTCCGGAGTACCGGGCATAGGCGCGCCGCATGACGTCGTCGAGCGTCCCGGCCCCGCCGGTCGCGGCGCGTACCCGCATGTCGAGCAGGAAGCCTACGACCGCCCCCTTGGTGTAGTAGTTGACCGAGGTGTTCCGTGAGTTCTCGTCGCTTCGGTAGAACTTGATCCACGCGTCGTAGGAGGCCAGCGAGACGGGTTGCACCCCCCGTCCCGGCGTGGTCTGCAGCCCGCGGATCTGGCGGGACAGCGCGGCCAGGTATTCCGCCTCGGTCGAGAGCCCCGCCCGGTGCACCGCGAGATCGGCGTAGTAGCTGGTCAGCCCCTCGACCACCCACAGGCTCTCGGTGTGGACTTCGGCCTCGTAGTCGAAGGGCCCGAGCTCGATCGGCCGGAGGCGCTTCCCGTTCCAGGCGTGGAACAGCTCGTGGCTGACGAGGCCGAGCCAGCGCAGATACCGGGGACGCGACGACGTCGCCCAGCGGCTGGTCATGAGCAGGGTCGAGTTGCGATGCTCCAGACCGCCGCCCGCCTCGGTGATCATGTTCAGGAACCGGTAGCGCTCGTAGGGCATCAGCCCCCACATCCGGTGCAGCTCGCGGGTGATCCGCTCCGCGTCCTCCGCCGACCGCGGGCCGTCCCAGACCCCGGATTCGCCGACGTTGACGAGCTGGTGGGGCACGCCCGCCACGGTGAACGGATAGACCGTCGGGCTGCCGGCGGCGATCGGCGAGTCGACCAGGGCGTCGAAGTCGCGGGCGCGGTAGGCGTGGGGGGCGCCGCCGGGGTGCGGGGGCAGTCCCGTCGCGGTCGCGCTCCACCCCGCCGGGAGCTCCAGGACGACGTCGTGGGGGCGGGGGCCGTCGTGGGGGCGGGGGCCGTCGTGGGGATCGGGGCCGTCGTCCCCGGCCAGGGTGAGGAACGTCGGCGCGCCGTTCAGCATCGCGAAGTCGGCCTCGATCCAATTCGTGCGCACCGACATCTCGCGCCCGTAGACCTGGTACGAGACCACGATGGCATCGGCGCCGCCGGTGGCCGCCCGCCACCGATTCTTCCGGGACTTCTCCACCGGCAGCCGGTCGCCGTTCAGGGTGCGGGCGGTGACCCCTTCGACGTGCCGGGCGAACTCGCGAATCAGATAGGACCCCGGCGTCCACACCGCCATCATCAGCTCGACCTCGGGCCGGCCCCCGGTGGGGACCCGGGCGTCGATGGTGACGTAGTGGGTGTGGGGCGCCGGAAACCGCACGGTATAGGCAATCGGCTCGACCGGCTGGCCGAACGCCGGCGGCGGAGCGACCATCAGGACCGCGGCGACGAGTGCGAGCGCGACTTTGTGCACGTGGGTACCGTCCTTCCCGGTTGCCGGCATGGGTCGTCTATTCCTGGCAGCCCGTAGCAGAACGCCCCGCTGCATTCGACCGGCGATGCATCCTGCCTGACTGCGTTGCGCCTCGATTACATATGCCCAATATGCTCCCTCGTCACGCCTTGTCAGGCTCGGGCGCTCTTCAGCCCGCTGGCGCACTCGCCGGTCTCGGTGCAACGCGGGGGTTCTGCCACGGGCTGCGAGAGCTCGCGGGCGGCGACGGCGGCCCCGAGCAGGGCCGGGTGCCGCTCGAGGATCACGCGCACCGGCACCCGTTCGAGGAGGGCGCGCATCGGATGCTTGTCGACGAAGGCGTCGAGGAAGCCGCCCGCCTGCACCGCGGGCAGCAGGTTGGGCACGATGCCGCCGCCGATGTAGACGCCGGCGGTGGCCAGGGTCCGGAGCGCCAGGTTGCCGGCCGCCGCCCCGAGCGCCGAAACGAAGAGGCGCAGGGTCTCGGTGCACGCCGGGCAGGTACCGGCGAGGGCGTTCGCGGTGACCGCGGCGGGTCGGCGCCCGCGATCGTCCGGTAACCGATCCCCGGTGCAGACGGCCGCGCGGTGGGTGAACGCATGCAGGTTGACGAGGCCCGGCCCCGAGACCACGTCTTCGAGCGAGACGCGTCCCCGGTCGGCCGTGAACGCCGCCGCGAACTCGCGCTCGCGCGGCGTGCGGGCCGCGAAATCGGCGTGCCCGCCCTCCGAGGGCATCGGAATCAGGCGGCCCCCGACCCGGTGCAGGCCGGCCTCGCCGAGCCCCGTGCCGGGGGCGATGAGGGCCGCGTTGCCGCCGGCGGCCGAGACCCCGGCGTGCAGGACAGCCAGCTCGTGCGCGGCGAGCTGCGGTATCGCCCAGCCCATCGCCTCCACGTCGTTGAGCAGGTGGACCGACGCCACCCCGAAGCGGTCCCCGATCTCGCGGGCGTTCGCCGCCCACGGGACGTTGGTGAGCTGCGAAACCCCGTTCCGCACCGGTCCGGCCACCCCGAAGCCGGCCGCCGCCGGGGCCTCGCGGGCGCCGGCGTGATCGAGAAAACTGGCCACCATGTCCGCGAGTCCGTCGAACTCGCGGGTCGCGTAGCGCGCCGTTTCGATCGGCGCGAGGCGCGGTGCGCCGGCGTCGAACAGCCCCAGCCACGTCTTGGTGCCCCCGACGTCACCCGCGAGGATCGTTCGACGCATCATCGGCGGCGCAGGCCCCCTGGTTCCGGTTCAACGGCGCCGGCGCGGCCCGCCGTGCCGGCGGCTTGACTTCCAGACTATTCTCATTCATCTTCCTCGCGGTGGCCTAGTGCGATTGTCCTCCGATTCTCCGTTTCGCGACCAGGTCGTGGTCTTCGCGGGGCGACTGTCCTCGGTGCATCACCGGACCGCGCGGCAACTCGTGGAGCGGTTGGGCGGCGTCGCGGCCGACGACGTGACCCCGCGGACGACCATACTGGTCGTGGGCGAGGGCTCGCCCGCGCCCCGCGGCTCCACCGCCCGATCCGCGGTACGCAGCTCCAAGGTGCGTATGGCGGAGAGGGTCAACGCTGCGACCCCGGGCGCCGTGCGAATCCTCGCCGAGAACGATTTCTGCCGTCTCGGTGGTCTGCCGACGGCCGAGATCCTGGGTCGCCGATACTACAGCATGCGGCGGATCCGCCGCCGGTACCCGCGGATCGGAGAAGGTCAGCTCCGCTGCCTCGAGAGGCGGTCGCTGATCCGTCTCGCGGCCCGGACGGACACCGATCGCTACTACGGATTTCAGGGTCTGCGAACCGTTCGCGGCGTCAGTGACGACCTCGCGCGCGGCGCGTCGTTCCGGGCGGTGCTGCGGTCGCTCGAGGCGGCGCGCAACGGCCAGTTGAGCCTCGACTTCGACCGAGGCGGGCCGGACCCGCCGCCGGCCACCATCGTGGCGCTGCCCACCCGGCGCGGGCGCTCGATCGACGCGCCGCCGGGCGACGGCCGGGTGCAGCCGGGGTCGTCCGTCAAGACGGCGCTGGCGGTCTCCTGCTTTCAGGAGGGGGCGGCCCTCGACGAGGGCGATGAGCGTGACCAGGCTCTCGCCGGCATCGCCTATCGCAAGGCGCTGATGCTGGATCCGAACCTGGTGCCCGCGCTGATCAATCTCGCCAACGTCCACTACGCCCGCGACGAGTTGGTGGAGGCCCAGGCCCTGTACGAGCGGGCCATGCATCTCGACGGCGAGTGCTTCGAGGCTCATTTCAACCTGGGGAACATCCATCACGATCTCGGCCGCCACGAAGACTCGGTGCGGCACTATCGCCTCGCGCTCGACATCGAGCCCACCTATCCCGACGCCCATTTCTACCTGGCCGTGACGCTCGAGAAGACCGGCCGCTCCGCCGAGGCCAGGGCGCATTGGCACGCCTACCGCGAGCTGGCGCCGTCTGGCGAGTGGATCGAGCTGGCCAGGGAATTCACGGAGTAGGCCACCATGCGTCGAATCTCGTGTCTCTGCGTGCTCCTGGTGCTGATCGGGTCGGCGGGGCGGGGCGCCGCGCAGACGGTCCGCATCGAACGGCTCGTCGGCGGCCCCATCATCGGGCCCGACATGGACGCCTCGATGGGCAGCAACATCGCCGGCCCGTCGCTCATCCGGGTGCCGGACTGGGTGGAGAACCGGTTGGGGCGCTACTACCTCTACTTTGCCGATCACCGCGGCACCTACATCCGCCTGGCGCATGCCGATGCCCTGACCGGACCCTGGACCACCCACGAGCCGGGCGTCCTGCAGCTGGCGGACTCGCACTTTCCGACCACCTGCCCGCCGTGCGCGCCCGACGGCGCCTACGTCCACATCGCCTCGCCGGACGTGCACGTCGTCGACGAACGGCAGGAGATCGTGATGTACATCCACGGCCGGGACGCGGGCCGGCAGGTGACCCGCGCCGCCGTGTCTCGCGACGGCCTGCATTTCGAGGGACGGCCGGAGATTCTCGGCCGGCCGTACTTCCGCGCGTTCCGCCACGACGGCTCCTGGTACGCCCTGGCCATGCCGGGTGTGTTCTACCGGTCCCGGGACGGTCTCTCCGACTTCGAGGAGGGGCCGACGCTCTTCGATCCCGACATGCGGCACTCGGCCCTGCTGAGGCGGGGCGACTCGCTGCTCGTGTTCTACACGCGGCGCGGTGACGCGCCCGAGCACATCCTGCAGTCCCGAATCGACCTCGGCGGCGACTGGCGGACCTGGAGCGAGACCCCGCCGGTGGAGGTGCTGCGCCCCGAGCGGACGTGGGAAGGCGCCGATCTGCCGATAGAACCCTCCCGCGGCGGCTCCATCGACGTCCCGGCGAATCAGCTGCGCGATCCCGCGATCTACGAGGAAGACGGTCGCACCTACCTCCTCTACGCGGTCGCCGGCGAGCGCGGCATCGCCCTCGCGGAAGTGCACGTCGAGCCCTAGCCCGGATTTCTCACCGGTGGTGAACAAGAGACTGCCCGTAATGGCGTAAAGTGTTGTTGTGGCAATAACTTCAAGCCATGCACGGAGGCAGCCCCTTGTCGACACAGTGTACGCGAAGTAAGCCACCAATCCAGCTGGAGTTTCCTCGGGTCGGTCGTCGTCGGCTGGTCGCCAGCTTCGAGGGCGGAACGATCACTTCCAATGCCGGGGCATTGCTGCTGCGGGCGGTTGAAAGGTGCACCGACGTGTGCCGACGCGCGGCGCAGTGCTTCCAGGACTACCGGGACCCAAGCTTGATCGAACACACGGTCGAGGACTTGGTGACCCAGCGTGTGATGGCCGTCGCGTTGGGCTACGAAGATCTGAACGACCATGACACCCTGCGGCGGGACCCGCTGTTGGCGGCTGTCGTGGGCAAGGCGGACCCGACGGGCGAGAACCGGGTGCGGCCGTCAGACCGGGGGGCCGCGCTGGCGGGGAAGAGCACGCTGAACCGGCTGGAACTGGTCGGGCCGAAGGACGCCGAGGCTGACCGGTACAAGAAGGTGACCTATGACGAAGCGGCGCTCGACGCCCTGCTGGTAGACGTGTTCATCGAGTCGCACCCGACGCCGCCGGCGCGCATCGTGCTGGATGTCGATGCGACGGACGATCCGCTGCACGGTCAGCAGGAAGGACGGTTCTTCCACGGGTACTACGGGAACTACTGCTATCTGCCTCTGTATATCTTCTGCGGGGCGCATGTGCTCTGCTCGCGGTTGCGGCCCTCGAACATCGACGGGGCGGCGGGCGTGGTGGACGAGTTGGCGCGGATTGTGGAGCGGGTGCGGCAGGCATGGCCGTCGGTCCCCATCGTGGTTCGGGGGGACTCGGGGTTCTGCCGAGACGAGCTGCTGAACTGGTGCGAAGAGCATGCGGTGGACTACGTCATCGGCTTGGCGAAGAACGTTCGGTTGAAGGAACAAATCGCGCCCGAACTGGCGCAGGCCCAGGCGCAGTGCGAGGAAACCGGGGTGGCCGCGCGGGTGTTTGCGGACTTCCGCTATCGCACGCGCAAGAGCTGGAGCCGGGAGCGCCGGGTGGTCGGCAAGGCCGAGCATCTGCCCGCGGGCGCCAATCCACGCTTCGTGGTGACATCGCTGCCGCCGGACACCTTGGCGGCGCAGGCGTTGTATGAGGATTTCTACTGTGCCCGCGGGGACATGGAGAACCGCATCAAGGAACAGCAACTGGCGCTGTTTGCCGACCGGACCAGCAGTGCGACGCTGCGCGCCAACCAACTGCGCCTGTACTGGGCCACGTTGGCCTATGTCCTGCTCCAGCAGCTCCGCGACCGGGGGCTGGCGGGCACCCGGCTCGCCCGCGCCCAATGCGATACGCTACGGCTGCGGCTGCTCAAGATCGGCGCCCACGTCCGCGTCACCGTGCGGTGCATCTGGGTGGCGCTGTCCGAGCTGGCGCCCGACGCCGATCTGTTCATCATGGCCGCTCAACGTTTGCGCTCGCCGCCCGACCCGGCCTGACGGTCGGCCAGGTGGCGGCATACGTTCACGACTGCAGGGGGACACGGGGTCCTTTCGCGTGTGGTGTGCTAACCGGGCCGATTTTGGCGCCACGCGCACGTCGTCGCCCACATCCAGACCACCGCCGGCGTCCGATATGGCCGCCCGGAACCCCAGCCGCGCCGCATCAGGCCCGATCTCGACGAGCTGTGAGAAATCCGGGCTAGCGACGCCGCGGCGCGACCTGACGGTCGCGGCGCGACCTGACGGTCGCGTTGGAAGTTT
This sequence comes from Vicinamibacterales bacterium, assembly GCA_965206705.1. GTDB lineage: Bacteria > Acidobacteriota > Vicinamibacteria > Vicinamibacterales > UBA8438 > JAJEEA01. The sequence continues at coordinate 1,743,574 of CBDBKJ010000006.1, read as the reverse complement.
CGCTGGCGCGAAACTTCTACGGCGCAGGCTCCTGGCCTGGAAACCGTCGCGTGCGGTTCTGCTTGGCGCCCAACCGACCCTGCAGTAGTCCGCGCCGTTCTACGGCGCAGACGTCTAGTACAGATAGTCGTCGTCGACGGGCCGTCGTTTCGGGGCTTTGCGGCGCAGCTTGTAGAGGGTGCAGTCGAGGCACCACGCTTCGGGGGTGAAGCCGCCCTTGCCGGCATAGGGCAGGACGTCCGGGTTCGAACAGTACTCCTGCTCGTCTTCTTCCTGCACCGACCACCGGCACTTCCGGAAGCGGGTCTCGGCCGGGGTCGGCTCGGGCTCGGCGGCAGTCGGGGTGGGCGGCTCCGCGGTCCGGGCCGGCGCGGGCTCCTTGGGCCGGCTCGGATCGTCGGTCCACATGGGTGCGCTACCGCAGCTGCAGATCGATCGAGCTCTGCAGCGCCTTGACCGCATGCAGCTCGGCCGGCGCCGCGAGCGTCAGCGCGCGGCCGGTGGCGTCGAGCCGGGCGGTCCGCCCCACGCGGTGCACGTACGTATCGCGGTTGAGGGGCACCTCGAAGTTCACGACGTACTGGATGTCGTCGATGTCGAGTCCCCGGGCCGCGACGTCGGTGGCGACCAGCACGCGGTAGCGCCCGCTGCGGAATCCCCCGACGGCCGCGAGCCGCAGCGCCTGCGATCGATCGGCGTGCAGAGAGGCGGCCTTGATCCCCGCGCCCGACAACGCCCGCGCCAGGCGTTCCGCGCCGCGTTTGGTGTTGACGAAGACCAGAACCGATCCCGAGGCCTTGCCCAGGAACGACGTGAGCCAGGCGGTCTTTCGCGACGACGGCATCCGTTCGACGGCGTGGGAGATGCCTTCGGCCGGCTTCCCCCGCTGGCCGATCTGGACGTAGGCCGGATCGTGGGCCAACTCCGACAGCGGGGTCAGGACCCAGTCGGGGATCGTCGCCGAGAAGAGCAGGGTCTGGCGTCCCGACTGCGCCGACCGCGGACCCGGCGGCAGGCTGGCGACGATGCGGCGGACGTCGGGCCAGAAGCCCATGTCCAGCATGCGGTCGGCCTCGTCGAGAATCAGCGTGTCGATCTGGTCGAAGCCGGGGATCCCGCCGCGCAGATGGTCGAGCAGGCGCCCGGGGGTCGCGACCACGATGTCGACGCCGGCGGCGAGGGCCTGACTCTGCGGCGACATCGGGGTGCCCCCGAAGACGGCTACGCTCGTGAGTCCCGTGTGATAGACGAACCCCTGGAGGTCGTCCTCGATCTGCACCGCCAGCTCGCGGGTCGGTCCCAGCACCAGCGCCCGGGTTCGGCGAGGGCGGGGTGCTTCGCCGGGCTCCCGGGGCTGCTTGAGCAGGCGGTCGAGCACCGGCAACAGATAGGCCGCGGTCTTGCCGCTCCCGGTCTCCGCGCTCGCGATCAGATCGCGATCGCTGGCCACGATCGGGAAGACCGCGGACTGCACCGGCGTGGTGGTGGTGAAACCGCGGTCCCGGACCCCGGCTGCGAGGGCCGGGTCCAGATGCAGCTCGTCGAAGGGGATCGGTTCCGCGTCGACCACCGCCGCCGGCAGCGTCAACGTGGCCGACGGTGCCGCGAAATCCTTCGCGGACGGGACCGAACGTCGTTTCGGACGACCCGCGGGGCGGCGCCCGCGGCCGGGCCGTCTTCGTGTTGTTTGGGAATCCAAGGTATTCAACGAGCCCGGAAGGTGATGATGCCTCGGACCGGATCGTAGGGAGAGACGCCGACCGTCACCCGATCACCCGGTACGACCTTGATGCGAAACCGTCGCATGCGGCCACTCAGCTGGGCCAGAACTTCATGGCCTGCGTCGCACTGCACGCGGTACAGCCCGCCGCTGTGCACTGCCATGACCGTGCCTTGTACGTCGATGAGGTCGTCCTTTGCCACACTCCTCCTCGTTACCGTCCTGTTGGTGCCACCCCCCTGGTATACGAGAGTCCACTGCACCGGATTCAAGGACGGTACATTCGCCGCCTCGCGGGTCGGTCGGCGCACGCCCGGAGTGACCGGACCGCGTCGGCCTCGAACCAAGTCTTGCACATCGGCCCGGCCCATGCAAAGGCGCGCGTTCCTACAGCGCCTTCACCGCCGCCTCGAGATCGGCCGCCATCGCCGCGTAGTGCGCACCCTGCAGGCGCCGTGGGGGTCCGAACCGCACGTGCACCCGGCCCGGGCGCGCCATCCGGAGCTCGCGTCCGAGCACGCGGTCGATCCCGCGCAGCCGCACCGGAATCACCGGCACGTCCAGCCGGGCCGCGAGCATCGTCGCGCCGGGCCGAAAGGGGGCGATGGCATCGCCGGTCACGCGTTGTCCCTCGGGGAAGATGAGCAGCGAGTTGCCGGCGCTGACGAGCTCGCCGGCATAGCGCAGGGCTTCCCGCGCCCCGGCCTCCCGTTGAGGGAGCGGAAACGCGTTGTAGAAGCCGGTGGACAGGTAGTAGTTGAGGCTGCTGGTGAAGCGCGCCGTCCGCGCATGGTGCTCGGGGTCGAAGTGGGCGGCGAAGAACTCCTTCGACATCGCGGTCACCACGCGGTAGCGTTTCGTCCTCGGAAGGGCGGCGAGAATCACCGAGGGGTCGATGAAGCTCTGGTGGTTGGCGGCGAAGACCACCGGACCGTCGAGGGCGGACACGTGCTCGAGCCCGTCGACCCGAATCCACGCGAAGAGACGGGTCATGGGAAGGAGCCACACCGCGAGGGCGGCCCGGCGGAGGTGCCGGACCGGCCAGGCCTGGTTCCAGCGCGGGGCGGGGAACGCCGGCGGGTCGGGGCGGGCCGGGCCGGCCGACGACGTGACGAGCGCTTCGAGATCGGCGACCGTCGCAGCGCCGCCCACCCCCCGCTCGTCGACCGCGACGTCCAGCTCGGCCTCGAGGGTCATCAGCAGCTCGACGCGCTCGAGCGAGCTCAGGCCCAGCTCGTCCAGGCGGGTGTTCCGGTCGACCGGATTGCCGGCGAGGCGTGCGAGGATGGACGACACGGACCGTTCCCCGCCCGACGCGGCGGCGGGGGCCGGTGTCCGGCCCTGCTCGGCCCAGGTCTTCACCGCGCGCCGCATGAGCTTCCGCGTGCCCTCGGTGCGCGGAAGCCGGTTTTCGGGCCACAGCAGGACGCCGCGGACCTTCTGGTGGTCGGCGAGCCGGCGGTTGGCGGCGCGGGCGATGTCGCCGGGAGACGCCGGGGCGTTCAGCACCACGACCGCGTACACCCGCTCGCTGCCGTCGCGCGTCAGCCCGACGACGGCCGACTCCTCAACGCCGGGCAGGGTGTCGACGACCCGCTCGACGTCTTCGGGGAAGACGTTGAGTCCCTCCGGGGTGACGATCATCTCCTTCTTGCGGCCGTGCACCTGCAGGCGGCCGTCGTCGTCGAGGGCGCCCAGATCGCCGGTGTGGAACCAGCCGTCCTCGAAGACCGCGTCGTCCTCGGCCGTGCCCCCGAAGTAGCCGGTGGTGACGTTGTCGCCCTTGACCAGGATCTCGCCGTCGCCGGCAATCCGGACCTGCATTCCGGCGATGGGGGTGCCGACCGAGCCGCGCCGGGTTCTGAACGGGTGGTTCAGGGTCACGATCGGCGCCGTCTCGGTCAGGCCGTAGCCCTGTACGACAAGGAAGCCCAGGCGCTGCCAGAACGCTTCGAGATCGGGGTCGAGGGGCGCGGCGCCGACGATGAAGCACCAGAACTTCAGCCCGAACAGACGGTGCACCCGGCGGTAGCGCCACCACCGGTGGGCCACCCCCAGCCTGCCGGCGGGCGGCTCGGCGGTTTCCGGGGCGATCCGCATCACGTGGTCCTTCAGGACGTCCAGGATCTTCGGGACGCAGACGAGCACCGAGATCCGCCGGCTGCGAATCTGGCCCACGATGGCCTGGGGGCTGTAGCCCTTCATGAACACGCAGGTGCCCGGCAGCATCGGGGGGATGAACGTGGCCAGGGCCTGCCCGAACATGTGGCTCAGGGGCAGCAGGTTGAGAAACCGCAGAGGCCGGAACGGCCGCGCGTAGCGGCGGTACTTCAGCACCTCGCGCTCGACCGGGATGATGTTCGCCAGCACGTTCCGGTGGGTGATGACGACCCCCTTGGGCTCGGACGTCGCGCCGGACGTGAACACGATCTCGGCGGTGTCGTCGGGAGCGGGGGCGTGGGGGGCGACGGCCGCGGCCGTCGGGCCGCCCGCCGCCTCGGGCGTGCGCAGCTCGCTCAGTCGCCAGGTCTCGACCGCGTCGAGCCGGGACGGCGCCACGTCGTCGCCGACGAGCAGGAGCCGGGCGCCGACCCGCCGGGCGATGCTCTCGAGGAATGCGGACGAGGCCCGGTAGTCGAGGGGCACCACGACCGCGCCGCGAAGCAGGCACCCCCAGAAGGCGACGATCCACTCCGGCCGGTTCTCGCCCCAGAACAGCACCGGGTCTCCCGCCCCGACCCCGGCCCCGGCCAGGCGCGCCGCGAAGGCGGCCGAGGCCCGCCGCACCGCGTCGTAGCTGTGCCGCCGCACCCTGTAGCCGTCGTCGTGGGCGAGGAACTCGGTGTCCCCGCGCAGGCGTTCGTCGAAATAGTCGAGCAGGGTGTCCCGTTTCATGGGCGCATTATGGTCGAAGCGGGGGCCCCGGCCAGGGCCGGTTCATCGGATGGAAACGCCGACGTTGGCGGCCATCAGGGTCATGCGCGGTGAACCGGGCTGCTCTCCGAGCTGCTCCAGCGGACTGATGGCGAAGAACCGCAAATCCAGCGACAACGCCACGTTCGGGGTGAGGAACCAACGGGCCCCCCCACCGTAGTTGAGGGTGCGGGCCCCCCGTTGCACCGGGGTCGTCGGCTGCTCCGGGTACACGTTCAGCCGCGACGTGCCCAGGCCGCCGCCGATGTAGCTCCATCCGTTCCGATGCCCGAAGTTGAACGAGATCTGCGGCGAGATCGCGGTGAAGCGCGAGGTGACGGTGGTCCCCTCGATGATCGGGGCCATCTCTTCCGGCGTGAGCTCTCCCGGCACGGGCGGTACCGGCCTGGGCGCTACCGGCGTGGCCTCTCCCGGCATGGGCTCTACCGGCGCGCTGTGCGCCGCCGTGGACAGTACCGAGGCGCCCACCCCGAAAGTGACCGCCCCCCATCGGAGGAAGTAGAAGTGGCCGCCGAGATCGATCGCGATGCCGCGCGGCGGGAGCCGATCCGCCCGGAGTCGCCGCAACGCGGCCAGCTCCTCGTTCTGGCTCAGGCTCACCGTCGAGCCCCGCAGATCGATGATGTAGCGGCCGATCGGTTCCGGGTCCTGCGCGGCCACGCCCGAGACGGTCATCGCAAGCAGGAAAGCGACCCGCAATGCGGTCCGCACGTGGGCGCTCGACATGCTCTGCCCAGTATACCGGCGCCGCCCGGCCGCGATGCCGGCGCCTGCCGGCGCCTGCCGGTATACTGCGCCGCATGCCCAGCGTCGTTCCCGTGAACGCCATCGAGGAGGCCGCCCGCCGCATCGACGGCGCCGTCCGCCGCACCCCGCTGCTGCGGTTGCCGGTGGACGGGGCGCCGCCGGTCTACGCCAAGTGCGAGAACCTGCAGGCGGCCGGCGCCTTCAAGATACGCGGCGCCACCAACTTCATCGCCCAGCTCGACCCCGATGCGCGCCGCCATGGGGTGATCACCTACTCGTCGGGCAACCACGCGCAGGCGGTGGCGATGGCCGCGGGCCGGGTCGGCGTGCCCGCGGTGGTGGTCATGCCGACGACCGCCCCCGCTGTCAAGGTCGAGGGGGCCCGGGCCCTCGGGGCCGAGATCCTGTTCGAGGGGACGACCTCGACCGAGCGGAAGCTGCGGGCCGAGGCGGTGGCGCGGGATCGGCGGCTGCAGATGGTGCCGCCGTTCGACCACCCCTGGATCATCGCCGGCCAGGGCACGGTCGGCCTGGAGATCCTGCACGACTGTCCGGACGTCGCGCGCATCCTCGTGCCGGTGGGGGGCGGCGGGCTCGTGGCCGGGGTCGCGGCCGCCGTGAAGCAGCAGCGTCCCGAGGTCCGGGTGATCGGGGTCGAGCCCCGCGGCGCCGCCAAGATGACCGCGTCGCTCGCGGCCGGCCGGCCGGTCTCGCTGGACCGGGTGGCGAGCCTGGCCGACGGACTGCTGCCGGTGCGGCCGGGGGACCTGACCTTCCACCACGTCCGGCGTTTCGTCGACGACATGGTCACCGTCGACGACGATCCGATCGCCGATGCCGTGCTCTGGCTGTTTCGCCGGGCCAAGCTCGTGGTGGAGACCAGCGGCGCCGCGACTCTGGCCGCGCTCCTGACCGCGTCCGCCCCGGACCCCTCGAGTCAGCCGCCGGGCGGCGCCACCGTCGTCGTGCTGAGCGGCGGGAACCTCGGCGTCGAGACCCTCGCGCAACTCGCCGCCGCCCGCCCGTCGCCGGGAAGCCGCGGGTAGAGAATGTTCCGGCGCGTCGGCCGGGGTGGGAAGCGATGCCGGCCGGGGAACCCGTGGCCCGCGAGCCGGTTCAGAACCGCACGCGGACGCCCGCGAAGGCGCTGCGCGGCTGACCGGGCCCGATGAACCGCGGATCGGTGGCGTCGGGCACCTCGTGCAGATACAGCTCGAGCTCGGCGAGCACGCCGGCCGTCGCGTACCGCGCGTCGAGCAGGTTCTCCACCCGCACGAACAGCTCGACGCCCCGATCGAGCCGGTACGACGAACGCAGGTTCACCACCCCGTAGCCTTCCAGCCGCGCCTGGTCGTTGCCCTCGTCGCCGACGAAGATCCGGCTCGACGCGAAGACCGTCTCGAGGGCGGCGTCCCAGGCGCCGGTGATCGCCTGCCGGATGCCCGCCTTCAGGCTGTGGCGGGGGATGCCGGGCAGCCGGTCGCCCGGTTCCACGGCGATCGCGCCCTCCTCCGAGGCGGCGGGGTTGACCTCGTCGTTCCCCGGCAACTGCAGCGGCGACTGGAAGGTCGCGTCCACCAGCCCGTAGCCGACGTACCAGCCCGTCCCCGCACGGCGGCCGTTCAGCTCGACGTCGAGCCCGGCCCGCGACGTGTCGCCGGCGTTCTGGAAGTAACCGGTCCCGATGAGGTCGGGCGAGGCGACGAACAGAATGTCGTCGCCAATCCTGGTTCGGAACGCCGTCACCGACCATTCGCCGCCGCCCCCGGGGGCCCATCGACCCCGCAGCCCCGCCTCGACCGACCGCGCGACCGCCTGCTCCAGGGGCGGGTCCGAGACGAAGGCGTTCGGCACGCGGCACGGCTCGGCCGGGTCGGCGCAGCTCAGCTCGGCCGCGGTGGGGGCGCGGTTCGCCTCGGAATAGCGGGCGAACACCGATGCGCCGCCGCCCGCCTGAACCACGACGCCGACCGCCGGGTTGAAGCGTGCGAAGGCATGCGAGCCGTCGAGCGACGTCCCGAGTCGATCCCCGATGTCGATGCGCGCCCGGTTGTAGCGTCCCGAGACGGTCAGATGGACGCGGTCCGTCACCGACAGGGTGTTGCTGGCGTACAGCCCCAGGGCCCGGTTCGCAGTATCGATGGCGGTGTTGAACAGGTCGTTGCCGTCCCGGCCGTCGAGGCTGGCCAGCAGCCCCGACCCGGCGACGCCCCGCTCCGGGGTCAGCGTGCCCACTTCGCTGTTCGCCGTGAAGTCGACATCCGCCAGATCGGCCGACGCGCCCATCACGAACACGTTGTCGCGGCCGCCGACCGCGGAGTTCGCGGTCGCCTGCATGGTGGCGCCGTACCCCTGCGCCAGCGTCGCGCTCCGGTTGTAGGCGGCGTCGCCCGCCGCGTCCAGCAGGGTGATGTAGCGTCCGGACAGCACGTCGACCAGGGGCGATGCTTCGTCGTCGTCCTCATCTTCGCCGTCGTCGTCATCCCCGTCGTCGTCTCCGTCGCTCCCGTCGTCATCGTCGTCATCGTCGGCGCCGAAACAGAGCGTCTGCGCCGGGGCTCCTTCCGGCCGCGCGTCGTCGCCGCAGACCCCGAACTCCGCCTCATCGCCGTTCAGGGTGCGGCGGTCGAGGTCGCGGTAGTAGCCGCTCACCTGCACCGACCACGCGTCGGAAGTCGCGACGTTGGCGCGGCCCTGCACGAACGCGAGCCGATTCTCGGTGATGTCCGGAAAGGTGAAGACCGCGGAGCGGTCCGCGTCGAGCAGCTCCACCGGGGCGGCGGCGTTCCCCGTCAGGTCGGTGTCGGCATAGGTGAAGCTGACGCCCGCGTCCACCGATTCGTCGCGGTATGCGACGTCGGCGAAGGCCTGCGTGACCGTGGAAGGAGAGGCGGCGCGCCATCCCATTTCCGAGAAGTGCGTCGTACCCGCGTAGAACCCCCACGCCCCGCGGTTGGCGCCGTACTCGGCGGTGGCGGTGTAGCGCCCGAACGATCCGCCGGACACCTCGCCGCGGAATCCGGTGTTGTCGAACCCGTTCTTGAGCTCGAGGGCGAGCGCGCCGCCGAGGGCGTTCAGTCCGTAGGTGGGGTCGGCGCCGGCGCTCAGCTGCACCTGATCGACGGCGAACTGCGGGAACAGGTCGAACTGCACCGTGTCGCCGAACGGCTCGTTGATGCGGACGCCGTTCTGGTAGACGGCGATGCCCTGGGGCAGACCGAGCAGCGGCGAGGCGGTGAACCCGCGGAACCGGAGCGTCGGCTGAAAGAGATTCGTGGTCGAGCCTTCCAGGCTGACCGAGCCGAGGCGCTCCTGCAGGGCGTCGGCCATCGAGGCCGACCCCCGGGCCGCGAGATCGCCGCCGTCGATCACCGAGATGGCCGCCGCCACCCGATCGCGGCTGATCCCCGAGCCGGGGAGGGGAGTCACCCCCACCACGTCGACCTGCTCCGCGATTGCCCCGAGGGTCAGCGTCACGTCGAGAACCCGCGGGCTCCCCGCCGTCAGGCGCACATCCTCGTGCTGCTGCAGCTCGAACCCGGGCATCGTGAAAGTCACGATGTACGCCCCCGGCGCCAGCGCCAGGCCGTACTCGCCGGCGTCGTCGCTGACGGCGGTGGCCGGCGCCGCGGGCGCGGGCGGGCTGGCGATGACCACCACGCCCCGCAGTACGGCGCCCTGCGCGTCGGTGACCCGCCCGGTGAGCCGCGCCGTCTGGGCCTCGGCCGCCGGCGTCGCGTGGCTCAGGAAGAGGACGCCGGCGAGGGCCAGGAGGCGGACGAGGACCGCGGATCGGCGGCGCCGCGGGGGGAGCACGACGTCGGGCTGCAGAGCGAACGAAGCTCTCATATCGGTATATTCTCAGCCGCCCCATCGGTCAGCGGAAATCGGGCGCGCGCGGCGCGAACGAACAACCCTCATGCTACCGGAACAGACTGCTTCACGACACGCATGGTACCTTCAGGCGGACGGCCTGCTGGCGCTGGCGTCTGGTGTGCGGATCGGAGGCTCTGTTTACGCTGACGCTGTGAGGCTCTGCCGATGAGAAGACATCACGGTATCTGTTGACGAAGACACCCATCGGCGTGCCCGCATTCGGGCGGCGGAGTTGGACACGTCGGTGTGGGCGCTGGTGCGCGACTTTCTGAGAGGTCTCGTCGGCGAATCCGGGGACCAACCGCATCTGGAGACGCAGGTCGAACGGCGGCGTCGGCTGCTGCGGGAGGTATTCGCGGACTTCGAGGCGCGAGGCGTGGGGTTGCGCATGGCGGACAGTCTGCCCCGCGAGGAACTGTTCTTGTGGCCGTGGTACATTCCCGAGGCGATGAGCAGACGAGACGTTGGCGAAGAAAACGCACCGGCGCGGACGCGGCCGGTGTTGCAATGGGTGCTCGCGGCGGCAGTCGTGGCCGCGGCGTGCGCGCTCCCGCCGGCCCCCGCCGGCGGGCAGTCGCTGCAGTCCGGGGGCTGGGACTCCGGCCTGCGGATGGCCGAGGCGGTCGACCGCAATCCCGACCCTGACGTGGTCGAGGTGGACTTCGAGGCCCGGGTGGCGAAGGTCCGGATCGCGCCGGAACTGGAGGTGGAGGCCTGGACCTACAACGGGACCATTCCCGGCCCGATGATCCGGGTGAAGGTCGGCGACCGGCTGATCGTCCACTTCACGAACAACCTCCCGCGGCCGAGCACCATCCACTGGCACGGCCTGCGGATCCCCATCGGCATGGACGGCGTGCCGGGGTACTCGCAGGACCCCGTCCAGCCCGGTGAGACCTTCACCTACGACTTCGTGGTGCCGGATGCCGGCATCTACTGGTATCACCCGCACGTGATGTCGGCGGAGCAGGTCGGCTTCGGGCTCTACGGCGCCTTCCTCGTCGAGGACCCGGCCGAGCGGGTCGGCATCGCCGACGACCTCGTCCTCGTGCTCAGCGACATCGACGTGACCGACGACGGCGAGTTGCTGCCGGCCGACACCGGCGGCACGGTCGGAATGCTGTTCGGCCGCGAGGGCAACCGCGTGCTCGTCAACGGCCGGCGGCTGCCCGAGCTGGTGGCGCGGGCGGGAGCCCCGCAGCGGTGGCGCATCGTGAACGCGGCCAAGAGCCGCTACTTCAACCTCGACCTCGGCGAGGGGCACGTCTTCCGCAAGATCGGCGGCGACGGGGGCCTGACGGAGTACTCCGAGGACCACGACTTCATCGTGCTCGGGGCCGGCGAGCGGGCCGACGTCCTGGTGACGCCGACGGGCGAGCCGGGCGGCGAGGGGCTGCTGCGCTCGCTGCTCCACGACCGAGGCTACGGGAGCATCTTCGGCCGCGACTTCGAGAACCTGCTGACGATCCGCTTCGCGGACGAGCCGCCCTACGACCCCGGCCCGCTACCGCACACGCGACGCGAGATGGTGCCCTGGGACCTCGAGGGGGCTACCGCGATCGACCTGGAGCTGACCCTGCAGGAAGACCCCTACGACCAGTCCTTCGCCTACGGCATCAACCACGTGCCCTTCTGGAAGGCGAAGCCGATCCTCGCGGGCCTCGGCGAGACCCAGGTCTGGACGGTGACCAACTCCACCGCGTGGTCGCATCCCCTGCACCTGCACGGCTTCTTCTTCCTGGTGCTCGACGAGTCCGGCGCGCCGGTCCGGCCCCTGGAATGGAAGGACACGGTGGACATCCCCCACGACCGGACGGTACGCTTGGCGGTCCGCTTCGACGACCGTCCCGGCACGTGGATCTTCCACTGCCACATCCTCGACCACGCCGACGGTGGCCTGCTGAGCGCGGTGCACCTCGGCCTGCCGGCCGAGACGTTCCGCAACTTGGCCGCGCACTAGAGGCTAGGGCCAGGAGCCTGCGCCGTAGAGTTTCGCGCCAGCGGAACTTCCAACGCGACCGGCAGGTCGCGCCAGGCGCCTGCGCCGTAGAAGTTTCGCGCCAGCGAAACTTCCAACGCGACCGGTAGGTCGCGCAAGCTCGGAAAGCCGGCCGGCCTATGGAAGCGTCAGGGCCACCAGCTCCGCGGGCTCGCCGCGGGCGCTCATCGCCATCGCGATGTACTGCTTGCCGCCGGCCATGTAGGTCATGGGCACGCCGCTCTGGCGCTTGGGCAGCTCCATCTCCCAGATCGTCTCTCCCGTCTGCTTGTCGTAGGCGTGAAACATCTGCCCGCCCGCCCAGGTGGGGGTGGCGAAGAGCCCGCCGCCTTCGCCGGCGAAGACCAGCGTCCTCGTGACGAGGATGCCGCTCCGTTCCGGCTTGCCCGTCCGCGGGATGTCGAGGCCGCTCAGGGCCGGATGGTCCCTGACGCAGTCCGGGGTGTCGCCGTTCGGGATCATCCAGACGTGGTCGCCGGTGTTCAGGTCGATGGCGGTGATGCGTCCCCAGGGCGGCTTGATGAGGGGCAGGCCGAGGGGTCCGATCTCGCCGCACCCCTGCGGCAGGGCGGGTCCGCGCGCGCGCCGCCCGCCGCCGCCCCCCACGTAGTCCATGCTCGAGCGATCGGGGTTGTTCACGAGCCCCGCGACGGTGGGGTTGGTGACCGAGGCCACGTAGAGGATGCCGGTCTCGGCGTCCACCGCGCCGCCCTGCCAGTTCGCGCCTCCCGTCATCTGCGGCAGCATCAGCAGGGCGCGCCGGCCGTCCTGCCCCGCGAGAATCGGCGGGGTGTAGATCGGGCCGAGCTGGTACTCGGACGCGATGCGCCGCGCCTCGGCGTTCAGCTCCGGCGTGAAGTCGAGGAGGTTGTCGCCCGACACCCCCTGGCGGTCGAACGGGGCGGGACGGGTGGGGAACGGCTGGGTCGCCGCGGCCTGCTCGCCGGGCACCGTCGACGCGGCCACCGGGCGCTCCTCGATCGGCCACACCGGCTCGCCGGTGACCCGGTCGAACACGTAGGTGAACGCCTGCTTGGTCACCTGGGCCACCGCCTTGATCTCCCGGCCATCCACGGTGATGTCGACCAGCGCCGGCGGGGTCGGGATGTCGTAGTCCCAGATGCCGTGATGGATCAGCTGGTAGTGCCAGACCCGCTCGCCGGTCCTCGCGTCCAGGCACACCAGGCTCTCCGCGAACAGGTTGTCGCCGGGCCGGTGGCCGCCGTAGAGGTCGTTGGTGGGGGTCTCGACGGGCAGGTACACGTAGCCGAGCTCCTGGTCGGCCGACATCGGGGCCCACACCCCGGTGTTGCCGCTGTAGCGCCAGGAGTCGTTCTCCCACGTCTCGTTGCCGAACTCGCCGGGCTGGGGGATGGTGTGGAAGATCCACAGCTGCTCGCCGGTGCGCACGTCGAACCCGCGGACGAAACCGGCCGCGAACTCGGGGGCGGGGGCGGTGGCGCGCAGGGCCGCCCCGACCACGACGACGTCGCCGACGACGAGGGCGGGCGAGTTCAGGCCGATCTGGCCGTCCTCCACGGCCGGGCGGTCGAGCCCGTCGTAGATCCCGTCGTAGAGATCGACGACGCCCTCCTCGCCGAAGCCGGGAATCGGGTATCCGGTCGCGGCGTCGAGGGCCACGAGGTGATACCCCCTGGTGACGTGGATGATCCGCGCGTCGTCCTCCCCGTCCGTCCAGTACGCCACGCCTCGGCCCGAGCTCGCCCGCACCGGCGCGACGTCGCCGCGCTCGCCCTCGTCGAGGCGGTACAACCACAGGGTCTCGCCGGTGACCCCGTCGATGGCCACGGCGTTGCGCCGCCAGCCGGCGGTGGTGTAGAGCACCCCCCCGACGGCCAACGGGGTCGCCTGGTAGTTGAAGTCGAGACGGGGGCCGAAGTTGTCCGACCGCCACCGCCACGCGATGTCGAGGTCGGCGACGTTGTCGCGGTCGATCTGCTCGAGGGTCGAGTACTTGGTGCTGCCGGCATCTCCGCCGTAGTACCGCCACTCACCCTCTTGCGCCCCCTGTTGCGCGGAGGCGGCGCCCCCCGTGCCGAGCAGGACGGCGACGATGACCAGCATCTTCCGGATACACCGATTCATCCGTATCGACATGGCGTGCTCCTGTTCTCCACGGCGCGGGCCGCGCCGGATCCCGTGCACCGCGATGTAGCGCGACCTTACGGTCGCGTTGGGAGTATCGCTGGCGCGAAACTCCCGCGGCGCAAGCTCCCAGTGTCCACGAACGTCGAGCCGCTGTCACGCGTCCCGCCGGGGTCTCCACCAGCATCGCGGCGCCAGTGGTGCGTCCCGCGAGAGGCTCTACGGTAACCCGAAACGTGGCCGAAGAGCCGAACCGTCGATCTCGACGATGACTGACGGCCAGCGCGTCAGGGCGCCGCGGCAATTCGAACCGCGGACTTCTTCACGATGATGCACCACCGGCGACGATGCAGGGTCAGTTCTCGTACACGGGACCGTTCACCGTGCGGTGCGAGAGATATCTCCAGACGCCGTCCCGCTGCGCATAGACGCGGACGTACCAGAAGCTGAAGCTGCGTTGGGCCGCGTCCGGCCCCCCGCTACGGGCCCGCACCCGCCCCATGGTGATGGCGACGTCGCCGTGCACCTCGATCTGCTGCGAATCGACCTCCCGCGAGGAATAGCGGCCGTCCAGCGAGGCGAGCCACTCCTCTCTCCGGTCGACGCCGAGCACGGGACCGCCGGTGGTCCAGCCGTCTCCGTGCGTATAGGTGAAGTCGTCGGCGCAGACCTCGTCGAGGAAGGCGACGTCGGCCCGCAGGACCGCCTCTTCGATGCGCTTCTCCAGCGCGAGCACCTCTTCCGCCACGTCGGGCTCCTCCTCGGGAAGCGCGAGAGCCTCCCTCGCCGGCGCCGGCTCGGCGTCCGGCAGCGCGAAGACGTAGAGCGCGTTCCCGCTCTGCGGGTAGCGGACGTCCGGCGCGAGCATACGGGGCATCAGGCGGGGGCTGCCGCCGCCGAGCCCCGTCGACACCGCGACATACTGCCGGCCGCCGGCCCGGAAGCTGATCGGGAAGCCCTGCACCGACGTCCCGAGGCGGGCTCGCCACAGCTCCTCGCCGGTCTCCACGTCGAACGCCCGGAACCGGCGGTCGAGGTCGCCGGCGAAGGCCAGCCCGCCCGCCGTCGTGAGGACTCCGGTGAGGAACGTCGGCCGCTGCTCGATGCTCCAGACCTCCTCGAGCGTCTCGGCGTCGTAGGCCGCGAGCTTGCCCAGCCGGCCGTCCGTGCCGGGCATCTCGTGGAAGGGCCGCGAGCTCATCCCGACGCCGCCCGAGCCAAGCTCGAAGGCGACCTCGCGGGCGGCGAGCTCCATGCAGCTCTGGGCGAGGGGCAGGACGAGCAGCCCCGACCCCGGGTGGTAGCTCATCGGGTGCCAGTTCTTGCCGCCGGCGGTGCTCGGGCAGGCCGGCACGAGCTGCTCGAACTGCGCTTCGGCGATGTCCTGCCGGTAGGTGACGGCGCCGGTCTCGGGATCGATGCGATCGAACACGTTCTGGTACACGGTCTCCTTGTGACCCAGGAACTCGCCGGTCTCCCGGTCCAGCTTCCAGAGAATGCCGTGCTTGCCGGCGCTGAAGACGGTCTTCCGGCCGCCGACGTCGACCAGCACCCGTTCGTACACCTCGTCCAGGTCGAGGGTCTCGCCCGGCACGTGCTGGTAGTGCCACTCGAGGTTCCCGTCGCCCGGCCGGAGGGCGACCGTCGAGTTGGTGTAGAGGGCGGGGTCGTTCACCGTCATCCCGCGGCTCAGCGCGACCCACGGCTTGGCCTGCGCCACCCCGAAGTAGACCAAGTCGAGGCGGGGGTCGTAGCTGCCGGTGATCCAGGTGTCGCCGCCCCCGCGCAGGAAGTCCGGCACGTCCGCCCAGGTGTTGCCGCCCGGCTCGTCGGAACGGGCGACGGTGTTGAACCGCCACAGCCGCTCGCCGGTGTCCGCGTCATAGCCGCTGATGAAGCAGCTATCCCGCGTGTAGCGGTCGCATCCGCTCAGCCCCTGCACGAGGGTGCCGCCAGCGACGACCGGCCCGCTCGTGTTGCGGAAGCCCTCGGCGTGGTCGGCGATGACGGTGTCCCACGCCAGCTCGCCGGTGCGGGCGTCGAGGGCGATCAGCCGGGCGTCGGGAGTGGCCATGAACAGCTTGTCCTCGTAGATGGCGAGGTTGCGGCTCATGCCCGAGTACCCGGTCGTCCCCACCTCCACCGCGTGCTCCCAGACGAGGTCGCCGGTCGCCGCGTCGAGGGCCTGCACCACGGGACCGATGCCCGCGAGATACATGACGCCGTCGTGAACGATCGGCGAGGGGGCGTTCCAGCCGCCCTCGTTCATCGCCCACACCCAGGCCAGCTCCAGCTCCCCGACGTTGCCGCGGTCGACGTCGGCGAGGGGGCTGTGGCTCCACGCCTCGTAGTTGCGCCGGATCATCAGCCAGTCGCCGTCGTCCGGGTCCCGCAGCATCGCGTCGGTGACCGGCCGGTAGCCCTCGACAGTGCCGGCCGCGGTGACGCCGCCGGCCTCCGGCGCCGAGGACAGGCCCGCGGGCGGCGCCGCCGCCGGTGCGCCGCCCGCCAGGGCGACGGCCGGGGACGCCCCGGTGGCGACGGTTCCGATGGCGACGGGGGTGGCGTCCGTCAACGCCGTGCCGCCCGCCGGCGCGCCGTTCGCCTGCAGCAGGTACGCCACGACGTCGAGGTAGGCCTCGTCGGTGAGTGGACTCGCCGCCTCGGGCGGCATCGAGCCGCTGATGCGGACCAGGAGATCGCCCGGGCTCAGGTCCCCCCAGAACTGCAGGAAGCTCTCGCCCGCGAGCTGCGGCGCCTCGAAGCTGCCCTGCAGATTCGTCTGGTGACAGGCGGCGCACTCACGCTCGTAGATCGCGCGGCCCGACTCTGCCTGCGCCGCGGTGTAGACGCCGTCCGCCGGGGCCTGCGCGGCGCTCGGTGCCGCCATGCCCAGAGCCGGAACCATCGCCGCGAACCCGACCGCAGCCGCCCACCGCCGACGCGCGTATCCGTTTCGTGAACGGTTCATCGCCACCTCACCTTGAAAGCCTGCCCGACACGACCCGGCCATTATCGCCTCTTCCGCCCGGCGATTCTCTCGGCCGCTTCATCACGTCCGAGCCGACTCCACGCGGACGGTGACCACGTCGGGCACGATGGTACCATCCGGCGCCTCCGCGCCCCGCCCGGCGTCGCCAGCCTCATCGCACCGATGGCCGAGATGGTCGGTTCACGTCGATCGGCCGATAGACAGCTTGATGTTCAAGCTCGCAGTCCCGATCGCGATCTCCCTCGCCGCGGCGGCGTGCGGGGCCGCGCGCGCGGGCCCGCCCGTACCGAGGCCGTTTCCCTCGCCGTACGGGGCCGTGGTCGACACGCGCGCCAACCCCTATCCCGATTCACTGGCGCGTTGGAGCGGCGCCGATTTTCCCCGGTATCTCGCCATGGTGGAGGAGGTCGAGACCGGTGGAGACTGCCTCGCCCGACCCGCCGGCAGCTCGGCCCTCGGCTGCTATCAGATGACCCACGCCGCCCTGGTGGATGCCGGATTCAAGGATGCCACCGGCGACTGGGTGGACAACCCCTGGGGCATCGACTCCGACGACGAGTTCCGCAGGAACCGCCGGGCGCAGGAGTCGGCCATGCTGCGGTACACGGCGCGGAACTGGCTCAGGCTGGAACCTTGCGTGGGGGACCTGATGGGCAGGACGGTCGGCGGTGTCGCTCTCGACCAGGCCGCCCTTGTGGCCGGCGCGCATCTGCTCGGCGCGACCGGCGTCGTCCGTTTCGTCCGCTGCGGCCTGCACACGCGCTGCATTCCACCGGAAATCGGGGCGTCGAACGGCGGCGGCGACAACCTCCGCGCCAGCGCCCTTCGGCGCATGAATGCCGTGCGCGGACTGCGCGTACTGGCGTCGACGGCCGGCGCCGGCTCCCGGTGTGGACTCCGGGGTTGACGGGAATCAGAACCGGAAGAGCCGGTTCACCTCGACGATATCCCGGCGGCGCCCGTCACGGCTTTGGATGCCCCAGCAGCCACTCGACGACCAGCCGGGTGAAGTGCGCCGAGAGCGCCGGCACGTGTCCACCGCCGTTGATCGTCCAGAGCTCCGCCGACCCGCCGGGCCGGCAGCCGTCGGCGTAGCGCCTGACATCGGACTCGGGGCCGTCGAGCCCGCCGTCGAGGTCGAGGGTGCCGCTGTCGACACCCGCGGCGGCGCAGCCGTTGTGCGCGGCCCAATTCTCGACGCTGGCCTTCGCGCCGGGAACCGCCTCGTCGCGAAAGCCCCCGCCCTCGTAGGGTATCGCCGTGTCGGCGGTGCCGTGGATCTGCAGGACGTGCACGGGTGCCGGCGGCGCCGGGCGGGGGCGGCTCTGGTCGGCGCCGGCGAGGCTGACGATCGCGGCGATGGCGCCCCCGTGCTCGTGCGCCATGCGATACGACATGAATCCGCCGTTCGAGTGTCCGAACAGGTAGACCCGCTTGTCGTCGATGGCGTAATCGGCCTTGATCGCGTCGATGAGCCCGGCCACGTAGGCGACGTCGTCGACCTGGCTGCCGGAGAAATTACAGCAGGCAGCGGAGGCGTTCCAGAAACGAGGCTGGTTGCCGCCGGCCTCCCGGGTGCCGTCGGGGGCGACCAGGATGAACCCGTAGGCGTCCTTCAGCGCGCTGACCTGCATGTAGGTGTCCTGGCCGGCGCCGCTGGAGGTGTACCCGTGCAACAGCACGACGAGCGGCGCCGGGGTCGCCGCGTCGTAGCTCGACGGGACATGCAGCGGCAGTTCGCCCCGACCGGCATCGATAGTCTGGGCAGATGCCGCCCCCGTCGCGATCACGAGCAGTACCGCTACGAAGGCCCAGCACACTTGGCGCATTTTTCTCCCCTCTTGAATCGGCAGGACGAACCTAACCCGCCGCGACCAGTGCCGGATAGCCTACACCGTAGGCGACGCGGCGAGGTCAGGCCGGTTGCCAGGGCAGCGGAGTCGGAGGCCGTAGTGGGGCGAGAAGATGGCGCGCCCGGAGGGATTTGAACCCCCGACCTACGGGTTCGAAGCCCGGCGCTCTATCCAGCTGAGCTACGGGCGCGCATTTAGAATCAACAACTTACGGGGAGCCGTCCGGTACTGCCAGCCGTTTCTGCCAGCCGTTTCGGCGCCACGCCGGTCTCCAGCAGGCGCAAGCGCGCGGTCGCAGACTGGTGCCTGACGAGTTCAGGCGGCGCATAGACCATCGTCGTGCTCGGGTTCGTGTGACCGTACAGATCTTGAATGTCGGCGACGTCCGCCCCCTTGCGGCGCAGCCCCGTCGCAAACCAGTGCCGAATAGCATACACCGCGAAAGCGCGTCGCTGTGCTTCGCGTGCCGCCCGTGCCAGCGCCCTGTTCGCGCTGGGGCAGGATCACGAACCAAGGCGTCGCGCCAGGAAGTCGCGGGCTGCTTTCCAGACCCTCCTCGACCAGGGGGATCGCCGCCAATCCGCGGCGGCGCGGTCCCCGAACAGCTCTCAGGCGTCGGCACCTGGTCTGCACCACGACCCGGCGTGCGACGACAGCCAGCTCGCGATCGAGGTTGACGACCCAGAGGGCGTCGAGGTCCTGAACGCTGTTGCCGTCGGTGACGCGAATCTCGCCGATGACGGTCTCAGTGGCGATGCGCCACAGTCGGAACTCGATGTCGTCCCACGTTCCATCCGGCCGCCCTCGGCCGGCGGCGACGAAACGCTCCAGCATGGTCCCCTGGGCCGCCATTTGCTGGCTCAACTTGCCCCGGCCCGCTCGGATGTAGTCGCGGCTCGTCAGGATCTCCTGGTCTCTGAAGGCGATCCCGAGCCGGGCGTCGCTGGCCCGGATGGACGGCTTATCCACCCTGGAGGAGTCGCGTCATTCGTCAGCCCATCTCATCATCCCCCACGGCGGGACCCTCGTCGAACTGCTCCTCGATCCGGACCGGGCCGCAGAGGTCGCCGCCGCGTCGCGGGATTGCCCGTACCACGACCTCCCCCCCCGCCAGCTCTGCGACCTCGAGCTGCTGCTGAACGACGAGTTCTCGCCCCTGACGGGGTTCATGACCTCGCGCGACCACGCCTCGGTCTGCGCGGACATGCGGATCGGCGACGGCACGCTATGGCCGATCCCCATCACCCTCGACGTCGGGGACGCCCTCGCCGACACGCTTCCCGCTGGCGACCGCCTCGCCCTGCGCGCCCCGAGGGCGTGACCTCGTGCGCAAGAACCTGTCGTCGGAACTGGGTTCTCGCGCGGGGCACCGCGACATCAACATCTGGCGCATCGGCTACGTCGCGTCGGAGATCGATGCCCTGGGCCCGGGTCGAGAAGTCGTTGACGAGGAACCGGAAGAACGACAGGTTGCCGACCGAGGTGATGCCCTCCGACAGGAGGAGCGCCCGCTCTTCCGGGGTGAGGGTCAGGGGTGCGACAGCGAGAGCCGGTCGTCGTCTATAGCGAACCGGAAGTAGTCGGCAGTCAGCGTGAACGGGCCGGTGTCGACGACGAGCCCCCGCGTGGAGTTGAACGACTTCTCGGGCCCGAGCGGCCTGCCGCCCTGCAGCCCCGCGGTCTGGAAGGTCGACGGAACGGTGGCGCTCTCGACGAGCTCGAGGGTCTCGGGGTCGATGGTGGTCTGCACGTTGAGCGCGTTCTGCTGCCCCGGCGTGGGGACCCGGAACCCGGTGCTGACACCGTCGCGCACCGAGACCGCGTCGTCCAGCGCGTAGCGGAACGAGAGCTTCCCGTTGGTCGTGTTGCCGAACACGTCGAAGTGCTCGACGCGGGCGGCGGCGCCGGCGCTCCACCGGCCGTCGAGCCCCTGCAGCTCGAGGTCGCCGTAAGCGGCGACGTGTTGCGGGTCCAGACCCCCGCGGTGTAGTCGGGGAAGCTCGTTCGAGGCGGGGATGAAGCCCTGCGACGCGAAAGGGCCGGCCTCCCACGAGGGACGCCCGCTGGCGCCGGTCTCGAAGCCCAGCACTCTATCCAGCTGAGCTACGGGCGCGCATTTGGAATCAACAACTTACGGGTAGCCGTCCGGTACTGCCAGCCGTTTCTGCCAGCCGTTTCGGCGCCGCGCCGCTCTCCAGCACGCGCAAGCGCGCGATCGCAGCTTGGTGCTTGTCGAGATCAGGCGGCGCATAGATTATCGTCGTGCGCGGGTCCGTGTGACCGTACAGATCCTGAATGTCGGCGACGTCCGCCCCCGTGCGGCGCAGCCCTGCCGCGAACGAGTGCCGAATAGCGTACACCGTGAAGGCGGGGCGCCGTGCTTCGCGTGCCGCCCGCGCCAGCGCCTTGTTCGCGCTGGGGCACGACCACGAACCAAAGGCCTCGCGCGCCAGGAAGTCGCGGACTGCGTCCAGACCCTCTTCGACCAGAGGGATCGACGCCAATCGGCCGAGTTTCCCTCGCGGAACCGCGACGAAGGGAATCGCATCGTCCAGCCGAAAATCGTCGCGGCGCAGCCGACCCATCTGTGACGGTCGCATGCCGGTCCAGTACATCAAGCGCAGTCGCACCTCGGTCATCGACCCGGGGGTCAAGTGTGCGAGGACGGCTGAGATGTGGGAGCGGTCGATCCACCGTGGCGGCAAGGGCTCCCGTGTGAAGCGAACGAGGTCCACGAAGTCCGCGGCCGAACGGCGACCGTAGAGCACCCTGACCAAGTTGGTCAGGGCATCGCGACGCTGGTTGCAGGACGAGGCGGATAGCCCGTGGCGCCACTCGCGGAGCTGTTGGTCAAGCAATGGAAGGTGGTCAACTAGGCTCAACGTATCGAGATGACCGAACCGTGGCAGCCATGCCTCAAGATGCCGCTGCCGATCGGCGAAGCTGCTGAGCGTGGTGCGGACCTGATCGAGATACCGCACCGCATCGCCGGCCAACGTACCGCCTCCGCGCTGACGGTTGAGACGAAGGCTCACCCTCAACTCGTCCCGCCGTGCCCGGATGGTCTTGATCGCCGTGCCGGGTGGGAAGCGGATCTCGCGCTGGACCCCGTTCACCTTGACGGTGGCGGCGAGTCCGTGGCGATCCTTGTAGACGCCCTCGGCAACGCGGATCCGACGGCGGGATGACAGGGGTGGGGCTTCTGCCCTCGTCCGAGGTGCTGACTGGGCGCTCTTGCCGGACATAATTTACACGTGTAACATATCCCCGGTCGCACAACAACCCCGGGGCGCCGACCTGCGCTGACCCGCAGGCGGGCGCATGCCGGTGGCGGAAGCATCCTGAACTCGGTCCCGCCTCGTGGCCCTCGCGTCCAAGGCAGGCGACCGAAGCGCTCGAGCGGTTCGGCGTGCGGGTCGGCCTGCGCGCCCTCGGCCTGACCGTGACCGACTACCGGCCCGCGGTCGCGCGGGCGTCGAGTTGGCTGCACGTCCCGATGGACAGACTCCTCCAGAGGCGGGCGATCCTGTACGGCCGCGTGCACAGCAACGAGCCCCTGCGGGACACGCCGCACATCAACGCGCGCATTGAGCCGCCCTTCCGCTCGAGAGCCTGCTCGCGCTCAGGAAGCATCTCTTGGCCGATAAACGTGCCCGAAGGAGCCACGACGGTCGACCGGATCTGAAGGGTGGCGCGATCTGAACGCTCGCCGAGGCCCGGGACCTGGGAGCACGCGGACCGTACCGCCTCGCCGACGCACTCGAGTCAGCGGCTCGCGTCCGGGCGCCCGGTGGAGCGCTCCTGCTGCGGCCGCCACCGGCTCGGGAGGGGCCGCAGCCTCGACAGCGAAACGGCGGAACCTGCAGGCTCGACGAACGGATCGCGCAAGCGGTAGACCCCACGCCGCACGCGGTGGAAGTACGGCCAGCGGTGCTGATGATTGTCTGGGGCGTTCACGCAGCATCGGCTGCTAACGTGAGTGCGCACGGTCCCGCTGTTCAGGTTGGGCAGAGCTTCCACGATCTGGGCGAGCGTGAACCGCTCCTTCCCCTCGTTGCGCAGCCGCCTCGCTGCGTCGAGCACCTGCTTGTGGACCGGTTCGTCGCTGCTGGCCAAGGTGCGCCCTGTGTCCTGTTCGCCGCAACTCCCATTCTACACGTTGAGGTTGTGTGGCGGAGGAGGGCCATCACTGTCGCGGGCTGGATGCCGGCCCCGGCGCGAGGGCTCACCCGTCAAGAGCCGAGGGCGGGCATCTCGCGTGAACGGCCCCTTCCTGCGGCCACAAGGCACTCTCGGTCGGCGGACACGGCCGGCGTTTGCCCGAAGACGACTACGCACGCCGTGACCTCGCGCTGCCGCCGAATTCGAGGTAGCGAGCGACGGCGACTTTCGCGAAGCGCGTCCGCTTGTCGAGACCCTGGAGCGATGGGATCGGGAACACACCGTCGCGCATTCTGCGTTTGATGGTCCTCTCGGAACATCGCAGCACCCCAGCGAGTTCGCGGATGGTCAGTACGTCCGGGAGAGCTTCCAGACGTACAAAGGCGTCATTCATCATTGGAAACGTACCGCCCGGGGCCGATCGCTGAAGAAACGACGACTAGAGAGGCCCGGAACCGACCGCAGGGCCGTCTCTCGTCGGGCAAAGCTTCCACGACCTCGGCGAGCGTGCCCCGCGTCTGGAGCGCGAAGACCAGGGATTTGGACAGGCCGGTTGTCTCGAGGACTTCCGGGAGCCGGATAATGCGCCGTTTCATGACTAGACACCTCTCTTCCGGGCACCGGCCACTCCGGTGCGCTTTAGAGAAGCATGCAGGGTAGAGGTCGCTCAACGACGAAAACGGCCGTGGAGCATCTACGAGGGTGTGGCGTTATGTCTCCAACGGAGCTTTTCTTCAGAGCGCGGCTCGGCCTTCTGTATCGTCTTGTCGCCGCCGTTCTTGCGATGCATTGAAACGGCCGTGGAGCATCTACGAGGATGTGGCGTTTATGTCTCGAGCTTTTCTTCAGAGCGCGGCTCGGCCTTCTGTATCGTCTTGTCGCCGCCGTTCTTCTGATGTATTGAAACGGCCGTGGAGCATCTACGAGGGTGTGGCGTTTATGTCTCGAGCTTTTCTTCAGAGCGCGGCTCGGCCTTCTGTATCGTCTTGTCGCCGCCGTTCTTCTGATGTATTGAAACGGCCGTGGAGCATCTACGAGGGTGTGGCGTTTATGTCTCGAGCTTTTCTTCAGAGCGCGGCTCGGCCTTCTGTTCGTGTTGCCGCCGCCGTTCTTCTGATGTATTGAAACGGCCGTGGAGCATCTACGAGGGTGTGGCGTTATTTATGTCTCCAACGGAGCTTTGCTTCAGAGGGCCTGGGTGATGATGGAGAGGTAGACGCCGGTGACCCGCGAGCGGAACGCCAGCCACCCGAAGACGAAGCCCAGGCTGGTGGCGACGAGCAGCTGGATCTTCAGGTCAGTCTTCTTCTCAGCCATCGTTTTACCTCCTTGCTGCAATGCCTGCAAACGCCGGTCGTAGAGCTTCGTTGGTCTTCGGCGACGCGTGCCCCGCGAGCTGTTGCGCGTGATCGAGGGTTCCCCCGTTCGACAGATACGCCGTGATCCCCCGTCGCCCGGAACGTGTGGCAGCACGTCGAGGGCGGGAGCCCCGCGGCCGCGGCCCGCCGCTTCATCATCGCCAGGACCACCCGCCGATCCCGCCGATCGAGCGCCCGGCCCGTCAGCCGCCGCCCCGCCGGGGTCCACGCTCTGGAAGAGCGCCGCCTTCGGCTCCTCGAGCTCGGCCGCCTCGACGTAGGGCGTGCGGCGGGGATGGCTGATCGGGGCGGCGATTCTGACGGATGTTCTTGCCTCGGGCGAGGGCGCCGGGGACCAGGGCCACCATGACCGCGGCGAACCAGAACTGGTCGAAGCCGTACCAGAACCACGGCAGCTCCTCCCAGTTGAAGAACATCATGGAGTCGGGCAGCACGGGGTGCCCGTACTCGCCCCGGGTGCCGATCCGGCGCATTAGGTACACATCCCCATGGTGTAGCCCCCGAGGGCGAAGCACGCCGCGGGCCCCAGGCTCAGGATGCAGCAGTAGCCCCAGATGAAGTGCGACGGCGAGGGCGAGTGTTGCATCGCAGAGGTACTTGCCGTTGAGGCCGCCGGCGTAGCTCGACAGGTGCGGCGGCGACGACTCCGGGGCCGCCAAGGTGAGGAGCGGCGCGGCCACCGCGACGGCGGGCAGAGATCGCACGGCACGCCACGCTCCGCGGTCCCGGCCATCATCGGCGGCAGACGCAGCGCCGGCGCCCCGACCCGGACCCGCGGGTCCGGGTCTTCAAGGCCCTCGACGGGGGAAAGATCATCGGCGGCAGACGCAGCGCCGGCGCCCCGACCCGGACCCGCGGGTCCGGGTCTTCAAGGCCCTCGACGGACGGCGCCGTCTCGATCTCGAACACCACGTTCGGGTGGGTCTCCACCGCCGCCCGCCAGCGGAGCAGTTCGAGAGTCGCGTCGTCGAGGCTGCGCAGCAGCTCGCGCACCGCCGCGAGGCGGACACCCGCGTCGGGGCTCGACGCGCCGAACCGGGCGATGCCGGTTCGCACGAACCGGCGGAGCCGGTTGTTGTTGATGATGCGGTCCAGCCGCTCGGGGAAAGATGGTTTCCGTCTCGGCCAGGGTGGCGGGATCGAGGAACTGGAAGGCGGGTCAAGGCCTCGTCGTTTGACTCGACGACGATCACCCCGCCGTGGTCCTCGCGCTCGACTACGCAGTCCCACGCGTGGACCCCACGCTCACGCATCGCCTTCTTTTGGTCATGCTCCGCTCGTTCGGCTACGTATTCGCTGGTGAAGAGAGGCGTCCGCTTTCGAGGCAGTACTGTGACGAGCACGGGCGTGTCGGCGTTGGGAAACCTCGTTGGATCAATCGCTCCGTCTGTTGCGGAACGGAATTTCGTGCGCCTGGCAGTAGTCGGCGAGGTCGGTCGTGATGTATTGGACGCTCCCGCAATCGTGGCAAATCATCACGCGGATCGGGCGACTGCAGACAAGCCTCGCGTCGTCATGTTGGCACTCCTCGCGCGCGCGCCGCTTCCGCTCCTTCAGCGCCTCGAGGCGTGCCGCTGCTGCTTCGGGATGCCGCTCCCGCCACCGTTTCTGCCGCTCGGCGCTGGACAAAGCCATATCGTTACGTGCCTCATGCCACTATAACGGCCTCAGGCGGCCCGAAACGGGTATCAGAAGCCGCCGTACCGCCACCAAGGCCTCTAGGACGCTCCAGGTTGCACGCAGATGCCGGCGTGGGGTCGTCATCACCCCGTGCCGAGATATCGCTGTAGAGGGCACCACAAGGCACCGGCGAATCCGGACACCGCCCCGATGAGCATGCTTCCACACCTCCGGCAAGCCTACGCATCCAGGGCCGGTGGCGCCTTCAGCCACGCATCCTGCTCCACGAGTTCCTCGTCGAACAACGCGCGGTCGACCGGCTTGGGCAGCGGTGCTGTATCACTCTGCCCCTCTGACACCGATCCAAAAAACCGTTCCGGGGATGAAATCAGCAGGCCCCGCAGAGGGTCACGCTTGGTACCGCTCGGCAGGACGGCCCCGTGAGCGCTTTGGGGATCACGATGTTCGGGGCAACCGCCGCCTCCTCGACGCTCCAAGCGATCAGCTACTCTGTCCGTTCTGGTTCATGCGGCTCTACTCCGGTGCACTTGTCACCAGCTGCGCTGGCCCTCGGGACTGAACGCCCGGCAATCGGCTGCGGGGCGGTGTTCGCCGAGGCAGGCGCTGTTCTGCACGTCTCGGTGCCTGTACCGGGGGCGTTCTGGCGGCACTCCGACCCGCTATGGTTCGTATTGTGGGTGTTGTCGGCGTACGCCGCGGACGGCCGGGCGTTCGTGGCCGTACAGGTTTGGCGAGTCTCCGTGCAGAAGGTGAGGGGGCGGTGCCCCCCCTGCGCGGTCGTTCCGTCCGGGCTCCGGTTCATGCGTAGTCACGGTGCAGACGGCGGAGCGCCGCTCGTGCGTCAACCCACCGCCACCACGACACCGAGTCGGGCGCTTCTGCCTCGGCTTTCGCTCGCAGCCATTTCACGGCTTCGTCGACGTTGGTCGGAGCGTCTCTCAGGGCGGGTGAGAAGTCGGACCACCGGTGGTTCTTGATGCCCGTCCGGTACCAGTCCTCGCCGGTGGCCGGGTCCCGCAGAACCCCACGCCCCTGGACGTACAGATGCCCCAGCCTGATCTGGGCGTCCGGCTCGCCGCGCCCCGCGTATTGGTACCCGAGATCGTCGTCCTCGTCGATCCCTGCGGCGGCCTTCTGCAGCCACGCCGCGCCGTGGGTCACGAGGTCCGAGCACTCCCGCCGCGCTTCGTCGTCCCCTTCATCGGCGGCCCATCCGAGCCACACCGCGGCCTCCTCGTCCAAGCCGGCCAAGCGGCAGGCCTTCCCGATTTCCCGGTACGCCTCGCGGTGGGGTCCGATTTCCCACCAGGACTCGAACTCGAAGGAGTCTTCGACGTTGTCGTGACTCGTCGCTGCGTTCGAGTAGTGGCGTCGGGCCTCCGGCAGGTTCTTCTCGACGCCCATCCCCGTAGCGTACATATAGCCCAGGTTCCGCAGCGACGGCGGGAATCCGGTGATCTCGGAGTTGATCCAGTGCTTCCGGGAGTGCCAACCTTCCGTCGTGGCCTTCGAGTACCACTGGACCGCCTCGCTGTAGTCGCGCTTCACGCCGAGTCCGCGGACGTAACAGTCGCCGAGCCGGTGCATTGCTCCGGCCTGTCTCAGCTCCGCCGCGCGGCGGAACCACCGCACGGCCTCGCCGGGGTCGTGGACCGTCCCGATCTGCTGGGCGTGGAGTATCCCCGTCTGGATCTGCGCGAGGGCGTCGCCGTGCTCCGCGAGCAAACGGAACAGCCGCGCGCCGCGGCGTCTCCGATCGGTCGCGTCCTCTCCGCGGTGCCTCAGATGGTCGTCCGCGGCCCGGCGCGCCTCGACCAGGAAGTCGAAGTGGTCCTCGCTGGATTTCTCGGACATCTCGTCGATCCACATGTGGAGGCATCCCGCCCCCGCCAAGGCGAGAACCACGGCCGCGATCGACACCCCCGGCGCCGGTAAGCCGATTTCCGCCGCGATTCCCCCGATCCATCGCAGGCTTCCGCGCCACCACAGGTACACGCCGGCTAGGCCGACCAGCAGTATCGGCCACTGCCAGTTCATCGCGTTCAAGACGCGGGTTCTCCGCGACAGCCGCCTCAGACCCCTCCGGATGGTGGCCTCCTCATCGCTGAACTTCTTTCTCTGGGCGGCCTTCTCGGCCAGCCCCTGCTTTGCCGACCTTTCCCCGCGTCGCTTCTTGGATTCCATTGCCATCAGTTCCCCAACGGTGCGGCCGTTGGTCGGCACCGCGTCCTGCCGGGTCCCGTACCCGCGCAGGATATGGTCGCACGGGTGGGAGTTCAGCGAGACTCGATCCACTAGATTGGATCGCTAGGGCAGATTGATCCAGCACCTGGGCAGCCGCTCGTGGAGTACCGCACGCAAGCGCACCCCCGTGTCGGTGGCCATTCGGAAACGGTCGCCGAACTCCGTTGCGAGCAGCGAGGCGCGGTGCTGCTGGCGCAACTCCCACCCCTCGCGCTCCCGCATCAACTCCAACCATGAGCGCCACGCCTCAGCGTCGCGGTCCGCCTGCTCGAGCACCGCCACGCTTGCGCATTGTGCCGGTCCACTCCTGACCTCCGAACCGCCGGGCTCCGGGTGCCTCACCGGGGGCGGTCTGTGCGGAAAATGGGGGCACGTAGCCACCCCGTACCAGAGCCCAGTCTTGGGATCCCACGTCCAGGCGTCGACGTGGAGAACGTTCCTATCGAAGATGTCGCGGTCGCGCTTGTCGGCGAACCGCTCCCGGAACTCGATGCTCGGAGATGTCGACGGAGAGGCTCACGATGCCATAGGCGAACGCCTCGCCCGCACACTGCAGTCTCCGTTCGTTCCGTCGCCGTTTGTCCGCCTCGAGCACCTCGTGCTGATGCGCTAGGCGCGCCCACAGCTCGTCCGCATTCTCAGCCCCGAACCACCACACCATGACCTCACCTCCCTGCGCCGATCCGCGGGCGCACCTGAAGTATGTACCGCGGGGGACACGGACAGTCCTGAACACCACAGAACCCTCCAGCGGTCCGCCAGATCCTTGATTCCCGATCGATCTACGCTTCGGCGTACGCCTCGCCCGAGGACCTACGCAGCCCGAACCGGCGGCGCTGGTATCAGCCACTCGTCGTGGCGGACCAGATCTGTGGCCCACCGCGCGCGGCTCGTTGGGTCCGGAAGTCCGGTCTGGAGCCTCGCACGCAACCGGGCGCCCTCCTTGTCTGACGCCCGGACCGTGTCGACGAAAATCTCGGCCAGCAACCGGCCGCGGCGCGACTGCCGATGCGCCCACTCCTCGCGATTCCGCATCCGCTCGATCCACTCGCCCCACTCGCGCGCGGCCTGATCGACCTGATCGAGCACGGTGCCGCTTACCGGCGACGATACCGCCTGTGCACGCCCGCCGACGAGGGTACTCTGCAGCATATCCATCCGCGGAGGCCGCTCCGGGAGAGTCGGGCACTCGCGCACGCCCTTCCACGATCCGGTATCAGCGTCCCACTGCCAGGCATCCGTTATGAGGACGAGTCGACCAAAAACGGCGCGGTCGTGTTCGTTCGCAAACCGGCCCCGGAAGTCGTCGCTCGAGATGTCCACGGGAACGAGCAGGACCCCGCTGGCGAGCGCTTCGCCGACGCTCTGCCGTCGCCATTTGTTGCGCACCCGCTTGTCGGCCTCCAGCACCGCCCGGTGCCGCAGCAGGCGCAACCACAGGTCCCTCGCCGTGTCTCCGTCCTTTTCCATCGCAACCTCACCTCCTGCATTCCGCTCCCACGTCCCAGAAGTATATGGAAACGGTCCCCCCCCGGCATGTGCCGAGATGGGAGCGACGAAACAGTGAGGTCGCGCCGCGCGCTCCTATGCTCTCGAAGAAAACCCCAAAGGGGAGATCGCAGGCCCGCGCAGAAGACTCGCACCATGCTCCTGGGAACAACCTCAAAAGGGGAGATCGCAGGCCCCCCGCAGAAAACTCGCACCCGCATGGCTCTGTCGCCCGGCACAACTGGCTCAAGCAGACAATCCCGCGCGTTCTGCCCCATCACGACCGCATGAATGATCATCGATGAGCTGACGCGTGGTTCGATGTCGGACGGCCGCACAAGAGCTAGCAGACCGAGTACAAGAGCTTCCGCGTCCGCGGCCAGCACTGGGTGCTAGCTGACGGCGTCAGCACCATCGAGGGCGCCGGGTTCTACGTCGACTACTACTCGTATCGGGGAGTTACGAGGAGGGCGACGGGCGCGGAACTCTGAAGTCCTTGGCGCCGCTCTTCATCGTCATCATGAGGAGCGAGCCCGGCGAGGTTATCTCCACGTTTTCTGACCCACAGCGACTACAAGCCCGAGGCGTTCGACGGCGACAATCTCGACGGTGAACTGGCGGCGCGGGGCTGGACCGCCGGTCACGAGGGTGGGGCGCTACGCGGCACACGTCGTCACTGTACAGAATAGATGCCGCCATGTATGCGTAGAGTTCTGTAAACTGTTGATGAAATGGCACTTGTTTCTTTCCATGTTTCGGCGCACTCTCGACGACGCGCGGGGCGTTCCGGCGACCCCGGTATCCTTCGAGCTCCCGGCTCACTGCGGGGATCAACCGACGCGAAATCGCGGAACCGGAGCATACGAAACCAGAAGAACCCGCTCCCGCGCGTATCAACCGGAGCACGTCATGACTACCCGTCGCGTGGCCATGCGGAAACCACCGCCGTCGGGCCACCCAGGTCCGGGCGAACCCACCGAAGCAGCAACCGTACACCGGCCGCGGACAGCGTCCGAACGCGCCACCGCGAAGAGCTCCACCGCGCCCCGCACCAGATGAACCATCGCACATCGGGATTCGGGTAATCGCGGTCACCGCGGACCCGGCAAGAGCAGGGATGAACCGGTGTCGACTCGGGGAACCGACCCGGCAGAAAAACCGACCCCGGCGTTCCGGGGAGCCACGAAACGGCTGGAGGACGGGGCCCCCGGCCGCGCGCCAACCCATGGTTACCGCCACCGAGATTTGAGACCTCTGGGAAGCCGAGCTGCGAGAAGAAGCCGAACTGCTGGACGAGCCCGAACCCCAGCCCTGGGAGGAGCTGACGTACATGCGCTGGCACCTCCTCCGGACGAGCATCCCGGTGATCGAGCCGGACCCGGAACAGACGTAGCTGTGGAGCGACCTTCACGTGGGGGACGAGACGTTCGCCCTGCTGAAGCGTCGACCGTTCCCGACCATTGAAGACATGGACCGGGAGCTGCCGGCCAGCTGGCGGGCGACGGTCCGGCGGGAAGACTTGGTCATCTGCCTGGGGGACGTCGCCGACGCGAGCTTCTGGACTGATCCGCAGCACGTGAACGACGTGAGGAGCTGCCCGGGCCGGCGGCTCCTATCAGGGGGAACCACGATGTGCGGCAGCGCGAACAGTTCCAGGCGGCGGGCTTCACCGACCAGTACAGGACGGTGATCCTCGACACCGATCCCCCGGCGGCCGTCACGCACCTTCCGCTCCGTCGGCAGCCCGTGCCGGCGGTCAACATCCACGGGCACCTGGAAGGCGATGACGACGCCACCGAGCGACACGCAAACGTGACCGTCGAACGCACCGGCTACAAGCCGATCCGGCTCGACGAAGTGCTGGAACGGCCGAGAAGACCACTGCCGACCGGCAAGTGACGAACGGCGCGGAGACGCGGACCAAGCCGAGGGACCCCGCCCCGGCGGGGTACACCGGCCACGCGAACCTGCTCTTCTTCGACTGCCACGCCGACGTGAGGGCCCCATCGCCCGCGACCGCGCGTGGTTCTACGACTTCTGCAACCACTTCCGCATCGACAAGCCGGTGGCAGGAGTGGACCGCGCGGTGGCCACCAACCTCGGCGACTTCAAGGGTTTCGGCGGCAAGGCGACGGTCCGCGTGAGCGACTCGATCGGCTACATGCAGCGGGCGCTGAAGGAGAATCCGAAGCGGGGGCCGTCGACCGACGATCCCATCGCAACAACTGCACATCAACGTCCGGTCCGACCACACGCGCTGCCACTCCCCCTGGTAGGCCCAGTTCCAGCTCGCCTAGGCGAGCACCGAGTCGGGGCCCATTCTTCGTCGACACGGAACGACTACGTGCCCGGGGCAGCGGGTAGCCACGATCTCAAGCTGGGCTACGACTTCCGGATCGACAGCAGCCGGTTCGGCGTCGAACGCCAACTCGGGGCACGTCCACTACCTCGACGACAGGGCCAACGTCCGCCCCTTCAACGTCGACGGCATCATGCAGTTCAGCATGCCGGTCGAGAGCGCCATCGGCTCGGACGACCGCAACCAGCACCACGCCTTCTTCGCGCAGCACACGCGTCCCGTCGAGCGACCGGCTGTCGCTGATTGTCGGCGTGCACTACGAGCAGCAGCGCACCTACTTCCTAGGCGACCTCGGCCTCGTTCTTCGCCTACGCCTGCCCGAAGGGACCAAGGCGGGGCGGACCAACGTGGTCTGGAAGACCATCGCGCCGCGGCTCGGGGTGACCTACACGTCCGCCCCGCAGACGGTGGTCAAGGGGCACTTCGAGCGCTACTACCTGAACCTCGCCGACGCGCACGCCACCGCCAAGCGGGGGGAGCGGCGTGGGGGCGGTACGCCTTTCTCGACCAGAACCCGAACGGCCTCTACGACGGGCGCGGTGCTCGCCTAGCACGGGGCGACGGACACGGCACTGGCGCCGCGCGACCTCGCCCCGCCCGGAGCTGCTTTTTTCCTCACGATGACCGGAGAAGGATGCTTTCTGAATGGGAGCACGCGTAGCCGCGCCCAGAGGTGAGAGGACTGCGTACCCATATGCTTTGCGGAGACACGTAGAACGGAGGTTCGCATGCCGAAACAGAAGAGGACCCGAAATCGCATTGTCTTGTCGGCTGAGACGTACGACCGGCTGGACCAGCTGAGCAGGGCGTTCTGGCACATGCCCGTGCCCCTGGTGGTCGCGGAACTGGCCCGAATCAACCCGGCGGATTTTCGCTCGATGATGGTGGATCGCGTGAACGCCGAGGTCTACGGGTCGGAGGAACTGAACACCAGCGCTCCACCCCCCCGACGAACGTTGCAGCCTGAGCCACAGGCCGGTCCAGCAAGCACGTCATCGGGACCCGCCACGAACGTGACGACTCTCGTGGGGCACACGGGACACGGCCCGAAGACGAACGGCCCGAAGAGCCCGCACAACTGACGGCAACCGACAGAAGGTACCGCGACCGGTCACGGGAACATCGCGGAGTGGAGTTGCTGTTGTGGAGGACTGATCGTCGATGCGAAGAACTACGCTGATCGGCGGCGCGAGACGCCAGGAATGGACTGACACGGGGCACGACACCGGGCACGACACCGGGCGACCAGAGAGTCACCAGCGCGCGAGATACGGTTAATGGAGAGCATTAACCGAGCGGGCACGGACTCCCCGGGGGTCCTGTCGGACCAAGGTTGGAGAAGCACGCTATGGCGAGACCGAGGCTCGACCCGGCGAAGCAACGCCAACGCCAGATCGGCGTGAGGATGAACCACGCCGAATGGCGAATGGTGGACGCCGCCGCGAAGGCGGCAAAGCTCACGCCGACGGCGTTCGTCCGGAGCGCCGCACTTGACGCTGCGGTCGATACGAACGGAAGCGAACGAACGCTCGGCCGCGCCCGCATCGAGGAAGCGATTGCAGGTCTGCGGTTGGAGGTGCACAGGTGCGGCGTCAACCTGAACCAGCTGACGCGATTGGCGCACATCGGAAGGGACGCGAAGGACGCCCTCGACGTGCTCGAAGACCTGCAGGCGGTGCTGGGCCGAGTGCTCGCCGGTGAGGGGTTTCCGGACTGACCGTGAGGGCGAGATGATCGCGAGGATCCAGGGACGGCGCGCGGGCGCGAGGGAAGTGCTCGACTACGTGACACACGACTCCGGCAGCCGGGAGACGTTCGACCGCGTCGAGTGGATGGAGTGCCTGAACATGCCACAGTGCGGCGATTCGAAGACCGCCGCGCTGATCATGCAACGACTGATCGCCGACGCGGAGACACTGAAACGGATGTCGGGCGTGTCGACGCGCGGGCGAAAGTTGGAGTTTCCGATCGAGCACATCACGATCTCGTGGGCGCCCGGCGAGAGGCCAGGGCCCATCACGAAACGCGCTGCTGCAGAAGAAGTGCTGAGGGTACTCGGCTACGACGAGTGCCAAACCGTGATCGTCAGCCACGCCGATAAGCATTTCGACCACTTGCATTTGGTCGTGAACAGGGTGCATCCGGAGACGGGGAGAGCGTGCGGACGCCAGGGAAACTCGGGCCTGCTGCTGTCGGACTTGGCGGGGCGGTATGAGCTCGAACACGGAATCGTGGTCCCGAACCGTTTTGAGCGGCTGCTCGCGCGACTCCATGATGAACCGCTGCCACCGATGGAGCGGAAGGCCGTTCGGGACAGAGACGGGAAGCCGCGTCAGCACAGCGACGAGGAGCGCGAAGCGTGGAACAGCTTCTTCACCGAGAGACGCCTGTCGGACGCATCCCCCGCCGAGGAACTCGAGTCGAGGTTGAAGCTGGCGTGGACGCTCGAAGTGATGCGTGAGGTCGCAGAGGAGGCGGCCAAGGTCGAGCGATTGGCCGGACCGGTCAGGCCCGTACTCGCGGAGTCTGTTCCGCCGGTCATCACGCCGACGAAACCAGCGCTGTCAATCCCGCCGCCGCTGGAGATCGTGCGCGGACCAGTACCGGAGATCGCGGCGCCCGTTGCACCTGTGTGGGTGCCAGAGATGCCTCGCCGTCCGCCGCCGAGAGGTACCCCACGCGGACCGCTGCCGGCGCTGCAGCCCGAGACTGGGCCCGCGATGGTGCCGGCCTTTCCGCGGAGCCGACCGCCGGAGGAAGAGCGCGGACCGGTACCGGCACTGGCGCCGGAAGTACCTCCGGCTGTCCTACCGCCGAAGCCCGATCGACGGACGCGGGACCGGAAAGAGAGAGTCGCGGTCCCGAGTTCGCCGGAACCGACTCCAAGAGAGTCGCCGCCGACGGAGCCACCGGCGGACTCTCCAACGCGAGGAGGTGCGGTCCCAGCTACGGACCTGCACCGAGCGTTGGCCGGGCGAACAGGGAAGCGTACAAGGGGCGGCTGAGGGTGGTGACGAGACCGGGCGTCGGGTCCACGGTCTCGACGGGACACGCACCTCAAGTGCCTCGACTCGGCTTTGTGCACTGCGTTGATCGACCAGAACGACGCGGCGAGCGCGCCAAGGGAAGCACGTCAGCGCTGGAGCTGCCGGGGCGGCTCGGCGGCCGCAGTGCGACGCGACCACGAGATTGGTGAAAGGGCCTCGGCCCCGCCAAGCCCGCGCGCATCTCGTCCACTTGCGTCCGCGATGCGGGTCGGCTCGGTGATCTGCCTCGCCCACGAGGTTTCCGGGGTCTCCTGGTAGGCGGGCCGCCCCCCAAGCAGAGGGTGCCGTTGTCGCCAATCACAATGACGCGCGGTCTGGCGTCCTCGGCCAGGTAGCTGACGGGCCAGCCCGGTGTCACGGGGACTGCGCCCTCTGAGATGGACGTGAACTGTACGTGGTTTCACGGAGATCTCACCGGCGGACTCCGTCCGCCAGCATCAAGGTGCCCTGACGATGATGTTGCCGCTGCTTGGTCGAACGAATCTCCGACGGTCGCGATGCACTGCTCGATGCCCGCGGCCACCAGCCGCCCGGTGTAGCGGATCGACAGGTTGCGGCTGCCGGCGTCGCTGTGGTGCACCAGCGCTTTTCCGCGGCCGGACGTGAAGCGCGCGTTGAGGACGTACTACGTCGTCGCCGTGATTGGTACCAGCGTGCAGATATACTCGAACCCGTACGCGGCACGGTGCTCGTCGATGAACGTGACCATGTCTTCGGTCGGCGGTCGAGTTCCGCCTGGGCGAAAAGCGCGGACGCCTTTCGCAGGCTCTCCTTCGCCCGACGCAGCTCCCGGATCTCGCGTTTCTGTTCCTTCATCCTCTTCCTCTGGTCGGTCGTCAGCCCGGGTTGCCGCGCTTCCCTGATGTGCTCCAGCATCGCAACGACTCCGCCGAGCAGCCGATCTTCCTGGCCATCGAGCGGATCGCCGCCCACTGCGTCTCGTGCTCGTTCTCGTGCTTGAACGCCCACCGAACCCCGCTGCCGAACCTCTGGTGCGTAGTTGACCTGATTCATGAAGTTCATCCTCTCAACAAACGAGTCTCCGAATGCGTCCCGAAGGACATGCGGTGCGCTGGCGAGTTCAGCGATCGACGCCGCGCACGTCCGCGGCGTACACACCGGCGCTGAGAACCGCGCCGTCGTGGAAAGAACAAAAGGCGGCACAGGTGGTGGGGTAACGGGTGAGAGAATAGTGGTAGCTGCCTTGCAGCCGCCCGCCCATCCAACCGGCCGGGCGCGGGCGTTGCGAGTCGAGCTTGCGCGAATCACGGACGATCACGATGAAGGCCCGCCCTTCGGCGGGCAACGACACCAGCCAAGGCTGACCTCCGGCGGATACTGCACCCAAGCGCGGGGCGTCGCCCCCGCCCGCCCGAAAACGGCAAACGAGGCCGAGCGGCGGTTCCAAGCGGTAGTCGCCTCAACGATCGTCCGCGACGAGAACACCTGACGGCCGCGTCGAGGCGTGAAACGACGCCCTGACGCGCCGAGCCCCCGCCCTGACGCGCGGCCTGCGCGAAGCGCGTGAACCACGCGAGCCGACACGCGCAAGGAGCCGCGTCGGTTCAACACAGCGCAAGTTCACCGAACGCCCTCCGGCGAGGGCGAAGGGATGAGCTGCGCAATAGCGGCCCCGCGGCCCACAACAGCCATCGGAAAGGAGACGCAGTGAGCAACCCATCACCCGGGTTGGACGCTCGGCGGCCGAGACCGCCGCCTGAGAGCCATCTCGCACTCTGACTCGCATCTGCAAGCAAACCCGTTTTCGAACCAAGAAAGGAACACATCTCATGACGAAGAACGAACCGACCGGGCCCGACCCGGCCAACAACAAGCTGGAACGCGGCCGCAGCGACCCGACGAGGTCGACGAGGCTCCGCGAAGCCAGGCGACTCACGGGGCCGCTCGTCGAGCCCCTCCTGCAGTTCATCGAGCGTGTCCCCCGCGACCTCGACTCGTTGAAGGCGAGGTCCAAGGCCGCCTACAAGAAGGCGGTCGAGAACGTGGCCGACGTCGGCCTGGAAGTCCGGCAGCGGGGGCTGAATTACACGGTGACGGAGGTGGCGGAACTGGGCGTCGGCGTGCGGATCGACGTCGAGTTCGCGCTGGCCGCGCCGCTCGACGGCCCCGACGCCCTGGTGTGGGAGGGCTTCTGCTACTTCGGCTTCGGCGACGAGGCGTCGGAACAGGTGCTCATGGACTCCGCGCGCCGGTACTGGCTCTGCGACAAGCTGATGCTGCCGACCGAGGTCGATGCGGACCCGCCAGACGGGGTTGAATGGGAAGTACGGCTGTTCTCCGGTGACGACCCCTCCGAACACGCCACACAGCGCTGAGTGCTGCGGGCCGCCCGGCGGCCCGCGGCCATTGCCGACGACCTGTTCGTGGACGGCGCCCGCCGTCCGCGAACAGGCGCGGGGCGAGCGTCCATGCGCGCGCGGTCGGCGACTTGCAGGCCGTTTGTCCGCGTCGGCGCGCACGCCTTGGGGGGCGTGGGGCGTTTCTGGCGGCCCGCGGAGCCGGCATCAAGGTGACGCACGACGACAGTCGCGCCACCTCCTTCCCGGCTGCGGGTTGGAGAGCGGCGCGTTCGGGACGCACGCGGCCGACGACGAGTACTGCGTGCGTCCACCAGGGAAGACACAAATTTATCGGGACGGTGAGTGATGCGGACAATCGTGTTGAGGAACGACGAGCGGACTCCGGGAGATTCGAGCGCAGGGGAGGAGCGGCGTGTGACGCTGTTCTTTCCGGTGACCGGCGACGAGTACAAGCAGACGCGGGCGGCGGTTGAAGGCGTGACCCCGGGCGGGGAAGAGGGTTCCGGGCCGGCGGGGATGCCGGCCGGCGGGCGCTACGTGGTGACGACCGACCAGCAGCTGCGGGAGTGGGGGCTGCCGGACCTCGCGAACGGGCCGGGCGGCGACGACGCCGCCCCCGGGGACCCGGCCGCGATGGAGAGAGCTGGCGCGGTCTCGGTGGTGGACTCCGCCGACGCGCTCGACCTGCTCTTCGAGGACGGCGCGAGCCGATCCGGCGCCGCGGCCCTGGTGGACGGCGCGGGCGACGATGTCGCCGCGTCCCTGGTGGACGGCGTGGGCGGCGATGTCGCCGCGTCCGCGGCCGGAGGACGCCGGTGCGGCCGGACACGCCCCGGGGCGTTCGTGAACCTGAAGCACGGCCGCAGCCGCGTCCCGGACCACGTCCTGGCCGTGTTCGGGAAGCTGTGCCGGCCAGGGCGCATCGACAGCCTGCTGAAGTCGCTCGATGGGCTCATCAAGCCGCTCGAACGGATGTTGGCGTCGGGCCTCGAGGCTGCCGTCCGCGAGGTCGCGGCCGTGCGCGGGCAGGAGGTTACGGCGGAGCGGCTCGCTGAGGCGGGCGGGGCGGACTCGGCGGATGAGCGGACCGAGCGCGTCGCGAAGGCCTGCTCGACGATCGAGAAGCGCCTGGAGAAGCCCGGCGAGCTACTCGGCCAGCTCGATTTCCGCGCCCTGCAGATCACACCGTCGCTGTCCACGTTCCGGGTGTTCCTGCGGCGGGTCGGAAAGGACCCGGCTGGGAACACGCCGGAGAGCGGGCTCGCCTCGGCGTGCAACAAGGCCCTTCGAGGGTTCGAGCGTGCCGCCGGCCAGGCGGTCAGCCGCATCCGCGCGGTCGCCGCCGCCCGCCGCGCCATCTCGCCCGGGGCGTGGGACGACGCCGCGCTCGGTCGGATCCGGGAGGTGCTGCAGCGCCTCGAGGACGCGCGAAAGCTGCTGCTGACCGTCCACCCGAGCGACGAGCTCGAGGCGGTGCGGGATAGTCTGAAGGAGGAAGAACAGCAGGCGGCGGTGCCGCTGGCTGCCGCGACCCGGGACGTGCTCGGTCGGCGGGAGGCCGCCGACCTGCCGGTTGAGGTGCTGGCCCGCGCGCTCAACGAGGTCCGCCTGTCACAGGCCCTGGGGGCACGATGCCGCGGCCGTCTCGCTCGAACGGCTGAAGACGGTGGCCTCCCTGCCGTGGACGGCTCGGGCGGCGGAGCGGGTGGACATCGAGGCGGCGATGGCGGCGCTGGACGCGGCGCACGCCGGCCGGCCGCAGGTCAAGGCGCGCATCCGGCGGTTCCTGGCCGCGCGCCTGTTGGCCTCGGGGGCGTGGACGGTGGAGGGCGCCGTCGGGTCCTGCCGCCGGGACCCTTCGGCGCCGTCCGGGCTGCGCCGCCTCGTCGTGCGTCCGGCCCGGGCCGCCACCCGCTCCCCGGTCCTCTGTTTCGCCGGACCGCCGGGCGGCGGCAAGACGGCGCTCGCCAAGCTGATCGGCACGGCCTTGGGCCGCCCGGCGGTGACCGTCGCCCTCGGGGGCGTGTGGGACGAGTCCGCCATCCGCGGCCTGCCGACCACGTTCCGGACGCCCGCGGCGGGCCGGGTCATCAGCGCGCTGGTGGAGGCCAAGGTCCGCAACCCCGTGCTCGTTTTGGACGAGCTCGACAAGGTGGGCGGCCGCACGTACAACCACGGCGACCCGTCGGCGGCCCTGCTCGAGGTGCTCGACCCCGAACAAGAACCTCGACGTCCCGTTCGACCTCTCCGAGGTCCTGTTCATCGCGACGGCCAACGA
Source organism: Vicinamibacterales bacterium (assembly GCA_965206705.1). Lineage (GTDB taxonomy): Bacteria > Acidobacteriota > Vicinamibacteria > Vicinamibacterales > UBA8438 > JAJEEA01. The sequence continues at coordinate 1,704,429 of CBDBKJ010000006.1, read as the reverse complement.
CCTGGCGGGGATCCCCGCGCCGCTGAGGGACCGGCTCGAAGTGAGCGAGGTCGAGTTCACGCTGGCCGCGCCGCTCGACGGCTCGGACGCCGTGATGTCGGATCGCCACTGCTACTTCGGCTACGGCTGGCTCTGCACGAAGCTGTGGATTCCAACCGAGGCCGATGCGCACCCGCCGGAGTGGTCGTGTGGGAAGACCCTCCCCACGCTGACGATCCACCGACGGGCACACAACGCTGAGTGCGGCGGCCGCCTACGGCCGCTGGCCATTGCCAACGACCTGCTCGCGGCCGGGCGTCGCCGTCCGCGAGCAGGATTCACCGCGACGTCACCTGCCGATGTCGCATGCAGCTTCCGCGGCGTCGAATCGCTCCTCCGGCACCGACTCGACGAGACCCCCGCGGAGCCGCTCGCACCGAGCCGGTCGACCACGACAAACGTTCGCGGCCCCTTGAGGGGCGGCGCAGGACGGCGCCGGAACCCGAGCGCCAGCGCGCCGTGTAGCGGCGGTCCTGAGATTCAACATCCAAGTTCACGAGGTGGCCTACCAACGGGGGCCATCCAAACCGGTGTTTTTCGCACCGGGAAAGCGAAGCATTCAATTGTGAAGAGACAACGCAAGGACTACTACACTGGCAAGAACCACGCTCACGCCCGCGAAGAGGCGTTTGAACGTTCCAAGGGCATGTGCCAGTTGTGTGGCGACCGAAAGGCGACCGTGGCGCACCACTATGCGACGAAGTATCCGCCCCCGGAAGCTGTGACCGGCAACGACTTCACGGCGCTCTGTCAGACTTGCCACAACCTGACGCATTATGCCACATTTGTGGTGAAAGCGGGGTTGTCGGAAATTCAGCTCCTGGAAGCCCTGTCGAAGCTATTCTCGAAGCGTTTTGGTATGCCCATCGGGAGGCCGCGGGGTCTCGACGACGGCAAATGGGGCGCTCTGATCTTCTCCATAAGGCAGCCCGACATCGGGGATACCGTGATGCTCTATCTGAAGAAACAATGTACCTGGAAGAAGGCGACGGTGACTGCGGTCATCGAGGGTCAGCCCGGAAATTGGCTGGTTCGCCAGAATCTCTGCGACGAGAGCCGTTTGAGCCAGCCGTCACTTGAAGCACCTGAACGTCACACCGGCTGACGTAACTTGGAAGTCGGGCGGCGCGGAGCTGGCCGGCGTCTCGGCCACCAGCGCCATCTCGAACCGCTCGTAGTCGTTCACGAGCGCATGCGCGAGCGATTACAGCCGCTCCACGCGTTCTTCGCCCCGTCGAACCGCACCCCTCGATCCGGCCGCGGTCTACCGACACCCCCTCCGGCAGGTTCGCCAGCTTCCCCGCGGGGCCCGGGACGGGCAGCCTCGCGGTGACGAGGGTCGGGCCGAGGTTCTTCGAGGCTGACCTGAATGACGTCGGGGATGGGGAGAAGCCACCGGGCTTCGCGGGTACCCTGGACTCCTCACCCGCTGTCGGGCGGAGCCGCTGGACAGCGCCGCCCGACGGCTTCTCCAGTTCTATCACCTCCGCGATGCGCCGCAGGGCGCTGACGAAGTCCATCGCGACAATTTTCTCCTTGCGGGACGCCATCCAGTCGGCGGGCGATACCGCGCAGATCCGCACCAGAACGGGGGGACACCCCATGAGTAACAGGAACAACAACGCGGGGCGTGAGCCTGCCCGACAAGGCCGGCGTGTCGTCCATCGATCTCGTCGCCGACGGAACTCGCCGTCCATCTCGGCCGCGAGTTGTCCGCGTCGGCCGTGGACGGTAACGGCTGGACGGACCTGCACTTACGCGGCCGCCCTGGACTGGCTGGCGATGGCCCTGGGCGCTGTTGGCGGCGGGGGCGCGGCTGGACGCGCGGCTGCGGGCCGACCGGGAGCCGCTGGGGCCGGCGTTGGTGAGCACGCTGAGCGGCTGCGGGCAGGACTGGTTCCGCCTGCTCCGGCGGAACGGCGCGACCCCGCTCCACATCGCGGCGGTCGCCAACGCGAGCGAGGCCGTAGGGGTCCTGCTCGAGGGCGGCGCGGACCCGGACGTGGCCGATGCGACATCGGCCACCCCGCTGCACTACGCGGCCGCGGGCCACAGCGGCCCGGCCGCGGCCGGGCTCGCGGCGCGCGGGGCCGACGTCAGCGCGGCGACCGCGAAGGGCGTCACGGCCGCTGCACGCGGCGGCCCGGCGGGACGCGGTCCCGGTGGTGCGGGTGTTGCTGGAGCACGGGGCCGACGTGGGGGCGCAGGACGTCGGAGGCGACACGCCGCTGCATCGGGCGGCGTCGGGCGACGCGGCGTCGTCGGCGGCCCTTCTGCTCGACCGGGGGGCCGCCACGGCCGCGCGGGCCAACGACGGCGTGCCCCCCCTGCACGTCCTCGACGACGGGCATCGACGGGCTCTGCCGCAGAGCAGCGCGCCTGCGGGCCGAGGGTCTTCCGCTGCCCTGGGGAGATGGGGCCGGAAGCGGTGTCCGCGTGGCTCGGGGCGCCGAGGGTTCCGCGACGAGGAGATCGCCGGCCCAGATCCGCCGTCCCGGCGTCGCCCTGGGCCTGGCCGCAACCGGCGAGGGCGGCGACGTACTGCTCGTCGAGGCGGCGTGGCTTCCCGGCCGCGGGACGCTGCGCGTCACCGGGACGGTGGGGCCGATGACGAGGGAGTCGGCGAACGTCGACGATGACGTGGGTGCGCTCGCACGCAGAGCGCCTCGCCGGCGCCGCCAGGTTCGACGGTACGACGGACGTGCACGTGCACCTGGCCGAGGCCGCCCGGTGGAAGGACGGCCCGTCGGCGGGGGGTGGCGCTGGCCGTCGCCCTGGTCTCGGCGCTGACCGGACAGCCGGTGCGGGGGGACGCGGCCATGAGCGGGGAGCTGACGCTCGCGGGGAACGGTCGAGCCGGTCGGCGGCATCCGGGAGAAGGTGCTGGGGGCGTGCCGGGCGCGGCTGGCGGCCGTGATCCTGCCGTCGGCCAACGCGGCCGACGTCGCCGAAAGCTTCGGCGACGAGCTGCCGTGCGGCATCAGCGTGCGCTACGCGAGTACGATGAGCGATGTGCTCGAGGTGGTTCTGCCCGACGTCCTGGCGTAGCAGGTTGCGGGGTCTTCGGGGATGGCGGCGCAGAGCGCGCCCACCGCTCGCGAGCGACATCGCGGCCTCCTTTTGGCCGTCATGGCGGACACTGGCGGGGAAGGCGGGCCGCTGGCCGAGGGCTGCAAGATCCCGCTTACCCTGATGCCCATAACCGGCGACGGACCGCAGATCGTCATCAAGGGGAGGCGCGAGGACTGGCCCGGCGGCGCGCGGACGCTGACGCCGCGCGAGCCCGGCCGGGAACCCAACCGGCGGAGCTTCTGGTTCGGGGCCGAACTCGACCCGGACGGCAGCCAGGTGTGGTTCCGGATCACTTCGGAGGCGGTCCGCCGGATGCGGGAGGGAGACGCCGTGGGGCCGCGGCGAGCGCCTGGTCGACGCCCTCCTCGCGTGGCTGACGCCGGCCCGGCGGCTGGGGCCCGAGGTCAACCGCTTCCAGGTTCTGGTCTCCGATGACCGCGACACGAGGCTCGAGCGCTACGGCGGCGACTGAAGCGCGGCCGCGTCCGGTCGCCGCCGGCCGGCTCCGTCTGAACGGAGGCACGATGAAGCTGATTCCCCACCACCAGGACGACAAGCACGGCACCCGCGAGTACCGCTCGCCGGATGGCGCCTGGCGAGTCGTGCGGACCCGCCGCCCCGGAGGAAGCCGGAACGCGCGGCCGCGCTGGGAGGTTCACGAGCGCTGCGAGGGCCGCGGCGCCGGCTGGCGTCATCACGCCGCCTTCGAGCGCCGGCGGGACGCGCTGGTCTTCCTGGACACCACGGCCGCAGCGCCGGGGGGCGAGAGCGTCACGACAGCGCCCGCCAGGCGGCGCGAGACCCCCGAACCCTCGCAGGAACCACCCCAGTCCAGCCCGCGCCGGACGCCGAAGGGGCCGATCACGCACGACCTCGACGAGACCCGGTCCCAGGACATCCCGTGGTCGTTGTGCGGCGTGCTCCTGTACGATCCGAGGCAGATCGCGAAGGAGGGCGAGCCGGCGACCTGCGGGAAGTGCCAGCGGTTCCGGTTGGCGGCCAGCTACCGGAAACGCCAGGCAGCGATGAAGGCGGCGAAGAAGGAGACCTGACCCGGACGCCGGGTGGGCCCAGCCGCGGACCAGAAACGGGGCAGGCCCCGCCGCCGCGGAACGGATCGAGCGTGGTGATGACAACGGAGACGGAGTTCAACATCTCGGAGGAACCGCTTGCCGAGCGAGTTCTGCGCCAGGTGCGGTCCGGGCAGCTCGACGAGTCCCGGCTGCTGCCCTCGGCCGAGAAGCGGGCGCGGGACGTCGGGAAGAAGCTCGACCGGCTCGCGGCGCGGCAGGGCTGGTACACCTTCATGGCCGGCCAGGCGTACGCGGTGGCGACCGGGAAAGCGCCCTCGAAGCGGAACGCGGAGGTTATGGCGGTGGAGCAGGTCACGCGCTGGCGGTCGGAGGTGTCGCGGTTCGCGCCCGACCGGCTGGCGGAGTTCGACGAGCTGATCGCGGACGCGCTGAACAACCCGGCGCCGGTGCAGAAGGCCGACCAGTAAGCCGACCGCGCTCCAGGGCGAACGAGGTCTTGCGGGTCGAGAGCGGCTGATCGCGCAGCAGCGTGGCGAGCGCTGCCGCTGGGCCAACGGGGGCAGCCCTGGAGTCTGCCTCCGGACGCGCGGTAGCTGCCAGACGATCCGGTGGCGCGGTGGCGGGGCTCGCCGCGGTCGGCGGTCGAATCCTTGGCGCGGGTTGCAGGTCTGCGAGGAGCAGCCGCGGAACGGCTACGACCGCGACGCCTTCGGGTCCGCGTACTCGAGCCTGGACGACGACATCATCGACATGTTGCCGCCCGCGATGCGGGCCGCGGCCGCGCGGCCGTGTGGTGGACTCGCGGGCTGCCCCCCAAATCGCGGCCGGTCGCAGGACTTGATGCTCGCTCGCTCCGATCCCCGCAAGCCACGCTGGAGGCCCGGAATCTCGTCGTCGGGACCGCCAGCGTTGAACCAGCGGCGCGACCACCCTCGGACGTCGCCATCCCAGACCTCGGCCGCTCCGGGGCGGGCTCCAAGACAGAGGCTGACCGGGCGGGCGTTGACGCGGCGGGAGATGCTGGCCATGATCAAGCGACGAGCCGCGGCGGCGGGCCTTCCGCAGTCGACGAGTTGTCACACGTTCCGGGCGACGGGGGATCACGGCGTACTTGTCCAATGGAGGAACCCTTGAGCACGCGCAGCAGACCGCGGGGCACGCGTTGCCGAAAGACAACGAAGCTCTACGACCGACCGGCGGACGCCGGCCGGTCGCGATGGACGAGGCTTCGACGGGCTTTCCAAAACTCCCTGGCCGTTCGTCAATGCGCCTGCGCTCATCGTGGACGCTCGCGATGACCAGCCCCTCAACACCGCAGATTCCCGACGAGCTGCGTCCGTACCTGGATACTATCGCGGACCGCCTTCTCTCAGGGCACGCCGCCGTCATGGTCGGAGCTGGCTTCAGCAAGAACGCCGCGTCCCCCAGCTCTCCCTCCGGATTCCCGGATTGGTCTCAACTCGGAGACCGCTTCTACGAGAGGCTCCATGGCCACCCATCGCGTTCCGACGCGAAGTACCTCCAGGTTCCAGCGTTGGCGCATCTAGTAGAAGCCGCCTTCGGCCGGCCAGCCCTGGATCAGATGTTGCGCGACGCCATTCCTGACCTGCAGCACGAACCCTCGCCACTCCACGCGGCGCTGCTCGACCTCCCCTGGTCTGACGTCTTCACCACGAACTACGACACCCTCCTCGAGCGCGCTCGGCGTTCCGTCATATCACAGCGATACGACTTGGTGCTAAAGCCCGACGACCTCGGCCACTCCAATCGACCACGAATCGTCAAACTCCACGGTAGCTTGCCGTCGGAGCGGCCATTCATCATCACCGACGAGGACTACCGGCGCTACCCAAACCTCTCCGGGGCATTTGTGAACGCAGTTCGCCAAGCCCTCCTGGAGAATACACTCTGCCTAGTTGGGTTCTCGGGTGACGACCCCAACTTCCTACACTGGATCGGTTGGCTCCACGACAATCTCGGCCATCTAAATTCTTCAAAGACGTACCTCGTTGGTCTGCTCCACCTTTCTCCCGCTCAAAAGACACTGCTGGAGCGCCGCAACATCATCCCTGTCGACATGTCTCTGTGCCCTGACGTCCGCGGCGACCACTACCAAGCACTCCAACACTTTCTCAGCTATCTGAAGCTCCGCCGTGCCCGCGACAGCCAGCTCGCATGGCCCGCCCGCGGCAACCATGACCCCCAGCCGCCCGCAACCACGGATGATCCCCGCACGCTCGTCGCTATGTGGAAGGCCCAGCGTCTCCGATACCCAGGCTGGGTGGTCCTCCCCGAAGACCTGCGTCTCTCACTTTGGCACACAACCCGCCGGTGCCTCGAGGAGGTACCCACCACGCCTGCTCCCTTCTCTGCCGGGTTGGACCTCGAGTTCGCGTTCGAGCTGACGTGGCGGTCCGCAAAATGCCTGTGTCCGATCTTCGATAATCACGCTGCGTTCCTGGACGCCACCATAGACCGTCACTGGCAGGCAACGGCTTCTAACGCCTCGCGTCACGCGCTCCCTCCAGGACTCACCCTAGAAGACGTCCGGCACAAGTGCCACTACCTACTCCTGGCGATGATGCGCTACTACCGTGAAGAGGGGCTCTCAGCTAAGTGGGGTGACGCGTGCGCCCGGATTCAGGCCGTGTTGCCGACTGTTACCCCGGAACTCAAGGCGCAATTCTATTACGAGCGGGCGTTGTTCGCGCTGTTTGCCCTGGACCTGCAGCAGCTCACCAATAGCCTCGCTGATTGGCCGCGCAACAACGCGCTTCCGTTCTGGGAGGCAAAGAAGGCCGGTCTGTTTGCTGAGATCGGTCACCTGAACGACGCCCGGCATATTCTTCGCCAGTCGCTTGACACGATTCGCGAGAAACTCAATCTCACGCCACCGAGGATGGACTACACCCTCCTGTCGCAAGAGTCTTTCGTTATGTACCTGCTTCATGCGGTAAGTCAACCATGGTTCCTCCACGATTCGGACCAGTTGGCCACTCACACACAGCGCCGAGAGTTCCAAGAACGCTGGCATGTATTGCAGCAGTACAAGTGCGACCCGTGGCACGCGACCGAGACGTTCGCACACCAACTGCAGCGTCCGCATGCACCGACATCGGATGTTACAGAAAGGCCAGCGTTCGACATCGGCCTATCGATACAGACACACAGTCCGAAGCGAGGGGATAGGGACGCCATGGCCGCCTACAACTTCCTTCGCTTTTCCGAGGATGCCGGCATTCCATTCCGCGTTCCCGGTTGCGCTCTCACCGCGAAGAGTGCTACGGGCATCCTGACGCGCATCGCCGACTATTCGTCGTACTGGGCACTGGCGACACTCGTACGAATCGGCGACGACAAAGCAGTCGAGGAAATTTTCGATCGGCCGTCTCTTGCGCGCATGAGTACGTCAGCGGTCGACAGCCTCATCGAGCGCTACTTACAGGCGCTGCGCGGGGCCACTGCCGATGTCATAGCGGGAGACCGCCTTCGCGCCCCCACTTTCGGCACATTGTTGGCCGGCGTCCTACCTGAGATCCTATCGCGGTTGTGTTGCAAGAGTTCACTAGAGGCGAGAACGCGCCTCCTGGAATGGCTTCTTGAGATCTATCGCTCCGAGCACAGGTCGCACTATCGAGGAATCAGAAGACTCGTGCGACGGCTTCTCAAGTCATCTGCAGGTAGTGACGGGGTCAGCAGGATTCCGCAGCTGCTGGAGTTTCCGATGCGCACCGACGGTAACGCGCTTGAACAGCGGGAGTACCCAAACCCGTTCGACTTTCTCGATCTATCAAAGGCCTGGGAGATGGACGGGGCCGCGGTCCACGATATGCCGCTCGCCAGCTTCTTCAATGGAGCGGCGTCCGATAGCCCTGCGGTACGAAAGTGGGCGGTATCCACGTTGGGGTGCCTGCATGAAGCCGGATTGCTAAGCGGAGCCGACGCGCGCAGATTTGGCGCTGTTCTGTGGAGTCGAGTGGACGATGATGGTCTACCGGCGGGCACGAATTACAACTATCGGATCGCGTTTATGTCGTTGCCGCATCCGGGGGGGGTGGAGCCAGCTGAGAGCTTCATTCGATACGTACGCGCGGCGCGATTTCCCAAGCAGGAAAGCAAAACCCGTACCACCATCCAGTTCGGCGGAGACGACGACGTTGCGATTTGCTACGACATTCGGGAAGCGCGGGAGGTGCACTGGTCCAGGGACGACGTGTACTCCATAGTACACAGGCTCGTGGAGTGGTGGGACGTTGATAAGGCGCATTGGCGGCGCGCTCCGGCCAAGGAGCTGGTGCCGTCTATTCGGCAGGGTCTCGAGAGGCGGCTAGCGGAGCTTGTACGGACGCTGGCGGCGATAGTGATGAGGTGCCGTGAGTCATTCGATGATGAGGACACGCGGGAGAGTGTGAAACGTGTGGCGGAGGAGTGCAGAGCGTACGGGGTCCCGGCGCTACGCTTGGAAGTCGCCTGCGCCTACGCCTTTGGGGTGGCCCGTGGGTCTATCTTGCAAAGCGTGGAGGACGCGATGGCGTCGTCGTGTAGGCGCTGCGTGATTGATGCGCTGGAAGCGATGGACATCGTGTCTCAACAGGCGGTCTCGGAGTCCACCAAGGGGGATCTGATGCGACTGCTGGGCGCGGCCGGGGGGATGATTCGCTGGCGACCGGATACCGCGCTGGAAGCGACTCTCAAGGCGGTAGGAGACGTCGTGAAGAAGCATCCCGAGACGTTCGCGGCCGGGGTGGAGAGGGACGTGCTTACGGGGCTTGGCTATCTGGTGACTGAAACGGCTGTCGGGGCGACGAGCGGTCGGGACAGCGACGGGAGCGGCCGACAGGATGTATCTCGGAGGTTAATCGTGCGGCGAGCCGCGGCGGGCCTAGCGCGACGGCTCTACGAGCACTATGGAAGGGGGGGACGAGCGATCCCTGACATCATCGGGGCGTGGGAGAAGGTCTGCCGGTCGGACAGTGAGTTTGTAGAGATCAAAACCGAGTGGCTCGCGCCACGAAAGAGGAACACATGACGCCGGACGCGCGAAGGCGGGTGGACCGGGGAGAGGACCCGGGTGAGCACTGTTTCTTGGCATGACGGACGAAAGGGCCCATTTGCTGGGGGCCGATAGGGTTGACGTGGCGGACGCTCACGGCATCGACGAAGCCCGCTCCGGCGAGAGAGAACTACTGAAGGGATGCAGCAATCCCCGTACCGACGGCTGTGGCCCGGAGGTCTGGCATCCGAACAAGAGAGGGCCGAAACCGGCATGACGAACAATGACGTAATCTCCACCGACTTGGCCAACGCCGAAAACCTCTGGAAGTCGGCCGACACCCTGCGCGGTCAGATCGACGCTGCCGAGTACAAGCACGTCGTCCTCGGCCTGCTCTTCCTGAAGTACATTTCCGACGCCTTTGAGGCGCGGCGCGGCGGGCTCAAGAGGGAACTGGAAGCCGACGGCATCAGCGAGCCTCAGATCCAAAGCCTGCTGGAGAACCGCGACGAGTACACCGCCGAGCAGGTCTTCTGGGTACCGCCCGAGGCACGCTGGCAGAACATCCAGAACCAGGCCGCGCGGGCCGACATCGCCACGCTGATCGACGACGCCATCCTCGCCGTCGAGCGCGACAACCCGAACCTGAAGGGCAAGCTGCCGCGCGATTACGCCCGTCGCGGCATCGCGCCGGAGAAGATGAAGGGGCTGATCGACCTGGTCGCCGACATCGGCTTCAAGGGCGGTCGCTCCGAAGCCCGGGACACGCTCGGCCGCGTTTACGAGTACTTCCTTGGCAAGTTTGCCCAGGCCGAGGGCAAGCTCGGCGGCGAGTTCTTCACGCCGCGCTGCATCGTGCGGCTTCTGGTCGAGATGCTCGAGCCGTACGAGGGCCGCGTCTACGACCCCTGCTGCGGCTCGGCCGGCATGTTCGTCCAGTCCGAGCGCTTCGTGGAAGCCCACGGCGGGCGGAAGACCGACATCTCGATCTTCGGCCAGGAATCCAATCCCACCACCTGGCGGCTGGCGCACATGAACCTGGCTATCCGCGGCATCGAGGCCAACCTTGGCTCTCAGCCCGCCGACAGCTTCCTGCGCAACCTGCACCTCGACCTCAAGGCCGACTACATCCTCGCCAATCCGCCGTTCAACATCTCGGACTGGTCGGGCAAGCTGCTGGCCGACGACGTCCGCTGGCGCCACGGTACGCCGCCCGTCGGCAATGCCAACTACGCCTGGATTCAGCACTTCATCCACCACCTGGCCCCGCCTAACGGGCAAGGCGGCGGAGTCGCTGGCTTCGTCATGGCCAACGGCTCGCTCTCCAGCGGCTCCGGCGGCGAGGGCGAAATCCGCCAGCGCATCGTCGAGGCCGATCTGGTGGACTGCATCGTCGCGCTACCGGCCCAACTCTTCCTGACCACCGGCATCCCCGCCTGCCTCTGGTTCCTCACCCGCGACAAGACCGGCAGGAACCTCAAGCACGGTGGGCGTGACCGCAAGGGCGAGACGCTCTTCATCGACGCCCGCAAGCTCGGCACGATGCAGACCCGCACGCTACGCGTGCTCACTGGCGGCGACGACGGCGAAAGCGTGCTGGCCGACGGGATGGGCGCCCCTAACTTCGATTCCGACCTCGGCCGCATCGTCTACGCCTTCCGCCAGTGGCGCGGCGAGCCTGCGCCCGACTGTTGGGATGAGACGCAGCACAGTGCCTGGGCCTACAGCGACATCCCTGGCTTCTGCAAGGCCGAGACGATCGCCGGCATCGGCAAGCACGGCTTCGTGCTTACCCCCGGTCGCTACGTCGGCGCTGAGGAAATCGAGGACGATGGCGAGCCATTCGCGGAGAAGTACCCGCGCCTGCTGGCGGAGCTGGTGGAGTGCTTTGGGCAGGGGGAGCGGTTGATGACGGTTGTGCGCGAACGACTTCGGGGAGTCAAAGCCCGATGAATGATGCTGCCACGCGTACCCTTGGCAGTTACATCCGTGTGAAACACGGCTGTGCATTCAAGGGGGAGTATTTCACTGAAGCTGAGACACTAGACGTGCTTGTGACGCCTGGCAATTTTGCCATTGGCGGAGGCTTCCTAGCCGAGAAGCCGAAGTATTACGCGGGACCTGTACCGGATCACTACATCCTGCAAGAGGGCGATCTGGTAGTCACGATGACGGATCTTAGTAAGGCTGGCGATACGCTCGGCTATCCCGCCCTAGTTCCGCGGACCCCCGGAAGACGCTACTTGCATAACCAGCGAATTGGATTGGTTGAAATCAAGGAAGGGGCCGAGGCGGACAAGCGCTTCCTATTCTATCGCCTTTGCGCCAGCGACTACAGGCACCACATTTTGGCTACCGCTTCAGGATCCACAGTACGCCATACGTCGCCTGGACGGATTCGCGAGTTCGCGACAACGCTCCCGGCAATCCCCGAACAACGCGCCATCGCTGGCGTCCTCGGTGCGTTCGACGACAAGATCGAGCAGAATCGGCAGACGGCGCGGGCGCTGGAGCGGCTGGCGCAGGCGATCTTCCGGGCGTGGTTCGTGAACTTGGAGCCGGTGAAGGCCAAGGCCGCCGGCGCGGCTTCCTTCCCCTCTATGCCACAGCCCGTCTTCGACGCCCTGCCCACCCGCTTCGTCGATTACGAGATCGGCCCCGTACCGGAGGGGTGGGCGCTGAAACCGATCGCAACGGTCGCGACCTTCCTGAATGGACTGGCACTTCAGAAGTACCCGCCTCGCGGTGATGGCGAAGACTTGCGCGTGATCAAGATCGCCGAACTCCGCAAGGGTTCAGCAGAAGGTGCCGCTTGGGCGAACGGCGATGTGGCCGAGCAGTATGTGATCGGCGATGGTGATCTGTTGTTCTCGTGGTCGGGCACCCTCGAAGCCGAGTTCTGGTTCGGCGGCAAGGGCGCGCTGAACCAGCACCTGTTCAAGGTCACGTCGTCCCACTTCCCAAGTTGGTTGTGCCTCCTCTGGATTCGGCAGCACCTGCCGTGGTTCCGCGCCATCGCGGCAAGTAAGGCCACAACGATGGGGCACATCAAGCGTGGACACCTTCAAGAAACGCCGGTCGTCGTGCCTCCGACTGAAGTTCTTCATGAGGCGAACGAAGTGATTGGCCCGATTTACGGTCTCTTCGGCCAGCTGATGATCGAATCGCGGAAGCTGGCGGCGATGCGCGACGTGCTCCTTGAGAAGTTGCTGTCCGGCGAAGTGCGGGTACGGGTGGATGGAGGGTCCGATAGTGTGTCCTGACCGACCCTTCGAACTTCGTAGCTGTCGCCAACTTTTCGAACGGTATCCCGCTTCAACCTCGTTGAGACCTGCAGTCGAGGTCATCGAGCGGACAATCCAGGATGAACCCGGTATTGCATTCACACACTGCCGAGGCTTACTGGAAACCGTATGCGTCACGATACTCGCGGACCGCGGCAGCGAGATCCCGCGGAATCCAAGGCCGAACTCCCTCATGACGCGGGCAATACAGACATTGCAACTCACAGCCCTGAACCCCGACAACAAGGAAGCTGAACATGGCGTTGCTAGTATCCTGCGGGGACTGAACTCACTGGTTGACGGTGTCGTGGCCTTGCGCAACAGCCAAGGTGTCGGGCCACATGGTCGCGACGCGCTGGAACCTGTGCTTTCTGTTGATTATGCAATGCTGACCGCAACAGCGGTCGATGCGGCTGTCGGGCTTATGTTCCGGCTACATCAGGAGCAAATCGGCCGCGATCCGGTCAACCACTTGAGATTCGGAGTTCACGCAGATTTCGACAGCTTTCTTGATGCCAAGTACTCAGACATCGAGATCGAAGAGGTTCCGATCAGTGCCAGTCAGGCGCTTCATCACCAGGATAGCTTGGCCTATCGCAAGAGCCTTGTGGAGTTCAGAAACCGATCCGAAGCGGAGAACGAGGAGATAGCGGAAGGCGAGAGCATGTCGGAGGACTCCGATGGATGAACTGACTGCAGAACTCGCTGCCGCTGCGTGGTTTGAGTCTGTAAGGATTCCCGTCATGTCGGCATCCGAACTGACCGAAGAGCGTCAGTTCGGACCGGGCAGCATGATTCTGACCACGGTACTGAGCGGTGTTTTGCGTCGTCTCAACCCCGATCTACCGCACGACACCGTCGAGGAGGTCGTGCGCATCCTGTCACGCCCGCCGCACCCGACGCTGATCCAGAACAACCGTTGGTTCCACGCGCTTGTCACCGACGGGGTCGAGATCGAGTACCAGGAATCGAACAGCGGCGAGACGCGCGGCGACCGCGCGCGGCTGGTCGATTTCGACAACCCGGTCGCGAACGATCTACTAGTACTGCGGCAGCTCAGCGTGGCGGGAGCGTCGGGCAAGATCATCCGCCCGGACCTGACAGTGTTCCTGAACGGGCTGCCGGTCGCGTTGATCGAGCTGAAAGACCCGACCGACACCCAGGCAAACCTGGGCGTGGCCATCGACCAGCTCGACCGCTACATGCAGACCGCCCCGGACCTGTTCGTGTCGAACCTGGTGCTGGCGGTCTCGGACGGCATGCTGACCCGCGTCGGCCCGATCACCAGCGGGCGCAGCCGCTTCATGCCCTGGCGCCCAGTCGACGATCGTGAGGGTGGCGGCGCGCCGACCCTGGAGGCGCTGATCCGGGGCCTGTGCGATCCGCGGACGTTGGTCGACTACCTGCAGACCTGTGTCACCTTCGAGGAGGACGAGCGTGGCGAGATCGCCAAAAAGATCGCGGGCTACCACCAGTTCCGCGCGGTGCGTAAGGCGCGCGCCAGCGTGCTTACGCGTCTCAAGCCGCCGTCCGGCACGGGGGACGGTCGCGGGGGCGTGATCTGGCACACCCAGGGTTCGGGCAAGTCGCTGACCATGTTGATGTTGGCCGGGGGGCTGATCCGAGAGTCGCGCATGACCAACCCGACGATCGTCATGATCACCGACCGCAACGATCTGGATGATCAGCTCTTCGACACCTTCGCCGCCGGGCGTGCGCTGCTTCGGCAGGACCCGGTCCAGGCCGTGAGCCGGGAACATCTCAAGGTGCTGCTCGACCGCGCGGCGGGTGGGGTGGTGTTCACGACGATCCAGAAGTTCGCCGAGGCGCACGGCGTGGTCTCGGAGCGCTCGAACATAGTCGTTATGGCCGACGAGGCACACCGCAGCCAGTACGGCTTCGTCGAGGGCGGCGCGCGCTGGATGCGCGAGGCGCTGCCGAACGCCACCTTCGTCGGCTTCACCGGCACGCCGCTGGAGCACGACGACAGAAACACGATCCACGTCTTCGGCGAATACGCGGACGTCTACGACATCCGCCAAGCCGTCGAGGATGGCGCCACCCGGCCGCTCTACTACGAATCTCGCATCATCAAACTGAAGGTGGACGAGGAGGGCGCGCGCGTCGCTGAGGAAGAGGTTGAGTACGTTGCCAACCCCGACCGCGGCGGGGAAGGGGCGGAGGACAGTATCCGAGTACCGCTGGAGTCCCTGGTCGGCGCCCAGGAGCGCATCGAACGCCTAGCGGCGTTCATCGTCGAGCACTGGGAGAAGCGCCGCGCCGCGATGGAAGGCAAGGCGATGGTGGCGACCATGAGCCGCGACATCGCCGCGCGGCTCTATGAGGCGATCCGCACGCTACGCCCGGACTGGCACGACGTCGACGACGAACGGGGGGCGATGAAGGTGGTCGTGACCGGCACCAACGAAGATCCCGAGCCGCTCAGGAACCATGTGCGCACAAAGGCCGCCCGAAAGCGTCTAGCGGAGCGCTTCAAGGCCCCCCACAACGACCTGCGCGTGGTGATTGTCTGTGACATGTGGCTGACCGGCTTTGATTGCCCGCCGGCGCACACCATGTATGTGGATAAGCCACTGGCCGGGCACAACCTGATGCAGGCCATCGCGCGCGTGAATCGTGTCTACGGCGACAAGCCCGGTGGATTGATCGTGGACCTGCTGGGCCTAGCCGACCAGTTGGCAGATGCGCTCGCGACTTACACCCAAGCCGGCGGCACGGGCGAGGCCGTCAGGGGGGTGCAGAACGAGGCTGTGCCTGCCATGCAAGCGGCCTTCGAGAAACTACGTAGTTTCTTCCACGGTTGCGACTACGAGCAGGCGCTCGACGCCAAACCGCAAGCCGTGTTTCTGGTGTATCTACGCGCGATCGATCACGTCTTGGGGCAGGACGACGGCTGGAAGCGCCTGCGCACGCTGGTCAAGGAACTGTCGGCAGCCTTCGCGCTGGCGGTTCCGCGCCCAGAGACCGAGGCCATCACGGCGCACCTAGCCTTCTTCCAGCGCGTGATGGCGATGATTCGCAATCGATTGGCCGACGATACCGACGGTGGCGCCGGTCACGCTCGGCAACGCGACATCGACGCCGCCGTGCGCCAAGTGATCGGCGGCGCGATCGATGCCGACGAAGTGGTCGACCTGTTCGCCGTCGCGGGGCTGTCGGACGCCCGCCTCGACATCCTTAGCGATGAGTTCCTCGGTCGGGTGGCAGCGCTGGAGCAGAAGAACCTGGCCTTGGAGACGCTGCGCAAGCTGCTCAATGACCAGATTCGCATCACCGAGCGCACGAACGTTGTCCAGAGCCGCAAGTTTCGCGAGGCACTCGAAGACGCGATGCTGCGCTATACGAATAGGGCGATCACCACCGCCGAGATGATCTCGCAGCTGATCGACTTGGCGAAGAGCCTGCGAGACGCGCACCGGCACGGCGATGAACTCGGCCTGAGCGGCGCGGAAACTGCCTTCTACGACGCCCTGGCGGAGAACAGGTCAGCCAAAGAAGCGATGCAGAGCGATACGCTGTGTCTTATGGCCCGGAAACTGACCGAAATGGTCAAGAACATGCCCAAGCTTGACTGGACCCAGCGCGAGTCGGTACGGGCGAGCCTGCGGCGCAATGTTCGCCGGCTGCTCGCAAAGTACGGCTACCCTCCAGATCTGGCCGAAGCCGCGACGCAACTCGTCTTGCGACAAGCGGAGTTGTCAACGGAGAACTCGGAGTAAACCAGGATGGCTTGACCCCGCCCGGTCTTCCCCACGACGGATCGGCCCGTCGGTTGCGACGCCAAGGGCGCCGGCCCCCGCCGTCGCGGCCCGCCGCTTGAATCATCGCCAGGACCACCCGCCGCTCGAGCGCCCGGCCCGTCAGCCGGCGCCCCGCCGGCTCCACGCTCTGGAAGAGCGCCGCCTTCGGCTCCTCGAGGTCGCCCGCCTCCACGTAGGCGTCGAGGGCCGCGGCCGCCCGGTGGTGGGCCGGGACGTCGTGCCGCTTCCCGCCCTTCTCGTGGAGCCTCAACCAGCCCCGGCTCCCCTGTCCGAAGTGGTCCTGCCGCCGCATCGCCAACACCGCGCTCACCCGCGCGAAGCTGAGAGCAGCGCCCGGTCCCGGAGCCCGGCTAGGGCGCCGGTGTCGATCGTCTCGAGGAGCTTCCTCGCCTCCGCCGGCGAGAGCACCGGCGTCGCGCCCTTGCTGACGACGTGCTTCGGCCCCCGCACCGCGGCCGCGGGGTTCACCGGGAGGACCTGGTTGACGACGAGCCAGTCGCTGAGCATGCGGATCGCCGCCAAGTGCTGCTTCACGGTCGGGGCCGATCCGGGGTGAGTCCGGATGTAGGCGGCCACGTGGAGCGAGGAGACGTCGCCCATCCGGAGCCCTCGCGCCTCGCACCAGCCGAGGAATTGCCCGACTGTCAGCGGCCGTGGAAAAGTGATCAGTATGACCAGCTGGTCATACTGATCACTTCTTGAGGGTGGCCAACAACCGGCGTGGTGACGCTGAACAGAGCAAGACCGCCGGCGCTCTTGACGACAGCGGCCGGGCTGGCGCACGGCGGCCGGTTCGGGACGACCA
This sequence comes from Vicinamibacterales bacterium, assembly GCA_965206705.1. Lineage (GTDB taxonomy): Bacteria > Acidobacteriota > Vicinamibacteria > Vicinamibacterales > UBA8438 > JAJEEA01. The sequence continues at coordinate 1,687,420 of CBDBKJ010000006.1, read as the reverse complement.
GCCCAGCAAGACGATCGAGGGCGCCGTCCTCGACGACTCCCACGACGAGGGCGAGGAGACCTTCACGCTGGCGCTCTCGATCGCCTCGGGGGCTTGGCTCCAGGACGCCGAGGCGACCGGGACGATCGAGAACACCGACCTGATGCCGGCGGCGCTCCTAGCGCGGTTCGGCAGAGTGACCGCCGAGCAGGTTGTCCAAGCACGTCGAGGAGCGCATGCCAGCGCCTCGAGACGCGCTATCATGATCCTCGCGACCATCGGGGCAAGGGAAGAGAGTACCCACGTGGCCACCGCGCCGTCACCCAGCCGCAGGGGGTGAGTCTTCGGTGTGCCCGCTGTGGTGGAGACGGCGTGGCGGGCTACAAGTACATCGGCCTTTTGGAGGACGTTGAGGACTCTGACTCAGTTCGGCGCCCTGTGGGCTATAACGTGGTATACGACGTAGTCGTAAATCTATAAGTTGCCTAAACCCAGATATTTAGCGTATGGGTTTGGCTTCGCGCCGTGGAACGGTTTCAGGGCCCGATCAGCTACTACATGTCGTGGTTTGAACTGGCATGAACCACTTCATGTTGGGGCGAAAATTTCCTGCGGCGCAGACTCGCAGGGTAGCGAGGACTGCGGTCAGGTCCGCCGCCATCCGCCGGCCGAACCGGCTCAGGACTCCGGCCGTCTCTTCCCCCGACCCGCCGCCGCCCACCGCGCCGCTTGCTGGGGGTCGGGACCAGCAGTCATTGCTTCTCCATCCATGCATCCTGAAAGTACGCGTCAGAAGACCACTTCCGACGGGCGTCGGCCAACGCGTCACGAGCGCTACTTGTACCCAAAGTGTCAAGCGCCAGATACGACTCCAATCTCACATCGGGCGACTCGTCTCCAATTGCCGCGGCCGCAAGAAGCGTCACGACACTTGGGTTGCCGCTCAATCCCAAGCACGCGGCTGCCGCTTTTCGCACCGACTGCGCATTGCCTGGTCCACACATCTTTCCCACTACCTGCATCGCTCTAGCGTCCGCGACTCCATAAAGTGTCTGTAGGGCGCTCACAATGACGGGCTCGGAACCCCCGGAGCCAATCGCCGCAAGAGCCGCCCTTTGCTCTGCGGTCATCGACTTCCATCTAGCGATCTCTTCCACCTCGCATTCCGCGAACTCCTTAACGACGCCTTCTATCTGCGTTCTGTCCGACCCAGCCATGCACCGCCCAAAGAGCCCAATCAGGCGTGCGCTTGAGACATTCAGGAAGTCATTGGCATCCGCCCTCAGAGTCACACACCTCACTCCCGGAATGCGGGCCAAGGCGTGAGCCGGCTCGGCGTCCACGATCAGCAAGACAATAGAGCTGCTGTTGTAACTTATCGCGCTCACCAAGTGCTTATCCCGAAGGGACGTGCCGATCGCGACAACCACCTTTGCTCGAGCCATCGTCTCGACGAACAGGTGGTTCAAGTGGCCATAAGGGTCTCCCAACGCCTCCTTTTCGAGAGTGGGTAGAACCATCAGCGGTTCGATCCCGTGCCCGTCTCTCGTGAGCCGAAAGTCGGGGCCGGGCAATGGATATCCTCTATCCAACCTCCAGAACACAGGCTTTCCGCCGGAGTGTCGATCGACATAGTATGTCACCGACCCGTGCAGCTTACATACGTGGATTCTTCCATCGAATTCGCGTTGCCAGGGCGCAGCCAACCTAGATTTACCGAAACCATCCGAGAAGCTGATGTCGCCCGCCTCACAGGCGTGCTCGATGACACGGTCGTAATTCGTGGTGAAGATATCGACCTCGCCGATTACGTCGTTATTGGCCAATGCGGCAATTACGGGCGTGAGGACTTGCGCAACACGTGCGCGATCGAATCGCTCGCACTGTTCGACAATATAAGACACCAAATGAGCCTTGAGGTCGCGAGACTCTTGCTGCCACTGAAGTAGGCGGTCAGTAACAGGCATTGTGGGTGGAAGGCTGTCTCGGAGATTCTCGGCGGAGCCGAGACTGGTGAGTAACGCCTCAATGTCGCCGTCGTCCGCCAACTTGGAAACGTGTTCCGTTAACGTGGCGTACAGATCAGGGTACTTCTTCCGGGCGTCGGACTGAAAAGCACGCAGCAACGGCATCATTGTGGGCACGCCGAATGGCGCAGAAAAGCCAGCGCCGAGCAGAAACACGGCGGGGTCCGTCATTGGCCTAACTCCGAGAGAAGCCCTTCTATCAGCGAGTCCAGATGCCTACGGGTAAGTGGTGCGATATCCCCCGTGGCGAGTGCGGCCAAGTCATCATTGGCCAACAGGTCGGTTACGATCTGCCGGGCATCGTACAGTTTAAACTCTTCGATTTTTAGGTAGATTTCGAGTAAACGATTCTTGAGAGGATTCGATGTCGCACCCGGGATGACCCTAAGCAGCTGCTGGACATCGGGGTGCCGTAGATTGATATAGCGCACGCCCGAGCGGTCGCGGATGACGCGACGTTTGGAGTCCATCACGCTGGCAAAACGCAGCCCCCCGGCTAGCAGGAGTGCGTCTTTGAGGATGGGAAGGCGTTCTATGCTTTGGAGGTCCATGTCGGAATCGGTGGCGTTGGCGATGTCGACGAGTTGAACGCCGCGTTTCTCTAGGCACTTGCAGACCAAGGGATATTCGTCGATGTGTTGAGTTCTGACAGCGCCGTTGCGGCGTACATTGACTTGAAGGCGATCCAACTCAAGTACGTCAAATCCCTTGGCTCGTAAGGCGCCTACGCGGACACTGTCCCGGACCTCTTGAGTAACACGAACGGGCATGCCTTCGTCATTGATGGTGTGAGTGTGTTCGTGTGGCTGAAACTTCTGGCGAAAGAATAACTTCTGCTCCCGCGGCACAGCAGCCACTATGTCCTCCAGGGTGGACTGTCCGCGCTCTAGTCGGGAAAAGGAGACGGTCGTGAAGACGCGTGTATCGAGGATGGCATAAAGTTCGGAGAATGGCGATTCAGACGGGAGAAAGTGGTACCAAAGTAGCAGGTGCCTTTTAGTCGAAGAAGAATCGAGGGAGTCGCCGGGGCGTAGCGTGCCGTTATGGAGCTCCTCGAGGGCGGCGGAGATGAACCGGTCCTGAAGACGGTTGCCAAGCTCCGTCCAATGGGAGTCACGCTGTATACGTTCGCGGGACATTCCGATGGTCAGGGCATGCGGTTCGAGGTCCAGCTCGCCGCCCATTCCGAGAGCCGGTGTGGGAATGAGGTCGTGTACGTTGGACTCGGTCAAGAATCCGGCGTTGCATAGCGTCAGCTCGCTGGCGAGGGTGCCAGAGTGAGACTGTAGGGCACCGGTGAATCCAAATCTGCCGTTGCGCACCCCCAGAAAATCGTCAAGAGTTCGAGGGTTAGAAACATCGGTTAGAGTCCAGGTGTGTGGGAGCTGTTCCTCGCGATCGTCGTCGACGAAGGTAACGAAGACGTTGTCTACGTGGCGCACATAGTTGCTCACGGTTTGAGGAATGGAGGCGACAGAAAAGGTGGCGCCGGCGCGTGGGTAGACCCGGATGCGCGTGCCCGCAGGTGCGTCGTCCACTGAAGTGAATTCTACAACTGTATCGAGGTCATTGACGCGAAAATGAATTCCAGAACCGGAGGTGTCGGCGCGTTTAGTGGTAACCTCGAAACTGTCGGCTATGAGGAATACGCTCAGGACGCCAATGCCAAAGTATCCGGTCTGATTATCTCGGGTGGCACCGTCTAGTAGTGCTAGCTTATCCTGGCCGACGTCGAGAAAACTGGCTTCGATGGTGCGTTGGTCCATGCCGTATCCGTCGTCGAGGACCTCGAACCAGCCTTCGATAGCGCTGAATCGGACGTCGATGCGGCCGCCCGCCCCGTCGCCATAGGAATGTCGCCATTGGATGGCGTCCCAAGCATTCTGAATGAGTTCACGGATACAGGCATCGGGGGAACCGTAGAGGTTGGAGCCGATGAGCAGGTGCAAGAGTCGGCGGTTGGGCTCGAAGCGCTTTGGCATGGGGCTAGGCTCGGTGGCAGTAGGGGATGTGTAGACGTCGGAGTGCCGCGTGGGTTTCGGATTGGACAGAGCCAACGGTGGCGAGCATGGCGCAAGGGGCCGCCGGTAACCTGCTGATGAGGTGCGTTCATAGGTCCACAGCATACACCGAAGGGTGCCACGCGCGGGAGCGACAGTTGCCGGGCCGGGATTCCCACCCGCTGGGGAATGGCGCCTTGTCACCGCGGAAAACCCAGCTCGCGGGCGAGCGTCGCCAGACAGTGCCGGCTGCGCATGTGCGCTGGGCCACCGCACCCGCGCGGCCCGCTGGCTTCCCGACGAGACCTGTCGATGAAGAATGCGCGCCTGCGCCTTCAGATCCGAGATCACACCTGCCATCTTGTCCTCACTTGTCTGGGCCACGCTCCGCTCCAATAGGCCCCGGTTGGCTAAGCGCGAAAGGCGTTCGCGCCTGGCAGGCAGGGTGAGCAGTCTTTCGGCGGATCTCCGGGCCTCCGCCCGGGGGCGGCGTCCCGTTGGTCGTGGATCCAGCTGATTGACCTACTGCTCAGGGAGAGGTCGGCGGCACGATGGGCTCGACGCGGTCCAGCTTACCCCGAACGACCAGGCCTTCGAGCAGCCCCTCGATGCGGGACTGGCCGGCGAGCAACTGCTTGACGTCGGCCTCGATCGCCTTGATATCGGCCTTCAGCTCTCGGCGCGTATCGCCAATCTCCTTCTTCAGCTCCCGGTGCGCCTCGTCGTTGTTCCTGATCTCCCGCTGCAGGAACCACAGCGCGAAGCCGAGCAGGGCGGCGATGATCGCCAGCAGCGCGGTGACCGCGGTGGCCGACGAGAGGGAGATGGCAGGGGCGGCTGCTGTCGCCAGCAGCAAGGGCGTCATCGGGTCTCCAAGGGTCTCCGACTCCCGGAGGAGGCCATGGGTCTCAGGACATCCACTCGGGGGCGGCCGCCCGTCGGTAGCGTGGATCCAGTCTATCACCAGCCGCCCCGCGCCGAGATCCCCGTCGCCCCGGAACGTGTAGCACGTCGAGGGCGGCAGCCCCGCGGCTGCGGCGCGACGCTTGATCATCGCCAGGGACGACCCGACGCTCGAGCGCCCGGCCCGTCAGCCGGCGCCCCGTCGGGTCCACGCTCTGGAAGAGCGTCGCCCGCGGCTCCTCGAGCCCCGGCCGCCTCGACGTAGGCGTCGAGGGCTGCGGCCGCTGATGGGCCGGGACAGAGTCGTCCCGCTTCCCGTCCTTCTCGTGGAGCGCGCGAAGCTGTAGAGCATGACGGACAGAAGCGCCCGGTCACGGGGCCCGGGCAGCGCACCCGTGTCGATCGACTCGAGAAGCTTCCTCGCCTCCGCCGGAGACAGGACCGGCGTCGCCCCCTTCGTCACGACGTGCTTCGGGCCGCGCACGGCCGCGGCGGGGTTCACCGGGAGGACCCGCATGGCCCTGCGCCACCGGCTGCGGTCACTGGAAGTATAGCTGTCCATCGGCGAGACGTCCGGCGCCGCGACAGCTCACCGCCGTCGTTCTGCGACGCCAGCGCCCCGGTCACTGGCCTCCTCCCGATCGCGAGCGCCTTCTCGGAATCGGTGACCGGCTTCGAGCTCGAAGACCTGGTCGTCGGCGACTTCGACCCACCATTACCTCCCTCGACCCGGTTTCCTGTCAGGTGCACGCCCGCCCGGAGCCCGGCCCCGATGACGGCCGCGTGGGGATGGAGCCCGGCGCCCGCGGGCACCCCGGCGAGCTGCTGACCCGCAGCGACGTGTGCCACGTGCATGCGGATTGCGCCGCGGCCGAACGATGTGGCGTGCTACTCGGCGGCGCGCCCGAGCTGGTCCGGCTCGACGAGGTCCGGCCCGCGGTTTACCGCTCGCCGGCCCCCGGCCCTGGTCGTGGAGCTCGGCGAGGTAGGCGGCGAGGCGTGCCGTCCTCGAGCGACCGTGATCGAAGCTCGGCGTGCGGGGCGAGGGTGTCCATCTTCACCACCCCGGCCGTTCGAACCACGCGCCGCCGGACGCGGAGACCGGGACCCCGACGCCGCACGTCGTCGGCCGGGGGTGGCGGACTCACGGACCGCCCCCGGCGGGGGCTTCGGTCACTCCTCTGCCGCGGGAGCCGCCGACCCGGCCGTTCAGAGAATCGCGTCAAGGCGCGCGAGAGGCCAGTTGGGCCCAGCGCAGCTGGCGCTGGCGGTTCCTGCTGGCGGTCACCGACGAGGTGATGGCCGAGCGTCGACATCAGGTCGCCGCCCATCCCCATCGCACGGATCTGGTCGGTACCCTCGCTGCTGCGAGGGGGCTGTTCCTTTCGGGCTGCGGCCTCGCGCGGCGTTCGTCTCAAGACGAGAAGATGTCGTCCAGGCGGAGCTCGAGGCCGGCGAGCAGTGGGGAGCGCAGTGTCTCTTTCCGGCCGAAGGTCCGGGCGGGCGCCAGGACCCCTCCGCGCTGGCGGTGGATCGAGACGGTTTCGGCGATCGGGTCGACCAGCCAGTACTCCGTCACGCCGTGCTTGCCGTAGAGTGCCAGCTTCTCGCCGCGGTCCTGGTCGGCCGTCGATGGCGACAGGATCTCGACCACGAGGTCGGGCGCACCCTGCACGTTCTGGCTGCCGCTCAGCAGGTGTTCCCGTTCCCGGGAGATGAACATGAAGTCCGGTTGCACCGTGTCGTGGTCGGACAGGACCACGTCGCAGGGAGGGTTGAAAGCCCTTCCCAGCCCGTGCTCGACGATCCACTTGCCTAGCTGCAGGGCCAGACGGAACTGCACGTCCTGATGCTTGATGTTCGGGGCGGGGACCATGATCAGTTCACCGTCTACTAGCTCGTAGCGCTCGTCCGCCGGCGCGGCGCAGTAGTCCTCGTAGGTGAGCTTGACGGCGGTTTGCGCAGTGGCCACGTGTGTGCTTCTCCCGTTGCCCCGGTGGTCGCGTGACTCATGATAGCGCGTCTCGACGCGCCCGGGATCCCCGACCTGTGGGTCTTCGAAACGAAGACGATGGACCGCCATCTCGCGCTGATGCGGCTGCCCCAGCAACTTTCGGATGCTCGTCACGGGCGGCCTCACACCGGATCACGCGGTTGAAGCTCGACCTGGTGATGCGCCAGGACCACCGCGCCGGCGAAAAGCTGTTCGTCGACTACGCGGGGCAGACGGTGCCGGTGGTCGACCGCGAGACCGGCGACGTGCGGCAGGCGCAGGTCTTCGCGGCCGTGCTCGGCGCCTCAAGCTACACCTTCGCCGAGGCGACGTGGACGCAGACCCTGCCGGACTGGACGGCCTCGCACGTGCGCGCCTTCGAGTTCATCGGCGGCTGCCCCGAACAGGAGTCGGACGAGGTCGCCCTGAAGCGCGGCCAGCTCGACGCGGTGCTCGCGGGCCTGCTCTTCATGGCGGGGATGCGCGCAGCGAGGTGAGCGCCCTTCCTCCTGGGGCGACGTCGCCGAGGCGCCCGCCGGCGACGGGGTGCTGGTGACGGTGCGCCGGGGGAAGACGCACCCGGAGGGCGAGACGAAGGACGTGCTGGAGGCGTTGCTCGCCGGCGGCGGGGCGCAGCTGAGCTGTGTAGCCGGGGACACCACGTCGCCGATGGTGGACATCAGCAGCGCCGCCGGCAGCCCGGTCACCGGTCCGTTTTCCATCACGGTCGCCTTCTCGGAACCGGTGACCGGCTTCGAGCTCGCGGACCTCGTCGTCGGAAACAGGGTACCGACCACATTCGTGCGGAAATACACGGTAAGCGGCTCGTCGGGGCGGCGAAAGCGCCCCGCCGATCAGCCCCGCCAGACGGCACACGGCCAAGGGACCTGTCGCCCCCCGGCCGCGGGGAACTGGAGCGAGGGCCCGACGTCGACATCGGGGAGGGCGCCGCCCCCGGCCCGCCGAGAGGGTCGGAACGAGACAACGGCGCGTGGTAACCTGCCCGCTGCAGTTGCCCGCGCCGGTGCTCGACACGGCCCTGGACAACAGTGGACCAGTCCCGTCGACCGACATCAGGTTAACGGAACCCCGCTTATTCGACCCTCCCGCAGGTGACAGCCATGGCAATCCGGCGCCCCACTTTCGGTCTGCCTGCGCTTCGAGTAGCGGAACGCTGCTGATTCGCGTGAGCAGCAGCCAGACGAGCGTCAGGAACGTGGCGCTGCCCGCGAGATCGAACCAGCGCTCGGTCTGCCGTCACCACGCCGGCGCGAACGCCATCCACCGCAGGACGAACGCAGAGACGCGACGCTGGCCAGCCGGCCTCGCCCGAGCTCCACGACCAACGCCGCGCGCCGGCGAACGCCGCGACCGCGGTGGCCGCGGCGTGCTGACCGCGCCCGCCTCGCCGGCGAACTGAGCCCCGCCGGCGAATGGACCGCCCGGGTCCTGGCCCGGCTACCGCCGGACGGTCGCCGACGCGAGCGCGGCCAGACCGACGCCCCTGCCGGGAACCCAGCCGCCGCGCTACGATGGAGGCGTCCGCTCCACGAACGAACCGACATGAACAACAACCCGACACCCTATCCCCTCGCATGGCCGACCGGATGGCCGAGAACGCGGGCCGGCGACCGGGAGCGGTCCCGGTTCAGGAACGCCCGCGCCGTCGACGACCAGCTCTCGATGACCGACGCCACGAGCCGCCTGATTCGCGAATGCCGCCTGCTCGGCGCCGCGAACGTGATCGTGTCGACGAACGTCGCCGTCCGACGGGACGAGCTGCCCTACGCCCGCCAGAGGACGCCGGAGGATCCCGGGGCGGCCGTGTACTTCAAGCTCGACTCGGTGCCGGAAGGGCTTGTTCTCGCCTGCGACCGCTGGCTCCGGGTCGAGGACAACATCGCCGCCGTCGCTGCCCATATCGGCGCCCTCCGGGGCATCGACCGCTGGGGCGTGGGTTCTGTCCGCCAAGCGTTCGCGGGATACAAGCGACTCAGCGCGGGCGATGCCTCTACGCCCTGGTGGGAAGTCCTGGGAATCGACCGCCAAGCACCGGCGGTCGCCGTGAAGAAAGCCTACAAGGAGCTCGCCAAGCTCCACCACCCCGACCGGGAGACCGGCAACCTAGAACGGTTCCAGGCCATCAGCAACGCGTGGAAGGAGTACCAGAAGACGCAGGCGTCGTAAAACGGCTCCAGCGCGCGTTCTGGCGAGCCGACGACTCCGCCAGTTCCCGGCCCGCGGCGGCGATGTCGGCCCAGTCTGCAAACCGCCCACCTCGCCGCATCCCCCGTCATTGAGGAACTCGCGATCACCGCGGCGAGGGCGGCCGCGCTCGAGGGCGACCTCCTCGGACTCGTGGTACCACGCGTGAGCTTTCTCAGTGTCATGATCTGTCACTGCGGTGGCGTATGCCCGCAGGCGTCAAGACCGCGGGCACACATCGCACCCGAGGCGGATGCAGAGCTCCACTGACCCGGCAGACCGGACCGGCACCATCGGCGTCGAGGCCTTCGACGCCACCTACGGGGCCGGCTTCCAGGCGTCGGACGACTCACCGCACGCCGTCGAGTGCGATCTGGTCGAGGACGGCGGAGCGTTCGTGGCGCACCGGCCGAGCGCCGCGGACCGCCCCCGCCGCGTCGTCTTCGTCGACGGCACCCTACGCACCGAGGCGCGGCTGACCCACACCGGCGCCGACGGAGACGTCAGCATGGGCCTGGCGGGAAGCTGGGCGGCGGGGGCGGTGCTCGTCGATGGGGACGAACCGGCCCGCTTCGACCGGGTGACGACGGGGCGCGCCGCCATCTTCACGGGCGGCCGGCCCGTCCGGCTGCCTGACCACCGCGACGGCTGGCGGTGGGAGCCGTACGCGGTCGACGGGTCCGACGTCGAAGCGGCGCGTCAGCAGCTCCAGCGCCTGATGCGTGACGCCGAGGCGGACATCGCCGAGGCCCTCTCGAGCGAGGGGTGGCTGACGGTGCTCGACGGCCCCCTGCACGGCATCCGGCACCGCCGCGGCCTGCCCGTCATCGGCTACGTGAAGACGCACCACCGCCGCATGCTCGCCCGCGAGCACTGGGTCAGGGTGCCGGAGCTGACGGCCGGGGAACGGTCGGGCCTCTTCGCGATGGGGGACGCTCTCTACGGCTGCTACCTGCGTGTGGGTGACCCCGGGCCATGGGCGGGTCCCTGGGCGGGCATCGCCCGCCTGGAGATGCCGTCAGGCATCGGCCGCGCCGCCGCGGTCGAGGCGGCGGAGCGGGCGGCGGGCTGGCTACCGAGGTTCGCGTCGGCTCTGCACCGGGACGCACGAGCCCGGTGAACCTGACGCCGATCGCGGGCCTAGAACGGCACCTGCACCGGCTGCAGGGGGACGCACGCCTCGCCTTGCGCGCGGTGCGCGAGGCGGTGCTCGTACGCAACCGCGAAGGACGGACGGCATGATCGCTGACTGTCGACCACCGGCTCATGGCGGCCGTCAGCGACGTCGAATCAGCGGGACCCGTTCGCGCATGACAACCGCACCGCCGCCCTCGCCGGCGGAAGCTCCTGCGGGGCAGCCCTGGAGTCCGCCCCCGGGGCCGCGCCGGCCGACATCCCCTTGCCCCGAAGGTTGACGGAACCCCAACTATCCGACCCGTCACCGGCCGCGGACGACTCCACGTTGAAAATCCCGTGGTGGGTGATACGATCTACCTATGGCAGCGCCCAGGGGTTTTAGGAGCTGGCAGGATTACTTCGACCGCCACATTGTCAACTGCGAGAACTGCGCGCCGTATTTTCAAGGTGAGGGCTACATATCCATCGAAGGGACCCACAGCACTGTAGGAGACCTTCAATATCACATCGACGTGCCAGCGCGTCTCACGAAGCGCCTCATAGAGAACGGGCATTGCGCCGGTTGCAGAAGCGCCGTTGAGGATATGGCCGAGTGTTGGGTTCGACCGACATCCGAGGTTTTGTTATACCGACGGTTGGAGGCCGCCACCACGCGGTACGGTCCACGCCTGTCGGAGTTCAGAGACTACCTCTCAAAGCACCCTTTCCTCGGCGCGGGTCATCCCACAGGTCGTGCGCTCATCAGAGCCGTCCAAGAAGTGCCACCCATAACGGTAGATGGTAAATGGTACCGAGGCTTATTACGCCGTGACCGTGGTCGAGTGCCGAAGAGCGGCGACTTCCGAGCGCCTGACGACTCTCGACCGTGTATAGGCGAGGGACGTTTCAATCATGCCGGCCAGGCGCATTGGTATTTGGCTGACAGCGCCGCGACTTGCGTGGCAGAACTGCTCGATTTAGAGGCAGGCGTGGTCGACGTGCAGGAGGTCGAGTTGGCCGCGTGTGCCAATGTCCTGGATGTCTACTGTCCCGATGGCACAGAGCCGTTTGGACGCAGTGATCATCTAACCGACCTAGCGCTGGCGCTGATTCTGATCGATGCCAACCTGTATGCGCGGGTTGAGCGCCACAGGCCCTGGAAGTCAGGGTACCTTCTCCCGAGGTTCGTTATGGATGCCGCAAAGGCAACGGGGTTCGCGGGAATTCGCTATCGAAGCGTCCGGTCTTTCCAAGGACAGAATGTCGTGTTGTTCGACCGTGAGTCGCCCGCGAAATTCGTCGGCAAACCCGTCCGCTACGAACAGGACGCCCTGGCGAAGAGATTCGAGACGTCTGTCGGCGAGGATCTCTTCTGAATTGCGCTACCTGACCTGCCGGCTGCTGCGCTCACGGTCGTGTCGACCCTGTCGGTCGCGCGGCCACGGGCTTTTGGGTTGTCGGCGGCCCTCGGTCGCCGCTTGGCCCGACCAGCCGCCCCCCAACGACCTCAAGCACCGTCACGGTTGTGCGTCCGACTCAGACAGCAAGCTGTCGGTGCCGGCGGTTCCCGGAACCCTGCCGGTGGCCGCGGCGAGGCCGGCGCCCACGGGTCGCGGCATTGTCGCTCTCGCCCGACTGCAGGCGGCGGGTGGGACCGGTCTGCCCGCCGGCGCGGAACGCTGCGGGCCGCGGCGAGCCCGGCGCCCGAGGACCGCGGCGTTCGTCGCGCACCGGCCGACCGACGCGGACCGCCCCCGCCGCGTCGCCTTCGTCGACGGCACCCTACGCACCGAGGCGCGGCTGACCCGCACCGGCCCCGACGGCGACGTCAGCATGGGCCTGGCGGGAAGCTGGGCGGCGGGGGCGGTGTTCGTCGATGGGGACGAACCGGCCCGCTTCGACCAGGTGACGACGGGGCGCGCCGCCATCTTCACGGGCGGCCGGCCCGTCCGGCTGCCCGACCACCGCCGACGAAGCGGCGCGTCAGCAGCTCCAGCGCCTGAGGGGGCGTCGACGTCGACTCGGCGCGGACGGGCGGCCCAGGTGCGCCGCCTCGACGCCGCCAACCGGCCACCGTCTCGTCGGCGGGTGGTGCTCAGTCATCTTAGCCCGTAGCGATCAGCGCGCGGTACGGGCTGGAGCTTCCGCCCGCGCATCGGCGACGGCGTGGCAGACGCACCGTCCGCCCCCAGCCGGTGCGGAAAGCGTGGTCAACAGGTGCGGAGGTGGCTGGAGCACCGTGGCAGACGCGCCGTCCGCCCCCCCAAGCCCCGTTACCGTTGTGCGTCCCGAGCCCGGAGGCCAGCACCGTCGGCGACCCCGCCGCCAGCGTATCGCTCTGTCCGAGCTGCAGAGGGGCGACGGGGATGGACCAAACGTTCCTAGCCCCGCGAACTCACCTCTGCCAGCGAGCCCGGATGAGCGAGTCGTCGACGTGTATCACGCCCGCTTCTCAGACCCCGCGAGCGACCCCCAAGGTGTGGGATGGCCGCCTGGCCCCACTATCAGACGGCGCTCGCGGAGTTGGAGATGGGCGTCCGCGTCCGGACGGGAACGGCGCTCAGCACGGAGGGAGAGCCCCGGGCGGAGCCCGAGGCGTTCATGGCGGTGGAATACGGAGCGGACCTCCGGTGCATCGCGGAGCATCACCTTGACGACGCGGAGGCGGTCGGGAGCGACGCGATAGCCTCGGGTATCTACCTCCGTCCAAACGGAGTAGCGCTCCCGGTCCTCATGCTGCCGGGCGGTCAGGCGGCGGAAGTCCTCGGGTGGTAGCGGCAACATGAAAAGGGACCCCGTGGCCACGTGAAAAGGGACCCCCCTGAGCACTCGGAAACAGCGATTCCCTGGCGATGATCGACGGGGCGAGACACGGTCGTCTCGTCGGCGCAGCCAGGAGGACGCGGAGGTGATCAGGATGTCCCAGTGGGCCGAGATCCGGCGCTTGCATCTGGTGGAGAGGGTGCCGAAGAAGGAGATCGCGCGGCGGTTGAAGGTGGACGTGAAGACGGTACGGCGAGCCATCGACCGGTCGACACCGCCTGTGCGGGTGTCGCCGCCACGACCCGGCACCCTTGACCCGTGGCGGGAGCGGATCAGGCAGTGGCTGCGCGAGGAGCCGCAGTTGACCGCGAAGCGGATTCGGCGGCTGCTGCTGCCGATGACGGGGACCGGTCCCGGCGCGCACGGTGCGCCGCTACGTCGCGGTGCTGCGGGCCGCCGCCACGAGGAAGGAGGCCTTCGTGCACCGTAGCGTGCGCCCAGCCACGACCATGGAGGTCGACTTCGGCGAGTCGTGGGTCGACATCGCCGGCGTGCCGTGCAAGGTGAAGTACCTGGTGGCGACGTTGCCGTTCTCCAACGCGTACTTCGCCAAGGCGTACCCGATCGAGCGGCTCGAGTCGCTGCTCGACGGCATCGAGTCGGCGTTCCGGTACTTCGGCGGCATCGTGGATGGGTGCGGCTCCTTTTCGTAGATTGCTATCTCGCTCATTCATAAGGGTTTATGTCCGAGGACACTCCATCTTCAGTGCGTTTTGAGGGGTGACAGCGTCTGGCGAGCGCCCCATCCGCCTCTTTTCGGGCCGCCGCCCGACCCGATCACGACGCCGGCACGCGCCGGTCCCCCTCAGGCGCGCTCCCTTCTGGACATTCGCGCGGCGTTCTGGTACGGTGTCTTGGGAAGGGGGACCTGCGATGGCTGTGGCGACAGGATTCCAAGGACGTACAGTCGACGTGCAAGAGCCGCGAACCGGCGTCCCCCGCATCGATCTCCCGGGCGCGGCGGCCGATGCTGTCTTCGCGGATGCCAAAGCCTTCCTCTCCTCCAGCGAAGCCCGACAGATGAGCGAGAGCGAACTCGAACGGGAACTGCACCGGCGGGGCCAGGAGTTGGTACGCAAGCTCCTGCAAGAACATCACGACCAACGCAGCCCGGGAGAGACTGCCGGTCCGGCCGAGGACGCCAGCGGTGTCGAGTGCTCGGAGCCGTGCGTGCACGAAAGTCACACGGAAACGACCTCCGGCACGATGCAGGTTGTGCGTCCGGGCTGCGCGCGGCGCCACGGCCTGCATCCGCTCGATGTCGCGCTGAACCTGCTGCCGGAGCGCTACTTGTTCGAGATGCGCCGCGTGACCATCGCGACCGCCTCGCGGGCACCACCGCGTACGCCCTGGAAGCCACAGTGGTACTCGACATCATCCACGTGGCAGCGGCGATGCGGCGTGCGGTGCTCGTCGCCGGCTCATCGAAGGGCCTGTCGGCATGCCGTCCGCGACTGGCGGTCCTCAAGGCGCCACGGGCAGCCGGCGCTTTGATGCGTACTGAGACCTTCCACGAAGCGCGCGAGTACCAGCGGAAAACCCCCAGCGGTCGCTGACGGCACAAGTACCGTCGGACACCGGTCCCCTTCGCCGCTTCCTCACCACGACCACGCGTTGACGGATCCAACTGCCTCCTGCCTCGCCGCCGCCGCAGAGACTGGTTGGGCCGCCGACGAAAAGGAGCCGCACCCATCGTGGATCGCGTCGTCCTCGATAACACCTCACTGGCCGTCAAGGACGTGTTGGCGGGCCGGGACCGGGTGCAGACCGAGGCGTTCGAGGCGTTCCGGGGCGGGTATCCGTTCCGGGCCGAGTTCTGCGCGCCGGCCAAGGGCTGGGAGAAGGGTTCTGTGGAAGGAGGTGTGAAATACGTCCGGAACCTGGTGTTCCGGCCGCGGCTGGCGGTCTAGCAGCCTGTGGCAAAAGTCGGTAGATCGGGGTCGACGTGAGTCGACGTAGTGTCGTAGACTCGACGGCATGGCGATGGGCAAGAAACCGGCGGCGCGACAGCGGTCGCCGATGTGGGTGACCACAGCGGACCTTCCGACGAGCGCGGGACATCCTTTCTTCGAACGGCTGAACCGCGTCCTGGAGAAGGCCGGCTTCGATGCCTTCGTGGAAGGGTTGTGCGCGGCCTTCTACGCGGACCGACTCGGCCGCCCGAGTCTGCGTCCTGGGCGGTATTTCCGGCTGCTGTTCATCGGCTACTTCGAGGGGCTGTCGTCGGAGCGGGGGATTGCGTGGCGGGTCGCGGATTCGCTGAGCCTGCGGGCCTTCCTGGACCTGGACGTGACGGAGGCGCCGCCGAACCACTCGACGCTGTCACGCACGCGGCGTCTGATAGACGTGGAAACACACGTGGCGGTGTTCACGTGGGTGCTGGAACGGTTGGCGGAATCGGGTCTGGTGAAGGGGAAGACGGTCGGCGTCGATGCAACGACGCTGGAAGCGAATGCGGCGATGCGGAGCATCGAGCGGCGGGACACGGAAGAATCGTACGAGGCGTTCGTGCGTCGATTGGCGAAGGCATCGGGGATTGAGACGCCGACGCGCGCGGAGTTGGCGCGGTTCGACCGGTCCCGGAAGAACAGGAAGACGTCGAACAAGGAATGGAAGTCTCCGCAGGACCCGGACGCAAAGATCGCGAAGATGAAGGACGGTCGGACGCACTTGGCCCACAAGGCCGAGCACGGGGTCGACCTGGAGACGGGAGCCATCCTCTCGGTGACCGTGCAGGATGCATCGGAGGGCGATTCGGCGACGCTGCCGGAGACGCTGACGATGGCGGCCGAGCAGGTTGAGGCGGTGGAGCCGGACGGTGAAGGCGGTGGAGCCGGACGGTGAAGGCGTCGAAGAGGTGGTGGCCGACAAGGGCTACCACAGCGACAAGACGCTGGTGGCGCTTGAGGAGATTGGGGTTCGTAGCTACGTATCGGAGCCGGAGCGGGGTCGACGCTGCTGGCAGGACAAGAGGACGGGTGAAACGCCGCCGGAGAAGCGTGCTGCGCAGCAGGCGTTGTATGGGAACCGTCGGCGTATTCGTGGAGACCGCGGTCGTCGTCTCCAGCGACGTCGCGGGGAGCTGGTGGAGCGGCCGTTCGCGCACCAGTACGAGACCGGCGGTCTGCGCCGCGTGTGGGTGCGCGGCCATGAGAATGTCCGCAAGCGGGTGCTCATCCAGGCGGCCGGTTGCAACCTCGGGCTGCTGCTCCGCCGCCTGACCGGGGTCGGCACGCCCCGGAGCCTGCAGGGGCGGGCTCTTTCGGCGATTTTGGGCCTGATCGGGCGTCTGATCGAGCTCTGGGGGCGTCTCACGCGCGTCTGGACGGCCAAATGGACACCGGCGGCGCTCGTCCGCTCAATCACTCATCGCCAAGCCGCGTGACCGGACCCACGCAGCGAACAGACTTCTTCCACGGGCTGCTAAGAAGGGATAGTCAGAACGGGCACTAGTCAGAACGGGCACTCATCGACAACGGTGTCAATCCGCATCTCGTGGTCGAAGACACCCTCGTCCGTAACGAACCGAAGCGTCGCACGGCCAGCTATCGGGTAGCTGTCCTTCAATTCCTCATCGGTACAATAGGCGAGAGTACGCTCGGCCGTGAATTGCAGTTGTGCCCAACCCCTGGGTTGGAGGCGTTTGACCGGAGAAACCAAGAAGTACCTGTGTTTGTATGGCGGAAAGTCTGCTTCGGTGCTTGGACAATCCTTGTTATCTTGGCGTACGGTCCAATCCCGGAACGCGTACAGGTATAGGTTGTCGATTTCCGCTGACGGCACGTTTGCATCGTTATGCAGATCGATCCGGAACGACAACTTCGCCTTGGCAAAAAAACTGTTTTTCAAAAGGTCACCGCTGACGGCCCTTGGTGCTACGCGAATGCGGCTACGCCGAACACTGTCAATTCTGCCGAGAGCCCAGCGCAGTTCGGTGGTCAGTCGTTCGCGAAGGTCCTGAATCGAACCGTAGACGATGTGCCTTTTGTGTTTCAAGTCAAACGGAATGTCGGCCGTATCGTCGGTCAATAACAGACACAGCTTGTCCTTGGCATGCGCGTACCCAACTTCGTAGAATACGTTCGGATTCTTACCAGACAGGTCGGCAATGACGATGTCCGCCACATCGATCTGCCGATAAATGCGATCGAGCATTCCTTCAGTGAAGATCTGTTCGTCGACACGCTCCGCGCGAATGCCGAGAGCGGTTGCGGGTTCCTTGATGCCCAATCGGTATATGTCGTGCAAATCCGTACTGAATGGCATGAGCACAAATGCGAATATTGTCTCTGTTGTCTCGGTCATCTCACCCTCGGGATCGCCATTCCACGCACCGGTGTCCGCTAAGACGAGCAGGTTGTTACATGATGAATCACAAGCGCCCTTCCGTGGGCTTTCCTTGGGTGCGCGCGAGTGGTTCCAGCCGACCCAAACGCCACCGCCCGCGACGCCACCAGCACGCGCTGCGCGCAACAGACCTGGAGGTGGTGCGGCGCGCCCGGCTCCAGTTTCCGTCCTTGCTGAATCACCGTCTCAGCTGGGCGCGCAGTGCGGATCGAGATCCCCCTGTCGCCCCAGGATGGCAGCCCAGCGGCCGACGGGGCGACGCTTGACCATCGGCAAGCACGAGCCGCCGCGGAGCCTCAACCACCCCCGGCGCCTCAACCACCCCCGGCGCCCCTGCCCGAAGTAGCCCTGGCGCCGCATCCCGAGGACCGCACTCACCCGCGCGAAGCTGTAGAGCATGACCGATAGCACCGCCCGGTCCCGGAGTCTCGCCAGGGCGCCGGGTGTCGATCGTCGCGAGGAGCTTCCTCGCCTCGGCCGGCGAGAGGACCGGCGTCGCGACGACCAGCCAGTCACCGAGCATGCGGATCCGCGGCCAGGTGCTGCTTCACGGTCGGTACCCGACCCCCGGGTGCGTCCAAATGTAGCCGGCCACGTGGAGCGGCGAGACAGTCGCGCAGCCGGAGGCCTCGCGCCTCGCACCCACCCGAGGAATTTGCCCCACCGCCCGCCCGTACGCCGCCCGCGGCTGCGCGTTCGCGATCATCCCGCCCAGCGAAGGAACTCCAGGAACCACCGCCACGCCAAAACGATCTTCCCTCCCCTCGATGATCGCAGCATCCGAGTCACGCCAGAGAGTCTCCACACTGGGCTTCGCCAGCATGCAATGCCCTTCGCAGCCCATCGAGTTTTCGCTGGGTCTCGTCGAGTACTTCTTCAAAACAATTCGCACAGTAGGCTCTTCCTGGTCCCATCTTCCCTGGCGTCGACACCGGAACACATCTGCTGCCCTTAGACATCGTCTCCTTGCATCGCCGGCACTCGGTCTTCTTGCCCGCGACGCGGAATGTGACGGTACCATGTGTGCCACCAATCAATGAAGGAGTCCGGCCGCGCTTCGCCATCAGCTGGCGCCCTCCGTCGCGCCGGTGTTCTCTTCTTCCGCCTGGGTACGCTGCTTCGCCTTGAGTCGCCGTACCTCGGCGTCGAGAATCTCGGGGAGCAGATCCATCGCCCTCTTCAGTTCCTGCGTACTCCAGTCCCCTCGGGGAGCGGGGCTCACCGCCTTCTTCACTTGGCGGTTGAGGATGATGGTCGCGACAACGAAATTGGCTCCAGACATGTTGGTGAGGAGCTTACTGGAGATATCTCTACCGCCATGCGATAGGTCCAGCCGGTTGAGCAGCACTCGCGCCGTCGACTTGATGCGTTCGTTTAGACGCTTCTGCGCTTCCTGTCGTTCCCGCTGGGGATTCACCGGGAAGGCTCCAGGCGGCGACACGACCCGGGCGGTCGGACGGTGCGACGCTTGCGCCGCCGCGACCAACGCGTCTGCGTCCAATCCCAGCGCCTCCGCGTTGCGACGAAGCTCCTCAAGGACTAGCTCATCCTCGGCGTCGATGAAGTCCTCTTCGATGAGCGAGTCAACTACCTCGTCGTGCACCACCATGTCGGGCCGGATCTTCATTTGGGCTCGGCCATTGACGACTTCGCGAGGCGGTTCCGGTTCATCGCCCCCGATGAGGCCGGCCAAGAACTGTTGATCTTCGCGCTCGACTTCCCGGAAATCGGTCAGCAGTGTGTCCAGGTTCATCCCAGCGTGAGTCACAATGTACCCGTAGTTGTCGGGATGGCGAGGATCGTTCTGGACGACGACCCGCATCGCGCGACCCACGAACTGAAGGTATGGTGCAAGGCTACGGAACGGCCGAAATATGGCGGCGACGCTGAGCTTCGGGTGATCGAATCCCTCGCCCAGCATCTGAACCTGCACGATTACGTCGATCAGACCTGCCCTCAACCTGCGCACGACCTCGGCGCGCTCGTCGTCCGCCATCCTGCTGTGAATCGTCTCAGCCTCGTATCCTCGTTCGGCATAAAGAGACCTGATGGCCTTGGCGTGGTCGATCTGCATGGCAACCGCCACGACCTGATGCTGCGTGCCAGTCTGCCGGAGCTGTTCCAAGCGGTCTAGGCTTGCTGTAACGATGTCCTCGTTGCACTTGCGCGAAAGGGCAACTCCCCTGCTGAACCACTCCTCCTCCTTGAGTTTCAGCAC
This sequence comes from Vicinamibacterales bacterium, assembly GCA_965206705.1. Lineage (GTDB taxonomy): Bacteria > Acidobacteriota > Vicinamibacteria > Vicinamibacterales > UBA8438 > JAJEEA01. Next base: position 1,667,809 of record CBDBKJ010000006.1, on the reverse strand, counting down.
GTCGTCGAGCCGATAGGTACGTGTATCCCCCTCGTACGTGAAGGTGAGTTCGGAAGGAGCGACGTAGACGGCCTGAAGCCGCTTGATGTAGCCCTTCACCATTGCCCGCTTGAAGGAGTATCGATAGATGAGCGTGCCCACGATTTTCCGGTCGTCGGCTCGGTAGGGAGTCGCAGTGAGATTCACAACCTTGGCGTTGGGGAACCGGTCGAAGGCCTTTTCCCAGCTCTTGGCGGCGCTGTGATGACCCTCGTCCACAAGGATCAGGTCGAAGAAGTCGTCATCAAAAGCCGGAAGCCAACGGTCCGCGCTGCTGGCAAGTTGCTGGATGTTGGTGAGAACGATGTGCGATTTCTCGCAGTCGTGTATGTTCGCGTCCTGACCGCCAAGAACAGCAACGTGCGGTCCGGCCAGCATAATCTCGGGCGACAGGACGGACCGTTTTCGCCAGAAACAGGTGCGCCGGTTTGTGATGTCGAGATCGGCATGCAGACTGTCGCGGATGGTGAGATTGGGAGAGATCACCAGTACGCGCCCCGCCGCCAGACCGAGAGGGAGAAGCGCGATCAGTCCGGACTTCCCACAGCCGACCGGCAACTGGATGATTGCAGCCTGCCGGCTGGAGGCGAAGTGTTCGACCGTCGCTGCGTGGGCCTCGCGCTGGGGATCCCGAAGCTCGTCGTTCTCATCGATCTCGTAGTCGACGGTGGTGAAGAAATCCGCAATCGTCCGGCTCGCCCGAACCCACGCGTCAAGATCGTCTCGGTGGAACTTCCAGGCCTTGCCGACCTTGTGGCGCGGGATCTCGCCAGCCTGCGCCAACTCGTAGAGCTTGCTTTTGCCGATGCCGAGATACTGCGTTGTTTCCTCCGCCGTCATCCAGTCCGACCGTTCCATGCTCGCGCCCTCCCCGTCGATAACCAGCGTGCCTGTATAGTAGCATCATATGGCGCCATGTGACGGCATATTGCGTTGCGCCGTTCATTGGTCGCCGTGGATCCCCTCGCCCCGACCCGCACCGCCGCCGCCGAGCTCAAACGCCCGCCGCCGACCGCGCGCCGACGTCTGGCCTCGACGGCTCGACCGCGGACGCCACCCTCGCCGCCGTCCTCGCTGAACAGCACGACCAGTGCCGGGCTCCGGCGAGCACCTCGACCGCGGTGGTCGCGGGGTGCGGCGGACCTCGCCGCCGTCCTCGCCACCTGCCGCCGGCCATGACGTCGCGGCCACGGCAGCGAGTCCGAGGTGGTCGTTCCCGAAAGGCTCCAACCCGCGGCGGGGGGGGCGGGGTCGCTCGGGGGAGCCCGTGCTGGACCGCGGGGTCGCAGGCAACTGCCGAGTCCCGGCCGGTCGCCGCGGATGCCGGAGGCGAAGTCGTGGTTGAGGTTGACCGCGTCGTCGACTCCGGCCGCTCGCAGGGCGTCGCGCTGCAGATCCAGCGACTGGGAGCCGTCGGTCTTCGAGACGTGGGCGCAGCCGAGCAACATGTGTCCTGCGCCCTTGGCGGGAACCGCAGGAACGTCCACGCTCAGATCACGATCCGCTCGATCTCGTCGACGGTCACCGTATCCGCCGTCCGGTCGTAGAGCTTCGTCGTCTTCGGCGACGCGTGCCCCGCGATCTGCTGCGCGTGCTCAACCGTTCCCCCGTTCGACAGGTACGCCGTGATCCCCGTCGCCCGGAACGTGTGGCAGCACGTCGAGGGCGGCAGCCCCGCGGCCACGGCGCGCCGCTTGATCATCGCCAGTACGAGCCGCCGATCGCTGTCCTAAGAGCAAACAGCGAGCGAGCCGAAGAGGTCCGGGATTCTCCACCGGGGCACCCGGTCCACCATTTCACCGACCGGGGGCATAGCCAGCCACCGCACCTCGTCACCGAGATCGTGCGAGTGAGGTTGGCCCGTCTCGGTGTCGGCCTGATCTCGGTGTTGAAATTGGCCCCGAAGGTGCGGCTGACCCCATCGGTGAAGTTGATGCTGTCGATGTAGTAGACGTTGTCGCGCGAGACGCCCGCCTCGCCGCCGATGTCGCGATGGTTCAGGCCCGACTTGGACGCCGGGTTGCCGGGCGCGTCGGCATCCTCGGACAGCACCCCGGGCACCAGCCACGGGCAGCTCTGGTAGCTGCGGCCGGAAGTCAGGTCGAGGGTGATGGCCTCGGCCACGACGGCGCTGGTCACGTCGACCACCAGCGGTGCCGCGGTCACCACTTCCGTCTCGGTGACGTTGCCGACCGGGAGGTTCACCCCGAGCGACCCCGCCTGGGCTGGCACGGACGAGAATGCGCGTCTGCCGGCTCGTCCGGAAGCCGGCCAGCTCCACGTCACCACGTCGACGGGCTCAGGGCTCGCAGCTCGGCCACCGACACGCGTCGGACGAGGACGACAACGTTGGCGGTACACCAAGCCGCCGCCCGCAGTGCCGGACCGCCGAACAGGCAATCCGCCGGATGTCGGAGGAAGCACCCGGCGACCCTGGCCGGCACTTGGTGGACGCCCTCGTCTCGATCTCGCCGGATCGTGGCCGGTTGCCGACGGACCGCCGGCCAACGCGGCGAAGGAAGGACTCGGCCGTGGATGTTCCGCTTGGCTGCCCACTGCCAGCCGTACTGCCAGCCGTTTCGCGTTCGGTCAGGCGTTTTCTGACCCGTTCTGACCCGCAGAGCCCCTCGGTTTTCCCAACGAATGCGGGGTTTCTTGGGGATCTCGCAGAATCTGGAACGGGTTCGAAGCCCGGCGCTCTATCCAGCTGAGCTACGGGCGCGCAAGGGGGTGCCGGCGCGGATCCGGCCGGGCCGTCGGGCGTTGCCCGGCGACCGCCGCATCGTATCACGGCTCGTCGGCCATGTTGCCCCCCGCCGCGTCGCGGCCCCTTGACCGGCGCTGACGGCCTGCTCCACGTTCTTCTCACAACTTGCACGCAGGGCCGGCCGCGTCGTGGGCAGCCGAGACGCGGACCCCGATAGCTTCCAGTTCCGCAGGGTCGCAGGCGGCCTGCATCTGCTCGAAGAGCTGCCGCTCCTCCCTGTGGATGTGCGTCTTGAGCAGGTGGCCGAACACCGGCAGGCGCTCGTCGAGGCCGGTGGAAGGGTCGGCCTCGAAGCCGCGGATCATCGCCCGCATGGCGTCATGGTCCGCGACCAGCGCTTCCACCTGGCGGCCGCCCCCCGTCAGATCCCGGCCTGCGGCGGGAAAGACGTGCCGCTCCTCGATCTCGAAGTGCGCGCGCAGGTCGGAATTGAAGAACTCGATCAACCGCGGCACCTGCCGAGCCCGGTCGGTGGGCCAGTCGGCGTGCGGGTTCGTCGCCCGGCCCAGAATCAGCCGCTGCGCCATGATCAGGCCGAAGTGGTGGTCGCGCGACAGCGGTACGAAGCTCTCGTGGCGTTTCATCTCCCTACGATGGTCGTCCGCACCGCCCCCGTCCAGGCGACACCGGGAGCCTCGCCGGTCCACGACCGCGGACGCCATGGAACAATAGATCGCTCATGACGACTGGTGTTCACCCCTCCAAGCCGCCGTTCGCGGTCGCCGACCTGCTCGCACGCGTGCGGGCCGCCCCCTGGCTGCAGCGGTTCACCCTGATGAACCGCCTCCTCCTCGCGATGGCCTTCCTGCCCACGGGCCTCGTCAAGCTGGCCGGACGGCGCTTCACGACCCTGCCAGTCGACGACCCCGTCGGCTTCTTTCTGGCGACCCGCGACTTCCTGCCGATGTCGCAGGCGCCCGCGTTCCTCGGGATCGGACTGCTCGCGATGGCCCTCGTCATCGGCGGCGGGGTTGCGGGAGCGGTGCGCGGCGGCCCGCAATCTTGACACGTGCGGGGTTGACGGTGAGACGGAGTTACTCCCCGGGAGGTGACAGATGACCGGAAGGCGACTCGCGACGTTGTGCATGGTAGCGTTGATGTGGCTGGCGCCGGAGGGCTCGGCGGCCCAGCCGCAGGACACGGCGGTAGAAGACTGGACCCTGTCCTACACGACCTGGGGCGACCCGGACCTGCAGGGCGTCTGGTCGTTCGCGACGCTCACGCCCCTGGAGCGCCCGGTGACCTACGCGGGGCGCGAACGCCTGACGACGGAGGAAGTGGTCGCTCTGAACGCCGAGGCGCTCACGCGCGGCGACCAGCTGCCGCCGCCGGGCGATCCCGGCGCCTACAACGCGTTCTGGTTCGACCGCGGCGAATCGACCGGGCGCACGGCCCTCATCGTCGATCCGCCGGAAGGGCGCATTCCCTTCACCCCGGAGGGGCGCGAGCGGTTCGACGCCCGTCGGGCGCTGCTCGGCCGCCCCGCCCACGGTCCGGAGGACCGCACTCCGGGGGAACGCTGCGTGCATCACACCAAGGCGGGCCCGCCGATGTCCGCTGGCGGCTACAACAACCACCTGCGGCTCTTCCAGACGCCCGGCTACGTCGTGGTCTGGACCGAGCAGATCCACGACGCGCGCATCATCCCGATGGACGGCCGCCCGCTGATCGCCGGCGCCATCCGGCAGTGGATGGGCGATTCGCGCGGCCGGTGGGAAGGCGACACGCTGGTGGTCGAGACGACGAACTTCAACGGCAAGGCGGCCTACCAGGGGTCGGCCGACGGCCTGCACCTCGTCGAGCGGTTCACGCGCACCGGCGCGGGCGCGCTGGGGTACGAGTACACCGTCTCGGACCCGGCCACCTACGACCGGTCGTGGACCGCCTCGATCACGATGACACCGATCGAGGGCGACCTGTACGAGTTCGCCTGCCACGAGGGCAACTACGGCATGGAGGGGATCCTGGCCGGCGCGCGGGCGGACGAGCGGGAGATGCCCGAGTTGCGGTGAGGCGTAGCGGCTCAACGCTGGGGCAACGCGGAGCCGATGCCTGCCGCAAGCCGTGAGGCGGGCTCGCGGGTGTCAACCCCGTCCGGCCTCGGAGGCGAGAGTCTCGGTTTCCTGAAGACGAGTGGTGAGCCGCCGGGGACTCGAACCCCGAACCCGCAGACTAAGGACACTGACCGAAATTACCTTGCGATTCGTGCTTTCCGCCCGCGTCTGCCCGTGAAGCGATGCGGTCAGGATTAGCGCCCGGTGTCGGATGCCGCCGGCCGATTGGGAATGCCTTGCCGGCGCCGCGGTGCTGATTCATCATTGGGGGAACCTCGGCCGGATACCGGCGAGCTGGAAACAGGAGGGCAGGATGGGCTATCGATGTCTCGCGGCGGCGATTGCGGTGACGGTGGTCGTGGCACTGATGCCGGTGGACGCTGGCGGCCAGACGCAGGCGGACGGGACGAGCGGCGGGGCGACACTCCGCACCGCATGGGGAGACCCCGACCTGCAGGGGCGCTGGACGAACACCACGACGACCCCGCTGGAGCGCCCTGACGGCCTGGCGGGACGGGAACTCCTGTCGGAAGAAGAACAAGCGGTCCTCGATGAGGCAGGCGACGTGGCTCGTGAGGAGCGAGGCATCGCCCCGGGAACCGGGGATACCGGGTCGTACAACAACTTCTGGGTCGAGCGGGGAGTCCGGATGGCGCGAACGTCCCTCATCGTCGACCCGCCGAATGGAAAGCTGCCGCCGTTCACACCCGCGGAAGCGGAGCGTCGGCCGGCGCGCGAGAGCTATCGAACGCGGGAACCGGCGGGTCCGGAGGACCGCAACCTGTATGAGCGATGCATCTCCAGGGGACTGCCCGGTGCGATGATGCCCGGCTTCTACAACCACAACTATCAGATCTTCCAGAGCCCGGGATACGTCGTGATCTTCGTCGAGATGATCCACGACGCCCGCATCATTCCCCTGGATGGACGCCCCCATGTGGACGAGGGGATTCGCCAGTGGCTGGGAGACTCGCGCGGCCGATGGGAAGGCGATACGCTGGTCGTCGAAACCACCAATCTCACCCCGGTGAACGGACGCGCCCTGACCGTCTTCGGCGCCAACGCGACCACGCGGCTCGTGGAACGGTTCACGAGGATCGACGACGCGACGATCGACTACCAGTTCACCGTGACCGATCCGACGGAGTACGCGTCACCGTGGACCGCGTCCATTCCGATGACGAATCTCGATGGGTTGCTCTACGAGTACGCGTGTCACGAAGGGAACTACGGACTCGAGAACATCCTGGCGGGGGCGCGCGCCGCGGAGCGGTGACCAGCCGGCGGGCCTGGATTCGGGCGGCGTGCACCGCTGCCGTGCAGGCCGGCCCGGTCCGCGGCCACGACCCGTGGGACTACGGCTCGGGGTCTCCGGCGCGCGGCCACGGCGTCGATTGACGGCGCGACATCGGGGGCGGCAGCGGAGTAGACTTGGCGGACGTGCGAATCTCCCAAAGGAGGCAGCGATGGCTGCAGGCCGCCTCGCGCTCGGCGTGACGTTTCTCTTGGCGCTCGGCTTCCCGCTCCCCTCGACCGCGCAGCAGGAGAGCGCCGGCTCGGCGACGATGCGCGCTACTCCCGACTTCCGCACGGTCCGTCCGGTCATCCGCGGGCAGGAGTACGCCGTCAGCTCCATGAAGGCACAGGCCACGGCCGCGGCGGTCGAGATACTCGACGCCGGCGGCAACGCCTTCGACGCCGCGGTGGCGGGGCAGGCGGTGCTCGCGCTGGTCGACCCCGCGATGAACGGCATCGGGGCCGACGCGGTGCTGCTGGTCTACGACGCCGACGAGAACCAGGTCTACTCGATCAACGCCGAAGGCATGGCGCCGGAGCTCGCCACCATCGAGTGGTACGAACGGCACAACAACGCCGAGCTGCCGCGCAGCGACGGGCTGCTCGCCGCGTCCACCCCCGGCGTGGTCGACGCCTGGTACATCCTGCTCGACCGCTGGGGGACGATGACGTTCGAGCAGGTGCTGCGGCGGGCCATCGCCGTGGCCGCCGAGGGGTTCCCGGTCAGCGAGGGCTTGAGCCGCACCATCGCCGGCTCGTCCAAGATCCGGAAGTACCCCACGACCATGAAGGTCTACTTCCCGGACGGCCGCGCGCCGGAGCCGGGCGAGATCTTCCGGAATCCCGACGCCGCCCGCGTGCTGGAGAAGCTCGTCGAGGCGGAGCGCGAGAACGCGCACCGGGGCCGGTCGGCCGCGCTGAAGGCGGCACGCGACCGCTTCTACAAGGGCGACATCGCACGGGCGATGGGGGAGTTCTTCGAGGAGAACGGCGGCCTCTACCGCTACGAGGACTTCGCCGCCTACACCGCCAAGGTGGAGACGCCGGTCTCGACGAACTATCGTGGCTACGAGGTCTACAAGAACCCGTCCGCCAGCCAGGGACCGGCCGAGCTGTTCACGCTCAACATCCTCGAGGGCCTGGACCTCGCGGCCATGCGCCACAACAGCGCCGACTACGTCCATACCAGCGCCGAGGCCCTGAAGCTCGCCTTTGCGGACCGGGAGAAGTACCTGGGCGACGCGGATGTCATCGACATCCCCTACGAGGGGCTGCTGTCCAAGGAGTACGCGGCCGAGCGCCGCAAGCAGATCGACCCGGACCGGGCGTCGCTGGAGTTCCGGCCGGGCGGTCCCGAGCGGTTCATGGAGAACCCGCCGCCACCCCGCCCCGACCCGCGCGTCAACGTGGCGGGCGATGCCGATCACGAGGGCGACACCAGCTACATCGCGGTGGTCGACGGGGACCGCAACATGGTGAGCTTCGAGCCGAGCCTCCACAGCGGCTTCGGGACGGGGGTGGTCGTCGGCGACCTCGGGTTCAGCTTCACCTGCCGGGGCGATTACTATTCCCTGGTCGAGGGCGAGGCCAACGCCTTGGCGCCGGGCAAGCGGCCGCGCAGCACGCTGCAGAGCACCCTGGTGATGAAGGACGGCGCCCCGTACGCCATCCTCGGCAGCCCCGGCGGCGACGACCAGATCATGCGGACGATGCAGACGCTGCTGAACATGGTGGAGTTCGGGATGAACGTGCAGCAGGCGATAGAGGCGCCCCGCTGGTCGACGCGGAGCTTCCCGGCGTCGCCGTTCCCGCACACGATGTATCCCGGCGACCTGTCGGTGGAGCGGGGGATCTCCGCCGAGGTGCGCGCCGTGCTGGAGGCGAAGGGCCACGATCTGCGGGTCCGTCCGGAGTGGTCGATGGGCTCGAACGCGGCGATCGTGGTGGACCACTTGCATGGCGTTCTGGCGGCCGGCGTCGACCCCCGGACGGAGGGGGTCGCCTGGGCGAAGTGAAGGAGAGCATGAAGCGCAACCGATTCAACGGGTCGCGCATTTGCCCTGGGTTTGGTGCCCCGCGGCCGATGGCGGGACTGATGGAGTCGGAGGGGATGATACCTTGGCCCTATGGCTGCTCCGTCCCTCTCGTCGTCGCGCAGATCACCCACGCGGTACTCCCGCCGCCGGAGTTCCTGGAACAGAACCTGCGCCGAGTAGTCGCTCACTTGACGCCGCTCCGAGCTCACTGTTGTTGAGCAGACCGCGTTTCGACCTGTTCGCCCCTCAACCACCAACCGTCCACCCTTGACACGCGGTCGAACACCCGTGGGGACGCGCTCAGCGCCGTCACCGCCGCGACGCACCGTCTCGGCCCCCTCATGAATGATGCGCGCTAAGGACAGTGATCGAAATAAAGTTGCCAACTGAACCCGGGCGCAGCCCGTTTTCTGCGGCTTGGGGCGGCTGACGCATGGCAAGGTAATTTCCGTCAGCGTCCTAAGCACGACGAGCCAAGCCCTGCACGAGTTTCGGAACAAGACGTTCGCTTGCTCCCGCAACGAAGGCAGCACTCGCAAATCCCCAGCTAGTGTCGCCCAACACAGGTAGAACCACACCGGCCTTCATAGTGACCACGACGAACGTGCCAAACACCGCGCCGAAAATAGCGCGCGCGGCTCCCTGGAAGGCGAGGTAGCGCGGAGGCTAAACGGTGCGATGGACAGTTGCCGTGCACGCTGGGCGATGGACGCCGAGGCCCCGACTGCGCCGAGGCCCGCGGCGACCCACACTCTCCGTGCGCCCGCATCCGCTACAAGATCGAGAGCGACAGAAACACAAAGCGCGAGAGGAAGCACCACCGCGACACACAATCCCGAGGCAGCATAGCCGAGCTCGATGTCGCCCAGCTCCGGCTGATCGCCGAGCAGGGGGACGCGGAGGCGCAGACCGAGCTCGGCGAACGGTACGAAGACGGCCGCGGGGGAGTAGGGCAGGACTACGGCGTTGCCGTGTCGTGGTTTTCGGCGGGCGGCTGAGCAGGGCTACACCCCGGGGCAGGCGGCGCTCGGCTACATGCACCTCGCGGGGCGCGGGGTAGAGCAGGATGACGCGTCCAGCGCCATGTGGACCCGCCGTAGCGCGGAACAGGGCAACGCGCGCGGGCAGTACAACCTCGGTGTCATGTACCGCGACGGTCGCGGGGTGGAGCAGAACTACGAGGAAGCCGTCCGGTGGTTCCGCCGCGCCGTCGACCAGGGCGACGCTGCGGCGCAGAGCGGCCTCGGCCGGATGTACGCGACCGGCCGGGGAGTGGAACGAAACCATGAGGAACCGATCCGCTGGTACCGGCGCTCGGCCGAGCAGGACTATGCCCTCGGGCAGAATAACCTCGGCAGCGCGTACCGCGACGGTCGCGGGGTCGGGCAGGACGATGAGGAAGCCGTCCGGTGGTACCGCCGGGCGGCCGAGCAGGGCGACGTCTTCGGACAGACCAACCTGAGGCTGTCTGGCGCGGTCGCGCCGCTACGGCGACATCCGAAAGGCGCTGCTGTCGGCTCCCGCCGTCGCTGATACCGACCGCAGCCTGCCGGTCCCGGCCAGTCCGCACGATTGGCTCGCCGAGCGCCGGTTCGCCCTGGACGATGGCCTGCGCCGGCTGGCCGCCGCGGCGCGGGCCGGTGCGATCGCTGGCGAGAGCATCGAAGAGAGCGTGCTCCGCGTCGAGAGGACGGAAACCGCCGTGCCGGACGGGGCCGCTGACTTGGTCGCCGAGGCCACGACCACGCACGGGTTCTGGGAGTTGATGCGCATCGCCCGCTGGCACGTGGAAGGCGACGCGTTCGACCGAGCGTTGGCCGTCGTCGTCGAGGCCCAGGCCGCGCTACCGATGGCCGCCTACTGGGGGACCGGGCGGACCGCCTCCAGGGACGGCCAGTTCTTCCCGGCCGGCGGCCGGGGCGAAGCCCTCAACCTGGTCAACGCCCGGTACGGGGCCGAACCCGGCGTCAAGGCGTACTCGCACGTCTCCGACCGGTTCTCCCCGTTCGCCACCCAGACCATCCCGGCCACCGTCCACGAAGCGCCCTACATCCTCGACGGGCTCCTGCATGAACGAGACCGGACGGCGCGTCCGCGAACAGTACGCCGACACCGGCGGTTTCACCGACCATGTCTTCGCCGCGTGCTCGATCCTCGGCTACGCGTTCGTCCCGCGCATCCGGGACCTGCCGTCGAAGCGCCTCTACGTGTTCGAACGCGCAGGCGTCCCGAAGCGCCTGCGCCCGCTGGTCGGCGGCAAGGTGAACGTGGACCTGATCGACCGGAACTGGGCGGACATCCTGCGGGTGGCGGCCACCATGGCGGCCGGGACCATGCGGCCGAGCCAGCTCCTGCGCAAGCTCGCCGCGTATCCGCGCCAGAACGAGCTGGCCGCGGCCTTGCGGGAAGTCGGGCGCATCGAACGCTCCCTGTTCATGATCGAGTGGACGACGGACCCCGACGTGCGCCGGCGCGCCCTGGTCGGCTTGAACAAGGGTGAGGCCCACCATGCCCTCAAGCGCGCCATCAACTTCCATCAACGCGGCGAACTGCGGGACCGAACCGGAGAAGGGCAGCACTACCGGATCGCCGGCCTCAACCTGCTGGCCGCGATCATCATCTACTGGAACACGTTGAAGCTCGGCGACGCCGTCTTCACGAGGAGGCAGGCCGGGCTCGAGATCCCGGGCGAACTCCTGGCCCACGTCTCACCGCTCGGCTGGGAACACATCAACCTGACCGGGGAATACCGCTGGCCGGGCGCCGACCGTCGGGCACCGCGAAACGCTTAACGTAGGATCTCGCCCCCTCCCGCAAACGACCCGGAAGCATCCGGCAACGCGCGCCGCCGTGCTGCTGGCGGTGCTCGCCCTGACGTGGCTCCCCGCTACGGCCGAGGCCGACGGGCCGGCCAGGACGATCCGCAGGCCCAGGTCGAGGAGGCGCTGGGCCTGACCGCGGAGGAGATCGAGGCGCTGGGCCTGACCACGGAGGAGATCGAGGCGCTGGGCCTGTCTCTCGGTGTGGACCTGGTCGTCGGGTCGTTGTCGGCACGCGCGCGCAGCCGCGCACCGTCGCCGAGTCGCCGGTGCCCGTCGACGTCCTCACCCCTTCGGACCTCACCAGCCAGGGCGCCGTCAACCAGCAGGACCAGCTGCGGACCGTCGCCCCGTCGTTCAGCGTCAACACCCAGCCCATCAGCCGACGCCTCGACGGTGGTCCGGCCCGCGATGCTGCGCAACCTCGCCCCCGACCACACCCCTGGTCCTCATCAACGGCAAGCGCCGCCACCGCTCGTCGATCATCGACAGGCACGGCGGCAACGGCGTCGCCTTCGGGTCGCAGGGGCTCGACATCTCCGTCATCCCGTCCATCGCGCTCCGGCAGGTCGAGGTGCTGCGAGACGGGGCGGCGGCGCAGTACGGCTCGGACGCCATCGCCGGGGTCATGAACTTCCAGCTCAAGAACAACCCCTCGGGCGGCGCGTTCGAGCTGAACACCGGGACGTTCGGGGGACGGCGACGGCGAGGCCTTCAACGTCGCCGCCAACGTCCGGCTCCCCCGGGGGGCCACCGGCTTCGCCAACCTCAGCCTCGAGTACGGCGGCTCGAACCCCACCAACCGCAGCGCCCCCCGCAGCGACGCCATCGCGCTGCGCGCGGCCGGCAACATCGACGTCGCCTCCGACACCCCCCCAGGTCTGGGGCTCGCCGCGGGTCGAGGACGACCTGAGGCTGTTCGGCGCGAACGGACTACAGCTCTACTTCTCGTTCCGCGAGCTGTTCCCCGGCGGCTTCACTCCCGACTTCGGCGGCGAGGCGCGCGACGTGTCGCTGGTCGGCGGCGTGCGCGGCTTCACCGGGAACGGCCTCGCCTGGGACGTGAGCGGGACCATCGGGGGCCAGTCCTCGCGCTTCCCCTCGATGATGATTGCCAGCCCGTCGGCGGCCATGGTCTTCCTGCCTCTACAGATAAAGGCGTTTCGTGAGGGAAAACGAACAGCCGGGCGCTCGCTCCGCGCGCCTCGAGCGTGCCGCGTTCGTCCCCCGCGACTTGGGCGCGTGCTCCCGATGCACATGGAGGAAACCGGGTTGCTGGACGCGCCGCCGGCCGAGGAGTGCCCCGTGTGCGGATGCGTCTCGGAGGCCGGTGAGCCGGCGGCGTGCGACTGCGGGACCGCGTATGTCGAGACGGTGGGGCCGAAGCTGCTGGCGGGCAAGTATCGCCTGATGCGGCGCCTGGGCAGGGGGGGGATGGGGGCGGCCCTGGCGCGCGACTTACGGCTCGAGCGGGACGTCGCCGTCAAGACCCTGTCGGGCGAGTCGCATAGGGCGGTGGCGCAGATCCACGGCATCGAGTCGTGGCGGGGCCGCCGTCTCGCCCCCCGACGCGGCTCCCCGCGTCCGGCCGGCAGCGCCCCCTCGACATCGAGCGTCGTCAGCGGCTGGAATCCCTGCCCGCCGTTCGACTTCGAGCGCTCACCAAGCGACCGATACCCGGGCGCCGAGACTCCCGTGCGACACAATCGGTGACACCGATGCTTGCATCGACCCGGCCGCACGGTAGACCATCTTGTGCCTGAGAGCGTCCACAAGACCGCCCACGGCGCCGCCGAGCGCCACGACCGGAAACGCGTACAACAACACGTATGAGCATTCGCCCGGGTGACTTCCGCCGGCAAAGCACAGCGCTGAGATGGAGCCTGCCACCGTTGCCATTCCGTAGCCGATGCCGTTCGCCAACGAATCCTGGCGATCGATTCGCCGCACGTCGGCAGCGGACACCGTCCACGCCTGGCCTCCATGCGTGACCACCAGCCCGGCGGACGACACGTCGCTGAGCGTGCCTTTCAGGCGGCGACCGGCAGCGTCCGTGACATAGACCCCCTCGCCGGGCTGCAGGCTGCCGGCGTGCAGCAACTCGTTCAGGGATACCGCCTTGTCCTGCGCCACCGCCACGCCGGGCGCCACCAGCATGCTCAGCGTCAGTACCCCGATCAGCTCTCGTAGGATGCGACCCACGACGCAACGCAACCTCATCGTTTCGTCCTCCCAGATCCGTAACACGTTCGAGACGGCCGCCGTGGCGGCGGCCGGGGCCTCGATGGTCGCTTCCCGCCGGCGACCAGGGTGCGCACGTTCGCATGTTCCCCCCAGGGCTCGCCGGCCGGGCGGCCACGCTGAGGCGCTGACGCCGAATCCGCCCCGCCACCTCCTCGATGCCGCCGCCGCTCCCAGTCGAGCAGCTTGCTCGTCAAGCATCCTCCAGCGCCGGCGACCGCCTCGTCGTCAGCGAACTCTCGCGGCTCGGCTGACCTTCGGGATCTTCTCGGCCCGCGTGCAGAGTGCGGCGACCTCCGGGTGGAGCGGGATGGTCTCGTCGTAGCGGGGGATCTCCCATCCCGCGCGGTCGCCCGCCCGGAGGCCGAACTGCTCGTCGCGCCATTCCGCGCCGGCGGCGACGTTGACCCTGTCGGTGACCGCGTACGACACGTCGAAGTTGACGTCGACGTCCCGCTGCCGGTTCGTGCCGACGTCGAATGCGTTGGGCGACGTCGGGCCGAGCATGCATTGATGGTGTCGCGGATGAAGAAGTCGGTCCGGTGCACGCCGAGCGAGCCGCTCAGGTCCCAGTTGAAGCCGCCGGCGGTAGAGCCGCGCAGGCCGCCGACGAGCGACGCGTCGGTCGCCGCGCCTCCCGTCTGCGGGGTGAAGCCGCCGGGGAACAGCTCCTGGAACGTGAAGCAGTTCGGGTCGTCGGACACCTGCCGCAGGGCGACCGGGTCGGGCACGTTGCCGGTGCCGGTGACGGTGGGACAGTTGGCCGAGCCCATGCCGTTCGCCGCGAGCACGTCGCCGACGAGCAACGTGCGCCCGCGGTCGTTGCTGAACACCCCGAGCCGCGTGTTCGGGTTCCGGTAGAAGATGCCGAAGGTCACCGTCTTGCGGGCGTAGCTCGTGTGGGCGTAGGCCTCCACGCCGGCAGGCAATGTGTAGCCGAAGTTGCCGAACAGCTTCAGGTCGTCGTCGACCTCCGGGTTTCCCCAGACCTGCGGATGGTCGGAGGAAACTTGCGTGTTGCCGGCGGCGATGAGCGCAGTCGCGTCCCGTCGCGGCGCCGCGCGGTCGGTCGGGTTCGCGTTGCCGTACTCCAGGCTGAGGTTGGCGAACCCGGCGGCCCCGAGCGGCAGGCCGACGTTGCCGGCGAACCGGGCCGATTCGCCGTCGCCGACGCGGTAGATCCCGGTGTCCAGCTCGACGGAACCGCCGGAGCGGGCATCCTTGAGTTGGAAGTTCATCACGCCGGCGATCGCGTCCGAGCCGTACTGGGCCGCCGCGCCGTCCCGCAGCACCTCGACCTGCCGGAGCGCGATCGCCGGGATGGCGGAGACGTCGGGGCCCTGCGAGCCGAACGCCACCCCGTTGCCGCCCTGCCAATCGACTATCGAGGAGCGGTGACGGCGCTTGCCGTTGACGAGGATCAGGGTGTGGTCCGGGGCGAGGTTGCGCAGCATGGCGGGACGCACCACCGTCGCGCCGCCGCTGATCGGCTGGGTGTTGACGCTGAACGACGGGACGATGGTGCGAAGCTGGTCCTTCAGGTCGCCCGCCCCCCGGCTGGCAAGGTCCGCGGCCGACAGCACGTCCACGGGGACCGCCGACGCGGTGGCGCTGCGGGGCTGCGCGCGCGAGCCGACGACCACGGTTTCCTCCGTGAACCCGGCGAGCAGGTTCCGGATCTCTGCAGGCGACAACCCCAGGGCCTCGATTTCGACCGCGGTCATCCCGAGCGCGCGGCTCAGCTCTTCGACCAGTACGTCCGTCTGACCTTCGACCTGCGCCTGCGGGCCGTTCTGACGGGGCGCCCCGCGCGCGTCGGACGCGATCGCCGTCCACGCCGGCACGAAGACCGCCAGCGCGAGGGCGCCGCGCCACGATGTGTCTCTCGTCTTCATCCGTGTCCTCTACTCCTTGATCAGCGGACCTCGCGGCGCCGGCGCTCGTCGCTCCTGGCGCACATCTCTGTTGTGGCAAGCGCCGCCGACCGCGCAGGACAGGGTACCGACCAGATTCGTGTAGAGTCGACGACTGGCGCGGTGGCGGTAGGCGGAGGGGGTAGCTGTTCCCGGCGGCTTTCGCCGTGGCCGGTGCCTCACTCCTCGCCATGACTCCGTTTCCAGTCGCCGCTCATCGAACCGGACGTGCGGGTTTCCCGCATCCGGCTCTCGGACGAGATCATGCCATCGCCCACGGAAAGCTCGTCGTGCGCACTGCAAGGCGGGTGAGCCCGTACTCCTGCCGGAGCCGCTCGTCCGGGAATCGCACATATCGCCCGGACCGCACCTGGTGCTTGCGACAGAGCCACTGGCGCAGCCGCCGGGTGGCGTGTCGGTCAATCGCCGCGTAGGCCGGCCTGACCTGCCCCAGGATGAAGTAGTTCGCCCAGCCGGTCACCAACCGGTTCAGGCGCGCCACGACATCGCCCGGCGGCAGGAGTCCGTCACGCCGCGTCGTCGCCTCACTCACCCGCCGGCAGATACTCTGGACGCTCGCCGGGCTCGGGCGGGTGCCGATGTAGGCGCGGCCCGTGTCCCGACGGTAGTTGCGGCCAATCCGGTAGCCGAGGAACGTCATCGGCTCCTTCGGCAACCGGCCCTGGGGCCGGCTGGCTTTCGGCCCGAGGGACTTGGCCCCCCCAGGTCAAGGGTGGCCTCGCCGGTGCGCTCGGAGATCCGTCGACGGCCTTGTAAGTTAGGGCGTTCGCAGAACGCAAAACGAACAACCGGCCGGTCACCGCTCCCCCCGTGCTCCTCGACCGGGCGGCGTCTTCATCCCCGTTCCAAGGGCGGGCGGTCCTGGGTATCAGGAGGCCCGGCTCTTGCCTGCCCAGGGCTGCGTGGCACATGATCCCGCGTGGGTCATGGTGTTGAAGCTCGAACCGGAGCCTTCGGGCTCCACGTCGTCGTCGGAGTCGCGCCTCCTGCAGCAGGTCCAGCGGGGCAGCCGCGGGGCGGCCGAGGCGCTCTTCGAGCGGTACGGGTCCTGGCTCCGGAGATGGGCACGGGGCCGCCTGCCGCAGCGGGTGCGGGGCTCCCTCGACACCAGCGACGTCGTTCAGGACACGCTGCGCTACACGTTCACGCGGCTTGACTGGTTCGAGTCGAAGCGTGCGAGCTCACTGCGGGCCTACCTGCGGCGGGTCGCCGAGAACCGCATCCGCGACGAGCTGCGGCGGGCGACGCGCCGTCGCGACGCCATTGCGCCGGACCAACCGCTTCGGGCGTCCGAGGACGGCGCGCCTCAGCTGCGGCGGCTCGTCGACGACGAGGCCTGGAGGCGCTACCTGGACGGTCTGCAGCACCTGAGGCCCCGGGACCGGCGGCTGATCGCCGGCCGCGTGGAGCTCGGCTACAACTACCGGCAGCTCGCCCTCCTCGAACGGCTGCCGAGCACGGATGCGGCGCGCATGGCGCTCCGGCGGGCGTTGATTCGGCTGGGCGACGTCATGGCGCCTCCGTGACGAGGGTCCGGCTGTTCGGTTTCGGCTTCGCGAACGCCAGTTCAACTAGAGGCACATGACCCGCGCGGTGCGGCTTCGGTGTCGGAACACGGCCAAGCGAAGGCATGTCGGATGGGTGAAGAGGAGCGCGACCGTCTGGTCGTCGACGCGGCGGACGCGTTGACGCTGAACCAGGACGTGGATTGGGACCGGTGCGCACGGGAGGCCACACCCGCCAGTCGCCGGACGCTCGAGAACCTGCGCCTCGTCGCCGACGTGCTTGCCGGCTCCCGGGCGCAGGGAGAGCCGATGGCGGGCTCCCGCCTGCCCGGCGGCGTCTTCGTGCGCCGTGCCGTGCAAGCCCTCATCGCCTTCGCCGCGGTCTGGGTGGCGGCCTTCGTGCTGCTGGGCCTGTGGGGCTGGGACGACTTCCGGCGCGAGTACGGCGGGCTCGCCTCCTACTTGGCGATCCTGGTGGCCGGGCCCGCGGCGACCGCGTGCCTGCTCCTGTTCGCGGGGCGCCGCGACCACCGGACCTGGCTGCTGGGGGTGTACTTCCTCCTCACGGCTGCGGTGGTCAATCCGTTCGCGCTCCTCGGCTTCCTCCGGGGGGCTCCTCCGGCCGAGCCGTTCGGCTATCCCGATTTCGGCTTCCCCTACGTGTACCCGTTCATGTTCGCGCCCGCGTTCCTGTGGGCGTTCGCTCGAGAGTGCCCCCGGGTCCATCGCGGAACCCGGCTCGACGGCTTGGCCCGCCGGATGGTGCCGGTCAGCGCGCTGGTCGGCTGCCTCATCTGGGTCGGGACCGTGACGTGGTTGGTGCTCGCCCGGGCGGGGCGCGTGGCTCCCGCGGTCTCCTCGGTGGTGTTCGACGGGATCTTCGTCGCCTTGAACATGTTGTCGCTCGGGGCGGTCGTGGTGGTGGTGCTGCGCGCGCACACGGCGCCGGCCGACGAGACCCGGCGCGTCGTTCTGTTCAGCATCGGGTTCCTGATGTTCATCGGGTTGCTGTCGGCGTACAACGTCGCCGAGGCGTTCTCTCCGGGGGACTGGCTGTCCAACTACCAGTGGTCTCCGACCATCGCGGTGGTGCAGTTGCTGCGGTTCCCGGGACTCGTCCTGCTCTGGTGTTCGGTGCTCGCCGCCCGTGTGCCGCACGTGCGGGAGGTGGTCCGGGCGTCGTTGGGGCGGCTGCTGACGCACGGGAGGCTGCTTGGCATCGGGGCGGCCGCGCCAGCGGCAGTCCTGGGGTGGCGGCTGGCCAACCGCCCGGAACAAACCCTGGGCGCGGTCGCCGCGGACCCGGTGGTGCAGTCGCTCGGCGCGATTACGGCGTTCCTGCTGCTGGCCGCGGCCGCCCGCGGGCAGTTGCTGGTCCGCCTCGATACGTGGCTCTACCCCGACACCGCCGACCAACGGCAGGCCTTGGCCGATGCGGCGGCTGCATTGGCCAAGGTGGGGCGCATCACGGAGGTCAGCCGGATCGTGCGCCGGACGGCGAAGCGCGGCTGCGGCACCCCCGTCACCCTGCTGGTCCGGACCGATGCCGCGGCGGACGCCGAGGACCTCGACGATCCGGACGGCGATATGCCGCCCTTGGCGCGTGTGTCCGCCATCGTCTGCCTGCTGGAGACGGCCGGCGGCACGCTTCGGGTCCATCCGCAGGACGAAGCGTCGTACTTCACCCTGCTGCTGCATGACGACAGGCGGTGGGTCGTCGAATCGGGCGTCGACGCCATCGTGCCGGTTCCGGGCCCCGGCGCGGAGCTGTTGGGCGTCCTGGTGGCGGCCCGGCGCTTGGACGGCCGGCTCGCTCGGCCGGTGGACCTCCCGTTTCTGGAGGCGCTGGGGGCGGCGGCGGCGCTGGCGGTCGGACGCGTGCTCGCGATGCGCACGGGGGGAGCCCGGTCGGTGGACGCGCTGCCGGCCGAGGAGTGCCCCGCGTGCGGATGCGTGTCGGAGGCGGGTGAGCCGGCGGCGTGCGACTGCGGGACCGCGTATGTCGAGACCGAGGCGCCGAAGCTTCTGGCGGGCAAGTACCGGCTGACGCGGCGTCTGGGCAGCGGGGGAATGGGCACCGTCTACCTGGCGCGCGACCTCCGGCTCGAGCGGGACGTCGCCATCAAGACGCTGACGGGCGTGTCCGTCTTCCGCTTGATGGGCTCAAAACCGGAGGCTTGGGCCATGGCCACGGTCACGCATCCGGCCGTGGCGCAGATCTTCGGCATCGAGTCGTGGCGGGGCCGCCCGTTCCTCGTCGTGGAGTTCCTGTCACAGGGCACCCTCGCGGACCGGCTTGGGCGTGGGCCGGTGCCGGCGGCGCGCGCCCTCGACATCGCCGCCCTGCTGGCCGGCGCACTGGCGGCCTTGCACGAGGCCGGCTACCTGCACGGGGACGTCAAGCCGAGCAACGTCGGGTTCGCGGCGGACGGGTCGCCGAAGCTCCTCGACTTCGGTCTGGCCCGCGAGGCGAACGACGCCACCAGCCTGGGCGGCACCGCGCGCTACCTGTCGCCCGAGGTGCTGTCCGGCCGCCCCGCCGAGGAAGCCGACGACGTCTGGTCGTTGTGCGTGATGCTGTACGAAATGGTCTCGGGGGAGCATCCGTTCGCGGGGGGTGGCGACGGCGAGGTGAAGGACCGCATTCGACGCCAGCGTCTCGTCCCGTCGGCGGACTCCAGCCCGTCGGCGACCGTGGTCAGGTGCGCGGCGATGATGCTGACTGCGCGCCGGTCGGCTCGTCCGGCAACCGCGAGCGCCTTCGCCGCCGCGCTTCGCGGTGTTCACCGCAGAGACTTCTCAGGACTGTTCGTTTTCTAAGCCTTCAACGCCTATCTATATCAGAGGGGGTTTGGGTGGCGCGCCGCACGGGGCTGACCCGTCCTCAACCTGCTGCTACGCGTGCCGGGCAAACGGATCGTGGAACCCGGAGACGAGGGCAGTGCCGCCGGCTCGGGCGTGCGAGCGCCGATCGAAGAGAGGTTGACACGGAAGGGGCATGACCGACCACGGGCCGAGGATCATCATCGCGGGGACGCGCGAGGACTGGCCCGGCGGGATCCGGACTGACCCCGCGCGAGCCGACCCGAGAGCCCAACGGAACCCTCTGGTTCGGCGCCACATCGCTCGAACGCTGAAGGAGGCCTTCTCCGCCTGGCTGAACGCGAACCTCACACGTGGTCCTTGGCGAAGCAAAGCCGCGAGCTCTCTTGGGATCTCCCGCTCCGTTCGCAGGGTCCAGACGTCTTTCCGCAGCCGCCGCAGCTCCTCGCGTTCCTCGGTTGTCAGGCCCGTGCGGCCCTTGGTACGGTCCGCCCGCACGTGCTCGACCCAGCCGGCGCGCTCGACTCGCGCGGGGCGATTTTGAAGGGTCAGTCGGTGAGCACGGACTCCTGGTACCCCGGTGTTACGAAAGAGAGAACAATCATTGAAGGACGGGATCGCCTGGTTCGCCCGCAATCCGGTCGCCGCGAACCTCATGATGGTCTTCATCATCATGAGCGGCGCGATCGCCACCCAGGCCGTCAGGGAAGAGGTCTTCCCCGAGCTCGAGCTCAACCGGGTCCGCATCAACGTCCCCTATCTCGGCGCGGCGCCGGAGGAGGTCGAGTCGGGGGTCATACTCCGCATCGAGGAGGCCATTCAGGGCATCGACGGCATCAAGGAGATCCAGTCGACGGCGTCTGAGGGCAGCGCATCGGTCATGGTCGAGCTCGCGCTCGGCGCCGACGCCCGGCGGGTGGTCGACGAGGTCAAGAACCAGGTCGACGCCATCACCACCTTCCCCATCGAGACGGAAGAGCCGATCATCCGCGAGCTGATCGCGCGGAACCAGGTCACCGACATCGCGATCTCGGGCGCCACCGACGTCTTCACCCTGAAGGCGATCGCCGAGCAGGTGCGCGACGAGCTGTCGATCCTGCCCGAGATCACCCAGGTCGACATCGTGAGCGCCCCGCCCTACGAGATCTCCATCGAGGTCCCGGAGACGGCGCTGCGGCGGCACGGGATGACCTTCGACCAGGTCGCCGATGCGGTGCGCCGGTCGTCGCTCGACCTGCCCGGCGGCTCGGTACGCACCGCCGGCGGCGAGATCCTGCTGCGGACCATCGGCCAGGCCTACCGCGGGAACGAGTACGAGGACCTCGTGCTGTGGACCCGCGCCGACGGCACCCGCCTGCGGCTCGGCGACGTGGCGACCGTCGTCGACGGCTTCGCCGAGACGGACCAGTACGCCCGCTTCGACCACGACACGACGGTGATGGTGTCGGTGTTCCGCACCGGCGACCAGAGCGCCCTCGACATCGCGGCCGCCGTGGACCGCTACGTCGAGGACATGCAGGCGAGGGTTCCCGAGGGCATCTCCCTGACCATCTGGCAGGACCAGGCCGAGATCCTGGCCGACCGGCTGACCCTCATGGCGCGCAACGGCGCCACCGGGTTCGTGCTCGTCTTCATCGTGCTGGCCCTCTTTCTCGAGTTCCGGCTGGCGTTCTGGGTCAGCCTGGGCATCCCCATCTCGTTCCTCGGGGCGATCGCGCTGATGCCGGGGTTCGACGTCTCGGCCAACGTCATCTCCCTCTTCGCGTTCATCCTGGTGCTCGGCGTCGTCGTCGACGACGCGATCATCGTGGGCGAGAACATCTTCCGGCACCAGGAGAGCCACGGGGACGGGCTGCGCGGCTCCATCGAGGGTGCTCGGGAGATCGCCAAGCCGGTGGTCTTCGCGGTCCTGACGACGGTGGCCGCGTTCATGCCGCTGATGTTCGTGCCGGGCATAATCGGGAGGGTACTCCGGGTCATCCCCCTCGTCGTCATTCCCTGCCTGCTCTTCTCGCTGGTCGAGTCGCTCGGCATCCTGCCCGCCCACCTCGCCCACATCCGCCGTCGCCCCGGCGCGTCCGGTTCGTGGCACCGGTTCCAGCATTTCTTCGCCAACGGGCTGACGGCCTTCGTCCGGAAGGTCTATCAGCCGCTGCTGGAGACCGCGCTCCGCTGGCGGTACGTCACCGCCGCAGTCGGGCTCTCGACCCTGATCCTGACCGGGGGCATGGTCCTCGGCGGGTGGATCAACTTCCACTTCTTTCCCTCCATCGAGGCGGACGTCATGGCGGCGTCGGTCACCATGCCGCAGGGCACGCCCGTCGACATGACGTCGCAGGCGGTCGAGAAGCTCGAGGAGGGGGCGGCGCGGCTGCGCGCCCGGCTGGAGCGGGAGAGCGGCATGGACTACTTCCGCCACGTGTCGGCGACGGTCGGCGACCTGCCGATGATGTCGCGCGATGGCGGACCGATGGGGCGGCTGATGGTGGTCGACTCCGCCGCCGCGAACCTCGGGGAGGTAACGGTCGAGCTCGCCCCGGCCGAGACCCGGGCGTACACGAGCGAGCAGCTCGGCCTGATGTGGCGAGAGGCGACCGACCCCATCCCGGAGGCGGTCGAGGTCAACTTCGACATGTCGGTCATGAGCTTCGGCGAGGACGTCGACGTGCAGCTCGCGGGGCCGGACATCGACCAGCTGCGGGCGGCGGCCGAGGAGGTCAAGCGGCGGCTCGCGGAGTACGCCGGCATCTACGGGATCTCCGATTCGTTCCGGCCCGGCAAGGTGGAGATGCAGCTCGGCATCAAGCCGGCGGCGGAGACCCTCGGCCTGACCCTGCAGGACCTCGGCCGGCAGGTGCGGCAGGCGTTCTATGGCGAGGAGGCCCAGCGCATCCAGCGCGGGCGTGACGACATCCGGGTCATGGTGCGCTACCCGCGGGGCGACCGCCGGTCGCTGGGCGACCTCGAGAACATGCGCATCCGCACCCGCAATGGCGGCGAGGTGCCGTTCACCCAGGTCGCGCAGGTGGAGCCGGGCCGCGGCTTCGCGTCCATCAAGCGGGTCGACCGCAACCGGGCGGTGAACGTGACCGCCTCCGTCGACCCGGCCGTGACGTCGGCCGGCGCGATCATCGCCGATCTGCAGGCGCGCATCCTGCCCGAGATCCTGGCGGTGGGCTACCCCGGCGTGTTCTACACGTTCGAGGGGGCCCAGGGCGCGCAGGTCGAGGCGGTGGGCAGCCTGCAGCGGGGGTTCTTCCTCGCCCTCCTCATGATCTTCGCCCTCCTCGCGATCCCGCTACGGTCGTACGTGCAGCCGCTGATCATCATGGCAGCCATCCCCTTCGGCTTCGTCGGCGCCATCTGGGGGCATATGGCGATGCGGCTGGACGTCACCATGATGTCGATGTTCGGCCTCGTCGCGCTGACCGGGGTCGTCGTCAACGACAGCCTCGTGATGGTCGACTTCATCAACCGCGCCCGGAAGGTCCACGCCGACGTGGGCAGCAAGGTGCGCCAAGCGGGCGCACAGCCGCGGGACCGCCACGAGTTCGAGTCGGCCGGCCTTCAGCTCGCGATCCGCGAGGCGGGCGGCAACCGGTTCCGAGCCATCTTCCTTACGTCGCTGACGACCTTCGTCGGCCTCGCGCCGCTGATGCTCGAGCGCGCCTTGCCGGCGGCGTTCCTCGTGCCGATGGCGGTCTCGCTGGCCTTCGGCGTGCTGTTCGCGACCTTCATCACGCTGATCCTGGTGCCCACGGCGTACCTCATCCTCGACGACGTGCAGCGGGCGATGCGGCGGATGTTCGGGCGGGGAGAGCCCGCGTTCGTGCCGGAAGCACCGCCCCTGACCGACGACACGGCAAGTGGCGGGCACCCTCTCGCCAAAGCCTCGGGAGCCGATGTCGTCGCCGACACGGAGAGGTGACTGCCACCGCGTCGTTTCCGTGTCGAGGGCCGTAGGCTTGGTCGACCAGCTCGCCGGACGGCCCCGAACGGACCTTGGCCGTGCTCAGCGGGGAAGGCAGGAACGCTGACATGGGTCTGGCACAGGGAACAGGTAAACGTAGACCGGGTGTCTGGGGCGCAGGTGTGAGTCAGATCCATGCCATGGGACCCAGCCGGGCTCGCCGACGGAGCCGGGGCCGTTGCGGGACGATGACCCTACAAGCCACGAATGTCGGCCAGTGCCACGGATGCCACCGGCATCGAGAGGTGTTCTGCCGGGCGGAACCCGGTCCGATGCCGACTTCTTGCGCCTCGCTCCCAGGTCCGAATCCTGTCGGGCGCGCCCAAGGCCGGCCCTTTCTCGCGGTTCTTGCCTTTTCTCAACTTGGACCGCGTGTGGGTCCGCTCAGGTCAGACGTGCCCCAGAATACCCCTTCCGAGCACCAACAAACTGCAGATAGTCCGTGCGATGACCCGCGAGCCGGGCTTGCACTACACAGCACAGGGAACAACGTTCCGGTCGAGCTCGCGAGCCGGCGGAAGACCCGCGAGCGCAACACGGTCGGCTATCGCCTTGCGCATTGGCCCATCTGGATCTGGGTCTGCTACATCACCCCGGGGCCGCTGACTTTCGATCTCTTCGAGCGCGGCTTCGACCTGCGGATGGCGGTCTGGCTGGGCGTCGTGGTGGCGGCGACGGGGGTGGCCGGCCTCTGCGGCCGGCTGCCCGGTGTCGAGCCGCGGCCCTACATCATTCATTTCACCGAGGACAAGCCGAATCCGGTGTACCGACGGGTCTGCTACACGCTGGCCTGGAGCGACATCGTTGCCTTCACGCTGCTCAACCTGAGCAGCTTGGTCGTTACGATCGTGACCGGGGGCTGGTATCTGCGGCAGCTGTACGAGATCGCGTACTTCCCGCTGGTCGCCACGATCTGGATTCTGGGCGCGGCTGGAATGCTGCCGCGCGTCAAGCGATCGACCCGGGATGAGGGGCGCGAGCGGCGCTATTTCTACGGTGCACTGTGGGCCGCGTGTCCGGCACAGCTGGTGCTCTGGCTGTTGTGGGCCGTGTTCCCGCTGACGCGCGGGGGCGGCGCGGCGAAGCTCATCGCCTTCGTGGCCGTTCTGGCTGGCGTGGGGTGGATGGCGTACCGCGGAATGCTCCCGCGCACCCGGCCCATAGTACCTGGATAGCTTGCGGTCAGCGATTGAGCTTGTGTCCCTCCGGTCCGAACCTCGATGGCGATCGCATCGTCGGGCTGTTTGCTGAGCTGGCACTCGCTCAGCGTAGGATTGCGCCCCCTTTGGTTTGATGAGCTTGACCCAGGAAATTGCGGGATGTCGGAAAACAAACACCTGATATCGCCTGAAGATCACACAGTCTCGGTGCTCCGAGCGCCGATCGAAGAGAGGTTGACACGGAAGGGGCATGACCGACCACGGGCCGAGGATCATCATCGCGGGGACGCGCGAGGACTAGCCCGGCGGGATCCGGACCCTGACCCCGCGCGAGCCGACCCGAGAGCCCAACGGAACCCTCTGGTTCGGCGCCGAGCTCGACCAGGACGGCAAGCAGGTGTGGTTCCGGGTCGCCTCGGATGCCGTTGGCCGGTTGCAGGCGGACACGCCCGGCGCGCGCGGCGACCGCCTGATCGACGCCCTCCTGGCGTGGCTGCCGTCGGACGATCAGTTGGAACGCGACGTCTCCCGCTTCGAGGTCCGGGTCTCCGATGAGGGTGATATACCGGTGGGGGGGGCGGCGAGGTCAGTCCTTGAGCATCCCCTGCGCAACGGAATACACGGGAAGGGACTGGGAAAGAACCGATATATATTCAGAAGCCTCGTGAGCGCCATGATCGGGATGGCGACATCGCTACCGTAACCGTGAACGACTGAGCTGCGCTCAGACCGCCAGTCCTCAAAGCGCGGCCGGTCGGTCGGTGAACTTCCGGCTCATCGCCGAGCAGTGGGACCGCATCGGCCAGTTCTACGCGGCGTTCCCCGCCGGGCACGCCACGGCGTCGGCCGCTCCTGCAGAGGCTCAACCGCTTCCGGCTTGGACAAGAGGCCCGCGCGCATCACGCCACTCGCGGAGCAGCGGGCCAGAGATCGCCGAGGTGAGGACCGGGATTGCGAACCTCGACCACGGCGGCTCTTGACGCAGATCGCCGACTTACGCACCGAAGTGAGGACCGAGATTTGCGGCTCTCGGACACGCGGCTCTCGGCTCCAGGTCGCCGGCGTGCGCACCGCCGAGTAGGTTTCCGCCGACCAGCTGTTGACCACGAGAGCGTTCGGGAGGACCGATAGCCATGACAGGCCGTAACGGAGAGTGGGACGGGATCATCAAGGCACGCAAGGCGTTTTTCGCGGCTGAGCGGGCGCTCGTCAAGGCGAGCGCGGATTACGAGCAAGCGCGGGCTGCCGTCCGGCGCGGAACCGGTGCCGCCGGCGGCCGCTCCTCCCGACCGTGGAGGCCTCCGGGGCGCGTCGTGCGGTAGGCCTAGCTCTTGGGCCGACGACGGTACCCGCCAACCCCAACCAGCAATGCCAGCAAGCCGGCCGCGATGTGCGGGAGCGCCGGCACCGGCTGCTGAGCCATGGTCAGCTCGGCATCGATGCGTTGGCCGTCGGTCCACCGGAATCCGGGGTCGGCCCAGTAGAGGCTCGTCCAAGGGGGATCGTCGGAAGCCTCGTCGGCCACCGCCACTGAATCGCTCACCGGCAGCACCGTCCCGTCCACGGTGAGCGTCATGGATTCCAGGTCCTGATGATCGAGGAGCGGCGAGAACGAGAGAACGACAGCCCATTCCCGCAGTAGTGGATTGTTCTCGGCCTGAAGCAGGGAATAGACCCTGTACGTCGTCCCGCGGAAGTCGAATTCGGCGTCGCCGAGTTCGCCCATTGCCGGCACTTCCGGATTCCTGTTGTAGCCGACGATTCTGACTGCGTTGATCTCGTCCTTGCCCGCGGTCATCGTTCCGGACCACAACGGCTCCTGAGCGGCCACGCGGATGCTGACCAGCAGCACGGAGACGGCAACCAATAGACACCTGCGCACGGAATCCTCCAACCTGCTGGCCGGACGATGCCGGGCCATGTGCGTCCAAGACTGATACCCGCGGCCGCAGGGTTGGCGGCGACAGAGACGCTGCCGCTGCCGGCAGGCTCTACGGGAACCACTCCACCCGGTTCAAGCCGTTCCAGTCGACCCCGACCCGCAACAGGTAGACTCGCACGCGGGCCATGGTCGCCCGAATCGTGAAACAGCCGGGCTCTTCGACATGGAAGATCTGCCAGTTGTCCCCATCCCCGACCGGATCCACCTGGAGGGCGACCCACTCGCCGGGATTGTCCTCCCAGATGAGCCGGCCCTCGCCGTGGAACGTTCCGTCGCGCTCGACGCCTTGGACGGCGAGCACGTACGCGGACCGGTTCAGGCAGACCCGCCGCTCGACCGGTCTGACCGGGGTCGCGTCTACGTCTGCTCCTTCAACGCGTTGAAGATCGGCGACGGCGACCTGTGCGAAGAGCGGGACCGTGAGCACTCCCGCCAAACAGACAGCCGCCGCCACCCGAGATACGGCGACGGTGACAGGTGTCACGGGAGTGCTTGGCATGCGATGGCGCGGTCTCTCGTGAGCAAGCTCTGGAAATTTCATCGAACACGCAACCAGCGTCTGCTGAACCCTTTCTGTACATAAGGCGTTCGCAGAACGAAAAACGAACAACCGGCGGAGCCGTCGTCGCTGATGGCGCCCGGCCTCCTTTGGCGGGTTCGGCGGGGCAGAGCACCGACACGATCGTCCCGCTCCCGGGTCCGCCGCGGAGCTGTCGGGGGTTGGGGACGGCCCGGCGCTTCGACGGCCGGATCCCGCAGCGTCCGGTCTTCCGGTTCGGTTCAACGCACCCGGTTCATCGCGAAGATCACCCCGAACAGGACCACGCCGGCCGCATCGAGCACCGGCACCGGCAGGCCGGCCATCGCGATGGTCGGGCCGGGGGCGAGCAGCAGCGCCGCGGCACCGAACATGGCGAGGCGGAGGGGCAGGGTCAGAGTGGTCCGAAGCTGGCCGGTGATGCCCGAGGCGAAGCACAGCACCCCGAGGGTGCCGATGGCCACCGGCACCAGCATCGCGAGGGGACCGGCGGTCTCGCCGGCCGGCGTCAGCATGAGCAGCTCGGGACGGTAGACGAAGATGTACGGCAGCGTGAACCCGACGAGGGCGAAACGGAAGGCGGCGAAGCTCGTCGCCATGATGTTGGTGCCGGCGATCGAGGCGGCGGCGTAGCCGGCGAGGGCGACCGGCGGGGTCACCATCGACATCATGCCGAAGTAGAAGATGAACAGGTGGGCGGCGAGGGGCACCACCCCGAGGTTGCCGAGCACCGGCCCGATGAGGGTCGCGAGCAGCGGGTAGCAGACGGCCGAGGGGAGGCCCATGCCGAGGATGATCGACGAGATCATGATCAGCACGAGGGCGAGGAACAGGCTCTGCTCGGCCAGGGGCAGGATGGTCGCGGGCAGGCAGGTGCCGATGCCGGTCAGGGTCACGATGCCGACGATGATGCCCACCGACGCGGAGGCCGCGACGAGGGAGACGACGTCGCGCGCCGACCTGGCGAAGGCCTTGATGACGTCCTGGACGGACAGGCGGGTGCGCTCGTTGAACGCCCCGACGACGACGATGCCCACCAGCGACGCGGTCACCGCCCGGAATGGGGTGTAGCCCAGTATCAGCAGCAGAATCAGGGTGCCGAGCGCGGTGGCGAAGACGAGGCCCTCGTGCCGCGACTCGGCCAGCGGGGTCGTGGTTGCGGTCGCCGCGGGGCCGTCCGGCCCGGCGTTGTCGCGCATCGTTCCGCGGGCGTGGAAGTGGGTAATCAGGAACAGCGACAGATAGTAGAGAAGCGCCGGAATGAGCGCGGCCCGGATGATCTGGAGATAGGTCACCGGAGGGTCGACGATCTCGAGCATCATGTAGGCGCCGGCGCCCATCACCGGGGGCATCAGCGCCCCGCCCGAGCTGGCCGCGGCCTGGATGCCGGCGGCAGTCGTCGCCTTGAAGCCGGCGCTGCGCATCATCGGGATGGTGAAGGTGCCGGTGGTCGCGGTGTTGGCGACGGCGCTGCCGGACAGCGAGCCCATGAGGCCGCTGCTGAGGACCGCCACCTTGGCGGGTCCGCCCGGGCTGCGGCCGAACATCGCTTGCGCGAAATCGATGATGAAGCGGGTCGCGCCGCTGGCCGAGAGGAAGGCGCCGAAGATGACGAACAGGAAGACGTACGTGAACATCACGCTCAACGCGACCCCGAACGTGCCCTGCGCCTGCAGGAACGCCTGGGCGACGATGCGCTCGATGGAGTATCCGCGGTGTGGGAAGAGCCAGTCGGGCATGGCGGCGCCGACGTACGCGTAGACCAGGAAGAGGCCGGACAGGATCGGCAGGGCGAGCCCGAGGGATCGGCGCGCCGCCTCGATGATGAGCAGCAGGCCGACGACGCCGATCGCGATGTCGGCTCCGGTCTCGAACCCGGCGCGGTTGCCGAGGCTCGAGCCGCCCTGCCACAGGCCCTCGAAGAACGGGTCGTTCCGGAGCGTGCGCGTCCTGAGCGGCGCTTGCCCGCACTGGTGTTGTTGCCCGGCGCCACACCTGCCCACGAGCCCAGGTGGCGCGCCTCGCGGAAGGCCCCCAGGTCCGGTCCGATCTCGACCAGGATGGTGCAGGCGCTGCCGAGATCGATTCCCGGAATCGTCTGCAGCAGTCGCAGGGGGCGCTGGTGGTCGGCCAATGCGGTCTGGATACGCGTGTCCAGTGCGGCAAGGGCGGCGTCGGCACGGTCGACGGCCTCTACTTGCATCTGTAGTGTGAACAGCGCGAGCGGGTCGAGCGTGGCGGCCAGGGCCTTGGCCAGCGTCGCCAGCTTCGCGTGCACGTGGCTTGTGAGCCCGGCGAGGATGCGCCGCGGCGAGTGTTCGGCGACCAGCCCGTCGAGCACCCGACGCCCGTTGACGCCGAAGATGTCCGACAAGACGCCGCCGAGCCGGAGACCGTCGTGGTCGAGCGTCTTGTGGACGCGGTTGCGGGATCGACTGCGCTCGCCGACGAGTCTGCGGCGATAGCGGGTCAACTGGCGTAACTGACGGAACAGACGCGGCGGGACGTAGCTCGGCAGGGCGAGGCCGAACTGGCAGATGCGGGCCAGCCACAGGCTGTCGTTGGTGTCGGTCTTCTTGCCGCGGATCTGCCTGACGTGCTGGGCATGGAGCAGGTCGGCGTGGATGCCGGCCTCTTCCAGCGCCTCGAACGGAGCCTTCCAGTAGACCCCGGTGCCTTCCATCGTGGCGGCGGTGACGCCGTGTCCTCGCAGCCAGTCGGTCATTGCCCGCAGACCGTCCGGCAGCGCACTGAACTCCCGCACGGCGGTGCGGGCCGGCCCGCCGCCGGCCTCGCACAGGCGCACCGCGGCGGTGATGCACATCTTGTGCACGTCAAGGCCGGCCGCCCGAGGGCAGACCACGTGCATGTCGTCGGTGCGCCAAGTGTCGGTTTCGACCGTCTCACGCTTCATCAGGTACCTCCATGACAGCGGAAGCGGGAGAGCGCGCCCGGTACAGGGAACACCCGCCTCGCGGCGGGGCTCGATTTGCTGCTCGTTCACGGCCGGCGGGCCGGATACGATTCGGGGCTCGATGTCAGGCGCGCCGCGTCAGTTTTTGCGCGGGGACGGGTCGAAGCCCACCGCCGAATAATTTCTACGACGACTGTCCCGCTTCCGCCTCTTGAGGATGCCACGCCGCGGCGAACCGGACTGACGGCTCTGTGGGCAGGAGCCGTCCACGTTTCATGAGCTCGGGGTGAGGGCCGGCGATCATGGTGTTTTTGCCGGTCGGCGAGGGCGATCAGCCGGTCGCGGGAGCACCCGGGGGGGCATGTGCTGGTCGGTACCCTCAAGGCCGCGGCCCGCCGAACAGCGGTCCGGGACCGCGGCGAGCCCGACCCTGGATCTCGTCGGTGGCTACTCGTTGTCGTCCGGGTCTGGGAGGACGACGCGTTCGATGGTCAGGAGCCGCTGATCGACCTTAGCCAAGCGCCACTTCGACGGCGTCCAGGCGGGTGTCGAAGCGCTCGTGGTCCTCGCGGATGTCGGCGCGTTGTTCACGGAGCTCTTCGCGGATGTCGTTGATGCGGGTGTTCACGCCGGAAAGCTGCGCCGTGAGCAGACCAGCGACCACCAAGCCGGTCCCGACGGTGGTTCCGATGACCGCCTTCGTATCGGTGCTCATGGGGTACATGGTACCTCGGCGGAGACAAGGCTACGTCTGAACGCCCCACGGGCCAGACCCCCGCGGCAGATGCGCGGGTCTCGGGCATGGCTTGCTGCGTCCGCTATGCTCTGCGACCGATCCTCCACGCAGTGTTCGCTGGCATCAGGTTAACGGAATGCCTCCCGAGGTTCGTCGCCCCGCCGGGCCTGCGCCGGGGCGCTCCCGTCACCTCGATGCTCGGCTCGACGCCGCCTCGCGACCTACCTCGCCGAGCTCTACGACCACTGGCGAGCCCACGTCCAGCCTCCAAGGCCGGCCGGCACGGTGGCTCGGTGCTCGCCACCGTCGATTGCGTCCACGGGGGGCGTGTCCCCGCTCGACGTCCGCGCCCGGCGGGAGCGTTCGGCCGCATTCGAGGATTTCGCGTTCGCCCGCAGCAACGATCTCGTCACCGTCGGCCTCGATGTCGGTGCCCGCCTTGTCGCGGCGGGTTTCGCGTCCGCCGACTTCTTCCGCGTTCTCCGCGCGCCGCTTATCCTCGGGCGGGTACCCGCGTTCGGCGCTCTCGAGGTGCTTCTCGGCTACGACTTCTGGCTCCAGCGCTTCGGGGGCGATCCCGATGTCGTCGGCCGCCGGCTCCGTGTCGGCGGCGACCTCTACACGGTCGTCGGCGTCGCGCCGCGCGCCGTCCGGGTTTCCGGGTCTCGTTCCCGCCGTCTGGCGTCCCGTTTCGTCCGATCAGGCTCACGGCGAGCGCGGCGCCCGGCGCTACACGGGCCTCGCGCGCCTTGCGCCGGGCGTCTCCTTGGCCGAGGCGGCCGCCGAGGCCGATCTCGTCGACGCCGCGCTCACCCAGGATTATCCCGGAGACTACGCCGGCGTCGACACGCGGATGGTGCCGCTCCTCGACCGGTACACGGCGCCCGTCCGTGGGCTTCTCGTCCTGGTCGCGGCGGCCGTCGTGTTGGTGTTCGCGGCCGGCGCGGCTAGCCTGTCGAATCTCGCGGTGCTGCGCGCGGCGGCCCGGTCCAGGGAGGCGGCCACCCGGGCCGCCCTCGGCGCGACGCGCCTTCGTCGCCTCTCGGAGGCCGCGGCCGAGCAGCTGCTGGTCGCCGCCGTTGAAGGCGCCTTGGGCTGGTGCCTCTGGCGCTGGACGGCCGCGGCTTCCGCGGCCCTTCTTCCGGCGGGCCTCGCGCCGGACGGCTACGCCGCGTCTTCAGCGCTCGCCGCTGTCTGCTCGTTCGCCTTCGCGGCTCTGGCCGCTCTGGCGGCGGTGGTTGTCTCGGAGGTTCCCGCCACGGGCGGCCGGGCGGTTCTCACGGGCGCGCCGGACCTTCGCACCGGCTCGAGGACCCGCCGGGCGGCCGGCGCCGCCGCCGTCGTGCAGGTGGCGCTGTCCCTCGTCCTCGTGCACGCCGCTTTCGTCTTTCAAGGGGCGTTGGACAGCCTCCGGAACACCGATCTCGGCTTCCACAATCGCGGGGTGCTGTTGACGCTCGTCGATCTGCGGGTTGCGCGGGATCTTCCCGCCGGCCAACGCGCGGCGCTCGTCGACCGGTTGATCGAACGCGTCGAGGCGCTTCCGGGCGTGGCGCGCGCGGCCGCGGGGCTTGGGCTCCCGCCGGACGTCTTGTTCAACGTGGTGCAGCTTCCGCGCCGCGTGCCGGCCACCGGCGCCGTCGAGCCCTATGCGCTCGACCTCGTCCCTGTCAGTCCGGGGTACTTCGACGTGCTGGGCGTCCCCATCCTCGACGGGCGCGCTTTCGGCCCGGGCGACGCCGCCGGCGCCGATCCGGTGGTCGTCTTGAGCGAGTCCGCGGCGCGCCGCTTCTTCGGCCGCGCGGACGCCGCGGGGCGCACTCTCGAGGTCTATCCCATCGCCGTCGCCGGCGTCGTCGGCGACGTGCGGTACCGCGGGTTCCGGGAACCGCCGGCCGAAACCGCGTACTACGCTCTCGCGCAGTATCCGGTGAACGGCGTTCACCTTCTCGTGGACGGCGTCGGCGATTTCGTGCCGAGCGCCTCGGCTGTTGCCGCCGCTGTGTACGACGTCGAACCTGGGCTCGTCCTCGGCGAGGTGCGCGTCGTCGGCGAGCCCGGGCCGGGCGACATCGGCGTGCCGACAGCGGAGGCCTTCCTGGTCGCGGTCCTGGCCGGCTTCGCCGTGCTGCAGATGCTCGTCGCGCTGTACGGCGCGGCAGCCTATTCGGCGGTGCGGCGCCGCCCCGAGTACGCGCTCCGGGCCGCGCTCGGCGCGGCCCCGGTTCGCCTCGTCACCGCCGCCCTCCGCGAGAGCCTGCTACAGACGGTTCGGCCTTCTCGCGGGCGCCGGCCTGACGGCGGCCGCCGCGCGAGGCCTGCCGGCCGTCGTCAGCGCGCCGGGGGTTCACGAGCCCGGCGTTCCCGCGCATCTGGCGGCCGCCGCGGTTGTTGCCGCGGTTGCGGCGGGGTCGTCTCTGGCGGCGGTGCGCGGCGTTCTGCGGGTCGATCCAGCCTCGGTTCTCCGCTCTGGTTGATTCGGGGACCTTCCGCTATCGGGTTGTTTGCGGGAGGGGGCGAGATCCCCGCCGTGGCGCAACCGCGCCATGAGATTGAACTCGGCGGCGGCTCTCTGTTTTCGTCGATTCCGGACAACGTCAAGCTGCCGTCGGTGCCTACCGTATGACCGCCTACTGGGCCAAGCGGAGAAAGAAGGCCGCAAAGAAATAAGCTACCGCGGGCCGCGCACCCCGTCCAAGGACCGCGCTGGTGGTTAACAGAAGGCCGCCTTATTGGACCCAGGAGCCGCCCGCCGCTACCTCAGAAAGCTCCGCCTTCAGGCCGACAGGACTCAGCCGCCCTGCCGCCGTCGGCCGAGGAGGACCAGCAGCACACCGAGCAGGCCGAGGCCGGCCAGCGGCAGCGCGGGCACGGGCTCCACGGCGGAGTTGTTGGTCGCGGTTTCGGTGAAGGAGGCCATGTCGTTACCGGCCAGGTCCTGGAGCGCGACGTCGTCGTCGCCGGGGGTGGGATCGGTGTAGGAGACCACGACCTCCTGACCCCGGGTGACGACGCCCGACAGGTAGAACTGCAGGCGGCGGCCGATGCGCCCGAAGGCCCCGTAGGCGTACCCGTCGACGGAGACGGGTTGCCCGTCGGCGGTGACGGTGAGCGCCGACGCGAGCAGGCCGAGAAGGGAATCGACCCCGGCGAGGTCCTCGTCGAAGGCGAGGGTCACCTCGTCGCCGGCGGCCGTCACCTCGGCACCGACCAGGGAGGGCGGCGTCGTGTCGGGCATCGTCGAGTCGACGAGTTCGAAGTCGCCTCCGCAGACCACCACGCCGCCCGCCCCCGCCGTGAACGTGCCGGTCGTCCGCGAGTCGAACGTCAGGTCGGACACCAGGGGAATCGGCAACAGGTCGACCGTCAACGTGAGGGTCCCCGTGTTCGCGCCGGTGCCCTGGTACTCGTAGCTGCCCTCCAGCCCGCCCGTCTCGAACCGGCCCGGGCCGATGAACCTGAGGGGGTCGATGCCGTTGCCCTCGTTACAGTCCGGCGCGTCCGACACCAGGGTCCAGCCCGTGAACCGTTGCTCGAATTGCGCTTGATCCCGCGGCGCAAGCTGGGCGGACACCGCCCCCGGAAGGACGACGACGACCCCCACCGTGACGATCAGAGCTCGCATTCAAGCCTCCACGCCAAGCCCCCCGGGGACGGGAAGCAGGTTCGACGGCGGTCAGCCGGGCACAGGTGAGCCCGGCTGACCGCGGGGGCGGCTGCGTCTCGCTGCCGGGCCATTGTACGCCCGGCCGCGACGGCCCCGCCGCCGAGTTCCCAGGGGACCGGGCAGGCCGGCGCGTTCGACCAGGTCGGGGCGCAGGGCCCGGCGGCTCGGGCGTCACCTCGCACGACACCACCGTTCTGACCAACGCCGACGCCTCCACCGTGCGTGTCGCCGCGGTGAACGCGCGCAACCGCGCTCGGCGCGCCTCGTCCGAGGAGGTCGTCGGCACCCCGGCGACCCAGGGCCACCGCGGTTCTCCGGGTTCGCCCGTTCCGAGCCGCGGACCCTACCGATCCCCGTCGAAGGGGTAGACGCGCCGTCCACCCCCAAAAAGCCCGTGCCGGTGCCGGCGGTTCCAGGCCGGCTGAAGGTCTTCGAGGCGCGGCTGCCTTGCGGGGCGCGGGGCGAGCCCGGCGGTCGGCGCACGGAACTGCGCCGTGTTCCTCTCGCCGAGACTGCAGGGCTGGCGCGGCGGAGACGGTCTCGACGAGATCGTCGAACACGACCAAGGCCGGCGACCTTGTCGGCCGCAGGCGCGAGCGCCCATAATGCCGTAAGGATCGCAAGAGGCTGAGCGGGACCAGCGAAAGCCGAGGGTGCCGATGTGATGGGAGAGATGTTGCGGCTGGACATCGTGTTGGTGTCGAGCCTTGGAGTTACCGCGCTGCTTCCGTGGCTACTCCGAACCTCGCTACGGAAGCGCCTGGCTATCTTCGCGGCCGCGATGCTGTACTTGTTCGCGGCTGCGACGCGCTGACCAAGGGGGCCGCGAGGGCGACGCCCGCCCTTCTCGCCCGCCGTCACCGAACGGCTGCGCCCAGTCCGGCCCGCCCGCAACCCGAGGACCGGGGCTTCCGCGCCGATCCGCCCCCGCCCTGTGTCCGGCGTGGCTGTTGGCGTAATATGGACGGCATACCCGGCCTGCGCCGCAACCTGGGCGCCCGGCCATCGGAGGCGTGATGCCCACGTTCGACACACTCACCATCGCCCGCACGTTGACCGATGCCGGCATCCAGTCGGATCAAGCCAACGCGATCACCGACGCCGTCCGACAGGCGACCGAGCACGGCGAGCACGTGACGCCTGACATGCTCCGCACCGAGATCGCAGGCGTCCACACCGAGATCGCCACTGTTCGCACCGAGATCGCCAGTCTCCGCGCCGATCTGACGTGGCGCATGCTCGGCGTCGCGGGCCTCGTGGTTGCCGCCCTCCGGCTGCTCGCCTGACGGTCCGGACCCATCAAGGACCGGCCGCCGTCGCCGTGGGCAAGCACCAGCGACGGTATCGCCGCATCGCAGACGGCGGTGGTGGTGGACTCACGGACTGCCCCCGCTCCGGGAACGAACGGCAGAGCCGCGCGGCCCCGCCCGTAGCGCGTCTGCCTCAACACCGTGATCGCCGGAGCCGGGCTCCACGTTCGTCGACCCGCGCTCCGGCGCGCCGCGGCCGAGATTTCGTCGATGGTGGGCCCGGGTCTGGAGTTGCTTGCAGGTTGCCGCGGGGGTGCCGAGCTCGTCGGGCTCGTCGCCCGGTGGCCAGGAGTCCGGAGCGCTGCAGGTCCCCGCAGGGCCGCGGAGCGCTCTGGTCGGTCGCTGGAGGCGGCGCCGACCGGCCCGCGCTCCGACCAGTGTCCCCGCCGGAGCGCTGGTCGACCAGATGGAAGACGAACTGCTCGAGTGGCAGGGTTCGTCCGACCAGCGCGCCGCGCCCTCTGGCCCCCCCTCGAAGTCGGTGGCCAAGGCTACGATTTTGCCGACGGGTCAGCTCACAGCGGCCAATCACGGAGGATGCGCTCGGTCTCCTCGAGGTGGCTGCTCTCGTCGCGGATGATGCGGCGGAGCGAGGTGAGCGCCCTGTGCTGGGCCGACGTCGCCGACGCGGCGGACGACGACGGCGTCCTCGTCACCGTCCGCCGGAGCAAGACGAACCAGGAAGGCGAGCTGAGGGACGTGCGGTTCGTGAAGGACAGCGTCGCGCGATCTGGACGCTGCAGGCGGCCACGAGTCCGGAGCCGGAAGACCAAGTGGTGCCGTTGTCGCCGCAGACGGTGGGGCTACGGTTCGCCGCCGCCCGGGCCGCCGGCGTTGAGCGGGTGACCGCCCACTCGGGACGGGTGGGGCTGGCGTCGGAGCTCACGAGCCGGGGAGCGTCGACGACGGACGTGATGCTGGCCGGGAACTGGAAGACGAGCCGAATGGTCGCCCACTACAGCGCCGGAGCGACCGCCGAACGTGGTGCGGTCGCGCGGTACCTCTGAACGGTAGCTGCCGGCCCGGGCTGGACACCGTAAGCTCGGCCGCCGCCTTGCGGGCCGCGGCGGAGCTGCCCCCCAAACGGTGGCGGACCCGCGCGTTTCGCACCGGGGCCGCGGCGGCCGCGGGCCTCCCGCCCGCCTCCCGCCGCCGGACACGTCGGCGTCGGCCCGTCCGTCGCCACGGAGGGCAGCCGCCCTCGACGACGACCGGCGAGCCGTTCGAGCACGACAGCCGCCCCGCGGGGGCGTCGCGGGCGGACGCTCAGGGGGGCAGCCCTGGAGTCCGCCCCCGGGCGCGCGGTAGCTGCCCGACGATTCCGCCGCCCGAGCTGGCGGGTTGACGCTCGACGCACCGGGCCGGACCCCGCCCGCGGCGTCGGGATGTCCGTGCAGGTTGAGGGCGCGTGTGTCGATACTTGAAGTGTGGCTCCCAAGAACGACAGTTCGACCGCGCCCCAGCCGGCGCACGCCTCTCGGGACGTGCGCATCGAGGAACTCCAGCAGGAGCACGAACGTCAGAACCGCGAGATCGACCCCGCCGACCTGTCCACCGGCGCGGATGAGCGCAGAGACCTCGGCCATGCGTCGCAGCCCGCGTGCCGGACCATGCCGCCCACGCCCCCAGACCCCTCGCTACGCCTGCCAGTTCGGGCGCTTGGCGAGTACGTCTTCGGTGGGCGCGTGGACGCCATGCGCCGCCTCCTCCGCGGTCGTTGACGCTTTGGGCTTGGGTCCGTCGTCCGCCAAACACGCCCGCCAGCTCTACCGCACGTCGCCCTCGAACCGGGGCGGAGTTGGACGCCGTGTGTGGCGGACGCGCCGTCCACCCCCGCGTTGGGGACATGTTGCTGGTGATCCGACGGACCGCCGCCGAACCCAGCCTATGAACCGGACCCAACATCGATCCGCAGGTCGTCGCGCGAGGGGACCAGGGAGGTTTCCCCCTGGCCTCACCCTACCCACCAAAAATTTTGTTCGGTATCGGCCTTGCGGACGCCTATCAGAATAGACACTGCCGTTTCGAGCGCCGCGACTGCCCGTACGGCCGGGGGCCGCCGCGCCGCCTGCCGCCGCCGCCGCAAGATCGATCCCTAAACCTGCATTATTCACGAAGGTCGAGAATCAGTCACCGACGGGGCCTGCTGGACCGCGAGCGGAGCCTCTCGGACATGGCGGCGGGCGCGGCAGGGGGCGTAGCGTGGCCTTCACGGCACCGGGCGGTCGCGGAGGCCAGGTTGGGGGAAGGTTCTGCCGGGACGGGCGGTGGCGCCCGGGACCGAGACGTGCGCCGAGCCCCGCGCGGGCTCTGACTAACCCGCGCGAGCGCCAAGCGCAAGAGCGATGCGCCGCCACGCGTGGAGATGGGGCGTCGCTCGTGGTAGATGCAGGACGATGCGGCGCGCCGAGCCGACGACATGCACCCCCAGCTTCAGCAACCGGTCGCGCAGCCACGTCACCTGGGTGCGGGCACAGCCGGTCCGCGCCGCCCGCAGCCGCAGCTCCTGCATGAGCACGTAGGCCGCCGCGGTCA
Source organism: Vicinamibacterales bacterium (assembly GCA_965206705.1). Taxonomy (GTDB): domain Bacteria; phylum Acidobacteriota; class Vicinamibacteria; order Vicinamibacterales; family UBA8438; genus JAJEEA01. The sequence continues at coordinate 1,629,523 of CBDBKJ010000006.1, read as the reverse complement.
GCAACACGCGCAACTGGTTCGGCAGGAACTTGCAGCAGCTCGTGCGGTCGATCTGCAGGCCGTCCAGCAACTCCTTGATCCGGTTCTCGATGTCCCCGCGGGCGCAGTAGACCCTCTCATAGACGAAGCGCGAGCTCTGCAAGAGACTCGTCACGACGAAGCGCGGATTGTCCCGCGGCTCCCGACCCTTGAGCCGGACCACTTCCGCCTTGATCACGACCCGGCGTTCGCGGCCCCACGTGCGGGCCGCGTAGCGGGTGTCGGTATAGACGTGCTCGGTTCGGCCACTGGACTCGCTCTGCGCGCGGGCCACCGCCATCGCGGATTCCGCATGCCGCTGCAACACCGCGTTCTTGCCCATCGCGACCACGTAGTCGAGCCCCGGTTCGGCATCCAGGAAATCGAGGATCTCCGGGGTCGCAAAGCCCCCGTCGAGCCGGACGAGAAACGGCGTCGACGGAAACGCCGCCCGCAGCATCGGCAGCAGCCGACACAGCAAGCTCAGGGTCCCGTCGGCCGCCACCGCCTTGCCCGGCCGCAGCACCGCCGCGCACAGATACTGCTCCTTCTCGTCGTTGAAAGTCAGGAACGCGAGCAGCGGCAGATAGCACCAACTGTCGTAGTGCCCGTTGAAGAACGTGAGCTGTTGCGCGCCATGCGTCCGGTCGTCGGTCGGGTCCAGATCGATGGTGATCCGCCACACCCGCCGATGCAGGCGGCGCCGATGCCGCTCGATCACGCACGCCGCCAACTCCCGTGCCATTCGGTAGAGCGCGCCGCGGCCCGGGGCGTTCTCGAATCGCGAGATCGTCGGTTGCGACGCCAAGGGCGCGCCGGCCACGGGGTCTCGCCCGAGCAGCAGCTTGTGGATGGGATCCTCCGCCAAGTGGTCGGCATCGTTGCCGTCGGGATGACCGCACGCGATGCCGAAGATCCGCTGTCCGATCAGCTCCGCGAGCGTGTGCCGAATCTTCTCCGCCACGCGCTTGTCGGCGAGACACCCGGCAAACGCCTTGACGAGGCCGTACACGCGCTCGGCTGCCTTGAGCAGGACGGCGCCGCCGTCGGAACTCGCCTGCTCGCGGTTGAACGTGGCGACGAGGGGCTTGTCGAAGAGATCCGGGAACAGGACAGTCTGTGATATCTTTTCAGGTGTCACGCAGGGGTCTCCGTTGTGGCTAAACGCTTGTGAACACAACGTTTATACCACACGGAGGCTCCTGTGTCTCCCCCAGAATCACCATCTTCACGAATAATCCAGGCTAGCGTGTACCAACCTCGCCAGTTTCCTGCTCGCGCGCGCCCTCGACCGGCGCAAGGAGGTCGCGGTGCGCCTGGCGTTGGGCGCATCGCGCGGATCGCTCGTGCGGCGTCTCCTGACCGAGACGACGCTGCTGAGCCTGCTGGCCGGGGGCGCCGGTGTCGGGCTGGCGGTCTGGTTGCTCGACCTGCTGGCCACCGCGGACCTCCCGCTGCCGACGCCGGTCACGCTCGATCTCCGTCTCGACGGGAACATCCTCGGGTTCACGTTCGGCGTCTCGGTCGTGGCCGGCGCCCTGCTCGGTCTGGTGCCGGCGCTGCAAAGCACCCGGCCGGACGTGGCCGGCGCCCTCAGAAGCGAGAACGCCGGGAGCGGCCAACCCGGTCAGCTCCGGTGGCGCAACGCGCTGGTCGTCACGCAACTCACGATCTCGCTGGTGCTGCTCGTCGGCGCCGGCCTCTTCCTCCGCAGCTTTCAGCGGGTGCAGTCGGTCGACCCGGGCTTCGGCCGAGAGCCGACCGCCCTGATGACCTTCCTGGCGCCGGCGACCCGGTTCGCGCCCGACGAGGCGCGCGTCTACACGCGGCGCCTCCTGGATCGCTTCCGGGCGCTCCCCGGCGTCGAGGCGGTTCGAGGTCGACGCGCTCGACCCGCTGACGTTCGTCGGCGTGCCGCTGGTCCTCGGCGCTGCGGCCCTCTTCGCAGCCTACCTGCCGGCCCGCCGCGCCAGCCGGGTCAGTCCCGTCGTGGCCCTACGGACCGACTGAGTGCCGGCCGGTTGTGCGATAAGTGATCCCGGGTTACGCACAAGGACGCCCATGCAGCACAGTTCCAAGCCGTTTTCCCGGTTTCTCGCGATCCCGCTGCTCGCAGGAATCGCGGTCCTCGGCGTCGTCGGCAGCCCGCCCGCCCCGCCGGATCCCGTGGACCCCGAGCTCCGCGAGATCATCGAGCGGGCCCTCGAACGCGCGGCCTGGGCCGCGGAGGAGGCGGAAGAGGCGCTGGGGACTTGGCTGGCGCTCGGGATCACGGTGGCGCTCTTCGGGCTCGCGCACCTCGGCAATCCCAACGCGACGCTCTACGGCGCGGCGGCCATCGGCATCGAGGCGGGCATGCTGCTCGGCGCCGCCTACGTCGTGACCCGCCGGCTCTGGCTCGCGGTGGGGGTCCACTTCGGCTGGAACTTCATGCAGGCGGGCGTCTTCGGTCCGAATCTCTCCGGCCGTCAGGTGGGCAGCCTTCTCGAATCCCGGCTCAGCGGCCCCGATCTCCTCTCCGGGGGCGCGCTCGGGGTGGAAGGCTCGGTGTTCGCCATCGCGGTGTGCCTCGCGGCGAGCCTCGTCTTTCTGAAGCGGGCGCGGCGTGAGGGCGGCTTCATCCGGCCCTTCTGGCGCGCTACGATAGAGGCGCCGTCCTGAGAGCCACAGTGTCCGACGTCTCCATCCGCCGCTACCGCCTGTGCCGGGTCGAGTAAGACCGTGCCGTAGAAGCCGGCGCGTTCGAGCCGGGACATCGAGAGGATCCCATGGGCGCTAACGACGACGTGACCGCGACCAGCGACCGAAGGTCCAGGCAACGTGGGAACGGCGACCGGGCCGAAGCCCCGGCGTGTTTCCACGCCAACTGCCGCACACTGGCCGACGCGATCGCGAAGACCGGGACGAGGCTTCGAATCGCCCTGACGGCCGAGACCGGCGCCGAGCCGTTCCTGATCCACGCCAGCTACGACATCCGAAGCCGGATGCACCTCTACGACGAAGCGGAGACCGAAAGGGCAATCACAAGTGGACTCGAGGCCGCCGGCTCGACGTGCCGGGAGTTCCTGGAAGAAGCCGCGGAAGCCGGACGGCGTCTCGCGACGCCGAAGATCCCGCTGCCAGTCGTCTGGGACGAGCCGGGTCTCGTGATCGCCGGGATAGCCCCCGGAACCGTCGCGCGCTGGCGGAGACGCCGACTCGAAGACACCGATCCGGGGAGTGGAAACGCGTGAACGACGAACGCTGGCTGGCCGACGACCTGGTCGACCCCGACGTCTACGCGAAAGGGGTGGACGAAGGCTGGACGGACATCGAGCTGTACCGGCTGATCGTGCGCCAGCTGCAACGCAGCTTCCACTCGGGAACCGAAGCCGACCGGCAGACGATGCTCAACAACCGGCCCCACCTGACGAACACGAAGTGGGACGCGGCCATGGCCGCGGTAATCGAGCACGCAGCGCTCACGCACGGCTACGACGCACCCGCCTGGGTGGACGAACCCGAGCGGTTCCTCCCGGAACCCGTGAAGCTGACCGGGTTCCAGACCGACAGCGACCTCGCCTGGCAGCCCGGCGCGTTCCTCCGGAGAGGGGTCAGCATCGACAGCCGGGATCTGGACGGGAGGACCGGGGATGGTCGGCAGTGGACCGCTGAACTCTGAAAACGTAGCCGGTCTCCTCGATGACCTGGACAGGGAGCTGGACCGGGCCGGCGGACGAGCCGAGCTGTACCTCGCCGGGGGAGCCCGGATGCTCTTGGGGTGGCGAACCGACAGGCGAACCAGCGACCTCGACGGCGTGATGCGCACCGGCCAAACGCTGCTGATGACTACCGCATGAAGATCAGCCGCAGGCACGGGCTCGAACCGACCTGGGTGAACCCGGCCGTAACCTACTTCGTCCCCAGCAAGCCGGATCCGGGAGAAACCACGCTGTACAGCGGAAAGGCGCTGACCGTGATGGGCGCATCGGCGGAACACATGCTGGCGATGAAGATCCGCAGCCACCGCGACATCGACCTGAACGACGCGGAGGTACTGATCGACCGGCTGAAGCTGACCAGCACGCGCGAAATCCAGCGGATCGCCGAGGACGCGTACGAAGGCCACGGCGCCGACAACCGCACGATGATCCAGCAGGGCCTGAACCGCATCGTCGAAACGATGCCAGAGCTGACCGCCAACCACTTCGCTGGGGAACCCCAGAACCCCTCCGGCCGCCGAACCTGAAGCGGGCCGACCGCGAGCCTGCCGCGAAGACACCGACGTGAACGGCCGCGTGAAGCTCGCCGGGTCGTCGATGGTGAACTCGTAAAGGAGTGTGTCCCATGTCGACGAGCCGGAGCCGCTCGGTCAGATGCAGCGTCCGGCCCGCCCGATCGCGAGGCGCGTGAACGGGGCGACGCTCGCGGTCTTGTCGGTGAAGTTGGTCGTCTCGACCACCGTTGCCGCCGGCTGGCAACGGCACCCTCCGGATCCCGGTCGGCCGGTGCCTGCGCGGCAAGGTGGTGCGTCGTCGCGCCGAGGCAGACGCCACGCCGGTCGAGGTCACGCCGGAGATCGTTGTCGAAATGCTCGACGTGCCGAATGGCCCGGGCTCCGCCGGTGGCCGGGATGCCGCTGGACGAGCGGCTGAGGACCGACCGCGAGCTCTTCGGCACAGGGTTGCTGAGCACACTGAGCTGCTGCGGACGGGACCCGTTCGGCCGGTTCCGCCGGACCGGCGCGACCCCGCTCCCCATTGCGACAGCCGCCAACGCGTGCGGAGCCGTCGCGGTTCTGCTCGAGAAAGGGGCGCGGACCCGGACGTTGCCGAGGCGACATCGGCGACCCCGCTGCACTACGCGGCCGCCTGGCGACCGGTTGTGGCTGGGGCACGGACCGGGCAACGATCAAGAGACCAAGCCGCTGGGAGAGATTCGCTCGAACGTCGAGCTCGAGAACACCGTGGACCGAGGCGTCTTCGACCGCGGGCACGGCGAGGAACGTGCCATCCGCGGGGCGACGGTCGACGGGGCGGTCGACACCGGAGCCGTAACCCCCGCAGAACGTGGTCGAGCGCCTGGGGCTGGAGCAACAGGGGAACGGCGTTCGTCAACTACGCGGACGAGCGGCGAGATGAGCGGCCGCTGGCCGGGCCCGTGACCGTCCGGATCGGCAACCGCGCCATGGTCACTCACTGCGTCGTCGGACCGCCGCTGAGCGAGCCGCTGATCGGCCAAGTCGTCCTCGAGACGCTCGACGTGATCGCCGACTGCACGAACCGAACGCTGACGCCGCGGTATCCGGACTAACCGAACCTCAAGCTGAAGGCGACCGCGATGACCACGGGGCATCGATAAACGCGATCGCGGGACCGCACCGACCGCACACGTCTGCGCCGTCGCCGCGGATACCTCGATCACAGGAGTCAAGCACCGAGGCCGGAGTGGAGTAGAATAGCCGACCGTGACGTCGGCCATCTCCACTACGGAATGTCGGCTTGGCGAACTCCTGACCCGCGGCGACGTGTGTCATCTGCACACGGATCGTGGTGACGCCGAACGGTGCGGCGTGCTCCTCGGCGGGACACCTGAGCTGGTCCGTCTGGACGAAGTCCGGCCAGCTGTCTACCGCGTAGTCTGGTCGCTCTCAACTGCGGCGAGCGGACGGCTCCGAGCCGCAAGACCGCTCTCCTGACCGTCCCCGGGAAGGCCTGCAGCCCAGCCACCCTGCGGAGGGCGTCCATCCGCGCCCGGACGGATCCAGTTCAGAGGTCTCCCCGAGACTCTCACCTCGGTCACGAACATCACCGTACACGTGGACCGAGCGAACGGACAACCGCGCTGCGATCACCGACAGCTGCATCAAGGCGTCAGTCGCGAGAGCGGCGCCGCGTAACCTTCTATTCAGGAACGAGTTGCGAGGTCTTGCGGTACGGTCTGATCGAGCTGAGTCACAGGCGGGACCAAACCGCACCGGCGATCCGCGCGTCGAATGTACTGGGGCCATCGGCTTGTCCGAGGGCCCCCGGTGTGGTTCGCCAGGCGACGGACAGGGGCTCGCCGGGAGGCTGAGGGAACCACGAGACCGCGCCCAGCGGGCAACAGTCACGGCCCAGAGAGCAGCTCAAGGGCATGGTGCACGGAGTGCCGGGCACCGATCCCGCCACACGCGGGATCGAGAATGATGTATATATATACTCAGGAACAAGAGCCACGCTCCGGACGCGGCTACCCGACCGGATGGCAGGCAGGCGGCTGGACGGAAGGGGTTGGCACACCGTAACGCCGACTCCAGAGGCGAACGCGGATCGCGGAACGACTACCACGCGTAGCGGCCCTCGGACGCGGCCCGGCGTAGTGGACGTGCCAACCGCCTCGCTGCCCATGGAAGAGGCGAGCACGCGGACGCTAAGACACCACTCAGACGCCCCGTGCAGATGCAAGCAGCCTCGAGAGGGGGCGCCTCAACCCGAAAGGGGATCACCTGTTTGGGCCACACTGGGGCGCGAGCACCACAAGCGGATCGCAGCGCTCGGCCTCTGGTGCCGACCCGGACCTCGGAAGCGCCAAGAGTCAATGACACCACCATCCGCAAGCAGTCCGCGGAAGAGGCAGCGGCAATGACACGACCACGATGGGAAAGGGTACTGACGACAGGCGTGATCCTCATCGGCCTCATGAGCAGCGCCACGTCGTCGGCACAGGACGGTGGATGGACCCATTGGGGCTCCAACGAACGCAGCACGCGCTACGCCCCGCTGGACCAGATCACCGAGGAGAACTTCGCGGATCTCGAGGTCGTCTGGGTCTGGCGGGGCGACAACTACGGGCCAACCGTCGACAGCGTCATGCGATCCACGCCGATTTACGCCGAGGGCAAGCTCTTCGGCGTAGCCGGCTATCGACGCACCGTCGTGGCCATGGATCCTGCCACCGGGGAAACGCTCTGGACGTTTCGTGAGCCGTCAACCAAGCGGTGGGAGAACTCCACCCGCCAGAACTACGGCAAGGGCGTCGCCTACAGTACGGTGAACGGCGAAGGACGCATCTACGTCGTGACGCCCGGGTTCTTCCTCCACGCGCTTGATCCCGCTACTGGTGCGCTCATCAACGACTTCGGCGACGGAGGCACCGTCGATCTCCTGGCTGACCTCGGCTACGAGTATCACCCCGCGGTCGGTCTGCCGCCAACCATCGGCTACATCACGAATACCGCCCCGCCGATCATCGTTAACGGTGTCATCATCGTGGGCAACGCTCACGACCGCGGTTCAAACCAGACGCGGGAGGAAAACGTACCAGGGCACATCCTGGCCTACGACGCGGCCGAGGGCGACCACCTCTGGAAGTTCCACGTGATCCCGCAATCCGAAACTGAGTACGGCTTTGACACCTGGATGAACGACTCGTGGGCCTGGACCGGCAACGTCTCGGCGTGGGCGCCGCTGTCCGCTGACTCCGAGCGAGGACTCGTGTACGTCGCTACCGACACGCCGACTAACGACTTTTACGGCGGCTTCCGCCCAGGCGATAACCTGTTCGGGACGAGCATCCTCGCTCTCGACGTGTACACCGGCGAGCGCCAGTGGCACTTCCAGACCGTGCACCACGACATCTGGAACCGCGACAATCCCACCGCAGCGAACCTCCTTGACGTCATCATCGATGGCCGCGAGGTACCCATCCTGGTACAGACGACAAAGCAGGCGTTCGCCTACGTGTTTAACCGCGAGACCGGCGAGCCGATCTGGCCAATCGAGGAGCGTCAGGTTCCAGCAGGGCGCGTGCCCGGCGAGTGGTACTCGCCGACCCAACCGTTCCCGACCAAGCCGACCGCCTACGATCTCCAAGACGTCACGGAGGCCAACCTGATCGACTTTACCCCGGAGTTGCGCCGAGAGGCGCTCACCATCCTCAACCAGTACGAGTACGGCTCCCTGTTCACGCCACCCCTCCACCCGGACAACGAGCTCGGCAAGAAGGGCGCGCTCCATTGTCCTGGGCCCGATGGCGGGAGCAATATTACCGGCGGCACGTCAGCCGACCCCGAGACCGGCATTGTCTACGTAGCTTCAATGACGCGTTGCGCCGCACTACTCCTAGTCTCTGGCACAGAAGCCGATGCCTTGAATCCTAATCCCGTCGGATGGACAGTCGCGACGTACGTCGCCAGGCCGCATTTCGTGGAGGGACCACAGGGACTACCGCTGTTTCGGCCTCCCTACGGCCGAATCAGCGCGATCAACATGAACAGCGGCGAGACGGTGTGGATGATTCCCAACGGCGATACCCCTGAGCGAATCAAGAACCACCCCGCACTCGACGGCGTCGATTTGCCGAATACGGGCGTCGAGAGCCAGGCACTCACGATCGTGACCAGTACACTGCTGATGTACAGTGAAGGACGCCGTGGCCGACCCCTTCTGTACGCCGTCGACAAGGACACCGGAGAACGGCTCGGAACTGTCCGGTTGCCCGCCCCGGCAACCAGCATCCCGATGAGCTACATGCACCAGGGCAGGCAGTACGTAGTCGTACCTATTGGTTCCGACCAGTATCCGGGATCCTTAGCGGCACTAGCTATCCCCGACAACCCTCGCTAAAGGTCGGAGGAAGACAACAGGACACCTCAGGACACCAGCGCCTGCCAAAGCGGCCGCGTCGCAGAACTATTGCGCCCGCTTGCCTAGCGCGACCGACAGTATCCCGCAACCAAGCGCACGGCACGAACAAGGTCAAAGCATGAAGAACAGTTGCGCCGTACTGTGCATGGCTACAATCACGTTCCTGAACAGCCTTGGTTTGGCTCACGCTCAGGACCCCTGTTTGGAAGACACCCAACATCGATGGGACCGGCTGTCGAGCGACGTTAGCCTGCAGGTAATTGGTTACCGGGTCGGGTCAGTGCGTGCGGCGGACGTCGAACCGCGGGCGAGGCGTCGAAGGACCGCGGTGGGTGACGTCCGGGTGCACAAAAATGCACAAGTGCCGATAAGCCAAGTATGCGCCCAACCCGCAGCCAGCAGGACGCGCCCCGGCCGACGCGGGAGGAGCACACGCGCGTGAAGCGCGAGCTCGAGGAGGCCGAGCGTGAACGCGGACGGCTGCAGCGGCGGATCGAACGGCTCGAGAAGCAGAACACCCGCCTGAGACGAGAGCTCGATGCGGCGAGACGCGCCGGGTATCGCCAAGCCGCGCCCTTCGCCAAGACCCTCACCTCACGACCCAAGCGCCCAGGCCGACGAGCCGGCGTCCAGTACGGCCAGCCGGCACGCCGGTGCAGGCCAACCCGGGTCGATGTCCGCCACGACGTACCGCTGCCGCCGGGCTGTCCGGCTTGCGGTGGACGAGTCCGCTCGACGGGCGTGGCCACCCAGTTCCAGGAAGAACTGCCGGTCCCGCGGGTCGTCGTCCGCGAGTTTCGGGTCGCACTCGGCGCCTGTCAGGACTGCGGCCGGCGGGTGCAGGGCCGCCATCGGCTGCAGACCTCCGATGCCCTCGGGGCCGCCGCCGTGCAACTGGGCCCCGGGTTGGTGGCGTCGGTGGTCATCCTCAACAAGCAGATGGGGTTGTCGTTCGGCAAGATCGCCACCCTGCTGCGGCAACACTACGACATCCGTGTCAGTCCGAGCGGCCTGGTCCGCGCCGTGCATCGCGCCGCCCGCCGGGCCGAGCTGACCTATACCGAACTGCTGCGCCAGATCCGCAACAGCCCCGCCGTCACCCCGGACGAAACCGGGTGGAAGGTCGGCGGCCACCTGCAGTGGCTCTGGGCTGCCGTCGCGCCGAAGACGACCGTCTACGCGATTCAGCCCGGACGAGGCTATGAGGAGGCCGCCAACCTGTTGGGGCCGGACTTCGACGGCGTGCTCATCCGCGACGGCTGGGCGCCGTATCGGCGCTTCACCCAAGCCACCCATCAGACGTGCCTCGCCCACCTCCTCCGACGGGGACGGACCCTGTGCAGGGACCATCCCCGCAGTCGCGTCGCCGCCGACATCCACGCCTCGTTGAAACAGTCGCTGCGCCTGCGCGATGACGCCCGTGCGGGCAGGCTGTCGCGCGACGGCCTCGGCGAAGCCGTCGAAGCCCTGGCCGCCCGACTCGCCCGACGACTGACCCGCCCCGGCCCTCTCGCCGACGTTCAGCGCTTCGCGGCGCATCTGACCAGGGAATGGACGGCGCTGTTCAACTTCCTGTGCATCCCCGCCATCGACGCCACCAACTGGCGCGCCGAACAGGCCATTCGCCCCGCCGTCGTCACCCGCAAGGTGTGTGGAGGCAATCGCTCCTGGCGCGGCGCGGCCACGCAACAGACGCTGGCCTCGGTCATCCGCACCGCCTGCCAACGTCAGTGCAATCCGCACGCCGTGATCGTGGGACTACTTCGATCGCCTTCGCCCACTGTTGCACCCGAACTGCAAGGCCCCGCACCGTAGAACCTGCCACCCGGTAACCAATTACGCCTGCAGGCAGTACAAGACGTGCTGTTGAGACGATATGCTGAATTCAAGCAATATGCTACCAGTGAACCAGCTTCTGTCAAAGCGGACTTGTCCGAAGATCGCTTCGCGGTCTTCGACGCTGTTACCCGAGCGATGTTCACGCCCCTGCGTTTGCTGGACATCACCACGCGGGAAATGGCAACACGCGGCAGGATCCTGGACTATGTCTATGCAAAGTCGAGAAAATCCGTGAAGTGGTGTGCAGCTTCGGGGCGCATGTGTCGATACATGGAGCATGGTCGGGGGGCGCCCCCGCGAGAGCAGGATGGGGGACAAGCGCATCGCGCGGGACGAAGCTGAGCCGACGATCCGCAACGGCGTCCGGTGGAAGCGACGCAGCGAAGACCTCAAGAAACAACTCGATGAGGCCCGCCGCGCCGGCAAACGGCAGGCTACCCTTCGCCAAGGACCGGCCGCAAGGGTTCCGGGACGCAGTACGGCCGGCAAGGGTCCCGACGCTGCCCGCCGAAGGTCGACGAGACCCACGGGGCGCCGGCGCCAAGGGCGTGTCCCGACTGCGGCGGCGCCGTCGAAGTGACCCGCGTCGCCGCGCAGTATCAGGAAGAACTCCCTCCGGTCTCACCCCATCGGGACGCCGCTTCGACATCGAGGTCGGCCGCTGCTCGCAGTGCCGGAGGGGCGCCATCGTCTCCAGACATCCGACGCCCTTGGCGCGGCCGCGGTGCAGCTCGGCCCCGGACTCGCCTCGCTCGTCGTCGAACACCGAGATGGGCGTGCCGCTGGCCAACGAGGTTCGGTCTGGAGGTCACCGAATCGAACCGCCCGCGACGCCACACCGGTCTACCGGGAACTCTGCCGGCAGGTCCGCAACGCGCCGGTGGTCACGCCCGACGACGGGCTGGCGCGTCATCAAGCCCCACTGACGTTCGTCACCCCGGAGACCACCGTCTACGCCATTTGCCCCGGCCGCGGGTTCAAAGATGCGGCCACCGTGCTCGGGACCGACTACGCCGGCGTGCTCGTGCGCGACGGCTGGCGGGTGTACCGGCGCTACAAGGGTTTGCACCAAAGTTGCGTCAATCACCTGCTCCAGCGTTGCAAGAAACTGAAGCAGAAGCACCCCTACAGCCCCTGGAGCTCGAAGGTCAAGGCCGTTCTCCAGACCGGCCTCGACCTTCGGGACCGCTGCCGGAACGGCGAACTGACCCGGCACGGTCTCGACTCGCTCCGCGGCCGGCTCGAGGCCCGGCTCGGTCGGCTGATCGACGCGCCGCCGCCGTTGAAGGACGCCAAGCGCTTCGCCAAGCATCTCGCCGCCGAATTCCCGGCCGTGTTCCTCTTCCTGCGCGACCCCTCGATAGACGCCACCAACTGGCGGGCCGAACAGGCCATCCGCCCCGCGGTGGTCATCCGCAAGGTGTGCGGCGGCAACCGCACCCGCAAGGGCGCCGACACCCAGCAAGTGCTCTCGACCGTCGTGCGTACCGCCCGTCAGCGCCGCCTCGACCTGCCGACGCTGACGGCCGAAATATTGCGCGCCCGCGAGCCCACCGTTCCCGAGGCCTTCAGGCTCCCGCCGCCGCCCGCGTAGGCGGGTGTCGCCCACACGGCCGCTTCGACACGCGCCCGTTCCCGCGGCCCCCACGGACAACCGACACTTCTTCATTTTCAAGGTGACTCAAGCCCATGCCGACCCTGTAATCGAATACTGTCTATGCAGTGGTCGGGATCTGGGGCGTACGACTAGCCGATCCCAACGGCGTCCATGCCTTTCGTCTAACCGTTGTCGCTGATCAAGAACTCCGGGAAATCCTGGGTCTCATGGGAGGAAAATCGAATAGAAGAAGAACTGCGACGGAGACGTTTGTACCATCCGAGTACAGCCACATCCTGCTGCCGGTGTGCGAGGAGGACAAGGGAGATGACAATCCCAACTACACCGCGTGGTCCTCCGTGCCGACCAATGAACTCGAAACGGTTCGGCGGACAGGTGTCTGGCCCAAGATACAAATTTCATATTGGGACGAAACAGCGCCGTACACGCTCCTAGAGATTGACATCGACTTCCACAACGGATTGCACCCGTTCGACTGGCGTGGTAACGACTGTCACGATACCCCGTCTAACTCTGATCCCGGAATTGCGCACCATCCAGCAGATTTCAAGATGCGTTACGGCACCCTGTCGTCGTTTGCCCAACGGTTTGCGCCTCCATGTACCGTGTACGGCGACAACCATTGCGCCAAGAAATATAGACTATACTGCACGCCCTGACTCCGTGTTTGCGTAGCGACACGCGAACAAACATTTGGGGGCAGTTCCGCCGGCTGTTGAGACTTGCCGATGACTGACTGTCAGTTCCTCCTATCGAACCGTACCCCCTACGTTGCACGGCGCGACGCCGACCTCGGTTGGGCACCAAGCTCAGTGGACAGTTCAAAATGGATCATTATGACCAGCTGGTCACAATGATCAGCTTTCGATGGCCGTTGACATCCATGGCACCGGTGCGATCCACGGGACGGTCTGGCAGGGTGATGTCGTTTTCCGGTTGCGGGTCTTCGGCGCGTCGTGCGTCCGTCGCATCGAGCGACGCTTGAGGTCGATACGGTGGGCCCGTCATTGGAGCAGGCGGTCGCAGAGTCCTGGGCTTGGTTCGGGTCGCCGGGACCGCGTGCCAGTCGGTGAGCCGCGATTGACTGGCAATCAACGTCGAGGCGCGTTCGGCGCGGTCGGGGATGACCTCGGTGAGGTGGCGGCGTTCGGCGTTCCGCAGGGGCGCTAGTATCCAGGCGTCGATGGTGAGCAAGTCGAGCTTGGCGAGGCGGGCGAGGGAGCCGGGTGTAAGGCCCCGTGGCCGCGACCGACGGCGAGGTCGTGCAGCAGGCGCGGCATCCGGACGTAGCGGCCGCGGTGGCAGGCTCGTTCGAGGAAATCCAGGCGGAGGCCCGCCAGCGTCAGGAGCTGGTGGCCGTTGAGCAGTCGAAGTCCACGGCCTTGAGCGTCGTCGGAAAGCGCAGCTCGGCGGCGCGGAAACGCCGTTCGAGCTGCGGGCTGCTCGCGGGTCGTCCACTCGGTTTCGACGAGCAGAGGGATCCGCTCCTCGAAGCTGGGGGCGGCGGCTTGGTCGGTCTGGAGCTGCCGCTGGAGGGCGTCGTCCATGCCGCCGAGCTTCATGGCGTTGAGCTTGTCGAGGGTCTGTTCGATCAGCACGGGTTCTCCTGGGTCGTGGCCGCGGCGTAGTAGTCGGCGCTACGGATGTTGGCGTGGGTCGGCGTCGGGGTCGTCTCGGCCGGCGGCTCAACGGCAGACGGTCGTGGCGGGCGGTGAGGATGTTCCTGGCGGTGTGGGAGCGGCCGGAGCCGAGGGCCAGGGCGCGAGCGCAGGCGTCGTTGAGCCGGATGTTTTCCGTAGCGCCGGCCCAGCTGGTCGGGGAGCAGGTCGAGGTCCGCTACACGACGAATACGGTCGAGGTCTGCCACCGCGGCAAGCGCGCAGCGTCGCACCGGCGGCGCTACGAGCAACAGCCGTCCGCCGTCGCCGAGCACATGCCCAGCGCCCACCGCGCACATGCCGAGTGGCCGCCGTCGAGGCTGATCCGTTGGGCGGAGAAGGTCGGACCGGCGACGGACCGGCTCGTCGCGTGCATCCTGGAGAACCGCCCGCGCCCCGAGCAGAGGTATCGGCTCTGTCTCGGCATCATGCAGCTGGTACGGCACGCTGCGGATGTGGCGTTCGACCTCGACGTGGTAGTCGATGTTTAATGTGGTGCACCACATTAAACATCTTCTGTGGCCTTCCTCCTTATGTGGTGCAGCGCGGGTTCCCGCCGTCGCCCGTGGTATTTCTGCGGGCGACAGGCCACATAAATGGACCCGGGGGCATGATCGAATCTCCTTCACCTTCTTCAAGGAGATTCGAGCCATGTTCGACCGTCTCTTCGCCGATCGCCGGACCGTGCAGCGCTATGTCGCTGCCCCGATGCCGGCTCAACGCCTCCGCTATCTCCACCACCGTGCGGATCAAGGTGCAGCGCCCGCCACGCTGAAGAGGGTTGCCGCGTATCAGCTCGCGGTGACTCGGACGATGGACTTGCGACCGTCCGGCGAGGTCTGCCCCGAGGCGGTCCACGCTGCCGCCGATCGATGGGTGTCTCGCACGCCGCCGCATCACGCCCGGAAGGACGCCGCACCCGCGCGGGCGGCGTTTACGTCGACCGCGCTGGGATGGCTGCGATTCCTGGGACGGTTGCATGAGCCACGCAAGGCTGACGCCCCATGGGCGGCTCTGGTCGCGGAGTATGCCCACTACATGCGCGCTGAACGAGGTCTGGCTCCATTGACGGTCTACACGCGACGTAAGTCGATGGAGGAGTTTCTCGGGCGCTTCTCCGCTGATGGGCGTGGTTTGCGTGATCTCACACTACTGGATCTCGATGACGCCATTGCCCGGAAGGGCCGTCGCGATGGTTGCACACGCGCCTCGATCCGAACGTATGCCTACACGCTTCGGGCGTTTGTGCGGTACGCCGAACGGCGGCAGTGGTGCCCGGCGGGGCTGGCGGCGGGGATACTGGTGCCTCGCGTCTACGCGAGCGAACACGTGCCCGCCGGACCCACCTGGGACCAGGTGCGGCGCCTGTGCGCGGACGCGCGGGGTGATGCACCCGCTCAGATCCGGGACCGAGCCCTGCGTCTCGACGATATCGATTGGCACGCGGAGGTGATCAGCGTCACACGGTCGAAACAGCGACCGCGGATACAGCACTACCCACTGTGCCAACCTGTCGGTGATGCGCTCGTGCGATACCTGCGAATCAGGCCGCGCCCGTGTGCCCAGCGCGAGATCTTTCTGTCCCTCAAGGCGCCGATTCGCCCGTTGGGAAACAGTGCCCTGTGGCAGGTCGTCACTCGTAGGTTACGGCCGTTGGACCTGTCGCTCCGCCATCACGGCCCCCATGCGTTGCGCCATGCGTGCGCCACACGCCTGCTCCAGCAAGGGCTGTCCCTCTGGCAGATCGGCGAGTATCTCGGACATCGGACGCCGGCTGCCACGCGGGTCTACGCAAAGGTGGACCTGAAAAACCTCCGGCGTGTCGCCGACACCTCGCTGGAGGGACTCGTATGACCCTCCGCGAGGCCATCGATCGGTACGTCGCGCTGCGGCAGGCCGCTGGCGCAGACTTCCGCGCCACGGCCAGTGTCCTGGGCACGTTCTGTCGCGCCGTCGGCGAGACCGTCGATGTCGCCGACATCTCGGTCGCCCGCGTCCATGCCTTCGTGAACGGTACCGGCCCGCTCACGCGTTACTGGCATCGGAAGTATTCCGCGCTCCGCGGGTTCTATCGCTACGCGGTCGCGCGGCACTGGGTGGCGCAGACACCGTTGCCCGCCACAATACCGAAGCCGCCACCGTCGATCGAGCCGTACATCTTCACGCGCGCTGAGATGGGTCGGCTCCTCGACGCGACGACACACTATCGGCGACCGCCCCTGCACATCGAGCCGCACACCTTCCGAGCACTCTTGTTGCTGCTGTACGGCGCGGGAGTCCGTGTCGGAGAAGCACGGCGACTCACACTGGGCGATGTCGATCTCCCCGCAGCGCTGCTGACCATCCGCGACACGAAATTCTACAAGACACGGCTGGTGCCCCTTGGGGCTGGCCTCACCCGGGCGATGCAGCACTATGCCGACCGACGGCAGACCGACGGCGCGCCCCAGCACGAGGCGGCGGCATTCTTCGTTGATCGCCACGGGGCGCCGCTCCGGGGCTCGACCCTCCGGCGGGCCTTTGCCCGGCTGCGGCACTGCGCCGGCGTGGTCCGCCAGGACGGTGCTCGATACCAGCCGCGGCTGCACGACATCCGGCACGCGTTCGTTGTCAACCGCCTGACGACGTGGTACCGCGACGGCGCTGACGTGCAAACGCTCCTCCCCCAACTGTCAACCTACCTGGGGCATGTCAACGTGGCGGCCACGCAGGTGTACCTCACGATGACGCCCGAGCTCTTGCGCGTCGCCTGTGTCCGGTTTGAACGCTATGCCAGCGTAGAGGACGACGATGAGTAATACCACCACCCGACTCGGCCCGTGGATCCGCCGCTTCTTGTTGGAGCACCTGGTGCACGAACGCAACCTCGCGCGCAACACCCAGCGCAGTTACCGCGATACCCTGGCCCTGCTGGCGCCG
Organism: Vicinamibacterales bacterium; assembly: GCA_965206705.1. Classification (GTDB taxonomy): domain Bacteria; phylum Acidobacteriota; class Vicinamibacteria; order Vicinamibacterales; family UBA8438; genus JAJEEA01. Next base: position 1,612,865 of record CBDBKJ010000006.1, on the reverse strand, counting down.
TTCGCCAGTGACCATGCCCGCGTGTCAGTCGACCGACTCGCGGTCGAGCACCTCAGCCCCGATCGGGTGCGGCAGTTTCTTCACGCAATCACCGTCACCCGAGGCTGCTCCCCAGCGACCTGCAATCAACGCCTGGCCGCGATTCGTGCCTTTGCCCGGTTCGTCGGCCGACACAGTCCGGAGCACATCGAGTGGTCGGGCCACATCCGCGACATCCCCTTCCGGAAATGCGCACAGACACCGGTGACCTATCTCGAGAAGCCGGAACTCGACGCCCTGTTGGCTGCGCCCGACCGGAGCACGCCACAGGGTCGTCGAGACCACGCCGTCCTCCTGTTTCTCTACAACACGGGCGCGCGCGCGGATGAGGCCGCCCAGCTCACGGTGGGCGATCTCGAGCTCGGCGACCACGGGTATGCGTCGGTCAGAATCCGAGGCAAGGGGAACAAGATCCGCCACTGTCCCCTCTGGTCGCGGACCGTCACGGAACTGCGTGCTCTGACCCACGGTCGCGCTCGAACGGAACGCGTGTTTCTCAATCGCTGTAAGCAGCCCCTGACGCGATTCGGGATTCACACCCTCGTCACGCGCCATGTGCGCCGCCTCCGCGTGCAGGTCCCGTCGTTGGCTGCCAAACGGATCAGTCCTCACGCGATTCGACATACCACGGCGACGCACTTGCTGCGGGCCGGCGTCGACATCAACACGATTCGCGCATGGCTGGGTCATGTGTCGCTCGCCACCACGAACATCTATGCAGAGGTCGACCTTGAGATGAAGGCCAAAGCACTCGCGCTCTGTGAGGTGCAAGAGGACAAACCGGCGAGGCGTTGGCGCGAGGACACAGGGCTCATGGCGTTCCTGCACGCGTTGTAGACGCCGCACCTTATGTGGCCCCGGGATCACCCGCTTCATCGACTGATCCTTGATCAGTCGCTCGCACACCACATAAGGAGGAAGGCCACAGAAGATGTTGACACGGCACAGCTTCCACCGCGCCAGGATGTAGCGGGCGTTCGGCGGCGCCGTAGGGCCGGGCGGTCGAGCTGATCGTCGAGGACGCGGCGACGGACGATATGACGCGGCCAGGCTACCGACGAGCTCTCACGGGTGACCCCCTCCTCCGAAGGTGGTCCACTTCGGCCGGAAGTGATCCACTTCGACCGAAATCGCTGATCCCCTTCCGCCGAAATCAGCGATCCACTTGGGCCGGAATGCGCAGCTGCGGATGGGCGGGCCTCGCGGCCGCCGGTCTATCGGGACCGGCTGCTCGCACCTGTCGCGTGGCCGGGGAACCGGTGCCGCGACTGTCTCGACCGGCGCGCCGCGAGGGTGAGGCGGACATGAGGAGGGCCGATTGGGTTGGAACGCGCGATTGCCGCGCTCCACCCTTGGCTGCCGGCTAGCCGCTCCGTGCGACTCTTGCCACATCCTGAGGAGCGATAGTAGGATGGCTTCGATGCATCTCGGGGGGCGCCGTCACGTAGCCGCAGGAGGCGAGTCTTCGGTGTCCCTGCTGTGCTGGTGACGGGGTGGCGGGCTGCAGTATATCGGTCTTTCGCAGGACGTTGAGGAGTCTGACTGAGGTTCGCCGGCTGTGAGCTATAGCGTGGGATACAGCTTGGCCGTAAACTCTCTAAGTAGCTGAAAATTATAAAACTTAGTTCTTGTATTAGGTTTCAACCTGAGCAGGCCGCTGCACGAACGTTCGAGGCGAACCGGGCGCCGTCGACGCCTCGATGGTGTCGAGACAGTCCGGGACCCCTCGGTAGTCGAAGCGTCCGGTGTTGAGCCGTGACAGCCGCCATCTTCGGCAGCGCTCCCTGGATGCCCTCGCCGGCCGCGTTGTAGTCCACGTAGCCGTGCCCCTGACACCTCGACAAGACGGCGCGGACGCGCCCCCGGACCTTGACCCCGAGAGCGTGCTCGACGACCGGATCGGTTCAGCACGCGAAGTACGTCTTCCCGGCCGATCGGGTCGACACGTCGATCGCCGAACACGGCGACGCGTATCTCACCATCGACCCGGTCCAGTTGGCCGTCTTGACGCCGCGCCACCGCGGGTCTGTCGGTGCGGCGTGCCTCCGTCGTCGTGGTGCTGACCGCGTGCCGGTCCGGTGAGGCGAGTGGCGCGAGTTCGGGCGAGATCGACCTCGACGCTCGGGAATGGCGCATACCGGCCAGCAGGATGCGGGCAGCCCTCGACGCCGCCGGGTTGTGCCGCAGCTGCCCCGCGCTTGCCGACCCGGGCGCGAAGGAACGCGCCCGGTGTAGGAAGCGACCAGTCGACGCGTGCGGTGGCCCGCAGGTGCCGACTGCGCGAGGCGGCGCGTGAGGCCGCCCGCACGGCCGAGTCGATGGGCGTGCGGCTGCCGGACGCGGCCGCCGGCCAACCTTCGCCGCCTACGCGGTTGGATCCGCGGTAGCGGTGGCACGGGCCACGTGACCCGCGGCGTGGTGACACAGTGGTGACACAGCCCGATCCTGCCCTGGGCCGACCATCCGACCCGGATCTCCGTAAATCATTGATGTTATTGGAGATGTTTTGGTGAGCCGCCGGGGACTCGAACCCCAAACCCGCAGATTAAGAGTCTGCTGCTCTACCAGTTGAGCTAGCGGCCCACACCGTTTGGAATCAATAACTTACGAGGATTCGTCGAACTCTGCCAGCGGGTTCTGCCCGGCCAAACGGGTCGAAGGCCGACGGAAGCGCTCTGAAGAGCTTAGCACGCCACGTCGGAGAAGGCACCGTCAGCGCGTCGTGTTGGCCGGCCTGCGTCAGTCGTGGGACGAGCTTCTCGGCCTCCGTCGTCGGACCGAACTGCTTCAACAGCGTGGTCGTCGCCGTGCTCGCGGGCGTCATCCGTGCAGACCTCCGGTCAACAGCGCTCGTACTGCGACAGGTCCGGGCGGGGTATGTGGACCACCGGCGCGGTCGGGACCGGCGGACGCACCTCGACCCGGACGGCTGGGGTATTCGCATGTGCCGCCGGCGTCGAGTCGGGCGCGAAGCGTCGCCTCGAACGACGCCCGCCTCCTTAGAAGCGGAACGTGTATTGGAGTTTCGTGGCCAGCCTCGAGTCCTGCCTCCTGAAGTCGTAGCCTCGCTCGAGGTCTTGCACCCAGCCCTGGCCGAATACGAGGAAAATGTCGTTTCCCGGCTCTATAGTCCAGTGCACGCGGCTCTGGAGGCCGAGATTTCCGGAACGGTTGTCGAACTGGATCAGGTTGGAGAACGACAGGAAGGGTGAAGCCGCATAGTTCACCTGTGAGCTGTAGATTCGGGCGATGAAATTGCCTTCCGGCAAGGTGGCGAACGTCTGGTTGGTATTGACGCTGATCGAAAAGTAGGGAGGGAGCTTGTAACTGAGGCCCGTCTGGATCGTTTGCGCGGTGCCCGACCAGTAGTTGCCGAACGAGACACCGATGCTGCCCTGAATTCGTCGTTTTTGCGCCGAGGTGAAAAAGATCCGCCAGGGCGTGAAGCGGTACTCGCCCGCGGGAAGCACAACTCCGGGGGAAATCTCGAACGGCTCGAACAGGCGCTCGTAGGTCGGGTTCAGGTCGAACAAGCTGTGCAGGGAATCCCCGGAGTTCAGGTGCCAATCGGCCAGAGTGGCGTAAACGTTCCAGCTCTCGACCAATCCGTTGTCGAGTCGGGTGAAGCGCGTGTAGAAGACGTCATGAAACATCTGCTGAATGCCCGTCGACGGCCTGGGGCGCGGGTTGAAGCTGCCGGCAATCCGAAGCATCCGCACATTGCTGCGCTGAACGAAACCGATCGCCGGATCGAAGTTTTCCTGAATCTCCCGCCAGAGAATCTGAGCCGCGAACTTGTCGTTGGGATACTGCGCCCCGAAGCCATAAGACTGGTTCTCTTCGGAAACGCCTTCATTGTTGCTCGTGAGGCCGTAGGCGTTGAACACCACGTTTCGATTGCTGCCGAGGAAATCAGAAGTGGCGAGGCGTACGTCCGCTCCCACGGTGCTGCTTGACAAAGCGGAAGCGGGATTGCCGCTCGTGAGAATGGCGCCGACGTACGACTGCTCCAGGAAATTCTGCTTGACGCGCCCGACCAACAAGTTGTCGGCGTCCGCGTTCGAGACGTCGCGGGTGCGCACGTCGAGCATGCCAACTTCAGTTCGGCCAACTCTCCCAGTCAGTTTGGCGCCGTAGTCGAGCGGCACCTCCTGCCCCTCGAGCAGGCCGATCTTCCGGCTGAAGAACGGAAAGACTTCGGCTCCGGTACCAGGAATGCCGCCCGGAGGATCGATCCCGGTCGTGGCGAAGTTGAAGACGCCGGCATCCTGCAGGAAGAACGACCGTTTCTCGGGAAAGAATATGGAGAAACGCGTGAGGTTGATCTGCCGCGCATCCACTTCCGTTTCACCGAAGTCGGTGTTTGCGGTGACGGACAGTTTGAGATTCGGGGTGATGTTGTAGAACAGGTCCAGTCCCGGCTTTCCGACGACTGTATCGCCGCCGGTGTCCGGACGCGGCCAACGCCGCGCCATGAAAGGTCGGACATCGAGGCCGATACCCTGGGCCAGGCCTTCGAGATTCGTGATTTCACCTGCTTCGGAGATCTGGAAGAACTGGGTTTGAAAACGTGCCCCCGTCCAGCGGTTCTCCTCCAGTTTTCGTTGAATGGTACGAGTGATGTTGAAGCCCCAGACGGTCTCACCCGGTGGGAAGCTCAGGGTCTTGAATGGGATGGCAAATTCCGCGCTCCACCCTTCGTTCGTTCGCTCGGTTCGCACGATCCAGATGCCGTCCCAGTCGTCATTCGTCTCACCGTTCGCAAATACCAGACCGTCGACCATGGCGCCGGCCGGATTGGTTGCAAAGTGGAAGGCGTTGGTCTGGTCGCGGAACGTGTCGAGCACGATGCCCAGCCGGTCATCGGCGTTCAGGCTCGCATCCCGCGCCATCTGCGACGCCAGCACCCCGCGGGGCTCTGTGTCGTAGGACATGACGCCGATATAGAGGTTGTCCTCGTCGTAGAGCAGCGTGACTTCGGTCCTCTCCGTGGGCACGGCGCCGGCCACCGGGATTCTCTGGACCAGATCGCCAATCTTCGGTGCCTGTTGCCACGGCGCCTCGTCGAGCGAGCCATCGATGACAATCTCTGAGGTGACGGCCGTTACGACGGCTGATCTGACCGGGTCTGTCAGGCTGGTCTGTTGGGCAGCGGCGACGCACAAGGCCGGCCCAACGATGCAGTGCCAGGCGCAGACAGCTGCCGGCGAACCGATCCGGAGCGACAAATGCCGCAGAACCGAGACGCTGTCCAAGAGTGTCTTCATGGGCTGTCCAGGCGTGGCAGCGGATAGTCGCCGCCGGTTGTTCTGCTGGCGATGATGACGGCATCGTCGTTCCCGGGTGACTGGATTATTGGCATTTTACTGCACTGAGAGATCTCGGCCGCGCGGGTCTCGCGGTCCTCGACGGTGAAGTGCTTCGTCGTGGTCAGACAGGGCCGTCGGTCCGGTCTGTCTCGGCGCCGGCGCGGCCGCGGCAGAGGCTCCAGGCGATGCCCAGGTGGGGTGGTACGGCCAGCGCGAAGAACATCGCGTTCTGCTGGGTCGAGGCCGGTGCGATCTGCCAGAGGAGGCCGGCGAGCGCGAGCACGGCGACGGCGACGGCGAGGGCGCGGGCGCGCCTGTGCCAAGCCTCGCTGCGGGTCGACAGCGGCAGCAGGACGCCGAGGCCGAGGGCCAGCGGATGGAAGAGGAAGAGGTTCTCGTTCCACCAGATGAACACGTGGTCCGTCGCCAGCGTCAGGACCAGGATGGTGCCCACCCCGCCGGCCAGCAGCGACCACCCGGCGGCGAGCGCGAGGGCGCTTCGGCGCAGCCCGGTCGAGGCCCGGACCCGGGGGCTTGCTCCTGCTCCGAAAACGACCCCGAGAAGGAGGCCGAGGGCCAGATAGCGGCCGAGCCGGGCCGGCGGCTCCGCCGGCTCGGGGGGACGCGTGGACGAGGCCAGGACCTCCTCGGCGCGCACGAGCGGCCGGGTCTCACCGTCGCGCGTGATGCGGACCGACCGGATCCGGTCTCGCAGGGCGAGGGGCAGGAACAGCTCTTCCCACGCCGAGATGGGCTGGTCGGCCAGGGTGCCGAGCAGCAGGTTCGTGCCGGTGTAGACGAGTGGGTCGACCTGCGTGAGCCGCCGCGCGTGGTGCCGGTAACTGAGGCCCGTCGCGCTCGCCTCGAACGCGTGCCGCAGGGCGCCGCCGAGCACCCGGTCGAGCAGGTCCCGGACCCGCGTCGAGCAGTTGTCGAGGAAGTACTGATAGGTGAAATCGCGGTTGCGCGGCAGGGCGTTCTCGTCGGCCGCGTCGCGCAGGGTCGCCTTCTCGGCCGGGGTGAGGTCCAGCTCCTGGAGGACCACCTCGCGGTCGGCCTCCCGGTACTGGTCGAGCATGACGTCTGTCCGCATTCCCGCCACCATGTAGAGCATGCTGCCCTGCAGGAAGCGCGCAATGAAGTCTTCCTGCCGGAAGTCGAAGAAGCCCCAGTTGTAGGAGACGTCGCGGCCGGTGCGGGTGTCCAGCACCCGGAGGGCGTTGTGGCCGTAGTGCTCCCAGACCGCGTCGCCGGGACCGGCCGTCACGAGCCAGACCCGCAGCCCGTCGCCGGGTTCCCGCGGTCCGGACGGCTCGGCCGGCGCAAGGTTCGGGGCCGGCCGAGCCTGGTCCTGGGCTCGGGGCCGGGCCTCGCCGGTCGCGGTCAGGCCGATGCTCTGCAACGCCAGCGCCGTGAGGACCAGCCAGACGGCGGACCCGCGTCGCCGCCGGGTCGATTGCCCGCCCTGGCAGCCCGTGGTGAAACCCCGCGTTGCACCGAATGCAGCGGAGCCTTTCGTCACGGGCGGCTGGGTGTGGGCCGGGAACACGGGGGTGCAGGCGGTCGTAGACATGATCGGTTCATATAATCTCCCGGAGACCTGATTTCGGTGAAGGCAGATGAGAGCCCGTGGTGAAACGGCCGTCGAATACAGCGGGGCCTTTCGCCACGGCTCCTCGGGAGGAGACCATGCCGCAGGCGTATCGAGTGCTTCTGGTGGCCGGACTGGTCGCGGCGTCCGTCGCGACTGCCGCCGCCCAGGACCGGACCTTCGAGCAGACCATCGAGTTCCAGCCCGGCAGCCGGCTTGCGCTCGAGGCCGAGCGGGGGAGCGTGCGGCTGACGTCGTGGGATCGCCCGGAGGCCGAGATTCTCGCGCGCATCGAGCCGCCGGCGGGCGTCGATGCCGACTATGCGCAGCAGGCCGTCGAGGGCACGGCCATCGAGGTGCGCGGCAACCGCCGCTCGGTACGTATCCGAACCGACTACAGCGGGGTGCCGCGGCGGGGGCGGCTGCTCCGGGAGCGGCGGGTGCCGCGTGTGCACTACGAGATCCGCGTCCCCAGACAGCTCGATCTGGACCTCGAGATCGACCGCTCCGAGACGACCATCGAGGGATTCGAGGGGCGGCTGCTGCTCGACTTCGACCGGAGCGACCTCGATGCCCGTGATCTCGCGGGGACGGTGACGCTCCAGCTCGATCGCGGAACTCTTCAGGCGAGCGACCTCGCCGGATCGATCGCGATCGATCTCGATCGCGGCCGGCAGGTCGTGCTGGACGGGGTGCGGGGAGATCTTCAGCTCGACGCCGACCGGACGAGCGTGACGCTGCGCGACCTGGCGATCGAGAACGACTCCGCGGTCGAGATGGACCGGGGTGACCTCGACATCGAGCTCGCGGCCGGCCGGGCGGTGACCCTCGAGGCCGCCACGACCCGCCGGTCCGGCGTGTCGCTCGACCTGCCGGGAACGTTCGAGTCGCGCGATGGTGTCCGTCGCGGGGACGTCAACGGCGGCGGCCCGGTGCTGCGGATCGAGGCCGACCGGGGAGCCGTCCGGGTGCGGATGCACGAGGGGACCGGCGGGCGCTGAGGGGCCCTCGTCCCGCCTTGCCGCGCGGGCGCCTCACCGGTCTCCGTCGAAACGCGGACCGTCAGGCCCACTCGAAGCGCGGTCGCAGCCGTTCGTCGAGGAACTGAAGAGGTCACCTCGGGCTCTTGGGGTGAACGTCCTGCGCGGCGGCTGGGGTCGAATGCCGCGGCAGCGGGCGCTCAGGCCGCCGGCGGGCGGCGCCGGCGGGGACGCGGGCGAACCACGAGGCCGTCGCCGGCGTCCCGATAGCCGAGGGCCTCGACCACCGGCCGGACGTCGGCGAGAGGACAGCACAGCCGCCGTCGCACGGGCTCGTCCGGGGCGAACGGGCCGTGCCGGGCGAGGCGCCGGAGCTCGCGGACGAGGCGTTCCAGGACGTCGGCGCGGACGGCGCGCCCCCCGGCCAGCGGGAAGCCGATCGCCGCGTACAGGCCGCCCGGCCGATCCGGCTGCGCCGGCATCGACACGGCGGAGGCCGCGGGGTGGATCGTCTCCGCCTCGGCGCCCCAGAACGCCGCCGCCAGCGCCGCCCGGCGCGCGACCAGCGCCGGCTTCAGCGCCGCCCGCAGATAGACCACGTGCAGTCCCAGACAGATGCCCGCCTGTTCGAGGCGCCGGCGCTCGGCCGGGGTCAACGCCTGCAGCTGCGCCCGTGCGTCGCGGGCGAGAATGGTGCCCAGACCCTGCTCGAGCTGGTAGATCACGCCGCGCGCCGCGGCCCCGAGATCCCCGAGCCGGTCGGTCCGCAACGGCGCGAGGACCTCGCCGGCGAGGTCGCGGGCCGCCGCCACGAGGCGCCGTTCGACCCGGTGCCGGAGGCCGCGCGAAGCGGTCGCGCCGTCGGCCAGCACCACGTTCGGGCGGAGGAGATCGGCGCCCCGGACCAGCCGCCCGACGAGCTGTCCGGCGAACCGGATGCGCGCCGCCGGGTCGATCCCGATACCCTCGTGCGGCGCGTCGATGAGCTGCTCGAGCCAGTTCGCGGGCTGCGGCGACGGCGTGGCCGGGGTGTTCACGAGGCGGGCGAGGACCGCGAACGGACCGGCGTCGCGCAGCCGCTCGTCGTCGTCGCTCGGGCGGACGGCCCGGGAGGCGTTTCGCCGCGGATCCACGAATCGATCGACCAGCCGCTCGTGCAGCGCGTCGCTCAACCGGTTCTCGATGGCCCGGGTGCGCTCCTGCCAATGACCGGGATCGACGACCCAGGCGGGGCGGTGGGCGATGTACGTCCAGGTGCGGATGAACGCGAGCCGCATCAGCAGATCGTCCACGTCGCCGCCGGTCTGATCGAGGCGGCCGATGCGGTCCGCCATCCAGTCCGCGGAGAGTCGGCCCGGCGATGCCGTCAGCTGGCGAAAGACGTCGCCGAGCAGCGCCACGTGATCCTCGAGGACGAGCTGCCGGTAGTCCGGAATCTGGCAGACGTCCCACAGCAGCCGCACGCCGGGCTCGGCCCCGGCGCGGTCGCGGACCTCGGGGTCGAGGGCCAGGCTGCTCAGGGCGTCCCGGTCGGCGCCGCGCGTCGCGAGCCGCAGCCCGGGCCGGGGCGGCGGCCGATGCAGCGAGGTCACCAGGGCGTCGAGGCTGGTGAAATCGAGCTCGCGATTGCGCCACATCACGCTCCGGGCGGCGGGAAAACGGTGGTTCTCGATGGCCCGGACCACACGCGGGGCCAGGGTCTCGACCGGCGCGAGGACGCCGAACGTACCGTCGTTGACGTGCCGGCCCGCGCGGCCCGCGATCTGGCCCAGCTCGACCAGATCGAGGTTCCGGCTGGTGCGGCCGTCGAACTTCGTGAGCTCGGCGAACGCGACGTGGTCGACGTCGAGGTTCAGCCCCATGCCGATGGCGTCGGTGGCCACGAGGAAGTCGACTTCGCCGCTCTGGTACAGGGCGACCTGGGCGTTGCGCGCGCGGGGCGACAGGGCGCCGAGCACGACGGCGGCGCCGCCTCGGCGCGCCCGCACCCGTTCCGCGAGGTCGTACACCCGCGCCATCGAGAAGGCGACGATGGCGGTGCGCGGCGGCAGCGCGCCGACCTTCAGGCGGCCCCGGTGGCGCAGCGTCGACAACCGGGTATGGCTCTGGACGGTGACGCTCGGGACCAGCGTGGTCACCATGGGCCGCACGGTGTTCGAGCCCAGGAACCACGTCTCGCGCCGGCCTCGGGCGTGCAGCAGCCGGTCCGTGAAGACGTGTCCCCGCTCGGGATGGGTGGCGAGCTGAATCTCGTCGACGGCAAGGAAGTCGACGGTCCGGTCGAGGGGCATCGCCTCCACCGTGCAGACCCAGTAGCGCGGGGAGGCCGGCACCCGTTTCTCTTCTCCCGTCACCAGCGCCACCGCCTGCTCGCCGGCCCGCACGCTCAAGGTGTCGTAGACCTCGCGGGCGAGCAGCCGCAGGGGGAGCCCGATCATGCCGGTACGATGTTCGAGCAGTCGCTCGACCGCCCGGTGGGTCTTGCCGGTGTTGGTCGGGCCGAGCAACGCGACCAGGGGCGGGCCGGACGGAGGCGGATGGGTAGGCACGGCGATGCCGTTCGACGGGCTGCGGGACCCACGGCCCGAGGGCCGGCCGCGAGCCCAGCCCGCTGCCGGCGCCGGGAAACCGCCTTCGTTGAGTTTAGACTCCATGAACGAGCAGGACCTTTACACTCGACCCCAGGTTTTCGATCGCGTTGACTTTACCTCTCGCGACGCCGCCCGTCTCGGCCGGTCCGGGGAGGCGCCTCGGGCACTGCGGGATTTGCTACACTAACGGGATCCATGCCGACCGGATCTTCGAACCCCGAGCGGCCGGCCGAGGGCCCTTGCATCGCATGAGACCCCGTTTATCCGCCGGCTCCCCCACCCGGACGGTCACTGCCGCCGCGGGACTCCTGGCACTGCTCCTCTCCTTTGCTCCGGCCGCGGCGCAACCGCCCGTCGCCGCCGTCGTCCCGTTCACCAACGTCAGCCGGCAGCCGGCCGACGACTGGATCGGGGCGGGAATTGCCGAGACCGTGACGGCCGACTTGCAGAACGTGGGGATGGCGGTCGTGGGCTGGGGGGTGCGTGACCGGTACCGAGCCGGCGGCGCGCCGGGAGCCGCCGGATCGGGAGAGGCCGGATCGACCACGCCGGGCTCGATGGCCACCTACCGCGACCGGGGCGTGAGCTGGCTCGTCGACGGCACGTTGCAGCGGATGGGCGACCGCCTGCGCATCACCACACGGGTAATCGACGTGGCGTCCGGCGCCGTCGCGTTCAATACGCGGATCGACGGCACGTGGCAGGATCTGTTCGAGACGCAGGATCGGGTCGCCGCCGCCGTGGCCGGCTGGCTGTCGTCCCGATCGGCGCCGCCGGACGTGGCGTTCGCCCGGGTGCCTCGGTCCGAACGTGTGCCGGCACTACCGCCTCCCGCCCGTCCCGCCGCGCTCGCCCCGGCGTCGAGGGCCGAACCCGCGCCGTCGTTCCCTCCCGCCGGCCCGGCCGCGGCCGAACCCGCGCTCGTCCCGGCCGCGCGGACCGAACCGGCGCCGCCGTCGCTTTCCGCCGCCGGGCCGGCCGCGGCAGGCGCGGCGCTCGACCCGTTGTCGCGGAACCGGCCGCCGGGATCCGGAAACGGGGTGACCGGCGCCCTCGCCCTGCCCGGGCCCGGCCGGGCGCGCGACGCGGTGGCCGCCGACCCGCCCTCTCGGCGGCGGACCGGGGGCGGCGGATTCGCGCCCAGCCCGGTCGGGCGGCCTACGGTGGCGATGACGCGTACCTTCGATGTCCCGGACATCGACGGCCGGCTCGACGATTCGGTTTGGGAAACCGCGACGCACGTCACCGATTTCGTCCAGATTGCCCCGGTGGAAGGCGCGCCCGGCTCGGAAGCGACCGAGGTCTGGATGGCCTACGACAGCGACCATCTGTACTTCGCGTTCCATGCCCACTACTCCGACCCCGGCATCATGCGGGTCAATCGCGCCGACCGCGAGGAGATCCGCGGCGACGACCGGATGTCGGTCCTGTTCGATCCGTTTCTCGACCAGCAGCGGGCCTACCAGTTCGAGGTCAACGGCTATGGCGTGCAGGCCGACTCGATCGTGAACGCCGACGGCAGCACCGGGTTCTCGCGGTCGAGCGGCAGTTCCTCGGCGACGCGGGGTGGCGGCGGCTCGCGGGGGCGCAGCAGCAGCAGCGTGTCGGGGCAGTTCGGCATCCGGGGCGACCAGTCCTGGAACGCGCTCTTCGACACCGCCGGCCGGATCGTCGACGACGGATGGGTCGCCGAGATGCGGATTCCGTTCAAGAGCCTCCGCTATCCGTCCCGCTCGGCCGGGGTCGGCCACCGCTGGGGATTTCAGATTACCCGCATCATCCGGGGCAAGTCGGAGGCGCAGTCCTGGTCGCCGATCTCGCGGGGCGTGGCGGGGCAGATCACCCAGTTCGGGCAGCTCGAGGGGCTGTCGGATCTGTCCGCGAGCCGCAACCTCGAGATCCTGCCGGAGGTCACGGGGTTCCGATTCGGGTCGCTCGACACCGCCGACGGCGTGTTCACCGACGGCGATCCGACGGCGGACTACGGACTCGGCGTCAAGTACGGGATCACGCCGAACCTGACGGCGGACTTCACCGTCAACCCGGACTTCTCCCAGATCGAATCGGACCGGCCGCAGGTCGAGACCAATCAGCGATTCGCGCTCTTCTACGCCGAGCAGCGGCCGTTCTTCCTCGAGGGGCAGGAGATCTTCCAGACCGCGACCCCGCTCACCCTCGTCCATACCCGGACCATCGTCGACCCCCGCGTCGGCAGCAAGCTGACCGGAAAGATCGGCCAGGCTACCCTCGGCGTCCTCGTGGCCGACGACGAAGCGGCGGGGTCCCTGCTCGGTGTCGACGATGCGCAGGCCGGCACGACGGCGCAGACGGTGATCGGCCGCGCCCGGTACGACCTCTACTCCGAGTCGTACGTGGGCGGCATCATGACCGCGCGCGAGTTCGGGCAGGACCACAACCGGGTGGCGGGCGTGGACGGCCGCTTCCGGCTCGGCCGGAACCACCGCGTGAACTTCCTGGCGATGGGGTCGGAAACGGTCGACCGGGAGCTGGGCTCGCTGTCGGGACCGGCGTTCGAGGCGGACTTCTCGCGCGAGGGGCGCAACCTGACCTACAGCGCCGCCTACAGCGACATCGATCCGGGGTTCCAGACCCTGACCGGGTTCCTCCCGCGCGTCAACCTGCGCCAGGCGAGCGGCAACGTCGGCTATCGCTGGTGGCCCGAGTCGTCGATCCTCACGTGGGGGCCCTCCGTCAGCTACCTGCGGCTCTACGACCACGCCGGGGTGTTGCAGGACGAGCAGATCCAGGGCACGACCAGCTTCTCGTTCCGCAACAACATCTCGTTCACGGGGATGGTCAACCACGACCTCGAGCGGTATCAGGAGGTCGAGTTCCAGAAGACCGGCTACGGGTTCTTCAGCGGCATCAGCTCGCGGCTGGTGTCGCTGTTCGGGGGATACAACTGGGGCCACGGCATTCTCTATGACGAGGTCGACCCGTACCGGGGGCAGTCGGTCTCGGGGAACGTCAACTTCCGCGTGCAGGTGACGTCGCGGCTGCGCACCGAGCTCAGGACCGTGTTCAGCAGCTTCGTCAACCCGCTGAACGACCTGGAAGTGTTCGACGTCAAGATCTTTCGGGGGCGGACGACGTACCAGTTCACCGACCGGCTGCTGCTGCGGCACATTCTCGAGCACAACACCTGGGACGTGACGCTCGGCAACAACCTGTTGATGACCTACCGCATCAACGCGGGCACCGTCCTGTTCCTGGGCTACGACGACCGTTTCCGGAGCGGGATGAAGATCAACAGCGTGCTCTTCCCGATGACCGCGTTTCAGCGCACCAACCGGGCCTTTTTCGGCAAGGTGTCCTATCTGTTCCGTTACTGAGCCGGCCGGCGTCGAGCCGGGCGGCCCGAGCGGCGTGCGCGCCCCGGACCCGGCTCCTGAGAGTCGATGACTGACACCCCGAACTCCCGCCTCACCATCCGCGGCCTGACCGCGCGCCCCGTGCTGCTGCCGCTCGAACGCCCGGTGGTCGCCCGCATCGCCACCATCACCGAGTGGCCGCTCGTGCTCATCGATCTCGAGACGGAGGAAGGAATCGTCGGCCGCAGCTACCTCGAGCCGTACATCCCGAAGGCCATGCGGTACCTCGTGCCGGCGCTGCAGGACCTCGGCGAGCTGCTGCGCGGCCAGCCGGTGGTTCCCGTCGACCTGTACACGACCAGCCGGAAATCGCTCCACTTCGTGGGCTACGAGGGGCTGTCCGCGATTGCCGTGTCCGGGGTGGACATGGCGGCGTGGGACGCGCTGGCGAAGGCGGCCGGCCAGCCCCTGTGCGTGCTGCTGGGCGGGTCGGTCGCCCCGGTCCGGGCCTACAACAGCAACGGGCTGTGGCTGCACGAGCCCGACGCGGTGGCCGACGAGGCGCTCGCGCTGCGCGAGGAGGGCGGCTTCGAGGGCCTGAAGCTGCGCATGGGGCGCACCCGTCTGCGCGACGACCTCGCCGCCCTCGAGGCGGTGCGGCGCGCCGTCGGCGGCGACATGCACCTGATGGTGGACTTCAACCAGGGGCTGGATCTCGCCGAGGCCCTCGAGCGCTGCCACGCCCTCGACGGCAGCGGCCTGACCTGGATCGAAGAGCCGGTGGTGTACGACGATCTGGACGGCTATCGGCGCCTCGCGGCCGAGCTCGACACCCCGATCCAGATCGGCGAGAACTTCTACGGCCCGCGCGCCCTCTACCGCGCCCTGCAGGCGCAGGCGTGCGACTACGTCATGCCCGACTTCATGCGCATCGGCGGGGTGACGGGCTGGCTGCGGGCGGCCGCGATCGCGGGGGCCGCGGGGGTGCCGGTGTCGACCCACCTGTACCCGGAGGTGGCGGCCCACGTGATGCGGGTGACCGAGACGGCGCACTGGCTCGAATGGCAGAGCTGGGCCGACCCGATACTGCGGCAGCCCTACCCGGTGACCGGCGGGCAGCTGCACATTCCCGACACCCCCGGGGTCGGGCTCGAATGGGACGAGGAAGCGGTGGCGGCGCACCTGGTGTAGGGGGTGCCAGATGCGCGGAGCGCTCGCCGCCGAGCCGGCGGTTGCAGGCGGAACCGTGGTAGAGAGATACTGTTGGGCCGGGTCTGCACGCGGTCGACCCGAGTCGCCCCCGTTTTCGAAGGAGATCTGCGATGAGCGCCATGCGTGTTTCGGGACTTCTGGTTGCCGGCGTCGTCGGTTTCGGTCTCATGGCCCCGGCCGCCGTGAGCGCACAGTCGGATCCTGCGGCGGCGTCGGGGACCGAGGTCACCTTCGCCGGGGACATCGCGCCGATTCTCCAGCAGAGCTGCCAGCAGTGTCACCGGCCCGCGTCGGTGGCCCCGATGTCCCTGCTCACGTATGCCGACGTGCGCCCCTATGCGCGGGCCATCAAGACCCGGACCGGCCTGCGCAACAAGCGCGGCGCCATGCCGCCGTGGTTCCTCGAGCGCGACCTCGGGATTCAGCACTACAAGAACGACTCGTCGCTGAGCGAGGAGGAAATCGAGCTGATCGCCCGGTGGGTCGACAACGGCGCGCCGCTCGGCGACCCCGCCGACCTGCCGCCGCCTCTCGAATTCGGTGACGAGAACGAATGGTCGATCGGCGAGCCCGATCTCGTTCTGGAGTCGTCGAGCGTCACCGTGCCGGCGGCGGCCCCCGACAAGTGGACCAACCTCGGCACCATTCCCACCGGACTGACCGAGGACCGCTACGTCGCCGCCGTCGAAGTGAAGGAGTTCAACGACATCCCGCCGGACGGGACCGGCGACACGGTGGGCGGGCGCTACGTGTTCCACCACATGACCTACGCCTCGGTGGTCCCCGAAGGGGCGGAGCCCGGCGACGCCACCCGGTTCCCGGTCCACGAGGTCGGGCGGAACGCCGACATCTTCCCGGACAACGCGGGGCGGCTGCTCAAGGCGGGCTCGTCCATCGAGCTCGAGACGGGGCATCTGCACGCCAACGGCCGCGAGACCAGCGCACACCTGAAGTTCGCGTTCAAGCTGCACCCGAAGGGCTACGAGCCCGAGATCCGGCATGCGCGGACCCTGGTCGGGAACGGCGTCGACATCGACATCAAGCCGAACCAGACCTCGCAGGAGCTGCATGCCTATCGGGTGCTCGATCAGCACACCCGGCTCGTCTCGTTCGAGCCGCACCAGCACGCGCCGGGCACGCGCATGTGCCTGGAGGCTATCTGGGGGCACAACATCGAGACCCTGGCCTGCGTCGGCTACGACCACAACTGGGTCAAGCAGTACATCTTCGATGACGACTACGCCCCGCTGCTGCCGAAGGGGACGATCGTGCACATCATCGGCTGGCTGGATACGACGCTGGCCAATCGCAACGTGGCCGATCCGAGAAACTGGTCGGGCGGCGGTCGCCGGTCGGTGGCCAACATGTTCATCGACCTCGGCGAGGCGCTCGAGCTGACCGACGAGCAGTTCGAGCGCGAGATGGCCGAGCGCCGTGAACGGCTGAGCCTGCAGCCCGGCGATCATCTGATCGGCTGCCCGCTGTGCATGGCGGAATTCCCGTCGCAGCAGGCGCAGGTGGAAGAGGGCAACGACCAGCCATGACCGCGACCGGGAACCGATTCGTCCGTTCGGGTGCGCTCGTCGCGCTGCTGGCCCTGGCGGCAGCGGCGGCGAGCGCACAGACCCGTTTCACCTACTCCCGGGGGCAGAGCGTGTCCCCGGCCTACGAGGGGTGGTGGCAGAACGAGGACGGCACCTACAAGCTGTTCTTCGGCTACATGAACTCGAACTGGGAAGAAGAGCTCGACGTGCCGGTCGGGCCGGACAACCACATCGAGCCGGTCGGGCCGGACCGCGGGCAGCCCACGCACTTCTATCCCCGCCGCAACCTGTTCCTCTTCACGGTCGACGTGCCGGCCGACTTCGGCGATGGGGAAGTGGTGTGGACCCTGACCACGAACGGCCGGACCGAGCGCGCGTACGGCTCGCTGCGCACCGACTACCTGCTCGACGCGCAGACCATCGCGACGGAGATGGGCTCGAACTTCGGCCGCGTCCGCGACGAGTGGCGGGAGAACGAGCCGCCCGAGCTGACCTTGGGGGTGGACTTGCCGCGGCGCGTGCGGGCCGGCGAGCCGCTGGCGCTGGTCGCGTTCATGAGCGACGACGGAATCCCGTCGGGCAGCTATCGGCCGCCGGCGGTCGAGCCGGGCCAGCCGCATCCCGCCTACCGCGCTCTCCAGCAGATTGTGCCGGGCAACCCGCCCGGGCTGCGGTTCTCGTGGATCGTCTACCGGGGCGACGCGTCGAAGGTGAACTTCAGCCCCCGCCAACTGAAATCCTGGCAGGACACCCGGGTCTATTCGTATTCGCCGTGGTCGCCGCCCTACATCCTGCCCGAGGTGCCCCAGGACGGGCAGTGGCAGGTGCAGGCGACATTCGACGAGCCCGGCACCTACGTCCTCCGGGCCATTGCCGGCGACGGGGCGTTGACCGCGAGCGAGAACGTGACGATCACCGTCACCCCCTGACAGGAGTGACAGGCAACCGGATTTCCCAGGCAGGATGTGAAACGTGGCGCCGCCTCTCGCGGGGCGGTCGCACGCGGCCGTATCGACTGTATCGCAAGTGGCGGAATCAAGGAGATTGACGACGATGAAGAAGTGGCAGAGCGCGCGGGCAGGGGCGGTGCTGACGGTGTTCCTGCTGGCCGCCGGCTCGGCGGCGGCGCAGACCGATGTCCCGCGCGCATTCGACGGAAACCCCGATCTGAACGGGGTCTGGCAGGCGATCGGTACGGCGCACTGGGACCTTCAGGACCATCCGGCGAGCGCCGGACCGCCGGACATGGGCGCGATCGGAGCGATTCCGCCCGGCTTCGGCGTGGTCGTGGGCAACGAGATTCCCTATCGCGCGGACGCGACCGCCCAGAAGCAGCAGAACTTCGAGAACCGGTGGACCGACGACCCCGAGCTGAAGTGCTTCATGCCGGGCGTGCCGCGGGCCACCTATCTGCCGCATCCATTCCGGATCCTCCAGGGCGACCAGAAGATCATGTTCATCTACGGGTTCGCCGAGGCGAACCGGACCGTGCACATGGACAAGGAGAACCCCGAGCCGCCGCCCCTCGACACCTGGATGGGGCGGTCGCATGGGCAGTGGGATGGAGACACCCTGGTCGTCGACGCCCAGGGTTTCAACGGCGAGGCGTGGCTCGATCGCGCCGGCAACTATGCCAGCAACGGCCTGCACGTCGTCGAGCGCTATACGCCGATGGGGCCGAACGCCATCCTGTACGAAGCGACCATCGAGGATCCCAACGTCTTCACGCGCCCGTGGACCATCGAGATGCCGCTCTACCGGCGTCTCGAAGCGAACGCGCAGGTGCTGGAGTACAAGTGCGTCGAGTTCTCGGAGGATCTGGTTTACGGGCATCTGCGCAGAGTGCCCACCCGCTGACCCGTCAGCCCGCTGTCGGAACTTGAAGCTCGAAGAGAGGCATCGCACGATGAACCGGACCAGACACGTCTTGCTGTCCGCCGCGGCTGTCGCGGCGCTCCTGCTGCCGGCCCCGGCCCTCGCGGCCGACTACCACCACGTGCACCTGACGACGTCGAACGCCACCGAGGCGATCAGCTGGTACTCGCGTTATCTGGACTGCGAGCCGCTGGCCGACCGTGACGACGGCGTCGAGTGCAGCGGCGCGCAGGTGGTCTTCGACTCCAGCCCGGCTCTCGGCACCAGCCAGCGGACGGGCATCGACCACATCTCGTTCTCCTACCCCGACCTGACCGCGAAGATGGCCGATCTCGAGGCCGTCGGCGTGCGCGGCTCGGGGGTGCGGCTGCAGCGGTTCGAAGACGGGTCGACCCTGCGCGACGTGCCGGGGCTGTTCAAGTACGGCTTCATCTTCGACCCCTGGGGCACCCGCATCGAGCTGGTCGAGGACAGCGACACGCTCGGGTTTCACCACATCCACCTGAGCGCGACCGACCCCGCCGCCACCCTCGCCTGGTATCAGGAGCGTTTCGGGGGCGAGAGCGCGCGGCTGCGCGACCGCATCGACGGCCTGCGCCTCGGCGACGTGTGGCTGCTGGCCATGCAGGCCGACGGCGAGCCGGCCGGGACGACGGGCCGGGCCATCGACCACATCGCGTTCGCGGTGCCGGAGATGGACGCGGCCGCCGGCGACCTGCGATCGGGCGGGGTCGAGTTCCTGTCCGAGCCGATGGTGCCGGATGGCGGCCGCACCGCCGCCCGGCGGGCGTTCGTCGCCGGCCCCGACAACGTCAACCTCGCCCTCGTCGAGGAAGGGTTCGCGGGGGTCGACGTCGAGTTCGATGCGCCGGTCGACATCACCACCGAGCTGCAGCCGTACACCGTGCCCCGCACCCCGTGGGGAGCGCCGGACTTCCAGGGCGTGTGGACCGGCGACGCCGCGCACGGCATTCCCCTCGAGCGGCCGGAAGACCTCGCCGAGGTCGCGGTGCTGACCCCCGAGGAGGCGGCGGCACGGCGCGAGCGCGGGACCCTCGGCAGCATCTGGGGCTACGAATCGGAATGGCGCGACACCACCCTCGGCTACGTCAAGTCCGCGCCGTCGCGGCAGGTGGCGATGGTCATCGACCCGCCCGACGGCCGGCTGCCGTCGCGCACCCCCGAGGGCGAGCGGCTGCTGGCCGCGGCTCGGGCCGCCCGCCGGCCGATACCCGGGGGTCCCGAGGATCTCAGCTCGTGGGTACGGTGCATCACCCGCAGCCTCGTCCCGAACCCCGGGGTCTACAACAACGGGTTCCAGATCGTGCAGGGGCCGAACCACGTCGCGATGCAGCGGGAGATGATTCACGAGACCCGCGTCATCCCCACCGACGGCAGTCCGCACGCCGGGGCCGACATCACGTCCTGGCTGGGAGATGCGCGGGGGAGCTGGGACGGCGACACGCTGGTCGTCGAGATCCGCAACTTCAACGGCAAGGCGCCGTATCAGGGGTCGAGCGACGCGTTGACCATGACCGAGCGGTACACGCGGACCGGTCCCGATACGCTGGAGTATCGGTTCACGATCGATGATCCGAAGGTGTGGACCCGGCCTTGGACCGGCATGTTCACCTTCGTCCGGGACGAGACCCAGTACGAGCTCGTCGAGTACGCGTGCCACGAGGGCAACTACGGGATGACCAACATCCTGAGCGGCGCGCGGGCGCGCGATGCCGAATCGGGCGGCGACAGGTAGTAGCCGATCAGTAGTAGTAGATGGGACAATCCGGCGGCACATTCCAGGAATGAGGTGGGGGCAATGCGAAAGAACGGAGTCATGCTGGCAGCGGTGGTCGGAATCGGCCTGATTGCGGCGACCGCTCAGGTCGTGGCGCATCACGCGTTCGCGGCGGAGTTCGATTCCAACAAGCCCGTCCGGCTTGCGGGCAAGATCACGCGGATGGAGTGGATCAACCCGCACGCGTGGATGCACCTCGAGGTGACCAACGAGGACGGCACGGTCGAAAACTGGATGATCGAGGCGGGTCCTCCGGGAGCGCTGGTACGCCGCGGATGGTCGAAGAACTCCGTGACGCCCGGCATCGACGTGATGGTGGAGGGGTATCAGGCCATCGACGGCGCCTTTCGGGCCAACGGCCGTGATGTGACGTTCCCCGACGGCCGCCGGCTGTTCGCGGGATCGTCCGGCACCGGCGCCCCGCTCGACGGCCGGGACCCGACCGAGCGGCGGTAGCGCCGGGAGTCGGCCGCCCGGCGGCCGCCCAACCAGTCTTTCAGGCGTCTGCGCCGTTCCTGCGGCGCAGACGCCTGATCGGCCGCCGCATGGATTCGGTCGGGTCTACCCGGGCCGATCGAATCCGCCGGTGCGCCGCAGGGCGCGGTCGAAGGTGTACGTCGTGGCGGCGCCCGCCCGCGCGGCGGTAGCGCCGATCAGGTAGTCGGAAAAGTCCCCGCCGCCTCCCTCGTAGTCGCGCAGCGCTCCCGCGACGGCGCTACGGTCCAGGAACGCGAAGACCTCCGTGTCCAGCAAACGCCGCAGGGTCCGGACGATCTCGGGCTTCGGTACGCCGTAGACGGCGCCCAGCACCCATTCCAGCTCACACAGGACGATATCCGGCAGCAGCACCTGATCGGACCTGGAGACGGCACGGTCGACCATGGCCTGTGCCTGCCGGGCCTGCCGTGGCTCGTCGTTCAACAACAGGCGCAGCAGGACGTTGGTGTCGAAGGCAATCACCGGACCGCGTATTTCGCCGCCGCGCGGCGGCGAAGCGCCGCGCGAACGTGTTCGCCATCCACCGGATCGCCCTCGACGTACTCCGAGAGCAGGCCCCGGAGGGGACGCGGCTGGTTCCGGACCCGGCTGACCCGCAAGCGGCCGTCCTCTTCAAGCTCGAACGCCAAGCAGTCACCCGTCTCGATAGCCATCAGTTTCCGGACCTGTTTCGGGATCGTGATCTGACCCTTGCTGGTGACCTTTGCAGTTGCAGTATTCACGTCGTCGCCTTACCAGATTACAGAACCGGCAAGATCGTAATGCGCATGCACTCGCGCGTCAACGCGGACGCCATCGCGGGTGCCCGGGTGCCGGGGGCGATACCCACCTGAAGGTGTGACCGAGGCTGGGGTCAGCGATCCGAGTACTGGGTCAGATGGTCGACGAGCAGCGCGGTCATCGCGTCGGGCGCGAGGTCGGGAATCCAGTGGGTGATGCCTTCCAGGACCTCGAAGCGGTACGGACCCTCGACGTACTCCTCGGTGAGGAGGGCGCCGTCGATGCACAGCGCGGTGTCGCCGTCGCTCCAGGTGAACATGGTCGGCACCTGGACGGCGCCGAGGGCCGGGCCCTGCAGGTTTCGGTTGCCGATGTTCGCGCGGTACCAGTTCAGGGCGGCGCCGAGGGCCGGCTTCGACCCGAGGACCCGCACGTACTCGCCGACCGCCTCGGCGTCGATACCCGCGAAGATGCCGCGCAGCAGCGCGTAGTCGTTGGCGAGGAAGGCGTCTTCGGAGTCGGGCTGCACGAACAGGTCGAAGTAGGACGACGCGGCGACCTGACACGACGTCGGGTCGTTCAGGACCCGCGTGAACGCGTCCGGGTGGGGAACCGACACCGGGTTCGCGGTGATGACGCGGTCCCGCGCGGCGATCGCCACCGCCCACGCCACCACCGCCCCCCAGTCGTGACCCACGACGTGGAACCGCTCGGCGCCGATGGCGTCGGCGAGTCCGAGGACGTCCCCGACGAGAAGCGGCAGCGCGTAGTCCTCGACCCGTGACGGCCGCGCCCCGGGCGAGTAGCCGCGTTGGTCGGGCGCCACCGCGCGGAACCCCGCCTCGCCGAGGGCGCGCAGCTGATGCCGCCATTCGTAGGACGTCTGGGGAAACCCGTGGAGGAGGAGCACGACCTCGCCGTCGGCCGGTCCGGCCGTCCGCACGTCGAACGTGAAGTCGCCTGCGTCGATTTGCACCAGGGCGATTCCGTCGTCGGTCTGACTCGTACCCGAGACGGCGGCGACGACCGGTTCGCCGCCCGCGGCGGTCCGCTCGGCCGCATCCGCCGCTCCCCGCTCCGCGACAACGATCGCCCACACGCAACAGCCCGCCACCATCAAACGTATCGAGTTCTGTTTCATTGCTCCCATTCCACTGTCGCGGCCGGTGGCAACGGGTTACGGGCCCCACGCCTGCGACGGCATCCGATTCGACGAACGACACGCGTCAGCCTTGCACGCCAGCCGGTTCCGCGAAGTGGTGCCTGACGCTGAGTGTGGTGAGCGCTTGGCGTGCCCGCCGGCGGCGAGACCCCCAGCGCCGCGGCGACGTCGCGGGCGATCGCGCCGGCCAGCGGCAGAGCCGGCAACCGGCATCAGGTCTGCGACGATCGAGAACTGGTCGGTAGGCCGCGGCGGAGCGAGGTGGACCGGCTTGCTCGAAGTCCAGGCGTCGACGTCGACCAGGTCCCCTCGGTCAGCGGGCTCCGCTGGTCCCCCCGCCGCGCCGTTTCTCCCACACGATGCCACAGATGTACCCGAACACCACCACCGGTGCCACCACCAAGGGAGACCAGTCCGGCGGGTCCGGGTCCTCGGGAACGGTGATGAATCCAAACCACGTCCCCGCCATCAGTAAAGACAAGACGATCGCGGTGATGAATCCAAACCAGAGCCCGCCATCTGTAAAGACAAGACGATCGCGGCGCCGCGCCCACCCTGACCACGGCCGAAGGGCCGGCCGGTGTCTTTCCGCCACAAAACCGTCGCGGAATGCCCTACGAACAAGCCCCATGCGAACATCGCCAAAAGCGCCAGCGCGTGCACGAAAAGACCCATTTTTTGCTCGGCCCCACCCCGGGTAGAATGCCGCTCCCCGCCACCGCGGGCGGAAGTGTATCGCGGCTGCCGAGCCCATCGCAACCGGCCGGCTTCGCCCCGCAACGGAGACAGTCGCTGCTATCCTACCCGACAGCCGGGCGTGACGGGCGCTGCACGCGCCACGAAGCACGCCTGGCCGGAGGATCCATGCAGCGAACGTCCAACCCTGCTCGCGGCGTCGGTCGGTTGGCAGTCGGCCTGATGGTCGCGCTGGCCGTGGCCAGTCCCGCGGCGGCGCAGTACGGTGCGCCCGCAAACGGCGAATGGCGGACCTACGGGGGCGACCTCGGCAGCACCAAGTACTCGCCCCTGGATCAGATCGACCGCGAGAATTTCGCAGACCTCGAGATCGCGTGGCGCTGGCAGTCGGCAGACGCCGTGCTGAGCCTGACCATGCCGGACGGCTCGGAATGGCGCGCCGACTCGCGGCTGATCTTCGACGAGCTGAACCGCCGCGATCCGGAGCGGTGGCGCGACGGCCAGCCCCCCACCCTCACCAACCTCAAGGCCACCCCCCTGATGGTCGGCGACCGGCTCTTCATCAACATGCCGACGTCGGCGGCCGCCGCGGTCGACGCGCGGACGGGCGAGACGCTGTGGGTCTTCAACCCCAAGAGCTACGAGGAAGGCACCACCACGATGAGCGCCCGCTGGAACCAACGCGGCGTGGCGTACTGGTCGAACGGCCCGGACCGGACCGACGAGCGGGTGTTCTTCGGCACCGGCAACGGGTACCTCGTCTGCGTCGACGCCAGGACCGGGCGGCCGTGCGCCGACTTCGCCGACGGCGGCCGGCTCGATCTGATGGAGGACATCCCTCGCGCCACGCGCGGCGAGCGCGACTGGTTGAACGCGCTGCTCTACTCGGTCCAGTCCCCGCCCATCGTGTTCGGCGATACCGTCGTGACGCCGATGTCCATCTCCAGCTACAACAACCGCAGGGAGATGCCGCCCGGCTGGATGCGCGGCTTCGACGCGCGCAGCGGCCGGACCCGCTGGACGTTCCACACGATTCCGCAGGGCGACGAGTTCGGCAACGACACCTGGGGCGGCGATTCCTGGCGCGAGACCGGCAAGGTGGGCGTCTGGTCGATGATGAGCATCGACCCCGAGCTCGGCTACATCTACCTGCCGCTGAACACGGCCGCGCCCGACTACTTCGGCGGCCACCGCCCCGGCGCCAACCTGTTCGCCGAGAGCCTCGTCGCCCTGGACCTCGAGACCGGCGAGCGGGTCTGGCACTTCCAGATGGTCCACCATGGACTCTGGGACTACGACCTGCCGGCCGCCCCGAACCTGATCGACATCACGGTGGACGGCCGGCCGATCAAGGCGGTGGCGCAGATCACCAAGCAGGGCTTCACGTTCGTCTTCGACCGGGTGACCGGCGAGCCGGTCTGGCCGATCGAGGAGCGCCCGGTGCCGACCGACACCGACATCGAGGGTGAAGTGCCGTGGCCGACCCAGCCGTTTCCAACCCGGCCGGCGCCGTTCGACGACCAGGGGGTGGCGATCGACGACCTCGTCGACTTCACGCCCGAGATACGCCAAATGGCGATCGAGGCGGTCGCGCCGTACCGGATCGGCCCCCTGTATACGCCGCACAGCCGACGGGGCACCATCGTGCGGCCCGGGTTCAGCGCCGGAAGCTGGGGCGGCGCCGCCGTCGATCCCGAGACCGGCATCCTGTACGTGCCGTCGGGCAACCGCTACACCGTCAAGCACTTCCGCGACCCCGAGGCGGGCGAGGACACCACCCTGGCGGTGCTCGAAGCGCGCGGCGCGCTGGCCCGCCGCCCGCAGCTCCCGCAGGGCCTGCCCCTGTTCAAGCCGCCCTACTCGCGGATGACGGCCATCGACATGAACACGGGAGAGCACCTGTGGATGCGGCCGATGGGCAACGGCGACCGGATCCGCAACCTCCCCATGCTGCGCCACCTCGACCTGCCGCCTCTCGGCGGCGACAGCGGACGCGTCGGCCCCGTGCTGACGAAGACGCTGCTGATCTACGCGCTGACCACGGGCGGCGCCGGCGACGGCCCGCGCCTGGTCGCCTTCGACAAGATGACGGGCGAGGAGATAGCGTCCGTCGATCTGCCGGGCGGCGTCATCGGTACGCCGATGACCTACCTGTCGGGTGGGCGGCAGTACATCGCGCTGACCGTCGGCGGCGGGCGCGTGCCCGAGCTGATCGGACTGGCGCTGCCGGCAAGCGATCCGGAAGGTTGACGCCAGGAGTCTGCGCCGTAGAACGGTGTGGACTCCTGGAGGGTTGGTTGGGCGCCAAGCGGAGCCGCAGGCGACGAGGGGCTAGGCTCCCACGAGCGGGGCCAGGTCGGTGAGCGCCGACACCACGTGATGTGCGTCGAAGCCGAGCTCCTCGGGGGGCTCGGCGGCGGTGCGCTGAATCCAGAACGTGGTCAGCCCGGCCGAGGTGGCGCCGGCGATGTCCCACGAGTTGGACGACACGAACCCCAGCGCGGACCGGTCGACCCCGAGCCGCTCGAGTCCCAGGTTGTAGACGCGCGGGCTGACCTTGAAGATCTTGACGTCCTCGACGCTGATGATGGTGTCGAGCAGGGTGTCGATGCCGGCGCTGAGCGCCGCCGCCTCGAGCATCCGCGGCTCGCCGTTCGAGAGAATCGCCAAGCGCACCCCCCGGTCCTTCAGCGCCTCGAGCCCCGGTCTCACGTCCGGGAACGCGGCGAGCGTGAGGTACGCCTCCATCAGCCGGTCGCGCCGCGCCACGGTCAGATCCAGTCCGAGGCTCCGGGCGGCGTGGACGAGGGCGTCCCCGGTGACCAGCCAGAAGTCGCGGTGCCGGCCCATGAGGCTGCGCAGCAGGCTGTACTGGAGCTGCTTGGCGCGCCAGCGCTGCGCCAGCGCGTCGCCGCTCCCCGGAAACAGCTCTTCGCAGAGCGCGGTTACCGAGAAGACATCGAACAGGGTGCCGTAGGCGTCGAATGCGAACGCCTCGATCCCCTCCGCGGTCTCCTGCGCGCGGTTGGCGGGGGCGTTCTGGTAGCGCCGCGGGTCCAGGAATTCAAACGCGAACGGCACGGTTCCCCCCGCGCGACCGGGCCCCTGGGTCGCCGCCGACGCGAGCCCCGCGCCGGCCACCGGCAGGGCCCCCGCGGCCGCGCCCACCGTCTTGACGAACCTCCTGCGCCCGGTTTCCATGCTGTGGCTCCCTCGAACTCCACCGATACGCGGACGTACCGGCGGTTGATGGCGTGGCGGCGTCGGACACGACGCTTCCCGCCGGCACTCTAACATCAACCGGATGCCGGTGTCGTCGAGACCGCCTGGCGTTCGGCAACGACCATCCCCTGCGAGCTCGCCGGAGACGGTTCAGGACAGGCGTCGAGCGGGGTGCGGTTGTGGCCAGTGTGACCAAATGCAGGTATAGTTGCGTTTGGTCGCGCCATTTGTCGCTGGTGATGTTATATGGTTCGTCGCAGCTACTGGATTCAGGCCGTCGAGCGCTTGTGGACCGAGAAGTCGGTCGTCTGGCTTGCGGGTGTTCGGCGGGCCGGCAAGACCTGCCTCTGCCAGTCCCTGCCCGGCGTCGAGTACTTCGACTGCGAGCGGCCGAGCAGCCGGCGAACCTTGGCGGATCCCGAGCGGTTCCTGCGTGACGTCGGTGCCGGGCGCATCGTGATCGACGAGATTCATCGCCTGCGCCATTCATCGGAGTTGCTCAAGATCGCCGCCGACTACCATCCGGAGACGCAGGTCATCGCCACGGGGTCGTCGTCCCTGGGTGCGTCGCGGCGCTTCCGCGACACCCTCACCGATCGCAAGCGTGACCTCTGGTTGACACCGATGATCGCTCGGGACGAGGACGAGTTCGGTGCTCGGGGCATCGACCACCGGTTCCAGTGCGGCGGGTTGCCGCCGTTCTTTCTCGCCGACGCGGCACCGGAGCGAGGGTTCCAGGAGTGGATCGACTCCTACTGGGCCAGAGACATCCAGGAGCTGTTTCGTGTGGAGCGCCGCTGGTCGTTCCTGCGGTTCGTGGAACTGGTGCTCGCCCAGAGCGGTGGCGTCTTCGAGGCGACGCGGATCGCCCGGTCGTGCGAGGTCAGCCGGACCACTATCGCCAGCTATCTACGCGTGCTCGAAGACACGTTCGTCGTCCACGTGGTCAGGCCGTTCAGCACTCGCCTCGCTTCGGAGATCGTCGCGGCGCCGAAGGTCTACGGATTCGACACCGGGTTCGTCTGCCTGTTCAAGGGGTGGGAGCACCTTCGGGACGAGGACCGGGGCGCGTTGTGGGAACACTACGTGCTCAACGAATACCTTGCGCACGTCCAGGATCGTAGGGTCCGGTATTGGCGGGACAAGCGCGGGCACGAGATCGATTTCGTCGTCGGCCCCCGGGCCGGTCCGCCGACGGCGGTTGAATGCAAGTGGCGGTCCGGCGGATTCGACCCGCGAAACCTGCGGGCTTTCCGCGCCCGGTATCCCGGCGGCGACAACTTTGTGGTCACCTTCGACACCGAGGCGTCTTACGTCCGGAACTATCGCGGGATCGACGTGCGGTTCGTCAACCTGTCCGAGCTGATACGGCGCGCGGCCGGCCCCCGGTAGCCGCCCTGGCGCCTACGCCAGCGACAGCGCGTCGAGCCGGCCGGTGCTGTTGCCGACCTGGTCCATCGGCGCCCCGAGGGTGTCCATGATCGCGACCAGGAGGTTGGCCATCGGGGTGTCCCGGGAGTACTTCAGGTGCCGCCCGCCCTCGAGGCCGCCGCCCGCGCCGCCCGCCAGCATGACTGGCAGGTCCACCGGCGCGTGCGCGTTCGAGTTCGACATGCCCGCGCCGTAGAGCAGCAGCGAGTGGTCGAGCAGCGAGCCGTCGCCGTCGGGGGTCGACCGCAGCCGGTCGACGAACTCGGCGAACAGCGACACGTGGTAGGTGTTGATCTTCGCCATTGTGGCAATCTTCGCCGGGTCGTCGAGGTGGTGCGACAGCGGGTGGTGGGCGTCGGGGATCCCGATCTCGGGATAGGTCCGGCCGCTGATCTCGCGGCCGACCATGAAGCTGGTCACCCGCGTGAGGTCGGTCTGCCAGGCGAGGAGCTGCAGGTCGAACATCAGCCGCATGTGCTCCTGGAAGGTCGCGGGCACGCCGGCCGGCTGCTGCACCAGGGGCAGGTCGCGGTTGCTCTGCTCCTCGGCCTTCTGGATGCGCCGCTCGACGTCGCGGACGGCGTCGAGATACTGCGCGAGCTTCTGGCGGTCATCGGGGCCGAGCCCGCGCTCGAGGTCGGCGGCCTTCTGCGTCACCGAGTCGAGGATGCTGCGGTCCTCGTCGAGCCGGGTCCGCCGGACCGCGGGGTCGGTGCTGCCGCTGTCGCCGAAGAGGCGCTCGAAGACGGCCCGGGGGTCGTTCTCCATCGGCAGGGGGGTGGTCGGGTTCCGCCACGCGATGGTGTTGGTGTACGCGCAGCTGAACCCGGCGTCGCACGAGCCCGCGAAGTCGCGGCTGTCGAGGCCCAGCTCGAGCGACGAGAGCTGCGTCTGGCGGCCGAGCTCCTGCCCGAGGAGCTGATCGATCGACGTGCCGGACTGGATCTCGGCCCCGTCGGTCTTCCGGCCGGGCACGCCGGTGAGGAACTTGGTCGACGCGCCGGCGTGGGCGCCGCCGCCGAGTCCGGGGTTGAGGCCGGTCAGCACCAGCGTGCGGTCGCGGTGCGGGGCCATCGGCTGCAGGATCGGGGAGAAGGCGAAGTCCCTGCCGGTGGCGGCCGGCGTCCAGTGCTCCATCGCCATGCCGTTCGGCACGTACACCACCCCGAACCGGCGCATTCCCCGCGCCGCCGTGTTGCGCACGGCGGAGAGGGCGGGGACCATCCCGTCCAGCAGGGGCAGGGCCAGCGTGGCGCCGATACCGCGGAGGACCGTGCGGCGGGGAATCGCTTTCCTGGTGATGATCATGAGCCTGTGCTCCGCATCTGGAACGGGGGACTGTTGACGATGCCGAGGACCACGGCCGACCAGCGATAGTCGACGCCGGCCGCGTCCCGGGCGATCTTCCGAATCGTCGGGTAGTCGTAGTGCTCGATGCCGCGGCCGAGGGCATAGGCGAGCAGCTTCTCGGTGACCGTCCGCACCAGCGGCTCGGGGTCGTTCACGAGCAGCGCCCGCAGCCCCGCCAGGCCCTCGAAGGCGTCGCCGGTGGGCATGGCCCCGCTCGCGTCGACGGGCTCGTGCCCGTCCGTCGTCCGCCACCGGCCGATGGCGTCGAAGTTCTCGAGGGCGAACCCGAGGGGGTCCATCGGCGCGTGGCAGCCGGCGCACGCCGGGCTCTCGCGGTGCATCTCGAGCAGCTCGCGGACCGTCGCGGGGGCGTCGCCCTGCCCGCGCTCGGGGAACGACGGCACGTCGGGCGGCGGCGGGGGCGGAGGCGTGCCGAGCAGGTTCTCGAGCACCCACTTGCCCCGGAGCACCGGCGAGGTCCGGTTCGGATACGACGTGACGGTGAGCAGCCCGCCGTGCCCGAGCAGGCCGCCCCGCCGGCGGTCGAGGGTGACCCTGCGGAACCGGTTGCCGTAGACGCCGGGAATGCCGTAGTGCTCGGCGAGTCGCTCGTTGACGAACGTGTAGTCGGCGTCGAGGAGGTCGACGAGGCCCAGATCCTCGCGCATCACGTGCTCGACGAACAGCTCCGACTCGCGCCGGAACGCGGCCCGCAGGTTCTCGTCGAACGTCGGGAAGAGGTTGGGGTCGGGGGTGACGCTCGGGATGTTGCGCAGGAGCAGCCACTGCCCGACGAAGTTCTCGACGAGGGCCGACGACCGCGGATCGGCGAGCATGCGCCGGACGTGCCCGTCGAGCACCCCGGGATCGCGCAGCTCGCCCCGGGCCGCGGCGTCGAGCAGCGGCTCGTCGGGGATGCTGCTCCACAGGAAGAACGACAGCCGCGACGCCAGGGTGAGGTCGCTCACCGGATAGGGGGTGGCGGGCGCGGCGTCGACGGGGTCGCGCTCGACGCGGAACAGGAACTCGGGGTCGGTGAGCAGGCGCTGCAGGGCGAGCTGGATGCCCGCCTCGAACCCGTCCGTCCGCCGGCGCCGCTCGAAGAACCCGAGCAGCAGGTCGACGTCGCGATCGGTGACGGGGCGCCGGTAGGCGCGCCGGGCCAGCCGTCCCAGGATCTCGCGGGCGCACGCATCGGCGGTGTCTCCCCGGTCGGGATGGCAGGTGAAGACGGTGCGCCGGCTCGCGGTGTCGCCGGGGCCGTCCACGGCGTAGGGGCCCCCGATCTCCACGCTGTCGACCGCCGCGTTCCCCTGCCAGCGCTCGTTGATGGCGAGGGGGAAGCCGGTCTGGCGGGGTTGCAGCGCGCCTTCGGTTTCCCAGAGCTTGCGTTCGAACGAGACCCCGACCACCCGCTCGCCCGCCTCGGCGTGGAAGCGCACGCGGAGGTCCTCGTCGGCCCCGAGCACGTAGGTCTCCCAGTCGGGATGCCCGAAGAGCGGGGTGTTCCCGGCGAAGCTGGCCGGGGCGGCGGTGGCGTGGGGGGGCGCGTCGCCCCCGACCGTGAACCGGGTCACCAGCCGGCCGTCGACTCGCACGTCCAGGTGCTGGGGGGCGCCGAGGCCCCGGATGTAGTCGGTGTAGGTGCGCTGCAGGCGCAGCCGGACGGAGTACTCGCCGTCCACGGGAAAGCGGTGGCGTACCGCGACGCCCCCGCGCGACCCGAACGGGAGGTCCTCGCTCAGCCGGTCGTCCTGATACAGCAGGAGGGGGATGCGGTGGGTCTCGACGCTCGGCACCGGCGGGGCCAGCCCCACCGCGAGCCGGCTGATCTTGCGCGCCGCCGACAGATAGCGCTCGAGAAGGGCCGGCGAGACCGACAGCACCGCCGCCATGTTGTCGAAGCCGTGCTCGTCGGCGTCGTCGGCCGGCAGGAGGGCCGAGACGTTGACCTCGACCTCGAGCAGGTCGCGCACCGCGTTCCGGTACTCGGCCCGGTTCAGGCGGTGGAACGTCTCGGTGCGGCCGATGCCCGGATCGGCGGCCGCGGCCCGGTCGAGCGCGGTCTCGAGATACGCCGCCAGGGCCCTCGCGTCGCCGCGGTCGGGCCGGGGCCGCCCCGGGGGCGGCATCGCGCCCACCCGCAGCTTGCGGATGACGTGCTCCCAGATAGCCGAATCGCTCGCCACGTCGACCAGGTCCGCCGCGTCGAGCGCGAGGCCGGCCGTGCGCAGCCGGGCATTGTGGCAGACGACGCAGTAGCGATCGAGCATCGCCCGGTGCGGCGAGGCGTCGGGCGCCGGCTGGGCGCTCGCCGCCGCGGCGCCGGCGGTCGCCGACAGCAGGCCCGCGAGGGCGACCGCGACCATCGCTCTCCGGGCGGAAGAAGTGGCTCTCATGTGGCCTTCCAGGCGGTTCGGCGGCGCGGCGGACGATAGCCAGAACAACGGCCTCTGAAACCGTGCCTCGCGGCCCGGTTCCCACCCGGCCAGTCCTGCTCGAATCCGCGCCGTTCGACCGCGCGAGCCCATGGTCCCCGATGACTCCGGCCTTGTCAACGGGCGCTCCCGGTCCGCGGGCGTGGTCGTCGAGCCCCGACCGCCGGGGCGCTGGGCGAGCTGGCCGTGGCCGAGGGTTCCGGCCACCGGCGGGGTCGCCTGGCAGCCCTTGGTGTTGGTGGTACTGGCGCAGAGCCACGACGACAACATCGGTCCAGCGGCGCGGTCGCCTGGCAGCCCTTGGTGGAACCCCGCGTTGCACCAAGAGCGGCGAGTGCGCCCGCGGGCTGAAGAGCGCCCGTGCCTGACAAGGCGTGAGGAGGGCGCATATTGCGCATATTGCAGGCGCGGCCTGCACGCAGTCCGACGAACAACCCAGTCAGGAGGGATGCACCGCCGCTCGAATGCAGCGGGGCCTTCCACCACGGGCTGCCAGCCGCGGCCGTCGGAGCTTCGTTCTCGGCCGGCGACACTTTGCCAGGGGACGGCGGCCACGGTAGCATGGGCGTCATGCAGGCAGTGAGCGGTTCGGCCTCGCGGGTCGTCCCCGGCACCGGTGCCGGGACCACACGGGGTCTTTGCCGAGGGTTCCTCGTCGTGGCTCTGGGGCTGGCCCTCGCCGGAGTGGGTCCGGCCCGCGGCCAGACGGGGGCGAGCCCCCTCGCCGACGCCGCCCGGCGGCAGGACGGGGCGGGGCTGCGGGCGCTCCTGCGCGACGGCGCCGACGTCGACCGCCCCCAGGGCGACGGCGCGACGGCGCTGCACTGGGCTGCGTACCGGGACGATGTGGACACGGTCCGGCTGCTGATCGCGTCGGGGGCCGCCGTCGACCCTGCGAACGCGCTGGGGGTCACGCCGATGTGGCTGGCCGCCAACAACGGCAGCCCGGCCGTGGTCGATGCGCTGCTCGCGGCCGGGGCCGACCCCGACGCGGCCCTGCCGTCCGGCGAGACGCCGCTGATGACCGCGTCACGCACCGGCAGCGCCGCCGCGGTGCGCGCGCTGCTCGCCCGCCGCGCCGACCCGCACGCGCGGGAGCACGAGCACGGGCAGACGGCGCTGATGTGGGCGGCGGCTCAGGGGCATCCCGAGGTCGTGCGGCTCCTGCTGGCGTCCGGGGCCCGGGTGGGCGACCGGTCGAGGGTCTACCCGCAGGTCGTGAGCTCGTCCGGCAACGCCGACCGCAGCGGGGTCTTCGAGGTCATGCAGGGCGGCTACACGCCGCTGCTGTTCGCGGCGCGCCGCGGGGACGTCGCCTCGGCCCGGCTCCTCGTCGCGGCCGGGGCGGACGTGGATCGCGCCGCCGCGAGCGGCACGAGCCCGCTGGTGGTGGCCGCCCACAGCGGCCACGGCGCCCTCGCCGCCTTCCTGCTCGACGCCGGCGCCGACCCCGGCGCGGCGGACGCCGGCTATGCCGCCCTGCACGCGGCGGTGCTGCGCGGCGATCCGCAACTGGTCCGGGCCCTGCTGGCCCACGGCGCCGACCCCGACGCGGTGCTCGAGCGCGGCACCCCGGCCCGCCGGGTCAGCGCCGACTGGCGGCTGCCCCACAGCATGATCGGGGCGACGCCGCTCTGGGTCGCGGCCCGGTTCCGCGAGCCCGCCGTCCTGCGAATCCTCGGCGAGTACGGCGCCGATGCGTCGGCCGCGCTCGACGGCGAGACGGTGGTCATGGCCGCGATTCGGGGGGGCTCGAACCGCGGCCGCTTCGGCATCGCGCCGCCGGACGCCGCGGTGGAGGCCCGCCGCACCCTCGAGGCGGTGGCCGCCGCCCTCGACGCCGGCGCCGACGCCGACGCCCGGAACGGGATCGGCGACACCGCCCTGCACCTCGCCGCGTCGCGGGGGCTCGACGACATCGTCGCCCTCCTTGCCGAGCGGGGCGCGGGTCTCGACATTGGGAACGACAGCGGGCAGACGCCGCTGGGGTTGGCCGCGGGCGGAACGGCGGTACTGCTCGCCGAGCTCGCGGCGACCGACGGCGGTGGCGGGGCCACCGTCACGGCCCGGTAGCGCCACCGTCGGGTCGCGGCGCCACCGTCGGGTCGCGGCGCCACCTTCGGTCGCGCGGGAGTTTCGCGGGTGCGAAACTCCCGCGGCGCAAGCCCCCGGGAGTCCGTGGGCAACCCGCGTTGCACGGAGACCGACGAGGGGGTGCATCGCCGATCGAATGCGGCGGACCTCTTGCCGCGAGGCCCCTGGCACCGCGGCAGGACAGGTCGACCGGCGGCGTGACGTCGCGGGGACTTCTTCCGGTGCACACGCTCGCGAGCCGCTATCGTTGGTGCGTACATGCCCTTCAGGTCCGTCTTCATCGCCGTCACGATCAGCGGCGCGCTGCTGCTGGCGGCGCTGCTCGTCAACAACGCCAGACCCGGATCGGAGGTCGGACAGCCGCGGCCCGAGCTCGTGCGCGCCACCGGGCGGTGCGCGCAGTGCCACCGCGAGGAGACCTCCGCCGTCGTCCATCAGTTCGAGCGGAGCGAGCACAGCCGCGCCAACGTCACCTGCCTCGACTGCCACCAGCCGCACGACGGGCAGGAAGCCTACGACCATTACAACTTCCGCCTCGCCCGGGACGTCACGTCTCTGAGCTGCCGCGGCTGCCACCGCACCGAGTACGAGCAGTTCGCCCGCAGCCGGCACGCCCTCCCGGCCTGGGCCGCCGTCAGCGGCACGAGCGGCATGTCGCCCGAGCAGATCGCCTTCGGAGAGCGGCACCATCCCGGCGCGGTGGACCGCCCCCCGAACGCGCTGGCGAGCCTGGAGGGCCCGGCCGCGACCGAGACCGGCTGTCTCGGCTGCCACGAGGTCGGCCGGCCGAACCGCGACGGCTCCATCGGAAGCTGCACCGAGTGCCACTCGCGGCACTCGACGTCCATCGCGCTCGCCCGAGAGCCGCAGACCTGCGGGCAGTGCCACATGGGTCCCGACCACGCGCAGGTGGAGATCTACACGGAATCGAAGCACGGTGCGCTCTACGCGGCGCAGCGCGCCACGTTCGACCTGGACGCCGACCCCAAGCGCCTGACGACGGCGGACATGCCCGTGCCGACCTGCGCGACCTGCCACCTGAGCGGCCTCGACGGGCTGAAGGTGACCCACGACACCACGGAGCGGCTGTCCTACTGGCTGTTCGCGCCGGTCTCCGAGCCGCGCCCCGGCTACGACCGCGCCCGCACCGAGATGCAGGAAACGTGCCTCCGGTGTCACGCCTCGTCGAGCGTCGCGCGCTTCTACGAGGAGGCCGAGGCGGTGCTGGCCGCGACGAACGCGCGCGTCCGCGAGGGAGAGGCGTTGATGGCCGGCCTGCGCGCCGACGGGCTTCTGACCGCCGAGCCCTTCGACGAGCCCATCGAGTTCCTGTACTTCGACTTCTGGCACTACTTCGGGCGCACCGCCAAGCACGGCGCGTTCATGGGCGGGGCCGACTTCGTGCAGTGGCACGGCAACTACGAGCTGCTCCTGAAGCTGACCGAGCTCGAGGAGACGGCCCGCGACCTGCGGGACCGCCGTGCGGCTCGTTGACCGGGCGGCCAGCGGCAGGGGAGCGCTGCTGGAGGGATTCCTCCTCGCGAACTTCGCCTTCCTCGTCCTCGACGTCTTCCTCGCCCACGCCGTCAACGACTTCCGTCACCGGGCCGAGTGGACCCCCTTCGTTTTCTCTATCGCGGCGGCGCTGCTGCTCGCGGCGGCGCTGCCCGGCCGGCGCACGGCCCGGGGAACCTACGCGTACCGCGCAGGAATCCTGGTGGGCGCGGGCTCCATCGCGCTCGGCATCGCCGGCGTCGCGTACCACCTGGAGAGCCAGTTCTTCTCGCAGTGGACCATCCGCAGCCTCGTGTACACGGCGCCGTTCGCCGCCCCCTCGCCTACGCCGGCCTCGGTTTCCTGCTGCTCGTCAACCGCATGGTGCCGGAAGAGACCGAAGAGTGGGACTGGTGGGTGCGGTTCTTCGCCTTCGGCGGCTTCCTCGGCGTCTTCGTCCTCGCCGTCTGCGACCACGCGCAGAACGGCTTCTTCCACCCCAGCGAATGGTGGCCGGTCGCCGCGAGCGCGCTGGCCGTGGGCTTCCTCGCGATGGCGCTGGTCGACCGCGGCCGGGCGTTCGTCAGGCTCTGCTTCGGCGTGCTCGTGCTGCAGGCCGTCATCGGCCTCGTCGGTTTCTACTTCCACGTCGCGGCCGACGTCAACGGGTTGTCGGCCAGCCTCTACGAGAACTTCGTGCACGGCGCGCCGGCGTTCGCGCCGCTGCTCTTCGTCGACCTCGGGGTCCTGGCCGCGATCGGCTTGATCGTTCCGACCGGCCCGGCAACGGCGAACGGAGGTCCGCCCTGATGCACCGCATGCTGAAGATCGAGTGGGATGCCGTCGCCGGCGTGCTGGCCGCGATCGCCGCCATCGTGCTGCACTTTCTGCACGTGATCGAGACCGAAGTGCTGTCGATGATCACGCTGGTGCTCATCGCCGCGATGTTCCTGCGGTTGCTCAGGTCAGAGCACGGGCAACAGCGCATCGCGGCCGGCGTGGACCGCGGCGAGCGCCTGCTCGACCATCTCGCCCGAAGCGCGAAGCCGCCCGACGTGCTCGTCATCGGACCGCGGGACCTGCGGCAGGTGAGCGCCGAGTTCTCCCGGGGCGCGCGGGGAGACATGGTCTGGTTCAACGTGTGCCTGTCGATGTTCGAGCGGCAGCCGCTCTTCGACGCGCTGCTGCGCCCGGCCATCGAGAACCCGTCGGTGACCGCCGTCACCTTCGTCCTCGACGAGGGGCAGCGCCCGAGGTGGGAGCGCGACGTCCGACCCAAGGTGGCCGCGTGCGACGGTGCCGGAAAGGTCGCCGAGCCCGTGTGGACGAGCCTGCCGGAGGACGTCTCGTTCATTCTGGCGGACACCCTCGCCAGCGGCGCGACGGAGTGCCTGCTGAGCTTCTGGGGCGAGCCCTTCATGGCGCGCGGCGTCGGCCGCGACGTGCCGCGGTACATCTTCCACGTGACCGGACACTCGGAACTGATCGAGCGTCTGGTCGAGCTGGATCGGGAGCACCGGCTGTCGCGGTGAGCGCTCACCCGCTCCTCGCCCCGGGCGGTTCCCGCCATCGACTTGCAGGGCGGGCCGGAGGGCCTCCGGCCTCATACCCCGGGAACGGGCATCGGGGGAGTTCGGCTGGATTCGTTGTCTTCAAGGCTGTCATAATGACAGCGTATTGCAAGCGTCCAACAGCCGGAGAAACCTTATGGGAACTCTGACCGTCCGAAACCTCGACGATCGTGTGATAGAGCGCCTCAAGGCCCAAGCCAGGGAGAACCAGCGTTCGCTGGAAGGGGAGATTCGGCACATGTTGACCGAGCGGGTAGATCGTCGGCACCGCCTTTCCGAGTTTCGAGAGCGAACCCGGGAACTGGCATCCATGACGGCCGGCACAACCCGGACCGACAGCGTTACCCTTCTGCGCAACGATCGGGATCGATGAACTGGTCGCTGCCTTCTAGGTCTCGAGGTAACTGAGCAGTTTGTCGTCGGCGCCATACAGCCAAGGAGAGCCTGAAGGTCGTCGACCGCATTGGCAACACGCGCCCGGCGACCGGGCTCCGCGTGCGGGCCAAACTCGACACCCGGGAGTACCTGACCGGCGTTACGGTGACCAACGCCTAGATGGAACAGTGGCCTCAGGAGTGAGACAATTGGACAAAACCACGTGGCAGGAGTTACTTTCACTCGAAAGCCGCGACATATCGCAACGGCGATTCAAGAAGATTCATTCAAGAGAGCTTAACGCCCGTCGTGCACGAGAAATTAATGCTGCTGCGAAGCAAGCGCGTGAATATTTCAGAAACGCTACCAATTCGGACCTTTCAGTCCGGCCACTTCTTACGTTCTATGGCGTCACAAGCCTGAGTCGTGCACTTCTATTGTTGCTCAAGGCTGACGGTGGGGAAGAAGGGTTGAGCGCCGGTCACGGCATTGAAACCATTGGTTGGGGTGACGTGATGTCAGGCGACACGTCGGCTGGCCTGATGCGATTGACTGACCTGAAAATTCGCAAACGGGCGGGGTTGTTCTCTGACTTTGTAAAATATACAAATAATAGAATAGCAATTCACATTAACACGGGAGGGGTAGACTGGCGTTGCAGCTACGATGTCCCAGAGAATGACCAGGAATTTTCAGTCGCAGATTTGTTTTCCCGGATTCCCGATCTCGGGAGTGACTATTCAGATATCGCCAGCGTGCTGCGGTACAGCGCAGTTAACGGACTGACCTGCAGCAGCGACGCGGGTTTTCGAATGAAGGTATACAGAAAATCGTTCTTGCCGTTCAAAGCAGTATATGAGGCGTGCGGTTATACAATTACCGACGACGGAGATTGGTGTGTTGTCGCTTGTGAAATAGAAACACTAAAAAAAGAAATACCGCTATTTGTTCACGCCTACATAGACAAGAACTTTGGTGTGATTCCGCGGTTGTTCATTGCCGAGCCGTTCAGCGGCGGCACTCGCTATTCCCAATTATGTATTACGTACATGGTGGCCTATGTTTTGGGGATGCTCGTCCGGTACTATCCAACGCACTGGATTGCTCTTATCCAGGGCGATAGAGGTGACTTCATGTGGCCAACAATAAATCGCGCGCAACAACTCGTAGAGCAGACGTATCCAGAGTTAGTTGCGGAAATGGTCAAGGACGCAACTGGCACTGGTCACCCGTTTTCCAAGAACACCTCGAAGGGTCGAGAGTAGCTGTTGGGCTTGGCGGAAACGGCGACGCTTCCGCGTTAACAGAAGGTCCCTTTGTCCGACTCAGAGGGGACCGTGTTCGCCCAACCAACCGCCCGGGAGGCGGCGTTCGACGACCCGGACTCCTACGGCCGCGCCGCCATCAGCTCGGCGAGCAGGGCCGCGGTGCGCGGGGCCTCCTTGAAGGTGGCGGTGCGGAAGACGCCCCGGGCGATGCGCAGGGGGGTCCAGCCTTCGACGTTCTCCTGGTCGAAGGTGTCGGCGCCGTGGGCGACAAGCAGATCGACGATGGAGTTCGCCCCCCGGTAGGCGGCGCCGTGGAGGGGGGTCTCGCCGCGTTCGTCGACCGCGTTGGGGTCGCCGCCGAGCTCGAGGGCGAGCTCGACGGAGGCCAGCGCTTCGGCCTCGGTGCCGGGGTCCTCGCCGGGCGAGTGGATGCCGACGCCCGAGGCGACCATGAGCAGGGTGGTGCCGTCCTCGTTGGTCAGCGCCGGGTCGGCTCCGAGCTCTACGAGCACGCGCATGAACGGCGCGTCCGCGAGCCGGGCGGCCATCAGCAGGGGAGTGGCGCCGATGCGGTTGAGGGCGTTGCGGTAGCCGTTGCGGGGCTCCGCCGTCATGCGGGCGTCGACGTCCGCCCCGCGTTCGACGAGGGCGCGGGCGAAGGTCAGGCTGTCCATGGTGCCGGTGGTCACCGGCCCCGGCGGGTTGAAGCCGAAGTTCGGCATCCGCACCCAGGTCATCGCGTGCAGGGCGGTCCATCCCTGCCCGGCCCCGTTGGGGTCGGCGCCCTGGTCGACGAGGAAGACCCCGAGCTCCCAGTGGGCGTTGGTCGCCGCGAGGACGACGGTGTTCATGCCGTCGGGCAGCCGGTCGTCGGGGTCGGCGCCGGCCGCGATGAGCCGGCGGGCGGCCTCGATGCGGCCCGCCCGCACCGCGAACAGCAGCGGCGTGAAGCCGTGGGGGGCCGGGCCCTCCAGCCCGGTGCGGAGGGGGACCTCGGGGACCACGGTGCGCGCGTGGATATCGGCTCCCGCCTCGATCAGCGCCTGCAGCGTCTCGAGGTGCCCGTCCGCCGCCGCCCACATCAGGGGGGTCTGCCCGGCCCGCTGGGCCGCGTTCACGTCGGCGCCGTGGGCGACGAGGGTGCGCACCGCGTCGGCGCGCCCCGCCCGCGCCGCCGTCAGCAGCGCGGTCTCTCCCCCGGCCGTCGCCGCGTTCGGGTTGGCGCCCGCCCGCAGCAGGGTGTCGAGCATCTCCGCCGCGCCGTTGGCGGCGGCGAGGGCGAGCGGGGTCACCTCGAAGACGTTGGCGGCCGTGGCGTCGGCTCCTGCTTCGAGCAGGAGATCGGCGAGGACCGGAAGGTCGAGCCGCGCCGCCCAGTGCAGCGCCGTCGTACCGTCCGCCGCCGCCGCGTTCGGGTCGGCGCCCCTGGTCAGCAGCGCACGCACCGCGGTCCCGTTGCCGTCCCTCACCGCCGCCGTCAGCGGCGCGGGGGGACCGGCCGCGTTTGCCGGCGGCGCGGTCAGGCAGGCGGCCGAGAGGCAGGCGACGGCCACCCGCGCCGCGAGTGACGGACGGCGTTCACGAGATCGAGACGTCAACGGCATGGCGCACTCCATTCTGCTGGGGCGATCCTACCGCGGAAGCAGGTTCGCGGAGGCGCACCCATCGGGCCGGCGCTCTGTCCGGAACCACAGAACGCGCCGCCCGACGTGCCCGAGCCGCAGCAATCCGCGGTGAGACGGCCACGTCCCTTGGGCCGATCCACCCGCGGAAACCGGCCGGACGCACATGGTCGCCCCGTTCGGCGATTCTCCGCAAGACCGGATTGACGGAAGGTACAGCAAGTGTGTAGCATACACACTTGGGAAGCGGGGATGTCGTCAAGCGGCTGGTGCGCGAGGGTTGGGCGCTCGCGCGCCAGCGTGGCGGCCATCGTCAGTACACGCACTCGGCGCGGAATGGCCGGGTGACCGTACCGCACCCGCGGAAGGAAATCCCGACCGGGACGCTCCGGAACATCTACCGGCAAGCCGGCTGGTCGTGGAAGGAGCGGCCATAACCATGCGATACTTGGCCGTCGTGCACCACGACCGCCCGGACGGGCCCTTCGGCGTAACGGTGCCGGACCTGCCGGGCTGTTTCTCCGCCGGCGACACCTTGGCCGACGCTCTGGAGAACGCACGGGAGGCGATCGCGCTGCACGTCGAAGGGTTGCTGTCGGACGGACAACCCGTCCCTGACCCGGCGCCGACCGTCGATGCCGGCGGGGGCATCGTGGCGGCGGTGAACGTCGACGACGGTCTGCTGTCGAACCGGGCGGTGCGGCTGAACATCACGCTGCCGAGCCGCATCGTGGGGCCGCTCGACGATGCCGCCCGGCGCGCGGGAACCACCAGATCCGGGTTGTTGACGCGGATCGCACTGGCGTATTTGGGGCGCGGCGCGGACTGGAGCGCGCGCCGGTTGCGGGACGGCGCCGGCGACGACTGAGTGGTCGCGCGCCACGGCTGACGAACACGCTCGCCGTCGCCGGCTCCCCGAGTCGGTAGAATACCGGTCAGCACCTGGAGGGGTGCCGCTCGTGAAGCAACTCTCTGCACCGGTCGCCGCCGTATTGCTGCTGCTCGCGTGGCCGGTCGCCGGCCAACCGTCCGTCACGCCGGAGCGCGGGCTGCTCGATCGCTACTGCGTGACCTGCCACAACGACTCGCTGCAGATCGCGGGGCTGGCCCTCGACACCCTCGACCTCGCACGCGTGGGCGACCACGCCGGCGTCTGGGAGAAGGTGGTGGGGAAGCTGCGCGCCGGCATGATGCCGCCGGCGGGCCGTCCGCGGCCCGACGGGGACGCGGCGAGCCGGCTCGCCGCGTATCTGGAGACCGAGCTCGACCGGTCTGCCGCCGCCAACCCCGACCCCGGGCGCAGCGCCGCGTTGCGGCGCCTCAACGCCACCGAGTATCGCAACGCCATCCGTGATCTGCTCCACCTCGAGGTCGACGTGGCGGCGCTGCTGCCGGCCGACGACTCCAGCGCCGGGTTCGACAACGTCAGCCTGGGGGGGCTCGACCCGGGGCGGTTCGAACGCTATCTCGCGGCGGCGCGGAAGATCAGCCGGCTCGCGGTCGGCGCCCCGGTGGGGTCGCCGGTCGCCGACACGTTCCTCGTGCCGTCGGACCTGAACCAGACCGGTCACGTCGAGGGGATGCCGTTCGGCACCCGCGGGGGAGCCGGTTTCAGCTACAACTTTCCCGTCGACGCCGAGTACGAGCTGCGGGTGGAGCTGGGCAAGAGCTGGAACACCAACCGCATCGGCGGCCTGCGCGAGCCGCACGACGTCGTGATTCTGCTCGACGGCGCCCCGGTCGAGGTGCTGACGGTGGCGCCGCCGGTACGGCGGCCGGCCGCGACGCAGACCCTCTATCAGCGGGACGATCGGCCGTCGGACGCCGACCTCTTCGTTCGGATCCCGGTCGATGCGGGTCCGCACACCGTGGGCGCGGCGTTCGTCAGCCAGGGCGGCGAGCTGGTGGAACGCCACCGGCAGCCGTTCCTGAAGGTGCACATCACCGTCGGCGGCGACCAGCGGACGCAGCCGAACGTGTACGCGATCACGGTGACGGGGCCGTTCGAGGCCACCGGCCCGGGCGATACCCCGAGCCGCCGGCGCATCTTCTCGTGCCGGCCCGCGGAGGCCGGGCGGGAAGCCGAACGGGCCTGCGCGGCCGAGATTCTCTCGACCCTGGCCCGCCGCGCCTATCGCCGGCCCGCCACCGGCGCCGACGTCGATCTGTTGCTCGGGTTCTTCGAGGACGGCCGGGCGGACGGCGGCTTCGAGCCGGGCATCGAGATGGCCC
This sequence comes from Vicinamibacterales bacterium, assembly GCA_965206705.1. Classification (GTDB taxonomy): domain Bacteria; phylum Acidobacteriota; class Vicinamibacteria; order Vicinamibacterales; family UBA8438; genus JAJEEA01. Next base: position 1,570,421 of record CBDBKJ010000006.1, on the reverse strand, counting down.
TGCGCCGCCTCCTCGTCAGCCCCGAGTTCCTGCTGCGGGTCGAGCGCGACCCCGCCGGCGCGGACCCCGATCGGCCGTACCTCGTCAGCGATCTGGAGCTGGCGTCCCGGCTCTCGTTCTTCCTCTGGAGCAGCATTCCCGACGACCCCCTGATCGAGGCGGCGGCCCGCGGCGATCTCCGGGACCCCGCGGTGCTGGAGTCCCAGGTTCGGCGCATGCTGGCCGACGATCGGGCGGCGACGCTGGTCACCAACTTCGCGGCCCAGTGGCTGTATCTGCGCAATCTCCCCGCGGTGTCCCCCGACTTCATCGCGTTCCCCGACTTCGACGAGACCCTGCGCCGCGCCCTGCGCCGCGAGACCGAGCTCTTCTTCGAGAGCATCCTGCGCGAGGACCGCAGCGCCCTCGATCTGATCACCGCGGACTACACGTTCATGAACGCGCGCCTGGCCCGCCACTACGGCATGCCGGGTGTCGCCGGGAGCCACTTCCGGCGGGTGTCTCTGCCCCCGGGCAGCCCGCGCGGCGGCCTGCTGGGGCACGGCAGCATCCTCGCGGTGACCGGTTACGCGACCCGGACCTCGCCGGTGGTGCGAGGCAAGTGGGTGCTCGAGAACCTGCTCGGCACGCCGCCTCCGCCCCCGCCCCCGAACGTGCCGCCGTTGAACGAAGAGAAGTCGGCGTCGGTGCTCTCGATGCGCGAACGGATGGAGGAGCACCGCCGCAATCCCGTCTGCGCCGCGTGTCATGCGCTGATGGACCCGGTGGGGCTCTCGCTCGAGAACTTCGACGCCATCGGCCGCTGGCGCACCCTGACGGCGGGGCTCGCCCCGATCGATGCGTCGGGCGGCCTGCCGGACGGGACGACCTTCGACGGGGTGGCGGGGCTGCAGCAGGCCATTCTCGACCGCTCCGACCAGTTCGTGCGGACGCTCGTCGACAAGCTGCTGACCTATGGGCTCGGCCGCGCGACCGAGCACTACGACGCGCCGGCCGTCCGCACCGTCGAGCGCGACGCGGCCGCCGCCGGCTACCGGTTCTCCGACCTCGTCCTCGGCATCGTGAAGAGCACCCCGTTCCAGATGCGGCGTCCCGACACCGGCGGGCCCGCCGCCCCGACGGTCGCCGTCGCGGCCGTCCACCAACCGAGACCGATTCCATGATCATCACCAAGACGCATCTGCCTCGACGGACGTTCATCCGGGGGATGGGGGCCACCCTGGCCCTGCCGCTGCTGGACGCGATGGTGCCGGCCCTGACCGCGGCCGCCAAGACCTCCGCCAACCCGGTGCGACGGCTCGGCTTCATCTATTTTCCGCACGGGTCGGTGACGTGGGCGCCGGAGGGCCAGAACCAGTGGACGCCGCCGGGAGAGGGCGGCGCGCTCGAGCTCTCGCCGATTCTGCAGGCGCTCGAGCCGGTGAAGCAGCAGATGCTGGTGCTCACCAACATGGAGCACAAGAACGCGCAGGGCAACGGCACCGACGGCAACGCCGAGCATACGCGCTCGAACGCGAGCTGGCTGAGCGCGGCGCGGCCGAAGATGACGGAGGGCGCCGACGTCAGGCTCGCCACCACCGTCGACCAGATCGCGGCGCGCGAGCTGTGCCGCGACACCCGGCTGCCGTCGCTCGAGCTGACCCTGGAGAACAGCTTCCTCGTCGGCAACTGCGACAACGGCTACAACTGCGTCTACGTGAACACCCTGTCGTGGTCGTCGCCGACCACCCCGCTGCCGATGGAGAACAACCCCCGCATGCTGTTCGAGCGGCTGTTCGGCGACGGCGGCACCGTGGACGAGCGGCGGGCCGAGATGCGGCGCGACCGCAGCATCCTCGATTCGGTCACCGAGGACATGGCGCGGCTGGTGCGCACCCTCGGCCCCGGGGACCGCGCGCGGGTCGACCAGTACGTCGACGCGGTGCGCGAGGTCGAGCGCCGGATTCAGCGCGCCGAGGCCCAGGCCGGCGAGTCGGCGTTGGCCCTGCCCGACCGGCCCGTCGGCATTCCCGAGACCTACGACGAGCACGCCCGGCTGCTGTTCGACCTGTTGCTACTGACTTGGCAGGCGGACATCACCCGCGTCTTCAGCCTGCAGCTCGGGCGCGAGCAGAGCGCCCGCACGTTCCCCTGGATCGGCGTCAACGAGGGGCACCACGCCGTGTCCCACCACCAGGACAACCCCGAGAAGATCGCGTCCATCGGCAAGATCAACGCCTACCACGCCCAGCTCCTCTCCTACTTCGTCGAGAAGCTGGCCGCGAGCCCCGACGGCGACGGGTCGCTGCTCGACCACTCGATGGTGCTGCACGGCAGCGGCATGAGCAACGGCAACCTCCACGACCACAAGAACCTGCCCCTGGTCCTCGTCGGCGGCGGGGCGGGCCGGCTGCGCGGCGGCCGTCACATCAAGTTCCCGGAACTGACCCCGATGGCCAACCTGCTCCTGGGCCTCCTCGACAAGGCGGGGGTGCCGGCCGACCGCTTCGGCGACAGCACGGGGCGCGTCGACCTCGAGCCGCTGTCGCTGACGTCGGACGGCTGATCGGGGGCGTGCAGGCGAGCCGGGCGGCCCCGATCTGCCGTCGCGGCGCCGCTGGCGACGATGATGGGCGAGCCGTTGCTCGCCGATCCGGTGGAGATCGCAGCGGCGTACCTGTTCCACGTGCCGAAACCATCCCTTCGTGGACGGCAACAAGCGCGTCGCGCTGGCCACCTGCCTGGTTTTCCTCAGCGAGAACGGTCTGCTTCCGAATGAGCGTCTGGACGCGGACGGGTGGGAAGCCCTGACGCTCGACGTGGCCGCCGGTCGGCTCGACCGGACCCAAACCACGTCGCGTCTGCGTCGTCTCCTTGGCGTGGGGGAATGAGAGTCGCTCGGGATAGCATGGTCCGAGGTGCAACGTGACTCATCCTGTCAGCGAAGTCGACCTCCTTCGTCGAATCACCTCGAACCCGGGCATATTCGGTGGCAAACCAATCATCCAAAACCGCCGTCTGGCGGTCGAGCACGTGCTCGGGATGTTGGCGGCCGGCGATACTCCGGAGATTGTCCTGCAGGGCTACCCGTGGCTGGAGCCCGACGACATTCGTGCATGCCTGGTGTACGCCAGGCGCGTGGTCGGACACGAACGCGTTGAGCCGCCGCTCGCCGAGTCCGCGGAAGCGTGAAGATTCTGCTCGACGCCTGTGTGTGGGGCGGCGCCGTGTCCGCGTTGCGCTCTGCGGGGCACGATGTCGACTGGGTCGGAGATTGGTCGGCGGATCCGGGCGATGAAGGGCATACTCGCCCTGGCGAGCGCGCGGGGGCAGGTATTGGTGACGCTCGACAAGGACTTCGGTGAGCTGGCTGTCGTGCATCGACGTCCTCACTGCGGAATCGTGCGGCTGGTGAACCTGAGCGCGCGGAGCCAGGGACGCGTTTGCGCGGCTGTCCTCGGTCGTTACGGCGAGGAGCTTGCGCAGGGTGCGATCGTGACGGCGGACCCGCAGCGTGTACGGATCCGCCCACCGGAGACCGGACGCGAATGAGGTAGCCTCGGCAACGGTCCGCCGCCGAGCCGATCTGGTAGTCGGCTCGGCGGCAACCGGTCCGGCAGGTTACGGCTCGGTCGAGGCGGCCAGCTCGAGGTTCCGCTGTCCCCCGAGCATGAGGGGCATCGAGTAGTTGCCTTCGTGGCAGGCGTACTCGAACATCGGCTCGGGGTTCAGGGCCAGCGGGACCGAGGCGGTCCACGGGCTCACCCAGGTTTCCGGATCGGTGACCGTGAACTCGTAGTTCAGGGTGTCGTCGTCGACGCGGGTCAGGCGCTCGACCAGCCGCGCGCTGTCGGTGGTGTTCCGCCAGCGCCGCTTGGCGTCGAAGTTCCGGGTCTCGATGACGAGGGTGTCGCCTTCCCAGCGGCCGCGCGAATCGCCCGACCACTGCTGGATGTCCGGGTCGAGCCGCGCGCGTCCGTCGAGCGGGACGATGCGGGCGGTATGTACCATCTCGGTCACGATGACGACATGGTCCGGCGTCTGAAAAAGCTGGATGTTGTTGTTGTAGGCGCTCGGCGTGAACGGGGGACCGGCGTTGAAGCCGAGGATGCACCGCACGCCCGCGCTGAAGTCCTCCCAGGAGCCGGCCGGGTACTCGCGCAGATGCTCGCGTCGTTCATCCGCCCGCCGCTGTGCGGACGGGGTCATGGCCGGCATCCGGCCGTTCGGCGGATAGACGATGAGCGAGGTGCGCCGGGTCTCGACCGCCCGCAGTCCCCGGTCCATCCAGAAGTTGTTGTAGCCGCCGACGTTCCCGCCGGCTTCGGTTTGGCGCGGTGCCGCCTCCCACAGGCGGACGTCCCGAGCCACCGCGTTCTGCTCGATCTCCGCCGCCTCTTCTTCGCTCAGGAACTCGCGGTCGGCGAGGTCCTCGGGCCGTTCCAGCGGGGTGATGCTGCGGAAGTCCCACACGCCCTGGAGGTCCGGCCGCCCCCAGTCGGTCCGCGGGGCGTCGCCCTGAGCCTCTGCGAGCGCGGGCGCGAGCGACCCGACCGCGAACACCAGCGCCGCGACGCCGACGGCCGTGCGACAGCGATGACTCATGAAAGCCTCCCTTTGGGTACTGGATCAGCCTTCATGATAACAGGCCGTGACAGATTTCCCGGGGTCGCGGTGGTGCGGCCTCCGGGCGGTCCATGGAGTGACCATTCTTGAGGACAGTCGGCGGTCAGAAACGGCGTCTCCATCCGGTCTAATCCTTGTGTTGCAGCAGGATACAGCGGTCCAAATCCACGCGGAGAAGTTGGCATGTTTCATGCTGCACAGAGGTGCAGTCAGGAAAGCCGCCGCGGCCGGCGGCCTCGGGTGGTCGGTCGGGCGCGGCGGTTGCGGCTTTTCATGAATCGGAGGACGAGCAATGAGAACGATGGACTGGAGTCGAGCGGTTGTGGGAGCGGTGACGTTGGCGATGTTGGCGCTGGTTCCGGCGGCGTCCGGCGCCGCGGCGAGCGTGACCGACGAGGCGTTGCGACAGGCGGTGGAGCGCCGGCTGGCGCGAGAGGCCGCGGTGGCGGACCGGGTCGAGGTGACCGTGCGCGACGGGGCGGTCACCCTCGAGGGCACCGTGGCGACGCTCTGGGAGAAGGAGTGGGCGATCGACCGGGCGCAGGGGACCGACGGCGTACGCACCGTCGCCGGCGATCTGATCATCGGGAGTCCCGAGAACGACCAGGAGCTCGGCGGAGCCGTGGGACAGGCGATCGTCCGCTATCCCTACTACTCGGTGTTCGACTACGTGGACGTCACCGTCGAGAACGGGGTGGTGACCCTCCGCGGCGACGTGACCGCGCGTCCGGACAAGCCGGCCGACCTCTACGAGCGGGTGTCGAAGGTGCGCGGCGTGCAGACGATCGTCAACGAGCTCGAGGTCCTGTCGCCCGGCATCGGCGACGAGCGGCTGCGCAACCGTCTCGCCCGGCAGATATTCGGCCATTCGCAGTTCGACCGCTACCTCGGGCTGGCGCCCCGGCTCTCGATCATCGTCAAGAACGGCTACGTGACGCTGAAGGGGGTGGTGTACGACCAGGCGGACCGGATTCTCGCCGAGAGCATCGCCCGCCGGACCCCTGGGGTGATCCGGGTGCGCAACGAACTGGAGACCCGCCAGGAGCTGATCGAGGCGGCCCGGCCGTAGCCCGGCAGTCGCCGCCCTTGCGGCGGCGCTTGCCAGCCGGCCAACCCACCGGGCGTCTGCGCCGTTCCGCGGCGCGGACGCCCGGCAGCCCGTTCCGGCGCCGGCGCGGGACCTTCACCGAGGGTGGCTCGGTGCGACGCACGGCGCCGGCCCCGGCGCGCTCTCTTCCACCGGTGCCGGGCCCTCAGGGAGCGTCGCGCTCTTCCGGCAGGGCGAACACGTAGACCGCATTCGTCCGGTTCCCGCCGACCGGCGCCGCCAGATACTGCCGTCCGTCCACCGCATAGGTAATCGGAAAGCCCTGCACCGAGCCGGGCAGCCGGGTCCGGAACAGGACGTCGCCGGTGGCCGCATCGAACGCGTACAGATGGCGATCGGTGTCGGCGCCGACCACGAGGCCGCCGCCCGTCGTGAGGGCGGCCGACCCCGGCCGCGAGGACATCGAGTGCCGCCAGCGGATCTCGCCGCTGTCGATGTCCATGGCGATGAGGTGGCCCGGGAACTCCGCGCTGTCGGGGTGCACGCGGCCCGCCCGCCGCCGGAATCCGCGGTTGCCGTAGTAGTCGTTCCCGATCTCCTGCGGCAGCTCGGTGAAGGTGCCGGTCACGCAGGTCGGATGAATCGGAATGTAGAGGGCGCCGGTCTGCGGGTGATAGGCGCTCGCCCGCCAGTTCCGCACGCCCAGCAGGTCGGGGCAGAACTCAAGCTCGACCCCGTCCTGCGGAATCATCTCCGGCCGGTAGGTCACCGCGCCGGTCGTGGGGTCGACGTCGAGCACGTTCTGATAGCCGAGGTCGTGGGCGGCCACGAACGCGCCGGTCACGCGGTCGAGCTCCCACAGGATGCCGTGCTTGCCCATCTTGAAGAGCGATCGCCGCCCCCGGTGGTCGATGAGCACGCTCTCGAACACGTCGTCGAGGTCGTGCGTCTCGCCCGGCACGAACTGGTAGTACCACGCCAGCTCGCCGGTTTCGGCATCCAGGGCCAGCACGCTGTTCGTGTAGAGCGCGTCGCCGTCTGTGGCCCGCGATATCCGCGCCCACGGCTTGGCCTGCGAGGTCGACCAGTAGGTGAGGTTGGTCTCGGGGTCGAAGGCGCCCGGTATCCAGGAGTCCGAGCCGGCCCGATACATCAGCGGCAGGTCGCCCCAGGTGTCGCCGCCCGGCTCGCCCGGCTGGGCGATCGTCGACGTGCGCCAGACCTCGTCGCCGGTCTCGGCGTCGTGGGCGGAGATGAAGCAGACATCGTTCTTGTAGTTCTGGCAGCCGGTCATGCCCGCCACGATCCGACCCTGCACGACGATGGGACCGCTGCTGTACCGGTAGCCGAGCGTACGGTCGGCCACCGTATGGTCCCACGCCACATCGCCGGTCCGCGCGTCGAGGGCCACGATGTGGGCGTCGGTGGTGTTCAGATAGACCTTGTCGCCGTAGAGGGCGATGGAGCGGGTGCCGCGGCTCGGGCCGCGGTTCGGACGGTCCTCGCTCCGTTCGTCGTTCCCCGCGTACTGCCAGAGGCGTTCACCGGTCGCCGCGTTCACGGCCTGGACGCCGTTGCCGGGGTTCGGGATGTACATCACCCCGTCGTGGACGAGGGGGGTCGGTTGACTGAGCCCCGGGCCGATCGACCAGCCCCAGACGAGCTGAAGCCGGTGCACGTTCCCGGCGGTGATCTGATCCAGGGGGCTGTAGCCCCACCCGTCGAGGGTGCGCCGCCAGTTGATCCAGTCGTCGGGATCGGGGTTCTGGAGCACCGCGTCGGTGATGGGGACGAACCCGTCCTCCTGCGCCGAGGCCGGCGCCGCCATCGACAGCGTCACGAGAGACAGCACGAAGAAGACGCCGCACGCCGCCGCCGGACGTCGATACGCGTTTGTCGTCATGGCAACCTCGCGTCCTTGCGCGACCCTGCGGTCGCGTTGGATTCCGCTGGCGCGAAACTTCTACGTCGCAGGCTCCTTTGCGCCGGTCGGCACGGCCCGGTCGGCCCGGTCTGATGAGTCGGGAGACGGTCAGTTCCGCGACCTTACCACGATTGCGGGGGGCGCAGACGGTCCACGGTCGCAGGCTTGGCGCCGTGCTATTCTCGGGAAGCGCCCGTCAGGAACGCATCATGGGGTTGATACATACGGAGATAGAGTTGTCGAATCCGGGCAGCCGCGAGTTGGCCGCCCTGCGAGTCGTGGCGTTGGTCGACACGGGAGCGATCACCCTGTGTATTCCGGAGCATGTCGCTGTCCAGTTGAACTTGTCGGAATTGGAAAAGAGAGAGGTGACCACAGCGGCGGGGCACCATGTCTCGGTTCCCTATGTCGGTCCCGTGCAAATCGGTTTCGGAAACCGCTCGTGCTTCACCGGCGCGCTCGTCCTGGGCGAGAGCGTGCTGCTGGGGGCCATTCCCCTGGAAGACATGGATCTGGTGATCAACTCGCGAAAGCAGGAGATAACGGTCAATCCCGAGAGTCCCAACATTCCCTCCGCCGTGGTGATGACCCCGGCCCGGTAGCCCGGTAGTCGTCGCCTTGCGGCTCAGCTGTTCGCTCGAAGTGCTTACGTGCTGATCGGCGAGGATGCGCCAGCGCCTCCCGCACCCTTCGCATCGCGGTAGTACGGGCACAGGCTGCGAGGCCGCGTATACTGCCGACCGTCGATGCGATCGTCCCCCGGTTCACGCCTCTACCGGTTCTCCGGTCACACCCTGTCTCCCGCCCGCAGGACGCTCGTCCGCGACGGCCGGGAGCTGCCGCTGATCCCGCGCTGCTTCGACCTGCTCGTCCTCCTCATCGAGCGGCGGAACGAGGCGGTGTCGAGGCGTGAGCTCCTCGACTCGGTCTGGAGCGACGTGGTGGTCACCGACGGTGCCTTGAGCCAGGCGGTCCGGATTCTCCGACGCACGCTGGGCGACGATCCGCGCGAGCCGACCTTCATCCGTACCGTGCAGCGGCACGGCTACCGCTTCGTCTGCGACGACGTCGTCGAAGAACCGGACGACGGACCGCCGGAGCCCGTGCGGGCCGCCACGGCGCAGCCCAACGCCTACGCCTCCTTCGACCAGGCCCTCGAGACGTTGCTCGACGACGATTCCGACGACGCCGAAGGAGCGGACGTCCGGCGGCGACAAGCCGCCGAGACCCTGCACGAGCTGGGCACGGCGGAAGCGCTCGACCGGCTGAACCGCGGAAGCAGAAAGAGGCACGCCGTGGCCCGCGCCTACCTGCGCGAGACCCGCTGGGACGTCCCCGGGGCGGGGCCGGTTCCGCTGTTCGGACATCCGGGCTGGCTTGCCGCCGCGAGAATTCTGTTCCTGCTTCGCATTCGACGCGTCGCCCGGCTGGCCGGGCGCCGGTGGCTGGCCGCGGCGGCCGGGGGAGCGGCCACCGGGGCCATCGCCGGTTTCCTCGGCGGCCTCGTCCTCCGCTTCGGACCCGGGTCGACGGCGGGCAACGGCGTGCTGGCGATGCTGCCGCTTCTAGGAACGGCGATCGGCGGTGTCGCGGCCGCGGGGATCGGGGCCGGTCTGGCCGCCGCGGAAGCCGCCTTTCGCGCGCGGCGGCGGCTGGCCCTCGCCGCGGCCGGGGCGTCGAGCGGTCTGGTGGTCGGCGCGACCGCCCACCTCCTGGGACGCCTCGTGCTCGAGGGTCTGTTCGGTCGCGATCTCTCGCCGCTGACCGGCGCCGTGGAAGGCCTGGTCCTCGGCGGAACAGTTGGGCTGGGCTACGGGCTGGCCACGCCGACCGCAGAGGGCGGCATGGCCACCCCGCATGGGCTCGCCCGGGTCCGCGTCGCTCTCCTGACGGGGCTCGCCTGCGCGCTGGCCGCCGGGATGCTCGGTTGGAGCGGCCGCTTCCTGGGGGCGATGAGCCTCGATTTCATGGCGCAGAGCTTCCCCGGCTCGCAGGTCGGCCTCGCGCCCCTGGCCCGCCTGCTCGGCGAGCAGGAGCCGGGAGTCGTGACCCGCGTCGCGATCAGCGTCTTCGAGGGCCTGATGTTCGGCTCGGGCCTGGCCGCCGGGCTGACCAAGAGGCCGCGCGACCTTGCGGTCGCGTTGGGAGTTTCGCCGGGGCGAAACTCCTACGGCGCAAGCCCTTAGCCCGTTTCGGCGGCTTTCAGCGGGATATCACCGAACCCTCACTTCTCGCTCATGTCTCGGGGCGGCCTTCAGCCCATACTGCCTGCGAGCGAATCCGATCGCGGCCCGGCCGCCGAACAAGGAGCGAGAACGATGGCATTGCGACTTCCCCTTCGGCCCTCCCCCCAATCCGCGTGGGCCGTCGCCCACGAGCGCGTGGCGCTCGGGACCCTGGAGCCCCAGCAGTTCATCGACATCACCGAACGGGTGCTCCGTTGCGTGCGCCTTTCCGACATCAGCGACGGCACGGTGACGGTGCAGTCCATGCACACGACGGCTGCGATCCTGGTCAACGAGAACGAGCCCCTCCTGCTCGACGACCTGGGCCGGGTCCTCGCCGGCTGGGCGCCGGCCCACGCGCGATACTTCCACGACGATTTCGAGCGCCGGACGGTGAACATGACACCGGACGAGCGGCCCAACGGCCACGCCCATGCACGTGCGATGGCCCTGCAGGCCTCGACCACGCTGGCGGTGATCGGCGAAGAGGTCCAGCTCGGCCGGTGGCAGCGGATCTTCCTGGCCGAGCTCGACGGACCGCGCTCGCGCGAGGTCGTCGTCACCACGGCAGGCTGCCTGGGAGCCTGGCCGCGGGAACGACCCGCCCGGCGCTCGGTGCTGCCGGAGTTCGTGAAGGAGCCGGCGTGAGAGTCAAGATGATCCTCCCGGCGCTGACCGAGGCGAAGAGCCCCTTCTTCCGTCCGATCAAGTACTCGCTCTTCCCCCCGCTGGGACTGGCGACGCTGGCCGGCTTCCTGCGCGACGACGACCAGGTCGTCCTGTCGGACGAGCACGTGGAGAAGCTCGACCTGGACGACGAGCCGGACCTGGTCGTCATCCAGGTCTACATCACCTCTGCCCGAAGGGCCTACGAGCTGGCCGACCACTACCGCCAGAAAGGCGTCCGGGTCGCGCTCGGCGGCCTTCACGTGACCTCGCTCCCCGAGGAAGCCGCGCACCACGCGGACAGCATCTTCCTCGGTCCGGGCGAGGACACCTGGCCCGTCTTTCTCGACGACCTTCGCGCCGGCTGTCCCAAGCCGCTCTACCGCTCGACGGTGCGCACGCTGGACCTTCTTCCGCCCATCCGGCGCGACCTGATCAAGCGCCCGCTCTACCTCGTGCCGAACTCGATCGTCGTTTCCCGCGGTTGCCCGCACCTCTGCGACTTCTGCTACAAGGAGGCCTTCTTCGAGGGCGGCCGCGGCTTCTACACCCAGACCGTCGACGACGCGCTGGCCGAGATCGACCGGCTGCCGGGACGCCACCTCTACTTCCTCGACGACCATCTGTTCGGAAACGCCCGCTTCGCCTCGGCGCTGTTCGAGGGGATGCGGGGCATGGGACGGCTGTGGCAGGCGGCCGGCACCGTCCAGTCGGTGCTGCGTCCCGGATTGCTCGAGCAGGCGGTGGCGGCCGGGCTGCGCAGCCTGTTCGTCGGCTTCGAGACGCTGAACCCGAAGAGCCTGAAGGCCCAGCGCAAGTTCCAGAACCTGCGCCGCGACTACGGCGCGGCGGTGCGGCGCCTGCACGACCTCGGCGTGATGGTCAACGGCAGCTTCGTCTTCGGCATGGACGAGGACGACCCGTCCGTCTTCGAGCGGACCGTCGAGTGGGCGATCGAGCACGGCATCGAGACCGCGACGTTCCACATCCTCACGCCGTATCCGGGCACGGCGCTCTACCAGCGCATGGAGGCCGAAGGCCGGCTGCTCCACCGCGACTGGGACCTGTACGACACGCGCCACGTCGTCTTCCGCACCCGCGGCATGAGCGCCGAGGAGCTGGAGTCGGGCTACTGGCGGGCCTACCGCGACTTCTACCGCTGGGGCTCGATCCTGCGCGGCGCGTCGAGCAAGGACCATCCCGTCGCCGCGTTGCGCCATATCGCCTACGCGGCGGGGTGGAAGAAGTTCGAGCCCCTCTGGGACCGGGTCATCCGCACCCGGCACGTGCTGCGCCTGCGCCCCGCTCTGGAGCAGATCCTGCGCGGCTTCGGCCGGCAGGCGGAAGTCACCCATCGCGGCGACCGCGCGACCTTCGGTCGCGTTGGGAGTTTCGCTGGCGCGAAACTCCTGCGGCGCGGCGGCTGGCGCGAAACTCCTGCGGCGCAGCCTCCGGATAGCGGCGCCGCCGGCGGCCCGCGCGAGGCGGCGACCGTCCGGGGCGAGGCGGCATGAGAATGGACCTACCGGTGAAGAACGGCGGCCTGCACGTGGGCCTGATCATGGACGGCAACGGCCGCTGGGCCCGCGAGCGGGGCCTCCCGCGCACGGAGGGACACTCTCGCGGGGCCGACGCCGCGCGACGTGCGGTGGAAGCGGCGCCCGGGCTTGGCATAACGACGCTGACGCTCTACGCCTTTTCCGCCGACAACTGGCGACGGCCGGCCATCGAGGTGTCGACGCTGATGAGGTTGCTCGAGTCCTTTCTCGTCCGCGAGCGCATGAACTGTCGCCGGCAAGGCGTGCGGCTCGCGTTGATCGGCCGGCGAGACCGCTTGTCGCCCGCGCTGATTCGCGCGATCGAGGAGACGGAGCGCGCGACACGCGACGGCACCCGCCTCTACCTGCGGTTGGCCGTGGACTACTCGGCACGCTCGGCGATTCTCGCCGCGGCCGGCACGCTGAGGTCGGACGGACCCTGCGACGAGAACGGCTTCCTGCGGCGGGTCAACCGCGCGTGCCACTCCGATCCGGCAACATCGTCGGTCGACCTGGTGATCCGCACGAGCGGCGAACAGCGCCTGAGCGACTTCCTGCTCTTCGAGTCAGCCTATGCTGAGCTCTTTTTCATCGAGACATTGTGGCCGGACTTCGACGGCGAAGATCTGCGCCGGGCGGTCGAGGCGTTTCGTCGTCGCGACCGACGCTACGGGGGACTGAGCCGGGGCAAGGCGATCCCGTCCCGTAGTGATGGCGAGCGGGTCAGCGCTGCGCCGCCAGTTCCATCCAGAATCCGCTCGCATGGCGACGCCGGCCAGCCCAGCCCAGACGACGCCGAACGCGAGGGATCGTCGGTTGGGTAGAGCCGGATGACACACAGGAAGAGCGATTCTCATAGCTCACCGGACGGTGGAGCCGTTGCCGCAGCGCCTGTCGAAGCCGCCCAACCGGGGATCCGGACCAGGCTCACGATGGCACCGGTCAGGTTGACCGATTCTCGGGCGCCGAGAGGTGGCTCTCGCTCATTGACAAGCAAGCCCAGCAGGCCTATGGTTTGGACGGGTCAAAATAAATGATTTGATATTGCAAATAAGAAAGGCAGGGGCCCCATGACCTCCTTCGGAATCGAGCTCGAGCTCTTCCTCCTCCTCGTGTCCAGCAATCTGGGGCAGACCGTGTTCGCCAAGTTCGAGATCGAGACGCCGCAGTGGCGCAAGATTCTCAAGTGGACGATCCTCCACGGCGGCACCATTGGGCTGTACTTCCTGGTGGGGCACTGGGCACTTGTGTTCCCCCTGCTCGGGGCCGGTGTCGGCTGCGTCGTTCACGCGACCTGGTGCAGACGGCATGGGATCGATCCGTGGCGAGCCACACCGCGAGCGCGCTACTACGAGCTGCGCGGCTGGCCGGCCTGGGACTAGGGAGCCATCATGAACGGTCTACTGATCTCGAGCGTCCTGTTCGGTCTGTGCAGTGTTGCCATGCGCGGCGCCGGTATCGTGGCCCCGGCGGCAACCAGCAGGTTCATCTCGCACAAAACGCGGCTCAGGGGGTTGGGTGCCCTGATCGGCGCCCTGGGTCTGTGGATGTCGCTGTCTGCGCGGCACGTGGAAGGGACCTTCGCGTCGATCGCGCACATCGTGGGGATCGCGGTCGGGGTGACCATGGTCGTGGTCATGCTTGCGCCTGACCCGCTCATTCGACTCCTGGGCCGGGTTCCGGTCGGCTTCATGCGTGCGCGGGGCGTCGCCGGTTTCGTGGTGGGCGTCGCGTGGGTCATTGCCAGCTTCGTCTATTTCTGACCCTTCGGGTGCGGCCACTCGGGCTGCAGAGGGCGTCCCACGAGCCAGCCCGGACACCACCCTCGTGTCGGTTTGACAACGATGCTCTATTGCTCTAGTATTCTAGTTAAATAGAGCAAATGACCAGTCCACGGCTGCGACTTCGCCTCGATACCCAGAGCGGCGTGCCGTACTACCGGCAGGTGATCGAGCAGGTGAAGTTCGCGATCGCCCGTGGCCAGCTCGCTCCAGGCGATCAGCTCCCCACGGTTCGACAGCTCGCCGTGGACCTCTCGGTCAATCCCAACACGGTGATCCGAGCCTATCGGCAGCTCGAGACAGAGCAGGTCCTGCGGACCCGGCAGGGGTCCGGCACCTTCGTCGGTCGACGACGACCGTCGATTGACCAGCTCGAGCGACAGCGCATGCTCGACCAGATCATCACCGACCTGCTGGCTCGGGGCACGTCCTACGGGTTCTCCCTGGACGACGTTCTGGATGGCCTGGTCCAGCGCAAGGAGGCAACGCCATGACTGGAACGCTCACAACCGGATTCGGAGCCTTCGAGAGATTCGCCACCACGGCCCGGGCCGATTTCCGCTTCGCTCCGCTGAACGCTCTGCTGCTGGTGGTGAGCTTCGCGCTGGGGCTGGTCGTGCACCAGTCGGTCTACGGCTTCGACGTCATGGCGGTGACGCTCGCGCTGGGCTCGGCGCTGGTGCTGGCGGTGGCCCTCCACCTCGCTCAGGTCTGGGGGGCGGTCGTCGTGCTCGGCACCGCCGACTGCCTCCTCATCTACGTCCTCCTGCGGCCCCAGAGTGGCGTGTTGCTCGCCACCGTGCTGGTCGCGCTGCTCGTGTCCACGTCGCTGCAGATTGGCTACCAGTGGGAGAAGGCGGTGTTGCTCCGTTTCGGCACGTTCCGGGCCCTCAAGCCCTCGGGTGTCTTTCTGGTCGTGCCGATCATCGACAAAGTGGCGCAATTCGTGGACCAGCGGATCAGGGTCAGCGACTTCAGTGCCGAGACCACCCTCACCGCAGACACCGTGCCGGTGAACGTCGACGCCATCGCGTTCTGGATGGTCTGGGATGCCCAGAAAGCGGTCCTCGAGGTCGAGGCCTTCGTGCACGCGGTCGTCCTGTCGGCGCAGACGTCGCTCCGGAACGCCATCGGCAAGCACGACCTCGCCGAGCTGCTCTCGGAACGCGACCAACTGGGGCAGGAGATCCAGAAGGTGCTGGACGAGAAGACCAACGCCTGGGGCGTCACGACGCAGTCGGTCGAGATCAAGGACATCATCATCCCGAAGGGGCTCGAGGACGCCATGTCGCGGCAGGCGCAGGCGGAGCGCGAGCGTCAGAGCCGCATCATCCTGGGCACGGCCGAGACCGAGATCGCGGAAAAGTTCGCGCGCGCGTCGGAGCACTACCGGGAGAACCCGGTGGCGCTGCATCTGCGGGCGATGAACATGGTCTACGAGGGACTGCGGCAGAAGGGGTCGATGATCATCGTGCCGTCTTCCGCCGTGGAGACGATGGGGCTCGGGGCGCTGGGTGGTCTCACCTCGTTCGGCCGGCAGACCGACGGCACGGTGCAGGCTGGGGCGCCCGCCACCGGCGGCTCGTCCGGCGGCGGAGAGCCGTGATTCGAACAGACGAGGCACGTTCGTCGCCCCACACCTGCGGGTATTGGCATCATCGGGACACAGGTACGGGCCTTTGACCGGTTGTCCGGAAGGACCCGCTCATGAGTATGCTGCCGGGGACCGTATCCATCACAGCTTTCTCACGGCCTGCCGCCGTTCAGCGCCAGTAAGTCGCGCAGGACCTCGTCGTCGGAGATGTCTGCGGACCAACCGTACGCGGCAGCCACAGCCGCGTCAAGTCTTCGTGAGGTTTGATCCGATCCCGCGGACGGGTTGACGCTTTCGGGTTCACATCAGGACATGTCCGTGATGAACGTGGTTTCCGTGTGAGTCATCGACGATGATGCGTTGTGGCACTGTGGGAATCTCGCGGCCTCGGCGCAGGCATGATCGGCAGCGATCGCCCGCGAGATTTCCAACCGCCTGTGGGCGCCCGCCTCGCCGACCTCCGGATTCAGCGCGACGATGGCAGCCTTGGTCCGAGTGATGGACGACCGAGACCGGCCGGCGTTGCGCCACCGCCATCTCCAGCGCGTCGAGTGCCAAGGCCGTGCGCAGATGAGCCGCCATCGCCCAGCCCACGACCCGCCGGCTGAACACGTCGAGGACGATGGCCAAGTAGAGGAAGCCGGCGAGCGTCGGTATGTAGGTGATGTCGGCAACCCACGGCGATTCGGCGCGACCGCCTCGAAGCGCCACTCGACCAGATCCGGAGCCGGCCGGGTCTGTGAATCCCGCCGCGTCGTGCGAGGCCCGCGGCGCCGGCTCACGCCCGCAATGCCCGCCGAGCGCATCACCCGCGCCACGCGCTTGCGACTCACCGCGACGCCGGCTGCGGACAGTTCCGCGTGAACCGCGGGGCACCGTACGTCCCACGGCTGCCGGCGTGAATCGCCTGCACGCGGGCCGTCAGGTCCGCATCGGCCCGCGCGCGAGCTAGAGGGTGGACGTCGACGCCACGCGTAGTACCCGCTCGTGGAGACACCGAGCACTCGGGCCATCGTGGCGATACGGAAACGAGCCCGATTCGCGCTCGTGAACCGGTAGACCCCCCGGGTCCGGTCTCCCGCGCGAACCAGGCCGTGGCTCTTGCCGAGATTTCGCGTTCTTCGCGCAGCCGCCGGTTCTCCCGGCGCAGCCGGCGAATCTTCATGCTCTTCGGTGCGCAGGCCGTCCGAGCGCTTGTCGACATCTCGGTCGGCCTGCGCGACCTAGGTCCGGATGGCCTGGGCCGACGGCTCGAACTCCCGAGCCAGGTCTCCTGGCGTACGTCCGGACCGAACCAGCGCGACCACCTGCTGTCGGAACGCCGCCGGGTACGGCGGTCTGGTTTTCGACATCGCGGATACCTCCTCCTCGCAACAGGATCAGGTGTCCGCGGAACTGGATCAACTTCACCCCGACCCGGCCGCGATCGCCACGGCGGCGGGCCTTCCGAACGAGGCGGAGGTCCGCCGCAACCTCGCAGCGACCACAACCAGCAAGCAGGCGGAGTTGCACGACCGGCTGACCGGGTACCAGGTGCTGGGCGGGGCAGACTATGCGCTGTCGGATGCGGTCTCGAAGCGGAGCGTAGGAGCCGCGCTCGCGCGTCTGGACAAGCGTGCGCGAATCCCGAGCCCGCCGCCACCACGCCGAGACGGGACCGCCCTCACCCGACCGTTTCGGTGATGGTCGGATACTCTGTCGTGAGGGCTTTGGAGTTCATGTCTTCAAACAGGCTCGTACCTCAGATCTCCAATCCGCATTCCTTGAGACGGCCACGCGCCATCTCGAGCTCATTCTCCGAGAACAAGCTCGCCCACCGCGATTGCAGAACGAGTGCCTCAACCGTCAGGTCGAGCCGGTCTCGCCGCCACAGCTCAGTGAATCCATCGGACATCTGGGGCAGCAGGCGACGAGCCGTCTCAACGCCGCCATGTTCGGTGAGCATTTGGTGGAAACGGGTTGCCGTATAGCCGACCTGCCGCTTGGCCTGCACGTAGATCTGCATCATCGCCTGATCGAAGGCGTCCACGAGATCTGGTGGCGGCGCGGACTGGGACGCAGCCTGGGTCGGAGGCCGCCCGCCGTCCAGGGTTCCTGAGCGGCAATACTCAGGTTTCAACACGCGTTCGTCGATCTCGGCGTGATACGCCGGCAGAAAGACCCGATGGACCCGCGCGTGGATTGGAGAGTCCGCAGGCACGCCGACGTGATAGTCCTGGGCGTCAAGCGCATCCCGCCAATTTTGCTCGTTCGCTGGACAGTTCCGGGAGCTGCCCAGGTCGGCCCGATCGCCCGTGAAATACACGAAGATGAGATGAGCGTCGACCTCGTGCTTGTCGAGGAAGTGCAATAGCGCGATTCGATTGCAGTACTGGTAATAGTCCTGAGTCCAGTCGGTCTCGACCGTCACTCGCAGATCACGCCGGGCGTCGTTAAGCACTTTGCGAATCTTCTGAAGGCTCTCCGGATTCTTCGCGCGGCAAGACGATGTCAGTTCGTTGGTGTTGGCCTTGGCCTCAACCAGAATCCACGTCGGCCGGTCATGCGTGAGCCCTTGCCCTACCGCATCCCAGTTGTGAACCGCCCTACGCTGCGGCCATCGCCGCTGCCATTCCTGCCGGGCTGGGTCGTGCGGGTCCATGAATTCCAGCCCGACCAGTTCCCGAACCTTTGGTGCACCGTTGGAGGTGTCGGTCTCCCTGTGGTCCTGCCAGTGGATGGGCGAGACTTCGGTCAAGGCCTCAATTCTTCGTGTGAAGACTTCTCGACGTCGCCCCAGGTACTGCAGCAGGTGCCACTCGCTGCCATAGCCGTAACCAATCGTCGCCATGGTCTACACCTTCCCTGGCCTTGGAAGCCGTGCGGACCCAACCGTCGCGAGCTGGTCCTCGGCAGGTCATTTGCCCGAGTTCGCGCGCCGTCTGGAAATGACTGTCTATTCAGGCAGCGTGAGTTGCTTAAACCCTGTAAGTCATTCACGGTAAATGACTTACTGCGCAGGATCGCGAAGCGACACCAAGGCGCCGAAACGGGGACCACGTCACGGCCGCCGATCGCGGGGGCGAACAGCCCGCTCATGACGACGACGAGACTCGTTGACGAGCAGCTGATCACCGGCCAGACTCCCTGTGCTCCGGGACGGCGCCAGAACCGCGGCGCTCGCGCGTTGCGTGATCGTCCAGTCCACGCCGGTCGAATTCACGACGGAGAGGTACTCGCAGGGCTCGCCCCGCCCGTTGTAGCTGCGAAGCCCCGAATGCACCCCCGAGTACGTCGTCTGACCAAAGCCTGTACCGAGGAGCTCGTTCACGACGAGACCACCGGAGTCGCTCTCGATGCCGCACCAGATGATGAAGTTGGACGAGAAGCCGGTGTACTCGCCCGCCACATGAATGAAACGGACGTCCGTTGGAAGATCCAGGATCGTGTTGCCGGAACCGCTGCGGCTCCACGTACCCGACGACGAAGACGTGACCGACAACATCTCGGAGACGCAGTCGAACTCGACCTGGGCTGACAGCACGCACACGAAATACGGATAGTCGCCGGCGACGGACGGAGCCTCGAACACCGTCTCGAACGTCTTCGACGAACCGGCCTCGATGGTCGAGAACGACCGGAAGCCGACGACCTCGATGTCGCCCGCGTCGTCGCGCGTCACGAACGCCATCCGGCCTGCACTGGACGCGATCGAGCCCCGGTTTCGGACGGTGCCGCCGATGGTGACGTCGTCGCCGGCGCGGACCGACGACGGCGAGAGCGTTATCGAGAACTGGAGGTCGACGACCCCGACGTCCACCGACACCGGCTCAGAACAGTTGTTCTTCGTCAACGTCTCGCCGGGAGCCTCCGAGACGCACGCCCGAAAGCTGTACGAACCGCTGGAACGCGGAGCCTCGAACGAAGTCGAGACCAGAACGCGGTCGTTCGCCTCCATGGCCGGCACGGCGGCCGGCACACCGCGGGCAGACGACGAACACGTCGAGGACGACGCGCGGCACCACCTGACCTCGAGATCCGACACCGGACCGGTGGAGATCCCCAGGTTCTCGACCACCGTGGTGAGGCGCACCTCGCCGCCGGGAGCCACCTGCGTCGACGCGGCCCGAAGGCCCTTGAGCGTCAAGTCCGGCGCCGTTCGCACGACACGGTTCGCAAGATCCAGGGCGAAGTCGCGATGCGTGCGGGCGGCGTCGGCCGGACCCCGCTTCGCGGCGTCGGCCGGGTCCCGGTAGGACGAAGGCTCACGTGTGCCCGAGACGCCCAGCGAATCGCCGTACCACGACTGGGCGGGGTTCGAGAACCGCATGAGCTTCGAGCACCCGACCTCCGCGTCGCGGCACTGGTTCGAGTACGACATCACCGTCCGCCAACGCCACTCGAATGGGGCGGTGGACGTCAAGCCCCTTTGGTTGACGTACCCGTACGAGTAGGGGGCGGCCGAGGGACCGAAGCACGGGACGTCGGCATCCGTCTCGCACGTGTCGTCGTACTCCTCGTAGCGGTCGTGGTTGACCCCGCTGTTGTGGCCGACCTCGTGGACGAGGGTATCTGAACCGCAGAAGAGCTCGGAGACCCCGTAATCCCCCGCCATGTACGCGATGCCGCACGTGAAGGTCTCGGCATCCACGGGCACTCCGGTGCTGATGAGCAAGTGGACGAGATCGGCCGAAAACTCCTCGCGGATCTCATCGAGATCGAGACAGCCGTCATCAGCGTCGTCGAAGCAGTCGATGGCCTGGCCCGGCGCGGAGCGCTCGTCCGTGTCGGTGGCTTCCACGTAGGACACCTGCTGCCGCAGGACGAGGTTGAGGCGGTGATCGATGCCGCTGCGGATGTAGGCGGCGTTCGTGTCCGCGATCCAGGCGTCGATCAAGGCTTGGATCTCATCGGTTCCGCCGGCGTCCCGCGAGGCCTGAGCGGTATGGAAGACCGCGATATCGACCCGGCTCGGGTCGTCGACGTACGCCGGGACCGGCGGGTCGAGAAAGGCGCCGCGAGGCGGAACCACCGGAGGCATGCCGTCGGACAGATGCGACCTGTCCAGCTCGCGAACGGAGTACTCACCCTCGCCGACGCGGGTGATCGTATAGACGCGGCCGCCGGTGCGGACAATCGCATGGAGGACATCGCCGCTGACAGCCACCGCCACAGAGCCCATCGGATCCGCCTGAACCCCGCCCGACCACGAGTATCCCGAGGCGGTAACGTCGTGAAAGTCGACGAGGGCGTCGACGACGACGTCGGGGAAGAGGTTCAAGCGAACCAGCGGAGCGGATCGTCCGGCATCGAGAACGTCCACGATGCGGGTGAAGGCGGCCTCGTCGAGACCGACCCGCCGGGAGCGGACGATGAGCCCGGCTTCGGACATGCCTCTGGCACGGAGCCCGGAGAGTCCCGAGAGCTCTGAAGCACCCGCATCGAGCGGCACGAAGACGCCGAAATCTTCGGGAACCGGAAACTCCTGGGCCGCGGCAGGAGCCGCGAAAAAAAGAATCCCGATGAGGGGGACCGTCGCGAAGGCGGCGGACGCGACGGAACGAACGGCAGAAATGAAGGCCAGCATCAAGAACTCCTTCTCGGAGGAGGGTTGTCCACGAATTCGGATCAAGCCCAGCGGCGGGTTTGCCCCCGGCACGACGGACGATCTGCCTCAGCCGAACGCGGCCGAGAGGGCCTTGTCGGGATGGCGGCCTCGGCGCTTGGTTCTGGGGGGTGTGGCGGCGTTTTTGGCTACAACATCCATTCCCTCATTTATAGACGGGATTGGGCTGGATTCCGCCATACGTCCTGGCCGGCTTAGTCCGCGATGAAGAATCATAAATTACTAGTAATCAACAGGTTACGTTCCTATCAGCACGAACGTGGACCCCTGCGAAAGCTCGCAGGTGTTGGCGATAGGAGCAGAATCGAGCCCGCAGACGACTATCCGCCCTCGCCGCGTCCCGTTCCTGTCGCAGCTTCGCGCGGAACTCTGGCGATATCCTCGACAAAGGATTGACGCGGTAGACCTCCCGCAGATCGTCCCAACGGTCGAGCCGGCCCTGTAGCCTCTGCACGTACGTCGGCCCCTGCGAGCCCCCGCGGACTAGCTCATGCCACCAGCCAGAGACGGACGGGGCCAGCGTGCCGATCAGCAGAATCCGAAGCGGAGAGCCCGGTTTCCCTTGCGCCGTCATCAACGCGTCCGCGAGTAGCTGACCGCCGATGGTCTCCCATGCGCCGGGCTCATCGCAGATCGCCCACGGGCAGCCGGTCAATCCCATAGCTGTCCGGCCGTTGCTGCCGAGCACGCGGAGCGCCGTCCCGGTCGCCTTGTGCCGGACGCCGATCCGTTGATGGGAATCCGACCAGACATACTCTCCGGTCGACTCCAGCCGCGCCCGGACGAAGCGGAACACAATGCGCGCTTGCGGAATCGACGCGGCGCACAGCACCGACTCAGTACCGGGCCGGAACAACGGATCGCCAGCGGTCAGGACGCGCGCCGCGAGGTATCCGCCCAAGCAAGACTTGCCGTTCGCCCTCGGGTATTCGATTACAGGGTCGGCATGGGCTTGAGTCACCTTGAAAATGAAGAAGTGTCGGTTGTCCGTGGGGGCCGCGGGAACGGGCGCGTGTCGAAGCGGCCGTGTGGGCGACACCCGCCTACGCGGGCGGCGGCGGGAGCCTGAAGGCCTCGGGAACGGTGGGCTCGCGGGCGCGCAATATTTCGGCCGTCAGCGTCGGCAGGTCGAGGCGGCGCTGACGGGCGGTACGCACGACGGTCGAGAGCACTTGCTGGGTGTCGGCGCCCTTGCGGGTGCGGGTTGCCGCCGCACACCTTGCGGATGACCACCGCGGGGCGGATGGCCTGTTCGGCCCGCCAGTTGGTGGCGTCTATCGAGGGGTCGCGCAGGAAGAGGAACACGGCCGGGAATTCGGCGGCGAGATGCTTGGCGAAGCGCTTGGCGTCCTTCAACGGCGGCGGCGCGTCGATCAGCCGACCGAGCCGGGCCTCGAGCCGGCCGCGGAGCGAGTCGAGACCGTGCCGGGTCAGTTCGCCGTTCCGGCAGCGGTCCCGAAGGTCGAGGCCGGTCTGGAGAACGGCCTTGACCTTCGAGCTCCAGGGGCTGTAGGGGTGCTTCTGCTTCAGTTTCTTGCAACGCTGGAGCAGGTGATTGACGCAACTTTGGTGCAAACCCTTGTAGCGCCGGTACACCCGCCAGCCGTCGCGCACGAGCACGCCGGCGTAGTCGGTCCCGAGCACGGTGGCCGCATCTTTGAACCCGCGGCCGGGGCAAATGGCGTAGACGGTGGTCTCCGGGGTGACGAACGTCCACAGCCAGTGGGGCTTGATGACGCGCCAGCCCGTTTCGTCGGGCGTGACCACCGGCGCGTTGCGGACCTGCCGGCAGAGTTCCCGGTAGACCGGTGTGGCGTCGCGGGCGGTTCGATGCAGCAGATGAACGAGGCCGCCGGCGGTGACCTCCAGACCGAACCTCGTCCGCAGCAGGCCGGCGACCTTGGCCAGCGGCACGCCCATCTCGGTGTGCAACTCGACGACGAGCGAGGCGAGTCCGGGGCCGAGCTGCACCGCGGCCGCGCCAAGGGCGTCGGATGTCTGGAGACGATGGCGCCCCTGCACGCGCCGGCGGCACTGCGAGCAGCGGCCGACCTCGATGTCGAAGCGGCGTACGATGGGGTGGACCGGAGGGAGTTCTTCCTGATACTGCGCGGCGACGCGGGTCACTTCGACGGCGCCGCCGCAGTCGGGACACGCCCTTGGCGCCGGCGCCCCGTGGGTCTCGTCGACCTTCGGCGGGCAGCGTCGGGACCCTTGCCGGCCGTACTGCGTCCCGGACCGTCGGCCGGGGCGCTTGCCGGACCCTTGCGGCCGGTCCTTGGCGAAGGGTGCAGCCTGCCGTTTGCCGGCGCGGCGGGCCTCATCGAGTTGTTTCTTGAGGTCTTCGCTGCGTCGCTTCCACCGGTCTCGATCACGGGTGGTGCGGTCCAGGTCGCGGGTGGTGCGGTCCAGGTCGCGGGTGGTGCGGTCCAAATCGTCGCTCAGCTTGGCGTTCTCCCGCTGAAGCTCCTCGATGCGCTTGTCCCGCGAATCCTGCTCTCGCGGGGGCGCCCCCGAACCGTCGCGCCCGCCGCTCTCTCTCGCCATGCTCCATGTATCGACACATGCGCCCCGAAGCTGCACACCACTTCACGGATTTTCTCGACTTTACCCGCTAACCAAAGACGCCCTCGGAGTCGACAACGCCGCCAGATCGATCCCCGGCCGGGTCGCCGCCCGAACAAATCGAGTTTGAAACGGCCGCAGCGGGGTCATGGTCTCAGCTGTGAGAGTGCGTCGAACGCCTCCTCTAGCTGCGCTGATATGCCGTTCAGGTCTTCTACGGCGCTCTCTTCCGCATCCTTTAGTTAGGCCCTCACCTTTCAAAATCTCATCCAAACGCGTGTTTGCATCCTTGATAAGCCGCCGTGCATTCTGAATCTGTGGCGTCTCTGTCATGGCTTCCCTACCTCTCTCGGTGAAACCGGGCGTTGCCGGGTCCTTGCACAGAACACCCCAACAGCGTAGAGACCCCCTCAGATCGGCCCCCCGTACAGGGGTCCCCACGCCCCCCGGCCTCTCAGTCCTCGCCGTACACCGCGGCGACCAGCTCGCGCCCCGCTTCCTGCACGGCCCTGAGGATCGCGTCACCGTCACCCTTGTGGCGTGCGGCCGCCTCCCCGCACTTCCAGCGGTAGACCCCGACCGCCTCTTCGATTTCCGGCCGCAGTCAGTCTCTTGCTCTTGTCGGTCATCGTTCGCTCCTGTCGAATCCTCGCCATGCCCTGCCCCGGCCCGCCAGTCCCTGGCCAGCCGGGTCATCCCCTGCCCTGCCGAGCATTTGCCTTGCCGCTCCCAGCCGAGCCCGTGAATCCATGCCACGCCCAGCCACGCCCAGCCACGCCCAGCCACGCCCAGCAGTGCCATGTGCCCCCGCCAGCAGCGGCCCCCGGCCGGTCATCGCCATCGGCTCGCGGCCGGTGCCTGCCACCGTGGACGGCGACGCCTCCATCATACCCTCGCCATGCCCAGCCATGGCCCGGCCAGCCTTGCCGTAGTCACGCCGCCGGCCGTCGCGGGGTCATCGCCGTGTCGGCTCGCTCGCGGTCCTGCCGGCGGTACTCCGATGATAGAACCCCTGCCCAGACTCGCCATGCCTCTCCTGGCCCATCCATGCCCGGCCGCCTGGCCGCCGCGGGTCATGGCCTGCAGCTCGCCGCGGTCCCTGCCGGGCGGGTCTCTCCAGTCTACGCCCTGACCGTTTCAGCTTTTCGGGCTTTCAGGGGTGTTTCAGCCCCCTAACCTAACCTGCATTATTCACGAAGGTCGAGAATCAGTCACCGACGGGGCCTGCTGGACCGCGAGCGGAGCCTCTCGGACATGGCGGCGGGCGCGGCAGGGGGCGTAGCGTGGCCTTCACGGCACCGGGCGGTCGCGGAGGCCAGGTTGGGGGAAGGTTCTGCCGGGACGGGCGGTGGCGCCCGGGACCGAGACGTGCGCCGAGCCCCGCGCGGGCTCTGACTAACCCGCGCGAGCGCCAAGCGCAAGAGCGATGCGCCGCCACGCGTGGAGATGGGGCGTCGCTCGTGGTAGATGCAGGACGATGCGGCGCGCCGAGCCGACGACATGCACCCCCAGCTTCAGCAACCGGTCGCGCAGCCACGTCACCTGGGTGCGGGCACAGCCGGTCCGCGCCGCCCGCAGCCGCAGCTCCTGCATGAGCACGTAGGCCGCCGCGGTCAGCAACACGCGCAACTGGTTCGGCAGGAACTTGCAGCAGCTCGTGCGGTCGATCTGCAGGCCGTCCAGCAACTCCTTGATCCGGTTCTCGATGTCCCCGCGGGCGCAGTAGACCCTCTCATAGACGAAGCGCGAGCTCTGCAAGAGACTCGTCACGACGAAGCGCGGATTGTCCCGCGGCTCCCGACCCTTGAGCCGGACCACTTCCGCCTTGATCACGACCCGGCGTTCGCGGCCCCACGTGCGGGCCGCGTAGCGGGTGTCGGTATAGACGTGCTCGGTTCGGCCACTGGACTCGCTCTGCGCGCGGGCCACCGCCATCGCGGATTCCGCATGCCGCTGCAACACCGCGTTCTTGCCCATCGCGACCACGTAGTCGAGCCCCGGTTCGGCATCCAGGAAATCGAGGATCTCCGGGGTCGCAAAGCCCCCGTCGAGCCGGACGAGAAACGGCGTCGACGGAAACGCCGCCCGCAGCATCGGCAGCAGCCGACACAGCAAGCTCAGGGTCCCGTCGGCCGCCACCGCCTTGCCCGGCCGCAGCACCGCCGCGCACAGATACTGCTCCTTCTCGTCGTTGAAAGTCAGGAACGCGAGCAGCGGCAGATAGCACCAACTGTCGTAGTGCCCGTTGAAGAACGTGAGCTGTTGCGCGCCATGCGTCCGGTCGTCGGTCGGGTCCAGATCGATGGTGATCCGCCACACCCGCCGATGCAGGCGGCGCCGATGCCGCTCGATCACGCACGCCGCCAACTCCCGTGCCATTCGGTAGAGCGCGCCGCGGCCCGGGGCGTTCTCGAATCGCGAGATCGTCGGTTGCGACGCCAAGGGCGCGCCGGCCACGGGGTCTCGCCCGAGCAGCAGCTTGTGGATGGGATCCTCCGCCAAGTGGTCGGCATCGTTGCCGTCGGGATGACCGCACGCGATGCCGAAGATCCGCTGTCCGATCAGCTCCGCGAGCGTGTGCCGAATCTTCTCCGCCACGCGCTTGTCGGCGAGACACCCGGCAAACGCCTTGACGAGGCCGTACACGCGCTCGGCTGCCTTGAGCAGGACGGCGCCGCCGTCGGAACTCGCCTGCTCGCGGTTGAACGTGGCGACGAGGGGCTTGTCGAAGAGATCCGGGAACAGGACAGTCTGTGATATCTTTTCAGGTGTCACGCAGGGGTCTCCGTTGTGGCTAAACGCTTGTGAACACAACGTTTATACCACACGGAGGCTCCTGTGTCTCCCCCAGAATCACCATCTTCACGAATAATCCAGGCTAAAGGGGGCTGAAACATGTTTCGAAACGTTTCGAAATTCCGAAACACCCCCCCCTCAGACCGCTCCCCACTCCGTCGAGAACTCGCGGTATGCCTTGCTCGCCCCCGGTTTCAGATCGAGTGTTTCCGCCGCCTTGCGCTTCGAGAGCCCGGCCGCCTTGAGCTTTGCGACCCGGTCCGCCACCGAGACGCCCCGGACGTACCGGCCGCCCACGAAATCCAGGTCGACCACCTCGCCGCCGGCCACGTCCGGCAACCGCGACTTGCAACACCGCAGGGTCCGCCGAGTGTCCCGCAGATTCGCCCGGTCGCGCTGGAGCAGCTCCAGCATCAGATCGCAGGCCGAGCCCCACGCGACCGTCCCGAGGTAGCCGCCGACGTGATCGCCCCGCACCTCGCGATCCTTGCCGGAGTGCATGAGACCGACCACGGCCGGCCACACCTCCTCCGCCTCCACAAGGGTATCGAGATGCCCGCCGGCCGCCTCCAGCGCCGCCACCGTCGCCGCGTCGATATCGGTCGGGGCCGGCTCCCACTCGCCATCGGCCCCGACCGCGATCAAGGTCTCCCGCTCCCGTGTCACCTTGCTCGGCCTCCAGCGGGCCAGCGCTTGCCGAGCGAGCGTATAGCTCCGCTCATCCGCCAGCCGGAGCAGGTCCGCCATGGGGTCGACCACGATCACGTCCGGGGTCCACTGCCGGGCCGCCGCTTGCAGATCCTCGGGAGTCTCCAGATCGCCCGGCCGCAGGTAGATCACCTCATCCAGGTCCGCCCCGAACGCCCCCAGCTCCCTCGCCACGTCCGCGCCGTCCTCTTCCCCGACCCACAGCACCGTCCGGCCCCAATCGGCATCCTTGCTGTTGGCGACCGTCAAGAAGTGATCATTTCTCGACACTCGTCGACGGACCTCGTTGACGACGACGCGGTGGCGGCTCGTCGTCATGGGCGGGGTCGGTGCGGCGTCGGCGTTTGCGCTGCTGCTGGGTGAGCTCGGCCTCGCGTCGGCGATAGCTGCGGCCTTCCACGACGAGGATCTCGACATGGTGGGTCAGGCGGTCGATGAGGGCGACGGCGCAGGAGGCGTTGGGGAAGACGGTGTCCCAGTGCTTGAAGGGCAGATTGGTGGTGATGAGCAGGGAGCGGTGCTCGTAGCGGCGGCTGACGAGTTGGAAGAGGAGGTCGGCGGCCCGTGCGTCGTAGGCGAGATATCCCAGTTCGTCGCACACGAGCAGTGATGGCCGGGTGTAGTGGCGGAGCCGTCGTTCGAGGGCTCGGGCCGTCTCCTGTCCGTTGAGGTTGAGCAGGAGGTCGGCGGCGGTGGTGAAGAGGGCGGAGTGGCCGGCGAGGATGGCCTGGTGGGCGATGTTCTTGGCGAGCATGGTCTTGCCGAGTCCTTGGGCGCCGACGAGGATGACGTTCTCGCCGCGGGCGAGGAAGTCGAGGGTGAGGATGCGTTCGAGGGCTGGGCGGTCGAAGGCGGTGGGCCAGCCCCAGTCCCAGTCGGCGAGGGGCTTGAAGCGTCCGAGACGTGCGCGGGTGAGGCGGCGTTCGACGCTGCGGCGTTGCCGGTCTTCGAGCTCGGCAGCGACGATGTGTTCGAGCAGCACGGCAGGGCTCCATCGTTTGCGGGTGGCTTGGGCGATGAGGTCGTTGAGGTCTTCGGCGGTGCGGTTGAGTCCGAGGCGTTGGAGGTCAGTCGGCAGCGTCGTCGGGGTCGTGTTGTCCGAGGGCATCGTAGGTCTCCAGGTCGTGGGGCCGGACATCGAGGTCTCGCAGTCCTGGTCGGTCGGGCAGGGTGAGCCGGAGCGGCGGCTTGAGTCCGCGCTTTCGCCGTCGCGTTTCGAGGATGTGGGTGATGGAGCCGGCGCCGAGGGCGTCTCGTTGGAGCGCGTCGGCGATGGCGGCGGCCAGCTCCTGCGGCCCGTAGTCGTCGAGCAGAGCGAGCAGCCTGGTGGCATGCGGTCGCAGCGCCTCGCCGCGCTCTGCGAGCCGCTCGAAGAGGGCGGCGGAGGCGGGGACGGCGACGCGGAGCCGGTCGCGGGTGGTGTGGACGTTGGCTTGGCGGGTGGCGGCGAGGAGCCCTTCCAGGTGCGCGGGGTCCTCGACGGTCTGTCCGGTGTCGTAGCTGCGGCGGTGGCGGGCGAGCTCGGTCTGCTGGTCGAGGATGCGGACGCGGGTGTCGCTGGCGAGCAGGGTCAGGGGCTTGCGGACGTGGGTGTGGGGGATGGAGTAGAGATTGCGGTCGAAGCGGACGTAGGGGGTCTTGCCGGAGCGGACGACGCGTACGAGGTCGGTCTCGAAGGGATGGGCGGGGAGCGGTAGCAAGCGGGGCTTCTCGTCGGCCCAGACGTCGTCGACGGTACGGTCGGGTTGCTCGGGGTGGCGCCGTTGGTGGGCGATGTCGTCTCGCCAGTGCCGGAACTGGGCGTTGAGGTCGTCGATATCTCGGAAGAGCCGGGCGGCGAAGAAGGCGTGGCGCAGGTATTGGATCTGGCGTTCGACTTTCCCCTTCTCATTTCCGCGTCCCGGTGTGCAGGGTCGGGGCGCGAAGTGGTAGTGGCCGGCGAGCTCGAGCAGGCGGGGGTGAAACTGGACGGCGGCGCCGCGGCGGTCGAGGACGGCGCTTTTCGGAGGTTGTCGTAGACGAGGGTGCGGGCGACACCGCCCAGGGCCCGGAAGGCGTCGACGTGTCCGCGGAGGAAGCTCTCGAGGGTCTGGTCGAGGGTAAAGAGGGCGGCGATGGCGCGGGAGTAGCCGAGGACCATGACGAATCCGGAGACGGCGCGGGTGCCGTGTCCGATGCGGACCTTGCCGAAGGAGCCCCAGTCGACCTGTGCCGACTCGCCGACCAGCGTGACGACCCGCCGGTAGACGGTCCGGCCGGTCTCGGGCCGAAGGCGCTTGACGATGCGTCGGAGTTGGTTGACCGAACCGGGATAGCCGCGCTGGCGGACCATCTCGTGGATGCGGGTGGCGCGGAGGCGGGGGTACTGGGCCAGGGTGTCGCGGATGAACGGCAGATAGGGGTCGAGGGCGCTGGGTCGATACACGCCGGGGCGGCCGGCTCCCGACTCGCGCTCGACGGCGGCGCGAACCGTCTCACGGTGGAGGCCGAGTTGAGTTGCGATGGTCCCTATCTTCCAGTGCTCGCCGTAGTACAGGCGCCGGATCTCGGCGCGTTGCGCGGGCGTGATCATCGTCCCTCCTTCCCCGCACGACGCGAGGCTCCCGCATCGGGGTCAGCCACCGGCTCGACCGGCCGCAGACCACGCACCGCGCGGGTGCGGGCACCGGGGCGGCGTCAGGGACGGGAAGTCTGTCCGATGGTTGGGGTGCGGGGGAAGTGTGATCCGTCACGCGGCGACGCGTGCGGTAGGCGCGCTGCCGGTCGCGGTGGTCGAGACGCCCTTCGGGACTGCGTTGATGGCGGGTCCTGGCGGCTCGAACCGACCGGCGACGACCGGCCGCCCGGCACGATGGCGTGCAGTAGGCATGGCCGCGGTCACACGCCGCGCAGACGGCGAAGGGGCGGCTGCACTGACGACAGGCTCTCTGGCGGAGGGGCTCGTCCAAGGCGTCGGAGCGCGCGGGGCGGTCTCCGACTGGACAACGAGCCTGAACCGTGGCACAACAGCAGGGACCGGCTCGGTCTGTCGGAGCTCGGGGCGGTCACGAGGGTCCGGTTGGGGCACAACCGGGCCCTCACCCCGCGTCTGAGTCCGCTCTCTACGCTACCCGAACGCCGAGCCGACCGCCAACGCCGGGGCCGTGGACGCCGCCGCTCCCATGGACGCAAAGAGCGCGTCCACCGGAGCTTGCAAAACCGCAAAGAACGCGGTTTCGCACAGCGCCCACAGCCATCATCTTCATCCTCATCAAGATTCCAGAAGATCTGGTGCTGGACCCGAGCGCACCGACGGGTGTCGAGAATTGATCAGTTCTTGATGATTGTTGACACTTGCCGGTCAGCCAATCGACCCCCGTGGTGACGGCCGCCACGACCTGCCGGAGCAGCGTCGACTTGCCGCGTCCTTCGCGGCCGGCCACCAACGTCAACTTGCCCTCATACGCCACCCGCGGGACGATGGCGCACGGGGCCGCCTCCGTCGTTAGAGACGACAGCCGGACGCCAGGGGCACGCCGTGGCCCCGAGCACCGCGAGCAGTGGGTTGTGACGTGGTCGCACTCTGCGGGGTTGCGCACCCGCGCAATCGTGCTAGACTTTGAGACAGCCATTACTTCCTCCAAGCGGTAAAGGCCACGGGCGCGCCGGCCCTCCTACAGGCCAGCAACCTCCAGGCCGGCGCGCCCTCCTCATTACAGGCACGCCCACCGATGCACCCGCGGGCGGCCCCTCGGCCCGGCTCCTACACCCGACCGAGATGTCTAGTTTGATGCGTGGTATGGGACGGTAGGAACGAGTCTTACTCCGCCGCCGCAGGCCGCCGCGGTAGGGATTCGATCCAGGATTCGACTTCCGACCGTCGCCAGCGCGAGCACTTCTCGCCGACGTGGATCGGCCCCGGAAAGAGCCCATCCGAGATCCAATTGTAAAGGGTCGACTTGGCTATCCCGAGCGCCGCCGCAACCTCTTTCGGCCGCATCAGTCTTTCATCCATACAGACCAGCTTAGACGTATCCCGGCCGTTGTCAATCCCCGTGACAAGCGGTCAATCCCTGTAACAGTACTCGGCCCAGGCGTCCATCAGGCCGCGCCGCTGATCGAACAGATCCGATCTCGCATAACTCCGCTCGACACTCCCGCCGACCACGTGTGCCAAGCTCAATTCCGCCACGTCCCTTGTCGCCCCGGACCGCTCGGCCGCCCACGTGCGGAAAGACGTTCTGAAGCCGTGAATGTCGACCGTCGCCCCGGTCGCGCGCCGGAGCGCCTTGACTAGGGTGTCGCCGTTGATCGGCCTCCCCCCGACGCCGGGGAACACCACGCCGTCAGACAACGCCCTCATGCCCTCCAGAATCGCCACAGCGGGCCGCGAGAGCGGAATCCGATGCTCCGCGCCAGCCTTCATCCTCGCGGCCGGTACGCGCCATTCTCGCGCCTCAAGGTCGATCTCGGTCCACTCCGCGCCCCTCGCCTCACCCGACCGGCAAGCGGTCAGTGCGACGAAGGCGATCAACGCCTTGACGATCTCGCCCGCCCCGCTCGCGTCGACCTTCGCCAGCGCACCGGGCAGCGCCGCGTACGGCAACGCCCGCCGATGCTCTCGGGTCTTCGCGGTCCGGGGCAACGCCGCGTCGATCACTTCGCCCGCCGCGTTCACGTCAACGTGTCCGAGAGCTTGCGCCGCCGCGAGCACGCCCCGGATCCAGCCGCGGAGCATCTTCCCGGTCGCCGGCTTCTCCGCGTACACGGGCCCGAGAGACGCGAGCACGGCCGCCCGGTCGATCTGATCGACCCGTCGACCCATGAGCCCGCCGGCGTACCGCGCCAGGGTCCGCCGCCGCGTCTCTCGGGTCCGGCCGCGCCACTGGCCGCCCTGGTCGACCTTGGCGGACACGTCCGCGAACGTCGGCACCGTCGACGCCCTCCCGGTGGGGTCGCCGCCGCGCTTCGCGGTCATGCGGTTGTCGTGCGCCCGCTCCCGAGCCTCGGACAGCGTGACGGCCGGGTACGTGCCGATGCTGATATCGCGCCGCTTCCCTTGCACGTGGACCCGCTGCATCCATCGTTTGTTTACCCGGCCCGCCAGGCCCTTGGCGATGACCAGGAACAACGTATCCGCCGCCATGTACCGCCCCGGCCGCCGCAACGTCTCGGCTCGCTTGGCTGAAAGTCTGTCCATTGGTCAGCTCCCTTTCTGACCAAAAGTGTTACGCCCACGGTACGCCCACGGTCAAGCCCCGGATTGGGGTAGACCGCATCGGACCGTCCCGGACGGAAAGGATGGCGATTTTCCGTGTTTTACGCTTGGGAATCCGTCTGTTTTGGATTCATGCGGACCGATGCGGACCAGCTACACGTTAAGGCAGCGCGAACACGAACAGCGTATTGCTCCCGTTCGGGGTGGTGAGCTCGGGGGTCAGCTGCAGGAAACCGGTGCCCTGGGTCAGCCCGCCCGCCCCCACCGCGAGATATTGGCGTCCGTCGACGCTGAAGGTCATCGGCCGGCCGCTGACGGGGCCGTTCAGGATCGTCTGCCACAGCACGTCGCCGGTCTCGGCGTCGAAGGCCCGGAAGCGGCGGACGACGTCGCCCGAAAAGAGCAGGTTGCCGCCGGTCGCGAGCACCGACCCGTAGATGGGGGCGCGCTGCTCGTAGAGCCAGAGCGTGTCGCCGGTCGATGCCGACACCGCCTCGAGACGGCCGACGGGCGCCGTGTCCGGGTCGACGTCTGGACGGTGGCGCACCTGGACGCGGACGTCGTAGCCGTCGCTGGGCCCCGCCTCTTCCACCGACATCGCGATGTCCATGCAGGCGTTGTTCATCGGCATGTAGAGCGCGTTGGTGTCGGGGCTGTAGGCGCCGGACGGCTGGTTCTTGCCGCCGAGCAGGTGGGGGCATGCGAACGAGGGCGTCCGGACGGACTGGGGCGCCGTCGACTCGTCGAACGCGGGGCGTCCGGTCGTGAGGTCGAGCCCGGTCATGATGTTCTGGTAGACCGTGGGCCGCGCCCAGAGGAACTGCCCGGTCGCGGCGTCCAGGGTCCAGATGAGACCGGTCTTGCCGGGGATGCCGGTGATGACCTTGCGCCGCTCGCCCGGCCGCACCGCGGGGTTGATCCACGGAACCGAGGCGGGGTTCGGCGACACCTCGGTCTCGACGATCATCCGCTCGAAGACGTGGTCGAGGTCCCAGTTGTCGCGGGGCAGGTGCTGGAAGTACCAGGCCATCTCGCCGGTGTCGGGGTCGAGGGCGAGGGTAGAGTTGGTGTAGAGCAGATCCGCCTTGCCGGCCCCGCGAAGCGCCTCGGGCAGCGGCGCCGGCGGCCCGGTGCCCCAGTAGACGAGGTGGAGCTCGGGGTCGTAGCTGCCGACCATCCACGCCGAGGCGTGCCGCCGGGCCGAGCGGGGCAGGCCTCCCCAGGTGTCGCCGCCGGGCTGGTCCGCGGTCGCCGCGGTGTTGATGCGCCACAGCTCCTCCCCGGTGTCGACGTCGTGGGCGGTGATGAAGCAGCCGCCGGGGCGGGGGCTCGACGGGTTGCAGCGCGACCCGTTGATGAGCTTGCCGTTCACGATGGTCGGCCCCGCCGTCTGCGCCACCCGCTCGCGGTAGTCGGCCCGCTGGGTCTCCCACACGAGCTCGCCGGTGCGGGCGTCGAGGGCGACGATGAAGGCGTCGTTGGTGGCGAGGAAGATCTTGTCGCCGTAGATCGAGACGTTGCGGTAGCGGTAGCGGGTCCCGGTGACGTTGGCGATGTTCTCGGGCAGGTTGCGCCGGTACTGCCACAGGAGGTCGCCGGTGGTCGCGTCGAGCGCCTGCACGATGTCCTCGACGTTGGCGAGGAACATCACCCCGTTGTGGACGATCGGCTCGACCTCCTGATAGCCGAGCTGCATGGCGCGCGACCAGACCAGCCGCAGCTCGGTCACGTTGCCGGCGTCGATCTGGTCGAGCGGGCTGTACCCCCACAGCGGATAGCCGTTGCGGAAGCCGATCCAGTTCTCGGGCGGCGGCTCGCGCAGCATGGCGTCGGTGACGGGGACAAAGTCCTCGAGCAGCTCGGGCACCGGCGCCGGATCCGGCTGTGCCGCGGCTCCCGCGGCGAACGCGAGTAGACTGACGCCGAAACCGAGGGCCGGCAGCGGGCTGGTCACCATGGGTTCACCTTCCACATGTCAAGCGATCCGGTCGAGGAGAATTCGTCTGGGGATTATATGACCTGTCGCGTGCGTCCGTCCGATACGAGGAGTGGCATGAGAGTGGCGAGTGGAACGAGAGCACTGCTTCTGGCCGTTGCGCTGGCCGCGGCGGCGGCCGGCCCCGCCCGGGCCCAGGATGCGGACCCCGCCCCGGGGCGGGCCGGCGCGCGGGCCCTGGTGTTCCGGGAGCAGCTGGCTCCCTTCGCCGAGCCGGCCCGACGCATCCTCGGCGAAGACTACGAGCGGTTCCGCGCCACTCTCGACGCGCTGGCCGCGCAGGAGGCGCGGCAGCGCGGCCTCGCCGGCGAGGTCGACTTCAGCTTCAGCGCCGACGAAACCGGGGACTTCAGCGGCGCGGGTCCGGGCAACGAGACGTTGTTCGGGCTGCGCGCCGGCGCCCGGCTGGGCGGTGGCGGCTACCGGTCCCGGGTACGACTGCTCGGGGACATGCGGGCACTGATCCAAGACAACGTCTTCGAACAGGACTTCAGCCGTGTGCGGCTCGGCTACGACCACCAGCGGACCGACCACCTCGGGGCCTTCGCGTTCATCGAGCGGTACTCCGACGACGCCATGAGCATCGCCTCGCGGTACGAGATCGGGGGCGGGGTCAACTTCGGGGTCGACCTGTGGCCGCGCCGGGACGACGAGGCGGGGGCCCGCGCTCTCGCCCACCTCGCGTCGGACGACGCCGGCGGCTTCCGCTGCGGCGTCGAGCGGCTGCGGGCCGGCTTCGACCCCGCGGGCGGGGCGCCGGCGTCGCCGGCCTGCGTTCCCGCGGCGCCGGCAGGCGTTCCGGCATACCGGCCGGCGGCCGGGGACCCCCGGCCCGCGCCCGACGTCTTCGACGGCCTCCTCGACGTGGTGACCCCGCTCGAGCGGGGGCTCGACGCCCGGCAGGCCATGGTGTCCCTGTCGCTGGGGGTCGGGGTCTTCTCCGAGTTCGAGAACGCCCTCATCGAGACCCGGGTCTCCCGGCTCGACTCTCCGGCCGGCGACCCCGCGGCCCCCGTCGCCCATCTGCCGCTCCGCTACCTGCGGGTGCCGGGCCGCCACCGCTACCGCTTCCTGCTCTGGCCGACGATCGCGATGCGGCCGCTGTCGTCGCTCTCGATCGAGTTCATACCGTCCTTCAAGCTGCCGATCAGCGGGCCGCGCCGCTTCTCCGACGGCGTCCTCGCCTACCGCATGGACTGGTTCGTGCGCATCGACTGGCGGCCCCGCCAGGACGACACCCTCGCGGGCCGGACGAAGCTGTTCGTGAAGTTCGACTACTACAAGAACATGGGGCCGCCGGTGGTCGCGGAAGCCCTCCCGCCCGAGGCGGCTCTCGAGCCGCTCTTCTACGACCGCACCGGCGCGTCGAAGAAGCACCGCTTCGTCTCGCTGGGGGTCTCGCTGGATCTGGGCTCCCCCTGACCGGCGCGCGACGCTCAGCGGGTCCGTCGGTCCGCGACGGGAGGCTTCGCCGCCTTCGCCGGCCGCCGCTCCTGCCCCGGCCGTGTCGCTCTTGCGACTGCGTAGCTCCGCGATCCGCCCAGGCTCGAATGGGTTCCCAGGTCATGCCCGTGCAGGCGCCTCGCCGGTCCCGGTGCGAGGCGGAGTTCGGCGGCGGGCTGTCCTGGAATACGGATTTCATCCACGCGGACGCCCCATGTCATGGGGGCATGTCGACTGCTATGATGAACCGCGTTCTGTCACTGGAGACGGGTGAAACCTGTCGCAGCAGAAAGGAAGACCCATGGCCTCTTCGAGACGACGGTTTCTGACGACGTTGACCACGGCGGCGGCCGGCAGCGCGGCTCTCGGTGGGCGCGCGGCGGCGTGGAACGGATCCGCGGTGCGGCCCGCCGCGCCCGACAGCTTCTCGCCGGCCGAGCTGCTGGAACGGCATATGGCCCGGCCCGCTGCCGTCGGCGCTCCCGGCGCGGCCGGGGCCGCCCAGTCGGACCCCCGGATGCCGACGCCCGAGGAAGTGCAGTCGTGGTTCACCGATCGCCGCAACTGGGGCCGGTGGGGCGACGACGACGAGAAGGGCGCCATCAACCTGATCACCGACGAGAAGAGCGCGGCGGCGGCCGGGCTCGTGCGGACGGGGCGGAAGGTCTCGGCCAGCCGCGTCTTCGAGCCC
Organism: Vicinamibacterales bacterium; assembly: GCA_965206705.1. Taxonomy (GTDB): domain Bacteria; phylum Acidobacteriota; class Vicinamibacteria; order Vicinamibacterales; family UBA8438; genus JAJEEA01. The sequence continues at coordinate 1,534,039 of CBDBKJ010000006.1, read as the reverse complement.
TCGCAGCAGTTCATCCGCAAGAGCCCGCGGGAGGGCGGCGGGGGCGCGGTGTCCGACTACTACGGCTTCATCTACCACGGGCAGACGGTGACCCACATCGACGCCCTGTGCCACATGTGGGAGAGCGACGGCATGTGGCAGGGCCGCGACCCCGACGTGGAGGTGACGACGCAGGGGGCGGCCTTCGGCGCCATCGACGCCTGGTCGGATGGCATCGTCACCCGGGGGGTGCTGCTCGACGTGCCGCGCCACCGCGGCGAGCCCCACGTGACCCCCGGCAACCCCGTGCAGGGCTGGGAGCTGGAGGAGGTCGCTCGCGCCCAGGGGGTCGAGGTAGAGCCGGGCGACGCGCTGCTGGTCTACAGCGGCAAGGACTCGTTCGTGCGGGCGGGCGGCGAGTACGGGGGGGGCGGCGACCGGCCGGGCCTCGGGGTGACCTGCGCCAAGTTCATCCGCGACCACGACGTGGCCCTCCTCGGCTGGGACATGATGGACGCGCGCCCCGACCCCTACGGCCTCACGTTCCCGGTCCACGGCGTGCTGTTCAACTACGGCGTGGCCCTGCTCGACAACGCCCTGCTCGAGCCGCTGGCCGCGGCGTGCGCCGAGGAGGGCCGCTACGAGTTCATGTTCATGGGCCTGCCGCTCAAGGTTGCGCGCGGCACCGGCAGCCCCGCCAACCCCATCGCGATGTTCTGACGTCGTACCGACCGGCGGCGCGCGTCCTCCGTCCCCCGCGGGGGCGAGGACGCGCGCAGATTCAACTGGCAGCCCCCCCGGCGTTGCACCGAGTCGAATGCAGCGGGAACGCTCGCCACAGGCTCCTAGTCAACTGTCCCGGAACGAGCTTTCCCGTCCGACCGCCGACGCGCACCCGGCAATTGCTGAAGAGGTGGGGCAGCGGCATGGACAACTCTCATGCAGGAGGGTCCACTAGCCTTCCTGGACGGGGACGAAGGCGAGGAAGCGCCGCGGATTGTCGACGAGAATCTGGCGAATCGCCTCTTCGGGGACCCCTGCATAGCGGAGCTTGGGCACGAACTGCATCAGCACCGACGACCAGCCGTGGCCGTAGTACCGCTTGAACTGGCGGACGTTGCCCTGGTCGGACGAGAGCAGGATGTGGTCGATCAGCCCCGCCTCGATGAGGTCCTGCACCATCCGCACCTTGTCGGCGGCGGGGATGTCCGACCGGCCCATCTCGTGCCCGAGGGTGTCGAGCCCGATGAACGCGCCGCGGCGGGCCACCTCGCGGTGCGTCGCGAGCGGGTCGTGCTCGGGCCTGATGGTGGCCATGTGGCCGACGACCACGCGGGAGAGGTCGACGCCCGCGCCCTCGATCACGTCCATCTGCTCCATCGCGCAGGTCGGACAGCTCTCGTGCGGGGTGTGGGTGAAGATGGGGATGCCGGTCCGCAGGTGCGCGCGGGCGACCGCGCGATGCACCTTGCGCTCGTCGGGGCGCATCTCGAGCGACGACGCGATCTCGCCGAAGGCGCCCCAGCGCTGGGCCGCGGCGTCCGCGACGAGTTCCTCGACCAGCTCGTCCTCGGACATCTCGGCGACCCGCACCGGGTAGATCGCGAAGCCGATGTCTTCGAAGTAGCCGCCGGCCATCACGATCCGGACCTCGCTCTGCTCGGCGACGGCGTTCAGGTGGCTCACCTGTTCCGGGGTCCGCCGGCCGGTGGCGGCGTCGACGATGCAGCCGAGCCCGTCGAAGGCGCAGGCGCGCAGCTCCTCGACCGCGAGGTCGACGTCTCCCCGGCCGACGTGCTCGTGGAAGAGGGTCGCGCCGTCGGCGAGCGCCTCCGGGGCCACATCGCCCTGCAAGGTGCGGATGATCGCGCCCTCGGGGAAGTCGGGTGCGGCCACGCTCGTGAAGGTCTGCTGGGCTCGGGCCGGGATCCCGCCGGCCGCGGCCGCGAGACCGGCGCCGGCGGCGGTGCCCATCAGGCGCAGCGCCTCGCGCCGCGAGTAGTCGCCTCGAATCGGATGCTCCGGGTTCGTCATGACGTTCTCCGTTTCTCGCTGTCGGCCGCCCGCTCCCCGGGAGCGGGCAGGAATGCGGTGCACAGGGTACTACGGCCGCTCTCGGCGTGAACAACCGCCGCGGCAAGATACAATGCGGGTCCATTCGCAGTGAGGGTCGTCAGGTCGGCGTCCGCCCGCGTGCGTCGGTGCCGCGGGTTCGACCTGCACACGAGGAGGGTTGCCATCGTGAAGCGCACCATGCGGTCGGCGGTCGTTCTGGGCGTCGCGGGCTCCATCTGGCTGCTCGCCGCCGCCGGTGGGGTCGGGGTGTCCGCGCAGGGGAGCGGCGAGCAGGCGGCCGCCACGTCCGCCGACGGCGACTGGCCGATGTATCGGCGCGACCCGGCCGGGACCGGGTTCTCGCCCCTGGACGGGATCACCGCCGACAACGTCGCCGACCTGGCCTCGGCGTGGACCTACTCGCTCGCGGCCGTCGACGAGGGCGCGCGCGGCCCCAACTCGCAGGTCACCCCGATCGTCGTCGGCGGGGTCATGTATCTCCCCGCCGCCGACCGCGTCGTCGCCCTCGAGGCGTCGACCGGCCGCGAGATCTGGCGGCATCCCCTCGCCGGGGCCCGCCCGTCGCGCCGGGGGGTGTCCTGGTGGGCGGGTGGCGACGGCATGGCCCCCCGCATCCTCTTCACCACCGGACTGCATCTGCACGCGCTCGATGCCGCCACCGGCACCCCGGTCGAGAGCTTCGGCGAGGGGGGCGTCGCCGACATGGTCGCGCCCTACAACTCGGTGCCGCTCGTGCATGGCGACGTGGTGGTGGTCGGCGCCAACACCCCCGCCGGCACCATCGGCGGCATCGGGAACGCGAGGGCCTTCGATGCGCGCACCGGCGCGCCGGTCTGGGAGTTCAGCTCGGTCGCGCAGCCCGGTCAGCCCGGACACGACACCTGGGAGGGAGACAGCTGGCGCGGTCGGCTCGGGGCCAACGCGTGGCCCTTCTATTTCTCCATGGACGTCGAGCGCGGGCAGGTGTACCTGCCCCTCGCGTCCCCGATTCCCGGCGACTACGGCGGCGACCGGCCCGGCGACAACCTGTACGGCAACGCCCTCGTCGCGGTGGACATCGCCACCGGGGAGTACCGGTGGCACTTCCAGACGATCCATCACGACCTGTGGGACGCCGACCCGCCGGCCCCGCCCGCCCTGTTCGACATTCCGCGGGACGGCGGGGCGATTCCCGCCCTCGGGGTGACCACCAAGTCCGGCTATCTCTACATCCTCGACCGGGAGACCGGCGAGCCCGTCTACGGGGTCGAGGAGCGGCCGGTGGCGGCCAGCGACGTCCCTGGCGAGGCGACCTCGCCCACCCAGCCGATACCCGTCAAGCCGGTGGGCCTGTCCAAGCTCACCTACAGCCCGGACGACCTCGTGACCGGGGAGGACACCTCGCCCGAGCACGCCGCGGCGTGCCGCGCCCTCGTCGACAGTCTGGGCGAGATCTACAACGCCGGTCCGTTCACCCCCTGGGTCTATCGCCCCGAGGGGGCCCCGCTGCGGACCACCCTCTCGTTTCCCGGCGGGGTCGGCGGCGCCAACTGGGGCGGCGTGGCGGTGGACCCCGCGACCGGCTATCTCCTCGTCGTCACCCAGGACCTCGGCGCCCTCGGCTACGTCGAGGCGGCGCCCCCGGACCATCCCGTGCCCTACCGGAAGGGCGCGCAGCGCCCCGCAAGCTTCGTCGTGCAGCTCGACGGCGCGACCCTGCCGTGCCACCGGCCGCCGTGGGGCCGGCTGACCGCGGTCGACGCGGCCACCGGCGACATCGCGTGGCAAGAGACCCTGGGGGTCACCGATCAGTTGCCCGACGGCCGGCAGGACACCGGTCGGCCCATCCGCGCCGGTGCCATCACCACCGGCAGCGGCCTGGTGTTCGTGGCGGGGACCGACGACGGCCGCCTGCGCGCCTTCGAGTCGGCGTCCGGCCGCGGGCTGTGGACGGCCCGCCTGCCGGGGCCGGGGAACGCCAATCCGATGACCTATCTGGGGGATGACGGCCGGCAGTACGTGGCGGTGGCGGCCACCGACACCCTGGCCGTGTTCGCGCTGCCGTGATGGCTGGATCGTCCTGTATTGCGGATCGGTTCCCAGCGGCGTGCGAGCGACGCCAGGATGTGCGATGGGTCGTCTCGGTCCGAATGAACGGCTCAGCCCGCTCGTTGCACGGCGCCCGGTGGAGCAATGACCGCGGTCACCCGCACACTGATCGACCGGATGGTTCAGGCCATCGTCGACGAGGTCGAACCCGAGCAGGTGATCCTCTTCGGCTCGCGCGGGCGGGGAGACCACCGCGACGACTCGGATGTCGACCTGATCGTCCTCGAGGCCGAGCCGTTCGGGCCCGAGCGAAGCCGCCACCGGGAGATGGTCAGGCTCTACCACGCGCTGGCCGCATTCCCTGTCGCGGCCGACGTCCTCGTCTACTCTCACGAAGACGTCGATTACTGGCGCGACTCGCTCAACCACGTCCTGGCGCGCGCGCTCCGGGAAGGGCAGGTCGTCTATGACCGACCCTAAGTGTGCGCGCGTGCTGCTCGACGCGGCCGGACGCGACGCAGCCGTACCGCGAGTTGGTCGGCTACACGCCCTACGCCGTGGAGTTCCGGTACGAGGGCGTCGACTCGGGCACCGAATCGATCGACCGGGATAGAGCGCTGGATCTTGTCGAATCGTTGCTGGAAGAGGTCCGGCGGCAGTTGCCAGATGTCGAGGAAGGGTGACTGGGCTTCTTTGCCCGCTTCTGAGGACTGTTCCTCCTGTCACGAGTCGACCTGATGGTGCGGTCTGAGTCCAGCACCGAGCCGTCAAGGGTATCGCTTCCGGTCTTGCGCCAAGGCAACGCAGTCACCGATAATACGGGTTCCGTTTAGGGTCCGCGCAAAAATAACTTCATAGAAATACCTGCAATGGCGCTGTAGAGTCAACCTGTCCGCAAACCTCGCACCCCTCGCATCCAGCCCTGTGACAGTCGAGTTCTCCTTTGATTTGTGGTGCATTCTGACCGTGTTTATGGCATGATTGCGGAATCTTAATCCGTAATGGTGCCAGAATGAGACCAACCGAATTCTCCGCGGACACGGTCGTCGCCTTGCTGCGCAAGCAGACCGTCGTCTCACTCGCCGACGTGATGGCGGCGCTCGGCACCCGTGCCAGGCGCACCGCGTTTCGCAAGCTCAGGGACCTCGCCGCCCGCACCAGCTACTCCCATCGCGGCGGCTACTACACCCTCGATGAACTCGTGGACTTCGACGACCGAGGCCTGTGGTCCTTCGACGAGATCCGGTTCTCCAGCGCCGGCACGCTGATCGCAACCGCCGAGTCGTTCGTCAACCAGGCGCAGGCGGGGCACTTCGGCGAAGAGTTGGACAACCTGCTCCATGTCGGCACCCAGGACGCGCTGCGCAAGCTCGTCCGCGACGGGCGGTTGACCCGGCACAAGCTCGCACGCCAGTTCCTGTATTGCGCGGCCGACCGCAGCCATCAGACCCAACAGCTGCGGGCCCGGCGACTGCTGCTCGCCACCCCCGGACTCGTACGGCCCCTGCCCGATGTCGACCTGATGCCGGAGGAGCTCCGCGCCGCCATCGTCCTGTTCGCCAGCCTCCTCGACGAACGCCAGCGCCGTCTGTTCGCGGGGCTCGAGTCCCTCAAGTGCGGGTGGGGCGGCGACCGGCGCGTCGCGGAGTTGCTCGCCGTCGACCCCGCCACCGTCGCCACCGGCCGCCGACAACTCGTCGAGCGCGATGTCGATGTCGACCGGGTGCGGCGTGCGGGGGGCGGGCGGTGGCGCCTGGAAAAAAAACACCGGAAGTCATCGCCCGCATCGAAGCCTTGATGGCCCACGAGACGGCCGGGGACCCCGTCAGCGGTCTGAAGTGGACACGCCGCACGACCGCCAAGCTTGCCGACGAGCTCCGCGGGCTCGGCATCAACGTCTGCCCGCAGACGGTCGCTCGACTGCTCAAGGCGATGGGCTATTCGCTGCGCGTCAACCACAAGAAGCTCGCCGGCGCCTCGCATCCGAACCGCGACGAGCAGTTCCGGCACATCACCAAATCGCGCGAGCGCTGTGCCGCCGACAACATCCCCCTCATCAGCGTCGATACGAAGAAGAAGGAGCTCGTCGGTGCGTTCCGCAATCCCGGGGCCAAGTGGGACCGCAGTCCCGAACTCGTCAACGACCACGACTTTCGCTCCGAGGCCGAGGGCCTCGCCGTCCCCTACGGCATCTACGACCCCCGGGCCAACGCCGGCACCGTCTTCGTCGGCAGAACCGCCGACACCCCGGCGTTCGCCGTCGACTGCATCGAGAAGTGGTGGCGCACCGAGGGCCGCAAGCACTATCCCGATGCCGAGGCCCTGCAGATCCTGGCCGACGGCGGCGGCAGCAACAGCTGCACGGCGCGGGCCTGGAAGTTCAACCTGCAACATCGCCTCTGCAACCGCCACCGCTTGCGCGTGACGGTGTCGCACTACCCGCCGGCCACGTCGAAGTGGAACCCCATCGAACACCGCCTGTTCTGCGAGATCAGCAAGAACTGGGCGGGCCGCCCGCTCGACAGCTTCCTGACCATCTTGAAATACCTGCGCACCACGCGCACCTCCACTGGCCTGCGTGTGCGCGCCCACCTGGTGCGGAGAACCTACAAGACCGGCGTCAAGGTCACCGACGCCCAAATGCGAGAGCTGCGCATCACACCGAACAGCGCCCTGCCAAAATGGAACTACACCATTGAACCCAAGTAGCACAAAAACGGAATCTATTTCTGCGTCGACCCTTAGTGGCCCGGCCAGCCGATGCAACGGCTGACCCGGCCCGGAACGAAACCCACCTCGGGCCGTCCCCCACGCTTGCTAGGGCACCAGGGGGCGGCCCTTGTCGTCTAGGCCCCTCATGCCGGTGGGCACGACAAGCACAAGGGGCTGCCTACGTATTCTCATCGGCGTTACGCTCCTTTCCGCTTCAGGTACATGAGCAGCGTCCAGACGGCCTGCTGTTCCGCGTCGTCCATGCTTTCAGGGTCGAGCAAGTCGTACAGAACCTGAAAGTCCGGGCGCGATGCGGGTCGGTCTGATGGCGGCGGCTCGGGCGGCGGCTCAGGTTCAGACTGCGTCTTCGATTTGCGGTTTGGCACCCTCTTGCGGCCGTTTGTCGCCCTCCGCCGAGGGGGCTTCAGGTACGGAGACAGTTGCACGCCAGCGTCCTTGGCGAGCCCCATGAAGAACCCCACACACCGGCGCACGGTGTCACCCTTGGCCCCGGCATCCTTGAACTTCTCGTCTAGCTGAGCCGCTGTGCCACTCGAAAGATCGAATCCATGGCTGAACAAGAGGGGATATCCTTCGTGCACAAGAGCTAGCAGCACTTCTTTACGCTTCTCGCCTTCCGCCGAAACGAGTTGCCCGAGTCTCTCCGTTGGGTGACCATCGGTGTCAATGAGTGAAAAGTACCGGAGCGCAGCGAGCACCCAACCCTGCATCGCACCTGAATACGAGCCTAGAACACTTCTATCGATCCGGCCTGGAAGCGCCGCATGCCACCCGGCTAGCGTATTGGAGAACGTCTTGTAGGGCAGATATGGCGGTAGCTGTTTCCGATCCGACGGTGCAGTCTCTGTCAATTCGCGCCCTCCCGATCCGTAGTCTGTATCGTATAGGCATGGCGCAGATTGTGTCAATACCAATTCGGATTTTTTGTATCAGTGTGTTGAGGTGACGTCTTGGTCGCGCTCGGGGTGCCGTGAGCCCGGGGCGGGTTACCCGTTCGCAGGGTCGCCGCGCTCCTCGAGGAGCGCTTCCATCTCGGCGAGGGTTTCGAGGTCCTTGGGACGTCCCGCCGCCCGCTTCGCCCGGATAAGCGCCGGCAGGTCGAGGCACCGGCATCGGCAGCCGAAGATCTCGACCTGCATGCTGTGGGGCAGCAGTGCCTGGTAGTCCCCGCCGCCGGGGATCTCGCCGAGCAGGTCTATGTCGCCGATGGCCGTCGTCAGCGTGAAGTTGAGGCCCCGCTCGATCGTCGCCCGGCTCCAGTCGAAGGGGAGGGCGGGCGGGGCGCCCCGCGGATACGGCGCGTGGGGCCGCAGGGTATCGGCGAGGCGATCGATGTTCGCGGGGTCTCGCGCGTAGACGAAGTCCACGTCCTGGGTGAGGCGCGCCGACCCGTGAATCGTGGCCGCGAGGCCGCCGACGATCACGCACTCGATCCCGGAGCCGCTGAAGAGTTGGATGACCGCCTTGAAGTCGGTCACCCGTCGCGCTCCCGGGCGCGTCCTGCGCGCCGCGCCTCCGCCGCCAGCTCCTGCAGGGCGATCAGGTTCTCCACCCGCTCCGTCACCGACCGGCGGAGGTTCTGCCGCAGCAGGGTCCGGTCGACGTGGCGCTTGTATGCCTCGACTACCGGATCGGAACCGGCTTCGCCGGTCCGCGCCGCCGACGGACGGTCCGGAGCGGATGACTGCATGCCGTCTCGAAGTCTAACCGGCCCCGGGAGCCCGTGCCAGAGCCCGGCCGGCTATCCGCGCGCGTGTCCGCGCTTGCACCGTCTCGAGTCGCGGCCATCCGTTCGAGGCGCTCCCGGCATGCACGCGTAGCGGTCGACTCCCGGTCATCAGGTATCATCGAGAACCGGGCCCCGCCGCACGCGGCGCCTGTGCCCGGTTCGTCTGGCGCGAAGGGACGGCAGGGTGTGAGCGGCTCCGGAGGGGTGGTTCCGGGCCGGATGAGGAGGCAGGACATGACTCCAGCGACATGGCGGGCGGCGGCAGTCGGGACGGCGATGCTCGTGACCGTGGCCGCGGCGGGGACGGCGCTTGCCCAGACCAACCGTCTGGACGCGGAGGGCAACGTCCGTGAAGACGCCTACATCCGCATTCCCCTCTCGGACGCGGATCAGCGGTACGCCACCATCGACGGCGCGCGCATGAAGGATGTCGTGCGCGAGGTCGCCGATATTTCGCTCGCCAACCGCGACGACCGGACGAAGTACTGGGGCCGGATTGCCGGCACCCGCGGCGAGGAGATGGCGCGCGAGTATGTCGAGCGGAAGTTCCGCGAGCTTGGGCTCGCCGATATCCGCAACCAACAGTTCGACCTGCCGACCCAGTGGTTCCCGGCCGGCCATGACATCCGCGTCGAGGCGGGCGGGCGCACCTACCGGTTCGACTCCCTCGTGCCGGCGCTGCGCTCGAACCCGACCGAGGGTGAGCTCGACCTCGAGGCGTTGTGGGTCGGCACCGGCTCCACCGCGGACTTCCTCGGGCGGGACGTCGCCGGCAAGGCCGTCTTCATCCACAGCATCCCCGCCCCCGGGTCGATGGGCCATTCGGCCGGCGCGAGCTGGGAAGACGCGATCCGCCGCGCGCAGGATCGGGGCGCCGCCGCCGTGGTCGTCATCTACGGCATCTCGGACAACTTCACCATCTGGCAGGGCCTCGGCGGGGGGATCACCATTCCCGGGGCCTTCATGGGTTACGAGGACGGCAACACCGTCAAGGAGCTGATCGGCCGCGGCGAGGCGGTGCGGGTCGCGATGCGGGTCGACGTCGACTACCGCGACGGCCTGACGACGGCCAGCATCTTCGGGACGCTGCCGGGGACGACCGACGAGGACATCTACGTGCTCGCGCATCTCGACGGGTACTTCGAGGCGGCCCTCGACAACGCGTCCGGTATCTCCGTCATGCTGGCCCTCGCCGAGCACTTCGCGGCGCGGCCCGCGTCGGAGCGCCGGCGCAACCTCGTGTTCGTCGGCACCGCCGGCCACCACGTGGGGTCGCCGGGTTCGCGCTGGATGCACGACCACCGCGAGACGGCGCTGGCCGACGCCGCGCTGATGATCAACTGCGAGCACGTCTCGGTGAAGCAGACCGTGTACTGGGGCCCATCGATGCGGAAGACCGACATCCCGTCTCCGCGCCGGTGGTGGGTGAACGGCAGCGACCGTCTGACGGACCTCGTCCTCGACGCGTACCGCACCTTCGGGGTGGCGGTCTGGGACCGCATGGAGGACCGGGCGGCCGGCGAGATGGGCAGCGTCGCGCGCGACCTGCCGTCGATCCAGATCATCCGGTCGCCCGAGATCAAGCACACCGACCAGGACATTCCGGACTGGGTGCCCGAGGCCGGCCTCGATGCGGTGGCCCGCGCCTATGCGCGGATCGTCGACGACGTGAACGAGCTCGACCGCGCCGCCCTGCAGCCGGGCCAGACGACCGACGAGCAGTAGGCCGCTCATGGCGACGCTGGCCCGACTGCGGCAGGTGCTGGAAGTCCTCCATCGCGTGAAGGCGGAGACCGGCGTCGGCTATCTCGCGGCCTATGCCTGGTTCCGGGCAGAGCCGCTGGCTGGCTTCGACGGCATGACCGCCGATCGGCTCGTGCGCGAAGGGTACGCCGACTACGTCCACGCCTATCTCGACGACGTTGCAGACGGCGGCTACGCCTGACGCGCCGCTTGGCGTTGCAGATGCTGACGAGGCTCGTCATACGGAACTTCAAGCGCTTCGGCGAGGCCGAGATCGATCTCGGCAGCCCCGTGGTCTTCATCGGCCCCAACAACTCGGGGAAGACCTCGGCCATGCAGGCGCTGGCGCTCTGGGACGTCGGCCTCAAGCGCTGGAACGAGAAGCGGGCCGGGAAGAGCACGCCCGAGAAGCGGCCCGGGGTGACCGTCAACCGGCGGGATCATTGCCGCCAGCCACTCCGAGGTGCTGCTGAACGAGGCGGCGGGCCGGGACGTGGTGGTGGCGTTCGTCGGCCGGCCGCACCGCATCGACGATCGTGGCAGCCAGGTCCTGAAGGCGCTGCGGGAGATTGGGTTCGACCAGTACTACCAGGCTGAGCAGACCGGCTGGGTGCTCTACCTGGAGGGGTCGACGGACCTGTCGATTCTGCAGGCCTTCGCCCGGCGACTGGGGCACGAACGCGCGCTCCGGGCCTTGGAGCGGCCGTTCGTGCACTATGTAGGGAACCAGCCCCAGGCGGTACGGAACCACTTCCACGGCCTGCGGGAGGCGCTTCCGGAACTTCGCGGTGCCGTTCTCTTCGATCGGATCGGATCGGAGCCGCCCGACGTCGCACCGGTCGCGTGCCTGATGTGGACGCGCCGGGAAATCGAGAACTACGTCTGCACGCGGGCCACGCTGGAAGCCTGCGCCGCCGCTTCGGCGTCGGACGCCGAGTTGGGGCCGCTGTTCACGCCGGCCGAGGCCGAACGACGCCTGCTGGCGATGCGCGAGTCCATCGACGAGGTCGAGTCGGCGCTGAAGACGTTGGGCAAGGGGTCGCCCTGGGACACCGGGGTCAAGGTGAGCGACGAGGTTCTGGGTCCGCTCTTCGAGTCGTACCACGGGAAGCTCGGCCTGCCGAACCTGATGGCCAAGAAGAAGTTCCACGAACTGGCGGAGTACGTGCCCGATCGCGAGATCGACACCGAGATTCGCGAGAAGCTCGATGCGATCGCACGGGTCGCGGAGCAGGCTACGCCCGCGACAGACGACGACTGAGCCTCGTTGCGATAGCGTGCGCGGGCATGACCGCGTGCTATCGTGTGCTGCCTGGGAGCGCCGATCTGCAAGGGGGGAGACGGGAGCGCACGATGACGCAGAGGAGTATCGCCGGGGCCCTGGTCGGGATTGTCGTCACGGCCGCCGCGGTCGGCTACGTCTTCATGACCCCGTACAACCGGATCGCCGGGGTCCGGATCGGCGGGGTCGAGACCCCCGCTCCGACCGATTGGGGCACCGTGAACGACCGGGGCATCATTCAGCTGAAGACCGGCGGATTTCCGCCGTTCGTGGTGAACGTCGTCTACGTCGGTACGGAAGACGGCGTGATTACCGCCACTCGGCCCGACGGCGGCTTCTGGGGCCGGCAGGCGCGAGCCAATCCCGACGGCTGGCTGCGAATCGGCGATGCCGCCTACGCCATGCGGGCGACCGAGATCCTGGGAGACGACCGGCTCCCGCTGCTCGAGGCCTACGGCGCGAAGAACGGCATGAGCATGGACGTGGGGCCGTCGGGGGGTGTGATACAGGGGGTGGCCGAGCCGCTCCGGACGTGGGAAGTTTTCTTCTGGACTCCCCGTTAGGACTACGTGGATAGCGGAAGCATTGCGGTCATCGGCGCCAACAGCGCCGTCGGGGCGGCGTTGCTGGCGCATTTCGCCGGGCAGGAGACGCTGCACGCCGTCGCCGCGGTGCGGCGCCCGGAGGCGCTCGGCGGCCTGCCGCAATCGCCGCGCATCACGCCCTGCGTCGTCGACTACGGCCGGCCCGACACCCTGATTGCCGCGCTCGCGGGCGCCGCGGCCGTCGTGCATCTGGCGGGCATTCTCTTCGAGAGCCGGACGTCCGACTACCGGTCCGGCAACGTCGACGTCACCCGCGCCGTGGTCGAGGCGGCCCGGGCGGCGTCGGTGCGGCACGTCGTACTCGTCAGCGCGCTCGGCGCCGACCCGCAGTCGCGCAACGGCTATTTCCGTTCCAAGGGCGAGGCGGAGCGCCTCGTGGCGGACTCCGGCCTCGGCGCCACGATCATTCGGACCCCGCTGCTGTTGGGCCCCGGCACGGCCGGGGGGCGCGCGTTGCTGCGCGCCGCGCCCGGGCCCTCGGCTCGCGTGCTGGGCGGCGGGGCGCACCGGTTGCGCCCGCTCGACGTCGACGATCTGTGCCGCGCCATCCTGGGATGTTGCCGGCGGTCGGTCCCCGGCGTGCGGACCTGCGAGCTGGTCGGACCGACCACCCTCAGCCACCGCGAGCTGCTGGAACGCACCGCGAGCCGGCTGGGCCGCGAGCTCTCGGTCCGTTCGACCCCGGTATGGCTGGCCAGACTGGGCGCCGGCCTGGCGGGCCTCGTCCGCACCGGCGGCCTGACCCCGGCGGTGATCGACGTCATCACCGCCGACGAGGCGGTCGGCCGGAATGCCGACGGCGACCTCGGCATCACCCTCACCCCGTTGTCCGATACCCTGGCCAAGCTATGTCAGACACCCCCGCGATGACGTCCGCGCCCGAGACCGCGCCCTCCGCCCCGCAGCCGCCCGCACCGGGGCCGCGCCCGACCGGCAGCCGGGCGGGCCGCGCCGCCTTTCTCGTCCTGGGCGTCGCCTGCTTCGCCTATCTCTACTTCCGCCTGAACGGGGCCGCGGCGCGCGAGGGGCTGTCCCTGCTCGACTACATGGCGCGCGTCTTCGAGAACGTCCAATGGGGGGCCTGGATCCTGCTCATGGTCGCCTATTCGGGCTTCTATTTCTGCGTCGACACCCTCGTCGTGACCCGCGCCCTCAACTGGTTCGTCATCCCCATCCGCTACCGGGACATCCTGCCCATCCGGGCCAGCGCCTACATCATCTCGGTCTTCAACGAGCAGATCGGCAAGGGAGCGATGGCCTACTACCTGCACCGGCGCGACCGCGTGCCGGGGTGGGAAGTGGGCTCGGTGATGCTGTTCGTGATGTTCTGCGAGGTGTTCTATCTGCTGTTCTGGGCGACGGTCGGCTATCTCGCCAGCGGATCCGTGCTGCCGCCGGCGTTCCGACTCGTTCCCTGGTTCGCAGTTGCGGCGGTGCCGATCTTCGCGGTGTGGGTGCTGTACTTCCGGGGCGCGATCCTGCCCGGCAACCGCCTGCGCGACCAGCGAATCTTCCACGCCTTCAGAACCGCCTCCCTCCGGCACTACGCCCTGTTCCTGGTGCTGCGCTCACCGGCGCTCCTCGCCGCGGTGGTGGTGTACACGGTGGCGCTGAACCTCTTCGGGGTCGAGGCCTCCTTCCTGTCGCTGCTCGGCTACCTGCCCGTCGTTTTCTTCGCCGCCGCCGTGCCGACCCCGATGCGGGCCGCCGCCATCACGTTCTGGGTGGTGCTGTTTCCCGAGAACGAGGGGCAGATGGCCGCGTTCGGGTTCGTGCAGCACAACTTCTTCATCCTGTTCAACGCGCTCATCGGCGCCGCGTTCTGGCCGCGCGCGCAGCGCGAGCTGTTCGGGTAGAGCCAGCGTGGCCCACCTGCTGACCGGCGCCCGGTTGGGGCTGTCGCTGCCCCTGGCCATCGCCTTCGCCCGGCCCGACTTCCTGAGCGCCGGTCTCGTTGCGGTGCTGCTGGCGGTGGCTCTCGCTACCGACTATGCGGATGGGATCGTCGCCCGCCGGCGGGGCACGGCGTCGGCGGCGGGTCAGCTGTTCGACCACGGGACCGACTGCCTCTTCGTGACCGCCGGGCTCACCGGGGCGGCGCTGGCCGGCCGGGTCCCGTTGGTGCTGCCGGTCCTGATCGCGGTCGCGTTCGGCCAGTACGTCTTCGACTCCTACCTGGTGCACCGGCAGAAGCGGCTGCGCATGAGCACCATCGGGAGGTGGAACGGCATCGGCTACTTCGTCCCGCTCGTCGTGATTGCGGCGGCGCTGCTGGAGGCTGTGCCAAGCCTGACCGCGGCGCTGCTCCTGGCCGCCCGCCTGATCGCCTACGCGCTGGTCGTCTCGACCGTCGTGTCGATCGTTGACCGCGCGACCGCCGCCCGCGGTGCACGGTCGACTCCGCTCGAGCTTCGTGAGCGCCAGCGAAAGAGAGAGCCGGTCCACCTGGACCCGCCGGCGGCTCAGGTCATCCGCGAACAGCGCGAGCGGGAATAGCCACCAGCCGCTCCTATGGCGAGACGTTCTCGTACCACTTGAGATTCGCGGTGCCGCCGCCGATGCAGACGAGGTCGGTGCGGCCGTCGCCGTCGAGGTCCTCGGTCACGCAGGCCGAGGGCGACATGTCGCCCTCGTCGAGGACCTGGCGGGACCAGTCGGCGCCGTCCGGGTCCGCCGCCGCATACAGGTACAGGTTCCGCGGCTCGCCGCGGTCGCCGGTCACGATCTCGTCGCGGCCGTCGCCGTCGAAGTCGCCGGTGACGATGGTGTGGCTGCTGCCGATGCGGTCGATGACCTGCCGCGTCCACGAGTCGCCGTCCTCGCGGTAGACGACGACCTGGTTACCGTGCCAGGGCTCGATCGTCGTTACGAAGGTGCGGTCGCCGAGACGCCCGAAGTCGACCTCGCTCGCGCCGCTGCCAGGCCACGGCGCCGGGTCGCCGTCTGCGATGCGGCTGCCGATCCACTCGCCGTCGATGTATCGATGCAGGTGCACGCCCGCGAAGCTGGTGCTGAGCACGGCGTCGCGGTCGGGGTCGTCCCACGGCTCGACGAGCAGTCCGTGCACCACCCCCTGCCCGGCGTCCGCGATGGTCCGGCGGGTCCAGTCGTCCGGTCGGTACCAGAGGAGGGGCACGGCGTCGCGGTAGTCGGGCGCCGACGCCGCCGGACCGGAGAGGGGGGCGCTGATCAGCACGTTGCGCCCCGAGCCGTCTATGTCCGCCCACCGTATCCGGTGCACCGTCGGCGTGCGGTCGATCTCCTGCACGCTCCAGGGTTGGGCGGGGTCTCCCTGATGCGTCAGCAGGGACAGGACGCCGAGACTGGTCTCGTGCGTCGTGCCGAACTCGTGGGCGACCACGAGTTCGGGAATGCCGTCGTCGTCGAGGTCCCGCGCGGCCGCGTTGATGGCCCGGTTCAGCCCGGTGGTCAGGACGTGCCGCTGCCACCCGGGGTTCTCGTACCAGGCCAGCTCGTCGAGGCGGGTCGACAGCGCGATGACGTCGGGCCGGCCGTCGCGGTTCAGGTCGACCACCACCGGCTGGTAGCCGTTCGCCAGCTCCGTGGCAATCGCATGCGTCACGAACCGCGGCCCGTCAGCCGCGCCTTCCTGTGCGTGGGCCGACCACCATCCGGCGGTACCGGGTGCGAGGCACGAGACCAGGAGCGCGATGCCCCACCACGTCGCCGCTTCGACACGAGAGCGTTGTGTCATCCTCTCATCTCCTCGCACGATCCCCGGCCAATCGAATCTCGCCGCGTGCCGCTGGCCCTCCAGGGTCCGCACCGTTCTGCTGCGCAGACTCCTCAGGCGCGCGGTATCCAACGGCCGCCGAGCACCGTCCCGGCCGGGAACAGGCGTTGGCGGTCGGTCCGCAGGTTCTCGTAGTTGTCGACGAACTCGAAGACGCCGACCCGCAGGTCGAGGAGCGCCAGGTCGGCCCGCGCCCCCACGTTGAGGGTGCCGCGGTCGTTGAGATGCGGGAAGACGCGCGAGGCATTGACGGTCGCGCACGCCACCACCTGGTCGAGGGGCATCCCGGCGTTCAGGAACTTCGACATGACGTTCGGCAGGTCGACGACCCCCGCCACGGACCGGCTCGTGGTGTTGCCGTCGGTGGAGATCGTATCGGGCCAGAAGCCCGCCTGCATGACCTGGTCGACGATGTCCCACCGCACGTGCCCGGTCCGCCCGTTGGCGACGTCGAACCACACACCGCGGCGTCGGGCCGCCGTCACCTCGGGCAGGATGCGGCCGGCGTCGTCGACGATGGCGTTCGGGGGCGGCGCGAGCATGTGGGTGACGACGTCGCCGGGCTTCAGCAGATCGAGGATCGCCGGTAGCGGCGAGACCGTCTGGCCCATGTGGATCATCACCGGCAGATCGAAGGCAGAGGCCGCGGCCTGGGCGCGGCGCAGGACCTCGACGTCGTCGGCCGCGACGTTTCTCGACAGCCGCGCCTTGACCCCGACGACGAGATCGCGGTGTCGCGCGATGGCGTCCGTCGCGGCGTCGACGTCGGCGAGGTCGAGGTCCATCGTGTCGCCGCCCGGCAGGATGCCGGCGCGCCCGATGTTGACGAGCAGGCGGCCCTGCTGGGGCGCCTCGCGCGCAATCGCCACCTGGTCGTCGATGGCGTCCGCCCCCGCCGACCCGGCATCGACCCACGCCGTCACCCCGTCCTCGAGGCCGAGCGCCGGACCCTCCAGGTCCCGCGCGTAGTGGGTGTGGACGTCGAGCAGGCCGGGGACGACGAACCGGTCGCGCGCATCGATCACCTCCGCCGTACCGGCCGGGATGTTCGCCTCGACCGCCGCGATGCGGCCGCCCGCGATGGCCACGTCGAGGGCCGCGTCGATCCGCAGCGAGGGATCGAGGACGCGCCCGCCCTTGATGATCATGTCGTAGGACTGCGCGAGCAGGCGCGGCGCGCGGGCGCCGACCGCGGCAATGGCGGCGGTATGGACGAACTGGCGTCGATTCATCAGCATTTCTGGCCTCCCGGCAAATGTGACGACATGGTGTGCGCCTTCGACCGGCGTGTCAACCGCGCCGGGCACGCTCGGAAGGGTGGAGGCGCCGTCGCCTGTCGGCTCGGCGCCGAGCGCCAACGCCCCCAGCTCGTCGGTCGGCGAGGCGCTCGTCAGTGGGGGAGAGGTGAGGGAACGGAGGCGCCGCCCGTCGACTCGGCGCCAGAGCGCCACGCCTCCAGCTCGTCGGTCGGCGAGGCGCTCGTCAGCGGGGGAGAGGTGAGGGAACGATGACGCGCGGGCCATGGTGCCGGCGGGAGCGGGGTGGGCAGCGGTCCTGGACGGGGAGGAGCGAGCGATGCCGGTATCGCCGCCGTCACTCCGGGAGCGCGAACGCCCAGAAGCCGAGCCGCGACGCGATCGCGACGTACTGGCGGCCGCCGACCATGTAGGTCATCGGGGACGCCCTCCACTCCTGGTTGATCTGGACGTGCCAGAGCGGCTCGCCGCTCCGGGCGTCGAGCGCCGCGAACGCGCCGCTGTTCTCCCCGAAGAACACGACGTCGCCGTCCGTCGACAGGACCCCCGAGAAGGTGCGCGCCTCCCCCGACTGCTCGTAGCTCCACACGGTGCGGCCGGTCTGGATGTCGAGGGCCCGGATGTACTTGCGGTTCGGCGCGCCGTCGGCGAGGCGGGTGGCGCCTCCCATCCAGTTGCGGCCGCGCCGCCATTCCTCGTCCGCCTTCGTGTAGGTGTCGCACGACTCGAGGGCCATCAGGTAGAAGAGCCTCGTCCCGGGGTGATAGCTCGACGACCACCAGTTCGTCGCGCCGTAGATGGCCGGGCACACGTCCGTCCCCGCCTCCGTCGGCACGCTGCCGGGCAGGACGATGGGTCGCCCCGAATCGTCGAGGCCGGCCGCCCAGTTCTGGTCGACGAACGGCTCGCCCAGCAGGAACCGCCCGTCCGTGCGGTCGAGCACGTAGAAGAAGCCGTTGCGGTTGCCCTGCACGAGCAGCTTGCGCGGCCGGCCCCGGAACTCCTCGTCGACGAGCAGCAGGGGCTCCTGGGCGTCCCAGTCGTGGGTGTCGTGCGGGGTGAACTGGAAGTACCAGACGAGCTCGCCGGTCTCGGGCCTGAGCGCGAGGACCGAGTTGGTCCACAGGTTGTCGCCGGGCCGCCGGTCGCCGTTCATGTCCGGACACGGGTTGCCCGTCGCCCAGTACAGGAGGTCGAGCTCGGGGTCGTAGCTGCCGGTCAGCCACGTGGCCCCGCATCCGCGCCGGAGCACCTCGGGGTCGCCCCACGTCTCCGACTCCGGCTCGCCCGGGGCGGGGATCGTCCAGAAGCGCCACGCGCGCTCGCCGGTCTCGGCGTGGTACGCGTCGAGGAAGCCGCGCAGCCCGGTGTCTCCCGCGCTGATGCCCGCGAAGACGAGATCGCCGACCACCAGCGGCGCCACCACCGCGCCGTAGTGCTCGCGGTAGTCGTCCATCTCGGTGTTCCACGCCAGCTCGCCGGTGAAGCGGTCGAGGGCGATGACGTGGGCGTGGTCGGTGACGCTGAACACGAGGTCGCCGCGCACCGCGACGCCGCGGTTGAGCCCGATGCCGGGGTCGCCGACGAGGCCCTCGGTGCGGGGTTGCGCGTAGCGCCAGATCTCCCGCCCCGTCGCCGCGTCGAGGGCGTACACCTGGTTGACGGCGGTGACGTACATCACCCCCGCGATCACCACCGGCGTGCCCTCGATCATCGGCATGTCGGGAACGGGGAAGAACCACCGCATCGCCAGCCGCTCGACGTTGTCCCGGTCGATCTGGTCGAGGGGGGAGTGGCGGTTCCCGGTATCGCTGCCGTGGTAGGACGGCCAGTCGACGGACGGCTCGACCGCCGCCTCGCGGAAGGCGTCGCCGTCCCGGCGCAGGAGGGCGATGTCCCCGCCGGCCGTCCGGAGCTGCGCGTCGAAGCCGCTCTCGTTGAGGATGGTGCCGTCGAGGGCGCCGCCCCCGGCGAGCGGCAGCGATGCGACCCGCGGCCGCGGCGCCCGCGGGTCGCGCGCGGCGGGGGCCGCCGCCGCGGCCAGCTCCTTCAGGTACGCGATGAGCGGGGTCAGCTCGTCGGCCGCGATCTCGATCCCCGGCATGCCGCGCGCCGGCGCCCCCTCGGTGATGATCCGCGCCAGCCGGTCGGGCTCGCTCGCGTGCAGCGCCGGCAGGATGGACGCGGCGCGATCGCTGCCGGCGGCATCGGCGCCGTGGCAAAGCGCGCAACGGGTCCGGTACGACTCTTCGCCGTCGGCCGCGGCGAGGCCCGCCGGCAGGAGCGCGAGAACGGCAAGCAGGAACGGGATTCTCATGGGCGTAACCAGGTGCTGCGGCCGGCCGCGAGGGGTCCGTGGCAAGGCCGCGACTTTGCCATGGGCTCCCGGTGTCCTGTCACCACGGTTCGTGGCATCTGTGACTGAGCCCGCTGCAGAGTAGAACAAAAGCACCAAGGCCGCCAACCTGTGTCTCTTCAGGGGCAGGAAACAGAAGGCTGCCGCGGCCGGTGCAGGGAAGCCGACCGGTTCTCACGCCGTCCGCGCGCGGGTCGCCTCCAGGCCCTCGACCACCGCGCCGGTGATGGTGTCCAGGCCCACCCCATTGGTTACCTGGGCGAACACGAACGGGCCGTCGCCGCGCATGTGGCGCGAGTCGCGGGCCATGACGTCGAGATCGGCGCCGATGAGGGGGGCGAGGTCCGTCTTGTTGATCACGAGCAGGTCCGACTGGGTGATGCCCGGCCCCCCCTTGCGGGGGATCTTGTCGCCGCCGGACACGTCGATGACGTAGATGGTGAAGTCGGCGAGGTCGCGGCTGAACTGGGCCGCCAGGTTGTCCCCGCCGCTCTCGACGAACAGGAGATCGGGGCCCACCGCGGCCATGAGCTGGGACAGCGCGTCGAGGTTCCGGCTGACGTCGTCGCGCACCGCGGTGTGCGGGCAGCCGCCGGTCTCGACCGCGGTGATGCGGCGGGTCTCGAGCGCCTCGTGGCGCACGAGGAACTCGCCGTCCTCCTTGGTGAAGATGTCGTTGGTGACGACGCCGAGGCTGTAGCGGTCGCGGAGCCGCCGGCACAGGGCGAGGAGCAGCGCCGTCTTGCCGCTGCCCACCGGGCCGCCGATGCCCACCGTGAACGCGCGCTGACGGTAGTCGCGCGCTTGCGGCTCGTCGCGATCTGCGAAGGCGCCGGGTCCGTGATCGTGCGGATGGTCAGGTGTGAAGTGCATGTCGCGGCGTTCCTCCTCGTCGGGCAGAGCCCGGAAATCGTCGCCTGCGGCTCCGCTTGCCGCCCAACCAACCCTCCAGGAGTCCGCCCCGTTCGACGGCGCGGACTCCTGGCCCGGAAATCGTCGCCTGCGGCTCCGCTTGCCGCCCAACCGACCCTGGCGCCATTCTACGATTGGAACAGGCGCGAATACAGCCGGTCGTGCGCGCCCTGCAGGAGATCCACGATCGGCGCGGTCTGGCAGATCTCCTCGGCCGCGAGCCCGGAGCAGGCCTCGAGCGTCGCGTCGAGGCAGGCCTCCGACTCGTGCTGCATCCGCTGCGCGCGGTAGCTGCCGACGATGCCCAGCCGGACCGCGGCGGACAGGACCCCGCGGGCGGCGCCGAACAGGACCGCCTTGCCCGTGACCGCCGGCGACAGCCCGATGTTCCGGAAGACGATCCCCGAGATCGGCGCCACGTGCGCCCATCCCGCCTGGACCCGGGACTCGAGGGCGGTCATCGCGGGTGAGGGCCAGACCCGGGACGCGGTGGCGGCCAGACTGCGTCCCTGCACGCGGCTGGCCCGGTTGGTCACGGCGTTGGTGAGAAACGCGTGATGCAGCGCGTCCAGCTCTTCCAGCCTTTCCGGTTGCCGGTAGGCGGCGTTGACGAGGGGCAACGCGCCCCATCCCGTCTGCTGAATCGACTCGGTCACGAACTGACGCAACGCGGCGTCGCCGTCCACGTGGCCGGCCTGCCACGCCGCCTCGAGGCCCCACGAGTGCGCGAACACGCCGACCGGGAACGCCGAGTCGATGACCTGCCACGCGAGCCAGTCGGACATGTCGGATTCGCGGGCTCCGGCTAGCTAGAACAGACAGTACCGCTGCGCCAGGGGCAGCACCGGCGCCGCCTCGGCCGTCAGGACCTCGCCGTCGGCCTTGACGACGTAGGTCTCGGGGTCGACCTCGATGCGCG
The DNA here is from genome assembly GCA_965206705.1 of Vicinamibacterales bacterium. Classification (GTDB taxonomy): domain Bacteria; phylum Acidobacteriota; class Vicinamibacteria; order Vicinamibacterales; family UBA8438; genus JAJEEA01. The sequence goes on along the minus strand of CBDBKJ010000006.1, from coordinate 1,512,667 downwards.
GCAGCGCGTCGTTGAGCTTCATGTCGCGCTTGCCGATGGTGCGGCAGCCGCGGACGGCCGAGAGGGCCTTGGTGAGGCCGTAGCCCGCGACCGTGCCGGCCTGCAGCGACAGCCCGGAGACGAACGCCAGCGACGTCGCGCCGGTGGCCCGCCCGAAGGCCCCGAACATCGGGCGCATGAGCTGGGGCTGCGGCGTGGGGATCGAGGCGTTGGCATCGCCCATCTGCGACCAGGCGATGAACCCGCCCTTGACGACCAGTTCGGGCCTGGCGCCGAAGAACGCCGGCTTCCACAGCACCAGGTCGGCGAGCTTGCCGACCTCGACCGAGCCCACGTCGTGGGCGATGCCGTGGGCGATCGCGGGGTTCACGGTGTACTTGGCGACGTAGCGCCGGATGCGCAGGTTGTCGTTGTCTCCCTGCTCGCCGTCCAGCCGCCCGCGCTCGGTCCGCATCTTGTCGGCGGTCTGCCACGTGCGGGTGACGACCTCCCCCACCCGCCCCATCGCCTGGCTGTCGCTCGCCATGATGCTGATGGCCCCGAGGTCGTGCAGCACGTCCTCGGCCGCTATGGTCTTCCCGCGAATGCGGCTCTCCGCGAAGGCGACGTCCTCCGGCGTGTTCTTGTCGAGGTGATGGCAGACCATGAGCATGTCGAGATGCTCGTCGAGGGTGTTGACGGTATAGGGCCGCGTCGGGTTGGTCGAGCTCGGCAGCACGTTCGGCTCGCCGCAGACGCGGATGATGTCCGGCGCGTGCCCGCCGCCGGCCCCCTCGGTGTGGTACGTGTGGATGGTCCGGCCCTTGAACGCGGCCATCGAGGCGTCCACGAACCCCGACTCGTTCAGCGTATCGGTGTGAATCGCGACCTGGACGTCGAAGCGGTCCGCCTCGGTGAGGCAGCAGTCGATGGTGGCGGGGGTCGAGCCCCAGTCCTCGTGGAGCTTCAGCCCGACGGCGCCGCTCCGGATCTGCTCCTCGAGCCCCTCCGGCATCGACGTGTTGCCCTTGCCGAGAAAGCCGAAGTTCATCGGCAAGGGGTCGTTCGCCTGCAGCATGAGCCGGATGTGACGGCTGCCCGGCGTGCACGTCGTCGCCTTGGTGCCGGTGGCCGGGCCGGTCCCGCCGCCGATGAACGTCGTCACCCCGCTCGCGACCGCCTCGAACACCTGCTGGGGCGAGATGAAGTGCACGTGGGCGTCGATGGCCCCGGCGGTCAGGATCAGCCCCTCGCCGGCGATGGCCTCGGTGGTCACCCCCACCACGAGGTCCTCGCTCACCCCGGCCATGACGTCGGGGTTGCCGGCCTTGCCGATGCCCGCGATGCGGCCGTTCTTGATGCCGACGTCCGCCTTCCGGATGCCCGTCCAGTCGACGATCAGGGCGTTGGTGATCACGCAGTCCAGGGCGTGCTCGTCCGACACCCCCGCCGCCTGCCCCATGCCGTCGCGCAGGACCTTTCCCCCCCCGAACTTGCACTCGTCGCCGTAGACGGTCGCGTCGTCCTCGACCTCGGCCACGAGGCCGGTGTCGCCGAGGCGCAGCCGGTCGCCGGTGGTGGGGCCGTAGAGGTCCGCGTAGTGGCGCCGGTCGATGCGGTGGGGCATGGCTACTCCCGGTTCTCCAGATCGCGGGTCTCGTCGACGGGGCCGCTTGCCCACGCGTTGCCGCCGCGGACGACGCGGGCGCCGGCGATGGGCACCAGGTTCACCGTCTTGCCCTCTCCCGGCTCGAACCGGACCGCGGTGCCCGCGGGGATGTCGAGGCGGCGTCCGTAGGCGGCCCGCCGGTCGAACGCCAGCGCCCGATTGGTCTCATAGAAGTGGTAGTGGCTTCCGACCTGGATGGGCCGGTCGCCGGTGTTGGCGACGGTCATCGTGACGGCGTCGCGGCCGTCGTTCAGGGTGATCTCGCCCTCGCCGGCCAAGACCTCGCCGGGGGCGCCGGAGAGCGCGGACGCCGGCCGTCCCACCGCTGCCTCCGGCGCCCGCGGCGCGAGAAAGCTGCCGTAGAGGGCGAGGGCGTGATCTCCGCGCTCGGCGACGATGGGGCGGTGGACGGTCACGAGCTTCGTGCCGTCGGGGAACGTGCCCTCGACCTGCACCTCGTCCACCATCTCCGGGATGCCGTCGAGGACGTCCCGCGTGCCGAGGAAGCGGCGTCCGAGATCCATCAGGTCGGCCACCGACCGGCCGTCCCGGATGAACTCGAGCAGCTGCGTCGCGATCAGCGCGACCGCCTCGACGTAGTTCAGCCGGACCCCGCGGGCCAGCCGTTTCTGGGCGAGGAACCCGGCCTGATGCAGGATCAGCTTGTCGACCTCGCGGGGTGTCAGATGCATGTCGTCACCACTTCCGTGCCCGCGGGCTCTCGCCGAGGAGCCCGGGCACGAAGCCGAGGAGGTCCTCGACCGTGCCGTTCGTCACCATTTCCGGGCCCACGGGTTGTCGCCGAGGAGCCCGGGCACGAAGCCGAGCAGGTCCTCGAGCGTGTCGTCGACGTCTTCCACCGTGCGCCCGGCGATGCGCAGGATACACCCGGCGTCACCCGCCGGCGCGGCGGCGATGAGCCGGTCGGCCCGGCGCCGGACCGGCTCGGCCCGAACCCGGTCGTCGATTCGTGCGATCTCGTCCTCGAGGCCGCGTCCTATCACCATCGCCACCGCCAGCACGTCGTAGCGGCCGAAGCGGGTGGCCAGCCTGCCGTCCGACGCGCGCAGCGCCACCGCGTCGTGCACGATGAGCCGGCCGCCGAGATGAACCGCGGTACGGCTCACGTACTCGTCGAACAGCCAGCGTTCGCCCGACTCCCGCCGGCCCGACGTGACCCGGTCGACGAGGACGAGCCGGCCCCCGGCGGCGATGGCGACCCGTTGCCTCTGCCGGTAGCGGGACCCCGCGAAACAGACGACGGCGTCCGGGGCGGCCACGAGCAGGCCGTTCTCGCCGACCTCGGCGTCGAGCGCGGTCCGGGTCCCCCGCGGCGACCGGTAGACCTTGGTGGCGGACTGCGTCGACAGGAACGCGGCGGCGCCGGCCCCCACCGACGCCTGCACCGCGACGTCGTCGCCGTCGACGAGCCCGCCCCCGTGGCTCGACGTGTAGATCCAGGCCGCGTGCCCGTGGTTCCTCGGCGTCAGCAGGCGCAGGGGGCTCGTCGCGTAGGCCCGGCACACGACGCTGCGCCCGTGGACTCGCTCTACTGCGACCCGCCCTCTTCCCGGGCGCGCCGCCGTCCCCGGCGACCGCGGCGCGTCCGGCGTCGCCCCGGGGCTCCGCGTCACCCGAGGCGCCAGGGGTCCCTGTAGCCCCGGGGTCGTCTCTGGCCCCGGGGTCGTCTCTGGCCCCGGCGTCGCCTCTAGCCCCGGCGTCGTCTCTGGCCCCGGCGTCGTCTCTGGCCCCGGCGTCGTCTCTGGCCCCGGCGGCGCCTCTGGCCCCGGCGTCGCCTCTAGCCCCGGCGGCGCCCCAGACCAATCGTCCGGCGTGGCCACGTCGAGCCCGGGCTCAGACCGTGAGGTGCCTGCGGATGTCATCGTCGCTCAGGTCGTCGATCGGGCCGCCGGCCACCGAGCGTCCCTTGTCCAGGATGTGGAACTCGCTGGCCACGCGGCGGGCGAACGGCAGCTTCTGCTCGACGAGCAGCACCGTCACCCCCGCCTCCCGGTTGAGCCGGACGATGATATCGCCGATTTCGCGGACGATGTTGGGCTGGATGCCCTCGGTGGGCTCGTCGAGGATGAGCAGCCGGGGTTCCAGCACGAGCGCGCGTCCGATCGCCAGCTGCTGCTGCTGGCCGCCCGACAGGTCGCCGCCGCGGCGCTGGAGCATCTGCTTCAGCACCGGGAACAGCTCGAAGACGCGGTCGGGGATGCCCCCGCGGCCGCCGCCGCGCCGCGACCCGAGTCCGATCCGCAGGTTCTCCTCGACGGTGAGTTGCGGAAAGATCTCGCGGCCCTGCGGCACGTACCCGATGCCCAGCCGCGCCCGGCTCTCGGGCGGCCGCGCGAGGAGGTCGGCGCCGTCGAACGCGATGGCGCCGGACTTCACCGGGATCAGACCCATGACGCACTTCAGGAGCGTGGTCTTGCCCATGCCGTTGCGCCCCATCAGGCACAGGCGGGTCCCCGCCGCCACGTCGAGGTCGATGTCCCACAGCGTGCGGCTGCCGCCGTAGGACTGGTTGAGGCCGCGGATCTCGAGCAGGCTCATGCCCCCAGGTACACCTCGATGACGCGCGGATCCGACTGCACGGCGTCCATGTCGCCCTCGGCCAGCACCCGTCCCTCGTGCAGCACCGCCACCCGCCGCGCGATCGACCGGACGAACTCCATGTCGTGCTCGACGACGACCACCGAGTGCAGCCCCGCGAGCGAGAGCAGCAGCTCGCCGGTGCGCTCGGTCTCCTGCGGGGTCATGCCCGCGACCGGCTCGTCCACCAGCAGCAGCTTCGGTTCCTGCATCAGCAGCATGCCGATCTCGAGCCACTGCTTCTGGCCGTGCGCCAGGGTGCCGGCCGGGGACCCGCGCTTCGAGGCCAGCCCGGTGGTCTCGAGGACCTCGTCGATGCGCTCGCGGTCCCGCTGCGTCAGGCGGGCGAAGAAGGTGTGCCAGAACGACTTCTCGCCGGCGAGGGCGAGCTCGAGGTTCTCGAAGACGGTGAGGAAGTCGAAGACCGTCGGCTTCTGGAACTTCCGGCCGATGCCGGCCTGGGCTATCTCCGGCTCGCTCATCGTGAGCAGGTTGGTCATGTTCCCGAAGAACACCCGCCCCGCGTCGGGCCGGGTCTTGCCGGTGATGACGTCCATCATCGTGGTCTTGCCGGCGCCGTTCGGGCCGATGACGCAGAGCAGCTCGCCGGGGTCGACGTGCAGGGTGAGGTCGTCGAGGGCCTTGAAGCCGTCGAAGCTCACCGTCACCTCCTGCAGGTAGAGCACGTCGCCGGTCAGCACCGACGGCTGCCGTCCTGCCGCCGCCAGGCGCTTGTCGCGCCAGACGTCGCGCCGGTTCGCGGCGGTACCGGGAGGGCCCTCGCCCGTCATTCGCCTCGACTCCGGGTGGGCAGGAGGCCGGCCAGCCCGCGGGGGAGGAAGAGCGTGGCCCCCACGAACATCGCGCCGAGGGCGTACAACCACACGTCGGGCAGCGCCCCCGTGAACCAGGTCTTCGCGTAGTTCACGAGCACCGCCCCCGCGGCCGCGCCGTACAGCGTCCCGCGTCCCCCCACCGCCACCCAGATCACCACTTCGATGGAGTTGATGGGCTCGAACTCGCTGGGGTTGATGATGCCCACCTGCGGCACGTAGAGCGCCCCCGCCACCCCCGCGATCACCGCCGACAGGACGAAGACCCAGAGCTTGTAGTCCTGCACCCGGTATCCGAGGAACCGGGTGCGGCTCTCGGCGTCGCGGATCGCGCGCAGCACCCGGCCGGTGCGCGACCCGAGGACCGCCCGGCAGGTCCAGTAGCTGGCCCCGAGGGCCACCGCGGTCGCCGCGAGCAGGGCCGAGCGGGTGGCGTCGCTCTGCAGGTCGAATCCGAGCAGGTCCTTGAAGTCGGTGAAGCCGTTGTTGCCGCCGAACCCCATGTCGTTCCGGAAGAACGCGAGCATCAGGGCGTAGGTGAGGGCCTGCGTGATGATCGAGAGATAGACGCCGGTGACCCGGGATCGGAACGCCAGCCAGCCGAAGACGAACGCCAGGGCGCCGGGGACCAGCGCCACCATCACCATCGCGAACCAGAACCGGTCGAAGCCGTACCAGAACCACGGCAGCTCGGTCCAGTTCAGGAACACCATGAAGTCGGGCAGGACCGGGTTCCCGTAGACGCCCCGGGTGCCGATCTGGCGCATGAGGTACATCCCCATCGCGTAGCCCCCGAGCGTGAAGAACGCCGCGTGTCCCAGGCTCAGGATGCCGCAGTAGCCCCAGATGAAGTCGACGGCGAGCGCGAGCAGCGCATAGCAGAGGTACTTGCCGATGAGGCCGACGGCGTAGCTCGACAGATGGAGCGGCGACGATTCCGGCACCGCCAGATTGAGGATCGGCGCGGCCAGCGCCACTGCCGCCAGCGAGGCGAGGAACACCACGCTGCGGCGATCCGCGATCACCGCCGGCAGGCGCAGCGTCGGCGTTGTCATCACCCGCTCTCCGCCGCGCGTCCCGTCTGGGGAAACAGTCCGCGGGGGCGGCGCTGGATGAAGAGGATGAGGGCGACGAGCACCAGAATCTTGCCGAGCACGGCGCCGGCGAACGGCTCGAGCAGCTTGTTCACGATGCCCAGCGACATGCCGCCGATGAGGGTGCCCCAGAGATTGCCGACCCCGCCGAACACCACCACCATGAAGGAATCGACGATGTAGGACTGGCCGAGGTTGGGGCCGACGTTCGTCAACTGGGTCAGGGCCACGCCCGCCACCCCCGCGATCCCCGCCCCGAGCCCGAACGTCATCGCGTCGACCCACTCGGTCCGGACCCCCATCGCCCGGGCCATCGTGCGGTTCTGGGAGACGGCCCGGATGTCGAGCCCGAGGCGCGTGTATCTCAGCACCGCCAGCACCAGCGCGAACACGATCAGGGCGAACAGGACGATGTACATCCGGTTGTAGGTGAGCGCGAACGCCTCGTTGAACCGCAGCGCCCCGCTCATCCACGCCGGGGTGGTGACCGCGCGGTTGTTCGCCGAGAACACCGTCCGCACGAGCTGCTGCAGCACGAGGCTCACGCCGAAGGTCGCGAGCAGGGTCTCGAGGGGGCGCCCGTACAGGAAGCGGATGACCGTCCGCTCGATGAGCACGCCCGCCGACCCTGCGACGACGAACGCGGCCGGCACCGCCACCAGCAGCGAGATGCCGATGTGGTCCGGCATCCACAGCTGCACGACGTAGGTGGTGTACGCCCCCAGCATCATCAGCTCGCCGTGGGCCATGTTGATGACGCCCATGACCCCGAAGGTGATGGCGAGGCCGATGGCCACCAGCACCAGCACCGACCCGAGGCTCAGCCCGAAGGCCACCGTTTCGAGCACCGAGTAGACGTTGCGCCGCGAGTCGATCTGCCAGATGGCGTCGGCCGCGGCGTCGCGGACGGTCTCGTCGGCCTCGGCGAATCCGCCGTCCCCGGCCGTCGCGAGCAGCGCCGACAGGCGGTTGTGGACGACGGGGTTCAGGCGGCCGGAGAGCCGTTCGACGGCTGCGAGGCGGACCTGCGGGTCGAGGTCGTCGAGCGCCTCGATCGACAGCGCCGTCTCGATCTCGAAGGCCACGTCGGGGTCGGTTTCCACCGGCGCCCGCTCGCGGAGCAGGTCGAGGATGCCTTCGTCGAGACTGCGCAGCAGCAGCTGCACCGCCTCGAGCCGTTCGCGGGGGTCGGGGCCGGACGCGCTGAACCGGGCGATGGCGGTCCTGATGAACCGCCGGAGACGGTTGTTGGTGATGATGCGGTCGAGCCGGTCGGGGGCGATCGCCTCGACGTCGGCGAGGGTGGCGGGATCGATCAGTTGGAAGGCGGTCAGGCGCTCGTCGTTCGACGCCACGACGAAGACCTGCCCGTCGTCCTCGCGCTCGACGAGGCGATCCTCGAGCAGGGCCGTGAGCACCGCGCGGACGCTGCCGTGCCCGGTGGCGACCAGGCTCCCGGCGATCGCCTCCTTTTCCCGGAGGCTGGCGCCCGCGAGCTCGCCGACGAGCGCGCGGAATGCGTCGTCGCCGGTCTGCGCCGGCGCCGAGATGGGAAAGCCGACGAGGCACCCGGCGAGCAGCAGCCATCCGAGCCACCGCCCACCGGGGGTTCTCCCGGCTATTCGTAGTTCTGTCCCGAGCACACCTGCGTCTCGGTGTTGTAGTTTCCGCAATTCAACTCCACCCAGTCCGCTTCCGTGACCTGGCTGACCGGCAGATAGTCGGACCAGGCGTCCCCGGGCACGGTGCCGTCGGTCTGCCAGACGACGTCGAACTGGCCGTTCGCCTGCACCTCGCCGATGTACACCGGCTTGGTGATGTGGTGGTTCGGCAGAACGCGGGCGATGCCGCCGGTCAGATTGGGCGTCTCCGTCCCCGGCAGCGCCGCCAGCACCGCGTCGACGTCCGTCGTTCCGGCCTGTTCCACCGCCTGGGCCCAGAGGTTGAATCCGACGAAGTGCGCCTCCATGGGATCGTTGGTGGTCCGATCCTGATTGTCAACGAATTCCTTCCATTGCGCGATGAACTCCCCGTTCGCGGGCGAGTCCACGCTCTGGAAGTAGTTCCAGGCGGCGAGGTGCCCGACCAGTGGGGTGGTGTCGAGGCCCGACAGCTCTTCTTCGCCCACCGAGAACGCGACCACGGGAATGTCGTCGGCCGAGACCTCCTGGTTCGCGAGCTCCAGGTAGAACGGGACGTTGGCGTCCCCGTTGATGGTGGACACCACCGCCGTCGGCTTGCCGGCCGCGCCGAAGCGGCGGATGGCGGATACCCGGGTCTGCCAGTCGGAGTGCCCGAAGGGGGTGTAGTTGATGTCGATGTCCTCGTCGGCCACGCCCTGCTGTTTCAGGTACGCCTCGAGAATGCGATTGGTGGTGCGGGGATAGACGTAGTCGGTGCCTTCCAGCACCCAGCGCTCGATGCCGACTTCGTTCATCAGATAGTCGACGGCCGGGATCGCCTGCTGATTCGGCGCGGCGCCGGTGTAGATGACGTTCTTCGACGACTCTTCGCCCTCGTACTGAACGGGATAGAAGAGCAGGCCGTTGTTTTCCTCGAACACCGGCAGCACCGACTTCCGCGACACCGAGGTCCAGCACCCGAACACGACGTCGACCTGCTCGGACTCGAGCAGCTCGCGCGCCCGCTCGGCGAACAGCGGCCAGTCGGACGCCGGATCGACGACCACCGCCTCGACCGGCCGGCCCAGCAGGCCGCCCTTGGCGTTCTGCTCGTCGACCATCATGAGGATCGTGTCCTTCAGCGTCGTCTCGCTGATGGCCATCGTGCCCGACAGCGAGTGGAGGACGCCGACCTTGATGGGATCGCCGGCGGCTCCCGGCCCGGACTCGTCGCCGGATCCGCCGCCGCATCCGCCGAGGGCGACGGTGAGGCCGGCGACGAGAAGTGCATGCTTCAGTTTCATGATTCGCTCCTGTGGATGAGACGGCTCGCTACATCTGCAGCTGCAGCCCGAGCCCGACCTGGAAATCGTCGGGATTGACGTCGGTATAGGCGGTGTCCTTGACGAAGATCATCACGCGGGCGTTGAACTGCCGGATGACGTAGTTGAGGTTGAACTCGGTCGTGGTCTGGTCGTAGTCGGGGGTCATGCCCTCCCGGAACCGGGCGCGGGCGTACTTGGCGAGCACCTCGAACTGGCCGTCGCCCACGCGCTGGGGAAACAGGTAGGCGGCGAGGAAGTAGCCACCGTCGTTCGTCAGGTACCGCGGGTCGTAGCCGCCGAGCTGGTCGTAGCGAGCCCACTCGGCCTCGAAGGATACCGCCCCGCCCCCGTTGACCTTGCGCTCCACGAGGAAGTCGGCGGAGTAGGCGGACCCCGCGTCGGCCTGGGTCTGGCCGGCGAGGCCGATGGCGAGGAGGTTCCTCTCACCGTAGTACGTGCTGTTCAGGTAGTACCCCGGCTCGGCGTCCCAGAAGTCCACCTGGATGCGGCCCGCCCCGATGAGCGACGAGTTGCCGGTGGCGGACAGGCCGTCGAACGCCCCCGCCGACAGCTTGACCTTGTCGAACTGGCCCCACCAGGCGGCGCCGTTGTCGCGCCCCTGGAAGACGAAGGGATAGCCGTCCTGCACCCCGTCGGCGTAGACCGCCCAATGGTGCGCGTAGAACGGGCCGTAGAGGTTGGCTCGGTCGCTCGGCGGCAGGAAGCGGCCCACCCAGACGTTGAAGGTGTCGGACATCTCGAACTGGGCGACGGCGTCGAGAATCTGGAACCCGGTGTCCTGGGGCCCCGGCGCCCCCAGCGAGCCGCCGTAGCTGATGTCGGTGTTCACCATGAACTTGATCTTGCTGGTGGCCGCCCCGTTCAGGTACATGCGCAGGCTGTTGACCCGAAAATGCTGCGAGGCGTCGGCGTCGTCCGAGGTCCGATGCAGGAAGCTGGTCTGCAGGCCCCCGCCGATGGAGACCGGCGGGGGCGGCGCCGGCTCTTCTTCGTCGGCGTCCTGGGCGTGGAGCGGGCCCGCCATGCCGATCCAGCCGACGAGCGCCACCACGAGCGCCGCCGCCGGATGGCCGCGCCACCCGCGCCCGACGCGGTTGCTACGGTATCCGTGTCTTTGACTGAGCACTGAACGATTGCCCTCCATTGCGCCTTGCGGGTTGCCGCGAGGCCGCCTGGCCTCTGGTTGCGGCAATGTTTTTAAGCAAGACGCGTGCCGTGTTCTGCGGCACCGGCGGTCCAGGCGGGCCTTTTACCTTGCAGAACCGCTACTTTTTTGGAGGTTCGGGGGGCGTCTATTGCCCGAACGGAAGGCGCGCGAACCGACATTCCTGTCGTCGCGATCGCTGCATCTCGACGTTCTTGTTCGGTACCGTCCCCGGGGGCCGCATCCGAGTGGAGCCCGTCCGGGCGCCTCTCGCCGGGGGATGGCGGGGGAGCCGCCGGGGTGCCGGAGACGCTTCAGCAACCTCGTGGTGGTGTGCCGCGTTGCGCCCAGAGCGGCGAGGGCGCCGGCGGGCGCAAGATGCCCGTGCGGCGCAAGACGCCCGTGCGGCGCAAGACGCCCGTGCGGCAAGGCGTGAGGAGGACGCCTATCGGGCATATCGCAACCGCGGACTGCCATGCAGTCCGTCCGAACAACGCAATCAGGCGGGATGTGTCGCCGCTCGAATGCCGCGGGGACTCTCGCTACGCGCGGTCAGGGCGCGGCAGGCGGCTCGGTCACTCGACCGGTTCGATGCGGAGCATGGCGGCCTCGCCGAGGGCGGGGTCGCGGCCGAGGAAGCTTCCCCCCGTCAGCACGTACAGCAGCCCGTCGGGGCCCTGCTCGACGTCGCGGATGCGCTGCCTGAGGTCGGCGAGCAGCCATTCCCGGCGCTGCTCCAGCCCCTGCCGGTTGAGCTCGATGCGCTCGAGGTGGCCGGTGCGGGCGACGCGCGCGGTCATCAGCGAGCCCGCGAACAGATCCCCGCGCCAGGCGGGAAACCGGTCGCCGCTGTAGAACGTCAGCCCCGAGGGGGCGATGGAGGGGATCCAAACGATCTCCGGCTGCTCCATGTGCTCCTGCCACGGCCGCTCGGACACCCGCGGCCCGAAGTACTCGCGCGAGTAGGAGACCTCCGGCCAGCCGTAGTTGCGGCCCGGCAGGATGCGGTTGACCTCGTCGCCCCCCATCGGCGCGTGCTCGCTCGCCCACACCTCGCCGGTCTCGGGGTGGATGGCCAGGCCCATCGGGTTGCGGTGGCCGAGGGAGAACACCTCGGGCCGGTGTCCGTCCCGGCCCGCGAACGGGTTGTCGTCGGGCGCCGTGCCGTCGTCGCGCAGGCGCAGCACCTTCCCGACGTGGCTCGCCGGGTCCTGGGCCCGGGGCCGAAGCCCGCCGAACGCCCCGCCGACCGACATGTAGAGCGTCCCGTCCGGTGCGAACGCCACCCGCGACGCGCCGCCGTTCATCTCGGCGTCGGCCACGAACACGTCGCGGACCTCGGACAGCGCCGCGCCCTCGAAGCGGCCCCGGGCCAACGCGACGGTCGAGCCGTTCGGCGTGGGCTTGGAGTAGGTGAGATACACCAGACGGTTCTCCGCGAACCGCGGGTGCACGGCCACATCCATCAGGCCCGCGAGCGCCGCCGCCGTCGACACCTCGGGCACGCCGGCGATCGGGGTCGGGTCGAGCACGCCGTCCCGGATCTGCCGCAGCGTCCCCAGCCGCTCGGTGACGAGCACGCGGCCGTCCGGCAGGAACGCGAGCCCCCAGGGGTAGGTCAGCCCGGCCGTGACGACCGAGACCCGGATGCGCTGTCCCGCCGCGGTGTCGTAGACGACGGGGGCGTCCGGCAACGGCACCGCGGGAATCCCCTGGGCCGCGAAGGGCTGCGGCTCGGGTTCCTGGGCGTGCGGCGCCGGCGGCGCCAGGAGCGCCAGGGTCGTCGCGGTCACGAGCAGGGCGGCGGGTCGATGCATGGCTGTCCTCCGAACCGAAGCTTCTTGACGCGGGCAGGCGAGGAGCCGTGGCAGAGCCCCGCTGCATTCATCGCTGCGCGGGTGAACTGCCCCGCGGGTGCTGATCGTCAGCGGCTCCAACATGTCGGGGAAGACGACGCGGCTGCGCTCGGTCGGCATCAACGCGGTCCCCGCCCTGACCGGCGCGCCGGTGCAGCGCGCGATTTCACCACGCGGCTCCTTGGGACAGCGATCGATATAAAGTTGCCAACTACGTTCAGAAAAGAACTCGATTTCTACGGTTCCGGCGCTTGGCACACGGCAAGGTAATTTCGGTCAGTGTCCTTACTGTCCGCCGACCGAGAACGCCAGCAGGACGTTGCCCGGGATGTACCGGCCCCCGTATCCGGAGTTGACGTAGAGCATTCCGTCGACCACCGTCACGCCGGGGCCGTTCAGCGACCCGCCGCGTCCCGGCACGCCGTTCACGGTGTCGTACTCGCCCACGGTGTCGACGTCCCAGATGACCCGGCCGGTATCCGCGGCGTGCGCCCGCAGGTGGCCGTCGAGGCTGGTCGCGAAGACCACGCCCGGGATGGCGCTGACCGCGCCGGGCTGCGCCGTGTGGCACCCCTCGCGCGCGCCGCAGGTATCCTGCACGGGCGGGGCGTGCCAGACCACTTCGCCGCTCGTGGTGCTCAGGGCCGTGAGGCCGCCCGCCTCACCCGGCTCTTCCTCCAGGGCGTCCGAGGTCGCGGCGAAGACGGCGCCGGCCGCGTCGATCGCAAAGCCCCATTCGATACCGCCCAGGATGCCGCCGTCGGCCACCCGGGTTTCCCACAGGAGATCGCCGGAGTCGGGGTCCATGGCGTACATCATGCCGGACTTCTGGCCGGCCAGCACCACCTGCCGGCCGTCCGCCGCGGTGGTCAGGATGGTCGAGGCGGCGTAGTCGACGTCCGGCCCCTCGTTCTCCGGGCAGTTGGTCTGCGCGGCCTCCGTCTCGGACATGCAGGCGACGTTCCAGGCGTCGCCCGGCGTGGTCTGCGTGATCCAGCGCACTTCGCCGGTATCGGCGGCCAGCGCCATGATGGCATCGCTCTCCGGCGCCGGGGGATTGGAGTAGGAGTCGCCGGTCGCGACGTAGACGGTGTTCCGCTGCGGATCGATGGTCGGCGTCGACCAGACGCCCGCCCCGGACGGTCCCCACATCTGGGCGCCGACCGCGTTGCGGCCGCGTGGCTGCGGCTCCTCGGCGATCACGTAGCGCTTCCAGAGCTGCCCACCGGTCGCCGCGTCGAGGGCGACCATGCTGCCTCGGAACGTGCAGCATTCGTAGGTCGGGATCACCGCCGTGCCCTCTTCGCCCGATGCGAGACCGACGTACAGGCGGCCGTCGTGCAGAGCCGGAGCGGCGGTGATCCGCGCGTCGAGGTGCTCGTCGATCAGGGTCTTCCAGCGGAGCGCGCCGGTCGCGAAGTCGACGGCGTAGACGTAGGCGGCGTGGTCCCCGAAATAGGCGGTGAACGAGCCGTCCGGGCCCGCGCCCACCGCGGGCGACGAGCGGACCGCGGCGTCCGCCTGGTGGATCCAGTGGATGCAGCCGCTTTTCGCGTCGATCGCGTAGACCAGCCCGGTCCGACTGCCGATCAGGATGCGTCCGCCGGCGACCGTCGCCTGCGAGCCGGACGAGTCGACGCCGGGGAACCCGAACGCCCACTGCAGCTCGAGGTTCGGCACGTCGTCGGCGGTGAGCCCGGCCGCCTCGGCGCTCTGGAACCGGGCGTTGGCCGTGCCGTTGCCCCAGCCGTTCCACGACGGCCCGGCCAGCGGGTCGCCCGCGAGGGCGCCGGGGTCGGTGGCGCACCAGGCCGATTGCGGGATCTGCTCGATGGGTGGATCGCTGAGGACGCCGCCCGCGAGATACACGGCGACGGCGCGCCGTTCGTCGTCGCCGAGCGCCAGTCCCTGCCGGCGCATCAGCCCGAAGTTGAGGGTGGCGTAGATCTGATCGGCAGTGCGCTCGCGCAGCTCGGCGGCAGAGGCCATCCGGCCGGTCCCGCCTTCGTGGCAGCGGGCGCACTGCTGCCGGTAGACGCGCTCGCCGTCGGCCGCGGCTTGCCCCCCGGCGGCGCTTTCGGCGTGGGCGCCGGCCGCGGACAGGTTCAAGCCGGCGAGTGCGAGGAACGTGACGGCCATGCGCATGAAGTCCTCCCCGTGTGCAAGAGAGCCACAGCCTACACCGGCCGCCGGTGTGGACCAACCGTATTCGAAGTCGGCCGGCCGAAACGCCGCGAGGCTCGACCGCCCCCGCGCCGCCGCCGCGCGGGCGGCGTCACGTACGTCGTCTCATGGTCATCCCTCCCGCGCGCCGCAACCCGCTCGACCCCCCAAGGCGGCGGTGGTTGTCGTCCGACGAGGTTGGTGACAGGATCGCGCGATGAACCGAAAGCGACTCGCCTGGGGAGCCTTGAGCCTCGCCCTGTCGTTCCTCGCCGCGCTGGCCGCGTTGCTGGCGCCGGTCCGGGCCGCCGACCGCCCGAACATCGTCCTCCTCATGGGCGACGACCACGGCTGGGAGGAGACGGGCTACAACGGACACGCGTACCTGCAGACGCCGGTCCTCGACACCATGGCCGCCACGGGTCTGCGCATGGACCGGTTCTACGCGGGGCACCCGTCGTGTTCGCCCACCCGCGGCAGCGTTCTGACGGGGCGCCATCCGGTGCGCTACGGCACGTTCGCCCCCAACTGGTCGATGCGCCCCGAGGAGATCACCATCGCGCACGTATTGCGCGACGCCGGGTACGCCACCGGCCACTTCGGCAAGTGGCACGTCGGCACCGTGAAGGCCGACTCGCCCCTCAATCCCGGCGCGATGGGCTTCGACGAGTGGCTGTCGCACGACAACTTCTTCGAGCTGCATCCCACGCTGTCGCGAAACGGCGGGCCGCCCGAGCGGTTCGAGGGCGAGAGCTCCGCCGTCGTCGTCGGCGAGGCCATCCGGTTCATCGACGGCGCCGCGGCGGAAGGCAGGCCGTTCCTCGCCGTCGTCTGGTTCGGCTCGCCCCACGAGCCGTACAGCGGGCTCGAGGAAGACCTCGCCCTCTACGACGAGCTGCCGGCGAAGTACGGGGACCGGACGGTCCCGCTGACCTCGAACGAGACCGGTCTCCAGATCGAGCGGCGGCTGGGCGACGTCCTGCGCGAGCGCTACGCGGAGATAACCGCCATGGACCGCGCCATCGGCGCGCTGCGCGACCACCTGGAGGAGGCGGGGCTGCGCGACAACACCCTGCTCTGGTACAACGGTGACAACGGGACGCCCCGGAGCGGGCTCGCGGAGACGCCGCTGCGCGGTCTGAAGGGCACGATGTACGAGGGCGGCATCCGCGTGCCCGGCATCATCGAGTGGCCGGCGCGCATCCCCGCGCCGCGCACCACCGACGTGGCCGCGGTGACCAGTGACATGCTGCCCACCCTGGCCGCTCTCGCGGGGCAGCCGCTACCCGACCGGCCCTTCGACGGGATCGACCTCGAGCCGCTCATCGACGGCCGCATGACGTCGCGGCCGGCGCCGATCTTCTTCTGGAGCTTCGACGTCGGCGGCCTCGCGGGACGCGACCACGACCCCTACCTCGACCCCGCGCTGCAGGCCGGGACGACGCCGCTCGTCAAGCTGATGGACGGCATCGCGACCCGCCGGTTCCAGAACATCCGCTACCCCGCCATCGACGAGCGCGACTTCGCCGGCGCGCGCGTGATCATGGACGGCGACCACAAGCTCGTCGTCGACGGCTCCCGCGGCTCGGGCGTCGAGCTGTTCGACCTGCGCGAAGACCGGGCGGAGAGCCGCAACCTGGCCGCGAGCGAGCCCGCCGTGGCGGCGGATCTGGAGAGACGGCTGCGCGAGTGGCAGGACGCCGCGCTGACCAGCCTGACGGGCGCGGACTATCGCGAGGACTCCGCGCCGTAGCGCGGCTGGCGTATCGATACGTGGCGCGGTCGGGCGCCGCTCGACGACGATTCGCGCGCGGTCCGAGCTGACTCGATCACGAGTTGGCCGATCGTCCAGGGGTGCTCGGTGCAGATGCGCTCGTGCTCGCCGGCCGTGTCGAGCAGCACCGAGGCGGATTCGCCGGCGACACCAGCGCGGGCGTCGAGTGGGGTTCCGGCAGGATGGTGACGTCCACGTCGGCGGTCAGACGGGCGACGCCGTGGCAGATGGCGGCCTGCGCGCCGAAGACGTACCAGCGAATGCCCAGGGAATCGAAGCATGCCCCCAACGCGGCGACGACCTCACCGATGGGCGAAGGCATGCGCGGCCCGGTCGAGGAGGCGTTTCAGTCGAAGGTGCCCGGCAAGATCGCGGTCGGAGTCGGCGGCCGTCGGCCACTCCGGCCTGATCCGGCGCGCGTGCTCCCACAGGGCCCGCGATGCGGCCACGGTGGCCGCCGGACCGCGTTCCTTGAACTCGGCCGCCCAGTGAGATGCGTCGGCATCGCTCACCGCCGCCCGGTCGCGGGGAACGCGCAGTGGCCGAACCGCGGCGTCCATGTCTTCCTTTCGGCCCCCGAAGCCGTCCGCTCAGGGTCCGCGTGAAGAACCCTGAGTCTCATTCCAAGGCGTCTGGGAGCCTGCGCCGTTGGAAGTTTCGCGCCAGCGAAACTTCCAACGCGACCGCCAGGTCGCGCTAGGTGCGCGACCGGACGCGGAACGTCCACCAGCCGTCGGGCCGGGGGGTGCCGAGTGGCACCACCGGGTTGGCCGGCTCCTCGAGGGAATGGAGCTTGTCGAGCCTCGCGACCCACGCCATGTCGAGCTCGGCCGGGTCCACGATGCGGGTGAGGTGAACCGGGTAGACGTTGGTGTCGAGCCGCAGCCGCGCCCGGCTGTCCCGGATCGCGAAGCCGGACCAGCGCTTGCCGTCGCAGCTCGAGCAGCTCAGGTAGAGGTTGCCGTCGCCGTTCGCGAAGCAGTTCAGGTTGATGGCGTGCGGCCGGAAGCCGGCGTTGATCTGGATCTGGCACAACGTCACCTGGTTGGCGAACGCCCAGTCGTCGACTGGAAACTCCTGCTCGAGCCCGAAGAGAACGCCGCCGGGCGTGCGTTCGCAGGGGCAGGTGACCGACCACCCGTAGAATGCGATCACCAGCAGGATCACGAGGGCCGCCGGTCCGCCGATCACGGGTCGCCGCAACGCGTTCACGATCTGTTCGCCGATTGCGCGGTCGTCAGTCATCGATTCGTCTCCTTGCTTCCCGCCCGTGTCGGCCGGGCGCGGCCTCGACGTGGGGCGGTGTCGGTTTCATCACGGCGTTCGTGTCGACTCTTCCGGTGAACGGCCTTCGTCGAGCCCGGGCCTGACCAGCGTCTCGCGCCCGCCGGGGCGCGCCCAGGCGGGGTTCGGCGTCTGCACGATCGGGCGCAGGTCCGCGGCATGGAACGACCGGGCCGCCTGCCCCGCGGGCGGCTCGCCGTACGTCGTGGAGCGTTGCCTCGGCGTGCGGCCCGCCCCGGCGATCAGCGCCTCCATTTGTTCGGGCGACAGCTCCTGGCCGAACCCCGCGCCGGCCGCCCGGGTGATGCTCTCGTTCATCAGGGTGCCGCCGAGGTCGTTCACCCCGGCCTCGAGGCAGGCGCGCACGCCGCGCGGCCCCAGTTTCACCCACGAGGCCTGGATGTTGGTCACCAGCGGGTGCAGCGCGAGGCGGGCGACCGCGTGCATGAGCAGCGACTCGCGGAACGTCGGGCCGCGGCGAGCCCGTCCCTTGAGGTAGATCGGCGCCTCCATGTGCACGAAGGGCAGGGGCACGAACTCGGTGAACCCGCCGGTGCGCGCCTGCAGCGCGCGGATGCACGCGAGATGCCGGGCCCAGTGCCGGGGCCGGTCGATGTGGCCGTACATGATGGTCGCGGTGGTCCTGAACCCGACCCGGTGCGCGGTCTCCATCACCTCGAGCCACTGGCCCGCCGACAGCTTGTCGGGGCACAGGTCCCGCCGCACCTCGTCGTCGAGCACCTCGGCCGCGGTTCCGGGCAACGTCCCGAGCCCCGCCGCCCGGAGCTGCTCGAGGAACGAGTCGAGCGGCTGGCCGAGGGTGGCCGCGCCCTGCCAGACCTCGAGCGGCGAGAACGCGTGGACGTGCATCGCGGGGACCGCCGCCTTGACGGTGCGGCAGATGTCCAGGTAGGTGGCGCCGGTGTACTCGGGATGGATGCCGCCCTGCATGCACACTTCGGTGGCGCCGCGCTCCCACGCCTCGGCGCTGCGGCGGGCGATCTCGTCGAGATCGAGGTCGTAGGGCGCGCCACGCAGGTTCTCGCTGAGCTTGCCCTTCGAGAACGCGCAGAACTGGCACTTGAAGTAGCAGACGTTGGTGTAGTTGATGTTGCGGTTGACGACGTAGGTGACCTCGTCGCCGTTGACCTCGCGGCGCAGCGCGTCGGCTGCCCGCACCACTGCCACCAGGTCGTCGCCCCGCGCGGAGAAGAGCGCGGCGATCTCCGGCTCGTCGAGCCCCTCGCCGCGCGCCGCCTGCTCGCACAGGGCCCGCGTCGTCGACGCGGGAGCCGGCGCGGCGGGGCGAGCGAGGCGATCGAGGAGCGCGGCCGGCAGCACCGCGTCGGCGTCACCGGGCGACCAGGCGCTCTCGCGCGCGAATCCCTCCGCGTCGGAGGCATGCAGGACCGGCGGCCGCAGCGGCTCCGCCACCCAGGCGTCGAGGCGCCGCACGTAGGCGGGATAGACGGTGAGCCGCGCGGTCAGCACCTTGCCCTCGCGCTCGGTCTCTCGCGCGAGCTGCTCCAGATGCGGCCACGGCGCCTCGGGATTGACGTGGTCGGGCGTCACCGGCGACACCCCGCCCCAGTCGTTGATGCCGGCCCGGATGAGGGCGCGGTAGCTGTCCGGGGTCAGGTTGGGCGGCGCCTGGATCGCCATGTCGGGGCCGAAGATCAGCCGCGCGCACGCGATGGTCCACTGCAGGTCCTCGAGCGTCGGCTCGGGCGCCCCGGCCATGCGCGTGTCCGGCTTGGCCCGGAAGTTCTGGACGATGATCTCCTGGATGTGCCCGTGCAGGTCGTGCAGGTCGCGCAGCGCGAGCAGCGCGGCGATGCGCTCCTCGCGGGTCTCGCCGATCCCGATGAGGATGCCGGACGTCCAGGGAATGGCCAGCTCGCCCGCCGCCCGCATCGTCTCCAGGCGCGCGTCGGGGTCCTTGTCGGGCGAGCCGTGGTGGGCCTGGCCGGGGTCCAGCAGCCGCCGCGAGGCGCTCTCCAGCATCAGGCCCTGCGACGGGCACACCTCGCGAAGGGCGATCAGCTCGTCGCGCGAGACGACGCCGGGATTGGCGTGCGGCAGCAGGCCGGTCTCGTCGAGGACGGCGCGGGCCGCCGCCGTCAGGTACGCGATGGTGGTGGCGTGGCCCAGCGCCGCGAGTTCGTCGCGGACCTGCGGGTATCGCAGTTCCGGCTTGTCGCCCAGCGTGAAGAGGGCCTCGCGGCATCCGGCGCGGGCGCCGCGCCGCGCCACGTCGAGGACTTCGTCGAGGGTCATGTACGCCCGCTCGCCGGGCCGCGGCGGCTGGGCGAACGTGCAGTAGTGGCACACGTCGCGGCAGAGCTTCGTGAGGGGGATGAACACCTTCCGCGAGTAGCTGACGGCGCGGCCGAACCCGGCGTCGCGGAGCGCCGACGCCTGCGCCATCAGCGCCGGCAGCTCCGACACGCGCACGAGATCCAGGGCGGCGTCTCGCGACGGGCGGGCGTACGGGCTGGTGTCCATCGTCATCGGGCGGCGCCGGCGGGACCGCCCGCCCGCAAGTTGCTCGGGGTTTCGTGGCGAATCCCCGCTGCATTCGACCGGCGGCGCATTCCGCCTGGCCTGCGTTGCTCCCGAACTGCGTTCGGTCCGCGGCCGCGCCTTGCCGGACGGACGCGTCGCCGGTCTCGGCGCCACACCGCGTGCGTCAGGCCGTTATAGCACGTCGAGCGGGGCGGGAAGCCGGGCGCGGCCGGTTTCCCGCCTCCTGCGAAGCCCTCCGAACCGGACAGGCGGTCAGCGGTCCGCGCCGCTCTCGTACACGGCGTCGGTGACCGGCTCCATCCACTCGATGGGCAGCGGCTCGCCGGCGTCGTTCGGAAAAGTCACCGAAACGTGCGTCAGCGGCTCGTCCGGGGTCGCGCCGTGCCAGTGGCGGACGCCTCGGGGCAGGTACGCCGTCTCGTGCAGGCCGATCTCGCCGACCGGCTGTCCCTCCACCTGATAGCGCAGCCCGCCTTCCTTGGCGAACAGCAGCTGGGCGCTGTGGGTGTGCCAGTGCGTACGAGCGCCGGCCTCGAAGCCGCGCGACGAGACGCTTATGCCGTCCGAGGCGATCCGGAACGAGGTGCCGGTGAAGGTGGTCTGCTCCTCCTGGGCGTGGCCGATCCAGACGAACGACGCGGCGGCGACGACGACCGCCAACAGTCCCGCGCGCCACCGATCCAGCTGCTTTCCATGCATGGCAGACCTCCTCGTGTCAGGGTTGAAGCCTCGATCCGCGGCCCGGCCGACGTCTCTCTGCCCAGGCTGCGCGGCGATGATCTTCCGCCGCACTCCCGCCGCAGGCCGATCGAACATCCGCTGACGGGTTCCCGGGGGCGGTGCTCGCCGGTCCGAGCCGGTGCCAGCCTCCGTCGACGGCATCGGCGCACGGGCGGCCACGAAGTCGAAGACGCCGTAGCCCGCGCCGCCGGCCGATCGACATTGACGCCGACCGCCCCGTCCGGGAGATAATAGGCTACTGTCGTCTTTCAGGGGAGCGTCGAAAATGAACGCGACATCACGGCACGGAGTGCGTATTTCCCGCTGGCTGGCCGCCATGCTGGTGGCGGTGGTCGGTTTCGCGGCGGCGCCCGCCGCCGTTGCCCAGTCGGCGGAGTCGCCGACGTTCACCCGGGACATCGCGCCGATCCTGCAGCAGAGCTGCCAGAAGTGCCACCGTCCCAACTCGCTCGCGCCGATGTCGCTCATCAGCTACGAAGACGTTCGCCCCTGGGCGCGGTCGATCAAGCAGCGGACGGGGCTGCGCAACCGCATGGGGGTCATGCCGCCCTGGTACATCGAGAAGAACATCGGCATTCAGCGCTTCAAGGACGACTGGTCGTTGAGCGACGCCGAGATCGCCACCATCGCGGCGTGGGTCGACAGCGGCGCGCCCCGCGGCAACCCCGCGGACATGCCGGCGCCGCCGGCGTTCGTCGACGTGGACGAGTGGGAGATCGGCCAGCCCGATCTCATCGTCTCGTCCCCGACCTTCGACGTGAAGGCCCAGGCGCCGGACTGGTGGGGAATGCTCGGGCAGGCGGAATCCGGGCTGACCGAGGACCGGTACGTCGCGGCCATCGAGTACAAGGAGCGGAACGATCTGCCGCGCGGCGTCCGGTCGGACACCGTGGGCGGGTTGTTCGTCGTGCATCACTCGGCGCTGTCGACGATGGGGCCGGACGACGAGCCTGCCGACATCTACACGTGGCCGGTCCACGAAGTCGGCCGGAACGCCGACGTCTTCGACGCCGAGGCGGGACCGCTTCTGAAGGCGGGGTCGCAACTGATTTTCCCGTCGACCCATGTCCACTCGAACGGCATCGACACCACCGCCCGGATCGAGGTCGGCTTCAAGTTCCATCCTCCGGACTACGAGCCGACGAAGGAGGTCGAGCTGCTCTTCTTCGGGAACGGTCCGGACATCGACATCCTGCCGATGCAGGACAACCAGCGGATGGACGCCTACTTCACCCTGCCGGAGAACACGAAGCTCAGCGTCTACGAGCCGCACATGCACGCCCCCGGCGTCAGGATGTGTCTGGAGGCGGTGTGGGGCACGACGGTGGAGACCCTCAACTGCTCGGGGTACGACCACAACTGGGTGCGGGTCTACAAGTACGAGGACGATGCGGCGCCGTTGCTGCCGAAGGGCACCATCCTCCACCTGACCGGCTACTTCAACAACACGCCGACCAATCCGAACGTGGTCGATCCGCGCAACTGGTCGGGGTCGGGGCACCGGTCCGTCGACAACATGTTCATCAACCTGCTGCAGGCGATCTACATGGACGATGAAGAGTTCGCGGCCGAGGTCGCCGAGCGCGAGCGCCTGCGGAAGGCGGACGGCCAGGCCGACATCGGATGCCTCGTGTGCGGCACGGACTTCTCCGAGACGCCGGTCAACGTGGACGGTGGCGGGCAGTAGGCCGGTTTCGGAGCACGAGGATGTTGCGGAGATCAATCGGTTACCTGGCGTCATCCCGCGGGTTGGCGTTCCTGATGTTGCTCGCGGCGCTGGCGGTGGGGCACGAGAGCCGCGCCCAGCAGTCGTTCGCGACCGGGCAGAGCATCTCGCCCGCCTACGAGGGGTGGGTGCAGAACGACGACGGGTCGTTCGACCTGGTTTTCGGGTACATGAACCGGAACTGGGAGCAGGAGATGGACGTGCCGGTCGGGCCGGCCAACGCGATCGAGCCGGGCGGCCCCGACCAGGGTCAGCCGACGCGCCTCCTGCCGCGCCGGAACCGGTTCGTGTTCCGCATCCGGGTGCCGGCCGACTTCGGCGATCAGGAGCTGGTGTGGACGCTCACCGCGAACGGCCAGACCCACCGCGCCTACGCGACGCTCAGGCGCGACTACTACATCGACGACTTGGTGATCCAGGCCAACTTCGGGGCGGCCGGCGCCGGCGGCTCGACCCCCGAGCTGGCCGGCAACGCGGCTCCGGTGCTGGCGGTCGAGGGCGAGTCCGCGCGCACCGTGCGGGTGGGCGAGCCGCTGGCGCTGGCCGCGTCGGTCACCGACGACGACGTCCCGCGGGCTCGGCGGCTGGCCCCCACCAATCCCCGGCGGCCGGGCCGCATCACCACCGACAGCGCGACCGGCCTGCGGCTGGCGTGGTTCGTCTACCGCGGCGCCGGCGAGGCGGCCTTCGATCCCCCGCAGATCGTAACGTGGGAGGATACGCGGGTCGGGCGCGACTCGCCCTGGTCGCCCGGCTGGTCGACCCCCGATCCGCCGGAGGACGGGCGCTGGGAGACCCGGGTCACGTTCAACCGGCCCGGCGACTACGTCCTGCGCGCCCTCGCCCACGATGGCGGTCTTCAGGATTACCAGGATATCGCCGTGACCGTGAGCCCGTAACTGCGGGAAGCAGACCGACTCTGCTTCCGGGGCGGCGATGAAGCGATCGGGCCGTGGTGCGTCCAGGTCTGCGAGCCACCGAGGCGTTCTCAGAGGGAGTGTGTGATGTTCACCAGACGATGCGTTCAGGCGGTCACCGTCCTCCTGCTGGCGCCCGCCGCCGTCGCCGCCCAGTCGCTCGCCGGCAGCGACCCGCACCCCGAGGTCCACCTGTACGACGCGGCCGACTTCGGCATCGATCCGGAGGCGGTCACGTTCACGAAGGACATCGCCCCGATTCTGCAGCGGAGCTGCCAGTCGTGCCACCGGCCCGACGGAGGCGCCCCGATGTCGCTCGTGACCTAGGAGCAGGTCCGGCCGTGGGCGCGGTCGATCAAGCTGCGGACCGCCATCCGCGACCGGCAGGGGGCGATGCCGCCGTTCTTCGTCGAGAAGGACATCGGCATTCTGGCGTTCAAGAACGATCAGTCGCTGGGTGACGAGGAGCTCGCGAAGATTCAGGCGTGGGCGGACCACGGGGCGCCCCGGGGCGATCTGGCCGACATGCCCCCGCCGATCGCGTTCGCGGCGGCCGGCGAGTGGACCCTGGGCGAGCCGGATCTCGTGCTGCGCTCGCCGGAAGTGACGCGCCCTGCGGTCGGCGCGGACTGGTGGGGCGACCTGGGGCTGGTGCCGACGGGGCTCTCCGAAGACCGCTACGTGAAGTCGGTCGAGGTGCGCGAGATCAACGACATTCCGCCGGACACCGGTTCCGGTACCGTGGGCGGGCGCTACCTCTTCCACCACATGACCTATTCCAGCGGGGTCCTGAACGACGAGGGCACCGGCGTCGACGAGGAGACCCGCACTCGCTGGCCGATTCACGAGGTCGGGCGCAATGCCGACATCTTCCCCGAGAAGTTCGGCACTCTGCTGCAAGCCAATTCGGCCCTGCATCTCCGCGCGAGCCATCTGCATTCGAACGGCATCCAGGAGACCACCGCGCAGCTCGAGTTCGGGTTCATCTTCCACCCGAAGGGCTACGAGCCGGAGTACGGCAACCGGGCGCGGGTGCGGCTGGGCAACGGCAACGACATCGACGTGGCCCCCGGACGGGCCAACCAGGAGATGCACGCCTTCGAGGTGCTCGAGCAGCACACCAAGCTGGTCGCGTTCGAGCCGCATCTCCATGCGCCGGGGACCCGGATGTGCATCGAGGCGATCTGGGGCAACAACCACTTCACGCTCAACTGCGTGGGGTACGACCACAGCTGGGTCAAGCAGTACGTCTACGAGGACGATGCGGCGCCCCTGCTGCCGAAGGGCGCCATCCTCCACATCGTCGGGTTCCTGGACACGACCGCGGGCAACCGGAACCTGGCGGACAGCCGGAACTGGGCGGGCGGCGGCCGGCGGTCGGTCGCCAACATGTTCATCGACCTCGGCTATGCGGTCGAGCTGACCGAGGCGCAGTTCCAGGCCGAGATGGCGGAGCGGCGCGCCCGGATGGGGAGCCGCAACGCCTACGACGTCGGGTGTCCGCTGTGCTGGGCGGAGATACCGGCCCCGGAGACGGCGACGACCGAGGACGGCGGACAGGAATGACGCGCCAGGCTGTACGGGGCACCGGCGTTTGCCTGCTGCTGGGTGCCCTCGTCCTTCTCGTCGCGCCGGCCCTGACGCCCGGCGCGGAGGGCCAGACCCGGTTCATGTACCTGCGTGGGCAGAGCATCCACCCCGCGTTCGAGGGCTGGTGGCCCAACGACGACGGTTCGTTCACCCTCTGGTTCGGGTACATGAACTCGAACTGGGAGGAGCAGTTCGATATTCCGGTCGGTTCCGACAACTACTTCACGGTCGCCGCGCCCCGGGCGCTCGACGACCTCGACCGCGACGCGTACGACGACGCGGCCGCCGACCGCGGTCAGCCCACCCATTTCTATCCGCGCCGGAACCCGTTCCTCTTCACCATCGAGGTGCCCGCGGACTTCGGCGACCGGGAGCTCGTCTGGACCCTCTCGAGCCACGGGCGGACCAACCGCGCCTACGCCACCTTGTCCGCCGACTACCGCATGGACCCCCAGGTGATGTCGACCGAGGTGGGCGGCGCGTTCGGCAGCCTCGACGACCGGCTGCGCACCAATGTGCCGCCGGATCTCGCCGTCGACGGCTCCGCCCACCGGCAGGTTTCCGTCGGCGAGCAGTTGGCCCTGGCCGCGTCGGCCGACGATCCGGATGATTT
This sequence comes from Vicinamibacterales bacterium, assembly GCA_965206705.1. Classification (GTDB taxonomy): domain Bacteria; phylum Acidobacteriota; class Vicinamibacteria; order Vicinamibacterales; family UBA8438; genus JAJEEA01. Next base: position 1,487,192 of record CBDBKJ010000006.1, on the reverse strand, counting down.
TCCCCCGCGGTCGGATCGGGGCGGGCCTCCCGACACCCTGGACGAGCTCTACAGCACCGACGGCGTCGGATCGTCGGTCGTCAGCAGCGCCCCCGGGCTGCGGCTGTCCTGGATCGTCTATCGGGGCGCCGCCGATCAGGCTTTCGCGCCCGAGCAGATGAAGGCCTGGATGGACACCCGGGTCTGGGCCAACTCGCCCTGGTCTCCGCCCTATATCCTGCCGGAACCTCCTCCCGGCAACCGATGGACGACCGGTGTGACCTTCGACCGGCCCGGCGACTACGTGCTCCGGGCGGTGGCCAGCGACGGCTCCCGGTTCACCTACGCCAACGTGACGGTGCACGTGACCCGCTGAGGGTTGCGGTAGGGGAGATCGCCGACGCGTCGGCGGGTCGTCTGCCCGTTCGACTTCCCTGGCAGCCCGTGGCGAAAGTCCCCGCTGCATTCGAGCGGCGATGCATCCCGCCCGACTGCGTTGTTCGGACGGGCTGCGTAGCAGTCCGCGGTTGCGATATACCCAATATGCGCCCTCCTCACGCCTTGTCAGGCACGGGCGCTCTTCAGCCCACGGGCGTTCTTCAGCCCACGGGCGTTCTTCAGCCCGCTGGCGCCCTCGCGGCTCTCGGTGCAACGCGGGGTTCCACCACGGGCTGCTAGTGGTATGTCACAGTAACAATCTTACGGTTCAGCTCCCGGGGGCCCGACACGACAATACCCCAACCGGTGCCTGAAAACCGCCGGTTTCGCGGTGTGCCACGGGTGCGATGTGCAAAGCCATTACGCAGACATACCACTAGAGGCTGAGCCAGAGTACGGCGGCGCCGCTGGCGGCGACGACGAGCCCGGCCGCCACGTGGGCGGGCCGGCCGCCGCGATGCAGGCGGGGCATGCCGATCAACCCGATGCCGTACCAGGCGGCAGCCACCGCCGCCAGCATGACCGCGATCGTCAGCAGCCCGAAGACGGCGGCCACCGTGGCGACGGCCAGCCAGTCGCCGGCGAGACCGGGTACGACCATCAGGGGAATGAGCGGCTCGCACGGACCCAGCACGAAGACGACGAAGAGCGCCCACGCGGTCACGCCGCGGATGTCGCCGCGCGGGCCGGCGTCCGCCGCCTGACCCTGGCGTCCGCGGCGCGGCGACCAGAGGGCCCAGGCGGTGTATGCGAGGCCAAAGCCGATCAGCAGGGCTGCCGCCAGCTCCCCGCGGGCCGACTCGATCCGGAGCAGCGAGTCGGTCGCGACGCCGAGGCCGACGCCGGCCGCGCCGATCACGATGGACGAGGCGACGTGGCCGGCGCCGCAAACGCCGGTGACGAGCAGGGTCCGGCCGAGCGCCCACCCCCGGGCGCGGCCGAGCGCGGCCAGCGGCAGCGAGTGGTCGATGCCGATCAGGGTGTGGACGATCGCCAGCGAGGCGGCGGTTCCGAGCAGCACGGTCGTGGTCTGGATGGGATCGGGCATCGTGGCACGCAGAAGGCCGGGACGGTTCGCCGGGACGTGAACGCGGCATGGGCCGCGTCGAACGTCCGGTGGCGTACCGGTCCTGGACGGCGGGATCAACGGTTACGGGCGAATGCGGGGCGTTCCTTTCACTGCAGGCCGATGGGGGAGGCCCCGGCGAGGGCCGGGGAGACATCGCGGAACATCTCCTCGACCGGGACCACCCGCACGCGGTCCGGGTCGATGGCGAGCTCGAGCGTCTCGATCAGCGCGTCCTCGGCGCGGATCGCCTCGGTCACCGCGGCGTTGTAGGCAGGGGGTGACGGGGTGTCCGCCAGCAGGCGATCCCGGAACGCCGCGGTGTCGCGCGTGACGATGGCGACGGCGAGGTCGTCCGCCTGCAGATGGCGCCGGATCGCCGCGTTGACGTCATCGACGGTCAGCGCCGGCAGCCGGCGCTGGATCTCGTCGATGAAGTACCCGGCGCCGTACACCGTCGAGTCCATGTGGTAGCCGAGCCGGCGGCTGGTCGTCTGCACGTAGAGCTTCGAATAGTTGAGCAGGAACTCGCGCGTCGCTTCGAAGTCGGCGGCGGTCATGCCGTCGTCCACCAGGACGCGCAGCTCGCGCAGCGCCTGCCGCAGCGCGAAGTGGGCGTTGTGGTGCGGCACCGGCCGGATCCAGATGCTGAAGAACTGCTGGCGGCGCGGGATGTTCGGGATCGGCAGGCGCGACCCCCCGTCCTGGACGAAGTGCTCGATGTACGAGTAGTCGCCGTAGTTGAGCCCCCGCTGCCCGCGCATCTTGTTCATCAGCAGGCCGTTGAACGTGCGGTGCTCGCCGAAGTAGGAGTTGGCCACCATCATGGCGTAGAAGTCGTCGTCGGCGCGGGTCAGGTCGATCGGGAAGCCGATCGAGATCGCGGTGGCGATGGCGTCCTTCTCCACGAGCAGCAGCTCGATGCCGTCGAGGGCGCGGGGCGCCGGCAGAGCGGCCGGATCGTCGCCTCCCGCCGGCAAGCGGTCGAGCAGCTCCCGCTCGACCCTTTCCGCGAAGCCGGCGGGGTAGCCGCCGGAGATGCCCGCGAGGGCTCGCCCGCGCGTGTAGTGCCGGCGGTGGAACGCCCGCACGTCGTCGAGGGTCAGCGCCGCCAACCCCTGCTCGGTGCCCATGGCGGGGGCGGCGTAGGGATGCCCCGCGTAGAGCAGCGCGTTCAGGGCTTCCTTGCCGAGCTCCTCGTCGTCGCTGCCGCGCAGCGTCGACACCACGCTGTTGGTCAGGAAGTCGCGGTTCCGCTCGAAGTCGGACGCGTCGAACCGCGGCGCGACCACGAGGTCCCGCACGAGGTCGAAGAACGGATCGAGGTGGTCGCGGTGCACCTCGCCGACGATCACCGTCATCTCCTTGTCGAACTGCGCCCGGATCGACGCCGACCAGGGGTACAGCGCCTCGGTGATCGCCTCGTAGGTCATCGCCTCCGTGCCGCCCCGCCCCATCGTCAGCGCCGTCAGCGCGTTGAGCCCGTTCTTGCCCTCGGGATCGTCGACCGATCCGTTGCGGAACCCGATGCGCAACGTGACCAGCGGCGAGTCGGGTGCGGGGAGCGCGACGAGGGAGGAGACCGGCGGCTGCGCGGTCGCGCCGCCGGCGAGCACCACGCCGGCCGCGGCCGCCGCGAGGAGCCCGCGGCGAAGTCCCCGCGGCATGCGACGGGCGGCGCACTCCGCCCGAACTGGGTCGCGCCTCGGTCGCTCGTGCCGGATCTCGGCGTCATGAGGGACTACTCTGCGGGCGCCGGGACCACCGGCCACGCGTCGGTGTCGAAACAGGGCCGCAGTCGTCATCGGGCTTCCTCCTGGGTCAGGATGACCACCGTCCGGTTGGTGTCGGCGAAGTACGTGTTGGCCACCGTCCGGATGTCCTCCGGCGATACCGCGTCGTACAGCGCGTAGACCCGGTTCACGGTCTCCGGGTCTCGCGTGAGCTGCAGGTAGTGGCCCAGCGTCTCCGCGATGGCTCCCGGGTTGTCGAGTCCCATCGCGAACCCGTAGCGCATGTGCGACTTGGTGGCGGCGAGCACCGCCTCGTCGACCGGTTCGGTCTTCAGCCGTTCGATCTCCGCGACGACCGCGTCCCGCACGTGCTCGATCTTCGTCGGATCGGTGATGCGCGCGATGATCGTGAACAGTGGCGCATCGCGGCTGTCGAGGGCGCCCCCCTGCAGCGCGTCGACGACCTGCTCCTCCAGGTACAGCTTGCGGAAGAGCGGCGAGGTCTCCGAGAACAGGAGCTGCGAGAAGACGTCGAGGGCCGGCATGTCGATGCGCTGGTCCGAGAACGCCGGCGCGTGATAGCCCATCATCAGGAACGGCAGGGTCGGGTTGGGCCACGTGATGCGGGTGGAGCGCGCCTCGGTCTGCGGCGGCTCGGGCGGAATCTCCGGCTCGAAGTCGCCGCGCGCCCACCCCCCGTAGTACTCGCGGGCCAGCTGCTCCAACTCGGCCTGATCGAAGTCGCCCACGACCACGACGATGCAGTTCTCGGGCCGGTAGTAGCGGTCGTAGAACTGCAGGCTGTAGTCGTAGTGGTTCGGCATCTCCTGAACGTCCTCGAGGAGCCCGATCGTCGTGTGCTTGTAGGGATGCGTCGTGTACGCGAGGTCGTGCAGCGTCTCGCGCAGCAGCGACACCGGGTTCGAGAAATTCAGGTTGTACTCGCCGAGGATGGCCCCGGCCTCGGTGCGGAAGTCATCCTCGGAGTACTGCAGGTTGCGGAAGCGGTCGGACTCGAGATCGACGATCGTCTCCAGTGCGTCCGAGCTCGCCACGATGTAGTAGGTGGTCCAGTCGCTGGTCGTGAAGGCGTTCGAGTCGGCGCCGATGCGCTTGACCACGGCGTTGTAGGCCTCGGTCGGATACTTCTCGGTGCCCCGGAACATCATGTGCTCGAAGAAGTGCGCATAGCCCGAGAAGCCCGGCTCGACCTCGTTGCGCGAGCCGGTCCGCACCACCGTGTAGTAGGCGACGATGCCGGGGCTGTCGTAGTCGACGCCGACCACCGCGAGCCCGTTGTCGAGCTCGAAGGTGGTGACGGGAAACGGAAAAACCTCGCCGGCGGCCTGGCCCGCCGCTGTGGTTGCGGCGACGAGCACGAGGACCGCGCCGAGGCCCTCGCCGGCGGCCTGGCCCGCCGCTGTGGTTGCGGCGACGAGCACGAGGACCGCGCCGAGGCCCTGTCGCGTCCATCTCATGTGACCCTGCTCCTGTCGGCGAACCCGCCCCGCGCTGAGCGGGATGTCTGGCCGGACCCTCAAGTATACCGATTCCGCCGCCCGCCTCGGCGGCGAGGCTGCGACCCGGCCGGCGCCGCCGTCTTCCTCCGGCGGCCCGGTCGGTTGCCGCCCGGGCGTTGCCAGCATAGACTAGACGAAGGGGGCGCTTCGTCGCGAGGCCCGGGCCGCTGGGTCGCGGCGCCACCCTGACTGCGCGCGAGGAACCGGAAAAATGCATACCGCTCCGCGACTCGTCATGGTGGCGGCCCTTGCGGGGGTCGTGATTCTGGGCACGGGCCGGCAGGCAGCCTCCCAGCTTTCGCCGGGAGAGGTGTCGGTGGCGGTCGGGTACTCGACCAATGTCGACGAGTTGAGGCGGTGGGATGCGACGCTCGACGGGATGACGCGGACCGGCGAGCTCGTTGTCGTGTCCCGCCAGGCCGACCGCACCCTGCCGGGACGCACCCACGAGTATCTCTCACAGTTCTTCGAAGGCCTGCAGGTGCATGGCGGCGGCGTGTCGCGGCAGCTCGACCAGGGAGCGACGGTCTCGCTCTTCGGTACCCTCTACACCGACATCGACATCGAGACGGCGCCGGCCCTGACCGCGGGTGAGGCCGCGAGCCGCCTCGTGCAGCGGACCGGCGCGGCGCTGGCGGACCGGCTGACGTCGGAGCTGGTCATTCTGCCGTTGTTCGACGGATCGTACGAGCTGACGTATCCCCTGACCCTGGACGACGCCTACACCTATTTCGTGTCCACCGCCGACGGCGCCGTCGTCCGGACCGAGGCGGCGTTCGCCACGCAGTCCGAAGTCGGGATTGGGGCCGGGTTTCTCGGCGACACGAAGAAGGTGAGCGCGACGCGGGAGAACGGGCGGTTCGAGGCCCATGACCGCCTGCGTCCGGGCGAGGTCGTCACCCTCGACGCGGGCTTCGACGTGGAGCGGCTCATCTCGTTGATCGAGCCGGGGCCGCGTGGCGTCCAGCGCTGGACGTCGAGCGACATCGGGGCCGACGACGACAACGACTGGGGTGACGTGGCGGTGGTCGACGGCCACGTCCACATGGGCTGGACCTACGACTACTTCGCGCAGCGGCACGGGTGGGAGGGGCTCGACGGCCGGAACGGGCGCATCGTCGGCATCGTGAACAACCGGCTCTTGAATGCGAGAGCCTTTTTTCCGCCGTTGGGTCCGGAGGGCGCCGGCTTCTACGTCTTCGGCCAGCGCCAAGTGGAGCGAGGCTCGGAGGTGACCCAGCCGCGGGTCGCGTTGCACACCGTCGCGCACGAGCTGATGCACGGCCTCACCCGCTTCGCCGTCAGTCAGCGGACGGGTGGGGGCCTCGTTACCCGCCTGCGCGACGTCGGCCGCCTCGGCCCGCCGAGCTTCGAGTGGGAGGGCGAGACGCATACCTGCCCCGAGACCAGCTTCTCCATCGAGGTGGACCCCGACGTGTGGGAGCCGATTCCGGCCCTGTGCAGCGAGGACGGCCGGTTCGTCCTGGCGTCCTCCGGGGCGGGGGGCATCGACGAAGCCTACTCCGATATCTTCGGCGTCTCGACCGGGTTCTTTCACGAGGGGGCCGGCGCCGCGGGCACCTACGAGTACAGCAGCGAGTACGCGGCCGGGACGCTGCGATCGCTGTCGGATCCGTGGTTGAACCGCGACGCGATGGCCTATCCCTTCCGCTGGGAGTTCGCGACGGTGATCGTCGACGACCAGAATTTCACGTTTTCCGGGGCCCTCTTCTTCAACGGAGAGCTGGTCAACTGGCTTCCGGATCGCTGCTGCTACGGCGCCTCGCACTGGAACTCGACGATCCTGAGCCACGCGTTCTATCTCGCCATCGAAGGGGGGACGAACCGGGGCACCCAGCTGACCGTCGAGGGCGCCGGCGCGTCCAACCGCGAGCTGGTCGAGCGCATCTTCTTCCGGGCGCTGACGGAGCTCATGCCCCGGGCCACGTCGTTTCCGCTGGCCGCCGACGTCATCCGCCAGGCCGCGGCGGACCTCGCGGCCGGCACGGCCGTCCAGCAGGCGATCGAGGCCGCGCTGGTCGCCGTCGGCCTGCCGCCGCTGCCCGCCAACTGACGCCCTCCGTACATGAGCCTCGGACTGACCCCGGCCGGGCTTCTGCGCTGGGCGCCGCTCGCCGGGGACGAGATCCCGGCCGGCCTCGCCCACCTGCGGGGCGCCTTCGACGCCGACTGGCGCGAAGCCCTCTTCACCCTCGCGGCGGAGAAGACCGACACCCAGGGAGCGCCCGGCCTCCGCTACTGGCAGCAGATCGCGGAACTTCATCTCACCGCCTTGTGTCACATTCCCGAAGATGCGGAAGACGTGCGGGTCGATCCGCCGGCGCCGGCGGAGTGCGCCGAGTGGGTGCTGACGGCGCCGCCCATGCACGGCGGGGAGTACCTGTCCGCGGACAGTCTGCAGGGGATCTGGACGGATTTGGACGCCTGGGTGCGCGAGCGCGTACCCGCCCGCGACGGGCTGGCCGCGTTCCTGCGGGCGCGCGCGCCGAGGTGGCATCAGGTGGGGCGGGTCTGCTTCCATCTGGCCGAGAACAAGAACGACGACGTGCGCCCGTTCGCGTTCATGGCCACCTATGCGTCCGGATTCGGCGCGTCGGGACGCGTGAAGCATCTGCCGTTGCGCCGGGCACTGCAGCAGTACGCGGGGGCGCGCAACCGCGCCGCGCTCATCAAGCTGCTGTCGCCCATCGAGCAGGCGGGGGAGACGTGCGCCTGGGTGCGCGACCTCGTGGAATCGGGCCGCGTCTACCAACCGATGGCGTGGTCGGCGGAGCGCGCCTACGAGCTTCTGCGCAGCGTGCCCGCGCTGGAGGCGGCGGGCCTGTCGGTGCGGCTGCCGAACTGGTGGCGCAAGCGCGCGCGCCCTCAGGTGGCGGTGACGATCGGCGGCAAGACCCCGGCCAGGCTCGGCGCCGGCGCGATGCTCGACTTCAAGGTGGAGGTCGCCCTCGGCGGCGAGACGCTGTCGCGCGCCGAGCGCGAGGCGCTGCTCGCGGGCAGCGACGACCTCGTGCTGCTGAAGGGGCAATGGGTCGAGGTGGACCGCGACAAGCTGCGGCAGGCCATCGATCATTGGGACACCCTGCGGCAGGCCGGCAACGGGGGCGTGTCCTTCATCGACGGCATGCGGCTGCTTGCCGGCGCGTCGGCCGATCTGCGGCACGAAGGACAGGCGGAAGACGAGCGTTCCTGGGTGCACGTCACCGCCGGGGACGCCATGCGGGAGATCCTCGCGGGCATGCGCCGGCCCGGCGATCTCGAGCCGGTGGCGCCGGGCGGGGCGTTGCGGGGCACGTTGCGGCCGTATCAGCGCGACGGTGTGGCGTGGCTGCGCTTTCTGACCGGGTTGGGTCTCGGTGCGTGCCTGGCCGACGACATGGGGCTGGGCAAGACCATTCAGGTGCTGGCGCTGCTGCTCTGCGAGCGGCGCGACCGCGCGGCCCGCTCGCGGTCGCGGGCGCCGTCGCTGCTCGTGATTCCGGCGTCTCTGCTCGGCAACTGGCGCAGCGAGGCGACGCGGTTCGCTCCTGCGCTGGCGCTTCGTTTCCTGCACCCGGCGGAGACGGACCGGCAGGCGCTGGACGACATCGCGGCCGCGCCCGCGCGGCTTCTCGCCGGCGTCGATCTGGTGGTGACCACCTACGCCATGCTCACCCGCCAGCCCTGGCTGGCGGACGTACAGTGGCGGTTCGTCATCCTGGATGAAGCCCAGGCCATCAAGAACCCGTCGACCCGGCAGAGCCGGGCCGTTCGGCGGCTTCCCGCCCACGCCCGCATCGCGCTGACCGGCACCCCGGTGGAGAACCGTCTCGCCGACCTGTGGGCGTTGTTCGACTTCCTCAATCCCGGCCTGCTCGGCTCGCGCGCGGTGTTCGGCGCGTTCGTGAAGGCGCTGCAGGCGCGGGCCGAGCATCCTTTCGCGCCCCTGCGCCAGCTCGTCGCGCCCTACATTCTGCGGCGTCTCAAGACCGACCGCCGCATCATCGGCGACCTGCCGGACAAGACCGAGACGGCTCGCTACTGTCATCTGACCCGCACGCAGGTCGCGCTCTATCAGCGCGTCGTGCGCGCGATGCAGCGCGACCTGGAATCGAGCGACGGCATGGCGCGGCGAGGCCTGGTGCTGCGGTCGCTCGTGCACCTGAAGCAGATCTGCAATCACCCGAGCCAGCTCTCGGGTGACGGCGACTATGCGCCGGCCGACAGCGGCAAGTTCACGCGGCTGGCGGAGATCTGCGAGGAGCTCGTGGGCCGGCAGGAGCGCGCGTTGATCTTCACCCAGTTCCGGGAGATCATCGAACCTCTGTCGGAGCACCTCGCCGGGGTCTTCGGCCGGGCCGGGCAGGTGCTGCACGGCGGGACCGGCGTGCGGCGGCGCCGCGAGCTCGTGGACCGGTTCCAGCGCGACGACGGGCCGCCGTTCTTCATCCTGTCGCTCAAGGCGGGGGGCACCGGCCTGAACCTGACCGCGGCTTCGCACGTGATTCACTTCGACCGCTGGTGGAACCCGGCGGTCGAGAACCAGGCCACCGACCGGGCCTTCCGCATCGGCCAGCACCGCAACGTGCTCGTCCACAAGTTCATCACCGGCGGTACCATCGAGGAGAAGATCGATCTGATGATTGCGGAGAAACGACAGTTGGCGGACGAGCTGCTCGACGGCGACAACGAGGTCAACCTCACCGAGCTGCGCGACGACGAGCTGCTCGACCTGGTGCGTCTCGACGTCACCCGCGCGACCCTTTAGGGACCCGGCCGTGCAGTGGTTTCCGCGCTACGTTTCCGCCGGCGTCCGGCGCAACCGGGTGGTCTGGTTCACGGACGAGCTGCGCAAGAGCGGCCTGGACGTGCAGCCCATCGCCATCCAGGGGCGCACCATCGCCCGCAGCTTCTGGGGCCGGCGCTGGTGCAGCCATCTGGAGTCGTGCTCCGACTTCGAGAACCGCCTGCCGCGCGGCCGCACCTACGTGCGCAACGGCTGCGTCTGTCACCTGGAGATCCATGCCGGCGGTGTCGACGCCATGGTCGTCGGATCGGACCTCTATCACGTCGCGGTGCGCATCCGGAAGCTCGGAGAGGCCGCCTGGAAGGCCATCCAGGCGGAATGCGCGGGGCGAATCGGGTCCGTTCTCGAGTTGCTTCAGGGCCGGTTGTCCGATCACGTCATGGGTGTCGTCACCGATCCTGACCGCGGCCTGTTCCCCAAACCGGGCGAGATTACCCTGACCTGCGACTGTCCCGACTGGGCGGTGATGTGCAAGCACGCGGCCGCGGTCCTCTACGGCGTCGGCAGCCGGCTCGACGATCGCCCCGACCTGCTGTTCCGCCTGCGGGACGTCGACGCCGAGAATCTGGTCGTCGGCGACATGACGCTTCCGGCCGGCGCGGCGGGAGACGACGTTCTCGCCGCCGGCGACCTCGCGGACATCTTCGGCATCGATCTCGATCCGGCGGATGCGGCGCCGTCCGCGCTGCCGCGGCCCACCGGCGCATCGTCGGGGTTCAGCCCCACCGGGGGCCTCGTGGCCGAGCTGCGCCACGAGGGCGGATTCTCGGTCGCCGAGTTCGCCAACCTCCTCCGGGTATCGCCGGCGACGGTGTATCGATGGGAAGCGGTGCCCGGGCCGCTCAGCCTGCGCGCCCGTCAGGAGGACGCCCTGCAGGTGCTGTGCGAGGAGATCGAGAAGCGGCAGATGGAGCTGTAATCGGTCCCGGTGCGACGCGGCCCTGCCGCCGCGTGCGGGTGGCCGCGTGCGGGCGGTCTGCGCACCGGCCTCCGGGTAGCGAATGCGGTCCCCCCGGAGCCGGGGTCGACCATCACGGCCTCTCTGACGGCGTGACCGCCCGCGATTGCCGGCCCGCCGCGTCCGCCGCCGGAGAGCCGTCGGCGAGGGCCAGCAGCGCCGTCCACAGCTCGCGCAGACCGTCGCCGCGCTTCGCGGAGATCGGCAGCACCGGGTGCGCCAGCGCTTTCTCGTGCGCCCGCAGCCTGGCGTGACGGGCAGATCGGGTGAGGCGGTCGATCTTGGTCGCGGCCACGACGAGCGGCAGCTTCAGCCCGGTCAACCAGCCGAGGGCGTTTCGGTCGTTCTCGAGCCCCGGATGCCGCGCATCGACGAGCAGAATCGCCCCCGTCGGTCCCCGCAGCGCCGGCGGTCCGGCAGCCTCGCCGGGTTGCCCGGTCCGGTTCCCGGCCGGCGGCGGGGGCTGGAAGTAGCGTTCGGTGAGCCGGTCGAAGACGCGCGTGCTCGCGGAGCCGCCGCGGGCGTAGCCATAGCCGGGCAGATCGATCAGCAGCAGCTCGCCGCGGCGCCGGGCGAGCACGATGTGGTACACGTTGAGCAGGCGGGTGGTGCCGGGGGCGCCGCCGGCGCGCGCGATCTTGCGGTGCGCGAGGGCGTTGATCAGGGTCGACTTTCCGACGTTGGACCGGCCGATGAGGCTGACCTGCGGAAGCCGCGGGTCCGGCAGCGGGCTCTCGGGACCGACGCTTCTGACGAACTCCGCGTTCTGGATCTTCATTCGCCGACGACCGGCGACCCGGGGTCCGGCGTCCTGCGCCGCGAAAGCGGCGCAGACGCCTGGAGGGTTGGTTGGGCGGAAAGCGTAGCCGCGAGGCGACGGTTTCCAGACCAGGCGCGACCGTAGGGTCGCGCTAGTGCATCAGGCCGCCGTCGGCGGCAGCGGTTGCGGAATCGGCGTCGTCCTGGGCCGAGAGCAGCGAGACCAGCGGTTCGGTCAGGGCGATCTTCAAGACTTCGTCCATGGACTCGACCAGGTGCAACTCCAGGACGTCGAGTACCGCCTTCGGAATGTCCGCCAGGTCCTTTTCGTTGTCCTTGGGGAGGATGATCGTCTTGACGCCCGCCCGGTGGGCGGCCAGGACCTTCTCCTTGACCCCGCCGATCGGCAGCACCTTGCCCCGCAGGGTGATCTCGCCGGTCATTGCCACGTCGCGGCGCGTGGGGACGCGGGCGAGGTTCGACACGAGGGCGGTCGCCAGGGTGATGCCGGCCGAGGGTCCGTCCTTGGGAATCGCCCCCTCGGGCACGTGGACATGGACGTCGGTGCGCCGGTGGAAGTCTTTCTGGATGCCGAACTCCTCGGCCTTCGACCGCACGTAGCTCATCGCGGCCTGGGCCGACTCCTGCATGACGTCGCCCAGCTTGCCGGTCAGGGTGAGCCGTCCCTTGCCGGGCATCAGGGTCGATTCGGTCAGCAGCAGCTCGCCGCCGGCCTCGGTCCACGCCAGCCCGGTCGCAATGCCGACCTCGTTCTTCTCTTCCGCCGTGGTCGGCCGGTAGCGGGGGACGCCGAGATGCCGGGTAATCTGCTCGGCCGCGACCGCTTCCGAGAACTGCTTGCCCTCGATGACCACCTTGCGCGCCACCTTGCGGCAGATGGTGTTGATCTCCCGTTCGAGACTCCGAACCCCCGCCTCGCGGGTGTACCGCCGGATGATCGTCTCGAACGCCTCGTCCTTGAACTGGATGTTCTTGTCGGTCAGCCCGGTCGCCGTCACCGCCTTCGGGGCGAGGAACACTCTCGCGATCTCGATCTTCTCGAGCTCGGTGTAGCCGGCGAGCTGCAGCACCTCCATCCGGTCCCGGAGGGCCTGGGGAACGGTGTGCAGCACGTTGGCGGTGCAGACGAACATGATGTTCGACAGGTCGTACTCGACGTCGAGGTAGTGGTCGAGGAACGTGTGGTTCTGTTCGGGGTCGAGCACCTCGAGCAGCGCGGCCGACGGATCCCCCCGGAAATCCATCGACATCTTGTCGACCTCGTCGAGGAGGAACACCGGGTTCATGGTGCCGGCCTTCTTGATCATCTGGATGATCTGGCCGGGGAACGCGCCGATGTAGGTGCGGCGATGCCCGCGAATCTCCGCCTCGTCGCGCACGCCGCCGACCGACAGGCGGACGAACTTCCGATTGGTGGCGCGGGCGATCGACTTCGCGAGCGAGGTCTTGCCGACCCCCGGGGGGCCGGTGAACGTGAGGATGGTGCTCTTCGGCTTGCGGACCAGGGTGCGGACGGCGAGGAACTCGAGAATCCGATCCTTGATCTTCTCCAGACCGTAGTGGTCGGTGTTCAGGATCGCCTCGGCCTTCTTCAGGTCGCGGCTCTCCCGCGACTTCTTGTGCCACGGGACCGCGATGAGCCAGTCGAGATAATTCCGTGAGACCGTCGCCTCGGCCGACATCGGCGGCATCCCTTCGAGCCGCTTCAGCTCCTGGATCGCCTTCTCCTCGACCTCCTTGGGCATGCGGGAGTCTTCGATCTTCTTCTTGAGCTCGTCGAGCTCGCTGCCCTTGTCTTCCTTGCGGCCCAGCTCCTTCTGAATCGCCTTCATCTTCTCGTTGAGGTAGTACTCCTTCTGGGCCTTCTCCATCTGCTTCTTCACGCGGGACTGGATCCGGCGGTCGACCTGCAGCTTGTCCACCTCGGCTTCGAGCAGGCTGGCGATGCGCACCAGACGCCCCAGCGGCTGGACGATCTCGAGGAGGTTCTGCTTCTCTTCGACCCCGACCGCGAGATGGGCGGCGATGGTGTCGGCCAGCTTGCCGGCGTCATCGACGCGCACGGCGGCGATCATCGCGTCGTAGTGGAGGTTGTTCGACAGCTTGACGTACTGTTCGAACAACGAGACGACGCGGCTCATCGCGCCCTCGATCTCCTCGCTGGCGTCCTCGGGCTTGGGCAGGAGCTTCGCGACGACCCGATAGAACCCCTTGTCTTCCTTCCATTCCACCGCTCGCGCCCGTTCGAGGCCCTCGACGAGGACCTTGATGTTGCCGTCCGGCAGCTTCAGGCTCTGCACGATGTTCGCGATGCACCCCATGGTGTAGATGTCCGTCGGCTTGGGGTCGTCGACCACCGCGAGCTGTTGCGCCGCCAGGAAGATCCGCTTGTCCTTCAGGAGCGCGTGCTCGAGGGCCTGCGTCGAGGACGGCCGTCCGATGACGAACGGGATCATCATGTGCGGAAAGACGACGACGTCACGCAACGGTACGATCGGGAGAGTTTCGTAGACTTCCATTGGATTGGATTCAACCAGCTTTTTCGATGACGGTGATCGGATCGCCCTTGGCCTGCACGACCTCGCGGGTGATCACGCACTCCCGAACCTTCTTCTGGCCGGGGATGGCATACATGATGTCGAGCATCAAGCCCTCGATGATCATCCGCAACCCGCGGGCGCCGATCTTGCGATCGAGCGCCGACTCGGCAATCGCCTCCAGCGCGTCGTCGGTGAACTGCAGCTTGACGTTCTCGTACTCGAACAGACGCTCGTACTGCCGGGTAATCGCGTTGCGCGGCTGCGTCAGAATCTGCATCAGGGCCGGCTTGTCGAGCTCGTGCAACGCGCCGATCACCGGCAGCCGCCCGACGAACTCCGGGATCAGCCCGTAGCGGATGAGATCTTCGGGCTCGACGAGTTCGAGGGTCATGCCCAGATCCTCTTCCCGCGAGGTCTTGATGTCGGCGCCGAACCCGAGCATCTTGCGGCCGACGCGGCGCTGAATCGTCTGATCGAGCCCGACGAACGCGCCCCCGCAGATGAACAGCACGTTGGCGGTGTCGATCTGGAAGAACTCCTGGTGCGGATGCTTGCGGCCCCCCTGGGGAGGCACGTTGGCCACCGTGCCCTCGAGAATCTTCAGCAGCGCCTGCTGGACCCCCTCGCCGGAGACGTCGCGGGTGATCGAGGGGTTCTCGTCCTTCCGGCAGATCTTGTCGATCTCGTCGATGTAGATGATGCCCTGCTGGCACTTCTCGATATCCCCGCCCGCCGCCTGCAGCAGCTTGAGGACGATGTTCTCGACGTCCTCGCCGACATAGCCGGCCTCGGTCAGGGTCGTGGCGTCGACGATGGTGAAGGGGACCGACAGCAGCTTGGCCAGGGTCTGTGCGAGCAGGGTCTTGCCGGTGCCGGTGGGACCTATCAGCAGAATGTTCGACTTGGAGAGCTCGGTGTCGTTCCGGTTGCGCGACTGTTTCTGGATCTCGACCCGCTTGTAGTGGTTGTAGACGGCGACCGCCAGCTTCTTCTTGGTCTGCTCCTGTCCGACGACGTACTCGTCGAGGAACTTCTTGATTTCCTGCGGCACCGGGAGCGACGACCGGGCGCCGCGGCTCTCGAACCGGCTGTCGTCGGCGATGATGTCGTTGCAGACCTCGACGCACTCGTCGCAGATGAAGACGGTCGGACCGGCGATCAGCTTGCGGACGTCGTTCTGATCCTTGTTGCAGAACGAACAACGAAGAATCTCCGGCTCACCGGTTTTCTTGGCCATCTGTCACCCAACACCCGGCCGAGCGAGGCGAGTCCACCCGCTGGCGGTTGGCACCCCGTGGGGAATGCCGCCACGGCCTGCGACCGGCGCGGTGTTCCCCCCGACCTGGTGGTTCCTCGGTCGCATGCCGCCGGTATGGCCACCTCGTCCGCCCGGTCGGGCGTCGCGCGGGCTCGCCACGGGCGGCTGCGCGACCTTGCGGTCGCGTTGGAAGTTTCGCGGGTGCGAAACTTCTACGGCGCAAGCTCCTAGGCGCGCTGTCTGACCACTTCGTCAATAATACCGTATTCGCGGCCCTGGTCCGCGGTCATGATGTAGTCGCGCTCGGTGTCCTCTTCGATCCGCGCCATGTCCTGGCCGGTGTGCTCCACCAGCATCTCGTTCAGGCGCGTCCGCATCCGGATGATCTCGCGGGCGTGGATGTCGATGTCGCTCGCCTGCCCCCCCAGCCCCGACATGAGCGGTTGATGGATGATGATCCGGGAGTTGGGCAGGCTGTAGCGCTTGCCGCGGGTGCCGGCCGCGAGCAGCACCGCGGCCATCGACGCCGCCTGTCCGATGCAGTAGGTCTGGACGTCCGGCTTGATGAACTGCATCGTGTCGTAGACGGCGAGCCCGGCCGAGATCGACCCGCCCGGACTGTTGATGTACAGCACGATGTCGCGGTCCGGGTCTTCCGCCTCGAGAAACAGCATCTGGGCGATCACGACGTTCGCGATCGAGTCCTCGATGGGGGTGCCGATGAAGATGATGCTGTCCTTGAGCAGACGCGAGTAGATGTCGTAGGCGCGCTCGCCCCGATTGGTCTGCTCGACGACCATGGGAATCAGCTGGTTGCGGACCTCGGACATGTCGGTTGCGCGTCTGGGCTCAGACTCTCCGGCGCCTCGGGTCGACGCGCGTGCGGCAACGCCAGGATACGGAGCCCACACGTTCGTCTCCTGGTTGGTCGCTGCGCGGTCGAGGTAATGATGGTTGGGACGCGATCGAAGGCGTACGCTCACGCCGTCACGATGGTAGCACGCGACAAGAGCAAGTCAATCGCCTTCTCGCGCCGCATGCTCTCCGACAGCCGGCCGATTCCCTCGTCGCGGTCGAGCCGGGCGCGCACCGCGGCCGGGGTCTGGCTCAGCCGTTCCGCGTATCGCGCGACCTCCTGCTCCACCTCGTCGTCGCTGACGCTCAGGTCCTCGCGCCGCACCACCTCGTCGAGCACTATCGAGGCACGCACCGATTCGCGGGCCGGGTCGCGTTGCTCTTTCCGCAGGGCGTCCCAATCGACGTTGGCGGTCCGCGGGTCCATCCCCTGCTGGGCCATCCGGGCCGCGACCTGCTCCAGCCGCCGGGCGATCTCGCGATCGACGAGGGCCTCGGGAACCTCCACCGACAGGCGGGAGGAGAGCTGCCGCATGAGGTCCTGCCGCACCCCCCGCTGGGTCTCGATCTCGGCCTCGCGCCGCAGATCGCTGGCGATCCGGTTCTTCAGCGTCTCCACCGTGTCGAAATCGCCCATCGACTTCGCGAACGCGTCGTCGACGTCCGGAAGCACGCGCCGGTGGTGCTCCTGCACGGTCACCGCATGGGTGACGCGTTTGCCGGCGAGCTCGACCGGTGCGGAGTCGTCGGGATACGGCAGCTCGAACGTCTTCGAGTCGCCGACGCTCAGGCCGATGACTTCGGCGTCGAATCCCGGCGGGTTGCCGTCGGCGCCGAGCTCGATGGTCGCCCGCTGCCGGGGCTCCTCGAACCGGGGGGCCTGGTCGTCGCCGCCGTCCGCGTGCCGGCTGAGGTCGACGGTCGCGATGTCACCGGCCTCGAGCGGGCGATCCGTGACCGGCACGATCCGGCTCGCCCGGAGCCGGAGCTGCTCGAGCGCGCGCTCCTCGGCCCCCGCGTCCGGGGCCACCGGGCGGCGCCGGAGGGTCAGCGCCTCGTAGTCGAGCTCGGCGATGGACGGCATCACCTCGAACAGGGCGTGGAACGTGAGCGGCTGACCCTCGTCGATCGAGACCTCCTGCACGTCCGGGGTGTCGACCGTGCTCAACCCATGCTTCTGCAACGCGGTTTCGACCGCCGCCGGCACCAGATCGCTCGCGGCGTCGTGCAGGATGTCTTCCCTGAACCGCTGCCGCACGATGTGCAACGGCACCTTGCCCGGCCGAAAGCCCGGAACGCGGGCGCGCCCGCGGTGGCGCCGGGTCAGCTTGTCGATGGCGGCATCCACTTCGGCCGCGGGGATTTCGACGTCGAGACGCCGCCGTGTCTCACTCAGCTCGGTGATTCCCGCCTTCATGCAATCCATCCGGTAATGGTGCGAAAGGGGGGACTCGAACCCCCACGGCCTTCCGGCCACCGGATCCTAAATCCGGCGCGTCTGCCAATTCCGCCACTTTCGCGGGGACGCACGCCACCCGCGTCCGCAAGGCTGGCGCCACGCGTCAGAGCGATCCCGGCGTCCTTTCCTCGTGTTTCAGGCTACCACACCGGTGTCGCCGGGCCGTCCGTTCCGGCCGCCGGCCGGCCACGCCGTCCGCCGTCGCGCGGGCCGGCGAGACGGCCGGCATTCCGGGGCCGGACCCCGCGCCGCACGGGGATCGGCGGTCGAATGCAGCGGGTCCTCTTGCCGCAAACTGCTATGGTAGTGTTGCGTTTCACAATCGCGCGCCGGTCCTCGGGTTGCCGGTGGCTGGGAGGATCTGCTCATGGATCGGGCACACCAGTCGGCGGTCGACAGAGAAGCCAGTATCACCAGGTTCCAGAACACGCGGGCACGGACCGCCGGACTCTTCGACCTGTTGAGCCCGGCTGCCTACTACGAGCAACCCATACCGCTCCGGCATCCCGTGGTGTTCTACGAGGGGCACATTCCGGCATTCAGCGTGAACACGTTGATCAAGCGGGGGCTCGGGCGGCCGGGGGTGGATGCCGGGCTCGAGGAACTGTTCGCCCGCGGCATCGATCCCGAGGATCGGACTGCGGCTGACGGCGCCGCCGTCGCGTCCTGGCCCAGCCGCGAGGCGGTTCGACGCTATGCGGTCGAGGCCGACCGGATGATTCTCGACGCGCTCGAGCGTGCCGACGTCGAACGCGACGGACATCCCGTCCTGCACCGCGGTCAGGCGGTGTTCACCCTGATCGAGCACGAGGAGTTGCACCAGGAGACCCTGGCGTACATGTGGCATCGGTTGCCGTCGGACCTGAAGCGCCGGCCCGGAGACGCCGAGGTGGTCACCGGGGGGGCGCCCCCCGCCGTCGACCGGGTTCCCGTTCCGGCCGGCCGGGCGACGTTGGGGGCGGGACGGGACGAGATTCCGTTCGGATGGGACAACGAGTTTCCGACCGTGGTGGCCGAGGTGCCTGCGTTCGCCATCGATCGGCACAACGTGACCAACCAGGCGTTTCTCGCGTTCGTCGAGGCGGGCGGCTACACCGATCGCCGGTGGTGGTCCGACACGGACTGGGCGTGGCTGCAGTCCGCCGGGGTCCTGCATCCGCCGTTCTGGGTGCGCGAGGGCGACGCCTGGCGTTGGCGGGTGATGTTCGAGACGGTGCCGCTGCCGCCGGCCTGGCCGGTCTACGTCACCCACGCGGAGGCGGCCGCGTACGCGCGTTGGGAGGGGGCGCGCCTGCCGACCGAGGCGGAGTTCCATCGCGCTGCCTACGGCACGCCGGACGGAGACGAGCGCCCGCATCCGTGGGGTGAGAGCCCGCCCGACGAGACCCGTGGTCACTTCGGGTTTCGGGGATGGGACCCGGTGCCGGTGGGCTCGTTTCCCGCCGGCGCGAGCGCGTGGGGGGTGCACGACCTCGTCGGAAACGGGTGGGAGTGGACCTCCACGGTGTTCGAAGGGTTTCCCGGATTCACCCCGATGGCCTCCTATCCGGAGTATTCCGCCGACTTCTTCGACGGGTTGCACTACGTGATCAAGGGGGCGTCCCCGGTCACCGCGACCGGATTGATCCGGCGCAGCCTGCGCAACTGGTTCCGGCCGCACTATCCGTTCGTCTACGCGGGGTTCCGCTGCGTGGAGGATCTGCCGCGGTGACCGGCGCCGGGGGGCGGATGGGCTGCACGGGCATCGGCCGGCCACTTCGCCCTGATCCGCGATGGATGTCGACGACGTGATGACGGTGGCGGTTCGCGACCGTCTCGCCACGGACGTGCGGCGGGATCTGGGTCGCTCCCGGAAGCGACTGCAGCCGCGGTATCTCTACGACGCGTTGGGATCCCGGCTCTTCGAGGCGATCTGCGCGCTGCCGGAGTATGGGATTACCCGCGCCGAGCAGCGGTTGCTGGCGGCGCATGCCGGTGCGATTGGCGCCGATCTCGCCGCACCGGTTACCATCGTCGAGTTGGGGGCGGGCAGCGGCGAGAAGCTGGCGCAGCTGATCGAACCGCTGATGCAGGCCGGCGTCCCGTTGCGGGTCGAGCTGGTCGACGTGTCGGCGACGGCGCTCGATCTGGCGAGCCGCACGCTTTCCCGGTGGGCGGACCTGCCGGTGACCGGCCACGAGACGACCTACGAGAACGGGCTCGATCGGGTGGCGGCGCGCCGGGTGGGGGAGGGCGCCATGCTGGCCGCGTTTCTCGGATCGAACATCGGCAACCTCGACCCCGCCGCGAGTCTTGACTTCGTCGTCGGCGTGCGGTCGGCGCTGCGGCCGGGCGACCGTTTCCTGCTCGGCACCGATCTCGTGAAGCCCGAGGCGCAGCTGGTGCTCGCCTACGACGATCCGCTCGGGGTGACCGCGGCGTTCAACCTGAACGTGCTGGCGCGCCTCAACCGGGAGCTCGGGGCGAACTTCGATCTCGATCGGTTCGCGCATCGCGCCGTCTGGAACGCGGCGGAGTCTCGCATGGAGATGCACCTCGAGAGCCTGCGGGCCCAGACCGTCGCGATCCCGGCGGCCGAATGCTCCATCCATTTCGCGGAGGGCGAGTCGATCTGGACCGAGAGCTCGTACAAGTACGAGACGGACGGCGTGCGCGAGCTCGGGGCAGCGGCCGGGTTGGCCGTCCGCGGGCAGTGGGTGGATGAGCGGGACCGGTTCGCACTCACCGCGTTCGAGCCGCGCTGAACGAGAGAGCAACGTCGATGGGCCGCGAGGAGCTACTGCCGCGACGGGCGATGCGCTTCCTGGTGGTGGCCGCCAGCACGATCGTCGTGGTGGCCGGACTGCGCGAGGCGAGCGAGATTCTGCTGCCGTTCCTGAGCGCGCTGTTCGTCGCCATCGTCGGCCTGCCGTTCATGGCGTGGCTCCAGCGCAACCGGGTGCCGACGTGGCTGGCCGTCATGCTCACCGTCGCCGCCGCCGCCGGGGTCGTCAGCGTGCTCGGGGTGGTGGTGGGGCAGTCGGTGGGCGAGTTCGCCCAGGTCGTCGCCGACTCCCAGTACAACGCCCGGTTCGAGGAGCTGGCCAACCGGCTCCGCGTGTGGGCCGAACAGGCCAACCTCCCGTTCGCCGACCGCACACCCCTCGATTTCGTCAATCCCGAGGCGGTGGTGAACCTGCTCGGCGGCACGCTGGGGGCGCTGGCCGGGCTGTTGCAGGATGCGTTTCTCGTCCTCCTCGCGGTCATCTTCATCCTGGTCGAGGCGGCCGGATTTCCGGCCAAGCTGCGGGTCGCGTTCGGCGATCGGGGGGGCAGTCTGGAGCGGCTGAGCCAGATGACGCACCAGGTCCAGAAGTACCTGGCCGTCAAGACCGTCGTCAGCCTCGGCACCGGATTTCTCGCTTTCGTCTGGGTCTGGACCCTCGGCATCGACTTTCCCCTGATGTGGGGGCTGGTCGCGTTCATCTTCAACTACATCCCGAACATCGGGTCCATCGTCGCCGCCGTCGGCCCCTCGCTGCTGGCCCTGGTGCAGGTCGACCTGGGTCGGGCGCTGGCCGTCGCGGCCGGCTACGTGGTGCTCAACATCGTCTTCGGCAACATCCTCGAGCCGACGCTGCTGGGCCGGCGGCTCGGGATGTCGGTGCTGGTGGTGTTCCTGTCGCTGGTGTTCTGGGGGTGGGTGTGGGGGCCGATGGGCCTGCTGCTGGCGGTGCCCATCACGATGACCTTCAAGATCGCGTTCGAGAACACCGACGACCTGCGGTGGATCGCGGTGCTGCTCGACGCCAACCCCCGGGCGCGAGCGGCGGTCACGACGCCGGCGCCCGATTCGCCCGCAGCGAGCGCAGAACCGTCCGATGCTCCGCGTGGACCGCAAGCGCCGACGCGTACTCCGGCTGCGTGAACCCGAGCTCCCGGGCGATCTGTCCCGCCTGCGACTCCTCGATGGTGCTGATGGCGCCGTCGGACGCGGCGACCGCAAAGACGCAGTCGAGCAGCTCGAGGCGCTGGGCGGCGGTCGCGATCTCGCGGAACTCCCGGGTCACCAGATAGTTCTCCGTGCCGCCGAACAGCCGGGTCTGGTGTTTGGCGATCTCGACCACGAGGACCGCCTGCGCCTCCGGCTCAGCACGTAGGCGAAGGCCGCGAGAAACCGGGCGCGCTCCGCCGGCAGCGAGTCGAGCTCGGCCACAATCCGTTTCACGGTGTCGGTATCGCCCCGTTCGGTGGCCGCCGGCCTGGCCGGAACTGCCCGCAGCACGTCGAGAATACCCACCTCAATCCCCCCGGATTCATGTCGATCGGTTGTTCGGCACCCCGCGGCTTCGGAAGCGCCCTGCCTTTCATGGTACAAGGTTCCCCCCGAGCACAGGAATCGACAATATAGGGCTCGACCATCACGATGCCCCGGATGAGAAAAGACACTGACCCCGGACGACGGCGTGGCCGATTCGCTCGAGGTGCTCATCTGGCCGCACGGCAAGCCGCTGGAGCAGATCGCGAACGCGGTGCGCGGCATGGTCCCAGCGTCGCGCGAGTCCCGACCGCCGCGATTCCGGGTCGTTCCGAATCGTAGCGGACTGGTTCCGGGCGTCGACCCGCTGAGGCTCGACCAGCTCGCCGATCAAGCTGAAAGTCGAGGACTTGACCGCCGAGACGACGAGCGTTCCGAGGTGATCTCATGATGCGAAAGGTTCCGGGCAGCGCGCTCGCAGGCGGTCTCGCGTTCGTCTTCGTCTTCCTTCCGGGCGCCGCCGCGGCACCCGCGGCGGGCCAGGACGCCGGGGGGTCGTGACCGTCGAGGGCGGGCAGCTCGCCGGAGCGCTGTCGCCGCTCGGCGGCGAGGTCATGGTCTACCGGGGCGTGCCGTTCGCGGCCCCGCCGGTGGGCGACCTGCGATGGCGTCCCCCCGTGCCGGCGCCGGCGTGGGAAGGCCTGGGCGATGCGACGGAAGCGGCGCCGGCTTGCATGCAGAACCCGATTCCCGCCGCGGTGAGGACGTTCTACGACGCGGGCGTGGACCGGATGGACGAGGACTGCCTCTACCTGAACATCTGGACGGCGGCGGCACCGGAGGACCGAGCCCCCGTCCTGGTCTGGATCCACGGCGGCGGCCTGGCCATCGGCAACGGCGCCGACATCACCTACGACGGGACGCGGCTGGCGCAGCGGGGCGTGGTGCTGGTGACCATCAACTACCGGCTCGGGGCGTTCGGCTATCTCGCCCACCCGCTGCTGAGCGGGGAATCCGAGCACAACGCCTCCGGCAACTACGGCCTCCTCGATCAGGTCGCCGCCCTCGGCTGGATCCAGCGGAACATCGCGGCGTTGGGCGGCGATCCGTCGCGCGTCGCCATCTTCGGCGAGTCGGCCGGCTCGTGGAGCGTCAACCACCTGATGGCGACGCCGCTCGCGCGCGGCCTGTTCCACGCCGCCATCGGCGAGAGCGGCGGGGGCTTCGGATCGCGGGGCGGGGCCGCGCCGAAGGCGGAGATCGAGGCGGCGGGGAGCGGTTCGTCGAGGCGCTGCTCGGCGATGGCGCGGCGCCGTCGCTCGAGGCGATGCGGGCCGCGAGCGCGGAGGCGGTGCAGGGCGTCGCGCCGGAACTGGTCCGGTCGACCGCGAACGTCGACGGCTGGATCTTCCCCGACACCATCTACGGCATCTTCGCGGCGGGACGCCAGCACGACGTGCCGGTCATCGTCGGCTCGAACGCGGACGAGATGACGATTCTCGGCGGCGCGGCGGGGGCGGAGACCCTGGCGCAGTACCGCGAGACGGTACGCAACGAGTACGGCGAGCACGCCGGCGCGTTCCTCGAGACCTTCCCGGCCGGGACCGACGAGGAGGCGCAGCGAGCCCGGATGGCGAGCGGCACCGACGCCACGTTCGGCTGGGAGATGCGGACCTGGGCCCGCATGATGGAGACGGTCTCGTCGCCCGCGTATCTCTACTTCTTCAGCCGCGTTCCCCCGGCCCCCGACGCCGACCAGTACGGCGCCTACCACACGGCGGAGATCCCCTACGTGTTCGACAACTTCGGGGTCAGCCCCCACCCCTACGCCAACCGCGACTACACCGACACCGACCGGAGGCTCTCCGAAGTCCTCGCCTCCTACTGGGTCAACATGGCCGCCACCGGCAACCCGAACTCGGAGGGGCTGCCGGCCTGGCCCGCCTACGACCCCGAGGCGGACGCGGCGCTCCACCTCGGCGACACGATCGCCGTGGAGCAGGGCATCCGCAAGGACCGCCTCGACTTCTTCGACCGCTACTACGCGGCGCAGCGCGACGGGGGCGAGTGAACCGTCGGACGGCTGAAAGGAGAGTGGAGGGTAGGTAGGACGTGGCGCTCCAGGGCCGTGAAGGCCTCGATCAGCTCGGGCGCCTCGAAGGTGCGGTTGCGCCGGCCCGCGTTGGCCTGCGCGAGCACGCCGGCGCCCACGAGGCGGTCTATCGCCTGGCCAGCGGCCTGGAAGGACCGGTCGATGACACTCGCCGCGGTGGACGTGGTGAGGATGGGGGCTGCCGGCAGCGCCTCGATGAGCCGGCGCGCCGCCGAATCGCGGCGGGGGCGCCCGGCGCGCTCGATCCAGGACGCTTGCAGCGCGCGCACCTGCGCCTCGAACCGGGTGGCGTCCTCCACCGCCCGGCGGCACGCCGACGCGAACAGGGCGATCCAGCGATTGGTGCCGGCATGGGCCTCCGCGGAGTCCGGCGGGCCGACGTGGCGCGTTCCGGTCAGGCCGCCGATGTAGTCCTGAGACCAGGTCGCGAGGACGAGGGAGACCGGCGGCAGGACGCGCAGCCCGAGGCCGCGCCGCCGCAGGATCAGGTGGATCAGCACCCGTCCAGTGCGCCCGTTCCCGTCCACGAAGGGGTGAATCGTCTCGAACTGCGCGTGGGCGATAGCGGCCTGGGCGAGCGCCGGGAGCGCGTCGCCGTTGCAGAAGGCCAGCAGGTCGCCCAGCAGAGCGGCCACCGCCTCGGCCGGGGGCGGCACGAACTCGGCGGAGCAGGGGTTGTAGACGCTGCCTCCGATCCAGTTCTGCAAGGTGCGGAGACGTCCCCCGTGGTTCTCCAGGCGCGTCCCTGCCAGCAAACGGCGATGCGCTTCCAGCAGCGTGTGGTCTGTGATAGGTCCGCCCGCCTCGACGGTGTCCACGCCCCACACCATGGCGTCGATGTTGCCGAGCACCTCCAGGGCCGTCACGTCGCGGGAGGCTTCGCCGAGTTGGCGCGCCGCGTCGGCGCGAAGCAGGCGCCGTCCGCCCACCTCCAGGCCTTCGATCCGGGACGAGGCGACGGACTCGGCGCGGAGCAGCAGGCGGGCGAGGGCCTCGGTGCCGGCGAGGGCGGCCGCGGATGCGTCGAGCTTCAGGAGCGCGGCCTCGGCGTCGCCGACGTCGGCGGCGACGTCGCCATCGAGGACGAACCGGCGGCCGGTCAATCGGTCGGGCCGGTAGACCGTGTAGGTGCACGGCCGGCGGTCGCGCCGGGTCAGTCCGTCGGCGTCGCCCTCCCAGCGCCGTTCTTCCAGACCCGCCATGGCCCGCCTCCTTGTTCAAGGATAGTGCATATCCCTGAATACAGGCAGGGCTCGTTCAAGGTTCCGCGTTGACCGCGACTGCTGCAACGGAGCCGGGTCAGTTGAGCCTCTCGTCGAAGAACGCGAGCACGCGCGACCGGTACTGCTCCGGGGCCGCCGCCGAGACCCGGTCGTGGCGGGACCCGGGGAAGATCCAGAGGTCGTGGACGGCCGGTCCCGCAGCGGCGGCGATGCGCCGGGCGTGGTCCACGGGGATGAGCCGGTCCGCCTCGGCGTGGACGATGAACAGCGAGCGCGGCGGCAGCCCCGCGACCGCCTCCACCGGGTTGAGGACTTTCGTGTCCAGGCCGAACAGCTCCCGGCCGAAGTAGAGGATGGCGGGATTGAAGAAGTCGGGCAGTCCGCTCTCTCGCGGAAGCTCCCGCGCCAGCAGGTCCTCGAGGCGGGCGAAGCTGCTGTCGGCGACGATGGCGCGGACGTCCGGCGAGGCGGCGGCCGCGAGAAGGACGGTGGCCGCGCCCATCGAGTGCGCCCAGAACCCCACGCGGTCCGGGGCGAATCCGCGGCTCTCGAGATACGAGACGGCCCCCAGCACGTCCCCCTGCTCGTCCGCGCCCAGCGTGTAGCGCGTTCCGCCCGACAGGCCGTGCGCGCGGAAGTCGAACATCAGCACGTTGTAGCCGCCGTCGACGAGGGCGGCGGCGTGCGCGACCAGCTCGCCGTTGTCGCCGGTGCGGGACGAGCTGCGGCCGTGGACGATGACGACGGCGCGGTCGCTGCCCGCGGCCGGCAGGAACCACCCGCGCAGGGCGATGTCGTCCACGGCGCTGGAGAAGGTCACGTGTTCGTAGGTCAGGCCGAAGACGTCCGGCGAAGAGGCCAGGGGGCGGCGGTAAGGCTTGGTCAACCGGTCGGCGACGAACATCGACACGCCGGAGTAGCCGACTGCCGCCAGCACGACGCCTACCGACAGACCGATGAGCCACCGGCGTCTGCGTCGGGAGCCGTCGGCCGTCGGGGGCGTCGAGACGGCGGGTGGGTTCACGGTGCGAATTCTACCGGGGAAGAGCGCATTCATCGAGGCGGACGCCTCGTTTGACAACCGACAGGCTCTGGCGCATAGTCCTATGCAATGGCCATAGGAGAGGGCCGGACCGACGTGCTCCAGGGCACCCTGGACCTGATGGTGCTCAAGACGCTCGACGTCATGGGGCCGCAGCACGGCTACGGCGTCGCCCGGCGCATCGAGCAGATCAGCGACGAGATGCTGCACCTCAACGAAGGCACGGTGTACGCATCGCTCCTCCGGCTTCGCCAGCACGGCTGGATCGCCGCCAGCTGGGGGCGGTCGGAGAACAACCGGCGCGCCCGGTTCTACGCCATCACCGGGGCGGGCCGCCGCCGGCTCGCCGCCCAGACGGAAGACTGGGAGCGCATCGCCGGAGTCATGGCGCGCCTCCTGCGGCTGTCCCCGGACCCATGAGCCTGTGGCGACCCGTCGTCGTGTTCGTGTCGCGCCTGCGGGGTCTGTGCGCGCGCCGCCGCCTCGCGCGGGAGGCCGAGCAGGAGATCGAGATGCATCTCGACCTCCTCACCGCGCAGTACGCCCGCGCCGGCAATCCTCCCGCCGAGGCGCGCCGGCTCGCCCGTGCGAAGTTCGGCGGGGTCTCGCAGCTCCAGGAGTCGCTCCGGGACCAGGCGGGGTTCCCGATGCTCGAATCCGTCGTCCGGGACGTGCGGTACGCGGCGCGGGGCCTGCGGCGGAACCCGGGATTCAGTCTGCTCGTCGTCCTCACGCTGGGAGTCGGGATCGGCGCGAACGCGGCCGTCTTCAGCTTCGTCAACGCGGTGCTGCTCCGGCCGCTGCCCTATGCCGAGGCGGATCGGCTGGTGGCGGTTCAGGAGACGAGCCCGCCGACCCCGTTCTTCGTCACGCCGGGCGACTATGTGGACTGGAAGGAACGCAACGAGGTCTTCGAGACGCTGTCCGGGTACGTGTACGGTCTGTCCGGACTCGTCGGGCCGTCCGGTGATGCCGAGCTGCTGTTCGTGGCCGCGACGTCCTCGGACTTCTTCCGGACGCTCCGCGTGCAACCGCTCCTGGGGCGGACGTTTCTTCCCGGCGAGGACCAGGCGGGCCGCGACCGGGTCGCGGTGCTGGGTCACGGACTCTGGACACGCCGTTTCGGGAGCGAGCCCGACGTCGTCGGACGCGAGATCACCCTGGACGGGCGCCCCCGCACCGTGATCGGCGTGATGCCGCCGGCGTTCGAGTTTCCCGCCGGCGCCCGCGACGTGTGGACCCCGCTGGTGTTCACCGAGGCGAGCCGGAACGACCGCAGGAATCACAGCGTCATGACCGTGGGCCGGCTGCGGCCCGGCGTGACCCTGCGGCACGCGCGCGCCCATATGGAGGCGCTCGGCGTCCGCCTCGCGGAGATCCATCCCCGCACCAACGCCGGCCGCGGCGTCGAGGTCGTCGAGCTTCGACACCAGCAACGGGGCGTGACCGGTCCGTTTCTCGTCCTCGGCCAGTTGGCGGCGCTGCTCGTGCTGCTGATCGCGTGCGCCAACGTGTCGAACCTGCAGCTGGGCCGGGTGACCTCCAGGGGGAAGGAGATGACGGTTCGCGCCGCCCTGGGCGCGGGGCGGTGGCGCATCGGGCGGCTCGTCGTGATCGAGTCTCTGCTGCTGGCCCTCGCCGGCAGCGGGGTCGGAATCGTGGTCGCGGCGTGGGGCGTCGCCGTTCTCAGGGACAGCGTCTCGCCCGAGATGTCCCGCTGGATTTCAGGGCTTCCGGGGCATCGCCGTCGACTGGTCGGTCCTCGCGTTCTCATTGACGGTGGCGGTCGGCGTCGGCGTCGGCTTCGGCTTGGCCGCGGCGTCCGGGGCGTGGAGGCCCGCGGTCATGGATGGGCTCCGGGACGGAACCCCGACGGGTACGCTTCGCCGGTCCTCCCTGCGCCGGATTCTGGTTGCGGCGGAGGTGGCGCTGGCCGTCGTGATCACCGTGTCGGCCGGGCAGGCCGTCCAGGGCTTCCGTTCGCTCTTCGCGAGTCCTCGGGGCTTCTCCGCGCAGGGCGTCGGGACGATGTTGATCCGGCCGCAGGATGCGCGAATCCTGGATCCGGAACGGGTCGTCGCGTTCTACGACGACGTGCTGGCGCGGGCGTCCGCGGTTCCCGGCGTCGAGAGCGCGGCCCTCGTCTCGGTTCTCCCGGCCGGTCTGTGGCACCGTCCGACGGTCGAGCTCCGGATCGAGGGGAGGCCCGAACCCGGACCCGGCGAGACCCCGTCGGCCGACGTGCTCCTCGCCAGCGCGGACTACTTTCGTACGGTTGGCATTCCGCTGCTCGGCGGGCGGACGTTCGACCCCCGGGATGACGCCGAGGAAAACGGTGACTTCGCGGTCGTGGTCAGCGAACGCCTGGCGCGGCTGTACTGGCCCGATGAGAACCCGCTGGGAAGGCGGCTGCAAGTCCCCGCCATCGCGGCCGGCGGAGAGTGGGCGACCGTGGTCGGGGTCGTGGGAGACGTTCGCCAGAACTGGTTCGAGCTCGAGCGTCCGTTCCTGTACGTGTCGGCGAAGCAGGCCGCGAACCGCCAGATGTACCTGACGGTGCGGGGAGCGGGAACCGTGGGCCGCCTGCTGTCCGACACGACCCGCGAGCTCAGGCGCAGAGACCCCGACCTGCCCATCTTCGAGGCAAGGCCTCTGAGCGCGACGGTGGACGAGGCGGCGGCGGGGGTACGGGAGGTGGCGGGCGTCATGGGGGTGTTCGGCGCCCTGGCGCTTCTGCTGTCGGCGGTCGGCGTCTACGCGGTGATGGCGTACTCGGTGGGGCAGCGGGAGCGGGAGTTCGGGCATTCGCATGGCGCTGGGGGCCGCGCCCGGGACCGTGCTCGGCGCGGTCGTCCGGCAGGGGCTGGGGACGGCGGCGATCGGCCTGTGCATCGGGGTGCCCGCGGCGAGGGCCACGACGCGTCTCGCCGCCGGCTTCCTGTTCGGGACCAGCGCCGACAGCACCGCGGTGACCGTTCTGGTATCGGCGCTGGTCTTCGCGACCGTGCTCGTCGCCTGCTGTCTGCCCGCCCGGCTCGCGGTGCGCGTGGATCCCGTGCAGGCGCTCCGGTGCGAGTAGGAGTCGGCCGTAGAACGGCGTTGCCTCCTGCAGCAGGCGACTCCTGCAGGAAGCGCCGACTCCTGGAGGGTAGGTCGGCGGAGAGCGGAACCGCAGGCGACGACTGGGAGCCCGTGGAGAAACCGCGGGGCTCCTGCCACGGGCTCCCGGCGGATTTGCAGGTCCAGGTGCAAGGAACGACCATGTGGCGACCCATCGTCGTGATCGTCTCCCGCATGCAGGCCCGGACCTCAATCGAGACCGGCCGTCAGCTCCAGGTACGTCCGGCGGACGGCCATCTCCATCGCGCGGGAGTAGCCCTGGAAGCGCCGGTACTGCGGGAGGTCGATGGCGGCCAACGCCTGATCCTCGGTCGCACCCCGGGCGATCTGGCGCTCCACCGCCATTTGCACGTCGAGCAGGATCTGACGGTGGCCCTGC
The DNA here is from genome assembly GCA_965206705.1 of Vicinamibacterales bacterium. GTDB lineage: Bacteria > Acidobacteriota > Vicinamibacteria > Vicinamibacterales > UBA8438 > JAJEEA01. Next base: position 1,457,685 of record CBDBKJ010000006.1, on the reverse strand, counting down.
AAGCCCGTCCGGGTCGCGGCGGGGTCGTCCGGCAGGAACCCGTGCCCCGGCACGAAGACGTCCGCCTCAAGCGCTTCCGCCGCTTCCAGCGTCCGCAGCCAGTCGCTCGGGTAGCTGTCGCGCGTGTACGGGAACTCGTCGAAGTTGAACACCTCGCTGAGATAGGCGATGCGGTCCGCGGGCACGAACACGATGCTGTCGCCGCGGGTGTGGGCCCGGCCGAGGTGCAGAATCCGGATCTCCTTGCCGCCGACATGGAGCGTCACGCGGTCGCGGTAGGTCTGGTCGGGGAGGCGGGCGAGGCGCTGCTCCGGGGTCATGTCGCTCAACAAGTCGAGAAGGTCGGCGCGGTAGTTCTCGTGACCGATGTTGAACACGTCCCCATACACGGCGTTGCCGCCGGTGAACCGTCCGTGGAAGGTCGAGGACACCAGGTATCGGACCGGTTGGTCCGTCACCGTGGCGATCGCCTCCCGCACTTCGCGCGCGATCGTCTCCGAGCCCAGCGCGTCGACGACCACGACGCCCTCGCTGGTGACGATGATCCCGCTGTTGAATGTCGAGGACACTCCCGGGGTGTCGTCGGTGTGCAGGTAGACGTAGTGACCCGGCTGGATCTGCTGCAGCCCGCCCCGGCCCTCGGCCGGTTGCCGGGCGAGCGCCTGCGAGCGAAGACCGAGGCCTCGCTCGGCCGCAAGTGCGGACAGCATGCACAGGACTGCGACGAGGATTGCGGTTCGGGGTGCGGGCATGACGTCTCTCTCCTGTGTCGCTTTCTTGGCCGCACGGGCCTCGGCCGACCCAAGGGCGAGCAGACCGTGGCGAAAGTCCCCCGCTGCGGTCGAGCGGCAATGCATCCCGCCCGACGGCGCGGCTCCTCGGTCGCACACGCCCAGTATTCTCCCTCGTCGCGCCTTGTCAGGCTCGGGCGTTCTTCAGCCGGACGCCGTACGGCCCGCTGGTGCCCTCACCGCTCTCGGTGCAAGGCGGGGATTTCACCACGGGCTGCCAGTCTGAAGGCTGTCGCTTTGCGGTTCTGCGCGCAGCCTGCCCGGCCGGAATCATCCGCGCTTCCAAGGCGGAAGTCGTCGCCTGCGGCTCCCATTGCCTCCCGGCCAACGTTGCCAGGAGCCTGCACCGCTCTACGGCCTCGACTCCCGGCCCAAAGGCTCCTGCCCCAGACGCCGCAGAAAATCGGCGGCGACGGCCGTGGGGTCGGCGCCCTGTTCGTCGACCTCCAGGTTCATCCGCCGCATGGCGCGGGCGTCGATGGCGCCGTCGAGCCGACCGAGCGCGGCCAGCACGTCCGGGGCCTCGCGGGCGAGCCGGGCGCTGGCCAGCACCATGGCGTCGTAGGGTGGTATCGCCCCGCGGTCGTCCTCGAGCAGGGTCAGGTCGTACGCGGCGATGCGTCCGTCGGTGGTGAAGGCGCTGATCAGGTCGACCGCCCCCTCCTCCGCCGCCTGGTACATCAGGGCGGGGTCCATCGTGCGGAGCTCGCGAAACCCGAGCCCGTAGGTGTCGCGGATCGCGGTCCACTCGGGCCGCGAGAAGAACTCGTAGTCGCCACCCATCGAGAGCCGCGGCGCGATCGGTCCCAGCTCGCTGAGGCGGGTCAGGCCGCGCGCCTCCGCGTCGACCGCGCGCATCGCCACCGCGTACGCGTTCTCGAACCCGAGGGTCGCGGCCACCACGATGCCGTAGGTGTCGCGGAGGTGCGCGCCGACTCCCGCGAGCACCGCGGCCCGATCCGTCCCCCCGCTGTCGCGTCCCAGCTCGTTGGCCCAGAGGGTGCCGGAGTAGTCCACGTAGATGTCGACGTCCCCCGCCGCGAGGGCGTCGAACACCACCATCGACCCGAGCGACTGCAGCTGGGTCGTCGCGCGTCCGGTCTGCTCCTCGACCAGCCCTCCGATGAGGTTGGCCAGGATGTACTGCTCCGTGAAGGTCTTGGCCCCGATGGCCACCGGCCGGTCGCCCCGGGGCATGAGGGCCGCGGCGAGGGTGAGGCCGGCGTAGAGATAGAGCGCGGCGACCGCCGCCGCGGCCGCCGCCTGCCGCCGCCGGCCTCCCCGGCCGTCCGCCGCGAGGCAGCGCACCAACCCGTCGAGGACGAGGGCGAGCACCGCGGCGGCGGCGCACCCGACGAGCACCGACGCGTAGTTCCGCGTCTGCAGGCCGCTGAAGATGTAGTTGCCGAGGCTCGTCGCGCCGACGGGGGTCGAGAGGGTCGCGACCCCCACCGTCCACACCGTCGCGGTGCGGAGCCCGGCGACGATGACGGGCATGGCGAGGGGCAGCTCGACCCGGCGCAATTGCTGCCACGGGGTCATGCCGACCGCTCGCGCCGCCTCGGTCAGGGCGGGGTCGACGCCGCCGATGCCGGTGACGGTGTTGCGCAGTATCGGCAGGATGCCGTACAGCGTCAGGCCGATGAAGGCGGGGAGGAACCCGATGCTCTGCACGTCCAGCGCCGCCAGCAGCGGCACCATGATCGCGAGGAGGGCGAGGCTCGGCACGGTCTGGATGACCGCGGCCGCTCCCAGCACCGGCCGCTCCAGCCACCGCACGCGGGTGACCGCCACCCCCGCCGGCAGGCTCACCGCGGTGCTGCAGAGCAGGGCCAGCAGCGTCAGCTGCAGATGCGCGGTCAGGTAGCCGGGCAGCAGCGCGAGCTGTTCGCTCATGCGTCCGGGTCCCCGGAGGCGAGGAGGGAGTCGACGAGCCGGGCGTCGCGGCACGGCGTCTCGAGCAGCGTCAGTTGCAGATGGGCGGTGAGGTAGGCGGGCAGCAGCGCGAGTTGTTCCCTCATGTGTCAGGGTCCCCGGAGGCGAGGAGGGAGTCGATGAGCCGGGCGTCGCGGCACGGCGTCTCGACGAGCTGGCGCACGTAGTCGTCGGCCGGGGACCGCATCAGGTCGGCCGGCGTGCCGACCTGCACGAGCCGGCCGTCGCGCATGACCGCGATGCGGTCGCCGAGGACAAGCGCCTCGACCATGTCGTGGGTGACGAAGACCGCGGTCACCGCGAGCTGGCGCCGGATGCGGACGAACGACTCCTGCAGTCGCTGCCGGGTCAGGGGATCGAGCGCGCCGAAGGGCTCGTCGAGCAGCATGACCCGGGGGGAGGCGGCGAGGGCGCGGGCCACCCCCACGCGCTGCTGCTGGCCACCGGACAGCTGGTCGGGACGCCGGTCGCGGACCTCCGCGGGGTCGAGCTCGACCAGCTCGAGCAGCTCGTCGACCCGGCGGCGGATCTCGGGCTCGCTCCAGCCGAGCAGGGTCGGCGTGACCCCCACGTTCTGGGCGACGTTCATGTGGGGGAACAGGCCCACCTGCTGAAACGCGTAGCCGATCTGGCGGCGCAGCTCGTGGGGCGGCAGCTCCGTCACGTCGGCGCCGTTCACGTGCACGGCGCCGCTCGACGGCTCGATCAGCCGGTTGATCATCTTGAGGGTCGTCGTCTTGCCGCTCCCCGACCCGCCCAGCACCGCCAGCAGCTCGCCCTCGGCGACCGACAGCGACAGGTCGTCGACGACGGCCTGGTCGCCGTACCGCTTGGTCAGTCGCCGGAGCTCGATCATGTCAGCCTGGAGATCGTAGCCTGCGGCTCGGATTGCCGCCCAATCCACCCCCGCGGCCCACCGAGCGGTTCTATGGCACGGACGCCTGCCCGCCAAATCGCAGCCGGCGGTTCCGCTCGCCGCCCGACCCACCCGGAAGTCCGCCTGTGCCGTTCGTCGGGCGGATGCTCGCTTCGGTAATCGTCGCCGGCTCCGATTGCGGCCCGACCGACCCTGCAGCCGCCTGTGCTGCTCCACGACACGGACGCCCAATCGGGAAACCACCGCCGGCGGCTCCGATTGGCCGCCTCACCGACCCTGCCGGAGATCGTCGCCCGCGGCTCCGATTGCCGTCCCACCGACCCGCCGCGGGTCTTCCCGTCCTGCGACTCGGACTACGGGTCCGGCGCCGTCCGGGGCTGGAGCTCGAGCAGCAGCGGATGCTCCAGGTGCTCGGCCACCCACCGCAGGAAGCGCACCGCGTCGGCGCCGTCGATCAGCCGGTGGTCGTAGGACAGCGACAAGGGCAGCATCGGCCGGGGCTCGAACCGTTCGCCGACCCAGACCGGCGCCGGCGCCGACCGGGACATCCCGAGGATGGCCACCTCGGGGTGGTTCACGATCGGCGTGAAGGCGGTGCCCCCGAGGCCCCCGAGGTTGGTGATGGTGAACGTGCCGCCCTCGAGGCGCTCGCGGGGGAGGCCGGTGGTGCGCGCCGCCGCCGCCACCTCGGCGATCTCGGTGGACAGAACCGCGAGGCTCTTCCCGTCGGCCCCGGGGATGACCGGCACGATGAGCCCCCGCTCGGTGTCGACGGCCACCCCGACGTTGACGTACCGCTTGTAGACGATCTCCTCGCTCGCGGTGTCGAGCGACGCGTTGAACTGCGGGAACTCCCTGAGGGCGGCCGCGACCACCGCGACCGCGAACGCGGTGACGGTCAGCGGCAGCTCGGGCGCCGTGCGCTTGAGGGTGCGGCGGACCGCCTCGAGTTCGCTGACGTCCGCCCGATCGTGCTGCGTGACGTGCGGCACCGTCTGCCACGACGTGCTCATCCGCCGCGCGACGGCCCGGCGCACGTTGCGCATCGGCGTCCGCTCGATCGGACCCCAGCGGGAGAAGTCGGGCAACGCGGGGACGGAGGGCTGCGCGGGAATCTGCGCAGGCGAGCGGAGCCGCTCCATCGCGCGCCGGGCATGCGCCTTGACGTCGTCGAGGCTTACCCGGCCGTTGGCGCCGGAGCCTTCCACCGCGTCGACGTCGACGCCGATCTCGCGCGCGAGCTTGCGGACCGACGGGGCGGCGAGCGCGCGTCGCCGGGACGTCGGGGAGGGGGGTGACGGAGCCGGGGGAACCGTCGCGGGAGGGGGAGGTGCGGCGGTCGCCGGGCTCGGTTCGGGAGAGGCGGCGGTAGGCGTACCCGTCGGCGCCGGCGTCTCCGCCGCGGCCGGCGATTCCGCCGCCGGCGGCCCGTCTCCGCCCGCTTCGAGCGAGGCGATCAACCCGCCCACGGCGAGGCTCGCGCCAGCCTCGACCGCTACCGCGGCCACGGTGCCCGCGACCGGGGACGGCACCTCGACCGTCGCCTTGTCGGTCTCGATCTCCAGCAGCGGCTGCTCGACCGCCACCGTGTCCCCGGGGGCGACCAGCACCCGCACGACGTCGGCGTGTTCCACGCCCTCACCCAGCTCCGGCAGTCTGACCTCTGTCGCCAACCGTCTCTCTCCGTGCAGGTCGCGTCGTTCCGCGCCGTCGTCAGCTCACCGCCGGGTCCGGCTTGTCCGGGTCGATGTCGAGCTCGGCGATCACCCGCGCCGCGACCGCCGGTTCCACCGCGCCGTCGCGGGCCAAGGCCTGCAGCGTCGCCAGGGTGATGAAACGGGCATCCACCTCGAAGAAGTCGCGCAGCGCCTCGCGCGTGTCGCTGCGCCCGAACCCGTCCGTGCCGAGCGACACCAGCCGGGTGTCCAGCCACTGGCCGAGCGCGTCGGGCAGCGCTTTCACGTAGTCGCTCGCCGCCACCACCACCCCCGGCGCCGGGCCGAGGCAGCGGGTGAGGTAGGGCACGCGCGGCGTCTCCAGCGGGTGCAGCATGTTCCAGCGGTCGCAGGCGTGGCCGTCGCGATGGAGCTGCCCCCAGCTCGTGACGCTCCAGACGTCGGCCGCCACGTCGTAGCGTTCCAGCAGCGCCTGCGCCGCGAGGGCCTCGCGCAGGATCGCCCCGCTGGCGAGCAGCTGCGCCCGATGCGTCCTCGGTTCGCGGGCCGGACGCAGCCGGTACAGACCCTTCAGGATGCCCTCGCGCGCCCCGTCCGGCATCGCCGGCATCGGATAGGCCTCGTTCTCGACCGTCAGGTAGTAGAACACGCTCTCGCCGTCGACGTACATGCGGCGGATGCCGTCCTCGATGATGACGGCCAGCTCGTAGGCGAACGCCGGGTCGTAGGCGAGCAGGTTGGGCACCGGGCTCGCGAGCAGGTGGCTCTGGCCGTCCTGGTGCTGGAGCCCCTCGCCGGCCAGGGTCGTGCGCCCCGCCGTGCCCCCCACCAGGAATCCCCGGCAACGCGAGTCGGCGGCGGCCCAGATCAGGTCGCCGACGCGTTGGAATCCGAACATCGAGTAGTAGATGAAGAACGGTATCGCGTTGACCCCGCGGGTCGCATGGGCGGTGCCCGCCGCGATGAACGAGGCCATCGACCCTGCCTCGGTGATGCCCTCCTCGAGAACCTGCCCGTCCTCGCCCTCGCGGTAATAGAGCAGCGTGGCGTGGTCGACCGGCTCGTAGAGCTGCCCCGCGTGCGCGTAGATGCCCACCTGCCGGAACAGCGCCTCCATCCCGAACGTCCGGGCCTCGTCGGGGACGATCGGCACAATCAGCTCCCCGAGGACCGGGTCGCGCAGCAGCCGGCTCAGCAGCCGCGCGAACCCCATGGTCAGCGAGGCCTCGCGGTCGCCGGTTCCCGCGTGGAGCTCGGTGAACGGTGCGGCCGGCACCGAGGCCAGCGGAGCGGCCCGGCGCCGGCGCTGGGGAACGGGCCCCCCGAGGGCCTCGCGGCGGGTCCGCAGGTACGCCATCTCGGGCGTGTCGCGGCTCGGCGCATAGAACGGCAGCTTGGCGATCTCGTCGTCCGACAGGGGGATGCCGAACCGGTCTCGGAACGCGCGCAGCTCGTCCTCGTTCAGCTTCTTCTGCTGGTGGGTGATGTTGCGGCCCTCGCCGCTCTCGCCGAGCCCGTAGCCCTTGATGGTGCGGGCGAGGATGACCGTCGGGCTCCCGCGGTGGGCCGCCGCCGCCGCAAACGCCGCGTAGACCTTGGCGGGGTCGTGCCCCCCGAGCCGCAGCTTCTTCAGCTCGCCGTCCGTCAGGTGGCTCACGCGGTCCTGCATCCCCGCCCAGAAGTGGTCCCGCATGTATGCGCCCGACTCGACCGCGTACTTCTGGTACTGCCCGTCGACCGTCTCGCTCATGCGGCGGACGAGCAGCCCGTCCCCGTCCTCGGCGAGGAACGGGTCCCAGTCGCGCCCCCAGATGACCTTGATGGCGTTCCAGCCCGCCCCGCGGAACGCCGCCTCGAGCTCCTGGATGATCTGCCCGTTCCCGCGGACCGGCCCGTCGAGCCGCTGCAGGTTGCAGTTGACGACGAAGATCAGGTTGTCGAGCTGCTCGCGCGCGGCCAGGGTGATAGCCCCCAGCGACTCCGGCTCGTCGGTCTCGCCGTCGCCCAGGAACACCCACACCTTGGCGTCGGACGGCGGCAGCAGGTCCCGGTCCTCCAGGTACCGCTGGAACCGGGCCTGGTAGATGCCCATGATCGGGCCGAGCCCCATCGAGACGGTCGGGAACTCCCAGAAGTCGGGCATCAGCCACGGATGCGGATACGAGGACAGGCCCGGCCCGCCGCGCAGCTCGCGCCGGAAGTTCTCGAGGTGCCCGGCGGTGAGCCGTCCCTCCAGCCAGGCGCGGGCGTAGACGCCCGGCGCCGCGTGGCCCTGGTAGTAGACGAGGTCGGCGGGCTGGGTGTCGGTGGCGGCCCGAAAGAAATGGTTGAACCCCACCTCGTAGAGGGTAGCGGCCGAGGCGTAGGTCGAGATGTGCCCGCCGATGCCGTCCGCCTCGCGGTTCGCGCGCACCACCATCGCCAGCGCGTTCCAGCGGATCAGGCTCTTCAGCCGCTGCTCGAGGTCGCGGTCGCCGGGATAGGCGGGGTCCTCCTCGGGCGGAATCGTGTTGACGTAGGGCGTGTTGGCGGTGAACGGAAGCTGCACGCCTGCGTGCTCGCCCCGGCGCGTCAGCTCCTGCAGCAGCCGTCCCGTCGCGGTCAGCCCGTGGGTGTCGATCACCGCGTCGAGCGAGTCGAGCCAGTCGCGTATCTCTTCCCGGTCGAGGTCGGGAAGGTCCCGTGTCGTGTCGGTCATGACGTTCGTTCGTCGAGGATGTACGCCGGTTCTCCAGCGGCCGGCGCGGCCAGACGCGCGACCGAACGGCCTCGGATGTCGCCATTCTCCAATGACGGATCCGCGGTGACCAGCCAGCAGGATGTCGTCGTGACGCCGGCGTCGACGAGTCAGCGGCGCCGTTGGCGCCGTCACTGTCAACTCACCGGCTTGCCCGGACCAGGTGGGGCTCCATGTTCTGACAGGTATCGACGCAGCGCTTCGTTGACCGTTGCCGAGTCGTTGAACGAGCGGGCGACGTCCGGCTCCAGGAGCACGACGTTGGTACCCTGTCTATGGCGCTGGTAGTACTTCCCCCGGACCCCCCCGCGCAGGTCGTACTCCGGCCTCATGTCGTCTTCGTCCCGCTCGTCAGTCAGGTTCTTCTCTGTAGACATGATGTTCTGACGCAGTCGCCACTCGGGCGCTGATCACGCGCACCCGATCGTCGCGATCGGTGTGGGCGACAACGAGGAGACGATGTCGATCCGAGTATCCGGTCGTCAGGAATCGCGCCTCCTCGGAAGAGTGATCCGGATCGTCTGTCGTCAGCGCGAACGGATCCCCGAAGACGCTCGACGCTTCTTCGAACGAGACCCGGTGGCGGGCGCGATTGCGCCGATCCTTGTCAGGGTCCCACTCGAACTGCAACTGAGTATATCCCCGTAGGCTGCGTTCTGCGGGCGGAGACTCCCGAGTCAGGACCCGTACGCGTCGTCGAGGTGCCGATCGTGATTCAGGGCGACACGGGTCTCGCCGCCTGTGTCGTGGTACTTGCCGCAGACGGCGAGCGCCGCGCGAACCCGGGCTTCGCGCGACGGGGCCGTCGCTTCGCGAACGAGGTGTGCGTCCACGCACCGGCGAACCGCCTCCGCCAGGGAGATGCCGAGGCGGCCGGCATAGCGCCTCAATCGCCGATGCTGTGCCTCCGTGAGCCGCACCTGTGTACGCACCATGATGTCAGCGTAGCACCCGTGCGGCCGGCGTTCACCCCAGCCGCTTCTGCAGGCAGGCGAAGAAGCGGTCCATGAGACGCCGCCGAGCAGGCGCTGGCCGACGCGGGCGATGGTGCCGCCGACCTGCACCGTGCCTTCCACGGTCACCTCGGTGGCGCCGCCGATCGGGCATCGCCGTTCCGAGCTGGGGATCGGAGCCGGCGACGTTGCCCGAGTCAGAAGCGGAGAGCGGCGTAGAGGTCGTCATGCTCGAACGCGGACGCCATCCGGTCGATGTCCCGGCGCGCGGCGCCCAGGCCGGCAGCGACCTCGCGCCACTGCGTGACGGAGGTCGCGACCTGCTGCGCGATGGTCTTCGCCTCGTTCATCTCCAACCCGTAGAGCTCGACGGTTGCCAGCGCCAGCTCGACCGACGCCGAAGGATCGTCGGCGTCGATCGCCGTGGACAGCACCCGCGGCTGGATGTCGACGGGCACCGGATTGAGATCGTAGACGGGAGACAGGCGCCAGCCTCGATGGTCCGCGTAGAGGAAGCCGTGGTTGCGCAGGTGGTCGTCGACGTTGGATATCAGCACGTTGAAGACGATGCGCCGCCACAACTGCCGCAGGTCCCGCTTGGGCCGGGCGCCGTGACGGCGCAGTGCGTCGGCGATTTCCGGATAGGAATGCGCCTCGCGTTCGGCGGCGCCGAGCATGCTCATGGCCGAGAGGAACGGGACGCGGCGACCCGCGCGGCGGTCGAAGCGCCGAACGATCAGCACGTGCCGGCCCGCGATGGTCTCCAACCGCCGCTCCGGCACCTCGATGCCGCTCCTCTCGGCGAGCGCAAGCGCGATCGCCTCCCAGAGCACGACGTTCATGTCGTCGTTCGCGTGCGGGAACTTCGCGATGGCGAGACGGCGGTCCGCGTCGCGAACGGCGACCTTCGGGCGTGCGCCACCCAGGGAGGAGCCCGGGCCGAGAAGAAGCCGGAGGTCTTCATCGCCTTCCGTGTTCTCGGTGAAGCGATCCGCGCTGGCGAGCAGGCGCGGCAGTTCCACGAACGGCGGAATGCGGGCGTGGCCGGCCTCGGCGAGGAACGGACCGGTGGGGTCGGTGGAGAACCGAAGCGCCCCCTGGCGGGCTTCGTCGTCGACCAGCAGCAGGACGTCCGCCTCGGAAAGGGCCCGCGGCGCGCGGCCCTCCTGCCGGGCGCGGCGGCGTTCCGCCCGCCGCATCAGGAGACGGCCCCAGCGGTCGGGCATCGAATCGCCGATGGCGCCGAAAAGCGACCGTCCGGGTGCGGTGTGAAACGGACCGGGCGCGAGCATGAGGGCGGGCTCGAGGGCGAAGCGCTCGGGATGTCCGAGCCACCCCGGGTCGTACTCGAACGACGCGCTGTGCCGGCCCCTGCGAGTCCGGCACCACAGTCGTCCGACGAAGGCGGCCGCCCCGTGCAGGTCGAGGGAAACGAGGATTTCCCTGTCCATCAGCCGTGCGCCGCAGGTTTCCGCGGGTGTCTGGCGCGAATGCGCTTCGGCAGCGCTTCCGCCTCGAGATCCAGCCCGACCGCGTCGCCCCTCGCGTCCGCCAGGTCGCCGATGCCCGCCTCCAGACCCAGCACGAACAGCACGGTCGCATAGACGCCCAGGGAGACGCCGGGGTCGCCTTTCTCGACCTTGTGCAGCGTCGTTCGGCTGATCAGGGCGCGCTCCGCCATCGTCGCCGTGGGGATACGGCGTCGGCGTCTGGCGTCGCAGATGTCGGCGCCCAGCTTGCCGAGCACGCGGCGTACCGGCAAGGGCAGGGACCGGTTTCGGGTGATCCTCATAACGTCCATTATACGTGTCTTAATCAATTTTTCGGACTGTACTTGCGGACATTGGATGGAACGCGCACAAAGCGTCATGCCACTCCGGTGAACCGCTCACCCATTCCGGTCGAAACCGATCACCCGGTTGCGGGAGGTCGCGGGAGAGCAGGCGAACGCCGTTCCCGGCACCTGGGTGATACAGCCTCGGCGGTGACCAATCGGCCGTCGCGCACCATGATCAGGCTGACGCCGCCCCTTGGCGCCCGGTGATACGGCAGAACCGGCGCCCGGAGCGTTCCTCGCCGGGGCGCTCACGCCAGCCGCTTCTGCGGGCAGGCGAAGAAGCGGTCCATCATCGCCATCCGCCGACGACGGCAGGCCGCCGGAGTGGCGCGGTCCGGGCGGAGGCCGGCGCCGTCGTCCACGGGCGACGAGCGCCGAAGCCGTCGCGGTGGCTTGTCGCACGGCCTGGTAGGCGTTGCCGCGGCCGATTCGATGGGCGAGAGTAGAATCAGGATCAGAGAGAGAGAGCCGGAACGCTGCGATGACGCGACCACCCGCGACACGGCCGCCGACGTCTCCGGGGCCGGACCGGCTTGAAGCGGCCGTCGAAGCGGTGGTCGCCAGGCTGGCGCCGGACCAGATCATCCTGTTCGGATCCGGAGCGCGAGACCGGATGCGGGAATCGAGCGACCTCGACCTGCTTGTCGTCAAGACGCCCGAGCCCGGCGAGAACGCCGGTGACCGCCACCGGTGGCGCTGCGAGGCGAGCGGCGACGACCTCGACGTGTTGCTGACGGACCCGCGGACCGCCGAACGGTACCGGTGGAGCGCGGGGCACGTCTACGGCGCGGCCCTGGAGGAAGGGCGCACCATCTATGCGCGCGCGGGTGCGCGGCTGTTGCCTACGGGCCCGCGCTACGTGTGGAACGGAAGCAGCATGGTGAAGAGCACGACCTACGAGCCGGACTACGCCCGAGACTGGCTCGATCAAGCGGAGCGGAAGTGGCGGACCGCGAACCGCGAGGAACACCCCGTCGACAAGTGCGAGAACCTGCAGGCCTCGATGGAACGGGCGCTCAAGGCGCTGATCGTGGCGCCGGGCCGGCGCGTCCGGCACCGGCACGACCTGTGGAAGCTGTGGAACGAGGTCGAGCAGCACGGCGAGTCGATCCAGGCGCGGCGGACCCCGCCGAGCTCGACAGGCTGACGAAGTATGCCGGCGAGTGGCAGTACCCGGCCGCGGAAACCGAGCCGGAGGCGACGTGGAAGGCGATGTCGCCGGTCGGCGAGGACCTGCTGAACCACGCCCGCAGGCGCGTGCCGGCGCTGATGAAGCAGACCGAGGAAAGGCTCGAAGGACGCGCCGGACCCGGAGCCGGGCGGTAGGCTGCACCCGCGCCTCAGGCGCCGCGCGGGCGTCAGGGTTGGTGCGTATTCCCGTCCAAACCGATCACTGATTCCGGTCCAAACCGATCACTGATTCCGGTGGAAACCGATCACCGATTCCGGTCCAAACCGATCACCCCCCGTCGGAGCTGAGCGGCGCGGGACGACCCGCCGGGCGTGAGACCTTCCTGCTTTTGCAGGAGGGACGAACGCTGGCGAACAGGAGGTTGTCCATGCGCAAGATTTGAGAGGTGCTGCGGCTGTACTTCACCGCCGCGCTGAGCGCCGAGCCATCGCCCGCAGCCTGGGGATGTCGCCGTCGACGGTGGGCGAGTCTTTCCACGTCCCGGCGTGCAGGGTCGGGGGGCGTCGGGGGGACGCGGTTTCGCGCCGCGGCTGGAGCAGCGGCCAGAGTCCGCTTCCACCGTCAGCAGACACCGAGGCCCACACGCCTCGTCGGTCTGAGGCGGAGCCTCACTCATTGGACGCTCCGGGAGTACCTACGCCCTCGGTTTGTTGCGTTGTGGGCTCACCCCAGCCGCTTCTGCAGGCAGGCGAAGAAGCGGTCCATCATCATTTTCGAGACGCTGCCGAGCAGGCGCTGGCCGACGCGGGCGATGGTGCCGCCGACCTGCACGGTGCCGTCGACGGTCACCTCGGTCCCGGCGTCCGTCTCGCGCAGGGCGATGGCGGCGCCGCCGTTGACGAAGCCGGCCTTGCCGCGGCCTTCGACGGCCAGCCGGTAGGCGTTCGGCGGGTCGAGGTCCTGCATCTCGACGGTGCCCTCGTAGCGTCCGGTGACGGCGGCGATGCCCATGGTCAGCACCGCGCGGTACTTGTTGTCGCCGGCCGGCTCCATCGACTCCAGGCCGGGCAGGCAGGCGGCGACGGCGTCGATGTCGACCAGGAGGTCCCAGACGGTCCGGACGGGGGCGTCGAAGGTGTAGGTGGCGTTGATGGTCATGACGATTCAGCTGCGGTTGCGGACGAGAGCCGCCCCGGCGGGGGGGCGGGGGGTGCGGTTCGGCCGCCGAACCCCGGGGGCGGGGACTGGCGGCGGACCGGCCGGCGGTCGACCAGGCGATTCAGATGCTCGGCCAGGGATTCCAGGCTGGCGAGGTTGTGCACCGGCAGAAAGTCGTCGATCCAGGGCAGCGCGGCCTGCATGCCGCGGGTCAGGGGCCGGTAGCGGGGAGACCCCAGCAACGGGTTCAGCCAGACGAGGCGGTGGCAGCTGCGTTGCAGCCGGGCCATCTCGCGGCCCAGCCGGGCCGGTTCCCCGCGGTCCCATCCGTCGGATATCAGGAGCACGGTCGGCGCGTGACCCATCACCCGGCGCGCCCAGTCGAGGTTGAAGCGGCCGAGCGCGTCGCCGATGCGGGTGCCGCCGGACCAGTCCGGCACGTGCCGGGGCAGCGTCGGCACCACGTCGTCGACCCCGCGCCGGGCGAGTTGCCTCGTCACCCGGGTCAGCGTCGTCGAGAAGAGAAACGTCTCGACCTCGTCGAAGCCCCGGGCCAGAGTGTGCACGAAGTGCAGCAGCATGCGGCTGTAGCGTTCCATGGATCCGCTCACGTCGCAGAGCAGCACCAGGGGGCGCGGCCGCGTGCGGCGGGTGCGGCGGGGCAGGGCGACGAGCTCGCCGCCGAAGCGGAGGTTGTGCCGGACGGCGCGGCGGATGTCGATGGTCTGCCCGGACCCGGCTCGCCACCGCCGGGTCACCCGGGTGGCGGGCGCCCAGGCGAGGGACGCCATGAGGGCGCGGGCGTCGGCGATCTCGGTGTCGGTGAAGGTGGCGAAGTCCTTCTGCCGCGAGACCTGCCGCGCACTGTAGGTCTGGGCCGCCACCTGCTCCAGTCGCAGCAGCGGGTCCTCCCGTTGGTCGGCGGCGCCCGCCGCGGGCGCGTCGGGAGGGACGTCGACCTCGGGCGGCGCGAAGCGGCGGCGCTCGCCCATCGCTCGCAGGTCGCGCGCGGTGCGCTCGCCCCGCGGCGGGCGCCAGAACAGCCGGAACGCCTCGTCGAAGACGGGGAGGTCCTGCGCCCGGCGGACGAGCAGGCTCCGCAGCGTGTGGTAGAAGTCGGTGCGCCGTCCGACGTCGACGTGGCCGAGGGCTTCCGCCACGTCGAGCATGCCCCCGGCCTGCACGTCGAGGCCGAGCGCGTGCAGCAGGCGCCCGAACCGCAGGAGGTTGCCGAACAGATGGCCCGCGGCGCGCGGGTCGTCGGGGCTCGGGGCGGGCGCGGAGCCGGCGTCCGGGATGGCGGGCGCGCCGCCGGCTCCAGGGACGCCGGGGTGCGCCGCCACGGGGCGGTTCTCGTGCGAGTCGCCGGCTCCAGGGACGCCGGGGTGCGCGGTCACGGAGCGGTCCTGGTCCGCGCCGCCGGCTCCAGGGACGCCGTGATGCGCGTCGCCGGCGGTCGTGAGACGGTCTCGGCCGTCGCCGGTCATGCGCCCCCGGCCACGCCGGCCGGCAGAAGGCTGCGCTCGAACAGCGCCTGCGCCCGTTCGCCGCGTATCGCCTCCAGGTCTTCCTGCGTCTTCAGCACGAGGCCCAGCGTCTCGTCGATCGTCGCGCCGTCGAGCTCGCGCCGGTCTAGCGCGACGAGGGCGGCGATCCAGTCCAGGGTCTCGGAGACCCCCGACACCTTGTAGAGCTCGGCCGTCCGCAGCTCCTGCACGAAGCGGGTCACCTGTTCGGCGAGCCGAATCGGCGCGTGGGGCACCTTCTCGGTGATGATGCGGTACTCCTTCTCGAAGTCCGGATAGTCGATCCACCAGTAGAGGCAGCGGCGCTTCAACGCGTTGTGGAGCTCGCGGGTCCGGTTCGACGTGATGACGACGATCGGCGGCGTGGACGCTCGCAGCGTGCCCAGCTCGGGAATCGTCACCTGAAAGTCGGACAGCAGCTCGAGCAGATAGCCCTCGAACTCCTCGTCCGCGCGGTCGAGCTCGTCGATCAGCAGCACCGGCGCACGAGCGCCGGTCGACTCGATGGCGCGCAGCAACGGGCGCTTGATCAGAAAGTCGGAACCGAAGAGATCCGCGGCGACCGCCGCGCGGTCGACCGGTCCCGCCGCTTCGCGCAGACGAATCTCGAGGAGCTGGCGCGCATAGTTCCACTCGTAGACGGCGTGGGTGACGTCGAGTCCCTCGTAGCACTGCAGCCGGATCAGCTCGGCGCCGAGCCCGGTTGCGAGAACCTTGGCCACCTCGGTCTTGCCGACCCCGGCTTCGCCTTCGAGCAGCAGCGGGCGGCCCAGGCGCAGGGCCAGATAGATCGACGTCGCGAGTCCGCGATCCGCGACGTAGGCCTCGCGGGACAGAAGCGCCTGCAGCTCGTCGATGGACGCGGGCAGAACGGGTGCGGGGTTGCTGTCGGTCATCGTGCCGAACCACGGAACGGCGCAGGTTTCTCGATCGCGGGAGCCGGGGGGCGGGGGCGAACGAGCCAGCGCCGCCGCGGCGCGATGCTCCAGTCCCGCCGGTTGCCGCCCGACGTTACAGCCAGGACGGTTTCCACCATGGGCTGCGCGCCTTGGCGGCCTCGGCTGCGGAGGAAGCCCGCTTGAGCGCCTCGGTGAGGGCCCGCTTGACGCATACCGGGGCCATCGCCCGCCGATACTCGGCCGATGCGTAGATGTCGCCGAGGAGCTCGGAGCCGAGATCGTTCGAGACGGCCGCCGCGGCGCCGGCGATGGATTCGGCGGACGGCGCCTGGCCCGAGAGGGCCTGCTCGACCGAGCCGGCGCGCGTCGCCGCCGGCACCAGGCCCCCGAGGGCCACCGCCACCTTGCCGACGGTGCTTCCCTGCAGCTCGACGGTGGCCGCCACCCCGATCACCGCGTAGCGGGAGGCCGGGTGGGAGAACTTCTCGTAGGCCTGACCCTGGCCGCCCGGCGCGGCCGGGATGTCGATGGCGGTCACGATATCGTGGTCTCCCAGGGCGGTCGTCATCATGCCCTGGAAGAACTCGCCGGCCGGGACCGTGCGCTCGCCGTCGTCGGTGGTCACCGTGAACGAGGCCCCGAGGGCCAGCAGCACCGTCGGCAGGTCCGAGGCGGGGTCGGCGTGGGCCACGTTGCCGCCGATGGTCCCGCGGTTGCGGACCGCGGGGTCGCCGATGACCGCGGCCGCGGCGGCGAGAGCCGGGGCGTGCGCCCCCACCTCGGACGACGCCGCGATCTGCGCATGGGTGGTCAGGGCGCCGATCCGCACCCGGCCGTCGGCGACGCTGATCCCCTTCAGCTCGCCGATGCGGCCGATGTCGATCAGGGCCGGAGGTGCGGCCAGGCGGAGCTTCAGCAGCGGAATCAGGCTGTGTCCGCCGGCCAGCAGCTTGGCGCCGGGGTGCTTGCGCAGCAGCCGGCCGATCTCGGCCACCGAGTCCGCCCGGTAGTATGCGAAGTCTGGTGCGTACATCGCCTGTCCTTTCGCTTGCCGGCCCGTCTGTCGTTGCCCGGCGGGTCCGCCTCCCGCCCTGTCACGCCCGCGGCGTCCCGCACTGCGTCACGACGCGGACTTCCGCGCGTCCTGAATCGCCTGCCACACCCGCTCCGGCGTCAGCGGCATCCGGATCGAGGAGACCCCCAACGGCCGCAGGGCGTCCATGACCGCGTTGTAGACGGCCACCGTCGAGGCGATGGTGCCCGCCTCGCCGACGCCCTTCACGCCGAGCGGATGATGCGGTGAAGGGGTCACCGTCGACAGCACCTCGATGTCGGGGAGCATGTCGGCGCGGGGCAGCGCGTAGTCCAGCATGCTGCCGGTCAGGAGCTGGCCGCCCTCGTCGTAGACCGCCTCTTCCCACAACGCCTGACCGACGCCCTGCACCACCCCGCCGTGCACCTGGCCCTCGACGATCACCGGGTTGATCTGGGGGCCGCAGTCGTCGAGCGCGACGTACCGCTTCAGCGCGACCGCGCCGGTCTCGGCATCGACCTCGACGACCGCCAGATGGGCGCCGAACGGGAACGTGAAGTTGGGCGGGTCGTAGAACGTCGAGGCTTCCAGACCCGCTTCGACCCCCGCCGGCATGTTCCACGCCACGTTCGCCATCAGGGCGATGTCGCCGATCGTCTTGTGCTGGTCGGGCGCCCCCTTGACGAAGAACTTGCCGTCCTCGTACTCCATGTCCTCGACCGCGGCCTCGAGCAGGTGCGCGGCGATGACTTTCGCCTTGTCGCGGATCTTGCGCGCGGTCAGGGCCAGGGCCGCCCCGCCGACCGCAGTGGTGCGGCTGCCGTAGGTCCCCCAGCCCATCGGGGTGTTGTCGGTGTCTCCGTGGAACACCTTGACGTCCTGCGGATCGACCCCGAGCTCGCTGCCGACGATCTGCGCGAAGGTCGTCTCCTCGCCCTGTCCGTGCGGCGACGCCCCGATGAACACGTGCACCTTGCCGCTCGGGTGGAACCGGACGATCGCGCTCTCCCACAGCCCGCCCTGGAATCCGATGGCCCCCGCGACCTGCGACGGACCGAGGCCGCAGATCTCCACGTAGGTGGCGAGGCCCACGCCCATGTACGCGCCGTTGGCCGGCCCCGCCTTCTGCCGGGCGCGGAGGCCGGAGTAGTCGGCATGGGACAGCACCTTGTCGAGGGCGCCGGGATAGTCGCCGCTGTCGTAGTTCAGGGCCGTGACCACCTCGTGGCCGTCCTCGAACTTCGGGATCATGTTCTTCCTGCGGACGTCGACCGGATCCATGTCGAGCCTGGCCGCCAGCACGTCCATCATGCGCTCGAGCATGAACGTCGCCTCGGGGCGCCCGGCTCCCCGGTACGCCTCGACCGGGGTGCCGTTCGTATAGACCCCGTAGACGTCCTCCTTGACCGCCGGCAGCGTGTACACGCCCGAGAGCATGAGCCCGTGCAGGATCGTCGGGATGCCCGGCGCCGCCGTCGAGAGATAGGCGCCCATGCCGGCGTGCACGGTGCAGCGGAGGCCGAGCAGGGTGCCGTCCTGCTTCGCGGCCAGCTCCACCTGCTGGACGTGGTCCCGGCCGTGGGTGGTCGCCTGGTAGTTCTCGGTGCGGGTCTCCGTCCACTTCACGGGACGTCCCAGCTTCCGGCTGCAGAACATCGTGACGAAGTCGGCGGGATAGGCCGCGATCTTGCTGCCGAAACCCCCTCCGACCTCCGGCGCGATCACCCGGATCTTGTCCTCGGAGATCCCCAGCACGCCCGAGGTGAGGAAACGCACGATGTGCGGATTCTGCGTCGTGTTCCAGACCGTCAGCTCCCCCGTCGCGCTGGTATAGCTGGCCAGCGCCGCCCGCGGCTCCATCGCGTTCGGTATCAGCCGCTGCTGGATGATGCGGTCGGACACGACGACCTCGGCCTCGGCGAAGGCGGCGTCGACGTCGCCGCCCGCGACCGTCCAGTGGAACGCCTGGTTGCCGGCGATCTCGTCGTGCAACTGCGGGGCGCCCTCGGCCGCCGCCGCCTGGGGGTCGATCACCGCCGGCAGCGGCTCATAGCCGACGTCGATCAGCTCGAGCGCGTCCTCGGCCGCGTAGCGGCCCTCGGCCACCACCACCGCCACGATGTCGCCGACGTAGCGCACGACATCCTTGGCCAGACAGTGGTAGCTGGCGATCTTCAGCTCGGAGTCGGGCAGGAGCCAGGCGCACGGGGCGGGCTTGATTCCGCCTTCCGTATCGGTGTGGGTGTACACCGCGAGCACCCCGGGGGCGGCCGCCGCCCGGCTCGTGTCGACCGAGGTAATGCGCGCGTGCGCGTGAGGGCTCCGGAGCATGGCTGCGTGCACCATGCGGGGCAGCGTCAGGTCGTCGGTATAGGTGGCGCTGCCGGTAATGAGGCGCGGATCTTCCCGCCGGCGGATGCCCGAACCGAAGATGCGTGTGCTCATCGCTGACCTGCCGTGGTTCCGGCGGCCTGGCGGACCGCCCGCACGATGTTCTGATACCCGGTGCACCGGCACAGATTGCCTTCGAGGCCGTGGCGGATCTGCGCATCGCTCGGATCCGGCGTGGCGCGCAGCAGCTCGTGCGACGCCATGATCATGCCCGGCGTGCAGAAGCCGCACTGCAGCCCGTGCTTCTCCCAGAACGCGTCCTGCAGCGGATGCAGGCGCTCGCCCGCGGCCAGTCCTTCGATGGTGGTCACCTCCGCGCCGTCGGCCTGGACCGCGAGGGCGGTGCACGACTTCAGGGAGATGCCGTCCAGCAGCACCGTGCAGGCCCCGCACTGGCTCGTGTCGCAGCCGACCTTGGTGCCCGTCGACCCGATGACCTCGCGCAGAAAGTGCACCAGCAGGAGCCGCGGTTCGACCTCGCGGTCGTAGGTCTGTCCGTTGACGGTGATCGAGACGGGGACTGTCAACCCGCACCTCCTTGGCGTCGCAGACGCCGCTGTTCACGGATGGGAACCGAATTATAGCGCCGTTGCCGTGGCAGGGCACGCTCCCCGGCCATCGCCGTGCGCCGGGAGTCCACGGTGATGCCGGCTCTTGCGCCCGGACTGGCGAGGGAGCCGGCGGATCGTGAGGCGCTCGCGCGGCAAGGCGCGACGGTGTGTCTGTCGGCCGGGCGCGGGCTGAACGCAGTTGGGCGAAGCAACGCGGTCCACGCGGCATGCAGAGCTGGCCGAACGCGGCAGCGCTCTCGCTGCGGGCTCCCCGGCAGCCCGTGGCGAGAGTCCCGCTGTATTCGAGCGGAGATGCCCCCGCCTGGCTGCGTTGTTCGGACGGACTGCTTGCAGTCCGCGGTTGCGATATGCCCAACCTGCGCCCTCCTCACGCCTTGTCAGGCACGGGCGTTCTCCAGCCCGGTGGCGCCCTCGCTGCTCTCGGCGCAACGTGGAGTTTCATCACGGCTAGAAAGGCACGCCGATGCCCACGTAGAGCTTGCGCTCGAAGACGTCGCGTCCAGGGTCTCGGGTCGCCGCTATTCCGAAGCGAAGCGGGAGCGGGGACCGGTAGAGGACGGCGAGATGTGTGGTGAGCTCGACCCCGAACGACCACAGCGGGCGCCGTCTCGAGGGACCCGCGGCGGAGAGGTCCGCGCCGGCATTCCACGCGTCGCCGGCGTCGAGGAAGACGGAGCCGAACATTCGATCGAGGTGCAGGGGCCAGATGCCGAGCCCGCGGTTGACCAGCGCCAGCGGTGCGCGGACCTCGACCGACGCGGACCACGCGCGGCTCCCGGCCCGGGCGGCCGAGTCGTGGCCCCGGACGAAGCCGGTGCCCCAGACGCCGCCGACCGAGAAGTACCCCGTGCCGGTCGCCGGACCGCGCGCCGCGCCGGCGTTCGCGCGGACCGCGAGCACGGAGGCGGCGAAACCGGAAAGCGGGAGCGGCAGGTAGGCCGTGAACCGGCCGACGAGGTCGTCGGCGGAGCGATCGAGCCCGGCGCGGCCGGCGAAGGTCCCCGGCGCGTTCAGGTCGCGGCGGGTGCGGGCTCGCAGGTACGCGGTGGCCCCCCGCGCGTTGCCCGACTGGAACGCGTGCGACCGCGCGGTGGATGCGCTCAACGCGACCGCGAGCTCGCTCGATGTCGCGCCCGGCCGCGCGAGCCGGTAACCGTCGTTCGCCTGCCGGTCGGCATCGAGCACCTCGCGGTCGCTCTGCACCAGCCCGGCCGAGAACGTCAGCCCGACCGACGTCCGGTACCCGGGCCGCCGGACGCCGACCGAAGCCGCCAGGCGCCGCTGCCGCTCGAGGACGAAGAACGTCTCCGGTGAGCCCTCGGCCCCCGCTGCCGCGTCGCGCACCCTGAACCCGTCCTGGCCCCAGGACTGCGACGCCCTCAGGCCGAGGGTCGGGTTCCCCAGTCCGCGATACTCGTACGACACGCCGCCCTCGCCCTTGCCGCCCGACGGGAAGACGCGCGCGCCGCCGGAATAGGCGTGCCTGCCGACCACGTCGAACCCCGCGGTTCGGCCGCCGAACCCGATGCCGAGGAGCTCGGTGCGCGGCACGTCGATGTCCCCGACGGTCGCCGCCGCCACCGCCACGGGTGGGCGCAGCTCCGGGTTCCAGTACGTCGGCCACAGGGTCGGGAGCGGCGAGTAGCCGCGCACGGAGCCGTCGACGCCGCTCGGCCCCGGCCCGTTGTGGGTGGCGCCGGCCGGCGTCGCGCCGGCCGCGGTCGGAGTCGCCGGCCCGTGGTCGCGGTCCGCCGGTCCATCCTGGTCCGCCGGTCCGTCCTGGTCCGCCGGTCCGTCCTGGTCCGCCGGTCCGTCCTGGTCCGCCGGTCCGTCCTGGTCCGCCGGTCCGTCCTGGGCCGCTGCCGCAGCGGCCGAGGCTGGCAGCGTGTCCGGGATCGCGCCGGCCGGCGCCGTGGGGGCACACGCGCCGTCGTCGAAGCGCGCGGCCGGCTCGGGAGCGGGCGGGGCGAGGTCCGGCGCGAACGGGACGCGCTCGATCTCCCAGCCGTCGGCGTGGTAACCCGAGAAGTAGAGCCAGTCCCCGGCGGGGTCGACGCTCGGGAACGCCGCCCCCGTGCGCACGTTGGTGAGCAGGCGCGGCGCGCCGGGGGCGCCCGTGCGCGGGTCGACCTCGACCGCGAGGATGTTCGGGGTCCCGGTCCGGTCGGACGACCAGACGAGGTGGCGTCCGTCCGCGCTCCACGCGGGCGCGAAGTCGAGGGCGCGGTCGTGCGTCACCGCGTGAGCCGACCCGCCGTTCCGGTCGAGGATGACGACGTCGTGCCGCCCCCCGCTCCAGCGGCTCGCCGCGATCCACCGGCCGTCGGGCGACACCGCGGGATAGGCCCAGTACGTACCCGCGGCCGGCGCCGCGATCTCCTCGATGGTCCCCGTCCGCAGGTCGACCCGCACCAGGCCGGTCGTGCCCTCGCCGTCCGCCACCGCGACGGCCCAGTCGCCGCCCGGCCCCGCCGCCGGCGCGGCCAACCGCGCGTCCTCGGTGACGCGCCGCACCGATCCCTCGGGCGTCACGACGTGGAGGTCGCTGTACCGCCGGTAGCGGTCCGTGTACTCGCGCTGGGCGAAGACGATCCCGCCCTCCGGCAGGAAGTCGAACGGGGTGAGATGGTTCGTCCGCGTCAGCGTGGACGCGTCGCCGCCGGCCGGGGGCATGACCACGAGCCTCGGGTCGGACCGTCCGTCCGATCGGACGTAGACGAGCGAGCCGCCGTCGGGCGACACCGCCGGGTGGAGCCCCTGGCGCGCGCCGCGGGTCAGCGCCTCCGGCTCGGTGATGGGGCCGAACCGGGCGAGCTCGGCGTCCAGGTGCTCGAGTCCGGCGTGGAGTTCATCCCTCCACGCGTTCCACTCGCTCGTCAGCGAGACGCCGAGGACGCGCGGTGTCAGCCCCCCCCGGCGCGCCACGTCCGCGACGATCTCGCCCATGCGGTCGCGGCCGTGCCTCTCGAGCAGGTGCTCGAAGAACAGCGACCCGTAGATGTAACGGCGGCCGCCGCCGGGCCATTGGGGAGAATTGCCGCCGGCCCGGCCGATGCTCTCGAAGCGGCCCTCGAGCGCCGCCGTCCGCAGCACCATCTCGTGGTACGTCCCGCGCACGCGGCCGCCCGTGGTCAGCGCCGACTCGTACCAGGTCGCCAACCCCTCGACGACCCACCCCGGGACGTTCGAGCCCGGGAAGGTCAGGATGAACGGCTGCCGGCCGAACAGGGCGCGGAAGAACCCGCCGAAGCCCCCGCCGTAGTCGATGTGGAACACGTGCGCGAGCTCGTGGACGA
Organism: Vicinamibacterales bacterium; assembly: GCA_965206705.1. Classification (GTDB taxonomy): domain Bacteria; phylum Acidobacteriota; class Vicinamibacteria; order Vicinamibacterales; family UBA8438; genus JAJEEA01. The sequence continues at coordinate 1,434,872 of CBDBKJ010000006.1, read as the reverse complement.
CGAGCTGCTCCAGCCAGTCGTCGAAGTAGGCCAGGGCGACGTGGTCGACCGGGGGCCGCGCGTAGAGCACGATGCGGTTCGAGGGCGAGAAGCGGGCGAAGCCGTTCGAGACGTCGACGTGGTCGGTCAGGACGATATCGATCGTCCCCCGCGGACCGGCGCGGAACCCCGCCGACAGGGCCTCGTGCGCCCGCTCCGCCACGTCCCCGGTCCTTGTCGCCAGCTCCCCGAGGTGCTCGGGGAAGGTGATGCGGAAGTGCTCGGTCTCGAAGGTCCGCCACGCCTCGTCGGGCGGAACCTGGGCCTGCCCCGGCGGCGGCGCCGCCAGCAGGCCTGCGACCGCCGCCAGCAGGAGGAAACGGGACCTCGCGAGGTGCAACATGGCGGCTCGACTCCGCGGCCGACCCGGTCCTATCGGGTAGGTTCTTCGAACCGCGCGGCCAGGGCACGGGTCTCGTCGACGCCGATCAGCTCGTTGAACCGTTCGAAGGCGATGAGCCGGTCGGTGGTGCCGCGGGTGGTGCCCGTGTCGTGCAGGTGCCCGTAGACGGCGGACAGGGCGTGCGCCGCTGCGTAGAGCCCCGCGACCGGGTACAGAATCAGGTCGAACCCGAACGCGGCCAGCTCCGACCGGCCGAGCGCCGGCGTCCGCCCCTGCTCGACCATGTTGGCGACCGTCGGCCGGGGCGCCCGCCGGCCGATCTCGCGCAGCTCGTCGAGCGACCGGGGGGCCTCGACGAAGGTGGCGTCGGCGCCCGCCTCTCGCGCGGCCTCGACCCGCGCCAGCGCTTCTTCCAGCCCGATCGCGGCCAGCGCGTCGGTGCGCGCGACGATGAAGAAGTCGCGGTCGCCCCGGGTGTCGACCGCCGCGCGGATCTTCTGGAGCCAGGCTTCGCCGGCGATGACCTGCTTGCCCTGCATGTGGCCGCACCTCTTCGGCCACGCCTGGTCTTCCAGGAAGCAGCCGGCGGCGCCGGCATCCATCAGCCCCTGCACGGTCCGAACCACGTTCAGGGCGCTGCCGTAGCCGGTGTCGGCGTCGACGATGATCGGGATGCTCACCGCGCCGCAGATCTGGCGGGCCCGTTCGACGATCTCGGTCTGGGTGAGAAGACCCAGATCCGGTTCGCCGATGAACGTGGCAGAGACGGCGTATCCGGAAATGAAGGCGAGCGGAAACCCGGCCCGTTCGGCGATCTTCGCCGACAACGTATCGTAGACGCCGGGGAAGACGAGGGCCCCGCGATCGTCGAGAATCCGCCGCACGCGGTTGGGAATGGGGTGAGTGACGGGGGTTGAACCCGCGACATCCGGAGCCACAGTCCGGCGCTCTACCACTGAGCTACACTCACCATGCGATGACTGCGAAGAGGCCTCTGTCGGATGGAGAATCCCAAGGCCTCCTCCATTTTATGCGCCCTGCCGCGATCCGTCCACCGGCCGCGGATCGCCGGCCCCCGACAGCCCGGATAGTATGATAGCCGAGTGCCGACCTTCCGCTTGGCGTGACCATGATCCAACCGCAGCCGGCCCTGGATACCGCTTCCACCGATGAGACTCTTCGCGCGCTCGGCGTGCTCGTCGACGCCTATCGGCTCTCTGCCGCGTCGCGCGACGTCGACCAGATTCTGAACGGCATTCTCGACTGTGTCGCGCGGGTGGTCGACTACGATTCGGCCGCCGTGTACGTGCTGGGCGGCTCCGGCCGGCATGTGCGTCACTACTGGTGGCGCGACGAGTCGGGGGCGGTGCCCTGCCACGACGGCGCGCTCGAAGAGGGTCGACCCGTCGCCCGGGCCATCGACACCCGCGAACCGGTTCTGCTCGACGAGGGCATCGATCCGGCGGAGGGGGGGCCGTGTCATCGCTCCGGTCTGGTCGTGCCGCTGGTGGGGGTCCACAAGGTGATGGGGGCGATCGAGCTCCATTCCCGGCGGCCGGCGGCGTACGATGCCCGCGCCATCGAGATGCTGCAACTGCTGGGCGCGGTGATCGCCGGCACCATCGAGCGTTCCCGGCTGCAGGAGGAGGTGCGGGCCAAGCGGCGCATCGACGCCGAGATGCTGGTCGCCCGGCAGGTGATGGAAGACCTGATTCCTCGCAGCGTTCCGGCTCTCGACGGGTTCGATATCGCCGGCGTCAACGAGGCGTCTTTCGAGGTGGGCGGCGACTACTACGAGTTCATCCCGTTGCCGGAGGACCGCTGGGGAATCATCATCGCCGACGTGGCCGGGAAGGGCATCGGCGCCGCCCTCCAGGTCTCCGCCATCCGGGCCTCGATCTACGCGCTGGTGGACCGCGAGCTGACGATTCGCGCGGTCATGCGCCGCGCCAACCGGTTCTTCTTCGATTCGGTCGACGCCGGCCGCTACGTCACCCTCTTCTACGCCGTGCTCGACGTACCGACGCGCCAGATGATCTACGTCAACGCCGGTCACCAGCCGCCGCTTCTGGTGCGCGCCGACGGCACCGTCGACAAGCTGTGGAGCGGCGGGGTTCCCATCGGGATGTTCGAGTCGCCGCGATACTTCGAGGGCGGCGCCCGGCTTCGCCCCGGCGACCTCCTGGCGCTCTATACCGACGGCATCGTCGAGTCGAGCAATGCCCACGACGAAGAGTTCGGCCACGATCGGCTGGTGGCCACCATGCACGGGGCGAGAGCCGAGAGCGCCCAGGTGATCTGCCAACGGGTCATGGACGACGTGCGCGGCTACTCGTTCGGCAGTCCCGACGACCGTACGCTGCTCGTCCTGAAGGCCACCTGAGCGCGGCATCCCCGCAGAGGGGGCGGCGGGGCCGGGGCCTCCCCGAAGAGACCCCGGCGATCTTGCCGAACCACCCGGTCGTCGCCGGCCGATCCGCCTAGTCCGCGTTCCGCGTTCCGTGATCGTACTGGCGATAGTGCGCAGCCAGCAGGTCGCGGCCGAAGTCGCCGTTGAAGTCGCGCCACACGCTGTGGACGTGGTTGGCGCTGCCCTGCGTATTGTCGTACTCGATCAGGAACGTCGGTCCCTGAATGCGGTAGTAGTGCGGCTCGCCCTGGGCGGCGCCGCCCATCCAGGCGAACCGGATCCCGTCGAGTCCGGCGTCGTGCACGGCGGCGAGCCGTTGCTCGGCGACCGGCGCGGGCTGGGCCGAGGCGTACTCTGCGACGATCGACCGCAGGGCCGCCTGCTGGTCGGTGTCGAGGTCCTTGTACGCCACCCCGAAGTCCTCGAGCAGCGTGACCGTCTGCTGGTTGCGGGTCAGGATGTCGCTGGGCGCCTCGTCCGAGAGCAGGGCCGCCGCCCGCTGCGAGTCGTTCAACGACCCGAGCAGCGCGCGGGCCTGGTCTTCCTCGCTCCCCAGGACCCGCAGGCCCTGCCGCGGTCCGTCGCGCACTTCGGCCGGATTCGAGCCGAAGAACTGCGGGGTGGCGGCGATTGCGGAGCCGTTGACGATCGTCCAATTCTGCGAGATGTGGTGCCCTTCGTAGCGCCAGCCCCAGGTGTTGCCGTCACCCGGCTCGCCGAAGACCATGAAGAAGTAGAGGTCCGGGTCGCGAATGGCGCGGCCTTCCTGGTTGAACAGGATCTGCTCGAGCTGGCGGATGATCTCCGCCTTGGTGAACCCCTCCTCGCTCAGACCCGTCCGCACGAGGTCGAGGGCGGCCGCCCGCTGCGAGCCGGTCATCATCTTGAGGGAGACGCCCTTCCGCTCCCGCGGGATGAAGTGCCAGTCGAAGCGGTCCTCACCGTCGAAGGGAAACCGCACCGCGGCTTCCTGCTCGTCGTTGAGGCTGTCGAGGAAATTCAGCGCGGCGGTGGACATCGCCGACGCCGGGTCGGCAGGCTGCTGAGAGAGTGTGATCGTGCCGAGCAGCACGACCAGGCAGACAACGTTGAAGATGGTGCGAGCCATGAGCTTCCTTACCCCCTTTACGCCGCCCCTCGCCGCGATGCCTGCGCACGGGCGTGCGGCATGCAAGACCAAATTCCGAGCGAGAGCCGGAGCGTACCTCCCAGGCGAGGGCGAGTCAAGACGGCGCGGTGAGGTCGGGCCGGGATCTCTGCTACACTTCCGACAGTCCTACTTCCGGTTGCGCGCCCGTAGCTCAGTTGGATAGAGCATCGGCCTTCTAAGCCGAGGGTCGCAGGTTCGAATCCTGCCGGGCGTGCCATTCCCGCCGGTCGAATCCCAGGAGGCGCCGGTGACCGACAGCGTGCGTGTTCCCCGCCGTCGGGCGCTGCAGGTGCTCGGCGCGGCGGCGATGGCGCCGGCCGTCGCGGAGGGTGCCCGGGCGCTGCATCCGCTGGTGCCCCCGCAGCCGGACGGCGGGGGGTGGCGGCCGCGCTTCTTCACCGCCGACGAGACTGCCGCCGTCGAGGCCCTCGCCGAGGCGATCATCCCCGAGACCGACACCCCCGGCGCGCGGGCCGCCGCCGTGCACCAGTACATCGACTGGATGGTGAGCCGCGCCGAGGAGGGCGAGGGCCCGGCGGCGCTGCCGGAGATCATGCGGGGGGGGCTGGCGTGGCTCGACCGGCGCAGCGTCGGCCTCTACGGCCAGCGCTTCGTCGATGCCGATCCGCAACGGCAGACGGACCTGCTGGCGCGTCTCGCGGCGGACCCGCCGCAGGAGGAAGCGGCCGGCGTGGACCTCTTCCGCCACGTGCGCCGCCTGACCATCAGCGGCTACTACCGCTCGGAGATCGGGATGCGGCAGGAGCTGGGCTACGCCGGCAAGCAGTACCTGACCGGGTTCGAGGGGTGCACCCACGAGCACCATCTCAACTGGCAGCCCGACGGCGGGCGGGAAGGGCGCGGGTAGCCGCATGGAGATCCTGCGGCGGGGGCCGGTGCACGACGTCGTGGTCATCGGCAGCGGCGCGTCCGGGGCGATGACCGCCCACACCCTGGTCGAGCACGGCGTCCGCGTGCTCATGCTCGACGCGGGCTGGAAGTTCGACCGCTCCGAGTCGTGGGCGCACGTCCTGCCGTTCGACGCGGACCGCCGCCGCCGCGAGGGCGAGGCGCCGCCTCGGCTTCGGCTCGACACCCGCGAGCAGCCGTATCTCACGCCCGAGGGGCGTCCCTTCGACCTCTGGCGAACCTGGGGGTGGGGCGGCAAGACCAACGTCTGGGGGCGGGTCAGCCTCCGCATGTCGGACGTCGACTTCACCGGCCCCGAGCGGGAGGGGTGGGGCATTCCCTGGCCCATCCGCTACGCCGACGTCGCGCCCTACTACGACCGGGTGGAGCAGCTGATCGGGGTGACCGGCGGCGACGACGACTCCGACTCGCTGCCGGGCAGCCGGTACCATCTGCCGCCGGTGAAGCCGCGGTGCGCCGAGGTGATCCTGTCCCGGGCGGCGGGGCGGCTCGGGATCCCGGCGGTGCCCATCCGCCGCGCGGTGCTGACGCGCCCTCACGGGGGCCGGCCCGCCTGCCACTACTGCGGGTCGTGCGGGTCCGGCTGCCGCACCGCGTCCTACTTCAACGCGACCGACTACCTGCTGATGCCGGCCCTCGAGACCGGCCGGCTGGACATCGTCTCCGGGGCGGTGGCGGCGCGGGTCCTCACCGGCGCCGACGGCCGCGCCGACGGGGTCCAGTACTTCGAGCGGGAGAGCGGGACCGAGCGGGCGGTGCGGGCGAGGACGGTGGTCGTCGCCGCCTCGGCGATGGACTCGACGCGGATCCTGCTCAGCTCGAAGTCGGGGCGCCATCCCGCCGGGCTCGGGAACGGGAGCGACCAGCTCGGCCGGAACTACTGCGAGCAGGTCCGGTTCCACCGGTTCGGCTTCCTGCCGCCGCTGTTCGGCCAGGGCTACACGAACGACGACGGCATCGGGGGCGGGCACGTCTACATCCCGCGGTTCAACCACCGCCTGACCGGCCTCGACTACGTGGGGGGCTTCGGCATCCAGATGTGGGGCAACGGATGCCAGACGACCGGGGTGAACGTGGCCGAGCTGCTGCCGGGTCTCGAGTTCGGGGCGGGTTTCAAGCAACGGGTCCGGGAACGGTATCCGGCGCTGGCCGCCCTGCACCCCTACGGCGAGATCCTGCCGCGCCCCGACAACCGGGTGACCGTCGACGAGGCGCGGACCGACCGCTATGGGGTGCCGTTGATGCATATCGACGTCACCTTCGGTGACAACGAGATGCGGATGGTGCGCCACATGCATGAGGTGGCCGACGAGATTCTGCACACCGCGGGGGCCGAGATGGTGCCGGCTCGCCCCGACGAGCACGATCGGCCGGGGGCGGCGATCCACGAGCACGGCACGGTGCGGATGGGGGACGACCCGGCCCGATCGGTGCTGAACCGGTTCAACCGGATGCACGAGGTCGACAACGTGCTGGTCGTCGACGGCTCGTCGTTCACGAGCGCGTCCGAGAAGAACCCGACGCTGACGATTCTCGCCCTCGCGTGGCGGGCCGGCGACTATCTGGCCGAGGAGCTGCGGAGCGGGCGGCTGTGACGACCGGCGCCGGCATCCCGGAACTCGTCCGCTGCCCATCTGGCCGGGGTGTTGCGGAGCGCGCGGTCGTGACGGGGTCGGGAAGGCCGGATGCCGGATAGCCCGGGTCGTCCCGCGCCGCTCGACGGCATTCGGGTCATCGATCTCAGCCGGGTGGTGGCGGGCCCGTACTGCACGATGACCCTCGGCGACATGGGGGCCGACGTCGTCAAGATCGAGGAACCGGGCCGCGGCGACGAATCCCGCGGGTTCGGCCCGCCGTTCCTCGGCGGCGAGTCGCCCTACTACCTCTCGGTGAACCGCAACAAGCGGAGCTGCACTGTCAACCTCAAGCATGAGGTGGGCCGAGAGATCGTGTGGCGGCTCATCGCCGGCGCCGACGTCGTCATCCAGAACTTTCGACCCGGCGCCGTCGCCCGGCTCGGCCTCGACTACGAGGCGGTCGCCGCGCGCCATCCCCGGGTGGTGTACTGCTCGATCTCGGGGTTCGGCGACGGCGGACCCGATGCGAGCCGGCCCGGCTACGACCTGATCGTGCAGGGCGAGTCCGGCCTCATGGATCTGACCGGCGAGCCGGACGGGCCGCCCTCCCGCGTCGGCACCTCGATCGCGGACCTCACGGCGGGGATGATGGCCGCCCAGGGCATCCTCCTTGCCCTCTACGCCCGGCAGACGACGGGCCGTGGGCAGCACGTCCACATCGCGATGCTCGACGCGGTGGCGTCGTTGCTGACCTACAACGCCGGCAACTACTTCGCGTCCGGCGAGAGCCCCACCCGCCGAGGCAACGACCATCCCTCGGTGGTGCCCTACCAGACGCTGCGCGCCCGCGACGGCTGGATGAACCTGGGCATCGCCAACGACTCGCTGTGGGCGCGCTACTGCGACGCCGTCGGGCGGCCCGACCTGCGCGACGACCCGCGGTTTGCGACCGCCCCCGAACGGGTGAAGCATCGGGACGCTCTGGTGCCGATCATCGTCGAGCTCACCGCCTCGCGCACCGTCGCCGAGTGGATGGACCTGCTCGGCGCGGCCGGCGTGCCGTGCGGCCGCATTCGCAACGTGGCCGAGGTCTGCACCAATCCGCAGCTCACCACCCGCGGCAAGGTGGTCGAACACCCGCACCCGACGGCCGGGCGGGTGACGATGATCGGTCAGCCCATCGAGTTGAGCGAGACGCCGGGCCGGATCGACCTGGCCCCGCCGCTGCTCGGCCAGCACACCGACGAGGTGCTGCGCGGGGTCGACTACACGGACGGGGAGATTCGCGCGTTTCGCGCCGACGGGGTCGTTTGACGGGGGCAGTTTCCATCGGAATACCATGCGTATCGCAACTCGGATGACTCCGGCGGCGCGCCGAACGCTGTTCGCCGTCCTGGGATTCGTCACAGCGCTCGGCCCGGCGTCGGCGCAGACGCCCGATCTCGTGACCGACCGGCCGGACCAGACGGAGTCGGCCACGGTCGTGCCGCGCGGCCTGGTTCAGGTGGAGACCGGATACCTGTTTGCGCGCGACGGCGGCGTCGGCGTGTTCGAGGTGCCCGGCACGCTCTTTCGCATCGGTCTGGGAGCGCGTACCGAGCTGCGGGTCGGGCACGCGGGCGTCATCGGCAGCCAGGGGCGCCATGGGGCAGGCGACAGTGAGGTCGGCGCCAAGGTCAATCTGATCGAAACCGCCGCCGGATGGACCCCCGAGCTGGCCATTCTGGGCGGACTGTCGCTGCCGACGGGCGACGAGGCCTTTTCGAGCGACGGCGCGGATCCGTCGTTCCTGGTGGCGTTCGCGCACGAGCTGTCGCCGCGGCTGTCGGTCGGCTACAACGTCGGTGCCGCCTGGGAGACGTCACCCGACCAGCCCGACCGGGAGGCCTCCCTGCTGTACTCGCTGGCGCTGGGAATGGGTGTGACGGATCGCCTCGGTGCGTTCCTCGAGGTGTTCGGCGATCGACGCATGACCGGTGGCAGCGCGGCGGGCGTCTCGATCGACGGGGGACTGACGTTCCTGCTGACCGACACGATGCAGATCGATCTCTTCGTCGGCAGGGGTCTCCACGGGCCGACCGCCGACGCCTTCGTCGGCACCGGCCTCAGCCTCCGCCTGCCTCGTTAGGAGTCTGCACCGTAGAAGTTCCGCGCCAGCGAAACTTCCAACGCGACCGCAGGGTCGCACGCGATGCCCATGGCCTATCTGCTCGCACTCGGTTCGGCGGCGCTGTACGGCGCGGCCGATTTCTTCGGCGGCCTCGCCTCGCGGCGAACGAACACCCTTGCCATCGTCGTGGCGTCGCAGGGTGTCGGCCTGGTGCTGCTGGCCCTGATGTTGCCGCTGTTGCCCCAGGCAACACCTTCAGCGGGCGATCTGATCTGGGGCGGCGCGGCCGGGCTGGCCGGCGGCATCGGCGTGACGCTGCTGTATCGGGCGCTGGCCGTGGGAAGGATGGCGGTCGTGGCTCCAACGACGGCCGTGTGCGCCGTGATGATACCCGTCGTCACCGACATCTTGCGCGGTGAACGCCTCGGGCCCCTGACGATACTCGGCATCGCGCTGGCAGTCGTGGCCATCGTGCTGGTCAGTCGACAGGGAGCGGCGGCGTCCGAGTCGGTCCGGACCGGCGCGCTTCCGCCGGGTGTCGGGCTCGCGCTCCCGGCCGGCGTGGCGATCGGCCTTTTCTTTCTGGCGCTGGCCGAAACGGACGCCCAGGCCGGTATGTGGCCGCTCCTCGCGGCGCGCGTCGTCTCGGTGACGCTTTTCGGCGTCCTGGCGGTGGCCGGCGGACGGCCGCTGCGCATGGCGGCGCCCGTCGCCGGGACCGCGGCCGCCGCCGGCGCCATCGACATGAGCGCCAACGCGCTGTATCTGCTGGCCACCCGTTACGGGCCGCTCAGCGTCGCGGTAACCCTGTCGTCGCTGTACCCCGCGAGTACCGTCATCCTCGCGCGAGTGGTGCTCGGCGAACGCCTCAACGGCTGGCAGGTGACCGGGGTGGCGTGCGCGCTCCTCGCGGTCACGTTCATCGTCGGTGGTTAGGACGCTGATGGGAATCACCTTGCCGTGTGTCAGCCGCCCCAAGCCGCAGAAACCGGGCTGCGCCCGGATGCAGTTGGCAACTTGTATCGATCACTGTCCTTGGGACGCTGACGGGAATCACCTTGTCGTGTCCCGGTGCGCCGGCAAGGGAATTCACAGGCTGGCCTTCGACGCAGTTGGCAACTCCATATCGATCACTGTCCCTGGCGGCCGTTGCAGCCTCCGGCCGCCCGCTGATGGTGAAGTCCCGCGTCGCCTCCGGAGCGCACCCGGCGGCCGTCGCTTCGGTAGCGACGGCTGCCGAGACATCGGCCCCCGTCGGCATTCGCGGCTGACGACGCGGCTCGTGGTAGTCTGATAAACGGGCCTCGGCCGGCGGGGGCAAAGTCAGAAGGAGCAGGTTCGATGACTGTCAGACGGATGCGGGTGCTGGTGGGCTGTGTTCTGATGCTCGCGATCGGTGGGGCGGCGCGCGGCCAGACGGCGGAGTTTGCCGAGGTGGACGGCTGGCCCGACCCCGCGACGTCGGCTGCCGGCACCCCGGCCGCGTGGAACTTCGGGCAGGTGTCGGGTGTCGCCACCACCGCCAACGGCTACATCCTGGTGCTGCATCGCGGCGCCGAGCCGATCATGCTGTTCGACAGCGGCGGGCGCTTCGTGCGGGCCTGGGGCGACGGCCTGTTCGACAACGGCAAGGTCGCGGGCATCGCACCGGTCGATCGCGAGCCCGGGCAGTCCGGCTACACCGCCGTCTACGGGGCGGCCGGTTGTCACAATTGCGGCGCCCACGCGGTGCGGGTCGACCCCGACGGCAACGTCTGGGTCGTCGATGCGCCCGGTCACGTCGTCTACAAGATGGACTTCCAGGGCCGGGTGCTCCTGGAGCTGGGGGCGAGGAGAGTCGCGGGCCGCAGCCGGAACACGTTCAACCTGCCGACGGACGTCGCCTTCGGTTCGGATGGCGCAATCTACGTCAGTGACGGCTACGGCAATGCCCGGGTCGTGAAGTACTCGGCCGACGGGCGGTATCTGCTGGAGTGGGGCAGCCGGGGCACCGGTCCGGGCGAGTTCGGCCTGCCGCACAACCTGGCGGTGGACGCCGAGGGACGGGTCTACGTCACCGATCGCGACAACCAGCGCGTGCAGGTCTTCGACGCCGACGGCGGGTTCCTCGCCGAGTGGCCGGACATCGGCGGCAACTCGGCCCTGTTCATGACCGCCGAAGGACAGATCTGGACCGGGGGCACGTTGCGCAACCTCGACGGGGAGGCGGTGGCGACGTTGCCCGGCGGCAACGGCGGGCACGGGATGACCGTCACCGGCGACGGCGAGGTCTTCGTCGCGCAGCTGGGCGGCCGCGTTCAGAAGTTCGTCGCCGCGGCGGAGGAGTGACGGACTCGCCGGCCGGGGCCGGGACGGCGCGAGGAGTCCGCGCCGTGGAGCGGCGCCGCTGCCTGCAAGGAGGCGCCGACTCCCCCACCGGTTGGTCGGGCGCCCGGGCGGAGCCGCAAAGCGGCGATTGGCGGCTGGAGCGGCAGCCGAGCCGCAGGCAATGGTGTCCGGAGGTTGGATCGTGGCCCGCCGAGGACCGCGGGCTCCCGGGATGGCGCATTGCGAAACCGTGCAGGATGGAGGAGTGGTCAAGATGAAAGTACGAAGCTTTGCGGTCGTCGCGGCGCTGCTGGCGGTGGCGGCGGCCTCGGCCGGCGCCCAGACCTATGAGCCGCCGCGGCTGCCCGACGGCAAGCCCGATCTCCAGGGAGTCTGGGACTTCCAGTCGCTGACGCCGCTGCAGCGGCCCGAAGATCAGGAGAACGCGGTCCTGACGGCAGAGGAGATCGCGGCCATCGAGGCCCGGGCGGCCGAGAACAACGCCGAGGCCAATGCCCCCAGCGAGCTGCGCGACGAGCCCCTGCCGGTCGGCGGCAACGTCGGCGGCTACAACCGCTATTGGGTCGACCAGGACGCCTCGGTCGTCGATGACGGACGGACGTCGCTCATCGTCGACCCGCCGACGGGCCGCCTGCCGGGGCGGCAGCCGGGGGTGGAGCTGATCGAGTTGTCGCTCGGCGAGGACCGGCCGGGCACGCGTCCGGTGCGCGTGCGGGCGGCCGGCATCGGGGCCGACAGCTACGAGGACCGCGGGCTCGCCGAGCGGTGCCTGCTCGGGTTCAACTCGGGCCCGCCCATCGTGCCCGCCGGCTACAACCAGAACATCCAGCTCTTCCAGACCCCCGACCACGTGGTGGTGCTGCACGAGATGGTGCACGACGCCCGCATCGTACCCCTCGACGGCCGGGAGCACCTGCCCGAGAGCCTCAGCCAGTGGATGGGCGACTCGCGCGGCTACTGGGACGGGGACACGCTGGTCATCGAGACCACGAACTTCAGCGACAAGACGGCCAGCTTCAACCCCTCGGTGGCGACGGCGGTCGGCACCGGGAGCACCCTGCACCTGACCGAGCGCTTCAGCCGGGTGGCCGACGACACCCTGCTCTACGAGTACACCGTGGACGATCCGTCCTCGTTCACCGCGCCGTTCACCGCCGCCTTGCCGATGAAGCGCGGCAATGGCATGTACGAGTATGCGTGCCACGAGGGGAACTACGGGCTGCTCAACATTCTGGCCGGCGCGAGAACGGCCGAGCTGGATTCTGCGGAACAGGAGCAGTAACCCGCCGATCGCAGCCGGCGGCTCCGCCCTCGGCCGACCGACCCTCGGGGGTCGCGCCGCTCCAAGGCGCAGACACTCGGCCGGGGCGCCTGTTGCCTGGCGGCGTCCCGCGTGAACGCGGGGCGTCGCCGGGCGCGAGGCGGGAGCCCGGCAATCGTCGCGTGATGGCTCCGTTTGCCGCCCAACCAGGACCTGCAGGAGTCCGCGCCGCCGCTCGGCGCAGACGCTTGGTCTCACGCCTCCGACGTGACCTGCACCTCGACCGCCACGCTGTGGCGGCCCCCGCCGACGGTCACCCCCTTCAGGGGGCTGACGTCCTCGAAGTCCCGTCCCCAGCCCAGCGAGATGTGGCCCCCGGCCGGCCTGACGTTGTTCGTGGGGTCGAAGTCCACCCACCCGATGTCCGGACAGTAGACCGACACCCAGGCGTGCGACGCCTGTGCGCCGACGACACCGGGGTCCGGAACCAGATATCCGCTGACGTAGCGGGCAGGGACACCGTGCGATCGCAGACAGGCGATCATCACGTGCGCGAAGTCCTGGCACACGCCGTGCCGCCCTTCCAGGACTTCCGAGACCGGGGTCGATACGGTGGTCGCGACCGGGTCGTACCGGAACTCCCGGTGGATGGTCTTCATCAGTGCGTCGGCGCCCTCGAGGAGCGGCCGGTCCGGCAGCAGGAGCGGCGCCGCATAGCGGGCGTAGAGGCTGCCCCGCGGGGCCAGCGGCGATTCCACCTGGTACTCGACGGCAGCCAGCTCGTCCGCGGTCTCGCGCGCCCGCAGCCGGACGAGGGTGTCGGCCAGCGAGGGCGAGTCGAGACCGGCGCGGGCGGGCGCCGACACCGACACCGACACCGACACCAGGTTCTCGGCCGTCACCCGCAGGTGGTGGTGCGCATACGCAGCAGCCGCACCGCGGCGCCGACCCGTTCGGAGTACCGACCCAGCCAGTACAGGTTGTCGGCGATCCGGCTCGGCAGATCGAAAGTGGCCCGGCTGACCTAGCTAGACCTGCCCGTGCCCCACAAACGCTTCGCTGGACTTGGAGTGCACGGTGATGTCATCCGTATTCGTCGCGCAGCTCGAAGGCGAAGGCCATGGCCACCAGTTGGGTATAGCCGTACCACATGAGCTGCGCGCCGGGCGGTTGGCGTCGGCGTCCGAGCCACCCGCCAAGGCGAGCGACGAGCTCGACCGCCTCGCCGAGACTGGCCGGTGGCGGCAGTTTGCGCGAGCGGGCGAAGACGGCCAGCACCCGCAGTTCGCCGTCCGAGAACAGGAGTTCACGCGGCAGCTCGGGCACCTCGCGCCCGAGCCGGACCATCAACTGTACCCGCCAACCCACGACCATGTTGATGGCGATGGCGCGTTCGAGCCGCTCCGCCGTGTGGTGCTGCAACTCCTCCACCTTGCAGCCCGACTTCAGGATGCGGAAGTAATCCTCGATGCGCCAGCGCAGGGCGTACCACCGCAGGACCCGCTCGGCGTCGGCGGGGCTCGTCACCCGCAGGGTGGTGAGCACGAACCACTCCAGCGGCTTGACACCGGGCGGCGGATGCTCCTCACGCGCATGCACGACCCACAGCGCGACCGGCGCCGCCCCGGGGCACGGCAGCTCGACCGCCTGGTAGCGCAGCGCCGTGTCGGCGACGCGCGCCGCCCGCGGGTTCTTGGCCGCCTGTTTGCTGGCCTTCACGCGCGCGCTGAGCCGATTCACCTCGATGGTGCAGGTGGCGCGGGCCGGAGAGCTCCGCACCTCCTCGAACAGACGGCGCGAGACCGGGTGTCCATCCGGCGTCGTAGCCTTGCCCAGGACGCGGTCGGCCTTCGCCCGGACCAGCAACTCGACCTGCGGCGCCTGCTCGCGGCGCTCGATGAACAGGTCGAGGAAGTCGGCCTCGCGGTCCATCGTGCAGACCACGCGGGTCTCGGGCAAACGCCGGGCCGCCTGCGCACAGTCGCGCAGACCCTCGATCCACCGGAACGACTTCCGCTTTTCGCGCGGCTTGCGGCCCTTCTCATCGGGGTCCGGGGCCGGGGGCGCGTCGAACCCGGCCCGCAGCACCCCCAACGGGACCCCGTCGGCATCGACCGCCAGCGTCGTGTGCAGGTCCAGCCCGCGGGCCGCCGCCCCGGTCTGATTGGCGCCGATCACCCCCAGCCCCTGGGTATGACCGCGCCCGGTGAAGTTCAGGCGGGTCCCGTCCTGGATGCACAGCACCGTGGGCGCCGAGGCCATCCGTTGCAGCGTGCGCTCGCGATGGGGCGCGAGGATGTTCTCGACCGTCACCGCGCTGTCGGCGGGCTGGTCGATGAGCCGGTAATGTCCCTTGACCAAAGCGCGCACTCCCTGGGTGACCCCGGTGATGGCGCGCATCGGAGACCGCGCCATCTGTTCCGCGCTCTTTACCAAACGCGCACTCAGGCGGGCATCGCCCAGCGGGGCGCCGCCGAATTCCAGAGCCGCCCAGCACGATGCGTCAAGCCCCTCACCGGGCGCCAACGCCGCCGTGTCCGCCTCGGGCGCCGCGAGCCGTTCGCGCCAAGCCGGCTCCAACTCGTAGACATACACCGCCTTGCGCGTCTCGGGAGCGGCATGCAGCCGGTCCTGCCGCCCACGCCCGCAAGTCTCGCCCACCCGCACCCAGTTCGCCGCACGCCAACTCGTGCCCGCGTGCTCGGTCTCGTCGACGAAGGTCTCCAGCAGCCACGGCCGGTAGCCGTAGAGGCGCTCGAAGTCTCCGCCCACCGCCCGCGCCGCCCCACCCAGCACGTGAGAGGCCAAGTTGCGGCAGACAACGCCGGGACGAATCAGAAACCGGCACAGCCCCACCACCCGGTGCAGGTGGGCGCGCCGGCCCGCGTCGTCCCAGCCGACCCACGTGTCGCGGGCCCGCAGGCGCCGGGCGGAGGCCGCGAACCCGACACCGCCCAGCCAACCGTGCGCAGAGCCGACCAGATAGCGCAGTTGATGGCCGACGAACGGCCCGCCGCCGCGGGGGTGCTCGTGGACCATCAGTGTATTCCAGACCCGGCGCTGCGCGTCGGTCTCGACCCGAACCAGCGCGAGGTTCCAGAGCTTGCCGACCTCGTCAGGCACATCGCGCGCCGGCGCCACCGGGTGCGAGAGTACCCGCGGCCTGCGCACCCCGGCGCTCCGGGGTCGCGGCCGGGGCAGCGAGATATGGCCCTTCGCCGCCAACTCGCCCAGCGCCTTGCGGCAACTCGCGCGCTGCCGCCGGCCGCGGGCATCGCTCAGATTGAATGCGTCACAGACACGATCGGCGACCCGTCCGAGAGTGCCGACACCTTGCGAGGCTGCCCGGTTCAGCACGTCGTGAAGTCGGCCAAGATCAGCCCGCAGGCGGCGCCCGACCTGATTCTGAACCTCCATGCCCAGCACCGTAGCGCAGTGGTTTCATGAAGTCCAGCGAAAAGTTGTGGGGCACGGGCAGAGCTAGACGGGGGACACGCTGCCGGGGATCAGCGAGCGGTGGGACTCGGCCGTCTCGCCCACGACCCAGACGTCCTTGCTGCTGCCGCCGCCGAGGAGGGTCACGTCAAGAGAGCCCGTCCACGACGACACCCGGCCCAACCCGCCCGGCAGCACGTCGTACCCGTCGCCGCGGGACAGCGCGTAGACGCGGATGACCTGGAAGCGCGGCGAGAGTCCGCCGGCCACCCGCACCGGGGCCGTCGACAGGGCGACCTGCTCCTGGGCGACGTAGCGGTGGGGCTGGCGCGCGATGCGGTCGGCGAGCCGGGCGCGCTGTCCTTCGGGCAGGCGCCGTCCGAACGTCCGTTCCCGCCGTCCGCTGGGATAGGCCGGCTTGATCAGCCGGCGGGCCTCCTGCGTCCGGCGGTTGAGCTCGTGCCGTCCCGCCGCGGCGAGGGCGCTCGTCACCGCCTGCCAATGCGATCGGAGCGCGCCATCCGGACCCACCATCTCGTCGTAGTGGCCGGCGAGCGGGAGGTAGGCGGGCGGTCTCGTCAAGACCCCGGCTCCCGGGACGGCCCGGCCGGGGCGGCCCGGCGCAGGTCGAGGGTACGCGGGGCGGCCGGGTTCGTCTCGGGGGGACCCGGTTCGAGCGGTCCGGGGGTGTGGCCGAACGGAAGGAACCGCGTCACCCGGCGCGATTCCGCCTCGGCGGCGTTGACCGGGAACGTCTCGTAGCCGAGCCCGCCGGGGTGGGATACGTGATAGGTGCACCCCCCGGTGGATCGGCCCGACCAGGTGTCGACGACGTCGAAGATCAACGGCGTGTGCACGCCGATGGTGGGGTGCAGACAGGACGGTGGCTGCCACGCGCGGTAGCGGACGCCGGCGACGTGCTCGCCGTCGGTCCCGGTGGGGTGCAGAGGCACGCGCCGCCCGTTGCACGTCACGACGTGCCGCCGGTCGACGGCTCCCCGAACCAGGATCTGCAGCCGTTCGACCGACGAATCGACGTAGCGGGCGGTCGCTCCCGCCTGCGGTTCCTCGCCCAGCACGTACCAGGGTTCGGCGGCGGTGCGAAGCTCCAGCTCGATATCCGCATAGGCCGCGCGGCCTATGCGCGGGTAGCGAAACTCGAAGTGGGCGTCGAACCAGTCGGTCTCGAAGGGAAACCCGGCCCTGCGCAGATCGTCGATGACGGTGTCGAAATCGCGGCGTACGTAGTGCGGCAGCATGAACTCGTCATGCAGCCGGGGGCCCCAGTGCACGACCGGCCGGCGGTAGGGTTGGGTCCAGCACCAGGCGACGAGCCCGCGCAGCAGGAGCTGCTGGGTCAGGCTCATTCGCGGATGGGGCGGCATTTCGAACGCCCGCAGCTCGACCAGCCCCTGCCGCCCCGAGGCGGTTTCGGGGGCATAGAGCTTGTCGATGCAGAACTCCGCGCGATGGGTGTTCCCGGTGACGTCGACCAGCAGATGCCGGAAGACGCGGTCGACGAGCCACGGAGGGCAGTCGGGGCCGCTCGCGTCGATCTGCTCGAACGCGATCTCGATCTCGGCCATGCTGTCCGATCGGGTCTCGTCGACCCGCGGCGCCTGACTCGTCGGTCCGATGAAGAGTCCCGAAAACAGATACGACAGCGACGGATGATTGATCCAGTAGGCCACCAGGCTGCGCAGCAGATCGGGACGGCGCAGAAACGGCGAGTCGGCCGCGGTCGGTCCCCCCAGCACCACGTGGTTGCCGCCCCCGGTGCCGCTGTGCCGTCCATCCACCAGGAACGTCTCCGTCCCGAGCCGGGTGGCGCGCGCCGCGTCGTAGAGGGTCGTCGTGGTCGAGACCAGCTCCTCCCAGGTGTGGGCGGGGTGGGTATTCACCTCGATGACCGCGGGGTCGGGGGTGACCTTCAGCACCGAGAGGCGCGGATCGGACGGCGGCGGATAGCCTTCGATGACCACCGGGGTCTCGAGCTCGGCCGCGGTGTCCTCGACCCGGGCCAGCAGATCGACGTAGTCGTCGGCTTTGGCGAGGGGCGGGAAGAACACGTGGAGCCGCCCGTCGCGCGGTTGCACGACGAGGGCGGTGCGAACCACCCAGTCGGCCGACTCGCCGGTCGCCGGGGTCCGGTCCTGGGGGGCCGGGACCGGTGCCGTACGCCGGACCCCGCGGCGCGGCAGGATGTCCCGCGCCGGCAACGACGGGCGGGGCGCGAACGGATCCTGCTCGATCACCGGCGCCGCATGACGCGGATCGACCCAGGCGAGCGCGTCCAGCGGCAGGCGCAGGCCGGCCGGGGAGTCGCCGGGGGCGAGAAAGAGATGTTTGCCGCGCAGCAGCCAGAGACCGCTCTGCCACATCGGGCTGTCGCCGGTCGACGATCGGGCCAACGGCAGCACGTAGCCGACCGGACCATCGAGGTCCTGTTCGAGCACGCGCCGGAGCCGCTCGCGGTCGGCGGGTCGTTTCAACCGCGGGTCGCCCGGGGGCAGATTCACCGGGAGCTGCCGTTCCCGGTGCAGGTGGGGGAGTGGGTCTTCGTAGGCCGGGACGACATAATCGGGGCTGGCGCCCACCCGGTCCGCCAGCGTCCGGATCAGTCGTTCCGCCTGCGCCGGGCCGTGGCCGTAGTCGTGCGACGGGTCGGCGAGCAGCGCGCGGTTCCGCCACAACGGCTGGCCGTCCGTGCGCCAGTAACAGCCGAGGGCCCAGCGCGGCAGCGGTTCGCCGGGATAGCGCTTGCCCTGGCCGTCGTGCAGCAGGCCGCCCGGACCGAACGCCGGTTGCAGGCGCCGCAGAAGCTCGTCGGACAGTCGGCGCTTGGTCGGACCGAGGGCGTCGTGGTTCCACTCGGCGCCCTCCATGTCGTCGATGGAGACGAAGGTGGGTCCGCCCCCCATCGTCAGCCGCACGTCGTTGTCGGCAAGGGTCTGGTCGATGGCGCGCCCCAGCGTATCGATGGCCGACCACCCGGCCTCCGAATACGGCCGGGTGACTCGCGGCGCCTCGCTCAGGCGGGTCACGGTCATCGCATGGTCGAACTCGACCTCCGCCTTCGACACCATGCCGCTGATGGGCGCGGCGGTCGCCGGGTCCGCCGTCGCCGCCACCGGCAGGTGACCCTCGGCCGCGAACATGCCCGAGGTCGGGTCGAGCCCCACCCAGCCCGCGCCCGGCAGATACACCTCGGTCCAGGCATGAAGGTCGGTGAAGTCGCGGGGCGGACCGGCGGGTCCGTCGAGGGGCTTGACGTCGGGGACGAGCTGAATCAGGTAGCCCGAGACGAACCGGGCGGCCAGCCCCATCTGCCGCAGAATCTGGACGAGGAGCCAGGCGCTGTCCCGGCACGAGCCGCTGTCCCGCGCGAGGGTGTCCTCGCAGGTCTGGATGCCCGGCTCCATCCGGATCACATAGTCGATACGCCGTTCGATCTGCTGGTTCAGCGGGACCAGGAAATCCACGGTGCGCCGCCGTCGGGTGTCGATGCCGGCCAGGAACTTCCGCAGCTCGGGTCCCAGCGGCTCCGTCTCGAGATAGGGACGCAGGTCTCTGGCCAGCCACGGTTCGTACTCGAAGGGGAAGGTCTCGGCCGAGTCCTCGAGAAAGAAGTCGAACGGGTTGATCACCGTCATCTCGGCGACCAGATCCACCTCGACCCGAAGCCGGCGCGCCGGGGTGCGAAAGACCGCACGGGCCAGATGGTTGCCGTGCGGGTCCTGCTGCCAGTTGAGGAAGTGGTCGGGCGGGTCGATGCGGAGCGAATAGCTTTTGACGGTGGTGCGGCAGTGCGGCGCCGGACGCAAACGGATCGTATGCGGCGACAGGACGACGCGCCGGTCGTACTCGTAGCTCGTCCGGTGGTTGATGGCGACCTGAATGCCCATGGAACCGACGGTGTCCGTGCACGCCGACCGCCGCCGATCGTTCCGGGAGGATGCCTGCGGCGTGCCGGGCGGGGCCGGGAGCCCGTCGAGAAACAAGCTCCCGGCGCGGTCCCGTCCGGCGGGTGGATTCCGCCGGGCGGGTCAATCGAGCTCGGCGTAGATCTTCTCGGCGTTGTCCTGCGCGCTGGTCAGGGTGCCCCGGCTCATCGCGTAGTTCGCGTAGACCTCCGGAAGGTCGAGCGAGGCTGCGGTCTCGGCCGCCGACTGGCCGGCCGCCTTGCCCGCTTCGACGGCCGCGAGGAAGTCGCGGTTGAACTCGCCGAACTCGCGGAGGTCGGCCCAACCCATCACCGGGCTGTGCCCGGGAATCACCGTGTCGACGCCCTCGATGCCGTCGGCCGCGGCGAGCACTGTCTTCCCGTAGTTGATCCCGCTGCCGCCGTTGGCGACGTCGATGTAGGGCACGCCCTTCCACGCGAACAGGTCGCCGGTGTGGGCGACGCCCAGGGCCGGGAACACCACGATGGAGTCGCCGCTGGTGTGGCCGGGGCCGAAGTGGTAGAGGTCGATCTGGTTGTCGCCGTCGAGCAGGGTCAGCCGATCTTCGTAGGTCTGGCCGGGCAGGTACTGCTGGCCGCTGGCGGACTGGAAAGCCGGCATGCGTTCCATGTTGGACTTGGTGTTGACGTGGGCCACCACCTCGACCGGCTGCGCGAAGTCGATGTTGCTACCGACGTGGTCGCCGTGGGTGTGGGTGTTGATGATCATCGTGACCGGCTCGTCGGTCACCGTCCGGACCTTGTCGAGAATGGCCTCGCCCCACCCGGGGTTCTTCGTGTCCACGAGCACGACCCCTTCGCCGGTGACGAGCGCCCCGGTGTTCCCGCCCCCGCCGATGATCACGTACAGGTTGTCCTTGACCTGCTCGATTTCGGCGACGTTGCCCTGCGCCACCGGGCGGGAGATCGCCACCGCGAAGCCGACCGCGATCAGCGCAACCAGAACCGTAATTCGTCTCATGAAATGCCTCCGTCCATTCGCTGTTGGAATAACACCCCACTATACAACGGTCCGCCCCGCCAGCCGGTGATCGAGCACCATCTCCTCGGTCAGGGTCGTTCCGAAGCCGGGGGTGGTGGGCGCGAGGACCTCGCCGTTCTCGACCGGCGTCGACATCGCGTCGAGAATCGCCGATCCGGCGGGGAAGCTCTCGGCCATGGTGCAGCTCGGGGAGATCAGCGCGATTGGGAACCCCCAGGAGCTGCCGCCGCGGTGCGGGATGATCTCGAGTCCGGCCGCCTCGACGAGCCGCGAGATGCGCCGCCCCGCGGTGGTGCCGCCGCACCAGGTGATGTCCGGCTGGAGGATCTCGGCCGAGCCGAGTCTCACCAGCACGTCGAAGCCATGCTCGGTGTACTCGTGCTCGCCGCACGCGACCCGGGTCCATCCGGGGCCGCCGCCCCCGATGCGGCGCACCAGCTCGGCGTAGCCGAATACGTCGTCGGGCGAGAGCATTTCCTCCATGAAGTACAGCCCGGCCGGCCGCAGCCGCTCCGCCAGGCCCACCGCCCAGTCCACGGTCCCGTTGCGCGAGACGCAGTCGGTCATCAGGTTGCCGTCCGGTCCCAGGACGTCGCGGGCTTCGAGCACCGAGGCGATGGTCCGGTCGAGGGCCGCCGGTGGCGTCGCGGGGTTCACGGGCAGGCTGCGCTTGAAGTTGCGGACGCCCGCGGCGACGCCCGCCGCGACGTCGCCGCCGGTCTGGTAGAGGGCGATGCGGTCGCGGGGGGCGCCGCCGAGCAGCTCGTGCACCGGCTGTCCGGCGTGCTTGCCCGCGATGTCCCAGAGCGCATTGTCCACCGCGCTGAGGGCCATCGCGAACAGGCCGCGCCGCCCGTAGAAGATGGCCGACTGGTACATCTGGTCCCAGAGCTGCTCCACGTTGAGGGGGTCGGCGTCCATCAGCAGGTGCTTCAGGTGCCCGTCGATGATCTCGACGGCGGCGCTGCCGCCCGCCCCCATGCCGAAGCCGGTCACCCCCTGATCGGTCTTGATGATCGCGATGATCGCGGACGGAAGCTGCTCGAACGGGCCGCCCCAGCGCCAGCGACGGGGATCGTCGTCGGACGAGAACACCGGCGCGTCGAGGAGTCCGTCCGAGCGCTGGTTGATGTAGATCGGGTAGGCGTCGACGGCGCGTATCCGCAGGGCCGGCGCCTGGGCGCGGACCGCCTCGGTCGGGCGGCCTCCCAAGGCCGCGGCCATCGCCGTGAACCCGCCGGCGGTCTGCAGGAACCGCCGTCGACTCGGCAACGTCAGGTCTCGTGTCATGTCATGTCTTCCTCTCGAAGTGCCTCCAGCCCGGCGATCATGTCGAGTCCTTCGGCCGGCCAGCCGCCCCCGTACGGTGACGTCGTCGATGGACGAATCGGCGTCGCGTTCGGCTTCTGCGCCAGTGACACGCTTCGATGACGTCGTCGATTGGACGGACCGGCGCTGCGTTCGGCTTCCCCGCACCCGTGACACGCCTCGATGACGCCGTCGATGGACGACCGGCGCCGTGTTCGGCTTCCCCGCACCCGTGACACGTCTCGATGATGCCAGCGACTTGCGCGAGCTCGGGCCGGCCGACCAGGATGTTAGCAGTCCGGCCGCCGGACGGCTTCCCGCGTGGGAGACCATTCTCTGACGGCGGTGCTCCTCAGTCAGCCGGGCCGGCCGACTCGCTCCCACTTCGCGTGGAACGAAGGCGGTGCCGGCGGCCGAGACGACGAGCCATGGATCGACTGACCGGCGACGCGCGGAGCGCGGCCATGGCGCGGAAGTACGTCTGGTGGCAACCGGTGGAGGGTACGCTTGCGGACCGGCGGCTCCTGCTGGCCCAGATGATGACGCTCGGCACCGCCGTCGATGTCCGCTGGTTGTTGGCGCGGGTCTCCGCGGCCGAAATGCGGCGCGTGTTGTGCGATCCCCCGGTGGGGGTGTTCAATGGCCGGTCGTGGCGCTTCTGGCGCCGCCGTCTTGGTCTCGACCCCGCCCTGAACCTGCCGGCTCGGCGCCTGCCCCGATGACGTTCACGCCGATCCTCGACGTGCTTCCGGATGCGCAACGCGCGCTTTGGCCGGCGCTCGCCGGCATTCCGGAGCCGTTCGTCCTGTACGGCGGCACGGCGCTCGCGTTGCGGCTGGGACACCGGTCCTCGGTCGACTTCGACTTCTTCTCGTCGGAATCCCTCGACGCCGACGCGTTGTTCGAGCTGTCCTTCGTCGCCGGCGCCGAGATACTGCAACGAGAGCCCGAGACGTTGACCGTGTCGACGACGTGGGCCGACCGGCCGCATCCCGTCAAGCTCGTTCTTCGGCGGCATCGATACCGGCCGCGTGGGAGACCCCGAGCAGACCGATGACGGCGTGCTGCGGGTTGCGTCGCTGCTGGACCTGTTCGGCGCCAAGCTCGAGGTGCTTCTGCAGCGGGTGGCCGCGAGGACTACCTCGATCTCGCCGCGATCCTGCGCTCCGGCGTACCGCTCGAAGAGGGACTGGGCGCCGCCACGGCGCTCTACGGGAACCGTTTTCCGCCGCTGGAGGCGGTGAAGGCGCTGGCGTACTTCGACGAGGGCGAGGCGGCTGACGTGGATGCGGCGACGCAGCGCTACCTGTCGGAACAAGCCGCCGGATGGGATTTCGGGACAGCCCGGATCGTCCGCGCCGCCCGTACGCTCACGTGAACGTCGCCGGCCGCGAGATTTGCGCAGTCCCCCCGCGAGCCGCTACGACGGGAGATGGACGCCGACACAGCCGCCGGACGAAGTGCTCGATGTAGTTGCCGTCGTCCGCGATGTGGCCGGGAGCCGGTGGTGGACCATGTCGGACACAATCAGGGGAGTTGTGGCAAAAGCCAGACTCCGCCGTTCACCGTGAGTTCCCGATACCAATAGGATGAAATCCCGGATGCCAACAGGCACCTTCCCGGCCGCCGACAACCCGATCAACGTCAGGAAACGAACCTCTTGAGTCGCTCATCGTTGCGGTTCGGCCAATGGCGGAGGAGTCCTGGGCAGGGGCGGCGCAGCACGCAGGCGCGCACGCGAGGGAGCCTCGCGGCGGCCAGTGTCGGCCTCGTGGTCGTTGCGCTTTTCGCGACGTCCGCAACGGCGGGCCAGTCGGGGGCGCCCGCAGACCGGAGCGGGATCGTGGCGGTGGCGCCGTTCGTCGCCCTGGGCGGCGACGGCGCCGATCCGTGGATCGGCGAGGGGGTGGTCGAGACGCTGCGCTCGGCGTTGCCCGCGCTGGTGAGTCTCGATGTTGTCGCGGTCGGGGCGGTCTACCCGAGGGCCGACCGCCGGACCGGCGACGCGGCGGCGCTATTCGAGGCGGCCCGCGCGACGGGGGCACGGTGGCTGATCCGGGGCGACTATGAACGCGTTGGCGGCCAGCTGCGCATGGTCGCGCGGCTGATCGATCCCGAGACCGGGGCTGAGGTCGGGACGGCGCGCGTCGAGGGCTCCCTCGACGACCTCTTCTCCCTGCAGGACCGCATCGTCGACGCGATGGTGACCGCGCTCCGCAACCGGGCCGCGGCCGTGCGCCGGGCCGGGGGGGCCGGGGAGCCCGCGGGTGTGGCCGGGAACGCATTCCTGCCAGGGGCTCCGCTGCCCGAAGAACGGGTCGAACCGCAGGCCGGGGCGGTCGACCCCGGCGAGGCCCCCAGCGGGGGTTCGCCCGCCGCTGGCCCCGCCGGCTTGGCGAGGCCCCCAGCGGTGGCTGGGCGAGTACGTCGGGATTCTCCTCGACACCTTCTACGACCGCCGCAACGCCGTCGAGCTCGTCGTCAACCCCCTCGGGGGCCGGATGGACGGTCAGATCACCGACGAACGCGCCTGGAACGGCGACTGGAACCCGGTCTGGAACGTTCGCACCGGCCGGTTCGCGGGCGGCTGGACGTTCGAGGCGGAGATCCCGTTCAGGTCGCTGCGTTACCGGCCCGGCCGGGCGCAGACCTGGGGCTTCAACGTCGAGCGGCGCGTGGCCTGGAAGAACGAGTACTCGACGCTGGTGCCGCTCCCCGCCTCGTGGGGCTTCGGCGCCATCATGCAGGTCTCGCAGGCGGCGACCCTGGTCGGTCTCGAGGCGCCGAGCGGCGGTCTCAATCTCGAGGTCAAGCCGTACGCCACGGGAGAGCTGAACGGCGTTCGCACGACGGACCCGGCGATCGCCTACGACGCGGCCCCGGACGCGGGGCTCGACGTCAAGTACGGCGTCACCCAGAACCTGGTGGCGGATCTGACCGTGAACACCGACTTCGCGCAGGTCGAGGCCGACGAGCAGCAGATCAACCTCACCCGGTTCAGCCTCTACTTCCCCGAGAAGCGCGAGTTCTTCCTCGAGAACCAGGGCATCTTCGCCTTCGGCGGCGAGGCCGGGGCGGGCCAGTTCGCGGGCATCAGCAACACGCCGATCCTGTTCTACAGCCGGCAGATAGGGTTGAACCAGGGGTTCGAGGTGCCGATCGACGCTGGCGGCCGGCTCACCGGCCGCATCGGCCCGTTCAGCGTGGGGATGCTGAACATACAGACCGCCGAGACTCCCGCCGCCGGTGCGGAGGCCACCAACTTCTCGGTCGTGCGGCTGCGGCGCAACCTGCTGCGGCGCAGCAGCGTCGGCGCCCTGTTCACCGGCCGCTCGGTGTCGCAGCACGGCGACGGGTCCAACGAGGCCTACGGCGTCGACGGCCTCTTCTCCTTCTACGAGAATCTAAACCTCAGCACCTACTGGGCCGAGACGCGCACCCCGGGTCGGGGCGACGACGATATCAGCTACCGGGCCCAGCTCGACTACACCGGGGACCGCTATGGCGTGCAGATGGAGCGGCTCGCCGTCGGCGCCGACTTCAACCCCGAGATGGGCTTCTGCGGCGCGAGGCGTTCGAACGCAGCTTCGGGCTGTTCCGCTTCAGCCCGCGCCCGCGGTCACTCCCCGCGGTCCGCAAGTTCTTCTTCGAAGGACACTTCGACTACATCGCGGATCGCGACCGCGTGCTGGAGACCCGGCAGGCCCTGGGCCGCTTCGCGATCGACTTCGAGAACAGCGACCAGTTCGACGTCACCTACACGGACAACTACGAGTTCCTGGAATACCCGTTTCCAATCGCCCCCGACGTCACCATCCCGGTGGACGGCTATCGCTTCGAGGACATCGAGGTGGGCTACTCGCTGGGGCAGCCGCGGCGCCTGTCGGGCCGGCTGTCGGTGCAGCACGGCAGCTTCTACGGCGGTACCAGGACCAGCGTGAACCTGGGGTTCGGCAACGCCTTCGGCGGCCCCCGGTTCGAGGTGACCCCCCGTCTGTCGATCGAGCCGATAGTCTCCATCAACCGGATCGAGCTGCCCCAGGGCCGCTTCACGACGCACCTCGTCACCGCGCGGACCGTCTACAGCCTGACGCCCCTCGCGTTCGTCAGCGCCCTGGTGCAGTACAACTCCAGCACCGACGCGGTCAGCACCAACCTCCGCCTGCGGTGGGAGTACTCCCCAGGCAGTGAGCTCTTCGTCGTCTACAACGAGGAGCGGCTGACCCTGGGCCCGCAACGGCTCCCGTGGACCGAGAACCGCGGGCTCATCGTCAAGCTCAACCGGCTGCTGCGCTTCTGACTCCGGGGTCCGGCGGCCCGATCCACCGGGCTTGGCGCGGTGGATCGAGTCTTCGCGGGTGAACTCGTCACCCTCCTCCGTACGCCCGGACCCCGCCTACTCGCTCGCGGGTATCGCCTCCATCAGGAGGGCCAGGGCGTTGCGCAGCGCCTGGCCGCCCGCGCGGGCGCCGGCATAGTGGCCCTGACGCACGACGACGAGATCGTGCGAGGGGACGATCAGCGTGGTCTGCCCGCCGGCGCCGGACATGTAGTAAGCCTCGCGCGGCACCGGGAACGTGCCGGTGGTGTTGATCCAGAAGAAGCCGCCGTAGATGGGCCTGCCGTCCGCCTCCCACGCGGGCGCGATGGTGCTGACGAACTCGGCGTAGCCCTCCGGCAGAATCCGCTCGCCGTTCCAGACGCCGTCCTGCAGGTACAGGTTGCCGAGCCGGGCCCAGTCGCGGGCGGGGGCGAGCTCGTACCCCTGCAGGAGGTAGTTCCCGTGGGGGTCGGTCTCGAGCACCATGCCCCGGATGCCGATCCTGTCGAACAGCTCGCGCTGCGGGAACGAGAGGTACTCGTCGCCACGGCCCTCGACGCCGAGCCGGACGAGATAGTTGGTCAGCACCGGGTCCGAGTTCCGGTAGCGGCCGATGGTGTTCGGCGGCCATTGCGGCGGGCGGGTGGCCGCCCACTCGAACGAGTTGACGGTGCCGGTGTAAACGTAGAGGTGATCGGGATAGCCGAGGGCCGGATCGAGGTCCGGGTCGGCGACGCCGCGGAACCGCACGCCGCTCGACATGCGCAGGATATCGGCGATGCGAATCTGCTGGCGCGGATCGCCCTCCGTCTGCCACTCGGGCACCGGGGCCGGTTGCCACAGGTCGTAGACGCCCTGCTGAATCAGGACCCCCATCAGGGTCGCGGTCAGGCTCTTGCCCATCGACCAGCTCTCGAGCGGCGTGTGCAGGGTGATGCCGTCGCCGTAGCGCTCGCCGATGATGCGTCCCCGGTGGGTCACCACGAACGCCGCGGTCATCCCCTCTGCCGGCTCGAACGCGGCGTCCACCGCCTGCGCCACCTTCGCGCCGTCGACACCCTCCGCCAGCGGCACGGCGGGCACCGCGTCGCCCATCGGCCACATCTGCGTCCAGGGGTCCGGCAGGGTGCTGGGGATGTCCACCGGCTCGAAGAACACGTCTTCGGTGTCGATCGGCAGCGTGACGCAGCCGTGGTCTCCGTTGAACTTCGCCGTCCGCACCACGCCGTCGGGCAGGGTCAGGTGCACCCGGCGCCCGTCCCGGTCCACCTCCGTCGCGGTGACGTGCGCGCGGTGCTCGTAGGGGCTGCTGAAGAATCCCACGTTCTCGGCTGCGAACGCCGGGTCGAGGCCGGTGACGAAGACAGCCGAGCACAGGGTCTTGGCGAAGCCGGCGGTGTGGTGCCACAGCGGGTCGCCGGGCGGGGCCTCGTACTCGGTGTCGAGCTCCGCCTCCGCCGCGCGGGCGAGCATCGCGGCGCGGCCCTCCTGGGCTGCGCTCTCGGCGGCCAGGCCCGGGGCGATCAGGAAAACGACGGCCAGCCATGTGGCCGGTCCCCACGAACGATGCTGTCGTGTCATGCTGCCTCCCTCCGGCGTTCACGCCGCGTGACCGGACACTACCACGACGGGCGGTTCGCGCACCATCCCTGGAACTCGCTGCGAACCACGGGACTCCTGCCGCGGGCTCCCGGGCCGGCGTCGACCTGATAGGATTCGGCGTTCCACCGTCGTCCCGCGGCGCGCCTGTCTCGCGGGCCGGCGGCGATCGCGTTTACCGGCTGCGTTTCCGTGCTGTTCACCGACTCGATCTTCCTGCTCCGGTTTTTCCCGTCCGTGCTGGGGTTCTTCTTTCTCGCGGTGGCCCTCACGCCGCGGCGCTGGAAGGAGGGCGGTCGCCGCTTCGTCCTCGCCAATCCCGTCCTGCTGGCCGGGAGCTTGGCGTTCCTTGCCTGCGGGGCCGGGCCGTTCGTCGAGTGGCTCGCGGGCGTGGCGCTGGTCGCCTGGCTGGCAGGGCTGGCGACGGCGTGGGCGCAGCGCGCTGTACGGGCATCCGGCCGGCCCAGCCTGCTTCCGGAGGCGCTCGTCACCGTGGCCGTCACCGGCAGCGCGGTGCTGTTCGGGGTCTTCAAGTACGCGGTGCCGCTGGCGCCCGTGGTCAGCGACCCGGCATTCGCCGTTCCCCAGCTGCTGGTGCCCCTGGGCCTGTCGTTTGTCGTCTGCAACGCGGTCTCCTACGTGGTCGACGTGCACCGGGGCGAGGCGCCCGCCCAGGGCAACCCCATCACCGCCGCGGCGTATCTGCTCTGCTTTCCCCTGCTGTGCGCGGGGCCGCTGGCGCGGTATCGCGACGTCGCGGCGCAGCTCATCGAGCGGCGGGCCACGATGGCCGCGTTCGCCTATGGGGTCAGGCGGTGGTTGGTCGGATTCTGGAAGGTGGCGTTCCTCGCCGCCGCCCTGGCCGGGCCGGCGGACACCGCGTTCGCGCTGCCGGCCGGCGCGCTCGGCCCGCTGCACGCGTGGTTCGGCGTCGCGTGCTTCGGTCTGCAGGTCTACTTCAGCCTGTCCGGCTATGCCGACATGGCGATCGGGTTCGCGCGGATGTTCGGGTTCCGGCTGACCGAGAACTTCCGCTGGCCGTACGGGGCCGACTCGGTGACCGCGTTCTGGCGCCGCTGGTTCGTCACCCTCTTCGACTGGTTCCGCGACTATCTCGACCTGTCGCTCGACCCCTCCGGCGGCCGGCCCCTCGCCCGCGCCGGGCGCATCCTGCTGCTGTTTCTGGGCATCGGCCTCTGGCACGGCCCCGGATGGACCGTCCTGACCTGGGGACTGCTCCACGGGGCGATGGTGGCGATCGAGCAGGCCGGTTTCGCCGCGCGCCTCGCCCGCTGGCCGGCCCCGCTACGGCACGGCTACGTGCTGCTGACGGTGCTCTGTCTGTGGGTCGTGTTCCGCGCGGACACTCTGGCCGATGCGGGCGTCGTGTTCGGCGCGATGTTCGGTCTCAACGCGGTGGCCGATCCGGCGCCATTGGCCATGACCGGCATCGAGTGGACGGCGTTCGTCATCGGCGGGCTGTCGGTGGTCCCGCTCTGGTCCGGGTTCAGCCGGTGGCTCGTGACCGTCGACGCCCTGACCACCTCCATCCTGTTCCTCGTCTCGACCAGCGTCCTGTTCGTCTGGCGCTGCCTGGTGAACACGGTCCTGTTCGTCGCGGGCCGCCGCCGGCGGTAGTCTGCTCCAAGCAGGAGGTCGCGACTCTGCAGGCGACCGCACGAGGAACCGGAGGTTGCAGCCGAGTGGACGATTCACTCGCGACTGGGTAGTTCGGAAAGGACGTCGGCCATCGGCGTGGTCCGGCCCTCGTTGCACTGGGCGATTGCCCGCAGGAGCCTCTCCTCCGTTTCCGCGTCGGCCTCGAACGTTCCGTCACTGTCGAGCGCCAGCACGGCTACCGATGCGCCCTCCGGCAAGGTTCCCACGAACTCGATTCGACCGCCAACGACCATCCCGGGGGCGCAACGCATACCGACAGTGTAGCAGCACGGCGGGTCGACGCGGGACCCGTCTCTCCCGCTGCAATCAGAACGTCGGTCATCGCGTTGGCCCCCGTCCGCTCCCGACGATGGCCGCCCGGATGCCGGCGCGCTCCGCGTTCAGCTTCTGGTACATCGACAGCACGAGCGCCTCGAACCCCAGCCGCGCGTCATCGTCACTGCAGCAGGTCAGGCGTCCGGTGCGCAGGATCTCGGCCTGGAACGAGGTGTCGGCACGCCGCAGATTGATCAGGTCCGCGTGCTCCGCGCGCACCGCGCCCGCGATCTCGACGGCGAGCAGGTGCCACTGCCACCGGTCCACGCGCATCGCCGCGCCGTGCGGCAGGAGCACGGCAACATCGACGTCGCTTTCCGGGCGTTCGGATGCGGTGCCCCACGTGCCGAAGCGGTAGACCGCCTGCGCATCGGGATGGGCGTCGAGGACGAGGCGGTTGATGCGGTCGTCGGCCGCGGCGACGGATTGCTTCTCGGCGGTCATCGCGTGGAGCGTCTGGCGCAAGGTGTCCAGGTCAGAAGCGATCGGACCGGCGGCACTCCGGTCGGAGGGCCCTGTAGTCCTCGACCGCGATCACGTTCTCGACAGCCGGGCCGCGCCGCCCCCTTCGAATCGATACTCCAGGGTTGAACGGCCTCCCCCCTCGAGGGTCGACTGGCCTTCCCGCGCCGCGAAAGTTGCCGCCGCCCGGGGGCGGCAGAATGGGCGGCTCGGCAATCGCCCGGGGCGGGGTCGGGTTGATGCGGCCGGTTACCTCGATTTCCTGCCCCTCGCGGAGGACGATCTCGTCCAACAGGTCGTCGTCGGCCAACAGCAGGAGACCCTCGCCGCCGTCGACGAGATTCTGACTGTCGAAGTGCTGGCGGCCGGCGTCGAGCGCGCGCAGGACCACGCCCTGCGCGTGCAGCGTGACGCATCCTCGAACGACGTCTTGCTGAGCGAAGAGGGAGGACGGAGCGAACAGGACGGCAAGGAGACCCAAGGTGAACCGCATCATCACCTCCGTTGAACGCTGGCGCCTCGATTCTGACACACTTGGCGTTCCCGTGACCGGCCCTCAGGCGATGGGGGATAATGCGCTTCTGGACTCCTCACGGTCGGTCTTCGCGAACGCGATGGGGTCGGCGTCGGGCGTTCGCAAGCGGCGGGATGGCCCGCTCGTCGTCGACCGGAGGCCCGCGGCGTGGGCGCGGAGCCTTGGAGGGTCGGGGGAGGAAAGCGGAGCCGCGGGGCCGCGATTCCCGGTCCGCACATTTCACAGGAGCAACGCCATGCGACTTGCCGGAACGTTGTCGACGGGTCTCGCGCTCTGTCTCTGCCTCGCGGTTGCCTCGGCGGCGCCGGCCCAGGACCCGGACGACACGCTGGAGATCTACCTCGTCGACGTGGAAGGGGGCGAGGCGACGCTCTTCGTGGCCCCGTCGGGCGAGTCGCTGCTCGTCGACACCGGGTGGCCCGGCTTCGACGGGCGTGACGCGGACCGCATCGCGGCCGCCGCGGCCGATGCCGGCGCGACCGGGATCGACCATCTGGTCGTCACCCACTTCCACGGCGACCACATGGGCGGCGCCCTCCAGCTCGCGGAACGGCTGCCGATTCGACACTTCATCGACCACGGAACCACCGTCGACGAGGGCGAGCGCGCGCTGGCCGCCTTCGCGCAGTACGCGGATCTGCGGCAGGGTGCCGAGCATCTCGTGGCCGCGCCGGGCGACCGGGTGCCGGTCGACGGCCTCGACGTTCGCATCATCGCGTCGGGCGGCGCCGAGCTCGACGCGCCGCTGCCGGGTGCGGGGAGCGCCAATCCGTTCTGCGACGGCTTTGCGTTTCAGGGTGAGGACATCACCAGCCGCTCGGGCAACGCCGAGGACGATCAGTCGGTCAGCACCTTCGTCGGTTTCGGCCGGTTCCGCACCGTCATCATGGGCGACCTGAACTGGAACCGCGAGCACGCGCTGATGTGCCCGGACAACCGGATCGGCGCCGTCGACCTCTACCTGGTGTCGCACCACGGCTCGGAGACGTCCGGCTCGGAGGCGCTGGCCCACGCCATCGCCCCGCGGGCCGCGGTCATGAACAACGGCGCCCGCAAGGGCGGCGCCGCCCAGACGTTCGAGATCCTCCGCGCGGCGCCGGAGCCCCCGGACATCTGGCAGAACCACTACGCCATCCCCGCCGGTGACGGCAACGCGCCCGAGGAGTTCATCGCCAACCTGGACGAGGGCGTCGAGATGCCCGACGGCCGGACCGTCCACATGGGCCAGTCGCACTGGATCCGGATCTCGGCCCGGCGGGACGGGTCGTTCACCGTTACCAACAGCCGCAACGGGTTCAGCCGGGACTACGGGCCGAGGGAGTAAAGCCCCCAAGGAGACTCCGTCCGGCTTGAGGGTCGGCGAGGCGTCCGTCCGGCGGCGCGCGACGGGGGGGCTGTCTGGCCGTCTCGGGCCTCTCGCCGGTCGGCGGCCGCCGGATTGGGACGCTGACGGAAGCTACCTTGCCGCGTGCCAGGCGCGCCAAGCCGCAGAAGACCGGCTCATCCGGGTGTAGTGGGCAACCCTCAAATCGGTCGCTGTCCTTACCCGTTCGGCCCGCGTTCCAGCCGCTCCTGCAGGCGCGCCAGCGTATCTCTCGTCCGGGACAGCTCCGCCAGCAGCTCGGCGTGGGTCGGGGGCGCCGCGAGCTCCCGCAGCCGGTCCTGCTTCGCCTCGTCCAGGCTGTTGATCACCACCGCGATGAACAGGTTGATGACGACGAACGTCCCCACCACCACGAAGCTCACGAAGTACGCCCGGGCCCACCAGTGGTGGTCGAGGGCCGCGTACATGATGTCGGTCCAGTCCTCGAGGGTGACGATGCGGAACAGCGACAGGAGCGAGATGCCGAGGGTGCGCCAGTGCGTCGGGTCGACGTCGCGGAACAGGTGGTAGCCGGCCACGCCGTAGACGTAGAAGACGATCGACATCAGCGCGAGCACGTTGAACATCCCGGGCACCGAGCGGATCAGCGTGGCGACGATGAGCCGCAGCTCCGGCAGCACCGACACGAGCCGCAGCACCCGGAACAGGCGGGCGAGCCGGGCGACGGTCGCCAGCTCTCCGGTGCTCGGCAGCAGGCTGATCGCGATGACCGTGAAGTCGAAGACGTTCCAGCCGTCGGCGAAGTAGTCCCGGAGCCGCGGCCACACCGCGACCATCTTGATCAGCGCCTCGACGACGAAGACGGCGAGGAATGTCTGGCTCGCAAGCGCGAAGCCTTCTCCGAAGCGGACGGAGAGAGCGACGGACGTGTCGAGGCCGATGATGACGGCGTTGGTGACGATGGCGGCGGTGACGCCGTGCCGGAACCACGCTGCATCGACCACCTGGCGTGCCCGGGGCGTGCGCGGGCCGTCCCCGCGGGACGGCGGTCCGGCCGGGCTCATGGATTACGTCTCTCCGCGATGGAGTGCGTCAGCGACATCCGCTTCTGATCCTATACGTTCGGCGTGGTCGTCGAATCAATCCGGAGGGATGACGGCAGAATCACGTCTATTCGATGCGCTGTCGACGGGGTAGAGTAGAGAGCGGGCGCGATGTCTCGCACTCCAAGAGGAACGTCGATGTTGTCCAGCTTCTCGATCATCAACTTCAAGAGCTACCGCGAAGCAACGCTGAAACTGGCGCCGCTGACGGTCCTGATCGGGGCGAATGCGGCGGGCAAGAGCAACGCCATCGAGGCGTTGCGCCTGTTGTCCTGGGTCGCGGCCGGCAACAGGCTCGCGTCGATCCGCCACGCGTTGCAGGAGAAGGAGCACGCGATCCGCGGCAACGTGAGCGATCTCGGATTCCGGCCGGAGCGTGCCTTCTCGCTCGCCTGCCGAACCGCCACGTCGGATTGGGACGACTACTCGATCACGCTCGAAGTGCGGGCCGACGACGAGCTCCACATCGCGGACGAACGGCTGACCGGACCCGCCTCAGTCGTTCCGCTCTTCGAAGTCGTCACACCTTCCCAGGGAGCCTTGGGCGATATGTTCGTCGCCTACAACAACTTCGCGCGTGGCGGCAGGAAGCCGCAAGTCGCTTGCAGCGACCAGATGGCGGTGTTGTGTCAACTCATGGGTTCGGCGAGGTTCTATGGCGGGCATACCAAGGCGCAGACGCAGATTCCTGCCACGACGCGCCGATTTCACCAGGAGCTTTCCTCAATCACTTGGCTCGATCCGCGCCCGTCGCTCATGCGGAACTACAGCTTCAAGACCGAACAGCGCTTGACCGGGAGCGGCGCGAACCTTTCCGGCGTGCTGTACAACCTGTGCCAGACTGAAGAAACCAAGGACGACCTGCTGGAATTCGTACGAGCACTACCGGAGCAGGACATCGAGGAGATCGATTTCATCGAAACACCGCGCGGCGAAGTCATGGTCACGCTGACCGAGACGTTCGGTGGACGAAGCACGACCTATGACGCCACTCTGTTGTCGGACGGGACGCTCCGGGTGCTAGCGGTCGCGGCCGCGATCCTGTCGGCGAGGGATCGCCTGGTCGTGATCGAGGAAATCGACAACGGCGTACATCCGAGCCGTGCCGAACGGCTGCTCGACCACATATCCCATCTCGCGAAGACACGGAATCTTCGCGTGCTCATCAGCAGTCACAATCCCGCCTTGCTGGACGCCCTGCCGGACGACGCCGTGCCGCACGTGGTGTTCTGCTACCGAAGCGGCGACGATGGGTCGAGCCGGCTGATTCGTCTGATGGATCTTCCGGACTACCCCGAGCTCATCGCCCAGGGATCGGTCGGTCATCTGATGACACGGCGAATCATCGAACGCTTCGTGCAGGAGTATCCCGGCCCGGATCAGCGGAAAGAGCGCGCCCGCGCCTGGCTGAACGAACTTCGGACACAAGCGGGCTGACGGCTCTGCCCTTGAACGCGCTGCCTGGCATCGTCATCGTCGACACCAGCGTATTCCTGAACGTACTCGACGTTCCCGGGTTCAATCAGGATCGCGACGCCGATCTTTCGCGATTCGCGGACTTGATTGAAGCCGGCACCAACCTCCTGCTGCCGATAGCCGCCGTCTTCGAGGCCGGCAACCACATCGCCCAGATCGCCGATGGGCGGCAGCGCCGGCGCTCTGCAGAAGTGTTCAGAGATCGGGTACGGGAGGCGCTGGCAGGACAGGCGCCCTGGACTCCGATTCGGTTGCCGGATGATCGAGAGTTGCGAGAGTGGTTGGACGGTTTCCCGGAGTCCGCCATGCGCGGTGCCGGCCTGGGTGATCTCTCCATCATCAAGGCGTGGGAACGCACTTGCGTGCAGCATCCCGCTCGCCGCGTCAGCATCTGGTCGCACGACCAACACTTGGCCGGATATGACCGCGCACCGTGATCAAACTTGAAGCGAAAATCGCGACGCGTCGGGCGGAATCGCGAGACGGCCGATTCGGCGCCGCTCAGTGATAACGGAACGTCCGCGCCGCGGCGGCGGCGCTGACGAGCGCGGCGGTGGCGAGGGCGGCCGCGTGGGGCAGGGCGGCGGCGGGGCCGTAGCCGAAGTTCACCAGCTTGTGGAGCGCGTCCATGGTCCACCCGGTGGGCAGCCAGAGGGCGAGCGACTGCATCCACGCGGGGGTGATCTCGATCGGCCACCAGCAGCCCCCCAGCGCGGCCAGCGCCATCGTGGCCAGGACGCCGATGCCGGCCATCTGCCCTTCGCTGCGGGCGAGGTTGCCGAGGAGGAGGGCGAGAGAGGCGTTGAGCCCGGCCCACGCGAACAGGGTGACCCCCACCATGACGACCGCGGGGCCCCAGTCCATCCCGAACAGGACGCGGCCAATGAGCATCGCGGAGCCGATCTGCACCACGCCAAGCGCCATCCGCGCCGCCCACTTGCCGGCCACGATGGAGGCCCGCCGGACCGGGGTCGACGCGAGCCGGCGCAGCAGGCCCTGCTTCCGCTCGATCACGAGCTGGACCCCACCGCTGGACAGGAGCACGAGCATCGTGAACATGACCATCGTGCCGGGGATGGCCTGCGAGTAGCCGATCGGCGGGTCTTCCCGCCGGCCCGCGGAGCTGACCTGCAGGGTGACCGTGCGCGGCGCCGCCTCGAGGGCCGCGAACGCCTCCGGAGACGCGCCGCCGTCGAGGACCGAGGCGGCCGCGAGGTCGGCCAGCACCGTGTAGACGGCGCGCCCCACGCGAAGCTGGTCGTACTGGCGATTGAGATCCTCGCCGCGGCGGTCGAAGGTCAGCACCGCCTGGTTCCCGGCGAGGACCGAGGCGGTCAGGTCGTCATGGCCGGCCGCCGGCTCGGGCAGCGTCAGCCGGCGCGTGTACCGTTCCTCCTCTTCCTCGGACGCCGGCGTCGCCACCGCGAAGTTCTGCTCCTCGAGCCGGCGGGTCAGCTCGGCCGTGAGGAAGCCGCCCCCGTCCGCCCCGCGCAACGCGATCGGGTCGGGTCGATCCGGGTCCGGCGCCCCGAAACCTCCGGTCACCGTGCCCAGGAAGTAGAAGAAGATCACCGGCATCGCGAACGTCCACAGCAGCGTCTCGCGTGCCATGAGCATGCGGCGGAGGTCGTGCCGCGCGATGAGCCAGGCGTCACGCCACATGATCAGTTCACCATCCGAACAACGTCGCGATGCCGGCCCGCGGCCTCCAGGACGAAGCAGGCGTCCCACCCCATGGTCAATTCACCAGGAAGCCGCCGCGCAGCCGCCGCACGGAGAGCGCGAACGCCGCGATGGCGGGAAGGCCGATGCCGAGCGCCGCCGCGAGCAGGCCGCCGGCGTCCGGCTGCCCGGCGACGATCTCCTTGAGGCGCACGAGGGCGAGGCCGTTCGGCGTCCAGCCGCCGATCGAGGCCATCCACGCGGGCATCGCCTCGAAGGGGAAGAACGAGCCGCCCAGCATCACGATCGGGAACAGCACCAGGTTCGAGAGCATGTTGCCGGCCTGCTGCCCCGAGGCGAGCAGCTGCAGCAGCACGAAGTAGCTGAGCATCACCGCGCCCGCGAACGTGATCCAGAGGATCGCGAGGGGGGCGTGCAACGGCGGCAGGTCGAGGAGGACCATGCCCAGCGCCACCCCGACCACCGCAACGAGGCCGACGAGCGCCCCGCCCGCGAGGAGCTTGCCGGCGAGGACCGCGGCCATCGGCGGCGGCGCGGACGCCGCGCGGCGCAACGTGCCGAGCCGCTTCTCGTCCCAGACGTCGCCGCTCATCCCCTGCGCGGTGAACAGGATCGACATGAAGATCATGCCGGGCAGGAAGATCATGCCGAGGTCGGCGAGGCCCTGCGGCGCGTCCGTCTCGTCGGCGTCGGGCGGGTCGACGTACTCGACGGTGAGCACCAGCGGCGACAGCGTGTCCTCGAGCTCCTGCAGGCGCGTGTTGATTGCGGTGCTCAGCTCGGCCACGGCCTCGTTGGAGAAGAAGCTGCCGCCGTCGGGAAGGCGACCTGGACGGCGATCTCGAGCGCCTCCTCGATCATGCCGGGCAGGATGCGCTGGGCCGGATTGGTGACGAGCTCGATCTCCGCCGTGCCTTCCCCGAGCACCGCTTCCTGCAGGCCGGGCGGCAGGATGACGAGGGCGCTGGCGTCGCCGGCGTCCATCATGCGCCGGCCCTCGTCGCGTTCGACCGGCGTGACGTCGAAGAGCTGGGCCACGGGTCCCTGCACCGCGGCGCCGCCGATCAGGCCGCTCAGGACCGACTCGTCCTCGT
Organism: Vicinamibacterales bacterium; assembly: GCA_965206705.1. Classification (GTDB taxonomy): domain Bacteria; phylum Acidobacteriota; class Vicinamibacteria; order Vicinamibacterales; family UBA8438; genus JAJEEA01. Next base: position 1,397,443 of record CBDBKJ010000006.1, on the reverse strand, counting down.
CGGCCACGAGCAGTCGTCCCCGCGGTGAGCCCCCCCCCGCCGCCGCTGACGAGGACGATCAGCCCGCCGATGGCGAGCGGCAGCCCCATCCAGATGAGGAGTCCGGTAGGGTCCGCGAGCCGCCGCCGCACGTCCTTGAGGGCGGTCGCCGCGATGAAGCGCGCGGTCACTCGCGCAACTCCCGCCCCGTCAGGGTGATGAACAGGTTCTCGAGGCTCGGCTGGCTCAGGGTGATCTCGGCGACCTCTCCGCCCGAGCCCGCGACCGCCTCGAGAATGGCCGGCAGCCGCCGCGAGGCGGAGCCGGCGGCTATCAGGAGCACCCCGGCCTCGGCGCTCACCACGCCGGCGTCGCCGAGGGCCTCGAGGGGCCCCCGCGTGCGATCGGGATCGAACGCGCCGGTCAGCCTCAGGAGATCGCGCTCGCCGACCATGGCGCGCAGCTCGGCCAGCGTGCCGGTCGCGAGAATGCGGCCGTGGTCCATGATCGCGAGCCGGTCGCACAGCTCCTGCGCCTCTTGCATGTAGTGCGTGGTGTAGAGGACGCAGATCCCCGCCGCCACCTGCTCGCGCACGAGGTCGAGCAGCCGCACCCGGCTCTGCGGATCCACCCCCACGGTGGGCTCGTCGAGCAGCAGGATGCGCGGCCGGTGGACGATGCCGCAGCCGAAGTTCAGGCGCCGCTTCATGCCGCCGCTGTACCGCTTGACCGGCTCGCGGGCGCGGTCGAGGAGGCCGGTCAGCTCGAGCACCTCGCCGACCCGCCGCTTCAGCTCCGGCCCCCGCAGGCCGTAGGCGGCGCCCCAGTAGCCGAGGTTGTCGGCCGCGCTCAGGTCGTCGTAGAGGGCCAGCTCCTGCGGCACCACCCCGATGCACCTCCGCGCCGCCCGCCCGTCGAGGACCACGTCGTGGCCGAGCACGTGGATGCGTCCCGACGACGGTTGCAGCAGGCCCGAGATGCAGCCGATGGTCGTCGACTTGCCCGCCCCGTTGGGCCCGAGCAGCCCGAAGATGCCGCCCTCGCCGGCGGCGAAGCTGACTCCGTCCACCGCGACCAGGTCGCCGTAGCTCTTGCGCAGCGCGTCGACCGTTATCACCGTTCCTCCCGCCCTAGCTTTGACGTAGAGCCCCGGGCTCGGGTTCCCCGGCCGTTGCGAGCCGGTGCTGCCGGTGGCGGTTCCCATCGTGTTGGAGCAAGACCCGGGACTGGAGTTCACGGCCGGTGCCGACTGCAATCCGGGCGCCAAATGTCGGTTTCCGGTCGCGTTGTGGCGCCAGGACCGCCGTGGTACGCTGGCGGCATGGGAAGTGGGAAGCCGCCCGAGGCCGTCTGGAAGCCCATCGACGATCTGCCGACCGGCGCCGCGTCCTGGGGATCGTCGCACTACCGGGAGCGCGTCCGGCGCTGGCATGACGCCCGCGGCCGGCTCCAGGACCCGGCCGTCGATCGGACCCTGCTCGACCTCTGGCTGCGCGAGCGGGCGCGCGCGTTCGCCATCGAGACCGGCCAGATCGAGGGGCTCTACACGCTGCGGCGCGGGGTGACGGAGCAACTGATCGCCGAGGGCTTCGAGGGGGTGCGCGCCGCCCATGCCCTCGAGCCCGGCCTGTCGGATCGGACGTTGAAGGGCCTGTTGGAGGACCAGCACGCCGCGGTCGAGCTGGTCTTCGAGGCCGCGTCCGGCCGCCGCCGGCTGTCCCACCACACGATGAAGAGCTGGCACCAGCTCCTGACCCGCCACCAGGAGCACGCGGTGGGCGTGCGCGACGGGCGGCGCGTGCCGATAGCCCTGCTTCGCGGCGACTACAAGGTCCGGCCGAACAACCCGCGGCGGCCGGACGGCATCGTCCACGAGTACTGCCCGCCCGAGCAGACCCGCAGCGAGATGGACCGGCTGCTCGAGATGCACCACGGTCACGAGGACCGCGGCCTGCCGGCCGAGGTGGAGGCCGCCTGGCTGCACCATCGCTTCGTCCGCATCCATCCCTTCCAGGACGGGAATGGCCGCTTGGCGCGGCTGCTGATGGCCTACGTCTTCGCCCGCAACGGCGAGTTTCCGCCGGTCATCGCGATGGAGCAGCGTGACGACTACATCAGGAACCTGGAGTGGGCCGACGCCGGCGACCTGCGTCCCTTGGTCGAGTACCTGGCCGATCTTGCCGCGACGACCACGCTGTCGGCGATTCGCATCGCGGAAGACGTGCTGGGGAGGCGGGCCTGGCGGACGCACGGTAACGGCGGACAGACCGTGCGGGAGTCGGACGGTCAGTGGCGCTATCACCCGCCCGCTTCCTGATCTCGAACTTGCTGGCGAGGCGGACGAGCTTTCGTTCGTCCGCCTCCTGGTGCTGATTCGCCGAGGCTCTGTACTCGCCTCCCTGCGCCGGTCCCGGCGCTGCCGGCTCGGGAATCGCCACCTGCGCCCCAATGCCGCTCCAACGTGCCCCAAGCGATCTGCACCCGCTTGCGCCGCGCAGGTTCCCGGGAGCCCGTGGCGATACTCCGCGTCGCCCGAATGCGGCGAGGATTTCTCGCCGCGGGTTCCTAGGCGTCGCCGGTCTCTGGCGCTGCGCTCTCCGTCGCGGCCGCCGCCCGGACCTTGATCGGCCAGCGCGCCGGCTCGTGGTGCTCCAGGTACTCGCGCCGCGAGACCGACCCGATGAGCATCGATTTGGTCAGCCACCAGTTCTTCGGGCGCGCGCCGAAGATGATGTGGGCGAGGCTCAGCCCGGCCAGGGACAGGCCGGTCATGCCGTGGAAGACGTAGATCCAGCCCCAGGCCCCCTCGGGGAGGATGTAGGGGTTGGGGGTGATGAACGGCGTGCCCATGCGCCACAGCATCACCATGCCGGTCAGGCTCACCGTGCACCCCACGAACGTCAGCACCAGGTGGTACAGCCGGTTGCCGATCGGATACTTGGCGGAATGCGGCCCCGGCACCTCGTGACCCGCCTCGCGCATGACCTCGGCCTTGAACTCGGGGATGTCCTTCGGGCCCACCCAGATCGACCAGAAGTCGAGGAAGAACGTGGTGTGGAAGATGTGGAACACGATGGCCCCGGTCAGCGTCAGACCGGCGGTGTAGTGGATGCCCACCCAGTCGAACTGCCACCCCATGATCGGGAAGAAGGCGGTTCCGAGCAGGGTGAAGATGGACCCGGCCATCACCCAGTGGAACAGCCGCGCCATGAACGAGTGCCGCTTGACCCGCTTCGGAAGGCCGGCGTGCTTCGCCTCCAGCGCGTCCGTCTCGGCCTTGGCGCGGACCCGGTGCGCCGACAGGATGACGTAGGACGCGTGCGCGACGAGAAAGGTGATGAAGACGAAGATCGACACCCACAGGACGTTCCAGGCGACATGGGTCAGCACCGAGCGTCCCCACGGGTCGGCGGCGGTTTCGACAAAGCCCACTACGATTCCTCCAGTCCGCCCCGGCGCGCGTGTGCAGGGGCGGATCGACATCCGTCAAGGCGGCGGTATTCCATCGCCAACAGGATACTCTCCCCGTACCGGCGCTAGGATTCGGCCTGCCCAGCCACCATCGGAATCCGCTTGTACTGGGAGTGTGGAGCCGGTAGCCGAGACCCCGTCATCCACCGCCGCCTCGGCCGCCGCAGGCGCCACCCGAACCGAAACCAGCCCCGCCGCCGGCACGCAAGCCGAAGCAGTTGAAGAGACCTCTCCGAAGCGAACGGTCCATCATCGTTCACACTGTCCGTTGCCCGGGCGCGCCTGTCAGTCCGGCACCGGCGGGTAAGACGCGGCTGCAGTAGAATGCCGGCCGGTTTGCGGCGTGGCTCGTGCCGCGCGGACCGACGGTCGGCGGCACGTCGGGTATGGGGGAGGCATCCGTGCGCACAGGGGCAATCGTGGCGGTGCTGGCGGTGGGAGCGGCGGTTCTGGCCGGGGCCGGCGCCGCGTACGCGCAGGAGCGGCCTAACATCTTGTGGCTGAGCAGCGAGGACAACGGGCCGGCGCTCGGGGCCTACGGTGATGCCTACGCCGATACGCCCAACCTCGATCGGCTCGCGGAGCGTGGCGCCGTCTACCTGAACGCGTGGTCGAACGCCCCGGTGTGCGCGCCCGCCCGCACGGCGATCATCACCGGGATGTATCCGCCGGCCACCGGGTCGCACCACATGCGCAGTCAGGTGCGCCTGCCGGAGGGGGTGCGGATGTTCCCGCAGCTCCTGCGCGAGGCCGGCTACTACACGACGAACAACGCGAAGGAGGACTACAACGTCGAGAAGCCGGGGCGGGTCTGGGACGAGTCGTCGAACCAGGCGCACTGGCGCAACCGTCCTGGGCACGGAGGGGCCGGCGCGGCGCCGTTCTTCGCGGTGTTCAATCTGGGGATCACCCACGAGAGCCTCATCCGCCAGCGGCCGCACGAGGCGGTGCACGACCCGGCCGGGGTGCGCGTCCCCGCCTATCACCCGGACGTCCCGGAGGTCCGGCAGGACTGGGCGCAGTACTACGACCGGCTCACCGAGATGGACGCGCAAGTGGGCGAGCGTCTGGCCGAGCTCGAGGCGGCGGGGCTGGCCGGCGACACCATCGTCGTGTACTTCGGCGACCACGGCGTGGGTCTGCCGCGCGGCAAGCGGTCGCTGCTGAACTCCGGGCTGCAGGTGCCGCTGATCGTCTACGTGCCCCCGCGCTTCCGCGAGCTGGCTGGCGACGGGTACCGCCCCGGCGCGAGCACCGGGGAGCTCGCGGCCTTCGTCGATCTGGCGCCTACCATGCTCAGCCTCGCCGGCATTCCCCCGTCGGACCACATGCACGGACGGGCGCTGCTGGGGCCGTATCGGGGCCCGCCCGCGGATTATCTCTACGGGTTCCGCGACCGCATGGACGAGCGCTACGACTTCGTCCGCGGGGTGCGCGACGACCAGTATCTGTACGTGCGGAGCACGCCCCGCATCGCATCTACGGACAGTTCGTGGCGTACATGTTCCAGACGCCGACCACCCGCGTCTGGAAGGCGCTCTACGACGCGGGACGGCTCGCGCCGGCGCAGCGCCGCTTCTGGGAGACCAAGCCGCCGGAGGAGCTGTACGACCTGCGGGCCGATCCGGACGAGGTGGACGACCTTGCTGCCGATCCCCGGCACGCGGCGACCCTGGCGCGGCTGCGCGGCGTGTTGCGCGACCATCTGTTCGCCACGCGCGACCTCGGATTCCTGCCGGAACCGGAGTTGCATGCCCGCGCCGGCGGCGGGGCGCCGTACGACCTCGGGCAGGACGACGCCCGGTATCCGCTCGCGGAGATCCTCGTGATCGCCGAACTGGCGACCCGCCCCGGGGTCCCCGCGGCGGCCGAGCTCACGGCCGCCCTCGGTCATGCCGACAGCGCGGTGCGCTACTGGGGGGCGATCGGGCTGCTGGTCCGGGGCGGGTCTGCCGTGGGGCCCGCGCGCCCCGCGCTTCGCGCGGCCCTGAATGACCCGTCGACCAGCGTGCAGGTGACCGCGGCGGAAGCGCTCGGCCGGTTCGGGGCGGCAGAAGACCTGGCCCCGGCGCTCGACCTGCTGCTCGCGCGGGCGAGCCTCGACGACAACGATCTCTTCACGACGATGCTGGCCCTCAACGCCCTCGACTACCTGGACGAGCGCGCGGCCAGCGCGGCCGAGGCCATCAGGGCGCTGCCGCGCGAGCAGGCCGGCATGCGGCGGCAGTTCCGGATCTATGTCCCGCAGCTGATCGACAAGGTGCTGGCCGACCTCGAGCCGTAGTCCTCAGCCGTCACGCTTTCCCGGAAGAGGCTCCCGGTCGCTTCGTACGCCGCCGAGTAGTTCCCCGCGTCGATCAGCGACAGCCACGCGTCGACCGACTGCCGCGCCGCTTCCTCGTCCGTCTGCGTGTCGACGACTGACGGCACTGTCGGGCTGCCGCCGTCGTCACCGCACGCCGCTGACCCCGAGATTACAACGGCGAGCAGCATCGCCACCCAAATCCTGTGCCGATGCGATCTCATCTCCGTCCTTCCAATCCGAAGCCATGCCCTCGTTGGCGCGCGTCGGCAGCTTCGGGCTCCTAGGGGGCAACGGCGTCGACTGGCACGTCGCGCAGGCGCTCCTGAACCGTGCCGGGAATGCCGAGGTCGGTGTCGGCGCCCAGGCCCGCGAGAAGCGCGGCGGTCTCGGGCCAGCTCTGGAACTGGAACGACTGCTTGGCGCCCTCTGCCATGCGGTAGGCCGTGCGCCCCCGGAAGTCGCGGGCGTCGATGTCCGCGCCCTGGGCCACGAGATACTCGATGACCTCGTTCAGGCCCCGGAAGGTCGCGCCGTGCAGGGCGGTGAAGTCTGCCTCGTTGATGGCGTTGACGTCGGCGCCGGCGTCCACGAGCACGCGGACCGCGGTCTCGGCGGTCGGCGACCGCACGCCGCGGGGCTGGCGGGGCGTGTAGGTGGCCCGGCCCAGCCCGGCCGCCGCCATCAGCGGGGTGGTCCCGTCCACGGTGGTCAGGGTCAAATCGGCGCCGGCCTCGAGCAGCCGCGTCAGGATCTCGGGGCTGCTGCCGGTGAAGCTGGGGATGATGCTGAACACCTGGCTGGGGGCGCCGTTCAGGTCGAACGCGGCCACCCACAGCGGGGTGGCGCCGCGGAGGTCCCCGGTGCCGGGGGCGAACGGCTCGAATGCCCCCTTCCGGGGGTAGCCGATATAGGACATCAGCATCGCCCACGAGGTGATCCGTGCGTTCGGGTCGGCGCCGGCTGCGAGCAGGGCCTCGACCAGCCCGAGCCTCTCGCGCGCCCCGAGCCTTCCGCCGACCCGGCCGTGCCGGCGGTACCAGTCGCCCAGCCAGGTGCCGACGCCGCCGGCGGCGGCGTGCAGGGCGGTGACGCCGCCCGCCCGATGGTTGGGGTCGGCGCCCTCGTCGAGCAGGAACCGGGCGAACCCGGCCTGGCCCGCGATGATCGCGAGCGGCAGGGCGTGGGTCCCGTCGGACCCGGGCGCGTTGACGTCGACCCCGGCCGCGATCAGGGCGCGGGCCAGGTCGACGTCGCCGTTACGCGCCGCGAACATCAGCGGCGTGAAGCCGGCCATGGTCTCGATGCTCGGGTCGGCGCCCCGTTCGAGCAGCAGGCGCACGATGGCGGGATGGGGCGCGGCCAGCCCCCACATCAGGGCGGTGCTCCGGGTCTCGGTGGTGGCCGCGTTCACGTCCGCGCCGTGATCGAGGAGCGCCTCGACGATCGCGGCGTTGCCGGTGCGCGCGGCGGTCATCAATGCCGTGAGCCCGCTCGTCCGGGCGGCGCCGCCGTCGGCGCCGCCGTCCAGCAATCGCTCGACCATCGCGAGGCTGGCGTTCTCGGCCGCCCGCTCCAGCGGCGTCACCCCGTGGTTGTCGGCCGCATTCGGGTCCGCCCCCGCCTCCAGCAGCCGCTCGACCATCCCGAGGTCGTCCCAGTGCGCGGCCCAGACCAGGGCGGTGGCCCCGTCGGGACGCCTTGCGTTCACGTCGGCGCCGTCCGCGAGCAGCGTCTCGATCGCGCCCGCATCCTGGGCCGCCACCGCGTCGACCAGCCCCAACTCCTGCCCGGCCGAGTCGGGCGCGGCGCCGGCGGCAACGGCCAGGGACACCAGGCAGACGACGATGGCTCGCATTCCTCTCTCCTTCGCTCCGTGCCGGTCCGCGGCAACCATGCACTCTATTATGCCGTGGCACCCCGCGGTGCGGGGCGATCCGTCCTGGCGCCGTTCCGACTCGGCCGCCGCCGGGGTGAAATCGCGGCGCGGCACGGACTTCGATAGGATGGGTCGGGCGGGCAGCTGGCCAGTAGAGGGGAACGGTCATGACATACAGGGACGTGGTGTCGGGCGTCGTGAGCGTGAGCGTCATCGTGCTCGCGGCGTCGTTGTCGGCGGTTGGCGGTCGGCCGGACGGCCAGGGGGGGGCCGCGGCGGGCGCGGGCGCCGCCGTCGAGCCCGATCCGGTCGTGCGGGCCGCGGTTTCGCGCCGGCCGGCGTCGCCCGGCGTGGAAGCGGCGGACGCGGGTCGCTGCGACGTGTCGCCCGGACCCTCGAACCAGACCATCGTCGTCGGCAGGCTGCTCCTGGGTGCGGAGGGCGCCGAGCCCGGGGCGGTGCTCGTCGCCGGCGGCCGGATCGCGGCCGTCGGCGAGCCCGGCGCGCTGCGGCCGGAGGCGCCGGAGGCCACGGTCATCGACTGCGGCGCCGCCTGGGTCTCGCCGGGGCTCGTCAACGCGCACGAACATCCGAACGTCAGCGGGGGGCTTCCCGACCCCCGGATGCGCCCGGTCTACTCGCACCGCGAACAGTGGCAGGGCCTGGCCGGCGACGAGCACTACCCGCTCGAGTACTCGAGGACCGAGGCTCCGGTCCGGCAGTTCTGGATCGAGCTCCGCCATCTGCTCGCGGGCACCACCACGTTGGGCGGGTCGGGTGCGGTGGTGGGGCTGCTCAAGAACGCGAGCTGGGCGGACGATCCGGCCTACGCCTATCGGGCGGACATGCAGACGTTCCCCTACGGCACCGCCACCGAGACGTTCTCCGGCCTGACCTGTCCCTACGAAGGACCGGCGCCCGTCGACCCGGCGTCGAGCCCCGGCTTTCCGCCGGACGCTCCCTATACGCCGCACATCGCGGAGGGAACCGACTGCACGGCGGCGCTCGAAGGCCGGTTCTACCTGGATCACGTCGCGGCGAACCCGGGAAGGCGCTACGCGCTCATCCACGGCGTCGGACTGGACGCCTCGAGCATCGAGCGGCTGGGGAGCCTGGACGTCACCCTCGTCTGGTCGCCCCGGTCGAATCTGGCCCTGTACGACGCGACGGTGGACGTGCCGAACGCCCTGGAGGCCGGCGCTCGCATTGCGATTGGTTCGGACTGGTCCTACTCGGGCTCGTACAACCTCCTCGAGGAGTTCCGCTGCGCCGAGAGCGTCGATGGAGAGCTGTGGGGCGACCGCCTGTCGGGACGCGACCTCTGGGAGATGGCCACCCGGCACGGCGCCTACGCCCTGGGCATCGAGGGGCTGACGGGGCGGCTCGCGCCCGAGTTCGCCGCGGATCTCATGGTCTTCAGGAACCGCTCGGACGATCCGTATGCCGACCTGATGGCCTCGACGACGGCCGATGTCATCGCGACCTTCGTCGACGGCGAGCTCGTCAGCGGACGGGGTGGTGCTTTCGACCCGGCGCTCCTGCCCGCCGCCTGCGCGGACCGCATCGGCGAACACTTCCTGTGCGCCGACTACGCTCCGCACGGGTTCGATCACGACGAGCTGCTGCAGGCCAACGCGAACGCGGTTCCCCTGTTCTCCACCGACCGGCAGGCGACCTGCGGGACCTTCGAGTGACCGGGCGCCGGAACGCGATTGTCAAGACGCGGGCGAGGCGCCGGCAGGAGGTCCGCCGGCCGGCGAGCCGTACGCCGCGGCTAGCGGGAGGCGGCAGCGCATCGCTCCGGCTCCACTACCGGGCGGCCGTGATGACTTACCCGCCGGCCTGCCCTATACTGCCCCTGATTCGCCGATATCAACCGGGACAGCGCGAACGTCGCACATTCGGCAGCGTGGAGAAGGACGATGCAGCGAGTGTCCGTCACCGTCGTCGTCGCAGGGATGGTGTTGGCGGCAGGCGTGGCCGCCGGCCAGGATCTCCGACTCGTCGATGCGGTCGCCGGCCAGGATGCGCAGGCGGTGAACGCCCTGCTCGACGCCGGCGCCGACGTCAACGCGTCGCGCGCGGACGGGGCCACGGCCCTGCTGTGGGCGGCCCACTGGGACGATCCGGACGTCGCGGACCGGCTGATCCGGGCCGGCGCCGACGTGAACGCGGCCGACGACCACGGCGTGACCCCCCTCGAGCGGGCGGCCGAGAACGCCAGCCTGCCGATGGTCGAGCGCCTGCTGGCGGCGGGCGCCCGGGCGGATGTCGCCCGCACGAGCGGGTTGACGCCGCTGATGACGGCTTCGCGGACTGGCAGCGTCGCCGTCGTCGAGGCGCTCCTCGCGCACGAGGCGGACGTCAACGCGGCCACCCGCGAGACGCGGAGCACGGCCCTGATGTGGGCGGTGGCGGGGGCGCATCCGGCGGTGGCGCGCGCCCTCCTCGACGCCGGGGCCGACCCCCACCCGTCGACCGCCAAGGGGTTCACCCCCCTGCTCTACGCGGCCCGCAACGGCGACGTCGCGATGGCCGAGACGCTGCTCGCGGCCGGTGTCCACCCGGACGAGACGGGCACCGACGGCACCCACGCCGTGCCCTATGCCATCGTCTCCGGCCACGATGCGTTTGCGCTGTTCCTGCTCGATCGCGGCGCCGACCCGAACGGGACGATGGCGGGGGTGCCCGCGCTGCACGCCGCCGCCGGCAGCATCTTCACGTGGATGACCGACTGGAACCGCCGCCACAACGACAACGACCGCTACGCCCGGTTCGGCCGGAGCGGCATCGACTCGGACCGCCGGCTGCGGCTGGTCGAGGCGCTGCTCGCGCAGGGGGCGGACCCCAACGGGCGCATCACGACCTCGGCGATGATCATGAACTACATCGGCTATCCCCGGAAGGGGGCGTTCGAGCCGTTCGCCTGCGGCACCGGCGACCTCCGCGGGGCCACCCCGCTGTGGGTCGCGGCGTTCGAGCTGAACCGCCCCGCCCCCCGGTACTCCGGCGCACGCAGCTACACCCCCAGCGGCGGCGCGATTCTCGAGGCGTTGCTCGCGGCGGGCGCCGACCAGCACCTGACCACGGTCGACGGGACGACGCCGTTCATGGCCGCGGCCGGGCTCGGCCGCTCGACCTACACGCCACGGGAGCCGCGGGGTGTCCGGTCGCCGGGCGCGGAGCAGGCGGTCCGCATCCTGCTCGAGGCGGGGGCGGACATCGACGCCGTCAACGAGGCGGACTTCACGGCCCTGCACGGGGCCGCGTTCCGCGGGCTGAACGAGGTCGTCGAGTACCTCGTGGCCAACGGCGCCGACATCGACGCGCGCGATTTCCGGGGCCGCACCGCCTACCGGATGGCCGAGGGGTCCAAGCAGTCGTTCCAGTTCCAGAGCTGGCCGGAGACCGCCGCCCTCCTCGTGCGTCTCGGAGCGAACACGCGGCTCGGCATTCCCGGCACCGTGCAGGAGCGCCTGCGCGACGTGCCGCGTACGGCGGAACAGTAGGGGTCCGCGCCGGGGAACGGCGCCGTCTCCGTGCAGGAGGCGCCGTCTCCGTGCAGGAGGCGCTGCTTCCTCGGAGTGAGGCGCCGACTTCTGGCGGGTGGGCCGGGCGGGAACGGAGCCGCAAGGCGACGATTCCCGGGCGGCCTCCCCGGGCATGTTCCGTACGCTGACTCTTCCGGGGCGGCAGCGCCGCCGCACCCCCCGCGCCGCTCCGGTGTCGAGCGACACCCGCGCGGCCGCGGGAGAGGAAGGGGTGAGGGAACATGGTCAGTGACGAGGTCCAGTTCATCTTCAATACGTTCTCCTTCCTCATCTGGGGCGCGCTCGTCATGTGGATGGCGGCCGGCTTCACCATGCTCGAGTCCGGGTCGCTGCGCACGAAGAACGCGTCCGTCATCTGTCTGAAGAACGTCGGGCTCTACTCGGTCGCGGGGATCGCCTTCTACCTCATCGGCTACAACCTCATGTACGTCGACGTCGGCAGCTGGATCGGCTCGGTCCGGTTCCTGTACGGGCCGTCGGCCGACGAGATCGCCCTGCTGGCGGGTCAGGCCGAGGCGGAGGCGGCCGTCGTCGCGAACGGCTACTCCGTGATGTACGACTGGTTCTTCCAGATGGTCTTCGTCGCGACCGCCGCGTCCATCGTCTCGGGGGCGCTGGCCGAGCGGGTCAAGCTGTGGTCGTTCTTCGCGTTCACGCTCGTGCTGACCGCCGTCATCTACCCGATAGTCGGTGCCTGGACCTGGGGCGGGGGCTGGCTGGACCAGCTCGAGTTCCAGGACTTCGCGGGGTCGACCATCGTGCACGGAACCGGCGGCTGGGCGGCGCTGGCCGGCCACCTCGTCGTCGGCCGCGGCGCGGCAAGTACCGGAGCGACGGCACGGCCCGGCCGACGCCCCCGTCGAGCGTCCCCACGGTGACCTTGGGGGTCTTCATCCTGTGGTTCGGCTGGTTCGGGTTCAACGGCGGCTCGCAGCTCGCGCTGGGCGGCGTTTCCGACGCGGTCGCGATGAGCCTGGTGCTGGTCAACACGGACCTCGCCGGCGCGGCCGGCTTCATCGCCGCCCTCGCCCTGTCGCGGCCGATCCTCGGACGCGTCGACCTGCTCGGGGGTCTGAACGGCGCCCTCGGGGGTCTCGTCGCCATCACCGCCGGCCCCGACATCGTCCAGCCCGCCTGGGCGATCGTCATCGGCGCGATCGGCGGCATCGTCTGCATCGCCGCCATGCGCCTGCTGGAGAGGCTCCAGGTGGACGACGCTGGCCGATCTGACCGCCCGGATCCAGGAGTTCCGGGACGCCGAGCAGGCCGGCGACCTGCTGGGCGACCGGCTGATTCAGCAGGCGCTGGGCAACGCCGAGTTTCAGGACTTCGACGTCGTCACCGGCAACTACAACGCGTTCTGGCTGGTCGAGAGGACGCTCGACAGCCGCACCTCGCTGATCATCGATCCCCCGAACGGGCGCAGGCCGGCGCTGACCGAGGCGGCCGTGGCGCGCCGGCGGGCGGCGCAGGCCGGCGGTCTGGGGGCGACCGGATCCGACGGGCCGGAGGATCGCACCCTCGGCGACCGCTGCCTGTTCTGGGGCGTGCCCAACCTGGGGTCCGGCTACAACAGCTACTCGCAGATCTTCCAGACCGAGGACCAGGTGACGATCATCCAGGAGATGGGGCACCACGTGCGGACCATCCCGCTCGACGGGCGCCCTCATCTCGACGACAGGATTCCGCAGTGGGCGGGGAGTTCGCGCGGGCGATGGGAGGGGGACACCCTCGTGATCGAGACCCGGAACTACGACCCGCGCAGCCGCTACAACGGCGGATCGGCGGGGCTGGTCCTGACCGAACGGTTCGATCTCATCGCTCCCGACGTGCTCCGGCACCAGGTCACGTTGAACGACCCCGACACCTGGACGCAACCGTGGACGGTCGAGCTGTTGCTCGACGGCACCCGGGACCCGATCTTCGAGTACGCGTGCCACGAGGGCAACTACGCCATGCCGGGCATTCTCGCCGGCGCCCGTGCCGAGGAGCGCGCGGCGGTCGGGGGCGGCGGCCGCTAGGAGTCTGCGCCGTAGGAGATCCACCCGACGAGATTGGCCGTCGGCTCAGGCCCTGACGCACTGCGTCGGGTTCGACTTCGCCGGTTGGCGGCGCGATGGATTCTCGGTAGCCGACGACACAAACTGGAAAAATCCGGCTCCGACGAGCCGCACGGCTCCCAGTGGCCGCGATTCGCGCTGATCCGTGGCCGCTGCGGGCGTCAGGCCCTCGCTTTACGCCGCGACCAGGGTTCGAAGGCGTTTCACGTTCAACGCCAGGCACACCAAGTCCCACTCGCCTCGCACCTTGGCGAGTCCCCGCAGGCTGAAGCGCCGGAACCCCATCACGTGCTTGATCCAGCCGTGCGGGGCCTCCGACAGCCACTTGCGTTCCGCATACGCGGCCCGGCCCGCTGGCGTCGACAGCTTCTCCGCCATGCGACTCGTCGCCGGCTTCTTCTTCTTCGAAGTGCTGGTCGTTGCCGCCTTTCCCTCTCGGCCCGGCGCCACGTACCCGGCGACGCCCCGCGTTTCCAGATCCGACAAGTCCCGCTCGTTGCAATACCCGGCGTCCGCCAGAACTGTCTCCGGCTGCTCGCCCAACGTCTCCGACACCGCGTCAAGCAGCATCGGCAGCCCGCCCTGGTCGCTCGCGTTCGCCGTCACGTCCGTTGACACGACCAACTGGTGGTCTCCGTCCACCGCCACCTGGGCGTTGTAGCACTGCTGATAGCCCTCGTTGCTCGTCCTTCATGATCCCGCTCTCCGGGTCCGTGAAGTTGCTCTGAGCCTTCTCGTCCGGTTCGCCATAGGCCCGCTTGTACGGTCGCCCGCCCTTCGGGTTCCGATCCTGGCCCGGCTGCCGACCCCGCGCGTCGTCCGACGCTCGTTGCGCCGCTTCCAGACGCGCCTTCGCCGCCCGGATAGCCGCCAGACGATCCTCCCGACGCCGCAACTCCGCCGGCAACTCGTCCCCCCGCACCTCCGACCCGAGGCGCGCGTCCTCTGCCGCGTCGGCCGCGCCAGCCGCCTCCAGCAACGCTTCAATCTCCCCGGCCAGGCGCCGCTCCTCCTCCTCCATCCGCCCGTAGCTCATCGCCTTGCGCTTGCTCGCGTTCGCACGCACCTTCGTGCCGTCGACCGACAGCTTCCCGAAGCTCGCCACCCCCAACTCCCGCGCCAGACGAACCACCTCCACGAACAGCTTCTTGAAGTCCTCCAGATGCCGACGACGAAACTCGCACACGGTCCGGTGTTGCGGAAAATGGCCCGCCGCCAGAACCCGGAAAGCCACGTCCTCTTCCAGCTTCCTCGCGACCCCCCGCGACGAAAACACCCCCGTCGCATACGCGTAGATCAGCACCTTCAACATCATCCGCGGCTCATACGGCGCGTTGCGTCGACCGTCTCCCTCATACGGCGCGTAAAATGCCGTCAGATCGAGACCGTCCACCAAGTCGCTGACATGGTGCGCCAAGTGGCCCTCCGGCAACCACGCCTGCAAGTCTGGCGGCAACAGCAACGACTGGTCCGGTGCGTAGCGGCGAAACGTCGTCGACATCACGTCCTTCCGTCGAGATCAGGTCTGCCGCGATTGTCGCATTTTCTGCGGCGCAGACTCCTAGCGCGACCTTACGGTCGCGTTGTAAGTTTCGCTGGCGCGAAACTTACTTCTACGGCGCAAGCTCCTGGCGCGACTCTACGGTCGCTTGGAAGTTTCGCTGGCGCGAGACTTCTATGGCGCAGGCTCGTAGGCGGCTCGTGGCAAGAGGCCCCGCTGCATTCGAGCGGCGATGCATCCCGTCTGACTGCGTTGCTCCTCGCTTGCACAGGGTCCAATCTGCTCCCTCGTCGCGCCTTGTCGGTTGGGCGGCAAGCGGAGCCGGCGACGGTCTTCGGGCGGGCGGTGCGCGCCGTCGTCCGCCGGGTGCGGTTGCGGAGGTGATCGAATGAGGCTCTCACTGGCGGGTGTTGCATGCGGGCTGGCGGTGCTGATAGCCGTCGTGAGCGGGACGCGCGCGCAGGAGCCGGCCGCCGTCGTGCTCGATGCGGACGACATCGGGGGCGTGGTCACCAGCGGGCGGGGACCGGAGGCCGGCGTCTGGGTGATCGCCGAGACCCGCGACCTGTCCACGCCGTTCGCGCGCATCGTGGTCACCGACGACCAGGGGCGGTACGTGCTCCCGGACCTCCCGGAGGCCGACTACGAGGTGTTCGTGCGGGGTTACGGCCTGCTGGACTCCGATCGGGTGGCGGCGGCGCGGGGGCAGCGCCTGGACCTCGCGGCGGCGGTGGCGCCCGACGGCCGGTCGGCCGCCGCCGTCTATCCCCCGGCGTCGTGGCTCAGCCTGCTGGAGATTCCGGAGGGCGACATCCCGGCGATGCAGGTCGCGTCGACCGTCAAGTCGTGCCTGCAGTGCCACCCTCTCGGCAACGAGGGCACCCGGCAGATACCCGACCACCTGCAGGCCCTCCCCGCCGACGAGGCGTGGGAGCAGCGGCTGGGCAGCGAGCTCTTCGGCGGCAGCATGATGACCGGCATGTATCGCGGGCTGGGGGCGCAGGCCCGGATGTTCGGCCGCTGGACCGACGCGATCGCCGCCGGCGCGTATCCCGAGGCGCCGCCGCGGCCGTCGGGGCTCGAGCGCAACGTCGTGCTCTCGGTCTGGGACTGGGCCACCCCCCAGGGGTCGCGCAGCGACTCGCAGGGCACCTATTCCGGAAATCCGACCCTGAACGCGGGCGGGCGCGTGTACGGCGTCCATCAGGAGGACACCATGCTGTCGTGGCTCGACCCGGCGACCCACGAGGTCGGCCGCATCGAACTCGACGCCGGGGGATTGCGCAGCATCGCCATGGACAGCGAGGGGCGGGTCTGGGCCACCGCCCGGCTCGACCCCGGCGACGCGCCGCCGGACTTCTGCGGTCCCGGGTCGGGCAATCCGTACCTGGCGAACTTCCGCCCTGCCGGCTCTCCCAAACAGGCCGTCGTCTACGACCCGCGCGACGGCTCGGTCGAGAAGATTCCGCACTGTGTCGCCGTCGACCACAACCACTTCACCGACGAGGACGACAAGCCGATCTACTTCGGGGTGAACGACGCGGTGGGGTGGATCAGCACCGAGGTCTGGGACGAGACCCACGATGCCGAGGCGTCCCAGGGGTGGTGTCCCGCCGTGCTCGACACCAACGGGGACGGGGTCATCACCGAGTGGACGGAGCCGGACGAGCCGATCAGCCCCGCCCTCGACCGCCGGATCGAGTTCGGCTGCTACTCCATCGGGGTCGACGCCAACGACGGCAGCCTGTGGTGCGCGGGCATCGGCGAGACCGACAACAAGCTCGTTCGGTTCGTGCGGGGCGACAACCCCCCCGAGAGCTGCATGGCGGAGGTGTTCGAGGCGCCGGAGCTCGACACCCCCATCTTCAAGAGCGGCGGGGTGGCGGTGGACGGCGACGGCATCGTCTGGCTCAACTGGCGGGGGTCGGACCAGGTCACGAGCTTCGACCGCAGCCGCTGCGACGTCACCGGTGGGCCGACCGCCACCGGCCGGCACTGTCCCGAGGGCTGGTCCGTCCACCAGATGGAGCGTCCGACCCTGCAGGGCACCGCGTCCCCGATGCACGCCGAGATGATGTACCTGACCCAGATCGACCACGCCGACGTGCTCGGCCTCGGCGGCGAGTCGGTGATCACCGGCCCCGTCAACAGCTACTCGCTGCAGGTGCTGGTCCCGGCCACCGGCGAGTTCCTGGACATGGTGGTGCCGTATCCGAAGGGCTTCTTTTCGCGGTCGGCCCAGGGCCGCATCGACGATCCCGACGCCGGCTGGAAAGGCCGGGGCCTCTGGTCCAACTACTCGACCTATACCCCGCATTTCATCGAAGGCGGCGCGGGGCCCAAGATCGTGAAGTTCCAGATGCGGCCCAGTCCCCTCGACCGGTAGCCCGCCCCGCGGCAGGATGGCAGGAGTCTGCGCCGCAGAAACGGTGCGGGCTCCGGCCAGGGTCGGTTGGCAAGTCGGAGCCGTGTGAGGCGATTTGCCGGGCCAGTTGCGGACCGGGGGTGCGAGACCGTGGCGGCGCCCGGGGTGGTAGGATGCCTCATGGCCTCCCGCCGCCTCGTCGCGCCGGCCGGTTCCGTTGCGGCGGCCACCCCTGAACCGATGCCGGCTACCGCTCGGCCCGACGTCTCGGCATCCACTCCCGAGTTTCCCGGCTGCCGTCCCGTGCGCATCACCCGCGCCGCCATCGACGACTACGAGGGCCGTTTCGAGTACTGGGATGCGGCGACCGAGACAGCCTGGGTGGCGCGCGAGCCCACCACCGTCTATCACGAAGGCCCCGGCCAGCAGCTCGCCGGATTGCTGACGCGGATCGCGGCGGTCCGCGGGGCGCCCATCCTGACCCTCGGCACCGCGGATCTGTTGCTGCGCGACCTGCGGGGCGAGCGGCAGCGCATCATGCAGGCGGACCAGATGGTCTATCTGGACCCGGTCGAAACGCGGCCGCGGGGCGCCTACGTCGAGGTGAAGGCGGACCACCTGCCGGACGTGGTGCTCGAGGTGGACTACACCACCGACGTGCGGCGCGGCAAGCTGGGGCTGTACGAGGCGTGGGGCTTTCCCGAGGTGTGGGTCGAGGTGCCGGAGGGCGGCTCGCCACGGCGCCGGCCGGGCCTGACCATTCACCGCTTGGTGCCCGACGGCTATCGGCCGGTGGCGGCGAGCGTCGCCCTGCCGGGCTGGACGGCGGCGGAGATCCACGCTGCCCTGAGCGAGACGGCGCTGTCGGAGGCGACGTGCGCGGTGCTGGAGCGGGTCGGCCGCGCGCTGGGGGAGGCCGCGGGCACCGGCCCGGACGACGACGTGTGGCTCGGCGCGCAGCGCCGCGAGGCGCGCGCGGAGGGACATGCGGAGGGCCGCGCGGAGGCGTGCGCAGAGATCGTTCGTTCGATTCTGCAAGGCCGTGGTCTGGCCGTTTCAGAGCGACTGGCCGCCCGGCTTGCGGGAGAGGATCCCGCTGCGGTCGCCGCCGTTGCGCTGGTCTGTCGCGACGAGACGGATCTGCTGGCCCGACTGGACACGCGGCGACGCGCGAGCCCGGGCGACCGCTGAACAAGACGCCGGATGGATCTGCTGGCCCGACCTGAGACGCGGCGACGCGCGGGCTCGCGCGACCGCTGAACAAGACGCAAGGGAGGCGACGAGCGCCGTTACGCCGGCCACCCGATCTCTTCCGACACCTGCCCGTCGAATGCCGCCCGGCTACCGCTCCTCGCCCGCGCTCTCATCGGTCAGCCGCCAGAGGTGCGAGCGGGTGCGGATGAACAGGCTGCCGCGCGAGATGGCCGGGGTCGACATGGCGACCTCCTCCAGCTCGTTCGTGCCGACGACGTTGAAGTCGTCCTCGGTGTCGATGACGTAGGTGACCCCCTCCTCGCTCAGCACGAAGACCCTGCCGTTGTAGGCCCACGGCGAGGCGGAGAACCCGCCGGTGCCGCGCGCGACCCGCCGCCGCACCTCGCGGTCGAGGACCTGCCGCTCGGTGTAGTAGAGCTCCTCGCCGGTCCGGGCGTCGTGGACGGTGTAGAAGCCGCGGTCGAGCAGTGTGAAGTAGTGGTCGCCGTAGACCAGTGGGGTCGGGTGGTAGGGACCCGCGGTTTCGGCGTACCAGGCCACGTGGTCGTTCGAGGTCTGTCCCGGCTCGAGGGTGATGTCGCCGCTCGCCCCGGGGCGGATCGCGTAGACCGGCCGCACCGCGTCACCGACGTAGCCCGACATGACGTAGAGCAACCCGTGCGCGCTGAACGGCTGCGGGATCGAGATGGAGTTCATCCCGCGGAACGACCAGATCTCGTTGCCGTCCAGGTCGTAGGCCCGCACGAGGTCGCTGCCGGTGGTGATGAGCTCGGTGCGCGCGTCGTGCTGCCAGACGAACGGGGTCGACCAGTTCGTACCCTCGTCCCGGTCGACCCGCCAGCGCTCGGCCCCGGTCGCCGCGTCGAGGGCAACGACGAACGACTGCTCGTCGTTGTCGTTGACGATGAACAGGGTGTCGTCGTGGAGCACCGGCGAGGCGGCCGGACCCCAGCCGAGGCGCGTCTCCGCCGGGTCGAAGCGCCGCTCCCAGACGAGGTTGCCGTCCATGTCGAGGGCGAAGACGCCGACGTTGCCGAAGTAGGCGTAGACCCGCTCTCCGTCCGTCACCGGGGTCGACGAGGCGAAGGTGTTCTTGAGGTGCCGGTCGAACTGCGGCGCGCCGGCGTTGACCTCCGAGGTCCAGAGCACCTCGCCGGTCTCGATGTCGAGGGCGTAGACCAGCCAGTGGTGCAGGTCCTGTTCCCGCTCCATCAAATCCCCCGGTTGGGCGGGGGGGAACGGGCCGTCGGGCATCTCCTGGGGCGACCCGTAGGGGAAGTAGAGCCCCATGCGCGGCTCCTGCGTCTCGCCGTCGCTGATCACGGTGGTCAGGAAGATGCGGTCGCCCCAGATGACCGGCGACGACCAGCCGAGGCCGTCTATCGGGGTCTTCCACACGACGTTCTCGGTCGTGCTCCAGGTGAGGGGCAGGCGCGGATCGTCGTCGGCCGTCGCGAGCGCGTCGGCGCCGCGGAACGCGGGCCAGTTCTCGTTTTCGGCCGCGAAGGTCGTGGTCGTCGCGAGCGCCGCCGCGAGCAGCGCCGCCGGAAGAGCTGTGCCGGCGAGTCGGGCCGGCCGGGTGGAAAGCGTCGGAAGTCGTGGAAACATGGGGGAGATTATATGCGGCCCGGAGGCCGGCGCGTGCACCGGTGAACCTGCGATACTACGAGGGTGGCGATGGCACGCGGTCGGCACGGGACTCCATACGGATCGCGGGCGGACCGCAGCAGGCACTGGGAATGGCGCGCGGGCTTCGGGGTTCGCGCGGGACTCGTTGCCGACCGCAGGAGAGAAGCCCCGTCGATGATGGCGCGGGTTGGGGTGGCGACGCGGGACGGACCAAGAGAGCGCTACGACGGGACGGGGTGATGACGATGCGAGCGAGAGCAATCGGCCGCCGCGAGGCGATGCAGGCGTTGGGGGCGGGTGCGGTCGGACTGGGGCTCGGCGGGGCACGCGCCCCGGCGTCGGCGTACGCTCCGCCCCCCGCGGGCGCGGCGCTCCAGCCGGCCTCGGCGCCGGGCTTTCCCGACGGGGCGGTGGTGCGGACGAGGCTGGGGGACGTGTCCCCGGAGGACCTCGCGGACGGCGCGACCCTCTTCCACGAGCACCTCTCGTTCGCCTACAGCAGCCCGCCGCCCGAGCCTCGGGCGCCCGGCACCCCGCCGCCCCCCTCGCCCTCCAACGACGAGATGGTCGACCTCGTCGTGGAAGAGCTGCAGACGGCCGCGTTCGACGGGGTGAGCTGCATCGTCGACTCGTCCATCGGTCCCCGCACCGAGCAGCAGCTCGCGAACCTGACCGCCATGGCCTCGCGGTCGGGGGTGCACATCGTGCTCGGCGGCAGCTACTTCCTGCTGCGGTCCTACCCCGAGGAGATCGTCGGGCTGCCCGAGGAGGAGATCGCGGCGCGGCTCGTCGCGCAGGCCGGCCGCGAGCGCTGGGGCGCGTTGGGCGAGGTCGGTACCTCGTTCCCGGAGATGCATGACGAGGAGCGCACGATGCTGCGCGCCGTGAGCCGGGCCCACCGGGAGACCGGACTGCCAATCTTCACCCACGTGCCGCACGAGAGCTGCCCGTCGTGCGCGATCGAGCAGCTCGACATCTACGAGGCGCAGGGGGTCGACCTGGCCCACCTGTGCATCGGACACCAGTCGACGATCAAGCGCTCGGACGATCCGGGGTGGGAGACCCACCGGGAGATCGCCCGCCGGGGAGCGTTCATCGGGTTCGACACCGTCGGCCACCGCATGAGCGCGTCGTTCATCCCGGAACGCGAGAAGGTGGACATGGTGCTGGGCGCGATCGAAGCCGGGTACGAGGACCACATTCTGCTGTCGTCCGATTTCGCAAACACCACGCAGCTCAAGGCCAACTGGGGGAACGGGTTCTCGACGGTCCTCGTGCAGTTCGTTCCGAAGCTGCGCCATCGCGGGGTGCCGGACGCGATCATCCGGAAGATGCTCGTCGACAACCCGCGGCGATGGCTGGCCCATCGGCCGGCATCCTGACCGCGGGGACGCCGACGGCCTCCGCCACGGCGAACGGCGGCGGCGGGCGGTCGGGTCCGCCGGCGGGCCGGCCTCCGGGGTCCGCCGGCCGCTCGCGCGGGCGCGAAATGCGCTGCAAATGCGATAATGTACCGTTTGCGGTGGGGGATTGGCGCCGCCCCGGCGGCTCGGCCCGCCGGTGGAGTGCCGCGGTTCCGCAGGGCGCGTGAGAATGTCGAGTCAGCAAGCCGTTGGTGAACGCCGCCGCCGGCTGTCAAGTCCACGGAGAGTCCATGAAAGCGCTTGAGGGAGTACGTATTCTGGACATGACGCATGTCCAGTCGGGACCCACCTGCACCCAACTGCTCGCCTGGTTCGGCGCCGACGTGATCAAGGTCGAGCGTCCGGGCAAGGGGGATGCGACGCGAGGTCAGCTGCGCGACATTCCGGATGTCGACAGCCTGTACTTCACGATGCTGAACCACAACAAGCGCAGCGTCACGCTCAACACCAAGGCCGAGAGCGGCAAGGCGCTCTTCACGCGCCTGGTGAAGAGCTGCGATGTCCTGGCCGAGAACTTCGCCCCCGGAGCGCTGGATCGGATGGGGTTCTCGTGGGAGCGCATCCAGGAGATCAACCCGCGCATCATCTATGCCTCGGTGAAGGGTTTCGGGCCGGGGCCGTACGAGGACTGCAAGGTCTACGAGAACGTCGCCCAGTGCGCGGGCGGCGGCGCCAGCACCACCGGATTCCCAGACGGGCCGCCGGTCGTCGCGGGGGCGCAGATCGGCGACTCCGGCACCGGTCTGCACCTGGCGCTTGGCATCGTGACCGCCCTGTTTCAACGCGAGAAGAGCGGGCGCGGCCAGCGGGTCGAGTGCGCCATGCAGGACGGGGTGCTCAATCTCTGCCGGGTGAAGCTGCGTGACCAGCAGCGGCTGGCGCACGGGCCGCTGAAGGAGTATCCGCAGTATCCCCACGGCACGTTCGGCGCGGCGACCCCGCGGG
This sequence comes from Vicinamibacterales bacterium, assembly GCA_965206705.1. Taxonomy (GTDB): domain Bacteria; phylum Acidobacteriota; class Vicinamibacteria; order Vicinamibacterales; family UBA8438; genus JAJEEA01. Next base: position 1,375,122 of record CBDBKJ010000006.1, on the reverse strand, counting down.
CCGGCAATGCCTCCGGCGGCGGCCAGCCGGGATGGATCGTCAAGTGCAAGGGTTGGGAGACCGACCCCGACGCTTACATCTACGTCATCGCGCAGGCGGCGGCCTTCGACGGGCTGGCGCGGGTGATCGGGCACGAGGACTGGCTGACGGACCCGGCGTGGAACACCGCCGAGGCCCGGCTGTCGAAGATCGACGAGATGTTCGCCGAGATCGAGAAGTGGACGCAGACCCGGACCAAGCTCGATGTCATGGCGGTGCTGAATCCGCTGAACGTCCCGTGCGGGCCGGTGCTGTCGATGAAGGAGCTCTCCGAGGAGCCGTCGCTGCTGGCGACAGGGACGGTGGTCGAAGTCGATCATCCGACCCGCGGGCCGTATCTCTCCGTGGGCAATCCGATCAAGCTGTCGGACTCGCCGTCCGACGTCAAGCGGTCTCCGCTGCTCGGCGAGCACACCGACGAGGTGCTGCGCGAGGTGCTCGGCTTGGACGACGCGGCGATCGCGCAGGCGCGGTCGGACGGGGCAGTCTAGGAAGCGCGGCAGAGCGGCGCGGACTCCCCGCAGGGTTGGGGCGGCACGCGGAGCCGGGCGCCGCTTTCCGCGCTGCGAGTCGGTGCCGCGGGAGCCTGCCGGCAGTATTGGCGGCGGCGGAGCCCCCTCGCGGTGCTTTCCGGTCGACGGCGCGCCGCCGCCCGGGGGCGCCTTCGAAACAAGGAGCGACATGAAAGTCTGCGTAGTGGGAGCGGGGGCCATCGGCGGCTACATGGCGGTGCGGCTGGCTCACGCGGGGCACGCGGTGTCGGCGATCGCGCGCGGTCCGCATCTGGCCGCCATCCGGGCCAACGGGCTGAAGCTGATCGAAGCCGACCGCGAGCTCGTGGCGTCGGACCTGACGGCTACCGACCGGGTCGGCGATCCGGGGCCGCAGGACGTGGTGCTCCTCGCCCTGAAGGCGCATCAGATAGTCCCCGTTGTCGACGAGCTGCCGGCCCTGCTCGGTCCCGACACGGTCATCGTCACCCTGCAGAACGGCATTCCCTGGTGGTACTTCCAGCAGGTCGACGGAGACTATGCCGGCCGCGTCGTGGAGACGGTGGACCCGGGCGGCGTGCTGCTCCGGGCGATCGACCCGGGGCGCGTCATCGGGTGCATCGCCTATCCGGCCGCGACGATCACCGAGCCGGGGGTGATCAAGCATATCGAGGGCAACCGCTTCCCGGTCGGCGAGCTCGACGGGCGCGGCTCGGACCGGGTCCGGATGATCTCCGGGCTGTTCGAGGAAGCCGGCTTCAAGTCCCGGGTGCTGGACGACATCCGGTCGGAGATCTGGCTGAAGCTGTGGGGCAATCTGACCTTCAACCCGATCAGCGCGCTGACCCACGCGACCCTCGTCGACATCTGCCGGTTCCCCCTGACCCGCGGTCTCGCCGCCACCATGATGACCGAGGCGCAACAGGTCGCCGAGCGGCTGGGCGCGCATTTCCGGGTGTCGATGGAGCGTCGCATCGCCGGCGCCGAGGGTGTCGGCAAGCACAAGACGTCGATGTTGCAGGACGTGGAGGCCGGCAAGCCGCTCGAGGTCGACGGCATGCTCGGCGTGGTCGTCGAGCTCGCCGAGATGACCGGCGTCGAGGTGCCGACCCTGCGGGCGCTCCACGCTTGCGTCGGCCTGTTGAACCGGACGATTCAGGACGAGGGCGTGCGCATCAAGGGGGCGCCGAAGTAGCGGTTCGCAGTGATCACGGCCGCTCAAGGAGTCTGGAGAACCGTGAGCCGGGAGGCGACGATGTCAGGGCTGGAGACCGTGCGCATGCGATTGACGTTGGCCGTCGTGGCGCTGTTCCTCGCCGGCGCTGTCAGCGCCGCTGGCGCCGCCGGACCGGCCGGCGCGGGGGCGGCCCAGGAGAACCGGACCACCGTGTGGGACGGGGTCTACACCGCCGGGCAGGCAGAGCGCGGGGAAGCGGTGTACAAGACTCACTGCCTCAGTTGCCATCAGGCCGACTTCAGCGGCACCGAGGAGGCGAGCCCCCTCGCCGGCGACCCGTTCATGGAGGCGTGGCGCGAGGACACCGTCGGCAACCTCTACACCCGGGTCCGCAACCTGATGCCGTTCGAGGAGCCGGCCTCGCTGAGCGACGACGCCTACCTCGACAGCGTCGCCTACCTCCTGCAGGCGAACGGGTTTCCCGCTGGCTCCCGCGAACTCACCGCGGCCGGGGCGGCCGACGTCCGCATCGAGGCCGAGGACGGTCCCGGCGAGGTGCCGAGCTTCGCCCTGGTGAGCGTGGTCGGCTGCCTCGAGCGAGGCGACGGCGCGGACTGGATGCTGACCCGGGCCACCCGCGCGGTCCGCACCGCCGATCCGTCCGAGTCGACGCCCGAGGCCCTCGCCGCCCTCGCCGGTCGGCCGCTGGGAACCCGGGCGTTCGAGCTGATGGCCGTCTATCCCGACCCCGCCGCCCACGCCGGCCACGTGATGGAAGCGAAGGGGTTCCTCATCCGGTCTCCGGACAGAGACCGGATCAACGTCAGCACCCTCGGGATGGTGGCCGCCGCCTGCGGTCCCTGATCACCAAGCCGCGGCGGCCGCGAGCGCTACCGGGAGCGGTCTCCACCGGGAAACGATTCCCGGGCCGGCGGTGCTCCTACTGCCCGCCTGCCGGTCTCACGACAGCCACGCTGTTGACGTCGCGCTCGTGCTCGGGGCGGTACACGCCCTGCTCGCGCATGGCCTGGCGCAGCAGCTCGGCCGTGTGATCGGCGCGCTTGACGGTACCGGTGTAGTGCACGCCGTCGGCGATGCGCAGGGGCGTCCAGCCCTCGTTGCTTTCCGCCAGCAGGTCCGCCCCGCGGTCGATGAGGAACTGCACGATCGGGTTCGCCCCGCGCAGCGCCGCCCCGTGCAGTGCCGTGTACCCCCGGTCGTCCGCCTGTGCCACGGCCCTGTTGCCGAGCTCCCACGCGAGCTGTACGGCGTCGAACGCCTCGTCGTTGGTGCCGGCGCTCTCGCCCAGGTTGAAGATGCCGACGCCGGCCGCCACCATCAGCGGCGAGGCGTTGCCGTCGGTCGCCACGCGTGTATCCGCGCCGTGGTCGGCCAGCAGCTGCATCAGCGGAACGTCGGCGTGCTTGGCCGCGAGCAGGTAGGGGGTGGCGCCCACGCGGTTCAGGTTGTTGCGCTCGCGGTTGTTGAACCGCCGGGTCTGGCGCAGGTTCGGGTCGGCCCCGTTCTCCAGCAGGAACCGCGCGAACTCGAGGGTGTCGAGACTGTCGATCAGCGGCACCGGGGGCATGCCCTTGCCGGAGTTCGGGCGGCGCGTATAGGACAACTGGTGCAGGGCGGTCCAGCCCTGATCGGCCGCGTTGGGGTCGGCGCCACGCTCGACCAGGTACTTCGCGAGCGAGAAATGTCCGTTGGTCACCGCGATGACGAGCGCGCTGGTGCCCGCGGGACCACCCGTGCGACCCTCCGGTTCCGCCGCCGGCGGACGGATCGTATCGTTCACATCGGCCCCGGCCGCCAGTAGCGCCTCGATGGCCCGGGCGTGTCCCGCCCGCGCCGCGAACAGCAGCGCCGACCAGCCGCTGCTCGAGCGCTCGTCGACGCTGGCGCCGAGCTCGAGCAGGGTATGGATGGCCGACGCGTGGTTGTGACCGGCGGCCCACATGAGCGCGGTCTGGCCGCGCCAGTTCTCTCTCGCCGTCACGTCGGCGCCGTGGGCCAGCAGCAGCCGCAACGCGCCGACGTCGCCGGCGCGGGCGGCGGCCATGAGGACCGTCTCTCCCTCGGGCAGCGTGGCGTTCGGGTCGGCGCCGGCGTTCAGCAACGCCTCTACGACGCTGGCGTCGCCGCGTCCCGCCGCCAGGGCCAGCGGGGTCACGCCGTACCGGTTCGTGACGTCGGTGCGGGCTCCCGCCGCGAGCAGGAGGCGTGCGGTCTCGGCGTCGCCCTGATAGGCCGCCCAGTGCAGCGCGGTCGTGCCGTCCACCTCGGCCGCGTTCACGTCGACCTGCTGCTCGAGCAGCGTGCGGACGGTCGAGGCGTCTTCCGCCTTGGCGGCGTCGACGATCGGCACCGCGCGGGCCGCGGCGCCGGCCGAGGCGGCCACGAACAGTCCCAAGCAGGCGAACAGCAGCATCCGGACGCCGGCCGGCCGCGATTCCAATCGATGGTTGGTGCGCATCTGTGACTCCAGGTGCCACGGCCGGGCGCCACCCGGCCAGTGGGAGCCTGTATGCTACCGTTCGTTCGGGTGATCCGCAACCGGGGCCAGCCGGGCCGCGATTGCTCCTTCGCCAAGGACGGGCTCGTTGGCGGCGGGCGTGCGGGTGCCACCGTCGTCATCGGTGCCCCTTCGACAAGGGGTCGGTCCGCGTGCGGCGTGGGTTTCTGGCCGGGGGGCCGAGGGTTCCGGGTCGGTCCGCGAGTGCGCGTGCGGCGCCACCGTCTTCATCGGTGCCCCTTCGACAAGGGGTCGCGGGCGGGCGTGCCGGGGCGGCCGGTGGCGCCGCCTCCGACCGCCACGTTCCTCGGTGGCTTGTGGTTTTGCTTCGCACCGGCAGGATTCCTCGGGTGCACGTCAGGAAAGTGAGGGGATTCGTTCCGGGGTATAGGACAAGGCTTGATCGGCCGACATCTATCAGTAGATGGACTGTCAGCACGAGGACCCGATCATGCCCGATGAACAGATTGCGGCGCTTGAACGGCAACACGCACACCTTCGCAGTCAATTCGCCTCCATCGGCGAGATGCGCTCCGGTTCGCTGGCCGAGCGCTTCCGACCATGCGGCAAGGCTGGGTGTCATTGCGCCAAGCCAGACGACCCCGGGCACGGTCCGGTCCTGTCCCTGACACGCAAGCAGGCTGGCAAGACGGTCACACGCATCATCCCGGCCCAGGCCGGACCGGAGACGCAGGCGCGGCTCGCCGAGTATCGCCGCTTCCGGCAATTGTCGAAGATGTTCATCGAGGTCAACGATGCACTGAGCGAGGCGCGCCTGGCGACCGGCAGTGCAGCAAAAAAAACCGCAGACGGCGGTGACCGCCGAGTCGCTGGCGGCCGAAGCGGCACGTGAGGTCGAGCGGCTGCTGGGGGCCGACGCGGCGCAGACGCTGGGCGACTTCGAGGCGGCCGAGACCGCGCTGCGCACTGCCGTCCTGGCGGTGGCGGCTCGTTTCGTTGCCGAGCGGCTCAACGCCGACCACAGTGACCAGCACGCCGCCGGCCTGCCCTGCGGGTGCGGACAAACGGCCCGCTACGCCGGCCGGCGTGCAAAGACGATCCGCACGGCCCTGGGCGCCATGACCCTGGAGCGGGCCTACTACCATTGCGCGTCCTGCCGAACCGGGTTCTGTCCGCGTGACCGGACCCTGGGCATCGACGAGACGACGTTGTCGCCCGCGGCGACCCGCATGACGGCGGCGGCCGCCGCCCGAGTCAGCTTCAAAGAGGCCAGCACGCTGCTGGACGAACTGGCCGGACTCGCCATCGGCCCCAAGCAGGTCGAGCGGACCGCCGAAGCGCTGGGGCGCGTGATCGCAGCCGACGAACGCCAAGCCGTCGAGCCGGAGGCGCACCGCGTAAAACCTACCCTGTATCTCGGCGTGGACGGTACGGGCATTCCCGTGCGCAAGGCCGAAACCGCGCAGCGCCAGGGCAAGCAGCCCGACGGTTCGGCCAAAACCCGCGAGGTCAAGCTCGCGGTCGCCTGGACGGCCGAACGCCGTCACCCCAAGACCGGCATCCCGATGCGCGACCCGGACTCAGTCTCCTACACGGCCGCCATCGAGACGGCCGCCAGTCGCGATACCGACCGCGAACCCTCCCCCTTCGCCCAGCGCGTCTGCCGCGAAGCCGAACGCCGCCGTTTCGCCGATGCCGACCGCAGGGTCATCCTCGGCGACGGCGCGCCCTGGATCTGGACCCTCGCCGACGAGTGTTTCCCCGATGCGATCCAGATCGTCGACATCTTCCACGCCAAAAGCCACCTCTGGGACGTCGCCAAGGCCATCTACACACCCGGGTCCGACCTCGCCGCGCAGTGGGCGAAGCAACGACGCGACGAACTCGATGCCGGTCGCATCAGCGCCATCGTCGCCGCCCTCGCCCACCACGCCCCAACCTGCGACGAGGCCCGCAAATGCATCGCCTATCTCAGCCGCAACCGTAAGCGCATGCGCTATCCCGCGTTCCGGGCCAGGGGCCTGTGCGTCGCCACCGGCGTCGTCGAGGCTGGCTGCAAACATGCCGTCGGGGCGCGCCTCAAGCGCGCCGGCATGCACTGGTCCGTCAACGGCGCCAATGCCATCCTCGCCCTGCGCTGCTGCATCCTCAGCGGCCGCTTCGAAGGCTTCTGGGAACGACGAAACGCCGCCGCATAACACGGCACTCACAAATCTGACGTGCACCCCCGTCGCGCGGGTGCACGTCAGGAAAGTGAGGATTTGCCGTCGGGAGTATTGAGCGAGCGCTGATCGACCGAGACCTCGGGTAGGAGGACTCCGACCATGCCCGAGGCGCAGTTGACTGAACCGCTCGATCACGCGGTCGAAAAAGGGGGCGTCGAGGAGCTGTTCGCCGCGTTGGAGGCGGCGGTCGGGGTCGATGTCGACGCGTTCCTCAAACGAGGAAACGTGAATGCCCAGGACTTCGAGACCCTCTTGGAGACCGTTCACCGTCGAGCGCTCGCCACGGCCAGCCAAGCCGTCAAGGTGATTGGCGCGCAGCGTTCGTAGCCGCGCTCGCGGCCGAAGTGGATGCGCTCATCGGGCCGGGGAGCGTCAACGCGCAGGACTTCGAGGCCCTCGAGCAGGCCCTCCGTCGCGAAGCCCTCGGCCTCGCCGCGCAGGCGATGGCGGAGTACTTCGACGCGGACGATTCCGACCATTCGAGTGCGACGATAGCGTGCGCCTGCGGCCAGACGGCGCGCCACGCCGGCCGCCGCCCGAAGACCTTCACCACGCTGTTGGGACCGCTGACCCTCGACCGCGCCTACTACCACTGCGCCGCCTGCCGCCGGGGAAGCTGTCCGCGCGACCGGGCCCTGGGTCTGCAAGCCACCTCGCTGTCGCCGGCCACGGCGCGGATGGTGGGACTGGTGGCGACGAGCGTCAGCTTCGCCGAAGCGAGCGAGTGGATGGGGGAACTGGCCGGCGTGGCGGTCGACCCCAAACAGGTCGAGCGCACCGCCGAAGCGCTGGGCCGCGAGGTCGCGGCCGACGAACGCGAGAGGGTCGAGCCCGCACCCGGCGCGGCGTCGACGATGTATGTGGGGCTGGACGGTACCGGCGTACCGGTGCGCAAGTCCGAGGTGGAAGGCCGGCGCGGCAAGCCGCCCGACGGGGTGGCCAAGACCCGCGAGGTCAAGCTCGTCACCGTGTGGACGGCGGAAACCCGCAACGCCGACGGCCTCCCCGAACGCGACCCCGGGTCGGTCAGCTACAGCGCCGCCGTCGAGAGCGCGGCCAGCCGCCCCACCGACCCGCTGCCCTCCCCGTTCGCGCAACGGGCGTACCGCGAAGCGCGGCGGCGCGGCTTCGACACCGCGGCGCGTCGCGTCGTCATCGGCGACGGGGCCGAGTGGATCTGGAATCTGGCCGGCGAACAGTTCCCCGGCGCCATCGAAATCGTCGACATCTACCACGCCAAGGGGCATCTGTGCGATGTCGCCAAGGCCATCCACGGCGCCGGCACGGACTTGGCCGCCCGGTGGGGCAAGGACCGGCGGGACGAGTTGGACGCCGGGCGGTTCGATGCGATCCTGACCGCCCTGCGCGCCCACAGTGAGACCTGCGAGGAGGCTCGCAAGTGTATCGACTACCTGACCCGCAACCGCCACCGGATGCGCTATCCGGAGTTCCGAGCGTGGGGTCTTTGCGTGTCGTCGGGCGTCGTCGAGGCCGGATGCAAGCTCGCTATCGGCGCCCGGCTCAAGCGCGCCGGCATGCACTGGACCGTGGCCGGCGCCAACGCCATCATCGCCCTGCGGTGCTGCAAGCTCAGTGGCCGCTTCGAGGACTTCTGGGAACGACGGCCCGCCAACGCCGCCTGACAGTCATCTCACAATGATGTCGTGCACCCGGATTCCTCCGGCCGGTTGACACCGCGGGTGGAAGCTGTAGGATCTCAAGATCAGTTCCGTATTCCCGGAAGGCACAGCATGAAGGCGATGGAGCAGGCGTCGAGACGGCGTTTACGGAGGCTCGCCGCCATCGCGGTGGTCGTCGGGTTGGCCGCGGGCGGGTCCGCCGCCGTCGGCTCTGCCCAGGCGCCGGACCCGGCGGCGAAGCCGGATCGCGCGAGCGAGATTGCCGGTCATGCGGCGTTGCTCGAACGGTACTGCGTGACCTGTCACAACCCGCGCCTGATGGCGCGCGGCACGGTCCCGGTCGCGCTCGACAGCGTCGACTTCGAGGACGTGCCGGCCCAGGCCGAGATCTGGGAGAAGGTCATCAGAAAGGTCCGCACCGGGACCATGCCTCCCCTGGGGCGCCCGCGCCCCGATGCGGCGACGGCCGACCGCCTTGCCGCCTGGCTCGAGACCGAGATCGACCAGGCCGCGGCGGCGCAGCCGAACCCCGGGCGCACCGTTCCCCTGCATCGGCTGAATCGCACCGAGTATCAGAACGCCGTCCGCGACCTCCTCGCGCTCGACGTGGACGCCGCTGCGCTGGTGCCGGCCGACGATCAGAGCTACGGGTTCGACAATATCGCCGGCGTGCTGAAGGTGTCGCCCACCCTGCTCGAACGTTACATGAACGCGGCGAGGCACATCAGCCGGCTGGCGGTGGGGGCGTCGCCGATGGCCCCGGCCGGCGAGACCTTCCGCATCGTCTCCGATCTCTCCCAGTACCAGCACCGCGACGGCCTGCCGTTCGGCACCCGCGGCGGCCTCTCGGTGACGTACAACTTCCCCCGGGACGGCGAGTACGACATCGAGCTCGAGCTGCTCGACCTGTTCGCCGGCGCCCCGATTCGCGAGCCGCACCAGCTCGAGGTCAGCGTGGACGGCGAGCGGGTGACGCTGTTCCGGTTGGCGCCGGTCGACCCGGACAACGATCAGGGCTCCGCCTACAACACCGGACCCGACGAGCTGCGGGTGCGCGTCCCCCTCGCGGCCGGCCCGCGCACGGTGACCGCCGCCTTCATCAAGAAGACCGACGCGCTGGCCGAGAGCGTGCGCCAGCCCTTCGACCGCCCCCACGGCGAGGGCGACTACCTGCTGTATCAGCCGCACCTGGGCACCGTCACCATCACCGGGCCGTTCAACGCGACCGGCATCGAGGAGACGCCCGCCCGGAGCCGCATCTTCGTCTGCCGGCCGGCGAACGCGGTCGAGGAGGCGCCCTGCGCCCGGCAGATTCTGTCGTCGCTGGCCCGGCGCGCCTACCGCCGTCCCGTCTCCGGCCGGGATCTGGCGCCGCTGGTGGCCTTCTACGAGCAAGGGCGGGTCGCCGCCGGGTTCGAGGCGGGCATCGAGCGTGCAATCCGCGCGCTGCTGGTGAGCCCCGACTTCCTGTTCCGGGTGGTCTCCGATCCGGCCGGGGTCGAGTCGGGGGCGCCCTATCGACTGAACGATCTCGAGCTGGCGTCCCGCATCTCGTTCTTCCTGTGGAGCAGCCTGCCCGACGACGAGCTGCTGGAGGTCGCCGAACGGGGTGGGCTGCAGGACCCCGCGGTCGTCGAAGAGCAGGTGCGGCGGATGCTGGCCGACCCCCGCTCGGAAGCCCTCGCGGAGAACTTCGCCGGGCAATGGCTGCGGCTGCGCAACATCTCCGGGGCCCTGCCCTCCGACGTGCTGTTCCCCGACTTCGGCGAGAGCCTGCGGCAGGACTTCGTGCGCGAGACGGAGCTGTTCTTCGACAGCATCCTGCGCGAGGACCGCGGCGTGGCCGACCTGCTGACGGCCGACCACACGTTCCTCAACGAGCGGCTGGCCCGGCACTACGGCATCCCGAGCGTCTATGGCAGCGACTTCCGGCGCGTGTCGCTCGTCGACGACAATCGCCGGGGGTTGCTGGGGCAGGGCAGCATTCTGACCGTCACTTCATACGGGGATCGCACGTCGCCGGTGGGACGCGGCAAGTGGGTGCTCGAGAACGTGCTGGGAACCCCTCCGCCCCCGCCGCCGCCGAACGTGCCGGAGCTCGAGCCGGCCGAGGATTCGGGCAAGGTCCTGGCGATGCGCGAGCGGATGGAGCAGCACCGGGAGAACCCGGTGTGTGCGAGCTGTCATCGCGTGATGGACCCGCTGGGGCTGGCCCTCGAGAACTTCGACGCGATCGGGCGGTGGCGCGGGCACATGCCCGGGGGCACCGCCATCGACGCCTCGGGCACGATGCCCGACGGCACCGGGTTCGACGGGCCGGCCGAGCTGCGCGGGCTGCTCGTGCGCGACCGGGAGCAGTTCGCCACCGTGGTGACCGAGAAGCTGCTGACCTATGCCCTCGGCCGCGGCATCGAGTACTACGACGCGCCGGCGGTTCGGCAGATCGTCCGCGGATCCGCGGCCGACGAGTACGGTCTCGCCTCCCTCGTGGTCGGCGTGGTACGCAGCACGCCGTTCCGGATGCGGGTGGCGGGCGTCGTCGCAGAGGCGGAATAGAGACTCCCCGAGGGGTTGGTGGGGCGGGAAGCGGAGCCGCGGCGCGGCTGCTTCCGGGCCACGGCGTTGAGTTCGGGTGAAGGAGACTGACTGTCATGTTCATCAGCAAGATGGCGTTGCCCCGTCGGACGTTCCTCCGCGGCATGGGGGTCAGCCTCGCGCTGCCGCTCCTCGATGCGATGGTTCCCGCCGCCACGGCCCTGGCCAACACCGCGGCGAAACCCGTGCGCCGTCTCGGCTTCGTCTACATTCCCAACGGGGCGGTCATGAAGTCGTGGCAGCCCGCCGGTGACGGGCGGTTCACCCAGCTGCCGCGGACCCTCAGCCCGCTCGCGCCGTTCCAGGATCAGGTCGTCGTCCCCGTCGGCCTCAGCCAGAAGCAGGCCGAGGCGCTCGGCGACGGCAACGGCGAGCACTCGCGGGCCGGCACCGTCTGGCTCAGCGGGGTGCATCCGAAGGAGACCGAGGGCGCCGATGTCCGCAACGGCACGACGGCGGACCAGATCGCCGCGCAGTACATCGGCGGCGACACGCCGCTGACGTCGCTCGAGCTGGCGATGGAGCAGACCTATCTCATCGGCAACTGCGACAACGGCTACAGCTGCGTCTACACCAACAGCATCTCGTGGCGCACCGCCACCGCCCCGAACCCCCACGAGACGAACCCGCGCATCGTCTTCCAGCGCATGTTCGGCGACGGCGGCACCCCCGAGCAGCGGCTCGCGCAGCTGCAGGAGGACCGCAGCATCCTCGACTGGGTGACGAAGGACATCTCGCACCTGCAACAGAAGCTGGGCGCCACCGACCGCAACAGCGTCAGCGAGTATCTCGAGTCGGTGCGCGAGATCGAACGCCGCATCCAGGTGGCCGAACGCCAGCACGGCGAGTCGACGCTGGAGCTGCCCGACCGGCCCATCGGCGTGCCCGAGTCCTACGACGCGCATGCCCGGCTGATGTTCGACCTGCTGGCCGTCGCCTTCAAGGCCGACATCACCCGCGTCTTCGTGTTCACCCTCGGCAAGGAGCAGACCAACCGCGCCTATCCCGAGCTGGGCGTGAACGCCGCGCACCATGCCGTCTCGCACCACCAGCACGACCCCCTCAAGTTCGAGCAGGGCGCCAAGATCAACCAGTACCACATCGGCCTGACCGCGCACCTGCTCGACCAGTTGAAGTCGACCCCGGACGGCGACGGCAACCTGCTGGACCACTCGCTCGTCCTGCACGGCGGCGGCATCAGCGACGCCAACGAGCACTCGCACATCGACCTGCCCCTGGTCATGGTCGGCGGCGCCGGCGGCGTCAAGGGCGGCCGGGTCCTGCGGCACTCGAAGGACACGCCGATGAACAACCTCCTCGTCTCGATGCTCGACCGCGTCGGGGTGCCGGCCGAGAAGTTCGGCGACGCCACCGGGTCCCTCCCGCTGGAACCGATCGAGCCGCTCGCCGGCGTGTAGAAGTCCTCGGGGTCTGCGCCGTTCAGCGGCGCAGACCCCTGCACGTTCCCGTTCAGCCCCCTCGCCTGCCCCGATTCGCTTCGACCCTGCCCGTCGCGGATGCCCTCCGGCCGGCAACCGCAAGCCGGCGCCAAGCCAACCTCGTACAAGCGATGCATCCCAATGCCGCGGCGCTCGCTGGCGGCGGCCCGCCGGGCATGGAGACCCGGGCGCTCGCGGCCCTGATGCAGGAGATCCGGAGAGAGACAGCGGCCGAATAGCGAGCGCCGGGTGGTCGCTCCGTTCCGTTTCAACGATCTCGGATGAGACGACGCATGGAGTCCACGCGGCCGCCGTGCACGTACTCGGCAGTCGCCCGGACTGGCAGGCGTGGCGGCGCCTCGATCGGCGTGGCCGGCATGCTCCGGCGCGCGGGCTCCGACTCGACGTTCCCGCGCCCATCGGCGGGCGATTGGGCGGACAGCATCCGCCGCCGGAGCCGGTCGAACACAGCGGTCAGATTTCGGGGTTGCTTTGACATCGGACGCGGAACCTCCAGGTGACGTTGCGGTCTCGACGAGCAACCAGCCGAAAAGTGCAATCAACAGAGCCGGCGTGAACCAGAACGAGAGATCCTACATCTACGGCAGCAGCCTACCACGGGGGGCTGACATGGTCACGCGGCAGGCGGCGGCTCCTGGAAGGACACCTTACGCTCTCAAGATCTTCCCGAGGTCCCAGTAGCGACGGCCGCCAAGACACACCAGCAAGATCCCAAGCAGCACCGCTCCGCCGAACGGGAGCGCCGGTACCGGGGTCGCCTTCGTCACCGCCACCGTGTAGGTCGAGGTCGTGGTCCCGTCCTGGGCGGTCACCACGACCGTGATGATGTTCTCGCCGATTTCCAGCCCGGTCGCATCGCTCGGCGAGCCGCTGACGACCGCCGCCCCGTTCACGGTGACGGTCGCGTTGGGCTCGGTGACCGTCGGCGTGACGGTCACGCTCGCGACGCTGTTCGGCACGGTCGCCGTGTACGTCTGCGTCGCGGAATCGAAGGCCGGCGTGAGCGCAACCTCGTCCGTACCGTCAGACAGCACCAACGCGCTCAAGGTCGCGTCCATTGACGTCGCCCGCGTCAGCGCCACCGTGTAGGTCGAGGTCGTGGCCCCGTCCTGGGCGGTCACCACGACGGTGATGACGTTCTCGCCGATTTCCAGCTCGATCGCATCGCTCGGCGAGCCGCTGACGACCGCCGCCCCGTTCACGGTGACGGTCGCGTTGGGCTCGGTGACCGTCGGCGTGACGGTCACGCTTGCGACGCTGTTCGCCACGGTCGCCGTGTAAACCTGCGTGGCGGAATCGAAGACCGGCGTGAGCGCAACCTCGTCCGTGCCGTTCGGACACCACCAATGCGCTCAAGGTCGCGTCCATTGACGTCGCCTTCGTCACCGCCACCTCGAACATGACCGACGCCACCGGCACTGCGTCCGGCTGCCCCTCTGGCCGGGCATCGACCGTGACCGTTGCAGTTCCCGCGTCCGCGCCCGGCGTCAACACCACTCCCGGACCGGCGTCCGTTGTCGACACCGAGACCACGCCCGGCGCCGTCGACGACACCGAGAACGTCGTCCCCGAGTACGTCACCGACGCCGCGGCCGACGACGGGAGTGTGAACAACGCGTCCAACGGCACCGCAACCGGGGCGCCCCCGGTCCGCAGACCTTCACCGTTCGTCGCGGCCGCAATGACATCGTTCACCGCCGTCTGGACCCCCGCAGGCTCCTTCGGCGTTGGCGGGGGCTCCGTGACATCGACCTGCACCGAGGTCGAGCAGTTGTTGTTGATGTCGGACTCGTCCGTCACCGCGTCCACGCACGCGCCGTAGTAGTACGTTCCCACCCCCGGCGCGGTCAGTTCCACCGACTGGCTGCTGGTCGCCGACGCGGCAAGCCCCGCCACCGCGTCCGTGCCCACCTCCGTGTCCGAGGTCGTGATCGTCGCATCCGCCGACCGGTAGTACCGCAGGGTCGTGGCCGCCGAGGCCTCATCCCCGCCGTTCCGGACCACTGCCGAGAGGGTGAACGCCGCCCCCGCCAACGGGTTGCCGTCGCTCACCGAAAGCGAGCCCACCACCATGTCCGGGTTGGTCTCCGGTGGTGGTGGCGGTGGTGGCTCCGACACGTCGACCTGCACCGAGGTCGAACAGTTGTTCGTGGTGTCGGACTCTCCGGCCACCGCGTCCACGCACGCGCCGTAGTAGTACGTGCCGGCCGTCGACGGCGCCGTCAGTCGAGTCGTTGCCCCGTAGCCTCCCGAAGGGGCAAGCGGGTTGACCGCTTCCGTGCCCGCCTCCGTGTCGGCCGTCGTGATCGTCGCGTCCGTCGAGTGGTAGTACCGCACCGTTGTCGCCGCCGACCGCACATCGCCCTGGTTGTGCACGGTCACCAATATCCGGAACGTCTCGCCCGTCTCCAAGCTGCTGTCGCCGACACCTGGCCCCAGCACAACCAGGTCCGGCGCAGGCTCCTCCACCGTCATCATCACCGAGCCCGAGCAGTTGTTCGTCGTGTCCGACTCTCCGGTCACAGCGTCTACGCACGCCCCGTAGTAATACTGGCCCGCCGACGACGGTGCCCCGAGGTTGATGGACCCGCTACTGGTCGCCCCGGCGTCAAGCGCCTCCACCGTGTCGTAGAATTCCTCGAAGTCGGACGTCGTGATCGTCGCATCCGTCGACCGGTAGTAGCGCAACGTCGTCGCTGACGCGGATCCGTCGCCGTCGTTGCGAACCGTCACCGACAGGGCGAACACGACTCCGGGAGCCGGGCTGTCGTCGCTCACCGTAAGCGAGCCCACCACCAGGTCCGGGCTGCTTTGGGCCTCAGCCGTCGGAGCCGCCAGCCACGCCACCCCCATGACAGAAGCCGCGATGATACGCGGCGCGCGCTTCAATGACATCGCTGTCTTCTCTCTTCCTTCTGAACGGTTCTGGATAAGGGCCTTGCCCATACCGTAGGCCGACCGAGTCCGGATCGTACCATGGGGACTTCTGTATCGGGCGTGCTTCCGAAACTCGGCTATTCTGCTTATGTCTTCTTGCGCACAGACACAGATCCATGGGCACTCACCGATAGTGTTCCCCGGAGGCAGCCACCGCACCGCTTCCGCCGCGTCGGAGGAGACGCCGCGGCCGTCGCGGTAGGGCGCTGACGGAACCTTGCCGTGTGTCAGGCGCGCCAAGCCGCAGAAGCGGGCTGCGAACTTACCCGCGTCCGCGCGCGCGCAGCACGCGGCTTGCCGCGCCCAGGAGCAGGCCGAGGCCCACCACCCCGGCAAGCGGTAGCGCCGGGACGGGTTCGGGGGTACTGCCTGTGCCCGAGGGCGACCAGTCGCTCGGCGTCTCGCCG
This sequence comes from Vicinamibacterales bacterium, assembly GCA_965206705.1. Lineage (GTDB taxonomy): Bacteria > Acidobacteriota > Vicinamibacteria > Vicinamibacterales > UBA8438 > JAJEEA01. The sequence goes on along the minus strand of CBDBKJ010000006.1, from coordinate 1,359,672 downwards.
TTGAGCGCCCGCACCTGCACCTGATACGCCGTGCCCGTGGTGAGGCCCGTGATCATCGTGCTCGTGCCCGAGATGCCCCGCGGGCCGTCGGTGAAGGGACCGCTGACGCCCTCTCGGTATTGCAGGTCGTACCCGGTGAGGGCCGGGCCCCCGTTCAACCCCGGTGCGGTCCAGCTCACGTCCAGGCTCGTGGTGGAGTTCGCGGTCGCGGAGACCGAGGGCGCGGCGGGCGTGTCCGGTTTCTCGGCGACGTCGGTGACGTTGACGATCAGGGCGAGATCGGTCGTCGCCGTCCCGTCCGACCCCCGCACGGTCACCTCGTAGCCATTGTCGGTGCCGGTGTCGGTCGGATCTTCGAAGTGCGGCGCGCTCGCGAAGGTCAGCCCGCCGGCCGTCGTCAACGCGACGCGCTGGCGTCAGCGCCGCCGTTCTTCGACCAGGTGAGGGTGTCGCCGCTGTCCGCCAGCGTCGCCACCGCGGTCGTGTTCTCAGCCACCGACCGCGGCGACGTCGTGGTGATCACCGGCGCGTTGTTGGCGGGCGGTGGAGGTGGAGGAGGTGGTGGTGGTGGCGGGGCGTTGATGGTGCCGTTGACGCGGATCTGGTTGGCAAGATCGTCCCCGTAATCCTGGAAGCCTGTACCATCATTGTATTGACCCCTGTCGCGGATGCTCCAGCCCGGGGCAGCGTCCTCGCCTGGGTAGGCGACGCCCCAAAGGTCGCCAAAGGCTCCACCGGTGGCCACCACCCAGTAGCCGGTGTTCGGGTCGAGCGTGACGGTTGTGGTCGGTGTGAACGTATAGACGGCAAAGCCTGCTGCGCTTGACGGAGCGGTGAAATCGGCCACCTTCATTCCCGTTGGGGAGCCGCGGTGAAGGGTCACCGTGGGAAAGGTAGTAGCAACTTGCAGCAGAAGCTCGATGCCAGTCAGGGTGTAGCCGGCGGCGTTGGTACCGGTGCGAATCCCCTGTGCCGCGCCGTCTGGGACCAAGCCAGTCCTTGTTTGGGTGGTCTGCCCGATATTGCTGACCAGGGTGGTCTGCGCCTGCGCCGTGAGTGCGAACGGTGGCGCGAAGACGATCGCGGCGGCGAGGGTCAGCCAGCCGACCGCCCGATTATTGTTGTGAGTCTCCTCAAATGCGTGTGGGTAGCGGCGGCGCCAGTTCTATGCCTCCACAGCAGAGGAACAGCATGGAGATCAACGCGCCGGGCGAGTGGAAGCCATAGGCGCGACGCGCGATCACCCGCAGCTTGTTGTTGATGCCCTCCACCGGACCGTTCGTCATCTTCGTGTCCAGATACGCCAGGACGCCTTCCGCGTGTTTCCGAATCGTACGCCCCAGCTTCACGAACGGCGTCAGGCGGGACCGCGCAGCCCACTCCAGCCACTCATCGAGCAGCGCCGGCCCATCCTCGGGCGTCGCCTGCCCCAGGATCGTCGCCAGGTACTCCTTCAGTTCGTAGGCCCGGTTCAGCGCCCGGTTCTCACGACGCAACGTCTCCAGACGCCGGGCCTCACCAGGCTTCAGCCGCGCCGGGTGCTTCAGCAACGCATAGCGCGTCCCCTTGAGCGCCTTCGCATTCTCCGGCTCCGGGTCCAGCCGCCGCTGCTCCGAACGCCGCACCTCGTCAACCGCATCCGCCGCAAGCCGTTCAACGTGAAACCGGTCGAACACCACCCGCGCGTGCGGAACCCACGCCCTCAGCGCCTTCTGCCAGCTCGACGCCAGGTCCGCCGTCACCAACTCGATCCGCGCACAGCCACCAGGTCCCAACTGCTCGAAGAAGGCCCCCAGCGTCTCCGCGCTGCGCCCCTGCCCCGCCCACACCACCCGACGCTCGTCATGGTCAACCACGATCGTCAGGTAGCGGTGACGCTTCCGGTAGCTGAACTCATCGACGCCGATTCGTCGCAGCTTGGCGAACCGAGCCCCGTCCAGCCGCCGAGCCACAACCCGTTCCACGATGCTGCCCACGGTCACCCACGATATCCCCAGCAGGCGGCTCACCGCCGTCCGGTCCGTCACCTGCGCCAGATACGCCGCCAATTCCTCGAACCCCGACGTGAACACGCTGCTGCCGCGCGCCCACGGCACCTGCTCCACCTTCACCGCGCTGCAACGCCGGCACGACACCCGCCACGGCGCATACCGCAGCCACGCCGGCATCCGGCCCCAGGACAGATGCCGCCACTCGCGCGCCGGCTGCCGGTCATACCGCGGCGCCCGCTTCCCGCACGTCCCGCACCGGGAACGCCGCCACGACGGCTCCACCGACACCGTCAACGGACCGTCGGCGGCCATTTCCACCTGCTTGACGTACATCTGCGTGACACCCAACAGCCGCCGTAGTAACGTAGTCAGACGCATGGGGCTCTCCTCCTCGCGGGTCGTGGTGGTACACGCCCATGAGACCAGGAAGCCCCTTGCGTTTGCAACCGCTTCCGCCAAGCGAGACGGACGCACGCAGCCCCGACAACACGCTGGCCCTGCCCAACGGGTGTCCACCGCCGGCGCCGGGACCCGAGGTGGCCGTTGGGGCAATCAGCCAGCGTCTATCCCCAAACCGCCAGCCGTCGCGCTTTTCCGCGTTGTCGTGGAGGCCGGGACGCCCCCGTCCAGGCCGGGCCGCAAGGCCCATATCTGCTGCTTGAGCGGAGGGACGGACGGTGTGTCACCCGAAGGGCCGCAGCGCAGCGAAGGACGCGCGTAGCGCGTTGACACGCCGTCCGGCCCGCAGCTACTCCGCTCTGACCTGTCCCCGCCACGGTGCGCCACGCCCGTCGCCGGTCAGGTGCACGCCATGAGCGGTCAATTCCGAGGTCGCCCGCGCTGGCCAGCACCCCTCGCCGACCCGCCGATCGCGCCTCAACCTACCCACACTCGTTTGAGGAGAGCCATTGTTGTTCGGCATTTTCCGAGTCTCCTCAAACACGTGTGGGTAGGGGGCGGCACCAGTTCGATGTCTCGACAGCAGAGGAACAGCGTCGAGATCAGCGCACCGTGCGAGGGAAGTGCCCTCCACCGGCCCCTTCGTCATCTTCGTGTCCAGGTAAGGACACTGACGGAAATTACCTTGCCGTCTACCAAGCGCGCGAGACCGTAGAAAACGGCCTTTGCCTGGGTGCAGTTGGCAACTTATATCGATCACTGCCCTACTAAGGACCCGCGTGGTCCCGGACCGTACGCGCCAGCTTCACGAACCGGCGCGCCAACCGCGACCGCAACGCGCACTTCACCCACTCGTCAAGCAGCCCGATTCTCCCCCGCCGCAACGCCGCCAAGCAACTCTGCTCCCCGGGTTCAGACCCCGGGGGGTACTTCAGCAACGCGCAACGCACCCCCTTCAGCCACTTGCGCGCCTGCGAACCCAACCGGCGTTGCTCCTCCCGACGCACCGCTTCCAAAGCCTCCGCGGCCAGGCGTTCGACGCGGAAACGGTCAGAGACCGCCCCGCGCCTGCGGCGTGCCCGCGAACCCTCGGCCGTCGTCGACCTCGATCTGGAACAGTCCGCGACCAGGGCCTCCCGCTCGATCTCCCGGCCGCCCGAGGCCCGTGCATGCGGCGGGGGGGATGGGGGATGGGGGATTGGTGCTCCGATCATCCATTGGCTACATCGCGTCCGGCGTGTACACGTTGAGTCAGTCGTCCTGCACGTCCCGCGCTCGCCGTCGGGCCTGCGCCACGAGAACGACGCCGAGCGCGAGTCCGCCGCCGAGCAACGCGAGGGCTGGCGTGTCCGCGCCCTGCTCGCCGAGCGCGGCATTGAGAGCGCCGCCGGCGAGCATGCCGACCAGCACCGCGAGCAGAGCCCTGACGACGACGCGCGCGCGGGGACGGGATCCTCCTTCGGTCATTGCTCGGTCTCCGGATGGTCGCGTGCTCGTAGAGCTCCGCGCCAAGTGCAACGTCAACGCCGGCGCCGCAGTCACCGCCATAGGCGCGCGGGGAGGGGGGGACGGTGCCGACAAGCGGGCGGCCCTATCCTGGTCTCAGCGGCTTGCCGGTCACTTCCTCGAACATCGACGCGGCCTCGTTCTCCCCCACGTCCGCCTCTTGCATCAGGCGGTCGATGGTTTCGGTCGGGTAGTCCGCTTCATGCTCAAGGGCCGCGCACAGAGCCCGGCTGGCCATGGCGCCCGTCACCACCAGGCGTGGGCTGTTCCACAGCGCCGGCGCCGGCGCTCGCGTTCGCTCGGCCGCTTCGGCGTGCAGGCGCCTCAGCCAGCTCTTCGGCTCTGCTTCGCCGCCTAGTATCTCCGCCAGAGCGCGTCTCACCGGCTCCGGCCCGACGTTGCGTTCCAGCGGCCTGTCGGTCCGCTTCTGGCGCGTTGCGAACTCGACCACGGTGCGCTCGGTCAGGTAGATATGACCTCGCAGCCGCCCTTGGCCATGTGCGCCTCGAGTCGGCGCAGTACCGTCTCGGCGCGTGCGTCCCGTCCTCTGGTTGCCGCGTTCGCCGGCGCCTGGTCCGACGCGGTGGCGTCGTGGCTGGTCATCGTGTCGGTCCCGTGCCCCCGTGCGGCGGCCGGCGGACGTAGCGTTCGATCAGGTCAGGTCAGCTTCAGCCGCCATCGGCTCGGCGCCGTAGGTCAGTTCGTGCAGCCGTACGGCTTCCCGCCTTGTGCTCACACCCGCTTCTTTCAGAAGAATGTCGAGATCTGCCCGGTCCGGCTGTCGGCCCGCGTGCAGCTTCATTGCGATCAGCTTGGTCGATGCACCGTCTATCGTGAGGTGCGTGTTGGCGTAGACGCGCCGCTCGTTCCGGTCCGGATCTTCGGGCAGGTGGCGGAGGGTCACGGCCTCGTTCAGCCAGTACCTGCTCAGGCCTTCTTCGTCCGCGATCTCGGCGACGGCCTTCGTGACCGCCTCGCGGCCCTGGCGGATGTGCGAGTCGACATCGTCGGTCATCCGCTGGGCATCGTGCGCGAGCGCCATCATCGCGCCGCCGACGATGTACAGCTCGGCGTGCTGGTCAGCCCGCTTCAGTTTCTCGTTCAGCCGGTCGAACAGCGCGAGGAGCCGCGCTCTCGTGAGCGGCCCAGACATGGTGCTCTCCTCCCCGGTCGTCCAGGTTTCGCGGTTCGATGAACGTGTTGTGCCGGATGAAGGCGGCCGGCGCGTTGCTCAGCGCCGTGCCTTGGTCTATCGGTCCCAGACTGTTCACCCAGGGCCGTCTCAGGAAGCGCTCGGACGCCTGGGTCCACGCGGGCACCTCTGCGCCGTGCGTCGTGCACGCGTGCTCGACGGTAGCCGCGATCACCGCGTCCCAGACGGTCCCGGTGAGCGGCGGCTCGGCCGCGGCGAGCGCCGCGCGAGCCTCGGCTTCGATGCCGTGGTAGTAGCGGGCGAGGCCCTTGACGATCAACCGCTCGAGGGTGGTGGCATCGCCGCCCGCTTTCGCTTCGGCGGCCAGCTCGCTCAGCCTTGCCGCCGCAGTCTTCACGCGAACGCCGGTGCCTGCCTGCTTCGGTCTGGTCGCTTGCATGTCGGCCGGGGTCGGGACGTCAGAGTGTCGCACGTTTGGCCGCCTCATGCTCAAGTTCGGCAGCAACGACCATGCGTTGAACGCTCGGTGCAGCCGGGCCACGTCTTCGTCCCGATGCACTACGAGGCGACCAGCGGGCTGACCGACGCCGTGTTCGACCCCTGCTCGAAGCAGCCGTCCTACAAGGCGCGCGCCGTCGAGCCGCGTCCCGTCGCGGCGGTCGGGTCAGCCGCCGACGGGGCGCCCCGATCCCGACGCGCAACGACACGGGGCCGCGCGCGCCGACACCGGCGGGGAGTCCATCCGCCTCGCGTGATTGAGCGTTGATAATCGAGGAGCAGGGGTTCACGATGCTACTACCTCGGGCCTGTCTCGAAGTACAGCGGCGGATGGCGTGCCGGGACGCCGGTGAAAGTTGTCCCGTCCCAGGGCACGCTCTCCAAGTCTGGCCGAGTCAGGTCTCGACCGCGCTGAGCCATCAGGCGCGGGACCGGGTTCACATCGGCCGCCATCCGACGAAGGGGAGGTTGTGTCATGGATTTGAAGCAGGCCGCCAGAAGACGTTTCCTGAAAGAGGGTGCCGCATTGGCCGGCGTGGCGGTGGGCGCCCGGTCCGTCGGCGCCCACACCACCGGGTCCGGACAACTCGAGGAAATGGCGACGCACGCCATGGCCTTCGGTGAGCGCTCGCGCTTCGTCACCGTCATGCGCCCGACGATATCGAATATCGGCCAGAACATATTCCTGCACGGCGAACCGGATGGGCTCGATGCATTCACGCCGCTGCGGGACCTGGTAGGCAACATCACCCCGTCCGACCTGCATTACGTGTCCTCCCACGGCAGCGTCCCCCCGGACATCGATCCCGGTCATCATCGGCTGGTGATCTCCGGCATGGTGAAGCGGCCGCTGGTGTTCACGATGGACGAGCTCGTGCGGCTGCCGTCCGTTTCCCGACCCCACTACATCGAGTGCGTCGTCAACCGGCCGACCACCGTGGGGAAGACGGTCGAGCAGATGCACGGGATGATCGCGTGCAGCGAGTGGACCGGCGTGCCGCTCGCCACGTTGCTCGACGAGGTGGGGGTGGAAGCGGGGGCGAACTGGGTCTTCGCGGAAGGAGCCGAATCGATCAGGCTCGGCGCGAGCCTCCCGTTGGGCAAAGCCATGGACGACGTGATTGTCGCGTGGGGCCAGAACGGTGAGCCGGTACGTCCGCACCAGGGCTACCCGTTGCGGCTTGTGGTGCCCGGCTTTCAGGGCAAGTATCACGTCAAGTGGCTGAGGCGGCTCAGGCTCGTGAAGCGTCCCCTGATGTCCTACTGGGAAAAGCACCATTTCCTGGACAGGGGCTACCGGCCGGGCGGCGAGGCTCGTGCCAGCGACTTCGGCGGCGACTTCTACCTGGAGCAGGGAGCGAAGTCGGTCATCACCTTCCCGTCCGGCGAACAGCGGCTGCCCCGCCCCGGTCACTACACGATTGTCGGCCTGGCGTGGTCCGGGTTCCGGCGCCGTCCGCAGGGTCGAGGTCTCTACCGACGGCGGTGGGAGCTGGAACGACGCGGTAATTGACGAGCCGGCGCGTCGCATGGCCTGGACCCGCTTTACGGCCCCGTGGACCTGGAACGGCCAAGAGGCGATGCTGCAGTCGCGGTGTACGGATGAAATGGGTCAGGTTCAGCCGACGGAAGCCCGGTACCGCGAATTCTGGGGCACGTCCGGAGCTCCTCACGGGAACGCCATTCAACCCTGGAGGGTGACCAATGAAGGGCACGTTCTCAATGCGTTGTAGTCTGATCGCGGTCGCGCTGATGCTGGTTCACGGTGTTGCCGTGGAGGCCCAGGGGCCCACGTTCAACCTCGGCACAACGCCCACCGAGGAAGAGCTCCGGCCGGCAGACGCCGCGATCGGACCGGATGGCGAGGGACTCCCGCCGGGGCGAGGCACGGCGAGAGAAGGCGTGATGACCTATCTCGCCCGTGGTTGCGCCAAGTGCCACGGGTCGACCGGAACGGAGGGCCCCGGTCCGGAGCTGGTCGGGCCTCAGGGCGAGTATGACGGCATCGCGAGCTACCCGTTCGCGACGATGATCTGGAGCTACATCAACCAGATGATGCCGCTCGACCTGCAGATGCAACACGCGAAGTTGGGGTTCATTGGTGGCAGGAGACCTGCGATAGGCGGGATCCTCTACGAACCCTGTTGTCTGAAGCCGGACGAAGTGTACGCCCTGACTGCGTATCTTCTGTACCGCAACGACATAATCGGTGAAGACGAGGTGCTGGACGCGGACAACCTGCCCAACGTGCAGATGCCGCTGCGGGGCTCGTACCTCCCGCCTCCGTTTCTCGACACGACGTGGAAACCGGGGATGCGACAGGCGGAAGTAGATGAGCCGGACGATTGAGGGGAGATGGCCCGGGGTTCATGAACATGGCGGTCAGCCGGAGCAGGGACACGGCGCCCCAACGTCACTGACGTAACGCGGGGCCGCCGCGCGCGTGCTCCGTGCTCCGGCACGTCAGCTCACGGATACGTGTAGGCGCCTTGAATGCCCAGCGGCAGGCCGATGATCCAGTAGGCGATCAGGAACAGGGTCCAGGTGACGAGCAGGCAGACGGAGTAGGGCAGCATCAGGGACGCCACCGTACCGATGCCGGTCGACTTGACGTAGCGCTGGCAGAAGACGACGACCAGCGGGAAGTACGGCATCAGCGGGGTGATGATGTTGGTCACGCTGTCGCCGACGCGGTAGGCGGCCTGGGTCAGCTCGGGGGCGATGCCGAGCCCCATCAGCATCGGCACGAAGATGCTCGATAGCAGTGCCCACTTGGCGGAGGCCGAGCCGACGAAGACGTTGACGACCGAGGTCAGCAGGATGATGCCGACGATGGTCACCTGGGGCGGCATGGCGAGGTCGCGGAGGAAGTTGGCGCCCTTCAGCGCGATCAGCAGGCCGACGTTCGAGTTGTTGAAGGCGGCGATGAACTGGGCCGCGAAGAAGGCCATCACGAGGTAGTAGGACATCGTGCCCATCGCCGCGGTCATTCCGGCGACGATGTCGCGATGGGTCTTGACGGTGCCCGCGACGTAGCCGTGCACGACCCCGGGAATCAGGAACAGGAGGAAGATGAGGGGCACCATCATGCCCATCAGGGGGGCCGTGAAGCCGGTCAGCGAGCCTTCCGGGTCTCGCAGGGGCGATTCGGCGGGCAGGGCGACCAGCGCCAGCAGCAGGAGGCCCGCGACCATCGCCGCCGTGGCGGCCAGGAAGCCGCGGCGGTCGTCGGCCGTCAACTCCTCCATCTTCGGCATGGCGTCGGGATCTCCGTCGACCGGCGTCGCCTGCAGGCGCGGTTCGATCACGCGGTCGGTCAGGTACCAGCCGACGCCGATGACGAGCAGCGACGAGACGGCGGTGAACCCCAGGTTGCTCAGCGGGTTGACCATGCGCTCGGGATCGAGAATCTGCGCCGCCGTCTGGGTGAAGCCCTGCAGCAGCGGGTCGATGCCGGAGGGGATGAAGTTGGCCGAGAACCCGCCGGAGACCCCCGCGAACGCGGCCGAGATGCCCGCCAGGGGGTGGCGTCCCGCCGCGTAGAAGATGACCCCGCCGAGGGGAATGACCAGCACGTAGCCGGCGTCGGCGGCGGTGTGGCTGACGATCGCGGCCAGGATCAGCATCGGTGTCAGCAGGCTCGGCGACGTGCGGCCCAGGAGCAGCTTGAGGCTGGCGTTGATGAAGCCGGTCTTCTCGGCCACCCCGACCCCGAGCAGCGCCACCAGCACCACCCCCAGAGGCGCGAACCCGGTGAAGGTGGGAACCAGCCGCACCATGAAGGTGGCGAGGGCGGTGCCCGTCAACTGGTTGGCGATGCGCATCGGCTCGCCGGTGCGAGGGTCGATCTCGGCGAACTCGATCGGCGCGAGGAGCGCGGAGGCGATCCAGGTCAGCACCAACAACAGCAGGAACAGGATCGCGGGGTCCGGCAGTCGGTTGCCGACTGTCTCGATGCCATTCAGCGCGCGGTCGACGAAGCTTCCGCGTTCGGAGGCTTCTTTCCGATCAGGTCGCGCCTTCGCCATGGATGAACCTCAGCCGGTCGTCGATCTCGTGTACTTCCCGGGATGCCGTCAGTCGAGCACGTCGAACAGGTAGCTGTACTTCAGGATGACGCTGCGGCCGGCGTAGGAGGGGATGAAGTCGCCGAGCCCGTCGGTCTCGTTGTAGACGAAGAACAGACCGGTGTTCGCGTCCTGCAGCCAGCCGACCCGGAAGTTCACCGACCAGAGATCGGCGCTGTCGTTGTGCTGCAGCAGGGTCTGGGCGTAGAGGCGGGGCGAGAAGTTGTAGCCGATGTCGACGCTGCTCAGGTTGGTGACGGTGCTGCCGCTGGGCAGGTCGATGTCGTTCCGGCTGTAGCTCAGCGACAGATTGAAGGTCTCTCCGTAGCGGGCGTTGATCGACGGCCGGATGGTCACGATGTTGCCGTTGAAGAATCCCGCGGTCGTGGCCCGGATGCCGGCGCTGACGGGAGCCGACCGGTTCGAGTTGTACTGGTAGCTGATTTCGTTGAAGTCCCAACGGCCGGCCGGCACCGTCAGGCCCGACACGGTGAAGTCCTCGAAGACCTGCTCCTGGCGGATATCGTAGGACACCCCGGCCGACGAGCTGTCCTCGAACTCCCCGTTGTAGTGCAGATGGACGAAGGTCGTCTCCATGTCCCCGTCGAAGTTCCAGAACCGGGCGAAGCTCATGTGCGGAGTCAGTTCCTGGTACTTGAGGAATCCGTCCGGCCGGGTCGTGTTGTTGATCGAGAAGTCGACCTTGCGGAATCCCCGTCGGCTCAGGTAGCCGACCTCCGGATTGAAGTGCTCCCCGTTTTCCTGATACCCGGTGACGAGGCGCCAGGCCTCGGAGCTGTACTGGCTCGTCACGCTCAGGGCGTGGTCTCGCCCGTCGAGACCGGGCGTCTCGGTGCGGCCCACGAAGCCCTGGACCATCCCGTTCTCGCCGATGCCCCACCGGCCGTCGAACGCGTAGGTGCGGTTGTAGTCGTCGGTCCGAGCGTAGGCGCTGGTGCCCTGGCGGTTGACGAACAGCCCGCCGATGCTCGATCGGTTCGGCAGGTCGCGGCGCAGCCGGGCCACCGAGAAGTTGTTGGCGGTGTTGTTCGTGGTGCCGACCTGCTCGGTCTGCATGTTCAGGAACCCCACCGTGGTCGTGTCGGTCACCTTGCCCGACATCCGGGCGCCGCCGAGAATTGGAATCTGGGCTCCGTCACTGATGCCGATGCGCCGGCTGAAGAACAGCTCGGTCTGGCCGAGGTTCCGGCCGCCGGACTGGTTCGTCACCGAGAAGGCGCCGGCGTTCTCCAGGAAGAACGGGCGCTTCTCGGGGAAGAAGAGATTGAACCGGTCCAGGTTGATCTGCTGGTTGTCCACCTCGACCTGCGCGAAGTCGGTATTGAAGGTGCCGTCGAGGGTCAGTCCCGACGTCACGCTGTACTTGAGGTCGGCGCCGAAGTTGCCGGCCCCCGTCGGACCGCGGCCCGGCTCTATGTCGCGCGTGACCATCTCGCCGACCACGTAGGGGGTGATCTGCAGGTTCCCCGTGAACCCGATCGGGGCGCGCACCCCGGTCAACTGCCCGGCCATCGAGACCCGGTACAGGTTGTACTGCCGGGGCAGGGGCGCCCAGTACGCGGTCTCGTTCCGCCGGCGGATGTTCCGCTGGAAGTTCATCCCCCACACCTGATCCTCCCGATCCGGATAGCGGATGGTCCGGAACGGGATGGCGAACTCGGCGCTCCACCCGATGTCGGATATCTCGGTCTGCACCTGCCAGGCGCCGTCCCAGTTGAGGTTGAAGCCGTTGCCGCTGCCGCGCGAGAAGCCGCCGCCCCCGCCCCCTCGCCGGAAGCTGCCCCGTCCGCCGCCCTCGTCGGTCACCTGGCCGTCGTACTCCTGGCCGGCCGGGGTGGTGCCGAAGACGAAACCGTTCTGTCGATCCTGAAAGGTGTCGAGCACCATCTGGAAGCTGTCGGCGTCGTTCATCGACGAGTCGCGCCGGCTGTCGCTCATGATGATGGCGGACGGATCCTGGTCGTAGCAGATGACCCCGAAGTAGATGATGTCGTCGGTGAACAACACCCGCACCTCGGTCCGCTCCGTCGCCGGCTGTCCCGCGTCCGGCGCACTCTGCTGGAACCCGGTGACCGGCGCCACCGCGGCCCAGGCGGGGTCGTCGAGCACGTTGCCGTCGATGCCGGGCGCCTGCTCGCGCCACAGCGCCACGGCCCGTTTTCCGGCGGCGGGGGCGGCGATCTGGATTGCCGCAGGCTCGCCGCCGGCCACCGGCGGACCCTGTGACTGGCCGCGGACCGGCAGCGAACCGGCGAGGATGACGCACGCAACGGGCACGAGTCGGGCGTTCAGTCGCATCTTCGGTCTCGTCTACGGGCGGGGTCGGGGGCGCACCCCCCTACCGCCGAGGCTACAAAAATGGGTCTATTAGACCACATCGACCTGCGGCGAAGTCACCGGACCTGCGGCCGGAGGCGGTGAGCCGCACCGATCTCGACGCCGCCTTCCTGCCGGCGGCCCATCCGGTGTCACGCCGCCTCGACGTCGGTGCGGGAGAAATCGTCGCCCTTGAACAGCAACGGCTCACCCGTCGCCCTCGCCAGTGCGTACGCGAAGCAGTCGCCGAAGTTCAACGCCGCCGGATGATTGCCCTTGCCGAACCGCCGCCAGGCGCGGCGCGCGGCTTCGACGTGCTCCAGCGTGACCGGCATCAACTCGATCTCGGCCTCTTGGAGAAACAGGTCGAGGTCATCTCCCGCCGCCGGCCCGCTTCTGCCCTCGACGACCATCGTGGTCTCGAGTAGCGCGACCATCGACATGCGCCGGGGCCAGGCTACCGAGATGGCCCGCTCGTAACGCGCCGCGTCCGATTCGTCGAGCAGGATGGCCACGACCGCCGACGTGTCGATGATCACTTCGGCAGTCCTCGCTCGTCATAGAGGTAGTCGCCATGCTCGACGGCGGACGGTCCCGGCCCCATCCGGGCGGCGCAGCGCTGTCCGATGGCGTGGAGCTTCGCTGCCAGCGCATCTGCGTTGCGCACACGCTTCTCCCGCTCCAGACGGTCGCGCAGCGCCACGGTTATCGCGCCGGTCATCGTCTCGCCGGTCAGCCGGGCGAGCTCCGCGGCCAGCCGGCAGGTCTCCTCGTTCTTGATGTTGAGGCTCATCACGGGTTCCTGGTAGAAAACGCTCGGCTCAATTCTACCCTGTATCTCGATTCGTTCGCCACCGCGTGGTCGGTCCCTTCGAACAAGCTGGTTCCGTACGGACCGTGCCCCCTCCGGGGTCGCCCCCGTCGTCAGCCGGCCGCTTCGATCAGCTCGCAGGTTCGCGTCACCGGGTCCGTCCCGTCGAAGCGCCCGGCGGCGACGCCGCAGGCGCTGGCGGTGCGGTCCGATGCGAGAAGGGCGTCGAGGGCGCGCGCGGCGGCGCGGCCGTTGACGGCGCCGGGCCACAAGGTGCGCGCCACTCCCAGGCGTTCCAGGCGGACGGCGTTGTCGGGCTGGTCGAACGTCATCGGCATCACGATCTGGGGGCAGCCGGCCCGGAGCGCCTCGGCCGCGGTGCCGATACCGCCGTGGTGGGCGATGGCCGCAGCCCGCGGCAGCACCTGGCTGAGCGGGGCGTAGTCGGCGTGGCGGACCCCGTCGGGGAGCGGGTCCGGAAGCTGCTCTGGGAACCGGGTCAGGAGCAGACCGGGCCGGTCCAGGCGCCGGCACGCGTCCGCACCGGCGTGGAAGAACCGCGCCCCCTGGCGGTTGCCGGTGCCGGCGACGAAGACCAGCGGTCGCCGATCGGTCTCCGCGGCCTGCGTCAGCCAGTCGTCGAGGTCGGGGGTGAGGGGCGCGGCGTCTCCCGCGTCGTACAGGGGAAAGCCGGTCAGCGTCGTCTGCCTGGGCCAGTCGGGCTGCACGGGCGCGTACCAGTCGGGAAACAGGCCGATGACGCGCTGCGGCGAGTGCCACCACTCGGTCGTGATGTGTCGCACCGGCGGCAGGCCGAGCTCGGCCCGCAACGCGTTGGCGGCCGGGGCCAGCGCGCGGTCGGCGACACGGTTGCCGAGGGCCAGCACGAGCCGCTTCAGCGGCGACGGCCAGCGGTTGATCGACCGCAGGCGCGCGTGCAGCACCGGCGCCTCGTGGGCGCTGACGAGGCAGCTCGGCTGCAGGTGCATCGTCACCAGCGGCAGGCCGAGGGCTTCGTGGGCGGTCCGTGTACTGAACGCCAGGCCGGGCGCCACGAGGACCGGGGTGCCGCCGGCTCCCGCCGCCTCGACTCGTATCAGCTCGAACCCCTCCCGGCCCCAGCGCCGCACCGCGCCGGCGAGCACGTGGAGCCCGCGGCGGTCGTGCCAGAGTTGGGGATTGTCGAGGATCGCGTGGTAGTCGTCGGCGGTGCCGATCGGCACGTAGGGAACGCCGACCCGATCGAGCAGCGGTCCGAAGTACGGGTTGACGATCATCGATACGTCGTGGCCGCGCCGCTGCAGCGCGCGTGCGACGCTGACGTAGGGATGCACGTCGCCGCCGCTCCCGACCGGAGTCATGATGACGCGCATCGGATGGGTTGGGTGTTGCTGTTGCCGGGCCGTCGGATCGATCAGCGTCCGGCGGCGCGGCCGGCCGGCGATGCGCCGCCGCCTCCGGGGGGACGATGGGACGAAGTGGCGAACGTCTCCCGGGCCATGGCGCCAGCGAACCGATACGGCGAAGTCTAGCAGAGCCGACGGCGCCTGGCGGTTCGCGGCAGAAACCCCCGCGTCGCACCGAGACTGGCGAAGGGTGGGTGCCGACGGGGCGTCCCGGGGAAGCGGACCGGGCACGGGCGAGGCGAGAACACCGCGGTTCGGGCAGGTGCGTGGCCGGTCGAACGCGGCGGGGTCCCTGCGGCGGTCCGCTGGCGGGCACGTCCGAGGGGCGGAAGCCGGTCCGGCGACCCGGCCGCGGGTCATGCCGTTCGGCATGCGTGCTATTCTGCCGATGATGCGGCCGGGACGGACGGCCCGGCCCGAGTCGGGTCTGACCTGGGTTGCGAGTCGTGAGAACGAGCACGGGGCCGGGGAGGGAGAGTCCATGAACCGTTTGAGTGGGGCATATATCGGGGTTGTCGCCGGGATCGTGTACGTCCTGGTCGTCATGTCGGGGACGCCGGCGTTGGCACAGGACACGCCGGACCCGGGGTGGACGCCGGAGATCCTGGCCGACGGCCAGCCGAACATCACCGGCATGTGGAACAACTCGAACGCGATGTTCACGCCGCTCGAGCTGCCGGAGGAGCTGGTCGGCGAGGAGCTGTCGGCCGACGAGCTGCAGGCCCGCGCCGAGGCGCGCGCGAGCGGCCGCAAGGCGGGTTCGGAATGGCGCGGGCATGAGAACTCCCGCGGGGTGGGCGGCTACGGCACCTACTGGTTCGACTGGTACTGGGAGACGCCGGTCGACATCGGCCAAGCCTCGATCATCGTGGACCCGCCCGCCGGTCGCGTCCCGGACCGCATCGCGAACGCGCGCGAGTCGATCGCCATGAACATGGCCGAGCTGCACGCCGCGGCCGAGAACATGGAGTCGGGGGACCGGTGCATTTCCCGCGGCGTGCTCGGCATGATGATGCCGACCGAGTACAACAACGGCACCCTCATCCTGCAGTCGCCGGGCTATGTCGTGATTCACAGCGAGATGATTCACAACGCCCGCATCATCCCCATCGGTCAGCCCCATGCCGACGCCAAGGTGCGCCAGTGGGAAGGGGATCCGCGCGGACGCTGGGAGGGCAACACGCTGATCGTCGAATCGACCAACTTCCGTGCGGTGAAGAACATGCGGGGGCCGACGGCAGGCACCCGGTCGCGCCAGTCCGAGGCCCAGAGGACCGTCGAGCGCTTCACGCTCACCGGTCCGAACGAGCTGCGGTACTCCGTCACCATGGACGATGCCGAAACCTACGCCGCACCCTGGACCGCCGCGTTCCCGTTCAACCGCGACGACAGCTACCTGCAGTTCGAGTACGCCTGCCACGAGGGGAACTACTCGGTGCCGAACGCCCTCGGCGGCGCTCGCCTGGAAGAGGCGTCCGTCAGGTAGGCTCCCGGTTCGCCCGCCAGGAGTCCGCGCCGCAGAAACCGTGCAGACCCCTCGCCGGGTTGGTTGCCGTGAAGTCCGGTGGGGGGCGAGTCGGGTGCCTTCGGGCCGCCACGGCGTGGCCATGAGGGTTGGGCCGGCAAGCGGAGCCGCAGGCGACGACTTCGGGGCTTGTTCGCGTTGCGTTGGCTCGGGGTGAGGGCGGTCGCCCGCCGCTGTCGCCGCCGACGTTCCCCCACCGCGCTCGACCTGGACGCGGTCCCCAGCGCCCAACCTGGGGTGGGCGTCGATGCCGGCGGGCGGTTTGCGTCCCGGTGCCGTAGCGTTCAGTGCGTCCGGCTCGCGACGCGCCGCTCATGCGCCAACAAGGTCTCCTTCACCGGCAGGCCCCCGCCGTACCCTGTGAGCGTGCCGTCGGCGCCGATCACGCGGTGGCACGGAACGACGATGGCCAGCGGGTTCCGGCCGTTGGCGGCGCCGACGGCGCGCGAGGCGGTCGGTCTTCCTATGCGCCGCGCGAGTTCGCCGTACGAAATGGTCTCGCCGTAGGGGATACGGCGGAGTTCCTCCCACACTCGAAGCTGGAATGGCGTGCCGGAGGGGGCGAGCGGCAGTTCGAAGTCGCGGCGTTCGCCCTCGAAGTACTCGCGAAGCTGCCGTTTCGCCTCGTCCAACGGTCCGGGCAAGGGCCGGCGTCGCGCCTGCCACCCCGGATCGGGATCGCCCTCGGCCGCGTTGGGCAGGTCGATCCGCTCGAGCCCGCCGTCGTCGCCGACGACCCGCAGCGTTCCAATCACCGTGTCGAAGTCGTGATAGGCCATGCTCATCAAGGATAGTCTCTCATGGCGGCGGCCCCCGGCATGCGCCGGGTTCCGGTCCAGGCGCAGGAGTGAACGACCGTGCTGCGGCCATTGCCGCCACCCGACACGCTACCGCGTCCCCATGCCCGCGAACAGGCGCCGGTGTCCCTCGACGATCCGGCGTTCCGCCTCATGGTCGACATCGAGGCTGGCGTTGCCGCGCTCGAACGTGCCGCCGAGGAGAGTGCCGTCCGACCGCGGGAACATGTACAGCCCGCGCTGAATCGCGATGGTTGGCCGAGGCCTACGCCGACTGGAAACGGGGCGACCCGGCGGCCGGCGGGCTCACCACAGCCCCAGCAGGCGCCACCAGAGGCTACCGGCGCCGAGCCAGATCGTGATGTTCACCACGCTGATCAGCGCCCCGAGCCTCCACCACGTGCCGATGTCGACGTTCCCCGACCCGAAGAGGATGGGGGCGGCGGCGGTGCCGTAGTGGGTCAGCGAAGCGAACAGGTTGCTGAAGAACGCCAGCACGAGGGCCGCAAGGACCGGCGGGGTCCCCACCGCGAGGGCGACGGCCAGGAACGGGGCATACATCGCGCTGACGTGGGCGGTGTTCGACGCGAAGAAGTAGTGCACGTAGAAGTAGATCAGGCACAGGCCGAGGAAGGCGGGGAGCCAGTGCCCCTCGCCCAGCACCCCCGACACGCGGTCGGTGAACCAGCCCACCAGGCCCAGCTCGCCGAGTTGGCTCGCCATCATCACGAGCACCGCGAACCAGATCAGCGTGTCCCACCCGTTCCGTTCGTCGAGGATGTCCTGCCAGGCGAGGGCGCCGGTGGCGAGCATCGCCCCCACCCCGGCCATCGCGGTGGCGGTGGCGTTGATGCCGAGCGCGCTCCCGAGTATCCAGAACGTCAGGAGGAAGGCGAACACCGCCAGGAGGACCCGCTCGTCCCGCGACATCGGGCCCATTTCCCGCAGCCGCTGCCGCGCGAACGCCGGGGCCTCGGGGGTGTGAGTGACCTCGGGGGGATACAGCCGGTAGATGAGCAGGGGCAGGAGCAGCAGGCTCAGCATGCCGGGGACGAACGCCGCCGCCGCCCAGCCCGCCCAGGTGATGGTCACCCCCTGCTGCCCGGCCAGCTCCGCCGCCAGGGGGTTCGCGGCCATCGCGGTGAGGAACATCGCGCTGGTGACCACCACCCCCTGATAGGCGGTGAACGTCAGGAAGCCGGCGACCCGGCCCTGGGTGCCCTCGGCGGCGTCGCTGCCGAGCGAGAGGCACAAAGACCTCAGGATCGGGTAGATGACCCCGCCGCCGCGCGCCGTATTGCTGGGGATGAACGGGGCCAGCACGAGGTCGGTGGCCACGATGCCGTAGGCCAGCCCGAGGCTGCGCTTCCCGAGGAGGCGCATGAAGTGGTACGCGATGCGCGCGCCGAGCCCCGTCCTTATGAACGCGGTGGCGATGAAGAACGCCGCCACCACCAGCCACACCACCGTCGCCCCGAAGCCCGCCGTCGCCTCCGCGATCGTCAGGGTGCCGGACATCACCGCGAAGGCCACCGCCACGAACGCCATCGCCCCCATCGGCAGGGGGCGCAGGATGATCCCCACGATGGTGGCCACGAACACCGCGAGGAGCTGCCACGCCCGGGGCTCGACCCCGTCCGGGGTCGGCACGAGCCACAGCGCGGCGCCGACCGCGACCACCACCCCGAGCCGGGCGGCGTCCACGCGGGGGGCGCGGGCCGGTTGCTGCTGCGCGTTCTCGCCCATGGGCCACCGGGAGGGGAGTCAGCAGCGGCGGGAAGACCTCCGGGGCCGTGGTCCCGCGGGTCAGGGCTGCGGCAGCTCGGCCTGCGCTGTGTCCTCGGTCTCCATTCGTCGCTACTGCTTGGCGTACTTCCGGATCCGTTGCGGGCCGACGTCGGCCGCGTAGACGTTGCCCTCCCGGTCGGCGGTGATGCCCGATGCCCCCGAGATGCGCAGCTCGTCCTGACGGTCGACGTCCGGATCGGGGATGTAGGCGTGGACGGTTCCGTCCACCGCGCTGCCGATGTAGATCCCGCGGTTGAAGCCGGGGTTGTTCCGCGAGTTCGAGGTCGAGTCGGTGATGTAGAGCACGTCGTCCTCGTCGATGAACATTCCGCTCGGCCGCCCGAACTGCTTCCACTCGGCGACGAACGTCCCGTCCGGCTCGAAGATCTGCACCCGGCCGTTCGACCGGTCCCCGATGAACACCCGGCCGCGGCTGTCCAGGCTCATGGTGTGCGGTTGGTCGAACTCGCCGGGGCCGTCGCCCGGGCCTCCCCAAGTCAGGAGGAAGCGGCCGTCCCGGTCGAACTTCACCACCCGGTTGTTCGGCCCGTGGCCGTCGGTGACGAAGATGTCGCCGTCGGCGTTGACCGCGACATCGGTCGGCCGGTCGAAGGTGTCCGGCCCGTTGCCCGCGACCCCGGCCTGGCCCAGCGTCATCAGGATCTCCCCGGTCGGGCTGAACTTGAAGACCTGGTGACCCCGGCCGCCGGCCGGCATCCCGAGCACCGTCTCGCTCCCGTTGTAGTCGGTGCCCCAGAGGCTACCCTCGGGGTCGATGTGGAAACCGTGCGGGGCCGCGAACACCCCCTCGCCCCAGCTGTCGAGGACCTGCCCGTCGGGGTCGAACTTCACGACCGGCGGGTCGTCGTCCCGGCCGACGCAGGTGGCCGCCCCGGGCGGCTGGTTGTTGAAGCAGCGGTGGAAGACCCAGATGTTCCCGTCCGCGTCGCGGTCGACGCCGATCGTCTCGCCCCACCTCCCGCCGTTCATCTCCATCGGCAGGTGGGGCCACTCGTCGACGAGACGGTACGGGTTGGGGAGCGGCTGCGCCGCGGCCCCGGCGGTGACGCCCAGCAGGGCGCCGAGCAGGAGGCCGACGCGGACCGGGCGGCTCATGGTCATGGTCGGTATCCTACCATCGCGTGCACCGTGCGCAGCGCGCTCTCAAGGGAGAACGCGGGCCTTGCGTTGCTGTGTGCGGTGTCGTCGAAGCGCGAGGAGCTCGATTCCACATCGTCCCTACTGCGACTTCGTTCGTTTCATGCCGGCGTCATGCTACGATCATGATATGCCGCACCTTCAGGTGAAGAACGTACCCGATTCCCTGCACGACCGTCTGCGCTGCTTTGCCCGTGAGACGAACCGCACCCTGAGCGCGGCCGTGCTCGCTGCAGTCGAGTGCGAGTTGGAGGCATGGGAGTGGAAGAAGCGGCTGGCCCAGCGGCCGGAGACCGACCTCGGCGTGGATGCGGCGACCCTGATCGCAGAAGCGCGCGTCCTCCGTGACCGTCAATTGGGGTCGAGGTGACTCGATACGTCATCGATGCTTCGGTGGCGGTCGAGTACCTCCTGAAGACGCCGATTGGGCTGGCCATGGCCGACTTGATGGAGCGCTCCGCGCTGATCGCGCCCGAGCTGTTGGACGCGGAAGTGCTGTCGGCGTTGCGCGGGGCGGTGCTGGGCGGCCGTCTCCAAGAGGCGCGTGCGCTGGCGGCCCTCGACGATTTGGCCGTCTGGCCGTTGGACCGTATCCCCAACCGGACGCTGGCGCGATCGGCGTGGCGGCATCTCCACAACGTCAGCGCGTACGACGCCTTCTACGTGGCCGCGGCTCGCGCCCACGACGCGTGCTTGCTTACAGCGGACGGCAGGCTCTCGAGAGCGCCGGAACTGGGCGTCGTGGTACAGCACGTTCGGATGGGGTAGCTCGACGTGGTGCGGCGCCATATCGCGCTCAACTCCCGACGAGCGGTGCCAGCGCGCTCCTCCATCCTGGTTCTTCACATTGTGGCGTCGTGACGACACAGACCTTCTTCGTTTCCGCGGACTGGAGCAAGGACGAGCGGAAACGCTCGGTTCACGTGGCGGATCTACTGGGTCGCCGCATCTGGCGAGAGGAGTGCGCCGGCTGGAATCTGCAGGCGCTGTTGAAGCTTGCTGGCGAGTTGGCGCACCGCGGATCGGTGCTCGTCGGGATAGACGCAGTGGTTGGGCTCCCAGCCGGCTATTGGGGGGCGGTGCAGGAAACGCGGTATCGGGGGGGATCCCCGCCGGGGGGTTTCCTCGATTGGCTGGGCCGTCTCGATCCCAACTCCGCGTTCTTTGTGCCTGTTCGAGATCCGATGAGGTGGCGTGTCGATCGACCTTTCTTTCGGGTGCCAAGGGCAAGAGATGGCGGCCTTCGAGCCTTCACGACCAGATTCGAGGACGGTTTCCTGCGGAAGATAGACCGGCGCACCGGAGCAAACCCGATCTTCGCCATGAGCGGCATTCCCGGCACGGTCGGATCGGGAACTGCATCGCTGTGGATGGAACTGATTCCTCGGTTGGCGGCGCCACGGGAGTTCGCCGTCTGGCCCTTCGAGGGCCTGCTGCCTGAGCTGCTCTCTCGTCGGCGGGTCGTACTGGCAGAGACCTACCCGGGGCTCGCCTACGGGGCAGCGATTGCAGGTAGCATTCCCACGTGTCGGATGCGGGTCGCCAAGACCCAGTCCGATTCGAGGAACCAAGTCTGCGATCTCCTCGAGACGGGGTCATGGGTCCACGGGGCCGGCGTGGACCTGGGCGATCTCGATCCCGCGCGGGCAGACGAAGACGCCTTCGATTCCCACCTCACCGCTGCGGCGGTGCTGCGCTGCAGCCTTGAGGAGCAACCGTTGTGCGAGCCGCGGTGGATCGACCGAGTGGCCGAAGGTGCCATGCTGCTTGCCGGCCCCGTCGATCTGACCAGGAGGACCAGGAGACTGACCGGGAACTCTCCCTCGCGGTACCGTGCTGGACCTCGTCCAAGGGCTGCACTCCCTCGGGAGCGCGCCGATCATGTAGCGAGTCCGGTCATGTCGCAGCCGCAGCCGCAGCCGCAGCCGCAGCCGCAGCCGCAGCCGCAGCCGCAGCCGCAACCGAACCAGACCGCGCCTGCCGGACGCTTGGCGTATCGTTGCCCGATACCCGGCTGTTCGAAGATCTTCCGCGACACGCGAGGAGGGTGGGACGCACATGTCGCATCGCTTCGGAAGCACCCTGATTGGCACCCCCACCTGCGCGACCCTGACGACCGGAAGCGCCGTTTCAGAGACGAGTTCGGACACTGGCTTCGCGGGTGACCATGGGCTACCGGCTCCGGTTCGTCGTGTCCGTACCATTCATGATGTCCCGTCGCGCTACCGCCCGAACGAGTAACGCACCCCCAACTGCGCCTGCCACCGGCTCCGCAGGTCGTCGCGCGCGAAGCGGTCGCCGGTGAACCCGGGCCGGGCCGGCGTGTTGAGGCTGTAGACGTAGCGGCTGCTGTCCGGGTCCACGCTCGACCGGACGGGCTGGAGGTTCTGGAAGAAGGCGAACTCGACCAGGCCGTTCCTCGCGTCGAACGCGTTGATCAGGTTCCTGACGTCGAGGAAGAGCTCGACCTCGTTCGATCCGCGCGGAAAGTCGACGCCGACGTGGAAGTCGAGCGAGTAGACCCACGGGCCGCGGCAGGCGTTCCGGGGCACGATCGCCCCGGGGGTGACGTCGCAGCCGGCCGACAGGAAACCCATCAGGTCGTCGAAGGTCCCGTCGGCGACGATGACGTCCGGCGGCGTCGCGCGGAACGTAGAGGAGGTCGTTCCCCCGCGTGCCGTCGCGGTTGCTGTCGCTCCCGTCCAGGTAGCTGTAGGGGCGGCCCTGCTGGGCGTTGTAGTAGGCCGCGAGGGTGATGCCGCTGGGCCCGGCGGGGATCCCGGCGAAAGTGAATTGCTCGAGCGAAGCCGACGACGTCATCGTCATGGCCTTCGTCGTCAGAGCGAGCGCAGGAAGTCGAGCACCAGACGGTTGACCTCCGCCGACCGCTCCTGCTGCACCCAGTGCCCGGCCCCGTCGAGCAGGTGCAGGCCCCGCATGTCGGTGCAGGCGGTGCCGTCCATCCGCTCCAGCGCCCCCGGCCGCTGGTGGATGCCCCAGTCGCGCGCGCCGGCGATGAACAGCGACGGCTGGTCGATAGTGCGCCCGGCGAACACCTGCAGGTCGGCGTTGATGCCGCCGCCGAAGATGGACGATACCGAGGCCACGCTGCGGTACCACTGCAGCCCGCCCTGGAACCCGGTTCTTTCGTACTCGGCGCTGTAGACCCGCAGCTCGTCGTCGGGCAGCCACTCGCACGCGGCGATCTCGGCCGGCGACGGCATGTGCTCGGCCACCGTTTCCGCCATCCCCTTGCCGAGGTCGAGGACGTAGTAGCGGGGGAGCCGCGCCAGCTCGGGGGCGGACCACTCGCGGAGCGGCTCGGGCCGGTTGCCGCTCCAGTCGCCGCT
Organism: Vicinamibacterales bacterium; assembly: GCA_965206705.1. Classification (GTDB taxonomy): domain Bacteria; phylum Acidobacteriota; class Vicinamibacteria; order Vicinamibacterales; family UBA8438; genus JAJEEA01. Next base: position 1,336,886 of record CBDBKJ010000006.1, on the reverse strand, counting down.
CTTCATGTGGTAGTAGGCGCGCTGGAAGTCGTGCACCCCCTGCGGCGCCCGCCACAGGTCGTCGTTGGCCCCGCGCGTCGCGTAGAAGCGCCGGTAGTGCCAGCGCGGCGGGTCCAGGTTCGCCAGCTCGGCGTCGATGTCGGCCGGGGGAGCCCCCGCCTGCGCCGGGGCCGCGTCGGCGGTGTCGAAAGGCAGAGCCGCGGTGCCGCCGAACGGCGCGCTCATCAGGACGACGGAGCGGAACACGTCGGGCCGCGCCACCGCGCACCACGACGCCACCAGCGACCCGAAGTCGTGGCCCGCGAGATGGACCTCGCGGTAGCCGAACGCCGACACCAGCGAGAGCATGTCCCGCACCTCGTTCAGCATCCGGAACGGGTGCAGGTCGTCGTCGTAGCCGACGCCGGTGCCGTCGGTGCGGCCGTAGCCGCGCAGGTCGGGCGCCATGACGTGGTAGCCCGCCGCCGCGATGGCCGGCATCAGCCGCCGCCAGCTGTAGGCGAGCTCGGGGAACCCGTGCAGCAGGAGAACGCCGCCCCGCGCGCCGGCCTTCGACCCCGCCTCCAGCACGTGCATGCGCAGGCCGTTGACGTTGGCGACGAACCGGGAGCGCACGCCGGGAGGCAGCACGTCGTCCGGGTACAGCCCCGGCGCGCCTTGTGCGGCCGCACCCGCGGTTGCTCCGGCGTTCGGTCCAGCCGCGGTCACGGCAATGCCGGCGGCCGCGCTCCGCAGGAGCTGGCGTCGCGTAAGCGGGGGATAGCGCATCGCATGAATTATGTCATCTTGGCCCGCCGCCGGGGCGCGGCGCCGAGCCAGCCGCCTCGCGTCTCGTCGATGCGGCTGCGCGGCCGTCGGGCGCGCGGCAGAACTCCGTCGAGTCGCGACGGGCGCTCGCCCGCCAACGACCACAGGCCATTCAGGTCGCCGAAGCTCAGCCGCCCAAAGACCCGTGGTGGAAGTCCCCGCGGCATTCGAGCGGCGATGCTCCCCACCTGGGCGGACTGCCATGCGGTCCGCGGCTGCAATATGCTCGATATACGCCCTCCTCACGCCTTGTCAGGCACGGGCGCTCTTCAGCTCGCTGGTGCCATCGCCGCTCTCGGTGCAACGCGGGGTACACCACGGCTGCAAGGGGTTCCGCGGCGCGGGCTACTCCCCGCCGCCGCCGCGCAGCAGGAAGACGCCCATCGCGCCCCACAGTAGCGGCAGCGCGGCGTCGAGGACTATCCACACGAGGGCGACGGTGTCGTTCCCGACCGCGGTGAACGTGGGGGTGATCTGGTTGAACCAGTTCCAGAGGAATACGATGCCGAAGAACAGGCCGCCGTAGAAGTGCACGTTGGCGGCGACGAGCTCGCGTGTGAGCGCGCCGCCGCTCCCGCCGGTCTCGACATCCTTCTTGCGTAGGTAGCCGAACCACACGCCCAGCGCCAACGGCAGCATCATCACCCAGCCCAGGACCGCCCACACGGGGCTGTAGGGACTCTCTTCGGTGGACGTGTAGTAGAGCGGCTCGACGATGGTGTGAACGGCGACCACGACCGCCATCACCACGAGGACCACGCCGCAGATGCGTCTGATGCCCATGGTTCGCTCCCCTTCCGGACGAGATGCGTGAGGTGACTGCCCGCCGCTGTCGTTCTTGACTGGCTCGAAACCGGGAGCGAGACGACGAAGCCGTCGCTCGCCCGTCGCGTAGACGATACGGGATCCTCGACCTGTCACCAAAGCCGGGCGCGAGGTTCGTCTCGCCGTCCGCCGCGCTCGTCACGCCGGGCGCGGGGCTCGTCACGCCGTCCGCTGCGCCAAATGCCCGGACTGTCCGGTCTCCGCCGCGACCCGCCCTCGCGGGGCGCCGTGCACGCTGGACCCTGAAGCTCCGGGACCCCGCGTCGGCCCGCAGGGTCGGGCTCGGGCGGGTGCGAAGAGAGGACCGACTTCCGCCGATGGCATGCCCGCACGGTGGTATCCTGTCGCCAACACGATCCGGGAGGAGAAACCCATGAACGCGGCGAAGCTGGCAGCACTCGGGTTGGTCACGATGGTCGCGGTGGGCTGCGGCGCCCCGGCGCCCGAGCCGGAACCTGCCGCCGACGCCGCTCCGGCGCCGCCGCAGTTCGCGGTCACCGGCGAGCACCCCTGCGACCCGGTCGGAGACGTGCAGTTCATCTGCGACATGGTCAGCCCCGAGGACATCGTGGTCGTCCCCGGTGCGGAGTGGGCCATCGTCTCAGGCGCCCGGGAGGGCGGCCGGATCAATCTCGTGAACGTGGGCGACAAGACCCGGACGGTGCTGTTCCCGACGCCCGACAGCGAGATGCGGCTCGACGCTGAGGCCTATCCCGACTGCCCCGGTCCCCTCGAACTCGCGAACCCGGACGCGTCCGTGTTCCATGGGCTCTACCTGGCGCCGGGCGCGGACGACGCCCACACCCTGCTCGTCGTCCATCACGGCTCCCGGGAGTCGATAGAGTTCTTCGAGGTCGACGCCGGGAACGGCCCGCCCAGCCTCGCCTGGACGGGGTGCGCGGTGGCGCCGGAGGGCGCCCGCCTCAACTCGGTGGTCGCCCTGCCCGGCGGCGGATTCGCCACCACCAACGCCGGCATCGGGGTGTGGGAGTGGTACGCCGACAGCGGGTGGGAGGTGCTGCCCGAGAGCGAGGACACCGCGCCGAACGGCATCGAGGTGTCCGGGGACGGAGAGACCCTCTACATCGCGGGTTGGGCCGAGGAGAAGCTGACGCGACTGTCGCGCGGCGTGACGCCCGTCCAGAAGGACGTCGTCGATCTGGGGTTCCGGCCCGACAACCTGCGCATGGCCCTCGACGGCTCGGTCATCTACGCCGCCGGCCACACCGACAGGGACGGCAATTCCATCACCGACCCGCGCGAGCCGACGCTGGAGACGAGCAACGTGGCGGCCGTCGACCCGGAGACCCTCGATGTCGAGCGGATCTTCGTGCAGCCGGCCATGGACGGGTTCATCTCGTCCACCACCGCGCTCCGGATCGGCGACGAGCTGTGGCTGGGTTCGTACCGCGGCGACCGGCTCGCCTACCTGCCGGCGCCGGAGTAGCGCGTAAGGCGCGCGTGCGTGGCTGCGATGGAGTGCGCCCTCGCGGCCGTCTCCGGGCCGCGGCGGCAGCGCGTCACGCGTGTGGGTGCCCGGGTCACTGCGCGCCCGGGTGCCCGGGATACTGATTGCCCGCTCGGCTACTCGTCCGACTCGGCCCCGGTGGCGCGGGATGCCGGGAGCAACCGTTGCCCTGCCGCAAGCAGCCGATCTTTCCAGACGACGCGCTCGAGCCACTCGCCGGGGATGCCGCTCAGGCCATACAGGGCGCCTGCGAGCTGTCCGGTCACCGCCGCTACCGTATCGGCGTCGTCGGCCAGATTCGCCGCAAGCAGCACCGCGTTGCGGAAGTTCCCGGTGCGGGCGACCGACCAGAGGGCGGCTTCGAGCGTGTCCACGACATATCCGCTCGAGCTGATCTCATGCCTCGGGCGCCCGCGCCAGCTGCCCGCCATGATCCGGGCGATGGCCGCTGCTCCCTCGAACCGTGTCGGGGCCAGGAGTTCGGCGCGCGGCGACCCTGCGATGGCCTCGGCGAGCAGCTCCGCGAACGCCCGGCAGGCGTCCACCGCTTCCTCGGCCCCGTGGGTCGTGCGGGACTGGTCGGCGGCGGCGGCGATCAGGCGCGCCCGGTCTTGCCAGAACCGGAGGGCGACGGGGGCGAGTCGCATCAGAGAGCCGTTGCCCGCGCTGCGCGGATCGGTCGAGCCGGCTAGCGGCTCCCCGGTCTGCTGGTAGCGGTCGAGCGCGGCGAGGGTGGTGTTTCCGATGTCGAAACACTCGCCGGTGTGCGAGTAGTCGCCGGCCAGCCACCATCTGACGAAGCGGTCCATCAGGTCCCGGCAGTCGAGCGCCTCGGACGCGGCCAGACTGTCGGCGAGGGCCAGCGCCATCGAGGTGTCGTCGGTCCAGCCGCCGGGCGGCAGCTCGAACGGGCCGCCGCCGACCATGTCCTCCAGGCGCAGATACGCGTCGCGGGAGTGGAACTCGAGCGTCGTGCCCACCGCGTCGGCCACCGCCAGGCCGAGGAAGGCCCCGATCGCCCGGTCACGGCTGCCGCCCGCCGTGCGCGGCGGAACCGTCGGCGCCCGCGATGCGCACCGCGCCACGTGGGCTTCCTGGGACCTGGTCTCGATGGCAGAGAGGGATCGAGCGTCGCGCACGCGGCGGATCGCGTCGTCCGGGCCTGCCCCCAGCTCCACCAGCAGGCGGGCAGCGATGGTCCCGGCGCGGCCCAGACCTCCCTTGCAGTGCACGAGCACGTCGAAGCCGAGGCGTAGCCGGTCCCGGATCGCCTCGCCCGCCGCCGTCCACGCCTCTTCGAAGTCGGCTCCCGGCGGCATCCCGTCCGGTATCGGCGCGTGCCACCATTCCATGTGCCGGTCGCGGACCCCCTCGGGGAGATGGCGTACCGACAAACGGTCGATCTCCTCGTCGGTGATCAGGCTGACCACCGCGGTCGCTCCCCAGCGCTGAATCGCATCGAGATCGGTGTCCAGATCGCGCGCCCACGCCTCGGGAACCCGGGCCGGATCGGTCTTGCCGGGGCAAAACGTGATGCCGATCCGGCCCTGGCCGCCTCCCGGGTGCACCAAATCGATGCGGATCGGGCTGCTCTCACTCGTTCTTGTTGTCGGCATGGAATGACGCGCCTGCACCGTGGTCGCGAGTGCGCGCGCGAGCTGTCGGTCAAGACATGAAGACCCTGTCTTGCGCCCTCACGCTCAATTCTGCACGATTTCTACGGGGATTGGCGCGAAAATGTCGCTTCTGCGCTAAGCTGTGGTTGTGCTGCTGCGATTCCAGGTTTCCAACCACCGCTCGATTCTGGAGCCGGTGGAGCTATCGATGATCGCCGTCGACGAGGAGCGGGCGGCGACGCGAGGGTTCGACGGCCTGTCGGAACGTGTCCTGACCGTCGCCGGAATCTACGGGCCCAACGCGTCGGGCAAGTCCAATGTGCTGGACGCCATGGCTTGGCTGTCGATGGCCGTTGCAACGTCGCTTCGAGGCTGGGAGGACTACATTCCGCGCGATGCTCACAGGTTCGGCGAGGGGCCTGCCTCTCCATCGGAGTTCGATCTGGACCTGGAAGTCGACGGCGTCCGATACGCGTATCGGCTTGAAGTGGACGACTCGGCCGTGTTGTTCGAGAGTCTGGACAGCTATCCGGAAGGACGACGGCGAAACCTCTTCACTCGCCGCAAGAGCGAAATCGACTTTCGCCGGGGCCTCGACGGAACCCGTGGAATACGGGACTTGCTGACTCCAACGACATTGGCGCTCTCCGCCGGTAGGCGGGTACGTGATTCCGACTTCAGAAGCGTTGGGCAAACTGTAGCGAGAATGCGTGCCCTTGGGCTGCGGAGAAGGAGGCTTTATCGTGTTGGCGGCGGCGTCGGCGTCGTCGTCGGCGTCGGCGGCGTCGGCGACGGCGTCGGTTTGTTCGATTCCATGACCCGCTTGCTCTTGGAGGGAGCTGGAACAATTCAGCCGGGGCCATTCGACACTCCCGAAGAGCGACCAGCCGCTGCAGATCAAAGCCTTGCCCTGGACTTGCTTCGCTTCGCGGATCCCGGAATCGATGATTTCGTGATGACCGAAGAAGAGTCACGGCGCGCGACGGGGTCGCGTCATCGCCTTCGCCTCGTTCACCGCGGAGAGGGGGAACCGGTTACTTTCGACTTGGAGGATGAATCCGCCGGAACGCAGACTTGGTTCCGTCTGATAGGTCCGGCGCTTGGTGCGCTCCAAGACGGCCGGATTCTCCTGCTCGATGAGATCGACGCAAGTCTTCACCCCCGGCTCTCGGGTCGACTGATCGAGATCTTCCAGGATCCGCAGACCAATACCCATGGAGCTCAACTTGTGTTCACTTCCCACGACACATCCCTCCTGAACAGCTTGAACCGCGACGAGGTTTGGCTTGCCGAGAAAGCGCCAAGCGCTACTACGCGTCTCGTTGGTCTGGCCGAGTTCGGAGGTGAACGCGTGAGGAAGTCCCAGAACCTGGAGAGAGCCTACCTGCAAGGCCGGTTCGGGGCCGTTCCCGAAGTCGATCAGGCCGCCGTCCGCAGAGCCCTCGGGCTCGTTTCTCAGCCTCGCGATGGTTAAGCAGACAAGGCACAGGCGGGGCAAAGACCCATCGCTCCGCCGCCGGGTCGCGTTGCGCACTCCCAGGCGGACTTTCCTGGTGTTCTGTGAAGGCACGAAGACCGAGCCCGACTACATCAAGGCCCTGAAACAGGAACCGGCCGTCCGTGAGACTGCCGCAGTTGACATCCGAATAGACCTGAATGCGAGTGGCGCCGTGCCGTTGACCCTGGTGAGCTCGGCGGCCCAAGCCCGAGCTCGCAGCTCCGAAGAGCAAGGTGAGATCGACGAGGTGTGGTGTCTGTTCGATGTCGAATGGCCTCGGAATCACCCTGATCTTTCCGAAGCCAGAGCCAGGGCTGAAGTGAGTGACGTCCGTCTTGCCGTTTCGAATCCGTGCTTCGAGCTGTGGCTGGCGCTCCATTTCGAGAACCACAGCGCGTGGCTCGACAACGACACTGCCAGGAGGCTGCGCCGCAAGCACGACAAGAGCTCGGGCAAAGGACTGGACGGCTCGCACTACATGCCCCGGCGAGCCGACGCGGCACAACGTGCGCGTGCCCTGACTGCCAAACACCCAGGAGACGGAACTGAATTCCCGCACGACAATCCATCGTCGGGCGTATACCTCCTCCTCGAGGCGATAGAGTCCGACGAGCAAGTCACCCGCCGAGCGCTTGACGAAAGTAGTTGCAGAGTCCGTCCGGCGCGACCACGAAGAGGCCTCGTACCGCTCGCCGTTCCGCTCGTCCACGCGCCGGTGAAGAAGGACGCCATCGAGCTCGGGTTCCGGCCCGACAACCTGCGCATGGTCCTCGACCGCTCGGTCATCTGCGCGGCCGGCCACACCGACAGGGGCGGCAACTCGATCACCGACCCGCGCGAGCCGACGCTGGAGACGAGCAACGTCGCGACCATCGACCCGGAGACCCTCGATGTCGAGCGGATCTTCGTACGGCCGGCCATGGACGGGTTCATCTCGTACACACCACCGCGCTCCAGATCCGGGACGAGCTGTGGCTGGGATCGTACCGCGGTGAACGGCTCGCCTACCTCCCGGCGCCGGAGTAGCGCGCAAGGTGCCCCTGTCCGGCTCCGGCTTCCAGTGCGCGGGGCGACGCTTCGGCCGGTAGTGTAGCAGGACACCCGTGCGTGCGCAGGTCTCGATACCGGTCGCCGCGCTTCCGCTACGCGCCCGCCTCCTCCCGGTCGGCGAGCGATGCCCGCAGCAGCAGCCGCCCCGCCGCCAGGAGTCGATCCTTGAAGCCTCTTGCTCGCCTTCCCCTCGCGCCGCTCGCGGCACGTAGCGCATCGTAGAGAACTCGCTTCGGATCCGGCAACCTGTCCCATCGATGCGAGGGGGGCAGCCCAAGATCCTCGGGGCAGTGAGCTTCTCCGCCAAACTGCGAGGCCTCGCGGGAAATCCTCTCGGATCCGCCCATCGGATTTCAAACCTCTCGAGTGTCAGTCGCCTCATCAGCCACTCGAGAATCGGTACGAGTACCGCGTCGGACGGCCCGTCGGTTACCAATGTCGCCCGCAGCATTATTCTGCGGACGAGGTTTCGAAAGGCGTGAGCGGCAATCTGGGGTGTTGCATGTCCTTTCGATGCATTACCTTCTTGGCACGAACCTGGGAAGTCTGAGGGCGAGCTGCCGGGTCGTCATGTCTGCAGGGGATTCAAATAGGCCAACAGATCTTCGATGCATTACCTTCTTGGCACGAACCTGGGAAGTCTGAGGGCGAGCTGCCGGGTCGTCGTCGTTGTCGCTGATGGTCTGCAGGGGATTCAAATAGGCCAACAGATCTCCGCGTGTAACAGTAGGTTCATCGGAACCGTCCTGGTCGCGCCACGTATCGGACAAGTGACGTATGGAGAGCCTCGATACCTCAGATGCGCTGCCGCGTCCCACGTGCGCCACAAGCAACGCGTCGTCGTTGACGCACGCCACGACGGACGGCGAGTGCGTGTTGATGATGACCTGCCGAAGAGGATTGTCGGCATCGACGGGTTCCTCGACGTCAACGGCAAGCTCACCCAGCAGTTCGATCACGGACGAGATTCGCAGCGGATGCATGCCATTCTCAGGCTCTTCCAGACAGAGCAGCCGCCTGCTCTTGGGATCGGATTCCATAACCGTGAGGGCGAGAAACCGTAGAGTACCGTCGGACAGGGTGCTTGCGACATGTTCGGTGTTCTGGAGATCCGTCATCACGATACTCAAGAGCTGTCGCTTGTCGTCGACGTCTACCGCGATTCCGCGTACGTTCTCGACGAGCTCGGAGAGCCTGTTCGCAACACGAGCATAAACATCTCGCTCCCCGCCAGGGCGATCTCGTTGCGCTGCCTGCGCAAGGTCGTACAGTGTAGCCGGCAGGTGAGCTCCGCTCGGTCCCATGCTTCGTGGCGCGGTAAACCCGTCGGGTGCGCGAAGTGCCGACGGTTCCAACTGAAGTTGCGTCCACCCCGCCATTTCCTGACGAGCGAGCACCAAGGTTCGGTGTTCGGCGGCGTTGTTGACCGACGACAACATCGTGCGTGGTAGATTCGCGGCCGGCACCTTGCGTGGCCGGCCTCCCCCAAGGCCGGCGACACTATCCGCATGCAGGGAGACGACGGCTTCCCCGTTGGCTTCGGGCTCGGTTGAAATATACGGGCTCGTACGACGACCCTTGACGACGGAATCCCGCCACGATTTCTTGTGCGGAAAGCCGAGCCGTTGCTTTGCTTTGGAGCGGTTGATGTGGACCATGCGTTCGCGCACGATCTCCAGTGCGCCCATGGTTCCGATGGTGGGATCCTGCCGATAGCGCAGCTCCAACTCGTACTGGAGAAATGTCATCGATGCACTGGCCACTTGGCCGAGTTCGTCTTCGCCTTGTTCCGGTATCAGAAACTCGGCGGCGAACTCCATGCTCTGGGCCACCCGTTCGCCGCTGCGCCGAAAGAGATTCCACGCATCACTGCGGCGGGAATCCCCCCCTCGTACGGTTGACGCCGCTTCGAGCAACGGCTTTTCCGCCAATGCGGCGAGAAAAGAGATGGCGTCGAACAGATTGGACTTCCCGACCCCATTAGGCCCGGCAACGCACGTGAAGGGGCCGAGCCGGACATCGATCCGGTCGAGATTCTTGAAGCCGTTCACCCTGAGGCGCGTGAGCACTTTGCGGACTACCTGGAGCGAGGTCAGACCTCGCGGGTCAAGAACCGTCAATCAAACGGGTTGTAGCTGGCGCTCATGTCCTTCGTCGTTCGACGCTACAGCCTACCACAGTGTTCGGGGCTGTCTGGATTGATGGGCGCCCCGCCATGAAGGGTTCATCTCGTCCACCACCCCGCTCCGGATCGGCGACGATCTGTAGCTGGGTTCGTACCGCGGCGCCCGGCTCGTCCATGTGCCCGCGCCGGAGTAATCCGTCGCGGGGACCAACTGCCGCGCCACACGGGTTGCTTCGTTGCGCTCATCTACGCGATCGGCTCCGACATGTCTATTCCGGCCAGCACGTCGTTCTCGGGAACCCGTCGCAGCGTCGGACCCCACGCCTGCCTGAACACCTCGACGCTCAGGATTCGGTCGACGTCCGGCTTGCTGAAGAAGCAGCGGTCGATCGGGACCTGCTGGGTGCGATGCGCCCGCAACGCGGCCGCCTTCGCCGCCCGCTGCGCCGCCACGTCGATCACGAAGTCGACGCCCGGTTCGCGGCCCAGATCCCGCGGCCGGGTCACCTCCCACGGCAGAACCGGCGCGGTCCAGAGAAGGCGCGGCACGCGGTACGGCCGCCCCGCCGCGTCCATCCACCGCGGATCGGCCGCCGCCGCAACCGCGTCGATCGTGAACCGGGCGATGGCGACGTGATCGGGATGGCCGTTCATCCCGTTGGGATCGAAGCTGATCACCACGTGGGGCCGGTAGCCGCGGATGCGCCGGACCAGGGCTTCGCGCATGACGTCGGCCGGCGCTTCCGCCAAGTGCTTGTCCCGGTAGTCGAGCAGCTGCACGTCGGAGATGCCGATGACGTCGGCCGCCCGGCGGAGCTCGGCCTCGCGAACGGCCGGCAGCTTCTCCCGATCGCACAGCGGCGGATCGCCGACGCGTCCGGCGTCGCCGCGGGTCGCGGTCACGAGCGCCGTTCGCGCGCCCCGATCGGCATGGCCGCGCACCAGACCGGCGGCGATGAAGCTCTCGTCGTCCGGATGCGCGAAAATCAAGAGGATGCGTGGAGGCGGCATGCGGCGCCTATGGCCGATGCCGGGCCCGGCGCCGGCTCCGGTGGTCGAGGGCGTCGACCACGCGATCGGTCCGCACGTGCCGCGTCCATTCCGCAACGCGCTCCGCGGGCGCAACGGTCGGCTCGGGTCTACTTGTCGGCACGGCCAATAGGTTGATGAAAGTAGTAGCAGAGCCTGTCCGGCGCGACCACGAAGAAGACCTGGTACCGTTCGCCGTCCCGCTCGTCCACGCGCCAGTTGGCGGTCTTGACGCCGTTGGCCTCCAATTCGTCGCGGGCTCGGCGGATGTCCGTCACCCGGATCGCGGCCCCCTCGTTGCCGGGGTCGCCGCCGTTGACGGCGAAGCCGATGCGGGCGCCGTCGCGTTCCATGACCACGGTCGGCACCGGGTGGGCGGCCCGCTCGACCTCGACGAGGCCGAAGCTGGCGCCGTACCAGGCCGCGGCCCGGTCGATGTCCTCGACCGGCAGGGCCAGGACATCGTCGGCGAACGGGAAGGCCGCTTCGTAGAGTCTCGGCGGGGTCATGTCGTCAGTCGGAGCGATCGGGGTTGACGGAGGATGCCGGTCGGCTCGGCGTGCGCGGCGTCGCGCGAGAGGCTGACGGCTTGAGGTCCGGAAACACCGCAGGCTCCGGTTGACTGAAGTCTACGGACGCCTCCAGGCAGTTCGCCTGAGCCTCCAGATAGGCCGCTTCGTCCGGTCGTTTGTTCATCCTCGTCCCCACGGTCATCTCGGTGCCGTGGCACTCGAGAGCCGGCAGTTGGAGCGGGCCACGGCGACGGTCTCATCAAGTGTACATGCGGGCCAATCGTACCAGCCCGGCATCGCTCGTTGGACGGCTGACTCAGGTCGACTGGTTGTCCTCACTCCCCGCGCCGCGCTCCCGAGGAGGTTCGCCGTCGCCGGCGGTCTGCCACCAAATCACCAGCCCCGCGACGATGGCCGTCACCACGGCGGTAGCGAGGCCCCAGGCCGCGAGCGACGCCCACTGCATCGTGTCGGCCGACAGGTCCAGCAGCCGTGTCGCACTCGCGCCCGTCGCTACTACTCCCACCGCCAGGCCGCCGGCGGCGAACCCGCCGAGAGCCATGCCTCCGATGGCCAGCAGCAGGCCGGCGGTCAGGCCGCCGAGGCTGATGACGCCGGCCGTCATTCCACCGATAGCGACACCGCCGAAGGCGAACCCGCCGATCGCGACCAGTCCGACCGCCATGTCGCCGATCGCGACGATGCCCCGCGCCAGCGCCATCCGCTCGCCGCTGGTGTTGTGGGCGATGTGGATCAGCGGCAGGCCCCCGACGGTTCGGTTCGAACGGTATTCGAGATCGGGGCGCCGCCGCCGGCCGCGACGTCGTCCCCCGCGCGTGGGCGTCCAACCGACGTCCGCCAGCGTATCGGGGCGGCGTCGCGTCCCGGCGCCCGCCGCCGACCGCTCGACGTCGCGGCTCAGCTCGCGCGCCTGTTGGTACCGCCGCCGCGGCTCCTTCTCGAGGGTGCGCAGCACGACCTCGTCGAGCCGGACGTCGACCTCGACCCTCTGCGACGGCGGCGGGAAGCGGCCGATGGGCAGCTCGCCGGTCAGCATCTCGTAGAAGACGACGCCGAGCCCGTAGATGTCGGCGCGGTGGTCCACCTCGGCCGGGTGCTCGATCTGCTCGGGCGCCATGTAGTGCGGGGTGCCGAGCACGTGAGCCTGTCGGGTGAGACGGGTCCCGGCGGCCGGTCTCGTCAGCAGGGCCAGGCCGAAGTCGACGATCTTCGGCGAGCCGGACCGGTCGAGGAGGATGTTCTCGGGCTTGATGTCGCGGTGCACGACTCCCTGGTCGTGCGCGTACTGCAGGGCCTCGCAGATCCGCGGCACGACGGCGAGCGCCTCGGCCGGGGTGAACCCGCCGTCGGCCAGCGCCTGGCGCAGGCTCACCCCGTCCACGAGCTCCATCACCAGATAGTAGAGGCCCTCCCGGTGTCCGAAGTCGTACACCCGGACGATGTGGGGATGGTCCAGGCGCGCCATGGTCCGGGCCTCGCGGGTGAAGCGCTCGGCGAAGGCCGCGTCGTCCTGCAGATGGGGGTGGAGCACCTTGACCGCGACGGGACGGTCCAGGGGCCGGTGCCTCGCCCGGTAGACGGTCCCCATGCCGCCGGGACCGATCAGCTCGAAGTCGTCGAGGTCCGGCAGGCGGCGGCCCAGTTCCTCCGGGCTCGGCGGTGCGCCGGGTCCGCGGGCCGGGCCGGCGGAGGTCTCCGTGCGCAGTCCGGCGCGCAGCGCGCAGTGGGGACAGACCCCCGGCGGCGCGTCGGGCGGGATCTCGGCGTGGCACTCGGGGCAGATTCGCGGATTGGTCATATCGGTTGCTACGCGATCCGGCAGGGTTTGTTACAGGCCGGCGCGGCTTGTCGTCACGAGGGTGGCGCGAGCGCCCGGACGAGCTCGTCGAGCTCGACGTCGACCAGACGATCTCCCTCGACCGTCTCCGCGACGAGCTCGCGGAGACGGGTCCGCCAACGGGCGCGCAGCCGCGACACGCCGTCCGCAGGGCGGCTTCGTTCCGGCCGAGCCGCCGGGGACAGCTCGCCGTACGGCGCCCCGCCGGAGTCGGCGCCCAGATGTGCCTTGAGGGCGTCGAACAGCTCGGTCTCTCCGCGGTCGGCGTACGCGCGACCCACGTCGTCGACCGCCCGTTCGATCAGGGCGAGAGCCCAGCGCCGTTCGTAGTCCGCCTCCGGGGTGCGGTTGTCGGCCGGCTCGACCCGATAGCGATCCTCGGCGTCGGCCGCGTCGATCGACACGACCTCCGCGCCCCCGCCGCGCTTCGCCGCGGCCTGCCGGCGCCACTCGCTGGCGAGGAAGTTCTTCGTCGCGGTGAGCAGGAAGCTGCGGAACCGCCCGCGCACCGGGTCCGCGGCCGCGAGTCTCCGCTGCTCGATGAGTCGCGCGAAGAAGGCCTGAGTGAGGTCGCACGCGTCGTCGGGGTCGTAGCCGCGCCGCCGCACGTAGGCGTAGAGCGGATGCCAGTAGCCGGCGCACAGCTCCGCGAGGGCCCGGTCGGCGTGTTCGGATGGACCGGCGCCGGCCGCGAGCACCATGCTCCAGCGCGTCGTCCTGAAACGCACCGGCGGATTCTCTCACGCCGGCGCACGGTTGGCGCCCGGTCCGACCCGCCGGTGGTGCCGGCGACGCAGTGCCCGTTGGTGACCGGCGCCTCGACCGTCGCGGCGGTGACCGGTCACGGCGTCGAGCCGACCGTCTCCTTCACCGTGCCCGCATCGAAGGCGAGGCGGTCGCGCACGAGCTCGGCCTCGCGATACGGCTGCTCGTAGCTCCACGCCGCGTCGCGGATCTCGCCCTCGGGGCCGTGGATCACGTAGTAGGTGGCCAGCCCCTTGAAGGGACAGAACGTCGTCTTGCCCGTCTTCTCCAGGCGGGACATGTCGACGCCGTCGCGAGCCAGGTAGTTGCGTGTCGGGTACCCGTTCTCCTCGAGCGCCACGATGTCGGTGGTCGAGGCAATCTCGGTCCCGCCCGCGGCCACGCGCACGCGGACGTGGCGGGGCACGAAGGCGACGCGATGTCCGGGGGCGCGGGGATAGCCCGGCGCGCGCGCGCCGGGCGGGATGTCTGTCGGTCTCTCTGCCATATGCCATTATGTCCTGACCGTCGCGCGGCCTTTTGACGAAACCTGGCCCGCCAATCGTCGCCGCGCGACCGCCAGGTCGCGCAGCGGCTGCCGCTTGGCGCCCAACCAACCCTCCAGGAGTCCGCGCCGTTCTACGGCGCAGACTCCTGGCCCGCCAATCGTCGCCTGCAGTTCCGCTTGGCGCCCAGCCAACCCTCCAGGAGCCCGCGCCGTTCTACGGCGCAGGCTCCTACCGGAGCACGGCTGGAGAGGAAGCGCCCTCGAGGAGCAGCTCCGGCGCTCCGCTGCCGTCCGCCGGGATCTGCCAGACGTCGGTCACCATCGGGGTGGGCGCGGATGGGTCCGGGATGGCGTACAGGATCGTCGAGTCGTCCAGCCATTCGGCCTGATCGTCCACCGACCGGGGCTCGGCGAGCGGCGTGACCGCGCGCGTCCGCAGGTCCATGACGTGCAGCCGCCACCCGGCCCCGGCCGCGAGCGGCAGGCGCTTCTTGAAGACGATGCGGCTCTGGTCCGGCGACAGCGACGGGCATTCGACGCCTTCGAGCAGCACGTCCGCGCGGCGCGTCGAGACGCGTCCCTCCACGAGATACGTCGTCCCCCCGGTACCCAGGGTCGCGTAGAACCGGTCGCTGTCGGCCGCGAAGGTGACCCCCCAGAAGTTGAAGTCGACAGCCCGGAACGGCGCGCCGTCCCGGTGCACGCGGAACTCCTCGAGGTTCGCGACCCGCCGCTCGCCGGAGTAGGTGTCGACGACGCTCGTCTCGGTCGAGAAGCCTTCGTCGAGATACGAGTGGCCCGACACGAACACCGTCACCGCGGCCAGCCGGCCGTCGGGCGCGAGGCGCACGCGGCTGGGGACGCCGTGCAGCGGCAGCCGGTGCAGCGGTTCGAACGCGCCGTCGAACACCATGATCGCGTGCGTCGTATAGAAGCGGTCGGTCGTCAAGCAGACGCCCCGCTCGCCCGCGAAGTCGACCCGGTCGCACCGTAACGGCGTCGCGCGGCGCCCGCCGCCGGCGTCGTCCAACCGCTCGACGCTGGCCACGCCGAAGCTCTCGTCGAGGCTCGTGTGACGAAGGAGAAGGACGCGCCCGGCCTGCGGCACATCGATGTCCACCCCTGCCGGCGGGCCGGCCGCTCCGGGGGCCAGCTCGTCCCGTACCGAGCCCGCCGCTCCCGCCCGCGGACCGGGATCCGACTCTCGCGGGGACCTCCCACCGGCTCCCGGCCGAGCCTCCGCCAGCCGCGACTCGCGCGGGGGGAGCGCCGCCCGGCCGTCGCCCGGAGTCGTCGACGGCGGTGCGGACCGCGCCGTCGAGGCTGGCGGATAAAGCGCCGCCCGGCCGTCGCCGGGAGTCGCCGACGGCGGTGCGGACCGCGCCGTCGCGGCCGGCGGATAAAGCGCCGCCCGGCCGTCGCCGGGAGTCGCCGACGGCGGTGCGGATCGCGCCGTCGCGGCCGGCGGATCGAGCTCGGCGAGACTGCCGATGGGCGGCAGGGAGACATCCCGAACGAAGCTCGCCCGGCGCGCCGCCGACCACCAGGCGTAGCCGCCGGCCAACGCGAGGGAGGCCGCGCACAGCAGCACGAATGCGACGACGCGGGGCGGGGTGCGCCGATTCGCCGGCGCCTCGCCCGCCCGGCGGGCCGCGTGCTCGTTCCGCCGATCTTCGGTCGGAGCCGTCATCGCTCGCCTCCGTCACCCGTGTCTCGCAGGAGGGCGCCGGTTCGTCGGCGCCTCGCCCGCCCGGCGGGCCGCGTGCCGTTCCGCCGATCTTCGGTCGGAGCCGTCATCGCTCGCCTCCGTCACCCGTGTCTCGCAGGAGGACCGCCGCGGCCGCCATCGCCGCTACGAGCGCGATCAGGAACACCGGAACCGCCGTCGCGGCATCGTATCGCGTCCAGAGCGCGCCGAAAGCGACCGAGGCCAGCAGCCGGGCGAGACTGCCGGCGGTCGTCAGCACGGCCAGTCCGCGGCCGCGCCGCTGCGGGGGCAGCCGACCGCTGGCGAGCGCCATCAGCACGCCGTCCGTCAGCGCATAATGGGCGCCCAGGAGAAGGAGGCAGGCCGCCACCCCCGGCAGGCCGATTCCGGACTGCATCGTCGCCGCGTAGGCGGCGGCGAGTAACCCGTAGCCCGCGAGGAACGCGCGCTGCCGCCCGATTCGATCGGCCAGCCCGCCGGCCGGCACCGCCAGCGCCAGATAGCAGCCCGACGTGCCGACGTAGAGCAGCGGGAACAGGCCCGGACTGAAGCCGACCTCCCGCTGCAGCAGCAGGTAGAGGAAGCCGTCGCTCACGGTGGCGGCGCCGAGCAGCGTCGCCGCGACCGTGAGACGCAGCAGGCCGGGGACCTCCAGGATGCGGCGCCCCGCGGCGGGCGGCGTGACGGAAGCCGGCGCCGGCGCCGGTGCGGGGGGCCGGTCGGCGTTGGTGACGAAGAGCAGCAGCACGCCCAGGCCGACGACCGCCACGCTGAAGCTGGCGACGAAGACGACGTCGAAGGCGTTCGGGAGGGCCGCGAGTATGGCGAGCGCGACCAGCGGGCCCAGCATGGCGCCGGCGCTGTCGAGGGCGCGGTGCACGCCGAACGCGGTCGCCAGGCCGTCCGGACGGCTGCTCAGCGAGATCAGCACGTCGCGCGGCACGACGCGGGCGCCCTTCGCCGCCCGGTCGATCGCCACGACGCCGGCGATGAGCGGCCAGGAGGCGCCGGCCGCGAGCAGAGCCAGCCGGGACACCGCCGAGGCGCCGTAGCCCGCCAACGCAATCTCCTTGCAGCGGCCGGCCCGGTCCACCGCGACGCCGCTGGCCAGCCGCAGCAGCGCCGTCACCCCGTGGTAGAGCCCGTCGACGATCCCGAACTGGAACGGCGTCAGCCCGAGGTAGAGGACCAGGTAGACGGGCAGCACGGTGGCGACCATCTCGGACGAGACGTCCGTGAAGAGGCTCGTGAAGCCCAGCGCCCAGACGTTGCGGCGGACGTGCCGCCAGCGGAAGCCCCCGCCCGCGTCGCGCCGGGCTCGCCGTAGCGCCGACCACGCCTCGACCTGGTACATCGGTTCGGTCGCGTCCGTTCAGCCCTGGCGCGCGTGGGGCGTCATCGCCCGCCGCCGGCTCCGCTCTCCGAGGGCGCCGCGGTCGGCCCCGGCAGCGGCTCGTCCGAGGCGAACCGCCGCAGGACGTTCTCCGTCAGCCGCGAGACGTTATTGTCGTAGTCGTTGAAGGACAGGCTGCCGCTCCACGCGATCGAGCTCGTCGAGAACACCGCGCCCCCGTTGGGGTACTCCACATAGGCGATGTCGGCGTAGACCAGCGGGTTGACGGTGCCGCCCTGCTGCGAGTCGCTGGTGTTCACCTCCTCGATCACGTGCTGGTAGGCGTCGGAGTGCCCGAACGACCGCGCCAGCACCAGCGTGTGCGGCGGCGAGCCCTGGGCGTAGTCCACGCGGTCCAGCTCCGACCCCGCGGCCCCGAAGTCGAGCACCAGCGACGGGTGGTTGCCGATCAGCTCGTTGTCGCCGATCCCCTCGAAGATGAAGGCGGCCCGCGGGTCGAAGCTGTCCGGCATGCGCCGGAACGGGGCGTTCCGGTCGAATCCCTGCGCCGTGAACCCCACGCCCACCAGCCACTGCGGCGCCCGCCCGCGGAACCGCCACAGCCCGCCCGGCTCGCCGGTCAGGCTGTGGTGGCTCTCGCCCGGGGCCCCCTGCCAGTGCTCGGTGCCGTCGCGCCGCCGCACCTCGATGAATGTCCCGGTCGGATCGACCGGCGTCACCCAGTAGAACCCGTTGCCGCCCATGTACATCAGCCGGCCGCCCTGTTCCAGATACGACCGCAGCCCGTGGAACATCTCCCACGAGTAGTACTCCGGGTGGGTGCCGGTCAGCACGACGTTGTAGGGTTCGAGCAGCGCCGCTCCCTCCGCGTGCAGGTCGTGGTCGGTGATGACGTCGACAGTGAAGCCCTTGACCTCCAGCCAGTCGACGAGGTGCGTGTCGGCCATGAACTGCCACGGGTTGCGCGTGTCGATCTTCGGGCGCATGTTGGTGATGGGGCGCAGCCGTGACGAGTAGGTCACCCCGCTCCCGTCGGTGTGGGTCGAGTAGAGGCTCATCGGCTGGAAGCCCGTGCCGCCGGTCCCGGCGTAGGCGAGATAGCTGACGGTCGGGACCAGGAACGCGATCTTCGAGTTGGCCGTGCCGTGCGGCGGCCGCACGAAGAACGGCACGTAGTCCTCGCTGGTTGTCGTCCGCAGCCGTGCCGCGTACACGCCGCTCCGCAGGTCCGCCGGCACCTCGAAGGCGAAGCCGACCTCCCACCCCGAGTCCAGGAGGTCGTCGTCGTGGAAGTAGATCGCCCCGTACTGCTCGCGCGCTCGCCGGAAGTCCATCTCGGTCGCGTCCCACAGGTGCCCCGTCACCGCCCGCGTCGGCAGGTTCACGGTGTGGCCGTCCAGCCCCCGCCCCGCGGTGTCGCGCGCCCGATCGGTCTCGATGTCCGCCGCGAAGTCCCACGCCGCCACTGCGTCGGTCGGCCCCGCGCCGGCCGCGATCGCCTCGACCTCGGCCCGGCTCAGCGCCCGGCCGTAGACCCGCGGGTTCTCGATCTTCCCGTTGTAGTGCCCCGCCACCCCGCCGTCGGCCGTCCCGTGGGCGGCGATACGCAGCGGCTCGGCGGGCGTCGCCAGCGCCCGAACCGGGGTCGCCTCCTCGACCACCACCCGCGTCGGGTCGTTCGCGTAGAGATCGAGCGGGTCCTGATACAGCGTCGCCCGTCCGGTGGCGGCGTCGAAGCTCGCGGCCACGAAGTACCACTGCGTCGGCACGCCGTGCGGACGCGGACGCCCGGCCCCCGGGATCGCCGGCGCCCACCGCCGGAGCGCCGGTTCCGCCGCCACGCGGGCCACTTGCCCGTCGGCCCCCCCGAGCCACAGGGCCAGCCGACCCCGCTCGTCGATCATCAGTCCGTAGCCGCGGTCCGCCGCCCACTTCGTCACCACCCCCTGCGCGCCCGGCTCCCCCACCCAGCCGACGACCCCGGGCCGCGTCGGCGCCACCCAGGCCGTGATCGTGAAGCTCCCGCCGAGCCGCAGCGGCGCCGCGTCCGGCACGGTGACGTAGGAGCCGAGCGGCAGGTCCTGGCGCCGGCCGGGATAGTCGCCGTTCGACGGCGTCTCGACCAGCTCCTCCTTGATGCCCGGCCCGTTCGGGTTCGCGTCGCCGTGAATCAGCCGGACGATCTCCGCCCGGTACGTGGGCAGCTCGCTGCTCACCATGAACCGGATCGTCTCGCCCGGCGCCACGCCCAGCCGGTCCGCGTAGCCGACGATACCCATCGCGTCCAGCGAAGCCTGCGGTCCGATCTCGGCCGCCGACTGCGCCCGGGCGCCGCTGGCCAGCGCCAAGACCGCGGCGGCGGCCGCCCCAACGCATCTCCTCGTCACAGACATCACTGAAGCTCCTCTCGGCTGCCCCCGGTGAACCGCACCGAAGCAACGGCGTGACTCCTCGACTTCCCCGAGCAGGGCAAGCGCCTGGCCCGGAGAATCGTTGCCTGCGGCTCCGATTGCCGCCCAACCAACCCCGACAGGAGTTGCACCGTTCCAGGGCGCAGACTCCCGGCCGTTCCAGTCCGTGGTCGGCGTCACCCCTCCTGATCCGTGGTCGGGTCTCCCTCGACCATGAACCGCTCGAACCACAGCCGGAGGTAGAGCTGCACCCGCAGGAAGTTGGTCGGGGGCGAGCTGCGGCTGTGCCAGCCGTCGGTCAGCCGGATCATCGCGGTCGGCACCTTGCGCAACTTCAGCGCCCGGTAGTACTGCTCGGTCTGCTCCATCGGGGTCCGCAGGTCGCGCTCGCCGGTCATCAGCAGGGTCGGGGTGGTGACGTTGCCGACGTACATCAGGGTGGACCGCCGCAGGTGCTCCTCGGGGTCCTCCCAGGGGAGCTTCTCGAAGTTGCGGTACCAGCCCGACCCGTCGGTAGTGCCGACGAAGCTCAGCCAGTTGGTGACCGGCGCCTTGACCACGGCGGCGGTGAAGCGCCCCGTCCGCCCGACGATCCAGGACGTCAGGACGCCGCCGCCGCTGCCGCCGTACACGAACAGGTTCCGCTCGTCGATGTAGCCGCGCGCGATCACCTCGTCCACCCCCGCCATCAGGTCGTCGTAGTCCTCCCCCGGGTAGGCGTTCTTGATCTCGTTCCCGAACGCGCTGCCGTAGCCGCTGCTGCCGCGCGGGTTCGTGTACAGGACCACGTAGCCGTTCGCCGCGTGGTCCTGGTTCTTGAAGTCGAAGCCGCTGTTGTACATCGAGTGCGGGCCGCCGTGAATGCGGAGGATGAGCGGGTACTTCCGGCCCGGATCGAAGCCCGGCGGCTTGACGATCCAGCCCTGGATGTCCAGCCCGTCGGGCGACTGGTACCAGATCTCCTCGACGTCGCCCAGTCGCACGTCGGCGAGCAGCCCGGCGTTCGTCCGGTGCAGCGTCCGCAACGTCGCCGGATCGTCCACGTCGAAGGCGACGAGGTCGCCGGGGACGTAGTATCTGGAGACCACGCCGACCGCGACGCCGTTCTCGCTGACCGACGACACCGACAGCATGTGGTTGCCGCTCGTCACCGCGCGGATCTCGCCGTCCACCGAAGCGAAGTGGAGGTTGCTCGTCCCCCGGAGCTGCGCGTTCAGATAGACGCCGCTGCCGTCGGCGGCCCAGCCCACGATGCCGGGGCGCCGCCCCATCTCGGTGGCGACGACCCGGGAACCCGACCCGTCCGCGGCCATCACGTAGAGGCCCTCCTCGCGGTAGGTGTCGGTGGTGTGGTCCATGCCGGTGTAGACGATGGCGCCGCCGTCGGGGGAGGGGACGGCGCCGCCATCTGGACCGTCGCGGCTGGTCAGGGCGGTGATCTCCCGCGTCGCCAGATCCACCCGGTACACCTCGGACTGCCGCCACGCGTACTCGGCATCCGGCGCGCGGAGGCCCGAGAAGACGATGCCGCCGCCGTCCGGCGTGAACCGCGGGCCGTCGTGGTGGAAGTCGCCGCCGGTCACCTGCCGCGGCGTTCCGCCGCCGGCGCTCACCACGAAGATGTGGCGGTATCCCGCCGGGGTGTACCCGGACCCGTCGCGCCGGTAGTCGAGCCGGGTCACGATGCGGGCCGGGGCCGTCCACGCGGCGCCGTCCGGCGCCCTCGGCATGTCGATGCTCCAGTCCGGGTCGGGTCCCGGAGGAACGATGGCGCGAAACGCGAGCGAGCCGCTGTCGGGCGCCCACCGGATCTGCGACGGCGGGTCCTCCAGCCGGGTGATCTGGCTCTCCGCGCCCTCGCTGTCCATCCAGCGGACGAAGATCTGCGACCCCTGGGGTTCGCCGGCCCGCGTGAAGGCGATCCGGGTGCCGTCCGGCGACCAGCGGGGTCCGGCGCCCTCGGTGAGGAAGCGGTTCCTGGAGCCGTCGGCGCCGATGACCCAGAGCTCGCTGCGGATGCCGTCTGCCACCGGATCGACGAAGCGCCGCTCGTAGACGACCGTCGCGCCGTCGGGCGAGATCCGGGGATCGCCGACTGTCTCCCACGAGAGATAGTCCGCGAGCTCCAGGTTGCGCCGGCCATCGTCCTGGCCGGATGCGCTCGCCGCCGCCAGGAAGAGCGCGAGCAGCATGCAGACGCCGAGTCGCCGGCGGGGTCCTGCGTGAATCGAACTGGACATCGTCATGGCGCTTGCCTCCTGCCGCGCCGCTCGGACTGCCGACGGCGCCGCTCGATGCGAGTCTACCGCCAACCGGGGCGGAACAGGCCTTTCCGGGAGCGCTTCGTTCGGCATGGGCACCCGCGGCGGGTGGTAGATCCCGCGTCGCACGGAGACCGGCGAGTGCGCCAGCGGGCTGCAAGGCGCCTGTGCGACAAGGCGTGACGAAGGAGCCTGTTGCGTTCAGGTGACGGCCGAGCGAAGCCGTTCCGTGGAGCAACGCGGCTTCGCGGGACAACGCGGCTTCGCGGGGCAACGCGGCTCAGGCAGGGTGCATCGCCGGCCGAATGCAGCCGGCCCTCTGCCACCGGAACCGCTGGATGCCCTTCCGGGACTGCGTTGATCTCCGTTCGGCTCCAGCGTATCGTCAGCGCGGGCAGTCGGACATTGCGAGGGTGCACCCTGCAACCGTCCGTGAAGTCGACCATGTATGACGCCATCGTGATCGGCGTGGGTGGGATGGGCAGCGCCACGGTCTATCATCTCGCCCAGAGCGGCTGCAGGGTGCTGGGGCTGGAGCAGTTCGGAATCCCGCACGCGTTCGGCTCCTCGCACGGGTCGACGCGCATCATCCGTCTGGCGTACTCCGAAGGACCGGAGTACGTTCCCCTGTTGCGCGCCGCCTATCGCTACTGGCGAGAGCTGGAAGACGTTTCGGGCGAGTCGGTCCTGGTGGTGACCGGGGGGCTGGACATCGGCCCCGAGGGTAGCTGGACCATCGAGGGTTCGCGGCAGTCGTGTCTCGAGCACAGCCTCGCGTTCGAGGAGCTCGACGGAGCGGATGTGAATCGGCGATTCCCCGGCTATCGGCTTCCCGGGTCCATGCGGGCCGTCTACCAGCCCGACGGTGGCTACGTACGTTCCGAGGTGGCCATCGAGGCGTACGCCGCGGCGGCGCGCGCCCTGGGGGCCGAGATCGTGACCAACGCCCCGGTGCACGGGTGGGAGCGGGGCCCGGCGGGGGTGCGGGTCCACACCCCCGGGGCCCGGTACGAGGCCAGGAAACTCGTGATCACCGCCGGCCCTTGGGTGGGCGGGCTCCTGCGCGCGCTGCGGCCGGTGTGCCGGCCCGAGCGACAGGTCATGCTCTGGACCGAGCCGCTGCATGCGACGGCCTTCGAGCCCGGACGATTTCCGGTCTTCAGAATCGAGGCGCCGTCCGGCCGGTACTACGGCTTCCCCGACGACCGCGGCGAGGGGTTCAAGATCGGCAGGTATCACCACTTGCGGCAGCCGGTGAGCGACCCTGACCGCCTCGACCGCGAATGCCATCCGGAAGACGAAGCGGTCCTGCGCGAAGGCATCGAAGCCTGGTTTCCCGAGGCGAACGGCGCCGCCCGCCGGATGGCCGCGTGCCTGTTCACGAACAGCCCGGATGGGCATTTCATCCTGGACCGCCATGCGGACACCGACGATGTGTTCGTCGCGGCCGGATTCTCGGGGCACGGGTTCAAGTTCTGCAGCGTCGTCGGCCGGATCATGGCAGAGTTCTGTCTGGATCTGCCGCCGAGCTGGGATATCGGGCGCTTCCGGCTGACCCCCGAGCGCGCGGCGGCCCGGTAGCCGGGGGGCGCGCAGTGGGCGCGCACGGCGTCTGCGCCCGGGCCGTCGCCGCGCCCACGTCGCATGGGTGACGACCGACACGGAGACTGTCATGCTGGAATCCGCTCTTACCATCCGCGCGCTGACCGCGCGCGCCGTCGCCGCGCCTTTGGCCCGGCCGTTGCGCACCGCGTCCGGCGACATCCCGGTCTCGCCGCTGCTGTTGCTGGACCTCGCCTCGGAGGAGGGTCCGGTCGGCCGCGCCTACGTCTTCGGGTACACCACGCTCGCGCTGCGGGCCCTGAAGGCGTTTCTCGAAGACCTGGACGAGGTCGTGCGCGGACGCGCGGCGTGCCCGGCCGCGGTGTACGACGACCTCGCCGCGCGCTTCCGCCTGATGGGGCGGCAGGGGCTCGTGGGCATGGCGCTGTCGGGTCTCGACATGGCGCTGTGGGACCTGCAGGGGCGCGCGCAGGCGCGGCCGGTGGCCGAGCTGCTCGGCGGGCAGGCGAAGCCGGTGCCGGCCTACGACAGCTACGGCATCGTCGATCCGGTCGCCGACGCCGCCGCGCTGGAGCGGAGCGTCGAGCAGGGCTTCCGCGCGATCAAGATCAAGATCGGGGTCCGCGACCTCGCCTGGGACGTGGCGACGGTCGCCGCGGTGCGCGAGGTGATCGGGCCGGACGTGCGGCTGATGGTCGACTACAACCAGTCGTTGACCGCGCCGGAGGCCCTGCGGCGCATCCGCGCGCTCGCCCGTTTCGACCTCGAATGGGTGGAAGAGCCGGTGCCGGCCGAGGACCTGGCCGGCCACGCCCGAGTGCGCGCCGGGTCTCCGGTGCCGATTCAGACCGGCGAGAACTGGTGGTTCGGGCACGACATGGCCCATGCCCTCGCGGCCGGCGCCTGCGACCTGTGCATGCCGGACCTGATGAAGATGGGCGGAGTCACCGGCTGGCTGCGCGCCATGGGGCAGGCCGAGGCGGCCGCCGTGCCCGTGTCCAGCCACCTCTTCGTCGAGGCCAGCGCCCACGTCCTGCCGGTGACGCCCCTGGCCCACTATCTGGAGTACCTGGACCTCGCCGGCGCCGTCCTCGCCGCGCCGCCGCCGGTGGTGGACGGCGCGGTGACCGCCCTCGGGCCGGGCCTCGGCATGGACTGGGACGAGGCGGCGGTGGCCCGCTATCTGGTGTAGGGATCGGGGCGGTAGAGGGACGCGGGCTCCGGCCTCGGCGACGGCGTGTTTGACGGAGTCGGAGCAGATGCGACACTTTAGCCTGGATTATTCGTGAAGATGGTGATTCTGGGGGAGACACAGGAGCCTCCGTGTGGTATAAACGTTGTGTTCACAAGCGTTTAGCCACAACGGAGACCCCTGCGTGACACCTGAAAAGATATCACAGACTGTCCTGTTCCCGGATCTCTTCGACAAGCCCCTCGTCGCCACGTTCAACCGCGAGCAGGCGAGTTCCGACGGCGGCGCCGTCCTGCTCAAGGCAGCCGAGCGCGTGTACGGCCTCGTCAAGGCGTTTGCCGGGTGTCTCGCCGACAAGCGCGTGGCGGAGAAGATTCGGCACACGCTCGCGGAGCTGATCGGACAGCGGATCTTCGGCATCGCGTGCGGTCATCCCGACGGCAACGATGCCGACCACTTGGCGGAGGATCCCATCCACAAGCTGCTGCTCGGGCGAGACCCCGTGGCCGGCGCGCCCTTGGCGTCGCAACCGACGATCTCGCGATTCGAGAACGCCCCGGGCCGCGGCGCGCTCTACCGAATGGCACGGGAGTTGGCGGCGTGCGTGATCGAGCGGCATCGGCGCCGCCTGCATCGGCGGGTGTGGCGGATCACCATCGATCTGGACCCGACCGACGACCGGACGCATGGCGCGCAACAGCTCACGTTCTTCAACGGGCACTACGACAGTTGGTGCTATCTGCCGCTGCTCGCGTTCCTGACTTTCAACGACGAGAAGGAGCAGTATCTGTGCGCGGCGGTGCTGCGGCCGGGCAAGGCGGTGGCGGCCGACGGGACCCTGAGCTTGCTGTGTCGGCTGCTGCCGATGCTGCGGGCGGCGTTTCCGTCGACGCCGTTTCTCGTCCGGCTCGACGGGGGCTTTGCGACCCCGGAGATCCTCGATTTCCTGGATGCCGAACCGGGGCTCGACTACGTGGTCGCGATGGGCAAGAACGCGGTGTTGCAGCGGCATGCGGAATCCGCGATGGCGGTGGCCCGCGCGCAGAGCGAGTCCAGTGGCCGAACCGAGCACGTCTATACCGACACCCGCTACGCGGCCCGCACGTGGGGCCGCGAACGCCGGGTCGTGATCAAGGCGGAAGTGGTCCGGCTCAAGGGTCGGGAGCCGCGGGACAATCCGCGCTTCGTCGTGACGAGTCTCTTGCAGAGCTCGCGCTTCGTCTATGAGAGGGTCTACTGCGCCCGCGGGGACATCGAGAACCGGATCAAGGAGTTGCTGGACGGCCTGCAGATCGACCGCACGAGCTGCTGCAAGTTCCTGCCGAACCAGTTGCGCGTGTTGCTGACCGCGGCGGCCTACGTGCTCATGCAGGAGCTGCGGCTGCGGGCGGCGCGGACCGGCTGTGCCCGCACCCAGGTGACGTGGCTGCGCGACCGGTTGCTGAAGCTGGGGGTGCATGTCGTCGGCTCGGCGCGCCGCATCGTCCTGCATCTACCACGAGCGACGCCCCATCTCCACGCGTGGCGGCGCATCGCTCTTGCGCTTGGCGCTCGCGCGGGTTAGTCAGAGCCCGCGCGGGGCTCGGCGCACGTCTCGGTCCCGGGCGCCACCGCCCGTCCCGGCAGAACCTTCCCCCAACCTGGCCTCCGCGACCGCCCGGTGCCGTGAAGGCCACGCTACGCCCCCTGCCGCGCCCGCCGCCATGTCCGAGAGGCTCCGCTCGCGGTCCAGCAGGCCCCGTCGGTGACTGATTCTCGACCTTCGTGAATAATGCAGGTTAGTGCACATGGACCGGATCAGGATTCGCGATCTTCATCTCAAGACCGGCGAATGGGTGCGCCGTGCGGCGCGCGGGGAGGGCGTGGTCATAACCGAGCGCGGCCGGCCCGTGGCGTCCCTCATACCCTTCGCTCCGGACGCTCCGGGCCGAGCGTTTCGAGACCGTCGTGTGCTCCCCGAGTTCGACGCGTTGCCGAGCGTTCCCGGCGATGCAGCCGTCCACGTGTCCGAGGACCGCGATCGTCGATGAGCTACTTCGATACGGCGTACCTGCTCAAGTGCTTGGCCTGAGCGGCCGCGACGTGATCGAGCCGTCCACGCCGGCACGTTTCCGAGGCGGTACCGGCGGGGTCTCGCGAAGGCGTTTCGAGACTGACGCTGCCGGCGGGCCGCGACCCCCGTCCGCGTCAGGCGGCCGCCACCGCTGCCGCCATCTCGCCCATCGAGAAGAACACGAAGTCGGTGGGCGGCATCGTCTCGACGCGCTCCGTGGCGCCCCAGCTCCCGCCCTCCGACAGCCGCTGCCGGTCGATCCACGCGTTGGCGAGCCCGAACCGGTTCGCCGGTCCATGGTCGTGGTGCAGGCTCTGCGCGGTGTGCAGCACCTCCGACCGCTCCAGCCCCAGATCCGACTTCAGGTGGGCCAGCATGTACTCGAAGTTGGCATCGGACGGCTTGTAGGAGCCGATGTCCTCGGCGGTGTAGACGGCGTCGAGCTCGACTCCGAGCTTGCGGTTCGAGGCGGCGATGCCGTCGCGGTGCACGTTGGACAGGATGACGAGCTTGTAGTGCCGCTTGAGGATGCGCAGCGCGTCCGCGGTGTCCGGGAACGCGGGCCAGTGCGGCACCGAGGCGCCGAACGCCGCGTCGAGCTCGTCGTCGGTCTGCAGGCCCAGGCTCTCGGCGATGCGCCGGTGCACGCGGGCGAGCAACTCCGGATAGCGCAGGCCCGGCGTGGCCTGCTCCTGCCGGCTCTCGCCTTGCGCGAAGGCGCGGAGCCCGGCGTCGCGCGTGGCGCTGGCTCCGCGGTTGCGCATGATCAGCGGCTGCAGCGCATCCCAGATGCCGCCCTCCCAGTCGATCAGGGTGCCGTAGCAGTCGAAGGTCAGGACGCGGTAGTCGGTCAGTCGGGGCATTTCGCGTGTCTCTACTGGTCCTTGAAGTAGTCGTCCGTGCGCTCCAGCCAGTCCTGCCGCGGGGGGCTGAAGATGTCGACGTCCAGCGTCTCCTCCAGGGCCTCGGCCTTGTGCGGCACGTTCGACGGCAGGCGCAGCACCTCGCCCTCGCCGACGTCGAAGACCTGCGAGAGGTCGTCGCCCACCCAGAACCGGAGCCTGCCCTTCAGAATGTACGTCAACTGCTCGTTGTGGTGCGAGTGCTCGGGCACGATCGCGCCCTTCTCCAGGTAGACGTGGGCCACCATCGTGCTCTCGCCGCTCACGATCCGGCGGTCGATGCGGTTGGTGACCCGTTCCTTCGGCATGTCGTTCCACGTAAACTTGGTGACGGTGGCTGAGTTGGGCATGGCCCACAGTGTATGCGAGGCACGAGGAGGACCGTCATGAAGCTGACCGCCGAGGAGCTCGTCCGGTTCGAGGAGCAGGGCTACCTCTTCTTCCCGTCGCGCTTCGCCGCCGAGGAGGCGGCGGTGCTGCGGGCCGCCGCGGACGAGGTCTACGCGCTGAACCGCGAGGAGGTGTGGCGCGAGTCGAGCGGCGTCGCCCGCACCGCGTTCGCGGCCCACACCTACAACGAGGCGTTCCGTCGCCTCGGACGCCACCCGCGCCTGGTCGATCCGGTGATGCAGCTCGTCGACGGCCCGGTGTACATGCACCAGTACAAGGTGAACGCCAAGGCCGCGTTCGACGGAGAGGTCTGGCAGTGGCACCAGGACTTCGGCACGTGGCACCGCGACGACGAGATGCCGGAGCCGCGCGCCATGAACATCGCGGTGTTCCTCGACGAGGTGACCGCCGCCAACGGGCCGCTGCTGTTCCTGCCGCAGAGTCACCGGCAGGGGGTGTTCGAGGCCGGCCACGATCTGGAGACGACGAGCTACCCGCTCTGGACGCTCGACCGCGCGACGGTGACGCAGCTCGCCGAGCGGGGCGGGTGCGTGGCCCCGACCGGACCCCCGGGCAGCATGATCGTCTTCGCCTCGACCCTCGTGCACGCGAGCCCGCCGAACATCAGTCCCTTCGGCCGCAGCATCGTCTATCTCTCGCTGTGTCACGTCGACAACCACATCCGCCGCTTCAAGCGCGCACCGTGGATCGCCCACCGCGACTTCAACCCCATCGAGCCGCTGGCCGACGACTGCCTCGCGGATCTGGTGGGCGCGGGCACGGCGGCCTGAGGGGCATATCGATGTACCTCCACGACCAGCTTCGCGAGCGCGCGGCCTCGGGCCGTCCCGTGCGGGTCGGTCTCGTCGGCGCCGGCAAGTTCGGCTCGATGTTCCTGAGCCAGGTGCCGTCGGCGGCCGGCGTCGAGGTGCGCGTGATCGCGGATCTCGATCCCGAGCGGGCCCGCGCCGCGTGCCGGGCCGTGGGCTGGAGCGCCGCGCGCATCGCGGGAACGCGGTTCACCGCCGACGCGGCGGACGCCATCGCGGACGACGCCGTCGACGTCGTGGTGGAGGCGACCGGCGATCCCGCCGCGGGCATCGCGCACGCCCGCGCCGCGTGCGCGGCCGGCCGGCACATCGTGATGGTCAACGTCGAGGCCGACGTGCTCGCGGGGCCGTTGCTCGCGGCCGAGGCGCGCGAGTCTGGCGTCGTCTACACGATGGCCTACGGGGATCAACCGGCGCTGACCTGCGAGCTCGTGGAGTGGGCGCGCTCGTGCGGCTTCGACGTCGTGGCGGCGGGGAAGGGCACCAAGTACCTGCCCTCGTACCACGCCTCGACGCCGGACACGGTATGGGAGCACTACGGGCTCACGGCCGGGCAGGCCGCGGCGGCGGGCATGAACAGCCGGATGTTCAACTCGTTCCTCGACGGGACGAAGTCCGCCATCGAGATGGCCGCGATCGCCAACGCGACCGGCCTCGCCCCGCCCCCGGACGGCCTGCGCTTCCCGCCCTGCGGCCGGGACGACCTCGCGCACGTGCTGCGGCCCGCCGAGGTCGGCGGCCAGCTCCATCACAAGGGGCAGGTCGAGGTGGTGTCGTCGCTCGAGCGCGACGGCCGGCCGGTGCCGAACGACCTGCGGTGGGGCGTCTACGTCGTCCTCGAGGCGCCCAACGACTACACCGCGGCGTGCTTCCGCCAGTACGGCATGAACACCGACGCGACCGGCCGCTACTCGGCGATGTACAAGCCGTTCCATCTCATCGGGCTGGAGCTGAACGTGTCGATTCTCGCGGCCGGGCTGCTCGGGAAACCGACCGGCGCGACCCGGGGCTTCGTCGGGGACGCGGTGGCGACCGCGAAGCGCGATCTGGCGGCGGGCGAGACCCTCGACGGCGAGGGCGGCTACCGCGTCTACGGCCGGCTGCTCCCCGCGCGGGCGTCGCTCGACCGCGGCGCGCTGCCCATCGGACTCGCCCACGGGGTCGCGTTGAAGCGGGCCCTTGCCGCGGGAGAGATCGTCGGGTGGGACGATGTGGAGGTCGACAGCAGCCTCGCCGCGGTGCGCGCGCGGCGCGAGATGGAGCGGTGCTTCGCCGGGACTCCCGCAGCGCCCAGCGAATAGTGCGCGATACCACCGCGCCGCGGGTTCCTCGCCGGTTCGGGCTTCCGACCGCTATGCGTACCGCGTCAGCGGACCGGTCCCCGCGTCGCCGTCTCCCCGTCCTGGCTCCCGTTGGGACCGGATTCCGGCCGCGTATCGGGACCAGCGGGGCGGCTGCGGTAGGATGGCGCCCGTTCGGCGGCCCGGCCTATCCACGCCGGTGCTTCCGGAGGAGGAGCATGCGATGAGCGCCGATCTGGCCGGTCTCCTGCGCCGCGAGGTCACGACCCTGATGTTCGACCAGTACGGCACCGTCGTCGACATGCAGGGCGGCCTGTCGGAGATGGTGGCGCCGTTCCTGGCCGGCAAGGGCTGGCGCGGCGACCCGAACCGCTTCGTCACCTGGTGGCGGCGGACGCACTTCGAAGACTCGATGATCGACGCGCTGTGCGACCGCGGCCACACGTCCTACCGCCAGATCGGACACCGCGCGGTGTCGAACGTCATGCGCCGCGCCGGCATCGGCCATACCCACGACGAGGTGCGCTGGCTCGTCGGCTGCATCGAGCGGCTGAAGCCGTTCCCCGACGTGCTGGCCGCCCTCGAACGGCTGCACCGGCGGTATCGCCTCGCGATTCTCTCGAACGGCGACCGCGACATGCTCGAGGCGGCCGGGCCGCACATCGGGTTCGACTTCGACGCGGTGATCTCGGTCGAGGAGGCCGGCTACTTCAAGCCGCACCACGCGACCTACGCGAAGGCCTGCGAGCGGCTCGGGGCCGACCGCTCGAACGTGCTCTTCGTCGCCAACCACGCGTTCGACTGCATCGGCGCGAAGGCCTACGGGATGCGCACCGCGTTCATCGACCGGCGCCGGCGTCCCTTCGGCGACTCGCCCCACCAGCCGGATCTCGTCGTCGAGGACTTCGCGGCGCTGGCGCGGGCGATGCTGGAATGACGCAGCCATGGCCCGTACCGATTCCTTCGCCCCTCGCCTGCTCGCCTGGTGGGACGTCCACGGCCGCAAGGACCTGCCCTGGCAGCAGAAGCGCACGCCGTACCGGGCATGGGTGGCGGAGATCATGCTGCAGCAGACCCAGGTGGGCACCGTCGCGCCGTACTTCGAGCGGTTCGTGGCCCGGTTCACCGACGTGGAGGCCCTGGCGCGGGCCGACCTCGACGACGTGCTGCACCTGTGGAGCGGCCTCGGCTACTACGCCCGCGCGCGAAACCTGCATCGCGCCGCCGGTATCGTCGTCAGAGATCACGGCGGGACGTTCCCGGATACGGAAGCGACACTCCGGGCGCTGCCGGGTATCGGCCGTTCCACCGCCGCCGCGATCGTCGCCCAGGCCTACGGCCGGCGCGCGCCGATTCTGGACGGCAACGTCAAGCGCGTGCTGGCGCGGCGGCACCGGGTCGCCGGCCCGGTGTCATCGACCGCGACCCTCGACGAGCTGTGGCGCCTCGCGGAATCGCATACTCCGCACGACCGTGCCGCGGACTACACGCAGGCCGTCATGGACCTGGGCGCAACGGTGTGCCGCCGCCGGCGGCCGCGCTGCGTCGACTGTCCGGTGCGCACCGGCTGCCTGGCCTTCGCGGCGGGCGATCCCGAGCGGTATCCGGAAGCCGCGCCCCACCGCCGCCCCCGCCGTCTCGAGCGGCGGCGGTTCTTCGTGCTGGTCGACCCGGACGGCGCGTGCCTCGTCGAGCGGCGGCCGCCCACCGGCATCTGGGGCGGCCTCTGGTCGCCGCCGGAACGCGACGCCCGCGACACGGTGCACGGATTCCTCGATGAGGCCGGCGTGGATGCCGGCCTCGTCCACGAGATCCGCTCCGCCGACGTCTTTCGGCACGGGTTCACCCACTACGACCTGGACGTCGAGCCGGTCTACGTCCGCCTCAAGTCGCGGCCGGCCGCGGTCCGAGAGGACGCCGCACGCTGGATCGACCCGAACGACCACCGGCTGGGCCTTTCGACCGTCGCCGCGAAGCTCGTCGCCGCGACCTGCGGAGCGAACCGTTGACCGGGACGTGTGTCGACGGTCGGGCATCCAGGCCCCCGGGTCCGTGGGGCGCGCTCCCGCGGGCGCGGTCCGGCTCCGTTGATTCCCGCCAGGCGCGTGCGGTAGCCTGAGGTCATGGCGGTCCTCGATGAGCGGTCCGGCGGTTCGGCCCTGGAACTGCGGATGCCGCCGGCCATCGACATGAGCCGGGAGCAGTTCTTTCAGTTCTGCCAACTGAATCGCGACGTGCGGATCGAGCGCAACGCGGAAGGGAGCATCGCGGTGATGGCGCCCACGGGCGGAGAGACGGGGGCGCGAGGCCTCCTCCTGTCGGCCGCGCTGTATCGCTGGGCCGAAGAGGATGGGACTGGCGTCGCTTTCGATTCCTCGACCGGCTTCGAGCTTCCCAACGGCGCGGTGCGTTCGCCGGACGCAGCCTGGGTCCTCCGCGGCCGGCTTGCCCGGCTTCCTGCCGAGGACAAGGAGCGATTCCTGCCGCTGTGTCCCGACTTCGTCATCGAGCTGCTCTCGCCGTCCGATTCCCGCGCGGCCCACCAGCGAAAGATGGAGGAGTACCGGGCCAACGGCGCCCGACTGGGCTGGCTGATCGATCCGGCTCGCCGACAGGTCACCATCTACCGTGCCGACGGCAGCCTCGAGCAGCGCGCCGAACCGGACGTCCTCACCGGCGAAACGGTGCTGCCGGGGTTCTCGCTCGACCTTGCCGCCATCTGCAAGCCCCCATTCTGAGACACGTCGACCTCGGTGTCTCATCTGACGCTGTGTTTCCGACCGATGCGGGCCGGGATGCGCGCCGGAGCGAACGAGAGGCATCGAGTGGACCTAACGAAGAGCGTTTCCCTTTCGGACGATCAAGTGCTCCTGCGGCAGTGGAGTCTCGCGGATCTCGACGCGCCGATCGCGGTCGGTCTCGACCCGAAGATCTGGCGGCGCACCGTGGACTGCCTCGAGAACCCCGCCGATGCCCGCGACTACATCGAAACGGCGCTCGAGTATCAGCGAACAGGCCGGCTGCTACCGTTTGCCGTGGTCGATCGCCGGGAGGGGTGGTCGGAGGCACCGCCCTCGGGAACGCCTCGACGAAGGACCGGCGGATCGAGATCGGCTGGACCTGGCTCGCGGTCGGATCACAGGGGGCCGGGATCAACACCCGTGCGAAGTATCTTCTCCTGGAGCATTGCTTCGAGACCCTGTCCGCTCACCGCGTCGAGTTCAAGACCGACGCGGCCAATCGTCGCGCACGCAGCGCGCTGGGGAAGATCGGCGCGGGTCCGGAGGGAACGCTGCGTTCCCACACCTTGATTGCACGACGGGCGCTATCGCGACACGATCTACTACAGCATCCTGGCGGACGAGTGGCCCCAGGTCCGGAAGCACCTGCGGTCGTTGATCGAGCGCGGTTGAGGGGTCGGTCGACGACGCGACACGAGTCGTACAGCACATGGCGCGTACCGCACTGATCGTCGGCGCCGGCATTGGCGGCCTGTCGGCGGGGATCGCCCTGCGGCAGGCCGGGTGGGATCTCCGCATCTTCGAGCGCGCATCCTCGGCGCGCGAGCTCGGCTTCGGGCTCGGCCTCGCGCCGAATGCGATCGCGGCGCTGCGCGAGCTGGGCGTGGCCGACGTGGTTGTGGCGCGGGGATTCACGCCGGCGTGCGGAGAGGTGCGCCGGATGGACGGCACGGTTCTGAAGCGGGTGGAGTTGCCGCCAGACTCGGCCCTCGGCGGCTCGATGGTGGTCGCCCTGCGTCCCGCGCTGCACGGGGCATTGCTCGAAGCCGTCGGCATGGACGCGATCACGCTTTCTCGCGAGGCTACCGGCTTCACGACGGCGGGCTCCCGCGTCACGCTGCACCTGGCGAACGGCGAGGCGGCGGTGGGCGATGTGCTCGTCGGCGCCGACGGTGCAGGCTCCGCCGTTCGGCGCGCCCTCCACCCGTTCGAGCCGCCGCCGCGGTCGAGCGGCATCGTCGCGGTGCGCGGGGCGGCGCACGGCGCCGTGCGACACTTGGGCGGCCTCTCGGCGGTCTACTACCTGGGCCGCGGAGTGGAGTCCATCCTGGTCCGCGCCAGCGGCACCGGCATCTACTGGTTTCTCTCCGTGGCGCGCCAGCTGGCGCCGGCCGGCACGCGGGATCCGGAGGCGATTCTCGATCACTTCCGGCCCCGGCTCGACGAGACGTTTCGCGCGGTGACGTCAGCCACGACGGAGCTGCGCTACGACGAGCTGATCGACCGCGATCCGCTTCCGTTCTGGGGAAGAGACGCAGTGACGCTGCTGGGAGACGCGGCCCACCCGTTGCTCCCGCACACCGGCCAGGGCGCGGCGCAGGCCATCGTCGATGCCGTCGAGCTCGGCCGGGCCCTCGGCGCGCCAAACGGCGTGCCGGATGCGCTGCGGTCGTACGAGCGCGATCGGTCGAGGAAGACATCGGCCCTGTTGGGCCAGGGCCGCCGCACCGCGAGCGTCATGCGGACGACGAATCCGGTCGCGTGCTACGCCCGCGAGCTGTTCGTGCGGTCGATTCCGGTCACGCCGCTGGTGAAGCTCTTCGCGAGGATCAACCGGCGGGCGGGTACCGACATCGAACGCGCGTAGACCGGCAGCGCCCTTCCGGGTCGCCGCCGGGGGCGCACCGGACGAGCCGACACGCGAGATCGCATAGGATTGCCTGCGGCGTGGAGCGGCCCATGAGCGATTCCGTCGATTTGAAAGGCGTCGCGGAGACCCTGATGATCCCGTTGTGGGCGAGAGCCCTCGCCACGCAGCGGCGAGGGCTGATCGACGACCCGGCGGCCGTCGATCTGGTCGAGCGGTTGGGGTACGACTTCGAATCGAAGCTCGGCCATGCGCGATCGATGATGCCGATGCTCGAGGTGCGGGCCGCGCGCTTCGACGAAGCGGTGCGCGAGTTCATCGACCGGCACCCGGACGGCGCGGTCGTCGAGCTCGGCTGCGGTCTGGACACCCGTTGGGAGCGGTGCAACGGCGACCGGATCGACTGGTTCGATCTCGACCTGCCCGCGGTGATCGAGCTTCGCCGGCGGTACTTCCGGGACGGCGGACGCAGAACGATGCTCGCGGCTTCGCTGCAGGACACCGCGTGGCACGATCGGTTGGGGCCGAGGGAACGCCCGTTCCTGTTCGTGGCAGAGGCGGTCTTGTACTATCTGGAACCCGACGAGGTGGTGCGGTTCATGCTTTCGGTTTCCGCCGGCTTCCCTGCCAACAGCATCGTGCTCGACACGATCGGGACGGGAGTCATGAGCCGCCAGGCCGGCCACCCGATGATGCGGCACTTCGACGCGCGGTTCCGGTGGGCGGCGGATGACCTCCAGCCGCTCATGGCCGACACGGCGTACTCCGTGGCGAGCTCCGAGTATCTGGCGGACTTGCGGCGTGACGAGCGCAAGCGCCTGCCGTTCATGACCAGGCTGCTCTACCTGGTGTTCAGCAGGATGTCCTGGTTCAGGGAGTCCTCCTGCCTCGTCCGGTTGTCCGCCGCCGGCCCGTGAAGCGCCAGACTCTCGCCATGGTCGTACGAAGCGGGCCGTTCACTCCGTCACCACGAACGTCACGTCCTCGTAAGTCCCCAGCGCCCCGTCGTGGGCGATGGACCGCAGCACGTAGGTGCCCGGCTCGCTGAAGGTCGCCTGCACCACCCACTGGTTGTCGGGGGGCAGTTCGGGAGTCTCCCAGCCCGCGCCCCACGGCGAGTTCGAGTTGGCCCGCGTGTCCTCCCAGACCTTGGTCTGCACCGGATCGAAGGTCACCGGCACGGCTCCCCGGTAGACGAACCAGGAAAGCCGGAGGCCGGTCGCGGCGATCGGCGTCAGGCTCGTGGGACGGCCCGGGTCCACGGGGCGCATCCGCCGCGCCTTCGGCAGCCCGTCCTCGTCGTGCGCGACCGCGGTCAGGGTGACCGGCGCGTTCGCCTTCACCGTCCTCGTCGACTCGCCGTGCACATCGATCACCGGGGCCACGTTCTTGAACAGCTCGCCGGAGACGCCGGCCCCGTTGTTGGCCATCCGGACGTTGTCGTCCATGTAGTAGTCGGGCTTCAGCGTTCCGTAGGCGCGCTTCGTCTCGCCGTGCCTAGTGAGGGTCCAGACCAGCTCCCGGTCGCCGAAGTCCGCCGGGACCCGGATGCGGAAGAGGAACCGGTTCCGCCGCGGCAGGAACCACGTCGGCTGCCCCTGGTCGGGGCCGCCGGGCTCGAAGTGGTTGTCGGGGCCGATCGGGATGTGCAGCTCCTCCTCCCAGTTCCGGCTCATCGTCCCGAACACCAGGTTGAACGAGCCGTCCGGGTTCTGCTCCCAGCCCTCGTAGGCCGGCACCACCTCCTGGCCGTAGTCGTACGCCCGCCGGGCGCCCTGCGCGCTCGCGTCCTGCACGGCCAGGCCGACGAGCAACCCGGCGAGAAGGACGCCGATCGCCGGGAGGCTCCTGTCGCGGCTGGCCGCGGGTCTCACTGTCCCCCTCCGGCGTTGTCGGCCGGTCCCTGCGCCTCCGTTCCGCAGAGCGGACAGCCGAGGACCACCTCGCCGTCGGCCAGGTCGAGGGTCTCGCGCCGCTTGGCCATCTCGGCCGCGAACTCCTCGTCGGTCAGGTAGACCCCGCGCATCAGATTGATGAACATCTGGTCGACCGAGCGATGTCCGCCGCCCGACCAGTTGCGCGGATCGGGCACGTTGGGGTTCGACGGCGAATTGTTGAAGTAGCCGGTGATTCGCAAGATGGCGCCCTTGGGGAGGAGCGGCGCCGCGTCGTCCTCGTAGTTGTAGACCCGCACCCAGCTGTGGTCGTAGCCGGCGCAGTTCAGCGTCTGGACGTTGTGACCCCAGATGGCGTCGAAACACATCCGCACGCCGGGTGCGTGCATGTGGGGTTCGAAGATCGTGATCAGCGTGTTCTCCGGCAGGGTGAAGTACGCCTCCATCTGCTGGTCGGGATCCATCGCCTCGATGTCGAGGTCGACGCCGTTGCCGAAGGACATCCGCACCCACTTCCGAGTCGGCTCGTAGTCGCGGGGATGGAACTTGAAGCCGACGTCGAGGCGGGCCCGCGTGTCCGCGCCGTTCGCGTGCAGGTGCATCGAGTTGAAGGCGAGCTTCGACCCCGCCTTCATGATCTTGCCCGCCTCGGGGTCGAAGACGTCCGCGTTGCGCCCGACCTCGTGGGTCGGCCAGCGGCGCTGCGCGGCCAGCGGATCGCTCTCGTCCGGGTCGGGATTCGGATCGGTGACGCCGAGCGTGGCGTGGTGCACCACGAAGAGGCCGCCGACCGTCTCGCGGATCTCACCCTCGCTACGCTCGGTGATCTCCTTGTACTCCATCGCGGCGACGTAACGATCCTCGATCAGCCCGGTCGGCACCTCGCCGATGGATCCCCACCAGTCGGGCGCGTCGCCCCCGACGTCGAAGCTCGGCGACGATACGATCAGGTCGGGCTGTCCGATCTCCCATTCGTCCACGTCGATGAACGCGACCGGCGGGGGCAGGTCGGCGGGATTGCCCCGCGGCGCGCCGTTGTCCGCCCACGTCGCGATCAGGGCGACCTCGTCGTCGCTCAGAGACGGATCGTCCTTGAACCGCTGGATGCCGATGTCCTTCTCGATGTACCACGGGGGCATCACGCCCGCCTGGTCGCGCAGCCCCGTGCGGTACTTGATGGCGCGGGCCCAGGGCCGCACCTCCTCGTAGTCGATCAGCGACATCGGGGCCAGCGAGTCGGGCTGATGGCACTTCTGACAGCTGCGCTGGAGGATGGGGGCGATGTCGCGGGTGAACGTGACCTCGTCCCCGGCCGCGGCCTGTGCGGCCGCCGGAGACGGCATCGCGACGAGCGCCGCGACCGCCATGCCGAGCACTACCTGCCAAGCGAACATCCGCCGCCGGTTTCGCGTCGTGGTCATCCGCGGCCTCCTCGGTGCGAACACGGTTTCCGGTCAGAGTCAGAACCCCTATTCTAGGAGCCTGTACGGCAAATGGCAATGGGGACGTTCCGCGGCCTGACGACGGCGCGGTCGCGTCCGGTTGGTGCGCTCGACGGCCGGCAGCGCAGGCGAGAGATTCTCGCCCGCGGGGAGGGCGGACGCGGCTATCATCGGAGACCGTGTCCCGTCGGCGCATAGAGTGCCGGATCGGGAACAGCTCGCTCGCCCGGACCGGCCGATTGGAGCATCCGGGCTCGGGCGGACGCGGATCCGGATCGACCACGGGGGCGATACCTGGGAGAGGACCGATGAGGACGACGAAGAGAAGTCTGGCGGGCATCTTCACACCGGCGGCCATCGTCACGTTGGCGCTGTTCGCTCATACCATCGGCTCTCGGGGCTTCCAGCCGGAACGGGCGCAAGCCGCCGCCGGACGGCAGGTGACGCAGGCGGACGTCGAGCGGTGGAAGCAGGAGCTCACGAACTGGGGGCGGTGGGGCGCCGAGGACGAGAGGGGCACCCTGAACCTGATCACGCCGGAGAAGCGCAGGCAGGCCGCCGCCCTCGTGCGGGAGGGCATCTCCGTCTCGCTCGCGCACGACGCCGAGACGGAGGCGACGATCGACGGCCCGCGGCCGTATCAGGTCATCCCGCTCGGGATCACCGCCGACGAGATCCGGGTCTCGTACCACGGGTTCATCCACACGCACCTGGACTTCCTGAACCACAACTTCATCGGCGAGGGTGTGACCTACAACGACTACCGGCCGGATCCCGCGGTGGTCGCGGCGCAGGGCGGCCACGCCAGGAACACCGTGCACAACGCCAAGTCGGGCATCGTCACCCGGGGCGTGCTGATCGACATGGCGCGGTTCCGGAACGTGCCGTACCTGGAGCCCGGCACGCCGATCCATATCGAGGACATCGAGGCCTGGGAGGCGGCGACGGGGGTGACCGTCTCCTCCGGCGACGCGGTGGTCATCCGCACCGGCCGCTGGGCCCGGCGCGCCGAGGTCGGCCCCTGGGACGTCGCGAACGGGGTTGCCGGACTGCACGCGTCGGTCATTCCGTGGTTGAGGGAGCGGGACATCGCGCTGCTCGGCGGCGAGGCGGCGCAGGACATGGCGCCGGCCGACGCCGACGCCGCCGTGACCGTGGCGGATGACCTCGGTCCCCGCCCGCTCCACCGCTTCGCGCTCATCTACCTGGGGATGCCCCTGTTCGACAATCTGGATCTGGAGGCGGTGGGGGAGGTGGCGGCCTCGCTGAACCGCTACGAGTTCCTCCTGACGGCGGCGCCGCTACCCACGCGCGGCACCGGGTCGCCGATCAATCCGATCGCCACGTTCTGAGGTCGGCAACTCCATATCGATCACTGCCCTTGGGCTCCACAACCCTGCGTGTCGACAGGCGTCAGCCTGACCATTGCTTCGCCTCTGGTCGAGGGGAATAGTATGCCGGCGCCGTATTGGATCTCGCCCTTCAGGCCATGGAGCTGTGAAATGGAATATGGTGTGACCTGGAAGCATCGCGTCGCGGCCGCAACGCCACGATCGTCCGCGAGCGTCGCTTCTATTCTCAATTCGTACGTCCCTTCAAGCAGGTCGAAACGTTGATCAAATCGACGAATCGCTTCGTTGCTGAGCTCATCCGATACTCGAACTGGATCCTGGGTTGGAAAGATCCGCGAACGCATTGCGTCCTGAAGGTTCCGGTTGAATCTCTCACGAAGTTCATCAAGTGTCCGGAGGTCATCGTCCGATGTAACACTGTCGCACAAGATCACTCCAGACCACAGTTCGCCGGCGCGGGTGGGAATCCAACCCAAGGGGTAGGATTCGACCCGCTGGCCGGGGTTGGGGCTTGCCCGCATTCCCGAGTTCACTTCCAGTGTCCATTTCTTGGAACTCTCGACGTGGGTGAGGTTACAGCTGAACCGCGTAGTCGTCGATGGTCGTCCGCCCGTGTTCGCCAGACCAACGAGAACGCTCAACTGGGGGCGCCCGATCACATGAGTCGTAACGAACGCCGTCGCACCCATGTTCAGCTCGACGGAGGTACCTCTGGCAAGGTTGAGGATCGGAGGCAACTGTGACAGCAGAAGCGCCATAGCCGCAATGACGACGCCCCACGCGTCTGGTCGCAGCAAGGCGCGCCGCCAGACAGGAAGTATCGAGGTTCGTTGCTCACCGGTATGCGGGGTGCGGCCCTCACTCGGAACAGGCTTCACGGGAGCAGGGTCGGTTCTATCACCAGGATTGCCCAGATTTTCCATGTTCCATTTTCCTGTCGGAAAACGACCGCGGCCTTGGTCGCGTTGTTCTGGAAGATTGGTCCGCTGCGTTTCGTGTAGGAAAGCGTTACCGTAGCGACGTGATCCTGACCGTCAGATCCGAGGTCACGAAAGTCCTGTTGCTGGACCTGGATATCATAAAGCGGAAAGACCTGCTGTATCTGCTGAATCGTCATCGTGAACAGCGGTGACTGCGAATGAATGCCCGCAAGAACCTCGTTGGGCGCTCGGCTGTCCAATGCCTCAGTGTACCGAGTCATGATGGAAGCGAATGTGGATTGGTACGCCAGGACATCTGAATGGACATCGTCAGGGACAACGAGCGCCGCGAACCAGACGCATCCGGCGAGGGCGGTCAAGCGAACGACGTGCAGCGCGCTGGGAACTACGAACACCATACAGTCTATATTGCTCGCGGCAGCGACTCCGAGTCATTGATTTGTGTCAAGTCGGGTCTCCGCCGCCTTGGCGGCGGTCTACGAAGGCCGTGGCGTGTCCGCAATGGGGCGAGATCATCGGTTCAGCACGTCGCGAACCCTCGCCTTGTCCGGTCTTCCCGGGCAGGGCAATCAGCAAGTCGTGCCGAGCTGCGTCGTGCGACGGGACCGGGGACATGGGGCTGTCGCCGGATTGAACGCACAGCTCGCTTTTCCTCGCGCGCGTTGTTGTTGGAACGCGCGAACGGTCGTATTCCGTTGTACCTGGTGCAGCAGCGGGCGCGGCGACCGACGAGGCCGGCGGCGGCTGCCTGAGGCGGCAGCGGGAAGCCGTCGGTGCGTAATCCGGCGGAAGTTGAACACCGAATCCGGGATGTTGAACACCGAATCCGGTCATCGTGAACGCTCGTCGGTAGCCTGATCGCGGCACGCTCGGCCTTCCGAAGGGAGGGCGAGGCGATGCCGGCACGGAGGCTACTGGTGAGGAAGATTCGTGAGATTCTCCGTCTCGAGTCGGACCCGAAGCCGGGTCATGCCGTTGTCCCTCCGCTTCTCGCGACGCTGGCCGTCGAACTAGCCCGGATTTCTCACAGCTCGTCGAGATCGGGCCTGATGCGGCGCGGCTGGGGTTCCGGGCGGCCATATCGGACGCCGGCGGTGGTCTGGATGTGGGCGACGACGTGCGCGTGGCGCCAAAATCGGCCCGGTAAGCACACCACACGCGAAAGGACCCCGTGTCCCCCTGCAGTCGTGAACGTATGCCGCCACCTGGCCGACCGTCAGGCCGGGTCGGGCGGCGAGCGCAAACGTTGAGCGGCCATGATGAACAGATCGGCGTCGGGCGCCAGCTCGGACAGCGCCACCCAGATGCACCGCACGGTGACGCGGACGTGGGCGCCGATCTTGAGCAGCCGCAGCCGTAGCGTATCGCATTGGGCGCGGGCGAGCCGGGTGCCCGCCAGCCCCCGGTCGCGGAGCTGCTGGAGCAGGACATAGGCCAACGTGGCCCAGTACAGGCGCAGTTGGTTGGCGCGCAGCGTCGCACTGCTGGTCCGGTCGGCAAACAGCGCCAGTTGCTGTTCCTTGATGCGGTTCTCCATGTCCCCGCGGGCACAGTAGAAATCCTCATACAACGCCTGCGCCGCCAAGGTGTCCGGCGGCAGCGATGTCACCACGAAGCGTGGATTGGCGCCCGCGGGCAGATGCTCGGCCTTGCCGACCACCCGGCGCTCCCGGCTCCAGCTCTTGCGCGTGCGATAGCGGAAGTCCGCAAACACCCGCGCGGCCACCCCGGTTTCCTCGCACTGCGCCTGGGCCTGCGCCAGTTCGGGCGCGATTTGTTCCTTCAACCGAACGTTCTTCGCCAAGCCGATGACGTAGTCCACCGCATGCTCTTCGCACCAGTTCAGCAGCTCGTCTCGGCAGAACCCCGAGTCCCCCCGAACCACGATGGGGACCGACGGCCATGCCTGCCGCACCCGCTCCACAATCCGCGCCAACTCGTCCACCACGCCCGCCGCCCCGTCGATGTTCGAGGGCCGCAACCGCGAGCAGAGCACATGCGCCCCGCAGAAGATATACAGAGGCAGATAGCAGTAGTTCCCGTAGTACCCGTGGAAGAACCGTCCTTCCTGCTGACCGTGCAGCGGATCGTCCGTCGCATCGACATCCAGCACGATGCGCGCCGGCGGCGTCGGGTGCGACTCGATGAACACGTCTACCAGCAGGGCGTCGAGCGCCGCTTCGTCATAGGTCACCTTCTTGTACCGGTCAGCCTCGGCGTCCTTCGGCCCGACCAGTTCCAGCCGGTTCAGCGTGCTCTTCCCCGCCAGCGCGGCCCCCCGGTCTGACGGCCGCACCCGGTTCTCGCCCGTCGGGTCCGCCTTGCCCACGACAGCCGCCAACAGCGGGTCCCGCCGCAGGGTGTCATGGTCGTTCAGATCTTCGTAGCCCAACGCGACGGCCATCACACGCTGGGTCACCAAGTCCTCGACCGTGTGTTCGATCAAGCTTGGGTCCCGGTAGTCCTGGAAGCACTGCGCCGCGCGCCGGCACACGTCGGTGCACCTTTCAACCGCCCGCAGCAGCAATGCCCCGGCATTGGAAGTGATCGTTCCGCCCTCGAAGCTGGCGACCAGCCGACGACGACCGACCCGAGGAAACTCCAGCTGGATTGGTGGCTTACTTCGCGTACACTGTGTCGACAAGGGGCTGCCTCCGTGCATGGCTTGAAGTTATTGCCACAACAACACTTTACGCCATTACGGGCAGTCTCTTGTTCACCACCGGTGAGAAATCCGGGCTAGCTAGACCCGATTCGGCGGCACCCGTCAGACAGCGGCTAACGGTCCCCGTTCCCGCCGTTGGAATCGGTGACGATCCCGCGCTCGTCACCGGGCGGCGCGGGCAGCGCCGGGGGGTCTTCCTGGATCCGGCGCATGAGCTCCGCGACCGCGGCGTCGAGCTGCGGGTCGTTTCCCTTGGCCAGTTCGCCCGGGTGGTCCGTCACCGGGATGTCCGGCTCGACCCCGTGACCCTCCGCGAACCACTGGCCGTCGTATTCCGTTTGCACCTGGTTCAGCAGCGGGCGCCGGGACCGACGAGGCCGGCGGCGGCTGCCTGAGGCGGCAGCGGAGAGCGGTCGGTGCACCGGACCGCGCGCATCGTGGGCGTGTGGTCCAACGCGTCGGCCGCGATCGACTCGGCGCGCAACTCGAGGTGGGCGAAGATCCGCCGCCGGCCCGGGAGCGGGCGGAGACCGCCGTCGGGGCCGGCGGTCGCCGGAAGCAGCTTCAGGCTCACCGCGCCGCGCACGTTGCCGCCGATGGCGAGAATTCGGCGGCGGGACGGCTCCACCTTCACGATGATGTCGCAGTGGGTCCGGGCGCCGACGCCCATCTGACGCCGCCGCTCGGCGATCGACCGGTAGGCCGGCCGGCGCGCGCTGCACAGCAGATCGCCCGGCGCGACCGGCGCCTCACCGACATCGCGGGCCGCGAATGCCGCGGCCGGCGTGTCGCCGCCGCGGGCGCGGATGGCCTGGTCGATGTAGACGTGATGGGCCACGGCGTGGCGGAAGCGCGATGACTCGTCGAGGCCGGCCTCGCACATCACCCACGACACGAAGGCCGCCGACCACGGGTAGCGCCAGCGCGAGCCGACGCCGCGCGATCCACGCCAGGCGTCGTTCTGGGCGTCGAGGATCCAGCCGCCCTCCGGCGTGACCGTCCAGTAGCCGGCGATCGAGCCGGCCACGCGGGCCGACTCGGCCCGGCCCGGCCGCCGCCGGCGCCGGCGGCGGCGGCGCGGCTGGCCCGGTCCGGACGCCTCGACGATCGTCTGGTCCACGACGATGAACCCGAAGAACGCCCACTCCTGCACCGCCAGGGCGACGATCCGCTGCCGGATCTCGTTCATCGGCGCCGTGCGGCACGTTGTCCGGCGGATCTTCATGGCGCCGGGCTCGCCCGTGACGCGCGCCGACGGCGGCGCGGCGTCGAGGGCGTCGGGGGGCAGGCGGTCGAACGCGGCCTGCTGCGCGCCGACCGTCGCGGCGGACGCGACGGCGAGCAGTACCGTGAGCAGCTTCATCGGCATCGAGACTCTCCGATTCCGTAAGACGCGCGGCGCGGAGGCTGGCGATTCCATCATCAGGCGCCGCGGTGCGGCCGTGGTCGAGTCACGTCGGCCAGCGGCTCCTCCTGGGGACACTTTCTCGTGGGCCAGTGGTATGTCACAGTAACAATCTTACGGTTCAGCTTCGGTGAGCCCGGCACGCCGACCGCCAACCGGTGCCCAAAACATCGCCGATTTCGCGGTGTTGTCGGCCAGGGCGCGATGTAAAGCCATTACGCAGACATACCACCAGGCATCGTCGACCGGCGAGCCTGCCGACGGTTCGGATCAGCTTCCGCGGCTCGGAGCACCTCCTCGCAGCCGGCATCATCGACCCACAGGCCCGAAGTCCGGCGGCGGGCGGCGATGCTGCGTCGCCGTCTCGTAGGCCGACGCGACGCGCAGGACGAGCGGCTCGTCGCCGGGCCCCGCCCAGAACGAGATGCCGACCGGGAGCGCGGCGTCGAGCCGCGTCCGCCGGCTGCCCGTGACGTTGTCATAGTCGTCCCTGTCCGCGTTCAGCACGTACTCGGGGTCGTAGACGATTCGATTGAA
This sequence comes from Vicinamibacterales bacterium, assembly GCA_965206705.1. Classification (GTDB taxonomy): domain Bacteria; phylum Acidobacteriota; class Vicinamibacteria; order Vicinamibacterales; family UBA8438; genus JAJEEA01. Next base: position 1,292,036 of record CBDBKJ010000006.1, on the reverse strand, counting down.
GCCGGCCGGCACCGTGATCTCCGGAATGCCGAGGTTGGCGCTCGTGGGAAACCGGCCGCGCGGACGGTTCCCGACCGACGGCTCGCCCGCGTATCCGATTCGCACCGGGGGCACCGTGATCGTCGGGTTGACCAGCAAGTCGAGATCGTTCCGGTGCAGCACGTTGAGGAGAACGAGCCGCATGACGTCGCGCATCTTCACGCGCCGGGTGATGCCCGCCGAGACGATGTTGCGGGCGTCCTCCCAATTGCGCATCGCGACCGCGCGCGACTCGCTGTAGTACTTCGAGTTCGCGTTCAGGCTCGTCCAGTCGGTCACCGTGGCATCCCCGCGGCGCAACAGGTACTGGGCCAGGTGAAAGCTGAAGCTCAAGGTCGGCGGCGAGCTGTTGATGCTGCGCAGGTTCAGGTCGGCGGACAGCGGCGCGGCGCCTTCGGCCGCCCTCACGAGATAGTCGCGGCTGGTCACGTCGTGGCCGGGCACCGCGAACCGGTACTCGCCGTCGGCGTCCCTGGCCTGGATGTACTCCGGCATGTGGACGGGCAGGATCTCGGCTATCGCCCGCTGAAAGTCGTACGCCATGTTCGGGATCGATGGGTCGTCCGGATACTCCGGATCGGACGACTCGACGATCTCCGCGCCGAGCTCGTCGCGCAGCACGCGAAGGATCTCGTCGTTGACGAGATCGCTCATCGCGGCGTCGTTGTCGGTGTGCTCGACCATGTACTCCCGGACCACACCGATGCGCACGCCGGCGAGCCGCCTGGCGCCGGCGGTCTCGTCATCGACGACGAAGCTCGCGTAGGGCGCCTCGGGGATCAGCGCGCGCGGGAGCGCGCTGTAGATGTCGCGCGGATCGTGGAAGTCGCCGCCGGGGTTCCGGAGCGCGTCGAGGACCCGGGCCGCGTCTTCGACCGTGCGGCAGTTGATGCCCCCCCGGTCGAGGTAGGGCTCCACGCCGATCGAGCCGCCATACGGCACGAGCCCCTTGGTCGTCACGAAGCCGACGACGCCGTTTCGCCACGCCGGTTGCCGGCACGATCCCCCGGTCTCTTCACAGATCGAGCAGGTGGCGAGGTTCGCGCCGACCGACACCGCCGACCCCGAGCTCGAGCCGCCGGGCTCCCGGGCCGTATCGTAGACGTTGCACGACGGACCGGCCCAGCTGCTGCGGGAGACGCCCGCGCCGAACGTCCGTGATCCGGCAACCGCGCCCCCGGGGTTCCCGCCGCCGGCGTTGTACTCCGAGAGGTTGGCCTTGGCATAGATGATGGCGCCCTTGGCGCGCAGCTCGGCGACGACCGTCGAGTCGCGCGGTGGCGCATCCATCGCGTAGCGCGTATCGGCGCCGCCCGTCGATCGCATGTCGGTGGTGTCGAAGACGTCCTTGAACGAGAGCGCGGCGCAGTACATCGGCATCCGATCGAGGTCGGGATTCCTGCCGTACCGGGCGTCGAGCTCGGCTGCCCTCTCGAGTGCGTCGGGCTGTCGTCGAAACGCTTCGCACGCCGCGGGGCAGTGGGCGGGCAGGGCGCCGTCCGACGGGTGCGCATCGCATTCGGCCTTGCAGGTCACCGATCGCTCGCCACGCAGGTTGAGCGTGCTCAGCGCATTCAGCTGGCCCGCGTCCTCCATGCCCACGACCATCCCGTACTGCTGCTGGACGCCGGAGTCGGACCGGGTGGCCTCCATGCGGCCGAACTCGATCGGCAACCCCCGGTAGTCGTCATAGTCCGGCAGAATCTCGCGCACCGGCACGGTCGTGGCGGGAAACTCGATCGGGGCTCCGGCCCGTACGGCGCCCTGGCCCGGCGCAACCCGTCCGCCGTCGGCGGTGACGAGCTGCGTGCAGATGCCGTTGTATGCCCTCGCACGCTCGACGTAGGCTTCAACCACCTGCACGCAGGTCGTCTCGCCCTCCTGGATCGCGCGCTGAATGCCGCCGATGGTGGCTTCTTCGATCTGAAAGGCCCCCTGCGCCGAAGCGGCGATCGTACCCATCGTCCACGCGCTTCCGAGCGCCACGCTCAAAAGGACCATGCGTCCCATGCCACACCTCGGGTCCGATAGCTTTGTCATCGTCTGCTCCTGGCTTTGCCAATGCGGGTCATCATCATAGCGTCCGGCGCCCGGCGCCAGCCTGTCGCAGCCGAGTTCGGCCGACCGGACCTCGAGCACCGGCTCCCGATGTGGCCGGCGGACGGCCCCTGACGGTCTCGGCTCAGAAGCGGAACTGCCGGGTGAGCTTCACGACGAAGGCGCGGTTCTGAAGCAGCGGGAAGCCGCGGTTCAGCCACGTGTCCCGCTGGTCGTTGTACACGACGAACAGCTCGCTGCCCGGCTGGTACTCCCAGCGCAGGCGCACGTTGGTGCTCAGCACGTTGTCGGTCGAGTTGTACTGCAGCAGCGCGCTCGCGAACATGCGTGGCGTGAAGGTGTAGGTGAGCCGCGTCGTGGCCACCCGGGCCGTGAACGCTCCCTGCGGCAGCGTGATCCGGTTGAGGGAGACGCTCGGCTCGACCGCGAACTGCCGCGTGACCTCGATGCGGCCGCGCGAGTAGCCGACGGCGGTGATGTCGCCGTCGAAGAACTCGCCGTGCTGGAAGGACAGGTTGCCGGCCAGCCGGCGCTGCGGCCCCATGCGATAGGACACCTGGAAGTCCCGAAAGGTGTAGCCGCCGACGGGCAGGGTGACCTCGTCGGTGATATCGAAGGGATCGGTCAGGAACTCGTAGTCCTCCTGGATGTCCGCGCTCAGGCTGTCGCTGTTCTCGAAGGAGGTCTGAAAGCGTCCCGAGAGGATCCGGGTCTCGATCTGCCCGGCGCCGTTCTCGATGTAGTCGAGGCTGCCGCCCCACGTGAACTGGCGGACCGCGGCGATGCCCCGCGGCCGCGGGCTGAACTGCGCGTAGACGTAGCTGCGCCGGAAGTTGTCGCGGCGCATGAAGCCGATCTCCGGGTTGAAGTTCTCGCCGACGAGGAGGTGGTCGACGAGGAGGCCGTAGAGGTCGCCCTCGTAGGAGAACGCGGCCTGGTAGCTCTCGTTGTCTGCTTCCAGGCCCGGCGTGTTCGTGCGGGCGTAGTAGCCGTAGAGGTTCACGTTGTCGTGGAACGAGAACGACCCGTCGAGGCCGAGCGCCTGGTTCGCGCCGTCGCCCTTCAGCGAGACCGACCGGTTGGTGAAGATCGCGCCGACCCGGCTCCGGCGGAGAATGTCGCGCTTGATGCGGAGCACGCTGAAGTTCGTGGCGACGGCCTCGGCGGCCCGGGTGTCTTCGGTCTGGATGTTGACGGCCCCGACGCTGAAGTCGCCCACCTTGCCGGTCAGGCGTCCGCCGCCGACAATCGGCACCGTCCGCCCCTCGTCGAGGCCGATGCGCCGGCTGAAGAAGAGGGTCGGAGCGTCCCCGGGCCCGAAGACGCCCGGCGCCGCGGCGAGGTTCCCCCGCGTGGACCCGCCGAAGCCGCCGAAGCCGGCCACCCGCCCGAAGTCGAAGATGCCCTGGCTCTCCAAGAAGAACTCGCGCTTCTCGGGGAAAAACAGGCTGAACCGGGTCAGGTTGATCTGCTGCTCGTCCACTTCGACCTGGGCGAAATCGGTGTTGAGGGTGAAGTCCGCGGTCAGGTTCTCGGTGAGCCCGTACTTGATGTCGACGCCGCCGGTCCCGCTGCCGTCGTTCGAGATCGGGGGCTCGACGGTCCGGTCGGTGTTGAGCGAGCCGATCGCGTAGGGCTTGATCTCGAACGTGCGGTTGCCCTCGGGCACCACCAGGCCGACGAGGGTGCCCGCCACCGACAGGCGGAACTGTCCCGGGCCGGCCGAGATCGGCACCGCCGTGAGGTACGCCTCCTCGTAGTTCGATCGGATGTCCCGGCCCAGCTGGATGCCCCACACCTGGTCCGCGCCGGGCCGGAAGCGGAGCGACTTGAACGGAATCGCCATCTCTACGGTCCAGCCGCCGTCGAAGCGGCCGGTGCGCACGTCCCAGACCGGATTCCAGTCGGGGTTCGGGTTCCCTTCGTCGGTGATCTGCTGATCGCTGAACCCCCCGATGGGATTCACCCGAAAGGAGAAGCCGTTCCTGTGGTCGTAGAAGGTGTCGAACACGACGATGAACCCGTCGTTGTTGATGAGCTGAAACGAGTCCCGCTGCATCTCGTTGGCGACCCACGCCGACTCGGGCACCGACTCGTGGACGCGAGCCCCCACGTAGATCGACTCGTCGTCGAAGAAGATCCAGTTCTCGGTCGGCTCCGAGGCCGGGGCCCCTTCGTCGGGGGACTGCTGGATGAAGTCGCCGAACGGCTCGACGCGAGCGTAGGCCGGCTCGTCGAGCACGCCGTCCAGCTGCAAGGGTTCGTCGATGCGCACGGCACGGACCGTCGCGCCGCCGTCGGCGTCGCGGGTGATGGTGGCCGGCGCGACCGGGGCGGGGGGGCCGTCGATGGCGGGCGTCGTGTCTTGCGTCGCTGCGGGGGGCTCCTGCGGTGCGGCCGCCGCCCGGGCCGTCCCCGCCAGGGGCAGGACGCACAACAAGAGCACGGCCGCGAGCCGCGCCGTCCGCGCGGCGAAGACCGTGGCCTCGCGGTTGGGTCTCACGTCCAGCCAGATCCGGCTTTCCCTGGTCATGTCGACCTGTGCCGACCGGTCGACACCGAGCGGGAGATTCCGGGTCGGGGGTTTCCGCATCGAAGCTCCTCACGGGGGGGACGCGCTACTTTCGGCGACCAACGCCCGAACGACGGCCGATTATGACATCTACCGAGGCGCTGCGGAGCAGTCCCACGGCCTGGTGCGGGTCTGGTTCGACCGACACGAAGGGGGCTGGTGGGCTGTCGCGGAGGCAGGTTCCGCAGGACGAGGTCACTTGCGTGGAAAGCGTCGGCTCAGGCGGTACTCTCTGCTACATGTTCACGCCCGCGCGCCAGGGGTCGGGGATCTCGTGGGGCCGCGGCTCAATGGACCGTCGGCGCCGCCGCCGCGTCGATGAACAGGTCGAGCACCTCGCGGACGACGCTGTTGTTGGCGCCGGTCAGGTTGATCAGTCCCACCACGACCACCCGCGTGTCGGGCTGCATGACCATCAGCGACGTGCCGCCGACGGATCCGCCGGAATGGGACAGCAGACGGCGCCCGTCCTCGCGCGTCCGGATGAACCAGCCGAACCCGTATCCCACGCCCGCGCCGTCGCGCGTCTGCTGCTCGGTGAAGAGCAGCTCTCGGGACGACTTGGACAGGAACCCGTCGTCGAGATGCGCATTGGCGAACCGCAGCACGTCCTCGGTCGTCGAGAGGAAGCCGCCGCCGGCCCACTTGTAGCTGTTGTTCACGAACCGGGCGTTCACCACGCGCTCTTCCGCGTCCCGCACGTAGTAGCGCGTCCGCCCCGGAATGATCGGGGTAACGAAGTCGGCGACGGTGTCGCGCATGCCCAGGGGACGGAAGACCGCCTCGCGCACGTAGTCGAGGAACGGCTGCTTCGCGGCCCCCTCGACCACCGCGCTGATCAGGTTGAAGCCGTGGCTCGTGTAGGAGAACGCGGTGCCAGGCTCGTGCAGCAGCGGGTCGTCGGCGAAGATGGTCAGCCCGTCCAGCACCGTCGCGTACGGGTCTCGGATGAAGTTCTCGTTCCCCCGGTAGTGGCGGATCCCGCCCAGGTGACCGCCGAGCTGCCGCGTCGTGATCGGATGCGCCTTCTCCGGGAACGACGGGACGTACTTCTGGACCGGCGAGTCGAGGTCGAGCCGGCCGTCCTCGACCAGGGTCGCCACTGTCGCCGCCGTCATCGACTTCGAGATGCTGCCGACCCGGAACTTCACCGACGAAGACATCGGGACGCGGTGCTCGAGGTCGGCGTAGCCGAACCCCTCCGACCACACCGTCTCGCCGTCCACGGACACCGCGAGCGCGATGCCGGGATAGCCCCGCTCGGCGATGTCCGCGCGCACCAGCGCGCGCGCCTCATCGACCACCTCGGCGTAGTGCAGCGGGGCCGGCGCGGTCGCGGCTGGGGCCGGCGGCTGCGCCGACGCCAACGGCGCGCAGAGACAGGTGAGCACCACGGCGAGAGCGATGCGGTAACGGAGCGTCATCGGCTCGCGCCGGCTGCGGCGGGGCGGGGTTGCGGCGGCGCTTCCGGCGCCGGCGGTGTGGCGGTGATTCATCGTCGTGTACCTTCCGTGTCGTTACGCGCGGTTCGTTCTGCGGTCGGGGCAGCGCCTTCGCTTCGGACTACCGCGACTCGTCCGCGGCCGCCCGCTCCTCCGCCCGCGCGCCGGCCAGGATGCCCTCCATCGAGTAGTTGCCCTCGTGGCAGGCGTACTCGTAGAGGGGCTCTTCGGTCTTCATCAGCTCCACCCGCGCCGTCCACGGGCGCGCCCAGGTCGCCGGGTCCTCCACCGTGAACTCGTACTCGATGCTGTCCGGGCCGACCCGCGTGAAGCGCTCGACCAGCCGTGCGTCGGGGGTCGAGCCCCGGACGCTGGTCAGGCGGTTGAAGTGCATCGTCTCGACGACGAGGGTGTCGCCCTCCCAGTGGCCGCGCGATTCTCCGACGAACTGCCGGATGGGCTGCTCGGGGCGCGCGCGCCCGTCCAGCGGCACCACCCGCAGGGTGTGGGTCATCTCGACGACCATCGCCACGTGGTCCGGGGTCTGGAAGATGTGCACGTTGTTGTTGTACGCGCTCGGGACCATCGGCAGGCCGGTGGTGAACATGCACCGGTCGTTCAGGCCGCGGTCCTCCCAGGAGTCGGCGGGGTGCTCGCGACGGTACGCGGTGCGTTCCTCCCGCCGTTGCTCCGCCGCCGCCGTCAGGGGCGGCATGCGCCCGTTGGGTGGGTCGACGATCAGCGACGTGCGCCGCGAGCCCTGGGTGGTCGTCCCCCGGTCCAGCCAGAAGTCGTTGTAGGCGCCCAGCGCCCCGTTCTCGCCCCGGTCGACGCTGGCGCCGGCCCTCGTTCTCTGTGCCGGACGATTCAGCAGCTCCAGCTCCCGGTCGAGGGTCGCCCGCTCGAGGCCCGCCGCTTCTTCCGCGGTGAGGAACTCGCGGTCCTCGAACTGCTCGGGCCGCTGCAGCGGCGTGATGGAACGGAAGTCCCAGATGCCCTGCAGGGAAGGATCGCCCCACCCCGTCCGAAGCGGGTCCGCCGCTGCGGTCGGCTGCGCCGCCGCCAATCCCGGCGTCACCGCCAGGCCCGCGATCACGACAAACACGGCAACGGGACAACGTCGGTTCATCTGACCCTCCTCTTCGTGCGAGCGGCCCTCGTCCGCAACTGTCCCGATCATGGACCCGGTTGCCTCATTCGCGCAAGAGCGTGTGCCCGCACTCCGGCGTCTCCGCATCTTTCGGGGCGAGCCCCACACCTCGGTCACCGCCAACCGCCAGACGCGCGAACGCGCGACGCCGATGTTCTCCCGGCTCACGGTTCACGCTGCTGCGGCGAACATCAGCTCGGCGGGCGAGCGCGCGACGCCGATGTTCTTCCGGCGCCCCTCGCGGGTGGCGCGGCCGATGCGGGAGCGCTGCATCGTTCAGGCGGTCGCGCGGCACGGGGGGCGGCGGCCGAATTCCCGACCGCGGCGCGGCGTAGATACAGGTGCGAAGGGAGCCTCATGATCAAGAGTGAAGAACGCGACGACGTCACCCCACTGTGCCCACACTGCACCGAGCCGGTGCGCACCATCGGCTACCGGCGCCTGTCGGGGTTTCTCGGCCGCCGCTACCTGTACTTCTGCACCGGGTGCAAGAAGGTGCTGGGCGTCTCTCACCGGAAGGGCTTCTGGATGGGCTGACCGGCGGTCGTGCGTGCCCGGTACAGCCCGGGGCGAACGTTCGCGTCGGGTCGAGATGGGCGCGGCGCCGCTCTCGGTGCAACGCAGGGACTTCCACCACGGGCGGCTGCACTGCATGATCATGCATGGTCGCGCTTCCGGTCCAACCGTCCGGGGGCGCTCACCGAGGGCCGGCCGGCGGGCCGGGTGGAGCGATCGGCGAGTCCCCGGGGGGGCCGCGATCGGGGGCCGGCCCGCCGCGCACCGGCGCGACGCGCGCGCAAAGCGGGAGGTCGATGATGAGCGGATCCAACAGCAGTACCGCCCGGGGCGCGCCGCAGACGCCGGCGCCGCCGGCGCGGGCGGGCATCGCCGTGATCGGGGCGGGCATCGTCGGCAACTGCCTGGTCGCGCACCTGGCGGAGCTCGGCTGGCGCGACCTGCTGCTCATCGACAAGGGGCCGCTTCCCGATCCGGGCGGCTCTACCGGCCACGCGTCGAACTTCATCTTCCCCACCGATCACAACCGCGAGATCGCGATGCTGACCCTGGAGAGCCAGCGCCAGTACGCGGCGCTCGGCGTCAACACCACCTGCGGCGGCATAGAGGTGGCGCGCACCGAGGCCCGCATGGAGGAGCTGCGCCGGCGCATGACCTCGGCGCGGGCCTGGGGTATCGAGGCCGAGCTGTTGTCGCCGGCCGAGGTGGTCGCCAGGGCGCCCTTCGTGAACGGCGACGTGATCCGGGGCGGCTTCTACACGCCGAGCGTGTCGGTGGTCGACTCGGTCCGGGCGGGCACGATCATGCGTGAACGGGCGCAGGCGAAGGGCGTGCTCACGGTGCTGGACGATACCGAGGTCACCGGGCTGGAGGTGACCCGCCCGCGGTTCGGCCGCCCGCGCATCCGCGCCGTGGTGACCGCGCGCGGCACGATCGCGGTCGAGCAGGTGGTCGTCGCCTGCGGGGTCTGGAGCCCGCGTCTCGCGGCCATGGCCGGCGCCACCATTCCCCTCACGCCGGCCGTGCACCAGATGGCCGACATGGGGCCTATCGACCTCCTGCACAGGACCGGCAACGAGATCGCCTATCCGATCGTGCGCGACATGGACACGTTCATGTACGAGCGGCAGAGCCACGATGCGATGGAGGTCGGCTCCTACGCCCATCGTCCCATCCTCGTGCATCCCGACGACATTCCGTCGCTGGCGGCGGCGGACCGTTCACCCACCGAGCTTCCGTTCACCGCCGGGGACTTCGCGCCCCAGCTCGAATGCGCCCGAGAGATCATGGGCGAGCTGCTGGCCGGTTCCGAGATGCGATACTCGGTGAACGGCCTGCTGTCCCTGACCCCCGACGCCCAGCAGGTGCTGGGCGAGACCGCCGAGGTGGAGAAGCTCTGGTCGGCCGCGGCGGTCTGGGTCAAGGAAGGCCCGGGCACCGCGCGCCTCATCGCGGAGTGGATCACGCACGGCTACCCGCGCCTGTGCGATCCGCACGGATCCGACGTCACGCGCTTCTATCCGCACGAGCGGACCGTGGGGCATATCCGCCAGCGGTGCCGCGAGCACTTCAACAAGACCTATGGCATCGTGCACCCGCGCGAGCAGTGGGCGTCGGGGCGCGGCATGAGCCGGGCGCCGTTCCACGATCGGACCGCCGCCCTCGGCGCCGAGTTTCACGAGGCGCGCGGCTGGGAACGGCCCCAGTGGTACGCGTCGAACGCCGATCTGGTCGGGCGCCACTCGGTCGCGGACCGCCCCCACGAGTGGGACCGCCGCTGGTGGTCGCCGATCATCGACGCCGAGCATCTCCACCTGCGCGAGAGGGTGGGCGTCGTCGACCTCAGCGCGTTCCAGATCTTCGACGTGTCCGGCCCCGGCGTCGTGCCCTACCTCGAGCGGCTGACCGTCAACCGCTGCGATCGTCCCGTCGGCCGCTGCATCTACACGCCGCTGCTCACCCCGGACGGCGGCATCCGCGCCGACCTCACCATCCAGCGGCTCGCCGCCGATCGGTTCCGTATCGTGACCGGCGTCTTCGACGGCGCGCGCGACGAGGTCTGGTTCCGCCGGCATCTGCCCGCCGACGGCTCCGTGCAGCTCGAGAACCTGTCGTCGGCGCTCTGCACGCTCGGCGTATGGGGTCCGGACGCCGGCGCGCTGCTCTCCACGACTACCGACACGCCTCTCTCGCAGGCGGCCTTCCCGTACGGCACGCTGCAGGAGGCGATCATCGCCGGCGTGCCGGCCACGATGCTGCGCATCTCGTACGTCGGCGAGAACGGCTGGGAGATCTATGCGCGCATGCCGCACGGCGTCCGTCTGTGGGACGCGATTATGGAGGCCGGCCGCCCCTTCGACGCCCGGCCGGTGGGCCTGGGGGTCTACGGCACCACGGGCCGGCTGGAGAAGGGCTACGCGCTCATGGGGGCGGACCTCGGCTCGGAGCACTCGCCGGTCGAGGCCGGCCTGGGACCGGCCCGCGTGAAGGACGCGGACTTCATCGGCAGGGCCGCCTATCTGCAGGCGCGCGCGGCGGGACCGGCGGCGAAGCTGTGCACGCTGACCATGGACCGCCATACCGGCGCGCGCGGGGTGGCCCGCTTTCCCACCGGGGGCAACGAACCGATCCTGACCCCCGATGGCGCCCGCATCGTCGACGCCCGGGGCCGGGAGTCACGCGTCACCTCCGCCGGCATGGGGCCGTCCGTCGGCAAGTACCTCCTGTTCGCCCATCTACCTGTCGACCTCGCGGCGGCCGGCACTGGACTGCAGGTTCTGTACATGAACGAACCCTACCCGGTGACGGTGGCCGCCGGCCCCGTATTCGATCCCGGGAACACCCGGATGAAGGCATGAGGGAGCGCCCGGCGGCGGTGGCCGGCGCCGCGCCAGTCGGGGTCCCGGGCGCGTGAAGGGATGAGGAACCCCCGAGGACGCGGCGGTTGCCGTCCCAGCCGGGTAAAGGGATGAGAACCCGCTCGTCGGAGGCGGCCGGCGTCGCCAGTCCGGGGTTCGTGAAAGGATGATGAACCGCTTGGCGGCGCGGCCGGCGCCCCCCAGACGGGGTTCCCGGATTCGTGAAACGCCCGCCCCTCCTTTCTACACGCCGGACAGCAGCGGCAAACGCCCGGTGCTGTCGCCGAAGGCCTCCTCGCGCACGCCGAACTTGGTCATCAGGCTCAGCGAGAGGTTGGCCAGCGGGGTGCCCTTCGGATAGACGAGGTGGCGGTCGCCCCGGAGTCCGCGCTCGGGCCCGCCCACGATGACCACCGGCACGTTGTAGTTGTTGTGGATGTTCCCGTCGCTCATGCCGCTGCCGTAGAGGACGACGGTGCCGTCGAGCAGGGAGCCGTCGCCGTCGGGAATCGACTGCAGCCGGTCCAGGTAGTACGTCAGCGCGTCGACGTGGTAGGTGTTCAGCTTGGTGAAGTCCTTCATCTTCTCGGGGTTGTTGCCGTGGTGCGACATCGAGTGATGCGCCTCGGGCAGCCCGATCTCGTTGTACGACCGGTTGATGTTCTCGCGGGCCATCATGAAGGACGTGACGCGGGTGATGTCGGCCTGGAACGCGAGCACCTGCAGGTCGAACATCAGCTCGGCGTACTCGCGGAACGTCTCCGGCACGCCCACCGGCCGCTCGGGGACCGCGAAGTCGCTGTTGGCCGACTCGGCCCGGGCGATACGCTGCTCGACATCGCGAATCGTGCCGAGATACTCGTCGAGCTTCACGCGGTCGTGGCCGCCGAGCCGGCCCGAGAGCCTCGCGATCTCCTGGGACAGGCCGTCGAGGATGCTGCGGTCCTCCTCGACGCGCAACTGCCGTTCCTCGGCGGTGTCGCCGACGCCGAAAAGGCGCTCGAAGACGAACCGGGGGTTCGTCTCCGCCGGCAGGGGCTGGGTCGGCGTCTTCCACGACAGCGAGTTCATGTAGGCGCACGCGTAGCCGTGGTCGCACGCGCCGACGACGTCGTTGCGGTCGACCGAGACCTCGAGCGACGGCAGCTTCGAGTCGCGGCAGATCAACTCCGCGATCATCTGGTCGACGGTCGTGCCCGCCTCCACGTCCGCGCCCTCGGTCTGCTTCGGGTGCACCGAGCTCATGAACGCGGGGGCGGCGCGGGGATGCTGGCCGCCGGTGTCGCCCTGGTCGGTCGCGGGATAGTTGTCGAGCCCGCTCAGCACGAGCAACCGGCTCCGGAAGCGCTCGAGCGGCTGCTGGATCGGCGAGAGCTCGAACCCCGCGCCCTCGGTGGGCGGAGTCCAGTCCCACATGTTCATGCCGTTGCCGACGTAGACCGTGGCGAACCGCGGCGTCCCCGGCGCCCGCGCCGACAGCGCCGGCACCATCGCGTCGAGGAGCGGGAGCGCCAGGGTGGCCCCCATGCCGCGCAGGAACGTCCGTCTCGGCAGCGCCAGCTTCGTGATCACCATCGCACAGCTCCCATCGTCCGAACTCGGCCCGTCCTGTCGCGTTCGCTCCGAACTCTCGACGCCTGCGGGTGCGGCACTTTCCGTGGCGAGGCACACATCTTGTGCGAACGGCACGAAGTCCGCCGGAGGGGTGGATTATAGAGGAAAACGGCGTGCGTGTCAGCGCCGCCGCCGCTCGTCGCGCAGCACCTCGGCGGCCGGGGGATCGAGCTCGATCGGCGGCAGCTCTGCGAGGCGCGCGAAGACCTCTTCGCGGGACGGTCCCGCCCACAGACGGGAGATCGGGACGGCGTGAAGCCGGTCGCCGAAGCTCGCGCTGGTCTCGCCGTCGTAGAGCACGACCCCGCCCGCGAACCCGGCGCGTGCCGCACCGGCGAGCTTGCGCAGGCCGCGGAAGTCCGACGCGGTCACCGTGCCCGACGCCTTGACCTCGACGCCGGCGATCATCCCGGCGCCGCGCTCGAGGACGAGGTCCACCTCGACCCCGTCCTTGTCGCGGAAGTGGAAGAACGACGTCGGCGCCTCGTGCCAGCTCGCCTGTCGCCGCAGCTCCTGGAACACGAACGTCTCCAGCAACTGACCCAGCAAGGGCCGGTTGGCGCCCAGCGCGGCGGCGTCCGCGCCGAGCAGCGCGGCGGCCAGACCGGTATCGGCGACGTGCAGCTTGGGGGTCTTCACCAGCCGGCTCAGGCGGTTCGTGTGCCAGGGCGGCAGCCGCTCCAGCAGGAATACGCGTTCGAGCAGCGTCACGTAGTCCCGTATCGTCGGCCGGCTGAGCTGAAACGGCGCGGCCAGATCGCTCACGTTGAACAGCTGGGCCGTCTGCGCCGCCGCGAGGGCCAGCAGCCGCGGCAGCGCCTCCAGGGCGCCGATGCGGGCCAGGTCCCGAACGTCCCGCTGGACCAGGGCGTCGAGATAGTCGTGGTACCACTTGGCGCGCCGTCGGCCCGGCGACCGCGCCAATGCGGCCGGATAGCCGCCCGCGACGATCCGTTCCGCCAACCGCTTTCCCAGCCGCTCGCGCCGCTCGAAGGCGAATCCGCCGCCGAACAGGGCGTCGAGGAAGTTGGGGGGACGGCGCTCACGCTCGCATAGCGCGAGCGGATGCAGCCGTAGCGTTTCCAGGCGTCCCGCCAGCGAGTCGGCGAGCGCCGGCAAGAGCAACACCTGGCTCGATCCGGTCAGCAGGAAACGTCCCGGCGTCCGGTGGCGGTCGACGGCCAGCTTCATGGCCGCGAATATCGCGGGCGCGCGCTGTACTTCGTCCAGGATGACCCGCTCGGGCAGGTCGGCCACGAATCCCGCCGGGTCCGCCTCGACCGCGGCACGCGCCACGTCATCGTCGAGGCTGAGGTAGGGGTAGCCTCGGGACGCTTCCGACGTTCGGGCGAGCGTCGTCTTGCCGCATTGGCGCGGGCCGTGAATCAGGACGGCCGGCGAGTCGGCGAGCGCCTCCGCGAGACGCGGCTCGACGAAACGCGGGTACAGGACAGCTTCCGGCACTCGGCTGATCGTAACCGACCAGGGCGGCTGATTGAAAGGTCAAAGGTCGGCTGATTGAAAGGTTATGAGGCGGCTAATTGAAAGATAAACAGACGGCCAATCGAAGGTTCATGGGCGCCCTACATGGGTGGCCGCTCCGTTGTCGCGGAGAACCGCGCCGCCGCGTCGCCGACCCGAGAATGCTCTGCGCACTATGTCAACAGGTCCGCGGTCGCCCGGGCGCTGCCCGCCACCACCGCGCCGTCCGTGGTGGGCGGCGGACAGTGTTATCCGGCCACGATCAAATGAAGGGCCTGCCCATTCGAGACTTCCTACCGCGACCGATCCGACTATCAACGCAACAACGGTCATGTCGTCGCACTTCGCTCCAGCATGTCCGGTTGGCGGTCTCGGCCGCCTGTCAGGGGTTGGTGGGGACCGGCGGACACTGCCCTCTGTGGAGTCGAAAACGAAGGGAGGCTTGAGGATCGAGGCGTCGAGTCAGTTCGTCGGATCCTGCGCCATGCGCATCCGGAACGGAGGGCTCGCGACGACCCCCTGGACGAGGGTGGCGAAGCGGTAGTGGTCGTCGGCGGCGTCGCGCTTGATCTGCCGGACGGTGGGCATGTCGGTCGCCTCGAGCCCGCGCCCGAGGGCGTAGGTCAGCAGCCGGTCTATCGCCGTCGTCAGAAAGTCGTCCGAGTAGCTCAGCAGCAGCCGGCGGAGCTCGGCGGGGCCGTCGAACGTGGTGCCGTCGGGGAACGCCGCCGACGCGTCGATGGGCAGCCCCGACGCGTAGATGTCGCGCCACTCGCCGATGGCGTCGAAGTTCTCGAGGGCGAAGCCGAGCTGGTCCATCTGGGCGTGACAGGCCGCGCAGACCGGGTTGGCCCGGTGGGCGGCCAACTGCTCGCGCATGGGGAGCACCTTGCGGGGGTCCCGCTCCTCGACGAGGTCGGGCACGTTGGGCGGCGGGGGCGGCGGCGGCGTCCCCAGGATGTTCTCCATGATCCACTTGCCGCGGATGACCGGCGACGTGCGGTTCGCGCGCGACGTGCCGGTGAGAACCGAGCCCTGCCCCAGCAGCCCCCGGCGCACGCTGTCGGCGGGCAGCGTCACGCGCCGGAAGCGCTCGCCGTACACGCCGGGAATGCCGTAGTGCCGGGCGAGCCGCTCGTTCAGGAAGGTGTAGTCGGCGTCGAGGAGGTCGAGCACGCTGCGGTCCTCGCGGACGATGCTCTCGAAGAACAGCTTCGTCTCCTGCTCGAAGGCCTGGCGCAGGTTGTCGTCGAAGTGGAACAGCAGCTCGGGGCTCGGCTGGAGCCCCGACACGTTGCGGATGTGAAGCCACTGGCCGGCGAAGTTGTCGACGAGCGCCCGGGACCGCGGGTCGGCCAGCAGGCGCCGCACCTGCCGCCCCAGCACCCCGGGGTCGTTCAGCTTCTCCGCGACGGCCAGCTCCAGCAACTCGTCGTCGGGGATGCTGCTCCAGAGGAAGAACGAGAGGCGCGAGGCCAGCTCGAGGTCGGAGATGCGGTACGGCGTCCCCGGCTCATCCGCCGCCGGCTCGTCCTCGAACCGGAACAGGAAGCTCGGGCTGACGAGGATGCCGCGCAGGGCGAGCTCGATGCCCGCCTCGAACCCGCCCCGGGCGGCGCCGTCGCGGTACAGCCCCAGCGGAATCTGGAGGTCGGTCTCGGTCACCGGGCGCCGGTAGGCCCGCCGCGCCAGGGTCGAGACGATGGTGCGGGCGCAGGCCGCTTCGTCCTCCTCCGCGGCTCCCGGGGTCGGCGTGCAGACGAACAGCTTCCGGCGGCTGGGCGAGTCTCCGGCCGACGCGGTCTCGGGCATCGGCCCGGTGATCGTCACGCTGGAGACGACCGGCTCGCCGTTGGGGGCCCGGTACGGGTCCCGCCGCAGGTCGGGGTCGAACAGGTCCTCGACGTAGGCCGAGGTCTTGGCCGTGAAGTACACCTGCACGAGGTGCGAGCCGGCCGTCACCGGCGCCCGGAACTGCATGCGCTCGAGGATCAGCCGGTTGCGCTCGTCGCCCCGCGCCCCCTCGGGCCGCTGCACGATACCGGTCCAGACCCGGTTGCCGTCGACGCTCGCGTGGAGCTCGTGGGGCTCGGCGGTGACGCCCTCGAACCCGCCGGCGACGCCGCTCTCCTTCGGCCGCATCTGGAAGACGTACTCGCCGTCGGCGGGAAAGTGGTAGCGGAACACCGTGCCGCCGCGCGAACCGAAGGGCAGGTCGTCGCTGACCCGGACGCCCTGATCGCGGTCCGTCGGCACGAAGATCGTCTCGGGCGCGGGGGTTCCCCGCGGCCGGCCGAGGGCCATCTGCGCGATCCGGGCGGCGGCGCCCAGGTACCGTTCGGTCAGGGCCGACGACAGGGTGAGGGCGTCGGCGTTGTTGTCGAAGCCGTAGGCCGCGTTGTCGGCCGGCAGCAGCGCCGTGTCGACGTCCACCGCGAGGAGATCGCGGACGGCGTTGCGGTACTCCGTCCGGTTCAGGCGGTGCAGGGTCGGGCGGCCGGGATCGGGATTCGCGAGGGCGGCGCGGTCGAGCTCGGTCTCGAGCCATGTCACCACCGCGTCGTAGGTCGCCCGGTCGGGCCGCGGCCGCCCCGCCGGCGGCATCGCCCCCGTCCGCAGCTTGTTGATCACGGCTTCCCAGACCTCGGGGTGCTCGCCGGGGCGGGTCATGTCGAGGACGTCGAGGGCCAGTCCGCCCGTCCGGGCGCGGTCGTTGTGGCAGGCGAAGCAGTACCGCTGGAGGACGGCGCGGGGAGCGGGCTCGTTCGCCGCCTCGCGGCCGGCGGGGGCCGGCCGGGCCTCCGGGCTCCGGGCCTGCGCGGCCGCGCCCACCGGCGCGAGAAGCGCGGCGAGGACGAGGACGGCCGCCAGCCGCTCCGGGCGGAACCGCGCGGCGCGCCGCGACGGGCAAGGACGCCAGCGGGCCGCAAGGAGCCAGGGGGCTGCAGGTCGCCGACGGGCTGCAAGGCGCTCGTGCCCGACCAGGCGTGACGAGGGAGAGTCCGTCATCGGTTCAGCGCCTCCTCCGGGATGGCCGCGGCGCAGGGCGCCGGACACGGGATCTCCCTGGCTCCGAGCTCGCGCAGCAGCACCGCCGTGTGGGGGTGCGCGGCGAACGAGTTGCCGTACTCGACCCCGTCCGCGACCCGCAGGGGAGTGCGACCGTCCAGGGCCACGACGTCGAGCTTCGCGCCCCGGTCGAACAGGTACTGCACGACGCTGTTGGCGCCGCGGTACGCCGCCGCGTGCATCGGCGTCTCGCCGACGTCGCTGACCGCGTTGACGTCGAGGCCCAGCTCCTCCACCAGCAGCCGCACCGCCTCGAGCACCTGCGCCTCGCTCGCGCGGTCCTGGTTCGACGCCCACGAGATGCCCGCCGCCGCCATCAGCGGGGTGATGTCGTCCTCGGTGTCGATGGTCGGGTCGGCGCCGTGCTCGAGCAGCAGGCGCAGCACCTCGACGTCGGCCGACTTCGCGGCCAGCATGAACGCGGTGGCCCCGGTCATATGCCGGCGGTAGCGGGCGCCCGACCAGCGCGGCTCCTCCATCGAGTTCCGCCCGTTGACGTCGGCGCCGTGCGCGAGGAGCGCACGGAGGACCCGCAACCGGTCGATGTTCACCGAGATGAACTGATCGCTGATGTGCCAGTTGGCGACGTGCACGGCGGCCTGCAGCGGCCGGCCGAAGATGTTGCCCCGGACGATGCCCTCTGACTCGCGCTCGCTGTAGCCGAGCTTCCGGATCTCGAGCGGCATCGCCTGGGCCCGGACGCCCTGCACCGTCAGCCGGGTCGATCCGCCCTCGGCGTTGGGGTCCGCGCCCCGCGCGAGCAGGAGGTCCACGAGGTCCTCGTGCCCGTTGACGACGGCGACGAGCAGGGGAGTGGCGCCGTCGGGCCGCCGCCCGTTGACGTCAGCGCCGGCCGCGAGGAGGGCGCCGACGGCGCCGAGGCTGCCCTTGCGCACGGCGAACAGGAGGGGAGCGGCGCCGCTCTTCGAACGGCCGCGGATGTCGGCCCCGGAAGCGATCAGGGTCTCGACGACGGGGACGTGTCCCTCGGCCGCCGCCCACATCAGCGCCGACTGTCCGTTCCAGCCTTCCTGTGCGTCGACGTCGGCCCCGGCCTCGACGAGCGCGCGGACGGCCTCGACCTGGCCGGAGCGCGCCGCGTGCATCAGCGGCGTTTCGCCGGTGTTGACCGCCTGCCGCGGATCGTTCGGGTCGACCCCGGCCGCCACCAGCTGCTCGATGATCGCGGCGTTGCCGTTCTTCGCGGCGAGGGCCAGCGGGGTCACCCGGTAGCGGTTCGGGGCGTCCGCCCGCGCCCCCGCCCGGATCAGGGCGGCGCTGGTCTCCGCGTCGTTCAGGTACGCGGCCCAGTGCAGGGCGGTGGCGCCGTCGTCTCCCGCCGCGTTGGTGTCCGCCCCCTGCGCGAGCAGGTGCACCACGACCTCCCGGTCGCCGCGCCGCACGGCCTCGGCAAGGGCGGCGTCCTGCCCGGCCGCGTCCTGCCCGGCCGCGTCCAGACCGGCGTCGGCGACGCCGAGGCCGGTCATCACGACGGCGGCAAACGCCCACCGCCCGAATGCTTGTAGACCTCGCATCACTGCCTGTCCTCTCGATCCGCCAATACTACTATGCTCGGCCCGTTCACGGGGTTGCGGCGGCCGCTCCACCATGTTCGCGATCCGGTCGACCGCCGGCTCGAGTCGGGGTCCGGGAAATCGGGGGGGGAAGCCCGGGCGGCCGGAACCGAGTCGGAACCCGGGGCCGCTCGATCCGTCCGTGGGATCGCCGCCGTCGATCCGCCGACCTTCGAGACTGCGACCATCGCCGCCGCCCCGCCGACGCGGACGTGGGGGAGAGGCGAAACGTGTACGACGGGTTCCCCGAGGTGGTCGACCGGCCTGAGGCGCTGCTGGACAGCTACCGGCAGCGGGGGCGCAGCACGCCTCTGTGACCGGAACGCGCCGCGCGGCTCTTCGCACCCCGAATCCGAGGCTGCGGTCGCGCACCTGAGCGCGGCGGCTCGGATGGCTCGTGGTGGAGAGCTACCGGCGGCGGTCGCAGCACGACTCCATGACCGGAACGAGCCGTGCGGTCCTTATCTGCGTCGAACGCGCGCCGGTGACTGCGCCGGGTGGGGACGGGTGCTCTCGTGAAGAGTAGCCGGCGCGGGGGACGCGGCTCGCCCCGGTGGCGTCCCGCGGCATAGCGTCCCCGGCGCCGGCCCGTTCCCGCGTTACTTCTTCGCGGCTTCGGCTTCCGCGGCATCGTCGGCGCGGCCGCCGGAGAGAATGCCCTCCATTCCGATGTTGCCTTCGTGACAGGCGTACTCGTACATCAGATCGTTGGACCGCCAGAAGGGATACGCGACCGTCCACGGCCGCGTGTACATCTGCGCGTCGGACACCTCCACCTCGTACTCGAGGCTGTCGGGGCCGGTCCGGGTGAAGCGCTCGACGAGGGTCAGGCCCTCGCCCGAGCCGCTGTGCGAGTTGAAGACCGACCACGGCTGGAGCGCGCTCACGCGCGAGTCGAGGTTCCTCGTCTCGACCACCAGGGTGTCGCCCTCGAAGCGCCCTCTCGAGATGCCGTTCCACTGGCCGACGTGCTGCGGCGGGAACGCCCGGTCGTCCAGGGGGACGACGCGCAGCTCATGCACCTGCTCCAGGAGCATCACGACCTGCCCGGGCGTCTGGAACACCTGCATGTTGTTGTTGTAGGACCGCGGGAACATGGCGTTGGGCATCCCGCCCCGCGTCAAACAGCGCTCCCAGATGTGGCGGTCCCCCCAGTGGTCGTCTCCGCGCGGCTGGCTGTCCCGGGCGAGCTCTCCGGCCGGCGTCAGGGCCGGGAACCGGCCGTTCGGCGGGTCCACGAGCATCGACGTCCGGTTCGTCCGCGCGCCCCGCTCCATCCAGAAGTTGTTGTAGGCGCCGACGTTGCCCCCGGCCTGGGTGCGCTGGGCGTTCGCCTGCAGCAGCTGCTGGTTGCGGACGTCGGTCGTGCCGCGAATCTCCGCGACCTCTTCTTCGGTCAGGGTCTCGCGCCCCTGGTACTGGTCCGGCCGCTCCATCGGGGTGGCGCCCGAGGACGACCAGATTCCCTGGATGTCCGGATCGCCCCAGGGGGTCTTGGGGGCCTGTCCGGCGGCCGACGCGGCGGCCAGGACCGGGACCACGAACGCCAGGACGGGAACGGCGAATGCACGGAGCCGTCGATAACTCATCTGAACCTCCTTAGGACCGCGGCGCGGTCTCCTCGATCGGGACCGCGCCGTCGCGGTCTCCTCGATTCACGTTTCTCCAGCCGCAAACATCGCACAGGTGGTTGTCGAGGTCAAGACGCGGGCGGGGTCCCCTTCCAGGCGCCCCGCGCCACCGCCGGCACGAAGGCGTCGAGTCCGTCCGGCCGGAACGGCAGGGTGCGGCCCTGCTCGGCGCTCATGTACGCGGTCATCAGCAGCTCGACCACCTCGACACCGTCGTCGAAGGTCACCGCCGGCGCCTCCCCGCGCAGGAACGCCCGGGCCATGTGGCGGTTCTCGGCCGTGTAGCCGTAATCGGCCGCCTCGTCGACGACCACCGGCATCCAGCCGATCTCGGCGTTCTGCTTCTCGACGAGGTCCTCGCCCGCCTCGCCCCGCACCGCGCGGCTGAAGAACAGCTTCAGGCCGCTGTCGAGCGAGTTGGCCGACATCGAGTACTCGGGCCCGAGCAGCTCCATGCTCAGCCGCAGCCCCGCCCCGACGAAGCTCCACGACGTGGTCGCCTCGCCGACGAGCGGCGCCCCGTCCTCGGCCGCGTACTCGACGGTCACGCTCGCGAAGTCCTCGGCCGGGCGCACCTGGTAATCGACTTCGGTTCCCATGGTCCGCCGCAGCCGGGCGGCGTACTCGGGCCGGGTCCACTTCAGCGACGCGATGTGTCCAGTCACCCGCCGGGGTCGTATCGACGCCCGCGGCGCGCCGGGCGCGGTCAGCAGGTGCCGCACCACCTCGACCGAGTGGCAGGCCATGTCGTTCAGCACCCCGCCCCCCTGCAGGTCGCCCCGCCAGAACCACGGGCGGTGGGGGCCGCTGTGCTCCTCGGCGGCGCGTGCGAGGTAGGGCCGGCCGGTCAGGGCCGCGCCCCGCCGCCACAGCAGCTCGCGCCCGCGCGCGACGGCCGGCGCGAAGATCTGGTTCTCGAGATAGCCGTGGGGGATCCCGGCTTCGCCCGCGAGCTCCCGCATCCGCTTCGCCTCGGCGACGGTGCGGGCCAGGGGCTTCTCGCAGGCCACCCCGCGCAGGGTTGCCCCGGCGCGCACCTCGTGCACGACGGCTTCCATGTTCTCGATGCGGGTGTGGTTCGGTCCGCACACCCAGACCGCGTGGACGGCCGGATCGGCGACCATCGCCTCGATCGAGGGGAACGCGCGGGCGTCGCCCACGTCGAGCTCGCGGGCCAGCGCCGCCGCCTCGCCGGCATGCTCGTGGCACGGGCTCCAGCACCCGCGCACGTCGGCGTCCCGCACCCCGACCATCGACCGGATGTGGAAGCGGGTGATGAACCCGCTGCCGATGAACCCGATGCCGAGCCGTCGGGGAGGCGCCTCGGCGCCGGTCATGCCGTGTCGTTCCTCTCGTGCACCGTAGCGCCGCCGGACGAGATCGCACCCTTGGCGGCCGCGTTGGTCATGCCGTGTCTTCGCTCTCCTGCAGGGACCGCAACAGGGAGAGCACCGCGAGGACCCCGATGACGAGGATCGGCAGCGACGCCACGAGCACCGCCGACCGCACCGCCTCCAGGCTGTCGATGACGATCAGGGCCGCCGGCAGGAAGGCGAGCGCTCCCGCCCAGAACAGGCGGTGGGCGCGGTGGGGATGGGAGCCCGGCCGCAGGTCGCGGGTCGCCGCCGCCGCGATCGCGTATGACGCGGAGTCGTAGGTGGTGGCCACGAAGACGAACCCGAGGATGAGGAACAGCAGCAGGGGCCCCGGCTGACCGGCGAGTGCGCCGAGGGCGGCGGCGATGGCGGTGGCCGCGTCGCCGGCGCGGACGAGATCCAGGAGCCCGAGCCCCGCGTGCAGGTCGAGCCACAGGACGGTGTTGCCCCAGACGATGTAGAACGCGGCGCAGCCCAGGGTGCCGAAGCCGGCCATGCCCAGGATGAGCGCGCGGATGGTGCGGCCGCGCGAGATGCGGGTCACGAACAGCCCCATGAACGGGCCGTAGGCGATCCACCAGGCCCAGTAGAAGATCGTCCAGTCCTCCACGAAGCCGGTGTCCGCGAGCGGCTCGGTCCAGGTGTTCATGCGGACGAACTCCTGCAGCATCAGGCCGATCGACGAAGTGCCGAGCTCGAGGGCGAACCGGGCGGGACCGGCCGCGAGGACCCAGACGAGGAAGACGGCGCCGAGGACGAGGTTGACGT
Organism: Vicinamibacterales bacterium; assembly: GCA_965206705.1. Lineage (GTDB taxonomy): Bacteria > Acidobacteriota > Vicinamibacteria > Vicinamibacterales > UBA8438 > JAJEEA01. Next base: position 1,269,887 of record CBDBKJ010000006.1, on the reverse strand, counting down.
TCGACAGGCGCTTGATGCCGCGGTCGAGACCCAGGTACACGCTGGTGCCGAACAGGACGACGCAGGCGCCGGTGATGACCCAGGTCAGGCCGAGGGACTGGTCGATGTCGAAGAGCCGGGCCGCGACCGCCCCGAGCATCGGCGTCGCCAGGCCCAGCGAGGTGCCGGTGCCGCCGATCAGGGCGATGATGAAGAAGAAGTCGACGGCGCGCCCGAGCCGGCGGTCGGGAAAACCGCGGCCGAAGAGCCCCACCAGGGCGCCGGACAGGCGCAGGCACGGCAGCTCGTAGCCGTAGTAGGGATAGGCGATCGCGACGGTCGGCAGCGCGTACAGCGCCCAGGCGGAGGGACCCCAGTGGAAGATGCCGTAGGTCGCCGCCCACTCCCGCGCCGCGGTGCTGCCGGGCTCGACGCCGAACGGCGGCTGGTCGACGTAGAACGCCCACTCGATGGTGCTCCAGTACAGCAGCCCGCCGCCGATGCCGGCGCAGAACAGCATCGCCATCCAGCTCGCGTTGCCGTACTCGGGCTCCGGCGCGCGGCCGAGGACGCGCGTCCCGTGGCGGCCGAGCGCGAGCCAGGCGAGGAACCCCATGGTGAACAGGGTCGCCCACTGGTAGATCAGGCCCAGCTCCCGGGCCATCCAATCGTAGACGGCGGTCACCACGGCGCCGGCCGCCTCCGGCGCCATCAGGATCGGGACGCTGACCCCCAGCAGGCAGAGGAGGGCGATGCCGAACATCGGCTGATCGATGGACGGAGAAGCCGGCTCCGGGCGAGGATCGTGTGGGCTGGGAATGACACCTCCGGGAAGCTGACGTTGCGGCCTAGTGTATCCGGTCGCCTCCGCGGCGTATTCCCGCGGCGGCCGATCTTCCTCATCCCACGACGCTGCGATACGGACACCAGCCGACCTCCGCGGCATGTTCCGCGCCGGCCGATCGTCCCCCGAGTCCGGCAGGCAGCCCGCCGCAACCGGCCTTCACGACCGGGAGCGGACAGGCGCATGCGGGGATTGAGGCGCCGCGCGGGAGCCGTTGGGGATCGGCAGGTCAGGCAGCGACGGCGTCCGCGCGGGAAGCATCGCCGGTAGAATGCTGCAGGACTTCATCTCCAACTTTCGGGAGGCGACGATGGGGAAGCATGGCATGAGCGGGCGCAGGGTTCTCGCCGCGGCGGCGAGTCTGGTCATGGTGCTGGTCTCGCCGGCCGCGGCGCGGGTGGCCAGTCAGGGACAGGACGGCGATTCGGACGGCGTGCGCTGCGCGGTCGAGTGGGCGCCGCTGCGCGACGGCGTCAGGCTCGCGACCGAGGTGTACCTGCCGGCGGGTGACGGGCCGTTCCCCGTGATCCTGCAGCGGACCCCCTACAACCGGCGGTCGCCCGCCGCCGGCAGCGACTGCGATTCGGGCGCCGGCCGCTACTTCGCCGAGCGCGGCTACGCCCTGCTCAACCAGGACACCCGGGGGCGCTACCGGTCGGAGGGCGAGTTCGACGCCATGCGGCAGGAGGCGGCGGACGGCTACGACGCGGTGGAGTGGGCGGCCGCGCAGCCGTGGTCCGACGGCAAGGTCGGCATGATCGGCGGCTCCTACGTCGGGCTCACGCAGTGGCAGGCGGCGGTCGAGCAGCCGCCCCACCTCGTGGCCATCGCCCCGCATTACAGCTCGTCGGACTATCACAAGGGGTGGACGTACCAGGGCGGCGCGTTCGACCTGTGGTTCGCGATGAGCTGGACCGCGCAGACCCTGGCCCCCGACACCCTGCAGCGGCGGCTCGAGGCGGCGGGGACCTCGAGGGCGCAGGCGCTCGAGGAAGTCGGCGCGTTCGTCGACGAGGGGCACGGGAAGCTCCTCGACGACTGGCTCTGGCGGCTCCCCCTCGCGGACTTCGCGGGGTTTCGGCGGAACGGCAACATCGCCGCCTACTACGACGAGTGGCTGGCCCGGCCGAGCTACGACGACTACTGGGCCCACCTCGACGTCGAGACGAAGTACCCGCGCGTGCAGGTGCCGGCCCTGATCACCGGCGGCTGGTACGACATCTTCCAGGAGGGCACCATCCGCAACTTCATGGGGGTGCGCGACGAGGCCGGGACCGACGCCGCGCGGAACGGCACCAAGCTGATCATGCGCGCGCTCTGCCACGCCTGCCCCGGCGACACCACCGCCGGCGAGATCGACTTCGGCCCCGACAACGCCCTCGACCTGAACGCGGCGTGGGCGCGCTGGTTCGACTACTGGCTGAAGGGCATCGACAACGGCGTCGCCGACGATCCCCCGGTGCGGCTCTTCGTGATGACCCCGCCCGACGAGGGCACCGCCGGCGGCGGGTTCTGGATCACCGCGGACGAGTTCCCGCTGCCCGACGCGGTCGAGACGCGCTTCTATCTGCAGAGCAGCGGCGGGGCGAACTCTGCCGCCGGAGACGGCGTCCTCGCGGCCGCGGGGCCCGGCGGCCCGCCCGACGAGTACGTCTACGACCCCCGCGACCCGGTCCCCACCACCGGCGGCAACATGTGCTGCCAGAATGGCCTCCTCGCCTCGGGCGCCTTCGACCAGCGCACGGTGGAGCAGCGCGGCGACGTGCTGGTATACACCAGCGGGCCGCTGGCCGAGGACCTGACCGTCATCGGCCCGGTGCAGGTGAACCTGTGGGCCGCCTCGTCCGCCCGGGACACCGACTTCACCGCCAAGCTCGTGGACGTGCACCTCGACGGCTACGCCCACAACGTGTCGGAGGGCATCGTCCGCGCGCGGTACCGCAGCTCGGACTACCAGGAGATCTGGCTCACGCCGGGGGCCGTGCACGACTACACCATCGACCTCGGCTACACCGCCACCGTGTTTCGCGCCGGGCACCGCATCCGGCTCGAGATCAGCTCGTCGAACTTCCCGCACTTCGATCGGAACCTGAACACCGGCGCCCCGTTCGGCCAGAGTGCGGAGCTGCAGACGGCGACCCAGCGGGTGCTGCACGACGACCTGCATCCGTCGCAGCTCGTGTTGCAGGTCGCACCGAACGTGCGCGTCCCGTAAGCGGCCCCGTCGCGGGGCAGCGGATCCGGCGGTGGTTGTGCTACGCTCGACATATGACCTCGCCGACCGTTGCGCCAGCCGTCGTTCGCCCGCCAGCCGGCGAGCCGGCGCCCGCCGGCGGCCCCGACGCTCCGGTGCGCATCGAGGTCGCCATGCCGCGCGGGCTCTTCGACCGGCTGACCGACCACGACGACGCGCCACGTTGCCGGTACGACGAGCACACCGGTCACGCCGAGTTCGTGGCCGAGCCGGGCTTCGCCCATGAAGGCCCGGCCGCGCAGATCGCCCAATTGTTCACACGCATCGCGGATGCGCTTGCCGACCAGGGCCGCGAGGTTTCCTGGATTCCCGCCGGCGCCCTTCGCCTGCTCAGCGACGACGGTGCCTTCGAGGCGGACGCCAGCCTCTACCTCGACCCCGAGGCGGAGCGGGCCGTCCGGCCGGTCGACGGGTACCTCGACGTACGGACCGGCCTGCCGCCGCCCGATCTCGTGGTCGAGATCGACCGCAGCCGCCGGTCGCGACACAAGCTCGCCCCCTATTTCCGGATGGGAGTCAGGGAGGCGTGGACGTCGGATCGGAAGGAAGGCGTCACCATCTGGACACCCCATGCGGGCACCGCCGAGGGTTTCCGCTCGGTCCCGGCCAGCGCTGTGCTCCCGGGGCTGACCGCCGCCGGTCTCGCCCCGCTCTGCACCCGCGGAGACCCGCTGGAGCAGGCCCGGCGTTCCCGGCGTCTCGCCCGCCGCGTCGCCGCGCGAATCCTCGCCGCTCCGCTCGGCTGACGGTCGAAGCGGACATGGCAGGCCAAGTTGCGGATGCGATGTCTTCTGCACGACCTCGTCAGGGTCAGCCCTGAGGATTGCTCGTTCGATCCTTGCCGAGTCATGCTGGACAGGATCGCGGTGCGAACGCGATGAATCATTGACAAAAATAGGCGTTATTGCAGATTATCGAGAGTGATGCGTCTCGATTCGGCCGTCGAGCTACTGGGCGCGATGCCCTTCTTCGATCTTGCCACGGTCGTGCAGTTGACGGAGGAATCGCATCCGAGCGTGGTGAATCAGCTTCACCGCTGGAGCCGGGCCGGAAAGCTGGTGCCGCTTCGCCGCGGCATGTACACCTTCGTCGATCGCTATCGCCGGGTGCCCGTCTCACCGGCCACCCTGGCCAACGTGCTGTACTCGCCTTCCTACATAAGCGGACTCTGGGCGCTCGGGTTCTTCGGCCTGATCCCGGAGGGCGTGTCCGCCTACACCAGCGTCACCACGCGTACGCCGCGGCGGTTCGACAACCCGTTCGGGACGTTCCGCTACACCGCCATCAAGAGAAGCTTCTTCTTCGGCTACCGCACCGTCTCCATCGCCGGCGCCGAGGTGGTCCTCGCCACGGCGGAAAAGGCGCTGCTCGATCTGTTTCACCTGAACAGCGGCGAATGGGATCGCGCGCGGATGATCGAGATGCGGTTTCAGCAAACCGGGATGGTCGATCGACGTCTGTTGCAGGCCTATGCGCAGCGCATGGGGAAGCGCCGGATTCTGCGCGCCGTAGAGGTGTGGCGCGAATGCTGCGACGGGCGGGAGGACGGCGTGGAACTGTGAAAGACCGTGCTCTCGATGCGGCGCTGCGGTTCGACGATCCCGGGCGCAGGCTCAATTCCCTGCGCGAGTACCTCCAGGCCTTCATCATGCGGTCCCTGCATGAGAGCGAGGCATCGCGAGCGATCGTATTCGTCGGCGGTACCGCGCTGCGGTTTCTGGAGAGCCTCCCGCGGTTCTCCGAAGACCTCGATTTCTCGCAAGTCTCGTTCGACGGGTACGATCCCGTGCGCTGGCTGCGGAAGCTCAAAAGAGACCTGCATCTCGCCGGCTTCGACAGTACGGTTCGCTGGGTGGACCGCAAGCCGGTGCAGGTCGCCTGGATTCGAACGGCGTCACTGCTGGCGGAAGCCGGTCTGTCCGGTCATCAGGAGCAGAAGCTTTCCATCAAGGTCGAGATCGACACCCGTCCACCGGCAGGGGCGGCGGTTCAGCGCTCCGTCGTCACCCGCCACTTCACGTTCGTGATCGGTCACTACGACCTTCCCTCACTCATGGCAGGCAAGCTGCACGCGCTGCTCACGCGCAAGTATCCGAAGGGCCGCGACTGGTTCGACCTGGTGTGGTACCGGTCGCGTCGCCCGCCGGTCGCGCCGAACATGGAACTCCTCCAGCATGCTCTGGATCAGACGCAGGGCGCCGGTCGCCACCGGGCCGCGGATTGGCGCCGCCTGCTGCGGACGCGGCTCGCCGATCTGGAGACCGGCGTCCTGATCCGCGACGTGGAGCCCTTCCTGGAGCGGCCGGCCGACGCGGCACTTCTGGAACGCGTCAATCTCGACGCGGTTCTCGCCGCCTGAGCAGAACGCCGACGCCGGCGGGTGACGGACCGTTCCCCGTGATCCGCTAGCGGACGCCCGGCGAATCCCGCGGCGTTGTGCTACGCTCGACACATGGCCTCGCCGACGGTAGTCCCCGACGTCATTCGTCCGCCGGCCGGCGAGCCGGCGCCCGCCGGCGGACCCGACGCCCCGGTGCGGATCGAGGTCGCCATGTCGCGCGACCTCTTCGACCGGCTGACGGACCACGACGACGCGCCGCGCTGCCGGTACGACGAGCACACGGGCCTCGCCGAGTTCGTGGCCGAGCCGGGCTTCGCCCACGAAGGGCCGGCGTGGCAGATCGGGCAGTTGTTCGTACTCATCGCGAGCGGGCTCGCACACGAAGGACGCGAGGTCTCGTGGATACCGGCAGGCGCCCTCCGCCTGCTGAGCGACGACGGCGCCTTCGAGGCCGACGCCAGCTTCTATCTGGACCCCGAGGCGGAACGGGCCGTCCGGGAGGTCGACGGGTACCTCGATGTGAGAACGGGTCTGCCGCCGCCCGACCTGGTGGTCGAGATCGACCGCAGCCGCCGGTCGCGCCACAAGCTCGCCCCCTACTTCCGGATGGGCGTCAGGGAGGCGTGGACCTCGGACCGGAAGGACGGCGTCACCATGTGGATGCCCGACGCGGCGGCGGCGGGGGGCTTCCGGCCGGCCCCGGCCAGCGCCGTCCTCCCGGGGTTGGCCGCCGCCGATCTCGCCCCGCTCTGCAGCCGCGGGGATCCGCGGGAGCAGGCCCGGCATTGCCGGCGTCTCGCTCGCCGCGTGGCCGCGCGAATCCTCGCCGCTCCACCCGGCTGACGGTCGAAGTGGCCTGGAGGTGAGTGGAGGCTGGAACATGTCATCTCCGACCGCTGTCCCGGGCATCGTGCGCCGGCCGACCGGCGAGCCCGCGCCGGCCGGCGGCCCCGATGCCCCCGTGCGGATCGAGGTCGCCATGCCGCGCGATCTCTTCGACCGGCTGACGGGCCACGACGACGCGCCGCGCTGCCGGTACGACGAGCACACGGGCCTCGCCGAGTTCGTGGCCGAGCCGGGCTTCGCCCACGAAGGGCCGGCCTGGGCCGTCGGCGAACTGGTGTCGTGCGTTCGGTGGGCGCTCGCCGATCGCGGGCACGACGTCGGTTGGCAGGCGACCGGTGCTCTGCGCCTGCTGAGCGACGACGGCAGGTTCGAGGCCGACGCCAGCTTCTACTTCGATCCGGCAGCGGAGCAGGCGTTGAGGGACGGCGGGCTCGCGGGCTACCTCGACGTGCGGACCGGCCTGCCGCCGCCCGATCTGGTGGTGGAAATCGACCGCAGCCGCCGGTCGCGGCACAAGCTCGCCCCGTACTTCCGGATGGGCGTCAAGGAGGCTTGGACGTCGGATCGGAGGGACGGCGTCACCATCTGGACGCCCGATGCAGGTGCGGCCGAGGGCTTCCGGTCGGTTCCGGCCAGCGCCCTTCTCCCGGGGTTGACCGGCGCCGATCTCGCCCCGCTGTGCAGCCGCGGAGACCCGCGGGAGCAGGCCCGGCATTCCAGGCGTCTCGCCCGTCGCGTCGCCGCGCGAATCCTCGCCGTGCCGCTCGGCTCGGTGGAAGTTGTCGCGCCTCGCGCACTCGATCCTCCCGATTCGAGAGCTCGGTGAGAAACTCGCGGACGAGCGCGTTGATGGTCGAGCCCCGCTCGGCCGCGTACAGCCGGACCCTCCGAATCACGCCTTCATCGACGCTGAGGGTGATGTTCTTCATGGTAAACAGAGCGTATGTGCAAATTGCAGTTCAGCACCAGCCACACCGCAGAGTGCGACCGATACGGTATCAACCTGAGCCGTGGACCGGTGCCTTGCGTCGCGGCCGGCCCGGCGGTACAGTGCCGGCAAGATGAGTTTCAGATCCTGCGCGGCGCTCCTCGGCCTGACCGTCGCTCTGGTTGCCGGCGTCCACGCTGGCGCCCAGCCGGCGGGGCCGAGCCCGGAGCAAGTCGAGTTCTTCGAGACCGAGATACGTCCGCTGCTCGCGGAGCAGTGCTTCCAGTGCCACGGGGCGGCGGCGGAGACGCCGTTCGGGGGGCTGCGGCTCGACAGCCGCGACGGGCTCCTCGCGGGGGGCGACAGCGGGGCGGCGGTGGTGCCGGGCGACCCGCAGGCGAGCTCCCTCGTGCAGCGGGTGCAGGGACGGCCGGTGCTGATGCCGCCAACGGGCGCCCTTGAGCCGTCGGCGGTGGAGAGCCTGATCGCCTGGGTCGAGATGGGAGCGCCGTGGCCCGAGGCCGCGGCGGCGGCCGCCGGCACGCCGGACCCGTCCGAGCCCTTCGATCTGGACAAACGTCGGCGCGAGCACTGGGCGTGGCAGCCGGTCGAGTCGGGCATGCAGCCGGCGGTCGGCGACGAGGCGTGGCCGCGGAGCGCGGTGGACCGGTTCATACTCGCCAGGCTGGAGACCGAGGGGCTGGAGCCGGCGCCGCCCGTGGATCGCCGGACGCTGATTCGCCGGCTGTCGTTCGACCTGCGCGGGCTGCCGCCGTCGCCGGCCGAGGTCGCCCGGTTCGTCGGCGATCCGTCGCCCGACGCCTTTGCCAACCTCGTCGATCGGTACCTGGCGTCGCTCCACTTCGGCGAGCGGTGGGCGCGCCACTGGATGGACCTGTTCCGCTACAGCGAGTCGCACGGCAGCGAAGGCGACCCGGACATTCCCCTCGCGTGGCGCTATCGCGACTACCTGATCCGCGCGTTCAACGGCGACGTGGCCTACGACCAGCTGATTCGGGAGCACGTGGCCGGCGACCTGCTGCCCGCGCCCCGGCTCGACGCCGCGAGCCGGACCAACGAGTCGATCATCGGCACCGGCCACTACCGGCTCGTCGAGCACGGCTATCAGCCGGTCGACCCGTGGGAGGACCGGGTCAAGTGGGCGGACAACCAGGTGGACGTGGTGTCGAAGGCGTTCATGGGCCTGACCGTCTCGTGCGCCCGGTGCCACGACCACAAGTTCGACGCGATCAGCCAGAAGGACTACTACTCGCTGTTCGGCACCCTCTACGGCGCGCGGCCGACCCAGCGGGCCATCGACGACCCGGCCCTGCTCGAGACGAACCGGGATGCCCTCGCGGCACTGAGGGAGGAGATTCGCGACGGACTGGCCGATGCCTGGCTCGAGGCGGCCGAGACGGTGGGCGCGCGGCTGCTGGAAGAGGCGGACGCGGCCCGGGCGGCTACCGAGCTCGCGGCGCCGGCGCGGGACGACGAGCGGGATGAGCGCGACGGCGGCGCGCTGGCCGCGTGGCGGGAGCTGACCGCAGTGGACGATGCGGACCTTCCGCGCGCCTGGGAAGAGTTGCGCGCCCGGTGGGACGCGGACCTGGGCGAGCGCGAGCGGTTCAACCGCGAGTACTTCCAGGTGGCGTGGGACCTCGCGGGCACCGACTATGCCTCGACCGTCGGGCACGGCGTGGGACGCCCCGAGGCGCCATCGCCGCCGGGCGAGTTCGCGATCGAGCGGCGGGGCGACCGGCTGCTGAACGGCATCTATCCCGGCGGCGCCTATACGCACCTGCTGTCGTCGAAGCACGCGGGGGTCATCCAGACGACGCGGTTCACCATCGACAGCGACTTCATCAGCCTGCGGGTGCTCGGCGGTGACCTCAGCTTCGCCAACCTCATCATCGAGAACTACGCGGTACCGCGCGGCGGCATCTACCACCTGCGCTACAGCCCGAAGCGGGACGAGATGACCTGGGCGCAGTGGGACTCCGCGTTCTGGAAGGGGTTCACCGCCTACATCGAGTTCGCGACGCAGGACGACGTGACGCAGTTCACGCTCGACCCCGAGGACGGCCGGCAGACCAACCGGCCGGTGCGGCGCGGCGACGGCCGCTCGTCGATGGGGGTGGCGCAGGTCGTGTTCCACGACAAGGCGGCAACGCCGCGCGACACCGACCTGCCGGTGCTGCACCTGCTGGCCGGAGACGGCGCGCCGCCGCCCGGCTCGCTCGACGATCTGGCCGCGCTCGTCGGCCGCCGTCTCGGCGAGACGGTGTCCCGGTGGCGGGACGGCGCTTTGACCGAGACCGAGGCGGCGTTCCTCGACGAGTTCGTGCGCGCCGACCTGCTGCCGCGGTCGCTGGAGCAGCTCGTGGCGTTGCGCGCGCCGGCCGCGCGCTACCGGCTGCTGGAGCGCGACGTGCCGGTGGCCCGCCGGGCTCCCGGGGTGGTCGAGGAGGCGGCGCCGGACCAGCCGCTGCTGGTGCGCGGGAACCACAAGAACCTCGGCGACGCGGTGCCGCGCGCGTTTCTCACCGCGCTCGACGCGCAGCCGTATGCGGACCCCGGCCTGGTCCGGCTGCGCCTCGCCGACGCGATCACCGCGCCGGATAATCCGCTGACCGCGCGCGTCGCGGTCAACCGCGTCTGGCGCCACCTGTTCGGCTACGGCCTCGTCCGCACCGTCGACAACTTCGGGCGGCTGGGCGACGCGCCGACCCACCCCGCGCTGCTCGATCACCTCGCGGCGGAGTTCGCCGGCGACGGCTACTCGGTGAAGCGGCTGGTCCGGCGCCTCGTGTCGACCGCCGCCTACCGCATGAGCAGCCCGGGGTCGCCGGAGGCCCTCGCGGCGGACCCGTCCAACCGGCTGCTGCAGCACGCCAACCTCCGGCGGCTCGACGCCGAGGCCATCCGCGACTCGATTCTCTCGGTGGCCGGCCGGCTCGACCCGACGCTCTACGGCCCCTCGGTGCCGGTGCACTACGCGACGCGGTACGGGCTGACGGAGGGCGACCCGAACAACGGTCCCGTCGACGGCGACGGGCGGCGCAGCATCTATCAGGAGATACGCCGTAACGCGCACAATCCGTTCCTGGATGTTTTCGATCTGCCGAGACCGGCGGCGACGCGCGGCCAGCGGGACGTCACCAACGTGCCCGCGCAGTCGCTGACCATGCTCAACAGCCCGTTCGTCATCGGGCAGGCGGCGGAATGGGGGCGCCGACTCGCCGAGGGCGAGGCGGGGTCCATCGAGAGCCGCATCGACCACATGTTCTTGAAGGCGCTGACCCGCCGGCCCTCCGACGCGGAGCGCGCGCGGATCGCCGCCTACCTCGATACGGTGGCGGCCGAGCGCGGCAGCGCGCCGCACCTGCTGCTCTACGACCCGCAGGTGTGGCAGGATGTCGCGCACAGCCTGTTCAACCTGAAGGAATACCTGTTCATCCGCTAGCCGAGGTCGCTCATGTGCCTTGACCCGCGTCGCCACCCCGCACCCCGCGCTTTTCCCACGCGCCGGGAGATGCTGCGCCAGACCTCGACGGGGTTCGGCCTGCTCGCGCTGTCGGCCCTGATGGCCGACTCGTCCTACGCCGGCTTCGCGCAAGAGGCGGGCGACGGCCCCCTTGCTGCGAAGCCGCCGCACTTCCCGCCCAAGGTGAAGAACGTCATCTTCTGCTACATGTCCGGGGGGCTGTCCCACATCGACTCGTTCGACCCCAAGCCGAGGCTGGCGGCCGAGGCGGGGCGGCCGATGCCGTTCCAGACCGAGCGGACGATGTTCAACCAGGACGGCAACATCTGGCCGAGCCCCTGGGAGTTCACCCAGTACGGCGAGAGCGGCATCCCGGTGAGCGCGCTGTTCCCCCACATCGGTAGCGTGGCGGACGAGCTGACGGTCATCCGCTCGATGACCGCCCCGTTCATGGAGCACGCCCAGGCGAACTTCTACTTCCACAGCGGCATGCCGTTCAACGGGTTCCCCAGCATGGGCGCGTGGGTGACCTACGGCCTCGGCACCGAGAACCAGAACCTCCCCGGGTTCGTGGTCCTCGGAAGCGGCGGCATCCCCCTCGGCGGGGTCAACGTCTTCGGCAACGGCTTCCTGCCCGCGGTCCACCAGGGCTCGATGCTCTATCCCGAGAACGCCGAGCCCCTCAACAACGTGCAGCCCCGCGAGACGGACCGGCGGCAGCGGGACCGCCTGGGCATCATCGGCGACCTCGACGCCGCGTTCCTCGACCGCATCGGCGGAGACCGGCAGGTCGAGGCGGCCATCGACAACTACGAGATCGCCTACCGCATGCAGACCGCGGTGCCCGAGCTGGTCGACCTCGCCGGCGAGACCGAGGCCACCAAGCGTCTCTATGGCATGGACTCGCCGAACGCGTCGACCGCCGCCTACGGGCGCCAGTGCCTGGTGGCCCGCCGCCTCGTCGAGCGCGGCGTCCGCTTCGTCGAGCTCACCATGGTCGGCACCGACGGCATGGGGCAGGCCGCGAACCCGTGGGACCAGCACACCAAGCTGGAGGAGGGCCACACCGCCAACGCGCTGACCGTGGACCAGCCGGTGGCCGGCCTCGTCAAGGACCTTCGGGCTCGCGGCCTCCTCGACGAGACCCTCGTCATCTTCTCGGGCGAGTTTGGCCGCACCCCGTTCGTGCAGGGCACCAACGGTCGCGACCACAACCCCTACGGGTTCAGCCTGTGGATGGCCGGCGGCGGCCTGAAGAAGGGGTTCATCTACGGCCAGACCGACGAGTACGGCTACCGCGTCGTCGAGAACGCCCATACCGTCCGCGATCTCCACGCCACCGTGCTCACCCTGCTGGGTCTCGACTACCGCAACCTGACCTACCGCTTCGGCGGCCGCGACTTCCGTCTGGCTGACGTCGACGGGCATCCGATCCGGGGGATTCTGGCGTAGGCGCCGGAGCACGCTCGAGCGGAGATTCCGATCTCGGTGCGGTGCTCGCTCAAGAGCCGTGCTCGCCCGCCGTCTCCGTCGATCCGGCGACACAGAAATGCCAGGGCACCGCACGGATGCCGCGGCCGAGCGGCCGGGCGCGGTCTGTTCGGCAGGCGAGGATGCCGCGGGCGCCGGTGAGGTCGCACCAGGCGGCGAGGCGATCGGCGTGCCGGGAGGTGGGGGTCCGGGTTGCCTTCACCTCGATGCCGTACAGGTGGCCGTCCACGTCGGCCACGATGTCGACCTCGGCGGTCAGGCCTTCCCAGTGGTAGAGGCGCGCCGCGCCGCCGCCGTGGTGTATCGCCTTGGTCAGCTCCGACACCACCGCTGATTCCACCAGCGCCCCGAGCGCCGGTCCGTTCATGATGGCGTCGGTGGTCCGATAGCCGAGCATCCAGCTCGCGAGTCCCGGATCGATGAGGTGCAGCTTGGGGCTCTTGCGGATCCGCTTGCCGAAGTTGCGGTGATAGGGGGGCAGGAGCACGACGAGCCGGCTGGTGACCAGCAGGTTCAGCCACCGGCGTGCGGTGGGGGCGCTCACCCCGGCGTCGCGTCCGAGGCGGGCGAGGTTCAGCACCTGGCCCGTCGCGGCGCAGACGAGCGAGAAGAACGCGCGGAACGTCTCGAGGTCGCCGACCTGCTCCATGTTCCGGATGTCGCGCTCCAGGTAGGTCTGGACGTAGCTCTGCATCCAGAGGTCACGGTCCACGTCGGGATCGAGGCGCGGCTCGGGCCAGGCGCCGCGATGGAGCCAGTCGGCGAGGTCGAAATCGGGAGCGTCCCCGCCCGGATCCGCGTAGTGGCGGTCGAGCAACTCGCCGAGGCTGCCTGGGGCCGGCGTTCCGACCACCTCCGAAACGGCGAGGGGGTCGAGGTGGAGCACGGCGATCCGCCCTGCGAGGGTCTGGCTCGCGCCACGCATCAGCGCGAAGTCCTGCGACCCGGTCAGCAGCCAGCGGCCCGGGTGCCGGCGGGCGTCGATCTTGTCCTTGATGTAGTGGAGGAGTTGCGGCTGGTACTGGATCTCGTCGAGGATTACGCGGTCGCCGGCGTCCGCGAGGAACCCGACGGGATCGTCGCGCGCGACGTCTCGCACATCGGGGCGCTCGAGCGATACGTACCGGTGCGAGGCGCCGAACTCCTCGCGGAGGAGCGTCGTCTTGCCGGTCTGGCGGGGTCCGGTGACGAGCACCGCGGGAAACGTGCGCATCGAACGTCGGATGGTGGCGGCCAACGCTCGGGGGACGTATGGCATGGCCTGTCAGACTATGTCAAATCGAATAAATCATATTACATTTGCACAGACTGCGCTGCGGCTTCCCTTGCCCGGATTTATACGGGCACCCATATTTACAAATATGGTAGAGTGGGTCGCCATGAAGACCACGGTCGAGCTGACCGATGATCTGGCGCGGGAAGCCAAGCGGTACGCCGCCCGTCACGGGCTCACGCTGCGTGCCGTCATCGAGGAGGGGATTCGCTCGACGCTCCGCGGGGAGACCGGGGCGCGGGCTTCCTTCGTTCTGCGGGATGCCAGCGTGGACGGCTCCGGTCTGCAAACGGAGTTCCGCGACGAAGCCTGGTCGAGGCTTCGAGACGCCGCGTACGAAGGGCGGGGCGGTTGACGGCCGTCGACACGAACATCCTCGTCCATGCCCACCGGCGCGATTCTCGGTGGCACGCCGGCGCGAGGGCGTGCGTGCGTCGCCTCGCGGAAGGACGCGCCGCCTGGGCGATTCCGTGGCCGTGCCTTCACGAGTTCCTCGCCGTCGTCACCCATCCGCGCATCTACGACCCGCCGTCCACCATGGAGGCGGCGCTGGACCAGGTCGACGCGTGGATGGAGTCGCCGGGCTTGGTCGTCCTCGGCGAGCCGCACGATTACTGGGCGTTCCTGCGCCCGCAGCTGGCGGCGGGACAGGTTCGGGGCCCGATGGTGCACGACGCGAGGATTGCCGCCATCTGCATCGGTCACGGCGTCGAAGAGTTGCTGACGGCCGATCGCGATTTCGGCCGCTTTCCGTCCCTCGACGCCCGCAACCCGCTCGTCGGGTGACCGTCGTCGCGTCGGCCACGATTCCGACTTCCGTTGATCGGGAACCGGCGACCGCCGGGATGGTCAGGGCCCCAGGGCGCCGATGGGGATGACCCCCACCTCGCCGGGTTTCACGTATCCGTATCCGGTCGGGACGATCACGGCGAGGGCGGAGGGCTTGCCGTGGTCGCTGTCCTCCATGCGGCGGGCGAGCCGGTTCAGGCTCTTCGCGCCGTCGTCCACCCAGCGTTCGCCCAGCTTGACCTCGAATGCCGCCCAGCGGCCGTCCGCCGCCTCCACGACGGCATCCACTTCCAGACCGTCCTTCTCGCGGTAATGGAACACCTGCGCATCCGCGGCCTGGGCGTGAACTCGCAGGTCCCGGAGGACCAGCGATTCGAACAGCAGGCCGAGGAACTCGAGGTCGGCGGCCAGGCGAGCGGGCGTGGCTCGGAGGGCGGCGACCGCCAGGGACGGATCGACGAAGTGTCGAACCGGCGTCTGCCGGAGCGTCGCGCGGGACCGGAGGTGGGGCGACCAGGCCGGCTGATTCTCCACCACCATGAGCCGGTCGAGCACGTCGAGATACTCGGCCACGGTGTCGGTCTTGAGGGGCCGTCCGTCCTCGCCCACCTCGGTGGCCAGCTTCGACAGGGTCACGGGCGTGGCGACGTTGCGCGCGAGCGAACGCAGCAGGCGGCCCACCTTGACGGGGTCGCGCGTCTTGCCGCTGGCTCTCGATACGTCGGTACGGCGGACTTCGTCCAGATAGCCGCGGTTCGCGCGCAGGATCCCCGGCAGCGGCCTGCCGACGTGGCCCGGCCAGCCGCCGGCGCAGACGAGCTCGGCGATGGCTGCGACCGTCGTCTCGGACCGCGGCACCCGTTGCTCCGCACCGTCGAGGAGCCGCCGCAACGAGATCTCCCCGCTGGAGCGCCCGCTCTCGTACAGCGACAGCGGGCGCATGCGCAGCCGGACGAAGCGTCCCGCGCCGGTGTGCCGCGTGACGTCGTCGGCGGGAACGGCGGAACCGGTGAGGATGAACTGGCCGGGGGCGCCGCGCCGGTCGACCTCCCGGCGGACATGGTTCCAGATGGCCGGTTCCAGTTGCCATTCGTCGATCAACCGCGGCGCGTCGCCGTCCAGCACGGCTGCGGGGTCGGCGCCTATCATGCGCCTGGCGTTGTCGTCGACGTCGAGCAGCACTTCGCTTGCCGTCGCTCGCGCAGCGGTCGCGGTCTTCCCGGATGCCCTGGGCCCTTCCACGAGGACCGCCCCGGCCGCCTCCAGCAGCTCGGCCAGCTCGGCGTCGACGATTCGCGGCAAATAGGTCATGGCCGGCCCGATCCGACACGGAGTTGTACCCCGGGGGCGGCGTTCGCGCAACCCCAGCGGGTGATTCGGCGAACGCTCAGCGGGTTATTCGGCGAACGTTCAGCGGGTGATTCGGCGAACGTTCAGCGGGTGATTCGGCGACCGTCTGCGCTCGATATCGGCGAGCATCTCATCGATGTCGCCCGTGGGATGGTTGCAGGCCAAGGCGCGATCCAGCGCGTCCAGGGGGCTGCCTGGACTCGGAACCGCCCGTGCGTCGCGTGCAGCGCGCAGCGCTCGCCGCGCCCACTCGCTCAAGGTCAGCCCGGCTCGCCGGGCGGCCCGGCGCAACGACGCCGCCTCGGAATCGGACATCACGATCTGCAGTCGCTTGCTCATACGGATGGGTATGTTACCGACAAGCCGCCGCCGCGGCGAGCCTGTCGGCCCGGTCGGACGGCGGTCGGTATATCCTCAGGGAAGCGAGGGCTGCCGATCGGTGTCGGCGGGCTCGGGCGGCTCGTCGGGCAACGCCGTCGCGAAACCGAGGAGGTTGACATGACTCGTCGATGGTTGGTGCGGTCGGTGGCGGCGATGGTCGCGGCGGCGTGGCTGATGCCGGCTCTCGCAGCCGGTCAGGAGACCGCATCGGCGCCGGATGCGACGACGCTCCGGACCCCCTGGGGCGATCCGGACCTGCAGGGCATCTGGTCCTACGCCACGTTCACGCCGCTGCAGCGGCCGGAGGCCCTGGCCGGGCGCGAGTTCCTGACCCCGGAGGAGGTGGCCGAGCAGAACCTCGCCGACGCGACCCGCGCGTCGTCCGAACGGCGCGGCGAGCTCAGCCGCGAGGGCGACCTCGCCCTCGCCTACAACCAGGTCTGGTGGGATCGGGGCGCCTCGACGGGGCGCACGTCGCTCATCGTGGACCCGACCGACGGCCGACTGCCGCCCCTGACGCCGGCGGCCGAACGGCGGCAGGCGGCGCAACGCGAGCGTCGCCGCGCCCACCCCTTCGATTCCTGGGCGGACCGGCCGCTGCAGGAGCGCTGCATGACCTACCAGCGCGTGCCGCCGGTGCCGTCCGGCTACAGCAACGCGTATCAGATCTTTCAGGCGCCCGGCCAGGTCGTCATTCTCAACGAGATGATCCACGACGTGCGCGTCGTGCCGCTCGACGGGCGTCCCGAGATCGACGGGCGCATCCGCCAGTGGAACGGCGACGGGCGCGGCCGCTGGGACGGCGACACCCTCGTGGTCGAGACCACGCACTACCGCGACGACACGACGTGGCGGGGGTTCCCGGGCACCCGCGGCCTGCGCGCGGTCGAGCGGTTCACCCGCATCGACGCCGACACCATCGACTACCGCTACACGATTCACGACGCGGCGACCTACACCCGTCCGTTCACCGTCGAGCTGCCCCTCGTCAGCCCCGCCGGCTACGTCATCTACGAGTACGCGTGTCACGAGGGGAACTACGGGATCGCCAACGCGCTGGGCGGTGAGCGCGTCCTGGAGGCCGCCGCGAAACGGGCGCCGTAGAATCCTCATGGGACGCGCTCGTCCGGGGTCTCGAAGGTCACGATGTCGGCGAGCATCTCATCGATGTTGCCGGTGGGATGGTCGCGGGTCAGGGCGCGATCCGGGGCGTCGTATCGGCTGCCCGGGCTCGGACCCGCTTGGACGTCGCGCGCGGCGCGCAGCGCCCGCCTCGCCGACGCGGCTCGGAATGCTCGGGACGTGCGGTCGGTGGCGGACCCGTCACGCCGTGCAGCAGGCGCAGGTGGGACCGTTCCCCGCTGAGAAGCTGGCCGTGGCCTGACGGGCGTCGCGCGGCGGCCGGTCAGGTCGGCAGGCGGTGCCGGCCGCGACCCCGGCGGCCGCGGCCGCCCGGCGGCGGCGTTTCTGGCGACGCGCTTCCGCTTGGCGCGCGTCGGGTCCCCGGTAGCCGGTGAATATCTGATACCGGTGCAGGTCGATCGCGCCGTCGATGCGGATGGCGTTCGGTCCGTCGGCCGCGAACCGCGTGAACGGCGCGCCGTCGCAGAGGATGAAAACGTCGCCGGGGTCGGGCAGGTTGGTCACCCGCCAGCTCGTGTCGCTGCCGCGCCGCTCGGGCGCCGCCGCGTAGGTGCCGACGTGGAGGGCGCCGCTCTCGACGTCGTTCCAGGCCTGGTAGACGCCGAGCGCGGGGAAGTCGACGCCCTCCACGGTGGGGGCGTCGAACTTGTCCATGTGCGGGGCGTCGAAGGCGCGGTTCCAGGCGTCGCCCTCGCCCACCTCGGCCACCATCAGGCTCGCGCTCGACTGGCCGCGCGGGTAGGCTTCGTTCAGGCCGAACCACCAGCCGAACTTCTCGTTCCGCTCGCCGAAGAAGCGCGGGTCGTACTCGCGCTCGGCCGCCGCGCGCAGCCGCGCCAGCGAGGTATGGTCGCCGAGCTCGCGCGCCATCACGAGGCCGGGGGACGAGGCGCGGATCTCGACGCTCGGGTCGTTCCAGCCGAGGGCGTTGGCGGCCGACTCGTACAGCAGGGTCGCCGTCTCGCGGTCCTGCGGCAGCAGCAGGAAGGCGACGCCGACCCCCGCCCCGGGGCCCCCGTTGGCCTTGTGGTTGACGATGGGGTCGTAGTACCTGGTGACCCACTCCAGCCGTCCGTCGCGCGACATCCCGATAAAGTTGTCCCGCGCGTACTCCAGCCACCCCTGCACCGGGCGGTGGGTGTCGCGCCCGTACAACCGGTCGTACAGGTACATTCCGAGGCCCGCGGCGCTGTTGCAGGGGAACCAGATCTTGGTGTTCTCGCAGTGCGGGCCCTCCGGGCGCTCCCGGTACTGGCGCTCGAGCAGCGCCGCGATGCGGTGCTGGTCCCACTCGAACCGCTCGTCGCCGTAGCCGGTCACCGGGAACGGCCGCTCGTACTTGTCGTCGCCCGAGACGTACTTGTAGATGCCGAGCACCAGGTTGAACCAGCCCCGGAAGAAGAGGTTGCCCTCCGAGCCGATCGGGTCCGGCGACAGGCCCCACGGCTCTATCCCGTTCGCGGTCCACCCGATGCGGTTGTAGCGGCCTCGGAGCCGCTCGGGAATCGCCGCCATCACCCGTTCGGGGTAGTTCGCGCGCCGTGGGTCGTCGCCGATCTGGGTCAGCCAGTCGACGGCCCCCCAGTAGGTGGGGTAGCGGCTCGCCAGCCCGTCCGCGATGCGGGTGTAGGCCTCGCGCCACGCCGGCGTCTGGTCGGCCATCAGCAGCAGCGCGTAGGACGAGTTGTGCAGGTCGAAACGGCCGTAGCTGGTGACGACGGGGTTCGAGTAGCGGTCCCACCACATGTGCGGCACCCCGTCGGCGTTCCAGTCGTCGGGGGTGGTCGCCTTCTCCCACAGGAAGCGCAGCCAGCCGCGCGTCCGCCGGTTGAGGGTCGGATGGACCGACCGCGGGGTCTCCTCGGGCAGGGCCGGCGCCTGGGCCGCCGCCTCGCCCGGCGCGATGGCGAGCATGCCGGCGGCGGCGCCCATCTGCTGCACGAACCGGCGCCGCGAGCTTCGGTGGGGAGTGGTCATCGCATCCTCCGGTCAGGCCGGGGTCGATTATACCGCCGGGAAGCCGGTGCACCGGCGGTGATCCGCGCGCCGTGGATCCGGGGCGGACCGAGAAAGCGAAGGGCCTACGGCCACCACGAGAAACCGACGTTGAGACGCACCGACGCGGCGTCGAGGTCGAGCAGGGCGCGCGAGTGTCTGCCCGTCCCGCCGGCCGGGATGTCGCCCAGGGGGACACCCTTGAACGTCCCCTTGCCCGCCATGACGTTCACGTCGAGGGCCCAGGTTTCGGTCAGATGGATGGCGAGTCCGCCTCCGGCGCTGAAGGGCGGCATGCCCGTGAAGTCGGTGCCGGTTCGTTCGCCGTTCTTGACGACGTCGCGGACCGGCCAGAATGTAAGCGCCGGATCGCCATAGGGGACCCACCGGCGGCGGCCACCGGCCAGATGCAGCCTCACACCGAGGTCGACGTGGGCGAATGTCACATTGTCGAATGCGTCGAGCCCGCGGCTTTCGATGTCGGCGTACGCCACGCCAAGGTACGGCGTGACGACCCGGTTGAGGCCATGGCCGATCCGAGCGCCGACGAGTACTGCTCCGTCGGCCGGATCGCTGCCGAAGGAGACGGCCGCGGCTCCAGAGCTCAAACCGAGTACCCACCCCTGCGTCTCGGATGGCTGCGCGGCGCTCTCGACAACGCACCCGAGGCAGAACAGGACCGCCAACAGGATGCGGCCTCCCGTAGGGATGGCAACCCGCTTGCGTCGCGCTCGTCGACGGAGCCTCGCGGATCGGCATTCGATGAGGGTGAGGTCGGAGGCAGGGACGGTGTCGGCGGCCACCAGTTGGGACCGCGGGCGCGGTCACCACGCTCTTCGTCGAGGAGCCACGCCACTACCGTGCTCGTCTCGGCGTACAGGTTCACCGGTCACCCCGAACCTCGTCGAGCAGGTCCTGCACGATCCTGCGCTCCAGCAGCTCGGCGCCGGTGGCGCAGCTGACGATCCAGTCGCCCGCCTCGGCCAGGCGGGCCGGGTCGTCGACGTCGGCGAGCAGCTTGGCCAGCGCGTCCGCGGTGCCCGCGTCGAACCGCCGTGCGGCCAGGCGGCACAGCAGGGCCCGTTGCTCGGCGCGGCCTTCCGCCTGTCCTTCGGCGCGACCCTCCGCCCGCCCTTCCGTCCGTCCTTCGGCGCGGCTCGCGGCGCGGGTCCGGCGCAGAAAGGGGGCGTCGCGCGGGCCGGCGCCGTCCCGGCCGCGCAGCGCCCGGCCGACGCGTTCGAGGACCGACATCGTCTCCGCCGACAACGCCGGCTCGTTCATGGCCCGGTGGATCTCGGCCGCCGTCCAGCCGGGGAACGCCCGGCTCTCGGCCGCCGAGCGGAAGTGGCCGTCGGGATGCAGTACGTGTATCGTCACGCCCGGCTGGCGGTTCGCGGCCCGGCTCGGCGCGCGCACGTCGGGCACCTCCACCCACACTTCCGGCAGCTTCCAGGACTCGTACAGCGCGAGCTTGCGGCGTCGGACGTCGGTGGTGTGGTCCACCTCGACCACCACGTCCGGCAGGGCGTCCTCGCCGACCACGATGGAGGGGCCGTCGGGGCGATCCCGCCCCGCGTGCAGATACACCGTCTGGTCCGCCTCCATGATCCGCCGCCGTGCGCCGTGTTCGTCCCGCAGCAGCAGGTCCGTCGAGCCGAAGGTGTCGATGGGCGAGCCCCTCGCCACCGCGATCAGGGCCGCCATCTGGGCCAGGCGCTGCGAGGGTTCCTCGTGGTAGATGCCGGCCGCCTCGCACACCATGGCGGTCTCGGTGGCGGCGTCCCAGACCTCGATGCGGCCATCGTAGTCGTCGAACTCCTCGCGGGTGATGCGTACGGCGCGGCAGCCGGGGAAGTCGTCGGCGTCGCGCGCCGTGATGACGTCTTCCGCGGCCGCGTGCGCGGGGCCGGTCGGCGGCGCGGCCGCTTCGGACCGGCGCGCCGACGGCGGGGAGGCGGCGGGCAGGGCTGCCGTGTCCGACATGTGTCGTCTCCGGTTCGAGTCACCGAGGCGCCCGCGTGGGCGCGCCGGCTCGTCCCATCATACCGCCGGCCGACGGGCGCGGAGTGCTCTCTGGCGCTCTCGTTTCGCCGTTCAGCGCAGGGCGGGGCCGCGGCCGGCCCGTCTACGGCGCCCGCCTTGGTCATCGGCGGAGCCGCCGGTCCGAGTGCGGTCGGACGCGCCCGGCGCCGGCGGTCGGGGTGCGGCCGCACGCGAAATGAACTTCACGCACGGTACCCCTGGTCGCCCGTCACCGTGCAGCCCGCATCCACGCCGTCGCGAGGCTGTCGGCGTACTCGTTCCAGCGGTGGCCGGCGTGGGCGGCGATCCACTGCAGCTCGCAGGCGGGATGGGCGCGGTAGAGGGCCAGCAGCTCCTGCACCAGCGCCAGGTTCATGATGGGGCCGGACTTCTTCTTCCACCCCCGACGCTCCCACCCCGGCGCCCACTGCGTGATGGTGTTCACGCAGAGCCGGCTGTCGGTGAAGACGCTGACGGCGGCGTCCTCCGGCAGCAGGGTGAACGCCTCGATGAGGGCGCGGAGCTCCATGCGGTTGTTCGTCGTGTCGGGATCGTGGCCGTGCCTCTCGAACAGGATCCGGCCGTCCTCGACCCACACCACGCCCCAGCCGCCGGGACCCGGATTCGGCACCGCGCTGCCGTCGGTGAAGACGCCGGAGGCGGGGCCGCCCGTGTACTTCGAGCGGACCTCGGCCCCGGTCAGGTTCTCCTCGCGCAGGGGACGGGCGCGGCTCGCGCCGCCGCGCCGGGGGCGATTCGCGGCTGCCTTCTTGGAAGAGGCGGTCGACTTGTTCGCGGAAACGGCCGTTTTCTTCGGGGAGTGGTCGCGGCAATACTTCGGCTGCCAGCCGGGATAGCGGTCCAGCGCCGCCCGGGGAACGTCGAACGGCGCACCGCACACTTGGCACTGGAAGCTCGGCACGCCGCACAGCATACGACAGCCGGCAAGCGGGCCGCCGCGGGTGAAACGAGGCAGGGGAGGCCCCGGTTGGCCGACCGCTGGAAAGGGGCGTCCGGCGGGCAGTTGCCGGTTCCGGTGCGACGCTGGTGTCCGGCCCAGGGACTGGTCGCGTCCGGGCGCGCGTGCGGAGTACTCCACCCCGCGGGCCACAATCCCACTCTCGTCCGCCGGTCCCGCGGCGTGGGACGATTCGGGCGGAACACCCCGACCCCAGGTCTGTTTCGGGTCAGAACGAGACGGACATGTTCATCGAGATGGTGCGCGGCGCGCCCAGCCACGCCGCGTTCTCCACGATCGCGGCGAGGTACGACGCGTCGAAGAGGTTGTTCGCGACCAGCGACACCTCCGCCGACTTGAAGCGGTCCGTCAGGCCGTCGACGGAGAAGGTGAGGTAGGCGTCGACCAGCCAGTAGGCGTCCGCGTACCAGTCGGCGGTCAGGCTGACCCGCCGCGACGACGTGTATTTGCCCGAGATCCCCATGCCGAGCGGACCCGAGCGGTCGAGCGACAGGACCCACAGCCGGTCGGGCACCCCGGTCACGTCGGTGCCCGGCTGGATGTTCTGGGTGGCGTCGACCAGCGCGTCGCCGGTGCCGACGTACTGCGAGTCGTTGAACGTGTAGGCCGTGTAGAACGACGTGCGGCCGGGCATCTGCACGGTGGCCGAGAGCTCGACGCCGCTGGTGTCGATGCCGCCGGCGTTGAAGTACGCGCCGCCGCCGGGGATGAGGTAGTTGGGTCCGGCCGTCGTCGTGGGCCCGAGGAAGAAGATGCGGTTGTTGAAGTCGATGTCGTACCAGGTGGCGCCGATGGCGACGCGATCCCCCGAGTACCGCATCCCGACGTCGACGTTGGTGGCGGTCTCGGGCTCGATGGCGCCGAGGCTGCGGCCCGGCACCTCGAGCAGCCGGTCGGCCAGCGACTTGAAGTTCTGGGCGTAACCCGCGAAGAGCTCGAAGCCGTCGACCGGGGTCTCCAGGGTCACCCCGCCGGAGAAGAGCAGGTCCGAGTCGGAGTCGACGCCCAGGCCGGGGTCGACGCCGAACAGGTCGCGGCGCGAGACGTCCACCAGGAACTGCTTGACGCCGCCGGAGATGGCGAGGGGCCCCGCGTAGACGGTGTCCTCGACGTACCACTTGAAGACGTTCTGGGGAAAGTCCCAGTCGTACTGCTGCCAGTACGGCGACTCGTCGAAGGTGATGTTGACGCGCGGGTCGAGGATGCGGTGCCAGTCCCGGGCGAGAATCCGGGTCGAGTTCTCGAACCACAGGCCGGCCCGCAGGGTGTTGCCGGCGGCGCCGACGCTGCCCGTCCATTCCTCGTCGAGGGTGAAGCCGAGCCGGTCCTTGCCGTAGTGGCTGTGGCGGAACGACTGCACCGCGGTGGCCCCCGGGTGGCACGCGGGGTCGACCTCGGGCCCCCCGGCGCCGTAGTAGTTGAAGATGTAGGACGACGTGCAGCCGGGCTGCGGCCCCACCGCCGCGAGGTCCTGGTTCACGAAGCGGAGCTGGCCGAGGATGGCGCCGCCCCGCGCCGCCGGCCCGCCCATCAGCTCGGACTCGGGACCGTCGCCGTCGTCGGTCACGTCGACGATGTACGGCGGCAGCCAGTCGCCGCGGCCCCGGTTGCGGTGGTAGTAGGCGCCGGCGCTCAGGGTGGTGGCGTCGTTGAACGCCCAGTCGGCCTTCAGATAGCCGAAGGCGTTCTTGCGGTACGTGCTCCAGCCGCGCCGGTAGAACTGGTTGAGATAGGGCACCCCGGGCCAGTCGTCGACGAGGCGGTCCCAGCGGGGGGCGGCGGCGAAGTCGGCGGCCGAGTAGAGGCGCTGGTAGACATCCTCGCGGATCTGGTCGTAGGAGAAGTAGGACGTCAGCTCGAGCCGTCCGTGCGACGACGCGAGCTTGGCGGCGAGGTGCTCGCGCTCGTTCCGGGCCGCGCCGTGCACCCAGTCGGTCGCGGTCTGCCGCCCGGCGGACAGCCACGCGTAGGTCTCGCGGTCGAAGAGCGAGCCGGTGTCGACCCGCATGTAGTAACGCTCGCCGTCGTTCTCCCCGAGGGTGACGGACGCGGTGTAGGTGCGCTCGGTCTCGGGCGCGTCGGTGAGGAAATTGAAGGTGCCGCCCAGGGCCTCGACCGACCGCGAGGCGACGTCCGCGGTGCCCTGCGACACCTCGACCCCGCCGAGGTTCGCGGGGTCGACGAAGCGGTTCGCCTTGGCGCCGCTCCAGTAGTCGGAGGTGCCGTTCGGGAACCCGTCGATGGTGGTGCCGATCTGGGCCTCGTTGATGTTGGTCTGGAAGCCGCGCATCGCGACCGAGCTCGACCAGTCGTCGAACCCGTAGGTGTCGCCCTCCTGCACCGACACCCCCGGCAGGTTGTCGACGACCGCGACCACGCTGGTCAGCGCGGCCTGCTGCTCGATCATCGGTTCGGCGACGACGTTGGTCGCGAAGGTCGTCGGCTCGTCCGCGATGACCGACACCGCTTCCAGCAGCCGTTCGATCTCGAGCACGACGTCGAGCGAGACCGGGGCGTCGGCCTCGACGGCGACCCGCATCTCCCGCGGCTCGAAGCCGGGGAGGGTGAACCGCACCCCGTAGTCGGCGGCCGGCAGCATGTCGAAGACGAAGCGGCCGTCGGGGCCGGTGACCTGCAGCCGGGCGGCCGGGAGCGGCCCGCCGGTCACCGCGACGGTGACCCCGGGCAGCGCGCCGCCGCCGATGTCGGTGACCGACCCGTCGATCGCGCCCGTCGTTTGAGCGAGTGTCTGCGGCGCCAGCAACAGCATCGATGCGGCGATGATGCCGTCGGTCACGGCGAATGACAACAAGCGGTGCAGCGACGTCATGGAAGCCTCCCGACGAGTTCAGTACCGGAACAGGTACGACAGCTTGGTGAAGAACGCCCGGTTGGTCTGACGCAGGGCGGTCGTGGGGAACCGCACCGCGTCGAGCAGGTCGCCCTGCTGGTAGTGGTCGTCGTAGCCGACGAAGAACACGGTGCCGGCGTTGACGCGGTAGGTGAACAGAACGTTCGCGCCGAGGGTCCCGTTCAGCGAGTTGTACTCCAGGATGTTCCGGAGGGCGAGCCGGTTCGTGAGCTGGTAGGTGGTGAACGTGCGCAGGATCTTCACGTCGAAGACCAGCGCCTCGGTCCGCGGGTCGTGCAGGCGGCTGGTGATGAGGTTCAGGTCGGCGCTGAGCCGGCTCGTCGGGCGCAGGTTGACGAACACCGTGGTGTTGACGGAGCGGCCCAGGAACGGGTCGTATTCGTCGTAGCGAACCTGGTCGCCCCAGTTGAGGAACCCGCCGAACGAGACCTTGCGGCTGGCGCTGGCGCCGCCGCCGATGAACGCCGAGGTCTTGAAGAAATCGATGCCGCCGTAGCGTTCCATGTCGCGGTTCGCGTTGGCGACGGTGATGATGCCGTTGGCCAGGGTCGCCCGCACGCCGAGGCCGGACTGCTCGTCCTGGAGCACCCCCGCGAAGTCGTAGATCCGGTTGTAGCTGGCGTAGGGGCCCCAGTTGCTCACCAGATTGTCGGGCCACCAGCGCCAGGCGGCGTTGGCCTGGGCGCTCCGGGTGTCCACGCGCTGCACGTACCCGGTGTCGGTCCGGAAGTTCGGGTCGACGGTGTCGAACGCCGCCCCGTAGCTGAGGTTGCGGCCCTGGCGGTTGTAGGCGACGTGAGCGGTCGGTCCGGTGCGCTCCGCCCCGTCCTCGTCGCGATGCTGCGATCCGGCGTACAGCATCGTCAGCGAGGACGTGCGGCCGAGGCGGAAGCGGCCGTCGACGGCCGCGACCCGGCTGTAGGCGTCCAGGAACTCCCGGCCGGTCGCCATGACCCCGACGGAGGATTCCGCGTACAGATCGTAGCGGGCGCGCCCCACGAATATCCGGGACGTCTTGCCGAAGGCGCGGTCGGTCGGGTCGTCCCGTTTGCCGGGCGCTTCGTCGTTGGCGACCAGGACCCCGAGGGTGGTGTTGCCCACCTTGCCGGTCAGCTTGCCGCCATAGCGCGGATCGATGATGGTGCGGGTGTGCAGCAGGTTGACCTGCCCGGGCACCGTAAACACCTCCTGGCCCTCGAGAAAGAAGGGCCGCAGCTCGGGGAAGAAGAGCGGGAACCGCTGGTTGACCTCGATCTGGGGGGTGTCCGACTCGATCTGCGAGAAGTCGGGGTTGTAGGTGAAGTCGGCGGTCAGGTTCGGGGTCACCCCGTACTTCACGTTCAGGGCGCCTTCGGGCTGCGCCTCCTCGTCGAACGACCCCGTCGCGGTGTCGAGCGACCCGAACCGGATCGCGGTGACCGTCGGCAGAATCTCCAGGTTGCGGCTCGTGGACAGGTTCGTGAGCCCGTCGAGCAGCCCCATCTGGGTCAGGAAGCCGGCCACCCCGCGGGAGACCGGAGACCAGACGTCCGCCTCGTCCTTGCCGAAGATCGTCCGCACGATCTGGAAGCCCCACCGGTGCGGCTCGCCCGGACTGCGTTCCGGATACCGCAGGCTCTTGAACGGAATGGCCATCTCCGCCGTCCAACCGTCCTCGACCGGTCTGCCCGCCGACGCGAACAGGGCGTCCCAGGAGAGGTCGCCGGTGGGGGGCGCGCCGAGCGACGCGGCCAGCGCCGCGCTCATGCCCCCGCGACCGCTGCCCGGCGTGCGGCCGCCGCCGCCGGGCCGCCCGCCGGGCCGCCCGCCCCCGCCGCCGCCGGGCATGCGTTCCGCGCTCGATTCGAGCAGGGAGTCGGCCTGCACCCCGTAGCCGTTCACCGAGAAGACGTAGGCGCGCTGCTGATCGAGGAACGGGTCGAAGTAGACGGCCACCGTGTCGTCGATGAACGTCTGGTCGCGATCGGCCCGGTTGGTGCGCATCAGGGTGGGGTCCGAGTAGTGCGCGTGGATGCCGAAGTAGAGGTTGTCGTTGTCGTAGGCGATGAAGACCTCGGTGTCCTCGGTGGCCGGCGCCCCGTCGAGGGGGCGTTGCTGCACGAGCTCGGTGATGCGCGTCGCCCGTTCCCACACGGGGTCGTCGAGGGTCCCGTCGATGCGCGGGGCGGTGGCGGTGCGCTGGGGGCGAACGCTGGGGCGGCCCGTCAGAATGCCGGCCTCGGCCGCGATGCCGAGCCCGACGCCCCCGCCGGTGCCTCCCGCGGCCCGGCCCGGCACGCCGGCGCGGCCGGGCGGCGCGGCCGGCTTGCGCCCGGCCATCTCGCCCGGGATCGGCTCGCGCCCGGCCAACTCGTTCCGGACGGGCTCGCGCCCGGCCAGCTCCCCCGGGGCCGGCTCGCGCCCGGCCATCTCGCCCCGGACCGGCGCGTTCTCCGTCGGCCGCCGGGGTGCCGAGGGCGCGGCGGAGGGAGCAAGCGGGTCGCCGCGAAGAGCGGGCGGGGCGTCCGCCGCGCGCAAGCCACCCTCCGTACGCCGGGGCCTGGGGGGCCTCCCGGTCAGGGAGCCGCCCGCGGACAGGCTCGCCGCGAGCTCTCCCGCAATCCGGTCCTGCAGCGCGAAGATCTCGTGCCGCTCGCCGTCGGTCCTGACCGCGTGGACGACGACCGCCGCCGGCAGGTCGACTATCCGGGCGGTGATGCGGAGCCGTTGTCCGATCTGCTGGAAGCCGCCGGTGACCGCCCAGCGTGCGCCGAGGCGGCGCTGCAGCCACCCGAGGTCTCCGGCTGGATCGTCCGCGGCGGCGGCGAGCGGTCCCTGCGCGACGCCGACCACGGTCAGGCCGCGCGTTTCGAGCTCGGCGGTAAGCGTCTCGGCGATGCCCTCGCCGAGCCAGTCGTCATCCGGGTCCTGCGAGAGGTTGGTGAACGGGAGCACCGCGATCGGAGCGGAGCCTGGCCCGGGGGACGGCGCCTGCGCCCGGATGCCGACGCCCGTCAGGGCCGCAAGGAGACAGACGGCGCCGACGGTACGGGCGAAGCTGGTCATGAACTTGCCGGGAGGCTGGGGTCCGCACGATCCCCAATCGTGACGACAAACAATTCATGTTAGCCCATCGCGGGGCGGAAACGTCGTGTTGCGTCCCGTGACTCTTTCTTGGCACCTGCCGGCGACCAGGAGCTTGCGCCCGCAGGAGTTTCGCGCCAGCGAAACTTCCAACGCGACCGCAGGTCGCGCGCCGGCCGGAGGCGGGAGACGCCGCGTCACCGGTGTGCGCGATTCGGGATCTCGCGGCGCCCGCGCGTGGCACAATGGGCCGGCGTCGATTCCTGTCGCGAAGAAGCGCCGCGGGGGATAGCATGTTCCGGTCGTGAACGACCGCGTGTCGTGCTCCAGCCATAAAGGATGCCGTGATGCCCGCAACCTCGTCGATCGCTCGCGTTACCGTGTCCCTGGCCGTCGCCGGGGCCGCAATGCTGGCTGCCGCTCCGTCACCGGCGCAGCTCCGTCCCGATCCGCCGGGAGCGGGAGAGCCGGTCCGGTTGGCAGAGCCGCGAATTGCCCCGTTGCCGGAGTCGCAGTGGACGGCCGAGCATCGCGCCCGGGTCGATCGCTACGCTGCCGAGGTACGCATCGGCAACGCCTTCCGGACGTTGTTGCACGTGCCGGAGCTGGTCGATGGGGTGATGCCGTTCCTCCTCTACGCCACCAGCGAGACGACGCTTCCCGCCCGTCACCGCGAGCTGTTGATTCTGCGTACGGCGTGGCTCGCCCGGAACCGTCATCTCTGGGCCGACCATGCGCCGACGGCCCGCCTCGTCGGCCTCACCGCCGAGGAAGTGCGCCGCGTCGCCGAAGGCCCGGCCGCCCCCGGATGGACGCCGTTCGAGGCGACGTTGCTGCGGCTGGCCGACGAGCTGTACCGCAACTCGTCGGTCCGCGACGCGGTCTGGGCCGCCCTCGAGGAGCGGTACGACCTGTTCAACATGGTCGACGCGGTGATGACCGTGAACCAGACCACCCTTCTGGCCATGCTGCTCAACTCGTTCGGCGTCCAGCCCGACGACGGCGCGCTGGCCCGCTGGCCGGCCGACGTGCCCTATCGGCTCGACGTGGCCGACCCCGAGCCGCCGCTGCGCGAGCCGCGGGTGGCGCCCCTGGAGGGGCCGGGCATCCGGGTGGGCCGCACCTTCGGGCGCCATCCCCGGATGCAGGCGGCGCGGAGCGGCCAGTCGGGCTACGTGAACCGCGTCTCGCCGCTGACCCCGTACTACCGCGAGCTGCTGATACTGCGCATCGGCTGGAACTGCCAGGCCGTCTACGAGTGGGCGAAGCACGTGGGAAGCGTGGGCCGCGCCCGCGACCACGGTCTCGAGCCGGAACGGATCGCCCTCGGGCGGGACGCCGGCTGGAACCCGTTCGAGCAGGCCCACGTGCGGGCCGCCGACGAGATCTATCGTGACGGTATCATTTCCGACGACACCTGGGCGGCGCTGGCGTCGCAGTACGACACCCGCGAGATGATGAGCGTGGTGATGACGGTGGCCAACTACCGGCTGGTGTCGATGTCGCTCAACGCATTGGGCGTGCAGCCGCAGGAGACCGACGAGTTGTTCCCGGCCGAGGCCGTCGCCGCTCTCGCCGAGTTGACGAGGTGAACATGAACCGCCGACCCGTGGACCGCCGGACCTTTCTGACCGCCGCCTTCGCCGCCGGCGCCGCCGCTCCGCTCCTGGCGCGGCAGGAGCCGCCGGCCGTTCCGCCGTACCGGCCTCGCGACTGGTCGGGGGGCACGCCGATCCGGTATCCCGACCCGGACATCATCGCACTCGATCCCCGGTTTCGCCGCTACGTGCTGTTCAACACGCCGATCCGGCGCCACTACACCGGCACCCTCTGGGCGGAGGGGCCGGCCTGGAACGGCGTGGGCCGGTATCTGGTCTGGAGCGACATCCCGAACAATCGGCAGATGCGGTGGATCGAGGACGACGGCCGGGTCACCGAGTTCCGGAACCCGTCCGGCTACAGCAACGGCAACACGTTCGACCACGAGGGGCGGCAACTGTCCTGCGAGCAC
This sequence comes from Vicinamibacterales bacterium, assembly GCA_965206705.1. Classification (GTDB taxonomy): domain Bacteria; phylum Acidobacteriota; class Vicinamibacteria; order Vicinamibacterales; family UBA8438; genus JAJEEA01. The sequence continues at coordinate 1,239,839 of CBDBKJ010000006.1, read as the reverse complement.
GGCGGGCGGCGGGTCGCGCGCTACGAGCACTCGGGCGAGGTGACGGTGATTGCCGACAGCTACGAGGGGAGCCCGTTGAACTCGCCCAACGACGTGGTGGTGCATCCCGACCGGAGCATCTGGTTCACGGACCCGCCGTACGGGGTCCGCGGCGATTACGAGGGCTTCCGGGCCGAGGCCGAGCTGCCGCTCTCCGTCTACCGGGTGGACGGGCAGACCGGGCAGATCGCGCGGGTCACCGACGACATCGGGGCGCCGAACGGGATCTGCTTCTCGCCGGACTATGATCGGTTGTACGTGGCGGACACGGGGAGCGGGCGCGAGATCCGGGTCTGGGACGTCGACGGGACTGCCCTTCGCAACGGGCGGCGGCATGCCCAGCTGACGATGCTCGGCGATCCGGAGACGGTGTCCGGGGCCGACGGCATGCGGTGCGACGTCGACGGTAACATCTGGGCCGGCGCCCGCCCCGGCGTGCAGATCGTCGCGCCGGACGGCGCCACCATCGGCGTCATCCGGCTGCCCGAGGTCTGTGCGAACGTCTGCTTCGGCGGGGTCAAGCGCAATCGCCTGTTCATGACCGCCAGCCAGTCGCTCTACTCGGTGTACGTGGGGGTGCGCGGCGCCGGGATCGCGTAGGTGCCCGTGGGGAAAGCCCGGACCGGCGCGTGGGCCGGCGGGCCGGACGCCCGCGTGGCAAGGCGCGACCGGGGCGCCGGTTGGGCAACCGCGGACTGAACGCAGTCCGAGGGGCCAGCGCAGCCGCGCGGAATGCCTCGCTGGTCGAGGGCGGCGGGGTTTTCGCCACGGGCTCCTGGCCCGGACATCGCCATCCCGCGGCGTCGCTGCCCGCCTGAATCAGTCCGGCGGAACGAGACTCAAGGAGGTTCGGATGAAAGCTCGTGCCTGGTTCGTTGCCTGTGCAAGCGTTGTCGTGTTGTTCGGGGCGGGGGAGGCGGCGTACGCCCAGGTGGAGGCGATCACGCCGGTGACCGACGCGACCCTCCAGGACCCGGACCCCGCCGATTGGCTGAGCTGGCGGCGCACCCTCGACGGGTGGGGCTACAGCCCCCTCGACGGGATCGACCGCGGCAACGTGGGCGAGTTGCGGCTCGCGTGGTCCTGGGGCATGGAGCCCGGCGTCTCGCAGACGACGCCGATGGTGCACGACGGCATCCTGTACCTCGCCAATCCGGGGAACGTCGTGCAGGCGCTGCACGCCGGCAACGGTGACTTCATCTGGGAGTACCGGCGCGAGATGGACGAGGCCCGCCGGCCTGCCGCCCAGATGCGCAGCCTCGCGATCTACGAGGACCTCATCATCCTGAACACCGTCGACGCCCATGTCGTCGGGCTCGACGCCCGCACCGGCGCGGTGCGCTGGGAGACGCCGGTCATGCCCACCGAAGCGGGCTACGGGTTCTCCAGCGGCCCGGTCATCGCCGGCGGCGTCATCGTGGCGGGGTTGCGGGGATGCGAGCGGTTCCGCGAGGACACCTGCTACATCGTCGGGGTCGACGCCCGCACCGGCGACGTGCTCTGGCGCACGTCGACCATCGCCCGGCCCGGCGAGCGCGGCGGCGACACGTGGGGCGACCTGCCGCTGCTTTTCCGCGCCGGCAGCGACGCGTGGATTCCAGGCAGCTACGACCCGGCGACCGGGCTCGTCTTCTACGGGACGGCCCAGGCCAAGCCGTGGTCGCGCGATGCCCGCGGCACCGACGGCGACGCGCTCTACAGCAACTCGACGCTCGCCCTGGACCCCGCGACGGGGGAGATGCGGTGGTACTTCCAGCACATCCCCGGCGACAGCCACGACATGGACGAGACCTTCGAGCGGATCCTGATCGACTACGACGAGAAGCAGTCGGTCTTCAGCATGGGCAAGCTGGGCATTCTCTGGGAGCTCGACCGGGCCAGCGGCGCGTTCACCAGCGCCGTCGACCTCGGCTACCAGAACATTCTGGACGTCGACTCCGACACCGGGGCCGTCACCTACCGCGATGGCATGGTCTCCGGGGTCGGCGAGGAGCTGTTCTTCTGTCCCAGCACCGGCGGCTTCAAGAGCCTCCGGGCGATGGCCTATCACCCCGACACCACGGCCCTGTACATTCCGCTCAACCTCAATTGCGAGACCGCCGCGTTCGGCCCCGTCGAGCAGCGGCTCGGCGGCGGCGGCACCGGCGGGGTGCGGGGGCGGCGGAATCATTTCCACCCCGACGCGCCGGGGCAGCTCGGCGAGTTCCAGGCCCTCGACATCCGCACCGGCGAGACCCTGTGGAAGCACCGCCGCCGCGCCCCCTACAACACGGCCGCGCTGACCACGGCCGGCGGCCTGGTGTTCGTCGGCGACTGGGAGCGCTACGTCTTCGCCTACGACGCCGAGAGCGGCGACCAGCTGTGGCAGACCCGGCTGACCACGATGTCCAACGGGTACCCGATTACCTACGCCGTCGACGGCAAGCAGTACATCGCCTTCGGCGCCGGCAGTCCCCTCGGCGGCTCGAGCTGGACGAGCATCCTCCCCAACGATCTGCTCCGGGAGATGCGGAACCCCCGGCAGGGCAACGCCCTCTTCGTTTTCGCGTTGCCGTAGTTCCGGAAAACCTCGGCTTGTGGCTCCGCTTGTCGCCCAACCCACCCTCCAGGAGTCCGCGCCGTTCTGCGGCGCAGACTCCTGGTCCCGAAGGTATACGCTTGACGGCGGTCGAGGGAGAAGCGCGGGAGGACGCTGTCGAGCAGGTGCGTACGTTCGAATTCACCAGTGAGGTGATGCTGCCCCGGCCGCCGGGCGAGGTGTTCCCGTTCTTCGCCGACGCCCGGAACCTGGAGCGGCTGACGCCGCCGTGGCTCCGGTTCGAAGTGCTGACGCCGGAGCCGATCGAGATGCGGCAGTTCACCGCGATCGACTACCGCCTGCGTCTGCGCGGCGTGCCGGTGCGGTGGCAGAGCGAGATCACGGCGTGGGAGCCGCCCTTCCGGTTCGTGGACGAGCAGCGGCGCGGCCCCTACCGGCTCTGGGTCCACGAGCACCGCTTCGAGGAGCGGGCGGGGCGGACGCTGGCGAGCGACCACGTGCGGTACGCGGTATGGGGAGGGCAGCTGGTCGACCGTTTCCTGGTTCGGCCCGACCTCGAGCGCATCTTCGAGTACCGCCGCGCCGTGCTCCGGGAGGTCTTCGGGGCGGCTGGTCAGTGAGCCCGGCGGCCCGCGGGCGAGCTCGAGGCCGGCCGCTGATGCCACGCGGACTTCCACCCTCGGAACGGTGCTACGATGGGGATGACGGTCGGGCGAGCCCCGTGATCGGTCGCTGCCTTCCGTCGAACACGGAGCTGTCATGCGGGCCCAGCGGATAGAGCAGCGTACCGAAGACCTCGAACGTCGAGTCGATCGCATCGAGGAGATCCTGCCGACCCTTGCGACCAAGGAGGATCTGAAGGCGACGGAGGAGCGGTTGCGCACGCGCATTGCCGGCGTCGAGGAGGGGTTGCGCACGCATAGTGCTGGCGTCGAGGAGGGATTGCGTGCGCGCATTGACGGCGTCGAGGAGGGGTTGCGTGCGCACATTGACGGCGTCGAGGAGGGGTTGCGCACGCACATTGACGGCGTCGAGGAGGGGTTGCGCACGCACATTGACGGCGTCGAGGAGGGGTTGCGTGCGCACATTGACGGCGTCGAGGAGCGGACGCGGACACACTTCGACGTCGTGACCGAGAGTCTGCGTCACGACATCCAGCTGGTGGCCGAAGCGGTCGCCACGCGCTCGGAACGAGAATAGTCCTTCACCCTTGCGGCCGGAGCGAGAGAGTTGGGCAAGTTGAAGCCGGTCGTCGTCGATCACGGGACCCTCGACTGGGAGGGCTGGGACGGTCCGGCCGTCGCTGCCCGGGGCGGGGTGCGTTGGAAGCTGCTCGTGAGCGGCGAGCCCGTTCCGAGCGGCGGGCTCGTCACCGGTGTGGCGGAGACTGCCCCCGGCGGGGTGCTGCCGCGGCACTGCCACGAGGCCGAGGAAACCTGTTACGTGGTCTGCGGCCGCGGCCACGTCGAGATCGAGGACGCCCGGACCGAGGTCGGTCCGGGGACGGCGGTCTTCATCCCTCCCGGCGCCAGGCATGCCCTGTATTGCACCGGCAGCGATCCCCTGGTCTTCGTCTTCACCTTCGCACGGGACCGTTTCGAAGACGTCGTGTACCACTTCGACGTTCCGGAGTCCGCGGCGTGGAACGGTCCCGGGTCGCCCCAAGGTAGTTCACGGCAGGCGTAGCTGCCTGCGGCGGTGTCGCGGTGGGTAGCGGGTGAGGGGAGCCGTCGCGTGCCGTCCGGACGTCGCCGGCGGGCCGCGTTCGCGGCCCGCCGGTCTGGTCCGCTCTACAGGCTGAAGCCGCGCTCGTCGTGCAGGGCGAGGTCGAGCCCTTCCGACTCCTCCTCGGCGGTGACCCGCAGCCCCATCGTGGCGTCGATCGCCTTGGCGAGGATGAAGGTGAGCACGCCGGAGTAGGCGATGGTGGCCCCGGCTCCGATGAACTGCCGCCCGAGTTGCTGGCCGATGCCGACGCCTTCCCCGAGCCCGGAGCCGCCCAAGGCCTCGGCGGTGAACACCCCGGTCAGGATGGCGCCGATGAAGCCGCCGACCCCGTGCACCCCGAAGACGTCGAGCGAGTCGTCGTAGCCCATCTTGCGCTTGAGGTTGCTCGCCGCCCAGTAGCAGATCACGCCCGACGCCGCCCCGATGGCGAGGGCGCCGACGGGGCCGACGGTGCCCGACGCCGGGGTGATGGCGACGAGGCCGGCGACGGCGCCGGTGGCGATGCCGAGCACGCTCGGCTTGCCGTGGATCATCCACTCGGTGGTCATCCACGCGAGAGCCGCGGTGGCGGTGGCGATGTGGGTCACGGTCATCGCCATGCCCGCCGTACCGTCCGCGGCGAGCTGGCTGCCGGCGTTGAACCCGAACCAGCCGACCCAGAGCATCGACGCCCCGACGACGGTCAGGACGAGGCTGTTCGGCGCCATCGGGGTCGTCGGATAGCCCCGCCGCTTGCCGAGGACGATGCAGAGCACGAGGGCGGCGACGCCGGCGTTGATGTGCACGACGGTGCCGCCGGCGAAGTCGAGGACCCCCATCTCGCCGAGCCAGCCGCCGCCCCAGACCCAGTGGGCGATCGGCGCGTAGACCACCGTGACCCACAGGGCCATGAACATGAGCATGGCCGAGAACTTCATCCGTTCGGCGAACGCGCCGACGATGAGGGCCGGCGTGATGATGGCGAACGTGAGCTGGAACATCTGGAACACGGTCTCGGGGATCGTGCCCGAGACCGTGTCGACCCCGACGCCGGACAGGAAGAACTTGCCGAGCCCGACGAACGCGTTGAGACTGCCGCCGTCGCCGAAGGCGAGGCCGTACCCGTACACGGTCCAGATGAGCGTCACCAGACAGGTGATGACGAAGCACTGCATCATCACCGACAGGACGTTCTTGGACCGCACCAGACCCGCATAGAAGAGCGAGAGCCCGGGAATCGTCATGAAGAGGACGAGCACGCTCGACGTGAGCATCCAGGCGGTGTCGCCGGAGCTGAGGCCGTCCTGGGCCCAGGCCGCGCGCGGGAGCGTGACGGCGAATGCGCCGGCCAATGCGACGAAAATCGCTTTCGACTTGAAGGTCATGCGTATCCTCACTTCTCCAGACATCGTCCGTGACGCGGGAATCCGTTTCGACGCTTTACCTGCCCCAGGGCCGCGTCGGACGCCGCCGTACCGTGGCGGGACCGGTGCAACGCGGGGTTCCACCACGGGCTGCCAGGAGCCTGCGACGTAGAAGTTTCGCGCCAGCGAAACTTCCAACGCGACCGTAGGGTCGCGCTAGAGCGCGTTGGATCCCACTTCGCCGGTTCGGATGCGGATCGCCTGCCCCATGTCGGCCACGAAGATCTTGCCGTCGCCGATCTGGCCCGTCCGCGCAGAGGTCTTGATGGCGTCCACGACCGCGTCCAGGCGGTCGTCGTCCACGACGATCTCGATCTTGACCTTGGGCACGAAGTCCACCGAGTACTCGGCCCCGCGGTAGACCTCGGTATGACCCTTCTGGCGGCCGAACCCCTTGACCTCGGTCGTGGTCATGCCGGCGACGCCGAGACGCGAGAGCGTGTCACGAACCTCGTCCAGCATGTGCGGCTTGATGATTGCGGTGACCTGCTTCATTACTGCGGCTCCTTCCTCGGCACGTGTCGCGAGCCCGTGTGGCGCGCCACGCGCACTCCACCGTCGATGTCGACGGGATGGGGCGCCCACTATATCAAGAGATCGCGGCGATCGAGATCAAGAGATCGCGAGGAGTGAGATCGGGACCGGGGAGATCGCGATCAGGGAGATCGCGAGGGAGTGATCTGGCCGCACGACGGGGCCGCGGGCGTGCGCCCGGCCACATCGCCGCGCTTCATGACGCCGTCGTTTACGACGCCGCCTCAGCGGTTCTGGCCGCCCGGGCGCCGCCCGCCACCACCGCGCTGTCCGTCAGGGGCGGCGCCTCCGGCAGTTCTGCCACCTCTTCCCCTCCGAACATGCGCCGCATCGTCTGCTGCAGGTCGTCGAGGATCAGGTAGGCCGTCGGCACCAGAATCAGGGTGATGAAGGTCGCGAACAGCACCCCGAAGGCCAGCGAGACCGCCATCGGCACGAGGAACGCGGCCTGCATGCTGCGCTCCAGCATCAGCGGGGCGAGGCCGAAGAAGGTCGTCAGCGACGTGAGGAGGATGGGACGGAACCGGTTGCTCCCCGCCTCGCGGATAGCGAGCTGGAGGCCGGCCGACTCGAACTCGTGGTCGTCGCGGGGCTGTCCGCCCGCCTGGCGCACCTTGCTGCCGAGGTCCTCGTGGACCTTACGAGAGCGGTTGATGAAGTCGACCATCACCAGGCTGTCGTTGACGACGACGCCGGTCAGCGCGACGAGGCCGAACATCGACATCATCGTGACGTCGAGCCCCATGACCAGGTGTCCCCAGATGGCGCCGACGAGACCGAACGGGATGGCCGCCATGATGATCAGCGGCTGCATGTACGATCGCAGCGGGACCGCGAGCAGGGCGAAGATCATGAGGAGGGCGAGGAAGAATCCGCGCTGCAGGCCGCCCACGGCTTCGACCTGCTCGGCCTGGGCGCCCTCGAACGTGTAGAACACGCCCGGGTAGCTCGCGAGGACCTCCGGCAGGATGCGCGTGCGCAGATCGCCGATGACCGCGCCGGCCGACGTCACGGCCGGATCGACCGAGGCGGTCACGTTCACTGCCCGGTTGCGGTCGACCCGCTTGATCGACGCGAAGCCGCGTCCCGGCTCCACCAGCGCCACCTGGCTGAACGGCACCTCGACGCCGGCGGGGGTGCGGATGCGCATGTTCTCCAGGTCGCCCAGAGACCGGCGATCGTCCCGGGGATAGCGCACCATCACGCGAATGTCATCGCGCCCGCGCTGGATCCGCTGGGCTTCCTCGCCGTAGAACGCCTGCCGCACCTGACGGCCCAGGTCCTGCAACGTCAGGCCGAGCGTTTCCGCCGCCGGCTTGATGCCGAGCTGCATCTCCATTTTGCCGGCCCGGAACGAATCGGAGATCTCGTAGACGCCGGCGTACGCCGCCAGCCGCCGCTTGACCTCCTCGGCGGCGGCGCGCAGGCGGTCGAGGTCGGGCCCCGCGAGCTGCACGTCGACGTCGTCCCCGGGACTCATCATCGACATGTCGAAGTTGACCTCGACCGCTTCCGGGATCGGGTCGGTCATGTCCCGCCACATGGCGCCGAGCTGCTCGCTGGTGTACGCCCGGGTCTCCGCCGGGGCGAGCTCGATCGTCACCTCGCCGAGGTTCGCGGCGGAGGCGACCTCCATCGGACCCATCGGTCCGCCGCCGCGCGACGCCATCGGCTGGTCGCCGACCGCCGCCGAGACGTGCCGGAAGTAGTCCATCCCGGTTTCCTGCTCCAACCGGGCGCGCAGGCGTTCCGCGCCCGTCTCGAGCTTCTGGACCGCCTCCGACGTCCGGTCGACCGGGGTGCCCTGCGGCATGGTGAGCGATGCCGCCATGAAATCGGCCTCGATCGACGGGAAGAAGTGGAAGTTGGTCCAGCCGCCAAGCACCATGCCGCCGGTCAGAATCAGAAACGAGAGCCCGATGGCGGCGGTGACGTACCGCCAGCGGAGCGCGGACTCGAGCAGAGGCTGATAGACCTGCCGGACGAAGACCTTGAGCCCGTTGGCGAAGAACTGCTGGAACCGGTGCCACGGGCTGGATGTGCGGCGCTGGCGCATGTGGGCGAGATGGGCGGGCAGGATGCCGAGCGACTCGACCAGCGAGAAGAGCAGACAGGGAATGACGACGAGGGGAATGACCCGGAAGATCTTCCCCATCATGCCCGGCACGAACATCAGCGGCATGAACGCCGCCACCGTCGTCAGAACCGCGAAGACGACCGGCTTGGCGATCTCCCGCGCGCCCTCGATGGAGCCCCGCAGCGCGTCCCCGTGGTTCTCCTGATGCCGGAAGATGTTCTCGCCCACGATGATCGCGTCGTCGACCACGATGCCGAGCACCAGGATGAACGCGAACAGGGAGATGACGTTGGCCGAGACGTCGAGCGCCGGCATCAGCGCGATCGCTCCGAGGAACGAGATGGGGATGCCCAGGCTGACCCAGAACGCCAGCCGCAACTGGAGAAAGAGCGCGAGCACGATGAAGACGAGCACGAACCCGGTGGCGCCGTTGCGCACCATCAGCGTCAGCCGATCGTTCAGGATCTCGGCCTGGTCCTGCCAGATCGTCAGCGAGATGCCCTCGGGAACCCGTGCCTGCGCGTCCTCGATATAGCGGTGCACCGCGGCCGCGATGTCGAGGGCGCTCTGGTCGCCGGTGCGGAAGACCGACACCATCACCGTGGTGTCGTAGTCGAAGCGGGCCTCCTGATCCGTCTCGGCGAAGCCGTCGACCACCGTCGCCACGTCGCCGAGCCGCAGGCGCGTGCCGTCGGCGCGGGTCCAGAGCACGAGGTCTTCGTACTCGTCGCCGCGGTAGGCCTGGCCGATGGTCCGCAGCAGAATCTCGCCGCCGTCGGTGCGTACCGAGCCGCCGGGCAGGTCGAGCGACGACCGGCGCACCGCGTCGGCGACCCGATCGAAGGTCATCCCGTGACGCCGCAGCGCCACTTCCGAGACCTCGATGGAGATCTCGTAGGGCGGGGCGCTCACGATGTCGACCTGGGTGATCTCGGGCAGAACGGACAGCTCGTCGCGCACCTGTTCGGCAATCGCCTTCAGGGTGAAGACGTCGGTGGCGCCCGAAATGGAGATGTCGGTGACCTGGTTCCGCGCGATCATCTCGCGGATGATGGGCTGCTCGGTCTCGATCGGGAACGTGGTGATCGAATCGACCTGGTTCTTGATCTCCTCGACCACCCGGCGGGCGTCGGCGCCGAGCTCGAGCTCGACCATGACCGAGGCGTTGCCCTCCGACGCCGTCGACTGGATCTCCTTGATGCCGTCGACGCCCTGAATCGCCTCCTCGACGCGGATCACGACCCCGGCCTCGACTTCTTCCGGCGCGGCGCCGAGGTAGGGGATCTGAATGCTGACGCGGTCGAGCTCGATCTCCGGGAAGATCTCTTCCTTGACCGACGAGGTGGCGATCACGCCGCTCACGATGATGAAGATCATCATCAGGTTTGCGGCGACCGGATTGCGAGCGAACCAGGCGATCCCGCCCTTCATGGTTGTTCCCTTTCCGTGGTACTCGCACCGATATCGGCGCGGCGACCGCCGTCGAGCCGCCGGATGCGCGTGCGCACTCTCTGCACGGCAGCCCAACCCGGCGGATCTCGGGAGCAGTGGCCGGGCGAACCCGTCGTCTTGTTCTACGGTGCAACCGGCCCGCGTGTTTCACCTTTATTCGAGGAAAGAGCCCTAGACGCGGTAATAGTCCCCCTGCCAGTCGGCAATCAGCTTCTTGATCGGGGTCGCCGCGGCGATGTTCTCGTCCAGCACCTTGCGGGCGAGGTCCGGCAGCTCGCCGTCGCCGGCGAACCGCAGGCCCACCATCTGCGTCGGCGTGAACTCGTCGATCCGGCCCTGCAGGTCGTCGGGCAGCAGCTCGCGCATGCGGAGGCGCATTTCGAGGCGGATCACGCGGTCCTGCGCCTTGAGTGCGAAAACCCGCGCGTAGAGGAACACGATGACGAGGGCGATGGCCACGAGCACGTCGAGCACCGCCTGGAACGACAGAGCGCCGAGGTGCGAGACCGCCCAGCCCAGGTTGATCAGCAGGATGGGGGCGGCGACGTAGTGGAACGCCGGTACGAATCGCGCATGGTTGTCGAAATTCTGTGTCTGGTCGGCCATCGATGCCCTCCGGGGCTGCTGGGAGTCCGTGGCGAGAGCCCCGCGGCATGCGACCGGCGACGCATCCCGCGCGGACTGCGTCGCTCCCCGGTTGCCCATGCCCGACCGGCGCCCTCGTCGCGCGACCCTACGGTCGCGCAGGCGCCTGGCTATGCGGGCGTCTGGCCTCGGGCGGCCCGCGGTTTCGCCGCAGGCTCCTGCGGACTGTGTTTCAACCCACTATAGACTATCGGGTGCGCGAGTCGCGGTGCGCCCGGCCGGAACGACCGGGATCGAGGGACAAGGCCATGGATGATCTGGCGTCGAAACAGTGCGTGCCCTGCCGGGGCGGGGTGCCGCCCCTGGCCGGGGAGGATCTGAACAGGTACCGGCAGCAGCTGGGCGGCGGTTGGGAGGTCGTCGAGGGCCACCACCTCGAGAAGACCTACCGCTTCGAGGACTTCCGCCGAGCCCTGGACTTCACCGTGCGGGTCGGCGAGCTGGCCGAAGAGCAGGGCCACCACCCGGACATCCTCCTGGCGTGGGGCCGGGCCACGGTCACCATCTGGACCCACAAGATCGACGGCCTGACCGAGAGCGACTTCGTCTTCGCGGCCAAGTCGGATCGGCTCGAGTCGGTCTGACCGCGGCTCCCGCCTCACGGGGTGGGTTCCGTCCAGGCGACGGCGTCGCCGACGGCGATGCGGCCGTCATCGAGGACCTCGGCGAAGACGCCTCCGCGCCATTCGGGGTCGAGGGCGGCGCGCAGCCCCGGCTCGGCCTCGTCCATCCGTTCGCACGGCCGGGTCTCGCCGCGCACCCGCAGCCGGCAGCCGCCCACCTGCAGGACCCGGTTGCGGCTGTGCGCGAGCGCGATGCCGCTGACGAGCAGGTTCGCGCGCCTGGCCCCGGGATCGACCGCCGCGCCGAGCGCCTCGACGATCCGATCCCAGTCGGCGGCCGCGATGATCGTGACCTGCCGCCAGCCCCCCTGGTTCGCGCTGCCGACGATGCCGGCGCCGCGCCGGACGTCGGCGGCGCCGGCGGGGTCCATCGGACCGCGATGGAACCGCTTGACCCAGATCCGTTCGAGACGTCCCATTCATCTGCTCCGTTCGCTTGCGGGCCCGGGCCCTCGCCGCACACTCGCACCGGGGCATCCAGGTGGCGCCGTTCTACGGCGCGGACTCCTGGCCCGGAAATCGTCGCCTGCGGCTCCGATTGCCGCCCAACCAACCCTGCCAGTAGTCTGCACCGTTCTACGGCGCAGACTACTGGTGTAAAATCGTCGGTTCATGACTACGGAGAATGGTACTGCCGAGACTAGGGCCGCCCAGGCCAGGACTGCCCTCGATGCCTGGGTGCGGGAGATCATCGAGTGGCACTTCAATCCCGACACCGGGTGCCCGTTCTGGCTCGACTGGGCGCGGCAGGCGGGGTGGGATCCGCGCGGTGAGGTCCAGGGCTTCGACGATCTGACGAAGTTCCCGCACTTCGAAGACGAGAAGCTGCGGGGCGGGCCGGTCCGCCGCTGGGTGCCCAAGGCCTACGCGGATCGTCCGACGTTCGTGTTCGAGACCGGCGGCACCACCGGGATCCCCAAGAGCCGGGTGGCCCAGGAGGATTTTCGTACCGACTACGAGCTCTTCTCCGACACCCTGCCCGACGAGCACTTTCCCCGGGGGAGCAACTGGCTCATGCTGGGGCCGAGCGGCCCCCGGCGGTTGCGGCTGGCCGTCGAGCATCTGGCCCAGCATCGGGGCGGCATCTGCTTCTGCGTGGACCTCGATCCCCGGTGGGTCATCAAGCTCATCAAGAAGGGCTGGATGGAGCACCTCAAGGCCTATCAGGACCACGTGATCGACCAGGCGATCACGGTGCTGTCGGCCGGTCACGACATCAAGTGCCTGTTCGCCACGCCCAAGCTGCTCGAGTCGCTGGCCAATCGGCTGGAGGCGGACGGGTCGAGCCTGAAGGAGACCGGCATCACCGGCATCTTCGCCGGCGGCACGGAGTTCACGCCCCAGTGGAACCGCTTCGCCCACGAGGAGCTCCTCGACGGCATCTACATGACGCCGACCTACGGCAACACCCTGATGGGGCTGGCCGCCAGTCCGCCGAGCGGTCTGGAGAACGGCTACAAGATCACCTATCATGCGCCGCAGCCGCGGGCGGTCCTGCAGGTCGTGGACCCGGACGACGGGGATCGCGTGGTCGGGTACGGCGAGACGGGCCGGGTGATGTTGACCACGCTGACGAGGGAGTTCTTCGTGCCGCGCTTCCAGGAGCGCGACGAGGGCGAACGGGAGCCGCCGTGCGAACAGTTTCCGTGGGACGGGGTGAGCGGGGTGCGCCCTTTCAGCCGGTTGGCGTCAGCCACGACCGTGGGAGTCTACTAGCGTGATCCACTTTCCGATTCTGCGTTGGGGACAGGAGTACAAGAGCCTCGAGCTGGCCAGGGTCCAGCATTTCCTGACCGGCGAGCCGGTGGCCGAGGTCAGTCAGGCCAACCCCGGCATCGTCGCCCGGGACCTGCGCAAGGGGGCGAGCCGGGCGCGCGACGCGCTGCGGGAGATTCCGTGCGACGACCTGCTGGCGATGGTCAAGAAGGGCGGCGAGCTCTTCAAGTCGGCGGACCTGCCGCTGGGGGACGGCGTCCAGACCCCCGACGACTTCGTGCGCCAGCAGTCGGCCACGACCGGGCTGCCCGAGCATCTGTGCCGCATGAACATGGGCAAGCTCGAGTACGTGCTGAGTCATCTCGACGATGTCCTGCGGTCGCTGACCCGCCGGCTGGACTACGGCATTCTGACCCGCGGCTACGGGGAAGAGGACGGCGTGATGCGCAGCTACCAGGCGACCACGCCGGTGGTCGGCATGGTGCTGCCGTCGAACTCGCCCGGGGTGCACAGCCTGTGGCTGCCGATCATCCCCTTGCAGATCGGGTTGGTGCTCAAGCCGGGGCCGCAGGAGCCGTGGACTCCCTGGCGGATGGCCCAGGCGTTCTTCGAGGCGGGGGTGCCGCGCGAGGCGATTGCCCTGTATCCGGGTCTCGGCGAGGTCGGCGCGGCGGTGCTGAACAACTCGCCCCGGAGCCTGATCTTCGGCGGCACCGCGACCGTCGATCAGTACGCCGCCAACCCCGGCGTCCAGGTGCACGGCCCCGGTTTCAGCAAGATCCTCCTCGGTGAGGACAAGGTCGACGACTGGGAGCAGTATCTCGACGTGATGGTCGAGAGCGTGGCGATCAACAGCGGCCGCGGCTGCATCAACTGCTCGGGAATCTGGGCGCCCCGGCATACCCGCGAGATCGCCGAGGCCATCGCCGAGCGGATCGGTCCGATGGCGCCGTTGCCTCCCGACGATCCGAAGGCAGAGCTGGCCGCCTTCACGGTGCCGGGTCAGGCGCCGGCGATCTCCGCGGACATCGACAACGCCCTGAAGGAAGACGGGGTGGAGGAGGTGTCGGCCCGGTATCAGGACGGCGGGCGCCTCGTCTCGATGGAGCGTTGCGACTACATCCGTCCCACCGTCGTGCACTGCAGCTCGCCCGCCGCCGCGATGGCCAAGAAGGAGTACATGTACCCCTTCGTCACCGTCGTCGAGTGCCCGCAGGACAAGATGATCGGGGCGATCGGGACGACCCTCGTGGGGACCGGCGTGACCGAGGATCCGGCATTCGCGCGCGCGCTGCTCGATGCCCGCAACATCGACCGCCTCAACCTCGGGCCGGTCCCGACGACCCGGCTGAACTGGCTGCAGCCGCACGAGGGGAACATCGTGGACTTTCTGTTCCGTCCCCGGGCGTTCCAGCAGGCGTCGTAGCCGGGTTGGAGGGTTCCAGTGCTCGAAGTCACCGGCCTCGCGAAGTCGTATCCGACGCCGCGGGGCGTGCTCGACATCCTCTCCGGCGTCGATCTCACCCTGCATTCCGGTGAGGCGGCCTCCATCGTGGGGCCCTCCGGCAGCGGCAAGAGCACTCTGCTCTACGTGCTGGGCGCGCTCGAACCGCCCAGTGCGGGCACCGTCACCCTGGACGGCGTCGACCCGTTCACCCTCGCCCCCGCCGCTCTCGCCGCTTTCCGAAACCGCCGGGTCGGCTTCGTCTTCCAGGACCATCTGCTGCTGCCGCAGTGCACGGTGCTCGAGAACGTGCTGGTCCCGACCCTGGTGGGGGACGCGGTGGACGGGGCGAGAGACCGCGCCCGCGAGCTGTTGGAGCGGGCCGGCCTCGCCGACCGGATCGATCATCGTCCGGCGGAGCTCTCCGGCGGGGAGCGGCAGCGCGTCGCCCTGGCGCGCGCCCTGATCCGCCGGCCGCCGCTGCTGCTGTGCGACGAGCCCACCGGCAATCTCGACCGCGCCGCCGGCGAGGTCGTGGCCGACATGCTGTTCGACCTGCACGGGCGGCAGGAGACGGTGCTGGTGGTCGTGACCCACAACGTCGAGCTGGCGGCCAGGTGTCCCATCCGCTACCGGCTCGAGGGCCTGGGGCTGAAGCGCGTCGACGGCGACGAGGAGCGCTCGGACGGCGGCGAGCCGCGCGTGGATGCCGACGAGCCGCGCGTGGACGGCGACGAGCCGAGCGCGGACGGCGACGAGACGACGGGGAGCGATCGACCATGACCTCCACCACCCTGCTGCTCCGGAGTCTGACCCACTTCTGGCGGATCAACCTCGCGGTGGTCGCCGGCGTCGGGGTGGCGGTGTCGGTGCTCGCGGGGGCGTTCCTGGTGGGGACGTCGGTCCGGGCGAGCCTGCGCGACCTCGCTCTCGAGCGGCTCGGGCGCGTCGACCACGTGGTGACCGCGGGGGCCTTCTTCCGCGAGGCGCTGGCCGAGGAGCTGCTGGCCTCCGACGCGCTGGGTCGCGCCGGCGCCGATGCGGCGCCGACAGCGGCGCCCAGGGCCGCGCCGATGATCGCGCTCGAAGGCTTCGTCACCCATCAGGAGAGCCGAAGCCGCGCCGGCGGCATCCAGGTGTACGGGGTGGACGAGCGGTTCTGGGCTTTTCACGGGCTCGACGGCGGGCTCGGGCCCGAGGCCGGCGAGGTGCTGGTGAGCGGCGGTCTCGCCCGCGAGCTCGGGGCGGCGGAGGAGGACACGCTGCTCGTCCGGGTGCAGAAGCCCTCGGCCATCCCCGTCAGCTCGCTGCACGGGCGCCGCGACGATCTGGGGCGCACGATGCGGCTGAGCATCCGGGCGGTGCTCGCCCCGGTCGAGCTGGGGGAGTTCTCGTTCCGGCCTCAGCAGGGGTTCTCGCGCGCGGTGTTCGTCAATCTCCCGCGCATGCAGCGCGATCTGGAGCTCGACCGCGAGGCCAACACCCTGCTGCTCGCCGGTGTGGGCGCGGACGCGTCGGCGGGCTCGTCGGCGGTGGTCCGTCTCGAGGCGGCCCTGCGGGCCACCACCCGGCTGACCGACCTCGGGCTGCGGGTGCGGGCGCTTCCGGGACCGGCCGCGCTGGCGGTGGAGTCGACGGCGGGACTGCTGGGCGACGACGTCGTCGCCGCCGTGCGCGCCGCGGCCGCTGACGGCGGCATGGCCGAGCAGCCGATTCTGACCTATCTCGCCAACGAGATCCGGCGTGGGGACCGGGTCACGCCCTACTCGCTGGTGACCGCGCTGGATCCGGCGCGGCTGGGCGTCGCGCCGTCCGCGGCAGCCACCGCGGGAGCGCCGCCGCCCCCCGCCGCTACGGCCGGGCCGGCCGGCGAAGCGCCGCCGATCTGGCTGAATGCCTGGACCGCCGACGATCTGGAGGCGTCGCCCGGCGACGCGGTGACCCTGCAGTACTTCCTGTGGGAGGATGCGGGCGCCCTGATCACCGACGAGGCCGAGTTCCGGGTGGCGGGGGTGGTGCCGATGGAGGGGCTGGCCGTCGACCAGGACCTTGCGCCGGAGTACCCCGGGATCACCGAGGCGACGGATCTGTCCGACTGGGACCCACCGTTCCCGATCGACCTCGGTCTGGTACGCCAGAAGGACGAGGACTACTGGGACGAGTACCGGACCGCGTCGAAGGCGTTCATCGAGCTCGAGGACGGCCAGCGGCTGTGGGGGTCGCGCTGGGGACAGGTGACCTCCCTGCGCGTCGTTCCCCCGGACGGGGCTTCGGACCTCGCGGCGGCGGAGTTCCGCGACGTGCTCCGGTCCCGGCTCGACCCCCTCGCGGCCGGGTTCGTCGTCTATCCGGCCCGCGAGCTCGCCCTCGAGGCGTCGGCCGGGGTGACCGACTTCGGCGAGTACTTCACCTATTTCAGCTTCTTCCTGGTGGTGTCCGCCCTCCTGCTGGCCAGTCTCTTCTTCCGCCTCGGGGTCGAGCAGCGCCTGCGCGAGATCGGCGCCCTGCGCGCCCTCGGCTTCGACGAGCGCGGGGTGCGGCGGCTGTTCTGGGCCGAGTCGGCGGCGCTGTCCCTGGCCGGCGGCCTCCTCGGGGCGGCCGGCGCGGTGGCCTACGCCGAGCTGATCATGTGGGGGCTGCGCACGTGGTGGGTGGACGCGGTCGGCACCACCCTGCTGGTGCTGCACGTCTCGCCGCTGGCCCTCGCCGGGGGCATCGGCGGCGGCATGGTCGCGGCGGTGGTGTCCATCGCCTGGAGCCTGCGCATGGTGGCCCGGGCGACGCCGCGCGCGCTCATCCACGGGGTGCTGCCGTCCGGACCCGGCCGGCCGGGCGAATCGGAGGGCGCGCCGCCGTCGCGCGCCGCCGCCGCCGCGCGCCAGGCTCCCGCCGGTCTCGGACTGCTCGGGGGGGTGGTGCTCGCGGCGACCCTGGCCGGGGTCGTGGGCGACACCGCGGGCTTCTTCGGGGCGGGCATGCTGCTGCTGGCGTCGCTGCTCACCCTGGCGTGGTCGTGGCTGGGACGGCAGGCGCCGGCCGGCGTCGCGGCGCCGTCGACGTGGACCGTCTCCCGGGTCGGACTGCGCAACACCACGGCCCGGCCCGGCCGGTCCGTCCTGTGCATCACCCTCATCGCATTCGCCTCGTTCATCATCGTGGCCGTCGACGCGTTCCACCTGGAGGGCGGGGGGGACGTGGGCGACCGGTCGTCGGGAACCGGCGGCTATCCGTTACTCGCCGAGTCCTTGCTTCCGATCGTGGGCGACCTGGGCTCGGAGGACGAGCGGGAAGAGCTGGGCGTATCGTCGTTCGACGACGAGATCTTCGGGGGCGTGTCCTACGCGCGGTTTCGCCTGCGGCCGGGCGAGGACGCGAGCTGCCTCAACCTCTACCAGGCGAAGGACCCGCGGGTGCTCGCGCCCGAGACCGCGTTCCTGGCCGAGGGGCGCTTCCGGTTCGGGGCCACGCTGGCCGAGACCGAGGCGGAGGCCGCCAACCCGTGGCTGCTCCTGGATCGGGTCTTCGACGACGGGGCGGTTCCCGCCATCGCCGACGCCACGTCGCTCGCCTACGCGCTGCACCTGTCGGTGGGCGACGACTTCGTGCTGAACCGCGACAGCGACAACCCGGTCCGGCTGCGGATCGTCGCGGCCCTGACCGACAGCATCTTTCAGCGCGAGCTGATCGTCGGCGAGGCGGCCTTCGTGCGGCTGTTCCCCGAGCACGACGGATACCGGTTCTTCCTCGTCGACGCGCCCGCGGACCGGACCGCGGAGGCGACCGCGGCCCTCGAGGACCGGCTCTCCGACTACGGGTTCGACGTCACCTCGACGGCCGAGCGCCTGGCCGCCTTCCACCGGGTCAACAACACGTATCTCGCCACGTTCCAGACCCTCGGGGCCCTCGGCCTGCTGCTGGGGACCCTGGGGCTGGGTGCGGTGTTGCTGCGCAACGTGCTGGAGCGGCGGCGCGAGCTGGCCCTGCTGCGCGCCGTCGGCTACGACACCCGGCACGTCTCGTTGATGGTGCTGGTCGAGAACGGCCTGCTGCTGTTCGGCGGCCTGGGCATCGGGACCATCTGCGCCCTCGTGGCGATCGCCCCGGCGTGGATCGAGCGGGGCGGTCAGTTCCCGGTGGTCTCGCTGGGCGGGATGCTGCTCGCGGTGGCGGCGGCCGGTCTCGTCTCCTCCCTCGCCGCCACCGCCGCCGCGGTTCGGTCGCCCCTGCTGGCGTCCTTGCGATCCGAGTAGGAAGCGGTGCCGCGGAACGCGGCCTTTGGAGGAGGCGCCGACTCCCTGGCCGCATTGTCGGGGCGGCGGCGCGCCGCAAAGCGACGATTGCGGGGCCGGGACGGGGCAGGCGGGGCGGGCGAGCGCACTCCGGCGGAGGAAGCCGGGAATCTGCGCTGAAGGGGGGGGCGGGCTCTCGGGAGGGGGCGGTTCCGGCGGCACCG
Organism: Vicinamibacterales bacterium; assembly: GCA_965206705.1. GTDB lineage: Bacteria > Acidobacteriota > Vicinamibacteria > Vicinamibacterales > UBA8438 > JAJEEA01. The sequence goes on along the minus strand of CBDBKJ010000006.1, from coordinate 1,221,186 downwards.
CCGCAAGGCGGGGGCGAGAGCCGCAGGCGATGATTTCGGGGTTGGGCGGCCGGCGCGGAAGGCCGGGACGCCTGGAGAGGGTTCATGAGCGCAGTTCGATATCTGCTGGCATTGGCAGTGCTGGTCGCGACGGCCGCGCCGGCCGAGTCCCAGACCCGGCTGTTGCGGTTTCCCGACGTGCACGGGGACCGCGTCGTGTTCGTGTACGCGGGAGACCTGTGGACGGCGCCCGCCGCGGGCGGCACGGCCACGCGGCTGACCGCCCATCCGGGGCTGGAGGTCTTTCCGAAGTTCTCGCCCGACGGCCGGTGGATTGCGTTCACCGGGCAGTACGACGGCGACGAGCAGGTCTACGTGGTCCCCGCGGCCGGGGGCGTGCCCCGGCAGTTGACATGGTATCCGGCCCGCGGGCCGCTGGCCCCGCGCTGGGGCTACGACAACCAGGTCTACGACTGGACCCCTGACGGCCGGTCGGTGCTGTTCCGGTCGCTGCGCTACAGCACCGACCTGTCGGACAGCCGCCTGTTCCTCGCCTCGATCGACGGGGGGCTCCCGGTGCCGCTGCCCATGCCCGAGTCGGGGGCGGGCGATCTCTCCCCGGACGGCACGCGAGTCGTGTACTCGCCGCTGTTCCGCGACTTCCGCACCTGGAAGCGGTACGAAGGGGGCTGGGCGCAGGAGCTGTACGTGTTCGACCGCGAGACCCACGACGTCGAGCGGGTCACCGACCATCCGCGGGCCGACCGCGACCCGATGTGGATCGGCGACGCGATCTACTTCACGTCCGACCGCGAAGGCACCCTGAACCTGTACGCCTTCGACCTCGGCACCAGCGAGATCGCCCAGCTCACGGACAGCACCTTGTGGGACGTGCGGTGGCCCGGTGATGACGGCCGGAACCAGATCGTCTACGAGATGAACGGCGAGCTGCATCTGTTCACCATCGACAGCGGAGAGTCCCGGCCGATCCCCATCGCGGTGCCGGACGACGGGGTCGCGGCGAGGCCGGCGCGGGTGTCGGCGGCGGGGCAGATCGAGGACTTCGAGCTCAGTCCCAAGGGCGAGCGCGCCCTCTTCGTGGCGCGCGGCGACGTCTTCACGGCGCCGATCGAGAACGGCCCGACCCGCAACCTCACGCGGAGCTCGGACGCCCACGACAAGTGGGCGCGCTGGTCGCCGGACGGCGCCCGCATCGCGTTCGTCTCGGACCGCGACGGCGAGGACGAGATCTACGTCGTGGCCCAGGACGGATCCGGTCCCCCGGAGCAGCTGACGGACGGCGGCGAGGCGATGCGCTACGCGCCGGCGTGGTCGCCGGACGGGGATCATCTCGCGTTCAGCGACAAGGACGGCAGGCTCTACGTCCTCGACGTGGAGTCGCGCGAGACGACCCTGGTCGCCGACGAGGCGAACGGGCAGGTGCAGGACTACGTCTGGTCCCCGCGGGGCGGCTACCTCGCGTTCTCGCTCACCGGCGAGACCGGCTTCAGCTCGATCCACGTCTGGGCGCATGACGACGGGGTGCTGCGGCAGGTGACGGGCGACCTGTTCCACGAGTGGAACCCGGCGTGGGACCCGGACGGCGAGTATCTCTACTACCTGTCCGACCGCTCGTTCACGCCCCAGCTCGGGTCGTTCGAATGGAACTATCTCGTCGACCGCGAGACCGGCATCTACGCGCTGGCCCTGCGCACGGACGTGCCCCATCCGCTACCGCCGGAGAGCGACGAGGTGACGGTGGAGGACGAGGACGGAGACGCGGAGGACGGGGACGCGGAGGACGAGGCCGCGGAGGACGGCGGCGATGACGATGCGTCGGAGAACGGCGAGGACGAAGAGCCGATCCGCATCGACTTCGACGGCCTGGACCGGCGGGTGGTGCGGCTGCCCGTCGACTTCGACAACTACGTGGGGCTGAGCGCCGGCAACGACCGGGTGTTCTTCATCCGGACCGGCGCGCAGTTCTACGGGCGCGGCGGCGACGTGCCGACCGAGGTCCGGACCTTCTCGTTCGAGGACCGGGAGACCGAGACGCTGGCTGCGAACGCCGGCGGCTACGCGGTGTCCGGCGACCGGGAGAAGGTGCTCGTCCCCACGGGCGGGCGCTACGAGCTGCACGCCGCGTCGGGTCAGGGCGACCCGCAGACCATCTCGACGGCCGGGCTGATGGTGGACCGGGTGCCGGCCGAGGAGTGGGCGCAGATCTTCGACGAGGTGTGGCGCCGGTTCCGCGACTTCTTCTACGTCGACAACATGCACGGCTACGACTGGGCGGCCCTGCGCGAGCAGTACCGCCCCTGGCTCGAGCACGTCGGCCACCGGTCGGACCTGAACTACGTGATCGGCGAGATGGTGGCCGAGCTGAACGTCAGCCACGCCTACATCGCCGGCGGCGACTGGGAGACCCCGGAGCGGCCCGCGGTCGCCCTGCCGGGGGCGGTGTTCGAGCTCGACCGCGACGCCGGGCGCTACCGCCTCGCCGAGATCTTCGAGGGGCACAACGAGGAGCCGCGCTACCGGGCGCCCCTGACGGAGGTGGGGGTGGACGCCCGTACGGGCGACTACGTGTTGGCCATTGACGGCGAGGAGCTGGCGGCCGGCGACAACCCCTACCGCCTGCTGCGGCACAAGGCGGACCGGCCGGTGCGGCTGACCCTGAGCGCCGCGCCGGCGTTCCCCGCCGCCGACGGCGCCGCCCGCGAGGTGACCATCCGACCCATCACGAGCGAGACCAACCTGCGGTACCTCGCCGAGGTGACCGAGAACCGGATGAAGGTCGACGCGGCGACGGACGGGCGGGTCGGCTACATGCACATCCCCGACATGGGGGTCGCCGGCATCCAGGAGTTCATCAAGTACTTCTACGGCCAGATCCGGAAGGACGGCCTGATCATCGACGTCCGCGGCAACGGGGGAGGCAACGTGTCGGCGATGCTCATCCAGCGCCTGAGCCGCGAGCTCCTCGGCACCAGCTTCTCCCGCACCGTGGAGAGCGTCGACACCTATCCCACGACGGTGTTCACCGGCCACCTCGTGTGCATCCTCGACGAGGACTCCGCCTCGGACGGCGACATCTTTCCCTCCCGGTTCAAGGAGGCGGGTCTGGGACCGGTCATCGGCAAGCGGTCCTGGGGCGGCGTGATCGGCATCACCAACCGCGGTCCCCTCATCGACGGCGGCAGCGTCAACGTGCCCGAGTTCGGCACCGCCGGCCGGGATGGGAGCTGGGTGATAGAGGGACACGGCGTCGAGCCCGACATCGAGGTCGAGAACGATCCGAAGTCGGTCATCGCGGGCGGCGACCCGCAGCTCGAGCGGGCCATCGAGGAGATCGTCCGCATGATTCGGGAAGACCCGCGGCCCCTGCCCACGCGGCCCGCCCCGCCGGTGAAGACGCCGTGACGGCGGCCGGGCCGTCCTCCCCGCCGCCGCCGTCCACGGCGGGGCCGTCCTCGCCGACGCCGCTGTCCACGGCGGGGCTCTCGCCGCCGCGGGCGCGGGTCTCCCCTGTGCACCACGAGGCGCACGGCGTGGTGCGTATCGACGACTACCACTGGCTGCGCGACCGCGGCGAGCCCGCGGTAACCGCGTATCTCGAGGCCGAGAATGCCTACACCCGCGCGGTGATGGCGCCGACCGAGGCGCTGCAGGAGACTCTGTTCGCGGAGATCAAGGGGCGCATCAAGCAGACCGACATGTCCGTGCCGTACCGGGAGGGGGCGCACCTCTACTACACCCGCTACGAGGACGGGCGCGAGTACCCCATCCACTGCCGGCGGCCGGCGGACGCGCGGGCGGCGGTTGCTGCGCGGGCGGCGGTCGACGCGCCAGCGGCGTTTGACGTGTCAGCCACGGCTGCTGCGCCAGCTGCGGTTGAGGCGCCGGCGGCGGCTGCTGCGCCATCGGCGGTTGACGCGTCAGCGACGGCTGCCGCGCCAGCGGCGCCAGCGGCGTTTGACGTGCCGGCGACGGCTGACGGCCTGACGCCGGTTGAGGCCCGAACGACGGTCGGCGGGGAGGAGATTCTGCTCGACGTCAACGCCCTCGCCGAGGGCCACGACTTCTGCCAGGTGTCGGCGCTCGAGGCCAGTCCCGACGGGCGGCTGCTCGCCTATGCGATCGACGTCGAGGGGCGCCGCATCCACACCATCCGGGTCAGGGAACTGTCGGGCGGCGCACTGCTCGACGACGAGTTGACGGGGGTGACCAGCAACCTCGTCTGGGCCAACGACAACCGGACGATCTTCTACACGCGCCAGCATCCCGACACCCTGCGCTGGCATCAGGTCTACCGTCACACGCTGGGCACCGCGCAGGCCGAGGATGTCCTGGTCTACGAGGAGGCGGACGAGACGTTCAACTGCGAGGTGCACGGGAGTCGGTCGAGGCGGTATCTGCTGATCGCGTCGTATCAGACCGTGTCCAGCGAGTACCGGGTTCTCGACGCGGACCGGCCCGACGGCGCGTTCGAGGTGTTCTGGCCGCGCGAGCGCGACCACGAGTACGACGTCGACCACTATCGCGACCGGTTCTACGTCCGCACCAACCACCGCGCCCGCAACTTCCGGCTGATGGAGACCCAGGCCGGGGGGACCGCGCCGGACCAATGGGCGGTGGTGGTGCCGCACCGCGAGGACGTTTTCCTTGAATCGTTCGCGCTTTTCCGCGACCATCTCGTGTTGCAGGAGCGGTGCGCCGGCCTGATCCGCCTCCACGTGCGCCCGTGGTCGGGAGACGGCGCGCACGACGTCGCCTTCGACGAGCCGGTCTACGACGTGCACGTATCGGTCAACCGCGAGGCCGACACCCGCCTGCTGCGGTTCGGGTACGAATCGCTGACCACGCCGCTGTCGGTCTACGACTACGACCTCGACGCGCGCTCGCGCACCCTGCTGAAGCGCGAGGAGGTGCTGGGCGGATTCGACCCCGCGCACTACGCGGCCGAGCGGGTGCTCGCGACCGCGCCGGACGGCCGGCAGGTGCCGATCTCCGTCGTCGCGCGGGCCGGCGCGCCGCGCGACGGGACGAGCCCCCTGCTGCTGTACGGCTACGGGGCGTACGGCATCTCCATGGACCCCGCATTCAACTCCGCGCGTCTGAGCCTCCTCGACCGCGGCTTCCGCTTCGCGATCGCCCACGTGCGCGGGGGGCAGGAGCTCGGCCGGCACTGGTACGACGACGGCCGGCTGCGCCGCAAGCGCAACACGTTCACCGACTTCATCGCCTGCGCCGAGCACCTCGTCCGCGAGCGCTTCACGAGTCCGGAGCGCCTCTACGCCATGGGCGGCAGCGCCGGCGGGTTGCTGATGGGCGCGGTGGTGAACATGCGCCCCGACCTCTTCGCCGGCGCCGTGGCCCAGGTCCCGTTCGTCGACGTGGTGACCACCATGCTCGACGACACCATTCCCCTGACCACCGGCGAGTACGACGAGTGGGGCAATCCCCACGAACGAGCCGCGTTCGACGACATCCTCGGCTACTCGCCCTACGACAACGTCGCGGCCCGGGCCTATCCCGCCCTGCTCGTGCTCGCCGGGCTGCACGACTCGCAGGTGCAGTACTGGGAGCCCGCGAAGTGGGTCGCCAAGCTGCGGGCCCTGAAGACCGATGCCCGCCCGCTGCTCCTCAAGACCCACATGGACGCCGGCCACGGCGGCGTCTCCGGCCGCTACCGCCGCTACCGCGAGACGGCGCTGCAGTACGCCTTCCTGCTCCGCGAGGCGGGGCTGGCGTGAGCGACCGACGGACGGGGGGCCGGGCGGGCATGGGGCCGAAAACACAAGTGGTGATCGAGGAGCAACTCGAAGAAGAGATACTGTCTCTTCCCGCGGACACGGTGGCACCGCTCTTCGGTGAGACGACATGGATCGGCGGTACAGCGGCGCAGGAACTGGTCGATCTGTTCACAAGCAAGGGCACGTTCAAGAGCCGCGAGAGCGTGGAATCCGACCTGACGCACGTCCAGGCCCTGCCGGTGGTGGTGCGCAAACGGAGCGGAGACCTTCTGCGACTGAAGCGTAGAGAGCAGCGTAGGGACAGTCCGCTCCACGGCAAGATCGTGATCTGGGCCGGCGGTCACGTCAGGCGGGAGGATGGCGCCAACGGTCCATCCATCGGACGGGGCGCGGTCCGCGAGCTGCAGGAGGAACTCCGCGTCAGCGTCGAGCCCTCGGAACTGGAGCTGCGCGGCGCCGTCTGGGTCCGCGGCCGAGATGGCGACAGGACGCGGCGCCACGTGGCCATAGTCTACGAGTGGCGAGCGCAAACCGACGACGTCGCCATCGCTCTGAGCGCAACGGAATTCTTCGAGCGCCGGGGAACGTCACTGAGCGGGAGCTTCGTCGCGCCGCATCAGCTTGTGACCGATATCGACAACGGTCGGATCTGCGAGCCCTGGAGCGTCGAGATCGTCCGGCACCTCTTGCCCGAGGGCAAGCTCCTGGAACCGCGGCTCGTCTAGGAGCCTGCGCCCGTAGAAGTTCGCGCCAGCGAAACTTTCGACGCGACCGCAAGGTCGCGCCAGCAGCCCGTACCGGCTGGGCTATTACAGCCTGGGCGCGCTGCGCCGAGCGGGTCTGGAGTTCGAGCTGGGGGTCGATGCGCAGCAATGGGAGAGCCCGATGCCGGGCGGCGCGAATCACGGAGCCCACGGGCGGGCCACGGTGAGCTGGTGAGTCCTCGCACCGGTGGGCGAATGAACGGCGCGCGCAATGGTAGACTCCACGTTGTGTCGCGCCCGATTCTGCCGCTCGTAGCGTTGTTGCTCGCGTCGACGCTGTCGGCCTCCGCGTCCGCGCAGCAGGCGGCGCCTCCCGAGCCGCTTACCGGCGATCCCGCCATCGACGCCTGGATCCGGACGACGTTCGGCCAGGCGGTCGATGCGGAGACTCTCGACGATCCGATCTGGGGCACCCGGACGCTGCTGGCGCTCACCGAGGGGCAGCGCGAGGGCGCCCGCTTGTTCATGCAGCGCTGCAACGTCTGCCACGGCGCCGCCATGAACTCGATGGACGCCTACGGACCGTTCCTGACGCGGGAGCGTGTGAACGGGCGGGAGGACGCGGTCCGTCGCGTCATCATGGACGGGACGGAGCGGATGCCGGCGTTCAAGTACGGCCTGACCGGGGAGCAGATCGACCTGATCGTGGACTACCTCGGCACCGTGGTGCGGTACGAACCGGCCTACTGACCGCGCCATCGGCCATCTCGCGGGAGGAATCATGCGGAATCCGACCTTCCGGCGGACCCACGCCATCGTGATGGGCGCGGTGCTCGCAGCCGGTCTGGCGGGCGGGCCCGGCACGCGTACCGCCCGAGCGCAGGCCGAGGACGTCCTGCTGGCCGGAAGCATCGTCGACGCCGCGGGCGAGCCGATGGAAGGGGTGGTGGTCTCGGTGCGGGCCACCGGCTCGAACCTGACGACCAGCGTCTACAGCGACGCGGACGGCGACTACGTCTTTCCCCGCATGGCGCCGGGTCCGTACCGGCTCTGGGCCCAGGCGGTGAGCTACGTCGCGGGCCGCGCCGAGCTGGACTTGCAGGGTGCGGCGCACCACCAGGACTTCGTGATGGAGTCCCTGGAGAACTTCGAGGCGCAGCTCCCCGGCGACCGCTGGGTGGCCGCGCTCCCGGAGGACACGCCGGAGGACCGTCGCATGAAGACCGTCTTCCGGGTGTCGTGCGGCGGCTGCCACAGCCAGAACACGGCGTTGCTGACCCGCTTCGACGAGCAGGGGTGGCTGAACATCATCACCGTGATGAGCCGCATCGCCACGTCCGGCTGGGTCGCCAGCCCGATGGCGCCCGGCCCGGCGCGCGAGGATCGGCCGCCCAGCCCCCTCATGGACTACTACAAGGAGCGGCTCGCGGCCTACCTGGCCAAGGTCCGCGGACCAGGACCGTCGCCGATGAACTTCGTGCCGCGCCCGCGGCCGACCGGAGATGCGGTCCTGGCGGTAATCCGGGAGTACGACACGCCCGGCCAGGGCTACGGCCTGCCGATGTGGGAGGACGGCACCGACTGGACCGAGGGCGCCCCGTCGAAGACCAGCCGCAAGAACCACCACGCCATGGACGGCACGCTCGACTTCGACGGCAACCTCTATTTCTCGGACGACCTCAACACGAACCCCTATCGCAGCGTCGGCAAGATCGATGCCGACACCGGTTTGGTCACCAACGTCCACGTTCCGCGGCGGCGGACGCCGGAGATGGCGTCGGCCGTTCACGACCTGATCGCGGACCAGGAGGGAACGCTGTGGTTCGGCGCGGACGGCCGCCTGATCGCGCTCGATCCCGACACGCTGGAGTGGGAGGCGGTGACGACCCCCGACGGCGAGCTCGTGCGGGCCGGCGGATTCCACGACAAGGACGGCCTCGGCGGCGTCTGGGGCGCCGTCCGCGGCGGCGCCATCCGCTACGACCCGCAGACGCGCGCCGCCCCCGAGTATCGGAACCCCATCCAGAAGAGCAGGCTGGGCTCGGCCGGCACCTACGGCATGGCGGGAGACCGCGACGGCAACGGCTGGCTGTCGCAGTACGGCTTCGACGTGATGGTCAAGCACGAGTACGCCACCGGCGAGTCCTACAGCATCCGGTTGCCGCAGTCGCCGTACGCACCCCCGGACGATCTGTTCGTCGGCGACGACCGGCGGATCTTCGACAGGATGGGGGGGAGCCTGTTCCATGGCCGTGGTCATCCCTGGATGCACACGATCCGCAAGCCGGGTGGAGGAGAGCCGAGCAACGCGGCCTGGGGCCCGGGCTGGACGAGCGACCACCTGGTCAAGATCGATATCGAGACGCACGAGGTGACGCTCTATCCGTTCCCCTACCGGGACGGCGGCGCCTACCAGGCGGTGGTCGACCTCGACGGAATCGTCTGGACGGTGTTCACCAACGCGGACGCGGTCGGACGGTTCGATCCGCGGACGGAGGAGTGGACGTGGTACGACCTGCCGACGGTCGGCACCGAGTCGCACGGGCTGCAGGTCGTGACCGTCGACGGCCGGACGCAGGTCGGCGTGCCGTACTGGGGCTCGAGCAAGATGGCGAAGCTCGAATTCCTCACAGCCGGCGAGCGCGCGGCGCTGAAGGCCGCGGCGTCGCGGCCGGCGGTGGCCGGGGTAGAGACGGAGACGGTTCGTTACGCATCCGGCTCGGCGGAGATCGCGGGGCGCCTGCTGCGTCCGGCCGGTGCCGGCGGTCGGCGGCCGGCCGTCGTGCTCGTGCACGACGATCAGGGGCTGACGGACGCGGTGCGGGAGTCGGCGCGGTTGCTGGCCGTCGAGGGATTCGTGGCGCTGGCGCCCGATCTGCTTTCCCGCCTGGCGGACAGGCGGGCCGCGGCCCCGACGGGCAGGCCGGCCGCGGCGGTGGCGCGCCTGCCGCTCGAAGCGACGGTGCAGGACGTGGCCGGCGCGTTCGAGCTCCTGGCGGGAGATCCGGGCGTGGACCCGGAGCGGATCTCGGTCATCGGCTTCGGTTGGGGCGGCTGGCGCGCATGGAAGCTGGCCGAGCTTACGGAAGCGCTGCACCGCGCCGTCGTGTTCTACGGCACGACATCGGACGATCGCCGGCTCGATCGCATTCGCGCGCCGGTGCTCGGGCACTACGCGGGGTACGACTTCCAGACCACCGCGCAGGTGCTGGCGACGAAGCGGCGGATGGGGGATCGGTTCACGTATCACGTCTATCCCGACATGGATCGCGGGTTCGCGGGCGGCGGGAGCGGCGCGACCGACTACGTGGCGTTGGTTCGAGGACGTGACGGGGCGGCGGCGGTGGAGTCAGCGGCCGGCGGCGGTCCGGCGGAGCTCGCCGACGCCGTCCGGCTGGCGTGGGAGCGGACGCTCTCGTTTCTCCGGTAGGGCGGCCTGCCGCGGCGCGGGCGTCATGTTGCACGGGTCGGAGGTCGACCCGGCCCGGATTCCGGGTTCGGATCAGGATGGTTGTCGGGAAGAGGGGGTCCTTGATGAAGCGATTGACTTGCTCGGTATGGGTTGCGGCGGTGGTCGTGGCGTTGTCGCCGGCGCTCGCGGCGGGGCAGACCGGGGCGGAGGGCCCCCGCACGCCGTGGGGGGATCCGGACCTGCAGGGGGTCTGGGACTACTGGACGTTCACGCCGCTCGAGCGGCCGGAAGAGTTCGAAGGGCGCGATCAGCTGACGGCCGAGGAGGCGGCAGTGGTCGCGCAGCGCAGCAACGCGGAGGCGCTGGGGCGTGACGAGGCGGCGCCGCCGGGAGAGGTCGGCGGGTACAGCCAGGCGGTGTGGACGGATCGGGCGCGGGCGACGGCGCTGACCCAGTCGTCGCTGCTCGTGGACCCGCCGGACGGCCGGTTGCCGGCGCTGACGGCGGAGGCCGAGGCGGCGGCGGAGGCGTACCGGGCGGCCGGCGGCTATCCGGTGCGGATCCGGGTCGGCGGCCTCAACGAGGACGGTCCCGAAGCGCGCGGGGTGGCCGAGCGGTGCCTGTTGGGCTTCAGCACCGGGCCCCCGATGCTGCCGGGCGGTTACAACAACAACGTCCAGATCTTCCAGGCCCCCGGCTACGTTGTCCTGCTGCACGAGATGGTGCACGACGTGCGCGTGGTGCCGCTGGACGGCCGCGACGCGCTGCCGGCGGGCGTCCGCCAGTGGTTGGGGAGCTCCCGCGGCCGGTGGGAGGGCGACACCCTGGTGGTGGAGACGACGAACTTCACCGACGGGACCGGCAGCTTCAACACCTCGTTCGCGGCGTGGGGTTCGGCCGAGAACACGCGGCTCGTCGAGCGGTTCACGCGGGTGGACGGCGACACCGTCCGCTACGAGTTCACGGTGGAGGACCCGGATACCTGGACGGTGCCGTTCACCGGCCGGTTTCCGATGAACCGGTCCGACGCGCCCCTCTACGAGTACGCCTGCCACGAGGGCAACCACGGCATGTTCAACCTGCTGAGCGGCGCCCGCGCGGAAGAACGGGCCGCGGCCACCGAGCAGCAGTAGCGACGGGAGGGGCGGCGCCGCCGGCGGGTGTCGGCGGTCGCGCTGCGTCCGACGAAACGGCGGTCCGCCGTCCGTCGTCTTGATGGCGACGGGCGGCGTAGCGCTGGCGACCGTCGAGGGGGACGACTGACGTGACACAGCTGCGATCAGCCGGGGGCGATGCCGGTCGGCTCTGGATCTGCGGCCGCCGGGTCCGGCTCGGGGTGGTGACGATGGTGCTGCTCGGCGCTGTGACCGCGGCGAGCGGCGCCCGGGCCGGCGAGAACTGGCCGCACTGGCGGGGGCCGTCCGCCAACGGGGTCAGCACCGAGACGGGCCTGCCGGTGAGCTGGGGACCGGACGCCAACGTGGCGTGGAAGGTGGAGATGCCCGCGTGGACGGGGGCGACTCCGATCGTCTGGGGCGAGCGGATCTTCCTGAACGTGGCCGACGGCACGAACGTCAGCCTGTGGTGCCTCGACCGGCGCCGCGGCGACGCGCTGTGGGTGCGTCACCTGAGCGACGGCGACCGGCGGGCGCGCAAGCAGAACATGTCGTCGCCGTCGCCGGTGACCAACGGCGAGCAGGTCTACGTGATGACGGGGACGGGCCGGCTGACGGCGTTCGACTTCGACGGCAACCAGTTGTGGCAGCGCGACATCCAGGCGTCGTACGGCCGGTTCGGACTGAACTGGGGATACGCGTCGTCGCCGCTCCTGGTAGATGACGCGCTGTTCGTCCAGGTCCTCCACGGCATGCGGACCGACGATCCGTCGTACGTGCTGCGCATCGATCGTCACACCGGCGACACCGTGTGGCGGGTCGAGCGACCCACCAACGCCCGCCGGGAGTCGCCCGACTCGTACACCACGCCGGCGCTGCTCGAGTACGGCGGCGCGCGCGAGATCGTGATTACCGGCGGCGACGTCGTGACCGGTCACGACCCGGCCACGGGGCGCGAGCTGTGGCGCGCCGACGGCCTGAACCCGCGCAACAACGGCGCCTATCGCATCATCGCTTCGCCGGTGGTCCACGGCGAGATGATCTACGCGCCGACGCGGGTCCGCCCCCTGCTCGCCCTCAGGGCCGGCGGCCGGGGCGACGTCACCACCTCGCACCTCGTGTGGAAGACCGACAACGGTCCCGACGTGCCGACCCCGGTGACCGACGGCACCTACTTCTACATCGTCAACGACCAGGGCATCGTGTGGGTGCTCGATGCGCGGACGGGGGAGCAGATCTACGGCCGCCAGCGGCTGCGCCCCGGCACCTACAGCGCCTCGCCGGTCCTCGCCGACGGCAAGGTCTACATCACGAGCGAGCGTGGCCTGACCAGCGTCTTCCGGGCGGGACCGGCGTTCGAGCTGCTGGCCGAGAACGACATGAACGACTACGTGCTCAGCTCGATCGCGGTGTCGGACGGGCAGATCTTCCTGCGCACCACCGGCCATCTCTACGCGATCGGCGAACGCACCGGGGGCGGCGTCGACTGATACCGCTTGCCGCTACCGTGACGTTCGCCAACACGTCCAGCTCTCGCGGATTGGTATAAGCGCGGGGCAATGGCACATTGGGGCGTGTTCCAGAGTCTCGTAGGCAATGCGACCACGATAGAGAGGACAGCCCCCTTTCAGGTTCCTGCCTCCGGCAGGAGATCGCCCTCCCGTACGCCATCTCCAGCCATGCTGGCTTGGTGCCCGAACTAGCCCGGATTTCTCACAGCTCGTCGAGATCGGGCCTGATGCGGCGCGGCTGGGGTTCCGGGCGGCCATATCGGACGCCGGCGGTGGTCTGGATGTGGGCGACGACGTGCGCGTGGCGCCAAAATCGGCCCGGTAAGCACACCACACGCGAAAGGACCCCGTGTCCCCCTGCAGTCGTGAACGTATGCCGCCACCTGGCCGACCGTCAGGCCGGGTCGGGCGGCGAGCGCAAACGTTGAGCGGCCATGATGAACAGATCGGCGTCGGGCGCCAGCTCGGACAGCGCCACCCAGATGCACCGCACGGTGACGCGGACGTGGGCGCCGATCTTGAGCAGCCGCAGCCGTAGCGTATCGCATTGGGCGCGGGCGAGCCGGGTGCCCGCCAGCCCCCGGTCGCGGAGCTGCTGGAGCAGGACATAGGCCAACGTGGCCCAGTACAGGCGCAGTTGGTTGGCGCGCAGCGTCGCACTGCTGGTCCGGTCGGCAAACAGCGCCAGTTGCTGTTCCTTGATGCGGTTCTCCATGTCCCCGCGGGCACAGTAGAAATCCTCATACAACGCCTGCGCCGCCAAGGTGTCCGGCGGCAGCGATGTCACCACGAAGCGTGGATTGGCGCCCGCGGGCAGATGCTCGGCCTTGCCGACCACCCGGCGCTCCCGGCTCCAGCTCTTGCGCGTGCGATAGCGGAAGTCCGGCTCTCCTAAAACAGGTGTGGGTGGAATCGGAGCCGATTCGGCGGGTCCACGAGGCGCGGCTGACGGCGAAAAGGCAGCTCGGAACTGACCCGCGGATTCCGCTTCCGGGGCGGGCGTGCGGTGGCTTGCTGCGGATGTGGGGCGGGGTAGCTACGGGACGGCCGGCTCCAGCTCACGGGGCGAAGCAGAGCCCGCGAACGCGCCGGGCGTTGGCTGGGGCGGCATCGAACTGGGGCCATCCCTACCCACACCTGTTTCAGGAGACTCGGAAGTCCGCAAACACCCGCGCGGCCACCCCGGTTTCCTCGCACTGCGCCTGGGCCTGCGCCAGTTCGGGCGCGATTTGTTCCTTCAACCGAACGTTCTTCGCCAAGCCGATGACGTAGTCCACCGCATGCTCTTCGCACCAGTTCAGCAGCTCGTCTCGGCAGAACCCCGAGTCCCCCCGAACCACGATGGGGACCGACGGCCATGCCTGCCGCACCCGCTCCACAATCCGCGCCAACTCGTCCACCACGCCCGCCGCCCCGTCGATGTTCGAGGGCCGCAACCGCGAGCAGAGCACATGCGCCCCGCAGAAGATATACAGAGGCAGATAGCAGTAGTTCCCGTAGTACCCGTGGAAGAACCGTCCTTCCTGCTGACCGTGCAGCGGATCGTCCGTCGCATCGACATCCAGCACGATGCGCGCCGGCGGCGTCGGGTGCGACTCGATGAACACGTCTACCAGCAGGGCGTCGAGCGCCGCTTCGTCATAGGTCACCTTCTTGTACCGGTCAGCCTCGGCGTCCTTCGGCCCGACCAGTTCCAGCCGGTTCAGCGTGCTCTTCCCCGCCAGCGCGGCCCCCCGGTCTGACGGCCGCACCCGGTTCTCGCCCGTCGGGTCCGCCTTGCCCACGACAGCCGCCAACAGCGGGTCCCGCCGCAGGGTGTCATGGTCGTTCAGATCTTCGTAGCCCAACGCGACGGCCATCACACGCTGGGTCACCAAGTCCTCGACCGTGTGTTCGATCAAGCGTAATTGGTTACCGGGTGGCAGGTTCTACGGTGCGGGGCCTTGCAGTTCGGGTGCAACAGTGGGCGAAGGCGATCGAAGTAGTCCCACGATCACGGCGTGCGGATTGCACTGACGTTGGCAGGCGGTGCGGATGACCGAGGCCAGCGTCTGTTGCGTGGCCGCGCCGCGCCAGGAGCGATTGCCTCCACACACCTTGCGGGTGACGACGGCGGGGCGAATGGCCTGTTCGGCGCGCCAGTTGGTGGCGTCGATGGCGGGGATGCACAGGAAGTTGAACAGCGCCGTCCATTCCCTGGTCAGATGCGCCGCGAAGCGCTGAACGTCGGCGAGAGGGCCGGGGCGGGTCAGTCGTCGGGCGAGTCGGGCGGCCAGGGCTTCGACGGCTTCGCCGAGGCCGTCGCGCGACAGCCTGCCCGCACGGGCGTCATCGCGCAGGCGCAGCGACTGTTTCAACGAGGCGTGGATGTCGGCGGCGACGCGACTGCGGGGATGGTCCCTGCACAGGGTCCGTCCCCGTCGGAGGAGGTGGGCGAGGCACGTCTGATGGGTGGCTTGGGTGAAGCGCCGATACGGCGCCCAGCCGTCGCGGATGAGCACGCCGTCGAAGTCCGGCCCCAACAGGTTGGCGGCCTCCTCATAGCCTCGTCCGGGCTGAATCGCGTAGACGGTCGTCTTCGGCGCGACGGCAGCCCAGAGCCACTGCAGGTGGCCGCCGACCTTCCACCCGGTTTCGTCCGGGGTGACGGCGGGGCTGTTGCGGATCTGGCGCAGCAGTTCGGTATAGGTCAGCTCGGCCCGGCGGGCGGCGCGATGCACGGCGCGGACCAGGCCGCTCGGACTGACACGGATGTCGTAGTGTTGCCGCAGCAGGGTGGCGATCTTGCCGAACGACAACCCCATCTGCTTGTTGAGGATGACCACCGACGCCACCAACCCGGGGCCCAGTTGCACGGCGGCGGCCCCGAGGGCATCGGAGGTCTGCAGCCGATGGCGGCCCTGCACCCGCCGGCCGCAGTCCTGACAGGCGCCGAGTGCGACCCGAAACTCGCGGACGACGACCCGCGGGACCGGCAGTTCTTCCTGGAACTGGGTGGCCACGCCCGTCGAGCGGACTCGTCCACCGCAAGCCGGACAGCCCGGCGGCAGCGGTACGTCGTGGCGGACATCGACCCGGGTTGGCCTGCACCGGCGTGCCGGCTGGCCGTACTGGACGCCGGCTCGTCGGCCTGGGCGCTTGGGTCGTGAGGTGAGGGTCTTGGCGAAGGGCGCGGCTTGGCGATACCCGGCGCGTCTCGCCGCATCGAGCTCTCGTCTCAGGCGGGTGTTCTGCTTCTCGAGCCGTTCGATCCGCCGCTGCAGCCGTCCGCGTTCACGCTCGGCCTCCTCGAGCTCGCGCTTCACGCGCGTGTGCTCCTCCCGCGTCGGCCGGGGCGCGTCCTGCTGGCTGCGGGTTGGGCGCATACTTGGCTTATCGGCACTTGTGCATTTTTGTGCACCCGGACGTCACCCACCGCGGTCCTTCGACGCCTCGCCCGCGGTTCGACGTCCGCCGCACGCACTGACCCGACCCGGTAACCAATTACGATCAAGCTTGGGTCCCGGTAGTCCTGGAAGCACTGCGCCGCGCGTCGGCACACGTCGGTGCACCTTTCAACCGCCCGCAGCAGCAATGCCCCGGCATTGGAAGTGATCGTTCCGCCCTCGAAGCTGGCGACCAGCCGACGACGACCGACCCGAGGAAACTCCAGCTGGATTGGTGGCTTACTTCGCGTACACTGTGTCGACAAGGGGCTGCCTCCGTGCATGGCTTGAAGTTATTGCCACAACAACACTTTACGCCATTACGGGCAGTCTCTTGTTCACCACCGGTGAGAAATCCGGGCTAGCACGCCCAACGCATGGTCACTATTGACTGTAACTGTAACGCTTCTTTTTCTGCTGAGGTGCTCGCATGAAGTTTGCTCGCTGGAACAAGTATTTGCAGTGTGCGCTCGGTACGGCCACTTTGCTCTTCGTCATGCTAATAGTGGTTGTTATCGCTTGGGAAGTATCCCAAGACGCGGTCAGTGTTGAGCCAATTCACGTATCCAAACAGCTTGTAGACTTGGGGTACACGCCGCCCGTGGCCGCGCAGTCCCTGATAAGCCACATTCTGGATATCTACGCACACGTTCCTACAAGTGTAGAACGAGGCGACTTGGAACCCGGTTGGTCACGCCCGGATTTCGGGCTCTCCTAAAACAGGTGTGGGTGGAATCGGAGCCGATTCGGCGGGTCCACGAGGCGCGGCTGACGGCGAAAAGGCAGCTCGGAACTGACCCGCGGATTCCGCTTCCGGGGCGGGCGTGCGGTGGCTTGCTGCGGATGTGGGGCGGGGTAGCTACGGGACGGCCGGCGTGTCAACGCGCTACGCGCGTCCTCCGCTGCGCTCCGGTCCTTCGGATGACACGCCGGCCGTCCCTCCGCTCAGAGAGCAGTTATGGGCCTTGCGGCCCGGCCTGGACGGGGGCGTCCCGGCCGTCGACGACTTCACGCCGGACGCGCGAGGAGCAGTCGGCGCGTGGGCCTGACGTGCGGGGGTCACGGGGCGAAGCAGAGCCCGCGAACGCGGGGGTTTTTCTGGCTGGGGCGGCATCGAACTGGGGCCATCCCTACCCACACCTGTTTCAGGAGACTCGGATTTCGTTATGCCAGCAGCCGGTTTCTCCATCAGATCGGCCGCTAGATACATGCGCCGACTATTGTCTTTGCAGGTCACTACGATAGGTGGAGAGCTGTTGTATATGGCAGATGGCGACCGCCTGTCGTTGCACTTGTTGGTGAACGGTCAGCGCGTCGCTAAGCTAGAGAGAGACCACTATGACGGTGAAATTGACCGACTGTTTCACGATGGAGCACGGCGAGTACTGGAAGTGATCGAGCCGTATATTCTCGCGTACTACTATTATGACACGGACCGATCTCGCGTTCCGGTTTTGCTTTCATTGCTGCTCACGGATGAGACTAACGCCAAAAGAGAAGTGCAGGCGGTGGCTCTGTTGGCCAATTTTGTTCACGATTGTGGGGTAGCGTACAATGGTCATCCTGACCTGCTTAACAGAGCCATCAGGCTCTACAAGCGCACGGTTGCTCTGGACCCTAGCTATTCGTCTGCGTATTACAATTGGGGTAATGCACTCTACGCCCTGGGAGACTATGCGGGTGCCATCGGGAAGTACCGGCATGCAATAGCACATAACCCCTCTCCCGCTAGCCTGCATTATTCACGAAGGTCGAGAATCAGTCACCGACGGGGCCTGCTGGACCGCGAGCGGAGCCTCTCGGACATGGCGGCGGGCGCGGCAGGGGGCGTAGCGTGGCCTTCACGGCACCGGGCGGTCGCGGAGGCCAGGTTGGGGGAAGGTTCTGCCGGGACGGGCGGTGGCGCCCGGGACCGAGACGTGCGCCGAGCCCCGCGCGGGCTCTGACTAACCCGCGCGAGCGCCAAGCGCAAGAGCGATGCGCCGCCACGCGTGGAGATGGGGCGTCGCTCGTGGTAGATGCAGGACGATGCGGCGCGCCGAGCCGACGACATGCACCCCCAGCTTCAGCAACCGGTCGCGCAGCCACGTCACCTGGGTGCGGGCACAGCCGGTCCGCGCCGCCCGCAGCCGCAGCTCCTGCATGAGCACGTAGGCCGCCGCGGTCAGCAACACGCGCAACTGGTTCGGCAGGAACTTGCAGCAGCTCGTGCGGTCGATCTGCAGGCCGTCCAGCAACTCCTTGATCCGGTTCTCGATGTCCCCGCGGGCGCAGTAGACCCTCTCATAGACGAAGCGCGAGCTCTGCAAGAGACTCGTCACGACGAAGCGCGGATTGTCCCGCGGCTCCCGACCCTTGAGCCGGACCACTTCCGCCTTGATCACGACCCGGCGTTCGCGGCCCCACGTGCGGGCCGCGTAGCGGGTGTCGGTATAGACGTGCTCGGTTCGGCCACTGGACTCGCTCTGCGCGCGGGCCACCGCCATCGCGGATTCCGCATGCCGCTGCAACACCGCGTTCTTGCCCATCGCGACCACGTAGTCGAGCCCCGGTTCGGCATCCAGGAAATCGAGGATCTCCGGGGTCGCAAAGCCCCCGTCGAGCCGGACGAGAAACGGCGTCGACGGAAACGCCGCCCGCAGCATCGGCAGCAGCCGACACAGCAAGCTCAGGGTCCCGTCGGCCGCCACCGCCTTGCCCGGCCGCAGCACCGCCGCGCACAGATACTGCTCCTTCTCGTCGTTGAAAGTCAGGAACGCGAGCAGCGGCAGATAGCACCAACTGTCGTAGTGCCCGTTGAAGAACGTGAGCTGTTGCGCGCCATGCGTCCGGTCGTCGGTCGGGTCCAGATCGATGGTGATCCGCCACACCTGCCGATGCAGGCGGCGCCGATGCCGCTCGATCACGCACGCCGCCAACTCCCGTGCCATTCGGTAGAGCGCGCCGCGGCCCGGGGCGTTCTCGAATCGCGAGATCGTCGGTTGCGACGCCAAGGGCGCGCCGGCCACGGGGTCTCGCCCGAGCAGCAGCTTGTGGATGGGATCCTCCGCCAAGTGGTCGGCATCGTTGCCGTCGGGATGACCGCACGCGATGCCGAAGATCCGCTGTCCGATCAGCTCCGCGAGCGTGTGCCGAATCTTCTCCGCCACGCGCTTGTCGGCGAGACACCCGGCAAACGCCTTGACGAGGCCGTACACGCGCTCGGCTGCCTTGAGCAGGACGGCGCCGCCGTCGGAACTCGCCTGCTCGCGGTTGAACGTGGCGACGAGGGGCTTGTCGAAGAGATCCGGGAACAGGACAGTCTGTGATATCTTTTCAGGTGTCACGCAGGGGTCTCCGTTGTGGCTAAACGCTTGTGAACACAACGTTTATACCACACGGAGGCTCCTGTGTCTCCCCCAGAATCACCATCTTCACGAATAATCCAGGCTAGGTACGCGAGCTGGGGGAGAGCGCTGGTCGGGCAAGGGGAGTACGGTGACGCAATCCATAAGTTTCAGAAGGCCATAGCGCTCGATCCAGTTGATCGCGAAGCATACCGCAATTGGGGCCTCATGCTTGCGGTCTTGATGGATCGTCATGCTG
The DNA here is from genome assembly GCA_965206705.1 of Vicinamibacterales bacterium. Classification (GTDB taxonomy): domain Bacteria; phylum Acidobacteriota; class Vicinamibacteria; order Vicinamibacterales; family UBA8438; genus JAJEEA01. The sequence continues at coordinate 1,201,699 of CBDBKJ010000006.1, read as the reverse complement.
AGTTCGAGCCGGTCGCACGTGACCGTCATCATGCGCGGACGTACGACCACTGGGGTGTGGAATTGAAGGAGAGGGGAAATTACGACGGCGCAATTGAAAAATACGAGAAGGCAATTGAACATAATATGTTTTTTGCTCCCGCGTACGCCAATTGGGGCCGGGCGCTTGCCGGCGGGAAGGCTTATGATGCTGCCATCAGTATGTACAAGCGCGCGTTGGCGCTAGATGCTAATGAGTTGTCGGCATACATTGGTTGGGGCGCTGCGCTTGCCGAAAGAGGTGATTACCAAGCGGCAATGGAGAAATACCGGCACGTAATAGCGATCGATCCCAGCGAGGTCATGGCCTACGTCAATTGGGGTCGGGCGCTTACGGCTCAAGAATCTTATAGCGAGGCCATTGAAAAGTACCGGCTGGCGGTGGGGGTGGACCTGTATAGCGCCGCTGCGTACGATGGCTGGAGCATAGCGCTTGCACGTACGGGCGTGGGAGCTGACGCGCAGGTCATGTGCGCGCGCGCTCACGCGCTCGACCCAGCGGGGGAGTATGAGTGTGGCTTGACCCCTGATTTCCCAATTGCGCCGGAGTGCATTGTACGTCCCTAACTGAGGTGATGGCGTAGCAAGGCCGTCGGAAGGCGAGGTGGCTGGAGGCGGATGACGGCTCGGTTGGGGCGAAATACAGTGGGAGCGGAGATGAGCAGCGGGGAAAGTCGGGGAAGGGGTTTCCAGGGCGCTGGACTCGGCGTACAATATTGACCGCGCGCCTCGTTCTTCATTGAGCGGACCTCTCGCGGCGCCTGACGGCAGGAACGGCTTCGAGGGGATACCGGTCCGGCCGGTGGGGTTGCGGCGATACGCGCCCTTGTAGCGTCGGCGTGGCTTGCCAATCCGGGATGGGCACCCGAGCCCGGGACCTCGGCGGGCTGATGCAACTCGGCGACGACTCTGCCGCGATTTGTAGCCAGGATCTTTTCGCCATCGGGAACCCTCCGAGGATGCTCGCTCGGGTGGTTCTGCACTCTCGAATGGGTGGTGTATCACTCTGAAGCTTGCGCGGGCCGTAGGGTCCGCGCGGGCTCGGGGCGGGCGTCCGCGCGTCGATCAGGCTGACGATCCACTCGGCATCCCGCCAGTCGTCCGCGAGCCCGGCCGCCGCCGCCGTCGTCCGCAGCGTGCCGTGGCGCCGGCAGTAGTTGTGCCAGACGAAGTACAGCGACAGGACGTGCAGGTGGTTCCGCAGCCGCTTCGAGAACGCGTTGGTCAGCCGCGTGGACGGCCGCAGGCTCATCCGCATGTTCAGTTTCTGCTGCTCCACGTAGGACGTGCTGATGAACGCGTCCTCCGGCTCCCCGCTCACCGCGACCCGCTTCACTGCCTTGCACTGCGGGGGGCTGTAGCGCCGCTGCTCCTGCTCGCCCGGCTGGCTGTAGATCTTCACCACCTGGCCGAAGTCGACGTCGGCCCCGAACACGTTCTCGATCGCGCTGACGTAGGCGCCGAGCCCATCCGTGGTGTCACCGGTCACTCAATAATCCGGCTCTCCTAAAACAGGTGTGGGTGGAATCGGAGCCGATTCGGCGGGTCCACGAGGCGCGGCTGACGGCGAAAAGGCAGCTCGGAACTGACCCGCGGATTCCGCTTCCGGGGCGGGCGTGCGGTGGCTTGCTGCGGATGTGGGGCGGGGTAGCTACGGGACGGCCGGCGTGTCAACGCGCTACGCGCGTCCTCCGCTGCGCTCCGGTCCTTCGGATGACACGCCGGCCGTCCCTCCGCTCAGAGAGCAGTTATGGGCCTTGCGGCCCGGCCTGGACGGGGGCGTCCCGGCCGTCGACGACTTCACGCCGGACGCGCGAGGAGCAGTCGGCGCGTGGGCCTGACGTGCGGGGGTCACGGGGCGAAGCAGAGCCCGCGAACGCGGGGGTTTTTCTGGCTGGGGCGGCATCGAACTGGGGCCATCCCTACCCACACCTGTTTCAGGAGACTCAATAATCCCCACCTGTGGTCACTGAAAACTCCTCACCTCGATTACTGAGAGGAGGAGCAAATTTCGACGACAGGCACGATCAACCCCGAGCAGCGGATGCTCGGGGAGGTCGAGATGGTCGGACAGGACCGTTGCGGGAGATCATGTACGCCCGGACCAAGGCGCACGCCGATACGGCCATCGAGGCCTTCGTTGCCGAGTTCGAGGCGAAGTATCCCAAGGCGGCTGCCTCCTGGTGACGGACCAGGCGGACTTGCTGAGGTTCTTTGCGTATCCGGCGGAGCACTGGCGGCATCTGCGGACGACGAACCTGATCGAATCGCCGTTCGCGACGGTCCGACTGCGGCAGCGTGTGACCAAAGGGGCTGGCTCACGCACCAAAGGGCTGCTGATGGCGTTCAAGCTGCTTGAGATGGCACAGCGGCGGTGGCGGCGGCTGAACGGGGCGCACCTACTACCCCTGGTTCGGGCAGGAGTGCGGTTCGTCAATGGTGTGCTGGACGAGCGCGGCGAGACCGAGAAGAAGGAGGCCGCCTGAGCACGTCAAGAGCCGATCCACAACATTTGACAATATCTCCTCGATCTGACGACCGAGGGTCTTCGAGGCCACCGCGAGAGCGGATTCGAGTTCGGTCTTGGTGACGCCGACGTGGTCACCGAATCCCATTTTCGCGTCCCCCCTTCCACCGCGCGGCCGCGGCCGTCTGCGCCAGCACGCGGCGCTGCTCCGGTGTCTGGCTGGCGGCTCGCGCCTTCCCCGCATTGCTGGCTTGCCGGCTGTCCGCGGCCGGGTCCGGGCGCCGGGGTGCTTCGTAGGTTTCCTCGATCTCACCGGTCAGGATGCGCGCCACGTGCACGGCGCATGCGGTTGGATCAGCCGGCTGCCACCCCCGTTCGGTCCCTTCGGCATGCTGATTTTCCTCACCGAATCGCTATCGATTCTCACAGAGTTTAGCAGAATCGGTGTAGTCTTGACTTGCGACACAACGACGCGCGTGGCCCGACACCGGGCCGCCCGCTGACTACAACACCGGCGCCAGTCGGGAACAAGCGGGAATCCGCACCATCACACGTGCGTCTTGTGTCGCAACCGGCCCGGTGGCCATTTCCCCGGCCGCCCGCCGCGTTGTCCGCTTTGCTGTCCGTCGTCATCGAGCGTCCATTCGTGCGCACCTTGAGGAGAGGAGCCCCCATGCGTGCATGGCTCGTCGTCGTCGCCCTTGCGGTCCTCTGCGCCGGCCCAACATCCGTCTTCGCCCAGGAGTGCCAGCCGGGTCGCTGGCTCTTGGTCACAGTCGTCGAGCATCGGGTCCATGATCGTGAAACGTGGGATCTATTGGGCACCGAAACCGACGTCTTCGTGGGCCCAAAGTTCATCGACATCTGCGACATTTGGCAGGTGAATGCGGTGCGAGGAAATCCCTCGCGCGCAGTACTCCTACTACGGCCGCCGGCGGACGGCGCGATCGTGTCGGAAGTGATTGAGGAGTCGATGCAGGACATCTGCGCCGCCATATCGACCTGTTTCGACGCCACCCAAGACTGATGTTCCGCCGGCGCCGCGGCGCCGCGCGCTGGCACTTCTGCGAGAACTGCCCGCACTGGCCCTGGGACACACACGTCTTCGAGCTGAGCACGGGCCCGCCGTTCTCGCGGTGGTGCCGGACGTGCGTCCTGATGCTCGAGGCCGACACCGGCGACGTCGAGTGGCCGCACGATGAGTCGTTCGCCGCGCTTGAGGATGCGTGGGAAAGCGGACGGCTCACCCTCCGGCCGAAAGTGTAGAATCGTACGTAGAAACGCCCCGCACAAGGCGGGGCGTCCCAATCGTCTTCCGGCCGATCCTCGCATTCTGTCCAGGAAACAGGATCGGCCAACGGAGGAAAGCTGTGCCGAATCATAGCACACGGCCCTAGGTCCGCGCCTACCCCGACCAGCTCACCACCACCCTGACGCTCCGCGACGCCCGCGAGGTCGACGTCGAGTTCGAGGGCTACCCCCCTCCGGCATCGCCGCTTGGCGGACGGCCGATTGCGCTGTTCGAGGACCCGCCGCCGAAGGGGAATCCCCACCAACGCTGACATTGGGAGCAGAAGCGCTCGCGGTTCCTGAAGGCGCAGGCGAGGGCGCGGAAGCGGCTCGCGCGGGAAGCCACGGAGGAGCGGGCCAACCTCGCCCGCATAAAGCGCGAGAACCTGCCCTGCCGCTTCGACTGGATCGACGCTCTCTACATCGGGGGCGTGGGGTTGTCGTACCTGTGGCTCTTGTTTTCCTGACCCCGGCCCCCGGCGCTATTCAGAGTGATACACCACCCTCGAATGGGGTGCACGACATCATTGTGAGATGACTGTCAGGCGGCGTTGGCGGGCCGTCGTTCCCAGAAGTCCTCGAAGCGGCCACTGAGCTTGCAGCACCGCAGGGCGATGATGGCGTTGGCGCCGGCCACGGTCCAGTGCATGCCGGCGCGCTTGAGCCGGGCGCCGATAGCGAGCTTGCATCCGGCCTCGACGACGCCCGACGACACGCAAAGACCCCACGCTCGGAACTCCGGATAGCGCATCCGGTGGCGGTTGCGGGTCAGGTAGTCGATACACTTGCGAGCCTCCTCGCAGGTCTCACTGTGGGCGCGCAGGGCGGTCAGGATCGCATCGAACCGCCCGGCGTCCAACTCGTCCCGCCGGTCCTTGCCCCACCGGGCGGCCAAGTCCGTGCCGGCGCCGTGGATGGCCTTGGCGACATCGCACAGATGCCCCTTGGCGTGGTAGATGTCGACGATTTCGATGGCGCCGGGGAACTGTTCGCCGGCCAGATTCCAGATCCACTCGGCCCCGTCGCCGATGACGACGCGACGCGCCGCGGTGTCGAAGCCGCGCCGCCGCGCTTCGCGGTACGCCCGTTGCGCGAACGGGGAGGGCAGCGGGTCGGTGGGGCGGCTGGCCGCGCTCTCGACGGCGGCGCTGTAGCTGACCGACCCGGGGTCGCGTTCGGGGAGGCCGTCGGCGTTGCGGGTTTCCGCCGTCCACACGGTGACGAGCTTGACCTCGCGGGTCTTGGCCACCCCGTCGGGCGGCTTGCCGCGCCGGCCTTCCACCTCGGACTTGCGCACCGGTACGCCGGTACCGTCCAGCCCCACATACATCGTCGACGCCGCGCCGGGTGCGGGCTCGACCCTCTCGCGTTCGTCGGCCGCGACCTCGCGGCCCAGCGCTTCGGCGGTGCGCTCGACCTGTTTGGGGTCGACCGCCACGCCGGCCAGTTCCCCCATCCACTCGCTCGCTTCGGCGAAGCTGACGCTCGTCGCCACCAGTCCCACCATCCGCGCCGTGGCCGGCGACAGCGAGGTGGCTTGCAGACCCAGGGCCCGGTCGCGCGGACAGCTTCCCCGGCGGCAGGCGGCGCAGTGGTAGTAGGCGCGGTCGAGGGTCAGCGGTCCCAACAGCGTGGTGAAGGTCTTCGGGCGGCGGCCGGCGTGGCGCGCCGTCTGGCCGCAGGCGCACGCTATCGTCGCACTCGAATGGTCGGAATCGTCCGCGTCGAAGTACTCCGCCATCGCCTGCGCGGCGAGGCCGAGGGCTTCGCGACGGAGGGCCTGCTCGAGGGCCTCGAAGTCCTGCGCGTTGACGCTCCCCGGCCCGATGAGCGCATCCACTTCGGCCGCGAGCGCGGCTACGAACGCTGCGCGCCAATCACCTTGACGGCTTGGCTGGCCGTGGCGAGCGCTCGACGGTGAACGGTCTCCAAGAGGGTCTCGAAGTCCTGGGCATTCACGTTTCCTCGTTTGAGGAACGCGTCGACATCGACCCCGACCGCCGCCTCCAACGCGGCGAACAGCTCCTCGACGCCCCCTTTTTCGACCGCGTGATCGAGCGGTTCAGTCAACTGCGCCTCGGGCATGGTCGGAGTCCTCCTACCCGAGGTCTCGGTCGATCAGCGCTCGCTCAATACTCCCGACGGCAAATCCTCACTTTCCTGACGTGCACCCCCTCGAATGCCCGCGGTCGTCAGGGCGATCGCATTGTGATAGGGGGAGTGCCGTTGGGGATCCGCCGGAAGCGCGGCCGGACCCGCCCCGTTCAGGGCCTCTCCCGCAGAAACCGTCCGTGCCGCAGGAAGTGCACCACTTCGTCCGCGACGTCGCGGCGATTCATGATGAACGTGTGGGTCGCGGGCAGCACGAGAAACGCCGACGAGCCCTCGACGTTCGCCCGGTCGACGCCGACCTTGCCGTCGTCGGGACCCGGGATGAGCCAGGACCCGATCGGGCTCAGGCTCCGGTTGCCGGTGATGATGCCGAGGCTGAAGCGAATCGGCCCGAGCTGGCTCGCTATCCCGTCCGGGGTGGTTCCGAGCCGTGACCCCGCAGGACCGAGAAACGACCCGAGGACGGGGGAGTCGGCGAACGCGTCGACGATCTCGCTTCCCTGATTCGGCGGGCTCAACATCACCACGCGCCCTGCGTGCGGCCCGGGGCGTTCAGAGAGGTAGCTTCGCACCAGCACCCCGCCCATCGAATGCGTGACGAAGTGCACGCGCCCGGGATCGTCCCACCGCTCCACTGCGTCTCGCAGGCGGTCGACCAGCGCCTCTAGCGGTTCGGTGCGGGACGGGTACCCGAACCGAACGACCCGAAACCCGGCCTCCTCGAGACGGCTGGCGAGAATCGCCATCGACGCCGTGGTCCGGCCCAGACCGTGCACCACGACGACCGGCGTCGCTCCGTCCGGCGCCGGCGACCCGCCGAGGACCGGAAGCACGAAGCTGGCGCCGACGATGACGGCGGCGAGCAGGGCGGTGGCGAGCACGATCGGCGGCCAACGCTTGCGCATCGAGCCGGGTCGGCGAACCTGTGAACGCGAATTGGCCATGGTCCTACGAGCACATACGTTCAGAAGCTCCCGACCGTTCCCGGCCGGAGCGACAGGAGGTTGTCTCGAGCCGCTCCGGCACGTGACCGGCTTCGATCCGACGGTGGTCCCAGCCCACGGTACCGAGACGCGTCAGTCGCGGAGCGTGATCTTCTGGACGCGCCAGGTCAACAACTCGGCGACCCAGACCTCGTCGGCCGACGGACACGCCAGGCCGTGTATCCAGCCGAACTGGCCGACGGCCTGACCGTCCCTGCCGAAATACCCGAGCACGGTGCCATCGAGCGACATCTTGTAGATCCGACCCGGGAACATGTCCTGGGTGAACATGACCGGATCGGGGCCCGGGGTGATGCAGATCGAGTTCGGCCACAACGAGTTGTAGCTGCCGTCGGGCAGCCGTCCGAAGCTCGCAATCCGGGGCGCGTAGTCCGGCGGGACCGGCGCCTGCCTCCGCAGGTCCGCCAGGGTGATCTCACGCACGAAGGTGCCGTCCGACTCGAACACCTGGACCCGGTTGTTGGACCGGTCCGCCACGTAGATCCGGCCCTGGTCATCGGCGGCGATTCCGTGCGGGACGCGAAACTGTCCCGGGTCGCTGCCCCGCTCGCCCCAGGAGCCGACCCAGTTGCCGTCGGCATCGTACTTGGCGACACGGGCGTTGTTGTAGCCGTCACTGAAATAGACATTGCCCTCGGGATCGAACGCCACGTCGGTGACCTCGTCGAAGAGGCCGTCCCGCGCCGGCGGCGGCAGGGCGTCGGGCGACTCGTAGTACGGCGGGCGCAGGGAGTGCGGCGGACAGTTCGGTCCCGTGCAGCGGGGGTATCGGGCATGGGTCGATTCCGCACGGCGCCCGAAGACCTGGAGCACCCGGCCGTCCGGGCTCAGCTTGACGGCCATGCTCGAGCCGTTGTCGATCAGCCAGATGTTGTCGTCGGCGTCCACCCGGACCGCGTGCGCCCACGCCTTCGAGTAGAGGTTGCCGCCGATTTCCCGAACGAAGGTGCCGTCGGGCGCGAACTCGTAGAGCGAGGCGGCTCTGGGACTGATGATGGTGGCTTCGGCCCCCGTCCGGGTGTACACGAAGATGTGACCCCGCGAGTCCACCGCGACGCCGGCGGCCTCGCCGAGATAGAGGTCGGGCGGGAGCCGTAGCGGCGCCACCGCGTCGTATTCGAGCTCTGGCGCCGCCTGGCCATGGGCGGAGCCGACGGGGAGCACCAGACAGAGCGTGGCGATGAGAGCGAAACAGCGCATGTGAAGACCTCTTTCTCTTTGATACATCGATCGACGGGACGTGGCCGAGGGGGATTCGTTCCGCCGGGTCAGGCGGTCTCCGCGGGCCCTGGCGGCCCGTGGCGAAAGCCTCGTTCGGGGAACTCGGACAACGCCTGGAGGGCCTGCTCGATCCGCTCCAACACATGTTCAGCCCTGCCTCGCGCGTCGTTCCGGGAGAGGTAGTCGAAGACCTCTTCGAGGTCGCTGGCGGCGTCATCGGTCAACTGGACCGCGAAGGACATCAGTCAGCCCGTTGGCGCTTCCGAAGCCGCGCAATGACCTCCGCGGCGGGCTGCACCTGACCAGCTTCGATCTGACGGTTGCCGAGCGCCAGCATCTTGAGCAGAGCCACGCTCTCCTGCATCCGCTCGTAGCTGTCGATGTCTTGCACGACAGCCTTGGCTTCGCCGTTCTGGGTGATGATCAAGGGCTCGGGCCGGTCCCCGAGCGTACGGATGATCTCGGCGGCATGGGCCTTCAAGTAGCTGATCGGCTTGATCCGCTCGGACAGTGACATGGGTGCCTAAATATAGTCCATGAACAGGTCCGAGGGCACGCCGCGTCTTTCACCGGCCGGCGCGAAGTGAGAGAGCCGTGAATGCGGAAGACCGGATCGATCTGGTCGGCCTCGATGTTGCCGACGCCCTACCGCGCTCGCGCCGGCTCCAGCTTCCGGACCCAGCCGTCGCTCTTCGTCAGCAGATAGAGCTCGCCCGCGGAGTCGATGCCCAGGCGTGCGTCCGCCCGGTCCCCCGGGGCGTACGTGTTCGGCATCCCGGCCGCCTCGACGAGGTCGCGCTCCTGGCCGTCGACTACCAGTCGGAGCTCCCGGATCTCGGCGAGCTGATCGGACACGAGCGTGTCCGCATCGATGTACAGCACGCGGCCGCGGGGAAAGTCGGTGAAGACGTACTTGCCCTGCAGGGCGGGAATGGCCTTGCCGCGATAGACGAACCCGCCGCTGATGGCGTAGCCGTCGTCGTGGTCGTACTGGGCCACGGGATACACGAAGGGACGATCGTCCTGCGCCGGGCGCGGATACAGCCGTCCCGGACGCCCGGGGCCGACTGCGTAGCCCGTGGCGAACGTGCCCTCCCGGAGCCGCCAGCCGTAGTTGGCGCCGGGCACCCCCAGATTGACCTCTTCCACGGAGTTCTGGCCGATGTCGCCCATGAACATGCGGCCGTCCGTGTCCCAGGAGAACTGCTGCGAATGCCGCAAACCGTAGGCCCAGATCTCGGGGGCGACACCCGCCTCGCCCACGAAGGGATTGTCCGCGGGAATGCCGTACCCCCTGCTGCCGTCGCCGGCGAGAGGGTCGATGCGGATAATCGCCCCGTGGGGCACGCCGAGGGATTGGCCGAAGTCGCGTGGATCGTAGGCCGCCCCTGCATCCCCGAAACTGGCATAGAGGAGCCCGTATTCCGGTGATCCCGCGGCAGCCGTGGGATTGAACGCGATGGTGCCGACGTTGTGGTTGGGGGCGAACTGGCCGATGCGGAAGACCTCGCGGGAGGTGCCGGCGAAAACGTTCGCCCGCGGATCGTCGGCCGTCCACTCGCGGATCACGCTCTCGTGGCTCTCGGCGTCGTCGTCCAGGTAGTCCGCGCGGCCGCTGTCCGACCGGGCGCTGTACGCCGTGTAGAACCTGCCGAACCCCGGCGTGCCGGCGGCGGTGAACTGCGGGTGAAACGCAACCCCCACCAGACCGGTCTCGTTGGGGAACATCGAGTCGTCGAAGCCGACGTCGAGGGTGCGGATGTCCATGTACGTGACCGGCGCCATCCCGTTCTCGTCGGTGATGTACAGCAGCCCGCGCAGGTCGTTGAGGACGAGGCGCCCCGAGCCGTCCCCGACCGGCGTCAGGTACTGGATGCGGGCATAGGCCTCGTTCGTCATGGCGTTCACGGCCGAATCCGCGGTTTGCGGAGCGCGAACGAACCGGGTCGCTTCCACGACGAGGTCGCCCTTCCGGATCGGCTCGGGAATGGGGTCGGCCAGGGGTTCCACCTGCGCCTCGACCGGGAAGGCCGCGGCGGCGATGATGATGGCGGTTGTTGCGAGCGATCGTGCGAGGTGCATAGCGGGCTCCGTTGGCTGTGTGGTGGGTTTGCGGCGTCGCGGATGGCCGACACGGGTCGTGGCGGACGTGTCCATCATATCGCCAGCCGCGGCAGCGGGGAACCCGCGCGTCGACGGCGTCTCGATGTCGTCGAACTCGGCGCCGCCCGGTTGTCGCCCCGATAGGATACGGATACGATAAAACGTCATACGTGTTCTGGCGACCGGTGGCCGACGATGAAGAGAAAACTGCCGATCACCGTGGACGGTGAGCTGCTTCCGCGAGCCAAGCAGTACGCGCGTTCTCGCGGCGTGTCGCTGTCGTCCCTCATCGAAGCGTCGCTCAGAGAGATCGCGGTGGACGAGGCTCCCTCGTTCGCATCGCGGTGGAGGGGCCGGTTCGAAGCGGCCCGGCGGGACGACGGCCGCTACGAAGCGCTTGCCCGGAAGTACCTCTGATGCTGCTCGACACGGACGCGCTGATCGATGTCGCCCTCGATCGGCGCCCCCATTCCGGACCGTCTTCCGAGCTCCTCGATCGGCTGGAGCACGGTTCCCGCCGCGCGTTCGTCGCGTGGCACACGCTGTCGAACTTCTACTACCTCGTGGCTTCCGCGCGCGGGGATGCCGACGCTCGCGACTTCATCGCCGAGCTGGTGCGGTTCGTGGCGGTTGCGCCGGCGGATACCGCGGCTCTCCGCTACGCGGTTTCGCTTCCGATGTCCGACTTCGAAGACGCGATGCAGGTTGCCGCCGCACGGGCGTGCGGGGCGCGGCACATCGTGACGAGGAATGTCAGGGACTTCGCGCGCTCGCCGATCCCGGCCATGACCCCACCGGAAGCACTTGGGCGGTGGTTCTGAGACCAATCACTTGCCCCGCTTGAAGGTGTCGCGAATCAGGTAGCGGTTCGAAGATCTGCTCCTTCATCCGAGGGTGGGTGCGAACCTCCTGCCAGGTGCCGGGCAGGTCGTCGCGGAATGCGGCGCAGGCGTAGACTTCCACCTCCGGCTGTGCCGGACAGCAAAGCAGCGGTATTCCCTTGGATTCGAGCTCGGCTTCCAGGTTGCCCATGGCGTCGGCGCTGGCGCGATTGGCGTCGGGGAAGAACAGCCAGAGATGGCAGTAGCGGTAGCGATCAGCAAGCTCGTTCCTCACAGCCCTGACGGCCTGCCGCCGACCCGCGGATTGGTCAGCAGCGTCACTCTGGCGTTGGGTTTGCCCGCATCCTTCAGCAAGGCCTTCGCGAGAGGCGTCAGGATGTATCCGTTCCAGGTCGGATCTTCCGGGATGACGAGCACCTTGAAGCTCACAGTGCCGCTTCCAGCCAGCCCTCCGAGAGCAGCTCGGACGCGGGCCTCTTCTTCACCACGTCCATGAAGTGCGGCACGTCGGCCAGGGCGCAGACACGAGACTCGCTGGTGTCCTCGTCCCGCTTGCAGAGAAAGGTCGTCCTGTAGTCTTCCTCCCGGAGCCAGTCCAGCACTGTCGCCGAATGGGTTGTCGCGACGATCTGCGTCTTCGCGGCGGCGGACTGGCTGCGCAGCAACTCCAGGAGGAGCCGCGCTCGGCTCGCGTGGATGCCGTTCTCGATCTCCTCCAGCATCATGAGAGCGGGCATGTCCGGCTGGAAGAATGCGGCGGCGAGAGCTGCCAAGCGCAGGGTGCCGTCGCTGGGACCATCGCGGGGAACTCTCTGCCATTCTCCCGCAGCATGAACAGCGGCTCGCCGACGGCGCCCTGAAGCAGACCGACGTCGTCGATCTCCTCGGGACGGAGCTGCCGGAGCCACGACAGATAGGCGTCCTTCGCCCTGTCGTCCTGACATATCGTCTGAACGAGGGCGGCGAAATTCTCCCCCCGATCGCCCATTCGCTGCACTTCGGCAACTTGCGAGTAGTTCCTCAGCAGGGGCAATTCAGGCTCCAGCCGCTGGATGTTCGCCAGCAACTTGGCCACGCCGCGGGCTTGGTCCACGCGTTCTTCCCGCATTAGTTCCGATCGCTTCAGAGTCGCAAGGTCTCCTTCGCTTCCTGCAACCCCGATGTCACGGCCCCACGGACCGCGGGCAACCTGTCCCAGTGCGGGGCGCGTGGGCTGCAACTCCACCGACCATCCCAGCGACCCCTCCAAACGACACCGCACTTTGTGCTTCGGGTCCTTCTGCGAGAAGCCCTCGGCATGATCGGTATCGTAGATGACGTTGTCGACCTTGAAGCGCTCGCGGGTCACGCAGGCCGCTGTCGGCGAGAACGCAATCAGAAGCTCCCAACGCAGGGCCGGCTCTCCCGACGGGTCATACTCTCCCGGCCCGATCCAGGTCCGGAAGGGGCCGCCCGCGAACCGGCCGTGCACCTCGAACGTCACGTCGCCGGGTCCGTTGTTTCCACCGCCGCCCTTGGCGAAGCAGGCGTGCCGACTTCCCCCGCGAATGCCGTCCCATACCGCGCTGGTCGCGCTCTTCGGCTTGCCGTCCAGAATCTCGCTGATCGTGAAGCCGTTGCCGATGCCCTGCAGCACGCGCAGTGCGTCGAGCAGGTTCGACTTGCCGCTGCCGTTCGCGCCGACGAAGAGGTTCATCCGGCCCAGCGTCAGATCGACCCGCCGGAGGCTCTTGAAGTTCTCGATGGGGAGCGATGGCCGCCGGGGCTGGGGTCTTCGCAGGCCAGAGCGGGAAGGTACGCCACGCTTACCCGGAACTCAGAAGGCCCGGGGAATCGTTGCCCGTCGTTCCACGGGGCGGAGACTCCGCGCCCCGCAAATGGTCGCTTGGCGGCTGCGCTTTCCTGCCCAACACTGCAGGAGTCCACGCCGTTCTACTGTGCGGACTCCTATTCCGTGCGGAGCGCGACGAGTGGATCCACGCGGCTGGCGCGCCGCGCCGGGGACCAGGCGGCGGCCGCGGCCACCGCGAGCAGCAGCAGCGACACCGTGGCGAGCGTCGCGACGTCGAACGGGGCGACGTCGAAGAGCAGGCTGGTGAGGGTCTGCGCGAGAAGCAGCGCTGCGAGCAGCCCGATCGCGACTCCCGCGCCGGCGAGGCCGAGGGCGCCGCGGACGATCAACCACACGACGTTGCGCGGCTCGGCCCCCATGGCGATTCGCAGGCCGATCTCGCGGGTGCGTTGCGCGGTGGCGACCGCGATCACCCCGTAGATGCCGAGGCCGGCCAACGTCAGGGCCGCCGCCCCGAACAGCGCAAGCAGCAGGGTCGTGAACCGCCGCGCCGCGAGGGTGTCGGACAGGAGCGCGTCGACGGTCGCGACGCTGTAGAACGCCAGGTTCGGCGCGGCGTCCCACACGACGCTCTGGATGGCGGGGACGCTCGCCGCGGGGTCTCCGACCGTCCGCACGACGTAGGTCATCGCGCCGTTCGGGGCCTGCGCGTGCGGGATGAAGAGCTCGGGGCGGAGGGGACTGTCGAAGCCCCGGGGGCGCACCGCGCCGACGACGCCGACGATCTCCGCCTCGATGGTTCCCGTGAACGCCTGTCCCGAGACCTGCACGGACACCCGTCGCGTGAGCGGATCCCCGTCTGGCCAGTGCTGCCGCGCCAGCGTCTCGTTGATGACCGCGACGGCCGGGCCTTCGGCGTCGTCGCGCGCGTCGAACCACCGCCCCGCCCGGAGCGGGATCCGCATCGTCTCGAAATAAGCCGGGGTCGCCATGGCGACGGCCGTCGACGGCTCTTCGCCGGGTGGAGGCGGCGGCCGATCGGGCAGGGTCAGGGGGCTCTCCGCCGTCAGGTCGGCGAGGCCGAGCGGGAACCCCGATACGGCGCCGGCCGCGGCGACGCCGGGGAGCGCGCGAATGCCTGCGAGGGTCTCGCGGAAGAAGTTCGGGGTGGCCTCGTTGCCGTCGTCGCCGTAGTGGAACACCTGCAGCGCCGCGGTGTTCTGCGGGGCGAAGCCGAGGTCGACGTTGACCAGCCGCACGAAGCTCTGCACGAGCAGGCCCGCGCCGACGAGCAGCACCAGGGCGAGGGCGACCTCTGCCGCGACCAGCGTACGGCGCAGCCGCTGCTGGGCCGGGGTGTCGCCGGCGCGGCGCCCGCGGGTCAGGGGGCCGTTGACGTCCTGCCGGAGTATCCGGACGGCGGGCGCGCACCCGAAGGCGAGGGCGGTCATGACGACGAGGCCGGCGGTGAACCCGAGGACGCGTTCGTTCACCCCGATCTGGGCCAGGCGCGGCACGTCGGCGGGCATGAGCGCGACCAGCAGGTCGAGCGCGTAGGCCGTCGACACGAGACCGCCGATGCCGCCGAGGGCCGCGATGACCACGCTCTCGGTCAGCAGCTGGCGCAGCAGGCGCCCCGGCCCGCCCCCCACCGCGGCGCGGACCGCGAACTCCTGCTCGCGCCGGGCGTAGCGCGCCAGCATCAGGTTCGCGACGTTGACGCAGGCGATGAGGAGGACGAAGACGACGGCGCCCCAGAGGAGCAGCAGCACCGGCCGCACCGCCCCGACCTGACGCGTCTGCAGGGGGATGACGCGCGCCCCGACGCCGGCGTTGGTGCGTGGGTAGTCGTCGGCGAGCCGGCCCGCGACGGCGTCCATCTCGGCCTGGGCCTCGGCGAGGGTGACGTCGGGGCGGGTCCGGGCGATGACCTGCCACCAGCCGCCGCCGCGAATGTAGGTCTCGTACTCGGCGATGGCCTTCGGCAGGAGGAGGTCGCGGTCGCTCCGGCCGCCCTCGAGGCTGAGCTCGAAGCTCGGGGCGAGCACCCCGACAACCGTGAACGGCTCGTCGTCGAGCACCAGCGGCCGGCCGATGATGCCGGGGTCGCCGTCGAAGCGCCGCCGCCACACCCCGTCCGTCAGGACGACGACGCCGCTGCCCGGGCGGTACTCGTCGGGCAGGAACGTCCGGCCGTGGGCGGCGCCGGCGCCGAGCGTCTCGAAGAACCCCTCCGTGACCAGCCACCCGTAGAGCACCTCGGGTGTGTCGGCGCCGGTGAGGTCGACCGACCACGGCTCGAGCGCGGCGACGTGCTCGAAGCTCGTCGTCTGCTCGCGCCAGTCGAGGAAGTTCGCGGGGGCGGGCTCGGCGGGCTGGTTGCCGTTCTCCGGATCGGTCTCCCACAACGTGACGAGACGGTCCGCATCGGGAAAGGGCGGCGGCTGCAGCAGCACCGCGTCGACCACCGAGAAGGTGGCGGTGGTCGCGCTGATCGCGAGCGTCAGGGTGAGGACGGTGGTGGCGGTGAACCCGGGGTTCCGGCGCAGGACCCGCAGGACGTAGCGGATGTCCTGTAGCACGTGCTCGAGGGCGGCGCCGAACCGCGCGTCGCGGACGTGGGTTCCGGGCCGACTCGAGACCCCCGAGGGTCGCCAGCGCCTGCCGCCGCGCCTCGGCCGGGGGGACGCCGTGCGCCCGGCGGGCCTCCGTTTCCAGCGCGACGTGATGCGCCAGCTCGTCGTCCAGCTCGCGGTCGAGCCGATCGCGGTCGAGGAGCATCCGCAACCGGACCCGCCACGCATAGAGCCATCGCTCGAAAGGCATGACCCGCCTCCGTCAGTCAGCCGTCCCGTGTAACAAGTTCGACGGTCCGGTCATCCCGATGGTTGCCTTGTTGGCTTCTGCGTTCCCGTCGTCCTCTCGGTTACCGTGTATAGTGGCACTATTCCTCTCGGTAAGCAAGGGCAGGAAGCGGCGTGCGCCGGACGGGGGCTGCGGGTCGTCGGCGTCCTGATGGGTGCGCGGCTCCGAGGTGCGCCAGACTGGCATCGCCCGAGTGCGTTTTGTTGTTGTATATTTTATGGTAATAGTTAGATATGCAACAACAAATCGCACGCCGGACCCTGATTGACGCCGTCACCGACGGGCTCTCCGAGGCGCCGGTCGTGGCCCTGCTTGGAGCCAGACAGGTCGGCAAGACGACGCTGGCCGGACAGATGGTGTCCGCGTGGCGAGGGCCGTCGGCGGTCTTCGATCTGGAGGTGTCGGCCGCTCGCGAGGCGCTGTCCGCCACCCCGAGCGGCTGCTCCGCGCCGGCGAGGGTCTGGTCGTCCTCGACGAGGTGCAGCGGATGCCGGGCCTGTTCGAGGTGCTGCGCCCGATCTGCGACGACCCCGGCCGGCGCGCGGTGTTCCTGCTGCTCGGCAGTGCGTCTCTCGATCTGATCAGGGGGGTGTCCGAGACGCTGGCGGGGAGGATGTTCTTCGTGGAGGTGGGCGGCTTCTCGCTGGCCGAGGTGGGGCCGGACCACCAGGATCGGCTCTGGATGCGCGGCGGCTTTCCGCGGGCCTACCTGGCGCCGTCCGCCGCGGCGTGGACCCGCTGGATGGAGTCGTTCACCCGGACGTTTCTGGAGCGGGACATCCCGGGGCTGGGTTCGAGGGTGTCTCCCGCGGCCCTCGGCCGTTTCTGGCGGATGCTGGCGCACCTTCACGGGCAGGTCTGGAACGCATCGGAGCTGGCACGTTCGATGGACGTGAGCGTGACCGCGGTGAACCACTATCGCGATCTGCTGGCGGGGGCGTTCATGATTCGGGTGCTGCTGCCTTGGTTCGAGAACCTCGCGAAGCGCCTCGTCAAGTCGCCGAAGGTCTACCTGCGCGACACCGGGGTGCTGCATTTCTTGCTGGGAATGCAGGCGATGCGGGACCTGCCGGCGCACCCGCGATACGGCGCAAGCTGGGAGGGGTTCGCCCTCGAGCAGACGCTGCTGGCGCACGGCGAGCGCGACGCGTACTTCTATGGTACTCAACGCGGCGCCGAGCTGGATCTGCTGCTGCTCCGCCGCGGCCGGCGCTGGGGCTTCGAGTTCAAGTGCACCGACGCTCCGCGCACGACCAAGTCCATGCACATCGTCATCGATGACCTGGGACTGGAGCATCTGTGGGTGGTCTATCCCGGCGATCGGGAGTACCCGCTCACCGACGCCATCACGGCCCTGCCCCTGAAGAAGATCCGCACCGTCGAGCTCCGGCCTGCGCCCTGACGCAGGCGGGATCCCACCGGGGTCCTACCCGACAGGTTTCGCGATTCCCGATTACGTATACTGTCGGGCGATCGGCGGCGATCGCCGCCCGAGGCGTGCAGGCGGGGCCGCCGCATCGGCAGCCGGGAACGCGCCGCGACCGCCGGCAACGACGGACGAACATGACGACCACTCCGGCCCCCGCCGAAATGCTCAACGACGCCCATTGCCACTTCTTCTCGGCCGGCTTCTTCGAGACGCTGGCGAAGGACCCCGCGGCGCCGCCGGCGGCCGACCCCGCCGTCGATCTGCCGGCGCGGCTGGGATGGGATGCGCCCGGAAGCCCCACCGCGCTGGCGGATCGCTGGGTGGACGAGCTCGACCGGCACGGTGTGGCGCGCGCCGCCCTGATGGCGAGCGTCCCAGGCGACGAGGCGTCGGTCGGTGCCGCCGTGGCCCGGCACCCGGCGCGGCTCGCGGGCAGCTTCATGTTCAACCCGACGGCGCCGGACGTGGCCGGCCGCCTCGGCCGGGCGTTCGGCGAGCACGGGCTGCGCTGCGCCTGCCTCTTTCCCGCCATGCACCACTTCGCCCTCGACGACGCGCGGGTCTTCGCGGTCTTCGAGGCGGCGGCCGAGCACGGCCGGGCGGTCTTCGTCCATTGCGGGGTCCTCTCGGTGGGCGTCCGCCGGAAGCTCGGGCTGCCGTCGCGGTTCGACGTTCGGCGGGGCAACCCGCTCGACCTCATGCCGGCCGCGGGGGCGTTCCCGACCGTGCCCGTGGTGATTCCCCACTTCGGCGCCGGTTTCTTCCGCGAGACGCTCATGGCGGCCGACCTCTGCCCGAACGTCCACGTCGACACGTCGAGCTCGAACGGCTGGGTGCAGTACCTGGCGCCGCCGCTCACGCTCGACGGCGTGTTCCGGCAGGCCCTCTCGGTCCTCGGCCCCGAGCGGATCCTGTTCGGCTCCGACTCGTCCTTCTTTCCCCGGGGATGGCAGCGGCCGATCTACGAGGCGCAACGCGGGGTGCTCCACGCGATCGGTCCGGACGCTTCCGTCCGGGCCGCGGTCTTCGCCGGGAACTTCGACCGGGTGTTCGGCGCCGCGACGGCCGCGGAGTCCGTCAATCGATCCTGACCGCCGCCTCGTCCGCGTGCGTGGAGCCGGCGTCAGCGGGGGCGTTGCAGCACGAGGTAGCAGCTTGTGGCGAGGCCGGCCGACCCGAAGATCATGCACATCACGAGCACCTGGTAGCGCACCGCAATGAGGGGGGCCACACCGGACAGGATCTGCCCGGTCATCATCCCGGGCAGCGAGACGAGGCCGACCGCGAGCAGCGAGTTGGTCATCGGAATCAGCGCCGTGCTCATGGCGGTGTGCCGCGCCTCGGGGTAGGCGGCGCCGCGCCGGCGCTCGGCCCGGAACCGTTCGGCCGCGAGACTGACGGTGTTCATGGAGTTGGCGAGGACGATGCCGGCGAGCGGGATGACCACGTTGGCGTCGTGCCAGCGGTTCAGGTCGAGCACGCCCTGCGTCACCAGGACCAGTACCGTCAAGGCGCCGAGGCTGATGGCGACGAGCACCGCCGGATAGCGGCTCGCCCGTTCGTCGCCGAGGGGACGCAGGGCGATCCAGCCGGCGACGGCCAGCATGACGCTGACCACGGCGAGGGTCACCATCGCCCGTTCCGACCCGAAGACGAACGTCAGCGCGTAGCCCACCAGCAGCAGCTGGGTGACCATGCGCAGCACCGCGACCACCGCGGTGCGGATGCCCAGCGACCAGCGGTAGACGATGACGAGCACCGCGCATACGGGCAGGAAGGCGAGGGCCAGCCGGGTCAGGGGGATGAGCTGTACCGAGTCGTTCATCGTCAACCTTTGGGCAGTGGCCGGAGGGCATGCGGCGGACCTTGCTGCATCGTCAACGTGTGTGGGCAGTGGCCGGAGAGCGTCCGGCCGACCGTTGTCCGGTCGCGGCCGGGGGGCCGAGCCGCCGCGGCGCGACCGGCCATCGGGCGGGAGGCAGGTCCCGGTCGGGCAGCCGCGTCGATCAGGACTCGGAGGGCGGTTCCTCGGGAGGGTCGTCGATGGCGAGCTCGCCGCGCTCGGCCTGTCCCAGCAGGTCGCGCGCCTCGTCGGCCCGGTCCGCCGGCACCAGGACCTCGGCGGCGCCGATGCCGTCCACGGAAATGGCGTGCGTCACCCGCAACGCCTCGCCGCGAAGCTCGCAGGGAATGCCGTAGGCCTCGAGAAACGCCTTGATCTGGGCCTCGACGAACTGCCCCTGCACGATGGAGATGACGACGTATCCGTCTGCCTCGCTCACGGGTGCACCTCGAAGGGCCGAGAGCGGCGCCGCCGCCCAAACTAACCCCACATGGAGGCGCCGCCTCCTTGCAGGAGGCGGCGCCGTTCTACGGCAGATTCCTACTTCATGGGCGAGTACTCGGTCGCCTCCATGAACACCGCGTCGACGTTGCTCACGATGCGGCCGTCGACCTGGGAGGTGCGGGACACCTCTGCCCACTCGGGGTCGTCGCGGAAGTTCTGCCAGTTCTCTGCCGCCTGCTCGCGGCTGTCGTGCGAGATGATGTAGATCAGTGTGTTGTCCGAGGCCGGGGCGTCCTGCGGCACCCAGTAGCCCACGTTGTGCATGCCGTGGCGCTCGAAGATCCCCATCGTGTGGTCACGGAACCGGGCTTCCAGATTCGGCAGCTTGCCTTCCGGGGCGGTATAGGTTCTGAGCTCGAAGACCTTGGCGCCGGACTGGGCGTGGACGGCGGTGTCCGCCGGCCAGAAGGTCCCGGCCGCGAAGCCGGCGACGAACACGGCGGTGACGAAGAGGGCGAGATGGCGTGTCTTGATGGTCATGATGGTTCCTCGCGGATGATGTGTGTCAACGCCTGCCGGAACACGGCCTCGATCGGCCGGCCGGCAAGCAGCTTGGCCGCACGACGGACGGAAGCCCAGCGCCGTCGCCGGATGGATTGCTCTTCCCAGGTGTCGTCCACCCGATCGACGCGCATCAGATAGACGGCGACGCGGTAGCGGCCGCCCAGCTTGCTGATGTCATGGTAACCGACGGGGCCGCCCACGACACGTCCGTGCAGGCCGGCTTCCTCGCGGGCTTCCTTGACGGCGGTCTCCGGGGCGGTGGCGCCGGGATCGATGAACCCCTTGGGGACTGTCCATCTGCCGGCCCTCGCGGTCGTAATCAGGCAGATTTCGACCGCGCCGTCACGGTGTCTGAACGGGATGGCCGCCGCCTGTTGCGGCGCTCGAGGGTCGGGCGGGTGCTCACGCGTATGCATCCCGCTCTCGTCAGCAGATGGCGGCCGTCGACGGGCACGAGGCACCGAGAACCCAAACGCGGGCGGCCGGGGCGAGAGCGCCGCCGCGCTCGCCCCGGCCGTTCCCGCCGAATCGAGCAGGATGCAGCGCGCGGAGACGCGCCCTTGAGGGACCGTGCTTCACCACGGTCTCCCCGAGGGCGCGCCGCGCCGGTCCGCTGGCCCGGAAATCGCCGCCTGAGGCTCCGATTGCCGCCCGGACAACCGTGCCAGGAGTCTGCACCGTTCCACGGCGCAGACGCCTATTGCGGCGTGTGGGTGTTGTAGAGTTCCAGCTCGCCCTCGTCGGTGAAGGAGATGACCGGGTACTCCCGGTAGAAGGACTTCGGACCCTCCATGCCCGGCGAGCCGACGGGCATGCCCGGCACCGAGATGCCCGCGACGTCGGGACGTTCGTCGAGTAGCCGGCGGATGTCCTCGGCCGGTACGTGACCCTCGATGACGTAGCCGTCGACGAGGCCGGTATGGCACGAGAACAGCCGCTGCGGAATCCCCTTTTCCTGCTTGAGGGGCGTCACGTCAGGCACGTCGGTGGTTCGTACGTTGAAACCCGCTTCTTGGAGATGCAAGACCCATCCCACGCAGCACCCTCAGGTGGGTGACTTGTAGACCTCTATGACCGGTTCCTGGGTCTGCACCGCGGTGTGGACCCCGAAACCGACCACCAGCAACGACAGAACGGCGAGCAGCGTGCGCATGAAGGCTCCTTCGTGGTTATCAGCGTATCAGGCTACCCGTTGTCCGGGGGATTGGCAAGCCTCGGCCGGAAATCGACGCCTGCGGCTCCGAGTCGGCGCCCAGCCAACTCTGCCGGCACTCTGCACCGCTTCCGAGGCGCAGACTCCCGGCGGGCCGATCCTGCTGCGCCGCGAGCTCTCGCCGCCGGCGTTCATCCCGGGGCGGGCGGACCCGCTTCGAGGGTCTGCCGAATCACCGCCCGCGTGCGGTCCATCAGCTGGTCCACCTGCCGCACGTCGTAGTCGGCGGTCGCGATCGGTTCTCCCAGGATCACGTCCACCGACCCGGGCCGCGGCGCCAGGGTGGTCCGGGGCAGAAGGGCGAACGTGCCCCGGATGGTGACGGGGACGATGGGCGCGCCGGCCTTGAGCGCGATTCGGAACAGGCCCGGCTGGAAGTCCTGGAGACGGCCGTCGGGGGTCCGGGTGCCCTCCGGAAACCCGGCCAGCGAGCAGCCGTTCCGCACGCCGTCGATGACCCGGCGCAGGCTGCGCGCCGTCTTGCGCGGGTCGCGGCGATCGATGGGGAAGTGGCCCGCCGTCCAGAGATGCCACCCCATGAACGGCACGAAGAAGAGACTGCGCTTCGCCACGATGCGGAAGGGGTACGGCAGATAGGCGAACAGCGCCGGCGTGTCGATGAGGCTCGCGTGGTTCGCCAGGTACACGTAGGGCCGGTCCGGCCGCACCCGTTCTGTGCCGTGCACGCGGATTCGGGCGAAGATGGACCAGGCCACGAGGCGGCACCACCAGCGGGCGCACCAGAACTGGCGGTCACCGGAGCGATCGAACGGCCAGATCGCGAACGACAGGCTCGCCATGACCACCGTATGGGTGTACCAGAGCAGGTTCGCGAACGGCGCCCACAGATAGACGAGCAGCTTCACGGACGTCGGCCGGCGGTCACCGCCGGAGCGCGAACCGGATGTAGATCAGGTCGATCAGCGCTTCCGCCCGCGCCAGCGGCCCCGGTTGCTCGAGCAGCCCCAGGCGGTCGGCGGGGGCGATGTCGATGAGCTGCGAGATGCCGTTCACGAGGTCCTCGTCCGACAGGCCGTCCGGCACCTGCAGTCCGGGAATCCCGAGGGGAATCAGGGCCGCGAGGTCTTCCCGCACGTCGCGCAGCCGGTTCCGGTCGGCGGCGCTGATGGCGTCGGTAATCGGCTCCACGTCGGCCAGCCGGTAGGCGCGGCTGTCGTCTTCACGGATGATCCGGAACTTCGTCAGGCCGCCCAGCAGGATGTTGTAGCGGCCGTCCGGGAGCTCGGTGGCCTCGGCGATGATCCCGACGCACCCGACGGGATGGACCGGGGGGCGCCCCGCGTAGTCCGCCTCGTAGCCGGTCTCGAGCAGCACCATCCCGATCAGGCGGTCGCCCTCCAGGGCGTCGGCGACCATTTCGCGATAGCGCGATTCGAAGATGTGCAGGGGGCGGGTCGCACCCGGAAAGAGCATGACGTCGGACAGCGGGAAGATCGGGATCGTGCGCGGGATCGTCGTCGGAGCGTAGCCCCGCGTCGTCTCTTGCGCTTCCGCGAGGACCGGAACGCACAGGACGCTTGCGAGTGCGACCAGGCCGAACAGTCGTCTGGCGGTCATGCCACGCTCCTTGTCTCGTTCCGGCGGCGTCTCGTCAGGCGGCGGATGGCAGCGCCTGGGGCGGCGACGGCCAGCGAGCAGGTTCCAAGAGCCCCGCAACGGTCTCACCACGGGCCCCCGGCGTCCTCGCTCGCCAGCGCGCCTGCCAGCCTATCATGGGACGGCGGCCTGTCCGCCCCGCAACGCCGCCACCGCCCCGGCGACGGTCTCGATGGCGGTCTCGATCTCGTCGGCGGTGTTGAAGCGGCCGAGCGAGAAGCGGACGCTGCCGCGGATGCGCGCATCGTCGCGGCCCATCGCGCCGAGGACGTAGCTGGGCTGCAGGGCGGCGCTGGTGCAGGCGGAGCTGGACGACACCGCCAGCTCGGGCATCCGCTTCATCAGCTTCCCCCCGTCGACCCCGGCGAAGCTGAGGTTCGTCGTGTTCGCCAGGCGGTCGACCCGGTCGCCGTTGACCTCGACCCCCTCCACCCGGGACTGCACGCCGGCCTCCAGGCGGTCCCGCAGGGCGCGCACGGTGTCGTCCTCGGCCGACAACGTGGCCGCCACCCCCATGCCCACGATGCCGGGGACGTTGAGGGTGCCGGAACGCAGGCCGCGCTCGTGGCCGCCGCCGTGCACCAGCGGCTCGCAGCGCACGCGGGGTTCGCGGCGCCGGACGAAGAGCATGCCGATCCCCTTCGGTCCGTGCACCTTGTGCGCGCTGGCGCTCAGTAGATCGATGTGCATGGCGTTCACATCGATCGGCTCCTTGCCGTAGGACTGGGTGGCGTCGGTGTGAAACAGGACCCCGCGCTCCCGGCACAGCGCCCCGATGCGGGCGATGGGGTGCAGGACGCCGGTCTCGTTGTTGCCGTGCATGATCGACACGAGCAGGGTCTGCTCCGTGATCGCGTCCGCGAGGCGGTCGAGATCCAGCCGTCCGTCGCGATCGACTCCCAGATAGGTGACGTCGACTCCCTGCCGCTCGAGGTGCTCGCAGGTGTCGAGGACCGCCCGGTGCTCGGTCGCCACGGTGACGACGTGCCGCTTCTTCCGGTACGCCGGCGCGTGGGCGACCCCCTGGAGGGCCAGGTTGTCGGACTCGGTGGCGCCGCTCGTCCAGGCGATTTCCCGCGGGTCGGCCCCGATGACCGACGCCACGTGTTCGCGGGCGGTCTCGACCGCGGTCGCCGCGTCGCAGCCCAGGGCGTGATGGCGGCTCGCCGCGTTCCCGAAGCGATCGGTGAGGAACGGCAGCATCGCGTCTAGGACCCGGGGATCCAGGGGAGTCGTGGCGTTGTGGTCCAGGTAGATCACGGCACCGTCTCCGGGAGTCTCCGGCGAGCGCCCCGCTGCACGCGCCTCGCCAGCCGGGCCAGCGATATCCGCATCGTGAACGCCAGGAGTCTCCGGCGAGCGCCCCCCTGGATGCGACGGGAGCCTCGTGGCCGGTGCGCCATCGGTCATCCTCGTTCACCCGCGGCGAGGAGCTTCTCCCCTTGCCGGACGGGAGCCTCGCCGGTCTCGTCGCCGCGCGCCGTGTCGCCACGGGCTCCCAGCGCCGCCACCGTGAAGATCATCGGGTAGAGCTTCTCGAAATACCAGAGCTTCGCGAAGTAGAGTCCGATGGGGGTCGGCTCGAACGCGGTTCGCGTCCTGAGCCAGTGCCGGCCCAGGGAGTCGCCGGTGGCGCCGACCGCGAGGGCGGTCTCTTCGAGGGTGCCGAAGCTGCCGTCGTCCTGGCGCATCGTCCGGAGGAAACGCTCGCCGCGCCGTCTCGCGCCCGCCGGCAGGAGATCGCGGCATTCGAGCACCCGCGCCGTGCCGTAGACCGGATTGGTCTGATCCGGCGTCCAGGGGTTGCCGAACCACAGCGGAATCCAGGACCCGTCGGCACGCTGGTGGCGGATCAGGTACGCGACCGCCCGTTCCATCGCCCCGTCGATCCGCGGATCCAGGACCCGCCACGTCGACCACGCCCGCAGGGCATGGGCGGTGAGATCGGGGCTGCTCTGGTCGAACGGCAGGCGGCCCCAGCCCCGGCAGAAGGTCGGGATGCCGCCGTCGTCGTTCTGCAGGTCGAGCAGCCAGGCGACGCCGGCGGTGGCGGCAGCCCGAATCTCGACATCGTCCCGGGGGAGCCCGCGGCGCGAGCCCCGCTGCATTCGCCCGCCGCTCGACCCCGCGGAGACGGCGTTGTTCCCCGGTCGCTCCTGTCCGCCCGCGCCGCGCCATGCAGGCGCCTCGCCGGTCTCGGGCGAACGCGAGGTCTCAACCCGGGCCAGCTCGGCCAGCGCGAGGAGGGCGCCGGGGGTGTCGTCGCCGTCCGGCACGCCGCCCGGCAGGTCGGTCCAGGCCCAGCCCCCGGGCGCCGACTGCGTATAGGGATGCACCACCGTGTACTGCTGGTCCAGCAGCCATCTTCGCAGATACTGCCGTTCCGCGCCGGTGAACGCGGCGCCCCCGAGGGCGTTGATGGAGAGCGTGGTCAGCCAGGTGGCGAGATTGGTGTCGATGGGCCAGCTCCCGTCCTCCCGCACGGAGGCGGTCAGGAACGCGACCCCCTGCCGGGTCACCGGGTGGTCGGCGAGCCCGCTGCCCGCGAGGCTCATCGTCACGAAGCTCGTCAGGGGAGCGGCTTCGAGGAACCCGCCCGACGTGGGCTGAATCGACTCGAGGATGTCCAACGTGCGTGCGCGCACCGCGTTCCGCAACGCGTGCGCCGCTCGGTTCGAGGTCGGATGGTGATGGTGCTGCGCCTGTCCGATCGCGATCAACGCCGGCAGCGCGTAGCTCACCACCGGCAGCCCGATCCAGCTGAACCACGCGCGGGGCAGGGCGGCCAGCTCGAACGGCAGCACCGGCACGTGCTCCCAGCCGAAGCGCCCGGCGAGCGCGCAGTGGGTGAGGATGGGAACCGCGAAGGTCCTGTCGTCGCCGTAGACGTGGGTGATGGCGGCGGCCAGCGCCTCTGCCGACAGGGGGCCGACGCGCCGCGAGAGCCACGCTTCCGCCCGTTCCCGCCCCACTGCTCGATGCTGCCCGAGGGTGGCCCAGGCCAGGGTCGTGGTGCTGATGTTGCTGGGGCATCCGTCCGCGTCGCCGAAGCCGCCGTCCTCGTTCTGGTGGGCGGCCAGCCACCGGAGCCCGTCGCGCACCAGCCGCTCGTGCCCGCCGGCGAGCGTCAACGCGGTCACCGCGGTGGCGGTCGAGAGGGGGCTCGACGACAGCTCGCCCTCCCAGTGCCCGGCCGCCGTGCGGGCGGCGAGCAGCCGCTCACGCAAGGCTGAGATGGCCCATGGCGAGGAGCGCGTACCAGGTGTACTCGGAGTCCGGTTCATCGTCGGCCCAGGTGCCGCAGAACGCCTTGCCGGTCCACAGCGTGTCGATAAAATCGAGCGTCGGTTCCTTCAGATGCGCGAACGGGACGTGCTGGCCCGCGAGGGCATGCAGCGCGGTGGCGGTCGACAGCAGGTCCGGCATCGGCGCCGCGTCGGTGGCTCGGAACCCCCCCTCGGGGTGCGCGCGCGCGAGCAGCCACCGGGTTGCCTCGGGGGGGACGGGGGCGTCCATCTGGCGGAGCAGGGTCACCGCCGCCGCGGTCGTCGGCGTGGTCCGGACACGGTTGTCGTCCCGCACCGGAAACGGTTCCGGCCGCTGTCCCAGGTCCTGCAGGGCGCCCCAGGCCAGGAAGCTGTGATACACGCTGCCGCGATCCCACCGCGCGTAGATGCGGGGGGCGAGATCCGGGGGCGGCTGCTTCACCGCGGCCCAGCAGCGGGCCAGGCAGCAGAGATGCACGAGGTCGAGGTCTCGACCGTCCCCGAACGACTCGAGGAAGCCGCGGACCGTCGGGGGAGGCTCGCATTGCAGGGCGATCAGACCTTCCAGCGCGAAGACCGTGTAGTAGAGATCGCTCTGCCCGGAGCGGTCGGCGGCGCCGCCGTCGTCGTTGAATTGGGAATGGAAGAACCCGGCGATCGGGCTAGAGGCGTCCTGCAGCAGCTTCGGCGCCAGCCGCGCGACTTGCAGCATTTCGAGTCTCAAACTCACCGCAGTAGCCCTCGATCAACGTCTCGCCGAAGATCTTGCCGACGATGCGGCGCATCAACCCCTTGAGCGTCGGACTCGACAGGAACCGCAGCGACCGGATGGCGTCTTCGCGATAAGCGGCCAGCAGGTCGTCGGCCTTGTCGAGGACGCCGTACTCGTTTGCGATGCGGCGTATCTCCTGCCCCCGCTCGGCCGCTCCGGACCGGATGGCCGACGCGATGCGGGCGCGGTCGGCGCCGTCCGCCCGCCGGTGGGCGATGGTCAGAATCAGGGACAGCCGCACCTGGTCCAGGTCGTTCGAGTCGGCGTCGCCCTTGAAGTCGTCGATGTCGTCCTTGATCTGATAGGCGATGCCCAGCGACTCGCTGTACTTGCGCAGGACGTCGTGCGTCGCCGCGTCGGCGCCGCCGAGGGTGGCGCCGATGCGCAACGCCACCTCGAACGCCGCCGCCGTCTTCTGCCGGAAGATGTCAAGCACCTGCATCGAAGCCAGGGGTTCCGGGTTGCGGGCCCACAGCAGCTCGCGGCCCTGGCCGCGGCTCAGGGTCACGTGGCCCTCGGCCGCGATGGCGACGGCCTCGGGGTGACCCGCCTCGGCGAGCAGCCGATACCCTTCTCCCACCAGGAAGTCGCCCACGTTGAGCGCCACCGGCACGCCGACCTCGGTGTGCAGCGCGGGGCTGTCGTAGCGGCGATCGTCGCCGTCCTCGATGTCGTCGTGGATGAGAGAGGCCTTGTGGAAGCACTCGATGGCGACGGCCGCCTTCCGCACCGCCGCCGTCAGGCCCGGCTGGTCGTCCCGGCGGTCGCTCTCGAGGGCCATGTACGTGCACGCCGCGAGATAGGGACGCCAGCGCTTGCCGCCCTTCTCGAGGTAGCCGCGGGCGATGCGCGCGGTGGCGTCCTCGTCCCCGACCGCGCCCATGACGCCGTCGAGCGTATCCGGGGCGAACCAGCTCCGGACGGTCGTCTTGAGCGCGTCCAGGTCCAGGCGCCAGGTCTTGTCGTCGCTCGTCAGGTGAATCAGGTCCCAGACCCAGTCCAGGTCCACGGTGGTGTTGACGCAGTCGTCCTGGAGCAACGGGATGGCGACCCCGGGGATCGCCGCCGCCTCCATGTGCGGAAAGCACTTTTCCAGCACGTTGATGCAGCTCACGCCGACGATCGCCTCGATCTTGCCGGTCTCGATCATCGAGCGGACGATGGCCGAGCCCTCGGCCACCAGCACCGCGTAGCCGAGCCGTTCGGCCTCGACCGTCAGGTCCTGGATCGAGCACAGCCCGCACTCCTTGCAGAGCAGGCCGAACTCGTCGAACGGGGCCGGGCACTTCTCCTCCACCCGCAGGCACTTCGGGATCAGCAGGAGCCGGCGCTCGTAGGGAATCTGGGCCAGCGAGTCCCGCCAGGCGGCGTTGCTGACGAGGATCGACGCGTAGTCGCCGTAGATGGGGTCGAGACCAGCCTCGGCGAGCACCGCGGCGGTATGTTCCGACAGCTCGTCCATCGTCAGCGGGGGGACCGCGCCCGACCGCTTGACCTGGTCCTCGGTGAGCCGCTTCAACCTGAGCCGCACCGCCTTGTCGTCGGGGATGTTCGACTGCGCGGGCCGGTAGGTCTGCCGGGGCACCTGCGTCGGCAGCTGCAACAGGGGGATGACCTGCGTTTCGGCGTAGTTCGATGCTTCGGTGGCCATGGACCTGACTGATCCCCTATGTGTACGCACCGAATCCGAAGAACCAGTGCTTCTTGGCAAACCGATAGACCCAGTTCTCCTCGGGAATCTCGTTCCCGGGGTTGTGCTGGCTCGGCCGCGACCGTAGCGCGTCGAGCTCGGGGGCCGCGGTCTGACGTATCGTCGTGTCGCCGGCGCCGTGCCGCTCGACGATCTCCTTGAGGAGGTCGGGACGCTCGAGCACGATGCAGCCCTGCGTAGCCTTGGCCGCGGTCCGGCGAAAGTCCTGCAGCAACGGCGACTGGGTCATCGTCTTGTAGAGGTCGCCGTCGTTGTCCTGAATCTTCTCGTTCGCGAACTGGATGATCGGGCAGGGCTCGACGTCGCCGAACGGGCTGATGTGATGGCTGATGCCGGTGGCGGCCGGGCACAACGCCTGCCCCTTGTCGTCCCAATAGGCGTCGATCAGGCCTATCGGCTTGCGGTTGCGCATGTCCATCACGAAGCGCCGGACCGACAGAACCTGCTCGGGGCTCAGCGCGAGCTGCGGATTGGGCACCGGTCCGACCACCCGATAGGTGTGGAACCAGCAGTAGTGCACCCCCATGCCGATGAGCTGGTCAATCCACTCCTCGCGCACCAGGTCGTCGATGTTCGACCGGCAGACGCTGGTGCAGACGCCGGTGATGAGCCCGTGGCGCAGGCTGGCGCGGATGCCCTCGAGGGTGCGGTTCAGCACGCCCTCGCGGCCGCGCCGCTCGTCGCTGATCGATTCCGTGCCCTCGACGCTGATGAGGGGCGTCGCGTTCCCCGCCTCGCGCAGCCGCTCGGCCGTCGCGTCGGTGATGGGGTGGCCGTTGGTGAAGATCTGGAAGTAGCAGTCGGGGTGCGCCTTCAGGACCCGGATGAGGTCCGGGTGCATGAACGGCTCGCCCCCCAGGATGCCGAAGAAGCTGTTGCCGTGCTCCTTGGCGTTGTCGATCAGCCGGTTCAGGTCGTCGTAGCTGATCATGTGCTGGGGCTTGTCGACGTCGACCCAGCACCCCTGGCAGCGCAGGTTGCAGCTGTTGGTGATCGAGATGTAGAGGAACGGGGGAAAGGACACGCCGGCCTTCAGCCGCTTCTTGAACTTCTGTACCGACCGGACGCCCTTGTAGCCGAAGTTGTAGGCGAACTTCCACAGCAGACGCGCGTCCGTGGAGCGCACCGTGCGATAGCCGAGACCGGCCGCCGCCCTCAACATGATCGTCCTGCTCCGAGCCCCGTCGGTCCCGGCCCCGACAGCGCCGCCCCGCGGCGCCGCTGTCCGCCCAACCAATCCTCCAGGAGTCCGCACCGTTCTACGGCGCCGACTCCTGCGGCGGACGCCCCGCCGCCTGCCGTCAGATTCCCCATTCCCGCTCCGTCGGCGCCGGCCGGGCATCCTGTGCCGTCTGCGAGCGGGCGAGCCGCTTCTCCAGCTTCGCCTTGGCGCGGGCGGCCCGCTCCTCGATGTCCTCGGCCGAGGGCAGGGTCATCAGCACCTCGTCGGGAATGTCGAGGTCCTTCTTGAGCTTGCCGAGGCACCGCTTGCGTTCGAGCAGCGCCTTCGACTCGTCGCGCTCGGTCGAGAAGCGTTTTCGGGCCTCGCGCTGGCGGGTGCGGAGCGACCCGTAGAGGTCGCCGCCGAGCAGGGTGGAGATGTCCACCTTCATCGCCTCGCGCTGGATGTCCTGCTCGCGGACGACGTCGCCGTTGATGGGACCCTTGCCGTACTTCGGGAACAGGATGGCGACCTCCGGGCAGACGCGCGAGCACGCCGGGCAGTCGGTCTTGCAGTTGTCCTGGTTCTGCACCGTGATCTGCTTCTGCTCGTCGACCCCGTACACGTCGAAGAGACAGAACGTCAGGCATTGCATGCAGTTGGTGCAGCGATCGAAGTCGATCACCGGGAACCACGGCTTCCACGCCTCCAGCCGGCGGGCGCCGGCGGCCTCCCGCACGTCGCGCGCCGCCTCCAGGGCGTCGACCTCCGCGAGGTCGCGGAAGTGCACCTCCTGATCCGGATCCGCGGCCGGCGCGTCGTCGAGCCGGCCCAGCACCAGAACCGGTGCCCCGTCGGCCGGCGCCACGTCCTGGCCGGCCATCGGGCGCGTGACCTCGAAGCCGTTGTCGAGCAGGGCCGAGAGCGCCTGGAAGCGCTCCTCGTCCTCGAGGACCTGGCTGCCCGGACCCTCGTACAGCACGACCCGAAGATTGCGTCCCTCGATGCGGCTCATCCGAGCAGCTCCCTGACGATGTCGTCGGCCGAGTCTTCACGCATGTTCAACACGTCGACGCCCTCGCTCGGCAACGGCGTGCCGGCCGCGTGGAACAGCCACTTCACCGCCCGCGGATAACAGGCGGCGATCTTCGTGTCGCCGGCCTCGGCGATCTTCCGCAGCGCCGCGTCCTTGCGCGCCGACATGTCGCAGAGGTCCGCCACCGCATCGAAGGCCTGGCCGGAATCGCACAGCCGGCGCAGGACCGCCTTCTTGACGTCGGCCGGGACGACCTTGGCGTAGGTGCAGTTGCAATACAGAATCTTCATCGCGGCATCCGTGGCGCTCACCGCCGGACCAGCGCCTGGTGGCCCTCCGAAAGCTCCGTGACGCGCCCAGACAGCACGGTCACGTCATGCCGGGTCCACCAGATGCCGATCACGGTTGCGGCCATCAGGACTATCGATGCCCACCGATATGCGTTGTCACTCATTCCCCACCCTGACTTTACTTATGCGAAATGCAGCGCGCCGTCACGCCATCCGATGGGTCGGCACCGGCCGGCCGGGCCGCAACTGCTCCAGGTGCTCGACCCGCGCCTCGATGTCGTCGAGCGAGGCCAGGGTGTCGCGCACCACCGCTTCGAGCCGGACCGGATCCGTCTCGGCCCGCAGATTCACCACCAACTCGCCTGCGTCGACGCGATCGAGCAGGGATTCCCGCAGGTCGGGCTCCCGGTCGGTGCCGACAAGACTCACCACCGACAGCGTGCCGGACCCGTCCCGCCCGTCGAGGGTCATCTTGAGATGGGCGATCTCCTCCCCGGCGGCCGCCAGGCGCTCGCGTACCCGCCGGGCCAGATCGACCAGCGTCCGGTTGCCGTCGAACGGTTTTTCCGCGCGGAGCTGGACCGTACAGTTCAGCCAGCCCAGCAAGGCCTCGCCCGCAGCGTATATATCGTAGTCGATCTCCAGCGATCGGGAGGCAGGATTCTCTGCGAGCACCGTCTCGAACCAGGTCTCGACGCCGGTTCCGGTCCGGGCCGAGCAGGTGAGCACGGTGGCCTGCGGAAAGTGCCCGCCGAGGGCCGCCGACAGCCGGTCGAGGAGATCGGCGGGATGCGCGTCGCACTTGTTGACGACGATGATGTCCGCCTCCTGCAGCTGTTTGCGGTAGACGTAGGTCACCTTCTCAGAGAAGCTCCGGCCGTCGACCAGGCCCAGCATTCGGGCCGCCCGCACCGGGTCGACGAGGACGCTCAGCGGCGCCACCGTGAACCGGTCGCCGTAGATGCGGCGCAGCGGATAGGAGACGGTCGCCACCAGATCGGTGCAGCTGCCGACCGGTTCGGCGAGGAACAGGTCGGGTCTGGAGGCCCGGGTCAGGCTCTCGGACGCCTCCAGAAGCGAGTTGAAGCGGCAGCAGAAGCAGCCGCCGGTGATCTCCTCGACCGGAAAGCCCTTCGACCGCAGCAGGGTCGTGTCCACCAGCCCGCTGCTCTGGTCGTTGCAGATCAGCCCGACCCGCTTGCCGCGGTCCGTCAGGTGCCGGGCGAGCCGCGCCACCGCGGTCGTCTTCCCGGCTCCGAGAAACCCGCCGATCATGACGTAGCGCGCCGGCTCACTCATGCCGTCGTCCCAGCATCTTGTCGATGGTCGTGTCCAGCAGGGTGACGTAGCCGTGCACGTCGAGGCAGTCGTCTCCCGGCTGTCCGCGCACCCGGAAGAGCCAGCCGCGGCCGTAGGGGTCGGTCGACAGCAGCGCCGCCCGGTCGTCAACGGCGGGGTTGAACCCCTCGAAACGCCCCGCCAGCGGCGAGTACATGTCCGTCACCGCCTTGAAGCCCTCCAGCCAGCCGATGACCTGGCCGGTCTCGACCGTCGACCCCGGCTCGGTCTCGAACCCGAGCTCGACGATCTCTCCCAGCATGCGCACCGCGAACTTCGTGAACCCGACCCGCCAGACCTCCTCGTCCTCCCGCTCCAGCCAGCTGTGGCCGGCCGTATAGAGCCTGCTCTCGAGGAGGCGCGTCGAGAACCGCGAGCGATTATAGGAGATCTCGGCGGGGGTCATGAGGGGGCGGCGGGTCGATGTATCCGGTCGATGGTATCAGGTGGCCGGGACGTTGGTGAAACCGGTCGAGCCGGTTGGCCCGTCCGGCGCCGCCCCCCCCCCCGTCTTGCGAGGCGCTGCCTCGCGCGGTGCGAATGGGCGACACGGGGGCGCGCGGGTGGCGCGACGGGTTGGCAGCCACGGCCGCAGACTATCTTCGAGTCGTTCGTCGTGTCCGAGCTGGTGAAGGCGTTCGCCGCGCGCCGTCGCGACGCCCCGCTCTCGTGGTGGCGAGACGCGGCCGGCCGCGAGATCGACGTCCTGACTAGCCACATGTCCATGTCACCTTCACAGCCTCCCCGTCCCGCCACTTGACTTGGCCGCACGGCAGTCGGCGGGTGGCCGGAAGCGCCGGCCGGGCTCACCGCGTCCGGTTCATCGCGAAGATCACCCCGAACAGGACCACGCCGGCTGCGTCGAGCACCGGCACGGGCAGGCCGGCGACCGCAAGGGTCGGGCCGGGGGCGAGCAGCAGCGCCGCGGCACCGAACATGGCGAGGCGGAGGGGCACGGTCAGGGTGGTCCGAAGCTGACCGGTGATGCCCGAGGCGAAGCACAGCACCCCGAGGGTGCCGATGGCCACCGGCACCAGCATCGCGAGGGGACCGGCGGTCTCGCCGGCCGGCGTCAG
Organism: Vicinamibacterales bacterium; assembly: GCA_965206705.1. GTDB lineage: Bacteria > Acidobacteriota > Vicinamibacteria > Vicinamibacterales > UBA8438 > JAJEEA01. Next base: position 1,168,204 of record CBDBKJ010000006.1, on the reverse strand, counting down.
CATGAGCAGCTCGGGACGGTAGACGAAGATGTACGGCAGCGTGAACCCGACGAGGGCGAAACGGAAGGCGGCGAAGCTCGTCGCCATGATGTTGGTGCCGGCGATCGAGGCGGCGGCGTAGCCGGCGAGGGCGACCGGCGGGGTCACCATCGACATCATGCCGAAGTAGAAGATGAACAGGTGGGCGGCGAGGGGCACTACCCCGAGATTGCCGAGCACGGGTCCGATGAGGGTGGCCAACAGCAGGTAGCAGACGGCCGAGGGGAGGCCCATGCCGAGGATGATCGACGAGATCATGATCAGCACGAGGGCGAGGAACAGGCTCTGCTCGGCCAGGGGCAGGATGGTCGCGGGCAGGCGGGTGCCGATGCCGGTCAGGGTCACGATGCCGACGATGATGCCCACCGACGCGGAGGCGGCGACGAGGGAGACGACGTCGCGCGCCGACTTGACGAAGGCCTTGACCACGTCCTGGACCGAAAGGCGGGTCCGCTCGTTGAACGCCCCGACGACGACGATGCCCACCAGCGACGCGGTCACCGCCCGGAACGGGGTGTAGCCCAGTATCAGCAGCAGAATCAGGGTGCCGAGCGCGGTGGCGAAGACGAGGCCCTCGTGCCGCGACTCGGCCAGCGGGGTCGTGGTTGCGGTCGCCGCGGGGCCGTCCGGCCCGGCGTTGTCGCGCATCGTTCCGCGGGCGTGGAAGTGGGTAATCAGGAACAGCGACAGATAGTAGAGAAGCGCCGGAATGAGCGCGGCCCGGATGATCTGGAGATAGGTCACCGGAGGGTCGACGATCTCGAGCATCATGTAGGCGCCGGCGCCCATCACCGGGGGCATCAGCGCCCCGCCCGAGCTGGCCGCGGCCTGGATGCCGGCGGCAGTCGTCGCCTTGAAGCCGGCGCTGCGCATCATCGGGATGGTGAAGGTGCCGGTGGTCGCGGTGTTGGCGACGGCGCTGCCGGACAGCGAGCCCATGAGGCCGCTGCTGAGGACCGCCACCTTGGCGGGTCCGCCCGGGCTGCGGCCGAACATCGCTTGCGCGAAATCGATGATGAAGCGGGTCGCGCCGCTGGCCGAGAGGAAGGCGCCGAAGATGACGAACAGGAAGACGTACGTGAACATCACGCCGAGCGCGACCCCGAAGGTGCCCTGCGCCTGCAGGAACGCCTGGGCGACGATGCGCTCGATGGAGTATCCGCGGTGCGGGAACAGCCAGTCGGGCATGCTGGCGCCGACGTACGCGTAGACCAGGAACAGGCCGGAGAGAATCGGCAGGGCGAGCCCGAGGGATCGGCGCGCCGCCTCGATCACGAGCAGAAGGCCGACGACGCCGATCGCGATGTCGGCCCCGGTCTCGAACCCGGCGCGGTTGCCGAGGCTCGAGCCGCCCTGCCACAGGCTCTCGAAGAACGGGTCGTTCTGTACGAGGATCCACCCGCAGCAGACCGTCGCGAGCACCGCGAGGACGATGTCGCCGGCCCGCGCCGCGGGGTGGTGCTTCAGGGTCGGGTGGACGGGGACGTTCAGGAAGCAGATGACCAGGCCGAGCAGGGCGAAGACCGCCAGCTGGGGCTGCGGCGCCAGGATCGGGTAGTTCACCTGGCCGAGGGTGAATACGCCCAGGCCAACCGCGAGCACGCGGGTAACTGACTGCCGGAAGGCGTCGGTGTCGCGACCGGTCGGCGCGGGCGCGGTTGTCTCGGGCATGATGCATTCGGTACGGTGGGCTCACCGCTCGGCCCGCGTATCACGGGCCTCGAAAGACGCAGACGCGGCAGGGCGCGGGCGGCTGCTCGCCGGGAAAGCGTCGCCTTTCGGCTCCGCTCGCCGCCCAACCAACCCTCCAGGGAGTCTGCGCCTCCCTGCGGGAGGCGGCGCCGTCCTACTGCGCCGACTCCGGCTGCGGCCAGATACCGATCTCCTGGTAGAAGCGGATCGCGCCCGGATGGAACTCGGTGCCGGTGTCCCGCACCACGTTGCCGGGGTTGATGGCCCGGCCCGCGGCATGCTTCTCGACGACGCTCGCCCGCTGCTCGTACAGGATCTTCGTTGCGTTGTAGACGAGGTCGTCGCTCACGCTGGCCGCGGTGATGAGATGCATCGACCCGACGTCGAGTCCCTCGAACGGCTCGTCCTGCCCGCGATAGGTGCCGGCGGGAATCGTCGCCGCGCGGAAGAAGAGATATTCGTCGATGAGCTGCTGCCGGACGTCCTCGTCGAACGGTATGAAGTGGATGTCCTGCGAGGCCGAGGCCTGGGTGATCGAGGCAGTCGGCACCGCCCCGCCCACGAAGACCGCCGCCGCCGAGCCGTCCGCGATGAGGTCGACGGCGCCGGACTGGGTGGCGTTCAGCGGCGAGAAGTCGTCGTAGGTGAGGCCGTGCGCCGCGAGCAGCGGCCCGACGAAGTACTCGAAACCGGCGCCGGCCGGCCCGACGCCCACCCGCTCGCCGCGCAGATCCTCGATGGTCTCGACGTCGGACCCGGCGGGGCTGATGAACAGCGCCACGTTCGGCGCCAGAGTCATCACCACCCGCATCGGATACGCCTTGTTCCAGCCGTCGCCGCCCCGGACCGCGAAGTACGTGATCGCCGCATTCGACATGGCGAAATCGAGCTCACCGGTGTCGAGCCGCCGGATGTTCTCCTGCGAGCCGCTGGTGGCTTCCGCCGTGGTGTTCCAGCCGAACCCGGTTCCGAACTCGTTCAGCACCTCGGCCAGCGCGCTGCCGACGACGAAGAACGCGCCCCCCGGGGGCGCGGTGCCCATGCTCAGAAATACGCGTTCCGGTGCCGCATCCCCGGCCTCGCCGCCGCCCGCGCCGCACGACGCGGCCAGGGCGCACGCCAATATCACCGCCACCAATCCGTCTCGACGCATGCCTGCAACCTCTGCCTTGGAACCGGCGCGCAACGGTCCTGCGCATGCCGGTGGAAACCGCCGGCATCCACACCGAACCGGGTGGCGGCGGATACGTATGGCCTAGATCCTACTCCAGTCTCACGGTCCCGGTTCCGGCAGCGCCTCGATCCAGGCCACGACGTCGGCCACGTCGCGCGTCTCCATGTCGGCCACGCTCGCGCGCATGGATGCGCCGGACGTGTCGTCGGGATGCGAGCCCCGGACGCCGTCGATGAACTTGCGCAACTGCCGCGCGGTGTACCAGCTCGCCTGACCGGCGAGCCGGGGCGCCCCCACGGCGTCGTTGCCTTCCCCGGACCGCCCGTGACAGCCGGCGCAAGGGGCGTAGCGCGTTCGCCCCCGCTCAGGGTCGCCCCCCGAGGCTTCAGTGTCGGCCGAGGCCTCCATGTCAGCCTCCGCCGCGCCGGCGGGCGCCGGCAGGGGCAGCGCCGCCAGCCACGCCCCGAGGGTGGCGATGTCCGCGTCGGCGAGCCCCTCGACCATGGGACGCATCTCCAGGCCTTCCGTGTCGTCGGGGTGGATGCCCCGGTAGCCGCGGCGAAAGCCGTGCAGCTGCCGCTCGAGGTAGGCGGCGCCGAATCCGGCGAGCACCGGCGCGTCGATCTGCCGATTGCCCCGTCCGTCGGTGCCGTGGCAGGACTCGCAGGCGGCCACGTACAGTGCTCGGGGCGCTGAAGCCCCGGCGTCGGCCGGCGCCTGACCCGCGTCCGCCCACGCGCCGACGGCCAGGATCGCCGCGACGGTCAGCGCCCAAGATTGACGAAGATGCTGCATGGTTCTCCCGACTTCCCTGGCCCGGCAATCGTCGCCGGCGGCTGCGCTTGCCGCCCAACCGACCCTCCAGGCGTCCGAGTCCTCGTCAACCGGCGACCGCCGCCTCCCGCTCCCGCCGGTCGATGTCCCGCAGGGCATGGTAGGCCGACTGGATCGCGCCCTCCTGCCAGCCCGGGTGGTAGCTGATCTGATCGCCCACCATGTAGTGCCGTCCGGTGGGGTTCTGCAGCGTCGCGAAATGGTCCCGCATCGCCTCGTCGCTCCACCGGGTCGAGCAGCCGAGCACGTGGTTCATCCGGTACCAGGCCACGCTCATGCCCCGCCCGACGAGCTGCCGGTAGTCGGGATGGACCTTCTCGCCCTGGGCCAGCGCCGCCTCGATGCGTTCGGCCGGCGACAACCGGGTGAGCCGGTCGCCGGGGGCGTCGTCGAAGGCGTAGGCGCCGAGAATGACGCCGGTGCTGCCGTGTATGCCGTGCGGGGGATACCAGATCTGGGTGATGTCCTGGTTGGTCCAGGAGATGCCGCCGTAGATCTGCTCGTCTTCCCAGAAGCGGCGCGTCGCCTGGAACGCCAGCTTGAAGAGCCGGCCGCGCTCGGTGGCGGACAGCGCCCGCACGTACCGCGCGGGCAGGTTGTGCCGGAGTCCCACCACGAGGTGGGCGGGCATGCTGTTGAGACAGTAGTCGGCCTGAACGGTCCGTACCTCGCCGTTGGGGGCGGTATACGCCACCTCCACGCCGGCCTCGCCCAGCCGGATCTCGCGCACCGCCGCCCGCAGCTCGACTGCATCGCCCACGCGGCGCATGAAGCCGTCGACGATGCGGTCCATGCCGCCGACGGGTTGCATCATGGGTGAAGCCTGATCCGCCAGCTCGCCCCAGTGCATGTACTCGTGCCAGAAGTTCGCGTCGAGCAACTCGGAGAAGTCGCGTACCGGCTTCTTGACGCCGGGCGAGATCATGCCGCCGCGCGCGTAGCCGGCGCGGTCCGAGCCGTGATAGGCGAGCGTCTCGTCCAGGTCGCCGTACGCGCGCAGGAAGGCCTGCAGCCGCTCGTGATCGGCGGCGTCGAGACGGGTGTCGAGGGCGCGCGGGTCGACCGATTTCGCCAGCAGCTCGGCCAGGAAGCCGCGGGCGTCCGTCATGTACTCGCGATTCCGGATGGGCCGCCCGCCGAAGGCGGCATCGTCCTGGACCCAGGCGTTGCGGTTGTCGTTGACGAAGATCTCGAGGGGGACGTCGAGCTCGCGGCAGTAGCGCAGCAGATTCGTATGGTTGCCGGGAATCCGTGCCGGGCCGGCGTTGAAGTAGAGGTGGGGGTGGTCGTCGAACTCACAGACCTGCCGGGCGCCCAGTTCGTCGACGACGTCGCCGTGCCGGAGGGTGAGATTGCGTCCCCCCGGACGATGCGAGGCCTCCAGCACCGTGCAGCGGTGGCCCGCCCGGCGGAGCTCGTAGGCCGCGGTCAGGCCGGCGATGCCGGCGCCGATGATGACGACGTGCCGTGGCTGGCCGCCCGCCGGCCGGAGGGCGATCTGACCGGCCCGCGCCACCTCCGGCAGCAGCCCGAGGGCGGTGGCGGCGGCATGCACGGCGGCTGCCCCGCCGGCCGCGCCGACCGCGTTCAGCAACTGGCGGCGAGAGATGCGCGTATCCATCGGTGTCGTTCCTGGTCGCCGGTTCCCGACCGCCCGCGGCGTCGCGGATCGCTTCGCCGAATCTTCCGGCAACGCTGTTCACTATAGCCCGGACATCGCCGCCTCGCAGCCCCGCAGCCCCGCTCTCCGCCGAACAGGGAGTCCGCACCGTTCTGCGGCGCAAACTCCTGCCCCGGACCTCACCACCCCGCGCCCCGCCGTCCGCCCGACCGAATCCTGCAGGAGCGCTCGAAATGTTGTTCCCCGGTCTCAGGACGGGGAGCCTTGCGGGCCGAACACCGACAACAGGTGTCCGTCGGGGTCGCGGAAGTTGGCGGCCCACTGGTCGCCGGTGACGTTGCGGGGGGTGCTGAGAAACTCGACCCCGCGCGCTGTCAATGCCGCGTGGGCGGCGGTCACGTCCTCGACCGCGAACACGATCTCGGTGCCCCCGGCCACGGGGGTGGCCAGCCGCGCGTGGGCCTCGCTCAGGGCGAGCGTGACGCCGCCGCCGTCGAGAAAGGCGAAGCCCGGCGACTCGAACCGGATGTCCAGCCCCAGGGTCTGGTGATAGAAGGCCACCGATTGCGCCAGATCGGTCGTGCCTAGCATGATGTTGGCGATCCGAGACAACTTGACCTCGCTCATTGCCGTGCTCCCGTTTCCGTTGTTTCCGTTGCCCGTCCGTCCACCACGAACCGCCGCGCCTTGAGCTCGAAACGGGGCAGGGTGTCCGCGTCCACCACCCGCACGGGCACGGTCAGGCCCAGCGCCTCGTGCAGGGCCGTGCCCACCGCGTCCGCCGCCCCGGTGTCTGCCGCGTTCCCTTGCAGCTCGACCTCCACCGCCAGCTTCGTCAGCGTGCCGCGGGTCGACACCGTGCACCGGTACTCCACGACCTCGGGGAACCGGCGAATCACCGCCTCGACCGCGGTCGGATACACGTTGACGCCGCGCACCGAGACCATGTCGTCCGCCCGCGACAGAATGCCGCCGACGGCGCGGGCGAGGGTCCGGCCGCAGGCGCAGGCCTGCTCTTGCACTCGCACGATGTCGCCGGTCCGGTAGCGGATGACCGGGCTCGCGGTGCGGCCGAGGTTGGTGACCACGAGCTCGCCCGACTCGCCCGCCGGAACCGCCGCCCCGCTGGCCGGGTCGAGCACCTCGCAGACGAACTCGCACTCGTTCAGGTGCAACGCTCCGGTCGCCTCCCGGCACTCGAAGCTCATCGGCCCGACCTCGGTCAGGCCGTGGTGGTCGATGACGCGGGCGCCCCATCCGTGCTCGATCCGCTCCCGCGTCGCGGGGATGTGGCCGCCGGGCTCGCCGGCGACGATGAGGGTCCGCACCGGGCCGTCCTCCAGATCGACGAGCCCGCTCGCGCGCGCCACCTCCGCCAGCCTGAGCGCATAGGTGGGCGTGCAGCACACCACCGTCGGCCGCACCGCGTCGAGCAGCCGGAGCCGGCTCTCGCTCGACATCGCGCCGCCCGGGATGCACAGGGCCCCCAGTTGCGCGGCGGCGTCGAACCCCGCCCAGAAGCCGATGAACGGCCCGAAGCCGAACGGGAAGAAGATGCGGTCGGCGGCCGTGACCCTGGCCGCCCGGTACACCGCCTTCCAGCAGTCGACGATCCACTGCCAGCTCGCGCCGGTGTCCAACCACCGCAGAGGACGTCCGGTGGTCGACGACGTCTGGTGATACCGCGTGTAGCGGTCGAGCGGCTCGGTGCGTGCCGTACCCCACGGCGGGTGCTCTTCCTGGTCGGACGCGAGCTCGTGCCGGGTCGTGAACGGCAGGGCGGAGAGGTCGTCGGGAAAGCGGAACGCCGCCGGGTTCACCCCGGCCTCGGCGAGCTTTCGCGCATAGAACGAGTTGCGCCCGTCGATGGCGGTCAGGAGCTCGGCGAGCCGCCGGCCCTGCCGCTCGAGCAGGATCGCGCGGGGCTGGCGTTCGGTGTCCGGCGGCGCCGGCCCCGGACCGTTCATGGGCGATCTTCCGCGCCCGCGGGCGCCGCCGCAGCCGCCACCGCGAACCGGGACGCGATGTCCGTCGGAATTGGCGTGCTCCGCATCGGCTGTCCGGGCTCCTTCGCGACGCAGGCGATGGTGAGGGTGCCGCGGGCCGCGGTGTCGCCGCCCTTCGTGATCGTCGCGCGGTAGGAGAGGCTTCTCGTCGACTTCCTCGTCACCTGCAGCAGGACCTCGAACTCGTCCTCGAACCGCAAGGGGCTGAGGAAGTCGAAGCTCGCGGCGACCCGGGGGAACCCCACCCGGGCGCCGGGGGGGGCGATGCTAAGGCCGGCCGCCCGCCACAGCCCGTGCTCGGCCTCCTCCATGTAGCGGAAGAAGACGCTGAAGTGGACGATGCCGGCCGCATCGGTCTCGTGGAACTGCACGCGCCGGTTGAGTCGGAACTCGCTGGTCACGTTGGGTCCCTGGACGGTGTGGGCGCTCGGCGAGGCAGGGCGAAAGACCTGACTAGCGCAGTCCCGCGGCCGGTTGGCGGCCCCGCTGCCTGGAATACTCCGCCAGCGCCTCGAACAGCGGTTCGAGATCGCGGGAGACGTTGCCCACCAGCAGGTCGACGAGCCGCGGCTGCAGATCGGGATAGGCGCCGATGAACTCGCCGAAGTTGAACGTCTCGTCGTAGAACGCGATCACGATCCGTCGAAAGCTGTCGAGCGCGTAGCGGATCTCGCGGGCGTAGCCCTCGAAGGTCGCGGCGGTGATGTCCTCGCCGCGGTCGAGCGCCGTGTGAATCGCGTCGCCCGCGAGCTCGCCTCCCTTGAGGGCCGCGAAGACCCCGGACGAGAAGACCGGATCGAGAAAGGCGTAGGCGTCGCCCACGAGGCAGAAGCCGTTGCCGGCGGCGGCGGAGGCGCGGTAGCTGAACTCGCCGGTGACCCGCACCGGCCCCCGATGCGTGCCCGGCTCGAGATGCTCGCGAATCCACCGGCATTCCGCCGCCTCGCGCCAGAAAATGGCTTCCGGGTCGCGCGTATCCCGATACAGGTAGTCGCGCTCGGCGACGACGCCGACGCTCACCGTGTCGTCGACCAGCGGGATGTACCAGAACCAGCCCTTGTCCGGGATGTAGGCGACGGTGGTGGCGCCCGCATCCAGCCCCGGGTCGCGGCGCGCGCCGGTGAAGTAGGTGAAGATGGCGATCTTGTTGAGGTCGGGGTCGCGCTGCTTCCATCCCAGCCGGCCGGCGAGCAGGGCATCGCGCCCGGTGGCGTCGACGACGACCCGGGCCCGCCAGGTCGCGGTCCCGCCGCCGTCCAGGGTGGCGCGCACCCCGACGGCCCGGTCGTTCTCCATGAGCACGTCGCGTACCGTCACCCCCTGGCGGATCTCCGCCCCCTGGTCGGCGGCGTTCCGCAGCATCATGGCGTCGAAGTCCGACCGCAGGATCTGCCACGTGCTCGCGCATTCGTGCTCGATGGTCTGGAAGAAGTAGAACGGTTGCGACACCTTGCCGTTCGTCGACACGAACTGCACGCTGTGCTTCAGCGGGCTGCCCGACTGCTTCAACCAGTCGAGCACCCCGAGGCGCTCGAAGGTGAACCACGTATAGGGCATCAGCGACTCGCCGATGTGGTACCGCGGGAACCGCTCGCGCTCCAGCAGCAGCACCCGGCGTCCGTGCTGGGCGAGGATGGTGGCGGTGGTGGTCCCCGCCGGCCCGCCGCCGACGACGATCGCGTCGTACGGAGACTCGGAAGCCGGGGAAGCGGAGTCGCCGGCGACGCTTTCCGGGCTACGTGTATCTGAGATTGACATGCTCGGGAAGGAAGAAGCGGGGCAGCAGGCTGTCGACTCGCAGCAGCCCGTCACGGGTCAGGGCAATCTGATCCGCATCCGCCGCCATCAGGTAGCCGTCGTTGCGCAGGGCGGTCAGGGCGCCGGCGAACCGCTCCAGGACCGGCGCGTCGTACTTGGCCTGGAAGTAGGCCGGCTGCACCGAGCCGCGCTTGAGCTGGAGCACGAACTCGCGAATCAGCCGTTCCTCGGCCGTCGGCCGGTAGGCCCGGTTCAGGGGAATCTCGCCCCGCTGGATCGCGGCCGCGTAGGGACCCCAGCTGTCGAGGTTCTGCATGTGGACGCCGTTGACGTGGCCGAACGAGGAGACCCCGAGCGGCGCGAGGTCGGCCCCCTGCCAGAGCTGGTCGCGGTACACGAACCGCGTCGCGGCCGGATTCTTGACCGCGGTATAGGCGCTGCCGACGGTGTAGCCGGCCTGTTCGAGCGCCGCAAAGGCCTCGCGCACCCAGCGCCGCTTCGTCTGCCAGCCGGCCACCGCTTCCGTGAACTGCCCGGTGTTCTCCAGCAGATCGTGGCTGATGGTCGTGTTGTAGGGCAGCTCCATCTGATAGATGGTGACGCTGTCGGGGTCGAGCTCGATGGTCTTCTCGACCGCCTCCCGCCACTTGGCGTCGGTGTCGCCGAGCATGCCCGCGATGAGGTCGATGTTGATCTGGGGGAAGCCCAGGGTCTGCGCGAAACCGTAGGCCCGGAACACCTCCGCCGAGCGGTGGGCGCGGCCGTTCAACTCGAGGACGTGGTCGTCGAAGTGCTCGATGCCGAGGCTCAGCCGGGTTACGCCCAGCTCGCGAATCTGGGCCAGCTTCGACTCGGTGAGGGTGCCGGGCTCGCACTCGAAGGTGATTTCCTCGGCGTCCCTCCACGGTGTGACCTGCGACAGCCGGTCGACCAGCCCGCGAAGCTGCCGCACGGACAGGAACGACGGCGTGCCGCCCCCGAAGTACACGAACCGGAGGGGCCGGCCGGCGATGGCCGGCTGCGTGGCGTAGAGCTCCCACTCCCGACCCAGCAGATCGAGATACTCGGTCACGTCGTTGGCGTTCTTGCCGGTGTAGACGCGGTAATAGCAGAAATGGCACCGCTTCCGACAGAACGGAATGTGCAGATAGAGTCCGAGCGGGACGTCGGCGGCGGGTTGGGCCAGCGCCGGCACCGCATCGGCGGCCACCGCCTCGTGCGTCCAGGTCGAGAACGGGGGGTAGTTGGCGACGAAATAGCTGCCGACCCCGGTCTCCTCGGCCGCCGCCGTCTGCGTTGTCTCGGTCATCCGTCTTCACTGTCCCCGGTTCGGCCAACTTCCCGACCATCCACTCGAACAGGTCCATTCGTCGCTGCCGAGTGAATCCCGCGTTTCGGAATACTATCCGAAGCAGTACACCACGCCGTCCTCGGAGCCGATGACGAGCCGGCCGGCGGCGATGGCCGGCGAGGCCACCAGCGGCGCCGCCGTGTCGAAGTCCCACAGCTTCTGCCCGCTCGTCAGGTCGAGCACGTAGAGGCGGCCGTCGCTCGAGCCGGCGTACACCCGGTCTCCGCTCGCGGCCGGGGACGAGTCGACCCGCGCCCGGGTCGTGAACGTCCACCGCGCCTCGCCGGTCCGCTGGTCGATGGCGTGCACCATCTTGTCCCGGCCGCCCACCACGATCGTGTCGCCGGTCGCCAGCGCGGACGAGTAGTACGGGAAATGCCGCCGCGGATGCTCGTAGCGCCAGAGCAGCTCCTGCGTCTCGAGGTCGATGCCGATGACCTCGTTGTCGTACGTGCCGAAGAAGACCTTTCCGTCGACGATTACCGGGGACGCGATGGTGTAGGCGCCGGCGGACAGGCTGACCACCTCGGCGCCGTCGCTGATCCGGACGCCGTGGAAGATCTCGTCGCACCCCCCGAAATAGGCGACGCCGTTCCAGACCGCGGGGGTCGCGTGCACGTAGTTGAGCGTCTCGTACTGCCAGACCAGCGTCCCGTCGGCGATATCGAGCGCATAGAGATAGCCGTCGTACGAGCCGATCAGCACGCGATCGCCGGTGACGACCGGGGACGACTTGATCTCGCCCAGGGTCTCGAACGTCCAGCGGGCCTTGCCCGTCGCGGTGTCGACGGCGTGGAACACGCCCCCGAGGTCTCCGATGAACACGAGGTCGCCGGCGACGGCGGGTGACGACTCGCCGATGCCCATGTTGCCGGTCGAGTACTTCCAGCGTTCCTCGCCGGTGTCCAGGTCCAGGGCGATGAGGCTGCCGGCATAGGTGCCGACGTAGACCGTGCCGTCCGCGATGGCCGCCGACGAGTCGATCACCTCGTCGGCCTCGTAGGTCCATTGCAGAGTCAGCTCGGCCGGCAGCTCGGTCTCGGACACCCCGCTCAGCGACGGGGTGCCCCGGAACTGCGGCCACGCGTCGGCCGGGGCCGCTCCGTGGCTCCCGCCGGCGGACTGGGCGGGCGCCGCGGCGGGAGCCAGCAGCAGAACGAGCGGGAGTATTCGGGCGAGGCGGGTCGAACAGCGCATCGGTGATCTCCAGTGCGTCAGCGGTAGTCAACCATGGCAACCGAGGAATGCAGCGGGGCTTTCGCCACGGGCTCCTATGGTATCAGCGACCGGCGGGCCGGGGCCAGTCCGCGGCAGGGTCAGACATCCAGGCCGCCGGCGTCCTCGGCCCGGTTCATGATGAACCGGAACCTGGCCGACGCGTCGCGCCCCATCAGATCGCTGATGACCCGGTCGGTCTGAATCCGATCGGCGATCGCGACCCGGAGGAGACGCCGCGTCTTCGGGTTCAGCGTCGTCTCCCACAGCACCTTCGGCATCATTTCGCCGAGGCCCTTGAATCGGGTCACTTCCGGCCGGACCCGCCCGTTGCCCTGCCCGATGGCCGCCAGCGTCGTGTTCAGCTGCCGGTCGTCCAGGGCCCAGTGCGTCTCCTTGCCGGCATCGATGCGGTAGAGCGGCGGCTGGGCCAGGAACACCTTGCCGTTGGCGATCAGCTTGGGCAGATACCGGTAGAGGAACGTGAGCAGCAGGGTCGCGATGTGGTTGCCGTCGGCGTCGGCGTCGGCCAGGATGATGACGCGGTCGTAGCGCAGCCGGGCGAGGTCGAACGTCTTGCCCAGTCCGCAGCCGAGCGCGGTCACCAGATCCGAGAGCTCCTTGTTGTCGAGCACCTTGGCGAGCGGCGCGCTCTCCACGTTCAGGACCTTCCCGCGCAACGGCAGTATCGCCTGGTGGACGCGGTCGCGCCCCTGCTTGGCGGAGCCGCCGGCCGAGTCGCCCTCGACCACGAACAGCTCGCTCTCGGCGGCGCCGGGCGACGTGCAGTCGCTCAGCTTGCCGGGCAGGTTCAGCCGGTTCGAGGTGGCGCTCTTGCGCGACACCGCCTGCTGGGCGGCCCGGCTCGCGGCGCGGGCCCGCGCCGCGAGGATGATCCGCGCCACGATCGATTCGGCGACGCTGATGTTGTGGTTCAGCCAGTGCTCGAGCGCGGGCCGCACCAGCCCGTCGACCATCGACGTCAGCTCCGGGTTGTTCAACCGGTCCTTGGTCTGCCCCTGGAACTGCGGGTCGGGAATGAACACGCTGAGCACGCCGACGAGGCCCTCCCGGATGTCGTCGGTGGTCAGCGTCACCCCCTTCGGGGTGAGCGCGTGGGTCTCGATGAAGTTGCGGATCGCCTTGCCGATGCCGGCCCGCAGCCCGTTCTCGTGGGTTCCGCCGGAACCGGTGGGGATGCCGTTGACGTAGCTGCGCAGATGCTCGTCGGTGGCCTCCGTCCACTGCAGCACGAGGTCGAGCCGGGCGCTGCCCGCGTCGTGGTCCCGCGTGAGGCCGAACGGCGTCTCGTGCACCGGCGCGGCCTGCCGGTCGCCGACGATCTGCCGCACGTAGTCGGCCAGCCCGTCCTCGTGGCGGAACCGGTGCGTCCGCCCCGCCGCTTCGTCCTGGAACGCGACGGTCACCCCCCGGTGCAGATAGCTGGCGACCTTGAGCCGCTCGGCGATCAGATCCGCATCGAAGGTCGTCGTCGGAAAGATGGTGGCGTCGGGGCGGAAGAAGATGGTCGTGCCGCTGCCGCGCGCCGGCCCCGTCCGGCGCAGCGCGGTGACCGGCCGGCCCTGCGCGAAGCGTTGCTCCCAGCGGGCGCCGTCGCGGGTGGAGACGGCGACCAGTTCCTTCGAGAGGGCGTTGACGACGCTCGCGCCGACGCCGTGCAGCCCCCCGGCGGTGCGATACGTCCGGTGCTCGAACTTGCCGCCGGCATGCAGCGTGGTGAATATCACCTCCAGGGCGCCGCGTCCGCTCGGGCCGTGGGTGTCGACGGGGATGCCGCGCCCGTCGTCGGTGATGGTCACCGACGAGCCGTCGGCATGCAGGGTGACGCCGACGTGCGCTGCGTGCCCGTTCATCGCCTCGTCGATGGCGTTGTCGATGATCTCCCAGATCAGATGATGCAGCCCGGCGGGCCCGACGCCCCCGATGTACATGCCCGGCCGGCGCCGGACCGGATCGAGGCCTTCGAGAACGGTGATGTCCTTCGCGGTATAGCTCTTCGCCATGTATCGTCCGGTCGGTGATCGGTCGTCGGTGATGTCGATGATCCGTCGTCGGTGACTCACTCGTCGAGAGCGGGCACGGTCACCGGCGGCGGGATCACCCGCGTGAAGTGCCCGCGCTGCAGCAGCTCCCGCCCCTTGCCGCCCCGGCTGGAGACCCCGTACTTCGCGGTGCTCACGTTCTGGGCCGCCCCCCGGCTCGTCTCGACGGTCAGGAGGTCCCGGTCGCCGGTCGAGGCGATGAAGCCCAGCACCCGGTCCGTTCCCCGCGCCAGCTTGATCAGGATGACGCCCTTGCCGGGGCCCGACAGGAAGTTGACGTCGCGGGCCGGGCACAGCATGGCCCGGGCCTGGGCGGTCACCGCGATGATCGTCCCGGCCCCGGTCGTCAGGGCCACCCGGACCACCTCGGCCCCCGGGCCGGGGCGCGCGAACCGCCGGCCGGCGCGGGTGCTCGGCTCGAGGAACGGCTCGAGGCTGAAGCGCAGGCTGTAGCCGTCGCTGGTCACCGCCACCGCGTGCGTCGGCGGGATCTCTGCTTCGCCGGCCGCGGCGATCTCCGATGCGACCCGGACGTCGAGGCTCGCGGCGGCGACGATCCGCTCGCGGTCCTTGAGCTTGAACAGCCGCTGGATCGGCTCGCCGTGGCCGGTGGTGGCGGGGATGTCGACGATGCGCGCGGTGTAGGCGGCGCCGAAGTTGCTGAAGAAGACGACGGTGGCGCGGGTGCTGCCGGCGAGGGCCGCGAGCCAGGTGTCGCCTTCCCGGAGCCGGGTGGCGGCGATGTCCCGCACCTCCTTCTGGCGCTTGACCCAGCCGTCGGTGGTGACGAGGACGATGGCGTCCTCGGCCACGATGAAATCGTCCGCGGTGAACTCCACCTCCTCCCCGGCGCTCTCGATGAGCGTCCGGCGGGGATTGGCGGCGGCGTCGCCGTAGGCCTCGCGTATTGCGAGTATCTCGTCCCGTACCAGCGTCCAGCGCCGCCCCTCGTCGCCGAGCAGCCCCGCGATCTGGCGCGCCCGGTGCCGCTTCGCGGCCAGCTCTTCGCGAATGACGATGATCTCGAGGCGCGCCAGTCGATAGACCTTGAGCTCGAGGATCGCGTCGGTCTGCTCGGCGTCGAGCTCGAAGCGCCGCATGATGAGGCGGGCCGCGTCCGCCTTGCCGTCGGACCGCCGCACGATTCGCAGCACCTCGTCGAGCGCGTCGAACACCGTCTCGAAGCCCTCGAGAATGTGGATGCGGTGCTCGAGCGCCCGAAGCTCGTGCTCGAGCCGCCGCGTCACCACGTCGAGCCGGAACCGGAGGAAGTGCCAGAGGATCTGGTGCAGGTCGAGCCGTTGCGGCCGGCCGACCTCGGGCTGCTCGGTCGGCACGAGACAGGTCAGGTTGACGGCGAAGCTGGTCTGCAGGGGCGTGTGCTTGTACAGATACGCCATGACCATCCGCTCGTCCGCGTCCCGCTTCATCTCGAGGGCGATCCGCACGTCGTCGGTCGACACGTCCCTCACGTCGAGCAGGGGCGGGAGCCTGCGGGCCACGATCACCTCGGCGATCCGTTCCACGAGTTGGGCCTTGTTCACCGCATAGGGGATGCTCGTGACGTAGAGGGTCCGGCTGCCGCGGGTCGTCGGTCCCGGCTCCCAGGTGGCCCGTACGCGGATCGCCCCGCTGCCCGTCTCGTAGATTCGCGCCAGCTCGTCCGGCGTATTCAGTATCTGTCCCCCGGTGGGGAAGTCGGGACCCCGGATGTACCGGCAAAGCCCGGCGCTGCTCAGTTCGGGATTGTCGAGCAGCTCCAGCAGCGCCGTGCACACCTCGCCGGCATGGTGCGGCGGGATGTTGGTCGCCATGCCGACGGCGATGCCGGTGGCGCCGTTGACGAGCAGGTTCGGCAGCCGGGCCGGCAGCACCACCGGTTCGGTGCGGGTGCCGTCGTAGTTGGGCCGGAACGGCACCGTCTCCTGATCGATGTCGTCGAGCAGCTCGGCGCTCGGCGGGGCGAGACGACACTCGGTGTAGCGCATTGCGGCGGCGCCGTCGCCGTCGAGCGATCCGAAGTTGCCGTGTCCGTCGACGAGCGGATAGCGCAGGGCGAAGGGCTGGGCCATGCGCACCAGCGTGTCGTAGAGCGCGGTGTCGCCGTGGGGGTGGTAGCTCCCCATGACGTCGCCCACGACCTTGGCCGACTTGCGGGGCTTGGCCGTGGCGTTCAGCCGCTGCTCCCACATCGTGTAGAGGATGCGCCGCTGCACCGGCTTCAGCCCGTCGCGCACGTCCGGCAGGGCGCGCGCCGTGATCACCGACAGCGCGTAGTTCAGGTAGCGGGCCTCGGCCGCGTCGGTCAGCTCGACCGTCTCGACCGGGGGCGGCCCGGGGGGGCCGGTCCCGCCGCCGGGCTCCGGACCGTCGAACAGTGGTGTGCCCTGGTTGTGCCTCTTCGCCATCGGCTGGGAGTCTGCGCCGCAGGAGCTTTCGCCCCTACATATAGGGGTATCCGCCAATCAAGACTACTACATGCGGGTTTGGATCGTGCCCGGAATCGTCCCAGGATGCCCGGTATGCTTCCTCGTCGCGCCTTGTCAGGTACGGGCGTCCTGCAGCCCGCCGGCGCCCTCGCCGGTCTCGTTGCAGCGCGGGGCCCCACGGACCCCCAGCAGGTGAATCAGCTCTCCCAGCACCATCGCGGTCGCACCCCAGACGCGTTCGCCCTGCACCTCGAAGTAGGGCACCGCGATCATCTCGGTTCCGCGCCAGCCCCACCCGCGCCGCCGGGAGCCGGCGACGCAGAGCTCGTCGACCGGCACCTCGAGGATATGGGCCACCTCCGCCGCCGCGGCGGCGAACCGCGGGCGCCGGTCGGTGACGGCGAGGACCGGATGCAACGCGAAGTTGCTGACCGGAATATGCAGCGCGGTCAGCGGTCCGACGACCCGCGGGGCCGCCTCGACCCCGATTTCCTCGCGTGCTTCGCGCAGGGCCGCCGCTTCGATGGTCTCGTGCGCGTCGACGGCGCCGCCCGGCAGGGAGATCTGGCCGGCATGCCGGCCGAGCGTGACCGCCCGCCGGGTAAGCACCAGATGCACCCGCGCGTCTATGGGATACAGAAGAACCAGGGCGGCAGCGGGACGGGTCGGCGCCGGGACGACCCCGGCCCGCCAGCCCCGCCGCGGCCGGGGGGCGAGGGCGGCGTGAACGTCCGGACGCGGCGTCGGGTCGTCGAGCGCGGCGCGGAGCCGGGTTTCAATCTGATAGAGTGTCGATGCTGCTTCCACGATACCGAGCGTCTATCCTACCGCGTCTGATGAAGGTGTCCGAACCGGGTGGTCCGTTCCCACGCGGACCCATGCGCGGTGGGGCCGGCGCATCGACGTCACCGCCAGCCCCGGTCCGGTGCCGGCCGTTCCTGCCTGGAGATCCGCCGTCCGTCCACTTGAGCGAAGTATGACCGAGTCCGTTCCCGCCAAGTCGAAGTTCGACCGGTCGATCGTCGAAGGTCCGCTGACCCGCGCCGTCTGGCGGCTGGCGTGGCCGACGATGGTGCAGAACGTCATCGGCGGGCTCCAGGGCATCATCGATCAGGCGATGGTGGGCAACTTCGTCGGCCATACGGGCAACGCCGCCATCGGGGTCAGCCTCCAGATCTTCATCCTCGTGATCGTCTTCGTGGCGTCGGTGTTCACGGGGATGGGCGTGCTGGTGGCGCGGTTCGCCGGGGCCAACGAGCCGGACAAAGTCAACCAGTCGGTGTACCAGGCGTTTCTCGTCGCGGTCGCTCTCGCCGTCGGCGTCATGGCCCCGCTCGGCTACGGGTTCGCCCCGCGGCTGCTGACGCTGATCAACGCGGCCCCCGAAGTGCAGATCGAGGCGCTGCCGTACATCCGGATCCTGTTCGTCTTCAGCATCGGGATGCTGCTGTTCTTCATGTTCAGCGGGGCCCTGCGGGCGGCCGGCGACGCCAAGACCCCGATGCGCCTCGGCATCGCCATGACCGCGATGAACATCGTGTTCAACATCGTGCTGATTCGCGGACTCGGACCCATTCCCGCGTTCGGCACCCGCGGCGCGGCCATCGGCACCGCCCTCGCGAGCGGAATCACCGCCGCCGTCTTCCTGTGGCTGTTGTTCTCCGACCGGCTCGTCATCCACTTTTCCCGGTCGATGTCGTATCGGCCGAACCTGGACATCATCCGGTCGCTGTTTCGATTCGGCCTGCCGGCCGGGTTCCAGGGCGTCGTGATGAATCTGGGCGGGGTGCTCATGCTCCGGTTCGTCGGATCCCTCCGTGACAGCGCCGCCGCCCAGGCCGCGTACTCGGTGGGATATACCGAGCTCTTTTCGTTGATCACCTGGACCTCGGTCGGTCTGATGGGGGCTACCGCGGCGATCGCCGGCCAGAACCTCGGCGCCGGATTTCCGGACCGCAGCGCCCGGTCGGCGCAGGCCGCCTCCTTGATGGGGTTGATGGTCGCGGCCGCGGTGGGGTTCCTCTTCGTCATGATGCCGAGGGGGCTTCTCGCGATCTTCGGAATGCACGAGGGCGTGGTGGTCGACATCGGGGTCGAGCTGCTCGGCTATCTCGCGATCTCGGGCCTGTTCGTCACGGTGGCCCTGGCCTATACCGGCGGGCTGCAGGGCACCGGCGATACCCGCAGTCCGCTGTACATCTCCATCGTGTCGCAGGTGATCGTGCCGCTCGGAATCTGCGCCGTCCTCCGCGCGACGACCGGACTGGAATCCCGCGACATCTGGCTGGCGATCGTCATCGGCCACATGACCCGGTGCGGGCTCAGCGTGATCCGGTTCCGACAGGGCAAGTGGCGGCATATCGCCGTCGACATCGGTCCGGCCCGTGCCTGACACGAAGCGGCCGGACCACCGGGAAGAGGCTCACGCGGGCTCCCGCGTCCGGGGCCAGGCGTGTGCACCGTGGAACGGTGCAGACGCCTGGTAGGGTTGGTTGGGCGGCAATCGGAGCCGAAGGCGACGATTTCCGGGGCCAGGCGTGTGCACCGTGGAACGGTGCAGACGCCTGGTAGGGTTGGTTGGGCGGCAATCGGAGCCGAAGGCGACGATTTCCGGGCTAGAATGGCTCCAGGATGCTCGATACGCTCAGTCTCGCCCGCGAATTGAAGGACGCCGGCATCGAACCGGAACAGGCCGATGCCATCACGCACGTCGTTCAGCAGGCCGCCGAGCACGGCGATCCCGCCACGCGGACCGACCTCGATGCCCACGGTGCGGCAGTCCGAGCGGACTTCGACACCCACCGCACCGCGGTCCGAGGGGACCTCGACGCCCATCGCACCGCAGTCCGAGGGGACCTCGACACCCTCCGCGCGGAAGTCCGCGCGGACATCACCGCCCTCGAAGCCCGCCTGATCAAGTGGATGATCGGCGTCGCGCTCACGGCTACCGGCATCGTTGTCGCCACCGGAACCGCGTTGGTCCTGGCCGTCCTTCGGACCCTCGGGTAGAAGACGGCGATGCCCGGCGACTTTCGCGATCACCCGGAGACGCTGGCCGCGCAGGCGCTCGGCTGGGTCGAGCCGATCACACGGTCGGTGGTTCCCGCGATATATCCGTCCACCCTCTACGAGCGGGCGCCCGACGGCAGCTATCCCGGCGGCCATACCTATACGCGGGACCAGAACCCGACCTACGAGCAGGCGGAGACGCTGCTCAACCGCCTGGAGGGCGGCGACGGAGCCCTGCTCTTCGGCTCGGGGATGGCGGCGGCCACGACGGTGTTCGAGACCCTCGACCCCGGCGACCACGTGGTGGCTCCCGAGCAGATGTACTGGACGATACAGCGGTGGCTGGAGGAGCTCGCGGGCCGCGGGCGCATCGCGCTCGATCTCGTCCCCAACGGCGACCTGGGCGCGCTCGAGGCGGCCCTCCGGCCCGGACGGACGAAAATCGTCTGGATCGAGACCCCGGCGAATCCGACCACCGCGATCACCGACATCGCGGAGGCGGCCGAGGCGGCGCACGTCGCCGGGGCCCGGGTGGTCGCGGACGGCACCATCAGCACGCCGGTGCTGTGCCGGCCGATAGAGCATGGCGCCGATCTGGTGGTGCACTCGGCGACGAAGCAGCTGAACGGCCATGCCGACGTGCTGGCGGGGGCGGTGATCACCGCCCGCCGGGACGCGTTGTGGGAGCGGCTCGCCCACGATCGCGGCTATCGGGGCGCGGTGCTCGGTCCTTTCGAGACGTGGCTGCTGCTGCGCGGCATGCGGACCCTGTTTCTCCGGGTCTCGCGTTCGGCGGAGAGCGCGTTGCGCATCGCCGAGCGGCTGGCGTCGCACGCCGCCGTCCTCGACGTGCACTATCCGGGGTTGCCGTCGCACCCGGGGCACGCGGTGGCGGCGCGGCAGATGTCGGGCGGGTTCGGGATGCTCCTGTCGTTCCGCCCGCGGGGGGGCGAGGCCGCCGCGAAACGCGTCGCCGGCTCGCTGCGTCTGTTCAGGAACGCCACGTCGCTGGGCGGCGTCGAGAGCCTGGTCGAGCACCGGGCCCCCGTCGAGGGACCGGGCACGCGGGTGCCGGACGATCTGCTGCGGCTGTCGATCGGGATCGAGGCGGTCGAGGATCTGCTGGAAGACCTCGATCGGGCCCTCGCGGCGTCGGTCGCCTGAGAGGCCCATGGGCGAGCGAGACGCGCCTCGCGGGCCCGGCGCGCGGGAGACAGAGTTGCAGGTCAAGTCGGACGCCGATCAGCCGCTGGTCGAGGAACAGATTCGCTACTACCGATGCCGGGCGCCGGAGTACGACGAGTGGTTCTATCGACAGGGCCGCTACGACCACGGTCCGGACCATACCCGGCGCTGGCGGCAGGAGATCGAGGAGGTCCGGGAATCGCTCGATGCGGCGAGCCCGTCGGGACGGATGTTGGAGCTGGCGTGCGGAACCGGGTTGTGGACCGGTCAGCTCAGCCGCTATGACGGCATCCTCACCGCCATCGACGCCTCGCACGAGGTGATCGCCCGCAACCGCGCGCGGGTCCGGTCCGGGGCGGTCCGCTACCGGCAGTGCGACATCTTCCGGTGGGAGCCGGACGAGGCGTACGACTTCATCTTCTTCGGCTTCTGGCTGTCGCACGTCCCGGCGTCGCGATTCGAGAGCTTCTGGGAGCGTCTCCGCGCCGCCCTCGCCCCGGGCGGAACGATATTCCTCGTCGACAGCCGCGGCGCCGACGTGTCGCGGCGGCCGCCGTCCCTCGACCGCGCCCGCATGACCGAGCGCCGCGCTCTCAACGACGGGCGGACGTTCGAGATCGTCAAGGTGTTCTACTCCCCCCGGCCGCTGACCGCGCAGCTCGAGCCCCTGGGCTGGCGCGCCGATCTCCGGGTCACCGACAACTTCTTCATTTACGGGACCGTGTCGCCCGCGTGACGAATCGGCGCGGCGGCGAGCCCGCGCCGCGGCGTCGTTCCTGCGGACCCGGAACCGCGAGGTCCGACCATGATCAGCTATCAGCTCACCCGGTTCGGCGATCCCCTGGAACGTGTCGAGTCTCGGCTGCCGGAGCCCGTGGGGACCGAGGTGCTCGTCCGGATAGAGTCCTGCGGCGTCTGCCACAGCGATCTGCATCTGCAGGACGGCTTCTTCAACATGGGCGGCGACCAGCGGCTGGACTTGTCGAGAGGACGGACGCTGCCGCTGACGCTGGGACACGAGATCGCCGGCGTCGCCGCGGCCCGCGGCCCGGGCGCCGGCGGCGTCGAGGTCGGAGCACGGTACGTGGTGTATCCCTGGATCGGGTGCGGCGTCTGCGACACGTGCGGATCGGGGGATGAACATCTGTGCCCGCGCTCGGAGGCGCTCGGCGTCACCCGGGCCGGCGGGTTCAGCGACCACGTGCTGGTCCCGCATCCCGACTATCTCTTCGAGGTCGGCGATCTCCCGGTGACCCTCGCCTGCACGTACGCCTGCTCCGGGCTGACCGCCTTCGGGGCGGTGCGCAAGGTCGAGGCGCGGGTGGATCGGCGGCCGCTGGTCATCATCGGCCTCGGGGGCGTCGGCTTCGCGGCCCTGCGGCTTGCCCAGTCGGTGACCAACGCCTCCATCGTCGCCGTCGACGTCGACGACGCGACCCTGCAGGCGGGAGCCGAGGCCGGCGCCGAGGTCGTCGATGCGCGGGTCCCGGACGCGGCCCGGCGGATCCGGCGGGCGACCGGCGGCGGCGCCGCCGCGGTCATCGACTTCGTGGGGTCGGAGACCAGCGCCGCGCTCGGGCTCGGCGTTCTCGCCACGGGTGGGTTGCTTGTCGTCGTGGGCCTCTTCGGGGGAGAGCTGCGGGCATCGCTTCCGCTGTGGCCGTTGCGGAACCTCACGGTGCAGGGATCCTACGTGGGCAGTCTCGCGGAGATGCGCGAGCTGATGCGGCTGGCCGAGGCGGGTCGGGCGCCGTCTATCCCGGTGCAGCCCCGGCCACTGGCCGATGTGCAGAAGGCGCTGGACGATCTGCGCGCCGGCCGTGCGGTCGGAAGGATCGTGCTGGCGCCCTGACGGGGGCGTCACCCCGGGCCCGGCTGTCGTCGCCTTGCGGCTCTGCCTGCCGCCCGACCAACACCCGGGAGTCCGCGCCGTTCTACGGCGCAGACTCCTCGCCCGCTTCCTGCGCTATGACCCGCCGAGCCTCGTCGCGGAGCCGCACCACTTCGCTCCATGCCGCGCCCCCGGGGTGCAGGGGCGGTGCGGCCACGACCCGGATGCGGCCGGGGCGAAGCAGCAGGGCTCCCGCCGGGAACACCCCCCGCGTGCCGGCGAGCGCCACCGGCACCAGCGGACATCCCGCCTCGGCCGCGGCCCGGAACGCTCCGAGTCGAAACGGCAGCAGGCCGGGCGCCCGGACGAACCGCCCTTCCGGAAACACGAACATCGATTCTCCCGCGGCCAGCGTGGCGCGGACCTCGTCGGCGCCTTCCATCCGTTGCGACAGCGCCGTCTTCTCGATCTGCAGGTAGCCGCTGCGCCGGATGATGGTCTTCAGGATCGGATAGGTCGCCAGCCGGCCCTTGGCCGCGAAGCGGAGGCTGGCGGGCAGGGTGGCGAGCACCACCACCACGTCCACGAAGCTGGCGTGGTTGGCCACGAAGACGGCCGGTCCGAGGTCGCGGAGGTGCTCGAGTCCGCTCGCGGTGACCCGGGACAGCGAGGTCGCCACCAGGATTCGCGCGGCCCGGCGCAGCCACCCCCGGGCCGCGCCGGGCCGGCGGCTGGTTCGCACCAGGACCCACAGCGGGGGGACCAGGATGACCAGCAGACCGGCCAGATACAGCGTATAGGCCGACCGCAGCAGGACGTCGGCGGCGCGGCGGCAGTGCCCGCGCGCCGCCTGCGAGACCATGGCCGCCCATTGGCGTGCGAGCGAGCCGGCGCCCCGCTCGAGCCGGCCCGCGCGCCAGGCGTCGCGGGTCGCTCCCCGGCGCACCTTGCCGCTGGAGGTCTTGAGCACCGACCCCGGCCGGGCCAGCACGACGGTGTCCGGCGGGACCCCGAGCGCGCCGGCCACCCGCTCGAGGATCTCGCGGCGCATCCGCTCGCGCAGGGCGGGCTCGGTGGCGCGCGTCTCGGCGACGACCACCAGCCGCTCGGTGCCCAGGGCCGCATCGGGGACCCCGAACGCGGCGACGCATCCCTTGCGCACGCCGTCGACGGCGTCGACCACCGCCTCCGCCTCGTGGGGGTAGATGTTGCGTCCGGCCTTGATGACGATGTCCTTCCGCCGTCCCGTCAGGAACAGCTCGCCGCTCGCCACGTAGCCGAGATCGCCGGAATCGAGCCATCCGTCGCCGGTGGTGACGGCCCGGGTCGCGGCCGGGTTGCGATAGTAGCCGGCCATCGTCGAGGGACCGCGGAACTGCACCCGACCTTCTAGACGTTCGTCGAGCCGCGCCCCGGCCCCGTCGACGATCCGGATCTCGTGCCGCGGCAGGGCGGCACCGCAGGACACGAACTCGAGGGCTTCGGGCTCGTCGCTCGGCGCGGCCCGCCCGGTCGTCCGGAACCCCCGGTCGACCCGATCGACGCGGACCGGGTGACGCCGCGGGGTGACGGCGAGACCGACCGAGCACTCGGCCAGCCCGTAGACCGGCCGCAGCGCGTCGGGCCGGAGTCCGGCGGGGGCGAAGCGCTCGGCGAAACGGGTCAGGGTGCGGGGCAGTATCGCCTCCGACCCGTTCAGCAGGACGCGGAGCGACCCGAGATCGAGGCCGGCGATCTCCTCGTCGGAGATCTTGGCGACGCACAGATCGAACGCGAAGTTCGGCGCCACCGACAGGGTGGCCCGATGGGCGTGGATGGTCCACAACCAGCGGGCGGGACGGGACAGGAACGCGAGAGGCGACAGGATCGCGACCGGAATGCCGGCATAGAGCGAGCCCAGCCAGGCGCCGATGAGCCCCATGTCGTGATAGAGGGGCAGCCAGCTGACGGCCACGTCGTCGGGCCGAAAGGCCAGCCCCTCACGAATGGCGCGGATGTTGGCGAGCAGGTTCGCGTGCGTCAGCAGCACCCCCTTGGGCTGACCGGTGCTGCCCGACGTGTACTGGATGAGCGCCGGATCCTCGCCCGTCAGCCAGCTCGCCGGCCGGTCCGGCAGCGGGCCGTCGTGGTGGCTCTCGGGCGCGAGCTCGTCCAGGGTGGCGATCTCCGACAGCGTCGGAATCCGTGCCCGGAGCAGGGTCGCCAACCGCTCGATCGCGGCGAAGGTGATGAGCAGGCGGGCTCCCGCATTGGATAGGATGCGTCCCTGGCGCTGGGCGTACTCGGCAATCCGGTCGGCGCGAAACGGCGGATAGACCGGGACCGGAACCGCCCCGGCGAGCAACGTGCCGAAGAAGGCGGGAAAGAACGCCGCCTCGGTTCGCAGCATGATCGCCACGGTGTCCCGCTGGCCGATGCCCCGGGCGCGGAGCGAGGCGGCCACCGCGACGGCGCGGCGCCACAACCACGCGTAGGTGAGGATTCGTTCGGTCCCGTCGTCCTGCCGCAGGTGGATGTGCGGCCGATCGGGGGACGTCTGCGCGTGCCACTGCAGCACGTCGACGAGGGTCTCGGCCGACGCCGGGGCGGCGGTCGCGGTGCCCGGCGGCGGCAGCACCGTGGGCAGGGCCTCGGCGACCCCGGGCTCGGCCGCGACCACCGCCCGTACCAGGTCGGCCGGGGTGTCGGCCGCCCCCAGCACGGTGTCCGACACCCGGATGCCGGTGGCCCGCTCGATGCGGCTCAGCAGCTCCATCTGCTCGAGAGAGCTCAGGCCGAGGTCGCGTTCCAGCGAGTCGTCCGGATTGACGCCGGCGGCGGCGGACCCCGGACGGAGCTCCGCCACCAGCTGTCCAACCAGGTGCAGGATGCGGCGTTGGAGGGCGGGGTCGCCGGCCGGCGAGGGGGTGCGATCCGACATGGTCAGCGGGCTTCAGCGTGACCGGATCTTCCCTCGATCCCGGCAGCGACGCTGCCGTCGTATCGGGGGAGCGGTTCGTCCGGGCGCGGCGCCGGGCGGGGTTCCGCCGGCCCCGCACGAGACGGCGTTGCTCCTGGGAGTTGCGCCGTAGAACGGTGCCGCCTCCTGCCAAGGAGGCGGCGACTCCCAGGAGGGTTGGATGGGGCGGCGGCGCCAAGCGGCGGCGCCGCCGCAGGAGGCGCTTTCCGCGCCAGGAGCCTGCGCCGTAGAAGTTTCGCGTCAGCGAAACTTCCAACGCGACCGTAGGGTCGCGCTAGCCGCCGGGTTCTACCCGGGTGATCGAATGGATGATGACCGGCTCGCGCGGGACGTCTTGCATCCGGTCCTGGTTGCCCGTTCGGACCCGGCCTATCTGCTCGACGACGTCCATGCCCTCGGTGACCCGGCCGAAGACCGCGTAGCCGATGCCGGACGGCGAGCCGTTCCGGTAGTTGAAGTTGTCGTTGTTGTCGAGGTTGATGAAAAACTGCTGCCGCGCGCTGTCGGGCGCCGAGCCTCGCGCCATGGCCACCGTGCCGCGGCGGTTCTGCAGATTGCGGGTCGCCTGGTTCACGATCGTGCCGCGGAGCCCTTCGATTTTCGACTCGAGCTGATCGTCCTCACCGACCGTCATGCCGCCGCCCTGCACGATCAGATTGCGGATCACGCGATGAAACACCGTGCCGTCGTAGTACCCGTCTCGCACGTAGACCAGGAAGTTGACCACCGTCGCCAGCACGCGATCCCGGAACAGCTCCATCTCGAAGTTCCCCATGCTGGTCTCCACCAGCACCCGGGGGTTCGGCGGCGCGTCCTGACCTGCCGCGGGCGGAGCGAGCACGCCGGCCAGGGCGCACACCAACACTATCGAGCAGATGCGTAGATACACTAAGTGCTCCTTCACTGGTTTTCGCCGGGTTTCGCCGACTCGAGGGCGGACCGGCGGTCGTTGTCGGGTGCGCACGGCTACTGCACGGTGACCGAGAGAATCTCGACCGTGGTGTTCGGCACGTCCTGGAACGGACCGCGGCGCCCGGTCGCCGTATTCTCGATCTGGTCGACGACGTCCAGGCCGTCGATCACCCGTCCGAACACGGCGTAGCCGTAGCTCCCGGGGTCGGTCCCGCGATTGTTGAGCCCCGGGTTGTTGACGGTGTTGATGAAGAACTGGGCGGTGGCGCTGTCGACGACGTTGGTGCGGGCCATCGCCAGCGTGCCCCGGTCGTTCGGGAGTCCGTTCGTCGCCTCGTTCCGAATCGGGGCGCGGGTCTCTTTCCGCTCCAGGTCGGCCGTCATTCCGCCACCCTGGATCATGAAGCCCCTGATGACCCGATGAAAGACGGTGCCGTTGTAGAAGCCGCTCTCGGCGTACGCGAGGAAGTTGGCGACCGACACCGGCGCGTTGGCGCGGTCGAGCTCGGCGGTGATGGACCCGAGACTGGTCTCGATCACGACGACGGGGTTGTTCTGGGCGGCAGCCGGCGGGGCGGCCAGGTTCGCAGCGAGGCCACAGATCACGAGGAGCGCGAGAGATCGACACGACATGACGGGCCTCCTTTGGCCGTTCGAGCGACTGGTCGCTCATCCGAGAGCGACGAATCGCTCATCCGAGAGCGACGAATCGCTCTTCCGAGAGCGACTGAGGCCGCTCATCCAATATCTGGTATTTTAGATCCAAACGCGCGTAGTGTCGGGGACCAGCGTCCATCCGCCGAAGGGGCGGTCGCCCGCTCTCGCCACCGGCAACCGGAATCCACCACTTTTGGCCCCGAGTATGCATAATTCCCTTAGGCGCTGTCCAGTGACGCCGCCGGCGATGACCGCCGGCCGGTTGGCCTACCGGGGACGTACCGGAATCTGAACGGGACCACACAGCCTCATGAGTTTGCTTGACCGATTGCGTGGCCAGCCGGGTTGGCAGCACGAGGATCCATTGGTGCGGGCCTCGGCCGTCGACAGCCTCGAGAGCGACGCCCAGGACGTGTTCGCGGCGATTGCGTCGGAGGACGCCGATCCCGGGGTGCGGCTGGCGGCCGTGGTCCGGTTGTCCGACCCCGCGGCGATCGGCCGCGTCGCGCGGACGGACGCCGACGAGCAGGTCCGGGACGAGGCGGTCTCGATGCTGCGGGCGATTGCCGTCGAGGCGTCGGAGCCCGACGTGGGCGAGGCCGCGCTGGCCGGGTTGTCCGAGGCCCGCGATCTCGGCGAGGTGGCCCGGATGGCCCGGATCGAGTCGGTGAGCGGGTCGGCCCTCGAGCGCCTCGAATCGCAGAAGGCGATCGGGGCCGTCGCCCGGCGATCGATGCACCGCACCGTGCGGGGGGCGGCGCTCGCGAGACTCGACGACCGTGACGAGCTGGTCGCGGTGGCGGTCAAGACCGACCATCGGGAGATCGGCCTCGCCGCGTTCGATCGGCTCGCTCCCCTGGGTCCTGCCGACCGCGATCTTCTCAGGACCATCGCTGTCCGCGCCCGCACGAAGCCGGTGTCGCGGCGGGCGAGGACCGCGCTCGCCGAGCTGGACACCCTGCCGGCGCCTCCGACCCCGGACGATCTGCAGCGCCGGCGTGAGGAGCTCTGCGCGCGCGTCGAAGCGCTGGTCGATGTCGGGCAGTGGGAGACCGTGAGCACCGGGCTCGATCAGGCGGAGCGCGATTGGCGTTCGCTCGAGGGCGAGGCGGCGCCCGGCGGCGCCGAAGCGTCCGCCGCCACACCGTCCGGCGTCGAAGCGTCCGCTGCCGCCGTGGATGAGTCGGCCGCCGTGGATGAGCCGACCGCCGTGGATGAGCCGACCGCCGTGGATGAGTCGGCCGCCGTGGATGAGTCGGCCGCCGTGGATGAGTCGGCCGCCGTGGATGAGCCGGCCGCCGTGGATGAGCCGGCCGCCGTGGATGAGTCGGCCACCGTGGATGAGCCCGCCGCCGTGAATGAATCGTCCGCCGTGGATGAATCGTCCGCCGTGGATGAGCCGGCCGCCGCGGAGGCGCCGGTTTCCGATGCGGTGGCGGAGCGCTGGCGGGCGGCGGTGGCCGCGGGGCTGGACCACCTCGCGCGGCTCGACGCGGCCCGGAGCGCCGCCGACCAGCGCCGTCAGGTTCGCAGCGAGGCCCTCGCGGCACGCGTCGCGCTGTGCGACCGGCTGACCGCGCTCGCCGCCGACGAGACCGGGGACGCCGATTCGCTGACGGCCCGGATCGGCGTGGTACGGGCCGAGTGGACGGCCCTGCCGGCGGTCCCGTCCGGCGGCGACGCCACCGCCGGTGAAGACCCCACGGCGGGAGATGCCTCGACGCAGGTCGAGCGCCGGTTCGAAGATCTGGTGGCGGCGGTCGAGCGTCAGGCAGAGCGGCACCGCACCACGGCCGCCCGTATCGTGCGGCTGGCCGCGCTGGCGGAGGCGCTCGAGAAGGTGAGCGCCACGCCGGATCTCGAGGAGCTGACGACCGGGTGGAAGGCGCCGCACAAGGAGTGGACGGCGCTGGTGGGGGAGTCCACGGCCGCCGACGTGGCCGACCTGCTTCCCCGCGTGGAAGCGGCGGAGCAGAAGCGGGGCGACCGGTTGATCGCGGCCCGGGAAGCCCGCCGCCGCCGGGAGCAGGCGACTCTCGCCAAACAGAAGTCCCGGTGCGACGAGATCGAACGGGCGGTGGCCGACGAGAAGCTCGAGCTGAAGGACGCCGAGCACTGTCTCCGCCTGACCCGTTCCCTGCTCGGTAACCTGGGGCGGCTGCCGACCCGCCAGGATCGCGAGGCCCTCACGAACCGACTTCGGGCTGCCCAGACCGGGCTGACCGGCCGCGTCCGGGAGCTGCGGGGGCTGGTCGAATGGAAGCAGTGGGCCAACGTCGGGGTGCAGGCGGCGCTGTGCCAGCGCCTGGAGGCGCTGGCCGCGCGGAACGAGGAGGACGACGAGGCGTTCGCGCGGGAATTCCGGCTGATCATGAACGAGTGGCGGGCGGCGAGCGATGTCTCGCGCGACGAGGGTAACGACGCGTGGCAGCGCTTCAAGGTGGCCCACGACGCCGTGCATCCCCGGTTCGAAGCCCTCCGGGCGGCAAAGGATACGGAGCGCGGAGAGAACCTCGCGAAGAAGGTGGCGCTGTGTGAAGAGGCAGAGCGTCTGGCCGACTCGACCGACTGGATCAAGGTCGCGCAGCGCATGACCGAGCTGCAGGAGCAGTGGAAGCAGGTGGGGCCGGCGACCCGCAAGGACGAGCGTGAGGTCTGGAATCGGTTTCGGGCCACCTGCGGCCGTTTCTTCCGGCGGCGCCGGCAGGATCTGGCGGAGCGCAAGCAGGCCTGGGCGCAGAACGCCCAGCTGAAAGAGGAGCTGTGCGGGAAGGCGGAGGCGCTCGCCGACCAGACCGATCTCGAGGCCGCCAAGGCGGCGGTGAGACAGTTGCAGGCCGAGTGGAAGACGGTGGGACCGGTGCGGCGCTCGCGCTCCGAGGCGTTGTGGCAGCGGTTCCGGGCCGCCTGCGACCAGGTCTATGTGCGTGCGCGCGAGGCGGTGGACGCCCCCTTCGCCGAGCACATCCTGGCCCGGGCGGCGGTGTGCGATCGTCTCGAGGCGCTCGCGCCGGATTCGGACGACGGCGCGGACGGCGATGCCGAGCCGCCGCTCGACCTCGCGGAGACTGTCTCGGCGGCTCGGACCGAGTGGCGGGCGATGGCGCCGATACCGCGGCCGCAGGAGCGGAGTCTGACGGCGCGGTTCGACACCGCCGTGAGTCGTGTCGTCGATCGGTTTCCCGGCGCGTTTGCCGGTACCGACCTCGACCCGGTGCGCAACGTGCCGGCGCTCGAACGGCTCTGCGAGCGGGTCGAATCGATGCTCCAGGAGGAGAGTAGCGCCGCGCCCGCGGACGCACGATCGCCGTCCGAGATTCTCGCGGCCCGGCTGCGAGAGGCGCTGGCCAGCAACACGATCGGCTCCCGCGTCGATCCGGAGATCAAGCGGCGAGAGGACGCGGATACGGTCAAGCGGTTGCAGGTGGAGCGGCGGGCCCTCGGGGTCATCCCCGGCGAGACCGGGCGCCAGCTCTCCGAACGGTTCCGCGCCGCGTGCGACCACTTCTTCAAGCTGCATCCCGCGCCGCCGCCGTCTCCGTCGCCGGGGACCTCGAAGCCGCGTGGAGGCGGTTCGTCCCGCCGCCGCCGGGATTGATGGGCGGGGGCGTCCGATCCGCGGCCGGTCGATGAAGCGGGCGCCGCCGCGGCGGGCCGTCCCCTCGCCGGTCTCGGTGCGGCGCCGGGTTCTACCACGGGCTGCCGGGATCGCCGGCCCGCCATGCAGGATTTTCATCCCCTCACCGCCGAGTGGTTCCGGGGACGGTTCGCCGCCGCCACCAAGCCGCAGCTCGAGGCCTGGCCCGCCATCCGGGCCGGCCGCGACGTCCTGGTGTCGGCTCCCACCGGGTCCGGGAAGACCCTCGCCGCCTTTCTCATCTGTCTCGACCGGCTGGTGACGGCGGGCCTCGCCGGCCAGCTCGACAATCGGGTCGAGGTGGTCTACGTCTCGCCGCTGAAGGCCCTCAGCAACGACATCGGACGGAACCTGGAGACCCCGCTGGCCGAGCTCGAGCAGCTGGCGTTCGAGCGGGGGGTCGCCGCCCCCGGCATCCGGACCGGGGTGCGCACCGGCGATACCCCGGCCTGGGAGCGCGAGCGGATGGTGCGCCGGCCGCCGCACATTCTCGTCACCACCCCGGAGTCGCTCTTCATCCTGCTGACCGCGGAACGCGGCAGGGCGGCGCTGCGCCATGCGGCCACCGTCATCGTCGACGAGGTGCATGCCGTGGCGGACGACAAGCGGGGGTCGCATCTCGCGTTGACGTTGGCGCGTCTCGACGATCTGGTCCGGAAGGCCGGGAACCCCAGACCTCAGCGCATCGGGTTGTCGGCCACCGTGCGGCCGATCGACGCGATTGCCCGGTTCCTGCAGGGGACCGTCCCCGCCGCGGTCCCGGAGACCCCGGGGGGGGGCGATGCGCGGCCGGCGGCCGACGCGGCCGGCGATGCGCGGCCGGGCGATGGGCGGGGCTCTGCCGCTTCCGTGACGGTGATCGACAGCGGACACCGGCGTCCCCTCGATCTGGCGATCGAGGTGCCGCGGGACGAGCTCGGGGTCGTGGCCACGAACGAGATGTGGGAGGAGATCTACGACCGTGTCGCCGAGCTGATCGCGGCGCATCGCACCACCCTGGTCTTCGTCAACACGCGGCGGCTGTGCGAGCGGCTGGCCCACCACCTGGAGGAGCGCCTGGGTGCAGAGGCGGTGCTGGCGCATCACGGAAGCCTCTCGCGGCGTCTCCGCCAGCGCGCGGAGGAACAGCTCAAGAGCGGCCGGTTGCGCGCGGTGGTCGCCACCGCGTCGCTGGAGCTGGGCATCGACATCGGGACCGTCGACCTCGTCTGCCAGATCGGGTCGCCCCGGTCGATCGCGGTCGCCCTGCAGCGGGTCGGCCGGTCCGGCCACCACGTCGACACGCCGGAAGCATCCCACGTGCCGCGGGGGCGGCTCTTCGCGACGACACGCGACGAGCTGATCGAGTGCGCGGCCCTGGTTCGGGCCATCCGCCTGGGGCGGCTCGATCAGCTGGAGATTCCCGAATGGCCGATCGACGTGCTGGCCCAGCAGCTCGTGGCCGCGTGCGCGTCCGAGACCTGGCCGATCGACGATCTCTTCGCGCTCGCGCGCGAGGCGGCCCCCTATGCAGCGCTGCCGCGCCGGGCGTTCGATGCGGTCGTGGACATGTTGTCCGACGGGATTGCCACCGCGAGGGGACGCTACGGGGCGTATCTTCACCTCGACCGCGTGAACGGCACCGTGCGCGGGCGGCGCGGCGCCCGGTTGGCCGCGATCACCGGGGGCGGGGCCATTCCCGACAACGCCAACTACCTGGTGGTGGCCGAGCCGGAACAGACGACGGTGGGAACCGTCGACGAGGACTTCGCGGTCGAGAGTCTCGCGGGGGACATCTTCCTGCTGGGAACCACCTCGTGGCGCATTCGCCGGGTCGAGTCGGGCCGGCTGCGGGTGGAGGACGCTCACGGCGCGGCGCCGTCGCTTCCCTTCTGGCGCGGGGAGGCCCCGGGGCGGACGGCCGAGCTGTCGGACGAGGTCTCCCGCCTGCGCGAGCGGGTCGCCGAGATGGTGGCCGGCGCCCCGGAGACCGGCAACCCCGACGGCGACGGTAACGGCAACGACGCCGGTCTGAGCGAGGCGGTGACGTGGCTGACCGAGGCCTGCGGGCTGGACCGGTCCGGGGCCGAGCAGGCGGCGGCCTACGTGCAGGCCGGCGCGGCCGCGCTCGGCGCCGTGCCGGCCGGCCGCACGGTGGTGGCCGAGCGGTTCTTCGACGAGGGCGGCGGCATGCAGCTCGTCGTGCATGCCCCCTTCGGCGCCCGCATCAACCGGGCGTGGGGGCTGGCGCTCCGCAAGCGGTTCTGCCGCTCGTTCAACTTCGAGCTGCAGGCGGCGGCCACCGACAACGGCATTCTAATCTCGCTCGCCGAGCAGCACAGCTTTCCCCTCGAGGTCATCTTCCGCTTTCTCACCGTCGACACCGTCGAAGAGGTGCTGACCCAGGCGATGCTGCCGTCGCCGATGTTCGGGGCCCGATGGCGGTGGAACGCGTCGAGGGCGCTCGCGGTGCTGCGGTTCGCGGGCGGGCGCAAGGTGCCGCCCCCGATCCAGCGCATGCGGTCCGACGACCTGCTCGCCTCGGTGTTTCCGGACCAGGTGGCCTGCCAGGAGAACCTCACCGGCGAGATCCGGATTCCGGACCATCCCCTCGTCAACGAGACGGTGCGCGACTGCCTGCACGAGGCGATGGATCTGGACGGGTTGCGCGCGGTGCTCGCGGGCATCGAGTCGGGCGCCATCCGGACCCGCGCCGTCGACACCGCCGAGCCCTCGCCCTTCTGTCACGAAATTCTCAACGCCAACCCCTACGCGTTCCTCGATGACGCCCCGCTCGAGGAGCGCCGGGCGCGCGCGGTGCAGATGCGGCGCTCGCTGGGCGTCGATCCGGGGGGGATTGGCGCGCTCGATGCTCGGGCTATCGAGACCGTCGCCGGCGAGTGCTGGCCGGTGGTTCGAGACCCCGACGAGCTGCACGACGCGCTGCTGACGCTGGTGGCGCTGCCCCCGGTCCCGGCGTGGGCGGTGTGGCTCGATGCGCTCGCGGCGTCGGGCCGGGCGGGCGTGCTCCGGGTTGGAGAAACCGGGCTCTGGGTGCCGACGGAGCGTCTCGGCCTCGTCCGCAGCCTGTATCCCGGCGAGGTCGTCGAGCCCCGACTCCCGGAGATCGGCCCGTCCGGTCCCGCGGACCGGGAGACCGCGGCGGCGGAGCTGCTGCGGGGATGGCTCGAATCGACCGGTCCGGTGACGGCGTCGTCCATGGCGGTGCGGGTCGGGCTGCCGCGGCCGCTCGTCGAGGCCGGACTCGCCCGTCTCGAAGGCGAAGGCCAGGTGTTGCGGGGCCGATTCACGGGTGCGGCGACAGGAGACGGGGAGGTCGAATGGTGCAACCGCCGGGTCCTGGCGCGGATTCACCGCCTGACCATCGGCAGCCTGCGCCGGGAGATCGAGCCGGTCTCGACCGCCGACTTCATCCGCTTCCTGCACCGCTGGCAGCACCTCGCGCCGGGGACGCAGATGCACGGCGCCGACGGCCTGCTCCAGGTCCTGAGACAGCTCCAGGGCTGCGAGGTCTCCGGCGCCGCCCTCGAGCGGGAGGTGGTCGCGCGGAGGGTCGCGTCCTACGACCCCGAGCTGCTCGACCGGCTGTGCCTGTCCGGCGAGGTCATGTGG
Source organism: Vicinamibacterales bacterium (assembly GCA_965206705.1). Lineage (GTDB taxonomy): Bacteria > Acidobacteriota > Vicinamibacteria > Vicinamibacterales > UBA8438 > JAJEEA01. Next base: position 1,134,220 of record CBDBKJ010000006.1, on the reverse strand, counting down.
GGGCGGCTGTCGCCGCATCCCGCGTTCGAGTCGCCGGCCTCGATCCGGTCGTCCCCGGCCCCGGCCGACAGCGCGCGGCCCCGGCGGGCCGGCGGGCGGCTCGAACCGGCCGGCGCGAAGCTCCGGCCGCCCGGGGCGCGCCCGGCGCGGGTGCGGCCGACGCGGGTGGCTCCGATCACCCTCTTCCTGCGCGCCGATGCCGACTGGCTGCTCGCCGCCGCCGGCCGCGGCCGCGCGGGGGCGGACGACGCGGTCCTGTCGCACCCGGCGCGCGAGGTGCGCGACGCCCTGTCGAGCCGCGGCGCCTCGTTCCTGCCCGAGCTGGTGCGCGCGACCGGCCGCCTGCCGAGCGAGGTCGAGGACGGGCTGTGGGAGCTGGTCGCGGCCGGCCTCGTGAGCGCCGACGGGTACGACAACCTGCGGGCGCTCGTCGACCCCAAGCGCCGCCGCGGCGAGGGGCGCGGACGGGCGGCGCGCCCGCGCCACGCCGCCGGCCGGTGGGCGCTGCTCGATACCGGCGAGCCGGACGCGCCGGACGCCGCGCTCGAGGCTGCGGATGCCGACGACGAGTCGCACCGCCGCCGCGAAGAGCAAGTGGCCCGCTTCGCAGGCCAGCTGCTGGACCGCTGGGGGGTCGTCTGCCGCGACCTCGCCGCGCGCGAGACGCTGGCCCCCCCGTGGCGGGATCTCCTGCGGGCGTTGCGCCGGATGGAGGCGCGCGGCGAGATCCGGGGTGGGCGTTTCGTCTCCGGGGTCGTGGGCGAGCATTTCGCCCGTCCGGAGGCGGTCGCGCTGCTGCGGATCGTGCGCCGCGAGGACACGCCGTTCGACCCGGTGAGGGTCTCGGCCGCCGACCCGCTGAACCTCACCGGGGTGCTGCTGCCCGGTCCGCGGGTCAGCGCGCTGTCCGGGGGGACCGTCGAGCTGCTGCCCGCGGCGGGGGCCGGCGAGTCGCCCGCCGTCGGCGCGGCCGGCGACCCGTCCGCCGCCGCCGGCACGGCCGGAGCCGCCAGGACGGCGTGACGCGGCGGGGCCGCGCCGCTCCTTTGCCGCGACCATCCGCCGGCCCGGGACCCGGGCCGGCTCGGGATGCGAGAGGGCCGTCGGCGCGGTAAGGACAGTGATCGATATAGAGTTGCCAGCTGCGTCCAGACGCAGCCCGATTTCTACGGTTTCCGGCGCTTGGGACGCTGCAAGGTAATTTCCGTCACTGTCCTGACCTTGGCCCGGAGACCGTCGCCCGATCCGATTGCCGCCCCGCCGGTTATCATCGGCGTGTCGGATCCGGAGTCGCCGCGTCGCGGTTGGCCGGCATTTCCGGAACCCCCGAAGGAGTCAAGGAATGATGATGAAAAATCGTATGACGCATCTGTTCGTCGTGGCCGCCCTGAGCCTCTCCGGCCTGCCGTTCGGTTCGGCGGTCGCGCCCGCCGCCGCCCAGCAGGCCGACGTCCCGGCCGTGTCGACCCCCGATCTGTACGCCGGCTCTCCCTATCTCCGCGAGCTGAGAAACTCGCTGGTCTACGGCGAGATCTGGGAGCGCCCCTACCTGTCGAAGCGCGACCGCAGCCTGATCACGATCGCGGTCCTGCAGGCCCTGACGCGGGAAGAGCTGGCGATCCACATTCCCCGCGGGCTCGACAACGGGCTGACGCCGGAGGAGATCTCCGAGATCATCCTGCACGTGACCTTCTACGCGGGCTGGCCGACCGGGGTGCAGGCGTCGTTGACGGCGGCCGAAGCGTTCGAGGCGCGCGGACTGACCCTCGGCGACCTGCCGGGGGCGCCGGCGCTCGAGGCCGAGGTCACCACGCCGGGCGGGCTCAGCGACGCCTATGCGGCGGTGCCGAGGCTGGGGGCGTTGCGGAACAGCCTCCTCTACGGGGACGTCTGGGAGCGGCCGCTGCTCTCCAAGCGGGACCGCAGCCTCATCACGGTGGCGGTGAACCAGGCCCTCTACGTGACCAACGAGCTGCGCCTGCACATCGACCGAGCCCTCGACCAGAACGGCGTCGAGCCGCAGGAGCTCTCCGAAGTGATCCTGCACGTCACCTTCTACGCCGGCTGGCCGGCCGCGGTGAACGCGGGCCGGTTGCTCACCGCGGCGTTCGAGGCGCGCGGCGTGGCGCTGGGCGAGCTGCGGTAGGGCGGTAGAACCTGCGGACTGCTGCAGGGTTGGTGGTGGGGCGGAAGCCTTCGGCGCGGTCAGGGCAGCGGCACGCACAGGAGGTCTTCCCCCACCGTGACCGGCCCTCCGTAGGTCGCGCGCAGGTTCGCGAGGCTGTCCTCCAGGACCTGCGGCGAGGAGGTGGAAATGTGAGACGCGACCACCCGGCCGACGCCGGCCTCCGCGGCCAGCGCGCCCCAGACGCTCGGCCGGGCATGCAGGTCGACCGCCCGTCCGGTCGACGCTTCGGCGCGGCCGAGATGCACCACCAGCACGTCCACGTCCCGCACGAACTCGACGAAGGCGGGGTCTGAACCGTTCTGATCGCTGCTGAACGCCAGGCTGACGTCCCCCACGTCCACGCGATACCCCACGGCCGGCACGTCGGCGTGTGGCACCCCGATGCCGCGGACCCGGACGTCGCCGTCGCGCCAGACCTCGGCGGGTGCGCCGGTCGCGACGTCCACGGTGACCGCATCCAGCTCGATGCGGCCGGCGAGTACCCGGAAGACCCCGCCCGGTCCGAACAGCCCGTCCAGCCAGTCGTCGAGCGACGGGAACACGCCGCTCGCGGAGGGGCCCGCGACCCGCAACCCGGCGCCGGCGGGCCACAGCAGCGCCGGCACTTCGGCAGCGTGGTCGGGATGAAAGTGACTGAGCGCCAGCAGCCTCACGTCTCCGAGCTCGGCGCCGGACGCGTGGAAGCGCTGCTTGATGCCGCCGCCGGCGTCGACCAGGATGCGGCCGGCGCCGTCGATCCAGACGAGGTAGCCGGCCGAGGCCCGCCCGGAAGACGCGCCCGGTCCCCCCGAGCCGAGGATCTGGAGCTGGACGCCGGTCTCTCCGCAGGCGGCCAGCGCCGGCTTCACGGTCAGGAGAAGACCGAGGGCCGCGACGGCCGCCGAGCGGACTATGCGTGTCATCATCATCAATCTCCGGAGATCCTGTCGGGCATCCGATGTCGCCTGTTCCTACGGCACGGTCAACGCGATGAGCCGGCGGGCCAGGTCGACCCGGTCGAGGTCGCGACAGGTCGCGATGAGATCCTCGAATCGCGCCGCCGGGATGGGGATGCCCGGGGCGACGCCGCGAATCCGCCGCGCCTCTTCCTCGAAGTCCCAGATGAACTCCCGCCCGGTAGCCTGCTTCGTGTAGCTGCGTCCGTCCTTCGTGAAGACGGTGATGCGAGGGCCGAAGAGGGTCATCTCGTGCGAGGGTATTATCGTGACCCGCTGCATGAGGTCGAGCACCTCCGGCGGGTCCGGCGCCCCCGCGAGCAGGGGGAAGCCGCGCCGCACGACGCCATAGGCGGCGTAGTACCGCGTGCTGCCCACGGTGGCTTGGCCGAGATCCTCCCGCCGGACGGGAAACGCGGGGCTCGGGTACTGCGTCTCCAGCCAGTTCACCACCGCCTCCACCCGGTCGACGTCCTCGTAGGCGATCCCGTGCTCCTCGCAGAGCTGCGCCGTGACGTCGACGTGGGCGATGTTGTACCCGGCCGTGGAGTAGATGCGGTAGAGGGTCTCGAGGAACAGCCATTCTTCGCCCAGCCCGGTGGTGAGCGCATTCAGGCTGGTGCGGGTGTCGCCGACGAAGCTGTAGGTGAGGTCGCCGCGATTGTTGCCGGCGTAGGCGTGATAGAACCCGGCGTCGCCCTCCAGGGCGGCCTCGCCCGCCTGCCGGCCCTGCCGCGCCAGCGCCACCGCGAGCATCGCGTTGCGCGCGGAGGCGCTCTCCCGCAGCCCGCGGCTCTCGAGATTGCCGCCGGCCAGGTTGACGCAGAGACCGATCGCGTTGGTCGTCTGGTCTTCGGTCAGGCGCATGATCTTCGCGGCCGCGACGGCGGCGCCGAAGATGCCGAAGACGGGCCCGGCGTGGAAGCCGCGCGCCATCATCGTCGGAATGAAGTCGGCGGCCATCCGCTCCATGACCTCGTAACCGGCGACGAGACCGGTGATGAAGTCGCGCCCGGAGGCTCCTTCCGCCTCGGCCGCCGCGAAGGCGCACGGGACGATGCACGTGCCGGGATGCGTGAGCATGCGGAACGTGTCCCACTTGCCGCCGGCCAGGATCAGCTCGGCGTTGGCGAAGACGGCACCCGCCTTCGTGGCGCTCGCACCGTCCACCATGACGGTGACGCCGGCCGGCGCACCGGCCTCTTCCCGGGTCACGAGGTCGACGGCCTCCCGACCCGCGGGCAGTTGCGAGCCGAGGAGCGCCGACGCAAGGGCCTGAAGCGTGAGCCCCCTGGCGCGGTCGACGACGTCCGGAGGCAGGTCCTCGTAGCGCAGGCCGGCGACCCACCGCGCGAACTGGCGGCTGATCGATGTCGATGGGTCGGTCCCCGCGACATCGGGCCTCTGGACTGCCCCCGCGGAAGCGGCTGCCGGCGCCAGGCCCCCGACGCCAAGGACGCCGCCCGCCGCGAACGCGCTCTGAAACAGGCTCCGCCGCGTCAATTCAGCTTTCATGGTGCACGCCAAGCAGCATTTCATGGTGCACGGGAATATCACGGGTGGGTTCCGCGATCAAGCGCGCGCCGACTTTGCCGCACTTGCCGAGGCAGGTATGCAGGTTGGCGCCAGTCCTCTCCTCATCCCAGCGGATTCTTCCAACGCAGCCCCTCGAAACGGGCGAAATCGCCGTCGTTCGAGTACACGATACCGGCATGTTCGATTGCATACGCGGCGATGTGCGCGTCCGTCGTCAGGTCGGCGCCCGTGGTCGACGATCGAAGCAGCTCCGACAGGATAGGCCAGTGGCGGGGCGTAGGGGCCAGCAACACGGCGTTCGGCTGATCGAGCCAACTCTGCACGCGATGCAGCGCGTCGCCGATACTCAGCGGCGATTCGAACACGCGGCGGTTCGTCGTCAGGCGGATGAACCCCAATATGCTCGGATAGCACAGCCCCACCTCGGCGGTCGACGAGAGAGTGTCGTCCCACCAGCGCCGCGCCGGGGCGTGGAACGGACTCGTCTCATCGACCGCGTAGACGAGCAGGTTGACGTCCGGCAGCATCATCTGCGGCGTTGGTCCTCCTGCTCCAAGTGCCTGTCGGTCTCGAGCTCATCGACCAATTGGTTGAGCCGGGCGGCGTCGAATCCCGGCCGCATGTAAAGCTCGCGCGTCTTCGTGCGGTACTTCCTTGCCCCGGGGGGGCGTTGGTCGTGTCGCAGACCCTCACGCAGCAGCCGGTTGACTACCTGCTTCAGCGACTGTCCGTCCCGCCGGCGCTGCTCTTCGATCCGGACGGCGATGTCGTCGTCGATCGTCAGTGTGGTTCGCATCACTGCATCATAACGACAGCATTTTTTGATGTCTAGATGCATCCATCAACGGATGATCTCCGGCCGCCCTCGCAGAGCGTCCAGCCATTGGTCCAGCCGCCAGAGCCGACCCTGGCCGCCCGTCCCTCGCGGTGCACCCGTCGCCGCGCGAATCGGCGGCGTGCGAGCATCCCGGGCATCTCGCTCCGGTTGCGGGATGGATGCTGCCGGATGTTCCCTTCATTGCCGGCAAGTTGCGGGCCAGACAGTTGTTCGGGATCCGAGCGGTTGGGGTGCGAGCTGCATGTCTTGTGCGGTCGGTGCCGCCGCGCTACGATCCGGTGCTTGGGCCGGGGTATCCAGGCGGAGGCGCGCGGATGGAACCGCGTTCGTGGAAGCCGCTGGACCGGGTGTGCGGCCGGGGTAGCGCGGTAGCAGAAGCAGGGTTGACAAATGATCAAGGTGGCAACCGTCGTCACGGTGAGTCTTGCGGCGCTGGCCCTCGGGCCGGGCGGGGCGTTCGCCCAGTCCGGGACGGACGGAGAGCCGTCGTCGATTCGGGCCAACGTCGAGTTCCTGGCGTCGGATGCCCTGGAGGGGCGGTTCACCGGCAGCGCGGGCATCCGGCAGGCTGCCGATCGCATCATCGCCGAGCTGGAGGCCGTCGGCGCGGCGCCGTTGCCGGGCCGGGATGACTTCCGCCTGCCGTTCGAATACACGGGCTCGGCCCGCGACGGCGGGAGCAGCCTGCGCCTCGATACTGCGGACGGGCTGCGCTGGGATTTTGCCGACTCGGTACGCGGGCTTTCGTTCTCCGAGTCGGCGACTGCGAGCGGGCCTCTGGTGTTCGCGGGTTACGGGCTGGTGATACCGGAGACCGACGGGCTCAGCTACGACAGCTACGCGACCCTCGACGTCACCGACAAGATCGTGCTGGTGCTGCGGTACTTTCCCGAGGACAGCGAAGGCGATCTGCGCGCGCTGTTCTCCCGGTACTCGGAACTCCGGTTCAAGGCGGCAGCGCTGCGCCAGCGGGGGGCGCGGGGCATGGTCGTGGTGACCGGTCCCCGGTCGCCGGGGGCCGGTCGACTGGTGCGGATGACGGCGGACGCGGCGGTCGCCGATTCCGGCATCGCGGCGGTCAGCGTGACCGGCGGGGTGGTCGAGACGCTGTTCGAGCGGGTGCCGGATCGGACGATCGAGGAGGCGCAGCGGGAGCTCGACTCCGGGAATCCCCACGTGGCCGGCTTCGAGATTCCGGTCGAGGTGACGATCGACTCGCGGGTGAGTCGCGAGCGGCGGACCGGCTACAACGTCGTCGGGTATCTGCCGCCGACGACGGCTGAGCCGAGCGACAAGCCCTACGTCGTGCTGGGGGCCCACTACGACCATCTGGGGCATGGCGAGAGCGGCTCGCTGGCCGGCGCCGACGGGGCCGGCGACGTGCACAACGGGGCGGACGACAATGCGTCCGGGGTGGCGGCGGTGCTCGCGGCGGGAGGCGTGCTGGCCGGCCGGGACCGCGCCCGCGGCGTCGTGCTGGGCTTCTGGTCCGGCGAGGAGATCGGCCTGCTGGGTTCTCAGGAGTTCGTGGCCACCGGACCGGTGCCGATGAACGAGGTGGCTGCGTACGTGAACTTCGACATGGTCGGGCGCATGCGGGACAACGCGCTGACCGTGCAGGGGCTCGGGAGCAGCAGCGTCTGGCCGGGCCTGGTGGACGAGGTCAACGGCGCGTTCGGTTTCGATCTGCAGCGGGTCAACGATCCCTATCTGCCGACCGACTCGATACGCTTCATCGAGGCCGAGGTGCCGAGCCTGGCGTTGTTCACCGGCAGCCACCCGGACTATCACCGCCCGAGCGACGATGCCGACACCATCAACTTTCCGGACCTCGAGCGGACCGCCGGCTACGGCGCCGAGGTGGCGGCCCGGCTGATCGAGGAGCCGGCGCCGCCGGACTTCGTCGCGGTGGAGCGGGTCGAGCAGCCCGGGCGGGCGATGACGCGCATCTCCACCGGCACCATCCCCGACTACGGCGCCGAGATCGAGGGGCTGCGGCTGTCGGGGGTCATGGCCGGGGGGCCGGCCGAGCGGGCCGGCCTGCAGGGGGGCGACGTCATCGTCGAGATGGCCGGGGTCGCGGTGGGAAACATCTACGACTACATGGGGGCGCTCGATCTCCTCAAGGCTGACGTGCCCGCCGCCGTCGTGTTCATGCGCGACGGGGAGCGCCGGGAGACGCAGCTCGTGCCCCTGGCCAGGAATTGACTTTGCCGTTCGTCGAAGTCAAGGGACACCGGAATGCCAACGGAAAAAGGGCTTGAAGACCAGTTGGTGAAAGACCCCTCAAGGGTGAATTCCGACCTGTTGGTCATCGGACGCCAGGTGCGCACCGACTTCGGTGGCATCATCGACCTCCTGTGCGTTGACAAGAATGGCTGCACGGTGGTCATCGAACTGAAGAAGGGCCGGACTCCGCGAGACGTAACCGCCCAAACACTCGACTACGCATCGTGGGCGAAGGGCCTGTCCCGCGACCGGCTCACAAAGATCGCGAGAAAATACCTTTCGTCCAGGACGGTGTCCACAGATTCGCTGACGACGGCTTTCCGGAAGAAGTTCGGTGAAGAACTGCCGGATAGACTCAATAGGAGCCATCGCTCGATCATCGTGGTCGGGGTTGTGGATGTGAGCAAGAAGGCTGTGGATCCCGGTACGGAGAGGATTGTCAACTACCTTGCGGGACTAGGTGTCCCCCTATCGTATCAGCGTGTTCAATACCCCGACTCACAACCCGAGAATGAGGATGATCTGCTTGTGCCAATTGTCGATAGCTATCCCCAGATCCGGGATGGAGTTGGTGGTATCCTGAAAGGTTACAAGACGATAGGTGAACTGCTGTCCATGGCTGACGCAAGTGGGGTTGGTGACCGCTACCGCCAAGTCAGGAATGGAGTGCGTGGTATTCTGTCCGCTCAAGCATACAGCAGGACGGTTGGTTATCGCGCGAGGCGGTCTGCCGAAGATGGCGGAGGCGTCAGGACGGCTATGTTCATTCGTGCACATCCTGGCGCCGGAGGAGGCCTGAGCTTCACTGTGCACGCCACGAGGTTCAGGACCATATTGGGAATAGAATCGCGTGAGTTGAGGAAATGCTTGCCAAAAGGCACGCGGGATACTGACGTGTCTAGTTGGGTAGGGGCTTCCAAGGACGAAAAGCGTCGTGGTCGTGGCCTGGAAGGCGAGTTTCGATCACTCGAAGAAGTGGCGAAATTCATCAAGCTGCTCCGAAAAACGCAAGCAGCCAGTTGACTGGGTTTCGTGCATCGGCGCACGGTCCCCTCGCGATGACAAGGAGACATCACGTGACTCGACAATCCCTCGTCTCGATCAGTGTCCTGGCCGCCGTCGCGGCGGTCGTCGTGGGCTCCGCGGGCCCGGTGGCCGCCCAGGGCGACTACGTGGCGCCGCGCACGGAGTACGGTCACCCCGACCTGCAGGGGTTCTGGACGAACCAGACCTATACGCCGCTGGAACGGCCCCGGGACGTCGACAAGGCGTTCTACACCGAGGAGGAGGTGGCGGCCATCCGGGACGGCAGGGCGCGCCGCGAGTCGTCGCTGACCACGCCGGGCACGATTCCCGACGTGCACTACGACTTCACGCAGTTCGGGCTCGATCGCAGTCAGGCCACGATGGCCTCGACCCTGCGCACTTCGCTGATCGTCGACCCCCCGACGGGCAGGCTGCCGGAACGGACGGCCGAGGGCGTGCGGCGCGCCGCCGAGCGCCGGGCCGAGCGCGAGGCGCGGGGCGGCCAGTACGACCGGGCCGAGAACCTGCCGCTGGGGGCCCGCTGCATCATCACCGGCAGCGCCGGGCCGCCCATGCTGAACGCGGGCTACAACGCCAACTTCCAGATCGTGCAGGGCCGCGACCACGTGATGATCCTGATCGAGCAGCTCCACAACGCGCGCATCATCCCCATCGACGACCGTCCCCAGCCGCCGGAGGCGACCCGGCAGTGGATGGGGGTGCCGCGGGGCCGGTGGGAGGGCGACACGCTCGTCGTCGAGACCACCAACATCAACGGCAAGAACCCGTTCCGGGGGTCCAGTGACCGGATGCGGGTGGTCGAGCGGTTCACGCGCGTGGCCGACGACGACATCCTGTACACGTTCACGGTGGAGGACCCCGCGACCTGGGTCCGTCCCTGGACGGCCGACATGCCCATGGTTGAAGGAACAAATCGCGCCCGAACTGGCGCAGGCCCAGGCGCAGTGCGAGGAAACCGGGGTGGCCGCGCGGGTGTTTGCGGACTTCCGCTAAGAGGTCGCGCGGGCCGCTCTTCGAGCACGCCTGCCACGAGGGGAACTACGGCCTGTTCAACATCCTCGCGGGCGCGCGCGCCGAGGAGGCGCGGGCGGCGGCCGAGCAGCAGCAACAGGATTAGCCGTACGCAATTCGGGCGCCCTGTCGCCGCCGAGACGGCTGCGGCAGGGCGCCCGTCGTTCCTTCCCGCCGGTGTCCGCCCCGGCTCAGTCCTCGAGCGGCTCCGACTGCGCCCCCGCCTGCACCGCCCAGAGGCGGTTCCGGGTCAGCAGATACATGACGCCATCGCGCACCACCGGGGTGCTGTAAACCGAGGCGCCCATGTTGATCTCGCCCAGCAGCTCCATCTCGGTGCCGGCCCGCAGCACCGCGATGTCGCCGTCCTCGTCGCCCAGGAGCACCTTGCCGTCGACCACGAACGGCGAGCCCCAGACGGCCGCAAACGTGTCGTAGGTCCAGTGGTGCTCCCCGGTGTCGGGGTCGAGCGCGTGGAGGAACCCCGAAAGGCTCGAGATGTACAGGACGCCGTCGGCGATGGCCGCGGTCGACATGGTTCGGTAGAAGTCGTCGCCGTCCCGGCTCCACACCTTGTGAGTGGCGGTGACGTCGCCCGAGCCGGTGGCGTCGATGGCGTAGAAGTGGCCGGGGGCCTCGCCGTGCTCCGGGTCCTGGCCGACCCCCACGTAGACCCTGTCCTCCCAGATCACGGGGGTGGCCAGGATGTTGTTGCGGGTGCCGCGCCCGCCGAGAATCCACTCCGAGTCCTCCGGGTTGCCGTCGAACTGCCAGAGCTCCTCGCCGGTCTCGGGGTCGAGGCTGTAGATGACGCCGTCGCCGCCCGCGACGATGAGCTGCGCGCGCCCGCCGACGACCCCGTAGGCGGGGTTGGTCCAGCTGCCGTGCAGCACCCCCTCGCCGACGTCGGTGTTCTCCCACAGCAGCTCGCCGGTGTTCTTGTCGAGGGCGATGATGTGGGGCGAGAACGGCGAGGGGATGTTGACGTGCCCCTCGTCGACGCCGTTGCTCGTCACCGTGTAGAGCACGTCGCCGACGACGAGCGGAGACCCGGTGGCGAGGTTGTGGGGAAACACGTCGAGCTCGCCGATCATGTCGTACGACCAGAGGATGTCGCCGTCGGTCGGGCCGGCGCCCGGCTCGCCGGTGAACGGACCGTCGTTCCCGTTCGCGAGCCCGTTGGCGTCGAGGCAGATCACGTGCGCCTGATTCGAGACGTACCAGACGCGGTCGCCGTCGACGAACGCGGTCGAGCACACGCCCTGCAGCGGCCAGTCGTTGACACGCCCCGCCGACAGCTTGTCGTGCACCATCTGCCAGGCGAAGTCGCCGGTCGTGGCGTCGAACGCCATCACCACGCCCATATCGGCCTGGTAGGCGGGGTCCCGGACCCCCTCGTTGTTCGTGCCGACGTAGACCTTGCCGTTGGCCACCACGGGACCGCCGTAGGCCTGCGAGCCGACCGGCTGCGTCCACAGGATGTTCTCGCCGGACCGCGGGTCCCAGCTCTCGGGCACGCCGGTCTCGTCGGACACCATGTTGCGGGACGGCGTGTTCCCGAACATCGCCACTTCATCCTGGGCTCGGGCCGGGCCCGCGGTTCCCGCGATGGCGAGGCCGACCAGTAGGAGATACGTTGCACCGTGTCGAGTCATTGGTTCTCCACCACACTGACGTTGTCGAAGTAGATGTCGATCGGCGAGTAGCCGATGATGCCGGGGCTGCCCCCGCGATTCGGGACCGGATCTTCGGCGGTGATCATCCAGTCGGCCGGCTCGGTCTCGTCACTGGGCCAGATCTTCCCGCGCACCAGCCCCCGGCCGCCGTCCACGTCGACCCGCAGCTTCATGCGGTACCAGGTGTCCGGCTCCCACGGAAAGTCCACCTCTTCCCGGATCCGCAGCTCGGCCGCCCAGGACTGGATCTGGATCTTCTGGCGGTTGCCCTGCAGGTCCATGGTGTAGCCGCTGTTGATGAGGCCGATGTCGGGCCGCCGCCGTCCCCGTTGCGTCGACATGACGTCGGCCTGCACCGTGTAGTTGGTCATCTCGGCCGGGCCCATGTAGATGGCGTGGCGGTGGATGCCGGTGCGGGAGGCGCCCTTGCGGAACACCTGGTTGCCGTTCAGGTCAACGGCGGCGAGGCTGCCGCCGCCGCCGATCCAGTGCGGCGGGCGTCCGCTCTCGAAGTTCTCGGACCACGGCAGCGGGGCAAAGGCCCGCACCTGGGCCACCGCGGTCAGATCGCCGGCGGTGGCGGTGACCGTGCCGGCCTGGTTCGATGCGCGGGCGTCGGTGGCGAGCACGCCCCCGCCCGAGACGCTGGCCCCGGCGAGACCGTCGACCGACCAGGTCGCGTCCCGGGCGCCGAGGAACCGTCCGTTCTCGTCGTAGGCGCGCACGCTGAACTCGATGGTGTCGCCGGCCGATGCGATCACCTCCGCCGGCACCACCTGCAGGCTGGCCGCGGTCCCCGTGGGCGCGGTCTCGGCGCCCGCGTCGGGCGTGGTTCCCGGTGTCATGGTGAACGGAGCGTCGGGGTCGCCAATCGCGTAGATGCCGGACTCGGCGGTCAGGTAGAGCCGCCCGTAGCCCACCGCGAACGACCCGTAGATCTCGGCAGAGCGGCCGTCCTCGACCTGCAGCTCGTCGTGGTCGAGCTCGGAGGCCCCGTCGGGTCCCGGCTCGAGGATGCGGACGTTGCCGTTGGTCTCGGTGACGAACAGCTTCCCGTCGGCCCACACCGGCGACGCCTTGCCGACGGTGCCGACGCTCTGGTCCCACTCGACGGCCCCGGTCTCGGCCTCGAGGGCGAAGAGATTGGCCGAGTTGTCGATGACGTAGACCCGCCCGTCATGGACGAGCGGAGACGAGAATCCGACGGCCATCTCTTCGGCGCGCCAGCGTTCGTGGGTCGCGGTCACGTCCCCCGCGCCGGTGGCGTCTATCGCCACCACCCGGCCCATGATGCCCGAGTCGATGTTCTCTTCGCTGTGAGCCACGTACACCGTGTCGTCGGCGAGCACCGGCGAGACGTTGATGCCGCGCTTGCTCAGTTGGAACTCCCAGACCTTGCGGCCGGTGCGCGCGTTCAGCGCGTAGACGTGGCCGTCGGCGTTCCCGTCGATCCACAGGCGCTGGCCGTCGACGACCCCGACCACGCCGACCGACTGCGTGTTCATGTCGGCGACGGTGCCGCCCGGGGTCGAGCTCCACCGGACCTCGCCGGTCAGCTTGTCGAAACCGAAGTAGCGATGCCGGGGCGGACCGCCCAGATTGCCCCAGCCGGCCCCGATGATGCTGAGCAGCAGCTGATCCTCGTCGATCAGCGGCGTCGACGTGCGTCCGCCGTAGCCCGAGGCCCGGCCAAGATCTTCGGCGAGACGCCAGCTCCACACGACGGCCCCGTCGCGGTCGAACACGTTCAGGTGGCCGTCGATGTTCATGGCGTAGAGGTAACCGGTCTCCGAGTCGCCGGTCACGCTGCCCCAGCCGACCCGGTTGAACGGCACCGTCGTGTTCAGCACGTTGAACTCGTGCTGCCAGAGCTTCTCGCCGGTCTCGGCGTTCCAGCAGGCCACGACCTCCTGCTCGTCCACGCCCGCGCCGCTGCGCCCGTTGGCGCAGACCCGTCCGTCGAAGACGGCGGGGGTCGAGCGTCCGACCCATTGGTCGGACCAAATGAGGTTCTCGCCCTCGGGCGACCAGCTCGAGACCAGGCCGGTCTCGTCCGATGCGCCCGTCTGTGCGCGCCCGCGCCAGCTCGGCCAGTCGTTCGCCGTGGCCGGACCGCTCAGCAGGCCCGACAGCAGGCCGACGACGAGCGCCGCGGCTACGCCCCGCGCAGTGCCGTGTGCAGCCGTGTTCATCCCGTCAACCCTCTCTGAAAGTACCGAGTTCCTGGCCCGGCGGGCCGAGCCGTCAATGGCAACCCGAAAACAAGAAATGATACTACAGCGTCCGGGGCGTTCTCAGTCGATTCAGATTGCGCGGAGATGCCCGGCGGCGTGGATTACCGCCGCGAGACGAGCCGGCCGCGGCGGCCGTCACAAACCGCCCGCGCCGACGGCCCGCTCCAGGGTCCAGAGCAGCCCCACGGCGGCGATGACGCCGGATGCCGGGATCGCCACCCGGCGCCGGTACCACGGGCGGCGCCTGCACCAGCCCACCGCGGCCAGCGCGATTCCAAGGACCGCCAGTTGTCCGGCCTCGATCCCGACGTTGAAGGCCAGCAGCCCGAGCCAGCGTTCGTCAGCCGGGAGCCCCAGCTCGCGCAGGACGCCCGCGAACCCCAACCCGTGCAGCAGGCCGAACAGGAACACGGTCGCCGTCCGCCACGGGGTCAACTGGTCGGTCAGGATGTTCTCGACCGCCACGTAGACGATGGAGAGGGCAATCAGCGGCTCGACCACCCGCGGGGGCAGGGAGACCACGTCGAAGATCGCGAGGGAGAGGGTCACCGCGTGGGCGACCGTGAACGCGCTTACCTGCCAGATCAGCGGACGAAGGCGGACGCTCAGCAGGAACAGGCCGAGCACGAAGAGGATATGGTCGAGCCCGCGCGGGAGGATGTGGACGAACCCGAGGCGCAGGTAGCGGCCGGCCGCCGACCACCCGCCGGCCGGGGCGGCCGGGCCCGTCAGCGGGAACGGGTCGCTGCGGGCGCCGCGCTCGAGCAGGGATTGGCGCGTCACCCCCCGCCGATCGTCCCGGATGGTCAGATTCACCTCGGCGAACGCTCGCGACGCGAAGAACTCCAGCTCGGTTGCCTCCGCCGGCACCGCCCCGGTCAGCCGGGCGGTCAGGCCGAGCACCGTCGGAATCGTCGACATCGTGGCGGCGGGGGCGCCGTGGTCCGGGAACGACACGTCGAAGGCCGCCGGGTCGCCGTCGAAGCGCAACCGGACCCGGCGCTCGAACAGCCGCCGCAACCGGCCCAGCGTTTCGTTGAGCTCGGCCGGGGACAGGCGGCCCAGCGCCGCCACCAGCTCGGCGTCGTCGGCGCTCTGCGGCGCGCCCAGGGCCAGCGCGTCGAGATCGACCACCAGGTCCGCCTGAAAGGTCCCGTCCCGCTGCAGCACGACGATCGTCTCGGTGAACGTCAGGGGGTGGGCGGCGGCCGCCGCCGGCAGGAGGGCGAGCATCGCGACCGCGGGTAGCCGGAGCCGCCGTATCCAGGTCATTCGGCGATCCTACGACAGGAGCCCGGGGCGAAGCCCGGCTGTATTCGATCGGCGCCCCGACCCCCGTGGACTGATATCCGACAGACGCCCTCGTTGCGCCTTGCCGCGCTGGCGCATCGCCGGTCTTGGTCGAACGCGTGGGTTCACCCTGGGACCGACGGCTGGGGCGGCGTCGACCGCGAGATCGGCCAGGTCCATCGACCGCAGGCGCTTGCAGTGACGGGGCTTGGCGGGTTCACCTGCCGATGCCGCACGAGTAGCCGTCGCGAGATCGGGACAGGGAGGTCGGCTTCCGGGGCCCGATCACGGTCTCCGGAGCTTCACCCGATACGGCCGGCCCTGGCGGAGGAAGTTGACGACGGTGTCCGCGGTGTCGCCGATCAGGCTGAGGCGGGCCGTGGCCTCGATGTTGTCTTCGACGTCGACTCCGCCCACGCGGTAGATGACGTCCCCGGCCTGGAGTCCGGCCACCTGCGCGATCCCGCCGCCGGATACGCCGGTGACGAGCGCGCCGGCCCGAAGCTGGAGGTTGTCCGGTTCGAGGCGCTCGGTCAGGGCGTCGGTGGGAGCGGCGTCGCAGATGGTGGCGCCGATGTCGATGGTGCGGCTCGATCCCGTGCACACGTACAACGCATCGCCGGTCTGGGCCAGCGCAACGGCCGCGGGACCGATCAGGGCGAGGCCGAGGCTTGCGGTCGTGACGGCGTGACGCAGCGTGGGCATGCTCGCAGTATACGCCGGCGGGGTCGCGTTGCCGCCCGGCGGTCACCCCGGCGCGGTCGGCCAGCCCCGTACGGTGTTGCTCGCCGGATCGGTGCGCCGGGCCGAATCGTCCGTGGAGCGCGGTTCGGGGCGCCTCCGCAGGTCACTCCGATGTCAGCCGGCGAAGACGAAGGCGGATGGCGCGATGACGCGGCGCGGCGCATCCCGGGTTGCCGGTGTTCTCGGCCCGGTGAATCCAGTACCCTGTGCGGATGGTCCGAAGGGTTGCTCGTGACGAGGTGCGGCGCGCTCGGTGGCAGTGGCAGGGGGCGGCGGTGGCGCTCCTGGGGGTGCTCGCCGGTCCGGCCGGCGCGTCGCAACCGGAACCGGCCGACCCGCTGGTCGTAGGCCGGTTCGCGCGTCTGGCCCTCGAATGCGTGCACCGCGAGTACCCGAACAAGATCGCTCACGTCCTCAACGACGATGGCGACGTGCGCCCGCCACGGATGCTGACCCCGGCCTTCTTCGGGTGCTTCGACTGGCACTCCGCGGTGCACGGGCATTGGCTGCTGGCCCGTCTGGCGCGGCTGTATCCGGATGCGGATTTCGCCGCGCCGGCCCGCGCGGCGCTCGATCGCAGTCTGACCGTCGAGAACGTCGCGGCCGAGGTTCGCTACTTCCAGGGGCCGGGGTGGGCCGGCTTCGAGCGGCCGTACGGATCGGCGTGGCTGCTGCAGCTCGCGGCGGAGCTGCGCGAGTGGGACGACCCGGCCGCGCGGCGGTGGCGGGACGCGTTGGCGCCGCTCGAGTTCATCGCATCCGCGCAGATCAAGGCGTGGCTGCCGAAGCTTACCCACCCGATACGGGTGGGCGAGCACTCGCAGACGGCGTTCGCCTTCGGGCTGGTCCACGACTGGGCGCTGCGGGCAAGCGATACCGGCATGCTCGATCTGCTGGAAGCCCGCATCGCCGACTACTACCTCGACGACCGGAGCTGTCCCCTGGCCTACGAACCGTCCGGGCACGACTTCCTCTCGCCGTGCCTGGCCGAAGCCGACCTGTTGCGCCGCGTGCTCGAACCGGACAGATTCGCGGCATGGCTGGGGGACTTTCTGCCGGGCATCCCGACCGTCGGCGACGGGGCGGGCTGGCTGGTGCCGGCGGTCGTCACCGACGCCGGCGACGGGAAGCTGGTGCACCTCGACGGCCTGAATCTGAGCCGGGCCTGGATGCTGGAAGGGGTCGCCGCCGCCCTGCCCGCCGGCGACGGGCGCCGGGCGGTGGTGCTCGACGTGGCCGAACGCCATGGCGCCGCCGGTCTCGCCTCGGTGACCGGCGAGCACTACGAGGGCGGCCACTGGCTGGGCACCTTCGCCGCCTATCTCGTCACCCGGCGGGGGCTGCCTGCCCCCGCCGGGTCGTCTCGGTAGGAGGTTGCCGCTCTTGCGGCGGAGGTGACTTCCTTATCGGCATATTGGTCGCGCAACTTTGCGCCCGTGCCGACCGTCGGCGTGGGATGGCCCGAACGCCGGACGACGCCGCAAGGATGCACCGCGCGACGAACGTCTGCAAGCGGCCGCCGTGCGGCGACTCCGTCTCGTTCTACCGCCCGAAGGCCACCTGGATCTCCCGGTCGCCAGCGGCTCCGCTTGCCGCTCAACCAACCCCACTAGCCCACTAGCCTGCATTATTCACGAAGGTCGAGAATCAGTCACCGACGGGGCCTGCTGGACCGCGAGCGGAGCCTCTCGGACATGGCGGCGGGCGCGGCAGGGGGCGTAGCGTGGCCTTCACGGCACCGGGCGGTCGCGGAGGCCAGGTTGGGGGAAGGTTCTGCCGGGACGGGCGGTGGCGCCCGGGACCGAGACGTGCGCCGAGCCCCGCGCGGGCTCTGACTAACCCGCGCGAGCGCCAAGCGCAAGAGCGATGCGCCGCCACGCGTGGAGATGGGGCGTCGCTCGTGGTAGATGCAGGACGATGCGGCGCGCCGAGCCGACGACATGCACCCCCAGCTTCAGCAACCGGTCGCGCAGCCACGTCACCTGGGTGCGGGCACAGCCGGTCCGCGCCGCCCGCAGCCGCAGCTCCTGCATGAGCACGTAGGCCGCCGCGGTCAGCAACACGCGCAACTGGTTCGGCAGGAACTTGCAGCAGCTCGTGCGGTCGATCTGCAGGCCGTCCAGCAACTCCTTGATCCGGTTCTCGATGTCCCCGCGGGCGCAGTAGACCCTCTCATAGACGAAGCGCGAGCTCTGCAAGAGACTCGTCACGACGAAGCGCGGATTGTCCCGCGGCTCCCGACCCTTGAGCCGGACCACTTCCGCCTTGATCACGACCCGGCGTTCGCGGCCCCACGTGCGGGCCGCGTAGCGGGTGTCGGTATAGACGTGCTCGGTTCGGCCACTGGACTCGCTCTGCGCGCGGGCCACCGCCATCGCGGATTCCGCATGCCGCTGCAACACCGCGTTCTTGCCCATCGCGACCACGTAGTCGAGCCCCGGTTCGGCATCCAGGAAATCGAGGATCTCCGGGGTCGCAAAGCCCCCGTCGAGCCGGACGAGAAACGGCGTCGACGGAAACGCCGCCCGCAGCATCGGCAGCAGCCGACACAGCAAGCTCAGGGTCCCGTCGGCCGCCACCGCCTTGCCCGGCCGCAGCACCGCCGCGCACAGATACTGCTCCTTCTCGTCGTTGAAAGTCAGGAACGCGAGCAGCGGCAGATAGCACCAACTGTCGTAGTGCCCGTTGAAGAACGTGAGCTGTTGCGCGCCATGCGTCCGGTCGTCGGTCGGGTCCAGATCGATGGTGATCCGCCACACCCGCCGATGCAGGCGGCGCCGATGCCGCTCGATCACGCACGCCGCCAACTCCCGTGCCATTCGGTAGAGCGCGCCGCGGCCCGGGGCGTTCTCGAATCGCGAGATCGTCGGTTGCGACGCCAAGGGCGCGCCGGCCACGGGGTCTCGCCCGAGCAGCAGCTTGTGGATGGGATCCTCCGCCAAGTGGTCGGCATCGTTGCCGTCGGGATGACCGCACGCGATGCCGAAGATCCGCTGTCCGATCAGCTCCGCGAGCGTGTGCCGAATCTTCTCCGCCACGCGCTTGTCGGCGAGACACCCGGCAAACGCCTTGACGAGGCCGTACACGCGCTCGGCTGCCTTGAGCAGGACGGCGCCGCCGTCGGAACTCGCCTGCTCGCGGTTGAACGTGGCGACGAGGGGCTTGTCGAAGAGATCCGGGAACAGGACAGTCTGTGATATCTTTTCAGGTGTCACGCAGGGGTCTCCGTTGTGGCTAAACGCTTGTGAACACAACGTTTATACCACACGGAGGCTCCTGTGTCTCCCCCAGAATCACCATCTTCACGAATAATCCAGGCTAGGAGTCTGCGCCGTAGGAGATCCACCCGACGAGATTGGCCGTCGGCTCAGGCCCTGACGCACTGCGTCGGGTTCGACTTCGCCGGTTGGCGGCGCGATGGATTCTCGGTAGCCGACGACACAAACTGGAAAAATCCGGCTCCGACGAGCCGCACGGCTCCCAGTGGCCGCGATTCGCGCTGATCCGTGGCCGCTGCGGGCGTCAGGCCCTCGCTTTACGCCGCGACCAGGGTTCGAAGGCGTTTCACGTTCAACGCCAGGCACACCAAGTCCCACTCGCCTCGCACCTTGGCGAGTCCCCGCAGGCTGAAGCGCCGGAACCCCATCACGTGCTTGATCCAGCCGTGCGGGGCCTCCGACAGCCACTTGCGTTCCGCATACGCGGCCCGGCCCGCTGGCGTCGACAGCTTCTCCGCCATGCGACTCGTCGCCGGCTTCTTCTTCTTCGAAGTGCTGGTCGTTGCCGCCTTTCCCTCTCGGCCCGGCGCCACGTACCCGGCGACGCCCCGCGTTTCCAGATCCGACAAGTCCCGCTCGTTGCAATACCCGGCGTCCGCCAGAACTGTCTCCGGCTGCTCGCCCAACGTCTCCGACACCGCGTCAAGCAGCATCGGCAGCCCGCCCTGGTCGCTCGCGTTCGCCGTCACGTCCGTTGACACGACCAACTGGTGGTCTCCGTCCACCGCCACCTGGGCGTTGTAGCACTGCTGATAGCCCTCGTTGCTCGTCCTTCATGATCCCGCTCTCCGGGTCCGTGAAGTTGCTCTGAGCCTTCTCGTCCGGTTCGCCATAGGCCCGCTTGTACGGTCGCCCGCCCTTCGGGTTCCGATCCTGGCCCGGCTGCCGACCCCGCGCGTCGTCCGACGCTCGTTGCGCCGCTTCCAGACGCGCCTTCGCCGCCCGGATAGCCGCCAGACGATCCTCCCGACGCCGCAACTCCGCCGGCAACTCGTCCCCCCGCACCTCCGACCCGAGGCGCGCGTCCTCTGCCGCGTCGGCCGCGCCAGCCGCCTCCAGCAACGCTTCAATCTCCCCGGCCAGGCGCCGCTCCTCCTCCTCCATCCGCCCGTAGCTCATCGCCTTGCGCTTGCTCGCGTTCGCACGCACCTTCGTGCCGTCGACCGACAGCTTCCCGAAGCTCGCCACCCCCAACTCCCGCGCCAGACGAACCACCTCCACGAACAGCTTCTTGAAGTCCTCCAGATGCCGACGACGAAACTCGCACACGGTCCGGTGTTGCGGAAAATTGCCCGCCGCCAGAACCCGGAAAGCCACGTCCTCTTCCAGTTTCCTCGCGACCCCCCGCGACGAAAACACCCCCGTCGCATACGCGTAGATCAGCACCTTCAACATCATCCGCGGCTCATACGGCGCGTTGCGTCGACCGTCTCCCTCATACGGCGCGTAAAATGCCGTCAGATCGAGACCGTCCACCAAGTCGCTGACATGGTGCGCCAAGTGGCCCTCCGGCAACCACGCCTGCAAGTCTGGCGGCAACAGCAACGACTGGTCCGGTGCGTAGCGGCGAAACGTCGTCGACATCACGTCCTTCCGTCGAGATCAGGTCTGCCGCGATTGTCGCATTTTCTGCGGCGCAGACTCCTAGCTATAGCTAGCCTTCCTTGTCGGCGTACTGGTCGCGCAGCTTTGCGACCACCGTCGGGTCGGCGAGGGTGGTGACGTCGCCGAGCGTCTTGCCCTCGGCGACGTCGCGCAGCAGCCGGCGCATGATCTTGCCGGACCGGGTCTTCGGGAGGTCGGCGGTCAGCACGATCTCGTCGGGGCGCGCGATCGCGCCGATCTTCTTCACCACGTGCTGCTTCAGCGTGCCGATGGTGCCTTCGTCCGGCGTCACCCCTTCCTTCAGGGTGACGAACGCCGCGATGCCCTGCCCCTTGATCTCGTGCGGCTTGCCGACGACCGCGGCCTCGGCGACGTCGGGGTGGTCGACGAGGGCGCTCTCGACCTCCATGGTGCCGACGCGGTGGCCCGAGACGTTGAGCACGTCGTCGACCCGGCCGAGCAGCCAGAGATAGCCGTCCTCGTCGACCTTGGCGCCGTCCCCGGTCACGTACACGTCGTGGCCCCACCGCCCGAAGTAGGTCTTCACGTAGCGCTCGTGGTCGCCGTAGATGGTGCGCAGCATCGACGGCCAGGGGCGTTTGATGACCAGATATCCGCCGCCGACCTTCACTTCCTCGCCCCGTTCGTTCACGACCATCGGCTTGATGCCGGGGAAGGGGCGGGTGGCCGAGCCCGGCTTCAGGGCGACGAGTCCGGGCAGCGGCGCGACGAGGATACTGCCGGTTTCGGTCTGCCACCAGGTGTCGACGATGGGGATGCGCTCGCCGCCGATGTTGGCGTGGTACCACATCCACGCCTCGGGGTTGATCGGCTCGCCCACGGTGCCGAGCAGCCGCAGCGTCGACATGTCGAACTTCTCGGGAATGTCGGCGCCCCACTTCATGAACGCCCGGATGGCGGTCGGCGCGGTGTAGAACACGGTGACCCCGTAGCGCTCGACCATCTCCCAGAACCGGCCCCGGTGCGGGGTGTCGGGCGCCCCCTCGTACATGACGCAGGTGGCGCCGTTGGCGAGCGGCCCGTAGACGAGGTAGCTGTGGCCGGTGACCCAGCCGATGTCGGCGGTGCAGAAGAAGACGTCCTCCTCCTTCAGGTCGAACACCCACTTCGAGGTGGCGTAGGTGCCGACGAGGTACCCGCCGGTGGTGTGGGCGATGCCCTTGGGCTTGCCGGTGGTGCCCGAGGTGTAGAGGGTGAACAGCAGGTCCTCGGAGTCCATCGGTTCCGGATCGCACCGCGGCGCGGCCTTCGCCATCAGGTCGTGATACCAGTGGTCGCGGCCGTCCTGCATCTCGATCTCGACGTCGAGCCCCTCGCGCTTCATCACCACCACCGACTCGACGCAGGGGGCGCCGTCCACGGCGTCGTCGGTGATCTGCTTGAGAGCGATGACGCCGCCGCGGCGGTAGCCGCCGTCGCCGGTCACCACCACCTTGGCCTGCATGTCGTTGATGCGGTCGCGCAGCGATTCCGCGCTGAACCCGGCGAAGACCACGCTGTGCACGGCCCCGATGCGCGCGCACGCGAGCAGGGTGATCGGCAGCTCGGGGGTCATCGGCAGATAGACCGCGACCCGGTCGCCCTTCTCGACCCCGAGGTCCCGCAGGGCGTTCGCGAACCGGTTCACGTCCTGGTACAGGTCCCAGTAGGTGAGGGTGCGCCGGTCGCCGGGCTCGCCCTCCCAGATGAGGGCCGCCTTGTTGCGCCGGGCGGTGCGGACGTGCCGGTCGACGCAGTTCACGCTGGCGTTGATCTGCCCGCCGAGGAACCACTTGACGGTGGGCGGCGTCCATTCGCACACCGTGTCCCAGGGGCGGCTCCACTCGAGCTCGCCCGCGAACTTCGCCCAGAACCCTTCGTGGTCGCGGTCGGCTTCCTCGTAGATGCCGGGGTCGTTGGCATTCGCCTGGGCAGCGAACGCCGCCGGCGGCTCGAATACTCGATCTTCCTGCAACAACGCGTCGAATCCGTCAGACGGCTTGTCAGCCTGGGACACGGCAAGTCCTCCTGGGAAAAGTCAGCGGAACGCCCGGCGGCCCTGCGGCCGGGACGCCTATTCTAGCCCGGAAATCCCGGCGAGCCCGTCGGGCCCGCCCGGCCGGGCGGGCCGCCCGCCGTCGTCGGCCCAGAGTATCCGTTCGGCCCGTCCCAGCAGCCCCCGCAGGCCGGTGCGGCGGAGGGCGGACACCGCGACCCCGTCGTGGCTGCGCGCCAGCGCCTCGCCCTCGCCGTCTCCCATCCGGTCGATCTGGTTGAAGACGAGGAGCTCGGGCGCCTCGATGCCGATGTCTCGCAGCACGCGGCGGACGGCCTCGATGCGCCGGTCGCAGTCGGCCGTCGAGGCGTCGACGACGTGGAGGAGCAGCGACGCGTCGGCCAGCTCCTCGAGGGTGGCGCGAAAGGCGGTGACGAGGTCGGCGGGCAGATCGCGGATGAACCCCACCGTGTCGGTGATGATGACCTCGCGCTCTCGCGGGAACCGCAGGCGTCGCGACGTGGGGTCGAGCGTGGCGAACATCTGGTCGGCGACGTGCACCTCGGTGCGGGTCAGGGCCCGCAGCAGGGTGCTCTTGCCGGCGTTGGTATAGCCGACGATGGACAGGACGGGGACGGCCCGGCGCCCCCGCCGCTGCCGCCGGTTTTCGCGTTGCGCGGCGAGCTTCTTCAGCTCGCGCTCGAGCCGGGTCAGGCGGTCGCGGGTGCGCCGCCGGTCGATCTCGAGCTTCGTCTCGCCCGGCCCCCGCCCCCCGATGCCGCCGGCGAGCCGCGACAGCGAGACCTCGGCCTGCTGCGTGAGCCGCGGCAGCAGATACTTGAGCTGGGCCAGCTCCACCTGCAGCTTGCCGTCGCGGGTGGTGGCATGCTGCGCGAAGATGTCGAGGATGAGCTGGGTGCGGTCGATCACCCGCAGCTCCATGCGCTCGCCGAGGTTGCGCGCCTGGGTGGGGGTCAGGTCCTGGTCGACGATCACGAGGTCGACGTCGTTCTGGAAGGCGCGGATGACCAGATCGTCCAGCTTGCCGGAGCCAAGCACGGTCTTGGGGTCGACCCGGGGCCGGTTCTGCGTCACCGCGTCGACGATGTCCACCCCGGCCGATTGGGCCAGCTCGCGAAGCTCGGCGATGTGGACTTGCAGCTCACGGGCGCTGCGGCCGGCGGTGACCGAGACCAGGATCGCGCGCTCGCGGTCTCCGACCCGCTCCCCGCCGTCGTGGCGCGCGAGGGCCGCCTCGCGCTCGCGTATCCACGTCTGGAAATCGAAGGCGATCTGCGCCGGCGGCTGCGGGTCGAGACACTCGATGCCGGCGTTGCGGTCTCCCGGGGCGCGGTCACCGGCCGGTGCGAGGGCGGCGGTGTGGGCGAGCGCGGGCAGGCCGTCGTCGCTCACCCCCACCGTCACCATGGCGTCGAGGCGCAGCAGCAGCAGGTCGCTGCGGTCGTCGCGCGTCAGCCCCTCTTTCCCGAGATGCGTGTGGAGGCAGCGCAGGCCGCGCAGGCGCCCGCGGCCGGCCCGCAGGCGGCCCCAGTCGGGCAGGGCAATCGAGTGGGCGTCGCCCACCATCACGTGCTGGACGAGCCCGCGGCGATCGAGCAGCACCCCGACCTGGCGGCGAGTCTCGTGGCTGATTTCAGTCAGCTGCCGCGCGAGCTCCTGGGTGATCAGCCGATCGGCCGGCACCCGGCGCCGGAAGAGGCGCTCGAGCTGGCGAGTCTGGCTGGCCTTGAGGCCGTGCGTATCACCGAAGACCTCGATCGGACTGCCTCCCAGTCACGGCCGCGGGGCCGATGTGCCGGTGCTCTCTTGCGCGAAGCGCCGGTAGACCTCGCGCGCCTCGTCGAACTGCGCGAACACGTGCGCGCGTTCCCGCTCGGATCGCCAGCCGGGCCACGCGTCCGCCATGTCCTGCAGCTTGTCGATCCACCGCAGGGAGTACTCGGCCGCGCTCGCGTCCCGTATCGGCTGGTCGCCGGCGAGCAGCCAGACCGGGTTGGTGAACGCCTGGACGTAGGTCACGTCCATCGGGAACCGCTGGTCGGGGGCGCCCTCGGCCCGCAGATGGCACCAGCCGCTGCCGGTCAAGCGCCGGCGCACGGTGAACGCGGCCGACCGGCCGCCGACGCCGAGGGGCACCTCCTGCACGGTCTCGCCGTCGCACACGAGGAAGACGCGGTCCAGGGGGGTGGCCGACCTCACCCGGCCGGCAATGCGGACCTCGCCGCCGCCCGCGGGCAGGGCCAACTCCTCCCCGGGCATGCGGCCCTCGATGGTCAGCTCGATCAGGGGGCCCGACGAGACGAACGCCCGTCCCGCTCGCAGCCCCTCGAACCAGGCGTCCACGTCGAGGCCGCGGGGGCCGGTGTGGACGTAGGTCCGGACCGACCCCACCAGCTTCGAGCGTTGCAGGTTGCTGATCGAGTCTTCGCCCCCGGTGGCGGTGACGCGAAGCCCGTTGCTCCACACCGCGTAGAGCGGGTGGAAGCCGGACCGCGCCGCGTCCGACCACTCCACCGCGTCGGTGGTCCCGAGCGCCGCGTCGACGATGAACCCCTTGCCGCCGCCGAGGTTGCCGTCGAGAGGGTCGTTCTCGCCGGTGAACGCGTGCACGTAGCCGACGGTGGCCCCCTGCGCCTTCGCCTTGCGGAACATGTCGGTGTTGCTGGGGTAGAGGCTCTCGATGGCCGTGCCCTCGTAGCCCATCGTGAAGGGCGAGATCAGGTGGTCGCGCATGCCGAACATGAAGACGTGTCCGTAGAACGGCGGGCGGTACTCCTGTCCGACGACCACCGGGTGCTCGGGGGTGGACGCGGAATGCGCCCCGCCGCCCGGCTCGAAGTACTGGTAATCGAGAATCCGATTGTCCTTGTTGGCCACCTGATGGAGCACGAGGTCCTGATCTTCGGCCTCCGACATCATGATCAGGTTCTCGAGCGAGTTGTGCAGGTTGCCGCCGTAGTTCCCGTGCACGTGGGTCGAGGCGCTGTACCAGCCGCCGGCCGCCATGTCGGTCAGCCGGTCGAGGTCGACGGTGAGCTCGGTCGTCTCGCCGGCCGCGACCTCGGCGGTGACGGTGGCCGGGTGGAACTCGAAGCCCTTGACGACCGTCAGCTCTACCGGTCCCGCCGGCACCTCGACGGTGAAGGCGCCGGCGGTGTGGAAGAGGTGGTCTCCGCGCGCGCTGAGCCGCGCGTAGGCGTCGGCGGGGGCGTAGAACTTCCCGTCCGACGCAGTCAGATGGATGCGCGAGCCGGTGAGGTCGCCGGTGTCGGCGGCGCGGGTGCGGACCGACAGCGTGCCCATGGGACGCCGCCACCGGCGTTCGGTGATCTCCACCGTCCGCAGCGCGCCCCCGTGCGTCTCGAGCAGGGCGAGCTGGGGCAGGCCGCCCTCGTTGGTGATGAACGCTATCCACTCGTCGTCGGGCGACCAGCGCGGATGGAAGGCGTCGTGCTGGAAAAACGTCAGCTTGTAGGGCTCGCCGCCCGCCGTCGGCTGCACGTACAGGTTGTTGAACTGATCGGCCGCCCCCCGCGTCGACGAGTAGACGAAGCGCCGGCCGTCGCTCGCCACGTCGGGCCGGGTGCGGTACAGCGTCTGCTCGCGCAGCACCGTCACCGCGTTCCGGATGCCGCCGGGGGCGGTGGGCACCCGGAGGACGTTGCCGGAGCCGAGGGGGATGTCGCGGTTCGAGACCAGCAGCAGCTCGTCGCTCTCGGCGCTCTCGGGGCCCGCGGGCAACCAAGCCGGCGTCGTGTGCATGTCCCACGGACCGAAGTACAGCCGGTTGGCGGGATAGGCGTTGTCGGCCGTGATCGGCATCTCGTCGCCGGCCCACCGGCCATCCTCGACCGGCCGCACCGCGATGTTGAAGTAGCCGTTGGGGCGGGTCGACACGTACGCGATGCGCGTGCCGTCGGGCGAGAAGGCGGGGTCCGCGTAGACGTGGTCGTCGTCGGTCAGGGCCCGGGTCTCCCCGCTGGCCACCTCGAGCAGCTCGAGCTGCACCCGGTCGCCGTCGTGGTCGGCGGCATAGACGATCCACCGGCCGTCGGGCGACCAGTCGGGGGACGTGTGGTAGGCGTCGGGGCTGTAGGTCAGCTCCTCGGCCATCCCGGTGGCGGGGTCCACCCGCCAGATGGACCCGCTCATCGCGACCGCGATCGACTCGCCGTCCGGCGCCCAGCTCGGCGCCCAAGGGGTCGAGCTGGGCGCCGGCGGGAAGTAGAAGTTGTGCATGTAGTTCCCGCCGTGCCGGGATGCGGGGAAGCGGCCCGCCTGGGCGTGCACGTGCACGGAGCCCGCCGCGAGCACCGAGGCGAGAACGCCGACGTACAAGACTCGTCGCATGGAGCTTCTCCCGGCCCGGACATCGCCGCCTTGCGGCGCCGCTGCCCGCCCAACCGACCCTTCAGGAGCCCGTGGCAAAGACCCCGCGCCACTCGACTCGCGATACATCCTGACTGACAGTCCCAATATGCTTCCTCGTCACGCCCGGCCCCGGGCCTTGCAGCCCGCCGGCGCCCTCGCCGATCTCGGTGCAACCCTGGGCTTCACCGCGTGCTACGGCGCGGAATCCTGCGGCGCGTTCTCCTGCCAGCCGGCCCGCAGCGCGTCCCGGTCGACCGCCGCTCCATCCAGATAGACGGCGGAGACCTGCCGCGTATTCGTGATGCCGTACATCGGATTGGCGTCGAGCACCAGGAAGTCGGCCCGCCGGCCGGCCGCGAGCAGACCGGTGTCGACCTCGAGCACCTCGGCCGACGCGCTCGTGGCGATGCGGATGGCGTCGGCCGGCGAGACCCCGGCGCCGACGATCAGCTCGAGCTCGCGATGCTCCATGAAGCCCGGCACGTGGTCCTGCACGCCGGTATCGGCGCCGAGGACGAGCCGGGCGCCGGCGTCGGCCAGCTTCTTCAGGCTGCGCTCCATCGCGGCGTACGATTCGCCGGCCCGCGCCGCCGCCTCCGGCGTGCGGTTCTCGAACGACGCGCGAATCCGCGCCAGCACGTCGCCGGCGACCGATTCGAGCAGCAGCGGGCCCTCGACCCAGGCCGGGGGCTCGGCATGCCGGCCGCGCTCCGAGATGCTCAGGTTCGGCATGACGAATACGTCGTTCCGGACGATGGCGGCCACGATCTCGTCGTCCATCTCGGCGTCGCGCGGCAGATGGGCGAACCCGTCCACCCCCGCGTCGACGAGCGCGCGGGCGTCCTCCAGGTAGTAGACGTGGGCGATGACCTGCAGGCCGCGGTCGTGGGCCGCGTCGATGATCGGGTCGGACAGGTCCGCGGTGAGCTTCTCGACCGAGCCGCCCCGGTCGTCGACCCAGATCTTGACGAAATCGGCGCCGGTAGCCGCGATCTCGTCGACCGCGGCCCGCGCCTCCTCCTCCGTGGACACCCCGATTGCGGTCGGCCGCATGGTTGCGGCCCCCGGGCCCGCGTCGGGCCGCGCGATGCCCCGGAACGCGGTGTGCAGCCGGGCCCCGCCCAGCGCGCCCGCCTGCTGCTCGGCCTGGATCCCGAACGCCAGGTCCCCCGGGTCGGTCCCGAGCGAGACGATCGTGCCGATGCCGTGATACGCGTAACGGTCGAGCTGGTCGAGCAGGTTCTCGCGGGTGTAGTTCGCGTAGTCGTAGTCGAGACCCCGCTGGAACCCGACGTGTCCGTGCAGATCGACGAGCGCCGGCATGACCGTCTTGCCGGTCAGGTCGACGACTGTTGCATCCTCGGGAACCGTCACGTTGGCGGCCAGCCCCGCGCCGATGATGCGCCCCTCGTCGACCACCAGCACCCCGCCCCCGATGGGCGGACCGCCGTCTCCGGTAATCAGGGTTGCCCCCTCGTAGGCCACCACCGTGCTGACCGGCGCTTCGGGAGCGTCGCCGCCGCCGCAACTGGCGGCGCCGGCGGCGAGGAGGACGAGAGCCGGGACTATCGATCGCATGGTCATCTCTGTCGGCGGATGTGACCCGGTCACGCAACCTGAGCGCGACGGGCGGACGGCGTCCCGAATTATAGCCACGTGCAGCCGTCTTGTCTTGGTGGAGCGACGGTCTGCTGTTTGATTCGGGCTCACTCACCGGGGGGGAGTCGGCCGATGGAACTGTTCCAGCGTCTCGAGACGCTGTTCGACCAAGCCGAGGGCAACCTCAACGGCGCGGAGGCGGACGTCGAAGCCGTCCAGGCGGGCGTCGAAGCCGCCCAAGCGGGCGCGAACATCCCGCAGATCGGCGCGAACATCGCCTGTCAGGGTGACCACGACGGCGATCACGGCCACCGCGGACCCCAAGACGGCGGTGAGGATCCCGATGCCCCTTCCGACAATCCACTTCGTGTCGTTTGTCACACGGTCAGACTACCATGTCTGCAGAAGGCGCGATACGGCACCGGCGTGGATGGCGTGCCGCGCCCCCAGGCGGTTGCTGCGGGCGATCGATTCGGCTCGACGCCGACACGTCGCTCGGTCAGAATCTGCCGGTGGCGGAGGACTCGCCTCACCGCGCCGATGTCGCCGAGGAGGATGACCGATGAAGGAAATCAGGGGCGATGCGACGAACGTCCGCGGCCTGTTGGTGAACACGCAGTACGGCATCGACTACTACCAGCGGGAGTATCGGTGGCAGCACGAACAGGTCGATCAGTTGTGGAACGACCTCGATCGCGTTTTCGGAAGGAGTTGCGAGCAGCACCGCGGGTCGCGCGACCTGGCTCGATACGAACGGTACTTCCTCGGCTCCATCATCATCAGCGAGACCGGCGGCGCGCGGTTTATCGTGGACGGCCAGCAGCGTCTCACCACAATCACCCTGATTCTGATCGCGCTGTACCGCAAGCTTCCTGAGGGGCAGCAGCGGACCGCGCTGGCTCAACTGATCTACTCGTACCGGGCCGGCCGGGAGTCCTTCAATCTTCAGGTCGATGATCGGGTCGCCTGCATGGAGGCGTTGTTTCATGGCAGGGAGCTTGATGCCGACTCGATTCCGGGCTCCCGTTCGCACCGCATGCGGAGTTCAGGCGGGCCGACCTCGAGGCCCGCGCCGAGCTCTACGGCCGACTCGCACAACGCATCTGGAGCATCGACATGATACGCCAAGCCGCGGGGTCGTAACGCGTGTCTCGGTCACGGATGTTTCGCGATCCACTCGCGAAGCGCGGCGTCGATCCGCGTCTGCCAACCGCGACCGCCGGCCTTGAAGTGATCGATCACGTCCCGTGAGAGACGGATCGTGGTCGAGACCTTTGGATTGACGGCCGGTGGCCGGCCGCGGCGAACGGTCGCTCGGGCGAACTTCTCCGGCCAGCCATCCGCGGAGAGGTCCGGAGCGGTGTCCGGGTCAGAATCTGGGACTGTAGAGCGTGCGTTCCCGTTCATTGGCCTTCCTCATGCTGATGATCCGATGCGCGCGGTCGCGCGGCGTCCAGACGAGAACCACCATCATGTCGTCGAGGAACCCGATGGTGATGAAGCGATCCTCGCCGTAGTTCCAGCGGTCGTCCTTCACGGTCAGGGTGGCACCTGCGAGCACTTCGTCGGCCCGGGCCATGTCCAGCCCCCTGGCCTCGAGGGTGGCGGCGCGCTTTGCCGCGTCGAACTCGATCGACACTATTTTATGTTACTACAATAAGCCACCCCGGCCGTCCGTGATGTCGTGGACCCCCTACGCAGTGCTCGCGGACCTCTTCCGTGCGGGGAATCGTCCAATGCCGCTGCGAGTAAGGTCGACTTCGTCGTACGGGCGGCGCGCCGGCGTCGAGGCCGGCGCGCGGTCACCGAAGCAGGTCGAAGAGGTAGCTGTACTTGACGGTGAGCGTCCGCCCCGCGCCGGGGGGGATGTAGTCGTGGCTGCTGAGCGTCTGACCAAACCCCTGGATGTCGTTGTAGACGATGAAGAGCCCCGTGTTGGCGTCCGACAGCAGGCCGAAGCGCAGGTTCGACGACCAGAGGCTCGCGCGGGTGTTGTACTGGACGAGGGCCTGGAGGAACATCCGGGTGGTGAACGAGTACGACACGCGCAGGCGGCCCAGGTGGGTGGTGAAGTCGCCGCCGGGGAGCCGCAGGTCGTTGTAGCTCCATTCCAGCATCGCGTTGAACGTCTCGCCCGCGCGGGCCGAGACCGAGGGCGTGATCGTCACGCGGTCGCCGCCGAACAGGCCGCCGACGATGGTGTTGATGTTGAAGCTGACCGGCGCCCCCAGGTTCGTGTTGCCGGCGATCTGGGCTTCCTGGTGGTCGTACCGGCCCGGCGGGACCCAGACGTCCGGGAAGATCTCGAACGGTTCGAACACGCCCTCGCGGCTGACGTTCATGCCGGTGTGGATCTCGTAGCCGTTGCGCCATTCGGTGTGGTTGTCGATGTGCGTGAACTGCGTCTCCTGGATGCCGGTGCCGAAGTCGAACACGGTGTTGTGCGAGACGTGGGGCCGGAACTCGTGGACGCCCATGAAGTTCTCGGGGCGGAACGTCGTGAACACGCTGCCGTTCATCCGGCGGTAGCTCTCCCTGGCGAGAAAGCCCACCTCGGGATTGAAGTCGGGCGCGACCTCGGTGAAGCCGAGGCTGAGCCGCGCGCGCTCCGACTGGTGCTGGGCGCTGAGCCCGTAGGCGTGGGAGCCCCCCGGTTCGGCCGAGAGGTCGTGCACGGCGCCGGTGTCCGCCACGAATCCGCTCACGGTGCCGCCCTGTCCGATTCCCCAGCGCCCGTCGAACGCCACGGTGGTGTTGGCGCCGCTGTCGCGGGCGAGATCGCCGGTCGCGTTCCGGTTGACGACCATGGCGCCGACGTTCGACCGGTTGGCGAGGTCCTGCCGCACCCGCGCCACCGTGAAGTTCTGGCCCGGGATCGCCTGGGGGTCGTCCAGGTCGCCGACCGCCGCGGTCTGCATGTTGAGGAACCCGATGTTCGTGTTGTTGCCGACCTTGCCGGACAGCCGGCCCCCGCCGACGATCGGAACCTGCTCGCCGTTCTCGCCGAGCCCGATGCGGCGGCTGAAGAACACGTCGACCGCGCCCGACTGCCCGACCGAGAACAGGCCCGCGTTCTCGAGGAAGAACGGCCGCTTCTCGGGGAAGAACAGCGTGAAGCGGTCGAGGTTGATCTGCTCGTCGTCGACCTCGACCTGGGCGAAGTCGGTGTTGGCGGTCAGATCCAGGGTCATGCTGGGGGTCACGCTGTACTTCAGGTCCGCCCCCAGATCGCCGGTGTTGAAGTTGTCCCGGGTCTCGGTGCGGTGAAGGGTAGAGCCGAGAAGGTAGGGCGTGAGCTGCAGGTTGCGCTGGGGCGGCACCGCGATGCCCTGCAGCTCGCCGGCGAGCGAGAGGCGGTTGAGGTTGAACTGGCGCGGCAGGGGCGACCAGTAGACCTGCTCGTTGTTGAACCGGATGTTCCGCTGGAAGTTCACGCCCCAGGTCTGCACCTCGCTGGTGGGGTAGCGGAGGGTCCGGAACGGAATCGCGATCTCCGCCGTCCACCCGACGTCGCTCACCCGGGTGACCACCTCCCACGCGCCGTCCCAGTTGACGTTGAGGCCGCCGCCCGAGCCGCGCTGCTGCCGGCTGTTGCTGGGCCGCCCGCTGCCCCCGCCGCCGAACCGGCCGCTGCCCTGCCCCTCGTTGGTGAGCTGGCCGTCGTACTCGATGCCGGCCGGGTTGGTGCCGAAGATGAACCCGTTCTGGCCGTCCAGATAGGTGTCGAGGATGACCCGGAAGCTGTCGGTCTCGGTCAGCTCGGAGTCGCGCCGGCTGTCCGCCACGATGATCGTGCCCGGGTCCTCGGTGTAGCAGACCACCCCGAAGTAGATCGTGTCGGCGTCGTACACGATGCGGACCTCGGTGCGTTCCGAAGCCGGCTGGCCCTCGAAGGGCCGGCTCTGCACGAACCCCGTCGCGAGCATCGCGCTGGCGTAGGCGGGGTCGTTCAGGACGTCGCCGTCCAGGGCCGGGGCCCCCTCGATCTCCAGGGCGCGGACCAGGGGGAATCCCGCCGAGGTCAGCTCGCGCGCCTCGACCCGGCGTGCGCCGGGGTCGGACTGGGGCTCGGACTGGGCCGCGACCGGCGCGGGCGGGACGAGCCACCAGAGGCCGAGAGCCGCGGTGAAGGTCAGTACGCAGGGACGCCGGAGCAGAGTGCCAGTCAAGAATCGCGTTCTCCCGCCGCCCGGCCAGGCGCATCCTGGTCCGGTGGCCTGTCAGGGGGCGTCGTAACGGCATCGCACGCGAGCCGGTCCGCTTCGCAGCCGCTCCCGACATTATCGATCGTGCATCGACCCGTGGAGTGTATTACGGCCCACCGGTCCGCGCCGTTTAGCCGGCGTGGAGACCCCAGCCGGTTTCGCGCACCGTCGTGTTCGCGAGGTATTCGAGCCAGCCGGAGGAGTCGACGACATGCAACCCGTCCGTCGGCCGGGTTCACAGCGGGCGGTCCGGCTCGCGCTCGACGCGCGTATCGATGCCGGCGAGCCAGCCTCGCATCTCGCCGATGTCGCGCACCGGCACGAGCTCGATGCGGTCGGCGACCTGAACGACCTGGAGTCGCTGGCCGGCCACGAGGCCGAGAGATTCCCGCACTGCCTTGGGAATGACCACCTGGAACTTCGGGGAGATCTTCACCTGGTCCATGATGTACTTCGCGCAGGCTGTCGACCCCAAGGCCGCAAACACGAGACTACCACGCCCAGGCGGTTGGTTCTGGCCGTCGGAGTGCGTACCATGTAGGTATCGGCACCCGCGGTGAGCTCGTGTTGCCGATGTAAAGGAGAGTCTTTCAGATGAGCATGCAATGTCGCACCGCCTGCGTCGCGGCGGTCCTGGCCGGGATCGTCGCCGGGGGCGCCGCGCCCGTGGGGGCGCAGCACTACACCGGTCCGCGGACGTCGGACGGCCAGCCCGACATCCAGGGCGTCTGGACCAACTTCGACTCGACCCCGTTCGAGGCGCCAGACGAGGCGGACATCGAACGGCTGGCCCCGCTGGCCGCGTGGTTTCCCGGCAGCAATCAGCCGCCGGCGCCGGCGATGCCGGCTTCCATCGAGTCGCGCTCCCGGCCCCCGCAGGGTCCGTGGGGCGACGGCCCCGGCGACGCCCTGCGCAACGAGCGGCGCCGGTCGATGATCGTCGATCCGCCCAACGGGCGGCTGCCGGTCCGCGATGAGGCCCGGGCCATCCGCGACCACAACCTGATTCACCTGACCGACTCCTGGCTGAACCACACGCCGTGGGAGCGGTGCATCACCCGTGGGGTGCCGGGGGGCATCTTCCCGCCGGGCTACGGGGCGGGATACCAGATTCTGCAGATCCCCGGATACGTGGTTCTCTTCTACGAGATGATCCACGAAGCCCGTGTCATCCCGGTCGGCGACACGCCGCATCTGCCGGACAGTGTTCGCCAATGGAACGGCGATGCGCGCGGGCGCTGGGATGGGAGCACCCTGGTCGTGGAGACCACCAACTACAACAACCAGGGCACCATCGGCACCAACATCGCGACCCGCGGCGTGCGCGGCATTCCCCAGAGCGAGAACCTTCGGGTGGTCGAGCGGTTCACGCGCACCGGCGGCGACACCATCAGCTACGAGGTGACCGTCGACGACAACAGCGTGTTCACCTCGCCGTGGACGGTCGCGATGCCGCTGAATCGGGACAATACCTACCAGCTCTTCGAGTACGCCTGCCACGAGGGGAACTACGGGCTCGAGAACAGCCTGCGGGCCGGACGCGCGGAGGACGCGGCGGCCGCGCAGCAGTGAGCGCGCCGATTGAGCTTTCGTGATCGGGTCGGACGGGGAATCCACCTCCCGGGTTCCCTGTCCGCCGCCCGGACGGCCGCAGGCGCCGCCGGTCCCGCCGGCGACAGGTCCCCGATCCGCTCGTGTAGGATCGCCGCGTGACTCACGACTACATCATCGTCGGCGGGGGCACCGCCGGCTGCGTGCTCGCCAACCGGCTGTCTGCCGACCAGGACGCCAGCGTGCTGCTGCTCGAGGCGGGGGGCAGGGACGACTACTTCTGGATCGACATCCCCGTCGGCTACCTCTACACCATCGGCAACCCCCGCACCGACTGGTGCTACCGGATAGAGCCGGACCCCGGGCTCAACGGGCGCACCATCGGCTATGCCCGCGGCCGCGTTCTCGGCGGCTGCTCCTCGATCAACGCGATGATCTACATGCGGGGCCAGAGGAGCGACTACGACCACTGGGCGTCGCTCGGCAACCGCGGCTGGGGATGGGACGACGTGCTGCCGGTGTTCAGGCGGTCCGAGGACTACCAGCACGGCGCCGACGCGTGCCACGGGGCCGGCGGCGAGCTGCGGGTCGAGGAGCGCCGGGTGAGCTGGGAGATCCTCGACGCGTGGCGCGACGCGGCCGAGGAGTGCGGCATCCCGAAGATCGCCGAGTTCAACCGGGGCGACAACTTCGGCAACGCCTACTTCCAGATGAACCAGCGCGCCGGCCGGCGCTGGAGCGGCACCAAGGCGTTCCTGCGCCCGATCGCGCAGCGGCCGAACCTGACGGTCCGGACCGACGCGCAGGTGCGGCGCATCGTCGTCGAGCCGGGCGACGCCGGTCCGCGCGCGACCGGGGTCGAGCTGCTGACCGGCGAGCGGTTGACGGCGCGGCGCGAGGTGGTCCTGGCCGCCGGCGCCATCGGCTCGCCGCAGATCCTGCAGCTCTCGGGCATCGGTCCCGGCTCTCTGCTGCAGGCGCACGGCATCGGGGTCGTGCACGACCTGGCCGGGGTCGGGGAGAACCTCCACGACCACCTGCAGATTCGCACCATCTTCAAGGTGAAGAACACCGTCACCCTGAACCGGCGGGTGAACTCGCTGCTCGGCAAGGCGGCGATGGGGCTGGAGTACCTGCTGTTCAAGACCGGCCCGCTGACGATGCCCCCGTCGCAGCTCGGGGCCTTCGCGCGCAGCGACCCGTCGCGGGCGTCGGCGAACATCGAGTGGCACGTGCAGCCGCTGTCCCTCGACAAGTTCGGCGACCCGCTGCACCGCTTCGACGCGATCACGCCGTCGGTCGCCAACCTGCAGCCGACCAGCCGCGGGCATGTCCGGATCAGGGACGCGGACCCGCGGCAGGCGCCGGCCATCACCCTCAACTATCTGTCCACCGACGAGGATCTCCGGGTCGCGGTGGCCGGCCTGCGGTTCACCCGGCGCATCATGGCCGCGCGGGCCCTGGCCCGGTTCGAGCCGCAGGAGTGGAAGCCGGGCCCCGACGTCGACAACGACGAGGCGCTCGCCGACGCCGCCCGGGACCTCGGCACGACGATCTTCCATCCGGTCGGCACGTGCAGGATGGGGAGCGACCCTCTCGCCGTCGTCGACGACCGGCTCGCGGTGCACGGCGTCTCGGGCCTGCGGGTCATCGACGCCTCGGTCATGCCGCGGATCTCGTCGGGCAACACCAACGCGCCCACCGTGATGATCGCCGAGAAGGGGGCGGAGTTCGTGCGCGAGGACGCCGCCGCGGGGTGAATGCGGCGCATCGTGACGCGGCGGCTGCGAGACTACGACATCTCGTCTCCCGGCACGGGCGGCCGGCCAACGCCGGCCCGCTCGAAGTTGCGGTGCGCGTCCGCGGCATCGCCCCTCGCCGCCCGCTCGGCGAAGTGATTCTCGGTTCGAAGCGCGGACAGCTTCTCGGCGACGGCGACGTTGAGCAACTGGTCCACGGCCACGCCTTCCGCCCTGGCGACCTTCCGTATCTCCTCCAGCAACGCGGGCTGAAGCTGTAGCGCGAAGAAGCGCTTCCGCGGGTTCGATACGACGATGGAGCATGAGGCATGAGTTTGACGATAGTGCAGGTCGACGCCTTCACCCGTGAGCCGTTCGGGGGGAATCCGGCCGCCGTCTGCGTGCTGCCGCGGCCGGCGGATCCGGCGTGGATGCAGCGGGTCGCGCGCGAGATGAACCTGTCGGAGACGGCGTTCCTGGTGAGCCGTGGGTCGGGCGAGTACGATCTGCGGTGGTTCACCCCGGCTGTCGAGGTGGACCTGTGCGGCCACGCGACGCTGGCTTCCGCCCACGTCCTCTGGGAGGACGGGCACTTGGCGGCGGACGCTCCCACCGTCTTCCACACCCGTTCCGGCCGGCTGTCGGCAGAGCGCCGCGGCGAATGGATCGAGATGGACTTTCCGGCCGAGCCGGCCGAGCCGGCCGAGCCGGCCCCCGTGCCGGAGGGGCTGGCGGACGCGCTCGGCGCCGAGCCGGTGCATTTCGGCCGGAACCGCTTCGACTGCCTCGTCGAGGTCGACAGCGAGGCGACGGTGCGGGCGCTCGCCCCCGATATCCGCGCTCTCTGCGCGTTGCCGGTTCGCGGCATCATCGTCACCGCGCGCGGCGAGACGGAGGAGGCTGATTTCGTGTCGCGCTTCTTCGCCCCGCGCGCCGGCGTCGACGAGGACCCGGTCACGGGGTCCGCGCACTGCTGCCTCGGGCCGTACTGGCGCCGCCGGCTCGGCCGCGACGCGTTCACGGCCTGGCAGGCGTCGGTGCGCGGCGGGATCGTCAAGGTGAGGGTGGCGGGCGACCGGGTCCTGCTGTCGGGACAGGCGGTCACCGTCCTCCGCGGCGAGCTGCTGGCGTGACTTGCGCGCTGTCCTTTTCCTGCCCGCCGCGCCACGTTGAGGGTCAGGACTTCAAGGTGCGGAACGCAGTTCTCAATCGGTCGACGAAGCGCGTAGGTCGGGCAGGATAGGCGAGTGCGTCGTGACGATGTACTGACTCTGTCGCAGGCTTTCGCGTGTCTTGAGCAGTTCCGCGATCAATTGGATGCGACGGGGATGCACGCCGTTCTCAGGCTCCTCGAAGCCGACGAGCGCCGGGTGTTCGTCGGCTCCGGTGACGGCCAGGAGTCCGAGCATGCGTAGCGTACCCTCCGACAGGACGCGTGCCGGTATCGCCACGCCGCCTTCCTTGAGACGCAACTCCACTTCACCGAGATCGCTCACATCGACCTCGATGCCGTCGATGTTCGGCATCAGGGTGTGCAGAGCCTTCTCGATTGCGCGGAACTGCTTGGGGCTATCGGCCTTCACGGTGTTGAGGAACGCAGCGAGATCCTCGCCCATCAACCCGATGTGGCGCACCTCCTTGACGGGGTTGGCGGCGCGCATCCGTTCACGTGGCTCGAAGTAGAAGAACAGCCAGCTTTCCAGCTCGCTCCGCGCCGCCACAAGATGCGGATAGTGCGGCGGATAGTGGGGCATGGACAGGATGCTGTGGTCCAGGAAACGATCGAAGTACGTGGGGTGCGCTTGTCCTTCGAGTCGCAAGTGGATCTTGTCACCCTTCCGCTCGAAGAACGGCTTGCGTTTCCCGGTCGGCTCGCCCTGGCTGTTGAGGGCCGCCAGGTATTCGTCGGCGACCCGCAGAACGCCGGACTTCGGCAGCATCTCGATCTCGATGCGGTACCGGAGGTCCCGCTCGCGAACGCGGGGGAGCTGCTTGCCGGCATCCTGTGATGGGGGCGGGGGCAGCGTGCTCGGTTTCGGCGACACGGCACGACGCATGTCCCGTATCTGGCGATCAACCGCATCGATGACGGTGTCCGACAGCCGCAAGTCTGCTTCGATGGAGAAGCCCAATCGCTCCTGCTCGACCAGACCCTTGATACCTTTCTGTCCTATGCGGAAGGACTCGAGTGGGGTGCCGCGGTACGGAGACTCGAACGCGTCCTTGAGCGTCCGGCTCGTGCCGAGCTTCGAGAGCAGCTGGAGCGCGTCGAGGAAGTTGCTTTTTCCGGCGGCGTTCGGTCCGAATAGCACGGTTAGCGGCTCGAGTTCCACTTCCAAGTCGGTCAGGGACTTGTAACCCTTGATGCGCAGTCGCTTCAGCATGCGGTATCTCCCGCACTTGCACTCATGATTGACCTGTCGGCGGCCCGATCTTCCTCTACGTTCGCGGTGCGCGAGGGGACACTGCCAGTGTACGCTGTCGTTCCACCTCGTGGTGGAGCCCACGACGAGTTCAGTGGTTCCGGGTTCGAGTCCTTGCGGTCGAGACCGCCCGTGGGGCGGCTACCCGCCGAACTTCGCCTTCGCCTCCTGCCGCCGCGCGTGCAGGATCGGCTCGGTATAGCCGTTCGGCTGCTCGCGCCCCTTGAAGACGAGGTCGCAGGCGGCCTGGAACGCGACGCTGGCGTCGAAGTCGGGGGCCATGGGCCGATAGGCCGGGTCGCCGGCGTTCTGGCCGTCGACGACCGCGGCCATGCGCTGCAGGGTCTCGCGCACCTGGGCCTCCGTGCAGATGCCGTGACGCAGCCAGTTGCAGATGTGCTGGCTGGAGATGCGGAGGGTGGCGCGGTCCTCCATCAGCCCGATGTTGTTGATGTCGGGGACCTTGGAGCAGCCGATGCCCTGGTCGATCCAGCGCACGACGTAGCCGAGAATGCCCTGGGCGTTGTTGTCCAGCTCCTGCTGGATCTCCTCCGCCGACCAGCTCGGGGCTTCCTCGCGAGGAATGGTGAGGATGCGGTCGAGGTCGGCGCGCGGCCGCGCCTTCAGCGCCTCCTGGCGCTCGGCGACGTCCACCTGGTGGTAGTGGGTCGCGTGCAGGGTGGCGGCGGTGGGCGACGGCACCCAGGCGGTGTTGGCGCCGGCCTCGGGGTGGCCGATCTTCGCCTTCAGCATGTTGGCCATCAGGTCCGGCATGGCCCACATGCCCTTGCCTATCTGGGCGTGCCCGGGCAGACCGCATTCCAGGCCGACGTCGACGTTCCAGTCTTCGTAGGTGGTCATCCAGGCCGCCGACTTCATCTCGGCCTTGCGAATCATCGGCCCCGCCTCCATGGCCGTGTGCATCTCGTCGCCGGTCCGATCGAGGAAGCCGGTGTTGATGAAGAAAACCCGGTCCTTGGCGGCCCGAATGCACTCCTTGAGGTTGACGGTGGTCCGCCGCTCCTCGTCCATGATCCCGATCTTCAGGGTGTAGCGGTCGAGCCCCAGGGCGTCCTCGACCTGCGCGAGGGTTCGGTCGCAGAAGGCGACCTCCTCGGGGCCGTGCATCTTCGGCTTGACGATGTAGACGGACCCGGCGCGGCTGTTCTTGTGGTTCTTGAGATCGTGGAGGGCGATGACCGTCGAGATCATCGCGTCGAGCAGGCCCTCGGGGGCCTCGTTGCCGTCCCGGTCGAGAATCGCCGGATTGGTCATCAGGTGGCCGACGTTGCGGATCAGCATCAGGCTGGTGCCCTTCAGCGTGACCGGCGACCCGTCCGGGGCGGTGTAGCTGCGGTCCGCGCTCAGGGAGCGGTCGACCGTCCGGCCGCCCTTCTCGAACCGGTCCGTCAGGTCGCCCTTGAGCAGCCCGAGCCAGTTGCGGTAGGCGACCACCTTGTCCTCGGCGTCCACCGTCGAGACGGAGTCCTCAAGGTCCATGATCGTGGTCGTCGCCGCTTCGAGGACGACGTCCCGGACGCCGGCCGCATCGTCCCGTCCCACCGGATGGGCGCGGTCTATCACGATGTCGATGTGCAGGCCGTTGTTCTGGAGCAGGACCGACGACGGCGCCTCCGCGCCGCCGCGGTGTCCCGCGAACTGCGAAGGGGTGGCGAGACCGAGGGTGCGCCCGTCCTTCAGGGTGGCCGCCAGCGTCCCGTCCGCGACCGCGTAGGCCGTGACGTCGGCGTGGCTTCCCCCGGCGAGCGGGACCGCCGAATCGAGGAACCCGCGCACGTACGCGATCACCCGGTCGCCGCGAACCTTGTTGTAGGCGCCCGTCCGCTCGGCGCCGTCGTCCTCGGGAATCACGTCGGTGCCGTAGAGGGCGTCGTAGAGGCTGCCCCACCGGGCGTTGGCGGCATTCAGGGCGTAGCGGGGGTTGGTGACGGGGACGACGAGCTGGGGACCGGCGATGGTCGAGATCTCGGGGTCGACGTTGGCGGTGTCGGCGGTGACGTCGTCGCCTTCCGGCACGAGGTAGCCGATTTCCTGCAGGACCGCCTT
Source organism: Vicinamibacterales bacterium (assembly GCA_965206705.1). GTDB lineage: Bacteria > Acidobacteriota > Vicinamibacteria > Vicinamibacterales > UBA8438 > JAJEEA01. The sequence continues at coordinate 1,093,637 of CBDBKJ010000006.1, read as the reverse complement.
GTACTCGGCGAGGTCGATGGGCTGGTCGCGGTTCTCGCGGTACCAGGCGTCGATGCGCCTCTGCAGCTCGTCGCGGGTGTCCAGCAGCTCGCGGTTGCGGGGCGCGAGGTCGTGCACCAGGTCGTCGAAACCGGACCAGAAGGTCTCCGGGGTTATGCCGGTGCCCGGCAGCGCCTCGTCGTTGATGAAATCGTACAGTTCCTTGTCGACTTGCAGGCCTCCCGCGTTCACCCGGTCCGTCATCGGCTTGTCCTCTGGTTCTGTTGGTTCTCAAGTGTCCATGCCGAACGCCGTCGAGGCGTTCGCAGGGGCATGATCTTAACGGATCGTCCGGGCTCCCGGTCCCGCGGGCGCGGGGACGCGGGGAGCCGTGGCGAGAACACAAGCGCTGCGTCGCCGCCCGAATGCGGCTCGACCCCTGCCGCGGGCCTCGGGGACACGGCGTATGATTCCAGTCATGGAGCGCATCGATCTGAACGCCGACGTCGGAGAATCGTTCGGTCCCTACGTCATCGGAGACGACGAGCGGATGCTCCGGCACGTCACGTCGGCCAACGTCGCCTGCGGGTGCCACGGCGGCGATCCGTCGGTCATGCGCCGGACCGTGCGTCTCGCCGTCGCCTGCGGGGCGAGCCCGGGAGCGCATCCGGGATACGCGGATCTGATCGGGTTCGGCCGGCGGGACATCGCGATGGACCTGCAGGAGGTCGAAGACCTGGTCGTGTATCAGATCGGGGCCCTCGCCGGGGTGGCGGCAGCCCAGGGGACGCGGCTGCATCACGTCAAGCCCCACGGCGCGCTGTACAACCGGGCGGCCCGCGACCGGCCGCTGGCCGATGCGATAGCGCGTGCGGTGCGCGCGGTCGACGACCGGCTGATCCTGTTCGGTGGCTCGGGATCCTGTCTGATCGAGGCCGGCGAGGCGCTCGGCCTGCGAACCGCGGCCGAGGTGTTCGCGGACCGCGCCTATCATGCCGACGGCTCGCTGGTGTCGCGGCGCGAGCCGGGCGCGGTGATCACCGATCCCGCGGCGGTGGCGGACCGGGCGCTGCGGCTGGTGCAGGGCGGGGAGGTCGCCGCGGTCACCGGGGAGGTCATCCAGCTTCGCCGCGACACTATCTGTCTGCACGGGGACACGCCGGGCGCCGGCGACCTCGCCGCGGCGTTGCGGACGCGGCTGGAAGAGGCCGGCATTCGCCTCTCGCCGGTGGGAACGGCCGAAGAGTGACGGCCCGCGGCAGGTTTCAGTGCACGGTGTAGGGCTCGGTCAACGCGAACTCCGCGACCTCCGCGTCGAACGTCTTGCCGTCAGGGGTCGCCATCTGGTAGGTGCCGCGCATCGACCCGAACGGCGTCGCGAGGGGGCAGCCCGACGTGTACTCGAACGACTGTCCGGGGGAGAGCGTCGGCTGGCGCCCGACCACGCCGGGACCCCGCACCTGCTCCACTTCGTTCGACCCGTTGGTGATGATCCAGTGCCGGCTGACCAGTTGCACCGTCTCCGGGCTCTCGTTGGTGATGCGGATGGTGTAGGTGAAGAACCACCGGTTCTGATGCGGTTCGAGATGGGAGAATCGTGACGTGACGGTGACCCGGATCCCGCGGGTGACCGCCTCCGACGTGTGGGTGCTGCTATCCTGCATCGAGTCCTCGAGTGTCTTCTCATGCCCGCGGGCGCCGGTAGAGCCTGACCGGCCCGGTGCTGCGGAGCCGGCTTGCGGGGGCGTCGGGGGTTCGCGGCCGGCCGCGGGTTCATCGCGGCGGGTTGCCCGGCGCGGCGATCCGCCTCCCGCCTATTGTAAGACCTGGGAGTCGGCGCCGCAGAACCGTGCGACCTCCGCGGAGCGGCGGGGCGAAGGCGCGCCGCAAGACGGCGGTCTTCCGCGGCGGGCCGCGGCGGCTGTCCACGGTGAGCATCGGCGATGAGGATCACCCGAATCAGCGTCTTTCAGGTCGACCTGCCGCTCGCCGACGGTCCCTACAACTGGTCCGGCGGCAATACCGTCTCGGTCTTCGACAGCACCCTCGTGCGCGTCGACACGGACGCCGGTCTGAGCGGCCACGGCGAGGTCTGCCCTCTGGGGCCCGCGTACCTGCCCGCCTATGCGGAAGGCGCGCGGACCGGGATAGCCGCCATCGGGCCCGGTCTGCTCGGTCTGGATCCGACGCAGCTGGGCGTGATCGACGGCGCGATGGATGCCGCCCTGAAGGGCCATCCGTACGTCAAGTCCCCGATCGACGTCGCGTGCTGGGACATCCTGGGACAGGTCGCCGGCATGCCCGTCTGCGAGCTTCTCGGCGGCCGCTACGGCCCCGACTTCGGGCTGTATCGCGCCATTTCGCAGCAGGCTCCGGCAGAGATGGCCGCGCGCATCGGCGCGTACCGGGCCGAGGGCTATCGGCGGTTCCAGCTGAAGGTCGGCGCCGACCCCGACGACGACATCGAACGGATTCGCGCCGCCGCCGCGGTGGTCCGCCCCGGCGACCGGTTGATCGCCGACGCCAACACGGGCTGGCTGCCCCACGACGCCCTGCGGGTCGTGCACGCGGTCGGTGACGTCGACGTCTACATCGAGCAGCCCTGCCGATCCTACGAGGAATGCCGGTCGGTGCGCGCCCGCACCCGGCATCCGTTCGTGCTCGACGAGTCCATCGACGGCATCGACGCGCTGTTGCGGGCGCACGCGGACGGCGCGATGGATGTGGTCAATCTGAAGATCGGCAAGCTGGGCGGTTTGACCCGGGCGCGCCAGATGCGCGACCTGTGCGTATCGCTCGGCATCGCCATGACCCTCGAGGATACGTGGGGCGGCGACTTCGCGACGGCCGCCATTGCGCATCTGGCGCACAGCACCCCGCCTCGATTCCTCTTCACGGCGACCGACTTCAACAGCTACGTCACGGTCGGCACGGCCGAGAACCCGCCGCGACGCGTTCGCGGTCGACTCGCCGCGCCGAGGGCTCCGGGCCTCGGTCTGACGCCCCGCCCGGACGTCCTCGGCGAGCCGGTCGCCGTCATCGAGTAGCGCCGCGGGCCATGATTCCGATTGCGACCCTGCTCGGCGCCTATCAGGCCGGCTATTTCCCGATGGCCGTCGATGGAGACATCCGCTGGTTCTCGCCGGAGCGGCGCGGCGTGATTCCGATCGACCGGTTTCGGATCTCCCGACGGCTCGCCCGGGTGCTGCGCCAGCAGCGGTTCCGGTGCACCGTGAACGAGGCGTTCCGCGACGTCATCGCCGCCTGCGGGTCGAGGGATGACGCCGACGGCACCTGGATCGACGACGAGATCCGGGAGAGCTACTGCCAATTGCATCGGGCCGGTCACGCCCATTCGGTCGAGGTGTGGGCCGGCGACCGGCTCGCCGGCGGCCTCTACGGCGTCGGCCTGCGCGGGGCGTTCTTCGGCGAGTCGATGTTCCACCGGGTCCGGGACGCCTCCAAGGTGGCCCTCAGCTGCCTGGTGGCGCGGCTGCGCGACCGCGGCTATCGGTTGCTGGACGTGCAGTGGGTGACGCCCCACCTGGAGCAGTTCGGCGCCGTCGAGATCCCGCGCGCCCGATATCTCGCCCTGCTGGAAAAGAGCCTGCTGCGTGGCTGCACGTTCGAAGACCGGCGCGTCGCCGCCCCGCGTCCCGCCGGGGCGTCCGATGCGCGCACCCCGGTCCGGTGAGGCCGCCGCCGGCGTACGGGCTCGTGCGTTGCCCGCCGGGACGGCGTGCCCGCGGCGAGAGGCCGCCGTATCGGCTCAACGCGGCACGTAGGCGGGGCGGCCCGGATCCCCGGCGAGATCCCAGCTCAGTTGGTGCACCATGCGCACGATGCGGGTCATCTTGTCGTAGCGGATCTTGTCGGGCCGGTCCCGTTCGGTGTGGTAGTCGGGGTGCAGCCCGGTGTGCACGAAGAGCGCCGGCACCTCCCGGTAGAGGAAGGGCCACTGGTCGCTGCGGCGCAGCAGGTTCGAGGCGTTGTCGTCGTAGCGGAACCGCACGTCGAGCCCCGTCAGGCGGTTGGCGTGCTCGACCGCCCGCCGCAGGTCCGGCGACCGGCTGTAGCCCAGGATGTTGACGGCGTTGCGGTTGTTCTCGGCCGATTGCGGCTCGAGACCGCGGAATCGCATGCCGCCGACGTCCGGGACCTCTTCGTCCCGGCCGATCATGTCCATGTTCAGGACCGCGACGGTCCGGGCCAGCGGGTGCAGCGGCGTCTCCGTGTAGGCCCACGCCCCGAGCAGACCCTGTTCCTCCGAGTTCCACGCGGCGAGCAGAATGGATCGCGAAGGGCGCTCGCCGCCGCGGGCGGCCACGCGGTAGGCCTCGGCGATCTCCAGCAGTCCCGCCACCCCCGACGCGTCGTCGTCGGCGCCGTTGTAGATGACCGGTCCGATGGCGCCGTCGTGGTCGTAGTGGGCGCCGATGATGATCCACTCGTCCCGGCGCTCCGGGTCCGCCCCTTCGATCAGGCCGACGACGTTGCGGTTCGGCACCCTCGTGCGGCGCACCGACGCAGTCACCTCCACGCGCGGTCCCGCCAGCCGGACCGCCGCTACGCCGCCGGGCCTTTCGGCCGCCTCCGCCAACTCGTCGAACGACCGGCCCGCCGATTCGACGATCCGTTCGGCCAGGTCGCTCGAGATGTGGACGACGGGAATGTCCACCGTCTCGACCCAGCTTGCGAGCCCGTAGCGCGGCACGCGGGGCGGGCGTGATGGCCAGAGTGCTCTCATCACCGCTCCAACGGAAGGGTACGATGCCCGGCCGCCTCGGTGGTTGTGGCGGTCGGGGGCCACCAGCACCGCGGCCGCGCCGCGGGCCTGGGCGGCCAGCACCTTGCGCACCAGCCGCGCCGCCTCGGAACGGATCGTGCCGTCGAACGGGCTGTCGGAGCGGAACTCGCCGGGCTCGTGGCCCAGCATCAGGGCGACGGCGCCGTCGAGTCCGGCGGCGCCGGCGAGGTCGTCCGCCCGGTAGTCGTCGTGCTCCAGGGACGGGGCGGCGATGCCGAACCCGACGAACACGATGTCCCCGCCCGCGCTCCCGCTGGCGCTGTCGGGGTCCGGATAGAACGCGTCGCCCACCGCGAGGTCCAACTCCCCAAGTCCGGTGATCTGCAGGTCGTTGTCGGGGCCGAGCTGGGTTGTGACCAGATCGAATCGGTGGAAGTGGGTGCCGTCCGACCCCACCGGCGCGAGGCCGTGCCGGGCGAACCGGGAAGCGATGAAGTCGGCCGCGACCCGGTTCTCGGGCGTGTCCGTCAGCCTGCCCTGCAGGCTGTCGCCGGCGAGAAACCGGACGTCCGACTCCAGGTCGCCGGCCCGGATCGATGCGCTGCCCGGCGCCGGGGCCGGGTCTTGCGCCACCACCGCCGCCGCGACCAGAATCCCCGTCGCCGCCGCTCCTGCCGCCCAGCGGGTCGTCATTCGCCCATTCTACCAACGCGGCGGGAATCCCGCCCGTCCCCACCGCCGACCCGGGGGTCGACGGGGGAGCCGCCCCGGCCTGACGCGAGCCCCGGGGGCCGGCAGGGCGGACTGATGTACGATTACCTCCCCACGATACCTGCAAGGAGGCGACAGATGACGGTGCGGACCGATGCGCGGCGATTCTCGTCCGGGACGGGCTCTCCGGCGTCGGCGTTCGCCATCACGTTCGTGCTGCTCGTCGCCGTCGCCGGCGCCGCGTGCGGCGAGCCGGACGAGGCGGCGGATGCCGCGGTCTTCGACGTCATGGAACGGTCCATCCCGGAGCTCGTGGCGGCCCTCGATGCCGGCGAGGTGACGTCGCGCGAGCTGGTGGCGGGGTATCTGGCGCGCATCGATGCCTACGACCAGGGTGGCCCGGCCCTCAACGCGATGGTCGTCATCAACCCGAACGCCGCCGCCGAGGCCGATCGGCTCGACGCCGAGCGCGGGGCGGGGGAGGTGCGCGGCCCGTTGCACGGCATTCCCGTGGTGGTGAAGGACAACTACGACACCGCGGACATGCCGACCAGCGCGGGAGCCATCGGCCTGGCGACCTCGGTGCCGCCGGACGACGCGACGCAGGTGCGGCGCCTGCGCGAAGCGGGCGCGATCATTCTCGGCAAGACCAACATGCACGAGCTGGCCCGCGGCATCACCACCGTCAGCTCTCTCACCGGCCAGACCCGAAACCCCTACGACCCGACCCGCAATCCCGGCGGGTCGAGCGGGGGCACCGGCGCCGCGGTGGCCGCGAGCTTCGGCGCCGTCGGCATGGGGAGCGACACCTGCGGGTCGATCCGGATCCCGTCCGCCCATCACGCCCTGGTGGGGCTCCGCGGGACGCGGGGGCTGGCGAGCGGCGACGGCATCGTGCCCCTCTCGACCACCCAGGACATCGGCGGCCCGCTCGCGCGCTCGGTCGAGGATCTGGCGATTACCCTGGACGCCACCGTGGGCGTCGACCCCGCCGACGGGGTGACGAGCCGAAGCGAGGGCCGGATCCCGGCCTCGTTCCGGGACGCCCTCGACCCCGATGGGCTGGAGGGGGCACGGCTCGCGGTGCTCGGCGAGCTGCTGGGCGACACCGCCGCGGAGCGCCCGGTCAGCACCGTCATCGAGACCGCGGCGGAAGCGATGGCGGCGGCGGGGGCGGAGATCGTCGAGGTCGGCGAGACCGACCTGCGGGCGCTCCTGGAGGATGCGTCGGTGATCGGCCTCGAGTTCAAGAGCGACTTCGACGCCTACCTCGCCGCGACCCCGAACGCGCCGGTGCGTTCATTGGCCGAGCTCGTCGAGCTGGGGCTCTACCACGAGGTGATCGACAGCGGTGTCCGCACGTCGCTCGAGGTGGAGACCCTCGACACCGACGACTATCGCGAGCGGCTGGCCCGGCGGGACGTGGCGCGCGCCGCCATCGAGGCGCTGCTCGACGAGCATGATCTGACGGCGCTGGTCTATCCCACCATTCGGGAGACCGCCCGCCCGGTGGGGCTGGCCCAACGCGGCAGCAACTGTGCTCTCAGCGCGATCTCGGGGCTGCCCGCGATCACCGTTCCCGGCGGGTATGCCGCCGACGGCATGCCGGTCGGCCTCGAGATGATCGGCCGCGAGTTCACCGAATCGGATCTGATCCGGCTCGCCTACGCCTTCGAGCAGGCGACCGGCCATCGCCGCCCGCCGGACAGCACCCCGAGCCTGGTGGCGCCCCCGCCGCCGGTGGCCATCGAGGTGGGGCAGGAGGCGGGGGACGAGGCCGGCCTGCGCGGGCGGTTCGAGCTGGATCGGCCCCGCCGCGAGCTGGCGTACTCCGTTTCCGTTTACGGGATTGCGGAAGAGGACGTGCTGTTCACCCACGTCCACCGCGCGGTCGAGGGGGGCGGCGCGGGGCCCGTCGTGCACCTGCTGGGCGGGCGGGGGAGCGCCGCCGCGTCCGGCCGTCTGACCCTGTCGGCCCGCGACCTGCAGAGCCTGCAGGACGGCGAGCTCTACGCCGACGTGCACACCGCCGGGAATCTGCCCGGGATTCGCGCCGATCTCGTCTGGCCGGCGGAGTGAGAGGACGAGAGCCATGACGATGCGGGGGTACCGGACTGGCCGTTTTCTTGGAAGTTTCGTTGGCGCGAGACTTCTACGGCGCAGGCTCCTGGCTGCGGCGGTGCTGGCCGCGGCGCTCGCCGCGCCGGCGGCCGCGCAGGCGCCGTCACAGGTAGTCCGGCCGACGGATCGACCGCCGGGCGCCGGGGGTCCGGACCCGACGTTCCGAGCCGGCGTCACCCTGGTGACGATGGTGGTCGTTCCCCGTGACCGGAGCGGCCTCTTCCTGGCCGATCTGACCGCCCGCGACTTCGTGGTCGTGGACGAGGGCGAGTTGCGGGAGGTCGCCTCGCTCGTCCGCGTGCAGGGCGGGCGCGTCAGCGACCAGCTGGCGCCGGGCCTGTGGTCGCAGGGGGGTATCCTCCTGCCGCCGCCGCCGAGCCCCGTCGGCGACCTGACCGGCCGCCTCTTCATCATTCTGGTCGACGACCTGCACATCGCGGCGGGCCTGACGCAGCGCGCACGCACTGCGTTCGCGGAGATGGCCGACAATCTCATTCACGAGGGCGATCAGTACGCCGTTGTGTCCACCGGGCCGTCGTCGATCGCGGTCGGCGTGACGGCCGACCGCGGTCTTCTTCACTCGACGGCTGCGCGCATCATCGGCGACGGATTCGACCCCGGCGAGCTGATCCGAAACTTCACGCCGATGCCGGGATACACCCCCGAGCTGATGGCGCGCGCCGGCGTCGCGTTCACGACGATGCGGAACGTCGTGGACGGCCTCGAGCAGGTCCAGCACCTGCGCAAGGTGGTCGTCTACTTCAGCAGCGGCTACGACCTCAATCCGTTCCTGGCGGAGCGCAGGTCGTACCATACCGAGGCGGGAGCGAGACCGGGGGCGACGAACGACGGTATCGCGCGCCTCTTGCGCCAGGACGCCCCGTTGGGCGACCCGGACGGCCTGGAGGGCGACGGGGAGCTCGCGAGACGGATCGACGAGCTGGCCGAAGCCGCGAATCGGGCGAACGCCGCGTTCTACACCGTCGATCCCCGCGGTCTGATGGCGGGACCGGGGGCCGCCGACTTCCTCCTGAACAGTCGGGGCTCGTTCGACGAGTGGAACTTCACGACCCAGAACAGCCTGCGGTCGCTCGCCGAGCAGACCGGCGGCCGGGCCATCGTCAACCGCAACGACTTCGACGACGTATTCCGGGAGATCGATGCCGAGACGAGCGACTACTACATTCTCGGCTTCGCCCTGACCAATCCGGACCCCACGGTTCGGACCCGCCGCCTGCTCGTGCGGGTGCGGGGCCACGGCGGTGTGGACGTGCAGCACCGGACCCACTACACCTTCGGCGGGGCCAGCCGAAGCCGGCCCGGAGTGCGGTAGCCTCGCCGCCACCGAACCCGGGTCGGAATGGTCCCGAGGCCCTGCGCCGACGAGGAACCGGAGTCGTCATGCCGTTTCCGATCCGGGTCTTCGATCCGCGCGATGGACCCGCTGGACATGTCGCCCAGCAACCCGTCTACGGCTGGAGCCGCAGTCCCGCGCCAGGTCCCACCGGAAGGCCGAGCAGCATCCAGATGACCAGCAGGACCGACCAGCAGACGAAGAAGGTCACCGTGTACGGGAGCATGGTCGCGACCACCGTGCCGATCCCGGACCGCCGATCGTAGCGTTCGAAGAACGCGACGATCAGGGCGAAGTAGGACATCATCGGGGCGATGATGTTGGTGGTGCTGTCGCCGACGCGGTAGGCGGTCTGGGTCAGCTCGGGCGTATAGCCGAGCAGCATGAACATGGGGACGAACACCGGCGCCATGATCGCCCACTTGGCCGACGCGCTGCCCATGAAGAGGTTGATGATCGATGAGAGCACGACGAAGCTGAGCATCAGGGGAATGCCCCCCATGCCCGAGCTGCGCAGCCCTTCCGCGCCCTTGACGGCCATGATCAGTCCCAGGTTGGTCCAGTTGAAGTAGGCGACGAACTGGGCCGCGAAGAACACCAGCACGAGGTACGTGCCGAGGGTGCTGATGGTCTTGCCCATGCCGTTCATCACGTCCGCATCGTTGCGGAACGCGCCCGTCGCGGCCCCGTAGGCGACGCCGATCAACAGGCCTCCCAGGAAGATGAACGCGACGATGCCCGAGAGGAAGGGCGAGCGCAGCAGTCCGCCGGTCTCGGGGTTGCGCAGGAATCCGTCGGCGGGCACGGTGCCCCAGAGCAGGAACAGCACGAAGACCCCGGTCGCGATCAGCGCGGCGTAGAGGCCGCGCTTCTCGGTGTCGGAGAGTTCCCGCATGACGTCCGAATCGCTCTCCTTCGTGTCGGCCGAGCCTTCGTAGGGGCCCAGCCGGGGAATGACGACCCGCTCGGTCACCCAGGTGCCGGCCCCCGCGATGATGAACGTGGACACCACCATGAAGTAATAGTTCGCGGCGGGGTTGACCCGGTAGCCGTCGTCGACGATGCGGGCCGCTTCCTCGGAGAGGCCGGCCAGCAGCGGATCGATGGTGCCGAGCAGCAGGTTGGCGCTGTAGCCGCCGGATACGCCCGCGAAGGCGGCGGCCAGTCCGGCCATGGGATGGCGTCCCGCGCCGAGAAAGATGATGCCGCCGAGGGGCACGAGCAGCACGTAGCCGATCTCGCTGGCGGTGTTCGAGAGGACCCCGGCGAGAACGAGCACGAACGTGAGGAGTCGTTTCGGCGCCGACAGCACGAGCAGCCGCAGGGCGGCGCCAATCAGCCCGCTGCTTTCGAGAACGCCGATGCCCAGCATCGCGACGAGCACCGTGCCGAGCGGCGCGAAGCTCGTGAAGTTCGTGACCATCTCGGTCAGGATGCGGTGCAGCCCTTCGACCGTGGCGAGGCTCACCGGCCGGATCAGCTCGCCGGTGCCCGGATGGATGACCTCGAGTCCGGTCCTGGCCGCGATGGCCGAGAGGACGACGACGACTCCCGCCAGCAGGGCGAACAGGGTGCCGGGATGCGGGAGTGCGTTGCCGCCGCGTTCCACGGCGGCGAGAAAGACGGTCATGGCGCGGTCGAGGACGGCGGTGGGGCGCTTGCTCATGGCGTGCTATCGTACGTGGGTCGCGCGGTTCTTTCCAGTGCCGCCGCCGCGGCCCTGTCACCGGCCCCGTCTCGCCGCAGCCCCCGGGCGCAGGCGGCGGAAGTCCTTCCGCGGGTTGCCCATTCGGCACGAAAGATGTGCGCATGAACGATCCCGCTTCTGCCAAGGGTTCCGTCGAGAGCCAGCAACGCGCCGCCGCCGCCGTCGGGGTCACGGTGGCGCGACGTCACATTCTGCTCTGTGCGGACCAGACCACGGCGAAGTGTTGCGATCACGAGCGCGGGCTGGCCGCCTGGAGCTTTCTGAAGCGCCGGCTGCGCGAGCTGGGGCTGTCCGAGCGCGGCGGGGTGCTGCGGACCAAGGCCAACTGCCTGCGGGTCTGCGAAGGCGGGCCGATTGCCGTGGTCTACCCGGAAGGGGTGTGGTATCGGGAGTGCGATCCGCCCGTGCTCGAGCAGATCATCCAACGGCATCTGGTCGAAGGGCGCGTGGTCGAGGAAGCGCGCATTCTCACGCAGCCGCTGCGGCCGGACCGGCCGGCCGCGGCGCCGCCGCGGTGAATCCGCCGGTCGCGGTCTCCTTCACCTTCGAAGCGGCCGGGTCGTCCGCCAAGAATGTGGCTCTCGGGGGCCGATGTCGACATCTTTGGCAAGCGGTGGTTCCGTTTCGAGGCATCCGCGTCCGGAGGATGCCTGGTGCGGAGACCGCGGGCAATTCGCCAAGTCTCTTTCCTGCAGCAGGTTGCAAGCTGTTTGGACCGGTCGTTGGCAGAGTTGGCGGGACAATTGCATATTGAATGGTGTCGTCGCCTCGGTTCCCGCGTCCGCGATTGCGGCGTTGCCGGGAGCCCGGTGAACGTCACCGCTTTCGACCCCACACGCCCTGGCCCGCCGGTAGTCAACCGGCGGCGCCACGGCCTGCATCCGCTCGTCACCCACCTCTGACCCGGTCGGCCCAGTCTCGAGGGGCGCCGCCGGGTCCCGCCTTGTACGCTCGTGGCCCCAGCATCCGCGGAACGGAACGTCCTCCGGTGTCGCGTCCCGGGCCTGCCCGGCGGTTTCCGTTTGACAACCGCCGCCCCGCGTCGCTAACGTAACTCGTCCCGTCTTTTTTCTCTCGTGTGCACAAGAGTCGAATCATGACCATTCGCGGAGTTCTCGCCCCGATTCCCACGCCGTTCACGGACGACGAGGCGATCGATCTCGCGGCCTGGCGCGCCAATATCGATCGCTGGATGGAAACGCCGCTGCACGGGCTCGTCGTGCTCGGATCGACCGGCGAGGCGCCGCTCGTCGACGACGACGAGGCCGATCGGTTGATTCGCGAGGCGCGCGGGCGGGTACCCGGGGACCGCCTGCTGGTCGCCGGCACCGGCCGCCAATCGACCCGGGCCGCCATCGCCGCCGCGCGCCGGGCGGCGGATGCCGGGGCCGACGCCGTGCTGGTGCGGACTCCGTCCTATTTCAAGAAGCAATTGAACGCCGCGGTGTTCGTCCGCCACTACGCGGCGGTGGCCGATGCATCTCCGGTGCCGGTGATCCTGTACAACTTCTCGGCCCTCACCGGCGTGACGCTGCCGGTCGAGGCGGTCGCCGAGCTGGTCGATCATCCGAACGTCGTCGGACTGAAGGAGTCCGGTCCCGACATGAGCTACGTCGGCGATCTCATCGGAGTGGCTCGGGACGGCTTCAGCGTCCTCGTCGGGTCGGCGCCGACGTTCTATGCCAGCCTGGCTCTCGGCGCGAACGGCGGCATCCTGGCGCTGGCGTGCGCGATCCCGGAGGCCTGCGTCAGAATCTACGAGCACGTCGCGGCAGGCCGCCATGCGGAAGCGCGGGCGCTCCAGCGGCAGGTGGTCCCGCTTGCGAGGCTGCTGACCTCCGTGCACGGCATTCCCGGGTTGAAGGCGGCCCTGGGTGAGCTCGGTTACGTCGGCGGGCGGCCCCGCCGGCCGCTGGCGCTGATCGGCGCCGATGCCGCGGCCGCGATCCGCCGGCAGATCGAGCAGTTCGCGGCGACGCCGGTCTAGGAGCTTGCGTCGTGGGAGTTTCGCGTCAGCGAAACTTCCAACGCGACCGTAGGGTCGCGCCAACCGCCCGTGCCGTACAACGGCGCCGACTCCTGCCGAGAAGGCGCCGACTTCCTGGAGGGTTGGGACGGCGGCGCCTTGAGGCGGCGGCGGAGCCGTAAAGGCGACGCTTTCCGGGCTGGCAGCGTGCGGGTTCCTAGAGCACGCGCCGCGCCCCGAGGTAGCGGCTCGCCCAGTAGTGCGAACTCAGGCGCTCCACCCGCACCTGCCCCCGTCTCGCCGGCGCATGGACGAACTGATCGCCGTCGAGGGCGAGCGCCACGTGCGACGGCCCCTCGGCGATGGTCTCGAAGAACAGCAGGTCTCCCGGTTCAACCGAGGTACGGTCGATCGACTTGCCGACTCGATACTGGTGGGCGGCCACCCGCGGCAGCTCCATGCCGTGGCGGGAGAACACGTAGTAGGTGAATCCGCTGCAGTCGAACCCCCGCGGTGTGGTGCCGCCCCACCGATACGGGACTCCCAGATACTCGAGGGCGGTCGAGGTGATCGCATCCGGCGCGGGCCGGCCTCCGAGACTCGATGGGACCGGCCGGTCAGCCGGGGCGAGGTGCGGTCTTGGGAACGGCTGCGGGGTCGCGCCGGGGCGTATCGCGCAGCCGGCGAGGACGAGGAGCAGCGGACACCAGACGTACCTGTGCATCGTCTTCTATTGTCGGCACCTCCCCCCGCGACGATAGGGGCGAAACCGTGGCCATGTCGTAAGTTGTTGTGCGGTAATGCTTTACGAGAAAAGAGGTGGCTTGACACGGGACCTCTGATTCAGGCACAATCAGTCTTTTTGCTCGGCAACCTGAACGGTAGCGAACCGATGGAGCACACTCTGCTGCTCAATGCGACCTACGAGCCACTGAAGGTCGTCGACTGGCGGCGGGCGATCAGGCTTTGGTGTCAGGGCAAGGTCGAGGTGCTCTCGGTCTACGATCGGGAGGTGCGCTCGGTCTCGCTGACGGTAAAGCTGCCCTCGGTGATTCGGCTGCTGCACTACATCACCATCAAGCGTCACTTCAATCTCGTGCCGTTCTCGCGTGCCAACATCTATGCTCGTGACGACCACGTCTGCCAGTACTGCGGCCGAGGGTTCCCGCCCGACGCATTGACCTTCGACCACGTGATTCCGGTGCGTTACGGTGGGCGGAAGGACTGGGAGAACATCGTCACGTCCTGCGTGTTGTGCAACCGCCGCAAGGGCGGACGTACGCCGGCCGAGGCGGGGATGCGCATTATCCGGTCGCCCCGGCGTCCGATGCGGCCCGCCACCGTGCGCATCGCCGTCGGCTTGCGCGATACTCCGGCGAGCTGGCGAGACTATCTCTACTGGAACGTCGAGTTGGACCCCGCGTAGGTCCATTCCGGCCGTCGGCATGGCTCAGGCGTCTCGCCCCCGAATCACGTCCGTGGAACCCCCGGCGGCGGTCGCCGGGGGGCGCATCGCCGTCCTTGGGCCGGGCGTCGGGGGGGACGGCCGCAGGCTGCCCGAGGTGTGGATCGGCGACCATCCGGCGCAGGTGGTGTACGCCGGCGGCAACCGGGTGGCCTGTCTGGTGCCGCCGGAGGCGGCCGGCGGCTCGATGCCGGTCCGGCTCGGCACGCTGCCCGGCGAGACCGCCCGGCTCGAGGTCGGTTCGCAGGTCGCCGCCGGGGTTCATCAGGTGGACAGCCCGGTCATCGATGCCGACGGCACGTTGTTCCTGACCTACAGCGGGACTCGCGGGGAGTCGGCGCCGGTGTCGGTGTTCCGGCTGCGGCGGGACGGCTTTCGCGAGCCGTTCGTGACCGGCGTCACCAACCCGACGTCCCTCGCCCTCGATCCGCAGGGCCGGCTCGTGGTGTCGAGCCGTTTCGACGGGGCGGTATTCCGGGTCGATGCCGACGGACAGCAGAAGCAGTTTGCGGCGGAGCTCGGGGTGGCCTGCGGGCTGGCGTTCGACGAAGCAGGCACGTTGTTCGTCGGCGACCGGTCCGGCACCATCTTCAGGGTCACCCCGTCGGGGGAGGTATCGCCGTTCGTCACCCTGCCCGCCAGTGTGGCGGCGTTCCACCTGGGAATGGCTCCCACCGGCGATCTCTATGTGACCGCCCCGACGTTGGCCACCCGCGATGCGGTGTATCGCATCGATCGGGCGGGGACCGTCTCCACGATCCACCGCGGGTTCGGTCGGCCCCAGGGGTTGGCCTTCGACGCCCACGGGACGCTCCACGTCGTCGAGGCGCTGGCCGGGGCGAGCGGCCTCTACCGGGTTCGGGGCGTCGACGAGGCCGAGCAGGTGGTCGCGGCGCCGTCTCTGGTCGGGGTCGCCTTCGACCGGGACGGCGGCGCGGTCGTGGCGTCAGAGGACCGGGCGTATCGGTTCGACCGGTTGCCCGCGCCCGCGGCGGGCCGGCGAGGGCCCCCGGCGTGATAGCATCGGACGTTTGGGACAACGGCCGGGATTGCCGGTGAGTGTGGTCCGTCTCGAGACTTGATCACGGCAAATGGCTCACGATCGTATCGAAGTGCGTGGAGCCCGCGTCCACAATCTGAAGAGCATCGACGTCAGTCTGCCGCGCGACCGTTTCATCGTCGTAACCGGCCTGTCCGGGTCGGGCAAGTCGTCACTGGCCTTCGACACCATCTATGCGGAAGGGCAGCGGCGATACGTGGAGTCGCTGTCGGCCTATGCCCGTCAGTTTCTCGAACAGGTCGAGAAACCGGACGTCGACCTGATCGACGGCCTCTCACCCGCCATTTCCATCGAGCAGAAGACCACCGGGTCCAACCCCCGCTCGACCGTCGGCACGGTCACCGAGATCTACGACTACCTGCGCCTGCTGTTCGCCAATATCGGGGTGCCGCACTGTCCGGAGTGCGACCGGCCGATTACGCTGCAATCGGTCGACCGCATCGTGGAGATGGTGCTGGGCGGTCCGACCGACGAGCGCATCAACGTGCTGGCCCCGATCGTCCGTGGCCGCAAGGGCGAGTTCAAGAAGGACTTCGCGGCCCTGCGGGCCAAGGGGTTCGTGAAGGTTCGGGTCGATGGACGGGTCCGATCGCTCGAAGACGATCTCAAGCTGGAACGCCGTCGGAACCACGACATCGCGGTGCTGGTCGACCGGCTGGTGGTTCGAGCCGGGGTCGAGCGTCGGCTGCGGAACGGCATCGAGCTCGCACTGAGCCTCGCCGACGACGTCGTGATCATCAACACCCTGCAGGGCGGCGACCGGTTGTTCTCGCGGCGGCTGGCGTGTGTGCAGTGCGGCGTCAGCGTGCCCGAGATCACGCCGCGGGTGTTCTCGTTCAACTCGCCGCAAGGCGCCTGCACCGTCTGTCAGGGCCTCGGGGCCGTCGACGACTTCGACCCCGTTCGCATCGTGCCGGACGGCGCCCGGTCCCTGAACGAGGGGGCGATTTCCCCGTGGGTCGACGGCGACGCCAAGCTGGTCCGCGAGGCGCTGGCCGGGCTGAGCCGGCACTTCGGCATCGATCTCGATACGCCCTTCGACCGGCTGTCCCGCCGGCATCGTGACACCCTGCTGCACGGTCCGCCGGGCGGTGCGACACGATCGGAGGGGGGCGGAGACCGGCGGGGCCGGCGCCGCGAGCCGTTCGGGCGCGACTTCGAAGGCATCCTGCCGAACCTGCGGCGACGCTACGAGACCGGAACCTGGGCCCAACAGGAGCTCCTCGAGCCCCTCCGTTCCCTGCAGGCCTGCCCCGCCTGCGACGGAGAGCGACTGCGGCCGGAGAGCCGGGCGGTGCGCGTGAAGGGCTCCACGATTGCCGAGTACACCCGCCTGCCGCTGGCGGCGGCGGACGAGATGCTGGCGGCCGTCGAGCTGACGGAGCGGGAGGAGCTGATTGCCGGCCGCGTGCTTCGGGAGATCCGCGACCGGCTGCGGTTTCTCACCGACGTCGGCGTCGGCTATCTGACGCTGGCGCGGAGCGCGGCCACCCTGTCGGGAGGGGAAGGCCAGCGGATTCGGCTCGCCACCCAGATCGGGGCCAATCTGACCGGCGTGCTGTACGTGCTCGACGAACCGTCCATCGGACTGCACCAGCGGGACAACCGGCTGCTGTTGTCGACGCTGGGGCGCCTGCGCGATCTCGGGAACACCGTGGTCGTCGTCGAGCACGACGAAGAGACCA
The DNA here is from genome assembly GCA_965206705.1 of Vicinamibacterales bacterium. Lineage (GTDB taxonomy): Bacteria > Acidobacteriota > Vicinamibacteria > Vicinamibacterales > UBA8438 > JAJEEA01. Next base: position 1,076,841 of record CBDBKJ010000006.1, on the reverse strand, counting down.
TCCGGTCCGCCGACTACGTGGTCGATCTGGGGCCGGGAGCGGGGGTTCACGGCGGCGAGGTGATGTTCCAGGGGACGCCGGCGGAGCTGCTGGCGAACGGTCACCCTTCGATGACCGGTCGCTACCTGCGGGGGGAACGCAGCATTCCCGTCCCGTCCGCGCGCCGTCCCGCGCTCCGGGGCGAGCTCGTCATCCGGGGGGCGCGCGCCAACAATCTCAAGGACGTCGACATCGCCATTCCGCTCGGGCTGTTCACCGTGATCACGGGGGTGAGCGGTTCGGGGAAGTCGACCCTCGTCAACGACATCCTGTACCGCGCGCTGGCCCGCGATCTGTATCGCGCCACGGCCCCGCCCGGCGCCCACCGGTGCATCGACGGCGCCGACCTCGTGGACAAGGTCATCCAGATCGACCAGACCGCCATCGGCCGGACGCCCCGATCGAACCCGGCCACCTACACCGGCCTCTTCACGCTCATCCGCGAGCTGTTCGCGATGCTGGCCGAGGCGCGCGCCCGCGGCTACCGGCCGGGGCGGTTCTCGTTCAACGTCAAGGGCGGACGATGCGAGGCCTGCCAGGGGGGCGGGGTCAAGGCCATCGAGATGCACTTCCTGCCCGACGTCTACGTCACCTGCGAGCAGTGCAAGGGGCGCCGCTACAACCGGGAGACCCTGGAGGTCCGGTACCGGGGGGCGTCCATCGCCGACGTCCTGGAGCTGACCGTCGATCAGGCCCTGCCCCTGCTCGAGAACGTCCCCGCGGTCGCGGCCAAGCTGCGCACGTTGCTGGAGGTCGGGCTGGGCTACATCACGCTGGGGCAGTCGGCCACGACCTTGTCCGGGGGCGAGTCGCAACGGGTCAAGCTGGCGAAGGAGCTCTCCCGCCGGAGCACCGGCCGCACCGTCCACATCCTGGACGAGCCGACGACCGGCCTGCATTTCGAAGACACCCGCAAGCTGCTCGACGTGCTGCAGAAGCTGGTCGATCAGGGCAATACCGTCGTCGTGATCGAGCACCATCTCGACGTCATCAAGAGTGCCGATCAGGTGATCGATCTCGGTCCCGGGGGCGGTGACGCCGGCGGCCGGGTGGTGGCGGTGGGTACTCCGGAAGAGGTCGCCGCCGAGTCCGCATCCGCGACCGGCCGCTGCCTGGCGGAGTTGTTCGCCTCGTGAGCGCGTCGGCGCGGATTGCGGCGGCGACCGCGGATCGGCGCGGGCGGCTGACAACGGGACCGTCATGTAGTACAACAGCCGCGCCCGTGGCCGTCGCCGCATGCGTGACAGATATGTTACGGTGGCTGACGGTACCCGTCGTGCATGCATCCGCGAAAAATGCCGATAACCGGTTCAGTGGCACGTTTCCGGGCAGCACCCCCTCGATCGGCCCTTGTCCGCCGCGCCCCCTGGAGGTCGCCGCTCCGTGACTGATTTTCAGCACACCGTCAGACGTGCCGTGTCCTGCACCGGAATCGGACTGCATTCCGGTCGGAAAGTCACCATGTCGCTGCAGCCGGCCACGGCCGACAGCGGCATCCGTTTTCGGCGGGCCGACCTCCACGGGGTCGAGATCCCCGCGACCGTCGACAACGTCGACCGTCTGCACTATGCCACCGGATTGTCTCGAAACGCCGAAACCGTGCGGACCGTCGAGCACCTGCTGTCGGCGTTGGTGGGTCTCGGCGTGGACAACGTGGTCGTCGAGCTCAACCAGCCGGAAGTGCCGATCATGGACGGGAGCGCGGCCTCGTTCGTCTACCTCCTGCACGAGGCGGGGCTCCGGCGGCTGACCGCGCCGCGGCGCTATCTCAAGGTGTTTCGACCGGTTTCGCTGTCACGCGGGGACAAGCGTATCGCCCTGTATCCGTCGGATCACTTCAAGGTGACCTACAGCATCAGCTTCGACCATCCGCTGCTCCGGCACATGAGCCGCACGCTCACGGTGACGGAAGCGTCGTTCGTGGACGAGATCGCGCCGGCTCGCACATTCGGATTCCTCAAGGAAGTCGAGATGCTCCGCAGGAAGGGCCTCGCCCTGGGGGGGTCGCTCGACAACGCGGTGGTGCTCGGTGACACCGGGATCCTGAACCACCGGTTGCGATTCGAGGACGAGTTCGTCCGGCACAAGATTCTGGATGCGATCGGCGACCTCGCCCTGGTGGGCCATCCGGTCATCGGTCATCTCGTCGCGCACCGGGGCGGCCACGAGTTGCACACTGCCTTCGCCGAGAAGATTCTGGAGGAGGCGGATGCGTGGCGGATCGTCGAGTCGCCGGGCCTGGAGCCGGCACCTGCCGCCGCGGTCGCCGCGAAGGCGCCCACCTGCGTCACCAACTGATCCCGCCGCCCGCCGCGCGCGTCAGGCGTTCTCTGTCACTTTCCGCACGTACGCGCCCAGACGTTCGTTCTCGTAGGTGACGGTGTTGAGGAAGAGGCTCTCGGCGAGGTACGCGCGCCGTTCTTCCTCGGTCATCTGGTCGAGCAGGTGGGCGATCTCGCGGACGGTGTCCTCGAACGTGCGGTCGAGCGCGTACCGCGTGTTCAGTTCCTTGTACAGGGTCTCGAGCATCGCCAGCAGATCACCGTCGAGCGGCAGCGCGATCCCGCTGGTCGTCGTGATACTGCGCATGTCACACCCCGAAGGCCGCGAGCGCGCTGGGTTCGTCGCCATGGATCTCGATGAAGTACTGCGCGCCGGTCATCGTCAACATCGTTTCGACCCGCTTCTGAACGTTGGCCAGCTTCAGCGCGCCGCCGGCGGCCGTCGTCTGCCGCGACAGGTCCATCAGGCACCCGATGGAGGCGCTGTCGACGTAGACGACCGGGGACAGATCGATGAGGACGTTGTGGGCACCGTCTTTGATCATCGTCGTGACGGTTTTCGCGAAGGTCGACAACAGCGGATACATCAGCCGCGTTTCGCCGACGCGGACGATTGCGATGTTGCCGGTCTGTTCGGTCGTGAGGTTCATGGGTTACTCCTGGCTGCGTATCCGACCGGCCTCCCGTTCGGCCTCGGAGGTCAGGCGGCGGATCTGCCGGGCCAGCTCGTGGCGGCCGCGGTTGATCCGTGACTTGACGGTTCCCTCGGGGAGGCCCAGTTGGCGGGCGATGTCCCGGTAGGACTGCTCCTGAATGTCACGCAGCTGGACCGCGGTGCGCAAGGTCTCGGGAAGCTGCCCCAGCGCCCGATGCAACAGAATCCGGCGGTCGTTTCGTTCCAGGGCGTCGAGGGGGTCCGGTTCGCGGCTGATCGGCGAGGCATCCTCCGCGTCGATGCTCCGGTCCACGAGCTCGCGTTCCTTCCGGACGCTGCGGTAGTGGTCGATGCAAAGGTTGCGGCTGACGCTGACGAGCCATGTCTGGAAGTTGGCGCGCCGGTCGAAGGTGCCCAGCGCCTTGAAGATCTTCAGGAAGATCTCCTGGGCGAGATCCTCCGCCATGTCGTGCCGGCCCACGAACTTGTAGGCGACGTTGAAGACCCTCCGCCAGTGCTGGGTGACTATCCGATCCCAGGCGCGTTCGTCCCCGGCCAGACACCGTTCAATCAGCTCGTCGATCGATTCGGATGACGGGGGCGCGGAACTCGCGAGCATGGGTCGCTGGCAGGCCGGCGAAGGCAGGCCAGAAAGTATAGCGGCGGTGTCCAACCCGGTCAATGCACCGGTGTGCTCGGGGTGCACGACATCATTGTGAGATGACTGTCAGGCGGCGTTGGCGGGCCGTCGTTCCCAGAAGTCCTCGAAGCGGCCACTGAGCTTGCAGCACCGCAGGGCGATGATGGCGTTGGCGCCGGCCACGGTCCAGTGCATGCCGGCGCGCTTGAGCCGGGCGCCGATAGCGAGCTTGCATCCGGCCTCGACGACGCCCGACGACACGCAAAGACCCCACGCTCGGAACTCCGGATAGCGCATCCGGTGGCGGTTGCGGGTCAGGTAGTCGATACACTTGCGAGCCTCCTCGCAGGTCTCACTGTGGGCGCGCAGGGCGGTCAGGATCGCATCGAACCGCCCGGCGTCCAACTCGTCCCGCCGGTCCTTGCCCCACCGGGCGGCCAAGTCCGTGCCGGCGCCGTGGATGGCCTTGGCGACATCGCACAGATGCCCCTTGGCGTGGTAGATGTCGACGATTTCGATGGCGCCGGGGAACTGTTCGCCGGCCAGATTCCAGATCCACTCGGCCCCGTCGCCGATGACGACGCGACGCGCCGCGGTGTCGAAGCCGCGCCGCCGCGCTTCGCGGTACGCCCGTTGCGCGAACGGGGAGGGCAGCGGGTCGGTGGGGCGGCTGGCCGCGCTCTCGACGGCGGCGCTGTAGCTGACCGACCCGGGGTCGCGTTCGGGGAGGCCGTCGGCGTTGCGGGTTTCCGCCGTCCACACGGTGACGAGCTTGACCTCGCGGGTCTTGGCCACCCCGTCGGGCGGCTTGCCGCGCCGGCCTTCCACCTCGGACTTGCGCACCGGTACGCCGGTACCGTCCAGCCCCACATACATCGTCGACGCCGCGCCGGGTGCGGGCTCGACCCTCTCGCGTTCGTCGGCCGCGACCTCGCGGCCCAGCGCTTCGGCGGTGCGCTCGACCTGTTTGGGGTCGACCGCCACGCCGGCCAGTTCCCCCATCCACTCGCTCGCTTCGGCGAAGCTGACGCTCGTCGCCACCAGTCCCACCATCCGCGCCGTGGCCGGCGACAGCGAGGTGGCTTGCAGACCCAGGGCCCGGTCGCGCGGACAGCTTCCCCGGCGGCAGGCGGCGCAGTGGTAGTAGGCGCGGTCGAGGGTCAGCGGTCCCAACAGCGTGGTGAAGGTCTTCGGGCGGCGGCCGGCGTGGCGCGCCGTCTGGCCGCAGGCGCACGCTATCGTCGCACTCGAATGGTCGGAATCGTCCGCGTCGAAGTACTCCGCCATCGCCTGCGCGGCGAGGCCGAGGGCTTCGCGACGGAGGGCCTGCTCGAGGGCCTCGAAGTCCTGCGCGTTGACGCTCCCCGGCCCGATGAGCGCATCCACTTCGGCCGCGAGCGCGGCTACGAACGCTGCGCGCCAATCACCTTGACGGCTTGGCTGGCCGTGGCGAGCGCTCGACGGTGAACGGTCTCCAAGAGGGTCTCGAAGTCCTGGGCATTCACGTTTCCTCGTTTGAGGAACGCGTCGACATCGACCCCGACCGCCGCCTCCAACGCGGCGAACAGCTCCTCGACGCCCCCTTTTTCGACCGCGTGATCGAGCGGTTCAGTCAACTGCGCCTCGGGCATGGTCGGAGTCCTCCTACCCGAGGTCTCGGTCGATCAGCGCTCGCTCAATACTCCCGACGGCAAATCCTCACTTTCCTGACGTGCACCCGTGTGCTCGAAGGCGCGGCATCCGGCTGCCCTGCGGCGAAGGACGTCGGTTGCCGATGCCGGCACGCACCACGGTGCCGTACAATGCGCGTCTCATGTCAGGTTTCGTCCGCGATGGCGGGGGATGGGGGTGCGACGGGGTGTCGCTGGCCGCGATTGCGGCCGAGGTCGGAACGCCGGCCTACGTCTACAGCGCGGCCACGATACGCGAGCGGGTGCGTCGTTTCCGGACCGCGTTCGATGCCTGTCCGCATGCCGTCCACTACGCGCTGAAGGCCAATTCCAACCTCGCGGTGGTCGAGATCGTCCGTTCGGCCGGCGGGCTCGTGGACGCCAACTCGGGCGGCGAGATCGAGGTGGCCCTGCGAGCCGGGTTCGTTCCCCGGGACATCGTCTTCACCGGGGTGGGGAAGACCCCGGCCGAGATCGACCGGGCGGTGGGGCTGGGGGTGAAGGCGATCAATGCGGAATCGGCGGGCGAGCTGGAACGGATAGCGGCCGCGGCCCGGCGCCGGCAGACCACCGCGAGCGTCGCCCTCCGCGTGAACCCGGACATCGCCGCCGACAGCCATCCCCACATCTCCACCGGTCTGAGTCGGCACAAGTTCGGGGTCGCGATCCGCGATGCGCGGGCGATTGTCCGCGACGCCGTCCGCACCGGCGGGCTTCGCTTCGCGGGGCTCCATATCCACGTCGGTTCCCAGATGCTCGGGCTGGGGCCGCTGCGGCGGGCGGCGGCCGCCGTGGTCACCCTGGCGCGCGAGCTGGCGGACGACGGCCTGACGCTGCAGCACCTCGATCTCGGCGGCGGGCTGGGCATCGCCTACGGCGAGGCCGGCGACGAGCCGCCGCCGGTGGAAGACTACGCGGCCGCGCTCATCGAGGCGGTGCGGCCGTCGGGGTTGACCCTGATCGTCGAGCCGGGGCGCGCCATCGTCGGCCCGGCCGGGGTCCTGCTGGCGTCTGTCGTCGATGTGAAGCCGCGGGCCGACGGCGCCTGGTTCGTGGTGCTCGACGCCGGCATGAGCGAGCTGATGCGACCGGCGCTGTACGGGGCGTATCACCGGATTGCGCTCGTGGAGGAACGCGAGGCCGACATGGTGACCTGCGACGTCGTGGGTCCCATTTGCGAGTCGTCCGACGTCTTCGGGGTCGAGCGGCGGTTACCGTTGCCCGCGGTGGGCACGCTGGTCGCCGTATTCGACGCCGGAGCCTACGGCTCCGCCATGGCGTCGAACTACAATCGCCATCCGTTGCCGGCCGAGGTGATGGTCGACGGCTCGGCCTGGCGGGTCGTGCGGCGCCGGCAGACGATGGACGATCAGCTCGCCGGCGAATCCCCGGAGGCCGCACCGTAAGGAATGTTGCCCATGTTGATTGCGCTCGAAGGACTCGATCAGGCCGGGAAGGAGACGCAGGGGCAGCTCCTGCGCGATGGGCTTCGGGCCGACGGGCGGCGCGCGCGCCTTCTGTCGTTCCCGGACTACGGCACCTCCATCGGTGAAGAGATCGCCCGTGCGTTGCAGGGAGAGCGGGACTACGGCCCGGACGTCATGCAGCTTCTGTACGTCGCCAACCGGTACGAGCGCAAGGCGGACCTCGTGCGGTGGCTCGAGGCGGGGCTCATCGTCGTCTGCGACCGGTACGTGGCCTCCAGCGTGGCCTACGGGGAAGCGCAGGGCCTGGACATCGAGTGGCTCGACCAGATGCAGCGATTTCTGCCGGCGCCGCAGATGACGTTTCTGCTCGACATCCCCCCGGAGCTGGCGGCCACCCGGAAGTCGGTCGGGCTCGACCGGTACGAGCGCGACGTGGCGTTGCTCACGAGGGTCCGGACCAGCTATCTGCGGCAGGCGGACAGCGAGGGCTGGATCCGGGTCGACGGCAGCCGCCCCAAGGCCGAGGTCGCCGACGTGATCATGGTCTCGCTCTTCGAACGACTCTCGCCAGCGTGAGCGCCCGCACCTCGCGGGCCCCGGCGCGCCGCAGGACGCGGGCGCAGGCATCCAGCGTCGCCCCCGTGGTGGTGACATCGTCGACGAGCATCACGCACGCATCCTCGACGGCGGCCCGGCCCGGCCGGACACTCGTTCGTCGAGCCGGGGCGAAGGCTCCGCGCACGTTGCGGCGGCGCTGTCCGGCTGGCAGCTCCATCTGCGGCGTCGTTGCCCGGGTGCGGCGGAGGGCGTCGACGACCGGCCGCCCCAGTTGGGCGGCCAGCTCCGCCGCCTGATTGAAGCCCCGGGCCCGCTGCCGCCGCGGGTGCAGCGGAACCGCCACCACGCAGTCGACGCCGGCCAGTATTTCCGCCCCCGACTGGCGCATCAACCGGCCCAGCGGCGGCGCCAGCGTATGGCGCTGCTCGTACTTGAGGACGTGCACGAGTCGGCGAAGGGTACCCTCGTAGGGACCGACCGCCCGCCGGTGCCGAATCAGCGCGTGAGGGTGCCGGCAGCGCGGGCAGTGTTCGGGCCGCGGAGGGTCCGTCGGCCCGGCCGGCAGCGGATCGCCGCAGCGGTCGCAGACCGGCGGGGTGAGACGGGGCAGGTTCCGCCAGCACGCCGGACAGACCGGACCGCGGGTGGGCGCATGGAGCAACGTTCCGCACGCGGCGCAGCTCGGGGCCAGCAGCACCGTGAGGAGCGCGTCGAGACCCTGCCGGCCGCCTGCCGCGAGGCGGCGCACGATGCCCGCGGGGTCGTGCGGGAGCCAGGGGTGCCGCCGCCGCGCCTCCTGGACGCCCGGTCGGGAACCGCGGCTCGCGGTGTCCGGGCCGGCCCGGACATCGTCGCCTTGCGGCTCCGCTTCCGGCTCAACCAACCCTCCCGGCGTCGGCGCCGTTCCACGGCGCAGACTCCTACACCTCCCGGCGGACGGCGTTGCCCCAGAGCCGCTCGAGCGCATAGAAGCGTCGGGTGTCCGGGGTGAACACATGGACGATGAAGTCGAAGTAGTCGATCAGGACCCAGTTGGCGGCCGGGTAGCCCTCGACATTCGCGGGCCGCACGCCGACCGCCTTGAGCCGGGCGACCATGCCGTCGACGATCGCCGTGACCTGCCTCGGGCTCTGGCCGGAGCAGATCAGGAAATGGTCGGTGAAGGCATCGGACCCGCGCAGGTCGAGGACCAGCAGATCCTCCGCTTTCCGGTCTCGCGCCGCCTCGACCGCGTGGCGGAGCGGTTCCGGCAACGATTCCGTCGCGTCGTGCGAAGCGGCCTCTTGTTCAGTCATGCAAATTTTGCGCCACCGGTTCGCGTATAGAGTCCCCGGCGGTCGATGTACGCGGCCACCGCCGCCGGCACCCGTCCCTCGAGCGGCTGCCCGTTCGCCAGGCGGGTGCGGATGTCGGTCGACGAGATATCCGGCGTGACCGCGTCGATCAGGAAGACGGCCGGTGCGCGCATCGCTTCCCCAGCCTGCGGCCCGGCGTCGTCGGTGACGAGCCGCAAGCGCGGCCGAAGGGTCGGGAGCGCCGCGGGAAGCGACGCCACGGGGTGCCCCGGTCGGGAGACGACCACGAAGTGCGAGGCGTCGAGCAGCCCTGGATAGTCGTGCCACGTGGTGATATCGGCAAAGGCGTCGGCGCCGACGATGAAGAACAACGACGTCTGCCGGTGGCCCTCTTCCTGCAGCCGGTGCAGGGTCGTCGCGGTGTAGGACGGCGCGTCGGTGGCCAGCTCCAGATCGCAGGGCTGCAGGGACGGGTCGTCGTTCGCGGCCAGGGCCACCATGGCCAGCCGGTCGGCGCCGCTGGCCCCCGCCGGTTGCTTCCGGTGCGGCGCGAGCCGCGAGGGCAGCATCAGCACCCGGTCGAGCTGCAGGAGCCGTCGCGCCACCGCCGCGGTCGCCAGGTGACCGCGGTGAATCGGGTCGAAGCGTCCCCCCAGGATGCCGATGCGCGCGATTGCTGCACTCATGCGGGTCTGGTGACGGCCTCGATTCCGCCGTCCGCCTTGCGGAAGAGCGTCCAGATCGCTTCGAGCAGGCCGGTGACACCCTGTCCGGTGACCCCGGAGATCGCATGGACGTCGATACCGAGGCCTTCGGCGTGGGTACGGAGTCGATCGAGCCGGGCCGGCTCGTCGAGCGCGTCGATCTTGTTCGCCACGACGATCTGGGGCTTGTCAGACAACGGGCCGCGGGGACCTTCCTCCCCGCCGTCGTCTCGGAAGCGGGTCAGCTCGCGGCAGATCACGTCGAAGTCCTCGCACGGGTCCCGGCCGCTGAGCGACGAGACGTCGACCAGGTGCACCAGCACCCGGGTGCGCTCGAGGTGTCCCAGAAACCGGTCCCCGAGCCCGTGCCCGGCGTGGGCGCCGGCGATCAGCCCGGGGACGTCGGCGACCACGAAGCTCCGATCGTCGCCGAGGTCTACGACCCCGAGGTTGGGGCTCAGGGTGGTGAAGGGATAGTCGGCGATCTTCGGCCGCGCGGCGGAGATTCGCGCGATCAACGTCGATTTCCCGACGTTCGGAAACCCGACGAGCCCCACGTCGGCCAGCAGCTTCAGCTGCAGGCGCAGATGCCGTTGCTCGCCCGGCCGGCCGGGTTCGGTGCGTCGCGGGGCCTGGTTGGTGGAACTGGTGAAATGCCGGTTTCCCCGGCCCCCGTGTCCGCCGCGGGCGATGACCACGCGCTGTCCCGGCTCGATCAGATCGGCGAGCTCCACGAGCGTGTCGTCCCGGTGCTCGAACGCGACGGTCCCCACCGGGACCTGAAGCTGGACGTCCTGCCCGTCTCGGCCCGTACGGGCCGAACCGCTGCCGTGCGCGCCGCGCCGGGCCGAGTAGGTGGGATGGAACCGGTAGTTGACGAGGGTGTTCAGGTGGGTGCTGGCGACCAGGTAGATGGAGCCGCCGTTGCCGCCGTCACCGCCGTCGGGCCCCCCGCGGGGGGCCGACTTTTCGCGACGAAAACTCAGACATCCATGTCCGCCGTCACCGGCGGTCACGTGGATGTCGACCTCGTCGACGAACATGCCTGTAGATGGAATCAGGACTCGAGCGGCAACACGCTGATGGCCCGGCCGCGGCCGCCGTGGTCTTCGAATCGCACGCGGCCTGCAACCTTGGCGAAGAGCGTGTCGTCCTTGCCGATGCCGACATTGAGACCCGGCCGGAACCGCTGTCCGCGTTGCCGCACCAGGATCGAGCCGCCGGTGACGATGTTGCCGTCGAAGCGCTTCACGCCGAGACGCTGAGCATTGCTGTCACGGCCGTTTCGCGAGCTGCCTTGTCCCTTCTTGTGTGCCATGACTGCCTCAGTCGGAATCGGAGATGTCGCTGATTCGGATGCGCGTGAGGTCGGTGCGATGCCCGCGCGTGCGCCGCATCCCCTTGCGCCGCTTGCGCCGGAACACCCGGATCTTCGGCCCGCGCATATGGGCGTCCACGAACCCGGTGACGGTTGCCCCGGTCACGGTCGGGTTCCCGGCGGCGACCGAGCCGTCGTCCCGGCCCAGCAACAGCACCTGATCGAAGGTCACCGTCTCCCCCGATTCCATGCCGATCCGATCGATATCGACGACCTGCCCCGGCTCTACCCTGTACTGGTGTCCGGCAGCTTTGATGATGGCGTACACGCGCTGCACCCTTTCGTTCGTGATTTCGGAGGCACGGCCACGCGCCCCATACCCCTATCAGGGTACTCGCGGCCGGTGAGTCTGTAAAGCTGGCCCGGCTCCCGCACCGCAGAAGTTTCGCGTCAGCGAAACTCCCAACGCGACCGCAGGTCACGCCGCCGCAGAAGTCTCGCGTCAGCGAAACTCCCAACGCGACCGCAGGTCACGCCGCCGCAGAAGTCTCGCGTCAGCGAAACTCCCAACGCGACCGCAGGTCACGCGGTCGCGCCGCCGCGCAGAAGTTTCGCGCCAGCGAAACTCCCAACGCGACCGAAGGTCGCGCCGTCGCGCAGAAGTTTCGCGCCAGCGAAACTTCCAACGCGACCGAAGGTCGCGCCGTCGCGCAGAAGTTTCGCGCCAGCGAAACTTCCAACGCGACCGAAGGTCGCGCCGTCAGCGGAGGAGCGTGCGGGTCCCGCGGACGCTCTGCGTGCTGAATGCCCCGAGCACGGACGGCAGCAGCCGGTCCATCAGCTCGAAGTAGGACGAGAGGGCCGGCGTGTTCTGCGACGCGTCGTAGAGAATCTCCTCGCGGTGGCGCTCGGTGTAGAGGGTCGTCCCGGAGGAGCCGTCGATGAAGATGAACTTCGGGCTCAGCACGAAACCGCGGCGGTCGCGATAGGTGCGCACCGGCACCGTGCGGCGCCGCCCGAACGAGTCGTAAACCTCGCGCTGGCTGGTCACCATGCCTGAGCGGTTGTGCGGTGAGAAGTAGATGGTGCCCGTCAGGATGAGCGGATCCTGGTACTCCTCGCCCAGATCACGCCAGAATCCGATGTTCGCGAAGATCGTCTCGTAGCTCTCCAGGTCTTCTTCGCTCATCGAGTCGTCATCTTCGATCGCCTCGGCGTCGTCGGCCCCCTCCGCCGCCGCCAACCCGTCCGCGGTCGTCTCGTCGCCGCCCTCGTCCGGCGGCTCCGGACCGCCGCCCTGCTCGGCCGAGATTTCGAGCAGCGGCAGAACGTCCGCATCGACGACCTGCAGGTCCGCGCTGCGGCGCAGTTGACTCCGGAGCAGCCGAGCCGTCTCCAGGTTGGCGTCGACGTCATCCGAGCCGCCGGAGACGAAGCCCGCAATCAGCACCCGCTGGAATCTCGAGATGTCCAGCTTCGGCGTCAGCGGGGTCTCGATGGCGACATCGAAGAACGAGGTGCATCCGGCGAGGAGCCCGACACAACCGAGACTAACGAGAGCTTTGGGTGACACGGTCATTCACTTCCAGGAAAAGATCGTAGTTCTGCTCGATGGCCAGGTTGTTCGGAGCGAGGTCGAGGGCGGTCTCGTACGCCTCTCGTGCCTCGTCCATGAGGCCCTGCTGCTCGAAGCCGATGGCGAGGTTGTTCCAGGCCTCGGCGTAGGTCGGATCGAGGTCGATCGCGCGTTCCCAGCGAAAGACCGCTTCCTTCCAGAGACCGCGCCGGGCCACCTCGATGCCGAAGTCGACCTGCGCCCGGGCATCCGAGCGTTCGTCGGCATGGGGAGCCGCCGCGCCGGCCGCGATGACGAGACTCAAGACGGCAAGTGTGGTTCGCACCATTCCTCAGTCCCACTATAGCCAGTCGCCCATCATCGGCGCAAGCCACAGCCTTGTCCAATGAGAAGTGAGCCTGAAGGGAGGATTGATTCCAACGTGAGATGAGCCTGAAGGGAGCTGGGTCCCGGATCATCGGAGGATGATCGTGAAGCTCGACACCCAGCGCCTGCAGACCCTGGACCAGGTTCGGGAGTTCCTTGCCGGCAGCCGACCGCTCGACCTGCAGCCGCAGACCCGGGCCGAGGCCTACGCGTTCGTGGCCGAGACCCTGCAACGGTTCGACTACCCCCGCCAGGGGAAGGTCGACAAGGGCCTGATCCGCCGCTTCCTGGTCAAGGTGACCGGCTTCTCACGAGCGCAGGTCACCCGCCTGCTGCACCGGCACCGGACCACCGGCGCCATCACCGACCGCCGCCGCCCCCGGCGCCCCTTCCCCACGTCGCTACACCAAGGCCGACATCGGGCTGCTCGCCGAAGTCGATGCCCTCCACGGCACCCTCTCCGGTCCGGCCACCCGCAGGCTCTGTGCCCGGGCCTTGCACCTGTTCGGTGACCGCCGCTTCGAGCGCCTTGCCGCCATCTCCAACGGACACCTCTACAACCTGCGCCACTCGACCACCTATCAACGCCGCCGCGGGACGATGCCCGCGCCGACCCGCCCCGTGCACATCGCCATCGGCGAGCGGCGCCGGCCCCAGCCCTTCGGGCAACCCGGCTACCTGCGGGTCGATGCCGTCCACCAAGGAGACCTCGACGGCATCAAGGGCCTCTACCACCTCAACCTCGTCGACGAGGTCACCCAGTTCCAGTTCGTCGGCTCGGTCGAGCGCATCGACACGCCCTGCCTCGCCCCCGTCCTCGAAGCCCTGCTCCGGGCGTTCCCCTTCAACGTCCGCGGATTCCACACCGACAACGGTTCGGAGTTCATCAACCGCAAAATCGCCGCCTTGCTGCAAGCCCTCCACATCGACGAGTTCACCAAGTCCCGCCCCCGCCGCAGCAACGACAACGCCCTCGTCGAGAGCAAGAACGGCTCGGTCATCCGCAAGCACCTCGGATACGGGCACATCCCCAGCCGGTACGCTGAACGCGTCAACGCCTTCACCCAGCAGAGCCTCTCCCCCTACCTCAACTTCCACCGCCCCTGTCTCTTCCCCGTCGAAGAGGTCGACGCCAAGGGCCGCGTCCGCAAACGCTACCCTCACGCCAACGTCATGACCCCCTACGAGAAGCTCAAGTCGTTGCCCAACGCCGCCGCCTGCCTCAAGCCGGGGACCTCCTTCGACGAGCTCGACGCCGTCGCCGCCGCCCTGAGCGACAACGAGGCGGCACGCGCTCTCAACCAAGCCCGCGACCGCCTGTTTGCCGCCATCGACCCCGCCGCCTGAAACACCACGCGACGGGCGGCGTTGACCCGCAGCCCGGTGTCGCTGGAGCTTGGCCACCGGGTCGCCGCCGCGGCGGGCGGGGGGTCGGGCGGAGGCCGCTTCGGGTGGGCCGGGGTGTCAACGCGCTGCCCGCGTCCTTCCGCCGCGCTCCGGCCGTGCGGGTGACCACCAGCCCTCCCGCCGCTCCAAATGGGAGTGATGGGCTTGGCGGCCCGGTCTGGACAGCACGTCCCGGCCGTCCACTACCTACGGGGTGCGCAGGAAGGGCGGCCAGCGGTACTCGACCAGGCGGGCGCCTGACCGGAACCGCCGCCGACGCCGCCGACGCCGCGCCGGCCGGGGACACCAGGTACCGCGGGCGGTCAGAGGGTTGACCTCGATGTGCGTCGTCCCGGCCGGGCGAAGAGGGGCCACTGACCGTGCCGTCGGAACGCGCGGCGCGATCTCCCGACGGCGCAGGACCTGGACCGCGACACAAAACAGGGACGGGGCGGTCACCAGGGCCCGATAGGCACAACCGGGGGGGCATCACCCCTCGGCTGACTCCGCCCCCTGCACCACCCCGAACTCACCGTGGCCTGGGCCAGCGCCGGGGGCCATGGACGCCGCCGCTCCCATGGACGCAAAGAACGCGCCCACAGGCAGCTTGCAAAACCGCCAAGAACGCGGTTTCGCACAGCGTCCACAGCCATCCTCTTCCCTTTTCATCAAGAGCCCAAAGAGAAGACTCCGTGCTTTGCAGCAATCCTCGAAGCGCGCACCCGACCATGACCGAAGCTCGCGCCACAACCCTCGTCGCCGCCATGACAGATAATGTCGGTCAGCGTGCGCCGGCTCTCCGTAGCCCGCGCCAGGATCCCTGTTTCGATCCGCTGATTCGGTCGCCCGTCACCTCGGCTCACGTGCCGCCGCTTCAGGCTCATCTCTGGATTGGAACGGACTGCCACGGCGGAGGGCCGGTGGGAAACGCCGGCTCGCCCAGGTTCCGCGGTATACTCCCAATCAGGTCGGGCACACCGGTTGCGCGTTGAACGCGGTCGGGTGCCGTTCACCGGGCGGATCCGCCCGGGTCGTCCCTTCAGCTCAACGCTGCTTCGTCCGCGCGGCGCCGTACGATGGTCGGGGAGCAGTCCCACGGGCCGCGGCGCCCCTGCAGGCGCGGGAGGCTCAAGAGGATGACGCTCGACGACTGGGTCGCCCTGGCCATGATCTGGTGGCGAGGGCGCGGTC
The DNA here is from genome assembly GCA_965206705.1 of Vicinamibacterales bacterium. Taxonomy (GTDB): domain Bacteria; phylum Acidobacteriota; class Vicinamibacteria; order Vicinamibacterales; family UBA8438; genus JAJEEA01. Next base: position 1,061,734 of record CBDBKJ010000006.1, on the reverse strand, counting down.
GCCGCGCCATCGCGAGCTGGTTGTCCGATCCGCACGGCGCCGCCCGGCTCGGAACCGGGCCCGACGCCACGCTGCCCGCCGTGGCCGCGGGCATCGCTCCCCAGCTGGCGACTTCCCGCCGGTTGGCGGCGGCGCGGACCCGGGCGCAGGCCGCCTTGGCCGCCGCGAAAGCCTGCGGCATCGCGGCCGTTCCCTGGTCGGACCGCCGGTATCCGGCGCGGCTGGCGGCGATCCCGGATCCGCCCCCGGTGCTGTGGTTCCGAGGCGATTGGACCGCCCTCGACGGACCGGCGGTCGCGGTCGTCGGTTCGCGGGCCGGCACGGCATACGCGTGCGAGGTCAGCCGGAGCCTGGGGGCCGATCTGGCGTCGCGGGGCGTGACCGTCGTGAGCGGGTTGGCCCGCGGAGTCGATTCTGCCGCCCACCGGGGCGTGCTGGCGGCGGACGGCCGGACGATCGCGGTGTTGGGATCGGGTGTCGACGTCGTGTATCCGCCCGAGCACACCGACCTCGCGGGCGAGATCGTCCGGCGCGGCCTGCTGTTGAGCGAGCTCCCGCCGGGGACGACCCCGCGGCCGGCGTTTTTTCCGATGCGCAACCGTCTCATCAGCGGTGTGTCGCGGGCGGTGGTCGTGGTGGAGGCTTCCGAGCGTAGCGGGTCGCTGATTACCGCCCGTATGGCCCTCGAGCAGGGGCGCGACGTCATGGCGGTGCCGGGGAACGTGCTGAGCGGGCGGAATCGCGGGGCCCACGCCCTGCTCAGGGACGGGGCGCGGATCGTGGAGACCGCGGACGACGTCGTCGAGGAGCTCGGTCTCGAAGGTGCCGCCTTCCCGGGGACCGGCGCCGGCGTATCTCCCGGCGGCGGCCCATCGCCGGAGCCGCCGGACTCGATCCTGCATCACATGGACGCCGGAGAGGTCTACGAGATCGACGACCTCGCCGCGCGGAGCGGGCTCGACAGCGCGGCGTTGCTCGTGGGGCTGACCGATCTGGAGCTGCAGGGCCGCGTCGTCCGCGCCGGCGCCGGCCGCTTCGCACGAGCCGGCCGGCTCGTGCGAGCGGGGATGGTAACGTAGGATCCGGCTCGCGGGGTGCAGATGCAGGCCCCCGCGTGAGGCAGCGACGCGCGCTCCCGGATGGCAGTGGGATATCCCGCTCTCGGCGGTCCGCGTTACAGTAGAACCATGGCACGATCCCTGGTCATCGTCGAATCTCCCGCCAAGGCCCGTACCATCAATCGGTATCTGGGCGACGAGTACCTCGTCAAGTCGAGCGTGGGGCACATTCGGGACCTGCCGGTCGGCGGCAAGGCCGGCACTCGGGAAGGCCGCGCATCGCCGGCCGGGCGGAAGAAACCGGCGCGGACCAGTCCGGCAGAGCGCCAGCAGCGGGCTCGCCGGCAGCTCGTCCGCCGGATGGGCGTCGATCCGGACAACGGCTGGCGCGCCACCTACGAGGTCCTGCCGGGCAAGGAAAAGGTCGTCGGCGAGCTCAAGCGGCTGGCCGGCAAGACCGGCCCCGTCTTTCTGGCGACCGACCTCGATCGGGAGGGGGAGGCGATTGCCTGGCATCTCAAGGAAGAGATGGGCGGCGACCCCGCGCGCTTCCGCCGCGTGGTGTTCAACGAGATCACCCGCAACGCGATCCGGGATGCGTTCTCACACCCCAAGGAGATCGACGAGAACCGGGTGAACGCCCAGCAGGCGCGCCGGTTCCTCGACCGGGTGGTCGGCTTCGAGGTCTCGCCGCTGCTCTGGGCGAAGGTCGCCCGCGGCCTGTCGGCGGGCCGGGTGCAGTCGGTTGCGGTCCGGCTCGTAGTGGAGCGCGAGCGGGAGATTCGCGCCTTCGCGCCGGAGGAATACTGGGAGGTCTTCGCCGATCTGACGCGCCCGGACGGGAGGGACGGCTGCCGTTTCCAGGTCGTCAAGGCCGACGGCCAGCCCTTCCGGCCGCGGAACCAGCAGGACGCGGACGACGCCCTCGCGCGTCTCCGCGGCGTGGCGTTCAACGTCGCCAAGGTGGAGAGCAAGCCCACGGCGGCGCGCCCGGGCGCCCCTTTCATCACCTCGACCCTGCAGCAGGCCGCCTCGGCCCGTCTCGGCTTCGGCGTGCGGAAGACGATGACCCTGGCGCAACGGCTGTACGAACGCGGCCACATCACCTACATGCGCACCGACGCCACGACCCTGTCGCGCGAGGCGGTGACCGGCGTGCGCGGCTATATCGACTCCACCTTCGGTTCGAAGTATCTGCCGAAGCAGCCGAACGTCTACGCCAGCAAGGCGGGCGCCCAGGAGGCGCACGAGGCGATCCGGCCGACCGACGTGGCGGCGCTTCCGGCCGCGCTGGCCGGCGCCGACGCGGACGCCCGCCGCCTGTACGACCTGATCCGGCGCCAGTTCATCGCCTGCCAGATGACTCCGGCCGAGTACCAGAGCACCACGGTGACGGTGCAGGCCGATCTGTTCGAGCTGCGCGTGCGGGGCCGCGTGCTCCGATTCGACGGGTTCACGCGGGTGCTGCCGACGGCGTCCCGCAAGGGCGACCCGGTCGAGGTGCCCGCCTACGCGACGGGCGAGAGGCTCGACTGCGCGAAGATCGAACCCGTGCAACATTTCACCAAGCCCCCGCCCCGGTACAGCGAGGCCAGCCTGGTGCGGGAGCTGGAGAAGCGCGGCATCGGGCGGCCGTCGACCTATGCCTCGATCATCTCCACCATCCAGGATCGCGGCTACGCCTCGTTGAAGAAGCGGCGGTTCTACGCCGAGAAGATCGGCGAGCTCGTGACCGACCGCCTCGTCGAGAGCTTCGCCGACCTGCTCGACTACTCCTTCACGGCCGTCATGGAGCAGGACCTCGATCAGATCGCGTCCGGGGATCGCCAGTGGAACGGCGTGCTCGACGCGTTCTACCGTGATTTTTCCGACAAGCTCAAGGCTGCGGCCCAGCCCGACGGCATGCGGCCCAACACCCCCACGGTAACCGGGATCTCGTGCACGGCCTGCGGCCGCCCGATGCAGATCCGGTCCGCCAGCACCGGCGTGTTCCTGGGGTGCTCGGGATATGCGTTGCCGCCGAAGGAGCGCTGCAAGCAGACCATCGACCTGACGCCGGCCGACGAGGCCGCCGACGCCGACGGCGGCGACGACGAAGGCGAGAGCCGGCTGCTTCGGGCCAAGCGCCGCTGCCCCACGTGCGGGACGGCCATGGACAGCTACGTCGTCGACGCCCGGCGCAAGCTGCACGTCTGCGGCAAGAATCCGTACTGCGCCGGCCACGAGATCGAGGAGGGGACGTTCAGCGCCGCCGCGGCCCCCGAGCGGACCATCGCGTGCGACCGGTGCGGGTCCGAGATGCCCCTGCGGTCGGGACGGTTCGGCAAGTTCTTCGGCTGCTCGAACGCCGAGTGCAGGAATACCCGCAAGCTGCTCAGGAACGGCGAGCCGGCGCCGCCGAAGTCCGACCCGGTGCCGATGCCCGAGCTCCGGTGCGAGAGGGTGGACGACCACTACGTGCTGCGCGACGGCGCCGCCGGTCTGTTCCTGGCCGCGAGCGGCTTTCCCCGGCACCGGGAGACGCGAGCGCCGAAGGTGTCCGAGCTCCAGCCGCACGCGGACGAGCTCGATCCCAAGTTCCGCTACCTGCTCGACGCGCCGGCCGCCGATCCCGAGGGTCGGCCCGCCGTCATCCGATTCTCGCGGAAGGCGGGCGAGCAGTACGTGACGTCGGAGGAGGGCGGCAAGGCCACGCGGTGGCGCGCCGTCTACCGGGACGGCCGCTGGGTCGAACCGGAGCCGGCGGCGAAACCGTCCGCCAAGGACAGCCCCAAGCGGAAGCCCCGCGGCCGCTCGCGGCAGGTCGCCTAGCGGTCTGCGCCTTGGAACGGTGCAGACTGCCAGCAGGGTTGGTTGGGCGGCAATCGGAGGCCGCAGCGCGACCTCGCGGTCGCGTTCGGCGACGATTTCCGGGCTGGCGCCAGCAGGGCGACCACTTCCGGGGCCAGGGGCCGGATCGCGGGGCCGGCGGGTTGGAGTCGCGTGTGATCCACATCATCGGCGGGGGGCTCGCGGGCAGCGAGGCGGCGTGGCAGGCGGCGCGGCAGGGCGTGCCGGTCACGCTGTACGAGATGCGGCCGGTGCGGCCGACCCCGGTCCACCACACGGACCGGCTCGCCGAGCTCGTCTGCAGCAACTCGTTTCGGGCCGACCAGATCGAGAACGCGGTGGGGCTGCTCAAGGAAGAGATGCGGCAGCTCGGGTCGCTCGTGATGCGGGTGGCCGACGAGACCCGGGTTCCCGCGGGGGGCGCCCTCGCGGTGGACCGGGCGCGGTTCGCGCAGGGCATCACCGCCGCGCTCGAACAGGCGCCGCTGGTGACGATCCGGCGGGAGGAGGTTCGAGACCTCTCGCGCTACGGCGACCCGCACGAGCCGGTCATCGTGGCGACGGGTCCGTTGACCTCGCCGGACCTGTCCGCCGCCGTCGCCGCCCTGGTGGGGCGGGACCACCTCTATTTCTACGACGCCATCAGCCCGATAGTCCTGGCCGAGTCGATCGATCGGAGCATCGCGTTCAGGGCGTCGCGCTGGGGACGGGACTCGCCGTCCGCCGCGGCGCCGCCCGACGCAGCGCCGCCCGGCGCGGACGGCGCTGCCTGCGGCAGCGACGACGGGCAGGGCGACTATCTGAACTGTCCGATGACGGAGGCCGAGTACAGGGACTTTCACCAGGCCCTGTGCGGCGCCGAGGTCGCGAGCCTGCACGCCCTCGACCAGGGACGCTTCTTCGAGGGATGCCTGCCGATCGAGGTGATGGCGCGCCGCGGCGACGACACCCTGCGGTTCGGTCCGATGAAGCCGGTGGGGCTCGCCGACCCCCGGACCGGGCGGCGGCCGTTCGCGGTGGTGCAGTTGCGCCAGGACACCCTGGCCGGCGACCACTTCAGTCTGGTGGGGTTTCAGACTCAGCTCAAATGGGGCGAGCAGAAGCGGATCTTCCGCATGATTCCCGGTCTCGAACAGGCGGAGTTCGTCCGGTTCGGCATGATCCACCGCAACACCTACATCAACGGGCCGGCCGCCCTGTTGCCGACGTGGCAGTCGCGGCATCGGCCGTCCCTGTTCTTCGCCGGTCAGATTTCCGGGGTGGAGGGTTACGTGGAGTCGGCCGCCAGCGGATTGATCGCCGGGCTCAACGCCGCTGCGCTGGCCCAGGGTCGGCCGCCCGCCGCGCCTCCGAGAACCACCGCGATCGGTGCGCTGGGCTACTACGTGTCGCACGCCGCCGCGGCCGACTACCAGCCGTCCAACATCGCTTTCGGGCTGATTCCGGTGACCGGCGACGTTCCCCGTCGGCGCCGCGACCGCCGGCGTGCGGTGGCCAATCTCGCGCTCGCGCAGATCGCCGAGTGGCGGGCCGCCCGAGAGACCCCGGGTCATACGCATGAGGACGCATCTCCGCCAGTTTCTGGAGTATCTGCGGTTCAATCGCAATCTGTCCGCGCGGACCGTCCTCGCGTATGAGAGCGACCTGGCGCAGTATCTCGGGTTTCTGGAGCGGCACTTCGACCGTTCCGCGGATCTGATCGCTCCCACCGAGATCGACTACGCGGCCGTGCGCGCGTTCATGCGCGAGCAGTACGACCGCGGCCAGGCCCGCTCGTCGGCGGCCCGGCGGCTGGCCGCGATCCGCTCGTTCGGCCGCTACCTGCGCCGCGAGGAGCTCGTCGAGCGCGACCCCGGCGCGCTGATGGTTACCCCGAAGCAGGACCGGAAGCTGCCGGCGCGCCTCGACGAGGGCGAGATGGCGCGGATGCTCGAGGCGCCCGACGGCACGACGCTGCTGGGGCGCCGCGACCGCGCCATCCTCGAGATGTTCTATGCCTCGGGCCTCCGTCTCGGCGAGCTGGTGGGGCTGGGTCTCGAGGACATCGACCTGAGCAGCCGGCTCGTGCGGGTGCTGGGCAAGGGCGGCAAGGAACGCATCGTGCCGTTCAATCGCGCCACCGCCGCCGCCCTGCGCGCCTGGCTCGCGGATCGCGAGACCCTCGCGCGCCAGGGCCGCAGGGCTCCGCCGCCCGGCCGACGTGGGCGGGCCGCGGCCGAGCCGCTGTTCGTGAACTACCGGGGCGGCCGCCTGTCGGCCCGCAGCGTCGACCGTCTCGTGCGGCGCTACGCGGCGGCGACGAGCACCCGCTACGGCATCAGCCCCCACGCCCTCCGGCATTCGTTCGCCACCCATCTCCTCGAGCGGGGCGCCGACCTGCGCGCCATCCAGGAGATGCTCGGCCACGCGCGCATCAGCACCACCCAGCGCTACACCCACGTCAGCGCCGAGCAGCTCCTGTCCGTCTACAGGAAGACCCACCCGAAGGCGTGACGCCGTGGACCTGCTCGGTCGCGGCTCCCTGTCTACACACCGGAGAAACTCGATATGAGGAGAATACGGGGCGAGGCGAAGAGCCTCCACGGCCTGCTGGCGAACGCCAGATTCGACATCGACGACTATACAGCGAGAGTACCGCTGGAACAGAGGTACTACGATGAAGGGGAACGCTTACCGACAGGGGTGGCAAGCCTGAGCTCAAGGGACTGACCCTCAAGGAACTTGCCAAGGCGCTGAAAAGAGACGGAAGGATCGAGGAATCGCGGGCCGGGGCGACCACCGGGTTCATCAAGACCGCAGCCGACGGGGCTGCAACCCGACGGCGTGTCGTGCTGCACGTGCATCCAGGAAAGAGCTTTGGCCCCCGCCTTCTGAGGGCCGCTCCTCGATGACATCGGCTGGTCGGAAAACGATCTCGTCCGACTGAAGCTCATCCGCAAGCCGTCCTCCAGAAACCATCGATAGACGGCTGGCGAACGCTTGCCGAACCGCCCCGCCGTGGACCGTGGCGGTCCCGAAATCCGGGATCGTTGACCTGCCAGGTTGCTTCGGGCGCGTCCTCCGAGGGACGGCGGCGCCCTACCGGCCGGCAGCGTGGTCGGTGGCGCGGCTCACCAGGCGGCGGAACTCGCGGGTCGGGTTGCGGCCGTCGGGGCTCTGGGTCAGGACCATGCCGATGAGCTCGCGCGCGGGGTCGACCCAGCCCATGGTGCCGTCGGAGCCGGCGTGCGAGTAGGCGCCGTCGGCCGCGACCTGCCAGCCGAGGCCGTAGGCGGTGCGCTCGCCGCTGGCGATGTAGCCGCGGGTCGCCGCCGCCACCGAGTCCTCGGAGAGGAGCTGCGCATCGGCGTACCGCCCGCGGTTCAGGTACATCTGCAGGAACCGGGCGTAGTCGGGCGCGGTGGAGATCATTCCGCCCGAGGCGCGGACGACGGGGAAGTCGGGCGGGTCGCCGGGGGTGAAGCCCTGCCGGAAGGCGACCCCGCCGCCGTCGATACCGCGGCCGCGGTAGACGGTGGCCATGCGTTGCAGCTTGGTCTCGTCCTCATGGTTCAGCGTGTCCGCCATCTCCAGCGGCTCGTAGATGCGGATGCGCAGGAAGTCCTCGAGGGGCATTCCGGACGCGACCTCGATGATCGCGCCGACGGTGTTGTAGCCGGGGTTGTTGTAGCTGTAGGACGTGCCGGGCTCCACGGCGGGTCCCTCGGCCCCGAACTTCGCGACGGCGCCGAGCAGGGTCGCCGGCTCGTCGGGGTCGAACGGATAGAAGATGGGGCGGATCCGGAGTCCCGAGGCGTGGCTCAACAGCTGGCGGATGGTGATGTCGCGCGACCGGAAGTTGTCGAACGACTCCAGATGCTGTGCCGCGCGATCGTCGAGCGAGAGCTGGCCGTCCTCCTGCAGCATGAGCACCGCGGTGCCGATGACCGGCTTGGTGTTCGAGGCCATCCGGAACAGCGTATCCGGTTCCATCGGAAGCCGATAGGCTTCGTGCCGCCACCCCACCGCCTCGTGCAGGACGATGACGCCGCGGCGGGCCACCATCAGCACCGCGCCCTTCAGGTCTCCGCCGTCCACGGCATCCCGGTAGAGCTGCGCGGCCTCGTCGAGCCGCGCGGCATCCATGCCGACCGACGCGGCGGAGTCGTACGTGAGCGTCGTCGCGGGCTGAGCGGACCCCGGTGCCGCCCAGAGCAGGAACACCCAACTGATTGAGGCGACGGCGGCCAGACGACGTCTCGAGGGCTTCATGGTGCGCTCCTGATCAAGAAGTTTCGATTGACGTCCCGTGCGGATCTTGTCGGCTGATGATTCGGATTCGCCGAACTCGAACCTCATCATGGCATACGCGGGCGCTCGCGTCGCCGCATCGTCGGTCATCAGGTGGGCGACCTGATCCGCAAGCGAGAATCACCCGGACTGCCGCGGTCATCGCCGCCCTCGCGGGCGAGCTCAAGCCTGGCCGGCATCACCGTCGGCCCGCTGCAGCGCTTCCCACTGGCCCATGAGGTCGCCGACCTCCCACATCAGGATCTGGTGCTGGTCGACCACCGGCTTGGCGGCGTTGCGGTCGTCGTAGAAACCGGGCGAGGCCATCGTCGCCTCGATCTCCTTGATCTTGCCCTCGCGCTCGGCGATCCGCCGCTCGAGCTCGCCGATGCGCTTCTCGCGGACCGCCTGCGCCCGTTTGAGGCGGCGCTCGGCCTGGCCCCGTTGCCGTCGATCTTCCCGGTGCTGCCGGCTTGCCGCCGGCGTCGCGCGTTTCCCCGCGGGAAGGCGGCCGGCCGCCTTCCCGCGGGGCGCGGCGGCGGGGCGCGGACCCGCGCCGGCGGGCGCGGTCTGCTCGCGGTGGGTCCTGCTCCAGCGAAACTCCTCGTAGGTTCCCGGATAGCGGACGGCGGCGCCGTGGCCGACCTCGATGACGGTCGTGGCGAGCCGGTCCACGAAGTACCGGTCGTGGGAGACGAAGATGAGGGTGCCGTCGAAGTCGGCCAGCGCGTCCAGGAGCACGTCGGTGGAGTCGATGTCGAGATGGTTCGTCGGCTCGTCGAGCAGCAGGGTGTTGGCGGGGCACAGGAGCATCCGCGCCACCGCCAGGCGGGTGCGTTCGCCGCCCGAGAGCACCCGCACCGGCTTGGTCACGTCGTCCCCCGAGAACAGGAACCCGCCGAGGATGTTCCGGATGGCCGGGAGCATCTCGACGGACGACGCGGCGCCGAGGGTGTCGTAGACGTTCAGGCTCGGGTCGAGCCGGGTGGCCTCGTCCTGCGCGAAGTACTGCGCCACGAGATTGTGGCCCTCGACCCGCCCGCCCCGGTCCGGAGGTTCGGTGCCGGACAGCATGCGCATCAACGTGGACTTGCCGGCGCCGTTGGGCCCGACGAGCGCGATCCGGTCGCCCCGCACCACGTGCACGTCCACGTCGTCGAGGACCACCGTCGATCCGTAGGCTTTCCGGACCCCCTGCAGCTCGAGGGCGACGCGTCCGCTCTTTCGGCAGTCGGGGAACGAGAAGTGCACCCGCTTCCGTGCGAGCGGCACCTCGATGGGGGTCATCTTCTCGAGCATCTTCACCCGGCTCTGGACCTGCGCGGCCTTGGTCGCCTTGTAACGGAACTTGTCGATGAAGTGCCGGATGCGGGCGATCTCCTCGTCCTGCCGCTTCTTCTGCTCGCGCAGCACCGCGACCCGCGCGTCCCGTTCCACGAGATACTCGGAATAGGTCCCGACGTACGGGGTCAGGGCGCGCCGGGCGATCTCGACGATCCGGGTCACCACCCGGTCGAGGAAGTACCGGTCGTGGGACACGAGCACGAGGGCGTGCGGATAGTCGGCGAGATAATCCTCGAGCCAGTTGCGGGCTTCCAGGTCGAGATGGTTCGTGGGCTCGTCGAGCAGCAGCACGTGCGGCCGGCGGAGGATCAGCTTGGCGAGGGCGATGCGCATCTGCCACCCGCCGGAGAACGTGTCGGTGGGCTTCTCGAAGTCGGCCGGGGCGAACCCGAGCCCGTTCAGCACCCCCGCCACCTTCAGGTCGATGGCGTAGCCGTCCTCGTCGCGGAATCGGTGCTGCAACTCGCTGTAGCGCTCGAGGATGGCGTCGTGCTCCTCGCGGGAGTACCGCGGGTCGGCGAGCTGATGCTCGAGCTCCTCCATGGTGCGCTGGATATCGAGCAGCGGCTGGAACGCGGTGCTGACCTCGTCGAGGAGGGAGCGCCCCGTGTGGCTGAGGCCGTCCTGCGGGAGATAGCCGACGGTCAAGCCGGTGCGCGACGTGACCGTTCCGCTGTCCGCCTCGTCGAGACGCGCCAGCATCCGCAGCAGCGTCGTCTTGCCGGAACCGTTCGGACCGCACAGTCCGACCCGGTCCCCGGTCGAGATCTGCCAGGTGACCCGTTCGAGCAGGATACGGCCGCCGAACCCCTTGGTCAGCGACGACAATTGAAGCATCGATGTATTCGTCGGTCAGGAGACGGATGGGCTGGACGTTCCGGGCCTGCGCGTTCGAGAGACCCAGGAAATCATACCGCACCGGCGGACGCCGGAGACACGGGCGCGTTGTCGGGCCGACGGCGGCAACGGCCGGGCCGCAGACCATTTCGGGCCGGGCGGCGTCTAATCTCCTAGCCGTCCGTGGTGGAACCCCGCATCGCACCGCTCGAATGCAGCGGGGACTTCGCCACGCGCTGCCGGATACGTCATCATGAGCACGGCGCAGGCGGCGGCGGTGGGCATGCAGAGAACCGACGAGGAGTTGGTCGCGTCGGCGGCCGCCGGCGACCGGGACAGCTTCAACCAGTTGATCGTGCGCTGGGAACGGCCGATCTTCGCGCTGGCGTTCCGCACCCTCGGCCGGGAGGAGGATGCCCGGGACGTCTGTCAGGAGACCTTCCTGCGCGCGTTCCGCGGCATCGAGGGGTTCAAGGGCCAGGCGAAGTTCTCCTCGTGGCTGTATCGGATCGCCCTGAATCTCTGTCGCGACTGGATACGCCGGGAACGCCGCTCGGCCAGGCTGTCGCCGCTCGACGAGGACTCGGAGCCGGCGCGGCCTGATGGGGCGCCGCCCCCGGAAACCGCCGAAGACCACGCCGTGCGCCAGGATCTGAGACGGGTGATCACGCAGGCGATGTCGGCCCTGTCGGACGACCAGCGGATCGCCGTCGTGCTGAAGGAGTACCATGGCTTGACTTTTCGGGAGATTGCCGACCTGCAGGGATGCCCGTTGAGCACCGTCAAGACCCGGCTCTACCAGGGACTTGCGGTCCTGCGGCGGGAGTTGCAGCGGGAGGGTGTGCAGGGCGCGACCGATGTGGCCTGGCGACAGGCGACCGGCCCGCGCCCGCGGTTGGTGGTGGTCAGCGGAGCCTCGCGAGAACGATGAACCAGACTGGCAGTTGTATCGAGAAGGAGGCGTTGGTCGACTATCTGTACGGCGAGTCCGACGCCGATGCGCGCCGGCAGGTCGACGCCCATCTTCAGTCCTGTGCGCGCTGCACCGACGAGATCCGCTCGTTGACGGCGGTGCGCGGGACGCTCGAGACGTGGGAGCCCCCCGACGCGGTGCCCGGTTTCCGCGTGGCGGCGGAGGTGGACGAGCCGTCGCGGGCCCGTATCCGCTGGCGTCCGGCGTGGGCCCTGGCCGCCGCCGCAGTGCTGGCGGTGGTGGCGGCGCTCATCGTGCGGCCGGAGATCGAGCTGGGGGCCGATGGAATGGTCCTGCGCATCGGTTGGCGCGGCGGCGAGACCGACGCGGCCGCCGCGTCGAGCGGGGAGCCCTCCGATGCCGGCGCTGTGGAACGGGCCTCGGTGGACCCGCCGTCCGCGCCGACCGTGCGCGGGACCCGCGCCGGCCTGGGGGCGGGGGGCGGGGCGCCCACCATCCCGGGCCCCCGGATGGGGCCGAATCCGGATCGGGTGATGGGCGGCGAGGTGTGGTTGCAGCAGGTTCGCGAGTGGATTCGCGAGAGCGAGCAGCGCCAGATCGACCGCGTGCAGGAGGCGGAGCAGCGCATCGGACTGCAACGCCAGGCCGACTTGAGCGCAATGGAACGCATGTTCCGGGAGGATCAGACGAATGATGCAGCGGCTCGTCAGGAGATCCTGGATTACCTGCGTGGAGTCTCCGTTGGGCGGTGAGGCCGTCGGGCCCGCGACGGCCCGCGGTGTGATCTACAATCTGGCCATGGCGGCTGAAACGGGGCGTCACGCCGGTGTGCGCCGGTCGTTCGTCGGCGTGCTCATCGCGCTTGCGTTGTCGATGGGGTGCAGTCCGTCGATCGACGTGCCGACGGCCTTGCAGATCACCCAGGTGTCCAGCGGCTGGTTCGACGCCGGCATCGACAACCTGGGACGGAACAAGCTCGTCCCCACCGTCTCGTTCCGTCTGGAGAACGTGACCCCCGAGGTTGTCCAGTACCTGCAGCTCAACGCGGTGTTCAAGCGGGCGAACGAGACGGAGGAGTGGGGGAACGCCTTCGTTCGCGCCGTCGGCACGGAGGGTCTCGAGGCCGGCCGGACCACCGACATCCTGCGGCTCGAGTCGGGGCGCGGCTATACCGGTGAACAGTCGCGCGCCGAGATGCTCGCGCATCGCGACTTCGTCGACGTTACGATGGACCTGTTCGTCAAGCACCGGGGCGACCAGTGGGTCCTTCTGGACTCGGTCGCCGTCGACCGCCAGCTTCTGACTCGCTAGCGCGACCTTGCGGTCGCGTTGGGAAGTTCGCTGGCGCGAAACTTCTACGGCGCAGGCTCCTGGCCCGGATAGCGTCGCCTGCGGGACCCGCCGCGAGTCCGATTCGTCTTCGAGCCACCGCCATGTCCGGTCTCGACCGCCGTCTCGGCCCCCTCGACGGCGCCGCCGTCGTCGTCTCCAACGTGATCGGCAGCGGCATCTTTCTGCTGCCCGCGGTCGTCGCGTTCTCGGTGCCGCATCCGTGGTGGATGATCGGGGCGTGGGCGGCGGGCGGCGCCCTGGCGTTCGCGGGGGCGATGGCCTACGCCGAGCTCGCGGCGTTGCGCCCCCGCGCCGGCGGCGAGTACGTCTATCTGCGCGAGGCGTTCGGCCCGCTGCCGGCCTTTCTCACCGGCTGGACCTCGTTCGTCGCCGGCTTCAGCGGCGCCATCGCCGTCGGCGCGGTCGGCTTCGCCACCTACCTCGGCCGTTTCCTGCCCGCGGCCGGCGACACCGAGCCGTGGGCCGTCCTGCCGCTCGGCGTCGTCACCCTCAGCGTCTCTCCCCAGGCCATCGTGGCCCTGACCGTCATCGGTGTCCTGACCGCCGTCCACCTCGTCGGGCTGGGGCCCGGCCGCGTCGTGCAGAACGTGCTCGCGGTGATGAAGGTGGCGCTGCTCGCGGCGTTCGTGGCGGTCGGCTTCACCGTGGGCGATGGCTCGGTCGCGCACTTCTCCGAGGCCGGCGGGACGGTGTCGGGCGCCGGCTGGCTGCTCGCCCTCCTGCCGGTCATGTTCGCGTACTCGGGCTGGAACGCCGCGTCCTATCTGGCCGAGGAGATTCGCGATCCGGGCCGCAACGTGCCGCTGGCCCTGGGGCTGGGGACAGCCTGCGTCGTCGTCATCTACGTGCTCCTGAATCTGCTGTACGTCTATGCCCTGCCGGTCACCGAGTTCGCCGCGGCGGGCGGCAACATGGCGGACGGCGTGGCCGAGCGCCTGTTCGGTCCCGCCGCGGCGGGACCGGTCGCCGCCGCCTCGGCCGTGATGATCGCGGCCAGCCTCAGCGCGATGGTATTTGCGGGGCCGCGGGTCTACTACGCCATGGCCCGGGACGGGCAGTTCTTTGCCGCTGCCGCCGCCGTGCATCCCCGTTTCCGCACGCCGGCGGTGGCGATCGCCGCCCAGAGCGCGTGGGCGGGGCTGCTGGTGCTCAGCGGCACGTTCGGGCAACTGGTCGACTACACCGCCTTCGCCGTCGTGCTTTTCGCCGGGGTGGCGGTGGCCGCGCTCTTCGTGCTGCGCCACCGCGAGCCGAACGCCCATCGCCCCTTCCGCGCCTGGGGGTATCCGGCGGCCCCGCTGGTCTTCGTCGCGACCAGCGCCGCCCTCGTCATCAATGCGATCTGGCGCAATCCGGTCCCCTCGCTGGCGGGCATCGTGCTCATCGGGGCGGGGATTCCGGTCTACCTCCTCACCCGGCCCGGAGCGCCGCGCGAACCCTGACCGAGCGCCCTTCCGGCTCGCGGCCGTTCCACGAGCGGACCCCCCGGGGATCCGGTCGTCCGATGGCGGTTGGACGAGCGGGCGTCCGCGGGGTGCACGTCAGATTTGTGAGTGCCGTGTTATGCGGCGGCGTTTCGTCGTTCCCAGAAGCCTTCGAAGCGGCCGCTGAGGATGCAGCAGCGCAGGGCGAGGATGGCATTGGCGCCGTTGACGGACCAGTGCATGCCGGCGCGCTTGAGGCGCGCCCCGACGGCATGTTTGCAGCCAGCCTCGACGACGCCGGTGGCGACGCACAGGCCCCTGGCCCGGAACGCGGGATAGCGCATGCGCTTACGGTTGCGGCTGAGATAGGCGATGCATTTGCGGGCCTCGTCGCAGGTTGGGGCGTGGTGGGCGAGGGCGGCGACGATGGCGCTGATGCGACCGGCATCGAGTTCGTCGCGTCGTTGCTTCGCCCACTGCGCGGCGAGGTCGGACCCGGGTGTGTAGATGGCCTTGGCGACGTCCCAGAGGTGGCTTTTGGCGTGGAAGATGTCGACGATCTGGATCGCATCGGGGAAACACTCGTCGGCGAGGGTCCAGATCCAGGGCGCGCCGTCGCCGAGGATGACCCTGCGGTCGGCATCGGCGAAACGGCGGCGTTCGGCTTCGCGGCAGACGCGCTGGGCGAAGGGGGAGGGTTCGCGGTCGGTATCGCGACTGGCGGCCGTCTCGATGGCGGCCGTGTAGGAGACTGAGTCCGGGTCGCGCATCGGGATGCCGGTCTTGGGGTGACGGCGTTCGGCCGTCCAGGCGACCGCGAGCTTGACCTCGCGGGTTTTGGCCGAACCGTCGGGCTGCTTGCCCTGGCGCTGCGCGGTTTCGGCCTTGCGCACGGGAATGCCCGTACCGTCCACGCCGAGATACAGGGTAGGTTTTACGCGGTGCGCCTCCGGCTCGACGGCTTGGCGTTCGTCGGCTGCGATCACGCGCCCCAGCGCTTCGGCGGTCCGCTCGACCTGCTTGGGGCCGATGGCGAGTCCGGCCAGTTCGTCCAGCAGCGTGCTGGCCTCTTTGAAGCTGACTCGGGCGGCGGCCGCCGCCGTCATGCGGGTCGCCGCGGGCGACAACGTCGTCTCGTCGATGCCCAGGGTCCGGTCACGCGGACAGAACCCGGTTCGGCAGGACGCGCAATGGTAGTAGGCCCGCTCCAGGGTCATGGCGCCCAGGGCCGTGCGGATCGTCTTTGCACGCCGGCCGGCGTAGCGGGCCGTTTGTCCGCACCCGCAGGGCAGGCCGGCGGCGTGCTGGTCACTGTGGTCGGCGTTGAGCCGCTCGGCAACGAAACGAGCCGCCACCGCCAGGACGGCAGTGCGCAGCGCGGTCTCGGCCGCCTCGAAGTCGCCCAGCGTCTGCGCCGCGTCGGCCCCCAGCAGCCGCTCGACCTCACGTGCCGCTTCGGCCGCCAGCGACTCGGCGGTCACCGCCGTCTGCGGTTTTTTTTGCTGCACTGCCGGTCGCCAGGCGCGCCTCGCTCAGTGCATCGTTGACCTCGATGAACATCTTCGACAATTGCCGGAAGCGGCGATACTCGGCGAGCCGCGCCTGCGTCTCCGGTCCGGCCTGGGCCGGGATGATGCGTGTGACCGTCTTGCCAGCCTGCTTGCGTGTCAGGGACAGGACCGGACCGTGCCCGGGGTCGTCTGGCTTGGCGCAATGACACCCAGCCTTGCCGCATGGTCGGAAGCGCTCGGCCAGCGAACCGGAGCGCATCTCGCCGATGGAGGCGAATTGACTGCGAAGGTGTGCGTGTTGCCGTTCAAGCGCCGCAATCTGTTCATCGGGCATGATCGGGTCCTCGTGCTGACAGTCCATCTACTGATAGATGTCGGCCGATCAAGCCTTGTCCTATACCCCGGAACGAATCCCCTCACTTTCCTGACGTGCACCCGCGTCCGCGCTCCGGGTTGCGGGCAGGCCCACCCAGGGGATACGCTCGGGGGATGATCATGACTCGGAGCACGACCATCCTGGCGGTCCGGCACCAGGGGCAGACCGTCATGGGGGGCGACGGGCAGGTGACCTTCGGTGAGACCGTCGTCAAGCAGGGCGCGCGCAAGATCCGCCGCCTCTACAACGATCGGATTCTCGCCGGGTTCGCCGGTTCCGCCGCCGATTCGTTCGCCCTCTTCTCGCGGTTCGAGTCGAAGCTCGAGCAGTATCGAGGCAATCTGGAGCGGTCCGCGGTCGAGCTCGCCAAGGACTGGCGGACCGATCGCCTGCTGCGGCGGCTCGAGGCGATGCTGATCGTCCTCGACGCCGAGTCGATGTTCCTGTTGTCGGGAAACGGCGATCTGATCGAGCCCGATGACGGCATCGTCGCGATCGGGTCGGGCGGGGCCTACGCCCTGGCCGCGGCGAAGGCTCTGGCGCTCCACGCCGACCTCGGGGCGAAAGTGATCGTCGAGCATGCGATGGCGATCACCGCGTCCATTTGCATTTACACGAACGCCAGTGTCACGATCGAAGAGTTGTAGCGGATGCCGTAGCGCCGACCCGCCGCGTCGTCGTCCCGCGTCGAAGGTCCGGCGTTGCACGGTCCCGGGCCGTGCCGGCCTTCGCCGCCGGCGGACACGTCTCTCGTAGCAGGACGCAGCCGTACCCCAGATGCCGATCTATCTCCCGGAATCGCTGGCTTCCCCTGCGCCGCCCGAGTCGGTCGGCGGGAAGGGGGCGGCGGTCGACGCGTTGACCCCGCGCCAGATCGTCGCCGAGCTCGACAAGTACGTCATCTCCCAGGCCCAGGCGAAGCGGGCGGTCGCCGTGGCGTTGCGCAATCGAATGCGGCGCCAGAAGCTCTCGCCGGAGCTGGCCGAGGAGGTGGCGCCGAAGAACATTCTCATGATCGGACCGACCGGGGTCGGGAAGACCGAGATCGCCCGGCGTCTCGCCCGGCTGGCGCAGTCCCCTTTCATCAAGGTCGAGGCGTCCAAGTTCACCGAGGTCGGCTACGTGGGCCGCGACGTCGAGTCGATGGTGCGCGATCTGGTGGAGCTGGCGGTGGACATGGTGCGCGAGGAGCGGGTGGTGGAGGTGCGGGTCAAGGCCCGGCAGAACGCCGAGACGCGGCTGCTCGATCTGTTGCTGCCTCCGCTACCCAAGTCGGTGCAGGACAACGATCCCGGGCCGGCGCGCGAGCAGCACCAGCGAACCCGCGCCCGGCTGCGCGCCCAGCTCGCCGAGGGACAGCTCGACGAGCGCGAGGTCGAGGTGGACGTCCAGCAGAAGAACTTCCCCTCGTTCGAGGTGATCTCCGGATCGTCGTTCGAGGAGATCGACATCAACATGAAGGACATGCTGCCCAGCCTGTTCCAGGGACGGTCCCGGAAGCGGCGGGTCAAGGTGCCGGACGCGCTCGAACATCTGGTGCAGGAGGAAGAGCAGAGGCTGGTCGATACCGACAGCGTGCGGTCGGCGGCGGTGCACCGGGTCGAAGAGGCGGGCATCATCTTCGTCGACGAAATCGACAAGGTGACGGGCCGCGAGGGCGGGCACGGCCCCGACGTCAGCCGCGAAGGGGTCCAGCGGGACATCCTGCCCATCGTCGAGGGAACCACCGTCAATACGAAGCACGGGATGGTTCGCACCGACCATATTCTGTTCATCGCGGCGGGGGCGTTTCACGTCGCCAAGCCGTCCGACCTCATCCCCGAGCTGCAGGGGCGTTTTCCGATTCGGGTCGAGCTCGAGGCGCTCGAGACGGGAGACTTCGTGCGGATTCTGACCGAGCCGCGCGGTTCGCTCGTCAAGCAGTACACGGCGCTGCTCGAGACCGAGGGGGTCCACCTGACGTTCCAGCCCGACGCCGTCGATCGGGTGGCCGAGTTCGCGACGCAGGTCAACGAGCGCTCGGAGAACATCGGCGCACGCCGCCTCCACACCATCATGGAGAAGCTCCTCGACGACATCTCGTTCAACGCGCCGGACCTCGATGAGAAGACCATCGTCATTGATGCCGCCTATGTCGACCGGATGCTGGCCGACGTCGTTCGGAACGAGGATCTCTCCCGCTATATTCTGTGACCGTGTTCCGCTGCCGGAACGGGTTGGCGATCGGGTTGCTGTCCGCGCAGCTCTGGGGCTGCGGCATGAAGGGGCCGCCGCTCGCTCCGTTCGTGCGGGTGCCGGCCCCGTTGACCGACCTCGTGGTGCAGCGTCTCGGCGCCGAGGTGTCCATCGGCTTCACCCTGCCGACCGCGAACGAGGACAGCTCGGAACCGGCGTCGCTCGTCCGGGTCGACGTCTATGCGATGACCACCCAGCCCCGGCTTCCGCCCGACCGGGAGCTCGAGCTCGAAGAGTTTCAGGAGGCCGCGACCCTCGTCGCTTCGGTCGAGGTCGCTCCGCCCCCGCCCCCGCCGGAACCTGAATCGGACGCTGCGCCCCCGGCCGAGACGCCTCCGGCGGAGCCCCCGGCGGAGACGCCCCCGTCCGAGGCGCCTCCGGCCGATGCGGCGGTGCCGCAGGGGTCTCCGGTCGCGCTCGAGGAGGTGCTGACGGCAGAGACCGGGGTGCCCGTCGATCCGTGGGAGGAGGAACGTCTGCTCCGGGCAGAGGCCGAGGCAGAGGCCGAGGCGGAAGCGCGGGACGACGAAGACATCCCGGAGGAGCCGGAGCGACCGGTCATGGTGCCGTTGATGACGCCGCCGTTGCCGGGTCCGCTGCAGCGCGACTACGTCGTCGTGCACGTCTCGGCGGAGGGCGAGGAGTCGGAGGCCGGAGAGCGGATCGCGGTTCCGCTGGGCATCCGGGCGCCGGAGCCGCCACCAGCTCCGGAGGTGGTCTACACCGAGACGACGGTCGACGTGACCTGGGACCTGCCGCCCGGGGCCCGCGAGACGGTTCAGGCGCCGGTGACCGACGAGCCCGTCGAGCCGGTCGAAGAGACGGTCGAAGAGACGGTCGAGTCGGCCGATCCGGCCGGGGACACGGTCGAGTCGGCCGATCCGGCCGGGGACACGGTCGAGTCCGATCCGGCCGAGGACGCGGTCGAGTCGGCCGATCCGGCCGAGGACACGGTTCAGCCGGCGTTGACGGCCGAGCCCGCCGCTGCGGCCGTGGAGGCCGAAGCGCCGCCGGATGCCGGCGCTGCCTCGTCCGTCGAGCCCGGAGCGACGGATGCCGGGGAAGAGGCCGATGCGCCGGCGGAGGATGAGGCGGCGGTTCCGCTGACCCGCCTGGAGTCCCGGCCGATCGTCGAATGGCCGCCCGCGTCGACCTACGAGCTGTTCGAGGTTCCGGCGCCGGATGCTGCCTCGCCGTCCGTTCCGGAGCCGCTGAGCCAGACCCCCCTCGACACGCCTGCGTACGCGGATCAGCGGGTCGAGTACGGGGTCGAACGGTGCTACGCGGTCCGCACCCTGGACGTGGTTGCGGGGTTCGAGGTGCGCAGCCCGATGTCGCCGGTCACCTGCGTCACGTTCGTCGATACCTTTCCGCCTGCCACACCGCAGGTGTTGACCGCGGTCGGGAGCCAGGGAGAGGTGAGCCTGTTGTGGCGGCCGAATGAGGAAGCGGACCTGGCGGGGTACCTGGTATTGCGCGGTTCGCCGGGGGATGAGACACTGCTCCCGCTGACGGACGCGCCGCTGACCGGGAACACCTACCGCGACGCCACCGCGGAGCCGGGCGTGCGCCATGTCTACGCGGTGCGCGCGGTCGACACGGCGGCCACGCCCAATTTGAGCGAGTTGTCCGACCGCGCTGAGGCGACGGCTCGCTAGCGCAGCCCATGATTCCCGTTTGTCACGCCGGGGACACGGCAGAGTGATTCCCGTCAGGGTCCTATGGAGTCCATCTATCGAATCGAGCACGACGGGCAGGTGCTCCACGCCGTCCGCCGGGACGACGCGTGGCTCGCACTGGAAGGCGACCCCTGCGGGGCGCCGGCCGTCGGGGCGCGCCTGACCGGCACGGCGCCCCGGATCCTGGCTCCGATCGTGCCGTCCAAGATCGTCGCGGTGGGGTTGAACTACCGGGATCACGCGGCCGAGATGAACAAGGCGCTGCCGGACGAGCCGCTGATCTTCCTGAAGCCGTCGACGGCGGTGGTCGGCCCCGGCGCATCGATCGTCCTTCCGCCCGGCGCCGGGCGGGTCGACTACGAAGCCGAGCTGGGGTTGGTCATCGGCCGCACGGCCCGCCGCGTGCCCGCCGATCGCGCGCACGAGTACGTGCTCGGGTTCACCTGCGTCAACGACGTGACCGATCGCGACCTCCAGCGCCGCGACGTGCAGTACACCCGCGCCAAGGGGTTCGACACGTTCGCCCCGGTGGGGCCGTGCATCGCCGCCGCGGATCTGGACCGGCCGGTCGGCATCGAGTCGCGAGTCAACGGCGTGCGGCGGCAGCATTCGAGCACGCGCGAGCTGATCTTCCCGCTCCGGCAACTGATCGAGTTCGTCACCGCGGTCATGACGCTGTTGCCGGGCGACATCCTGTCCACGGGGACGCCCCCGGGGGTCGGGCCGCTCGCGCCGGGAGACCAGGTCGTCGTCGCGGTCGAGGGCGTCGGCGAGCTCGTCAACGACGTCGTGGACGGCGGCGCCGGGATGCCGGCGTGAAGCCGGCCTCGCCGAACCGCGAGCATCATTCGAGGATGGCATGAAGCTGTTTGTAGACACGGCGAACGTCGAGGAGATCGAGACCCTCGCGCCGCTCGGGATCATCGACGGGGTGACCACCAACCCTTCGTTGCTGGCGAAGACGGGGAGCGATCCGCGCGCCGTCCTGAAGCGGATCTGTGACGTGGTCGGGGGACCGGTGAGCGCCGAGGTGGTGGCCACCGACGCCGCCGGCATGGTGCGCGAAGGCCGCGAGCTGGCCGCCATCGACCCCCACATCGTCGTGAAGGTGCCGTTCGGGAAGCCGGGCGTCCAGGCGTGCCGCGAGTTGACGGCGGAGGGGACCCGCGTCAACGTCACGTTGATCTTCTCGGCCGCCCAGGCGCTGCTGGCGGCCAAGGTGGGCGCCACGTTCGTGAGCCCGTTCGTCGGCCGGCTCGACGACATCGCCACCCCGGGCATGGACCTCATCGCCCACATCGTCGAGATCTTCCAGAACTTCCCGTTCTCGACCGAGGTGCTCGTGGCCAGCACCCGGGGGCCGATGCACATCGTCGAGGCGGCCCGTCTGGGCGCCGACGTCTGCACCTGCCCGCCGAAGGTGATCGACGCGTTGTTCAATCATCCCCTGACGGACATCGGCCTGGAGCGGTTCCTCGCGGACTGGGCCAAGGTCCACCAGCCGATCGGTTAGCCCCGCCATTCTTACTGCCGTCGTTTACGAGTGATGGACAAGCACACGCTGCTCGAGGACTACGAGCGCCGCGCGCACGAGGGCGGGGGGCGGGCGCGCCTCGCCCGCCAGCACGCGGCCGGCAAGCTCACCGCGCGCGAGCGCATCGACCGCTTCTTCGATCCCGGTACCTTCCACGAGGTCGACAAGCTCGTCACCCACCGCTGCCGCGACTTCGGCATGGACGAGCAGATCGTGCCGGGCGACGGGGTCGTCGCGGGGCGCGGGCGGGTCGTGGGACGTCTGGTCTATGCCTTCGCGCAGGACTTCACGGTGTTCGGGGGGTCGCTGTCCGAGACCAACGCCGCGAAGATCGTCAAGATCATGGACTTGGCGATGGAGGCGGGCGCGCCGGTGGTCGGGCTGAACGATTCCGGCGGCGCGCGCATCCAGGAAGGCGTGCTGTCGCTGGGCGGCTACGCCGACATCTTCCTGCGCAA
Organism: Vicinamibacterales bacterium; assembly: GCA_965206705.1. Lineage (GTDB taxonomy): Bacteria > Acidobacteriota > Vicinamibacteria > Vicinamibacterales > UBA8438 > JAJEEA01. The sequence goes on along the minus strand of CBDBKJ010000006.1, from coordinate 1,039,893 downwards.
CACCCTGGCGTCGGGGGTGGTGCCCCAGATATCCGCCATCATGGGGCCGTGCGCGGGCGGCGCCGTCTACTCGCCGGCGATCACCGACTTCACGGTGATGGTGGACAAGACGAGCTACATGTTCATCACCGGGCCCGACGTCATCCGGACCGTGACCCTGGAGGAGGTGACGAAGGAGGAACTCGGCGGCGCGATGACCCACAACGCGAAGAGCGGCGTCGCGCACTTCGTAGTGCCAGACGACGAGGCGTGCCTCGCGCTGATTCGCGACCTGCTCGGCTACATGCCCGGGAACAACCTCGACGACGCCCCCCGCGGGGCGGGCACCGACCCCATCGACCGTGAAGACCCGGCCCTCGACGACCTCGTGCCCGAGCAGCCGAACCAGCCCTACGACATGCGCGGCGTGATTCGCGCGGTGGTCGACGACGGCGAGCTGCTGGAGGTGCACGAGCACTACGCGAAGAACATCCTCGTCGGCTTCGCGCGGCTGGGCGGCCAGTCGGTCGGGGTCGTCGCCAACCAGCCGGCCCACCTCGCGGGCACCCTGGACATCGACGCTTCGGTCAAGGGCGCGCGCTTCGTCCGATTCTGCGACGCGTTCAACATTCCGCTGGTGACGTTCGAGGACGTGCCCGGCTTCCTGCCCGGCACCCAGCAGGAATTCGGCGGCATCATCCGCCACGGCGCCAAGCTGTTGTTCGCGTTCGCCGAGGCGACGGTGCCGAAGGTGACGGTCATCACCCGCAAGGCCTACGGCGGCGCCTACTGCGTCATGGCCAGCAAGCACATCCGCACGGACGTGAACTTCGCCTGGCCCACGGCCGAGATCGCGGTCATGGGGCCGGAGGGGGCCGTCAATATCCTCTACAAGCGGGAGCTCGAAAGGGCCGACGACCCCGAGGCGTTGCGGGCCGAGAAGATCGCCGAGTTCCGCGAGAAGCTCGCCAACCCCTTCGTGGCGGCCGGCCGCGGCTACATCGACGAGGTGATTCAGCCGCGCACCACCCGGCCGAAGCTGATCGCCGCGCTGCGCAGCCTCGACGGCAAGCGCGACCGCAACCCGCCGAAGAAGCACGGCAACATCCCGCTCTGAGGATCGGTAACCGCCGCCACGTGTACCAGTAGCGAGCAGCGTGACGTATCCGCGGAAGCCGTCGTTGGTGCGACGACTTCCGCGGCATGACTGGCGGGACCCGCTATCGCCCGTCGTAGACGTACTGGACGGTCGTCCGCAGGCTCCCCTCGGGGGCCGCGAAGTCGCGGTACTCGTCGGGCACGCTGTAGGCGGCGACCACATCGTCGACCGACCGGCCGGCGGCCTTCCCGTTCTGCGCCTTGCTCACGACGTCGTTGTAGAACCCGCTGAAGTCGACGAACTCGGCCCAGGTGACCGGGGTCGGGTTGTGACCCGGAATCACCGTGTCGACGTCCGAAATTCCCGCGACCGCGTTCTTCAGCGTCGCGCCGAACTCGGTGGCGCTGCCGTTGCCGTTGGCGACGTCGATGAACGGCAGGCCCTTGCGCTGGAACATGTCGCCGGTGTGCATCGTGCGCGCGGTCCTGAAGACGACCCAGGTGTCGCCGTCGGTGTGGCCGCGGCCGAAGTGGTAGAGGTCGATCTGGTCCGGCCCGCTGAACAGCGACATCCGCTCCGAATAGGTCGTCTGCGGCAGGTACTTCGCGTTCGCGCCCTTGAACGCGTCGCAGTTGGTCACCGGCTCGCACGTCGGGCGCGCCATCTGTGCGCGCGTGTTCTCGTGGACCACGAAGTCGACCGTGTCCGGGAGCTCGGTGTTGCCGCCGCTGTGGTCGAAGTGGGTGTGGGTGTTGATGACGGTCGTGATCGGCTTGTCGGTGATCCCCGCCACGTGGGCGATGATGTCCTGGCCGTAGCCGTTGATCTTCGTGTCGACGAGCGCGACGCCGTCGGCCGTGACGAAGACCGCCGTGTTGCCGCCGCCGCCCATGCCCTGCACGGACGAGGCGTTGGCCAGCACGTAGAGGTTGTCGGTGATCTGCTGGACTTCCAGGTCCGCCCGCGGCTGCCGCGCCTCGTAGGTCGCAACCGTCAGCAACACGCCGGCCACCGTGAGGATACCCAAGCCTACGTTACGTCTCATCTCTATCTCTACCTCCTCGGGCGCTGGATGCGCGCACGCGAAATTATACTTGCGCCGCCGGGCTCGAGTCTGCTCCGTTCGTCACTCGGAGACGGGTGCACGTCAGATTTGTGAGTGCCGTGTTATGCGGCGGCGTTTCGTCGTTCCCAGAAGCCTTCGAAGCGGCCGCTGAGGATGCAGCAGCGCAGGGCGAGGATGGCATTGGCGCCGTTGACGGACCAGTGCATGCCGGCGCGCTTGAGGCGCGCCCCGACGGCATGTTTGCAGCCAGCCTCGACGACGCCGGTGGCGACGCACAGGCCCCTGGCCCGGAACGCGGGATAGCGCATGCGCTTACGGTTGCGGCTGAGATAGGCGATGCATTTGCGGGCCTCGTCGCAGGTTGGGGCGTGGTGGGCGAGGGCGGCGACGATGGCGCTGATGCGACCGGCATCGAGTTCGTCGCGTCGTTGCTTCGCCCACTGCGCGGCGAGGTCGGACCCGGGTGTGTAGATGGCCTTGGCGACGTCCCAGAGGTGGCTTTTGGCGTGGAAGATGTCGACGATCTGGATCGCATCGGGGAAACACTCGTCGGCGAGGGTCCAGATCCAGGGCGCGCCGTCGCCGAGGATGACCCTGCGGTCGGCATCGGCGAAACGGCGGCGTTCGGCTTCGCGGCAGACGCGCTGGGCGAAGGGGGAGGGTTCGCGGTCGGTATCGCGACTGGCGGCCGTCTCGATGGCGGCCGTGTAGGAGACTGAGTCCGGGTCGCGCATCGGGATGCCGGTCTTGGGGTGACGGCGTTCGGCCGTCCAGGCGACCGCGAGCTTGACCTCGCGGGTTTTGGCCGAACCGTCGGGCTGCTTGCCCTGGCGCTGCGCGGTTTCGGCCTTGCGCACGGGAATGCCCGTACCGTCCACGCCGAGATACAGGGTAGGTTTTACGCGGTGCGCCTCCGGCTCGACGGCTTGGCGTTCGTCGGCTGCGATCACGCGCCCCAGCGCTTCGGCGGTCCGCTCGACCTGCTTGGGGCCGATGGCGAGTCCGGCCAGTTCGTCCAGCAGCGTGCTGGCCTCTTTGAAGCTGACTCGGGCGGCGGCCGCCGCCGTCATGCGGGTCGCCGCGGGCGACAACGTCGTCTCGTCGATGCCCAGGGTCCGGTCACGCGGACAGAACCCGGTTCGGCAGGACGCGCAATGGTAGTAGGCCCGCTCCAGGGTCATGGCGCCCAGGGCCGTGCGGATCGTCTTTGCACGCCGGCCGGCGTAGCGGGCCGTTTGTCCGCACCCGCAGGGCAGGCCGGCGGCGTGCTGGTCACTGTGGTCGGCGTTGAGCCGCTCGGCAACGAAACGAGCCGCCACCGCCAGGACGGCAGTGCGCAGCGCGGTCTCGGCCGCCTCGAAGTCGCCCAGCGTCTGCGCCGCGTCGGCCCCCAGCAGCCGCTCGACCTCACGTGCCGCTTCGGCCGCCAGCGACTCGGCGGTCACCGCCGTCTGCGGTTTTTTTTGCTGCACTGCCGGTCGCCAGGCGCGCCTCGCTCAGTGCATCGTTGACCTCGATGAACATCTTCGACAATTGCCGGAAGCGGCGATACTCGGCGAGCCGCGCCTGCGTCTCCGGTCCGGCCTGGGCCGGGATGATGCGTGTGACCGTCTTGCCAGCCTGCTTGCGTGTCAGGGACAGGACCGGACCGTGCCCGGGGTCGTCTGGCTTGGCGCAATGACACCCAGCCTTGCCGCATGGTCGGAAGCGCTCGGCCAGCGAACCGGAGCGCATCTCGCCGATGGAGGCGAATTGACTGCGAAGGTGTGCGTGTTGCCGTTCAAGCGCCGCAATCTGTTCATCGGGCATGATCGGGTCCTCGTGCTGACAGTCCATCTACTGATAGATGTCGGCCGATCAAGCCTTGTCCTATACCCCGGAACGAATCCCCTCACTTTCCTGACGTGCACCCCTCGGAGACTGCCCGGTGGAGAATCGCAGACCTTGTCGATAGAATGGGACCCGCGATCCCGTCAGCTCATCCGGAGGTCACAATCATGGGCAGCAACCCCGCGGCGTATCGTCGTGTCGTCTCCCGGTTCGCGCCGGCCGGCGTCCTGCTCGCTATCCTGCCGGTCGCCGCCGCACAGCAGGAGGAGGCTGAACGCGAGCCTCCCGGCCTCCCCACCGTCTCCGTGCCGGACGATCCGTTCGTCATCAACACCCATGCGATCGAGGAGGTGCGGGTGGTCGTCGTGACGAAGGGGCTGTCGCATCCGTGGGGGATGGCGTTCATGCCCGATGGGGGCATCCTGGTCACCGAGCGCGATGACGGGCGGCTCCGGATGATCCGCGACGCGGTGCTCGACCCGGAGCCCGTCGCCGGGGTGCCGGAAGTGTTCACCGGGGGTCTCGCCGGGTTGATGGACGTGGCGCTGCATCCGGCCTTCGACGAGAACCGGCTCGTCTATCTCAGCTATACCCGACCGTTGCCGGATGACGCCGCGACCGTCGCCCTGGTACGGGGGCGCCTCGACGGCATGACGCTGCGCGACGTCGAGGACGTGTTCGTAGCCGAGCCGTTCGGGGGGACGACGGCCGGGGCCCGCATGGGGTTCGCTCCCGATGGCACGCTGTACCTGACGGTCGGCGGCGCCTTCCGCACCGACCCGGCTGCGTCTCGCGCCCAGGATCCGGGCAGCCACGCGGGCAAGGTGCTGCGGCTGAGGGACGACGGTTCCGTGCCGGACGACAACCCGTTCGTCGGCCGGGAGGGCTACCGGCCGGAGATCTTCTCGTTGGGGCACCGGAACCACCAGGGACTGACGCTGCATCCGGAGACGCTCGCCCCGATGACGACCGAGCATGCCGTGCAGGGCGGGGACGAGCTGAACGTAATCGAGGCCGGGAAGAACTACGGGTGGCCGATCGTGTCCTATGGGCGGCAGTACGACGGCGCGCGGGTGTCCGGCCGGTTCTGGGCGCCGGACATGGAAGAGCCGCTCGTCTTCTGGTCGCCGTCCATCGCCCCGGGCGGCCTGACCTTCTACACGGGTGACCGATTCCCCGCGTGGAGAGGGAACCTGTTCGTCGGGGCGATGATGACCGGCCGGATCCGCGGGACCGGACACCTCGAGCGGATCGTCTTCAACGACGTGGGAGAGGAGCTGGCCCGGGAGTGGCTGCTGGCCGATCTCAGGCAGCGGATTCGCGACGTGCGCCAGGGTCCGGACGGCTTCCTGTACGTGCTGACCGACGAGGACGAGGCGGCCCTCCTCCGCCTCGAGCCGGTGGCGGAGGCCACCCAACCGTAGGAGCCCGTGGCGAAAGCCCCCGCTGCATTCGAGTGGCGATGCATCCCGCCTGACCGCGTTGTTCGTCGGTTGCGTATGCCCAATATGCGCCCTCCTCACGCCTTGTCAGGCGGGCGCCTCGCCACTCTCGGTGCAACGCGGCGTTTCACCACGGGCTCCTAGGAGTCTGCGCCGTAGGAGATCCACCCGACGAGATTGGCCGTCGGCTCAGGCCCTGACGCACTGCGTCGGGTTCGACTTCGCCGGTTGGCGGCGCGATGGATTCTCGGTAGCCGACGACACAAACTGGAAAAATCCGGCTCCGACGAGCCGCACGGCTCCCAGTGGCCGCGATTCGCGCTGATCCGTGGCCGCTGCGGGCGTCAGGCCCTCGCTTTACGCCGCGACCAGGGTTCGAAGGCGTTTCACGTTCAACGCCAGGCACACCAAGTCCCACTCGCCTCGCACCTTGGCGAGTCCCCGCAGGCTGAAGCGCCGGAACCCCATTACGTGCTTGATCCAGCCGTGCGGGGCCTCCGACAGCCACTTGCGTTCCGCATACGCGGCCCGGCCCGCTGGCGTCGACAGCTTCTCCGCCATGCGACTCGTCGCCGGCTTCTTCTTCTTCGAAGTGCTGGTCGTTGCCGCCTTTCCCTCTCGGCCCGGCGCCACGTACCCGGCGACGCCCCGCGTTTCCAGATCCGACAAGTCCCGCTCGTTGCAATACCCGGCGTCCGCCAGAACTGTCTCCGGCTGCTCGCCCAACGTCTCCGACACCGCGTCAAGCAGCATCGGCAGCCCGCCCTGGTCGCTCGCGTTCGCCGTCACGTCCGTTGACACGACCAACTGGTGGTCTCCGTCCACCGCCACCTGGGCGTTGTAGCACTGCTGATAGCCCTCGTTGCTCGTCCTTCATGATCCCGCTCTCCGGGTCCGTGAAGTTGCTCTGAGCCTTCTCGTCCGGTTCGCCATAGGCCCGCTTGTACGGTCGCCCGCCCTTCGGGTTCCGATCCTGGCCCGGCTGCCGACCCCGCGCGTCGTCCGACGCTCGTTGCGCCGCTTCCAGACGCGCCTTCGCCGCCCGGATAGCCGCCAGACGATCCTCCCGACGCCGCAACTCCGCCGGCAACTCGTCCCCCCGCACCTCCGACCCGAGGCGCGCGTCCTCTGCCGCGTCGGCCGCGCCAGCCGCCTCCAGCAACGCTTCAATCTCCCCGGCCAGGCGCCGCTCCTCCTCCTCCATCCGCCCGTAGCTCATCGCCTTGCGCTTGCTCGCGTTCGCACGCACCTTCGTGCCGTCGACCGACAGCTTCCCGAAGCTCGCCACCCCCAACTCCCGCGCCAGACGAACCACCTCCACGAACAGCTTCTTGAAGTCCTCCAGATGCCGACGACGAAACTCGCACACGGTCCGGTGTTGCGGAAAATTGCCCGCCGCCAGAACCCGGAAAGCCACGTCCTCTTCCAGCTTCCTCGCGACCCCCCGCGACGAAAACACCCCCGTCGCATACGCGTAGATCAGCACCTTCAACATCATCCGCGGCTCATACGGCGCGTTGCGTCGACCGTCTCCCTCATACGGCGCGTAAAATGCCGTCAGATCGAGACCGTCCACCAAGTCGCTGACATGGTGCGCCAAGTGGCCCTCCGGCAACCACGCCTGCAAGTCTGGCGGCAACAGCAACGACTGGTCCGGTGCGTAGCGGCGAAACGTCGTCGACATCACGTCCTTCCGTCGAGATCAGGTCTGCCGCGATTGTCGCATTTTCTGCGGCGCAGACTCCTAGCCCGCGGCGGCTCGAACGCACCCCGGGTGGTGGTCGGGGCCCGCGCGCTTTTCGCGTGGTGTCCCGTCGGTCCTGCCGGCGTTGCTCGCGCAGCCACGGGGTCGCCGTCGGGGACGACGCCTCGGCTGTCGCCGAAGCCGCGCAGATGCGCGACAGCAGGCGCTCGTCGCCTCCGAGAGTGGAAGTCTACGCAGGTCGTCCGGGGCAATCTACCGAGCGACGGCCTGGTACCAGATGGGCGAGGTCCACGCCCGCTCCTGGATCCTCCACGGCAGCTCGGCGTCCCCGCAGGCCGCCGGACGCTCGTCCTCGGGCAGGGCCGCGCACTGCAGCGCGTTCCAGCGGCAGCTCGGGTTCTCGAGGACCCGCGCGTAGTAGACGGCCGAACGGGACGGGTCGAAGTCGGGATCGGTCCAGACCGCGCACAGCGACGCGGCGCCGGTCCCGTTGCGCTCGCAGGTTGCGCGCGACACGTCCGCGCCGTTGTCGGCGTCGCCGGCCACGTCGTAGATCGCCTCGTGGAACAGGCCGTCGTCGCCCACCCAGCCCTTGACGATCTGGATGCGCTGCAGCGGGGTCCCCGGATACGCGCTCGTGCCCGGATCGGCGAGGGCGGTCACGAAGAGCCGGGGCGCCTCGGTCCCTGTGCGCGGCGGCAGCACGCTGCCCATCGGGACGCCCGTCTCGTAGGCTTCGGCGATCATGTCGTTGCTGGCGCACAGGTCCGGCAGGTCCCAGCCGCCGAAGAGCCGCGCCTGGATGCGCACGCCGCTGGTGCCGAACGTCTCCTTCCGGCGCATCGCGTCGAACAGCGAGTCGCGGGAGTTCTCCTCGGCCCAGACGCCGACCAGCCCGCCGGGGTTCCGCAGCGGGTGCGGGGCGTAGGCGGGCGTCGTGAGCCGTTTCTCGATGTCCGAGTCGACGTTCGAGTTGTGGCCCTGGTAGTCGTACTCGTCGGTGTCGCCCGGCAGGCCGTTGTGGCCGTCGGTGCTGCCGATCAGCCCGAGTTGTATGGGGTTGATGCCGAGCCGTTCTTCCTGCGCGATGCCCTCGATGAGGGCGTACCTCACGAAGTCGAGCCGCGACTGGCAGCCCTCGCCGCGCAGCCCCCCGACCCCGGTGCCGTCCTCGCAGTCGGGCGGGCGCTGGCCGTCGATGTAGCGCACCTTCTCGAAGTCGCACAGCTCGTCCTCGCCGCCGACCACGTTCCACATGCCGCGACGGCACTCGGACTCGCCCTTGGCCTGCATCACCTCCACCAGCGGCTCCATCTCGGACCGCAGCGCGGCGCGCGCCCGCTGCTCGTCGAGGGGCAGCCCGCCCCAGTCGAGGGTGAACATCTGGCCGTTCGAGATGTTGGGGTTGTGGGGGATGGTCAGGGCCTCGCAGCCGGTGCCGGTGTCGTTGCAGCGCGCCTTGAGGCGGGTCCAGAGGTCGCGCGGCTGGTCGGCGTCGATCCAGGAGATGGGCAGCTCGGGCGCGATCTCGTTGCGCAGGATGACGTTGCGGTGCACCTTGGAGCGGCCCGGCGCCCGGGTGTACTCCCAGGCGTGGAACGTCGTGAACGAGCAGTCGCTCGAGCGGTCGTAGTAGCGCTCGGCCGCCGCCCGGGTCGCCTCCCAGGCGGTGAGGAGACCGTCGCGGCACCGGCTGCCGTCCTCGCCGCAGACGGCCGGGCCCCGGCCGGCCTGCCGGTCCGCCTGCCATGCCGCGCGCTCCTCGGCGGCGCCGCCCGGCCGCAGGCCGCGGCAGGCAGGCGTGTCGTAGACGGGGGAGGACGGGTCGGTGCACGCCGCGACCTCGCCCAGCCACTCGGAGTGGTCGGTCACCGCGGCGAAATCGAGGGGCCGGGCCAACCGGGCGGTGCGGGTCGGCCGGCCTTCCTCGTCGACCGGGCTCAGGCCGATCTCCTCGCCCTGCGCGAAGCGGTAGGCGTCGTCGGGCGTCTGGAACCCGCCGCGCCCCAGGGCGTCGAGCGAGAACGCTGTGTGGGTGTGCAGGTCGCCGAAGAACGCCTGGCGGAGGGGGTCGTGGTGCGCGCACGGCTCCCGCGGGACCAAATTGGCCGCTTGCGCGGGCGCGCTCGGCGGGCTCCATTCCTGGACGACGCGTCCTGCCGGCGATGTCGGCGGCTCGGGGTCGCCGGCCGGCGTGCAAGCGATGGCGACGAGGGCCAAGAGGCAGGCCGCGAGCAGTCGTAGTGCCGTCATGCTGACAGTCTCCTGCGCGCCCGAGGGACGCGTCTTGCAGCCTGGTGGAACAGGTCCCGCTGCAGCCGACCGGCGATGCCTCCGGCCTGATTGCATGGTCCCTCCGAGCCGTGCCGCTCCGCCGACTGTGTTCAGTCCGCGGTCACCGATGCGCCTGGCGTGCTACCTCTTCGACGCCTCGTCAGAGGGAGGCCCGGCCGCGCCGCTATCCCCGCGACGCGGGGTTCTGCAACGCTGCTAGTTTCGCGCGGACCCCTCGCCGTTCACCGCCGGCAGCCGCACCTCGTAGTCGTCCCGCAGCGCCCGGTAGGCGGCCAAGCCCAGCTCGCGCCGCCGCTCCTCGCGCAGATCGGCTGCGACCCGATCCCGAAGCTCGCCAAGCCGCGGCGCGCGAGCCGGCGTCCGGTCGCGCACCCGGACCAGGTGCATGCCGTACGTCGACTCGACCGGCCCGCTCCATCCGCCGGTCGGGAGTGCGGACACCGCAGACGCGAACCCGGTGCCGAACAACCCCGCGATGTCCGAGTCCGTTCTGTCGGCGAACGTCCGCGCCAACATGAAGGGGTCGCCGAGCCGCTTCCAGCCGCCGTCGTCGGCGGCCATCCCGCGAAGCAGAGTGGCCGCGTCACCGGCCGGGTCGGTCCTGCGATCTGCCGACAGGAACACGTGGTCGAAGGTCGTCCGCCGCGGCCGACGGTAGCGCTCGGCGTGCCGCGCGAAGTACTCCTCGACCTCCGCCGCCGAGGTCGCCGCCGGGCCGCCCGCGTCCTCCAGGATGAACGTCAGCTTCTGGGCGAGCCGCCGCCGCACGATGGCGTCCTCGCGGTCGAGACCCAGCCGCTGCGCCTCGCGATAGAGGATCTCCTCGTCGATGGCCCCCTCGACCAACCCCTCCAGCTCCGGCGCGGTCGGCGGCCGGCCCCACTGCGCCATCCAGCGCGCGCGGAGCCGCTCGACCCTGTCCCCGGTCACCTCGGTCACGCGGCGCTCCCCCTCGCCGCTGTCCACCCAACGATCGAGCGCGAACGCGCCGGCCCCCAGCAGGAGGAAGACCACGAGCGGGTCGCGAAGCCGCCTCCGCGGGCGGTCTGACGGGGCGCGGCGGGGTGCCGTTCCCCGTACGGAACGATCCGGAAGGGCATCCTGAGGCATCGGTCACGGAACCGGAATCTCAGCTGCATTCTAGCAGTCCACGTGCCCCACGACATGGGGCATTCGAGTGGATGGAATCCCTGTTTCGGGGCAGCCCGCAACAGAAGGCCCCGCCGCACTCGACCTCCCGACGTATTGTCCTCGTCGAAGCTTGGGAACTCGCGCGAGATTGGCATACACTGGGAGCAGGAGGCTGCCTCCTGCTCCCACGTCGCGCCTCGTCAGCCGTGTCGCCCCCTGTCTCGGTGCGGCGCGGGACGTTCACCACGGGCTGACGGCGATGCATGCCGGCGCGGGCGGCCGCCGGTCACCCCCGGTGGAAATCCGGTCCGGCAGGCAGCGCACCGTGACATGAAGATTCTGGTCGCCAATCGAGGCGAGATCGCCGTCCGCATCCTGCGGGCCTGTCGCGAGATGAGCGTCCCGTCGGTCGCCGTGTACTCGGAATGCGACCGGACGGCGCCCCATGTCCGCCATGCCGACGAGGCGGTCGCCATCGGGCCCAGTCCGGCCGCCGAGAGCTACCTCGACATCGAGCGGGTGCTGGCCGCGGCCACCGAGGCCGGGGCGACGGCCGTGCATCCGGGCTACGGATTCCTCGCCGAGAACGCGGCGTTCGCCCGCGCCTGCCGCGAGGCGGGGCTGGTGTTCATCGGACCGGATGCCGGCGTCATCGAGACGATGGGGGGGAAGACGGCGGCCCGGCGCGCGGCCATCGACGCCGGGGTGCCGGTGGTGCCCGGCACCGAGGCGCTGACCGACTCCTTGTCCGAGGCCGAGTTGCGCGCGCGGGCCGACGGGGTCGGCTATCCGCTCTTCATCAAGGCGGTGGCCGGCGGCGGGGGGCGGGGGATGCGCCGTGTCTCCGGTCCCGACGGGGTGCCGGCCGCGGTCGAGAGTGCGCGGTCCGAGGCGGGCGCGGCCTTCGGCGAGTCGGCGGTCTACTTCGAACGCCTCGTGGAGCGCGCGCGTCATATCGAGGTCCAGGTGCTGGGCGACGAGCACGGCGCGGTGGTGCCGTTCGTCGAGCGCGAATGCTCGATCCAGCGGCGGCACCAGAAGGTTATCGAGGAATCGCCGTCGGTCGCGGTCACCGAGTCGATCCGGGCGGATCTGGCCGATGCCGCGGTGGCCCTGTGCTCGGCGGTGCGATACACCAACGCCGGCACCCTCGAGTTCCTGCTGGACGCGGAGGGCCGTTTCTATTTCCTGGAGATGAACACGCGGCTCCAGGTCGAGCACCCGGTCACCGAGATGGTGACGGGGGTGGACCTCGTGCAATGGCAGATCCGGATCGCCCGTGGCGAGCGGCTGACCCTGGACCGCGGGCGGGCCCTCTCGCCGCGGGGGCACGCGATCGAGGCGCGGGTCTATGCCGAAGACCCGGACGCGGGGTTCATGCCGGCGCCGGGCCGCATCACGTTCCTGCGGAGTCCGTCCGGTCCCGGGGTGCGGGACGACAGCGGCGTCGAGGCCGGCTTCACGGTCCCGGTCTTCTACGATTCGATGATTTCCAAGGTGGTTGCCTGGGCGCCGGATCGTACCGCGGCCATCGCCCGCCTGAAGCGCGCATTGCGGGAATACGAGATCGGCGGCATTACCACCGCGATCCCGGCGTTGCTGTGGATTCTCGGTCAGGACGCGTTCGCCGACGGCGGCTTCGACACCGCCTATCTCGACCGGGTGCTGAGCGAGCGCCGGGGGCTATCGTTCTCCGAGCTGCCCGACGCGGACGCCGATCTGGCGGTCATGGCGGCGGCGCTGTTGACGTGCCTGTCCGGCGCGGATCGACCCGCCGGCGGGGAATCGGCGGGGGCCACGCCGTGGCGTCGTGCGGCCCGGCTCGACGGGTTGCGGCGATGACGGCGACCGGTCGCGGCCCGGTGCGATTGCAGGTCCCGGTGCGATTGCGCGTCGAGGTGGCCGGCCGGGAACGGCTGGTCACCGTCGAACCGATCGGGACGGACGGTCCCGGCGTCCGGCTGGCGCTGCACTGGGACGACACGACCCGTGAAGTGGACGTGTCGGCGGTGGGCCCGGGACGCCTCTCGATGATTCTGCTGGCGTCCGGCCGGGCGAGCCGCGAGGTTCGCGGCGACGAGCCCGCCCCGGGAGACTGGGTCGTGGGTCTCGAAGGGCGGCAGATCCGGGCCCGCGTGTCGGATGGGCGCCGGCGCCGCCGCGCCGCCGCGGCGCAGGAAGGCGGCGACCACGCGGTCGCGGCGCCGATGCCCGGCCGTGTCGTTCGGGTGCTCGTCGAGTCGGGAGATCGGGTCGCCGCGGGGCAGGGGCTCGCGGTGGTCGAGGCGATGAAGATGGAGAACGAGGTCGCGGCGCCGGCGGCTGGCGTGGTGTCCGACGTGCGGGCGGCCCCCGGCGATTCCGTGGAGGCCGGCGCCGTGATGGTCACCCTGACCGCGGAGGGCGCGGGTGACTAGCCTGGGCCTTGGCCGCCCGCAGCCTCCAGTGGGGCCGGTCGAGGGGAAAGCGGAGCCGCCGAGCGACGATTCCCGGGCCGGCCTGCTCGCAGGAGATCTGCAGACTCCCGCGAAAGTGGTCGGGCGCGAAGCGGAGCCGCAGGGCGACGGTGGGCGGGCCGGTACCCCGGCGCCGCCGGAGGACTCGGATACGGCCGCGCAGCCGGCGCCGCCTCCGCGGCCGAAGACCCCGCCCCGCAGGCGCGGGCTCGCCTGGACGGCGTTGTGGTCTCGCCGGTATGCGCGCCGGGGCATCGCGGCGGCCGCCGTCCTCGTCGCGGTGGCCCTCGTCGCGGTGGTGACCATCGACCTCGGTCCGGCCGTCCGTGCAAGGGCGGAGCAGGCGTTGGGCAACTATCTCGAGCGCGACGTCAGCATCGGCGGGGTCGGCATCTACCTGCTGCGCGGCCAGTTCGTCGTCGAGGACCTGACCATCGGGGGGCTGCACCCCGGCGACAGGCCCTTTCTCACCGCCGGGGAGATCACCCTGTCGGTGGTCTGGCCGGCGCTGCTCCACGGCGAGTTCCTCGCCGATGCCGTGTACATGCGGAACTGGCGGATGCTGGCCGAGTCGTTTCCCGACGGCCGCCAGAGCTTCCCCGCCTTCGTGCGCCAGTCGGTTTCGGAGACCGCCGCCGGGGTGTCCGGGGAGCCCGCCCGCGAGGATGAGGAGCCCGTGCGCCCGGGCCCGGTCGAGGCGGACGCGGAGGCCGGGCGTCGGTTCGTGACCACCCTGCAGTACCTGAACGCATCCCAGGGCGACTTTCGCTTCGAGGACCACGGCTCGGACTGGAGCGTCAGCCTGCCGGACATGGACCTCACGATCACCAAGGTCCTCGATTACCGCGGTCATGCCGCCTCGTCGGGCGGCATCGTGCAGATCGGCGACTTCGAGCCGATGGGGGTCGGACTGGAGACCGATTTCCTGCTCGACGGCGCCGACGTCCGGCTGACCCGGATCGACCTCGAGACCGACGGCGCGACGACCCGCCTCGAAGGGGACGTCGACCTCGCGAACTTTCCCGAGATGTCCTACACGCTCGAATCGGACATCGACCTCGCCCGCATGCGGGAGATCTTCTTCGCCCGCGACAACTTCACCGCCTCTGGCTTCGGACACTTCAGCGGCACGTTCCACAAGTTCGAGGGGGGCCACGACCTCCGGGGATCGTTCACGAGCGAGGTGGCGGGCATCGACCCGTTGCGGTTCCCGGCGTTGGCCGGCGATCTGGTGTGGCGGCACGACGGGTTCGAGATCACCAACGCCGAGGCGACGCCCTATGGTGGAAAGGCGGAGTTCGACTTCTCGATGGCGCCCCTGGGGGCGAGCGAGCCCGGTCAGGCGACGTTCGATGTCCGGTACGAGGGCATCGGGCTCGCGCCGTTCGCCCGGGCCCTGGAGGTGCGCGGAATGCAGCCGGTGGGCCGCGCGTCCGGCCGGAATCGTCTCGACTGGCCGATCGGCAGCTTCGCGGACTTTCGGAGCGATGGCGCCATCCGGCTCGATCCGCCGGCGGGGATGCAGCTTGCCGGCGCCGAGCCTGGCCCCGGTGCGGCGGCGGCGGCGGCCGCCCGGCGGGAGGAGCCGCCCGATCTGACGACCCGGACGTTCCGGCTCGGCGGGCAGGTCGAGTACCGGGCGGCCAGCGAGGGGCTGGATCTGGGCACGGGATACCTGGCCACTCCATCGACCCACATCGTGTTCGGGGGACGCACCGCCTGGGGCGCGGACACCCGGATTACCTTCGACGTGTCGAGCTCGAACTGGCAGGAGAGCGACCGGTTGATGGCCGCGGTCATGACCGCGGTCGGGACCCCGACCCGTCCGTTCCCGGTCGATGGCTACGGGACCCTCGACGGCGCTCTGGTCGGGGACCTCGCGTCGCCGCGTGTCGAAGCTGTTTTCGCCGGCGAGGAGGTGCGGGCCTGGAACGTCGACTGGGGCACCGGCCGCGGCGAGTTCGTGGTCGAGAACGGGTATCTGGATGTCATCGGCGGAGACTTTCGCCGCGGCGGCAGCGCGCTCACGCTCGACGGGCAGTTCTCGCTGGCGTGGCCCCGGAACGACGGCGGCGAGGAAATGAACGCGGTCGTGCGGCTCGAGTCGTTTCCCGCGGCGAGCATCCGGGCCGCGTTCGGGCTTCGGGACGGCTATCTCATCGAGGGACCGGCCACCGGTGAGATGCGGCTCTACGGGGCCTATCGGCGTTTGTTCGGGGTAGGGCGGTTGCGGCTCGATCGGCCGACCGCCTACGGCGAACCGTTCGACTCCGCGACCGCCGACCTCCGTTTCGAGGGCAGCGGGGTGCGGTTGAACGCACTCGACATCCGGAAGGGCGCGGGCTCGGCGACAGGGGCCGCGTTCATCGAGTGGGACGCCTCCTATTCGTTCAATCTGGACGCCCGCGGCGTCGACGTCGGCTCGCTGGCGTTCCTGCCCGCGTTGCCGCGGCCGCCGTCCGGCACCATCGCCGGCATCGCCTCCGGGGTCGGGGTCCTCGACAACCCCCGCTATGCGGTCCGCGCCACCGTCAGCGATCTGCACATCGGGGACGAGGAGGTCGGACACATCACCGGGCAGCTCGATATTCGGGACGGGGAGGTCCGGCTCGATCTCGAGGGGGCGTCCTCGACCGTCGCGTTCTCCGCCGCCGGGCGCGTGAGCCTCGCCGGGGCGCAGGATGCCGATATCTCGTTGCGGGTCGCGGACTGGTCCCTCGACCCCTATGTCCGCATGTTCGTGCCCGAATGGTCCCCTTACACGAGAGCGGTGTTGAGCGGATCGCTGGACGTCGCCGGCCCGTTGCGGAACTGGGACCGCCTGGATGCGACGGCCACCATCCAACGGATGGACGCGAGCCTGCTGGACTACGAGATTCGAAACGAAGGCCCCATCCGGCTGACGCTCGACCGGCGGGTCATCGGTATCGATCGGCTGCGTCTGGCCGGCGTGGGCACCGCCCTCGATCTCGCGGGGGTGGTGGATCTGGCCGCCGACGAGGTCTCGGTCGGCGTGGATGGCAACGCCAACCTGGATATCCTGCAGGGGATGTTCCAGAATCTGCGGGGGTCGGGCTCGGCCGTGGTGGACGCCGAGATCTCCGGGATGGTGCGGCGGCCGGTGCTGACGGGGCAGGCGGCGGTGCGGAACGGACGCATCCGGCACACCTCGCTGCCGCACGCGCTCGAGGAGATCAACGGCCGAATCGTCTTCGAGCGCGGGGGCATCCGGTTCGACGAGCTGGTCGCGTCGATGGGATCCGGTCCGGTCCAGCTCGGCGGGCGCGCGGGCGTCGACGGGTTCGAGCTCGGCGAGCTGGGGATCACCGCGACCGGCCGGGACATGCAGTTGCGGTTTCCGGCGGGATTCCGATCGAACGTCGACACCGATCTGGTGCTGCGCGGTCCGCCGGGCCGGCCGACCCTCGCGGGCACCGTCAACGTGCACGACGCGGTTCTCCTCGCCGGGCTCGAGGAGGCGACCGGGTTGCTCGGCGGCGGCGAGAGCGCGGGCGGCGACCCCCCGGCGTCGGAGACGGGGCCGCCGCTGCAATTCGACGTCCGGATCGACGCGCCGTCGAGTCTGCGGATCGACAACAACCTCGCCCGCATCGTGTCGAGCGCCGAGCTGACCCTGCAGGGGACCTTCGACCAGCCGGTGCTGCTGGGGGCGGTCGAGCTCGAACGGGGCACCGCGTTCTTCGAGGGCAACCGGTACCGGTTGAACCACGGGACGATCGGGTTCGCCAACCTGACGCGCATCGAACCGTTCGTCGACATCGAGGTCGAGACCGACATTCGGGTGCCGGGTCAGACGTATCGGGTCATGGTGCGGGCGACGGGCACCCCGGACGGGTTGGTTCCCACGTTGTCCTCGGACCCGCCCCTGCCGGAGGTTGACGTCCTTTCGCTGCTGCTCGGCGACACCAGGGACCCCCGGAGCGCCGATCTGCGGGCCGCGCGCTCGCCCGAGCTGGCCCAGCAGCAGCGGATTCAGGCCGGCGCCGCGCGTCTGCTGACCAGCCCCTTGTCCTCCAGCGTCGGCCGCGTGGTCGAGGACTCGTTCGGGGTCGACACGTTCCAGATCACGCCGTCCCTCGGCGGCGACCCGTCCTCCCAGCAGTCGGCGGCGCTCAACCCGACGGCGCGGATGCTCATCGGCAAGCGGATATCCGATCGCACCCACGTCACGCTCTCGCGGGCGATCAGCGGTGCGAACCGCGATCTCATCGTCGTCCTCGAGCATGACCAGTCCGACCGGCTGTCGTGGATTCTGTCGCAGAACGAAGATCGCACCTACGCCCTGGATTTTCGCGTGAGGCATGCATTTTGAACCGTGTCTCCATCGCCGGCGCGGTGGGGACCCTGCTGGTGCTCGCCGCGTCGCCCGCCGCCGCCGCCGACCCCGGCACGCTCGCCGGGCGGACTGTCGTGGACGTGCGGCTGTTCCGTGACGGGCGGTCCCTCGACGAGCCCTCCCTGCTCGACTTCATCGAAACCCGCCCCGGCCAGCCGTTGTCGATGCGGCAGGTGCGCGAGAGCCTCGCCCACCTGTTCAGCCTGGGCGACTTCGTCGACGTTCGCGCCAGCGCCTCCGAGGCGCCGCGGGGGGTCAGCCTGCGGTACGACCTGGTGTCTTTCCGGGGGGCTGGCGGGGTCGAGGTGCGCGACGCCCTCGGCCGGCCGGAGGAGGAGGCGGCCGATCTCGTCCGGCGCCGGGTGGGAAGCGCGGTGGCCCCCGAACGGGTCGGCGCCGTCGCGGCCCTCCTCGACGAATACTATCGCGACGCCGGCCGGTTCGCCGCGCGCATCACGCCGCAGCCGCCGGCGCCGGACGGCCGGCTGATCATCGAGGTCGACCCGGGACCGGCTGCGCGCATCGAGAGTATCGACGTTCTCGGGGTCGAGCCCGCCCAACGAGCCGGCGTGCTGAACCGGCTCGATCTCCAGGAGGGGGCCGTCTACGACCCGATGGAGCTCGGTCGGCGGCTCGTCGAGTACGAGGACGAAGTCCGGTCCCGGCGGTTCTACGCGGCGCGCTACTCCCATGCGGTCACGCCGAGCCCGGACGGGCTGGCGGTGTCGCTCGAGCTGGACATCCGGTCCGGGTCCCAGGTCGCCATCCGGTTGGAGGGGGACCCGGTGCCCGACGCGCGCGTGGACGAGCTCGTTCCCATCGCCCGGGAGGGATCGATCGACGAGGACCTGCTCGAAGATTCCAGCCTGCGCATCAGGACCCACCTGCGGGAGCTCGGCTATCGCGACGCCCGGGTGATTCACCGCCGGCTGGAGGAGCCGGATCAGCTCTCGATCGTGTTCTCCGTGGAACGGGGAGCGCGGCACGTCGTCGACGAGGTCGAGTTCACCGGCCATCGGGCCCTGCCGGCGGCGGAGCTGGCCGATCTCTTCGACGTCACGGCGGGGGCGCCGCTGGTCATGGCCAGCGTGGAGACGGGAGCGGCCGCCGTGCAGGCGACCTACGAGCAGCTCGGCTACCGGGGCGTCGAGGTGCGGCCCGAGCTCGTCGAGACGGCTCCGCCGACCGCCGGCGGCGAGCCCGTGGTGCCGGTGCGTCTGCTCGTCGAGGTGGTCGAGGGGCCCGCGACGACGGTCGGCGCCGTCTCGTTCGACGGCGTGACCGCGTTCAGCGAGGCCGAGCTCGCCGCCGCCGTCGAAGTGCGGCCGGGCATACCCTTCCATGGTCCGCAGGCCCGGGTTGCCGCGTCGACGATCCTGCTGCGCTATCTCAACGAGGGGTACGAAACGGCCCAGGTGGACGTCGAGCCGCGGTTCGACGCGTCCGGCGAGACCGCCGACGTCACGTTTCTCGTGCGCGAGGGACCTCAGGTCTTCGTGGATCACGTGCTGGTGGTGGGCAATCGGCAGATCTCCGCCTCGACCATCCGGCGCGAGCTGGCCCTGCATCCCGGTGAGCCGCTGGGCCGGGACGAGATCGACGAGACACGGAGAGGCCTGACCGCGTTGGGTATCTTCCGGCGTATCGAGCTCCGTGAGTTCAGCCACGGTGGGGCGCACCGCCGCGACGTCGTGGTGATGGTCGAGGAGGCTCCGGCGACGCGCATCGGGTACGGGGGCGGGCTCGAGGCGAGTCAGCGGCTGCGCGCCGCCGCCAGCGGCGCCGCGACCGAGCAGTTGGAGTTCGCCCCCCGCGGGTTCTTCGAGATCGGCCGGCGCAACCTGTTGGGCAAGAACCGGTCCATCGATCTGTACACCCGGGCCAGCCTGTGGCCGCAGGGCGCCCCCGGCGAGGTCTCCCGGACCGACCTGGGTTTCAACGAGTATCGGTTCCTGGTGAACTACCGCGAGCCCCGCGTGTTTGGGCAGTCCGGCGACCTCTTCCTGTCGGGATTCGCCGAGCAGGTGATCCGTCCGAGCTTCGATCTCATCAGCCGAGGCGTGAACACCGAGTTCCGGCGGGTGATCGGGTCCACGATGACCGGCCAGGTGGGCTATACCTACGGCGTGAACCGGATCGCCAACGAGCAGCTGCAGGCCGAAGACCGCCCCCTCGTCGACCGGTTGTTTCCGGCGGTGACCCTCTCGACCTTCTCGGCCGGGCTGGTGCGGGACACGCGGACGGATCCGCTGGAGCCGGCGGAGGGCACCCTGCTGGCGGTCGAGGTCGAGGCGGCGTCCCGCCGGATCGGCTCGGGGGTGGGGTATGCCAAGACCGTTCTGCAGGGGTTCCTGTATCGCCAGATGCCCGGCGAGGCGGTCTTCGCGGCCGGCGCGCGCCTGGGGCTCGCCCGGAGCTTCACGGCCACGTTTCTGCAGGCGTCTACACTGGTGCTGACCGACGCCGGAATACCGGAACTCCGGGAGGTGGCCCAGTTGACCTTCGTCCACACCCTGCCCGCGAGCGAGCGGTTCTTCGCCGGCGGGGACTCCACCGTCCGGGGGTTCGCCCTCGACCGGCTCGGGGACGAATCGACCATCGGCGCCAACGGCTTTCCGACCGGGGGAAACGCGATGATCGTGCTGAACTCGGAGCTGCGGGTGCCGGTCTTCGGACCGCTCCAGGTGGTGGGTTTCCTCGATGCCGGCAACGTGATCGACCGGGTGAGCAACTTCGACCTCCGCCGCATCCGCGCGGCGGCCGGCTTCGGGGTGCGCTATCTTTCGCCGCTCGGTCCGATCCGGGTCGACCTCGGGTTCAAGCTCGATCGGCAGGAGTTCGCAGGCGAGCGGGAGCGGCTCACCGCGTTGCACCTCAGCATCGGACAGGCCTTCTAGGAGCCCGTGGTGGAACCCCGCGTTGCACCGAGACTCGTGTGGCTGTGCGCACTGATGGGCGCACTGGCCGCGAGCGGCGGCTCGCGCCCGGCGAGCGGCGTCGAGCGGCCGACGGAGGCGCAGCAGCTCCTCGACCGCATTCTGGCCGTCGTGCAGGGGCAGGTCATTCTGCTCTCGGACGTGCGCCTGTTTCTGGACGCGGGGCTGGTGGATCCGTCCTCGGCGGTCGACCCGGTTCCGCCGGCGCTGGAGCGGTTGATCGAACGCCGGCTGATTCTGGAGGAGGCGGCGCGCTACGTCGTGGAGGAACCCGCCCCGGGCGAGGTCGATGCCCGTATGCGGGGGATCGTTCAGCGCGTCGGTGGCCGGCCCGCGCTCGAGGCGGCGCTCGCCGCGGCGGGATACACCACGCCGGCCCTGGAGCAGGTCGTGCAGGACGATCTGCGCATCGAGCGCTACCTGGCGCGGCGTTTCCCGCCGCCAGCGCGGTCGAGCGAGGCCGCGTCGGCGGCTCGGCAGGCGCTGATCGACGACTGGCTGGCCTCGCTGCTGGCCCGCGGGGCGGTGATCCGGGTCGCGCCCTGACCTGAAACCAGCCTGCGGCCCGGTGTTCCCGCTGGCTGGAATGGCCCGCGTCGAGGCGAGGGCGGAATCCAGCCCGGAACTCTCGCCTCGCAGCTCCACTTCCCGCCCGACGACCTTCCAGAGTCCCTATCCGCCGCCTCCGACGTAGGCGATGAGCACCTCCGTCGCGTTGAAGGCGGCATGACAGACGAACGGCGCCACCATGCTGCCCCGGACCAGGTAGAGCACGCCCCACAGGGCGCCCAGCAGACCGGTGATGATAGCGGCGTCCCGGCCCTGCACGAGGTGGCCCAGACCGAACGCCACGCTGAACACCACCAGTCCGACCGCGGCGCCGCCGAGGTGCTGCTGGAAGCGATGCAGGATGAAGGCCCGCTGCACCTCTTCCCGCAGGCCGCCGGCCACGACCGTGACCCCGGCGAACGTCATGGCGGCCGCAGGCGAGCTGATGAGCGCTTCGAGGGGATTCTCGGGGACGTTGCGCAGCTCGGGGGCGACACTGGACAGGATCGTGAACGCCACCGCGACCAGCAGCAGCGCCGCCGGCACGAGGGCCAGTCCGAGCAGCACTTCCGACCGGATCGGCCGCCGGCCCACCATGGTGGCGATGGGATTTTCGCCGTGGGCCCGCATCAGGAACCAGACCAGCGACAGAATCAGCGCCGCATCGACCAGCGACAAGGTTACGACGTAGGCCAGCGAGAGCTCGCCGGCGCCGTCGGTCGGCCCCGCTCCCAGCATGCCGAGCAGCACGACGAGGGTCAACTGGGTGGGGAATCCGGAACAGAGGATCACTTCGCCGGCGGCCCTGAGACGCGTGCCGAACACCGGCGGTGACGGCGGTCCGCCCGCCTCGGACGGCGGCCCGCTTTCCTCGATCGAAGGCCCGGGGCTTCCCAACTCGGCCGGGTCGAGAGGCCGCGGCTCGCCGGCGGCGATGTCGTCCGGATTCGACGCCGCCTCGACGCCTGCCGGAGGATTCCCGGACGGCTCCTCGCTCGACATGACCCGGACTCTATCACAAGCCGGTTTGTGCTTTATCGATACAAGATGTTGTGCTAGTGTTCTGGACCAATCCAACATGTAGCCAGTTCCGTCGCCCGAAACGCGTCGCCGGAGTTGCCAGATTCGGTGGAGTTATCCAGATTCGGAGGATTTGCAAGATGCAGAGAAGCGTCGTTCGAGAACCCGAGGCGGTTGCGCCGCAGGTGGACCTACAGCCGTCACCGGCCGAGCGCCAGGGCCTGGAGTTCCCGCGGTACTTCTCGCGCGCAGGATCCGATCCGTTCGACGAGATCGAGTGGGAGTCGAGGAGCGCGGTCATCGGCAACGAGCAGGGCGAGGTGGTCTTCGAGCAGCGCGATGTGGAGATTCCCGCGTTCTGGTCGCAGCAGGCCACGAACATCGTGGTGTCGAAGTACTTCCGCGGCGTGCTGGGCACGCCGGACCGCGAGCGGAGCGTCAAGCAGCTCATCGGGCGGGTGGTCGAGACGATCACCGGGTGGGCCCGCGATCAGCGCTACTTCGCCGGCGACGCCGATCTGCGGGCGTTCAGCGACGATCTGAAACATCTCCTGGTCTTCCAGAAGGCGGCGTTCAACAGTCCGGTCTGGTTCAATTGCGGGTTCGAGAAGAAACCCCAGTGCTCCGCCTGCTTCATCAACTCGGTCGACGACACCATGGAGTCGATTCTGACTCTGGCCAGGACCGAGGGGATGCTGTTCAAGTTCGGGTCCGGGACCGGCACGAACCTGTCGTCGATCCGGTCGTCGCGCGAGCTGTTGGGCGGCGGCGGAACCGCCTCGGGACCGGTCTCCTTCATGAAGGGATACGACGCGTTCGCCGGGGTCATCAAGTCGGGCGGGAAGACGAGACGGGCCGCGAAGATGGTGGTGCTGAACGTCGATCATCCCGATATCGTCGAGTTCATCAACTGCAAGGTGGAGGAGGAGCGCAAGGCGTGGGCCCTGATCGATGCCGGGTACGACGGATCGTTCACCGGCACCGCGTACTCGTCCGTGTTCTTCCAGAACTCGAACAACAGCGTGCGGGTGCCCGACGACTTCATGCGCGCGGTCGTGGACGACGAGCCGTGGCACACCCGGGCGGTCACCGACGGCCAGGTCATGTCGACCCACCGGGCCCGTGAGCTGCTCGGCCTCATCGCGGATGGCACGCATGTCTGCGGCGACCCCGGGATGCAGTTCGATACGACCATCAACGACTGGCATACCTGTCCGAACACCGACCGCATCAAGGCCTCGAACCCCTGCTCGGAGTACATGTTCCTGGACGACTCCGCGTGCAATCTGGCGTCTCTCAACCTGATGAGGTTCCTGGACGAGGGAGGGGAATTCGACGCCCCCGCCTTCGAGGCCGCGGTCAGAACGCTGATCACCGCGCAGGAGATCATCGTGGGCAACGCCAGCTATCCGACGGAGGCGATAGCCCGCAACAGCCGCGACTATCGTCCGCTCGGTCTGGGCTACGCCAACCTCGGCGCGTTGCTGATGTCCCGGGGCATTCCCTACGACAGCGACGAGGGACGCAACTGGGCCGCCGCGCTCACCGCGCTAATGACCGGCGAGGCCTACGCCCAGTCGGCCCGCATCGCCCGCGACCACGACGGCCCGTTCGCGGGGTACGAGGCCAACCGCGAGCCGTTTCTCCGGGTGATGCACAAGCATCGCGATGCGTTGCGGGGGATCGACTCCGAGCGCGTCCCCGGACCGTTGTTCGCGGCCGCGACCCGATCCTGGGACGACGCCGTCGAGCTGGGCGAGGTCCATGGCTATCGCAATGCGCAGGCCACGGTGCTGGCGCCCACCGGCACGATCGGGTTCATGATGGACTGCGACACGACCGGCGTCGAGCCCGATATCGCCCTCGTCAAGTACAAGAAGCTCGTGGACGGCGGATTGATGAAGATCGTGAACACGACCGTCCCGATGGCCTTGCGCAACCTGGGGTACGACGGGCCGGAAGTCGATGCCATCGTGGCGCACATCGACCAGCACGAGACGATCGAAGACGCGCCGCCACTCCAGCCGGGGCACCTGCCGGTCTTCGATTGCGCCTTCAAGCCGGCCCGCGGAAGCCGGGCGATCCACCACATGGGACACATCAAGATGATCGGGGCGGTGCAGCCGTTCATCTCCGGAGCCATCTCGAAGACGATCAACGTGCCGCCCGATGCGACGGTCGAGGAGGTCGAGCAGGCGTATCTCGATGCCTGGCGCCTCGGCACGAAGGCGGTGTCCATCTATCGCGACGGCAGCAAGCGCACGCAGCCGTTGAACACCACCCGGACGAGCCTGCCCGCGGTCTCCGAGGCCGCGCCGGACAGTGCGGGGCCGGCTCGCCGCCGCCTTCCGGACGAGCGTCAGGCCATCACCCACAAGTTCGACATCGGCGGGCACGAGGGGTACATCACCGTCGGCCTCTTCGAGGACGGTACGCCGGGAGAGATCTTCCTGGTGATGGCCAAGGAGGGCTCCACCATCTCCGGTTTCGCCGACGCCTTCGCCCAGGCGGTGTCCTATGCGCTGCAGTACGGGGTGCCGCTGCAGGTGCTGGTCGACAAGTTCAGTCACGTGCGGTTCGAGCCGTCGGGACGGACCAGGAACCGGGACGTCGCGTTCGCCAAGTCGATCGTCGACTACATCTTCCGCTGGATGGCCACGAAGTTCCTGTCCGCGGAGGCGCAGTACCACGCGGGCGTGAACGTGCCGGCGGGCGCCGAGGCGGCCGCAGATCCGCGCGGTGCCGAAACGGTGTCCGGCGTCCCGAACGAGCAGCCGGCGGAGCTCGCGGGCGCAGAGACGAGAACGGGCAGCCGGGGAGCGCCGTTCGCGATCCAGAACGACCAGGATGCGCCATCGTGCTCCACCTGCGGCGCCATCATGATTCGCAACGGAAGCTGCTACAAGTGCGTCAACTGCGGCGCCACCAGCGGATGCGCCTGACCGCCGGCAGCCCGCGTCCCCCCGGCCGCAACCCCGGCTGGTGAGAACCGGGGTTCTCGCTTGCGGCTTCGCGCTTACCGCCCAACCAACGCCGCTACGGTGAATCGTCGCTCCGGCCGAAGTAGGCCAGGGCGACGAGGAATGCCCCGAACAGGGCGCGGGCGATTTGGGGTTCGGGCGCGATCTGCCCGTACAGGTGCCCGGCGTTGTGGAGCGCGAGCGACTGCAGCCCGAAGAGCGCGGCCAGGGCCAGGGCCAGACTGCCGGGCAGGCCGACCCGGACCAGAAGCCCGGCCAGCACGAGCATGGCGCCCAGCAGTATCAATCCGACGTTGGCCAGCAGTTCGAGCCGCGAGGCCCCGAGCAGATCGACCAGGCCGGTTCCCAGCGAGTACAACCCGTAGCAGGTCATGCCGAGCGTGGCAGCGGTCAGCATCTGAATTGCGGTGTATTATGCCGTGCCACTTGGCTTTCGCCCAAGTTCCCGCTTTCGAATCGTGGCGTGGCCGGCGGCCGTCTCGAACCTTTCCGGCGAGTTCGTCGTGATCGTCGGCCGAACGTAGTGGGGCACCACGGTTCGCAGGACCGTTTCTGACTGGACCGGCGTTTCGGGAACCGGAAAACCAGAGCATGGACTTGCAGCTCGACGGCAAGGTCGCCGTCATCACCGGGTCGAGCCGCGGACTGGGTTTCGCCAGCGCCCGTTCACTCGTTGCCGAAGGCGCGCGGGTGTGCATCTGCGCCCGCGGCGCCGAGCGGCTGAGCGCCGCCGTGGCCGAGCTGCGCGACGCCGCCGCCGCGGCGGGCACGGTCATCGGGGTCGAGGCGGACTTGAGCACCGAAGCCGGCGTGGCCCGGGTCATCGACGGGGCCGTGCAGGCGTTCGGCGGTCTGGACATTCTCGTCAACAACGTCGGGAAGGCCGGCGGCGGCGGGATAACCGAGGCCACCGACGCCGAGTGGCAGGCGGCGCTCGACCAGACCCTGCACCCGGCCATCCGCGCCTCGCGGCTCGCGGTGCCCCACCTGCGCGCGCGCGGCGGCGGGGTCATCCTCATGATCGCCTCGATCTGGGGCCGGGAGTCCGGCGGACGCATGACCTACAACGCGGTCAAGGCGGCCGAGATCAGCCTCGCTAAATCCCTCGCCGGCCAGCTCGCCGCCGACCGCATCCGGGTCAACAGCGTGGCCCCCGGCTCGATCTCGTTTCCCGGCGGCTCGTGGGCCAGGCGGCAGGCGGCCGACCCCGAGGGCATGGCCGCCTTCGTCGGGCGCGAGATACCGTTCGGCCGATTCGGACGCGCCGACGAGGTCGGCGACGTGGTCGCCTTCCTCGCCTCCCCCCGCGCGAGCTGGGTCACCGGGGCCTGCGTCACCGTCGACGGCGGACAGTCCCGGTCGCTGTTCTGACGAGCCACGGATACGCCTCGCCCAGTAGCGCGGCCAGACGAATGGCGGGTCGGATCCCGGCGGCGCCTTCGACGTCCGACCGGGCCTCCCACCCCCGCGACAGCAGTTTGTGCTAGCATTCGACATCGACCGGTTTTCGAACCGACGAGATAGCGCATTGAAGACGAGTTCCGTCATCACCGTCCGCGACGTCGACCCGGGCGACAAGTCCTGGATCCGGCGTGAAGCCGAGCACCACGGCGTGTCCATGGAAGAGTACGTGCGCTGCCTCATCCATGAGAAGCGGAAGATGTCGGAAGGCCACCAGAAGCCGTCCGCGGTGTTCCGGCGATATTTCGGGCCGCGGCATGGCGTCGAACTGCCCTTGCCGGGGCGGTACGGTTACCGGCCGGTTACCTTCTCCGAGGACGGCGAGACCTGATGGCGCGCACCGCTTGGCTTCTCGACGCGAACGTCGTCTCCGAGATGATGCGGCCGGTTCCGGAACCGAAGGTCGCCCGGTTTCTCGACGGGATTGCGGCCGAGGGGATCGGTCTCTCCGCCGTTACCGTCTGGGAGGTCCTCAACGGCATCGGCCGACTCGATCCCGGCCGGCGGCGAGAAGACTTGGCCGAACGCTTTCGGGGCATCGTCGACGACCTGTTCGAAGAGCGGGTATTGGACTGGACCGTCGCCGACGCTGGGGCCTGCGCTCTGATCCTGGAGAAGAAGCGCCGCCGCGGCGAGCCGCTCGACGACCACCTCCCGGACGCCATGATCGCGGGCACCGCCGTGTGCCGCGGACTGGGCGTCGTCACGCGCAACGAACGCGAGTTCCGGAACACCGGCGCCGAGACCGTCAACCCCTGGACCGGGACGCGTTGAGCGAGCTCGTCCGAGACCGGAGAAAAAGGGGGCCATGACGGAACCTCGCCGCTTGACGGGTACGTTCGTCACGCAGGACACTAGGCCCTGGTCGGCTCCCGGAGCGGAGCGCGGCCGTGGAGCGGGCGGCCGCCGGCTCGGACCGGCGGCATCGGCCGCGTCAGTCAGTCAGGAGGCATGACGTGAAGCGCAGCATCGTTCTTGCTTTGTTGATCGGGATGGGCACGCTCGCGGCCGTCGTCGCGCAGGACGGCCCGATGGAGATCGAGGTCGAGCAGCTCCAGGACAACCTGTACGTGCTCAGGGGCCAGGGCGGCGGCGGCAACACCGGGGTATTCGTCACGACCGACGGCGTCGTCGTCGTCGATACGAAGAACCCGGGCTGGGGCGCCCCGATCCTGGAGCAGATCGGGCAGCTGACGGACAACCCGGTGACGACGCTCATCAACACGCACAGCCACGGGGACCATGTGAGCGGCAACGTCGCCTTCGCGGATACCGTGCAGTTCGTGGCCCACGAGACCACGAACGCCAACATGGAGGTCATGAGGCCCTACACGGGACGGACGGAGCCGCCCGTGAACGTGTTCAGCGACTCGAACGGTCACGGATTGCCGACGGTCACCTTCTCGGACCGGATGTCGCTGGGCAGCGGGGACGACCGGGTCGACCTCTACTACTTCGGCCGCGGCCATACGGGGGGCGACGCCTGGGTCGCGTTCCCGGCCCTGCGAACGCTGCATGCCGGCGACATCTTCCTGGGACAGCGGGTGCCGTTCCTGGATGCCGAAAACGGCGGCAGCGGCGTCGACATTCCCGACTCGCTGCAGAACGCCCACGACAACATCAGCGGCATCGACACGATCATCACCGGGCACAGCACGCAGAAGACCTGGGCCGACCTGAACGAATGGGCCGCCTTCAACCGCGACTTCCTGCAGGTGGTCCGGGATGGCCGGGCCGAGGGCCAGTCGGTCGAGGAGATAGCGGCCGGATGGTCGCTGCCCGAGGCCTACGCCCACTACGACGCGCCCAACGCGGCGGGTGTGCAGCGCAACGTCCAGGTGATCGTCGACGAGTTGGAAGAGTAGCCGGCCGTCGCCCGTCGCGGACCGCCGTCGGGTTCGGCGGGGGCGGTCCGCGGGCGCCGCTCATCCGTGGGGCGCCAGGCGGAGGTCGCCTGGCGGGTGCAGAAGGTCACGGGCTGGTCGGAGACGGTCAAGTACTTGTGGGACGCCGACACACGGGCGGGCCGGCCTCTGAGGGTCGTCGTGCTCGGCTCGGCCCCCTTGCTCGTCGAGCGTCTGGGCGAGAGCCTGGCCGGGCGTTTCGAGATGACGCGCCTGCCGCACTGGAGCTTCGCGGAAATGCGCGCCGCGTTCGGTTGATGCGCGCCGCGTTCGGTTGGTCGCTGGAGCAGTACGTCTTCTACGGCGCCTATCCGGGTGCGGCGCCTCTCATCCGGCAACCGGACCGGTGGGCGCGCCATGTCCGCGATGCGCTCATCGAGCCGATCATCTCCCGCGACGTGCTCCTGCTGTCCCGCGTCGACAAGCCGGCGTTGCTGCGCAGGCTGTTGGAGTTGGCCTGCGCCTACTCGGGACAGATCCTCTCCTACACCAAGATGGTCGGCCAACTCCAGGATGCCGGCAACACGACCACGCTGGCTCACTATCTCGACCTGCTCTCGGGTGCGGGTCTGGCGACCGGGCTGCAGAAGTATGCAGGCGGCGTGGCGCGACGGCGGGCGTCGAGCCCCAAGCTTCAGGTCTTCAATACGGCGCTGACTACGGCACAGGCGGGTCTGACGTTGAAACAGGCGCGACGGCTCGTGCGTTCTGGGGCCGCCTGGTGGAGTCGGCCGTCGGCGCCCATCTCGCCAACGCTGCCGCCAGGGGCGACTGCGAGGCGTACTACTGGCGCGATCGCAACCGAGAGGTGGATTTCGTGGTGCGGGCCGGCAACCGGCTGGTGGCCATCGAGGTCAAGAGTGGACGCGCCCCCGACACGCTGCCCGGCATGGCGGCGTTCTCGGAGGCGTTCGGGCCGATGCGCAAACTGCTGGTGGGCGGCGACGGCATCGACATCGAGGCCTTCCTGCTGACACCGGTCGAGGACTGGCTGAGCCCACGATGAGCGGTTCAGGCCCTTTCGCCTTCTTCGCCGCTCGGGAGCTGCCAGTCCGATTGCATGCGGTCTGTGCGGGCAGGCGACCGGGCGGCGGCTACTGTCCGCCTGCTTCCCGCTCCTCGAGACGCGCGCCGCCGAGGATGCCCGGCATCGAGTAGTTCCCCTCGTGGCAGGCGTACTCGAAGATCGGGTCCATGGTCGACTCGTGGAGCAGCTCGACCGTCCACGGCTGCGTCCAGGTGTCGGCGTCGTTCAGCGTGATCTCGTGGCGCAGCATGCCAGCGCTGATCCGCGTATAGCGCTCCACGATATGGAGGTTCTCGGTCGCGCCGCTGAAGCGTGCCTGCGGCGAGTAGTTCATCGTTTCGACGACGAGCGTGTCGCCTTCCCAGCGACCGCGGGCGTCGCCGGCCCACTGCCGGATTCCGTCGTCTATGTGCGGCCGGCCGTCGAGCGGGACCACCCGGGTGAAGTGGCCCATCTCCTGGAAGATCGCCACGTGGGTCGGCGTCTGCACGAGCTGGAAATAGCTGTTGTAACCCGCCCCCATGCGCGGTGCCTCGAAGTGCAGGCAGCGGTCGCCCAGGTTGCGATCCTCGGGGCCGTCCGACGGATGCTCGGCGGCGTAGGCGCGCCGCTCGGCGTTGCGCGCGGTCGCGGTCTCGGTCAACGCCGGAATGCGTCCGTCGGGGGGATCGACGATGAGCGAGGTGCGGTTGTCCAGATGACGCTCTACCAGCCAGAACGCGTTGTAGTTGCCGGTGACGACGTCGAAGTCCTGAAACTCCGCGTTCCCGAGCGCCTGCTGGATGAGCCGATCACCGAGGAGGTCGCCGGCCTGCTCGGCGTCACGGAACTCCCGGATCCGCTGCGTCAGCTCCGCCAGCTCCTCTTCCGACAGCGTCGTCTTGCCGGCGAGCTGCTCGGGACGCTCGAGCGGCGTCGCACTGTTGTTGGTCCAGATGCCGGACAGGTCGGGCTGCCCGAACGCGGTTCTGGGCGCCGTGTAGTCGCCCCCCTGCCCAAACGCGGCGATCGGCGCCAGCGCGAGAACGGCGGCCATCGCGGCCCCCGCCATGAAACAACGGCTACTCATGGAAACCTCCCTGCGCCTCTGGATCCAGGTCTGGCGAGGCGCCGGCCTGTTGTTCGATCTCGCGAGACGACCGCGCCCCGCGAGCGCAAGAAGTCCGCGGTACAGTCGCGCGGCATGCGGCTTGACGATGCCTGTGCGTGTTCTCCGCCAGCTTGGGAGCCTGCGCCGTAGAAGTTTCGCGCCAGCGAACTTCCAACGCGACCGCAAGGTCGCGCTATGTCGTTGGGGCGGCGTCGGGCGGCGGACTCGCGCTGGCCGGCGGCTTCGCCTCTGCGGCGGGTGGCTTGGCGGCCTCGCGGGCCTGCTGCTGGCGGGCCTTGAGGGCGGCCACCGTCTGCTGGCCGTACTTCTTCGTGAACCGCTCGACGCGTCCCTCGGTGTCGACCAGCTTCTGGCGGCCGGTGAAGAACGGGTGGCAGTTGGAGCAGATTTCAAGCCGCAGCTCCTTGCGGGTGGATCGGGTCTTCCAGGTCGCCCCGCAAGCGCAACCGACCTCGACTTCGTGGTATTGCGGATGAATGCCTGCCCTCACCGTCTGCTCCTCGTCAAGTAACCAAACGCGGCATTATACCATCGACGGCGCCCCGGGGAATGTCCGCCCTGCGACTCCGCCGGCCGTCCAACCGACCCTGCAGACTCACGGCCCGGCTTCGTCGAGTATGCTGTGAGGCTTCGGGCTAGTGTTGTTCGTTGCTCGAATCAAGGAGGACATGCATGTCGCTGAGTACGTATCTGACGTTCGACGGAAACTGCCGCGAGGCTTTCGAGTTCTACCGGTCGGTGTTCGGCGGAGAGTTCACGTCGTTCCAGACCTTCGCGGCGGCGCCGCCCGACATGCCCGTGCCCGAGGCCGAGAAGGACCGGGTCATGCACGCGTCCCTGCCCATCGGGTCGACCGAGCTGATGGGCAGCGACAGCGCGTCGGGGTTCGGACCTCCGTTGGTCGTCGGCAACAACTTCTCGATCGCCATCGAGGCCAAGAGCAGGGAGCACTGCGACGAGGTGTTCGCGGCGCTGTCCGCCGGCGGCTCGGTCGTGATGCCGTTGCAAGAGATGTTCTGGGGCGCGTACTTCGGGTTGTGGACCGACAAGTTCGGCATCAACTGGATGGCGAGCTACACCCTCCCGACCGAATGAGCCGGAGCCGTCATCCCGGAAAGGAACCGATCATGACCGCAATGCCGACCACCCGTCGCGCGGCCTGTCTCGCCGCCGCCCTCGTTGCCGTCGCCGCCCTCGCCACCGCCCCCGCCCGCCCCGCCGCGCAGGGGGGCGACCATCTGCTCGACGTGGTCCAGCTCCTGGCCGACGGCGAGGTGGTCTTCGGGTCGTTCGCCAATGTCGAATCGGGGGCGTCCGGCGCCGTCGACATGTCCCGGTCCGACGCCGACTACATCTTCTTCGACATGGAGCACGGGCCCCTCGACATGGTCGAGCTGCGCGACTACATGCAATATCTGCTCGACCCGGCGCAGATCCTGCGCCGCGGCCGGCCCGGCACCGACAAGGCGGTCTGGGTCCGCATTCCCGCCAACGGCCGCGAGATGAACGAGTGGATGATCAAGAACGCCCTCGACCAGGGGGCGCACGGCATCATCGCGCCGCACATCGAGACGGCCGAGCAGGCGCTGCACCTCGTCCGGTCGATGCGCTATCCGCAGCGGGTCGGCGCCCCCGACACCGAGCCCGTCGGATTGCGCGGCTCCGGTCCCGGCAACGCCGTCCGCTACTGGGGCGTCTCCGGCGCCGACTACATCGCGAAGGCGGACGTGTGGCCGCTCGACCCGCAGGGCGAGCTGCTCAACATGATCCAGATCGAGAACAAGCTGGGCATCGCCAACGTGGACGAGATCGCGGCGGTGCCCGGGGTCAGCATGCTGATGGCGGCGCCCGGCGACCTCGGAATGGCCTACGGCGGCGACCCCGAGGCGACCGAGAAGGCCCTCCAGACCGTCCTGCGCGCGGCCAACGCGGCGGGGCTGCCGTGTGCGATCACGGCGGGGCCGGGCGATGTCGAGCGGCGAATCCGCGAGGGGTTCCGGGTCCTGATCGGCGGGCCGGAGATGATCGAGGTCGGCCGCCGGGCGGCGGGACGGGACTGAGACGAGTCCGGGCGGGGAGAGTACCAAGGTCGCCGACACGCCGACCGAGCAGGTTGGTCGGCGCCGGGCTGAGGAGGCAACCGGCGCGGCGTGCGTGGCGTCGGTTGCTACAGATCCTCGCGCGTGAGTCCGGTCCGGCGCGCGATACGGGCCAGCATCCGGGGACCGATCTCATCGGTTTCGTGAAGGCGAACACGAAGTCCGCTCAGCCGTCGCGTTGCAGCGTCCGGTGCGAGCCACTCTGCCGCTTCACCGTCCAGCCGATTCGGCCGAGGGCGGCGAGCACGCGATGCCCCTTGTCGCCGGCCAGCGGCTCACGCCGCCTCGAACGACAAATCGAGGAGTTCCGGTCCGGTTTCGCCGTGATCCAACCGATCTGCGATAACCCGGAGCGCCAGCGCCTGGACGCGGGCGACGGCCTCGTCCAGGGTTTCGCCGTAGCACATCACCCCGGCAAGGGCCGGCACCTCCGCCACCCATCGACCATCGTTCTCGCGGTCCAATTCGATCCCCAAGGTCATCGGCAACCCCGTGAGAATGTCACTCCGCGCCGGATCAGAAGACCGCGAGCGGGTTTAGGGGCGATCCGGTGCCTCCCCGCACCCGTAGCGGCGCTCCCACGAAGAGGAACTCCCAGCGGCCGCGCTGGGCCGCCTCGGCCGCGACCGCGTCGAGGTCGAGGTTGTCGAGTATCGGCATGCCCAGCCCCACGATGACGAGCTCGTGGAGGGGGTTGGCGAGCCCGTCGATGCCGGACGGCATGACGTCGCTCACGCCGTCGCTGCCGATGACCGCGACGTCCCGTGCCTTGAGCCATTTCGCGAGCGAGGCGTGCGAGCCGGCGGCCCGCTCCACGAAGTTCCACTGGCCCAGCTGCCGCACCGCCTCCCACCGGCCGGTGCGGATGAGCAGCACGTCGCCGCTGCCGATGCGGACGCCGGTGGCCTGCTCCCAGGCCTCGAGGTCCTCGGCGGTGAGGGCGGTGCCCGGTTCGAGG
The DNA here is from genome assembly GCA_965206705.1 of Vicinamibacterales bacterium. Lineage (GTDB taxonomy): Bacteria > Acidobacteriota > Vicinamibacteria > Vicinamibacterales > UBA8438 > JAJEEA01. The sequence continues at coordinate 1,006,487 of CBDBKJ010000006.1, read as the reverse complement.
TAGTCGACCCCGCGGTGCCGCGGCATGTCGACGAGCACGCCGCGGGTCACGATGCCGTTCCGCAGGTTGTGGATGCCGAGCCTCTCGGCCCCGCTCTCGGTCAGCCCGCTCACCGGGAATCCGTTGTACATCCGGCCGTCGTGGGCGAAGTGCGGCAGTCCGTCGACGTGCGAATGGGCGAACCCGTGATACTGCACCCGATACACGTCGCCCGCCACCTCGTGCTCGGTGAACCGCGAGGTGGACAGGGTGTGCTCGAAGGGATTGGCGTTCAGGGCGTCCCGCTCGGTGTTCAGATCGAGGGCCATGGACACCGAGACGCCGTCCTCCACGAGCCCGGCGGCGGCCCGCCGAGTCTCGTCGGTGATCAGGTTGAGGGTGCCCAGCTCGTCTTCCGGACCCCAGCGGCCCCAGTTGGAAATATCCTCCATCCACTGGTTGAACTCGGCCCGGCTCACCGGCTCGGCCCCCTGGCCGGCTGCCGGCAAGGGCAGCGCGGCCAGCGAGACCAGGAGCACCGTAGCGATCAGGGCGGCGGCGGTCCGACGCCCGGTCCTGCATGCGACGTGCATCATGCCGTTTCCGCGGCTATTGGCCGCCCTCCTCCGCCTGCTCGCGCGCCCGGGCGCCGCTCAGGATGTTGGTCATGCCGTAGTTGCCCTCGTGGCAGGCGTACTCGACCAGCTCGTACTGCTCGTCGTCCTTGTCGTACCGGAACATGGCGGTCCACGGCCGGGTCCAGGTCGACGGATCGTCGACGGTGAACTGATACTCGAGCACCGTCGGGCCGAGGCGGGTGAAGCGCTCGGTCAGCCGCAGGTTCTCCGACGATCCGCGGTACGGCGCCCGCCCGTTGAAGTTCGTGGTCTCGACCACCAGCGTGTCGCCCTCCCAGCGGCCCTGGGGCACGCCCAGCCACGTCGTCAGGTTGGAGCCGGCGGCGGGGCGGGCTTCGGTCGGAATGACCCGCGTCTCGTGAATCATCTCTTTCTGGATGGCCACGTGCCCCGGTCCCTGTACGATCTGTACGCCGTTGTTGTAGATGGACGGCATCATCAGGCCGGGCAGACCGCGGGTGATGCACCGCACGAACAGGCTGAGGTCTTCGGGGCCTTCCGGGACGCGGCCCACCCCCGACGTGTCGACCCGGTTCGCCAGACGCGCCTCGGCCTCGGGGGTCATCGGCGGGATGCGTCCGTCGGGGGGATCGACGACCATCGCCACCTGGCGGGACGGGGCGGTCTTGACGTAGCCGAGGGTCGTGTCGCGCCACTCGCGCTCGTAGCCCCAGATGCTGCCGAGGGTGCCGCGCTCGCGCCGCGCCTCCGCCTCCTCCGCGGTCAGCGAGGCGATGTCTTCCAGGTCTTCGGGACGCTCGAGGGGGATGCCGTGCGCAGAGTTGCCGGTCCAGACCCCCTGGAGGTCCGGCTCGTCCCACGGTGTGCGCGGCACGGTGTAGGGCTCGAGGTCGGCGGTGGCGACTTCCTCCGGGCGATCGCTCTCCACGCCGGCCCAGCCGGTCTCCACCACCGCGAGCCGGACGTTGTCCGGACCGACGATGAATGCCCGCCGGGTCGCGGTGCGTGCGTTCTCCGGCACCGACGGCTCCTGCTCGAAGATGACGTCGAACTGGGCCATGTCGGCTGCGGCGGCGCCGAGATCGTCGACGACGAACCCGATGTGGTCCACCGCGCGCCCCACCGTCGTCGCCGGCGCGCCCTGGTCGTGCTGGGACACGAGCAGCCAGACGTCTCCGAACCGCAGGCCGTCGATGCGCCCGTGAAGGCTCGCCGGCTCGCCGCCGAGCACGTCCCGGTACCACGCGAGCGTCGCGGCCGGATCCTCGGCGCTCAGGTGGACGTGGTGGAAGCCCAGCGTCTCCTGATCTTCGACCATCTCGATCCGCGTGCCCCACGGATCGAAGATGAACCCGATCTTGAACAGGCCGGGGATGTCGCGCAGGGTCGCCCCGCCGGGGAACCGCTGCAGTCTGACCCCGGAGCCCCGCACCCCGACCGCCTCGAGCTCCGCCATCTTGGCGGTGAGGTCAGGGTACGAGAAGCTGATGTGGTTGACTCCGGTACCCTGGGTGCTGCCCAGCGTCGGCTGCACCACGAACGTCAGTTCGACCCCGCCGCAGTTGGCGGTGTCGTCGCGGTCGGCGACCGGCTCGCAGTCGAGATGGCGGTTGTACCAGCGCACCCCCTCGGTCGGGCTCGAGGCGGTGATGTGGACGTGGTGGTAGTCGGCGGCGCGCGCCATCGCGGGCAGCGCGACGAACGCGGCCAGCGCCCCGGCGAGCGCAACGACGTGTCGGGTGGATTTCATCACAAGCTCCCTCCGCATGCGGGATGGTTCGTCGACGGGCAAATTTGCTCCCCAATACCTTAGCGCCATCCGCGGTGCGACTTCCACGGTATTTTCGGGATGGCCGCCCGGCGCTTGCCGCGTCCCGCCGCTATCGACAGAACCCGGCGATTGTGGTACTGCTGACGGTCAGGCAGGGCTCGGACCATCCGGGTCCAAGGTTCGGCGATGCGCCCGGGACCCGATCCGCCGGGCGCTCCAGTCGCGCGACGGTCCCGTTCGGCGGGCGGGGTCGCGCGAGTGAGCCGCGGTCGGGATGAGCACGCGGGAGATACGGTCATGTCCATCACGAGCGAGTCCGAGTTGCGCACGGTCTACGGCGAGCCGAACCAGCGGTCGAAGCAGAAGGTCCTCGACCGTCTGGACCGGCACTGCCGGCGCTTCATCGCCCTCTCGCCGTTCTGCGTGCTCAGCACCGCCGGCGCCGACGGCCGGGCCGACATCTCCCCCCGCGGCGACGTCCCCGGGTTCGTGGCCGTGCCCGACGAGCGGACCCTGCTGATCCCCGACCGTCCCGGGAACAACCAGATCGATTCGCTGCGGAACGTCATCGCGCAGCCGCACGTGGGGCTGCTGTTCCTGGTGCCGGGCATGAACGAGACGCTGCGGGTGAGCGGCACGGCGGAGATCGTCACCGATGCGGACGTGCTGGCGCCCCTGTCGATGAAGGGCCGGCCCCCCGTGTCTGCCCTGCGCGTCACCGTCGAGCGCGCGTTCCTGCATTGCGCCAAGGCGATGATCCGGGCTCGGCTGTGGGATCCGGCGGCGCAGGTCGAGCGCTCCAGCCTCCCCACCTACGGGCAGATGCTGGCGGACCAGATCCGAGGAGCGGACGCCGCGGCAATCGATGCCTCGCTGGACGAGGCGGCTCGCGACCGGCTCTACTGAGTCGGCGGTTCCTCTGTTCCACCCGACGGCGCGTTCGCCCGGGCTCACGCTCGCAGGTGACCGTCGCCCCCGTGACCACCACGATCCGCGACATCGCTGGCGCAACTCTACGGCGCAGGCCCCTAGGGAAAGCGCCAGCGCAGCAGGTGTCGTTCGAGCCGGGCGGCTAGGGCGAACAGCAGCAGCACGAACGTCATGATGATGACGATCAACGCGATGGTCAGGGCCGCGTTGTAGGTGCTCTGCGCGAACTGCAGCAGATAGCCGAGACCGCGGCTCGAGGCGACGAACTCGCCGACGACGGCGCCGGTGAAGGCGAATCCGACCGCTTCAATCTCCCCGACCTTGAAGTTGCCGAGCACCCAGGCCGTGACCGACGGGACGTAGACCTCGCGGATCAGGACGCGGCGCCCGCCGCCGAGGGTGCGGACACGCTCGACGAGCCGCCGGTCGACCTCCTTGATGCCGTTGAAGACCGAGAAGAAGATGAGCACCGCGACGAGGATGGTCGCCAGAGCCAGCTTCGACGCCAGCCCGATGCCGAGCCAGATGACGAACAGCGGCGCCAGGATGACCCGGGGGATGGCGTTGAGCAGGATCATGACCGGCTCGAGCAGCTCTGCCAGCACCGGGACCAGCGCCGCCGCGAACCCCAGGGCGATGCCGATCAGCAGCCCGGCGATGAGGCCGGCCAGCGCCGCCGTGGCGGTGGCGCCGAGATGCGGCCAGAGATCGCCGCCGGCGGCGAGGGTGAACATCACCTGTCCGACCGCCGACGGGGGCGGCACGTAGAACGGGTCGAGCCATCCCGCGCGGGAGAGCGACTCCCACACCGCGAGCAGCAGGAGCAGCGCGGTGCTTCGCCTGACCGCCGGGCCGGCTTTGCCGAGCGTCAAGGGGTCCCCCCGTCGGCCGCGGCGGCAGCGGGCGAGTCTTCCTCCGTCAGATCGTCCCACAGGGTGCGCAGCAGGGGCCCGAAGGCCGGGTGCTGCCGCGCCTCGAGCACGTCGCGCGGCCTCGGAATGTCGACGGCGTGCCGCGCGCGCATCGTCGCCCGCGGGCCGTGGCCGAGCACGTGGACGGTGTCCGAGGCGCTGATCGCCTCCTCGAGGTCGTGGGTGACGAGCAGGACCGTGAGCTGCTCGCGTTCGACCCAGTCCAGCAGCTCTTGCGTGATGCGGGTCCGGACGATCGCGTCGAGGGCGGCGAACGGCTCGTCCATGAGCAGCAGCTTCGGGTGCAGCGCCAGCACCTGGGCGATGGCGACCCGCTTGCGCTGGCCGCCGGAGAGCTGGGCGGGAAAGCGGTCGCCGTAGCCGGCAAGCCCCAGTTTCGACAGCCAGTCGTCGGCCCGGGCATCGGCGTCAGCCGCCGGAACGTCCCGAATGCGCAGCCCGAGCGCGACGTTCTGCCGCACCGTGCGCCACGGCAGGAGCGCGTCGTCCTGAAACAGGAAGCCGACGTCGCGCAGGGCGACGCCGAGCTCGACCGTGCCCCGCACCGGCTCGAGCAGGTCGGTCACCACCCGCAGGATGCTGGTCTTGCCGGAGCCGGAGGGGCCGATGAGACTGGTGAACTCGCCGGCCCGGACGTCGAGGTCGATGCCGTCGATGACGGGTGTCCCGCCGTAGCCGACCGACAGTCCGCGGATACGCAGCAGCATCTCGGAGGGGGTGGGGCGGACGGAGGCGGTGGGCGGCCGCGATCGGGGTTCAGCCGTCGAGGGCATCCGCGTCGACCAGGGTGTCGAGATCGATCTGTCCCGGCTGCAGCAGCCCGGCGATTTCCTGGGCCCTGACCACCCGTGCGGAGGCCGCGCGATCGATGGCGACCCCCTCCGGATAGAGGGACAGCCGGTAGCGTTCGATGATCGCTTCGAGCTGGCCGAGGTTGCCGCCGGCGACGAGGGCGTCGGGCAGCGCCGCCACGATGTCGGCCGGGGGCAGGGTCCGGGTATCGGCGAGGCCGCGTGCGAGCGCCGCTCCGAGGCGGCGTATCTCGTCCACACGCCGATCGCGTTCCTCGGTCCGCACCGCGACCCCCATGAACTCGTAGGCGCCGCCCAGATGCTGGCGAGCCTCCTCCAACTCCATGAAGTTCACGAGCTCTCGTCCCCCCGCCTCGGTGATCAGGGACAGGGCCGGCTCTTGCACCATCGCCGCGTCGACCTGTCCGATGCGCAGCGCATCGAAGAGGTTGGTGCCGACTGTGGCGAACTGCACGCGCCCGGTGTCCGCGCCAGCCTGATCGAGCAGGAACAGCAGCAGAGCGTGGTCGGCGTTGCCCAGCCCGGAGATGCCGACGGTGCGGCCCTCGAGGTCGGAGACGGTGTCGACCTCGGCGGTGCGGTCGGGGGCCACCGCGAGCGCGAACAACGGCAGCCGGCCGGTCGAGGCCACGCGTCGAATCGAAGCGCCGTTGGCCGCCGCCTGCAGGGCGACGTCGAACGACGTGCCGGCGTAGTCGACGGCGCCCCCGACCAGCGCCTGCATCGCCGCGCTGCCGCCGCGCGTATAGACCAGCTCGACGTCGAACCCCTGATCGGCGAAGTGTCCCCGGACCCGGGTCACCTCGTAGGGCACGACGCACAGCAACTGGCCGCAGAACGCGAGGCGGAGCCGGGTCGCTCCGTCCCGCGGGCGCGGGCCGCACCCGCCGCTGACGGCTATCACCGCCCCCGCCCCGAGCAGCGTCTTCAGGGCGGTGCGCCGGTCCCACGCCACGCCCGGATCGGGCCGCTCGCCGCCGGTCCGGGCAGGACCGGCGGCGGGGCCCGACACCACTCCGAGCAGGTCGGGATTGGTGGCCTCGCAGCAGCCCATGGGCAGCCCCAGGCCGGTTACCGGTTCGCCACGTACTCGGTCGCGAAGGCCTTCAGGGCCTCGCTGCGCAGGCCGATCGTCTCCGCCTCGGTCATCGCCCGGTCGGTGTCCCAGCCGTCGCCCACCACGCGCTTGATGAACCACATCGCGCCCACGCGATTGGCCGATCCGCAGTGGATGTAGGCGGGCTGGTTGGCCTCGTCGGCGATGGCGGCCAGAAACGTCTCGGTCGTCTCGTCGGTGGGGGTCCGGAACGGAATGTGGATGTATGTCAGCCCGGCTTCCGTCGCCGCGGCCCGGCTGCCCTCGATGTTCGCGCCGTTCTCCCCGGCGGTGCGGAAGTTGATGACCGACGCGAAGCCGAGGTCGCTGAGCGCCGGCATCGCGGAGGCCGGGGTCGCCCCCGCGCAGGCGATGGTGGCGTCCACGCGCGTGTAGTTGACGACGCCCTCGGGCGCCTCGTCCTGCGCGCCGAGGCCGGCCGCACCGAACCCGATCATGAGGCCGGCGGCAAGCACTGCCCCGGCCGGTACCACCCGCGATAGCTGCTGTAGACGTGACATGGTCTCACTCCTCGCTGTTCTCTGATTCACTTCGTGCTTCGATTCACTTCGTGCTTCGGTTCGTCACCCGGAAGCCCGCCGCAAGGAGTTTCGCGCCAGCGAAACTCCCAACGCGACCGCAAGGTCGCGCGGTCGCGCTAGTTCGCCAACGGGTGGGGCCGAATCTGGAACTTCACCAGGTTTCCCGGCTCCACCGGTCCGCCCTCGACGTGCCACGCCGCGTCCGCGCCGTAGGTGGCATAGACGCCGCGTCCCTTCCAGCCGCCGTCGGGGTCGTCGATGCGGCCGTCGAGACCGCGGCTGTGGAACCCCTGGGGATAGGGCACGCGCAGGACCACCCACTCCTCGGTGTCCGGCATCAGCGCGAGCAGCGAGTCGGAGCTCGAGCCGTTGGCGATCGGCACGTTCTCTCCCAGCCCGAGCGTGTCGAACTGGTCGACCCAGTTGTAATAGTGGAAGTCGGTGCCGATGTCGGTGCCCGCGAAGTCCGGGCCGGGCACCTTGTAGAAGCTCCACCCCTCGTCGCATTGGCGGCCGTCGCGCACCTCGGGGCCGTTGAAGACGGTGCACTTCGACCGGTCGAAGCTGGCGAAGTGGCTGCTGCCGGCCAGCGCCGCCCAGAGAACCCCGTTCCGGTCGACGTCGAGGCCGCGGGTGCGGTAGCCGTGCTCGGCCGGCACCACGTAGAGCTCGGCGACGCACGTCTCGGGCGGGTTGTCGCCGCGGTCGAGCCGGACGAGATCGCCGGGATAGCGGTCCGAGACGATCCACACTCCGTCGTCGACGGGGTTGGTGATGACGCCGTAGGCGCCGGCGATGATGCGGGTGTCGAGGGCGGGGTCGTGCTCGGCCTCGGCGCCGCCGCGGGCGGGCTCGTTCCACGGCCTGGTGATGACGCCGTCGCCGTTGGTGTCGAGCACCGTCGGGCACCAGCCCTGCGCCGCCTGCTCGTTGCCGGTTTCGTCGTAAAGCTTGGTGTCGAGCCAGCCGATGACCTGCCCGCCGCCGCTGAAGTACAGCGTGTCGTTGTCGTCTTCCGCGAACTGCAGGTGGTGGGTGCCGAAGCAGGTGTGGATCAGCTCGAACTCTTCCGTCTCGGGCTCGTAGTAGCCGGTGTGCCGCCCCGCCCGGTCGACGGGGAAGTACTGCGCGAAGCGGTTGTCGGAGCCCTCACGGCACCACGCGGGGTTGTCGATGGACTGCACCCGGGTGGTCAGCCACACCCGCCCTTGCGCGTCCAGCATCGGGTTGTGGGGATTGGCGGGGTCGTTCCACACCGCCTCCTCGCCGAAGTCTCGCCACGCCTTGAATCCCTCGGTCCGGAACATCGACGGCACGGTGGACCGGTCGACCCGCAACGGGATCTTGAGCATGCGCGATTCGTGCAGGTTGGGGTCGGTGATCAGAAGAAAGTCGTTGCCGATGTCGACCCCGTAGATCGGACCGTTCGCGTTCACCCGCGGGTCGCGCTTGTCGGTGGCGATCTCGTCGTGCACGAAGGCGACGTTGTCGCCCCAGTTCCACTGCGTCAGCACCACGTTGCGCTCGATGCCGGACGGTCGCGGGGGCACCGGCGGAACCGCGCCGGCGGCGATGCGGTCGCTCCAGTCGGCCACCATCTCCAGGCCGCGGCTCCGGCCGAACTGGGTGATGAAGCTGCTCATCAGCGATCCGCGCTGGCCGCGCCGGGTCCGGTCGTCCCAGGCCGCGATGCTCGAGTCGAAGTCGTCGAGGTCGGGCACCACCCGCGTGCGCTCGTTGCCGACCTGATGGCACCGCTGGCAGCCCTTCAGGACGTTGATCCACTCGCTCTGGCTCTGCAGCCGCTCGTTGATGCCGTTTCCGTCCTCGCCGGTGCCGGGGAACTCGTGGGCGTCCGGCAGGTCGATGAGGGCGAGCCAGTAGTTGGAGGGGTAGACCTGCGCCGCCTCCTGCGGCGTGGCCGCGACCGTCGCCCGCAGGTCGAGCTCGGCCCCCGGCGCCGCCTCGACCGGCGTCGAGTCGACGAGGCCGTAGCCCCGCACCCAGACGTCGTAGGCGGCGGCCGGCAGCTCGGGCAGCAGGAACCGGCCGTCGTCGCCGGTGACGACGATCTTGCGGAAGACCGTCTCGAGGTCGTCGGTCTCGGCGATCACCCACACGCCCGCCTCGGCCCCGTCGCCGCTCGTGACGGTGCCGGTGATGACCCCGTCGTTGGCCTGCGCCGACAGCGCATCCTCTTGCATCATGCCCGCCGCGGCGGCGATCAGGACGCCGGCGGTTGCGAGTCCGCAAATCCTTCGCATCATCATCGTTTCTCCCAGCTCTCCGGCCTGAACGCCCCGGCCCCGGAATTCGTCGCCTCGGCGCTCCGTCTCCCGCCCGACCCGGCGGGGAGTCGCGTCGTTCGTGCCGCGCAGACCCCCGGCCCCGCTCCGCCCCGGACCTCTAGTTCGATCCGGCTCCGAGCTCGCGGAGCAGGGCCACCGTGTCCGGCCACGCTTTCTCGGTGTTGGCGACGAAGACCCCCCCGGCGACCATCAGCGGCGTCCACCCGAGGGCGTTCGGCGCGTCGATGTCCGCGCCCTGCTCCAGCAGGTACTGCACGATGAGGTTCGAGCCCGTCATGGCCGCGCCGTGCAGGGCGGTGCTGCCGCCCCAGCGCATGTCGCCGCGGTCCCGCTGTGCGTCCAGCTCGGCGAGATTCAGCGGGTGCCGCAGCAGGAGCGTACGGCCGTCGCCGGCCAGCGGGGTGTCCCCGAAGTCGGCCGCCGCGTGGATGTCGTTGCCCAGCTCGATCGCAAGCCGGACCGCGGCCAGCCGAGTCTCCTCCGGCGTTCCGTTCAGGGGGCCGGGGCTCTCGCCGTCCCAGAAGCCGACCCCGGCCGCCGCCATCAGCGGCGTAATTCGCTGGCGGGTCGGGGTGAGGGGGTCGGCCCCGTGCCGGACGAGCAGCCGCATCAGTTCGACGTCGGCGTGCTTGGCCGCGAGATAGAACGGCGTCGCCCCCACGAAGCTCAGGAAGTTTCGCCCGACGGAGATGCCCGGCGGGGGCCTGACGATGCCGAGGTCGACCTCGAACGGAATTTCCCGCCAGTCGATCTGCGCGTTCGGTTCCGCCCCCGCCTCGAGGAGGGCGCGCGCCAGATCGAGGCTGTCGCGGGCACCGGTCGGCGGGGGCGGCCTTCCCGACCCCGGGCGCCGTATCCACGCCAGCGCGTGCAGCACCGAGCCGCGCGGGTCGGGGCGGTTGGGGTCGGCGCCGAACTCGAGCAGCTGCCCCGCCAGCTCGTAGTGGGCGTTGACGACGGCGAGGGCCAGCGGTGTGGTGCCGTCCCGCGCGGCGCTGTGGATGTCCGCGCCCGCCGCCAGCAGGGTCTCGACCGCGCCGATGTGCCCTCCGCGCACCGCGAAGAGCAGCGGCGTGAGCCGCCCGTTCGACCGGGTCTCGACGTCCGCTCCGGCGGCGATCAACGCGACGACGGCGTCGGCGTGGCCCTCGGCCGCCGCCCACATCAGGGCGTTCTGTCCCTTCCACGATTCGGTGGCGTGCACGTCGGCGCCGGCGTCGAGCAGCAACCGCAGCACTTCGGGCCGCCCGGTGCGGGCCGCCACCATCAGCGGCGTGTCGCCGCCGGGGCTCGGAGCCTCGGGGCTCGCGCTCGCGTCGAGCAGCGCCGCCGCGAGCGGCGCGCTGCCGTTGGCCGCGGCCAGGGCGAGCGGCGTCACCCCGTAGCGGTTCGTGGCATCGACGTTCGCGCCGGCCGCGATGAGCCGGCGGGCGAGGGGACGGTCGTCGCGTCGGACCGCCCAGTGCAGGGCCGTCGTGCCGTCGGGCCCGGCCCCATCGACGTCGGCGCCTGCCTCGAGCAGGGTCGCCACCGTCTCCATTGCCCCCTGTCTCGCGGCGTCGGCGAGTGCGCTCCCCGACTGCTGCCCGGCGGCCGGGGCGCCCGACCCTATCGCCAGCAGGCCCGCGGCGATGACGCCGGTCAGCGGCCATCGTCCCGTACGGTCGCGCATGCTCATCAGTCCACCCTCGCCGGACGTCGAATCCCGCGCGCCGGCAACGTGCCGTTCGTTACCCGGTCGCGAATCGATTCTCATCCGGAACCATGCAGTGTACACGCAACTATACTGAATCCCCGGACGGGGCAGGGGGACGGGAGGTTCCGGCGCAGCCCCGGATGCCGGACGCCGCCGGCTTTGCCTCGTTCGCGTCTTCCGGCATTCTCTTGCGTGCACGCCACCGGAGCGACGATCCTCGATGGCACCATGACCGCGCCCGCCGCCACGCCCTGGGGCTACGCGCCGCACGACGGCCCGGCGCTCTGGGGCACTCTCGATCCGTCGTTCCGCGCCTGCGCCCTGGGCCGGGAGCAGTCGCCCATCGACCTGACCGGCGGCCGGGCCGCCGACCTGACCCCCGTCGAGTTCGACTATGGGCGGACCCGCATCGCCGCCGAGAACACCGGGCGCACGATCCAGGTGAACCCGGACCCCGGCAGCGGCATCGTCCTCGACGGGGTGCGCTTCGAGCTGCAGCAGTTCCACTTTCATCACGGCAGCGAGCACACGTTCGACGGCGTCCGGCTGCCCCTGGAGATGCACCTGGTGCACGGGACCGGGCGTGGATCGCTGGCGGTGGTGGGGGTCCTGTTCGCCGAGGGCGCGGCCAACGCGGCGCTTGCGCCGGTCTGGGCGCATCTGCCGCCCGGGCCGGCCGGCTCCGCGGCGGTGCCGGGCAGCCTGGACCTCGCGGCTTTGCTGCCCGCTCGTCGCACGACGTGGCGGTACCGGGGTTCGCTGACCACCCCGCCCTGCACGGAGGGCGTCGCCTGGGTCGTCCTGACCGAGCCGCTCACCCTGTCGGCGGCCCAGATCGAAGCGTTCGCGACAATCTACCCGAACAACTGCCGGCCCGCGCAGCCGCTCGGCGAGCGAGTGCTCTGGCGCGGCTGATCGGAGGGACGTCCTCGGCCGTGCCGACGCCGGCAAGCGAATCGCGACTTCTCTGAACGAGCCGGACCGCCTGCGAGCGTAATCTGCCACATACGGCAGGTACGGCAGGCGGCCGCTCGGTTCTGGCCGCAGGTCTGACGCATCACGCTTGTCGTGACGACAGCAACTCGTAGAGCCTGTCGATTCTCGCGTTGAGAGCAGCCGACGCGCTGTCCAGCCTTGCGCCCATGTTGTCTATCCGCTGCCCCAGCTCGGAGTGCGCCGCGTCGTTCCTGGTTTCGTAGTGCGCGAACATCCGCCACACGCCGAGCAAGGTCACCACGGCGGTCCCGATAGCCGTCAATACGTTCTCCACGCGATTCTCCTGTCGACGCGAGCGGCCGGAGGTGGTCTGTTAACGATAGTAAACAGGAGATGGAGTTGTCGTCAAGTGGTTGTGAGTTGTCCGCGGTGGCGTTTGACAACCCCGGTAATTGCGCGTATTAAAAGGGGTTCAATGAGCAACAGATGGATCGGTGCGGTCGCCGTCGTCGCGCTGGCCGGTGCCGGGTGGTTCGCGCCGCCCGTCGCGGCCGGCCAGCCGGGGAATCTCGCCGGTGGTCCCGGGGCCCCGCCCGGGCACGAGTCGGCCGCGTCCGCGGGTGAGGTGGCGGCGGTGCTCGACCAGTACTGCGTGACCTGCCACAACGCGCGTGTCGTCGACGGCGAGGGGGCGGCACCCTCGCCGCTGGTGGCGCAGCTCCGCGGCACCGGGTTGGCCCTCGACCGGCTGGACGTGTCGAGCGTGGCCGAGGACGCCCGGGCGTGGGAGGCGGTCGCCCGCAAGCTGCGCGTTGGGGCGATGCCCCCGATCGGCCGGCCCCGGCCGGACGAGGCGACGGTCGCCCGGGTCGCGTCCTGGCTCGAAGCGTCGCTCGACCGTGCCGCGGCCGTGGCCCCCGACCCCGGCCGCCGGCCGGCGTTGCACCGGCTGAGCCGCACCGAGTACGCCAACGCGGTGCGCGATCTGCTCGCGCTCGACGATCTGCCGAAAGAGCTCGACATCGCGGTGATGCTGCCGGCCGACAATGCCACCAGCGGGTTCGACAACCTGGCCGAGCTGCTGTTCGTGTCGCCGACCCTGATGGAGCGGTATCTCGCGGCGGCCCGCAAGATCAGCCGGCTCGCCGTCGGCGATCCCACGATGTTGCCGATCGTCGACACCTACCAGCTCGACCGCGACCTGATTCAGGATGGGCACCTCGACGGGCTGCCGCTGGGGACCCGCGGCGGCATCCGGGTGCGGAGCCATCTGCCGCTGGACGGGGAGTATCTCGTCACCGTGCAGTTCACCCGCGCCGCCCGCGAGCCGCACGACGTCGAGGTGAGCGTGGACGGCCAGCAGGTCGAGCTGTTCACGGTCGGCGAGAACCCGCCCGAGCGGCTGGCCAGCGGCGTGTTCGCCTTCGACGCGGACCCCGACGTGCAGGTGCGGGTGCCCCTGCGCGCCGGTCCCCGGGAAGTGGCGGTCGCGTTCCTGCCGAAGAGCGGGGCGGTGTCCGAGGGGCTGGTCCGATCGTACCGCTCGCGGAGCCAGCAACCGTCCATCGCCAGCCTTATCGTCAGCGGGCCGTACGGCGCGGACGGCGCCGGCGACACCCCCAGCCGAGAGCGTATCCTCATCTGCCGCCCCCGGACCGGCGCCCCCGAGGCGGAGCAGACCGCGTGTGCGCGTTCCATTCTGTGGACGCTGGCGCGCCGCGCCTATCGGCGTCCGGTGACCGAGAGCGATCTCGACCGGCTGCTGCCGTTCTACGAGCAAGGGCGCGGCGAGGGCGGGTTCGAGCGCGGCATCCAGCGGGCTCTCGAGCGGCTGCTCGTCAGCCCCGAGTTCCTGTTCCGGGTCGAACGCGCCCCGGAAGCGGTCGAGGCCGGCGCGGCGCACGCGGTCAGCGACCTCGAGCTGGCGTCCCGCCTGTCCTTCTTTCTGTGGAGCAGCATTCCCGACGCCGAGCTGCTCGACACCGCGATTCGGGGCGACCTGCGCGAGCCCGGCGTGCTGGACCGCCAGGTGCGGCGCATGCTCGCGGACCCGCGCTCGGCCGCGCTCGTCGACAACTTCGCCGAGCAGTGGCTGTTTCTCCGTGACGTCGATGCGAAGGAACCGGACGCGGGGTTCTTCCCCGGCTTCGACGAGAACCTGCGGCAGGCGTTCCGGCGCGAGACCGGGCTGTTCGTGGACAGCGTGCTGCGCGGCGACGGCAGCGTCCTCGACCTGCTGACCGCCTCGCACACGTTCGTGAACGAGCGTCTGGCCCGGCACTACGGGATTCCCTACGTGTACGGCAGCCACTTCCGGCGGGTGGAGCTCGACTCCCCGGAGCGGCAGGGACTGCTCGGCCAGGGAAGCATCCTGACCCTGACCTCGTACGCCACCCGCACCTCGCCGGTGCTGCGCGGCAAGTGGATCCTCGAGAACCTGCTGTCGTCGCCGCCGCCGCCGCCCCCGCCGGACGTGCCGTCGCTCGACGAGACCACCGAGAGCGGCGAGCCGCGGTCGATGCGCGAGGCGATGGAGCAGCACCGCGCGAACCCCGCGTGCGCCAGCTGTCACGCCCAGATGGACCCCCTCGGGTTCGCCCTCGAGAACTTCGACGCCATCGGGCGCTGGCGGATCCTGGGCGAGTCGAACGCCCCGATCGATGCCACCGGCGTGCTCCCCGACGGCCGGCGGTTCGAAGGGCCGGCCGGTCTGCGGACCGCGCTGCTGCAGGCCCCCGAGCAGTTCGTGCACACCGTGACCGAGAAGCTCCTGACGTATGCGCTCGGGCGCGGGGTCGAGCACTTCGACGCGCCGACCATCCGGGCCATCGTCCGGGATGCCGAGCATGACGACTACCGGTTCGCATCCATCGTGCTCGGCATCGTCAACAGCACGCCGTTCCAGATGAGAAAATCATGATCATTTCGAAGCTCGCGCTGCCCCGTCGAACGTTTCTCCGCGGCATGGGCGCCGCCGTCGCGCTGCCGCTGCTCGATGCCATGGTGCCGGCGGCGACCGCCCTGGCGAGGACCGCCGCGCGTCCGGCCACCCGGCTGGGCTTCGTCTACATCCCCAACGGCGTGATCCAGGAGCAGTTCGTGCCGGCCGCGACCGGCGCCGAATTCGCGCTGTCGCCGACCCTCAGCCCCCTCGCCCCGGTGCGCGATCGGCTGCTGGTGCTGAGCGGCCTCGCCCACCGGCAGGCCGACTCGTTCGGCGACGGCAACGGCGACCATCCGCGGGCGACCGCCGCGTGGCTGAGCGGCGTCCACGCCTGGGAGCGCCGCGGGCGCATCGGCCCGACGTCGATTCAGCTCGGCACCACCGCCGACCAGTTGGCGGCGCGCGAGCTCGGCCAGGCGACGCCGCTGCCGTCGCTCGAGCTGGTGCTCGAGAAGCCGACCGCCATCTCGTGCGACTCGGGCGACTGCTTCTACTCGAACACCATCTCGTGGCGCGACCCGACGACGCCGCTCGAGATGGAGCCGCACCCCCGCGTGGTGTTCGAGCGGCTGTTCGGCGACGGCGGCACCGCCGCCGACCGCCGCGCCCAGGCGCGGCAGACCGGCAGCATCCTCGACTCGGTGACGGAAGAGGCGCTGAGCCTCGAGCGCACCTTGGGGCCGGCCGACCGCAACAAGCTGAGCGAGTACCTCGACTCGGTGCGCGATCTCGAGCAGCGCATCGGACGGGCCGAGGCCCGGGACGACCAGGCCGAGGTCGAGCTTCCCGACCGCCCGATCGACATCCCCGAGGACTTCGAGGAGTACGCCAACCTGATGTTCGACCTGATGGCCCTCGCCTGGCAGGCCGACGTCACCCGCGTCGGGACGTTGATGATGGCCCGCGAGACCAGCCCCCGCACGTTCCCGCAGATCGGGGTCCCGGACCAGCACCACACCGTGTCGCACCACCGGGACGACCCCGACTACATGGCCCGGAAGGCGAAGATCGACCTCTATCACGTCTCGCTCCTGAGCCGCTTCCTGCAGAAGCTGCGGGATACCCCGGACGGCGACGGCAACCTGCTCGACCACTCGATGACCGTCTACGGCGGCGGCATCGGCAACGGCAACCTGCACGAGCACACCAACCTGCCGTGCCTGGTCGCCGGGGGCGGCGGCGGCCGGCTGAAGGGCGGCCGGCACCTCGCCTATCCGGAAGACACCCCGATGACCAACCTCCTGCTGACGGTCCTCGACAAGGCGGGGGTCCCGGCCGAGAAGCTGGGGGACAGCACCGGGTTGCTGAACACCCGGCCGCTGGCAGGGGTGTAAGAGGAGAACGGAGCCGGTTGGCGACGGTTCCCGCGTCTGTTGCCAGCCGGGTTCGCAGCGGGATTGGAAGGTGCAGGTTGAATCGTCCGGGCAACGAAGCCGATCTCCTCCGTCGAAGCTCTCGAATCCGGACATTCTCGGCGGCACGCCGACCATCCGGAATGGCCCCGTTACCGCCGAGCACCTGCTCTGGATGCTGGCGGCCGGCGATACTCCGGAGATTCATATTCAAGCCTACCCCTGGCTGGAGTCCGACGATATCTGCGCGTGCCTGTTGTTACGCCAGCCGCCTGTTCGGCTACGAACGCGTTGAACCTCCCCTTATCGAGTCCGCGGACGGGCGAGGTGCTGCTCGACCGTAGCAAGTACCGACGGACCCGACTTGGGGACACCCGGCAAGGGGCCTTGGTGCAATGGCCCGTCGTGCATGAGCATCCGTGCTTACGGAACCGCGCGGCCGGCGGACCTGAGCAAATCGAACCCGGGGCGTGCATACCCGGCGGTCGCCCATCGCTCTGGCCGAGAGCTCGGGCGGGTGCGATCGCCACCCCAAAACTGTGCGGCCACGATAAACCCGGCCGCCGCCACCTCCCCCAAGTAACGCCGCCAACATGAGGGCACTCCGCATGCGCTACGACTTTAACCAGATCGGCGACCCGCACAGGTTTCAGCGCCTAGTAAATGGCATACTCACCGCCAGATTCGGCGAGGATGCGCGCCTCACCCCGCTCCAAGGCCCCGACGGTGGATCCGACGGCGAGACCGCGCCCTCCAACCCGAATATGGAATTCCGTCGCGGCAAGGTACCTCCCGAAGCCACCGACCCCTTTGTTCAACCACCCCGCCCTGGCGGCTACCTTTTCCAGGCAAAATACCACCCCACCGGCGAACAACGCCTGTCCGACCTCCGCACTCGCGTCGTCGGTGAGTTCGAGCACGAACTACAGCACGCCGTTCTACATCGCCCAGCGCGACGAGACGTCAACTACTTTTTTTTGGTCACCAACCTATCCGCCAGTAAACACGCACAACGTAAAGTAGACGAGGTCCGTAAGCGCCTAATCGACCCTGGGCGCGATCTACACGCCGACATCTGGTGGAGCGAGAGGCTCACCACATTCCTCGACTGGTCTCCACGCCTCTGGTCCGCTTTCCCGGAACTCTTTCCTGGTCACGTTGTTCCGTCTCTCGCAGCCGCTTCTTCTCCGAGCCCGGACGGCTTGCCTCGTACCTTCCGCGCCGCCCTTTCCGCACAATACCAGCGCCACCGCACGGTCAAATTCCGCCAAATCGAGCTCGAACAACAGCTACTCGACCTCTTCGTAGACCTCGACCTCGAATTCCCTTCCCAAGCCACCCAACCATTTGTCACCCGGCCCGACGACCCCACCCAACTCACACCTTCGACACCACCGCGTGATTTGCCCGAGTCTGCGCTCGAATTCTTGCTGGATGACACACTCGCGCCAGCCAAAGTACTTCTCGAGGGCGGGCCAGGCCAGGGTAAGTCGACCATCACCCAAATGGCGGCCCAGATCTACCGCGAGAAGGTGCTGGGAATCTTCGACAGCACTACCCGGAACCCGAACTGGCACAAGCTGTGCCGACCTCGCCTTCCCATATATCTCGAACTCGGACCCTGTGCGCACTGGCTATCCCAGACCCCTGACAGGACCCTCGAGGAGTACATCGCCCACACCGTAGGCAGGGATTCTGGGGGTGCTCCGCTAACCGTTGCGGACCTGCAGCAATTCCTGTGCGACAATCCCGCTATACTACTCCTCGACGGCCTAGATGAGGTCGGCAGCGATTCGCTTCGAAATCGACTCCTGGATGCCATCGGAGACACGATCCAACGGTTCGAGCAAGGTCTCAGGGTCGACCTAAGGGTCGTTCTAACCAGCCGACCACCCGCGCTTACGGGGCGGCGCGCTAGACTGACCGGCTTCTTCCGGGTTCTTCTCACTTCAATGAAGGCGCCTCGCATCAGCGAGTACCTCGACCGTTGGCTATCGGTGCGCATTAAGGACCAAGTCGACCGAGATCGCATTACGGCGTCTTTCGAGCGACGAAAGCGCGACCCACACGTCGAAGCTCTCGCACGCAACCCCATGCAGCTTTCCGTGCTACTTCATCTAATTCATCTAAAGGGCGAGGCTTTTCCGGACCGTCGCGCGGAGCTGTACGGCACCTATTTCCAAATGGTCATTGATCGGGACGTCGAAAAGAGTCCAGAACTCCGGGAGTATCGCGACCTCGTTGAGGGCCTACACTCGTTCCTTGGATTTCATCTTCACGGCGTCATGGAGATCGAACGCGGGCACCCCGCGTTTAGCCGATCCAGACTCATAGAGCTCTCGAGCAATTGGTTGGATCGGGAAGGCTATCGAAAGGACGTGGCAGAGAAGTACTTTGCTCTCGGGGAGGAACGTTTTGGACTGATCGTGGCTCTCTCGGGCGAAGGTGCGGACACGACCTACGGCTTTGAGGTGCAACCGATACAAGAGTACTTTGCCGCGTTCTACATCAGCAATAGGCTTCCCGCTCACCGGGCACACGAGGTCTTTGAACTATTGGTGTATCGCAGCTACTGGCGGGAAGTTGCGCTCTTTCTTGCGGGCCTTCGGCGACCGAATGAGAAAGCTGATTTGGTGGCTCGGGCCAAGGTCGCGGATGGTCGACTTGACGAGGGACGCCAGAAGGCGGGCCGCACCATGATTCTGCAGCTTCTGCGAGAAGGGGTCTTGGACCAGGCCCGGCATGTGGTCGCGGAAGCCATGCAGGCCGTTGTGGAATTGCTGAAAGTGGAGATTCTGCGGTTTCAGCGGAACCCGGAGCCTCTCGTGGAGACGGTGTGCCAGCTCGCGGAAAGGTACGAATTGGGGCCAATGAGCCGGCGGATTGTGGATATCGTGCGCCGTTGTTCCGCCTCGGAGGAAGAAGATCTATTGGCGATCATTCACGGTATGGCTGCACGGTTGCTGGCCCACGATCACTATAAGGCTTTGGTGTTGGGGTACAGCGGCACCAAACCGCTGGCCCGGTCGGTGGTTCTTATGGGCTGTCCTTACGCCGCGTCCCCAGTTCTTGAAGAACTTGCCGCCGCGAAGGACTATTGGTCTCGTGTACCGATGCCGGTTTGGGCGCGGTGTTTTTGGCGTTCGGCGAGGAAACACGGCTACGTCATCGACATGGATTGCCCGCCGGAGCTACACCAGGGGCTCATTGCGGAGTTCGCGACGGATCAGTTTGAATTGCGGGACAGCGGAGCGGGGGTGCTGGCGATTCCGGGCGGTCGTCCTGATGGTATTTGGAGACTTCAGCAGAATCTGGACGTTATCCATCAGCATTTGCGTCAGGGAGTTAGCGGCCATGATGGTCGGAGCGAAAGTGTGTTGGGTGCACAGGGCTCCTCGGGTGTTGACTGGCGGGGATGCGATGCGAGCTATTCGTCGCTGGATGGCGACGTAGGGGGCTGTGTGGGAGATCTTGTGCGGTCTTCAGACAGAGTCGTAGTTGCGCTATTGGATGGTGGCGGACGCCGGTTTGCGACTGCTATCGGGGGCCATTTGGAGGCGATACGGGAGCATTTGGGTGATGCGGGGCTGTCGGGATGGGTTGCGTGTCGGTGCGGCGGAGAAGTGCTGCGGCTGTTGGAGTTCTCGCGGGAGGGTATCGATAGAGAGGCGATGCACCGCGTGGCGGACGGGGTAGGGAGGTTCTATGGAGTGGAGCGGGGAAAGCGATCAGGGGCCCGCGACTTGCACGGGTTGCGCATGGGTCCACCCATGGCGGTGCGGGTAGAACGTGGCGGGACGGTGGTCCCACTGCAAGTGATCATTCGCGATATCCTTGCTGGCAGAGGCGGTGTCTTGGATGATAGCTGGGCGTGGATCAATTACGTGCCGTTGAATTCTATGGCGATTAGGCCATTGGTGGAGGCCTGTCGAGACAACCTGGGCGAGTTGCTAGGTTTCGTAGGGCGGCGGCCGGTGGTGGGCGTGTGGCCGCAGACAGAGCTGGCGTCGGAGGACGTAGATAGCATTTTGGAGATTTGCAGGGGTACGGATGACGAAGAGGTCCTGGGGGGTGCGGGGATGGTGCTTTGGACCAGCGGGGCGGCGTACATCAGCGAGCCTGAGCTCTTGGTGAAGATGGTGGCTGCGGCACCAGCAAGCCCGCTTAGTTGGGCGCTGTTCAATCCCATGGGCGGATATGTTCCAAAGCCAGAGGAAAGGCAGAGACGGCAGGACGTGTCGAGAACAGTGGCGGGAATCGTGGTGAGCGATGCCGACGGGTATGGATTCGGGCTTGTAAACCGGGCATCGAACTTCTTGGCGGAATCGGAAGGTGTGGTGGGGACTCCATTGTTTGAGGAATGTCCGGATTTGGTGATTGCGACTTAGCGAAGGCCGACGGAATTGTATGAGGGTGTCGGTGCGGTTAAATTGTGACGTGGATGTGGCGCTTGCGACGAAGGTGAGGGGGCGGTGGGAGGTGTGGTCGGGACGTGCTGGCGGTCGATGGCGGGTCCTACCAGGCAATGTCGCTCGTGGCGTTGGGGTCGATCTAGGGGGTCCTTCGATGGTGGGCCGGGCGAGCGTCAGTCTCGGCGGCGCTGCTGTTCGAAGGCCCGGTCGACCAGCCGGCGCGTCGTCGCGTAGCAGCGGCTGCAGAAATCGGCAAATGGCTCAGGCTCTGAGGGATCCGGCCAAACACCGGTCTCCGGTGTGATCCGGCCGATCCGGCGCTGGTAGCGGGCCAGAGTCTCGATGTAGACCCGGCGCTCTTCCTTGGGGATGACCAGCGGCGGCAGCCCGGCGTTCAGCAGGGGGACGTTGGCGATCAGGCGGGCGAGTCGGCCGTTGCCGTCCCAGAACGGGTGGATGGACACGAAGCCGGCGTGGATGCGGGCGTAGGCGGGCGCCGCGTACCGCGCATCGACAGCCTGCAGCTTCGTCGTGTTGATGCAGTCGAGGACCTCGGCCATCAGGGCCGGCACGTCTTCCGGCGCGGCGTACTCGACGAAGACCTGGGCGCCGGTGTCGTCCACCGCGTAGGTGCCGTTGGGCTCGACCTTCCAGCTTCCGAGGGGCTTGTAGATGTCGGCGACGCGCTCGGCCTGCACGCTGCGGTGGAGGGCGAACAGGTCGTCGGCGGTGACGTCGCGGCCGAGCAGGTCGTAAATCTGCGTGATGGCGGCGGCGTGGCCGATGACCTCCTCGTGGTCCTTGATGGGCTTGCCGGCGACCGTCAGGCCTTCCTCGATGACGAACTTGGTGTCGCCCAGGCTGAGGGAGTTGCCTTCCAAGGCGGTGGAGTTGTGGGTCCAGGCGTCGCGGATCTGATTCAGCAGCGACTGCCGGAGGTCCGCATCGAGTCCGGCCAGGAACCGCAGGGACGCCGGGCCGGGGGTCACGGCGTGATCCACGGCTGCCGGCGCGGCCACCTCGGTCCGTCCTCGAAGAACCGCACGCCGCTGCCGATGCGGTCGTGGTCGCCCAGCTCGGCCCGGGCCCGGTCGGCGAGGGCGGTCAGGCGCTCGACCACCTCGGGGTGGTCGGCCGCCACGTTGCGTTGCTCGCCGATGTCGGTCTCGAGGTTGTAGAGCTCGAGGCCGGTCACCGGCTCCAGCAGTTGGCCGATGAAGGCACCGGTCTTCGAGAGCAGCCATTCCGACTCGTCGCGTCCCGGCCGCGGGAACACCAGCTTCCAGGGACCGTTGCGCACCGCGTCGAGGTGCGTTTCCCGGTAGTAGTAGAACGCCTCGTGGGGGCTCGCGGCGCCCGGCTCGCCGTGCATGAGGGCCGAGATGTCGCGGCCGTCCAGGGTGCGGTCCGCCGGCAGCTCGGCCCCGGCCATGGCGATGAACGTGGGCAGCAGGTCCATGGTGGTCGCGACCGCACCGGTCTCGGCGCCGGCGGGGATGCGGCCGGGCCCCCACATCACGGTCGGGACGCGAACGCCGCCTTCCCAGGTGGTCGCCTTGGCGCCGCGCAGGGGGCCGGCCGACCCCGTGTGCTCGGTGATGTCGGCCGTGTAGCGCGGCAGCGCGTGGTTGTTCCACGGACCGTTGTCCGACGTGTAGACGACGATCGTGTTCCGGTCGAGATCGAGCTCCTCGAGCAGGTCGAGAATCTCGCCGGTGCTCGCGTCCAGCTCTTCGATGACGTCGCCGTATAGCCCGCGCGGCGAGCCGCCCTTGAACGGTTCGCTCGCGTCGAGGACGACGTGGGGCATGGTGTGCGCGACGTAGAGGAAGAACGGCTCGTCCCGGTGGCGTCGAACGAAGGCGAGCGCCTCGTCGGTGTAGCGTCGGGTCAGGTTGTGGAGCGGCGCCGATTCCTCGATGCGTTCCTCGTTGCGGTACACCCAGTGGACCTCACCGCTGTCGTTGGCGCCGACGACCCCGAACCAGTAGTCGAAGCCGCGCCGCACCGGGTTGAGCTCGGGCCGGAAGCCGCGCCGCCGCTGGGTGATGTCGGTCTTGCCGATCATCCCGGTGGCGTAGCCGGCGGTCTGGAGCATCGCCGGCAGCAGGATCTCCTGCTCGTGGACGTAGGGGAAGTTGTTCTTCTGGTTGCCGTACTGGCCGACCCGGATGGGGTAGCTGCCGGTGAGGAGCGCGGTGCGGGACGGACCGCACAGCGGCTGCGCGTAGAAGCTGGTGAACCGCATGCCCTCCCGTGCCATGCGGTCGATGCGCGGCGTGTCGAAATCGGTGGCCCCGAACACCCCGAGGTCGCCGTAGCCCTGGTCGTCGGCGAACACGATGATGAAGTTCGGCCGCGCCGCCTGGCCGGATGCCGGCGCGGCCGCCGCCTGGCCGGATGCCGGCGCGGCGTATCCGCACAGGCCGGCGATCAGGAGCAGCGGAATGGAGGACAGCCGTTCCGAGCGGTGCATGGGAGTTCTCCTTGGTGTCGTGTCCGGTCCGGATGGGGGCCTCGGCGGCGGGTCGGATGCGGGGGCGGTCGCCGAACTCCCGGCCCGGAAGAGCGTCGCCTTGCGGCTCCGCTTCCCGCCCGCCCGGCCCGATAGGAGTCTGCGTCGCAGAACGGCGCAGACTCCTACTCGCGCGATCGCATGAACCGCCGCTTCAGGATCGCGACGGTGACGAAGAGCCACACCAGCAACGCGCCCGACAGCACCCCCGGTCCGAGCACGAGGGCGCCGTCGCGGCCGGTGACCACGGTGCCCGCCTGCAGCAGGAGGAGGGCGCCGATCGTCAGCCAGAGAAGCCACCGGCGCACGGTGCCACCGCGCAGACCCTACTCCTTCCTGATGCTGTAGATCTTCGAGCGCGTGCGGATGATCAGCCGGTCCCCGGCGATCGCCGGAGACGCCATCGCCATCTCGCCGAGGCTGTTGACCCCCATGACCTCGTACTCGCGTCCCGCCCGAATCACGTACGTGTCGCCCTGCTCGCTCAACGCGAAGATCTTGCCGTTGTAGGCCCAGGGCGAGGACGTGAAGCTGGCCCCCACCCGGATCCGCTGCCGGCCGTAGACCGGCTCGCCGGTCACCGCGTCGTAGCTTTCGAAGAAGCCGCGGTCGAGCAGGCTGTAGTAGATGTCGCCGTAGATCAGCGGCGACGTGTTGTAGTTCCCCGCGCGCGGCTGATACCAGGCCACGTACTCGTTCGACTGCTCGCCGTCCGCGAGCGTGATGTCCCCGCTCGCCCCGGGGCGAATCGCGTAGGCGGGCCGGTGCTCGTCCCGGAAATAGCCGGAGTTCACGTACACCAGGCCGTGGCTCGAGAACGGGGTCGCGATGGTCGCCCAGGACATGCGGCCGTCCATCTCCCAGAGCAGTTGCCCGTCGAGGTCGTAGGAGCGGATGCGGTTCACGCCCGACGTCACGATCTCGGTCCGACCCTCGTGCTCCCAGATGTACGGGGTCGCCCAGCTCGACACCTCGTCGCGCGCGGTTCGCCATATCTCGGCGCCACTGCGCTTGTCGAGGGCGGCGATCCAGGACGACTCCTCGTTGTCGTACAGGATGGTCAGCTTGTCCTCGTGCACGACCGGCGACGAGGCCGACCCCCAGTCCGATCGCGTCTCCCGGTCGGGTATTTCGAGCCGCCACACCTCGTTGCCGTCCACGTCGAACGTATAGAGGCCGAGGTCGCCGAACCGCACGTAGACCCGTTCGCCGTCGGTGGCCGGAGTCTCCGAGGCGTACGAGTTCTTCATGTGCCGCGGGAAGGCGGGGCGTCCGGTCTGAACCGAATGTCGCCAGAGCACCTCGCCGGTCTCCAGGTCCAGGCAGTAGACCAGCCAGTCGTGCTCCAGGGGCACCGGGTCCGGCCTGCCCCGGGGGGCGTAGAGGCCCGGCTTGGGCTGCTCGAACTCGCCCTCGGCGGTCACCGTGGTGAGGAAGACCCGGTTGCCCCACACCACCGGGCTCGACCAGCCGATACCGGGGATGTCGGTGGTCCACTCGACGTTCTCGGTCTCACTCCACCGTTCCGGCAGGTCGGGGTTGTCGGCGACGGCGGCGTTCATCGTCGGTCCGCGAAACTGCGGCCAGTTGTCGTTCCCGGCCGCCGCCGCCGTGGCCGCGAGGGCCAGGCAGAGCGACAGTGCGCCTCTCGATGTCGTGCGTCTCATGGCAATGCTCCGGTGTCGGCGCATCATTGGCCGGGCAGCATGATGTGGGCGGCCGACAGGCCCGCCTCCATGATCCAGGTGCCGGCCTGCGTGTAGCTGCCCGCATCGGGCAGGCCCAGCGACTCGGCGGTCGCGAACGGCACCGCGACGGTGGTGTGCAGGTTGGCCGATTCGGCGTCCGCGCCGCTCAGCGCATAGTACGCCGACCCGAACTTGGAGACTTCCCGCGTGCCGTCCGCCTCGGCCGCCTCCCGCGTTGCCCGCAGTTCGTCCGCGCTCATGCCCGACATGTTCCAGGCCCGGTTCTGCTTGACGCGGGCCAGGTTGTCCACGCTCGTGCACTGCACGGCGAACTCGCGGCTCGGCTCGTCCGAGCGGTCCCAGCACATCAGGCCGTTCGATCCTTCGCGCAGCACCGTCTCGGTGCCGTCGGCGGCCAACCGGATCACCGCGGCGTTGGCGCGCAGGGCCGCCGGCGCCGCCATCGTCGCCTTGGCGATCTCCTCCTCGACGGTCTGGCCCGGCGCCGTTGCCGGCGCCGCCAGCAGGGCCGCCCCGGCCAGGGCGATTGCGGCGATGTGAGTCTTGCGCATGACTGTTGGCTCCCTTTCGTTTCGCGGGCCGGGTGGCTGCAAGGCGCTGCACCGGCCTCCGACATCGCGCCCACGAGCGCGAGCGTTCCGCATAGATAGTAGCAGCCCCCGGAGCCGGCGCGACTGGAAGTGGCGCTTGGCAGCCCGTGGTGGAACCCCGCGTGGCACCGAGAGCGGCGAGGGATGCATCGCCGCTCGAATGCAGCGGGGACTTCCACGACGGGCTGTTAGCGCAGGCAGCCTGAGGTTGGCGCAGCCGGCACCGGCGGTCTGCGTTCGCCGGCGCCGGCTGCCGTCCGGCACCGTGCCGGCCGCGGCTCAGTAGCCGTCGGAAGCGACGAGGGTCGAGACGAGTGCGGCCCACAGCCCGGCCGAGACGCCGTACCCGATCCACGCGGCCTTGACCCGCTTGCCCTTGGCCGCACGGACGTAACCGGTCGTGTAGCAGCCCATGTCGTCCCGGGAAATGCCGGACAGGGCATCGGACGGCGGGGTGGGGTCGCCGGTATGCGCGACGATCGGCATGATCGGGACGAAGAACGGCGTCAGCAGGAGCCCGCCGGCGAACCACCCGCCGGAGCCCTGGCGAGCGCGGCCGTCCTGCTCGCCCTGCCGGGCCGCGACCTGGCAGTCCGTCTGCTGTCCGCGGACGAGCGTCATGCGGGCGGCGTGTCGGGCCGCCGACTGCAGGATCGGTCCCGGCTCCGCCGCGTGGAGCGTGCTGGTGATACATCCGACGATCGTGAGGAGAGCGAGCGATTGTCTCATCGAGTGGTTCCCTTCCTGTCTGTAGCCCGTGGCTGGAAGCGGGTTGCGGGAGCATCGGCTGCCGACGCCCGTCGGCGCACCGTTCATCCCGCTGCATCGGGTCACTTCCTGCAGCGTAGGCGGCGTGCGTGTCAGAACCTGTCAGCGGGGTTGCAGCGGAAGTCGCTTTCGGGATGCGTTGCGGAACCAGCTCCTCCTGACGGGGTTGCCCGAAGACCACGCGGTAGGCGGCGAGCTGACGCAGGCGCTTGAACGCCTCGGCCTCCGTCGTGTAGGGCAATTGCGGCACATGGCGCTCTACCCGGTGTTCGCCGTGGGCGATCCAGTGAGGTACCAGGTCGCTGGCGCCAGCGGCCCGTACGGCCCCGTCCGCCAGCTCGAAGATCCACATCCGATGCCCTTGCCGGCGCGCCATGACGCGAATGCGCGGAGCGCGGGAGGCAGCGACACTGCGGCGCACGGCGGCGACCAGCCCTTGGCCGAGCGCATCCGTCCCGGCACTTGCTCCTCGTCGAGCATGCTGCACCCGGACAGGTCGGTGCTCGCCGGGGAGACCCTTGACCGCGAGGGGCGTGTGCGTGTCTACTTTCGTCTGCAATGACCGACTTTCGTACGCAGAGTTGCCGGAGGAGCGACTGAGTGGGCCCCGACGAGCGCCGGGTAGGGGGTCGACGACGTTGCCGCGCATCTCGGCGTCGGTAAGGACTCCATCTACCGCTGGGTCGAGAGCCGCGGCCTGCCGGCCCGCAGGGTGGGGCGCCTGCTGCGCTTCAAGCTCTCGCAGGTGGATGCCTGGGTCGAGGCTGCGGGAGGGGAGGGTAACGGGGGTGAATCGCCGCCCGTCCACTCGACGAATCTCCCGCGCGGAAAGCAAGGGCAAGGGTGAGCCGAGAACTCGACCCGCCCGCGCCGCGGGATGAGGTGCGAACGGGAGCGTCATGACCGTTGACTCCAAGGGCCGCGGGCTCTTCATCGTCGACAACAGTGTCTCCGGCTGGACCGGGCTCCGGTACTTGGAGGAGTGGTCCGGCATCGCGAAGGCGTTCGACATCGCGACGGGGTACTTCGAGATCGGCGCCCTGCTCACCCTCGACAGGAAGTGGCAGGGGCTCGACAAGATCCGGATCCTGATGGGGGCGGAGATCACCCATCGGACCCGGAAGGCCATACTCCAAGCGGTCCGGGCGCAAGCGCTCGACAGGCTCGACAACAGCATCGAGGAGGACAAGGAGCCGAACCCCTTCCTGCACGGGGTCCCTGCGATCCTCGACGCGCTCCGTTCCGGGCAGATCGAGTGCCGTGTCTACGACAAGGACAAGTTCCACGCCAAGGCCTACATCACCCACGCAAAACTCGAGGTCGTGGGCGCCCAGGCGCTGGTGGGCTCCAGCAACTTCACGCGGCCGGGTCTCACGAAGAACATCGAACTGAACGTGCTCACCAGCGCGGACGAACACGAGCTGCAGGTGATCGCGGAACTGGTCGAGGTGCTCGCGGGCTGAGGCATGGTTCAGGAGCAGCTCGTACCGCGCCTCGAGCTGCTCCGCGAGGAGTACGTCCTCGTTCAGGCCTGGAAGAAGACCGCGTCCTACATCCGCTACCACAACTGGTTCTCCGACACGCTTGCCCTCGACCGAGCGGCCGTGAACCTGCCGGCGTTTCTCGGCGAACTCGGCGAACGTCTGCAGTCTTCGGAGAGTTGGCAGAACGCTCCGCTGCGCATCGTTCCGGCGCCGAAGAGCCAGCGCTGGAGGGTGCGGGAAGGCGTGTGGGAGCCCGTCGAGAAGGGGGCGACCTCGGTAGGGCTCCGACCGCTCGCCCACGTCAGCCTAGTCGACCAGGTCGTGGCGACGGCGCTGATGCTCTGCCTCGCCGACGGGGTCGAGACGCTGCAGGGGGATCCGCGGCGGTCGGTACATGAGCAGGAGTCGCGAAGGCAGATGGTTTCGTACGGCAACCGACTGTTCTGCGACGCCATCGGTGGCGAACTACGCCATCGGTGGGGATCCGCCAAGCTCTACCGCGCGTACTATCAGGACTATCGGACGTTTCTGTTCCGTCCAGAAGTCGCGGCCCAGTCGATTCCAGAGGCGGCGGGGAAGCGTGTCTACGTCGTCCACGCAGATCTCAAGCAGTTCTACGACCGCGTGCGCCCGGATCTGCTTTCCGCAGCCATCGACCGGATCCGCGACGACGGCGATGATCCGGGGTTCTTCGCTCTGGCGGCGTCGGTGCTCAATTGGGGCTGGCATCCGCGTGACGAAGGAGACGTCCGGCTCTACGCAGAGCAGGCGGAGTTGGAGGACTTCACGCGGGTGGCACTGCCACAGGGACTCGTCGCCGCGGGTTTCTTCGCGAACCTCGTGCTGCTTTCGTTCGATCAGGTGCTGCGCGCGGCGATCGGGACCGAAATCGCTCCCGGGATCCGGCTGGCGGATTCGTGCCGGTACGTCGACGACTTGCGGATCCTCGTTGCGGTTGACTCGAACTCGGCGGTTACGTCGGAGGACCTTGAGACCGCGGTGTCGGGATGGCTAAGTGAGGTACTGAAAGAGAATGCGCCCGGTCTCGCGCTGTCCCCGGAGAAGACCCGGGCTGCAGCGCTCGGAGGCGACGAACGACCGCTGGTGCGGCAGAGCGCGAAGATGAACCGCATCCAGTCGGCGGTGTCGGGGGGATTCGACGCACTTGGGGGCGAGGAGATCCTCGATGCCATCCAAGGCCTGATGCGCGCGCAGGAGGCACTCAGCGTCGGCGACGACAGCGGCTGGCGGTTTTCCCCGGTCCCGGACGTACGCGAGGAGACGGTCGCGAGATTCGGCGCTGCCCGATATCGGACTACGTTCCGTTCCATCAGGCCGCTGCTCCAGGGCGACGAGACGCCGGACGAATCTGGGGTTGGAAGAGGCGATACCCCGGCGGCGGGCGACTGCGCGTCGCGCGTACCCGGCGCGAGCTGGACGAAGATGCGAGGGCCTTTGCGCTGGGTCTGATCGGACGCTGGATCGACGACCCCTCAAACGTCCGCCTGCTTCGGATCGGCCTCGATCTTTGGCCGGATGTGGAGCTGTTGCGGGAAGTCCTCTCACTGCTCCGCCCGTTCACAGAAAAGGGGGGCCGTCGAAAGGCGCCGCGGCGAGTCGCTTGGTACTGCCTGGCCGAAGTCTTGCGCGCGGGAGCCACGGAGACGGGCCTCGTGGCGGACACCGAATCGCTCCCATCGGGGATCGACCTTGGGGCGTACCGCGAGGAGCTCTGCAAGGAGGCCACTCGCCTGGTGAGGTTGCCCGGCCCGACGATTCCCTGGTACCTCAGGCAGCAGGCACTGCTGTTCCTCGTGGCCTTCGATGCCGCCGGAGCGCCCGTCGTACGCACGGGCACCGGACCGGAGACCCGTCACTACCGGGAGCTCATCCTATTCCTGCGCGGTAAAGAAGACCGGCTGCGCAGCTCGGATTTCGCCACTCTCGCGGTCGTCGCCAGGCGCGCGTTCCTGGATCGAGAGCGCGCCGTTGAGCTGACGCGGCACGGCCTCAATCCCTCGCGGAAGCGGCAGCTCGCCCAGAGGGACCCGAGTTTCCTTCTCGAGCTCATCCACACGGAGACGCAACTCCGCCTCTTCGACGATCTTCCGGCGCGTGTGCGCGAAGATCTATGCAGGACTGCTGGTAGTTCGGGCGGAGACTCCGTCACCCTGGCCGAGGCGGTTCTGCGCTCTCACCCGACCGGCTCACTCCGCAACGAGCTCTCCCTCCTGCGATTCGGGACGGCGTTCCTCGAGCAGTGGCGGAAACAGGAACCTCCACCCGAGGTGATCACCCCGGTCCAGATTCAACTGAGGCTCACCGAGGAGGTCGGGATCGCGGATGTCAAGGACCTACGCATCCTGGGGAGTCGGGCTGACGCATCGGGCTCCCTGTACGAGCCACCTTCGTGGTGCGAAGCTGGCGAGCGGTGGCGCGTTCAGCTCGGTTTCCTGTTGCGGTTCATCTTGTCAGGGCAGCCGGACTTCACGCGTCCCGTACGCCGGGCGAGTTGGATAGAGACCGAGTCGAGCTATCGCCCGGCCGTGAGCCACTGGTACCAGCGGCTGTACGGCCTTTACAGCGGGCAGCCGGCGTTCGGAGACGACTGGCTTCCGATCACGGACTGGATGGAGGGATTCCTCCTGGCCCTCCTGCGCTGGCCGGGGTGCCGTGCTTCGGAGGGGTTCCGTTGGGTCGAACAGGGTATCGAAGAGGCGAGGACGCAGATTGGCCAGAGGATCGCCGAGCTCCAGCAGAGGCGCGGCAGCGCTACTCGGGCGCTGATCCTGCCGCTGTCGGCCAAGCGACCGACCGCCACGAACGCGAATCGGTCGTTACGCGCCTGCGTGGTCCAGACGGCGGTCCCGGCGGCCGACGACTTCCAGGACACCGACTTGGCGCTCAACGAGTCCGCAATTCGACGAAGACACCGCAATCACCTGTCGGCAGCGCTCGCAGCCGTGGAACGCATGCTGGCGTTGAGAGAGACGCACAAGGGGAGCGAAGGGCGGCTCGATTGGCTGATTCTGCCCGAGCTTGCCGTCCATCCGAAGGACGTTCGAACTCATCTGGTCCCCTTCGCACGGGCTCACAGGGCAATTATTCTTACGGGGCTGACCTACGAAGAGATTCTAGCGGGGCAACCACTCGTCAACTCAGCCCTGTGGGTCATTCCGGAGTGGTCGGACGCCTACGGGCTGCAGATCAAGACTCGTCGTCAGGGCAAGGCGCATCTCGCCCCGAATGAGCAGGCGTTCAACGGTGGCGGTGCGCACGTTCTTCAGGAGTTCCGGCCCTGCCAGTGGTTGATCGGCTATCCTTGGTCGGGCACGGACGGTACCCGGCCCGTCTGGCTCACGGCAGCGGTGTGCTACGACGCGACAGACCTCGGCTTGGCTGCGGATCTCAGGGATGAGTCGGATGTCTTGGCGATCCCGGCGCTCAACCAGGACGTGAAGACCTTCGACCAGATGGCGTTGGCGCTGCACTACCACATGTTCCAGCTCGTGGTCGTCGCCAACAACGGGCAGTACGGCGGGAGCAACGCGTACTGGCCTCAGAGCAATCCTCACATCAGGCAGGTCTTCCACACCCACGGGCAGCCGCAGGCTTCGATCGCGTTCCTCGAAATCGACGACATCGGCGCGTTCCTGAATCGGCACGACGTGTCGGGAGCCAACGCCGACGACTGGAAGCATCCCCCCGCAGGTCTGAAACTCGCATCGCCTGGAGGTTCGTCGTGACAGGTTTCGCCGCCGGTGCCCGCCGCCTGCCGCTCCACCACGTAACCATCCGCGTCCCGTGGCACGACGGAGGCTGGACGGGAAGCGTCTGCGCACGCCCGCTCGACAACTCGAGCTGCCTCATCTTGCCCCGCATCGGCGAGGGCCGGCGCGACGAAGCAGAAGTGCGTTGCGCCAGCCAGCGGCTCGACGAACTGGAACGCGCCGATCTCCCGCCCTGTGTGGGCGAACGCGTCTCGTTCATGGCGCCCTTCGCGCTCCCGCGGAGGATGACGCACCCGTACACGGAGTTCTACCCCGAGACCCACGGCCACTTCGCACCCACCGGCTTCGTGCAGCCGGCGTACTCCGCAGCATGCGTGCCCTACCGATGGATGCTGCGCGAGAAGATCGAGGGGAGGGCGAAGGATGGCGAGATCGGGATCGCCGAGCGTCTGAAGATCGGCTGGGTACCGGACCGCGAGCCGGACATCCGCAATCACCAGGGCAAGCAGGTCGATACGGACTGGGTCCAGGAGCGCGAGAACCAGCTCGCGCTGCTCGACACCTTTTTCGGCGCGCTACGGCCGGAGGAGTCGCTCTGCTTCTTTTATGCCAAGCGCACCCCGCTCTCCGAGCAGTCCCGGCGCGTGATCGTCGGGGTGGGTCGGGCGCTCTCCGTGGGTGAGGCCACCGAGTACAACTACAAGGAGAACAACCCGCCCTTGCGGTGCGTGCTCTGGGAGCGCAACGTGGGCCACTCGGTCCGGCCAGGCTTCGCGGACGGCTTCCTCTTTCCCTACCAGGAGGCGATGGCGCTGGCCGAACGCGAGGGGGTCGACCCCGAACAGTTCGTGGCCTTCGCTCCCGACGAGCACCTCGACGCCTACTCCTTCGGCTCTGAGCTCCTGACCCACGATGGGGCCGTGGCCTCCCTCGTGGCCTGCGCGGCGACGTTGCACCGGATCCGCGGCCGGATCGAGGGACCGTGGGACCAAGCGTTGGCCTGGATCGATACGCAGCTCAACCGGCTGTGGAAGGCGCGCGGCGCGTTCCCCGGCCTCGGCTCGGCGCTCTCCGCGTTCGGTTACGAGTGGGGCTTCCAGCACGGGAGCCTGCTCGCCTACGAGATCGAGCTGCTGCGCGAGCGCCAGGGCGGCGGCGATCCGTGGTCGCTCGTGGATGCCGTGATGGATGATCCCGGGAAGCTCGGCGGGCCCGTGGCGAGGCTCCTCACGGACGGACTGCGCAGGGGCTGGAAGCGCCTCGCCGACGAGCGTCGGGCCCTGCTCCGGCTTCTCGGTCGCTGCGCCATCTCGGAGGCTCAGGCGCTGCGCTTCTACGACACCACAGCACGGGCGCAGGCCGGCATCGCGGAGAGCGACGCCGAACTGCTGCGCAATCCGTACCTCCTCTTTGAGCGCGACCGGCGCGCCGCCGACGCGGTCGCCTTTGGCGCGGTGGACCGGGGCCTGTTCCCGGATGAGGCAGTGCGGGAGCAGTTCCCCGTGCCGGAGCCGAGCCGCATCGAAGACCCGGCCAACGAACGGCGGGTGCGCGCGCTGGTCGTGGACCTCCTGCAGCACGCAGCGGCCGAGGGGCACACGCTGCTTCCCCGGAGCTGGGTCATCCGAAGGGCACGGGAGCGCGCGCTCCAGCCGCCATGCCCGCTCGGCGAGAACGTGCTCGACGCCTGCGAGGACAGCTTCGCGCCAGTCGTCGCGCGCGCCGTGACCGGAGTGGGCGAGGCCGCCTACCAGGTGGACCAGCTTGTCGAATGCCGCAGGATCATCCGTCGCGAGGTGCTCGGCCGGAAGAAAGGGAGGCCGCACGCGGCCGACCTCGACTGGCGTGGGTTCGTGGACGCGGGGCTCGACGAGCCGCTGCCCAAGGAGCCGGAGAAGCGCGCGCTGGAGGAGCGCGCGCGGCACGAGAAGGCAGCGGCGCTCGAGCAGCTCTTCCGCTCGCGTCTCTGCGTGCTAATCGGTTCGGCCGGGACGGGCAAGACGACGCTGCTGCGGATGCTCTGCTCGCTTCCCGGCCTCGCCGAGAAGGGGCTGCTGCTCCTCGCACCCACGGGCAAGGCCCGCGTGCGCCTGGAAGAGCAGACCGGCATGCGGGGAGCCGGCCAGACGCTGGCGCAGTTTCTGATCCGGCAGCAGCGCTACGACGGCCAGACCGGCGCCTACTTTCCCAAGCCCAGGGCGCCTCGCTGTGGCGACTACCGGACCGTGATCGTGGACGAGTGCTCGATGCTGACCGAAGAGCAGCTCGCGGCACTGATCGACGCTCTCAGCAACGTCGAGCGGCTCGTGCTCGTCGGGGACCCGCGCCAACTCCCGCCGATCGGGGCCGGTCGCCCGTTCGTGGACATCGTTCGAGAGCTCGAGCCCGAGAACGTCGAAACGCTCTTTCCGCGGTACGGGCCGGGCTATGCCGAGCTCACGATCCCGCGACGCCAGCAGGGCGAGGCCCGGGCCGACGTGCTCCTGGCATCGCACTTCAGCGGACGGCCGCTCGATCCTGGTGCGGACGCCGTGCTGGACGAGGGCGAGGAAGAAACGGACGGACGACTCCGGCTCGTGCGGTGGAACCACCCGCAGGAACTGGAGGATAAGCTCGTCGCGGAGCTGGTCGAGGCTCTCGGTCTCGCCGGGCCGGACGACGAGCTGGGCTTCGAGGAATCGCTGGGCGGCGCGCGTCACGGGGACATCCCGTGGGCCTTCTTCTGGAACCGGTTCGGCGACAAGCCGGGAGCCGCCGCGCGGGCGGAAGCCTGGCAGATGCTCTCGCCCGTGCGCGCCGGGCTCGTGGGGGTGGACGCGCTCAACCGCATGCTCCAGACGCGGTTCCGGGCGAAGACGCGCGAGCTTGCCGAGATGGAGGGCTGGGGCCGCAAGGTGCCGCGTCCCGTCGGCCGGCAGACGCTCCTCTACGGCGACAAGGTCATCAACGTCATCAACCAGCGCCGGCGCGATGTCTGGCCGAAGCCCGCTGGGGAAGCCTACGTCGCCAACGGCGACATCGGCATCGTCGTCGGGCAGTACAAGACGAAGAAGTTCAAGGGCCTGCCGAGGAAGCTCGAGGTCGAGTTCGCCGGGCAGTTGGGCCCAAAATATGGGTTCTACCCTGGCGAGTTCGGAGACGAAGGCCGCAACCCGCTCGAGCTGGCCTACTGCCTGACGGTGCACAAGACCCAGGGCAGCGAGTTCGGCGTCACCTTCGTCGTGCTCACCAACCCCTGCTGGCTGCTCTCCCGCGAGCTCTTGTATACGGCGTTGACCCGTCACCAGGACCGGCTGGTCATCCTGCACGAAGGCCCGCTTGGCGAGTATCGCCGCTATGCAGGCGACGAACACTCGGAGATCGCCCGGCGCATGACGAATCTCTTCACGGATCCGCTGCCGCGCGAACTAACCGTCAATGCCCAGCAACGCTTCCTCGAGGAAGGGCTCATTCATCGAACCGAGCGCGGTGGCCTCGTGCGCTCGAAGTCCGAGCTGGTGATTGCCGACAAGCTTCACGCCCGCGGGATCGACTACGCCTACGAGCAGCCTCTCGTGCTGCCCAACGGTCGCACCCGCTACCCGGATTTCACGATCGCGGATCACGCGCGGGGCGTGACCTTCTACTGGGAGCATCTCGGCATGCTCGACGACCCGGGGTACAGAGCCCGATGGGAGCGGAAGCGTGCCGAGTACCTGGCGTGCGGAATCGGGCCTCACGAGGACGGCGGAGGCCCGGAAGGAATGCTGATCGAAACCCGCGACGAGCCGAACGGGAGGCTGGATGCATCGGCGATCGCCTCGGTGATCGATGGAGTGATCTTGGGTTGACGCATTGACCTTCACCCGAGCACGAGCGTTTCGGAGCCAGGCAATCGCCTTGGCCACCGCCTTGTCAGTGACGCCGAGCTGTGCCGCAATGATCCGGCCACTCAGGATGGGTACGACGGCGGCGGCCATGCTCGGTGCATCCGTGCCGACGGTCAGATCAGCGAGCGCTGGCGGGGGGAGGCGCCGCCGTCCGGGCGCAGGTGGGGGAGGTCGCGCTGCCCGCGGGTCGTCGCGGGCGGGTCGTCGCGGCGCTGCGCGTCGTGGGCGCGGGCGGCCATGTCGGTGACGAGGTCGACGAGGGCGGGGGGCTCGACGGCGCGGGCGGCGCCGGCGAAGCCGACGATCCAGCGGGCGACCTCCTCGAGGTGCGACAGGCTGACGCGGTACTCCATGTCGCCGTTCCCGAGGCGGACGACGCGCTGGTCCGGGTGGTGGGTGCTCTCCTCGAGCAGGGCGGCGAGCGCGGCGTCGAAGTGGATGACGACCTCGTAGACGCTGCGGCCGTGGTAGATGCCCCAGGAGTGTTTGAGGAACTCCCCGAGATCGAAGTCCGGCGGGGCGAACGTGCCGTCGAGCAGCTCGGCGTCGGCGATCCGGTCGAGACGAAAGGCCCGCAGCTCCTTGCGCTCGTGGCAGTGTCCGACGAGGTACCAGGCGTTCTCGCGGTGGAAGACGCTGTACGGATCGAGGCCGCGCCGCGTCGTGCTGCCGCTCCACAGGGAGCGATAGCGCAACGACACCGGGGTCCGGTCGCCAACCGCGCTGTTCAGCAGCAGGACCAGTCCCTCTTTGATGTCGCCGGACTTTTCGGGCCCCGTCAAGGCGAGCCCGCTCGCGGTCTCTTCGATCTGGCGCGTAGCGGCGTTCAGCTTGTCGCCGAGTCGGTCGATGGCGGCGTCGACGTCCGGGGCCGTCCGGAGCGCCGGATTGTCCAGGGCCAGCGTCAGGATCGCCCGCTCGGTGGCGGTCAGGGGCAGAAGGCGCATCGTTGCGCCTTCGACGAGCTGGTAGCGGCCTTCGTCGTCGGTGGTGACAGGGATGCTGTACACGCTGGACAGGTCCGCGAGGTCGCGGTAGGCGGTGCGTACGGAGATCCGGAAGTGCTCGGCGATCTCCTCGGGTCGCCAGGCGCGCGCGCCGCCGAGGCGCTGCACGAGCAGGTAGAGGCGGACTGATCGCTTCATGGTGATTCTGTCGCAGGGGTACGGCACGGCGACCGTCCGGGGCTCGTCCTCCCCGGACTTCGGTGGAGCACGGCCAGCGCCGCTCTGCCGCGCGCCTCCTGCCGCGCTGCTGAGCCGGATTCTGACCCGATTTCCAGCCGAACTCCAGAGAGGCGAAGGGGCCTGCCTCTCGGTGGTCTGCACTCCAGCGCTATCACCGCGGCACGCAACTCTGCCAAGTGCGCCGACCGGATCGGGGGAGTCTCCGCCGCCGGTGCCGGGTCGGTCCAGTGCGGCGCCAGGCCGGCGGCGCTTCAGTCAGCGTGGGCGAGGTGCTCGACGCACGGCCGGTTGATGTCACGCGGCGTCACGGTCGCGGCGGCCGGCCAGGAAGCCCTCGATCGCGCCTTCGAGCTTGGCCATGCGTTCGCGCAGGTCCGCGATCTCGCGGGTCACCCCATCGAACCGTTTGTTTACCCCATCGAAGCGACTCTCGATTCCGTCCAGGCGCTTCTCGAGCTTGTCGGTCCGGCTGACGAGCTCGGACCGGAGCCACGCGACGAGCGCGACCAGCAGGGCGGGCGTGAGCCAGGGCGTGAAGGCCTCCACTCCCAGCAAGCGTAGCACGCTTCACCCCGTTCAGGAGGCGAGGCCGCACCAGTTCCCCAGACGCATGTCGATGAGGGTGGGCGGTGCGGCCCTATCCTGATCTCAGCGGCTTGCCGGTCACTTCCTCGAACATCGCCGCGGCCTCGCTCGCCTGCGTCCGCCTGTTGCATGTCCGCCCGGGTCGGGGCGCGCGGGAGCTGAGTGCTCCTCGAATGACCCGACATGCGGTCGCCTTGTTTTGCGTTATGATGGCGCGATTCCGGGTGTCTGTCTTGAGGCGGCGGGGCTCCTTGGAGTTCGGCTGTCGGGCCAACGGGACTGTGCGATCTCGAAGACTGGGAGCCCGTGGCGCTTTGCCGCGGTCTCCATTGAAGATGACAAGGAAACCGATGCGCACCTGGCTTGCGTCCGTCGTTGCCGGAATGCTGTTGCTGCTGTCGGGCAGCGTGACCGCCGGATCGGCAGCGCCGGCCGAGTCGCCGGCGCCGACCGAGTCGGCCGGGGTCCGGCAGGCGCCCGCGGAGGCGCCGGACCCGGCCGCGGCGTCTCGCACCGTGCTCCGGCGCTACTGCATCGGTTGTCACAACGGGCGCACCCTCACCGCCGGGCTGGCCCTCGATACCGTGGATCTGGCGCAGGTCGGGGACCACGCGGACCTGTGGGAAAAGGTGGTCCGGAAGCTGCGGGCCGGGTTGATGCCGCCGGCCGGCCGGCCGCGCCCTGACGAGGCCACCTACGACCGGGTGTCGGCGTGGCTCGAAACCGAGCTCGACAGCGCGGCGGCAGCCCGTCCGAACCCCGGCCGCACCCAGACCTTTCATCGGCTCAACCGCGCCGAGTACCAGAACGCGGTTCGCGACGTGCTCGGGATCGCGGTCGAGATCGAGGATCTCCTGCCGGCCGACAGCGCGAGCTACGGGTTCGACAACATCGCCGGCGTCCTGCGGGTGTCCGAATCGCTGATGGAGCGTTATCTGACCGCGGCCCGGCGGATCAGCCGCGCCGCGGTGGGCACGACGCCGCCGACGGTGGTGGCCCGCACCTATACCGTCTCGCCTGCCCTGCCGCAGGACGATCACGTCGAGGGCCTGCCCTACGGCACCCGCGGCGGCACCCTGCTCACCCATCGATTCCCGCTCGATGCCGAGTACCGGCTGCGGGTCGAGGTGTCCCGGGTGGCCGGGGGGGCCGAGCTCGAGGTGACGGTGGACGGCGAGCGCGTCGAGCTGTTCCGCATGCAACAGGGCCTGCCGTCGCTGGACATCGACGGGAACGAGGTCGGCGACAACCTGGAAGTAACGCTGCCGATCGCGGCCGGTCCCCGCGAGATCGGGGTCGCGTTTCTCAAGACGCCGGCCCTGTTGTCGGAGACGCCGCGCCGTCTCTTCCTCAATCCCACCGTGAGCCGGCGCGATCTGCCGTATCTGCGCAGCGTCACCGTCACCGGCCCGTTCGAGGTGCGTGGTCCCGGCGACACCCCGGCCCGCCAGCGCCTGTTCGTCTGCCGGCCGGCGGATGCCGGTGAAGAGGAGGCCTGCGCCGACACCATTCTCGCCACCCTGGCCCGGCGGGCCTTCCGCCGGCCGATCGACGACGCCGATCTCGAGATTCTGCGGATCGCCTACGGCGTGGGCCGCGAGGGCGGCGATTTCGAGGCCGGGATCGAGCGCGCGCTGCAACAACTGCTGGTCAGCCCCGAGTTCCTGTTCCGGGTCGAGGCCGACCCGGTGGACGCCCCGTTCGCGACCGCCGTCAACTATCGGCTCGCCGATCTGGAGCTGGCGTCGCGGCTGTCGTTCTTTCTCTGGAGCAGCGTGCCCGACGACGAGCTGCTGGCCGCGGCGGCCGGCGGCGCCCTGTCGGACCCCGCGGTGCTCGAACGGCAGGTGCGCCGGATGCTGGTCGACGACCGAGCCCGCGCCCTGACCGACAACTTCGTCGGCCAGTGGCTGCAGCTGCGGAATCTGGAGTCGGCCCGGCCGTCGCAGGTGCTGTTCGCCGACTTCGACGACGGACTGCGGCAGGCGTTCCGCCGCGAGACCGAGCTGTTCTTCGAGAGCATCGTGCGGGAAGACCGCAGCGTGCTCGACCTGCTGGACACCGACTACACCTTCGTCAACGACCGGCTCGCGCGGCACTATGGCATGCCCCACGTGCAGGGCAGCCACTTCCGGCGGGTGGCGGCGACCGGGCACCGGGGCGGGCTGCTCGGACAGGGCAGCATCCTGACCATCACCTCGCATCCGGTGCGGACGTCGCCGGTGTTCCGCGGCAAGTGGATCCTGACCAACATTCTCGGCACGCCGCCGCCCGATCCGCCCCCCAACGTGCCGGCGCTGCCGGACCGGGCCGGGGCGTACGCCGACCGGACCCCGTCGATGCGCGAGCGGATGGCCGTGCATCGCGACAACCCCGCCTGTGCGAGCTGTCATGCGATGATCGACCCGCTCGGCTTCGGGCTGGAACGGTTCGATCCCGTCGGTCGGCTGCGCGATGTCGACGAGCAGCATCAGCCGATCGACGCCTCCGGGGTGCTTCCGGACGGGACGCCGTTCGACGACGTCGCCGAGCTGCGGACGGCGTTGCTGGCGCGCCCGGACCGGTTCGTGGGCACCCTGACCGAGAAGCTGCTGACCTATGCGCTGGGCCGCGGGCTGGAGCACTACGACATGCCGGCGGTGCGGAAGATCGTGCGCGAGGCCGCGGAGCAGGACTACCGCCTGTCCGCGGTCGTCCTCGGCATCGTCGACAGTCTGCCGTTTCGTGAACGGCGCACGGCCGCGGCAGAGGCGCCGCGGGCCGCCGCGCGCTGACTGCGAACTGGATGCGTTCGTTCGCGAACTGGAGTTCGCTCGTTCGTGAACGGAATGCGCTCATTCGCGAACCGAGTTCGTTCGGGAACCGGATCCGTTCGAGTTGACCTGCTGACCTGAAGGAGATCGGGATGATCATCACGAAAATGGCGCTGCCGCGGCGGAGCTTCCTGCGCGGGATGGGGGCGACCTTGGCCCTCCCGTTCCTGGACGCGATGGCGCCGGCGCTGTCCGCGGTCGCGCCGGGACGCAGCCCGGTGACCCGCCTGGGCTTCGTCTATGCGCCCAACGGCACGTATCTGCCGAACTTCCACCCCGCCGCCACCGGGAAGGGTTACGAGATGACCCCGGTGCT
This sequence comes from Vicinamibacterales bacterium, assembly GCA_965206705.1. Lineage (GTDB taxonomy): Bacteria > Acidobacteriota > Vicinamibacteria > Vicinamibacterales > UBA8438 > JAJEEA01. Next base: position 966,610 of record CBDBKJ010000006.1, on the reverse strand, counting down.
GCAGGCGCTCGAGCCGTTCCGCAACGACATGGTGGTGCTGAGCGGTCTGAGCAACAAGGGGGCGGAGACGCAGAGCGAAGGCGGCGGGGTGCACACCCGCGTGCATACCGCGTGGCTGAGCGGCGTCCGGCCGAAGAAGACCGAGGGGGCGGACATCGAGGCGGGCACGTCGGTCGACCAGATGGCCGCGGCGGCCATCGGCACCGACACCCCGTTGAACTCGCTCCAGCTCTCGCTCGATCACGAGAACATCGTGGGAAGCTGCGAGAACGGGTACAGCTGCGTCTACCAGCACACCTACTCGTGGCGAGACCCCACCACCCCGATGCCGATGGAGAGCAATCCCCGCGCGGTGTTCGAGCGGCTCTTCGGCGAGGGGGGCTCGCCCAAGGAGCAGGCGGCTCGGCTGAAGCGGGACCGGAGCGTGCTCGACCTCGCGATGGCGGACATGGCCCGCCTGCAGCGGCGCCTCGGGGTGCGGGACCGCATCATGGTCGACGAGTACGTCGACTCGGTGCGCGACGTCGAGCAGCGCATCCAGCGGGCCGAGCGCCAGAGCCGGGTGTCCCCGATGCCGATCGCGGACCCGCCGGTGGGCGTGCCCGACTCTTTCGACGACCATGCCAAGCTGATGTTCGATCTCGAGCTGCTGGCCTTCCAGTCGGACGTGACGCGGGTCGTGGCCTTCCAGGTTTCGCGCGAGCTGAACGGACGGCCGTATCCCTGGATCGGCGTGCCCGAGGGCCATCACGCGGTCTCGCACCACCAGATGGATCCCGTGAAGATCGCCCAGGGCGCCAAGATCAACGCGTACCACGTATCCCTCTTCGCCCGGTTCGTCGACCGGATGAAGAACACGCCGGACGGCGACGGGTCACTGCTCGATCACACGCTGCTGCTGTACGGCACCGGCATGGGCGACAGCGATCACCATACGCCGGTCAACCTGCCGGCGGTGGTGGTGGGGGGCGGCGGCGCCATCGCGGGCGGACGTCACATCCGCTACCCGATGCACACGCCGTTCGCGAACCTCGGCCTGACCCTGCTCGACAAGGTCGGCGTGGAGCGCGACCGGGTGGCTGATTCCACCGGGCTGTTGAGCGATCTGTAGCCAGGAAACCGTCGCCTGCGGCTTCGATTGCCGCCCAACCAACCATCCCAGGAGTCCGCGCCGTTCTACGGCGCAGACTCCTGGACGTCGGAGAATCGACCATGGCAATGAATCGACAACGGTGGGATGCGGCGTTGGCGGCGGCGGTCGCCGGCGTGGTCCTGTCTCTCGCCGCGGCGGCGCCGCCGGTGGCCGCGGCCCCGGCGGAACTGGCCGAGGCCGAGGCATCGCTGATCGCGGCGGCCCGCGCGGGTGACGGCGCGGCGGTGGCAGCGCTGCTGGACGGCCCGGTCGACGTCAACGCGCCGGAGACCGGCGGCATGACCGCGTTGCACTGGGCGGTACAGGGTGACGCGGCCGACGTTGTCGGCCTGCTGCTCGACGCCGGCGCCGAGGCGACGCGGCCCAACCGCTACGGGGTCGCGCCCCTCACCCTGGCCGCTACCAACGGCAACGCGGCCATCGTCAGCCGGCTGCTGGCCGCCGGGGCCGATCCGAACCGGCGGCTCGCGGACGGCGAGACGGTGCTGATGACCGCCGCCCGCACGGGACGGGCCGACGTCATCCAGGCGCTGCTGGCGGCCGGGGCGGACCCGAACGCGTCCGAGGCGGCGCGGGGCCAGACCGCGCTGATGTGGGCGGCGGCCGAGAACAACGCCGACGCCATCGGCGCCCTCGTCGGGAACGGCGCCGACGTCTCGGCGCGCACCGGCGACCCGGCGGCCGGGGAGCCCGGCGGCGGGTTCTCGGCCGAGGTGGGGCTGACCCGCGATGCCCGCTCGGGCCCCTCGTTCACCGCCCTGTTGTTCGCGGTGCAGCTCGGCCAGCTCGACGCGGTGCGGGCCCTCCTCGAGGTCGGCGCCGACGTGAACGACGGGTTCCCCGACGGGACCAGCGCGCTCGTCGTGGCCGCGATGAACGGCCAGCACGACGTCGGGATGTACCTCATCGACCAGGGGGCCGACGTGAACGCGGCCGAGCAGGGCTGGAGCGCGCTGCACCAGACCATCCGCCTGCGCCGCACCAACATCGGCCACATGCCGCCTCCCGAGGGCCGCGGCAACCTCAGCAACATGGACCTCATCGAGCGGCTGATCGAGGCCGGCGTCGACGTGAACGCGCCGATGACCGCCGACTTCCGCGACGGCTATCGCAACCGGCTGAACCGGGTCGGGGCGACGCCGTTCCTCCTCGCCTCGAAGAACGTCGACACCGAGGTCATGCGGGTGCTGCTCGACGCGGGGGCCGATCCCCTGATTCCCAACGCCGACCTGACGACGCCGCTCATGGTCGCGGCCGGGGTCGACATGTGGAACCCCGGCGAGGATGGAGGGGCGACGGTCGAGCACGAGCCCGAGGCCCTCGAGGCGGTCAGGATGCTCGTGGAGCTGGGCAACGACGTGCGGGCGGTCAACGACCGCGGCGAGACCGCGCTGCACGGGGCTGCATACCGCGGCGCCCCGAGCATCGCTGAGTACCTGGTCGGGCAGGGCGCGCAGCTCGACGCCAGGAGCGCCCAGGGCTGGACGCCGTGGACCATCGCCAACGGTGTCTTCTACTCGCTGTTCTACAAGGAGCAGCCGGTCGCCGCGGCCCGGCTCGCCGAGCTGATGGCCGAGCGCGGCATCTCGACCGAGGGCATGGCCGACGAGCTGCGTACCTGCTTCGACTGCGGCCGCAACCGCGGCAACGCCCGCGACGCCGAGGGGCGCCGGGTCGCCCAGCCGACCCCCGATAGGGTCCGCTCGCAGGCCGAGCCGGCCGCGCAGGAAGCGGCGCAGCCGGTGCCCGAGTAGGCCGGCCCACATTGATCCAGGCGCCCTCGTCTCTTCGAACGGACGGGGGCGCCTCCTCTCCAACAGAGTCTCGCGCCGGCGATTCCTGCCTGCGCAGCTCTTCTCAGATCCCGGAAGCGCGCGGCCACCGCGGACGCCGGTCATCCGCCCTTCGGCTGTCCGGGTTCGCGTTTCCGCCTGTACGGGAGACACATGCCCCACACCTGGACGGATGCGTTTGCGAAGGGTGACCGCCTCTTGAAGCAATCCAGGCCGCTGGTGAACTCTACCGGGTCACGTCTGTTCGAGTTCATGTTCTGCGTTGGGAACCCGAAGGGCATCGGTCTGGCGAAACGCATCGCGGAGCATATCGTGCGCGGGATGTAGCGATGGCGACCCGATCCGGTATCGAGTGGACCGAGACGACATGGAATCCGGTCACCGGGTGCTCCCCGATCAGTCCGGGGTGTGCGCACTGTTACGCGGAGAGGATGGCGAAGAGGCTTCAGGCCATGGGCGTTGGGAAATACAGGCGCGGGTTCGACATCGCGGTTCACGCCTCTGCGCTCGACCAACCGCTCCGCTGGAGGCAACCGCGACTGGTCTTCGTGAACTCGATGTCGGACCTGTTCCATGCCTCGGTGCCGGCCGCCTTCATCGAGTCGGTGTTCGCGACCATGAACCGGGCTTCCCGACACACGTTCCAGGTCCTGACCAAGCGGCCGGACCGGGTGCTGTCGCTGAACGATCGGTTGTGCTGGACACCGAACATCTGGCTTGGCGTGAGCATCGAGTCGGAACGATGGCTCGATCGCCTCGCGCCTCTGGCGGGAACCGGCGCCCCAACCAAGTTCCTGTCGCTCGAACCCCTGCTGGGCCCGTTGCCAGGGCTGGACCTGTCGGGCGTCGACTGGGTGATTGCCGGCGGCGAATCGGGCCCCGGCGCCCGGCCGATGCATCCGGCGTGGATCCGGGCGATCCGTGAGACGTGTGTGTCGTGTCGCCGTCTTCGTGGATGCGGGCTACCTCTTCGCCCAGGGTTCGGTCGCGCTGTGCGGGGAGAAGTTGGCGCGTGGGGAGATCCCTCTACCGGGCCGGTTGCCGACTCAGGAGGATGGCCCGCAGGGGGTCGAGCCGGGGCGGGAGCTCGGTGTCGCCGGCCGGCATGCCGTTCTGTTGCAGCAGGTAGCTGACGACGTCGATCACCACCCGGGCGCGCAGGGAGTCGGGGTCCTGCTGCGGCATCGTGGTGCCGATGGTGACGAAGAGGTCGACGAGGGGCCGGTCGCGCCACTGGTTGATGAAGAACGGTCCGCGCAGGGCGGGGGCTCCCGCCTCGCTGCCGCCCCCGCTCAGGTCGTCGCGGTGACAGTAGCCGCAGATGGCCCGGTACCGCTCCCGGCCGCGCTCGGCCTGCGCCTCTGTGTAGACGCCGTCCCACGCGGAGCGGGTCTGGCCGGCCGCCGGCCCGGCGGCGAGCGTGGCGGCGGTCATCACCGCGCAGAAGGCGGCCCGGGCGAGTTCTCGAAGCCCGTGGCAGGAAGCACCGCTGCAGTCGACCGATGCATCCCGGCTGCCTGCGTTACTCCTCGGTCGCATATGCCCCTTGCTCCACTCGTCGGGCCTTGCCAGCCGGGCGCTTCGTCGCTCTCGATGTGACGCCCGCCCGCGGTCAGCCACGGCCTCCCGGTGGTTTCGGCTCGTGAGTGGGCACGCAGGAACGTGAGCCGGCGGGTGCGTGCGCCGTCCGTTCGCCCGTTCGGTGGCGGCGCCGTTTGCGCCGTCCGCCCCCCCTCGGGCCGCATGATACCGTTGAAGCAGAGCGACCATGACACGAATCTGCGTCTTCACGGGATCGAGATCCGGGGCGGGTGACGAGTTCGCCTCGGCGGCACGAGAGCTGGGCGCCCTGCTCGCCGCGCGCGGGCACACCCTTGTCTTCGGAGGAGCGCAGGTCGGGCTGATGGGAGTCCTGGCCGATGCGGTCCTGGCCCACGGCGGGCAGGCTATCGGGGTTATCCCCGGCCATCTGACCGCGCGGGAGATCGCCCATGCCGGGTTGACCGAGCTGCGGGTGGTCGACTCGATGCACGAGCGGAAGATGGTGATGTCGGAGTTGTCGGACGGCGTCGTCGCCCTTCCCGGCGGCTTCGGGACCCTCGACGAGTTGTTCGAGGCGTTGACCTGGGCGCAGCTCGGACTGCACCGGAAGCCGTGCGGTCTCCTGAACGTGGCCGGGTACTTCGACGCGCTCCTCGCCTTTCTCGACCATACGGTCGAGCGGCAGTTCCTCGCCCCCGAGTATCGCGGCATGCTCCTTGCGGAGAGCGATGGCGCCGTCCTGCTCGACCGGATGGAGGCCTACGCACCCCCGGTCGTCGAGACCTGGTCGGATCCGGTGTCGCCTTGACCGTCGGCCGGCGAGGGGCTTGGTTCTCGGCGGCCGATCACGTACGCTCTTGGCTTGAACGATGCGCCGGCAGCCGCGCCGCCCGCGTGGGGACACGGGCCGGTCTTGGCCGTTCGCGAGTCTCCGTTTCATCGGGCGCGAGCACGTCTCGCGATAGTCTCGCGATATGAGGTCGGGAGCGTGATGAAAGAGAGCACACTGGGCATCGCGGTAGTCATCGCCCTGACGGCCGGCGTCATGACCTTCGGCGCCGACGCGGCCGCGCAGACGGTGCGGGTCGAGCGCCTGGCGGATGCGCCGATCGTCGGACCCGGGCTGCATCCGAGCATCGGGGAGAACATCCAGGGGCCGTCCGTCATTCGGGTGCCCGACTGGGTGACCGACCCGCTTGGCGCGTATTACCTGTACTTCGCGGACCACAAGGGGCGCTACATCCGCCTCGCCTACGCCGACGACCTTCAGGGCCCGTGGCGGGTGCATCCGCCGGGGAGCCTGCAGATCGCCGACTCGCAGTTCCTGACCGAGCCGCCCGAGGTGACTCCGGAGGAGCTCGAGCGCATCCAGGCGGCGAGGCGCGCGCGGGGGGCGGCGCCGATGTCGCACGACGCGCTGTTCGAGGCGTCGACGCCCCACATCGCGTCGCCGGACGTGCACGTCGACGACGCCAACCGGCGCATCGTCATGTACTTCCACGGCCTCGACGGGGTCGGCACGCAGGTGTCGCGGGTGGCGACCTCGTCCGACGGCATCGCGTTCTCGGCGCGGCCGGAACGTCTGGGGCGGACCTACATGCGGGTGTTCGGGCATGACGGCTACACGTACGCGATGTCGATGCCGGGACAGTTCTATCGGTCGCGGGACCCGCTGGGCGGATTCGAGGAGGGACCGCTGCTGTTCAACTCGCGGATGCGGCACTCGGCGCTGCTCCAGCGGGGCGACACCCTCCATGTATTCTGGACCCAGGTCGGGGACGTGCCGGAGCACGTCAAGCACAGCACCATCGACCTGTCGGGCGACTGGACGACGTGGTCCGAGACCCCCGGGGTCGAGGTGCTGCGTCCGGACCACGACTGGGAGGGGGCCGATGCCCCGCTCGAGCCGTCGGTGCGCAGCACCGCCTACGGCCATGTGAACCAGCTTCGCGATCCCGCGATCTACGAGGAGGGCGGCCGCGTCTTCCTGCTCTACGCGGTGGCGGGGGAGAGCGGCATCGCGCTGGCCGAGGTGCATTTCGACTGATTCGACGTTGAGCACGTGGATGGGCTGGCCGGTTCCGCCGGCCGTCCGAGGACGAGGAGAACAGGAATGACCGACAAGAGACAGGTATTGAGACGCGCCGGCGTGATGCTGGCGGCGGCCGCGTTCGTGGTGGCGACCACTTCGACCGCCGCCGCGCAGAACGGCGAGAGCGACTGGGTCGATCGCCCGCTGTCGAATCCGACCGGCGAGGTGATTCTGAACTGGGCGCCGCTGCCCGATGGCCGGGAGTGGGGCTCGACGGCCGGGATCGACATCGGTCCCGACGGCCATGTCTGGGCCTACGACCGGTGCGGGGGGCTGGCCCTGGCCGGGGGGTGCGAGGAGAATCCCGACCGCGACCCGGTCTTCAAGTTCAACAAGGACACCGGCGAGGTGATGACCAGCTTCGGGGCCGGTCTGTTCGTGCTGCCCCACGGCATCCACGCCGATAGCGACGGCAACGTCTGGGTCACCGACTCGCAGGGCAACGAGTCGGGCACCAAGGGCCATCAGGTCATCAAGTTCAACGCCGAGGGCGAGGAGCTGATGCGTCTCGGCATCGCGGGCCAGCCCGGCAGCGGCCCCGGCCAGCTCAACGAGCCGTGCGACGTGATCGTCGCGCCGAACGGCGACATCTTCGTCTCGGACGGCCACAGTGGCCAGAGCCCCGATCCGCCGGCCGGCGCCACCGGCCGCATCCTGAAGTTCGCCCCCGACGGCACGTTCATCAAGGAATGGGGCGAGATCGGGTTCCGGCCCGGACAGTTCCGCACCCCCCACGCCATGGAGTTCGACTCGCAGGGGCGGCTCTTCGTCGCCGACCGGGGCAACCACCGGATTCAGATCTTCAGCCAGGACGGCGAGCTGCTCGACACCTACATGCAGTACAGCCGCATCAGCGGGCTGTTCATCACCGACGACGACACGCTCTATGCGATCGACTCGGAGTCGGGCGTGGGCAACCACCCCGGCTGGAAGACCGGCGTCCGCATTGGACCGGCCGGCGAGGACCGGCTGACCGGGTTCGTGCCGCCGCATGCGCATGGCGTGCGCGTGCTGCAGGGGGTGGCCGGTGAAGGGGTCGCCGTCGATGGCGACGGCAACGTCTACGCGGCGGAAGGTCCGGGGTCGCGGCCGACGGCAGGCGGCGGCATCACCAAGTACGTGGCGAAGCAGATGAACTAGTTGCGAACTCCCCAACGCGATCGCAACTCCCGGCCGGCCCCGCTGCCGGCCGGGAGTTTTTTGTGCGGCCCGGCTACTGGAACTCGACCCGCGACACGCTGGGCGGATCGTCGTCCGCGAAGTGGGGATGCACGACGTAGACGTCGTCGCCGACGACTGCCGCGGTGGTCGCCTGCGGCTCGTAGGTCGCGACGCCGACTAGGTCCGCCGTCATCCACTCGTCGCTGCTCGTCAGCGCCACCACCCGGTTACCGGAGTTGCTGACGATGGCGAGCCGGCCCGCGCTCCAGACCATGCCGTCCTGTCCCGGAATATCCTCTGGCAGCATCACTGCGGTCGCCGAGGCGGGATCGGCGAGCGGCACCTTCCACAGCGCGTCGCCCCGCGCCACCAGGAGATAGCCGGCCGGATGCTCCACAATGCCGTTGGGACCCGGTCCGCCGTCGTCGAACCGGTGGAAAACCGAGGCCTCGTAGGCGGTGTCGACCCGGTAGATGAGGTTCATGCGCGTATCCGTCACGTAGGCGACGCCGTCGTCGGCCACCGCGACGTCGTTGGCGAAGAACCCCGCGTCGCCGGGGTCGTCCACCACGGCGGCGAGGTCGACCATCGCGAGCCGTTCGCCGGTGGTCAGGTTGTACACCCCCAGCATCGCCTGCCCTCGTGTCTCGCCCTCGAACACCGAGCGGTCGGAGTTGGCGACGAGCAGCCGGTCCCGCAGCTCGTCCGCCTCGATGCCGACCGAGGACACGAGATCGGGATCGATCACGTGCGGCGTCACCCGGCCGTCGTCGTGAATCTGAAACACCGATCCCTCGGACAGCGAGCCGGTCAGCAGGCGGCCGTTGTCCATGTCGTACTCCACGCCCTCGGGAATGAACCCGCCGCGCTCGGCGACGATCATGCCCGGGAGCATCGGCGGGGGCGGTGCGGCTTCCAGGGGCGGCGCGGTGTCGGTCGGCTCCGGTTCCGATCCGCACGCAGCGAGCAACGATCCGGCGACGGCGATCACACACAGTTGAAAACGCATGTCCGAGGGGTCTCCTTCCTGGACGGGCTGTCTGGGGGGGCGATCGTCCCGGGCACCGCAGCCCGGCGTCAACCGGGCGATCACCTCGGGTACGATCGATGGCATGACGATGTCTTCTTCTCCATACGGATGTGACGAACGATGAAATCGGCCGGTTCCGGTATCGCCAATCCCTTGCGCCGCAATATCGCGATCATCGCCCACGTCGATCACGGCAAGACGACCCTGGTCGATGCGATGCTGCACCAGAGCGGCGTGTTCCGCGTCAACGAACGGGTCGAGGAGCGTGCCCTCGACAATATCGATCTCGAACGTGAGCGGGGCATCACGATCCTCGCCAAGAACACCGCGATCCGCTATCGCGACCTTCTCATCAACGTCGTCGATACGCCCGGTCACGCCGATTTCGGCGGCGAGGTCGAACGGACGCTCACGATGGTCGACGGCGTCCTGCTGCTGGTCGACGCCTCCGAGGGGCCCCTGCCCCAGACCCGGTTCGTGCTGCGGAAGGCGCTCGAGCGGGGGTTGCCGCCGATTCTCGTCATCAACAAGATAGACCGCCACGACGCGCGTCCGGCCGAGGTGCTCGACGAGGTCTACGACCTGTTTATCGACCTCGACGCCACCGAGGAACAGATCGAGTTTCCCGTGATCTACGCCAATGCGAAGGCCGGCACGGCCAGCCTCGACCCCGGCGCGCCGGGACAGACGCTGCGGCCGCTGCTCGACGCCATCGCCGAGCGGATTCCGCCGCCGCCCGGGGACCCGGAGGCGTCGTTGCAGGTGGTGGTGGCGAACCTCGATTCCAGCGACTATCTGGGCCGGATCGCGATCGGCCGCATCGTCAACGGCCGGGTGGCGCTGGGCGACGAGATCGCGGTCTCGAAGCTGGATGGGGCTCTCCACCGCACCCGGGTCACGAAGCTGTATCTGTTCGACGGTCTGCAACGGGCGGAGGTCCCTTCCGCCGCCGCCGGCGACATCATCTGTCTGACCGGCATCGACGACATCACCATCGGCGAGACCATCACCGACCCGCAGGACCCGCGGCCGATTCCGCCCCTCCACGTCGACGAGCCCACGGTGTCGATGGTCATTGGGGTCAATACGTCGCCGATGGCGGGCCTGGACGGACAGTACGTCACGTCGCGCAACCTCCGCGACCGGCTGGCCCGCGAGCTGTTGGGCAACGTGTCGATCCGGGTCGAGGATACCGAATCGCCGGAGCAGGTGCAGGTGATCGGGCGCGGCGAGCTGCAGCTGTCGATTCTGGTGGAGATGATGCGCCGGGAGGGCTACGAGCTGCACGTGTCGCGCCCGCAGATCGTCACCCGCCACACCGCCGGCCGCGTCGAGGAGCCGGTCGAGGAACTGATCATCGACGTCGCCGAGGACTACCACGGGGTGGTCATCGCGCAGCTCGGCACCCGGCGGGCGATCATGACGAAGATGGTCAACAACGGCAGCGGCCGCGTCCGGCTCGAGTTCCGGATTCCGACGCGCGGGCTCATCGGATTTCGGTCCCAGTTTCTGACCGATACGCGCGGCACCGGCATCCTGCACCATCTGTTCGCGGGCTGGGAGCCCTGGCACGGGCCGATCGCGGGCCGGCCCACCGGCGCCCTGGTGGCGGACCGGGCGGGGAAGGCCACCGCCTTCGCCATCTGGAATCTCCAGGAGCGCGGCGAGATCTTCATTCCCCCAGGCACGGAGGTCTACGAGGGGATGATCATCGGGGAGAACGCGCGGCCGGCCGACCTCGACGTCAACGTCACCAAGGAGAAGAAGCTCACCAACATGCGCGCGTCGACGGCCGAGGAGGCGTTGCGGCTGGTGCCGCCCCGGTTGCTGAACCTGGAGCAGTCGATCGAGTTCATCGACGACGACGAGCTGGTCGAGGTCACGCCTCGCAGTGTCCGGCTCCGCAAGCGGATCCTGGCCGCCAACCGGAGGCCGAAGAAGGGCGGCTGACGGAGGGGACGGCGGTCGGAAGCTGCGCTATGATACGCCCATCGCGTGTCCGATTCTGTTCTTCCGGTCGGGTAGACCGGGCTGCAAGGAGGGTTGTGTGAAACGTTTGATCATTGCTGCGACGGCCTTCGCGCTGGCGCTTGGCGCCGCGCCGGTGAGCGCCCAGACGCAGGATGCACCGGAGATTCCCTTTGTGTCGGTGCCCAACTTCCTGAAGTATCCGCCGACCATGAACCTCGGCGAGACCCTCGCGGTGGCCGAGAACTCCAAGGGCCACATCATCCTGCTGAACCATCCCGGCACCGCGACCACCGGCCCCCTCTACGGGAACGCGACCACGAACCTGCTCGAGTTCGACGACCAGGGCAACTTCGTGCGCGAGATCGGCCAGGGCGTCTACGGCCTGGGGTACGGGCACTCGGTGCGGTTCGACAACGACGACAACCTCTGGGTCGTCGACAAGGGGACCAACGCGGTCACCAAGTTCGACTCCGCCGGCTACGTCGTGCTGAACCTGGGGCGGCGCCCCGAGGGCTTCGACCACTACGAGCACGTCGACCCGCGCGAGGCGCGGCACGTCGACGGTTACTTCCAGGGCCCCACCGACGTCGGCTGGGACCCCGACGGCAACATCTTCGTCAGCGACGGCTACCAGAACTCGCGCGTCGGCAAGATGGACAAGCACGGGAACTGGATCAAGTCCTGGGGCACCTACGGGACGGACAACGATCAGCTCCGGTTGCCGCACAACCTCCAGGTCGACCGCGAGGGCTTCGTCTACGTCGCCGACCGCAGCAACCGCCGCATCCAGAAGTTCGACTCGGACGGCAACTACGTCAAGACGATCCTGCTCAACGCGCCGTACGACAAGACGCGGCAGCCGGTGCTGGGCAATCCCAATCCGAACGCGCCCGACGACACCGCGCCCTGGACGCTGTGCATCTCGGGCGGCGAGACGCAGTATCTGTTCGCCTCGGACGTGGAGCCGGGGCGCATCTACAAGATGACCCTGGACGGCGAGATCCTCGGCTGGCTGGGCGAATCGGGCCGGCAGCTCGGGCAGTTCAACTGGGCTCACGGCATCTCGTGCCGCGACGAGAACCAGCTGATCGTCGCCGACATGAACAACTGGCGTGTCCAGAAGCTGCTGCTCAACCAGACCGCACTGCCCACCGACGACGACTAGGTACCGGGCGATATGCGCCGGGCGCCCGTGCAGGCGGGGCTCGGCGCCCTGCCACGCTCCGGCCTGCGCTGCCCGCGGGTCCCCGAACGAAAGGACTGGAGCCATGTCGAAACGTTTTCTCGTATTGTCGATCCTGATGCTGCCGTTGGCAGTGGGTCCGGCCGGGTCCGGCCTGTCGGCCGAGGGCGCGGCATCGGGTCTCGCCGGGCAGGAGGAGGTTTCGGCCTCCGGCGCCGAGGTCCATCTGGCGAACATCCGGCAGCTCACCTTCGGCGGAGAGAACGCCGAGGCGTATTTCTCGCACGACGGGTCGGAGATCATCTTCCAGAGCACCCGCGATGGGGTTCCCTGCGACCAGATCTTTCGGATGAATCTCGACGGGTCCGACCAGCGGATGGTGAGCACCGGCGATGGCCGGACCACCTGCGGCTACTTCTATCCGGACGGCGAGTCGATCGTCTACGCGTCGACCCATCTCGGCGGGGCCGAGTGTCCGCCGACCCCCAGCTTCGCGATGGGCTACGTCTGGGCCATCTACGACAGCTTCGACATCTTCCGCGCGTCGGCCGATGGCAGCCTGACCCGCCTGACCGACACGCCGGGCTATGACGCCGAGGCGACGATCGGCCCTGACGGCCGCATCGTCTTCATGAGCGTGCGGTCCGGCGACCAGGAGATCTACTCGATGAACGGCGACGGATCGGACGTCCGCCGTCTGACGCATCGCCAGGGGCCGGACGGCGGTCCTTTCTTCTCGCCCGACGGCTCGAAGATCATCTTCCGCGGGCGTGAGCTCCCCGACGGTCCCGAGTTCGACGACTACGACCGGCTGCTCAACGAGGGGCTCTGGCGGCCCGGCGCCGTCGAGGTCTTCGTCATGGACGCCGACGGCGCGAACCTGCGGCAGGTGACCGACCTGGGCGGCGCCAACTTCGCCCCCTTCTGGCACCCCGACGGCGAGCGCATCATCTTCGCGTCGAACTGGCACAACCCGGAAGGCCGCAACTTCGACCTGTTCATGATCAATCTCGACGGCACGGGGCTGGAGCGGATCACCTACACCGACGTGTTCGACGGCTTCCCGATGTTCTCGCCCGACGGCACCAGGCTGATCTTCGCCTCGAACCGCAACGCCGCGCAGGAGGGCGACACGAACATCTTCATCGCCGACTGGGTGGACTGACCGGTCGTGGTAGTGGATTGATGGCGATCGTCGAGCGCATGAAGTCGCGTTGGGGGGTCGGGCCGGGGGGCGTGGTCGCCATTCTCGCGGCGTTCTCGCTCGCCGGCCTGACCACCGTCCGGTTGAAGGGCCCGATAATGGGGCTGATCTTTCCCGAGAGCACATCGGGGTGGGTGCAGTGGGCGGTCTATCTGGTCGTCATGCTGCCCGTCTACCAGCTCCTGCTGCTCGGATACGGAACCCTCCTCGGACAGTTCGACTTCTTCTGGAGCAAGTTCAAGGCCGTCGGCCGCCTCGTGAGCGGTGGCAGGGTCGGTACGTCGAACTGAGTCGCTCCTTCGTGTCTCTCACGGATCCGGAAGTCATGACTCGGCGGACCTGCCAAGACGTGTTCGACGACAAAAACTGAGATCATGTCGCAGTTTCGTATTGACGTCCGGATTGGCCGGACTGTATAGTTGCAGCCGGAAGTTGAGATTGATCTCAACTTTTGCCGGGCAGATGAAAAAGGCCCGCGGGTGCGGCAACACCCGACGGGCCCGCTGAACCGGCGGACACCGCTACCCCTTCAGCAAGTCGCGGCTTTGACCTGTCCAGCGAAGCCATTATAGGGCGACTGTCGGGGTATGCAACTGCCCACCGAGGAAGCATGCCCCATGACGGACGACCGCTGTCGCTCCATCGAGTACGTGCTTGTCGTGACCGTGCTGTGCGGCATCGCCGCCACCGCGTCGGGGCAGGGCACCCTGGCGGAGGCCGCGCGGGCGAACCCCGCGGAGGCCGGGCCTCCGGCCGCGGTTGCGACAGCCCCGCGGGCCGTGGAGGCGGATCCGGACCCTGAAACCGAGCGGGATCTGGAGGTCTCCGAGGGGATGGCGACGGCGGAGCAGGAACCCGACGTCGCCGAGCTCGAGCGGCGCATCGACGTGCTGGCGGAAGAGATCGAACGGCTGCGGAGCGGTGAAGAAGACGAGCGCCTCGACGTCGACGATGCGCGCCGGTTGGGGCTGGCCCCTTCCGCGGCCGCGACCTATGCCATCGACCGCGGCGTGTCCATCGCCGGCTACGGCGAGATGCTGCTCGAGAACTACGCCGACACGAACCAGGGCGGAAGCCCCACCGGCAAGACGACGCAGTTCGACTATCTGCGCGCCATCCTCTACGCCGGCTACCGGTTCAATGACAAGTTCCTGTTCAACTCCGAGATCGAGGTCGAGCACGCCAAGGAGATCTTCGTCGAGTTCGCCTACGTCGACTACCAGGCGACCGAGAACTTCGGGTTGCGGGGCGGCATGCTGCTGGTGCCGATGGGGCTGGTGAACGAGTTCCACGAGCCGACGGTGTTCATGGGGGCCGAGCGGCCGGTCACCGAGAACAAGGTCATTCCGTCGACGTGGCGCGAAAACGGCGGCGGCTTCTACGGCGCCTTCGACCGGGTGTCGTTCCGGGCCTACGTCCTCAACGGCTTCAACGGGTCGAGCTTCTCGTCGGGCGGCCTGCGCGGCGGCCGCCAGAAGGGCGGCAAGGCCAAGTCGACGAGCCTGGCCTTCACCGGGCGGCTCGACGTGACCCCCACGCCGGGCGTCTTCTTCGGGGCCAGCTTCTACACCGGCGATTCGGGGCAGGGCGAGATCGTCGTGGACGGCACCGAGTACGGCATCGGCACCACCATCTTCGACCTGCACGGCCAGGCTCAGGTGCGCGGCCTCGACCTGCGGGGGCTGTTCGCGCGGGCCAGTCTCTCCGACGCGGCCCGGCTCAACCAGGCGCTGGGAAAGAGCGGGAGCAGCGGCGTCGGCGAGGGGTTGCAGGGCGCGTACATCCAGCTCGGCTACGATCTGCTGTCGCAGGTCGCGGGGGCCGGCGGCGTGGGGCTGACGCCCTACGTGCGCTACGAGCAGGTCGATACCCAGGCCCGGATGCCGGCGGGGTTCGAGCGCAGCCTGTCGACCGACAACACCTACTTCACGTTCGGAATCGAGTTGAAGCCCGTCCCCGGCGTCGTCCTGAAGGTGGACCATGCCTGGGTGAGCAACGACGCCGACTCGGGCGTCAACCAGTTCAACATCAACCTGGGGTACGCCTTCTGAGGTGACGAGGCCCCGACAGCGCGCGTCCGGCCCGCTCGCGCGCTCGGCCGGAAGCGGGCGGAGTGCAGAGTGACGATGCAGGGACGCTTTCACCCCGGGCTTCTGGCCGGCGGGATCACGCTGGCGCTGCTGGTAGCGGCCGGTGCGTGGCCGTCCGCACAGGGCGGCCGCATCACGCGTGAGGAGGCGCTCGCCGCCGTCTATCCGGGCGCCGAGGTGGCGGCCGAGCGCGTCTTTCTGACCCAGGCCCAGCGCCGCGCGATAAGCGAGTTGGCCCGGGTCGACGTAAACAGCGGCCTCGTCGCCCGTTACGTGGCGACGAAGGACGGGGCAATCGTGGGGCGGGCGTACGTCGACACGCACGTCGTGCGCACCAAGCGCGAGAGCCTGCTGATCTCGCTGCATGGCGACGGCACGGTGAAGCGGATCGACGTCACCGCGTTCCTCGAGCCTATGGAATACCTGCCGTCCGAGCGGTGGCTCCAGCAGTACGACGAACGTCCGCTCGACGACGATCTGGCGGTCCGCCGGGCGATCCGGGCGATTGCCGGCGCGACCCTGACGGGGCTCGCCACGAACACGGCCGCTCGGCGCGTGCTGGCCACCGACCAGGTGCTGGCGCAGAGCGGCCGGTGAGTGGCCGCGGCGAACCGCGTGTTCGCCGGACGAATGGAGTGGGGCTCTTGGCGCGGCTCCCGGAGACGCGGCGCCCGAGGTGGTATCGGTCATGCACAGCCCGGCGAAGCCCGACGCGGCGGACGGCCTTGGGCGCGGCGCGCAGCGTCCGCCCGTCACCTTGGCGATGACGTGGTGGGAGAGGTGGGCCTTCAACCTGCTTCACGCCCTGGTGGCGGCTACCGGCATCGCCTACTTCTGCATGAAGTACCTGATGGCGCCGACCGATCCCTTCGCGGTCGTCAATCATCCCTGGCAGCCGTCCATGCTGGCCTGGCACATCGTGGCCGCGCCGTTCTTCGTGGTCTTCTTCGGCATGCTCTTCCGTACCCACACCCTCCGCAAGCTGGCTTCCGGGAGCCCGCGGAACCGGCGCACGGGGTGGACGTCGTTGCTCGGCTTCTCGGTGATGGCCCTGACCGGCTACCTGGTGCAGGTCGCTTCGAGCCCGGCGTGGATCACCGCGTTCATCTGGGCCCACGTCGCCGCGAGCGCCGTCTTCGTCGCCAGCTACACCACGCACATGGTCATCGGCTGGAGGCTGGGCCGTCTGTCGCCCCTGGGGCCCGACACGCTCCGCCCCGCCGCCCGTCTCTCCTCATGAGGGCCGGGGCGGTCGTCGCGGCGGTCTGCCTGTACTGCGGTGCGACGCAGACGGTCGCCGGGGAGCCGCGCGGTTCCGCGGCCCCGCCCCAGATCGAGCGCACGGTCCACCTGATGGGGACCTGGGTGAGCCTGGTTGTGGAGGCGGCCGACCGCGAGTCCGGACTGCAAGTGCTCGAGCGGATGGTCGGCGTGATCGAGCGCACCGAGGCGTCGCTGAGCACGTGGCGGGCCGACAGCGTTCTCGGCGCTCTCAACCGGCAGCCGGTCGACGAGCCGTTCGGCTTGCCGCCCGCATTGTGCGGCCTTTGGCTGCGGCTCGCACGCTGGCATCGCCTGACCGGCGGTGCGTTCGACCCTGCCGTGGGGCGGCTCGTCGAGGCCTGGGGATTGCGTTCGGGCGGCGCGGTGCCGTCGCCGGACGCCCTGCGCACGGCGCGCGGCGCGACCGGCTTCGCGCACTTCCGGTTCGATTCGGAGACCTGCCGCGTCACGCGGGCGGCCGACGCCACCCTCGACGCGGGGGCGTTCGGCAAGGGCGAGGCCCTGCGGGGGTTGATGGCCGCCCCGAGCGGGGGCCATCCGTGGATGGTCGACTTCGGGGGCCAGATCGCGGTGGGGGGGAAGCCGGCCGCAGAGGGTTGGCCGGTGGCCGTCGCCCATCCCGCCCGGCGGCATCAGGCGGCGCTGGCCCTAACCCTCGCCACCGGATCGCTCGCCACGAGCGGGGCCTCCGAGCGGTCGTGGGTGGTCGAAGGCCGGCCGGTGGCGCACATCCTCGATCCGCGAACGGGACGACCGGTCCATCGCCCCGAATCGGTGACCGTCTGGCACCAGGATCCGCTCGCCGCCGACGTCCTGTCGACGGCGCTCTACGTCATGGGAGCCGACGAGGGCCTGGACTATGCCGGGCGGCACGGGATCGCGGCCCTGTTCCTGATTCCGGATCCCGACCACGCCGCCGAACCGGTCACGGTTCGCGCCAGCCGGCCATTCGAGACCCGGTTTCCCGCGGTCGCCCGAACCCCGGCCCCTTGATCGGCCTCTCGAGTTTCCCGCACGCCGCGGCAGCCGCACCGGGCTGCCAGCTTGCCGTGTTCGAACACCCGCACGTCGCGGTGGCGTGCCGGCCGACGATGTCGCCCGGCCATCGGCGCAACCGTGGATCTCTCCGGCAAAGACCTCGTGTGAAGGGGCCTCCCGGGCCGCCGGATTGCTACGACGAGCGGCGGCGCCCCGAGCAAGGTCGTGGCCATGGTGGTGTGAAGGGGTCTCCCGTGCCCGACTGCTACGGCGCCGTGAACGCCCACAGCTCGCCGGGGAACCCGCCGCCGGCGATGGCCACCACCAGGTACTGGTCGCCGTCGAGGCTGTAGGTCATCGGCGACCCGGTGGCGGGGACCGGGAGGGGAACCGACCCGACCTCCTTGCCGGTCACCTTGTCGTAGGCCCGCAGCGCCGAGCCGCGGATACCGTCGGGGTCGGTGAACAGGCCGCCGTCGCCGGCGATGACCAGCGTCTTCGTGACCAGGGTGCCGATCCGCAGGTTGGCGACCCCGGTGCGGGGCACGTCGATGCCCTGCAGCAAGGGATGGTCGCGAATGTGGTCCGGCGTCTCGCCGTGCGCGATCTGCCAGACGATCTCGCCCGCGTGCAGATCGATCGCCGTGATCCGGCCCCACGGCGGCTTGATGATCGAAATGCCGTCCACGTTGAGCCCGAACCCGCCGAACCCGCCGCGCCGGCCGCCCGGGCTGCCGGCGGGGGGCCGGGGACGGCCCATGATGAAGTCCATGTTCGAGCGCCGCGGATCGCTCACGAGGCCGAGGGCGTGGACCTCGGTCTTCGAATAGATGTAGAAGATGCCGGTCTCGGGGTCGAACGCCCCTCCCGGCCAGTTCGAGCCGCCCGTCAAGGCCGGGACGTGCAGCGTACCCAGCGTGCCCTCGTAGGAGGCCACCGACGGCGGCGTGTACAGGGGGCCGGTGCGGTACGGGGCAATCGTCTCCTCGGCCCGGCGGCGCAGCTCGGGGGTGAAGTCGACCAGGTCGTCGACGCCGATGCCCTGCCGGTCGAACGGCGGTGGCCGGGTCGGGAACGGCTGGGTGGCCGCGGTCACCTCGCCGGGCACGTCCGACTGCGGCACGGCCCGTTCCTCGATGGGCCACACCGGCTCGCCGGTAGTGCGGTCGAGCACGTACAGAAACGCCTGCTTGCTCGGCTGCGCGAGCGCCTTGATCTCCCGCCCGTCGACGGTGATGTCGACGAGGATCGGGGCGTTGGGAAGGTCGAAGTCCCAGACGTCGTGGTGAATCGTCTGGAAATGCCAGACGCGCTCGCCGGTGGCGATATCCACGGCGACGATGCTGTCGGAGAACAGATTGTCGCCGGGCCGGTGGCCCCCGTAGAGATCGCCCGTCGGCATCTCCACCGGAAGGTAGACGTAGCCCAGCTCGGGGTCGATGGTCATCTGGCCCCACACCCCGGTATTGCCGGTATAGCGCCACGAGTCGTTCAGCCAGGTGTCGTTCCCGAACTCGTCGGCGCCCGGAATCGTGTGGAAGATCCACTTCCGCTCGCCGGTCCGGGCGTCATAGCCCCGGACGTGCCCGGTCGGCTTCTCCTTCGTGGCCGGCGCCACCCCGGCGAGGTGGGCGGCGCCGATCACGATGACTCCGTTGGCGATGACCGGCGCCGCGTGCAGCCCGATCTCGGCCGTGACGGGGTCGAGCTCCTGGTCGAGGCCCTGCTTCAGGTCGACGAGGCCGCCGGCGCCGAAGTTCGCCATGCGGCGGCCGGTGCGGGCGTTCAGTGCGATCAGCCGGTAGCCGGGGGTGACGTAGAAGACGACCCCGTCCCGGCCGTCGTCCCAGTGCGTCAGTCCGCGCCCCGACAGCCGCCGCGGCGCCCCCGCGCCCCGCTCGCCCTCGTTGAGCCGGTGCACCCACAGCAGCTCGCCGGTGACCGCGTCGAGGGCGGCCACGGCGCGCCGGGTGCCGGCCGTCGTGTAGAGCACGCCATCGACCATCAGCGGGGTCGCCTGGAAGATGTACTCCGGGCCCGGGCCCAGGTTCTCGGTGCGGAATCGCCACGCCAGCTCCAGATCGCTGAAGTTGCCGGCGTCGATCTGGTCCAGGGCGGCGTAGCGGGTATGGCCGAGGTCCCCCCCGTAGGTGGGCCATTCGCCGCCGGGCGCGCCGTGCTGGGCCGCGGCCGGGACGGGAGCGACGCCCGGCAGGGTGATCACCATGCCGAGGCAGAGGATTGCGCGTACTGACATCGAGTCCTCCGGGGTTGCGTTGACCCTGCGGCCCCAATGGCGCTGCCGCGAGTCCGGACAGTGTATCCTCTGCGCCTGCCGGATGTCGGCCCGCCGGCCCCCGGGCGGCCCGCATGCCGGCCCGGACGCCGTCGCCTGCGGCTTGCCGCCCAACCGCCCCGCCAGGGCCGTCCCGCTCCCGCGCCGCAGATCCCGGCGTGGAGTCGAGGCTGCCGCGGGTGCCCCGTGACGATCGGGCGGGAACACCGGCCGGGTTCGGTGCGTCTGAACCAAGTGGACGGTGGCAGCGACCGGCCTGCCGCCAGGCTGGCGTTGCTGCCTGGAAAACGACTGCGGAACGGCGGCTGTTCTCGGCGGCAGTCTGGTGGTATCCGATCAACCCTCCGGGCTGTTGCGCGCCGCCGCGCCGACCGTCCGGCGCCTCGGCCCCGCGGAACCGATGAGACAAGAGAGAGCGAAACGCCTTCGGATCCTGGGCTGGCTGTTCGCCGCGCTTCCCCTGACGGCGGCGGCGCAGCCGGCCGCGACGGTGACCGGCGTCGTGCTCGACGGGGTGACGGAGGCCCCCATCGAAGCCGTGCGGGTCGTCGGCGGCTCGCGCGAGGTGGCGACGGGGCCGGAAGGGCTTTTCGAGATCGTGCTCGACGGCGAGGCGGCTGGCCTGCGGTTCCAGGCGGACGGCTATCTCGAGACGGTCGTGGAGATCGACCCCTCCGCCGGCGATCGGACCGCCCTCGAGGTGCGGCTGTTCCCCGACACGTTCGCCGAGACGGTGGAGGTCGTATCCGAGATGGCGGTGCAGGAGCGGCCGTCCGCCACGCCGGTCACCCCCGAGGCGGTCTTTCGGGCCCCCGGCAGCATCGACAACGTCTTTCGCACCCTCGACACCCTGGCCGGAGTCGCGTCGACCGACGATTTCGGGAGCCGGCTGGCCGTGCGCGGCGGCACCCCCGATCAGAACCTGACGATCATGGACGGCATCGAGGTGCACAACCCCTACCGGCTGTTCGGCATCGCCAGCGCCTTCAACCCCGAGACGGTCGAGGGCTTCGAGCTCACCGCGGGCGGGTTCGGAGCCGCCTACGGGGATCGCCTGTCGTCGCTGCTCGTGGTGGACAACCGGGCCGGACGGCGCGGGTTCGAGGGCTCGACCGCGGCCAGCATCACCGACGCCAACGTCGTGCTGGAGGGGAGCACGCCGGTCGGCGCCGACGGCACCTGGCTGTTGAGCGCGCGGCGCACCTACTACGATCTCGTGGCGGGGCGCGTCGCCGACCAGAACTTCCCGTCGTTCGCCGATCTGCAGATGCAGGCGGGGTGGGACCTGGGGCCCGGGCACCGGCTGACCCTGACGGGGCTCCGCAGCGTGGAAGACGCGGACCTCGCGTTCGACTTCGACGACTCCGACGAGCGTGCGGCGCTGGGGTCGGACATCACGAACGGGCTCGCGTCCGCCCGGTTCGACGCGGTGCTGGGCCCGCGGGCGACGGCGACGACCGTCGTGTCCTGGTATCGCAACCGCGAGTCGTTGAGCTTCGACGGGCTGGTCCGCTCCGACGCCACCCGGTCCAACGCGGAGGACGACGACGTGGCGTTCGGGCGCTCGACCATCGCGTTCGAACGCGCCATCATCGTGGAGGACCGCTCGTTGCGGCAGGACCTGAGCGTGCAGGTCTCGCCTCGCCATCTCCTGCAGGCCGGCGTCGAACTCCACCGCCTGCACTCCGGCGTCAGGTTCCTGAACGCCGGCGACCGGAACGACCTCGAGGCGAACGGATCGAGCGCGCAGGGGGGCGCGGGGCTGCCGGACGCGCTCGACTCCGCGTTGCGCGGCACGCGCGGCGGCGCGTGGCTGCAGGACACCTACACGCCGTCCGACCGCCTCTCGCTCGAGCCCGGGCTGCGCCTCGACTGGAGCACCGTCAACGGCGGGACCACCGTCTCGCCGCGGTTGGCCGGGAGCTACGCGCTCGGGGGCGGGGCGCGCATCCGGGCGGCCGGCGGGCTCTACACGCAGAGTCCCGGATACGAGAAGCTCAGCCAGTCGGACTACTTCATCGACCTGTCGGGGGCGCGAGAGCGGGGCCTGCGCCACGAGCGGGCGACCCACCTCGTGGTGGGCCTCGAGCAGGACCTCGGCCGCGACCTGACCGCCCGGGTCGAGGGCTACTACAAGCGCTTCGACGATCTGCTGATCGGACGGCTGGAGACCGAGGCGGAACGGCGCGCGCGGGTCGGGCGGTACGACTTTCCCGAGGCCCTGCGGGGCAGCGTTCCCGCCTCCCCCATCATCCTGAGCGCCCCGACCAACGACGCCGGCGGCGACGCCCGGGGGCTCGACGTCTTCCTGACCCACGGCAATCCTGCCGCGCGGCTGACGGGGTGGGTCTCCTACGCGTGGGGCCGCGCCGAGCGCGAGAGCTACGGGCGGCGCTATGCGTTCGAGTACGACCGGCCCCACGCGTTCAACGCGGTCGGGCGCTACCGGCTGACCAGCCGCTGGGACCTCGCGGCGACGGTGCGGCTCGCGAGCGGCTTCCCCCACACCCCGGTGCTCGGGCTTCGCGTGGCCTCGGTCGAGGACGACCGTGGGCGGCTGGCGCCCGCGACCGATTCCGCGGGCAACCTGCAGTACACGATCGACTATGGCGGGGTCGACAACCTGAACTCCGGCCGGTTGCCGCGCTATGCCCGGGTCGATGTCCGCGGCACCTACCAGCGCGGCCCCGAAGGACGGTGGTCGCTCTACGTCGAGGTCATCAACCTGCTCGGACGCGACAACGCCGTGGTCCTCGAGCCGCGGCTGCACCACGACCCCGGCGCCGAGCTGCCGGGGCTGTCCGAAGTGCCCTCCCAGGGATTCCCCCGCGTACCGACCTTCGGGCTGCGGTTCCGGTTCTAGGAGCCTGCGCCGTAGAAGTTTCGCGCCAGCGAAACTTCCAACGCGACCGTAGGTCGCGCTATATGAGTCTGCGCCGCAGGAGTTTCGCACCCGCGAAACTCCCAACGCGACCGCAAGGTCGCGCGGTCGCGCTAGTAGCCGCAGCCCGCGCCCGCCGAGGCATCCGGTTGGGTGCTAAGATGCTGTTGGCAGATCGTCCACCAACGCAACAAGATTTAAGCGATGGCAACAACAGTCACGTTGGACGCCGAGATTGTTCGCGCGGTACAGCGCGAAACCAACGAGAAGCGCAAGGCGACCGCGGTCCGGCTTGCGCTGACCGAGTATCTGCGCACGCAGAGGCTGCGCAGGCTCGCCGATCTGGCGGGCAAGGTGAACCTCCGGTACACGAACGATGAGCTGGAGCGTCTCGAAGAGTGCTGATCCTGCCGGATACGTCCTGCTGGATCGAGTTCTTTCGTCCCCGCGGCGATGCCGCCATCCGCGAGCAGATGCAACGATGGCTCGCAGCGGATCGCATCGCCGTCTGCGGCCCGGTCCGCGCGGAGGTCCTGCGCGGGGCGCGCCGGATGGAAGCATCCCGAATCTCTGATGCCTTCGCCGCGCTCGTCCACCTCGACACGCTCGAGCGCGACTGGACGACCGTGGAGGCGGCGGCGAGGTCGATGGCGGATCTCGGTCACACCGTGCCCCTCCTTGATCTGCTGATAGCGGCCATCGCCAGTCGCCACGACGTCATCCTGGCCCACCGGGACACCCATTTCCGGGCGATGGCCGATGCCCTGCCGGTCCGGACCCACGACTTCCTGCCTTGAAGGGGCGCGGACGCGCTTCCCGGGCGCCGTCATGCTCCGTTCCCAGTCCACGGGCGTGCGCTTTCAGGGCCGTCGGCGCGGTCCACAGGCGCGCCGCGCGGTCGAGGCTGTAGACGACGCCGGTCTTGCCGGGGATGCCAGTCAGCACGCGGCGCCGCTCGCCGTGCCGGAGCCGCCGGTTGATCCAGCTCACGGGAACGGCGCCTGGTGGGCCAGCGGCGTCTGTCCGAAGACGAACACCGCAAGGGCCGCGGCCAACACCCCTGCTGCAAGGCGAAACCGGGATGCGCTCGCCGCCGCGCGCGGTGCGTCCGAGGGCCTGTCCGTGCTGAGACGGCGACGGCCGCCGGCTACTGCGACCCCCCGCCCCCGGCGGCCTCGCGCGCCTCCATCGCCCGCGCGCCCGAGAGCGAGCTGGCCATCGAGTAGTTGCCCTCGTGGCAGGCGTACTCGTACAGCGGCTCGTCGGTGCGGCCCATCAGCACCTGCGCCGTCCACGGCCGCGCCCAACTCGTCGGATCGTCGACCGTGAACTCGTAGATCAGCGTGTCGGCGTCCGCCCGCGTGAAGCGCTCGACCAGGTGCAGGTTGGCGCTCGAGCCCCCGAGGGACGTCTCTCCGAGGAAGTTGCGCGTTTCGACGACGAGGGTGTCGCCGTCCCAACTCGCCCGCGAGTCCCCGACCCATTGCCGCAGATGCGCCGGCAGGTGAGGGCGCCCGTCGAGAGGAACGATGCGCGCGTTGTGCACCATCTCGTTCAGGATGACCACGTGGTCGGCGGTCTGGAAGATCTGAACGTTGTTGTTGTAGGCGCTCGGCGTCATCGGCGGTCCCGAGTTGAACCCGAGCAGACAGCGTTCCGAGAAGCCGCGGTCCTCCGGTCCGTGGGCGTGCCGATCACGCAGGGTGCGGCGCAGTTCCGCCCGCTCTTCCACCACTGGTTGCACGGGAGGAATGCGTCCGTCCGGCGGATCGATTACCAACGATGTCCGCTGGTCGGACAGCGCATGCCCGTGCTCGAACCAGACGCGGACCGAGTAGCCGAGACGCGCCCCCAGCGGGGCGTCCTCGCGTTCCGACTCGTTGGCCGCGCGCCGCTCGGCGAGCTGCTGCTCCCACGCGGCGGCTTCCTCCGGCGTCAGCGTCGCCAGCTCGGCGAGATCGTCGGGCCGCTCCATCGGCGTCGCCGTCGAGAAGTTCCAGACGCCCTGCAGGTTGGGGTGGCCGTCCGCGGTCCTCGCCGCCGGGGCCTGCGCCGCGGCGGCGGCCGGTGACAGCGCGAGCACGGCGGAAACGAGTACGAGGACGCCGGCCGACCGCAGCAATCGACGGGGCATGGGCAACCTCCTGGTCGAGATCCGGGACGGCGGCGGTCACGAACGGGCATTTCTGAAGAACGCCATTGTAGCAGCCGTTCGCGGGCGGCGGCGCCGGCGCGCGCCCCCCCGCGCCGGCGTTGTTCGGCTTCTTCTTTCTCGTGTTCCCGGCCCGCTCGCGGCTCGATGAACGGGCTCCCTGGTTGAAGTGGCTCCTCGTCGGGTTCGGTGCGTTCCTGGTCCTGACCGCTGCTCCGTGGCGGCCGCTCCTCGGTCAGCCGTTCTCTGGCAACGTGGCCGGCGAGACGATCCTCTCCGGTCGGCTGGCCCTCTGGCGGGCCTATGGCGTGTTCGGGCAGATCTTGCTGGGAATCGGGGTGGGGATCGTGGCCCTGATCGGGCACGCGGCCCGCGCCGCGTCCTCGGAGGTTCGACGCAAGGCGCGGGTCCTGGCGTGGGGCACGGTCGCGGGAATCGCTCCCGCGCTGCTGATCGCGGTCGTCGAGCCCGTCGGCTCCGTGCCCGACTGGCTGGGTGCGGTCGCGTTGCTCGCGCTTCCGCTGATGCCGCTCTCCTTCGCGTACGCCGTCGTCAAGCACCGCGTGATGGCGGTTCCGGTGCTGGTGCAGCGCGGCGCCCGGTACCTGCTGGTGCAACGCGGGTTGGCCGTCGCCAGCGTGGTGTCGAGCCTCGTGGTGGCGGTGGTGCTGGCGATGCTCGTTCAGCGGTGGCTGCCGGCGGGGTCCGACGTGGGACTGCCGGTCGCGGTCGTCGCCGCCGGTCTCCTCGGCGTGGGCGTGGCGCGAGCGGGGGTGCGAGTCGAGCGGCGCATCACCGACCGCATCGACCGCGCCTTCTTCCCCGACCGGTACGAGGCCCGGCGGGCCCTCGAGGAGCTGGCCGACCGCACGCGGACCGCAGAGGATCGCCCGGCCCTCGCGTCGCTGCTGCAGGCCATGCTCCGCTCCGCGTTCCGGCCGGTGTCCCTGGCCGTCTATCTCGAGGACCCGGACGGCCGGCTGGCCGCCGCGGACCTGCCGGAGGGTCCCGGGACCCTGGCCCGGGACGCGACCGCGCTCGCCGAATTCGCGAGCCGGGCTCGGCCCGCCGTCCTACCGCCGCCGGGCATCGACGCTGCGGCCGACGAGCTGCACCGCATGCTCACTCCCCTGCGGCCGGAGTGTCTCGTGCCGATGGTCGATCGCAACGCGCGTCTCGTCGGCGTCGTGGCGCTGGGGGGGCGGCAATCGGAGGAGCCGTACTCCGGCGAGGACATCCGGCTCCTCACCGTGGTGTCGCTGCAGTCCGCCCTGACCGTCCAGACCATCTGCCTGAGCGAGGAGATGGCGGCCCGCGTCGAGGCCGAGCGGAGGGCCGAGCACGAGGTGGAGATCGCGAAGGAGGTGCAGCGGCAACTGCTGCCGGCTCGCGCGCCGGCGCTGTCGGGATTCGCCTGCGCGGGGGCCTGCATACAGGCGAAGTCGGTCGGCGGCGACTTCTACGACTTCGTCGAGCTGGGGGCGGACCGCATCGCGTTCGTGCTCGCCGACGTCTCCGGCAAGGGCATCGCGGCCGCGCTGCTCATGGCCAGTCTGCAGGCGACGCTGCGAAGCCAGTACGCGAGCGGGGCCGGCGATCCGGCCGGGCTGCTCGAGCGCGCGAACCGTCTCTTCTTCGCCTCGACGCCGGGCAACCGCTACGCGACGCTCTTCCTCGCCGAGTTCAATCGGGCGACGGGGGAGCTGCACTACGTCAACTGCGGCCACGTGCCGCCGGTGCTGGCGCGGTCCGGCGGCGCCGTCGAGACGCTGGATGCCACCGCCACCGTGATCGGCCTCTTCGAAGAGTGGTTCGGCGACTCGGCGGTGACGGTGCTCGAGCCCGGCGATACGCTCGTCGTCTGCAGCGACGGGGTGACCGAGGCGTTGACCGACGACGAAGAAGAGTACGGCGAAGACCGCTTCCGCGACGCTGTCGTCGCCCACCGCGGCCTCGCCGTCCCCGAACTGCTGGCGGCTGTCCAGACCGAGGTGCAGGAGTTCGCCGGCGCGGTCCAGAGCGACGACCTGACGCTGCTCGTCGCGCGCGCCGCGCCGCCGGCTGCGCCCGATGGGGAGGAGGCCAATGCGACCGCGGCGAGTGACAGGTCCGCCTCGGAGCGGGTCAGCGCCACTAGCTCACCTGGATAGGACGTTCGGCCTCCGGAGCCGATTGCATTCGGGCCAAGACACCAGAATATCCCGGTTTTATTGGGGAAACCGCAAGCCAGAACGGGTCACAACGGGTCAGAAAACGCCTTGCAGAACCCGAAACGGCTGGCAGTACGGCTGGCAGTTGTTGACGACGCCGCCAGACGGCCTGTGACTCGACCCCGGCGCACTAGCGCTGCGGGGGCGGTCCTGATCGCCGATCGGACATCACCGCCGCTCCCGTAGTCCGACGACGTCAATTCCGGATATCGCTTCGCCACTCCACCCCGCAGGGTGCACGACAGAAAAGTGAGGATTTGCCGTACGGGGGTATTGAGCGAGAGCAGATCGGCCGACTCCTTCAGTGGGAGGGCTCCGACCATGCCCGAGGTGCAGTTGACTGAACCGCTCGATCACGCGGCCGAAAAAGGGGGCTTCAAGGAGATGTTCGCCGCGTTGGAGGCGGCGGTCGAAGCCGACGTCGACGCGTTCCTCAGACAGGGGAGCGTGAATGCGCAGGACTTCGAGACCCTCTTGCAGACCGTTCACCGTCGAGCGCTTGCCACGACGAGCCAGGTCGTCAAGGTGGTTGGAGCGCAGCGTTCGTAGCCGCGATGGCGGCTGAAGTCGATGCGCTCATCGGCGCGGGGAGGGCCGACGCGCAGGACTTCGAGGCCCTTGAGCAGGCACTCCGTCGCCAAGCCCTCGGCCTCGCCGCGCAGGCGATGGCACTTCAACGCGGACGATTCCGACCATTCGGATTCGACCATCGCGTGCGCCTGCGGCGGGCGGGCGCGCTACGCCGGCCGCCGCCCGAAAACCTTCACCACGCTGCTGGGGCCGCTCACCCTGCACCGCGCCTACTACCACTGCGACGCCTGCCGCAGCGGAAGCTGTCCGCGCGACCAAGCCCTGGGTCTGCAACGCACCGCGCTGTCGCCCGCCACCACGCGCTTGGTCGGATTGACGGCGGCCGAGGTCAGCTTCGCCAAGGCGAGCGAGTTGTTGGCGGCCCTGGCCGGGGTAGATGTCGAGACCAGGCAGGTCGAGCGCACCGCCGAAGCGCTCGGACGCCAAGTCGCCGACGACGAGCGCGCCGTTCCTGAGCACACCGCACCGGCGCCCGCGCCCACGATGTACCTGGGCCTGGATGGTACCGGCGTGCCGGTACGCCCCGCCGAAGTCGAAGGGCGCCGCGGCAAGCAGCCCGACGGCTCCGCCAAGACCCGCGAGGTCAAGCTGGTCACCGTGTGGACGGCAGAAGGGCGCGACCCGCAGGGCCGGCCTCGCCGCGACCCCGGGTCGGTCAGCTACAACGCCGCGGTCGAGAGCGCGGCCAGCCGCGACACCGACCCGCAGCCGGCCGCCTTCGCCAACCGCGTCCATCGCGAGGCGCAACGGCGCGGTTTCGACACCGCAGCCCGACGGGTCGTCATCGGCGACGGCGCCGCCTGGATCTGGAACCTGGCCGCCGAGCAGTTTCCCGGCGCCATCGAAATCGTCGACATCTACCACGCCAAGCAGCATCTGTGCGATGTGGCCAAGGCCATCTACGGCGCCGGGACGGACTTGGCCCACCAGTGGGCCCAGGACCGGCAGGCCGAGTTGGACGCCGGACGGCTCCGTGCGCTCGTCAGGGCTTTGCGCACCCAGGCCGAGACGACGCCCGAGGCCCGCAAATGCATCCACTATGTGTTCGGAAACCGACACCGGATGCGCTATCCCCAGTTCCGCGCCAGGGGCCTGTGCATCTCCTCGGGCGTCGTCGAGGCCGGATGCAAGCAGATCGGCGCCCGGCTCAAGCGCGCCGGCATGCGTTGGACCGTCGCCGGCGCCAACGCCATCCTCGCCCTGCGCTGCTGCATCCTCAGCGGCCGCTTCGAGGACTTCTGGGAGCGACGAGCCGCAAACGCCGCCTGACGCTCATCTCACAATGATGTCGTGCACCCCACCCCGCACTGCCTCTTGACACTCGCACCGCCCCCGGTCACAATCATCTGCTCGCCCCAGATCATCCCCTTCGCCCTATGTCCACCGCTCCCTGGCCTCCCACCTTCACCCTCGATCAGGAACGAATCCTCAGTCTCCTGACCGGAGACCGTTTCTACTCCAATCCCAGTGCCGCCCTCCGCGAAGCCATTCTCAACGCCATCGATGCCGTGCATCGCCGTCGGCGGCCGGAGCCTGACCTCGTCCCCAACATCCGTGTGACTTTCGACCGGGACGCTTTGCGCTTAACCGTCGTCGACAACGGAACCGGGATGAGCCGCCAGGATGTCAGCGTTCTATTTGCCAAAGTCGGCGCGTCGGCCGCGACGGCCGAAACCCAAAAGGAGTCCGTCGGTGAGTTTGGCATCGGCGTCATCAGCTACTTCATGGCCGCCGACGTCTTCACGCTTCAGACTTACGACGGGACCACTGATCCCGTGGGACTGTGCTTCAACCGCGCAATGCTAGCCGGCGGCAAGGCTACCTCTCTGGCGCCAACGCAAGAGAGTCAGGGCACAACGCTTGTCCTCCACCTTCGTGAAGAATCCACTTTCGACCTGTTGCTCGATCAGTTTCCGCATTGGTGCCGAGATGTCAACGGACTCTCGGGGCAGCTATTGCCCGAGCGAAGCGCCCTCAAGCAAATGGGTACGTTCCCGCAACACGACGGCCTCGACGTAGACCTCCCGCCCTGGGTAGAGCGCGCCCACTTGCGCCCCGTGTCCAACCTACCCGGTTGGGACGCAATGACCGAACTCTCAACCGTCGCCGTGCTCTATCGGGGTGTTTTCGTGCAAGAGTTTGCCGTTGAAGGAGCTTGGGGAATTGAAGGGTCCATCGACGTTGACCCCAAGCACTTCAAACCACGCCTAAACCGCGAGGGCTTTGTCGAGGGCCAATTCCAGGACGAAGTCGCGCACCTACTCAAGTCCTGCCACCCTGCTATTCTCGAGGCTATGGCGCGCCGCCTCGCTGTCGCGGTCAAGCAGCACAAACTGGACAAGTGGACCGTCAAACGCTGGGCCAGTCTATGGCTCCTGTTACCGAGAACTCCAGCGTACTCCGCCGCCATGAGTGTATGGGACTCAGTCTTTCGTTCATTACCGGCCTTCGAGCAGGCCGTTGGCAATAACTGGGTTCCCGCGTCCCTGGAGACCATAACGCAACTACAACCTGAAGTCTTCGTTGCTCCTCTTGCGGAACAGAAAACCGACGACATCGTGCAGGCGGCCGTGAGGTTCCTCAGAAACACAGGCCAGCCAGTAATTAGAGGCATCCGCCGCGACCGGTCGTGGATGCATGCTGTCGGGACTTCCTTCGCTACAACAGCGGACCTCATTACACAGGTGTTCGCTGACGAGCTTCCGCGCCTGATCCTGCTCAAGCACAAGGCTGCCGATATCCTAGCCGCTATCGAAAGCGAGGCCACCCTATATAGAACTCCACATACGGACCTCGTCAAGCTTGGAAGCGACAGCCCTCCTGTCCTGCGCGTCGGCCCCAGACTGCTCATAAACATCCAGTCCGACGCCGGGAGAACCCTTGTTGCTGAGACTCTACGACTGAACAGAGGACCGATGACCATGGTTGGGACTGCTGCGCGTCATGCGTACCCACAATTGACTCAGGTCGCAGCCGCGCTCAGAGACGCCCCTGTTGACGCGGAGATTCTGGGTCCGGTCCGACGTCGTTATATACGGAGCCTTTTTCCTTGAGATTGCTCCTGCTCGCTGGCGCGGGGACGTCGATCGAACTCGGGATACCCGGCATGTACGGGCTGGGCACGGAGTTTCGTTCTCACCTGCGCCAATGGCCTGCCGAGTCAATCCTGGTTGAGAAGCTGACTGGAACGGAGTTGGACGTCGAGTATTTGATCGAAGAGCTTGATCGCCTCTGTGACGCAAAGACTCCTTTGGAAGCCCTAGCCTGCATTATTCACGAAGGTCGAGAATCAGTCACCGACGGGGCCTGCTGGACCGCGAGCGGAGCCTCTCGGACATGGCGGCGGGCGCGGCAGGGGGCGTAGCGTGGCCTTCACGGCACCGGGCGGTCGCGGAGGCCAGGTTGGGGGAAGGTTCTGCCGGGACGGGCGGTGGCGCCCGGGACCGAGACGTGCGCCGAGCCCCGCGCGGGCTCTGACTAACCCGCGCGAGCGCCAAGCGCAAGAGCGATGCGCCGCCACGCGTGGAGATGGGGCGTCGCTCGTGGTAGATGCAGGACGATGCGGCGCGCCGAGCCGACGACATGCACCCCCAGCTTCAGCAACCGGTCGCGCAGCCACGTCACCTGGGTGCGGGCACAGCCGGTCCGCGCCGCCCGCAGCCGCAGCTCCTGCATGAGCACGTAGGCCGCCGCGGTCAGCAACACGCGCAACTGGTTCGGCAGGAACTTGCAGCAGCTCGTGCGGTCGATCTGCAGGCCGTCCAGCAACTCCTTGATCCGGTTCTCGATGTCCCCGCGGGCGCAGTAGACCCTCTCATAGACGAAGCGCGAGCTCTGCAAGAGACTCGTCACGACGAAGCGCGGATTGTCCCGCGGCTCCCGACCCTTGAGCCGGACCACTTCCGCCTTGATCACGACCCGGCGTTCGCGGCCCCACGTGCGGGCCGCGTAGCGGGTGTCGGTATAGACGTGCTCGGTTCGGCCACTGGACTCGCTCTGCGCGCGGGCCACCGCCATCGCGGATTCCGCATGCCGCTGCAACACCGCGTTCTTGCCCATCGCGACCACGTAGTCGAGCCCCGGTTCGGCATCCAGGAAATCGAGGATCTCCGGGGTCGCAAAGCCCCCGTCGAGCCGGACGAGAAACGGCGTCGACGGAAACGCCGCCCGCAGCATCGGCAGCAGCCGACACAGCAAGCTCAGGGTCCCGTCGGCCGCCACCGCCTTGCCCGGCCGCAGCACCGCCGCGCACAGATACTGCTCCTTCTCGTCGTTGAAAGTCAGGAACGCGAGCAGCGGCAGATAGCACCAACTGTCGTAGTGCCCGTTGAAGAACGTGAGCTGTTGCGCGCCATGCGTCCGGTCGTCGGTCGGGTCCAGATCGATGGTGATCCGCCACACCCGCCGATGCAGGCGGCGCCGATGCCGCTCGATCACGCACGCCGCCAACTCCCGTGCCATTCGGTAGAGCGCGCCGCGGCCCGGGGCGTTCTCGAATCGCGAGATCGTCGGTTGCGACGCCAAGGGCGCGCCGGCCACGGGGTCTCGCCCGAGCAGCAGCTTGTGGATGGGATCCTCCGCCAAGTGGTCGGCATCGTTGCCGTCGGGATGACCGCACGCGATGCCGAAGATCCGCTGTCCGATCAGCTCCGCGAGCGTGTGCCGAATCTTCTCCGCCACGCGCTTGTCGGCGAGACACCCGGCAAACGCCTTGACGAGGCCGTACACGCGCTCGGCTGCCTTGAGCAGGACGGCGCCGCCGTCGGAACTCGCCTGCTCGCGGTTGAACGTGGCGACGAGGGGCTTGTCGAAGAGATCCGGGAACAGGACAGTCTGTGATATCTTTTCAGGTGTCACGCAGGGGTCTCCGTTGTGGCTAAACGCTTGTGAACACAACGTTTATACCACACGGAGGCTCCTGTGTCTCCCCCAGAATCACCATCTTCACGAATAATCCAGGCTAGGCCCCAATGACGTTGGCATCAACTCTGCCAATCGTGTTCGCGCGGAGGTGGAGTGGTTTGTGCAGCACGCCGCCGAACGTGTAGCCGATAGGGATGCCTACGTAGTCTGGGCTGGGATTCTTCGATGCACGAAGTTGACTAACATCACCTTCATTACAACAAACTATGATCGAGCTATTGAAATTGCCGCTCGTCGTGAAGAAGTCCACCTCGATGACGGCTTTCCACCATTTGGTCCCGACGATACGGCCCTATGGTCCGGCTTCGCACAGACACCAGATCGGCCCTTGTTGGTTAAACTACATGGCTCGACGGACTGGTACGTAGACAGCGAGACGGGTAGGCCGGCAAAGTTGGGCTCTCCTAAAACAGGTGTGGGTGGAATCGGAGCCGATTCGGCGGGTCCACGAGGCGCGGCTGACGGCGAAAAGGCAGCTCGGAACTGACCCGCGGATTCCGCTTCCGGGGCGGGCGTGCGGTGGCTTGCTGCGGATGTGGGGCGGGGTAGCTACGGGACGGCCGGCGTGTCAACGCGCTACGCGCGTCCTCCGCTGCGCTCCGGTCCTTCGGATGACACGCCGGCCGTCCCTCCGCTCAGAGAGCAGTTATGGGCCTTGCGGCCCGGCCTGGACGGGGGCGTCCCGGCCGTCGACGACTTCACGCCGGACGCGCGAGGAGCAGTCGGCGCGTGGGCCTGACGTGCGGGGGTCACGGGGCGAAGCAGAGCCCGCGAACGCGGGGGTTTTTCTGGCTGGGGCGGCATCGAACTGGGGCCATCCCTACCCACACCTGTTTCAGGAGACTCCAAAGTTGCGCCACCCAATGCCTCTATTCGGAAACGCCACCCTCCGGCTGGCCGGTGGCAGACAACTTAGTTCTGCTCTTGTTCTGCCGTCGCGAGAGAAGCTGCTGACGCGAGCTCCCTACCCACGGCTGTCTCAAACATTTTATAACGCAGTCGATGAGTGCGACGTGGCGGTATGTGTTGGTTCTTCTTTACGTGACGAACATGTTCGTGAGGCTGTACGTTCGGCGGCTCAACGCGCGCCAACATTCATTGTGAATCCGCAAGGCGAAACTTGCGAAATCGAAGGCGCTGCGACAATTGCCCAACATGCTAGTACTTTCTTGATTTCCACTCTTCCAAATGCTCTCCTTACAAGCGATCCGACTGGAGAGCTGCTGCGTGCGAGCGGAAAAAGCCGGCCTGCTGCCTGCGGTCTACTCGAGGCCGCAGGCACGCTCCTGGATACGCGGGCTCCAACTGACCAACGATGTCAATCCGTTGATGAGTTGGACAGATCGGCTGCCACGTTGGAGCCCTCCTTCCTAGAGAGCCTGTTGCACGACGCCAACCCAACCGTGGCACGGTATACACTTGGACTGTTGCCTGCATCACCGATGGTAATGCAACTGTTGGGTCATGCGGACAAATCGCGGCATGTGGTAGACCAGGACTTTCGGACAGATCTCAGTTTGCTCCGCAGGATGGTCGAGTCCACACCCCGAACTAACGAGGTATTGGGGTCCAGTCCTTGACACGTGGCGGCCTTGCCTGTAGTTGTTAATCTTGCAGGCGTGTTTGCGGAGAGCAGCTCTCCGACAACAGTTGCCAGCCCTTCAGCGTTCGACTCTCTGCGTAACGCGTACGCCTCGCTTCAGAGGATTGCCAGGCAACGGAACTCGCTTCGGACCTTGCCCTCGCGCCAACAACGGCAACCACTACTCCACATGCACCGCCTTCGCGGCCGTCGCTGACGAGAATGGCGCAGCTCGCGCCCTTCGTCACGACCGTCTTCACGCGGCATCTCGCGGCCGAGGGAAATGCCAGTCCGGATACTATCGCCGCATACTATCGCGGCATATCGCGATGCCCTCAAGCGCCTGCTGCGCTTGCTGGCCTTGGTGGACATTCCAATCCGGCCACTAATGCTAATGGACACTTGAAAACCGGCCATTTCCGATAGCGGCCCGAGACGTTGACGCCGGTCTGGAACTGCGTGTTCCTGCCCGGCATGAGCAACGTCTTGTGTCTTTGTTTACCGGGTATCGACGAGAAAATCCGTGAAGTGGCGTGCAGGTTCGGGGCACATGTGCCGATACCTGAAGTATGGCGCGCATGATGGGGGAACGCGGTGGTTCGAAGACGCGTCGGCCCGAGCGGGATCCGCAGGACAAGCGCGTCAAGGAGCTTGAGCGCGAGAACGAGAAATTGACCGATGACTTGGCGCGCACCATCCGCGACCGGGACCGATGGAAGCGTCGTAGCGAGGACCTCAAGAAGCAACTCGACGAGGCGCGTCGTGCCGGCCGCCGCCAGGCCGCGCCCTTCGCCAAGAACCGGCGGCAGGGACGCGGCGGGCGCCCCGGCCGGCGGGCCGGTGCAAGCTACGGCCGGCAGGGACGCCGCCCGCGCCCGCCGAAGGTGGACGAGACCCACCGGGCCCCGGCCCCGTCGGCGTGTCCCGACTGCGGCGGCACTGTCGAAGTCGACCACGTTGCCTCGCAATATCAGGAAGACCTCCCCAAGGTCAGCCCCCTCGTGCGCCGCTTCGACATCGAAATCGGCCACTGCGCGCACTGTCAACGGCGTGTGCAGGGCCGACACCGGTTGCAGACCTCCGACGCGCTGGGGGCGGCCGGCGTGCAGCTCGGCCCCGAGGTCGTGGCCCTCGTCGTCGAGCTGCACAACGAGATGGGTGTCCCGCTGGCAAAGGTCGCCCACGTGCTGCGCCACACGTTCGGCCTCCACGTCACCCGGGGCGGTCTCGCCCACGTGCTCCACCGCGCGGCCCGCGACGCCGCGCCGGCCTACCGGGAGCTCTGCGAGCAGGTTCGCAACGCACCGGTGGTCACCCCGGATGAAACCGGCTGGCGCGTCGGCGGCCTGCCTTCTTGGCTGTGGGCGTACACCACCCCGGAGACCACCGTCTACGCCATCTGCCCCGGCCGCGGGTTCGCCGACGCGGCCACCGTGCTGGGGACCGATTACGCCGGCGTGCTCGTGCGCGACGGGTGGCAGGTGTACCGGTGCTACAAGCGCTCGTTGCACCAAAGTTGCCTCACTCACCTGGTCCGCCGGGCCAAGGAACTGCAGGAAAACCACCCCTACAGTGCCTGGGCCGCGAAGATCAAGGCCGTCCTTCAGGCCGGCCTCGACGTGCGGGACCGCTGCCGAGCCGGCGAATTGAACAGGCGCGGTCTCGACTCCCTTCGCGGCCGACTCGAGGCCCAGCTTGCTCGGCTCGTCGACACGCCGCCGTGGTTGCAAGACGCCAAGCGCTTCGCCAAGCACTTGGCCAACGAATTCCCGGCCGTGTTCCTCTTCCTGCGAGACCCGTCGATAGACGCCACCAACTGGCGGGCTGAACAGGCCATCCGGCCCGCGGTGGTCATCCGCAAGGTGTGCGGCGGCAACCGCACCCGCAAGGGCGCCGACACCCAGCAGGTGCTGTCCAGCGTCGTGCGCACCGCCCGCCAGCGCGGCCTTGACCTGCCTTCGGTGATCGCCGAGATGTTGCGCGCCCGCGACCCAGTTGTTCCCCAAGCCTTCGGGCTCCCACCGCCGCCCGCATAGGCTGGCGACACCCAAACCACCACTTCAGAAGCGCGCCCGGTTCCTGCGGCTCACCGCCGGACGGGTCAAGTGCCGAAACGTTGACCGTGCGAGTCGGCTGCCGGATGGGCTCGCCAGTACGCGGCGGACGGCTCGGCCGACGACGGACGCCGCCGACCGGTCGACGCCCGTGCACCCGACTCCTGCCACGTCACGGTAACGGTGGAGGCAGCCCATTTGAGACCCACCGTCGGCCGAACCAACGTCGGCGCTGCTCCGAAATCCGACGTTTCAAGCCCATTTCAGGCCCGTACTACCCCTGTAAACGAATACCGTCTTGTCTGAAGAGAAGCGACAAGAGGTTCTCGCGGTGGGACGCGTCGGCTGGTCGTTGCGGCGGGTCGAGGCGGCCAGCGGGGTCCGACGGGGACCGTCAGCGGCTACCTGAAGGCGGCCGGCCCGACAATACGGGGTCGTGGCCGGCCTCGGGCTCGTCCGGGAAAACGGGCGATTTCGTCGGAAGTGTCCACCGATTCTTCGAGGGCGCCGTCGGCCGGCGCGGGCAGGGTTGACGCCGCGCCCGTGTCGGGAGACGGCCGCGGGCGAGCGCCTGAGAGCTCTACCGCGAGGTGATGGTCGAGGCCGTCGGCCGGGGGCGCAACGCCGTGGCGATCTGGTGGGGCCTGGTCGATGACCATGGTTTCCCGGCTGGTTATGAGAGCGTGCGGCGCTTCGTCCCGACGCTTCGGGAGCAGCCGGCCGTCCCGGCCCGGGCGGTCATCGCGACGGCCCGAGCCGAGGAAGCCCAAGTCGATTATGGGGACGGACCGAGGGTCCGTGACCCCGCTGCCGGTAAGTACCGGCGGACGCGCTCTGGGTCCTGACGCTGGGCTACTCGCGCAAATCGGTGCGGCTGCTGGTGCGACGGTCGAGCGCTCAGGTCTGGGCCGAACTGCACGAGCGGGCGTTCCGGCGGCTGGGTGGCAGTGTCCGCGTCGTCGTGCCCGACAACCTCAAGGAAGGCGTCCTCACGCCGGACATGTACGACCCGACGCTCAATCGGCTCTATGGCGACGTCCGCGCCCACTACGGAATAGCCGCCCCGCCGTGTCGCGTTCGCGACCGGGGTCGCAAGGGAAGGTGGCGGCCGGCGTCGGCCACGCGAAGAAGACGCCGCTGCGGAACCGCCGCTTCGAGCGTCTCGACGACGCCCAGGGGCACCTCGACCGCTGGGAGCAGCGGTGGGTCGACACGCGCTTCTACGGCTGTCACCGGTCACCCAATAGTCCCCACCTGTGGTCACTGAAAACTCCGCACCGCGATTACTGAGGGGAGGAGCAGGATGTCGACGACAGGCACGATGATGGGCTTCGAACAGCGGATGCTCGGGGAGGTCCAGATGGTTGGACGGAACCGGTGGGAAGAGGTCCCGTCGGGCGGGCGCGGGCGCATCGATTCGGGCGATTGCTCGCGAGCTGGACCCTGACCGCAAGACGGCGCGGCGACGCCTCCGCCAGGCGGAGTCGAAGCCGTATCAGCGGACGGCACGGTCGGACCCGCTGCTGAGCTGGCACGTCGAGTACCTGCGGCCCGGGGGTCGATGGTCGGCTACTCAGTGCAGGTTCTGTTCCAGGAGATCCGGCGGCGGGAGTACCGCGGTAGCTAGCACGGAGAGGCCGGCGGGACCGCCGCGGCAGGCCCCAGAGGGGTGCTGAAAGAACTCGGCCGGAACCGGCGGCTGGACGACGGCGCCCGTGAGCCCGCTACCCATGGGTCTCGCGGGAACTGGGAGATCCCGTAGCGATGCCGAGCTCCAGGGCGCGCGGTGGGCACAGGGTCCAGTCGTCCGCGATGCGGACCGGGTCGGCCGGGGCTGCGAGCGAGACCACCTGTCCCGCTTGCCAGCCCGGCTCGGCGAGGCGCTGCAGCTGCGGCAGCCGGTCGTAGCGCGGCGAGCCGATCTTGATCTCCACCGGCCACGTCGTGCCGTCGCTCTCGATCAGGAAGTCGATCTCCTGCCCGTCGCGGGTCCGCCAGAAATGGATGTCCACCTCGCGCGCCCGATGGCGGAAGCGCTTGATGACCTCTGCCAGCAGGTGGGTCTCGAACAGGGCGCCGCCCATGGGTCCGAGACGCGCCGCCTCCGCCGAGCGCCAGCCGCCGAGCCAGGCGGCGAGGCCGGCATCGAGGAAGTACAGCTTGGGACTCTTGATCATTCTCCGCGTCCGGTTGGTGAAGTATGGCGGCAGCAACCGGATGAGGAAGCCGTCTTCCAGCAGGCTCAGCCAGCTCTTGGCGGTAGCCGCGGACACGCCGGCGTCGCGCGCGAGGTCGTCGTAGTTGACGATCTGGCCGGTACGCAGCGCGCACAGCTTGACGAAGGTCTCGAACTCGCGGCGTTTCTCGATGCGCAGCAGCTCGCGAATGTCCCGCTCGATGTAGGTCTGTACGTACGAGGAGAGGTACAGGTCGCGCGCTGC
Organism: Vicinamibacterales bacterium; assembly: GCA_965206705.1. Taxonomy (GTDB): domain Bacteria; phylum Acidobacteriota; class Vicinamibacteria; order Vicinamibacterales; family UBA8438; genus JAJEEA01. The sequence goes on along the minus strand of CBDBKJ010000006.1, from coordinate 927,999 downwards.
TCGGTCTTCCGTTCCGCAGAGCCGGGGAAAACCGGTCTCGAGGATGCGGCGGAAATAGGCGTCGGGCGGCAGCGTCGGTGACAGCGCCTTCTCTTCGTCCGAGAGGCCCAGCAGGTTGAGAATCGCCACGCGTCCGGCCAGCGTCTCCGTCACGCCTTCCATCACCTGGTAGCTCTGGGAACCCGTCAGGCGGATGGCGCCCGGTTCGAGCCTGCCCGCGTCCACCATTTGCTTGATGGGACTCAGCAGTCGCGGCGCGTACTGGATTTCGTCGATGACGAAGGGCGGCGTGAGGTCCTTCACGAACAGGACGGGATCGCGGTTGGCGCGTTCGCGCGTGTCGAGGTCGTCGAGGCTGACGTAGGTATGGCCGCCGGCGCACCGGTGCAGAAGCGAGCTCTTGCCAACCTGCCGGGGCCCGAGCAGCAGCCATACCGGAAACAGCCGCAGATGCTCGGCCGGGCCGGTCAGTACCGGCTGAAACGTTCTTTCGATCCACGTGTCCGGCACATCCGCAGTCTACTACGGATCTGCCGGTTCATAGCGGCAGATCCGTAGCTCGCTCTGGATCTGCCGACAGTCGAGAGCCGGGCCGCGGCATGCGAGCACCTTGGCGCTAGTTGACTGTCCTTGAACGAACTTTCCCGTCAGCCGCCGACGCGAACCCGCAACCGCCGAGCAAATGGGCAGCGGCATGGGCAGCTTTCATGCAGGACAGTCCACTAGTCGGGCGCGGGGTTTGCCCCGGCGTGCCGGAGAAGATCATCCGCTGGGCCCGCGTATCGTCGGAGCTTCGCGGCGGCCGGAGAGGGTGTCGGCTATAGTTGGGGAGACGCAAGAGGGGAGGGCCTCCGATGACAGTTTCAACCGGCCGCGCGTGCAATCGGTTCGCGAGATGGATCGGCGCCGTGGCTACGGCGCTCGTCGTGTGCTTCGCCGCTGCCGCGGCCGGCGCCCAGGAGCGGGCGTTCACGCCGGTCACCGACGCCATGCTGCAGGACCCCGAACCCGCCGACTGGCTGAACTGGCGGCGCACCCTCGACGGCTGGGGCTACAGCCCCCTCGACCAGATCGACCGCGAGAACGTCGACCAGCTGCGGCTCGCCTGGGCGTGGCCGCTCGCCCCCGGGCTCATCCAGTCGGCGCCCCTCGTGCACGACGGGGTCATGTTCATCCCCAGCCCCCGCGTCGTGCAGGCGGTGGATGCGGTGACCGGCGACCGCCTCTGGGAGTACCGGCGGCAGTTCGCGGCGTCCGAGGCGCTCGAGGCGGTGGGCTCGGGCATGCGCACCCGCTCGATCGCCATCTACGGCGACCGGATCTACCTCAACACCTCCGACGCCCATATCGTCGCCCTCGACGCGCGGACCGGCGACGTGGCGTGGGACCACACCGTCGCCGACTTCCGGCTGGGCTACCGCTACACCAGCGGGCCGATCGTGGTGAACGGCCGCATCGTGGCCGGCATGACGGGGTGCCAGAACTACAAGAACGACGTCTGCTTCATCTCGGCCCACGACCCCGAGACGGGAGAGCAGGTGTGGCGCACGTCGACCATCGCGCGCCCCGGCGAGCCCGGGGGCGACACCTGGGGTGACCTGCCGCTGACGTTCCGGGCCGGCGCCGACTCGTGGATCCCCGGCAGCTACGACCCCGAGACGAACCTCACCTACTGGTCGACCTCGCAGGCCAAGCCCTGGGCCCGGATATCGCGCAAGACCGACGGCGATGCGCTGTACACGAACAGCGTGCTCGCCCTCGACCCCGCGACGGGCGAGCTGCAGTGGTACTACCAGTTCGTGCCCGGCGAGACCCACGACCTCGACGACGTGTTCGAGAGCGTGCTCATCGACCACCGGGGGCGCCGCTCGCTCTTCAAGATGGGCAAGCACGGCATCCTGTGGGAGCTCGACCGCGTGACCGGCGCGTTCGTGGCCGCCCACGACCTCGGCTACCAGAACGTCCTCGACGTCGACCCCGCGACCGGCGAGGTGACCTACCGGCCCGAGATGATCCCGGTGGCCGGGGTCGAGCTCGACTTCTGCCCCGACTTCGGCGGCATCCGGAACTGGCGCGCCAGCGCCTACCACCCCGGGACGCAACTGCTCTACATCCCCATCCACCCGACCTGCGTGCGGGGCATGTTCACCGAGCTGGAGCAGGTCGAGGGCAACGACTACTACGCCGACCGGGGCTGGTTCTCGCGGGGCAGCCGGGTGCATCCGGACAGCGGCGAGCACGCTGGCCACCTCATCGCCATGGACATCGACACTGGCGAGATCCGCTGGCGACACTCGATGGCCACGCGGCCGGGCGCGGCCGCCCTGACCACGGCGGGCGGCCTGGTGGTTTCCTCCGACAGCGACCGTAACCTGTTCATCCACGACGTCGAGACCGGCGATGTCCTGTTCCGGACCCGCCTGCCGGGCTCGGTGCAGGGCTTCCCGATCACCTACGCGGTGGACGGGCGGCAGTACCTGGCGGCGCCGGTGGGCGGCGGCCGGACCAACGCGGTGTACGTGTTCGCGCTGCCCGAGCGCGCCGTCGCGCCGTAGAACGGAGTGGACGCCGGCCGGTCGGGGGAGTCGCGAGGCGGCGCCCCCGGCCGCGTCGTCGCGAATACCCGCGCCATGATCCCTCGCGTCTCCTACACCCACGCCGCCTGGGCAACGCTCGTCTTCACGCTGTTCGTGGTCCTGTGGGGCGGCTACGTCAGCGCCAGCGGTGCCGGCGACGGCTGCGGCGACGACTGGCCGTTGTGCGGCGAGCTGCTCACGCCCTCGACCGGGGCGACTCCGGCGGATACTGCCGACACCCTGGTCGAGTTCACCCACCGGCTGACGAGTGGGCTCGCCCTGCTCGCCGTCGCGGGCCTCGCCGTCTGGTCTCGCTACCGGTTTCCCCCCGGCCACCGGGCGCGCTACTGGGCCGCCCTCTCCCTCGCGTTCATGGTCGTGGAGGCGCTCATCGGGGCCGCCCTCGTGATCTTCCAATGGGTCGACATGAACGTCTCGCTGGCCCGGGCGCTCGTGCAGCCGGTGCACCTCGCCAACACCTATCTCCTCATGGGCGCGCTCGCGTGCGCGGCCTGGTGGTCCGGCCCCCGGCGGCCGGCCCCGGTTCCGGACCCGGGCCGTCCCGACCGGCTCGTGGCCGCCGCCCTCGGCGGGCTGATTGTCGTCAGCGCCTTCGGCACCGCCGCGTCCCTGGCGTCGACGGTCTTCCCGGCCGAGTCGTTCCTCGACGGGGTCCGCAGCGACTTCGCGGACGGCGCCCACTACCTGATCCGCCTGCGGGTGTGGCACCCGGTCGCGGTGGTCGCGTTAGCCGGCTATCTCGTCTGGCTGGGGCGGCGGCTCGGCCGGACGCTGCCGAACGGCCTGCCGGCGCCGTTTCCTGCGGTGGCGGCAACCTTCGCGGCCACGCTGGCCGTCGGCATCCTCGACGCCGTGTTGCTGGCCCCAATCGCCCTCCAGATGGCGCACCTGTTTCTGGCCCACGCCCTCTGGCTCGGGCTCCTGGCCCTCTGGCTCCACCTCCGGTCCGAGCCGGTTGCAGGCACGCCCCCCGCCCGCGTCCCGTTGTCTGCGTCGTTCACCGAGGGTCGGCGCGGCCGGCCCCCGGAGCCAGGGGGCTCTGGCTCCCGGCGATCGCGCACTCGCCCCGGGGCGCACTATAATCGTGTGCACTCGATCCGTGTTCCACCGGGAGCTGACTCATGAAGAACATCACCTTGAGCGCCGACGAGGGCCTGATCGACGCCGCGCGCCACAGGGCGGCCAGCGAGCAGACTACCCTGAACGAGCAGTTCAGACGTTGGCTGGCGGACTACGTCGGCCGCAGGCGGCAGGCCGAAGCCGCAACCGCGACCGTCGAAGCGTTGCGGCAGCAGTTGTTCACCGGAGGACGACGATTCACCAGGGACGAGATGAATGAGCGTTGACGACTTCCTGGACACCAACATCATCGTCTACCTGTTCGATGAGACCGCTCCCAGGAAGCGACAGGTCGCCGACACGCTCGTTCGGCGAAGCGTGGCAGATGGAAGCGGGTGCATCAGCTATCAGGTGATTCAGGAAACGATGAACGTCGTCATCGGAAGACTTGGCGCGACGCCCGAGCAGATGCGTCAGTTGATGGATGACGTCCTGTTTCCCCTCTGGCGGGTCAAGCCCACGCAGACGCTGTATCGACGCGGACTCGATGTGCGGGCACGTTACGGATTCTCCGTGTACGACAGTCTCATCGTGGCAGCGGCGCTCGATGCCGGGTGCAAGACCCTCTACAGCGAGGACCTGCAGCATGGACAACGCATGGAGGGACTGACCATCGTCAACCCGTTCAGGTCCCCGTCGAGTGCGTGATGAGGCACCATGTCGTTCGTCCAAGTACTCAGCAGTTTGTGACCACGAAGGCACAGCCGGCTGTCTTCAGCGTTCGTCTCACGGTACGCCTCCGCGAGAGTTGCTCGGACTACTCGTCGTGGTCGGCGATCCATTCGCCCCGCCAGCCCGACACGCCGGAGCCGGCGCGTCCCGAGTGGCCACCGTCGTGTCGCGTCCCAGCGCTAGAGGAAGTCCACCAGCGGCCCCAGCCACACCATCAGGATCGTGATCAGCACCACCCAGCACGCCGAGAGCACCGTGCCCGGGGCCAGCATGTCGAGCATGCGGTAGTAGCCCTTGGTGTAGGTGACCAGGGGCACCGCGTCGAGCGGCAGCAGGAAGGCGCACGACGCCGTGAACGCGACTGGCAGCGCGTAGAGGGCGGGGTTCTGCCCGGTCGACAGGGCGAGCAGGGCCAGGGGCGGAATCAGCACCGAGTTGATCACCGGGCCGATGGGCAGCGCCAGGTGGATCACGACGGTGAACGCGCTCACGAGGGCGACGATGCCCAGGGCGCCCCAATCCTCCAGCCCGCCGAGGGAGCCGTCGACCAGCCACTGCGCGAGGCCGGTCTCGACCGAGGCCGCCCCCAGCGCGGTGACGCCGCCCACCATCAGCAGCGCCTCCCAGCCGATGCCGCGCTCGACCTCCTTCCAGGTGAAGATCCGCATGCCGGGGAGGAACAGGACGACGGCCCCGAGGATGCTCACCATCACCACGTTCAGGGCCGGGTACCAGGTGCTGAGGATCCACAGCACGATCATGGTGCCGAGGGTGACGAGGACCCGCCACTCGCGGCCGGTCACGGGGCCGAGGGCGGACCGTTCGGCCGCGACGTCGCCGACCGCGGTGACGTGCTCCATCTCGGGCGGGTAGAAGCGCAGCAGGATGACCGTGGCGAGGGGCAGCAGCACCACGACCATCGGGACCCCGATGACCATCCAGTCGAGGAACCGCACCGTGACGTCGCCGTACTCCTGGATGAAGAAGATGCCGAGGATGTTGATGGAGCTGCCGGCGGGCGTCGCCACCCCGCCGATGAGGGCCGCGAAGGGGACCCCGATCATCACCACCTTGGCGAAGGACGACCGGCCCGGGGTCAGCCCCATCTTGTCGAAGAGGCCGACGGCGAGGGCCATGAAGATGGCGGTCGCGGGCACGTCCGACATGATGGTGGACACGAGGCAGGTGCCGACCATGAACACCCACACGACGCGGCGGCTGTCGGTGCCCGCCTTCGAGAGCAGCCACAGCGAGAACCGGCGGTCGAGCCCCGAGCTGATGAACGCCTGGGCCACGACGAACATCGCGAGGACGAAGAAGAAGACGGGGCTGATGAAGGTGCGGAACGCGGTCGGGAGGTCCGCCACCCCGAAGATCGGCAGCAGCACCACCGCGAGCAGCGCCGTCACCCCGACCGGCAGGGCCTCGGTCACCCACAGGACGAGCACGACCACGAAGATGGCGGCCATCCGCTGGCCTTCGGCCGGCAGGGTCTCGGGTCCCGGCAGGCTCAGGAGCACCAGGGCGAGCACGGCCGCCGCGGCCACGCCGGCAAAAGCCTGGGTAGTGGGGGCGGGGGGCTCGTTCACGGTCGGGGCCGATGGCTGCATCGAATCTCCTCGGGTGCGATCCGCCGACGATGGCGGGCGGCCGTCGCGCGGACCGGGAGCGCCGCGCCAGTGTGTCACAATGGCCGCCCCGGCTCCACCGGGCGACAGGGCGGCGGTGCCTCCACGACTCGGCGTACCCACCCGAGTCACCGACGGCCGCTCCGGCTCCGCGGGCGACAGGCCGGCGGCGCCTGTGGCTCGACGACTTCGCCGTGCCCGCCCGAGTCACGCCGGCCGCTCGGGTTCCACCGAGTAGCAGGATATGGTCACCCAACGCCCCGGTCCAGCCGCCGCCGACGCCGAGAACGTCCTCGGCGACGACCCGCGACCCGTCTTCTTCGCCGTCGACCGGCCCGACACGCTGGGCCTGGATCGGCCGGTGCCCGGTGACGGCGAGACCGTCCGGGTCTGGGCGCGGTTGCTCTCGGGCATGCAGAAGGAGGCGGTCGTCGCGTCCTCGGCCGGCGGGGACTGGCGGCTCGCCAGCGACGAGGGACCATACCTCGACGGCTTCGACGCCGCGCCGTGTCCGCTCGCGTTCATGACCGTGGGCATGGTGTCGTCGTGGATGGACGCGGTGCTCGATGCGGCGCGGTCGCGCGGTCTGAACGTCCGCGACCTCGTGCTGGTCCAGGACAACCGCTACACGATGGAGGGCTCCGCCCTGAACGGCACGATGACCGGCGGGGCCCTGCCGGTCGAGCTCGACGTGCGCATCGACGCCGACGCCGGCGAGGACGCGGTGCGCGAGGTCGTGGCCGCGGCGCTGCCGCGAGCCTCGGTCTGCGACGTGCTGCGCCGGCCGCACGTGTCCCGGTTCACCCTCACCGTGAACGGCGCCGAGGCGGGGTTGGGGCGGGCCGCGTCATTGGACGGCGGGCGTGCGTCCGACCCCGCTCCGGCTCTCGCGCGCGTCGCGCCGGCCGATCCGGCGGGGGTGCCGGTGGTGCGCCTCGAAGCGGTGAAGCCGGTGGCCGGCGTGGCCGGCGGCGCCGGCACGAGCCTGCGGGCCGAGCAGCGCCGGCAGCTCCACCTGCGGGCGATCTGCCGCCGGCGCCCGGACGGCGTGAAGGAGATCGAGCAGCAGCTCCACAGCCCGTTGGGGTCGACGCTCCGGTTCGTGTCCGACGAACCGCTCGGCCGGGGCGGCTCGGGCGCCGCCCCTTCCGCCGCGAGCTACATGGCGGCGGGCGTGGCCTTCTGCTTCATGACCCAGCTCGGGCGCTACGCCGCCATCCTCGGGAAGGACCTGTCCGGTTACCGGATCGTGCAGGACACCCGCTTTCCTGGAGGCGTCGCTTCCGGGCGGACGCTCTCGGGTGCCGGCGCGGCAACTGCAAGGACCGGCGGGGCGCTTTCGGGCATGGCCGGCGCGGTCGAGACCCACGTCCATCTCGACACGCGCGACGGGGTGGACTTCGCGCGCCGGTGCCTGGACATGGGCGAGCAGACGTGCTTCCTGCACGCGCTCTACCGCACGCCCCTCGAGCCCGTCGTCACGACGACCCGGCTGTAGGGAGGGTGGGTCCCGGGAACGGGATCAGGAGACGCTCACCCGGATGAACGCGTTGGTCCAGCAGCACTGCGAGCCGCCACCGCCCGAGCGGTCGTTGGCGAAGACCCGCAGGACATACTCGCCCGGCTCGCTGAAGGTCGCGGTGGTCTCGGCCCGCTCGGGACCGTCTTCCGCGATCTCGATCTCCGGTTCGGCGAAGCTCACCTCGCCCGGGCCCTGATGCAGGTGCCAGGACAGGCGGACCAGGGGCGGTGCTTCGTCACCTTCCTCCCGGGGCCTCCGAGCGATGCCGTCGTCGGTCGCCCATACTGCCAGCGGCATCGGCTCGCCGACGGTGGCGGTCAACGGGCCGTCGGGCGCGCCGCCCGGGCCCCGGAACTCGCGGCCGTCCTCGGCGAACCTGACGCCCGGGGGGGTGTCGCCGCTGGTGTTTCCGCCCAGCGCGTCGAGCAGCCAGTCGCGATGGAGGTGGCCGGGTATCGTCTGGCTGTCGCCCCGGAAGGTGAGGGTCCAGAGCACCTCGTCGTCACCGAAGTCGCCGGGCACCACCACCGTGAATACCCCCCGCTGGCGGCGGGGGAGGAAGTACGTCGGCTGGCCGCGGTCCGGGCCGCCGGGCTCGATGTAATTGTCAGGCCCGACCGGAATCTGGACGGTCTCTTCCGAGTTGCGGTTGAAGTATCCCCACGAGACGCTGATGGTGCCGTCCGGGTTGGGATACCAGCCCTCGTAGACCGGGGTGACCGTCTGTCCGTGGGTGCCGACCGGCGCCAGCAGCAGTTGTCCGGCCGATAAGAGCGTCCAGCTCGCGGTGACGATCAGCCCCACGATTCCGGCGACCACCATGGACCGATTGCGCATCGTCATTCCCTCGATTCGAGTTCGCCGCGCCCGCGTTCGCAAGACCGGCGCCTTGCGGCCAGCCAGTCCTGCAGGCGCCCGCGCCTTGACTGTGGCTCAGACGCCCGCCTGCTCGCAGGCCGGCGGGGCTCAACGGACCTTGCTGCATCCGTCGCGGCGCGGCATCCCGCCGGGGATGCCGCGCCGATCTTTCTCGGCCGCGGAAGACGGCCGGCAGCCCGGAAACCGCCGCCTTGCGGCTCCGCTTCCCGCCCGGCCAGTCCTCCGGTAGTCTGCGCCGCTCTACGCCGCGACTTGCCTCAGTTGGTCGGCCACAGCACACCCTGGTTCATCGTCGTGACGGGGCCCATGCCCTTGTAGATGAACTTCTGGACCCGCTTGCCCTCGTAGGTCTCGGTCGTATAGATGTTGCCGGTCGAGTCCACCGCGATGCTGTGGGCCCCGAAGAACTGCCCGGGCTGCCGCCCGCCGTCTCCGAAGCTCGTCAGGTGCTCGAGGTTCTCGCGGTCGATGATGTGGATGCGCTGGTTCACGCCGTCGGCCAAGTATATGTAGGCCTGGTCGTCGTCGTGCGAGAAGTCGAGGTCCCAGGCCGCGCCGGAGCCCGTGGTGTTGGGCATCACCAGCATCTCGTCGACGAACGTGCCGTCCTTCTGGAACACCTGGATGCGGTCGTGGGCGCGGTCGCACACATAGATCAGCCCGCTGCTCGACACCTCGGCGCAGTGCACCGGGCTCATGAACTGCTGCAGCATCGGGCCGCCCGGCGCGTAGCGCTCGGCGTGGCTGTCGTCGGGCTCGTTGCCGTAGGCGCCCCAGAAGCGCTTGACGTCGCCGCTGTCGGCGTCGACCACCGCCACCCGCTTGTTGCCGTAGCCGTCGGCGAAGTAGATCTCGTTCGCGTCGCCGTCGACCGAGATCTTGGCGATGCGGCCGAAGCTGTCGAGGCTGAGGCTGTCGGGGGCGCGCCCGGCCACCCCGACCTGCAGCAGGAACTGCCCGTCACGCGTGAACTTCAGGGCGTGCGAGTCGCCGGCCCCGTTGCCCCCGACCCAGATGTTGTCCATGTGGTCGATGGTGACGCCGTGGTTCGACGACGGCCAGTCGTAGCCCTCGCCGGGGCCGCCCCAGTGGCCGACGAGGTTGCCGTCGGCGTCGAACTCGAGCACCGGCGGGGCCGGGGCGCAGCAGTCGTCGGCGAACGGCGGGTCGGAGATGGCGGGAATCTCGTTCCGGGCGAGGGTCGAGGCGCGGTGCACGATCCACACGTGGTCCTGCGTGTCGACGTCGACCCCGATCGTCGAGCCCAGCAGCCAGTGGTTCGGCAGCGGTTGCGGCCAGAACGGATCGACTTCGAACATGGGGGCCTCTTTCCCCTGCCCCTGGACCGGTGTTTCGAGGGTGCCCAGGCTGCCATAGGCCACCGCCAGCGCCACCAGCGCGGCTGCCCCCAGCGGAACGATTCTCTTCGGGATCGACATCTGCATCCTCCCCGTTCGGGCGCCAGCGCCCGATGTGCGCGGTGTTCGCCGCGCGTCGTCTGTTTCGAGACCGGACGGTGATTATACGCCCAGTCCGGCGGTCCGGCCTGCCCGCCGCGGCGGCCGCAAGGACCCGGTCAGAACGTCGCAATCGGATTCAGCGGCGATCCCATGCCCTGCTCGATCCGGAGCGGCGACGCCGTGAACAGGAACTCGTAGCGGTTCAGCCGCCGCGCCTCCTCGGCGAGCCGTTCGAAGTCCAGGTTGTCGAAGATCGAAACGCCGAGGGCCACAAGCGCGAGCCGATGAATCGGCAGGCCGACCCGCTCGGGAAACCCGTGCGGCGAGACGTCGTTGAACATGTCGTGGCCGATGAAGGACACCCCGCGTTCCTTGAGGAAGTAGGCGACGTCGGCCTGGTACCCGGCGACCCCCTCGGAACTGGGCCAGGGGCCGAGCGCCGCCCGCCGCTTCCAGCGCCCGGTGTACAGCAGGATGACGTCGCCCTCGGAGACCCGCACCCCCTGAATCTCCTCGAGCTTCTCGAGGTCCGCCCAGGTGATGGCCTCCCCCGGCTCCAGCCAGCCCTCCGGCGTGGCCCGTTCCGGCAGCAGGGTGGCGTCGAACAGGATGCCGCGGGTCATGATGCCGTCGCGCAGCTCGTGGATGCTGCCCTGCGGGCAGCCGCCGGTGGTCTCGATCTGCTCCCGGGTCACGCCGTTGTAGCCCACGCCCTCGAACATCACGTGGCAGGCGACCGAGTCGAGGTGGCTGTGGATGCTGCCGTGGTAGGTGCCGGTGTACCGATAGCGGTCCGAGGCGCCGGTGTCGCTGACCCGCAGCACCTCGCGCTCGAGATACGTGCCGCCGTCCACCGCGTCCTCCTCGATGACGTCGTGGGCGAGCGAGATGCTGATGCCCTCGGTGACGAGCGCCGCCGCCGCCCTCCGCTTGGCCGGAGTGATGAAGTTCGCGGCCCCGAGCCCGTCGTCCGCGCCCCAGCGGCCCCAGTTCGAGAGCTCCTCCATCGCCCGCAGGAAGTCGGCCTCGGTGGTGAGAGTCGGCCGGTCCTGGCCGGCCGCCGGCAGGCCCGCCGCCGCGACGAGGGCCCCGACGAGGGCCGCGATTGAGAGGCGGCGGCGCAGCCGCGCGCGGCGCCGGCGTCCGTCCGTTCGGGGTCCGCCAGCGGCCCGCGCGGGCGTCCGCCCGGCGTAGCCGCGTGCCGCGAAGTACCGCATCGTCGTTGTCGTCATCTTCACTCCCTGGTCATCTCTCCGGCGGCCGCCAGTCCGGCCGCCCGAGGGCCGCCGGCCCGCCCCGCCGAGCCCGGACTTCTGGTACGATCAGCGGCTTGATGCCGCTGTCACCTTACCGCATGTTCGGTGCCGGGAATCGGCGGATGCGGCCCCATCACGCCCTTTCCTTCTCTCTTTCCCTGGCGTGCTCCCTGCTGCTCGGCGCCTGCGGCGGCGGTCCGCCGACGGCCGGCGGGGCGGCGGCGGGGCGCGACCGTCCGGCCGGGTCGACGCCGGCCGCCGAATCGGCTGGCACCGCGCCGCCGGCCGTCGCGACGGCCGAAGCGGATGCGCCCGCGGCGTCCGACGGCCTCGCCCAGGTCGCCGGCCAGGCCCGGCCCGCGACCGGGATGCTGGTGTCCATCGTGATCCTCGACCCGCACGCCGAGATCGAGGTGCCGCTGCCGGACGAGACGCTGATCATGGACCAGATCGGCCGCCAGTTCGTGCCCGGGTTCATCCTCCTGCGGACCGGCCAGACCATCGACTTCACCAACAGCGAGGACGAGCTGCACACCGTGCACGTGAAGGACAGCCACGGCGAGTCCATCTTCAACATCGCCACCATGATGGGGACGACCTACGAGCACACGTTCGAGATGGGCGACGAGTACTCGGTGATCTGCAATACCCACACCGAGATGTTCGCCGACATCATGGTCGTCGACACACCCTACGCGGTAGTCGCCGACCGGGACGGCCGCTTCGCGGTGCCCGACGTCGTTCCCGGCCGCTACACCGCGGTCGTGATTCACGGTCGCGACCGCAGCGAGCAGGAGATCGAGATCGCCGCGGGGCCGAACGAGATCGATCTGACCGGCGCGTGAGCGGCCACCGGGCCTCGCCCTGGAAGATATCGGGCAGGTCCGGCCTGGTGTCGCGCCGGGTCTCCACCATCAATCCGACCGGCGCGTGAGCCGTCGTCCGACTGAGCGAATCTCGCTCTCGAATCGGGGTCACCGGGCCCTCGCCCTGGGAGATGTCTGGCAGGTCCGGCTTGGTGTCGCGCCGGGTCTCCACCATCAATCCGACCGGCCCGTGAGCCGGCGTCCGACTCGGCGGATCTCGCCCTGTATCAGCGGATCTCGCCCCGGAAAATCGCGATCAGCGGATCTCGCCCTGGAAGAACTCCGGCAGGTTCGGCTTGGTGTCGCGCAGTATCTCCACGATGGCGGTGCGGTCGGCACGGGACAGCCGCGCGTAGCGGGGCGCGGTCGCCGCCCCCGACAGCACCGTCCACATCCGCCGGTACACGGCGTCGAGAGCGCGCGCCGGCAGGGCGTCGAAGGCGCCGGCATAGACGAGGGGGCTGCACGGATACCGCAGCAGCCGCCCGTCGAGGTCGAGCTCGTGGAGCGAGCGTCCCCGGGTGTCGAAGGGGCCCCGGGACGAGTACGCCTCGGCGTAACCCGAAGTGCTGGCGATGCCCGGCGGCAGCGGCGCCTCGTCCACGAACAGCAGATAGTCGACGAGCTCGACCGCGGCTTCCTCGACGGTGGGGGCGCTCTGGCCGCCGGCCGTCCGTCTCCCCCCCGCGCCCGGGTGGTCGTCGACGCGGGCCTGCCAGCCCATCCGCACCAGCAGGTTGGTCATGTGGTTGCGGTGCTCGAGCACCATCAGGGCCACGAGGTCGCTGTAGGGGGTGGGGTAGCCGGCGAGATCGACGACGCCGTCGAGCGTGTCGAACACCGGCGCCGGATCGCCTCCGCCGGGTATGTACTCGAACGGCTCGGTCCGATTCCCCAGGTGGCGCAGCGTCGGCGGCGCGCCCGTCACGTACCAGCTTCCCCAGCGATCCTCCAGGGGGCTGCGGTGGTCGGTCACCCAGCCCACGGCATACGCGTTCGGGTCGTCCGGCAGCGGCAGCGTGTTCAGGGTCATCAGCCCCGGCACCCCCAGCGTGTCCCACGAGAGATGGCAGGCCAGACACTGCTCGTTCCGCTGCAGCTCGGGGCGATCGGCCGGCTGCTGGTCGAGCGAGTAGAACCCGACCCCCTGCGTCGGGTCGAGCGACGCGATCTCCAGCACGTCGGCCCCCCGCACCCAGCCCACCGCGACGGTGTCGTTGAAGTAGATCGCGCGCGGGCTCTCCGGGGTGACCCAGCGCGCCTGGAAGCTGGTCTCGGAGAAGACCGTCGCCTGCGACTCGACCGGCACGTCGAGGGCGTCGAGCAGCGACCGCAGATAGCCGCTGGTCGGGTCGAACTCCAGCTCGACGGCGCCCGACTGCACGGCCCGGTTCAGCGCCGTGACCGCGTCGTTCCGCGGCCCGTCGGTGTATCGGATGGCGGGGTGGTCGCGCGACTCGCGATACACGCCGCCGCGCTGCCCGCTCGCCGCGCCCGCGACCAGGACCACGAGGAGCCCCGCCGCCGCGCGCCGCCAGCCCATCGCCCACCGTCGTGTCGTGTTCACCATGCTGCTGCCACGATTCTACCCTCGCCGCCGGCGCGGGGTACACTTCGGGCCGCATGTCCGACCGATCTTCGCGGTTGCCGGTGGTCCTGTTCGGCCTCCTGCTGGCGTTGTGCCTGACCCTGGTCCTCGCGGTCGCGGTCCGCCCGGGCGTGTCGGGGGAGGGTCCGGATCCGGACGGAAGCGCCGAAGCGGTGTCCCTGTCCGGCGCCACCCATCCGCAGTTTCCGTCGATGGATCACGGCGGGTCCGGAACCCGGCGGCACGGGCCGGTCCTGGGCCTCGCGTGGGCCTTCGGCATCCTGCAGCTCGCCCTCGTCGTCGGGTGCCTGGCCCTCGGGGTCCGGCGCGACCGGATGCGGGCGCGGCTGGCCGGGGGCGGGCTCGTGCTCGCGGTCATCATCACGATGATGGTGGTCTCGTACCGCGGCTACCTGGCCGACCCGGACGCGGCGTTTCTCGCCCTGCCGGTTCCCACCGCCTGGTTCCTCTACGGGTTCTGGCCGGCCCAGTTCCTCGTCGTCGGGCTCTACGTCCTGCTGTTCGATCGGGAGATCGTGACCCGGCAGGACATGGACCGCTTCCGCGAGATTCTGGCCCGGGGCGCGTCGCCCGGCGGCTCCGCTCGCCGCCCGCCCGACTCCCCGGGCGTCGGCGCCGTTCGACGGCGCGGGCTCCCGGCCCGGCCGTCGCCGCCTCTCGGCTCCGCCTTCGGCGCGACCGACCCCGACCGCGGGCCGGCGCCGCCCCCCGCCGGCTGATCCGCGATGGACGACTCGCGTTCCCTCGTCGTGCTCGCGTTCGTCGCCGCCTACCTGGCGGCGTGCATCGGGGTCGGGATATGGGCCCTCCGCCGCACCAACTCCACCCGCGACTTCTTCATGGCGGGGCGCGATCTCGGCGTCCTCGTCACCGGGCTCGCGGTGTTCTCGAGCGTGATGAGCGGGTTCGGCTTCGTGGGCGGCCCCGGGCTCGTCTATCGCATGGGGCTGAGCTCGGCGTGGATGACGGTGGTCAGCCCGCTCGCGTTCTGCTGCGTGTACTACCTGCTGGCCAAGCGCCTGCGCATGGTGGCCGAGCTGCGCGACACCATCTCGCTGCCCGACGCGGTGGCCGCGCGCTACCGCAGCGAGCTCGCCCGGCTGCTGACGGCCGTCGCCATCCTCCTCGGGGTCGTCGGCTATCTCGGGACGCAGATCCTCGCGATGGCCACGGTGCTGCGCGACCTCCTCAACAACGTGTCGTTCATCCCCGAGGTGTCCATCGTCACCTGCATGGCCGTCGCCTGCGCGGTGCTGGTGTTCTACTGCGTCACCGGGGGCATCCTCGCGTCGGTGTACACCGATCTCGTGCAGGGCGCGATCATGATCGTCGCCGCCGTGTTCGTGTTCTTCGCGGCCCTCGCCGCGGTGGACGGGGGGCTGGGCGGTCTCGTGACGACCCTCGTCGCCGACGACCCCGAGTCGATCAGCCCCTGGGGCACGCTGGGCATGCTGGGGTCCCTGTCGTGGCTGGTCGTGTTCACCCTCGGCGGGGCCGGTCAGCCCCACGTCATCACGAAGCTGATGATGAATCGACGGGTGGAGGACGCCCGCCGCAGCCTCCCGGTCAGCGCGGTGGGCTACGCGATCTGCTCGCTGCTGTGGCTCAGCATCGGGCTGGCGATGCGGGCGCTCGTCATCCAGGGCGGCCACCCCGAGCTGGCCAACCCCGACGAGGCGGCCCCGCAGTTCCTGCAGTTCCACGCCGGCCCGGTGCTGGCCGGGATCGTCTTCGCGGGGCTGTTCGCGGCCATCATGTCCACCGCCGACAGCTTCCTCAATCTGGGCGCGGCGGCCGTCGTGCACGACATTCCGCGGGCGCTCTACGGCCGTTCGCTGGCGAACGAGCTGTTCTGGGCGCGCGTGGCCACGGTGGGGCTCGCAGTGGGGTCGGCCCTCTTCGTCCTCTACTCGCGCCAGGATCTCGTGGCCCTGCTCGGTGCCTTCGGGTGGGGCACCTTCGCGGCCGCCCTCGTGCCGGCGGTGGCCATCGGGTTCAACTGGAAGCGGGCCACCGCCACCGCCGCCAACGCGGCCATCGCGGCGAGCCTCGTCGTCAACTTCGGCATCGAGCTGTTCGGGGTCGCCATACCCTATGGCATCAACGGAGGATTCGTCGCCCTCCTGCTCTCCATGACCCTGTTCTTCGGCATCTCGCTGGCCTCGCCGCCCCCGGTCCTCGACGCGGACATCGATGCGGTGATGGACCTGTAGCCGCCGCCGGCCCGTCCGGCCGGGGTCGCGCGGGGCGGCGACAGGGACCGGCGACGTGGTGACGGGAACGGCAGCGGGCTCGGATGCTCGGGGGTCCGAACGCAGGCGTCGAGGCGGGGCGGGTGACCGGGGCGGGCGGCCGGCGTCACCAGCGGACCAGGGGGGCGCTTGTCGGCTTGCCGCCGCGGGCGATGACGGCGTCGGGCGAGCGGACGCTGACGACGTAGTCGAAGGCGTCCGGGCTCGCCGCCGCCCGCTGGCCGACGAGGCGAACAAAACGCTCGCCGATCTCGCGCGCGGCCCTCGACCCGGTTTCGGCCGGCACGAGCAGCGACAGCGCCACGGTGCGGCCGCGCTGGTGCAGAGTCGCGTCGATCACCCCGGTGTTCGCCCGCATGTCTTCCAGCACCGCGGCTTCCTGTGTCGGGGTCAGCACGGGTCGGGCCGGTGGCGCGAAGGGGGAAGGGGAACCGGAGAACCAGCCGGCGATCTTCCGCGCGACGTACGGCAGCCCGCGCGCGACGTACGGCAGCCCGACCCCGAAGGCGGAGGCGGTGCCGATGCCGAGGGTGTCCGACTGGACCACCTCCGTCACCTCGCGCGGCGTCATCTGGTTCATCATCGCCCAATGGGTCGGACCGCCCATCGGCGCCGGGTCGCGGCCGCGGGTCAGGTCGTCGAAGAGGCCGAGTCCTTCGACGAAGCCCAGGCCGGGCGCCAGCTCGACGGGCGGCCGCGGGGGGACGATCCACCCGTCGTCGGGATCGCCGAACACCGTCCGGCCGGACCGCTCAGCGCGCCGATCGGCCTCGAGCGCGGCCCGGATGCGCGCGAGCGACGCGGGGCTCAGCGCGCCGACGGCGCCCTCGGCAGGTGATGGTTCGTCGGACGATTGCGTCTGCGCCCCCGCGGGCGCCGCCATCATGAGGACGGCGATGGCGGTCGCGCGGGCGGCTCCTCGAGGTCCACGCCGGCGCCGACCGCATCGTTCCCGGTGCGGGCCGCCTGTCGCGGCGCCGGTCCGACCTGTCATCCGATGGCACTCAGGCATGTGAACGCGAGCATGTGCCCTTATGAGGGGATGATACATCGACACCCCCCCCGGCCGTTAGGTTCAGCATCGGATGTCGAGGCAGTGGCCCCGACTCTCCGGTCGGCATTCCCATTCGGCCGCGCGGGGCAGTGTAGGATACCGGACTCGACAACTCCACGACTTCCGAGGAGACGCCATGACCTTCGTCAGCGACCTGGAGCCGTCCGCCCTGTGGCGGCACTTCGACGCCATTCTCACGATTCCCCGCGCCTCGAAGGACGAGGGGCGGATGCGCAACCACATCGTGGAGTCGGCGGACCGCCTCGGCTTGGCTCGTCACGCGGACGCGATCGGCAATCTGGTCGTGCGCAAGCCGGCCACGCCGGGGCACGAAGGCGCTGACATCACCATCCTCCAGTCCCACCTCGACATGGTTCAGGAGAAGAACGCGGACGTCGCGTTCGACTTCGCCATCGACGCCATCGTGCCGCAGCTGCAGGGCGAGCATCTGACCGCGACCGGCACCACCCTGGGGTCGGACAACGGCATCGGGGTGGCGGCGATGCTGGCGGTGATGGGAGAGACGACGTTCCCGCACGGGCCGCTGGAACTGCTGTTCACGATCGACGAGGAGACCGGGCTGACCGGCGCCGCCCGTCTCGACGGGGGGCTGGTGCAGGGGCGGCAGCTGATCAACCTCGACTCGGAGGAGGACGGCATCCTCTACGTCGGGTGCGCCGGTGGGGGCGACACCCAGCTCACCCTGGAACTCGGCGGCGCGCCGGCGCCCGAGGCCGGGGTCGCCCTCGCGGTGGCCCTGAGGGGTCTCAAGGGCGGCCACTCCGGCGTCGACATCCATCTCCAGCGGGGCAACGCCGTCAAACTGCTGGGTCGGGCTCTGTGGTCCGCCCGCCTCCGCGGGCACGAGTACAGCCTGGTCCGCCTCGAGGGGGGCAGCGCCCACAACGCGATTCCGCGGGAGGCGTTCGCGACGGTGGTGGCGGCGGCCGACGGCCAGAACGCGTTGCTGGCGGCGCTGGACCAGGAGGTCGCGGCCATCCGCGGCGAGTACGGTCCCGCGGACCCGGACATGCGCCTGACCGTCGAGGCGGTGACCCGGCCCGATGCGGTCTGGGACGGGGCGACGACGGAGCGGGTGCTGCGTCTCGTCAACGCCCTGCCGCACGGGGTCGAGGCGATGAGCTACGACATTCCCGACCTGGTGGAGACCAGCGTCAACCTGGCCACCGTCACTCCGGTCGACGGATCGCTGCGGGTGGGCCTGAGCAGCCGGTCGTCGATCGATTCGGCCCTCGAGGCGATGCGCCGCCGGTTGCGCGCGGTCGGGGCGCTGGCGGGGGCGGCGGTCGAGGAGGAAGAGGCGTATCCGGGTTGGAAGCCCGATCTCGAGTCACCGCTGCTCGATGTCGTCAAGACCGTGCACCGACGTGCGTTCGACCGAGACCCCGACGTCAAGGCGATTCACGCCGGTCTCGAGTGCGGCATTCTCGGAAAGAAGGTGCCCGGCATCGACATGATCTCGTTCGGGCCGCGCATCGAGTTCCCGCACTCGCCCGACGAACGGGTGCACATCGCGTCGGTGGGCCGCTTCTACAAGCTACTCGAAGCCACCCTGACGGCGCTGGCGTGAACCCGGACCGGCGCAGGGTGTTCCGGCTGACAGCGCTCAGTGCACCCGGAGGTTCCCGGGCGGCAGCGGCGCCGCCGGGGCCGGGCGGCGAGGCGGCGCGATGTCGTCGGTCGCGCAGTCGTCGCAGCCGTGGCAGGAGGCCTTCGTGTCGGGGGAGGCGCTGCCGACGAGGGCGCGCAGATGCCGATACAGCGCCACCACCGCGTAGCCGACGATGAATGCGACGATCGGATCCTGCCAGGTCATGGTGGGTCACCCGTCATCTTGCGCCCGGAGCCGTGGTGAAACCGCATGCCGCGCCGGTCGAAGGCGGCGGGCCTTTCGCTATCGGTCGTCGACCGGCGCGGCGGCCCGGGGCGATCAGACGCCCCAGCCGAGAGCCGAGCCGACCTGGTACACCGCCAGCGACGCGACGTAGGCCAGAACCGACATGTAGCCGAACATGAAGACCGGCCAGCCCCAGCTTCCCGACTCTCGGCGGACGACGACGATGGTGCTCATGCACTGGCAGGCCAGCACGAAGAACACCATCAACGAGACCCCGGCGAGCGGGGTCATCAGCGGCGATCCGTCCGCGTGCTCCGCACGCTGCAGCGACTCGCGCAGGCTGACGGTCTCCTCGTCGGCCTCCGCGATGCCGAACACGATGCCCAGGGTCGAGACGAAGACCTCGCGCGCCGCGAAGGCCCCGATGATGCCGACCCCGATGCGCCAGTCGAAGCCGAGCGGCTCGATCGCCGGCTCGATCAGACGGCCCGCCCGGCCCCCGAGGCTGTAGCGGAGCTGCTCGCCGGCATGCTGGCCTTCCAGCTCGGCCAGCTGCTCCTCCTGCGCGGCGGCGTCGGTCGTCGACGCGAGAATCCCGGCCCGCGCCTCGTCGTACCGTGTCTCTATGTCGCCGCTGTGGGGGAAGGTGAGCAGCGCCCACAGGATGATCGTCATGGTCAGGATGACGGTGCCCGCGTCCTCCAGGAACTTCCGCGTGCGGCGCCAGGTGACCAGGAACACGTTGCTCCAGACCGGCTGGCGGTACGGGGGCAGCTCGAGCAGGAGCGGGAGGCGGGGACCGCGGAGCACGGTCCGGCGCAGCACCGCCGCCGCGCCCAGGGTGGCGATGACGGAGAGCGCGTACATCGAGAACAGCACCACCGCGCCCGCGCTCAGGATTCCGAAGACGCGCGGGCTGCCCGCGAACACCACCGCGGTGACCAGCGCGTACACGGGCAGGCGGGCGCTGCACGAGATCATCGGCAGCGTCAGCATGGTGATGAGCCGGTCGCGCCGGCCCTCGATGGTGCGGGTGGCCATGACCGCGGGAATCGCGCAGGCGAACCCGGAGAGCATGGGCACGAATGCCTTGCCGTGCAGGCCGACCCGTCCCATCAGCCGATCGATGACGAACGCCACCCGGGCGAGATAGCCGAAGTCCTCCAGCAGGGCGATGAAGAACGACAGCATCGCGATCTGCGGCACGAACACGACGACGTTGCCGACCCCGGCGATGATCCCGTCGACCATCAGGTCGGCGAGGTTGCCGGCCGGCAGCACCGCCCTCACCCCGCTCTGCAGCCATCCGGTCACCGTCTCGATGCCCCCGATCAAGGGCTCCGACCAGGTGAACAGGGCCTCGAACACCACCGCCATCACCACCGCGAAGACCGCCATGCCGTAGAACCGGTGGGTCAGCACGTCGTCGATCCGCCTGGTCCAGGTGCGGGTGTCCTTGTGCTGGACGGTCCGGACATCGGCGGCCACCGCCTCTACCCAGCGATAGCGCGCGGAGATAATCTCCTCGTTGACGCTCCGCTGGGCGGCCGCGGCGTCCCGCCGTACCGTGTGCACCATCTCGCGCACCGGCGCGGGCAGGCCGCTCGTCGCGCCGTCGTCGGTGTCGAGCGACAGCAGCGACCACAGCGCCCAGGACCGGCGAACGGCGGGGGTGCTCCCGAAGTCGGCGTCCGCCAGCGCTCTCGTCACCGCCGACACGTCGCGTTCCGCCTCGGGCGGCAGGCCCGTCCAGGCCTCGTCCGCGCGCGGCGCCCGCGCCACCGCATCGCCGATCGCGTTGCGGAGGGCATCGAGTCCGGCGCCCTTCGAGGCGACGGTGGGGACCACCGTGGCGCCGAGCCAGCGCCCCAGCCGCTCGGTGTCGAACTTGGCCCCCGCCGCCTCGGCTTCGTCCATCATGTTGAGGGCCACGACGACGGGGATGCCGGTCTCGGCGATCTGCAGCACGAGATACAGCGCCCGCTCGATGACCCCGGCGTCGACGACGACGACAACCGCGTCCGGCCGGCTGTCGTGCCGGCCCAGCACCCCGTCCACCGCCACCTGCTCGTCCGGCGAGTTGGCGGTGAGGCTGTAGGTGCCGGGCAGATCGACGATCTCGACCGGCGCGCCGTCGGGCAGGGCGATGCGGCGCGAGGCCCGGGTGACGGTGACCCCCGGATAGTTGCTGATGTGGGCCCGGGCCCCGGTCAGCGCGTTGAACACGGTGGTCTTGCCGGAGTTGGCGTTCCCCGCCACCAGCACGCGCGGGACCCGGGCGCCCCCCTCGGCGCCGGGGGCCGCTTCGGCCGTCGAATCGTGCGCCGGCAGCCGGCATGGCGCCTCGGCGCCGTCCGGTGCGAGGTCGGCGCGGCCGTCCGGCAACAGCTGGATGTGCGCGGCGTCGGCGTGGCGCAGCGAGAACAGGTAGCCGCGCAAGCGGACCTCGAGGGGGTCGCCCATCGGCGCCCGGCCCACCGCCTCGATGCGGGTGCCGGGCAGCAGCCCCATCTCCATCAGCCGCCGCGCCAGGCGCGGCTGGCCCCCGACGCGATGGATCACTCCCGTGTCGCCGATGGAGAGCTGGTCGAGCGTGTGGAGGCCCTGGTGCACGGTGAGGACGGCTCCTGGCGCCGGTGGCTCGGAGTCCACGCGCGGCAGCCTGATGTGAAACTGAGTCTCAGTATAGGCCGAGCGAGTCTATCCCGAACGCGGGGGCCGGTCAAGAAACCGGTCCTGCGGAAATGCCGCGCCGACCCCGTTCTGTGACACAATGGACTGTTTCCCGATACCTTCGTGTTCGCGGTTCTGTCAGGAGTCTTTTTCGATGAACAACGCTCGTGTCACGGTGCCCGCCCCCAGGAACGAACCGGTGCTCAGCTACGCGCCCGGCTCGCCGGAGAAGGCGGCGCTCAAATCGCAGCTCGGGACGTTCGCGGCGGGGTCGGTGGAGATTCCCCTGATCATCGGCGGCCGCGAGGTGACCACCGGCGACCTCGGCGCTTGCATCCTGCCCCACGACCACCGGAAGCAGGTCGCCACCTATCACCGCGGCAACGCCGACACCGTGGATCAGGCGATCGCCGCCGCGGCGGCGGCCCGCCCCGGGTGGAGCGAGATGCCCTGGGAGTCGCGCGCGGCCATCTTCCTCAAGGCGGCCGAGCTGCTCGCCGGCCGGTACCGGCCGATCATCAACGCGGCCACGATGCTGAACCAGAGCAAGACGGTGTTCCAGGCCGAGATCGACGCGGCGTGCGAGCTCATCGACTTCTGGCGGTTCAACGTCTCGTATCTGCCGGACATCTACGGGCAGCAGCCGGAGAGTGCGGCCGGCATCTGGAACTACGTCGAGTATCGGGCCCTGGAAGGGTTCGTCCTCGCGGTCACCCCGTTCAACTTCACCTCCATCGCCGGCAACCTGCCGACGAGCCCGGCCCTGATGGGCAACACCGTCATCTGGAAGCCGGCGTCCACCGCGGTGTTCTCGGCCTACTGGCTGATGAAGCTGCTCGAAGAGGCCGGCCTGCCCCCGGGGGTCATCAACCTGGTGCCCGGCAGCGGCGGGCAGATCGGCGGTCCCGCCATGGCCCATCCCGACCTCGGGGGTGTGCACTTCACCGGCAGCACCGAGGTGTTCCAGGGCATGTGGCGGGCCGTCGGCGGCAACATCGCCGGGTACCGCAGCTATCCGCGCATCGTCGGCGAGACCGGCGGCAAGGACTTCGTCTTCGCGCACGCCTCTGCCGACCCCCACGAGCTCGCGGCCAACCTCATCCGGGGGGCCTACGAGTACCAGGGGCAGAAGTGCAGCGCGGCCAGCCGTGCCTATGTCCCCGAGAGCCTGTGGAACCGGTGCCGGGACGAGGTCGTCGGCGAGGTCGAGGCGATCTCCTACGGGGACGTCACCGACTTCACCAACTTCATGGGGGCGGTCATCGACAAGGCGTCCTACGACAAGCTGAAGAGCTACGTCGACGCCGCGCGGACCGACAGCGACGCCGACGTGATCTGCGGGGGCATGTGCGACGACAGCACCGGATACTTCATCCCGCCGACGATCATCCAGGCCCACGATGCGCGGTACGCGACCATGGAGACCGAGCTGTTCGGTCCCGTGCTCACCGTCCACGTCTACAAGGACAGCGACTACGAGCAGACGCTGGATCTGTGCGACCGGACGTCGCCCTATGCGCTGACCGGGGCCATCTTCGGGCGCGACCGCAAGGCCATCGGCGTCGCCGCGGACCGGTTGCGCCACGCCGCCGGCAACTTCTACATCAACGACAAGCCGACCGGCGCGGTGGTGGGACAGCAGCCCTTCGGAGGCTCGCGGGCGTCCGGGACCAACGACAAGGCGGGCAGCTCGCAGAACCTGCTGCGCTGGGTCAGCACCAGGACCACCAAGGAGACCTTCGTGCCGGCGCGCGACTACCGGTACCCCCACATGCAGGAGCGGTGAAGCGGCTCCGGCCGGGCGGGAAACCCAGGGAAAGGCGCCGGGCGGTCCAGGCGGCCGCCTGATCGACCCGGCGCCGCGCACCTCTGCGCGGCGCTCTCGCAGCCGCCCCGAGCCCGGCCCAAGTCCGGCCCCTCGAGCGCTGGCTGCCCGAGGCAACCGACTGCAGCTCCATCCCGACCGCCGCTCGTTCGGCCGACTGGAGGATGACCCCCTCCGGCTGCTGCGCCAGACCCACGATCGGCGTCGCGAGCGCGACGGCGATTGAGAGTGCGAGTGTTCTCTTCAATGTGTCGGGCCCTCCGTCAGGCGCTCGACAATCACGAGCAGCCTCACCAAGCGCTGGCGTATCGGACGTCAATGTCAATGGAAGTGTACGGGCGGGATTCCTGCGATGGCCCTTGCGGGGGCGCGGTCGGCGTGGCCATGTGGAGATCTCGCGGCCGAGACTGGCACGAGCGCACTTGCGCACGAGCACTGCGTCGCATTGACTGTCCAGCGACCTGTTCCCAAGGCGGTAGTCGGTGTCGACCGACCAGGCCAGACCCTGGATCCTGGGCAGAGCGATCGATCTCCCTGCGCCGGTGCGGGAGGCTCCGGGGAGGGAGAGAAGAAGTGCGAGCCCCGCTCCGCGTGCGGGGTCCCACTCTTGCTACTCAGCGACCGCGTACTTCGTGAACGCTCCACCCGCGAAGCGGAGCGAGTTCGGTCCCTCGGCCGCGAACACGTTGCCGTCCGCGTCGACCGCCACACCTTCGCCGGCCGCGCCCTGGTACGGCCGCGTCTCCGCATCGAACGGCGGGATGTAGCCCGTGATGCGATCTTCGTCCACGTGCCCGATGCGCACGCCATTCACCCAGTTCGGATGACTGGTCCCGCTCGACTCGGAGTCGATCGCGTACAGCATGTCGTCACCGGTGATGAAGATGCCGCTGATGCGCCCGTAGGAGTAGCGCGAGTCGAGATAGTTGCCGTCCTGGTCGAAGATCTCGATGCGATGATTGCCGCGATCCGCGACGAAGAGGCGTCCCTGCGAATCGAACGCCATCGCGTGGGGCGTGCGGAACTCGCCGTGCAGGGTGCCGATCTGTCCCCACTCGTTGATGAACGTGCCGTCGGGGGCGAACTTCAGGATGCGGCCGGTGGCGCCCGACTCGCGTCCCGCCGCCATCGCCTGTTCGGTGGTCATGCCCTGGCCGCCGTGTCCGTCCGAGACATAGATGCTGCCGTCCGGCCCGGTGATCACGTCGTTCGGCTGGTTCAACTGGTTCGGGCCGCTTCCCGGCTGGCCCGCCGTGCCGAGGCTCATTAGCAGCTCGCCCGCGGGGCTGAACTTGTGGACCTGATGCCCCTTGGTCCCCTCCTGGTTCCCCGCGAAGTCGGTCACCCAGACGTTGCCGTCGGCGTCCACGTGGATGCCGTGCGGCGTGACCATGACGCCACCGCCGAAGTTCGCCAGCACCTCCCCGGTGTTGCGGTCGAACTTGAAGACGGGGTCGACGGGGTTGGAGTCGCAGTTGATTGGCACGCCGCTGCCGAAGGAACCGGCGCCGCAGCGCTCGTAGGCCCAGATTTGGCCGTCGTTCGGGTCGATGTCGATGCCGGCGGTCGAGCCCCACTCCCGGCCTTCGGGCAGGTCGCCCCAATTCGCCATCACCGTCGAGGTCGGGTTCGGCAGACCCTCACCGGTGATCGTGTTGCCCGGGGGCGGGGCCATTTCGGCCGGTGCCTCGGACTCGGTGGCGCACCCGCCGAGTAGGAGAGCGCAGCAGACGAACAACGTGGACATCAGGTATCGTGACGATGACATGGCATCTCTCCCCTGGAACCCGTGTTCAGTGAGCTCCTGTTCCCGGCTCAACGGCCCTACCGCCGTACCCTCTCGGCCGACGGTCGGATGATAGCCCGAAACGAGGCTCGATCCGAAGCGCTGCCCGACTCGCCTCGGGATCTCGGCTGCGGCCGGAGCCGCAGGACACCTCGACCACCTTGTTCGGCGGCCGGCGCCTCGACGGGGCCGTCGACCTGAAGCGGTACCTCCTCGACGAGAAGGAGACGGGCTTCGTGCGGCACCTCGTGCGGCGCCTGCTGACCTACGCGCTGGGCGCCGGTCGTCGTTCCCCGACGACCGCGCGGTGGCGATCGTCCTCCGGCGTCTCGAGGAGGAGGACTACGGCGCGGCCGCGCTGATCCGCGAGATCGTCCTGAGCGGTGCGTTCCGCCTGCGCCGCATCGCCCCCTGACCGCGCCGGTACTCGCTGAGCTTGGCACCGCGCCATTCCGATGCGCGGTCGATATCCTCGACCGTAGAGCGTCGAGTTTGACAGCTCATCGCATTAATGCGATATTTCAAGGCGACATGATATTGCGATGTGCCGGAAACCGAACTCATTATCTTCGCGGATGACTCTGATTCCGCCCCGTTGTTGAGGTGGTTCGATCGCCTTCCGCAGACGGTGCAGAACAAGTGCCTGGAACGAATCGACCGGCTCAAGGCATTGGGCCACGAATTGCGCCGACCTCACGCGGATCTGTTGCGCGACGGGATTTGCGAGTTACGTGTCCGATCGGGCAACGCTCAGTAGCAGGATGCTCTATTTCTTCCACGACCGGCGGGCGGTGATCAGTCACGGATGCAGAAAAGAGCGTATCGTGCCCGTCGCTGAGGTCGATCGGGCAATCGCGAACCGGACGAAGTTCACGGGGAACCCCGAGCAGCACACTTTCAGGAGCGAATGACCATGGTCCGGAGGGAGAAGACGAGCGACGCCGTGACGATCCTGCGCGACCGCTATATTGGGGACGATCCCGAACGGCTGGCGCAGCTTCACGAGGAACAGGTCAGGGCCGACGTGGCGCAGTTGATCCACGACGCGCGGACGAACGCAGGCCTGTCGCAGAAGGAACTGGCGGCGCTCGTCGGCACGACGCAATCTGTGATCAGCAGGCTGGAGGATTCGGACTACAGGGGCCGGTCCCTTACCATGCTGGAACGCATTGCGCGTGCCCTGAACAAGAAGCTGATGGTCACGATGACGGACCGCGATCCGTCGTCGACGGAGAACTCCGGCGCGGTGGTGTGACCCCCTTGCGCGAAGAGCGGACATGGCTGGCGGTAGGATGACCGCGAATCGCAGGACACTAACGGAGACAGTCCGGCGAGCGAATGGAAGACATCATGCCTGAACACTTCACATCGTGGGCGCAGGGCCGCGTCGCCGCAGCCGCCGCAATGCTGCTGTTGGCCGCTGCCGCTTCGGCGCAGCGTTTGACGGGGACCGAGAACGGGGAGTGGCGCTACCTGGGCGGCGATGCCGGGCACACCCGCTCGTCGGCGCTGGACCAGATCGACGGCGGCAACTTCTCCGACCTGGAGGTGGCCTGGATCTGGCGGGGCGACAACTTCGGACCCAACATCGACTACTTCAACCGTTCCACCCCGATCTACGTCGACGGTGTCCTCTACACCGTGGCGACGCCCCGGCGGCAGGTGGTGGCGATCGATCCGGGCACGGGCGAGACGCTCTGGACGTTCCGCGAGCCCGAGTCGGTGCGGCACCTGCGGTCGCCGCGGCAGGCCTACGGGAAGGGCGTCGCCTATGCCGAAGTGAACGGCCGGGGGGTGATCTTCGTCACCAGCCCCGCCTTCTTCCTCTGGGCGCTCGACGCGAAGACCGGCCGGCCCCTGGAGGACTGGGGCGCCGCGGTGCCCCTGGAGGGATTTCCCGACAGCGGCGGCCTCGACCTGATCCCGCCCCTGGTGTCCGACTGGGGCCGCTGGCTGGACCGCTCGGCCAGCTACGACCCGGGCTACGGCATTCCGCGCGAGCTCGGCATGGTCACCGCCTCGGCCCCGCCCATCGTGGTGAACGGGGTGGTCGTGGTGCTCGTCGGGCACCAGCCGAGCTATGGGCAGACCCGCATCGAGAACGTGCCCGGCGACGTCATGGGGTTCGATGCCGCCACCGGCGAGTTCCTCTGGAAGTTCCACATGATTCCGCGCCCCGGCGAGTTCGGTCACGAGACGTGGCACAACGACGCCTGGCAGTGGTCGGGCGACATGTCGACGTGGGCGCCGGCCTCCGCCGACCCCGACCTCGGACTCGTCTATCTGGTGACGAACGCCTCGACCGTCCAGAGCTACGCGGGGCACCGGCCGGGCGACAACCTGTTCGGCGGCAGCGTCATCGCGCTCGACGTGCGGACCGGCGAGCGGCGGTGGCACTTCCAGATCCACCGCAGCGACCAGTGGAACTACGACCTGCCGACCCCGCCCATGCTGATGGACCTGACGGTGGACGGAGAGCGCATCCCCGCCCTGATCCAGAACACCAAGCAGGGGCTCGTCTTCGCCTTCAACCGCGAGACCGGCGAGCCGATCTGGCCCATCGAGGAGCGCGAGGTCATCCAGACGGAGGTGCCCGGCAACTACACGTCGGCCCGGCAGTCGTACCCGACGCGTCCCGAGCCCGTCGATCGCATCGTGACCGACGGCCTGACCGAAGAGTTCGTCATCGACTACACGCCGGAGCTCAGGCAGGAGGCGCTGGCGATCCTCGAGCACTACCGGGTCGGCGGTCTCTACGTCCCAGCCCTCCCCGAGAACCACACCAACGACTTCTACAACAACGTCGGCTGCCTCGGCGGCGGCAACGTCATTCCCCATCCGCCGGTCGCCGACCCCGGCACCGGGATGATGTTCAACTCGCACCGCCGCGGCTGCAACGCGCCGTCGTTCATGCGGCCCACCGGCGGCGTCGACGAGGACAATCCCGACTACGCGCGGCCCGGCCCCGGGGGCGCCACGCCCAACTCGACGCCCACCACCGGCACGACGGTGGCGGCGTGGCTGCCCGGCGGCTTCCGCCGGCCCACCCCCGAGCAGGAGCCCTTCGTCTCGGTGGCGGGGCTGCCGCGCATCGACGGCCTGCGGCTCTACAAGCCGATGGACAACCAGCTCACCGCATACCAGATGAACGCCGGCGAGAAGGTCTGGTCGCTGTCGGTCGGCGAGACCGCGCAGGTCATCCGCGAGCATCCGAGGCTGGCCGGCGTCGACATCCCGAACGCAGGCGGCGCCGGCTTCTCGATTCAGATGGTGACCGGCGATCTGCTGGTGCAGACCCGCGCCCTCAGCGAAGGGACGCGGCAGATCGTGCCCGACGCGCCGCTCCTGCTGCACGGCCGCGACAAGCACACCGGCGAGATCCTCGGCAGCGTCGAGCTCCCCGCCCCCGGGCAGTACGGCATGATGACCTATCTACACGACGGCAGGCAGTACATCGTCGTGCAGGTCGGCAGCATCCAGACCGGCTTCCCCGGCTCGCTCGCGGCCTACGCGCTGCCGTAGGAGTCCAGTGCATCGAAACGTGATCAGGGCCAGAGTAGACAGACCCCACCACCCTGCGGCAGGACCGCACACGTAACCCATTGCGTAATAGGGGTTTAGTAAATCGCTATCGAGAGGCTGCAACCTCCAGCAAACCAGATCTGTGGTAACCGCCGTGGTAACGATCCAACCGGGTTCTGTGGGAACCAGCGTGGTAACGCATCGCCGAACCGGCGTCAGTCACCGACAGCCTCCGGCGGAAGCACGTAGTCGGCCCAGCGCTGCATGTGCTCACGGCGCGGATCGACAACGTCCGAGCGCGCGTACGAGCGAACCGTCTCGTCCGGGTTCTGGTGCGCCAGCGAAGCCTCCGAAATCTCCGGGGACACCCTGTCGATCTCCATCGCCCATACTCGGTAGGTGGAACGAAACCCGTGCAGAGTTACGAAACGGCCGTCCTCGTCACGCAGCTCAAGATCACGCAAGAACCGGTTGACCGCATGGTTGGAAATGAAGCGGGCACCCGGACCGCGCAGAACGAAAACGGCGGAGTCCGAGCGGCCAAGCGCACGCGCGCGGTCGAGGACCGCAAGCGCCTGGCGGGAAAGCGGAACCCGATGAACGCACCGCGCCTTCATCCGCTCGGGAGGAACCCTCCACAACGCCGAGCGGAGATTGAGCTCCGCCCAAGGCAGGTGAGCCGCCTCGCCGTACCGCGCGGCAGTGAGCACGACGAACACCACCAGAAGACGCATCGCCTCGTCGACACCGGAAACCTGAACGCGGCGCATTGCGTCGGTCACCTCCGCGTGCGGAAGACTCGCGCGGTGCGTCGACCGCCGCGTGACCTTGCGGAGCAGCTCCTTCAACACAGCCGCCGGATTGTCGGCGCGGTGCTTGTGGGCAACCGCAATGCGCATCACGCAGTCCAGGCGCTGCCGCAGGACGTAACCCTGCGAGCCGCGACCGCGCCACAAGGGGGCCACCATACCGCGCAGATCCTCAAGCGTGACGTCGCTCACGGACCGACCGCCGACCGCCGGGAAGACATGAGTCTCGAAGCAGTGACGCCACGAGACCTCGGTTTGAGAGCTGGTCCAAGTCGGTCGGCGGTCTTCGATAACGGTTTCAACGAAGTCCCGCATCGAGGGGACGCTCCGGCGACGGCGACAGGCATCCGCTCTGGGATCACGGCCAGCGCGGATCTCATCCACGATGCGCGCAGCACGACCACGGGCCTCGGCGAGCGAAACCCGCGGGTACCCTCCCAGACCGACATCACGGCGCAGGCCGTCGAACTGGGCGCGAACCACCCAGCTGCGGGCGTGGGTGGGCTTGACTGTCAACGGCCATCGAAAACTGACGAATTCTCGACACTCGTCGGCCTGATCGGCCCGGGCACCCGTTTTCCGTGGATCTTGATGCAGGGGGAAGAGAGATGGCTGTGGGCGCTGTGGGAAACCGCGTTCTTGGCGGTTTTCCAAGCTCTATGCGGAGCTCTGCATAGAGCTTGCTATGCGGAGCTCCGGACTATGCGGAGTCGGTTGAGGGGTTCGCTCTCAAGTGCCTGGCGGAGGGAGGGTTACGTGAGCTGACCAGTTCGGGAAACTCGACATAGTTGGGATGCTCTGTCCGGCCTGATTGGCCGGAAAGGAGCATGCCCATGACCGTTCACGGCTCGTGGACCGTCGACCGCCTCGTCGAGGCGTACACGCACCACCAACGACGTACGCGCGGCTTGCGCCCTCAGACGTTGCGCAACCGCGCCTGGTTCGCCCGGACGCTCGTCCGGGCCGCTCTTGGCACGGACGCGATCGACCCCAGCCGCCTGACGCCGGCCGCCGTGGTGGCGTTCATCACGTCGCTGCGCCACCGGTTCTCCCCTGCGTCGATGCGGACCGCGCGGTCATCGTTGCGGTCGTTCTTCCGGTTCCTGCGCGTCGAGGGATTCTGCGGCGACGCACTCGAAGCGGCTCTCCCGACCGTTGCCCATTGGCGGCTCGCGACGCTGCCTCGTTCCCTGACCGAGCAACAGGTCGAGCAAGTGCTCGCGTCGTTCGACGCCTCCACCCCGTGCGGGCAACGGGACCAGGCAATCGTGCAGTGCCTGGCGACCCTGGGGCTGCGGCCCGGCGAGGTGGCCGACCTGTGTCTGGACGACATCGACTGGCGCGGCGGCACCCTGCAGATACGCGCCCGAAAGAACCGTCGAGGCGCCGTGCTGCCGCTGCCCCGCGTGGTGGGGCAGGCGCTGGTCGCCTATCTGAGCAGGGAGCGTCCGGCGAGCGACGAACGCCGGGTGTTCGTCGAGCACCTGGGAGATCGTCGCGGCAAGCCGCTCTCGAGCCCTGCCGTCTCGCG
This sequence comes from Vicinamibacterales bacterium, assembly GCA_965206705.1. GTDB lineage: Bacteria > Acidobacteriota > Vicinamibacteria > Vicinamibacterales > UBA8438 > JAJEEA01. The sequence continues at coordinate 897,081 of CBDBKJ010000006.1, read as the reverse complement.
TGTCGCGGCCCGCGCGCTTCGCCGGGCGGCAGTCGACGCGCCGCACGCCGGCGCCTATGTCTTTCGGCACACCGTGGCCAGCCGCATGGTGCGAGAGGGAGCCAGCCTCAAAGAGGTCGCTGACGTGCTCGGCCATCGCAGCCTCGACACCACGACGGTCTACGCCAAGCTCGACCTGCCGCGGTTGCGTGAGGTCGCGCTTCCCTGGCCGGAGGTGCTCCGATGACACCTCCAAGCTTCCATCATCTGGTCGACGAGTACCTCACTGCGCGCCGCGGACTGGGCTTCGGCCTCGAAACGGATGAATGGTTCCTGCGGGCCTTCGCCAGCCATGCAGACCGGGTCGGACACAGCGGGTCCGTGACAATCGAGCTCGCGGTCCAGTGGGCACGATCCTCCTCACGCTCCAGCAATCCGGCGCAGGCTGCACGCCGACTGGCGATCGTGCGGCAGTTCGCCCGGCACCGCGCACTCGTCGACCCGGCCACCGAAGTGCCGCCGGTCGGGCTCCTGGGACGCATCCCGACGCGCCGCTCGACGCCCCACATCTACACCGAGGCGGAGATGGCCGCGCTCCTGCAGCAGGCACGCTGCTTGCTGCCCCAACACGGGTTGCGACCCGCCACCTATGTCGCGTACTTCGCCCTGCTGGCGTCGACCGGCCTGCGACTGTCCGAGGCCTGCCGTCTCACGACCGACGACGCCGACCTCCTCAACGGCATCCTGACCATCCGCGAGACCAAGTTCCGCAAGTCCCGACTCGTCCCGCTCCATCCGACTGCGACCCACGCAATGCATCGCTACGCCGAGCGCCGTGACGCGTGTCTTGGCGCACCCCGGTCCGAGTACTTCTTCCGCACCGAGCATTCGCCCCGGCTCACTCGCACCGCTGTGGAAGCGACGTTTCGCCGGATCAGGCGGCGTCTCGACTGGACCGGGCAAGGGCGTGCGCGCCAACCTCGCATTCACGACCTACGCCACACCTTCGTCGTCCGCCGGCTGCTGCGCTGGCACCTGGAAGGTGTAGATGTAGATCGCAAAATCCTGGCTCTCACAACCTACCTCGGCCACGCCAGGGTCGCCGACACCTACTGGTACTGCACCGCTGTTCCCGAGTTGCTCGCCAGCACCGGACAGCGTTTCGAACGCTTCGCTCACCGAGCGTCGGAGCGCCCGTCATGACCTCCGTCGAGCGTGCGTTTCCGGCACTCCTGCAGGACTTCTTTCACCGGCGCCTCGTCGCACAACGTGACGCCAGTGCACACACGATCGCCAGCTACCGCGACACCTTCACGCTGCTACTCGGGTACGCCGCAGAGCGCACCGGACGCACCCCCTCGGCGCTGACCCTCTCGGATCTCGATGCGCCCATGGTCCTCGGTTTCCTCGACCATCTTGAGACCGAACGCGGCAATTCTGCGCGCACGCGCAATCTCCGTCTCACCGCCATCCGGTCGTTCATGCGCTACGCCTCGCTACGCGAGCCAACCGTGCTGCCCGTCGCGCAACGCGTCCTCGCGATACCCGTCAAGCGCTTCGACCGGCCCGTTCTCGGCTACCTGTCCCGCGACGAGATCACGGCGATCATCGACGCTCCCGACCGGTCCACCTGGAGCGGACAGCGCGATGTCGTCCTCTTCGCCGTGCTCTACAACACCGGCGCCCGCGTCTCCGAGATCACCCGTCTGAACGTCGCCGACGTGCTTCTCGATCGAGCGTCCTCGCTGCTTCTACACGGCAAGGGACGCAAGGAGCGTGTCGTCCCGCTCTGGAAGAGCACCGCAGCGCAACTTCGGAGGTGGCTCCCCCGAATCGATGGAGCCCCCGACGCCCCCGTGTTTCCCAATCGCGCGGGCAAGCCCTTGTCGCGCTCCGGGGTCGAACATCAACTGCGCGTTGCCTGCCGAAAGGCCTCGGAGCGTCACCCCTCGCTCGCGACACGACGGATCTCGCCCCACACGCTACGCCACACGACCGCGATGCATCTGCTCCAGGCCGGAGTCGACATCACCGTCATCGCCCTCTGGCTCGGCCACGAGGACACCGCCACCACCCACCAGTACGTCGAAGCCGACCTCGCCATGAAGGAGGCTGCACTCCGGTGCGTCGACGATCCCGCACCTCAACCACTCCGCTTCACCGCCACCGATCGGCTCCTCGACTTCCTCGAAGCCCTCTGACTATGCGGAGTACCGCCCCACGCGATCGTCCCCGTCCACGCGGCCCCCCGAGCGAACTCTGCATAGTCCGGAGCTCCGCATAGCAAGCTCCCTGTGGACGCGCTCTTCGCGTCCATGGGGAGCGTCGGCGTCCACGGTCCCGGCGCTGGCGGCCGGCACGGCGTTCGGGTAGCGTAGGAGCGGACTCAGGCGTGGGGTGAGGGCCCGGTGCTGCCCACCGGGACCCTCGTGACCGCCTCGAGCTCCGACAGACCGAGCCGATCGCTGCTGTTGTGCCACGGTTCAGGCTCGTTGTCCAGTCGGAGGTCGCCCCGCGCGCTCCGACGCCGTGGACCAGCCCCTCCGACAGAGAGCCTGTCGTCACTGCAGCCGTCCCTTCGCCGTCTGCGCGGCTTGTGACCGCGGCCATGCCTACTGCAGGCCGTCGTGCCGGGCGGCCGGCCGTTGCCGATCGGTTCGAGCCGCCAGGGACCGGCATCAGCGCAGTCCCGAAGGACGTCTCGACCACCGCGACCGTCAACGCGCCTACCGAACGCGTTGCCGCGTGACGGATCACACTTCCCCCGCACCCCGGCCATCGGACAGACTCCCCGTCCCTGACGCCGCCCCGGTATCCGCACCCGCGCGGTGCGTGGTCTGCGGCCGGTCGAGCCGATGGCTGACCCCGATGCGGGAGCCTCGCGCCGTGCGGGGAAGGAGAGACGATGATCACGCCCGCGCAACGCGCCGAGAGCCGGCGCCTGTACTACGGCGAGCACTGGAAGATCGGGACCATCGCGGCCCAACTCGGCCTCCACCGTGAGACGGTCCGCGCCGCGGTCGAGCGCGAGTCGGGAGCCGGCCGCCCCGGCGTGTATCGACCCCAGCGCCCTCGACCCCTATCTGCCGTTCATCCGCGACACCCTGGCCCAGTACCCCCGCCTCCGCGCCACCCGCATCCACGAGATGGTCCGCCAGCGCGGCTATCCCGGTTCGGTCAACCAACTGCGACGCATCGTCAAGCGCCTTCGGCCCGAGACCGGCCGCACCGTCTACCGTCGGGTCGTCACGCTGGTCGGCGAGTCGGCACAGGTCGACTGGGGCTCCTTCGGCAAGGTCCGCATCGGACACGGCACCCGCGCCGTCTCCGGATTCGTCATGGTCCTCGGCTACTCGCGCGCCATCGCCGCCCTCTTCACCCTCGACCAGACCCTCGAGAGCTTCCTCCGCGGACACGTCGACGCCTTCCGGGCCCTGAGCGGTGTCGCCCGCACCCTCGTCTACGACAACCTCCGAAGCGCCGTCCTCGACCGCCGCGGCGCCGCCGTCCAGTTCCACCCCCGCCTGCTCGAGCTCGCCGGCCACTACCACTTCGCGCCCCGACCCTGCACACCGGGACGCGGAAATGAGAAGGGGAAAATCGAAAGGCAGATCCAATACCTGCGGCACGCCTTCTTCGCCGCCCGGCCCTTCCGCGACCTCAACGACCTCAACGCCCAATTCCGGCGCTGGCGAGACGACGTCGCCCACCAACGGCGCCACCCCGAGCAACCCGACCGTACCGTCGCCGAGGTCTGGGCCGACGAGAAGCCCCGCCTGCTGCCGCTCCCCGCCCATCCCTTCGAGACCGACCTCATGCGCGTCGTCCGCTCCGGCAAGACCCCCTACGTCCGCTTCGACCGCAATCTCTACTCCATCCCCCACACCCACGTCCGCAAGCCCCTGACCCTGCTCGCCAGCGACACCCGCGTCCGCATCCTCGACCAGCAGAACGAGCTCGCCCGCCATCGCCGCAGCTACGACACCGGACAGACCGTCGAGGACCTCGCGCACCTGGAAGGCCTGCTCGCCGCCACCCGACACGCCAACGTCCACACTACCCGCGACCGGCTCCGCGTCGCCGTCCCCGCCACCGCCGCCCTCTTCGAGCGGCTCGCCCAACGCGGGGAAGCGCTACGACCCCACGCCACCAGGCTGCTCGCTCTCCTCGACGACTACGGGCCACAGGAGCTCGCCGCCGCCGCCGTCGACGACGCCCTCCAACGAGACGCCCTCGGCGCCGGCTCCATCACACACATCCTCGAAACGCGCCGGCGAAAGCGCGGACTCAAACCTCCGCTCCGGCTCACCCTGCCCGACCGCCCGGGGCTGCGAGACATCGACGTCCGGCCCCACGACCTGGAGACCTACGATGCCCTTGGACAACTCAACCCCGACGACGCTGCCGACTGACCTCCGACGCCTCGGATTCAATCGCACCGCCGAGGACCTCAACGACCTCGTCGCCCTGGCCACCCGTAAACGCTGGAGCACTACCGTGCTGCTCGAACACATCGTCGCCGCCGAGCTCGAGGACCGGCAGCGCCGTAGCGTCGAGCGCCGCCTCACCCGTGCCCGACTGGGACGCTTCAAGCCCCTCGCCGACTGGGACTGGGACTGGCCGACCGCTTTCGACCGCCCCGCCCTCGAACGCATCCTCACTCTCGACTTCCTCGCCCGCGGTGAGAACATCATCCTCGTCGGCGCCCAGGGCCTCGGCAAGACCATGCTCGCCAAGAACATCGCCCACCAGGCCATCCTCGCCGGCCACTCCGCCCTCTTCACCACCGCCGCCGACCTCCTGCTCGATCTCAACGGACAGGAGACGGCCCGAGCCCTCGAACGACGCCTCCGACACTACACTCGGCCAGCTCTCCTCTTGGTCGATGAGGTAGGCTATCTCGCCTACGACGCCCGCGCCGCCGACCTCCTCTTCCAGCTCGTCAGCCGTCGTTACGAGCACCGCTCCCTGCTCATCACCACCAACCTGCCGTTCAAGCACTGGGACACCGTCTTCCCCAACGCCTCCTGTGCTGTCGCCCTCATCGACCGCCTGACCCACCACGTCGAGATCCTCGTCGTGGAAGGCCGCAGCTATCGCCGACGCGAGGCCGAGCTCACCCAGCAGCAGCGCAAACGCCGTCGCCGCACCGACCCCGCCGATGACGACAACCCGACACCGCGTCGTCGTCAACCGGGTCCGTCGACGAGTGTCAAGAAATGATCACTTCTTCGAGGCCGCCAACACTTGACATAGAGGTAGAGACAATCGCCATCGGCGTGGCGACCCGGCGGGGCGGTACGGACGAAGAAGTCGGTGAGACGGAAACGCGGGGACTGGGGCGGAAGCGTCATGACGACCACCTCGACGCGACCGCACCAATGGCCAGCCGGCAGCAACGAACCGTCAACGCAGGGTCGCCGCCCGCACGAGTAAGGCCGCGGTTGTCAAGGGCCACACGCCTGGCCTCGGCAAGCGAGACACGGGGGTAGGGTCCAAGGCCGAGATCGCGACGACGGCCGTGGATCACAATGCGCTGCACCCACTGACACGCGCCCGAAGGGCGCTTGAACAGGTAGAGCCCTGCGCCATCGGCGTGCCGGCCCGGCCGGAAACGCCACATCGTCAGATCAATCAGCTTGTGGTGCGGATGCCTCCCGCGAGGTGACACGATGAGCCCTCCCGAGCGGCAACGGGAGTGCTCACCTCACGGGATCCTTGACGCAAACCGCCCGAAAAGGCAGAATCTCGCCAAGATGGCGTGGCGGGAGCACTCCCGCGCCGCTGTCCGCTCCATCGGCTGGTAGGACAACCTTTGGAGCACGGTGCACCGACCTAGCGCCGGAGGCCGTGAGGCTTCCGGCGCGCCCTTCCGACGACCGACACCTTCCCGAGGCGCGTCCTAGCCGCCGCCGTCCGACTTAGAACCCGCAGCCCGACGACGCTCCAACCTCCCGGGGGACCGGTCGCCAGACCCGGTCGACTATACTGCAACTGTGGGTGCATGTTCCACCTTTTGATCGCCCCCTTTTTTGACGGCAACAGGAACAGGGACGCGCCCACACATGGGCACCCAGACGCGGCACTTGCGCGACCCAAACGTCCCGGCTCGAACGACCCAGCAATGAAAGGAGCAAGATCCATGCGACAGCCCACGGACCGGCAGCAGGAGGCTCTGGACTGGATCAAGAGCTACATCCGCCGCTGCGGCGTTCCACCGACCCGAACCGAGATCGCGCACGGCCTCGGACTTTCCGAAGCTTCCTCTGTCGTCGGGCACCTGAAGGCCCTCGCCAGATACGGCAGAATCGAGATCCTGCCAAAGAAGAACCGGGGCATCCGGATCCTCGAGGACGACATCCCCCTGATCGGCGCTCTGGCGGAAGTCGCTGCCGGGACGCCGATCGTCTGCGACGCCCATACCGTCGAGCGGGTCCCCAGGGCCATCGCCGAGCAGTTCCGGCCCCAACCGGACTATCTGCTCGCGGTCCGCGGCGACAGCATGGACCAAGTCGTACGAGACGGGGACATCGTGGCCGTTCACAAGACGCCCGACGCCAGGACGGGCCAGATCGTCGTCGCGCGATTCGGCGACGAGGTCACGTTGAAGAGACTCATCCGCCTCGACGATCGGCACGTGGAGCTGCGGCCGGAGAGTCACAACGAGGCCCACAACGTGATGAAGCTCGACCTGGCGAAGCACATCCTGAAGATCGAAGGTGTCGTCGTCGGCGCCATCGTCAGGGGCCTGGACGACACGGTATCGACAACCCGGAGGAAGAACAGCCACCAGTAGCCTTCACGAATCGGCAGACACCGAACCCCGGGGCGCCGACGAAACGTCGGAACCAGACACCGCCAGGACACCGCCGGCGCTGCGCACGAGTTTGCCCCGCTTGCGAAGTCCCGCCAAGGCGTTGTCGACGGACGACTCCTTGACGCCCTGGGCGGCAAAATGCTGGACCAGCCCCCGGCGGGTACGAGCAACAGAGGTAGCCACAGCTTCCAGAACGCGAACGGTGAGAGGCAGCGCCTTGTCAGCAGGATCAGGCATTGACGCATCCATAACTGAAACTCCTTCCCTGGAGAAGTCCTCCGAAACCGAACCACCGTCGTGAAGACCCGCAGGCCCGTGTGACACCTCGGGGACGACGAGTGCAAGAGCGTCGCGCGGCTGTTTAGCACCTGAATCATTCGGCACGACGCCCGAAGCCTGATCAGCCGGCGCCGAATCCGCAGAGCCGGCTACAGGGACGAGCCGACGGCCGTCGCGTCGAATCGACCCCCGACTGACCAAACGACGGACGGCCGAGTCCAAAGTATTGGAATTCACCTCCGGACAAAACCGGCGGACGAGATCGGCACGGGTGGCGGCCCCACCATCCGCGAGGGCGTTGAGTACACGCTCGCTCAAAGACACTTCGGCCGCCGAATCGTCCGCGGGAGACAGACGAGGCGTCCGCGCGGAAAGCCGCTCCATGACCCGGACGGCCGCGGAGAGCTCGTCGTGCTGACGATCGAGAGCTGCCCGCTGACGGTCGAGTTCCTCGCGGCGACGGGCAAGAGCCTCGAGCTCACCGCGGACAGACGCAAGGCCCGCTTCCAGATCAGACATCGGACCTCCCGAACAGGAAGTGCCCAGACGGACGCGACGAGCGACGGGGCACCAAAAGTCGTTTCCGTTCGTGGCTTCCGTTCATGGTGACCAAATGTATAGCGCCGTCACAGCAAGAATGCAAGTCCCGCGCACCGGGCAGCAACGTGAGGGCGCAAGAGCCCCCAGGCACAGGACGAGATCGGTCGACGGCGCGGAGCCAGGACAAGATCAACAGGAGACAAGGCGATGCCGAGAGAACGAACAGCAAATCGGTCGACGACCGACCGGCTGAAGGACCTCATCAAAGCCGAACTGAAACGACAGAACCTGACGGACCAGGAGGCCGCCAGAGAGGCCCGGCTGCCCGCGAACGCGTTCCGAGCCCTGCGCCACGGACACCGACCGAGCATCGACCGCGCCGAGGAGCTGCTTCGCGGTCTCGGGATCGCGATGAGGATCGGGACGACCCCGACGCGTAGCGAGGTCGGCGGCATCCCGGGGGACGAAGAACAGAGAGGCGCCGACTGATAGGCCCGATGGACTCGGAAGCGGGCGACCGAACAGCCTGCAGCGCGGGGGCCAACGTCGACTGACAGTTGATGTCAGGGGCGGCACGCAGCCGACGGCAGCAGCAACCCAACCGAGCGATCGACGTAATACAGCTGGCAAGGCATACCTCCCGTCAGGCCAAAGCGCACGACGCTGTCGCCGGACTGCGGGCGAGGAAACGACCGGCGGTATCGCCTGCGGGCGGTAAGCGTCGACGAGATCGCGCGGTCAATCTCGGTCCAGGAACGCGAGGCTGCCGCTCCAGCGCCAGTCGACGGAATCGCGTAGCCCCCCGAGCCCTGCGGACGACGCGGCCAGCCGCGGCGTAGCAGAACGAACCCGCGACGCCGACGCCCGACAAAGATCCCGGATCCGAAGGCGCAAACAAGAACGAAGAGAACGAACGGGAGCGCGGCAATGGGTGGGCTCGGCAAGACGCAAGCGACAAACCCGTCAACTCGGAGCAAGGAGGAAGCGACATGCGGAGATGGAAACTGGTTGCGACCGTCGCGGCGGGACTCGTGACCCTGCTGACGGGAACAGGATGCACGGACAGGACACGCCGACAGCGCCGACCGAACCGTCGGCGGTCGCCGAGGCAACGACAACAGCGACACCCGGCAGAGACGCTGGCACCCTCGGGTCGCCTCAGCGATGGACCAGACCAGGACGCGACTCGGAGGACAACCGGGACGGGGACCTGGAGATCCGCGTGATGGGCGACAATCGCCGACACGTGATGAACGCGGAGCACGCGGAACCTCTGCATCTGCGGGTCAACTCGGGCGGAGGGAGACGAGTCTTCATCAACTGGACCAACGACGTCACGTTCACGTCGGTGGGCGCATCCTGGGAGGCTCGGGACTCCGATACGGCGCGCTACCGCCAGCACACCGTGCGGACGGCCGACGGTCAAGCCGTCTGGCACAACGCCGGATACGACGAACAGGGGCACGACGGCGTCATCCGCTCGCGCGTCGTGAACGGCGAACGCCAGTACGACGTCTGGACGGACCCGAACACCGAGCGGTGGGACGACATCGACGGCGGCGTGTGCGAACGCAGCTGGTTCCTGTGCAGCGAGAGCGCAATCGACAGCTGCCCGAACCACTACCACATCGGCGTCGAGACCTACTACGGCCGAAACCGGATCGACCACGAGCACGACCGAACAGCGGTAGCCACGGACAGACCGCACCGCGAGAACCATGGAGTGTTACCAGGGAACCACCTCGACAACAGCCGGGCGGCGGCTGGAACCTGCGAGCACTCGGACTCTCACACGGACCACTGGCGGGAGCCGATCCCGAAAGCGGGACACGAGGTGGGAAGCCTCTACGCCGCTTTCGATGGACAACATTGGATTCGAGTGCGCGGGCGGCGAGCAGGAACACGGCACTGGAAGCAACCGGTCCAACCGCCGCCGCAGGGGCCCTAGACTGGCAGATGGGACTCCCGACCGCTGGCCCGTGTCCGGCAAGCGCGAGCCAAGGGACCCTCGGGCTTGCCGAGCTCGCGACACGAACCACAGTCGCCACCACCGATCGGGGCTTGACAACCCCTGCAGTGCTCATCGGCGGGGAACGATATCACGGCGGCCGCGCCCCGCGCCCCGCGCGCGGCGACCGCCGCGCTGCATTCCGACCGGCGGTGCATCCCGCCCGACCGCGGGGGTTCCGCGGAGCGGCCCCTCGCCCCGCGGTCGCCGTGCGCCCGACAGGCTCCTCGTCACGGCCCGGTCGGGCACGGGCGGCTCTCGACCCGCCGCCGCCATCGACGTTCCCGGGGTAAGGACAGTGATCGACATGACCTTGCCAACTACGTTCAGTACCGTCCCGCTTGGCCGCGGTTCCTGTGAGCGGCGTGGCGAGGCAATCCCCGTCACCGCCCCAACCCGTGCTCACCGGCCGCCGTCCGGGTGGGTGCACGTCAGATTTGTGAGTGCCGTGTTATGCGGCGGCGTTTCGTCGTTCCCAGAAGCCTTCGAAGCGGCCGCTGAGGATGCAGCAGCGCAGGGCGAGGATGGCATTGGCGCCGTTGACGGACCAGTGCATGCCGGCGCGCTTGAGGCGCGCCCCGACGGCATGTTTGCAGCCAGCCTCGACGACGCCGGTGGCGACGCACAGGCCCCTGGCCCGGAACGCGGGATAGCGCATGCGCTTACGGTTGCGGCTGAGATAGGCGATGCATTTGCGGGCCTCGTCGCAGGTTGGGGCGTGGTGGGCGAGGGCGGCGACGATGGCGCTGATGCGACCGGCATCGAGTTCGTCGCGTCGTTGCTTCGCCCACTGCGCGGCGAGGTCGGACCCGGGTGTGTAGATGGCCTTGGCGACGTCCCAGAGGTGGCTTTTGGCGTGGAAGATGTCGACGATCTGGATCGCATCGGGGAAACACTCGTCGGCGAGGGTCCAGATCCAGGGCGCGCCGTCGCCGAGGATGACCCTGCGGTCGGCATCGGCGAAACGGCGGCGTTCGGCTTCGCGGCAGACGCGCTGGGCGAAGGGGGAGGGTTCGCGGTCGGTATCGCGACTGGCGGCCGTCTCGATGGCGGCCGTGTAGGAGACTGAGTCCGGGTCGCGCATCGGGATGCCGGTCTTGGGGTGACGGCGTTCGGCCGTCCAGGCGACCGCGAGCTTGACCTCGCGGGTTTTGGCCGAACCGTCGGGCTGCTTGCCCTGGCGCTGCGCGGTTTCGGCCTTGCGCACGGGAATGCCCGTACCGTCCACGCCGAGATACAGGGTAGGTTTTACGCGGTGCGCCTCCGGCTCGACGGCTTGGCGTTCGTCGGCTGCGATCACGCGCCCCAGCGCTTCGGCGGTCCGCTCGACCTGCTTGGGGCCGATGGCGAGTCCGGCCAGTTCGTCCAGCAGCGTGCTGGCCTCTTTGAAGCTGACTCGGGCGGCGGCCGCCGCCGTCATGCGGGTCGCCGCGGGCGACAACGTCGTCTCGTCGATGCCCAGGGTCCGGTCACGCGGACAGAACCCGGTTCGGCAGGACGCGCAATGGTAGTAGGCCCGCTCCAGGGTCATGGCGCCCAGGGCCGTGCGGATCGTCTTTGCACGCCGGCCGGCGTAGCGGGCCGTTTGTCCGCACCCGCAGGGCAGGCCGGCGGCGTGCTGGTCACTGTGGTCGGCGTTGAGCCGCTCGGCAACGAAACGAGCCGCCACCGCCAGGACGGCAGTGCGCAGCGCGGTCTCGGCCGCCTCGAAGTCGCCCAGCGTCTGCGCCGCGTCGGCCCCCAGCAGCCGCTCGACCTCACGTGCCGCTTCGGCCGCCAGCGACTCGGCGGTCACCGCCGTCTGCGGTTTTTTTTGCTGCACTGCCGGTCGCCAGGCGCGCCTCGCTCAGTGCATCGTTGACCTCGATGAACATCTTCGACAATTGCCGGAAGCGGCGATACTCGGCGAGCCGCGCCTGCGTCTCCGGTCCGGCCTGGGCCGGGATGATGCGTGTGACCGTCTTGCCAGCCTGCTTGCGTGTCAGGGACAGGACCGGACCGTGCCCGGGGTCGTCTGGCTTGGCGCAATGACACCCAGCCTTGCCGCATGGTCGGAAGCGCTCGGCCAGCGAACCGGAGCGCATCTCGCCGATGGAGGCGAATTGACTGCGAAGGTGTGCGTGTTGCCGTTCAAGCGCCGCAATCTGTTCATCGGGCATGATCGGGTCCTCGTGCTGACAGTCCATCTACTGATAGATGTCGGCCGATCAAGCCTTGTCCTATACCCCGGAACGAATCCCCTCACTTTCCTGACGTGCACCCCGTCCGGGTTGATCGGTCGCATGCGGAGTGTCAGAATGGCATGCCTGGAATGGCGACCTTCGACAGGAGACGACGGATGAATAGGTGGTTGACCGTGGGGTGTCTGGCGGCGGTGGCGGCGTTCGTCCTGGTGGGCGGTGCGGCGGTCGAGACCTCGTCGGGGGCCGGTGCGGGGCTCCCCGCGGCGATTCAGGAGACGACCAGCTCGACGCTCGACGGCGTGTTCACGCCCGCCCAGGCGCGCCGGGGGCGGCGCGTCTACAACCAGAACTGCTCGTCCTGCCACGGACAGGGCCTGCGGGGCGGCGAGATGGCGCCGAGCGTCGCCGGCGCCGATTTCATCGTCTTCTGGACCGAGGTGCCGGTGGGGGCCCTGTTCAATCGGATCAAGCTGACGATGCCCGAGGACGGGCCGGGCCGCCTGTCGGACCAGGAGTACACCGACGTCGTGGCCTACATGCTCGACCGGAACGACTATCCGGCGGGAGAGAACGAGCTGTCCACGGACAAGGCCGAGCTCGACAGGATCATGATCGTCGCCGCCGAGTGACGCCGGGCGGCCGGGCGGCGACCCCGGGGGTGCCGTCTGCGGACCGCGCCGGCGTCGTTCCGGACCGCTGGCGCGGGTCCCGGACCGCGCCGGCACCGGCCCCCGGACTGCCTGCCGCCCCGACCGCCCGCTCCGGCTGCGGGAGCGACCAGCCCGGAGAGCGTCGCCTGCGGCTCCGCTCACCGCCCAACCGACCCTGCCAGGAGTCCGCACCGTTCTACGGCGCAGACTCCTAGGTCGCACCCACTGGGCCGTCAAGGATGTCGACCTCGCCCGCGTTCTCCGAGACGAACGAGGGATATCGCTACCGCAGAAGGATGACGTTGTTCCTCGCCTTTCCTCTCGGCTAGACGAACGCACGGGAGACGACTTGTGGCGTCCGGTTGGTGCTCCGAGGGTGTTCATGTCGCATCTGGCTTCACGCAGGCAGGAGGTTCACGAACTGGCGGAGAACCTCAAGCGCTTTGGATTCGCCTGCTTCGTGGCTCACGACGCAATCGAGCCGCCGAGAGAGTGGGGTCGTGAAATAGGGCGAGCGTTGGCGTCGTGCGACGTGCTGCTTGCGTACGTAACGCCCGGCTTCTCTCGAAGCCCGTGGACTGATCAGGAGACGGGCTGGGCGCTTGGGAGGGGCGTCGCTGCGATCCCGATCTCGGTTGAAGGGAAAAACCCCTACGGATTCCTCGGCTTGTATCAGGCCGTCAAGCGAACACAAGGCATGTCAACGCTGGACCTGTCGCTGCGGGTGGTCAGGGCAATCTGCGATGCAGTATTTGACGGTGATCGTCCGACCGACCCGGCGCTCGGCGGGAAAGTGGCTCTGCGTGTTGCCGCCGCGCTGGCCGTTGCCACAGACGAAGAGGCCGCGTCGTTCTTCTATGACTTGGTGATGAAGGTACCCGAACGACTGTGGGCTGGTGACTTCGACAACCGATTGCGGGCAGCGTTGCACGCGAACGAAGCTCGGCTTTCGAGGACCCGCCCGCCGGATCGGTCGGCGACAATTGCACAACTACTCAAGCGGCGTCTCGACCGCCAGCGCGCTTCTTGACCGGGCTCCTGCCCGCACAGCGTGCAGTGCTTCGGCCGCTCGTCGACCAGTCTCTGACGGCGGCTCGCCGGCGAACAGCCGCCCTTCCTCTTTCAGCGCGTGCCGGTCGTTCATGACGCGCACCGGCAGTGCTCCGCGCACGCCGATCGCCTCGTCCCTGGCCCATGCCACGCCTTCGACCACCGCGACCTCGTCGATGGCGTCGAGGACGGCCCGGGTTCCCGGCAGGCACCCCCGGAGCAGGCGCTCGCGACGTCCTCCCGTTCGGCTTCGTCGTACGCTCTGGCGTGCAGGAGCAGGATCAACGGAGCACAAGTGTGTGACTGAATGTGGTTGGGCGCTGAGAGCAAACAACAACCCTCACATTTTCAGCAGTTTACAGAGGCACACGTAGAAGCGGGGAGCCAGCGACCCCACCATCGCCCGGCTACAGGTCCGGCAAGGTGAAACACTGATGACCGAGGGATTTTTGTCAACCACCAATCCTCCGATCGCGACAACGCTGTGGCCCCACCTGGAGGCGGCCGAAGGCCGCTTGTACATGGCACTCGGCAACGACATCGGCTTCAGCCCCGAGTGGGACGCAGGCTGGATCGTCATCGGCGACGCGATGCACAAGCCACCGCCGCCACCGATGACGGTGAGCAGCACCAACGGAAGCAGCTCGACCCAGATCGCGAACAGATCGTTCTCGGGGCGCGAGCACAACGTCAAGCTGATCTTCGAAGCCAAGGACTTCGTTCAAGACGCGAGATTCGAGTACTGGGTGGCACACGCACGAAGCACGACGACGATCCAGGAGACGTTCTCGGTACAGAACCACGCAGACGTGACGCGAACCGTGAGCATCGGCGAAGGCCGATGGACCTTCACAGCACAGACGCGGAACAGCCAAGGCTGGAGCAACCGATCCGTGGCGCGCTTCAGCGTGACCGCACCAGGCGGAGCCATCCCGAACACCCCCACCCACCTCGAGTGGGACAACGGCGTAATCAAGTGGAGACCGCCGCTCTACCCCGGAGGACTTCCGCTCCTCGGGTACAGGCTCTTCCCGGACACAGGGTGTGGGGGAGAAGATTTGGACCTCAACCCTGCAGAACCGGGCATCGGCACGCCGTACCCACTTCAGGTGCAGGACCAGTACAAGCTCCGCAGACACAAAGTACGTGTGCACTGGAACCCGGTGACCGGGGGAATCTCAATCCTCGCCTACAACCGAAAAGGCCGGGGTGCATGCGGAATCGTCTTCTAGCGGAATCGTCTTCTAGAGAACCACCGCGCTGAAAACCAGAGGGAAATCCGAACGGCACAGAAAAGCACGCTCGTGTAAAGCCCGCGCCGAACGCGGGAACGCCGGACCCGCTCCAGGTCCGCGATCAGTACGTCCTCCGGAGACACCAGGTGCGGGTCCACTGGAGCCCGACGGTCGACGGGAACTCCATGCGCGCCCACAACCAGAAGGGCCCAAGCGGTTGCGTTGACCACCCCTGACCAGCGAGAGACGCGACGCGAACGCCCGGCGAGCGGACGCCCGGGAGCCCGGACTCGTCCAGACCCTCGCAGCGGGCTGGCCGATGTGGAAAGCGGCCGACTGCAGCACGCAGCGGACGACCCCGTCCGCGGCACCATCGACGACGCGACAGCGGAGCAATCTGCGCTTGACAGCGGCGATCAAGCGAATCGAGATATGGTGCCCAATGTTGGACCCGTGCACACGCCTAAATAACCCGCTTGTTTTCAACAATTTACGGCCCTCCACGCAGAAACGGGGAAGACACATCTGTCGATCGCCTTGGGGATGGCCTGCTGTCAGCACGACTACCGGGTGCGGTTCGTGACCGCGGCCGAGCTGGTCACCATGCTCGTCGAGGCGCAGCAGCAGGGCCGGCTGACCCGGAAGCTCGCCCAGCTCGCCCGCTACGACGTCGTCCACGTCGACGAGCTGGGCTACGTCCCGCTCGACAAGGCCGGGGCCGACCTGCTGTTCGGGTTCATCAGCCAGCGCTACGAGCGGCGGAGCCTGGTGGTGACGACGAATCTGCCGTTCGCGCGCTGGTCCGAGGTCTTCCTCGACCCGACGGCGGCCGCCGCGGTCATCGACCGGGTCGTCCACCACGCGACGGTGCTGCAGACCACGGGCGGCAGCTTCAGGTTGGCGGCCGCGAAGCAGAACCAGGCGCCGGCATCCGGCAAGAAGGGAGGGCGTCGATGATGCTGACCCGCGCTGTCGGGCCCATCAGCATGACCGTGTGCTCGCCGGCGTCAAGGCGCGTCGCTTCGCTCCGCCCCCGCTTCGCGGGGCTGACGGCCTTGACGCCGGCTGCGCGCACGGTCCCGGCAGGCCCTGCCCGACAGCCCGGGACGCTCAGCCAGGAGGGGCCCGAAATCTGATGTGTTGACGGAGACCTGGGTGGTCCCTTTTCACGTGGCCACGGTGGTCCCTTTTTCAGTTGCCATTTCCAGGAAGTCAGGTATCCTGACGACATGCCGGATCACGACCATGTCGTCACCAGCGAGCAGTCAAAGACAGGCATCGGCAACGTGCCGGTGGAGATCGCGAACCTCACCGAACAGCACGCCCGCACCAAAGGCACCGCCTGCGCTGCGGGAGGACGAACGCTGGCGGTGGCGATCGCGGCGATGGCGCTTGCAGCGCCAGCAGCAGCGCAGACGACCGTGGACATCTTCGACACCGCCACGGGCACGCAACGACTGGGCTCCGTGATGCTCGAGGAGGAGGTCGGCGGCGGCGTGCGCTTCACGCCCGATCTCAGCGACATCCTTCCCGCGGGCGATCACGGCTTTCACGCCCATGTGAATCCCGCCTGCGGCGACGGGGGCCAGGCCGCGGGCGGGCACTACGACCCGGGGAACACCGGCCGGCACGAGGGGCCGGACGGTGACGGTCACCTGGGCGACCTGCCGCGGCTGACGTCGGAAGCGGGGCACGTCGCCACTGCGGTGGTCGCACCCCGGTTGACGATGAGTGACCTGTATGGACGCGCGCTGGTGATTCACGAGGGCGGAGACAACTACTCGGACTCGCCAGAACCGCTGGGCGGCGGTGGCGCGCGGCTGGCGTGCGGCGTGGTGCCCGCCGCGGTGCCGGAGCTGCTCGCGATCAGCGCACATGCGCGTCGGCGGGGCATGCCGGCCCCGGATCGGGACTGATACCTCAGGGCACCCGACAAGCGGGGCAAGCTCGGGCAAGAATCCTACGTCGCCACGACGACAGAGAACGTCCGGCCCGGCCAGGCCCGGACGACAAGCAGGCGGACGCGGAACCCGACGGCTGCGGAAAGACCGCGGAACACGGCGACCACGCGACCTCGAAGGGATTGCGCGCCGAACTCGCCAGCCTCAGTCACGAGCCACGCCGCCAGCGGCGACCGCACGACCAGCGTGCGTCAGCTGCTGCGCCGTCGTCCGCCCTGGTACGCGCTCGCCCCGGACGAGAGACGCCGCGAGGCGGCGAACCGCCGTGAGCGACCGCGGTCGATACCGCGTCTGCTCGACCGCCACGTTGATGTGTCGAGTCCCCGACGGAACCCACTTGTGCAAGTGCCCGTGCACGTTCACGCAACCCTCCGGAACGTCACGAAGCGGCACGTGGGTCAAGAGCAGCTCCGGGCTGCTCGGCACATAAACGGTGCTGTAGACCTCGTCGAAACCCTCGACATGTCCGCCGACCGTGCCGTCGAACTCATGATTTCCGAGGACCAGCACCTTCCTGCCCGGCGCCGCCCGGAGCCGCTTCAGCCGACGGCCCGAGAGGCCGCCGATCGCGACATCGCCCAAGGTCACAACCGCGTCGTCGGGATCCACCACCCGGCGCCACGCCCCGAACAGAGCGTCGTCCATCTCCTCGGGCGTGCAGTAGGGCCGACCGAACACGCTGATCGTCATGGCGTGGCCGAGGTGAAGATCACTCCACAACCAGACAGCCGGGCGGTCCTGCTCTCGCAGCTCACCCGGCGGCATCCGCCTGGACGCGGAGAACAGCCGCCAGAGGCCGTGGCGCTCCTCGAACCCGAGACCGACGTTGCCGACGTGGTACCGAAGCTCCGTCTCGTACAAGACCTTTAGGTCTTCAGCCGTCACGACGCCCACCTCCCAGACTGCACGACCACGTCCACACTGGAACCGGCCGGTTGTCGAGTTGACCCGACATTCGGAGCCCCCTGATCAGGGCAAAACGAGGACGATCGGCGCCCCGGGGCGGCGTGATCGTACACCAGCCTTTAGCGAACAACGGACGCGACGAAGCTGAGTCGAGAGCGGTCAAGATCGGTGTCCTGACACCCAGGACGACGACGCCAACATCGAAGAACGGCGGCACAGCCCCCGTAGAACCACCGCACGACCTTCCCGCCCCGGCACTCGTCCATCCCGAAGCGCTCGGCAATCGGCTTGAGGACACCACCAGCGACACCGGAGTTGCACCGCCCGGGCGCCGATTCGGCGCTACAGCGAGACCAAACAGCGACCGCGTGATCGGCACGCCGCCAAACGCACGAGCGTCAACACCCAACAGAACATCGTACGGACCCAACCGAGCACGCTTGGCTGTAGGCGGACGGCCGTCCGAAATCGGAGAGTCGACGGCAGGTCACCAAGCACACGAACCACGAAGACCGGGCCGGGCACCAACTCGACCAACACAGAGGAAGAGACCGAAATGTCCAGCAAGATCGCCGCCGCCGCCGCCGCAGTCATCCTCCTCGCCGCGAGCTGCGGCGAGGAAAGCCCAAGCATCACAGCGCCGACGGCGCCATCGCCCATCTCGACCACGACCCAGGCTGCCCCACCGCAGCTCGCAGGAGCGGCGGACGGCACGGCCATGCCCGCAGACCCGGGCGAGATCGCCTTCAACGAACCGCAGTACCGAGCCTCAAGCTACACCTACACGCCGGGGGTACCGGGAAACCCACGGCACGTCCAGGTGCGGGCAACCGGGGACTCGTACGTCGCCACAATCGACAACGAGACGCTCTACGAGCATGAAATCAGCTGGGAGGCTCCCAACTGGGGAGCAACCGAGGCTGACGAATTCCGCGTCCAAGTGCGGAGCGGAGACAACGTGCTCGCACACGCAGTGATGGCAGGTAATCCAGCATTAATCTCGCCCGAAACGGTGGATCTCGAAGCAGCGGAGGGTCGATTCTACATGGCGCTCTGCAACAACATCGGCTGCAGCCCCGAGTGGGACGCCGGGTGGATCGTCATCGGCGACGCAACGAACAAACCGGGACCGCCAGGGGAGATGAGCATCGCAGAAAAAGGCATCACCGGCGGACCGGTCACTATAGACGGACGACAGTTCGAGACCGAGAGATACGGGATATCAGCCACGCTGGACCAGACCGACTTCGTGACGGACATCGAGGTGGAATATTGGGCAACCGGAGCCCGCCGAGAAAGCGATAAAGGACCGGTACGAAATAGCGCCAAGAGCGACAGGGTTCAACGTGACCTTCGACGTGCCCGAAGGGAAATGGACGGTCGTCGCCCGATCACGAAACAGCCGCGGGTGGGGAATCCGAGGGGTTAAGCGAGCCAACGTCGAGGTCGAGTACGGCATCAGCACACCAGGACGGCCGACCAACCTCGCCTGGAACAACAGCCGGATCAGCTGGGACCCACCGCTCGACAACGGCGGCCTGCCGCTCCAGAAGTACGAGTACTTCCCCGCGACGATGTGCCCGTCTATCGCCGGCACCCCGTACCCGCTGGACATCCGAGACCGGTACACGCTCAAAAACCATCAGGTCCGAGTCCACTGGAGCCCGACTATCGACGGCATCTCGATGTGCGCCTGGAACAACGCGGGACCAAGCCCGTGCATCAACCACGAGTTCTAGAACCGGGACCGCTCAACGTCGACCGCCAAGGCAGCCAAGGTTGCCAACATCTGCGCACGCGTCGGCCAACCTGCACAGCCCGAACGTGGGTCTTAACGTGGTAACAAGGCCACGGGCGCTGATAATCGACCTATTTTCAACAGTTTACGGACCACCCCGCAGAAGCGGGGATAAACTGACGCGGAAAGCTGCGGAACACGCCGGAATCGATCCAAGCGAGCAAGATGCAGTGCAATAGATCAAGCGACAGGCGCTGTGGTAACGAACCGTGGGAACGGAAGGGCAGGGTCCGCGTAAGCTACTGTTGCGGAGTGGTTTACGCTGGCCCAATGAGTTGCATCGAAGTCGATCGGTTCGAGAACGCCGTGTATCGGATCGAGACGGAAGCGGCCAGGTCCGCGGCAATCGGGAGCCGCACTGGTGTGGCGGGCGCTACGGCCGGGGTCGGGCTGGCCGCTTTGGGTCCGTCGGTGGCCATGGCGGTGGCGACGACTTTTGGCCTTCCCACGCGGAGAAGTACCCGGACTTCTCTGGTGGGCACGGCCGCTACCACATTCGACTCTTCTCGAACACCACGCCGCCCGTTTCGGGGTGGACCTCGACCATCTCCCCGCGGTGCCCCATGACCTGTCGGCGCTGCCGTGGGCCACGCGGGTTCTGGTCTTTCGCGATGCGGTGACGTTGGCGCTGGTCGATGAGGTGAGTGCCGAGGAAGAGCGGTATCTCGATGGTCTGGCGGAACGCCTCACGCTGCCGGACGAGACGGTCGAAGCAATCTCTATATGGGTGCGTGACTACGAGGCGCTGCTCGATCGTCTGGACGCGCTGATCGGCGCATGACGACTCCTGTCCGCACTGGGCACGCCGCTGCTCGCGGAGCCCCGTCCATGACCAGCGAAGAGTGGGCCAGGGATCAACAGGAACGCCGTCGCCGGTTCGACGCCGAGGCGCGGGACTGCAAGCTGAAGCTGCCCGAGGCTTTCAGTGACGAGCCGGCCCCCGCGGAGGCGTTCCGGAACCTCTGCCCCGGCCTCGATCCGGTGCTCACGGGCCGCAGGAGCAACGCCGTCGAGTGGCGCATCGCCCGAAGCCGCTGCGGCTGGGGACAGCCGCCGACCGAGGAGTTCTACGACGCGTTCCACACGGGCACGCCGGACCGGCGGCAGAAGAGCATCATCTATATGTGGGGAACGGAGGCCACCTTCACGGAGCTCTTCGAAGCCTGGGCGCAGCACGCGTACACGTTCCGCGACCTCGTGCGCGCGCTGCATCTGGCGGACTTCCCGTGGCCCGACCGGATCGCGGAAATCAACCAGTGGGCCGACCCCTGTTACCCTGAGCGATAGCGACGGTACGTCGGCATGGGCGCCGAACTCCGTGGTTGAATGGAACACGTCACGAGGGGCCAGTCAGTGAGCAGCATCTGGGCACGGGTTCCCGGCTCGCTCGCGCCGTACGCGCTGCCGTCGTTGTCCTGAGGCGGTGGTCTGGTTGCAGATCGAGAAGCCGATCTCGCCGACACCGGGCTTGGCCCGGTCTCGGATTGCGGGCAACTCGGTTTGCTCCGCGGCCCGCTCAGGCAATCGCGCGATCATCGACAACGAGCACCCGACCCACTGCGCGCAACGCGCGCTCCACCTGCTCGATGTGCGAGCGGTGTTGGGGATCGACGATTCGGCGCGCAGTCGTCACGCTCACGGCCAGGCGCCGCGCCAGTTCAACCTGGGTCATCTGATTCCGACGCATCGTGGATTACAGCGCCAACTTTCCGGCGACCAGAGCCGGCACGCGGATCAGGACCTCACCCGGCGTGCGCCCACCGGCCGGCGGGAGCTCCCGCCGGCGCTCCACGTAGCTGAGACCCAGTGCGCTGACCAGCGCATCGGCCGCAAGCTCGACAGTCTGTTCGTAGTCGCTGCCGCCGGTGAGTGCTTCCGGGACGTCCGGGAAGGATGCCACCCAGCCGTCTCCATCGCGCTCGATGCGACAAGGGTAACTGTAGCGCATCAGAAGTCCTCCTCTTTGGCAGCCAAGCCTCAGTGCTCCGTCTCGCCTTCCGTGGCAAGGGAGCCCGTCTGCGCGGCAATCGCAGCGTAGATGGCGCGGGCGATCAGCGTCTGCGTATCCACGCCCTGCTGCGCCGCCGCCTGGGCTGCAACGGCGTCAATCTCCGCCGTCCAGCGTATCCGGTACTCGACCAGGCCGGCTTCCTCGTGGATGTACTGGGTCATCTGGACGTTGCCCATGATCAACTTGCTCATGACGGCCCTCTCCGTAACTTCCGTCCAACCGCCAGAGGCCATTGCCCCGCGAACGGGCTGCGACCCCGGAACTCACGTGCACTCCAAATCAGGATGGTACCGGAGCTGGCCGATTCCGCCTCCCCGCAGGGTGATCCTACGCGAACGCCGTATGCGCTCCCAGTGCTTGTCGGAATCGCGGGAATCAACCAGTGGGCCGACCCCGGTCAACCTGAGCGATAGCGAGCACACGGAGGCGAGGACAGGTCAGCCGCGCATCGCCGAGTAGACCGCCATGTGCGCGCTGACGATGCGCTGCATCGCATCCTGATTGGGCTCCAGCGACCACACGCCTCGCTCCGACGTGCCCCCCAGGGCGATGCCGTCGTTGCGCGGCTGCATGTGGATGCCGAGGACGCCGCGAGGAGCCCCGTCGGGAGGGCTGCCGGAGATACCCCAGTCGACCTCCTGCTGGGGCACGAGCACGGTGAGCTGCCCCTTCAGCGGCAGCAGCTCGTCGTCGCCGAAGAGATCGCGTGCCCCGAGTCCGGTGCAGTTGACGACCAGCGGCTCGCTCAACTCCACCAGCTCGCGCGGCTCGGCGAACTTGCGGATCTCGATGCGCCCGCCGAAGTCCATGAAGTCGCGAACCAGCGCATCCAGGTAGATGGATGGCTCGATGCGCAGTTGGTTGCGCCGGACCGCGTAGCGGCTGGCAAAGGGATGCTCCCCGGGTCCCAGCGTGAACTCGCCGGTGCGCAGATGGGCGGGAAGCAGCGGCTCTTCATCGTCCTCGGCATCGCCCCCGGCGGCGCCCGGGCGCGTGTCGCGGAGACCGTAGCGGTCGATCCAGGAAACGCCGAAGCCCCTCCCCGCCAACAGCTGCAGCTCGCGATAGGAAATCTCGGCGGCTTCGCGGAACTGGGCGTCCCAGGCGGGTGTCCTGAGTTCGCGGTCGATCAGCCCCGAGGTGGGGGTGAAGCCGGCCAACGACATGTTCGATGTCGTGTTCGGCGGCACCGACATGGCATAGATGGTCACCGCGAATCCGCGCCGTTGCAGCTGGCGCGCGGCGGTGAGGCCCACCGCGCCGCAACCGATGACCGCTGCCCGGCGGCTGTCGTGGGCGAGGGCCATTTCTGCGGCCATCCGCCCCGTGCCCCAGGAGAGCGACATGCCGGAGCCGCCGTGACCGTAGTTCTGGATCACGGTGGTGTCGTCGAGCCGGTCGGCGCGCAGCAGGAAGCCCGAGGGGCGGTGCGGGCGCAGCCCGACGGTGGTGCGGATGATCCGGTCCCATGCGGCGCGCACGGGCGCGAGCCGCAGCGGCGGTTGCGGCGGCGGCGCCGTCCGCGCCGAGCAGCCGCCCAGGCCGGCGCCCACGAGGCCCATGCCGCCCATCTTCAAGAGCGTTCTTCGGTCCACCTTCGCCTCCGGGTCAATTCCTGCCATGGCAGGCATCTTCGCCGATGCCCATCTTGGATCGTCCATCCATGACGGGCAACTCCATTCGGTTGGCGGGTGCGCCGGCTGCAGCACCACGTTGAATCGGGAATCAACATCGAGATTCCGTGCGGCAGAGAATCGGGCCGGCTGGATTCAGGGGACTGCGGCGGCTACGCGGTCAGCGCGGAGGTCCAATGAAGCGGGCAGGCGCGCCGGGTGCACGGCGGAGAGTTGGGAGGCGGTCGAACTCTGTGGTTGAATGGGAACGCATCCTGAGGAGGGTGGCCGGAGGGGCGCCGTAGTCGCCCCGCGGTCGGGGACTCGAGAAGAGGAGGGCGTCATGCCTCGGCATCGTTCACTCGTCGTCACGGTCGCGTCGGCCGTTACCTTCGCGGTGCTCGGGGTCGGCCTCGCCGCGCAGGCGCCCGAGCCGGGCCGCGGCTATCCCTCGACCGACTGGCCCTTCACTGGCGGCAACTGGTCCAGCTCGCGCTACACCACCCTCGACGCCATCGCGGCCGACACCGTCGACCGCCTCGGCGGCGCGTGGACGACGCCGCTTCCCGGCGGCGCGGCGTCGCGTGCGACCCCGGTGGTCGCGGACGGCGTCATCTACCTGACCGGCGGCGCCAACGTCTTCGCGTTCGACGCGCGGACCGGCGACCCGGTCTGGCGCTGGGAGCCGGACCCCGAGGCGGGGCGGGTGCCGTCGTGGCAGGGGGTGGTGCTGGGCGACGGCCACGTCATCTTCGGCACGCGGAGCGGGGAGGTCATCGCGCTCAGCCAGGACTCCGGCGAGCTGGCCTGGGCGACGCGGGTCGGGAGCGAGGTGCGGACGCGGGGCGAATCGGTCACCACCGCGCCGATGTACGCGCGCGGCAAGGTGTTCGTCGGCCTGGCGAACGGCGACATCGGCGGTCAGGGCCGGGTGCTCGCCCTCGACGCCGCGACCGGCGAGGTTGAGTGGACCTTCTTCGTGGTCCCGCGCCCCGGCGATTTCGGCCACGAGACCTGGCCGCAGGACAACGACTCGTGGGAGTTCGGGGGCGGCGGCGTGTGGCTGGTCGGCACCGTCGATCCCGACCTCGGCATGGTCTTCTTCTCGACCGGCAACCCGGTGCCGATGTTCGGCGGGGAGATCCGCGACGGAGACAACCTGTTCACCGCTTCGGTCCTCGCCCTCGACATGGAGACCGGCGAGCGGCGGTGGCACTACCAGGTCGTGCGTCACGACATCTGGGACGCGGACATCGCCACGCCGCTGCTGCTCTACGACACGACGGTCGACGGCGAGCCGGTCAAGGCTGTGGCCGCGATGCGCGCCGACGGCTATCTCTTTCTCTTCAACCGCGAGACCGGCGAGCCGCTCCTGCCCATCGAGGAGCGCGAGGTGCCGCAGGACGCGCACCAGCTGACGGTGCCGACCCAGCCCTTCCCGGTGCGGACCGAGACCATCCTCTTCGAGTGCTCGTACTGGCGCGACCGGGTGCCGCCGCCGTTCCAGCTCAACTGCAGCAGCTACACGCCGCCGTCGGTCGACGAGCAGACGGTGGTCGCGCCGGGGGTGCCGATCCCGCTGGTGCGGGTCACGCCGCTCGCGTTCTCGCCGCAGACCGGCTACATCTACGCGCAGGGGCGCGCCCACGTCGGCCGCGCCCGCCGCTTCGCGGATCCCTTCGTCTGGAACACCGCGCGGTTCCACCTCACGCTGCCCGACGCGGTCGGGGTGCTGGCCGCCGTCGACACCGCGACCGGCCGCGTGGTGTGGAAGAACGAGATGCCGAGCGCGTTCCTCGGGGTGAGCGGGCCTCTCGTCACCGCGGGCGGCCTGCTGTTCCGGGGCTCGCCGGGCGGGCAGGTGGAGGCCTACGACGTGCGGACCGGCGTCCGCCGCTGGGCCTTCCGCACGCAGGAGGAGGGGGCGCGGTTACGCCCGGGCCCGGCGTCGGCCTACGAGCTCGACGGCACGCAGTACATCGCCATCGCGATGGGGCCCGCGCTCTGGGCGTTCAACCTCGACGGCGCGGTGCCGGCGCGCGGCGAGCCCTCGCCGGACCCGCCGGTGGACGACCAGCCGAGCGGACCCGCCCCGCGCGAGACCGACGAGATCGACACCGCGACGCTGCTCGAGAACCCGCGGGGCTCGGTGGGCGGCCGGCGGTACGCGTTCGACGAGCACAACTTCAACCCGGTCCGCGCGCGCGTCACCGCGGGCACCCGGGTCCGGTTCACCAACAACGGCGAGATCGCCCACACCGTGTCCGCGCGCGACGGCAGTTGGAACACCGCCACCCTCGCGCCGGGACTGTGGGGCTTCGTCACTTTCGACGAGCCGGGGACGTTCCTCTACCACTGCGAGGACCATCCCTGGGCGGTGGGGGAGATCACGGTCGATCCGTGACGCCGACCGGCTGTGCCGCCGTCACGGTGTCTGATTCCGCGGCCGGCCTCCGAGCCGGGGCCGACGTAGGGGGCAGGGCTGACCGGCCGCGCTGACCCGCGCCCGTTTCCCGGCGGCCGGCTCGACTCCGGCGAGGCGCGGGTCGCGGGTCGCAGGTACGATTTCTGGACTTGACGTCGCCCATCGTGCGTCCGCTCTCGGCGGGAGAGCACTTGGTGCGGCGGTGGACACCCGCCCGTGGAGGATGAAGAGCGTGCATGCGAGAAAGCTGACCGGGTCGATGCTCTTGGCGATGCTGCTGCTGGCCATGGCCGGCCTCGGCGCCGCCGCCCAGGACACGCGGCTGCTTGACGCGGCCCGGGCGGCGGACTCGACGAGCGTGGTCACTCTGCTCGATCAGGGTGTCTCTGCGGATACCCGGCAGGCAGACGGCGCGACCGCCCTGCACTGGGCCGCCCACTCGGACGATGCGGCGATGGCAGATGCGCTCGTTCGGGCCGGCGCCACCGTCGACGCGACGAACGACTTCGGCGTCACGCCGCTCTGGCTGGCCTGCCTCAACGGCAGCGAGAGGATGGTCGCGACCCTGTTGGCGGCCGGCGCCAATGCGAACGCCGCGCTGCCCTCGGGCGAAACGGTGCTGATGACCGCGTCCCGCACCGGGTCTGCGGAGGCGGTGCGCCTCCTGGCGTCTTACGGGGCCGACCTGAACGCCCGCGAGCAGTCGCGGGGGCAGACGGCGCTGATGTGGGCGGTGGCCCAGCGGCATCCCGGCGTCGTGGCAACGCTGGTCGCGCTCGGGGCGGACGTCCATGCGCGCTCGGCCCCGCGGCCGCGGCGCATCCACACGCGGACCGCCGGGTTCAACCCGACCGGGGTTGTCGATATCGTTCAGGGCAGCAACACGCCCATCCTGTTTGCGGCCCGACAGGGCAATCTCGAGGCCGCCAGGCATCTGGTGGCGGGGGGCGCCGACGTGAACGACACGGCGCCATCGGGCACGAGCGCACTCGTCGTCGCCTCGCACAGCGGCCATACCGCGCTCGCCGCATTCCTGCTCGAGCAGGGTGCGGACCCGAACGCGGCCGAAGCCGGCTACTCCGCCCTGCACGCCGCCACGTTGCGCGGCGACGAAACACTGGCGGCGGCGTTGCTGGCGCGCGGCGCCGACCCGAACGTACCGGTGACACGCGGCAGCCCGGGCCGGCGCAACAGCCCCGACTATGTGCTGGAGCACGACGTGGTCGGCGCCAGCGCCTTCTGGCTGGCCGCGCATTTCGCGGAACCCGGCGTCATGCGGGCACTCGCCGACAACGGCGCCGAGCCGCAGGTCGCTATGGCCGACGGCACGACGCCGCTGATGGCGGCCGTGGCCGCCCGCCGCCGCCGGGAACCGGGACTGGCCGCGAACCCGGCCGAGGACGAGCGGCTCGTGCTGGGAGCGGCCAGGGCGGCGATCGACGCGGGGGTCGAGGTCAACGCAGCGGACACGGCCGGAAACACGGCGTTGCACGCCGCTGCTTCGAGACGCCTCGACACCGTCGTCCAGTTGTTGGCCGACAGCGGCGCCGACCTGCATGCCCTGAACGACAGGGGGCAGACACCGCTGGCCGTGGCCGGCGGGCGCGGCGGCGACAACAACAGCAGCACCGTCGAGCTGCTGCGCCGCCTCGGCGCAACCGGCTCTCCCGAACTCGGTCAGTTGTCGAGGACGAACCGCGGCATCGGCAACTAACGCGCCGCGCGGTGACCGTCGGTCACTCGTCTTCGGCTTTCGTTTGCCGCGAGACGCGGTCATAATGTCAGCTATCGTCTCGCCGGGCCGTATACGTTTGTCTCGCAGGCCTGTTCCGGGACGTGCCTTTCCGCCCATGGGTGAGGGAGACGATGAGGGTTCGGCCGAGGGACCTTGTCATTGCGGGCGCGACGGCCGAGAGGCAGACGGAGAAACGACAGATCTGGACTGCAACGCCAGACGGGACTCGAAGGATGGGAGGATGAGTCATGCACCCGATTCTACTCGCGTCGGCGGCCGTCGTCCTGTTGGCATCCGGGCCTTCTTACGCACAGGAATGGATCGAGTATATCGATCCGACCGATCTCTTTACCGTCAATTTTCCGACTGAACCCGAGGTGCGGGACATCACCTATCCGACGGAGTACGGCATCACGTTGCCGGGGCGCGTCCACAGTGTCGAAGACGGTCAGCGTCGCTACTCCGTCACCGTGGTCCAATACGCGAACGTCCAGGCAATACACGCGGAGCGACTCCGGGGATGCCAGGCCTATCCGAATCTGTGCAACAACCCCTGGATCGGTGAGCTGCGAGGCGCGCTCGACTATGCGGCGTGGGGTTTCCTTCAACGGGACGCCACGGTGACGCACTACGCGTATTACAACAGCGACCGAATCGAGGGACGTCGGATCCAACTCACCAACGCCGATGGATCTCGCTCCTTTGCTGCGATCCACATCCACCAGAATCGTCTCTACGTGCTGGAGGAAACCGCGCCACCCGGTGGACCCCCGCCCGGGCTGTTCCAGCAATCGCTCGGGTTCGTCGACGAGGAGGGGATCAGGGTTCGCTACGAGTCCGTTTACTCGAACGCGTACCCGCCCCCACCGCGCGTGCAATATGACTAGGCAGTCCGTGGTGAAAACCCGCGTTGCACCGAGAGCGGCGAGTGCGCCAGCGGGCTGAAGGGCGCCCGCGGGCAAAGAACTTTCGCCACGGGCTGCTAGCGGTCATCCCTGAGCGCCGGGATGCTGTCGACGGCCGGCGGCTGCGGGATCGATTCCAGGAAGGCGTAGATGTCGGCGAGCTCGGTGTCCGAAAGCACCTTGCCCGTATACGGTGGCATCTGTCCGGCCGGCGCGCGAACATAGCGTGCGAACGCGGAGAAAGGGATCGGGTCCGGGGCCAGCCGTGACCCCGGTCCGGCATGCGCTTCGTATCCGTGACACTGGTAGCATCCACGATCCGCAAACACCTGCCGGCCGTTCTCGGCGTCTCCGTCGGGCGCGTCGCCCGTTGTCACTTGACCGTGAGCCCCCACGCCACCGACGGCGATCAACAGCAGAAGCATGAACGCACGCATCACGTGTCCCTCCCGTTGCTACCGTGGCTGCGACACGACGTCCACCAGCGCGACCTCGCCCCTTTCCACCGCGTCAATCGCGCGTCGGAGCGCCGGCCGAAGGTCGTTCGGATTGGTGATCGGCCCTTCGCCGTACACGCCCATGCTGCGTGCCATGGCCGCATAGTCGATATTCGGGTCTTCGATCTTCGTGCCGATCCCCGTGCTCGCGGCCGTCGCGCCTCTCTGATACCGGTTGGCCATCCGTTGGAGATGCATGACCTCTTGATGATAGGCGCGGTTGTTGTTCATGACGCTGAGGAAGGGGATCCGATGGTGGGCGGCGGTCCACAGCGTTCCGGGCACATACATGAGGTCACCGTCGTTCTGGCGACTGACGAGCAACCGGCCATGCTTGCGATGGGCCAGCGCGGCGCCCACCACCGCCGGCGCATGATACCCCACACCGTAGGCGCGACCACCGCCGAGCGTCTGGTAGTGCTTCGTCACATCCCACAGCGGGCTTTCTGCGCCGGCGCTGGCCCAGTCCTTCGCCTTGATCAAGTCCCACAACTCGGCCGACACGCGAGCGCTGCTGATCGGGCTGGCGTTCCATCCATAGGTCGCTGCGCGGCGCACACGCTCCAGGGCCTGGGTCTTCGCGGTGGCCAGGGCCCGGCCGCGTTCGTCGAGCGCCCGTCGGCGGTCGGGTGTGATCAATCGTCGGCAGGCTTCGGTCAATGCCGGCACCGTGGCCTCGGCGTCTGCGGCGATGGCCACGTCGACCTCCGGATATCGCTGGAAACCCTGATAGTTGCTCTTGAGGTAGAGGTCCTTCGTCGAAATGCTGACGACTCGTGCATCCGAACGGGTCCTCGCCGTCACCGTGCGATCCAGTTGATCCCGCAGCGAGTGAAGCGTGCCCCACAGATCGAAGACCTCCAGCCCCACGATGACGTCGGCGTTCGCAAGTCCCCCGCCCTGGTTGAGCGGATGAAGCGCGGGCATGTTCCGCCCGCCCTGGACGCGCGCCTGAAGCGTCTCGGCAAGCTCGACCAGCGCATCCATGCCCTCCTGGGAATGGATGACGTCGCCGGCGACGATGACCGGGTTCTCCGCCTCGACGAGAAGCCGCGCCACTTCGGCCACGGCGGCGGCCTCACCCTGTGGTGGTGACGGCACGGTCAGCCTGGGGATCCGAAACGCGAAGCCTTCCGGAACAGGCGTCTCCTGCAGCCGGCTGTCGGCCACCAGCAGCACCGGTGCCATCGGTCTCGACATGGCGATCCGATACGCACGGACCGCCGATTCCGCAAAATGGGGCAACGACACCGGATTGTCGTCCCACTTGATGTAGTCGCGCACCATCCCGGCCGTGTCCTGGACGCTGTGCACCCATTCCACCCCCGACCTGCGCTCGGTGGCATCGAGGGTATTGCCGGCGACGATGAAGACGGGGATCCGCGAGCAGAACGAGTTGTAGATCGCCATGGCGGCGTGCTGGATGCCCACCGTGCCATGGGCCATCACCAGCAGGGGCTTGCCTTCGATCTGTGCGTAGCCGTCCGCGATCGCGACCGAGTGCTCCTCGTGCAGACAGGTGATCCACTCGGGACTCCGGTTCCCGCCATGATTGATGAACGATTCGTGCAGTCCGCGAAAGCTCGAACCGGGATTGGAGCAGATGTACTCGAAGTCGAGGGACTTCAGGACATCGACCATGTAGTCAGAGGTGGGCCGCCCCGAGGTCAGCACGTCCGCCGAGAGCGGAACGGTCTCGGCTTCGGCAGCAGCCGCGCCGGCAGACGGGGTCGACGCCCCGCCACCGACCGGTGCGGTCTGTTGCGCCTTCAGCGCCGTTGCATCGGTGACCAGGGCCGTGGCGCCGACAGCCGCGGTCTTCAGAAACGTCCGACGACCGAGCGAGTCGTTCTTCGGTTTCTACATGACTCATCTCCTCACGACGGCCGGCGGCGCACGATCCGGCCTTGACCGATTCGCCGCGAGCGAGTAAACTATCACAAGATCGATCCGTGCGAGCCGAAACGGTTTTCGAGAGTCGGGGGGTGCGCCATGAAAGCTGGGTTACGCGTCCTTGTCGCCGGTGCTGGTCTGGTCCTGTTTTCGGGGTCCATGCTGGCTCATCATTCCTTTGACGCCCAATACGACCGCAGCCAGACGATACCGATGACGGGTGTCGTGACAAAGGTCGAATGGTTGAACCCGCACGCCCGCTTCTATATCGACGTCGAGGACGAGAGCGGCGGGGTGGTCAACTGGAACATGGAGCTCGGGAGCCCCAATGGACTGACCCGGGCCGGGTGGAGCAGGCATACGCTGCAGATCGGTGAGAAGGTTGTCGTCATGGCGTCTCTCTCGATAGACGGAACCAACATGGCGAACGCCCGGGAGATCACCATGGCCGATGGCCAGAAGATCTTCACCGCATCCTCGGCAGGCCCGCTGTAAGCTCTGGCGGCCCGTGGCGAAAGTCCCCGCTGCATTGGAATGCCGGCGCGTTCATGAGAAGGGTTCCAGCTGGGGTGCGTCCAACAGTATTCGTGTGAGGAGGTGTCGCCATGCGTAGTCGTTCACTCGACTGGATCGCCGTCGCCGCCCTCGTCGCCGTGATGTGGTTTCCGGCGGCGGAGCGCTTGCTCGCCCAGGGTGGCACGCAAGATACGGGAGCCGCGCCCGCTCCACGCACCGCCGATGGCCAGGTGGACTTCTCCGGTCTGTGGAGCAGTGGCGTAGGGCGCAAGCTCATTTCCGACATCAACAACGCGCTGGCACCCGGTGAGACGCTCCCGCTCCAGCCGTGGGCCCTGGAGCTGACGCTGGGCCGGATGAGCAGGGAGGATCCCGAGGCCAACTGCCTGCCCACAGGAGTGCCGCGACAGGCGCCGTATCCGTGGCGGATCCTGCGAACGGATACGCACATGTATTTTCTCTTCGAGGGGAACATCCACAGCTATCGGCAGATCTTCAGGCTCTCCTAAAACAGGTGTGGGTGGAATCGGAGCCGATTCGGCGGGTCCACGAGGCGCGGCTGACGGCGAAAAGGCAGCTCGGAACTGACCCGCGGATTCCGCTTCCGGGGCGGGCGTGCGGTGGCTTGCTGCGGATGTGGGGCGGGGTAGCTACGGGACGGCCGGCGTGTCAACGCGCTACGCGCGTCCTCCGCTGCGCTCCGGTCCTTCGGATGACACGCCGGCCGTCCCTCCGCTCAGAGAGCAGTTATGGGCCTTGCGGCCCGGCCTGGACGGGGGCGTCCCGGCCGTCGACGACTTCACGCCGGACGCGCGAGGAGCAGTCGGCGCGTGGGCCTGACGTGCGGGGGTCACGGGGCGAAGCAGAGCCCGCGAACGCGGGGGTTTTTCTGGCTGGGGCGGCATCGAACTGGGGCCATCCCTACCCACACCTGTTTCAGGAGACTCGATCTTCATGGACGGGCGGGAGCATCCCGAGGACCCCGCGCCCACCTGGTATGGTCATTCCGTCGGGAGGATCGACGGCGACACCCTGATCATCGATACTGTCGGGTTCAACGATCGGTTCTGGTTCGACTTCGCGGGTCATCCTCACACGGAGCAGCTGCACACCATCGAGCGCTATCGTCGAACCGATTTCGACACGCTGGATTACGAGGTCACAATCGACGACCCCGGCGCGTACACCCGACCCTTCACGCTCTATGAAACCCATCGGCATCTTCACGACACCGAGCTGATGGAGTACATCTGCAACGAGAACAACCAGGACGTGGAGCACATCGTCGGCAAGGACCCGCGGAATATCTACTCCGGGGTACGGTGAGGCGCCGGAACTTCTGACGGTGGACGCCGGCGGCAGCGTGGGGGGAGGCAATGCGAACTATTCTTCTGATTCTCCTGGGTTGTGGAATCAGCCTTCTTCTCGTGGTGATATCGGGGAGCAGCGGGGGGCTCGTCACCGTTACGGGTTCCGCACAGACGACGCCGGGCGCCGGTGACCCCGCCGGCGAGGTCGGTATCGTCACGACGGGTCTGGCATCGGACCTCAGACCCGGCGCTCCGCTGACCGGGTGTACGTCCGGACTGGTCAACGAAGCGCAAGGTGGCAACAACTTCAACGCTGCACTCGTCGGCTTCGTGACCTCGGCGGACGGCCGGCGGTTTGCAGTGCCCGCGCCGGTTCACGATGGTCCCGCCGCGGTGGACGTGTTCAACAACTGCTCCGGACAGGGCGACAACCCCGATTACCTCTCACAGCTCGAGACCGTCGTCATCGACCCGGACGGGGTGGAGGTCACCGGGTTCATTTTCGGAGACAACTACTTCGAGCTCTACGTGAACGGCCAGTTTATCGGGCGTGATCCCGTCGGGATGACGCCATTCAATTCCAACGTGGTCCGGTTCAGGGCCAGATACCCCATGACGTATGCCGTGATGGGTGTCGACTGGGAAACACACAACGGCGTCGGGATGGAATACGACAGTTTCAACCTGGGCGACGGGGGGCTTATCGCGTACTTCAGCGACGGCCATGGCACCCACGGCGAGTGGCGTGCCGAGACCTTCTACATCGCGCCGCTCGACGATCCCGGCTGCGTGCGAACCGCGGGCGGCCGCGATTCGACGTTCTGCTCGCAGGCCGTGCGCCCCGCGTGCGCCGAGAACGACCCCAACGGCTGCCAGGCCCTTCACTTTCCGGTGCCCTCCAACTGGACGGCGCCAGCGTTCGATGACGCGCACTGGCCACGTGCGGTCGTGTGGCCGCCCGAGAGGGTGACGGGGCAGCGCGCGTATATCGGATACACACAGTTGTTCGGCGACGCCGAGTTCATCTGGACCCGGAACATCAGGCTCGACAACCTCGTCCTGGCCCGATACACGGCGACCGGTCCGCGACGGTGAAGCTCGCCTTCTCGGCAAGCCCGGTCACCGACTCGCCTGGGCGCGTTCCCTGGCGAGCTGTGCTTGAAAACCGCGTTCCAGTTCTTCGAGATCTTCGCGGCATTCTTGCGGTGCATGGAAGGGGTTCGGCTGCTCGCCCTCGAGCAGACGGTTCATCTTGTCCATGAATCCGAAGCCAGCCGTGTGCCCCTCCGTGAAGAACTCGCAGGGCAGCTGCTTCGCCCTCTGCAACGTGTCGGCATAGTCCTCGGCGATAGTGGGCCATTCGGCGTTGTTCACGAACGGCTGCCGGACGCCCCCCAGGCCGCCCCAGAACACGAAGGTAAAGCGCTGGCCGCCATCTTCCACGACAGTCGTCCACGTGGTGGCGCCGCGTGTGTGGCCGGGAAAGACGTGAGCCGTCAGGGTGGTGCCGCCGAGCGTCACCGTGTCACCGGTGCGGATGACGCGGTCCGGTGTCACAGGCTTGAAACGCGGCTGGCCATCGGGGCGAACCCCGCCGCCGTCGGCCAGAACCACGCCGTCGGCTTCCGACATCACCACCTGCGCGCCGGTCAGCTCCTTCATCAGGCTGTGCGCTTCGATGTGGTCGCCGTGCGCGTGGGAGTTCAGAAGGATTCTGATGTCCCGTAGATGGAGCCCCAGTTCTTCAATGTTCTGACGGATCCAGGGTACGTCTCGCTCGTAGGTGCTGTCGATCAGAATGTGGCCTTCGGGTGTCGTGATCAGGAACACCGTCATATCCGTCCCACCCACGTAGTGAATGTTCCCGACGATCTTGAAGGGTTCTACTCGTTCACTGATACGTCGTCCATCCGGACCCCGCTCCCCGCCCTGGGCAAACCCCGGCACGGGGGAGAACATCAGCGACACGAACACCACTGACCGGAGCAGGGTCCAGGGCAGCTTCCAACCGTGGCCGTTTCGTCCCTCGTACCATTTCCAATTCATCAGGCACCTCCTGTCGAAAAGCCGACGCCACAGATCACCGCGCGCTGGACGAATCCGGCGGGCAAGGCGTACGAGCGGGCGATCTCCTCGAGGTCATCGCGTTGTGCGTCGGTCGGATGAATCGGCTGCCTTCAAACGGCATATACGTAGAGACGACAGCCAACGGGAATGTCTATACAAGACGGTCCACTAGCGGCTAAGGGTCCGCGCAGAAATAACTCCATAGAAACGTCTGTAATCGCGCGGTAGAGCGCGGGTCGCGTAGACCCGTCCCCCCGGCGAGCCTCCCTTGAGGGCGAGGCGCTTTTGGGATTTTGTGCGTGCAATTCTGCGGCGTTTCTGGCACCATTACGAAAACATGAATCCGTAATGGTGCCAGAATGAGACCCACCGAATTCTCCCCTGACACGATCATCGCCCTGCTGCGCAAGCAGACCATCGCCTCCCTGCCCGAGGTGATGGCGGCCCTCGGAACCAGCGCCAAGCGCACCGCGTTTCGCAAGCTGAGGGACCTCGCCGCCCGCACCAGCTATTCGCATCGCGGCGGGTACTACACCCTCGATCAACTCGTCGACTTCGACCAACGCGGCCTGTGGTCGTTCAACGAGGTCCACTTCTCCAGCGCCGGCACCCTGATCCTGACCGCCGAGTCATTCGGCACCAACGCCGGAAGTCATCGCCCGCCTCGAAGCCCTGATGGCGCACGAGACGGCCGGGGACCCGGTCACCGGCTTGAAGTGGACACGCCGTACGACCGCCAAGGTCGCCGCCGAGCTGCACCGGCTCGGCATCGATGTCTGCCGCCGGACCGTCGCTCGACTCCTCAGGGCGACGGGCTTTTCGCTGCGCGTCAACGACAAGAAGCTCGCCGGCGTCTCTCACCCGGACCGCAACCACCAGTTCGAGCACATCACCGCACTGCGCGAGCGTTGCGCGGTCGAGAACACCGCCCTCATCAGCGTCGATACGAAGAAGAAGGAACTCGTCGGTGCGTTCAGGAACCCCGGCGCCAAGTGGGACCACACCCCCGAACTCGTCAAGGACCACGACTTCGTTCCGAGGCCGAGGGCATCGCGATCCCCTACGGCATCTACGACCCGCGGGCGAACACCGACACCGTCTTCGTCGGCGCGAGCGCCGACACCCCGCGTCACCCTCGCGACCAGTGGTGGATCGTCGCCCGTCTCTCTTCGAGTTCATAGGCTCCTGACGACCCGAACCGAATCGGAGGATTCGTCAAGGTACCCCGAGAGGGTGCGCGGAGCCTGCTGACGGCGGGCCTTGGACGAAGAGGGCCACCAGGGCGGCGGCCGGTCGCCGTCCTCGCCCGCCGGTTCTTGCACGACCTGCCCATTCAGGCAGGCGTTCAGCCCGCCGCACGTCGCTGCAACCGCCGGGGAGACACCGGTCGGAGGCTTCTTCGGCAGCCGGCGAGGCGCCGGTCAGACGCTCCGCTGAGCCTGCCGTCACGGTTCGGCGGTAGAATCGAGAGGTGGCTGACTTCGAGCCCCGGTCGCACGTGCCGCGCGCCGGCGGGCCCGCGGGCCCGCCGGGTGAGGCTTCGCGAGACGGCTTGGCTCGCGCGCGCCGACTTCCGGTCGGCGCTCATGCCGGTGCTCGATGCGTTCGAGTCCCGCGGCGGAACGGTGGAGGTGGCATCGTGACCACCGGAGAGCCGCGTCACAGGCGGCGTCGGCCACCTTGTCGCCGGCCGCGGATCAGTCTGGTGACGAGACCGATTCGTCGAGGGGGGTAATGTGAGCGACCAACAGCGCGCCACGAGCGCGGTTGTGGATTTCGTCGGCCGGGCCCGCTGGCAGGATTTTCCGAAGGAGGCCGTCCAGATCGCGAAGCGATGCGTCATCGACGGACTCGGCGTCATGCTGGCCGGATCGACGCAGGACGCCGGCCGTATCCTGCGCGGCTACGTCCGGACGGTTGACGGGAAGCCGGAGTCCACCGCGTTCGGCCCCGAGCCGTTCAGGAGCGGTGCGTCCTCGGCGGCGCTGCTCAACGGGACGAGCGGCCATGCGCTGGACTGGGACGACACGCAACTGGCGACCAGCGCCGACCGAATCTTCGGATTGCTGACGCACCCGACCGTGCCGCCGATGGTCGCGGCGCTGGCCATCGGTGAGCGGCAGCAAGCGTCCGGCAAGGCGTTCATCGAGGCGTTTCTCACGGGCTTCGAGGTCGAGTGCAAGATCGCCGAGGCCATCAGTCCCGGCCACTACATGAAGGGCTTCCACTCGTCCGGCACTGTCGGCACGTTCGGCGCGGCGGTCGCCGCGGCCAGGCTGCTGGATCTCGATGGCGTCCGGATCGCGCACACGCTCGCCATCGCGGCGAGCTCAGCCTCCGGCATACGCGTGAACTTCGGGTCGATGACCAAGCCGCTGCACGTGGGTCGGGCGTCGCAGAACGGGGTGGTCGCGGCCGAGCTGGCTGCGAGAGGCTTCACGGGCGGCCGGGACGCCCTCGATCCGCCGTGGGGCTTTTTCCAGGCCTTCAGTCACGGTGAGGGCTTCGATGCCGACCGTATCGTCGGCAGGCTCGGCGACCCGCACACGATCGTGTGGCCCGGGGTATCGATCAAGCCGTACCCGTGTGGCGTGCTCGGGCATCCGACGATGGATGCCATGCGACGACTGGTGATCACGCATGACGTGCAGCCGGAGAGCATCGTGGGGATTCGCGTGCGCGCCGGGTCCAACATCCTCAATCCGCTGCGGTACCCCGTCGCGACCGACGAGCTCGAGGCGAAGTTCTGTCCGGCGTTCATGGTGGGCGCCATCGCGCTCCGGCGGAAGGCGGGCGTTCGCGAATTCAACGACGAGTTCGTCCGCAGTGCGCCGGTGCAGGCGATGATGCGGAAGGTGGAGCGCGTACTCGACCCGGAGATTGAGGCGCAGGGCTGGGAGAAGATCCGCAGCACCGTCGAGGTGGATCTCGACGACGGCCGCACCCTCGTCGAGCCGGCGGACGAACGCTATCGGGGCGGGCCGGACCTGCCGTTCACCCGGGAGGAACTCCACGAAAAGTTCAGCGACTGCGCGTCGCTCGTGCTGCCGCCGTCGGCGATCGAGGAGACCCTCAGCATGGTCGAGGCGCTGGAGGACCTGTCCGACGTGAGCCAGCTTTCCCGCGTCCTGAGCACAGCCCCGGCGGCTGTGGCGCTTGCGCAATGACGCTCGCGTGGGCCTCGGTCGCGGCGCTCGTCCTGGCCGTCGCGCTGAGCGTCCTCACGACGATCAATGTCGGCATCCTGTCGCTGGCCATGGCCTGGCTGGTGGGGGTGTACCTGGGCGGAATGTCGGTCAATTCCGTCCTGTCGGGCTTTCCCGTGCCGTTGCTGGTCACGCTCGTCGGCGTGACGCTGCTGTTCAGCATGGCCGACACCAACGGCACGCTGTCCAGGTTGACCGGGCGGGCCGTCCGGCTCTGCCGCGGGAACGCGGGGCTGTTGCCCGTCATGTTTTTCGCATTGGGCGTGGTCGTGTCCACGATCGGTCCCGGTGGCACACCGGCCAGCGCCCTGCTGGCGGCGCCCGCCATGGCCGTTGCGGGGAGGGTGGGCATACCGCCGCTGCTGATGGCGCTCATGGCTGGCAATGGCGCGTTGGCGGGCACGCTGTCGCCGTTTGCGCCTGGCGGCATCATCGCCAATGACGTGATGACGCGCATCGGCCTCGGCGGCCTCGAGTGGCAGACCTACGGGTACAACGTGCTGGCGCACTCGATCGTGGGCATTGGCGGCTTCGTGCTGTTCGGCGGCCTGAAGCTCTTTCGCAGACGCGAGGGAGACGCCGGATCGGTGGAGCCGGAGGTCGAACACTTCGAGCGACGGCATTGGCTGACCATCGCCGGCATTTCGGCGCTGATCGTCGCGGTCGTCGGCTTCGATGCCCACGTGGGCTTGACGGCGGTCTTCATCGCCGCGTTGCTCACCCTCCTCGGGAGCGTCGATGAGCAGAAGGCCATTCAGCGCATGCCCTGGGGCGTCATCCTGATGGTCACCGGGGTGACGGTGCTGATCTCGATCATGCAGAAGACCCAGGGCATGGACCTGTTCACGAGCGGGCTGGCCAGCATTTCCACCTCGGAAACGGTCGTGCCGATCATGGCGTTCGGGACGGGCCTGATATCGGTGTACAGCAGCACGTCCGGCGTGGTGATGCCGGCGTTCCTGCCGATGGTGCCGGATCTGGCGCAGCAGGTCGGCGCCGTCGAACCCGTTCACCTCGCGTGGTCGATCACCGTGGGCGGCGGGCTCGTCGATCTCTCGGCGCTCTCCACCGTGGGCGCCCTGTTCCTCGCCGCGGCGCCCCCCGGCACCAACACGCGCGCGCTGTTCAACGCGCTCCTCGCGTGGGGGCTCTCGATGTCCGTGGTCGGCGCAGCGCTCTGCTGGTTCCTGTTCGGGTAGCCATGCGCGTCGCGATTCTCGACGATATTCACCAGGCGTGGGAAGGTACCGAAGGCGTACGCCGATTGCGCGAGCGCGCCGAGGTGCTGGTGTTCACGGGGCCGTTCGGCGATCCTGCAGCGCTACGCGGTTTCGATACGGTGATTGCCAACCGCGAGCGGACGCGCTTTACCCGCACGCTGCTCGAGCGGCTTTCCGACGTTCGGGTCCTCGTGCAGACCGGCAACCATGCGAGCCATGTCGACTTCGCCGCGGCGCACGACTGCGGCATCCTCGTCGCCAGGGCGTCGGCCGGGTATTCGATCGGTGCCGCCGAGCTCACGTTCGGCCTGGCGATGGCGGTGATGCGGCAGATCCCGGCCAGCGATGCCGCGCTCAGACGGGGGGCGTGGCCGGCGCCGTCGACGCAGGTGCTGCACGGCAAGACCCTGGGGGTCGTGGGCCTCGGCAGAATCGGCCGGCATGTCGCGCGGATCGGAAAGGCGTTCGGGATGCGGGTCGCCGGCTGGAGTCGTACGCTGACCGACGAGGCGGCGGCCAGCGCCGGCGCCGAGCGCCGCGAGCTCGACGACCTGGTGGGCGAAGCGGACGTCGTGACGATTCACGTGTCCCTGTCGCCCTCCTCGCGCGGCCTGCTCGACGCACGACGACTCGCCCTGATGAAGCCGACCGCGTTCCTGATCAACACCGCGCGAGGCCCGATCGTCGATGAGGCGGCCCTGGTCGACGCCCTCGCGGCGGGGCGCATCGCCGGAGCAGGCCTCGACGTCTTCGACCAGGAGCCTCTGCCGCCCGGGCATCCGCTCACGACACTCGGGAACGTCGTGCTCACGCCCCACATCGGCTGGCCGACCGACGACGGCTACCAGCGCTTCGCCACGGCGGCGTGCGACGTGCTGCTCGACTACATGGCCGGCCGTCCCGTGCCGGCGTTCGAAGGACACCAAGAACTAAACTAGCTGAGCTAAGTGCTGCGCCATGACTAAACATTCGGGTGTGCGGTGCTGCGATTCGTCGACGATGCGCACTGTAAACTCAAGTCCGTGTCCGAAGGTTTTGACATGACAGGCCACTAGCTAGGGTAGCTAGGGCCCGGGCGCCTCGACCAGGCGGCCGTCGGTGACGAACCGCCGGTAGTTCGAGAACCGCTGCGTGCGGAAGTATCTGGGAATGAACCGCCCGCCCTCGATGGCCCAGCTGCGCTCGATCGACCGGGGGAGCATCAACGTCTCGTCGGGATCCTCGAACGCGATGCGCTCGTAGCGGGTGCTGGTGTCGTCCCGCTCCAGCCGGCTCCAGTGCCTGCCTGCCCGCGGGCGATCGATCGGCCCGCGGAACTCGAACGGCCGAGTCAGATGCTCGTCGAGGCGCAGCACGTCGCCCGAGCCCACGTCCACCCAGGCATCGCCGCGGTACCAGCCCTCGAGCTCGATGCGGACGCAGTTGCCATCCCACTCGACCTCGCCCGGCTGCGCGTCGATCGGCGTGAAGGACAGCTTGGCGATGGGACGCCCGTCGACGATCTCCACGTCGCGCAGCCGGAAGTCGAACTCGACCTGCCGGGCGGGCAGCAGCACCGACAGGGGGTCGTCGCCCTCCGCTTCGGG
Source organism: Vicinamibacterales bacterium (assembly GCA_965206705.1). GTDB lineage: Bacteria > Acidobacteriota > Vicinamibacteria > Vicinamibacterales > UBA8438 > JAJEEA01. Next base: position 856,691 of record CBDBKJ010000006.1, on the reverse strand, counting down.
GGCCAGGCAGGCGTTCTCGTCCTCGGGACCGGGGGGACGGCCGTTCACCGATCGGAGCTCGCGCACGACCCGCACCGACGGCACGCCGTCGGCACCCGCAGCGTCCCACTCGACGCGCTGCTCGTACTCGAGCCGCCGCGGCCGCCCGCGCGGCCGCATGGCCCGGTCGAAGGAGCGCACCGATACCGTCTCGCTGGACACGATGCTCTGGGCACGCTGGAAGTAGCGCTCGAGCTGGCCGCCGACCCGCCTGAGCAGCGCTTCGAGGTCGACCGCGGGCGTCTGGGCGGACACCGCCACGGAGGCCAGCAGGAGCCCGGTCCACAGGAGGGCCGGCAGGGGCCGATGCGCGGGCATCACAACGGTGATCCTGCGCCCAAACCGGCCCGGCGTCAAAAGACCCGGGGCGCGTCGGTCCAGGTCGCCCTGCCCACCGCCACCCATCGCCCTTACGCGTGCTCTCCCAAGTTCATAACATTGTTATGAACTGGATTCTGGAGGAGGATCCGCAATGCCGAGAAGCCGCCTGGGAGAGCTGGAGGAACAGATCCTGTTGACGGTTCTGCGACTCGGTGGCGAGAGCTACGCGGTGCCGGTAGCCAGGGAGCTCGGCCGATTGACGGCGCGCGAGGTCTCGCCCGCGACGGCCTACATGGTCCTTCGACGCCTGGAGGGCCGCGGGCTCTGGTCTCGTCGGTGGGGACGCCGGCTCCGGAACGTGGCGGCAGACCGCGTCGCTTCTACCGCGTGGTCGATGAGCAGGCCCTGCCGGCCCTCCGAGAGTCGCGAAACGCGATGCTCGCGTTGTGGGACGGCCTCGAGGCCACACTGGGCCCGTCATGACCGCCCGCGATCGCGCCCCGTTCCTGCTCCGGCTGGCGGTTCGCCTTCTCCCCGAGGAGGTGAGGGCAGAGGTGCTCGGGGACCTGCTCGAGCACTGGTCACAGGACATCGGTCGACGTCCCCGGACGGCTCGGAGCTTGTGGCTGATACGACAGCCCGTCGCGGCGCTGCGCGCTCGGCTGCGGTACGGACACGATGGAGAGGGCCTGATCTCCCTGGCATCGTGGGGTGACCTCGGCATCTCCCGGCTCGACTGAAGCTCGGGATCCGGATGCTCGTGAAGCATCCGTGGCTCACGCTGGTCGTGGTCTTCGCCCTCGGGATCGGCATCCCGGCGAGCCTGGCGCCCCATCATCTCATCGATGCCATCCTCGACGAGTCCCCTCCCTTCGATCAGGGCGACCAGGTCGTCGGCGTCGTGGGCCTCAACCGGGAGTCGGGCACGCAGGAGCCGTTGCGCCTCGGCGACTACGAGTCGCTGCGAACGCGCCTCACCTCGTTCGCGTCCGTCGGGGCCGCACTGTTCCGGGAGGTGAACGTGATCTCGGACGACGGCCGTGCGGAGGGCGCGCGGGGGGCGGAGATGAGCGCGTCCTCGTTCGCGTTGACGCGAGTGCCGCCCGCGCTGGGACGTGTGATCCGCCCGATGGAGGCGCTACGGGTCGACGCGTAGTCGGCGGGGCGGGCTCCGTCGTCAGTTCCCTCGCGGCCGGCCTTGGCCAGGGCCGCCTTCGAGCGGCGCGTCGGCGCCACCGCCGACCGGCGCTGTTGTTCGGCCGCCGCCGGGCGTGGTCGTCGAACAGCAGCGTCGCCAGCGCCCGCCGCATCGCGCTGCTCGAACAGGGTGCGTCCGCGAGTACTCGGCAGGCAGACGGCGCGAGCGTCCTGCTCCGTCGACGCGGCGACCTCGACGCGGCGGACGCAGCGTGTTGCCAAGCGTCCGCCGAAAGGGCATTCGTGCGCGGATCGCATGGTGACGGCCGCATTCCCCGGGCCAGGAGCTGGTCCATCGAGATGCGGCCATCGGCGCCGTCTCGCCGGTCCGGGGGCCTCCGCCTCGATGGTTCGGCTGTAGAATCGAGAAATGGCTGATTTCGAGCCCCGGTCGCACGTTACGCGCGACGCGGCGGAGGCCCCGGCGCCAGAGCTGCCGGCGGACGCGTTCCCCGGCTGCAGGGCCCGGCGCGTGCCGCGGAGCGAGATCGACACCTGGGAAGGCCGCCTGGAGTTCTGGGACGCCGCCAGCGAGATCGCATGGGTCGCGGAGCCGACCACCCCGTATCACGAGAAGCCGTCGCGCAGGCTGACGGCGCTGATGGACCGGATTGCCGCCGAACGCGGGTCGGCCATCGTGTGCTACGGGTCGATGGACCTGATGCAGCGCGACGAGCGCGGCGCCCCGCGACGCATCCTGCAGGCCGACGAGTCCGTGTATGTGCATCCCCGGCGCGCGCGCCTGCCGGGCCCCAAGGCGATGATGGCCGGGGAGGACGACTTCCCGGACGTGGTGCTCGAGGTCGATCACACGACGGACGTGCGGCGGGCCAAGCTGGGGCTGTACGAAGCGTGGGGCTTCCCCGAGGTGTGGGTGGAAGTGCCGGATCCGGGGGCGGCGAGCCGGCGGCGCCGGCGGCGGCCGGGACTGACGATCCACCGGCGGGTGGCGGGCGCCTTCCAGGCGTCGGCCACGAGCGGCGTGTTTCCGGGCTGGACGGCGGCCGAGATCCACGCCAGTCTGAACGAGACGGAGCTGTCGGAACGGACGTTCGCGGTGCTGCACCGGGTCGGCGCGGCGCTCGGCGCGCAGGACGGGACCGGGCCGGACGACGATCCGATGCTGGGCTGGCACCGGCGTCAGGGCCGGGCGGAGGCCCGGGCGGCAACCCGGCTGGAGATGGTCCGCGAGATCCTGCGGGCGCGGGGCATCGCGGTCTCGGACCAGGGTCTCGCCCGCGTGCCGGAGATCGACGTGAGGTCCGATGACGCCGTCGTCCGCGCGGCGCTCGCCTGTAACGACGAGGCCGACTTCCTGGCGCGGCTCCGGCGGCGCCGCGACACATGAGGCCGTGAATCCTGTCTCGCGGCGGGCGTTTCTGAAGTCGAGCGCTGCCGTCACGGCGGCCACGACGCTGCCGGCCGCCCGGGCGCGGCTCGGCGCCCAGGCCGGCCAGGCCGATGCGCCGCCTCGAACCACCATCACGCTTGCCGAGCTGGTCCGCGACCACCTCGACCTGACGGGGACCAAGATCGGGTGCAATCGGCATGTTCGCGGCCCGCCTCGGGCGCAGCAGCGCGGTGTTGCGCCTGGAGCGCGGGCGCGCCGCGGAGCGCCTGGCGCGTGGTGGAACGCGGGCGGCCGCGGTCGGAGGCGGCAGCGACCCACTCGGGATGATCAAGGACGATCTGGCATCACCGGACACTCTGGTGCATCTCAGGACGATCGCCGCGGTCGACCTGACCACCGTCGTATCGGGACCGGCGGAGCTGCGCGTCGGCGGGCTGGTGACGCTGACGCGGCTGAGCACGCATCCGGAGGTGGCCTCCCGCTACCGGGTGCTGGCAGAGGCGGCCGGGTCTGCCGCGACGCCCCAGATTCGCAACGTCGCCACTCTGGCCGGGAACCTCTGCCAGCGACCCTGGTGCCCGTACTTCCGTCAGAAGTTCCCCTGTTACAAGCACGGCGGCAACCGCTGCCTTTCCCGGACCGGCGAGAATCAGTTCAACGCCATCTTCGGTGGCGTTCCCAGCTATATCGTCCATCCGTCCGACACCGCCCCGGCCCTCGTCGCCCTCGACGCCCGTTTTCGTCTGATCGGCCCCGGCGAAGAACGAGTCGTTCCGGCCGGCGAGTTCTTCACGCTCCCTCGCGTCGACGTGGCGCGCGAGAACGTGCTCGAGCCGAATGAGATACGCAGGCCCGTCGGGTGAGACTTCGCGAGACGGTCTGGCTCGCGCGCGCCGACTTCCGGTCGGCGCTCATGCCGGTGATCGACGCGTTCGAGTCCCGCGGCGGAACGGTGGAGGTGGCGTCGTAACCACCGGAGAGCCGCGTCACAGGCGGCCTCGGCCACCCAGTCGCTGGCGCGACGCCTGCCTAGCTAGCGCTCAGGAAGCGCGAACACGAACAGGTTGTTCCCGAAGCTGGGCCGGAGCTCCGGCGTGAGCGCGAGGAACGCCAGCGGGTTGCCCCCCACCCCGGTGCTCGCGGCTACGTACTGGCGGCCGTCCACGGCGAACGAGATCGGGAAGCCGGTCAGCGGCGATCCGAGATTGATCTCCCAGAGCACCTCGCCGGTCCTGTCGTCGAGGGCGCGGAAGCGACCGTTGGCGTCGCCGCCGAACACGAGCCCGCCGCCGGTCGCGACGAGCGAGGTGGTGGCGGCGCGCTGGTCGTACTTCCAGGCCGTGGCGCCGGTCTCCGCGGAGATCGCCTGCACGGTGCCGACCTCGTCCGTCCCCGGCGCGATCTCGTTGCGCACGGCCAGCGCGTAGAGCTCGAGCGCCAGGGTGTCGTTGCTCTCGACGACCATCATCCGCGCGCACGTGTTGCGTAACGGGAAGTACATGAGGTTCGTGAGCGGGCTGTAGGCGCCTGCCTCCCAGTCCTTCCCGCCGTTGTAGGTCGGGCAGGCGAGCACCTGCTGGCCCCGGCTGGTGAAGACGAGCTCCGCGCTCTCCGTCACCGCACCCGTCGCGCCGTCGATCCCGGCGATCACGTTCTGGGTGATGGTCGGCGTTGCCCAGAGGAACTCCCCGGTCGCGCGGTCCAGGGTGTAGACGACGCCGGTCTTTCCGGGGATCCCCGTGACGACCTGCCGCACCTCGCCCGGCTCGAGCCGCGGGTTGATCCAGCTCACGGTGGACGGGTCGGGGGTGACGGCCGTGTCGACCAGCAGGCGCTCGAAGGGGTGGTCGAGGTCCCAGTGGTCGTTCAGATGCTGGTAGTACCAGCGAATCTCACCGGTGTCGCCGTCGAGGGCGAGGGTCGAGTTGTGGTAGAGGTGCTTGTTCTCCGTGCCGCCGAGGAGGAACTTCGGGGCCGGCGAGGTTACCGACGTCCCGACGTAGACCAGGTTCAGCTCGGGGTCGTAGCTCGGCACCATCCAGGCGCCGACGTGCCTCCGTTCCTCGAACGGGACGCCGCCCCACGACTCGTCGCCGGGCTCGCCGGGGGCCGGAATCAGGCGTGTGCGCCACACCTCCTCGCCCGTCTGCGCATCGTGCGCGACGACGACGCAAGCCTCCGGGCCCCCTTCGGGCATGCACCCACGGCCGGAGACCGCCTTGCCCCCGGCGATGATCGGGCCCGAGGACTGGTGGGCCGGGTTCTTCGTGTAGTCGAGTATCTGCGTCTCCCAGGCGAGTTGTCCTGTCGCGGCGTCGAGGGCATACACGTAGTCGTCCGCGCTGGTGGAGATGATCAGATCACCGTAGATGGCGATGTTGCGCTTCGCTTCCGACAGTCCCGCGGCGACGTAGTCGTCGAGATCGTCCGGCCGCTCGCGCCGGTACTCCCAGAGCAGATCGCCCGTGACGGCGTCGATCGCCTGGATGACGTCGCGCGGGTTCGGCATGTAGAGCACGCCCCCGTACGCCAGCGGCGTTCCCTGCTGGCTGCCCGCACTGAGCGCGCGCGTCCAGACCAGCCGCAGCTCGCCCACGTTGTTCCGGTCGATCTGGTCGAGCGGGCTGTAGCCCCAGCCGTCGAGGGTCCGGCGCCACATCAGCCAGTCGCCCGGAGCGGGATCCTGCAGCATCGCGTCGGTCACCGGGACGAAATCGTCGGCCGGCTGGGCGTGGGCCGTGCTCGCCGCGGCGGCAATCAGCGCCGCGGCTGCCGCGGCGCGTACCCATCGAGAGTTGAAGCACGATTCGGGCATGTTCGAAACTCCTTCGGCGCGTATTCTACCGTCCGGCGCCCGTGCAGCGGGACTCCATCGGACTCGGCGGATCGTGCGAGACAGTGGCTGAGGAAGCTGGTAGGGTGCTGCAGTGCGTACGGCTCCGCCGTGATGGACGCTAACGTATCCCCTCATCCGGTCCGCGAGGGCACCGTCTGGTGGGATGGCTCCTCCGGCAAGCGGTTCTTCATCGACCCGGCGGAGGACATGGTGACCGTGATCATTGCCGCTGCGTCGCCGGCAGACGGGAACGGGTTCCGGGAGGACTTCACCGAGGCGGTGTACCGAGTGCTGGTCGACTGACGCGGAGGGCATTCCACACCGACATCCGAGGAATCATCCGCCGGAGCGGTCATGGCGCCGGAGCGACTCACCACGCTGTTCTTCGAGCTGTTCAGCGGGCTGCCCCGACAGGGTCCGGGAACAACAGCGAGCACGCGTCGGGCCCTCGGGCTCGTTCCGCACGTCGGGGTGCGGACCCGCGTGCTCGACGTCGGCTGCGGGACCGGCGCCCAGACGCTGGTGCTGGCGCACGACTCGCCGGCGCGCATCGTCGCCGTCGACAACCATCCGCCGTTCATCGACGCTCTGAACCGCAGGGCGCATGGGCTGGGCATCACGAATCGAGTGGAAGCCCGCGTGGCGGACATGCGCCGACTCGACTTCGCGCACGGCTCGTTCGACCTGATCTGGTGCGAAGGCGCCATCTACAACATGGGTGTCGAAGCGGGCCTGCGCGACTGGCGCCGGCTGCTTCGAGGTGACGGCCATGTCGCGCTGACGGAAGTGTGCTGGCGGAAGTCCACGCCACCCGCCGAATGCGCAGCGTTCTGGAACCGGGAGTACCCGGCTATCCGCGACACCTCCGCGCTCCTGGAAGCCATCGAGGCGTGCGGCTACGAGACGGTGGGGCACTTTCCGCTCCCCGCGTCGGCGTGGTGGGACGACTACTATCGACCGTTGCAGGAGAACGTGACCGCATTCCGCCAGCGTCACCATGACGAGCCGGACGCACAGGAGTTGGCGGACCAGTGCCAGAGCGAGATAGACATCTGGCACGCCTACTCGGAGTTCTACGGCTACGAGTTCTTCGTGCTCCGTCTCCGGTGAAGTGAAACCCGACTTGCCTCTGGAGCACGGGCACCCTCGCGCCGGGACTGTGGGGCTTCGTCACCTTCGACGAGCCGGGGACGTTCCTCTATACACTGCGAGGACCATCCCTGGGCGGTGGGGGAGATCACGGTCGATCCGTAGGAGTCCGGCGGGTATCGGTTGCAGACGCAGGGCACTCTGGTCTTGTCGGCACGTGTCGCCGCGACCGGCGAGGCGGAGAGCCCCTTACTTCTTGCCGAGCCGTTCGCGGGCGAGCGCTTTTCTTGCCCACCCTGCATTTTGTACTTGACACCCTCTCCCGAGTCGGGCGGCCGCGAGTCGGGCATGCCGCGAGGAAGGCCTTTCTGACCCTCACTCCGGCCGCAAGGCGTGCGTTCTCGCCCCGAGACGCGATTCGCCTCGATTCGACCGCCGATCGGCCACCCATGGACGCTTTAAGCCTTTTAACTATAGCAGGTTACAATGGTACATGCCTGCTGAAGACAGCCCCGTTCCGTCTACTTCCCGCACGCATTCTGCGCCTCCCGACGAGCCTCCTGTCGACTCGCGGCCCCGCGAGCGGACGACCGCGTCCGGCGACCGCGGCGCGCAACTTGCCCGACTCGGCGACCGCATCGCCGAGCTGTCCGCCCGCATCCAGGCCGCCACTTTCGAGCTGCTCGTCCTCATCCGCGAGTTCGACGAGCGGGAGGGCTGGGACGGTTGCCTGTCGTGCGCGCAGTGGCTGAGCTGGCGGGCCGGCCTCTCGCCGGGGGCCGCCCGCGAGCACGTGCGGGTGGCGGGCGCGCTCGGGAAGCTGCCGAAGCTGAGCGACGCCATGCGCCGCGGCAAGATCTCCTACTCGAAGGTGTGCGCGGTCACGCGGGTGGCCACCCCGGAGAACGAGGAGGACCTTCTCTACGTGTGCCTCGCGGGCACGGCGGCGCACGTGGAACGGATCGCCCGCGCGTGGCGGCGCATCGACCGGAACGTGGAGCAGACGGAGGAACGGCGACGGGACGCGAACCGCGAGTTGCGGACGTGGGTGGACGAGGACGGGATGGTAGTCGTGCGCGGTCGGTTGACGCCGGAGGTAGGGTCGGTGCTGCGGCGGGCGCTGGACGCGGCGTGCGACCAGGCGCGGCGCGCGCCGGCGTCGGACGGCGGAAGGGAAAAGGAAGCCGCCGACGTGTCGGCTGACGTGTCGGCCGGCGCGGAAAGGGAAGTCGCCGAGGCGTCGGCTGACGCTTCGACGGGCGCGGAAGAGCCGACGCTGGCGCAGCGGCAGGCGGACGCGATCGGGACGGTGGTGGAGGCGGCTTTGGCGGGCGGACTCGATCGGGGGACGGCCGGCGACCGGTATCAGGTGGTGCTGCACGTGGACGCGGAGGCGCTGGCGGAACCGCGGGACGTTCCCGCGGGAACGTCCGGGGGCGCGGCGTCAGCGTCGGAGTCGCGGGCAGGCGGCGGTCGCGTTCCCGCGGGAACGCCGGAGACGATGTGTGCATCGTCGGGCGGTCCCGGCGGCGGACCATCGATGCGCGCGGAGACGCCGGGCCGCGCAGGACGCGCCCGAGAACGGCGATGGCGCCGCACGTCCGGCCCGTGCCCGGGGGCACAGCCGCCGACGGCCGCCGGCCGCCAGACCGTGCTGGACGAGGCGGGCGGCATCCACGTCTCCGCCGAAACTGCCCGGCGCCTGGCCTGTGACGCGGCCACGGTGACCATGCGCCACGGCTCCGGCGGCGAGATCCTCGACGTCGGCCGCCGCACCCGGACCATCTCGCCGGCGCTGCGCCGGGCGCTGGTGGCCCGCGACCGGCAGTGCCGGTTCCCGGGTTGTGGGAACCTCCGATCGGATGCTCACCATATCAAGCACTGGGCCGATGGCGGCCGGACCGCACTCGACAACCTGGTGCTGCTGTGCCGCCGGCACCACCGGGCCGTGCACGAAGAAGGGTTCCGCGTCACGATCGACGCCACGGGAGGCGTGCAGTTCATGGGGCCCGACGGCCGCCCGTGGCCGGAGGCGCCGCCGGCGCCGGCCTGGACGGGGCCGGCGCTGCAGCCCACGAACGACGGCCTGGCGGCGGCGGGCATCGAGATCGACGCAGACACGGCGACGCCGTCGTGGGGAGGCGAACGTCTCGACCTCGACTACGCGATGGGGGTGCTGTGGCGGCCCCGCCGCGAGCCGCCCGGCGAATGAGCTGCGCCGGCTACGCGGACGGTGGGCTCGTCACCCCAGTCGGTCTGCTGTTCCTACGTCACGGTGTGTCCGTGTTCGCCTCCAGGTAGCGGGAGCGGGAGCCGATGCAGTCTGGATCCGCCGACCCGCGTCACTGTTCCCACCGATCCGGCGGCCGACTCGGCTCCGACGAGGCGGAGCGCGCTACGGTACGACCTCTGGACTTGAGGTCGACCTCCCGTGCGTGCACTCTCTCGGCACAAGAGCGGCCCGTGGGCGGCGGACATCCGCCGGGGGAGGACGAAGAGCGTGCATGCGAAAAGCCGGCCCGGTCGATGCTCCTTGGCAACGCCGCTGCTGGTCATGGCCGGTCTCGCCGACGCCGCCCAGGACACGCGGCCGCTCGACGCGGCCCGGGCGGCGGACTCGACGGGGGTGATCACAGTGCTCGAACAGGGTGCCTCCGCGAATACCCACCAGGCGGACCGCGCGACCGCCCTGCACTGGGCCGATGACGTGATGGCGGACGCGCTCGTTCGGGCCGGCGCCGCCGTCGCGCGACGAACGAATTCGGCGTCATGCCGCTCTGGCTGGCCTGCCAGTCGTGCTACCCCCGACGGCCGTTTCGTACAGACCCACGTTGCCACCAACCCAGGCAACAGCGGCGGACCGTTACTCGACCCGCAGGGAAACCTCGTTGGCATCAGCACCTGGTAGATTCGAACCGATTCGCCGGGTTGGGGTTCGCCATTCCCGGTGTGCAGGTCCTCGAGTACCTTCTGGAATTCTCCAGATTGCACCGCACCGGCCAAAGACGATTACATAAACATGCGGTACGGGTAGACGCTCCTAGCCAGCGATGGAACGTTCGCAATGGTCCGAGCTAGCCGCTTCGCGTAACCGATGGTCACGGGCTCGCGGTCGTAGAGGGCGTCATTGTTCCAGTCCATCTTCGTGAGAGCTAACAGTTCCGAAGCGATGGTCTCGAGCGGCCCTCGACCCATCTGTCTCGTCATCAGTAGCGGAGAGGGAATGCTCTTACCGCCCTGGTAGTAGCTGTCGCCGCGCCGTGCCACCGATGGCGCATTGCCAGCTACCCAGACGATGGCTGATGTTCCTGACAACGGGACCATCGTTCCCCGATGCACCGGATATCCGTCCGGTTCGCTGCTCTTGTCCTCACTCCGAGAGGACCGTAACCACACACCACGCCACTTGACGTCGGTCGTCACCTGTACACATTCAGTTTCTCGCACGGCGGTCAAGGCGTCAGAAACGCCGGCGAGCTCGTCATCTTCGAAGGCCGTTGTCTTGTGGACTACGACCCGCTGGGGAATCGAGCCGCCGTTGCGCTGTCGGTACAGCGCGAGACTCCGTGCGAGAACGGCCCTCATGTCCGATCGGCTGAGGTAGGGGTTCCGGCGGGCATCTTCAGAGTCGTCGAGAGGATCCCGAGCGTCGTAGGCGACGAACTGCATCCCTCCGCCGTATTCGTTTACAGGGGTAGTACGGGCCTGAAATGGGCTTGAAACGTCGGATTTCGGAGCAGCGCCGACGTTGGTTCGGCCGACGGTGGGTCTCAAATGGGCTGCCTCCACCGTTACCGTGACGTGGCAGGAGTCGGGTGCACGGGCGTCGACCGGTCGGCGGCGTCCGTCGTCGGCCGAGCCGTCCGCCGCGTACTGGCGAGCCCATCCGGCAGCCGACTCGCACGGTCAACGTTTCGGCACTTGACCCGTCCGGCGGTGAGCCGCAGGAACCGGGCGCGCTTCTGAAGTGGTGGTTTGGGTGTCGCCAGCCTATGCGGGCGGCGGTGGGAGCCCGAAGGCTTGGGGAACAACTGGGTCGCGGGCGCGCAACATCTCGGCGATCACCGAAGGCAGGTCAAGGCCGCGCTGGCGGGCGGTGCGCACGACGCTGGACAGCACCTGCTGGGTGTCGGCGCCCTTGCGGGTGCGGTTGCCGCCGCACACCTTGCGGATGACCACCGCGGGCCGGATGGCCTGTTCAGCCCGCCAGTTGGTGGCGTCTATCGACGGGTCTCGCAGGAAGAGGAACACGGCCGGGAATTCGTTGGCCAAGTGCTTGGCGAAGCGCTTGGCGTCTTGCAACCACGGCGGCGTGTCGACGAGCCGAGCAAGCTGGGCCTCGAGTCGGCCGCGAAGGGAGTCGAGACCGCGCCTGTTCAATTCGCCGGCTCGGCAGCGGTCCCGCACGTCGAGGCCGGCCTGAAGGACGGCCTTGATCTTCGCGGCCCAGGCACTGTAGGGGTGGTTTTCCTGCAGTTCCTTGGCCCGGCGGACCAGGTGAGTGAGGCAACTTTGGTGCAACGAGCGCTTGTAGCACCGGTACACCTGCCACCCGTCGCGCACGAGCACGCCGGCGTAATCGGTCCCCAGCACGGTGGCCGCGTCGGCGAACCCGCGGCCGGGGCAGATGGCGTAGACGGTGGTCTCCGGGGTGGTGTACGCCCACAGCCAAGAAGGCAGGCCGCCGACGCGCCAGCCGGTTTCATCCGGGGTGACCACCGGTGCGTTGCGAACCTGCTCGCAGAGCTCCCGGTAGGCCGGCGCGGCGTCGCGGGCCGCGCGGTGGAGCACGTGGGCGAGACCGCCCCGGGTGACGTGGAGGCCGAACGTGTGGCGCAGCACGTGGGCGACCTTTGCCAGCGGGACACCCATCTCGTTGTGCAGCTCGACGACGAGGGCCACGACCTCGGGGCCGAGCTGCACGCCGGCCGCCCCCAGCGCGTCGGAGGTCTGCAACCGGTGTCGGCCCTGCACACGCCGTTGACAGTGCGCGCAGTGGCCGATTTCGATGTCGAAGCGGCGCACGAGGGGGCTGACCTTGGGGAGGTCTTCCTGATATTGCGAGGCAACGTGGTCGACTTCGACAGTGCCGCCGCAGTCGGGACACGCCGACGGGGCCGGGGCCCGGTGGGTCTCGTCCACCTTCGGCGGGCGCGGGCGGCGTCCCTGCCGGCCGTAGCTTGCACCGGCCCGCCGGCCGGGGCGCCCGCCGCGTCCCTGCCGCCGGTTCTTGGCGAAGGGCGCGGCCTGGCGGCGGCCGGCACGACGCGCCTCGTCGAGTTGCTTCTTGAGGTCCTCGCTACGACGCTTCCATCGGTCCCGGTCGCGGATGGTGCGCGCCAAGTCATCGGTCAATTTCTCGTTCTCGCGCTCAAGCTCCTTGACGCGCTTGTCCTGCGGATCCCGCTCGGGCCGACGCGTCTTCGAACCACCGCGTTCCCCCATCATGCGCGCCATACTTCAGGTATCGGCACATGTGCCCCGAACCTGCACGCCACTTCACGGATTTTCTCGTCGATACCCGGTAAACAAAGACCCTCCGCCGTCCGCATCGAAGACTTGCGAACAGCAGGTCACGAATCTCGCCTCCCTGGGGTCGCCACGCAATGCGTAGGCGAGCCCGATGTAGGCGCTGTTAGGTGGAATCTCCGGCAGCGGAGCGAGCCGCCACGGCGTTCCTCCTGCCTTGACGTATAGCGCTATGGCTAGTCTCCAAGCGACGGACGCAACGTACTCGAAGGTGAACGTGCGGTCATTGAGCCCCTGCGTCGGAATCCCCAATTCGGCACCGATCGCTTTCAGTTCGTCGTGGGCGTTGAAGGCGTCGCTCCTCAACCCCGGCCCCCAGCCGTCGGGTAAGTGGACGACAGCGACATCGAACTCATCGCGTACGGCAGCAAGCTGCCGCATACGTTCGGAGATCGCGCGGCGGACCCGGTCTGTTGGTAACCCAGGTCCGAGTTCTTCTAGCCGCGCGGGCCATGTCAGCTGCGCCGACCCGGCTGCAGGCAGCAGCGGAATACCGAACAGGGACTCAAAGCCTGGAAACGGTGGGACATAGTCCTTCCGATCCGAAGGCTGTTGAGGATTCTGAACATTCCGGAGAACGCGCCTTCGCCCACTCATCCCGGATTGCGGTCCGACGATGGCGACGCGCACCCTGTCCGTGTACGAAGCCAAGGAATTCTTGCTGTACGGTCCATGCGTGACGATTCCTCGCAGCGGGTGGGCATCGACCTTTGAGGGATCTGCCGACGAGAATACCAAGAGGGGCTCATCGAGCGGCGTGTATAGCGCTAGGCGACCGGGCCGTGCTGAGGTGCTCACTGCCGTCCTCCGGATCGACGGGCAAGCGGGCTGCTCCATGCAGTCGTCGATGACAGCCGAAACTTCGCATTGACACCTGAGCCCACAAAGTAATGGGCAGACAATTCCGCCTCGGATTCCGGAGCGATGAGCATCGCCCAAGCTGCCACGATGTCGTGCCATGTGCCGTTGTATCGCCTCGCCCAGCGCTCACGTCGCCAGCTTGCTGCTATGAATTTTGGCGTAGAGTCATCCCGCGTCACGCCAGAGTATCGATGGACCTCTTCACGTGATTCGTGCTTTCGGTCAGTTCTTGGTAGGTCAACCCACGTATAAGGTTCGTAAACAAGCCACCATCGGCCATCCCATACTTCAATACGAACCTGGATCGCTTCCGCAAAAGGGCACCCAATGTCTGGAATCGTGCCCGTGAGCACTGACGGGTAGGCCCGCTGCAATTCGTTCAACGCCGATTGATGTTCTCGTGCTATGTCGCCACGAAGGCGGTTATCCGGTGGCCGGACCATTACAGTGTGGCCGCCGCGGCGCAAAACAGGGCGTAGTGGGCGATGTCGAGCGATCGCCTTGACCAATGCATCGTAGGCGAGGCCCAAGTCAGTCGAGCGCTCGGCTGGATCAAGGGCAACTGTGCCAGCGAGCTTCCCGCCCAGGGGTGCGAAGACCCGCATGATGGCATCGTCCGGACCAAAAACAGCCAATCTTCGACCGTAGGACGCGACCGTAGCCCACACATCGGCGTCTTTGAGGAGCTGGCGGGCCTCTGCGCTAGTGAGCGGGCTGTCGAGAGTCACCTGTGTGGCTTTCTCCGGCAGGCTAAGTAGTTCTAGCGCGGAGCAGCGAACGGCGGGAAGTGTCGCCGCGTGCGATGTGGGCAGAGTGACCGGTTCCACAAACGGTCGTGGCCGCACAGTTCGAACGTGTTGACGGAGCGGATCGCTGAGATCGACCTCTTGTTCGATGTCTCCTGCGAGTTCGTCGAAATTCTCGGAGTGGACGATATGAACCTCAATGTCTGACGCCGCAGCCCGCTCCAGCAGCGACGTAACTCTTGGAAGCAGTGGAACCCTTGGTCGAGACACCCACCAAAGGCCGGCGGACAGCGCGCCGCCAAGGGTCACGGCCTCGTCCAAGGCATCCATTATGGAGTCGTCGCGGCCGCTGTAGCCGACGACCAGCAGTCCGAATTGGGTCAGCGCTTCGATAAGGATTCGGCGGAGTCGTTCGTCCTGGCTCTGGAGTTCCGGGGCCGTATTCTTGAGATGCTCGGATTGGTAGTCGCCATGAAGCTTCACCAGCAGAGGCCACGCGGCCTCGCGAACACACCGCTGGCCTCGCTCTACGGAGTCGAGGGCACTCACAGCCAGGTGTGCCTGGCGATCGGGCGGGAGAAGGATGGCAGCAGTGATCTGCCCGGTGAAGAAGGGCTCGGGTGTCCCTGTGCTGGCCCACGGCTTGCAAGGTGCAGAGAGTCTCACGCGTGCGCTGGTGATGGTCTCGGAGATGAGGTTGGGAGGTGCTCACAAGGCAGAACCCGCGGTGCAATTACGGGACTGTATTTCGAAGTGGCGACCGTAGTATGTGGCAACGGGACCGTAGCGGTGTGCTGGGTGCGAAGTGCTCGCATCCTCCTCGGACAAGCGGGGTATCGCGGGGAAGATGGTGGTGGGGACAAGAGGCCGAAGCATAGTCAGAGTGGGCAGCTCTGGACATCGACCCACGGTGCCGGGGTCTGCGAGGGTCCGTCGGCTGGGGCGGACCCATACACGCAGGCGGCGCCGGCAATGAGGCGCCGGGCCTCGGAGTGAACCGCCCGGCGGACCACCGCGACGCGACCCCCACGGACGCGGACATGGGGGCGCCAAGGAGTAGGGACCAGCCCAGGGCGGCTCAACCGGCAGCAGGTTTCCTCTCTCTCTGTCTACACGCCGGTCAGACGCTCCACGCTGAGCCTGCCGTCGCTCTTCCCCAGCCGCTCGACGGGGACGCCCAGCTTGTCCATCAGGGTCACCAGCAGGTTCGGCATCAGCGGGTCGCCCTGGTAGCTGAGGTGGCGTCCGCCTTCGAGCTGTCCCCCGCACCCTCCGAGCAGCAGCACCGGCAGATCGAACGGGCTGTGCGCATTGCTGTCGGACATGCCGCACCCGTAGAGGAGCAGCATGTTGTCGAGCAGCGATCCGTCGCCGTCCGGCGTCGACCGGAGTTTCGCCAGGTAGTCGGCGAACATCGACGCGTGATACGCGTTGATCTTGGACATCAACGCGATCTTCTCCGGTTTGTACTCGTGGTGAGAGAGCGGGTGGTGGGCGTCGGGAATGCCGATCTCGGTGTAGGTCCTCGAGCTGACCTCGCGCCCCAGCATGAACGAGGTCACGCGGGTCAGGTCTGTCTGATGGGCCAGCACCTGCAGGTCGAACATCAGCGCGACGTGCTCGGCGAAGGTGGCGGGAATGCCCTCGGGCTGGGCCAGCTCCGGCACGTCGTAGCGCTCTTGCTGCTCGGCTCGCCCGATGCGCCGTTCGATGTCCCGTACGCCCTCGAGATACTCGTCGACCTTGAGGCTGTCGGGCTGCCCGATCTCGCGCTTGAGATCGGTGACCTTCCCGGTCACGGAGTCGAGAATCGAGCGGTCGCGCTGCATCCGGGCGCGGCGGACGGCCGGATCGGTGCTCCCGCTGTCGCCGAACATCTGTTCGAACACGACGCGCGGGTTGTTCTCCATCGGCAGCGGCGTCGTCCGGCTGCGCCAGCAGATCGTGTTGGTGTAGACGCAGCTGTGACCGCCGCTGCACTGACCGGCGTTGGCCCGGCTGTCGATGGCGAGTTGCAGCGACGCGAGCTCGGTGTGCTGGCCGTACTCGCGCGCCAGGAGCTGGTCCATCGAGACGTCGGCCACCGGCGCCGTCTCGCCGGCGACGCCCCCGGTCCCGGTCAGAAACGTCGTCGCCGCGCCGGCGTGGGCCGGGGTCCAGTACCCCCGGAGGCCCGAGACCACCGTCATCTGGTCCTTGAAAGGTTCCAGCGGCTGGAGAATCGGCGTGAGTCCGAACCCCTTCCCCTCCTCGGCCGGCGTCCAGTACTCCATCGCGATGCCGTTGGGCACGTAGACCACACCGAAGCGCCGGGTGGGTCCGGCCGCGGTTCGCGACAACGCCGACGCGGCGGGGACCATCGCGTCCAGCAGCGGCAGGGCCACCGCGGCGCCCAACCCGCGCAGCACGGTGCGCCGAGGCAGCGATATCTTCGTGATGATCATGATTGGAGCCTGCTCGTCATGGTGGAACGCTAACCCGGAGATCGCGGCGGGCGGCTCCGATCGCCGCCCAACCAACCCTGCCAGGAGTCTGCACTGTTCTACGGCGCAGACTCCTGGAAATCGCCTGCGGCTCCGATTGTCGCCCAAGGAACCTCGCCGGGAGCCCACACCGATCTACGGCGCAGCCTCCTGGCCCCGGAAATCGCCTGCGGCTCCGATTGCCGCCCAACCAACCCTGTCAGAAGCCCGCACCGTTTTACGGCGCAGCCTCCTGGCCGTCAGCGACCGTCAGGGGCCGGCCCCCGGGCAACCAGCGCCGGCTCGTCGGCCCGTGCGCGGCGCCATTGAAACGGCGTGCTCTTGACGATGCCGAGCACGATCGAGGACCAGCTGTAGTCGTCGGCCGCGGCATCGCGCAGGATCCGGCGCACGGCGGGACGGTCGGTGTACTCGAGCCCGCGGCCGAGCGCATACGCCAGCAGCTTCTCGGTGACGGCGCCGGCAAACTCCTCGCCTCGGCTCAACAGCACCTGCCGCAGGCCCGCCGGCCCCTCGAACTCCGCTCCGCTGGGCATCGTCGCCGACGAGTCGATCGGCTGACCGGCCTCGCTGGTGGCGCGCCAGCTGCCGATCGCGTCGAAGTTCTCGAGGGCGAAGCCGAGGGGATCCATCGGCGCATGACAGCCCGCGCAGGCCGGATTGGCGCGATGCCGCTCGAGCCGCTCGCGGACCGACGCCGGTTCCCCCCCCTCGCCGCGATCCGGCAGCCCCGGCACGTCCGGCGGCGGCTCGGGCGGCGGCGCCCCCAGGATGGTCTCGAGCAGCCACTTCCCGCGGACGACCGGCGACGTCCGGTTGGGATA
Organism: Vicinamibacterales bacterium; assembly: GCA_965206705.1. Classification (GTDB taxonomy): domain Bacteria; phylum Acidobacteriota; class Vicinamibacteria; order Vicinamibacterales; family UBA8438; genus JAJEEA01. The sequence goes on along the minus strand of CBDBKJ010000006.1, from coordinate 839,415 downwards.
GGAGGTCACCATCAGGAGGCCGCCGTGACCGAGCAGGCCGCCGCGCGGATGATCGGGGTCGAGCGTCACCCGCCGGAAGCGGTCTCCGTAGACCCCGCGAATGCCGTAGTGCCGGGCCAGCCGTTCGTTGACGAACGTGTAGTTCGCGCTCAGCAGCTCGAGGAGGCCGCGGTCCTCGCGGATGGTGCTCTCGACGAACAGCTCGGTCTCGCGCCGGAACGCCGCGCGCAGATTCTCGTCGAACTCCGGATAGTCGGCCGACTCGCGCTCCTGGGATTCGAGATTGCGCAGACGCAGCCACTGGCTCGCGAAGTTGTCGACGAGGGCCGTTGAGCGGGCATCGGCAAGCAGCCGGCGCGTCTGCCGCTCGAGCGCCGCCGGGTCGCCGAGCCGCCCGTCGGCCGCGGCCTCCAGCAACTCGTCGTCCGGGATGCTGCTCCACAGGAAGAACGACAACCGGGACGCCAGCTCGAGATCGCCGAGACGATAGGGCGCCTCCGGCGCGACGTCCTGGGGATCGCGCTCGATTCGGAACAGGAACTCGGGGTCGACCAGCATCCGTTCCAGCGCGAACTGGATGCCCGCGTCGAAATCACCGTCGCGCCGCCCCGAGCGGAAGAAGTCCAGCAGCGTCTCGATCTCCCCGCCGTCGACGGGCCGGCGATACGCCCGGCGGGCCAGCCTGGCGAGAATCCGACCGGCGCAGGCCGCCTCGTCGTCAGGCGTAGCGGCCGCGGCCGGCCGGCAGCCGAAGATCTCGCGGCGGCTCGGCGTGTCGCCGGGGCCCTCGACGGCGTAGGGGCCGCCAATCGCCACCTGCTCCACCGCCGCGCTCTCGTCGTACCGTTCGTCGACGAAACGGCCGTAGCCCCGGTTGCGCGGCTGCAGCACCCCCTCGGTCTCCGACAACCGTCTCACGAAGGAGACGCCCACGGTTCGCTGGCCCGCCCGCGCGGGGAAGCGCACCTCCAGGCCGGCGTCCCCCGTGTTCATGTAGTACTCCCACTCGGGAGCCCCGGCGATGTTCCCGGAGAAACTCAGCGGGGCCATCTGCCCCACCGAATCGGCATCGCCGACCGTGAACCGCTTGACGGGCGCGCCGTCCACGCGCACGTCGAGCTCTTGCGGCGCCGAGAACCCGAGGATGTAGTCGGAGAAGTTCCGGTGGAGGCGGACCTTGATCGTGTACTCGCCGTCGACCGGGAAGTAGTGGGGAATCGCAATGCCGCCGCGAGAGCCGAACGACAGACGGTCGTCCTGCCGATCGTCCTGCACCAGGCCGGGATGCACCCGGTAGGTCGCGACGGCCGGACCGACGGGGGGAATGCCGACGGCGAGGCGGCTGATCCTGCGCGCGGCGGAGAGGTACCGCGCCACCAGATCCGGCGAGATCGAGAGCATGTCGCCGTTGTTGTCGAAGCCGTGCTCGTAGGTGTTGTCGGCCGGCAGCAGCTCGGCGACGTCGACCTCGACCGCGAGCAGATCGCGGACGGCGGCGTGATACTCGGCTCGATTGAGGCGATGAAACGTCTCGCCGCGACCCGGGTCCGGGCTGGCCAGGGCCACCGTGTCGATCTCCGTCTCGAGCCAGGACGCGACGGTGCGGTACGTGGCCTCGGCAGGCCGCGGGCTGCCCGCCGGCGGCATCGTCCGCCCACGAAGCTTGACGATCACCCGCTCCCAGGTCTCCGCGTCGGCGCCGACCTGCGCCAGGTCGTGGGTGTCGAGGGCCAGCCCCGCCGTGCGCAACCGATCGTTGTGGCAGCGCACGCAGAACCCGTCGAGCGCCTCGCGAACCGACGCCGCGGATGCGGGCGCCGCGGTTGTCTGGGCGGCTGCGACCTGCGGGCGGCCCGAGACGGCCAGCACGCCGATCAGGACCACCAGGACTCGGACCGTCGAACCGGCTCTGGCCACCATCAACGTCTCCATGCGCCCAATGATAATGCCGAACGCCTGCGCTCGCGGCGCTCCGCCCGCGCTTTTTCCAACCCACGCACGCGCCGGCGGCTATCGCGGGTCGGCGCTCAGGACCGGCTGCACCAGGACCCGAGCGTCAGGCGACGGTCGGTCGTCACTGTCGTAGACCACCGGTTCGGCGTCCCCCCACCAGTTGTGCTGCGCGGTCATCCGCTTCCCCGACACGCGCAGCGCCCCCTTCTCGTTGTCGAGGAACCGGTTGTTGCCGCGGCTCCCGAGGACGCCGCCGCCCAGATCGACGATGACGGCATGGCCGTCCCCTCCGCCGCGGTCGTTCAGCGTGAAACCGTAACCGGAGGTCCCGATCACGTCGGTGTCCTCCACGAGCAGCGTCGTGCTGCCGCCGCTGTCGCGCGCACCCTGCAGGTTCAGCGAGATGCCGCCGCCTCCCTGCCGTGGACTGCCGCCGATGATCCGGGTGTTCCTGATCTCGTACCTCAGCCTCGAGTTCCTCCCGGAATTCGAGAACTGAATCGGATCGGTCACGGCGTTCTCGATCACGCTGTCGAGTATCGTCAGCGTCAGCGTGCAGCCCGTGCACCAGTTGGCCTCGTCCGGACGGGGCTGACCGAACATGTACGCCTCGATGCCGGTATTCGACTGATTGCCTTCCTGGTTGGTGTTGTTGAAACGGTAGTTGCGGACCAGCATCACCTGCTCGGACTGCCCCATCAGATACGGGATGATGCTGTCGGAGTTGCGCTCGCCGCGACCGATGTTGTCCGCCACCGAGTCGAGGATGATGGTCTCCACGCGGCTGCGATCCTGGGTGCGCACGAAATAGGCCCGCCCCCCGAGATCGGAGAACTCGTTGCGCTGGAAGCGGTACCGGCCGCGACTCTCGCCGGACTGGAAGACCCGGATAGCGCCCAGGTCTTCACCGTCGGTGAAGCGGCTGTCTTCTATCCTGACGCCGTCCCGCACCCCGGCGCTCGCGTCGAGGCTGATCGCATAGACCAGCCCCCGCTCATCCTCGATGTGCACGCCGGCGTTCCCCGAGAAGGTCGTGTGGTGAATATGGGCGCCGGAATAGTCGGTCCCCGCTCCCGAGATGGCGTGGTTGCCCATGTCGACGAAGTGGATGCCGGCCACTTCGTTCCCTCGGGACAGCTCCACCATGACACCGCCCGGCAGCGACGCGGTGTTGGTGAGCCGCACACGGTCGGCCGGATCCGCAGACATCTCGCCGTCCGATCCGATGCCGATCAGCCGCTGCCCGGGCTTGAGCCGGATACCGCCGTCCAGCACGCGGTCGCTGGAGAGCAGATAGATGGTGTCACCGGCAGCGGACGCGGCTTCGGCGTGCGGCAGCGAGCGGAAGGGACTGCGGCGGCTGCCGGCACCGTCCGGGCCCGCGTCGGCCGACACGTAGTAGGCCGCGCCGCCGGTCCGATCGGACGACTGGCCGGGGGAACCGGCCGGGCGCGAGAGCAATACGCACGACACGAGCGCGCAGCACACCGTCGTGGACAGGAGCGACCGAATCATGGCTGTGTCTCCCAGCAGCCCGTGGCGAAAGGCCCGCTGGCTGACCCGCGCAGACCGCCCGGCATCAGGCGGGCGAGTGAGGCGACTATCTGCTCGTCGTCGGCAGCCATCGTGGCCACCAGTGTACCAGCCGGGACGAACAGCCAGTACCATGTTTGCGCATCACCGCACAGACAGAGACATGGGCTTGCGCGCAACCGTCCACCTGTCGCTGCGCGGCCAATCAGGAGATCAGAGTGTCGTTTCAGAGACGGATGGGTGCTGCCGCGGTCGCCGCGGCGCTGGTGCCGGCCCCGGCCTTCGCGGCGGCACAGGCAACAGACGCGCCGCCGCGAACGGCGTGGGGCGATCCGGATCTGCAGGGGGTCTGGGACTACAGCAGTATCACGCCGATGCAACGCCCCGAGCGGTACGGCGACCAGGCGTTCCTGACGGAGGAGGAGGCCGCGGCCCTCGAAGAGCGTGCCGTGGAGCGGGACCGGGGCGCCGCCGCCGCGCCGGCGCGGCGGGCGGAGGTTGGCCAGGATGTCGGCGCCTACAACCTGTTCTGGATGGACCTGGGCACGAGGGTGGTCGAAGACCGGCGGACCTCCCTCATCATCGACCCGCCCAACGGTCGGTTTCCGGCCATGACGCCCGCCGGCGCCGAGATCGCGAAGTTGCGCAAGGGGTTCGGCGCCATCATGCCAGCCGACGACCATCTGGATCTCGGCTGGGGCGACCGGTGTCTGGCCGTGCATGGCCTGCCGTTCGTGCCACTGCCCTACAACAGCACGGTGCAGTTCTTCCAGACGCCCGACTACCTGGCGATCTACGGCGAGAGCAACCGCATCTGGCGCATCATCCCCATCGACGACCGCCCGCACGGCAGCATCCGCCAGTGGCTGGGCGATGCGCGGGGCCACTGGGACGGCGACACCATGGTGGTCGAGACGACGAACTTCTCGCACCTGCTGCAACAGGTCGGGTCGGGCCTCGGTATCCGCCGGCTGGAAGAACGTTTCACCCGCGAGATCGACGGCGTCATTCGCTACGAGTTCACCCTGGACGATCCGGAGCGCGGTGGGTCAGTCCGTGGACGGTCGCGTTGTCGATGCGGAAGATCGACGGCCAGGTCTGGGAGGTCGCGTGCCACGAAGGCAACTACTCCCTCGAGAACATCCTGCGGGGCGCCCGCGCGGTCGACGGGACTCCGGAAGCGCCGGTCGCAGAGCCGGGCGCGCTCTGCTTCGCCTGCGAACCGCCCCGGTAGCGTCGAGCGGCGGTACACGCTCTTCTGCGTCCGCTCCTGTCCGCCTATCCGCCGCTGAGGCGCAACGCGGCGATAACGGCTCCGGCGACGGCAATCCCGGTGCCTGCGATCCACTTGATGAGCCGGAGCTCGAGGGCGGCAAGGTCGGCGCGCACGTCAGCGCGGTGCGCGGTGAGATCGGCGCGGGTGGCGTAGTCGCCATGCTCCGCGGCCTGATGGATGGCGCTGGCCACGGCGTCGGCGTGGGAGCGCTCAATGCCGGCATCGGTGAGCTGACGGGCGACGGCGATGGAATCGATCATGGTTCTTCAGCTCCTTGAGGCCGGCCATGTTCATGGACCATGATGGCCTATTGTTATCGATGATTTCAATCGCCTGGAAGGCCGCCGCCGCGCTGGCCGGCCGGGTCGCCATGGGCCTCTTGGCTCGCAAAAGGGTCTGAAGTACACTGCCGCGGTCAGTCATGAACACAGAGTATCGGGCGCTGCTGCATCGAGATGCCACGATCGGGGTTCGCTTCCTGATTGCCGTCCTGGTGCTGGCCGCCGGATTCGCCGTGCCGGCGCGTGCGCAGGAATTCCTGCGCGAAGACCTCGAGCACTTCGAATCGAAGATCCGCCCGGTGCTCGCCGAGCGCTGCTACCAGTGCCATGGCGCGAACCCCGAGCGGATTCAGGCCGGGCTGGCCCTGGTCGACGCCGCCGGGGTCAGGGCGGGCGGCGACAGCGGCGCCGTCGTCGTGCCCGGCTCGCCGGACGACAGCCTGCTCATCGACGCCATCCGCTACGGCGGACCGATCCAGATGCCGCCCGACGGCCGGCTGCCGGCCGCGGTCGTCGCCGATTTCGAGCGCTGGGTGACCCGCGGCGCGGTGGACCCGCGGACCTCCGCGACGCCTGTCGTGGCCGCCCGGGCCGACCGCGGCGGCGCCTACGACTTCGGTCCGGGCCGCGAGCACTGGGCCTTCCGGCCGATGGCCCGCCCCGAACCGCCCGCCGTCGACGACGAGACCTGGGTGCGCGGCGCGATCGACCGGTTCATCCTCGCCCGGCTCGAGGCGCAGGGGCTGGCCCCGGTCGCCCCCGCCGAGAAGCGGCAACTGCTGCGGCGGGTCACCTTCGACCTGACCGGCCTTCCGCCGACCCCGGCCGAGATCGACGCGTTCCTCGCCGACGAGCGGCCCGACGCCTACGAGCGGGTGGTCGAGCGGCTCCTGGCGTCGCCGCGCTACGGCGAGCGCTGGGGCCGGCACTGGCTCGACGTCGCCCGCTATGCCGACTCGAACGGGCTCGACGAGAACATCGCGCACCCGAACGCGTTCCGCTACCGCGACTGGGTCATCGAGGCGTTCAACACCGACAAGCCGTACGACCGGTTCGTGCGGGAGCAGATTGCCGGCGACCTGATGCCCGCGGCCGGCGACGCCGAGCGGTTCGCGCGTCTCACCGCGACGGGGTTCCTGACCCTCGGCCCGAAGGTGCTGGCCGAGCAGGACGTCGACAAGATGCTCATCGACATCGTCGACGAGCAGGTGAACGTCGTCGGGCGGGCGTTCCTCGCCGAACCGGTCGGCTGCGCCCGCTGTCACGACCACAAGTTCGACCCGATTCCGACCGCCGACTACTACGCGCTGGCCGGCATCATGCGCTCGACCACGACGATGGGCGGCGAACGCATGCGGTGGGTCGAGCGGCCCCTCGCCGATGAAGCGACGGTGGCCCGGTACGAGGCGGCGCAGGAACAGGTCGAAGAGGCGCAGCAGGCGGTCGACGATCTCGTCGACGGGCAGAACGACATCCTGCGGCAGCCGCGGCGGCAGGCGCTGGCCGGCTATCTCCTGGCCGCGGAAGAAGCCTACCCCGCCTGGGGCGGCGACGAGGCGACCCAGCGTCGGGGGGCGGCGGAGATCGCCGGAATCGCCAGCCGCGACGGCCTCGAAGCGGCGGTGATCGAGCGCTGGGTCCGGGCCTTCTTCCGCTATCGCGAGGGTCCCCCGGTACAGGGCGACGCGGCCAACCCGAGCGTCGTCTTCCAGATCTGGAACGCCTACGCGGCGGCGCCCGCGGCACGCTATCGCGAAGTGACCGACGAGCTGCGCGCGCAGATCGCCTCCGAGAAGGTCCTGATCGCGCCGCTGACCCGGAGCCTGGTCCGGGGGCCCGCGCCCGGGAGCCTCGACGAGGTCGCCTGGCGCTACGCCAGCCTGTTCGCGGTGATCGAGATCGCCTGGGACGAGCACCTCCAGCGGCTGGGCCTCGAGGACCCGGACGACCTCACCCCCGGCGACTTCAGGCTCCCCCGCGAGCAGGAAGAGCTGCGCCGGCTCGTCTACGGCGGCCGGCTGTGCATCCTCTGCCTCGACCAGGCGGCGGAGGAAGCGCTCTATCCCGCCGACGCAGTCGCCGAGCTCGCCCGGCTGCGGGCCGTCGTCGAGGAACGCGAGGCGGCCTCGCCGCCCGAGCCCCCCTACGCCATGTCGGTCGAGGAGGGCGAGATCGTCGATCTCCCCGTCCACATCCGCGGCAGTCATCTGAACCTCGCCGAGAGCCCGCAGCCGCGAGGGTTCCTCCGCGTCACCGATCACATCGTGCCGCCGCCGCCGGTCCCCGCCGATTCGAGCGGGCGGCTCGAGCTGGCCGGCTGGATCACCGACCCCGAGCACCCGCTCACGGCGCGGGTCATGGCCAACCGCATCTGGCACTGGCACTTCGGGCGCGGCCTCGTCGACACGCCGAGCAACTTCGGCACCACCGGCTCGGCCCCCACCCATCCCGAGCTGCTCGACTGGCTGGCGCGGCGGTTCATCGACGGCGGCTGGTCGGTCAAGGCGCTGCACCGCGAGATTCTCCTGTCCAGCACCTACCGGCTCGGCGCCGGCTACGACGAAGCGAACGCGGCGGTCGACGAGGGCAACCTGCTGCACTGGCGGATGAGCCGCCGGCGGCTCGAGGTCGAGCCGATCCGCGACGCGTTGCTGCAGCTGGCGGGCACCCTCGACCTGACGATGGGGGGCCGCGTGGAGGAGTACAACCCGCGCGGCTACGTCTTCAGCGAGGGCAACACGTTCGGGCGGTTCGACTTCTACGGGGCGCCCCGCCGCTCGGTCTACATGCCGGTGGTGCGCAACGCCATCTACGACATCTTCGCCGGCTTCGACTTCGGCAACGCCAGCGATTCGGTCGGCGCCCGTCCCGCGACGGTGGTGCCGTCCCAGGCGCTGCTGATGATGAACAGCGCGTTCGTCGAGCAGCGGGCGGGCGAGTTCGCCGAGCGGCTGCTCGCGATGCCGGCGGCGGGCGAGGCGGCGCGGGTCGAGAGGGCGTTCGTCGAGGCCTACGGGCGGCCGGCCACCGACGTCGAGGTCGAGGAGAGCCTGGCCTTCCTCGCCGACATGCGCGAGACCGCGCCCGGCGGCGGGGAGGAGCGCTTCGCCTGGACGCGCCTGTGCCACGTCATCCTGGGCGCGAGCGAGTTCATCTACGTCGACTGAGGCTGTCCATGCAGACGTGAGGCCGGCAGCCCGTGGTGGAACCCCTCGTTGCGCCGAGAGTGGCGGGGCTTCACCACGGCTGCCGGCCCCACATCGGGAGAACCGATGCGCCATCCCCACTACCAGGCACCGCCGGTGACCCGCCGGGACATGCTCCGCGCCTGCGGCTGCGGCTTCGGGGGACTGGCCCTGTCGTCGCTGCTCGAACAGGACCTGCTGGCCGCGCAGGACAATCCGCTGGCCCCGAGGGCGCCCCACTTCGTGCCCCGCGCCAAGCGCATCATCTTCCTGCACATGCACGGCGGCCCGTCGCAGCACGACCTGTTCGAGTACAAGCCGCTGCTCGTCCGCGACGACAACAAGCCGCTCCCGTTCGCCAAGCCCGACGTGCAGTTCAACGAGACCGGCAACCTCTTCAAGAGCCCCTGGGAGTTCAGGCAGCGCGGGCAGTCGGGCGCGTGGGTGAGCGAGCTGCTGCCCCACCTCGCGGGGTTGGCCGACGACCTCTGCTTCGTGCGTTCGATGTACGGCACCAACGCCGCCCACGGCGGCGCCATCCTGGCCATGAACACGGGCAGCGACCGCTTCGTGCGGCCGTCGATGGGGTCGTGGGTCTCGTACGGGCTCGGGACCGAGAACGAGAACCTCCCCGCCTTCGTCACCATCTGTCCGTCGTATCAGCACGGCGGCGTGCAGAACTACTCGGCCGCGTTCCTCCCGGCCGCCTACAACGGCACCGCGATCGGCAACACGCGGATGAACACCGCCGAGGCCACCATCGACTTCCTCGAGAACCAGGCGGTCAGCCCTGCCGTGCAACGGGCCGAGGTCGACCTGCTCCAGCGCTGGCAGCGCCGCCAGCTCGAATCGACGGGGCCCGACCTCGCCCTCGAGGGCCGGATCGAGTCGTACGAGCTCGCGTTCCGGATGCAGACCGAGGCGCCCGAGCTGATGAGCGTCGCGGGCGAGTCCGAGGCCACCCGGCGGCTCTACGGCCTCGACGACCCGGTCACGGGCGACTTCGGCCTGCGCTGCCTCCTCGCGCGGCGCTTCTCCGAGTCGGGGGTGCGGTTCGTGCAGGCCACCCATGGGCCCGACACGAAGTGGGACCACCACTCCGGGCTGATCACGGGGCTGCCTCGAAGCTGCGCCGAGATCGACAGGCCGGTGGCCGGGCTGATTGCCGACCTCAAGTCACGGGGCCTGCTCGACGAGACCCTGGTGCTGTGGGGCGGCGAGTTCGGACGCACGCCGGGGGCCGAGGCGGGCGCCCGCAACGGCCGCGACCACAACCCCCACGGCTACACCATGTTCATGGCCGGCGGCGGCGTGAAGCCGGGCCACAGCCACGGCCGCACCGACGACTACGGCTACTACGCCATCGAGAACAAGGTGCACATCCACGATCTGCACGCGACCATCCTGCATCTCCTCGGCCTCGACCACGAACGCCTGACCTACCAGAACCAGGGACGCGACTTCCGGCTCACCGACGTGGCCGGTCTCGTCGTCGACGACCTGCTGGCCTGACGGGCGTCAATCGACAGGTCGGCCAGGCCGGCCGCCACCGCACCAACCCGACACAAGCCGGAGCTCACAGCATGTCTCGCATACGGTGCCCGCTCGCCGCCGCGCTCGTCGTCACCCTGCTGGCGGTATCCGGCGCCGGAGTCGCGCGCGCGCAGTCGGCGGGCCCCTGGCAGAGCTACGGCACCGAAGAGGGCGAGTGGCGCAGCTACGCCGGCAACATCGCCGGCCAGAAGTACTCCCCGCTGGACCAGATCGACGCCGGCAACTTCAGCCGGCTCGAAGTCGCCTGGGAATGGACCTCGGTCGACCGCTTCGTGAGCCGCTCGTCGCCGGACGGCGGCGAGTGGTACGGACCGCTCGACGACGTCGTCGCCTCGCTCGTCGCCGATACGCCGAACCTGTATCGGGAGGGACAATCGCCGAACCCGTCCCGGCTGCAGGCGACGCCGCTGATGGTGGGCGGGGTCCTCTACTTCAATACGCCGCTCTCGCAGGGCGTCGCCGTCGATGCGACGACCGGGGAGACCCTCTGGGTGTTCAACCCGAAGACCTACGAGGAAGGCACCCCTTCGATGAGCGCCCCGTGGACCCAGCGCGGGGTCGCCTACTGGACCGACGGCGAGGGGGACGAGCGGATCTTCTGGGGCACCGGCGCCGGCTATCTCGTGTGCGTCGAGGCGAAATCGGGGCGGCCGTGCGCCGACTTCGGACCGGACGGCAGCGGCAGGGTGGACGCCATGGTCGGCATCCCGCGGGTCGACCGCGCGGCGCGCGACTACCTGAACGCCATGCTCTACGCCATCAACTCGCCGCCCATCGTGGTCCGCGACCGCGTCATCCACGGTTCCCAGATCGCGGACGTCCGGATTACCAGGGAGGCGCCGCCGGGGTGGGTACGGGCCTGGAACGTACGTACGGGCGAGCACGAGTGGGACTTCCACACCGTGCCGAACAGCGCTGACGAGTTCGGCTCCGACACCTGGCTGAACGAATCGTGGCGCTACTCGGGCAACGGCAACGTCTGGTCGATGCTGGCGGGCGACAACGAGCTGGGCTACGTGTATCTGCCGACCGGCACCGTCACCAACGACTACTACGGCGGCCACCGGCCGGGCGACAACCTGTTCTCGGAGTCGATCATCGCCGTCGACGTCGAGACCGGCCAGCGCGTCTGGCACTTCCAGGCGGTGCACCATGGCCTCTGGGACTGGGACTTTCCCACCCATCCCAACCTGATCGACATCACCGTCGAGGGACGCGACGTCCGCGCGCTGGCCCAGGTCAGCAAGCAGGGCTTCACCTATCTGTTCGACCGGGTCACCGGCGACCCGGTGTGGCCGATCGAGGAACGCCCGGTGCCGCAGGAGACCAACCTGCCGGGCGAGGTGCCGTCGCTGACACAGCCGTTTCCGACCAGACCGCCGCCGTTCGAGTATCAGGGCGTGACCATCGACGATCTGGTGGACTTCACCCCCGAGATCCGGGCGATGGCGCTGGAGGCGGTCGAGGACTTCAAGCTCGGTCCCATCTTCACGCCGCCGCTGCGAACCGTCGAGGGCGGCCCCCAGGGCACCATCCAGCGCCCGGCCATCGACGGCGGCGCCAACTGGGGCGGGGCCGGGGTCGACCCCGAGACCGGCATTCTCTACGTCCCGTCGCAGAACCGGTTCTCGGTGCTGCACTTCTATGCGCCGGACCCGGCCGACGGCGGCACGATGCGGTTCACCCAGGGCGCATTCGGCGGCGGCCGGCAGCCGAGGATGCCGCAGGGGCTGCCGCTGTTCAAGCCGCCCTACTCGCGGATGACCGCGGTCGACCTGAACGCCGGCGACACCGCCTGGATGCAGCCCAACGGCGACGGCGACCGTCTGCGGAACCACCCGCGGCTGCGCGACCTCGACCTGCCGCCGCTGGGCGGCGACGGGCGCGGCGGGCCGGTGGTGACGAAGACCCTGCTCGTCAGCGCCCTGACCGCCGGGGGGACCGGGGACGGGCCGCGGCTCGTCGCGCGCGACAAGGCCAGCGGGCAGATCGTCGGGTCGGTCGACCTGCCGAGCGGAGCCATCGGCACCCCGATGACCTATATGGTCGACGGGCGGCAGTACATCGCGCTGACCATCGGCGGGGGTCCGCGCCTGGTGGCGTTCGCGTTGTCCGGGCAGTAGGGACGCTCATCCGCCGGTCGAGGGCGTTCGCGGTCCCCGCCCTGGGCCGGCGCTCGGCGGCGTCCCGCACTCTTCTCCGATGGGGTTCACCGTGGCGGTGCCGGAAGCGGTGATCCTTGGCCGGGTAGCCGCGGCGCGGACTCCTGCGGTCGCGTCGCCGCAAAGGCGGTCAGCGGTGCGTGGCTCATGAAGTCGTCCCAGTAGGAATCGCCGCGCTCAGACGGTTCGAGCATCGCATCGACCCAACGGAAATCGTCGAACCCGGCCTCGCGCGCCGCCGCTTCGTAGGTGGCCGGCTCGAGATAATAGTTCTCGAACTCGAACACGTGGCCGTCGTGGTTGGTCATCCGGTAACGGATGACGTCGCCTTCGCGCGGTGGGTGCGGACAGGTCTTTTCGAACCCGTACTTCGCCAGCGAGATCCCCGGCCCCGACGGGCGCCGGACGTTGTCGTTGAAACCGACGAGGCGGCCGCCCGGCCGCAGCGCGCGGTGACAGGCGCGGTAGAAGCGGTCGAGTTCGGCCCGGGTTCGGGCGTAGTTCAGCAGATAGATCGCGGTAACGACGTCGACCGGCGCCTCTGGCGTGAACGTGGCAGCATCCTGACAGACGTAGCGGCAGCCCAGCGGCTCCTTGCGTTCGTCTGCCTCCGCCAGGGCGATCATCCGCTCGGAAACATCGACGCCGGTCACCTCGGATGCGCCGGAGCGCTTGAACTGACGTGCGTACACGCCCTCGCCGCAGGCCAGGTCCAGCACCTTCCGATCACGCAGGTCGCCCAGCAGCTCGACGAGCGTATAGCGCTCGACGTAGTGGCGGAAGAGCAGCCACTTCGATTCGCGGTAGTTCTCGGCGATTGTGTCGTACGCGTGAGTTGCGGTCATTGGCGTTGTTCCGAAACGTCTCCTGACGGCGGCTGATTGTATCCCGACCGCCAGTCCGCGGCGGGAAGGCCGGCGGGTTCCCGGCACTGCTCTCGCCGGGCCGGTATCCTTGATACGCGGTCGTCGGCGGCGGGGTTGCGGGAGCGCTGCGCGGCGGCCGGCAACCTTGACACGCGCGGGGTTGACGGTGAGACTGAGTTACTCCCCGGGAGGTGACAGATGAACGGAAGACGTCTCGCGGTGTTGTGCATGGCGGTGGCGTTGACGTGGCTGGCGCCGGCGGGCTCGGCCGCCCAGCCGCAGGACACGGCGGTAGAAGACTGGACCCTGTCCTACACGACGTGGGGCGATCCGGACCTGCAAGGCGTCTGGTCGTTCGCGACGCTCACGCCCCTGGAGCGGGCCGTGAGCCATGCGGGGCGCGAACGCCTGACGGCGGAGGAAGTGGTCGCCTTGAACGCCGAGGCGCTGACGCGCGGCGACCAGCCGCCGCCCCCGGGCGATCCCGGCGCCTACAACGCGTTCTGGTTCGACCGCGGCGAGTCGACCGGGCGCACGGCGCTGATCGTCGATCCGCCGGAGGGGCGCATTCCCTTCACCCCGGAGGGGCGCCAACGGTTGAACGCCCGCCGGGCGCTGCTCGGCCGTCCCGCCCACGGTCCGGAAGACCGTAGCCCGGGCGAGCGCTGCGTGCATCACACCAAGGCGGGCCCGCCGATGTCCGCCGGCGGCTACAACAACCACCTGCGGCTCATCCAGACGCCCGGCTACGTCGTGGTCTGGACCGAGCAGATCCACGATGCGCGCATCATCCCGATGGACGGCCGCTCGCCGATCGCCGGCGCCATCCGGCAGTGGATGGGCGATTCGCGCGGCCGGTGGGAAGACGACACGCTGGTGGTCGAGACGACGAATTTCAACGGCAAGGCGGCCTACCAGGGATCGGCCGACGGCCTGCACCTGGTCGAGCGGTTCACGCGCACCGGCGCGGGCGCGCTGGGGTACGAGTACACCGTCTCGGACCCGGCCACCTACGACCGGCCGTGGACCGCCTCGATCACGATGACGCCGATCGAGGGCGATCTGTACGAGTTCGCCTGCCACGAGGGCAACTACGGCATGGAGGGGATTCTCGCTGGCGCGCGGGCGGACGAGATGGCCGAGTCGCGGTGAGGCGTAGCGGCTCAACGCCAGCTCCGCTCCCGCTGCAGGCCCGAGGCGCTGCCGTTCCCGGCGACGAGGGTCGACCGGGTTGAAGCCGGTCGCGGGCGCCGAGAGAATCGGTGCTCGCCGCCCGCACCGCGATCGGGTTCGTGCAAATCCCCACGCGATGTGCGAACATGAGCGTGCTCATGACCGCATGGTGGCCAGCGCTCAGGATCGGCGCCGCTCTCGTTCTGCTGGCGGTGGTCTTCGCGTGTCCCCTGATGGTCACGGTAGCGGCGATGCCGGCTGCGTCGAGCTGTCACGACCGGCCCGGCCAGGACCACCACGGCGACACGTCGGCGGCGTTCACGTGTTGCGCCACCGTCGTGGCCAAGGCGTCGTTGCGAACGGCGCCGGAGACCGATGCGGGCATGCCATCCCCGGTTGCGTATGAACCGTCGCCGGTCCGCAGCATCGACCCCGGCACCGCGCCGCTCAGGGCGCGGCCCCCGACGTTGCCACTCTTCCTGCAACACGCCTCGTTTCTGATCTGACCGTTTTCTGGCGTCGTTTCCTCCTTGGGTTCCGCCGGACTCGAGCGGCATGGATTGCGCGCCGGTGCACGATGCACCGCGCACGCCTGAAGTGACCTGCCGCCGGGTTCGCGGGGACACCTCCGGCGCGTCCCGCACGACGCAGACAGGGGAGACGGTCACATGCACGCAGTATGCGTCCGGCGATTGGTCGCCGGCCTGGCTGCCGCCAGTTTCGTCTCGACGCTCGCCGCCGCGCAGACGACACCGGCGGAGGAGACGGTCGACTTCTACGCCGTCGCGCCGGCTCTGCGCGCGTACGTCGCGGAGGCGGTGGAGCGCAATCCGACGGTCCTCGAGTCCCGCGCGCGCTACCGCGCGGCCCGGCAACGCGTGCCCCAGGCCACCGCGCTGCCCGACCCGGTCCTGAGCTTCACCCAGGCCCTGCGCAGCGTGGAGACCCGGGTCGGTCCGCAGCTCAACAGCGTGACGCTGACCCAGGCGTTCCCCTGGTTCGGCACGCTGGAGCTGCGGGGCCGGGTTGCGCTGCAGGAAGCGACGGCCCGGTATCACCTCTACGAGGCAGCCCGGCGAGATGTCGTCGCGCAGGTCAAGGAGGCGTTCTACGACCTCGGCTACGTGGACGCCGTGCTCGGGCTCGCCGGCGAGGAACAATCGCTGCTGGAGCACTACGAGGCGCTGGCCAGTGCCCGTTACGCGACGGGGCAGGGCCTGCAGCAGGCGGTGATCCGGCTGCAGGCGGAGATCACCAGGGTGGTCGACCGGCGGCACCTCCTGGACTGGCAGCGCGCGACGCGGGCGGCACACCTGAACACCCTGCGCGACCGGCCCGCGGAGGAGGCGGTGCCGGTCGTGGCGCCTCTGGCGCGGCCGGTCGTCGAGGTCGACCGCGAACGGCTCTACCTGCTCGGCGACCGGAACCGTCACGAGCTTCGGGCGGCAACCGCGCTCATCCAGGGCAGCGAGGAGGCGGTGGAGCTGGCGCGGAAGAACGCGCGGCCGGGCTTCACCGCGAGCGTTGGGGTAACGAACGTCGGCCGCCGGGACGTTTTCGCCGGCCTCCCGCCGCCGCTGGACGACGGCAGGAACGCGCTCACGGTCTCGTTGGCAGTCTCGCTCCCGCTCTGGAGCGCGAAGTACCGCGCGGGCGTCGAGCAGGCGGCCGACGAGCTGCGGGCGCGAACCCAGCACCGGGCGGCGGCCCGGAACGCCATGGAGATGGCGGTTCAGGAGGCAGTTGTCCGCTTCGAGGCAATGGATCGGCAAATCGATCTGCTGGACGACGTGTTGATTGCACAGACCGAGGAGGCGCTCCGAGCCACGGAGACCGCGTACGAGACGGGTCAGCTCGGCGTGCTCGAGCTGCTCGACAGCGAGCGGACGCTGATCGACGTTCGTTCCACGCGCGCGCGTTACCTCTCCGATCTTCTCATCGCGCTCACCGACCTCGAAAGGGCAATCGGCACGCGCGTACCGCGCAGCCGGAGGACGCCATGAAACAGGCGGTCGCGTTCAGTGTCGCGAGTTTCGGACTGGGCATCGCGGTCACGGCGCTGGTGAGTGTCAACCCTGCCGGTTGGCAGTGGCCTTCCCGCCTCGTCTCCGCGTTTCGCGAGGCCCCCGCCCCCGTCATGAGTGGGCCGGCCGCCGCGCCGGACGCCGGCGACGACCGGCAGATTCTGTACTGGCGCGCGCCGATGGACCCGACCTTCACGTCGGACCGACCCGGCCGGTCGCCGATGGGCATGGAGCTCGTGCCCGTCTACGCGAGCGGGACCGAGAGCCTGCCGCCGGGCACGGTACGGCTCGACCCGGGTTTCGTGCAGAGCATCGGCGTTCGCACCGGGCCGGTCGTCCGGCGCGATATCGCGCAGACCATTCGCACCGTCGGCACACTCGCCCACAACGACCGGCAGATCGCCTGGGTGAACACGAAGTACGACGGCTGGATCGAGAACGTGGCGGTGAACTACCTCGGCGAGACGGTCGAAGCGGGACAGGTCCTGTTCGACATCTACAGCCCGCAGCTCGTGACCACCCAGATGGAGTACCTGCAGGCGGTCGACTACGCCGCGCGGCTCGAGACGTCGGAGTACCCCGCGATCGCCGAGCGGGCGCGCTCTCTCGTCGCATCGTCGCGCGCGCGGCTTCGCTCCTGGGACATCACCGACGAGCAGATCGAGACGCTGGAGGGCGAGCGGACGCCGCGACGCACGCTGTCGGTCCTGTCCCCGGTCACCGGCGTCGTCGTCGAGAAGATGGATCAGGCGCTCGACGGGATGTACGTCCGGGCCGGCATGAACCTCTACAAGATGGCCGATCTGACGACCATCTGGGTGGACGTCGAGGTCTTCGAGCACCAGGTCGAGGCGATGCGTGTCGGCCAGCGCGCGCGCGTCGAGCTTCCCTACCTGCCCGGACGGCCCTACACGGGATTCGTCCGGTACCTGTATCCGCACTTCGACGAGCAGACCCGCACGATGACCGTCTCGATCGAGCTGGAGAACCCCGACCTGAGGCTGCGCGCGGGAATGTACGCCAACGTGACGTTCGACGTGCCGGTGGCGCGCAACGCGCTCGCGGTACCGGAGGAAGCCGTGATCCGCGGCGGCATCCGCGATCTCGCGGTCCTCGAGCGGTCGGCGGGCACGTTCCAGGTCGTCGCCGTCACCCTCGGCCGGTACGGCGGCGGCGTGTGGGAGGTGGTGGACGGCGTAGAGGACGGAGACACGGTGGTCGTGTCGGCGCAGTTCCTGATCGACTCCGAGAGCAACCTCACGCAGGCCATCCGCATGCTGGACTCGGGCAACGCCATGCCGGCAGAGCCCCGGCACGGCGCAGCAGAGCCCCCGCCACCGGCCGGCGAACCAGCCGCGCCGGGTATGCCCGCGGAGCCCCGGGAGGACTCGGAACCCACGCCGTCGACGGCCGGCGAACAGGGTGACATGCCGGCGCCGCCGGCCGGCCACCGGCACTGACGACCGGGAGAAGACCGATGCTCACCAGGGTCATCGAGTGGTCGATCGCCAACCGCTTCTTCGTCGTCCTCGGTGCGGTGTCCATCGCGTTCGGCGGGATCTACGCGCTGCGCGCGACGCCCCTCGACGCGCTGCCGGACCTGTCGGACGTGCAGGTGATCGTCTTCACCGACTATCCGGGACAGGCCCCGCAGGTCGTCGAGGACCAGGTGACCTATCCCATCACCACGCAGATGCTCGCCGTGCCTTCCGCCACGGTGGTCCGCGGCTACTCGTTCTTCGGCGTCTCGTTCGTCTACGTGATCTTCGAGGACGGCACCGATCTCTACTGGGCGCGCAGCCGGGTCCTCGAGTACCTCAACTACGCCGGCGGGCGGTTGCCCGCGGGCGTCACCCCGACCCTGGGCCCGGATGCCACCGGCGTCGGCTGGGCCTACCAGTACGCACTCCGCTCGGACGACGTCGACCTCGCCGAGCTCCGGTCGCTCCAGGACTGGTTCCTCAAGTACGAGCTGACCGCGGTGCAGGGGGTGTCCGAGGTCGCCAGCATCGGAGGCTTCGTCAAGCAGTACCAGATCACCGTCGACCCGAACCGCCTGCGCGCCTACGACATCCCGCTGTCGCGCATTCGGAACGCCGTGCAACGGAGCAACAACGACGTCGGCGGACGGGTGCTGGAGATGGCCGAGGCCGAGTTCATGGTGCGGGGCCTGGGGTACATCCAGGGAATCGACGACGTGAGGCGCGTCGTGCTGGGGGTGGACGAGTCCGGCACGCCGATCTCGGTCCAGGACGTCGCCACCGTGCAGATAGGGCCGGACATCCGCCGAGGGCTGGTCGAGCTGAACGGCGACGGCGAGGTGGTCGGCGGCATCGTCATCGTGCGCTCCGGCGCCAACGTGCACGACGTGGTCGAGCGGGTCAAGGCACGTCTGGCCGAGCTGGAGCCGGGGCTGCCGGAAGGGGTGGAGATCGTCACGGTCTACGACCGAACCGCGCTGATCGAGCGCTCGATAGACACGTTGCAGGAGAAGCTGCTCGAAGAGATGGCGATCGTCGCGCTCGTGTGCGCCGTCTTCCTGCTGCACGTGCGGTCGGCGCTGGTGGCGGCGCTGACTCTGCCGCTGGCGGTGCTGATGGCCGTCATCGTGATGTACCTGCAGGGCTTCAACGCCAACATCATGTCGCTGGGGGGCATCGCCATCGCCATCGGCGCGATGGTGGACGCGGCGATCGTGATGGTCGAGAACGCGCACCGCCATCTCGAGCGCGACCGGGATCGCCTGCCTCACTGGCAGATCGTCACCCGCGCGGCCACCGAGGTCGGTCCGACCCTGTTCTTCGCGCTGCTGGTGATCACGATTTCCTTCGCCCCGATCTTCACGCTGGAGGCGCAGGAAGGCAGGCTGTTCAAGCCGCTCGCGTACACCAAGACCTACGCCATGGCCGCCTCCGCCCTCCTGTCCATCACGCTCGTGCCGGTGCTGGTGGGCTACTGGATTCGCGGCCGCATCCTGCCGGCGCGCGCCAACCCGATCACGCGGCTGCTCCTGGCGCTGTACCGGCCGGTGCTGCGGCGGGCGCTGGCCTGGCGCTGGGGGGTCATCGTCATGACTCTCGTGGTGCTGGGCGCGACCGCGGCGCCGTACTCACGGCTGGGCTCCGAGTTCATGCCGCCGCTCTGGGAGGGCGACCTGCTGTACATGCCGACGACCCTGCCGGGCGTGTCGATAACCAAGGCCCGCGAGATCGTGCAGCAGACCGACCGGATTCTGCGGACCTTCCCCGAGGTGGAGCTGGTGTTCGGCAAGGTCGGCCGCGCCGACACCGCGACCGATCCGGCGCCGCTGAGCATGCTCGAGACGACGATCCGCCTCAAGCCGGAGGACGCCTGGCGGCCGGGCATGACCCCCGAGCGCCTGACCGCCGAGATGAACCGCGCTATCCGGTTCCCGGGCGTCACCAACGCGTGGACCATGCCCATCAAGACCCGCATCGACATGCTGTCGACCGGCATCAAGACCCCGGTGGGCATCAAGATCTCGGGGCCCGACCTGACGGTGCTGGAGGAGGTCGGCCGCGAGGTCGAGGCGGTGGTGCGCCGGCTGCCGGGGACGCGATCGGCGTACTCGGAGCGGGTGATGGGCGGGAACTACCTGAACTTCTCGGTGCGGCGGGACGAGATCGCCCGTTACGGGTTGACGGTCGGCGACGTGCAGGACGTCATCCAGTCGGCGATCGGCGGCACCAACATCACGACCACGGTCGAGGGACTCGAGCGCTACCCGGTCAACCTGCGCTACAGCCGGGACCTGCGCGAGAACCCCGCGGCGCTGCGGGACATCCTCGTCCAGACCCCGACCCGCCAGCAGATTCCGCTCGGCCACCTCGCGACCATGTCCTTTGCCAAGGGACCGCCGGCCATCAAGAGCGAGCAGGCGCGGCCGAACGCCTGGGTCTACGTCGACATCGAGGACGTCGACGTCGGGACCTACGTCGAGCGCGCCCGGCAGGCGGTCGCCGCGCAGGTCGAGATTCCCACCGGCTACAGCCTCGGATGGAGCGGGCAGTACGAGTACATGGTGCGCGCCCAGGAACGCCTGCAGCTCGTCGTGCCGCTCACCCTGCTGTCGATCTTCCTGACGATCTACGCCAGCACGCGCTCGGCCGCCAGGACCCTCATCGTGCTCTCGGCCGTTCCCCTGTCGCTGATCGGGGCTTTCTGGCTGCTGTACGCGCTCGACTACAACCTGAGCATCGCGGTCTGGGTGGGCATCATCGCACTGGCCGGCCTCAGCGCGGAGACCGGCGTGGTGATGCTCCTGTACCTGGACCGCGCCTGCGACGCCGCCCGCGCGGAGGGGCGTCTGAAGACGCCCGACGAGCTTCGGCAGGCGGTGTTCGAAGGCGCGGCCCGCCGCGTCCGGCCGGTGGTGATGCTGAGCGCCACGACCACCCTCGGTCTGCTTCCCATCATGTGGAGCACCGGCACCGGCGCCGACGTCATGAAGCGGATCGCGGCGCCCATGGTGGGCGGCGTGGTGACGACGGCCCTCGTCGTTCTTCTCGTGTTTCCCGCCGTCTACTGCATTTGGCGGGGCCGAGGCCTGTCGGGCGGCTCCGGCCGGTACCACACGCCAGCGTGAGCCGTCGACCAGGCGTGGATGGCGGGTCCGCCCGCGTCAGGCCGCGGTTCCGCGGGTCTCCGAGACGGCGGCGACCACTCCGTGACCCGGCGGATGGACCCGGCGCGGGCGCCTCGAGGCGACGGTGTGGTACGGTTGAAATTGGCTGATGTTCGTTCCGAAGCACCGAGCAAGCGGCGGGCGACGGCGCGTGCGGCGCGTTCCTGACGGCGTGGGGTTACAGCGTGGGACACGGGTTTTCTGTTGGGCCTTAAATCCAGTCAAAACAGTCACTTGGTCGGGCGGTCGTGCTCGCGTTGCCGGGAATGATCGCCAGGTTCGTACCCATGCGCGCATTGTCGTGCAACTTGCCGCACGATCCGTCCCGGTCGGCGTGATTGCGGTTCGGCTTGGCCTTTCCAAGAACGGCAAATGGTGGTCGGAAATGCCATAATTGCTCTCATTGTGGCGATAGAGAGGGCATTTTTTCGCCCGCCCCGGGGACACTTCTTCCTGTTCGGCCCGCGAGGCACCGGCAAGAGCACGTGGCTGCAGGCGGCGTTCCCGAAGGCCGTGCGGGTCGATCTGCTGGCGCCGGCGCAGCAGCGGCAGTACGCGGCGCGGCCGGAGCGGCTGCGTGAGCTGGCGGCGGCGCCCGGCGCGGCCGACATCGTGATCGACGAAGTTCAGCGGGTTCCCGAGCTGCTCACCGTCGTCCACCAACTGATGGAGGAGCCGGGCAGCCCGCGTTTCGTGCTCACCGGATCGAGCGCGCGCAAGCTCAAGCGGGCCGGTGTCGATCTCCTCGCCGGCCGGGCTGTCGTGCGGTCGATGCACCCGTTCATGGCTGCCGAGCTCGGCCCGCGCTTCGACCTGGCGGCGGCCCTCGACCAGGGACTGCTGCCGTTGATCTGGGACGCCGACGATTCCGCCGACACGTTGAGCGCGTACGCGGGGCTGTACGTCCAACAGGAGGTCCAGACGGAGGGGCTGGTCCGCGATCTGGGCGCATTCCACCGGTTTCTCGAAGCCATCAGCTTCTCGCACGCGGCCGTGCTCAATACCAGCGAGGTGGCGCGAGAGTGCGCGGTGCGACGCAAGACGGTCGAGGGGTTCATCGAGATCGTGGAAGATCTGCTGCTGGCGTTCCGGCTTCCGGTATTCGCCCGCCGCGCGCGCCGGCAGGCCACGACCCATCCGAAGTTCTTCTTCGCCGACGCCGGCGTGTTTCGGTCGCTGCGCCCGGCGGGGCCGCTGGATCGCCCGGAGGAGGCCCGCGGCGCGGCGCTCGAAGGACTGGTCGCGCAGCACCTGCGGGCGTGGGTCGACTATTCCGGAGCCGCCGCCACGCTCGCGTTCTGGCGCACGCGGGCCGGCAGCGAGGTCGACTTCGTGCTCTACGGCCGCGACGTGTTCTGGGCCCTCGAGGTCAAGCATGCCGCGCGCATCCGGCCGGCAGACCTCAGGTCCCTGAAGAGCTTCGCACGGGACTACCCCGAAGCGCAGGCCCGGCTGGCCTATCTCGGAGACGAACGCCTGCAGATCGACGGCATCCTGTGCCTGCCCGTGACCGAGCTGCTGCACGGCATCGTCCCGGGGACGCCGTTGCCCTGATGGAAGCCGACAATGGAATCAACGATTGTTGCCAACGCTGGTCGGAGTGCGGCGATGGACCCTGATCGAAGCATTCGTGTCGCAGCGTTCGTCGCCATCGAGAAACTCTCGCGGCAGCGGGACGGACAGATTCCGTGGGAGGCGATCCGTGACGGCTTCCAAGCCGGCGGCGAGACAGTGTTGTTCGCCAATCGGGCGAAGGGGATCTTCAAGCCACGCCAGATGAGCGCCGCTCTCAGCATCAAGACGACCGTGCCGCGGTCCGGCCGGTCGCCGTGGTATCGCGATCAGAGCTTCAATGCGGCAAACCTGGACGACGCGACTGGTCTGGTTCGTTATGATCTTTCGCGCGGTGGGCGAGAGGATCCAACCAACCGCGCGCTCCGGGCTGCGATGCGACGGGGCGCACCGCTCATCTATTTCATGGGCATCTCGCCAGCGGTGTACCAACCGATATTTCCGGTTTGGGTTGAGGACTTCCGACAGGAGGCAGGATACGTTCTGCTGGCAACGGCCGACTTCGCGGTCGCCCGAGAGGTGAGCCCGGCAAGGGCCGTGCGAGAGACTATCGAAGCTTCATACTCCCTGATCACGGCGCGCACCAGGAACCACCAAGCGTGGTTCAGCGCGCGCACGAAGGCAGCGTACCGCTGGAGATGCGCGTTCAGTGGACTGCCGGTACGCGAGCTGCTGGTCGGGGCTCATATCGTACCCGATGCGGATGGAGGCCTACCCTCGATTCGGAACGGCATCTGCATGTCGGCCCTGCACCATGTCGCATTCGATTCTCACTTGATCGGCGTCGATCCCGACTATCGAGTCCACGTGGCGTCCCCGTTACAGGAGCAACAGGACGGCGACCTGCTGGCGAACATCAAGGGCATCGATGGAGCACTGCTCAAGCTTCCGCAGGCTCGGGAAGACTGGCCCGATCGTCGGTTCCTTGAGCGCCGATTCAAGCAGTTTCAGGAAATGCTCGGATCACAGTGAAACCAACGGGCTCGACGGCTCCCGACCCTGCCGGCCGGCCGTCGGCACTGGATCGTGGACAAGTATTTCCTTCGGCCGGTCTCTTCCGGGAGCCGCAGCCCGCCGGCGTTGACTCAGCATAGTTAGTCGTCTATCCTCGGCCCATGGAGTTGCTTCGCACGATCCGCGGCCGGCGCGGGCTGTCGCAGCGCGCCCTCGCGCAGCGGGCGGGACTGTCGTTCCGGGGAGTGCAACTGCTCGAGTCGCCCGAGCACGATGCCCGCGTGTCGAGCCTGGAACACGTCGCCCAGGCGTTCGGATTGCCGCGTAGCAGCGTCAGGCGCGCGGTGTCTCGCGTGCTGCTGGAACCGCCGGGCTCGCTGTTCTGCGCGTCCGTCCGCATGCTCGAGGATGGGGAACAGTCGTGGCGCCGCCACCTGATGGACAGTGTCGACGCGGTGTGTCGCTCCCGGTCGGCGGCCGAGTTGGAGACGCCGCCGTCGGCGGAGTTGCCGGCGCGCCTTCGCGCCCTGCTGGCAGGGGTCGCCGAGACGCTGGCGGCGGAGTGCGGCGCCGACGCCCCGCAATGGACCCAGGGAGTCGGGCCACTCGATCAGCCTTGGTTCGTCTCCGGTTACGAGAACCTCAAGGCCGCGGCGCTCGTCGAGAGCCCCGTGCCGTTCCGATCGCGCAACGTGTTCGTCCTCGCCAACTTCCTCGACCGGGTCTGAACGTGCTGACTCGCGGCCGCTTCGCAGGATACGACATGTCAACAGCCTTCACCCGACGCGACTTCATCACGGCGAGCGCAACCGCGGCCGCGTTCCTGGCGAGCCGTCCCGCGTTCGCCCAGACCACCGATCCGACCGACTTGAGCATCGCCGAGGCGCAGCGCCTCATTCGCCGCGGCGACCTCTCGCCGCTGGATCTCGTGGAGGCCTACGTCGCACGCATCCGTCGCCTGGACCCTCAGCTCAACGCCTTCGTGACGGTGACCGAGGAGCGCGCCGTCGAGCGCGCGCGAGCCCTTGAGGCGGAGGTCGCGGCCGGCCGGTGGCGCGGTCCACTGCACGGCATTCCGATTGCGCTGAAGGACAACATCGATACGGCCGGCGTGCTGACGACGGCAGCGAGCGAGGTGTTCGCGGACCGCGTTCCGGATGAGGACGCCGAGGTGGTGACGCGGCTCGAGACGGCGGGCGCGATCGTCCTCGGCAAGCTCAACATGCACGAGTTCGCCTATGGCGCGACGTCGGCGTTCACCCGGACCGGTCCCGTGCGCAATCCGTGGGACGTGGATCGCATCCCGGGCGGGTCGTCCGGCGGCTCGGGTGCGGCGGTCGCCGCGCGGTTGTGCGCCGGGGCCCTCGGCACCGATACCGGGGGATCGGTCCGCATCCCGGCCGCGCATTGCGGCATCGTCGGACTCAAGGCGACCTATGGGCTGGCGAGCATTCGCGGCATCATCCCCCTCAGCGTCTCGCTCGACCATGTCGGCCCGATGTGCCGGACGGTCGCCGATGCCGCGCTGATGCTGCAGGCGATGGCCGGCTACGACCCGCGGGGCATCGCCAGCATCGATGCGGCGATCCCGGACTACGCGAGTGCGCTCCGACGCCCGACGTCGGCGCTGCGTCTGGGCGTGCCGCGCACGTTCCATGAAGACCTGGACCCGCAGATTCTGGCCGCCGTCGAGCGGGCGCTCGGCGTCCTCGGCGATCTCACGGCCAGCACGCGGGACGTGGAGCTGCCGGCGCTGCCGGAAACCCGCACGGTTGGGCCGGAAGCGTACGCGTATCACGCCGATCTCCTCGGCGATGGGCGCGACCTGTACGCCGCGAGCACGCTGGAGCGCATCGAGGGCGGCGCCGAGGTGTCCGCGGCCGACTATGTCGAGGCGCGTTATCAGCTCACGCTCGTGAGAAAGGCGATTGCGGCGGTGTTCGAGGACGTCGATGTGCTGGTCACGCCGACGCTGGTGCAGCTTCCCGTCAGCATCGAGGAGGCGCTGGCGTCGCCGCTCGAGGTGACCGGGATCCTGATCCGCAACACGGGGCCCTTCAACGGGTACGGCATTCCCGCGATCACCGTCCCCTGCGGCTTCAGCCGCGAAGGCCTGCCCATCGGGTTGCAGCTGTGCGGCCGCGCCCTTGGCGAGGTCGACGTGCTCGCGCTCGCGCACGCGTATGAGCAGGCCACGGTGTGGCACGAGCGGACGCCGCCGCTGTGATGGGTGTCTCGGGACCGGGCTTGACCCGGCTAGCTGTCGGCTAGCCGAGGAACCGCAGGATCCCGAAGGTGGGCGCAGCACCGTGCCGACGATCCAACGGATGAGCCGGGTCGCGAGGTTCCCAATCTCCGTCCGCACGCCGGCGATTTCCGTCCGCTGCTCGGTGCGCGGGTCGGCTCGAAGGCGAAGCGCTACCCGCCGAAGAGCGTGGTGGCGTTCAGCCGAAGCGACGCAGCGATCGCCATGGATCGCTTTCGCGCCACGTTGGCGCTGCCCCCGAACAGGGCGACATCGAAACTCGGTCCGGCCGACCGATTAAAACCGACACCGACCGACGGGTGCCAACGGTCGCGCACAAAGCGTCCGCCGCCGCGAAGCTCGATCCACCCGCGTCGAAGCTCGACTCCCGCATTCACCCGGTGGCCGAGCAATCCGTGCCCGTACTCGGCCATGGCAGACCAGCCATCAGCGTGATATCCGACATCGGCCGTGTAGTGAACCGGTAGTTCGATTCGCAACGCGTCAGGCAGCGCGCTCCCCAAGCCCTCGAACCCGGATGCTGGACTTGGCGGAGAACCAGGAGAACCCGGTTCGTCAGTTTCCAGTTCGATGGTGTCTCTCTCGTATTCCAGTCCGCTCCATTCCAGCCGATTGCCAAGCCCGCGGGCGCCGAAGCCGACCTCGACGCGACCCATGACGACTGTAACCCCGGCGTCAACCGCAAGTCCGCGGCCCGATTGGCTCGTCGCGATATCGTAGAAACCCACGTACCTGCTGCCGGCGTCGCCGACGACCAGCCCCGCTTCGTCGGTCGTGAAGTTCAGGTCGCCTTCCGCTTGCGCCATCCTGAACCCGTACAGGTAGTGATAATCGGCAGCGATATAGATCCCGTCACGCTCGTATGCTCCGCCTCCCGCAAGCGGAAACCGCCCCCGATAGCCGCCGGTCAGAGCGGCAGCAGCCTGAATCGTGGTTGCATGGCTGCTATTGAAGCTGGCGTTTCCTGGTAGACTATCGTCCAGCGCGAACCGTGCCAACGTTTGAATCATGTTCGGATCGATGCCGGTGTCGGTGCGGCCCGAGAAATACGGGCCGGCGCCAACGTAGACACCATGGAAGAAGCCCTCGCGATCGCCGCTCACGACGAAAGTCTTGCCCCAGTTCGGCGCTGCCAGTCCTTCCCAGAAGATCCGGTCAGGCAGCTCGATTTCCCCGTAGATGCCGAAATCGCGGTTCAGCTCATTGTTCGCGAGGTCGTGGACGAAGCCTCGCAGGGTCGGTTGATGCGGCCGCGCGAAGGTGTAGTGCAAAGGGCTGACGAGAAGTTCCAGCGCTCTGATAGGATCATAGGTTGGATCGCCAGGGTCCAGGAGGCTTCTGTACACGTCGAGATCGCTCAACGACTGGAGTAGGCCGAAAGGCAGCACGACGGTGCCGTAGCCGCGACGCTCTTCGACCAGCTTCGATGAGGGATTGGATGCCCCGGTGCCGCCGATCGCGATGCGCCGCGCATCGAAGCTCCAGTGCTGTGCGGCGGCAGGCATCGCTATCGCCGTCAACGCCGCTCCCACCATCGCCGATCGAAGAGATTGCGCGTTGCGAAAGCTCATCATAGCCCGACCGGTGCGTTATTCGAGGCGCTTCCGCGCGTAAGAAATCGGGCAAGCGCCAACCTGTCCACAAACCGATTACCCTCACACCACCAAGGACTGATGCTAGCACGTCGGCGGCCATGCGCGGCCGCGTCTTGGGCTGCTCAGTCGGCGCTGTCCGTCCTCATCGGGCCCGACCGACGCCAAGGTCGTCGAGCATCCGGCCACTGCAAGGGGCCTATCGGCCAGCGACCTGTCGGGGGAGCCGAAACGCCGCCATCTCCTCGGTGTTGCGCACCAACAGGATGTCATCGACCAGCACCGGGTGATTCCAGGTCTTGCCCTTTATTGCCGGCACCCGCGCCCGTTCGGTGAACCCGGTGGGCGTCGCGTCCACCAGCGCCAGGTCTCCCCGCTCGGTCAGGACGAGCAGCAGGTCCTGGTTGGCCAAGAGCAGGAGCTGACCGTGGCCGTAGCGGCCACCCTTCCAGGCACGCTCACCGGTCTCCAGGTCGATGCTGGCCAGGATGCTGCCGTCGAAGCCGTAGGCGTGGCCCTCGTGCGCCACGAAGTCGTTGAAGTACGGCTTCAGGCCTCTCGTCGTCCACCGCACCCCGGTCGTCCAGCCGCTGTCCTTGCCGGCCGCACGGTTCACCGACACGCGCTGCAGCCCGGAGAAGGTGTCTGCGCCGACCAGCATGTCGCCACTGGCGGTCATCGCCGGCTGCACGATGCGGCTGGAGGCGGCCCAGTCGTGGGTCCACAGCAACCGCCCGTCGGCCGGCGCGACGCTGGTGACGCCGTCGGCGGCGAGCAGCAGTACTTGTGGCACCCCGTCGAGGGTCACGAGATGCGGAGAGCTGTAGCTGTCGCCCCCGTCCGGCGCGGTCCACCGGGGTGCGCCGGTCTCGGCATCATAGGCGGCGAGGGTGCCGATGGCGGCGACGATCACGACCTGGCCGACCACCAGCGGCGAGCCGGCGAAGCCCCACCCCGACGAGGTGACGTCGTGTTCGGTGGCCACGTCGCGTGCCCACAACCGCCGGCCGGTCTGCGCATCCAGCGCGGTCAGCAGTCCTGTGCCGCCCAACGCATAGAGCCGATCGCCCGCCACCGTCGGGGTGCCTCGGGGCCCGGCGCCGGCGTGCGAGTCCCAGAATCGTACCGGGTCGGCGTGTCGCCAGGCCGGCTCACCGGTCGCCAGCAGATAGCTCGAGACCATCTCCTGATCGCCTCGTTGCTCTTGGGTGAAGACCTGACGCCCCCGGACCGAGAACGAGCCCACCCCCGGACCGACCGGCCGACGCCACAGCTCTTCCGGCGGCGACGTGTCCCAATCGGTGGCGATTCGTATTCCCCGTACGATGCTGTCGCGGTTGCGGCCACGGAACCCCGGCCAGTCCGCGTCGCTCGAGGCCTTCGCCGCCTTCGGCGGTGGCGCGAGTCGTTCATCGATCGTGGTGGCCAGCAACCGTGCTTCGGCGGTCTCCGTCCAGCGCCAGGTCAGGTAGTGATGGGAGTCGCCGGTCATTCCGTCGGTGCGTAACGTGGTCCAGAAGCCGGAGGCCAGCACGATCGTGGCCACCAGCGCGACCCGCCGCGGACCGTCGGCCATCCTGCGGGTGGCCGTCGCCCACGCCACGAAGGCCAGGCTCAGGACCGGGGCGGTGTAGACCGGGAACATCAGCCCCATCATCGAACTGGAGATCGAGACGTCGAGCAGCGGTACGGTGGCGAGCGAGACGGTCAGCATCAGCAGCGGTGCGGCCCAGCGCTCGATGGGCGCCGCCCCGCTGAAGAATCCCCACCACACCATGACACCCAGCCCACCCAGGAGCGCGCCAACCATCGCGATCGGCGTCGCCGCCGGCACGAGCAGCGGTAGTCCGAGCCAAGTCGACCACAGCAGCGTCACGATGACGATACCGGGACGGAGCCTGAGCTCGCGCGGGGGTTGCCGTGGGTCGAGATGCAATCTGGTCACACCGTGCTGTGACGCCATCCGGCTGCGGTTTGTTCCCGCGAGGCGGTCACGCCGAGGGGTTCGATAGCGCAATCCAGTATCTGCCCGTGACCGAGCTGCTGCACGGAATCGTCCCGGGGACTCCGCTGCCCCGATGGCCGTCGGTTCCTCGAGCGCCGATGCAAGCAGTTTCAGGAGATGCTTGGTTGGCAGGTGCCGCAAGCGCGTTCGAAGCCCGTCGACGCTACCGGCGGGCCACCGGCTCGAGCCGCACGACCTGACTCGGCCCGCCGCGCTGCTCGACGGCCAGGTAGATGTAACCGTCCGGTCCCTGCCGGACGTCCCGGACCCTGCCGATGCCGTAGGCCAGCGTCTCTTCCTGCTCGATGCGTCCCGGCCGGTCGACGCTCGGCGTGAGGCGCGCGAGCTGCTGTCCCCCCATCCCGCCCACGAAGAAGCTGCCCTGCCATTCGGGGAACCGGGCGCCGGTGTACAACATCAGGCCGGACGTGGCGATCGAGGGGACCCAGAAGTGCACCGGCGATTCGATGCCCTCGCCGCGCGTTCCGGCGTGGATCGCCGTCCCGCTTCCGTAGTTCACGCCGTAGCCGATCACCGGCCAGCCGTAGTTCAGGCCGGGCTGTATCAGGTTGAGCTCGTCGCCGCCCTGCGGTCCATGCTCGTCGGCCCACAGATCGCCGGTCTCCGGGTGAACGAGCAGGCCCTGCGGGTTCCGGTGTCCGTAGCTCCAGATCTCGGGCAGGGCGCCGTCGTGCGCGACGAACGGATTGTCGTCCGGCACGCGGCCGTCGTCGTGGAGGCGGACCGTGACCCCATGGTGGTTCGACAGGTCCTGCGCGGGGTGCGCCGACAGATCGCCCCTCGTTCTCGCCATCCGATCGCCCACCGAGACGAAGAGGTATCCGTCGCGGTTCCACGCGAGGCGCCCGCCGTAGTGGCCTCCGCCCGCCGACCGCGCCACGAAGACGTCCTCGACGCCGGTGAACCGATCGTCCTCGAACCGCCCTCTGACGACCGCGGTCGTCGAGCCCTCGGCCTGCGGCCGCGCGTAGCTCAGGTACAGCAGGCGGTTGGTCGCGAAGTCGGGGTGCGGGAGCACATCGAACAGCCCGCCCTGTCCCCGCGCGACCACCTCCGGAACTCCCGGAACCGGGTCGGGCAGCAACGTCCCGTCGCGTACGATGCGCAGGCGTCCCGGGCGTTCGGTGACGAGCATGTCGCCGTCAGGCAGCCACGCGATGGACCAGGGGACATCGAGACCGTCGGCCACGGTCACGGCGCGATAATCGTGATAGGCCGATCGCTGAACGTCTTGGGCGGCAGTTTGGATTCCGGCGAGCACCCACCCCACGGCGGCGCAAGCGACGGCAGTGCGGATCATCGTCAACTCCTTTGACCGCGTGCTTCCCGGCACGCGTCGGGTCAACCGGATCGGCCGCGAGAGCCGGTGTCATGGCATCGGAATCCGGCAGCGCCACATCGGCGCCCATATTCCGCGGGAGGAGGGCGGCACATGGACTGCCGCTCGATTCGCGCGCCGTTCCCTCTACCGGTGCGATGAGACTCACCCAATGATCGCATGGATCCGCACGGCGACGCGGGGTGGGTCAGGGTCGAACATCCGGGCGTGGCAGGGTTGCCGTGCCGGTCGACCTTGACGGTCGTCCGTGGCGTGGATATCGTCGGGCGAATCCGGTGCGGGGCGCCGGCCGAGCCGGCCCAATCGAGACGGGGACGACGACCATGAGATGTACTCCGCAACTTCTTCGCAGCTCGGTCCGACGGTGGACCGGCGCGCCGGCCGCGGCCCTGGCCTTCCTGTTCGCCGCCCTTCCCCTGGCCGCCCAGCCGGCGAGCGAGGCCGCACCGCCATCGGACCGCCCGAACATCCTGTTCCTGTTCGCGGACGATCAGCGGGCGGACACCATCGGCGCCTGGGGCAATGAGCTGATCGACACGCCGAACCTCGACCGGCTGGCCGACGAGGGCTTCAGCTTCCGGCGCAACTACACGTTCGGCTCGAACAGCGGCGCGGTGTGCGTGCCGAGCCGGGCGATGGTGCTGACCGGCCGGAGCTGGATGCGCTCGCCGAACGACATGCGGGGAGTCCCGACCCTGCCGCGCCAGCTGGAGGCGGCGGGCTACCGCACCTTCATCACCGGCAAGTGGCACAACGGCGAAGAGGCGCTGCTGCGGAGCTTCGACCGCGGCACGGCGGTGTACCTGGGCGGCATGGCGGACCACACCCAGGTAGGGGTCCAGGACATCGAGGACGGCGAGCTGGTCCGCCGGCGCGTCGGCCAAGAGTTCTCCAGCGAGCTGTTCACCGACACGGTGATCGCCTTTCTGGGCGAGCAGGTGGCCCTGGCGCGGGGGGACGAGGCGAACCAGCCGTTCTTCGCCTACGTGCCGTTCATGGCGCCCCACGATCCGCGCCAGCCGCCGCCCGAGTACCGCGAGCGGTACTACCGCCGCGACCTGCCCTTGCCGGCGAACTACATGCCGCAGCACCCGTTCGACCACGGCGTCCTGAACATCCGCGACGAGAACCTGGCCGCCTGGCCGCGGACGCCGGAGGTGGTCCGCGATCAGCTGGCCGAGTACTACGGCCTGATCACCCACCTGGACGAGCAGGTGGGGCGCATTCTCACGGCGCTCGAGGAGAACGGTCAGGCCGCGAACACGGTGGTCGTCTACGCCGCCGACCACGGGCTGGGGCTGGGAAGCCACGGGCTGCTCGGCAAGCAGAACCTGTACGAGCACTCGATGCGCTGCCCCCTGATCGTCCGCGGCCCGGGCATCCCGCAGGGCTCGACGGACGCCTTCACGTATCTCTTCGACCTGTTCCCGACCCTGCTCGGCCTGGGCTCGGCGGAGACGCCGCCGGGCATCGACGGTCGCGACCTGGCCGCGCTGTGGTCGGGCGAAGGCGACACGGCCTGGCGCCAGAGCCTGTTCCTGCCGTACCGGGACCTGATGCGCGCGGTGCGCGAAGAGCGGTACAAGCTGATCGTCTACCCGAAGGTCAACCACCGGCAGCTGTTCGACCTGGCCGAAGATCCCGACGAGTTGCGCAATCTCGCGGCCGACCCCGCGCACGCGCAGACCCTGCGCGAAGAGCGGTACAAGCTGTCTACCCGAAGGTCAACCACCGGCAGCTGTTCGACCTGGCCGAAGATCCCGACGAGTTGCGCAATCTCGCGGCCGACCCCGCGGCAGACCCTGGCCCGGCTCGAAGCGCTGCTCGAAGGCTGGAGAGCGGCGATGGCCGATGCGGCGCCGCTCGAGACCGCCGATCCGTCGCCGCTCCGGCGCGATCTGACGGGCCGCGAACGCCAGCCCGACCGCTGGCAGCCGCAGTGGATCCTGGACAAGTACTTCGGTCCGCCGGCTGCTCCGGGTCCGTAGCGCCTCGCCCCGGGCTAGTGGACTGTCGCAGAGCTCACTTTGCCGCCCTCTCGCTGACTCGCACCGGCAAGTGCTCCGGGAAACGCTCGCGGCGTGGGCAGCTTTCTCTAAGACAGTCCGCTAGCGGCTAGCGGCCGTCGACCTCAATGGACCTCCCGCTGCCACGGACGCCAGATCCGCAGCGGGGTATGTCGCGCGACGTGGTGGAAGTCTCCATCCGTGGTGAGCAGCTCCAGGTCGTGATGGAGGCAGAGGCGTACGAGCAGCGCGTCGACGGTCCCGAGCTGGATACCGCGGCACGTATTGCGGATATCGGCCGCCGCTACGTGATCATCGCGGTCCGGCACGATCATCGGTAACGACGCGAAGCGCTCCACTATCGAGTCGCGGGCCGTGGGTCCGCGGAAGCCCTGGATCAGCTCCTGAAGGACGAGCCCGGTCGTGTACACCGCCTCCCCGGATGCGAGAGCCTCCCGCAGGCGGCCGGGCTCGGGCGCGTCGTCCGACGAGTCTCGCCGGAAGGCGAGCGACCAGACGCTGGTGTCGACGAAGAGACTCATCCGCGCGAGCGCTCCGCCTTGTAGTCGAACGTCGGATCCCAATCGAGCGAGTCGAACAGCTCGACCAGCCGGCGTTGTTCCCGCCGTGCAATGAACTCCTGCAGCGCCAGCGTGACTGCCGCGGTCTTGGTCTTCTTGCCGCTCAGCTCTACGGCGCGCTCCAGCAGGTCGGGACTGATCGCCAGGTTCGTTGCCATGTGCATATTGTCGCACAACATACCGCACAACACTTGTCCGCACTCTGCCGGCGTCGACCCGGGAGTTCCTCGGCACGGTGACAGTTCGTGACAGACGCCGTGCAGGACGGGGAGGGGTAGAATGGCCGCACCGAGCCGTGCGCAAGGATGTACGAGTCGTTGCAGGTGTTGCCGAGGTAGCCGCAGGCGCATGAGCGATTGCAGGGAGAATCCCATGTCGAGACTACGAGTCGTCGTTGCCGTCGTCGCCGTGTTCACGGCGGGCGCGGCGTTCGCCCAGGACGTCACCGTCACGCCGGATGTGGTGTATGGCCACAAGTACGGGATGGCGTTGACGTTCGACGTATTCACCCCGGCCGACGCCAACGGGGCCGCCGTGCTGAACATGGTCAGTGGCGGCTGGCGCTCGGCGTGGCGGCCGCACGCGGCGTCGCAACGGCGGTATCAGGCGCTGCTCGACGCCGGATTCACGGTGCTCGCGGTCCGGCACGGCAGCAGTCCGAAGTTCATCCTGCCCGAGATCGTTCCCGACGTGCGCCGCGCGGTGCGCTACGTCAAGCTCAATGCCCGGCGGCTGGGCGTCGATCCGGACCGCCTCGGCGTCTGGGGAGGGAGCGCCGGCGGACACCTGTCGCTGATGCTGGGGACGACGTCTGACAAGGGGGACCCGTCGGCCGAAGATGCGGTGCTCCGGACCGGCAATCGGGTGGCGGCGGTGGTGGCCTACTATCCGCCGGTCGACCTGCGTCCGCTGGCGCGCGGAGTCGACGTGGAGAACCCGAACATCCGGTTCCCCGCGCTGAATTTCGATCCCTCGGACGGCCGGTCCGTGTCTCCGATCGTGCACGTGTCGGGGGACGATCCGCCCACGCTGCTGATCCACGGTGACGCCGACGGCCTGGTGCCGGTCAGCAACAGCCACGACATGTACGCCGCGCTGCAGGAGCACGGGGTCGAGTCGAAGGTGATCGTCATTCCCGACGCCGGTCACGGATTTCGCGGCGCCGATGCCGAGCTCGCGATGACCGCGCTGGTCGACTGGTTCGTGCAGCACCTCGCGCACTGACTGGCGGCCCGTGGCAGAACCCCGCGTCGCACCGGGATCACCGGGGACTGGGCCTCGAGCCACAGTGACGCGATCGCCGAGATGATGGCGAAACAGGTGTTGGTGACCGGGGAGATCAGCGCGACGGGCGGCGAAATGCTGCTCGACGTCGTGACGATCACGTTGGCGAAGTAATCCGGACGACACGGCAGGGCGTTGGTGCATAGAGCCCTGCACAGCCGAGACGGACGCCGATATATGCTGGTAATTGTCACTCACGTGCTCGTCATGTCCGGGTTGCTCTACGCCTCGGCCATGGTGCTTCCCGGGGTCCGTGTGAAGTCGTTGGGCACCGCGCTGACCGTGTCGCTCGTCTACGGTGCCCTCAACTACTTCCTGTACTGGGTGCTCGCACTACTCGCGTTCATCCCGATGTTGCTGACCTTCGGGCTGTTCGGGCTGCTGATCAACGCGTTCCTGCTGTGGTGGACTGACAGGCTCATCGACGACTTCGAGATTCCGTCGTTCGGCATGACCGTAGTCATGGCGCTGCTGCTGACCGCCGGGAAGTTCGTGTTGGGCCTGTTTCTCTGACCGTGCGACCGCGATCTCGCCTCTGCTCGGTGCCGGCCAAGCCTCGCTCGCTCCCCAAACAGCCCGTGGTGAACCCCCGCGTCGCATCGAAAGGAACGAGGATGTTTGATCTCCGTGAGTACGGGCTTGATGTCGAGACGGTCCACAGAAATGCCCCCCCCCCGGTGCTGTATCAACAAGCCTTTCTGCACGACGCGCGGGCGACCCTGTCCGATACCGGCGCCTTGATCGCGTACTCCGGCGACAAGACCGGTCGTTCGCCGAAGGACAAGCGTGTCGTGAGACATCCTGAATCGTCCGGCGACGTCTGGTGGGGCAATGTCAATATCGGTCTCGACGATCTGACCTTCTGCGTGAATCGTGAGCGCGCGCTTGACTACCTCAACAGCCGGCCGGCACTCTACTGCGTCGATGCCTTCGCCGGCTGGGATCCGGAGTATCGGCTGAAGGTGCGCGTCATCTGCGCCCGCCCGTATCACGCGCTGTTCATGCACAACATGCTGATCCGGCCCACGCGGGAAGAGTTGCAGGCGTTCGGCGCTCCCGACTGCGTCATCCTCAACGCGGGGGCGTTCCCAGCCAACCGGTACACGACCGGGATGACGTCAAAGACCACCGTGGACCTGAGTCTCGAACGGCAGGAGGTCGTGATTCTCGGCACGCAGTACGCGGGCGAAATGAAGAAAGCGGTCTTCACGCTGATGAACTATCTGATGCCGAAACGCGGCGTCCTGTCGATGCACTCCTCGGCGACCGCGGATCCGGCAACCGGCGAGTCATCCGTGCTGTTCGGTCTCTCGGGGACGGGCAAGACCACGCTCTCGGCCGACCCGAAGCGCGCGTTGATCGGGGACGACGAGCATTGCTGGAGCGACACGGGCATCTTCAACATCGAGGGCGGCTGCTACGCGAAGGCCATCTACCTGACCCGTGAGGCCGAGCCGAAAATCTTCGAGGCGCTCCGGTTTGGCGCGGTGCTGGAGAACGTCGTCTACGACGAATCCGACCATCATGTCGACTTCGGCGACAGCAGCATCACGGAGAATACCCGCGGCGCCTATCCGATCGAGTTCATTCCGAACATACGCCGTCCGTGTGTCGCGAATCACCCGAAGCACATCATCTTCCTCACCTGCGATGCGTTTGGCGTGCTGGCGCCGGTCAGCCGGTTGACGCCCGAACAGGCCGAATACCATTTCATCAGCGGCTATACGGCAAAGGTGGCCGGTACCGAAGTCGGCGTCAGCGAACCGCAAGCGACGTTCTCGCCCTGTTTCGGCGGACCGTTTCTCGTCTGGCATCCGCGAAAGTACGCCTCGCTCCTGTCGGAGAAGATCGTCGAACACGGGGTGAGCGTCTGGCTGGTCAATACCGGCTGGAGCGGTGGGCCGTACGGCGTCGGCCGGCGAATCAAGCTGGCCGACACCCGGGCCATCCTGGACGCAATACACGCGGGCGCGCTGACGACCGCGCCGACCGAGCGGGAACCGTTCTTCGGGCTGCGGGTCGTCACTGCATGTCCTGACGTGTCAAACGACATCCTCGTCCCGAAATCGACCTGGAGCGATCCTGGCAGCTACGATGAGGCGGCGACGAAGCTGGCGGCGCTGTTCCGGGACAATTTCCGGGCATACGCCGACGGCGTGAGTGAAGCCGTGCGTGCGGCCGGCCCGGCCTGATCGTGCCGATGTTGTGGTTCGGGGCGAACTGGCCGATGCGAAACACCTTACGGGAGGTGCCGCTGAAGACGTTGGCGCTCGGGTCTCCGCATCGTCATCGTTACGGTGCTCGGCCTCTGTGCAACAATCCCGGGGCGGTACGCAACTCTGGCCAGGAGCCCTCGACTCATGACCATCAGCTCGACGATACGTCGTCACGCCGCGCGGCATTCCCTGTGGTTGCTGGTACTGGCGGGCCTCGCCGCGCCGCCGGTGCATGCGCAGGACGGGTGGCCCGCCTGACGGTCGTGTCGCAACCATTCGAGTACGCCCGGCAGATCGTCGCCGAGGGGTCCGCTCACTACCGGACTCGCTACGCCGAGCCCGAATCGCATCTGGCGTCACGGTGTCGCGAGACGTTCGACTTCGTGCTGGTCGTGCCGGTCTATGGCGAGTCGCCGGCCTTCCTGGACGGGTACTATGCCGCCGCTCGGCATGCGGGCCGCCTCCTTGTCATCGTAGTGCTCAACGGGCGGGCCGGGGCCGCCCCGTCCGTTCATGCGTCGAATACGGCGTGCTTTCGTGAGCTCGGCACCCGGTTCTCGCTGCGTGCGCTCGCGCGCGGCGGCTGGCTGGGTCACGACGGGCGTCTCAGCGTGCTCGTGGTCGATCGGTTCAACGCAGATCGCCGTTTGCCGTCGCGGCAGGGTGTCGGTCTGGCTCGCAAGATCGGCGCAGATGTGGCCGTCGAGCTCATCGCGGCGGGACAGGTCGTTCACCCGTTCGTCGCGATGACGGATGCCGATGCGCGCTTGCCGGCAGATTACTTCTTGCGCATCGCGAAGCTGGCGCCCACCTGCTCCGCGGCGGTGTTTCCGTTCTGGCACGCGCCTGGTGGGCAGGCGGACATCGATCGCGCCACGGCGCTCTACGAGCTCCGTCTCCGCTACTTCCAGCGCGGTCTCACCTGGGCGCGGTCACCCTACGCGTTTCATACCGTCGGCAGCACGATGGTGGTGCATGCGCTCTGTTACGCGCAGGTCCGGGGAGTGCCCAGGCGCCGGGCGGGAGAGGACTTTTACCTACTGGGCAAGCTGAGCAAGCTGCGTCCGCTTGTACGTCTCGGCGGCGCCCCCGTCCGCCTTCGCAGCCGCCTGTCCGAGCGGGTGCCGTTCGGCACCGGTTCCGAAAGCGCGAAGCTGGCTCGCGGCGGCGAGCTCGTGCTGTACCATCCCGACTGTTTCGCGGCCGTGAGGGAGGTGACCCACGGGCTGGCGCGCCTGGCGAGTGAGTGGCGCGGTGTGGGGCGGTCGGCCCCCGAGCCGGCGGCCGCGGAGTTCATGTCGCGCATGAGCGCTCCCGTCAGGGGCTTCCTCGAGTCACAGGGAGCCCTCCCGGTCTGGCAGCGGCTGGGCGACCAGGCGCCGAACCCGGTGGCGCGCCTTCGTCGTCTGCACGACTGGTTCGACGGATTTCGGACCCTCAAGCTGATTCATCATGTGCGGGATCGACTGCCGCCGCCCGCGCCATGGCAGGATGTGATCCGAGGTGCACCCTTCATGGACGAGGTCGCCGATGACGGGGCGTGTCTGAAGAGAGACCGCATGGCGTTGCTGCGCCTCGAGCAGGCGCTCCCGTGCCTGGCCGGTCCCAGCGTGTATCAATGAGCAGGGGCGCGAGGCGATGCCCCTCGATGGTGTGCCCGCGCCGCTCATCGCCGCGGACTGGCGTCGGGCCGCACCCGCTGTATGTTCAGGCGCCGGGCGCCGGCGAGAATACCGGCCAGGCCGATATTGCCTTCATGGCAGGCA
Source organism: Vicinamibacterales bacterium (assembly GCA_965206705.1). Lineage (GTDB taxonomy): Bacteria > Acidobacteriota > Vicinamibacteria > Vicinamibacterales > UBA8438 > JAJEEA01. The sequence continues at coordinate 801,161 of CBDBKJ010000006.1, read as the reverse complement.
TATTCGAACATCGGGCCGTCGGTGCGGCGCAGCGGCATGCGCGCGGTCCACGGCCGCGTATAGCCGTTCGGATCCTCGACGGTGAACTCGTACATCACGGTATCCGCGTCCATGCGTCGAAACCGTTCGACGAGGGTGGTGTCACGACTCGAACCGCCGAGGCTGGTCTCGCGCAGGAAGCGCGTCGTGTCGACCACCAGCGTGTCACCGTCCCAGTGTCCGCGAGAGTCCCCCGAGTATTGATCGAGGCGGCCGTGGGGACGGCCGTCGAGCGGGATGATGCGTGCGTTGTGCACCATCTCGTTCACGATCACGACGTGATCCGGCGTCTGCAGAATCAACACGTTGTTGTTGTACGCGCTCGACACCATCGGCGGACCGGCATTGAACCCCAGGAGACATCGGTCGGAAAGGCTGCGATCGGTGTAGGAGTCGGCGAACCCGTTGCTGATGTTCGCCCCCCGGACCCGCGCCTCGGCCTGAAACGCCTCGCGGTAGGGGACCCGACCGTCCGGAGGATCCACGATCAGCGATGTGCGCCTGTCTCGGGTCAGCTCGATGCCGCGCTCGTACCAGAACTCGTTGTATCCACCGACACCGCCTTCCGCCAGTGACTGATATCGCACACCCGGTGCGTGAACACTGAGATCCTGCGTGTCGCGATTCAGCTCCCGGCGCCGCGATGCCTGGTACTCGGCCGCCTGCTCGGCCGTCAGCGCCTCCCGGCCCGCCAGGAGCGCCGACGCGCCGGCATCGATGACCGGCCGCTGAAGCGGGGTCAGCGTCCGAAACGTGAACAGCCCCTGGATGTCGGGATCGCCGTGCGCGGTGCGCGGCGCCGTCGACGCGGACTGTCCCATCGCCGGTGTCGACAGCGCGACGCAGAAGACGGCGAGGAGCCCGTAGCGGAAAGTGTGACTCATCGCCGCATTCTAACAGCCCCGATTCGACCCCGCCGAGGAGTGGTCCGACGCAGGCCCTTGCGGGATGCATGGCCGCCGCCCCGCAAGACACCCCGCCCGCACCACTCAGCGTGTGGGTGGCTCTTCCCAGGCCGCCGCCCCCCGCGGCCCGTACGCGCGCGCGATGGCGAGGATGCTCAGCATGATGTCCCCGTTTCCCTCATGGCACGCAAACTCGTAGATGTTGGCGTCCTGCCGCTTGAGGGAGACGGCAGCCGTCCACGGCCTCGCCCACGTCGTCGCGTCGTCGACGGTGACCTCGTAGCGGATCGCGTCGGACGCAACGCGGGTCAAACGCTCCACGATGTGCAAGTTCTCGGCGGCTCCGAGGAAGTTGCTCTTGGACGAAAAGTTCGCGGTGTCGATGACCAGCGTGTCTCCGTCCCATCGCCCCCGCGAGTCTCCGTGCCACTGGCGGATACGCGGGGGGAGAGAGGTGGAGACCCGTCCAGGCGCACAATCCGAGCGTCGTGGTTCGTCTCCATCATGAGGACGAGATACCCCGGCGACTGAAAAATCTGGGTAATTGGTTACCGGGTCGGGTCAGTGCGTGCGGCGGACGTCGAACCGCGGGCGAGGCGTCGAAGGACCGCGGTGGGTGACGTCCGGGTGCACAAAAATGCACAAGTGCCGATAAGCCAAGTATGCGCCCAACCCGCAGCCAGCAGGACGCGCCCCGGCCGACGCGGGAGGAGCACACGCGCGTGAAGCGCGAGCTCGAGGAGGCCGAGCGTGAACGCGGACGGCTGCAGCGGCGGATCGAACGGCTCGAGAAGCAGAACACCCGCCTGAGACGAGAGCTCGATGCGGCGAGACGCGCCGGGTATCGCCAAGCCGCGCCCTTCGCCAAGACCCTCACCTCACGACCCAAGCGCCCAGGCCGACGAGCCGGCGTCCAGTACGGCCAGCCGGCACGCCGGTGCAGGCCAACCCGGGTCGATGTCCGCCACGACGTACCGCTGCCGCCGGGCTGTCCGGCTTGCGGTGGACGAGTCCGCTCGACGGGCGTGGCCACCCAGTTCCAGGAAGAACTGCCGGTCCCGCGGGTCGTCGTCCGCGAGTTTCGGGTCGCACTCGGCGCCTGTCAGGACTGCGGCCGGCGGGTGCAGGGCCGCCATCGGCTGCAGACCTCCGATGCCCTCGGGGCCGCCGCCGTGCAACTGGGCCCCGGGTTGGTGGCGTCGGTGGTCATCCTCAACAAGCAGATGGGGTTGTCGTTCGGCAAGATCGCCACCCTGCTGCGGCAACACTACGACATCCGTGTCAGTCCGAGCGGCCTGGTCCGCGCCGTGCATCGCGCCGCCCGCCGGGCCGAGCTGACCTATACCGAACTGCTGCGCCAGATCCGCAACAGCCCCGCCGTCACCCCGGACGAAACCGGGTGGAAGGTCGGCGGCCACCTGCAGTGGCTCTGGGCTGCCGTCGCGCCGAAGACGACCGTCTACGCGATTCAGCCCGGACGAGGCTATGAGGAGGCCGCCAACCTGTTGGGGCCGGACTTCGACGGCGTGCTCATCCGCGACGGCTGGGCGCCGTATCGGCGCTTCACCCAAGCCACCCATCAGACGTGCCTCGCCCACCTCCTCCGACGGGGACGGACCCTGTGCAGGGACCATCCCCGCAGTCGCGTCGCCGCCGACATCCACGCCTCGTTGAAACAGTCGCTGCGCCTGCGCGATGACGCCCGTGCGGGCAGGCTGTCGCGCGACGGCCTCGGCGAAGCCGTCGAAGCCCTGGCCGCCCGACTCGCCCGACGACTGACCCGCCCCGGCCCTCTCGCCGACGTTCAGCGCTTCGCGGCGCATCTGACCAGGGAATGGACGGCGCTGTTCAACTTCCTGTGCATCCCCGCCATCGACGCCACCAACTGGCGCGCCGAACAGGCCATTCGCCCCGCCGTCGTCACCCGCAAGGTGTGTGGAGGCAATCGCTCCTGGCGCGGCGCGGCCACGCAACAGACGCTGGCCTCGGTCATCCGCACCGCCTGCCAACGTCAGTGCAATCCGCACGCCGTGATCGTGGGACTACTTCGATCGCCTTCGCCCACTGTTGCACCCGAACTGCAAGGCCCCGCACCGTAGAACCTGCCACCCGGTAACCAATTACAAATCTGGTAGTACCCATACAGGGGGTCGCCACGGGGGCCGGGGCCGAGGCGCGGCATCCCCGGCGTCACGCAGCGGGCGCGGGGGTTGAGATCTTCCGGACCTGCCGGATCCAGATCCCGGGCACTTATCGCCGCCAGCCTCTCGACCGCCGCCGGCATCAGGGCCGGCAGTCTTCCATCAGGCGGGTCCACAATCTGCGACGTTCGATTGTCGAACTCCCGGTCCACCATGAAATTGGAACTGCGGTTCGCCCCTTGCCTCCGAAAGGCGTCGGCATCCGCCAGGGCGGCCAGGTACAGCGCGTCTCCGATGGCAAGGTCCGCCTCATTCTCCTTGAAGATCCGATTCGCCCGCCGTGACAACTCGGCCACTTCTTCGTCGGTGAGAAACTCTCTCCCTGCGAGAGCCTCCGGTCGCTCGAACGGCGTCGCACTCGTGTTCAACCAGACGCCCTGCAGGTCCGGCTGGCCATCCGCCGTACGTGGCGCGGTCCACGGGCCGGCCGCGACCGTCGACGAGGTTTCCGCGCTGCCCGGGCGTCCCTGGCCGGCCGCGGGCTGGGGCACGGGTGAAGCGACGGCGAAGGCGGTCGTCAGGGCGGCCACGAACGCGAAACGCTTGTCGGTCATGTTCGTTCTCCAATCACCGCTCATCACGCTGACGTTCCACCGCTGCTTCGGGCTGCTTCCCTCCTGAGGCATTTCCCATCGTCACAAGTGTACTGAGCTACGATGAACTCACCAAGGGATACTGTCAAATGTGGACCGGGAAGTCGGGCGTGATCCGTGGGCTCTCGGCGACCTCTGAGACCGGCGCTCTCAGCCGACGTCGGCCAGGAGCTCCGGGCGAAGGGTCTCCAACTTCTCGAAGATCCCCTCGATCACGTTGCTCTTTCCGGCGAACAACGCCTCGGGGCCGCCGGCATGCACGCTACTGAACGGCGCCTCGTAGAGCGCGGATGGCTCCATGACACCCCGCGCCGTGAGCTGGTCGATCACCATCTCGATGAAACGGATCTGCGGCGTGGTCAGGCTTCGGTTGGAGAGGAACTCCGAGAAGACCTCCTGCGCGGCGGCCCGGTCCATCCCCACCAGGCTCCGCACGAAATGGGCCAGTGAGGGGGCCTCGCTGCGGGCCAGGAGGTGCGTCAACAGCGTCTGGCCATCGTCCTCGCCGATCTCGACCAGCGTCTGCTCGAGCCCCCGCAGGTCGGTCGCCGTGAGCGGCTGGTTGGTCCGGAGACGATGGATCACGATGTGGTCGAGATGGTTCTTCAGGTACTCCTGCACCCTCTTCTCGTACTGGACCCCGGTCATCTTCGGCAGGTAGACGGCGGCGTCCTCGCGCACGGCCGTGATCTCGTCCTGGAAGTCGGTGTAGACGACCTTGCGCGTCTTCTTGTCCAGGAAGGGCACCAGGCCGCGCAGGCGCATGCGCAGTTCCTCGAGATCGTTCAAGGCGATGCCCTCCCAGAACGCGTTCTCCTGGACCGAGGCCAGGTAGGCGAGCTGAGCCGCCACCGCGGGAATCGTGCTCTTTTCTTCGAGCAGCATGGCGATCTCCACCACTCGGCGGCGGTGTCGCTCGAATGTGCCCGCGTCCCCGTCGGCGAGGGCCAGCTGCATCTTCAGCGCCGTGAGATCGAAGAGGCGCGACTCGATGTCGTCGGTCTCGACCTCGCTGGGCAGCCCGGCAACCTCACTCTGCAGGGTCTCGACGTCGGACGCGGTGAGCCGCTCCCATGACTCCTCGCGCTGGAAACGCTCTACCGTCTCGAGCTGCATCCGCACGATGAAGTTCTCGCGGTTCATCGCCGCCACTTGACCGTGGAGCTCGTTCGTCAACGCCCCGGCCAGCGCCCCCTCCGGGTCCAGGTCCCGCGCGGCCTGGACGTCGGTCAGCAACTGCACCCGCGTCCGAAAGAGCCGGGCGCCGAGGGGAACGTCGCCACGGTCCTCGATCCCCTCCGGATGCTCGCGGAAAAAGTCGAAGTTGAAGCAGAAGTCGAAGACCCGGAAGTCGTGCTTGTCGTCCCCGGGGCCGAACAGATCGGGGCACAGTCGTGTGCCGCGCCCGATCATCTGCCAGAACTTGATCCGCGAGTAGACCGGCTTGAAGAAGACCAGGTTGGCCACCTCGGGCACGTCGATACCGGTATCGAGCATGTCCACGGAGATCGCGATGTGCGGCGCCTCGTCCTTCCGTGTGAAGTCGTCGAGCAGGCTCTGCGGATACGTGGCGTAGTGATCGATGATGCGGGCGAAGTGCCCGGCGTACCGCGGGTAGTGGTGGTTGAACCGCTCTTCGATGAATATCGCATGCGCATGGTTGCGCGCGAAGATGATCGTCTTGGCCAGCCGGTCGCCACCGTCGACGGTGTGGCCGTGCTCCATGAGATGTTGCAGCACCTTGTCGACCGTGTCGTTGTTGAAGAGCCAGTTGTTGATGGCGGACGCGTTGACCCGTTCCGGCAGCCCGCCACCGTCCTCGTCGTCGCCCCAGTCGAGGCTCTCCCACTGTGCCTGCTCTTCCTCGGTGAGCGAGTCGTAGTCGATGCCGTCGCGTGGAAAGCGGAGATCCACCTGTTGAACCTTCGGTGGTACGAGAAAGCCGTCCGCCACTGCGGTCTCGAGCTCGTACGCGTCGGTGGGAACCCCCGGCTCCAGGTCGAAGAGTCCGTAGGTGTTCCGGTCGACCTGGTCCCGAGGCGTCGCGGTCAGGCCGACCAGCAGCGAGTCGAAGTACCGAAAGATGGCACCGTATTTCTGATACACCGACCGGTGCGCCTCGTCGATGATCACGAGGTCGAAGTGCCCGACCCCGAAGCGGGCCTCGGCCCCCGCCGTCTCGTTGATCAGCCCCATCATCGTCGGATAGGTGCAGACGTAGACCCGGCCCGCCTTGTCTTTCTCGGTCACCAGGTTGACCGGGCTCGACTCCGGCAGGTGGGCCTTGAAGGCTCCCACCGCCTGGTTCACCAGCGCCACCCGGTCGGCCAGGAAGAGCGCCCGCTTCACCCAGCCCGCCCGCTGCAGCAAGTCGACCAGCGCAACCGCCACGCGGGTCTTGCCGCTGCCCGTCGCCATCACCAGCAGCGCCTTGCGCCGCTTCTGTCCGAACCGCTCGCCGATGCTCCCGATGGCCCGCTTCTGGTAGTACCGCTCGACGATGGCGTCCCTCACCCGCCTCACGTCCAGCGGCTCGCGGTGCGCCCGACGATGGAGCAGTGACGCCAGCTCGTCCTTCTTGTGGAAGCCGGCAACGGCCCGCGGCGCGTAGGCCTGGTCGTCCCACAGGTAGATCTCGTACCCGTTCGTGTAGAACATGAACGGGCGCTGCCCGTGCATGGCCTCCAGGCAGTCAGCGTAGAGCTTCGCCTGCTGTCGACCCGCCGCCGGATCGACGGTGGTCTTCTTCGCCTCCACCACCGCCAGCGGCTTGCCGTCGTCTCCCCACAGGACGTAATCGGCGTAACCGACCCCCGAGGCGTTCGGCATGCCCGCGACTCTGTACTCGCGGACGCATTGCCGGCCGAGCGACCAGCCGGCACGCTCCAGAGCCAAGTCGATAAGCAGCCTGCGGGTCGTGCTCTCGTTCCAGTCACGGGTCTCGGGGACAGTCTCGTTCTCCGCCTTGATGGCGGCGAGCCGCTCACGCAGCGCCTCCAGCTCGCCCTCGACCTCCTTGCGCGCGTCTTCCGCTGCGTCGAGTTCGCGTTTCAGCGCGTCCAGTTCCTCGACGCTGGCCGGCGCGGCCCCCGGTTCCCGTGTGGGGACGAGGGACTCGTCGAAGCTCTTCCCGTGAAGGCTCTCAGCCCCCTTCCGCAGATAGGTGCGGCCCGCCCAGTAGAGGACGTGCGCCAGCTCCCGCACCACGTTCAGCGCCTGCTCCGGTGCCGGCGTCTTGTTGCCGTGCACCGCCACGTTGCCCGCCTGCCGGATGTACTCCGCCTTCTGCCACACGACCTCGGGCACGAGCGCGCGGAAGGCGGGCTCGCTGAGGTAGGCGTCCAGGTTCGTGACCTTCGGAGGGTTCAGGGCCTTGTCGACCTTGTAGACCCGCTTGACCAGACGCTCCAGCGCATGCCGGGCATGGAAGCAGGAGGCCCGCGGGTCGCCGTGGACGTGGTGCTCGGCATAACTCGCGCTCTCCGCCGCGTGCGGGAACTCCTGTTTCAGGAACGCGAAGTTGGCGGAGATTTCCATCGAAGCTCAGAGGTCTCCCCGGAAGGCGCGGGATTGCAGGGAGGCGAAGAGAGTGTCGAGTTCGGCGAGGTGGGCGCGCTGGCTGGCTTGTTGGCGTTCGACGGATTCGGCGATGGCGGCGAAACGATGTTGGAGGTTAAGGGGTGGATTCGTTAGTCGGATGCTCCTCACATCATTGAAATTCAGCCCTGCCTTAACTCCCTCACGATTGAGCCGGTCGAATTGAGCTTGACCACCCTTCGAGGCTAACTGATGGCTGACAAAGACCGGGTTCACGCTGGTAAATCTTAGGATTGCCAGATGCTGGTTGATATGAGCCTTAGCAATGCCACCAGGGACGACCGCAGTTCTGCCCAAGTCGGCGGTGATGCTTAGCAGAACGTCTCCAGGCTCGACCCTTGTTCGCTTCGCCTCTGCGGAATCAGGTGCGTTGACGAAGGCGACGTCACCAAGATCTAGTTGTCCGTGGTTCAAATTCTGAATCCTAATGAATGTGTCGCCATCCTTTGCATAGTACTTAGCCCACCCCCGTGAACCGCTGGTCAGAAAACGGACCTCGTCACCCACGCTGACGACTCGCCACCCCAAGGGATTGGTGACGGGGTCGCCGAACATGTCGAGGAAGGTGGATTGGAGGAGGGTGTCGAGCTGGGCGACGGCCTCGCGGCGCTTGGCCCGCAAGGCGTCCGCCGCATCCAGGATCCTCGCAATCCGCTTCTGCTCGGCGAGGGGCGGGAGGGGGACTTGGAAAGAAGCGAGCTGTTTCGGGCTCAGACGAGGAAGGTTCACGCCGGAGCAGCGACTCGCCGCCAAATTGACGATGTCCGGAGTCCGTAGGAAGTAAAACAAATAGTCTCGCGACACTCCGTCCTTGGGCAGGATGGGAACAATGTCCGTGCTACATACGCCTGAGAATCCTGGCCTGGCGATCTTTCGAAGATACGGCCGGAGCTTGCCGAACAAGACGTGACGATCGGAAAACTGAAATTTGTTGCTCTTGAGTCCGGCTGAGCCGACCGTCTGAATGCAGTTGATTCCACCATCACCGTCGAGATGTTCGAGTCCAAGGTATGGCGTCGTTGTCTCGGCTTCCGAAGGATGAATCGACTGACGATCAAGAATCGCAATCGAGTCCAAAGCGCCAGTCGACCACTTCATATGAGTAACTCCTTCAGCTCGGCGAATCCCTTCGCGATCTCCGTCTCCAGGGCAGCCAAGCGAGCCATGATCACACTCGGCGGGTCGTACTCCATTGCCTCGTACTCCACCTCCTTGTAACGGTTGATGGACAGGTCGTAGTCGTTGCCCGCGATCTCAGCCTTGGGCACGAGGAAGCTCTGGTCCGTCCGCACCCGCTTGCGTTCCGCCTCGCGGGTCCCCCAGCGGGCGAGGATGTCGGCAAGGTCGCTGTTGTCCGGTTGCGGCGTGCGCTTGTCGTCCAGCGAGTAGCCGTCCGCCTGCATGTCGTAGAACCAGACGTCGTCCGTGCCTCCGGAGTTCGTCTTGGTGAAGAGCAGGATGGCGGTGGAGACCCCGGCGTAGGGTTTGAAGACGCCGGAGGGCATGGAGACGATGGCGTCGAGCTTCTGCTCCTCGACCAGAATCTTGCGCAGGGTCCTGTGCGCCTTGCTCGACCCGAAGAGTACGCCGTCGGGCACGATGACGGCGGCGCGGCCCCCGGTCTGGAGCAGGCGCAGGAACAGGGCAAGGAACAGCAGCTCGGTCTTCTTCGTTTTGACGACCTGCTGGAGGTCCTTCGCGGTGGACTCGTAGTCGAGACTGCCCGCAAACGGCGGATTCGCGAGGACAAGCGAGTACCGCTCGGCGTCGTCCCCGGCTGGCGCCAGGTCGGTCTGGGCCAGGGAGTCCTTGTAACGGATGTCCGGATTCTCCACGCCGTGCAGCAGCATGTTCATGCTGCCGATGCGCAGCATGGTGGTGTCGAAGTCGTAGCCGTGGAAGGTGCCCTCGTTGAACCGGCGGCGGGCCCGGGCGTTCTTGTAGATGCGGTCGCCGTGGTGCTCGACGAGATGCTCGGAGGCCGCGACGAGGAAGCCGGCCGTGCCACAAGCCGGATCGCAGATGATGTCCTTCGGGGTGGGTGCGGTCATGTCCACCATCAGCCTGATGATGTGGCGCGGCGTGCGGAACTGCCCGTTCTGTCCGGCGGTGGCGATCTTCCCGAGCATGTACTCGTAGAGATCACCCTTGGTGTCGCGGTCGGCCATGTCGATGTCGTCGAGCTGGTCGACGACGTTGGCCAGCACCCGGGCCGTGGGCATCATGAAGAGGGCGTCCTTCATGTGGTGGGTGTAGGTCGATCCCTCATCGGAGTCCCCCGTCGGGCCCAGCGATTTGATGAAGGGGAACACCCGGTCGCGTACCGTCTCGAACAGGCGCTCCGGCGCAAGCTCCTTGAAACGCGACCAGCGCAGAGCGCGTTGGCGGGCGGTGAACACCGGCTCCTCGATCGGGTGGCCGGTGCGGGCGGCTTTGCGCTCCTTGAGCGTGTGCAACTCGTCCAGACGCTTGATGAAGAGCAGGTAGGTGAGCTGCTCGATAACCGAGAGCGGGTTCGAGATGCCGCCGGACCACATGGTGTCCCAGATTCGGTCGACCTTGGACTTCAGCTCACCGGTGATCATGATTCGATCTCACGCGTCTCCATCGAGTCGTCGAACCGCCGGGACCTCGAGGTGAACCGGTCCCGGGATGTGGCGCTCGCTGCTGATCTCCAGGAGGGAGGGCGGTTTCGGGCAATATGGTAGCAGGAGCCTTGTCGCCGGGCGTCGGGGCGTTGGGCATGGCAGGGTGATGAAGGGCTGCAGTCGGGGTCGCACCTGGCGGAACCCTCGGATGTGACGGGACTTGAGGCGCCTCAAACAGGAATGGATTGCGCGGGCGAGTTCGATGCTCCCGCGCAGGGAATGCGCAGCCCAGCGGGAAACCGGCCGACCCCGCACGCAGCGTCGGGCGGTCCCGGCCGAGCAGCGCCATATCCCCGCGCACACGCGGGTATCGGCCCGGGCAGGGCGCGCCCGCACTTTCAGCGTCAACCGCCCCCGCCGACCAGCTTCCCGCCGTGACGATCGCGGGCGCCCCACGGCAAGGCCGCCGCTCGCCCTGGCGAATTGCATGACATTGCATTACAATGTACGTGAGGGAGGGTGGAGCGAGTGCGCGACCAGTTGAGCGTCAGACTGTCCCACGAGTTGAACGAGGCCGTGGGGAAACGGGCGAAGCGCGACGGGCGGCGGCCGTCGGACGTCGTGCGCCTGGCGCTGCAGGGGTACCTGCAGGGTTCTCCGAACGACGGGCGCAGAGGAACGGACCGCGTCCGTGAGACCAGCGCAGCGCCGGCGTGGGGTGAGTCCGAGAGCCCGTACCCGGAGCGTACGATCGTGCTCCGTCATGTCCCCGAAGAGCTCTACCAGGCGCTGGAGAAGCGAGCCGCCACCGAGCGCCTGTCCGTGGCCGACTACGTGCTGGACATCCTGGCCCGTAGACGGTTCCGGGAGCGCCTGCAAGCGCGTCCCCGCGTCGAGTTCAGCGTGTCGGCCGCCGACCTCGTCCGCGAAGGTCGGGACAGCCGGTGATCGTCGTCGACGCTTCGATCGTGGTCGAAGTGCTTCTTCGCTCCGATGCGGGCGCCGCGCTGGAGGAGCGCCTCTTCGAAGGCGACGACCCGCTGCACGCGCCCCACATGCTGGATGTCGAGGTCGCCCACGCGCTCCGACGTTGTGCCCTGCACGGCGACATCGACGAGCGCCGTGGCCGCGACTCGTTCGGGGATCTGGCGGCCATGTCCATCGAGCGCCACGGACATCAGCCGCTGCTGGAACGGATCTGGCAACTTCGTCACAACCTGACGGCCTACGATGCCGCCTATCTGGCGCTCGCGGAGAGTCTGGACGCACCGCTGCTGACCCGCGATTCGGCGCTGGCATCGGTCGCCGCGCATCACGCCCGAGTCGTGCTCGCGTAGCCTGTTCCGGTGGACTCTCGCCTTGCAGCCGGTTTCGGGCCGCTCTTCGGCTTGGGACAACCGCGGGCTGTCGACCGGGCCGCAGGCCGGCATGGGTCAGATGGTGAGGGAGGAGAGCTGCCAACCATGTCCACGGACCTCGCCAACCTGGAGTTCACCGCCGACGAGATGCGGCGCATGGGGTACGCCACCGTCGAGCGGCTGGTGGATCACGTCGTGAGTCTCGAGACGCAGCCGGCCCGGGGCGACGTGGCCGCGGCCGATCTCTGCCGCCGCCTCCGCGAGCCGGCGCCCGAGCGGGGCGTCGCGTACGAGCCGCTGCTCGACCGGCTGCTCACCGAGTGGGTGCCGCGGTCCTTCACGTCGTCGGGGCCCGGCTATCTCGCGTACATTCCGGGCGGCGGGCTGTATCCCGCGGGGCTGGCGGACCTGATTGCCGGCGTGGTCAATCGCTACACCGGGGTGCGCCTGGCCGCGCCGGCTCTCGTTCAGCTCGAGTCCAACGCGCTCGACTGGCTGCGCGACTGGATGGAGTTTCCCGCCGAGACCCGCGGGCTGTTCACCACCGGGGGGTCGATGGCGCACCTCAACGCCGTGCTGTGCGCGCGCGAGCGCCACCTCGGGGCGGAGATCCGCGCGGGCGTCGTGTACGGGTCCACGCAGATGCATCACTCGATGACCAAGTCCGCCCGGCTGGCCGGCATCATGCCGGACCGGATCAGGGCGGTCCCGGTCGACGAGGGGTTCCGGATGGACGTGGACGCCCTGGCCGACATGATCGCCGCGGATCGCCGAGCCGGTCTCCGGCCGTTCTGCGTCGCGTCGGCGGCCGGCACCACGAACACGGGCGCGGTCGATCCCTTGAACGCGATCGCCGACCTGTGTGCCCGCGAAGGGCTCTGGCACCACGTGGACGGCGCCTACGGGGCATTCTTCCACATGTGCCCGGAGCTTCGCGATCTCATGCCCGGGCTCTCGCGGGCCGATTCCCTCACCCTCGATCCGCACAAGGGCCTGTTCCTGCCGTACGGCACCGGAGCCCTGCTCGTGCGCGACGGCGCGGCGCTACGGCGGGCGCACGAGGCGACCGCAAGCTACCTGCCCGGCCGGGCCGACGGCGACGAGTTCTACGACCCTCATCAGTACGGGCCGGAGCTCTCGCGTGGGTTTCCCGGCCTCCGCGTCTGGCTCTGCTTGAAGCTGTTCGGCGCAGGGCGCTTCCGGGCCGCCCTGGCAGAGAAGCGGGCCCTCGCCCTGGAGGCGGCGGCGCGCGTCGCCGCGGTTCCGGGGATCGTGATGGCGGCGCCGCCGCAAGTGTCGCTGTTCGCGTTCCACCTTCGCTTGCCCGGCTTCAGCCTGGCGGAGGAGAACCGAGCCACTGAGCTCCTGGTGGAGCGTGTCAACCTCCGGAACCGCGTGATGCTGTCGAGCGCCGTCGTGGAGGGGAGGTTCCTGGCGCGGGTCTGCGTCCTGAGCTTCCGGACCCGCGCCCGTCACGTGGAGGCTTGCGTGACGGATCTGACGGAGGAGGCGGCCGCCGTGCTGGCGACCGCCCCGGCATGAGACGACGGCGCACGGTTCCGCCAGCCTCTAATCACCCACGCATACTCGAGGATGCCGGCCGAGGAGTCACCGGCGTTCAGGGAGCCGCGGTCTCGGCAATCCGATAGAGCTTCGACTGCGTCCGGATGAAGAGGCTGCCATGGGCAATGGCCGGTGTGGCCATCGTGAACTCGTCGAGCGGGTTTCGGCCGATGACTTCGAACGTCCGGCCGGCGCGGATCACGTAGGCGTCGCCGTCTTCGCTCAGCGCGAAGATCTTGTCGTCGTAGGCCCAGGGCGATGCGGTGAACGCCGCGCCGACCTGGATCCGTTGTCGAGAGTAGATCTCCTGGCCGGTCCGTGCATCGTGGGCGGTGAAGAACCCCCGGTCGAGGACCGTGTACAGGGCGTCGCCGTAGACGACCTGCGAAGGGTTGTAGGGGGCGGCCTGTGGCTGTGACCACGCGATGAACTGGTTGTCCGTCTCGGACGCGCGAAGCGAGATGTCGCCGCTGGCGCCGGGGCGAACGGCGAAGACCGGGCGTTGCTGGTCACCGAGATAGCCCGAGCTCAGATAGAGCAGGCCGAACTCGGCAAAAGGCGTGGGAATGGTGATGGACGACATTCCCGTGAGCTCCCAGAGCAGGTTGCCGTCGAGATCGTAGGAGCGCACCCTCTCGGTTCCAGTGGTGACGATTTCGGTTCTCTGCTCGTTCTCCCAGAGGAAGGGGGTCGACCAATTGGTGCCTTCGTCCCTCGGGGTGCGCCAGACCTCATTGCCGGTCTCCGCGCTGAGGGCGAGCAGATACGACTGCCCGTCGTTGTCATTCAGGATATGGAGGCGGCCGTCATGGAGCACCGGCGACGCGGCCGTGCCCCACCCGAGCCGGGTGGCCGAGGGCTCGATGTCGTGCGACCATCGCAACCGGCCGTCCGTGGCGTCGAGACAGAAGACACCGAGATTGCCAAAATAGACGAAGACCGAGTCGCCATCGGTCACCGGCGTCTCGCTCGCCAGGGTGTTCTTCATGTGGTAGCCGCGGGCTGGCGGGCCGCGATGCAGTTCGCGTTCCCATCGCACGGCTCCGGTACCGACGTCCAGCGCGTAGACGATCCACCGATGTTCCGCGGCCGAGGGGCTCCAGAACTCGCGTCCGCGATAGAGACCGCCCACAGGCTCTTCGACCGGCTCGGTGCTGACGACGGTCGTGACGTAGACCGTGTCGTCCCAGACGACCGGCGAGCTCCATCCGAGGCCCGGAAGGTCGGTGACCCAGGCGACGTTCTCGGTGGTGCTCCAACGGGTCGGCAGCCCGGAGGCCTCGGAGACGCCCCGGGCGCCCGGTCCCCGGAACTGTGGCCATCGATCCTGGGCGCCGGCGGGTGCGCACCAGACCACGACGAGCAGCAGCACGCACGTGTATCGAGTCATCTGATCTCCCCTCTCTGGCCCGCAAGATCGGCGCAGACGCGTAGCCGCCCCCACGGACTCGAGAGCCGGCGCGACCTTACGGCCGCGTTTGGAAGTCTCGCTGGCGCGACCCATCGCGGAGCATGGTACCACTGCCGACCGGTTCGACCCGCCGGCCCGGGCGCACTGCCAGATCGATCCTCCATCTCCAACGTCGGACTGACGGGCGAGCCCCGGCCACCGCGCGGGCGACGGTCGTCGGGGGTTGTCGCCACCACCGCGACGGGGTAGCCTGGAGTTCCGCCCCCGACCACCCTCCGCGATGCCCACCGTGGGCGACGCCATCGCCCCCGTTCCGACGCACAAGCCGTCGACGGGCGAGGTTGGAAGGCTCCTTGGTACTGGGCCGCCGTACCGGCGGACCCCCGGTCGTGGTTGCGAGGACAAGCTCGACCGGTCGGGCGGGGGCGGGTCTTCAACTCTCGAGCCCGGCCGCCGCTACGGCGGCGGGCTGATCCGACCAGCGCAAGACCCGATCCGGCCGCTCCAGAGAACGGGCCAGTGTGGTCTAGCCCTTCGGGCCGCGATCCGCCAGCAGTATGTTGTCAGTAATTGGTTACCGGGTGGCAGGTTCTACGGTGCGGGGCCTTGCAGTTCGGGTGCAACAGTGGGCGAAGGCGATCGAAGTAGTCCCACGATCACGGCGTGCGGATTGCACTGACGTTGGCAGGCGGTGCGGATGACCGAGGCCAGCGTCTGTTGCGTGGCCGCGCCGCGCCAGGAGCGATTGCCTCCACACACCTTGCGGGTGACGACGGCGGGGCGAATGGCCTGTTCGGCGCGCCAGTTGGTGGCGTCGATGGCGGGGATGCACAGGAAGTTGAACAGCGCCGTCCATTCCCTGGTCAGATGCGCCGCGAAGCGCTGAACGTCGGCGAGAGGGCCGGGGCGGGTCAGTCGTCGGGCGAGTCGGGCGGCCAGGGCTTCGACGGCTTCGCCGAGGCCGTCGCGCGACAGCCTGCCCGCACGGGCGTCATCGCGCAGGCGCAGCGACTGTTTCAACGAGGCGTGGATGTCGGCGGCGACGCGACTGCGGGGATGGTCCCTGCACAGGGTCCGTCCCCGTCGGAGGAGGTGGGCGAGGCACGTCTGATGGGTGGCTTGGGTGAAGCGCCGATACGGCGCCCAGCCGTCGCGGATGAGCACGCCGTCGAAGTCCGGCCCCAACAGGTTGGCGGCCTCCTCATAGCCTCGTCCGGGCTGAATCGCGTAGACGGTCGTCTTCGGCGCGACGGCAGCCCAGAGCCACTGCAGGTGGCCGCCGACCTTCCACCCGGTTTCGTCCGGGGTGACGGCGGGGCTGTTGCGGATCTGGCGCAGCAGTTCGGTATAGGTCAGCTCGGCCCGGCGGGCGGCGCGATGCACGGCGCGGACCAGGCCGCTCGGACTGACACGGATGTCGTAGTGTTGCCGCAGCAGGGTGGCGATCTTGCCGAACGACAACCCCATCTGCTTGTTGAGGATGACCACCGACGCCACCAACCCGGGGCCCAGTTGCACGGCGGCGGCCCCGAGGGCATCGGAGGTCTGCAGCCGATGGCGGCCCTGCACCCGCCGGCCGCAGTCCTGACAGGCGCCGAGTGCGACCCGAAACTCGCGGACGACGACCCGCGGGACCGGCAGTTCTTCCTGGAACTGGGTGGCCACGCCCGTCGAGCGGACTCGTCCACCGCAAGCCGGACAGCCCGGCGGCAGCGGTACGTCGTGGCGGACATCGACCCGGGTTGGCCTGCACCGGCGTGCCGGCTGGCCGTACTGGACGCCGGCTCGTCGGCCTGGGCGCTTGGGTCGTGAGGTGAGGGTCTTGGCGAAGGGCGCGGCTTGGCGATACCCGGCGCGTCTCGCCGCATCGAGCTCTCGTCTCAGGCGGGTGTTCTGCTTCTCGAGCCGTTCGATCCGCCGCTGCAGCCGTCCGCGTTCACGCTCGGCCTCCTCGAGCTCGCGCTTCACGCGCGTGTGCTCCTCCCGCGTCGGCCGGGGCGCGTCCTGCTGGCTGCGGGTTGGGCGCATACTTGGCTTATCGGCACTTGTGCATTTTTGTGCACCCGGACGTCACCCACCGCGGTCCTTCGACGCCTCGCCCGCGGTTCGACGTCCGCCGCACGCACTGACCCGACCCGGTAACCAATTACTGTTGTCGATGCGTGTGTTGACGGCCGAGATCTGCGCGCTCAGGTCGCTACGCAGCGTGGTCAGGTCACGCCGCAACTCAGCAATGTCATGCCGCATATCGCGCCGGATCCACAATAGCGCACCGACCACCGCCACCGCCGCCCCGATGACCTCCACGTTCATGTCGTCGATCCTACCGCGAGAATTGACAGAAAATCGAGGGAAACGGGTGAGGTGCTGTAGTTCGACCCGTCTCGGCGACCCAGGACCGCCGCCGCGAGACGAACGCCGGCCCGCGAACGGACCACCGGAGTGGTGGCGGACTCACGGACTGCCCCCGCAGTCAATGCCGCTCAGCGCAGGGCCCCCTGATCGGTGGCGCGCCGGGCGGTGCGACTTCCGCGCGGGCTGCGCGGAACGCGACACGCGCTGCCCGTCCCAAGCCCTCGGCCTGAAGGTCGTCGCGGCTCGCGCGGACACTGGTGGTGTACCAGGCTGAAGGGTTCGGCGAGCGAGGGCGTCGCGCTGTCGCTCAGTCCAAGGTGTGGGCGCCGTCGTGGGGCGGGCAGGCGACGAGCGCCGCCGAGAACGTGGCGCTCCGAAGGCCTTGCCGCACGGCATAGCGGCGGGCCGCGAGACTTCGCCAAAATGCAGGGGTAGGTGTATGCTGCGGGCGGGCCGCTGCCGAGCCCCTGCCATGGAAACGCCGATGGACAACACCGCCGTGACCGCGATAATCAAGAGGACACGCCAACGAAGCGGCTGGATGAAGGTGGGAGGCATAGCATGCCTGGTACTGATAATCGGGGGCGCGATCGGAGTCTTCCTCGTGGCGGCGGGGTTGCTGGCGGGGTTGCTGGCAGAAGCGGGGTTGCTGGCAGAAGCGGGGTTGCTGGCAGAAGCGGGGTTGCCGGCAGAAGCGAGCTGGCCAGAAGTAGCGGGCCTGACACTTGTGATGTTCGTGTTGCGGACACTCGCGGCGATCCACCGGCAGAACGTCAGGCTGGCGGCCTTCTACGACTCTAGAAGAGATTACCTGGAAGCGCGGGGGAACATAGAAGGGCTGACGCACCAGGAGCTGCTCGAAGTGTTCTACGGGCCGGAATGGGAGCCGAGCTGGCCGGAGAAACTGCGAGGGGTCGGCGCACAAAGGCCGCGGACGAGCACGACGGATGGGCCGAAGGGCTAAACGATCCCAGTGGAGCGCCGCGTTCGCCGTGGCGACGCTGGGCTGCGACTCCGGCTCGTCCGGACCGCCGATCTACAGGCCCCCCGACGAGGCGGACCGCCCCCGCACAGCGGGGCGGCCGTGGGGTTCCGGCGCGCACAAGCACGCGGGAGCCGCCGACCACGCTCCAGGCGAACACCCCCGCGGGGGCAGCCCTGGAGTCTGCCCTCTGCCCCCCGAGGTCCGCGGGCCGGCCACACGCCGTGCGGCCGGCCACCCCCGGAATCCGAACCGCCGAGAGTAGGATCGGCTGGAAGCATGTGTGCTATGTACCGAGCGTAGGGGTGACCGTGGCAGCCGTCGGCATGGGCGCATACGCGACGAACGCGGACGTGTGCGCCATGCTCTTCGGCGGCGCGAGGCTGCGGGCGGGCACGGATGATGGCGCGCCGCTGGACGGAGAGCGAGGACACGGAATTCCTGAACCGCGACTACGGAGGCTCGTGGATGGATGAATTCAAGATATGGGCGCTTGAGGACGCGTCCTCGGTTGTGGAGTTGGAGTCCCAACGGCAGATGGAAGCGGAGTCCCTTCTCGAGGACACGCTCGTCGCGAACCCCGACTTGCTGATGCCGGGCCTCAAGCTGGTCGGCAGGCAGACGCCGACCGCGGGCGGGCCGCTCGACCTGCTGGGAGTCGACAGATACGGCAGGCTCTCGCTGTTCGAATTGAAGCGTGGCACCCTTACCCGCGAGGCCGTAGCGCAGGTGATCGACTACGCGGCCGACCTTGAAGCCATGGACCTGGCTGAGCTGACCGACCTGCTGGCCAAGGAGTCGGGCGAGCGCGGCATCGACGAGATCGAGGACTTGGAGGAATGGTACGGACAGCGGTTCGGCGAACAGGAGTTGACTTCGTTGAGGCCTCTGCGCATGTTCCTGGTTGGCCTGGGCGCCGACGAGAGAGCAGAGCGAATGGTGGACTTCCTCGCCAACAACAGCGGCATGGACATCTCGCTCATCACCTTCCACGGTTTCGCATACGGGGGGAAGACGCTATTCGCCAGGCAGGTGCATGTGGAAGGAGTAGCAGACCCGGAGTCACGCTCGGGGAGACGATACGTGAGTGTGGCAGAGAGGAGAGCGCGGCTGGACGAGCGTGTGGAGGAGTATGGCGTCTCGGAACTGTTCGGCGCCGTGCGAGACATGTTCCGAGCGAACTGGCCAGATTCCAAGATGCGCCCGGGAGTCGGTGGACTCAGCATCAAGCTGCAGAAGCAGTCCTATGCGCGCATTGATCTCTGGAAGGCGGGAGAAGTCTGGATTCTCTTTCAGCCTTGTGCCAAGGCTCTGTGCCTGAACGAGTTCGAGCAGCTGGTCGCGGCGATCCCACATGCCACGTGGCCGTACAATCGCGACCCGTTAGCAGATGCGGGCGCTGCGGTCCATTTCAAGTTGACCGCGGAGGCTTGGGAGACTCACAAGGAGACGTTGGCGAGGCTCGCCCGGGCCGTCTATGAGGCTCATCAGGCGCATCCGGCCGAGTAGTGGGGTAGTCCCCGCCGTCCGCGGCCGGTGTCGTGGACGGCTCCCGGCGCCCGCGCGTGGATAGCCTCTGCGAGCGGCGTGTCCAGGTGCTGGCGCGCCTCCTGCGCTCCGCTCCGGCCCGAAGGGTGACACGGCGCTCGCGCCGGCTCAGGGCTGATGATGGCCGTCCGTATCCGTCCGGCTATCGACCACTGGTCGGACTCGGCCACCAACTGCGGCTCGACCTCCGACTGCCACACCTCGCCGGAACGGGTCCTCCCGTGTGCGCCACCACCGCGGCGCCTTCGCCGTCGCCGGCAACGGCCCGCCCTGCGACTTGCGCGCCGCGCGCTCGCTCATCCCTGCCGCCGCGGCGGCCGCTGCCAACGTCTTGCCTGCCATCCGCTTCTCGCGCAATCGCCGAACCTGCGCATCCGTGATCGCGGGGGCCCACCCTGGAGTTCTGCCCCGGCATCCTCCGCGATGCCAACCGTGGGCCTGGTGGACCACGATGTGGACCGACAGACCCGTGGACAGGTCGGACACGACGAGGTCACCCCCGATGTCCATGCCGGCTCCCGCGCGAGGCACTCGAGTCCCGTCCGGGAAGCGGGTCACCGCCGCCGCGGTCGCCGACAGACGCCCCGGCGGGCCCGCCCGTCCACGCCGTCGATCGGCGTGCCGACCCACAGGGCGTCGGCCTTGAACGTTAGCCGGAAGCCGCCCGCGCCGCCCCCGCGATCAGCTCGCCCGTGCGCCCGCCGCGTGACGACGATGGCGATCACGGCAACTACGGAAGCCGAACGATGGCGCTCGACAGCCCTACCACGGGAGGAAACGGTGATGGTCAGTTGGCCGGGTCAGGCGTGGGCAGGTGCAGCCGCTCCAAGGTCGCGAGCCGCTGGTCGACTTTCCCGAAGGCGATTTCGACTGCACGCAGGCGGTCGTCGAGACTGCGGATGTCACCCCGCATCTCGCGCATATCGGCTCGGATCTCGGTCAGGTCGCTCCGGATGCCGCCCATCTGCACGCTCAGGGCGATGACTGCGGCGACGATGGTCCCGATGACCCATTGCGCGTCCCGGCTGGGCATGTTCGGAGCTTACCACGGAGGGGCGAAGTCGCGCGTGCCGCTGTCTGCCGCAGTTATGGTGGGGTGGCGGTTCACCGCGGCGGCCCGCGATCGCTGGCGTCAAAGCACGCTAGTACCGGTCGTGCGCTGGCTGGTGTGGCGCGGACGGCGGGTCGCGCCTCCAGTCATGGTGGACTCACGGGCTGCCCCCGAGGTCGAACGCGGCCGTGCACGGCGGCGGCCGGGTTCGGCCGCGGCCGCGGAGTCAGCGGGCCTCCCGCCCGCCTCGGCCGCCGGGCACGTCGTCGTCGGCCCGGCCGTCGCCACGGAGGCGACCGCCCTCGATGACGACCTGGCGCGCGGTGGTCGTGGACTCACAGACCCGCCCTTCGGCGCCGCGATCGGCGGGCCGTTCGAGCCCGCCAGCCGCGCCGCCGATGTCGCGGGCGGACGCCCTGGCGGACGCCCCGCGGGGCAGCCCTGGAGTCCGCCCCCCCCCCGGACGCGCGGTAACTGCTCGACCGCGAGGCGGGCTCCCTCATCCACGCGCGTCACCGCGACCGGGGCGGTCAGCCGCACGTCGAGAGCGGCAGGTCGATTGCGTGGGCGCGGATCAACGGCCAGAAAGACGTACCGTTAACGTCCAGTCGATTCCCCCAGCCAGAGTTGTCCACGACGCCCCGAGCGTGGTCCTTCAATGCACAGGCCCAATCGTCCTCTGTACGGAACGGCGCACCGTCCATCTCGTCGGCATTCAGGAAGCCGAGATAGAGCAAAACGACCGGCACCCCGAGCATCGCCAGCTTCCATGACCACGCGAATCGATTGGCGAGTTGGTAGTGGTGGTCCCTCGACAGCCCCCAAATCCCTCGCGTGACGCTCCCCAGACCGGCATTCGCCTCCTTGATTGCCGAACCGATCCGTTCGTGGTTCTTCCGCCTGTTCTGGTTCTCCGTGGGCTTCCTCTTGCCCCTTTTCGTCAACTCGTTTCGGTGAGCCTTGGCTTCCACCAGGAGCAGTCCTTCCTTCCCCTCGATCTTGCACGTGGATGCCACGTCCCAGTTCGGCGTGTTCGCACGAGCCACAACCGACAGCCACCAATCGCGAAGATCTCGCCGCACGTCGGGCCCAACGAATTGGTCATCGCGGTCAAGCCGAGCCTCCGCTGCGGGCTTCTTGTCCCAGCCCCTACCCATCCTGACCGGTTTGCCGTGGGGCATCCAGAAGTGGTTCGGCGACACCGTCACGTTGTCGAGGCCTACGAGCTCGGTCAATTGCGCCGCGACAGCATCTCGAGTCCCGTCGGCGAGCAGGACGCACCGAGGACGGCTACCCCGCTTGTCCTTACCCAAGGCGTGCAACCATGTTGTTTCCATCCAGATTTCCTCCTGCACCCGCCTCCCGCGCTGCAGGTCCAACGACCCTCATGTCGCACCGCTCGGTCGGCGAGCATCCTCGACATGACCACGCGACCTCTGCCGCAGCACGATGCCCTTCGGCCGGCGTGCTAGTTGGACGGTGCAGAACGCCCACAGGTTCCGCACGAATCATCGTTGACGGTCTATATACGCCGTTTCTCCGGGGGTTGGCGGTCTTGCGCGTCGGGGAATCGCGCGGGCGACGCCGCCCTTTCACGAACCGCACGGCCGCGCGTCCCGCCACGGTCGAGGGTGACCTCGTCGCACTCGACATCGCGATCGCGCCCGCGCCAGCGTGGACCGGGTGGCAGGTGACCGCCACATCCGCCGCCCCGAACGGCCGCGCCTCGGCCCTCGGTGCGCCACCACTTCTCGATGCAGTCGACGGCGAACGCCGGGGTGTCGGCGGTTCTGCCGACGAAGACGGTGCCGGCGTTGGCCCGGGGGTCGTAGATGCCGTAGGGGACGGCGAGGCCCTCGGCCTCGGAGCGAAAGTCGTGGTCGTTGACGAGTTCGGGACTGCGGTCCCACTTGGCGCCGGGATTGCGGAACGCACCGACGAGCTCCTTCTTCTTCGTATCGACGCTGATGAGGGGGATGTTGTCGGCGGCACAGCGCTCGCGCGATTTGGTGATGTGCCGGAACTGCTCGTCGCGGTTCGGATGCGAGGCGCCGGCGAGCTTCTTGTGGTTGACGCGCAGCGAATAGCCCATCGCCTTGAGCAGTCGAGCGACCGTCTGCGGGCAGACGTTGATGCCGAGCCCGCGGAGCTCGTCGGCAAGCTTGGCGGTCGTGCGGCGTGTCCACTTCAGACCGCTGACGGGGTCCCCGGCCGTCTCGTGGGCCATCAAGGCTTCGATGCGGGCGATGACTTCCGGTGTTTTTTTTCCAGGCGCCGCCGCCCGCCCCCCGCACGCCGCACCCGGTCGACATCGACATCGCGCTCGACGAGTTGTCGGCGGCCGGTGGCGACGGTGGCGGGGTCGACGGCGAGCAACTCCGCGACGCGCCGGTCGCCGCCCCACCGCACTTGAGGGACTCGAGCCCCGCGAACAGACGGCGCTGGCGTTCGTCGAGGAGGCTGGCGAACAGGACGATGGCGGCGCGGAGCTCCTCCGGCATCAGGTCGACATCGGGCAGGGGCCGTACGAGTCCGGGGGTGGCGAGCAGCAGGCGCCGGGCCCGCAGTTGTTGGCCCAGATGGCTGCGGTCGGCCGCGCAATACAGGAACTGGCGTGCGAGCTTGTGCCGGGTCAACCGCCCGTCGCGGACGAGCTTGCGCAGCGCGTCCTGGGTGCCGACATGGAGCAGGTTGTCCAACTCTTCGCCGAAGTGCCCCGCCTGCGCCTGGTTGACGAACGACTCGGCGGTTGCGATCAGCGTGCCGGCGCTGGAGAACCGGACCTCGTCGAAGGACCACAGGCCTCGGTCGTCGAAGTCCACGAGTTCATCGAGGGTGTAGTAGCCGCCGCGATGGGAGTAGCTGGTGCGGGCGGCGAGGTCCCTGAGCTTGCGAAACGCGGTGCGCCTGGCACGGGTGCCGAGCGCCGCCATCACGTCGGCGAGTGAGACGACGGTCTGCTTGCGCAGCAAGGCGACGACCGTGTCCGCGGAGAATTCGGTTGGTCTCATTCTGGCACCATTACGGATTAATATTCCGCAATCATGCCATAAACACGGTCAGAATGCACCACAAATCAAAGGAGAACTCGACTGTCACAGGGCTGGATGCGAGGGGTGCGAGGTTTGCGGACAGGTTGACTCTACAGCGCCATTGCAGGTATTTCTATGAAGTTATTTTTGCGCGGACCCTAAACAGGCTCCGTGCGTATCGCAGCGTTTCCATGGCGTCCGGTGGCAGCGGCACCCGATGCGTGTCGCCACCCTTCATGCGCTCGCCAGGGATGCGCCACTCTGCTCCCGCCATGTCGATCTCGCTCCACTTGGCGCCCCGTGCCTCACCCGATCGAACCGCAGTGAGTATCGTGAAGCGAAGACAGGCCTGCACCGACTCACTCGCCGTCGAAGCCGCGATGGCGTCAAGTGCGGTCCCCACCTCCGAATAGGGTAGCGCAGCGTGGTGCTTCTTCGCCTTCCGAGCGGATGGCAACGCGGCAGCGATACCATCGGCGACGTTGAACTCGATGTGCTCGCGTGCCACGCCCCACGCCAACGCCCCGCGGATCCATCCGTGCAGCTTCGACCCCGTGGCCGGCTTCTCAGCCATGACCGGAGCCAGGATGGCGATCACGTCGGCCCGCCGGATCTGGTCCAGCTGTCGGGCCATGATGGAGCCACAATACCTCTCGAGAGCCCGCCGCCGGTTCTCCGGCCCGAAGCCCTTCCAGGCTGCCCCCTCCTCCACCCGTTCACACGCCGTCCGGAACGTCGGGATTCTCGACTGCCGTACAGCCGCCGTCGGATCCCCGCCCCGGCGCGCAAGTTGACGATTGGCGAACGCTGCCGCGCGTGCGTCAGCGAGTCCGACGTACGGATACCCCCCGAGCCCGAGGTCGCGGCGCCTGCCGTCGACGGTCAGTCGCTGTACCCAGTGCCGGCTCCGACCGCCGGGCTCAACGACGAGGAACAGCGTCCCGCCGTCGCCGTGGCGCCCTGGTGGCAACGTGCCGATCTGCTTGGCTCTGAGTCGTCCGGCCATCCGGATCTCCCCTGTTTACTGTCCCACGAATATACCACGTAACGGACCTGGAACAGGGAACACACCCCCGGAACGGCACGGAACACATCTAAGCATATACCCAGTGAATCCGGGACTAATCGTCCTTACACGGAGCTCTACGGAATACTATCCCGTTCCGGCAGCGCGAACGAGAAGATCGCGTTCCCAGCGGCGACCGCCACGTACTGCTTCCCGTCGACCGCATACCCCATCGGTCCGGCGTGGACCCGCCCGCCGACCGTCTTGTGCCACAGCTCCTCGCCGGTCAGGGCGTCGAGGGCGAAGAAGTACCCGTCAGCCGTGCCGCCGAAGACGAGATCCCCGCCGGTCGACAGCAGGCCCGACGTGGTGCCCGGATTGACCGGGAACTCCCAGCGCGGTTCGCCGTTCTGCGGCGAGATGGCGCGGACGGCGCGGTGATACGTATCCCTCGGTTCCGGGCTCTCGCCGCCGCCGGCACGAAAGCTCTGGCCCTCCTGGTACTCCTCCGGGCGGATGAAGTACCTCGTCTCGGCGTCGTAGGCCATGACGTAGATCAGGTCGGTCCGCGGACTGTAGCTCGGGGACCACCAGTTGGAGCCGCCGGTGATGGCGGGGGAGACGACGGTGCCTTCGGTCGAGGGCTCCATGCCCGGAACGAGGATGGGGCGTCCGTTCTCGTCGAGCCCCTCGGCCCACGTCTGTTTCGCGTACGGTTTCCCCAGGAGGAACTCGCCCGTCTCGCGGTCCAGCACGTAGAAGAACGCGTTCCGGTTGGGGAAGAGCATCAGCTTTCGCAGCTCGCCGTCGAACGACGTGTCGGCCAGCACAGGAATCTGGGTCGAGTCCCAGTCGTGGACGTCGTGCGGCGTGAACTGGAAGTACCATTTCATCTCGCCCGTGTCGGCGTCGAGCGCGACCACCGAGTCGGAATAGAGGTTGTCGCCCACGCGCACGGTCCCGTCATAGTCGGGCCCCGGGTTGCCGGTGCCCCAGTAGACGAGATTCAGCTCGGGATCGTAGGAGCCGGTCATCCAGGTGGCCGACCCGCCGATCCGCCAGGAGTCGCCGGACCACGTCCGGCTGTCCGGGTTGTCGGGGCCGGGGGTCGTGAAGAAGCGCCACTCGCGGGCGCCGGTGTCGATGTCGTACGCATCTACCACACCACGAATGCCGTACTCGCCGCCGGCGACGCCGGTGAACACCCGGTCACCGACGATGAGCGGCGCGGCGGTCTTGCTGTAGCCTGCCGCGGCTTCCTGGACCTCGGTATCCCAGACCACGCTGCCGGTCTTGGCGTCGAGCGCCACGAGGTGGGCGTCGAGCGTGCTCATGATGATGCGGTCCCCGTGCACGGCGACGCCGCGGTTGTTTCGGCCGCAGCAGAACACCATGTCGTCGGGCAGCGGGTGCACGTAGCGCCAGTAGGGTCGCCCGGTCGCGGCGTCGACCGCGATGACGGTGCTGGGAGACTCGGTGATGTACATCACGCCGTCGACGACCAGCGGCGTGGTCTCGGCGCGGTCGAGTACCTGGAGCTGGTAGACCCACTGGATCTGGAGGTCGGCGGCGTTGCGCCGGTCGATCTGGTCGAGCGCGCTGTAGCGCTGACTCTTGTAGTTGCCGGAGTACATCAGCCAGTTGTGCGGCTCAGCCTCGGCGTTGAGGAGTCGTTCCGGTGTGACCGGAGTGAACGGGGGGGTCGTGGCGCCGGTGGACGGGGCCTGCGCGTGCGCGCTGCCGCCGGCCGCCAGCACCATCGCCGCAACGAGCGCGGACCATTGCATCATCATGGGCTCTCCCTCGGGCGCCGTGCCGGCTCGAAACCAGGTACCGGCAGGGCATCGCCCGCTTGTCGTCGTCGCATCCGACGAGTCGGCTCCTTATACACCGGCGCTTGTCGCGACGGTCGGATTTCTCGAAATCCCTGCGTTCCCGCGATGTTCGGCAGATCGTTCCGCGACAAGCGATTCATCGTCCGCGCTCGGCCGGGCCCACGTGTCGACGGTCACTTGGCGGACGCCGATCCGGTCCGGGCCTGTCGCGGCTTCCGGCGCCCGCATCTCACCCCCAGAATCCGACGACCCGATCGATGACCCAGAAGCTCGCGATGGCGCCGAGGCCGTACGCGGCAGCGTGATCGAGCCGGGCCCGCCGGGCCGGCGTGTCGAGGAGCCGGTAGCACCCCCACAGCGCGATGCCGCACGCGGCGGCGAACACGATCTGTCCGAGCTCGATGCCCAGGTTGAAGAGCAACAACGTCATCGGGATGTCGCGGCCCGCCAACCCCGTGTCCAGCAGGGCGCCGGCGAAGCCGAACCCGTGCATCAGCCCGAACGCGAACGCCATCGTCCACGGTTTGACGGAACCGACGTTCGCGCCGTCACGCCGCAGGATCTCGAACGCCAGATAGACGATCGACAGGGCGATGAACGCCTCGACGGGTGGGCCCGGCACGCGCACCACGTCGAGGACGGTCATCCCGAGGGTGATGGAGTGCGCGATGGTGAACGCGGTGATGGTGGCGACGATCCGGCGCCACCCGCGTACGAGCAGGATCATGCCGGCGACGAACAGGAGGTGGTCGACGCCGCCCAGGATGTGCTCGACGCCGAGCACGAGCCGATCCCGGGCCCCCGCGGAGTCCGGGCTCAACGGGATCTCGGTCAACGCGCCCGACGCCACTCGTGTCGACCGGTTGCCGTGCTCGTCCTCGACCCGCACCAGCACGTCGACGAAGCCGCCCGCGAGGCCCGCGAGCCCCATCACCGGCGCGGTGTCGGCCACGTCGCAATAGAACCGTTGCTCGACGACGAGACTGTCCGATTGACGGAAGCGACGGTCGGGGCCCTCGGGCGCGCAGGTCGCGGGCAGCCGCACCTCGATCGGCCACGCCGTCGCGCCCGTCACCGGAATCTTCAGCACGGACACGAAGTCGCCGGGCGCCAGTGCGCGCACTTCCAGGAACGCCAGGCGCGTCTCGTGGCCGTGCGCCGGCGACGCGAACGACCACAGCGCCATCGCCATCAGCACGCGGCCCGCCAGGCTCATGGTTGCACCAGGTCGCCGATCGAGGCGAACGGCGCCACGTCGACCTCGTAGCGGGCGCGCATCTCGGCGTAGCGCTCGGACTCGCGCGCGGCGACATGGTCGCGGCGCCAGTCGTCGAGCACGGTTTCGCGGACCTCGTCCAGCGTTCGTCGGCGCGCCTCGCTATAGGCGTCCACCCGTACCAGGTGCACCCCGTAGGCCGAGCGAACCGGTCCGAACCACGCGTGCCGCGACCGAGGCCGGGCCGCGTGCTCGAGCACGGCCTCGCGAAACGCGGTGCCGAAGATCTGCTCCAGCCGGTCGGCGTCCGGCAGCGTCAACGTCTTGGCCGCGTGAAAGCTGTCGTCGTCGACGGTCCCACCGGCGACCAGCGATTCGAGCGCCGCACGGGCGTCCGCTTCGACCGAGTCGCCTCGGCGATCACGGCTGAAGAACCTGTGGGTCAGGGTCAGCCCCGCCGCTTCGATATACCGATGGGCGTGCGACTCGAAGTATCCCCGGAGCTCGTCGGCGCTCGGCTCGGCCGTCGCCGCGACGTCGTTCAGCGCCATCTCGAGCTTCTGGGCGAGCCGGCGGCGGACCAGGACGTCGTTCTCGTCGAGGTCGAGGGCAAGGGCTTCGCGATACAGGACTTCCTCGCGCACACGGTCCACGACGAGCCGCGTCAGCTCGTCACGGGTCGGCGGACGCCTCCATTGGGCCTGCCACAGGGCCGCCAGCGCCTGCAGCTCGTACTGGTCGATGGCGATGTGGCGGTCCCCGGTCGGCGCCCGGCCCCCCACCAGTGCATACACGACGAAGAGCCCGGCCCCTGCCGCGAAGAACCGTGTCAGGGGTTCACGCCAGAGCCGTCGCCACGGGGATGCGTTCATGACGCGTCTTGCGGAAAGCCGCCAATGGATTCCCGGGAGCTCGTGATGAACCCCGTGCCGGACCGGGGCTGGCGAGGCGCCCGCGTGGCAAGGGCGCGACGAGGGCTCACGTTGGGCATGTGCATCCCGTTGTCCACCGGCTGCCCTCATCGAGGGTCGTGGCGCTAGTTGTCCGGCATGTACCAGATCGGGGACGTGTACGCGCGCTCCTGCAACGTCGGCGCCACGTCGCCGCGCGGGGGGAGGCCGGCGGCCGCCGTGTCGTAGGTCGACCAGCGCGGTGTGGGGATTTCGATCACCCGCACGTAGTAGACCGCGTGCACGTCCGGGTCGAAATCGGGGTCCTGCCAGACGGCCTGCAGCGACGCTGCTCCGATGTCGTTGGTGTAGGTCGCCCGCATGACGTCGACGGTGCTGCCGACCGGCGGCGCCTTCCCGGTGGGGCCGACGCGCCGGCTGTCGGACAACGCGACGTCGTAGATGCGCTCGAACGTCTCGCCCCCCGCGCTCCAGCCCTTGATGACCTGAATGCGGTCGAGATTGGCCGCGACCGGGTCCTTCGCCGCCCGGATGACGAATGTCGGCGCGTCGCCCTCGGCTCCGCGCAGCACCCCGCCCATCGGGACGCCGCCGGCATACCCCTGCGCGACCCAGTCGTCGTCGTCCAGCACGTCCTCGGCATAGTCCCAACCGGCAAAGAGACGCACCGTGATGCGGGTCCCGGTCGTGGCGTAGGTTTCCCGGCGGCGAAACGCGCCGTAGATTTGCTCACGGGTGTTCGCGTTGGCCCAGGCCGCGGTCAGCCCGGCGGCGCTGCGCGCGACGAACGGCAGCCGGCTCCAGGTGTTGGTGACCAGCCGTTCTTCGAGCGTCGCGTCGACCCCGTCGCCGGACATGCTCGTCATGTTGTTCTCTTCCACCGCCGAGGTGCCGGAATGGAAGTCGGTCCCACCGACGAAGCCGAATTGAAACGGATTGAACCCCTGCTCGGCCCGCATCCGCACCCCGTTGACGAGCGCCTCGCGCGCATAGCTCCCGGGCACGAGCCCGTCGACGCGGACCACCCCGGGGTTGGCCGCCGTCCCCCCGATGGCGCGGTTCGCGGTGAGGAGCTCGGGGAACAGCTCGAAGTCGGCGAACTCGTCGTTCGGGGACATGACCGGATGCGTCTCCGACGTGCCCTTGGCCTGCGTGATCTCCACCACCGGCTCGTTTCGCAGGCGTTGCACCGCATAGTCGGCGGTCATCGGCGCCCCCGCGAAGTCGACCAGCGCGAACATCTTGCCGTTGCTGACGTTCATGTTGTGGGGGATCGCCAACGCCTCGATGCCGTTGGCGCGCTGGGTGTCGAGATAGTCCCAGAGGTCTTCCGGGTTCTGCGAATCGAGTCGCGAGAACGGGAAGGGCAGGTCGTCGGTGCCCGCGAAGATCACGTTCCGATGCAGATTGCCTGCACGGGTTCCGACCGTCCACTCGTAGGCAGCGAACGTGGTGAACTCGCCCGGTGCGTAGTGCCTGACGGCCGCCTCGACGATCTCCGCCCAGACCGCGCGCCCGAGGTCCGGGTCGGGATTCGGGCCCGCCTGCACGCGGCCGATGTTCTCCGCGTGGTCCGTCACCGCCAGGAAATCGAGCGGGGTCCGGAGTTGAATCTCGATGTTCCCGAGATGTGGAATCGCCTCGCCTTTTGCGTAGCGGTAGGCATCGTCCGGCGTGCGCGTGGTGCCGAACGTCGCGGCATCGTTCGAGTAGCGCGTATGGAGATGCAGGTCGCCGAAGTAGACGTTCTCCGACACGGTCGGGCCCTGAGCCGCGAGCCCCCCCACGAGCAGAGTCACCGGCCACAGCCTCGCAACGGCTCTCATCATGTCTCTCGCTCCCCGTGGGCGACAACGTCCTGGTTTCTTCGCGCACTCGAGATGTCATCTCGAATGAGGTCGCCCATCGTAGTCCGCACCGAAGGTGGTCCGCAAGATCAAGCGGGCGCAGGAAGGCGCGCGTCACGCACACTGACCGCGCAGTCGAGTCGCGCCGGACAGGGGCGGCGTCGTTGGGGTCACGTTGTCGAAGGCAACGACAAGACAGGTCGGGCCAGGCGGGCAGGAATTCGCGGTCGGGGGGCCGGGCGAAGAGACGCACGGCCACCCTCGCGCATCGGGGTGCCGACTACTCGGCACGGAGCGCCGTCATCGGGTCGGTGCGGCAGGCGCGGCGGGCCGGAACGAGGCTGGCAAGCGCCCCCACGACGGTGAGCAGCAGCACGGCGACGGCGAACGCGGCCGGCTCGGTCGGGCTCACGTCGTAGAGAAAGCCGCTGACGAGCCGGCTCATGGCCAACGACGCCACGACACCGATGCCCAGTCCGGTCATCACCCAGCGCAGGCTCTGGCCGACCACGAGACGCGTCACCGTGGCCGCGGTTGCCCCGAGCGCCATGCGCACGCCGATCTCGGGTGTGCGCTGACGCACCAGATAGAGCAACACCCCGGTGATCCCGATGGCGGCCAGCGCAAGCGTCAGCAGGGCGAGCACGCCGACGAGCACCCCGGCCATCGACACCGGCAGCACCGACAGGCTCGTCAGCGCGCGCAGTCGATTCTCGCCCGTCGTCGGCACATTGGGGTCGACGCGGTCCAGCAGCCCGCGGACCAGGGGCAGCAACGCGAGCGGATCGCCGATGCCCCGGGTCGCCAGCACCGTGACCCGTTGGGGGCTCGACTGGAGCAACGGAAAGTAGGCGAACGGGGTCGTCGCCTCGCCGAGGCTCCTGTATTTTGCGTTGGCGACCATGCCCACCACGGTCACCTCGGTCTCGGAGAACGGCAACGGGCCCTGCAGCCGGCGAAGCCGGCGTCCCAGCGGGCTCTCGCCCGGCCAGAATCGGTCGGCCAGGGTCTGGTTGACCACCATCACGGCCGGCGACCCGGGACCATCGGCGAGGGTGAAGTCCCGGCCGGCGAGCAGCGGGATGCCCAGGGTGCGGAAGTAGCCCGGGGTCACGCGATTCGATCGGGCCGCCTCCGCCATGCGCGCCGCCAGCGCGGACCGCGGGATCTCCTCGCCCGGTCGGAGCAGGAGCTCGGCGCGGCTCGACAGCGTCAGGGGGACGATCTCGACCGCGCTCGCGGTCACCCCGGGCAGCCCGGGCAGGTCGGCCGCCAGCGCCTGGTAGAAGGACCGCCGCCTCGCCTCGTCGTACCCGGCGGCACCGGGCGTCACGCCCACCGCCAGCACCGGCGCCGGGTCGAACCCGAGGTCGGCTTCGGCCGCGTTTCGCCAGCTCTGCAGCAGCAGGCCGGCGGCGGTCAACAGCACGACCGACAGTGCCAGCTGGGCGGTGATGAGTACCGCGCGGGTGCGCGACAGGGGGCGCGAGGTCAGCGGCACGGCCTGTCGCCGCACCGTCGGACGAGATGCCGCTCGCGTCGTCTGCCATGCCGGGACCAGACCGAACGTCAGCACCGCCAGCGCCGCCGTGGTCGTGGCGAAAGCGAAGACCCGCCAGTCGAACCGCACATCGACCGTCAGTGCGGCCAGCTCGGGAATCGGCAGGTCGATCGCGATCAGGAGCCCCGCGGCCCACCGGGCCAGCACCAGACCGGCGCCCGCCCCGACCAGGGTCAGCAGCAGGCTCTCGGTCACCAGTTGCCGCACCACCCGCCCCCGGCCGGCCCCCAACGCCAGGCGGACGGCGATCTCCTGCCCCCGCGCGCTCGAACGGGCCAGCAGCAGGCTGGCCAGATTGAAGCAGGCCACGAGCAGGGCCAGCGTGACCAGCCCGAGCAGCGGGAACACGAACGGCGCAACAATCCCGAACATCGGCGATCGGCCCGTCGTCGGGTACGTCGTCATCGTCCGGAAGAAGTGGCGGTCCGGATCGGCGGCGGCGAAACGGTCCCGCAGGCTGGCGACCTCGGCGGTCACGGCGGCGTGGGTCACGTCGGCGGCTCGCCGGGCGAACACGTGCAACGAGTCCTCGCCATCTCCGGCGGTCTTCACCGGAATCCACACGTCGACCCCGAAGGGAGTCAAGACGCCGCTGAACCGCGGCGGCGCCACCCCCACCACCTCGAACATCCGGCCGTTGAGCTGAACGCCGCGACCGACGACGCCCGGGTCGGCGTCGAAGCTGCGCTGCCACAGGTCGTGCCCCAGCACGACGACCAAACGCGCGCTGTCATCGGTCACGTCGGACGAGGCCACCAGCCGGCCCAACCAGGGCCGGATGCCGAGCACCTCGAAGTAGTTGCCGGTCACGGCCGCCCCCGGGACCACGCGCGCGCCCTCGCCGAACCTGACGCTCGTCGGCATCTGCTCGAACCCGGCCAGCCCGGTCACCGTGGTCATCGCGTCCCGGTAGTCTCGATAGACGTCGTACGGGATGTTCGTCCGGTCGTTGCCGTAGATCCAGACGAGTCGTTCCGGCTGACGGACCGGGAGCGGCTTGAGCAGCACGGCGTTCGCCACGCTGAACAGCGCCGTGTTGGCGCCGGTCGCCAGCGCCAGCACCAGCACCGCGAGCGCCGAGAAGCGCCGGTCCTTCGCCAGCAACCGCGCGGCGAGGTTGAGGTCGCGCCGCAGGTCGTCGAGCCAGGCCCAGCGCCAGGCGGCCCGCATGTCCTCCGCGATCAGCGGCCGATTGCCGAGCCGGACCCTCGCCCGCCGGGCCGCCTCCTCTGCCCCCATGCCGGCCGCGCGGTTCTGCGCGGTCTCGAGCTCGAGATGGAGCCGCAGCTCCTTGTCCAGGTGCGCGTCCGATGGACGGCGGGTCCACGACGTCATCCTGCGCCAGGCACGCCACGGCCACGACATGGTCATCCCTCCCCCGGCATTGGTCGGCAGAGTCGCGCCGGCTCCCTGCCAGCCTGTTCATCAGACAGAACGCAGGCCGGGACAAAAGGTTCGCCGGTGGGGGCGTCCTGGCGGCGCGACAAGAGCATCCTCGGCCGACTCGGCTCGACCGCCGGCGCGCAGGCGTGCTACTCTCCGCCGGCCGGTCCCGGTCGTTCGCTCCCCATCGAGAGCTTCAGGAGCTTGCGTACTACATGGGCATGGTCGAGGTGGTGGCGGCCGCCGCGGACGGCGATGACGACGCCGGCGAGACGATGCACTGAAGGGGGCGGATACCGGAAGTGGTGACATGGCGACAAGCGGCCATGTCCCGGCGGGCGGAGGAGGGATGAGTGGCGAGGTCGAATGCACGGACGAGTTCTCATCGTGGTATTGGGACAGGCTGGATCGACGAGAGCGACGTGATGTTGGTAAGGCGGTGGATCTCCTCGAGAAGCTGGGCACGAACCTGGGGGACCCGCACTCATCGGAGGTGAAAGGCTCGCGGCATGGGCACATGCGCGAGCTGCGAATTCGGAGCGGCGGCCAGGCGATCCGGGTGTTCTATGCGTTCGACCCTCGCCGGACCGCGATCGTCCTGATTGGCGGACGAATAGAGGGGCCAGGAAAAGCGGTTCTACCGGGAGCACGTGCGGCGGGCGGATGCGATCTATGATCAGTATCTGCGCGAGATTCGCCGCGACGGGCTGATGGAGCGGGACAAGGGGAGGGAGCGATGAGACTCCGACCGTGGCGGGAGCTGTTCGAGCAGCTGCCGCCGGAGGACCAGGCGGCGATCAAGGCGAACACGGCAAAGGTAGTCGGGGAGCTGGAGCCGGCGAAGGCGGCGAAAGCTGAGGCGCCAGGTCCTCGTCGACCCGGCGCCGCGAGCGGAAGCGTTCAAGAGCACGCCGGCCGGCAGCCGCGGAGCGGCTGAATGACTCACCGACTGTTCAGCGACTTGGCGAAGCACTTCAGCGCGTTCACGCCGGCCGTCCCGTAGCTGCCTCACGGCCCATCGATCGGGTTCAGCCCACCCACACCTGTTTCAGCACGCGCCCTTCACCGACTCGGTTCGACCACCGGCGCGCGGGCGTGCTACTCTCCGCCATCGGTCCCGGCCCTCCGCCTCCCCTTCAGCCGTTCAGGAGCCAGTGATGTCCATCGTTGCGCGACGCATGAGCCGCATCAAGGCCTCGCCCGCCGCCATGATCACCGCGAAGGCAATGGAGATGGCGAGGGCCGGCCGCGACGTCATCGCCCTCTCCGCGGGCGAGCCGGACTTCGACACGCCGGACCCCATCAAGATCGCGGCGATACGCGCCATCGTCGAAGGGAAGACGAAGTACCCGCCCCTCACGGGCATCCCCGAGCTGCGCGAGGCGATCTGCCGCAAGCTCGAGCGCGAGAACGGACTGCGCTACGCCCCCGACCACGTGCTCGTCTGCAACGGCGGCAAGCAGGTCATCTACAACGCCCTCGCCGCCACCCTCGACCCCGAGGACGAGGTCGTCGTCCCCGCCCCGTTCTGGGTGAGCTACCCGGACATGGCGCTGCTCGCGGGGGGGACCCCGGTGGTGGTTGCGGCCGACGCCGCGAACAGGTTCCGGCTGACGGCGGAGCAGCTCGAAGGCGCGATCACCGCCAAGACGAAGTGGCTGATCCTCAACAACCCCGGCAACCCCTCCGGCGCGGTCTACTCGGCCCAGGATCTGGAGGGGCTCGCCGAGGTGCTGCGCCGGCATCCGCACGTGTGGGTGCTCACCGACGACATCTACGAGCACATCATCTACGGCGGCGAGCCGTTCTCGACCATCGCGCAGGTCGCGCCCGATCTGCACGGACGCACCCTGACCATGAACGGGCTCTCGAAGGCCTACTGCATGACGGGATGGCGCATCGGTTACGGGGCGGGGCCGAAGGACCTGATCGCGGCGATGTCGAAGGTCCAGTCCCAGACCACGAGTGGCGCGTCGAGCATCAGCCAGTGGGCCGGGGTCGAGGCGCTCGACGGCGATCAGACGTTCATCCGGGACAACGTGGCGGTGTTCGAGGAGCGGCGCGACCTCGGCGCCTTGATGCTCGACGAGGCGAACGGACTTTCCTGTAGCGCCCCGAACGGCGCGTTCTACCTCTACGTGGACTGTGGGGGGACCATCGGCAAGCGAATCCCGGCCGGCGGCACCATCGACAACGACGGCGACTTCGCGAAGTTCCTTCTCGACAGCGAGGAGGTCGCGGTGGTGCACGGCGAGGCGTTCGGCCTGTCGCCGTACTTCCGCGTCTCCTACGCGCTCGCCACCGGTCGCCTCGCGGAAGCGTGCCGGCGGATTCAGCGCGCGTGCGGGTCGCTCTCCGGCTGATCGGCGTTGGGAATCAGGGAAGACGGGGCGGACGAATCTGCGTCATCGAACCTCCCGGCTTGGTGGACGCCGGATCCGCCGCGCGAACGCTCCGCCTTGTAGTCGAAGGTCGGATCCCAATCGAGCGAGTCGAACAGCGCGAGCAACCGGCGTTGTTCCGGTCGCGCAATGAACTCCTGCATGGGGTTGCCCTGTCCGGTGCGCCGGTACCGGACGTCACGGCGCCCGGTCGGGGAGCCGGACGAACGGGGGAGCTCGCGTGGCAGGTGCCCCTCGGCGACGGGCCGCGGCAGCGCCTGATGGACATGGGGGTGCGCGACCCGGGTCCGCTCGGCGGCGCGAACTTCACCGGGCCGCTCGTGACGAAGACGCTGCTGTTCCTGGGCGTGGGCGGCCGGCCCCGCAGCGGGCAGCCGCCGATCCTCGACGCCTTCGACAAGGCGACCGGACAGATCGTGCACGGCGTCGACGTGCCCGCCATCCTGACCGGGACGCCGATGACCTGCATGGCCGGCGGAAAGCAGTACATCGTGGCCGCCTACGGCGCCGGCCCCACGGCCGGGCTCGTCGCCCTGGCGCTGCCCTGAGCGCCGCTCCCTGGTTCGGCCGCGCCGGCCGTCGCTGCGCGCGGACAGCAGCAGGCTGCGCTCCTTCCCCGCCGCGCCGTCCTCGTCCTGGCGGACGAGAGTGATCGCCGCTCGAATGCAGCGGGGACTCTCGCTACGGCACACTAGCGGTCCGGGACGCTCGTCTCCAGCGCGCGCGAGCCGGCGAGGATGTTCGTCATGCCGTAGTTGCCCTCGTGGCACGCGTACTCGAACATCGGTCCCTCGCCGCGGGCCCACGGCGACGAGCCGGTCCACGGGCGGGTCCAGACGTTGGGATCGTTCACCGTGAACGTGTAGTCGAGCGTCCCGGGAGCCACGCGGGTGAACCGCTCCACGACGCGCAGGGCCGGGCTGAGGTCCCAGTTCGTGCCGCCCTGCGGTCCGGGTCCGGACGCGAACAGGTAGGCCCGATCGCCGAAATTGGTCGTCTCGACGACGAGCGTGTCGCCCTCCCAGCGCCCGAGCGAATGGCCGCCGAACTGACCGACGCGCTCGTCGATCCGCGGACGGCCGTCGAGGTGGATGAAGCGCACGTCGTGGATGTGCTCCTGCACGATCGCGATGACGTTCCGCGTCTGCACGATGTGGTAGTTGTTGTTGTAGGCGGTGGGCAGGGACGGGACGCCGCGATACCAGATGCACCGGTCGCCATAGTCGAACTGCTCGTAGGAGTCGGCCGGAATCAGTCCCTCCCGCACATCCTTCAACCGCTGCCGCGCTGCCGACGTGACGTACGCTTCCGCCTCGGGCGTGAGGGCAGGCAGCCGCCCGTTCGGCGGGTCGACGACGAGCGAGGTGCGCCGCGTCGGGACGACCGTCGTCCCGCGGTCGAGCCAGAAGCTGTTGTAGGCGCCGACGTTGCCGCCCACCGGCAGCGGCTCGGTGCGAACGACGCTGGGTGCGTTGGCGCGGGCGTTGGCTTCGACGACCCGCCTCTCGATGACCGCGGCTTCCTCCTCGGTCAGGAACTCCTGGCCGGCCTGCGTCTCCGGGCGTTGGAGCGGCGTCACCGTGGAGCTGTTCCAGACGCCCCCGATGTCGGGGTCCCCCCAGGGCGTTCGCGGCGATACCCAACCCTCCGGCGACGCCGGCTGGGACCACGCCGCGGCTGGCGCCAGCACGAGGCTTCCGGCCAACACCAACGTACCGAACCCGATCTGCACACGAGAAAGACGGCTCATCGCTGACTCCTTCGCACGGCGAAAACCACACCGCCGATGGGCACGCCGTGGAACGGCGCGGTTACCGTAAGGACGCTGACGGAAATTACCTTGCGGTGTGCCAAACGCGCCAAGCCGCAGAAAACAGTCCTGACTACCGCTTCGTCGCATCGCACGGATGCCCATGACGGGAACGACGAAGACGAGGAACGCGACGGATCAGGGACGCAGCTCGCGCCCCTCGCGCTCGAGGTTTCGCGCGCCGGCCAGGATGCCGTACAGCCCGATGTTGCCCTCGTGGCAGGCGTACTCGAAGATATCGCCGTCGGTGCGCCGGAGCGGCAGCATGACCGTGTAGGGCGTGTACGTCGACGGGTCGTTCACGGTGTACTCGTAGGCGACGGTATCCGGATCGAGCCGGGTCAACCGTTCGACCAGGTGCAGGCTCGGGCCGATCCTCCCGTTCCCCCAATCGCGGAACTGCGTGGTCTCGATGACCAGGGTCTCTCCCTCCCAGCGCCCGCGCGACACGCCGGCGAACTGCTCGACCCCCGGCTTCTCCGTGTCCTCGAGCGGGATGATCCGCGCCTGGCGCGCCTGCTCGGTGAGGATCGCGACGTGGTCTGCGGTCTGGAAGATCATCAGGTTGTTGTTGTACGCCCCGGGCCGGAGGGGCGGGCCCGACTTCCCGAACGCGATGCAGCGGTCGCCCAGGCTCCGGTTCTCGTAGGAGTCGTACATGTGCTCCCGCCGGTAGGCCGCCCGCTCCCGGCCCGCCTGCCGCGCAGCCTCGGTCTGTGGCGGGTACCGCCCGTCGGGCGGATCGACGATGAGCGACGTCCGCTTGTCCGAGGTCAGCTCGATGCCCCGCTCGTACCAGAACTCGTTGTAGGAGAGCACGCCGCCGTCCGCGCGCGGCTGGTAGCCCGCGTTCGGCGCGCCCTCGACGGGGTCGAAGAGGTCGCGGTTCTGGCGCGTCCGCTCCGACGCCTCGAACGCCGCCGCGGTCTCCGGATCCAGGGTCTCGCGGTCCGCGAACTGGGTCGGCCGCTGCATCGGGGTCAGCGTCCGGAAGGTGAAGGTGCCGGAGATATCCGGTTGCCCGTCGAGCGTTCGCATCGGCATGTCGCCGTCGTCCGACTGGGCCAGGGCCGCCGGGGCTGCGAACGTCAGCACGAGCGCCGGAACCGCGAACGCCGCCAAGGCTGTCTTGCGCATCTGCTACCTCCGGTTCGAGAGGCGTGGTTGGACGAGATTCTGCCGATTATACCCGTCCCGGGCCTCGCCGGGCGGCCCGCCGGCCGTACGGTCCGGGTCGGTTCAGGAAGCTTCGGGCAGGGGCCGCACGTGCGCTTCCAGCCACGCATGCAGTTCGGCGAAGCGGAACGAGTCGGTCTCGAACAGCGTCATGAAGTGATCGTGGGAGGCGCGGCTGTCGCAATCGCTGAAGTGACCGTTCAGACGTACGAAAGCGGCGGTGACGAAGAAAGCGACCCGCTTGTTGCCGTCCACGAACGGCTGGTTCATGGCAAGGCTCTCCATGAGCGCGGCCGCTTCTTCGATGAGGCTGCCGTAGTAGCCCATCTGCGGCCGCATGATTGCGGACTCCAGCGCGCCCATGTCGCGGAGAGCCGGCGAGCCGCCGAACTGTGCGACGAGGTCGTCGTGGATGGCGAGGACCTCTTCGATTGTCGGGAAACTGCGGCTCACTTCGCCAGCAGGTCGGCCAGGAGCCGGTTGCGCTCGACGCTCGCGCGATAGTGCGCCATCACCTCGGGACGTACGGTTCGGCGAGCCCGGGCTTCGATGTAGCCGGTCATCGCGTCTTCCAGCACGGCCTGGAAGTGGCGGCCATCGGCGCGGGCGATCTCGCGCATCGCCTCCAGTAGCTCGGGTGTGGCCTGGCTGGAGAACTTCTCTCGTGCGACCATTGCGCAACATCTCCCGACTCGGGTTCACGCACTGCAACGACGCCGACCATTGTATCGATGGCAGTCTGTCGCTTCAAGAAACGTCTTGATGTCGCTGGAGAGGCAGCTGGTGTGGAGGCGGCGTGTTGCGTGACGCGGTCTTGAATCGGGGATAATCGGCAGGGGCCGGGGCGGCGGCGCCCCCGGACGGGCCACGTCGCGTTCACCACCCGCGGGGGATGCGCCCGCGGGCGTGTGGGGGACGGGCCCTCCCGGGAAGTCGGCGGCGACATCGACCGATGCGCCCGCGGGCGTGTGGGGAACAGAGCATTCACCGGGTGCGGTTCGAACGGCAGGGAGGGTGTCATGCGTGCACTGCAGAGGGGACTCGTCGTCGCGCTGGCGGCCGGATTGGCGGCCCTGCCGGCGGGTGCGCGGGGGCAGGCGGCGGACAGCGGCCGCGGCTATCCGGCCGGGGACTGGCCGCTCGTCGCCGGGAACTGGTCGAGCTCGCGCCATTCCACCCTCGCCGACGTCGACAGGGACACCGTCGACCGCCTCGGCGGGGCGTGGGTGACCCGGCTCGAGGGCGGCGCGTCGTCGCGGGCGACCCCGGTGGTCCAGGACGGGGTTCTCTACCTGACTGGCGGGGCCAACGTGTTCGCGATCGACGCGCGGACCGGCGAGACGGTCTGGCGCTGGCAGCCGCCGGCCGGCGAGGCGGGGATGGTCCCGTCCTGGCAGGGGGTGGGGCTGGGACAGGACCTCGTCTTCGTCGGGCTGCGGAGCGCCGAAGTGGCGGCACTGCGGCGGGACACCGGCGAGCTGGCGTGGGTGGCGACGGTGGGCAGCGTGCCTCCGCAGGAGGGCGAGGGGGTGACGACGGCGCCGATGTACGCGCGGGGCCGGGTCTTCGTGGGACTGGCCAACGGGGACAGCGGCGGGCAGGGGCGGGTCATCGCGCTGGACGCGGCGACCGGCGAGACGCAGTGGACGTTCTTCGTCGTGCCGCGGCCGGGCGAGTTCGGGCACGAGACGTGGCCGCAGGACTCGAACACCTGGGAGCTCGGCGGGGGCGGGGTGTGGCTGGTGGGGACGGTCGACCCCGACCTGGGCCTCGTGTACTTCTCGACCGGCAACCCGGTCCCGATGTTCGGGGGCGAAATCCGGGCCGGCGACAACCTGTTCACGGCGTCGGTGCTCGCGCTCGATATGGAGACGGGCGAGCGCCGGTGGCACTATCAGGTGGTGCGTCACGACGTCTGGGACGCGGACATCGCGACGCCGCTGCTGCTGTACGAGACGGAGGTGGACGGTGTGCCGCGGCCGGCGGTGGCGGCGATGCGGGCGGACGGCTACCTGTTCCTCTTCGACCGGGAGACGGGCGAGCCGCTTCTGGAGATCGAGGAGCGGGAGGTGCCGCAGGACGCATTCCTGCACACCGCGCCCACCCAGCCCTTCCCGGTGGGGGCCGAGAGCATCCTGCCCGACTGCTCGTTCTGGCGCGACCGGGTGCCGCCGCCGTTCGAGCTGAGCTGCAGCACCTATACTCCGCCGTCGGCGGACGGCCACACCATCGTGGCGCCCGGCGCGCCGATTCCCCGGGTGCGGGTGACGCCGATGTCGTTCAGCCCCGACACCGGGTACATCTACGCGCAGGGGAACGCCCACGTCGGTCGCGCCCGGCGTTTCGAAGACCCCTGGCTGTCCCGGCCGAGCGGCGGTCACATCAGCCTGCCGGACGCCGTCGGCATCATCGCGGCCGTCGATCCGCGCACCGGCCGTGTGGTCTGGAAGCACGAGGTGCCGAGCCCGCTACTGGGTACGAGCGGACCCCTCACCACCGCCGGCGGCCTCATGTTCCGCGGCTCGCCCGGCGGTCAGGTCGAGGCCTACGACGCGCGGACCGGCGCACGGGTGTGGGCGTTCCAGACCACCCCCGCGGGGGTGCGGGTGCGGCCGGGACCGGCCGCCGCCTACGCGCTCGACGGCGCGCAGTACATCGCCATTGCGATGGGCCCCGAGCTGTGGGCGTTCACGCTCGACGGCGCCGTGGCCGCGCGCGGCGAGGTGCCGGCCGATCCCTGGGCCGACCTTCCGCCCCCGGGGCCCGCGCCGCGTGAAACCAACGAGATCGAGACCGCGACCCTCATGGAGAACCCGTCATGGTCGGTGGGCGGCCGCCGGTACGCGATCGACGAGCACGCGTTCAACCCGGTGCGGGCCCGGGTCGCGGCGGGCACGCGCGTGCAGTTCATCAACAACGGCGAGCTGGCGCACACGGTAGCGGCGCGCGACGGGAGCTGGACCGCCGGCACCCTGGAGCCGGCGACGTGGGCGTACGTCACGCTCGACGAGCCCGGCACGTTCGTCTACCACTGCACCGAGCACCCCTGGGCGATCGGCGAGATCACGGTCGAGCCGTGAGGCGTCACGGCTCGAGTCCGAAGGCGCGGCAGATGGCGTCCAGTTTCTCCACCACCTTCGGATGGAGTCTCGGCGCCCTCGCATTCAGGCGCGTTCCCACCGGCGGCGCGCGACCCGGTCGAGAGGCGACGGCGACGCGGGCCGGCCCGTGGGAATCGACTATCATCTCCGGGCGGGCGGCAACTGCCTGCCTGGAGGTGATGATGGTTGCACGGCGTGTTCCGCTGCTGTTCCTGGCGCTGGTCCTGCTCGCGGCCCCCGTGTCCGCGCAGGAGGCGGAGCGCTTCGATCTGATCGTGCGCGGCGGCCGGCTCGTGGACGGGACGGGGAATCCGTGGATTCGGGCCGACGTCGGGGTCCGCGGTGATCGCATCGCTGCCATCGGCGATCTCGCCGATGCGTCGGCCGACCGCGTCGTCGATGCGGCGGGGTTCGTGGTGGCCCCCGGCTTCATCGACCCGCACACTCACGCCGTGCGCGGCATCTTCGACGTGCCGACCGCCGACAACTACCTGCTGCAGGGGGTCACGACCCTCACCGAGGGCAACGACGGCGGCTCGCCGTGGCCCATCGGCGCGCACCTGGAGCAGATCGCCGCCACCGGCATCAGCCCGAACTGGGCGGTCTTCGCGGGCCAGGGCACGATTCGGCGCGAGGTGCTGGGGACGGAGGACCGGGAGCCGACGCGCGACGAGCTCGACCGCATGCGCGCGCTCGTCGCCGAGGCGATGGAGGCGGGCGCGCTCGGCCTGTCGACGGGGCTGTTCTACGTGCCGGGGAGCTTCACGCCGACCGAGGAGGTCATCGCGCTCTCCGAGGTCGCGGCGGGGTACGGCGGCATGTACATCTCGCACATGCGCGACGAGGCCCAGGGGCTGCTCGACTCGGTGCGCGAGACGATCCGCATCGGCGAGGAGGCGGGCCTCCCGGTGCAGATGACCCACCACAAGGCGATCGGCCGCGACATGTGGGGGCGGAGCGCCGACACCCTCGCGCTGGTCGACGCGGCGCGGGCGCGCGGCGTCGACATCACCATCGACCAGTACCCGTACACCGCGTCGCAGACCTCGATCACCGCGGTGGTCCCGCAATGGGCCCAGGAGGGCGGCACGAGCGAGCTCGTCGCGCGCCTCGAGGACCCGGAGACCCGCCGCCGCATCCGGGAGGAGATCGTCTATCGCATCGAGTACGACCGCGGCGGCGGCGACCCCGCGAACATCGTCATCGGGCTCTGCGAGTGGGACCGGTCGCTGGAGGGGAAGAGCCTCGCCGACATTCTCGCGGAGCGCGGGGAAGCGGTGACGGTGGCGGCCGGCGCCGACCTCGTGATGGAGATCATCGAGCGCGGCGGCGCGCGCGCCATCTACCACGCGATGCACGAGGCGGACGTCGAGCGCATCATGCAGCACCCGGCCACCGCCATCGGGTCGGACGGCGGCGTGTCGGTCTTCGGCGAGAGCGTGCCCCACCCGCGCGAGTACGGCACCTTCGCCCGCGTCCTCGGCCGCTACGTGCGCGAGCGGGGGGTGCTGACTCTCGAGGCGGCGGTGCGCAAGATGAGCGGCGCGACCGCGCAGCGGATCGGCCTGCGCGACCGGGGGCTGGTGCGGGAGGGGTTCTTCGCCGACCTCGCCGTCTTCGATCCGGACCGCGTCATCGATCACGCCACCTTCGCGGAACCGCACCAGTATGCCGAGGGGGTCGAGTACGTGCTGGTGAACGGAACCCTCGTCGTCGACGGCGGCGAGCATACCGGCGAGCGTCCCGGGCGCGTGCTGTACGGACCTGGCCGGCCCTGAACCGGGTCGTCGGGGGTCCGCGCCCCAAGGCTACGTTTCTCTGCGATGATGCCGATCACTCTGCCGCTCTTGCCTTCGGATGGCTCGACCATCAAGATGTCACGATGACACGCCACACTTCACGATCTGCGGGCGCGCGCGGCACTGTCGGTCCTTCGGAAGCTGCCTGGCGCGACCGGCGGGTGCAGCCAACCGGCGCCTCCGCTCGAGCCCATCGGGGCAAGCGCCTGCCACGGCTTCTCGCCGTCGCCGCGGCCGCGGCCTGGGCCCTGGGTTTCTCGGCCCCGGCGCTCGCCCAGGAGGCGTCCGGCGCGCCGCCGGTGGTCTGGGTGCTCGCGACCGGGGGCACGATCTCGGGCGGCGGTTCGTCGTCGACCAGCCTGACGCAGTATCGAACGGGTGCGT
This sequence comes from Vicinamibacterales bacterium, assembly GCA_965206705.1. Lineage (GTDB taxonomy): Bacteria > Acidobacteriota > Vicinamibacteria > Vicinamibacterales > UBA8438 > JAJEEA01. The sequence continues at coordinate 757,507 of CBDBKJ010000006.1, read as the reverse complement.
TCTCGGGCGAGGAGCTCGTCGCCGCGGTGCCGGCCATCGCGCAACACGCGACCATCCGGGTCGAGCAGGTCGCCGACATCGGCAGCCCCAACATCACCTTCGACGACTGGCTGACCCTGGCCCGCCGCATCGACGAGATCTTCCGCGGCGACCCGGAGGCGGCCGGGGTCGTCATCACCCACGGCACCAACACCCTCGAGGAGACGGCCTACTTCCTCAACCTGACGGTCCGGCACGACCGGCCGGTGGTCCTGGTCGGTGCCCAGCGCCCGGCCACCGCGATCAGCACCGACGGGCCCCTCAACCTGCTGAACGCGGTGCGGACCGCCGCCTCCCCCGAGGCGCGGGGCAAGGGGGTGCTGGTGGTCATGAACGACGAGATCAACGCCGCCCGCGACGTCACCAAGACCAGCACCTATCGGGTCGAGACGTTCCGCTCGCGGGACCTCGGGTTCCTCGGCTACGTCGACGGCGATCGGGTCAGCTTCTACCGGGCGCCGACGAAGCGCCACACCGCCGATTCGGAGTTCGATCTGACCGGGGTCACGGCGTTCCCGACCGTCGACATCGTCTACTCGTACGTCGAGCCGAACCCGGTGTTGATCGAGACCCTGATCGAAGCCGGGGTCGACGGCATCGTGCTCGCGGGCACCGGCGCGGGTCTCGTGTCCAGCGTCGAGCGCGACGCGCTGGAGGACGTGGCTTCGCGGCCGGCCGGCGCGCGGCCGGTGGTCGTGCGGTCGAACCGAACAGGAAGCGGCCGCGTGGTGCCTCTTCCCGCGTACGACGAACAGGGCATGATCGCGGGCGACACCCTCAACCCGCAGAAGGCGCGCATCCTCCTGATGCTCGCTCTGACGAAGACACGCGACCTCGACGAGATCCGGCGGATCTTTCGGGAGTACTGATACCGTGGCAGCCGGTGGAAGAACCCCGCGTTGCACCGAGACCGGCGAGGTGCGGATGACTTTGAGACTTTGCAGTGAGTGGGGCGAATCCGGGGGCGGGACCGACGCTCTCAGGGGTCGCGACGGTCGGGATCGTCGTAGAGCCAGGGGCGGAGACGCCGATCTCGCTTCCTCATCGCCTCGGCGCCGTCGCGATGATCAGGGTCGAGGCATCCGCTATTGAGATGGAGACCCACCTGCAGCACGGAGCGGCCGAGGGACGTGGCGCATCACCGTGCCGCGGGAACGAGGTCGGCCCTCGCCGTGTCGCTCGTGCCGGTAATCGGACCGGTGGTCGCGCCCGTGGACAGGGGCGCGGGTGAAGAGATACGCTGAGGCGGCGACGGGCCGCGGGCTGGCAGGAGGATCTTCGATGTCAAGCACTGACACGAACATGAGACGGCGGGAGTTTTTCGCGAGTGGTTCGGCTGCGCTAGTGGCGGCGGCGTTCGCGCGGACGGCGGTGTTCGCGGCGCGCCCCGTGCGGCAGGAGCTGAGCGAGCGCGTCCAGGGCGTGCGCGCGATGACGTTCGACGTCTTCGGCACCGTGGTCGACTGGCGGACGAGCATCACCCGGGAGGGCGAGGCGGTCGGCCGCCGCAAGGGCATCGAGGCCGACTGGGCCGCGTTCGCCGACGACTGGCGGGGCGGCTACGGCCCTGCGATGGGCCGCGTGCGGCGGGGCGAGCTGGGGTGGACCAAGATCGACGTCCTGCACCGGATGATCCTCGACGAGCTGGTCCCCAAGTACGGGCTGGAGAGCCTGACCGAGGAAGAGCTCGACGATCTGAACCGCGCCTGGCACCGCCTGACGCCGTGGCCCGACACCGTCGAGGGGCTGACCCGGCTGCGCACGCGCTACGTCCTCGCGTCGCTGTCGAACGGCAACGTCGCCCTGCTCGTCAACATGGCGAAGAACGCCGGCATCCCGTGGGACGCGGTGCTCTCGGCCGAGCTGGCGCGCCATTACAAGCCCGACCCGGAAGCCTATCTGACCGCGGCGGACTTGCTGGGCCTCGAGCCCGAGCAGGTGATGATGGTCGCCGCCCACAAGGGCGACCTCCGGGCGTCGGCCCGCATCGGGTTCCGGACCGGCTACGTCCCCCGGCCGACCGAGTTCGCACCCGGCGTCGAGCGGGACCTGACACCGGACCCCGACTTCGATCTGGTGGCCACCGACTTCAACGACATGGCGAGCCAGCTCGGGCTCTGACGGCGCCGCCCGAAGCCCGACGCCAAGCGGGGGGCGCCGAGGGAGGGACGGGGCAGCTTCGCCCATCGGGCCATGGCCGAACGACTACCGCCTCGTGAAGGCGTCACCGGCGCGGTCCTGAACCAGCCGCTGGGGCCGTCGAGGGGCCTGCCCTGGTCGACAAGGGTGTTGCTGGTGGCGGCGGCCAGCGCCATCTCGGTGCTGCTGTACGGCAACTCTCCCCTGGTGCGGGCGCTCTCCGACAATTTCTTGTTGACGTTGGTGCTGCCGACGGTGCTGTGGGCCGCGCGGTGGTGGTTCCGGCACCGCGTCTGGCCGGACGACCTGCCCCGCGACAAGGACCTGCTCGCGGGGCGCCGGTGACCGAGGGGCCTGGCCCCCGCACCCCGCACCCCGACTCTCGGTCAGGAAGCGACGTCAGCCTGCGTGATCTCTCGCACCGGAGCCGAGTTTGGCTGGATGCAGGGTACGACGCCGGTCATAGCTGGTCAGTGCTACTGTCGCCTGCCTTTGCTGGGTAAGTGCAGTTGTCTGCCGAAGTGCAGTTCGCAGGCGGTGGAAGAACGAGGATGTTCGGCGGTCGGGCAAGGCGTGACCAGCTGGACGGCAGGCGTGGCGGGGTCAGGCTGCACACTGGTCCCCGCGGTGGAATGGGTCCGTTCGCAAGCGCCCGAGTGGGCCTGGACGTAGGATACTCAACGCGTGCGCTTCTTCAACACGGCGGGCCCGATCGTACCGGCGCGCCACTACCACGTCCCGCCCCTCGGCCGGCTCGACGTTGATCACCTGCTCGGGCTCATCGGGCAGTGGAAGTACTTCGTCCTTCACGCACCACGCCAGACCGGCAAGACATCCACGCTCCTGGCGCTCAGGGACGCGATCAACGCCGCCGGCGAGCGCCGTTGCGTCTACGTCAACGTGGAGGTCGGCCAGTCGGCGCGGGAGGACGTCGAGGCGGGGATGCGGGCGATTCTCGGGGCGCTGGCCCTGGCTGCCGATGATGCGCGTCTGGAGAAGGCGTCGGTGGCGGCGCTGTCGACCGCGGGTCCGCACATGGCCCTGCAGAAGACCCTGGCGGGGTGGGCGAAGTCCGAAACCAGGCCGCTGGTGCTGATTCTCGACGAGATCGATGCCCTCGTCGGCGACACCCTGCTTGCGGTGCTGCGGCAGCTGCGGGCGGGTTACCCCGAGCGCCCGCGGCGGTTTCCGCAGAGCGTCATTCTCTGCGGGGTGCGCGACGTGCGGGACTACCGCATCCGATCCATGGCGGAGCAGGCCGTCGTGGCCGGCGGCAGCGCCTTCAACGTCCGGGCGGAGACCCTGCGTCTGGGCGATTTCTCGCAACGGGACGTCGAGTCCCTGCTCGCTCAGCACACGGACGAGACGGGCCAGGCGTTCACACCGGAAGCGAGGCTCCAACTGTGGGCACTGACGGAGGGCCAGCCGTGGTTGGTGAACGCCTTGGCCTACGAGGCCTGCTTCAGCGACAAGGTCGGGCAGGATCGCAGCCAGGTCATCCGTGCGGGGGCGATTCAGAACGCACGCGAGCACCTGATCCGCCGCCGCGAGACGCACCTGGATCAGCTCGCCGACAAGTTGCAGGAAGCGCGGGTACGGCGCGTGGTCGAGCCGCTCCTTGCGGGTGACGGGACGCCCGAAGCGATCCCGCCCGACGATCTGCAGTACGCCCGCGACCTGGGACTGCTGGCGCGCAGCGACCCGGTGCGCATCGCCAACCCGATCTACCGCGAGGTGATTCCGCGCGACCTCACGTGGACCACGCAGGCCTTTCTCGCGCAGGAGCCGGCCTGGTACGTCGACGACGGCGGTTCGCTCCTGGTCGGCAAGGTCCTCGCCGCGTTTCAGGAGTTCTTCCGCGAGCACTCCGAGCACTGGGTGGAGCGTTTCCAGTACAAGGAGGCGGGGCCGCAGCTCCTGCTGCAGGCCTTCCTGCAACACATCGTCAACAGCGGCGGGCGGATCGAGCGGGAGTACGGTCTGGGCCGGATGCGGACGGACCTGCTGATCGTCTGGCCGGTAGGCGGACCAGACAGTCGGACGCCGGCGCAAGAACCCGGACGGACGCAGAAAGTGGTCGTCGAGTGCAAGGTGCTGCGCCGGGGCCGCGACGAGACGTGGCGCCGGGGCCTTCAGCAGACGCGCGCCTACATGGACCGGTGCGGAGCGGCGGAGGGACACCTGGTGATCTTCGACCGCACCGAGGGCAGGTCATGGCAAGACAAGTTGTATCGACGCGAGGATACCGAGGGCGGCGCACCGGTCACGGTGTGGGGGATGTGAGCGGGCAGACGACATCGTTCCGGGTTGCGCGGGGGAGCCGCTATTCCGCGCACAGGGCCGCCATCGGGTCGGTGCGGCCGCGCGCCCCAGAATTTGGGCCGAGTTCCTCGGCTCTCTTCCACATCGAGTCTGGCAGGTAAGGAGACAACGGGGTTCTCGCTTGTGGAACGCGGCAGACGGGAGGGGAGTTGGACGTGGACCCAAGGGGAGAAGGGGCATATCGTCCTACGCTTGAGACAGGTCCTGGTTCTTGATCGGCAGGTTCCTGACGCGCACGCCCGTCGCCGCGAAGATGGCGTTGGTGACGGCCGGCGCGACCGGCGGCACCCCCGGCTCGCCGAGGCCGCCGAGGCGCTCGCCGGAATGGATGAACTCCACCCGGACGTCGGGGGCGTCGGCCATGCGGATCATCTGGTGGTCGCGGAAGTTGCTCTCGACGACGCGGCCTTCCGCGATGGAGATCTCGCCGACGAGGGCGGCAGAGAGGCCGAAGATGACGCCGCCCTCGATCTGGGCGGCGGCGCTGTCGGGGTTGACGACGTCGCCGCAGTCGACGGCGGCCCAGACGTTGCGGACGCGGAGCCCGCCCTGCGGCGACACCGCGACGTGCGCGACCTGGGCGACGATCGAGCCGAAGCTCTCGGCGATGGCGATGCCGCGGCCCTCGCCCTCGGGCAGGGGGCTGCCCCAGCCGGCCATCTCGGCCGCCCGGTCGAGCGCGGCGCGGAACCGGGGGTGCTCGTCCATCAGGATGCGCCGGAACTCGTACGGGTCCCGGCCGGCGGCGTGGGCCATCTCGTCGATGAACGACTCCTTGAAGAAGCCGTGCTGCGAGTTCAGCACCGAACGCCACGCGCCCTCCCGGATGTGGTGGGAGGCGCCCCGGCCGTCGAACCGCTTGTCAGGGATGGCGTAGGGCATGAACAGCGACTCGCCGTCGCCCCCGCCGGCGTAGTGGGCCCCCACGGCGAGGGGACGTCCGTCGGAGTCGAGCGCGCCCGCGTACCGGCACATCGCGGCGGGCCGGTAATAGTCGTGCTGGATGTCGTTCTCGCGGCTCCAGACCAGCTTGACCGGCGCCGGCGACATCGCCCTGGCGATGCGCGCCGCGAGGTCGACGTAGTCGAAGCAGAACGGGAGGCGCCGGCCGTAGCCGCCCCCGAGCATCAGGTTGGTCAGGTGGACCTGCTCGGTGTCGAAGTCCAGGGCATTCGCGGCGGCCGAGCGGGCGTTCAGCGGGTCCTGGGTGCCCGCCCACACGTCGGCGCGGTCGCCCTCGACGCGCGCCGTGCACGCCATCGGCTCCATCGTGGCGTGGGCGAGGAACGGCACGCGGTAGTCGGCGGTGACGACTTGCGCGGCCTCCGCCGGCATCTCCGGCGCGGCCCCGAGCGCCTCGTCGAACGCTGCGAAGATCGTCGCGCTCGAGACGTCGCCGTGGCCGGCGTCGTCATAGGCGGGGGTGAGCGCGCCGAGCGCCTTGCGGGCGCGCCAGTAGCTGTCGGCGACGACCGCGACGGCGTTCTCCAGCTCCACGACCTCGTGCACGCCGGGCATGGCTCTCGCCGGCGCCGGGTCGACAGAGACCAGCCCGCCGCCCTGCACCGGTGCGATGTCGACGGCCGCGTAGAGCATGCCGGGCAGGGTGAAGTCGATGCCGTAGCGGACGCTGCCGTCGACCTTCGGGGGGATGTCGAAGCGTGCTTTCGCGGTGCGCCGGATGGTGTAGGTGTCGGGATCCTTCAGGGGCGGGTTCGCCGGGGCGGGAATCGCCGCCGCGGCCTTCGCCAGCTCGCCGAAGCTCGCGCTCTGGCGCGACCAGGCATGGGTGACGCGCGACCGCGCCATCTCGCACTCGGCGGCGGGGACGCCGAAGCGGTCTGCCGCGGCCGCGAGCAGCATCTCCTGGGCCGCCGCGCCGGCCATCTGCATGCCGTAGCCGGTACCGCGCACCGCCAGCGAGCCGCCGGTGGCCTGGGTGCCGAACCAGCGCGCGAGGCGGTAGGCGCCGTAGTCGAGGGCGCGCCCCACCGGCGCCGGCATCGAGTCGCCCGTGAACGCGCGCAGCATGTAGGCGTTTGCGTAGGCGTCGAGGGCGGGCGCTTCCTCGATGCGCACCCGGTCCCAGTCGGCTTCCATCTCCTCGGCCGCCATCATCGCGAGCCCGGTCTGCGAGCCCTGCCCCATCTCGCAGTGCGGGACCAGGATGGTGACGAGGTCGTCGGGGGTGACCGTGATCCAGGTCGTCAGCTCGCCCTTGTCGGCGGCGTCGGCCGAGACGATGCCGTGGCGGCCCGGCGCGATCACGACGCCCGCGACGCCGAGGACGAACCCGCCGCTGACGAGGGTTCCGGTGCCGATGAAGGCGCGCCGCGTCCACTTACCCATGACGCTCCTCCTTCTCGCCCTCGGTGACGGCGTCGTACTTGGCGACGGTATCGTGCTTGGCGACGGTATCGCGCTTGGCGACAGCGCCGCCCTTGGCGACGGCGTGAATCGCCCGGCGGACGCGGACGAACGTGCCGCAGCGGCAGATGTTGGTGACGGCGGCGTCGATCTGCGCGTCGCTGGGGTCAGGCCGCTGCGCGAGGAGGGCCGAGACGGCCATGATCATCCCCGACTGACAGTACCCGCATTGCGGCACCTGGTGGTCGATCCAGGCTTGCTGCACCGCGTTCAGCCTGCCGTCGTGGGCCAGGCCCTCGATGGTCGTGATCGGCATGCCCTCCGCTGCCGACACCGGCACGGTGCACGTCCGGACGGCCCGGCCGTCCACGTGCACGGTGCAGGCGCCGCACGCCGCGATGCCGCAGCCGAACTTGGTGCCCGTCAACCCGAGCGTATCGCGCAGCACCCACAGCAGCGGCGTGTCCGGCTCCACGTCCACCGTGCGGGTCTGCCCGTTCACCGTAAGCGTGATGGCCACCCCGACCTCCCGTCGCTGGTTGTCCTCGGTCGATCGTAGCGCATTGCGGGGCCTCGCGGCCCGGGGGTTGCCGCTCGGGGCGACCGGTCAGGACGGGGGCGTTTCTCCGATCTCCACGTCGAACGCCGCCGTCTCCACCGCCGCGCCCGGCTTCACCTGCACTACGATGCGGTAGGCGCCCGGTTCCGGGAAGACGAAGGGGAACGTGACCCGGTTCGTCGGTGGGGCCGGGGAATGCGCTTGGCGTTCCCCGGCGGGGGCCGCTCCGGCGCCCGTGCCGCCGCCTTCCGCCTCGACGAAGCGCATCTGTGCGGCGAGGTTGATGCTGCCGGCCGGATGCAGGTGAACGAACAGCGACCCGTCGCCCCGGAGGACGGCGGCGTGGCTGAGCATACCCATGTAGGGCTCGAGCGCCGACGGCGACCCGTCCGCTTCGGTCACCGAGAACTGCAGCGTGGTCTCCTCGTCGACGCCGGTCGGCCCGGCCCGCTCCCAGCGGACCGCGCGTCCGCTCGGGAGCCCGTAGCTCTCCGACCGCGCCGCGCCGCGCGGGCGCAGGGTCGCCCACGAATCGTCCGGGTCGGGAACCGGGCCGGCCGGCGACGGGTCATTGCCGGCTGCGGCGGGCGGCGCGTCACCGCCGGCCTCCAGCGAACGGCCGGCCTCCAGCGAACCGCCGGCCGCGGGCGAGGCGCCGGCCTCCAGCGAACCGCCGGCCGCGCGCGCTCCCCCCGCCGGTGACGTCCCGTCCCCGTCCGGGCCGGAGGGCGGCATCCGCAACGTGTTCACCAGCGTCGGCGCGAAGCCGTTCTCGTGCACGATGTCCGCGTAGATGCGGTACTCGCCAGCGGGCAGCGGCGGCAGCGGCACGGTGAACGACCCGTCCCCGTCCCGCACCGGGTGGACGTGCGCGAACGCCGACAGGTCCGCCGCCCGCACCAGGAACATGTGCATCAGCTTGCCGTGGTCCGGCAGGAGCTCCGCGCCGGGAAGGCTCTGGCTGGCGCGCCACTCCGGATCGTCGATGGCCAGGGTCAGCACCTGCCGGCCGCCGGCCGCCGCCACCTCCGCCGTCGTGCTCCACGGGCGGTAGATCCGGTCCCGATAGGCGGCGTCGACGGCATCCCACCAGACCCAGCCGCCGCCGAGGACGGCGCCGAGCGCGATCGTGAACCCGGCCATCGCGCGGCGGCCTCGCCGGCGGTGGGCGGCGTCGGGCTTGCGGCCCGGCTGGAGCACGCTCTCTCGGACGGCGGCGCCGAAGATGGTCACCGCGCCGACGAACAGGAACAGCGCGGCGCCGGCCAGCCCCATGCCGACGCCGGGGCTCATCGCGAGCCGCTGCTCCGTGACCGCGAGCACCGGCACGAAGACGGTCCCCGCGCCCTCGGCGCCGGCCACCGCGACCTCCACGCTGTAGGATCCGTCCGTCATCAGCCACAGCTCGCCGCTGTGCAGCCCCGCCTCGCCCGGGACCGGTCGGGCGGCGTCCGGCGGGGGGGCGCCTTCCAGTCCCACGTCCGCCCGCAGCGGACGGATCGTCACGCGCTCGACGCCCTCGCCGCCGAGAATCCGCACCGACACCTGGGCCAGACCGGGAATCACGCCGGGCGTCCGCACGATCACGCGGACGCGGTACGGCCCCGCGGCGCCGTCGAAATAGGCGTTCGAGGTACCGACGTGCGCGGAGGCGCCGGCGCCGGCGGCCGCGATCGACCCGCCCACGATCAGCATGGCGGCCCACGCGCGCAACCGTTGGTTGCCGACTGTCCGCAAGCAGCGCCGGCGCAAGGCGGCCACGCTACCTCCGCACCCGCGCCATCCAGTCGCCCCACCAGAGGCCGAGGGCGGCCGAAACGGCGGCGATCAGCGCGGTCCAGCCGGCGGCTCCCGCCGTCATCGGCCGGCCCCAGAACTGGTACTGGAAGACGCCGGGCGCCACGTCGAAGTCGAACTGGTCGGCGGCGAAGAAGAAGTTTCGGGCAGGGTCGGTGAGGAGGAACGCCGCGAACGGCCACTGCACGGCAGTCAGCGCGAGCATGGCCGCGATTCCCCCGGCGGCGGCCATCGCCGCCCGGCGAATACCGCCCACTCCGGCGGGGACCCGGCTGAGCACGACGTCGATGACGAGCGCCGGGACCACGAGCAGGATCGGGAACGACGGCGGCACCATGCGGTCGATCTGCCGCAGGATCGGGGCCAGCATCGGCTGCGCCGGAAAGAACTGCAGGATCCAGATCATGAGCAGGGTGACGCCCATGTAGACGCCGGCGGCGGCGGTGGCTCCGTGGCGCGATGCCGCACCCCGCGCAATGCCCGTCAGCAGGAAGGGGAAGACCGCGGCGCTCGCGAAGAAGAACGCCGGCGAGTGGTGAGTGTTCGGCATCATGAGGTAGTCGGTGAAGAGGGTCGCCACCATCAGGATCAGCAGGCCGCCGGCGTAGGTGAACAGCCGCTGCAGCACCCGATCCGCGGCCGGCGCGGCGTTCTGCCGGGCGAGCGCCATCAGCATCGCCCCGATGCCGATCCCGTAGATGCCCGCCGCGAGGACGACGTGGGGCGGGCTCAGTATCTCGACGTCGAGCCCGTAGGCGTTGTGCCACCAGTCGTCGAAGGGGGCCGACACGATCATCGCCAGCGCGCCCCAGATGCAGACCCAGGCGCCCAACGGGCCGCGGAAGCCCCAGAAGGAGACCCCGCCGGCCCGGTCGCGCACGCTGCCGGCGAAGGTCGTGCGGAGCACCAGCCAGCCGCACGAGAGTCCGGCGACGACGCCGCCCAGATAGATGGCCAGATGGGCCGGCGTCCAGAACGAGTCCCGGCCGATGGACCGGTGCCAGGAAATGTCCCAGAGCACCCCGACGATGACGCTCGTGGACGCGAACGCGACGGCCAACAGGGGCCAGGGAACGACTGCCGCCGCGGCCGGGGCCGCGGCGGGCCTGGCCACCCCGACCGTCGGGGATGGCGCGGGTGGCGCGAGCGTGGACATGGGTCAAGCGTAACGCAGCGCCGCGAACGGCGGCAAGATTCCTGCGGCCCGTCCGATTGACGTGCCGCCGGCGTCATCCAGCCCCGAGCCGTCCCGGTGCGTTGAAGTGCGGAGGCCCGAGGTCGGGCCAGCGGCGCTCGCGGAGTATCGAGAGCCCGTGCAGGATGTAGACTACGGGGATTCCGGCCAAACAGAGGGAGTGGCGAGATGATCTCAGCGAAGCAGCTCCACCGGCGTCTGTCGGCGGCGACGGTCACGCTGGGCGTTGCCGGCGTTCTCATCGGCCCGGCCGCCTTCGCCGCCGGGCAGCCCGCTCGGGGCGGCGTCCATACCGCGAGTCAGGCCGAGAGCGGCCGCGCCGTCTATACCCGGAGCTGCGCCATCTGTCATCGCACCGATCTCCAGGGCAACTTCGAATCCCCGCCTTTGGCGGGGGCCAACTTCCTGAACTACTGGGGCGACCGCACGCCGGTCGAGCTGTTGGAACGCATCAGGGGTTCGATGCCCCCGGACCGGCCGGGCCGGCTCGGGGACCAGGCCTACCTCGACATCGTCGCGTACCTGCTTCAGGCGAACGGCGCGCCGGCCGGGGACGAGGCGCTGACGGCCACCACGGCGGTGTCGATCGGTACGGTGGCGACCGGGGAAACGGGACCGGCGCCGGCGATAACGGGGCAGGCCCAGGGGCGGGCGTCGACGCCGGTCACGCGGACCGCGACGGCGACCGTGGCGGGCGGGCTGACGGTGGCGGGCGAAGTCGAGAACTTCACGCCGGTCACCGACGAGCTGTTGCGCAATCCGGATCCGGGCGACTGGCTGATGGTTCGGCGGAACTACCAGGCCTGGAGCCACAGCCCCCTCACCGAGATCGATCGGGACAACGTCGGGGAGCTCGAGCTGGTCTGGATGTGGGCCATGAACGAAGGCGGACGCAACGCGCCCTCGCCGATCGCACACGACGGCGTGCTCTATTTCGCCAGCTTCGGCCCCGTCGTGCAGGCGCTCGACGCGCGCACCGGCGACCTGATCTGGGAGCACGAGGTGGGCGTCGAGGCAGGTCAGCTCTCCAGTTCGAGCCGCAATCTCGCGATCTACCAGGACAATCTGTTCCTGGCCACGGCCGATGCGCGGCTGATCGCGCTCGACGCGCGCACCGGCGCGGAGGTCTGGACCACGCGTCTCGCCGACGACACCCAGGGCTTCCGCAACACCAGCGGACCGGTCATCGTCGGCGGCAGGGTGGTGCAGGGGCTCGGGGGCTGCGGGCAGTACACCCGCGAGGGCTGCTTCATCAGCAGCTACGACGCCGCGACCGGAGAGCGGCTCTGGCGCTTCAATACGGTGGCCGGCTCGGACGAGCCCGGGGGCAACACCTGGGCCGACCTGCCGGACTACCTGCGCGGGGGCGGCGAGACCTGGATTACCGGCAGCTACGATCCGTTCCTCGACCTCGTCTATTTCGGCGTGGCGCAGGCGAAACCCTGGGTCGCGGCGAGCCGGGGCATGTCGGTGCGCGACGCGGCGCTGTACACCAGCTCGACGGTGGCCCTGCGGCCGGGCGACGGCGAGCTCGCCTGGTACTTCCAGCATGTCCCCGGCGAGACCCTCGACCTCGACGAGGTCTTCGAGCGCGTGCTGGTCGACCTGGACGATCGCCGCGTGGTCTTCAGCGCCGGGAAGCACGGCATCCTGTGGAAGCTGGATCGCGAGACCGGCGAGTTCCTCGGCCACAAGGAGACCGTCTTCCAGAACGTCTTCGACCGGATCGATCCGCAAACGGGTGCCGTCACCTACCGCCAGGACATCATCGACGCCGAGCTCGAGCAACTGGTCCCGGCGTGCCCCAGCACCGCCGGCGGCAAGAACTGGCACCCGATGAGCTACCACCCCGACTCGGGCCTGCTCATCCTCCCGCTGTCGCAGACCTGCATGGAGCTGGCGGGACGCGAGGTCGCCTTCGAGGTAGGGTCGGGCGGCGTGGGGATGAGCGCGCGCCCTTTCTTCGAGATGCCGGACACGGAGGGCCGACTCGGCAAGCTCGCGGCGTTCGACGCCGAGACGCTGGAGGAGGTCTGGAGCGTCGAGCAGCGGGCGCCGTTCCTGACCGGCGTGCTGTCGACGGCCGGCGACCTCGCCTTTGCCGGCGACCTCGATCGGCGGTTCCGGGCGTTCGACGTGCGCACCGGAGAGGTGCTGTGGCAGGCCCGGCTGGGCACGTCGGTGCAGGGCTTCCCGATCTCGTTCGCCATCGACGGCCAGCAGTACATCGCCGTGGCGACCGGCCTCGGGGGCGGCAGCCCGCGGGCGGCCCCGCGCGCGCTGGCCCCGGACGTTCACCACCCGCAGACCGGGAACGCGCTGTATGTGTTCGCGCTTCGGGACAGGAGTGGCGGCACGCAGTAGGCCTGCCGCGTCCAGTCAGGTCGTCCATGGCAGGTTCCGTCGGTTCGCCACGGGCTGCCGGACCAGAGTCGTCTGCGTCAGCACTTCCGCGGCGCAGACTCTTCGCAGGAGGTCTCCAATGGCGCTTCCGTCTCGTCACCGTTTCGCCGGGTCGCTTCTCGCGACAGGCATCGTCATCGCGGTCCTGTTCGTCTCCGTCCCGTCCGCCCAGGAGGCCTATCTCCACCTGAACCCCGTCGTCGAGAAGCTCGTGCAGGGCAAGCACGTGTTCGGCGTGAGCACCGCCGATCTGTCGCTGCAGAACGCGCGGTCCCTGGCGGGTGATCCGAACATCGACTACGTGTACGTCGACATGGAGCACAACCCGCTGCGGTTCGAGCAGCTCGAGCAGTTCGTGGCGTTCCTGGTCGCCGGCGACAAGGCCGGCACGCTCGCGCGAGGCAACGCGCAGGCGCATCCGCCGGTGTTCGCGCGCTTTCCGCCCTACGGCCGCGAGCAGACGCAGTGGATTGTCAAGCACGCGCTCGACATCGGCCTGATGGGCATACTCATCAACAACATCGAGACCCCCGAACAGGCGGAGAACATCGTGCGGACGATCCGTCCCCGGCAGCTCCGATCGTCGGCCATCCCGAATCCGCCGGGCGTGCGGGGCACCGTGCAGTGCCCGTTCTGGGGCATCGGGCGCGCCGAGTGCCGGCGGCGCGCCGACCTCTGGCCCCTCAATCCGCAGGGAGACCTGCTGTTCTGGGCGATGATCGAGACGCGGGAGGGCGTGGAGAACGCCGACGCCATCGCCCAGGTGCCCGGGGTCGGAGGCTTCTACCTGGGAGCGGGCGGCGACCTCAGCTCCTCCTACGGTGCGGAGAGCGCCGAGGATCCCGAGGTGGCGGCCGCCTTCGAGCACCTTCTGGCGGTCTGCCGGACGCGCGACCTCGCCTGCGGCGGCACCGTCACGCCGGCCAATGCCGCCCTGCGGATGGAGCAGGGCTACCGGATCTTCAACTTCGGCGGGGCGAACGGCGGCCTGACCGAGACCAATGCGGCCGCGCGCAACGCGGTCATCGCCGCGGGGGCGCAACGCTGAGCGCGTTGCGGAAAGCGGTGACAGGAGAGGGAGGAAGGTCGATGGGACGCCTGCAGAAGATCGTATGGGTCGGCGTCGTCTCGGCGGCGGCGGCATGCACGGCGCCGGCGGCCCAGGAGTCCGGCGCCAGTCGCGAGGTGACCCAGGCCGACCTGGATCGCTGGAGAGTCGAGCTGTCGAACTGGGGGCGCTGGGGACCGGACGACGAGATCGGGACGATGAACCTGGTGACGCCGGACAAGCGAAAAGCGGCGGCGGCGCTGGTTCTCGAGGGTATCAGCGTGTCACTGGCGCAGGATGTGCTGAAGCAGGAAGCGGTCGACAATCCGAACCCCTTCGAGCACACCATGCGCGGCGTGGGGTCGGATGCGTTTGCCGTCAGCTACCACGGCTGGGCGCACACTCATCTCGATGCGCTTGCCCACGTGCGCGACGCAGACGGTGCGATGTACAACGACTACCGGCCGGACGAGTCCACGGTCATGGCCGCGGGCGGTCACGCCCGGAACTCGATCCACAACCTCAAGTCCGGGGTGTTCACGCGCGGAATCCTCATGGACATCCCGCGGCTCCACGGGCTGCCCTATCTCGAACCGGAGACGCCGATCTACGTGGAGGACCTGGAGGCGTGGGAACGCGCAGCCGGCGTGCGGGTCAGCGCCGGCGATGCCGTCTTCATTCGGACGGGGCGCTGGGCGGCGCGCGAGGTGATGGGACCGTTCCGCATCGGCCGGACCGGCCGATCGGCGGGGTTGCACCCCTCCGTGATTCCCTGGTTGCGGGAGCGCGACATCGCCCTGCTCGGCAGCGACGTGGCGCTGGCCGTCGCGCCTTCCGATCTCCCCGGCGCGGCTCATGACTTCGCGCTCGTGGCGCTGGGGCTCCACCTCTTCGACAACTGCAATCTGGAGATGCTGGGTGAGACGGCGGCGGCCCAGGGGCGCTGGGAATTCCTGCTGACGGCGGCGCCGCTTCCCGTTTGGGGTGGCACGGGGTCGCCCATCAATCCGATTGCAACGTTTTAGTCCGGCAGGGTTGGTTGGGCGGCAAGCAGAGGCCGCAGCGCGACCGTGCGGTCGCGTTCGGCGACGATCTCCAGGCTAGCGTGAGAAGGGACCAAGGTATGACCCGCGTGACGTTCGCACTGATCATCTCGACCCTGCTGCTCGGCACGCTCGCTCCCGTTGCCCGCGCGCAGGTGACGGACTTCGAGCCGGTCACGACCGAGGAGCTCCTCGCCCCGGACGACGGCGACTGGATCAACTGGCGCCGGACGCTGAACGGCCAGGGCTACAGCCCGCTCGACCAGATCGACCGGGACAATGTCGGCAACCTGCAGCTCGTCTGGTCCTGGGCGATGCAGCCGGGCACGGACGAGGTCACACCGCTCGTGCGCGACGGCGTCATGTACGTTCCCAGCCGCAGCGGCGTGCAGGCGCTCGACGCCGCCACCGGCGATCTTCTCTGGGAGCACTCGCGCGGCGCGTCCGGCGTCACCGACGAGAGCCTGCCGATCAACCGCCGGCCCGGGATGGCGCGGCGCAACCTCGCCATCTACGGCGACAAGCTCTACGCCGGCACGAGCCGCGCGGAGCTGATTGCCCTCGATGCGCGGACGGGCGAGCTCGTCTGGGAGCATCGGGTCGCCGACAGCGAGCTCGGCTATCGCTACACCAGCGGTCCGATCATCGTGCAGGGCCGGGTCGTCGCCGGGATGACCGGGTGCGAGCGCTACAAGAACGACGTCTGCTTCATCTCGGCGCACGATCCGCAGACCGGGGCCGAGCTGTGGCGCACGTCGACGGTCGCCCGTCCCGGGGACCCCGGAGGCGACACCTGGGGCGACCTGCCGCTGAGCTGGCGCGCCGGGGCCGACGGCTGGATCCCCGGAAGCTATGACCCCGAGACGAACCTCATCTACTGGTCCACCGCCCAGGCCAAGCCGTGGGCGAGCGTCCAGCGCGGCACCGAAGGCGCGGCCCTGTACACCAACTCGACGCTGGCCCTGGACCCCGAGACCGGGGAGATCGCCTGGTACTTCCAGCACATCCCCGCCGAGACCCACGATCTCGACGAGGTCTTCGAGATCGTCATCGTCGACCGGGGCGATGGGCTGTCGCTCTTCAAGATGGGCAAGATCGGGGTCCTGTGGGAGCTCGATCCCCGCACCGGGGCGTTCCGCAACGCCTTCGACCTCGGCTACCAGAACATCGTCGATATCGACCCGGCCCGCGGGCAGGGCATCCTGCGCCGCGAGCGCATTCCGCAAGTCGGCGTGCCCGTGGACTACTGCCCCGGCCCCGGCGGCGTGAAGAACCTCTGGGCCATGGCCTATCACCCGGAGACGCAGGCGTTCTATGTCCCCCTGACACCCGGTTGCGCGCACTCGGTCTTCGGCGCGATGCCCGAGCCCGAGCTGGGCGGCGGCGGAGTCGGCCCGAACGATCGGCGGTTCACGGTGCATCCCGACAGCCCCGAGCAGTTGGGCGACTTCGTGGCGATGGACAGCCGGACCGGCGAGGTGATGTGGCGCCGGCGCAGCCGCTGGCAGTACGGGACGGCAGCCCTCGCCACCGGCGGCGGCCTCGTGTTCGTCGGCGACATCGACCGGCATATGTACGCCTTCGACGCGCGAGACGGCACCGAGCTGTGGCGTACGCGCACGCCGACGGCGACAGACGGCTTCCCGATCACCTACGCGGTGGAAGGCCGTCAGTACATCGCCGTACCGTCCGGCCCCGGCTGGAGCCTCGCGTGGCGAAACGCGCGGCTGGCGTTTCCCGAGACCATGCAGCGACCGCCGGGTTCCGGCTCGGTCCTCCAGGTCTTCGCGCTGCCCCCGGACCGATGAGTTGAGCACGCCGGTGGTCGGGCCACCCACACCTTCTTGGTCGGGGTGGCCTCCGCTCCCGGATTGACCCGCCTCATCGCCAGCTTTCTCTTTGGAGTTCCGGCAGGCCATTTAATTTCAGTAATTATTGAAATTACAGAAATATAGTGATACGGTGATTGGCCATGGACGCCTCGACCGAACAAGTGCGCGACGAGTTCATCCAGCTCTGGTCCCGGTTGGGGCAGTTCTGGGGCATTCCCGCCGGCACGTCCCGTGTCTACGCCTGGCTGTTGAGCCGGCCCGACGGCGCCGGCAGCGAGGCGATCATGGCGGGGCTCGGCATGAGCCGCGGCGCCGTGAGCATGGCCTGCAAGGAGCTGCGGGACTGGGGGCTCGTGATCGCGGTTCAGGATCCCGGCGAGAGACGGGCGCGCCACCGGGTCGAGACGGATCTGGTCACGGTGGTGCGCAACATCGTCCGCGCCAGAAAACGGCGCGAGTGGGATCCCATTCTGGACGGCGTCAGGGACTGGATTCCCCGTCTCGCCGGCGACGATTCGAGAGAGGCGACGGTGCTGCGCGAGCGGCTGGAATCGATAGAGGCCTGCGTCGGAATGGCCGACGGCATGGCGAGGCGGTTTCTGGACGGCGGCATGCTGAGCGACCTCGGGCTCAGGACGCTCACGGCGACGGCCAGACGGCACCGCCAGGGGAGGAAGACATGAGGATCCTGCTGACGGGGGGAACCGGTTTCATCGGCTCGCGGCTCAAGGCGCGCCTCGAGGGCGGACGCCATGCGGTACGGATCGTGAGCCGCGGACGCGGCGGGGACGTGACGTGGGAGCCGGCGACGCTGCGGTCGGCCGTCGCGGAAAGCGACGCGGTCGTGCATCTGGCCGGCGAGAACCTGATTGCGCGGCGATGGAGCTCGGGCCAGAAGGCCCGGCTGCGGGCCAGTCGCGTCGACACCACGCGCCAGCTCGCCGAGGCGGTCGCCGACGCGAAGCCGCGGGTGTTCGTCACCGCTTCTGCCATCGGCTACTACGGCGCCAGTCAGGACCGCCGGTTCGTCGCCGGCGATGGCCCCGGCGACGACTTCCTGGCGCGGCTCTGCGCCGACTGGGAGGCCGCGCGACAACCCGCCCTCGATGCCGGCGTGCGCACGGCGACGGTGCGGATCGGCGTGGTCCAGGGGCGGGGCGGCGGCGCGCTCCAGAAGATGCTGCTGCCGTTCCGGCTCGGCGTGGGCGGACCCCTGGGCAACGGCCGGCAGTGGATGTCGTGGATTCACCTCGACGACCTGCTCGCGATGTTCGTCTGGCTCATCGAGAACGAGCGTGCGCAAGGCGTCTACAACGGGACCGCCCCCAACCCGGTTTCCAATCGCGAGCTGTCCAAGGCGCTCGGCCGGGTGCTGCATCGGCCGGCGGTCCTTCCGGCGCCGGCCTTCGCGCTCCGGATCGCCCTCGGCGAGGTGGCCGGGCTGCTCCTCGAGGGCCAGCACGTGACGCCCGGCCGGGCCCTGGCAGAGGGCTTCTCGTTCCGCTTCCCGGAGATCGAGCCGGCGTTCCGGGATCTGCTGGGCTAGTGACGTCACCGGGGCCGTTCGCCGACCCGCCGCCGCATCTCTTCGAGCCGCTCCAGATAGCCCTGGCGGTAGGCGGCGTGGTCGAGGCCGAACGGGAGGTTCGCCGGTTCGAAGCCGGCGAAGATCTGGTCCGGGTCGTCCTGGGCCCGGCGGCGCATGGTCGCGACCTCGTTCTCGAAGAGGTCGACCAGGCGGGGATGCTCGGCCAGCAGCCGCCGCAGGACGTGGACGCCGAAGGCGATGTGCCGCGCCTCGTCGCGCTGGATCAGCCGGATACCGCGCTCGAGGCCGGCGAATCGGCGGCTCCGCTCGAATATCGCGTAGTACACAGGGTAGCCGGCCTCGGCGGCCACGCCTTCGACGTAGAGGTGGTAGAGCATGACGGCCTGCAGAACGGCTTCGGGGCTGTCGTCCTCGATCAGCGCTCTCATCGTCCGCGGCAGCCGGGCGGAGAACATGTCGCCGTGGAGCTCGGGGTAGGGGATGTCGACGCCGAACCGGCCCGGCAGCGCCTCGACCAGCCACCGCTCGAAGAACTGCACGTGCCGCGCCTCCTCGTACATCTGGGCGGCGACGAAGACCTCCTCCTCGATCCAGCCGTCCCGGCCGAACCGGAGCTGCAGGGGAGCCAGCTCGCGGGTGACGCCGCGTTCGCCGACCCGGAAGCTCGACACCAGCCGCAGCAGCAGCCGGCGTTCGTCGTCCGAGAGGGCCAGCCAGTCGGAGCGCTCCTGCGAGAAGTCGATGTTGCACGGGTTCCAGGCGCGCTCGTGCGACGCCGTGAACAGGCGCATGGGAAGCGAGTCGTCGTCGAACGGCATCGGCGTCGCCCTACCGGTCCGCGTACATCGCTTGGCGTGGCGCGCGGGCTACCGTTCCTGGGGGACGAAGACGTCGCGGGCCGGCATCTCGACCGCGGGCAGCGTCTCGGCGTTCATGACCGCATCGCCGGCGATGATGCCGTTCTCGGCGAGGATCCAGGCAACGAGGCCGTAGACCTCGTCGGGGGCGAGGGTGCCGGGCTCGTTCGACGGCATGGCACGGCGGATGTAGTCGAAGAGGGTCGTGGCGTAGGGCCAGTAGTTGCCGACCGAGAACGCAACGTCGGCGCCGCCGGCGCGCCACGCCTCGTAGCGCGGGCCGAACGGGGGCGTGCTGTCGGGGTCGTAGCCGATCAGCCGGTCCGCGACGCCGCCTTCGCCGGCCGCCCCGTGGCAGACGGCGCACTGCGCGGCGTAGACCGGCGCGCCGCTCGCGGCCGTCCCCGCTCCCGCCGGGAGGCCGGCGCCGTCCGGCATGACGTCGATGTCCCACGCGGCGATCTCGTCCGGCGCCGCGGGGCGGCCGAATCCGAACCGTTCGGCCTGCGGCTCCGCCGCGCCCGCCGCCTGCGCCTCGGCCGGACCGCCCGCCGCCTGCACGGCGATGCCGGTCGCAGGCGGCAGGAGGAATCCTCCCGCCGCGAGGCCGGCGACCAACGCGAGCGCGGCGCACGCGGCGCGGCGGGACACGAGCCTTGCCGCCAGGGCTAGGCGTCCCATGGTTCCTCCACCCGGTACTCGACCTGCCCGCTCGGCCGGATGCGCCAGGCGGTGATGGGGTTGAGGTGGTACCGCCGCGCCCGCCGCCCGCGCAGGGCCCGCAGGGCGGCGCGCGTCGGCTGCACGTAGCCGCTGTCGTCGACGGCTCGGCTCATGATCTCGGTCTCGGCGCCGTCCCAGCGCCAAAGGTGGCGGAAGCGCGTATGCGCCTGCCGCAGCACCGGCGCCTGCAGGCGCGCCTCCTGCCAGGTGCCGCCGCCGTCGGTGCTCACCTCCACCCGCGCGATCGTGCCCCGTCCCGACCACGCGATGCCGCGGAGCTCGATCCAGCCCGGCTCGACGACGTCGGGCCAGGCCGGCGCGGTGATGATGGAGCGGGCGTCGAAGACCAGGCTGAACTGCCGCGCGGTGCCGTCGGCGAGCGGGTCGGTGTACTTCGAGGTCTCCTCGCGCGTCATGAACGGGCGGTCGGCGAGCTCGATGCGCCGCAGCCACTTGACGTTCGAGTTGCCTTCCCACCCCGGCAAGAGGAGCCGCGCCGGATAGCCCTGCCCCGGCCTGAGCGCCTCGCTGTTCTGGGCGTAGGCGACGAAGGCATCGTCCCGCGCCTTCTCCATCGGGATGCTGCGGGTCATCACCGCCGCATCCTGGCCCTCGCCGAGGAACCACGTGGCGTCGGGGCTGGCCCCGACCTCGCGGAAGAGCGTCGCCAGCGCCACGCCCGTCCACTCGGTCGTCGACGTCATGCCGCAGATGCCCTCGGGCTTCGTTTCCGGCCCCGCACCCGTCGGGTAGTTCCCCGAGCACTCGAGGAAGCAGATGCGCGACGTGGCCGGGAAGCGCTTCAGGTCGGCGAGCGTGAACACCATCGGCCGCTCGACCATGCCGTGGACGAGGAGCTGGTAGTCGCCCGGGTCGACGGCGGGGATGCCGGCGTGGTGGCGCTCGAAGTGGAGGTCCGCCGGCGTGATCGTGCCCTGCAGATCCTGGAGCGGTGTGCGCGATGCGACCGGCCCCCGGGCGTCGCGCTGGATCGTCTCGTGGGGCGAGCGGGCGCCCCGCGGGCTGGCGCCCGACCCCGGAGCGCTGGTAGTGTCCCCGCTCTGCGCCCGGGCACCCCCGGCAGCGGACGGAATCGCCGCCGCGCCCAACGCGCCGGCGAGAAGCTCGCGACGGCTGACTCTGTTCGGCATGGAACCTCTCCGTAACGCGATAACCGGACCGAAGGTGGTCGGCCCGACCTGCACCATTTTCCCCTGCATCCTACTCCGATGCGCGCGCACTGTCGACGCGCTTGCGTCCGTATTCTGTGACGGCGTGC
Organism: Vicinamibacterales bacterium; assembly: GCA_965206705.1. GTDB lineage: Bacteria > Acidobacteriota > Vicinamibacteria > Vicinamibacterales > UBA8438 > JAJEEA01. The sequence goes on along the minus strand of CBDBKJ010000006.1, from coordinate 736,355 downwards.
TCCTCCTCGACGGCCGGGGCGCCGCCAGGGTGAGCCCCGGTTCCGATCCGCAGGGCGGGTTTACAGCGGACCCGACAGGGGCTATCGTGGACCGCCAAGGGCGACCTTGCGAGGCGGCCGCCCGACCGAGGAGGTAGAGTCATGACGGTCGTGAAAGGTCGAAGCGGTGCGTCGGCGCTGGCGGCGGTGCTCGTCGTGCTGGCGGCCGGTTCCGCCACTGGCCAGGACGCGCCGCGGACGGCGTGGGGCGCCCCGGACCTGCAGGGCGTGTGGGACTTCCGCACCGCCACGCCGCTCGAGCGGCCCGAGGACCGCGAGGACCAGGCGTTCCTGACGGAGGAGTGAGGCGGCCACCATCGAGCAGGAGAGGGTCGACCGGAACGTCCGTCTCTGGGAAGCGGCGCCCCGCCGGACCGAGGCCGGGGGCAACGTCGGCGGCTACAACAACTTCTGGCTCGACTTCGGCACGAACGTCATCGAGGACCGGCGCACGTCGCTCGTCGTCGATCCGCCGACCGGGCGCATCCCCGCCCTGTCCGACGAGGGCCAGCGGCGGGCCGACGAGCGGCGCGCGTATCGCGAGGCCCACCCGGCCGACTCTTACCTCGACCGCAGCGCGTTCGACCGCTGCATCCTCGGCTTCAACACCGGGCCCCCGATGACCCCCGGCTTCTACAACCAGAACATGCAGCTGTTCCAGACCCCCGACCACGTGGTGGTGCTCAACGAGATGGTCCACGACTCGCGCATCATCCCCCTCGACGGCAGCCGGCGCCCCGACATCGAGTCGTGGACCGGCGAGTCGCGCGGGGTCTGGGAAGGCGACACGCTGGTGGTCGAGACCACGCACTTCAGCGACAGGCACGGCTACCGCGGTTCGACGAAGGACCGTCACCTCGTCGAGCGGTTCACGCGCATCGACGCGGACACGCTGCTCTACGAGTTCACGATCAGCGACCCCGGCACATGGAGCGCGCCGTGGACCGCCCAGATCCCGATGCAGGCGAACCCGCTGCCGCTGTTCGAGTACGCCTGCCACGAGGGGAATTACGCCATGCCGAACATCCTGGGGGGTGCGCGGCAGGAGGAGCGGAGCGGGGAGAGCGGGCAGGATTGAGGGGCGGCGCGTAGGGCGCTGCGGCTCAAAGGGATGCCGACTTGCCTCCGTATCCGACTGGAAATCCACCACGTGGCGCGGAGCCCTGCGGCAGACCGAGTGGAAGCCGTGCCAGCGGCCGGCGCGACCGGACACGCTGCTGGCTGCGGAAGCAGAGCTATCTGCGGCGGTCGGGTACTCGGCGCAGGTGCTGTCCGAGGAACTCCGGCGGCGATAGTACTGCGGCGGCTATGAGACTGCGAAGCGGTTCGTGCGCCGGTCGCGTGAGACGCAGCCGCACGCCGCGGTGACGCGTAGGCGGTCTTGCCGGGCGACGCGTCTCTGTCGAACGGGGGGACCCTCGAGCACGCCGCAGCAGACCACTGCCCGCGCGTCACCCAAGACGACGAAACTCTACCACCGGAACGGCACCACTCACCATCGATGAGATCGAACCCATCGTGATACGACGAGAGTCCCTCCGATGGACGCCTTGAGAGAGGTAGGCGAGGCCTCCGAGGGAGTTGAACTCAGGACTGGCTCCCCACCGTCCTCGAAGCCATTCCGGTCGGACTCCGGCCCGGACGCAATCACGGCATGAGTGCGAGGAGATCAGCATAGGCGGTCCGCAGCTTGCCAACAAACCGGTTGCGGTCCTGGGCCCGCAGGTGCGCCGTCTGCGCTGTGGTCTTCTTTTCGTAGGGGTGTGACACCGGGAGGTGGTTCCGGCGGGCGTTCATGTCTCGGAAGCAGGCTCCGATACTCGGGCAGCTTCGAGAGAAGCAGCCTTCGTGTCGTTTCGCTGAAGAGGGACTCCGCGTTCGGGCGGCACGAGCGCAGATTGGCCGGCCGCCACACCCTGCTCAGGACGTTGTTCTGCGCACCCGGGGGGGAAGAGCCTGAGCCCGCAGAAAGCGCTGCCCCGGGAAGCAGGCGGTTGTCCTTCACGTATTGCACACCCCGTAGCAGAGCCGTCGTCACCTCGTTCCCGTCATCCACGATCTCGTGCGGTCGTGAATAGACGAGGAAAACTCCGAGAGCCTCGAGCTGTGGTCGCCGGGCAACCCCTTCTTCGAGGCGCCGGAGCTCCTGCCGGAAACCGCCGACGTCCCCGCCGGCGTGACGCTGAAAGACCTGCTGGAGCGGTGACAGCGGCGGCGGAGCCGCCGAGTCGCCACCCACGGGTTGGCCGAGGAGGTGATTGCATGCAATCGGTCAACTGGATCCCTGAAGTCTCTAGGCCTACACCGTCCGAACGATGAGCAGACGTTCGAGGCCCGCCAGGTCCTTGGGGTTCCTGGTGTACAGCGGCAGGCCATGTGCTACCGCAGTGGCGGCGATGAGCAGATCGGCGAAGCGGCGGCGACCCACACGCCCTCTCGCCATGAGAATCGAGCAGATGCGTCCGTACGCGCGTGCGGCCGGCGCGTCGAACGGCAGGGGGTCCCAGGTCGCCACCGCCCAGTGCAGCCGGTCCTGCCGGCACGCGCGCTCTTCGTCGTCGCGTGCGGCGAGCGGACCCACCGTCAGCTCGGCGATCGTGATCGAAGATACGGTGGAGGCTTCCGGCAGTCGGCCGGCGTCCACGAGGTCGTGGTCGATCACGACCGACGTGTCCAGCAGCCCGTGGCTATCCATCGGCGTGCGGGTCGATGAGGGCGTCGAGGTCGGCACGGAACCGCTCCCCATCGATACGCGGCGCGCTTCGCGCGGCGTCGGCGATGGCGGCACGGGATACCCAGCGACTTGCCGCTGCAGGGCGCAACTCGTCCGTCGACGCGCCATTCCGGGCGGCGGTCTCCCGGGTCTGCACGAGGGTGTCGAGAGCGGCATCGGGACGGACGGTTGCGCGCTCTGCGGCCCCGCGCCGGGGATCCGGTTGCGCCGCCAGCACGAGGTTGCCGTCCCGAGTGGCGATGACCACCGTTTCCCCCGCCAGGGCGGCGCGGCGCACCCTGGCGAAGTTGCGAAGCAGGCCGCTCACGTTGATATGCATGTCATATTATTTGTCAGAATTCACCGGCAGCGCAACCTCTGCCCGGAGCACCGAGCCCGGGCGGCCCGTACTCGTAGAGCGCCCCTCAGTTGGTCGAGGAGGTGATTGCATGCAATCATTGGTCAGCTCGATCCCTGAAGGGAGTGTCCGTCGTTGGCCAGCATCACGATTCGAAATCTGTCGGCGGAATCGAAGGCGCGGCTCCGGCGACGCGCCGAGCAGCGGGGGTGCAGCCTCGAAGCCCTGGTCCGATCGATCCTGGACCAGGCGGCAGAGGGCGCTGCCGACTCGACGACGGGATTTCCGCATGACCTCATGGCGGTCGTGGAGCCGGGCGAAGAGCTCGAGCCGTTGCTCCGCGGCCACGACCAACTCCAGGCGCCCGTCGACCTGCCGTGATCCTGCTCGATACCAACGTCCTGTCCGAACTGACCAAACCGAAGCCGTCGCCGCGGGTCGTCGCCTGGCTCGAAGCGAACGAGCCGCTGCTCGCCGTGCCCGCGATTGCGCTGGCGGAGTTGCGGTACGGGATCGCCCGTCTGCCGGCCGGCCGCCGGAAATCAAGCGTGCTGCGGTTCTGGCAGATGACGTGCGTCCGTTTCCGAGGCCGCATCTTGTCTTTCGATGAGCGCGCCGCCGAAGTCTACGGAGACGTGGCGGCCAAGGCCGAACGCGGCGGCGAACGGCTCAACATCGCGGACGGACAGATCGCGGCCATCGCGGTCGTACATGGCATGCGGGTGGCGACGCGCGACGTCGGCGACTTCGAGGCCTCGGGCGTATCCCTCGTGAATCCCTGGGACTGACGGCGTGCTCACCGGCGGCACCTGGAGGCTCGAGTGCACGCGGGAAAACGGCGACCTCGTCCAGGTGTTCTACGTGCCGGAGGCTCGTTGATCATCCGAACCCTTCCGTATACGCTTCACCTGCCGCATTTGGACGTGCTCGGCCCCGACATCGGGCCGCCCGGAGAGGAAACATGCGCAAGTTCCACACCCTGCTCATCATCGCCTTGGCCGTGCTCGTGCTGGCGCCGCCGACAACCGCCCAGGAGTCCGAACAACCCGAGAAGTATCTGTTTCTGGCCACGAGCCGCACCGGGACCATGGAGGAGGAGCTCAACGAGGCCGGCGCGCGCGGCTACCGCTTCCTCGCGACCCAGGGCGGCGACACCGCCTTTGGCGGCAGCGAAGCCGTCGTCGTCATGACGCTGGATCCGGAAGGCCGCCGGTTCCGTTACCTGTTGCTCGCGACGAACCGCACCGGAACGATGCAGCGCGAGATGAACGAGGCTCCGCCGGAGTACAGCTTCGCCGGCATGACGGTGTTCTCGACGCGGTTCGGGGGCAAGGAGGCCGCCGTCATCCTCGAAGCCGAGATCAACGACGACTGACACCGCGATGGGGCTTCCGTGCTCTCCCGGCTCCGTCGGGCCAGCGGCCCATCCGCGTGACTCGTCCGCGTCTTCGCGAGTTCCTGGGCGAGTTCCCCCCGAGCCCGGGGCGGCCCTCGCGGCGGAAGCGCCGTAACGTCGCTTCCAGCCGCGCGACGACCTCGGGGTGCTCGGCCGCGACGTCGTGGGCCTCGCCGGGACCGCGCGAGAGGTCGAAGAGCTGATAGGGCCGGGCGAACGGCTCGCCCCGCGGGGCCTGACGGCCGCCCGAGCCGTTGCCGAGCACCAGCTTCCACCGGCCGTCCCGCATCGCCAACATCCCGCCCGACGAGTGATGGACGACGGGGACGCCGCGCGTCGCCGCCTCGCCGCGGGTCGGGCGGCGCCGCCGGGTGCGGTATCATCGCGGGATGGTCGCGTTCGTCCGGCCGCCGCCTGTCGGCGGTGCGCCGGCGAACCGCGCAACCGGGAGGAGCGTCATGAGAGCACGGACACTGCTGGTCGCCTGCGTTGTCGTGGTGCTGTCCGGTTCCGGGGGGTTCACGCAGCAAACGGCGTCCGGGTGCGAGCCGGTGGGAGACATCCGGTTCATCTGCGACCTGATCGGCCCCGAGGATCTCGCGGTCGTCCCCGGCGAGGAGTGGGTCATCGCGTCGGGTAACCAGGAAGGCGGCCGGATACACCTCGTCAACGTGGCGGACAAGACCACGTCGGTCCTCTTCCCGACCCCGAGCCGGACCGAGCGGCTCGACGGGACGGCCTGGCCGGACTGTCCCGGCCCCCTCGATCCGGGGGAGCTGGACGCCGACGAGTTCCGCGCCCACGGCCTCTATCTCGACCCCGGCGACGGCGGCGTGCACACCTTGTACGTGGTGCACCACGGCCGGCGCGAGTCGATCGAGGTCTTCGAGGTGAACGCGGAGGCACAGCCGATCTCGCTGGCGTGGGTCGGGTGCGCGGTAGTGCCGGAGGGGCTGCGCCTCAACTCGGTGGTGGCGCTGCCGGAGGGCGGCTTCGCGGCGACGAGCACCTCGACCGGCGACGTGTGGGAGTGGCATGCGGGGGCCGGCTGGTCGCTGATCGCGGGCACCGAGGACACGACGCCGAACGGTCTCGAGATCTCGCCGGACGGGCAGTGGCTCTACGTCGCGGGGTGGAGCGGCGAGAAGCTCACGCGCCTCTCGCGGGGAAGGACGCCGCTCGAGAAGGACGTGGTGCCGATGGGGTTCCGGCCCGACAACCTGCGGTCGGTCGACGGCGGCGCGGTGATTCTGGCCGCCGGCCACGGCGACTTCGGGACGCCCGAGGAGACCTCGAACGTGGCCGTCGTCGATCCCGAGACGCTTGAGGTCCGGCGGATCTTCCGGCATCCCCGCATGGAGGGGTTCGCATCGTCCACCGCGGCCATCCGCATCGGCGGCGAGATCTGGCTGGGGACGAACCGCGGCGGGATGATTGCGTACTTCCCGGTGCCGGACTAGGCATCTGCACGGTAGGCGCACATGATTCTTCAGCGGTATCTTCTTCAGGTATTCGCGGCGGCGGGTCTGGCCGTCTGCGCGGCCATCGGCGCCGGCGTCGGCTCCGCGTCGGGCCAGCCCGGCGGGTCGGGCTCGTGGTTCGCCGACCGGGCGGCGGCGTCCGGGCTCGACTTCGTGCACTTCAACGGCATGTCCGGCGAGTACTACTCGGCCGAGATCATGGGGCCCGGCGGGGCCCTGCTCGACTTCGACAACGACGGCGACCTCGACGTCTACCTCGTCCAGGGTCAGATGCTCGGTTCAGGCAGGACGCTGGACCAGGCGCTGGTCGATCCCCCGGCCGGGCGGCCCCTGACCGACCGGCTCTACCGGAACGATCTCCAGATCCGCCCCGACGGAACTCGCACCCTGCGCTTCACCGACGTCACCGCGGGGAGCGGCCTCGGCGTCGCGTCCTACGGCATGGGGGCGGCGACGGGGGACTTCGACAACGACGGCTGGATCGATATCTATCGCATCGGGCTCGGCGACAATCACCTCTTTCGCAACAACGGCGACGGGACGTTCGCGGACGTCACCGGGCGGACCGGCTCGAACGACCCGCGGTGGACGGCGGCGGCGTCGTTCGTCGACTTCGACCGGGACGGCTGGCTCGATCTGTATGTCGCCAACTACGTCGACCCGCGTCTCGATGACGATCTGGAGTGCTTCAGCCGGACCGGCGAGAAGGACTACTGCGGGCCGAACCGCTATCCGCCGGTGCCGGATCGGCTGTACCGCAACCGAGGCGACGGGACGTTCGCCGATGTCACCCTGGACGCGCTGCGGGGCGGCGACTTCGGCCCGGCCCTCGGGGTGGTGGCGGCCGACCTCGACGGTGACGGGTGGATGGATCTCTACGTCGCCAACGACGGCGAGCCGAACCAGTTGTGGATGAATCAGCGGGACGGCAGCTTCGAGAACACGGCGTGGCTTGCCGGGGCGGCCGTCAATCGCGACGGGCGGCCGGAAGGGAGCATGGGGGTCGACGCCGGCGATTTCGATGCGGACGGCGACGACGACCTGTTCATGACCCATATCGCCACCGAGACGAACACGCTCTACGTGAACGACGGCCTGGGGCTGTTCGAGGATCGGACGGTACGCGTCGGTCTCGGTCCGCCCAGCCTGCCCTACACCGGGTTCGGGACCGGCTGGTTCGACTTCGACAACGACGGCTGGCTGGATCTCCTGATCGCGAACGGCGAGATCAGGACCATGGAAGCGCTCGTGCAGGCGAACGATCCGTTTCCCCTGCACCAGCGGAACCAGCTGTTTCGCAACCGGGGAAACGGGCGTTTCGCGGATGTGAGCGCCGAGGCCGGCCGGGTCTTCGAGCTTTCCGAGGTCAGCCGGGGCGCGGCGTTCGGCGACGTGGACAACGACGGCGACCTGGACGTGCTGCTCACGAACAACAACGGGCCGGTGCGCCTGCTGATCAACGAGGTGGGCCGCCGCAACCGATGGGTCGGGCTGCGGCTGATCGGCGCGGCCTCGGCTCGGGACATGCTGGGCGCCCGGGTCGGGGTGTTCCGCAGGAGTGTCGCGTCAGCGACACTCCCAACGCGACCGCAAGGTCGCGCCGACGCCGAGCCGGTGCTGTGGCGGCGGGTGCGTACCGACGGCAGCTACGTCTCGGCGAACGACCCGCGGGTGCTCGTCGGTCTGGGCCGCGCCGCCGCCGTCGACCGGGTTCGCGTGGTCTGGCCGGACGGCGGGGTCGAGGAGTGGGGGGACGTCGCCGTCGACCGGTGGACGACACTGGTCCAGGGCACGGGCCGGTCGGTCGAGTGACCAGGCTCCGGCGGGCGGATGCGCCCCGACCTCGGACCTGTCCCGCGACATCGGCCGGCGGCGTCCGTCACCTGCGTGGCCAGCCGCTTCCGGCGCCGGCGAAGCCGGCCGCTCTTCTCGCCGGCGCGCGGCTTGAAGGGATCGACGCTCCCCGCGGCGTGGCTTGAAGGGATCGACGCACCCCGCGGATAATTGACGACATGCTCTGGACGGTCCGGGCTCTGCGGTCGGGGGTGGCGGCGTCCGGACTGCTGCTCTTGGCCGGCGCCGCGGGGTGCGGTTCCGCCGAATCGGTCTCGCCGGTGTCCGGGGCGGCCGGCGGAGGCTCCGCTGGCGATGCCGCCGCCGAGTCGGGCGGAGCGATTCGGTTCACCGACCGCGCCCGGGAGGTCGGCATCGACTTCGAGCACTTCAACGGGATGTCCGGGGAGTTCTACTTCAGCGAGATGATGGGGCCGGGCGCCGCCCTGTTCGACATGGACGACGACGGCGACCTCGATGCGTACTTCATCCAGGGGCAGATGCTCGGCGCGGGCCGGACCCTCGACGACGCCCTGACGCCTCCCGCGCCGAACCTGCCCCTGCCGTTGACGGACCGCCTCTACCGCAACGATCTCGAGGTGCACGTCGACGGCACGCGGACGCTGCGGTTCACCGACGTGACCGCGGGCAGCGGTCTGGATGTCCGTTCCTACGGCATGGGGGTCGCGGCCGGCGATTTCGACAACGACGGCCGGGTCGACCTTTATCGCACCCGAATCGGCGCCAATCAGCTCTTTCGCAACAACGGCGACGGCACCTTCACCGACGTTACGCGGCGGTCGGGCACCGGCGACGCGTCGTGGGGGGTATCGGCGTCGTTCGTCGACTTCGACGGGGACGGGTGGCTCGACCTCTACGTCGGCAACTACGTCGACTACGACCTCGAGAACGAGTCGCCCTGCTTCACGGTGACCGGCGCGCGGGACTACTGCGCGCCCAAGAGCTACCCGGCGGCGCCGGACCGGTTGTATCGCAACAACGGCGACGGCACGTTCGCCGACGCGACGACCGCGTCCGGCATCGGCCGCCGCTACGGCCCGGCCCTCGGGGTGCTGACCGCCGATTTCGACGCCGACGGCTGGACGGACGTCTACGTCGCGAACGACGGCGAGCCGAACCAGCTCTGGATCAATCAGCAGGACGGCACCTTCGAGGATCGCGCCCTGCTGGCGGGGGTGGCGGTGGACCTCGCCGGTGACGTCGAGGCGAGCATGGGGGTAGACGCCGGCGACTTCGACGCCGACGGAGACGACGACCTGTTCATGACCCACGTCTCGGCCGAGACGAACACGCTGTACGTCAATGCCGGCGGCGGCTTCTTCGAAGACCGCAGCGCCATGACCGGCGTGGGAGCGCCCAGCCTGCCCTACACCGGGTTCGGGACGGCCTGGGTTGATTTCGACAACGACGGCTGGCTGGATCTGCTGGCCGTCAACGGCGACGTGCAGGTGATCCAGAGTCTGGTCCGGGCCGGGGTTTCGTTCCCGTTGCACCAGCGCAACCAGGTGTTTCGCAATCGCGGCGGCGAGGGGTTCGACGATGTCACCGGCGGGGCCGGTTCGGTGTTCGAGCTGTCCGAGGTCGGCCGCGGAGCGGCGTTCGGCGACGTCGACAACGACGGCGGCGTCGACGTGCTGGTGGTGAACAACAACGGTCCAGCCCGCCTGCTGATCAACGACACGGGTCAGCGGAACCGGTGGGTCGGGCTGCGGCTCGTCGGCGGCCGGGGCCGCGACGCGCTCGGCGCCCGGGTGGGCGTCTCGCGAGAGTCGGGCCCGGTGTTGTGGCGGCGGGCGCGGGCCGACGGCAGCTATGCCTCGGCCAACGATCCGCGGGTGGTCGTGGGTCTCGGGACGGCGGATGCGGTGACCCGGGTTCGCGTCGAATGGCCGGGCGGCCGGGTCGAGGACTGGACCGATGTGCCGGTCGACGGCTGGACGACCCTGACCGAGGGGACCGGCCGGCCGGGCGGCGGCGAACGCGAGTGAGGGCGCAAGATGCGGGTGCGGCTGCTCGCGCTATCGCAACGGGAGACCCGACCATGATCGGTCATCCGACGCTGGTTGCGTCCGGTCGCGGGCGGGGCGGCCCTCCCGCACGCCGGCGGCGGCATCCGTCCCCGCCGCGGTGGAGCGTCGCCGGACGGCTCGTGCTGGGCGTCCTGGCGGCCGCGGCCTGCGCCCTGCCGGCCTGCGGTCCGGGGGGCGGCGCCGATGCGCCGGGGCTCCTGCCGGTCGAGCTGCCCGAGCTCGACGGTTTGCATCCATCGGTGCGGACGCAGGTGGAGGCGGCGCAGGCCGCCCTCGCCGAGGCCGGGAGGGGCTCGGCGGCAGAGCGGGGCGCCGCCTTCGGCCGGCTGGGCCTGCTGTTGATGGCCGGCGAACATCCGGCCGCGGCCGAGCCGAGCCTGAGAAATGCCGTGCAGCTCCTCCCGCGCGAGTTCCGCTGGACGTACTATCTGGCGCATCTGTATCGGCAGCAGGGCGACCTCGTACAGGCGGCCGAGTACTTCGAGCGGGCCCATGACCGGCGGCCGGACGATTTCCCGGCCCTCATCTGGCTGGTCGGCACCCTTCTGAACCTCGGGCAGCCGGAGGCGGCCGAGTCCTGGCTGGCGAAGGCGCGGGCGCTGCGCCCGGGCTCGGCGGTGGTCCGCTTTCAGGAGGGCCGGACGGCCGCCGCGACCCGGGACCACGCGAGTGCGGTGGAGCACCTGAACGCGGTGTTGCGGCTCGACCCGAACGCCTCGGTCGCGCACTATCCGCTCGCGATGGCCTATCGCGCCCTCGGCGATCTGGAGGCGGCCGAGTACCACCTGGACCGTGCCGGGGGCAGCGGCGGCGGCGGGTCGCTGGGCCTGTCCGACCCCCTGATGGTGGATCTCGCCACCCTGCTGCGCAGCCCGCAGGCGCACCGCGCGCGGGCCCTGGAGGCGGACGCGAACGGGGACTGGCCGGAGGCGGCGCGGCACTTCCAGATGGCCGTCGAGCTCGATCCGGCGGACCCGGTGATGCGTCTCAGCCTGGCGATGGCGCAAGACCGCGCCGGGAGTCCGCGGGCCGCGTTGCCGGAGCTCGAAGCGGCCCTCGAGCTCGATCCGGAGTTGACCCAGGCCCACTACCTCCTGGGCACGCTGCTGGAGCGGAGCGGAAGGGACGAGGAGGCGATCGACCGGTTCACCGCCGCCGTCGCGCAGGATCCGCGGTCGGCCGAGCTGCAGCTCCGGCTGGCGGACGCGCTGCGCCGCACCGGTCGCGTGGAGGCCTCGCTGGCCGGGTACCGGCGAGCCCTCGAGATCGATGCCGGCGCGGAGGGGGCCCGGTTCGGCGAGGGGATGGCCCTCGTGCGGCTCGGACGCCACCGGGAGGCGCGCGAGCGCCTGGAGTCTGCGCTCGGCCGCACCGCCGGCCATCCCCTGTTCTCGACGGCGCTGGCGCGTCTGCTCGCGGCGTCGCCCGATGCCCGGGTGCGCGACGGGCGGCGGGCCTTCGAGCTCGTCGAGGTGGTGGTGGCCGAGCACAAGACCACCGACGTGGCGGAGACCATGGCGATGGCCCTTGCCGAGCTGGGCGAGTTCCGGGGTGCGATGGAGTGGCAGCAGCTGGCCATCGACGTGGCGACGGACGCCGGCCGCTCCGACCTCGCGGCCCGGATGGTCGACAACCTCGCGCGCTACCGCCGGGGCGAGCCCTGCCGCACCCCCTGGCGCGACGATGCCCCCGAGCACCGCCCGGGGCCGGCGGTGGAGCCGGGCCTGCTCGGCCCCGCGCCGCGATCGTGATTCGGAGGTGACCAGGATGCTGGATGGTTCGCGAGCCGGGCGTGGTCGTTCGCCGGTCTCGGGGCGTTCCCGGACGGGGGGCGCCGGCGAAGCCGGTCGTCGGCTGCGCCGGCCGTCGCGCATGGGCGTGGTGATCCGAGTCGGCCTGGCGCACGGAATCGCCGCGGCGTTCGTCCTGAGTGGGGCCGGCCGGGTCTCCGCGGGGTCGGCCGGGTCGTTGTTGCAGGCGCCGGCGGAGGGATCGGCCCCCGCGTCGTGCACGCTGCCCTACCTGAGCCGCATGCACGCGGCGGTCCGGACCCAGCTGGGTGACGCCTATCGTTCGCTGCAGTCGCCGGAGTCTCCGAGCGGGCGTGACGCCCCGGCCGCGGCGCCCGGCCGGCCGCGGGGCGAAGCCCACGGCACGCTGGGGATGCTGCTGCTCGCCGCCGACTATCCGGACGCGGCCGGGCGGTGCCTGCGGAACGCGGCGCGTCTGGCCCCCGACGAGTTCCGCTGGCCCTACTATCTCGGGCACGTCTCCATCCGAATCGGAGACCTGGCCCAGGCGGTCGAGTCCTTCGATCGCGCGTTGCGGCTCGATCCCGCCGATTTGGCGACCCTGGTCTGGTTGATGCAGGTCCGAGTCGATCTGGATCAGCCGGCGGAGGCGGAGCGGCTGCTGGCCCGCGCCTGGGCGATCCACCCGAACACCCCGGCCCTGCTGTATCAGGGAGGGAGGGCGGCCCTCGCGTCGCAGGACTACGCCGAGGCGGTGAATCGTCTGGAGGCGGCCCTGCAACTGAACCCGGCCGCGACGGTGATTCACTACCCCCTGGCGATGGCCTACCGGGGCCTCGGCGATCTCGACCGCGCGCGCGACCTTCTGGCCCGGAGCGGAGCCGGCAACGCGGCGGGGGGCGTCCTGTCCGACCCCCTGATGGCCGCGGTCTACACGATGCTCCGGAGCCCGCAGGCCCACCGGGATCTCGGCCTGCAGGCCGGCGAGCGGGGAGACTGGCCGGAGGCGGCGCGGCAGTTCCGCCAGAGCGTCGAGATGGCGCCCGACAACGCGGTGATGCGGCTGAACCTCGCCAGCGCCCTGATTCGCACCGGCGCCGCCCCCGACGCGCTGGCCGAGCTCGAGGCCGCGGTGCGCCTCGATCCCGGCTTCGCCGCCGCGCACTTCGTGATCGGCACCCTCCTCGAGCGCAGCGGGCGCGACACAGCGGCCATCGATCGATACACGGCGGCGGTGACCCACGACGCGAGCCTGAGCGCCGCGCATCTCAGACTGGGCGACGCCCTGCGCCGCACCGGGCGGTTCGAGGCCGCGTTGCCTCACTATCGGCAGATTCAGGGCGAGCAGGCCCGCTTCGGCGAGGCGATGGCGCTGGTGCGGCTCGGCCGGTACCGAGAGGCCCGACAGGCGCTCGGCGCCGCCATGGAGCGGTATCCGGCCGAACCCTCCTTCCGGCACGCGCTGGCGCGGCTGCTCGCCGCCGCCCCGGACGCCGGGGTGCGGGACGGGCCGCAGGCGCTCGACCTGGTGCAGGCGTTGGCCGAAGAGTACAGGACCGCCGGGGTGGCGGAGACGATGGCGATGGCGATGGCCGAGCTGGGGCGCTTCGGGGAAGCGCTCGAGTGGCAACGTCTCGCGATGGGAGTCGCCGCCGACGCGGCCCAGTCGGCCGTGGTGCGGGGGATGGCCGCCAATCTGGCGAGCTATCAGCGAAACGAACCGTGCCGGACGCCGTGGCGGGACGACGAGCCGGAGTACAATCCCGGTCCCGTGGTCGAACCGGGCCTCCTCGCGCCCGGTCCCGGCGACTGATTCCCATCCCGGTACAGGAGATCTCACCATGAAGCTCGGTCGCGGCAGTCGGATCGTCGGTCTCGCCGGCGTCCTCGGCACGATCGGCGCCGCGGCGCTCGGCGCCCGTGGCCTGCAGGGCCAGCCGGCGCAGGACACCGTTGTTCACATTCCGCCGGTGCTGGCCGACGAGAGCTGGGTGCAGCAGCGGCGCGACGCGCAGCTGCGCACGACCGGCGACTTCGACGTGTTCCACGACTTCCGGTTCGCCGATCGGGTGGCCGACAGCGGCATCACGTTCACGCATCGGATCGTCAGCGACGCCGGCCGGAACTACAAGGCGGTGCACTACGACCACGGCAACGGGGTGGCGGTGGCCGACGTCGACGGCGACGGTCTCGACGATCTGTACTTCGTGACGCAGGTCGGGGCCAACGAGCTCTGGCGGAATCTCGGCGGCGGGCGGTTCGAGAACGTCACCGCCGCGGCAGGCGTGGGCGTCGCCGATGCGATCGGCGTCACCGCCTCGTTCGCCGACATCGACAACGACGGCGACCCCGACCTCTACGTCACCACCGTCCGCGGCGGGAACGTGCTCTTCGAGAACGACGGCAGCGGCACGTTCCGGGACATCTCGGCCGCGTCGGGGCTCGACTACGTGGGCCATTCGTCGGGCGCGGTGTTCTTCGACTACGACCGCGACGGGCGGCTGGACCTGTTCCTGACGAACGTGGGGCGGTACACCACCGACGAGATCGGAGGCGACGGCTACCGCTACTACGTCGGGTTCGAGGAGGACGCGTTCCGGGGGCATCTGTTCCCGGAACGGACGGAGCAGAGCCTGCTGTTCCGGAACGAGGGCGGGAACCGGTTCGTCGACGTCTCGGCCGCGACCGGCCTCGAGGACGCGCGGTGGTCGGGCGACGCCAACCTCGTCGATCTGAACGACGACGGCTGGATAGACCTGTACGTGCTGAACATGCAGGGCGACGACGAGTACTACGAGAACGTCGAGGGGACCCGCTTCGTGGCGCGGGGCCGCGAGGTTTTCCCCAGGACCTCGTGGGGCGCCATGGGAATCGCCGTGCTCGACTTCAACAACGACGGCCGCATGGACATCTACATCACCGACATGCACTCCGACATGAGTCAGGAGGTCGGACCGGCCGACGAGAAGCGCAAGGCGAACATGATCTGGGACGCCGAGATGGTGGGCGACGGGACCACGAGCATCTGGGGCAACGCCTTCTTCCTGAACCTCGGGTCCGGCCAGTTCCGCGAGGTGTCGGACGAGATCGGGGCCGAAAACTACTGGCCCTGGGGGCCGAGCGCCGGCGACCTCAACGCCGACGGCTACGAGGACCTGTTCGTGGCGTCGAGCATGAACTTTCCCTTCCGCTACGGCGTCAACTCGGTGCTGCTGAACAACGGGGGCACCCGTTTCCTCGATGCCGAGTTCATCCTGGGGGTCGAGCCGCGCGAGGGGGGCCTGACCACGCCGTGGTTCGAGCTGGGCGCGGCGGATCGCCTGCCGGGGTTCACCGGCACCCCGCGCGACGTCACCATCCGGGCCGCGCGCGGCTCCCGCTCGGCCGTCATCTTCGACCTCGACGACGACGGCGACCTCGACATCGTGACCTCCGAGTTCAACGCCGCCCCGATGGTGCTCGTCAGCGACCTCGCCGACCGGCAGGGCATCCGCTACCTGAAGGTGCGGCTCGCCGGCGCCACCTCGAACCGGGACGGCCTGGGCGCGCTGGTGCGGGTGACGGCGGGGGGCCGGACCTACACGCAGCTCAACGACGGGAAGTCCGGGTACCTGTCGCAGAGCTCCATGCCGCTGTACTTTGGTCTCGGCGCCGCCGACTCGGTCGAGCGCATCGACGTGCGATGGCCGTCGGGGACCGAGCAGACCGTGCCGGGGCCGCTCGACGTCAACACCCTGATCGAGGTGACCGAGGAGTAGCCGCCCGCCGCGACTGGCTTGCGAACGCCGGAGGGGACTCGGAGGCGGTGGGAGGTAGCGGCCGGGCGCGGCGCCGGGTCCCTGATCGCCCCTTGATTCTGGTAAGCTGGCGCCGGGAGTCAGCGCCGTGGAGTGGCGCGGCGTCCTGGACGGTCGGTTGGCGAGCGGAGCCGCAAGGCGACGATTGCCGGGCTTGGAGGTTTGACATGGTTTCGACACGGGTCAAGGGTGGGGGGCGTTTCCTGCTCGGGGTGGCGTGCGGTCTCCTGCTCGCGGCGACCGCGGTCCGCGGTCAGGCGCCGGTCGAGCAGCGGGTGGCCGTCGACGAGCTGAAGGCGGCGCTCGATGCCGGCGCCACCATGCTGCTCATCGACGTGCGGGAAGACTGGGAGGTGGCGAGCGGGTCGATGCCGGGGTCGGTCCACATCCCCGTGGCGGACCTCGAGGCCCGCATGCCGGACATCCCGAAGGACGTGCGGCTCGTCTTCTTTTGAAACGGCGGCAGCCGAGCCTCCCGTGCAGCGGAGCTCTTCACCGAGAACGGATACCGGACGGTCGAATTCTGCGGACTGGACGACTGGAAGTCCAAAGGCTACGCGCTGGGCGAAACGGAAAAGCCGGCGCCGGGACCGATCTCACCGAGATAGCGGCCCCTCCGGGAACTACCGGCGATCACCGGCGGCGCCGGTGATCGCCCCTGGCGCGACCTTGCGGTCACGTTGGAAGTTCGCTGGCGCGAAACTTCTACGTCGCAGGCTCCTGGCGGGCGTCATTCCCCGGCGCCTCCGGCAGTTCCCCGTCTGACGACCTGGGGCCAACGTCGTTCGCGATGGCCCGCGGGCGTCACTCCGTTGCGGGCTTCGACAGATCCTGGCTGTCGATCGAGTACTTGATCCACCCCTCGAACATCTCGTCCCAGCTCTGCTCTCCCCAGTAGACCTCGCGGTGCGGGGCCGGGTTGTACCGGTTTCGCGGCGAGTTGTCGTAGTGTCCCTCGACGATCAGCCGGCTGCCGGCGGGGATGTGCATGGGGTCGACGAGCTCGAACTCGGTCTGCCAGTTGAAGTCGTAGCGCGGAACGTCGATCAGGATCTCGTCGCGGCCGTCCGGCCAGATCAACCGGAACCGCATGTCCTTGCCACGCAGATGCATATGCGGGGAGATGGCGTAGAACGTGATGGGTTCCGTGACGTCGGTCTGCATCGTGATCGCCCAGTCGTTGGCGAAGGGCGGGATGACCGGAACCTCGCGCCGGGGCACCTCCGCGCCGTTGACCACCACCGGCAGGGTGCGGTCCGGCGTCGTCGGCAGGGGGCTCCCGATGGTGCGGGACAGCATTTCGTGGGTCACCGGGGTGTCCGAGAGCCAGATGCCGATGCGAGAGCGGTCGGTCTCGGGACGGCCCGTCGAGTTGTAGTGCAGGCTCCATTGCAGCGCCTTCCGGGCCGGCACGCGCTTGGCGACCCCGGTGTGGAACATCTCGAACCCCCGCCCGGGCACGAAGCAGATCAGCTTGGTGGCGCCGCCGAGGGCGTTCGAGTCGCTGTTGCGGGCGGCCCGCAGCGCCTCGTCGGTCAGGCGCGCCCCCTGCGCGTCGTAGGGCAGCCCGTCGGCCAGGACCGTGCCCGGGGGCAGGGTGGTGACGTTCACCGAGAGGTGATGCACCACGCTGCGATTCGACGGCAGCATCTCGATGGCGGACGCGAAGACGTCCTCGTCGAACGGAATCTCGGAATACAAGGTGATGTACGGTTGCTCGCCCTGGGCGGGAATCTGCAGCTCGACCGGCATCGGCAGGATATGGTCGGGCGGCCGGCCGCTCGGATGATGCCACTCGTTGTCCGAGAACGTCGGCGCCGGCGGCAGCGCCGTCTCGTCGCCCAGCGGCGAACCCCCGTCGACCCACGCAACGATGGTATCGATCTCGTCCTGGGTCAGCGCGCGGGCGTTGCGGATGGGCACCCCGCCCGGCGCCGCGTGCCACGGCGGCATCTCTCGCGACACCACCTTGTCCTTGATCGCCCGGCTCCAGGGACGCACGTCGCGATAGGTCATCAGCGACATCGGCGCGATGTCGCCCGGCCGGTGGCAGCTTGCGCACTGTTCGAAGAGGATCGGCGCGACGTCGGCCGCGAAGGTCGGCGCCTCCGCGGCGCTGGCCGCCGTGCCGCCCGACACGAGCGCGATGGAAACGATGATCAGGTTCAGCCGGTTCTGCATGCCGCGCCTCCGTGAATCGAGCCTCCGTACCGGCCCGTATGGTAACAGCTAAGGGGCTGTCCAGAGATGCGCCCGAGACCGAGCAAGGGCTCTGGAGGTCATATTGCCTTTGTCCCAGGCGTGCCGGCAGCGCAATCATGGGCCGCACCTCGCCGAAGTCGACAGTCGACGTTGATCGGAGTGCTGAGCGGCCGGGAAGCCGCCGCCCGGGTTCACGACTTCGGCGCGGACCCGCCGGCGGTCCCGGGCGGCCCCCCTTTGGGCGGCGGAAGCCGGCCGGCCTGCTGCAGCGCCCGGCGCAGCAGGAACTCGATCTGACCGTTCACGCTGCGCAGCTCGTCGGCGGCCCAGCGCTGCAGGGCGGCGATGACCTCCGGCTCGGTGCGCAGCAGGAACGGCTTGCGTGCAGGCATCGGGGCGTCCCCGCGGCTACTGGTACAGCGACCCGGTGTTCACCACCGGCTGCGCGCTCTTGTCGCCGCACAGCACGACCAGCAGATTGCTGACCATGGTGGCCTTGCGCTCCTCGTCGAGCTCGACGATCTGCTGGGTCGACAGCTGCTCGAGGGCCATCTCGACCATACCCACTGCGCCCTCGACGAGCTCCGTCCGGGCCGCGACGATGGCCCCGGCCTGCTGGCGTTGCAGCATCGCCGCGGCGATCTCCGCCGCGTAGGCGAGGTGCGTGATGCGCGCCTCGGTCACCTCCACCCCCGCCTTGTCGAGACGGCCCTGGATCTCCGTCTGCAGCTGTCCGGTGATCTCGTCGGTGTCTCCCCGCAGCGACTGGCGTCCCGCCTCGCGGGTGTCGTAGGGGTAGCGGGTCGCGAGGTTCCGCACCGCCGACTCGCTCTGCACCTGCACGAAGTCGACATAGTCGTCCACCTCGAAGCTCGCCTCGTGAAACGCCGCCTCCCGTGGTCCGACCGGAGCTCCCGCGCCTGGCGCGTGGTGCGGCGATCACGGCGGACACCGCGCTCCGGCTCGCTCGGTTGTTCGAGATGTCACCGGAGTTCTGGATGGGTATCCAGGCTGACTGGGATCTCTGGCAGGCGGCACGCCGCGTTACGCAAGGCCGGGTAGCCACGCTCGGCCGCGCCCTGGCTTGAAGCGCATCGGTGACTACGGCTTCGGTCCTGTTGGGCCGGGCCCAGTCGTCGTCGCCTGCGGTTCCGTTCGCCGTCCAACCAACCCTGTGGTCCGCGCCGTTCTACAGCGCGGACGCCTACCGCAGCACGGCGCGGATGGCGTCGGCCAGGATGTCGACGGTGCGGTCGACCTCGTCGTCGGTGATGACCGCGGCGGGTGCTAGCACGTAGGTGTCGGCCTTGACGCGGCTGAACAGGCCCCGCTCCGCCGCCTCCCGCTGGACGCGGGGACCGACCTTGTCGCTGGGGAGGAAGGGCTGCTTCGTGGCGCGGTCGGCGACGAGCTCGACAGCGCACATCAGTCCCTTGCCGCGGATGTCGCCGGCGTGCGGATGGTCGCCGAGGGCGGCGCGGAGCCCCGCGAGCAGCCGGTCCCCCTGGACGGCGCACCGGCCCGGCAGGTCCTCGTCGCGGACGATCTGCAGGTTGCGGGCGGCGACGGCGCATCCGACGGGGTGGGATGAATAGGTATAGGCGTGCATCCACACGCGCTCGTCGTCGTCGAGGGCGGCGGCGATGCGGTCGCTGATGCCGATGCCGCCGAAGGGCACGTAGCCCGAGGTGACCGCCTTGGCGAACTGCATGATGTCGGGCTCGACGCCCCAGTGGTCCAGGGCGAAGAGGATGCCGGTGCGGCCGAAGCCGGTGATGACCTCGTCGGCGACGAGCAGCACGTCGTGGCGGTCGCAGATCTCGCGGATGCGGGGGAAGTAGTCGTCCTGCGGCACGATGACCCCGCCCGCCCCCTGCACCGGCTCGGCGAGGAACATGGCGACGGTCTCCGCCCCCTCGCGCTCGATCGCCCGCTCGAGCTCGTCGGCGGCCGCGATGCCCTGGCTAACCCCGGGCGGCGCCTCGTAGCGGTAGGGGTACGGCGACGGGATGTGGACGAACCCGGGCACGCGCGGCTCGAACAGGGGCCAGTAGGCGCTGAGCCCGGTCGCGCTCATCGCCGCGAGGGTGACGCCGTGGTAGCCCTCGATGCGGGAGATGACCTTGGTCTTGTCGGGGCGACCGCGCAGCTTCCAGTAGGCGCGGGCCATCTTGATGCTGCTCTCGGTCGCCTCGCCGCCCCCGCTCGTGAAGAAGAAGCGGTTGATCGACGGGTAGGCGATGTCCGCCAGCCGCTCCGCGAGCTCGATGGCTGGCCGGTTGGAGCTGCCGGTGTAGCCCGAGGCGTAGGCCAGGGTCTCCATCTGGGCCCGCGCCGTCTCCGCGAGCTCGCGCCGTCCGTGACCGGCCAGTACGTTCCACAGCCCGGCCAGACCATCGATGTACTCCCGGCCGTCGGCGTCGAACAGCAACGCCCCCTCGCCCCTGACCCAGACTCGCGCCGCCTGGTGGGCGGCGGCGTCGTGGAGGGGATGAATCAGGTGCTCGGCGTCGCGGGCGACGAGGTCGGCGTTGGTCATCGTCATGGTTGGCGTCATCGTCATCGTCCTCAGCGGGCGCCGGGTTCGGCGCCGTCGATGCGCAGATACGAGCCGTTGCCGAGGCGGCGGAAGGGTCCGCCGTCCACGGAGAACTCGTCGACCACCGCGAAGGCGCTGTCCGACGTGGTCCGGACGACGCGTCTCAGGACGTGGACGCGGCCGTCCGCCTCGATCGGGGCGGTCAGGAAGGTGATGGCGATGGGGCTGGTCCAGTTGCCCAGCGCGGTCAGGGTGCGGCCGTCCGGCTGCTGCTCGTGCCAGACGACGGCGCGGGTGGTCTCGTCGAACCCGATGGTCCAGGTCTCCTCGTACGGCTCGCCGAACAGGTCGCTGGCGGCGTGACCGCGGACGAACGGCCCCGCCGGCAACGGCTCGAAGGCGACGGTGCCGCTACGCGTCCCGACGCTCAGGGGGGGGAACTCGCCCCCGGTGTAGCTGAAACGCCAGCTCCCGCTGAAATAGCCGATCCGGGGTTCGATCTGCGGCTGCGGGACGTCGGCCCGCCGCGCGCGGGTCAACGCGAGCGACACGTCGAATCCATGGCCGCCCGCGGTGACGCGGCCGATGCCGGACAGGTCCCGGTCTGCGCGGGTCAGCGTGTAGACGAAGGACACGGGGCCGAAATCGGTGTCCGTGGCCGCCTCCACGGTCACCTGCCCGTCGCCCACGAAGACCCGATCGAGACGAACCTCGGTGTTGGGACCGAATCCGTCCACGAGCCCGGTGTAGCCGCCGTCGTCGCCGGCGACCAGGGTCAGAGACACCGGGCTGCTCGCATCGGGGGCCGAGGTCAGCTCGCCCCGCCACGTGCCCGCCCACGAATCGGGCTGCGCCAGGGCCGGGGTGGCGAACCCCACGGCCAGCATGACCATCACCCACCCGAGTCGTCGTGCCATCGCCATCCTCCGGACCTGGACCCGCGGGGCGGCGTCCTCGCGCCGCCAGCCGCGCATGAATCCACTATACGCGCCGGTTCCGGCAAAAATCAAAGGCGAGACCGGTGCGCGGACCGCCGGAGCGGGTCGGGCCGGCCTGTCCGGTTCTGGTATCATGCCGGCCGCAGATCATGCAGGGTCGGCGTGCCCGGCCCCGTCGAGTTTCGGAAGGCGGACAGCCAAAAAGGAGTCGACCCGTGTCCAACCCGACCCTGACGTTCAGCGAGATGTGGCGACGGCCGGCGGCGGCCCTGCTCGTTCTGATGGTGGTGGGCGCCCTCACCCCTGCCGCGGCCCAGACCGCCGGCGGCGCCGCGGAGATCACCACGGTGTCCGCCCGTGCCGACATGGTGAGCGGCGGGGATGTCCTGGTGCGGGTGACGCCTGCGCCGGGAGCGGCGGAAGACGCGGTGACGGTGCTGGTGGCCGGCCGCGACGTGACCGGCGATTTTCACCGGCTCGATCAGGGGGTGCTGGAGGGGCTCGTCCGCGGTCTCGAGCCGGGGACCCATCCGATCGAGGTGCGCACCGCCGGCGGCCCGACGGCCCGCCTCGACCTCGTCAACCACCCCGGTGCCGGGCCGGTCTTCTCCGGTCCCCACGAGAGCCCGTTCGTCTGCGAGACCGACCGGTTCGAGCTCGTTTCAGGCGAGACCCTGGGGAGTGCCCTCGACGGCGACTGCTCGGTCGAGCGCCGGGTCGATTACGCCTACCGGTCGGTCGAGGATGGCAGCCTGAAGGCCTTGGCGGACCCCGCCATGCGGCCGGCCGACCTCGCCCGTACCACGACCCTCGCCGGTGACGAGGCGCCGTACATCGTGCGCATCGAGACCGGCACCATCAACCGCGCGGTCTACCAGATCGCGATGCTCCACGACCCCGCGAACGAACCCGAGCCCGACCCGTGGCAGTCGCCGGCGGGGTGGAACCGGCGCCTCGTCTACACGTTCGGCGGCGGCTGCGTGAACGGCTGGTACCGCCAGGGCAGGAACACCGGCGGCGTGACCGACGACGTCATGCTGCGCCAGGGGTACGCGGTCGCGTCGGCGACCCTCAACGTCTTCGGCAACAACTGCAACGACCTGCTCGCGGCCGAGACGATGATGATGGTCAAGGAGCGGTTCGTCGAGGCCTACGGTCCGCCGCGGTTCACCATCGGGTGGGGGTGCTCGGGCGGCTCGTATCAGAACCACCAGATCGCCGACAACTACCCCGGGCTGCTCGACGGGATCATTCCCGGGTGCAGCTTCCCGGACGTCATCTCGGGGACGATTCCGTTCGTGACCGACGCCCGCCTCTTGAACCACTACTTCCGCGAGATCGCGGAGGTGCCGTTCACCGAGGAGGAGCAGCGCGCGGTGACCGGCTTCCTCGTGCTCGCCACCATGCCCAACGTGTCGCGGAACGCCGGCCGCATCACCACCGGCGAGTTCTGCCCCGACGCGCTGCCCGAGGAGATGCGCTACGACCCCGAGACCAACCCGGGGGGCGCGCGGTGCGACGTCTTCGACCACGCCGTCAACGTGTTGGGCCGCGATCCGGAGACGGGCTTCGCGCGGCGCCCCCTCGACAACGTCGGAGTGCAGTACGGGCTCGAGGCGCTGAACGACGGGGTCATCACCGCCGAGCAGTTTCTCGATCTGAACGCGCGCGTCGGCGGCTACGACGACGACGGGAACTTCCGGGCGGAACGGACGGTGGGCGACTCCGAGGCGCTGCGCGCCGTCTACGAGAGCGGCCGGGTGACGCACGGCGGCGGGGGGCTCGCCGAGACCCCCATCATCGACTACCGCGCCTACAGCGATGATCGCGACAACGGCGACGTGCACGTGCGGTACCACTCGTTCTCGATGCGCGACCGGCTCCGCCGGGCCAACGGGCGGGCCGACAACCACGTCATGCTCGTCGAGGACGACCGTTACGGTCTCTACTCGACGACCAGCCCGGTCGCGCAGGAGGCGTTGCGCCAGATGGACGAGTGGCTGGGAGCGCTGGCCGCCGACGACTCCGCCGATGCGGCGATCGATCGGGTGGTGCGCGCCAAGCCCGCCGACCTCGTCGACGCCTGCTGGAGCCGGGACGACGACCCGGTCAAGATCGCCGAGCCCATGGAGCGAGGCCGCGGCCGATGCGAGGAGCTGTATCCCTCGGCCCCCGGGCCGCGCGAGGTCGCCGGCGCGCCCATCGGCAGCGACGTCCTCAAGTGCCAGCTCAAGCCGATCGATCCGGACGACTACGGGGTGTCCCTGACGGCGGAGCAGCGCGCGACGCTGGAGCAGACCTTCTCGGCCGGGGTCTGCGACTGGTCGCAGCCCGGGGTCGGTCAGACGGCTCCGCCGGAGACCTGGCTCCGGTTCGGCGGGGCGAGCGCCGGACAATGACCACCGCGGCGGAATGGCGCATGCGGGCGGCGGTTCTCGCGCTGGCCCTGTCGGCGGCGCCCGGCGCCGCCGCCCAGGCGCCCCCGCTCGCCCGGGTCGGGTCCGTCTCCCTTCCCGGTCCGGTGACCGCGCTGGCCGCCGGCGACCGCCATCTCGTCGCGGCCAGCGGGTCGAGCGTCCATGTCATCGACGTTTCCCGGCCCGAGTCGCCGGAGGTCGTGGGGAGCTACGGCTTCGACCAGCCGGCGCTGGGGGTGGTCCTCGACGGGCCACTGGCCTACGTCGCCAACAGCCACGACGGGCTCCGGCGGCTGGATCTGTCGGAGCCGGCGGCCCCGGTGCTGACCGGCACCGCGGCCACCCGCGGGCAGGCCGTGGGGGTGGCGGCGTCGGGGCCCTTTGCGTTCGCGGCCGACAACTCCATCGGCTTCGATGTCGTCGGCGGCGCCGGCGACTTCACCCGCGCCGGGGAGTATCTCGCCGACGGGTTTCCGCGGGGCATCGCGGCGGCCGGCTCGCGGGTCTTCGTCGCCGACCAGCCCGCGGGGTTGATCGTGGTCGACGTCTCGGATCCCGCCTCGTCCCGGGTCGCGGGCCGGTTGTCGCTCGGCCGCGACCCCGTCGTCCAGGTGTTCGCGCCGGATGACCGCTCGACCGGCGGCGCGCCGCCGGCCGTCGTCTGCATCGTGAGCGGGCGCGAGGGGCTGCAGGTGGTCGACGTCTCCGATCCGGCCGCGCCGCGCGTCACCGCGGCGGTGCCCTTCGACGGGCCGCCGAGCGGGGCGGCGCTGTGGGGGCGCCGGCTCTACGTCGCCGGCGGTGGTGTGCTGCAGGCGTTCGACCTGACCGACTCGTCGCGGCCCGAGCTCACCGCATCGTCGGACGTCGACGCGCCGACCGGCCCGGTGGCGGTCAATGCGACGCACGTTTTCGTGGCGAGCGGGGGCGCCGTCGCCGTCTACCGGCGGGATGTCGAAGCGCGATGACGGCAGACGCCGGCGGCGCGGGCCCGGAAAAAGACTACGGTTCGGCGTACAGTGAAGAGTCGCTCTGGCAGAAGATCGGGGCTTTCGCGGGGCGGGCGGGCCGGGAGACCATCGAGCAGGTCCTCGTGCTGTACTACTGTTGTCTGGACAGCGATACGCCGGTGTGGGCAAAGACGGTCATCGTGAGCGCACTCGGCTACTTCATCACTCCTCTCGACGCCATTCCCGACGTGTTGCCGGGTGTCGGATTCGCCGATGACCTGGGCGCGCTCGCCATGGCGACGGCTACGGTCCTGGCGCATGTCAAGCCGGAACACCGGCGTCGGGCGCAAGAAAAAGTGACGACATGGTTCTGATGGTGATCGCAGGAATCCTGCCTGGCGCCCGCGTCGCTGCGCGCGTACCGGGCGCACTGCTGCTCGCGGCCCTCGCGCTGCTGCCCGCGGACAGGGCCGCGGCCCAGGAATGGACCCAGTTCCGCGGCCCCGCCGCGGCCGGCGTCGTCGCCGACAACCCGAACCTGCCCGAGCGGTGGAGCGCCACCGAGAACGTCGCCTGGCGCACCCCGATTCCGGGCCTCGGGTGGAGCTCGCCGATCGTCGCCGGCGGTCTCGTGTTCGTCACCACCGTCGCGAGCGACGGCGAGATCGAGTCGCCGGAGGGCGGGTGGTACCGCGGCGGCGAGCGCGGCACTCCGCAAGACGTCCATCACTGGCTGGTCCATGCGCTCGACCTCGAGACCGGCGAGCCCCGCTGGCGGACCGAGGTCCACGCCGGCGTGCCGGCGACGTCGCACCATCTCAAGAACACCTTCGCCTCGGAGACCCCCGTCACCGACGGGGAGCACGTCTACGTGCTATTCGGCAACGTCGGCCTCTACGCGCTCGGCTTCGACGGGACCGTGCGCTGGTCGCGCGACCTGCCGCCGGCGGAGACCCGCAACGGGTGGGGCACGGCGTCGTCGCCGGTGCTCCACGACGGCCGCGTCCATCTCGTCGTCGACAACGAGGAGCAGTCCTACCTCACGGCGCTGAGCGCCGAGACCGGGGCCGAGCTGTGGCGCACCGACCGCGACGAGGGCTCCAACTGGTCGACCCCCTACGTCTGGGCGCACGACGGGCGCACCGAGATCGTGACCACCGGCACCGACAAGGTGCGCTCCTACGACCTCGCGGGCCGAGAGCTGTGGGAGCTGACGGGCATGTCGTCCATCGTCATCCCGACCCCGACCGCCGCCCACGGGCTGCTCTACCTGGAGTCGGGCTACATCGCCGACTTCTTCCGCCCGGTGTACGCGATACGGCCCGGCGCCTCCGGGGACATCTCGCTGGCCGAGGGCGAGACCGCCAACGAGTACGTGGCGTGGTCGCTCGAGCAGGGCGGCTCCTACCATCCCTCGCCCCTGGTCTACGGCGACTACTACTACACCCTGCTCGACCGCGGGATGATGACGGCCCACGACGCCCGGACCGGGGCGGAGGTCTACGGACGGCGACGCATCGACGTCGGCCACGCGTTCACTGCGTCGCCGTGGGCCTACAACGGCAAGCTCTTCGCCCTGAGCGAGCAGGGGACGACCTACGTCATCGAGCCGGGGCCCGAGTTCCGGATCCTGGCCGAGAACCCCCTCGACGAGTTCACGATGGCGACCCCCGCCATCCTCGACGACAGCCTGATCATCCGCACCGCCGAGGCCGTCTACCGCATCGCCGGGCCGTAGTGCTCGGTCCGGGGCGTCACTGCTCGGGTTTGTGGACTGAGCGCGGCAGCCCTTGCGCGACATGTGCCGGGCGCGTGCAGCCAGTATCCCTCGGCCAGGCGCTGGGGACTGACGCAGCGCGTCCCCGGCAGGATGCTCGTGCAGCGGAGGCGGACGGCGGGGTCACCGGGGCCGGTCGGGGATGATCGCGCGGACGGCGTCGGGCAGATCCTGACGGATCAGGGCGTCGCCGGAAGCCGGTCTGTACATCGGATGGCCGAAGGCCAGCAGGAGCACGACGACCACCTGCAGGAGGATGAACGACGCGGCGGCCGCCCGCGGGAAGGGAGACGGGGCCCTGAACGCGGCGTGCATCCAGGCCGCCACCGGGAGGCAGGCGGCGTGGAACGCGATCACGACGTGCCATCCCTGGACGGGAACGGGCGACAGGGTCGCCGCCGCGCACAGGGCGGCCAGACCCCACTTGGCGTAGGCGCGGAGCCAGTCCGCCGACGATCTCCGGTCGGGGTCGTCGGGCTCGAAGGACGGATGCCGCCGGAAGTAGCGCCAGGACGCGAACACCGCGATCGCCACCGACGCGGTGCTCAGGGCGATGACCACGCTGGTGAGCCCGGAGGCGAAGGCGGTCCCGGCCGATGCCGCGGCGTCCGCCTCGGCGTAGATCGTCTGCTCCAACCGCCGTCCGATATACAGCGAGCCGAGGCGCCACCAGTAGGCCAGGCTCTTCGGCAGGTTCACCAGAGCGACGAGCACCCGTGGCAGATCGTCCGTGCGCCCGGGCAGAATCCGCGGCAGGCTGCCGGCGAAGAACGCGTGCGCGGTGGGAACGAGGGTGAGCGCCCCGGCGAGCACGCCGAGGAGGCTCCCCCGGATGTCCAGGCGGATGCGCCGCGCGGCCGCCAGCGCCGCGGTCAGCAGCACGAGCACCAGGAACGAGCCATGGAGCTGCAGGGCCAGCGTCAGGGTGGCGGCGTGCAGCAGGCTCCATCCCGGATGCGGCCGCTCGCGCAGCCGGTACGCGCTGGCGAGATGCAGCGCCGCCGGCAGGAACACGTAGGCCGGTTCCCACACGAAGCCGGCGTGGTACAGACGCCAGGGAGACAGCCAGTAGACGGCCAGATACGCGACGAGGAATCGTGCGCCCAGGGCGCGCCCGATGCAGATCGACAGGACGGCGACGGCGATGACGTGGGACAGACCGATGAGCAGTCCCGGGGCCCGGTAGTCGGCCCACATCTGCAGCGGAGCGGCGACAAGGAGCGGCAGCAACGCCCCGGGGACGCGTCCGCCGCCGCTCATGGTCTTCGCGAACGGCGGCAGGTCGCCGGTCTCGAGGACCTCGATGCCGGACAGCAGCAGGGCGTACTGGTCGCCGTAGATCCACTGGCGCGACCAGAGCAGCGCCTGCAGGGCGGCGCCGGCGCCGAGAATCGCGGCGAGGAGGGTAGTGCGTCGAGTCATTCGGGGCGCGCCGACGCGAAACCGCACGGCGGCGCTCGGTGCCGGCGAACGCCCCGCGGACGATGAGAGCGCCGGAGCGTCGTCGTCGATTCGCGCCTGAATCTATCCACGCCGGCCGTTGCCGTCAAGATCGAGGCCCTCCGCCGGGGTCCTCCCTTACAGCTTGGTGCGCTTGAAGACGCGCTCGGGGAGCGCTCGCACGACCAGCATGATTACGCGCCAGATGCGTCTGACGTACACCACGTCCCGCCGCCGGCGGATCGCGGCGACCACCGCCTGCGCCGCTTCGTCCGGCTCGGCCGTCAGCCGCGGCGGCAGGTCCATGCCGTCGGTCATGCGGGTGCGGACGTAGCCCGGCTTGACGGTGACGATGTGAACCCCGGAGCCGGCCAGGCGGTTGCGCAGGCCGGACAGGAAGGCGGAAAAGCCGGCCTTGGCAGAGCCGTAGACGTAGTTCGAGGCGCGTCCGCGCTCGCCGGCCACCGAGCTCACCCCGGCCAGCACGCCGTTGCCGCGCTGCTCGAACCGTTCCGCCAGCGCCGCCATCAGGAGGGCGGGGCCGACGTAGTTGGTCCGCATGATCCGTTCGGCGACCGGGCCGTCGCGCTGGGCGGCCTTCTGATCGCCGGCCAGTCCGACGACGCACACTGCCACGTCGGGCAGCACCTCGAGCGTGTCCAGCAGCGAGACGCCGCCGTCCGCATCGAGCACGTCGCAACGGTGCGCGGTCACCGCGCCGTCGGTCCTCGCCCGCATGTCCCGAACCTCCCCGGCGAGGTCCCCGGCGTTGCGGGCCGCGAGCTGCAACCCGCAGCCGTCCCGGGCCAGGCGCCGGGCGATGGCGCGGCCGATGTCGGACGTGGCGCCGATGATCAGCACGGTCTCGCGGCGCTTCACAGCGCGAGCCTCCGCGACAACGCCGAGGCGAACCGGTGTGCACCGCCGGCAGCGCCGGTCCGTATGGCGTTGAACTCGTCGAGGCGAGGATAGCCCTGCCGCACGCGTTCCGGCCCGCAGCAGGCGTCCTTGGCGAGATACACCCGCCCGCCGCGAGCATGGGTGATGGCGTCGAGACGGTGCAGCAGCGCCACCGTGCCGGAGCGCATCGGGAAGTCCAACGCCAGGGTATAACCCTCCAGCGGGAACGACATCATCCCCTCGCCGGCCGGCCCGAACAGCTTGAGCACCGTGAGGAACGGACCCGATCCGGCCGCCGCGACGCACTCCAGCAGCGCCCGAACGCCGCGCCGGCTCTCCGCCTTCGGCAGCACGCACTGGTACTGCACGAAGCCCCGCCGCCCGTACAGACGGTTCCATGCCTCGATGCGGTCCAGGGGAAAGAAGAACGAGCCGTAGTGAACCGGGCGCTCGCCGCGGCGCACGCGCCCCCGCCGATAGTGCAGCGCGTTGAACAGGCGGATCGACGACCGATTGAGCAGCGCGGACGGCGCATCGATGGGAACCGCCAGCTTCGCCGGAGACGCCGGGCGCAAGGGGTTCGACGCGAGGCGCACCGGCAGCGAGCCCCGCGCCAGCCAGCCGCCGCGGGAAACGAGCGAGCGCCCCAGCTTCGCGCCGCGCGCCAGACAGTCGATCCAGGCGACGCTGTAGGGCCGGTTTCCGGACCCCTCGAACAACGCCAGGGTGTCGTCGAGGTCCCGCGTGGCGATGGTCTCCGCCAGAATGAATGCGGAGTCGATGGGCCGCAGGCGAAAGCTCGCGGACAGGATCACCCCGGTCAGGCCCATGCCGCCCAGGGTCGCGCGAAAGAGGTCCGGGTTCTCCGAGCGGCTGCAGCGCCGGGTCTCGCCGTCCCCCGTCGCCAGCGTCAGGGACTCCACGTGGGCCCCGAAAGAGCCGTCCCGGTGATGGTTCTTTCCGTGCACGTCGGCTGCGATCATGCCGCCGACGGTGACGAGCTCGGTGCCGGGAACGACCGCGGGAAACCAGCCCCGGGGGACGAACGTCGCCAGGATGTCCGACAGCCGCACCCCCGCCTGGCAGGTCAGCAACCCCGTGTTCGGGTCGAACTCCTGCAGCCTGTCCATCGCCAGCATGCACAGGGTCAGCCCCGGGTTCAGCGCGGCGTCGCCGTAGGCGCGTCCGTTGCCCCGCGCAATCAGGGTGCGGTTCCGTGCCAGCAGATCGCCCAGCTCGTCGCGGCGGCGGAGCCGCGCGACCTGGCAATCCAGCACCGGGTAGCGACCCCATCCCGACAGTTCCATCGGTCTCGATCGCGTGAGCCCTGTTCCCGGATGCGTGAAGAAGCCTGTTCTGGGAGGGACACGAGGGCTCCCGTGCGGTGCAAACGTAGTGTACACAAACGTTTAGCCACGATGAAAGCGCCTGCGTAGCGCCTGACACGATACCACAGGCCGTCCTGTTTCCGGCTCTGTTCGACAAGCCCCTCGTCGCCACGTTCGACCCCGAGCCGGCGAGTCCGATGGCGGTGCCGTCCTGCTTCGAGGCGGCCGAGGGGGTGTTCGGCCCTGGTCAAGGCGTTCGCCCGGTGCCTGGCCGATTCCGGCCGATAGAGGCGGCGCCGCGGGCGCACGGGCGGGCGCTTGTCGCTGGCGTTGCGGTGGCGGTCGGTCGCGATTAAAATGTAGCGGCTATTGGGGCATCTGAACTGTTGGTCGTTTGCCCCGTGTTGCGGGATCGGCCATGACCTGACCGGTGCCGGTCCGAGGGAGCCCCGAGGTGGATATGTCAGAACCAGAAGTCGTCGTTGGTATCGGAGGCGCAGCCGGCGACGGCACGGCTTCCGCGGGCAATACCCTGGTGTTGTCCATGGCCAGGCAGGGCATCGCCGGGTACAGCTACAACAGCTACCAGTCGGTCATCCGCGGCGGGCATTCCTGGCTGCGGCTGCGTTTCTCGGCCAAGAAACCGCTCAACCAGGGTGACCAGGTCGACGTGGTGATCGCCCTCAACCAGGACTCGCTCGATCGGCACCTGCAGGAGCTGAAGCCTGGCGGCGTTTGTCTCTACAACGGCGCCAAGTTCCAGCCCAGCTACGACCCGCCGGCCGGAGTCCAGCTGTGCGGGCTGCCGGTGCCCGACCTGGCCCCCGACTCGGCCAAGCTACCCGTCATGCAGAACACCGTGGCGGTCGGGGCGGCTGTGCAGCTGATGGGCCTGGGGTTCGAGACGCTCGCATCCGTGTTCGAGACAACGTTCGCCAAGAAGCCGGCGGTCGTCCAGAAGAATGTCGAGGCCGCCCGGAACGGCTACGACTACGCGGCCAAGAACTTCCAGCCGCTCGCGACCCCACTCCATCCGACCGACCAGAAGTGGGCGCAGAGCTCCGGCAACGATCTCCTGGCGATGGGCGCCGCCCTGGCCGGGTGCAAGTTCTACGTCGCCTATCCGATGAGCCCCGCCACGCACATCCTGGAGTGGTTCGCGAATCACGCGAAGCGGCTCAAGATCTGTGTGCGGCAGGTCGAGGACGAGATCTCGGTCGTCAACATGTGTATCGGAGCCAACCACATGGGGGTGCGCGCGATGTGCGCCACCTCGGGTGGGGGGTTCGCGCTGATGACCGAGGCGATCGGCATGTCGGCCATGTTCGAGACCCCGGCGGTCGTCATCAACGTCATGCGGGCCGGACCCTCCACCGGCGTGCCCACCAAGACCGAGCAGGCCGACCTGAACCAGGCCTTCGGCGCCAGCCAGGGCGACTTCGAGCGCGTCGTCCTCGCCCCCCTCAGCATGGGGGACTGCTTTGTGACTCCATCAGTGGCGTTCGGCGTCGCGGACAAGTATCAGCTTCCGGTCCTGATTCTGGCGGATCTGCTGCTCTGCGAGGGGAGCGAGACGGTCGCCACCGAGATCCTGGACGTCGAGTTCCCGATTGACCGCGGCGAGCTGATCACCGAGGCCGGCGGGTCGCGGCAGGAGCCGTATCTGCGATACAAGGACACGCCCTCGGGTATTTCGCCGCGAGCGATTCCGGGTCTCCCGGGGCATCTGTATACATCCGGCACGGACGAGCACGACGAGGACGGCGTGCTGTTGAGTGACGTCTTCACCGACCCGATCCGGCGAAAGAAGATGGTCGACAAGCGGCACCGCAAGCTGTCGACGATTCTCCATGACCTGCCGGCCCCGATCCTGGAGGGACCGGCCGACGCCGAGACCACCCTGCTCGGGTGGGGCTCGACGTGGGGCGTCATCAAGGAGGCGGCCGAGCGGCTCACAGCCGCCGGTGTTTCGGTGAACCACCTCCAGATCAAGACGTTGGTCCCGCTGCATTGCGACGACATCGCGGCCGTCGTGGAGAAGAGCCGGCGGCTCATCATCATCGAGAACAACCACAGCGGTCAGTTCGCCCGGCATTTGCGGGCGGAGACCGGCATCGTGGCCGACGGGCACATCCGGAAGTACGACGGCGAGCCGTTCGAGCCGAAGCACATCGTGTCCGCGGTCAACGACATCATCGACGGTCAGACGATCGTCAACGTCCTGTCAACCGAGCCCGGTTGGCGAACCGACCATCCCACCGGGACCAGTGGTCCGTGGGAGGGGTTGAAACAGGTCACCAGGCCTGGTGTGCCGGCCAAGGCGTGAGGAAACAACGATGACACCTCCTGCAACCCTCGTGGAAGTCAAGGATTTCAAGGCTGAGGTTCACCCCGACTGGTGTCCTGGCTGTGGCGACTTCGGTGTACTCACGTCGCTCTACAAGGCCTGCGCCCAACTGCAGATATCGCCTCACGAGTTGATGGTGGTCTCGGGCATCGGGTGTTCCTCCAACCTGCCCGGTTTCATCCGGTCGTATGGCGTCCATACCCTGCACGGACGGCTGCTGCCGTTCGCGACCGGCTGCAAGCTCGCGAACCAGAACATGACCGTCATCGGCACCGGCGGCGACGGTGACGGGTACGGCATCGGTCTCAACCACTTCATCCAGGCGATGCGCCGGAACATCGATGTGACCTACATCGTGATGAACAACGAGATCTACGGGCTGACGACCGGCCAGGTCTCGCCGACGAGCGAGACCGGCATGAAGACCAAGACCAGCCCGTTCGGCAACCTGGAGGGGATGCTGAACCCGATGGCGCTGGCGCTGGCGGCCGGGTGCGGGTTTGTCGCTCGCGGGTTCAGCGGCCAGCCCAAGCATCTGGCAGAACTGTACAAGGCAGGCATCCAGCACAAGGGGTTTGCCCTGATCGACGTGTTCAGCCCGTGCGTGACCTTCAACAAGCTCAACACCTATCAGTATTTCCGCGACCGGATCTACAAGCTCGAAGACGAATCGCACGACACCAGCAGCTTCCACGCCGCCATGGACAGGGCGTTGGAGTGGGACCCGAAGATCCCGATCGGGCTCTTCTACAAGAATCCCGATCCGCAGCCGTCGCTGGACACGCTCGACCCGGCCCTGACGACGGGCGTGCCGCTCGTGCACCAGAACTACACCGTCGACGGCGAGACGCGCAGGGATCTGATTCGCGAGTTCATGTAGGTTCAGAGGGGATCGGACGGGAACTGTCAGGTTGGCGGTGCAGGCATTGTTCCCGGGAAGTCAGTCGAAGTCGTTGAAGTGCAAAGCACCGTGAACTCTCCGTGGTTCTGCCAGCGGTAGTACGGGTTCGTGGCGAAACAGCACGACCCGTCCTACCCCGGGCGGCAGGTCCATGATCGCCGGTCGGTTCTCCGTCTGTTCCCCGCCGCGCAGGTGACCACGCAGGGTCCGGCCGGGAAACGCATCGGGATCCAATCGTCCCGCTTGCGTGGCTCTAGAGTCCCCGGAGCGCCGCAAGGACGGCGGCCAGAATGGCCAGACCGGTCAGCCAGCTCGTCCGGTCGCGCATCGCGAAGACCACCGGGTCTTCGTCCACCGCGCCGCGACCGGCGAGCAGCGTCAGCCGTCCCAGCCAGTGGACCAGCAGGGGGCAGACCAGCCACAGCAGCTCGTGCTGCGCGTAGCGGGTGCTCACTTCCGGGCTCTGAATGTAGAGCGTGAGCACCACCACCGTCGCGAATCCGCTGGCGGCGCCGAGCGCGGCCAGCGCGGGGCCGTCCTCGGCCCGGTAGGCGCGACCCTCGACGCCTTCCCCGGCCGCCAGCTCCGTCTGCCGCTTGGCGATGGCGATCGCGAGAAAGATGAACAGCGAGAACGCCAACAGCCACGGCGAGGGTGTGACCGACACGGCGGCCGCGCCGATGAGCACGCGAATCGCGTAGAGCAGCGCCAGGACGATGACGTCGATGAACGTCTTGCGCTTCAGCCACAGCGAGTACGCGAGGGTCGCCGCCAGGTAGAGAAGGACGCCGTATCCGGCGTTCACCGACAGCCGGAACGCGGCGGCGAGGCCGGCCGTCACCAACCCGAAGCCGAGGCCGACCGACGGCAGCAGCGCCGTCCTGCCCGCGGCCAGCGGACGATGCCGCTTGCGGCCGTGCCTGCGGTCGTGGGGGAGATCGAGCACGTCGTTCAGCAGATACGTGCCCGACGCGCAGGCCGACAACGCCGCGAATACGCCGAACAGCTTCAGGTACAGGCCCGCATCGGTGCCGTGATCCGCCAGCAGCGGCACGAACACCATCAGGTTCTTTATCCAGTGGTGGGGACGCATCGCCCGGACGTAGTCGAGCGGCGAGCCGACCACGAGCGGGGTCGGGGCGTCGTCCTCGACGGGTGTCCCGGGTGGGGCGGCGGACATCGTTCCTTTCTGTGCCGCTAAAGCCACTGACGGAAATTATCTTGCCGTCTGTTGGGACGCCAAGCCGCAGAAAATGGGCTGCGCCTGAGTCTAGTTGGCAACTTTATGTCGATCACTGTCCTAACCGCCCGCGGCGGGCCAACGGCCCGGGGCCGGCCGCGCCTCGTGCGCGCCGGGCCAGGGCGGCATGGTGACGATGAGGAGGCAGAGGTCGTCGTCGCCGGTGTTGCGGAACTGGAAGCGGCATCCCGTCTCGATGCTCAGGGCGACGCCCGGCTCCACGTCGACCACGGACTCGCCGGTCTCGTCGGCGCGCCAGACCTCGCCGCGTCCCTGGGCGACGTACCAGACCTCCTCGACCGTCGCATGAACCACCGCCCGGGATGTCGACCCCGGCGGCAGCAGGCAGTGTACGAGGCTGCCGCCCTTGACCGCGACGAGCTCGCGGATCTGCGATCCGTCGGGGGCGAGGACGGTGTGCTCGGCGGGGAGCTTCGCGGTCTGCATGATGCCGGCCCGGACGGCGCCTATAATAGCTGAATCGACCGCCGCCGGTCCCGCCCATGAACCAGGTCAAGCGCACCGAGATCTTCACCCGCCTGCGGGACGGGAACCCGGAGCCCACCACCGAGCTCAACTTCAGCACGCCGTTCGAGCTGCTCGTCGCCGTCGTGCTGTCGGCCCAGGCCACCGACGTCAGCGTCAATCAGGCCACCGGCCCCCTGTTCGCGGCCGCCGACACGCCCCAGGCGATGCTCGACTTGGGCCTCGACCGGCTGCGGGACTTCATCAAGTCCATCGGCCTGTTCAACACCAAGGCGGCGAACGTCATCAAGACCTGCCGCATTCTCGTCGACGAGCACGGCGGCGAGGTTCCCCGCCGCCGCGAGACGTTGGAGGCCCTGCCCGGCGTCGGTCGCAAGACCGCCAACGTCGTGCTCAACACCGCGTTCGGCGAGCCCACCATCGCCGTCGACACCCACATCTTCCGGGTCTCGAACCGCACCGGGATCGCCCCCGGCAAGACGCCGCGGCAAGTCGAGGACCGGCTGCTGCGCCGGGTCCCCAAGGACTTCAGGCGCGGCGCCCACCACTGGCTGATCCTGCACGGCCGTTACACGTGCACGGCCCGCAAGCCCCGCTGCGGGACGTGCGTGATCGCGGATCTCTGCGAGTTCGAGGACAAGACGGAGTAGGCCAGTTCGCAGGTCAGATGCCAGCCAGGCGCCTGACTCCGTCGCGGAACACCTGGAAGCTCCTCGAGCGGTTCTGGCTTACGTCCATGTGAGGTGTGATTCTGCGCGCCCACTCGCATTTCGCCGTACCGGCGCTGCGGTAGCCCTCCTTCTTGAGCCGCGCCGACCCGCCCGTGTGAACGGCGTCAGCAAGAACTTCCCAAGTGCCGCAGACGCTGTCCTGCCTGTACCCGTTCAGAACCGGGTCCCTGGCGTTGGGGTACGCTGCCTTCACGGCGCTCCGATCGCCCAGCAGCCACGCCTCGCCCTCCTCGATGGCAATTCTGAAAAGCGTTGTCGGACTCGGGCTGCACGCGTTCTGTACGCCGATCAGTTCCTGCTTGAAGAGCACGCAATCCCTGTCGTCCAAATCCACGACGACTACGACGCAGTCGCGCCCGAGTTGGAGACTCTGACCATAGCCGCGGAGCAACCTGGGAAGATGATCTAACAGGAGCTGCCTTCCGGGGTTCGGTACGTCGCGCAGGTCCTTTGGTATGCGGCCGATGCCTCTGTAGGGATGCAGTTTCCAGGAATGGTCCTGTCCATTTTTCCCGAGAATCTTGTCCAACAAGACGTCCAGCGCGATGCTTCCGGACCTGTCCTCGATCAATACCTCGAAATGCATGTATCTACTTCCGATCCAGATAGTCGCTGTACCAAAGACCGCCGAGCGGCAACCCTTCGTCCACCATAGCCTTGACTATTGCGTCGTCGCTGGCCCGCGATACTTCAGAAAAGCCGTCCGCCTGCTTTTCTAGAATCCACGTCTCGTCGGGCTTCAGCGCGTCGACGAAATAGGGCTGGTGGGTCGTGACGAAGATCTGTGGCGCCCTCCTTCCTGCCGTCGCATGCCCGCGAAGCTCGTCGGCCAGAACTTCCAGCAGCTTGTGGTAGAGGCCGTTCTCGGGCTCTTCGATGCAGATGAACGGCGGCGGCTGCGGATCCTCGAGCATGATCAGATAGGCAAAGACCTTCAGGGTGCCGTCGGACATCTGCTGTGCATAGAAGGGATCGGTAAATCCCTTGTCGTTGAAACGGAGGAGCAATCTGCCATCGGGACTCGGTTTGGTATCGATGTGATCGATCCCGGGGATCTTTTCGGCAATTCGGACCCTCCAGCACGCCTTGGAATCGGTCGCGCTGCTCCCGCTCCATGAACTGCACGACGTTACCGAGGTTGTCGCCGTGGACATTTAGGTGCCTCTGTGGCCCGGCCAAGGGCAGGCTTCTCGCGGCATCTGGAGTGAAGTAGCTGAGATACCAGCCCTCTACGAACTTTCGAAAGGACGATATTCTTGGGTGTTGTTTCAGAGCCCCGAGGGTGGCAATGCCGAGCTTGCGCTTGTCCTGGAGCTCCACGACTTCAGTTTCCGCACTTTCCTCTCCAGGCACTGTGCTCGCGATCTGGGCGATCAACGAGTCAATTGCGAACAATCCATGGGCTTCGTCGATCTGTTGCCCTGGAACCTCTCCCTTCCAGGCCACGCCTCTACCATCGTTCATCACCAGGAAGGAGAAAGGCCAGCCACGTCGCTGGTGAC
Source organism: Vicinamibacterales bacterium (assembly GCA_965206705.1). Classification (GTDB taxonomy): domain Bacteria; phylum Acidobacteriota; class Vicinamibacteria; order Vicinamibacterales; family UBA8438; genus JAJEEA01. The sequence continues at coordinate 699,238 of CBDBKJ010000006.1, read as the reverse complement.
TGCGGCGCTGGCGAAGACGTTCGCGTGAGACATAGGGGCGTCCGGAGGCGTCCCTGGCAATCGCTAGTTCGTAGGTAATGGGCCGGGCGTTTGGTTCTTCTCTGTAGCAGACCTCGAATTCGATCGGAGCGTTAGTTCCTTGAGAGCGGATACGCTGGAATCCGCCACGGCCTTGCGCGTCACAGGCCTCCTCGACCCCCAGCTTCAAGCAGTCGGCGAGGAAACCGAAGGCGTCAAAGAGCGAGCTCTTCCCGACCCCGTTTTTCCCGATCACGACGGACATCGGAGTCAGGGGTTGAACATGCTGCGTATTCCACAGCTTTCCGAGTGTCAGGTTCTTCAGCACCCGGTAGTTCGCAATCCGGATTCCTTCGATTTTCGGCATTGCGTTGATTCCTCGACTCGACGTTGGGCCAGCGAGAACGCGCCGGCATGAAGCGCTACGGTCGCGGCTCGAAGGGTACAGGTCCATGAGGACGCTTCGCAAGGCATGCGACGTCTCGACCGTTGCGCTGCTCGCCCGTGAACGCGAAGCCGGGTTGGTCTGGGAGGTCGCTGTTGCGCCACGTCATCACGGGCGCCGCCGACGGCGCGAGAGATGGTCTCGTGGCGCGGAGCGGCGTTCCCTGCAGGGGGTCAATCAGCTGGGACGAGCCGCGCAAGGCCGGTCGCGTCGCGGACGAGCAGGCCGTCCGGCAGCGGGACCGGCACCGTCCAGGTGGCGCCGTCCGCAACCTCGTAGTGGTGGGCGACGGCGAAACCGGCCGGGCTCGGCGCTGCCACCAGCAGCTCGGCGTCGCCGGTCAGCAGGAGAAGGTCGTCGCCCGCCATCAGCACCGACGCGTGCTCGCCCTCGCGTCCCTCGCTCGACCAGCGCATCGCTCCCGTCGCCGCCTCGACCGCCACGAACTGACCCGCGCGGGTCGACGAGTGGCCGTAGAGGATGCCGTCGGCGAGTACCGGCGTGGTCATGTACATCGTCACGCCCGGGTTGCTCCAGGCGCGCACCGCCCGCCAGCCGTCTTTCTGGCGGCGGATCGCGAATGCGTGGGTTCCCTGGCGGGGACCGGAGACCACCACGTGCGAGCCGGTCCAGACCGGCGTCATGATGTTCTCGTCCCACTCGTCGGTGAACGGCACGCTCCAGAGCAGCCTGCCGCCGTCGGCGTCCAGCCCGACCACTGAAGACTCGGTCAGCGTCACGAGCTGGCGGCGCCCGTCGACCTCGATCAGGATCGGCGACGCGTATCCGGGACCCACGCCCCGCCACGACCAGATCTCTTCCCCCGTCGCCGGATCGAGGGCGAGCACGCGGCCCCCCGCGGCGTCGCTCCCGACCTGCACGAGCAGCCTGCCTCGGTCGACGAGCGGCGAGGCCGCCGTGCCGCAGAAGAGATCCGTCACCTGTACGGACGCCGAGTAGTCGTTGCGCCAGACGAGGTCGCCGGACGCGGCGTCCCAGCTCGACAGAATGCCGCCCGCGCCCAGGGTGAACACGTGCCCGCCGTGCACGGCCGGCGTCGCGAACGGGCCAGGCAGGGCGGTCGGCACGATGGTGTTCTGCACGAAGCGCGCGGGGTAGTCGTGCTGCCACAGTCGCGCGCCGCTTGCCAGGTCGAGCGCGGTCACGATCTCGAGGTCGCCGCGCCGGCTGTGGACGAAGACCCGTCCGCCGGAGACGACAGGCGAAGAGTAGCCCTCGCCGACCTCGACCCGCCAGGCGCGGGCGAACGCCTCGGGCCAGGTCGCCGGCGCCTGCGCGGCCGGCACGATCCCGTTGCGCTCGGGCCCGCGCCATCCGGTCCACTCCTGGGCCCACGCCTGGCTGCTGGCCAGTGCGAGGGCCACCGCGATCAGCCATCGCAGCGTGTCGACCGTGCTGTTCCGGTTCATGGAGTGATCCGCTCAGGTGACACGAGAGCAGTGTACACGGATCCGGAGAAGGACTATCTCGGGCGCCGCTACGGCTGACGATCGTATTGCTTCCTGATACCATCGGCTGGGCCGGCGGCTTCGGTCTTGGAGGTGTGGAAGCATGCAGAGACGCTTGACGGTCACGCTCTTGCTCGTCCTCGCGGCATCTATCGTCGCGTGCGCGCCTTCCGGCGACGCGCCGGCGGCGAGCGAAGCGAACACACTCCAAGAGGTCGCGGTGGTGACGTCGGGCGGTCTCGCCGCGGCCTACGATGTGCTCGCCCCGCGATTTCAGGACGAGACGGGCATCGGGCTGGTGACCGCGTACGGGGCGTCGGCCGGCGGGGCTCCCGATTCGATCCCGGCCCGGCTGGAGCGCGGGGAGCGCTTCGACGTGCTGATCATGTCGCAGGCCGGCCTGGACGCGCTCGCCGCACAGGGCCTGGTCCGGCCGGACTCGCGGGTGGACCTGGCCAGCTCGTCGATCGGGATGGCGGTGCGCGAGGGAGCGCCCCTGCCGGACATCAGCACGCCCGAGGCGTTCGCGGAGACGCTGCTGGCGGCCGAGTCCATCGGCTTCTCGGCGAGCGTGAGCGGGACCTACGTGTCCACCGAGTTGTTCCCCCGGCTCGGCCTCGCGGAGCAGCTCGCGCCGAAGAGCCGGCGCATCGTCAGCGAGCGGGTCGCGGCGGTCGTGGCGCGCGGCGAGATCGAGCTGGGCTTCCAGCAGGTGAGCGAGATACTCTCGATCGAGGGTGCGGCGTACGCCGGCCCGCTTCCCGCCGAGTACCAGCTCGTCACGACGTTCTCGGCGGGGGTCGCGACGGACGCGGGCAATCCGGACGGCGCGCAGACGCTCATCGATTTCCTGGCGTCCGCCGAAGCGGCCCCGACGATCACCGAGACGGGTCTCGAGCCGGCGGCGAGCGGGGAGTGACGGACCGGGTCTGACACTCGGCCGCTCAGGCGCGCAGCAGCAGCACCGCCAGGGCGGCGGCGGTGGCGAGTTGCCACCAGAGCTGGGTCTGCTCCTTGAGCAGCAGCGTGCCGAGTCCGACGAGGCCCGCGGCAACGGCGAGCAGATACCAGTACAGCTCGGTGAACTGTTCTTCGCGGTGCGTCGCCTGGGCGCGGCGCTCGACGTCGGTGAGGATCTGCAGCGCGATGTCCTGCCCGGTGTCGACACCGAGCTCGTAGTAGGCGCCGTCGCCGGCCTCGGCGATCGCGCGCAGGGACTGCCGGTCGAGGGCCGAGTGCAGGGGCGCCTCGGGTGGATCGTAGGGGCCGGCGGGAAGCTGGGGGATGAGCCCGCCGGCGGTGGTGCCGACCCCCATCGCGTACACCCGGATGTCGCGGTCCCGGGCGAGCTGGAGCGCGTCTTCCACCTCGCCGCTCCAGGCCTGACCGTCCGACACCACGACGAACGCCTTGGCGCTCAGCCGCTCGCCGTAGAGCTCGGCGTCCCGCTCGAACATCTGCACGCCCCAGTAGATGCCTTCCTCGATGTTGGTGTCCCAGCTCGTGTCGTCCTCGAGGCGGAACGGCGGCTCGTCGCCGAGATGGTCGAGAAAGAAGAACAGGGCGTTGGGATCGCTGGTCAGTCGAATCTGCGGCGCCGCGCGGTGGGCGAAGAGGGCCAGGGCCACGCGCTGATCCTGCCAGCCCAGAAGCTCGGTGAACGTCCGGATCCAGGCCACCGACCGTTGCCAGCGGTCGGGCGCCACGTCGCTGACCCGCATCGACGCCGAGCCGTCCTGCAGAAGGATGAAGTCGGCGCCGGCGCTCCGGGTGACGGGGACGAGCGCCTGCGGGCGCGCGAGGGCGAGCACCAGCGCCGCGACCGCCAGCAGCAGACAGAGCCAGAACGAGAGCCCGCCCGCGAGGGCGAAGCGTTCGTGGACCGGCGTCGTCCGCCCGCGCCGCGCCTCGCGGGCGTCACGCCGCCGGCGCGCGAACTGCCACAGCCACAGCAGGCCGAGGCCCGCCGGCAGCACCAGCAGCCACAGGTGCAGCGGATCCTCGAACCGGAGCGCGGGGAGCTCGGCAGGGGGCACGGCGGTCCTCGTGTTGCGCCAGTCCTAGTGTTCCGTCGGCGAAGTTCGCGCAGTAGTCTTCATGGTGACGATGCCCGTGAACTGGGAAAAAAATTGCTTGGCAGATGTTCCGCGAACCATTGGGACAGCACACTAGCCACACTAGCCGCGCTTGCGAATCGGGGCCCCGTCGCCGATGGTGGGGTCGTCGGTCTCTTCCGGCTCGACCAGCCGGTCGCGCGGCACGTAGATCTGGATGTCCTCCATGTCCGCCTCCTCCGGGTCCTCGCCTTCGTTGCCCGGCACGCTGGGGGGCCGCACCGCCGGCACCGGCGCGCCGGCCGCGATCCGGTTCCGCAGGCGCACCGTCACTTCGTAGTTGAACGCCGCGTCGAGATGCGCGTCGTTGGCTTCGAGCAGGCGGCGATAGGCGCCGATGGCCTGATCGAGCGTGCCCAGCGCCATCTCGCGGCTGGCGTTCGGGCGTTGAGCCGCGCGGTAGCCGGCGTTGGCGACCAGGAACTGCAGATCGACGTTGCCGGCGATGCTGGGGCTGTCGGGCGAGGCGTAGTGCGTGACGATCGGCGCGTACTCGCCGCGCCAGTACCGCACCGCGGCCTGCTTCACCGCCACCGTGTCGCGCAGACCGCGCAGCAGCCCGGGCACGCGCGCGGTGACCCCCAGGGACGCCGCGACACCGTCGTATCCCGCCTCCGCGCCGTCCAGGTCGAGGGTGGCGAGGGCGCGGTCGGCCGCCGCGAGCCGCCGTTCGAGACGACTGCCGGCGAGCAGCGCGGAGGCCGCGCCGGCGAGCAGCAGGGCCGGTACGAGGTAGCGCAGCACGGTCTTCACGGAAACCTCCTGAACGGCTTCAAGCCCAACCCCAGGACCAGGGCCAGACTCCACAGGCCCAACGCGGCCAGCGCGAACGGCGAGAAGCGCGGCTGGTGCGCCACGTACTGCGTGACTTCGATCTGCCCCGCCGACAGCTCGTCGATCTCGTGCACCGCCTGCAGGATCGCGGCCTCGTCGGCGGCGGGATAGAAGCGGCCGCCGGTCTTCTCGACGGCCAGCTTCCAGGTGATGTCCGGCAGGACGTCGCCGAGCCCGCGGTCGTAGGCGGTGCGGATGAAGTACACGGGTATCGAGTTGTCCGCCGCCTCCTGCAGGATCTCGTCCAGCGATCGCCCCTCGTAGACGGCGTGGGTGTCCTGTCCGTCGCTGAAGACGACCATCAGATTGCCCTGCGCCCGGAGGAAATCGAACGTGCGAAAGAGCTGCACGCCGCGGCTGATCGCGCGCATGATCAGGGTCCCGTGGTCCGGGAAGCGGTCGTACTCCTCGGGGGTGCCGATGAGGCCGATGCTCAGCAGGACGTTCTCGTAGTCGTTGGTGAACGGCGTGACCACGTAGGCCTCGCCCCCGAACTGCACCAGCGACACGAGGTCGCGGTGGGACCCCTCCATGCGCCGCCGCACGAAGTACTCGGCCGCCGCGACGTTGGCGAGGAACGTGTTGCCCCAGCCGAGCTGATCGGTGGCGAACGAGCTGTCCATGCTCAGCGAGGCGTCGATGAGAATGGCGATACGGTGTCCGGGGAAGGTCGCGCGTTCCTGGATCAGGGCGGTATGAGGATCGGCGAGGGCGACGGCGAAGAACGGCATGCCGGCCACCACCAGCAGAAACGGCGCGTGGCGGAGAGGCGCGAGGGACGAGCGCCGGGTGATCGCGGACGGGAGCAGCGTCGGCAGGACGAGATTGGTGCGGCCGGCGCGCGCGCGCACGACGGCGCGGGCGAGCAGCGCGGCCAGCGCCAGCAGCGCCAGCACCCCCAGCGCGATCACCGTCTCGTCGCGCCGCGGCAGCGGCAACGTCGCCAGCGATACCTCGCCGAGCTCGGCGAGCGTGAGCCGCAGCCGCTCGACGACCGCGGTCACCGTCTCCACGCGGCCTCCGCGGTCAGTCGGGTCCACGCCCGCCGGGCGGCGTCGGCCCAACGGTCGGCGTGCCGCACCGGGCCCAGCACCCGCCACCGCAGGCGCCGGACGTGGTCGATGCCGGCGTCGAGGGCCTGCGTGAGTGCGTCGGGCTCGAGATCGCGACCCGCCGGCTCGTCGCCGCGCCCGTAGCGGACGGTCGTGAGCAGGGTCATCGCCCGATTGAGGTCGGCCGCTGCGGCGGCGCCGGCGAGATGGCCGGCGGCGCCGGCGAGATGGCCGGCGGCGCGAGCGAGATGGCCGACCCCGCGCGACCGCTCCGGTGCGCGCCAGGCGGCCGCGGTGAGGCCGGAAGAGACGGCCGCGGTTCGGCGGCCGAGCAGCCCGTGCCGCACGCGCAGCTGTCCCTCCCGCGGCGTCTCGTCGTCGGCGACCGCCGACTGGGTGACCGGTCTGGACAGCGCCACCGCGGTGGCGATGCGCAGTGCCGTCAGCGCGCGCCCCGCCGCGTCTCGCGTCCAGCCGCTTGCGGCCGCCGCGCGGCGCACCCGCGTCAGCTCTTCGAGCGCCCGGTGCGCGACGAGCGCGGGCGAGAGCTGCCGTTCGGCCACCGCCGCCGCTCCCGTGCGGTCGCGCACGGCGCGCATCGCGCCGAGGGCGACGAGGCCGAGGGCGGCGAGGCCGAAGAGCGCCGACAGCAGTCCCAGCACGCTGGCCCGCAGGGCGCGCGCCTGCGCGGCTTCGAAGCCGGCGGCCGGCAGGTCGCGAATGTCCTCGGCGGATTCGGGCGCCAGCGACAGGATCCGGATCGGTTCGGCCGGCAGGACGTACGTCAGCTCGCGTCCCGCGAGGGCCGGGTTGTCGCCGACGCGCCGTTCGATCCGGTAGGAGAGATCGAGGGCCGGAATCTCCACCTCCTCGCCGAAGGCGGTCTCGGTGATCAGACGCAGCGCGTAGTCGTACTGCGAGAACCGGTACGGTCCGGTCCCGACGTCGTCGAGACGCTCGCCGGAGAGGACTTCGAAGGGGGCGACGTCGATGGTCGCCGGTTCGAGCGCGGTCTCGTCGGGCCGCGTCCGCGCGGCATCCGTCTCGACGGCCCGGCAGGTCACCGTCATCGTGAACCGTTGGCCGACGAAGACCGCGTTGCGGCTCACCCGCCGCCAACACCGCAACGCGTCGACCGCCGTCTCGCCGGCATCCGGTTGCGCGGCCGACGCCGACGCCGGCGCGGCCACCGCCGCGGCGGCGAGCGCGGTGAGGAGCATCGAGGTTCGGGAGCGGTGGGATCGGAGCATGACGGGATTCCCGTGCGTGAACGGTGCATTAGACCACGGAACGGGTCGCCGATGTCCCGGCGGCTGGCGCCGGAGGGCCTGGCTCTACCCGACCGGCTACGCATCCCGGCGGCACCCGTCGCCGTGCGCGGATCTGATTGGGTTGACCGTGCGCCGTGCGGGGAGGTCAGCCCGTGCTGCCGCCGCCCGCCCCGGCCGCGCCCCGACAGGACGGGGGAGCCGGGAGCCCGTCGTTTGAACCCTCCGAGTGACTTGCGGTAGGCTGGCCGCCTCGCGTTCCTCGTGGATCATGGGCGGCCGAGCGCCGTCGGTTCCGGAGTCAGACCATGCAGATGACAGCTCGTGCCTCGCGACTGGTTCCGGGGCTCGTCCTCGCGGCCGCCCTCGCCGCGTCCCCGGCCGTTCATGCGCAGCCCCCGGCGGAGTTCGTGCCGGTGACCGACGCGATGCTGCAGGCGCCCGCCGACGGCGACTGGCTGATGTGGCGCCGCACCCTCGACGGCTGGGGCTACAGCCCCCTCGACGAGATCGACCGGGACAACGTCGGCGACCTGCGTCTGGTCTGGTCCCGCGCGCTCAGCGCCGGCGGCCGGCAGCAGGGGACGCCCCTGGTCTACGACGGCGTCCTCTACATGCCGAACCCGAGCGACGTCATCCAGGCCATCGACGCCGCGACCGGCGATCTCCTCTGGGAGTACCGCCGGGATCTGCCCGACGACGCCTGCGAGCGCATCATGCCCGGCGTCTGCACCACGAACCGGAACCTGGCGATCTACGACAACCTGATCATCGACACCAGCGTCGACGAGTATGTGTTCGCCCTCGACGCGCAGACCGGCGACCTGGTCTGGGAGACCCTGGTTCTCGACTACCAGACCCATCCCGCGAACCAGAGCACGGGGCCGATCATCGCGAACGGCAAGGTCATCTCGGGCCGGAGCTGCATGCCGGCGGCGGGACCGGAGGCCTGCGTCATCACCGCGCATGATGCGCGGACCGGAGAAGAGCTGTGGCGGCGCCGCACGACCCCCGCCCCCGGCGAACCGGGCGACGAGACGTGGGGAGGCGTGCCCGACCAGGATCGCCGACACGTCGGCACGTGGATGGCGCCCAGCTTCGACCCCGAGCTGAACCTGCTCTACATCGGCACCTCGGTGACCTCGCCGGCGCCGAAGTTCCTGGTGGGCGGCACCGACAACAAGCACCTCTACCACAACTCGACGCTCGCCCTCGACGCCGACACCGGCGAGATCGTCTGGTACTACCAGCACCTGAACGACCACTGGGACCTCGACCATCCCTTCGAACGGCTGCTCGTCGACACCGTCCTCCGGCCGGATCCGGCGGTCGTGAGCTGGATCAACCCGCGGCTCGAGCCGGGGCGGGAGCGCCGCGTGATGACCGGCATTCCCGGCAAGACCGGCATCGTCTACACCCTCGACCGGGCGACCGGCGAGTTCCTGTGGGCCACCCCCACCGTGGCCCAGAACGTGGTCAGCCGGATCGACGGAGCGACCGGCGCCGTGTCCGAGAACCCCGAGGCGGTCTTCCGTGGTTTCGGGCAGGAAGTCTTCACCTGCCCCACCGCGATGGGCGGCAAGGACTGGGAAGCGGGCGCCTACAGCCCGCGGACCAACACCATGTACATGCCGCTCAGGAACGCCTGCGCGCGGATGGCGCCGCTCGACGACGGGGGGCGGTCGCTGTACAGCCTCAGCATGCGGAACGAGCTGGCCCCCGGGACGGATCGGCTGGGCGCGGTCTGGGCCATCTCGGCCGAGACCGGCGTCACCGCGTGGACCCACGAGCAGCGCGCCGCCACCATGTCGCTGGCCGCCACCGCCGGCGGCCTCGTGTTCGTCGGCGACATCAACGGCCGCTTCAAGGCCCTCGACGACGAAACCGGCGAGGTGCTGTGGGAGATCAACCTGGGGTCGCCGGTCAGCGGATTCCCCGTGACCTACGCGGTCGACGGCCGCCAGTACGTGGTCGCCGGCACCGGCACCGGCGGCAACGCCTCGCGGTGGAGCGCGATGACCCCGGAGCTGCGCCCGAGCAGCGGCAACAACATCTTCGTCTTCGCGCTGCCGCGGGACCCGGGGGTTGGGGACCGATGAAGCCGTCGACTTCTTGATAAGCCCCTGTTCGGCCTCGGGGGAGTATCCATGGGCTCCGTGCACCACTCGGCGGTCGTCGTGGTGTGGCGCGGCCAACCTGGGTGGATGTTCAACCCCGCGTTGCACCGAGAGCAGCGAGGGCGCCACGGGCTGAAAGACGCCCGTGAGCCTGACAAGGCGTGAGGAGGGCGCATATTGGGCATATTGCAACCGCGGACTGCACGCAGTCCGACGAACAACGCAGTCAGACGGGATGCATCGCCGCTCGAATGCAGCGGAGACTCTCGCCACGGGCGGCAAGGGGGGTAGTGCATGAGTTGTTGGAAGCAGGAGAGAGTGCTTTGGACCGTCATTCTAGCCCTGGGTTTTCAGATGGCGTGTGGAGATGCCTCCACGCAACCAAGCCCGACCTCCGGTGTCATCGTGTACCAGCATCCCGATTTCCGTGGCGACTCATATACGTTTGTCCGCGACTTCAATAACTTGGATGATCTGCGTGGGCCCTGCGGGATAACAGACTCGTCCACCAGTTGGAAGAATTGTGTCTCATCCGTAAGCATTGCGGCGGGGTGGGAGGCTATCGCATTCGAGCGCGATGATTTCGCGGGCGAGACCCTCACCATCACGTCCGACATCATGGATCTCGACGACCTGGCGGGCCCGTGCGGCGGTGATTGGGACGACTGCATCTTGTCAATACGGGTGTTCCCCCCCGGGTAGAATCCGACTCTACCGGCGCTTCATCTGCTTGCGTTCCAGCAGAAACGCGACCACGGTGTCGTGAAACTGGCGCCCGTCGCCACCCAGCCGGAGCACGTCGAGGCCGCGGTCCCGTGCCTGGTGCCCGACGGAGTCCTGCCACTCGCGGACGCGGCGCGCCATCTGCCGCAGGTCTTCGGCCGCGAGGAGCCGGGTGCGGCCGGTCTCGACGTCGGCGGCCTCGACCCAGCCGGCGGACAGGGGCGGGAGCTCGAACGCGAAGGCGCTGTCGATCAGCACGATGAACACGTCGTGGGCGCTGTTCAGGTCGGCGAGCTCGGCCAGGAAGCGGTCGGGGTCCTCGAACAGGAAGTCGGAGATCACCGGTACGAGCGACCGGCTGCGCAGGAGCGCCGTGAAGCTCGCGTGCGAGACCGACTCGGCGCGGTCCCGTTTCCTGAGGTGCTCCTGATAGACCTCGACGCAGTGGATGGCGTGGTTCCGCCCGACCTGCGGGCGCACCGCGATGCGCCGCACGTCGCGGTCGAAGGTGACGAGGCCGGCCCGGTCCTGGAAGAAGGCGGCGGCCATGGCGAACGTCGCTACGGTGTGGGCGATGATCTTCGCGATCGACTCGCCGCCCGCCCCGCAGCGGGTGGATTCGGAGACGTCGGCCGCGATGATCACCGAGGCGCTGCTCTCCTGGTCGAACTCGCGCGTCATCAGCGGGCTGAAGTTGGTGAGCGTCGACTGCGCCCAGTCGATCGCCGACAGCCGATCCCCGGGCTGCCAGTCGCGGAGACCGGCGAGGTCGTGGCCGGCGCCCTGGACGAGGCTCGGGTGGATGCCGCTGGCCAGCTCCTGCATGCGCCGCCTGACGACGAGCTCGACGTCCTTGATTTCCTCCCAGGACACCAGAGAGTCGTCGGCGTCGAGGCTCACGGAATCGGCACCCGGTCGATGATGTCCTCGATGACGTCGTCGACCCGGACGTGGTGGCTGGCGGCATGGGGCGCCAGCCAGATCCGATGGCCCAGCACGTAGGCGGCCAGCGCCTGCACGTCCTCGGGATAGACCTCGGCTCGGCGGCCGGACAGCAGGGCCCAGACCTTGACCAGCCGACCCCAGCAGATCGTGGCGCGGGGCGAGCCGCCGAGATCCACGAACTGCTCCACCAGGGGCGAGGGTGAATGCTGCCGCCACTCGGTCTCCGGGTTGTAGGGCCGGGTCGCGGCCACCAGCCGGCGGATGTACTTCCCGAGCGCCTCGTGCAGGAACACCTGCTCGCCGATCCGCGCCCGCAGCTCCAGCACCCGCGCCTTCGGCATCAGGCCGTCGAGGTGCACCTTCTTGAAGTCGAAGGCCACCAGCTTCTGCTCCTCCTCGGGGGGGAGATAGCCGATGTTGACCATGATCGCGAACCGGTCGGTCGCCGCCTCCGACAGGGGGAACGTGCCCTGGCCGAGCTCGATCGGGTTCATGGTGGCGATGGCGAAGCTGAAGATGGGAAGCTGGTAGGTCTGCTTGCCGACGGTGACCGAGCGATCCTGCAGGCCCTCGAGAAACGCGCTCTGCGACTTCAGGGGGATGCGGTTGATCTCGTCGAGCAGGATCACCTCGGCCGAGGCGAGGGGGCCGAACTCGGTCATGAACTCGCCGGTCGCCGGGTTGATCATCTGGAAGCCCACGACCTCGGTCGGCTGCAGGTCGGCGCGGCCCTGCAGCCGCGCGAACCGAGCCCCGCTGATGGCCGCGAGGATGACCCCGAAGAAGGTCTTGCCGACGCCGGGCACGCCGCGCAGCAACAGGTTGCCGGCGTTGACCTGACGCTGCGCCTCCTGGTCGTAGGTCGTGGGAATCTCCGCCATCAGCACCATGTTGGCGAGAGCTCTCTCCCGCTCGTAGCCGACCAGGGCCTTGCCGCCCTCGGCGATGATGGCGTCGTGGAAGTCGACGGCGTCCTGCAGGTCGGCGTGCATGGCGTGGGGCGGTGCGCGGTTACGAGGCCGGAGCCGGCTCCAGCAGGGTCTTCAACCCGCCCCACACGTCCGGGTCGAGCGCGAGCAGGCTCGCCAGATACAGATCCACGTCGGCCGAGTCGAAACGCGCGTGCAGGACGTCCACCGCCGGAGCGAGCCGCGTCGCCGGGACCGGTTCCGGCTCGTGGTCCGGCGGAATCAGGCCGTCCTCGTTCGGGATGTCCAGCGCATCGAGAAAGGCGCCCAGCAGGGCGGTCCGGTGCGCGAGATGCAGCGTGGTCAGGAGCGACGTGGCCAGCGTGTTGTCGGGATGGACGCGGCGCAGGAAGTAGTCGATCCGCTTGTCCACCGACAGCTTGCGGACGCCCGCGGGCCGGAAGCGCAGGGCGCTGGCCAGGGCCTGGTCGGCCTGCGCGCGCAGCTCCGGGTCGTCGCCGTACATCGCGAGGACGGCGAGCCGGCGGGCCGGCTGGTCCAGGGCCGACCACAGACGGGCCGGGGTCAGCTTGTCCAACGAGAGGTTCTGCAGAAGAGACACGATACTCCGTGAAAGCGGGGCGGCGGAAAGTCCGAACGGCCCCTAGGGGTCGCTCCGGCGCTGGGCGAGGAACTCGCGGGCCATGCGGCGGGCGCTGTCGCGGATGGAACGCACCGCCGCGTTGTTGGTGATGGTGGCCCGGGACACCGCGTCGATGTCGTCGCCGACGGCCATCGGGGCCAGCACGCTCTTGCCCCGGAACTGCTCGATGAACTCCGGGAGATCGATCGAGAAGTAACCGAACGGCTCGTTGTGGTACACCATGCTGACGTCGAGCAGGGCGCCGGTCGGCGCCATGCCCACCAGCATCCAGATCTCGCCCTTGTAGCCGCGGACGTCCCGCGCGAAGTCGACGGTGAAGAACCCGAGACCGACCAGGGTGTCCTCGCCGTCCGGTCCCCGCCGGTAGCCGCGGTAGTGGGGCGTGCCGCGGTCGACGAACCGGAAGGTCTCCGCCCCCGGCAACGCCTCGCGCAGGTAGCGTTCGTAGCGCGGGATGTCGTCGGTGGCCCGCCACCGCTGGGCGACGGCCGTCGCGGGAATGGCGGCGAGCACGAGGATTGCGGCCAGCCATGCGCCTGATTTCACGTCGTCTCCTCCTGCTGCGCCGCTGTCGCGGTGCGGGGCGCCGAGAGGCGCCGCTGATGGCGTCCGCTACGCGCCACGTGAACGAAAAACACAACCACGGCCGCGATCGTCATTGATCCACAGCCCATGCTTCAACAGCAGGAACGCGATCACGATCGCCCAGTACAACAGTAGCCGCGGACCGGCTGTCAGAACAAGCAGGCATCCGATGCCCGCCACGAGCGCCGCGACGCCAAACGCCAGCGTCTGGTTCCTGCCCCTGCGCGACATCGTTGCCGCCCCCGTTCACCGCCGACGACCGTTCACCGGCGCCCGAGCCACTCAGCCACCCGGAAGTTGCGCCGGTGAACGGTGAACACGTCGTTACCCCCGAGCCTTCGCGGTCACTCGGCCAGCGGGTGCGGCCGCAGCTGGAAGTGCACCATCTTGCTCGGGGTGCCCTTGCCCCCCTCGATGTGCCAGTTGAAGTTGCCGCCGTAGTTGGCCCAGAGGCCGCGTCCCTTCCATCCCGCGTCCGGGTCGTCGATGCGGCCGTCCAGGCCCCGCGAGAAGAACCCCAGCGGGTAGGGGATGCGCAGCACCACCCACTCGCCGGTCTCCGGGTCGAGGGCGAGCAGCGAGTCCGAGCCCGAGCCGTTCGCGATCGGGATGTTCTCGCCGAGCCCCAGCGTGTCGAACTGGTCCACCCAGTTGTAATAGTGGAAGTCCCCGCTCCCGGGGTCGTCGACCCCCTTCATCTGCGGGCCCGGGGTCGGGTAGAGGGTCCAACCCTCGGGGCAGTGCTGGCCCGTCGCCTCCGGCCCGTTCAGCACCCGGCACCGGCCGCGGTCGAAGCTCGCCATGTGGCCGCTGCCCGACAGCGCCGTCCAGATGACGCCGTTGCGGTCGACGTCGATGCCGCGGGGCGCGTGACCGGTTCCGGCCGGGTCCACGTCGGGGTTCTCGATCGACGGCGGCTCGTAGACCTCGGCGATGCAGGTCTCCGGCGGGTTGTCCCCGCGGTCGAGGCGGACGAGCCGGCCCGGGAACGGCCCCGTCTCGGCCCCCCACACGGTGTGGTCGACGGGGTTGGCGATGACCCCGTAGAAGCCGCCGCCGACGCGGGTGTCCCGGGTCGCGTCGACCTCGTCGCCCGGCTCGTTCCAGGGCCGCGTGATCTGCCCGTCGCCGTTGGTGTCGAGCACCTTGGGGCACCAGCCCTGGGCCGCCTGCTCGTCGCCCGTCTCGTCGTAGAGCCGGGTGTTGATCCAGGACACCACGTTGCCGCTGCCGCTGAACCAGAGGGTGTCGTCGGGGTCCTCGCCGAACTGCAGGTGATGGGTGCCGAAGCAGGTGTCGAGCAGCGCGAACTCGCCGGTGGCGGGGTCGTAGTACGACGCGTGGCGGCGGCCGGTGCGCGCGAGCGGGAACCAGCGCGCCGACGGGTGGTCCGAGCCCGCGCCGCACCAGTCCGGCGCCTGCCCGCCCCGCACCGTGGAGGTCATCCACACCCGCCCCTTGCCGTCCATCATGGGGTTGTGCGGATCGGCCCGCCCGTCGGGGTCGACGCCCCACAGGATCTCGTCGCCGTAGTAATAGGAAGGCTGCAGCTGGACCTGGGGGAACCGCGACACGATCGTCTCCGGATCGACCCGCACCGGAATCGTGATCTCGGTCGAGGTGTGGGCGTTCGGATCGGTGACGACGAGGGTGCCGTGCCCCGCGTCGACCGAGTAGACGGGACCGTTCGCGTTCACGCGGGGGTTCCGCTTGTCGGTCACGATCTCGTCGTGGATATAGGCGGTGGGCGTTCCCCAGTCCCACATCGTCAGCACGAGGTTGCGCTCGACGCCCGACGGCCGCGGCGGCGCCGGCGGAAGCTCGCCGGCCGCGATGCGCTCCGTCCAGTCCGAGTACATCTGCAGGCCGCGCTCCCGGCCGAACCGGTTCATTCCCGCGTTCATCGAGGCGCCGCGCTGACCCGTCTGCACGCGGTGGTCCCAGGCCGCGAGGGCCGAGTCGAAGTCGTCCAGCTGATCGACCTCGCGGGTGATGCGGGTGCCGAGCTGGTGGCACAGCTGGCACCCCTGCTTCATGCGGTCGACCCACCTCGCCTGGCTCGTCATCGCCGGGGCGATGCCGTTGCCGTCGGGGCCGGTGCCGGGGAACTCGCTCTCGTCCGGCACCTCGATCAGCGAGTACCAGTAGTTCGCGGGGTAGACCTGGGCCGCGTCGCGCGGCGTCGGGGCGAGGACCGCGCGCAGGGCGACCTCGTCCCCGGGGCGCCCTTCGACCTTGTCGGAGTCCACCAGCCCGTACCCGCGGACCCAGAGGTCGTAGGCCGCGTCGGGCAGCTGGGGCAGCAGGAAGCGCCCGTCGTCGTCGGTGACGACGATCTTCACGAGCTTCGTCTGCAGGTCGTCGGTCTCGGCGATCACCCACACGCCCGCTTCCGGGCCGGTGTCGCTGCGGACCACCCCGGTGATCACCCCGTCGTCCGCCATCTGCCGGGCTCCCGCCGGCTCGGTCGTCCAGGTCAGCGAGACCGCCAGCGTGCAGGCCGCCGCCGCGATGCCGAGCGCGCCGTGTCGGATGCTCATGTTCTTCCCCTTCGGAATGGGTCGACGGTCGACCGATCACCGTTGCGAATCGGTGCGTGTCCGCCGGCCATCATAACAGCCCGCGGCGCGAGGCCCCGCCGCATTCGACCGGCGGCGCATCCCGGCCGAACCGCGTTGTTCCTCGATCGCACAGCCCGACAGCCTCCCTCGTCGCGCCGTGTCCGGCCGGCGGCTCGCCGGTCTCGGTGCGACGCGGGCCCTGCCGCGGTCGGCGACGGCGGGCAGCCGGTACCCGGACGGCGGGGAAGTCGGCCCCGGGCCGGCTATAATCCCCGGAGACTGCAGGACGCGGTCCGGGAGGTTCCATGTCCATTCGTTCCGCCAGCGGTATGGCGCTGCTCGTCGCTCTCGTCGTCCCGGCGTTGCTGCCGGCCCCGGCCGGCGCCGAAGAGCCTCTGGTGACCCTGGAACGGTTCGTGCCGCACACGTCGACGGTGCCCGTCAACGCGGGCCGGCGGGTCGGTCTGTACCTGCGCGAGAAGGCGGCGGCCGAGGCGATCGCCCGGTTCGAGGCCGGCGCGCCGCCGGAGGGCCGTGTCGTGCTGTTCGTGCACGGCGGCTCGGTGCCGTCGGTGCCCGACTACGACCTCGACTACCAGGACTACAGCTGGATGGGCTTTCTGGCTGCCGCCGGGTTCGACACCTTCGCGATGGACCACACCGGGTACGGCCGCTCGCCGCGCCCGGCCATGGACGACGCGTGCAACATGAGCGAGGCGGATCAGGTTCTGGTGACGCCGCATCCGCTCGCCGCGCCGTGCGAGCCGAGCTACCCGTTAGGGTCGACCACGGTGCAGTCGGACTGGGACGAGATCGACACCGTCGTCGACTACATCCGCGAGCTGCGGGGCGTCGAACGGGTCAGTCTCATCGGGTGGTCGGCGGGCGGCCGCCGCACGGGGGGCTATGCGGCGCGGCATCCGGAGAAGGTCGACCGGCTCTTTCTGTTCGCGCCGGGTTACAGCCCGGACGGGCCCTCGGAGGCGCCGCGCGAGCTGCCGGAACCGGGCGTGCCGATGCGGTTGCAGACCCACGAGACGCTGACGCAGGGACGGTGGCAGGACAACGTCGTCTGCGAGAACCAGGTCGATCCGGGCATTCGCGACGTCATCTGGCGCACCATCCTGTCGTTCGACTCGTTCGGGTCGGTCTGGGGGCCGCCCGAGGGGGTCATGCGGGTGCGGGCCGGCAATTCATCCTGGGGATGGAACCGGGAGTACGCCGCGAAGGTGACCGCGCCCACGATGATCGTGGTCGGCGAGCAGGACAACCCGGATGCGCGCGGCGTGCTGCACGCCGACCTGACCGGGACCGACTCCAGAGTGCTGGTGACGATGGCCTGCTCGACCCATTTCGCGGTCTGGGAGACCACCCAGTACAAGTTCATGCACCGGGCGTCCTTCGAGTGGCTGACCGAGGGCACTTTCCGCGGACACCGTAATGGCGTGTATCGGGTGGGAGTCGACGGGGCCGATGCGACGGGTGAATGAGCCCCGGTCCCGGGGACGGCGCTGGTTCGCGGCCCTGCTCCTGGCCCCGGGGCTGGCGGCGGGCGCGGCGGCCGCCGCGCAGGGGCTGGTTTCGCCCGCGGACGAGGCCGCCTTGCGCCGCCTCGTGCCCGAGGCGGACCGCTTCGAGCTGCACGACGGGGGTACGCGGCACTTCCGCGCGTTTGCGGCGCCCGAGCCCGGCCGCGCCCCCCGGTTGGTCGGGCTGGCCTTCTTCACCACCGATCTCACCCCGCGCGTCTATGCCTACAAGGGGCGCATCACGAGCCTGGTGGCGATGGACCCCGGCGGCCGCCTGATCGGGGTGCAGGTGGTGCACCACTACGAGCCGTTCGGCTACTTCTCGATCGACTTGCCCCGATTCCCCCGCCAGTTCGCCGGCAGGAGCATCCTCGAGCCGCTCGAGGTGGGACGGGACGTCGACGCCGTCTCGCGCGCCACCATCACCGTGGAGGCGGCGACCCGCGCGATCCGCCAAGGCGCGAGACGGCTCGCCCGCGATTTTCTCGCCGAGCAGCACGCGGACCGTTGAGGCTTCGGTACACACCCATGTCCAGCTTCTCTTCCCGGCCCTGGCGCGTCGTCGTTCCCGGCGTGCTGCTGCTCGCCCTGGCCCTGGTTCCAATGGATGCGGCGCAGCCGGCTCCCGGCGAGCCGCAGCCGCTGTCGCTGGACGATCTCGCCGCGCTGGACGCGCTTCTCGCGGAGGAAGAGACGGAAACCGCCGCGCTGTTCGATGCGGGCGCCGCCGTCGACGTCGCGGTGCTGGGGCTCTTCTTCGCGTTCGCGGTGTTCAGCTTCTTCCGGAAGGACGATCGCCTCAAGGTCGTCAGCCTCGTGCTGGCGGTCGCCTACCTGGGGTTCTTCAAGGCCAGCCTGGTGTCGGTCGTCGACGTCTTCGGGGCGATGCGCGGGACCCTGCCGGCGTGGACGGACGGGCAGGCCTACTATCTCCTCGTCGCGTTCACGCTGGTGTCGACGGTGCTGTGGGGACGCCTGTACTGCGGGCGGATCTGCGCGTTCGGCGCGCTCACCCAGCTGATGGACCGGGTGGTGCCGGCGCGCCTGCGGAGCGAGCCGCCGGCGTGGCTCGATCGGCGCCTCGTCTACCTCAAGTACGGCGTGCTCGCGGTCGCGGTGCTGTACGTCCTCGCGAGCGGCGACACCCTCGTGTATCGCTACATCGAGCCGTTCTGGATGTTCACGCTGAGCGGCAACGCGGTGATGTGGACGCTGCTCGCGCTGCTGCTGTTGGCCACCGTGTTCGTGCGCAACCTGTACTGCCGCTATCTGTGTGCGGTGGGGGCCGGCCTCGGGCTGCTGTCCAACCTCACCGTCTTTCGCATCAAGCGCTGGGGCGAGTGCTCGACGTGCAAGCTCTGCGAGAAGACGTGCGAGTGGGGTGCCATCGACGGCCCGAAGATTCTCGTCAGCGAGTGCGTTCGGTGCGATGACTGCGAGCGCCTCTATGCCGACGAGGACCGTTGCCCGCACTGGTTGATTCAGAAGCGCGCCGCCGCCCGCGCGGCCCGCGGGTGAGGGCACTCGCGCACGGCGAATCGACCGCGGGCTGGCTATTCCCTCGCACGGCTCGCATTCTGTCGTCACGGCCCCCGTCCGGTCTAACGTGGGTGCAGGACACCTCGTCGATCCGGCACTTCCCGGCAGACCGGCAGGATGACGTCTGGCCTCGGCGTGAACCCAGGTACCGATTATGACCACCCCGAACCGGAGAGAGTGCAACGTGAACAGGACGAGCCGCATCGCCAAGGCGTTACTGGTTGCGGGAACCGTAGCGATGGTCTGGCCGGGCCCCGGCGCGGCGGCCCGGCAGGGGCGGACGGTGTGGGACGGCGTCTTCACCGCCGAGCAGGCGGGCCGCGGCGCCGAGGCCTACGAACGGGCCTGCGCCGAGTGCCACGGGACCGACCTCGGCGGCGGGGACATGGCGCCGAGCCTCGCCGGGGTGGAGTTCCTCTACAACTGGCACGGGTTCTCGGCCCGCGACCTGTTCGAGCGGCTGCGGGTCTCGATGCCTCCGGCCCAGCCCAACAGCGTGAGCCGGCAGGAGAAAGCCGATATCCTCGCCTTCATGTTCGAGAGCAACGGGTTTCCCGCCGGGGAGGCGGAGCTGGCCAGCCGAACCGCCCAGCTCGCCGCCATTCAATTCCTCGCGGAACCGTAACTGCCAGTCGTATCTCGGCGTTTCTACCGGCGTGGAGCCCGGGTGTGTTCACGTGCGCGTTCTGCGCCGCTTCGATGGCCTGTACCTTGCCGGCGAGGCTGTCCTGCCCGCGCTGCAGGCGATAGACACCCATCGCGGCGCAGGAGTCTGCGCCGTAGAACGGCGCGGACTCCTGGAGGGTTGGTTGGGCGGTGAGCGGAGCCGCAGGCGACGCTCTCCGGGCCAGGCCGCGCAGAGCGCCGTCAGCACGTCGACTACGATACGGCAGTCCAATACCTCGACGATCCTCTGACAACGCCGCTCGGCGCCAGTTCCGCAACGAGCGTGAACCGTCAGTCGGCGGCGGCCTCGCGGGGCGGGGGAGACTGAATCGCCTTGGCGCCCGCCCAGAGTGCTCCGATCATCAGCAGCAGGAGCACCAGCCACCCCATCGCGCCGGTGAACATCGCCCGGCTGAACGCCGTCCAGGTGATCGGGAACTGGCTGAGCACCCCCCACCGCTCGGTCATCCAGTGCCAGCTCGTATGCGCGACCAGCGCGGACAGCATGATGGTGCCGACCCGTTCGGCGACCACGTACCGGAAGAGCAGGTGCAGCCCCGGCACCAGCACCACGAGGACCAGCAGCTGGCCGAGCTCGACGCCGATGTTGAACGACAGCAGCGACGTAAGCAGATGCGAGCCGGCGAACTGCAGGGTCTCGCGCAACGCGAACGAGAACCCGAACCCGTGCACCAGCCCGAAGATGAACGTGATGGCCCATCGGCGCTGCACATTGGCGCCGACGATGTTCTCGAGCGCCATGTAGACGATCGACGTGGCGATCAGGGTCTCGACCATCGGCGGGAACCACAACGCGTCGGGCGCCAGGTCGTAGGCCGAGGCGATGAGCGTGACGGAGTGGGCGACGGTGAAGGCGGTGACGATGACCGCGAGGGCCCGGAACCGCCGGAACGGGATGACGAGGCAGGCGAGGAACAGCAGATGGTCGGTACCGTCCAGGATGTGCTCGAAACCCATGACCACGAAGCGGAACGCCGCCTGGTGCCAGCGCGGGTCGAGGCGGACGACGCCGGGGTCGCCCCGCAGCTCGAACGCGCGCTCGGCGCCGCCCGGCGGCAGGAATCGCAGGACGGTGATGACCCGCAGGCCCATCCGTTCGAGACTCGGGCGGATAGAGAAGTCGGACTGGTCGGACTGGATCGGATAGTCGAACAGGACGTCGAGCATCGCCTGCTGCCACACGATCTGAGTGGTGGCGGGCAGCAGCGGGCCCTGGACATGGGCCAGGGCCTCCTCGTAGGTCTCGAAGGCGCGGTTGGACGGCAGCGAGATCTTGATGGCGGTGATCGCCGGCTCGGGGAGCGGCGCATCGTTCTCGAAAATCCGGACTTCCTGGCCCATCCAGACCATCGCGGCGTCGGTCAACTCGTCCCGCTCGCGCACCCGCTCGAAGTCCAGATAGCCCGGACCGAGGGTCGGGAACGCCATGTCCGACAGCGCTTCCAGCGGCACCCGCACGAGCAGCCGCAGGCGTTCTCCCTCCGGCTTGACGAATGCCTGCACGGTCACGTCACCCGGAATGTCGTGGGCCGATTGGCTGGCGGGAAACGCCAGGAGCAGACCGATGATCGCGACGCCGCAGGCGAGCCTTCCGTGCGGCGTGAACGGCCGCGGGCCGGGGGTTCCGGCATGGGCGGCGCCCGGCCGGGGATTGCCGCCGGCGGAGGGGCGCGGGCGGACGGTAGGGGCGGAACGACCCGCCGCGGGACGTTCGCCGAGCAGCGTTGAAAAGATAGCGCAATTCATGAGGTTTACAAGTATACTGGCGACTCCCCAGCAGGGGTCATCGCGCCCCCGGCCTGTACGGGCGGGGCCGTGGTTTCTTCGAGCGGCTGGGTCGAGTTTCGGTTTTGTCGTACGCGTTGGGGCCAGAGGGCCTTGCTACACGAGGTAGTCGGCGCGGGGCGCCGGGTTCAAGGAGGAATGTCTATGAATCGTAAGCAGCATCTTCTGTTCGGATGCGCACTGGCGGCGGCAGCGCTGGTCGTGGTGACCGCCACCGGCGCCCAGGAGCAGGGTGGCGGGAGCGCCGCGCTCTCGATGGACCCGAACGACGGCGTGCCGACGTTCGAGGTCGATCCGCTGTTTCCCAAGAACCTGCCGAACCACTGGCTGATGGGGCCGACCATCGGGGTCGACGTCGATGCGGACGATCACATCTGGATCGTGCATCGGAACACCACCAATCAGTTCGTCCTGAACACCGAGATCGGCATGACCACCGACCCGCCGGTTGCCGAGTGCTGCCAGCCCGGTCCCCCGGTCCTCGAGTTCGACCAGGAGGGGAACCTTCTGCAGGCCTGGGGCGGCCCCGGCACGGAGACGGGTGACTACACTTGGCCGCTGTCGAATCACGGGATTGCCATCGACGGCATGAACAACGTCTGGATCGGCGGCAACGGCGGCCCCGACTCGCACGTGGTGAAGTTCGACCACCAGGGCAACTTCCTGATGCAGGTCGGCGCTGCCAACGCCCGCATGACCGGCCCGGTCAGCGAGCGCACGGGTGAGGCGACTCCGCAGCGCAACAGCCTCGCCACCGACAGCTTCGGCCGGGTCGCCGAGATCGGGATCGACAACGAGGCCAACGAGGCGTACTTCGCCGACGGCTACTTCAACCGCCGGGTCGCGGTCGTCGACCAGGACACCGGCGAGGTCAAGCGGTTCTGGGGCGCCTACGGCAACGTTCCCGACGACGGCCTCGACCTGGGCCGCTACGAGCCCGGCGGCGAGCCCACCTCGCAGTTCCGCGGCCCCGTGCACTGCGCGGTGATCGCCGACGACGGTCTCGTGTACGTCTGCGACCGGGCGGAAGACCGCATCCAGATCTTCCAGAAGGACGGGACGTTCGTCTCCGAGCACATCGTGGCCCCGGCCACCCGCTCGCAGGGGTCGACCTGGGACCTCGCCTTCTCGCACGATGCCGAGCAGCGCTGGATGTACCTGGCCGACGGCCAGAACATGAAGGTCTACATCATCCAGCGCGACACGATGGAGGTGCTGACCGCGTTCGGCGACGGCGGGCGCCAGCCCGGCATGTTCTTCGCAGTGCATAGCATCGCCACCGACTCGGACGGCAACATCTACACGACCGAGACCTACGAGGGGTCGCGGCTGCAGAAGTTCGTGTTCAAGGGCTACGGGGCGGTGCCGGAAGGTGCGGAAGGAATCAACAGCCAGGGCGTGCTCTGGCCGACCGGGAACTAGCGCGACCTTGCGGTCGCGGCGCGACCTGCGGGTCGCGTTGGAAGTTTCGCTGGCGCGAAACTACTACGGCGCAAGCGCCTAGGGAGACGTTCGTGAAGTCGTGATGGCAAGGCCGGTCCCCGCGTGCGCGGCGGGCCGGCCTTTCCTGTTATTGAGGCCGCGCCGGCAGGGTCCGGTCCGGCCCGAAGGGGGAAGGTCGATGATGCGGTGGTCTGGTGCGGAGATGGCGCTGGTGGCCGGCGTCTGCGCGGCGGCGATTGCGGTCGGCGGCTCCGGGATCGCGGCGCAGGAGGCGCTGACAGAGGAGACGTACGGCCCGACGATGAGCGAGATCCGGCTCATCGTGGGCGATGCCGAGCTGCACGTCGATGCGCGGTACTGGCCCGAGCTGGGGGAGGATCTCGACAAGCTGTTCCCGATGTTCCGGCAGATCGAGGCGTTCTGGACCGAGCGCGGCAACGACGATGCGGTCGCCAAAGCCCTGACCACGATCGAGGGCCTGCGGGAGATCGGCGCGGCCGGGGTCGCGATGGACCAGGGCCAGGCGCGGACCGGCATCCGGGCCCTCCGCGGCACGTGCCAGTCCTGCCACGACGCCCACCGGGAGGAGACCGCGGACGGCTACCGCATCAAGCCGGGGTCGTAGCAGTCTGCGCCGTAGAACGGCGCGGACGGCTGGGGGAGAAGGACCGGGTCTTCCGGGGAAAGGAGTCGATGATGCGACGACCGCTCTTGCGTACCGTGGTGGCGGCGGTGGCGTTCGGTATCGTGCTGGGCGCGGCGGCGCGCTCCGAAGCCCAGGGCAGGAAGCGGGGGCAGGTGACCGATGAATGGGGGAATGCGCTCGAAGGCGTCACGGTCCTGGCCGAGCCCGCGGGTGCTCCCGGGACGGCGCAGAACGCGACGACCGACGACAGCGGCAACTTCTCTTTCATCGGGCTGGGGTCGGGAGACTGGGCATTCACCGTGCTCCTCGACGGTTACCAGGGCCTGCAGCAGGTCGCCAACGTCCGCCAGACCGGGCAGACCCGGCCGCTGAGCTTCGAGATGCCGGTCCTGGCGTCCGGCGGCCGTTTCCGGGAGCGGACCGAGTTTCGGGCCGAGGGAGGCACGCCGAGGTTCCGCTTCGAGGAGGACGGGCAGTTCGAGTTCGAGGACGAGCAGGGCGAAGGTGAGGGCACCTACGGCATCGTCGATCTCTCCGCGGTCCTCATCGTGCGCGAGTACGACGGCCCGGACGACAAGTTCGGCCTGCAGACTCCCGTGGTGGTCGAGTTCCCGAGCAACCAGTTCAACTCGATGACGTACAACGGTGTTCAACTGGCGAAGCGGTAGCGCGACCTTACCGTCGCGTTGGAAGTTTCGCTGGCGCGAAACTTCTACGGCGCAGGCTCCCGGGGGTCTGCGCCGTAGAACGGCCCGGAGTCCTGGAGAGTTGATTGGGCATCAGGCGGAGCCGCAAGGCGACTGTCGGCGGGCCACGAGCATGACGACGCGCCGGTGGTCCTGGCTGGCGTTGGCGGTCTGGGGGGCGATGACCTCGGCCGCCGCCGCCGAGGTCGTTCGACTCGAGATCACGTCGCGGGTCCCGTTCGGCGAGGCCGCCGAGTCGAAGATCGGCGCCTACGAGCGGCTGCGCGGGCGCGTCGTGTACGCCTTGGACCCGGAGGCCGCCGCCAACCAGGGCATCGTCGATCTCGACCTGGCGATTCGCGACGAACGGGGCCGTGTCCAGTTCTACGGCGACATCGAGATCATCGCGCCGGTCGACCGTGCGCTGGCCCGACCGACGGTGCTCTACGTCGTGAACAACCGTGGGCGGCGGACCTGGGGCGGCGAGCCCTTCTTTCTCGAGCGCGGCTACGTCACGGTGTCGAGCGGCTGGATCGCCCAGGTGCCGGTGAGCCCGAACCTGTTGCGGCTCGAGGCGCCGGTGGCCATCGATCCGGACGACCCGGTGCCGGTCCTCGGGACGGTCCGGGCCGAGCTGTCGACGGACGCCGCGGTCGACCGCCTGCCCGTCGGCGATCGGAATCAGCTCGCCTTCGAACCGCTCATCTCGGGTCTGCCGGCCGCGACCCTGACCCGCCGGCTGCGCGAGCAGGACCCGCGGGAACCGGTGCCGCGCGACCGGTGGCGTCTCGGGGCCCGCTACGACGGCCTGGACGAGGGCAGCGGGCTCGTCGAGCTCGGCATGACCCTCGATGGCGGGTTCGAGCCCGGGGTCATCTACGAGCTGATCTACGAGGCGCGGGGCTCGGTGGTCCAGGGCGCGGGGTTCGCCGCCATCCGGGATCTCGTCTCGTTCCTGAAGCACGATCGGTCGGCCACGAATCCGCTCCGGCGGCCCGACGGCGCCCCGCTGGCCGCACGGGTCATCGGCCAGGGGCGGTCGCAGAGCGGCCGGGCCCTGCGGACGTTCCTCTACGAAGGGTTCAACGCGGACGAGCGGGGCCGGCAGGTGTTCGACGGAGTCATGCCGACGGTGGCGGGCGGCGGCCGGGGATTCTTCAACCACCGTTTCGCGTCGCCGACCCGGACCGCGACCCAGCATCTGGGCCACTTGTATCCGGTCGACCTCTTCCCGTTCACCTACGGCGACGAGACCGACCCGTTCACGGGCCGGACCGACGGACTGCTGCGCCGCGCCCGGGCGGCCGGGACGGTGCCCAGGGTCATGCATCTCGACACGTCTTCCGAGTACTGGCATCGCAGCGGCTCGCTGGTGGTCACCGACCCCGGGGGCGAGCGCGACAGCCTGCTGCCGCCGGAGGTGCGGGTGTACGTGATCGGCGGCGCCCAGCATCGCCCGGCCCTGGCCCCCTCCGACCGCGGACAGCTGCCGGCGAACCCGAACGACTATGCGCCGATACGGGAAGCGCTGTTTCTGGCTCTGGACCGCTGGCTGACCGACGGGGTCGAGCCGCCGCCGAGCGTGCACCCGCGGATCGCGGACGGGACGCTGGCGCCGTGGGCGGAGTCGGCGGCGGGATGGCGGGCCCTGCCCGGGGTCTCGTATCCCACCGTCATCCAGCAGCCGGAACGGGTCGACTACGGGGAGCGGTTCGAGTCTCTGCGCCGGATCGACCTCCATCCGCCCCGCCGCACCGGGAAGCGCTACGGGGTGCGGGTGCCGGCCCTCGATGCCGACAACAACGAGCGGGGCGTGCTGCGTCTGCCGCGCATCGCGGCGCCGGTGGCGACCTATACCGGGTGGAATCTCCGGAACCCGGCGGTCGGCGCGCCCACCGAGCTGCTCGACCTGCAGGGGGGGCGGATTCCGTTTCCCGTCACGGCGGAAGAGCGGGAGCGGACCGGGGACCCCCGCCGCGCGGTGACGGAGCGCTATGCTGATTTCACCGACTACCGGAGCCGCTACGTGGCCGCGGCCGAGCCGTTGATCGCCGGCCGCTACCTGCTGCCGGCGCACCGGGGCGGGTTGGAGGCCATCGCCGAGGAGCACCGGTCGCTGTTCGCGCCTTGAGCGCGGGCATCGGAATCGACGGACGGGAGACGAATGGGGCCGCAGTGCGGCCCACAGGGATGCTCGCTGGGGCCCGCGGCAGAACCCCCCGGTCGCACGCGTCGAATGCAGTGCGGCCTTTTGGCACGGGCCGCCAGGGATGAATGGGCGGAAGCGGATCGGCCCGCGGCGACGCGTGCGGGCTACGCCGGGTCGGGCCGGACGGGCCCCGGCCTCAACGGGAGAGTAAGTGCATGTCCGAACGAGTGATGCGCGCGGCGCGGTGGTCGTGTTTCTTCCTGCTGCTGCTGGCGGCGGGGCCTCCTGCGGTCGGGCAGGACCTGCCCACGGCACGGCCCGTGCAGCTCGGCCTGGACCCGGATCGCCTCGAGCGCATCGTGACCCTCGCCGAGGAAGCGGTGGAGCGGCAGGAGATCGCCGGTGCGGTCACTCTGGTCGCCCGGCTGGGCCGCGTCGGTCATCTCGAAGCGGTCGGTTGGCGCGATATCGAACGCAGGGCGCCGATGGAGGCCGACACCCTGTTCCGGATCGCCTCGATGACCAAGGCGGTCACCAGCGTTGCCACGATGCAGCTCTACGAGTCGGGCGCCCTCCTGCTTGACGACCCGGTCTCCAAGTACCTGCCGGCGTTCGCGACGGTCGAGGTGCTCACGCCCGGCAACGGGTCGGAGCCCGAGTCGCTCGACCGGCCGATCACCATCCGCCATCTGCTGACCCACACGTCCGGTCTCAGCTACCGTTTTCTGGCCCCGCCGCAGCTCGCGCCGCGCTACATCGAGGCCGGCATCACCGACGGGCTCGCGCAGGCCCCCGGCACCGTCGGCGAGATGGTGGACCGGCTGGCCGGCCTGCCCCTGCTGCATCAGCCGGGGGAGCGGTTCACCTACAGCCTGGGGGTCGACGTGCTGGGGCGGGTCGTGGAGGTCGTCAGCGGCCAGTCGCTCGCCGACTACATGACGCGGGCGATCTTCGAGCCGCTGGAGATGTTCGACACCGGCTTCTACCGCGACCCCGCGGACGCCGATCGCTACGCGTCGATCTACGCGCCGGGGGCGGACGGTCTCGTCAGGGTGCCGGACGCGCCGGTGTCGAGCGAGGACGGCCGCACCGTCTACTCGGCCGGCTATCCGTACGACGGTCCCCGGACCTACTACTCGGGCGGCGCCGGGCTGACCTCGACCATCTCCGACTACGCCCGGTTCCTCCTCGCGATTCTCAACGGCGGCGAGCTCGACGGCACCCGCATTCTCGGACGCCGGACCGTCCAGCTCATGACCCGCGACCATCTGGCGGGGCTCGGGGTGCCCGATACCGGCCAGCGGTTCGGGCTCGGGTTCGCGATCTCGGGCGACCCCGGCCTGACCGGCGGCCCCCGCTCGGAAGGGGCGTTCGGATGGCTGGGTTTCTTCAACACCGTCTACTGGGTCGATCCCGAGGAGCAGCTCGTGGCGATCATCATGACCCAGCTCTATCCCAACAACCAGTCGCGGCTGACGGATCGATTCGAGGTGGCGGTCTATAGCGCCATCGTCAACTGATGCAACGGGGTAACTCGGCCTCCGTCGCCGGTTCGACGCGGGGTGAGGGCTCATCGGGGTTCCGGCCGTCGGCGTCACGACCGGCGGCCAGCCCGCGTTCGTGGCGGCGGGACACGGGGTGGTGGAGTCGAGCCGGGGTGGAATCGAATGCTCAGAGCAAATAGTGGGGTCGCGCGGCTCTGTGTCGCCGCGTACCTGTCGGTGGCGGTGGCCGGGCCGGCGGCGGCGCAGGCGGCCGGCGATGCGGCCCGTTACTGGCCGGAGTGGCGCGGGCCGCTCCATACCGGGGTCGCACCGGCGGGAGATCCGCCCGTCGAGTGGAGCGAATCCTCGAACGTGCGCTGGAAGGTGCCGCTGCCCGGGCTCGGCTCGGCGACGCCGGTCATCTGGGACGACCGCCTGTTCGTGCTGACGGCGGTGCCGACCGGCGAGCGGGCGCGCTCGGGGCCGGGGTTCTTCTCGCGGCTTGCCGACCGGTTCATGCGCAGGGCGTCGGCGAGCCGGGTGCAGCAGTTCGTCATCGTCGCCCTCGACCGGCGGGACGGAAGCGTGCTGTGGGAGCACGTGGCCCACGAGGCGGCGCCGCATCAGGGCCGGCACGGCGCCAACACCTGGGCCTCGCCGTCGGCGGTCACCGACGGCGAGGTGGTGTGCGCGTCCTTCGGGTCCGTGGGGCTGTACTGCTACGACCTCGACGGCCGGCTCCTCTGGGAGACCGACCTCGGCGACATGCAGACGAAGATGGGCTTCGGGGAGGGGGCGTCGCCGACCCTCTATCGCGACCTGCTGATCGTGCCCTGGGACCACGAGGACCAGTCGTTCATCGCGGCGTTCGACAAGCGCACCGGGCGCGAGCACTGGCGGACGCCGCGGGACGAGGAGACGTCCTGGAGCACCCCGCTGGTGGTCGAGCTCGAGAATGGCGCCCAGGTGGTGACGAGCGCGACCGAGGCCGTTCGCGGCTACGACGCGGCCACGGGGGAGCTGCGGTGGTGGGACGAGGGGGTGACCGAGAACGCCATTCCGTCGCCGGTGTCGGCGGGCGGGCTGGTCTTCGTCACCAGCGGGTATCGCGGCAGCCGGCTGGCCGCGATCGACCTGTCCGCGGCGGCCGGCGACATCCGCGGGTCCGATGCGGTGTTGTGGTCGGTGGACCGGGACACGCCGTACGTGCCCTCGCCGCTCCTGCTCGACGGTCAGCTCTATGTCCTCAAGAGCAACTCGGGGGTGCTGACGGCCTTCGACGCGGGCACCGGCGCGAGGCGTTACGGGCCGGAGCGGCTGCCGGGCATCCGCAACGTCTACGCCTCGCCGGTCGCGGCGGCGGGACGGGTGTATGTCACGAGCCGGGACGGCGCGACCGCCGTGCTGCGGGCCGGCCCGGCGTTCGACGTACTGGCCGTCAACGCCCTCGATGACGACTTCGATGCGTCGCCGGCCATCGCCGGCAACGAGATCTACCTGCGGGGACGGCAGTTCCTGTACTGCATCGCGGCAGACTGATCCAGGGTTGGTTGGGGCGGCAGCGCCGCAAGGCGGCGGCGCCGCCGCAGGCGACGACTCCGGGACCGGGCGTCTGCGCCGTGGAACGGTGCGGACTCCTGGCAGGGTTGGTTGGGGCGGCAGTGCCGCAAGGCGGCGGCGCAGGCGACGATTTTCGGGCTACCAGCGGACGGGCGACACGTGAGAATCACCAGCATCACGGCCGGCGCGAGCGGCATGTACTGCGGAAGCTGCATCCGCGACAACGCGTTGGCGGCGGCGCTGACCCGCCGCGGGCACGAGGTCACCCTGCTCCCGCTCTACACGCCGACCCGCACCGACGAGGAGAACGTCAGCCAGAAGCGCGTCTTCTTCAGCGGCATCAGCGTCTATCTCGAGGAGTACGTCTCGCTGTTCCGCTGGACCCCGTGGCTGCTCGACCGGCTCTGGGAGTCGCCGTGGCTGCTCAGGCTCGTCTCGGGACGCATGCAGACCGACCCCGGGCAGCTCGGCGGGCTGACGGTGTCGATGCTCGAGGGGACGCACGGACATCAGCGGAAGGAGTTCGACAAGCTCGTCCACTGGCTGCGCGATCAGCCCCGCCCCGACGTGATCGACATCTCGAACTCGATGCTGATCGGCATCGCCGAGCCCCTCAAGCAGGCGCTGGGGTGCCCCGTCAACTGCACCCTGCAGGGGGAGAACATCTTCCTCGACCACCTGCCCGAGCCGTACCGGTCCCGGGCGCAGGCCCTCGTCCGCGCCCAGGTCGAGCACGTCGACTCGTTCGTGGCCGTCAGCGACTACTACGCCGGCTGCATGAGCCGGTACCTCGAGATTCCCGGGGCGAGGATGCACGTCGTGCCGTTGGGGGTGGACGTCGATCGCTTTCGACCGGGTTCCGACCGGCCCGCCGGACCGCTGACCATCGGCTATTTCGGTCGGATCGCCCCCGAAAAGGGAGTGCACCGGTTGTGCGACGCCTTTGCTGCGCTGCGCGAGCGGGGTGAGCTCGAAGGGTGCCGGGTCGAGCTGGCCGGGTATCTCGGTCCGGAGCACGCCGAGTACTGGCGGTCGATCGAACGCCGGAACGCCGGCCGGGCTCTCGCCGCGGACGTCCGCTACCGCGGAGAGCTGGACCTGGACGACAAGGTCGCCTTCCTGCAGGCCCTCGACCTGTTCGTCGTGCCGGCGGAGTACGATGACCCGAAGGGGCTGTCGCTGATCGAGGCGATGGCCTGCGGGGTGCCGGTGGTGGCGCCGCGGCGCGGCAGCTACACCGAGCTGGTCGAGCGCACCGGCGGCGGGGTGCTGGTCGAGCCGGAGAATTCCGCCGGGCTCGAGCAGGCGCTCGCCGCGCTGGCCTCGGACCCCGCCCGGCGGGCCGAGTATGGACGGCGCGCGGCCGAGGGAGTGCGGGCGCGCTACAGTACGGAAGAGATGACGACGCGCGCGGTCGATGTCTACGCGCGGTTGACGGAGGGAGCGAGAGAATGATGTCGAGACGCTTGTCGATCCTGTTGGCGGCCCTGATCGCCGTTGGTTCCTGGTCCTGCTCCGGCGGCGAGCCCGAGGGCGAGGCCGAGCCGGCGGCTTCCGAGGCGGGGATCACGTCGCCCCGTCTCTACATCTTCGACTGCGGGCAACTGCGTGTCGGCGACCCGGGGCGGTTCTCGCTGACGATGGACGAGGTGTCGACGCTCGAGCTCTCCGTGCCGTGCTACCTGATCGAGCACCCCGAAGGCAGCCTGCTGTGGGACGCGGGACTCTCGGACGCCCTCGCCAGCGAGGCCGAGAGCGCGCAGTCGAGCGGCAGCGTCGCCCGCGTCACCGCCACCCTGCGGGCGCAGCTCGTCGAGCTCGGCTACGAGCCGGCCGACGTCACCTACATCGCCATGTCGCATCTGCACTACGACCACGCCGGCAACGCCAACGACTTCGCGGCGTCGACCTGGCTCGTGCAGCGCCCCGAGCACGAGGCCGCGTTCAGCGAAGACCCCGCCGCGTTCCGGTTCGACCCGGCGAACTACGGCGCCCTCGAGTCGGCCGAGACCCTGATTCTCGACGGCGACCACGACGTCTTCGGTGACGGCGCCGTCGTCATCAAATCGGCTCCGGGGCACACCCCCGGCCACCAGGTGCTGTTCGTCGACCTCGCCGAGTACGGCCCCGTCGTCCTCAGCGGCGACCTCTACCACTTCCCCGAGAGCCGGTCGCTGAAGCGGGTCCCCACGTTCAACTTCGACGAGGAGATGACCCTCGCCTCGATGGACCGTGTCGAGGACTTTCTGATCGAGACCGGCGCCCGTCTCTGGATCGAGCACGACATCGCCGAGAACGCGCTGCTCGACA
This sequence comes from Vicinamibacterales bacterium, assembly GCA_965206705.1. Classification (GTDB taxonomy): domain Bacteria; phylum Acidobacteriota; class Vicinamibacteria; order Vicinamibacterales; family UBA8438; genus JAJEEA01. The sequence goes on along the minus strand of CBDBKJ010000006.1, from coordinate 667,717 downwards.
AGTCGCCAGCGTACTACGAATAGGCGGGCGCGATCGATCGGCGGTTCGCGCAACGGGTGGTCGGGCGTTCTTGCACGCTTCCGTTCGGGCTCTCCGCGCCGGTTCGGCGTTTACCGCCTGCTTGTCCAGTGTTCGCACGATCCCCATCATGCGCCTCGATGACCTTCCCCCACGCTGCTCCGTCCGCGGCGTGCGTCCTGACGACCCGGTGACAGTCGTCAGCGTGCAGTGGTTCGGCTCGGAGGCGGTCGAGCTGACCTGCAAGACGCTGGCCGGGAGCGTCACCTGTCGTGCGCTGAAAAAAGCCCTGCGCGAGCTCTGCGGGGCCAATCATCGCCCCGATGCGCTGATTCGCATCGCGTGCCAGGAACTGGAAGCGTGGTATCTCGGTGAACCGGACGCGCTGGCGGAAGCCTTCGAGCGCGACGCGCTCCGGAATCTCGGACGACGAGCACGATTTCGTGATTCGGATGCTGTGGTACGCCCGTCCGATGCGCTCGAGCAACTCGTGCCCGAGTTCCAGAAGGTGTCCGGCGCGCGACGGATGGCGCGCCACCTGAGCCGGGAACGTAACCGGTCGACCAGCTTCCAGATGCTCATGGAAGGGATAGCGGCGGTAGCCGGCGACCTTGCGACCGACAACACCGGGGGCGACCAATAGCGACTGGCGAGGATCCGGAACCAGGAACGGGCGTCGTGTCGAAGACAACGACTTCAATCTTCCTCTTCCATCGCCCGATAGAGCGCGTCGCGACCGTCGATGTCAACCAGGAATCCTCCGCTGTTCCATGACGGGAGCGGCGGCAGGATCTGCGGCTGTTTCGGGTGACGCGAGTGCGCGTCGGAGTTCGGCCTCGACGAGAGCGGATTTCGTGGTGCGGCGCCGCGCGGCTTCTTCGCGTAGGCGCTGCAGGACGGAATCGTCGATGTCGAGGGTCAGCTTCATGTGGGAAACCGTAGTCACCCCAGAGACGAGAGCTTCGCATGCTCGGCGGGACGACCGCCCTTGCGGCCGTTGCGCCGGGCGGCCTCGGCCTTGGCCGCGGTGGTCTTCTTTCCCATCAGCGCGCCCGGTCGACGTTCGCGGCGGGTGCGAGCCCGGACGTCATACCGCAGCACGAGTAGGTCGGCTTTGGGGGCTTCACGTTCTGGCCGAGGGCGTTCAAGGCGTCGAGGTGCGCGGCCAGGGCGGATCTGATGCCGCGTTTCGCGGCCGCCGGGGTGTCCGCGGCCGCATATACGCCGGGCAGTCCCGCGACCCAGGCGCTGAAGGTGCCGTTGCTCTCGCGCTCGATGATCACGCCGGCAGGGGTGCCGGGAAATCGTCCCGGCCAGCCACCGCGCCGGCGTCTTGCCGACCTGCCGCGGCCCGATCAGGGCGACAGCGGGAAAGTGGCGGAGACGGGCAGCGACGGTCGCGCGGATGACTGTGGCTGTCACCTTGCAATCCTGGACACAACGTCCGCAATTGCAAGGTTTCCATGCGGCCCCGACCGCGCTTCAGGGGGGTCCGAACCGGCTTCCGAGAAGAGCCCGGCAATCGTTACCCGGGTTTCCGATGTAGCAGGAGCGCCGCGGCAAGCAGGTCTGCATTCGCCGGTGCGCCGAGGTCGGCCGTGGCAACCCGGCGCGGGCCCTCTCCGTTGTGGCCGGTCATCTCGGCGCTCCTCACTGGAACCTGGTCGACTGTCCTGGAAGAGGTCTGCCGCCACATTGGCGTCACATGCGCAGAAGACGACCCTCGCGTTGGCGACACTCTCGAGGACAGCCCGCTGGCAGGCCTCTATTGTTGCTGTCGCGCCGTGTTGTCGGAGCACGCTGCAGGCCGGCGCGGTCACCGAACCGCGCCGGCCTGCCGTCAGCGTCCCTCGTACATGAGCCCCACGATCTGCGCCACCCGGTCCGCCGGGGCCTGGAAGTCGCTGTACTCCTCGGGCACCGAGTACGCGGCCACCGTCTCCTCGACGCTCTGCCCGGCCGCGGCCCCGGCCTGCGCGCGGGTCAGCAGGTCGTCGTAGAACGCGGCGTAGTCGACGAGATCGTCCCAGACGAGCGGGTCGTCGTTGTGCCCCGGGATGATGGTGTCGACGTCCTCGATGGCGTCGACCGCGTTCTGCAGGGTCTGGCCGAACTCGGTGGCGCTGCCGTTGGTGTTGTCGGCGTCGATGAACGGGAGCCCCTTGCGCGCCATCATGTCGCCGGTGTGCATCGCCCGCGCCTCGCGGAAGACGACCCACGTGTCGCCGTCGGTGTGGCCCCGCCCGAAGTAGTAGAGGTCGATCTGGTCCGCCCCGCTGAACAGTGACGTTCTGGTCGCGAAGGTGATCCTGGGCAGGTAGCCGCTGTTGTCCCCGGTGAACGCCTCGCAGTTCTTGATCGACCCGCCCTGGAACCCGGCGCCGTCGTCGCAGTCGGTGCTGGCCATGTGCCCCGCCGTGTTCTCGTGCACCACGAAGTCGACGGTGTCGGGAAACTCGGTGTTGGCGCCGCTGTGGTCCCAGTGCGTGTGCGTGTTGATGATCGTCGTCACCGGGTTGTCGGTGATTCGCGCCACCTCGGCGAGGATGTCTTCGCCGTAGCCCCGGATCTTCGTGTCGACCAGCGTCACGCCCGACGTCGTCACGAACACCGCGGTGTTCCCGCCGGTGCGCATGCCCTGCTCGGCCGGATCCGACGTCAGCACGTAGAGGTTGTCCGCGAGCTGCAGCTGGCGAATGCCGAAGCGTTCCTGCCGCGCCTCGTTGGCGGCGACGGCGGCCGCTACGCCGGCCACCGTGAGCACCGCCAGGCAAGTCGTGCGTCTCATTTCTGGACCTCCTCAGCCCCTGGTGAGAGTCCTGCGTCGCACCGTCGATGCAGCGCGGAGTCTTGCCACGGGCTGTCCAGGGACCGGCCGCGCCGCCATTCGGCTCGACGCCGGGGGCTCGTCCGGCCGTTACGTTCCGTCGACGGCGCCCCCCGCGGGCGCCGCGTTGCCGATTCTATTGCGAATCAGTGCCGGCGACGATAGACATGTCATGCAGAATGCACCCCTGGATGCGGTTGACCGCATCGGCTTCGTCGGTGGTAGGATGGCTGCCGTTCGCAGTGACCGGCTGTCGTCCCGCCGCGCCGGCTCCCGGCCGTCTTCCGCCGGGTCGGACGGTAGAGGGGCGGAGCAGGTGCCGGGGGCGGGCGTGCCGGTTTCGACATGCCGCCGGCTTCCGGCGAGGCGTGGCCGGCCAAACGGGTTGAGTTTCATGCACCACGGGAGCGATCGGTCGCGGCGACTCCGTCGGTACGCGGCAGCTTGCGCGGCGGCGGCCGCCTGTCTGGTCCTGCTCGGCCCGGCCCGCGCCGGGGGCGGCGGTGGCGAGCCGGACGCCGCGTTCGAGCCGGTCCTGTCGCAGCTCGCCGAGCTGCCGCGCATCCGTTCGCTGCTCGTCTCGGTGGACGGCTCGTTGCGCGTCGAGGAGTACTTCAACGGCGCGAGGCCGAACCGGGCCGCCAACCTGAAGTCCGCGTCCAAGAGCCTGATCTCGCTCCTCGTCGGCATCGCCGTCGATCGCGGACACCTGGGCGTCGACGACACCGTCGACCGGTTCTTCCCCGACCTCATCGACGACCCCGCGAAGCGCGGCATCACCGTCGAGGACCTCCTGACCATGCGGTCGGGTCTCGAGACCACCAGCAACCGGAACTACGGCCGCTGGGTGCAGAGCCGGCACTGGGTCCGCCACGTCCTGACGCGGCCGCTGGTGGCCGAGCCGGGGACGCGGATGATCTACAGCACCGGCAACACCCATCTGCTGTCGGCGATCGTCGCGAAGGCGTCCGGCATGAGCACCCATCAGTTCGCCCGCCGCTACCTGGGCGAGCCGATGGGGATCTCGGTGCCCCGGTGGACCACCGATCCGCAGGGCGTGTACTTCGGCGGGAACGAGATGTCGATGCTGCCGCGCGACATGCTGGCCATCGGCGAGATGTACCTCAACTGCGGGCGGGTCGGCGTGCGGCAGATCGTCTCCGAGGACTGGGTGCACACGTCGATAGCGCCGCACGCGACGAGGACCCGCAGCCCGGACCGCGCCTACGGCTACGGCTGGTGGGTGCGGGACCTGGCCGGCTACGACGCCTTCTACGCCTGGGGCTACGGCGGGCAGTTCATCTACGTGGTGCCCGACCTGCGTCTCGTCACCGTGATGACCTCGTCGCCCAACCCCGGGTCGACGCTGCGCGCGCACCGGCAGTCGCTGTACAGCCTGATGGAGCACGAGATCGTGCCGGCCGTCGCCGGCCGCCGACGGTCTTCGCCGACCGCCGCTGGCGCGGGATAGCCGGCACCCGGCGCCGATAATCGGCGTGCGCGAGGTGCCCGGTAACCGGGTCCACCGCAAGAGGAGCCCCGATTGCACGGGGTTCGCCGAAGGACGACGAGCGCGAGTACACCGGTTTCACCAGAGAGGAGACCCGTTTCCGCAGGGCTCTTGTGGGAAGCTGCGGGTTGGCGCACGAACGGACCCGGGGGGCGAAACAAGACGGCGGAAGAGGAGCCGGCATGCCCGCCGTCCGAGTCGGCGATCGACGTCGTCGCCGTCTGCGGCGGACGGACGCGCCGACGAGCCGCCGGCGCATCACGTCCGGATTGAGAGCCGCGCGGACGAGGTCGCGTTGTCCATGGTCGGTTGAGCGCGGGCGAACGGAGCTTCGCGCAAGGAGTGTTGCAGACATGACCCCAAGCAACCGTCGTTGTCCGGGAACGCAGAGGAATGGGTACGGCGCCGCGCGCCGGCGCATCGCGTGTCTGATCGCCGCGGCCGTGCTGGCCGCGCCGGGGGCCTCGGGGCAGACCGGCGCCGGCGCCCAGGGCGGGGAGTGGCGCCACTACGGGGGCGACGAGGCGAACACCCGCTACTCGCCGCTCGATCAGATCGATCGCGACAACTTCGAGGAGCTCGAGCTGGTGTGGCGGCTGAAGACCGACAACTTCGGCCCCGAGCCCGAGTACAACTTCCAGTCGACGCCGCTGATGGTCGGCGGGGTCATCTATACCACCGCGGGCACCCGCCGCGCGGTGGTCGCGGCCGACGCGGCCACCGGCGAGTACCTGTGGATGCACCGCCTCGACGAGGGCGAGCGGGCGGACGTGTCGCCGCGCCGCCGGTCGGGGCGGGGGCTGTCCTACCGGGACGACGGCGGGGACGGGCAGATCATCTACGTGACCCCCGGCTACCGCATGGTCGCGCTGAACGCGGCGACGGGGCAGCGGCTCTCGGGCTTCGGCGAGGACGGCATCGTCGATCTGATGCAGAACATGGACCAGGAGATAGACCCGCTGGGCGGCTCCATCGGTCTGCATTCCGCGCCGCTGGTGGCCGGCGACACGATCGTCGTCGGGGCGGCCCACGTGCCCGGCAGCGCCCCGGCGTCGATGCGCAACACCAAGGGCTACGTCCGCGGATTCGATGCCGACACCGGCGAGCGCCAATGGATCTTCCACACCCTGCCGGGCGCCGACGAGTTCGGCAACGACACCTGGCTCAACGATTCGTGGCGCTATACCGGCAACACCGGAGTGTGGGGGCAGATCAGCGTCGATCTCGAGCTGGGCATCGTGTACATGGCGACGGAGATGCCGACCAACGACTACTACGGGGGGCATCGGCACGGGGACAACCTGTTCTCGGACAGCATCGTGGCGGTGGATCTGGAGACCGGCGATCGGCTTTGGCACTTCCAGGCCATCCACCACGACGTGTGGGACTGGGACTTCCCGTGCGCCCCGGTGCTCGCCGACGTGGTGATCGACGGGGTCGAGCGGAAGATCGTGGCGCAGCCGAGCAAGCAGTCGTGGCTGTACGTGCTCGACCGGGAGACGGGCGAGCCGATCTGGCCGATCGAGGAGCGGCCGATGGAGCAGTCCGACGTGCCGGGCGAGCTGCTGGCGCCGACGCAGCCGTTTCCCACGCGGCCGGCCGCCTACGACCGGCAGGGGGTGGGCGAAGAGGACCTGATCGACTTCACGCCGGAGCTGCATGCCGAGGCGCTGGCGCGGGTCGCCAACTTCCGGATGGGCCCGATCTTCACGCCGCCGGTGGCCGCCGACCCCGACGGGCCGTACGGGACGCTCATGCTGCCGTCGGCCGGCGGCGGCACCAACTGGCCGGGCGGCTCGATCGATCCGGAGACCGGCATCTTCTACCAGTACTCCTTCACCAACGTCACCTCGCTCGGGCTGGTCAACGATCCGGAACGGTCGGACATGGACTTCATCCGCGGGAACCCGGCCGGGGTCGCGCCGCGCGACCGGGCGTTGACGATCCGGGGGCTGCCCCTCATCAAGCCGCCATGGGGGCGCATCACCGCCATCGACCTGAAGACCGGCGACCATCTCTGGCAGATACCGCACGGCGAGACCCCCGACAACGTCCGCAATCATCCGGACCTGCAGGGGGTGGAGATTCCCCGCACCGGGCGCAACGGCAGGGTCGGCACCCTCATCACGAAGACGCTGGTGATCGCGGGCGAGCCGGGGACGTTCACGACGGCGTCGGGCGAGGTGGGCGCGATGCTGCGGGCCTACGACAAGGCCACCGGCGAGGAGGTCGGCGAGGTCTACATGCCGGTCGGCGTGTCGGGGTCGCCGATGACCTACATGCACGATGGCGCGCAGTACATCGTCGTCGCCGTCAGCGGCGGCGGCGCCGTCGGCGAGCTGCTGGCGTATCGGCTGCTGGATTGAAGAGCCCGCGGGGCGCCGGGCGAGAGGCCGGCGCCCCGGCTGTTAGCGGTTGGCGTGGTCGCGGAGCGCCTCTCTGATCTCGGCGTGTTCCAGGCGCATGGCGTCGCGAATCTCGATGTGTTCTTCGCGGATGCTACGCCTGATGTCGCCGTGTGCCGCTTCGAGCGTCTCGAGTTCCGAGGTTATCCTGTCGACCTCCGACGCGATCCTGCCGTCGAGGCTGAACGTATTCCAGAGTACGCCGAGCACGGCAAGGAGAATCGGCACCCCGACTGCCATGATGGCGATGGTCTCCTGAGACCATCGAATCGACTTGCGTCGTCGCGTCGACGCGGCAACGGTGGCGGTTTCTGTCGGTTGGGCCATGGCCGGCCTGCTGGAATGCAAACGCACGGGAAGTATACCAGCCAGGCTTCCCCTCAAGCAATGGACATCCCCCCGTCTACCGGAATCACCGCGCCGGTGGTGTAGGCGCCAGCGCGCGACGCCAGGTAGATGGCGACGCCGGCCATGTCCTCGGGGCGGCCGATGCGGTGCAGGGGGCAGCGGCGTTCGATCTCGCCACCGAACCGTTCCAGCGACTCCTCGGTCATCTTGCTGGGGAAGAACCCCGGGGCCACCGCGTTGACGGTGATGTGCCGGGGGGCCAGCTCGATCGCCAGCGACCGCGTCAGGTGGTGGACCGCCGCCTTGCTGGCCGAGTAGGGGAACGTGCCCGTCTGCAGCACCGTCGGCGCCTTGATGCCGTCCATGGAGCCGATGTTGATGACCCGGGCCGGTTCCCGCGGGGCGGCGGCGGCGGCGAGCAGCGGGGTCAGGTCGCGGGTCAGGAAGAACAGCGCCGTCACGTTCAGCTCGAGCACCTTCCGGAACCCCGGTTCCGGAAACTCCGCGTAGGGGGCGCCCCACGCGGCGCCGGCATTGTTCACCAGGATGTCGAGCCGGCCGGTCCGCTCGCCCAGCGCCGCGACCAGTCGGCCGCGGTCCGCGTCGTCGGCGATGTCCGCGGGGAGGGCGTGGCACGGCCCCGCCGCCGACAGCTCGGACGCCGCCCGGTCGCAGACCTCGGCCTTCCGTGAAGAAATGTAGACGGTCGCACCCGCCTGCAGAAAGCCCTCGGCGATCATCCGGCCGATGCCGCGCGAACCGCCGGTGACCAGCGCCGTCCTGCCGGTCAGATCGAAGAGCGTGGCCGTGTCGATGGCGTCCGGTTGGCGTGCAACCCCGGTCGAGTCGCTCATTGCTCGACGAGGGGCAGGAACAGCGAGATCCGATCTTCGCTGCCGACGGACCGCGAGATGTGACCCTGCCCGGTGACGTCTTCCGCCAGCAGGATATGCCCCGGGTGCAGGCGGATCTTCGTGCCGTCGCCGATCTCCACCTCGCTCTCGCCGCTCAGCGTGATGACGTACTGCTTCCGCGGCGCGGTATGCCAGTCGATGAAGTAGTCCGGCGAGGTCCGCCTGAACTGCAGGCTCGTGACGTCGATCGGCTCGGCGAGCTCGGTCGCGCCGCGCGGGGCTCCCAGCGGCACTTCGTACTCCTCCGCGTGGGTCTTGTCGTCCGGTCCGGTATAGATGCGGGTCACCTTGATCGGCGTGCGCTCCTGCGCGGCGGCATGGGTCTCTCCCGTCCAGTGCGCGGCCACGAAGGTCAGTGTCGGCACCCAGCCGAGCGCCAGGGTCACGATTGCGATTCTGCGGAATGAGGGCATGTCTCTGCTCACTGCGGCGCTCGCGCCGCGATTCGAACCTTCGAACGGTCACCCTTATATCACGCTCCCGGCGTCCGGCCGGGACCGCCGCCGCGGGCCGGTGCAGCGGGCGCGAGTGTGGTAGGTTCCGACGATGCCTGCTCCCTCCATCCTCGAACGGCTCGGGCTGCATCGTCCGGAACTGCGCGCGTGGGCGATGTACGACTGGGCCAACTCCGCGTTCATGACCACCGTCGTGACCGCGGTCTTCCCCATCTACTTCGCAACCGTCGCGGCCGCAGACCTCGACCCGGCGACGGCCAGCTTTCGATTCGCGGTCACGACGACCCTCGCCCTGGCGTTCGTCGCGGTGCTGGCGCCGGTGCTGGGGGCGGTGGCGGACTTCGCCGGCATCAAGAAGAAGATGCTGGGCGCCTGCGTGGGGCTCGGGGTGGTCGCGACCGCCTGCATGTTCTTCATCCAGCGCGGGGACTGGGTGCTGGCGGCGTCGCTGTTCGCGGTCGCCAACATCGGGGTGGCGGCGAGCCTCGTGTTCGCCGACTCGCTGCTGCCGCACATCGCCCGCCCCGACGAGATGGATCGGGTGTCGACGGCCGGCTACGCCCTGGGCTACCTGGGCGGAGGCCTCCTCCTGCTCGTCAACCTGGCCTGGATCCAGCGTCCCGAGCTGTTCGGGCTGAGCGGGGCGGAGCTCGCCAGCCGGCTGTCGTTTCTGAGCGTGGCGGTCTGGTGGCTCGGGTTCTCCATTCCCCTGTTCCGGACGGTGCAAGAGCCGGCCCGCTCCCTCGAGGCGGGCGAGCAGGCGGGGGAGAGCGCCATCCGGGCGTCGCTGGTCCGCCTTCGCGTGACGTTGCGCGAGTTGCGGGGGTACCGGCAGGCGTTCGTGATGCTGCTGGCGTTTCTCGTCTACAACGACGGCATCGGCACCATCATCCGGATGGCGACGACCTTCGGGACGGAGATCGGCCTCGAACAGGGCGATCTGATCACCGCGGTCCTGCTGGTGCAGTTCGTCGGGGTGCCGTTCGCCTTCGTGTTCGGACAGTTGGCGGCGCACGTCGGGGCGAAGCGCGCCATCTTCCTGTCGCTGGCGGTATACGTCGTCATCAGCGGGCTCGCCTACGGCATGACGACGGCGACCGAGTTCTACGTCCTGGCGCTGCTGGTGGGGATGGTACAGGGCGGTAGTCAGGCCCTGAGCCGGTCGCTGTTCGCGAGCATGGTGCCCCGTCACAAGTCCGCCGAGTTCTTCGGTTTCTTCGGGGTGTTCGAGAAGTTCGCGGGCATCGTCGGGCCCGCCGTGTTCGCGGTCATGATTCTCGTGACCGGATCCAGCCGCGGCGCGATTCTCTCGATCGTCACGTTCTTCGTCGCCGGCGGCCTCCTGCTGGCGCGGGTGGACGTCGAGGAAGGACAGCGGGCGGCGCGCCAGGCGGAGGCGGACCTCCGGGCGGCCTAGTCGAGGGACCTGGTTTCCGGGTTGCTGGCGGGAAGTCGAGGGAAACGACTCATGGACCCGAAGATGCCCTTGCTGGGCGTGCTGGGGGTTGTCGCGCTCCTGGTTGTCGCCTGGACATGGAGGCGAGGGTGGCTACCCGGGACGACTCTCGCCGAGTCCGTTTTCGTCATCGCGTGCTGCACGTTTGCGGTGTGGATTGCCACGGGGAACGGGTGGCTGGCGATCTTCGTTGGAATTGTCGGGGGTGCGGCGCGGGCGCTCAGGCTGGTCATGCAGAAGCGGACCCCGTCTCGGCGGGACCCGGCGTGACGCCTTCCTCCTCGAACACCTGGCGGGCGAGCCGGAAGGCCTCCACCCCGGCGGGGATGCCGCAGTACACCGCGACCTGCAACAGGGTGTCCCGAATCTCCTCCACCGTGCACCCGTTGCGCAGGGCGCCCCGAACGTGGGTCCTGAACTCGCCGCTCCGATTGAGGGCGGCGATCATCCCGAGATTGATCAGGCTCCGCTGGTGGTCGTCGAGCGTGCTTCTCGTCCAGACGCGTCCCCAGCAATACTCCGTCACGAGCTGCTGAAACTCGGCGTTGAACGCATCGAGCCCGTCGAGCGCCCGATCGACGTACTCGTCGCCGAGGACCCGCCGCCGGGCCTTCAGACCGCCGTCGTGGAGTGGTGTGGGCATCGAGGACGCGTCGTCGGGCAACTGGGACATGGGGCGCGAGTGTACCATTCCGGTCCAGCGGCCCGCGGCCGAGCCCCTCTGCACCGGTCGAACGGGGCGGGGCCTCGTTGCCGCACACGAGGCGGCGCGGTGGGCGGACCGGCCGCCGACTCATCGGTCGAACGGGCGGGCCTCGTTGCCACGGGCCGGATGCGGAGGACGCCGGATGGACTTCACGTTGACGGAAGAGCAGCAGGCCCTGCAGGCGGCGGCGCGGGCCTTCGCCCGCGGCGAGATGACCGCGGTCGCCGAGCGGACCGAGCGCGAGGCGGCGCCGCTGTCCCGGAGCTGGGTGAAGCGCTACGCCGAGATGGGGTTCCTCGGGGTGAACATCTCCCCCGATCATGGCGGTCTGGGCCTGGGAAACGTCGAGGCGTTCCTCGTCCTGGAGGAGTTCGCGAAGGTGTCGTCGGCGGTGGCGTTTCCCATCTTCGAGTCGGTGGCCGGTCCGGTCCGGGCCCTCGAGCATTTCGCCGCCGACGCCCTGAAGCAGCGGGTGATTCCGGCGGTCTGTCGCGGCGAGCTGATCGTTGCGGTGGCGATGTCGGAGCCCGATGCGGGGACCGCCCTCACCGACCTGCGCACGCGGGCCGACGTCCGCGGGGAACGCATCGTGATCGACGGCGCCAAGCGCTGGTGCTCGGGCGGCGGGCATTCCGACGCCTACCTGGTGTACTGCCGCATGTCGGATGCGCCGGGCGCCAAGGGCATCGGGGCGGTCTACGTCGAGAAGGAGACGCCGGGGCTGACGTTCGGCGAGCAGGAACGGCTGATGGGGTTCCGCGGCATTCCCGAGTCGGATCTCTATTTCGACGACGTGTCGGTGCCCCTCGATCAGCTCGTCGTGCCGGCCGGCGGGTTCCCGAAGCTGATGCAGGCGTTCGATCTCGAACGGTGCGGGAACGCGACGATGGCCCTCGGACAGGCGTCCGGGGCGTTGGATGACGCGCTCGTCTGGGTGCAGGACCGCCGGCAGTTCGGCAAGCCCATCGTCGAGTTCCAGGCGGTGCAGTTGAAGCTGGCGGAGATGGCGATGCGCGTCGAGGCGTCCCGGCTGCTGATTCACCGCGCGGCCCGGAACGCCGACGGCGGGCTGCCGTCGATACTCGAGTCCAGCATCGCCAAGTGCTTCGCCAACGAGGCGGCGCGGGAGGTGACCGGCGCCGCGGTGCAGTTGATGGGCGGGTACGGCTACTCGCGCGAGTACCCGATGGAGCGGCGCATGCGCGACGCCTGGGGATGGGGCATCGCCGGGGGCACCATCGACATCCAGAAGGTGAACATCGCCTCGGCCCTCGCGGGCCGGCGGTTCGACCAGCGGCGCTGACCGCGGCCGGACGAGGGTGGGGCGGAGTTGACGCTCCGTACCCGGTTTGACACACTCTCGTTGCTCCGGTCGCCGGCCGCCCGCGGCAGAGCCCGCGCGTCGACATCTTGCGGATCTGCTGCCGCGCTCTGTCGGGAGCCGGCTGCCACCGGTTCGCACGAACGCGCTGCCGCGGTGGGGCGTACGGGCCGTCCCGGCCGGGGGCGGGCCGTCGCGTGCGTCCAACGACCGTCGGCGTCAATCCGGAGGCGACAAGCCGCATGGGATATCGGGAGCTGTTCGACCTGCGGGGTCAGGTCGCGGTGGTGACGGGATCGTCCAAGGGGATCGGACGGGCCATCGCCGAGACGCTGGCGGAAGCGGGCGCCCGGGTGGTCGTCTCGAGTCGCCGGCTCGAGAGCTGCCGGCCGGTGGTCGACGCCATCAACGCGGCGGGCGGCGAGGCGGTGGCGATTCCGTGCCACATGTCCCATCTCGATCAGGTGCGGGGGCTGGTCGACGCGGCGCTCGAACACTGGGGCCGTATCGACGTGCTGGTCTGCAACGCCGCCGTGAACCCGCACTTCGGTCCGATGGCGGACGTGAGCGAGTCGGCGTACGACAAGGTCATGGCCACCAACGTGAAGCACAACCTCTGGCTGTGCAACCTGGTGCTGCCGCAGATGGCCGCCCGCGGGGACGGGGCGGTGATCATCGTGTCGAGCATCGGCGGGCTGAAGGGGCACGACACCCTCGGCATCTACGCCATCTCGAAGGCGGCCGACCACCAGTTGGCCCGCAACCTCGCCGTGGAGTGGGGACGCAGCAACATCCGGGTGAACTGCATCGCGCCGGGGCTGGTGCGGACCGATTTCGCGCGCATGCTGTGGGACGATCCCGACCGCTTGCGAGAGGCGGTGGCCACCTATCCGCTGGGGCGCATCGGTGAGCCGGAGGACGTGGCCGGCGCGGCGCTCCTGCTGGCCGCGCCGGCGGGTCGTTTCATCACCGGTCAGGTGCTGGTCGTCGACGGCGGAGCCACGATCTCGTCCACCCGTTACCATTGAGCGGTCAACCCGCGGTCTCTTCCGACTCCAGCATACGGGCGTGCGTGTCGACGCCGCAGACCCGGCAGCTGTTGCACAGAGCGAATCCCATGAGCTACAACACATTTCTCGCCCTGCACCTGATTTCCGTCCTGCTGATGTCCGGCGTGACGTTTTCCGCGTTCGCCGCGCCCCATCCCGACAACCGCCAGCGCATGTTGATGGCCTCCGGCTCGCTCAGCCTCCTGGTCTTCCTGAGTGGCTTCGGGGTCATGGGGATGATGGGGCTCGGGTTCCCCGGCTGGGCCCTCGTCAAGGTCGTCTGCTGGCTGGTCCTGTCGGGCCTGACCGGGATGGCGTTCCGGATGACGGATCGGATCCCGATGCTGGCGGCGGTGGCGGCGGCCGCCATCGTCATCGCCGTCGTGATGGTCACCTATCGGCCATTCTGAGGCACGGTTTCAGCTACGGGCCGGCCGCGGTCTCGGCCGCCGCCGGCTCACGGGCGCGGCGCCGAACCGGAAACCTGAATCTGAATTGGTGCGGAAGGGGGGACTTGAACCCCCATGGGACTAGGTCCCACAGGCTCCTGAGGCCTGCGCGTCTGCCAATTCCGCCACTTCCGCAATTGGGGGGAACCGCCTCGCAGATCACCCAGTATACCCAAGACACCCGCGCCGGCGCCAGCGCAGGATGTCGGTCCGCCGGCCGGTGGTCACGTATACTCATCGTGAGCGGCGGCCGGCACCCGCCGGCGACCGGGACGATGGGTGACACGCGCCGCGGGTGCGCGCGGCGGGACCGCCGGGCGGCGGCGCATCGAGGAGGCACTTGTGGGGGTCAAGCGGGGTGTCCGGTTCATCTTGGTCTTTCTGTTGCTGGCGATCTTCGCATCGATGGCCGGTGTCGCCGTGCTGTACTTTCTGGTGTCGCGGCCGCCGTCGGTGGCCTCCGACTCGGTGCTCGTGTTGCGGGTGCCCGGCGGTCTGACCGAGCACCCCCAGAACCCGCTGTTGACGCCCTTCGTCGGCGCGGGTCCCACCGTGCGGTCGGTGGTCGACAGCCTGCGCAAGGCCAAGGTGGACGACCGCATCAACGGTGTGATCCTGAAGCCGCTGGGGCCGCAGCTGTACTGGGGAAAGGTGCAGGAGATCCGGGACGCGGTGCTCGACTACCGCGAGTCCGGCAAGCCGATCGCGGCGTTCCTCGAGTACGGCGGCACGCAGGAGTACTACCTGGCGTCGGCGGCGGACAAGGTCTATCTGATGCCGGGCAGTCCCCTGGACATCGTGGGGCTGGCGGGGTACGAGGTGTTCGTCCGCACGGCGCTCGACAAGATCGGGACCTACCCCGACATGGTCGCGGCCGGCGACTACAAGACGGCGGCCAACCAATATACCGAGACGACCATGACCCCGGCCCACCGCGAGATGGCCGAATCGCTCAATCGGGATCTCTACGAGCAGTTGATCGAAGGCATCGCCGAGGCCCGGGGGCTGTCGGGCGACGAGGTGCGCCGGCTCGTGGACGAGGGGCCGTTCCTGCCGGAGGACGCGCTGGCCGCCGGGTTGATCGACGGGCTGGCGTACGAAGACGAGCTGAAGGACCGCGAGCCGTTCGCCGAGGCCGACTGGCGGGTGACTTCCGACAGCGACTACCGGCAGGTCGGCCTGCGGGCGGTGGGGCTGAACCGGGGGGAGCGCATCGCCCTGATCTATGCCGTGGGGGCCATCAGCTCGGGGTCGGGCGGCGTCGACTTCATGGGTGGGGAAGTGCTGGGTTCCGACACCCTGGTGAGCGCCATTCGCACCGCCCGGAACGACGACTCGGTGCGGGCGATCGTGCTGCGCATCGATAGTCCCGGCGGGTCGGCGATTGCGTCCGACGTCATCTGGCGCGAGGTCGGGCTGGCCCGAGAGACCGACAAGCCGATCATCGCCTCGATGTCCGACCTCGGAGCCTCCGGGGGCTACTACATCGCCATGGCCGCCGATGCGATCGTGGCGCAACCGGCCACGTTGACCGGCTCCATCGGGGTGGTGGCCGGCAAGTTCACGACCGGAGGCACCTACCAGAAGCTCGGGGTCGCGATCGAGCCGGTGAGTCAGGGCCGATTCGCCGAGATCTACTCGCCGGCGACCCGGTTCTCCGACGCCGAGCGGGCGAAGGTGCAGGAGCACGTGGACGCCATCTACGAGCAGTTCCTCGCCAAGGCGGCCGAGGGGCGCGAGACGACGCGGGACGTCATCCACACGGTGGCCCAGGGCCGCGTCTGGACCGGCCGTCAGGCGCTGGAGCATGGTCTGATCGACGAGCTCGGCGGCCTCGGCCGGGCCATCGCGCTGGCCAAGGAACAGGCCGGGATTGGAGCGGACGAAGAGGTCGAGCTGCTGATCTACCCGCGGGCGAAGAGTCTGTTCGAGCTGCTCGACGACGGGTTCCCGGTGGCTCGGGGGCTCGCGGAGCTGGCCGGGCTGGCGCCTCCCGAAGCCGCGGTGGTGGGCAGGGCGACCGCGCCGGCACGGCTGTTCCGCGCCGGCGAGCCGTTGGCCATCATGCCCGGCGCGCTCGTGCCTTGAGGCGCCGGCTCGGGTCAGACCGTCGCCTGGGCGAAGGCGCCCATGTCGATCTCGATCGGGATGCGGGCCTTGGCGTTCTCCATGTACGCGGTGAAGAACTGGTTCTGCCGTTCGAGGACCATCTCGCTGCGCAACCGCTCGCGATTGGCCTGGAAATCGGCCTGGTCGGCATCCTGACGTTCGTGGACGTGAACGACCACGGCCGAGTTTCCGGTCAGAATCGGGTCGCTGGTCTCGCCCGCGTTCAGTGAAAAGGCCACTTCTTCGACCTGGGCGTTGACACCGACCCCCGGCACCATGGCACCCCGGGCAATCAGGCCGCTCTCGTTCACCTCGAGTTCTTCGGTTTCGGCCGTCGCGCTGAAGTCCTCGGCGTCCTGCAGGCGCCCGGACACCGCATCGGCGCGTTCCTGGGCCATGACGAACGCCTTGCGTCGAATCACGTCGTCCCGGACCCGCGTCTCGACCTCGTCGAGGGGGGGAACGTACGGCGCCTGGATGCCGGTGACGGTCACGAACGCCGGCCCGGTCGGGGTTGGAATCGGACCCGCCACCTCGCCTTCTTCGAGCTGAAAGGCCTGCGTGGTCACGTCGGACGAGAACCCCAGCCCGAGAATCGGTTCGCCCAGCGCGGCGAAGCCGCTTTCCTGCGCTTCGAGACCGCGGCGCGCCGCCGCCGCCGGGAGATCGTCAGCCTGGGCGATCTCCGCCGCCATGGCCTCGGCCAGTGCGCCGGCCCGCGCATCGGCAGTCTCCTGCTGCAGCAGATCGACGATGCTGTCCCGGACGTCGTCGAGGGTCTGGGTCGTGCCCCCGGTCTTCTCGGTCGCCTTGATGACGTGCACGCCGAACATGCTCGTGACCGGATCGCTGATCTCGTCCTGCTCGAGCGCGAACGCCGCGCCTTCGAACTCGGGCACCATCTGCCCGCGCGCGATCGGTCCGAGGTCGCCGCCGGCTTCACGCGTGCCGTCGTCCTCGGTGTACTGCCTCGCCAGCTCTGCGAAGTCGGCGCCGTTCCGCGCCTCGGCCGCGATCGATTCCGCCTGCGCCTGCACGTCTGCCAGCTCCTTGTCCTGCGTCCGGAGCAGGATGTGGCTGACCCGCAGGCTGACCTCCTCGGTATAGCGATCCAGGTTGTTGTCGTAGTACGACTGGATCTCGGCGTCGCTCGGGGTGAACGAGGCCCTCAGCGCGGGCACGTCGATGAGCACGAAACGGAGCCGGCGTTTCTCGGGCACGAGATAGTCGTTGGCGTTCTCTTCGAACAGGGCCGCCACGTCGTCGTCCGTCGCCTCGATGCCCTCCCGGAACTCGTCGGCCCGGAACGAGATCGCGCTGAGGCGGACTCGCTCGTTGCGGCGAACGTGCTCCCGCTCTACGTCCTCTTCGCTGACCGTGATCCAATCGGTGACCGCCGCCTGCAGCCGCTGGAGCATCAACGACCGGCGCACGTTCTCCTCGAACTCGGCCGGCGTCATCGGCGGCTGCTGCAACCGGAGCATCTGGAGATAGGCGGCTTCGCCGATGAACTGTCCGTTCTGCTGAAACGTGGGGAGCGACACGATGGTCTCCCGTATCTCGGCGTCGCTGACCGTGACCCCGAGGCGCCTCGCTTCCTGCAGCGCCGCGTACTCGTCGATCACCTGCTGCAGCAACTGTCGATCGATGCCCATGGATCGCAGGATCTCGGAGGTGATCTCGCCGCCGGACTGGACCTGGTAGCTCTGCAGCTGGCGCCGGTAGAGCGTCTGGAACTCGCCGACCGTGATCTCCTGGTCGCCGACCTGGGCCAGGACGTCGGTCAGGGCGCCGGTGGTGGCGGGGGGAGACTGGAGGAGAGGGAACCCGAGGACCAGCAGGGCGAAACCGGCGAGGGCAAGGGTCCACTTCAGCCACGCCTTGTGGCGTCGCATGCGATCCAGCATCGTCATCTTGTGGTCAACTCCCAGTTGCGGCGTTCGTCGTCGTCCCGTCGGTTTCGCGACGTCCCGTCGGTCCGATGCCTCCGGTTCGGCGCCGGCCACGGGCCATGCGCCGGTCACCGACTATATACAGTGGGTACATTTTATGTCACGATTCACACCGACAGCATTGAAAACCGGTTGGGTGGCAGAGCCCCCATGCACTACCGGTTGGGTGTGGGTCGTCACGGACCGCAGGATATGCTATAGTCCTCCCAATCCGGCGGGTCATTTCAGGGGGTGTTTCCGATACCGGAGGATCCATGTTGCCTTGCTGGAGGGACGCAACCGCGTCGGATGTTCCTCTGATGGTCGACCGACTCCGCAACCCGCGCCGGCACCGCTCCGGACGGCTTCAGTTCCGTCCTTCGTGTCCATCCGGTTCGTCGGTCCGAGGCGCCGCCGCCAAGTGCCTTCCCGGCTTCTCCACGAGCCTTTCGGTACGCCGTCCGCGGCTCCAGTGCCGGGCGGGGAGCCTGACCCGTACCGCCGAGCATGCGCCCGTTCATGCCGTCTGCCGGTCCGGCCTGCTTCGCTCGGCAGGGTGGCCGCAAGCGTGGATCGCGCGGTGATATGGCCGTGACGGCTCGACGGATCCCCGGAGCGTATTCTCCCGGCATACGGATATCGGTGTCTCCGGCCGACACTACTACTGATGCACCTGCGTCCGGCCGTCGCCGTCGGCGCTTGCATCCGGAGGAAGGTCCCTTTTGAGTGTCCGCTCTCTGTTCGCGCTGTTTTCCAGCGATCTCGCCATAGATCTCGGGACCGCCAACACGTGCGTCTACGCGCGGGGCAAGGGCATCGTGCTGAACGAGCCGTCGATCGTGGCCATCAACAAGGTCACCGGCCGTACCGAGGCGGTGGGACGCGAGGCGAAGGAGATGCTGGGGCGGACCCCGGGCAATATCGTCGCCATCAGGCCGATGCGGGACGGGGTGATCGCCGACTTCGAGATCGCCGAGAAGATGTTGACCTACTTCATCAAGAAGGCGCACAACCGGACCGTGTGGGTGCGGCCCCGCATCGTGATCGGTGTGCCGTCGGAGATCACGCAGGTCGAGAAGCGGGCCGTCAAGGACAGCGCCTATCGCGCCAAGGCCAGCGAGGTGCATCTCGTCGAGGAGGCCATGGCGGCCGCCATCGGCGCGGGGATGCCGGTCACCGAGCCGTCGGCCAACATGATTGTCGACATCGGCGGGGGCACCACCGACATCGCGGTGATATCGCTCGCCGGCATCGTCTACAGCAAGGCGGTGCGGGTTGCCGGCAACGAGATGGACGAGGCGATCATCCAGTACATCAAGAAGACCTACAACCTGCTGATCGGCGAGCGCACTTCGGAGTCCATCAAGATGAAGATCGGGTCCGCGTCCGGGCTCGACGGCCGCATCACGATGGAGATCAAGGGGCGACACCTCATCGAGGGCGTACCGAAGACGATTACCATCACCGACGAGGAAATACGCGAGGCGCTGGCGGATACGGTTCGCGTGATCGTCGATGCGGTGCGGGTGGCGCTCGAGCGGACGCCGCCCGAGCTTTCCGCCGATATCGTCGATCGGGGAATCGTGCTGACGGGCGGCGGCGCCTTGCTGAAGAACCTGGACAAACGGCTGCGGGAGGAAACGGGTCTCCCCCTGGCCGTGGCCGAGGATCCGCTGGCATCGGTCGTGCTGGGCGCGGGCCGGATGCTGTCGGACTTCGGACTGCTGCGGAAGATCTCGATTGATTGATCTCACGCGTCGCACCGGCGTCTCGCTGCTGGTGGCGGTGGTCTGCCATCTCGTGCTGCTGTCGACCCAGGCAAACACCGGGTCGGGCGCGCCGGTGTTCCAGACCGTCACGTTCGGCGTGTTCTCCGAGGTGCAACGCGCCGTGAGCGGTACGGTGGCGTCGGCAGGCGGATTGTGGAACGCCTATGTCGAGCTGCAGGCAGTTCGGGCCGAGAACGAGTCGCTGCGCCGCGAGCTCGACGCGGTGAGGCTGCAGTGGCAGATGGATCGGGCCGGCGCGCAGCGGGTTCCGCGTCTCGAATCGTTGCTCGGCCTGCGGGACAGCGCCGGTCTCGTGACGATCGGGGCCAGGATTATCGCAGGCGACGCCACGCCCTATTTCCGAACCGTGACGATCGATCGGGGGCGGCGCGACGGCGTCCGCCGAGACGCGGCGGTCCTGTCCGCGACCGGCGTGGTGGGGCGTATCGTCGATGTTCCCGGTTACCGGGCGTCGCGGGTCCAGCTTCTGATCGACCGGAACGCGGCGGCCGGGGCGCTCGTCGAGAGGACCCGGGTCGCCGGATTGGTGATGGGGGGCGAGGACGACCGGTGGCTCCGCATGTCGTACGTCTCGAATCTCGAAGACGTCGAGGTCGGTGACACCGTCGTGACGTCCGGAAGCGACGGAATCTACCCCAAGGGGTTCGTCATCGGCGACGTCACGCTCGTCGTGCGCGGACCCGGGCTGTACCGGACCATTCGCGTGCGTCCGCGGATCAGGTTCGGCGACCTCGATGAGGTGCTGGTCACCCTGCCCGAGTCGCCGCCGTCGATATCTCTGGCGGCGGGCGGAGGGGAATGAGCGCCGCCTGGATCGGGCTCGGTCTCGCGACCGCGTTGGCGATACAGACGACGCTGGTGCAGATGATTGCAGGGACCGGAGCACCGCTCGACCTCGTGCTCATCGTGGTTCTCGTCGTTGCCCTGGCCAACGGGCCGCGGGCGGGGTTGTGGACCGGTACCGTCGGCGGGTTGCTGCAGGACGCGCTGTCCGGCGGAGTCATCGGGATGGGCGGTCTGGCGAAGACGCTGGTGGGCTATCTCGGCGGTCAGTTCGCGGCGCAGTTCATGGTGACTCGCCTGTGGCACAAGGGGTTGGTGTTCGTCGGCGGTTCTCTGCTGCACGCCGGATTGTTCGCGGGAGGCTACAACCTGTTGTTCGATGACCGGATGGTGCTCGCGCGTCGCGACCTGCTGGTGCAGGCGGCCGCCAACTCCGTCGTCGGCCTGGTGGTGGCGGTGGGGCTTCAGACGATTCCGGACGAGATCGAACGGCAGCGCCTGCGGGGGCGTTGGCCGGGCGGCCGGCTCGGCGAGTAGACCATGAGCATGTCCAGGGATTTCGCAACGGCCGGACGGGGGCGGGCACGCGACAGTCTCGCCGTGTTGCTTGCGGTGTGGCGCTGGGGCATCGTGCTGGTGTTCGTGGGCCTCGGGGTCGGATTCTGGCTGTTGCAGGTCGTCCAGTACGACAGGTACCGCCAGCTCGCCGAGAACAATCACCAGCGAACCCTGATCTTGAGCGCCCCGCGCGGTGCGGTCCTCGACCGCGACGGCCGCGTGCTGATCGAGAACCGCGATTCGCTCAACATCACGTTGTCTCGCGAGCAGGCCGATGACCTCGACGGCACCGTCGCCCTGCTGGCCGATCTCTCCGGCGTGCCGTTGTCGGAGCTCCAGGCCACCCTGGAACGCCATCGTCGCGACCCGCCCTACCGGCCGGTGGTCCTGATTCGGGATGCGGGGTTCGACCAGGTGGCGGCGGTGGCCGCGCATGCCCGGGAGTTGCCGGGCATCTACGTTCAGCAGCTTCCCGTCCGGTTCTATCCGGCCGGAGAGGTGGCCGCGCACATCTTCGGCTACGTGGGTGAGGTCAGCGACGCCCAATTGGCGACACCGGAGTTCGAGGACGTGCGTCCCGGCACGGTCGTCGGGAAATCCGGCGTCGAGCGGACCTACAATCGGTTGTTGATGGGCCGCGACGGCGCGCGGCGGGTCGTGGTCGACAACGTCGGCCGCGAGATCCAGACCCTCGACGAGCAGGCGCCGCTGGAGGGCCGGCAGATCCAGCTCACGCTCGACTACGATCTGCAGGAGGCGGCGGAAGAGGCGTTTCGCGACGCGGGGTTCAACGGCTCGGCGGTGTTTCTCGATCCGCGGTCCGGGGCGATCCTGGCTCTGGTCAGCCGGCCGGCGTATGACCCCAACGTCTTCGCCCGCGGCATCGACAGCGAAACCTGGGGACGACTCAACCGGGACCGGCTCCGTCCATTGAATCATCGGGCGCTGCAGGGGCGGTACTCCCCGGGGTCGACGTTCAAGGTCGTGATGGCGATCGCGGCGTTGCAGGAAGGAGTGGTCACACCGGACTTCCGGGTGTCCTGCGGAGGAGGACGCGTCGTCCACGGACGCTTCTTCCAGTGCCACTCGACGCACGGCTCGGTCGACATGCGCGAGGCGCTCGAGAAGTCGTGCAACTCGTATTTCTATGCGCTCGGTGAGAAGATGGAGATCGATCAGATCCACAAGTGGGGGACGGCCCTGGGTCTGGGCGAGCTCTCGGGTGTCGATCTCCCGCATGAGGTGAGGGGGCTGATGCCGTCCACCGCCTGGAAGCGGGAGCGGCGCGGCGAGCGGTGGTATCCCGGTGAGACCATCTCCGTCGCCATCGGACAGGGGGCGGTATCGGTGACGCCGATCTCGCTGGCGGTCATGATGGCGACCGTCGCCAACGGCGGCACGCGAGTCACCCCGCATCTGCTCAAGGCGATCAACGAAGGGGAGGGGTTCACGCCGGTGCCTCGCCCCGTGCCCCGTTCGCGGGCGGGCATCAGCCAGTCGACGTTGGACGTGGTCGCCGAAGGGCTGTGGTTCGTGGTCAACCGGGCCGGGACCGGCCGGCGCGGCCGGATCGTCGGGCGGGACGTGATGGGCAAGACCGGCACCGCCCAGGTGATCTCCCTGCGGGGCCGGGCCGCGGCGGCGGGCGGCTCCGACCAGGACTTTCGAGACCACGGGTGGTTCGTCTTCGCGGCCCCCGCCGGAGCACCGGAGGTCGCGGGCGCCGTCTTCGGCGAGCACAACGAACACGGTTATCTCTCGGCCCCTATCGCGAGGCACGTCCTCGAGACGTACTTCGCCAAGAAGGAAGGGCTGCCGCGGCCGACGGTGCCGGTTCCGCCGTTCTCGAGGAGGGCATGGGCCGCTCCGGCCGCCGCGGCGGCCGGAGCGGCGGACCAGTAGGAGTCTGCGCCGTAGAACGGCGCGGACTCCTGGGTTGGGCGCCAAGCGGAGCCGCGGGCGACGATTGGCGGGCCAGGAGAGTCGGCGAGACATGGGGCCGCGGCGCGGTTTCGGCCTCGTCCGGAACACCGGGTTGGCAGATGCTGGAGCAACGACTCTACCGCCATATCGACTGGCTGCTGCTGGGCGCGCTGCTCCTGCTGTGCGCCATCGGCGTGGCGATGATCTACAGCACCACCTACGATCCGACGACGGGCGGCGCCAGCCCTCTGGTCTCCACCCAGTTGTGGGCGCTGGGCCTGGGCCTGCTGGCTTTCGTCATCGCGCTGTCGATCGACTACCGGTGGTTCGCGGATCTGTCGGTCGTGATCTTCGCCGGTCTGGTCGGTCTGGTCGCGTATACCCTGATGTTCGGCGCCGAAGGCGGCGGGGCCCGCCGGTGGATCGATCTGGGGGTGTTCAACCTCCAACCCTCGGAGTTCGCCCGCATCGTGGTGGCGCTGACGTTGGCGACGCTGTTCGCACGCTACCGGCAGGGGGGGCGCACCCCCTTCGGGTGGCTGATGGCCGGGCTCGTCGTCGGTCTACCGTTCGTGCTGATCGCGCAACAGCCCGATCTCGGCACCGCCGTGACCCTGCTGCCGGTCGCGGTGATGATCTTCGTCTTCGCCGGACTCCCGTTGCGGTACGTGGGCATGCTTGTCGTTCTGGGGACCCTGAGCGCCCCGGCGGTATGGGCCTACGGCCTCGAGGACTACCAGCGGGAGCGGATACTGAGCTTCCTGGATCCCGAGAAGGATCCTCGCGGGTCGGGGTATCAGCAGCTTCAGGCGCGCATCACGGCCGGGTCCGGGGGGGCGACGGGCAAGGGGTTCCTCAAGGGGACGCAGAGCCAGTACAACTTTCTGCCGGTTGCGCACAACGATTTCGTTTTCTC
This sequence comes from Vicinamibacterales bacterium, assembly GCA_965206705.1. Classification (GTDB taxonomy): domain Bacteria; phylum Acidobacteriota; class Vicinamibacteria; order Vicinamibacterales; family UBA8438; genus JAJEEA01. The sequence continues at coordinate 644,249 of CBDBKJ010000006.1, read as the reverse complement.
GGTACTTGCGGAAGAACAAGGGTTTCTGGGCGTGGTGGTTGCGCTCGGGTTGTACCTGTTCGTCATCCTGCGTGGGATGGATGCCGCTCGGCTGGCCAAGGATCGTCTGGGCATGTATCTCGTCGTCGGGATCATGGCCGGGTTCACGTTTCAGGTGATCTACAACATCGCCATGTCGGCCGGACTGGCGCCCGTGAAGGGGCTCACCTTGCCACTGATGAGCTACGGGGGTTCATCGGTGATTGCCACGCTGGCGGCCTTCGGATTCGTGCTCAACGTGCGAATGCGCAGGTTCACGAACTGAGCGCAGTTCTCCCACCATCTCACGACGTTCGGAAACCCGCCTACAGGGGGGAGCCGGGCACGCGGCCCGGTGCACCCGCGAAACTGGTCGACACGCCGGTTGGATGGCGCCTGAAACAGGTGGCCATGCCGCCCGGCAGGGACGCTGTCGAGAGCCAATGAGCATCGCCCGCGGCCGTTCGTTCGTCGATGCCCGCGCATCCCGCCGCGGGGTGCGTGTGTGTCCGAGCGCGGGTCGGGCCTGGCGGCGTCACCGCATCTGGAGTGGTAGCGATGAACAAGGAGATGATCATCTCCGCCAGCGGTCACGAGACGATGGCCGCGATTCTCGAAGACGACGAGGTCGTCGAGATCTCCGTCGAACGTGACAAGTCGCGCGGGGTTGCCGGCAACATCTACAAGGGGCGCGTCTCGAAGGTGCTGCCCGGCATGCAGGCCGCCTTCGTCGATCTCGGACTCGAGCGCGACGGCTTCCTCTACGTGTCCGACGTCATCGATCCGATGGCGTCGATCGACGGCATCGACGCCACCGATACGGAGGGCGTCGGGGGAGAGCCGCCGGCTCCCGCGAACGGCCAGGCCAACGGGGGGGGCCGGGGTCGCGGGCGCGGGCGGGACCGCAACGGCACCGATCAGCCCATCGACAAGCTGCTGACCGCGGGTCAGGAGATTGTCGTTCAGGTGGTCAAGGAGCCGCTGGGGACGAAGGGGGCCCGCATCACGTCGCACGTGACGATTCCCGGCCGGTTTCTGGTGTTCATGCCGACGGTCGAGCACATCGGCGTGTCGCGCAAGATTGTCTCGCGCGAGCAGCGCGGCCGCCTGCGGCGCATCGTTCGCGACTTCCGGGCCGAGCACGAGATGCCCGGCGGCGTGATCATCCGGACCGCCGCCGCGGATCGGCCCGAAGAAGACATCCTCAGCGACCTCACGTACTTCCACGAGCTGTGGTCGGACACGCTCCAGAAGAGCGAGTCGCGCCGGGCTCCCGCCGTCATCCATCGCGAAGAGAGCCTGGTCGCCAAGCTGCTGCGCGATCTGCTGACGGACGATTTCTCGGCCATTCGCATCGACCATCGCGCCGAGTATCGGAAAGCGGTGAAGCTGGTGCAGCGAATCATGCCGGACCTCGTGTCCCGCGTGCACCACTACGACAAGAACTTCCCGATCTTCGAGGAATACGGCGTCCAGTCGGAGATCGACAAGGCGCTTCGGAGCAAGGTCTGGTTGAGGTCCGGCGGCTATCTGGTCATCAACCAGACCGAGGCGCTGGTGGCGATCGACGTCAACACCGGGCGGTACGTCGGAAAGCGGACGGGACGGCTGGAAGACACGATCGTGAAGACGAATCTCGAAGCGGCGAAGGAGATCGTCAGGCAGATACGGCTCCGCGACCTCGGCGGCATCATCGTGCTCGACTTCATCGACATGGAGGAACGCAAGAACCGCCAGAAGGTGTACCAGCTGTTCGAGCAGGAGATCCGTCGGGATCGGTCGCCGTCGAAGGCGGTGCAGGTGTCCGAGTTCGGGCTCATCATCACCACCCGAAAACGGGTCAAGCAGAGTCTCGAACGGCAGTTGACGGAACCGTGCCCGTACTGCTCGGGGAGCGCCGTGGTCAAGTCCACGTCGACGATCTGTTTCGAGATTCTCGCCGAGCTGCGAAAGGTCAGCGGCGATCTCAACGGGCATCACATCCAGCTCCGGGTCAACCCGGACGTGGCGCGGGCGCTGAACTCGGAGGAGCGCGGGGTGCTGAAGGAGATCGAGCGGACCCTCGACCGCGCGGTCACGCTGCGTCCGGACGCGATTCTGCATCACGAACAGTTCGACGTGACGGCGATGTAGCCGGGGCGCGCCGGGTCACCGGCCTCCGGAGAGCGCCGTCCACCTGACCGCGTCGAACGAGCAGTTCGACGTGACGGTGGTGCAGCGGGGGCCTGCCGGATCACAGACCTCCCGAGAGCGCCGTCCACCTGACCGCGTCGAACTGTTGGATCGTGCGTCGCCCCACGACGATCCCTTCATCCTGAAGGAGCCGTCGTTTTCGAAGCGGATCGCTGTAGCCGCCCAATCGGCCGCCGGCGCCGACCACCCGGTGGCAGGGGACAGTGGGGATGCCGCAGGTGCGCATGATGGTCCCGACCGCGCGCCAGGCCCGGGGGCGTCCGGCCAGGGCCGCCACGTCTCCGTAGGTGGCCACCCGCCCCCGGGGAATCCGGCGGACCACCGCGATCACGCGGGTGCGAAACGAACCGTCCGGGGATGGCATCGAGACGGTCACCCCCTGCAGAACGTTCTGGTGGGCGAACCTACTCGGTCGGGGTCGTCTTCCAGACCTCGTGGATCGCGCCGGCCTGGATCAGCTTCGTCGCGAAGACGATTTGCCCGGCGTGGGTCGTAAAGTGGAGCACCTGGTGCAGGATGAGCTCGCCGTAGGTGATTGGCTTGCCGGTCCGGTCGGTCGTGTCGTCGAGCCGTTCGGCGTCGAACGCCGCGAGCACCCGGTTCGCCTCGGCCACGGCGAAGTCGAAGCGGGCCAGCAGGTCTTCCTTCGGCACCGGCCCCTGCTCCGCGAACTCCGCCGCGCGGTCGCGCCGGTAACCGCAGTCGCCGACGCCGTGACCGATATGGAAGCGTGTCGAGCCGCACAGATGCAGCACGAGGTTGCCGATGGCGTTCGACTCCTCGTTGGCGCGCCACCAGATCTGGCCGTCGTTCAATGCCTCGATGCAGGTCCGCACCTGGCCCGCCTGATGGGCCACCAGGCGTTTGCGCGCAATATCCAGCAGCAGCCGGTTTCCAGCGTCACTCATCGTCGAATCCTCTGCGGCGCCGACGGCCGGGAAGGGCCGGCGTCCGTCCGGCTCATCGATACACGATCGGGAAGTAGCATACGCCGGCCACACTGACATCGTATACGGCGCAGGCCGTCGCATACCAGCCCGGCATCGATTCGGGCGGCAGCATCCCCGCGACGTGGAGCAGGTCGACGCCGGCGTGGCCGGCGAAAGCGAGCGCCAGCAGGGTCAGGGCCACGCGGGGGTCCCGGGTCACCGCGATCGACGCCAGGACCAGGAAACCGACGGCGAGCGCCACGTCGAGTCCGCTGCCGGTGGTCGATTCCTGCGCCAGCGCGAATCCGATGTACGCCCCGGCGCTGAGCATCAGCACCATCGCCGCGAACTGCGCCAGACGCAGCTCGGCGACCAGCCGGGCCGGCGAGCTGGGGTCCGCTCTGACCGCCGCGAGAGCCAGCCTGATCAGGATGATGGCGAGGGCGGTCCCCGCGACGAGCAACGCGCGCGCGCTATCGGTCATGCTGGTTGAGACGGCCCCGGATCGGTGATGACGAAGCCACCGGCATGCCGGCGGCGCTGCACGGCCAAGCATCCATCATCATACCCGCCGGATGGGCGAGTCGGATGTTCTCCGATTCGGACCCGGACCCGCGTATGATCAGCGTCGCCATGACCCCGAACCGACTCGAACGCTTGGTGCCGGCCGACTGGCGCCCGCGACTCGGTCTGGTTCTCGCTGTGGCCGCGCTCGGCGCCGGCGCGTTCTGGCTGCGCGACGTCGTCGACCCGAGGATGCGGGGGCTGGCCGGCATCGTCGCGTTTCTCGCGGTCGCGGCGGCCTGCTCGGCCCGGTTGGCCGACGTGAACTGGCGGCTCGTCGCGCGTGGATTCCTGCTCCAGATCGGGCTCGCGGTCCTCATCCTGAACGTGGAGATCGCCGGCGTGCGTCCGGGATACGCGGTGTTCGCGGCGCTCGCGGCGGTGGCGACCCGGTTTCTCGAGTTCACCAACGCCGGCTCGCGATTCGTGTTCGGGGTGCTGGCCGACCCCGAGCAGATGTCCGCGCTCTTTCCGGACGGATTCGTGCTCGCCTTCGCGTCGCTCCCGATTCTCATCTTCATGTCGGCGGTGTTCACGGTGCTCTACCATCTCGGCGTCCTGCAGATGGCCGTGAAGGTGATGGCCCGGGTCATGGCGCGCGTCATGGGCACGAGCGGGGCGGAGAGCCTGTCGGCGGCCGCGAACGTCTTTCTCGGGGTGACCGAGGCCCCGATGATCATTCGGCCCTACATCGCCGGGATGACCCAGTCGGAGCTGCTGGCCCTAATGACCGGCGGCCTCGCGACCATCGCCGGCACCGTCATGGCGATCTACATCGGTCTGGGCGCCGATCCGGTCGGGGTCCTGACCACCAGCGTGATGGCGGCGCCGTGCGGCCTCTACCTGTCGAAGATTCTGTTGCCGGAGACCGGCACCCCCGCCACTGCCGGTACCGTGCGGGTGGCGGTGGAGCGCCAGTACGTGAACGTGATCGATGCGCTGGCGGCCGGCGCGTCGGACGGCATGCGGCTGGCGATGAACGTGGCGGCGATGCTGATCGCCTTTCTCGCCTGCATCGCGATGATCGACTTCGGCCTGGGGATCGTCAGCCCGGGTCTGTCCCTGGCGGTGATCTTCGGGGCGTTGTTCGCGCCGGTGGCCGCGTTGCTGGGGGTGGCGTCGGCGGATCTGCCGGCAGTGGCCGACCTGCTCGGCACCAAGCTCGCCACGAACGAGTTCGTCGCCTTCGTCAAGCTCAATACCACCTATCTGGACACGGTGACCGACCATACCCGCATCGTCGCGACGTTCGCCCTGACCGGATTCGCCAACTTCGGCTCGATCGGGATTCTGCTCGGCGGCATCGGCGGTCTCGCCCCGGAGCGACGCCCCGATCTGGCGCGTCTGGGGCCGGTGGCGTTGCTGGGCGGGTTTCTGGCAACATTGATCAATGCCGCCATCGCGTCGGTGTTGCTGGCGTGACGGCGGTGGAGGACCGGGCGGGATGTTGCCGACAATCGGTTGGGAAGACGGCGAAATCGTCATGGTCGACCAGCGCAAGCTGCCGGCCCGCGAGGTTTACGTACGGTGCCGCACCGCGCGAGAAATGGCCCGGGCGATTCGGACGATGGTCATCCGCGGAGCGCCGGCGATCGGCGTCGCCGCCGCCATGGGCGTCGCCCTGGAGCTGCGGCGCAGCACCGCCTCCGGCACCGCGCAGCTGGCCGGCGAGTTCTACAGGACGTGCGATCTGCTGGCGGCCACCCGGCCCACCGCCGTCAACCTGTTCTGGGCCATCGCCCGGATGAAGCGGGCGTTCGCCGGCGCGATGCGGGCGGGGCGGTCGGTGGACGAGATCCGGGAGACGATGGAAGCGGAGGCTGCGCGCATTCACGATGAGGATGTGGCCGGCTGTCGGGCACTCGGGCGCCACGGCGCCGGGGTCGTGCCGCCGGATGCCCGGGTGCTGACCCACTGCAATGCAGGGGCGCTGGCCACCGGAGGCTACGGCACCGCCCTCGGCGTGGTCCGGGCGGCGGTGGAGGCGGGAAAGCGGGTCGCGGTATACGCCGACGAGACCAGGCCCTTCCTGCAGGGCGCCCGCCTCACCGCCTGGGAGCTCGTTCGCGACGGCATCGAGACGACGGTCATCACCGAGGGCATGGCCGGATCCCTCATGCGCGCCGGCCGGGTCGACATCGTGGTGGTGGGGGCCGATCGCGTCGCCGCCAACGGCGACGTCGCCAACAAGATCGGGACCTACACGGTGGCGGTGCTCGCCAGGGAGCACGGCGTGCCGTTCTATGTGGCGGCGCCGGTGTCGACGATCGATCTCGAGACGCCGGACGGATCCGCAATTCCGATCGAGGAGCGTGACGCCAGGGAAATGACCCACCTGGGGTCGGCGCAGCTCACGCCCGAGGGCGCGGCGGTCTGGAATCCGGCGTTCGACGTGACCCCGGCACACTTCGTGGCCGGCATCATCACCGAGCGGGGCATCTGCCGGCCGCCGCTCGCGGACAGTCTGAAGGCGGTCTGCTCTCCCGCTCCGACGCCGGCATGACCCAGACCACCGTACTCGCCATCGAGACCTCCTGCGACGAGACGGCCGCCGCGGTGGCCACCGGCGACGAGACCGGACCGGGGTCGTGGACGATCCGGTCCAGCGTCATCGCCTCCCAGGTCGACATCCACCGCGAGTGGGGCGGCGTGGTGCCGGAGCTCGCATCGCGCCAGCACCTGCGCGACCTGTGCGGGGTCGCGGAGCGGGCGCTCGGCGACGGCGGCGTCGCCTGGAGCGACGTGGATGCGATCGCGGTCACCCAGGGGCCGGGTCTCGTCGGCTCGCTCCTGGTGGGGGTGGCGTTCGCGAAGTCCCTGGCCCTGGCGCTGGCGCGCCCGCTGGTTCCCGTGCACCATCTCGCCGGACACATCGAGTCGCTGTTTCTCTGCCGGCCCGATCTCCCGTTGCCGGCCATCGTCCTCGTCGTATCCGGCGGCCACACGAACCTGTATCACCTGCCGGAGGCAGGCCGGTACGAGCTGGCAGGCCGGACCCGCGACGACGCGGCGGGGGAGGCGTTCGACAAGGTCGCCAAGCTGCTGGGACTGACCTATCCGGGCGGGCCGGTGATCGACCGGATTGCGCGCGCCGGCGATGAACGGGCAATCCGGTTTCCGGTAGCGCGGATGACCCATGACGATCGCGTGGCGGGGCCGGCCACGGTCGCGCCTCCGGGCCGTCCGCGGCGGGGGGACGGGCGCATGGACTTCAGCTTCAGTGGACTGAAGACGGCGGTCGCGCGGCATCTGCAGGGCCGCCGCGCCCGGGATCCGGGTCCGGTGTCGGAGTCCGAGCTGGCGGACATCTGCGCCAGCTTCCAGCGCGCGGTCATCGACGCCCTGCTCGACCGCACTTTCGAGGCGGTCCGCCGATTCGGCGCCCGCGGTCTGGGCATCGCCGGCGGGGTGTCGGCCAACAGTCGATTGCGGGAGCTGGCCGTGGCCCGCGGCGAAGAGAAGGGCCTGCCCGTGGTCCTGCCGACGCTGCACCTGTCGACCGACAACGCCGCGATGATCGCCGCCGCCGGTCTCCGGCAGGTGTCGGCCGGGGTGACCGCGCCGCTGGATCTGAACGCGGACCCGGCCCTTCCGCTCGGGCCGGGGGGAGCAGAAAGATGACACCGACTCGCGATCAGGCGTGGCGCCTGCTGACCGAATACACGCAGAACGACCGCCTGCTGAAGCACGGTCTGGCCGTCGAGGCGGCGGTGCGCGGGTACGCACGGCAATTCGGCGAGGACGAAGAGTCGTGGGGCATCGTGGCCCTGCTGCACGACTTCGACTACGAGCGCTGGCCGAGCTCCGAGGACCATCCGTACCGCGGATGCGAGATCCTGCGGGCGCAGGGCTATCCCGAGCCGGTGATGCGCGCCATCCTCTCGCACGCCGACTACACCGGCGTGACGCGGGAGTCACGGCTCGAACACACCCTGTTCGCGTGCGACGAGATGGCTGGTTTCGTGACCGCGGCGGCCCTCGTGCGGCCGTCGCGAAGCGTGCTGGACCTCGAGGCGAAGTCGGTCAGGAAACGCATGAAGGACAAGGCCTTCGCCAGGGCCGTTTCCCGTGACGATCTCCGGCTGGGCGCCGACGAGATGGGCCTGCCGCTCGACGATCACATCACCAACGTCATCCGATTCCTGCGGGCCGCCGCCGACGATCTCGGGCTTCGGGGCGCCCTCTGATCGGCGCAGCGATGTCCCGGCCGGCCGAACCTGACCGCGGCGTTCTACGTATCGCCTCCTAGAGCATGACGATTTCCGCACCTGACGCCCCGCCTGTGGCCCGCCTCGATCGCGTGTCCGTGCAGTACGGCGATCAGGCCGCTCTGCGCGACGTCGCCGCGACGTTTACCCCCGGGGCGGTCGGCCTGCTCGGGCCGAACGGGGCGGGGAAGAGCACCCTGCTCAAGGCGCTGCTGGGCTTTGTCACGCCGACGGCGGGCCGCATGGAGGTGCTGGGGCTCGACGTGGCGAAGAGCCCGATGCAGATCCGGGCGCGTCTCGGGTACATGCCCGAGTCGGATGGCCACATTCCCGGCATGAACGCCGTCTCGTTCGTGGCCTACTGCGGGCAGTTGGCGGGTCTGCCGCGCAGCGATGCGATGCAGCGCGCCCACGAGGTGCTGTACTACGTCGGCCTCGGCGAGGCCCGCTACCGCAACCTCGAGACCTACTCCACCGGGATGAAGCAGCGGATCAAGCTGGCGCAGGCGTTGGTCCACGACCCGGATCTCCTCTTTCTGGACGAACCGACCAACGGCATGGATCCGAAGGGCCGCGACGAGATGCTGGATCTGGTGAAGGATCTGGCGACTCGCAAGGGGGTCAACCTGATTCTGTCGTCTCATCTGCTGCCGGATGTCGAAGCCACCTGTGCCCGGGTCATCGTGATGCATCGCGGCGCCGTGGCCACCCAGGGGGCGATCTCGGACTTGAAGGCGGGTCGCCGCCAGGTGTTCGAGATACGGGTCAAGGGAGAAGTCGACGCCTTCATCCGGGGGCTGGAGGCCGACGGGGTGGAATGCCGCGGGTCCGGCGAAGCGGTGATGCGGGTCTTCGTCAAGCCTGACCAGGGACCTCGCGACCTGTTCGACGCGGCGGTGCGGCACCGGGTGCAGGTGCGCCACCTGCGGCCCAGCGTGCCCACGCTCGAGGACGTCTTCGCCGAGGCGGTCGGGGAAGAGTGATGCCGATTCACGACCAGAGCTATCGCCGGTACTCCGGACACCGGAACGAGCCGGGGTCGGCGTGGCTGGTCATCACCGACGCGGGCATTCGCTCGCTGCTCGGCCGGAAGCTGTTTCTCGGGGTGATGCTGGCCGCCTGGGCGCAATTCTTCGTGCGCGCGGTCATCTTCTACTTGTCGGCGAATTTCCCGAGCCTGAACGTGCTGGCGCCGTCGGTCGAGACCTTCCGGCAGTTCTTCGAGATGCAGGAGATCTTCGTGCTGTTCGTGACCGTCTACGTCGGTTCGGGTCTGATCGCCAACGATCGGCGCTCGAACGCCCTGCAGATCTACCTGTCGAAGCCGCTCAGCCGCACCGAGTACGTAGCCGGCAAGCTGGGCATTCTCGCGTTCTTTCTGCTGATGGTCACGCTCGTGCCGGCGCTCGCGTTGCTGTTGCTGGAGGTGATGTTCTCGGCCAGCCTGGCCTTTCTGACCGAGCATCTGTTCCTGCTGCCGGCCATCACGTTGTACGCCCTGGTGGAGGTGCTGCTGGCCTCCTTCACGATGTTGGCCCTGTCGTCGTTGTCGACCAGCGCCCGCTACACGGCGATGCTTTACGCCGGCGCCCTGTTCTTCACGGCGGCGGTGTTCGCGATTCTGCGCGGAGCCACGAGCAGCACGATGCTCGCGTGGCTGTCGTTGCCGGCCAATCTCGAGCAGATCGGCGACGTCATCTTCCGGCTTCCGCCTCGATTCGAGTCCCCGTGGCTGCTCTCGGTGCTCGTGGTGCTGCTGTTGATCGGCCTCTCGGTCCTGGTGCTCGACCGTCGGGTGCGCGGGGTCGAGGTGGTGACGTGAGCGCCCCGGTGGTGGCGTCCAGCCACCTGTCCAAGTGGTACGGCCAGGTCATCGGGCTCAACGACATCTCCGTCGAGGTCGGTACCGGCATCACCGGGCTGCTCGGCCCGAACGGCGCCGGGAAGTCCACCTTCCTGAAGCTGATTACCGGCCAGCTCAGACCCAGCAAGGGCGACGTCGAGGTGCTCGGCGAACCGATCTGGGACAATCCGCCGCTCTTCTTTCGCCTGGGGTTCTGCCCGGAGCAGGATGCGTTCTACGAGCGGATGACCGGGCTCGAGTGGGTGACGGCGCTGGTGCGGCTCAATGGGTTGTCGGAGACGCAGGCCGCCGAGGCGGCCCGCCGCGCCCTCGAGACCGTCGACCTGCTCGACGCCGCCGACCGTAAGATCGGGGCCTACAGCAAGGGAATGCGCCAGCGGGTCAAGCTGGCTCAGGCAATCGTGCACGACCCCGAGCTGCTGGTGCTGGACGAGCCGCTGGCCGGCATGGATCCGATTGCGCGGCGCAAGGTGATACGACTCGTCAAGGACTGGGCCGCACAGGGAAAGAGCATCCTCGTCTCGAGTCATATCCTGCACGAGATCGAGGCGATGACCGCGACGATCCTCCTGATGCACAACGGCCGGATTCTCGCCGAGGGCAACATTCACACGATTCGCGACCTGATTGACGAGCATCCTCACAAGGTGCGGATTCGCGCGAGCGATCCGAGGGGGCTGGCCCGCGGCCTGATCGGCCATGACGACGTGATCAGCCTGCAGTTCGAGGAGGCCGCGGTGGTGCTGGAGACCCGCAAGCCCGACGCCTTCTACGGCCGGTTGACGGAGGCGGCGGCCACCGGCGCCTTCGGCGAGATCCACGAGGTCAGCTCGCCCGACGACAACCTGCAGGCGGTGTTCGACTATCTCGTGAAGTAGGTTCCCCCCGACATGTCCAATCCCCACGAGTCGCCGCCTTCCCGGCCGATGCCGGTCGGACCCTCCTTCCCGGGGTCGGTGGCACGCATCTACGACCTGTCGTTCGGCCAGATGCTGTGGTCGCGCCGAACGGTGTTCATGGTCATGGTGGTCGGGGGACCGGTGGCGGTGGCCCTGATCCTGCGCATGCTCGTGTCGATGGACCTGCTCGACGCCGCCAGCGTCATCGACGGCCGGCCGGTGACCATCGACGGCCCGGTGATCTTCGGATTGATGATCTGGGGCTTCTATCTCAGCTTCTCGGTTCCGTTGCTGGGGGTGTTCTACGGGACGGCGTTGATCGCGGACGAGGTCGAGGACAAGACCATCACGTACCTCTTCACCCGTCCCCTGCCGCGAGGCGCGGTTCTCGTCGGCAAGTATCTGGCCTATCTCGTCTGCACCGGCGTGCTGGTGTTGCCCTCGGTGATGGTGGTCTTCTTTCTCGTCGTGCCGCTCCTCGGCGGGAGCATCGGCGCCGGCTTCCCGAATCTGCTGAAGGACCTCGCCCTGCTGGCGGTCGGCCTGGCCGTCTACGGTGCGCTGTTCGCCCTCGTCGGCACGCTGTTCAAGCGGCCTCTCCTGACCGGCCTCGTGTTCATCTTCGGCTGGGAGCCGATCGTCGTCGTCCTGCCCGGCTACATGAAGCAGTTCACGGTGGCGTATTACCTGCAGGGACTGGTTCCCCACGCGATGCCGCAGGAAGGCACGGTGACCGGTCTCGTCCTCCAGGTGCTGCAGGCCAACGAGGTCCTGCCGTCGGCGACGGTCAGCCTCGTCGGGCTCTGCGTCATCACGATCGGGGGACTGTGGCTCGCGGTCCGGCTGGTTCAACGTCGCGAGTATGTGCTGGAGCAGTGAGGCCGGCCGCGCGCGGTCGTCATCGCCACGACGGTATCATAGGGACGACAGCTGCGCCAGCGGGCTGGCGGGTGATCGATGATGGCCTCCATGTCGCGTCGGACGCGTTACGTCGCGCTCGCTTCCGGCGGAGTGCTCGCGGTCGGGCTCTGCAGCGGACTGGTCGCGTATCTGAACCGCGGCATCACGCTGGGAGTGGCGGCCGACGCGCCGGCCGAGCTGGCCTTCGTGCCGTCGAATGCGACGGCTATCGCCTACGCGGACGTCCGCGCGGTGATGTCGTCGGAATTCCGGGACCGGATCCGGCAGATCGCGCCGGACGGCGTCGGCCGCGAACAGCTCGCACGACATCTCGGTCTGGACATCGAACGGGACATCGACAGGGTGCTGGTTTTCTGGGCGCCGGAGCCGGACGAGGACGACGCGTCCGGACTGGCCCTGTTCAGCGGGCGGTTCGATGCGGCGCGACTCGAGACCGTGGCCCGCAACAGCGGAGCCGTCGTCGGCGAAGAGGACGGCGTCCGGATCGCCAGTCTCGAGATCGAGGACATCGGGTCGCTGGCGATGGCGTTTCTGGAGCCCGGACTGGTGGCGGTCGGGGATCCGGCCACGGTTCGGGTCGCCGCAAGCCGCGGATCCGGGGAAGCCGGCATCGTCGCCAACCCCCGGATGATGCAGCTTCTCGATCGGGTCGACACCCGGAGCAGCGCCTGGGCGGTGGGGCGGATCGTCGATTCGGGGTTGTTCGGGTTGGTGCCGGAACGGGTGTCGGAGCAGCTGCCTCCGGTGACCGCGTTCGCGGTGCAGGGCCGGGTCAACGGCGGGCTCGGCGTGTCGCTGGCGATCGAGGGCCGCGACGACGGGGCGGCGCAGAACCTGCGCGACGTCGTCCGGGGCTTCGTGGCGCTGGCGCAGATGCAGACGATCGGCATTCCGGAGCTGCAGGCGATCATCGATTCGCTGGAAACCGGCGGGACCGGGACGGCGGTGACGTTGTCCTTCCATGTGCCGGCCGATGCGCTCGATGTCCTCCTGTCGATGATTTCTCCCGACGGGACCTCCTGAATCGGCTCCACGCGCCGATGGGGCCGGTGCCCACACGATCTGAACGGCGCGAGCCGGCCCCGGCCGAACCGGCGTTTGTTATGATTTGATGCTGCGGTGAACGACCCGCGCGGCACCGGTCCAATGCCGCGCCGACAGGGGCCGCCGGCCGGAACGACTGCGGTCCGGACCGAGGCGCCCGTGGTGAGAATGGCGCGGCTCTCGACACGGGCTCCCAGGCTCGCGGACAACCTGCGGTCGGCTCGTCCATGCATCCAGGGAGTGGAGTGACAGACAACGCGGAAGTGAGGGTCGTCGGCGTGCTGGGATGCGGACTGATGGGCTCTGGTATCGCCCAGGTTTGCGCGGAGGCTGGATATCGGACCGTGGTGCGGGAGGTGGATCAGGCCACTGTCGATGCCGGGCTGGGTCGGATCGAGCGGTTTCTCGACAACGGGGTGGCCCGCGGCAAGATGACGCGCGAGGCGCGCGATGCGGCGCTGGGCCGTCTCAGCGGGACCACGAGCTTCGAGGGGCTGGCCGAGAGCGACCTGATCATCGAGGCCATCGTCGAGAACGTCGACGCCAAGCGGGCGGCGTTCGCGGCGGTCGAGCCGGTGGTCGGTTCCGGGACGCTGCTCTGCTCGAACACCTCCTCGGTCTGCATCACCGAGTTGGCGTCGGCGACCGCGCGGCCCGACAGGTTCATCGGGTTGCATTTCTTCAGTCCGGTGCCGATCATGTCCCTGGTCGAGGTCATTCGCGGACTGTCGACGAACGACGCCACCTACGAGCGGGTCTTCGCGTTCGCGAAATCGCTCGGCAAGCAGCCGGTGACCGCGCCCGATCGGCCCGGATTCATCGTCAATCGGTTGCTCATTCCGTATCTGCTCGGTGCGGTGCGGGCCTACGAGCAGGGATGCGGCACGCTGGAGGACATCGACACCGCCATGACGCAGGGGTGTGGTCACCCGATGGGCCCGTTCAGGTTGGCCGATTTCATCGGTCTGGACACCACCTACTACATCGCGAACATCATGTTCGAGGAGTTCCGCGACCCGGCGTACGCCCCTCCGCCGTTGTTGAAGCGTCTGGTGCTGGCGGGTCGGCTCGGCCGCAAGACTGGTCATGGCTTCTTCAAGTATTGAGGCGCCGGCCCTCGCCGTCCGGCCGTCGGAAGGCAACGACGAGGTCATCGCGGCCACGGTTCGGGCCCTGCTCGACGGGCTGGGCGAGGATCCGGCGCGCGAGGGGTTGGTGAAGACCCCCGAGCGGGTGGCGAAGGCGCTGCGATTCCTGACCAGCGGCTATGATCGGGACGTGGACAGCGTCATCAACGACGCCCTGTTCACGGTCGACTACAGCGAGATGGTCATCGTGAAGGACATCGACTTCTACAGCCTGTGCGAACATCATCTGCTGCCCTTCTTCGGCCGGTGCCACGTCGCCTACGTGCCGCACGGGAAGGTCATCGGGCTGAGCAAGCTGCCTCGGCTGGTCGAAGTGTTCAGCCGCCGGTTGCAGGTGCAGGAACGGCTGACGAGCCAGATTGCCGAGACGATCGCCGCCAAGGCGAACCCCCTGGGCGTCGCCGTCGTGGTCGAGGCCACCCATCTGTGCATGGCGATGCGCGGTGTGGAGAAGCAGAATTCGGTGGCCCTGACCAGCGCCATGCACGGCGTGTTTCGCACCGACGCCCGCACGCGGCTGGAATTCCTGAACCTGTTGCGGCTGGGAGGCGGTCCCGTCGTCCTCCGCGACGTCACGGAACATGCGATCGATGCCGAACACAGCTGAACGTCGTCGCCGCCGGCGGTTCCTGACGGCGGCGGTCGCGACCGCGCTGGTCGGTGCGGCCGTCGTCCCCACGGGCGCACAGTCGCGGCGCATCGAGCCCGCCGAGGTGGAGTGCCCGTCCGTGCTCGGGGTCGGGGTCGATACCGACCGCACCTACTGTGACGTGCCGATCGGCGACGAGATCGCCGACGGCGTCATCGTCCGCATTCCCCCGCATCGCGGACCGGCGACGGTGACGTTCACCCTGCACGGCCGACACACCTACTCGGAAGACGAGGTGGCGCGGGGCCGGGGATACGCCAGATACCTGGCGACCACCGCGGTGGCGAGCTCCGAGGAGGTGCTTGGGCGTCCCGTCGTCCTGGCCGAGTTTCACGGCGCCCGCGACCTGGTCGATCGGGTGGGCGGCGGGGCCGGACCGCGGGGCATCAAGGCGATCGCGCCGGTGGGGGCCGAGGCCATCCGGGTGATCGTGCCGTCCAATGTCACGGAAATCAGCATCGTCGGGCTCGAACTCGAGGTTCGACGCTTCGACGGCCAGGAAACCCATACCGCGCGGGGGCGTGCCATCGCCCTGGTCAGCGACGTGCACGTGGAGTACCGCGCACGCTAGCGGACTGTCACCGGAACAGATTCACAGCTGATCTGCGAGACCTCCCGACGGTTCGGGCCGGAATAGGCCGTTCGAGGGTCCGTTCGGCCACATATGGGCAAGTGTAGAGTCATTCATCGGACACACCACCAGATCATGGGGCATCAGAAAAGCGATCCGGATCGCGTGCGGGACGTCATCGTCGTCGGGGCAGGGCCGGCCGGGCTCGCCGGCGCCATCGCCGCGCACCGCGCACAGCTCGACTGCGAGGTGTTCGAGCGGAGCGCGCTGGTCAATTCCATCCTCAAGTTCCCGACCAACATGGTCTTCTTCACGACCCCGGAGCTCCTCGAGATAGGGGACCTGCCGTTCGTCACGCCCTATGCGAAGCCGACGCGGGACGAGGCTCTGCGCTATTACCGGCGCACCGTGGACGCGTTCGATCTCACCATTCGGCTCGGCTACGAGGTGACCGCGGTGCGCCGGCAGCCCGGACCGGACGGCGCCACGGTGCTCGCCGTCGACGTCGACCATCCGCACGAGGGCTCGTGCCGGCGGCTCGCCCGCACCGTCGTCGTGGCGGTCGGGGCCTACGATTGTCCCAACCGGCTGGGGATTCCCGGCGAGGAGCTTCCGCACGTCTCGCACTACTACACCGAGGCGCATCCCTTCTACCGGCAGCACGTGGTGGTGGTCGGCGGCAAGAACTCGGCGGCGGAAACGGCCCTCGAGCTGTATCGCTCGGGCGCGCACGTCACGCTCGTGCACCGGCATGCCGAGTTGGGAGAGGGCATCAAGTACTGGGTCCGGCCGGATATCGAGAACCGGATCAAGAAAGGTTCGGTAGCCGCGCACTTCGAGACCCGCGTCGTCGAGATTCGGTCGCGGGACGTGGTCGTCGAGTCGGCGGCGGGGCGGCAGGCGCTGCCGGCCGACGCCGTCTTCCTGCTGACCGGCTATCATCCCGACACCGCGATGCTGCGGCGCTTCGGCATCGACGTCGACGCGGCCACGATGGTGCCCGCCCACGATCCCGAGACCTACGAAACCAACGTTCCCAACCTGTTCCTGGCCGGCCAGGTCATCTCCGGTATCCACAGCGGAAAGATCTTCATCGAGAACGGCCGTTTCCACGGCCAGCGGGTGATCCAGGAGATCGCGCGCCGCCTGGCGAGGGCCGGCGACGTCGTGCCGGCGTAGGGTCCGACGCTCGGCAGGGCGGGCGGCACCGACCTCGAGTCCGAATGCACGTCATCATCATCGGCGGCGGAGCGATCGGATATCCCCTCGCCAAGGGCCTCGCCGAGCATCACGACGTCTTCGTCGTCGACCCCGACCCGGCCCGGGGCGAGCGTTTCGCCGACCTCGACGTCGAGTTCGTCACCGGCGGGAACACCAACCCGGACGTGCTGCGGCGCGCCGGCGCCGGG
The DNA here is from genome assembly GCA_965206705.1 of Vicinamibacterales bacterium. Lineage (GTDB taxonomy): Bacteria > Acidobacteriota > Vicinamibacteria > Vicinamibacterales > UBA8438 > JAJEEA01. Next base: position 627,832 of record CBDBKJ010000006.1, on the reverse strand, counting down.
CGTTGCGACCTCCTCATCGGCGCCACCCGCCTCGACGAGATCAACATCGTCGCCTGCTCGCTCGGCAGCCAGCTCGGTGCGCGCCGCACGATCTGCTTCGTCACCAAGGAGGATCTCCTCGACGCGCACGACGGCGCCGACAGCCTGCGCCGCCACTTCGGTATCGACCAGGTCGTCTGGCCCGAGGCGGAGCTGGCGGCCGACATCGAGCGGATCATCATGGAGCCGGACGCGACCGACGCCGCGGTGTTCGCGGGGGGGCGCATCCAGCTCCTCGAGTTCCGGCTCGCCGCCGACTCACCGCTGGCCGGTCGCGACGTGGCGTCGCTCGACCTGCCGGCGGGCGTCGTCATCGTCGCCCTGAAGCACGACGACTCGACGTCGATACCGCGGGGCCGCACTCGGCTCGCGGCGGGGGACAGGGTAGTGCTGATGGGCACGCGGGAGGGGATGGCGCAGTCGCGCCTGCGGGTGTCGCCCGGCGACCGGCCCCGCTCGCAGCTCGTTACGATCATCGGCGGTGGGGACGTCGGCTACCGGCTGGCGCAGCGGCTCGACGGCGCCGCCGGCATCCGGCTGCGGCTTATCGAGCGGGACCGCGAACGGGGCGAGCTGCTGGCGTCGACCCTCCGGAACGCGCTCGTCCTGTGCGGCGACGGGACCGATCTCGAGCTGCTCGAGTCGGAGGACATCGGTCGCAGCGACGTGCTCGTCTCGGTCATCGACAACGACGAACGTAACCTGTTCGCCTCGCTCCTCGGCCGGCAGCTCGGGGTCCGAAAGGTGATCACGCGGGTCGGCAACTGGCCCAACCACCGCCTGTTCGAGCGGGTCGGCGTCGACGTCGCGCTCTCCGCCCGCGGCTCGGCGGTGACGTCGGTCGTTCACCAGATCGATGGAGGGCGGGCCAACCTGCTCGCGGTCCTGCAGGAAGGGCAGGCCCGGGTGCTGGAGGTGAGGGTTCCGGGGGACTTCGCCGTCACCGGCGTCAAGCACCTCGGGCTCCCGGCGGGAGCCGTCATCGGCACGGTGCTCCGCGGCATGGACGTCGTCGTCCCCCGGGGCGATGACCGGGTGGAGGGAGGGGACCACCTGTTGATCTGTTGCACCGAGGCCGCGGTCGCCGGCGTGCGCGACCTGTTCGCGAGCAGGCGCGCGACCTGACGGTCGCGTTGGAAGTTCGCTGGCGCGAACTTCTGCGGCGGGTCCAGAGCGAGAGTTCATGCGTCTCAGCATCGTCGCCCGGGTTGCCGGTCGGATCATTCGGTTGTTCGGCGCCGCGTTCGTGCTCCCGGTGGCCGTCGCGGCGGGCTACGGCGAGTGGTCCGACGTCGGCGGCTTCCTCGCGGGCGGGGCCGCCGCCGCCGGGGTCGGGCAGTTGCTCGCCGCTGTCTCCGGCGGCGCGGGTGACGACCTCCGCCGCATCGAGGCGCTGGCGGTGGTGGCGGGCGTCTGGCTGCTGCTCGCGCCGCTGTGCGCGGTGCCGTTCGTCTGGGCGGGGCTCGGGGTGGTGGACGCGCTCTTCGAGGCGATGTCGGGCATCACCACCACGGGCGCGACCATTCTCACCGACTTCGAGGCGTTCGGCCGGGGGCTGTTCTTCTGGCGGTCGCTGACGCAATGGCTCGGCGGCATGGGCGTCATCGCTCTCGTCGTCGCGATCCTGCCGCGGCTCGCCGACGGGGTCCGCCAGCTGTTCTTCACCGAGGTGCCCGGCCCGGCGGAAGAGAAGCTCGGGCCGCACATCCGCCGGACCGCCGCCACCCTCTGGTACCTCTATGCCGGCCTGACGTCGGCGGCGGCGATGGCGCTGTTCCTGGCCGGCATGCCCCTCTTCGACGCCGTCTGCCACGCGATGACGACGCTCTCGGCCGGCGGCTTCTCCTCCCACCCGCAGTCGATCCTGGGCTACGACAGCGCCGCCGTCGAGTGGATCCTCTGCGTCTTCATGTTCCTCGCCGGCGCGAACTTCGCGCTGCAGTTCCGGGCCCTCAGCCGCGGTCCGGGGGTGTTGCTCCGCGACGACGAGTTCCGGGTGTACGCCGGCATCGTCGTCGCCGCCGCCTCTCTCCTCGCGCTGCTGCTGTGGCGGGTCGAGGGCGGCGGCACCCCGGCGCGCACGGCGCTGTTCCAGGTGCTGTCCATCTTGACCACCACCGGTTTCTCCAGCGCCGACTTCGCGCAGTGGGGCGATCAGGCCAAGGTGGTGCTGCTCGCGATGATGTTCATCGGCGGCTGCGCGGGGTCGGCGGCGGGAGGACCCAAGGTGCTCCGGCACATGCTGGCGGGCCGGTTCACCGCGGTCGAGCTCCGGCGCACCGTCCACCCGCGCGGCGTGATGCCGGTGAAGCTCGGCGGCAGGGTGGTGCCCGAGGTCGTCATCCGCTCCGTCCTCGTCTTCTTCGTCTTCTACGCGGTTACGTTCGCGGCCTGCGTGGCGGTGGTCATCGAGCTCGGGTCCGACCTCGAGACCGCGATCACGGCCACCGCCGCGACCCTCGGCAACATCGGGCCGGGGTTCGGCGAGGTCGGGCCGCTGGCGAGCTACGGCGACCTGCACCCCGTGGCCAAGCTGACCCTGACCGCCGCCATGTGGATCGGCCGCCTCGAGGTCGTGACGGTGCTGGCCCTGCTCCGGATCGAGGTGTGGACCAGCGCGCACTGGCGGAGAACGGCGGACTTGCGATAGCGTCCCGCGGGTCCAGCCGGCGTACGGCCCGGCCGGACGCGGGGCCGGCGGTCGGCATCCCGGTCCGGTTGCCAACGAGCCGGACCGGGGCGTCGACCTATTGCAACCCGAGGCGGCCCGACCCCGTGGTGAACGCGTGCATCTCCATCAGGTCGATCAAGGCGCGCGAGCGGCCGGCGATGTCGTTCTGCTCGAGGAGCGCCTGCTTCTCGACCGGTTCCAGGTCGAGGTACTGCGCCAGCGTGTTGACGAGATCGCCGTCGCCCATGTCCGCCGGCACCATCCGGCGCCATCCCGCATTCTCGAACTGGCCGGCGAGGAGGGGGTCGAGGCGGGCTCGCGACCGATGGAGCTCGTCACGGATGCCGTCGGAGTCGGTTTCCGGCAGGGCGGCGACCTGCGCCCGCCGGTATGGCCGGCCGCCGACCTCCAGGGCGATCCGGAAGCGCTCGATGCCCCGCAGAATGATGTTGGAGCGGCCGTCCGGCAGGCCTTCGGCATGGCTGATCAGTCCGGCGCATCCGATGTCGTAGACCGGCGGCGGCTCTTCGCCGGGGTCGCGTGCGCCCTTGAGGAGCACCATGCCGACGATGCGATCCCCCGACAAGGCGTCGGCCAGCATCTTGCGATAACGCGGTTCGAAGATGTGCAGGGGCAGGAACACCGACGGAAACAGGACGACGTTGGGCAACGGAAAGATCGGGATGGTCGAAGGCAGCATCATGGCTGGACGCCGTCAATGCACGGTCCGGGTCTTCTTGTCGAGAAAATCCATCAGGACGTAGCGGCCCAGCGTACGCGGGGTCGTGAAATACGCCTTGCCGTGACAGATCGCGGTCACCCGCTTGACGAAGCTGACGAGCTCGTAGTCGCGCGCGAGCATGAAGGTGTTGATCAGAATGCCGGCCTTGCGGCACGTGGCGACCTCGGCGAACGTCTCCGAGATGACCCAGGGGTCGAGGCCGAAGGCATTGCGGTAGATCCGTCCGTCGGGACGGGTCAGAGCCGACGGCTTGCCGTCGGTGATCATCACGATCTGGCGCATCTCGCAGGGCTGCCGCTCGAGCAGGCGGCGGGCCAGCCGGAGGCCCTCGCGGGTATTGGTGTAGTGGGGGCCGACCCGCGCCCGCGCCAGTTGGCGAAGGGGGATCTCTTCCGCCGAATCGTGAAACAGGACGACCCGCAACGTGTCGCCGGGATACTGGCGGCGAATGAGGTTCGCGAGGGCCAGAGCGACCTGCTTGGCCGGCGTGAACCGGTCCTCCCCATAGAGGATCATGCTGTGGCTGCAGTCGAGCATGAGGACGGTGGCGCAGGCGCTCTGGTACTCGCCCTGGGCCACCATGAGATCCGGATACTGGATGTCGACGCCGGGACCGGCGATGGCCGCCGGCCCCATCCGGTTGACGGCGTTCAGGATCGTCGCGGTGGCGTCCAGGTTCATGGTGTCGCCGAACTCGTACGGCTTGGACGCCCCGCCGGCTTCCACGCCGGTCGCGAAGTCGCGCGTATCGTGCCTGCCGATGCTGCTGTGGCCCACCGACCCGAGCAGATCCCGCAAGGCGCGGTACCCCAGAAAATCGAGTCCCTTGTCGGTGACCTCGAACCGCATGGGTGGCGTGGACCCGTCGCCGTCGCCCCGGCCCTCTCGATCGCGGGCCGCCGCCTCGAGGTCCGGGTGGCGGGTGATGTAGCCCTGTTGCGCCATCTGGTCGATGAGCCGATCGATGAGCGCCTCCAGACGCGACGCGCCGTCGCCGTCCGCATCCGCCGCGTCGCCCAGGAGACGCAGGATCGTCTCGTCGGAGAGGATCCCGCCGTTGAGCAGCGCTTCGAGGATCGCGTCGCGCAGCGCCTGTTCGGAACGCTGATCGTCGTCCGCGTCCGGATCGTCCGGGTCGCCCGAAGGGCTGCCGAAACCGCTGTCGAGGAGCAGGCGCGAGAGCTTCGACACCAGCTCTTCGATATCGATCCCGTCGAGATCCTCGCCGGTGTAACGGGTGTATCGATATTTCATGGTCGGCGGCGCACGGAGCTCCTGCCCTCGGGCAGGTCGTCCTAGTTGTAGTACTTCTTCTTGCCCGGCGGGACGCGGATATCGGTCTCGAACGCCTGCTCGGGGGTCATGGCCGGCCTTCGTGGGGCCTTGACCGCACTGTACTGCCACGTGTCGTTCCGGCTGATCTTCTTCTGTGCGTACAGCCCTTCGATGATGAACTCGACGGCGGAGGCGAGCACCGGCGCCGGCTCGTCCGGATCGACCCGGAGATGGCCGGCCAGCTCGAGCAAGCCGTGGATCTGGCCGGTCTGCTCGAGGAGCTCGGCGGCAGAGGTCGCGTCGCCGAGGTCCAGGGTGCCCCCGAGGTCGAACCACTCGACCACCGCGCCGCTGTCGACGGTGCTGAACCACCCTTCGAACACCCGCGCCACCGCGGTGCGAATCACGTCGCGGGCCACCTGGTCGGCGCCTCGGAGCTCGCCCTCGTACTCCAGCTCGAACTTGCCGGTAATCGAGGGCAGGGCGGCGTAGACATCGGCGATGCGCACCGCAACGGTGGGCTCGACGTTGATCAGCGCCCGCCGTTCCGCGTTCGACACCGCATTCTCGAGGCAAGTGATCGGCATGCGTTGGCTCACACCGGAACGCTTGTCGATCTTGGCGTGGCTCCGGGCGACGAACGCCACCTCTTCGACGATCTCGCCGATGTACGGCGGGATGCGCGCCGTCCCGGTCGAGTCGCCGGACCGCGCCGTCCACGCTTCCTGGCTCGTGATCAGCATGCCGGCCTGGCGGGTTTCCGGATAGTGGGTGCGAATCTCGGAGCCGATGCGGTCCTTCAGCGGGGTGACGATCTTGCCGCGGGCCGTATAGTCCTCCGGATTCGCGGTGAACGTCATGACCACGTCCAGCGGCAACCGGAGCGGATAGCCCTTGATCTGGACGTCGCCCTCCTGGAGGATGTTGAACAGGCCGACCTGAATCTTGCCGGCGAGGTCCGGCAGCTCGTTGATGGCGAAAATGCTGCGGTGGGCTCGCGGAAGCAGCCCGTAGTGCATGGTGAGCTCGTCCGACAGCTCGAGCCCGGCGCGGGCCGCCTTGATGGGGTCGACGTCGCCGATCATGTCGGCGATGGTGACGTCCGGCGTCGCCAGCTTCTCCACCAGCCGGCGTTCCCGAGGAAGCCAGGCGATCGGGAGATCGTCGCCGCTCTCGGACACCTGCGTGCGGCAGGCGCGGCACAGCGGCGCGAGCGGATCGTCGTTGATCTGGCATCCCGGCATCACCGCCACCGCCTCGTCGAGCAGGGAGACCAGGGCGCGCAGCAGGCGGGTCTTGGCCTGTCCCCGCAGGCCCAGCAGCACGAAGTCGTGCTGCGACAGGATCGCGTTGACGATCTGCGGAATCACCGACTCGTCGTAGCCGACGATGCCCGGGAACAGCGGCCCCCGCTCGCCCAGCCGGCGCGCCAGATTCTCCCGCATTTCCAGCTTGACGCTGCGATGCGGCAGGCGGCCGGCGTCGACCGCCTCGCGAAGCTCTCCCAGACGTTCCGGTAACGGCATGATGCGATCTTAGCAGCCCGCGGCGAAAAGCCCCGCTGCATTCGAACGGCAATGCGTCCGTTCAGGGCGCGGCCGCGGCCAGCGCTTCCGCGGTGACGAAGCGAGGCTGGATGTCGATCGGGATGTGCTCCAGCCGATCCAGCGCCCGTTGCACGGCCGGGGCCACGATTCCCCGGGTTTCCAGAATCTGCTGCGCGGCGTCGAAGTCGCCGGTGGCCTGTACCGTCATGAGCTCGCGGGTCAGGGCCTCGACGGTCTCGCGGATGCGGCCGTGGTCGATCGCGAAGCGTCCGTCGGAATCGACGGTCACCGCGCCGGCGTCGAGGAACGTGTTGAGTTGAACGGCGACCCCGCGGCCGTGCGCCTCGTTGATGCCGAAACGGATCGAGCGGAACGTCGAGGCGAGGAACGTGGTGTACATGCTGCGTTCCAGCGAGCGGTCGACGACCCCCCGATCGATCAGCTGGTGCATGGCCCAGAGGCCCGCGATGTCCGCCTTGGCTTCTTCGAGGGTGCTGTAGGTCTCCCTGAGCTCCTGCCGCACGGTGGTCTGCCGGCCGTCGACGGTGATGGTGCCGGGACCCAGCCCGTGCATCAGCTCGTGCATCAGGATGTGGGTGAAGAACGCCTCGAACGAGACCTCCGCCCGTTCGGCCGGCCGCAACGTGACCTCCGAGATCGGCGTCAGGACGTGCTGGAACTTGGCTTCCTGCACGTTCTTCAGCATGACCCGCTTCGAGCCCTTCTCGCGAACCACCCGCTCGTCGTTGGGCAGATTGAAGGCCGCCGTCTGCACCCCGCTGTTCGCGTCGCCGGCGGTGAAGACGACGTTGACGACGCGAATCGGGGCGAGCCCTCCGAGGGCCGGATTCCGGAACCGCGGGTCGATCGGCAGCGTGTCCTCCAGTCCCTGGAGGTGGGCGCCGAAGCGGTCCAGCATGGCCGTTTCCGCAGAGTCGCGAATGGTGACGAAGGCCTCGAACGCCGCCTTGTAGTTGAACCACTCGTCCTCGTAGACCTCGTAGGGCCCGATGGTCGGCTCGATCGTCGAGTCGAGCTCCATCCACGCCACGTCGCTGTCGTAGTAGTCGTTGGTCGCGAACGCGGCGGCGCGGCTTTCCAGATAGCGCCGCAACGTCGGTTGCGCGGTCGCGCGGGCGGCGGCGCGCAAGTGCCCGGCGGCGATGGCGAGCGGACCCTGATACTCCACGCTGTAGGGCAGGCTGGTGAGTCCGCCGGCCGGATCGCGGCGGATGGTCGTGAAGAACCCCGTGGCGGCGGCGCGGGCCGGGCCCTCGAGCCGGTCCAGCCACGCCGCGACCTCGGCCCGGGTCGCGCCGGCCGGGTAGAAGTTGGCGCCTTCGGGCTTGGGGGGCGCACCGGCAACGAACGGCCGGTCGTCGTCGATGCGCGACCACGGGCCCTTGTTGAGCAGGAAGAAGTCGAGCGCGGCCCGTCCCGCGGCGCTCCGGTCGTTCAGCAGCGAGAGCAGCATCGCGGGATTGCCGGCCCAGACCTGCTGCAGAAAGATCGCGTCCATCACGCGGGCCGCATCGATGATGCGGCTCAGCGCCTGGCGCTCCGAATCGGGCAGCGTGGACAGATCCGCTCCGATGTCGACCGGTGCGAACAATCGCGTCATCGTGGTTCCCTGGCCGCCCGCGGCGGCCGACGTCACGGTCAGAGCACAGACTCCGGCGACGGTGGCCGCCAGCAGGACGATACCGGCGCCGAACGGTCTCCGCGTCATGGTCATTCTGGTACCTCCCGTGTCCGTCCGGATCGCTACCATCATGGAACGGTCGGTCGGGCCGAGGCAAGGCGCGGAGATTGCTACACTGGTAGACGGCCGTCCGGGGCGTGGTCCGGGCCGGTTTCCGGGGCATCGGGTGCGCCGGCGCCAGGAGTGTACATGACGAGTTCGACGCAGTTGGCGGTAGTCGGCGGGGGGCCGGGCGGGTATGCCGCCGCGTTTCTGGCCGCCGACCTGGGCATGGGGGTGACCCTGATCGACGAGGCTCCCAACCCCGGGGGGGTGTGCCTGTATCGGGGATGCATGCCGTCGAAGGCGCTGCTGCACGTGGCGAAGGTGGTGACCGAGGCCCGCGAAGCCCGCAACTGGGGCGTCGACTTCGGCGAGCCGACGCTGGACGTCGACCGGCTGCGGAGCTGGAAGGACCAGTCGGTGGCGCGGTTGACGGGAGGCCTGGGCCAGCTCTCGACCCAGCGCGGGGTGACCTACCTCCAGGGCCGGGCGGAGCTTTCCGGACCCACGTCGCTGCGCGTGACGGGGCCGGACGGCGGGGTCACGGCGTTGACCTTCGATCATGCGATTCTCGCCACCGGGTCGAGACCGGCGGTGCCCGCCGCGCTGTCTCTGGCCAGCGACCGCGTCTGGGATTCGACCCGGGCCCTGGAGATCCCGTCGGTGCCGGGGTCCCTGCTCGTGGTTGGCGGCGGCTATATCGGGCTGGAGCTGGGGTCGGTCTATGCCGCCCTCGGTTCGAAGGTGACGGTGGTCGAGATGACCGCCGGGCTGCTGCCGGGGGCCGACCGCGACCTCGTGGCGGTCGTGGCGCGCCGGCTCGCCTCGGTGTGCGAGGCGGTGCTGCTGGAGACGACGGTGACGGCGCTGGCCGAGGACGGCGCGGCGTCGCGGTGACGTTGCAGGGGGCGGCCGGCGAGTCGGCGCGGCGGTTCGACCGGGTCCTGGTGGCGGCAGGCCGAGTGCCGAACTCGGAGGTTCCCGGCCTGGACCGGACCGCGGTGCGCCGCGGCCCGCGGGGGTTCGTGGTGGTCGACGGCCAGCGCCGGACCGCCGAGCCGACGATTTTTGCGATCGGCGACCTCGTCGGCGAGCCGATGCTCGCGCACAAGGCCAGCCACGAGGCGCGAACCGCGGTCGAGGCGATCGCGGGGCACAAGGGGGTGTTCGAGCCGGCGGCGATTCCGGCGGTGGTCTTCACGGATCCGGAGGTCGCCTGGTGCGGTCTGACCGAGACGCAGGCCCGGGCGGAGGGACGGGCGGTGGCGGTGGCGAAATACCCCTGGGGCGCCTCAGGGCGCGCGGTCACCCTCGACCGGCCGGCCGGGGTGACCAAGCTCGTCATCGATCCGGAATCGGAAGAGATCCTGGGGGTCGGCATCGCGGGAAGCGGAGCGGGCGAACTGATCGCGGAAGGCGTGGTGGCCATCGAGATGGGGGCCAGCGCGTCGGATCTGCGCCTGTGCATCCATCCCCATCCGACCCTGTCCGAGACGTTGATGGAGTCGGCGGAGGTGTTCTTCGGCCAGAGCACCCACGTCTACCGGCCGAAGCGGCGGCAGTGACTGCTCCGTCGCGTCTCGCCGGCCGGGCGCCCTGCGGGGGTCGACGCCGCGCAGGGCCTCACCGCGGGCCCCCGGGCGCTATCCGGTGACGCGGCTCGCCGCGGCAATGGCGTCCGCCTGCTCATGGGCGTGGTAGGAGCTGCGCACCAGCGGCCCGGATTCCACGTACGCGAAGCCGAGGGTCACCGCCACCTGCTTGAGGGCCGCGAACTCGTCGGGGTGATAGTAGCGGGCGACCGGCAGGTGGGCGAGCGACGGCCGCAGATACTGTCCGATCGTCAATATGTCGCATCCTGCCCGCCGCAAGTCGGCCAGCGCCGCGACGAGCTCGTCCCGGGACTCGCCCAGGCCCACCATGATCCCCGATTTCGTCGCGACGGCGGGGCGGTGACGCCGGGCGTGCTCCAGAAGCCGGAGGGCGCGGTCGTAGCTCCCGCCGGGGCGCGCCCTGCGGTACTGCCCGCGGACCGTTTCCAGATTGTGGTTCAGGACGTCCGGTCTCGCCGCCAGCACGACGTCGAGGTCGGCGGAGCTCCCGCCGAAATCCGGTACCAGGGTCTCGATCCGGCAGGCCGGCGACAGGGAGCGGATTGCGGTGATCGTGTCGGCGAAGACCCCGGCGCCCCCGTCCTCGAGATCGTCCCGGTCGACCGACGTGATGACCGCGTGCTCGAGATCGAGGGTCCGCACCGCTTCGGCGACGCGAGCCGGTTCCGCCGGGTCGACCGGGCCGGGGCGGCCGTGCTCGACGTTGCAGTAGGCGCAGGCCCGCGTGCAGACGCCGCCCAGGATCATGAAGGTCGCGGTTCCGTGATGCCAACACTCCCCGATGTTCGGGCAGTTGGCCTCTTCGCAGACCGTGTGCAGCCCCTGCTCGCGGACCAGTCGCTTGAGGCGCCGGTAGCCCGCGCTGCCGGGCGCACGCACCCGCAGCCAACCGGGTTTGGCCCCGGCCGGCGCCGGTTCGGGGCGGACCCGGCGTCCCCGGAAGAAAGTCGCCGGTACGGCGGCGGGGGGCGCTTGTCCGTCGTCCAGGGTCGCCATGCCCGCGGATGGTAGCGCGTCGCCGCGATCCGGCGCAACGCCGAGCTGGTCCGACGGCCCGCGGCGAATGGCGGGTACGGGCGCCCGGGACGACGCCCCGGTGTGGGGGGGACGCGGAGCAGGGAGCGTCCCGACCCTTGCTCGCGCGATGCCGGTCGGGGTGCGCCGGGGAGCACCCCTGCGTGGGTAGCGGCCGGCCGCCGCTGCCGGGCGAGCGGGACGCCGGGAGTTGCATTCGCCGGGCGAGCGAAAATCGTGTAAACTGGCGCCGGTGCTGCTTGGGCACCGTCGCGTCGCCCGTCTGGACGATGCTCCGGTCCGGTCGCTCGGGCAACCTCGATGTCGGAGGCGGTTCGCAGGTCCGGGGAGCGGGACGGACGGGCCGGCGAGACAGGACGCGGCGCCGTATTGTTGGTTGATGAAAGGCACCGTCAGGCCGGGATGCGAACCGGCACTCACACTGACACTCTCAACGTCGGCCGATCAGTCCGTGAGCCACGGTGCGCGGCCGGTGAACGACACGGAGGAGTCGATGGCGTACAGCATTTGTGAACCCTGCGTCGGGACCAAGGACACCGCCTGCGTGGACGTGTGTCCCGTGGACTGTATCCACCCGCGCAAGGACGAGGAAGAGTTCGAAGCCGAGACGATGCTCTATATTCATCCGGAAGAGTGCATCGATTGCGGCGCCTGCGTGCCGGCGTGCCCGGTCGAGGCGATATTCGCCAACGATGAAGTGCCCGATCAGTGGGAGAGCTTCATCGAGACCAACGCCGACTGGTACGAAGGCAAGTAGACCGAGCGAGCCTCCCATCATGGGTTTGATTGACCATCGTTTCGAAGACAACTTCATCACCACGAATCTCGACAAGGTGCTCAACTGGGCGCGCCAGTCCTCGTTGTGGCCGATGGGATTCGGGCTGGCCTGCTGCGCGATCGAGATGATGGCCACGTCGGCATCCCGGTTCGACATCGCCCGGTTCGGAGCGGAGGTCTTCCGCGCGTCGCCTCGACAGGCCGACCTGATGATCGTCGCCGGCACCGTGACCAAGAAGATGGCCCCGGTGCTGCGGCGGCTCTACGATCAGATGCCCGAACCCAAGTGGGTCATCTCGATGGGGAGCTGTTCGAACGCGGGCGGGCCGTTCCCCACCTATTCGGTGTTGCAGGGCGTGGACAAGGTGGTGCCGGTCGACGTCTACGTGTCGGGATGTCCACCCCGTCCCGAGGCGCTTCTATATGGGCTGTTGCGCCTCCAGGACAAGATTCGGCGAGAGAATACGGTGTTGCGGAAGGAACGGGTCGTCATGGTTGGACAGACCGATCCGATTCTGGTCGAGGACCGGGGGTAGCGGCCGTGCAGCAGTTGTCGAAGTTCTTTCGGATGGTGTTCCTGGTCGATCTGATCAAGGGGCTGCTGGTCACGCTCAAGTACACCCCGCAACCCGCCTTCACCTTTCAGTATCCGGCGGAGCGGCGTCCCGTCGCACCTCGCTTCCGGGGCGTGCTCAGGCTGCAGGTCGAGCCGGAGACGGGCGCTCAGACCTGCATCGTCTGCGATCAGTGCGCCAAGGTCTGCCCCGACGAGCTCATCTTCCTGGGTGGACACCGGGAGCCCGGTCACAAGATCAAGGTGCTGGACTTCTTCGATTTCAATCTGTCCCGTTGCAGCTTCTGTGGTCTGTGCTCGGAGGTGTGCCCGACCAAGCCGGTCAAGGCGCTGATCATGAGCGAGGACTACGAGCTCGGCAGCTACGACCGCCAGAAGCAGATTCTGCGCGTCGACGAGATGTACGACGGCGTCGCGATCGAGCAGTACACACGCTAGGCGCCAGGCGCCGCGGGACGGCCCTCTCTGCATGCCAGGCGCTGTTCTGCCGCCCCCGGGTTGGAGGTGATATGAGACTCGCGTCGCGTGCCCTGGTCGTCGTGGCGGCATTGACGGCTCTGTCCGTCGTTCTCGGCGCGCAGTCGGCGCCGACCGCGTCGCGGGTCGAGACCCGCATTCAGCTCGGCAATCTGCTGCTCGACGACCAGCGGTACTGGGAGGCGATTCGCGTTTTCGAGGAGGCGCAGGAGGGGGCCACCGACGAACAGCGCGTGCGGTCCACCACCGGCATGTTGAAGGCGCTGCTGCCGGTCGCCGAGTTCACGCGCGCGCAGATCGAGGCGCAGGTTCTGCGAGAGCTCGCCCCGACCGATGCGGAGGCCACGGCCCTGGTCGGCGACGCCCTGTGGGGCGGCGGATTGTTCGACGAGGCCGAGCAGCTGTATCGTGACGCGCTGGCCCTGGACCCGGGGTCCGCCGCCGCTCGTCACGGCGTGGGCAGGTGCCTGACGACGCGCCAGCAGTACGACGATGCCCTCGATTGGGTCCAGGCGTCCCTCGAGGCGACTCCCGACTCGCCCGCCGCGCATCACACGCTGGGGTACATCCATCAGCGCATGCGTCGGTTCGGGGACGCCGCCGATGCCTACGAGCGATACGCGGAGCTGCTTCCCGACTGGATCGACACCGAGAAGGCCGACTGGGCGCGGGCCGAGGTGCAGTTCCTGCGGTCGTTCGGAGATCGCCCCGCGATCGAGATGACGGCGCCGGGCCGGCTCCATACGATTCCGTTCAGATTGGTCGACGAGAAGGTGATCGTCCAGGGGCGGGTCAACGGCGGGGACATCGTCGACTTCGTCATGGACACCGGCGCCGAGAAGACGGTGTTGTCCCAGCGCGTCGCCCAGCAGCTGGGCGTGCGTCCGATCAGCACGACCCTGACCGCCGGCGTCGGCGAAATCGGTTTTCGAGGCTTGCAGGCCGGCCGCCTGGAGTCGCTCGAGTTCGGCTCCCTCGGCATCCGGAATCTGCCCGCGCTGATCAAGAGCCCCCCGCTCGGCGGTCTGCCGACGCCGGAGTCGGAAGCGTTCTCGCCGCTCGCGGTCGGCTTGTCGATGATCGTCGACTACGCACGCAGGGAAGTCACCGTCGGTGAAGAGCTGCCGGACGAGCCGTTCGATGTCTCGATGCCGCTCAGGCAGCACCGGCTCGCGGTGGTGCGCGGAATCATCAACGATCGGATTCCCCGGAGCTTCGTGGTCGACACCGGCGGCGAGGTCATCTCTATCAGCCGCGGCACCGCGAACCTCCTGCCGCCGCTCGAAGTGCGGCGGGTGCCGGTCAACGTGTACGGAACGTCGGGTTGGGACGAGCAGGCGTATCTGCGACCGGGTACTTCACTCGCATTCGACCAGCTGCTGTATCCCAACTACTCCGTGGTGGTGTTGAACCTGCACCGTCCCAGCGCCTTGCTGGGCTTCCACATCGGCGGCACCGTCGGCCACCATTTCCTCCGCAACTATCGGGTCGTGCTCGATCTGGGCCGCAGCGAAATGCGGTTGACGCGTCTCTGATCGAGGTCGGGGCGTTCCTTCGACGTCCAAGTCCGGCTTGAGCAGCCAATGCGGTTGGACGCGCCTTTGACTGAGGTTCGGGTCGTTCCCTCTGCGCCCAGCCTGGTTTGGTAACCAGTCTGACCCTGACAGGCGATGCGGTTGACGCGTCCCTGATCGGGTTCGGCCGGTTCCCTGCTGTGTCGAGCCCGGCTTGGGCAGCCGGCGAACGGGGCCGCTCCGGCCTGCGACCGGGGCGGCCCCCTCTCGGCTCAGAAGTCGTACCCGATCCAGAAGTCGAAACGCGGATTGCGAAAGGCCGCGCTTCCCCCCCGGGCGGCGAAGAGAATGTTCTCCCAGTCCTCGTTGAACAGCGTGCGCCAGGACCAGTCGAAGTGGAAAGGGATGCCGATGATCGACGTCATCAGGCCCATGCCATAGGAGGCCCGGCCGTCCACGAGTCTGAATCCGGACACCGGCGCCTCGTCGCCGAACACTTCGAAGTACTCGCCGGTCAAGGGGTTCTGACCGAAACCGATGGTCGGGGTTACCACGTCGTTGCCCCGGGCGAACCACGTGAACGGCTGGTTGTTCAGGCTGGCTCCACCCACGTTGAAGAAGAAGGACCCGCGGATGCCTCCCATCAGGCCGATCGGGGTCAGCATCGCCTCGATCAGGGGAAAGCGCAGCTCGGCGTTGAAGAATGCGGCGTCGTGGCCGATGAACTCCAGGTACTCGTAGCCCCGCATCTCCGAGTTTCCGCCGAAGTAGAGAAAGTCGGGGAAATCCCCCAGGCTCTTGAAGGCACGGCCGCGCAGCGCGAATACGCCGGTTTCTCCGATCCGCTTGTAGTACCGGGCGTCGGCGTCGAGGGTCTGCTTGCCGAGAAACGTGTTCCCGATCGTCGGCGCATACTGGAAGGCGAAGCGCATGGTGTTGCCGGATACCGGTCCGAACTCGCGGAAGACGGTGGTTTCCTGGATGAACGTGGCCCCCATCGGTATCTGCGAACCGCTACGGAACAGTCTCGTGCCGAATTGCTGCTGCTGGTACTGATCGGATTGCTGCTGGAGAAACGGATCGTTGAACCGCTCGTTGGTATGGAACATCCCGCCGTTCAGCTCGATGCGGCGGTAGCGGTCGATCGGGTAGATGCCGAAGGCGCTTCCGCCGCGTACCGTCTGCACCGCCAGCGCCTCGTCACGGCTGAGGAAGGCGAGCGACGGGGCGTAGAATCCGGCCGCGCCATAGAAGAACATCTCCTGCGAGAATCCCTGCAGCGCGAACTGAAACCGTCCGCTGAGGTTGAAGTACGAGCCCGAGAAGGTCCTGTACTGGGCGATGGAGTAGGCGAAGAGGCTGAAGCTCTGGTCGCCGAGAACGTCGGTGAACGAGATGGCGGTGCCGCCGAGAAAGTCGCCGCTGTTGGTCATGCCGACGTTGATGGGCGGGGTCCCGTCGAGGAACATCTTCTCGAACCGACCCTTTCGCCGGTTGTTGGCCGTCACGAGGGTGTGGGTCAACGGCGCCTGGAAGTCGATGTTGGGACCGGGAGCGCCGAAGTCCGACGTGAACGCGGTGTACAGCGGCTCGTTCCGCTCGACGGTATGGATTCCGTACTCGCCCTTGAAATACGTGACGAAGGCGATGCGCGGCTGCGGGTCGCCCGGGAGAATGATGGTCGAGACGTTGCCGGTCGCGGTGTCGGTGTACTGGCGGAGCTCGCCGTTGTTCAGGTCGAGCGTCCACACGTTGAAGATGTCGGCGTTCGCGGCGACGTCCGGGTCCACCGGAGCCAGCGGGTCGGTGGCGGTCGAAGCGAAGACCAGGGTGTTCTCGTCGAGGAACTGGGCGCTCGCCTCGCTGAACGTGCCGAACGTCAACTGCGTCTTTTCTCGGGTGGCGAGGTCGAGCTTGAACAGCTTGTTGTTGCCGCTGATGCGCGCCACGTAGACGAGGTAGGAGCCGTCGGGCGAGAACGTCGGGGCATAGTCCGCGAACTCGTCTTCCGTCAGGTTCGTGACCTCCCGGGTCTCCAGATCCAGGAGATAGATGTCGCCCACCGCGTGCTGCAGGGCCGAGAAAACGACATGGCGTCCGTCCGGCGAGAAGTCCGGTGATTCCGGCGCGTCGACCGTCGGGAGGTCAATCATCTCCTCGGTTTCCCGGGTCACGACGTTCTGGAGCATCAGCGACCGGTACTTTCCCTTGCGAACGAAGTACGCCAGGCGGTCGTCGACCCCCGACCAGGACATCCAGGGCACCGCGTTCCACCGGGCGCCGGGAAGCTGAATCGACTCGAACCCGAGCTCCTGGTTGAAGCCCGCGGTCAGGTTGCCCACCACCTCGCCGTCCTCGCTCGACAGCAGGATGATGTCGATCTCCCGGTCCTTGCGATTGACCGCATAGGCGGCCAGGAGGTCCCCGGTCGGCGACGGTTCGATCGAGTAGACCGCCAGATACCGCGTCTCGAACGGGTCCGGGGCCAGGTCGCGGCCGTAGTCGTCGGGCCGTTCCTTGTCGCGGAAGGCCTGGAACCGCCGCCGGATATACGACTCGAACTCGATGTCGAATTCCTCGGCGGGGATGTTGAACGCGTCTTCGTAGATGTCGCTCTCGCCGCCGATCACCGACTTCCGCAGCGAGAACAGGAACTCCCGGACCCCGGCCATGCCCCAGCGCTCTTCGATGAACTCGAAGGCGGCGTGTCCGAGGTTGTAGACCAGTCGCGGGCTCGCGTTGATCCCGCCGCCCCGGAAGTCGCTCATCTGCGGCAGGGTGTCCGAGAGGGCGGCGTCGCGGACCGTCATCAGGTCGAGGGGGCGCCACACGCCGCCCATGTAGTCGGCCAGTCCCTCGTCCACCCACAACGGGATGCTGCGCCGGATGACCGACCGGGGAATGATGTCGAATGCGAACTGGTGCGTCAGCTCGTGGGCGATCAGCCGATAGAGCTGGTCCGGCGGCTCGTCGATGGGGAGCACGATGCGCTGCCGGAAGGGTTCGGCGAAGGCGCCAACGCCGTCGGACACCGCGCCCGGAATGATGTTCTGCTGCTCGAACTCACTGTGCGTCTTGAAGATGACGAGCGGAACGAGGTTCGCGAGGTCGTGGGTCAAGTCGGCGCTGACCTGGGCGTACGTGCTCTCGGCGTAGCTCGCGATGCGCTCCAGGTGCTCTTCCACCTCGGGGTAGTAGAAGATCTCGAAGTGGTCGGTGGTGTAGATGTGCCACTGGAAGTCGTCGTACTTGACACGGTTCTTGCCGTAGTACGGATTGAACTGGGTCGCGGCCTGGGCCATTGCATCGACGGTCCAGCCGAGGGCCAGTGCACCGATCAGGCCGGCGCAGACCATGCGGCTTCGGATAGCGCGCCCGCAAGGGGTGCAACTCATGATTCACCTCGTGAGTGGCCAGCGGCGTGTGGCGGGAGCCAGCCAGAACCCATTCCATCTTACCTGTAGCGCCGGGGCAGCCGCAACGCGGTGACGCGGCCTCCGGCATCCCTCGTATGGGACCTATCGCAAGCAAGAACCGCGCCCGGCCGCCGACGCCGTCCTCGATCCCGATTTTCGGTCGTCGCGGCCTCTCGGCCGGGGTGCTGCTACGAGGTTCCAGCCGGGCAGGTGTGCTCCTCCCCGTGCCCGGTCGGGCCGGTACCCGGCGGCCTGATCGCGGTGCGGGACTGCCCCGCGGGCGCCTGACGGGGGTGTCTCCCGTCGGCGATGGATCGACCACGACAGAGGACATGGACAAGTCCGCTCGCTATATGCGACGCTATTGAGGGAAGGCGGCGCGCAGTCGCCACGGGTCCGGCGGCGGCCGGACGAGAAGGAGCGAGTCATCATGAGGTTGCGTTGGATGGTCGCGGGTGCGGCTGCGCTGGCGTTGGCGATGTCCACTCTGCCGGCCGGCCTCGTGTCGTCCCATGCGCACCCGCACGCGAGCGTCGCGGCTCCCGGCGAATCGGTCGGCGGCGCCGCGGCTCCCGGCGAATCGGTCGCCGCCGCGTGCGACGCGGGGGCCAAGCCGGCGAACTACGATTTCGTGCTGCAGGACCACAACGGGCAGGACGTCGACTTCCAGTCGCTGCGCGGCAAGGTCGTGCTGCTGAACTTCTGGGCGACCTGGTGCGGCCCCTGCAAGATCGAGGTGCCCTGGTTCGTCGAGTTCGCCGAGCAGTACGCCGACGACGGGCTGGTCGTGCTCGGCCTGTCGGTTGACGACACGGTCGACAAGATCCAGGCGTTCGCCGACGAGTACGACGTGAATTATCCGATGCTCGTGGGTCTGGGGCGAGAGGACTTCCAGGAGGGGTACGGACCGATCTGGGGCGTGCCGATGACATACCTCATCGATCGCGAGGGCACCGTGTGCCGCACGCATGTCGGTATCGCGACCCGGGACGAATTCGAAAAGGACATCGAGGATCTGCTGTAGCCCGACGGGGAGGTCCGGCCCGCGGCGGCGGTCGGCACAGATGTCGGCAGGACGGCGGCGGGACGCGGGCGTTCGACTGGTGTATGATCCGCATAGAGGGTTGTCGATGCTGAAAGGGTTTGTCCACGCTGAGCTGTCCTGTGGCTGTCGACTCGCATTTCGCGAAGGGGTGGAGGGCAGCCCCGTCACCGTCGTCGTCGATCGGAAGGCGCCCGGCTGCACCCTTTCGTTGCACGTGCAGGGGCTTCCGGTGTACGACTATCGGGAGGCCCTGCGACCTTCGACTCGCATCAGTCCGATGGAGGAAGAGGGCTACGAAGAGGAAGGGTGACGGCTGGAGTATCGTCACATGACCACGCTGCTGTCGTCGGAATTCGATGTGGTCTGTCCGTGCTGCGGCGCGGTGCAGACGGTCGATTCGCAGCTGAAACGGGTCGTGGACCATCGGGAGCCCCCGAACGAGGACAAGCCCGAGTTGGACCAGGCCCAGCGGATTCTCGCGGAGGAGGCGGCCCGCCGCGAAGCCCTGTTCCAGCAGTCCGTGAGCGACGAGCGAACCCGCGGCGACGTACTCTCGAAGCGTTTCGACGAGGCCCTCGAGCGGGCTCGCGAGGAACCCGTCACCCGTCCTGCCCGCGACTTCGATCTCGACTGAGGCGCCGGCCAGAACCACGCCTTCCCGCCTTCGAGCACCCGACAAACGAGCGCATCGGGTAGGACTTCCGCCGATGCAGACACCCGTATCGGCACCGGACGGAGCCGGGCCGGCTGGCGGCCGACCCGCGGGGCCGCGAATCCTCGTCGGGACGTCCGGGTACAACTACTCGGAATGGAAGGGCAGCTTCTATCCCGAGAAGTTCTCGTCCAAGAAGATGCTGCCGTTCTACGCCGAGCGGCTGCCGACCGTCGAGATCAACTACACCTTCTATCGCATGCCGACCGAACGGCTGCTGGCCGGGTGGTCGGACCTGACCCCCGAGCACTTCCGCTTCACTCTCAAGGCGCCGCGGCGCATCACCCACGAGGCCCGGTTGCGCCACAGCGGGGACCCCACCGGCGCGTTCTGCGGGGCCGCGCAATCGCTGGGGCCGAAGCTCGGCGTCCTGCTGTTCCAACTGCCGCCGTCGTTCAGGAAGGACCTGCCGGTCTTCGACGACTTCCTGGCGGTGCTTCCGCCGGGCGTGCGGGCCGCGTTCGAGTTCCGTCATGCGTCCTGGCACGACCCGGCGGTGTTCGAGCGGTTGCGGTCCCGGCGGTTGGCGCTGTGCATCGCCGACAGCGAGCGGATGAGGACGCCGATGGAGGTGACCGCGGACTACGCCTACTTCCGATTGCGGGACGAGGGCTATCGGCCGGACGACATCGTCCGATGGGCGGAGACGATTGCCGCGAGCACCCGGCATTGCCGCGAGGTATTCGTCTACTTCAAGCACGAGGACAAGGGGAAGGGACCCGAGTTCGCCCGGCAGTTCGTCGAGGCGCTGCCCGTCGGGGGATGAGGGCGCCAGGAGTCTGGCGGCGCGGAACGGCGGGGACTCGGCCGGGCTGGTTGGCGAGCGGAGCCGTCGGGAGACGGTTTCCGGGTTATCCGGATACTTGTTCCCGCACGGCCTCGACGGCGCGCCGTTCGGCCCAGTAGCCGTCGAAGTCCGGCGCGGCGCGCGCATAGAACCCGCAGTGGCCGCCATGGGGCGTGATCTGCACGGTGATTCGCGGGTTCGCGGCGATGCCCGGGTCGCCGAACTGCTCCGACGGGATGAAGGGGTCGTCGTCGGCGCTCACCACGAGCGTCGGCACCCGCACGCGGTCGACGACCCGGAGGCTGCTCGCCCGATGGTAGTAGTCGGCGGCGTCCCGGAATCCGTGGTGGGGGGCCGTGAAGTGCTCATCGAAATCCCGCACCGTCCGCACCGAACCGAGCCGGCTCAGGTCGAAGCGGCCCGGCCACGCCCGGGCCTTCCTCTTCATGCGGCGCTTCAGGTTGCGCACGAAGTTCCACTGGTACAGGCGGTTCGACCGGTGCTCGAGGGCCTCGACGCACATCCCCAGGTGCAGGGTGGGCGAGACCGCGACGATCGCCCGAAGCTGGGGCGGCGCCTCCGGCCCGTAGTCCCCGGCGAGACGTACCGCGACGTTGCCCCCGAGCGAGTAGCCGGCGACCGCAATCGCCGGCAGCCGGTCGAGCGTGATCAGCTCCTCGATGACCGCCCGCGGGTCGGCGGAGAGTCCCGAGTGGTACAGCCCGGCCGACAACGCTTCCGTGCCCCCGCAGTTGCGCTGATTCAGCAGCACCGCGTTCATGCCCGCGGAAAGGGCCTTGTCGGCGATGCCGCGCATGTAGTGCGCCTGGCTCGAGCCCTCGAGGCCGTGCAGGGCGATCAGCGTGGGGTGGCGGCGGGGCTCCGGCTGCCAGTGGCAGTGGGCGAGCACGCGCGCGTCGGGGGCGACGTCGAAGTAGCGGGGTGCGGGCGGCGGCAGGCGGGGGAAGTGCCGCGTGCGGCCCCAGGTGAACAGGGTCATGCGGTGTCCGCCCCGGAGGCGCGGATGGGCGACGTAGCGGGCGGCGGGGCCGCCCGAGGTGATGGCTCTCGTCATCGTCGGGGTTTCGCCGCGGGCTCCCGGTCGTCCGCGGTGGGGCCGTAGATCGGGGGGACCCGCGTCCCCCGCATGCGCAGATAGACGCTGAGCTGGCCGCGGTGATGGACCACGTGGTTCAGCACCAGCACCTGCACCATCGCTATCCGCGGCAGGGAGAACAGCACCCGGCCCTGCCGCCGCAGGGTCCAGTCCTCCGTCAGCTCGCCGTCGACGCGTCCGGCGAGCGCGCGGCGCCCCCCCGCGACACCGGCGTCGAACCGGCCCAGCCCCGCCGCGACCGACGTGACGGGGGCCGGGTCGCGCACCTCCGCCAGATCGTAGCCGTCTTCGTCCATGATGCCGGAGGTCCAGGCGGGAATGTCCGCCAGGTGGGTCATCAGCTCGGCGACGGTCCGGGTCGTGCCGCCGGGTCCCCACCGCAGATCCGCTTCCGGCACGACCTCGAGGAGACGCCGGGTGGTTCCGAGCTCCCGGTCGAACTGCGGCAACAGCATGTCGATGAGCGGCGGCATGACCTGACGGATGCGCGCGATGATTGTACCCGTGAATCGGGGCGGGCGGATGCCGGAGGGCGCCGTCTGGACCGGGCGCCGGAGAATCCGGGACAATACGCGCAGCCTTCCGCTCCGTCGCCGCCCCCTGGTGCCGGCGTCGCCCCGACCAACCTTGCCGCGAGCCCTCTAGCCCTGGTTTTCTTCGTGGCGCGCCTGCTTCTTGGCCGCGGCCTTTTCGATGATCTCCCGCAACGCCTTTCCGGTCGCCCCGCCCGGCGCAGTGCCCGGTCGCCCCGTCACCCACACGTCCGGCAGGTCGGCGGCGAGGATGTCGTCGAAGTCTCCCTCGCTCTTCACGCTGAGAGGCGCGAACGTCGTGATGTCGAGGGGGCCGGACCAGAAGTCGCGGTGCTTGATGAGCAGCCAGCTCTTCCCCCGCTGGGCGGGGGAGGTGTCGGAGCGGTCGCGGGTTCGTACGAGCACCCACGATCCCTTGAGCTTGTACCCGTCGAGGGTGAACTTCAGATCGCCCGCGCGCAGCGCCTCGTCGATGTCGTCGACCTCCGGTCGCCAGGTGCCGTAGTCCCACAGCATCACGACGCCCTGGCCGTAGCCTTCCGGGATGACCCCCTCGAAGTCACCGTAGTCGCGGGGATGGTCCTCGGTCTGCACCGCCAGATGCCGGTCCCGATGGTCGAGAGACGGCCCCTTGGGCACCGCCCACGACAGCAGGGCGCCGTCGTGCTCGAGCCGCAGGTCGTAGTGCAGGCGGCTGGCGAGGTGCTTCTGCACGCAGAAGTACAACGCCCTCGGCTTGCCGCCCCGGCGCGCCCGCGGCCTGCGGTCCCCGCGCGGCTCGGGGGTCTTCGAGAAATCGCGCTTGCGGCGGTACTCGTCGAGAGGCATGGTCCGAGGATACCAGCCGGACGCCTGCGTCGCAGACACGGACACTTGGCGAGCGGGCGGGCCGGCTGGGCGCCAAGCGTCACCGCCGGAGGCGCTCTTCGGGGTCTGTACCCGCCGCGCCTCGCGGGTCCCGGGCGGATGCGGTGGCGCCGCAAGGCGGCGGAGCCGCAGGCGACGCCTTGCGGGCTGCGCCTCGCGGGTCGGTACATAATGCAGGCGGAGACGCACCCATGCTGACGGCCGTATTGCTGTACCTATCCGTGCTCGTGCTCGTCGGCGCATACCGCAGCCGGCGCGTGCAGACCGGCGACGACTTTCTCGTGGCGGGCCGGGCCCTGCCGGCGCGGGTGCTGGTGTTCACGCTGCTCGCCACCTGGATCGGGTCGGGCAGCCTCTTCGCCGGGGCCGGGCTCGGCTACCGGGCCGGTTTCCCCGCTTTGTGGCAGTCCGCGGGCGCGTGGGTGGGCATCGCCCTCGTCTTCTTCATCGCGCCGCGGGTGCGCCGCATCGCGCAGTACACGGTGCCCGACATCCTGGAGCTGCGGTACGGGCCGGCCGCGCGGGTGCTGGGCACGGTCACCACGGTGCTCGCCTACTCGACGATCGCGGCGTATCAGTTCCGGGGCGGCGGCCGACTCCTGGCGTCTGTCGCGGGGATCGATCCGGATACCGGCGCGTTTATCACGATGATGTTCTGCGTCGTGTTCACGGCCCTCGCGGGCATGCTGTCCATCGCCTACCTGGACGTCGGCAACGGCCTGTTGATGACCCTCGGGGTGATGCTGGGCGTCGCGTTCATGGTCGGCGACGCGGGCGGGCTCGGCGCCGCGCTGGGGGCGCTCCGGCCCGATCAGGTGTCGCTTTTCGGCAACCTGGGACCGCAGGCGTCCCTTGCCCTGTTCCTGCCGACGATGTTCCTGCTGCTCGGCGAAGCGAACATGTACCAGAAGTTCTTCTCGGCCCGCGACGAGCGGGCGGCCCGGCTCGCCGTCGGCGGGTGGATAGTCGGGACGATCGTGGTCGAGACGCTCATCGACTCGACCGGGGTGTTCGCCAGCACCCTCCTGCCGGGGCTGACCGAGGGGCAGTCGGAAGAGGTCGTCATCCGGGTCGCGACCGACGTGCTGCCGGGGTTCATGGGGGTGATCCTGGTGTGCGGGGCCGCCGCGATCATCGTCTCGACCGCGAACAGCTTCCTGCTGACGCCGGCGACGAACCTGATTCGGGACGTGTACCAGCGCTTCGTCGACCCGTCGATCACCGGGGCGCAGGTCGTCCTCTACACCCGGATCATCGTTGTGGCGCTGGGCCTGTTCGGCTACGTGGCCGGCAAGTTCTTTCCGACCATCCTCGCGATGGCCCTGTGGGCGTACACCATGTACGGCGCGGGCATCACCCCGGCGCTCCTCGCCGCGCTGCTCTGGCGCCGCGCGACCCCCGCGGGAGGCGTGGCGTCGATTCTCGCCGGCATGGTCACGACGCTCGCGTGGGAGATCGCCGGGCTCGCGCGCAGCGTCGAGGGAGCGCCCGCCTATCCCCTGGGTCTGGAGACCGCGTACCCGGCCCTGGCGCTCTCGATCGGCACGTTGATCGTGGTGAGTCTCGCGACTCCGGCGTCGTCCGCCGAACAGGCGGCGGCCCTCGACGGCCCGGCGACGTCCTGAGCCGGTCGTACGGCTCCGCCGCGCCGGACGCCGCTCGCACCGTCACTTCTGCTGGGTGGGGACGAACTCCGGGGGCGGCGCCGACTCTTCGCCGAAGAAGAACTCCTCCATGTGCTTCGCCATCAGGTCCTGGGCTTCCTTCTGCCAGGGCATGAGGCGGTACTCGTTGAGGATCATCTTCATCCGTTCTTCCCACTGGCTCCAGGCCTCGAGCGAGACCTGCTCGTAGATGCGCTGGCCCAGCTCGCCGGGCCAGGGGGGCTCGTCGAGCCCGGGCAGGTCCTGCTGGAGCTTCGCGCACTTGACGGTACGGACGGGGGTGTCGGAATCATGCATGGCGGTAATCCCGCTGGCGGCGCCGGTCCCCGGGATCGTAACATGGGAAGGTTGGAGCGGGGGTCCGGCGCGGTCGCCGCGGGTCGCGGGGCGGCGGACGACCGGGGCCCTTCGCCACCCAGGTGATCTGCGCTGCAGGATGGTGCGGACTCCCGGCCGGGTTGGTCGGGCGGCAGTCGGGGCCGCCGGCGACGACTTCCGGGCTGGAACGGATTGACGGCGCATGACCCATCACGAACCCATCCGGGGCGCCCGCCGGGCGGTGGCGACGGCCGGGGTGCTGGGGGGAACCTTCCTCGCGGCCATCGAGATGACCGTCGTGGCGGCGGCGATGCCCACGGTCGCCGGCCAGCTCGGCGGGCTCGCCTGGTACAGCTGGGTCTTCTCCGCCTACCTGCTCGCGTCGACGGTCTCGATCCCCTTGTGGGGCAAGCTCTCGGACCTGTACGGACGCCGGCGCTTCTATCTGTGGTGCATCGGCATCTTCCTGCTGGGCTCCGCCCTCTCGGGCGCGGCGCGCTCGATGCCCGAGCTCATCCTGTTCCGGACGCTGCAGGGGTTCGGCGCCGGCGGTCTCATGCCCCTGGGGATGAGCATCATCGGCGACCACTACACGCTGGAGGAGCGGGGCCGGACGCAGGGGCTGCTCAGCGCGGTGTGGGGAATCGCCTCCGTCGCGGGCCCGCTCGCCGGCGGCTACATCACCGCGCTGCTCTCCTGGCGCTGGGTGTTCTATCTCAACATCCCGTTCGGCATCCTCGCCGCGGTGGCGGTGGGCGCCGCCCTCCGCGACCCCGCGCCGGGCGTCCGGCGCACCGTCGACTACGCGGGGGCGGCCCTGCTGGCGACCGCGGTCACCCTGCTGATGCTCGCCGTCGGGCAGGCCGGGGTGGCCGGCCGCGGGGCGTGGGTGGGGCTCGCCTGCGCGGGCGCGGTCGGATTCGGGTGGTGGCTGGTGCGGGTCGAGCGGGGGGCGGCCGAGCCGATGGTGCCCCTGGACCTGCTCGCGGACCGGATGGTGGCGTCAATCGCGGGCATCGGACTGCTCGTCGGCGCGGCCATGTTCAGCGCGATCTCCTACGTGCCGCTCCTGGTGCAGGAGGGGCTGGGGGGCAGCGCGGTCGAGGCCGGCCGGGCGCTCACTCCGCTGGTACTCGGGTGGGTCGTGGTGTCGGTGATCGCGGGGCGCCTGGTGCACCGGACCGGCTACCGGCCGATGGTGCTCGGCGGCCTGAGCGGGGTCACCCTCGGCTTCGTCGGATTGACCGCAATCGGGGCGGACACGCCCGGCTGGGTGCTGCGTGCGGACCTCGCCCTGATCGGCATGGGCATGGGCATGGCGATGCTCTCGCTGGTGCTCGCCATGCAGAGCGTGGTCGCACGGCGGCATCTCGGGGTGGCGACGTCGTTCGGCCAGTTCACCCGCAGCATCGGCGGGGCGGTGGGCGTCGCCCTGTTCGGCGCGGTGATTGCCGCCACGCTCGCCTCGGGCGGTGATCCGACGCCGGCCCGGATGCTCGGGGCGATCCACCGGGTCTTCGGGCTGACTGCGATCGTCAGCGGAGTCGCGGTGCTCGCGGCCGTCCGGATGCCCGGCGGGCGGGTCTCCGAGCTGGTCCACCCGGATCATGCGCCCGCGACCCCGGCGGCGCCGCGGGAAGCGTGAGTGTTGAACTCGTCAGTGGATCGGTGTGTCGCGATCGGTGTCCGGCGTCGCCCGAGCCTCCTGGTCCGGCTTCAGGGTCGCGGTGACCACGCGCGCCACCTGCACCCGGGCGTCGTTGAAGACGGCGCCGCCGCCGATATCCGTCAACTCGTCGGGGACGAGGGCGTTGGCGGTCGCGCCGTTGAGCGTGCTCATCCGCCAGAGCCCCTTGGGCAGACCGACGGTGCCCCGCCGCATGCCGGCATCCAGGGTCACCGGACAGTGGACCTCGCCGAGGGCGTTGAAGATGCGTGCGGTGTCGCCGTTGGTGAGGCCGCGCGGTTCGGCGTCGTCAGGGTGCATCTCGAGGTTGGCCACCCGGCCGCGCAACTCGCCGAGGGTGGAGTTGACGGTCTTCGCGGTGGATGGAGAGATCAGGGCCAGCGGATAGTCGCGGGTCGCGGGGTCGGGCCGGTACCGGTAGATGCCTTCGGGGCTCTCCCGTTCGAGCTCCTCGGGAAACAGCCGCACCTTCCGGTCCGGGGTCCGGGGGTGGACGTCGACGAACTGGACCGGCGCGCCTCCCGCCACCCCGACGGCGATGCCCGCGTCCATCAGATCGCCCCGGGCCTCCTCGGGCAGGGCCGCGGCGAGCTCGATCAGGGCCTCGGCGTCGCTCGCATACCCGTCGCCCACGTCCAGCCCCAGCCGGTCCGCCAGCTCGGCGAACACCTCCACATTGGGTCTCGCCTCGCCCACCGGTTCGATCACCGGGCGGGCCAGCTGCAGATTCGTCGACCCGTAGCTCTTGGCGACGTCGTAGGACTCGAGGAACGTGGTGGCGGGCAGGATGACGTCGGCGAACTTCGCGGTGTCGGTCATCACCTGATCGAACACCACGGTGAAGAGATCCTCGCGGGACAGTCCCTGGATCACCCGGTTCTGGTTCGGCATCGTCGCCACCGGGTTGCAGTTGTACACGAACAGCATCTTGATCGGCGGGTCGCGCATCTCCAGCAGGTCCCGGCCCAGCCGGTTCATGTTGAGCACCCGCGTATCCGGCTGGGCGCGGGCGATCCAGGTCTCGGCCGACAGGTTCCAGGCGGCGGAGTTGCTCATCGAGTAGCCGCCCCCGCGGACGCCGAACTTGCCGCCGACGGCCGGCAGTGCGAGCACCGCCAGCGCGGCGTTGCCGCCGTTGCGGTTGCGTTCGAGTCCCCACCCGCAGCGGATGATCGCGGGCGAGATGTCGGCGTACATCTCGGCGAAGCTCTCGAGCAGCTCGGGGTCGAGCCCGGCGACCTCGGCCGCCCGGTCGAAGGTCCACTCGGCCGCGCGTTCCCGCAGCCGGTCCGCGCCCTCGGCATGCGCGGCGAGAAACCGTTCGTCGGCCAGGTCGTGCTCGAACAGGTACCGGTGCACGGCCAGCGCGACCACGACGTCGGTCCCCGGTCTCGGGGCGAGGTGGAGGTCGGCGCGGCCCGCCAGATTCGTCCGGCGGGGGTCGATGACCACCAGCGCCGCGCCGGCGCTCTGCGCGGCCTTGATGTGCGGTATCAGGTGGATGCCGGAGCTCGACGGGTTGGCGCCCCACACCACGATGAGCCGGGCGTGGCGATAGTCGGGATAGGTCACGCCCGGCATCTTCCCGTAGAGGGCCTGGTTGGCGGTGCTCGTCGGGAGGGCGCAGACGGTGCGGGCCAGCCGCGACGCGCCGAGCTGCCTGAACAGGCGGGCATCGACGGTGTCCTGGGTCAGCAGGCCGTTCGACCCCCCGTAGGAGAACGGGAGGATCGCCTCGGCGCCCCACGTGTCGCGAGTCTCCGCCATCCGCCCGGCGATCGACGCCAGGGCCTCGTCCCAGGTGGTGCGCCGGAACTCGCCGTCGCCGCGGGGGCCCTGGCGGACCAGGGGATGGGGCAGCCGGGCGTCGCCGTACACGCGTTCGCCGAACCGGCGGACCTTTCCGCAGATGTAGCCGTCGGTCACCGCCTGCTTGCGAGAGCCGCCGATGGACACGATTGCGCCCCGTTCGACCGCGACTTCGAGGCTGCAGGTATCGGGGCAGTCGAGCGGACACACGGTGTCGACGGTCGACCGGCCCCAAGTCGAATCGTCATCAGCTTCGGACATCGACCCAATGTATATCACACGGGTTCGGCCGGCCCGCCGACTCCGCCGGAGCGTATCGCCGGCGGAACGGCGGCTTGGCAGCCCGTCGCAACGGCCCCCGCATTCGGGCGGCGATGCATCCCGCCTGACTGTCGTCAGGCCTCGTCGCACGGGCGCCTCGCAGTCCGGCTGCGCCCTCGTCGGCCTCGGTGCAACGCGGGGTTCTGCCACGGGCCGCAGGTGTTAGGGTACGCGCATGGCCCCGAGGCGATCCCGACCCGAGCCCGTTCTCCGCAGGCCGGTGTGGCAGGTTGTGCTCGTCGGCGCCGCGATCCTGATGGCGGCGCTTCCGGTCTCGCGGCCCGCCGTCGAGTCGGCGTACTCGCACGGGGTGTATCCGATCGTGCGGCAGCTCGTCACGGCGGGGACGAGCCGGATACCCCTCGTGCTGTTCGATTGGCTGTTGCTCGGGGCGGCTCGGGTGGTGCGTCTGGCGTCTGTTGCGGCCGGGGGGGCAGGGCCGCCTCCGCGTGCTCGCCGCCCTCGCGGCTCGTCTCACGGTCCTCGCGGCGGTGCTCTACCTGGTGTTTCTCGCTACCTGGGGGCTGAACTACCGCCGTCAGACGCTGGCCGCGAACCTGGGCTACGCCGAGGACCGGGTGACCGCGGCCGCCCTCGACGCGTTGGCCGCGGCCGGCGTGGCGCATCTCAACCGGTTGTTCGACGCCATCGAGACGCGGTCGTGGCCGCAGTTCGAGGAGTTGCCGGCCGATCTCGGTCCGGCGTTCGAGCGCGTGCAGCGCGAGCTCGGCGCGGCCCGTCCCGCCCCGGCGGTCGTGCCCAGGCGCTCGGTGCTGACGCCGTACTTCCGGCGCGCCGGCATCGACGGCATGTTCGACCCGTTCTCGCTCCAGGTGCTTGTCAACGACACCGTGCTGCCGTTCGAGCGGCCGTTCGTCACCGCCCACGAGTGGGGGCACCTGGCCGGTTTCGCCCACGAGGCGGAAGCCAACTTCGTGGCGTGGCTGACCTGTCTGGAAGGGGACGAGCGCATGCAGTACAGCGGGTGGCTGTATCTGGTGGCGCGGCTCCTCGGCGCGGTGTCCGAGTCGTCGCGGGCCGCCCTCGGCGCGCAGCTCGGTCCGGGCCCCCGCGCCGACTATGCCGCGGTTCGCGCGCGAACCAGCCGGGCGGTGCCGATCATCCGGCGGAATGCCCGCCGACTCAACGACGGGTATCTCCGCGCGAACCGCGTGGCCGGCGGCGTGAGAAGCTACGGAGAGGTCCTGCAGCTGGCGGCGGGCACCGATCTCGGGCGCCGGCGGTGGCCGGCCCCGGATGACGGGCTCGGGTCGGAGTGACGCCGGGGCGCCGTCCCCCTTCATTCATGCCGGGGCCTTCCCAGCCCCCCGGCATCCCTGCCGGCCGTCTGCCGATCACCTCGGCGCCTCGTGGCGCCGCGAGCGGTTTCGCTGCGGGCTCGCGGGACGCGGTATGATCTCGCCGCCATGTTCAAGCTGATTCCCACCGTGCGCGGCGGCGCCGCCAACTCGCCGCTCCTGTTCACCCGCTACGCGAGCGTCGAGGAGGCCCGCGACGCCACCAAGGCGTTGATCCACGAGAACGCCCGCGTGACCCGGGTCATGATCGTCGACGCCTCCGACGGGTCGAAGTTCGTCGAGTGGATCGAGCGCTCCTGACGCATCCGGGCGCGCGAGGCGTGCGGACCGACCTCACCCGCCGGTTCCCCGGCTACCTGGACACACCCGGGCGTGCGAGGCGTGCGGCGTCGACCCGGCTCAGCCGCGCAGTCCCAGATTGTCCACGATGCTCGTGACGGCGCGGGCCCGGTTCAGGGAGTAGACGTGGAGGCCGGGGGCTCCCCCGGCCAGCAGGGCCTCGCACTGGCGGGTGGCGAACTCGATGCCGAAGTCGGCGACGGCGTCGGCGTCGTCGCCGAATCCCTCCAGCTTCTCCAGCAGTGCGGCCGGCAGCGTCGCCCCGCAGATGGCCGTGAACCGCTTGATCTGCTGCGTGCCCAGAATCGGCAGCACCCCCGGCGTCAGCGGCACCCGCACCCCGAGGGTGTCCACCAGGTAGTCCCGGAACGCGAAGTAGTCGTCGTTGTCGAAGAAGAGCTGCGTCAGCACCAGATCGGCGCCGGCGTCGATCTTCGCCTTGAGCCGCCGCCAGTCGACGTGCTTCCCCTCGGTGCACGCGATGTGGCTCTCGGGAAAGCCGGCGGTCCCGATCGAGAAGCCGCCGAGCCGCCTGATGAACGTGACGAGCTGGTACGAGTACTCGAACCCGCTTTCCAGCTCGGCCAGCTCGTCGACGTTCTGCGGCGGGTCCCCCCGCAGGGCGAGGATGTTCCGGATGCCGCGCTCGCGGGCCTCCAGCAGATACCGCTCGATCTCGGGGCGCGGCGTGCTGATGCACGTCAGATGGGCCATGGCGGTGACCCCGTGCTCCCGCTGGATGCGGTCCGCGATGTCGAGGGTCTTGTCCCGGGTGCTGCCGCCGGCGCCGTAGGTGACCGAGTAGAAGTGCGGCCGGATCGCCTGCATCGCCGGCAGGGTCCGCTCGAACAGCGTGACGAGCCCCTCGGGGGTCCGGGGCGGGAAGAGCTCGATCGAGAGGACGCGGCGGCCGGCCCGCCGCTCGTCGGCATAGATGTCGCGAACGAGCCGGGCGGCGGGGAGGACGGCGCCGGCGCTCGCCGATTCGCGGCCGGGTCGCCGGTCTGTCGTTGACGTCATGCGAACCACTCGGAGGTTGTCACTGACAGGACAGTACCATCCGGCTTCCCGGCGTGACAAGGCGGCCGGTGGTTGCGTCCTGCGCCGGTTGCCCGTATAAAGGCGGCCACGGGAGGGTTTTTCGGACCGGTCGCGGCGTATCGACGGCGTCGATTCAGGACGATGCCGACCCCGCAGCCCACGCGGCCCGTGGTGAGGTGCCCGGGCGACTCTTGCCGCGCGATGTACAGGGAGAACAGGCAGCCATGAGCGAATCCGACCCGTCGTCGTCACGGTTCACGCCGTTCGTTCCCGAAGAGACCGATCTGCCGGAATTGACGGTTCGGGCCGTGGTTCTCGGGGTCCTGATGGCCATCGTGCTCGGGGCCGCCAACGCCTACCTGGGCATGAAGGCCGGCCTGACGGTCGCGGCGACGTTCCCGGCCGCGGTGGTGGCGATGGCGGTGCTGCGCGGGCTCGGGGGATCGGTGCTCGAGGAGAACATCTCCCGAACCACCGCCTCGGTCGGAGAGGCCCTCGTGGCGGGGGCGATCTTCACGATACCGGCCTTCGTGATCAGCGGGGTCTGGGACGAGCTCCGCTACTGGGAGAGCACCGCCATCATGCTGGTCGGCGGGCTGCTCGGGGTGCTGTTCATCATCGTCCTGCGCCGCACGATGGTCGTCGAGGCGGATCTGCCGTTTCCCGAGAGCGTGGCCGCGGCGGAGCTGGTGAAGGCGGGGCAGGGGGGCCAGACCGGCGCCAAGTACGTCTTTCAGGCGATGGGCATCGCCGGCGCGTGGGAGCTCGTCAAGAACGCCAACGGCATCCAGATCGTGTCGAGCTCGGCCACGACCTTCGTCAACCTCGGGCGTTCGACCATCGAGATGCTCGGCCAGCAGGTGAGCTATGCCGGGGGGTTCATCCTGCAATCGCCGGCCGCCTCGCCGGCCCTCGTCGGCGTCGGGTTCATCGTCGGCCCGTCCATTGCCTCGACCCTGTTCGCGGGGGCGGTGCTGGGCTGGCTCCTGCTGGTGCCGCTCGGGCTGTTCCTGAATCCGGAGACGGCGGCGCAGGTGACCGACGCGGCAGGGGCGACCGATACGGCGGCGCTGATGAGCCTCGGCGAGGAGGTGTGGCTGAAGCAGATACGGCCGCTGGCGGTGGGGACGATGATCGTGGCCGCGTTCTACACGCTGTTCAATCTGCGGACCGCGCTGATCGAAGGGATCGGCCGGGCGTTCACCGACATCCGGAAGGCGCAGACCGGCGGCGGGACCGTCACCCGCCAGAATCTCGACCTGGACTTCACCAAGGTCGGCATCGCGATTGCCGGACTGTCGGTGCCGCTGCTCGGCCTGTACTGGTTCTTCAGCGGCAGCATCCCCGGTGCGCTCCTGCTCACCGTGGTCATGATCATTCTCGGATTCCTGTTCGCCGCGGTGGCGGGGTATCTGGTGGGGCTGCTCGGGAGCTCCAACAACCCGATCAGCGGCCTGACCCTCAGCACCCTCCTGATCGCGGCGATTCTGATGGTCGGGATCGGGGTGACCGGCCCCGCCGGCATCCTCGGCGTGCTCGGGGTGGCGGGCGTGGTCTGCTGTGCGGCCGGCATCGCCGGCGACATGCTGCAGGACCTGAAGGTCGGTCACATCCTCGGCGGCACTCCCTGGAAGATGGAGCTCGGCGAGATCATCGGCGTGGTCGTCGCCGCGCTCGTCCTCATCCTGCCGATGATGGTGATGGACCAGGTCTACGAGATCGGGAGCGCCGAGCTGCCCGCGCCCCAGGCCGGGCTGATGGCGCTGATGGCGCAGGGGATCGTCGGGGGGGAAATGGCTTGGCCGCTGGTGATGGCCGGGATGTTCCTCGCCTTCGGCCTCATTCTCATCAACTCGCCCTCGCCGATGCTGATCGCGGTCGGCATGTATCTGCCGTTCTCGTCGACCGCCGCGATCTTCGTCGGCGGAATCATCGCCTGGATGCTGTCGCGCGCCCTCGCGGCCCGCAACGCCGGCGAGGCGGCGGTGACGCGGGCGAACAACACCGGCGTGTTGCTGTCGTCCGGCTTCATCGCGGGCGAGGCGCTGATGGCGGTGCTGCTGGCGTTCGTGGTCGCCGGGGGGACCTACGCGGGGGTCGACCAGGTCCTGCCGTCGATCTCGCAGAGCACCCTGCTGGGCGCCCTGGTGTTCATCCTGCTCTACTACCTGCTGGTGCGGGTGCCGCTGGCCGCGAGCGAGGACGAGCAGACGCCGGCTGCTCCGCCGTCGTGATGCTCTTCGAGGGCGTCCGGCTGCGGCGGCTGCTCGAGTGGCGCGAGGAGGACGGCCACTGCGTGCTGCTGCGGCCGCGGCTCGGCAGAAGCCGGCTGGGGCGGTGGCTGGCCGGCCTCGCCGGCGACCCGTACTACCGGATCCGGCTCGACGAGGTCGGCACCCTCGTCTGGAAGGCGTGCGACGGTCGCACCTCGCTGGCCGAGATCGCCCAGTCGATGCGGTCGGCGTTCGGGGCGCGGGTCGAGCCGGCCGACGAGCGGTTGGCCCGATTCGTGCGCCGGATGCTGAAGGGCAGGATGCTCGCGGTGGAGGAGCCGGACTCCGACTTCCGGTCGCATCCAGAGCACTCCGCCGCCACGAGCCGGTCGGCCGGCTTCGGTCAGGGCGTCCGGTAGCGGTTGGTGATCGGCAGTCGGCGGTCGCGTCCGAACGCGCGTGTCGAGATCCGCACGCCGGGAGGGGCCTGTCGGCGTTTGTACTCGGCGCGATCGACCATCGTGACGATGCGGTCGACCAGGGCGGGGTCGCAGCCGGCCTCGGCGATGTCCTCGGGGCTGCGGTCCTCTTCCACATACGCCTCGAGCACCGCGTCGAGGGTGTCGTAGGGGGGAAGGCTGTCGGTGTCGAGCTGGTTCTCCCGCAGCTCGGCCGTCGGCGGCTTGTCGATGATGCCGGCGGGAATCACCTCGCGCTCGCGGTTGCGCCATCGCGCCAGGCGGTACACCCAGCCCTTCAGCACATCCTTCAGCACCGCGAAGCCACCCGCCATGTCGCCGTAGAGGGTGGCGTAGCCGACGCTCATCTCGCTCTTGTTCCCGGTCGTGAGCACGAGCCATCCGAACTTGTTGGAGAGGGCCATCAGCAGGTTGCCGCGGATGCGCGCCTGGAGGTTCTCCTCCGCCACGTTCGGTGCGGCACCGGCGAACGGCCCCGCGAGGGCGCGATCGTAGGCGCTCGCGAGGTCGGCGATCGGCACTTCGACCAGCTCGACCCCCAGGCGTTCCGCCAGCTCCCGGGCGTCCTCGCGGTTCACCGCGGCGGTGAACCGGGACGGCATCGAGACCGCGGTCACCGCGTCGGGGCCGAGGGCGTCGGCCGCGACGGTCAGGGCCAGGGCGGAGTCGATCCCCCCCGAGAGGCCCAGGACGGAGTGCCGGAACCCGTTCTTGCGGAAGTAGTCGGCGGTGCCCAGGGTCAGCGCCCGATAGACCTCGGCCTCGGGCTCGAGCAGCGCCGGGACCGGGGGGGGAGGCTCGGGCCGGCGCGGCGGTTCGGCGATCGCTATCGCGACCGATCGCACGCGGTCGCGGTCCGCGCCGGTCTGCCGCCACCGCGGGTCGTGGAGGCGCCGCCGGGTGGCCGAGACGGTGTCGAGATCGACGACCAGCAGGTCCTCTTCGAACTGGGCCCCGCGGGCCACGACCCGGCCCGTGGGGTCGATGACGAGGCTGTGGCCGTCGAAGACCAGCTCGTCCTGGCCGCCGACCGCGTTGCAGAAGGCCACGAAACAGCCGTAGTCGGCCGCGCGTTGCGCCAGCATCCGTTCCCGCTCGATACCCTTGCCCCGGTGATACGGCGAGCCGGAGAGGTTGACCAGGACCACCGCGCCGCCGTCGACCGCCGCCCACCGGCCCGGTCCCCCCGGGTACCACAGGTCCTCGCAGATGGTGACCCCGACCCGAACGCCCCGGAGGTCGAGGGTCAGTGCGGCGTCGCCCCGGGCGAAGTACCGCTGCTCGTCGAAGACCGCGTAGTTCGGCAGAAAGTGCTTCCGGTAGGTGGCCGCCACCTCGCCGCCAGCGAGGACCACGGCGGCGTTGTGCAGATCGCCGGCCAGGGCCGGCAGCCCGATCACTGCGACCGTCCCGGTGACCGACGCCGCGAGCCGGCGGACCCCGGCCGCCGCGGTCTCCGTGAAGCGGGGGTTCAGGAGCAGGTCTTCAGGCGGGTATCCGGTGACCGACAGCTCCGGAAAGACGGTCAGGTCGGCGCCGCGGGCCGAGGCGCGGGCGATCAGCTCGCCGATCCGGTCGAGGTTTCCCGTCAGATCGCCGACGGGCAGATTGCACTGGCACAGGGCCACCCGCAGGGAGGAGCCGGTGACGGAGGAGGTCCGGTGCGGATCGGTCGCCATGGCGTCGCCATTTCACCATATCACCCCGTCGACCCGAAGCCGTCGCGGTCGCGGGCGGTGTCGGAGAGGGTGGTCGCCTCGACGACCTCGACCTCGACCACCGGCGTCACGACGAGCTGCGCCACCTTCATGCCCCGCCGCACGCGGAAGGCCTGCCGGCCGTGGTTGATCAGGAGGATGCCGACCTCTCCGCGATAGCCGGCGTCGATGGTGCCGGGTGCGTTCAGCACGGTGATGCCGTGGCGGAGGGCGAGACCGCTACGCGGCCGTATCTGGCCCTCGGTGCCCGGCGGCAGCGCGATGGCGAGACCGGTGCCGACGAGCCGGGTCTCTCCGGCCGGAATGTCGACGCCGACGGCCGCGAACAGGTCGAGGCCGGCGTCACCGGGGTGCGCCCGCGCGGGCAGGCGGGCGCCGGCCGGATCGAGACGCTTGACGGTGAGCCGCATGAGCGGGGCGTCGATTCCGGGCGCGCTATCGCATCACCTGGGGCAGCGGCAGGCCGGCCGTGTCGAATCCGATCGCCTCGGCAATCTCCAGCAGGCTGGCCTGCACCGCCCGCACGTTGCGGGGGCCCATGCCCAGGAACTGTTTCTGGACGGGCAGGAGATCCTCGATCGCCGGGTCTGCGAACTCGAAGAACGGGGCGCGGTGAATCAGTTGGACCTCACGCTCGAGGACCGGTGTCTCGAGGAGGTTTCTCAGGGCGCGCAGCACCGTGGCATCGAACTCCTCCCCGGCCCGCCCGAGCTCGGCGTAGGCGGTCGCGACCAGCGGCCGGAGGGTGTTGTAGAGATGCGCCGCCACCGCCGGGTCGATGGCCGCCACGATCTCCGCGTGGGTGTCGTAGCGGGCGTGGCTGAGCGGATCGACCTGGAGCCCGGGAACCGTGCCGGTGGTCTGGAAGCGCCGGGTCGGCCGCCACGGCGGGAGGTGCTCGGCCGGGGTGTGGCCGTCGGCGATGTTGTCCACCACGACGACGAAGATGCGAACCAGATCGTCGGGGATCAGCCAGGCCGCGAGCCCGGGATGCGGCGACAGCGTCGTGACGAGGTCGCGCACCATGCCGTCGCTCTCGTCGAGCGGGACGGGCGGGTCGGGCTCGTGTCGCGCACCGATATCCGGAACCGCCGGCGCCGGGGCTTCGGCGACGGAGGCCGCCTCCTCGACCGGCAGGTCGGCGACGAAGAAATCGTACGAGGCGACGCCGGCGACAATCGCCAGGGCAACGACGCCGACAAACGGCCCGGTGTGCCGGCCGCTCGGACGTACCGCCATACACGAGACCCCGATTCAAGAAGGACCGCCGCTGCAGCGCGCTTGCGCCACCGAGCCCGGACATCGTCGCCTGCGGCTCCGATTGCCGCCCAACGGACCCTGCCAGGGGTCTGCACCGCTCTGCGTTGCAGACTTCCCTGGTCCATCATAGGGCAGACGCGCCCGTACGACCAGCCATCCCTGCGGTCACGGGCCGATCGTTCCCGCCGATTCCGCCGACAGGGCCGCGTCGCCGGCGCCCGCACCGTTCTCGTGGAGGATGTAGGCGACGATGGCGGTGAGGGTGGGGTCGTCGGGCTGGCGGCCGAAGGGTGGCATCGCCGCCTTGACGTAGCCCAGCAGCTCGCGCACCGGACGGCCGTGCCACATGCTGCGAAACGCCGGTCCCGCCAGCTCGGGGGTGTCGAGGCCGCCGCTCAGGTCGCCCTGGTGGCACGTGGCGCAGACGTTGCGGTAGGCGGCCGCGCCGGTCCGGGCCTGACTGGCCAGGTAGCTGGCCGGCGACGGGGTTGCGGCCGCCGCCTCGGTACGGGGCAGCAACCATCCGCGGAGCTCTCCGTCGGGGTTGTTCCGGGTCCGAATCTGGACGTAGTACTCGCCCCTGCGCAGCGCCTCTGTCTGCATGTCGTCGAGCTCGACCTCGCCCTCGACCCGGCCGGCCGCGGCGGGGGTGACGTCGAGCGCAAACACCGCGGGACCGCGCCGGGCGGGCGGGGCCCGGTGAAGATGGGCAGCAGTTGCGGGCGAGCTCAGCCCCTCGAAGGCACCGGCAATCGTGAGGGTGCGGTCCTCGATCACGGCCTCGACCTCGCCCGAGCCCGACATCGTCGGCAGGGTCGCGAAATCGACCGGCAGAATCGAGAGGCGGCCCCCGAAGCGGGCGCCGTCCTGCGCATGCCCGGTGGATCCGGCGGCCACGAGGGCTCCGATGCAGGCAAGCCGGACCGCGAGCCGCGCCGTGCCGCGCCCGCGCCGTCCCGGTCCCGCCGTGTCCCGCGCCGATCTGCGATGGTTCATTGCCTCACTCCCCAACTTCGGCGGTGACCGCGGCCGCCGGCGCGGCATCTGCCGCCGGCAGATCCGCCAGGATCTCCTCGGTGTGTTGACCGAGGGCCGGCGGAGGCCGATCGATGACCGCCGGCGTGCGCGAGAGCTTGATCGGATTCCCCAGCGCCTGAATGGCGCCGAGCCGCGGATGGTCCAGCTCGACCACCATCTCGCGGGCCGCCAGCTGCGGGTCCGCCAGGGCCTCGGCAAGAGAGCGCACCTGGCCGCAGGGGACGGCATGCGCCCGCAGGCGCTCGATCAACGCATCGCGGGTCCAGGCTCCGAGCAGCGAGCCGAGCCGGGCCTTGAGCTCGCTCCGGTGCCGCATGCGCTCGGTGTTGGTCGCGAAGCGCGGGTCCGTCTCCAGCTCCGGCTGGCCGATCGCCCGGCAGAACTGGCGCCAGAGCCGCTGATTGCCGACCGCGATCATGACGAGCCCGTCGCTGACCCGCAACGCCTCGTACGGCGTGAGCGAATGATGGTCGTTGCCCTCGCGTCCCAGCTCCTCGCCGGTGGCGAAGAGGACGTTCGCGGGAAGGGCCAGCGTCGAGGTCATCGAGTCGAGGAGGGCGATGTCGACATGCTGCCCCAGCCCCGTCTCGTCGCGGTCGCGCAACGCCAGCAGGATGCCGTTCATCGCGTAGAGCCCGGCGAGATAGTCGGTCATGGCGACGCCGACCCGCGTCGGGGGGCCGTCGGGGGCGCCGGTGACGTGCATGACCCCCGATTCGCCCTGGATGACCGCGTCGTATCCGGGGAGGGTGCGCTTGGGGCCCTGCTGGCCGTACCCGGTGACCGAGCAGTAAATCAGTTGGGGACAGGCGTCGCGGACCGACGCATAGTCGAACCCGAGCTTCTTCAGGCTGCCCGGCCTGAAGTTCTCGATCAGGACGTCGGCCTCGGCGAGCAGGCCGTGCAGCGCGCGGGCGCCGGCCGGGGTCTTGAGGTCGAGGGCGACGCTGCGCTTGCTCCGGTTGAGCCCCAGGAAGAAGGTGCTGACCCCGTCGACGAACGGCGCCCACGCCCGGGTATCGTCCCCGTGCGAGGGCTCCTCGACCTTGATGACGTCGGCCCCCATGTCGCCCAGCATCATGGCGCAGTAGGGCCCGGCGAGCACCCGGGTCAGGTCGATGACACGCAGCCCATGCAGTGGCGGCATCGCAGGGACGGATTATAACGTCACCGGCGCCGCCCTTCGGCGCGGAGGCGGCGACGCCGGACGCGGCCCGTGTGCCGCCGGCGCGGATCGAGTACGATGGGAGGATCTGTGCCCGTCCGGGGACCCTGCCGGGGTGACCGGCCTGCGTCATCCGGCGCCCCGGGCCTGCGCACGGGCGAGAGCGCTGCCGGCCGGCTCGTCACGCGGGATCTGCCGCTCGTTGCCGGCCGGGAGCCCGCGGCGAGCCGCGCGGGCCTCTTCCGCGGGCCACTCGACGTCGTATCGGGGACACCATGTCATCTGCCACCATCATCTGGACGAAGATCGATGAAGCGCCGGCCTTGGCCACCTGGTCGTTGCTGCCGATCGTGCGGGCGTTCGCCAGGGGGACCGGGGTCGAGCTCGAAACCCGCGACATCTCGCTCGCCGGACGCATTCTCGCCGCCTTTCCGGAGCGGCTGCGGGAGGACCAGCGGGTCCCCGACGAGTTGACGGCGCTGGGCGAGCTGGTTCGGACGCCGGCTGCCAACATCGTCAAGCTACCCAACATCAGCGCCACCACCCCGCAGCTGCAAGCGGCCATCGCCGAGCTGCAGGGCCAGGGGTACGACGTCCCCGACTACCCGGAGGAGCCCACCGGGGCCGACGAACGGGCGATACGGGCCCGGTATGCCGGCGCGCTGGGGTCGGCCGTGAACCCGGTGCTGCGCGAGGGCAATTCCGACCGCCGGCCCGCCGCCGCGGTGAAACGGTTCGCGCAGAAGCATCCGCATCGGATGATGAAGGCATGGCCGGCCTCCGGGTCCCGGACCCGGGTCGCCCACATGCAGGACAACGACTTCTTCGGCAGCGAGCGTTCCGTCACCGTCGAGCGGCCTTGCGACGTGCGCATCGAGTTCGTCGACGCCGGCGGGGCGGTCACCGCGCTGAAGGAGAGCGTGCCGCTCGAGGCGGGCGAGGTGGTCGACGCGGCGGTCATGAGCGTGTCCGCCCTGCGGGCGTTCTTCCGCCGGACCATCGACGAGGCCGGCCAGGAGGGCGCGCTGCTGTCGCTCCATCTCAAGGCGACGATGATGAAGGTCTCCGACCCCATCATGTTCGGCCACTGCGTGTCGGTCTACTACGAAACGGCCCTGCAGAAGCACGCCGAGGCCCTGCGCGCGGCCGGCGCCAACGTCGACAACGGCCTGGCCGGCGTGCTGGAGAAGATCGCCACGTTGCCGGCGGAGCAGCGCGCCGCGATCGAGGCCGACGTCGACGCGGTGTACGCGGCGCGGCCGCCCCTCGCGATGGTCGATTCGCGCAAAGGGATCACGAATCTGCACGTGCCGAACAACGTCATCATCGATGCGTCGATGCCCAACGTCGTGCGCGACGGCGGCCGCATGTGGAACGCGGCCGGCGAGCTCCAGGACACGGTGGCGATGGTGCCCGACCGGTCCTACGCCACCATGTATCAGGCGATCGTCGAGGACTGCCGGCAGCATGGACAGTTCGACCCGGCAACGATGGGCAACGTGTCCAACGTCGGGCTGATGGCGCGCAAGGCGGAGGAGTACGGCTCGCACGACAAGACCTTCACCGGGCCCGGCCCGGGGGCGATCCGCGTCGTCGACGCCGCCGGCGCCGTCCTGCTCGAGCAGCCGGTGAACACCGGCGACATCTTCCGCATGTGCCAGACCAAGGACGAGCCGATTCGCGACTGGGTCCGGCTCGCCGTCAGCCGGGCGAGAGCGTCGGGCGCCCCGGCGGTGTTCTGGCTGGACGAATCGCGGGCGCACGACGCGGCGATCATCGCCAAGGTCCGGGCCTGCCTGCCCGGGCAAAACACCGCCGGGCTGGACATCCGCATCCTGAAGCCGGTCGACGCCATGCGCTTCTCCCTGGCCCGCGTCCGGGGCGGCGAGGACACCATCGCGGTGACCGGCAACGTCCTGCGGGACTACCTCACCGATCTGTTTCCGATTCTCGAGCTCGGAACGAGCGCCCGGATGCTCTCGATCGTGCCGCTGCTCAAGGGCGGCGGGCTGTTCGAGACCGGCGCCGGCGGCTCGGCCCCCAAGCACGTCGAGCAGATGCTGGCAGAGGGGCATCTGCGATGGGACTCGCTGGGCGAGTACTGCGCCCTGGTGCCGGCGCTCGAGCTGGTCGCCGCGCAGACCGGCAACGCCAGGGCGGGGCTGCTGGCGAGGACGCTGGACCGGGCGATTGGGGCCTACCTGGAGAACGCCCGCTATCCGTCGCGGAAGGTCGACGAGATCGACAACCGGGGCAGCACGTTCTATCTCGCGCTGTACTGGGCGCAGGCCCTCGCGGCGCAGGACGAGGACGCCGAGCTGAAGGCCCGTTTCGCGGCGTCGGCGGCCCGTCTCGCCGAGAACGAGACGACGATCGCGGCCGAGCTGCTGGCCGCGCAAGGGCGGCCGGTCGACATCGGCGGCTATTACCGCCCCGACGACGCCTTCGTCGAGCGGGCCATGCGGCCCAGCCCGACCCTGAACGCGATCATCGACAGCCTTTGATTGATCGCCGGGAGTCCGCGCCGGGCGCGGAGACCTGACCGCATGATATACTCAATCCAGTCGTCCCCGGCCATAACGGGGGCGGCGGCAAGGCGAGGGGCCGGCCACATGAGCCGGCCCGTTTTGCGTACGATCCTGCCGCGGGCGCGCAGGTCGGCGGGAACGCGCGCTGTCAGAGGGTGAGGGAGGCGCCGCCCCGCCGCGGGTCGCCGGCGCCACCGAGCCTGTCCCCGCGGCGCTCGGCCGTGTGCGCGCCGCCGAAGAACACGTTGCGATCGTCCCACACCTGGTGCTCCGGCCACTCGGCCAGGGCTTCGGCGATGGCGTCACGGTCGTGGCCGCCCTCGACGCTCAGCAGCGAGCCCTCGACGTGGATGCGGGGCGCGCGCACCGCCTCGCCCACGTCCATCCCGTGGTCGACGAGATTGACGATCACCTGGAGCACGGCGCTGCGGATGCGGTTCGAGCCGCCGGAGCCGGTCGCGACCTGGCGGCCGTCCGGCCACCGCAGCGCGCTCGGGGCCATCATCGACGTCATGCGGTGATCGAGCGGCCAGCGATGGAATCCGCCGGGATTGAGGTCTTCCTCGCCCAGCATGTTGTTCAGCACGATGCCGGTTCCCGGGACGACCTGTCCCGAGCCTTCGCCGTTCGACAGGGTGAGGCTCGCGAGGTTGCCCCGGACGTCGATGACGCCGAGATGGGTGGTGCCCCGGCAGGCCTGCGCCCGTCCCCGGATCTCGTTCTGCCACCGCGCCAGCAACGCCGGATCGAGCATCCGCTCGTTCGACCGCGACGGCCCTCCGTCCTGCGTCTCGGCGCGGGCGAACCGGGTGGCGCGCATCACGTCGGCGAGCATCGCGACCGCGCGGCGGCTCCCCGGCGGCGCCGCCGCGACCGGCAGGTCCTCCAGAAGGCCGAGCCCGAATCCGATCAGGGCGCCCCCCGCCGAGGGCGGCGGGTTGGTCAGCACCTGCACGCCGCGGTAGTCGAGGGCGAGCGGCGCCCGGACCTCGGTGCGGTAGTCGGCCAGATCGTCGAGGTCGATGAGGCCGCCGGGCCGCAGCTGCTCGACCAGCGCCCGCGCGATCGCGCCGCGGTAGAAGACGTCGTCCCCTTCGGTCGCCATTACTTCCAGCAGGCCCGCGAGATCCGGATTGCGCAGGCGCTCGCCTTCGCCGGCCAGCGTGCCGTCGCCGCGCCCGCTCGCGTAGATCGCGAGCGATTCCGGGGTCGCGGCGAGCATCGGCCGTACCAGGTGCAGCAGACGGGCCTGCAGCGCGGTCATCTCCACGCCGTCGCGCAGCAGGGCGCACGCGGGGGCGATGAGGTCGGCCACCCGCATCGTGCAGAGATCGCGGTGGACGTCGAAGAATCCGCGGATGATCCCCGGTACCGCGATGGTGCCGCGGCCGATGTGGAACTCCTGCCGGGCGGGGCCGAAATCGACGAGGACCGGCTCGAACTCGACAGCGCTCTCGGGGGCGCGCCGCTTCGGCGTCTGCACGAAGAAGTCGTAGACGCGGGGGCGGCCGCCGGCAGGCAGCGCCAGGAGGTATCCGCCCCCGCCGAAGGAGGCGAGGGCCGGCTCGCAGGCGCAGGCGGCGCAGAGCGCGGCCAGCGCGGCGTCGAAGGCGTTGCCGCCGTCGCCAAGCACCTCGCTGGCCGCCCGGGCCGTCAGCGCGTGCCCCGCCGCGACCACCCCGCGCTGTCCGTGCATTGCGCGTGATGATACCCGATGCGGCGCTTCGACCCCGCCGCCGGGGCGCCCACGTATAATGGATGACTTTCGGAATCGAACGGTGCCCGCGACCATGAGAGACGCCTTCATTTACGACGGAGTACGCACCCCGTTCGGCCGCCACGCTGGCGCCCTCGCCCCGGTGCGGCCGGATGATCTGCTGGCCGGCCCCATCGCCACCCTGATGGCCCGCGGCCCGTTCCGGGCCGAGGACGTGGAGGACGTCGTCGCCGGTTGCACCAACCAGGCCGGCGAGGACTGCCGGAACGTCGCGCGGCGGGCCGGACTGCTGGCCGGCCTGCCGGTGGAGGTGGCCGGAATGACCGTCAACCGCCTGTGCGCGAGCGGGTTGGCGGCGGTGGTGGACGTCTCGCGGGCCGTCGCCTGCGGCCAGGGCGAGCTGTTCATTGCCGGCGGGGTCGAGAGCATGAGCCGGGCCCCGTTCGTGATGGCGAAGTCGGAACGGGCCTTCGGACGCCAGCTCACGGTGCACGACAGCACGCTGGGGTCCCGGTTCTCCAACCCGAGGACCACCGTGCAGTACGGCGATCATGCGATGCCGGTAACCGCCGACAACGTCGCCGCCGACCTGGGGATCACCCGCGCCGACAGCGACCGTTTCGCGCTGGCGTCCCAGCAGCGTTTCGCCGCCGCCAAGGCCTCGTGCTTCTTCAAGGACGAGCTCGACCCGGTGACCGTGCCTGGGCGCAAACGCGGAGACGAGACGGTGGTGGCGGACGACGAGCACCCCCGGCCGGGCACCTCGCTCGAGAAGCTGGCAACGCTGCGGCCGCTATTCGAGGGTGGGGTCGTGACCGCCGGCAACGCCTCGGGCATCAACGACGGCGCGGCCGCGCTCGTCGTCGGCAGCCGTGCCGCCGGCGAGCGGGCGGGAGCGGCGCCGCTGGCCCGGGTGGTCTCGGCCGCGGCGGCTGGGGTCGAGCCGCGGGTCATGGGCCTGGGTCCGGTGCCGGCGAGCCGGAAGGCGCTGGCGCGGGCGGGGCTGTCGCTGTCGGACATGGACGTCATCGAGATCAACGAGGCGTTCGCCACCCAGGTGCTGGGGTGCCTGAAGGCGCTCGGGGTCGCCCAGGACGACAGCCGCGTGAACCCGAACGGCGGGGCGATTGCGGTCGGTCATCCGCTGGGCGCGTCCGGCGCCCGGCTGACCTTGACCGCGACGCGGCAGCTGCAGCGGTGTCAGGGACGCTACGCCCTGGTGACGCTGTGCATCGGCGTCGGTCAGGGGCTTGCGGCGGTCCTGGAGCGGGTGTCCTGATCCGGACGCCCTGCCAT
This sequence comes from Vicinamibacterales bacterium, assembly GCA_965206705.1. Taxonomy (GTDB): domain Bacteria; phylum Acidobacteriota; class Vicinamibacteria; order Vicinamibacterales; family UBA8438; genus JAJEEA01. The sequence goes on along the minus strand of CBDBKJ010000006.1, from coordinate 583,435 downwards.
GGCTGACGAATCCACCGGCGCATCCTCCGCTTCCCTTGTCAGGCCCTACCGGCTGCTGGCGCTGGTCGGCATCTATCTCGCCATCGCCCACGTGTTGCCGTCCCCCGAGGGGGTCACGGCCGAGGACTGGCGCCGGGTCGGGGTGTTCTTCGCCACCATCGGCGGACTGATGCTGCAGCCGATGCCCGGATCCCAGATCGTGCTGCTGGGCATCACCGCCATGATCGTCCTCGGCGGCCTGCCGATGGATCGGGCGTTGAGCGGCTACTCGTCGTCGTCGGTATGGATGGTGCTGATGGCGATGCTCATGTCGCGCGCGCTGCGCGACTCGGGGCTCGCCCGCCGCATCGCCCTCTGGTTCATCCGGGCCATCGGGCGCACGTCGCTCGGGCTCGGCTACGCCATGCACCTGACCGATCTCACCCTGGCCACCGGGGTGCCTTCGATCACGGCGCGGTCGGCCAGCATCGTCTTCCCCATCGCCCGCAGCATCAGCAGCCTCTACAAGTCGAATCCCGGCCCGTCGTCCGCAATTCTCGGGACGTTCCTGATGACCTGCCTGTATCAGGGGAGCGTCATCTCGTCCGCGATGTTCTTCTACAGCAGCGCCGCCAACCTGCTGCTGGGGGAGCTGGCCGCGGAGTACGCCGGGGTGACCATCACCTGGGCGAGCTGGTTCACGGCCGGTCTCCTGCCGGGGCTCGTGTCCAGCCTCGTGGTGCCGTGGCTGGTCTATCGGGTGTTACCGCCGTCTCTCAAGCAGACCCCGGCCGCCTCGCAGTTCGCCGACGACCAACTGACCGCGCTCGGTCCGATCCGGGGCCGCGAGGCGGTGGTGGGGAGCGTGTTCATCGGGCTGATCGGGTTCTGGGTCGCGTCGTCCTACGTGAGCTGGCTCTCGCCGACGCTCGTCGCCCTGCTCGGCATCGCGGTGCTGTTCACGACCCAGGCCCTGACCTGGGACAACGCGCTGAGCGAACGGTCCGCGTGGGACATCTTCGTCTGGTACGGCGGCCTGCTGATGATGGGGGGGGTGCTGAACGATACCGGGGTCGCCACCCTCTTCGCCGATTGGTTCGGCTCGTGGTTCACCGGCGTCCCTTGGCCCGTCGTCTTCGTCGCGACCCTCGTCATCTACTTTTACGCGCACTACTTCTTCGCGAGCACCACCGTCCACGCCCTGGCCATGTACCCCCCCTTCCTGGCCCTGCTGGTCAGCCTCGGGGCGCCGGCCCCGGTGGTTGTCTACAGTCTGGTGTTCATCAACAACCTGACGGCGGGGTTGACCCACTACGGGACGACGACCTCGCCGATCATCTTCGTCGAGGGCTACGTCACCCTCAAGGACTGGTGGCGGGTCGGCTTTCAGGCCTCGGTGGCGAACCTCGCGATCTGGATCCCGGTCGGCCTGTTGTGGTGGAAGATCCTCGGGCTGTGGTGAACGGGGAAACGCGGGGGAACCGCTTTCCGCGCGATCCCGATACCGGTCGGGGCTGCTCTGGTGCAAGATCCCGAGTTGTGGCGAGGCGGTGAACGGGGAAAACCGGGGGAACCGCTTCCCGCGCGATCTGGATCCCGGTGGGGCTGCTCTGGTGCAAGATCCGGAGTTGTGGCGAGCCGGTGAACGGGGGAAGTGCGGGGGGAACCGCATCCTTCGCGATCCGGATCCCGGCGGGGCTGTTCTGGTCGAGGGTCCTCGGGCCGTGAGCATGTCCGGTAAACAGGGAACAGGTGGAGGGAAACGCAAGATGACCGGATGCACATCCTGGCGGCGCATCGGACGGCGGGCCGCGCTGGTCACCGCGTGGTGGCTCGCGGTCGCGTGCGGCGGCGGCCCCGCCGTCGAGCAGGTGGACCTGCTCGTGACGGGGGGGCGGGTCATGGACCCCGAGAGCGGGCTCGACGCGATCGCCAACGTGGCCCTGCGTGACGGGGTCATCGTCGCGGTCGGCGACGAGCGGCCCGAGGCCGGGGAAGTGCTCGACGCGACCGGCCTCGTCGTCGCGCCGGGGTTCGTCGATCTCCACGCGCACGGCCAGGACCCCGAGAGCCAGCGCTACCAGGCCCGGGACGGCGTCACCACCGCGATGGAGCTGGAGATCGGGGTCTATCCCGTCGACCTCTGGTACGCCAACCGTGACGAGCAGTCGCTGATCCACTACGGGGCGTCGGTCAGCCACCAGGGCGCCCGCCGGGAGGCGTTCGGCGCGGTGCAGACCGAGCGCAACGACGAAGGCACGTTCACCCTGGGGCGTGGCGGCGCCTACCTGTACGAGGCCGCCTCCGAGGAAGAGCTGAGCCGGACCGCCCGGTTGATGGAGGCGGGGCTCGACCAGGGCGCCCTCGGGTTCGGATTCGGCATCACCTATACCCCGGGGGCCACCCACGAGGAGATCTGGCGCCTGTTCGCGGCCGCCGCGGACCGGCAGGCCCCGGTGTTCATCCACCTCCGGTCGTCCGGGGCATTCCGCAGCAGGGAGGCGATCGCCCCCTTCCAGGAGGCCATCGCCAACGCCGCCGCCACCGGCGCCGCTCTGCACATCGTGCACATGAACAGCAGCGCGGGGGAGTCGGCGCCGGCCGCCCTCGAGTTGATTCGCGGCGCGCAGGCGCGTGGGGTGGACGTGACGACGGAAGCCTATCCCTATACCGCCAGCGCCAGCCGCATCGAGTCGGCGCTGTTCGACGGGTGGGAGGGGCGGACCCCGGAGGCCTACGCCCGCCAGCAATGGGTCGAGACCGGCGAACGGCTGACCGAGGAGACGTTCCGCCGCTACCGGGCCCAGGGCGGGTGGGTCATCACCCACGGCCGATCGGAAACGACCAACGAGTGGATCGTCGGCCAGCCCGACGTCATCGCGGCCAGCGACGGCATCCCGTTCAGCGAGGGCCGCTCCCACCCCCGGGGCGCCGGCACGTTCGCCCGCATCCTCGGCCACTACGTCCGCGAGCGCGGGGCGCTGTCCCTGATGGACGCTCTGCGCAAGATGACCCTCCTGCCGGCCCGACGGCTCGAGAGGATAGCCCCCCGGATGGCCGCCAAGGGCCGCATCCAGGTCGGCGCCGACGCCGACCTCACGCTGTTCGATCCCGCCACGATCATCGACCGGGCCACCTACGACGCCCCGGACCGCTACTCCGACGGCATCCGCCACGTCCTCGTCGCCGGCGCCTTCGTCGTCCGCGACGGCGCTCTCCTGGAGGGCGTCTTCCCGGGCCGGCCCATCCTGGGAGCGCTGCCTCCGGATCCCGCACCGTAGAACGGCGCGGCCGCCTCGATGGTCGGCTGGGCGGGAAGCGGAGCCGCAAGTCGACGACTTCTCGCCTTCCCGCGCGCGACGCGGTTGCTATAGGCTTGGTTCATGGTCCGACGCATCCAGGCGCTGAACTACCGGTGCCTCCGTCATGTGGACGTACGCCTCGACGGCAACTTCCATATCCTCGTGGGGCCGAACGCCAGCGGCAAGAGCACGCTGATCGATGTCATCGGGTTCTTCGCCGACATGACACGCGGTAACATCGAAAACGCGATCCGGCAGCGGGTCCCGGACTTCCGGGATCTGGTTTGGGGGCGACAGGGGAACGGTCATCGGTTCGAGTTGGCTCTCGAGCTCGACCCAGAAGCGGCCTCTGAAGACTCTGGGGAGAACGTGATCCGTTACGAGCTGGCTGTCGGCAACGACAAGAATGGCCCGCGCGTCGATACGGTTCAAGGCCTTGCGGTTGCTGCGACGACAGGCGAACCGCGCTCGATTTCGCAGTTTCCCAAGCCGCTGGGGCCGGTGAGTTCAATAGTCGGTTGCGATCAACCGGACCACGGCGCGGTCCTGTTTCGGGGCACGTCGAGCAGGTACATGGATGAGTATCAGTCACGCTTCAAGAGCATCGATTGGGAGGGGTTGACCGACGAAGAGCTAAGGGATGTGGCACAGAAGGAACTCGATGCGCTGAATGTGCTAAAGGCGGCGTGGGAATTCGACGCTTGGGGCTCGAGAGTCCGGAAGTTGTTGCTCGACGGACGCCGATTGCGCGAAGCCAGCCCGCCCGCTCACGTACCAGCGGGGTTGAGCGCGGATGGCTCGAACCTGCCCTGGATGGTGCTTCAGCTCATCGAGAAGCACGAAGCCCGCTTCCGAGCCTGGCTGGATCATGTTCGCATCGTCCTGCCCGAACTGAAGGACATCCGTGTCATAGAACGAGAAGATGACCGCAGAGGGTATCTCATGCTGGCGTACGGCGCCGGCATCGAAGTGCCGTCCTGGTCGGCATCCGAAGGGACATTGCGTCTGCTGGCGCTGACTCTCATCGCCTACCTTCCGGACGAGGGAGCGATCTATCTCATCGAAGAACCCGAGAACGGGATTCATCCGCTGGCGATCGAGGCGGTGTATCAGTCGCTGTCATCCGTATACGACTCCCACGTGTTCGTGACCACCCACTCGCCGACCCTTCTGGGGTGCGCCGGTCCGCAAGAAGTACTCTGTTTCGCCCGCGATGGGGAGGGCGCGACCGATGTCGTCTCGGGAGCCGACCATCCGCGGCTCGGAGAGTGGCACCGCGCCGCCGATATGGACCTGCTCTTTGCGCCGGACGTGCTCGGATGAGCCGCGCCCCCGAGCGCATGGACCTCGTCGTGCTGGTCCCGGATCTGGATATCGCCGGCATGGTAGAGGGCCTGCTGAATCGACCTGAGATCGTCGGAGCGCGTCCGGTTTCGTTCTCCATCACCAGGCACCTGCGGCGAGACTCCGGATGCAGATCGGGCGCCGCCGAGCGACTGCGGGAGTACATCCGCGACTATCGGTACACGATCGTGCTGTTCGACAAGCACGGTTGCGGAGATCCGAGGGAGCTACGGGAGTCCATCCGGGACGATGTCGAGCTCCGCCTGTCACGGAACGGTTGGCGAGACCGCTGCAGGGCCATTGTCATCGAACCCGAGCTGGAAGCTTGGATTTGGAACCGATCGCGGGAGGTTCCCTCGATTCTCGGCTGGAAAGGAGACTACGGCAGTCTTCGCAACTGGCTCACGAGCAGGCGGCTGTGGTCGGCGGATGCTCTCAAGCCTGCGGATCCGAAGCAAGCATTGAAGGCTGTGTTGAGGATGACGAGGAACCCACTGTCCGCGAGTCTGTACAGACAGCTGGCAGAGACCGTGACCGTGCGTCACTGTGTGGATCCTGCCTTCAACGAGTTCAGGGCGACCCTCAAACAGTGGTTCCCGAGCCCCAACGGATAGCAGGCCGAACATCGCCCCGCCGGTCACGCCGGGGTTTCCCGGGGAGCCGCCCCGGACGCCCGTCGCCGCGGAAGTCACTCGGCCCGCAGCGTCGCGAGGGGGTCGGCCTTCGCCGCCAGACGAGACGGCACGAGACAGGCGAGCAGCGCCACGCCCGCGAGCAGGAGGCCGGTCGAGGCGAACACGACGGGATCGGTCGGGTTGACGTCGACGAGAAAACCGGCGGCGAGTCGCGTGGCAGCGGTAGCCGCAACCGCGCCGAGCGCCAGTCCGAGCGTCGTGAGCACGATGCCCCGACCGAGCGCCAGCCGGATGATGGTTGCGGAGGTTGCGCCGAGGGCGGCGCGAATCCCGAACTCCTGCTTCCGCTGGACCACCGCGTGCGACACGACGCCGTAGAGTCCCGCGGCGGCGAGAAGCAGGCCGAGCATTCCGAACGAGCCGATGACCGCGGCGCCGCCGCGCGCGAGGGCCAGCAACCCCAACGAGCGCACCACGGTGTCCATGCTGCCGGCCTCCAGTATCGCCAGGGTCGGATCGTGCCGGCGGACCGTCTCCGTGATCATCGGGATCAAGGCGCTCGGCGGTCCGTCCACGTGCACGTGCAGCGTGGCCGACCCCGTAAACCGGGGCCCGAACGGAAAGAGGACGAACGGCGGTTGCTCGAACGGCGACCCTGACATGTGTGCGTCTCGCGCGACCCCGATCACTTCGAACGGTGCGCCGAAGTTGACGATCCGTCGGCCGACCGCCTCCTGCCCCGGCCAGAGCTGCCGCGCCGCGCGTTCGCTGACGACCGCCACCCTGCGGTCGCTCGCCCCGTCTTCCTCACGAAAACCGCGTCCCTGGAGCACCGGAATGCCAAGGGTGTCGAAGAAGGCGGGGCCGACGGTGTTCACGGCGACCCTCGCCGCGTCGGGCTTCGGCGCGGTGCCTCCGTCCAGGGTGAACACCCTGCCCCAAACCCTGCCCAGCCGCACCGGCGCTCTGTGCGCCCAGCTCGCCGACCTGACGCCGGGCAGGGCGCCGACCTCGTCGGCGATCTCCCGGTACAACGCATGGGCCTGTTCGGGGTCGTACCCCTGCGCGAGCGGATCGACGGACAGCACCAGGAGATCGTCGGTCCTGAAACCGAAGTCGATCGCGCCGGCGTTCCTGCTGCTCTGCACGAAGAGGCCCGCGCAGACCAGCAGCAGCATGGAAACCGCGACCTGGATCACGACGAGGCCGTTCGTCAGGCGCCTTCCCGGAACGCCCCCACCGGAGTCGCGGCCGCCGGAGCCGATGGCGCGCGCGAGGTCGATCCGCGTCGAGCGCAAGGCCGGCGCAAGGCCGGCGAGCAGGCCGGCGACGATCGCGATCGTCGCCGTGAAGCCGAAGATCCGCCAATCCACGGGCAGATCGAACGCCGGAATCGCGCGGTTGAGTTCCGTCGCAGCGCGGGCCATCAGGAGATCGGCGGTCCAGAGCGCGGTGAGTCCGCCGCCGACTCCACCCACCAGCGCCAGCAGCACGCTCTCGGTGATCAACTGCCGCACGAGCCGCCGCCGCGTCGCACCCAGACCCGCGCGCAGGGCCAGCTCCTGCCGCCGCGCGATGCCGCGGCCGATCAGGAGGGTACCGACGTTGGCGACGGCAACGAGCAGGACGAGCGAGGCCAAGCCCAGCACCACGGTCATGAGGGGGGCGGTGTGTCGCGACGCACCGATGAACGGTCTGGCGTCACGCTCGGACTCGACATGAAGCTCGCTGTGGCGGCTGGTGTCCGGGTGCTCCGCGGCCAGCGCGTCGGCGAGCACGTCGAGCTGCGCGGCCGCCTCGGCGACGCTCACGCCGGGCCGCAGGCGTCCGGTCAGGAAGAACGACTCCTCGAGCCGGTCCGTCAGCAACTCCGTCGATCCCGGTTCGCTCTCCGTGGCGGGGACGAACGCCTCGACGGGGGCCAGGCCGTTGACGCCGGCGAATGGCTCCGGCGTGATCCCGATCACGGTCATGCTGACCGGCCCCAGGCGCACGACCTTTCCGAGAACGGTTGCGTCCCCTCCGAACCGCGTCTGCCACGCGAGGTGCGTCAGCACGACGAAAGGCGCATCGCCGGGCCGGAGTCCTTCACCGGAGAGGAACGTGCGGCCGTGCTCCGCATCCACCTGCAGGACGTCGAAGTAGTTGTCGCTCACGTACTCGATCCAGATCCGCTCGGCCGCTCCGCCGTCGATCGACAACAGCCCCTCCGCCAGGGTGTGGGCGGCCAGACCCTCGAAGACGTCGCTGCGCTCCCGGTAGTCGAGGTACTCGGGATACGACAGCTCGTGAGGGAATTCCGCGGTGTGCTCGTCGAGCTGCGCCACGAAGACGAGCTCCTCCGGGTCGGGCACCGGCAGCGGCTGGAAGAGCCACCCGTTCGTCACCGTGGCGACCGCCGCAGTGGCGCCGATGCCGATCGAGAGCGTCGCCGTCGCCGTAAACCCGGGTCGCCGGGCCAGGCCGCGCACGCCGATGCGCAGATCGATCAGCAGGTCGTCGAGCCACGGCAGGCCGCGCTGGTCGCGCAGCGCCTCCATCGCCTGGGGGAAGCCGCCGAAGCGCACGCGCGCCAGCCGGGCGGCTTCCGCCGGCGAATGGCCCTTCCCGCGAAGCTCCTCCTCCGCCTGTTCGAGATGGAAGCGCAGCTCGCGCTCCAGGTCGTGATCCGCCGGATTGCGCCGGAGCGCGCCCCACAGACGACGCAGGCACTCGCGAAGCACGGCCATGGTGGTTCTCCTCGTCAACGCGCCGCGTCACGGGCCGGCCCTCGTCGCGCCCGCGACCGCCGGCGTAGCGCTGCGCGCCGCCTCTTCAGTGACGACGGCCCGGTGTCAACGCCGGTTCCCGAAAGAGCGCGTCGATGATCGACATCATCCTGTCCAGGCCGCGCTTCTCGGCCGCGAGGTGACGCCGCCCGGTCGTGGTGATCCCGTAGAACCGGGCGCGCCGGTTCTTCTCGGTCGTGCCCCACCGTCCCCGGACGAGGCCGCGCTGCTCCAGCCGCATCAGGGCGGGATAGAGCGTGCCCATGTTGAGGAGGAGGGCGCCGCCGGAGACCTGCTCGAGCCGGGCCGCGACTGCGTAGCCGTGCGACGGGCCGAGCGCGACCAGCGTCTGCAGCACCATCAGGTCGAGGGTGCCGCGAAGGACCTCCGTTCTCGACGGCTCTCTATTAGTCATCCCAATGAAGCGTATCAGTATATCATTGGGATTTCAAATGGAAGGTGTCATGGAGCGGCCTGCCGCAAAAGAGGCGGGCGCGGGAGGAGAAACAAGACTACAGCGTGACCACATCCACCACAGTACGCCGGGGCGTTGTCCCAAGCCGGCGGGCGTCGATGCGCGAGTAGCGGTGTTCACGCGGCGGAACGGCCGGCGGCAAGGCGTGCGGTTGCGGTCATGTCCTCGCCGCGTCTTCCGCTCCGCCCGACCGCTGGGGAGCCGCGGCCTCCGGGGCCAGCAGCGCCGCGATCCGCCCGCTCGCGGCCAACGCGTCGGTGGCGCCGATCTCCAGCAGGCGGTGGATGTAGTCGGGCTGGAACATCAGCAGGCTCAGCAGGTCGGGGCTGGTCGTCTCGCGTGATCCGAGGCCACGGGTCAGGTAGCGGAAGGTCCGGGGAAGCTGCGGCTCGAACTGGAGCGACAAGCGGCCGAGGTCCTGCGACGGGCGGATGACGACCAGATCGACGGGGTGGAGGCCCTGCCGGCGGTCGGCGGGCAACGCTCGGATCAGGGTGTTCAGGCGCTGCAGGGTGAGGCTGTCGTGGTCGAGATCGTCGAGGAACATGGCGTTGAGCAGTTGTCCGCCGATCTGGGCGGGGGGCGGATAGTCGTGGATGACGGGCTGGCTCGCCTCCTGGGTGATGCCGCGGTGGCGGTTCGAGATGGCGAGAATGCGCCGGGCGCCGAGGTGGATGGGAGCCGAGCAGGGGGCCATCATGCGGATGCCGCCGTCGCCGTGCCAGCCGTCCTCGAGGCGGACGGCGGGGAAGAACAGGGGCAGGGCGGCCGAGGCCATGACGTGCTCGACGGTGATCGGGCCGCGGCGGCCGCGCCGGTAGGGCCGGTTCCAGTCCGCGAGATCCGAGCCCTGCACCCAGATCACCGACTGCCCGGTGCTGTAGCTGCTGGTGGAGATGGCCAGCGCCCGCAGCCGGCGGGCTGCGAGGTTGCGGGCGATGCCGGCAATCTCGCCGTTCTGATTCGGTCTCAACCGCTCGTGCAGGGAAGCGCGGAGGGGCGCGGTGTCCAGCAGTCCCTGCACTTGCGGGGCGAACATGGATCCGCCCGAGAGCAGTCGCAGGCCCCAGCGGGCAACGAGGCCGCCGAGCGAGCGGCTGTCGACGCGAAAGACGCGGTCGACCCGCTGGTGCCGCCACAGGTCAACGAGACCGGCGATGGCGTCGGTCAGCGATCCCTCCTGGGCGGCCAGATAGGTGGCGTTGATGGCGCCGGCCGACGTGCCCACGAGGATGGGGAACCTCGCCGTCGGGTGGCGCCGGATCAGCTCTCCCAGGAAGCCGACCTGATAGGCGGCGCGGGCGCCGCCGCCCACGAGGACGAGCGCCAGATCGTCGCGGACGGGTGCGGGCGTATCCGGCGCAACGGACGGAGAAGATGCATCCACGAGGCGACCGAGTGTGGCAGTGGGCCCGCCGGCGAGGCGGGCCTCATCTCTGCTGGTGCCAGGAGCCTGCGCGACCGTAAGGTCGCGCTAGTGGGCCAGCGGGTCGGGGCGAATCTGGAACTTCACCAGATTTCCCTGCGTGCCCTTGCCGCCCTCGGAATGCCAGACCGCGTTGGTGCCATAGTCGGCCCAGACCGCGCGGCCCTTCCATCCGGCGTCGGGATCGTCGATGCGGCCGTCCATGCCCCGCGAGTAGAAGCCCATCGGATACGGCACCCGCAGGACGACGAACTCCTCCTCTTCGGGAAGGAACGCGAGCAGCGAGTCCGAGGTGCTGCCGGTGGCGATGGGCACGTTGGGACCGAGGCCGAGCGTGTCGTGCTGATCGACCCAGTTGTAATAGTGGAAATCGGCGCTGCCGTGGCCGGTCACCCCCTTCATCTGGGGCCCCGGGGTCGCGTGCAGGGTCCAGCCCTGGGGGCAGTGCTGTCCGGTGGCGGTGGGCCCGTTCAGGACGTCGCACCGGCTGCGGTCGAAGCTGGCGAGGTGACCGCTGCCGGACAGGGCGGTCCAGACGATGCCGCCGGTGGTGATGTCGACGCCCCGGGGCGAGAATCCCTGAATCGGGGCGTCGGGGTTCTCGAACGGCGGCTGGTAGTACTCCGCGATGCAGGTCTCCGGGGGATTGTCCCCCAGCTCGAGCCGCACGATCTGTCCGGGGACGCCCCCCGAGGCCGCCCACACGACGCTGTCCGCCGTCGGATCGGGGACGATGCCGTACCAGCCGCCGCCCATCTCCATGTCCCTCGCGGGGTCGAGATCGCCGCCGCGGCCGACCCACTCGGTGATTCGGCCGTCTCCGTTGGTGTCGACGATGAGGGGGCACCAGCCCTGGGCGGCCATGGCGTCACCGGTCTCCTCGTAGACCTCGACGTCGAGCCAGCCGATGACCGGACCCACCGAGCTGAGGTACAGCCGCTCGGCGTCCTCGAAGCCGAACTGCAGATGGTGGGTGTTGAAGCACGTGTCGATGAGCTCGACGTCCTCGGTCGCGGGATCGTAGTAGGCGACGTGCCGCGCCGCCCGGTTCAGCGGGTAGTGCTGCGCGTACGGGTTGTCGGAGCCCTCCCGGCACCACGCGGGGTTGCCGGGGCCGCGAATCTGGTGGGTCATCCAGACGCGTCCCTGCCCGTCCATCATCGGGTTGTGCGGATTGCCGGGATTGTCCCAGATGAGCTCGTCGCCCCAGTAGATCGACGGTTCCAGGTTCGCCTGGTCGATGTACGAGCGGAAGTCGCCCTCCCCGGGAGTGTCGCGCACCGGCAGGACCACCTCTCGCGCCTCGTGCGTGCGGGGGTCGACCCACACCAGCTTGTCGTTGGCGAACTCCACGCCGTAGATCGGGCCGCCGGCGTTGACCCGGGGGTCGCGCTTGTCGGTCGCGATCTCGTCGTGGATGTACCCGGCCTCGCCGCCCCATTCCCACAGGGTCAGCACCACGTTGCGCTCGCGTCCTTCCGGCCGCGGCGGCGCCGGGGGTACCTCGCCGGCCTGGATCCGGTCGGTCCAGTCGGCGTACATCGCGATGGCGCGCTCCGGCCCGAAGCGGCGCAGCCCGCCGTTCATCAGGGCGCCCCGCTGCCCCGCCTGCACCCGATGCGCCCAGGCCGCCTCCGTCGAGTCGAAGTCGCCGGGGTTCAGGACCTCGCGGGTCGCCTCGTTCCCGAGCTGGTGGCAAAGCTGGCAGCCCTGCTTCAGGCCGTCGATCCAGGCGGCCTGGTGCCGCATGCCCGGCGAGATGCCGTTGCCGGCGTCGCCGGTGCCGGGAAACTCGTCCTCGGCCGGCACCTCCACCAACGAGTACCAGTAGTTGGCCGGATAGACCTGCGCGGCCTCGCGCGGGCTCGCGGCCGGCACCGCGTCGAGGTCGAGCGCGTCGCCGGGCTGGCCGGAGACCGGCTCGGAGTCCCTGAGGCCGTAGCCGCGGACCCAGATCTCGTAGCTGGCGTCGGGCAGATCGGGCAGCACGTAGCGTCCGTCGTCGCCGGTGACCACGATCTTGCGGAACCGGGTGTCGAAGGCATCGGTCTCGGCAATCACCCAGACCCCCGCTTCAGGTCCGCTCGGGCTCCGCACCACGCCGCCGATGTCGTCCGCGTCCAGCGGCGCCTGGGCGGTCGCCGCCAGTCCGAACCACAACAGCGTGGTGGTCGTGATCACCAGCGCGGCCATGAACGCCGGCGCTCCACCGAGACCGTGCATCAGTCGCGTCTTCATCGTTTCGTCCCCCGTTGCGCGCAGACGACGTTGGCGCCGGCCGCAATCACTGCGAATGCCGCGGCACCGATCATCGGGTTCCCGGGAGCCGGTGGTGAAGGCTCCTCGGAATTCGATGCCGCTATGCCCCCGTAGACGGCGCCCGTCCCTGGTTGTCCATGCCTGGACAGGCGCCCGCCGCGCTTCGCCGGGCAAGCCCCTCGCGGGTTCTCCAGGTAACGCGGGTTTCACCCCCCCCGGCTCCCGGCATCGCCCGTACGTTGTAACACCATGACCGCCGTGTCAATGGGGGAGTGGCCCCGTTCCGCGGCCGGATCGGGCCCGGAGGCCGCCGCGGGCTCCGGGCTCAGGCCGCGGTCACGAGCGGCGGCCGGCGGTTCCGGCAATCGGTCGCCTGCTCGAAGGCGTGGGCGAGCTGCAGCACGCCGAGATCGTCGTAGGGACGCCCGACGATCTGCAGTCCCACCGGAAGGCCGGCGGGGGTGAACCCGCAGGGCACGGAGATCGCGGGAAGGCCGGTCACGCTGATCTCGTAGCACGATTTCATCCAGTCGAGATAGGTGGGCAGGGTCTCGCCGTTGATCTCCGTCACATAGGGTTGCGTGACGTCGAAGGGCGCGACCTGGGCCACCGTCAGCACCAGGAAGTCGTGCTCCGCGAACCATGCCCGAAGGCGGCGATGGAGGGCGGCGCGCCGGCGCTCCGCCTCGGCCAGTTGCGGGCCGCGGAGGGCGCGGCCGGCTTCGATGTTCCAGACCACGGTGTCCTTCAGGCGGCCCGGATGCGCGTCCAGGATCGGTCCGAATGCCAGATCGAAGTACCAGGCGCGCCAGGTGGTGAAGATCTCGTCGGCGCCTTGCAGATCCGGAGCGCTCTCGTTGGTGATGCACCCGAGGGCTTCGAGGGTGGCCCGGCCGCCGGCGAGGACCCCCAGCACCTCCGGTTCCACCGGCAGGGCGCCGAGGTCGGGCGACCATCCGATCCGGACACCGGTGAAGTCGCGCTCCAGGGCGCCGCGCGTCGCGAGGGGAGGCACGGTCAGCGACAGCGGCGCCCGCGGGTCGGGCCCCGCGATGGCGTCGAGCAGCAGGGCGACATCGCCCACGGTCCGGGCCATCGGTCCGTGGATGTTGAACGAGAACCAGGGGGCGGCGCTGGGCCAGCGCGGCACCCGGCCCGACGACGGGCGGAACCCGACGACGTTGCAGAAGCTGGCGGGGTTGCGCAGCGAGCCCCCGAAGTCGCTGCCGTCGGCGATGGGCGCCATGCCGGTGGCGAGGGCGACGGCGGCCCCGCCGCTGCTGCCGCCGCACGTCTTCGACAGGTCGTAGGGGTTGCGGGTGGCGCCGAACACCTCGTTGAAGGTCTGCGATCCGGCGCCCAACTCGGGGGTGTTGGTCTTGCCGACGGTGATGGCCCCGGCCTGCCGCTCGCGCTCCACGATGAGGGCGGTCTCGTCGGGCACGTGGTGCTCGAAGACGCGGCTACCGAACGTGGTCCGGATGCCGGCGGTAACGAAGAGATCCTTGTGGGCGACGGGAAGCCCGTGCAGGGGGCCGACCTCGCGGCCTGCCGCGAGGGCCGCGTCCGCAGCGTCGGCCGCGTCGAGGGCGGCGTCGGCCACGCAGGTGACGATGGCGTTGACGCGGGGATTGATCCGGTCATAGCGGGCGAGATGGGCCTGCATCACCTCGCGCGCGGACACCTCCCGGCTGCGGACCAGCTCCGCGAGGCGGCGCGCCGTGAGGTCGCACAGGTCTCCGGTCGGGTCGGACGTGCGGTCGGGCATCGGCATGCCAGTGTACACGCCCGGTGAGGAGATTCTCCGGCTCGGGAGCCCGGGTGAGGCACTGCGTTGGACCGAGGCCGGGGAAGGGCGCCATCCGGCGGCAAGGGCGCCATCCGGCGGCAAGGGCGCCATCCGGCGGCAAGGGTGCCATCCGGCGGCGGGACCGCGCGTGCGACCAGGCAGCGGGGCCCTCCGTCACCGCCGGGGAGCCTGCGGCGTCGAATGGCGCGGCTCCTGGAGGGTGGGTTGGGCGCAGGCGACGATTGCCGGGCTAGCCCGGATTTCTCACCGGTGGTGAACAAGAGACTGCCCGTAATGGCGTAAAGTGTTGTTGTGGCAATAACTTCAAGCCATGCACGGAGGCAGCCCCTTGTCGACACAGTGTACGCGAAGTAAGCCACCAATCCAGCTGGAGTTTCCTCGGGTCGGTCGTCGTCGGCTGGTCGCCAGCTTCGAGGGCGGAACGATCACTTCCAATGCCGGGGCATTGCTGCTGCGGGCGGTTGAAAGGTGCACCGACGTGTGCCGACGCGCGGCGCAGTGCTTCCAGGACTACCGGGACCCAAGCTTGATCGAACACACGGTCGAGGACTTGGTGACCCAGCGTGTGATGGCCGTCGCGTTGGGCTACGAAGATCTGAACGACCATGACACCCTGCGGCGGGACCCGCTGTTGGCGGCTGTCGTGGGCAAGGCGGACCCGACGGGCGAGAACCGGGTGCGGCCGTCAGACCGGGGGGCCGCGCTGGCGGGGAAGAGCACGCTGAACCGGCTGGAACTGGTCGGGCCGAAGGACGCCGAGGCTGACCGGTACAAGAAGGTGACCTATGACGAAGCGGCGCTCGACGCCCTGCTGGTAGACGTGTTCATCGAGTCGCACCCGACGCCGCCGGCGCGCATCGTGCTGGATGTCGATGCGACGGACGATCCGCTGCACGGTCAGCAGGAAGGACGGTTCTTCCACGGGTACTACGGGAACTACTGCTATCTGCCTCTGTATATCTTCTGCGGGGCGCATGTGCTCTGCTCGCGGTTGCGGCCCTCGAACATCGACGGGGCGGCGGGCGTGGTGGACGAGTTGGCGCGGATTGTGGAGCGGGTGCGGCAGGCATGGCCGTCGGTCCCCATCGTGGTTCGGGGGGACTCGGGGTTCTGCCGAGACGAGCTGCTGAACTGGTGCGAAGAGCATGCGGTGGACTACGTCATCGGCTTGGCGAAGAACGTTCGGTTGAAGGAACAAATCGCGCCCGAACTGGCGCAGGCCCAGGCGCAGTGCGAGGAAACCGGGGTGGCCGCGCGGGTGTTTGCGGACTTCCGCTATCGCACGCGCAAGAGCTGGAGCCGGGAGCGCCGGGTGGTCGGCAAGGCCGAGCATCTGCCCGCGGGCGCCAATCCACGCTTCGTGGTGACATCGCTGCCGCCGGACACCTTGGCGGCGCAGGCGTTGTATGAGGATTTCTACTGTGCCCGCGGGGACATGGAGAACCGCATCAAGGAACAGCAACTGGCGCTGTTTGCCGACCGGACCAGCAGTGCGACGCTGCGCGCCAACCAACTGCGCCTGTACTGGGCCACGTTGGCCTATGTCCTGCTCCAGCAGCTCCGCGACCGGGGGCTGGCGGGCACCCGGCTCGCCCGCGCCCAATGCGATACGCTACGGCTGCGGCTGCTCAAGATCGGCGCCCACGTCCGCGTCACCGTGCGGTGCATCTGGGTGGCGCTGTCCGAGCTGGCGCCCGACGCCGATCTGTTCATCATGGCCGCTCAACGTTTGCGCTCGCCGCCCGACCCGGCCTGACGGTCGGCCAGGTGGCGGCATACGTTCACGACTGCAGGGGGACACGGGGTCCTTTCGCGTGTGGTGTGCTAACCGGGCCGATTTTGGCGCCACGCGCACGTCGTCGCCCACATCCAGACCACCGCCGGCGTCCGATATGGCCGCCCGGAACCCCAGCCGCGCCGCATCAGGCCCGATCTCGACGAGCTGTGAGAAATCCGGGCTAGGACTGCCCGTGCCCCACAAACGCTTCGCTGGACTTGGAATGCACGGTGATGTCATCCGTATTCGTCGCGCAGCTCGAAGGCGAAGGCCATGGCCACCAGTTGGGTATAGCCGTACCACATGAGCTGCGCGCCGGGCGGTTGGCGTCGGCGTCCGAGCCACCCGCCAAGGCGAGCGACGAGCTCGACCGCCTCGCCGAGACTGGCCGGTGGCGGCAGTTTGCGCGAGCGGGCGAAGACGGCCAGCACCCGCAGCTCGCCGTCCGAGAACAGGAGTTCACGCGGCAGCTCGGGCACCTCGCGCCCGAGCCGGACCATCAACTGTACCCGCCAACCCACGACCATGTTGATGGCGATGGCGCGTTCGAGCCGCTCCGCCGTGTGGTGCTGCAACTCCTCCACCTTGCAGCCCGACTTCAGGATGCGGAAGTAATCCTCGATGCGCCAGCGCAGGGCGTACCACCGCAGGACCCGCTCGGCGTCGGCGGGGCTCGTCACCCGCAGGGTGGTGAGCACGAACCACTCCAGCGGCTTGACACCGGGCGGCGGATGCTCCTCACGCGCATGCACGACCCACAGCGCGACCGGCGCCGCCCCGGGGCACGGCAGCTCGACCGCCTGGTAGCGCAGCGCCGTGTCGGCGACGCGCGCCGCCCGCGGGTTCTTGGCCGCCTGTTTGCTGGCCTTCACGCGCGCGCTGAGCCGATTCACCTCGATGGTGCAGGTGGCGCGGGCCGGAGAGCTCCGCACCTCCTCGAACAGACGGCGCGAGACCGGGTGTCCATCCGGCGTCGTAGCCTTGCCCAGGACGCGGTCGGCCTTCGCCCGGACCAGCAACTCGACCTGCGGCGCCTGCTCGCGGCGCTCGATGAACAGGTCGAGGAAGTCGGCCTCGCGGTCCATCGTGCAGACCACGCGGGTCTCGGGCAAACGCCGGGCCGCCTGCGCACAGTCGCGCAGACCCTCGATCCACCGGAACGACTTCCGCTTTTCGCGCGGCTTGCGGCCCTTCTCATCGGGGTCCGGGGCCGGGGGCGCGTCGAACCCGGCCCGCAGCACCCCCAACGGGACCCCGTCGGCATCGACCGCCAGCGTCGTGTGCAGGTCCAGCCCGCGGGCCGCCGCCCCGGTCTGATTGGCGCCGATCACCCCCAGCCCCTGGGTATGACCGCGCCCGGTGAAGTTCAGGCGGGTCCCGTCCTGGATGCACAGCACCGTGGGCGCCGAGGCCATCCGTTGCAGCGTGCGCTCGCGATGGGGCGCGAGGATGTTCTCGACCGTCACCGCGCTGTCGGCGGGCTGGTCGATGAGCCGGTAATGTCCCTTGACCAAAGCGCGCACTCCCTGGGTGACCCCGGTGATGGCGCGCATCGGAGACCGCGCCATCTGTTCCGCGCTCTTTACCAAACGCGCGCTCAGGCGGGCGTCGCCCAGCCGGGCGCCGCCGAATTCCAGAGCCGCCCAGCACGATGCGTCAAGCCCCTCACCGGGCGCCAACGCCGCCGTGTCCGCCTCGGGCGCCGCGAGCCGTTCGCGCCAAGCCGGCTCCAACTCGTAGACATACACCGCCTTGCGCGTCTCGGGAGCGGCATGCAGCCGGTCCTGCCGCCCACGCCCGCAAGTCTCGCCCACCCGCACCCAGTTCGCCGCACGCCAACTCGTGCCCGCGTGCTCGGTCTCGTCGACGAAGGTCTCCAGCAGCCACGGCCGGTAGCCGTAGAGGCGCTCGAAGTCTCCGCCCACCGCCCGCGCCGCCCCACCCAGCACGTGAGAGGCCAGGTTGCGGCAGACAACGCCGGGACGAATCAGAAACCGGCACAGCCCCACCACCCGGTGCAGGTGGGCGCGCCGGCCCGCGTCGTCCCAGCCGACCCACGTGTCGCGGGCCCGCAGGCGCCGGGCGGAGGCCGCGAACCCGACACCGCCCAGCCAACCGTGCGCAGAGCCGACCAGATAGCGCAGTTGATGGCCGACGAACGGCCCGCCGCCGCGGGGGTGCTCGTGGACCATCAGTGTATTCCAGACCCGGCGCTGCGCGTCGGTCTCGACCCGAACCAGCGCGAGGTTCCGGAGCTTGCCGACCTCGTCAGGCACATCGCGCGCCGGCGCCACCGGGTGCGAGAGCACCCGCGGCCTGCGCACCCCGGCGCTCCGGGGTCGCGGCCGGGGCAGCGAGATATGGCCCTTCGCCGCCAACTCGCCCAGCGCCTTGCGGCAACTCGCGCGCTGCCGCCGGCCGCGGGCATCGCTCAGATTGAATGCGTCACAGACACGATCGGCGACCCGTCCGAGAGTGCCGACACCTTGCGAGGCTGCACTGTTCAGCACATCGTGAAGTCGGCCAAGATCAGCCCGCAGGCGGCGCCCGACCTGATTCTGAACCTCCATGCCCCGCACCGTAGCGCAGTGGTTTCATGAAGTCCAGCGAAAAGTTATGGGGCACGGGCAGGGCTAGGATCCGGCGGCGCCGTTGCCCCCCGACCGGTCGGGGTTTCCGTGCCACGCCGTCATCCAGGCGGTGCCCAGCCGCGCCCACGCGCTGGTGGTGTGGGCGGCCCAGAGGGTCGGTTGCAGGGTCCAGTGGGCGACCCGGGCCGGGCCCGTCTCGCGCCGGGTATAGGTGACCGCCTGTCTCGGGGGCGCCAGCAGGGCTTCGCCGACCAGCACCTCCTGGCCCTCCCGGTTGGTGCACACGGTCTTCAGCCGCACCCGGTTCCGGTCCGCCAGCCGTTCCGCGACCTCGACCCGCGCGGTGATGCGGTCACCGAAGTAGACCGGCCGGGTGAACGCGATCTGCTGGCCGACGTAGATGCAGCCGGGGCCCGGAAGCCGTGTGCCGAGCACGGCGGAGACCAGGCCGGCCGTCCACATCCCGGGCACGATCGGTTTCTCGAACCGGGTCGAGGCGGCGTACTCGTGGTCCTGGTGAATGGGGTTGTGGTCGCCGATGGAGTCGATGAACTCCGCCACGTCGCCGGGGGTGGCGACGCGGGTCAACTCCGCGCTGTCCCCGATGGCCATGTCTTGCAGTGGGCGTCCTCGCATGCGTCTCTGGTCCGTCTCCACCCGCGCCGGCTCGAGCCCGGCCGCGGGGAGTAGTCGTACGCGTCGGGCGCCCGTTACCGCGAGCGCTTCGGTGTCTTCGCGGCGGCCGCGACGCCGGTCTTCCGGCGGGCCGGCCGGCGCGGCTGGGGCCGGTCCTTCGCGGCTGGCGGCGCCGCCGGGGCCGGGGCCGGAGCCGGAGCCGGAGCCGGAGCCGGAGCCGGAGCCGGAGCCGGAGCCGGAGCCGGAGCCGGCGGGCGGCTCCCGAGGGCGTCCAGCTTGTCCTCCAACGCCTCGAGCCGGTCCTCGAGGTCCATCATCTGTCGGGACAGGCCGACCATCTGATCGCGGGACGGCAGCCCGAGCGCGTCGATGGTGGCTTTGCCGGAGCGCTCCACCGCCTGCCGGGCCTTGCCCTGGATGGTCAGGAACTGGTCGAGGGTCTTGCCGAGGGCTTCCGCGAACTGCTCGGTTCCCATCGCCTGTTCGAGGGCCCGGCTCCACGCCGCGATCCAGTCGTCGAGAAACTGTTTCCACTGGCCGAGCGCCTGGGGATCGATGGGTCCCGTCCCCTGAAACGGGGTCGAGGCCATCGGACCGAGGTTCGAGAACTGACGCCAGAACTGCATCGGGTCCGGCGGCGGAGGGACCTGGCCCTGGCTCGCCATCTGCTGGACGGACTTGATCCACGCGTCGGTGCCGGCCTCTACCTGCTTCCGCCACATCGCGAACAGGTCGTCATGATCCGAAGTGGGGTTTGCCATCTGAATCTCCCAGCCCGGGAATCGTCGCCTTGCGGCTCCGCTTCCCGCCCAACCAATCCTGCGGGAGTCCGCGCCGTTCTGCAGCGCAGACTGCTATGAACGCGCGGCCTGTGAACGCGCGGCGAGCCAGCTCGCCACGTGCGGCCAGCAGTCGCGGGATGCGCTGCGCCCGGCGATGAGCGAGATGTGCCCGCCGGGCAGCTCCATGTACTTCTTGTCCCGGCTGCCGACCAGATCGACGAGCGCCTTCACCCCCGGCGGCGGGGCGATGTTGTCTTCCCGGGCCCCGACCACGAGCAGGGGACAGTTGATGCTCTGCACGTCGACCGGCAGGCCGTTGAGCTGCAGCGTGCCCTGCGCCAGGCGATTCTCCTGGTAGAAATCGGTGACCCACTGCCGGAAGAACTCGCCGGGAAACGGCACGTACTCCGAGGCCCACTTCTGGAGCGCCTTGTAGCTCTCGAGATAGCGATCGTTCCAGGCGTTCCACCACAGGTTCAGCCCGGTGCTCAGGTCCATGGTGGGACGGAGCAGCTTGAAGCCGAGCTGCACCATCTCGGCCGGCATCTGCCCCAGGGTGTCGACCACCTTGTCGACGTTGAAGTACCGGGCGTCGAGCCAGCAGCCGAACAGTCCGCCGTGGGAGAAATCGATGGGGCCGGCGAGGTTGACGAGATTCCTGACCGGGAAGTCGGGGTGGGTGCCGAGAAAACTGACCGCGAGGGGGGCGCCCATGCAGTAGCCGACGACCGAGCAGGCGTCGGCGTCCGCGTCGGCCAGCAGCTTCTGCCCCATGCGCGGGAGGATGCGGGTGGCGCAGTCGGCGAACGTCAGATGGTCGTCCTCGGGGCCGAAGACCCCCCAGTCGAGCAGGTAGAACGGGAAGCCCTGCTCCACCATGTACCCGATGAAGCTGGCCTGGGGCAGCAGGTCGAAGACGGTGGGGCGGCTTATGCCGAGGTTCGGTACGAAGAGAACCGGGGTGTCGTAGCGGGCTGTGCCTTCATAGCGGTACAGGCGCGCCTTGTGCTTGCGGTAGACCTCGCGGCGGGGGCTCTGCGCGACGGCGGGCTCGTTGGATTCCGCCACGAGCTCGCCGATGTTGCGGACGCGCTGCATGGTGCGCTCGACCTCGGTCTGCCACGCCGACCAGGCGCTCGCATCGTTGGGGGTGGACTGCACCGACATGCCGTCTTCTCCTCCGCGGGGACGAACGTCGGCGCCGGCACGTCGGCGCCGGCGGGGTCCGTCGTCGGTCGAGAGCGTGGCGGCCCGGGATGACCCCTGCGTCAGGGGACGGGCCGCCGCGCCGGGGTGAATCCGCGAATCGCCGGCCAGGAGTCTGCGCCGTGGAACGGTGCCGCCTCATGCGGGCGGCGCCGGCTCCCGGCCGGGTTGGTTGGGCGGCAATCGGAGGCCGCAGCGCGACCTTGCGGTCGCGTTCGGCGACGATTGCCGGCTACGCGGCGGTCCGGGCCGCCGGCTTCGCCTTCGCGGCGGTCCGGGTGCCCTTGGGCACCGCGCTGGCCGCGCGCTCGGTCCACATCTGCGCCCACGCCGACTGGGCCGCGCTGACCTTCTCCACCGATTCCTGCCACGCCGCGAACAGCTTCTGGTTCTCGTCGTCGATCGTGCCCAGCATCTTCACCGGCACCGCCTTGCGCACCATGCCGAAGTAGCTCTCCCAGAGCTCGCCCTGGGCCTCGGTCCAGCGGGAGCTCAGGGCCTGGGTCTGCTCGGCCCAGTCCAGCAGGTCCTGGGGGATGCTGGGGACGGCCGACGCGCTGTCGGCGAGGCTGCGGATCACCGCCTTCTGCGTCTCGAGACCGTTCTTGACGGCCTCTTCCCAGGTGTCGACGGCCTTCCGCCAGGACTCGGCCAACTGGGCCTGGCTGGCCTGCTGTTCCGTCGCCTCGCTCCAGCCGCTCCAGAGCTTCTTCTGGGTGTCGGTCCACGCCTGCAGCATGTCGTCGGTCTGTTTGGTCCAGTTGATCATCGGGATTCTCCTCGAAAAAGCCGTAAGGATGCGAGCGACGGACCGATGGTAACAGGGAGTGATAACTTTTGCAAGCGTTTCTCACGGGCTGCCCCTGACGAGCCGCGCCGAGGCGGAATTCGTCGGAGTCAGTCCGCGGCGGCGTTCACCTTGCGGAACGACTCGTACATCTCGACGAGCATTTCGCGCTGGCGGGCCGACAGGTAGGGATCGCGGCGGATGGCCTCGACGACATCGCTCGCCTCGTCGTCCGACGGGTCGAGGATGCCGGCCTGGGCGTACAGCGTCTCGGCGGACATCTCCAGTCCGCCGGCGAGGGCCTTGAGGACGAAGCTGCTGGGGTTCCGGAGCCCGCGTTCGATCTGGCTGAGATAGGCGTTCGAGATGCCGCACACGTCGGCGAGCTGGCGCACCGACAGGTGTCCCAGCTGGCGTTGGCGGCGGATGAACTCGCCCAGGCCGACCTCCGGACCGGATCGCTTGGCGGACATGCTCTCGTGCCGACCTACATTTCCAGACCGCCGTTGACGGCCAGGACGGCGCCGGTGATGTACCCCGCCTCGTCTTCGAGCAGGAACCGCACGCAGCGCGCCACCTCCGAAGCCTGCCCGAGACGGCCCACCGGGATGCGGCCGATCACCGTCTCCAGGACCTGCTTGGGGACGGAGGCGACCATCTCGGTCGCGATGAACCCGGGGGCGATGCAGTTGACGGTGATCCCCTTGCGGGCCACCTCCAGCGCGAGACTCTTGGTGAAGCCGAACTGACCGGACTTCGAGGCCGCGTAGTTCGCCTGTCCGATGTTGCCGCTCTGACCGATGACCGAGCTGATGTTGACGATGCGGCCGCTGCCGCGCTCGGTCATGTGGTTGAGCACCGCCTTGATCATGTAGAACGCGCCCGAGAGGTTCACCCGCAGGACCGCATGCCAGTCGTCGACGGACATCTTGCGCACCGTCTTGTCGACGTTGATGCCGGCGTTGTTGACGAGAAAGTCGATGCGTCCGTGCTGATCGAGCACCTCCCCGACCACCTGCGTGCAGGAGTCGGGTTCCGCGACGTTGCCCTGATGCAGCGAGATCGACCGACCCTGCGCCCGCAGGCCCGCGGCGAGAGCCTCCGCCGTCTCCGTCCCCCGGTTGTAGCCGGCCGCGACATGGGCGCCGGCCTCGGCCAGGCACTCCGTGATGGCGGCCCCGATGCCGCGGCATCCCCCGGTGACGACGGCAACCTTCCCTGTGAACATCCTGATTCCTCCACGCCTGACAGCTCGGGCGGGAGACCCCGCCGCGGTCTACCGGCGACGCATCCTGCCCGAGCTGAGCCGTTCGTCACTCACAAAGCCCGATATGTTCTCGATGCGACGCGGGTCTCCGACACGGGCTGCGACGCCGACCCCGCGAATCGGCCCGAGGGTAACACGGACTCCTGGCTACCGGCGGGGCATCGGCGGGGCATCGGCCGTGCCGCTGCCGGCCGCCGGCCGTCCGGAGATCAGCTCCCGAAGGCCGCCTCGACGTCGGCCGACGACGAGGTATGGGGCGGCACCGGCGGCAGGCTCAAGTCCATCGCCGGCGGCGGCGCGGTCCTCTCCGGCGCGACGATGGCCGGATCGATGCGCAGCACCGCGTACCCGGCGACGGCGCCGGCTCCGAAGCCGGGCGTGAACACGCGGGTCGGGGTGGCGAGCACCCCCTCGCGGACCGCGTCGTGAATCGCCAGCGGAATGCTGGCGGCCGAGGTGTTGCCGACCCGGGCGATGTTGAAGTACATCCGGTCGCGGCCGATGCCCGCCTGCTCGGCCAGATCGATGACCATCCGCTTGTTGGCCTGGTGCGGGATGATGAGGTCGATGGCGTCGACGAGGGTTCCGGGTCGGCCGTCGGGATGGGGCAGGGTCTGCAGCTCCCCGATCATCTGCTCGAGATAGCGTTTCACGAGCGCCTTGACTTCCGGCCCGTAGACGGTGATGTCGCAGCCGAACTCGACGTTGGGCCAGATGATCGAGTTCACCTGGCTCTCGGGGCCGCTGGCGTAGGTCTGCAGCACGTCCACGTCGCCGGGCTCGCCGTCCCCGGCCGGGGTCACGACGAGGGCGGCGGCGCCGTCGCCGAAGATCATGCGCGACGTGCGTACGCTGCCCACCTTGTCGGAGAACTTCTCGGCGCAGACCAGCAGAATCGGACGCTCGACCTCCTGCAGGATGCGGATGGCGTCCAACAGGCCGTACGGGAAGCCGGCGCAGGCCGCGACCAGGTCGACCGACGTGTGGGTCTGGAAGATGCCGAGCTGCCCCGAGAGCCAGGTGGCGGCCGACGGCAGGAGACGGGTGTTGGTGCAGGTGCAGAAGATGACGGCGCCCAGTTCTTCGGGTGACCGATCGGCCCGCTCCAGGGCGCTCACGGCCGCGTCGAGAGCGAGGTGCTCGAGGCCGCCCTCGGTATAGCAGCGGCTCTCGATGCCGGTCTTGGCCGCGATCTCCGCCGCGCTCATGGGCGACCAGTTGGAGGCCGAGTTGCGGATGATGTCGTCGTTCGTGCACAGGAGCTCGCCGCGCCGGACGGCGAGGGCCTCGATGCGGGGCTGCACCGGGAACTGGGACCGTACGCGGACCGGCGCGAGCGGGGTGACCGGCTGCCGCGCCGGCAGGGCCGGAGGAATTCGCGGCCGTCGCGGCGCACCGTTCTTCACGCGCCGAATGAAGTCCATCACGTCCCCGTTGCGGGGCTGGTAGATGACCACCACGTCGTCGCCCTTCAGGGCGCCGACCGGGGTCAGCCGGGTGTCCGAGCGGTCCCACGGATACTGGTTGTGCAGCGTCATCGTCCAGCGGCGCAGGGCCTCGAGCTCCGGCACGCTCTCGTGGCAGTCGAGGATCTCTCCCAGACTGAACCGGGGATAGTCCGGCTCGTACGCTCCCAGTCGATACACGAGTTGCGAGCCGGTGGCGACCGCCTCGGCGACCGTCGGCTTGATCGCCGGCAGGTCCGTCGCATGGTGCCGCTTGTGCCGGAAGACGTCGAACAACATGCGGTACAGCTCGTGCTCGACCTCGGGTGACCACGCCGCGGGCAAGTGGCGGTAGCAGGACTCCACGGCCGCGACCTTGCGTTCGCCGTCCTCCCAGGGGGTGAGCGCCGGGAGGAAGAGATCGTCGCGGCGCCGGGGCACGTCCCGCCACCGCGTCGGCCGCTTCTCGTACATGGTGATCACGTAGCGGTTCATCCAGAACAGGTGCAGTCCCAGATCACGCAGCAACTCGTACCGATTGGCGTACCCGCCCGACTCCGCCCGCTGCGCGATCTCCGAACCGGTCGGCGCCTTGACCTCGAAGTCGCGCCGCACGATGGCGCCCAGGTCCTCGACGGTGTCGATGGACGAGAAGTCCGGTTCGGGAAAGAAGTTGGACGGAAAGACGAGCCGGCTGTGCGAATTCACGACAAACGGTTTCATTTCGTCTATCTCCGGTGCCCGGCCCGAGCGTCCGCGGCAACAGTCGCGGGGCGCGGCGCCGGGTCGGCGTCAGTCCCGACGCCGGCGCCTTTCGAGCGAGTGGTTCCACGGGTGTCAGCGCCGGTGGTCGAGGTCGGCCAGGATCTCCTCGATCCAGGTGTGGGTCTGAAGTCGCTGCGCGGTGGCCGAGGGGTCGCGCTCGGCCCACGGATAGTCGTTCCAGGCGTCGTCGGGAGCCGCGGCGTCGATACGCGCAGCGGCCGATCGCGCCGGCAGAGGTGCGTGGTCTTCCACGAGGAAATCATTGCGTGCTGCTGTCATCGGCGAAGTGTCTCCAGGCGTCTGTTACCGGTGTCGGCATGCCGGAGGGAAGCGGCGTACCTCCTGCAACCGCAACCGGTCAAAGCCAACCAGTTAAAACCAAAGCAAACATCGTGCCATCTGTGCGACGGCCCCGAAAGTACTTGGAAAGCGGCAATGCGCTATCGCCGGGACGCGTTCGATCCACACCCGTGTCCGTGCCCGCCGGTCCGAATCGACACTTTTGTAGGGGCGTCGCCGAAGGAGGGATGCGGCCCTTGCCGCGTGCGGGGTTCACCGGATCTCGGTCACCGGTGGACCCCGCCGTCACACGATCCTTTCTATCCTATCAGAGTCCGATGGCGAAAAGCTCGTCCGCGGTCCGGATATACCAGATACCGTCGACCAGCGCCGGCGAGGCGAGGGTGCGGGCGCCGATGTCGTTGATGTGCAGCAACTCGAAGTCCGGTCCGGTTCTCAGCACGAAGGTCAGGCCCTCGTCGTTGGTGACGAACAGCTTGTCGTCGACGACGATCGGCGACGCCGAGATGCCCTCGCGGCGCGGGCGGCCGAGGCGTTCCTGCCACACGGTCTCGCCGGTCCTCGCGTTCAGGCAGGTGATGATGCTCGACATGTCGTTGATCTGGTACAGGTAGTCGCCGTACACCACCGGCGACGGGACGAACGGCGAGCCGCGGGTCGTGCTCCATTCCACGTGGGTGCGGGTGACGTCGCCGCGGCCGCCCGGCCGAATGGCCAGCGTCGGCCCCGCCCGGCCCGACGCGCAGTAGACCAGCCCGTGTCCGACCGCGGGGGTGGGGATGACCTCGCGCAGCATGCCGTCGCAGCGCCACAGCTCCTCGCCGGTCGACGGATCGTAGGACTGGACGAGGCGCTGGCTGCTGACGATCAGCTCGTCGTGGTCGCCGACGCTGATGGCGATCGGCGTGCCCCAGCCGACCCGAGCCCTTCGCTCAGTCCGCCACCGCGTCTCTCCGGTGCGCGCGTCGAGGGCGGTGACGAACGCGCCGCCGTTCTGGTCCTGGTAGATGATGACGCTGTCGCGATAGAGCAGCGGCGATCCGGCGGGGCCATGGTAGTTGTCGATGCGGCCGAGATCGCGGTGCCAGACGAAGTTGCCGTCGAAGTCGACGGCCATCATGCCGCGGCTGCCGAACGACGCGTACACCCGCTCGCCGTCGGTGGTCACCGTCGCCGACGCCGGGCTGTTCTTGCCGTGGTGGCGTTCGGCCCGGCCGTTCGGAGCGTCGGTCTGCCAGAGGAGCCGGCCGTCCGACCGGCGGATGCCGAGAACCGAGACGCGCCGGCCGCGGTTCCGGGACGCGGTCAGGAAGATGCGGTCGCCCCACACGATGGGCGAGGAATGTCCCTCACCCGGTATCGGCCGCTTCCAGAGGACGTTGAGGGTGTCGGACCACCGGTCGGGGTATCCCGTTTCCCCGACCACGCCCTGCCCCGAGGGGCCCCGCCAGCGCGGCCAGTACCGGGCGCCGTCGCCTTCCGGCGGGACGATGCGGACGCCGGCCGAATCCTGGGCGCCCGCCGCCGGGGCCATGGCGGCCAGCAGGCCGAGCGCGAGGACGAGGGCAGCGAGACGGCGGGGGGCGGCGATGCTCCGTTTCACGGCGTGGAACTCCTGATTCAGTGGCTCATCGCGTAGAGCAGAACGTTGATCCCGAGCGCGTAGCCGTCCGGCGAGAACTGCTCGAAGAACCGCGGGTCTTCACCTTCCCGCTCCCAGGCGTCGGCGACGTCGGTGTTGTGCGACATCAGCACCAGAATGCGTCCACGCTCGTCGGTGATGGCGCGCAGGTGGGCCTCCTCGCTGTCGCGCCCGCGTTCCGACGTCGTGCCGCCGCTGCGCCACCAGAACTGGATCGCGGTGATCTGCGGGACCTCGTCGATGTACATCAGCGCGCGGAACACCGGATGCTCCGGCGGCAGGTCGCGGATGGGGTAGTCGGCCGGCGGCAGGACCCGGCTGATCTCCGACTGCCAGTGCCGCCACGCGGCGGTGCCCCAGAAGTCGTCGACCCACAGGAACCCCCCCTTGAGCAGGTAGTTCCGGAGCTGGGCGGCCTCGGTCCCCGTCAGGCCGATGGTGCCGGCGTCGGCGGCCATGATGAACGGACAGTTGAAGAGCTCGCGGTCGTTGAGCCCGACCACCCAGTGGTTCGGCTCGCCCCGGCGGTCGCGGCTCACCTGGGCGGTGGTCAGGTCCGAGAACCGGAACATCAGATTGATGCCCGCGTAGGGATAGTCGGTAATCCAGCCCATGCCGAGCGCCTCGTAGCGGACGCTGCGATACATCAGCTTGCAGAACGCGAAGTCGCGGTCGGGCATCGAGCGGGGCGGGTAGCGGGGGGGCATGTTGCCCTCGCCGAAGAACCGCTGGGCGCCGGCCGCCGCGGCGAGCGTGGCCACCAGCCCGACCGCGAGCAACAGGGCGATTCCCGCCGGGAGACGGCGCCGCGCGACACTCATGTGGCGATCCTCCGCCGTGTGGGTTCTTCCGGGCACGCGCCGGCCGGGATCCTGCGGTGACGGCCGTCCGCCCGACCGAACCCTTATACCACGGAGGTCGCTCGGCGTCGCCGGCGACGAGCCCGTTCGCGGCGGGAGTGTCGGGCCGGCCCTCGGGATCCGCGTCGAAGGAGCACGGCTTCGGGGCGGGCCGCCGGCAGACCCGCCGCCGCGTCGTTGGGCGGCGCCCCGCAGGCCGCGGCCGCGGTCGCCCGCACAAGGGGCCGTCGTGCGTCCGACCGCGTGTTGCGTGGCGGTCCCATTTGGGTCAGCATTGGACGAGAGAGGGGACAACCATGGCGCTTCGAATCAGTCAGCGGGACGAAGGTCCGGTCACCATTCTCGATCTCAGCGGCAAGATGGCCGGGGAAGCGGGAGAAACGCTCTCCGAACGAGTCGACGGTCTCATCGGCGCCGGGCGCAACCGGCTGATCCTGAATCTCGGCGCCGTGTCGAATATCGACAGCGCGGGGCTCAGCTGGCTGCTGTCGATGCGCAGCGCCGTCGTGGGTGCGGGCGGCAAGCTCAAGCTCCTGAACCTCACCGAGCGGGTCCAGGACCTGATTGTGACGACGAAGCTCGAGATGGTGTTCGACTCGTTCAGCTCGGAGGCGGACGCGCTGCAGAGCTTCTCGTGAGACGTCGGACGGATCGCCCTCGACAGTCCGGCGAGAGTCCCGCGTCGCACCGAGACGGGCGAAGGCGCCGGCGCGCCGCAGGGCGGTCGCCCGCGGGCTGTAAGGCGCCCGGTTGACGAGGTGTGACGAGGGAACATGCCGGCCGTGCGCGACCGCGGAGCAACGAAGCCCCGCAGAACAGGGATGTCCGGCGAAATGAAGCGCCCCTCGAATGCGGCGCCCGCTTCTGGTGCGGGCTGTCGAGGTCGCGTCGACCTTCGGCATCGTTCGTTCGTGGATGGGACGGCCGGCTGGACGCGGACCACGGTCGACCCGGCTCTTGGAATCATGCCGAACACGCGGTCAGGACGAACCATGACACGGATGACGCGCCGGATACGGTGGAGCGCCCTCGCGATGATCGTCGCGGCGGTGGGGGTCGAGGTGGCGGCGCAGGACTGGCCGCAGTTTCTCGGGCCGGCGCGGGACGGCCGCTACGCCGGCGCGCCGCTCGCCGCCGGCTGGCCCGACGGCGGCCCGCGCCGATTGTGGGCGCGGCCGGTGGGCGCCGGCTTCGCCGGTCCGGTGGTGATCGGCGGCCGGGTCATCCTGTTTCACCGCCAGGGGAGACAGGAGGTCGTCGAGGCCCTCGAGGCCGGCACCGGCGACACCCTGTGGCGCTACGATTACCCGACCAGCTACCGTGACGACTTCGGGTTCGACGAGGGACCGCGGTCGGTGCCCGTCGTGCAGGGCGGGCGGGTGTACACGTTCGGCGCGCAGGGGCAGCTCCACGCCGTCGATCTCGAGACCGGCGCCGGCGTCTGGCAGGTGGACACCCACGCGCGCTACGGTGTGCGCAAGGGGTTCTTCGGGGCGGCGGGCTCGCCCCTCGTCGAGGACGGACGGGTCATCGCGAACGTCGGCGGCCGCCGCGGCGGCATCGTCGCGTTCGATGCCGCCACCGGCGACGAGCTGTGGACCGCGACCGACCACGAAGCGAGCTACTCGTCGCCGGTCGCCGCCACCTTCGCGGGGCGGCGCCTCGCTCTCGTCTTCACCCGCACCGGCCTCGTCGGGCTCGACCCGGCCTCGGGCGAGGTGCGGTTCGAAAAACGGTGGCGCTCGCGCATGGGGGCGTCGGTGAACGCCGCCACGCCGCTGGTCCTCGGCGACTCCGTGTTCATTTCCTCCAGCTATGGCACCGGCGCCGCCCTGCTGCGGGTCGAGGGCGGGGAGCTGGCCGAGGCGTGGACCGGCGACGACAGCATGACCAATCACTACGCCACCGCGGTGGAGTACGACGGCGTGCTCTACGGCTACCACGGCCGGCAGGAGTACAGCCCGAGCCTGCGAGCCGTCGATGCGCGCTCTGGCGCTGTCCGCTGGAGCCAGGACCGTTTCGGCGCCGGCACTGTCACCCTGGCCGGCGACCTCCTCGTGATCCTGCGCGAGAGCGGCGAGCTGATGCTGGCCGAGGCGACCCCGGACGCCTTTCGCCCGCTCGCCCGCGCGAGAATCCTGCCGGGCGTCGTACGCGCCTACCCGGCCCTGGCCGACGGCCGCCTCTACGCGAGGAACACCGACACCCTCGTCGCGGTCGATCTCCGATGACCCTCCGCGGGGCGGCCGTGTGGATCGCGGTGCAGCCGGGCTCGCCCGACGCCGCGGGTGGCGCGAGCGGGATCAGGAGTCAATCCCCAGCTCGCCCCTGATCTCGGCCATCGTGAAGGTGCGGCCGGCAGCGTGGTCCGCGCGCCCCTCTTCGATTGCGCGGATCGCGTCTTCGCTCAGGTACAGCCCGAGCCTGCGGGCTGTCGGTGCGCCGTCCGGCGCCGTCCGCTGGAGCCAGGACCGCTTCGGCGCCGGCACCGTCCCGTTCTCAGTCGCGCAGGGCGAAGGTCGAGAGGCTGTGTCCGGCGATGACCGCCACGTACTGCCTGCCGTCCACCTCGTAGGTCATCGGGCCGTTGGTGATCTGGCCGCCGAGGCTCGTCCTCCAGAGCAGGTCGCCGGTGCGTGCGTCCAGCGCCTGGAAGTAGCCGGAGCGGGTGCCGGTGAACAGCAGATCCGATGCGGTGGTGAGAATGCCGCTGCTGGTGACGTCGGTCATCTCGAACTTCCACCGCGGCGCGCCGGTCAGCGCGTCGAGAGCGACCACCGCCCCCGACCCCGCCGCGTCGGTCCAGGTGTTGATGGGACCGCGGGTCAGCCCCGGCACGGTGGGCGCGTCGGGGACCGGCGCGGCCGTCCTCGGCCGCCCGCCGACGAACGAGCGCCCCGGCTCGTACTCCTGCGGCTGCCCGTCGAAGACCGAGGCGTAGTCCTCCCAGGCAGGGACGTAGAACAGCCCCGTGCGCGGGCTGAAGGACGGCGAGTACCAGTTCGTTCCCCCCTGAACGCCGGGATAGGTGGGCGCCCCGGGCGGCTGGGGCGTCTCGACCGGGCTGCCGCTGTCGTCGAGCCCTTCCGCCCAGTTGACGGTCACGAACGGGCGGCCGGTCAGGAACCGGCCCGTCGTCCGGTCGAGCACGTAGTAGAAGCCGTTGCGGTTGGCCCAGAGCATCGCCTTCAGGGTGACGCCGTTGCGCTCGAAGTCGGCGAGCACCGGAATCTGCACCGAGTCGTAGTCGTAGGGATCGTTGGGCGTGAACTGGAAGTGCCAGCGCAGCTCGCCGGTGTCGGCGTCGAGGGCGACCACCGAGTCCGAGTAGAGGTTGTCGCCGGGGCGCTGCTCGCGGTTGAAGTCGGGGCCGGGGTTGCCGAGGCCCCAGAACATGAGGTCGAGCTCCGGATCGTACGACCCGGTCAGCCACGCCGCGGCGCCGCCGTGCCGCCACGCCTCGGGATCGCAGTAGGTCTCGGGATTCGGCGGGCAGGCTTCCCACGTCTCGTGCCCCGGCTCTCCCGGCCCCGGGATGGTGTGGAAGCGCCACGCCTCTTCGCCGGTGGCCGCGTCCAGCGCCGCGATGAAGCCGCGGACTCCGCGGTCGCCGCCGGCCGAGCCCACGATGACCTTGTCCTTGACGACGAGCGGGGCCAGGGTGAACGAGTAGGCGAGGTGCCGGTCGGCCAGCTCGACGTTCCACAGCTCGGCGCCGGTCGCCGCGTCGAGCGCCACCACGTGGGCGTCGAGGGTGGCCATGAACAGCCGGTCGCCGAGGATGGCGAGGCCGCGGTTGTTCGAGCCGCAGCAGGCCCGGTGGTCCGGCGGCGTCGGATAGCGGTACACCCAGAACGCGCGCCCCGTCCGGGCGTCGAGCGCCACCACGTCGTTGGGCCGCTGGGTGAGGTACATGACGCCGTCTGCCACCAGCGGCGTCGTCTGCCACGGACCGAAGACGGGGGTCTGATGGACCCACTGCAGTTGCAGGTCCCGGACGTTGGTCGGGTTCACCAGGTCCAGCTCGCTGTACCGCTGGCTGGCGTAGCCGCCCGAGTAGGTCAGCCAGTCGGCCGGCGTCTGCGCCGCCTCGCGGAGGCGTTCGAACGGCACCTGCGCCGACGCGGCGCCGGAGGCCAGTCCGCCGAGGAGCATCGCCAGCCCGATCCGCCGTATCGTCTCGTTCGTTCGCATTGTCCGCCTCAGCCTTTCAGGGACACGAGGTACGCCAGCAGGTCCGCCAGCTCGCCCGCGTCGAGCCGGTCGCCGTACGCCGGCATGGGCGACGCCGTGAGGACCCGGAACTCGCGCAGGTCGGCCTTGTCGAACGACCGGAGGCGCGCCTCGTCGTCGATGAGCTGCACCGTGTAGGTGTCCTCGTTGAGCCGCCGCCCGGTGACCCGAACGCCGTCCGCCGTCACCAGCTCGACGGGGCGGTCTATGGGACGCATCGTACCGGTCGGGTCGAGCAGCGACCGCCGCAGTGCGCTCGGCGGGCGACCTGCGCCGATCGCGGTCAGGTCCCGCGCCGCCCGGGGACCCCGGCCCCGCACCCGGTGACAGTCGAGACACGCGCCCCGGCCCTCGAAGATCGTCCGGCCGCGCCCGGCGTCTCCCAGCGTCACGGCGTCCATCTCGTAGTTCATGTTCCGCAGATAGGCGACGATCCCGGTCATTTCCGCGGTGTCGAGATCGAACGCCAGCATGCCGGTTCCGGGAATGCCGGCCCGGATGACCCCGATCAGGTCCCGGTCCGTCGCGGCGCGCCGCAGCGGGCCGCTCCGCAGGTCGACGCCGGCCACCCCGTCCCCGGTCTCGCCGTGGCAGCTCGCGCACTGCGCCCGGTACACGCCGAGGCCGTACTCGATGTCGGCCGGGTCGTGCTCGACGTGATCCTGGGCGCGCCCCGCGCCGGCCGATGCAGCCAGCCAGATTGCCGCGCCGGCCACCCACCGCCGCCCGAAGACCCGGCACCACCCGAAGACCCGGCGCCGCCCGAAAACCCCTCGTTCCATGGGACCGTCCTCCCGCGAGCCCTGGCAGCCGTTGCAAGGCCCCGCTGCATTCGAGCCGCGATGCATCCTGCCTGACTGCGTTGCTCCTCGGACTGCGTGCAGTCCGCGGTTACCTGCGCCCTCGTCGCGCCTTGTCAGGCACGGGCGTCTTCCAGCCCGCTGGCGCCCGCGCCGCTGGCGCCAGCGCCGCTCCCGCTGCAACGCAGGAGTTCTACCACGGGCTGCCCGGGGCCGCTCACTCCGGCAGCGCCAGGGCGATGTACTCGCTCGGCATATCCTCCCAGCCCACGGTGACGACGATGTACTGCCGGCCCTCGACCATGTAGCTCATCGGCGCCGCCGTCGTGCCGCCGGGCAGCTCCATCTCCCACACGACGTCGCCGGTCAGCTTGTCGTAGGCGCGGAACGCCTTGCCGCCGGCCCCGCCCCAGATCGGCTGCAGCACCACGACGCCGGCGTTGCCGCCCTCGCCGAGGAAGACGAGCGACTTCGTCACCAGCGGCGACACGCGCCCCGGCTGTCCGAGGGGGGGCAGATCGAGGTCCTTCAGCATCGGATGGTCGCGCGGCCCGTCGCCGTTCGCCTTCGACCAGAGGATCTCGCCCCTCTTCAGGTCTATCGCGACGAGGCGGCCGTACGGCGGCTTGAAGATCGGCAGCTCGTTGGGGCCTTCCAGCGGCGACAGCGTTTCGACGACGAGCCGCATGTCCGAGCGGGGATGCTCGGACGGCACGATGCCGATGACCGCCTCGCTGTGGACCGACGGCACGTAGAGGATCCCGGTCTCGGGATCGACGGCCGAGCCGCCCCAGTCGGCGCCGCCGACCACGCCGGGCATCTGCAGCGTGCCCTTCGTGCCGCCCGGCGAGTCGTCGACCAGCGCCGGCGCGGTGAAGAGAGGGCCGGTCACGTACTGCTCGAAGACCTCCAGCGCGCCCTGCCGGAGCTCGGGGGTGAAGTCGATGAGGTCGTCGACCGTCGTCCCCTGCTGGTCGAAGGGCGGCGGCTTCGACGGGAACGGCTGGGTCGCCGCGTACCACTCGCCCGGCACGTCGCCCGGGGGCACCGGCCGCTCCTCGATCGGCCACACCGGCTCGCCCGTTACCCGGTTGAAGACGTAGGTGAACGCCTGCTTGCTCACCGCCGCGACCGCCTTCACCGGCTCCGCGCGTCCCTCGACCTGCAGGTCGACGACGTTGGGGGCGGCGGGGAAGTCGTAGTCCCAGATGCCGTGATGCACCGCCTGGAAATGCCAGATCCGCTCGCCGGTGCGCGCATCCAGGCAGACCAGGCTCTCGGCGAACAGATTGTCGCCGGGGCGGTAGCCGCCGTAGTAGTCGTTGGTCGGGGTCGACAGCGGCACGTAGACCAGGCCGAGCTCCTCGTCCGCGCTCGGCCACGCCCACATGTTGGTGTTGCCCGTGTACTCCCACGACGCCCGGTCCTGGTCGAGGGCGGTCAGCCACGTCTCGTTGCCGGGCTCTCCCTCCTGCGGGACGGTGTGGAAGATCCACGCCTGCTCGCCGGTCCTGACGTCGAAGCCGCGCACGTCGCCGGGCGGCATCTCCTTCATCGCCGGCATGTTCGGGTTGGTGACGTCGCTCATGGCCGAGCCGATGACCACGATGTCGCCGACGACGAGCGGCGGCGAACCCCAGCTGAAGGTCTCGACCTCGCCGCGGTCGAACCCCGTGGTCAGGTCCACCTCTCCGCCGTCGCCGAAGTCGGGATAGCGCTCGCCGGTGCGGGCGTTCAGGGCCACGAGGTACGAGCCGACCACCGCGAGCACCCGGGCGTCGTCGCTCTCCGAATCGTCCCAGTAGGCGACGCCGCGAGTCTGGCGCACGCGCGTGAACGGCTCGCCGTCGCGGTCGGGCGGCGTGTCGAACCACAGCACCTCGCCCGTCCTGGCGTCGAGGGCCGCCACCGTGCCGAGGGCCGAGCTGATGTAGAGCCGGCCGCCGGCCATCAGCGGGGTGTTCTGCGCGGCGATCGACGGCGTGAAGTCGTCGCGCCCCTCCCGCATCGCGTCGGGCAGCACCGACTGCCGCCAGACGATCTGCAGGTCGCCGATCGTGTCCCGGTCGATCTGGTCCAGCGGCGAGTACTTCGTGCCGGCCGCGTCCGACCCGTACGACCGCCACTCCACGTCCTGGGCGTGCGCCGGGGGTGCGGCGACGGCCATGCAGATCGTGGCGATGGCCGGCAGCGCCGCCGTGCAAGTGAGGATTCTCAGCATGTCATGTCTCGAAGATCGTGTTCTCATCGTCGCCTCGCCGGACAACCGCGTCGAAAGGTCGCGTTTGACGCTGCACGCCGGCCAGGTCGTCGTCGACGCCTGCTCCAGGTAGTCGTCATCGAAATCATCGAGCGCCAAGTGTTGCTCGAGGCGCGATACGAGCCGCGGTAAGGATACTGACGGAAATTACCTTGCCTTGTGACAGGCGCGCCAAGCTGCAGAAACGGGGCTGCGCCTCGGTTCAGTTGGTAACTCTATATCGATCACTGTCCTAAACCGTGCCCGCAGTCCGGGCAGGTCACCGAGATCTCCTCCACGGGCGACGTCATGCGCTGCCCCCACTACTGCTGCTCCGCCGCGATCTCGTCGTAGAAGCCGGGAATGCTCCGCCGCATGAACAGGCCGTCCTCGGCCGTCGTCCAGCTCAGATCGGGGGTAACGATTCGCGCCGGCGCGTCCTCCTTCGCCAGGCCGCCCTCGATCAGCCCGCGCATCCGGGCGCGGACGGCCAGGAACTGCTCGCGGAACGCCTCGACGTCGGCCCGCGTCATGATGCCGCCGTGGCCGGGGACGGCGGTGTCGAAGCCGAGCGACAGGATGCCGTCGAGCGTCGTCACCCACGCCTTGCTGCTGCCGCCGTTCGCATAGTCGATGAACGGCGCCGTCCCGTGCAGCAGGTCGCCGCCGTGCACCGTCCGCAGGTCGGGGTAGTAGACGACCGAGTCGCCGTCGGTATGCCCCTGGCCGAAGTGGTGCGCCTGCACCTCGACGCCCCCGAGATGGACGGCGGTGCGGTCGGCAAAGACGATCCGCGGCGGCGCCTCCTGCTCGTTGCGGATCATGTTCGCGCGGGCGTTCTCGTGGGCGATGACCTCCGCGGTGTCGATGAACCCGGCGTTCCCGCCGGCGTGGTCGCCGTGGTGATGAGTGTTGATGATGTACCGGATCGGCAGGTCGGTGACCTCGGCGACGCGGGCTCGGATGGCGTCGACGTTGCGCGGGTACTTGTCGTCGCTCAGGATGACCCCCTCGGATGTCACCCGGACGCCGACGTTCCCGCCGACGCCGTTGATGTAGAACAGCCCGTCCTTCACCGGCGTGATGCTCAACGGCTCGGGCTCCTGGCCCGTTACCACCACGACCACAGCGGCCGCCGCCGCGAACCCCACCGCCAGTATCGATCTGGACATGCGACGCATGGACTCCCTCCATTCAACGCGCCACCCCGCTTCCCCGAACCTCGGGTCCGCGGTAGCGGAGAGCGAGCACTGGTGACGAGTCTATCGATGAACGGACTCTCGATCTATCCCCGTTTCCTGCCCGTCCCCGGAACGGGCCAGGCGCGAGACCAGCTCGGGGCCGTCGTCACAGTCGATGATCAGACCACCGGCTTCGTCGCGGTCATGGGGGTCTTCGATTCCGGCGAGGACCTCGGCGATCTGTTCGGCGATGAGCGGGCCGACTTTCGCGCCGCCAAACGACGGAGGACCGCGCGCTACCGGGCCATGCTTTCAGCGAGCCCTAACGCGGCCCGGACCTCGATGTCGTGGGCCACCCACACCTCGGGGAAGCGGCCTTCGTACACCGCCCAGCTTGCTGCGCCGGAGGTCGGTGGTGTGGGCCACCTCGAGGAGCACGTCCGGCAGCGGATCTCCTGACGCCAACAAACGCGAGCAAGCATGGTCACGGGATCAGCGCAGCACCGTCACGAACTCGGCCACGACCTGGACGCGCTCGGCGTCGTCTTCCGTGAGGACGATTGGCTCGTAGTCCGGATTGGTCGGGGACAGCGTCACCTTGGCGTGTCGCCAGCCGCCGGTCGCCTTCTTCTTCTCGGACCGGTAGCGTTTGACGGCGAAAGACCCGCCGGTATCGGGATCGGCGGGACCCCGGTACTGGACGAGCACTATTTTGCCTTGGCGTGTTCCTTCCGGCTTCGCGCGAAAAACCAGGTAGTCGCCGTCCCGAATCGTCGGCTCCATGGAACGGCCGACCGCGCGGCATACGAACATCCGCTCATCGAGCCGCCCCATCCCAGCGGCTTCGATCCACCCTTCGGGCTCGACCGCTTCGCCGTCTCCGAAGTACCCCGCCGCTGCCTTGAGCCCATAGAGTGGAAGCAAGGTCTTGAACATCTGGGTCTTGCGCCGCGCTTCCTCGAACGGCACGATCTTGAGTTGCTGCTCGGGCGGAGCACGCACCACGGCGTCGACCAGCTCGGCCAGCGACCGGACGTTCGCGGCGAGCGCCGTCTCGAACCGCTTCTGCGGGACGAAGAGGTACCGCCACGAACCGTACCGGGTCGTGCTCATGCGCTGGCACCAGATCTCAGCCGCCTCGCTCTTCACCTTGGTGTTCGGACGTATCTCGCCCTTCGTCTCGATGACCCAGAGCACCTCCCGGCCGTCGGCCTCACGCGCGGCGACGAGGAAGTCCGGATGGTACTGCCGGGGCCGGCTTCCCTCGTAGTACGTCACCGAGAAGCCGAGTCGCTCGTTCTTGAACCAGCGGACCACGTCCTTCGACCGATCGAGGAAGTCGGCGAACTGCTTCTCGAGATCCGTGTGGCAGGGAGCCCTGTTGGTGTGGCACTTCCTGCCGGCGGCCACGATCCCGGTCCACCGGAACCGGCGCAGGCGGGAGGTGTCGAGCCATTCGGGAGAGCCGAGCATGGGGACGGCCGCGGTCCGGCCGGCGCCGGCGCCGCGGACGGCGGTCTCCAGCACGTCGACGACCTGCCGGCGCCAGAAGTAGACCCCTACGTCGCGGGGATCGGCGCCGGCCAGGGTCCGCGTGCGATGGTCGAGGTAACGCTGTGCCAGGTCCAGAAGCTCCTCGAAGGTGGGCCCCACGCCGAGCTCCGCCGCACTGCCGGGGTTGGCGGCTTCGTGGAGATCCTGCGCCACCTGAAACGCGGTACGCAGCACCGGCCACTCGCCTCGAAACTGATCGAGCGTCATGACCTCCTCGGGCCGGCCGCCGACCACCGGCTTCACGCTCACTTCCGGGGGCGTCTGCTTCGGGTCGATCTCGATCTGCGGCAGGCTGTGCACCTGAATCAGATCCGCCAGCGGCTCGGTCACACCGACCGCCCACGAGCGGACGTTGGGGACGCGCACGCGGTACGCCGCCTTCTGTTCCACCGGCTCGATCCAGACCGGCTTCTGGCCCCACTGGCCGGTCCGCGGCCGCTTGCGCCGTTGCACCGGGAAGCCGACGAACGGAATGCCGAAGGCGTCGACGGTCTCCTCGTAGCCCTCGGGGCGCTGGTCGAGGGGCCGATTGAGGACGTCGTAGTTCGTCCGCCGCAGACCGCGGCCGACGATCTGCTCGGTGAGGAGCGGCGAGCCGAAGGCGCGCAACCCGAGGATGTGCGTGACGCTCTTCACGTCCCACCCCTCGGAGAGCATGTTCACGCTGACGATGCAGCGCACGTGCTCGCCGGGCCTGTGCGGGGACCCGACGGTGTTGACCATCTGGCGCAACACCGCCTCCCGGCCCCGGTCGGCGTCGAAGACCCTCGAGTCGATCTGGATGGTCGTCCACCGCGCGGGATCGTCGCCCTCGTTGCGCAACAGGTCGTAGTCGCGCACCAAGTGCTCGAACAGCCACTTCGCCCGCGTCGCGTCGTTGGTCACGCAAAGGAGTACGGGGCTCGGCCCGCGCAGCTCGGGCAGCGTCTGCGCCCAGTCCTCGTAGTCCTGTTTCCACGACGAGTAGATGCTCGCCACCGCACCTCTGCACGCGATGAGGTACTCCTCCTTCGTCTTCGCCCCTCGCACCTGGTCCCACAGGTCGATGTAGATGTGTCCCTGTTCGGTCGGATCGGGCAGCCGCACGACCTTGACGAGTCCAGACTCGAAGGCGTCGTAGACCGAGAAGTCCGACACCAGCCACTCGAAAAGCGTGCCCTCGGGCTTGGGCGAGCCCGATCCGTACCACGGCGTCGCCGAGAGATCGACGACCAGCGCGAGACGCGCGCTCTTCGTGACGCGGTCGAGGATGTGGCTCCACCGGATGAACGCGGGCTCCTCGCCCCGCTTCGTCCGCTTTTCGCCGTAGACGTGATGCGCCTCGTCGTTGAACACTACGAGGTCGCGCCACCCCTTGAGCAGGCGTCGGATGGGCGCGTTCGGGTCCTGGCGGGCGCGGCGCCGCATGGCGCGCAACACCGACTGCGGCACGAAGCGGCCGTCCTCGACCGGCACCTCGCCCTCGCCGATCCAGTCGTCGCGCTTCGCGTCGAGCGGGACGGCCTGCCAGTTCCTGACGAGCACGTTGGGCTGGAACTCGTCCCGGTACTCAGGCGGGACCATCTCGAACTCGTCGTACAGGTTGCGTTCGCCGGCCGGATCGAGTCCGTCGCCGCGCGGAGCGCCGCTCACCCGGTCGCGCACCGTCAGATTCGGTACGAGTACCAGGAAGTTCGCCGACAGCGACGATCCGCTCACCTTGCGCTTGTGCAGGGTCGACCAGACGACGACGGCCGCCATCACCACCGTCTTGCCGGCGCCAGTCGCCAGCTTGAGGGCGTAGCGCAGCAAAGCACCGGTCCCCGGCATCCTGTGGCGCCGCTGCACCTCGTACAGATAGATCAGCGTCTCGACCGCCTCCTGCTGGCAGAAGAACAGTCGCTTGCCGACGGCCCGGCGTTCCTCGTCGCGTTCGAACCACCACTCCAGCAGCCGTCGGGTCACGACCGCCGTGCCGGGGTAGCCGGCCTCGCGCCACGACCGGACCTCGCCGCGCAGCTCGTTGACGAACTGGTTACGCTCCTCGCCCGCGGCCCCCAAGTCGTCGAACAGCGCCGCCTCTCGGCCGACGACGCCGGCGATGCCGCTCTTCGCGTCCTTCGCCGACGCCAGGAAGCGCATCGAGGGCCGTCGGCCGTCGACGAGCTCCGACCGGCCGCCGGGCAGTATCCGATAGTGCCGTTCGGGTTCCTGGTAGGCGTCGCAGACGACTACGCGGTCGACGATGTAAGCCACGCGTCCGCTCCTACCGCACGTCCTTCACGATCGTCGACTCGTTCCCGTACACGTCGACCACCTTCACCGCAATGCGCCGGTGGTCGCGGAGCGGAAACGACTCGGACCGGACCTTGAACTCGAACTCGTGCGCCTCCACGTCGAGGCCGAGCGCCGTCCGCGCCGGCTTCTTCCTGAAGTCGAAGAACATCTGGCAGTCGACGAAGCAGTCGCCGTCGTAGTCCTCGTCCAGGTACCACGCCGAAACGTAGCCCGAATCGGCCTGCCGGTACCGGGTGCTGCGGGTCTTGCGGTCGAACAGCGCGAGCCCCTTGAGCGTCACTATCGCCTGGGGCGGCGCGCTGCGCGCGCCGCCCCTCGTCTTGACCTCGACGTCGGGGAGGGCCAGCGGCGAGAACAGCATGTCAGGTTGGACCGCTTTGAGACCCTCGGCCAACGTGTCGGGCCGGATCATGATCAGCTCGACCCTGACCCGGCCCCGCTTCTCAAGTTGCGACTTCACCTCACCGACGTTCGCCTCGAAGGCCCATCCCAGCACGTGGAGTTGGAGGATCCCCGAGGCGAGCGCGTCCTGCACCGCGTCGTTGATCTGTTTCGCGGTCACCCGGCCCGAGAGCGGCCCCACCGACACCGCGACCTTTTCGCCCTCGCTCTCGGCGACGGCGTGCACGAGCCCCGTCGCGCCCTGCACCGCCGCGTCCCTGCGGTATAAGCGGCAGAGCGTCTCGATGTAGTTCTCGAGGCGCGCCGCGCCGCTGCCGTTGGCGCCGTCGGGCCGCTCGCGCACAACCCAGCCCTTCCAGTCCTCGACCGAATAACGGCCGAGCGTCATTACCTCGAAGGGGCCACACACCCGGACTGCGTCCTCGTCCACCTCGGGCCGATCAACAAGCTCGATCTGCTCCGGCTCAAGATCGTAGGCCAATCCCTTGAGCGTGATACGATTGACCGTCTCGTAGCGGAAACCGCTTGACACATGACTATTGCGTGTCCTGTAGTGCTCGAAGGTGGCGCCCAGAAGCCGCTGCCGCGCCACGTTGATGGCTACACGCGACGTATCGCAGGTGATCCACCGTCGGCCCAACTTTTCCGCACAATAGGCCATAGTGCCGGAACCACAGGTTGGGTCTAAAACAAGGTCACCGGGGTCTGTCGCCATGGCCAAACAGCGTTCCACGACCTTCGGGTTTGTTGCCGTCGAATAGCTCTTGGATGCGGCATCAAAACCCCATTTCGTATCCTCCCACACATTGTTGATGGCAAACAACGGATTGTATTCCAGAAGCAACGGGTAAGATAGCTGTTTGCCACGTGGGAAAACGATGTTTTTTAGGATAAGTCTCTTCATTCCATCCAGCGCGATCTTCCAGTGGTGGTTTGGGCCAGGATAGTAGGTTCTGTCTCCCACTATAAGTCCTTGGCTTCCCTCTCTGCTCGCGCCTTGAGATGTTAATGGCCCATAGCGACATGGTTTCAATCTCGCAGGGATCAGCCGCGCATTCGATCGCTCTTTTCTTGTCATCGGTCGAATGGTCTTGTCTTCTGGGTTGTATAGGTACTTGTATTCGTCCGCCCCGTCGCCACCAAGCACCTTGGACTTGTACAGCTGACGGTACTTTACTTGTGGTTTGTCCCTTGCGTACCAAATTAAGTAGTCGTTTTTTGTTCCAAGAAGCGACGCTGATTGAAACGTGCTCTTGGTAAATCCCACCAAGGATACGAAATTCACGTATCCGAATACCTCGTCCATGAGAATCCGGACTCGGTGGACGTTTTCGGGCTCTCCTCAAACGAGTGTGGGTAGGTTGAGGCGCGATCGGCGGGTCGGCGAGGGGTGCTGGCCAGCGCGGGCGACCTCGGAATTGACCGCTCATGGCGTGCACCTGACCGGCGACGGGCGTGGCGCACCGTGGCGGGGACAGGTCAGAGCGGAGTAGCTGCGGGCCGGACGGCGTGTCAACGCGCTACGCGCGTCCTTCGCTGCGCTGCGGCCCTTCGGGTGACACACCGTCCGTCCCTCCGCTCAAGCAGCAGATATGGGCCTTGCGGCCCGGCCTGGACGGGGGCGTCCCGGCCTCCACGACAACGCGGAAAAGCGCGACGGCTGGCGGTTTGGGGATAGACGCTGGCTGATTGCCCCAACGGCCACCTCGGGTCCCGGCGCCAGCGGTGGACACCCGTTGGGCAGGGCCAGCGTGTTGTCGGGGCTGCGTGCGTCCGTCTCGCTTGGCGGAAGCGGTTGCAAACGCAAGGGGCTTCCTGGTCTCATGGGCGTGTACCACCACGACCCGCGAGGAGGAGAGCCCCATGCGTCTGACTACGTTACTACGGCGGCTGTTGGGTGTCACGCAGATGTACGTCAAGCAGGTGGAAATGGCCGCCGACGGTCCG
Source organism: Vicinamibacterales bacterium (assembly GCA_965206705.1). Taxonomy (GTDB): domain Bacteria; phylum Acidobacteriota; class Vicinamibacteria; order Vicinamibacterales; family UBA8438; genus JAJEEA01. Next base: position 540,746 of record CBDBKJ010000006.1, on the reverse strand, counting down.
TTGACGGTGTCGGTGGAGCCGTCGTGGCGGCGTTCCCGGTGCGGGACGTGCGGGAAGCGGGCGCCGCGGTATGACCGGCAGCCGGCGCGCGAGTGGCGGCATCTGTCCTGGGGCCGGATGCCGGCGTGGCTGCGGTATGCGCCGTGGCGGGTGTCGTGCCGGCGTTGCAGCGCGGTGAAGGTGGAGCAGGTGCCGTGGGCGCGCGGCAGCAGCGTGTTCACGTCGGGGTTCGAGGAATTGGCGGCGTATCTGGCGCAGGTGACGGACCGGACGGCGGTGAGCCGCCTGCTGGGGATATCGTGGGTGACCGTGGGCAGCATCGTGGAACGGGTTGTGGCTCGGCGGCTGGACGGGGCTCGGTTCGCCAAGCTGCGACGAATCGGCGTCGATGAGTTCAGCTACCGGAAGCGTCACCGCTACCTGACGATCGTGGTTGACCATGACGAGCGTCGGGTGGTGTGGGCGGGGCAGGGGCGCAGCGCGGAGACGCTGGGGGCCTTCTTCGAGCAGTTGGGACCTGGTGGCTGTGCGCGGATCGAGTTGGTGACGGCGGACCTGGCGTCGAGCTGGCAGAAGGCGCTGAGGGCGTGGGTTCCGCACGCGCGGGTGGTGTTCGACCGGTTTCACGTTGAACGGCTTGCGGCGGATGCGGTTGACGAGGTGCGGCGTTCGGAGCAGCGGCGGCTGGACCCGGAGCCGGAGAATGCGAAGGCGCTCAAGGGGACGCGCTATGCGTTGCTGAAGCACCCGGCGCGGCTGAAGCCTGGTGAGGCCCGGCGTCTGGAGACGTTGCGTCGTGAGAACCGGGCGCTGAACCGGGCCTACGAACTGAAGGAGTACCTGGCGACGATCCTGGGGCAGGCGACGCCCGAGGATGGGCCGGCGCTGCTCGATGAGTGGCTGGAGTGGGCTGCGCGGTCCCGCCTGACGCCGTTCGTGAAGCTGGGGCGTACGATTCGGAAACACGCGGAAGGCGTCCTGGCGTATCTGGACACGAAGATGACGAACGGTCCGGTGGAGGGCATCAACAACAAGCTGCGGGTGATCGCGCGTCGCGCCTATGGCTTCCACTCGCCCGGCGCGTTGATCTCCATGCTGTTCCTCTGCTGTGGAGGCATAGAACTGGCGCCGCCGCTACCCACACGCATTTGAGGAGACTCCGTTTTCGTCACTGATCTGAACGAATATGGATCCCGTTGAAGCCAGTAGTTCCCGGCACAAGTAGAGCCGCTCCTCGAGATATGACAGGTATGAATGAATCCCGAGCTGCCAAGTATCTCGAAATGCCTTAATCGTCAACACATCATCAGCGCGGTCTCTCTCGTCGTTCTTGGTCGAGTTCACGCGCTGCTGGAAGTTCGAGTTGTACTTGATGCCGTAGGGTGGATCGATGTAGACCATTTGCACCCTGCCACGCAGCCCCTCATGGTGGAGCAGTGACTCCATGACGTGGAGCGAGTCGCCGCAGATGACCTTGTTCCTCCAATCCTCGTCGTGTGTGTAGAACTCGACGCGCCGCTTGCGGTCGTCGTGGCGCAGTTCGCGCTCGAGGTCGGCGAACAGGCGCTGCTGGCGGTCGGGGTACTCCTTCTGGGCGGCAGCCAAGCGGGCGCGTTCGATGATCCGGGCGATGCGCGACTCGGAGACGATCTCGTTGCGCTGAAGCGGGAGCAGGGGGACGTCGCGGCGGTTGCGCTTGCCGGCCCAGAAGAGCACGGGGTCGGCGGCGGGGTCCATGTCCACGACAACCGGCGAATCGCCGTCCCCGGCCGTGGGGAGACGCCCGACGTCGATCGCGCGGCTCCAGCCGTTGTCCATCGGGAGCGTCACGACCTGTTCGTCGCCGGGCAGGAGCGCGGTGTGGCCGGTCTCGGGCGTGCGCGGCTCCTTCACGTTGTCGTAGGTATACCGGGTGACGGTCTTGGTCTTGGCCATCAGCGAGTCCTCGGCGTAACCGCGGGCGCGGCTTTGCGGCCGGCCGTGCACATGCCGCGGTAGTCGCAGTCGCGGCACTTGGGAGGCGCGGGCGCGGCGGGCAGATCGCCGAGGCGCAGTGCTCTGGCCGCGTCGCGGGTCGTGGCTTTCACGTCGTCGATGAACTCGTCGTCGACGGAGCGGGGTTTGCGCTTGCGCTGGTCCAGTTCGTAGATCTCGACGTAGTCGGGGTTGCGGCCGGTCAGTTCCTGGTACCCGAGCGCGTAGACGTGGAGCTGCGTCTCGGTTACCGCCTCGGCCTGGGCGCGGTCGGACGACTTGAGGTCCACGATCGTCGTCTCGTCGGTGTCGAGCCGGCGCACCAGATCGATGCGGCCGTTGACGGTGACGCCGTCGCCGAGGCTGATCTCGACCTGCTTCTCGGAGAACTCGATGTTGCGGAACTCCGCGGCGTTGTCGGCGAGATACTGCCTCAACACGCGCTCGGCCGATGCCTCGAGCGTCTGCCGGAGGGCCTTGTACGCATAGGGGACGTGCAGATGCGTCTCGACCAGGCGGGGCGCGTCAGTGGGGTCGACGGCCTGTCCGTCGATGGCCCGTGCGTGGACGTCGGCAAGGGCGTCGTGCAGCGACTTGCCGTAGCCGAGCGCTTCGTGGGTCGGCAGGTTGAACCCGTACAGCACGCGCAACTTGAATTGGTACGGGCATTCGAAGAAGTACTTCAGGTCGGAGAACGAGAAGACGACGTTCGCCACGCCGGCGCGCGGCGTGGGTGTCATCCGCGGGCGCGCGGCGTAGTCTGGCTGTCGCCGTTTGACGTGCTTCGAGACCAGCACGTCGTCCCAAAACGCCGACGGCCGCGCGTAGCGGGTGCTGCCTGACACGGGGGCCCAGGTCATGTGCAGGAACTTGCGGCTGCGCGTCATCGCGACGTAGAAGAGCCGCCGCTCGTCTTCCGTGGTCCCCTCGAAGCGGGGTTGCCCCGTCACGCCGTCTTTCGGAATGAGGTGCCAGGCGGTCCGGCCGCCGACTCTCGGTGCGGGGATCCGGTTCCTGAGGAGCGCCGGCAGGAAGACCACCGGCCACTCCATCCCCTTCGCCTGGTGGACCGTCATGATCCGTACCGCGTCGGGGTTGGCGTACTGGTTGTCCTGCCATCCCTCGGGGTACGCATCCTCCGCGCGGTACCGCAGGAAGCTGGCGAACGCATCGTACTTGTCGGCCGGCTTCGAGTGGTAGTGAATGGTCTCGTAGTCGGTGATGATCTGGCTGAACTTCCCGAGGTTGAAGAAGACGACCTCGCCGCGGCCGTTCGGCACGCGCTCCTCGCGGACGCCGGCGTCTTCGAGGAACGTGAGAAACAGACGTTGGAGAGAGTACGCCCCCCATCGGCGGCGCGTGCCCTCGTCGGTGTCTTCCTCGACCACCGTCCGGGCGTCGGCGGCGTTGGCGACGGCGCGCCGCAGCGCATGTGGCTCGAGGCCGAGGTCGGCCCGGCGCCACGCCTGTGCGAGGGCCTTGGGGTCCACACCGTCGCGGCCGGCCATGAAGTAGAAGAGCTGCCGGGCGGCGTGGGCTTCCTTCGCCTGGAACAGATCCGTCATGCCGGTGACGACGTACGGAATCCCCGCTGCGTCGAGGGCCTCGGTGATCGGCGCGCCGTTCCGCTTCACGCTGCGGAGCAGGATCGCCATGTCGGACCAAGCCAGGCCGCGTTCGGCGTCGCCGTCCAGAAAGGCCGCGCCGCGCAGCGACTGCGCGGTGGCCGCGATGTGCTCCGCTTCCTGTTCCGGCGTGTCGAACGCGAGCGCCACGACGTCGCCCGTTTCGGCCGCCTGCTGTCCCGCCGGCGTCATGGCTTTGCCGAGGCGCTCGTCGTTCTGTTCGATGAACGCGCGCGCCGTCCGGACGATCCCCTCGCTGGAACGGAAGTTGTCGTCGAGTCGGATGCGGTCGACCCCGGGATAGCGGTCGCTGAACGTGAGGATGTTCCTGACGTCGCTGCCGCGCCACTGGTAGATGGTCTGGTCGTCGTCGCCCACCACGCAGACCCGTGCGCCCAGGTCGTGCAGCGACCAGACGATCGCCTCCTGGATCGGGTTCACGTCCTGGTACTCGTCGACGATGACGTAGCGGAGCCTTTCGGCGAGCCGCCGGCGCAGGTCGTCGTTGTTGGTCAGGCTCTCGACGGCGGCTTCGAGAATCGACGAGTAGTCGAAGTAGCTCCGGTCCCTGAGCAGGTCCCGGTAGCCGTCGAGGGCAGCGGCGACTGAACAGCCGTTCAGCTTCGACTCGTCGAGATCGGCCTCGCGGAGGATCGCCAGCGCGTTCACGTAGTGATTAGTGTCGACGTAGCGCCTGAGCCGTCGCCCCTGGAGGTCCGTCGCGGTGGTGAGACCGCTCTTGCGGCTGTGTCGGTCGACGAATAGGGCCTGCTGCACCTCGTTCAGGACTTCGTACTTCAGGTACTCCGGCGCTTCTGCTCGGAGCAGATCCAGGCAGAATGCGTGAATGGTCCCGACGAACATGTCGGCCATGCCGTGGATCTCGCCGAGCGCCTCCCCCGTGCGGGTGACGATGCGCTCCTTGAGCTCGGCCGCGGCCTTGTCGGTGAAGGTGAACGCGACGATGTTGCGCGGCTCCAGGGAACCCGGCCGTCCCGGTGTCAGCAGATGCACGACTCGGCGAGCGACGACCTCCGTCTTGCCGGATCCGGCGCAGGCGATGAGCTGGAGGTTGCGCCCATCGTGCTCGATGGCTCGACGTTGTGCTTCGGTGAGATTCATGGGGCTTTCCGCTGGTCGCGCGGGTCGGATGCCGCGTGGCTCCGTATTCTACAGTGCTCGGCGCAATCGGGAGGTGGCGTATAAGACGCACCGACCCGGGACTCATCGGGCTCGCGGCACGAGCCGCGTCGGCGCCCGTCAGCGCACCCGATCGTCCAGCGGCACGCCCATTTGCGCCGCGGCAGGCGCATGGCACCCCAGCACACCGGATTGCCGGAACGCGGTCGAGGGCGGTCGCAGTTCCTCGGATTCCTCCACGGAGGCGGCAGCCCGTGCGGTGATCTGTCGGGGCGTGTGGGGATCCGTCCGATGACCGTTTGTCACGTGGCGTTACGGCGGTCGTCGCTGACTTGGCGGCTCCAGCGACCTCAGCAAGACCATTGCGATTCGCGGCTCCATGCTGCTCACGGATCGCTGTTGAGCCGATCCACGAGCCGCCACACGTCCGTGCTGGGATTCGACCGGGGTGGGGAGCCGTTGCCGGCATGGCGTTCATCGAGCGCCCGGGCGCGCTGTTTCGCGGCCTCGAAGGCCTCGACGAGTGTCTCCCGCGCCGCATCGGCGATCTTCTTGCCGTCGGTGAGACCCAGTTGGGTCGACAGACTCTGCACGTCGTGACGATGGATGTAGGCCGTCTGGTCCTGGACGTGCAGCACGAACCAAGCTCGACGCACGGATTGGAGACCGCCACCTCGATTCCGCTCTGCCTGGCTTCTTCGATGGCCTGTGCCAGCCTCTCGTGCTCGTCGGTATCGAATACGCACCAGATCTCGTCAAACGCTGGCCGCCCACGGCGGTTTCTTCGCAGGTGTTCTCGCGCACGCTCCACCAGCGTGGCGGGCGTCATTCCGTATTCGGCAAAATCAAGCTGGACGGTGCTGGAGCGGTTGCGACGGACCCACCGTCGGAGATAGTCGCGTTCCGTGATCCGGCCCTCCGTGAGGACACGGATCACTCGACGCTGTTCCTGCGGATTGCCGGGGCGGCGGGGGCGCCCACTGGAGGGTCGCGTCATGACCGCTTCGGATCCGTGGCTTCGTGGAACTCCGCCGGGTCCAGCACGGGGACGCCTCCGTAGCGCCCTTGGAGATAGCGTCTCCCAAGAGCTTCGTCGCGCTTTGGCCGGAACTCTGCCATCGAGTACAACGTTGTCGCCCCGTCGACTTTCTTCTCGGTAAGCCAGATCTGGTCCCGACCGAGGTCGCGCCGGCCGCTGTCCCCGAGAATCGTGGGATCGTGGGCGTTGAAGATGAGCTGAGCACACCGGGGGTTAACGTCGCGATTCTGGAAGAGTCGGATGAACTCTCGTACGAGGTGGGGGTGAAGGCTCGCGTCGAGTTCGTCCACCAGGACCGTTGATCCCTTGCGTATCGCGTCCAGCAGCGGCCCGAGCATGCTGATCCACGTCAGCGTTCCCTGAGATTCGTGGGTCGACTCGATGGGAGCGGGACCCTCGGCTCCCGTGTGGTGCAAGCGCACCAAGTCACTGGACAATACGACGAACTTCCCCTCCTGCCTCGTCCCGGAGTCCTCTTCACGTCCGTTGAGGATGCGTACGGCCCGCTCGAACCGTGCCGCGACTTCCGGATCCGTTTCAACTCGTTCGATCTTCGTGATGCCGAGGTCGGCCGCCTGTAGCAGGTTCAGGATCGCTGCTCGCTGCTCGGGATCCTGCAAGCGCTCGGCCGTGAACGCGATACGTTCCAGTCCGTTGTCGGACTCCATCAGCAGGAGATTGGTACGGAACCAAGTAAACAGCGGGCCGAGCCGATTGGCGATTCCCCGAGGCTCGTCGCCGGACCCGTCCGCTACCGCGCCGGCCACCGACAAGAGCAGGGCGTTCTTCCGGACGAGGCGTGCAAGCGTGCGGCCGAAGGGGCGAAACGCGGGACCGAAACTCGGTTCCCGGCCTTCCCGGTCGCGGCGAAACACCAGCGCCTGCCGCCCCTTGGGATAGTGGTAGGCGTACTCGTCGAGAACCCGATGGTCGTCGATGTCGAAGCCGTACTGCCAGCGTACCCCTTCGAGGACCAAGTCGATCGCGAAACTGGATGGACGTTGAGTACCCTTGCTGCGAAGGAGGAACGAGTGTCTTTGCAGCTTGGTTTCTCGATCTCCTCGCCGAAACGAGCCAAGTACTATCGCCCGCATGTCCGCCATGGCGCGGAGAATCGTGGACTTCCCCGAGGCGTTGGCGCCGAAGATGCCGGCGACGGGGAGCACGCTCACCGGCGCCGGGCTTCCCGCTATTGCCAGGTCCCGTGCGATCCCCTCCTCCGACAGCCTGGTTCCGAGCAGCGAGAGGTTCACCTCGTCCCAGTACGAGCGCACGTTCCGGGCGGTGAAGGACAGGAGCGCATTCGTGGCGGCAAGTGAGCCCGTCGCGCTGTTCATTGGCCCATTTTCGCGGAAAAACGTCGCAAAGTGCAAGATAACGTGGGCTAGAGCTAGAACCGGCAGATACCGGCGGCCGAGTGGCGGAAAGCGGCAGCTATCGTGCGCCCGGCGGTGTCAGCTGCGAGCGGGGGCGAGCGCGTCGGCTCCGCGTCAGGACAGCCGCGAGAGCAAGTCGTCGGCGTCGTCGCACTCGATGATCAGGTCGCAGATCTCGGTGAGGCGGTCGGCGTCTTCGAGACTGGAGAGGAACGCGGCCATCCGTTCGGCGGTGGGCGCGTCGAACTTCCGGGCGGCCAGACGAACGAGGACGGCTCGTTCCCGGGCGATGCTCTCGGCGCGGCCCTGCTCGAGCCCCTCGGCGCGGCCCTGCTCGAGCCCCTCGGCCCGGCCGGCCCGAAGCCCGGCATCGTGGGCCTGCCGGCGGTGGCGGCCCATCTGGGGGTCGTCGTCGGGAGTGGTGCCTTCCTGCTCGCCGAGCCGCCGGCCTACGCGGGTCAGGTCGGCGAGGGTGCGCGGGCCGAGGCGCGTCTCGTTCAGGGCAGCGTGGATCTGCGCGGCCGTCCAGGTGGGAAACGCGCGGCTCTCGCCGGCGATCCGGAAGCGGCCGTCGTCCAGCACGTAGATCGTCAGGCCCGGCCGCAGGCGCCGGGGCCGGCTCGGCGACGGCGCGTCGGGCGTGTCCACCCACACCTCGGGGAACCCCCAGGCTTCGTACACCGGCAGCTTGTTGCGCCGGACGTCGGTGGTGTGATCCACTTCGAGGAGCACGTCCGGCAGCGGGTCCTCCCCCTTCACGATGGCCGGATCGCGCGGCGTCCAGACCTCCCGGTCCAGGTAGATGGTCTGGTCCGCCACCAGCACCTGCCGCGGCCGGCCGTCCCGGTGCCGCTCCATCAGATAGACGGCCCCGGCGCACCGGATGCGCGATCCGCGCTCCAGGGAGATGCGGGTCAGGAGCTCGTTCAGAAGGTGCGGGGGAATCTCGTGGACGGGGCCGGCGTCGCGCAGGACCCAGGCCGTCCCCGTGTCGGCGGACCAGTACTCGATGCGCCCCTCGTAGGCCCACACGTCCTCCCACGTCGTCAGCGAGACCGGGTCGCAGCCGGGAAAGTCCGGGTTCGCGGTCGGGGTCGGCGCGGTCGGGGTCGGCGCGGTCGGCCTGACGGCGCGGTCGGCGCCCGCGGCTGCGGGGGGGATGGTCGGGGCCATGTACCAGTTCCCCATTGTGTCACGACCGGCCCGGTTCGTGTTTCATGAAGCACGCGACCGACCCCGGCGCCGCCGCGTCACGGGCCGGGGGCCGGATACAATGCCCTGGTGGGAGACAGGCGATGACCATGGACAGTGCCATCATCCGGAGACTCGCGTTGACGTCCGCGGCTTGCGCGGCCATCGCGGTGCTGGCCGGCGTGCCGGCGCACGCCAGCGACTGGCCGCAGTTCCGGGGGCCGACGGGGCAGGGGCATGCGCCGGACGCGGCGGTGCCGCTCGAGTGGAGCGAGACGGAGAACGTCACCTGGAAGTAGTGCTCCTCGATCCTCAGATCGCGTAACGGTCGCGAGCCGTACTCCGTTACCATGTTGGGTCATGAGTCGCGCCGATTCTTCTCCGTCGATCGCGGGAACGACCAGCCACCGGTGACCCGCCGGCCCCAGAGGGTAGATGTCAGAGACTCTGTCCGAGAGGGTGGTTGCGCGACTGGACGGCGCCGACGAGCTCTACCATCGGCTGATTCTCGTTGCCGCCCCGAGTGGGTCCGGGAAGACCGAGGCGTTGAGACAAGTTGCGGCGCGTACGGGGGCACGCCTCGTCAACCTCAACCTGGAGCTCTCACGCCGCATGCTCGACCTCACCGAGCGCCAGCGGGCGCTTCGGTTGTCCGACCTGCTCGACGAGGTCGTGGGCAGGGACGATCCGCTTGTTCTGCTTGACAACATCGAGATCCTGTTCGACGTCTCGTTCGAGCAGGATCCGCTGCGCCTGCTGCAGGGTGTGTCGCGAAACCGAACCCTTGTCGCGGCCTGGAACGGGAGGCTGGAGAACGGCTACCTGAGCTATGCAGCGCCGGAACACCCGGAGTACAGGCGGTACTCCCGGGATTCACGCGGCGATGTCGTGGTCGTCTTTCCGGAAGCCACGCGGTGATGAGTCCGGGCATTGTGCCGCACGAGAACCACGATGAAGTACGGTGACCTGATTCGTTTCGAGCCGATCGAGACGGTGGTGCAGCTTCGCGACGCCGACCAGGAGTCGGCGGCCCGGCAGCTCGTGTCCACCTACGTCGTGAGCTCGGAGATGGCGGAGAGGCTTGCGGCGGTCGTGATTCCGCAAATCCAGATCGACGAAGCGGCCGACAACAAGGGTTTCCTCGTCGTCGGGAACTACGGGACGGGCAAGTCCCACCTGATGTCCGTCGTCTCCGCGATTGCCGAGCGGGAAGATCTCGTCGACTCGGTCAGCCCGCTCGTGGCCGGCGCCGCGCGCCGCATTGCCGGCAGGTTCAAGGTCGTCCGCACCGAGCTCGGCGCGACCACCATGGACTTTCGCGAGTTCGTCTGCTCCCAGCTCGAGGAGGCATTGGAAGGGTGGGGGATCGAATATCGCTTCCCGCCCCGGGACACGATCCCGAACCACAAGGGTGCCTTCGAGGACATGATGGCGGCGTTCCACGAGCGGCACCCCGACCAGGGGCTTCTGCTCGTCGTGGACGAGTTGCTCGACTACCTCAAGAGCCGCAAGGACCAGGCGCTGGTCCTCGACCTGAACTTCCTGCGCGAAGTCGGGGAAGTTTGCAAGGACCTGCGCTTCCGTTTCGTGGCCGGCGTGCAGGAGGCAATCTTCGACAGTCCGCGCTTCAACCATGTGGCCGACAGCCTGCGCCGGGTGAAGGACCGCTTCGAGCAAGTCCGCATCGCCCGGACCGACGTCAAGCACGTCGTCGCCGAGCGGCTTCTCAAGAAGACCGGCGAGCAGCAGGTGCGGATCCGGGAGTATCTGCAGCCCTTCACGACGTTCTACGGCAACATGAACGAGCGGTTGGACGAGTTCGTCCGGCTGTTCCCGGTCCATCCCGACTTCATCGACACTTTCGAGCGGATCGCGGTCATTGAGAAACGCGAGGTGCTGAGGACGCTCTCCCTCGCGATGACACGTATCGTCGACGACGAGCCGCCTGCCGACAGTCCGGGTCTCATCGCCTACGATTCGTACTGGCGCACGCTGCGCGATAACCCGTCGTTCCGCGCCGTCCCGGAGATCAGGGCGGTGATCGACTGCAGCCAGGTGCTGGAGTCGCGCATTGAGCGAGCATTCACGCGACCGGCGTACAAGCCGATGGCGTTGCGGATCGTCGACGCGCTGTCGGTTCACCGCCTCACCCACAACGACATCCACGCCCCGCTGGGCGCCACGCCGGACGAACTCCGCGACGCCCTTTGCCTCTATCAGCCGGGCATCGAGGACCTCGGCGGCGAGCCGGCCGACGACCTGCTCTCGCAGGTCGAGACCGTCCTGCGCGAGATCCATCGGACGGTCAGCGGCCAGTTCATCTCGTCCAACCCGGACAACCGCCAGTACTACCTCGACCTGAAGAAAACGGATGACTACGACGCGCTGATCGACAAACGTGCCGAGACGCTCGACGACGCGCAGCTCGACCGCTACTACTACCAGGCGCTCACCATCGTTCTGGAATGCGTTGACGCGCCCCACGTGACGGGCTACAAGATCTGGGAGTACGAGCTGGAATGGCGGGAACGCCACGCCTCGCGGCTCGGCTACCTCTTCTTCGGTGCGCCCAACGAGCGGTCGACCGCCGTGCCGCCGCGGGATTTCTACCTCTACTTCATCCAGCCGTACGAGCCGCCACGCTTCCGGGACGAGAAGAAGCCCGACGAGGTGTTCTTGCGGCTCAAGGGTCGGGACGAGGCCTTTCATCAGGCGCTCAAGGGCTGCGCCGCGGCACTTGACCTGGCCTCGCGGGCGTCGGGGCACGCCAAGAACGTCTACCAGGCCAAGGCGGACGGCTACCTGCGCACCCTGACGACGTGGCTCCGGGAACGCATGACCAGCGCGTTCGAAGTGACCCACCAGGGACGGACGAAGCCGCTCATCGGATGGATGAAGGGGCAGCCGGCCGTGACGGGCGCGCAGGCCAACGTCCAGGACGTCGTCAACGCCGTCGGTTCGGCGGCCCTGGCCGCCCACTTCGAGGACGAGGCGCCGGAGTACCCCGCGTTTCCTGCCTACTGGACCAGCGACAGTCGCCCGCAAGGCGTGCAGGATGCGCTACGCTGGATCGCAGGCGCTCAGAAAACGCAGCAGGGAAGCAAGGTTCTCGACGGATTGGAGCTGCTCGACGGAGACCGGCTCGACCCGAGCCGATCACGCTACGCGAAGCACATCGTCGAGCTGCTGGCCAGGAAGGGACAAGGCCAGGTCCTCAACCGGGGCGAGCTCATCCACACGGTTCACGATGTCGAGTACATGGCCCCGAGCACGTATCGTCTCGAGCCCGACTGGGTGGTCGTGCTGCTGGTGAGCCTCGTCTACTCCGGCGATCTGGTCGTCGCCATTCCCGGCCGGAAGTTCGATGCGACCGACGTCGCGGCGCTCGCCGCCACGCCCCTTGCCGACCTCGCCGGCCTCAAGCACGTCGAGCGTCCGAAGTCGTGGAACATCCCGGCGCTGGCCGCGCTGTTCGAGCTTCTGGAATTGACGCCGGGCATGGCGCAGCTCGTGGCGCAAGGCAAGGACGAACCGGTCCAGGAGCTGCAGAAGGCCATGGATGCGCGAGTGAAACGGATCGTGATGGCCCGGCAGGTGCTCCAGGAAGGGTTTCAGTTCTGGGGTCAGGAGCTCCTCGGCGACCACGCCACCGACGACCTTCGCGGGAAGCTGGACTCGGTCAAGGATTTTCTCGAGCCGCTTCAAGCTTTCACCTCACCCGGTACGCTCAAGAACTTTCCCTGCGGTCGCCAGGACGTCGAGACTCAGAGAGCCGGTCTGGATGCCCTCCGAGAGGTCGAAGCCATCCACGCGCTGGTCGGAAATCTCGCGAATTCCGCGTCGTATTTCCCCGCGGCAGAGGCCGCGCTACCTCAGGACCACGAGTGGGTGGAGAAACTGAAGAGTGTCCGGGAGAACCTCGTCGCCCAGTTTCTCGATCCAACGCGGCGGTCCGCCACCGGCTTTCGCCAGCGGGCTCAGAGACAGCTCGGCGACCTGAAGCGAGCTTACGTCAACGCGTACCTGACGCTTCACACGCGGGCCAGACTAGGGGTCGATGACGACAGGCGCAAAGACCGACTTCTCAAGGACGATCGCCTGCAGGGGGGCACAGCTCTGGCGACCATCGACCTGATGCCCAGACAGCAACTGACCGACTTCCGGGACCGTCTGCTCGCCCTTCAGAGCTGCTTTGCGCTGACCGAGCAGGAGCTGGACGCCGCGGCCGAGTGTCCCCACTGCGCCTTCCGGCCGTCCGCCGAGCGTGTCGGCGTTCCAGCCGGCAACGTACTGTCGAGCCTCGACGGCGAACTCGACGTGCTGCTCTCGACGTGGGCCGATATCCTGCTGACCAACCTCGAGGACCCGACAACCCACCACCAGTTGGAGCTGCTCGGAGCTGATCAGCGTGACCTGGTGCAAGCGTTCATTGCCTCCCGTGCGCTCCCCGACGACCTGAACCCCGACTTCATCGACGCCGTCGCGCAGGTCCTGGCCGGCCTCTCGAAGGTGGTCGTCACATCCGAGGACCTGCGCCGCGCACTCTTCCCGAGCGGGTCGCCGGCAGCGCCCAGCGAGTTGAAGAAGCGCTTCGGCGATTACGTTGACGAGAAGGCGAAGGGGCTGGAAGAAGAGAAGGTCCGGATCGTCATCGAGTGACCGCCTGACGCGGACTGCAGATGTACAGTGAACCTGTCGGCGCCAGGACGGAACCCACTTGTGCACTGCGCATGTCGAGTTCCGGCGGAGGCGCCGTTTATCGAGAGATCCGCGGCTCGACAACGCCGTGCGGCGGCGCCGATTCGCCGACGGTACCATGAACCGGGGTTCTGAATCAGCGACGAGCGATGGGCCTCCGACGGCATGACACAGGATGAGTTGATCGAACTGCTCCGTGCGCACGAATGGCGCGATGTCGAGTTCAAGGAAGCGCAACGCGCCGTTCCTCGGAACGCGTACGAGACGGTCTCCGCGTTCGCGAACACGGAGGGCGGCCATCTCGTGTTCGGTGTGCGGAAGAGCGGCCAGGAGATGGAAATCGTTGGCGTGCTGGACGTCGACAAGGTGCAGAACGAATTCCTGTCCGCGTTGCGGCAACCCGACAAAATCAGTACCGATGTCGGCGTTGAGGAATCACTCCACAAGCAGAGCGACTCGGACCTCCTCATCTTCTACGTGCCCGAAGCCGATCGTTCGCAGAAGCCGGTCTTCCTGAACGGCAACATCAGCCGCGCGTTCGTTCGCAGCGGCGGCGGCGACATGCGCTGCTCGGACCAGGAGCGGAACCGGTTTCTCATCGACGCCGCTGCCGAACGCCCTGACGGCCAGGCGGTCGACCTCGGCTTGAGCACGGCATTCAACCCGGAGACGATCCGGTGGTACCGGGCGGTGTACGAGGCAAGGCCGGGCAACCGCTCGCACGCATCGCTGTCCGACATGGATTTCCTGGCCGAGATGGGTCTGCTGGTCGAGCAGGGTGGCGAACGCCGCCCGACCCGCGCCGCCATTCTGCTGTTCGGGGCGAATCCGACCCTTCGGCAGCTCCTGCCCCGTCCGGTGGTCGATTGTCAGCGATTCGCGGCGACTCGCGAGACCGCGGACACGGGAGATCGGTGGTTCGACCGTCTCGTTCTCGAAGAGAACCTCATCAGCACGTGGCGCTCCCTCATCGAGGACTGGTACGAAAAGTTTGCCGAACATCCCTTCCGGCTGGACCCCGCAACGATGCGGCGGGACGACACGCCACCGGACTACCGCGCGTTTCGCGAATCGATGATCAACCTGGTCATGCATCAGGACTACTCCGACCACTCGCGCAAGGCGGTCATCCGGCACTATGCCGACCAGACGGTGTTCTGGAACCCGGGCGACGCGTTCGCCACTGACGCCGATCTGCTCGAGCCGGGCGAGCGGGAGGTGCGCAATCCCCGGATCGTGCTCGCGTTCCGCCGCATCGGCCTGAGTGAGCACGCGGGGTGGGGCCTGCGAGACGTGTTCCGGAATTGGCAGCAATTGGGGAACGTGCCGCCGCGGATCACGAACGACAAGCGGCGCAAGAGCTTCGAACTCGCGCTGAAGAAGGAAGCACTGGTCTCCGAACGACAGCTTCTCCTCCAGGGACAGCTGGGGGTCCACCTCACGGACGAGCAGGCTCGGGCCTTCGCCCTTGCGTGTCGCGAGCACACCGTGACGCTGTGGCAGATCAAGGCGGTGACGGGGCTGTCGGGTCCCGAGTCGGTCGCGGTCGCCGATCGCCTGGTCAACCAGAAGCTGATCGAGCGAGTCGGCGCCGATCGATACGTCCTTGCCGGACACCTGCGCGATCGTCTCGGTACGAGTGACCAGGTCAGTGACCAAGTCGGCGCCGCAACGGGCGACATGGTCACTGACCTGGTCGATACGCCTCGGCCGGACCTGGCCACTGATGAGGTCGCTCGACGGCTGACCGAGCACCAGCGCCGGACCGTCGATGCATGCGAAGTGCCGCGGAGCCTCACCGAGCTGATGGCACGCGCCGGCGTGACGCATCGGACGTTCTTCCGCCGCAATCACCTGCAGCCGCTCGTCGACGCCGGCCTCGTCCGCATGACGAATCCCGGCAACCAGAACGCGCCCAACCAGCGATACGTCCTGACCGCGGCCGGCCTCGCGCTCAGGGCCACTCGTATGGCCGATGGGCAGGAGGATGAACGTGCCGGCAAAGAGTGACCTTGGCCCGAAGCTGTTCGGGGCGACCGCGGAGACGCAAAACCCGGGACCGGTCGAATGTCTGGGGATGACCTTCGAGTCGGACGAGGCGCGGCGGAAGTACTTCCTCGCTCGGCTGCGCGAGAAGCTGCCCGAGTTGCGGCGACGGCCCGACTTTCCGGTGGGAGAGGACGAGGACATCTTGAGGCTGTCGGACCCGCCGTACTACACCGCGTGCCCCAATCCGTTCCTGACCGAGTTCGTCGAGCGCCACGGCCGGCCGTACGACCCCGACGAGCCGTACCATCGGGAGCCTTTCGCGGTCGACGTCAGCGTGGGCAAGACCGACCCCCTCTACCGCGCGCACGGCTACCACACCAAGGTCTCTCACCTGGCGATTGTCCCGTCCATCCTCCACTACACGAAGCCTGGCGATGTGGTTCTGGACGGATTCTGCGGATCGGGCATGACCGGCGTGGCGGCGCAATGGTGCGGTACGGCGCCGCCGGGCTACCGTCGGACGCTTGAACGGCGCTGGAAGGCTGAAGAGCGAGACCCGCCGGAGTGGGGCGTCCGCCGCGTGATCCTCGGCGACCTGTCGCCGGCGGCCACCTTCATCGCCGCCAACTACAACATCCCCTTCGACGTGGCGGCCTTCAGGGAAGCGGCAACCCAACTCCTGAAGGAGGTCGACGTGGAGATCGGCTGGATGTACGAGACGCTCCACACCGACGGACAGACCGCCGGGCGGATCAACTACACCGTCTGGAGCGAGGTCTTCTCCTGTCCGGACTGCGCCGGCGAAGTGGTGTTTTTGGAAGAGGCGCTCGACAGGGCCACCCAGCGAACGCGATCCGCGTTTCCTTGTCCGCACTGCACGGTGGAGTTGACCAAAGACAACCTCGTGCGGTCGCTCGAAACGCTCGCCGATCCCGCGTCGGGCTTACCCTGGAAGCGCATTCGCCTCCAACCGGCCCTGATCAACTACAGCGTGGGCGACGCGCGCTACGAAAAGGCGCCGGACGCCGCCGATCTCCACGTTCTCGACCGCATCGCCGGTCTCCCGCTGCCGTCCGAGGTCCCGACCAACGCTTTCCCCATCGACGAGATGTACCACGGATCGCGTCTTGCGCCGAAGGGGTTCAGGCACGTGCACCACCTGTTCCTGCCGCGGGCAGCTCATGCGCTGGCGGCGATGTGGCGTCGGGTAGACGGATGCGAAGAGCTTCGATTACGGAACACATTGCTGTTTCTCGTGGAGCAGGCGATCTGGGGCATGTCCGCTCTGAATCGCTACAGTCCTTCACATTTTTCTCAGGTGAATCGTCAACTGTCAGGTGTCTACTATGTGGCCTCCCAGATAGCCGAAGTGTGTCCCTGGTATATCCTCGACGGCAAGTTGCACCGCCTCCTCAAGACGTTCGAGGCGACACATTCACGTAGCGGCTTCGCGATGACTTCAACCGGCGATTGCGCCGCCAACGGTCTACGTGACGCTGCAATCGACTACGTGTTCACCGATCCCCCCTTCGGGGAGAACATTTTCTACGCCGACCTCAACCACCTCGTCGAATCCTGGCACCGCACCCTCACTCGCAGCGAAACCGAGGCGATCGTCGACCGGCCGAAACGCAAGAGAATCGCGGACTATCAGCATCTGATGCAGCGGTGCTTCGAGACCTATTGCCGGGTCCTCAAGCCCGGCCGGTGGATCACCGTCGTCTTCCACAATTCCAAGAACGCGGTCTGGAACGCCATCCAGGAGGCCATGCTGGCCGCCGGCTTTGTCGTAGCCGACGTCCGCACGCTCGACAAACAGCAGGGCTCGTACCGGCAGGTCACGAGCACCGCGGTCAAGCAGGACCTCGTGATCTCCGCCTACAAGCCGAACGGTGGGCTGGAAGACCGCTTCCGGCTGAAGGCCGGGTCCGAAGACGGTGCTTGGGATTTCGTCCGCACCCACATGAGCCAGCTCCCGGTTTTCGTGGTGACGGCGGGGCGGGCCGAGGTAATCGCCGAACGGCAGAGCTACCTTCTCTACGACCGCATGGTCGCTTTTCATGTGCAACGCGGTGTGACCGTTCCCCTCTCCGCCACGGAGTTTCACGAGGGTCTCACCCAACGCTTCCCCGAGCGCGACGGTATGTTCTTCCTGCCCGAGCAGGTCGTCGAGTACGACCCCAAGCGTCTGGCGGCGCGGGAGCTCGTCCAGCTCGAGTTTTTCGTCAGGGACGAGGAGACTGCCATCCAGTGGCTGCGCCAGCAGCTTGACCGAAAGCCGCAGACCTTCCAGGAGATCCACCCCCATTTCATCCGTGAGCTAGGCGGCTGGCAGAAGCACGAGCTGATGATCGAGCTGTCAGAGTTTCTGGCGCAGAATTTCCTCCGCTACGACGGCAACGGCAAGGTTCCGAACCAAGTCCACGCGTATCTGTCCAGCAATTTCAGGGAGTTGCGCAACCTGCCGAAGGACGACTTTACTCTCCGCACCAAAGCAAAGGACCGCTGGTACGTCCCGGATCCGCGCAAGGCGGGCGATGTCGAGGAGCTGCGGACCCGCGGTTTGCTTCGGGAGTTCAACGAGTACCGGGGCTCCGCGCAGAAACGGCTGAAAATGTTTCGCCTGGAAGCCGTTCGCGCCGGATTCCGAAGGGCGTGGCAGGCTCGGGACTACGCCACGATTATCAGCGTCGCACGCAAGATTCCGGAGAACGTGCTTCAGGAAGATCCGAAGTTGCTGATGTGGTTCGACCAGGCGCTCACTAGGGGTGGAACGGACTGACATACCGTGCCTAGAGTCAAGCGGGAAGTTGCTGAGTTGCGCACACGTGCGATAGATTCGCTCGTACTTGGCATCGAGCTCTTCAATCGGCCCCATGAGCGTGGCCGCGTCGAGGCCGTACTGATTCTATTGCATCATGCCTTTGAGATGCTCTTGAAGGCAATCATCAAAGATCGAACCGGGGTCGTTCACGAGAAGAGCGAGAAGTACGGCTCTCCTAAAACAGGTGTGGGTGGAATCGGAGCCGATTCGGCGGGTCCACGAGGCGCGGCTGACGGCGAAAAGGCAGCTCGGAACTGACCCGCGGATTCCGCTTCCGGGGCGGGCGTGCGGTGGCTTGCTGCGGATGTGGGGCGGGGTAGCTACGGGTCGGCCGGCGTGTCAACGCGCTACGCGCGTCCTCCGCTGCGCTCCGGTCCTTCGGATGACACGCCGGCCGTCCCTCCGCTCAGAGAGCAGTTATGGGCCTTGCGGCCCGGCCTGGACGGGGGCGTCCCGGCCGTCGACGACTTCACGCCGGACGCGCGAGGAGCAGTCGGCGCGTGGGCCTGACGTGCGGGGGTCACGGGGCGAAGCAGAGCCCGCGAACGCGGGGGTTTTTCTGGCTGGGGCGGCATCGAACTGGGGCCATCCCTACCCACACCTGTTTCAGGAGACTCAGAAGTACACGTACGGGTTCGACAAGTGTCTGGACGTGATGCAAAACGAACTCCGCATGATCTCCGTTGATGAACACATGACGCTGTCCATGCTCGATGCTCTTCGTGATATCGCAGTGCACTACTTTCAGGCAATGTCCGAGGATCTCCTGTACGTCCAGGCGCAGGCAGCCACGACGCTCTTTGACGCCGTTCTCCATAAGGGGTTTGGAGAGCGTCTTGCGGACTGCATCCCGAAGAGAGTGCTTCCTGTTTCTGCCAAACCCCCGAAAGACGTGCAACTGCTTATCAGTAACGAGTTGGATCAGATTGACGAGCTTCTTGTCAAAGGGCGCAGAAACGGGGCGATGGCCGCGGCACGCTTGCGGCCACTGTTGGCGATGACCAGCGCAAGCCAGATTGACCACGAACGGGCGTCCGAGCAAGACGTGCGAAAGGCGGTTCGACGCCGGCGAAGCGGTGATGACTGGGCGATCGTCCTTCCGGATGTAGCGCAGCTTCGATTCGACACAACCGGAGAGGGCACGGTGGTCCATCTTCGCATCAAGAAGGACGCCAAGTTGGGAGTCCGGATCGCGAAGGATAATGAACCCGTATCAGGATTCCTTGTGAAGCAGGAGGTCAACATCTGGGATAAATACAACCTGGGACGCGACGACTTGGCAGAGAAGCTGGGCCTATCTGGACCGCGGGCGAGCGCCGTCATCATGGAACTCGGAATTCAGGAAGACACGGAGTGCTTCAAGATCTTGCGACGGAAGAAGTCGGAGTTCAAGGGTTACAGCAAGAAGGCGCTGGACAAGATACGACGGGTGCTAGCTGATGGGCTCGATGTCGAAGAGGTGTGGCGGAAACATCGTCATCGCTTCGGGGCACGTCGCAGACAGGACGCAGGTTCGTAGGTTCGAGGACAAGGGGAGACGGTGGTGGGCTGGCGTGATGGGATTCTGTCAAGAATCCCCGGGGGGTCGCGCGCCTCACGGTGCCGGGGGATCGCTGGGTTGCCGTGCTGTGCGGCGCGAGAGGCGTCAAGGCGGAAGTGGCGTACTCGGAGCCGTTCGGGGAGCCGGTCGATCTGGGCATGCAGCTGGCCGCGGAGGACGGTGGGTGGTTGATGGTCGGCAACCAGACAGGACATCTGCCGGGCATTCAGGGGAAGGCTGTATCCCATGCTCGACGACCGGGTCGGAACGTGGCTCTATGGCGATACCGTGGCGATACACGATGGCGCGCCGCAAGTGGTGCGGGTCAGGCCGAACCGACCTGTTCGCGTGAGGGACTCTCGGGGCGCCGGCGCCGGGTGGTTTGTAGAGATGGTTGGCACGTCGTGCGTGTTCGACTATCGGTACA
This sequence comes from Vicinamibacterales bacterium, assembly GCA_965206705.1. Classification (GTDB taxonomy): domain Bacteria; phylum Acidobacteriota; class Vicinamibacteria; order Vicinamibacterales; family UBA8438; genus JAJEEA01. The sequence continues at coordinate 520,923 of CBDBKJ010000006.1, read as the reverse complement.
CCGGCTGATGCCCCCAGGCTTGCGCCCGCGACCGGGGACAGTCGCCGAAGCTAGTCGCGAGCTTGTTCTGCTGTTGCTCGTGCAGGTCGAGGGAAGGAGCGGCGGTGGCTGGCTGGCGCGATGAAATCGTGAGGGAGTTCACTCCGGGGGTCGCGCGCCTCACGATCGTGGAGGATCCCGATGGCCTGTTGCTGGAGGCGGGCATCGTCAGGGAGCTTCAGACTCGCGGCTTCGAGTTGCTTTCGTTCGAGGAGGGCATCGCCTTCCGTTTCTTCTACGAGTCGCGCTATCGGTCGCACTGGGATCGCGGGGATGGCGCGGACTTGGTCGTGGTGTTCGGGGGCGACGCATCGGACCTGCACGCGATCCCCTACGACGTGTTGCAGGCGGGCCGGGGGCTCTCGTTCAGCCTCGGGGATCTGTTCCCCAACCTGAGCCGGTCGGTCGTCTCGGCGTTGGACCGGAGCGATCTCGACGCCCTGCACGCGGCGCAGGGGCAGGATGCGCCCGGACGACCGCTCGGGGAGGCACGGACCCAGGGATTCGTGCTTCGGCATGTGTTCGGGGTCGCGCCCGAGACGATCCGGCAGACGTCGGACTTGCTCCGCTTCCTGCTGCGCCGTCACTACAGCAGACTCCGCCTGCCGCGGAACCTGGAACGCCATCTCATTCGAGTCCTTCGGCGGGACCCGCTGTTTGAGCAGTGGCCGCTGACGCAGATCGTCCCCGATCGCGAGGCGTTTTTCGCGTTCCTGCAGGAGCGTTGGCCGATCTTTCTGAATCGGCAGGCGGGCACCGTGGATATGGCGCGGGAATCGGGGCACCCATACGGGTTGGCGTTTCGCGGCCCAGCCGAGATTCCGTTCGACCATTCGGAGGTTCGCGTCTACATCGACAACCTGTTTCTGGAAGGCGCACTCCGGCCGATTGCGCATCCGGGCGGCCGGGATGTCGAAGGCTCGTGGGCGCTGGCTGGCATCGAGGTCGACCCGAAGGCTGATCGGAAGCTCCGACTCGAGGGGTTGCTGAAGTCCATCGATGGGTCGGTTCCGGACGAAGCGGCGCGGTACCACGAGTGGCTCGCGTTCGCACCGCGCTGGGCGCAGGTGAACGCGCTGGTCTTCGACTCGGACACGGGTGACGCCGACGGAGACGCAGCGGAGCAGGCGGAGCAGTACGGCAGCGTCCGCGACCGGATCGACCAGGCGTTCTCGGCGTGGATGCGGCAGCGCTTCGAAACCTTGCACAATCTGCCACCGTCGCCGCCGGTGATGATTCATCAGATTCCGCGGTTGCTCGCGCGGCGGCTGCACGAATCCGGGGACGGGAAGGTCGCCCTGGTGGTGATGGACGGTCTCGCGCTCGACCAGTGGGTGACGGTCCGCGAACTCGTCACGCAACAACGGCCGGAGTTGCGGTTTCGGGATGGCAGCCTCTTCGCCTGGGTCCCAACGCTCACCGGGGTTTCGAGACAGGCGTGTTTCGCGGGGCGCCTGCCGCGGTACTTTCCAACCAGCATTCACACCACCGACCGGGAGCCGTCGGGGTGGAAACGGTTTTGGCAGGACGAAAGACCGGCGGTTGAGGCGGCCTACGAGAAGAACCTGCGCGACTGCTCGGATTTGGGCGCCGTCGAGGAACTGGTGTCTCAACCCAGGGTCCGCGCAGTGGGGCTGGTTGTCGACGTTGTGGATCGGATCATGCATGGCATGATGCTCGGAAGCGCCGGCATGCACAATCAGATACGCCAATGGACGAGTAACGGAATGCTGGCGGCCCTGCTCGACACGCTCCTCGATCGGGGATTCGCCGTCTTCCTGACATCGGACCACGGGAACGTCGAGACTACCGGGTGTGGCGTGCCCAGGGAAGGTTCGGTCCCTGACCTCCGGGGCCAGCGTGTTCGCATCTACTCCGATGACGCGCTGCGCGCGAGGGTCAGGACCGGTTTTGCGGATGCGCTCGAGTGGCCGGCGATCGGGCTGCCCGAGAACTATTTGGCGCTGTTGGCTCCCGGGCGGCGGTCATTCGTTCGGGCGTCGGAACGTCCGGTGGCCCACGGGGGTATCACACTGGAGGAAGTCGTCGTTCCCTTCATCGAGATCGAGCGGAAGTGATGTCTGGGACCACGCGCCGAATCATCGGGTTCGACCGGAAGATCCGACTGAGCTGGCTGGACGCAACTGCCGAGTGGACCGCGCAGGGGCTTTCCGCGGCGGAGACCCGGGCTCAGCTCGGACGACTTCTCGACGGGCAGCTGGCCGGCGAGGGTTCTCACAGCGCGCGGGGCAAGACGATGACCGTTCTGCTTCACGTCTGGATGGCCGTGCCCGCCGCGGCGGTTCCCCTTCGTGACGACGGGCTCGCCTTGCTGCGCGGCCGGTCGGGACGCGACCGTCTGCCGCTGCACTGGGGCATGTGTCTGGCGACCTATCCGTTTTTCCGCGAGGTGGCAGCAACGACCGGCCGGCTACTGTCTCTCCAGGGGACGGTCGCGCTGTCGCAGATTGTCCGCCGCATGTCGGAGTCCTGGGGCGAGCGGACCACCCTGACGCGCGCCGCTCAGCGCGTTGTCCGGTCGTTCGTCGAATGGGGCATCCTCGAGGAAACGGGCGACCGAGGAATCTTCTCGCTCGCGGCGAAGATCGCCGTGCCCGCCGGCGACGGGATCGGACCCTGGCTGCTGGAAGCCGGTCTCGTGAGCAACGGCCGGCGGGAATACCCGTTGCGCGGCCTTGTCAATGGGGCGTCCTTCTACCCGCTTGACCTGGCGCTGTCCGTGGGTGACGTCAGCAGTAGCCCGAGGCTGGAGCTCTGCCGGCAGGGACTCGACGAGGACGTCGTGATGCTGAAGGGCCTGCATGGTTGATGCCGCGAAATAGCGCTGGCGCGCTCGGCGGGCGTGGTTTCAGGGAGAGGTGGACGCGGCCATGTCCGTATTGTCCATCCGGCGCGCGGCCGGTGCAGGGCCGGAGTTCGCGTGCCGGCAGCGCCGGATACAATGCTCTTGTGGGAGACAGGCGATGACCATTGACGCTGCCAGAATCCGGAGACTCACGTCGACGGCCGCCGCGTACGCGACGGTCGTCGCGCTGGCGTGCGCCGGGGCGCACGCCAGCGACTGGCCGCAGTTCCGGGGGCCGACGGGGCAGGGGCATGCGCCGGACGCGGCGGTGCCGCTCGAGTGGAGCGAGACCGAGAACGTGACCTGGAAGACGCCGGTCCCCGGCCTCGGGTGGTCGTCGCCGGTGGTGGCGGGGGGGCGCCTCTGGCTCACCACCGCGCTGATCGACCCCGCCGCGGGCAGCTCGCTGCGGCTGCTCGCCTTCGACGCCGGGACCGGCAGCGCCGTCCTCGACGTGGAGGTCTTCGGCAGCAGCGAGGTCTATCCGCTCAACCCGAAGAACAGCCTCGCCTCGCCGACGCCGGTGCTCGATCCGGACGGCGAGCGGGTCTACGTCCACTTCGGCGCCACGGGGACGGCGGCCGTCAGCACCGCCGGCGACATCGTGTGGCGCACCCGCTTTCCCTACATCTCGCAGCACGGCAACGGGGGGTCGCCGATCCTCCACGAGGGGAAGGTGATCGTCAGCATCGACGGCTACGACACCGCCTACCTGGTGGCCGTCGACGCGCGGAGCGGCGAGGAGCGCTGGCGCTCGGTCCGGCCCGATCCGGTGTCGCAGGCCTACTCCACGCCGATCGTCGTTCGGGTCGGCGGCCGCGAGCAGATCGTCAACGTCAGCGCGTTCCGGACGTCGGGGCACGAGCCGGCGTCGGGGCGGGAGATCTGGCGGGTCGGCTATCCGCGGGGGTTCTCGAACGTCCCGCGGCCGGTCTTCGGCCACGGGCTCGTCTACCTGTCGACCGGTTTCCAGCAGCCGACCCTGATGGCGGTGCGCGCGGACGGGGCCGGCGACGTCACCCGGTCGCACGTCGCGTGGCGGCTGCAGCGCGGGGCGCCGCTGACCCCGTCGCCGATTCTCGTCGGCGACGAGCTCTACATCGTCTCGGACTTCGGCATCGCGACCTGCGTCGATGCCCTGACCGGCGACATCCACTGGCAGGAGCGGCTCGGCGGCAACCACTCCGCATCGCCGGTGTTCGCGGCCGGCCGCATCTATTTCCAGAACGAGGCGGGGGTCACGACGGTGCTCGCGCCGGGCACCGAGTTCGACGTGCTGGCCCGGAACCGGCTCGACGGCTATACGCTTGCCTCGATGGCGGTCTCCGACGGCGCGCTGTTCTTCCGCACCGACACTCACCTCTACCGGATCGACGAGCGGCGCTGACGGGGCCAGGAGTCAGCGCCGCAAGAACGGGCGCGCACGGAGGCGGAGCCGCAATCCGACAACCTATGGGCTGGGAGCCCGCCACGAAGCCCGTTCGGGGCCTTGATCGATATTGACTTGCGAAGCTCAACGAGGGCCGGCCTGCGGATTCCCTTTCCGGCGCCGTGGGGCACGGCAAGGCAATCTCCGTCCGCGTACTAATGCGGTCGACGATGCGTCCCGCGCAGACCACCGTCTGCCGGGCGCGGTCACGCCCGCAACGGCTCGTCGAACGACCGGGGGTTCGCTACTGGATGAGCGGATTCACCCAGCCGGCGGGCAGCACCTTGTCGGGGTCGGGGCGGATGCTCAGATAGGTGACGTGGTCGGGAATCGCGGTCCAGCCGTGGAACACGCCGCCCGGTATGACCACGATGTCGCCCTCCGACACGTCGCGGACCCGGCCGCCTGCCGCCGTGGCGCGGTAGCTCTCGCCCACCAGCACCGTCACGATGTCGCTGTCGGCGGGAATGTCCTGGCGCTCGCTGATCGTCCCTCCGGTCATCAGGGTGCCGCCCCCGGAGACGACGTAGTAGACCTCGGTCACCAGGGTGTGGACGATCCCGCGGGCCGTGCCCCCGGTCGGCTCGAGGGCGTCGCGGTGGAGGATGCCGACCGCCACGTTCGACTGGCCGATGTCGACCACCTTCACCTGACGGTCGACGCCGCCCTCCGGGGCGTTCCTGACCGCCATGTACTCTTCCGCCGTCACGTCGGTCGCGGTCGTGACCTGGCCGGCCGCCGGCGCCGCCGTGATCAACACGGCGGCGGCGAATCCCATCGAAAGTCCGAGTAGACCCCTGGGCATGTCAACTCCTGGCCCGAGAATCGCCGCCCTGCGGCTTCGCTTCCCCCTGAACCAACGCTACGGGAGTCCGGGCCGTTTCCACGGCCCGGACTCCCGGCCCCAAAATCGGCGTCCTGCGGGTCGGCTTCCCGCTCAACCGACCCCGCAGGAGATTGTGCTCCGTCCTACGGCGTAGCTTCCCGGACCAGCGGGCGCCAGTCGAGCTCCCAGCTCAAGGGCGCCTCCGCCGGCAGGTAGCACACCTCGTGGTCGCACGCCTGGTACTCCAGCACGCCCTCGACCTGCAGGGTGGCGTCCGGCGCCGAGGCCAGTGCGTCGATGTCCCGGCGCATCGGGATCGTCACGTCCTGCACGAGCCGGAACGGCTCCTCGTAGACCGGGACCGTCTCGTCCAGGGGCTCGAAGTGGTACGTCTGCGAGGGCGGGTAGCTCACGTCGTGGCCCCGCAGGAAGTCCGGCTCCGTCAGGCGGAGGCGGATGACCCGGTAGCTGTGGTCGCCGGGCGCGTAGACGTGCATGTCGGTCTTCGGCGTCACGTCGACCACGATCGACAGGCGATTGCCCGGCGCGACCGCGTCGTCGGTCGCCCACACGAGGGCCTCGAGGTGGTCGGTCGTGACCCGGTTCGCGGCCCGGTCGGCGGCCCCGGCAATCGCGTCCCCGAGGCGGACGGCGATGCTCGACACGGTGGAGCGCTCTTGGTACGCCGCCTCGAAGAAGCGCGCGGTCACCCGGCCGGCCGGGTCCAGCAGGAACGTGCCGGGATAGGGGATGCCGTAGAGCCGGCGCATCATCTCGCGCCGATCCTCGGGCGCGCGGGCCGGGTCCATCTCGTGATTCAGCAGATCGTAGGCCCGGATGGTCGCCGAGCCCTCGTCGGACAGCAGCGGCATCTCGATTCCGCGCGCATCCGCGAACCCGGCCAGCGTCTCCACCGGGTCGTAGGTGACGACGGCCACGCCGAGGCCCTGGTCCCGGAGGTCCTGATAACGGCTTTGCAGCTCCACGAGCTGCGTCTTGCAGTACGGTCACCAGTCGGCCGAGCGGCTGAACACCAGCATCAGCCCGTTCGGTCCCATCAGCGACGCGAGGTCCCGCGCCGCGCCCGTCTGGTCGGTGAGCGAGAAGCTCGGCACGACCTCGCCGACCTGGGGTCCCAGCCCGTCCACGTCCGGCAACGGCGGCGCCTGCGCGGATGCGGTCGATACGGCCCCCAGCGCGAGCACCGAGGATAGCGTCAGAATGCGCGCGGTCTTCATCGTTTCGAATCTCCGATCGTCATCGTGCCCCCGGGCTCGGCCGGGCGCCGTGATTGCACCGGCGGCGTGCGCCAGCGTAAGGGTGCTGCGCGGGCCGACCCCACGCACCCTAATCGTAGCACCCCGCCCCGCGCGCCCTCGGTGCAAGCGGAGAGCCGAATGGCGACGGTGTCCAGGCCAGACCCTGCCGCTACTCCGGCAGGGCCAGCGCCACCAGCTCGGGCACGTCGCCGCCCACCGTCAGCGCGATGTACTGCCGCCCCTCGTGCAGGTACGTCATCGGCGTGCCGATGGGACCCCCCGGCAGGTCGACCGAGGCGACGACCGCGCCGGTCGCCTTGTCGCGCGCCACCAGCCGAGGGCCGTCCTCGGTCCCGCCCGCGGCCAGGCCGCTGATGAGCAGCGTCTTCGTCAGCACCACGCCGCCGCGGCCGTCGCCGCCGAGCGGTGGCAGGTCGAGATTCCGCAGCGCCGGATGCTGCCGGACGCGGTTGCCGTCGCCGTTCGGCTGCATCCACGCGTGCTCGCCCCGGGTGAGGTCGATCGCGGTCATCCGCGAGTACGGCGGTTTCAGCAGCGGGAGGCCGTTCGGCATCCGCGGCTGGACGCCGGCGGCGAGCCCCCGCATCGTGTAGTCGAGGTTGCCGCCGTCGGCGGGGTCCGGCGTGAAGTACTTGATGACGGAGAACCGGTTGACCGACGGCACGTAGAGCAGCCCCGTCTCGGGGTCGGCGGCCGAGCCGGCCCAGCCCGCGCCGCCCCCGACGTGGGGGCGCTGAATGGTCCCCTGCAGCCCGCCGTCGTGGCTGAGCGTCGGGGGCGAGAAGAGCGGCCCGAGCCGGAAGTTCCGCACCGCCTCGACGGCCATGGCCCGGATCTCCGGGGTGAAGTCGATCAGGTCGTCGATGCTCACCCCCTGGTACTCGAACGGCGGCGGCTTGGTCGGGAACGGCTGCGTCGGCGACAGCGCCTCGCCCTCCATGTCCGTGTCGGTCTCGACCGGGCGCTCCTCGATGGGCCAGACCGGCTCGCCGGTCACGCGGTCGAAGACGTAGGTGAAGCCCTGCTTGCTCACCTGCGCGATCGCCCTGACCGGTTCGGGGCGGCCCTCGACCGCGACGTCGACGAGGCTGGGGGCGGCGGGGAAGTCGTAGTCCCAGACGCCGTGGTGCACGGCCTGGAAGTGCCACATCCGCTGGCCGGTCTCGATGTCGAGGGCGACCACGCTCTCCGCGAACAGGTTGTCGCCGGGCCGGTGTCCGCCGTAGTAGTCGCCGGTCGGGGTGCCCGTCGGCAGGTAGACGTAGCCCAGCTCCTCGTCGGCGCTCATCGGGGGCCAGACGTTGGTGTTGCCCGAGTAGCGCCACGACTCGTTGCCCCAGGTGTCGGCGCCGAAGTCGTCCCCCCGCGGCACGGTGCGGAAGACCCAGCGCACGTCGCCGGTGCGGGCGTCCACCCCCTTGATCCACCCGGGCGGCGCTTCCTTGGCGATCGCCCCGTCGGAGATGACGTTCGGGGTCACCACCACGTCGCGGGCGACGATGGGCGGCGAGGCCACCCCAATCAGGTTGCGGCCGCGGTGGTTCGTGGTCCCGCGGACGGCGCGCGGGATGCCCTCCATCAGGTCGACGCGCCCGTTGTCGCCGAAGCCGGGCACCGGCGCGCCGGTCTCCGCGTCGAGCGCGATCAGATACCCCTCGTGGGTCCCGAAGAAGATGCGGGCATCGTCGCCGTCGCTCCACCACGCGACCCCGCGCGAGTTGTAGAAGTGGGTCGGCTGCCCGCCCAGATAGACCTGCGGGTCGTGCACCCAGATCGTCTCGCCGGTCGCGGCGTCGATCGCGGCCACCTGGTGCAGCGCGGTCGAGATGTAGAGGACCCCGGCGACCATCAGCGGCGTCGCCTGGAACATCCGGATCCCGATGCGCGGGAGCTGCTCGCGCAACCCGTCGAGATCGAGCGACCCGTCGGCCGACTGCCAGCGCCAAGCGATTTGAAGATCGTCGAAGTTGCCGGCGCCGATCTGGTCGAGCGGCGAGTACTTGGTGCTGCCGGCGTCGCCGCCGTAGCTGCGCCATTCACCGTCGGTTGCGCCATGCTGGGCGCGCGCCTCGGCCGCACAGAGCGCGACGGCGCACCCCGCCAGGAGCATCGCGGGGAAGAGAACCGCCGGGCGTCGTCGCGTGCAGTGCATCGTCACCTCCCGCCTCCACTATACTCGCGTCGTGGCTGTGGACGGTGATGAGAGGGTGACGCCCACACGCGAGGGTGCCGGTGGTGGAACGGGTGAAAGCCGAGGCCCTGCAGCAGGTCGAGCGTGAGGCGCGCGGGCGATGATCGACTACGACGAGTTCCAGGCGGAGGTTCGGCGGCTCAAGCGTGAGCGCTGGGCGAGGATGCTCGCCGCGGAGCCGCCGGGACGGGTGCCCGGGAGGCGACCGCGCGATCCGGAACAGGAACGCCTGCTGCTCAGGATGGACCGCGCCCGGCTGCAACGGGAGCAACCGTCGCTGCTGCCGCGGAAGCCGCGTCCGGACTGACGCGGGCGCCCGGCGGTATCACTGCCGCTCGACGACGATCTCGGCGCCGCTCGCGACCGCCGCGAGCGCGGTCGGATCGCCTTCGATGGCGCCGATGAGGTTGACCGCGCTCGCCGGCCGGATCTCGTCTCCGCGGCTCATGGGCGTCGGTCCCCAGAAGAGGCACAGCGCGCTGCCCGGCGGCCAGTAGGCCACCGCCCCCTTGTCGACGGTCTCTGCCGCGTCCGGCGCTTCCGCCGCGTCGACGGGTATCGAGAAGTAGATCTCGTCGCCCCAGGTCTGCACCCGGCCGGTGATCGGAAGTGCGCCCCATACCGCGTCGGCGGTGGTCGAGTCGTTCAGCGAGGCGGTCACGGACACCGCGCCGGCGCGTATCCGAATCGGTCTCCCGCTCATGGCCGCAGCCGCGGACGGCGTCTCGGGATGGGGCGGAGCTTCTTCTCGCTGCCGCCGAGGGCGGCCAGGCGGCGCGCGCTCTCGCGCGCGATCAGGGCTTCCGGTCCGCGTTTCACGAGGGTCGTCTTTTCCTGGATGCGGGTCGGTCGCGCGGCCTTCGGGAGCAGATCGTCGTCCATGTCGAGGGCCGTTCTCACAGGCACGAATATGCATGTGCCGTCTGTACGTGTCAACCGTTGGTTCGCGGGGTGCCGATCCGCGTGAGATCATGACGGCATGGAGGTCACCGCGCCGATCGGGTCGCCGCGCCCCCGGCTCGGGCTCGTCGACGCGGCGGGTTTCGGCTGCGCCCTGGGATACGGCGTCCTGGCGTGGGCGGCCCGGCAACCGGGGGAGCCGTCGCTGGCCGTCTTCCTGGCCATCGCCGGGTGGATCTCGCTGCTGACCTTCGGTCTCTACGCCGGCTGGGGCCGGTGGGGGGAGGGGCCCTTCCCGGTGGGCCGCCTGCTCGTCTGGGCGGTGGTCTTCCGTGCCTGCGGCCTCGTCGGCGGCCCGATCTTCGAGGACGACTTCTACCGGTATCTCTGGGACGGGTACCTTTTCGCGCAGGACGGCACGCCCTATGGGGTGGCGCCGGAGGCGTTCTTCACCGACCCGGGGGTGCCGGCGGCGTTCCAGGACATCCTGGGCCAGGTCAACTACCCCGAGTTGCCGACGATCTACGGGCCGGTGACCCAGCTCGTGTTCCTCGCGGCGTACGCGGTGCGTCCGGGCAGCGTCCTAGCGCTGCAGGCGGTTCTCGTCCTCGTCGATCTGCTGGCCATCGGGCTGCTGCTGCGGATGGCGCCGGCCCGCGGCGTGCTGCTCTACGCGTGGTGTCCGCTCGTGGTCAAGGAGATCGCATTCACCGCGCATCCGGACGGGGTCGCGGTCTGCTTGCTGCTGGCGTCGATTGTGCTGGCGCGGGGCGGGCGCCTGAAGGGCGCCGCCGCCTGCCTGGCCCTGGGCGCCGGCGCGAAGGTGCTGGCGCTGCTGCTGGTCCCGCTTGTCCTGGTGCGGGGCCGGCTGGCGCACTGGGGAATCTTCGCCGGGGTGCTGGCGTTGCTGTACCTCCCGTTCGTCTGGCAGGGCGGCACCGACCTCGCGACGCTGGCGGTGTTCGCGCGCGAGTGGGAGTTCAACGCCGCGGTGTACGGGCTGCTGTCGCCGTGGATGCCCGGCGGCGCTGCCCGGCTGGCGTGCGGGCTGGCGGTGGCCGGCGCGTGGTGCTGGTACTACCTGCGCCACCGACGGTCCACGGCGCGCGCGGTTCCCCGCGGCGACTGGGTCTACGGCGGGTTCCTCGCCCTGACCCCGGTCGTCAACCCCTGGTACCTGCTGTGGCTGCTGCCGTTCGCGGCGGTCCGGCCCAGCGCCTGGGCCTGGACGGCGTCGGCGGCGGTGCTGCTCGCCTACGTGACCGGGCTCAACCTGAACGACCTCACCCTGGACCCCTTCGGCCATCCGCCGTGGGTGCGCCCGGTGGAGTACGGTCTGATCGCCGCGGCAATCGGCTATGACATGATGGACGGTGGGCGGCAGAACCGGCGACGGGCGGGGTCGGATACCCGGGAAGAGCGGGGGCGGTGTACAAGGAGTTGACGGTCGGCGTGGTCGTGCCGGCGCGGGACGAGGAACGCAACATCGGCGCGGTCGTCGGCGACCTGATGGCGTTGCGCGGCGACCGGGGGCAGCCGCTCGTCGACGATTTCGTGGTCTGCGACAACGGCTCGACGGACGCCACCGCGCAGCGCGCGCGCGCGGCGGGGGCGCGGGTGGTGCGCGAGGAGACGCCGGGTTACGGCATCGCGTGCCAGACCGCGCTCGGTGCGCTCGGCCCGGTCGACGTCGTACTGTTCACCGACGGCGACGGGTCCTTCGTGGCGGGGCAGTGCCTGCGGCTCCTGGATGCGATAGCGGCCGGCGCCGATTTCGCGGTGGGGTCCCGCGCGCTGGGCGGGATCGAGCCGGGCGCATTGTCGCCGCCGCAACTGCTGGGCAACCGTCTGGCCGGCTTTCTGATCCGCGCGCTGTGGGGGCGCCGCGTGACCGACCTCGGTCCGTACCGCGCCATCAGCGCCGGGGCGCTGCGGCGTCTCGACATGCGGGACGCCGCCTACGGCTGGACGGTCGAGATGCAGGTCAAGGCGGTCCAGCACCGCCTGCGGATCGTCGAGGTGCCCGTGGACACCTTGCGGCGGCGCTTCGGTGTTTCGAAGGTGGGCGGCACGATCCGTGGAGTCGTCGGCGCCAGCATCGGCATCCTGTCGACGATCGCCGGGCTCCGCTGGCGGCAGGCGCCGGCGGCCCCCGGCGACGGCGCCGGCGGGGAAGCCTGCGAGCCGCGGGAAGAACAGAGGGAGAACACAACGGAATGACACGAGTCATGCGCGTACGGTGGAGAAATACTGTTCGGTCGGTTCTGATCGGTCTCGTCGGTCTGTCCGTACTGGCCGGCGTCACCTGCTCGGCGCCCCGGCCGGAGTCGGTTCCCTTCTGGGACGAACGCGACGACGCCAACCCCGAGCAGATCGCCCACGACCGCTGGCAGGCGATTCTGGACGTCTACGTGAGCCCGGACGAGACCGGCGTCAACCTGTTCGACTACGCGGCCCTGCAGGCCAACGCCGCCGATCGCGAGCACCTGACCGGCTATCTGGACGATCTGCAGGCGATAGACCCGCGGCGCCTCTCGGCCTCGGAGCAGATGGCGTACTGGATCAACCTGTACAACGCCCTGACCGTACAGGTCGTGCTCGGCGACTATCCGGTGGAGTCCATCCGCGAGATTCACGAAGGACTGGTGCCCCTCGGGGGGCCGTGGGGCGACGTCCACGCCGCCGTGGCCGGGCAGGAGCTGACCCTCGACGACATCGAGCACCGCATCCTGCGGCCCATCTGGAAGGATCCCCGCATCCACTACGCGGTGAACTGCGCCGCCTACACCTGTCCCCATCTGCTCGCGCGGGCCTTCACCGCCGACAACCTGGAAGAGCTGCTCGAGCAGGGCGCGAGAGACTACGTGAACCACCTGCGCGGCGTCGACGTTCTGGACGAGGCGTTCGCCGTCGTCTCCAGCATCTACGCGCCCGACTGGTACCGCGAGGACTTCGGCGAGACCGACGCCGAGCTCATCGCGCACTTCCTGCAGTACGCGGAACCCGAGCTGGCGGAACTGTTGCGGGGCTTCGACGGCCTCTTCGAATTCGACTACGACTGGCGTCTCAACGCGCCGTCCCCGGCGGCCGAGACCACGAACGAGCCCTGATCGAAAAGAGGCGCCGCCCCGGAAGCTCCGGGGCGGCGCCTCTACCTCTCGATGAACCGCGGCCGGCCCGCGGAAAGCGTCGCCTGCGGCTCCGCTTGCTGCCCAACCAACCCTCCAGGGAGTCGGCGCCTCCTTGCATGAGTCAGCGCCTCCCTGCGGGAGTCGGCGCCTCCTTGCCGGAGGCGGCGCCGTTCTGTGGCGCAGACGCCTAGAACGAGCCGCCGAAGCCGAAGCTGAGGCCGGCGCCGATGATGCGCGACGCGGCGATGTTGCGCCCCTTGACCACCTGACCGAAGAACGCGTTCACGCTGACCAGGTCGGTGACGTTGGCGATCAGCCGCGCCCCGACGATATGGCCGTCCTCGTGCAGTCCGGGGAACCGGCTCGGCGAGAAGCCCTCGCCGCCGATGTCGATGCCGGAAAAGGCGTTGACCAGCCGGTAGTCGAAGCCGATGGTGACGACCTCGCCGGCCGGGATGAAGAGGCCGAGGTTGACGAACATGTCGGCGGGTATGTCGACCTGGTCCCCGGCCATGGCGCCCACGGCATTGGGGTTGACCTCGGTGCTCGTGCGGGTGCGGTAGCCGATCTCTCCCGAGAACCCGGCCGCGCTGCCGAACTTGCCGATGATGAGCGACGTCTCGATCCCGTTGCCCCCGTCGCCCAGCGAGTTGATGTAGCCGGTGTCGTAGGCGCCGGCGATGATCGCGCCGACCCGCAGTGCGACGCTCGGCGCGTTGCTGACCAGCTCGTCGACGAAGCGCCACGTCACCGCGACGTTCGAGTCGAACAGGCCGCTGTAGCCCTCCTCGCCCCCGGACGGGCCGACCGCTCCCGGCAGGGAGCTACTGGCCCAGGCCGACTGCACGTCGAGAGCCACCGCGTCCGTGAAAGCGTAGTTGACACCGAACCACATCGTGTTCTGCGAGAGGTGGGCGCCCGTCGCCTCGAGCGGACCCTGGACCTTCTCGGTCTGACGGTAGAACTCGGCGGCGTTCTGATTGGCGTAGGTGATGTTGACGGATCCGGTTCCCGGCTCTGCGATCCACGGCGTGCCCTGTGCGGATACGGGTTGCGCCGGCAAGGCGGACATCAGAGCCGCGCCAGCCAGAATCGTCAAGAGTGAACAGCGTGGATTGCGCATGATTTTCTCGTGTTTTTTTCGTCGCATTTGCAGATGTCCGCCGCCTACAGCTTGTAGCGGCGGGTGAGGAAGTAGTGCACCAGCTCCATCTTGAGGTTGCAGTCGTCGGCTCCGATGCACAGGACCTGGACCGCCGCGTCGTCCGGCGAGCCCGTTTCGTTGCCCTCGTAGGCCGCCTCGAGGCTCGCCGTCAGGCCGCGCGCGCGGTCCTGGTCGAGGTCGCCCTTCCGGAGCGGACAGTCGTTGCAGACCAGCTCCCTGAACGTGAGCGCCTTGCCCTGCGAGTAGGCGGCGCGGGGGCTCACCTTGCCGGGGCCGGGTCCGATGGAGCCCGACGCCGAGGCGGACGCCTGAAAGAACCCCATGCTCGCGGCGAGCACGACGGCCGAGAGAATCCAACGTTTCATTTCGGTTCCTCCAAAGGAGACGGTTACATTGTTCGCCGGCACCCGGCTCCCTCGCCGCGCCTTGTCCGACAGGCGGCGGGCCGGTTTTCTGTGTGACGCACGACTCAACGGAGTGTTAACTATTGTATCAGAAACCTGCGACCCGAACGTAGCGGGGACTCTTGCCGGTTCTCGCCGACGGATTGACGTTGAATGTTCATGAGCGTACATTTGAGGTAGACGTCCACAATCGACCGCGGGTTCCGTAGACGCGATGCCCCTCTTCTCGGCAGATGAACGCCGAACCGTCGAGTCGGTCGCCCGGCTCGCCGCCTGCAATCCGTTCGTGCCGGAGTTCGTCGAATGGGAGCGGGCGCTCCTGGGCCCGGACCACGCCGCGGACCGCTCCGTGTGGAATCTGCGCGCGCAACCGGAAGCCGAGAACCGGGCCCTCGCGATGGTCGGCGTCATCGCCGAGCGGGCCGCGCACGGCGCCCGGGAGCGGCTGCGCAAGCGCCCGGCCGCGACGCGCGACGAGTTGATCCTCTACGGGCAGATCGTCGTCTTCACGCTGTTCCAGCGCTACGCCGAACCCCTGCAACAGGTGGACCTGGATTCCGCGCCCAGGCGCGGACGGGTCGCCTCCTACCGGCAGTTCCGCCGGGACCTCGAGCATTTCCTCGCGGTGCCCGGGCTGCGGCTGCCGGGGCGCGTCGATCCCGCGCACCTGTTCGCCTGCTTCCATCAGGTCGGCCGCGCCTTCCGCCTCATCTATCGCCACATCATCGGCGCGTCGCGCCCCGCCGCGCACTTGCGCGCGGAGGTGTGGGAGTCGATCTTCACCCACAATCTGTTCCGCTATTGGGGATCCCTCCACGACCGGATGCACGACATCACGACCCTGATCACGGGTCCCTCCGGCACCGGAAAGGAGCTGGTGGCGCGCGCCATCGGGCTGTCGCGCTACGTGCCGTTCGACCCGGAACGCGAGGCGTTCACCGCGACCCTCGACGGCGCGTTCCACACCCTCAACGTCTCGGCGTTGTCGCCGACCCTCATCGAGTCGGAGCTGTTCGGCCACCGGAAGGGCGCGTTCACCGGGGCGATCCAGGACCGGGTGGGCTGGCTCGAATCGTGCCCCGCCCTCGGCACCGTGCTGCTCGACGAGGTCGGCGAGATCGACGCATCGATTCAGGTCAAGCTGCTGCGCGTCCTGCAGACGCGCGAGTTCCAGCGCATCGGCGAGACGACACCCCGGGAGTTCAAGGGGAAGCTCATCGCCGCGACCAACCGCGATCTGGCGGCGGAGATGCGTGCGGGGCGGTTCCGGGCAGACCTGTACTATCGGCTCTGCTCGGACCTCGTGGTGACGCCGTCGCTGCGCGACCAGCTTCGAGACGCGCCGGACGAGCTCCGCAACCTCGTGCTGTTCGTCAGCGAACGCGTGGTCGGCGCGGCCGATGCGCCCGAGCTTACCGACGAGGTGATGGCGTGCATCGAGCGCGATCTCGGCCCCGACTATCCCTGGCCGGGGAACGTGCGGGAGCTGGAGCAGTGCGCCCGCAACGTGCTGGTGCGCAAGCGCTACCGGCCGCCGGCGGCGCCGGCGCAGGCAGCGGATGACGGCCTGGCGGCGGCCCTGCAGGCCGGCGGCATCACCGCCCGGGATCTGCTCAGCCGCTACTGCACGACTGTCTACGCCCGAACCGGCAGCTATCAGGAGACCGCTCGCCGGCTCGCCCTCGACCGGCGTACGGTGAAGCAGCACATCGACCCCGATCTGCTCGAGAGACTGCGCACCGGCGCTCCGGCGGCGTGCTCCTGACCCTCCCGTTCACGCGCACGTACGCGGTGCCATCTACCGCCGGACCAAGGTGCTGGCCCCGGCCCCGCCCCGACGCCGTTCATGGTGGTGGCGCACCCGGTCGAGAACGGACCTCGGCGGAGGCGTCCAGCCGACGGCGACTGTGCGCCCGGCGCGCCGGGCGGACCCGGCGATCAGGGAAACACGCCCAGGGCGAGATAGGATCGGGCGACCTTCTCGATGGCGTTGGCCATGGCCGCGATGCGCAGCGAGCCCATCTCGGGGCGGCGGTCGAGGGTCTCGCGGATCTCGCGGTAGGCGACGGCCATGATCTCTTCGAGCCCCGAGTTGACCACCGTCAGCTCGTCCGGCCCCCGGATGACGGCAGCGCGTTCGTCTGGGGTGAGCCGGTCGCCGGTCGCGGTCTCGATGGTGGAGAGAAGGCGCCCGTAGGTGCTCTCCTGATACCGCTTCTCGATGCGGCCGAATCCGATATGGGACAGGTTCTTGAGCCACTCGAAGTACGACACGATGACCCCGCCGGCGTTGGCGTAGATGTCGGGGATGACGAGGGCGCCCTTGTCGGCGAGAATGGCGTCCGCCTCGGGGGTGGTCGGCCCGTTGGCGCCTTCGACCACGATTCGGGCCTGGATGCGGGAGGCGTTCTCTTCGGTGATCTGGTGCTCCAGTGCGGCCGGAATCAGGACGTCGCACGGCAGCTCGAGGGCCGCGCGGGTGTCCGGCAGGGTGGTGGCGCCGGGGCAGTCGAGAATCGAGCCGGTGGCGGTCCGGTGGCTCTGGACGGCGTCGGGGTCGAGGCCGCGGGGATTGGCGACGGCGCCGTCGCGCTCGGCAATGCCGACGATGACGGCGCCGGCGTCTCGGCAGAACCGCGCCGCCCAGTAGCCGACCTTCCCGAGTCCCTGCACCACGATACGTTTGCCCGCGACGCCGGGGCCGAGGCCGATCCGCCGCATGTCCTCGGGGTCGTCACAGGCCTCGCGCAGCACGTAGTACAGCCCGCGCCCGGTCGCTTCGGTCCGCCCGTTGATGCCGCCCTGGTCGACCGGCTTCCCGGTCACGCAGCCGAGGGCGTCGATCTGGTTCGGGCGCAGGGCCGCGTAGGTGTCGGCAATCCAGGCCATCTCGCGGCCGCTGGTGCCGTAGTCGGGCGAAGGCACGTCGACGGCGGGGCCGATGAAGTTCTTGCGCACCAGCTCGTGCGTGTACCGCCGGGTGATGCGTTCGAGCTGGTCGACGGTGTAGGCCCGGGTGTCTATCTGCACCGCGCCCTTGGCGCCGCCGAACGGGACGTCGACGATGGCGCACTTGAAGGTCATGAGGGCCGCGAGGGCCATGACCTCGTCCTCGTCGACCTGCGAGCTGTAGCGGATGCCGCCCTTCAGGGGCAGCCGGTGGTGGCTGTGCTCGGCCCGCCACGCCCGGATGACCTGGATCGCGCCGTCGGACTGCCGCACCGGGAAGTCGAAGCGATAGACGGCGTTGCAGGCCTTGATCTGGTCGAGGAGGCCGGCAGGTTGATCGCCGAAGGAGGCGGCGCGGTCGAAGATGCGTGACAGGTCCGAGAAGAACCGGTGGCGCCTGGTCATCGCGGGCATCCGGACGCGCCCCGCGCAGCATGGCGGGCTGCGCGGGGCGTGTCAACGGCGAGCGCGGTCCTGCAGCTACGGCAGGGCATAGGCCGCCAGGGTGCCCGATTGGCCGCTGCCGCTGGTCGCCAGCACGACGTACTGCTGGCCGTCGACCTCGTAGGTCATGGGCGAGCCGCTCTGCGGGGCGGTCATGTACACCGCGCCCACCTCTTCGCCGGTGGCCTTGTCATAGGCGCGCAGCATCGCCCCGACGTCGCCCGTCTCGGTGGTGTAGCTGCCCGATTCGCCGGCGACGATCAGGGTCTTCGTCACCAGCACGCCGACCCGGCCCGGCCAGCCGGTGCGGCCGATGTCGGCGCCGTCGAGCAGCGGGTGGTTCCGGATGTTGTCCGGCGCCTCGCCGTGGGGGATCTGCCAGGCGATGTCCCCGGTGTTCATGTCGATGGCGGTGATGCGCCCCCAGGGCGGCTTGATCATCGGGAACCCGTCGATGCTCGTCGACGCGTCCCGGAAGCCCACGCCGTCGGGCCGGCCGCGGATGAAGTCCATGTCCGACCGCTCCGGGTCGTTGACGAGGCCCAGGGCGCCGACCTGGGTCTTGGTGTAGACGTAGAAGAAGCCGGTCTCGGGGTCGGCCGACGCGCCGGGCCAGTTCACGCCCCCCGTCGAGGTGGGGAGCTGCAGGGTGCCGAGCATGCCCGGCTCGGCCACCGTCGGCGGGTCGTAGAGCCAGCCGATGGTGTGCCGGTTGTAGATCTCCATGGCCCGGGTGAAGAGCTCGGGCGTGTAGTCGGCGAGGTCGTCGATGCTGAGGTCGACGTCGTCGACCGCGGGAGGTCTCATCGGAATCGGCTGGGTCGGGGCGTACCACTCGCCGGGCACGTTCCCCGCCCGCACCGGGACCTCCGGAATCGGCCACACCGGCTCGCCGGTCTCGCGGTCGAGCACGAACATGTAGGTCTGCTTGGTGGGCTGGATCAGGGCCTTGATCTCCCGTCCGTCGACGGTGATGTCCAGCAGCACCGGCGCCGCCGGCAGGTCCCAGTCCCAGATGTCGTGGTGCACCGTCTGGTAGTGCCACACCCGCTCGCCGGTGTCGAGATCGACGGCGACGACGCTGCCCGAGTACAGGTTGTCCCCCGGCCGGTGGCCGCCGTAGTAGTCGCCGGTGGGCGCCTCGACCGGGAAGTACGCCATGTTGAGCTCGGGGTCGACGGTCCACTGCCCCCACACCCCGGTGTTGCCGGTATAGCGCCACGAGTCGTTCAGCCAGGTGTCGTTGCCGAACTCGTCGCCGCCGGGAATGGTGTGGAAGATCCACTTGCGATCGCCGGTCCGGGCGTCGAATCCGCGCACGTAGCCCTTGACGTTGGTCCGTGACGGCGGCGCGCCGCCGGGGCGGTGGGCGGCCCCGATCAGGACGGTGTCGCCGGCGACGATGGGTGCCGAGTGCAGGCCGATCTCGGAGGTTGGCTCCAGGTCCTGGTCGATGTTCTGCTTCAGGTCCACGATGCCGTTGTTCCCGAAGCCCTCCTCCTCGAATCCGGTGCGGGCGTCGAGGGCCACGAGCTGGTAGCCGGGGGTCACGTAGAGCACGACCCCGTCGCCGCCGTCGTCCCAGTACGCGAGCCCGCGGCCCGACAACCGGCGCGGCGCGCTCTCGCCGCGCTCCCCTTCGTCGACCCGGTGCATCCACAGCAGCTCGCCGGTTGCCGGATCGAGCGCGACCACCGCGCGGCGCGACCCCGCGGTGACGTAGAGGACCCCGTTGACCATCAGCGGGGTCGACTGGTAGTTCGTCTCCGGCCGCGGGCCGAGGCTGTCGGTGTTGAACCGCCAGGCGAGCTCCAGCTCGCCGAAGTTCTCGGCGGATATCTGGTCGAGGGGGGAGTAGCGGTCGTGCGAGAGGTTGCCGCCGTAGGACGGCCATTCGCCGTTGGCCGTCGACGGCTCCTGGGCCGCCGCGCTACCCGGGACGGACAGCAGCGCGGCCACCGCGGCGGCCGCGATCGACATCGATCTCGTACTCATGAATCGTACCTCATCGGTCATCGGTCGCCACGCGCGATGGGAGTCCATCAGGATACGGCGAACGGGTCGGGGCGCGGCGATACGTACACGCGGATCATATCAGCCCGTGGCCGCGGGCTCCGCTGCATCCGACTGGCGATGCATCCCGCCTGAATCGGTTGTTCCCCGGAGCTGCGTTGCTCCGCCGCCACCAGGCTCGACAGGCCCGTCACGCCCTGTCACCCGGGCGCCTCTACGGCCCGCTGGCGCCTTCGCGGGTCTCCGTGTGGCACGGGGGCCACCACGAGCGGATGGCGAAGGTCGGCGCCGTGCGGGGGGCGGCGCCGTCTCCCGCCGCGGCCGGTCAGCCCGCCCGAATGACGCTCAGCAGCTCGGGCAGCGTCGGCCGCTTGCCGTGCATCAGCAGGGCGTAGCGGAACATCTTCGCGGCCAGCCAGCCGGCGACGACGATGGCGAGCGCCAGCAGGACAGTGCCCAGCCAGACCTCCCAGAGGGGCGGACGGAGCACGTTCACGCGGGCGAGCATGACGAGCGGAGTGAATGGCGGCAGCAGGCTCAGCACCCGGGTCGCGGCGGTGCCGGGATTGGCGATGACGTAGAACGTGGACATCATCGCGATGACCATCGGCATGACCGCCGCGAACATCGACTGCCCGAGCTCTTCGGTGCTCGTGCAGGTGGCGGCGATGGCCGCGAAGAAGATCGAGTAGAGGAAGTAGCCGAGGGCGAAGAAGATCGAGAAGTAGAAGATCAGCTCCAGGCTGAGGATGGCGCCCAGATCGAAGTCGGCGGCTCCCGCGCCCAACGACAACGCGGGCGCCGCGTACAACAGACCGAGCAGCACCGCCGCGACCCAGATTGCCAATTGGGTCAGACCCGAACCGAGCACCCCGAGAATCTTGCCGGCCATGAACTCGGTGGTCGTGACCGCCCCCAGAATGACCTCGATGAGCCGGGACGACTTCTCCTCCACGATGGCCATCGCCATGCCCTGGCCGTTGATGAGCACCGCCATGTACAGCAGCATCGCAAGGGCGAACGTGCTGAAGAACGCGACCTCGAAGCCGCCCTCCGACTCGCCCTCGTCAGATACCGTCACCGCCTCGAGATCGAAGCGCTGCCAGGCGCGAATGGTTCGGTGTCGACACCCGTGCCGGCGACCAGACGGTCGAGCAGGGTGGCCTCGACCGCCCGCTCGATGTCGCGCAGCACCGCGGGATTCCCGGTCTCGCGCGCGTAGTAGCGGCTGCGCGCCCCGATCGCGGGGTCCGCGGTGAGCACCAGATAGCCGTCGAGGCGATCGTCCAGGACCGCGTCGGTATAGGGCTGCCGGACGTCTTCCGAATCCGTCGGGACGACGGCCTGCTCGGTGACGTCGACCCGCGTCCGCTCGATGGCGGCGAGGTGCTCGCCGAGGGCGGGCGCGAGGCCGGTCTCGACGTCGACCACCGCGATGCGCAGCTCGTCCACGCCGGACGAGGTGAACAGCAGCGGCATGAGGAACATGTAGCCGCCCATGAGCAGCGGGATCAGCACCGTCATGAAGATGAAGGCGCGGCTGCGCACGCGGGCGAGGTACTCGCGGCGCGCGATCTTGGCGATCTGGCTCGGATTCATGACGCGACCTCCCCGGCCGGCGGTGACGACGCCCCGACCCGTTTCGAGGTAGATGTCTTCGAGGCTCGGATGCTCGAGGCGCACCGCCCGGACCGCCACCCGGTCCACCACGGTCCGGATGACCGCCTGCGGGTCGGCGCCGGGGTCGAGCTCGAGCCGCGCCTCCTGTCCGGTGTCTTCACCGCGGCGCACTCCCGGCAGGTCGGTCAACCGTCCCGGTTCGCCGTCGTACTCCACGGCCACGGTGTTCCGCCCGTAGCCGGCCCGGATGTCGGCCAGCACGCCGTCCAGGACCGGCCGGCCCCGATGAATCAGGCAGATCGACTCGCACAGGCTTCGACCTGCTCCATCCGGTGGGTCGAGAGAACCACGGTCGCGCCGCGTTCCACCTGCTCCAGGATGAGCTCTTTCAGGAGGCGGCTGTTGATGGGGTCGAGCCCGGTGAACGGTTCGTCGAGGACGATGAGATCCGGCTCGTGGATGACGGCGGCCGCGAACTGCACCTTCTGCTGCATGCCCTTCGAGAGCTCGCCGGTCTCCGACCGGGCCTTGTCGGCGAGGCCGACGCGATCGAGCCAGGCCTGCGCGCGCCGGGCCGCCTCGGCGTTGTCGAGCCCGCGAATCGCGGCCAGGAACGTCAGCTGCTCGGCCAGCTTCATCTTGGGGTACAGCCCGCGTTCCTCCGGAAGATAGCCGACCCGATGCCGCACCGCCAGCGGGTCCCGCGAGCCGAGCACCTCCACCGATCCGCCGTCGGGGACGTAGATGCCCAGGGTGGTCCGGATGGTGGACGTCTTGCCCGAGCCGTTGGGCCCGAGGAGCCCGAAGATCTCGCCGGCCGGCACGTTCAGGTTCAGACCGTGGACCGCGGTGGTCCCCGCGAACCTCTTGACCAGATCCTCGCATCGCAGAGCGGTTGGCATCGACACCTCGATTCGGGGGCGCGGACGACGGCGCGGGAGCCGGCCGACCCGGCCGAGCCTGTCGTTTGCGGTTGTCTGGATGGTACTACGCCGCCGCCGGTGGTACATTCGTGGCGAGGCGCCCGTGGCGAGACCGCGCGGCCTCTGCCACGGGCTCTTTGCCGGATACTCCCGACCCGCGATGAAGCTCTATGCGCTGGGCGATCTGCATCTCGGCCATCGCGCCAACCGCGAGGCCCTGGCGGGCTGGCGCGCCCGGCCCCACGACTGGCTGATCCTGGCCGGCGACATCGGCGAGTCGATGGCCTTGATCGAGCTCGGCCTGCGGGCCGCGGCCGAGCGGTTCGCCAAGGTGTTCTGGGTGCCCGGGAATCACGAGCTGTGGAGTCACGGCGGCGTCGGCCCTCGCGGGGTGGCCAAGTACGAGGCGGTGGTCGAGGCGTGCCGCCGGCTCGGCGTGGTGACCCCGGAGGACCCCTACGTCGTCTGGCCAGAGGCGCCCCGGTGCGTCATCGCCCCGCTGTTTCTGTTGTACGACTATAGCTTCGGGCCCGATTCGGTGGCGCCGGAGGGGGCGGTGGCGTGGGCGGCAGAGGCGGGGATCCGGTGCGCCGACGAGCATTTCCTCGCCCCCGATCCCTATCCGTCGCGGGCCGCGTGGTGCGGGGCCCGCATCCGGGAGACGCTGCCGCGGCTGGACGCGGCGGCGGCGCGGCATCCCCTCGTGCTCGTGAACCACTATCCCCTGCGGCGCGACCTCGTGCGGCTGCCCCGCATTCCGCGGTTCTGCGTCTGGTGCGGCACCCGGCGCACCGAGTCGTGGCATCGGCGGTTCGGGGCGAGGGTGGTCGTGGCCGGCCACCTGCACGTGCGGACCACCGACTGGATCGACGGGGTTCGGTTCGAGGAGGTGTCGCTGGGCTATCCGCGGCACTGGCGCCGCGACCGCGGCGTCGACGGCTACCTGCGGGAGATTCTGCCGGGGCCGCGGGTGGTTCGATGGCGGGACGGACCGGTGCATCACCGATGACGATGAACCGCGCGGCCCTCGGGAACGGTGGTCCGGGTGGCGGCGAGGTTCCGGCCACGGCGGCGGGACCCCTCGGGATCATGCGGCTCCCCGCTGCACGGGCGCATCTGTGGTCCGCGCGGCCCGCCGGGTTCGCCGATCCGGCGCTGCTCGTGCGGTATCGGGCGATGCTGACCGACGAGGAGCGCCGGCGGACCGATCGGTACCGCTTCGCGCGCGACCGACGCACCAGCCTCGTGACCCGCGCTCTCCTACGGCTCACGTTGTCCCGATACTGCGACGTGCCGCCGGACCGGTGGCGGTTCCGCACCAACGACCACGGCCGGCCAGAGATCGCTTCGCCGGACTCGCCGCTCCGGTTCAACGTGTCGCATACCGAGGGACTCGTCGTCTGCCTGGTGGGTCGGGGACGCGAGCTCGGGGTCGATGCGGAGAGCCTGCACCGCGACCGCCGCTGGCTCGACCTCGCCGTACGCTTCTTCGCGCCGGCCGAGGCGCGGGCGCTGCGCGGGGTCCCCGCGGCTCGGCAACCGCTACGGTTTCTCGAGTACTGGACCCTGAAGGAGTCCTACGTCAAGGCGCGCGGGCGCGGGCTGACCCTCCCGTTGTCCGGGTTCTGCTTCGACCTGCCGGCCCCGACGCCGGACGACATCCGCATCCGCTTCACCCCGGCCATCGACGACGACCCGGCGCGATGGCAGTTCACGCTCGGCCGTTTCGGGGCGGGCCACGTCGTGGCGACCGCGATAGACCGCACCGGAGCCGGGCGGGTAGGCATCGCGCAGTACGAAGCGGTGGCGCCGCCTCGGGCCGGTCCGTCCGGTCGGCCGCTGGCCGCCGGCCGGATGGTGCTCGATCCCGGACCCGAGGAGGGAAGCCGATAGCCGTGGCCCGCCGGGTCCACGATCGACCCGGCCCGGCGTGGGGCGCTCGACCGCATCGCAAGCCCCAAGGAGCCCGCGGCAAACCGCGGGACTCGTGCGGGGGGCCAGGAGCCGTAGACGCTGGTCTAGGCGGCCAGCTGCGCCATGAGCAGTTCGCCGACGCGGCCGACGACCAGGACGCTGACTCCGAAGAACATGGCCGCGAGCAACAGAATGGCGAGAGACCGGTTGAACGATACCGAGAACAGGTTGCTGACGTAGGAGATGACCGTCACTGCCATCCACGCCGGCAGGAACAGGAAGATCCACGATGCGTGGTCGATCACCGCGACGGTCGTGAGAACGACGAAGATGCTCAGGATGAGCACGCCCATGGCGTTCGTGAAGGCATGCTTGAACGTCACGTGCGGGGCGTCCATCGCGGTGCAGGCGAAGTAGAGAGTCGAGCCGTAGACGAGCTGGGCCACCGCGGTGGCCACGAACAGGCTCAACGTCATGAGAACAGGTGTCATGTGGCGTTCCTCCAACTCCGCAACGGCGCGGCGATGCTCCCGTAACGTCGGAGCCGCAACCTTACCACACGGGAGCGGCCCATACGGCGACGGGGAGACGGCGGGCCAAGACGCCCGGGTCGTCGGGCGGCGCGGTTCCGGTGATTGTCCTCCCGGAGGGAGGGTGGCCGGCGTCAACAGCCGGTGGCGAAAGTCCCGCTGCAGTCGAGCGGCCTCTCGGTGCAACGCGGGGTTTCACCACGGGCTGTCAAGGGCCGCCGGCGCGTTCGCCGGCCCGCCAGGACCGCAGCGCGGCGGCGATCTCGCGGCGCGCCGCGGCCGGCCGCCGGTGATGATTGACGAAGTAGCAGAAGACCACCGGGGCGTCCGATCCGGGATCGAGGATGCCGGCCAGCGCGACGGTGTGACGCAGCGTCCCGGTCTTGGCCGCGAGCGGGGGCAGGCGCGGCCACGCGGCCAGGGTGCCTTCGCCGGGTCCCGCCAGCGCCTCGATAAGTCTCCCGCCCCAGGGTTGGCGGGTCGCGTGGGCGATCACCCGGACGACGGCGGCCGGCGTCACGAGGTTGGCGGCGGAGAGTCCCGAGCCGTCGCGGATCGACAGATCGTCGGGCGCTGCCGTGGGGTCGTCCCGGAGAGCGAGGGCGAAGTCGGCGACGACCTCGACTCCGTCGTCGAAGCGGCCGGTTTCCGCCACTTCCGTGCCCAGGGTGAGGGCCAGGGTGTCGGCGTACCAGTTGTGGCTGTCGGTGAGAAGCGGGTCCAACAGATCGTCCAGCGGGGGAGAGCGGAGATCGGCCAGCACCGAACCCGGATCCGCCGCAGCCGGTCGCGCCCTCTCCAGCCTCACCTGACCGTCGACGGCTACCCCCGCCTCGCCGAGGGCCGCGCGCAGGCGGCGGGCCGCGCGTAGCGCCGGCGCCGGGTCGCTCACGGGCACCACGAACGCGGGTTCGCTGAGGGGGTACTCGCCACGGAGCAGAAGCGTGTCGGTGCCCCACACCGGCAGGAAGTCGAGGGTGCCGGCTCCGTGCCGGTCCCGGCCCGCGGTGATCGTCAGGTTGATCACGGTCACGCCGTCGGGCGCCTCCACGCGGGCCGGCGCCCCGATCGAGGGACCCGGCGCCACCCGGACCGTCATCGTCGCCTCGTCGACGGCGAGAGGGGCGGGCGGGGTGCCGTGGCGGTACGGCAGGTCGCCGAAACCGCGATCGAGCGGGTGCGGGCGGCCGGGAAACCGGCTCGCGTCGACCACGAGATCGCCGCTGACGCGGGTGATCCCGCGCGTGCGCACCAGTTCCGCCAACGCGGCCAGCGGTTCGGCCGCGCCGCCGGGAAACTGATCCTGGCTCCAGGTCGGGTCGGCGCCCGGCTCGATGACGAGGTCGCCGTCGAGGACCTCCCCGGTGACCGCGGCCGGCGACGTCAGGCGGGTGCGCCAGCGGTATCCGGTTCCCAGGTGCTCGAGGGCGGCCGCCACCGTCACCACCTTGAGCACCGAGGCGGGCACGAAGAAGCGGCCGGCGTCGAGCTCGTCGATCACCTCGAGCCCGCCGTCGTTCGCCATCCGCGCGGCGAGATAGCCGCGGTGCGCGCCGTCGCCCGGCGCCGCACGCTGGGCCGCGGCGCCGTGGACCGCGGTCAGGGTCAGGCAGGCGGCGGCGAATCCGATCAGGATCGGGCGGAGCGTGGTCATGGGGCGGCGCGCTATGATGTCGGGCATCGTCCTCGGGGTCTCGAGACGGTCGGAACCGGCGCGGCGTCGTGAGCCGCAAGATACATCGAATGGGCCGCTCAATGCCGAGGTGGCGAAACTGGCAGACGCACGAGACTTAAAATCTCGTGACCTTCGGGTCGTGCGGGTTCGATCCCCGCCCTCGGCACTTCGTTCGGCGTCTATCCCGCCGCGGCTTCCGCCTGTTGCATCGCGCGGAGCATGTTGCCGCCCATGATCCGGCCGACCTCGTCGTCCGAGAAGCCGCGATCCGCGAGGGCTGCGACGAGGTTGGGGGTGTTGCCGATGTGGTCGAGCCCTTCGGGAACCCGCAGCCCGACGCTGTCGTAGTCGCATCCGATACCCACGTGGTCGATGCCGGCCACCGTCGCCGCGTGCTCGATATGGTCGACGAGACGGCTCAGCGGGATCTGTCCGATCAGCTCGACACCCGCCAGCTCGATCTCCCACAGGGCTTCCGACATCCGCCGCCGGTCGTTCGCGAACCTCTCGCGGACGGTGCTCCGCCGCTGGTTGAGCGCGGAGAGCTCGGACATGCGGCCCCGGAAGTCGTCGTCGAGCATGCCGGCGTAGTACGCCACTCCGAGCACGCCGCCGTTCCCGGCCAGCGCGCGGAGCATGTCGTCGGTCAGGTTCCTCGGGTGATTCGCGATCGAGCGGCAGGCCGCGTGGGTATTCAGGATCGGAGCGCGCGAGGCTTCGAGGGCGTCGTAGAACGCCTGGTCCGAGGCGTGTGACAGATCGATGAGCATGCCGAGCCGGTTCATCTCGCCCACCACCTCCTTCCCGAAGTCGGTGAGTCCAGCGGGGCCGTCGTCGTACTCGGCGGCTCCGACCCAGGGCGTGTTGCCGCTGTGGGTCAGCCCCATGTAACGCGCACCCAGGCGGTACAGTTGCCGAAGCACCGCGAGGCTCGAGTCGATCATGTGGCCGCCCTCGATTCCGATCAGGATGGCGACCCTGCCCTCCTGCCGCGCGCGCAGCACGTCGCCCGAGGTCGTCGCGAGAAAGAGGTCCGCGGGGTGGCGTCCGATCTCCTCGACGATGACGTCGATGAGGCGCAACGCGTTCTTGACGGCGGACAACGGCGTCTGGCCGCGGGCCGAGGTCGACACGGCGAAAAAGCCCGCGTTCAGGCCGCCCTGTCGCATCTTGGGAATATCGACGTGTGTATACTCCGGGCTCTCCGCGAGGTCGAGGTCCTCGTTGAGCAGCCTGGCCGGCGTATCGATATGGAGGTCGAAGTACAGGGGACCCCCGGGCTGCGCCTCCGCCGGCGCCGCGTGGCGGCCCACCGCCGATGCGCCGAGGACTCCGGCCGTGGAAAGTCCGAACTCGCGTCTGGTCATCGTCGTCATACCTTGATACTCCCCGTCGGTCGGTGTCGCCGAGATCCGCCGATGCTTGCCGGCCGCGCGGTGCGCACGAGACACCGGGCGGAGCCTGTCGGACGGATTATATCGAGGCCGGATCGGACCCGGCCCGGCGAGGCGGCCCCGCGGCCGGGCGCGGGGCGGGCGCCGGTCGGGCACCGGCAACCGGGGAGCGGCGCCGCCGGCGCGGGATGCGGCGCAGCTCGGATGCAGCGGGCTTTCGCCGCGGGCTCCCGGCGGGCCGCCGTCCGGTTCGGAATCGAAGAGGAGAATCTCCATGCAGCGACCATTGCGGGTCCTCGCGTTCGCGGGCAGCACGCGAGGGGCATCGTTCAACCGGGCTCTCGTCGGGATTGCCGCGGCGGCAGCCCGCGAGGCGGGCGCGGCCGTCACCGAGATCGACCTGCGCGACTACCGTCTGCCGCTCTTCGATGCGGACGACGAGTCGGAGGGCGGCAAGCCGGAGCCGGCCAGGGCCCTGAAGCAGCAGCTGATCGACCACGACGCGTGGCTCATCGCCGCGCCCGAGCACAACAGCTCGATCACCGCGGTGCTCAAGAACAGCATCGATTGGGCGTCGCGCCCCGACCCCGATGACGGCGGTCCGCTGGCGGCGTTTCGCGGTAAGCTGATCGTTCTGATGAGCGCCTCGCCCGGCGTGCTGGGCGGGTTGCGGGGGCTGGTGCACGTGCGCGCGATCCTCGGCAACCTCGGATGCGTGGTCCTGCCCGATCAGGTGGCCGTCCCCCGGGCGCACGAGGCGTTCGACGCCGATGGCCGGCTCGTCGATCCAAAGCAGCATCAGCGGATTCAGGGGCTCGGTCGAACCTTGGTGGCGCACGGAACGAAGCTGTTCGGATGACCGGCCGCAGGCGCCGCGCACGGCCCGCCGCGCGCACCGAGGTTCCTGGTATCGCAGGCATGCCGCGCCGGTTGCGCGCTGGTCGGGACCGCTTGACGCTTTGTCCGCGCCCAGGCGCCTGCGCCGTACAAGTTCGCGCCAGCGAAACTTCCCATGCGACCGTAAGGTCGCGCTGGGAGGCTGTGGCGAAAAACCCCGCTGCATTCGAACGATGATGCATCCCGCCTGGACTGCGCTGCTCCTCGGTCCCCTATGCCCGACATGCTCACTCGTCGCGCCTCGCCGGGCGGGCGCCGCACCGCTCTCGGTGCTGCGCGGGATTCCACCACGGACGGCCAGGGCGACCGGGAAGGGGGCGACATGAGCCCGTCGGATTCGACCATCCCACCGGGATACACCGCCCCCGCGGCGTCCGGCGCCGCAGCTCGCGCGGCGGGGCTTCTGCTCGTTCTCACCGCCGCGGCCACCGCGATCGCGGTGGCCGGCCGCCTCTCCGCCGGCGGCGATCAGCCGGCGCTCGCCGACTCGCTGGCCGCCGTTGCTGCCAACGCGGGGCGGTACGGGGCCGGTGGCGCCGGGCGACTGGTCTCGGGCCTCACCCTGATCGGCGCGGCCTGGTATCTGCCGCGGACCTGCCCCGGGTTCCCGAGTCTCGCGACCCGCCTGGCCGCGGGGCTGCTCTCGGCCTCGGGGGCCTGCACCGCCGTTTCCGGCGCGTACGCGGTGCTGATGGCCGTCGCCGTCCGGGACGTCGCGGACGCCGGCGCGCTCGCCGCGGCGGCCGGCGCGCTGGAGGTGACGGCCCGTCTTCGGCCGCTCTTCGGCGAGATCGGGTTCGTGCTCGCGGGATGGGCGTTGATCCTCATGGCGCCCCGCCAATGGCGCGTCGGCGGCGCCTGGAAACGGCTCGCGCCCGCGTCGGTCGTGCTGGGGGCTGCGATGCAGCTCGTTTGGCTCGACGCGGCGACGGCCCTGCACGCCGTCACCGGTATCGCGTTCACGCTGTGGCTCGTTGCGGCGGGCGGCTTGCTGTGGGCAGAGCGGGTGGAGTCGCCGGCGTCGCGATCGTCGTGACGGCGCACGCGATTCGCGCAACCGCGGTCGCCGTCGGGGACCTGCCCGGACCGCGCGCCGCCGTCGAACGCCGTGCCTCCGGGCCGCGCGACCGGGGGGGCCGCGCAGTTCCCATGACGCGTCGGCGCGCCGGCCCGCGGACCGCACCCGCCATGGGTCCCGGTCGCCCAAATGGCAGCCGACCGTCGAGCAGGAACAGATGCGCGGCGGCCGGACTCAGCCGTCCGGCGCCCGGCCGACCGGCCGCCTCCCACAGCGCGCCGAGCATCGCGAACAGCAGCCCCGGCGACTGCGAAGCCGGCCCCACCGACGACCGCGCCGAGCATCGCGAACAGCAGCCCCGGCGACTGCGGAGCCGGCCCGTCCGACGCGCGCCGCTTGCATTACCTGCCGGTGTTCACTAGGATTTCGCGCATGGTTCCCACAGAAACGACCGGGTGCGGCGTCGATTGCCGCCGCCGGCGCGGAGCGCGCCCGCGCGATGGCGGAATCGCGCGAGCCGACTTCCGCATGAGGGGATCTCCGGGCGTATCGCCCGTCGGTCGACTGTCGCACATCGAGTGAACACCGCTCGGAGGAGGAGCTTCATGGCCACGAGGATTCGAGTCCGCAAGGGCGATACCGAAGTCGAGTACGAAGGTAGCGAGCAGTTCCTCAGGAACGAGCTGTCCAGCCTGCTTCAAGTCGTTTCGGCGTTCCCTTCGGGCTCCGCGAGCCCGGCGCCGCCGGCGGCCGCCGACACCGCCGGACCCGAAGCGAGTCCTGGCGGAAAGAGTTCCGGCAAGAAGGCTTCCGGCAAGAAGAGTGCGACCAGAAAGAGTCCCGGCAGGAAGAGCTCCGGCAGGAAGACGCCCGCCGCCGCTTCGTCCGCCAATGCCGCGGCCGATAGCACCACGTCGACCGATCAGGAGACGAGAACGCCGCCGGCTGACACCACTGCCGTTATCGCCGGGAAGATCGGGTGCAAGCACGGTACCGATTTGGTGCTCGCCGCGTCCGCGCGGTTGAATCTGTTCGCGGAGCAGAAGTCCTATTCGCGCGCCGCGTTGCTCGGGGAGATGAAGACCGCGACGGAGTACTACCAGCCGGTCTACGGGAAGAATCTGAGCAGATACCTGAAGAACCTGATCAAGGACCGGCAACTGAACGAGCCCCGCCCGGGCATCTACGCGCTCACGGCGGCCGCGCGAAGAGAGATAAGGAAGATCCTGGCGGAGTAGCTTCGAGGTAGACCCGGCGGGTCAGGGGGCGACCCGCCACGGCGAGACGTGCGGCCACCGGCGGAGCTCTTCGAGGGCCCAGTCGTTCGTCTCGTCGGTATGGCACGAGGTGCACGGGTTGGGGACCCCGTAGCGTTCGGTGTCGGCCGGCGTGACGAAGCGGAACGTGTGACTGCGCACGTTGACGTCGCCGATGGTGCGGGCGATGCGCGGCATGTGGCAGGCGACGCACGCGCTGCCCTCGCTGTCCGGCGCGTGCCGCGTGTGGTGCTCGAGCGATCCGGCCGGCCCCGGCTGAAGCTGCGGCTGGTGGCACGACGTGCAGACCTCGTTGCCGGGAGCGATCAGGTCGGCGTCGTGCGCGGTGCCGTGGACGTCGTGGCAGCCCGAGCAGGTGACGCCCTTCACGTACATGAGGCTTTGCACGTAGTCGTTGCCCTGCATCCGGTTCTTGTGGGCCGAGCCCTCCGGCCAGTGCGTGAACGTCTCCTCGCCGAGATGCGGGCCGTCGAGCTCCCAGACGTCGCTCAGGCGGTCGCCCGGCGCGTAGCCGACCGGCCAGTCGTAGTGGCGGCCCTCGATGGGGTTGGCGAGCGGCACCCCCTGCGAGTGGCACTGGATGCAGATGTCGGTGGCCCGGATCGGATCGAGCCGCGCGGGATTGACGACGGTATCGGCCACCGGATCGAGCACGTGCGCGCGCCCCGCGCCGTGGCACGCCTCGCAGCCGACGTTCCATTCCGTGACCGTCTTCGCGCGGACGTCGTAGTTCACCGAGTGGCAGCCGTCGCACAGCGGTCCCGTCGGCCGCTGCATCTGGTCTTCCGGGTAGTGCTCGACCCACCATTCGGTGCCGGGGCGGGCGCCGTAGCGGCGCCACTCGCGATTCTGAACGTCCCATTGCGCGGGAAAGACGAAGAGATCGTCGCCGCGCCGCGTGAAGTAGCGCTGCTTCCACTTGCGGCCGTAGGTGAACGTCACGTCCTCGGGGCGGAACGTGACGAGGGGATGCGGCGTCTCGAAGTCCGCCAGGATGGCGTCGGGCCGCTCGCGGGGGTCGAGCAGCACGTTCGCCATCAGGGTCTCCCGCCACCGGTCGTGGATCTCCAGGTGGCAGTCGCGGCACGCCGCCGAGCCCGTGAACGGGCCCGGGAAGTCGGCGGGGTCGGGCGGCGCCGGCGACCCCGAGCAGCCGGCGGCGAGGGCGGCCGCGAGGGCCAGGAGTCCGTGCCATGGAACGGCGTGGACGCCTGCAGCAATGCTTCGGCGGCCGGCGGCGCCGCGGGGCGACGATGGCCGGACCAGGAGCCCGTGGCAGAATCCGCGCGCGGTTGCGCCAGGGGTTGCCAGCCGTCGCGGGCGGCGTCGCCTGCGCAGTTGTCGGAGTGCCGTGGCTGTCATCGACGATCAGTGTATAACTGCGGGGGTGACGATCCGCATCTCCGATCGCATGCGGCGGGGTGGTCTTCGCGGGGTCTCGGCGACGGTCGCCGCGATTCTGCTCGCTCTTGCGTCGCCGGCCCTCGCCCAGGACGAGGACGAGCCGCGGTGCCGCATCCTGTGCGCCCCCGACTTCAAGGTCGAGCCGACCTTCACCTTCGAGAACCTCGGGAATCGCGCCCGGGTCGAGACGCTCGACGGCGACGGCGCGGTGTCGGCGGGGCGGCAGGAACGCGAGTCGGTCTTCGAGCTGATCCTCGCCCTCGGAATTCCCACCGAGCTGCCGCGCGTCGGCTTCACCCTCGAGACCATCTTCGTTCCGTGGGGCGAGACCGACGTGCATCCGTTCACCGGCGCGACGTCGGGCCAGCTCGGCGGCGCCGCGATCCGCGACAACGGGATCGAGTTCGAGCTCGAGCTGAACCTCGACTGGCTGACCGGCGAGCAGACCGGCGGCTGGGTCGAGAGCCACTTCGACATCGTCGACAAGTTCAGCCCCGCCGAACGGCCGACGGACACGAGCGTCTACACCCACAAGCTCAACTTCGAGCTCGATACCGCGTTCCTGCCGTTCAACCGGCTGCCCGACGACAACTGGTTGAAGCACGTCGAGCTGGAGGGTTCGCTCGACTACGTCGCCACGGGGCTGCCCCGGGCCGGCGACGTGATCGGCGGCGAGCGCTACCTCGACGACGCCAGCCGCTGGGGCTTCTCGGTCGTCGCCGTCTTCCCGATGGCGCCTCTCCTGCCGTGAGGCTCTGTGCATGTACACACACCTCTACTCGGGCGATTCGATTGCCCTGCTGAGTCAGATTCGCTCGGTCGACCGGCGGCGTCTCGTCGAGTGTCTCGGGACGGTCGAGTCGCCGACCATGAGGCGGGTCGATCGAGACTCACCGTTGTCGATCTGCGCAACGCCAGACGATGACGATGTCCGGCCAGGTACACGAAACTCGGCGCGAGGGCTATCGAGTGCGGCTTGAAGAATTGGTTGTGGGGTTCGTTCACGCCTGATAATGTTGTGCCGTTCGGATGGAGTGTCGCGAGGGGGGCGGCGACCGTCCTCGCCGGTTGCCCGCGTTCGTGGCTGCGGAGGTACGCAATGAAGCTGGGACTGCTGATGCGTGGCGGGTTGCTCTGTCTGGCGGTCGCGCTCGTCGGGTGCGGGTCCGGTGCCGAGACCGCGGCGGATGCGATGGACGACGCGGCGTCCCCGGCCTACGTGCCGCCGCCGGTGGCGGCGGAGTCGCGCGAGCTCGGCGAGGCCGACATCGAGCGCCTGATGGACGAGCTGTCCAACTGGGGGCGCTGGGGGCCCGACGACCAGCTCGGGGCGGCGAACCTGATCACGCCCGAGAAGCGGCTGGAAGCGTTGGGGCTGGCCACCGAGGGCATCACCGTGTCGCTCGCGCACCGCGTCCTCAAGGACGAGGCGGACGACGTGCCGTCGCCGTTCGGGCACAGCATGCTGGGCGTGCCCGATGCGGCGGCCGCGTCGGCGTTCTTCGGCGGCGTCAGCGACAACTATCAGGTCAGCTACCACGGCTACTCGCACAGCCACATCGACTCGCTGTGCCACATCCTCCACAAGGGGCAGATGTACAACGGCGTGTCGCAGGACACGATTACCGAGGCGGGGTGCTCCAACGCGTCGATCGTCAACCTGCAGGGGGGTATCGTGACGCGCGGCGTGCTCATCGACGTCCCACGCCTGAAGGGCGTGCCGTATCTCGAGCCGGGGACGCCGATCTACGTGGAGGATCTCGACGCCTGGGAGGAGATGGCGGGAGTCACGGTGCAACCGGGCGACGCCGTCTTCATCCGCACCGGCCGGTGGGCGCGGCGCGCCGACGTGGGTCCGTGGACGATCTCGGAGAACGCCGCGGGGCTCCATGCCTCGACCATGCCGTGGTTCAAGTCGCGCGACGTCTCGTTCATGGGCAGCGACGCGGCCCTCGACGTCGTGCCGTCGCTGGTCGAAGACGTCCGCCTGCCGGTGCACCTGCTGACGATCGTGGCGATGGGGGTCGACCTGTTCGACAACCAGGACCTGGAGGCGCTGGCGGAGACCGCGGCGTCACTGAATCGCTGGGAGTTCACGCTGGTCGCGGGGCCGCTGGCGGTGGAGAACGGCACCGGGTCGCCGGTCAACGCGCTGGCGATCTTCTGATCGACAGCCCCGGCTGGGAACCCCGCCTCGCGCCAGTCGAATGCAAGCGGGGCCTTTGCCAGGGGCTGTGGAGCACGGTTTCGAATCGGCGCTGGCGTTCGCGTCGTTACCGTGACGGTCTGGGAGCCCGTGGTGAAACCACCGGGCTGCCCCGAGGGGCTTCCGATGAGCTCTTGGTGAGTTGAGGCGGAAGACCGCGAGGAGGAAGACGATGAGCGGCACACATCCGGACCGTCGGCGGTTTCTGAAGCAGGGTGCGGCGGTGGCGGGCCTCGTCGCGGCGCCGCCGGCCCTGGAGCTGACCGGCGGCTCTGCCACCGCGGCGGCGCAGGGGCCGGTGGTCGCCGACAGCAACGCCCTCGAGAGCGTGCTCTACGGCCGGCGATCCCGGTTCGTCACGACCACGCGCGAGATCGAGGGACGGAGCCACAGCCAGACCCCGCGCATTCGGCCCAACCCGCAACGGCCGAGCGCCAAGACGCCGCTGGCGGAGCTGACCGGCACGATCACGCCCACGTCGCTGCATTTCACGACGCAGCACTACTACGGCATTCCGGACATCAATCCGGCCGAGCACACCCTGACGATCGAGGGGATGGTCGACCGGCCGCTGGTGTTCACGATGGACGAGCTGCGCCGGCTGCCGTTCGTCTCGCGCGTGCACTTCCTGGAATGCGTCGGCAACCGGCCGAGTCCCCGCGGCGCGACGGTGACGGCGACGCACGGCCGCATGGCCTGCAGCGAGTGGACCGGAGTGCCGCTGTCGGTCCTGCTCGCCGAGGCCGGCCTGCACGGCGGCGCGTCGTGGGTCATCGCGGAGGCGGCCGACGGCGGGCGGCACACCAAGAGCGTTCCCCTCGCCAAGGCCCTCGACGACGTGCTCGTCGCCTATGGGCAGAACGGCGAGCCGGTGCGGCCCGACCACGGCTTCCCGCTGCGGCTCCTGGTGCCCGGGTTCGAGGGCATCTTCAACGTGAAGTGGCTCAAGCGCATCAAGGTGGTCGACCAGCCGTACCTGTCGTTCCAGGAGCATTCGCGTTTCCTGACCCCGAACCCGAAGACGCAGCGCGACAGCTACGACTTCGGACCCAACTCGGTCATCACCCAGCCGTCCGGCGCGCAGCAGTTGCCGGCGCACGGCGCTCACGTCATCAGCGGGCTGGCGTGGTCGGGCAGCGGCGTGGTCAGCCGGGTCGAGGTGTCGACCGACGGCGGCGCGACGTATCAGGAGGCGGAGCTGGTGGGACCGGTGCTGCCGAAGGCCCACACCCGCTTCTGTCTGCCCTGGCGCTGGGACGGCGAGGAGGCGGTGCTGCAGTCGCGCTGCCTCGACGAGCGGGGACAGCTTCAGCCGACGGAGGCCGAGTACGCGCACTACTGGGGTCTCACGCGGGGAGAGTTGTACGGGACGATCCAGAGCCAGCTCGGGCACTGCAACTGGATTCAGCCGTGGAAGGTAGGTTCCGATGGCAAGGTCACGAACGGGCTCGAGCCGACCGACGTGGTGGTCGATGTGCACGCGTAAGCGCCGACTCCCTGGAGGGTTGGTTGGGTGGCGAGCGCAGCCGTCAGGCGACGCTCTCCGGGCCGGCTGGATGCGCCGGGCGTGCCTGCGGACGGCGGGCGCGCTCGTCGCGGCCGGCCTGCTCGGTGCTGCCGGCCCGCTGAGCGCGGCGGCTCAGGCGCAGGAGGGGTCTCCTGCCGGCCTCGGCCGTCCTCCCACCGCGGCCGAGCGGGGCGACCGCATCGTCGGGCCGGACGGCGCGGACCTGCCCGAGGGGAGCGGCAACGCGGCCGAGGGCGCGATGGTGTTCGCGCGCCGGGGCTGCTCGACGTGCCACGGCCCGACCGCCGAGGAGGGCCCCTCCATCGCTCTCGTCGGCGGCGACGTCACCACGCGCACGAACTACTGGCCGATCCGGCACTGGCCGTTCGCGCCGGGCATCTGGGACTACATCCGCCGCGTCATGCCCTACGATCGGCCGGGCATCCTCAGCGACGACGAGGCCTACGCGGTGACCGCGTACCTCCTCTACCGGAACGACATCATCTCCGAGGAGGACATCATGAACGCGGACACCCTGCCGCAGATCCGGATGCCGCGCCGCGACGACTACGTGATGCCCGGAACCTGGACGCCGGAGACGCGGCGCGGGTTCCGGATCGAGCCGGACCGGTGAGCCGCAGCCCCCGGGGCAGGGATCGGAGAGTGGGGGCTGCGGCGTCATAGTCGAGGAAGGTTGCTGCCCGGCGACCAAAGATGACTGCAAGCAGGAGTCTCGCCGACTACAAGATCGTTCTGTACCGCCAGCTCGACGGTGCCTGGGTCGCGGAAGTTCCGGCTATCGGTGGCTGCTACGCGCTGATGGATACCCGCGAGGCGGCCCTGACAGAGTTGCATCGCGTGTTTCGACTGATCGCCGAAGAACACGCAGATCGCGGTCAGGCGCTCCCCGTGGACACGACCCAGATCGTGCATGCCTGGTGCGACGGCCCGTGACTTCCGCCGGGTCGCGGCCGCGCTGGGGTTCGTCAGACGCCGCCAGACCGGAAGCCATGAACGGTGGTTTCATCCCGATGGTCGGGCCGTAACGATTCCCCTGCACCGCGGCCGAGAGATCGGGCCGCCTCTCTTCTTCCAGATCGTCAGACAGCTCGGACTTGTACCGGCCGAGTTCGATCGAATGCGGTGACCGCCCTCACGACCGCATCACGCCCAGCACCTGGACCGTCGGATCCACGGCTTCCTCGTAGGTGAGCGGAGTGGAGGACGTGAAGGTGCGCCGGCGCCTGACGGCGACGATCAGACACGTGAGCATCGCCCCGCAGGCGACGCCCCACCAGACCGGTCTGGCGAGCAGCCAGAGCTCCAGTTGCGCGGTCCAGGAGGCATACGCCGTCAACGCCAGCCCGTACAGCGGCCACAGGAGCTTCACGTTCGCCTTGCCGGGCACGTAGCTGCACGCGAACGGCACCTTGCGGAATCGGCACAGCAGCAGCTCGGTCAGCGCGCCGGCCATCAGGAGCCAGAACAGGGTGTGTTGGAAGGCGAGGCCCGGTCCCCACAAGGCGAGGTAGATCGGACAGGTCACGAGGGCCACCGGGGCGATGCCGAGCATCCACAGGGCGGCGCGGGCCCCGGTGATTCATTCTCTCGTTCTTTCTCCTGGCCGCGCTCCGCGTCATGTTCACGGTGCCCACGGAGATCCGCGCGAACTGGATCTTCCGCATGACCGAGCTCGACGACCGCGGCGCAAGGGCGCGGATGAGCTGCTTGAGAACGAGGGTGGCGCCGACGTCGAGGCCCGAGGAGGGCTCGTCGAGAATGACGATCTCCGGGTCGTGCAGCAGCACCGCCGCGATCAGGATCTTCTGGCGCATGCCCTTCGAGTAGCCCGAGAGCCGGGCATGGCGGTCGTCGTAGATGCCGAAGAGGCGCAGGAAGCGCTCGATCTTCTCCTCGAGGATGTCGGAGGTGATGCGGCGGAGGCGTCCCACCAGCGTCAGGTACTCCGGACCGGTGAGGTACGAGTAGACGTCCGGCGACTCCGGCACGTACCCGATGCGGCGCCGGTGGGCGAGAGGGTCGCGACGGATGTCCTCGCCGTCGACCCGGATAGTGCCGCTCGTCGGATCCAGGAGCCCGGCGATCATGTTGACGGTCGTCGACTTGCCGGAGCCGTTCGGACCGAGATAGCCGAGCACCTCGCCGCGACGCGCCGTGAAGCTGACGTCGCGGACCGCGGCGAGCGCGCCGTAGTACTTGGTGACGTTGAGCACCTCGAGCATGCGACTCCTCCAGTAGCGCGCGCGACGTGGCCGCGGCGCCGTCACTCGTGACGCAGCGCGACGACCGGATCGAGCCGGGCCGCGAGCCGCGCGGGCCTGACGCACGCCGCCACCGACACGCCGCCCAGAAGGACGGCGACGGCTACCTGGGTGACCGGATCGGTCGGCGGGGTGTCGACGAGCCAGCTCTCGAACAGCCGGCCGACGGTCAGCGCACCCCAGAGGCCGATCGCGAAACCGGCGCCCAGGGGGGCGAGGCCGCGCCGCAAGACCATCCAGCCCACTTGACCGGCCCGGGCGCCGAGCGCCATCCGTACGCCGATCTCCTGCGTGCGCTGCGTCGCGGCACAGGCGGTCACGCCATACACGCCGACGGCGGACAGGACCAGCGCGATCCACGCGAACGCGGCCAGCAGCGAACCGATGAGGCGCGGCAGGAACATCGTGTTTCCGAGGACGACGTCCATCGTGAAGAGACGGAGCGGAATGTCCGCATCGAGCTCGCGGACCGCGCCGATTGCCGCCCTGGTCTGCAGCTCGTCGCGCGCGAGGATCTGCGTGAACGGGAGCGGTTCCGCGCGGTACGGGAGATAGGCGACCGGGATGGGCGGCGCGGCGCCGAAGCTCTGCCTCACCGTCGGCGAGACGCCGATGATGGTCAGCCACGGCGCATCGTCGTCCGGCTCGTTGCGCGGCGTGAGGCGAATCCGCCGGCCGAGCGGATCCTCGTTCGCGAAGAACACCTCGGTGAAGAGGCCGTTGACGATGGCCGTCTCGTTGCCGACGGTTCCGTCGCGGTCGGTGAACGCACGGCCGTGTTGGAGGCCGAGGTCCAACTTCTCGAAGTAGTCGTTCGAGACCGTGACGACGCCCACCGTCGGCGGAGCGCCGTCGCCGGCGACGGGGCGGCCGTCGACGGCGAGTTCGCGGCGCGGCGCGGGGACGAACGGGGGTCTGCTTGCCCGCGCGGCAGCCAGGCTGGGGGCGGCAGCGGCGATCCGATCATCGAGCGTGCGAAAGAACGCAAGGCGTTGCTCCGCCGACGGGTAGCGTGATTCCGGCAGGGAGAGCTGGATCGCGGTCATGCCGGCGGGGTCGAGAATGCGATCGGCGCGGGAGAGGGTCAGCAGACTGCGCGCCATCAACCCGGCGCCGGCCAGCAGGACCAGAGTCAGAGCCACCTCGACCGTCACCAGCCACGCCATCCAGCGGCGCTCCCGACGGCCCGCGATCGGGCTGCGTGCCCCGGCGGTCGAGACATCCCGGACACTGGCGCTCGACGCGTGGAGGGCGGGCGCGAGCCCGAACACCGGCACGGTCGACAGGCAGGCCAGGGTCAGGAACGCCACCACGCGGCCATCGACAGGGAAGTCGACCCAGAAGGGAGCCCCCAGCGGCGCGATGCTCAGCGAGAGCAGCCGCGCCGCGAGCGCCGCGAACCCGAGACCGAGCACGCCTGCGAGTCCCGCGAGAACACCGCTCTCGGCGAGCAACTGCCGCACGATGCGTCCCCGGGTCGCGCCGAGCGATACCCGCATGCCGACCTCGCGGGAGCGGCGGGCGGCGCGCGCGAGCAGCAGGTTGGCCGCATTGGCGCACGCAACGAGGAGAACGAGCACCGCCGCCGCCATCACCGCGTTCAACGCCGGCTGAAACTGCGGGTGGAAGTACTCATGGAACGGGGCGACTCGCGGCCGCAGTCCCGCGTTCGTGCCGGGATGCGTCTCTTCCAGGCCGGCGGCGACCGCGTCGAGGTCCGCCTGCGCCCGGGTGAGACTGACACCATCCGCGAGGCGACCGAAGGCTCGAAAGGCCCGCCGGTCACGCCCGTGCTCGGCGAGACCGGGGGTCAGCGACAGCGGCTGCCACAGATCGGCCCAGAACGGGAACTCGAAGCCCTGGGGCATCACGCCGATGACGGTCGATGGTACGTCGTTGACACGGACGATTCGGCCGAGCACCTCCGGGTCCGCGCCGTAGCGGGTCGTCCAGATGCCGTGTCCCAGCAGCACCACCGGCGGCGCGCCCGGACGATCGTCGTCCGGCCGAAAGTCGCGGCCGAGCGCGGGCTGGACGCCGAGCAGGCCGAACGCGTTCGCGGTGACCCGCGCACCGTAGAACTGTTCCGTGCCCATCCCCGGGTCGGAGACGTTCATCGGAGGCTCGCTGTACGCCGCGATGCCCCTGAAGCTCCCGGTCGCGTCGCGCCAGTCCCGAGAGTCGAGGTACGAGACTCCCTGTTCGCCCCCGGTTTCATCGCGCATCGCCAGCGCCGTGACGCGCCGCTGGTCGTCGACCGGAAGGCCCCGGAGCAACAGGCCGTTGTAGGCGGTGAACGCCGCGCTCGAGATGCCGAGACCCAACCCGAGCGCGAGTACCGCCCCCGCCGTGGCCCAGCGGTCCCTCACCAGCAGGCGCACCGCGAACCGCACGTCCTGCCACGTCTCCTCGATCCACCGCGTCCCACGCGCGTCGCGGCACAGCTCCTTGATCTGGTCGATACCGCCGAAGTCGAGACGCGCCCGCCGGCGCGCCTCCCGCGCCGACATCCCGGTCCGGACGTGGTCGGTCACCTGCCGCTCGACGTGGTCGCGCAGCTCGCGGTCGAGCTCGCGCTCGAGCCGGCCGTGGTTCCGCACGCGGTTCCACCAGCTCATCGCACACCTCCTCCGGCGGTTCAGAGAGAGCGAGTCCCGTACCGTCACGTCACTGCCGCAATATCGCACCTGGCTCCAGCCGCAGGACGCGCGCCGCCGGAGCGATGCACGCGATGAGTGCGGCCCCGAGGACCAAGGAGCAGACCGTGACGATGATCCCCGGGTTCACGACGCTGATCTCGAACAAGGCCAGATTGAGCGCCTTGCCAGCTGCGATGGCCAAACCCAGGCCGAGGCACTCGCCGACCAGTACGCAGACCAGGGTCGAACTGAGTAGCCGAAGCAGCAACTGGCTCCGGGCGGCTCCGAGCGCCTGACGCAGCGCGAGCTCGCGCAGTCGGCGGTTGGCTGCGTCACTCACGATGCCGAAGACGCCAATCGCCGCCAGCAGTGCGGATCCAAGTCCAAACGGGAGCAGCAACGCGCTCTGAAACCGTTCACGTGACAAGGCGCGCTCGACGAGCTCCGTCGTGGTGAGATCGGCGCTCATCGGCTGTTCCGGATCCATCTCGGCGAGCGCGCGGCGCAGGATCGTTCGTGCGGCGGCGGGACTCGCGGACGTCCGGACCACCACGTACCGGAGCGGGATTGTGGTCTGCGAATAGGGTAGGAAGACATCGCGGCTGGTCTCTTGCACGCGGCGGTACCGGCCGTCGGCGACGACGCCGACGATCCGATACGATCGCCGCGTGATTCGGCCGCCCACGAAAGTCCGGCCGATGGCGTCGAGCGGGGATCCGAACATCTCGAGCGCCACGCTCTCGCTGACGACGGCCACGAGCGACTGACGCTCGACCCTGGCGGCCCGTGGGCTGCCAGGGTCCTCGGCAAGCGGCGCCGCGTCGACCGCCCCGGCGCCGGCAACGTTCAAGGCATCCGTTTCAGCGAAGACGCGACCGGCCAGCAGCGGCGT
Organism: Vicinamibacterales bacterium; assembly: GCA_965206705.1. GTDB lineage: Bacteria > Acidobacteriota > Vicinamibacteria > Vicinamibacterales > UBA8438 > JAJEEA01. The sequence goes on along the minus strand of CBDBKJ010000006.1, from coordinate 479,108 downwards.
GCCGACGGCATCGAAGTACGACGGCGTGACGACCTGCAGATTGAGGATTGAGTTGCCCGCTTCGTCTTCGGGGCTCTGGCCGGGAAGCGCGTAGGGCAGGTTCCACCCGATCACCCCCTCCAGCGGTCTGAGCAGCGCGGCGCCGGCCGCCGCGACCTCCGCGTTCGCTTCCAGACGCGCGATCACTCTCCGGAAGAATCGGCGCCGCGCCGCCGCATTCGGGTAGCGCACCCGGGTCGGGTCGACGAATGCGGTCAGGACGCCCTCCCGGTGGAAACCCAGGTTGGCGCCGCGCAGGTTGATGAAGCTCACGGTGAGCGCCCCGGCGATGATCAGCAGCGCCACCGTCGCGATCACCTCGACGGTGACCAGTGCGCCGCCCACGCGGGCGGCGCGGGGCGAACCCCCGACGCTGGCCGCGCTACTGCGCAGGAGCGCATCGACGGACGAGTCCCGGACCATCGCCAACGGGACACATCCGATCCCGAGCGTGACGACCGCGAGACACGCCGCGGCAAACAGGAGCGACCACCCGTCGATCGACGCCGCCGCAATCCGGGCGATTCCCTCCGGCGCAAGCGAGATGACGGCATCCAGGAGCGCGATGGCCAAGCCGAGCCCGGCGATCGTGCCGATGGTCGCCAGAACCAGCCCCTCGGCTGCGAACTGCCGCAGGAGATCGCGAGTCGATGCGCCGAGGCTGAGGCGCAGCGCCACTTCGCCGCCGCGGCGCGCCGCGCGCGTGGCCAGCAGGCCGCCCAGATTGACGGCGGCGACCACAAGCAGCACGACCGCCCCGGCGAACAGCAGCGCCGCGATGAGCTGACCGCTTCCAAGTATGTGGTCGCGTAGCGGCGCGAGCGTCGCCGCCTGATCGCCCCTGATGGAACCCGGCCGTTGCGCTTCGACTCCGGAGACGATCCCGTCGAGCTCGGAGGACGCCTGTCGCCGTGATACGCCCGGGCGCAGACGCCCGAGCACCTGCAGGAACACGGTTCGGTTGTTCGCCAATCCGGGCCGCGTGCCGAGTGCGGTGAAGACATCGACACCCCGCGGGAACACGAGACCGGCGGGTAGCACGCCGATCACCGTGAAGTCGACGCCGCCGAGCGTCAGGCCGGACCCTGTCACGCCGGGATCCGCGCCGAGGACGCTTGTCCAGAAGGCATGCGTCAGGACGACGGTCGGCTGCGCACCCTCCCGGTCATCCGCCGCCGTGAAGGTCCGTCCGAGGAGGGGCTGCACGCCGAGCACATCGAAGAACTCGCTCGTGACGCGCGTGCTCTCGATTGTCACTGGTTCGCCGCGGCCGGTCAGGACGTAGCTGTACCCGTAGACGGTAGTCGGCAGGGCGGCCAGGCCCTCGAAGCTCGCCGATTGCGCGTGCCACTCCAGGAACTCCGGGTAGGAGAGCTCGATGAAGCGGGCGGGGTCGGTCCGACTGGTCTTCCAGCCGACGACGAGGCGTTCCTGATGGGGAAAGGGGAGAGGCTCGAGGACCACGGCGTCCAGGACGCTGAACATTGCGGTGCTTGCGCCAATGCCGATTGCCAGCGCGGCGATGGCAATCGCGGAGACACCTGAGTGACGGTCTATGAACTGCCGTCGCAGGGCGTACCGGATATCGCGCACGATGTCTTCGATCCACCGCACGCCGCGCACATCGCGGCACATCTCCTTGACGTGCTCGAGGCCGCCGAACTCGAGGCGGGCGCGCCGCCGCGCCTCCCGTTCCGGCAGGCCCGCCCGGACGTGCTCGGCCACCTGGCGCTCGACGTGGTCGCGCAGCTCGCGGTCCAGCTCTCCTTCGAGCTGGTCACGGTGCCGCAGCCGCCGCCACCAGCTCACCGCGTGCCCCCGTCCGCGGTCCCGAGGATCAGGCCGACGGCCTCGGCGAGCCGGGCCCAGCTCTCGGTCTGCTCCTGCAGCCGCGCCCGGCCCTTCGGCGTCAGCCGGTAGAACCTGGCTTCGCGGCCGGTGTCGGACGGCCTCCACTCCGCCGCAAGGAACTTGCGATTCTCCAGGCGGTGGAGCGCGGGATAGAGCGACCCCTGCGGCACCTGGAGCGCGTCGCGCGAGATCTGCCTGATGCGCTGGGCGATGCCGTAGCCGTGAATCGGCCCGTTGGCGGCCACCTGCAGCACCAGCAGGTCGAGCGTGCCCTGCGGCAGTTCGGTCTTGGGTGCGTTCATCGCTTGATGCCTCTGGCTTCTACATGTAGCAGATCGATATGTAGAAGATCAAGGCATTTATCGAAGGAGTACTCATGGGCAGTTGCCGATTGGCCACGGTGTGTGATTCCATCGGAGATGCCCTTGTTGCCGTCGAGCGTCTCGTCCGCAAGCGTCGCGGTCGTGGACCCCGTAGGCGTCCCGACTGGAAATCGTCTATCCTGACGGCTTGCCGGGTGACGCCCGGCCCGATCCGCGTCGACTGTCGCCTCGGACGCGCGTATTTGGTGGAGTGACCGATGACTGACCGTCTTCTCCCTTCCCGGATGACCCTCGCGATCGCGAGCGCGGTCGTGTGCCTCGCCACCGGCCTCGACGCCGAGGACTGGCCCCAGTGGCGGGGCGTCAACCGGGACGCGGTGTGGCGCGACACGGGCATCGTCGAGCAGTTCGCCGACGACGGGCTGATCGTGAAGTGGCGCACGCCGGTGCGCGCCGGCTTCGCCGGGCCGGCCGTCGCCGACGGACGCGTCTTCGTCCTCGACTACCAGGAGACGCCGGGCAGCCGCACGATGGACGGCCGCGAGCGGCTCCTGGCGCTCGACGAGCAGACCGGAGCGGTCCTCTGGACGCGGGAATGGCCGGCCACCTACCGCAACATCGTGCCGGTGTTCGCCACCGGACCCAGGGCCACGCCGACCGTCGACGGCGAGCGCGTCCATGTCCTGGGCGCCGCCGGCATGCTGTCGTGCTTCGACACCGCCACCGGCGATCTGCTCTGGCAGATCGACACCGCGGCCGACTACGGCGTCACCGTGCCGGTATACGGCGTAGCGCACTCGCCCCTCGTGGAGGGCGAGCTCCTGATCACGCTGCTCGGCGGCGAGCCCGACGCCATGGTCGTGGCGTTCGACAAGGCGACGGGCGCCGAGGCGTGGCGCGCGATCGAGACGGTCTCGGAGGCGGGCTACTCCTCGCCGATCGTGACCACCGCCGGGGGCGTGCGGCAGCTCATCGTCTGGCACCCGGCGGGGGTCACGTCGCTCGACCCCGCGAGCGGCGGCATCTGGTGGCAGCACGACTTCCCGATCGCGAGCGGCCTGACGATCGGCACGCCGGTCCGCAGCGGGCGCTACCTGCTCGTGACGCAGGTGGAGAACGGCGGCCTGATGCTGGCCCTCAACCCCGACCGTCCGGCCGCCCGCGTGGTCTGGACGGGCGCGAACCCCAACCGCACCGACCGCCCCGTGCAGAGGTCCATGACGTCGACGCCGATCGTGCTGGGCGACGCGATCTACGGGCTCAACAGCTATGGCGAGCTGCGCGGCGTGGACGCGGCGACGGGCGAGCGGCTGTGGTCGAGCGACCGGCTCGTGCCCCAGGACCGCTGGGCGAGCTCGCACCTCGTGCGGCACCGGGACCGCTCGTTCATCTCCGTCGAGACCGGCGACCTCGTCATCGCGCGCTTCTCGCCGGCCGGCTACGAAGAGGTCGACCGGACGCGCCTGCTGACGCCCACCACCCGTACCCGCGGCGGCGGCTCGGGTCGCTGGAGACACGTCGATCGCGCGGTGCTGTGGGCGCACCCGGCGTACGCGAACCGCCACGTGTTCGCGCGCAACGACGCCGAGGTGGTGCGCGTGTCGCTCGCCGCCGCCGACTACGAGTGAGCGGGAACCCGTCGTGCCACCCTGCACTGCACTGGGCCAGCGAGGGCGCCGGCGGCGAGGGCGCCGCGGGCTGAAGAGCGCCCGCTGCGACAAGGCGGGACGAGGGAGCGGGCATCTGGTTCCGAGAGATGCGAGACCGCTCGGATTCGCCGTGGAGCAGTCGATGTCTGATCAACGTGCGCGCAGCCGGATGAGGGCTGCGATTGGCTGTGCTCTCGTTTGTCTGGCCGCGGTCTCGCTGGGCGCCGAGGACTGGCCGCAGTGGCGGGGCGTCAACCGGGACGCGGTGTGGCGCGACACCGGCATCGTCGAGCGGTTCGCCGACGACGGACTGGTCGTGAAGTGGCGGACGCCGATTCGCGGCGGCTTCGCGGGGCCGGCGGTGGCCGGCGGCCGCGTCTTCGTGCTCGACTACGAGGAGACGCCGGGCAGCCGCACGATGGACGGCCACGAGCGCCTGCTGGTCCTCGACGAGGAGACCGGCGAGGTCCTGTGGACGCGTGAATGGCCCGCCGCCTACCGCAACATCCACTTCAAGTTCGCGATCGGCCCGCGGGCGACGCCCACGGTGGACGGCGACCGCGTCTACATCCTCGGGGCGGCGGGGACGCTGTCGTGCTTCGACGTCGCGACGGGCGAGCTCTTCTGGCGGGTGGACACCGCCGCCGACTACGGGGTGACGGTGCCGGTGTTCGGCGTCTCGCAGTCGCCGCTCGTCGAGGGCGACCATCTCATCGCGCTGCTCGGCGGCGAGCCGGACGCGATGGTGGTGGCGTTCGACAAGAGGACCGGCGCCGAGGCGTGGCGGGCCATCGAGACCACCTCCGAGCCGGGCTACTCGTCGCCGATCGTGATCGACGCCGGCGGCGTGCGCCAGCTCATCGTCTGGCACGCGGCGGCGGTGACGTCGCTCGATCCCGCGACCGGGGCGGTCTGGTGGCAGCACGATTTCGTGGTCCCGAGCGGGCTGACCATCGGGACGCCGGTGCGGAGCGGGCGGTACCTGATGGTGACCCAGGTGGAGAACGGCGGCCTGATGATGGCCCTGAACGCCGACCGGCCGGCCGCGCGGCCCCTCTGGAGCGGCGAGAACCCCAGCCGCACCGACCGGCCGCCGCAGGGGGCGACGCTGTCGACCCCGGTTGTCGCGGGCGACGCGCTGTACGGCCTCAGCAGCTACGGCGAGTTCCGCGGCCTCGACGCCGCGACGGGCGAGCGGCTCTGGTCGACCGACCGGCTGACGCCCCACGAGCGGTGGGCGAACTCGTACCTGGTCCGCAACGGCGACCGCTGGTTCGTCGTCAACGAGACGGGCGAGATCGTCATCGCCCGCTTCACGCCGGCGGGGTACGAGGAGATCGACCGGACGCTTCTGCTGACGCCGACCACCCGCACCCGCGGCGGGGCCTCCGGACGTTGGGACGACCGGGCGGTCCTGTGGGCGCACCCGGCTTTCGCGAACGGGCACGTGGTGGCGCGGAACGACGCCGAGGTCGTGCGGCTGTCGCTGGCCGCGGCCGACTACGAGTAGTCCGCTACAGTGAGGGAGCGCGGTCTTGGACGAGCAGAACTTGGCCAATATTCTCAAGAGAATGTGCGATAAGAGCACGCGGGATACCACGCTGGGGAAGGCTCAGATGAAGACGATGGTCCACTTGTTTGGGATCCTGTTCGCCAACGAAATCGAGGAATGCGGCGGTGCGCCGACCCGAACCGCCCGGGAAGTCGCGCGGAAGGCGGACCTCTCATTGGGCTACGGCACGGAAATCAGCAACGGGCGCCTGCTTGCGGAGTACGTAACCGTGCACGACAGGAGCATCCTCAGATGGCGTCCTTGACTTGTCGCCGAGGCACAGCCGCTGTGTTGGCGGTGTCGATTCTGGCCTTCGCGCTCTTGGCCCAGGGAGTGGGCGCCGAGGACTGGCCGCAGTGGCGGGGCGTCGACCGCGACGCGGTGTGGCGCGATACGGGTCTCGTCGAGCGCTTCGCCGACGACGGTCTGGTCGTGAAGTGGCGGGCGCCGGCGCGCGGGGGCTTCGCGGGGCCGGCGGTGGCCGGCGGCCGCGTCTTCGTCCTCGACTACCAGGAGACGCCGGGCAGCCGCACGATGGACGGTCGCGAGCGCCTGCTGGTGCTCGACGAAGAGACCGGCGGGCAGCTGTGGACGCAGGAGTGGCCGGCCACCTACCGCAACATCCACTTCAAGTTCGCGACGGGCCCCCGGGCGACGCCGACGGTCGACGGCGACCGCGTCTACATCCTCGGCGCGGCCGGCATGCTGTCGTGCTTCGACACCGCGACCGGCGACCTCGTCTGGCGCATCGACACCCCGGCCGAGTACGGCGTCACAGTGCCCGTCTTCGGCGTGTCGCAGGCGCCGCTCGTCGAGGGCGATCTGCTCATCGTGGTGCTCGGGGGCGAGCCCGACGCCAAGATCGCCGCCTTCGACAAGGCCACCGGCGAAGAGGTGTGGCGGGCGCTGGAGAACACGTCCGAGACCGGCTACGCATCGCCGATCGTGATCGACGCAGGGGGCGCGCGGCAGCTGATTGTCTGGCACGCGACGGCGGTCACCTCGCTCGACCCCGCGACGGGCGGCGTCTACTGGGAGCAGCCCTTCGATAGCGGGGGCGGACTGTCGATCACCACGCCGGTGCGCAGCGGGCGCTACCTCGTGGTCAGCCAGTTCTTCAACGGCGCGATGATGCTCGCCCTCAACGCCGACCGGCCGGCGGCGCGGGTGCTGTGGCGGGGGTGCAACCGCGGCGAGCTGCCCGATCAGACCGATACCCTGCACGCGATTCTCTCGACGCCGATCGTCGCCGGCGACTACCTCTACGGCGTCGGCAGCTACGGCGAGCTGCGCGGCATCGACGCCACGACCGGCGAACGGCTGTGGCAGAGCGACCGGATGAACGCCCAGGACCGCTGGGCGACCGCGTACTTCGTCCGCAACCGCGACCGCTGGTTCGTGACCAATGACTCGGGCGAGCTGATCATCGCGCGCTTCTCGCCCGAGGGATACGAGGAGATCGACCGCACGCATCTGCTGACGCCGACCACCCGCACCCAGGGCGGCGCCAGCGGCCGCTGGGGCGACCGCGCGGTGCTGTGGGCGCATCCCGCGTTCGCGAACCGTCACGTTGTCGTGCGGAACGACGCCGAGGTCGTGCGCCTGTCGCTCGCCGCGGCCGACTACGAATAGAGCCCCCGCGCGGGCCGGGACCCGAGGACGATGCTGGAAACGCTGACACGCGACGTGCGGTACGGCCTGCGCTCGCTGGCGAGGACGCCCGGGTACGCCCTGATGGTGGTGCTCACCCTCGGGCTCGGCATCGGCGCGAACACCGCGATCTTCAGCCTCGTCAACGGCGTGCTCCTCAGGCCGCTGCCGTACGCCGACGGGCACGAGCTGGTGCTCGCCCGCCAGCAGGCGGCGCGGGCCGGCTCGGCCGACATCCCGTTCTCGGTCAAGGAGATCAGCGATTATCGAGCGCAGCTCGCGACCCTCGACGGCTTCGTCGAGTACCACGGGATGTCGTTCACCCTGCTCGACCGCGGCGAGCCGGACCGGGTGCTGACCGGGGTGGTGTCGGCGAACTTCTTCGACGTGCTCGGCGTGCAGCCGCTGCACGGCCGGACCTTTCGCGGCGGCGACGACGATCTCGGGTCCGAGGCGGTGCTCGTCCTCAGCTACCCGTACTGGCAGCAGCGCTTCGGCGGCGACCCGGACATCGTCGGGCAGGTCTTCGAGATGAACGACCGGCCGCACACCGTGGTCGGTGTCCTGCCGCCGGTTCCGCAATACCCGCGTGAGAACGACGTCTACATGCCGACGTCGGCCTGCCCCTTCCGCGCCCGCGCCGAGGCCCGGATGGAGGAGGACCGCACCGCCTTCCGCGGCATGACCGCCTTCGGCCGGCTCGCGCCGGACGTCGGGGTCGACCGCTTCGGGGCGGAGCTGGCCGCCGTGGCCGGCCGGCTGCAGCGCGACCACCCCGAGACCTACCCGGACGATTCGGGGTACACCGCGGTCACCCTGCCGCTCGCCGACGAGCTGACGCGCGAGGCCCGCCCCACGCTGCTGATCCTGCTCGCCACGACCGTGCTCGTGTTGATGATTGCGTGCGCCAACGTCGCGAACCTGACCATCGCGCGGATGAGCCGGCGCGAGCGCGAGCTCGCCCTGCGGTCGGCCCTCGGCGCGGGCCGGGCGCGCCTGCTGCGGCAGTTGCTCACCGAGTCGACCCTGCTCGCGGTCGCCGCCGGCGCCTTCGGACTGCTGGTCGCGTGGCTCAGTCTCGACCTGCTCGTGGCGTTCGCGGCGCTGTTCACGACCCGGACGACGGCGGTGGCGGTCGACGGCTGGGTGCTCGCGTTCACCCTCGGGCTGGCCCTCCTGACCGGGATCGCGTTCGGCGCGGCGCCCGCGCTCGCGGGCCGGCGCGACGTGGCCGCGGCCCTCAAGGAGGCGGGCGCGCAGACCACCGACACGCCCGCCCGGCGCCGCGTGCGGGGCCTCCTGACGGCGTCGCAGGTGGCGGCGGCCTTCGTGCTCCTCATCGCCACGGGGCTGCTCCTGGCCAGCTTCTACCGGCTGCAGCAGGTCGACACCGGGTTCAACCCGGACAACGTGCTGACCGCGGAGGTGTTTCCCAACTGGTCGAAGTACACGACGCAGGAGAGCCGCCGCCAGCTCTTCACCGACGTGCTGCAGCGGCTGCAGGACCGGCCCGGGCTGAGCGCGGCGGCCGTCGCCAACGGCTTCCCGATGGCCAGCGACGTGGGGCAGCAGCGCCGGTTCGCCATCGAAGGGCGGACCTACGAGGACCCCGACCTGCGTCCCGAGCTGGAGACGCGCGTCATCAGCCCCGACTACTTCACGACCGTCGGCGTCCCGCTGCTGGCCGGCCGAACCTTCACCCGCCTCGACGACGCGTCCACCGCGCCGGTGGCGGTCGTCAGCCGGTCGCTGGCCGAGCGGCACTGGCGCGACGGCGAGAGTCCCCTCGACCGGCGCGTCACCCTGGACGACGGCGAGACCTGGGTCACGATCGTCGGCGTCGTCGGCGACGTGCGCGACCACGGCCTCGACCGCGAGCCGCCGGACCAGCTCTACCGGCCGTTCCTGCAGGGCGCCGGCTCGCCGACCCGCGTCCTCGTGCGGGCGCGCGCCGATCCCCTGGCCCTGAGCCGCCAGGTGCGCGACGCCGTCCACGCCGTCGACCCCGAGCAGCCGGTCGAGAACTTCCGGACGCTGGAGGAGGCGCGCGCCGGCACGACGGCGACGCGGCGGCTGTCGGCGGTGCTGCTGGGGCTCTTCGCGGCGCTGGCCCTCGTCATCACCGTGACCGGCATTGCCGCGGTCATCGCCACGTCGGTCAGCCACCGGACCCGCGAGTTCGGCCTGCGTCTGGCCCTCGGGGCGGAGCGCAGGTCGATTCTCGCCATGGTGCTGGGGCAGGGACTGGCCCTGGTGCTGGCGGGGCTCGTGATCGGCGTGGCCGGCGCGCTCGCGCTCTCGCGGACGCTGTCCAGCTTCCTGTTCCAGACCGAGGCGACCGACGTCGGCATCTTCGCCGGCGTGTCGCTCGTGTTCGTCGTCACCGGCTTGGCCGCGTGCTATCTTCCGGCGCGCCGGGCGATGGGCGTCGATCCCCTCGTCGCGCTGCGCGACGAGTAGCGTCGGCAAGGACCATCGCGCTCCCGAGTGCAAGTCGCCCCCCTGCCGGCCATCCTCTACTTCACTTGGCTGCGAACGTCAGCCTGTGGCTCCTCGTGTGCCACGCTCCGGCACCTCCGTTCATGGCGGTCCTATTTGCGCCGGCAAATTTGCCGGCGCAAATGAAGTCGATTCTTGACATTCTCCCACCGTCACGGCACGATGTTGAGGATGCTCAAGCACGCCGCCGGTTCCCAAGTCGAGGCACGCGCCGTCAAGGCCGGCGTGAGATTCGGGGACCGAAGCGTTCACACGAGCCGGACGATCATGCTGACCGAGCTGGTCGACCTCCTCGCCGCGGTTCCGCCGGACGCCTTCCGTGGGGACTACACGGCCGCCATCGTCGACGAGAACGTCCTCGGCAAGGCGACTGTCTCCACCCGGCGCTGGACGAGCCAGCGGTTGAACGAGCTGTACGCGCTCGACCCGCGCGTGCCGATCTTCCGGGTGCTGCGGCGGCTCTGGCTGGTGGACGTCCCGGGGCGTCCACTGCTGGCGATGCTGTGCGCCCTGGCGCGCGATCCACTGCTCCGCTCCACCGCGCCCGCCGTACTCGCCCTGCCGGTCGGAGCCGAGCTCGTCAGGTCGAGCTTCCTGGACGAAGCTCGGCGGGTCGCCGGCACGCGGCTCAATGACGCGGTTCTCGAGAAGGTGGCGCGGAACGCGGCCAGCTCGTGGGCGCAGTCGGGGCACCTGCAGGGCCGCATGCGGAAGATGCGGATTCGGGTGGCGCCGACTCCCGGCTCCCTGACCATGGCGCTCTGGCTCGGCGCCGTGGAAGGGCTCGCGGGCCAGGCGCTCCTCGACTGCCGCTGGACGCGCGTTCTCGACCGTTCGGGCCAAGAGGTGCTGCCCTTGGCGCTCCAGGCCAAGCAGCTCGGCCTGCTGCACGCGCGGGCCGGCGGGGGGGTGGTCGAGATTGATGTCAGCCGCGTCGACCCCGCGGCGGCGAGGACCTGAGCGTGGGCAAGATCGAAGATCTGGCGGCGGTCTACGAACGGCACGTCAGCGTTCCGTGGCAGCGCAGCGTGGCCGGTGCGCAGCGGGTGATGCTGGTCGTCTACGAGAAGGAGCTCGAACGCACCCTGCGGGCGCGAATCGGCGAGTTCGAGCAGGCGACGCAACGCAGCGGGCACGACTGGACGCTGGTCGACTGCACGCGTTGGTTCGCCGAATGGATGGCGGCCGACGAGTACCGGGAATCGTGGTTCGAAGACCCGGATCTGCTCGGGATGAAGCTGGAAGGCGAATTCCGCGAACATGTCGCCAACCGGCTGCGGGCCGAGCTCGAGGCGGTCGGCGAGAACAGCGTCGTGGCGTTGCTCGGGGTCGCCTCGCTGTACGGCTTTCTGCGGGTGTCCGAGGTAATCCGCGCGGTCGAGCAGTCGATTCGCGGGCGGCTGGTGGTGTTCTTCCCCGGCACGAAGAACGAGAGCAACTATCGGCTGCTCGACGCCCGCGACGGCTGGAACTACCTGGCCCAGGGGATCACGCTGCACGGTGGGGGGCCTGTCCCGTGAAGATCCACGAAGCACTCGATCGCGATCCGCGCACGGCGCGGCTCGCCAACGGCGGGCAGGCGCGCATCGCAGACAAGGCCGACGAGCCGGCCATGAAGGAGCTGCGGGCCGAGCTCGAGACCTTCGTCTGCGACGGGCAGTTCGGCGATGCGCTCCAACGCATTCTCGACCGCTATCTCGCGAACCTCGGGACCCCGAAGCAGGAGTCGGCGTGGGTCAGCGGCTTCTTCGGCAGCGGCAAGTCGCACCTCCTGAAGATGCTCACCCACCTGTGGGTGAACACCGAATTTCCCGACGGGGCGACCGCCCGCGGTCTCGTTCGCGGCGGACTGCCCGACGAGGTTCAGGCCCAGCTTCGCGAGCTGGACACCCACGCGCATCGGGCGGGGCGGTCCCCCGTGGCCGCCGCCGGAACCATGCTCGGGGGCAGTGTCGATCACGTCCGGCACACCGTGCTGTCGATTCTGCTCCGTGCCTGTGGCTGGCCCGCGCAGTATCCCGAGGCGCGCTTCTGCTTCTGGTTGCGCGAGCGGGGGCTGCTCGACGGCGTTCGCGCCGCGGTCGAGGCGGACGGGAAGAACTGGTTGAGCGAGCTCCACAACCTCTACGTCAGTCCCGTCATCGCCAAGGCGTTGATCGCGGCGGACGCCAGCTTCGCGGCCGACGTCAGGTCGGCGCGGCAACTGCTGACCCAACAGTTTCCGCCGTTGAGGACCGACATCTCGACCGACGAGTTCATCAAGGCCGCGCGGCAGGCGCTGTCCGCGAACGGCGAGCTGCCGCACACCATCCTCGTGCTCGACGAGGTGCAGCAGTACATCAACGAGGCCCAGGATCGTTCGGCCGCTCTGACGGAGGTGGCCGAGGCGGTGCAGACCCAGTTCGACAGCCGCGTCATGCTCGTGGGCGCCGGGCAGTCGGCGCTCTCGGCCGGCACTCCGGCGCTGCTGTGGCTCCGAGACCGCTTCCGGATCGCGGTCGAGCTGACCGATGCCGACGTCGAGGCGGTGACCCGCAAGGTGCTCCTGCACAAGCGGCCGAGCGCCGGTCCCGAGATCGACCGGATTTTCGAGGCGCATGCGGGCGAGGTCGCCCGTCACCTGCAGGGTACTCGGGTGGCGTCGCGGCCCGAGGACGCGGCCGACCGGGTCGCCGACTATCCGTTGCTCTGCACGCGGCGGCGCTTCTGGGAGGCGTGCTTCCAGGCCGTCGACGCCGCCGGCAGTCACAGCCAGCTCCGGTCGCAACTGCGCATCCTGCACGACTCGCTCGCGAACGTGGGCGACCGCCCGCTCGGGGCGACCATTCCCGCCAGCGATCTCTTCGACGCGCTGGCGCCGAGCCTGGTCAGCACCGGCGTGCTGCTGAACGAGCTCAACACCCGCATCCAGAAGCTGGATGACGACAGCGACCGGGGGCGACTGGGGCGCGGCCTATGCGGGCTGGTCTTCCTGATCGGGAAGCTGCCGCGGCAGGAAGGCACGGACCTCGGCGTCCGCGCCAACGCGAACACGCTGGCCGATCTTCTGATCGACGACATCACGACCGATTCCGGTCCCCGGCGTTACGAGATCGCCGGCACGCTGGAGGCGCTGGCAAGGGACGGCGTGCTCATGAAGGTCGGCAACGAGTACCGGCTGCAGACGACCGAGGGCGCCGAGTGGGACCGCGCCTTCCGCGAGCGCCGGCAGGCCCTGAGCGACGTCGAGATTGCCACCCGGCGCGAGCACCTGTTCGCGCAAGCCGTCCAGGAAGTGCTCGGCGAAATCAGGCTCCTGCACGGTCAGGCCAGACTGCGCCGCAAGCTCGCGCTGCACAACGGGGCCGAGCCGCCCGCCGCGAACGGCGACGTCGTCAGCGTCTGGCTGCGCGACGGCTGGTCGTGCGGGCGGAAGGAGGTCGACAACGAGGCGCGGCGGCTGGGGGCCGGTGACCCGACGCTGCACGTCCATCTTCCGCAGAGAAGCGCCGACGTCCTCCGGGACCATGTTCGCGACGCCGAGGCGGCCCGGCAGGTTCTCGACCACCACGGCGTGCCCGCTTCGCCCGAGGGTCAGGAGGCCCGCGAGAGCATGGAGAGCCGGCGGGCGCGCGCCGCCCAGGAGCGGGACGCCATCGTGCGCGACGTGTTGCGGGCCGCGACGGTTCTCCAGGGCGGCGGCACCGAGGTCTTCGGCGACAGCCTGACCGAGAAGCTCAAGTCCGGCGCCGGTGCTTCCCTCGCCCGCCTCTTTCCCCGCTTCGACGACGGCGACCACCGCGGGTGGGAGGGGGCGGTGACCCGCGCCCGCCAGGGGTCGGACCAGCCGCTCAGGGTGGTCGGCTGGGAGGGCGCCACCGACGCCCACCCGGTGGCCAAGGAGCTGCTCGGCGCCGTCGGCGCCGGCGCCCGCGGCACGGCGCTCCACAAGGTCCTGAAGGCCGCCCCCTACGGCTGGCCGCAGGACGCCGTCGATGCCGTTCTCGTCGCCCTGCACCGCGCCGGTCATCTGCGCGCCACCCGGAACGGGCGGCCGGTCGCCGCGGGCGCGCTCGACCAGGCCGGGGTGAAGACGGCGGAGTTCCGCCCCGAGAAAGTCCGTCTGACCACCAGCCAGCGGATTGCGTTGCGCGGGCTGTTCGGAAGGCTGGGAATCGCCACGAAGAGCGGGGAGGAAGAGGCTCGGGCGCCCGAGTTCCTGGGCGCCCTCGAAGCGCTCGCGGGCCGCGCCGGCGGGCCGGTCCCGCTGCCCCCGGTTCCCGATACCGCGTTCATCGGCGAGCTCAAGCGGCTTGCCGGCTCCGAGCAGCTTGCGGAGATCCATGCACGAAAGGACGAGCTGGAGGGCTGCATCGACGACTGGACCCGGCTTGCCGGCCGGGTTGAGGCTCGGATGCCCGGCTGGAAGCGGGCGGGGGCGTTTCGCCGTCACGCCGAGGGGCTGCCGGTCGTCGCGGGTGCTGGCGCCGACATGAAAGCCATTGTCGCACAGGGTTCGTTGCTGTCAGAGACCGATCAGGTCAGGCCAATCGTCGCTGCACTTGCCGCCGCGCTGCGCGAAATGCTGGTGCGCAACCACGAGACGCTCACCGATGTGGTCGCGGCCGCACGCACCAGGCTCGCCGCCGATGCGACCTGGTCGAAACTGGACGCCGCGGGCCAGCATGAGATTTGCCGGTCACTCGGTCTGGACGTACCGGCGCCGCTTGCGGCAGGTACGGACGACGATCTGCTGCACGCGCTCGACGCCCGCTCGCTCGCGGGGTGGCGATCGGAGATCGACGCGGTGGACGCACGCGCCGGCCAGGCTCTGCAGTCAGCGGCGAAACTGGTCGATGCGAAGACGTCCAGTCGGGGCGGACAACCGACGGACGGCACGAGTCCGGACCCGCCCCGCACGACGACAGTGGACGTTCGTCGCGGCACCCTGGCTGACGAGCTCGCCGTGCGTGAATGGCTGCGAGAGCAGGAGAGTAAGCTGGTGGAGGCGGTCCGAACCGGGCCGGTGATCGTCCGGTAGGCGTCATCGAGATGCCTCTGCGCTGATGGGAGAGCTTCGATGCTTCGCAACTTCAAGCTGGAAAAGTACCGCAGCTTCGACGAATACGAGCTGAGCAACCTGTCGCGCGTCAATCTGCTCGTCGGCAAGAACGACTGCGGGAAGACCTCGATCCTGGAGGCGATTCACTTTCTGGTGTCGCGGGGAGATCCGATGGTTCTCGCCCAGTCCGCGGGTCGGCGCGGGGAAGGCGCCGATGTCGCGCCGCGGACCGCGGCTCCGTCGTTGGCCGAGGCTGGATCCGGATCCCGGCAAGTCGGTCCGAGCATCGCCCGCTTCTTCTTCCGTCACCGTTTCGCACCGGGCGCGACCCTGCGAGTTTCGGGCGAGGGGCACGGGTGCGTTTCCGTTGGGGTCCGTCTCCCTGACGAGGCCGACGATGTGGAGCCTTCGGCATTCCAACTGCTGATCGAGAGCAGCACGCTGGACACGAAGTTCGCCATCCCCGTCACCGAGAACGGCTACATGGTGAATTATCGACACCAGCGATTCCGAGGTCGGTGGTTCGACCAGGCGTCGCCGCCGCCCGTGCAGTTCGTCACCCTCGATTCGCTCGACGGTGAGGCCCTGCGCGAGGCGTGGGATACCGCACTGAAGGAGGGACGCGAGACCGAAGCGATCGCTGCCGTCAGGCTCCTGCACGACGACGTCGAGTCGATCGTCTTCCTGACGAGCGACGCATCCCGCACCGAATCGGGTCGCGCCGGCGTCCTGCTCGGACTCGGCGGGGACGGTCGCCGCGAGCGCGTTCCCCTCGGAAGTCACGGCGACGGCATGCACCGGCTGCTGGCGCTTTCTCTCGCCTTGGTGCGGGCCGCTGGCGGATTCCTGCTGATCGACGAGATCGACACGGGGCTGCACTGGACCGTGATGGACGACATGTGGCGGCTGGTCGTCGAGACCGCCCGCAAGTCTTCCGTGCAGGTATTTGCAACGACGCACAGCTACGACTGCATCCGGGGGCTTTCGTCGCTCGTCGAGTCGCGTCCCGATCTCGCCGGGGAGGTTTCCATCCACAAGATAGGTCGGTCCATCCGCAAGGCGGTGAACCTCGACGCGGAGGACGTCAAGGCGGTTGTCGAGCAGAACATCGAGGTGCGTTGACGATGGCGACCGGCAGCGAGCGATCCGTTCTGCGTGTGGAGGGGCCCGACGACAAGCATGTGCTCATACACCTGCTTGGCCGTCACGGCATCGACCTTGAACAGTCGGCTTGGTTTCCTTCGATCGAGACCGCTGGCGATGGCGCGGGTGCCCCGGGGGACGGTCGGAGCGCGATCCTGCAGGGCCTCCGGAACGCGGTCAGACTTGGCGAGGGCAAGGCCGTCGGCTTCGTGCTGGATGCGGACGATTCCGTCGAGAAAACGTGGCGGGCGGTTTCCGACCGCCTCGAGAAGGCCGGGATGGCGCCACCGCCGGCCATTCCTGAAGGCGGTTTCGTGGGTGTCTCCACCGAGTACACGACGCGCGTCGGCGTCTGGTTGATGCCGGACAATCGCCAGGAAGGGACGACGGGAGAGGGGACGCTGGAGCGGTTTCTGGAAGCGCTGGTCGAGGAGGAGGATCCGTTGCTTCCTCACGCCCGAGAGGCTACGCGTCAGGCGAGGGAAGTTCACGGCGCGAACTATCCGGCCAGGGCCGTCAGGAAGGCGGTGCTTCACGCGTGGTTGGCGTGGCAGGAGGAGCCCGGGCTGCGGTACGGCACGGCGATCAAGGCGCGCTATCTTCGGAACGACGCCCAGACGGCCAAGCGCTTTGTCGCCTGGTTTCGCCGTGTGTTCGAAGGCGACTGAAGGATCCCGATGCGAGTCATTCAGCGAATCCGGATGCCCGGACTGCTGTCGTTCCCGCCCGACATGGACTTCTTCGATCTCCAGTCGTTGAACGTCCTCATCGGTCCGAACGGGTCGGGAAAATCGAACTTCATCGACACACTGGAGTTGCTGCGCGCGTTGCCGACGGACTTCGGAACCGCCGTGCGGAATGGCGGGGGCGGGGCGGAGTGGTTGTGGAAGGGCGGTCTCCAGTCGTCGCCGGCGGCAGTCGAGGTCGAAGTCGACATCGGCGACGACTCCAACAGGCAGTTGCGTTACCGGCTCTCGTTCGAGGCCCGGGGGCCGCGGGTCGGCATCGTCGACGAATTGGCAGACTTGATCGACGAAACGACGGATCAGCACGGGGTTGAGGGACCGTGCTATCACTTCCACCAGGGGCGGCCTGATGTCCACATCCAAGTGCGAACGCCGGATGGCCCACGACTGGAGAAACGGGCGGCGCAACTGGACAATCACTCGCTGGAGCAGTCGGTTCTTGCCCAACGCAAGGACCCGGATTTCTATCCGGAACTGTTCTGGCTCGGGGCGATCTTCCGTTCCATCCGGACGTTCCGCGATTGGACGTTCGGCCCGCATGGTGCGCGGCGGCCGCAGTCAACGGATCTTCCCGCGGACTGGCTGCTGCCCGACGCCAGCAACCTGGCGCTGGTAATCAACCAGGTCGAGCACAGGGTCGGTCCGATTCTCGACGACTACTTGAAGCGCTTCCTTCCCCGATTCAAGCGGATGACGACCTCGATCGAGGGTGGAACAGTGCGGTTGTACCTGCATGAGTCCGACCTGCGGGCGCCGACTCCAGCCACGCGGCTGTCGGACGGCACTCTTCGTTTCGTGGCGCTGCTGGCCACGCTGCTTCACCCGGCTCCGCCGCCGCTCGTGGTGTGCATCGAAGAGCCAGAGCTCGGGTTGCATCCCGACGCGGTGGCTCTGCTCGCAGAGCTGCTTGTCGATGCCTCGGACCGCATGCAGATCGTCGTGACGACGCATTCCGACGCGTTGGTGTCGGCGTTGAGCAGCCAGCCGGAGGCGATCGTGGCGTGCGAACGACCGGGCGCCGCGACCGAGCTGCGGCGTCTCGATCCAAAGCAGCTCGCCTCGTGGCTCGAAGACTATCGGCTCGGCGACCTGTGGCGCATGGGAGAACTGGGGGCGAACCCGTGACCGGCGTGGCGATCTGGCTCAGGTACTCAGAGCGCTCCGAGCGCTGAGGACGTCGACTCTTGGGGGCGTGCAGAATGGACGATCGAATCACGGTATCCGTAGACGCCGACGTCGCGGACGCGTACCGCGCGGTATCCGACGGGGACCGCCGCAAACTGGATTTGCTGGTCAACCTGCGCTTGCGAGAGGCGACACATTCCGAAGGAACGCTGCGCGACATCATGCGGGACATCAGCCAGAGCGCGCAGCGGCGCGGGCTGACTCCCGAGATGCTGCGGTCGATTCTGAACGAGGAGTGATGCGGGTCGTCGTCGACACGAAGGCGGTAGCGGGATGACGCCGAGACTCTGCGGGGCGGAGTATTTCGGCGAGTACAGGATCTTCCTGACGTTCGAGGACGGCAAGGCGGGGGTCATCGACCTCCGGGATGAACTGCGCGGTGAGGTATTCGAGCCCCTGCGGGACGTCGGGCTGTTCCGGCGCTTCAGGTTCGATGCCGAGCTCGACACAATCGTATGGCCGACCGGCGCGGATCTCGCGCCGGAGTACCTGTACGAGAATGCCGTCGCGGGCGAATTTGGGCCGGTCGTGGAATCCCCGGTCGATCAGCCGTTCTTTCCGGTGTCGAAGGTGCGCGTCCGCGCGACGGACACCGGTCACACGTTCCGACGGCACTGGGCGGTCGTGGCGGATGACCGGCGAGAGGTGTTCGCGATCGTCACCGAGGACTATCGACTGGTGTCCAACCTGCGAGCGTACGAGCTCGGCCGCCGGGCGTTCGCGCTTGTCTTCGGCGACCAGGCGACGAAGCGGCTGCAGCTCTTCAACGTCAACATGCCCGCGACGCGGTCGTGGGCGAACCTGGACCTGACGGCGGACGGCCTGGACCTCGCGCCGCTGGACGAGGATCGTTGGCTGCCGTTCTTGCGGGTGACCAACAGCTACAACCGCAGCCGCGCGCTCGGGTTCACGGTCGGGGTCTGCCGGTGGATCTGCACCAACGGCATGATCTTCGGCGAGCAGTCGCTCAAGCTGAACGTCGCGCATGCGAAGGACGTGGACCTCGACCGCCGCCTTGTCGAAGCCTTCGCACATCGACGATTCGACGTGGCCGGGTGCAGGGACAAGCTGGAGAAGCTGACGAGACTGTCGGTACCGGCGGAGCGATTCCTGGCGGGGACGCTCGAGATCCTCCAGATGAGGCCCCCGGCCGAGCGCCCGAGAAGCGCTGTGCAGCGGGATGGCTGGTCGCGCCTTGGGCCTTGGCTGAGGCGGCTCGGCGACAAGTACCGAGAGGATCTTGGCGACACGGCGTACGCACTCGTCAACGCCGCAACCGAGTACGCGAGCGATTCGAGCGCCCCGCTGATGCGCCCGGGCCGTGTCGATGCACTTCAGGCGCGCTGCGGGCGCTGGGTGGACCGGACGCTCGAACGGTACGGGTCCGCGTTGACGTCCCGGCCCATGGTCGAGGTGTCAGAAGAGAGCCGGAACGCCGCCCGACGCTTGGCGGCCATGGAGAGTAGCGAGACATGATTGCAGCAGTGGAAGTGGCGCCGCGAGCCGGATACCGGATCTGGCTGCGCTACTCGGACGGCGTCTCCGGAGAGGTCGACCTCTCCGACCTGGCCGGTCGGGGCGTCTTCGGAGCCTGGCTCGACCGGACCTTCTTCGATGGCGTGCACGTGTCCGGGCACGGGTCGATAGCCTGGAGCGACGACGTCGAGCTGTGCGAGGACGCACTCTACATGGCGCTGACCGGCAAGTCCGCGGAAGAGCTGTTTCCGGCGCTGAGGAAGCGGGCCGCCGATGCTTGAACTCAACAGGTGCTGCGGGACCGCCCCGCTGGAGTGAACGGCGATGGACTCGCTGCCGGTCGACATCCGCAACCAACTCGCCAGAACCGTCCAGGCGGCGCGCCGAGCCGGCGAGGCTGGCGCCCGTAGCGCGCTGGACGTGCTGGCCGTCGGCGACGCGCGGGCGCACCCGTCGCTGTCGCCGGACGAGCAGGACCTGCGGCGGCGGCTCCGCGCGCACGGGCGTCAGCTCGGCGACCGCCTCGACGGGGAGAGCGGCGTGCAGCAGGTCGACCGCCTCGCCCACGAGGTCGCCTACGAGCACTGGCACCGGATGTTGTTCGCCCGCTTCCTGGCGGAGAACGACCTGCTGCTCGAGCCCGAGTCGGGCGTCGCCGTCTCGCTGACCGATTGCGAGGAGCTGGCGCGCGAGCAGGGGCAGGATTGCTGGACGGTGGCCGGGCGCTTCGCGGAGCGGATGCTGCCCCGCATCTTCCGCAGCGACGATCCCGCCCTCGCTGTCCCCCTGGCGCCCGAGACCCGGCAAGCGCTCGAGCGGCTGCTGGAGTCGCTGCCGCCCGCCGTCTTCGCGGCGCGCGACTCGCTGGGCTGGACCTACCAGTTCTGGCAGGCCGAGCGGAAGGAGGCCGTCAACAAGAGCGGGGTCAAGATCGGCGCCGACGAGCTGCCGGCGGTGACGCAGCTCTTCACCGAGCGCTACATGGTGCTGTTCCTGCTGCACAACACCGTCGGCGCGTGGCAGGCGGGCAGGGTCCTGGCCGCGCAGCCGGAGTTGGCCGCGACCGCCGCGAGCGAGGACGAGCTGCGCCGGGCGGTGCGGCTACAGGCGGCCGGCGGCTACGACTTCTCGTACCTTCGATTCGTCCGCGAGCCGCGCGAAGACGACGAAGAGGAGCAACCCATCGGCCCCTGGCGCCCGGCGGCGGGGACCTTCGCGGGCTGGCCGCGGACGGCCGCGGACCTGCGCGTGCTCGACCCGTGCTGCGGCAGCGGCCACTTCCTGGTCGAATGCCTCGATCTGCTGGTCCGCCTGCGCATGGACGAGGAGCGGCTCGCCCCGGGCGCCGCCGTGGAGGCGGTGCTGCGGGACAACCTGTTCGGCCTGGAGATCGACGAAGACCGGGAGCTCCGCCCGCGGGAGGACTACCCGTGGTTCTGGGGCTGTTCTGGCGACAGCCTCCGGGTGGAACGGACGGATTTCCGCGGCGGCTCCGACTTCGACGGTAACCGCTGGAACGATCTGCACTACACCAACGACGCCAAGCGGACGGCGCGCGCAAGCGCGTACGCCGGCGGTAGACCACAACTCGGAGTTCGATCCCACTGCGCGGCGCCGCACGACGGAATCGGGACAATCTGACGGCAATGGCTAACCTTGTCCGACCAAGCCGCGACGGCGATCAGTTCCACTATCTGTGGGCGGCCCGGCGTTGCCTTCTATTGCTCCCCTCGCCTTCACAAACCGGCCTTGCCGGCATCACCATTGAAGAGGCGTCGCCGGACGAACGTC
The DNA here is from genome assembly GCA_965206705.1 of Vicinamibacterales bacterium. Classification (GTDB taxonomy): domain Bacteria; phylum Acidobacteriota; class Vicinamibacteria; order Vicinamibacterales; family UBA8438; genus JAJEEA01. The sequence goes on along the minus strand of CBDBKJ010000006.1, from coordinate 458,163 downwards.
CACGAACATCGGGCGCCGGCGACGACGTAATCGATGTCGCCGAGTACTATGGCGACGTCGACGTGAACCGGGCAACGCGCATCCACTACGTGCAGCTCAAGCATTCGACACGCCGCTCCTCCCGACCTTGGACGGCAAGTGGCCTGAAGAGAACCTTGGTGGGTTTTGCCGCACGATACAGGAATCTACTCGGAGAGTTCACTGCCAGCGATTTGAAGGCGCGTTTCGAATTCAGATTCGTGACCAATCGTCCAGTCAGCGTCGCCATCAAGCAGACCGTACGAGATGCCGCAGAACGCGCAATACCGCGCTACCCGCAAGAGGCAGCAAAGCTGGAGCGGATCACGGGTCTTGCAGGCGCCGGGTTCTCGTTGTTCTGCGGTCTCATTCAATTCGAGGATCGACAGAACGACTATTGGGACCAGCGCAACATCCTGTTTCAGGAAGTCCGCGGCCATCTGCCGGATGCGGACGTGGACGCGCCCGTGCAATTGGCGGAACTAGTCAGGCGGAAGGCGTTGTCAGAATCCGAAGACGACTCGCGCATCGAGAAGACGGACGTGCTGCGTGCCCTGGGAACCGACGAAAGCGGTCTGTATCCCGCGCCGTGTATTCTAACACCCATGGACAACGCGGTCTCCCGCGAACAGGAGGCGGGGCTCATCCGCACCATCGTGGAAGCCGAGGGAACACCGGTCGTCGTGCACGCCCTGGCTGGCGTCGGCAAGTCTGTTTTCGCTACGCGCATCGAGGCCGGGCTGCCGCAAGGCTCCGTACCCGTCCTGTACGACTGCTACGGCAGCGGCCAGTACCGCAGCGCGACCGGTTCTCGGCACCGTCACCGCGACGGGCTCGTGCAGATGGCGAACGAACTCGCGGGCCGTGGATTGTGCGATCCCCTTATTCCCAGTAGTCGCGCCGACAGGCCCGAATACATGGAGGCGTTCGTCTACCGTCTGGAGCAGGCCACCAAGTTGATTCGGCGCGACCACCCGGACGCGCTGCTCTGCGTGATCGTCGATGCAGCCGACAATGCGCAGCAAGCCGCAGAGGAGAACGGACAACAACCGTCCTTCGCTCGGGATCTGCTGCGGCAGACACCGCCATGTGGGGTGCGTTTCGTCGTCCTCTGCCGCAGTCACCGGCAGGACCTGCTCGACCCGCCGCCCGGCGCGCTTCGGCTGGAGCTGGTGGGCTTCAGTGAAACCGAGACCGCGGCCCATCTCAGGCGGACCTTTCCCGATGCGTCAGATCACGACATCGGCGAATTCCACCACTTTACCTCGGGAAACCCGCGCTTGCAGGCGCTTGCGCTGTCCGGCGACGGCAACTGCGACTTGTCGCTACGGGAGACGCTTCGTCGCCTCGGCCCGAACCCGGCGACGGTGGACGACGCGATCGAGAAGCTGCTGAACGGCGCCGTCGCACGGCTCGTGGATGACGCGGGCACCGCTGAACGGGAGGGCATTCATCGGGTATGCGCGGGCCTGGCAGCACTTCGGCCCTTGGTTCCCATATCTGTTCTCTCCCGGATATCCGGCGTGTCGGCGTCGGCCATACGCAGTTTCGTCCTGGATCTCGGGACGGGCTTGCTCTTGGCTGCCGACAGCGTCCAGTTCCGGGACGAACCGGTCGAGACGTGGTTCCGGAACAGATTCAAGCCGGCACGGGCAGAGATGCCGGAGTTCATACGCAGACTGCGACCGCTGGCCGATATGAGCGCCTACGTGGCATCGACCCTGCCGAAGCTCCTGCTGGAGGCGGGTGAGTTCTCGGAGCTGGTGGAGCTGACGTTGACCTCGACTGCCTTGCCGGAGACGAACCTGCCGGAAAAGCGGGATGTCGAACACCAGCGCGCCCAGTTCGCGTTGAAGGCCGGTCTACGTGCGCAGCGCTACCCCGAGGCCGCCAAACTCGCCTTGAAGGCGGGATGGCAGACGGCAGGCGACGGTCGCCAGCGTAAGCTGATTCAGTCCAATACGGATCTTGCCGCGCGGTTTCTCGACCTCTCATTCATTGAGGAAATGGTCACGCGGCGGGCGTTCAAGTCCGGTTGGCTGGGCGCCCATCACGCCTACGAGGCGGGCCTGCTGTCCGGCGTGTCGGCGTTCGCCGGCGGCGCGCGGAGTCGACTTCGGATGGCCTACGAGTGGCTCGACAACTGGCGTCGTCTGTCGCCCGAGGAACGCCGCAAGGAGGAAGTGTCCGACGCCGATATTGTGGAATTGGCGATGGCGCAGCTGAACATCTACGGACCTGACGAGGCCGCGGAGGAAATCTGCCGCTGGAAGCCACGCAGCGTAGCGTATCGGGTGGGCCGACTCGTGGCGAGGCGGCTAATCGACCATGGCCGCCTGGCTGACGTCAACGCGATGGCCGCCGCGGCGGGCGCCGACCTCCGGCTCGTCCTCGCCGTCGTCGTCGAACTGCGCGAAATTCAACAGACGCCGTCGGCATCGGTCGTCGAGGGTGCCTTCAGGCGTGTTTCCGCCGCGCCCGTGCGGCGCGGGGCTAGCAGCGGACCGGATCGGGAATGGGAGGTTCTGAACGCCATTTCCGCCCTCGTCGAGGCCGGATTGAGGCTATCGCTCTGCTCGCGCGACGATGCGGCTGCGCTGCTCACACGCTGTCTGCCGGCCAAGCCGCCACGGGGAATGGCGGACCGCTTCTCGACCTCGCGTTTTTTCTTGCTGCGAGACTACTGCCTGCGCGCGATGCTCGAGGGGAAGGCCATCGAGGTCGCCGACCTCGCTCACGAAGAACTGAGGGTCGAGCTCGAGAAGCCGTCATTTCAGTCCTCGCGCGAAGCGGTGGAATTCGTGCAGAGCATGGGCGCACTGTTGCCTTGGTACCAACTGTGGGCGGCAGCCCTTCTCGGCGACCTGACCAAGGAAGAGTTGCCAAACCGCGTGGCACGCTTGCGAAACGCGGCTGCGCCTGGGGCGGCATTCCACTATGCCGACGGACGTCATGTCTCAGGTGCGATCGCGCGCGTCTGGTTCGACGTGCTGCACCTGCTGGGCGCGCTGGACGCGGAGTCGGTTGGCGCGCTGGCGGCATGGATCGAGAGCCTGCGCCGCCCGCTCTTCACGCCCGCGCTGAATGCATTGGCACGGCTGGGGGGGCGACGCAGGGAAACGGCGGGCATTGCACTCCGATTTGCAGCCCAGGCGTTCGGACTCATCAGGGACGACCGCGCCGACGCCTACTCGAAGTCGGATGGCTATATCGACGCGGCGAGGGCCGTCATGGCGATCAACGACGGGGCGGAAGCGCGGGCGTACTTCGAGGAGGCGGTGGCGGTCTCCAGCAAGGTTGGCGAAGAGAACGTGGCGCGTTGGGGGGCGATGCTCGACCTCGCGGATGGTGCGGCGGGGCGCGATCGGTCGGAACCGGCCACGGCCTACAGGTTCGCTCGCTGTGCGGAGCTCACGTGGGACCATGTGGCGCGGGACAAGCACTTCGACTGGCCGGCCACGGTCGAGGCGTTGGCGGGTCTGTGTTCCGCCTCGTCGTTGGCGATTCTTAGCCGCTGGCGCGACCGTGGTTTCGGATGGACGCCGGAGGTTCTGCCGGTCGCCGCGCACGCTCTCGTCAAGCGTGGCGGCCTCGACCCGCGGGACGCACTGCCGTTGATCGGGTTCGACGGGCGCTGGAACCATGCCGCGCTTCTGGACGTGACGTTGGGCGGATGCGCAAGCCCCGAGGAACGCGAAACGGCGACTTCCCTGCTGTATCGGTACATGGTTTTTTCGCGCCATGGCGCTTCGACGTACTCTGAACTTCAGGAAATCGGGGCGCGACACCGGCAGTCGATACCGGATCTCAAGGCGCGTATGGCGTTCGCCGAACAGGGCCGACGTACGGCCGCGACGGGACCGGGTGGGGATGCTGAAGATGCCACGTCCGCACGTGACCGCGGAACCACGGGCTGGGACGAGATCTTTCGGGGCAACGACCTCACTACGGTCGACGGTATCGCTCGGTCCCGCACGGCCTTGCGGCGTACGGACCCGCCTTGGCGCCTTGAGGAATTCTTCGCCGAAGCGGTTCGTCGCGTTGCGCCCGGCGCGGAGCCGGAGTTCATCCGGGCGGCGTGCGGTACTCCGGACTTCAGTCTGTACTGTCTTCGGGATCTCTTGGCGGAAGTTCCGGAGGTCTGGCGGAACCGTCCCTCTGTGATGCGGAGTCTCGCCGACGGCATCAAGGCTGTTTGTCGACGCGACTGCATGAAGGTCGCCAAGCACAGATATTGGCAACTGTTTCCGTTCGACGGGAGCGTGGCTCTGGCCGGCGTCGCCGAAGCGGAAGTGATCGATGTTGTACTAGATGCGGTCGGCGAGTCGGCCGAGTTCGCAGACGCGGAGCGTCTGTTCTCGCTGGTCGGTTTGCTGGCGTCCAAGTTGGACCGCGACGAGGCGCTTGAGGCACTCACGTTCGCACTGGACCTGTTCGATCCCGTTCTGGACGATCGCGACGGCGATGGGCGATGGTCGGACGAACTGGCGCCGCCCGCTACGGTCCAGGAGTCGATGGCCGGCTACGTCTATGCCGGGCTTGGCGCGCCACAGGGGGCTGTTCGATGGGAGGCCGCGCACGCGGTCGTGGGCCTGTGCGCGTTGAACCGGACCGAGGTTCTGCGGCACCTCGTCGAGTTCGCCGACGGCGGTCGCGTCCAACCGTTTGGGGACGCCGGGTTGCCCTTCTATCGACTGCACGCCTTTCAGTGGCTGATGATGGCGTTTGCCAGGGCCGCGACGCAATATCCCGGGGCGCTTGCGCCGTTCACGGAGCGTCTGGCTGGGTGGGCGCTGGAAGACGAGCCACACGTCATGGTCCGGCAGTTCGCGGCGCGGGCGGCTCTAGCGTTGGTGCAGGACGGGAGATTGCCGTCAGACCAGGACCTGGAAACCCGTCTGCGGCGGGTGAACGTCACGTCGCTTCCGGTCGTGGAATCTCCACACGTGGAACGGATCTCTCACCACCCCGCCGATGATCCCACCGGCGAAGATGAAGATCGCGGGTATTTCTACATGGACATAGGGCCCTACTGGTACAAGCCTTTGGGTGAGGCCTTCGCATTGCCGCAGCATCGCATCGAGACCGAGGCTCTCAAGGTGATTCGCGACGAGCTTCATACGTCCGGCACCACATCGTGGCGAGAGGACGAACGCAAACGCCGGGACCTCTACGGCCGGGAGCGGACGTACGCGTCGCACGGTTTGTATCCCGATGCCGACGACTACCAGGTATACCTCTCCTACCACGCCATGATGATCGTGGCCGGAAGGCTGTTGGCGACGACGCCGACGCATCATGATGGGACGTGGACGGAACGGGAGGAGTTTGCCGAATGGCTGTCCTCGCACGAGCTGATGCGAAACGATGGTCGCTGGCTTGCGGATCGGCGCGATCCGAAGCCATTGGAACTACCGGCGTGGCTCGACCGCAAGGAGGGGGAGTCGGCCTACGGGGCCGTGACGTCGGCAGACTTCGACGAGGCGCTGAAGAACCAGACGACGCTGGCCGTGTGGGGGAGCTGGTCGTTTGCAAATGCGGAGTACGTGCAGTCCGTTCATGTGCGGAGCGCCTTGGTCTGTCCCCAGAGGTCAGCGGCCCTGCTCAGGGCGTTGAGTACCGCCGCCGACGTGCATCAGTATGTGATTCCGAGCGCGGACTGCGAAGGGCAGATCGATAGCGCTGGTTTCGTACTCCGAGGATGGCTTGTGGACCGCGGCTCTTGCGGCGACTTCGACCGGAAGGACGAGTGGTCCGGCGATGTGTCTCATCCGGCGCCTGCACCGGCGGCGGAAATCGTCGAGCTGATGGCCATGGAAGGCCATCCCGATGGACGTGTATGGCGTGACGCGGAGATGACGCCTGTCATGTTCTCGGAGGTTTGGGGCGACGTGAGCAGGAGAGACGACGATGACAATCCCGAGCGGGGCAACAGACTCCGGGCTTCTTGTGACTTCCTGACGAAGCTGCTGCTCCGCTCGGGTCGGGACCTGATCGTCGAGGTACAGATAGAACGACGGCGCCGTCGTTCACGGTGGCGCAGCGATCCGCGAGAGGAAGACGATGAACGAGCACCAACCAGAGCAAGGGCCTATCTCCTTACAGGAGATGGACACCTTGCCTCGCTTTGAAGAGGTCTTGGCGCTCGGGCGCAAGCTCGTCGATGAACTCGGTCAAGAACCGCGGGTGGACACGCTTGCCCGATGGATGGCGCACTACGTTGCTGAACTCATCGACGGGGTGGCTAAGGCGCCGCCGAACGAACGCGGGGCGGCGCGGCGAGAGTGTTTCGAGACGATCCTGAAACTCTGGGACCACCGCACGGCGTTGCCGGACGGCCGGCGCCCGTTCGAGAAGCTGGAGCCGATCATGCGGGCTCTCGAGAGCTTGGACCCGAACGGCAGCACGCCGCGGTATTTCGGGCCGGAGAGAAGGGCGATGGGCTCGGGCGAGGAAGGCGCGGCAATGCAGTCGGTGCTCGATTTCGTGAGCAGCGTCGATGACGCGGCGAGAATCACCATCGCCCACGCGCTTGTCGAGGCGGCGCGCTTGGCGTTGGACGAGTCCAAGGAATTGGCGACAGCGGCCGAGAAGGCGGAAGTCGACACAGGTTCTGCCGGGATTGTGGTCTCGTTCGTTTCAAAAAGGGCGGGACGCGAACAGGAGTCCGAGCGGGCCCACAGCGAACGCAGGGAGCTTGCTGACCGCATCGAACGCCTCAAGCTTTTCACCAAGCTGGCGGGGAGGGTGTCAGATGACCTCAGGGAGCGGCTGGATGGCTTGGCATCGGCTCAGGATGGGTCGGGAGACGGGGCGAATGGTGAGTCGCGGAATCGGAAAGGTGAGTGAACGCATGACCGGGCGGCATGACCGGAGAGTCGCATGGGTCTTGCGGGATGAGGACGCCAGTCACCATGGAATGGCCTGACGTGCAGCGGCGCATCGCCGGCGGGGAGGACGCCCGCACGGAGTTCAAGCGGAGGCTGGGAGACCTGCGCAGGGTCGGCAGGGCGGTCTGCGCGTTCGCCAACGGGGACGGGGGGCTTGTCGTCATCGGCGTCGATGATGCCGGCGCCGTTGTCGGCGACGAGGAGAACGCGGAAACGGTTCAGGAGCGGTTGGCGAGCTTTCTGCAGACGGGTTGCGGCAGACCCGTGACCGCGGAGTGCGGCAGGCAGGAGTCGGAGGGCGGGTGGGTGCACTGGGTCGACGTGCGCCGCCATCAGCGCGGATACGAGCCGTTCTCGTGCGACGGCCGGTTCTGGATCAGACGAGGGCGGAGCACGGGGGCGCCGTCGCCCTCGGAGCTGCAGGAGCTGCTGAACGCCTTCGGACTGGTGCTGACGGAGAAGCAGATCATCCCGTCGGCGACCGTCGATGACATCGATTTCGGCGCCGTGCGGGCGTTCATGCGTGCGCAGGGCCTCGATCTGGACGAAGCTCCCCAGCCGGCTCGGGAGGACGATCTGAGGAACGGCAGCATCGTCGACGAGCTCGACGGTGTCCCGAGGCCGACGCTGTACGGGTTGATGGTGTTCGGCCGCGACCCCCAGGCGTACGCGCACACGTTGAGTCTGTTCGTGCAGTGCACGGCGTACGGGGGTACCGACCAGGCCGCCGACGTGTTGAGCGCCGGAGAGTGCAAGGGCCGGCTGCAGGACCAGGTGCAACGGGCGATGGGGTGGTTTCGGAGCCTCGGCCGGCGGGAGACGTACGAGGGCATCAGGCGCGTCGACATTCCGCCGGTGCCGGAGGCGGCGTTGCGGGAAGCACTCGTCAACGCCGTCATCCACCGCGACTACGCCATCACCGGATCGCAGGTGCTGCTGGAGGTGTTCGACGACCGCATCGTGGTGACGAGTCCCGGCGCATTGCCCAATCACATGACCGTCGATCAGGCGCGCAAGGGCGGCGCTCCGCGGTCGCGCAACGAGATGATGGCGAACGCCATGGTCGTCGGCGGGCTGATGGAACGCCGCGGACGGGGCTGGCTGACGATGCGGCACGCCATGCGGCGCTTCAACGGAACCGAGCCGGAGCTCGTCAGCGACGAGCGCAACCGGTTCGTTCGGGTGACGTTCGAGCGGGGGCCCCGCAATGCCTGACACGGCCGCCGAGTGCATCCGCAAGATTCAGCTCGGCGAGGGCAGCTCTCTGGCATTCGCGGAGGTGGTCCTGGCGGGCGGCCGAATCGAGGGGCCAGGTCGGGATGCCTTGGCCGACGAGCTGGCGGCGTTCGCCAACTCGTCGGGCGGCGTCTTGTGGCTGGGTGTGTCCGACGCGCCGCGCGCGGTGACCGGCATCCCGCTGGAGCACCTCGACGCGGTGCAGCGCTACGTGATCGAGATCGCCGACGATGCCATCACGCCGCCTGTCGTGCCGCTCATCGAGAAACTGGAGCTGCCGGATGCCGGCGGCCGGATGCGGCCGGTGCTCAAGGTCGAGATTCCGCGGGGGTTCTTCGTGCATCGGAGTCCGGGCGGGTACCTGCAGCGTGCCGGGACGTCGAAGCGCGTGATGGAGACTGCCGTTCTCGCCCGGTTGTTCGAGCAGCGTAGCGGAAGCGGTGGCGGGCAGTTCGACCTTCAGGTGGTCGAGGACGCGACGCTCGACGACCTGGATCCGCGTCTGGTGGACCGGTTTCGCGGGGAGAGCGGCGGCGACGACCGGACGACTGCGCTCTCGAAGCTCGACATGGTTCGGGAGGACGCCGGCGTGCTCCGCCCGACCGTGGCCGGCCTGCTTCTCGGGACGCGCCAGCCGCAGCGCTGGCTGCCGCACGCGTTCATCCAGTCGGTGGCGTACCGTGGCGTCAGCGTTTCAGACGCTATGGGCTCGCCGCGCTACCAGCTCGACGCCAAGGACAACGACGGACCGATCGACGATCAGATCGAGTATGCCTGCCGGTTCGTGGCGAGGAATCAGCGGGTCGAGGCATCCAAGCACCTGGGGCGGATCGACTGGCCGCAGTACGACTTGACGGCAGTCTTCGAGGCCGTCGTCAATGCGGTGGCGCACCGCGACTACTCGCGTCGCGGGTCCAAGGTGCGCCTGCGGATGTTCTCGGACCGCATCGAACTGTACTCGCCGGGCGCGCTGGCCAACGGCATGGGCCTCGACGAGATCGCCTACAAGCAGAATGCACGGAACCCTGCCATCGCCAACCTCCTCGAGCGCTGCGCGGTCGCGGACGGAATCGTGGCGCCGCGCGGCACGATGATGGACCGGCGCGGCGCTGGCGTGCCGGCCATTCTCGCAGGGAGCCGGCGCCTCTCGGGCAGACAGCCGGTGTACGAGCTGTTCGGGGATGAGCTGCGTTTGACAATCTACGCGGCTGACCCCGCCGCCGGCGACTCGGCGTAGCGGAGCAGGCAGACCATCCGCCATGGAGACACCGCGGTATGTCCATCTTTGACGCGTCGTTGCGAAAGACCTGGGACTCGTTGCGGGCGAGGATGCAGGTGGAGAACGACTTTCTCGACGAGGTCGCTGAGCAGATCGACGCGTGGCGGCAGGCGGGCGCCCGCTGATGGCCGACACCGTCCTCGACCGGCTGGTCGCCAGTCTGCGGACTAAGGACGCGCCGCTCGACGGTGAGGCGCGGCCGGATGCGGTCCTCTGGACCGACCCGAAGGGGGAATGGAGGCCTCTTGTCGACCTGTTGCTGCAGCACGTCCAGGAGTACCTCGTGCTGGGCGACTACGACCCCGAGCGCCGCACTGGTCCCGCCGTCTGGCTGCGCTGTGTCGTCGACGGGACGCTCGACGAGCCCGTTCTTCCCCAAGGTCGCTCACCGATTGTCTATCTGCCCGGCGTAGCGCGCCAGGATCTCCGCGCGGGCGGGGAGTGTCCCGACGGGCTGAGGCCGCTGGTGGAACTGCTGTTCCGGGGCGCGCTGTGGCACCAGGCGAACGGAAGCGACTGGACCGTCAACGCCTTCCTGACGTCGCGCAAGGCGCTCGGCCTGGACGTCGCCGGCGACCGCGCCACCGCGGAGGCCCTGCTGCGGGCGCTGCCCGAAGTCGCGCTGGCGCCGGTGGCGCAACTGGAGGGACGCCGCCTCGAGGCGGAAGACTTCGACCGCATGCTGGCGGGGGACGTCATCCGGGATCTGCTGCGGTGGATGGGCGACCCGCAGACGACGCGCGCGCGTCTGGGCGAGAACGGCTGGCACGCGTTCTGCAACCGTTGTCAGGACGAGCTGGGGTTCAGTCCGGCGCAGGAGGCGGACGTCGTCGCCGGCGAGCGCATGGCCAAGGGCGAGGAGGGGTGGGCGGTGGTATGGGAGCGGTTCGCCGAGGCGCCGGGCAGCTACGGGGACGTTGCGGGTCTCCTGCGGCGTAGCGCGCCGACGGGCGCCTTGCGGTTCGAGGAACGGGAGCGGTGGCCGGACTTGAACGACGAGGACGAGAGAGCGGTGCGCGACGGGCTCGAGAGGCTCCCGAAGCTCCCGCACGACGAGGCGTGCGCGGCGGTGACCGCTCTTGAGAGGAGCCATGGCGAACGGCGCGACTGGGTGTGGGCGCGCCTGGGGCTGGCCCCGATGGCGGAGCTGCTGAAGCCGCTCGCGAGTCTGGCGACGGCGGCGCAGCGGGTCCTGGGGGGAACCGAGCCCGCGGACGTGGCCGGCGCCTACCTGGAGCGCGGCTGGCAGGCCGACCTCGGCGCTTGGCAGGCGGTGGCGGCGGCGCCGATCTCCGACGAGGCGTGCGTGGCGGCGGCGGTGCGCCACCTGCTGCAACCGTGGCTGGAGGAGTCGGCGCGAGCGTTTCAGGCGGCTGTGGAACGCAAGCCCCTGCCGGGCGCCGGCGAGCAACCGTCGGTGAACGCGGAGGACGACGGTTGCCTCGTCTTCGTGGACGGCCTGCGCTTCGACCTCGCGCAGCGTCTGGCGGAACGGCTTGAAGGCCGCGGGTTCCGCGTGGATCTCGGCCGGCGGTGGGCCGCGCTGCCGACGGTGACGGGCACCGGGAAACCCGCGGTGACGCCGGTGGCCGGAGAGATCGAGGGCGACGTCCTGGGCCAAGCGTTCGGCGCGCGGGTGAAGGCCGCCGGGAAGTCGGCCGATGCGCCGGCGCTACGCGACGCGATAGGGGGCCGCGGCTACCAGATTCTCGCGGGCGACGGCGCTGACGCCCCCCGCGCCCATCCGGCGTATGGGTGGCTGGAGACCGGCGAGTTCGACAGGCTCGGCCACGAGCGCGGCGCACAGCTTGCGCGGTATCTCGAAGGCGAGTTGGAGCGCGTGGCGGAACGGATCGAGCGCGTGTTTGAGGCCGGCTGGACATCGGTGCGCGTAGTGACCGACCACGGGTGGCTGCTGTTGCCCGGGGGGCTGCCGAAGGTGGATCTGCCGAGGTACCTGACGGAGAGCCGATGGGCGCGCTGCGCGGCCATCGCGGGCGAAGCCGCCACGCCCGACGTGATTCGCGCCCCTTGGCACTGGAACGGTGCGCAGTGGTTCGCGACGCCGCCCGGCATCGCCTGCTTCAACCGGTCGGAGGAATACGCGCACGGCGGCCTGAGCATCCAGGAGTGCCTGATTCCCGATCTCGTCGTGACGCGCGTCGAAGGAGCCGAAACGGCCGGCAGCATCACGTCGGTCACGTGGCGCGGCCTCCGCTGCTTCGTCGAGGCGGTGGTCCGCGGCGGTCCGGTGACGGCCGACCTGCGGCTGGCGCGGCCCTCCGGCGAGTCGGTGGCCGCGACCGCCAAGCCGGTCGACGCCGAGGGAGCGGTCAGTCTGGTGCTGGCCGACGACGAGCACGAGACGGCGGCGTTGGTGCTCGTCCTGCTGGACGAGGCGGGCCGGGTGCTGGCCCAGCGACCGGTCCGTGTGGGGGTGGACGCATGAACGAGTCCGTCGAGATGGACCCACTGGATGCCCTTGCCGCGGAGGCCTTTCCGGGCTACCTGGTGCGCAAGGACCTGGTGCGGCGCTACGCGCGGCAGTACCCGGTGCCGACCTACGTGGTCGAGTTCCTGCTGGGGCGCTACTGCGCGAGCGTCGATGAACACGAGATCGCGGAGGGGCTGGCCATCGTCGAGCGGCAGCTCCAGGGCCGGACGGTGCGGACGAGCGAGCGGGAGGTCTTCAAGTCGCGCGCCCGCGAGAACGGGTCGGTCAAGCTGATCGACGTCGTTCGCGCGAAGCTGGACGCGAAGAACGACTGCTACGTCGCCGAGCTGCCCAGCCTGAACCTGCATGACGTGCAGGTGTCGGACGCCATCGTCAAGGACAACGAGCGCATGCTCGGCGACGGGTTCTATGCCGAGGTGACGCTCGGCTACGACCCGGTCGAGTCGCAGGATGCGTCGGGCCGCCCGTTCCGCCTCGCGCAGTTGCGCCCCATCCAGATGTCGAACCCGGACGTGCTCGACGTTCTGGCCAGGGGCCGCCGGGCGTTCACGACCGAGCTCTGGCGCGACTTCCTCGTCCGGTCCGCGGGCCTGGAGCCGGCGAGCCTGGACGAGGCAGCCAAGCGCGTCGTGCTCCTCCGCATGGCGGCGTTCGTCGAGCGCAACTACAACTTGGTCGAGCTGGGCCCGCGCGGCACAGGCAAGAGCCACATCTACCAGCAACTCTCTCCGTACTCGCACCTGCTGTCGGGCGGCAAGGCCACCGTCGCCAAGATGTTCGTGAACATGGCCAACGGTCAGCGCGGGCTGGTCTGCCAGTACGACGTCGTCTGTTTCGACGAGATCGCCGGAATCTCGTTCGACCAGAAGGACGGCGTCAACATCATGAAGGGCTACATGGCCTCGGGCGAGTTCAGCCGCGGCAAGGAGAGCATCCGCGCCGAGGGCGGTATCGTGATGGTCGGCAACTTCGAGGTGGACGTCGAGCAGCAGCAGCGGATCGGCCATCTCCTGAGCCCGCTGCCGAGGGAGATGCGGGACGACACGGCGTTCCACGACCGCATCCACGCCTATGCGCCGGGCTGGAACTTCCCGAAGCTCAACCCCGCCGATCACCTCACGAACCACTTCGGGCTGGTGAGCGACTTCCTGAGCGAGTGCTGGACGCGCCTGCGGCAGACGAGCCGGGTCTCGGTGCTCCAGAACCGCGTGTTCTGGGGCGGGGCGCTGAGCGGCCGGGACGTTGAAGGCGTGCACAAGACCTGCTCGGGTCTCGTGAAGCTGCTCTTTCCCGATCCGGACGCGCCCGTGTCGGACGACGACCTGGAGTGGGTCGTGCGGCTGGCGCTGGAGTCGCGCCGGCGCGTGAAGGAGCAGCAGAAGCGGTGCCTGAAGAGCGAGTTCCGCAACACGCACTTCTCCTTCACGCTGGGGGTCGACGGCGTCGAGCAGTTCGTCTCGACGCCCGAGCTGCACAGCGACGAGGCCATCGACGGTGATCCGCTTCCGCCGGGACAGGTCTGGGCCATCGGTCCCGGTCAGGGCGAGACCGGTGCGGGGCTCTATCGCATCGAGATCGCCGCCGGTCCCGGCAGCGGAGCCAAGGTCCTGAACCACCCCGTGCCGCCCGCGTTCCGGGAGAGCGTCAAGGTGGGCGAGCAGAACCTCTATGCACGCGCCAAGGAGCTGATCGGCGACCGAGACGCGCGAACCCACGAGTACACCATCCAGCTCCGGCCGTTCGACGCGGACACGTCCGGCGCGGGTCTCGGGCTGCCCGTCCTCGTGGCCTGCGTCGGCGGGCTGCTCGAGCGCAGCACACGCGGCGGCACCATCATCGTCGGACCCCTGAACCTCGGCGGGTCGATAGAGATGATCGCCAACCCCGTTGCCGTTGCCGAGCTCGCGGTGGACAAGCAGGCCGCCACGTTGCTGATGCCGGTGTCGGTTCGGCGGGCCCTGAACGACCTGCCGGACGACCTGTGGACGAAGATCAACATCGAGTTCTACAGTGACCCCGGGGACGGCGTGTTCAAGGCGCTGCTGGAATAGGATCGCGTGCTCGCCGGCCTCATCGTGAAGTGGCGGGTTCGCGCGGGGCGGCTGCGAGGCGACAGTCACCGTGCCCGTCTGCGGCGTGCTGCAGCCCCAGAGCGTCGAAGGTGACTTCGCTGCTCGCGGCGCTCGGGCGAGCCGGACGAGGCGAAGCTATGATAGGGGAGACAGGAGCACATGGGCGTCACGCACGTCACGGTCACCATTCGGAACCCGGCCGAACCCGCGAGAAGCTGGGAGGGACCGTTTCTGGTCGATACCGGCGCGATAGACTCACTCGTCCCGAGGCCGTACCTGGAAGCCATCGGTCTCGCACCCAGGGCCCGGCGGGTGTACGAGACGGCGGACGGCCCTGAGATCACGATGGACGTCACGACCGGAGAGATCGAGTTCATGGGCGAGTTCACGGCCGGACTCATCATCTTCGGGGACGCCGATGCCGAGCCGCTCCTGGGCGCCACGGCGCTCGAGTCCGCCGGCATCGAGGTCGATCCGCAGAACCAGCGGTTGAAGAAACTGCCCGCGGTTCGGCTCAAGGGACTTCGATGAGTCGCGGCATGCCGCAACTCGGGCATTCACCCTGGCCATGCTGTCAATCGCCGGGCTGCCGGCGTTGGACGCTATGGCCCAGACCGGCGGCGACGCGTCGGGCCTGGCTTCCAGGCTATCCGTCATCAGGCGTGAGGTACAAGTGACCATGACTCTGCAGAATCCCGTCGCGCGCGTACTGGCCGTCTTGTGCATGGTGGCGGTCGCGGCCGCCGCGTTCAACCCGGTCCCGGCGGCGGCGCAGGAGGCGCCCCGCTACGAGCTCGATCCGCTGTGGCCCGGCCTGCCGTTCGGCGACCGGTGGCTCACCGGCGGCCTCGGCGGGATGTGCGTCGGCGGCGACGATCGCGTCTTCATCCTCAACCGGCAGAACGTCGTGCCCGAGGATCTGGACGGGGCGCGCCCGGCGCCTCCCGTCATCGAGCTCGATGCCGCGGGCAACGTGGTCCGGGGCTGGGGCGACCCCGCGGTGATCGGCGACCGGCTGCACGACTGCCACGTCGGGGCGGACGGCAGCGTCTGGCTCGTCGCGGCGGGGACCGGCGTTGTGCAGAAGTACTCGAGCGACGGCGGCGAGCTGCTGCTGCAGATCGGCGAGACGGGGAAGTACGACTCGTCGGACGGGACCCGTCAGGGCCGGCCGCTGAACTCCGACCGCGCGCAGTTCTTCCTGCCGGCCAGCCTCGACGTCGACGAGGAGACCGGCGACGTCTACGTGGCCGACGGCGAGACCCCCACCGGGAACTACCGCATCGCCGTGCTCGACCGCGACGGGAAGTTCCTGCGCCAGTGGGCGCTCCACCGGACCGATGCCGACAGGGACGTCAGGCCGCTGCCGCACTGCGTGCGGGTGTCGAACGACGGCCTCGTCTACGTCTGCGACCGGCAGGCCGACCGCATCCAGGTCTACGACCGCACGGGCCGCTTCGTCCGCAACATCGACGTGCCGTTCCACCCCGTGACCCCGCGCGACGCCACCCGCACCGGCACGCGCGGAACCGCGGTGGTGCTGGCGTTCTCGCCCGACCCCGAGCAGCGCCGGCTGTTCGTCGTCAACCAGAACAGCGTGATGGTCGACGTCCTCGACCGGCAGACCGGCCAGGTTCTGACCAGCATCGGGGGCGGTCCGGGACGCTACCGCGGGCAGTTCACGCTGCCCCACGGCATCGGCGTCGATTCGGCCGGCAACGTCTACGTGGCCGAGCAGGAGGGCCGGCGGATCCAGAAGTTCGTGCCGGTCGCCCCGTGACCCCGGGGTTGGATACGGAGCCACCGGCGAGGAGACTGCGTCGGGGTGCAGTTTGTTCTCGCGGCAGGGTTGCACTACACTGCACTACAGCATGAGCAAGGATCACGTTTACAGCTGGCGGCTGCGGGGCAACCTGAAGGAGGCTCTCGGGGAAGCGGCGCGCGAGGAGAGGGTGAGCGTTGCGGATCTGCTGGACAGGATCGCCAGCGATTGGCTCACGCGCAGGTTCTCGACCGGAGACGAAGCGGGAACGCAACGCCGGCTCCACGACGCGGCGGCACCGCACGTTGGGAGCATTCGCGGCGGCGACCCGGACCGCGCCCAGGAGGCGCGGGAGCGGGTGCGGTCCCGATTGGCGCGCAAGCATGCGGGCTAGCGGACTCATCGATACCGGCGCGATGCTGGCGCTCCTGGATTCGGATGACCGGTGGCACCCGCATTGCGCCGCCGCGTTCGCGGACCTGCGGTTGCCGCTCGCTACCACCGCGGCCGTATTGGCCGAGTTCTTTCATCTGCTCGGCCCGCGTCCGGCGGAGCTGGCGGCGGCTTGGCGCTTCCTGCGTTCGGGTGCGGTTACCGTGCTGCCAATCAGCGACGACGACCTGCCCGCCCTGGACGCCCTGATGAAGCGCTACGCCGATCGCCCCATGGATTTCGCCGACGCGACATTGGTTCATCTGGCGCAGAAAGAGTCGATAACGACTGTCTTCACCATCGATCATGATGACTTCGAGACCTACCGTGCCGGCCGCCGCCGGTTCCGGATCGAACCGGGGCGTTGGCATCGGAAATAGCGGTCATTCCTTGCGGCGCGCCGTTCGATGCCTGCTGACGCTGGGAATCGCCGGTCTGGCGGCGTCGGGCGCCGCGGGACAGACCGGTGGCGCCGCGTCGAGCGAATGGCCGTACTTCGGCGGCACGCGCGCGTTCACCCGCTACGCCCCGCTGGACCAGATCGACCGGACCAACGTCGCGGGTCTGCGGGTCGCGTGGCGGCGGCCGGGGGTCGACGCGTCGTTCACCCGGCCGTTTCCCGAGCTGGAGCCGTCCGGCTACCTGCGCTCGACCCCGATCCTGGTCGACGGTGTGCTGTACGCGTCGAACGCGGTGGGGCTCGTCGAGGCGTTCGATCCGGGCACCGGCGAGACGCTGTGGCTGCAACCGCCGCCGGTGGCGACCCTCGAGGGGGTCGCGGGGCGCGGCGCCCACGGGGTGGCGTTCTGGTCGGACGGCGCGGACCGGCGCATCTTCGGGTTCCGAAACCGGTTCCTGTACGCGCTCGACGCGGCGACCGGGCAGCCGATCGCGGAGTTCGGTGACGGCGGCCGCGTCGACCTGACGCCCCCGGGCGCCCGCAGCGCCCACGGCGGGGCGAGTCCGATCGTGGTCGGAGACATCGTCGTGGCGGCGGGCACCGTCGACGGCGCCGGCGACAGCGGCGCCCGCTGGCGGGACAGCGCTCCCGAGAATGTGCGGGGCTACGACGCGCGGACCGGCGCGCTGCGCTGGACCTTCCACGTGGTGCCGCGTCCCGGCGAGTTCGGCGCCGACACCTGGGGCGTCGACTCGCTCGGTGCCTCGGGTGACCTGGGAGCGTGGTGCTGTCTCAGCGCCGACCCCGAGCTGGGCTACGTCTACGTCCCCCTCACCGCGCCCACCGCCGCCTACTACGGCGGCCATCGCCCCGGTGACAACCTCTTCTCCAACAGTCTGGTCGCGCTGGACGCGGCCACCGGCGAGCGCGTCTGGCACTTCCAGATGGTGCATCACGACCTGTGGGAGTACGACACCGTCGGGCCCCCGACGCTGGGGGAGATCACGGTGGGCGGCCGGCGCATCCGCGTGGTGATGCAGCCGAGCAAGACGGGGTTCCTGTACGTCTTCGACCGCGTCACCGGCGAGCCGGTCTGGCCCATCGAGGAGCGGCCCGTGCCGGCGTCGACGGTGCCGGGCGAGCGGGCGTCCCCGACCCAGCCGTTTCCGACCCGTCCCCCGCCGTTCGCGCACCAGGGCGTCAGCGAGGACGACCTCATCGACTTCACGGAAGAGCTGGAGGAGCGCGCCCGCGAGGTCGCCGGCCGCTTCGTTCTCGGGCCTCTCTTCACCCCGCCTACTGTCATCGGAGAGGGACCGGAAGGCACCGACGGCACCCTCGCCCTTCCCGGCTCGTGGGGGTCGGGCAACTGGAACACCGGCGCGTTCGATCCCGAGACGGGGCTCTACTACGCGTTCTCCCACGTCGTGCCGCGCGTCTACCGGCTCGCCGACGCCTCCGGCGAGGAGAACCGGCCGGCCGAGTGGGTGGCCCTGGCCCTGCCCTGAGCCTTGTCTGGCAGCTCGCGGCAGGACCCCGCGTTGCACCGAGACCGGCGAGGCGCAGGGTGCATCGCCGGTCGAATGCAGCGGGGCCTTCTGCCACCGGTGGCTCCGCGTCTGCCTCGGCCGTCACGTCTCGATCAGCTCGAACACGCCGAACACCCGGTAGTCGCGGGCGTTGGAGGTCACGATGCGGGTGACGCCGTTCCGGTAGTACGTCGCGGCGAGCAGCGTGTCGAGCAGCCGCTTGCGTCCGAGCCCGTGTTCCCGTATCCACGCCAGGAACTGGCTCGTGGCCTGGTCGTCCGGGAAGACCCGCTCCACCTCCGCCGCGCTCCACCAGAAGCTCGCCTTGACCAGCGCCTGCGCCATGGACAAGGGCCGCTCGAAGCGGCGCCGGTCGGTCACGACGTGAATGAACTCGGAGAGCACCTGCGGCGCGAGCGCCGCTTCGCGGTCGCGGCCCAGAATCTCCCGTCGCAGCACCTCCAGGGCCGCGCCGTGGCCCTCCGTTTCCTGGATTTCGACCTGCACGAGGAAGGTCGTGTCAAGCCCGGTCATCGTCGAGCATCTCCCCCAGCAGGTCGTCGTCGATGCGCAGCGGTTTCAGCACCCGGCCCACCGAGACCGGGCTCAGATCGGCAAGGGTGGTGGAGCGGGCGATCCGCCGCTCGCGGAACTCCTCCATCGCTTCCCGGATCAGCTCGGATGCGGTGCGATCCCGCGCCCTTGCGAAGCGCTGGAAGTCCCCGTAGACCCGTTCTGATACATTTACAGTTATGGTCTTCATACATTTATTCTCATGTATGATTTGCCGGTCGTCAATCGCCCGGTCCCGCGGCCCGGCGAATCGGGCAGCCCCGGCGCCCGGAAACCGGGCGGTTGGATGAGCCGTCCGGAATCGCCGTCGGTGGTCGCCGGTCTTGACATCGAGCACTCGTCGGGGCATCGTGGGCGCGACAGGAGGGGCGATGACCACTGGCGGCGCGCGGCCTCGAAGCATGTTCCGGGCAAGAACGTGCGGTGCCTGCCTGGCCGCCCTTGCCCTGACACCGGTCCTGGCCGGTGCCCCGCCCGCGGCGTTCGCCGAGACGCGCGGCTACGTGATCTCCATGGTCCACACCGCGACCTGGGGGAACACGGACACCTGCCCGCAGGGGGACAACGGCGGGCTCACCGATCTGAAGACGCGGCGCCTCACGGGCCGGGGCTTCAGCGAGGCGGAGGCCAGGGCCATCCTCGCCAGCGGCGGCGTGGACGGGGACGGCAACCGCGTGCCGATCAATGAGCTCCCGCGCCTGAACGGCCAGGACGTCAACCCCGGCAACGTGCCGGTTCTCGCCGCCGACCCGCAGATCCGGACCGCGCAGGGTCGGTTCGCCCACGGCTTCAATCTGAACGGCTTGGTGGAGACCGACTCCTTCGAGGATCCGGCCAGCGGCGAGCGGGGCGTCGACAACCAGATGTGGCGCGCCCTGGGCTGCTTCGAGGTCTACCAGGTCCGGCGCCCGGTGCGGCCGTACAACGAGGACATCGCCTGGGACACCGCGCTCGACGCGATGCCGGCGTGGCTGATGTCGGTGTCGGGCCCCGGCCTCGACCGCGACGGCGAGGTCACCGTCACCTTCGACCGGGGCCTGAACGTGGCCATGCGCGACGCCCGCGGCGGCGTGCTGTCCGGCGCCACCTACGTCGTCGACCCCGACCCGCGCTCGCACAGCGTGTTCGCGGGCCGCATCGAGAAGGGGGTCCTCACCATCGAGCCGGGCGACTTCTCCATTCAGGGCGAGTCGCAGTTCTACGCGATCCTGCGGTTCACGGGGACCCGGCTGCGCCTGGAGATGGCGGAAGACGGCAGCGCGTCGGGCATCGTCGGCGGCTACCAGCCCTGGCGCGATTACTTCCACTACCTGGCGATCCGCGGCGAGGAGAACGCGCAGGTGGACCTGCCCGGCGTGTACTACGCGATGAAGCGCCTGGCCGACGGCGTCCCCGACCCCGAGACAGGGGAGAACACCGCGATCTCCGCCGCCTACTTTCTGGAAGCGGTGCCCGCCTTCCACGCGACCCTCGCGGGCGAGGTCGTGGCCGATGCGGTCGGCCCCGGCCCGGAGCTGAGCGGCCCCGCGGTGCACGAGAACGTGACCCTGGGGAGCCCGCGGTGAAACCGCGGGGCTTCGCCGTGGGCTCCCGAGACCCGGAGTGAGGACATGGACGGAAGGTTGGACATGCGGCGGTTCTCGCTGCCGGTTCTGCTGGCTGGGCTGATCATCGGCGGGTTGGCGGCGTCGAGCGCCGCCGGCGAGATGACGTTCGTCCGCCTGACGCCGGCCCAGTATCAGCGCGCCATCCACGAGATCTTCGGCTCGGGCATCCGGGTCGACGACAGTGCCTCGGTGTTGGGCGTCCGCGATCGGGGTCTGCTGGCCCTCGGGGCCAGGAGGGCCACGCTGACCGCGGCGGAAGTGGAGCGCTACGAGGCCCTCGCGCAGCAGATCGCCGCGCAGGTGACGGATCCGGCGCGCCGGACCACCCTCATCGCGTGCCGGCCCGAAACGGACGACGCCCCCGACCACGCGTGCGCCGCGCAGTTCGTCGCGCGGGCGGGGCGGTTCCTGTTCCGCCGCCCGCTGACCGGCGGCGAGACCGACCTGTACGTGGCGGTGGCGCGCACCGCCACCGAGACCCTCGATGACTACTACGCCGGGCTGCGCGCGGCCCTCGCGGGAATGCTGGTGGCGCCGGAGTTCCTGTTCCGCGTCGAGCACAGCGAGCCGGACCCCGCCGACCCCGGCCGGCTGCGGCTGGACGCCTGGTCGCGGGCGTCGCGCCTCAGCTTCTTCCTCTGGGACAGCGCCCCCGACCACCTGCTCCTCGACGCCGCCGAGTCCGGCGAGCTGCTCTCTCCGGCCGGGCTCGACCGGCAGGTCGAGCGGCTGCTGGCGTCGCCGCGGGCCGAGCGCGGGCTGCGCGCGTTCTTCTCGGACATGCTGCAGCTCGACCGCTTCGCGACGCTGTCCATCGACTCGAGCCTGTTCCCACGCTTCACGAAGAACGTCGAGGACGACGCGCGCGAGCAGACCCTGCGGACCATCGCCGACCACCTGCTGAGCCGGAACCGCGACTACCGCGACCTGTTCGTCACGCGCGACACGTTCCTGACCCCGCCCCTCGCCGCGATCTACGGGGTGCCGCTGCCGCGCTCGCAGGAGCTGGGCGGCGCGGTGCCGTGGGTGCCGTACCGCTTTTCCGAGGGCGGCAGCCACGTCGGGCTGCTCGGGCAGGTGAGCTTCCTGGCCCTGCACTCGCATCCGGGGCGGTCGTCCCCCACGCTGCGGGGACAGGCGGTTCAGCAGATCTTCCTGTGCCGCACGGTGCCGCCTCCGCCTCCCGACGTCGACTTCAGCCTGCTGCAGGACACCTACAACCCCGACTTCCGGACGACGCGCGACCGCCTCGCCGAGCACCGGCGGAACCCGGCGTGCGCGAGCTGCCACAACCTGACGGATCCCATCGGGCTGACGCTCGAGGTGTTCGACGCGGCCGGCGGCTATCGGATCACCGAGAACGGCGCGCCGATCGACGCCAGCGGCGCGCTGAACGGCAGGACCTACGCGGGGCCGGCGGGGCTGGCCGAGGCGCTGAGGGACGAGCCGCGGGCGGCGTCCTGCTTCATCGAGCGGGCCTTTTCCTACGGCGCGGCGCGCCCGCCCACGGACGGCGAGCGCGCGTGGCTCGCCGACGTCGAGGCGGAGCTCGTCGACCGCGGTGTGAAGTGGCGCGACCTGATGCGCCGCATCGCGCGGCATCCGGACTTCTACACGGTGGTACCGGGCCAGTCGTGACGGCCGGCGGCCGGCCATCGGCCAGATAGAGGAAACCGACATGAGTGCAACACGCGAGATCGGCCGCCGCACGGTACTGCGGGGCATGCTGAAGGGCGGCGCCGCGGTCACCGTCGGGCTGCCGGTGCTGGAGTCTTTCCTGAACGCGAACGGGACGGCCTACGCCGCCACCGGCGCCCCGCTCCCGCCGTGCTTCGGCACGTGGTTCTGGGGGCTCGGGCTGATTCCCAACCACTGGGAGCCCGCAACGACGGGTCCCGACTACGAGCTGCCCGAGCACCTCGCCGGTCTGCGTCCCATCCAGTCGAAGATGAACCTGTTCAGCGGCATGCAGGTCTTTCTGGACGGCAAGGTCAACCAGAACCACTACTCGGGCGCCCAGGGCCAGGCCACCGGCATGGTGTCGCGCAACGGCGGCGACTACTCGACGAGCATCGACACCCTCATCGGCGACCATATCGGCCGGGGCACGCGGTTCCGCTCGCTCGAGGTGACCTGCGACGGCGACAGCAGCGCGAGCTGGAGTGCGCGCGGGTCGAGCGGCCTGAACCCGTCCGAGACCTCGCCCCTCGCGCTGTACGCCCGCATCTTCGGCGAAGGGTTCCAGGATCCGAACGTGGCCGACTTCCAGGCCGACCCCGCGGTGATGGTCCGCCACAGCGTGCTATCCGCCGTGTCCGAGCAGCGCCGGAAGCTGATGTCGGCGGTTTCCGCGTCGGACCGGGCGCGGCTCGACGAGTACTTCTCGTCGGTGCGCGATCTGGAGCAGAAGCTGGCGTTCGAGCTCGACCGGCCGGCGCCGCTGCCCGCGTGCACGGTGCCGGAAGCGGGGACGGAGGAAATCGGAGCCCTCGTCGAGCAGGTCGAACGCACCCACCGCCAGTTCGCGCGGCTGCTCGCCCATGCGATGGCGTGCGGCCAGACGCGGATCTTCAACCTGGCGATGGGCTCGGCGTTCTCCCGGCTGCGCCTGCCCGGCGAGGTGAACGCCTACCATTCGCTGACTCACGAGGAGCCCATCCATCCCGAGCTCGGGTATCAGCCCGGCTGCAGGTGGCTGGCCGAGCGGATGATGGACTTCTTCCGCGAGCTCGTCGAGACGCTCGACGGGATACAGGAAGGGGACGGCACGCTGCTCGACCGCACCGTGGTCTTCGCGTTCACCGACCACGGCGAGGCGCGCATGCACTCGATGAAGCGCTACCCCATTCTCACCGCGGGCAGCGGCGGCGGCCGGATGAAGACGGGGCTGCACGTCGCGGCGGAGGGCGACGCGGCCACCCGCGTCGGGTTCACCATCCAGCAGGCGCTGGGGGTGGTGAGCGGCCAGTGGGGCACCGAGTCGAACCAGGTGTCGCGGCCGTTCGGCGAGGTGCTGGCCTGATGCCGCGCCGGCGGTCGGGACGGTAGCCGCGGTGGTCCGCGGCGCTCGCCTTTCGACGAGGGGCGGTTGGGAACGCGCTCGAGGGCCTCGTGATGATGAGACCCGCGTCGCGCCGGGAGCGAAGCGGGATGGGCCGCCGGGCGAATGCGGCGGGGTCTGCTGCCGCGGGCTCCCGGGCGGGAGAGTTGCCATGATGCGTCTGCGATGGGATGGGCCGGCGGTTCGGTGCGTGGCGGTTGCGGTGGCGGCGTTCACTCTGGGCGGGCCGTTCCCGGCCCTCGCCGAAGAGAGCAAGGCGCCGCCGACCGTGCCCCCCGGCGTGGCCCTGGTGGAGGTGGTGCGGGAGCTCCAGGCCTCGGCCGCCCAGATGCTCTGGACCCGGCTCGGGGACGAGGAGGGCAGGACCCTCCTGTTCGCCGAGGCCGGTCAGACCGGCGGCGCGAGCTGCGTGGACGCCTGCGCTGCCGAGTTCCCGCCGCTGCTCGCGCCCGCCGACGCCGAGCCCTTCGCCGACTGGTCGCCGCTGCCCCGAGGGGACGGACGGCTGCAGTGGGCCTACCAGTCGCGCCCCCTGCACACCTGGTCCCGGGAGGAGGAGCCGGGCGAGGTCGCCACCAACGTCGGCCTCGCCGAGACGGCGAACGTGAAGCTCGCCGAGCGGCCGGAGGCGGTGGGGGCGTTGGTGCCGCCCCCGGGATGGCGGGTCGCCCGCTTCGAGCCGGCGCGGTCCATCGCGGCGCCTGACGGCATCGAGGCGAGGCTCGTGTTGTCGGCGCAGGCCGTGGTCCTGACCGACTTCGGCGGGTTCACGCTCTACGCGTTCGACGGCGACGCGGCGAACGACGGTCTGGGCTGCTTCGATGGCGGATGCGAGATGCAGTGGGTGCCGGTCATGGCGCCCGCCCTTGCCCTCGACGTGGGCGATTTCTCGGTCGTGAGCCGCGCCGACGGGTCTCGGCAGTGGGCCCAGCGCGGACGGCCTCTCTATCGGTACCGCGGGGACCTGCTGCCCGGCGACGCGCACGGCCGGGCCGCCGACGCGCGCTGGAGCATGGCGGTGCTGACGGAGAGCTTCCGGCCCCCGCGGGTGGCGGTGACCGCCCTCGAGGGCTACGGCGACGCCCTGTCGCTCGCGGGCATGACCCTGTACTCGGGCTCCGCGTTCCAGAAGTACTGGGGCGGGCGCAACCTGCGGGACAGCTTCAAGAACTCCTACGACCGCGGGAGGCGGCTGGGCGGCGACGCGTGCGCGGGCGAGGAGTGCCTGCAGCTCTGGCGCCCGCTCCACGCCGCCGCCGATGCCCGGTCGACCGGCTTCTGGGAGGTGATCACGCGCCACGACGGCAGTCGGCAGTGGGCCTACAAGGGGTACGCTCTCTACACCTACGCGGGCGACGAGGCCCCCGGTCAGAACCGGGGACAGGCCACCTATGCCTTCGCGAAGCTGGACGGCGGTCCCGACGACCTCGAACGGGCCGTCCGGCTGGCCGAGATCGGCAAGACCTACGGCGGCGCCGGCGTGTACTGGAACGTCGCCAAGCCGTGATCGAACCCTGGCAGCCCGTGGCGAAACCCGGACTGCACGGCCGGTAACCCCCGAAGTCGCCGAGCGCGCGTGTCCGCCCGCCCAAGCTCACTCGAGTCGCTCACTCGTCGGCCGGCGTCACCGGCATGACGAACGTGTGTCCCGGCTGCCGGACGGTGAGCACGGGACAGGGCGCCTTGCGCACCACCTTCTCGGCCACGCTGCCGAGCAGCAGGTGCTTCACGGGACCGCGGCCGTGCGTTCCCATCACGATCATGTCGATCGCGTTGTCCGTGGCGTACCGGACGATCTCGACGAACGCGTGGCCGACGCGGATCGCCCGCAGCGTCTCGACCCCGTCCAGCGAGATCGCCCCGAGACGCTGCTCCGCGGCCGCTCTCCACTGATCGAGCAGGTCGGTGACGACCAGCGCCGCGGCCCCGACCGCCCAGTCCTGCGGCGTCGGGTCGGGCACGACGTACAGCACGTGGACCTCGGCGCCGAACCGTTCGGCCATTTCGCGGGCGTAGCCCAGCGCGTGCTGGGCGGTGTCGCTGAAGTCGGTCGGTAGCAGGATTCGCTTGAGGGTCATTTTCGCAGTGTCCGTTCTCGGTCGAGCGGGCCGGGTGCGGCTTCCCCTCACGCCCGCACCGTCATGGTAATCGACGCTCGATCCCGAGGTCGACCAGTTCGTTCAGCCGCGCGCAGGGTCGGAGCATGACCCGGATCTGCTGCGGCGTGTCCCGCCGCTCACGAACAGCAGGTCGTGGATGCGCACGGCCCGGAACTGCCGCGACGTGTCCCGCCGCTCACGAGCAACAGATCGTGGAGCTGCCATCGGCCTCCGCGCCGGGCGGGTGGCCGGCCGCGACCGACTTGTCCAGCTGGCCGGCGTCCCCCGACTTGACGTACCACTCCCAGCGCGCGCCGTCGGGGTCGGCCATCCAGGTCTCCGTCTTCTCGGCGTAGCAGCAGACGGTGTCCTCGACGCCGGTGGTCTCGATTCCGGCCCCGCGCAGGCGCCGTTCGGCCGACGCGACCTCCTCGGCCGTCTCGACCTCGACGCCGAGGTGATTGAGCGTCGCGCCCTCCGGACCTTCGAAGAGGACCAGCTTCAACGGCGGATCGGCGATGGCGAAGTTCGCGTAGCCGGGCTTCACCTTCGCGGGGGCGGTGTCGAACAGGCGGGAATAGAACGCGATCGCCCGATCGAGGTCGGTCACGTTGATCGCAAGCTGTACTCGGGACATGGCTGCTCCTTCGAGGTCGGGCCGGGGGCCTTTGCGGCGCCATCGGCGCAGGACATCGGCGTCCCGACGACGATTGTACGCGTTCTCGGACGCGTCGATCGCGAGCGCGGGGTCAGCAGGGCGTCGTCGAGGCCTCGCGCCGCCTCGCGCGCCGGAACCCGGCGGGATTGCGTCTCGCCCGGCGCGGGTGTACCCTGCGATCGGTAGGTCGATTTCTTCGGGACGGCAGGAGGTCAGGGCATGAGAATGCTGGCTGTCGGCGTCGTGGGTCTCGGTGTGCTGTTGGCGGGGCCGGGGGTGTCGGCGCATCACTCGTTCTCCGCCGAGTTCGACATCGACCAGCCGGTCACGCTGGAAGGCACGTTGACCGAGCTGGAATGGGTGAACCCGCACGGGTGGATTCACATGGACGTCGCCGGCGCCGACGGGGCGGTGGTGAACTGGGCGGTCGAGATGGGGAATCCGACGGCGCTGCTGCGTCGCGGCCTGCGGAGGAGCGACTTCCCGCCGGGCATGGAGATCGTGGTCGAAGGCTACAAGGCCAAGGACGCGACCCCGACCGCCAACGGCATCACCATCATGTTCCCCGATGGCCGCAACGTGTTCGCGGGCTCGTCGGGAACGGGGGCTCCGGAGCCGGCGCCGCGCTAGCGCGACCTGACGGTCGCGTTGGAAGTTTCGCTGGCGCTGTGCGGCAGCACGCGCGGGTTCCGGCACGGCTGGTCGGGCCGCAAGCGGAGCCGCAGGGCGGCGATTTCCGGGGCAAGGCATCTCGCGCGGGCTGCTTCGCCCGTTGCGGGAACGGTGTCGACGCGGTCGACCGGAACGGCCTGGGTGCGTATCGCATGCGCATCGCCCTGCCGTCGCGGCCGCGTTGCGATGGCGGGGAATCTGGGAAGGACTCGAGCCAGGCGCGTCCGAGGCGCGCCGGCCAATCTCTGGCGGAGCTGCTGATGACTAGTATCGGCTGGTGGGTGCGGAGTTGCGGTGGCGCCGTCCTGGTGCTGAGCCTGTTCGTCTTCCCGGCGGTGGCGGGTCAGGCCCC
Organism: Vicinamibacterales bacterium; assembly: GCA_965206705.1. Classification (GTDB taxonomy): domain Bacteria; phylum Acidobacteriota; class Vicinamibacteria; order Vicinamibacterales; family UBA8438; genus JAJEEA01. Next base: position 431,068 of record CBDBKJ010000006.1, on the reverse strand, counting down.
GTCGGCGGAGCCCGGTTCCGAGGCCTACGTTCCGCCGAGGACGAGCGACGGCCAACCCGACCTGCAGGGCGTCTGGCAGGCGCTGAACACGGCCGCGTGGGACATCCAGGACCACGGGGCCACCCTGGGCGTCCCCGCCGGTCAGGGGGTCGTGGTGGGCAACGAGATCCCCTATCAGCCGTGGGCCCTCGAACAGAAGCAGCAGAACTTCGAGAATCGGGCGACGGCCGACCCGGAGACCCGGTGCACCATGCCGGGGGTGCCGCGCATCAACTACATGCCGTACCCCTTCCAGATTCTGCAGTTCTCCGACCGGGTGCTGATCCTCTACGAGTACGTCCATGCCATCCGGACGGTGTACATGGACGGGACGCCGCATCCCGAGGGACACATCGATTTCTGGATGGGCGACTCCCGCGGCCGGTGGGAGGGGGACACCCTGGTGGTCGACCTGATCCACTTCAACGACGAGACGTGGTTCGATCGGGCCGGCAACTTCCACAGCGACGCGCTGCACGTCGTGGAGCGCTACACCCCCACCGGTCCCGATCACCTGCTGTACGAGGCCACGATCGAGGACCCGGAGGTGTTCACGGAGCCGTGGACGATGCGCATGCCGCTCTACCGCCGGCAGGAAGCCGGCGTCCAGCTCCTCGAGTACGAGTGCTACGCCTACGCGGAGGAAGATCTGGCGGTCGGGGCGCGATGACGCCCCCGGCGTTTCCGGGCGGTGGCGGCAGTGATGGACGGAAGGGAGCTCCGGGAGGGGCCGAGGAGTCTGCGCCGTAATAACTGCGCGGATTCCCGCAGGGTTGGCTGGGCGGGAACCGGAGCCGCAAGGCGACGGTTTCCGAACGAGGGAGAGGCGCCGATGATACCGATGATGAAGAGCAGACACACGGTCCTGGGTGTCCTTGTGGCCACCGGTCTGATCGCAGGCGGCCTGCTGCCGTCGCAGGCGGTCGGGCAATCGACGTCCGCGCCGGCGCGATCCGGGGCGGAAGCCGCGTCGGGGACCGCCCCGGCCGGCCAGTCGGGGGAGTCGGCCTGGTCGCCGCGTCGGACGGCGGACGGCCACCCCGACATGCAGGGGTACTGGGACGGGGGGCCGGGCAACGCCTCGCACAGCATCGAGGACGGGTGCTGCGATCCGGTCCACGCCCGCATGCAGAGCCGCGGTCCCGAGCGCCTGGGCCTGCCCTTTCAGCTGATCGTCGACCCGCCCGACGGGCGCATCCCCTATCAGTCGTGGGCGGCGGAGCGGCGCACGGAGCTGCTCTTCGACATGGAGACGCCGACGGAGCTGGGCCACATCGATCCGGAAGACCGGTGTCTGCTTCTCGGAGCGCCGCGCAGCAACTACCGCGGCGATCTGGAGATTCGCCAGACCGACGGCCACGTGGTGGTTACGTATGAGTGGGCCCATGCCTATCGCGTCATCCCGACCGACGGGCGCCCGCACGTCGGCGCCGGCATCGCGATGTACAACGGCGATTCCCGCGGCCGCTGGGAGGGCGACACCCTGGTTGTCGAGGTGACCAACTTCAACGACGAGCCGTGGCTCGATTCCCACGGCAGCTTCTACAGCGAGAATCTGCGGGTGGTCGAGCGCTGGACCCTCGTCGATGACGACACGTTGCGCTATGAAGCGACGATGGAGGATCCCACCGTCTTCACGAGCCCGTGGACGCTGGCCTTCAACATGGGCCGCGTCGGGGGCCCCGCCGGCTACGAGTTCTTCGAGGAGGCCTGTTCCGAGGGCGTCACGAACGAGCATCGGCTGGCCGCCGGACGGCAGGCGGTGGCGGCCGGCGAACGGTACCTGCATACGCACGAGGGGCCGTGAGCCGTGTTTCACGCCGTCCTGACGGGATGTCCCGGCGTCGTTCCGGGACCTCCCGCCGTCTCCATCGTCGTCGAAGATCCTTGGAGTGAGGTGGCGGAGGTCGTGCCGCGGGAGCGGTTCTCGCCGGTGCGGATCGCCGCCGGTCTCGAGGTGGGACCGGTGCCCCCGCCGCGGGCGGTCCGCCGCGAGTACGCCACGCCGCTGCTCGGCACGACCAGCGTCATCGTCGAGTCCCCCCCGGGTCGCCGGTGAGCCGGGGCGCCACCCGTTCGCGAACCCTGCGTTGCACCGGGACGGCCAGGGCGCCAGCGGGCTGTAAGATGCCCGGGCGCCAGCGGGCTGACAGGCGCCAGGCGGGCTCCAAGGACACTGACGGAAATTACCTTGCCGTGTGCCAAGCGCGCGAAGCCGCAGAAGACGGGCTGCGGCTGGGCGTGACGAGGCGGCATACCGAGCATGCGTGACCGCGGAGCAACGCAGCTTCGCGGAACGACAGGGTTCAGGCAGGGTGCATCGCCGGTGGAATGCAGCGGGGCCTCGTGCAACCGGCGGCCAGCCGTTCCCCGGACATCGGGCGCCAACCGTCCGGTCCCGTGCGAAGGAGCGCCATGCTGAGACGGATGCAGGCCGGCCTGGTAGGGTCGCTGGCGGCGGCGGTTGCGGTGGGGGCGGTCGTCCCGGCGGCCGCCGGGTCCCAGCGGGGCGCCGTCGGCGCGCCGCAGAGAGCTGACGGCGCGCCGTCAGTAACCGGCGTGGGCGGGTTCACCGAGGCCGAGGCCGCGGGCGCGTTCACCGAGGCCGGGGCCGCGGCCGGGCGTTCCGCCTATTCGAGCGCGTGCGCCGAGTGCCACGCGGCAGCCCTGGAGGGCGGATCGCACGGGCCCGCGCTGACCGGCGTCGGCTTTGCGAGCGGGTGGGGCGAGCGGACCGCCGGCGAGCTTTTCGACTATGTTCGCGGCGAGATGCCGCCGGGGCTGGGCCGTTCGTTGAGCGACGAGGCCTATCTGAGCGTCGTGGCCCTCGTGCTGCAGGCGAACGGACATGCGGCGGGGACCGAACGGCTGACCGCCAATGCCGCGATCTCGATCGGGGGCGGCGCCGGTTCCGCCGCCGCCCCCGCGCCCCGGGCGGCGCAGGCTCCGGCGGCTCCGGCGGATGGCGCCGGGGACGAGGCCGAGGACGCCGCGGCCCGCACCGTGCGGTACGGCCGCCCGCGCGTGCTGGGGCTGACTCCGGTCACCGACGCCCTGCTGCAGCAGCCCCCGCCGGGGGACTGGTTGAGCTGGCGGCGCACCCTCGACAACCACGGCTACAGTCCCCTCGACCAGATCGACCGCGACACCGTCGGCGGCCTGCGGCTCGCCTGGGCCATCGCGGTCGAGGACGGAAACAGCCAGACCACTCCCCTCGTGCACGACGGGGTGATGTTTCTCGCCCATCCCGGCAACGTGGTCCAGGCTCTCGACGCGAGCTCCGGCGACGTGCTGTGGGAGTATCGCCATCCCTTGCCGGAGGGCGCCGCGCGCTACGGGGCGACCCGCACCCTGGGGCTCTACCGGGACAAGGTGTTTCTCGCGACCTACGACGCGCGGCTGGTGGCCCTCGACGCCCGCACCGGCGATCGGGTGTGGGAGACCGTCAAGGCGGACTACACCCAGGGCTTCATGCAGTTCGGCGGTCCGATCGTCGCCAACGGCGTGGTGGTGAGCGGCATCAACGGGTGCCAGCGTTACAAGGACGAGACCTGCTTCATCACCGGCCACGACCCCGACACCGGCCGCGAGCTGTGGCGAACGTCCACCATCGCCCTGCCCGGCGACCCGAACAGCGGCTCGTGGGGAGACGTGCCGCCGCATCTGCGGGCCGGCGGCGACACGTGGATCCCCGGCAGCTACGACCCGGGGCTGGACCTCTTCTACATCGGCACCGCGCAGGCGAAGCCGTGGGTGGCCGCGAGCCGCGGCATGTCGACCCGGAACGACGCCCTGTACACCAACTCGACCCTCGCCCTGAATCCGCGTAGCGGGCAGGTCGAGTGGTACTTCCAGCATGTGCCGGGGGAGACCCTGGACATGGACAGCGTCTACGAGCGGGTGCTGATAGACGTCGACGGCCGGGAGCTGCTGTTCACCATCGGGAAGGACGGCATTCTCTGGAAGCTCGACCGCCGGACCGGTGGCTTCGTCGACCTGCGGGAGACCGTGTTCCAGGACATCTTCGAGTCGATCGACCGCGAGACGGGGCGGGTGACCTACCGGCGGGACATCCGCGAGGCCGGCGTGGGCGACAAGGTGCCGGCGTGTCCGGGGTTGTACGGCGGACACAACTGGCAGGCTACCGCCTACCATCCGGAGACCGGCGCCCTCGTCATCCCCCTGCACCAGATGTGCATGACGATGACCGGTCTCCCGGTGGAGATGATCGACGGCGGCGGCGGCGAGGCGGCGCTGCCCGAGATTCTCGAGATGCCGGGCACCGGCGGCAACATCGGCAAGCTCGCGGCGTACGACGTCCGCACCATGGAAGAGCTGTGGAGCCGCGAGCAGCGCGCGGTGTTCCTGACGTCGGCCCTGACGACCGCGGGGGGGCTGGTCTTCGTCGGCGACGCCGACCGCCAGGTCCGCGCGCTGGACGTGGGCACCGGCGAGGTGCTGTGGGAGACCCGTCTCGGCCACGCGGTGCACGGCTACCCGATCACGTACTCGGCCGGCGGGCGGCAGTTCGTCGCGGTGCCGACCGGGCTCGGCATTTTCAGGGGATTGACAGCCACGTTGAACTCGGAGATTCATCAGGCCCGGACCGGCAACGCGCTCTACGTCTTCGCGCTTCCGGAGTGACCGCGTCCGGCCCGTACCTCGTCAAGGAGCAGCCATGCACGCACGCCGCTTTGTCTCGTCGTCCATCGTCGCCCTCGCGCTGCTGGCGCCGCCCGGGTTCCCGGCCGCCGTCCACGCGCAGACCTCGGCCGACTTCGTCCCGGTCACCGACGCCATGCTGCAGGACCCGGATCCGGACGACTGGCTGATGTGGCGGCGCACGCTGGACACGTGGGGCTACAGCCCCCTCGACCAGATCGATCGCGAGAACATCGGCGACATCCGCATGGTGTGGACGCGGGCGCTGGGGCCGGGGCTGCAGCAGGGCACCCCGCTCGTCTACGACGGCGTGATGTACATGCCGAACCCGCGGGACGTCATCCAGGCCCTCGACGCGGTGACCGGCGACCTCATCTGGGAGTACCGCCGCGACCGGCCGGACGACCTCGCCGAGTACATGATCGGCAGCCTCACCGACACCAATCGCAACCTGGCCATCCACGGCAACCTGATCATCGACACGAGCGGCGACGACTACATGTTCGCGCTCGACGCGAAGACCGGCGAGCTGGTCTGGGAGACGCAGGTCCTCGACTACCGGGTGCATCCCGCCAACCAGACCTCGGGTCCCATCGTGGCCAACGGCAAGGTCGTGTCGGGCCGGAGCTGCGCGCCCAAGGGCGGTCCCCACGCCTGTGTGATCGTGGCCCACGACGCCGCCACCGGCGAAGAGCTGTGGCGCCGCCGGCTCATCCCCGGCCCCGGCGAGCCCGGCAACGAGAGCTGGGGCAGCGTCCCCTTCGAGGAGCGGAAGCACGTCGGCTCGTGGATGGTCCCGAGCTTCGATCCCGAGCTGAACCTCGTCTACGTGGGTACGTCGGTCACCTCGCCGGCGCCGAAGTTCATGATCGGCGGGACCGACCTGAAGCACCTGTACCACAACTCGACCCTCGCCCTCGACGCCGACACCGGCGACATCGTCTGGTACTACCAGCACCTGAACGACCACTGGGATCTCGACCATCCGTTCGAGCGGCTGCTCGTCGACACGGCGGTGGCGCCGGACCCGTCCGTCGTGCCCTGGATCAACCCGCGGCTGCAGTCGGGCGAGGTCCGGAAGGTCATCACCGGCATTCCCGGCAAGACCGGCATCGTCTACACCCTCGACCGGGCCACCGGCGAGTTCCTCTGGGCCATGCCGACCACCGCCCAGAACGTGGTCAGCGGCATCGACGGCGCGACCGGGGCGGTCACCGAGAACGCCGAGCTCGTCTTCGAGCGCGAGGGGCAGGAGATGCTGATCTGTCCGAGCTTCGTGACCGGCGGCAAGGACCACGAGGCCGGCGCCTACAGCCCCCTCACCGGCCTGATGTACTACCCCCTGCGCAACGTGTGCGCGCGCATGATGGCGACGACCGAGGGCGGGCTGACGCTCTACAACCTCGCCCAGCGCCAGCAGATTGCCCCGGGCACCGACCAGGTCGGCGCGGTGTATGCGATCTCGGCCGAGACCGGGAACACCGCCTGGATCTACGAGCAGCGGGCCGGCACCACCTCGCTCATCGCGACCGGCGGCGGGCTCGTCTTCGGTGGCGACGGCAACGGCCGGTTCCGGGCCATCGACCAGGAGACCGGCGAGTCGCTGTGGGAGATCAATCTCGGGACGTCGGTCACCGGCTTCCCGATCACCTACGCGGTCGACGGCAAGCAGTACGTCGTCACCAGCACCGGATCGTCGCTGAGCTCGCGCGACAACATGCGCCTGACCCCGGAGCTGCAGCCGAGCAACGGCAACAACATCTTCGTGTTCGCCCTGCCGTAGCCCGGAAAGCGTCGCGGTCCCGTGACGTCCTTCAGGGCCCTGCTCAAGCTGATCGGCGGGGGAATCATCGTCCTCACCTTCGCGTTCGGGCAGACCTTCGGGGTCTGCCTGGCGCGATGGTTCCCCCGTGCGTCCCTGCGCTACGCCAACCGGGTCACCTCCCTCGGCTGCCGGGCCTTCCTGCGGCACTGGGGAATCCGGGTCACCCTCAGGAACGCGCATCACATTGCCCCGCGCCGGACGTATCTCTACGCGGTCAACCACTTGTCCTACCTGGACATCCTGGTTCACGGGGCCCTGCTTCCCTCGACGTTCATCACGTCCCGGGAGATGCACGGGACCCTCTTTCTCGGTCACGTCTGCCGTCTCGCGCTCTGCTTCTTCGTGGACCGGAAGAACCGGAGAAGGCTCGTGCAGGAGATCCGGGCCATCGCCGCCCTGCTCGAGAGCGGCGTCCCCGTGACCCTGTTCCCGGAGGCCGCGGCCGGCGACGGCACCGCCGTCCGGGCCTTCAAGAGCCCCCTGTTCAAGGCCGGCACCGCCGCGGGGACTCCCGTGCTGCCCCTGACCCTGAACTACCGGACCCTGGATTCGGTTCCCGTCGGACCCGGGAACCGGGACCGCATCTGCTGGTACGGCGACATGCCGTTCTTCCCTCACGTCTGGCGGCTGCTCCATCACCGCCGCATCGAGGTGGACGTCGTCGTATCCCCGCCCATCGCCGCGGCCGACTACCGCGATCTGGCCGAGAAGACCCACCAGGCCATCGCCGGCTCCTATACCCCCCTCGCGTAGTCCGGGAGTCCGCCCCGTTCTCCCGCGCAGACTCCTGACCTGGCCGACGTGCCCGGTCGCGACGCTCCCCGTCGACGCGGGGAAACGGCGCTGAAGCCGCACCATGTCCAGGAGGGAGGGACACCCGGCGAATCATGAGGAACGCTCCGCAGCTGCCTCGCCGATGAGAGAGAGTCCTCCTACTATTCCTTGCCCTGTCGACCGTCGGGAAGAGCGCGACGGCGATCCGTCGCGGCGGCGGGAGCGGACGGCTCCGGCCCGCGGCGGGCGTGCGCCCAGGCTCGTGGGTTGAATATGACACAATGCGACATGGCCGCATCGATTCCCCCCGCAATCGCACGCGCCGAACGCGCCGTCAGGCCCAACGCGCCGGCGCCGACCGCGGACCCGGACTTTCCCGGCTGCGACCCCGTCTCGCTGCCGACGTGGGAAGACGTGTGGACCTACGAAGGGCGCATCGAGTACTGGTCGGCCGACCCGGGGACCGCGTGGGTCCTGCGCGACGCCGGCCCCGTCCACGAGGTTCCCCCGCACCTCCTGAGCGAGCTCCTGACCCGCATCTCCCTGGAGCGCGGGTCGCGCATCCGATGCGCCGGGGCGGTCTATCTCATGGAGCGGGACCGGGACGGACGGCCGTGGCAGGTGCTGGTGGCGGACCAGACGATCTACCTGGACCGGGAGGCCTGGGTGCCGCGCGATCCCGCCATCGTGAAGGGCGAAGACCCCCTGCCGGACGTGCTACTCGAAGTGGATCACACCACCGACGTCCGGCGCAACAAGCTGCCCGTCTACGAGGCCTGGGGGTTTCCCGAGGTGTGGGTGGACACGCCCGACGCCCCGTCGCCGAGCCGGCCGCGCGGCCTGCGGCCGGGCCTGACCATCTACGCGCTGGAGAAGGGCCGCTTCCGGATCGCCGGCGAGAGCCGGGCGTTTCCCACCTGGACGGCCGCGCAGATCCACGCCGCGTTGAACGAGAGCCGCCTCAGCCCGCGCACCCTGGCCGACCTGACCCGGGTGGGCCGACGCCTCGGCGAACGCGAGGGCACCACCCCCGACGACGATCTGCAGCTCGGCCGCCACCGCCGGCAGGCCCACGAGGCCGGGCTTCGGACGGGCCGCGCGGAGGGACTCACGCAGGGGCGCGCCGAGGGCATCGCTCGCGAACGGACTCTTCTCGGTCGGCTCGCCGCGCAGAAGTTCGATCCGCTCACTGCGGAGCGGACGGCCGAGCTCCTGGCCGGCATTGAGGACCCCGACCGCCTTGCCGAGGCCTCTGACCGGATCGTCGCGTGCGACGACGGCGACGACCTGCTCTCCCGCCTGTCATGACGGCGGCTCGTGCTCGTCCGATCAAGGCAGCCTTGGCCGAGAGCACCCTCTCGGGGGGGCCGCCGCGAGCCGAATGAATGGACACCTCATCCATGTCCTGGCGTATGAGATCTTGATATTCGAACTGAATACCGGTTAAAAATAGCCATGCACGCCATCTCGTTGAAGCTCCCGGAGCGGCTGCTTGAAACCGCCGGCCAGTGTGCCGCGGCGCTGCGCCTGTCGCGCGCCGAGTACATTCGCCGAGCGTTGGAGCGCATGAACCGCGACACGCGCGCCGTTCTGCGTGCGGAGCGGCTCCGGGCCGCCTCCGGTCGTGTCCGGCAGGACAGCATGCGGGTCAATGCCGAATTCGACGCCATCGAACGGGACATCGATGCCTGATCGAGGCGAGGTCTGGGTCGCGGACCTCAATCCGCGGCGGGGAACCGAGCCCGGGAAGACCCGGCCGGTGCTGGTCGTGCAGGCGCAGGCGCTGCTCGATGCGGGGCATCCGTCGACCCTGGTCGCGCCGCTCACGACACGCTTGGTGGATGACGCCGAACCGCTCCGTATCCGGATCTCCGCGACGGGCGATCTCCAGCGAGACTCGGACGTCTTGGTCGATCAGCTCCGCGCTATCGACAATCGCCGACTGGTCCGGGGGCCGCTCGCCCGAGTGAGACCGCGCGTGATGGCGAAGGTGGGACAAGCGCTGCTGGATGTTCTGGACCTGCCCGGGGACTGACCTTGGCAAGAGGATGTGGGGATGGATGGTACTCACCGGTCAGGAATTCCGGCGCGTGCCGGCCTCGCCAACCGCATCGCGCAGCCGTGGAAGCAGCCCCCGGCCCCCGGGAAGAATCCGGGACCCTGCTCCGTCTCGAATCCGTCGTGACGAGGCGAGCCAGACGGCTGTTCGTCTGGCGCGAGAGCAGGGCGACTACCGCGGACAAACCCGGCTGTCACTCCCGGTCATGCCTCGTGCTACCACGTCGGCAGTTCCGGGACCGCGATGCCCGTCGGGCTGTAATCGAGGGGGTCCCCGGCTTCCGCGGACAGCAGACTCAACAGGAACGGATAGAGGGCCTCCATCCGGAACTCCGTCGACGCAGCGGGCCGCCAGGCAACGTCCCCTCCAACTGCGAAGCCTGCCGCGGCCAGCGGTCCCGAGAGAGCGGGAATGTCGGTCACGACATGAAAGGCGACGTCGCTGTCACCGTGCCCGTCCGCGATGAACGGCGGTTGGTGGTCGCCGAAAATCAGGGCGATGAATCCGGGTTCGATGCGATGCCGGAACGCCGCGAGCAGCAGCTCCCATTCATAGGCGATGGTTACGAAGTAGTTCCGCTTCCAACCCTGGGGAACCGTCAGCGCGAGCGCCACATAGTCCGGCCGGGTCTCGATGAACGAGGGTTGCGGGTCTTCGAGCTCGGCAACGTCCTCGGTAATCCGGGGCGGGGGCTCCCAGGCAAAGTGTGTGGACACGGTCGAAAAGTGAAACAGCCGGGGGTGCGGGCGCCGGCTCCAGTGGTTGGTGAACGCGTACTCCAGAGCCCACTGGTCCGGCACGTGACCGAAACCGTACAGGAAACCGTCGTACGAGAAATCCGGCCGAATGATCACGTCGTCATAGCCGTACAGGTCCTCTGCCCACGTGGCGCCGGGCTGAACGGCCAGCGTGTAATAACCGTGGCGCTTCAGGTACGAGATCAGGTGAGGATAGCGACGAGCCATGCGCTTCCAGGCCCGGTACGTCGAATGGCTGCCGATCTGCATCCCGCTCAACGCCGACGCCGTGCTCATCCAGGAACCGCCGCCGTTCACCGGCGCGGTTGCGAAGCGGGTGAACATCGGGAGTCGCAGTGCGTCAAGCTCGCTCTGCACCCGGCGCATCAGTCCTTGTCGCGCGACGAGGTAGTCGTCGTCGGCCCACAGTGCCGCGCCATACGACTCGACGCCGAAGAGAAAGATGTCGGGGCGGCGCAAGGGCATCGTCTCGGCCAGACCGGCCGCCGCCGGCACGGCCGAATCGTTCAGCGCCGCGACGGTGGCCAGCACGTCCTGTGATCGCTGCCAATTGGAGTAGGCGTGCTTTGCCTGGAGTTGAATCATCGGGTCCTCGCGCAGTACGCCGAACCACGACAGCGACAGCACGCAGTAGAGCGTTGAGGAGCACCCATCCGGCGGCCACGCGCCGCGGGTCGAGACCGGCGCCCCAGCACCAGACGGCCCTGAGATACCGCGCCACCAGCATCCCGAATCCGCCGACCGCGGCCAGGAGTGCGACGGCGTACAGGACGTCCGTCAATCCCCAGGTGTCGCGCACGAAAATCCACGCGCTCTCGAGCATGAGAACGTCGTCGAGCAGCGTGGCGGGGCGGTCGAAGAGTGCGTGAATGAAGCCGCTGTACGCCATGAACGTAAACAGGACGACGTAGGCGAACCACGCGAGCGGCACCGCGGTCGGCCGCCATCGGCCGGCGAATCGGCTGGCGAGAATCAATGACGAGAAGATGAAGACCCAGTCCGAGCTGACCCGAAAGACGTCCTTGTTGCCGCGCCGGACGAACAACTGCAGGGCGTACTCGTACGTGCTGCGTCCGAGTCCGGACCATCCCCAGTCGTACGGCCCCCGAGGATGTTCCGATGGAAAGAACGGCCAGAAGTCGTTCTCTTGCGAGACGAGCAGATAGAGGGGGATGAACAGCAGCAGATTGAGCGCGACGAACCCCGCTGCGATACCGGCGCCGGTTGGGATCGACCCTCCATGCATCCACCGCGGGACGCGGAGCGTCAGGCGGATCTCGTGCATGGGCGGGCTTCCCTGAACGGATCCAGAGGGTCGCGGACGGGAGTGCCCGGCAAGAGCCGGCAGCCCATGGCTGGCGTCACTCGCATGCGACGGTCCTCATCGTGACCCGGCGGCCGCCGCGCGGTCCTCGGCCCGTGCGATCGAGAGCATGTTGACGACGGCGTAGTTGCCCTCGTGACAGGCGTATTCGAACACGGGGCCGTCGGTCTTTCGAATCGGCACCCGCGCGGTCCAGGCCGTCTCCCAGAGGTCGGGATCGTCGACGGTGAACTCGTACTGAATCGTGTCGCCCTCGCGTGTGAAGCGCTCTGTCAGACGCTGCGGCTCTGTGCCGATCATCGTCAGCTCGCCGTCGAAGTGGGACGACTCGACGACGAGCGTGTCGCCCTCCCAGTGACCACGTCCGTCGCCGCCGAACTGGGAGAGGCCGCTGTGGGGACGTACTCCATCGTCGAGCGCCTCGTAGAACGCGAGCTGTTGTCGCAAGAATGCGGCCGACTCTTCCTCGGTGAGCACCGCCTTGTCCACGAACGCCCGCGGCCGCGACATCGGCGTGAGGGAGCGGTAGTCCCAGATGCCGCCCAGATCGGGGTCGCCCCACGCGGTTCGCGGGGTGTCCGCCGTCTGGGCTGCCGCAAGCCCGGGCGTCAAGGCCAGAAGCGTCGCAACCGTGCTGACGACCACGATGTCCCTGACGGTCATGGTGTCCCTGCCTCTTTCCGGCCCCTGCCTGCGGCCCGCGCCGGAGCGTCAAGGGTGGACTGACGACGGTCAGTTCGCGTCCAGCCGGCGGATCTTGATGTTGCGGAAGGCGACGGGGTCGCCGTGGTCCTGAATGGCGATGTGCCCGCGGGTCTCGCGGCCGTAGCGGGGAATGGCGGCGAACTTGCTGGCCAGCATCCGCTCCTCCCAGTCGGGACGGCCCAGCTCGTACTCCAGCAGCTTCTCGCCGTTCATCCAGTGCTCGACGTGGGCGCCGCGGACGAGCAGGCGGGCGGTGTTCCAGTGGCGGACGGGCAGGGTGACGTCGCGGGCCGGCGGGTGGACGGCGTAGTTGCTGGCGGCCGAGGTGATGGGGGCGCGCCCGTCCGCGTGGCCGGCGTTGTGCAGGATCTGGAACTCGGGTCCGGTGTGCCACGGCGGGCCGTCGCCTTCCGCGACTCGGAACATCACGCCGCTGTTGCCGCCTTCCTCCACCTTCCAGTCGAACCGCAGCTCGAAGTCGGCGAACTGCTCGACGGTGACGAGGTCGCCGCCGCGGCCGACCCGGGCGAGGGCGCCGTCGACCGCCTGCCACCCGTCGGGCACGCCGTCCCGCTTGTAGCCGCGCCACGCCGCGAGGCTCTCGCCGTCGAACAGCAGCTTCCAGCCGTCGGCCCGCTCCTCGGCGGTCAGGGCGTTGGCAGCCACGTCATCGGTGGTCGCGGGGGCGCCGATGGCCCAGGCGATGCCCTGCAGGAGGTGGGTCTGGAAGCGCGGGTCGTCCCACACCTCGGGACGGTGGCCCAGCGCGGTGTAGAAGACGCGGCCGGCGCCCTCCTCCCGCGTCCAGGCGAGGGCGAAGTCGCGGTCGGCGCGCCGGATGTTGCGCGCGTTCATGTCCACCGACTCGACGTCGAGACTGAGCAGCACGTCGACGTTGTCGCGGGACCAGTCGCGGTGCTGGTAGATCTCGTCGTGGATGCGGAAGGACCGGCCGAGGTGCCGGGTGGCGGGATGGTGCGGGTTCTCGACCTGCACGGTGACCTCCTGATGCCAGGGGTGGCCGTCGAAGTAGCCGCCGATCAACGGGAGATACGCCGGCCACTCGTAGAAGGTGTCGGTGGCGCTGTGCACCCCGACGAATGCGCCGCCGCCGCGCACCCACGCGAGCAGCGCCGCCTTCTGCGCGGCGTCCATGGGCAGCTCGCCGGTCGTGAAGAAGACGACCGCGTCGTACTCGGCGAGGGTGTCCGCTGACAGGCTCGAGGCGTCGTGGGAGACGGTGAGGTCGAGGACGCCCGACTCCTTCGCGATGCGCGTGAAGACCGCTTCGGAATGCGGAAGCACCGGATGCGCGAACGCAGCGGATTGCGTGAGATAGAGGATCCGGGCCGGTGCGCTCTGCGCCGCGGCCGGAGGCGGGCCGGCGAAGAGCGAGAGAGCCGCTGCGAGGACGACGAACAGATCTGCGTGTCGCACGGTGCCACGTCCTTTCCGCTGTCGGTGTCTTCCGTGCCCTCATGGTACCGCGTTTTCTCGCTGTGGAGAGCGATGGCGCGCGGTCCGATCGGTGCTGTCCGGCCGGGGTATCCTAGGAGGCCGATGGCGGTGCTGGGACTCGATGTCGGAACCGGCGGGTCGCGCGCGACGATCGTCGAGGCGGACGGATCGGTGATCGCGACGGCCACCGAGCCGCACGCGGCGTTCGACTCGCCCCGCACCGGCTGGGCCGAGCAGCACCCCGGCGACTGGTGGCGCGCGTCGCAGGCGGCCATCCGGGCCGCCCTGGCCGCCGGGGGGACGGCGCCCGGCGCCATCCGGGCCGTCGGGCTGTCGGGGCAGATGCACGGCGCGGTGCTGCTCGACGGGGCGGGAGCGGTGGTGCGCCCCGCGATCATCTGGTGCGACCAGCGGACCGACGCCCAGTGCCGGCGGCTCACCCGCGAGGTCGGCGCGGCGCGCCTGATCGAGCTGGTCAGCAATCCCGCCCTAACCGGGTTCACCCTCCCCAAGCTGCTGTGGGTGCGCGACGAGGAGCCGGCGCAATGGGAGCGCGTGCGGACGGTGCTGCTGCCCAAGGACTACGTCCGGTGGCGCCTCACGGGCGAGCGGGCCACCGACGTGGCGGACGCCTCCGGGACCCTGCTCTTCGACGTGGCGCGCCGGCGCTGGTCGCGGGAGCTGCTCGGGCAGGTGGGGATCGACGAGGCCAGCCTGCCCCTGGCCCACGAAGGGCCGGCGGTCACCGGCCGTCTCGTCCCCGCGGGGGCCGAGGCCGCCGGCCTCGCCGTCGGGACCCCGGTCGTGGCCGGCGGGGGAGATCAGGCGGCGGGGGCGGTGGGCATGGGCATCGTGGGCCCCGGTACGGTCAGCGCCACCATCGGGACCTCCGGCGTGGTGTTCGCGGCCACGGACCGGCCGGCGCGCGACCCCCGCGGGCGGGTGCACACCTTCTGTCACGCGGTTCCGGACCGCTGGCACGTCATGGGGGTCACGCAGGGCGCGGGGCTGTCGTTGCGCTGGCTGCGCGACACCCTCGGCGCCGGCGGCCCGGACGCGACGGGCGACCCCTACGACCGCCTGTGCGCCGAGGCGGCCCAGGCGCCGCCGGGCGCCGACGGGGTCCTGTGGGCGCCCTACCTGATGGGCGAGCGGACGCCGCATCTCGATCCGCAGGCGCGGGCAGCCCTGGTGGGGCTGTCCGCCGCGCACGGCCGGGCCCACGTGATCCGCGCGGTGCTTGAAGGCGTCGCCTTCAGCCTGCGCGACAGCCTCACCATCTTCGACGAGATGGGGGTGCCGGCGACCCGCATACGCCTCGGCGGCGGCGGCGCGCGGTCGCGGCTGTGGCGCCAGATTCAGGCCGACGCGTACCGCCAGCCCGTCGAGGTGCTGGCGGCGGAAGAGGGCGCCGCCTACGGCGCGGCGCTGCTCGCGGGGGTCGGGGCGGGGGTCTGGGCCTCGGTGGACGAGGCGTGCGCGTGCGCGGTCCGGGTGGCGGGGACCGTGGCGCCGGAGCCCACCGCGATGGAGGCCCTCGACCGGCAGTACCGCCGCTTCCGCACGCTGTACGGGGCGCTGCATCCGGAGGCCGGCGCGTGAAGGCGGGGCGCGGGACGCTTCCGCGGGTCGACGGGGGGACTGAGGGCGAGGACATCGACCCGAGAGACTGCCGGGTTCCCCGCGGGTCGGCGATTGACCCGCGACGTTTGACCGTGACGGGATGAACCACGTCCGACGGCGCCCGCGCTCCACGCCCGGAGACGGTGACGGTGATGAATCATGTCTGACGACGCCTACGCTCCGCGCCCGGAGCACAAGTTCTCGTTCGGCCTGTGGACGGTCGGCAACCCCGGCCGCGACCCCTTCGGCGAGCCGGTCCGCCCGCGGCTGACTCCCGTACAGCTCGTCGCGCTGCTGGGCGAGGTGGGCGCGTGGGGGGTGAACCTGCACGACAACGACCTCGTGCCCATCGACGCCACGGCGGCCGAGCGCGACCGCCTCGTGCGCGAGTTCCGGCAGGCGTGCCGGGACCACGGGCTGGTCGTGCCGATGGCCACCACGAACCTGTTCACCGACCCCGCCTTCAAGGACGGCGCGTTCACCGCCAACGACCCCGCGGTGCGGGCCCTGTCGGTGCAGAAGGCGATGGGGGCGATGGACCTCGGGGCCGAGCTGGGCGCGAAGATCTTCGTCATGTGGGGCGGGCGCGAGGGGACCGAGACCGACGGCTGCCGGCGCCCCGACGACGCCGTCCGGCGGTTCCGCGAGGCGGTGAACTTCCTGTGCGAGTACTCGGTCGCCAACGGGTACGACTATCGCTTCGCGCTCGAGGCGAAGCCGAACGAGCCGCGGAGCGACAACTACTTCCCGACCACCGGCGCCTATCTCGGGTTCATTCCGACCCTCGACCACCCGGAGCTGGTGGGGGTCAATCCCGAGGTCGCCCACGAGCACATGGCCGGGCTGAACATGACCCATGCCGTCGCGCAGGCGTGGGAGGCGGGGAAGCTCTTCCACATCGACCTGAACGACCAGGTCATCGGCCGCTACGACCAGGACTTCCGTTTCGGCGCCGCGAACCCGAAGGCCGCGTTCTGGCTGGTGAAGTTCCTGGAGGAGGTCGGCTATGACGGCCCCCGCCACTTCGACGCCCACGCCTACCGCACCGAGGGCATCGATGGCGTCAAGGACTTCGCGCGCGGCTGCATGCGCACCTATCTCATCCTGAAGGAGAAAGCGGCGCGGTGGCACGCCGATCCCGAGATCGGGGCCCTGCTCGCCGGCCTCGCCGAGACCTCCCAGGCCGCCCCCGGGGTCGGGAGCTTCAGCCCGGCCGCCGCGGCCGCCCTCCGGACCCACCGCTTCGACCGGGCGGCGCTGGGGGCGCGGGAGCTGTCCTACGAACGGCTGGACCAGTTGACGACGGAGATCCTGTTGGGTGTGCGCTAGGAGCCTGCGCCGTAGAAGTTCGCGCCAGCGAAACTTCCAACGCGACCGTAGGGTCGCGCTAGCAGCCCGGGCAAGAGGCACCGCTGCATTCGACCGGCGATGCATCCTGGCGCCTCGCCGGTCTCTGTGCGACGCGGGGTTCTGCCACGGGCTGCCAGGAGTCTGCGCCGTGGCGCCTCGCGCCGACAGGGGGTAC
The DNA here is from genome assembly GCA_965206705.1 of Vicinamibacterales bacterium. Taxonomy (GTDB): domain Bacteria; phylum Acidobacteriota; class Vicinamibacteria; order Vicinamibacterales; family UBA8438; genus JAJEEA01. The sequence goes on along the minus strand of CBDBKJ010000006.1, from coordinate 414,316 downwards.
CATGCTCAGGCGGTTCCGCAGGCGTGCAGCGTGGGTCGGTTCCAGGGTGAAGACAGGTTCGTGAGAAGGAGGGAGACGTTCATGACTCGTCAATCCGCGGGTATCGCGGTCGGGCTCGCCGGGGTGGTTGCGGCTGCGGCGTTCGTTCCGGCGGCGCTCGCGCAGTCGTCCGGGCAGGACGACACCGGGGCGCACGCCGGGCTGCCGGTCGCCAACCCCGGCGCGGTCGGGATGTCCGCCGACGGGCTGGACCGCATCGTCCCGGCCGTGCAGGCCTACGTCGACGACGGCCGGCTGGCCGCGGTGATGACGATGGTGGCGCGCCGGGGGCAGGTCGTCCACTGGGGGGCGGTCGGGACGCGCGACACAGCGACCGGCGACCCCCTGGAGCGGGACGACATCTTCCGCATCTACTCGATGACCAAGCCGGTGACGAGCGTCGCGGTGATGATCCTGGTCGAGGAAGGCAAGGTCGCGCTCGATGACCCGGTCTCGAAGTTCGTGCCCGAGTTCGCCGGCGTGAAGGTCCTGGGCGATGGCGGCGACCGCGTGGCGGCCGACGGTCCCATCACCGTCGAGCACCTGCTGACGCACACGGCGGGGCTCACCTACGGGCTCTTCGGTGACTCCGCCGTCGACCGCCTCTACAACCAGGCGAACCCGCTCCGTCTCGCCGAGGGGCTCGACGACTTCGCGCGCCGGGTGGCCGAGCTGCCGCTGCTCGCGAGCCCGGGAACGCGGTGGAACTACAGCGTGTCGACCGACATCCTGGGCCGCGTCGTGGAGGTCGCCTCGGGCCAGCCCTTCGACGTGTTCGTCGAGGCGCGCATCCTGGATCCGCTCGGCATGGACGACACCGCCTTCTGGGTGCCCGAGGAGAAGCGCGGCCGCTTCATGGCGAACTACGCGAGGATGGGCGGCGGGCTCGTGGTCGCCGACTCGCCGGCGGACGGCCAGTACACGCGCCCGCCGGCGTTTCCCTCGGGCGGCGGCGGCCTGACCTCGACCGCGTCCGACTACATCCGGTTCGCCCAGATGCTGCTCGAAGGGGGGAGCCTCGGCGGCGTCCGCATCCTCGCGCCGGAGACCGTCGCCAAGATGCGCTCGAACCACCTCCCGGACGCGCTGGTCCCGATCGAGCTGGGGACGTTCCTCAGCCCCGGCTACGGCTTCGGGCTCGGGTTCGCGGTCATGGTCGACGAGGACGCTTCGCCCGAGCCCGACAACAACGGTGTCTTCCGCTGGGCGGGGGCCGCCAACACCTTCTTCTGGATCGACCCCGAGGCCGAGCTCATCGGCATGGTCTGGACCCAGTTCGTGCCGTTCGCCGCCTACGACCTGGAGCGCGAGTTCCAGACCCTCGTCTACGGGGCCATCGAGTAGCCGCAGGCGCCGTCCTGTTGAGACGCCGAGCCCAGCGGGGCCTTCGCCATGGGCTCCGGGGCTGCCGGCTTGGACCGGGTAGCGCCGCCGTGCCGGACGCGTCGAGCGGCGCGAACCAGCGCGAACTATTGTCGCGGAGGGCGCACCCCAAGGCGTAGAATCGCCGAAGTCTCTACCTGTGCCGCAACGAGAGGGGAGGAACGACCATGATGGAAAGCCTGCAGTTCATCTTCCGGTGGCTCCACGTGTTCGTGGGGATCATCTGGATCGGGCACCTCTACTTCTTCAATTTCGTGAACGGCCAGATGGCCGCGAAGCTCGACGGGCCGACGAAGCAGAAGGTCGTGCCGGAGCTCATGCCCCGGGCCCTGTACTGGTTCCGCTGGGGCGCCGCGTGGACCTGGATCACCGGGGTCCTCCTGATGCTCCTGGTTTTCTACCACGGCCGCCTGGCAATCGAGGTCGACGCGAGCTGGGGGGCGGGCGCGATCGCGATGATCGCCTTGACCTTCCTGGCCGTCTTCGGCTACGACGCGCTCTGGAAGAGCGGGCTCAAGTCGAACGTCCGCGCCGCCACCATCGTCTCGTTCGTGCTGCTCGCGGTCGTCGTCTGGATGTTCGTGGACGTGGGCGGGTTCCCGCCGCGCTCGGTCCTCATCCACACCGGCGCGATGTTCGGGACGATGATGGCGTTCAACGTGTGGTTCCGCATCTGGCCGGCGCAGCAGCGGATAATCGCCGCGGTGAAGGCCGGCAAGGCCCCGGACCCCGCCGATCCGGCCCTCGCCGGGCTGCGCTCCAAGCACAACACCTACATGTCGCTGCCGCTGCTGTGGGCGATGCTCAACGAGCACGCGACGCCCTTCTACGGCGGCAACCTCGGGATTCCCGGCGACTACTACTGGGTGGCCTGGCTCGCGGTGGTGGCGCTCGGGTGGCACATCATCTTCCACTGCTACCGCATCGCCGGCCGCGTTTCCGGCATGTGAGGCCCGCCGCAAGGGTGGGTGCGAGCCGTTGCCGCGAGGTCCGCCGAGCCATCTCGGCGGACCTCGCGGGTGTTCCCCGGCGTTTCTGGAACCCGTGGTGAACCGCCGCGCGGGGCTTCTGCCACGGGCTCTCGGGGCGTAGAACTACTACTCGCCCAACGCGAAGACCCAGACGACGCCGCCCTGCGGCACCTGGACGTTGCGTTCCAGGTGCAGGTTGACCGCGCGCTGCATGCCCGCCGCGTCGACCCCCCACCCGGACTGGACGGCGATGTACTGGACACCGTCGACCGCGTAGGACGACGGGACGCCGATGACCCCCGAGTTCGTCCGCTGTGCCCACAGGATCTCGCCGGTGGCCGCGTCGAACGCCCGGAAGTAGCGGTCGTGGGTGCCGCCGGCGAAGACGAGGCCGCCGCCGGTGGTGAGGATCGGGCCCCAGTTCTGCGATTCGGGGAACTCGTGGGTCCACACCTGCTCGCCGGTCGAGAGGTCCCAGGCCTGCAGTTCGCCGAGATGGTCTGCGCCGTCCGCCACGAAGACCTGGGAGGTGGCGCCGGTGAACCCCTGGCCGGGGACGTACTCGACCTCGCGGCCGACCATGGTGGAGCAGAGGTTCTCGTTGGCGGGGATGTAGAGGTAGCCGGTCTGCGGGCTGTAGGCGGCCGGGGGCCAGTCCTTGCCGCCCCACAGCGAGGGGCAGAAGGTGGCCGGCCGGTTGGTGCCGGGCTTGCGTTCCGAGTCGTACTCGGGCCGGCCCGTCACGGGGTCGATTGCCGTGAACACGTTCTGGTCCACGTAGGGCTGGGCGTCGACGAAGGTGATGGCGTCCGCGCCGCGTTCGAGCATCCAGAGATAGCCGTTGCGGGCGGGGTGCACCAGGGTCGGGATGGTGCGGCCGTCGCGGGGGACGTCGATCAGCAGCGGGGCCGAGACCTCGTCCCAGTCCCACGAGCCGTTCCAGTGGTACTGGTGGTACCCCTTCAACTCGCCGGTGTCGGCGTCGAAGGCGACGACCGAGTTGGTATAGAGGTTGTCGCCCGGGCGCTGGTCGCCGATCCAGGGGCCCGGGTTGCCCGTCCCCCAGTAGGTGAGGTTGAGCTCGGGGTCGAACGAGCCGGTGATCCAGATGGAGGCGCCGCCGGTGCGCCACGTGTCGCCCGGCCACGTCTCGTTGCCGGGTTCGCCCGGACCCGGGATCGTGTGCGACCGCCACACCTCTTCGCCCGACTCGGCGTCATACGCGGCCACGAACCCCCGGATGCCCCGCTCGCCGCCCGACGCCCCGACCAGGATCTTGCCGTTGGCCACGAGGGGCGCCATGGTCATGTAGTACCCCGTGCGGTAGTTGGCCACCTCGGCTTCCCACGCGAGCTCGCCGGTCACCGCGTCGAGCGCGACCACGAACGCGTCGTGGGTCGTGTAGTAGACCTTGTCGCCGTAGAGGCCGACGCCGCGGTTGGTCCGGTGGGGATGGCTCATGTCCTCGGGGAACTGCCGCTGGTACAGCCAGAGCTGATCCCCGGTCCGGGCGTCCACCGCGATCACCCGATCTTCCGGGGTGGTGACGAACATGATGCCGTCGTTGACCACCGGCGGCGACTCGTGGCCCGACGTAACGCCGGTGGACAACGACCACACCGGCTCCAGATTGGCGACGTTGTCGGTCGTGATCTGGTCGAGGGGGCTGTAGCCCCAGCTGTCGTAGGTGCGGCGGTACATCAGCCAGTCGTCGTCGGACGGCGATTGCAGCCGCTCGTCGGTGACCGGGGTATAGGCCGGTTCCTGCGCCGCCGCCCCCGGCGGAATCGCCGGCCCGAGCGCGCCGATCGCGGCGCCCGCGATAACGAGTCGTAACGGTAGTCTCGCCATGTCGTCCTCTCCTGCGTGTCCGTCTCGGCTACGTCGCGGCGCGACGATCGAGATCGGCGTGGTGTCGACGTGTTCGACGTGGACATGTCCTGCGCCGGTCACTCACATCGCGCGTGCGGGCTTCCCCCGGCGCGGGCGTTCGCGCAGTTCCCCTCCGTGGGCGGAACCACCCTATCGGCCCGCGCTCCGGGGTCCCACTTGCCGACGAGATCGACCGGTCGTCGCCCGCGGCTCCGATTGCCGCCCGACCAACCTTGCCGGGAGTCGGCGCAGACTCCCGGTGACCGGCCGGTCACCGGGGCATTATGACGCGAACGCACGGGCCCGCGCACCCGGCGGCGCAGTCGCGGTCTTCGGCGCGCCGGCTGCGCAGTGAATGGGCAGTTCCAATCGGCATGATTCGTTCGGTTGGACGGCCGTGGGGGCCGAGGGGTCCTTGTCAACGGAACGCGGGTTTCAAACGTCCTGAAGGGGTATGCGACAATGGCGGGATGGGTTGCAGGGAGCCGAAACAACGATGAGACGCGGGATTTCCCGGGCGGGCGCGGCCGGCGGTGACTCGAAGCGGGTTCGGGGCGGTCCGGGAGTCGGTGGGGAGAACCCCGCCGGCCGGTCTCGCGGCAGTACGGGGTTTCACCACGGGCTCCTGGCGATGCTGCTTCTGCTCGCGCCGGTTTCGGCGCAGGCGCAGCCGGCTTTCGCGCCGGCCGACGACGCCGTCGCCGTCGTGGCGTTCGCCAACATCACCGGAGCGGCCGAGGACGAGTGGATCGGATTCGGCATCGCCGAGACGATTACCGCGGATCTCGCCGGTCTCGGCTCGTTCGCGGTGGTGGGGAACGATGCGGTGCAGGCGGTGCTGCGGGCGGCGCGTGTCGATCCGGGGGCGGCGGTGGACCTGAGCGACACGCCGGCGGTGCAGGCGGGGCGGGCCCTGGGCGCGCGTTGGGTGGTCAGCGGCGGGTTCCAGCGGCTCGGACAGCAGGTGCGGCTGACCGCGCGGATCGTCGACGTGGCGACGGCCGCGGTGCAGCATGCGACCACCGTCGACGGCATGCTGGCGGATCTCTTCGACCTGCAGGATCGCTTGTCGGACGACCTGCGCCGGGGGCTGACGGATGCCCGTCCTTCGATGGCCGCGAACTTTCCGTCCGCGGGCGTCGCACCGGCCCCCCCGATGCGCCGGCCGGGTTCGCCGCGCGACCCGCTGGGCGGCGATGTGCCGGTGGCGGAGGGAGGCCGGCCTCCCTTCGTCCCGCCAGGCGGCGGCGCGGGGGCGGGCCGCCGGCCTCCGTTCGTCCCGCCGGGCGGTGGCGCAGGCGCGGGAGCGGGGCGCCGGCCTCCGTTCGCCCCGCCAGGCGGCGCCCCGCCCGCGGGGGCGGGCCGCCGGGATCCCTTCGGTGGGCCGGCCGGTCCGGGCGCGGCCCCGGGACGTCCCGCCGGCTTCGCGGCGCCGGCGTCGTCCCGCGTCATCAACGGTCCTCCGCCGCCGTTGGCCCCCGAAACGTTGGCACGCGATGCGGCGGGGCGGGTGACGATCCGCGCGGTGCCCCTCGACCAGCCGCTCGACGTCGACGGCAACCTCGACGAGGGCATCTACGAGATCGTCGAGCCGCTGACCGGCTTCGTGCAGCAGCAGCCGGACGAGGGAGCGCCGGCGACCGAACGGACCGAGGCGTGGGTGTTCTACGACGACCGGAACATCTACGTGTCGGCCCGCAACTGGGACTCGGCCCCGGAGTCGCGCTGGATCGCCAATGAAATGCAGCGCGATTCGTTTCAGCTCATTCAGAACGACACGTTCAGCGCCGCCTTCGACACCTTCTACGACCGGCGCAACGGATTCGCGTTCATGGTCAATCCGATCGGAGGGTTCTTCGATTTCCAGATCACCGACGAGGGCAATCCGAACAGCGACTGGAACCCCATCTGGGACGTCAGGACCGGGCGCTTCGAGGGCGGCTGGACCGTCGAGATGGAGATTCCCTTCAAATCGATCCGGTTCCCGGGCGGGGAATCGCAGGTCTGGGGCATCCAGCTCGGCCGAAACGTCCGCTGGAAGAACGAATGGAACTATATAACCCCGGTCGCCATTTCGGCCGGGCCCGGGATGTTCCGGCTGTCGGCGGCGGCCACCCTGGCCGGGCTGCAGGTGCCGAGCGGCAACCGGACGTTCGAGATCAAGCCCTACGGGATCGGGTCGTCGGAGACCAACGTCGCCACGGACGTCTTCAACCAGGGCGACTACGCCTTCGGGGTCGACGTCAAGTACGGCGTGACCGAGAACCTCACCGCGGACTTCACCTACAACACCGACTTCGCCCAGGTCGAGGTCGACGAGGCGCAGGTCAACCTGACCCGCTTCAGCCTGTTCTTCCCCGAGAAGCGCGAGTTCTTTCTCGAGGGGCGCGGCATCTTCGACTTCGGCCGGGGGGTCCAGTTCGGTGGCGGCGGCGGGCCCATGGGCAGCGGCAGACCCACCTCCGGAGGGTTCTTCGGCGGCGGGGACGTCCCCACGGTCTTCTTCAGCCGGCGAATCGGCCTGGAATCGGGAGCCACGGTGCCGATTCAGGCGGGGGGGCGGCTGACCGGCAAGGTCGGCGACTTCACGGTGGGGGCCCTGAACATCCAGACCGACGACGTCATGGACGTGGTGGTCCCCACCAACTTCACGGCCCTGCGGGTGAAGCGGGACCTTCTGCGGCGGAGTTCGGTGGGCGCCCTCTTCACCGGCCGGTCGGTGGCCGTCGACGGTAACGGGTCGAACGAGGCCTTCGGCGTCGACGGGGTGTTCTCGTTCTACGACAACGTGAACTTCAACGGGTACTACGCCAAGACACGGACCCCCGGGCTCGTCGGCGAGGACGAGAGCTACCAGGCGGCGTTCACCTACAACGGCGACCTCTATGCGGTCAGCGTCGACCACCTGCTGGTCGGCGACAATTTCAACCCCGAGGTGGGCTACAGGCGTCGCGCCGATTTCCGGCGCACGTACGCGCAGGCGAAGTTCGCTCCCCGCCCGCGCGGGCTTCCCGCGGTGCGGCAGTTCACGTTCGGGGGCAGCTACGACTACTTCGAGACCGTGGCCGGCGTCCCGGAAACGGAGCTCGCGCAGGCCAACTTCCAAATCGAGTTCGAGAGCAGCGACCGGTTCACTGCCGACGTGCAGCGCAGCTACGAGTTCCTCGACGTGCCGTGGGAGCAAGTTCTGGGCACCGACTACACGGTCGGCGCCGGCGAGTACGTGTTCCAGGACTACTACGTGTCCTACGGGATGGGGGCGCAGCGACGGGTCTCGGGCACGTTGTCGCTTCAGTACGGCCAGTTCTACCACGGCGAGATCACCTCTGTGGGTTATTCGCGCGGCCGGATCGAGGTCACCCCCCAGTTCTCGTTCGAGCCCAGCGTGTCGGTCAACCGCGTCACGCTCCCGGGCACCGGGACCTTCACGGCGCCGCTGGCGATCTCGCGGCTGACCTATACGTTCACCCCCCGGCTCTTCTTCAGCGGGCTGGTGCAGTACAACTCGACGGCAGAGTCGATCAGCACCAATCTCCGCCTGCGGTGGGAATACCGCCCCGGCAGCGAGCTGTTCGTCGTCTACAACGACCAGCGGAACTCGTTGCTGATGCCCGACCAGCGGTTTCCGATGCTCGAGAACCGCGCTTTCGTTGTAAAGTTCACCAGACTGTTTCGCTACTGATCGGCGGCGTCCCTCGGCGGCTGAATGGCCGTCGCCGGTCGCGCCGGGCAGGGGGCGTCGGGAGCCGTGGTGCGACGGCGGGCCGGTCCGGCTCGTGGACGCGGGACGTCCATTCACGGATTCGCAGCTCGTGGAGGAATCCCGTCGCCCCGAGGCCGGCGAGGGCGCCAGCGTCTGCAGGGCGCCCGTGCGACAAGTCGGGAGGAGAGAGCATGCTCGGCCCATGCGGCCGAGGAGCAACGCAGTTCAGGCCGGGTTGCATCACTGGTCGAATGCAGCGGGGCCTTCTTCCACCGGCGGCCAGCCGGCGGAGTGCCTACACCATGTCCATTCGTCGCTCGGTTCTCGCCTTGACAGTGGCCGGCGGCGCGGCGGCGCTGCTGCCGGTGGCCCCGGCCGGCCTCGCCGCCCAGGGTCCGCCGCCGGACGCCGCCGTCGATTTCCAGCGCGACGTGCGGCCGATACTGGCCGACAACTGCTTCTCGTGCCACGGCCCGGACGAAGGCACCCGCCAGGTGCGGCTGCGCCTCGACACGCAGGACGGGGCGTTCGGGGCGCGCCCGCGGGGCGCCGCCGTCGTGCCCGGCGACGCCGAGGCCAGCCTGCTGCACCAGCGCATCACCCAGGCCGACGATCGGCTGCGGATGCCGCCCCCGGCGCTGTCCAACAAGATCCTGTCGGCCGAGCAGATCGACGTGCTGACCCGCTGGATCGAGGAAGGCGCGTCCTGGGATCAGCACTGGTCGTTCGAGGCCGTCGCCGAGCGTGCGCCGCCCGTCGTGACCGACGAGGCATGGGTGCGCAACCCGCTCGATCGCTTCGTGCTCGCGCGGCTCGAGGCGGAGGGCCTGACGCCCGCGGCCGAGGCCGACAAGCGCACGCTGGCGCGCCGGGTGGCCCTCGACCTGACCGGATTGCCGCCCGATCCGGGTCTCCTCGCGTCCTATCTGAACGACACCTCCGACACCGCCTACGAGACCCTCGTCGACCGGCTGCTGCAGTCCCGGCACTGGGGAGAGCATCGCGCCCGCTACTGGCTGGACGCGGCGCGGTACGGCGACACCCACGGCATCCACATCGACAACTACCGCGAGATGTTCGCCTATCGCGACTGGGCCATCCGGGCGTTCAACGAGAACAAGCGGTTCGACGACTTCGTCGTCGAGCAGGTGGCCGGCGATCTCCTCCCCGAACCGAGCCTCGACCAACTCGTCGCCACCGGCTTCCAGCGCAACAACATCACCACCAACGAGGGCGGCGTGGTGCCCGAGGAGTACGAGGCGATCTACGCCAAGGACCGGGCCGAGACCATCGGCAACGTCTTCCTCGGGCTGACCGTGGGCTGCGCCACCTGCCACGACCACAAGTTCGATCCCATCGCCCAGAGCGAGTTCTACGCGATGACCGCCTTCTTCCGGAACACCACCCAGTACGTGATGGACGGCAACGTCTCCGACCCGCCGCCCATCCTCGTGGTGCCCGAGGACGAGGACCGCGAGCTCTGGCATCGACTGCGCGAGGAGGCGTCGGAGTTCGACGCGAGGCTCGACGAGCGGACGGTGTCGGTGAACCCCGACTTCATCGAGTGGCTGACCCGCGGCGAGCACCGCGAGGTCGCGACGCCGCTCGAGCCGTCGGCCGAGCTGCTGACGCTGGCCCTGGACGACCCCGCCGGTCCCGCCGTCGTCCACGAGGGCGAGCGGCTTCCCATCACCCTGGAGTCCGGCGTCACCATCGAGGACGGCCCTGACGGCCATCCCGCCCTGCGGTTCGACGGCGAGTCGTGGGTCGAGCTGCCGTCGCTGGATCTCGACAGCGACACGCCGTTCTCGATCGCCATGTGGATTTACCAGCCGGAAGGCGAAGGCAACTTCGTGGTGGCCGGTCAGTACGATCAGGAGGACGGCGTGCGGGGCTGGGCGGTGACCCTCGGCTCGCGGCAGCTGAACTTCCGGCTGACCGGCGCGCGGGACGCGCGCGGGGCCGCCACCACCGCCCGCGTCGGGCCCATCAACACGAAGCGGATGCCGGCCGGCGAGTGGACCCACGTCGTGCTGACCCACGACGGGTCGGGCGAGCGCGGCGGGCTGCACGTCTATCAGAACGGCGAGCGCGTGGAGGAGCAGGGCAGCGAGTTCTTCGCGAAGGCGGAGGGCAGCATCGTCACCGACCAGCCGTTCTATCTGGGACGGGGCGGTGCCGTCAACCGCGGCGTGCTCGAGACCCGCCACTTCGGCGGCGGGGGCATCGCCGATCTTCGCGTCTTCAACCGGGCCCTCACGGTGCAGGAAGCCAGGGTGGTGTCCGAATGGCGGACCCTGCGGGGGGCGACGGTCAAGTCGCCCGAAGGCCTGACCATGCCGGAGAGGAGCGCCCTGCGGCTGCGTTACCTCAGCATCGACGACGAGCCGTACAGCCGGCTCCAGGCCCGGCGCCGGGCGGTCGACGACGAGTGGCGCGAGGTCCGGCGGCGCGGCAGCGTCACGCACGTGATGCAGGAGCGCGCGGACAGCGAGGCGGCGGCCCACGTGCTGAGCCGCGGGATGTACGACCAGCCGCTGGAGCGGGTGCTCGCGGGCACCCCGGCGGCGTTGCCGCCGATGGCGGAGTCGCTGCCCCGCAACCGTCTCGGTCTGGCCCGGTGGCTCGTCGACGATGCCAATCCCCTGACCGCCCGGGTGACCGCGAACCGGTTCTGGCAGCAGCTGTTCGGCACCGGGCTGGTGGCGACCAGCGAGGACTTCGGGGCGCAGGGAGAGACCCCGTCGCACCCGGAGCTGCTCGACCACCTGGCCCACCACTTCCGGGCGTCGGGGTGGGACGTCAAGGGGTTCTTCCGCACCCTGGTGACCTCGGCCACCTACCGGCAGGCCGCGGTCTCGACCCCCGCCAAGCTCGAGGGGGACCCGCAGAACCGGCTGCTGTCGCGCGGACCCCGGTTCCGGATGGACGCCGAGATGGTCCGCGACCAGGCCCTGGCCGCGAGCGGGCTCCTCGTGCGCACGATCGGGGGCGCGAGCGTGAAGCCGTACCAGCCCGAGGGGGTCTGGTCGACGGTGGCCATGCCGCAGAGCAACACCCGGGTCTACGAGCCGGACAGCGGCGACAAGCTGTACCGGCGCAGCCTCTACACGTTCTGGAAGCGGTCGGCGCCGCCGGCGTCGATGGACATCTTCAACGCGCCGACGCGCGAGCACTCGACGGTGCGCCGCGAGCGGACGAACACGCCGCTCCAGGCCCTGGTGACGATGAACGACACGCAGTTCGTCGAGGCGTCGCGGCATCTCGCCCAGCGGGCGATGCGCGAGGCCGGGTACGACTTCGACCAGCGGCTCGACTACATGACGGCGCGGCTCCTGGCCCGCAACTTCACCGCCCCCGAGCGGTCGGTGGCGCGGCGCACCTGGGACCGGTTCGTCGACCTGTATGGAACCGACGCCGACGGGGCGCGGGAGCTGCTGGCGGTCGGGGAGTCGGCCCACGACGCGGCCCTGCCGCTGACGGAGTCGGCGGCGTGGACGATGCTGGCGAGCCAGCTGATGAACCTGGACGAGGTCCTGAACAAGTAGGACGCGGCTCTATCGCCAGAGGCTACGATGCACCCATTCAAGGAAGCCGTCCGCGCAGAGACACGGCGTCAGTTCTTCGGCCGCACCGCCCGGGGTATCGGGGGGCTGGCGCTGGCCAACCTGCTGGCGGACGATGCGTTAGCGCTGCCGGGCCAGGCGCCCGCGGCGGTGGGGGGGCTGCCGTCCCTGCCGCACTTCGCGCCCAAGGCGAAACGCTGCATCTACCTGCACATGATGGGCGCGCCGCCGCAGATGGACCTGCTCGATTACAAGCCGAAGATGCGGGACTGGTACGACAAGGACCTGCCCGAGTCGATTCGCCAGGGACAGCGGCTGACGACGATGACGTCGGGGCAGTCGCGCTTCCCCATCGCCCCGTCGGTGTTCGAGTTCTCGCAGCACGGGCAGGGCGGCGCGTGGTTCTCCGAGCTGCTGCCCCACACCGCGAGCATGGCCGACGACCTCGCGGTCATCCGGTCGATGCACACCGACGCCATCAACCACGAGCCGGGCATCACCTTCATCCAGACCGGCCAGCAGATTCCCGGCCGGCCGTGCATCGGCGCGTGGTTCGCCTATGGCCTCGGCAGCATGAACGAGGATCTGCCTGCGTTCGTGGTCATGAACGCCGAGCGCAGCCATCCCCGCGCCGGCGTGCAGGCGATTTCGGCGAAGCTCTGGAGCGCGGGGTTCCTGTCACCCGAGTACGCCGGGGTGGGGCTGCGCACCGGGGCCGACCCCGTGCTCTATCTGCGCGACCCGAACGGCGTGTCGCCCGGCGTGCGGCGCGAGATGCTCGACGGGCTCGGCGAGCTGAACCGGCTGCGGCACGAGCAGGTCGGCGACCCCGAGACCCTCGCCCGCATCGAGCAGTACGAGATGGCTTTCCGGATGCAGTCGTCGGTGCCCGAGATGGCCGACCTGTCGAGCGAGCCGGACAGCACGTTCGAGCGCTGGGGCGAGGAAGCGAAGCAGGCCGGCAAGTTCCAGAACGCGGCGCTGATGGCGCGGCGGCTCGTGGAGCGGGGCGTGCGGTTCGTGCAGATCTACCACCGCGGCTGGGACGTGCACTCGTTCGCGCCCCAGGTGCTGCCGGCGCAGGCGCGCGACGTCGACCGCGCCGCGTGGGCCCTCATCCAGGACCTGAAGGAGCGCGGGCTCTTCGACGAGACGCTCGTCATCTGGGGCGGGGAGTTCGGCCGCACCATCTATTCGCAGGGCCGGCTGACCCCCACCGACTACGGCCGCGACCATCATCCGCGGTGCTACAGCCTGTGGATGGCCGGCGGCGGCGTGCAGGGCGGGGTGGTCTACGGCGAGACCGACGACTTCTCGTACAACATCGTCAAGGACCCGGTCCACATCCGCGACTTCCAGGCGACCATCCTGCACCTCTTCGGCATCGACCACGAGCGGTTCACCCACAAGCACCGCGGGCTCGACGCCCGGCTGACGGGGGTCGAGCCGGCCCGGGTGGTGCACGAGATCCTCGCGTGACGGCCGGCAGGGGAAGGCTGGAGGGGAACGCGGAGTCGAGCTACTGGCGGCCGGGGGCGTACGGCGCCCTCTCTTCACGAACGCGCATGCTGGTGCGCTGGCGGCGGCGCACGATGCGGGCGACAGCCTCGGTGCGCTCGTCGCGGGTCACGCTGAGCCGCATGCCGATCACCGCGTCGCGGACGTCGGCGGGGGTGAGCCCGCTGACCACGTTCGAAGCCGCGAGTTGGCGGGGTTTCGTCCGGGGGTGCAGGGCGAGGAAGTCCGTCTCCGGGGCGCCCCCGCCGTCGCGATGGCGCAGTAACCACAACTCCCGCACCCCCATGCTGCCATAGCGCTCGATCTTGCTTGCATCGGCGTTCGTGATCTCGACTTCCACGACCAAATCGGGCGCGGTCTTCTTGAAGAACGCGTCGGCCGCGTCTTCGCCTATCGCGAGGGCCTCGCGATAGGCCCGCGCGTGCTCGCCGACGTAGAACGCGCAGTCAGGCTCCATGCCGGTGCCGGGAGGAGCGCCCGGTTCGCGAAGGCGGGCGCTGAGCAGCCCCGTGACCGCGCCGCTGAGCGTGCTGGCGGCGACGTCCACGACGTCGCCGAGAATCTTCGCCAACTCGTCGTGGAGGCGCGACGGCGCCATCAGGGTGATGAGTTCGCCGACCGGGTCGAGGCAGACTCGCGGGAACGAACGGTTCCAGTCGACGGCCGCGAGCTCGGCGATGGTCCCGGCGTCGGCGCGCAGGACGTGGATCGTGGATCCCAGCGGCCCCGTGTGCATCGTCGCCTCGGGACCGCCCGCCACCAGTAGCTCGCGTTCGCCCATGGTCATCCACCATAGCACGTGCCGCCGCACGCGCCGAGCGATTGCCATTGGCGCCAAGTGCCTGCAAAACGCAACCTCGCGGTCGCGCCGGTCAGACTCGGGAAGGTGCGGTGTGCGTCGTTGCCGAGGCGCCGGTTGGCGAGACCGCGGGACCTCTCGCCGGGGGCTCCTGGCTATGGCTGGCTCTCGTCCTCGACTTCCGGCTGGAAGCTCACGTCGGGCAGGTACCGGACCAGCCACTGCTCGCTGCGGAGCACGACGCCCGACAGCTTGGCCATTACCTCCAGCGCCGCCGGCGCGCCGAGGGCGCGGGCCATGGGCGACCCCTGGTCGAGGGCCGCGAAGTTGCCGACGTGGAAGACGTGGACGTACCCGCCCTCGCCCCCGAAAGTGAGGGCGCCGGTGGTGTGGTGCATCTCCGCCTCGTCGAAGTGGGGGAGGACGTCTTTGGCCATCACCTGCAGGTACTCCTGCTCGCGGCCGGGCGCGATGGAGACGATCTGCACGAGCATCAGGGCCGGCGTCTCGCCGTCCGGGAGCGGATTGTCGAGGGTCGGCGCCGTCCGCACCGCGTAGGTGGCGCGGCTCGTGATGACGTTCCGGATGCGGCTGACGATGGCGGCGCGGGCGCCGTCGTCGTCGCCGGCGCGGTCGAACCGGGCGAAGTTGGCGAGCGGCGTGGTGATGACGAACCGGTAGGTGTCGCCGAAGACCGCGGTCCGGCCCACGCCGCGCCACGGCGTGCCCGCCTCTTTCTCGAGGGCCGAGATCTCCCGTTGCGCGGCCAGGAACTCGTCGACGCGGCCCGGGTCGACCTGCACGATGGTCATCTCGAGCCAGGGCGGAGGGACCTGGGCCCGGGCTGTCGATGCGACGGCTACCAGCACGAGGGACAACAGTACCCGCGACAACGATCCCGCACGGCCTGAAGCATCAACTCTCTCGGGCATCAGCAGGTCACGCAGTTGTGGTTGTTGTTCGAGCCGAGGCTCTCGAGCAGGGCCACCGTTCGGGGGATCGGCGAAACCCGCTGCACCGGGCCGTTGGCCATGTCCGCCGTGGTCTGCCCGCGCCGGCTCACCGCGGTGACGTTGCCGCCCTTCTCGACCAGGTAGAGGATGAGCTCGTCGTCCCCGCGCGCGGCCGCGTGGTGGATGGCGTTGTAGCCGTTGTGGTCCCGCCGGTTCACGTCGGCGCCGAGCTCGACCAGATAGCGGACGGTGTCCAGCCAGGCGTCCGGCGCGTGGCGGTGGGCGTTGCCCGCGAACCCCTCGCCGTAGCCCACGCCGGACGCGGCGTGAATCGGATACACCCCCGGATCGCCCTCCTTGTAGGGGGGAAGTCCGGACGGATCGGGACCCATCGTGGTCAGGTCCGTCGCCACCCACAGGCCGGGCGCCGCGGGCAGCACCGCCGGCACCTTCGACTCGTCGTCGTTCTCCGCGGTGGTGCCCCCGCGTGCCCGCCGCGGCGGCGGGGCCAGGGTGGGGACGTGGGGGTCCGCGCCGTGCTCGACGAGCAGGCGCATCGCGGGCAGATCGGTCGCGTAGGCGGCGCGCCAGAACGCGGTCGAGCCCTCGGTGGCCACGAGGCCGCAGTTCCGGTTGCCGCAGCCGCTGTAGACCATGTACCAGGGATGCCGGGTCAGCCGCGCGTTCGGGTCTGCGCCGGCCTCGAGGAGCGCCGCCATCACGTCCAGGTAGGTCGCCTGCTGCAGGGCGTGCTGCTGAGGCTGCGGGTACCGGGTCCTCGGCTGCCACTCGGCGTTCACCGTCGCCCACAGGGGAGTGACCCCGTTGAGGCCGGACGGGAGGTCGGGGTCGGCCCCGCGGTCGATGAGCATCAGGGCCAGATCGAACTGCGCGTTGATCGCGGCCATCAGGAGGGGGCTCGTGGCGTCGCCGTCTCCGACCTGGTCGACGTCGGCGCCGCCGTCGAGCAGCGCCATCGCCGCCCCGACGTGCCCCTGCCGCACCGCGTGGAGCAGCGCCGTCAGCCCGCCCTTGGTCTCGATGGACGGCGGCTGCGCGTTGGCGTTCTCCTCCGCCGGCGGCACCTCGCCGGACAGGTAGCGGGCGCGTCCGGCGAGCACCGCGGCCTGGACCTGGCTCGGCGTCGCCCTCGCGTCCCCCGCCTCGAACGCGGCCATCACCGCGCGCTGTCGCCGCCTCGCCTCGCCGGCGAGCCGGCCGTCCGCCACCAGATCGACCGGCTTCGAGGTGATGGACGGGTCGGCGCCGAGCTCGAGAAGGACGCGGATGGCCTCGACGCGGTCCCGCGCCGCCGCGAAGATCAACGGCGTCTGCCCCCACGCCCGTTCCCGCGCGTCGACATCCGCGCCGCGGTCGAGGAGAGCGGCCACCGCGGCCGCGCTTCCCGCGGCGGCCGCGAGGTGCAGCGGGGTCACGCCGGTGGTGCTGGCGGCGGCCGAGGCGTCGGCGCCCGCCTCTGCGAGCCCTTCGATGACCGCGGCGTGCCCCCCGGTGCTCGCCACGTGCAGCGGCGTGTAGTGCCCGATGCGCGTCACCGCGTCGACGGCGGCGCCGGCATGGACCAGGGCGTCGACCATTTCGGCGTCGCCCCGTTCGGCCGCCCAGTGCAGCGCCGACATGCCGTCCCCGTGGGCGGCGTTCACGTCCGCGCCTTCCTGGAGCAGCGCGCGGACCGCGTCCAGGTCTCCGCCGCGCGCCGCGTCCGCGACTGGAGTGGCGGACGGCGCCGCCGCGAGCCCGGCGCTCCCGATCAGCCCGCCGCCGGCCAGGGCCGCGACGAGCAGCGCGCCGGCGGCCGTGCTTCGGACACCGCCTGTCGTGCGTGGCAGATGCACCAGCCTACCCTCCCGCCTCTGTCGTGTCCGGCGCCATCGGTTCCGACAACGACAACGTCCCCGTGCTGTCGCCGAAGTGATCCGTCTCGAGCCCCAGCGACTGCATCAGCGTCAGCATCGCATTCGCCATCGGGGTGCCGTCGGCCGCCTTCAGGTGCAGGTTGCCCCGGAGATGGCCGTTGGCCCCGCCGAGCAGGACGAGCGGGCACCGCCGGTGGTTGTGGATGTTGGAGTCGGCCATCGGCGAGCCCCAGATGATCGCGGTCTTGTCGAGCAGCGACGCGTCTCCTTCCGTCGCCTCCTTCAGCCGTTCGAGGAAGTACGGGAGCTGCCCGACGCGATACTGGCAGATCGTGTTGAAGTCCATGATCCGCGCTTCGTTGTTCCCGTGGTGCGACGCGGGGTGGAACGGCCGGTTGCTGCCGCTCTCGGGGAAAACCCGGTTCTGGGCGTCGCGGCCGGTCTTGAACGAGATCACCCGCGTCATGTCCGTCTCCATCGCCAGCACCTGGAGATCGAACAGAAGCTGCATGTGCTCCGAGAACGAGTCCGGCACCCCGGGCGGGGCGTCGGGCAGCTCCCGCGGCTCGGCCCCGTCGTTGCGGCCCTCCACCATCTGGATGCGGCGCTCGACCTCGCGGACGTCGTCGAGATAGCGATCCATGCGGCGGCGGTCGACGGAGCCCAGCTCGTTGCGCACCTCGGCCACGTCGTTCAGGATCCAGTCGAGGATGCTGCGCCGCGTCGCCCGGCGCTCGGCCCGCTCCTCGGGACTGCCGCCGGCTCCGAACAGCATCTCGAACGCGACGCGCGGGTCCCGAATCATCGGGAGCGGCTCGCTCGGCGACGACCAGCTGATCGAGTCGGTGTAGGCGCACGAGTAGTTGTAGGTGCAGCCGCCCGCCTGATCGAGGTTCTCGATGCAGAACTGCATCGACGGCATCGGCGTCGACTGGCCGAAGCGCTGCGCGTAGAGCTGATCGAGCGACGTGCCGACGAAGAGGTCCGAGCCCTGGGTCTGCTTCGGGTGGGACTGGGTCAGGAAGACGGCGGAGGACCGGAAGTGGTCGCCGCCGATCTCCGGCGGGCTGAACGCCTCGGCCATCCGCACGTCGGTGTTGCTGACGATGGTGAGGCGGTCCCGGAACGGCTCGAGCGACTTGAGGGCGTTGTCGGGCAGCAGCTCGAAATCGGACCCCGCCGTCGCCGGCGCGAACAGGTGCCGGCTCGCGCCCCACTCGTTGCAGCCGGGCAGCCCGTGCACCTCCTCGATGCACACGAGGCGGGTCACGTCGGCGACCGCCGCCATCGCGGTGCGCCCGAACCGCCCCGCCGGGGCCATCGCGTCGAGGAACGGCAGCGCCACCGTGGCGCCCATGCCGCGCAGGAACGTCCGCCGGGGAAGGTGCTTGCCGGTGATGAACGCCATGAGGTCTCCTCTGATCGCCCGAGCCCGGCCGCGCCGGGTCCTGGCCCGCCAATCGTCGCCTACGGCTCCGCTTGGCGCCCAACCAACCCTCCAGGACCCGGCGCCGTCTACGGCGCAGACTCCTGCCGTTCCCGACTTCGTTGAAACGCGTCGCTGCCGACCACGCCGAGGACGAACGACGCCATCCGGTAGTCGTTCGCCTCGGCCGCGCGCGTGACGGCGCGGACCGTCGGCTGATCGAAGTGCTCGACCCGCCGGCCGACCGCGAACGCCAGCAGGTTCTCGGTGAAGGTGCGGACGAGCGGAATCGGCCGCGCCAGCAGGGCGTCGACGAGCTCGCGCGGCGTCGACACCGGGGTGCCGTCGTAGTAGTCGCCGCGGGTGTCGAGGGGGACGCCGTGTTCGCGCACCCGCCACTTCGCGGTGACGTCGAAGTTGTCGAGGGCCAGCCCGATCGGGTCTATCAACCGGTGGCACGAGCTGCACGCGGGGTTCGACCGGTGCAGCTCCATCCGTTCGCGCGTCGTCAGGCGCCGCCCGTCCCGGGTCTCGTCGGTGTCTTCCAGGGCCGGGATGTCGGGCGGCGGCGGGGGGGGCGGGGTGCCCAGCAGCACCTCCATGACCCACTTGCCGCGCAGCACCGGCGACGTGCGGTTCGCGAGCGACGTCAGCACGAGGATGCTGCCGTGTCCGAGGACCCCGCGGCGGGTGTCGTCGGGGTAGCCCACCCGCCGGAAGTGGCGGCCGGCCACCCCCGGAATGCCGTAGTGCCGGGCCAGCCGCTCGTCGACGAACGTGTAGTCGGCCCGGTAGAGGTCGAGCAGGCTGCGGTTCTCCCGCACGAGATCGGCGAAGAACAGCTCGGTCTCGCGCCGCATCGCGCGGGCGAGGTTCTCGTCGTAGTCGGGATAGAAGTTGGGGTCCGGCCGGACCTTGTCCATGTCCTGCAGGCGGAACCACTGCCCCGCGAACCGCGTGCCCAGCGCCTCGGCCCGGGGGTCGGCGAGCATGCGCAGGGCCTGCCGCTCCAGCTCCTCCGGCGACAGGCGCCCCGCCTCCGCCAGTGCCCGCAGCTCCTCGTCGGGCGGCGTCCCCCAGAGGAAGAACGACAGGCGCGAGGCGAGGGCGGCGTCGCTCAGGCGGTAGCCGCGCCGCGGCGCGTCGACCGGGGCGCGCTCGAGCCGCAGCACGAAGTGCGGGCTGGCGAGCATCGCCTCGAGCGCGGTCCGCACCCCCACCTCGAAGCCGCCGCCGGCCGCGCTCTCGTCGAAGAACGCCAGCAGCCCGTCGACGTCGCGCGGGGTCAGGGCCCGCCGGTACGCCTCGCGGCCCAGGCGGGTGATGATGCGGCGCGCGCAGGGCCGCGCCTCGGCGGGCCGGGTCGGGCGGCACGTGAAGATGCGTTGCCGGCTCGGCGTCTCGGACAGGCCCCTGACCTGATGGGGGCCGTCGATGATGAGATCGCGCACGTGCGGCAGCGTGGTGACTCCCGCTCCGCCCGAGCCGCCGCCCGCGAACGACCAGTCGTGGGGGCGGATGAGGTCCTCGTAGGGGCCGTCGGCCCGCCGGACGAACGCCGCCGCGACCCGGTGCGGCCCCGCCCGCACGAAGACCGGCAGAGTCTCGGTGACCACCCCGCCCCGGCCGTCGGCGCCGACGCGCCGGTCGGTGTTGTAGTGGAGCAGGGCCACCCGCTCGCCGTCGACCGAGACGTCGATGTCCTCGATCCGGGTGTTCGCCCCGGACGTGAACGTCAGCCCGAAGACGTACTCGGCGTCGGCCGGGAAGACATGGTCGACGACGAGGCCGCCCCGGGTGCCGTAGGGCGCGCCCTCGACGTGGTCCCACGGATGCTGCGACACGTACTCGGAGTTGGAGTAGGTGTGGTCGACGGCGCGGCGGCCGGGCTCGCCGACCGCGAGCCGGGCGATGGCGCTCGCCGCGTTCAGGTACGCCTCGAGCAGCGTCGGCGACAAGGTCTGTGCGTCGGCGATGTTGTCGAAGTTGGCGCTCAACTGGTCGAGCGGCAGCCAGTCGCCGGCGTCGACCTCGAGGCCCAGCAGGTCGCGGACGGCCTGGGCGTACTCGGCCCGGTTGAGGCGCTGGAAGGGCCGGCCGCCGGGGTCGGGGGCGATGCCGGCGGCCTCGTCGAGCTGATCCTCGAGGGTCTCGACGAGGGCGCGGAGGTCGGCGCCGCCGGGCCGGCGCGGCCCTGGCGGCGGCATCATGCCCGCCCGCAGCTTGCGGACCATCTCCTCGGCGATCTCGGGGTGGTCGGCCGCCGCCGCCACGTCGAAGCGTTCCAGCGACAGGTTGCCGCGCAGCGTACGGTCGTTGTGGCAGGTGATGCAGGTGCCGCGCACCACGCGGCCGGGGTCGCCGCCGCCCGGCGCGGTCTGGGCGAAAGCGCGTTCCGCCGCACCCACCGCTGCGAGGACGCACAACCCGGTGGAGAAGACCGTAGCTCGTGCCTGCATGGATAAACGTCGACGCCCACAGTCTAGCCCCGTATCCACGGTGGATTCAAGGGCGCCGTCGGCTTCGACGGGGGACGGGCCCCGGCGGAGAGCAGGACCGTGAGACGCCGCCGGCCGGAAGACCGGACGTCAGCTCCACCCGTCGATCGCGTAGCGGGACACCGCGCCGTCGTCCAGCGCGATCCCGAGCCCCGGACCCGTCGGCAGGGCCACGCCGCCGGGAACCACCTCGAGGGCGGTGGCGAACAGCCGGCCGAGGTTGAGGACCTTGAAGTCCGTGAAGTACTCCACCCACGTCGCGCTGGGGGTCGCCGCCACGAGGTGCACGTGCAGGTCGGCGAGCCAGTGGGGGGCGACGGCGAGGTCGTGGGCGGCGGCGAGCGCGGCGATGCGGCGCCATTCGGTGATGCCGCCGCAGACCCCGGCGTCGGGCTGGAGTACGGCGGCGGCGCCCCGGTCGACGAGCTGGAGGAAGTCCCAGCGCGTCGCGTGGATCTCGCCGGTCGCGACCGGCATCGCCACCGCCGCCGCGACCCGGGCGTGCCCGTCCACGTCGTCGGGCATCAGGGGCTCCTCGATCCAGCCCGGATTCCACGCCTCCCACGCCCGCACCGCCCGGATCGCGCTCGCCGCGTCGCGCCAGGCGTTGTTGGCGTCGAGGAAGAGCTCGACGCCGGGGCCGATCGCCTCCCGGGCGGCCGCGATTCTCGCCGCGTCCTCCTCGGTCGACACGCCGCCGACCTTGATCTTGACCGCGGTGAAGCCCTGGTCCACGTAGCCGTGTACTTCCTCGCCGAGATCGTCGGGGGTCTTGCCGTCGGCGTAGTAGCCGCCGCTGGCGTAGGCCGGCGCCATCGTGGTGCGATAGCCGCCCAGGTAGCGGTGCAGGGGCAGGTTCGCCTCGCGGGACACCGCGTCCCACAGCGCCTGATCGACGGCGCTGATGGCCCGCAAGACCGCGCCCCGCCGGCCCTGGAGCAGGGCCTCGCGGAACATCGCCTCCCAGATCGCCTCGACCTGGTGGGGGTCGCGTCCCACCACCAGGTCCCGCAGCAGCTCGCGCACCGCCAGCGTGGCGAGCCGTCCGGCCCGCGTGCCGCCGTAGCAGAAGCCGATGCCCTCGGCCCCGGTGTCCGTCCGCACGCGGACCAGCGTGTAGTGACGCTCGGTCACGGCCCGGGTGGCAAACGCGATGGCGTGGTCCAGCGGCACGATGCACGTGGTCGCTTCGACTGCCGTGACCCTCACGTGGGCATCTCCCTTCCGCGTCCGACCCTTGCACTGCCAGCGCGTCCGTCGGGCGCTGCCCAGCCGGCCGCACTCACAAATCAGGAGATCAGCGCCTCGGAGAGGCGCCGACTGCCGGAGAGTCGGTTGCGCGGCACGCCGAACCGGGCGCGACGATTCCAGGTGTCAGAACATCGCGATCGGGTTGACCGGCGACCCCGTGCCGTTGGGAATCGCCAGGGGGGCGATGGTCATCATGAATTCCCACCGCTCGCGCTGGGCGGCGGCCTCGGCCAGGGCCTGGAAGTCGGCGCGGTCGAGGACCTGGATGCCGAGAATCGTCAGCGCGAAGTTGTGCAGGGCGGTGCGGGGCAGGTCGCCCTCCGGCTGAGGCACGTAGCCGGGCGTCTCCCATCCCGCGATCGCCACGTCCCGTTCCTTCAGCCACGGAATCACGTTGTTGTCCAGTCCCGCCGACTCGCGGCCGGTGTCGAACGGGCCCAGGGCGTCCTGCCGGGCCCAACGGCCCCAGCGGATGAGGAAGGCGTCGCCGGGCCCGACCCGCACCCCGGCCTGCGCTTCCCATGCCTCCAGATCCTCGACGGTGATGCGGGTCCCCGGCTCGAGCCACGGCACGCCCTTGAGCCGCGGGATGTCGTAGAGCACCCCCCGCGTCACCAGGCCGTTCTTCACGGCCATGATGGAGTTCTTCGCGGCGCCTCCGTCCATCGTCACCAAGCCGTCCACGTCGTAGCCGTTCCACATCTTGCCGTCGAAGAAGACGTGCGCGAAGGCGTCCAGGTGGGTGGTGCCGGGGCCGTGGATGCACGGATAGGCGATGGTGTCGCTGGCTCCGGTGCGGGTCGCGCGCGACATGGACCACTCGACCGGGCACGGCACGTCGACCGAGCGGTAGTTCTGCGCGTTCGAGGCGAGCGAGACGGTGTGGCCCTCGGTCACCAGGGCCGCCGCCTCCGCCCGCTTGGCGTGGGTGATCAGATTGGCCATGCCCAGCTCGTCGTCCGGGCCGAAGCGGCCCCAGTTCGAAAGATCGGTCTGCCAGCGCTCGAACTGTTCGGCGGTCACGAGCGGGGCCGCGGCGTTCGGCTCCTGCGCCTGGGTTCCGATCGAGAGGACCGCCGCGCAGGCGGCGCCTCCGAGAAGCAGCGACAGTCGGCGAGGTGCGGTCATCGGTCGATCTCCCTCTGAGGCGGTACGTCCCCGGGCCGCCGCGTTCGGGCGCGGCGTGCGAGGCGAACGGGAAACGCGGCCATTATAAGGCGGCCGCGGCGGCATGGGGCGGCCGCGGCGGCATCGGGCGCGATCAGCCACGATATAATCTCCGCCGGAGTCGCCCGAGCGGATGGCCTATCGGGGCGAGCGCGACCTTGTGGTCGCGTTGGGAGTTTCGCTGGCGCGAGACTCCGACGGCAGCACCAAGGAGACGAGATGCGAACGAGGACCGCGATAGTCGCCGCCGCCGCGCTGCTGGCGGCGTCGTGCGGAGGAGAGCCGCCGGCCGGGCCGCCGTTCCGGACGGACAACAACGTCAGCGTGCTGATGGCGAACATGCTGGACCCGGCCGCCGACCTCCTGTGGGACGCCGTCGGGACGGTGCTCGACGAGACCGGCGAGACCTACTGGGAGCCGGAGACCGAGGAGGACTGGCTGCAGGTGAAGCTGGGGGCGATGGCCCTCGCCGAGTCGGCGAACCTGCTCATGATGGAGAACCGCGCCCGCGACCAGGACCAGTGGATCCGCATGTCCGAGGCGATGGCCGACGCGGCCATGCTCGCGTTCGAGGCGGCCGAGGCCGAGGATCCCCAGCGGATATTCGATCTGGGCGAGGTCGTCTACGAGTCGTGCAACAACTGCCACACCCTGTACTGGGTGGACGATGAGGACCGGGGCCGGACCATCGAGCCGGGGGCCTGAGGGCCCCGAGCGGCTTCGGGTAGACACGGGGGCGTTCGGTGACTGACCCATCCATCGTCTGGCGCCGGGTCCTCATCTATATCCATCGTTGGCTGGGCATCGCCGGCAGCCTGCTGTTCGTCGTCTGGTTCGCCTCCGGCATCGTCCTGATGTACGCGGGCATGCCGGCCCTCGACCCCGGCGAGCGGCTCGCGCGGGCGCCGGTCCTCGACCTGTCCACGGCCCGCCTCGACGTTGGCGAGGCGGCGGTCCGGGCGGGATTCGCCCCGGCCCGCATCCTCGTCGGCATGCACGGCGACCGGCCGGTCTACCGGTTCGCGGGCGCCAGCGGCTGGACCACCGTCTACGCCGATACCGGCGAGACGGCGGGCCGGTTGCGGCCCGAGCAGGCCCTGGAGATTGCGCGGCGGTTCGCGCCGGAGCACGCCGGCACCGCCCGCCATGACGTGCGCCTGACGGCGCCCGATCAGTGGACGCTGCAGAGCGCCGCCTTCTTTCCCCTCCATCGCGTGCGCTTCGGCGACGATGCCGCCACCGTCCTGTACATCTCCGACCGCACCGTCGAGCCGATCCTGGAGACCACCCGCCGGAGCCGCCTGTGGGCGTGGCTGGGGGCGGTGCCGCACTGGCTGTACTTCACGCCCCTGCGATCCCGGGCCGCCGTCTGGTCCGATCTGGTGATCGGGCTGTCGATCCTGGGCTGCCTGTTGTCGCTGTCCGGAATCGTCTGGGGGCTGTGGCGGGTGTCGGGGTCGGCCGCGTACCGGTTGCGGAACGGGTCTTCGCGTACGCCCTACGCCGGAGCGATGCGATGGCACCACTACGCCGGACTCGTCTTCGGCCTGTTCGCCTTCACGTGGGTGTTCAGCGGCGGGCTGTCGATGGATCCCTGGAGCTGGCATCCGGGAACCGACGCGACGGCCGCGCAGCGCCAGGCGCTGGCCGGGGGACCGTTGCGTCTCGGTCCGCTCACGGTGGACGGGCTTCGCGCCGGGGTGGCCGCGATCGGCGAGTCGTTCCCGCCGAAGGAGCTCGAAGTGCTGCAGCTCGCGAACGAGCCGCACGTGCTGGCCGTCGACCCTGCCGGGACGCCGCCGGAAGGCCTGGCGCTGCCCACGACGCTGGCGACCCTGCGATCCCAGGCACCGGAGCAGCGGCTGGTCTCGATGCTGCATCCGGACGGCGGCGCCTTCGTCCGGTTCGGCGAGCCGCGGATCGAGGCGATGGCGGCCGCCGCCATGCCCGGTGCGGCGGTCGAGGAGGCCGTCTGGCTCCGGGCCTACGATGCGTACTACTACGACCGCAGCCGGCGCCGGTCGTTGCCCATTCTCCGGGTCCGGTACGACGATGCCGCCGCCACGTGGCTCTACTTCGACCCGTATCGCGGCGCCATCGCGCGGAAGGAGGAACGCCTGACCCGGGCCAACCGCTGGCTCTATCGGGGTCTGCACGGCCTGGACTTTCCGTCCCTGTACGGGCGGCGGCCGCTGTGGGACGTGATCGTGATCGGGTTGAGCCTCGGCGGCATTCTCGTGAGCGTGACGTCGGTCGCCCAGGCATGGCGGCGGCTGCGCCGCCATGCCCGCCGCCTGGGCTCCTGACTCGATTCCACCGCCTCGTCCTCGCCTTTCTTGACCTCGACCAAGCTGCGGGGGTACACTCCGCGCCTGCGAAACGCCGTGACGGTCGTGCCGGCCGCCGCGCGCCGCGCGGCTCGATGACTGTCGAGCCGCGACCGATGCGGTGTTAAGTGGCAAGTGCAGTTCGGTGCGCGGGAGCCGCGTGACGCGGCGATGCGGGCCGGGCGGAGGGTGGGTGATAGGCGAGTGCTCCCCTCCGGGCGGCGGTTCGGGGCCGGACGAGACATGCGGATGGGCCGGCGAGACGACCGACGGAGCAGCAGCTGATGAGCAGCCTGTTTGAGTGGATGCGGCCCCTGTTCGAATGGGTCGACGTGTGGCCGAGCAGCATCTCGCTGCGGGAATCGTTGAACGCCTATGTCTACCTGCTGACGGCGCACGTCGTCAGCATGGGGCTGGTGGCGGGCATCATCAGCTACTGGGATATGCGGCTGGCCGGCAGGGCGCTGAAGTGGATTCCCGTGACGAAGGTGAAATCCGGGTTGTTCCCCTGGCTGTATGCCGGCGTGGTGATCAACGCGGGCACCGGTTTCGTCATGCTCTACAGCCAGCCGATGCGCTACTTTCCGAACTTCTGGTTCTGGTTCAAGATGGGGATGCTGGTCATCCTGGCTTTCAACGCCGCCTACTTCCACCTGAGCATCGAGAAAAACGTCGAGCAGTGGGAGCATGATCCGGTGGCCCCGCTCAAGGCGCGCCTGGCCGGCTACGTGTCTCTGGCATTCTGGGCCGGGGTCATCGTGACCGGGCGGATGACCGCCTACAGCGGCCTGGTGCCCCAGTGGTGGATCGATCTGGGGCTGGGGTAACGCGATGTTGCAATCGTTTTTTCAGTGGATGCAGGGGTGGGAGTTCAGCGCCTACTTCCTCAATTCCGTCTGGCCCACGCCGATCATCCAGTGCATCCACCTGCTGGCGGTGTCGGTGTTCGCGGGCGCGGTGCTCGTCGTCGATCTGCGGCTGCTGGGGCGGGGGCTGACCTCGGCGTCGATTCCGGAGCTGGCGCGGGCCGCGCAACCCTGGCTCGTGTGGAGCTTCGTGGTGCTGGTGCTCACGGGCATTCCGCAGATGGCGTCGACCGCGTTGAAGCAGTACTACAGCCCCTTTTTCTGGTGGAAGATGGAGGCGCTGTTGGTGGGCGTCGTGGTAACGTTCGTGATTCGTAGAATCATCGCATCGAAGGAGGAGGGGTACTTCGGGCCGGTCTGGCCAAAGGTCGTGGGGGTGACGTCGATCGCGCTCTGGACGAGCGTCACGATCGGCGCGCGCCTGATCGGATTGTTGTCGTAGGGTTGTGTTGTCGAAGGGCAAGCCCGTGGTGGCGGGGAGCCTGTGGTCGCGCAGGACCCCGCCAGTCAGACACGCCGGCGGCGTGTCAAGGAGACACAAGCAAATGCAGAATCGGCTCAGAACCGCAGTGATTGCCGGACTGACGGCTGCCGTGATGGTTTTCGGCATGACGGTCGCGGTCCAACCGGCCCGGGCACAGGAA
Organism: Vicinamibacterales bacterium; assembly: GCA_965206705.1. GTDB lineage: Bacteria > Acidobacteriota > Vicinamibacteria > Vicinamibacterales > UBA8438 > JAJEEA01. Next base: position 387,456 of record CBDBKJ010000006.1, on the reverse strand, counting down.
GACGGGTACATGGCGCCTCGCACCGCCGACGGCATGCCGGATCTGAACGGCATCTGGCAGGCGGTCGGATCCCACCACTGGGACATCGAGCCGCATGCGGCTCGATTCGGTCCCGTCGTCGAGATAGCGGCCTTGGGCGCGATCCCGGGCGGTCTCGGCATCGTCGAGGGCGGCGAGATTCCCTACACGGACGAGGCGCGGGCCCAGCAGCAGGAGAACCTGCAGTACTGGCTGGAGCGCGATCCGGCGGTGAAGTGCTACATGCCGGGCGTGCCGCGGGCGACCTACATGCCGTATCCGTTCCAGCTCGTGCAGACGCCCGAGTACGTGCTCCTGGCCTACGAGTTCGCGAGCGCCAGCCGCATCGTCTACATGGATCGCCCCGATTTCGAGGCGCCGGTCGACTCGTGGATGGGCCACAACATCGGCCGCTGGGAGGGCGAGACCCTGGTCATCGACGTGACCGCGCAGTTGCCCGACACCTGGCTCGACAGCTCGGGCAATCACCACAGCGTTGTGATGCACGTCGAGGAGCGGTACACCGCCATCAGCGCCAACCACCTGATGTACGAGGCGACGATCACCGATCCGGAGACCTATACGCGGCCCTGGACGATCAGCCTGCCGCTGTATCGGCGCATCGACGACAACATGCAGCTCCTCGAGCTCAAGTGCGTCGAGTTCGCCGAAGAGCTGATGTACGGGCACCTGCGCAAGGATCCGGACCTGACCCCGGTCTTCCGGGCTTCGGGTGTTGGTTCCGACCGGCAGATGGTGCTCGAGCCGCCCCAATAGTCGGCCGACACGGAAGTCGCGAATTCACGGTGTTGACAAGGGACACGGGAATTTCGATAATCACCGGAGTGTGAGCTTACACAGCGAGGAGGCGTACGAGATGCGAAGAATGCTAGCAGTCGTGGCGGTCGGTGCTTTCGTGGCGCTGGCCACCGTCCCCGGGGACGCTCATCACGCGTTCTCGGCCGAGTTCGATGCCAACCGGCCCATCCATCTGGAGGGGACGGTGGTGAGAATGGAGTGGATCAACCCGCACGCGTGGGTCCACCTCGAACTCGAAGATGGGACCGTCTGGATGGTTGAGGGCGGCACCCCGAACACGCTGCTCCGGCGTGGCTTCAACAAGCAGTCGCTGCTTCCGGGCACCGAGATCATCGTTGACGGCTACCAGGCCAAGGATGGCTCGAACAAGGGCAACGGCCGCGACCTGACCTTCCGGGACGGCCGCAAGCTGTTCATGGGTTCGTCCGGCACCGGCGCGCCGGCCGACGGCCGCGACGTCACCGAGCCGGAATAGGCGATACGCTGCCAAGCAGCTTCGGAAAGGCCCGGGCGCATCTGCGTCCGGGCCTTTTCGTGCGTACGGGGCTGTTTCGTGCGACGCGGCCGTCCACCTGGGCGGCAGGTATCGGGTGGGCAGGCACGCAGTCTGGAACCCCGGGCCCGGCTCGCATAGAATGACGATTGCCATGATGTGTCGCCGCACACTCAACGGGATGCTCCTCGCGCCGCTCGCCGCGGTGTCGATTGCCGTGTCCGGCCAGCAGGCCGACCGTGGCGACGATTTCTTCCGCACTGGGGTCGAGATCGTTCAGATGACGGCCACCGTCGTCGACGACGACGGCCGTCTCGTGGGCGACCTCGGGCGGGGCGACTTCGAGATCTTCGAGGACGGCCGGCCGCAGTCCCTGACCCACTTCACGCGCGAGCGCGTGCCCCTCAGCCTGGGGGTCGTGCTGGACGTCAGCCAGAGCATGTTCGGCCAGCGGATCGACGACGCGCGGCTCGCCCTCGATCAGTTCCTGGCGGATCGGCTGGACGAAGGCGACGAGGTCTTCATCAGCGTGTTCAACCACGAGCCCAGCATCGCCGTGCCCTGGACGGTCGGGCCGCGCGAGCTCCGCAACCGGCTCGATGACATCCGCCCGTGGGGCGGCACGAGCATCTATGACGCGATGATGAACGCGTTGCCGTTGTTCGACGCCCGCAAGCATCCCCGCGCGGCGGTCGTGCTGATCTCCGACGGCTCGGACACCGGCAGTCTCGCCGACGTGCGGGACGTCCGCCGCCAGTTGCGCCGCAACAGCGCCTTCGTCTACGCCATCGCCATCGACGCGCCGGACACGCGCGCCATCAACGACCGGGTCAATCCGTACGCGTTGCGCGAAATCACCACCGAGAGCGGCGGCTACACCGAGGTGGTGCATGACAGTCCCGAGCTCGGACCGGCGACGGCACGGATAGCGGAAGAGCTGAATCACCAGTACATGCTCGGCTACCGGCCCACGCGGCCGGCCGACGGCAGCTACCGGTCGATCCGCGTTCGAATCACGGGACGGGACTACACGGTACGGACCCGCCGCGGCTACGTCGCCGACCCGCTTCGCCGCAATTGACGCGGCCCGCCGCGCTCGCGGAAGGAACCATGCCAGCACCCCTGAGACGATTCCTGCCGGCTCTGCTCGCGGCGTCGGCGTTCTGGCCGCATCCCGGTCTCGCGCAGGACCGGCCGTCCATCGTTGAACGGACGGCGGGCATGGAGCGGCTGTCCGGGCTGCTCCCGCTGCATTGGGACGCCGGCGCCGGCACGCTGTGGATGGAAATCGCCCGGCTCGACCACGATCTGCTCTACGTGCGCTCGCTCGCCGCCGGGGTCGGGTCGAACGACATCGGACTCGACCGCGGGCAGATCGGGGCGACCGCCATCGTCCGGTTCGAGCGCGTCGGCCCGAAGGTGCTGATGGTCCAGCCCAACCAGCGCTACCGGGTCGACACCGCGAACCCGGCCGAGGTCCGGGCCCTGGACGAGGCCTTCGCCACCTCGGTGTTGTGGGGGTTCGCGGTCGAGGCGGAGACGGACGGGGCGGTGCTGGTCGACGTGACGCCGTTTCTCCTCCGCGACGCGCATGGCGTGGCGGATCGGCTGCCCGGCACCTATCGGCTCGACGAGAGCCGTAGCGCCGTCCATCTGCCGCGGACCCGCGGTTTTCCCCGGAACACCGAGCTCGAGGCGCGGCTGACGTTCACCGGCGACCCGCGCGGCGGGGGGCCGGGGTTCGGGCGCGGCTCGCTCGCGGCGGTGGCGCCCACCGCGCGGGCGGTGACGGTGCGCCAGCACCATTCGTTCGTCGAGCTCCCCGACGACGGCTATGTCCCCCGCCCCTACGATCCGCGATCCGGTTTCGGCGCGCTGACCTACGACGACTACAGCGCGCCGCTGGGACAGCCGATGACCCAGCGGCTGCTGCGGCGGCATCGGCTCGAGAAGCGGGACCCCGCGGCCGCGGTCAGCGAGCCCGTCGAGCCGATCGTGTACTACCTCGACCGGGGGACCCCGGAGCCGATTCGGTCCGCCCTCCTCGACGGCGCGCGGTGGTGGAATCAGGCGTTCGAGGCGGCCGGGTATCGCGACGCGTTCCAGGTCCGGGTGATGCCGGAGGGCGCCGACAACCTGGATGTCCGCTACAACGTCATTCAGTGGGTGCACCGCTCGACCCGGGGCTGGAGCTACGGCTCGTCGGTGACCGACCCCCGCACCGGGGAGATCATCAAGGGGCACGTCACCCTCGGCTCGCTCCGCATCCGCCAGGACTACCTGCTGGCCGAGGGGCTGCTGTCGCCCTACGTCACCGGCGACGAGCAGCCGGCCGAGCTGTCGGAGATGGCCCTGGCGCGCATCCGGCAGCTCTCGGCCCACGAGGTCGGGCACACGATCGGGCTCGGCCACAACTACTATGCCAGCGCGCGCGGGCGGATCTCGGTGATGGACTATCCGCATCCCCTGGTCACCGTCAACCGGGACGGGCGCATCGATCTGTCGGACGCGTACGACGTCGGGATCGGGGCCTGGGACGAGGTGGCGATTGGCTACGGCTATCAGGACTTTCCGGCCGGAGCGGATGCGCCCGCGGCCCTCGCCGCGGGGCTCGACGCGGCGTGGGACGACGACCTCCGCTACATGACCGGGCAGGATACCGGCGCCAACCCCCGCGTGCACATCTGGGCCAACGGCACCGACCCGGCGGCGGAGCTGCTCCGCATGCTCGAGGTGCGGCGCGCCGCGCTGGATCGGTTCGGGGAGGCCGCGGTGCGGAACGGCACCCCGCTGGCCCTGCTCGAAGAGGCGCTCGTGCCGCTGTACCTGCACCATCGGTATCAGGTCGAGGCGGCGGCGTCGGCCCTCGGCGGGATCGACTACACGTACGCGTTCAGGGGGGACGGACGCGAGCCGCTCCGGGCGGTCCCGGCGGCCGACCAGCGCGCGGCGCTGAACGCGCTGTTGCGGGCGCTGCGGGCCGGCGAGCTCACCGTTCCCGCCGACGTCATCGACCTGATCCCGCCCCGGCCCGCCGGGTACGAACGCCATCGCGAGCTTTTTCCCCGCTATACGGGGTCGACCTTCGACCGCATCACCCCCGCGGTGGTTGCCGCCGATCTCACGGTGTCGGCGCTCCTCCGGCCCGACCGGGGGGCCCGGCTCGTCGAGCAGCACGCGCTGGACGGCGGTCTGCCGGGGCTCGCCGAGGTCATCGAGACGCTCTGGGAGACGATCTTCGGCGGGATGTCCTCCGACGGCTATTTCGACGGGATGTCCACCGACGGCTATGAGGTCGAGGTGCAACGGGCGGTGCAGCGGGTGCTCGTGGATCGGCTGATCCGCCTGGCATCGGTGGCGCCGATGGGCCAGGTGCGCGCGGTTGCCGCCCACCGGCTGGAAGGGTTCCTTGACGAGGGGTGGGCGGCCAGCCGTTTTGCCGAGCCCGACCTGACGGCCCACGCGGCGCACTTGAGCGCCCTGCGCCGCGATGTCACCCGTTTTCTCGAGGCCCCGGCCGACGGCGCCGAGGCGTGGGAGCCGCCGCCGGCTCCCCCCGGCAGCCCGATCGGCGACCCGGGGCTCCGGTGGCTGCCGGAGCCGTTCTGCTCGCAGTGGGCCGAGCCCGCCCGGTGGTGAGGTCCCGGGCGCGCGGCCGTCCAGGACTGGAGCCGGTGCTGCAGGCCCGGGACCTGCACAAGCGCTACGGGAAAGGCGAGAGCGCGGTGCACGCGGTGCGGGGCGTCAGCCTGGAGCTCGCGGCCGGCGAGTTCGTGGCCGTGATGGGGCCGTCCGGATGCGGCAAGTCGACCCTGTTGCACCTGTGCGGAGGAATGGACCGGCCGACGGCAGGGACGGTCGCCGTCGACGGCGCCGACCTCGCCGACCTGAACGACGAGGGGCTGACCGAGTTGCGGCGCGACCGGGTCGGTTTCGTCTTCCAGTTCTTCAACCTGCTACCGACCCTCACCCTCGCGGAGAACATCGCGCTGCCGCTGCTCCTCGCCGGCGTGCCCCGAGGGGCCGGTCTGGCTCGCGCCGAGGAAGGGGCCCGGCGGGTGGGACTCGCTCATCGTCTGGAGCACTATCCGACGCGGGTCTCGGGGGGAGAGCTGCAGCGGGCGGCCCTCGCGCGGGCGCTCGTGCATCGGCCCGCGCTGGTCATCGCCGACGAGCCGACCGGCAACCTCGACACGGACAACGGCGGGCGGGTGCTCTCCCTGCTGCGGGACCTGAACCGCGAGACCGGCGTCGCGGTGCTGCTGGCCACCCACGACCAGACCCTTGCGGCCGCCGCCGACCGCGTGCTCCACCTGCGTGACGGCTTCGAGGACGGTCGGCCGGCGGTCAGGGTCCCGGCCCCCGCCCTGATCGAGACTTGACCGGAGCCGACTGCCGAGTCGTTGCGCGGAACGCCGTTACCCATGCCCGGTACGCCACCTCGCGAGGTCCTGTCGCACGGGCGTCCTTCAGCCCGCTGGCACGGGCGTCCTTCAGCCCGCTGGCACGGGCGTCCTTCAGCCCGCTGGCACGGGCGTCCTTCAGCCCGCTGGCGCCCCGCCGGACTCGGTATGACGCCGGGCTCTGCCACGGGCCTCGTTTCCAGGATGCCGCTGTGACTCTCTTCCGACAGTTCATCGTGCGGGCGCTGCGGCGCGATCCGGCGCGGGGCGTCGTCACCGTCGCCGGGCTGACCCTCGGGGTCGCGGTGGTGGTGGCGATCCGCCTCGCCAACACCGCCTCGGTGCGCGGCTTCGAGACCGCGCTCGACGTCGTCGCGGGGCGGACGTCGCTCGAGATCGTGGGGGCGGGGGTCGGCGTGCCGGAGGCGCAGCTCGCCGGCATGGGCTGGCTGCGCGAGTACGGGCGCGTCAGCCCCGTCATCGATCGCAGCGCCCGGCTGGAGACGGCCGACGGCGCCGGGCACCGGCTCCGCGTGCTGGGGGTCGACGTCTTGCGCGACCGGCCGTTCCGGGAGTACCAGCTGCTGCGGTTCTCGCGGCAGGGGCGCGCCCCGCGGCCGCAGGAGCTGCTCGACGTCCTGCTCGACTCCACGTCGATCGTGTTGACCGAGCGGTTCGCGCGGCTCCGCGGCATCGACGTCGGGGCGCCGGTGCGGCTCGTCGTCGGCGACGCGGTGCACGAGATGGTGGTGCGCGGCCTGCTGCTCGACGAAGGGCCCGCGCGGGTGGTGGACGGCCGGCTCGCCCTGCTGGACATCGCGGCGGCGCAGTGGCGATTCGACGGCCTCGGGTGGGTCGATCGGGTCGAGATCCAGCTCTTCGACGCGTCCGCCGTCGACGACGCCGAGCGCGCGATCGCCTCGCGGCTGCCGGCCGGTCTCCGGGTGCAGCGCCCCGCGCAACGGGGGCGGCAGGTCGAACGGATGCTCGCCGCCTTCCACTTCAACCTGACCGCGCTGTCCTGGATCGCGCTGGTCGTCGGGCTGTTCCTCGTCTACAACACCGTGGCCGTCTCGGTCATCTCGCGCCGTGCCGAGATCGGGGTGCTGCGCGCCCTCGGCGCGACGCGGCGACTCGTGCTCGGCCTCTTCCTGGGCGAGGCGGCGGTGCTGGCCGCGCTGGGAGCGGCGCTCGGCGCCCCCGCGGGATGGGGGCTGGCCCGCGCCGCGGTGAGCCTGACCTCGACCACCGTCAACACGTTGTACGTGACGTCGCAGGCCGTCGTGCCGCCGTTGGGGGCGGCGGACCTCGCGCTCGCGGGGGCCGTCGCGATCCCGCTGGCCCTGGTCGCGGCGATGATGCCGGCGGCGGAGGCGGCCGGGGTCACCCCCGTCGCCGCGGTTCGCGCCGCCGACGGCGGGACCGACCGGGCGCGGTTCCCGCGGCGGGCGACCCTGGCGGCGGCGGGGCTCTTCGGCGCGGGCGCGTGGTTGTCGACGCTGGATGCGGTCGGCGGGCTTCCCCTGTTCGGCCTGGGGGCGGCGCTCGCCGTCGTCTTCGGGGCGGCGGCGTTGGTGCCGGTGCTGCTCGAGTGGCTTCGCCGGCGGGGCCGCGCGGTGCTCGCCGGCCGGTTCCGCATCGAGGGCCTGCTCGCCCACGCCAACCTGTCCGCGGCGGTATCCCGGCTCGCTGTCTCCGTCGCGGCGCTGGTCGTCAGTCTGGCGATGCTCGCGGCCATCGCGATCATGGTCGGCAGCTTTCGGGAGACGGTCGCCTACTGGGTCGGACAGACCCTGCAGGCGGATCTCTTCGTGGCCGTCGCCGACGCTGGGCGGGTCGGCGCCTCCGCGGGCATCTCGGAGGCGGCTGAGCGGCGGATCGCGTCGCACCCGTCCGTGGTCGCGGTAGACGGATTCCGCACCGTCGATCTGCCCTACGGACCGGACGGAGACCTGATCATTCTGGGCGCGGGCCGCTTCGACGTGCTGCTCGACCACGGCGCACTCCTGTTCAAGACCCCGGCGGACGGGCCCGCGGCGATGCGCCGGGCGATCGGCGCGGACGCGGTGGCGGTGTCCGAGAGCTTCGCCATCAAGCACCGGGCGGCGGTCGGTGACCGCATCGAGCTCGACACCCCGCAGGGACCGCGTGGGTTCCGGGTGGCCGCCGTGTACTTCGACTACTCGAGCGACCGCGGCATCGTGGTGATGGATGAGACGACGTTCGCCGGTCACTACGGCCCCCGGCGGCCGGGCGGTCTCACGCTCTACCTCGCGCCGGACGCGGACCCCGAGACGGTGCGCGACGAGCTGCTGGCCGCGGCCGGTGCGGACCACCGGCTCTTCATCCGCACCAACCGGACTCTCCGCGCCGAGGTGCTGCGCATCTTCGATGCCACGTTCGCCATCACCTATGCGCTCCAGGCCATCGCGATCGTCGTCGCGATCATGGGCGTCGCTGCCACCCTGTTGACCCTGGTGCTGGAACGCCGCCGCGAGCTGGCGATGTTGCGGCTGATCGGGGCCCGCCGCCCGCAGATTCGGCGCATGGTGGTCATCGAGGCCGCGTTGATCGGACTCGTCAGCCAGGGGGTCGGACTGGCCGTGGGCATCGTGCTGTCGCTGATCCTGATCTACGTCATCAACGTGCAGAGCTTCGGCTGGACCATCCAGTTCCACCTGCCGGTCGGGTTCCTCGTGCAATCGACGGTCCTCATCGCGGTGACGACGGCGCTGGCCGGCCTGTATCCGGCCCGGGTGGCCTCGCGGGTGGCGGCGGGAGGGGCACGATGACCGGAGTCCACGGCAGCGGCGGGCCGACCGGCCGGGGTGCGGCGGGGAAGGCCGCGGCCGGCGCCGGAGCCCGCGGAGCCCGGCCGCGGGCCGCCGCCGTGGTTCTGGTGCTCGGCATGTTGCCCGGGATCTCCGCGGCGCCGGGGGGCGCGCTGGGAGGAAACGAGGCGCCGGGGAGCGCGGCCGTCTCATCGTCCGCACCGCGTCGCGCGACCATCCCCGGTCAGGAGACCGGCGGCGGGACGACCCCGGAGGACTGGCGTCAGGCCGGGCCCGGCTACGACTGGCAGTTTCCGCGCGACCACGGCAGCCACCCCGAGTACCGCATCGAGTGGTGGTACTACACCGGCAATCTCGCATCGGACCGCGGCCGCCGGTTCGGCTATCAGGTCACCTTCTTTCGGTTCGGGGTGAACCCGGCGCCCGAGAACCCGTCGCGGTGGGCGGTCCGCGATCTCTTCATGGCCCATCTGGCCCTGACCGATCTGCAGACCGGCCGGCATCTCGTCGGTGAACGGCTCGATCGAGGCGGTCTCGGATGGGCCGGCGCGCGGCCGGGAACCCTCGACGTCTGGAACGGCGACTGGCGGGCGTCTCTCGACGGCGGCCGGCACCGGCTGGAGGCGGTCGACCGGTCGTTCGGGGTCGAGCTCAGCCTGGAGCCCGGCAAGGGGACGACCCGCCACGGCGACAACGGCCTCAGCCGGAAAGGGCCGTCGGCGGGCAACGCCTCGCAGTACTATTCGATGACCCGGATGCCGACGGCGGGCCGGGTGCGCCTCGATGGCGCCTGGGTCGACGTGACCGGCGCGAGCTGGATGGACCACGAGTTCGGCACGACGTTTCTGGAACCCGGCCAGGTCGGATGGGACTGGTTCTCGCTCCAGCTCGACGACGGGGCGGATCTCATGGTCTTCCAGCTGCGCCGCGCGGACGGGCGGCCCGACGAACACTCCGCCGGCACGTGGGTGGACGGCGACGGCGTGGCGACGCCGCTCGATGGGGACGGGGTGCGGCTGGTGCCGGGGCGCCGGTGGGCGTCTCCCGCCAGCGGCGCCGCCTACCCGGTCGAGTGGCGGGTCGAGCTGCCGGGGCGGCAGGCGAGCCTCGAAGTTGCCGCCGCCGTCGACGCCCAGGAGCTGGACACCGGCGCCTCGACCGGCGTGACCTACTGGGAAGGTGCGGTGACGGTGACCGGCCGGGTGGGTGACCGCCCGGTCCGGGGACGCGGGTATCTGGAGATGACCGGGTACGCCGGTCGTCCGATGAGCGAGGTCTTTCGATAGGAGCCCGTTGCAGAGCCCCGCGTTGCATCCGAGACACGCGAGGGGCAGGATGCATCACGGGTCGAATGCAGCGGGGCCTTCTGCCCGCGGGCTCCCAGGAGTCTGCGCCGTGGAACGGTGCAGATTCTGGCAGGGTTGGCTGGGCGGCAAACGGAGCCGCAGGCGACGATCTCCGGGCTGGCTCCATCCGACGTTGGAGAAGGCGGGACGAAAATTGCGCGTGACCCTCGGACTCGTGATGTACCTCAGCGTTGTCCCCCCGGCCGGGGCCCAGGAAGCATCTCCGCGAACCCAGGCGGAAGCAGGCGGAGTACCGGGAACCCCGGCCCCGTTGGGCCAGGTCTCGGATGCCGGGGATGCATCCGCGGCCGGCGTCGGCGGGTTCGCGCTGGCCGGCCTGCCGGACCGGCCGGCGCCGCCGAGGCCGCCGGCGGTGATCGCGCGCGACGCGCAGGGCCGGGCGTCCGTCCGGGCGGTCCGTCTCGCCACCGGCATCCGGCTCGACGGCCGACTCGACGAGCCGGTGTACGCCGCCGTGGCCCCCATCACCGACTTCGTCCAGCAGATGCCGGTGGAGGGCGCGCCGGCCAGCGAGAAGACCGAGGCGTGGATCCTGTTCGACGAGGAGAACATCTACGTCGGCGGGCGGATGTGGGACTCGGCGCCGCCCGGCGCGTGGGTGGCGAACGAGATGCGGCGGGACACCCCGCAGCTTCGCGAGAACGACTCGGTCTGGGTCGCGTTCGACACCTTCAACGACCGGCGCAACGGGGTCGCCTTCTACACGAACCCGCTCGGGGCCATCGGCGACGTCGGGATCACGAACGAGGGCAATCCCAACGGCGACTGGAATCCGGTCTGGGACGTGCGTACCGGACGGTTCGAGGGCGGCTGGACGGTGGAGATGGCGATCCCGTTCAAGTCTCTCCGCTACCGGCCGGGACCGGTCCAGCGGTGGGGAGTCCAGATCTCCCGCAGGGTGCGGCGGAAGAACGAGATGATGTATGTCACGCCGGTGCCGATCGCGGTCGGGCGCCGGGGCATCTTTCGCATGTCCGACGCCGCCCTGCTGGTGGGGCTCGAGGTGCCGGACAGCGGCGCCAACCTCGAGATCAAGCCGTACGCCATCTCCGGGCTCACGACCGACCTCACGGCGGACCCGCCGCGCCGAAACGACGGGGACGGCGACTACGGGCTCGACGTCAAGTACGGCATCACCCGGAATCTGACCGCCGACCTGACCTGGAACACCGACTTCGCCCAGGTCGAGGTGGACGAGCAGCAGGTGAACCTGACCCGATTCAGCCTTTTCTTTCCCGAGAAGCGCGAGTTCTTCCTTGAGGGCCGCGGCATTTTCGACTTTGCCCGTGGCGGCGGTCCCAGCGCCCGCGACGGCGCGTTGCGGCAGATCGGCGGCGGGTCCTTCGCGGAGAGCAACGCGCCGACGTTGTTCTACTCCCGCCGCATCGGGTTCCAGGAGGCTACCGTCGTTCCCATCGTCGGCGGCGGGCGAGTCACCGGCAAGGTGGGCGCCTTCGACGTCGGGGCCTTGAACATGCACGCCGGCGACGCGCCGGTCTCCGGTGACGAAACGGGCTCCGGCATCGAACCCACCAACTTCACCGTCGTGCGGGTCAAGCGCGACATCCTGCGCCGCAGCGCCATCGGGGCCCTCGTCACCAGCCGCTCGGTGTCCCTCGACGGCAACGGCTCCGCCCAGACCTACGGCGCCGACGGCACGTTCTCGTTCTACGACAACGTCAACGCCGTCGGCTACGTGGCCCGGACGCGGACGCCGGGCGTGACCGGCCGCGACCGGAGCTACCAGGGGCAGCTCAACTATGCAGGAGACCGCTACGGGTTCCAGGCCGAGCACCTGACGGTCGAGGACGACTTCCGGCCGGAGGTCGGGTTCCTCCGGCGCGACAATTTCCGGCGCTCGTTCGGATCGGCGCGGTTCAGCCCCCGGCCCGCCTCGATCGCGGCGATCCGGCAGTTCCGGCTCGAAGGCAGCTTCGACTACGTCGAGACCGCGGATACCCGGCTCGTCGAGACCCGGCAGACGCAGCTGGCGTTCTCCACCGAGTTCGAGAACAGCGATCGGATCGGGGTGTCGGCGGCGGACAACTACGAGTTTCTCGTCGAGCCGTTCGAGCCGGGGCGGGATGTGGTCCTGCCGGTCGGCGGCTACCGCTTCCGCGACGTGGAGACGACCTATTCCCTCGGCGGGCAGCGCCGCCTGAGCGGCATCCTCACGGTGCGGCTGGGCGAGTACTTCAGCGGCACCATCCGGTCCGTCGGCTTCCGGCGCGCCCGGCTCGTCCTGATGCCCCGGCTGGCCGTCGAACCGACGGTGTCGATCAACTGGATCGAGACGCCGCAAGGTGGGTTCCGCACCGACCTGCTCGTCTCGCGCGTCACCTGGACCCTCTCGCCGCGCATGTTCTTCAGCGGCCTGGTCCAGTACAACTCGAGCACCAACACCGTCAGCAACAACCTTCGACTGCGGTGGGAGTACAGTCCCGGGAGCGAGCTGTTCGTCGTGTACACCGAAGACCGGGACAGCGATCCGCTGAGGCCGGACCGCTTCTCGGGGCTTCGCAACCGCGGGCTGGTGGTGAAGGTGAACCGGCTGTTCCGCTTCTGACGGCGGACCGGCGATTCCCATCGCACCGGATTCTGCGGTATAACCACCGGTAAGAGGAGCGTATCGATGACCCATCCCCTGTCTCGTCGTCATTTTCTGCACGCGGCGGGCGCCGGCGCGGCGTCGGTCTGGATTCCCAAGCCCGTCAAGGGCTACAGCGCGGCCGAGATGCGGCAGCAGGCGGCCGGCGGCCGGCTCGAGGCGGGCATCTCGAAATGGGACCTCGACACGCCGTGCCTCTGTGTCGACCTGGACGGCCTGGAAGGCAATCTGGACCGGATGCAGACCACCGTCACCCGCAACGGCATCGCCAGCCGCCCCCATGCCAAGACCCACAAGTGCCCGGCCATCGCGCGGCTGCAGATCGCGACGGGGTCGGTGGGCATCTGCACCGCGAAGATCTCCGAGGCGGAGGTGATGTTCGAGCACGGCGTCGAACAGATCCTGATGACGACGGTGAACGTGACCCCGCGCAAGATCCGCCGCGCGATGTATCTGAAGAAATGGTGCGACGGCTTCGTGCAGGCCGTCGACACCGCCGCCAACGCGCGCGATCTCTCGGACGCGGCGGCGGAGGCGGGGGTGGTCGCCGACGTCGTGGTCGACGTCGACCCCGGCGGACACCGCACCGGCATCACGCCGGGCGCCCCCGCCCTCGAGCTGGCGCAGCTCGTGGACACGCTGCCGGGGCTGCACCTGCGGGGCATGCTGTGCTACGACGGCGGCTCGCAGCACGTGACCGGGTTCGCCGAGCGGCGCCGGCGAACGCTGGGCAATCTCGAGGCGGCCGCCGACACCGCGGGCCGCATGAAGCGGTCGGGGCTCGACACCGGCATCTTCAGCGGCGGGGGCACCGGGACCTACAACATCGACCACGAGACCCCGGGCCTGACCGACGTGCAGGTCGGCAGCTACGTGTTCATGGACGCGCAGTACCTGGGCATCGGCGGCGCGGAGGACGCCGAGGTCTACAACGACTTCGCGCCGGCGCTGACGGTGCTGACCACCGTGTTGAACGCACAGTACGAGGGTCGCGCCACCACCGACGCCGGCGCCAAGGCGAACACCATCAACCGGCCCTGGCCGATCGTCGCCGGCGAGACGGGAATGAGCTTTACCTCCGGCTCCGACGAGTTCGGGACGATCCGTTACGAGGACGATGCCAGCCGGACCTACCGCGTGGGCGACAAGCTCGAGCTGATCGTGTCGCACTGCGACCCGGTGGTGAATCTCTACGACCAGCTCTACGGCGTTCGGGGCGATCGCGTCGAGGTGGTCTGGCCGATCGCGGGGCGGGGGATGTCGGTCTGAGGCGTTCCGGGACTCCGGTCGCCCGTGGTGAATCCCCGCATTGCGCCGCTCGAACGCGGCGGTGCCTCGCGCCACGGGCGGCTGCGGTATAATCTCCACCCATGTGGACGAAGCTTCAGAACACTCCCCGCAAGCGGGCGCCCCGCAAGGTGGCGGTGGTAGACCCCGACAGCTGCTTCGGCGCGTTCGCGTGCTCGATCTGTCAGGCCGCCTGTCCCGTCGAAGACTGCATCGTCGAGGAGAAGGACGCGAACGGCCGCTGGGTCTGCGCCGTGCTCATCGACAAATGCATCGGCTGCGGGCTGTGCGTCACGATCGGCAATCCGACGGCCCCCGGCAAGCGAGACTTCGGCTGTCCGGCCGACTACGACGCGATCGACATGGTCGCCTATCCGGACGTGGTCGTGGCGGTCGAGTCCGAGGGGTCCGACCAGGCGGCCGGGTCCGAACCCGCGACCGCCTGATCTTCGCGGAAGCCTTCAGACCCGCGGGCGGCGTGGCCGCGCCGGCTCAATCCGGCGACGTATCGCGGGTGTCCAGCTCTATCAGGGGCGTATCCGGGTCCACTCGGTCCCCGGTTTCGCATCGGACGGCGGCGACCCGACCGTCGCGCGGCGCCTTCACCGGAAGCTCCATCTTCATCGCTTCGAGCACCAACAGCGTGTCGCCCCGCGCCACCGTCTGGCCGGGGGCGACCGCGATCGCGGTGACGATGGCGGGCATCGGCGCGCGGATGGCCCCCGCGTCACCGGCCGGTTCGGGGTCGCGGCCGGCCGCGTCCGGGGTCCGTGTCCAGCGAAAGACGCGGCCGTCGACCCAGCCCCAGTCGACGCCCGGCTCCCGGGCGATGACGACCTCGAACTGTCGTTCCCCCAGCGACACCCGGTAGCTGTTTCCTTCGATCCGTTCCACGTCCGCCGGCTCGTCGATCTCCGAGATGCGGACGCGGCCGCCCGCCGAGTCCGGGTCGCGGTCGATGGCCTGCAAGGACACCTGCCGGCGGGGACGCGTCATGAGAGCCGCCAGCCTCCAAGAGTGCTCCAGGGATCGCTCGCGGCGCCTGGGGATGCCGGCCCGGCTTCCGGGGCGGCCGGCGACAGCCTCGCGTCGACGGCCAGCGCCGCCGCCAGGGCCAGGGCCGGACCTTCGTCGTCGTCGTCCGCCAGCAGGTCGTCGAGCGCGGCCTCCAGGAACCCGGTGTCGACCGGTCCCGCGACCACCTGGGGATGGCGCAGGATGCGCGACAGGAGACCGATGTTGGTGCGCACGCCGAGCACGACGTAGCGGGCGAGAGCGGCCCGAGCGCGCGCCAGCGCCTGCGGGCGCGTCTCGCCATGGACGATGAGCTTGCCGAGCAGCGCGTCGTAGGCGGGGGAGACGACGCTGCCCTCGGCGACCCCGGCGTCGACGCGGATGCCGGGGCCGGCGGGCTCCCGGTAGCGAAGCAGGGCGCCGGCGTCCGGCAGAAAGCCCTCCGCGGGCCGTTCGGCGTAGACCCGGCACTCGACGGCATGGCCGCGCACGGTGATCTCGTCCTGGGACCACGGCAGGCCGGCGCCGCCGGCCACCGCAAGCTGGGCGTGCACGAGGTCCCGGCCCGTCACCAGCTCGGTCACCGGATGCTCGACCTGCAGCCGCGTGTTCATCTCCAGGAACGCGACGGTCGCGGTATCGCCGTCGCCGTCGACGAGAAACTCCACCGTCCCGGCGTTGCGATAGCCGGCCGCGCGGGCGGCGGAGACCGCGGCCTCCGTCAGGCGAGCGCGCACCGCCGGCGCCAGGCAGGGCGCGGGGCCCTCCTCGATGACCTTCTGGTGCCGCCGCTGGATGGAGCAGTCCCGCTCGTGCAGATGCACCACGCTCCCGGCGTCGTCGGCCATGATCTGGACCTCGACGTGGCGGGGGCGGAGCAGAAGCCGCTCGACGTACAGCGTGCCGTCGCCGAAGGCGGACGCCGCCTCGCGGCGCGCCTCGTCGATCGCCCCCCGCAGGCGGTCGGGCGCGCGCACCGTGCGCATCCCGCGCCCCCCACCCCCCGCCGATGCCTTCAGCAACACGGGGTAGCCGACGCGGTCGGCGGCGGCGGTGAGACCGGCGGCGGTCTGATCGGCCGGGGTCTCGCCGGCGACGATCGGCACCCCCGCCTCGTGCATCAGGCGCCGGGCCGCGATCTTCGAGCCGAGGCGCGCGATGACGTCGGCGGGGGGGCCGACCCACACCAGGCCGGCGTCGGCGCAGGCGGCGGCCATCTCCGGATCCTCGGACAGGAAGCCGTAGCCGGGATGGACGGCGCCGGCGCCGGTGTCGCGGGCGGCGTCGATGATTGCGCCGGCGTTCAGATAGCTGTCGCGCGGATGCGGCGGCCCGATGGTGACGGCGCGGTCGGCGGCTCGCACGTGCGGGGCCCGGACGTCGGCGGTAGAGCAGACCGCCACCGATTCGATGCCGAGCTCCCGGCAGGCGCGGATGACGCGCAGGGCGATCTCGCCGCGGTTCGCGACGAGCAGCCGGGAAATGGACGTGGCCATCGAGTCACATGCGGAAGACGCCGAACTTCGGGTCGGCGAGGGGGGCGTTGGCGGCCATCGACAGGCCGAGGGCGAGGGCGGGCCGGGTCTCGGCCGCGGTGATCACCCCGTCGTCCCACAACCGGGCGGTCGCGTACCAGGGCGACCCTTCGTGGTCGTAACGGGCCAGGATCGGGTCGCGGATGGCCGCCTCGTCGTCCGGCGCGAGCTCGCCGCCCCGGCGCGCCCGCTGATCGCGCTTCACCGTCACGAGCACGCTGGCCGCCTGGGGGCCGCCCATCACCGAGATGCGGCCGTTGGGCCACATCCAGAGCAGGCGCGGATCGTAGGCGCGGCCGCACATGCCGTAGTTGCCGGCGCCGAAGGACCCGCCGATGATCACGCTGAACCGCGGGACGACGGCGTTCGCCACCGCGTGCACCATCTTGGCCCCGTCCTTGGCGATGCCCGCCCGTTCGTAGTCCCGGCCGACCATGAACCCGGTGATGTTCTGGAGGAAGATCAGCGGGATCCCCCGCAGGTTGCACAGCTGGATGAAATGGGTCGCCTTGAGGGCCGACTCGGAGAAGAGGACGCCGTTGTTGGCGATGACTCCGACGAGGAAGCCGTGGAGGCGGGCGAAGCCGGTGACGAGGGTTGGACCGTAGCGGGCCTTGAACTCGTCGAATCGCGAGCCGTCGACGAGCCGGGCGATCACCTCCCGCACGTCGTACTGGCGCCGGAGATCGGTGCCGACGGTGCCGACGATGCCGCCGATCTCCCCCGGATCGTACCGCGGGTCCTCGGGCGTGGCGACGTCGCCGGCCGGCGGCTTGGCGCGGTGCAGGGTCGAGACGACGGTGCGGGCCGTCTCGAGCGCCTCGACGTCGTTCCGGGCGAGGTAGTCGGCGACGCCCGACAGCCGCGTGTGGACGTCGGCGCCCCCGAGCTCCTCGGCGGGAACGTCCTCGCCGGTCGCCGCCTTCACGAGCGGCGGCCCCCCGAGGAAGATGGTGCCGGTGCCCTCGACGATGATCGTCTCGTCGGCCATCGCCGGCACGTAGGCGCCGCCGGCCGTGCACGAGCCCATGACCACCGCGATCTGCGCGATGCCCGCCGCCGACAACCGGGCCTGGTTGAAGAAGATGCGCCCGAAGTGCTCGCGGTCGGGGAAGACCTCGGCCTGCGCCGGCAGGTAGGCGCCGCCGGAATCGACGAGATAGACGCACGGCAACCGGTTCTCGAGCGCGATCTGCTGCGCCCGCAGATGCTTCTTGACGGTGACGGGGAAGTACGTGCCGCCCTTGACGGTGGCGTCGTTGGCCACGACCATCACCTCGCGGCCGCTCACGCGTCCGATGCCGGTGACGAGCCCGGCTCCCGGCGCCTCGTCGTCGTACATCCCCCCGGCGGCCAGCGCCGACAGCTCGAGCAAGGGGGTGTCGGGGTCGAGAAGATGGGTCAGCCGGCCGCGCACCGGCAGCTTGCCCTGCTCGGCGTGCCGGCGGGCCGCCGCCTCGCCGCCGCCTTCACGCGCCCGCGCCCGCCGCGCTTCGAGATTGCGTTCCAGCGTCTCCATCGCGCGCAGATTGGCGCGGAACTCCTCGCTGCGGGTATCGATGCTGGTCGGCAGGATGCGCATGGGGAGCGAGCCGGTCGGGGCCGGCCGGGGCGCCGGAGCCGGCCGGCGCGGGCCGGCGGGGCGGCTTCCTCGATTATAGTCCCGCGCCGGGCGGGCGCCGGGCGGCCAGGCCGGCGTCCGTCTCTCCTGATACTCTCTAGGGATGCGCATCGCCTACCAGGGGGAACCCGGCGCCTATTCGGAAGCGGCCGCGCTGCGCTTCAAGCCGACGGCCGCCCTGCTGCCGTGCGAGACGTTCGAGGCGGTGTTCGTGGCCGTCGAGCAAGGGGTGGCGACCCACGGGATCCTGCCCATCGAGAACTCGAGTCACGGCACGATTCACGGCAACTACGACCTCCTGCTGAAGCACGAGCTGCCGATCGTCGGCGAAGTGAAGCTGCCGATCATGCACAACGTGCTCGTGCTCGAAGGGACGACCCGCGACCAGTTGCGGCGGGTGTTCTCGCACCCGCAGGGCCTGGGCCAGTGCGAGCGGTTCCTCCGCACACTCGACGTGGAGCTCGTGCCCACCTACGACACCGCGGGCAGCGCCAAGCTGATTCGCGACGGCGGCCTCCGCGATACCGGCGCGATCGCCTCCGAGCGCGCGGCCGAGGTGTTCGGGTTGTCGATACTGATGGCCGGCGTGCAGGACTTCGCCGACAACACCACCCGGTTCCTGATGGTGGGGCGCGACCCGACGCCGCTCGGCTCGGCCAACAAGACGACCATCGTCTTCACCGTGACCAATGACGCCGGGGCGTTGTTCAAGGCGCTGAGCGTGTTCGCGTTGCGCGACATCGACCTCACGAAGCTCGAGTCGCGGCCGATCCCCGAGCGGCCGTTCGAGTACCTGTTCTATGCCGACCTTTCGGCGACGCGTGACGATCTGCCCTGTGCGCGCGCCCTGATGCACCTGGCCGAGTTCGCCCCGTCGCTCAAGACGCTGGGGTCGTACCCGCGCTGGGAAGAGCCCGAGTCCGAATAGATGCCGAACCGCCTCGCCGACGAACCCAGTCCGTATCTTCTCCAGCACTGCGACAACCCCGTCGACTGGTATCCCTGGGGTGACGAGGCGTTCGCCCGCGCCCGCGCGCAGGACCTGCCCATCTTCCTGTCGATCGGCTACTCGACGTGTCACTGGTGCCACGTCATGGAGCACGAGTCCTTCGAGAACGACGACATCGCTAGGGTCCTGAACGGCAGCTTCGTCCCGATCAAGGTCGACCGGGAGGAGCGTCCGGACATCGACCGGGTGTACATGACGTTCGTCCAGGCGACGACCGGTTCGGGAGGGTGGCCGATGAGCGTCTGGCTCACTCCGGACCTCAAGCCGTTCTACGGCGGCACCTACTTTCCGCCGTCCGCGCGATGGGGACGCCCCGGGTTCGTGGAGATCCTGACCGAGATCGCCCGGCGCTGGCGCGAGTCGCGCGCGGAGCTGGTGTCGTCGGCCGACGGCGTGATCGAACGGCTGCGGGAGGCGCAGGAGAGCCGGCGGTCGTCCGGGGAACGGATGCCGGACGGCGATTTGCTGGCGGGCGGAGTGGGCGAGTACTCGAGCGTGTTCGATGCGCGCGCCGGCGGGTTCGGCAGCGCGCCCAAGTTCCCGCGGCCGGCGGAGATGCTCTTTCTGCTGCGCGAACATGCCCGCACCGGGGACGTCGAGGCCCGGCACATGGTGCTCGAGACCCTCCGCGCGATGGCCCTCGGGGGCATGCGCGACCACGTGGGCGGCGGGTTCCATCGCTACTCGGTGGATGCCGCGTGGCGGGTGCCCCACTTCGAGAAGATGCTCTACGACCAGGCGCAGCTGGTCATCGCGTTTCTGGAGACCTCGCAGGCGGCCGGCGAGCCGTCGTTCGCCGAGGTGGCCCACGACACGCTGGCCTATGTCCACCGCGACCTGCGGCACGCCCAGGGGGGCTTCTTCTCCGCCGAGGATGCGGACAGCCTGCCACCGGACGACGGCGAGTCCGAGGCTGGCGGCCCCGCCGCCAAGCGCGAAGGGGCGTTCTACGTCTGGACCCGGTCGGAGCTCGAAGCGCTGTTCGGGGAGGACTACGACGTCGTCCGGTTTCGGTACGGCATCGAGGCGGACGGCAACGCCCCCCAGGACCCGCACGGCGAGTTCACCGGGAAGAACCTGCTCTACGTGGCGCGCGGGGTCGACGACGCCGCGCGCTTGAGCGGGCGCTCCGTCGAATCGGTGGCGGCGGTGCTCGACGGCGCCAGACCGCGTCTGTTCGAGGCGCGGTCCGTGCGTCCCCGGCCGTCCCTGGACGACAAGGTGCTGGCCGGCTGGAACGGATTGATGATCGCCGCGTTCGCCCGCGCCGCGCGGGTCGCCCCGTTCGGCGAGAAACCGTCGCCGGACCCCCTCGAGACCGCGACGGGGGCGGCCCGGTTCCTGCGCGACCATTTGTGGGATGGGGATCGGGGGGTGCTGCTGCGGCGTTTCCGCGACGGCCGGGCCGGCATCGACGGCTACGCCGAAGACTACGCCTGCGTCGTGTGGGGGCTGCTCGAGCTGTTTCAGGCCGGCGGCGACCCGGCATGGCTCGACTGGGCGAAGCGGCTCCATGCGATCCAGAGCCGGCTGTTCCGGGACGGCGCGGACGGCGGATGGTTCAGCACCAGCGGCGACGACGCCAGCGTGCTGCTCCGGCTCAAGGAGGACTACGACGGGGCCGAGCCGTCGGCCGCCTCGGTGACGGTGTGGAACCTCCTGAGCCTGATGCACCTGTCCGGTGCCGCGGAGACGGGGGCGTATCGGGATCAGCTCGAAGAGACCCTGCGCCGGGTGCCGGCCTCGGCGCAGCTCGCGCGGGTGGTGCCCATGATGATGGCGGCCGCCTCCACCTGGCGCGCGGGAGTGCCGCAGGTGGTCCTGCTGGGTCCGCGCGATGCGGGCGGAACCGCGGCGCTGCACCGGGTGTTCACCGAGTGCTTCCTGCCCGGCGCGGTCAGCGTGATGGTGGAGCCGGGCGCGCACCAGGCGGCGGTCGCGGCGCGGCTGCCGTGGGTCGAATCGATGCAGATGCAGAACGGTCTGCCGACGGCGTATCTGTGCCGGGACGGCGCCTGTGAACAGCCGGTGACCGACCCCGAGGCGTTTCGCGTCCAGCTCGCCGCGTTGACCGCCCACCGGTCGCAGGCCGCCCCTGACGGCGGCGAAGGAGCCACCGCATGAACTTCGACGTCGAGGTGTTGCTGAAGGGGACCGACGAGGTGGTCACCGAGACGGTGACCTATTCCGGTCCCGAGCCGCCGGGTTGGACCGACGCCGACGTCCGCCAGGTGCTGCTGTCAATACTCCGGGTGTTCGATCGCGTCAACCGCAAGGAGGCGGCGGAGCCCGATGAGGTCTCCCTGCGCGGATTGAGCTGGATCGTCACCGCGGCCGGCGCGGGGGTGGCGATCGCCATCGAGATACCGAGCGGGGCTATCGCCGCCGGCCCCTTCGACCTGCCGGCCGACGAGCTGACCCAGATGATTACCCGGGTCATTTCGTCGAGCGTCCAGTCGGCTCCGGTGCACTGACTGATTGCTGCCGAACGCGGCGCCGGACCGTCGGCCGCCGGCGCGCGCGTGGCAAGGGGATGGTGCCGGAGGTGGGGGTCGAACCCACACGGGCCGTAAAGCCCACGGGATTTTGAGTCCCGCGCGTCTGCCAGTTTCACCACTCCGGCACGGAGGGTTCGGAACTCGTCGGCAGGAGTCCCGTTGCTTTCTAGGGGCGCACGACGCCGTCGGCGCGCCACAGGTGCAGGGTGCGCGGGGTGCCGCGCTCGTCCTGGAACTCTCGTGTCACATCCGGCCGCCAGTCGCCCATCCGAAAGGCATGCGACACGATGCGCGCGCCGGGCCTGAGCTGTCGGGTCAGGATCGGACGCAGCTTGCGGTTGGACGACGACAACAGATAGAGCGTGAGGACGGTGGCTTCCGACACGTCGGCCTCCATCGCATCCTGCTGGATGAAGGTCACGAGGTCCTGCACGCCCCGGCGCGCCGCGTTGGCGTTCGCTTCGGCGATCCGCTCCGGGTCGTAGTCGATGCCGACCCCGCGGGCGCCGAAGCGCTCGGCGGCGGTGATGACGATCCGCCCGTCGCCGCAGCCGAGGTCGTAGACGACATCGTCGCTGGTCACCTCGGCCAGCTCGAGCATCCGGTTGACCACGTCGTACGGCGTGGGCACGTAGGGCGCCAGGCTCGCCTCCGGCTGCCGAGCGGTCACGGTGGGCGGGGCGAACTGCGCCAGAATGGCTATCGCCAGCACCGCCGCAAGCATCGCGGCCCGTCTACACATGAAGGCCTCCTGATCGAACCACGGTTGTACGCACCGCCCCGTACTCTACAGTACTTTCGATCCGGCGCCGGGGTCTTCCCCCCGCGGCGGCGGGCGCCACGGGGGGCCGGACCGCCTTTCGACGGAGGTCGAGAATTCCGTAACCGTCTAAAAATGATAGGTTTGCCGTTGATTCGAGGGGGCAGATCGACTACACTGTGAGACTTTGAGCGCCATAGCTGGATTCCAACTGGGGGATTATGTGAAGTTCGAAGTTGGAGACAAGGTCATTTATCCGAACCATGGTCTCGGGGTCGTGCAGTGCATCGAGACCCGAACGATCATGGGGACGACCTGCGGGTTCTATTCGTTGCGTATGGCGGACAGTGATACCACCGTGCTCGTCCCCCTCGACAATGTCGAGGGCGTGGGGCTGCGTCGTGCGATCGGTGACAAGGAGGTCAAGAAGCTGTTCACGCTGCTCGGGAACGGCAAGATCGACAATCACCAGAACTGGAAGGGGCGCTTCAAGGAAAACTCGGACAAGATGCGCACCGGCTCGATCTACGACGTGGTGGACGTGCTCAAGAACCTGACGTTCCTGGCCAAGTCGAAGAACCTGTCGTTCCGCGAGAAGCGGATGCTCGACCGGGCGAAGTTCCTGGTCGTATCCGAGATTTCCGAAGTCGTGGGCGCCAGCGCCGAGGCCATCGACGAGAGGGTGAACAAGGCGCTCGACCGCTGCTTCGCAAACCGGGATCGGGCCGTGGCCCGAGCCCAGGCGGCGAAGGCCAAGACGAAGGCGACCGCCGCGAAAGCGCCTGCCGCTCAGGAGACCCAGGAAGTCCGTGCGTCCTGAGTCCGTGCCTCCTGCAGATTGATTGGTGCCTCCGTGGAGCCCGATCCGGCGCCGCCGGATCGGGCTCTTTTCGTACGCGCCGGCCCGCATTTCCTCATGCGCTTCCCGTGGCCCACCCTCGTCGCCGCCGTGCGGTCCATGGCTGCCTACGTCATCGTCTCCGTCTACGTTGCAGTGACCGCTCCGGTGGGCATGCTGATCGCCCTGATGGTCCGGCATCCGGCTGTCCTCTACTGGTTCGGCCGCCAGGGAGTGCGGATCGGGCTCGCCACCGTCGGCATCCGCTATCGGGTCGCGGGGGCCGAGCAGGTCCGGGGCACGCGCCCCTCCGTCTACTGCGTCAACCATACCAGCAATCTGGAGCCGCCGATCGTCTACATGGCGCTTCGCGCCGTGCACCCGAGGCTGCGCATTCTATACAAGGCCGAGCTCCAGAAGCTTCCCCTGCTGCCCGCCGCCTTCGGGCTCGCGGGGTTCGTTCCCATCGACCGGCGCAATCGCGAGCACAGCCGAGCCGCCATCGACACCGCGGCCGCCGCGTTGAGAGAGGGCTTCTCGTTCCTCGTCTTTCCCGAGGGCACCCGGAGTCGGAGCGGGGCGCTACTGCCGTTCAAGAAAGGCGGATTCGTGATGGCGATCCGGGGCGGCGCCACCGTCGTGCCGTTGACGATTCTCGGCGCCGGCGAGGCGATGCGCAAGGGCAGCCCCATCATCCGTCCGGTGACCGTCAGCGTCCGGATCGGCCCTCCCATCGAGTCCCGGCGGTTCGACTTCGCCCGGCGCGAGGAGCTGATTGCGGCCACCCGGTCGGCGATGGAAGGGCTGTTGGCGGCCGGCCCCATCCCCTGACATCGAGACCGAAGCCGCAAGGCGACGCTTTCCGGCTAGGAGCCGCCGGTGGCGAATTGCAGCGTGTAGGGGAGCAGCGCGGCGCCGTCGAGGGTCTCGATGCCGTCGTCGAGGGTCACCGCGACGGGCCGGTAGGGAAGCAGGGGCTCGGCGAACTGCACGTTCAGGACCCGGTTTCGGGGACGATACTCCACCGTCAGCTCCAAGGTGCCGTCGCCAGCGGCGGTGCCGGTCGCAGCCGCGCCGACATAGACGGCCCGGACGTTGCCGGTGAACGAATCGGGGGTCATGTCGCGCGAGAACTGGAACCGGACGAGCGCGTCGAGAGCCACGCCGTTGTCGCCCTGGGTCGGCGCCGAGAAGATCACCTCGGCCGGGAGCCGTTGCTCGGGCCGGGGCGCTGCGCGCCGGGCCGCGGTGGGCGCCGGGCGCTCTACCGACGCCAGACTTTCGGCCTCGATGGTGGTCAGACGGTCGCCCCCGCTGACGACCCCGGTCACCTGCAGCCACCGGTTCGTGTCGAGCCTGGCCATGACGTCGAAGTCGAAGCCGTCGCCCTTCGGTTCCTTGCCCACGATCCAGACGGACGCGTCACCGGACTGCAGCACGAAATCGTCGCGGGTGTTGCCCGGTGCCTCGGGGAGGTCTCCGAACAGGTTGCGGGCGCGAAACCGGCCGGTCACGGTGACCGTGCGGTCGCGGTAGCGGGCCGGTTCCAGCGCGATGGTCCGGATGGTCGAGCTGTCGGGTTCCTCCGCCCGCCGGGTGTCGTCGGCGATCAGGACTCTGAGCTCGCCGCTCGACGGCCAGGGTTTGGCGAGCAAGCGCTCGGACAACGCAGCGATGCCGTGGTCCGCCACGCGCGGGTCGTTCGGCTGGAGCCGGCCCACGTCCCAGAACGTGCCCTCGATTTCGAGGATGTCCCGTTCGTCGGCGATCGGCGGGGCGACGTAGAGTGTGCGGACGCGCCGGTCACCGTCGCCGATGAACACGTCCTGCAGATCGCCCTCCGGCGTGGCGCGCACCACGACCGGCCGCCGATGGAAGAAGCTGGGATAGGCGTCGAGGGCGGCCAGCGTGGTCGCCATGTAGCGGATCGGCTGGGCGGACAGGGGCGCCGGGTGGACGAGGCCGGCGAGCGACAGGATCGCGGCCACCGCCGCGGAAGGCCACCGTCCGCGGTGTGGCGCCGGCCGGCCCGGCCCGCTGGAGCGCCGTCCGTCGCCGGTTGACGTAGCCCGCACAGCGGTACTCTAACATATACTCTTTCGAGGCAGTTGCGGCGACAGAGGAGCCGGCGGCGGCCGGCTGGCCATGGTGCGATGGCAGAGCAGGTTTCCGAACAGACCACCAATCGGTTGTCGCTGTACCTCCGATTCCTGAACGAACTCGATGCCGGCGGTGTGCGCACCGTGTCGTCCAAGGTGCTCGCGGCGCAGTTCGATCTGAACGCCGCGCTCATTCGCAAGGACCTGTCGCACTTCGGCGATCTGGGGGTTCGGGGAGTGGGATACGTCGTCTCGGATCTCCGGCAGCGCCTGCGCCAGATCCTGGGGCTCGACCGGCGTCTGAACGTGACGATCATCGGCGCCGGCAACCTGGGGTTCGCCCTGGCCGACTATCCCGGATTTCGCAAGGAAGGGTTTCGCATCGTCGCGCTGTTCGATACGCTTCGTGAGAAGGTGGGACGCCGGTCGCGGAGCGGCGTGCTCATTCACGACATCCGCGATCTGAAGCGGGTGGCGCAACGGGAGCAGATTACCATCGCGGTGGTGGCGGTACCGGCGGCTTCGGCCCAGGTGGTGGTGAACACCGTCGTCGAGGCGGGCATCAAGGCGTTGCTCAACTTCTCGCCGGGTGCGTTGCGGGTGCCGCGGGACGTCAAGCTGAAGAGTGTCGATTTGACAGTGTCGCTGGAGAGCCTTTCCTTCCATCTCGCTCGCGGCGACGACCCGCCGTCCCGCCGTTGATCATGCCTGTGTCCAAACCGCAAACGCCGCCCCGGGAGACGGAATCGCGACTGTCGCACGTGGATGCCGATGGCCACGTTCGGATGGTCGACGTCGGCGACAAGGCGACCACCCGCCGCGAGGCGGTGGCGCGCGGCTCCATCACCATCGCCGCGGATGTGCTGGCGTTGATTCGCGACGGCCGGATTGCCAAGGGCGACCCGTTGCAGGCGGCGCGGCTGGCCGGGATCATGGCCGCGAAACGGACCGCGGATCTCATCCCGCTCTGCCATCCGTTGCCGCTGTCGCACGTGGAAGTCGATCTGCGGGAACGGCCCGGCGGGTACGACATCGAGGCGACCGCGCGCACGACGGCGCAGACCGGCGTCGAGATGGAGGCGCTGACCGCGGTCGCGGCGGCCGCGCTGACGGTCTACGACATGGTGAAGGCGGCCGACAAGACGATGGTGATCGGCGAGATTCGCCTGGTGCGGAAGACGGGCGGCCGGAGTGGCGAGTATCGCCGGGAATGACGAGGCCGGTTGCGGCCGGACAGGAGACGAAGACATGACCGAGCCCAATATCCGGACCTTGGCGGAGCTGGCGTTCCATGTATCCGGACGGTTTTCCAAACCCGTGCTCATGGGGCGTTGCATGGGTGACCAGATCCGCGAGTGGTCGAACCGCCAGCTCTTCGACGAGGTGCGGGACCTGAGCCTGGGGCTGGAGGCGCTCGGGGTCGGGGTGCGTGACCGCGTGGCGATTCTGTCCGACAGCCGTCCGGAATGGGTCGTCACCGACCTCGCGATACTGACCGCGGGGGCGGTCACGGTGCCCGTCTACGCCACCCTGCCGGCCAACCAGGTCGGCTACATCCTCGCCCACAGCGGGGCCCGGGTGGTGGTGGTCGCCGACGAGGACCAGGCGGCCAAGGTCCGCGCGGCGCGGAAGGATGCGCCGGGGGTCGAGGCCGTCGTCGTCTTCGACCCCGCGGCTCCCGCGGTGGGCGCCGCCGATGCGGGCGGCGCCGGGGACAGTGCCGCCGAGACGGACGGCGCCGGGGACAGTGCCGCCGAGACGGACGCCGAGGCGGCATTGAGAGAGTACTCGCTGGCCGAGATCATCGAGCGCGGGCACCACCGGTTGATGACCGAGGACGGTCTGGGGCGCATCTTCAAGGAGCGGGCGCAGGCGGTCGAGCCCGACACGCTGGCGACCATCATCTATACGTCCGGCACGACCGGACACCCCAAGGGGGTGATGCTCTCGCACCGCAACTTCCTGTCCAACATGGTCGACGTCAACAAGGTGATCGGCATCTCCGAGGACGACACCGCGTTGTCGTTCCTGCCGCTGAGTCATGCCTTCGAGCGGACGACCGTCTACACCTATCTCTACAACGGCGCCACGTTCATGTTCGCCGAGTCCCTCGATACGCTGGGCCGGGACATGCAACGGGTGCGTCCGACGGTGATGACCGGCGTGCCGCGGGTCTACGAGAAGCTCCGGGCCCGGGTGGTCGCGGCCATCGCAGAGGCCCCGCGGCTGCGGCAGGCGCTGTTCGCGTGGGCCGCCGGCGTGGGACACGCCGCGGCCTCGGCGCAGCTGGCGGGTCGGCGGCCGGGCCTGCTGACCCGGCTGCAGCGGCCCGTCGCCGACCGGCTCGTGCTCTCCAAGGTGCGCGCACGGACCGGCGGGCGCCTGCGGTTCGTCGTCTCCGGCAGCGCCCCGCTGAGCCGGGAGGTGGCCGAGTTCCTGTACGCGGTGGGACTGCCGGTGATCGAGGGGTACGGCCTGACCGAGACCGCCCCGGTGCTGACCGTCAATCCGCTCGGGAAGGCGCGGATCGGCACCGTGGGGCAGGCGCTGGCCCAAGTGGAGCTGCGCATCGCCGACGACGGCGAGGTGCTGGCGCGCGGTCCGAACATCATGGTCGGGTACCACGACAATCGCGAAGCGACGGACGCGTGCATCCGGCAGGGGTGGTTTCACACCGGCGACATCGGTCGTCTCGACGAGGACGGGTATCTGTCGATCACCGATCGCAAGAAGGAGATCCTCGTCACCGCCGGCGGCAAGAACGTCGCGCCGCAGCCGATCGAGGCGCTGCTGAAACGCGACCCCATCGTCGCCGAGGCGATGCTGATCGGCGACCGGCGCCGCTACGTGTCCGCGGTGCTGGTGCCGGACGCTCCGACCCTGCAGCAACGCCTGCGCGGGACGGGCGCGGCGTCCGGCAGCCTCGAGGAGCTCGTGGAGCGCGAGGACGTGCGGGCGTTGTTCCAGCCCATCGTCGACCAGGCCAACGCCGAGCTGGCCAGGTACGAGCAGGTCAAACAGTTCGCGCTCCTCCCCACGCAGTTCTCGATCGAGACCGGCGAGCTCACCCCCACGCTGAAGGTCAAGC
Organism: Vicinamibacterales bacterium; assembly: GCA_965206705.1. Lineage (GTDB taxonomy): Bacteria > Acidobacteriota > Vicinamibacteria > Vicinamibacterales > UBA8438 > JAJEEA01. The sequence goes on along the minus strand of CBDBKJ010000006.1, from coordinate 359,207 downwards.
GCCGCGTGGTGGCAGAGCGCTGGCACGACGTCATCGAGGGGATCTACGGGGACGCCTGAACGCGGGCCGGTGGCCGCTCTCGGCCGGGGCGCCGCGGGGTCCGCCACCGGCCCCGGCGATTGCGGCCGCTCGCCCGTTTGCCAGACGGCGGCATCTTGGCTAAGCTGGCAGTAGTGATGGTACGTCCAAGGAGGGCATATGCACACAGGGCTTGCACGCCGTAGCCCTGGCTGGCGCGCCTGGGTCGCCGTTCTGGCGATCGCGCTGGCCGGTGCCGCGTCCGTGGCGACCCTCTGGCACGTGGACCACGCTGGCGACCAGGAGTGTGCGGTCTGCCAGCTGCGCCACCAGCCAGCCGCCGATCTGTCCGGCAACCTCGAGGTCGGACCGGCGGACGTCGCGGAGTTGTTCGAACCGCTTCCTCGTGACGGCTGGATCGCATCCGATCGATTCTTCCGCCTCCCCGCTCGCGCCCCGCCCGCCAGGGAGCCCGTGGCTTAAAGTCGCGCTGCATTCGACCGGCGATGCATCCCGCTGGGCTGCGTTGCTACTCGGTTGCCCGTACCCGGAGCCGCGAACGGGCGCCGTGCAGCCCGCCGGCGCTCTCGCCGGTCCCGGTGCAACGCGCGGTTTCACCTCGGGCTCCCACCCGTTGCATTCGTTTGTCGCGTAGCGGCCGCCGCCGATTGCGGTGCGCGCTCGTGGTGCATGTCCGCTGTGCGCCCGGCGTGCGGACCGTGGCGGAAGCCCGCCGCGGGGTCTCCGTTCGGAGGGCGCGCGGGCGGCGGCCCGGCCGCGACAGGGCAGAACGCTGAACAGACACTGGAGACAAGGGGAGTTTTCGATGTACGGATTGACTACGACACGCTTCCCGGCTGCTTTCGCGGCGGCCGTTCTGCTGGCGGCGCCGGCCCGGGCGCAGGAGATCGGCGCGGTGGCGGGCAGGGTCACATTGTCGGAGAACGGGGGGCCGGTCCACGGCGCGGTGGTCGTGGTGGTCGGCGCGGGCGTGCTCGGCCTGACCGACGAGGAGGGCGGGTTCGAGATCGACAACGTGCCGGCCGGCTCCTACGAGGTCATCGCTCAGCGCGAGCACCTCACGGCCGACCGGCGGGCGATCACCGTCGCCGCCGGAGCGACCGCGGCCGTGGACTTCGTGCTCGAGCTGTCGGCGGTCCACGAGGAATTGACCGTCACCGCCTCGGCCGGGGGCGCGGAGACCACGCTCGAGGCATTCAACGCGGTCACCACCCTCGATTCGTTCGACGTCGCGGTGGAGGGCGCCAACACGATCGGCGAGGCGCTGCAGAACGAGCCGGGCATCGCGAGCCGCAGCTTCGGACCGGGCACGAGCCGGCCGATCATCCGCGGCTTCGACGGCGACCGGGTGCTCATTCTCGAGGACGGCGTCCGTACCGGCGACCTCTCGAGCCAGTCGGGCGACCACGGCGTCACCATCGACCCGAACGGGGCCGAGCGCATCGAGATCGTCCGCGGGCCGGCGACCCTGCTCTACGGCTCGAACGCCGTCGGCGGCCTCGTCAACGTGATCACGCCGCACGAGAGCTACCGCGACTCGCTGTTCGCGGGCACCCGGGGACAGTTGAGCAGCGACGCCGGAAGTGCGAACGGGCAGGCGGGCGCCGCGGCCAGTCTGCAGCACGCGCAGGGCAACGTCGTCTTCTGGGGCGGCGGCAGCCTGCGGCGGACGGGTGACTACGACACGCCGGACGGAACCGTCGAGAACTCCGCGACGGAGCTGAGGAACGCGCGGGCCGGTGTCGGCTGGTTCGGCGATCGGGCGTTCCTCAGCGGCGGGTTCACGGCGGAGGACGGCCGGTACGGCGTGCCGTTCGCAGGCGAGTTCCACGGGGCGCACGGCCAAGACGACCACGGCGAAGACGAGGACGACCACGAAGACGAGGACGACCGGGAAGACGAGGACGACCACGAAGAGGAGCTGGACGTCGATCTGGACTCGCGGCGCCGCGCCGGTCGATTCGACGTCGGTCTCCGCAACCTCTCCAATGCGGCCGTCGAGGGGGTCCGTCTCACCGCCAACTTCATCGACTGGAGCCACAACGAGCTGGAGATCGACGAAGGCCTCGAGAGCATAGGCACCCGGTTCACCAACCGGACCTACATCGTGCGGGCCGAGGTGGACCAGCGGCAGACGGCGCGGTGGTCGGGCCGGTTCGGGGCGTGGTCGCAGGTCCGCAACTTCGAGGCGGCCGGGGCCGAGGCGCTCGCGCCGGAGACGGACCAGACCGCTTTCGCCGCCTTCGCCTACGAGGAGATCGACTTCGGTCGCTACCGGCTGCAGTTCGGAGGCCGGGTCGAGCGGAACGACTACCAGGCCGGCGAGCGGCCGACGGGTCCTGACGACGGTCATGACGACGACGACGGTCATGACGACGACGACCATGACGACGACGACCATGACGACGACGATCACGATGACGAGGAGCTCGACGAGCTCGTGGCGCCGGACCCGCGGGACCGGCAGTTCCTGGGGAGCTCGGCGTCGTTCGGCCTGCACGCCGACCTGGGCGCGAACAGCGCGTTCGTCGCCAACGTCACGTCGTCACATCGGGCCCCGGCCCTGGAGGAGCTGTACAACTTCGGACCGCACGTCGGGAACCTGGCCTTCGAGGTCGGCAATCCGGACCTCGACGCCGAGACGACGCTGGGCCTGGACCTGAGCCTGCGGCACCGGTCCGAACGCGTCCGGGGCAACCTGAACTTCTACGTCTACGAGATCGACGACTTCATCTTCGGCGAACGGACCGACGCGGTCGCCGGCGGTCTTCCCGTCCTCGACTTCCAGCAGGGGGACAGCCGGTTCGTCGGGTGGGACGCCCGGGGGAGCGTGCGGTTGGGGAACCAGGCGTGGGCGACGCTCGGCGTCGGCTACGTGGACGCGAGGCTCACCGCGGCCAACCAACCGCTGCCGCGCATCCCGCCGCTGCGGGCGACGCTGAGCCTCGACGTGCCCTACGGCGGGTTCTCGCTCAGCCCCGAGCTGGAGCTCGCGAGCGCCCAGGACCGCCTGTTTCGCGGAGAGACCGAAACGGAGGGCTACTCGGTCGTCAACCTGCGCGCGTCCTACGTCTGGCCTCGCCAGCACGCGGCGCACATCACGCGGCGCACATCCTGACGTTCACGGGGTACAACCTGACCAACGCGCTCTATCGCAACCACACGTCCTTCATCAAGGACCTGGCTCCCGAGATGGGCCGCGGCATCAAGGTGGGCTATTCGGTGCGGTTCTTCTAGCCGGGAGTCTGCGCCGCAGCAAATGCAGACTGTGGCGCAGTCGATTGCGCCCAAGAGCGTTCAGACGGCGCAGGCGTGCAGGGCGAGTCGGGGGGGGCACCGAGCGGCGGCCGGGCCGTTGCTCCCCCGCGGCCGCCCGAGGGGCGGGCGGGTGGCCGCGGGGGTCAGAATATCGTGGCGTTCGACAGGGGCCACCAGCGGAGCTGAACCTTGCCGATGACGTAGCGTTCCGGCACCTGCCCCCAGTGGCGGCTGTCGGAGCTGCTGTTCCGGTGGTCGCCCATGACGAAGTAGTGGGCGTCCTCGACCCGCTCCGGACCGAGGTTCTCGTGGCTCCGGAACCTGGGCGGCACGTACTCGTCCGGCAGGAGGGCGTCGTTGACGTAGACCTGCCCGTCCTCGATCCGCACCTCGTCGCCTTCCTCCGCGATGACCCGTTTGACGAACGACTTGTCGGGGTCGCGCGGGTAGTAGAGCATGACGATGTCGCCCGGCTCGGGCTCCCCGAAAAACCGGTAAAGCGCCTTGTTGACGATCAGCCGGTCCTGGTCCTCCAGCGTCGGCTCCATGCTCCGCCCCTCGACCCGGGCGACCTGGAACCCGAACGTGACGATGAGGGTCGCGTAGACGGCGGCGGACGCGAAGGTCTTGATCCACGCCGCGACCTCCTCGCCGGCCCGCGCCGCGATCGCCGATCGCCGCGCTCTCCGCTCGGCATCGTAGGCCTGGCTGGGAGAGAGCAGATGGGGCGGCGGGCTTCCCGAGCCGTCCGCCGTGCCCGCCGCGGCGCCCGAGGCTTCGACCTGGGGGGGCGCGGCGGATACCGGCGCACCCGCTCCATCGGATGCGGCAGACTGTCCGCCGGCCGGCGGCTCGCGATCGGCCGCGGCTAGAGGCTCAGATACTCCCGGAGACGTTTGGTCTGGGTGCGGCTGACCGGAATCTCCGTACCTTTCCCGTCCTTCATCCTCAGGATGTAGTTGCGGCTGAACCAGGGCACTATCTCCTTGATTTTGTTGATGTTGACAACATGAGATCGATGCACGCGCCAGAACACCGCGGGGTCCAGGTGCGAATGCAACTCATCGAGCGTGCGATAGTTCGATGTGCCGGACGCGGTTCCGGTCACGATCGTGATGACGTCGTCGGCCAGCGAGGCATACACGATGTCGTCCGCCTGAACGAGCAGGAAGCGGTCACCTGCCCTGACGGCCAGACGTTCCCGCCGATGCTGTCGCTCGGCTACATATTGGACGATCCGTTCGAGCTCCTTGTTTGCCGCCGATTCACCCGGGTGCTCGGGCGGCGTCGCCAGCAGACGCCGGACCCGCTGTATCGACTGCGCGAGCCGCGCCGACTCCACCGGCTTCAGGAGGTAGTCGACCGCGCTGACTTCGAAGGCCTCGATCGCGTACTGATCGTAGGCGGTCACGAAGACGACCCGGCTCCTGACGCCGCGCTCCAGCAACCGGCGGGCCACCTCGAACCCGGTCATGCCCGGCATCTGAATGTCGAGCAGCACCAGATCGGGATTCAGCGACTCTGCCAGCGCCACCGCCTGCAGTCCGTCGGCCGCCTGATCCATCACCTCGACGTCGTCGAGCTGCTCGAGCTGAAAGCAGAGCTCGTTGCGTGCGAGCTGCTCGTCGTCGGCGACCAGAACTCGGAGAGGCATTCTATCAGGACCGCCCGTCACGGTGCGACTGCGCGACCTTCGGTCGCGTTGGAAGTTTCGCTGGCGCGAAACTTCTGCGCGAGACTTCTGCGCGGTGGCAGCTTCTGCGGTGGCAGCTCCTACGGCGCAGGCTCCTGCGCGGTGGCGGTTCTTGGCAGCGCCAGCTCGGGAATCTCGATGCGGGCGCGGGTTCCTTCGCCGGGCGCACTGTTCAGCTTCAGATGATAGTTGGCGCCGTAGATGACCCTCAGGCGCTCGTCCACGTTCTTGAGACCAATCCCGCGCCGCCCGTCGGGGGCGGGGACGTCGGTCACCATGCCCAGGCCGTCGTCGATGACCTCGATCACGGTATGGCCCTGGATGCGCCCGCTCGAGATGGTGATGCGGCCGCCGCCGACCTTGCGGGAGATGCCGTGCTTGATGGAGTTCTCCACCAGGGGCTGCAGCAGCATGCTGGGCACCATCTGATCGAGGGTCTCCGGGGCGATCCGCTTCTCGACGACCAGCGTCTCTCCGAAGCGGACCGTTTCGATGTCGAGATACTCGTCGATCGACTCCATCTCTTCGCGCAGGGTCACGAAGTGCTCCTGGCTTCGCAGCAATCGGCGCAACATTCCCGACAGCTTGCCGATCAGCATGCGGGCGGTCTCGGGCTGCGAGCGAATCAGCGACGAAATCGACGTCAGCGTGTTGAACAGGAAGTGGGGGTTGATCTGGCTGGCGAGCGCTTCGACCCGGGCCTGCATCAGCAGCTTCTCCTGCTCCTGCAGCCGGTGCTCGATACGGGCGGTGTTCCAGATCTTGATGGGAATGGCGACCGACAGGACTGTCGTCAGCACTATCACCGTCGTCAGCCAGACGTTGGCCGGCTCGAGGGCGAACAGCCGTTGGGCCCCGAAACGGTACTCGAGAGCCTGCCGGAGCAGCTCGAGGCAGATCGGTCCGGCCATCAGGGTGAGCTGCCAGTCGATCCGGAACCGTCCCGCCAGCCGCCACGTGTGCCGCCGCAGGGCGGTCACCAGCAACGGGGTCACATGCCAGATTGCCTCTTTGGGGCACAGCTCGCGCAGTCCGCCGCCGGCGAACCCGCAGCCGACCATGACGAGGATCGCGATCCACTCACCGGCCATCAGGGCCGGGAATCCGACGAGGCTGCCGACGATGGCTCCGGCGTAGGGACCCGCGATGAGTCCGGCCAGGAACGAGCCGGACAGCGAGAGATCGGCCGCCGCGTAGTTCAGCAGCAACCGCGAGATGACCCCGATGCTGACCGGGATGCCGAACGCGAAGGCGAAGGTCAGCCGCTCGCGCCAGGCGCGTTTCTCGGTGAGCAGGATCCGGCGGAACTGGCCGAACCGGACCAGCATCGTGGCGAGCGCCGCCACGAGGGCGATCTTGACCACCAGGGTGGTCAGCAACGCCTGCTGGACCGAGAGGGGTTCCTGCGGCATGGTCGGCGGGGGGCGACGACCGGCACCCGATGCGTCGCAGGATGACCGGCCGGCGACACTATACCGGCCGCCTCTCCGGTCTGTCAAACGACACGATGGCGGTCAAAGCACTACAAGCAAATGAGTTATCGGCCGGCCGACACGTGCCGCGCCTTGAGGGCGAGCCGGTCGGGCCCGGCTCTCGCCTTGCCGATCGGTCACCGAAACGGTATAGTCGCACGGCTGTCTTCTCCTGGGGTTCTCGTGCGTCGCAATCGCACGGGAGTCCTTGAGGTCATCCGGTCGACCCGCCAAGCGGAGCGCAATTGCATGTCCCTACAGTTGCAGGACTCGGACCCCAAGAAGACCGTACCGCCTCCGGATGCCGCGACGCGCACGTTGTCCGTCGCGTCCGTGGAGACCGACTTCGTCGAAGAGGTCTACGAGAAGATCGCCTCGGTCTACGATTTCACCTTCGGTCCGACGCTGCACGCGGGCCGGCTCGAATCGATCGGGCGGCTCGGCATCTCGTCGGGTGATCGGGTGCTCGAGGTTGGCGTCGGCACCGGGATCAACGCGGTGCTCTACCCGCGCGACTGTCAGGTCACCGGCATCGACCTGTCCGCATCGATGCTCGACAAGGCGGAACGGCGCATTGCCCGGCGGCGGCTGACGAACGTGCGGCTGTTGCAGATGGACGCCGAGGCGCTGTCCTTTCCCGACGATTCGTTCGACATCGTCTATGCGCCGTACACCATCAGCGTGGTCTCCGATCCCATCAAGACGGTGCACGAGATGCGGCGCGTCTGCCGGCCCGGCGGCCGGTTCGTGTTCCTCAACCACTTCATGAGCGGGAGCAGGCTGGGGGCGAGAATCGAACGATTGATCTCTCCGGTCACCGTGCATCTCGGTTTCAAGTCGGATCTCGATCTGCCGGCGTTCCTGGCCCAGGCCGGACTCGAGCCCATTTCCATCGAGAAAGTCAACATCCCTCGCATCTGGTCCCTCGTCACCTGCATCAAGGACGCCTGATCTCCCTTCCTCGGGCGGGCAGTTCGGTGACGAATCCGGGTCCCGGGCGGCGGCAGGCAGGCGACCCGGGCGCGCGTGAGGGCCCGATGCCGGTATGATCGTCCCATGGCACGCCACGAGCGCGATTTCTTCAACGAACGCGAGGAGCTGAAGCCAGCTACCTTCACCTGTCCCAAATGCCGGCACCGGGGGGAGTTTCAGGTGCGGTGGATCCGGCGTCTCAAGAAGGACCACCCGCCGCGGGGAGCCGACGCCGAGGATCGCGAGATGTACCGCAAGCTCCGCGACTACATGGTGCGGGTCGACGACATGCTGTCCTGTCCCCGGTGCCGCCGCCGGTTCGAGATTCCCTCGCAACAGTCGATCGCCTTCCTGTGAGCGGCGCGGGCCGCCGCGCGTTCCTTCGATACGGCTCCGCCGGGAGACCAGGCGTCTCCGGGGGGAGTTCGGCCAACGGCGTTCACCGCCGGGATACGAGGGCGCCCCGGGGGGGCGTCGCGCGTCGATCGCCTGCCTGCGCCGGCGCTGGACGTGCGCATCGTGCCGGGCTGGGCGCCCGCGCCGGGAGCCTGGCGGCTGGAGGTGGTGCGGACCTGGATATAATCGGATCGTTCATGACCTGATACAGAGGGGAGAGGCAGTGTGACGAGCAGACGTCTCGGCTCCGGTGTGCTCTGCGCCGCGGTCGTCGTCGGCGTCGCGTGTGCGTGGCCCGCCGCGGCGTCGGCCCAGGACCGGTACACGCGGGCGGAGGAGGACCAGTTTCACCGCGCGGCCGCCCGGGCCCTGGCCCATGGCGCCTACGACGAGGCGCGGGCCCTGGCCGAGGACCGGGACGCCGCGGATCCGTCGGCGGCGGCGCTCCTGGCCCGGCTCGACATCCTGCGCGGCGAGTACGAGGCGGCGGAGGAACGGCTCGCGCCGGTCGCGGCCGAGAATCCGATCAGCGCGGCCGGGCTGGAGCTGGCGTTGCTGCATCAGTATCTGGGCCGGCGGGACGAGGCGGCGGCGCGGTTGCGGTCGCTCGTCGACCGGTTGCAGCGTTCGCCGGACGCCGTCGACCTGTATCGGGCGGCCCGCGCCGCGCGTGCCCTCGGCCGCTACCGGCAGGCCAACGGCCTGCTGCGGAACGCCGCCGGGGTCGCCCCCGACGACCCCGCGATAGAGACCCTCTGGGGCGACCTGTTCGGCGAGAAGTACGATCAGGCGGAAGCCTCGCAGTCCTACATCGCTGCCCTGGAGATCGACGAGGAGTGGGCGCCGGCGCTGCTGGGGATGGCCCGCGCCCTCGCGGACACGAACCCCCCGGGGGCGACCGCGGCCGCGAGCCGGGCCATCGAGATCGATCCGGACTTTCTGGACGCGCACCTGTTCCTGGCCCAGCGCAGCCTCGACGACCGCGACCACGAGGCGGGCCGCGCGTCGCTCGATCGGGCCCTCGCCATCAATGACCGGAGCCTCGAGGCCAGGTCGCTGGTGGCCGCGGTCGCCTACGTCGAGGACCGGCTGGAGGACTTCGAGGCGGAAGTCCAGCGGGTGCTCGAGATCAATCCGACCCACGGCGAGGTCTACCGCATCGCCGGCAACCTCACCGCCCGCAACTACCGGTTCGAGGAGGCGGCGACGCTGGTGCGCCGGGGGCTGGAGATCGATCCGGCCAATACGCGCGGTCATGCCGAGCTGGGCATGCATCTGCTCCGGACCGGCGACGAGGCGGGGGCGCGGCAGGCCCTGGAGCGATCGTTCGAGGAGGATCCCTACGACGTCATCACGTTCAACCTGCTGGAGATGCTCGACACCCTCGACGAGTTCGAGACGTTCGAAGAGGGCGATCTCATCGTTCGGCTCCATCCGGATGAAGCGCCGGTCCTGAAGGACTACGTGATCGGCCTCGGCCAGCGGGCGCTGGACGATCTCGCGGCGCGCTACGGCATGGAGCCGGACGTGCCGATCCTGATCGAGGTGTTCCCGCAACACGACCACTTCGCGGTGCGGACGCTGGGCCTGCCCGGCATGATCGGGGCGCTGGGGGCCTGTTTCGGCAAGGTGGTGACGCTCGACTCGCCCCGCGCCCGCAGCCCGGGCGAGTTCAACTGGGAGTCGACGCTGTGGCACGAGATGGCCCACGTCGTCGCCCTGCAGATGTCGAACCAGCGCGTCCCGCGGTGGCTGACCGAGGGGCTCTCGACGTTCGAAGAGAAGCGGGCGCGCGCCGACTGGGCCCGCGATCAGGATCTGGAGTTCGCGACGAATCTCAACCGCGACGACGTACTGTCGCTTCGCGATCTCAACGGGGGATTCTCGCGACCCGAGACCATCTCCATCGCCTACTTCCAGGCCTCGGTGCTCGTCGAGCACATCATCGAGGCGTATGGCGAGTCCACGATCTACGACCTGCTGCGGGCTTACGGGGACGGGCTCGACACCGAGGCCGCCCTCGACCGGGTCGGACTGGACTTCGACACGCTGCAGGCGTCGTTCGACACGGCCGTCGAGGCGCGGTTCGGCGCGTTGCGCCGCGCGATGGAGGGACCCGACGAGTGGAATCGGGACCTGGAAGGCGAGGCCCGGATCGCGCATCTGCGGGAGCTGGATGACGAGTATCCGGAGAGCTTCCCCGTCCAGATGTCGCTGGGCCATGCTCTGCTGGCGGCCGGTGACGCGGGAGCGGCGCGGGCCGCGTTCGAGAAGGCGGCGGCCCTCGCGCCGATGGCCACCGGCGACAGCAGCGCCCATCTGCCGCTCGCCGCCATCGCCGTGGAGGAGGCGGATCGGGAACGGGCGATGGCGCATCTGGAGGCCCATCTGGAGTACGACCATCGGGCCGTCGACGCGGCCCGGCAGCTGGCGGCCTTGGCCGAGGAGGCCGGCGACGATCGGCGGCGGCGCCGGGCCTATGAGCTGATCGCGGCGCTGGACCCGTTCGATGCCGAGCCCCATCAAGCCCTCGGCCGCCTTGCGATGGCGGCCGGCGAGCGCTCGGCCGCGGTGCGCGAGTTCGCGATCGCGCTCGCCGCCGGACCGATCGATCGGGTGTCGGCCCACGTCGACCTCGCGGACGGCTTCCTCGCCACCGGCGAGCTCGACGCGGCGAAGCGCGAGGTGATAGCCGCGCTCGAGATCGCGCCGACCTACGAGCGCGCCCAGGAGCTGCTGCTGCAGATCGTGGAGGCCGGTCTGTGACCCCGGCCCCGGGGCCGCGCCGGGCCGCGGGACGTCCGACCCTGATGCTGCTCGCGCTGCTGCTCGCCGGCGGCGCGCCGGCCGCGGGTCAGCCGCCGGGCGCGGTCATCACAGACATCGACGCGGCTCCGCCGACGCCGCAGCTCGACGGTCTGGAGTGGACCTTCGCGCGGATCCGGTACAGCTCGTGGGAGGAGCAGCTGCGGGCCTTCCGGGCGCGGTACTGGAGCGACCCCTGGGCCATCGACGGTCCCGCGGCAGAGCAGAACCTGTCGCGCCGCCTGGGGCGGGTCACCTCGATCCGGGTCAAGGACCCGGTGGTGCTGACCCTCGCCGACGAACGGTTGTGGGAGTACCCCTGGATCTACTTCGTCGAGCCGGGCAATCTGCGGCTCGAGCCGGACGAGGTCGGGGTTCTGCGGGAGTTCCTGCTGCGGGGAGGCACCGCGACCTTCGACGACTTCCACGGGCCGGTAGAGTTCGAGGTCGTCCGGCACGAGCTCGCACGGGTGTTCCCGGATCGGGAGATCGTCAAGCTGCCGCTCGACCACCCGGTGTTCAGCGCCTTCTACCGCCTGAGCGAGTATCCGCAGATACCGGGGCTGGGGTCCTTCTTCAACGGAGTCACCTGGGAAAAGGGTGGATACGAGGCGGAGTTGCATGCGATTCTGGACGACGATGGCCGCGCCATGGCGCTCTTCAATTTCAACACCGACATGGGCGACGGATGGGAGTGGTCGAATGCGGAAGACTACCCCGGCTACATCCAGTACACCGCGCAGGCCTACCGCATGATGATCAACGAGGTCGTCTATGCGCTCACGCACTGACTCGATGTTCGGTATCGGGGCGGCGCCGGTTCGGGCGCATGGCTGACGTGTCGGCCGAAGTCTTCGACGCCGCCCCGGCGCTCCCGGCTCCGGCGGCCGGTCTCTCCCCCGAGGCCGAGGCGGCGGCCGCCGGCGTCCGGGATCTCGCCCGCGCCCGCGAGCGGATCCTCGGCGAGCTCCGCCGGGTGATCGTCGGCCAGGACGAGGCGATCGACCTCGTGCTGACGGCGCTGTTCACGGGCGGCCACTGCCTGATCACCGGCGTGCCGGGGCTGGCCAAGACCCGGCTCATCAAGGCCCTCGCCGATATCCTCGATCTGCCGTTCAAGCGCATCCAGTTCACGCCGGACCTGATGCCGGCCGACATCACCGGGACCGAGATCCTGGACGAGTCCGGCGGCCACCGCACCCTGACGTTCAACGAGGGCCCCATCTTCGCCCAGATCATCCTCGCCGACGAGATCAACCGGACGCCCCCGAAGACGCAGGCGGCGCTGCTCGAGGCGATGCAGGAATATCACGTCACGGTGGCCGGGCACAGCTATCCGTTGCGCCGCCCGTTCTTCGTGCTGGCGACCCAGAACCCGATCGAGCTCGAGGGCACCTATCCGCTGCCCGAGGCGCAGCTCGATCGCTTCATGTTCAACGTGGTCATCCGGTACCTCTCCGAGGACGACGAGGTCAGCGTGGTGACGGCGACGACCGGCGACGACGAGCCCGGGCTGGCGCGGGTCCTGAACGGGGACGACATCCTCGCGGTGCAGCATCTCGTGCGGAAGGTGCCGGTGGCCGAGGCGGTGGCGCGCTACGCGGTCCGTCTCGTCTATGCGTCGCGGCCGGGACAACCCAATACGCCGCCCTTCGTCGAGCGGTGGGTCCGGTGGGGCGCGAGCCTCCGGGCGTCGCAGGCCCTCGTCCTCGGCGGCAAGGCTCGGGCCCTGGTGCAGGGGCGCTACCACGTCTCGGTGGAGGACGTGCGGGCGCTGGCTCCCCCCATCCTCAGGCACCGCGTGATCACCAACTTCTACGCGGAGTCGGACGGCGTCGACGCCGACGCGGTCATCGCCCGCCTGATCGAGACGGTGCCGCCGCCGGCCAGCGGGATGTGAGCGCCGCGATGCCCCCCGCGGCTGCCGACGAGCGGTCGTTCCTCGACCCCGCCATCGTGGCCCGCATCGGGTCGCTCGAGCTGATTGCCCGCACCATCGTCGAGGGGTTTCTCGTCGGCCTTCACCGCAGCCCGTTCAAGGGGTTCAGCGTCGAGTTCAGCGAGTTCCGCCCGTATGTGCCCGGCGACGACCCGGCCACCATCGACTGGAAGCTCGCGGCGCGCCGCGACCGGTACTACGTGAAGAAGTTCGAGGAGGAAACCAACCTCGAATGCCACCTGCTCCTGGACGTCAGCGCCTCGATGGCCTACGGCTCCCAGGCGGTCGACAAGCTCCGATACGGGTCCTTCGTGCTGGCCGCCCTCGCGTACCTGATGCACCGCCAGCGGGACGCGGTCGCGCTGACGCTCTTCGACCACCACGTGGTCGACGCGGTGCCGGCCGGCGCCCGCAGCGGTCATCTGCGCCGGGTGCTCGCGCGGTTGAGCCGGGCCGCGGCGGGGGCGCAATCGGACGTGGCCATGCCCCTCAATCGGCTCGCCGCGCGCCTGCAGCGCCGCGGGCTCGTGGTGCTGGTCTCCGACCTCCTGGACGACCCCGCGGGCATCATCGAGGGGCTGAAGCACCTGCGGTTCCGGGGATCGGACGTCCTGGTGTTCCAGGTCCTCGATCCGGCGGAGCTGACCTTTCCGTTCGAGGAGGCGGCGCGGTTCCGGGACCTGGAATCGGCCGACGAAGTGCCGGTGGTGCCGAGCCGCGTCCGCACGCACTACCTGGCGCAGATCGAAGCCCTCGTCGAACGCTATCGCGAGGCGCTCCGTCCCGCCGACATCGACTATCACCTCCTGCGCACCGACCGTCCCCTGGACACGGCCCTGCTCGCGTATCTCGCGGCGCGCGGGCGGAGGCGGTGAAATGGGGTTTCTCACGCCGGCGTTCCTGTTCGGCGCGCTGGCCGTCGCCGTGCCCATCGTCCTGCACTTCCTGCGGCGCGAGCGCCTGCCGCGCGTGCCGTTCAGCGACGTGCGCCTCCTGCGGGTCGCGCGGGTCGAGCAGACCCGCCGGCAGCGGTTGCGCGAGCTCCTGCTCCTCGCGCTACGGGTGGCCGCGGTGCTCCTGCTCGCGCTGGCGTTCGCGCGCCCGTTCGTCGCGGACCGGATGGCGCTCGGCGAGCGTGCGACGGTGGTGTTGGTCGACACGTCCTTCAGCGTCTCCGCGCCCGGTCAGGCGGCCGAGGCGCGGGCCCTGGCCCACGCGGCCATCGATGCGGTCCCGGCCGAGGAACTCGTGGGGGTGGTGGCGTTCGATGACGTCGCGCGGGTGGTCGCCGCCCTCGCGCGCCCGCGCGGCGGGGCGCATGCCGCGGTCGACGGGTTGTCGCCGCGCCCGCGCGGCACCCGCTACCGCGACGGGCTGGCCGCCGCCTCGGCGTTGATCGGAGAACGCCCGGGGCGGGTGGTGGTGGTGACCGACCTGCAGGCCGGCGGCTGGGAGGTCGGGACCGGCGGTCTCTCGCCGCACATCGAGTTGGAGACCCGGCCGGTGGCCGCGCCCGCCGGCAATCTGGCCGTCGTCGGAATCGATCCGGAAGGGTCGCAGACGGCCGTCCGGTTGTGGCGGTGGGGGGACTCGGAAGCGGAAACCCGGATCTCGATCGCGGTGGATGGCGCGGTGGTGTACGACGGCATCCACCGGGTCGAGCCCGGCGGGTCGACCATCCGGCGGCCCCTGGAGCTGCCCGCCTCGGGAATCGTGACCGCGGCGGTCTCGGATTCGGCGGGGTATCCCGCCGACGATCGCCGCTACCGGCGGCTGGACGCGGCCGACGCGGCCGGGGTGCTCCTGGTCACGGAAGACGACAGGGCTCGCGAACTCTACCTCGAGCGGGCCCTCGCTCCCGGCGGGGCGGCGGGCGGGTTCACCGTTACCACCGTGGCGGCGGCCGACCTCGGAGGGCAGCCGGACCGGCTGGCGGCGGCCGCGGTGGCGGTGCTGGCGGGCGCCCGCGGTCTCGACCGCACCGGGCGCGAGCGGCTCGCCGCGTTCGTGCGCGGCGGCGGCGGACTGCTGGCGGTCGGCGGCCCGGCGGCGGCCGCCGCGGCCAGGGCGGGGCTGCTGGGCGCCGGCGCCGAGCCCGGTCCCGACGCGACCCGCACGCACGCCGAGCCGGTGACCCTGGTGCCCGCCGATCTGCGCCATCCGGTGGTTCGCGCCCTGACGGGGCTGGCCGGCGGGCTCGGCCAGTCCCGGTTCGCGCGGACGGCGGCGGTCGACGCGGGGGCCGGCGCCGTCGTCCTCTCGTTCACCGACGGCGCCCCGGCACTGGTCGAGCACGCGGCCGGCGCCGGCCGGATCCTGGTCTTCGCCTCGGACCTGCGCAACGACGGCAACGACCTGCCCCGGCGGCCGGTGTTCGTTCCGTTCCTGCACGAAGTGGTCGGCCATCTCGCGGCACAGCCGCCGCGGCCCCGCGAGTTCGTCGTGGGCGCGGCCCCGCCGGGCGCGCCGGGCGAACCGGGTCCCGCGCGGCTCCCGGATGCGGCGGGCCTAATCGTGCTGAACGTCGATAACCGGGAGTCGGCGTTCACCGCCCTCACCGACGAGGCGTTCCAGGCGACGGTCGATCGTCTCGCCCGGGCGCCGGAGCCCGGGGCGCTTCCGGATGGGGCGGTGCCTCCAGAGGAGGCAGCGCAGAGCCTGTGGCGCTACCTCCTGATGGGCATGGCCCTCGTGCTCGTTGCCGAAGGGCTGCTGGCCGCCCGCACGCCCTGAGGCCAGCTCGAGTTGGCAGATCCGCGGCGGGACGATGGCGTTTGTCAGGCGTCGGTTCCCGAAGGCTTGCGTTCCAGCAGGTGTTTGATGAGCAGTCGGACATCCTGCCTGACGTCGTCGATGTTCTTCGTGATGGCGCGATGCGCGTCGGCGTTCTCGGATCGGATCCATTCCAGCCTGACCACCAGCCACACGAGCACCAGCACGCCGGCGCCCTCCAGTGTCATCAGCCTGACCAGATCGCCCATGACCGCATCGTAACACATTAGTACCGAATGAATACTGCCCGCCGTGGAGCCCGGCTTCTGACCGGCGTCCCCGACGACGCCGGATCGGGGACGGTCCGCGGACGTTGTGCGGCTGCCTTCGTTACCGTTTCCCGGCCGGTTGCCGCCGCCCCGGACGGGTGAGACAATGGCGCCATGGCTGACGGTCTGGCCGAGCTCCGAATCGCCCTGACCCGGGTCCGGCGGCGTTGGCTGGCCGCCCGGTGGCTGGACGGTCTGGCCCGCGTGGCGGGGGGCGCCTGCATCGGCGTGCTGGCGGTCATCGCCGTCGAGCTGTTTCTCGCGCCGCCGGACGTTCCCCTGCTGGTGGCGGCGGGCGCCGCGCTGCTGGCGACCCTCGCTTTCGGTGCGCGCGTGCTGTGGCCGCAACGGCGACGGCCATCGGACGAGCGGGTGGCGCGGTTCGTCGAGGAGCGGTGTCCCCAGCTGGAAGATCGGGTGGCCAGCGCCGCCGCGCTGGCGGCGGCGCGGCCCGCCACCGGCTTTCACGAGTTGGTGATCGCCGATGCCGCCAAGCGTCTCCGCGGGGTCGATCTCTCCCTCGTGGTCGCTCCGGCGCGGGTGCGGCGCGCCGCCGCGCGGGGGTTGCTGGCCGTGGCGACGCTCGCCGCGGTGCTGGCCCTCGGGTTCACTCCCCTGAGCCGGATCGCGAGGACCGCCTGGCTGCATGCGCTGCCGTCCGGCGTGGAGCTCGCGGTGGAGCCTGGAGACTTCCGTCTCGTAGCCGGCCAGCCCCTTCGCATCCGCGCCCGATTCACCGACGGCGGCGTGCCGGCCCGGACTCCGCCCATCCTGTCGGTGCTCGACGGCATGACCCCCCGCGAGATTCGCATGCGGCCGTCGGAGGATGGCTATCTCGCGGAGTTCCCGTCGGTGACCCGCAGCTTCCGGTACCGGGTCGGCGCCGCCGCGTTCACCTCTAGGGACTATCGGGTCGAGGCGTTGTCGCCGCCGCGGGTGACGCGGATCGACGTCGAGTACACGTATCCGTCTTTCACCGGCCTCGCTCCGCGGGTCGAGGAGGACGGCGGCGATCTGTTCGCCCCGGCCGGCACCTCCGCACGACTGGTCGTGCATACCGACAAGCCGGTCGCGGACGGGGCTCTGCTGCTCTCCGGCGGCCGGCGGGTCGCGCTGGCGGAGGCCGGGGACGGTGGTCGCACGGCGACGCTGGTGGTCGACGGGAACGGCCGGTATGCGGTGCGGGTCGTCGACGCCCATGGATTGTCGAACCGGGACGCGGCCGACTACGTCATTCGCGCCACGACCGACCGCCCGCCGACGGTGCGGGTGGTGCGCCCCGGCGGCGATCGGGAGATTACCCCGCTCGAAGAGGTCACCATCGAGGTGCAGGCTGAGGACGACCACGCCGTCGATCGCCTGGACCTGGTCTATACCGTCGCGGGTCGGGCCGACCGGGCGCTGCCCTTCGACATCCCCGCGCGGGCGTCGACGGTGGCCGGGGTCCGCACGCTCCTCGTCGAGGACCTGACGGTCGAGCCGGGAGACGTCATCACCTATTTCGCGCGGGTGCGCGACGCGGGTCAGGGCGGCGTCTCGACCGAGGTGCGCTCCGACCTGTACTTCCTGGAGGTCCGGCCCTTCGACAACGAGTTCGAGGAAGCGTTGAGCCGCGGCGGTCTGGGGCCGCAGGCGGCCGAGATCGGCCGCCTGGTGGCGTTGCAGAAGCAGATCATCGTGGCCACGTGGCGGCTCGAGCAACAGCCGGCGGGCACGACCGCGGACGACGTGCGGGCGGTGGCGAAGGTGCAGGGCGACGTGCGCGACACGGCGGCGGGCGCGGCCGGGCAGATGTCGGGGCGCGGCCGGCGCGATGCGTTTGGCGCGGCCGGCCCGGCGGATCAGGGCCGGGCGATGCGCGCGGCGGTCGAGGCGATGACTGCGGCCGAGGCGGCGCTGGCGGCGCTGGACACGGAATCGGCCCTGCCGCACGAGACCGAGGCGCTGAACCAGCTGCTGACCGCCCAGGCGGCCGTCCGGCGCCGGCAGGTCTCGATGCAGCCGAGCCCGGGGTCGTCCGGCTATCAGGCCCAGCAGGACCTCTCGACGCTCTTCGATCGGGAGTTGCGGCGCGAGCAGGAGACCAGCTACGAGACCGGCCGTCAGCCCGGGGAGCCGCCGTCCGTCGAGGACGACGACGAGGCGCTCGCCCGCCTGCAGGAGCTCGCCCGGCGACAGGAGCGGATCAATCGGAATCTGCGTCAGTCTCCGGAGACGGGAACGGATGAACAGCGGCGGCGGGAGCTGGAACGGCTGAGACGGGAACAACAGGCGTTGCGGGCCGAGCTCGAGACCCTGGCCGAGCAGCTCGGCCGGTCCCGGGGCGGCGACGAGCCGTCGGGATCGGGCCGGTCCACCGGCAACGAGCCGTCGGGGTCGGGCCGGTCCACCGGCAACGAGCCGTCGGGGTCGGGCGGGTCCACGGGCGACGAGTTGCGGCGGGCGGCCGAGCAGATGCAGCGCGCCACCAGCGGACTGCGCCGGCAGGACACGGGCGCCGCGCGCGAGCACGGCGACGAGGCCTTGGAGGCCCTGCAGCGGCTCGCGGAACGCCTGGGGGGCGCCGGCCCCGGGGAGCGGGCCGGGGCGCTGGGCGATCTGCAGCTCGAGGCGCAGCAGCTTGCCGAGGCCCAGCGCCGGTTGGCGGGCGAGACGGAGCAGGCGGCGGAGGGGGAGCGCAGCCCCGGCTATCGCGGCCTGCTCGCGGGTGAGAAGGACGATCTGGCCGACCGTACCGAGGCGCTCGAGCGGGGGCTGTCGGGGCTGCGCGGCGGCGGCGATCCCACCGCCGAGCTGCCGGCATCGAGCGAGCCCGCGGCCAATCCGCTGATCGCTGAGGCGCAGCAGACGCTCGCCCGGGAAGCGGTGGCGGACAGGATGCGGGCCGGCGCCGATCGCTTGCGGACCTCGGGCGAGCGCCCCTCCGGCGAGTCGCGGTCACCGGGAGCGCTGCAGGCCGAAGAGATGGCGTTGGCGGATCTGCTGGGCACGGTGGCCGGCCTGCTGCAGCAGGCGATGCTGCAGGACGAGGCGCAACGGCGCCTTGTGGCCGAGCTGGAGACCGCCCGGCGGCTGCGCCAGCGGTTGCAGGCGCCGGTGGTCGAGGGCGACGCGTCGCGCCCGGCCGGCGGCGGCGAGCCGGCCGGGGACGCCTCGCCGCCGGAGGCGCCCGCGCCCGCGTCCCCCTCCGGGTCCAATGCCGGCGGGGCGGACGAGCGCCCGGGCGATCAGGCGGGCTCGCCCGAACGCAGCGCCGATTCGTCGGGACGGCCGGGCAGCCGCGGCGCCGGACAGGCGGCCGTTTCGGGGCAGGACGCGGCCGGCGAGCTGGCGCAGCATCCCCAATTGCTCAGGGCGCTGCGAGAAACCAGTCCCGGGTTGGTCGCCGACCTCGAACGTTGGGCGCAGCAGCGGCGCAGCCGGTCGGCGCCCGGCACCGACCGGGCGAGGCTGGACTTCGCCCACTGGAGCTCGTTGCGCCGCGATCTGGTCACCGCCCTGCAGCGGTTCGAGAGGGAGCGCTCGCAGGAGCTGGCGGACCGGGCGCTCCGGGACCGGTACGCGGTGGGACCGGACGTAGCGGTGCCCGAGCGCTATCGGCGTCTGGTGGATCAGTACTATCGGTCGCTGGCCGGCGCCGGGCGAGCGGTCCCGTGATGCGCTTCGCTGCCTCGTGGCCGTGGTGGGTGACGCTGGGGCTCGTCGCGGCCTTCGCCATTGCCGCCGGTTGGGGCTATCTTCGACCGCTGGCGCCGCTGTCGCGGCGGCGCCGGAGCGTGCTGATCGGACTCCGGTTCGCGGCCTTCCTGCTGATCCTCCTCCTGCTCGCCCGGCCGGTTCGGGTGGAGCCGGCGCTCGCGGATCGGCCGGTGCTTCCGATCCTGCTCGACCAGTCGCGCAGCATGGGCATCGCCGATGCGGGCGGGGTGCGCCGTCTCGATGCCGCGGTGGCGGCGATCCGCGACGACCTGATTCCGGCCGTCGCGGGGGACGTCGAGGTCGAGCTGTGGGGGGTCGGCGAACGGCTCGAGCCCCTGGATCTCGCGGCGGTGCGGCCGGAGGCCCGCTGGAGCGATCTGACGGGCGCCCTCGGTCAGGTCGAGAAGCACTACGCAGACCGCCGGCTGGCGGGCATCGTGCTGGTGTCCGATGGCGCCGATACCGGGGGCGGTGGCCCGGCCGCTCCGTCCGGGCCGCCCGTCTTCACGGTGGGTGTCGGCGCCCTCGAAGCCGCCCGCGACCGCGAGGTGGTCGAGCTGAGCGCGGGCCGGCCGGTCGTCGCCGAATCGGCCGTCGACCTCGCGTTCTCCACCGTCGGCCACGGGTTCGGGGCCGAGCCGTTCGAGGTCCGGGTGCTGGAGGACGGCCGCCTGATGCAGGTGGTGACGGTGAATCCGCCCGGGGACGGGGCCGTCACCCGGACGGTCGTGCCCGTGTCGCCCAAGCCGGAGAGCGCAACCCTCTACACCGTCGAGATTCCCGTCGACGCCGGCGAGCTCGTGGCCGGCAACAACGTGCGGCAGGTGCTCGTGCCGCCCCCCGGCCGACCGCGGCGCGTGCTGCTGGTCGAGGGAGGACCCGGATACGAGCACAGCTTCCTGAAACGGGTTCTGCGCGGCGACCCCGGGGTGGTCGTCGACGCGGTGATCGACAAGGGCCGGAACGACCTGGGCGAGCGCACCTTCTACATCCAGGGCGCGGCCGGCCGCATCTCGGCGCTGGCCGGCGGATATCCGGAGACGCGCGAGGCCTTGTTCCGATACGACGCGGTTATTCTGGGGAACGTCGAGCCGGAACGGCTGCGCCCGCCGCAGATCGAGAACACCGCGGCCTTCGTGTCCGAGCGGGGAGGAGGCCTGCTGGTCATGGGCGCCCGTTCGTTCGAGGGGCGCGGCTTCCAGGCGACGCCCCTCGAAGCCCTGCTGCCGCTGGCGCTGCGCGAAGAAGGCCGCGCCGGCGTTCTCGGGGCGGGCGATGCCGCCGGCGCCCCCCCGCGCATCGCCCTGACTCCCGACGGGGAGCGTCACCCGGTCATGCGTCTGGGGGCGAGCATCGGGGAGACGGCCGCGGGCTGGGCGGCGATGCCGGCGCTGGGACGCCTCGTGCCGATGGGACCGCCCCGCCCCGGCGCGGCGGTGCTGGCCGTCGCGGCCGGTGAAACGGCGTCCCCGCCGGTGGTCGCGGTGCAGCGCTTCGGGCGCGGCCGCACCATGGTGTTCGCGGGCGAGGCGTCGTGGCGCTGGCAGATGTTGGCGCCGTCGAGCGATCAGACCTACGAGCGGTTCTGGCGTCAGACGGCGCGCTGGCTGGGCGCGGCCGCGCCCGGTCGTGTTACGCTGCGGGTCGACGGCGGACGTTCCGCGGGCGATGCGTTGCGCATCGAGATCGTGGCCGCCGACGAGCGGTTCGCGCCGCTGCCCGACGCCCGGATACGGGTTCGGGTAAGAGACCCGAACGGCGATGAGCGGGAGCATGCCGCGTTGCCGCGGTCGGGCGAACCGGGACGCTACGCGGTGGAGGTGGCGCCGGCGGGGCCGGGGGTGCACCGGGTGACGGCGGTCGTCGAGTACGGCGGCGCCGCCCTCGAGCCGACGAGCGCGGCGGTGCTCGTGGGGGGATCGGATCCGGAGTTGAGCGAGCCCCGCCGCGACGACCGCCTGTTGCGGCGGCTCGCGGAGGCCACCGGCGGTCAGGCCGTCGACCTCGGCGGCGCGGGCCGGCTTGCGGATGCCGTGCGGGCTCGGCTCGGACCGCCGCCCGCCGCGGTTCTCCGCGATGCCTGGGACACCGTCTGGGGGTTTCTGCTGATTGTCGGCCTGCTCGCCGCGGAATGGGGATTGCGGTCCCGGTGGGGCCTGCGATGAACCGCGCCCGGCGGTACGGCGGCGCCGCCCTGCTCGCCGCCATCCTGGCCGGCGGACCTGCGCCGGCGCCCCTCTGGGCCCAGGAGCAGTACGCCC
Source organism: Vicinamibacterales bacterium (assembly GCA_965206705.1). Classification (GTDB taxonomy): domain Bacteria; phylum Acidobacteriota; class Vicinamibacteria; order Vicinamibacterales; family UBA8438; genus JAJEEA01. The sequence continues at coordinate 337,632 of CBDBKJ010000006.1, read as the reverse complement.
TGGTGGTCAGCGGCGCCTCGGGAGGGGCCGCGTTCCGCCAGAAGCACGCGCAGTGGCGCACCGCCCTCGTCACCGCGCTGCGCAATCGGCCGGGGTTCGACGAGTCCCACCTGATCGTGCTGGCGGAGACGCCCGGTCCCGGCGTGGGGCGTGCGTCGCGGGCCGGAGTCCGGCAGGCGGTGGACCAGTTGGCCGGCCGCATGGGGGACGCCGCCGTCCTGCACGTCGTCCTCATCGGCCACGGCTCGTTCGACGGCGTGGACGCCAAGTTCAACCTGGTCGGTCCGGACCTCGAGGCGGGGGAGTGGGACCGGTGGCTGGGGGCGCTGCCGGGCCGGCTCGTCTTCGTCAACACCAGCAGCGCGAGCTTCCCGTTCGTCCGCCGGCTGTCGGCGCCGGGCCGCACCATCGTCACTGCAACCCAGTCCGCGGCGCAGCGTTACGACACGGTGTTCCCGCAGTTCTTCGTCGATTCCCTGACCGACGCCGCCGCCGATGAGGACCGGGACGGCGGCGTCTCGGTGCTGGAGGCGTTCGAGTTCGCCAGCTTCGGCGTTCGACAGTGGTATCGGCAACGGGGACGGCTGGCGACGGAGCGCGCGCTGATCGACGACAACGGCGACGGCCGCGGCCGGGAGGCCGGCCAGCCGGGTCCCGACGGGCAGGCCGCGGCTCGGCTCCACGTCGGCGCCGGCCCCGGAGAACGGCTGGCCGCGGTGACCGATCCGGCGGTGGCGTCGTTGATGGCGCGGCGGGACGCGCTCCGGGAGGCGGTCTACGCGCTGAAGGCGGCCCGGCCGCGCATGGCGGCGGCGGCGTATCTCGACGACCTCGAACGTACGCTCATCGATCTGGCTCGGGTTTCCCGGCAGCTCCGTCGACTGGCGTCGAACCCCCAGGGGTCTGCGCCGTAGAACGGCGCAGACCCCTGGGAGGGTTGGTTGGGCGCCGAGCGGAGGCCGCAGCGCGACCTTGCGGTCGCGTTCGGCGACGATTGGCGGGCCAGGATTCCTGTTCCTCATGCACTGTGCAACCTGCCGCACCGAGATAGCCGACAATGCACTCATCTGTTTCCGATGCGGTGCCGCGACCGCCCGGCGGCGCCGGGAGCCGGCGCGGGTCGGCCGCCGCCGGCGGTGGCCCTGGGTGCTGTTGCTCGGACTCCTCGTCCTGGGGCTGATGGGCTGGATGCTGTTCGGGGACGCATGGGTGGAGCGGTTCCGGGAGCCGGACCCGGTTTCCTCCGAACGGGTGCAGGATGACGCCCGGCATCGGGCGGCGCTCTCGGGATTCGAGGAACTCGATGGCATCGCCTCGACTCGACGTCACTGATCAGCATGGCCGGCGGGTCGTCCCCGTGGACAAGGACCCGTTCACCATCGGGCGGCGGATCGGAAGCGATCTGCATCTGACGAACGGCGACGTGTCGCGCGTCCATGCGGAGATCACCGCCGTCGACGGCGGCTTGCGCATCTCCGACCGCGGTTCGCGCCACGGCACGTTCGTCAACGGCGAGGCGGTTACCGAGCATCGGCTCGTCCACGGCGACCGGGTCAGACTCGGCCAGCGGGACGGGGCCGAGTTCGTCTTTCTGTCGGAGGAGGGCCTGGCCGACGAGTCCACGGAGCGCGCCGTCGTCAACGAAATGCACCAGGTCGCGGTGCTGCTGGAGGGGCTGAAGGCGCTGAGCTCGGGCAGAGTGCTCGACGACGTGCTGGCGCTGGTCGTGGACTCCGCGATTGCCGTCGGCCGGGCCGAACGCGGTTTCATCATGCTGGCCGGCGACGATGACCGGCTCGAGTTCAAGCTGGGCCGCTCGCGCGATCGGGCCACCCTGCCCGGGGATACGTTCCAGACCAGCCGGAAGATCCCCGAGGAGGTCTTTCGCGCCGGACGGTCACGCATCGAGACCGATCTGCTCGATGGCGACCTCGCCGACCAGCACATGGGCACGGTCGCCCTCGGGATCCGCAACGTCCTGTGCGTACCGTTGCGCCTCGTGCGATACGTCGAGTCGGAAGAGACGGTCGCCGAAGACCGGCGGGTCGGCGTCCTCTATCTCGACAGCCGCACGAAGGGGGCGCTGTTGGCGCCGGAGACCGGCGCGACCCTCGATGCGCTGGCGGCCGAGGCGGCGGTGGCCATCGACAACGCGCGGCTCTACCGGGCCGCGGTGGAGAAGGCGCGGCTCGACCAGGAGATGGCCACCGCGGCGCAGATACAGCGGGCCCTGCTTCCGACCCGCAGTCGAACCGGCGCGTTCTTCGACGCGGCGGCCGAAATGCTGCCGTGCCGTGCCATCGGCGGCGATTTCTTCGAGTACATCGATCTGCCGGACGATCGGTTCGGGTTCGCGCTCGGCGACGTCTCCGGCAAGGGGCCGCCCGCCGCCCTGCTCGGCGCCCTGACGCAGGGCAGTCTGGCCGCGCAGACCAACATCGCCTCCGGTCCCGCCGATGCCCTGACCCGACTCAACATCGCCCTCGTCAAGCGGGCCATCGAGGGCCGATTCGTCACGCTGTTCTATGCCCAGCTCGACCCCGACGGCACGTTGACCTTCTGCAACGGCGGGCACAATCCGCCGTTCCTGGTCGATGGGCGCGGCGAGGTGCGCCGGCTGGAGACCGGCGGCATGCCGATGGGACTGTTCGACGGCCTGCCGTTCGCCGAGGAGTCGGTCACGATGGAACCGGGCGACTTCCTCGTCCTGTTCTCGGACGGAGTGTCCGAGGCCCTCGACGCGGCCGGCGCCGAGTTCGAGGACGCGCGCATCGTCGAGAGCATCGCCGGCGCCCCGGGCCGGGATGCACCGGCGCAACTGGAGCATCTGCTCTCGAACGTGAAGAAGTTCACCGCGGGGGCGCCGCAGAACGACGACGTGACGGTGGTCGTGATTGCCTATCGCGGACGCGCGTCGGCTTCGGAAGCGGAATCACTCTAAGACTGAACTGAACACCTCCGGTGCTGCGCTGGTCTTGCGGACGGTTTCTATTCCTTCCATGTCGCGGCACCCAGCGGCAGCTCGTTCAGCTCTGCCCGCGCGACCCCCCAGGACGGGTAGTGCTTGCTCATCAGGGCGAGGAATCGCTCGCTGTGCGTCGGTTCGACGAGATGCAGCATCTCGTGGACGATCACATACTCCAAGAGATCCCTCGGCTTTTTCACCAGCTCCGTATTGAGCCGGATGGTCCCCGAACGGTGGTTGCAGCCGCCCCACCTGGTCTTCATGCGCTGGAGGAAATAGCCGGCCACCTCCACCCCCAGCTTCGGCTCCCACCTGCGGAGCAATTCTGGGACTGCGTCGTGCAGGAGGGACTTGTGCCATTCATGCATGACCGCCGCACGCTTCGCGCTGCCGCTGCCGGGGCGCACGATGAGCGTGACGCTGCGGTGGCTGAGGCGGACGGAGGGCTTCGCCTCTTCTTCCCTCACAGAGAGCAGATATCGCCTTCCCCAGAGGTAATGGCTCTCACGCTCGACGAACTGACGGGGTGTCTCCCGTGCCTGCCCCCGCAACTTCGCCTGCTGATCACGAATCCATCCAAGCTTGGATACCGCATAGGCGCGGACGACCTCGGGGCGGGTCCCCTTCGGCGCGACAAGGGTGACGCGGCCGTTCGGCGGATACACCGACAGGTGGACATGCTTGATGTCCTTGCACCTCACGGCGATGAGGATTTCCCCGAGCTGGATCGTCCCCACGATCAGTAACCTGGCTGACTCTTGACGAGTTCGAAGAGCGCCAGGGTTGCCTTGCGATTCCGGTCGAGCAATGGAAACAGAGCATTCAGCACCTGTGCCTCGCGCGCCTGGTTCCCCTTCCAGCCCGCGGGAGCCTGCTCGCGCATCACCCGGTCGATTGCGAGCGCCAACCTGACGTGTTCATCCCCGTATACGGTGCGCGGCTCAGCGACCCTGTCTTGCGCGGTATGCCCTGCCGCGAGGATTGCTGGCAAGTTGTTGTAGATCACCGTCGCTTCCCGCTTGCCGTGCAGCGCCGCGGGTACGCCGTCATCGGGCTGCTTTGCCGCCAGCCGCTTCACCAGCGACTCGGCCTTCTGGAGAAACTCCTCGTACGCGGCGGCATCCTCCCGGCTTTGTTTGATGAGGTCGTGGAGGAGTTTCGACATCTGCTCGTAGAACCTCGGGTCGGTGAGCTGCTCGCGGATGATGGTCTTGCGGACGTTGTTGATAATCCCTTCGGCAATGGCATTCTTCGACAGCTTGCCCTTTTCGTTGAGTTTCCTGGCGATCGCATTGTGGATGCCAGTCTCGATGATGAGTTCCGTCAGGGACATCTCGCCCAGTTCACCCAGGTCGGCCGCCGGGTCGGCCTGAACATAAGTGTTGAGGAGGTGGCGCATGTCCGTCTCATAGGGCTTGATGTCGAGCTCCTCGCCAGAGTGCTTCTTGATGGCGGAACGAATCTCCCCGTAGAACTCGACTTCCTTCTGCATCGCGGCCGCTTCGGTGCCGGAGTACCCCGCTTCCGTGAGGTCCTGCGCGATGGCGGCAAAGGTCCGCACGAAGCCAGCCACGGCCTGGTAGAACGACACCCGCAGCGCCTCGGTCTCGTTCAGCGCATTCGGGTTGGCCGCGTCTCCGCAGAAGTAGTGAAGGAACTGCTCCACCTCACGCGGAAGGGCGACCGGCTCGCACAGGTAGCGCAGCGCCTCGCAGGCCTCGTCGAGCTTCTTCTTGCCCTCATCCAGCCAGTCCTTGAGGTGGACGTTGTTTTCGGCGTCAGTGCCGCCTTCAATGTCCAGCTCGTCGGAGCTGTAGACGGCGATCGCTTCCTGCACCTCGCCGAACAGCTCCTTGAAGTCGACGATGTGGCCGTAGTCCTTGTCGTCGCCGTCGAGCCGGTTGGTGCGGCAGACGGCCTGGAAGAGGTTGTGGTCGTGCAGCTCGTTGTCGAGGTAGATGTACGTGCAGCTCGGCGCGTCGAAGCCGGTCAGCAGCTTGCCGACGACTATGAGCAGCTTCATGTTCGCCGGCTCCTCGATGAAGCGGCGCTTGGCTTCGTCCTCGTACTGCTTGGCGGTCTGGCCCTTCCTGTGAGGACGTGCTGAGTGTAGGTATCGAACTTGTACCGCCCGTCGCTGTTGGCGGGCTCGCGGGAGATCGCGTTGTGGTTCGGCTCGTAGGAGGTGATGATCCCGCAGTACTGTCCGAAGCTCGTGTTCTGCAGCAGCCGGTAGTAGTGGCAGGCGTCATAGATCGAGGGGACGATCAGGATCGCCGCGCCCCGGTCGTTGTTCAGCCGCGGCTTGAGGCTGAAGTCCTCGATGATGTCGGCGATGATGCGCTGCTTGCGCTCGCCGGCGCTCATCAGCTCCTCCATCGTCGCCCAGCGTTTGCGCAGCACCGCCTTCTGGAAGTTGTTCAGACCCCTGGTCTTCTGCCCGAACCAGGTGTCGATGGCGGCCCGGGACGTGAGCCGCTGCGGCACGGCGCGGGCCTCGTACTTGAGATCGAGAATGACCCCGTCGGCGACGCCCTCGTGGAACTTGTAGGTGTGGATGTAGGTGCCGAAGATGTCCCGCGTCATCAGCTTGTCCTTGCGCAGGAGCGGCGTACCGGTGAAGCCGATGAAGATCGCGCCCTCCAGCCAGCGCTTCATCTGCTTGTTCATGTCGCCGCCCTGCGTGCGGTGACACTCGTCCACGAACACGTAGAAGCGGCCCTGCACGGGCGGAGGCGGACCCTTCAGGTCGGCCACGTCGAACTTGTGGATCAGCGCGCACAGCAGGCGCGGCGTGGCCGCTCCAAGCTTCTGCACGAACTCCGCCCGCGACGTAATGCGTGGGGAAGGCGACTCGGAGCCGATGACCCCGGCGTTCTTCACTACCCCTTCGATCTGCTTGTCCAGCTCGTCGCGGTCGGTGACGACGAGGATGCGGGCCTCCGGGTCGTGCTCCAGCAGCCACTTGGCGATCAGCACCATCACGATGCTCTTGCCGCTGCCCTGGGTGTGCCAGATGACGCCGCCCTCGTGTTTGGCGATGCGCTCTTGTGCAGCCTTCACGCCGAAGAACTGGTGGGGCCGCGGCACCTTCTTCCGGCCGGCGTCGAAGATGATGAAGTTGCGGATCAGGTCGAGCAGCCGGTCCTTGTTGCACATCTGGGCGAGTGGCCGGTCGAGCAGCGCTCCCGCGGCAGGTGCAGCGGCGGCCGCGGCCTCGTCCTTCCACTCCACGAAGAACTGCTCCGGCGTACCGGTGGTGCCGTAGCGCAGTCCCTGCGAGTCGCTGCCCGCCAGCAGCAGTTGCACGGTGCTGAAGAAGCCCTTGTTGAAGATCTCTTCCTGGTTGGTGATGAGCTGGCGCACACCGTCGGCCAGCTCCACCGAGCTGCGTTTGAGTTCGACCACCGCAATCGCGAGGCCGTTGAGATAGACCACGATGTCCGGGCGGCGTTCATAGCCGCCGGTCAGCGTCACCTCCTCGGCCAGCGCGAAGTCGTTCTTCTCCGGGTGCTCCCAGTCGATCAGGTGCACCGTTTCGTGCGCTCGGCCAGCGGCGAGCTGCACCGGTACGCCGTAACGCACGAGCTGGTAGGTGCGCAGGTTCGCCTGGTAGAGCGTGATGGCCGTCGAATCGGCGGCGGTCTCGAGCTTCTGGAAAGCCGCGGAGATGTGGGCAGCGGAGTAGCCCCTGGCCGTCAGGTTGCCGCGAAAAAGCGCTGTCTCGATGGCGCGGTTGTTTTCCCGCTTGGTCCAGTCGCCGAGGTACCGGTAGCCGAGGCTATCGGGACGCGCGGGATCGGTGAACAGGGCGATGAAACGGTTCTGCGTCTTGCGTTCGGAGCGGGGTTGCTCAGGCATGGGCGGCGTCTCCCTGGACGAGCCGCGTCTTACCGGTAAGCAGCTCCTGCGTCATGGCCTGCTTGAGGTCGCGGGTCTTGTCGCGGCGGGCTTCGAGCGCCGCCAGCTCCGTGTCGATGTCCGTCAGGACCTCGGCGATGGCCGTTTGTTCGGGCAGGGACGGAATGACTACCTCTACACTGGACAGTGCGGCAGCACCGATGTGCACGACCGCATCACCCTGTCCTTTGCTGGCCTTTTGCGCGCTGATGTGCGCCGTATTGCAGTAATAGCCCATGAACATCGGATGGGCGTCGGCAAGCCGAAGAATCACGATATCGCCACCTGCATACGCCTCGTGGTCATCGACAAAGGCAGCGCACTTGCCGATTTCTTCTTTCGTTTCACCGGATCCTGCAAACAACAAGTCTCCTTGACTCAGCCTAGTCGCTGTTGCTGCGACTGTTGGCGAGATATGAGAGTTGAATGACCTGATGTAGTCGTTGTGGTGGGTGTAGATCTCGCCGTATCGAATGCAGGGCAGATCGCCGCTACTGGCCTCGTCCCTCCTGACCCTGCTTCCTTTCAGGAACGATCCGATTTCCCCCAACCGCTTGACATCCCACTCCCCGTGGAAGCCCGGAAGGCGAGTCTGGCCGGTTAGGAGCTGCTGCACGGCAGCCTGTTTGATGTCCCGCTTCTTGGCGATGAGGCGATCCAGCCCGTCTAGCAGGGCATCCACATCGCTCAGCGCGGCCGCGATGGCGCGCTGTTCGGCTTGACTTGGCGGCCACGGCAAAAGTAGTTGCTCAAAGCGTGTGCCACCGAGGTGGGCAATAGACGTGGTTTGCAACGCCACCCGCGCGAAGACACCCTTCTGTTGGCAGTACCGAAACAGATAAGAGGTGAAGAGCCTCGAGACGCCCGCGTGGGCTCGAAATCGCAGGAGCTGATTCTGGATTGCGCAAGGGCCTGGATATTCGCCTCCGTAAATGGCGCACCGGCCTACCAACTCGAGACTCTGTCCTTCGTTCAAGAGGACGTCGCCTTCCTTGAGCATGAACTGCCTGAACTGCTCGTCAGTCATCGACATCGATAGCACATCGTCGATGTCGATACGCCCGTCAAACACGTTCTTGGTCCGCAGGTACGGCCGCAGTTCGCCAGGTCCGTCTACAGCCAACGCCTTGCCTGTTATCACTTCACCCAGGTCGCTGACGGGACGATAACACCAATCTTCCGGGATTGGGCCACAGTCAGTCATCTTGTATGCCGGTCTCAGCTTCACGCCGACCACCCGATCTTCTTCAGATGCTCCTCGACGCGCGCAGCAAGACCCTCCACTTTCTCGGTGAGCTTCGGCAGCGGGATCGCGTAGCGTTCGGCGAGTTGGCGGATGCGGCCAGTCAGCGTCTGCGAGACACGGTCGATCTCGCTCTGCACGGCGGCTGACAGGCGCGCCATCCACTTGTCGTCCACCACCAGCGTCTTGATCTCGGCTGCGGTGAGCCTGCGGTACTTGGCGTCGGTCTTCCTGTCTAGGTCCTGTTGGGCGGCCTTGCGTTTGGCCTTGGCTTTCGTCTGCTGGTCGAGCAGGCGCACGTACGCCTCGAGCGCGGCACGCTCATCGGCGTAGAGCGGGTCATCGGCGATCTCTTTGAGGCGTGCCTTTACGGTCTTCGCGGCGATCTTCTGCTTGTTGCCCTCGATCACCTCGGCCAGCAGCCCCTCCTCTTCGCTGTTCTCCTCTCGCATTGCGTCGAGCTGTTGCTGGAGCGCGGCAAGCTGGTTGTCGAGGGTTTGGATAACGTCGCGGTCGGCGACGAAGTAGCGGGCGACGAGAATTGGCGCGGGAACGAGGTCCGACTTGAAGCGCCGTTTGCCTTTCAGGTAATCATGGGGCTCCGGCCAAGTGAGTTTATTGTTCTTGTCCTTGACTTGAACGATCTCACGCGGCCGCGCGCCTTTCGCCCAGCCGTCGGCGGCGATCAGGTAGGCGTCGTCCTGCATGGTTTCGGCCCAGTAGTCCATCAGGTGTTGGTAGACGTCGTAGGCATCGAGCAACGGCACCTGACGGAAAATCGTCAGGAGACCCTCGGCAATGGTCTCGAGCAAGGCCTTGGGGTGGCCGTGTTTGCCGAAGCCGGCGAGGCGCGGCGTGGTGGCCGTGCGCCAGTCGGCGAAAACCTTCGTCACGCTCTGGTGAAAAACGGAGAACTCGGCGTGGTTGAGGATGGCGGGCTTCACCTGGGTGAGCGGCGGCTTCAGTCGCTCGTAACCGGGGCGACCGGCGGATTCGAACAGGAGGCCGCGTGCGCTGGGGAGCACGTGCCAGTACACCTCGAGCGCGTCGAGATCGCGCTCCGGGATGCCGCCGCGCAGGTGGCTGTCGATGTCCTGCAGGTCCTCGGGCTCGGTGCTGTCGATGTAGCGCGGCAGGTTGAGGTTGAAGTCGTTCTTCGGGTCGGCGATCTCCTCAAGCGGTACTGTGCGGGCATAACGAGGGACGTCGGCCTGGCGGGCGAAGGTGTCGACAATCTTGTGAATGTCCTGCTCGCGCACGGTTCTTCGGGCCGGCCTTGCGGAACCCCTTGGAGGCGTCGATCATGAACACGCCCTTGCGGCCGGCAGCGTTCTCCTTGTCGAGCACCACGATGCAAGCGGGGATGCCGGTGCCATAGAAGAGGTTGGCGGGCAGGCCGATGATGCCCTGGAGATAGCCGGAGCGAACGAGCTTCTCGCGAATCGTGGCTTCGGCATTGCCGCGGAACAGCACCCCGTGGGGCAGGATGCAGGCGGCTTTGCCCGAGCTCTTCGTCGAGCGGATGATGTGCAGCAGGTAGGCGTAGTCGCCCTGTCTGGTGGTCGGCTCGCCCCAGGCGAAGCGCTGGAAGGGGTCCTTCGACGGCGTGAGACCGGTCGTCCAGGTCTTGTCGGAGAACGGCGGATTGGCGACGACGTAGTCGTAGGTGCGGAGGTGCTCGCCCTCCTTGAACTTGGGCGCGGCCAGGGTGTTGCCCGACACGATGTTGGCCGTGGGAAAGTCGTGAAGGATCATGTTCATGCGGGCTAGCCCGGATTTCTCACCGGTGGTGAACAAGAGACTGCCCGTAATGGCGTAAAGTGTTGTTGTGACAATAACTTCAAGCCATGCACGGAGGCAGCCCCTTGTCGACACAGTGTACGCGAAGTAAGCCACCAATCCAGCTGGAGTTTCCTCGGGTCGGTCGTCGTCGGCTGGTCGCCAGCTTCGAGGGCGGAACGATCACTTCCAATGCCGGGGCATTGCTGCTGCGGGCGGTTGAAAGGTGCACCGACGTGTGCCGGCGCGCGGCGCAGTGCTTCCAGGACTACCGGGACCCAAGCTTGATCGAACACACGGTCGAGGACTTGGTGACCCAGCGTGTGATGGCCGTCGCGTTGGGCTACGAAGATCTGAACGACCATGACACCCTGCGGCGGGACCCGCTGTTGGCGGCTGTCGTGGGCAAGGCGGACCCGACGGGCGAGAACCGGGTGCGGCCGTCAGACCGGGGGGCCGCGCTGGCGGGGAAGAGCACGCTGAACCGGCTGGAACTGGTCGGGCCGAAGGACGCCGAGGCTGACCGGTACAAGAAGGTGACCTATGACGAAGCGGCGCTCGACGCCCTGCTGGTAGACGTGTTCATCGAGTCGCACCCGACGCCGCCGGCGCGCATCGTGCTGGATGTCGATGCGACGGACGATCCGCTGCACGGTCAGCAGGAAGGACGGTTCTTCCACGGGTACTACGGGAACTACTGCTATCTGCCTCTGTATATCTTCTGCGGGGCGCATGTGCTCTGCTCGCGGTTGCGGCCCTCGAACATCGACGGGGCGGCGGGCGTGGTGGACGAGTTGGCGCGGATTGTGGAGCGGGTGCGGCAGGCATGGCCGTCGGTCCCCATCGTGGTTCGGGGGGACTCGGGGTTCTGCCGAGACGAGCTGCTGAACTGGTGCGAAGAGCATGCGGTGGACTACGTCATCGGCTTGGCGAAGAACGTTCGGTTGAAGGAACAAATCGCGCCCGAACTGGCGCAGGCCCAGGCGCAGTGCGAGGAAACCGGGGTGGCCGCGCGGGTGTTTGCGGACTTCCGCTATCGCACGCGCAAGAGCTGGAGCCGGGAGCGCCGGGTGGTCGGCAAGGCCGAGCATCTGCCCGCGGGCGCCAATCCACGCTTCGTGGTGACATCGCTGCCGCCGGACACCTTGGCGGCGCAGGCGTTGTATGAGGATTTCTACTGTGCCCGCGGGGACATGGAGAACCGCATCAAGGAACAGCAACTGGCGCTGTTTGCCGACCGGACCAGCAGTGCGACGCTGCGCGCCAACCAACTGCGCCTGTACTGGGCCACGTTGGCCTATGTCCTGCTCCAGCAGCTCCGCGACCGGGGGCTGGCGGGCACCCGGCTCGCCCGCGCCCAATGCGATACGCTACGGCTGCGGCTGCTCAAGATCGGCGCCCACGTCCGCGTCACCGTGCGGTGCATCTGGGTGGCGCTGTCCGAGCTGGCGCCCGACGCCGATCTGTTCATCATGGCCGCTCAACGTTTGCGCTCGCCGCCCGACCCGGCCTGACGGTCGGCCAGGTGGCGGCATACGTTCACGACTGCAGGGGGACACGGGGTCCTTTCGCGTGTGGTGTGCTTACCGGGCCGATTTTGGCGCCACGCGCACGTCGTCGCCCACATCCAGACCACCGCCGGCGTCCGATATGGCCGCCCGGAACCCCAGCCGCGCCGCATCAGGCCCGATCTCGACGAGCTGTGAGAAATCCGGGCTAGGCCCGCCGTGGTCACGTCCTTCTCCTGTCCTTCGAGCGTGATGTGCTTGCCCGCCTCGGCGGCCACCTTGAGAAGCAGCGAGCCTGAGCCGCACGTCGGGTCGTAGGCAGTGGTGGACGCCCTCGTGTTCTGCGGCGAGATCCCGAAGACCTTGGCGATGACGTGGCTGACCTCGGCGGGGGTGTAGAACTGACCCTTGCTCTTGCCGCTCTCGGTGGCGAAGTGCCGCATCAGGTACTCGTAGGCGTCGCCGAGGATGTCGTCGTGCTCGGCGCGGTTCTGCGAAAAATCGAGCTGAGGGGTGGCGAAGATGTTGATCAGGTTCGTCAGCCGCTCGACCTTCGCCTGCCCCTCACCGAGCTTGTTGGAGTCGTTGAAGTCGGGGAAGTCGCTGCGGGCCAGCCGGGCATTGGCGTTCACGAGCGGCGCGATGACCTGCGTGTTGATCTTGTCTCCGATGTCGCTCTTGCCGCGGAGCTCGAGCATTTCCTTGAAGCTCGCGCCCTTGGGGATCGTGACCGGGGAAGCGAAGTCGGTGCTGTTGCCGTACTTGTCGGTCACGTACTTGATGAACAGCATGAACAGGACGTAGTCCTTGTACTGGCTGGCGTCCATGCCGCCGCGGAGCTCGTCGCAGGAAGCCCAGAGGGATGAGTACAAGTCGGACTTCTTGAGTGCCATGTGTGGTCTGTTCGATTGTCGCCAGGAGTCGCGTGAGTTCAGCGCGAATCTTATCAGAGAGAGGCGCGGAGCAGCTTGACGGTGGAAGGGATGGCGAAAGGGGGCAGGCTCACGGGAGTGGCCGATGGCTTGACCCGGCCCGGTGCGAAAGCGCCGGATTGGCCACCGACCCCTACCGGCTACGCGCCTCCCCTCGACTCTACCGGTCGGGGGGACACCGACATCACCGTGTCCGGCGTGATGATTGGCGCGCCGTCCAAGCGGTCGCCGACGCGGCGCTTCAGCCAGAGCGCGTAGTGCATCCGGCGACCGTGTCGGAACGGGACGCGTTGCGCCTTGCGAGCCAGCTCGGCGAGCAGGACCGCCGGGTCGGCCCGGTCTGACCACTTCGCTTCGCCGAGCAGCAGGTGGCGCCGGTCGGAGGATTCGGCCACGACGTCGATTTCGAGCGGGTGGCCGTCGGCGCCCCTGCCCCACCAGCGCGATGCAAGGTTCCAGCGCACGCCATCGGTCGCGAGGTGCGGCACCGAACGGCGGGCCAGCCACTCCCAGACCTCGGCCACATGGCCCGGTAGCCGGGCGAGTACTTCGGCGTGGACCGTATCGATCAGATCGCGCTCGAGACGAGACCGGTTCGGTGCGACGAACCGATACCAGAACAGCAGGAAAGGGTCGTCCAGCCGGTACAGACTGCGCCGTGTCGATCGAGTGCTCTCACCGAAGGGAACCTCCCGCCGAACGTAGCCCAGATCGATCAAGCGGCTCAGGGGACGGCTCAAGTTGGTGGCCGACTGGCCGACGCGACTCGCGAGCTCGCTCAGCCGATGACACCCGGCGCCGATCAGCCCGAGCAGCGAATTGGCCTGAACGGCACTGCGCATGTCGTCGAGCAGGAGGCGCGACGGCTCGCCATGCAGCACGCCGTTGCGGTCGAGGATGAGCGCCGCCAGCGCCTCGGATGTCGATCGGTAGTCCGCGGCGAGCTCCCAATTGCGTGGCAATCCGCCCCAGACGGAATACGCGACGACACTGTCCTCCGCGTCGAGCTGCAGCGCGCCAGGCAGGGCCTCGGGCGGCATCGGGGCAACCTGGACAATCTCCTCGGCGCGGCCGTACAGCGGCGCGGTCTCGTCCAGGACAAGGCCCTGCATCATGCGCTGGGACGACCCGCAAACCACCAGGCGTAGAGGCCGTTCGCCGGGTCTGTCGATGATTCTCTGGATGATGCTCGGAAGCGCCGGAGAGACCTGCACCAGATAGGGCAGCTCATCCAGCACCAGCCAGGCGTCCGGGGGGGCGCGCATGCGCCACGTGTCCAGGACTGCCGCCCAGTCGCCGTACGAGGCGGCGGCGAATGCCGGGACCACGCGCTCGGCCTCGACCGCGAGCGCCTGGCGCTGCATGCTGGCGGCACTGAGGTCGGCCAGATAGTACGCGTGCCGGCGTTCACGCAGCGCCTCCTGCAGAAGCCGCGACTTGCCGCACCGCCGGCGTCCATAGACGACGATCAGCGAGCCATCCTGCCGGGACAGGGCTCGTCGCAGGCGGGTGATCTCGCGCACGCGGTCGAGAAACGGAAAGCGCACGTCACGTATTATGTTTTACGAGCATTATGTCTGCAAGGCAGCATTCAAGGCGTCCGCCCGGTATGACTCGATTGCGCCTGGTGACGGGGGTAAGCCACTCGCGCGGTGGCCCGCGCACCGTGCTCGCGTATCGGGGGCGCGTTCTCCGCGGGAGGGTGTCGGGTCGCTGCAGGCGGGCAGGCCGGCGAGCGTCGGCTGTTGGGCCAGCAAGTGTGCAGCTTCTCGTCCAGCGGCGCCGCCTTCCAGCTCAGCGGTTCGCGAGCGAAACGTAGTCGCGCCGGTCCTCGCCGACGTAGATCTGCCGGGGCCGGGCGATCCTCCGGCTCTTGTCCGACAGCAGCTCCTCCCACTGCGCGATCCAGCCGGCGGTACGGCCGATGGCGAACAGCACCGGGAACATCGCCGGGTCGAACCCCATCGCCTGGTAGATGAGCCCCGAGTAGAAATCGACGTTCGGGTAGAGCTTGCGCGAGATGAAGTAGTCGTCCTCCAGCGCGATCCGTTCCAGCTCGAGGGCGACGTCGAGCAGGGGATTGCGGCCGGTCACCTCGAAGACCTGGTTCGCGGTGGCCTTGATGACCTTGGCGCGCGGGTCGTACGACTTGTACACGCGGTGACCGAACCCCATCAGCCTACCCGCGCCGTTCTTGACGCTGTCGACGAAGGCGGGCACGTTGTCGACGGTGCTGATCTTCGTCAGCATGCGCAGGACCGCTTCGTTGGCCCCGCCGTGGAGCGGCCCGTAGAGCGCCGCCGCGGCGCCGGCCATCGACGCGTACGGGTCGGCGTTCGAGCTGGCGATGTTGCGCATCGCGCTGGTGCTGCAGTTCTGCTCGTGGTCGGCGTGCAGGATGAACAGCACGTCGAGGGCCCGCTCGAGCACCGGGTCGGGCCGGTAGATCTGCTCGGTCCGCTTGAAGAGCTGGCTCAGGAAGTTGCCGGTGTAGCTGAGCTCGCTGTCCGGATAGACGTACGGCTTGCCGAGGCTGTGGCGATAGGCGTAGGCGGCGATGCTCGGCACCTTCGCGATCAGCCTAATCGTCTGCAGGCGCCGCGACGCCGGGTCGTCGATGTGCTTGGCGAGGGGATAGAAGGTCGACAGGGCGCCGACGGTGCTCAGGAAGATGCCCATGGGGTGGGCGTCGTAGCGGAAGCCCTCCACGAACTTCTTGATGTTCTCGTGCAGCACCACGTGCTGGGACAGGTCCTCCTGCCAGCCCGCGAGCTCGGTCTCGCCGGGCAGCTCGCCATGCACCAGCAGGTAGGCGGTCTCGACGAACGTGCCGTGTTCCGCGAGCTGCTCGATCGGATAGCCCCGATACCGCAGAATGCCCTGCTCGCCGTCGATGAACGTGACCGCGCTCCGGCAGGAGGCGGTGTTCAGGAACGCCGGGTCGTAGGACATCATCCCGAAGTCGCCCGGGTCGACCCTGATCTGCCGGAGATCCATGGCCCGAATGGTGTCGTCGGTCACCGGGATCTCGTACTGTCTCCCGGTGCGGTTGTCGGTAATCGTCAGCGTATCAGCCATGTCTGTTCGCGGTTGTTCCCGTTTTTTCAGGAATTGGATCGGCCAGGGAATCGGATCGTGCGGGCGATCCGGCTCAGGCGGCGGATGACACCGTCGTCAGGGCTGTCGGTCCGAGTCGTCCTCGCCCGCCGCAACTGTCTCTTCTCCGGGCACCTGGTACCGGCCGTCCACCCAGTTCCGAAGATCCAGCAGCTTGCACCGCTCGCCGCAGAATGGCGCCCATTTCGGGACCGCCGCCCGTTCCCGGCAGTAGACGCAGACCGTCTGTCCCATTCCCCTTTTCCCGGTGTGACGAGCCCGCGCCAGGGCGCCCGGTTTTCCCGCGGGCTCCTGCTTTTCGGCGGTACCCCCCCGACGAGCCCGGACAATTCTAGCCCAAGTTCATCCGGCTGGCGCGACCTTGCGGTCGCGTTGGAAGTTTCGCTGGCGCGAAACTTCTACGGCGCAGGCTCCTGGTGCCGGAGTCCCGGCCAGCGCCACATGAATCCGGACCGCAGGCGGCGCGCGGCGAGCCCGGTGCGGACCCGTCGGGGCCATCAGGCGCCGCCCCGCAGGATTGCGCCGATGACCCCTCCCGCCAGCACCAGCCAGGTGGAGTTGAGGCGCGTGGTGAGCAGCAGCAGGGCCGCGGCCGCGGCGAGCACCGCCGTGTTGGGGTCCACGATCGTCGAGCGGAAGAGGTTCCAGGTGACCGCGGCCATCAGCCCGAGCGAGGCGACCACGACGCCGTCGAGGAGGGCGCTGGTGACCGCCGAGGCCCGCAGGCGGGGGATGAGGGGCTGCGAGCAGGCCACGAACAGGAATCCCGGCGCGAAGATGCCGAGGGTGGCGAGCACCGCGCCGCTCCAGCCGTGAAGCACGTAGCCGATGAACGTGGCGGTCGTGAAGACCGGCCCCGGGGTCACCTGGCCGATGGTGATGGCATCGATCAGCTGCGCGTCGCTCAGCCAGTGCCAGCGGTCGACGAGGTCCGCCCGGAGGAAGGCGAGCAGCACGTAGCCGCTGCCGAACAGGACCGACCCGACCTTCACGAAGAAGAGGGTCAGGCGGGTGAGGGTGATCGGCGCCGCGAGTCCGGAGCCTGCCGCCAGCGTGACCGCCGCCGGCAGGAACGCCCCGGCGATGGCGGCGATGCCGGGGCGGCCCAGGCGGGACCCGGCCATCACGATCCCGCCGAGGGCGAGCAGCCCGAGCTCGTTCCAGCCCCGCAGCGCCAGCGCCGCCGCGGCGAGGCCGATCAGCAGGGTCAGCGGCCCCTTGACCGCGGCCGTCCCGAGCTTCCAGAGGGCCTGGGCGACGATCGCGATGATGACCGGACCGACGCCGTACATGACCCAGCCGAGCTGCGGGGCGTCGCCGGCGCGGACGTAGGCCCAGGCCAGGGCGCCGACGATGAGGGTGGCGGGCAGGATGAAGCAGCCGCCGGCGAGGAGCAGCCCCATTCCGCCGCCGCGCCGATATCCGAGATGAATCGCCATCTCGGTCGAGTTGGGACCGGGAATCAGGTGGGTCGCCGCGAGCAGATCGAGGAAGTCGGCGTCGGTCAGCCAGCGCCGCCGCTCGACGACCTCGTCCCGCATCATCGCGATGTGCGCGGCCGGTCCCCCGAAGGCGGTCACCCCCAGCCGCAGAAACAGGCCGGCCAGCTCGCGGAGGGCGCCAGACGTAGTCACGCCGGGATTCTATCCCGTTGCCTCCACGCCGCGGCCGGGCGGAATCGCGTTCAGGGCTCGATCTGCGGGGAATCGACGATGCGGGCGCTCACGATGCCGAGCTCGACCCGCCGGTTCCTGGCGTGGGCCTCGTCGCTCGCCCCGGTGTCGACGGGGTAGGCCTTGCCCAGACCCTGCACGGTGAAGCGTTCGCGGGCGAGTCCGGCCTCGATCAGGTAGTCGGCGACGGCCTGGGCCCGCCGTTCCGAGAGTCGCTGGTTGTACTGGTCGTTCCCGCGGGCGTCGGTATGGCCGCTGATGGTGATGGCGAAGTCCTCCGACGTGAAGAGGATGCCGGCGATCCGGGAGAGGATCTCCCGGCTCTCCTGCCGCAGGGCCGCCCGGTCGAAATCGAACTTCAGATAGCCTTCGTCCAGGTTCATCACCAGGCCGAGCGCCGTGCGTCGGGTTTCCGCGATCCTGCCCAGAGCATCGCTCAGACGGTTCATTTCCGTTTCGGCGGCCCGGCGGGTGGCTTCGGCCTGCTCCTGGACGCGCCGGGCTTCCGCCTGCGCCGCGAGCGAGGTGGCCTGGGCGTCGGCGGCACGTTCGATGGCCGTCGCGGCCCGCTGGTCGGCGGCCATGGCCTGCGTCCGCGCCGTCTCGGCCTCCGTCCGGGCCTCCTCCTGCGCCGCGCTCGCGTCGCGGGCGGACCGTTCAGCCAGGTCGGCCCGAGCGGTCTGCTCGCGGGCCTCGTCGGCCGCGCGTTGCCCGGTGACCTCCAGCGTGGCGATCCGATCGTTCAACTGATTGATGTGGTCGACCACCCAGCTGGCCAGCAATCCACCGCCGCCCCCGACCACCAGACTGGCGAGGACGATCGGCAATCGCGTGCCGGCGCGCGGCTTCCGGCGAGGTCCGGGCTTGCCTGGTGCGGGAGTCTTGGACATGGATCGACCTCGATGTGCAGACCCCATCATTGTCGCGCAGCGGTACGAGAAATCAAGGCCCCCCGGCCGGGTGGCTGCCAGGCGCCTGCGCCGTAGAAGTTTCGCGCCAGCGAAACTTCCAACGCGACCGCAGGGTCGCGCTACAGCTCCCGCACCTGCCGGTGGCCGAGCAGAAACAGGGCCGCCACCAGCGACAGCAGGCATCCGCTGGCGGCGATGACCGCCGGCGCCGAGAACTGCGCGATGAGCGTACCGGTCACCAGACTGCCCAGCGGCATGCCGCCGCGAAACGCCACCAGGTAGATGCTGATGACCCGGCCGCGCAGCTCGTCGGGGACGGTCAGCTGCACCAGCGAGTTGGTCAGCGAGAAGATCATCAGCAGGGCCGTGCCGCCGAGGAACAGCAGCACGTAGCTGGCGCCGCCGATCGGCAGCAGGGCGAACGCGGCGACGATGGCGCCGAAGACGATCTGGGTCTGCAGGAGCGCCCGGCCCATGTGATCGAACCGGCCCAGCCAGGCGACGACGAGCGCTCCGACCACCGCGCCGGCGCCGAACGTCGTCATCAGGCGGCTGAGCAGCAGGACGTCGTCGTTGGCGAAGACCGGCAGGAACGCCCTGATCGGCAGGGCCAGCGACGTCGTCGCGAAAGCCAGCGCCGTCAGCCCGAGGAGGGCGCGGCTGCGCCGAACGTACGCCAGGCCGCTCCCCAGCTCGGTCAGTATGCGCTGCCGCGTGGCAGGCGCCGGCGGCGGGACCCGCATCAGTCCGAGGACCACGATGACGGCCATGAACGACAGGCTGTTGAGGCCGAAGCAGGCGGCCATGCCGAGCCCCACCATGACCACCCCGCCGATGGCCGGCCCGATCATCTGCGCCAGGTTGAACTGAATCGAGTTGAGGGCGACGGCGTTGGGCAGATGCTGCCGGGGCACGAGGGACGGCACCAGGGACTGAAACGCGGGTCCGCCGAAGGCCTGGGCGAGGCCGGACATGAACGACAGCGCCAGGATGTACCGCACCTGCACGACGTCGAAGAAGACGATGGCGGTGAGGGTGAGGGCGCAGGCCATCTGCAGGGCCTGCGAGCCCATCAGCAGGTGGCGGCGATCGTGGCGGTCGGCGACGACCCCGCCGATCAGGGTGAAGAGCAGCAGCGGCAGCTCGGCGATAAACGTGTCGAGGCCGAGGAAGAACGCGGATCCGGTCAGGCTCAGAATCAGCCACTGCTGGGCGATGCGCTGCACCCACGTCCCGATGGCCGACGTGAACGCGGCCAGCCACATGTTCCGGAACTTGGCAAACGTGAATGCCATGATCAGCCGCCGGAACAGCGCTGATCCGATCGGCGGGGTGGCGGCGGGGGCGGGGCGGGACGCGTCGCTGGGGTCGTCGGTTACCGGTTCGGCCACTGAATGTAGAGTCCTTCGCCCAGGAAGATGATGCTGGTCCAGAGACCCGTGGCCAGACGGAAGAAGAGAAACGGGCCAAGGGCGGCGACGGGGAGCAGGAGGCTGAGCTGCTGCGACATCGGCAGGGCGGTGAAGGCGTTGATGATCAGATACCCGCAGGCCGGGAGGATGCCGGACAGCCCGAGGTTGATGTAGATGACCCCGAACCACTGGCCGGGCTCGCGTTCGAAGCGCTCACCGCAGGACAGGCAGTGGTCGTAGGTGCGAAACCTCGTCCGGAAGAGCCGCCCGTGCCCGCAGCACGGGCACCGCAGCTTGGCCCCGCGGCCGAGGATGTCGATAATTTCGAAGAACAACCTGCGCCCCCGCAATGGTCATCCGCATGGTAACACCGTCGGCGCTCGCGCATTTCGCGCCAGCGAACTTCCAACGCGGCCGTAGGGTCGCGCTAGCGTGCGAGCCCGGCCGCGGCGAGGAGGGGGGCGTTGAGAAACTGGACGAACGGCGCGAGGGTTCTGAAGCGCCGCTGCAGGGTGGCGTAGAACCGGCTGCTGAGGCCCAGCGCCGGGTCGGGCTCTTCACCCCCTGCCAGGTACTGTTTCAGCTTCAGGTACTCGGCCGCCTCGTGGTCGGCGGGGAAGCCGCGGGGCATGCGTTGCAGCCTCGCGCCGTGCACGCCGCCCCGGCGCCGGAACGCCGGCGACTCCACCAGGCGCCGGAAGCGGTCGGGGTCGGCCGCGATATGTTGGCGGATGCGATGCAGCTGGGGCGTCGCGGGGGCGTACAGCCCGGCGCCGATCCACAGCTGGCCCGGCGCGAAGTGGAAGTACAGGGCTGCGCTCTCGTGCTTCGGCAACGTCTTGTGCGTGAACGCGGCCGCCACATGGGTCTTGTACGGCGTCTTGTCGGGAGAAAACCGCGTATCGCGATGGATGCGGTACATCGACCGGGGCAGGGCGGCCAAATCCGGGGCGATGCGCGGGAAGTCCTGCCCGAGCCGCTCGATGATCGCCAGCATCGGGGCGCGGACGTGGGCTTCGTAGTCGGCCTTGTGGGCCTTGAACCACTCCCGGTCGTTGTTCTGCTTCAGGGCCTCGAGGAAAGCCACGGTCTGCTCCGTGAAGCGGGGTGCGACGGCTTTCATCGGCCGGGAGTATAGCAGCCGTCCGCCGCCGGCGGGCGCCGCGGCGGAGGCTCCCTCGTCACCCCTTGTCGGGCAGGCGCCTCGCCGGTCCCGTGCGACGCGGGTCTCTGCTACGAGCCGCCGGACTTCCGGTCCGGGCCGGCCCACTCGACCGCGGGGGCGAGCGACCAGTCGAAGGCGTCGAGCCGGTCCGGACCGAGCCGGTCCACCGCCTGCAGCACCCGCGCCGCGCCGGCGATGAGAGCCGCCACGTCGACGCCCTGACAGACCGGCGCGAACGGGCGCAGGTGGTTCGTTCCGCGCGCGAGCATGGTCACCACGCCATGGTGGTTGCCGCGTTGCAGGTGGTACATCGCGACGCCGATCTGCAGAATGCCCTGATAGAGGCGGCGAACCGGCCGGGTTTCCGCCCGCCAGAGATCTTCCAGGGTCTCGTGCTGGTCGAAGAACTCGCGGTTGTTGAACTGGTCGATCCCGCGCCGCAACAGCGGCGGCGCCGGCTCGCGGCAGGGGTGGGTCACCGGCCGGATTATAGAGGCGCTTCCGGAAGATGGTAGGGTAGACCGGTCCGGGCGCCGGATTCTCCGGGACGTGGACAGAGGTCATGTCAGCGGAAGATCGCCAGGTGATCGCGCCTTCGGTATCGGTGGTCATTCCGGTGCTGCACGATGCGGCGCAGCTGGCGCGGCTGTTGCCGCGATTGCCGGGCCCGCCGCGTTGCGAGGTCATCGTCGCGAACGGCGACGCCGCGGACGCCGCCGTCCACCGAATGCGCCGGACCAGGCCGGACGTCGTCTGGGTCGAGAGCGAACCGGGGCGGGGACGGCAGATGAACGCCGGCGCGGCGCGGGCGGCCGGAAACTGGCTGCTCTTTCTCCATGCCGACGCGTTGCCGGACCCGGGATGGGTCGGCGAGATCGCGAGAGCCGAGGCGGCCGGCGCGGTCGGGGGCTGCTTCCGGCTGCGGATCGACGCCTCCCGGTGGCAGGCGCGCGTGATCGAGGCGGGGGTTCGCTGGCGGGTGCGCTGGTTCGGGATCGCATACGGCGATCAGGCCATCTTCGCCCGCCGGGACCTGTTCCGGCGGCTCGGGGGTTACCGGCCGATACCCGTGATGGAAGACGCCGAGCTCGTGGGGCGGATACGGTCTCGGGGACCGTTCTGGCGGTCGTCCCTCGGGGTGACGGTGTCGGCGAGACGTTGGGAGCAGGACGGCTGGTGGCGGCGTACGGCCGCCAACCTGCGCATCCTCGGTCTGCATCTGGCCGGCCGGTCGCCCGATCGCCTGGCCGCGATGTACCCGGCGTGGAGGGATTCAGCCGAGGACGGCCGTTGACAAGCCTGCCGTGCTGGAGCGAACATGGATATATGCGTGACGGGGATGAGCCCGTGGTAGAACCCCGCGTCGCGCCAGAGATTGCCGATCGAATGCAGCCGGGCCCTTTGCCGCGGGCTGACGTCTGTTTGGTGACTCGTCATCACCCGAGTGGAGCAGGACCATGTTGATCAAGCAGGCATCGGATATCCGGTCGTCGGAGATTACCCCCGAGCGGCTGTACCGCAACCGGCGAGAGTTCATCCGGACCGCGTCGGGGGCGGTGGCCGGGGCGATGGCCGCCGGCGCCGGGTTCGGGTCGGAAGCCGGCCGGCTGCAGGCGCAGGAGCCGATCCCGAACCTGCTGAAGTCCCCGTTGAGCACCGACGAGCCGCCGAATGCGTTCGACGACATCACGACCTACAACAACTTCTACGAGTTCGGACTCGACAAGGGCGATCCGGCGCGCCATTCGCACGAGATGACCATCGACCCCTGGTCGGTCCGGGTCGAAGGGGAGATGAACAAGCCGGCCGCCGATGTGTCCCTCGATGCGTTGCTGCGCCCGCATCCTCTCGAGGAACGCATCTACCGGCTGCGCTGCGTCGAAGCGTGGTCGATGGTGGTGCCGTGGGTGGGTTTCCCGCTCGGCGACCTCATCAAGCGGTTCGAGCCGACCTCCCGGGCGAAGTACGTGCGGTTCGAGACCCTCTATCGTCCGTCCGAGATGCGCGGCCAGCGTGGGCGCTCGCTCGACTGGCCGTACGTCGAGGGGTTGCGGATGGACGAGGCGATGCACCCCCTGGCGATTCTCGCGGTCGGCGTCTACGGCAAGACCCTGCTGAACCAGCAGGGCGCCCCGTTGCGGCTTGTCGTGCCGTGGAAGTACGGCTTCAAGAGCATCAAGTCCATCGTCAAGATCCAGTTCGTGGAGGAACAGCCGCGGAACTCCTGGAACGTGGCGATTCCGAACGAGTACGGCTTCTACTCGAACGTGAACCCCGAGGTGAACCACCCGCGGTGGAGCCAGGCGAGCGAGCGCCGGATCGGCAGCTTCTTCCGCATGCGGACGCAGATGTTCAACGGCTACGCCGATCAGGTGGCGAGTCTCTACGACGGGATGGACCTGCGCCGGAACTATTAGGAACGTTCGGGGAACGGGATGAAAGATGTCGGTGCGCCGTGTCAAGCCGTGGGTGTTTGCTGCGTGTCTGATTCCGTTGGGCATGCTCGTCTGGCGCGCGTTCACCGGCGATCTGTCCGCCAACCCCATCGAGTTCATCACCCATCGGACCGGTGACTGGACGCTGCGGTTCCTGCTGATCGCGCTGGCCGTGACGCCGGCGCGGCGGCTCTTCGGTTGGTCGTGGGCGGCCTCTTTTCGCCGGATGTTGGGGCTGTTCGCCTTCTTCTACGCCCTGCTGCACTTCAGCACCTACCTGGTGCTGGACTTCTTCTTCTCCCTCGACCTCATCCTCGACGACATCGTGGAGCGCCGCTACGTGACGGCGGGATTCACGGGGTTCGTCCTGCTCGTGCCCCTGGCCGTCACCTCGACGAACGCGATGATCCGGCGCCTGGGGGGCGAGCGGTGGCGGCGGTTGCACCGGTTGGCCTACGTCGCGGCCGTCGCCGGGGTCGTGCACTACCTGTGGCTGGTCAAGATCGACATCCGGCCGCCGCTCGCGTACGCGGCGGTGCTGGCCCTGCTCTTCGGCGTGCGGCTCTGGTACCGGTTGCGTCCCCGGCTGGCGGCAGCGGGGGCGGCGGCGAACCGCGGGGCAGTGCGGCCGCGCATCGCCTCGTAGGACTGCGTCTCATCCCGGGGCTGCGGACCCCCCGCACCACCTCAGAAGATCTGCCGTCCCCGTTGCTGACGGTGTCCGGCGAGCGTGAGCCTCGGCTCCGGCTCTTCGAGGCCGGCGACCTGCGAGGCTACGTAGTTGCCGACGGCGGGGCCGTGCTTGAAGCCGTGGCCGGAGCCGCCGCCGACCAGCCATACGTTGGCCATGTCCGGGTGGCGGTCGATCAGAAAGTCGCCGTTCCAGCTGTTCGAGTAGGCGCAGACCCGGGCGTCGAGCAGCGGCGCCTCGCGCAACGCGGGTATGCGGCGGGCCAGGATCATGCGGGCGATTTCCAGGCCGTCGTCCGAGACGGTACGATCTTCGCGGGTGGTCGGGTCGAACGGCGGGCCGTGGTGGTCGAGGCCGATCTTGAACCCCCGGCCCTCGATGTCGGGCAGTCCGTACACCCCGCCCGCGGGATCGATCCAGGCCGGCATCGACGGCACGGCGAACCGCCGGTCGCCCGGGTCGGGTCCGAAGAAGAACACCTCCTGCCGGGTGGGATGGATCCGTTCACCGAGCACGCCGGGGAACACCTGCGGGAGCCAGGGGCCGCAGGCGAAGACATAGCGGTCGGCCACGATGTAGTCGCCGGTGTTCGTCTGCAGCGACTCGATGCGCTCGGCGTTTCCCGGCGGGGGCAGGACTCGCGCGATCAGATAGTCGACGCTCCGCTTGACGGCCTGCCGCACGACGCTCTGGACCGCCCGGCGCGCCAGGATGACCCCGGCCGTCGACTCGAGCAGGCCGCGGGTGACCGGTCCCAGCGTGAACTGGGGGTATCGGCGTTCCATCTCGGATCGGTCGAGCTTCTCGAACGGGACGTGCAGCCGCTCCAGGTTGTCGGCGGTCTCGTCGAGGGTGGCATCGTTCGATCGGGCCATCCACAGCACGCCGGTGCGAACGAAGAGATCCTCGCGCCAGTCGTGAAGCAGTTCCTGCCAGGCGTGGGCCGAGTACTGGGCCCAGCGCGAATAGAACCCGTGCTTGCCGTATCCGAAGCGGATAAGACGCGATTCTCCACTCGAGCTCGACCGGGTGTTGCCCGCGCCGAAGGCGTCGACCAGCACCACAGAGCGGCCGGTGCTGCGGAGCTGCAGCGCGGTCCAGGCTCCGAACACGCCGGCTCCGATCACGGCGATGTCAGCCGAGTGTCGCGTTTTCCATGCAGTGATCAAGGTTCGGGGATCCTCGGTCGGGGCTGTCGGGCGCCGGCACATCGGTCCGGGCGTTTCCGCCCTTAAAATAGCATTGATGCCGGTTGGTTGTATCGAGGTCTGTCCCGACGCGGTGCACCTGCCCGCGGCGCTGGCTCTGGAAGAGCAGCGCCGGCTCGCCGCGCAGTGCCTGGCCATCGGCAACGGAGCGGCCGGGTGGTACGTGCCCCGCGTGCGGGGCGGCGGCCTGATGCGGGTGCGGATGGTCTGTCTGGGCCGGCACTGGAACGCCCGGACCTATCGCTACGAGGCGGCGCGGAGCGACCACGACGGCCGGGCCGTCCTTCCCCTGCCCGCCGATCTGGCGGCGCTGGCGTCGCGGATGGCGGCTGCCGCCGGAATGAGGCTCGCGCCCGACGTGTGCATCCTGAACTACTACGAGGCCGGCGGCAGGATGGGGCTGCATCAGGACAAGGACGAGCGTCCCGAGACCATCGACGCCGGCGTGCCCATCGTGTCTCTGTCCATCGGCGACACCGCGAAGTTCGTCATCGGCGGGTTCACGCGGAAGGAGCCGACGACTCTGGTGCGGTTGGCGTCGGGAGACGCCTTCGTTTTCGGGGGCCGCAGCCGGCTGCGCTATCACGGGGTGGTGTCGATACTCCCGGGCACGGGTCCGTCCGGGCACGGCTTCGAGGGGCGATTCAACCTCACGTTTCGGCAAGGTGCGGCCTGATCGCCTCGTCGCCGGCCGGAGCGAGGCCGGTCCCGCGCCGCCGGGCGCGCCAATCAGCGCCGCCGATGCCCGTTCAACGCGCCGAAACGCCATCCCGGAGGAAGTTGCGGAGCTTCCACGCCGGCTTGCGCTACGGTAGATTCGCACACGATGAAGGCCAACCCGGCGAGACACCGTCTCGCTGGCGAGACGCCGTCTCCCGGTTGAGGACGGCTGGTCGGCGCCTTGGCGTCCGACATCTATCGCCGATTTGCAGGAGCAACGATGCATAGACCGATCAAGTACGCCGAGAAGGGTTTGACGCTGGTGGCCGATGCCGGCTTCCGGGTGTTCGATTTGGTGAACCGGTTCAACCAGCGGCCGTCGTTCACGCCGGCCTGGGCCGACAAGCCGCTGCTGAAATCGAACGAGAAGGTGAAGCCCCCCCTGGGGTGGCCCCGCGAGACCGATTCGCTCTGCCCCAAGTGCGTCCGCGAGGCGCGGCAGGAGATTCTCGACGGCAAGAGGGACTACAAGATCCTGCTGAACGAGAAGGTCGGCGAGATCAAGGCGACCATCATCGAGCGCGACGGCAAGATCATGATGGTGAAGGACTGTCCGATCCATGGCCACTTCGAGGACGTGATGGCCATCGACACCGAGTTCTTCAAGCACCTGGAAGAGTCGTTCCCCGGCAGCGACATGCGGGCGCACAACGACGAGAAGCTGCACAACCACGGCAGCAGCACCATCAAGTACGGCCGCGGCTCGGTGCTGACCATCGACCTGACCAATCGCTGCAACATGATGTGCGACCCCTGCTTCATGGACGCGAACCAGGTCGGCTTCGTCCACGAGCTCGGGTGGGACGACATCAAGACCCTGCTCGACAACGCGATCTCCATCAAGCCGAAGCGGCAGATGTCGGTGCAGTTCTCGGGGGGCGAGCCGACCATCTCGCCGTACTTCCTCGACGCCGTGCGCTACGCGCGCAAGGTCGGCTACAACAGCGTGCAGGCGGCCACCAACGGCATCGAGTTCGCCAAGAGCCCGGACTTCGCGCGGGCCGCGGCCGAGGCCGGCTTGCGCTACGCCTACCTGCAGTTCGACGGCATCGGCAACGCCGCCAACTCGCACCGGCTGGTCGGCAACCTGTTCGACGTCAAGCTGCGCGCCATCGAGAACCTGCACAACGCCGGGGTCGACATCGTCCCCGTCATCACGATCCTCAACGGCATCAACAACGAGCAGGTGGGCCGGGTCGTCCAGTTCGCGCTGGACAATCCGAAGAAGATCAACTTCCTGTCGTTCCAGCCGGTGTCCTTCACGGGGCGGGACGAGGAGATCACCGACGAGCGGCGGCATGCCCAGCGCTACACCCTGTCGCATCTGGCCCACGACGTGAAGAACCAGACCGGCATCGGCGAGCCGGTCCGCGACTGGTTCCCGATCTCGTTCATGGGCACCTTCACCGATTCGGCCGACTACGTCCACGGGCCGCAGGCCGACTGGGGCCAGCTCAACTGCGGGTGTCATCCCAACTGCGGCATCGGCATGGCGGTGATGATCGACAAGGAGACGAAGGAGTCGGTGCCGGTCACCGCGTTCCTGAAGGCGGAACGGCTGGCCAAGGATCTCGGCCGGGTGAACGACGGCGGCCGCGGCCGCAAGGCCGCCGTCGTCGGGATGGCCCTGGCCCTGATGCGGAACTACGACCCGTTCAAGGCGCCGACGCACTTCAAGCTCTGGGACCTGCTGGCGAAGTTCGACAAGACGTTCGGCGCATCCGGCAAGGACTATGGCAAGGTGACCGGCGACCGGACCAAGCACGACATCAACAAGCGGCGGTCCGACCGCTGGAACTTCCTGTTCATCGCCGGCATGTGGTTCCAGGACCTCTTCAACTACGACTTCCGGCGCACCGAGCGGTGCATCATTCCCTACGCCACCCAGGAAGGGGAGATCTCCTTCTGCGCCTACAACACCGGCGTCGGTTGGCGTAACATCATCGAGAAGATGCACATGACGGCCACCCTCACCAAGTGGTACGAGGAGAATGGCCGCCACGAGATCTTCGCCGGCGGCAAGCAGGTCGACATGGCGAGCGCCGAGCACAACCTGGTGCTCGACCCCGAGGCGGTGGCGGCCG
Source organism: Vicinamibacterales bacterium (assembly GCA_965206705.1). Taxonomy (GTDB): domain Bacteria; phylum Acidobacteriota; class Vicinamibacteria; order Vicinamibacterales; family UBA8438; genus JAJEEA01. The sequence continues at coordinate 309,889 of CBDBKJ010000006.1, read as the reverse complement.
GCCAGCAGACCGACCTCGACGAACAGGGCATCGCCAAGAACGCCCGGCAGGAGAAGCTCGAAGCCCGCGCGCAGATGAAGGAGAAGGCCGAGAACGACCGGATGGCCGCGCTCTACCGCCAGCACATCCTCAAGGAAGAGGCGCCCACCGAGAGCGGCGTCATTCAGATACAGGGGCTCGGCGGCTCCAAGCCGAAGACCGAAGACCGGCAGCCGGTCGGCGTCGGCTAGGAGCCTGCGCCGTAGAAGTTTCGCGCCAGCGAAACTTCCAACGCGACCGTAGGGTCGCCGCTAGAGGCGGGGGCTGCCGCCGCCGGAGCGGTGATCGGCCTCCACGAACACCAAAGGGCCGCACGGCATTGCCGTGCGGCCCTTTCTGTCGTACGAAGAAGCGCTCACGGCGCGTGTGATGTCGATGGCCCGGCCTCTGAGCAACCCCGGTTCGCGCTGGAGTTGGAGCCAGACTAGGCCGGTTTCCGGGTGGCCGGAGCGCCGGACAGCTCGTACGCTTCCGCGAGCCAGTCGGTGATGGGCGGCTCTACCTCGTCGCGGTGCCGCACGGGAATGGTGTGCCGCAGCTTGGACTTCGAGACCCGGTCGACGCGGCGCACCTGGGGGGCGTTCACCGCCCGGTCGAGGAAGACGCACAGTTCGAGGAGGGTCCGCTTCGGGCGGACGAAGAGGTAGCAGGACGCCCGCGAGAACATGATCGACTTGTGCGAGGCGTAGACGCGCTGGTCGCCGAACCCGGTCGCGGTTTCGCGCAGCCGCTCCCAGGCGTCCTGCAGGTCCTCCGAGAGATCCGCGGTCAGCGCCGCCTCCGTCGTCGTCCAGCAGTCGTGCGCCTCACCCTCCTCGACCCACTGCTTGCAGTGGTAGCACTCGTGGCCGCTCATGCCCCCCGATCTTACCGTCCGCGCCGGTCGGTCCGGCGACTGAGCGCCGGCTCGTCTCACCCGGTGGTGCGCGTGTCCACGCATGGGCGGGTCTTCTCGCGTCCGTTGTCGGCCGAAGACGCCTTGCTCCAGGTCGATGACTGGCTGGCTCTCGACGTCATCTCTCCGGTCACGGAGACCCGCGATCACGGCGGGGCGTCGCGCGCGCGGACCAGCGGCCGGGCGGCCTCCACGGGGACAGGGTGACAGGCCCGGAGCCCTTGCCATAGACTTCCGAGACTCGGGACGTCGGCTGATTGGGGACGCTGCGGAGGTCAGGAGCCCGGATGATGATTGCGGAGGAACAGGCGGTGACTGGTTGGGAACAGGTCTTCGGAGATGCCGCACGGGCCGCGGACTCGACGCTCAAGGCGGCTCAGGCTCTGGTGTCGGTGACCAGGAAGATGCAGAAGGCGGCGCAGACCGGGAACATTGCAGGCATGAAGCGCGCCCAGGGCGACCTCGATGCTGCCCTTGGCGGCCTGCGGCAAGCGGTCGCCGACGCCGTCTCGTCGTGGCCCTTCAGCGAGAACGAAGAAGAGCGCTACCTGGAGAGCGGCTACGCCGACGAGCTGCGTCGTACCGCGATGGAGAGGAGCCTGGAGATCCACGAGCGCGACGGCCAACTGATCTCCCATCCATCCATCGTGCGAATCCTGCCCGGCGACAGGGCGGTGCGGGTTGATCGGAAGAAGGTGTCGGCCATCCGCCCCTCGCATCTGATCGGCCTGCTGCTCGAAAACCAGAAGAAGCGCAGCCGCTACAACTCGGACCGTTTCCTCGAGTCGCTCTACGCGGTCTACTCCGAGCTCGTGCGTGACGATTCGTCGAGCCGCGTGGTCGGCGATGGACCGGTCGTACCCCTGGCGAGGATCTACAAGCTCTTCGTCGCCCGGCCGGGCAGCGGACGCGAGTACGACAGGACCGACTTCGCGAGGGATCTGTACGTCCTGGAGGCTGGTGGTCCCAAGCGAACGAGGAAGGGCGCGCGGGCCCACTTCCCCTCCTCCACCGGCACTCGACAATCAGCAGCCAATCTGTTCACGTTCATCGGGCCTGATGGGCAGGATGTCAGGTACTACGGCATCAGGTTCACGGAGGATGGCTGATGTCGAACACCATCTCCATTCGCGACTGGTTGCGCCGCATCGATGAAGAGTATCTGTCCACTTTCATCAAGGACGGCGGCGCGTCGATCAAGTTCGCCGTCACGCCTGATGGTCTGAGACCGGAGCTGTATGATTCGATGGAGCGGTGCTGCCGCGAGCGTGACTACGTCTTCGTCGGACTGGATGCCGCGAAGTTGCGGGCGCACATGCCGCAGGATATCTTCTTCGGACTGGCCCGGCAGTTGGAGTGGCGTCACCTCGCGCGCAGACTGATTCTGGGGCTGGCGGCCGAGAACAGCTACAGGGTCGGCGACGTCGATCCCGGTCCTGCCGGCATATTCGAGGCGATCGCCGCCGCCAACGGTCTCGAATCGAGATTCGTTTTCGCCGAGTTGAGGAAGCCGATACAGGACCGCGTCTGGAAGAACCGGACCATGGCCAGGGACTTCCGCCTGGCCGTGATGCATCTCTGCCGGGAGGAGTACACCCGGGGCGGCGATGTGTACGACGGACAGCCGGTACTGGACTGGTTGACCGGCGAAAACACGCGAGTGAGCAGCGTGCGTCCTTTCGACATCTACACCGGCATCAACAGGACCACCGCCCGGTACTTCATCGAATCGGCTCTTCACCTGGTCCGCGATGCCGGACACTCGGGAACGGTGGTGCTGCTGGACAATCGGCGCGTGACCCTGGCCCGCAATCCCAGGGACGGCCTGCGGTACTACACGAAAGCCATGGCCATGGACCACTACGAGTTGTTGCGGGAGTTCATAGACAGTGTCGACCATCTGGCCGGCACCATGATGCTGGTGGCGACGAATGAGGCGTTTCTCGACGACGGCCCGGCCACCGGGTCGAGGGGTTTCGGCATCTATGAAGCCCTGAAGACCAGAGTGATGGACGATGTACGGGACAGGCACCTGGTCAATCCAGTGGCGTCTCTGGTACGTCTGTCGCAGGAGACAAGCAGACATGGCGGCTCGTGATGATGGAGCGCTGATCAACCGGCGTGCTCTCGAGGCGCTCCGAAACGGAGTGCCCAACCGAGAGGCGGTCAGGATGCTGGGCTGCCGTCAGCCGAAGGCAGAGGCGAAGTTCGCCGAGCTCCTGAAGAGCGGCAGTGGAGAGAGTACGTCGCCCGGAATGCTCGTTTCCGGCGACTTCGGCTCGGGCAAGTCGCATCTGTTGGCCCATCTCGAGCGCGAGGCGCTCGCTCGCGGGTTCGTGTGCAGCAAGGTGATCATCAGCAAGGAGACCCCGCTCTACGACTTGGGCAGGGTCTTCAGGTCCGCAGTGGAGAGTGCTCGGATGCCGGACCGTCAGGGGCGGTTGATCGAGGAGCTCGGACTTGCCGCGGAACTGGTTGCGGGCCGGAGCTCGGAGAAGTCCCTTCGTTTTCGGCGATGGGCCGACGATGCCGCCTCGAACGGGGTCGTCAGTCCGATATTTCCGGCGACCCTGCTCGTGTACGAAGGAGCGGGAGACCTGGAGCTGAACGGCAAGATCGAGGCATTCTGGGCCGGAGATCGAATCCGGGTTTCCGATGTCAAGGATGGTCTGAGAAGAATCGGGCAGAAACAAGCCTATGTCTTTCGTGCGCCGAAGGCCGCGGATCTGGCTCCGCAACGTCTGCGTTTCGTGACCGAATTGATCCGGGTTGCCGGCTATCGGGGCTGGGTCGTACTCGTGGACGAGCTCGAGTTGATCGGTTCCTATTCTCTCCTGCAGCGTGGGCGATCCTACGCCCAGTTGGCCCGTTGGCTCGGGCGGGACGTAAACTGCGCCGTGCCCGGACTCCTCGCGGTCGGTACCGTAACGGATGATTTTGCATCAGCGATTATCAGCCCGGACGGCAAGAAGGATCGGGACTACGTGGAGCCCAGGTTGGCGGACAGCAGGCATGCAGATCTCCGACGACCGGCGCAGACCGGAATGCGCCTGCTGGAACAGTCGTGCATCGGACTGAATGCGCCGACCGAAGACGACGTCGACGCCACTCTCGATAGGCTGCGCCGAATCTACAGCGATGCGTACGGCTGGGAAGCGCCGCGGCTGAAAGCGAAGACCGGCGGTGTGGGTATTCAGGCTCGGATGCGGTACAAGGTCAGAGCCTCGATCAACGAATGGGACCTTCTGCGAATCTACCCGGACTCGATCCCCGACACGGTGGGCGGCGAGTTTCACCACGCCTATCAGGAGAACACCGATCTGGAGCGGGAATCACGAGATGATGCGTCGGACGTCGGATAGGAGTTCCGGGACTCTCTCTTGACGCGATGGGTACGGTGTCTGGAATCCTGCGTGCATGGAGGAATGCGCTCCGCCGCCCGCCTCGGCGCGCCACGGTGTCGCAGACGGTTTCCGCACCGGTTGAGACCGCGGCCCCACGGACGACCACGCCGGAGTCGGCGGTTCGTGTGGAACCGTCGGCGGGCCGGTCGGATGCGGCGGCGTGGTTGCGGATCATCGACGAGGATGGCGGGCCGGGTGTTCGGGCGGCGCTCTTTCTGACGTCAGGCGGCGGCGAGCCGGTCGGATTCTGTTTCGGTCGCGTGGATCGCAACGATTCGGCGTTCGGGCAACCGGGTAGCGTCGAGCGGGCCGGGGTGGCGTCCCTCGTCGGATCGCTGTTGCGGTCCGCCTTCCCCCGGCCGGTACTGGCGCTCGGTCTGGAGGAGGAACTACCGGCGGACGCGTTCATTGACGAGGTCGCCGCCGGGTTGCCCTGGGGCCGCGTCGAGTTGGCCGGAGCCAAGGCTGACTCTGTACAGGGTGAGCCGAGCATTGGAAGCGGTCGTGTTTCGTGGACGACGCAGGAGGGGGGAGATGAATGGGGCGCGGGCCGGCTCTTCGACGGGCTCATGAGACGGGACCATCCCTTCGAACCACTGGAGCGGGCGGCCGGAGCTCTGGCGGTGGCGTTCGCGGACCGGCGGGTCGAGGATCTGACGAGGGCCGGCGGGTTGACGACGGTGGTGGCGCTCTCGTCCCGATCGGAGAGTCCTCGAGATGGCGCCGGTCGATCGGCGGCGGACGAAGCGGGTGGCCTCACCCTGGCGGAGCGGCTGTGGGACGCGCTGGCTGTCCCCGCGGATCCTCCACGCCTCGATCAGGCCGTGCAGCTGGGCTGGCCGGGCACCCTGATGCCCTTTCAACAGGATGGCGTACGGGCGCTGTTGGCCAGCGATCGGTTGCTGCTGGCCGACGACATGGGGCTGGGCAAGACCGTGCAGGCCATTGCGGCCGTGCGGATTCTGTTCGCGAAGAAGAAGATCACGTCGTGCCTGGTCGCGGCTCCGGCCAGCCTGCTGGATCAATGGCGGCGGGAGATCGACAAGTGGGCTCCGGAGCTCTCGGCCATCATCATTCGCGGTTCGGCCGCGGACCGCGCCTGGCAGTGGGCGGCGCAAGTGGATGTGACCCTGGTCAGCTACGACACGTTGCGCTCGGACGCTTCCCGGAAGGCCCGGGCGCCGGTACGGATGAACCGTTGGGATGTGGTCGTCGCCGACGAGGCGCAGCGAATCAAGAATCGCAACGACACCAGCGATGCGGTGAAGGGGCTGTGGCGAACGCGCTCCTGGGCGCTGACTGGGACCCCGATCGAAAATCACGAAGAAGAGCTGGCCTCGATCCTGGAATTCGTCGACCATCAGGACTCGAGTGCGCCGAGGCGTTATCGGCCGGGCGTGGAGCTGTCGGCCCGGCACCGCGAGCTGCAGCTCCGGCGCCGGAAGGGAGACGTCCTCGACGACCTTCCACCGAAACGGATTGCGAGAGTGCCCATCGCGCTGAGCCGCAGCCAACGCGCCAGCTACGACAGGGCCGAACGCGACGGCATCATCTATCTGAAGTCTCTCGGCGCCGAGGTCAGTGTCCGACACGTGCTCGAGCTCGTTGCCCGCCTCAAACAAATCTGCAACGCCGATCCACAGACCGGTGAATCCAGCAAGCTGGAAGACGTCAAGGACCGGCTGGAGCAACTGACGGCCCAGGGGCACCGGGCACTGGTGTTCTCGCAGTACACCAGCGACACTTCCGGGGTGGCGGCCGCCGTCCGCTGTCTGCGCGAGTTCAACCCGCTCGCGTTCACGGGCGCACTGACCCGGGAAGAACGTACGGCCGTCGTCGATCGCTTCCGGGCGGACCAGGCGCACAAGGTGCTCGTGCTGTCGTTGCGCGCCGGCGGGCTGGGGCTCAATCTGCAGGAGGCGTCCTACGTGTTCCATCTCGACCGCTGGTGGAATCCCGCGCTGGAGCGCCAGGCGGAAGACCGGAGTCATCGCATCGGCCAGACCGTCAAGGTCAACGTAATCGCGTATTCCTGCACAGGGACCATCGAGGAGCGTATCGATGCCATCCTGCAGCGAAAACAGGCGCTGTTCGATGAAGTCGTCGACGACGTGTCGCTGGACCTGTCCGCGCGAATGAACCGGGGGGAACTCTTGGGGTTGTTCGGCCTGGAATAGGCCCGGAGATCAGGGCACCGGCGCCAGGAGCTTCGTCGTCATTGCGGCTCTTTCTCATCGGAAGTGTCGTCGTCTTCGATCCGCCACTGCAGGAACCGCACGTCCATCCTGTCGGAGTCCCGGACGGTGTCCTTCATTCGAATCAGCAGTTGCTTTCCAGCCAGCGGGATGACGACGTCTTCGATACGGCGTTCCTCGATGCCCTGCAGGATCGCGTCAGCGTAGGTGACCCCGCACGCCGAAGCCATGAGATCTACCACAATCTCGTCGGCTATCCGAACCACGGTGTGGCGCCGTACATCGCCGTCTTCCATTTGCGAGGCAGCGTTGTCAGGAAGCGACTCGAGGGCCTTCTTGATAGCCGCGACGTTGTCATCGGAGGGATCCACGAGCAGGTCGATGTCCTTCGTCGTACGGACGAAGCCGTGGAGGATGACTGCGAATCCGCCAATCAGGAGGTAGCGGACTCCTTCTGCCCGGAGCGCGCGGCAGAGGGCGAGGAGGTCTTCGAGTTCAGGTGCGCGGCTGAACGCGCGATCTGACTCATCATCCATCGGTCCGCCTCTTCGAAGGAGGAAAATCGGTACAGCCCGCGGGGCACGAGTCCACGTCCCCGCAGCCGGTTGAGGGTGCGTTGGAGGCGCGCGGCGTCGTCGAGGACGCTTGCCCCGGGTGCACGTTTCGACACGACCTTCATGTCGCCGATTCTAGCGCATCGACACGATCGACCGCCTGACCGGCTCGAGTCGCCGTCGCGCTCGATGGACAAAGAGTCCACAGGTTTCTGTTGCGATGCCGTCGCCGGCCTGCGACATCAACGGGCGCGATCCGGGCGCGGGTGGTGCCGCTCATCCCGTGGTCGTCTTCGGTACGATCAGCGCGTCGAGGGCGACCACCCCGTGTCCGGCCGGGCGCACGACCACCGGGTTGAGCTCGGCGCTCTCGATCTGTCCCGCGTGGGCGGCGGCGAAGCGGGACAGTGCGGCCAGCGCCGCGGCGAGGGCGTCGACATCGCCCGGGGGGCGCCCGCGCGCGCCGGTGAGCAGGGGGAATCCCTGCAGTTCGCGCAGCATGCGATGCGCCTCGCCGGCGTCGAACGGAGCGGCGCGGAACGAAACGTCTCCGAGCGTTTCGACGAATACGCCGCCGAGCCCGCACATGACCACCGGCCCGAAGGTCGGGTCGTGCTGCACGCCGAGGATCATCTCGACGCCGCCGTTGATCATGGGCGAGACGAGGACCCCGTCGAGGCGGGCGTCGGGGCGAGCCAATCGCGCCTTGCCGGTAACGGCGGCGAAGGCCCGGGCGACGGCGTCCATCGTGCCGAGGTCGAGGGCGACCCCGCCGGCGTCGCTCTTGTGGGCGATGTCGGGCGACGCGATCTTGAGGGCGACGGGAAACCGCAGCTCGGCCGCCGCCTGCGCCGCCTCGCGGGCGGTGGCGCACAGGCGCGACTCGATCAGGGGGAGCCCGGCCTCGGCGAAGATCCGGCTGGCGACCGCCTCGCCGATCGGCGGCGGCGGCAGCGGGACGACGGCCGGCAGGGCGGCCGGCGCGGCATTCGGGCGATCGAAGCTCTCGGCGAGGCGGGCCAGGGCGGCGACCGCGCGGACGGCGCGCGAGGGGTCCTCGAACACCGGGCACCCCGCCGCCTCGTAGCGTTTCACGATGTTGGGCGGGCCGACGATCGACAGCACGAGCAGGCGGTCCGGGTGCCGGCGCCGGGCATCGTGCAGGATCTCCCGAATGGGAGTGACCATCGCGCCGGCGGCGGCGACGAACGTGAAGAAGGCGACGATCGCGTCGTACGCGCCTTCTTCGAGCATGACGTCGAGATTCGATCGGATGAGGTCGAGGTTGTTGAACGCCTGCGCCGTGATGTCGACAGGGTTGCGGGGCGAGGCATAGGGCAGCTGCGCCTTGAGCCGGGCCTGCGCGTGGTCGCTCATCGGGGTGACCTCGAGCCCGCAGGCGACCGCCTCGTCCGCCATCTGCACGCCGACGCCGCCGGAGATGCTCATCAGGCCGACTCGCCGGCTCGCCGGAAACGCGCCGAAGGTCGCGGCATACGCGACGTCGAGCATCTCTTCCGCGTCGCGGGCGCGGTGGACGCCGAACTGGCGGAACACGCCGTCGTACACCGCGTCGCTTCCCGCAAGGGTTGCGGTGTGGGACCGGACCGCGTCCGCCCCGATCTCGGTGCGGCCGACCTTCTGCAGGATGACCGGTTTGCGGTGCTCGCGGGCAAGGGCGAGCGACGTCAACAGCCGGTCGCGGTCGGCGACGCCCTCGATGTAGGCCACGATCACGGAGATGTCGGGGCGGCGGGCGAGCCAGCCGATGGTCTCGGCGACGTCGACGTCGCATTCGTTGCCGGTCGTGATCCAGAAGCGGATGCCGATGCGGCGCCGGGTAGCGAGCAACGACAGGTGGCTGCCGTACGCCCCGCTCTGGCTGACCAGGCCGACCCCGCCGGGGACGGGATGCTCGGCTTCGAGGGTCGTCGTGAAGGTGCCGAAGAAGCCGGTCGCGGAGTTGTAGACCCCGAGGCAGTTGGGGCCGACGATGCGCATGCCGGACGCGCCGGCGATGGCCGCGAGCGCGTCCTGCCGCCGCCGGCCGTCGTCACCCGTCTCCGCGAACCCCGCGCTGAAGACGACCGCGGCCTTCACGCCGGCCGCCGCGCAGGCCTCGGCGGTCGGGACCACCGCGGCGGCGGGCACCGCGATGATCGCGGTGTCGACGGGCTCGGGGACGTCGGCGATGGTCGGGAACGCCGGCAGATTCTGGACGGTGGCGCGCCGCGGATTCACGGGGTAGAGGGGCCCGGCGAACCCGGCGTCGCGCGTGTACGCCAGCGGCCGGCCGCCGATGCGGGTGGGGTCGTCCGAGGCGCCGATGATCGCGATCGAGCGCGGATGGAGCAGGGCGGTGAGCGAATCGTCCGGCGTGGGGGGCGTGGCGGCCATTTTGTCGCATCTCGACGTGTTCGACGTTGTCCGGACGGGCCGGTACACCTGCGGCGCACCGAGTCTCGATGTCGAGTCTCCGGGGGGGCGAGGTTGTCCGAACCTCGGAATGCAGTCCCGAACCTGCACGATTGTATCCGTCGGCCGGTGCCGTGAGCTCGGCCGAAGAGTGGGCCAGTCCCTCGAAGTCCCGTCTTGACTCGGTCGCGGGCGGAGAGTCAAGATGCCGGGGTTCCCGGAGAAATCGGGCTTGCAGGACTTGCCTCCGGGTAGCAGTCCTCGGTCGGCGCAACAGGCGGGTTGAGGGGACTTGTCGAGGGCTCTGCATCGCAGGGTGCAGCGTCCTTGCGTTTCAAGGGCGACGAATGTCCACTCCTCCCATCCGCGTGCTCAACTACCATCCCGCCGCCGCCGCGTGGGTCGAACGGCTGCGGGCGGCCGGCTACGCGGTCGACGTGCGCCCCCTCCGCACCCCGGCTGACCTGAAGGCGCTCGGCGCGGACCGGCCGGCCGCGGTGGCCATAGACGTGTCGCGGGCGCCGGCCCAGGGACGGGACTTCGGGCTCGGCATTCGCCAGCAGGCGTCGTCGCGCGCGATTCCCCTGGTGTTCGTCGACGCGAGTCCGGAACGGGTCCCGCAGATCCGACAGTTGCTGCCGGGTGCGGTCTGCACCTCCGGCCGGCAGGTCCTCGCGGCGGTGCGCGGGGCGATTGCCCGCCCCCCGGCCGACGCGGCGCGACCGCCGTCGGTGCTGGCCGGCTACTCCGGCACCCCGCTGCCCCGGAAGCTCGGCATCAAGCCCGGTACGGTCGTGCGGCTGCTGAACGCCCCCGGCGGCTTCGAGACCATCCTCGGCGAGCTGCCCGAGCGGGCGAGAGTCACCCGGCGCGGGGAAGAGCCGCGCGACCTCACGCTCTGGTTCGTCCCGCGCCGCTGCGATCTGGAGGACGGCATCGAGCGCGTGGCCGGTCAGGTGGCCAACGACAAGCTGTGGATCGTCTGGCCCAAGAAGACCTCGCCCCTCGCCTCCGACGTCTCGCAACGCGACGTGCGCGCGGCCGGTCTCCACCAGGGGCTGGTCGATTTCAAGGTCTGCGCCGTCGACGACGACTGGTCGGGGCTGTTGTTCTCCCGCCGGAAGAAGTGACGGCGCGGCGGACCGATTGCCTGAGGGGCACGGGGTTGCGTCGGTGCCGAACGGCCCGATCGACGCGACGACGCCTCTACGGGCTCCCGGGCGGCCTGCTACGCGGTTGGCGGCACGAAGGCGAGGAACCGCAGCGGATTCTCGACGGTCATGGCGCGGATCTGATCGTCGGTCACGCCGGCGTCGCGCAGCATCGGGACGAACCGCGTAATCGTCTTGGCGTACCCCGGACCGCCGTTGCGCTGGATGTCCTCGGCGGCGGCGAAGTCCGACGCAAGCAGGACGCGGTCGACGTGGCCCGCCTCGATCAGCGCCCGGATCATCGGCACCTTGTGCTGGTCGGCGTCCGGCCCGCCGCCGAGCCGGTCGAAGCCGACGAACGCCCCGCGCGCCGCGATGCGCCCATGGACCGCCGCCCCGGGGTCGTCGAGCCCGCCGAGGTGGCCGATCGCCACGTGCTCGGGCGGGACGCCGAGCGCCTCGAAGAGGTCGAGCTGTTCTTCGGCGGCGAGGCCGTTCGCGGTGTGGGTGAAGATGGGCACGTTGGTGAGAAGGTGGGCCTTGCCGACGGCGCTGAACGCCTTGCGTTCCGACGGCGTGATCTCCGCCGAGCTGCCGATCTCCCCGAACGCGCCCCACCGCTCCGCCGCCGCGGCCTCGGCCAGCGCCTCCGCGATCTCGTCGTCGCTGCGGTCCGCCAGCTCCGGCGGATGGAAGGGGTCGGTATAGTAGCCGCCGCTCACCACGATCGGCAGGCCGGAGCGCTCCGAGACCTCGCGGAGGAACGCCACGCTGCGTCCCATGTCCTCGTGGCCGCCGTCGACGATCGCGGCGACGCCTTCCCGGGCCGCAGCCTGCATCTCGGCCGCCATGACCTCGACGTCCTGCATGAAGTACGGGGCGTCCGCCGCTCCGATGAACCGCTCGCGCCCCGGGTTTTCGGCCCCCAGCAGCGTGTCCCAGAACGGCAGGTCCAGCGACATGTGCTCGTGGAAGAGCACCGCGCCGTGAGCCAGCCGGTCGGGCGAGACGTCCTCGAGAATCGTGCGGACGATCGCCCCTTCCGGAAAGGACGACTCGGCGGGTGCGGCCGACTCCGCCGGCGCGTCCGGTTCCGGCGCGCCTCCGCACCCCGCGGCCAGGCCGGCGCCGCCCAGACCGAGAACCCGCATCGCCTCGCGGCGACTCCACACCGTGGCACGAGCGTGTCCGTGTTCTCTCATCTCGTCCTCTCTATCTCTGCACTGACCGCGGTCGACGATCACGGCAGCACGTCCCTATCATGACATTGCAGGCAAATTCCCGGTTGTCGGCGACGCCCTCGAGGACACCCTGCGCCGTCTCCCGGAGATCGAGCGACTCGACCATGCCTTGATGATTGAGCCGGACATCGGCCGAGGCAGCGGGAAGATGCCGCGGCTTCTTCTCGACAGCGATTGCTGATGTCGGTCGGGGGAAGCCGGAGCGCGGCCGGCGACGCTCTGCCGGTTGGGGGACGGCTAGCCGCCCCGCGTGTGCATCTCGAGGTGCGGCTGGCTCTGGAGCGCCTCGAGGGGGATGAAGGTCGAGCGGTCTGCCGCGGCCAGGCGTTCCTCCGCGCCGCGGTCGTCACGCTGCCGCCAGGTGGATGCGATGAGGTCTTCGAGGGCCTCGCGGCTCGCGCCGGCCCGCAGGGGCCCGCGCAGGTCGGTGCCGGTGCGGGCGTAGAGGCAGCGGTACCAGAGCCCGTCGGCGGTGAGGCGGCTGCGGTCGCACTGCCGGCAGAAGGGCTCGGTCGTCGACGAGATGATGCCGAACACCAAGCCGTCGGGCAGGGTGAAGCGGTCGGCGGGGGCGGCGGTGGTCTCGTCGACCGCCTCGATCGGTCCGTAGTGGGCCGCCAGCCGGTCGAGCATGTCCCGGCGCGACACGACGTCGTCCATCGACCAGCGGGTGGCCCCGCCCACGTCCATGTACTCGATGAACCGGACCTCGGCGTCGATGCGCCGGCCGTACTCCAGCATCGGCACGAGCTCGTCGTCGTTGACGCCGCGAATCACCACCGTGTCCATCTTCACGCTCTCGAACCCGGCGGCGGCCGCCGCCTCCAGTCCGTGGAGGACGTCCCGGTGGCGGTCGAAGCGGGTGAGGGCCTTGAAACGGTCGGCGTCCAGCGTATCCAGGCTCACCGTGATGCGCGGGAGCCCGGCGTCCCGCAACCCGGCGACGTGCTCGGCGAGCAGGATGCCGTTCGTGGTCAGGGCGAGGTCGCGCAGCGCGGCTTTGCTGGCGAGCAGCGCCACGAGGTCCGGCAGATCGGTGCGGAGCAGCGGCTCGCCGCCGGTGATCCGCACCTTGTCGGTCCCCAGGGCCGCGAAGACGTCGACCAGGCGCTCGATCTCCTCGAAGGTCAGGATGTCGTTGCGGGGCAGCCAGACGTAGTCCGCCTCGGGCATGCAGTACTGGCACCGCAGGTTGCACCGGTCGGTCACCGAGACCCGCAGGTTGGCGAGCGGCCGGCCGAGCCGATCGTGGACCTCCATCGCCCTCCATTATGCCACCTCGGCCTCGCCCCGCGGACCGTGGCCGCGTGGTTCGACATATAATTCACGCCGTGCTTCGGTCCCACCGCGCCGGTTTCCCGCGAGTCGCGTCCTCCGCCTTCGTAGACGAAAGCGCCCAGGTGATCGGCGACGTCGAAATCGGCGAGGACAGCAGCGTCTGGATGAACGCGGTGCTGCGCGGGGACGTCAATCGGATCCGCATCGGCGCCCGCACCAACATCCAGGACGCCAGCGTGCTCCACGGCATGCGCGAGATACACGCGACCCTGCTCGGGGACGACGTGACGGTGGGGCACGGGGCGATTCTCCATGGTTGCATCGTCGAGGACCGCTGCCTCATCGGGATGGGGGCGATCGTGCTGAACGGCGCGGTCGTCGGCGCCGGCTCGATCGTCGCGGCCGGCACCCTCGTGGCCGAGGGGACCGCGATTCCGCCGGGGTCGCTGGTCATGGGCAGCCCGGGACGGGTTCGGCGGGCGACCACGGATGACGAGGCGGCGTCGATTCGGCGCTACGCCGACCACTACGTCGCTTACAAGCGCGATTTTCAGGCGTCCCCGGCGGGACACGGCGAGGAACAGGAACGAGCCGCGCCATCAGGAACCAGCCACCCCATGACGAGGCCGGCCGCGGCCGAACGAAGGGACCCCCCCTCACGGTGATTCCCGGCATTCGCGGCACGCGGGACATCCTGCCCGACGAGGTCGGACGGTGGCAGCGCGTCGAGCGCGCGGCGGCGGACGTCTGCGCGCGCTACGGCTACGTCGAGGTGCGGACTCCGGTCATCGAGCGCGAGGAGCTGTTCGCGAAGGGGACCGGCGAGTCGACGGACATCGTGCAGAAGGAGATGTACGCGTTCACCGACAAGGGCGGCGAGCGCATCACCCTGCGGCCCGAGGCGACCCCCAGCCTCGTTCGCGCCTTCGTGGAACATGGTCTGGAGCAGGCCCTGCCGTTCGCGAAGCTGTACAGCCTGGGGCCGATGTTCCGCTACGAACGCCCGCAGAAGGGGCGCTACCGGCAGTTCCACCAGCTCGACGTCGAGGTGTTCGGCATCGCCGATCCGGCCATCGACGGGGAAGTGATCGAGATGGCCTCGGCCTTCGTGACGGAGCTGGGTCTGGAAGGCGCCGAGCTCGTCATCAACTCCGTCGGGTGCGAGGCCTGCCGGCCCGCGTTCAGCGCGGCCCTGCTGGCCGCCCTCGGCGAGCGGGTGTCCGACCTGTGCGGCGACTGCCGGCGGCGGGCCGAGACGAACCCGTTGCGCATCTTCGACTGCAAGGTGCCGGCGGACCAGCCCATCATCGACGAGCTTCCGCATTCGGAAGACTATCTGTGCGACGCCTGCCGCGATCACTTCGTCGAGGTGCGGGCGCATCTGGACGCCTATGGGCTGTCCTACCGGGTGTCGCACCGGCTCGTGCGCGGCCTCGACTACTACACGCGCACCACCTTCGAGATTCTCGGGACGGGGCTCGGAGCGCAGAACGCGCTGCTCGGGGGCGGCCGTTACGACGGCCTCGTGAAGCAGCTCGGCGGACCCGACCGTCCGGGCATCGGGTTCGCGGCGGGGCTCGAACGGCTGGTGCTCGCGTTGCCCGAGGGCGCGGGCGATACGGCGCCGATCGACGCGTTCGTGGTGGCCCTCGGCGACGCGACGTGGGCGTCGGCCCGGCTGCTCGCCCGCGACCTGCGCCGGGCCGGCCTGCGGGTGCTGATCGACTACGGCGGCCGTTCTTCGAAGTCGCAGATGAAGCGGGCCAACCGCAGCGGGGCCCGCCACATGCTGATTCTCGGCGAGGACGAGCTGGCCGCCGGCGAGGTGACGGTCAAGGAGATGGAGACGAGCCGGCAGCAGCGGGTGGCCCGCGACGCGGTGGCGGCGGCCCTCGCCCCGCGGCCGGCCGGGCTTCCCGGGTGACGGCCGGCGCGGTCCGGCTCGACGATATCGGAAGGCACGGCGTTCGGGGCGACGCGGGGCGCCGGGGCCGGCGACAGGGTGTGAACCAGTGCGGACACATACATGCGGCGCGTTGCGCCCGAGCGACATGGGGCAGGAGGCGACCCTGCAAGGGTGGGTGCACCGGGTGCGCGACCTCGGCTCCCTCATCTTCGTCGACGTGCGCGACCGCTACGGGGTCACCCAGGTCGTGGCGCGCGACGACCTGGCGCTGCTCGCCCGGGCGAAGCGGTTGCGGCCCGAGTTCGTGGTGGCGGTCGCCGGGGTCGTCGAACGCCGATCCGAGGACACCCTCAACCCGAAGATCGCGACCGGCGAGGTGGAGATCGCGGTGCGCTCCATCGAGGTGCTGAACGAGTCGAAGCGCCCGCCCTTCCACATCGCCGAGGAGACCCCGGTCTCCGAGGACCTCCGGCTGAAGTACCGCTATCTCGACCTGCGGCGGCAGCGGATGCAGCGGAACCTGCAGCTCCGCCATCGGGTCGTGCTGGCGGTGCGGCGGGCGCTCGATGAGCAGGGGTTCCTGGAGATCGAGACGCCGGTACTGGCCAAGTCGACGCCGGAAGGCGCGCGCGACTACCTGGTGCCCAGCCGCGTGCATCCGGGCGAGTTCTTCGCCCTGCCGCAGTCGCCGCAGATCTTCAAGCAGATCCTGATGATCTCGGGCATGGACCGCTACTTCCAGATCGCCCGCTGCTTCCGCGACGAAGACCTGCGCGCCGACCGGCAGCCGGAGTTCACGCAGATCGACATGGAGATGTCGTTCGCCACCCCGGACATCGTCTTCGGCATCGTCGAGCGGCTGATGCACGCGGTGTGCGCGGCCGCCGACCTGACCATCGAGACGCCGTTTCCCCGGTTGTCCTACGCCGACGCGATGGCGAGGTACGGATCCGACAAACCCGACCTGCGCATCGCGATGGAGATTGCCGACGTCTCCGACGTCTTCGCCGAGTCGAGCTTCCGCGTCTTCCGGGAGTGCGTGGCCGAAGGCGGGGTCATCCGCGCCCTCGTCGTGCCGGGGGCGGGGCAGTATTCGCGCAGCCAGGTGGACAAGCTCGTCGACGAGGCGATCGCGTTGGGAGCCTCCGGTCTCGTGTGGGCGCGGCGCGGGCCGGACGGCGACGTCCAGAGCTCGATACTCAAGGTGGCGGGAGCCGACACCCTGGGGCGCCTGCTGACGGCGGTGGACGCCGGCCGTTCCGACCTCGTGCTCGTCGCGGCGGGGTCGGGCGAAGAGCCGTCCCGGCTGCTCGGGCAGATGCGCCTGCGGCTCGCCCGGCGCGAGGGGCTCGTCGACGAGTCCCGGTCGGCGCTGGCGTGGGTCGTCGACTTCCCGATGTTCGAGTGGAGCGAGACCGAGGGACGCCACGTGTCGCGGCACCACCCGTTCACGTCGCCCCACGACGACGACCGCCATCTTCTCGACGGGGGCGACCTCGGCGCCATCCGCGCCAAGGCCTACGACCTCGTGTTCAACGGCTGGGAGATCGGCGGCGGCAGCATCCGGATCCACGAGCAGCCGCTGCAGCGGCGCATCTTCGAGCTGCTGAAGATCCGCGACGAGGACGCCCGCTCGCGGTTCGGGTTCTTCCTCGACGCCCTCGAGTTCGGGACCCCGCCGCACGGGGGCATCGCCTTCGGGGTCGATCGCATCGTGGCCCTGCTCGCCGGCGAGACGTCCATCCGCGACGTCATGGCGTTCCCCAAGACCGCTGCCGCCGTCGACCTGATGACCGGCGCCCCCTCGACGGTGAGCCCCCACCAGTTGCGCGAGCTGCATCTACGGACCGAGGGCTAGGCACTCTCGAACCTGGTCCTCCTACGGCCCGTGGGCAAGTCGCCGAAGGTCGTGCAGGCCGGCCGCGGCCAACCGCCGTTTCAGCATCCCGCGGATCAAGGAGGCGCCGAACGGCCGGCCCGATAGCGGTCGGCCGTCTTCGCGCCGCAGCCATCCCGTGATGGCGGACTGAACCAGCGGCGCGCTCGACGACGCCGGGACCGCGAGAAGAACTGGTCGGTGGGGCGAAGACGGCGTGCCGCCCGGCGCGCTCGAAGGCGCGGTGTCCGGCCTCGGGGTGGACGAGCTTCGCGGGGTCGACGAAGGTTTGGCGAGGGTGGTCGCGAGCGCCGCGGGTCAAAAGTACGCGATAACAGTCTTTGCACTAAACGGTCATGGTGGGTCCCCACCTCACCGCCCCGAAGGCATGAAATGGATGACCGTCCGGCAATCGCCTCGGTGCCGTTGTGTAGGCCGCGGCAGAATAGGGGCGGAGGCAGGACAGTGGTCGTTACTGCGGAATGGTGGACGTTTTCCCCGAGACTAAACTGACCTGGTCGGTCGGCGTCGAGCCCCGCAATGTACCCGGCCTCACGCCGTGGACGTGCAGCAAAGTGCACCGCGCCCTCAGGGCGCGAGTTCTCCGTCCGACCGACCGCCCCGCCTCCGCCACGCCCGGTACCCCTACAGGAGGCGAACCGATGAGGAACGATGACCTGCACGTTGTCCATCCCCGCGCCGCGGGACTCGACGTGCACAAGATGGAGATCACGGCCACGGTGCGGCTGTGTGCGGCGCCCGGTAGTGAACCGACCTGCGAGACACGCACCTTCCGTGCGCTGGCAAGCGGCCTGGACGCCCTGGTCGCTTGGCTGACCGGCCACCGCGTCGAGGCGGCGGCCCTGGAGGGGACCGGCGTCTACTGGCAGGCGCCGTGGCGCGCACTCACCGCGGCCGGCATCGACGCGCAATTGCTGCACGCGCAGCACGTGCGGCAACTGCGCGGCCGCAAGACCGACATCGAAGACAGCCGCTGGTTGGCCCGGGTGTGTCAGTTCGGGCTCGGACGGCCCAGTTTCGTGCCCGACGAGGCGTTTTGCGACCTGCGGAATCTGGTCCGCCATCGGCGCACGCTGGTCGGGCAGCGCAGCCGGGTGCGCAACCGGGTGCAGAAGGTCCTCGACCGGAGCGGCATCCGCATCGGGGGCGTGCTCAGCGACATCTTCGGCCTCAATGGCCGGCGCATCCTCGACGGCCTGGTCGCCCGACGGCCCCGCGCGGACATCCTGGACTCGCTCAGCAGGCACGTTCGCTCGCACCTGGAGCTGCTCGGGGATGCCCTGCGCCTGACACTGTGCGAGACCGACCGCCTCCTGCTCGCCGACCTGATCCGCGGACACGACGACCTCGACCGGCGCGTGCAGGACTTCGACCGGCACATCGACAACGCCCTCGCCGACCACACTGAGCAGTGCCGCCTGCTGGAAACCATCCCCGGCATCGACCACACGTCGGCCTGCGCCATCCTGAGTGAGATGGGTCCCGACCCGAGCGTGTTCGGCGCCGCCAGTCGCCTCGCCGCGTGGGCCGGGCTGTGTCCCGGCAACAACGAGAGCGCCGGCAAGCGTCGCACGGGGCGCGCCCGCCGCGGCAGCCGCACGCTGCGAGCCGTGCTCGTCGAGTGCGCCCATGCCGCCGCGCGCACCAAGAATTGCCAATTCCAGGCGCACCACAAGGCGCTCACCGTGCGCCGCGGCTACAAGCGCGCCGTCGTCGCCACCGCCCACAAGCTCGCACGCTGCGCCTTCGCGGTCCTGCGGGACGGCACCCCCTACCGCGACCCGGCCACCGACTACGACGCGCTCCTCGTCAAGCGCAACGCGCCCCGCTGGCTGCGCACGCTGCGGAAGTTCGACATCCTCGTCAGCAACGACGACGGCACCGTCTCGGTGCGCTGGCCCGAGAGGACCGTACCGATGCGCTGAGGTCCATCTGTCCCCACGTGCTCCCGGCGCTACGCCTCGACGACCGGCACAAGGGGCAGCCGCAAGGTCGAGACGTCGCCACGGGACACCGCCTCCACCGTCGCTCCTGCATTCGACTTCCCGTCGTGGTGGGATTCGTCTGTCTGGACAACCACCGGAATTTCGCAGCAAACCGCTTCGCGGTAGACGCTGAATCGACCCGCCGACTCTGAGGCGTCCGGCCAGCCTGTCCCACCGCTGCAGCCGGCCCTCCGTCCTGCCATACGCTCCTCTGCGAGCGCCTGGAATCCCCCAGGCCCTTCGCAGAGGAGCGTCTCATGACATCTCTTCGTCAACGCATGCTCGAAGACATGCAGGTGCGGCAGCTGTCGTCGTGCACCCAACGCACATACGTCGAGACCGTCGCGCGGTTCGCTCGCCACTTCGACCGCTCGCCGGCGCGCCTCGGTCCCGAGGAGATTCGCGACTACCAGGTGTACCTGACCAACGAACGCGGCCTCGCTCCGAGCTCTCTGATCGTCGCCGTGTCGGCGCTCCGGTTCCTCTACCGGGTCACGCTCCAGAAGCGGTGGGCCTTCGACGACGTGATCCCCGTGCCGAAGAAGCCCCGGTCCTTGCCGGTCGTGCTCAGCCGCGACGAGGTGATGCAGTTTCTCGAGGCGGTGAAGGCCGCCAAACATCACGCCATCCTGACCACGTGCTACGCCGCCGGCCTGCGCATCTCCGAGGCCGTCCGCCTCACGGTGTCCGCCATCGACAGCGAACGGATGGTGCTCCGCGTCGAGAAGGGCAAGGGGCAGAAGGACCGCTACGTGATGCTCTCGCCGAAGCTGCTGGCGGTTCTGCGCGCCTGGTGGCACGTCGACCGGCCGCGGCACTGGCTCTTTCCCGGCGAGCCCCCGGAAGCACCAATCACTCCGGGGGCGGTCGGGCGCGCCTGCCACGTCGCCGCCCGCCGCGCGCGCATGGCCAAGCCGGTATCGCCACACGCGCTCCGCCATGCGTTCGCTGTCCATCTCCTCGAGGCGGGCACCGACCTGCGCACGATTCAGCTCCTGCTCGGGCATCGGAGCCTGCAGACCACGGCACGCTACCTGCGGGTCGCGACCACCACCGTCTGCTCGACCGCGAGTCCGCTGGACCTCCTCCCACGGCCCGCATCGGAACGCACCCCGGACGTCGACTGAGCGACGGCCGTGTCACGCGCCGCGCTCACCGTGGCGGAGGTCTTCCGCCGCTACGGCGATGCCTTCCGGACCGAGGTCGGGGCCGCTCTCTCGACGGCGCAGCGCCGCGTGATGACGGCCATCGAGCAGTGCCGGACCGCCGCCCTCGGCGGCCACGTCGAGCAGTGTGACCACTGCGGCCATCGGCGCGTCTGGTACAACTCGTGCCGCAACCGCCACTGTCCGACCTGTCAGTCGCTGGCCCGCGCCGCGTGGCTCGAACGGCGCCGGGCGGACCTGCTTCCCACCGAGTACTTCCACGTCGTCTTCACCGTGCCTCCGGCCGTCGCCGAGATCGCCGCCCGGAACAAGGCCGTCGTCTACGGTCTCCTCTTCCGCGCCGTCGCCGAGACGCTCCGCACGATAGCCGCCGACCCCCGCCATCTCGGCGCCGAGATCGGCTTCTTCGCCGTCCTCCACACCTGGGGCCAGACGCTCGTCCATCATCCGCATCTGCACTGCGTCATTCCGGGTGGGGGCCTCGCAAGCGACGGCAGCGGCTGGGTTTCCTGCCGCCCCGGCTTCTTCCTGCCGGTCCGGGTCCTCTCGCGCTACTTCCGTCGGGTTCTCCTCCAGGCGCTGCAGGACGCCTTCGAGTCCGGACAGCTGCGCTTCGCCGGCCGGCTGCAGCCCCTCAGCGACCCCGGGCGTTTCGCCGAGCACCTCCGCCCGGCCCGCGAGGCCGAATGGGTGGTCTACGCGAAGCCACCCTTCGCCGGCCCCGAACAGGTCCTCGACTACCTCGGTCGCTATACCCACCGGGTCGCCATCGGCAACCAGCGCCTGTGCAGCCTCGACGACGGCTCCGTGCGCTTCCGCTACACCGACTACCGCCGGGCCGGCGCGTCCCGCCAGAAGACCATGACGCTGACCGCGACCGAGTTCATCCGCCGCATGCTCCTCCACGTGCTCCCGCCCGGCTTCCACCGCATTCGCTACTACGGCTTCCTCGCCAATCGCAACCGCGAGCAGAAGCTCACCGAGTGCCGGCGCCTGCTGAACGCGCCCCCGCTACCCTCGGCCGAGCACGCCGGCTCCGCCACAACCGACTATCGCGAGCGCTACGAGGCGCTGACCGGTCGCTCGTTGCGGCAGTGTCCCCGGTGCGACGACGGGCACATGCACGTCGTCGACTGCCTCGCCGGCCAGTGGGCGTCTCCGGCCCTCCTGGATTCGTCGTGACGAGGCCCACCGACGCCCGCCAGGCACCCTCCGCAGTTCCCGGGGTTCCCGGGCCGGTCGACCTGCGTCTCCGACGCTCCAGCACCGTCGCGGGACGACCTTCGTGGCCGTCCTCACCGACCGGCGTCGGCCGGCAACCTCCACGTACGACCCCGTCGCCGGCATCCCAGCAGTACCTCCCGACGATACAACGCCCATAGTCCAGCAGCGGAGCAGCGGTTCAGTCCAATCCATTCTGTAATTGGTTACCGGGTGGCAGGTTCTACGGTGCGGGGCCTTGCAGTTCGGGTGCAACAGTGGGCGAAGGCGATCGAAGTAGTCCCACGATCACGGCGTGCGGATTGCACTGACGTTGGCAGGCGGTGCGGATGACCGAGGCCAGCGTCTGTTGCGTGGCCGCGCCGCGCCAGGAGCGATTGCCTCCACACACCTTGCGGGTGACGACGGCGGGGCGAATGGCCTGTTCGGCGCGCCAGTTGGTGGCGTCGATGGCGGGGATGCACAGGAAGTTGAACAGCGCCGTCCATTCCCTGGTCAGATGCGCCGCGAAGCGCTGAACGTCGGCGAGAGGGCCGGGGCGGGTCAGTCGTCGGGCGAGTCGGGCGGCCAGGGCTTCGACGGCTTCGCCGAGGCCGTCGCGCGACAGCCTGCCCGCACGGGCGTCATCGCGCAGGCGCAGCGACTGTTTCAACGAGGCGTGGATGTCGGCGGCGACGCGACTGCGGGGATGGTCCCTGCACAGGGTCCGTCCCCGTCGGAGGAGGTGGGCGAGGCACGTCTGATGGGTGGCTTGGGTGAAGCGCCGATACGGCGCCCAGCCGTCGCGGATGAGCACGCCGTCGAAGTCCGGCCCCAACAGGTTGGCGGCCTCCTCATAGCCTCGTCCGGGCTGAATCGCGTAGACGGTCGTCTTCGGCGCGACGGCAGCCCAGAGCCACTGCAGGTGGCCGCCGACCTTCCACCCGGTTTCGTCCGGGGTGACGGCGGGGCTGTTGCGGATCTGGCGCAGCAGTTCGGTATAGGTCAGCTCGGCCCGGCGGGCGGCGCGATGCACGGCGCGGACCAGGCCGCTCGGACTGACACGGATGTCGTAGTGTTGCCGCAGCAGGGTGGCGATCTTGCCGAACGACAACCCCATCTGCTTGTTGAGGATGACCACCGACGCCACCAACCCGGGGCCCAGTTGCACGGCGGCGGCCCCGAGGGCATCGGAGGTCTGCAGCCGATGGCGGCCCTGCACCCGCCGGCCGCAGTCCTGACAGGCGCCGAGTGCGACCCGAAACTCGCGGACGACGACCCGCGGGACCGGCAGTTCTTCCTGGAACTGGGTGGCCACGCCCGTCGAGCGGACTCGTCCACCGCAAGCCGGACAGCCCGGCGGCAGCGGTACGTCGTGGCGGACATCGACCCGGGTTGGCCTGCACCGGCGTGCCGGCTGGCCGTACTGGACGCCGGCTCGTCGGCCTGGGCGCTTGGGTCGTGAGGTGAGGGTCTTGGCGAAGGGCGCGGCTTGGCGATACCCGGCGCGTCTCGCCGCATCGAGCTCTCGTCTCAGGCGGGTGTTCTGCTTCTCGAGCCGTTCGATCCGCCGCTGCAGCCGTCCGCGTTCACGCTCGGCCTCCTCGAGCTCGCGCTTCACGCGCGTGTGCTCCTCCCGCGTCGGCCGGGGCGCGTCCTGCTGGCTGCGGGTTGGGCGCATACTTGGCTTATCGGCACTTGTGCATTTTTGTGCACCCGGACGTCACCCACCGCGGTCCTTCGACGCCTCGCCCGCGGTTCGACGTCCGCCGCACGCACTGACCCGACCCGGTAACCAATTACTCCATTCTTAGGTCACCAGCGCGGTGACACGCCTTGCCACTGGCCGGCCGTTCGCCGCCGCGCCGCCAACCTAAGAATGCTCTGCATTATCGTGCTGTTTTTAACGGTTAGGGCTCTCGCCACAATAAAGTAGTCATGCTTGGAGATTGGTGTTATCCTCGGTTCTCGTGGACAACGTACTGACACAAGTGATACAGGAGAAGTTTGCCGCGATTGGACCTTTGCTCAACGAAAGGACGCGACGGCGTTGGGCGGCGGTAGAGGCAAGGGCGCTCGGACGCGGTGGAATTGCGCGGGTGGCCGAGGCAACGGGGTTGTCGAGGGCGACGATCGGCGCGGGCCTGCGGGAATTGGCCGATGGGCCGGCAGACGACGATATTGCGGGACGGTTGCGCAGCCCGGGGGCGGGTCGCAAAGCGCTGGCCGTTCACGACGCCGGCTTGGTGGCGGCGTTGGAAACGGTGGTCGATCCGGCCACGCGCGGCGACCCGACCGGACCGTTGCGCTGGACCTGCAGCAGTGCGGCGCGGCTGGCGCGGGAACTCCAAGACGCGGGCCACCGGGTCAGTGAGCGCTCGGTGAACCGGCTGTTGCACGAGTTGGGCTACAGTCTGCAAGCGAACCGCAAAACGCTGGAGGGAAAGCAGCATCCGGACCGGGACGCGCAGTTCAACCACATCAACCGCCGGGTGCGGGCTTTTCAGCGGCAGCGGCAGCCAGTGGTGTCGGTGGACACGAAGAAAAAGGAGCTCGTCGGACCCTTCAAGAACGGGGGTCGGGAATGGCGTCCGCACGGCCACCCGGAACCGGTTCGCGTCCACGATTTTCCGGACAAGGCACTCGGCAAGGCGATTCCGTACGGCGTGTACGACCTGACCCGCGACGCCGGGTGGGTGAGCGTCGGTATCGATCACGACACGGCGTCGTTCGCGGTCGAGACGTTGCGGCGCTGGTGGCGGCGGATGGGTCGCGTATCCTATCCGGCCGCGGGCCGGTTGTTGATCACGGCTGACGGAGGTGGTTCGAACGGCAGCCGCAACCGTCTGTGGAAGTGGGAGCTGCAGCAGTTCGCCGACGAGACGGGGCTCCAGACTTCGGTGTGCCACTTTCCACCTGGAACGAGCAAGTGGAACAAGATCGAGCACCGGATGTTCTGCCACATCACGGAGAACTGGCGGGGCCGGCCGCTGGTGAGTCGCGAGGTGGTAGTGAACCTGATCGGCCACACGACGACGCGGAGCGGTTTGGCGATCCGTTCCGAGTTGGACGCGAACAGCTACCCCACGGGACGGCCGGTGACGGCGGAACAGATGGAAAGTCTGTCTTTGTTTACCGGGTATCGACGAGAAAATCCGTGAAGTGGCGTGCAGGTTCGGGGCACATGTGCCGATACCTGAAGTATGGCGCGCATGATGGGGGAACGCGGTGGTTCGAAGACGCGTCGGCCCGAGCGGGATCCGCAGGACAAGCGCGTCAAGGAGCTTGAGCGCGAGAACGAGAAATTGACCGATGACTTGGCGCGCACCATCCGCGACCGGGACCGATGGAAGCGTCGTAGCGAGGACCTCAAGAAGCAACTCGACGAGGCGCGTCGTGCCGGCCGCCGCCAGGCCGCGCCCTTCGCCAAGAACCGGCGGCAGGGACGCGGCGGGCGCCCCGGCCGGCGGGCCGGTGCAAGCTACGGCCGGCAGGGACGCCGCCCGCGCCCGCCGAAGGTGGACGAGACCCACCGGGCCCCGGCCCCGTCGGCGTGTCCCGACTGCGGCGGCACTGTCGAAGTCGACCACGTTGCCTCGCAATATCAGGAAGACCTCCCCAAGGTCAGCCCCCTCGTGCGCCGCTTCGACATCGAAATCGGCCACTGCGCGCACTGTCAACGGCGTGTGCAGGGCCGACACCGGTTGCAGACCTCCGACGCGCTGGGGGCGGCCGGCGTGCAGCTCGGCCCCGAGGTCGTGGCCCTCGTCGTCGAGCTGCACAACGAGATGGGTGTCCCGCTGGCAAAGGTCGCCCACGTGCTGCGCCACACGTTCGGCCTCCACGTCACCCGGGGCGGTCTCGCCCACGTGCTCCACCGCGCGGCCCGCGACGCCGCGCCGGCCTACCGGGAGCTCTGCGAGCAGGTTCGCAACGCACCGGTGGTCACCCCGGATGAAACCGGCTGGCGCGTCGGCGGCCTGCCTTCTTGGCTGTGGGCGTACACCACCCCGGAGACCACCGTCTACGCCATCTGCCCCGGCCGCGGGTTCGCCGACGCGGCCACCGTGCTGGGGACCGATTACGCCGGCGTGCTCGTGCGCGACGGGTGGCAGGTGTACCGGTGCTACAAGCGCTCGTTGCACCAAAGTTGCCTCACTCACCTGGTCCGCCGGGCCAAGGAACTGCAGGAAAACCACCCCTACAGTGCCTGGGCCGCGAAGATCAAGGCCGTCCTTCAGGCCGGCCTCGACGTGCGGGACCGCTGCCGAGCCGGCGAATTGAACAGGCGCGGTCTCGACTCCCTTCGCGGCCGACTCGAGGCCCAGCTTGCTCGGCTCGTCGACACGCCGCCGTGGTTGCAAGACGCCAAGCGCTTCGCCAAGCACTTGGCCAACGAATTCCCGGCCGTGTTCCTCTTCCTGCGAGACCCGTCGATAGACGCCACCAACTGGCGGGCTGAACAGGCCATCCGGCCCGCGGTGGTCATCCGCAAGGTGTGCGGCGGCAACCGCACCCGCAAGGGCGCCGACACCCAGCAGGTGCTGTCCAGCGTCGTGCGCACCGCCCGCCAGCGCGGCCTTGACCTGCCTTCGGTGATCGCCGAGATGTTGCGCGCCCGCGACCCAGTTGTTCCCCAAGCCTTCGGGCTCCCACCGCCGCCCGCATAGGCTGGCGACACCCAAACCACCACTTCAGAAGCGCGCCCGGTTCCTGCGGCTCACCGCCGGACGGGTCAAGTGCCGAAACGTTGACCGTGCGAGTCGGCTGCCGGATGGGCTCGCCAGTACGCGGCGGACGGCTCGGCCGACGACGGACGCCGCCGACCGGTCGACGCCCGTGCACCCGACTCCTGCCACGTCACGGTAACGGTGGAGGCAGCCCATTTGAGACCCACCGTCGGCCGAACCAACGTCGGCGCTGCTCCGAAATCCGACGTTTCAAGCCCATTTCAGGCCCGTACTACCCCTGTAAACGAATACGAAAGTCTTTCACTCAAGCGGGACAGGTTCCACGGCGACTGGAACTACAGTCTTACGCCACGAGAAACCACAAACTGATCAAGTTATTTTGGCGAGCTGCCTTAGGCTCTTCACCTCGCTCAGGCCCTGACGAACGAGGAGCCTCGCTAGTTGTGATGGAAAACCCCTCCTTGAGGAGGGCGCCAAGGGCCGCAGGTACCTTGTAGTATCGGAGGCGGGTGGCGAACGCCAGGGGCGGGCGAGATCCGGCCTGTCGTGGCGTCGGCGCCGCGACGCGCGATCGCCCTAGCGAACGAGAGCGCCCATGAGTCAGCAGGACCTGTTTGAGCGGATCGTGGCGTCGCTGCACGCGGGCGTGCTCAACGATGCGCGGTGGCCGGCCGTGTCGGGGCTCATCGACGAGGCCTGCGGGTCGAAGGGCAACATCCTGGTGGCGGGCGATGGGGGCGTGCAGGACGACGTCGACATCTTCTTCGCGTGGTTCTGCTTCCGCGGGCAGCGCCACGTGGCCTGGGAGCGCGAATACTTCAAGATCTATCACGGCCTGGACGAGCGTGTGCCACGCCTGCGGCAACTGGCCGACAGCCGGATCGTCCCCATGAATGCGCTGTACACCGACGTGGAGCGGAAGACGTCGGTGGCCTACAACGAAGCCGTGCCGCGGGCCGAGACCCGGGACAGCCTCAACGTGCGCCTCGACGGGCCGGAGGGCTCGCGCATCGTCTGGGTGGTCGCCGATCCCGTCGACGGCGACGGGTGGACGTCTGAGCGGGTCGGAACGATCACGCGCCTGCTGCCGCACGTGCGGCAGTTCGTGCGGCTGCGGCAGACGCTGGTCCGCGCGCGGGCGCTCGGCGCGTCGGTGGTCGACCTGCTCGACCAGGTCCGGGTGGGCGTCATCCAGCTGGACCGGCGCGGCCGGGTGACGGCGGTCAACGATCGCGCCCGCGCGTGGCTGCGCACGGGCGATGGGCTGTGGGATGAGGACGGCCGCGTGCGGGCCTCGCGGCCCGAGGAAGATGCGGCGTTCCAGCGGCTGCTCGCGCGGGCGCTGCCGTTCTACGGCGGACCCGGCGCGGGCGGGTCGATGGTCGTCAGCCGCTCGCAAACCCTGTCACGGCTTGTGCTGCATGTCAGCCCTCTGCACGACGCCGCCGGGAACGTCGAGCCGCGCCACATGGGCGCGCTGGTGCTGGCCGTCGATCCGGCGGACCGTACGGGCATCGACCCGGCGCGGGTGGGAGAGGCGCTCGACTTGACGCGCGCGGAAAGCCACATCGCGGTGTTGCTCGCCCAGGGCAAGACCATCGATGACGTCGCGGCCGAGACGGGGCGGAGCCGGACCACCATCAAGTGGCACATCCGCCACATCTACGCCAAGCTCCGCGTGTCGCGCCAGATGGAGCTGGCGCAGCTGGTGACGTCGCTGACCGACGTGCCGGGGGTGCGGGGCTGACGCGGGCACGCGTCGCGCCGGCCGCCCGCGCGCCGTCGATTTCTCTGAATTTTTCTCAAAACCCCTCCTCTGGGAGGGCGACACGCGGCGCGGCCCTTCATAGAATCCCACCGGGGTATTTTCCCGACGCACCCCCACACACAAGCCGGCGCGACGACGGCAGCAGCCCTGGCGGGCGATCGTCCGTTCGGCGCACGGCCGATGTCTCCCCGCCTGCCGTGCGGGCCGCTGACAAGGGGAAGCCGCCGACGATCCTCACGGTGGTACAGGCCGATCGCGAGTTGTTCGTCTATAGGACCGGCTACACGGCAACGCATCTGACACGCTCTGACAGGGGGCAACGAACCCTGCGCCTGTCCCTGGCACTTTGTTCAGGAAAGGGTGCGGGGCGTGCATGAGAGAGTCTCCTGAAACAGGTGTGGGTAGGGATGGCCCCAGTTCGATGCCGCCCCAGCCAGAAAAACCCCCGCGTTCGCGGGCTCTGCTTCGCCCCGTGACCCCCGCACGTCAGGCCCACGCGCCGACTGCTCCTCGCGCGTCCGGCGTGAAGTCGTCGACGGCCGGGACGCCCCCGTCCAGGCCGGGCCGCAAGGCCCATAACTGCTCTCTGAGCGGAGGGACGGCCGGCGTGTCATCCGAAGGACCGGAGCGCAGCGGAGGACGCGCGTAGCGCGTTGACACGCCGGCCGACCCGTAGCTACCCCGCCCCACATCCGCAGCAAGCCACCGCACGCCCGCCCCGGAAGCGGAATCCGCGGGTCAGTTCCGAGCTGCCTTTTCGCCGTCAGCCGCGCCTCGTGGACCCGCCGAATCGGCTCCGATTCCACCCACACCTGTTTTAGGAGAGCCGCATGAGAGAGAGGGATATGGACTTCGATCGCACGGTATCCGGTGGAATCTCCGCGAGCATAATTCAGCTTCCAAATCCGGGCGCCAAACGCCGGACGAAGGGCCTGCTGCGCCTGCTGCTGGCGGGAGCGTTGTCACTGATGGTCGCCGGACTGATGGCAGGGCCGGCACAGGCGCAGACCGGGGAAATCCTGGTCAAGAACTTTGCCAAAGCCGAATCCACCGTATCAGGCAGCGGCCTTTTTGTGGGCAATCTCGTTGGAAGCAAATTTGCGGGGGCGCAGGCATTCACGACGGGCTCCAGCCCCGCCGGATACACGCTGACTGAAGTGACCGCCATCTTCAACCAATTCTCGGAACCCGCAGACGCAAACGGCTCTGGTCTCAAGGTCAGCATCTACACCAGTACCGCAAGCGGCATACCCGACAGCTTGCTGTACGAGCTCGACAATCCGGCGTCGATAGCTGACGACGGCTGGAACAGATTCACTCCGCCGGAGAATTCGACGCTCGATAGCAGCACGACGTACTTGGTCGTGTTCAATTACACGGGAAGCACCAGTTATGGGCTCGTTGCGACATCGTCGTCGTCGGAGGACTCTGGAAGGGCGGCCGGTTGGAGGATTGGCGACAAAAACCTGAAAAGGACTGACGGCAGTTGGGCCGACCACATCGGAGGACCTCTTTACCTCCGCATCAGAGGCACGGCGCATAACAACCCGCCGGACTTCGGCGCCGTGACGACGACGCGCGACGTGGAAGCGGAAACGTCGGCCAACGTGGATGTGGGCGCTCCGGTGACGGCGACCGACCACGATGACGATGCGCCGACCTACACGCTGGGGGGTGCGGACACGGACACTTTCGCGATTGACTCCTCCACCGGTCAGATCCGGACGCGGGTGGCGCTCCCCAACCAGAGGAGGAGGTATTCGGTGACGGTGACCGCCGATGACGGCAACGGCGGCACCGACACGATCGCCGTGACCATCAACCTGTTCGTCGACGATCAGGTACAGGTGACGAACCTTGAGGCCAGGGCGAGGGCCCGGCGCGTGATCGTCCTGTCGTGGGACGCGCCTCCGAACTCCGCAGAGCTGGACATCACCGGCTACAGGATCGAGGTTTCTACCGACGGCACCAACTTCGTGGAACTGGTGTCGAGCCAAGACGCGACGCAGTATGTACACAACACCGGTTTGCCCGCTGGCCAGACGCTGTACTACCGGGTAAGGACGATCCTCGAATCGCTCGGGGCGCGCCCCACGGTGGACGTCGTGAGCGCGACCACCGAGGGAGACCCGAGGGTGGCGCCGAGCCTGCCGTCGCTGAATCTGGTGGAAGGCGGCAGTGCCACCTACACGGTGGCGCTGACGGAACAGCCCTCGGGTGCGATCCGGGTGACGCACTTCTCGGACAATTCCGATGTGACGGTGTCGCCGACAGCGTTCACGTTCAGGCCGGATAACTGGGAAGTGCCGCAGTCGGTGACGTATTCGATTACAGGGTCGGCATGGGCTTGAGTCACCTTGAAAATGAAGAAGTGTCGGTTGTCCGTGGGGGCCGCGGGAACGGGCGCGTGTCGAAGCGGCCGTGTGGGCGACACCCGCCTACGCGGGCGGCGGCGGGAGCCTGAAGGCCTCGGGAACGGTGGGCTCGCGGGCGCGCAATATTTCGGCCGTCAGCGTCGGCAGGTCGAGGCGGCGCTGACGGGCGGTACGCACGACGGTCGAGAGCACTTGCTGGGTGTCGGCGCCCTTGCGGGTGCGGTTGCCGCCGCACACCTTGCGGATGACCACCGCGGGGCGGATGGCCTGTTCGGCCCGCCAGTTGGTGGCGTCTATCGAGGGGTCGCGCAGGAAGAGGAACACGGCCGGGAATTCGGCGGCGAGATGCTTGGCGAAGCGCTTGGCGTCCTTCAACGGCGGCGGCGCGTCGATCAGCCGACCGAGCCGGGCCTCGAGCCGGCCGCGGAGCGAGTCGAGACCGTGCCGGGTCAGTTCGCCGTTCCGGCAGCGGTCCCGAAGGTCGAGGCCGGTCTGGAGAACGGCCTTGACCTTCGAGCTCCAGGGGCTGTAGGGGTGCTTCTGCTTCAGTTTCTTGCAACGCTGGAGCAGGTGATTGACGCAACTTTGGTGCAAACCCTTGTAGCGCCGGTACACCCGCCAGCCGTCGCGCACGAGCACGCCGGCGTAGTCGGTCCCGAGCACGGTGGCCGCATCTTTGAACCCGCGGCCGGGGCAAATGGCGTAGACGGTGGTCTCCGGGGTGACGAACGTCCACAGCCAGTGGGGCTTGATGACGCGCCAGCCCGTTTCGTCGGGCGTGACCACCGGCGCGTTGCGGACCTGCCGGCAGAGTTCCCGGTAGACCGGTGTGGCGTCGCGGGCGGTTCGATGCAGCAGATGAACGAGGCCGCCGGCGGTGACCTCCAGACCGAACCTCGTCCGCAGCAGGCCGGCGACCTTGGCCAGCGGCACGCCCATCTCGGTGTGCAACTCGACGACGAGCGAGGCGAGTCCGGGGCCGAGCTGCACCGCGGCCGCGCCAAGGGCGTCGGATGTCTGGAGACGATGGCGCCCCTGCACGCGCCGGCGGCACTGCGAGCAGCGGCCGACCTCGATGTCGAAGCGGCGTACGATGGGGTGGACCGGAGGGAGTTCTTCCTGATACTGCGCGGCGACGCGGGTCACTTCGACGGCGCCGCCGCAGTCGGGACACGCCCTTGGCGCCGGCGCCCCGTGGGTCTCGTCGACCTTCGGCGGGCAGCGTCGGGACCCTTGCCGGCCGTACTGCGTCCCGGACCGTCGGCCGGGGCGCTTGCCGGACCCTTGCGGCCGGTCCTTGGCGAAGGGTGCAGCCTGCCGTTTGCCGGCGCGGCGGGCCTCATCGAGTTGTTTCTTGAGGTCTTCGCTGCGTCGCTTCCACCGGTCTCGATCACGGGTGGTGCGGTCCAGGTCGCGGGTGGTGCGGTCCAGGTCGCGGGTGGTGCGGTCCAAATCGTCGCTCAGCTTGGCGTTCTCCCGCTGAAGCTCCTCGATGCGCTTGTCCCGCGAATCCTGCTCTCGCGGGGGCGCCCCCGAACCGTCGCGCCCGCCGCTCTCTCTCGCCATGCTCCATGTATCGACACATGCGCCCCGAAGCTGCACACCACTTCACGGATTTTCTCGACTTTACCCGCTAACCAAAGACTCGGTGACGGTCCGGGCGGCGCAAGACGTTGACGACGTTGACGACGTGGCGACCGTCACGTACAGCGCGGCGGGGTCGAGCTACCAGCCGAGCCAGGTGCGGGTCCGGGTGAAGGACAACGACCGGCCGTCGTTCGGGACGCTGGAGGCCGAGTTCTACTACACCTTCCACCTGGGCACGGTTCCGGGTGTCCACTTCGGCGAGTCCTTTGAAGTCAGGGTGAGGTTCTCGAGCGGCCTTAATCATCGCCACGAGATAACAGACGTGACCGGCCCGAACGGCGAGCCCTTGGTGTCGCCGGGACCGGAGCTGACAGACCTGATTGGCCCGGACCGGGGGATCCGGGTGACGAACGGAATGGTGGAGTCGATCGAGATTCTCGACCATCGGCTTCTGGTGTTGAACGTCAAGCCCTCGGGTAGCGGCGACATCGGGCTGACGCTGGAGCCGCAGCCCTGCGATGAGCCAGGGGCGCTATGCTCAGGGAGAGTAGGTCTCGCCGATCGGGTGCAACACACCGTGCGTGCCGCCGCCGACCCGCCGCCGACACCGACGGACATTCAACAGCACACGATGCGGCAAGGGAACACGGAGAAGATGAAGGTGTCCTTCGATGGCACCGACGACGCGACGATATCCCGCGTGCAATGGAAGGTTCCCGACCAGGAGTGGTCGGAGGCGGAGGAGTTCTGGACGTGGCGCGAAGCGGGGCCGGAGGAGCGGCAGTGGGCGGTCACCACCACCGTGACGCCTGGCGTGGCCTACGACATCCGGGCACGCTGGGAGAGCCCGATCGGCATAGGTCCGTGGGCGTACGGGAGCCGGGAGGGTCTGCCGCAGGCGCAGTGGGGGGAGACCCTCACGTGGTACCTAGTCGGCGGGAGAGCCGAGGTGCGCATCCACTACGACCGTGACCTCAACCGGAAATCGAGACTCGACGTGTCCCGATCGCTGTTCGACGTGACCTACTCGGAATCCCGGGCCTTGGGCCACTCGGTAGAACACGTCAGCATCATCGACGACGACCAGGGCCACCCCCGGGTGGTGAAGCTGCGGTTGGCGAAGGTGCTTCGCGGACAGGAGGCGTCTGGGGCCGACGCCCCGCATATCGGAGAGAGGGTGTGGGTGAGCTACGCGCGCTCACGGTCGATTAGTCCGCAGCCCCCCGGCGTGTTCGATCAGCACGGCAACGCCGCGCCGGCATTCGGCAGGCTGGAAGCCACGCTCGTGGCCGACCTCAATTCGCCCGCTCTCTCTGTGGCGGACGCGACGGTGCGCGAGGCCCAAGGCGCGACGGCAGATTTCGCGGTGACATTAAGCCGCGCGGCGTCGGAGACTGTGACGGTGGAGTACGCGACCATCCCGGATGGCACCGCGACCGAAGGGGCGGACTACACGGCCACCTCAGGAACACTGACCTTCACCGCGGGCGAGACGTCGAAGACGATCTCGGTACCGGTGCACGATGACAGCCACGAAGACAGCGATGAAACCTTCAGGCTGATGCTCAGCAATCCCTCGGGCGGCAATGTGTATCTTGCCGATGCGTGGGCGATCGGAACCATCCACAACGACGACCCCGTGCCGGAGGCGTCGGCGCTGACGGCCTCGTTCCTCGATCTGCCCCAAACCCACGACGGCAGCGCCTTTACGTTTGAACTCGCCTTCAGCGCGGAGCCGCATGATCTGGGCTACAAGACGCTGCGCGATTCCGCGTTCGCGGTGACCCACGGCGCGGTGACGGGGGTACGGCGGCTCAATCCGCCAAGCAACATCGCCTGGGAAATCACAGTCGCGCCCGGCGGTGACGACGACGTTACCGTCACGCTCCCGGCGACGACGAACTGCGCGGCGCCCGGCGCGATCTGCGCCGAAGACGAGCGCATGCTCTCGGCGCCGCTCTCGGCGACGGTGGAGGGGCCCGCGCCGCCGGAGAGTCTGCCGGATCTCACGGTGAGCTTCGAGAGCGAGAGCGTGCCCACCACGCATGACGGGACGAGCGACATCGACCTCCGCATCGCCTTCAGCGAGGAGCCGCACGATCTCAGCTACGTGACGCTCCGCGATTCGGCGTTCGAGGTGACGAACGGCGATGTGACGGGCGCGCGGCGGCTCAATCCGCCGAGCAACATCGCCTGGGAAATCACCGTCGCGCCGGCTGGCAGCGACGATGTCACCATCTCGCTGCCGGAGACGACGGACTGCGCCGACAACGACGCGATCTGCACCGAAGACGAGCGCATGCTCGCGAACCCGCTCCACACGGTCATCCAGGGCCCGCCGGTGGAGGTCTCGGTGGAGGATGCGCGGGTGGAGGAAGGCCCCGGCGCGGTGCTGGCCTTCGTGGTGACGCTGAGCCGGGCCGCGAACGGAGTGTTGAGCGTGGACTACGCCACCGCGGACGGCAGCGCGCTGGCGGGCGTGGACTACACGGCGTCGAGCGAGACGCTGACGTTCCAGGCGGGCGAGTCGTCGAAGACGATCGAGGTCGGGGTGCTCGAGGACCTGCACGACGAGGGCGAGGAGACCTTGACGCTGACGCTGTCGAACCTCTCGGGGGGCCACGTGTCGCTCGCCGACGCCGAGGCGACGGGCACCATCGTGAACTCGGACCCGCTGCCGCGGGCGCTCCTGGCGCGGTTCGGTCGGACGGCGGCGGTGCACGTGGTCGAGCACGTCGAGGCACGGCTGCAGGCGCCGCGGGCGCCGGGCATTGAGGGCCGGGTCGGGGGGCGTGAGCTGCGGCGGGGCATGGAGCGCGACATCGCGCTCGACTTCCTGCGTCAGCTCGGCGGCACGGCCGGCGCCTCTCCGGCCGGCGCGGGCGCCCACGATCCGATGCCGGGAGCGGCAGCCGGAACGGGGATGCGCGGCACGCCGGGGCCCGCGGGCGGCGGCGTGGCGATGGGCGCCGCGGGACCGATGGGCCTCGGGGCTGACGGCGTCACTGGCCAGGGGCTGCTGCCGATGGGCCTCGGGGGCGGCGACCTGCTGACCGGGTCGGCCGTCGCCCTGAACCGCGAAACACGCGGCGGCATCCTCTCGTTCTGGAGCCGGGGGGCGCAGTCGCGGTTCGCGGGCCGCGAGGGGACGTTGGGGCTCAGCGGCGATGTGCGGACGACGATAGTCGGCGCCGACTACGCGAGAGGGCCGCTGCTGGCGGGCCTGTCCTTGGGGCACAGCCGAGGCCTGGGCGAGTACGCCGGGGTGGCCACCGGCCAGGTGGCCTCGTCGGTGACGGGTCTCTACCCGTGGCTGGGCTACCAGGCGACCGACCGCCTCACGGTGTGGGGCGTGGCCGGGTACGGCGCTGGCGGAATGCTGCTGACGCCCGCCGCCGGGCCGGCGCTGGAGAGCGGTCTGTCGATGGCGATGGCCGCGGCCGGCACGCGCGGCGAGCTTGTCCCCGGAGGTGGGACCGGCTTCGAGCTGGCGTTTAAGGCCGATGCGCTGTGGGTCGGCACGGCGACCGACGGCGTCGACGGCCCGACGGGGCGGCTGGCGGCGACCGCGGCGACGGCAACCCGGGTCCGGACCGGACTCGAGGGCTCGCGCGGCTACACGCTCGCGGGCAGACTGTCGCTGACGCCGAGCGTCGAGGTGGGGCTGCGGCACGACGGCGGGGACGCCGAGACCGGCGCCGGCCTGGACCTCGGCACCGGCCTGATCGTGTCGGACTCGTCGACGGGGCTGTCGGTGGACGTGCGGGTGCGGACGCTGCTGGTGCACCAGGCCGCGGGGTTCTCGGAGCGGGGCGTGGCGCTATCGCTGAGCTACAACCCGACGCCGTCGACCCCACTGGGCCTGACGGCGCGGGTGGCGCCGTCGTGGGGCGGTCAGGCGACGAGCGGGGCCGAGGCGCTGTGGGGCAGCGAGACGATGGCGGGGATGGCGCACGGCGGCCTCGCGCAGGGCAACCGCTTCGATGCGGAGGTCGGCTACGGGCTGCCGGTGGGGAGCCGCTTCGTGGGGACGCCGCGGTTCGCCGTCGGTACCTCGGAGTACGGCCGGGACTACCGGCTGGGCTACGGCCTCGGCGTACTGAACCGGGAGAGGTTGAACGTCGAACTGAGCGTCGATGCGCAACGCCGGGAGAGCCAGATGCAGGGCGGCGCCAGCAATGGGGTGCATGGCCGGGCGACGGTGGGCTGGTAGCCGGGTTTCCGGAACGCGCCGGAGGACGGTCACAGTGCGACCCGCGGCGGCGGTGGCGAAGAGCGTGGGGGGTTGGGCATGGTTGCCAGGACGGGTGTATGTTCGGCGGCGCTCGGGGTGGTCCTGCTGGCGGCCGATGCGGGCGCGGACGTGCTGGAGCAGGCCAAGACGGTGTCGTTCGAGCTTGGGATGGAAACGAAGGCGGCGCCGCGGCAGCGGTCCATGGAGCGCATGATGACCGGGCTGGCGCTGGCCATGGTGGGCGGTCGGCTGGTCTGGTATCGCTTCGAGGACAAGGACTGCCCGCGAGCCCGAGGGGACGCGTTGCGCTTGGGCCGCCGGGACGGGAGCCGCAGGGCTCACAGTTGGCGTGCTGCTGATGACCGTGCTGGCCGCCACCCCGACGGCACCGTCCGTCAGCTTCGAACCGCAGCCCGGTGGCGTGACGGTCCGCGCAGTCATCGGCTTCTGATGGCTGCACAGCGCGGCGTCGACTCTCCTCAAGGGTGCCACCGATAGGGAGCCTGCTCGAAGGAGCCCTCGAGCGGGTCGCGGCGGCGCGCGACTGACCGCTCTGCTATATAGAAGACCGCGCGGGAAACCCGGCTGGGAGCGCGGCGGCCGACCGCCGCCGAGCGCCGCGAGGCCGACTTCCAGGTGACTCAGAGTGCACGTGGGCACACGTCGCCGCGGGTCAGCAACTCGCCAGCCGCGGCGACGGGCAGCATCCCCAAGCCGCGGCCGTCATCGGGCCTTGAGCATCTGCTCGACGAAACGGTCGACGCCGGCCTGACGCGGTTCGTCTGGCTCCGGCAGTTCGAGCCGGGCAGCAATTCCGCCGACGCCAACCGGCTGCTGGACCGCCGCGAGCACCTCCCGCGCCTCGATGTTCCGGAAGGCCTCTTCCACGATATCCCTCCGCATCGGATCACACGGTTGCGCCGGCAGGGTGAACGCTACTTCGCCGACGGGCTCCGCGAGCTCCCGGACAACCCTCGCCTCGCGATTCTCGCGGTCTGCGCCGTCGAGTGGGAGATGTTTCGGCTCTCCTCAAACGAGTGTGGGTAGGTTGAGGCGCGGTCGGCGGGTCGGCGAGGGGTGCTGCCAGCGCGGGCGGCCTCGGAATTGACCGCTCCTGGCGTGCACCTGACCGGCGACGGGCGTGGCGCACCGTGGCGGGGATAGGTCGGAGCGGAGTAGCTGCGGGCCGGCCGGCGTGTCAACGCGCTACGCGCGTCCTTCGCTGCGCTGCGGCCCTTCGGGTGACACACCGTCCGTCCCTCCGCTCAGGCAGCAGATATGGGCCTTGCGGCCCGGCCTGGACGGGGGGCGTCCCGGCCGTCCACGACAACACGGGAAAGCGCGACGGCTGGCGGTTTGGGGGATAAACGCTGGCTGATTGCCCCCAACGGCCACCTCGGGTCCCGGCGCCGGCGGTGGACACCCGTTGGGCGGGGCCAGCGTGTTGTCGGGGCCGCGTGCGCCCGTCTCGCTTGGCGGAAGCGGTTGCAAACGCAAGGGACTTCCTGGTCTCATGGGCGTGTACCACCACGACCCGCGAGGAGGAGAGCCCCATGCGTCTGACCACGTTACTACGGCGGCTGTTGGGTGTCACGCAGATGTACGTCAAGCAGGTGGAAATGGCCGCCGACGCTCCGTTGACGGTGTCGGTGGAGCCGTCGTGGCGGCGTTCCCGGTGCGGGACGTGCGGGAAGCGGGCGCCGCGGTATGACCGGCAGCCGGTGCGCGAGTGGCGGCATCTGTCCTGGGGCCGGATGCCGGCGTGGCTGCGGTATGCGCCGTGGCGGGTGTCGTGCCGGCGTTGCCGCGCGGTGAAGGTGGAGCAGGTGCCGTGGGCGAGCGGCAGCAGCGTGTTCACGTCGGGGTTCGAGGAATTGGCGGCGTATCTGGCGCAGGTGACGGACCGGACGGCGGTGAGCCGCCTGCTGGGGATATCGTGGGTGACCGTGGGCAGCATCGTGGAACGGGTTGTGGCGCGGCGGCTGGACGGGGCTCGGTTCGCCAAGCTGCGACGAATCGGCGTCGATGAGTTCAGCTACCGGAAGCGTCACCGCTACCTGACGATCGTGGTTGACCATGACGAGCGTCGGGCGCGGAGACGCTGGGGGCCTTCTTCGAGCAGTTGGGACCTGGTGGCTGTGCGCGGATCGAGTTGGTGACGGCGGACCTGGCGTCGAGCTGGCAGAAGGCGTTGAGGGCGTGGGTTCCGCACGCGCGGGTGGTGTTCGACCGGTTTCACGTTGAACGGCTTGCGGCGGATGCGGTTGACGAGGTGCGGCGTTCGGAGCAGCGGCGGCTGGACCCGGAGCCGGAGGATGCGAAGGCGCTCAAGGGGACGCGCTATGCGTTGCTGAAGCACCCGGCGCGGCTGAAGCCTGGTGAGGCCCGGCGTCTGGAGACGTTGCGTCGTGAGAACCGGGCGCTGAACCGGGCCTACGAACTGAAGGAGTACCTGGCGACGATCCTGGGGCAGGCGACGCCCGAGGATGCGCCGGCGCTGCTCGATGAGTGGCTGGAGTGGGCTGCGCGGTCCCGCCTGACGCCGTTCGTGAAGCTGGGGCGTACGATTCGGAAACACGCGGAAGGCGTCCTGGCGTATCTGGACACGAAGATGACGAACGGTCCGGTGGAGGGCATCAACAACAAGCTGCGGGTGATCGCGCGTCGCGCCTATGGCTTCCACTCGCCCGGTGCATTGATCTCGATGCTGTTCCTCTGCTGTGGAGGCATAGAACTGGCGCCGCCGTTACCCACACTCGTTTGAGGAGACTCGATGTTTCTCGCCGACGCGGTGGTGGAGACCCACGACCGGATCCCAGGGCTCGCGAGACCTGCCCGCCGGCCGTGACCGGGAACCCGTGTGCGAGCCGCATGATTCCACTGGAGAGCCCGGTGCCGGAAATCGGCACGCCGGGTTCGGAGAGCGGGAGAGGCCCTAAAAACCCAGTCGCCGCGAGACCTTCGCCTCGAAGTCGGCTCGAATCGACCCCAAAAGCCCGTTTATGGGCGCTCAGGACCCGTCGCCCTAAGGCCCTCGGCGCGCGGAGGTTCTCCGTCATTCACATCCGAGATCCGGATGGCCAGCTCCGGAAGTTAAACGGAACGCGACTGATTATCAGACCCAAGGGGAGGTTTCACCGCCGCCCCGGCGTCGACTTGTCGAGCTCGAAGGCCCGGCTGCGCGCTCGTCGGGCGAAGCAGCCGGACCAGCGCATCGATGCGGCCCCCGCGAACGCCGGCGATCGGCACGTTTCGGCGGCCGGCGACTGTCGGCTGCGCCGGCTGCCTGCCCGGGTTCGCGGCCAATTGTCCGGACCGGCGCAGGAACACCGGCACGCCTCCCACCAGGTCCGCATCGAGCGCCGCATCGAGCTCCGCCTGGTTCACCGGCAGTCGGCCCTTCATCGGTCCGACCTCGCGGCCGCATTCGCCTCGATCTCGACCAAGTGCGCCGGGGTCGCCCGCGAGAGCTGGTCGACCAGGACCTCGAGCGAAACGCCGAGGGTCTGGCGCAACTCCTCGAGCCGGCGTGCCGTGTCCCGCCGCACCTCGATCTGCACCGGTGCATCGTCCCGAGCTGCGATGCGCTGACGGCACTCCTCAGCGGTGAGCCCGAGCCGGATCGCCTCCCTGCATGAGTCTTCGAGGGGAGGTGTTCAATATCCTGCCCTTCCACCATCACGACCAAGATCGCGCCACAGTCGGGCAACTGCTGGGTCGCGATCGCCTCGACGTAGGTGAAGCCGCTGGCCCCGAGCACGGCGACGAACAACTCGATGCGTCGCAATTCCCCGGTGTGCCGGTCGACCAGCGCCGGCCGTTTCCCCGAGAAGTCGATGAACGTCTTCTCGCCGGCGCGATGCACCTGCCCGCATCGACGGCCGCAGCCGCCGCGCCCACTGGCGGTAGATCTCGCAGAACTGGGTAGACCTGGACGTACTCTTCCCAGAGGAGCTGCAGCGTGACGCCGTCGCGCTTGAGCTCGCGGTGGATAAGCGCGCAGTCAGGGCGGACCCGGTCGTGCACCGGCCCTCGATGCTCGTGATCGCCGGGGCTGCTCTTCATGGCCGGAATGCGGCGCAGCGAGTCGCCCTACGCTGGGCCGACCTCGCCGGACGCGACCGACGTCGACGGGGTTCTCCGGAAGTGCCGGGCGATTCGGGTGATGCCGTTGTCGCCGCAGATGGTGGGGGGTTTTTGCGGTTCACGTCGGCGGCCGTAGCCGCCGGCGTCGAGCGCCGGGTGACGCGGCGCTGTGGCTCGGCACCTCTGATCGGGTTCACCCTAAGCGTAGGATTTCGCCCCCTCCCGCAAACAACCCGTGATTCCCCCCCATGAGATGGGACATCGGGCGAGGCGCTGGGGGGTCGGCCCTGCGGACCGGCCGGCAGGGGAGTGCGCTGGTTGCGAGGCCCGCCGCCCGAGCGAGGGTTCCGGCCGACCGCGGGGTAGTCGGCGGCTCCGAACAGCTCCCGCTGTTTGCAGCGGCGCATCGACTTCGGCAGTTGTGGCAGGCCGGAACCCGTGGCCGTCGTCGATGTCGATCACGAACAGGCCGCGGCCGCCGCCCTCGTTCCTTCGGCCACACGCTGGCGGGTGGGCCATTCGTCCCCACGCACCGGGGAAGTCGGCCGCGACGAGCGCGGGCACGGGTCGGGTAGACCCCCGCACACGAGGGAGGGGTCAAGGTCCGCGCGCTGTGCGCGCGGCCCCCGCCCGCCCCGCTGTGCGGGGCGAGCACGCTCCGCCGGGCTGTGCCCGGCGAGGACGGCCGAAACCCACCGGTGGTGGCGGCCGAAGGCCTCCGCAAGACCCGCCATCTCGGCGCTCCCCGCCGGCGACCACGGCCAAGCGCTCCCCGGAAGACTCCGGCCGACATCGACTCGATGCGGGGGCAGTGGGGGGCTCTGCCCCCGCCCGTGAACTGGAGCCGGCGGCCCAAGCCGTGTCAGTGCATCGTCTCGCCGCCGTTCGGAGCGTCCCGGCCGACTTCCATCGCGGCGGGGTAGTCCGCTGCTCCGAACGGCGGCATCGGTGGGCAGGGGTGTCGGGCGATGGGCACGAGACCCCCGCGGGCACTTCGGCTTCAATCGCGCGACCTCTCTCGCGGTTGACGGTCGCGATGTCGTACGCGCTCTGCAGGGTCATCCAGAACTCCGGCCCGGTTCCGAAGTAGCGGCCGAGACGCACCGCCGTCTCGGCCGTGACCGCACGATCGCCGTGCAGGATCGCCGTAATCCGATTGGCGGGAACGCGGATGGCGAGGGCCAGCCGATGGGCGCTCAGGCCTCTCGCGTCCAGTTCCGCACGCAACACCCGCCCGCGGCGGTCGCCGGCTTTCGCCGGACCGGACCGAACCGGCTGGACCATCTGCCGCCGGAACGCCGCGGGGAACGGCGGTCCGGCTCTCCGGCATCGCGGATACCCCGCCTCGCGACAGAATCAGGTCTCCGCGGACCCGGGGCATCGCCAGCGGCCGGGATGCGGTGCCGCCGGCGGCCGGCAGGGCCGGCCGAGTGCCGCGGCCGGCGGGGCACTTGCCGTAGCCGGCCGATTGGTGCACGATCGCAGACGCACGTGTCCGAAGAACCCAGCCCATCCGGTACTGCCGCGGCCGCGCGGATCTCCGTACCCGACGAGGGGATCGAGCAGCTGTTCGGCGCCCACGATTCCCATCTCCGGATGTTCGAAGAGCTGTTCGGGGTGCGGGTGCGCACCGACGGCAACCAGCTGCTGGTCGAGGGCGAGGCGCCGGCGGTCGAGGGGTTGGAGCGGACGGTCCGGCAGCTGTCGGGGCTGGTCGGCGACGGCTACCGATTGTCGCCGGACGACGTGCGGCAGGCGGCGCAGCTCGTGATGGAGGACGCGTCGGTCCGGCTTCGCGACTACTTCGTCAAGACCACCGTCAAGGCGTCGAGCAAACGGCACGTCGCCCCCAAGAGCCTGAACCAGCGGCGCTATCTGGAGGCCATCGACCGTCACGACGTGGTGTTCGGGGTCGGACCGGCGGGGACCGGGAAGACCTATCTGGCGATGGCCCAGGCGGTCGCGTATCTGACCGCGAAGAAGGTCACCCGCATCATCCTCGCGCGCCCGGCGGTCGAGGCCGGCGAGCGTCTCGGGTTCCTGCCCGGGGACATGCAGGAGAAGGTGAACCCGTACCTGCGTCCCCTCTACGACGCGCTCTACGACATGCTCGATCTCGACCGGGTCGATCGGCTGCTGGACCGCCGCACCATCGAGATCGCCCCCCTCGCCTTCATGCGGGGGCGGACCCTCAACGACGCGTTCGTGATTCTCGACGAGGCGCAGAACACGACGGCCGAGCAGATGAAGATGTTCCTGACGCGGCTGGGGTTCGGGTCGAAGGCGGTCATCACGGGCGACATCACCCAGATCGATCTGCCGACGGGGCGCGTGTCCGGCCTCGTCGAGGTCCTGGGGATCCTGGAGCACGTGGACGGCATTGCATTCACCCGGTTCGACGATCGCGACGTCGTCCGCCACCCGCTCGTGCGCCGGATCGTCCGGGCCTACGAGACCTGGCAGCCCGTGGTGGATCCCCGCGTCGCACCGAGACCGGCGAGTGGCCTGCCTGACAAGGCGTGACGAGGGAGCATATTGGACATATACGAGACCGCGGAGCAAGATGCAGCTCCGAGGAACAACGCAGTCAGGCAGGGTACATCGCCGGTCGAATGCAGCGGGGCTTCCACCGCGGGCTGCCGGGCCGAGCGTCCCGTAGCGCCGGGGCGGGTCCCGCCCCGGACCCGATCGTTCGAGTCGGCGCCATGACCCCGTTCGATCTCCCATGACTGCGGACGACCCCGACCCTCGCCCCGCCGGACCGCCGGCCAGACTGCAGGTGGTGGTGACGGACGGGCGCGGACGGCCCAGGTCGGCCGGCGACCTGCCGGCATGGCTCGGCGGGGTGGCGCCCCCCTCCGCGGCCGGTCTGGCCGTGGTCGCGCTGGTCTGCGATCGAAAGATGCGGGATCTGAACCGCCGGTTCCGCGCCGTCGATCGGGTGACCGACGTCCTGTCCTTCCCGGCCGAGACCGGCGAGACCGGGCCGCCCGGCGGCGAGCCGCCCGGCGGCACGCGATTGCTGGGAGACATCGTGATCGCCACCGGGCGGGCGGAGAGGCAGGCGCGTGCGGCCGGGCTCACCGAGTCGCAGGAGTGGCGCCGCCTCGCCCTCCACGGCCTGCTGCACCTGCTCGGATACGACCACGAACGGGACGACGGACGCATGCGGCGACTGGAGCGGCGGCTTCAGCGCCGTGGCGGGTTGCCGGTGGACAGCTCATGATGCCCCTCGCGTTGTTCCTCCTCGGGTGCGCGGTGGTGTACGTCGCGACCATCGAGTCGGCGTTCGGGGCGATGGTCCGCCTGCCGGAACGGCTGACGGCGGAGCGGGATGCCCGCAACGCATGCCTGGTGACCCATCTCGAAGATCCCCTCCGGCTGTACGTGATCACGCGCCTGTTGCGGGGCGGGTTGTTCGCCCTCGCCGCGGTGATCCTGGCCCAGTTGATCGGGGTGGCGACGGTCCGGGCGGTGGGCGTGCTGTTGCTGAGCATCGTGGGGTTCGTCGTCGTCTGCGAGCAGGTGGTGCCGTCCGCCCTGGCCCGGCGCAACGCCGGCCGGGTGCTCGAGCTGCTGTTGCCCTCGTTCGATCTGGCCCTCCGGATCCTGGGGCCGGTGACCGGCTGGCTTCTGCGTCTGGCGCGGCCGCCGCGCGGGCGGACCGACGGGCGCGGCAACGGCGCGGACAATTCGGAGGACGAGGACGACGAGATGCGGGCGGACGCGGTCGAGACCGAGGAACGGCGCCTGCTGCAGTCGGTGGTGGACTTCGGGGGGACGCTGGTGCGCGAGGTGATGACGCCCCGGCCGGATATCGTGGCGGTCGCCCACGACGCGACGGTGGGCGAGCTGCGGGCCCTGTTCGCCGAGGAGGAGTACTCGCGCATCCCGGTGTTCAAGAACGACCTCGACCATATCCTGGGCTTCGTCTTCGCCAAGGACCTGGTGACGCTCGACGGAGTCGCCGGGAGCGCCCCCATCGTCCCGCGCCTGCTGCGGCCGGCGTGGGTCGTGCCCGAGGGCAAGCGGGTGGCCGACCTGTTGCGCGAGCTGCAGATCAGGCACGTGCAGAGCGCCATCGTCGTCGACGAGTACGGCGGCACCGCGGGGATCGTGACCATCGAGGATCTGCTCGAGGAGATCGTCGGTGAGATACGCGACGAGTACGACGGCGACGAGTCCGAGCCGGTGGTCGAAGAAGACGGCGGGCGGTTCGTGTTCCTCGCCACGGTCGGGGTCGGCGAGCTGGCCGAGCGTCTGGAGGTGTCGGTCGAGCGGGACGGCTTCGAGACCGTGGGGGGCTATCTGCTGGCCCGGCTCGGACGGGTGCCGGCGGTCGGAGAGACGGTCGACGTGGACGACCTCGTCGTCGAGGTGCTCGAGGCCGAGCGCCGGCGGGTGCGGAAGGTTCGGGTCAGCCGCCGGGCGGCGGCGGAAGCGGTTGCGGGGGAGCGGTGACGGGGACCGGGCAGCAAGTCATGCGCACGGGCTTCGTGTCGTTGATCGGGCGGCCGAATGCCGGCAAGTCCACCCTCGTCAACCGGATCGTCGGCACGAAGCTGGCCATCGTCTCGGACAAGCCGCAGACCACGCGAAACCGGATCCTGGCGGTGCGGAACTATACGGGGAAGATCGCCGCGCAGGTGATCTTCGTGGACACCCCCGGCATTCATCGACCGCTGCATCGGATGAACGTGCGCATGGTCGACATGGCCCTCGAGTCGATCGGCGAGGTGGATCTCATCGGGCTGGTGCGCGACGTCACCGATGGCATCGGGGCCGGCGACCGCTTCGTCATCGACGCCCTGAAGCAGGCGCCGGCGCCGGTGCTGCTGATCCTGAACAAGATCGATC
The DNA here is from genome assembly GCA_965206705.1 of Vicinamibacterales bacterium. Classification (GTDB taxonomy): domain Bacteria; phylum Acidobacteriota; class Vicinamibacteria; order Vicinamibacterales; family UBA8438; genus JAJEEA01. The sequence continues at coordinate 264,965 of CBDBKJ010000006.1, read as the reverse complement.
GGGTCGCGAAGACGCGCCTGCTGCCGATCATCGACTGGTACCGCCGCCAGCGCGACTTCGCGGCCATCGTGCCGGTGTCGGCGGCGACCGGCGACGGGGTCGACATCCTCGAGCGGGAGTTCATCGAACGGCTTCCCACCGGCGAGCCGCTCTATCCCGACGACTTTCTCACCGATCAGCCGGAACGCCGGCTGGCGGCAGAGACGGTGCGCGAGAAGGTGCTGCGCCATACCCACGCGGAGCTGCCGTTCGTGACGGCGGTCGTCGTCGACCGTTTCGACGACGAGAGCGCGCCGGGACGCCTGCGCCTGTACTGTTCGATCCTCGTGGAACGCAGCTCCCAGAAACCGATCGTCATCGGCCCCCGCGGGGCGCGCATCCGGCAGATCGGCACCGAGGCCCGACAGGACCTCGAACGGTTCTTCGGCACCCCCGTGTATCTCGATCTGCATGTGAAGGTGCGCGCCGACTGGCGCGACAACGATCGGATCCTGGACGAGGCCGGCGTAACGCCGAACTAGACTAGTAGCACGGCCTTACGGTCGCGCAGGCGCCTAGCGGGCCAACCGCTCGGCGAAATTGCGCAGGAAGTTGACGATGTGCCAGATCTCCTCGTCGGTGACGCGGCCCTCCCAGGCGTCCATGTCGAAATTCGGAGGGACGCCGTTGCGAATCACCAGGTAGATGTCGCCGTCGCTGTCGCCGTGCACCCACTCGTCATCGATCAGGTTCGCCGGCCTCGACCCCGGCGGCGCGGTCATGCCCTGGCCGTCGGCCCGTACGCCGTGGCACGCACGGCAGAAGCGGCCGTAGACCCGCAGGCCGGCCCTCACCGATTCCTCGGTCGCCTCGATCGGGTTCTCCGGTACCTCGGCGGCCGTCTCCTGCACGGGTCCGGCTGCAATCAGCGGGGCTGAATCGGCGGTTGTGAGCAGGGCGAAGACGAAAGCGAAAGCGGCCGGGACAGGCACGACTCGTGCCAGACTGGATAGGGTCACGCATCCTCCTCGATGTGGAAGTCTCACCATGAGTCTATACCGGGCCGCAGCCCATGCCGCGCTTCCGCCGCGAGTCGGCTCGGCCCGGCGTCCCTTGGCGGTTGACCCGTTCGTCGGCGACGGGATACACTGCCGGTCCTGATTGGGCACACCTTGATTCGGAGAGATGAGCGAATGCGTAGACTGAGCGTCTTCTTCATTGTGATTCTGCTGACCGCGGGCACGGCCGGGGCCCAGCAGGCGGAGCCGCAGCCATACGGCGACTTGGCCGAGGTGATGCGCGGCATTCTCTTCCCCAACTCGAACCTGATCTTCGACGCGCAGACGAACAACCCCGACGATCCGGTCGAGGCGGCCGACGGCGATTCCACCAGTGCGCGCTTCGCCGGCATCTACACCGGGTGGGAGGCTCTCGAGAACGCGGCCGTCGCGCTCGTGGAGGCCGCCAACCTGATCGAGCTTCCGCGCGTGTGCGAGAACCTCGAGGACGACCCCGCGCGCAACGGCGTGGCGGTCCCGATCGAACGCGACGACTGGAAGCAGTATGTCGCCGGGCTGCGGGCGGCGGGTCGGACCGCCTACGAGTGGGCGCAAGCCCGCGTCTACGACGATTTCGACGTCATCATCATGACCGGCGAGATCGCCGAGGCCTGCTCGAACTGCCACGGCGTCTACCGCGACAGTTACACCGATCCGCCCACCCCGCGTTGCACGCCCCCCGCGGAATGAGCGCGCCCGGTTGCCCGGCCGGCGGTGGAGCGCCTTTGCACTGAGCGCTTCTTGGCGCGTCCACCGCCGAATCGACGTGAGGCTCGACTCGGTCGAGCCGACTGCGGTTCGCCACCCCCCGGTTTCCTCCCGCAGCGGCGTCTTGCCCACCTCGCGATCGGGCCAGGGACGCCCTCCGTCGCTGTGCTACACTGAAATGATCCTGGTGCTTGCTGTGGACTATCCAGAGGAACCCGACTTGTCGCGGCGTTCGGTCGCGACCGCCTCCCGGACGATGGGACGATGCCCTTCCACCGCCGAATCGACGTCGTGCTCGACTCGGTCAAGCGACTGCAACGGATTGGTGCATCCGCCAACCTCCTGAACCTGCTCCAGAAGCAGCGTCCCGCCGACCTCGCCGAGATCCTGAACCAGCTTTCGGACAAAGCGCGCCACGGCGCGTTCAACCTGCTCGTCGACCGCGACAGCCGCCTCGCGATGGAGGCGCTGATGGAGTACGGCGCCGATCCCGGCGCCCAGTTGCTGGCGGACCAGCCGCCCGAACGCATCGCCCTGTGGCTGCTGGACCTGGCTTCGGACGATGCGGCGGCGCTGATCGACGAGCTGCCCGAGGACCTGTCGGCGGCCGTGCTCGACCGCATGCGCCCGCACGAGTCGGGCGAGGTCGAGAACCTGCTCGAGTACCGCGAGCAGACGGCCGGCCGCATCATGAACCCGACGGTGTTCGCGCTGTCGGAGGAGCTGACGGCAGGCGAGGCGATCCAGGCCCTGCAGGGGTCGCGCGAGGTGGAGATGGTCTTCTACCTCTACGTGGTCGACGAGCGCCGGCACCTCGTGGGGGTCGTGTCGCTGCGCCGCCTGCTGCTCGTGGCGCCGGAGACCCCGCTGCAGCGGATCATGACCACCGACCTGATCAGCGCGCGGGTCGAGACCGACCAGGAAGAGGTGGCGCAGCACGTCGCGAACTACAACCTGCTGGCGATCCCGGTGGTCGACGAGGAGAACAAGCTCGTCGGCATCATCACCGTCGACGACGTCATCGACATCATCAAGGACGAGGCGACCGAGGATCTCTATCGGCTCGCCGGGGTCAGCGGCGACGAGCACGTGTTCACCCCCGCCCGGGAGTCGGCGCGGAAGCGGTTGCCTTGGCTGGCCATGAACCTCGTCACCGCCACGCTCGCCGCGATCGTCGTGCGGGCGTTTCAGGAGACCATCGATCAGGTGGTGGTGCTGGCGGTCCTCATGACCATCGTCGCCAGCATGGGGGGCAACGCCGCCACCCAGACCCTGACGGTGATCGTGCGATCCATCGCGCTCGGAGAGCTCACCTGGGGCAACTCGCGCAAGGCGCTGCTGAAGGAGGCGCTGGTCGGGCTGGGCAACGGCCTCGCTCTCGGCACCGTGGGCGGGCTGGTGGCGTGGCAGCTGTCCGGGAACGTCTACCTCGGGCTGATCCTGGCCCTCGCGATGGTGATCAACCTGCTGGTCGCGGCGGTGGCCGCGACCCTGATTCCGATCGCCCTGCGGGCGCTCAAGGTGGATCCGGCCCTGGCGTCCGCCGTGTTCATCACGACGTTGACGGACGTCTTCGGTTTCTTCGCCTTTCTCGGTCTGGCCACCGTTTTCCTGCGCTATCTGGACCAGTTGGCGTGAACGCGCGGTTCGCCATGGCCTCGGCGGCGGCGGGACGCTACAATGTTGGCCGGCCGGTGTCCCGGATGGGACGCGGCGCACCCCGCGCTCGCGATGCCAGTCCTGACGACCGACGCGCTGATCCTGCGCACCTACCATCTTGGTGAAGCGGACCGCATCGTCGTGTTCCTGACGCCCGAGCGGGGCAAGAAGCGGGGCGTGGCGAACGGGGCGCGCAGCCCGCGCTCGCGGCGGTTCGCGGGGGGGCTCGAGCCGTTGACCTCCGTGCGGCTCGCCTACTACGAGCGGGAGCATCGCGACCTCGTCCGGCTGAGCTATGTCGAGCCGGTGCGGTCTCCGATGCTGGCGCGCGACGGAGAGCGGCTCGGCTACGTCGAGTACTTCGCGGAGATTCTCGACGAGTGTGCGCAGGAAGCGGAGCCGAACGCGCCGCTGTTCCGTCTTGGCTCGGCGGTGGGGGCGTTGCTGGTCGGGGAGATCCCGATCGCCCGTCTGGCGCGCTACTTCGAGTACTGGGTGCTTCGGCTGCAGGGGGTCTATCCCTCGCTGAACGCCTGCGCGGGGTGCGGCCGCCGCCCGGATCGCGGCCGGATCGACACGGCGGGGGGCGGCTTCCGGTGCGGCGCGTGCGCCGGCGATCGGGGGCTCCCGTTGTCGGCCGAGGCGGTGCGGTTTCTCCGCGCCGCCGCCGCGACGCCGCCCGGGGAGCTGTCGCGGGTGGGGTTGCCGCCGCGCGCCGACCACGAGCTCGACCAAGCGCATGGGCGCCTGCTGGCGGCGCATCTGGAGAAGGAGCTGCGCGCCGGCAAGGTGTTGCGGGCGATAGCCCAGTCGAGTCCCGGAGTGACGCCATCATGACGAAGACACGTGACCGCGTGACGATCCCGGCCGCGCCGCCGGGAAGCCCGTACCGGGTGGTGGCGCCGTGACCCTCCAGGATCTGATCGCGTCGTTGTCGCGTTTCTGGTCGTCGCGCGGGTGCCTGATTCACCAGCCCCTCGACACCGAGGTGGGGGCCGGCACGATGCATCCGGAGACGTTTCTGCGGGTGCTCGGGCCCCGTCCCTGGCGGGTCGCCTACGTGCAGCCGTCCCGACGCCCCGCCGACGGCCGGTTCGGCGAGAACCCCAACCGGCTGTTCAAGCACCATCAGTTCCAGGTCATCCTGAAGCCGTCGCCGGACGCCGCGCAGGACCTCTATCTCGACAGCCTGCGAGTGTGCGGCATCGACCCCGCCCGTCACGACGTGCGCTTCGAGGAGGACAACTGGGAGTCTCCGACCCTCGGCGCATGGGGCATCGGGTGGCAGGTCCTCCTCGACGGGATGGAGATCACCCAGTTCACCTACTTTCAGCAGGCCGGCGGCCTCGAGCTCTCCCCGGTGTCGGTCGAGCTGACCTACGGGCTCGAACGCATCGCGATGCACCTGCAGGGGGTGGACGACGTCTACGACCTCGAGTGGGCGCCGGGGGTGACGTATCGCACGGTGCGGCACCAGGACGAGGTGGAGCAGACGAAGTACGCCTTCGGCATGGTCGACATGCCCGAGGCGGAGTTCGCCGCCTGTCATCGGGACCTGTTCGAGCAGCATCACCGCATGGCCCGGACCCTGGTGCGGTCGGGCCTGGTGCTGCCGGCCCTCGATGCCTGTCTCAAGTGCTCGCATGCCTTCAACATCCTGGACGCCAGCGGCGGAATCGGCGTGACCGAGCGGGCCGCCTACATCCTGCGGGTGCGGGAGCTGGCGGTGGCGGTGGCCAAGGCGTACGCGGGCGGCGAGGCCGCCGCCGAGAAGCCGGCCGGCGTCGCCGCGGCCTCGCCCGAGTCTGCCGCGTAGAACGCGCGGATGCCCGGAGGCCGGGCGGGCGGAAACGGAGGCCGCAGCGCGACCCTGCGGTCGCGTTCGGCGACGATTTCCGGGCAAGGAGATCGGATTCGGACATGTATCGAGAGCTGCTGATCGAGATCGGGTGCGAGGAGCTGCCCGCGAGCTGGTTGCCGCCGCTGGTTCGACAACTCGGCGCCTGTCTCGGCGCCCAGCTCGAAGCGGCCCGCCTCGCGTGTCCGACCCCGCCCGAGGCGTTCGCGACCCCGCGCCGTCTCGCGGTCCGCGCGGTCCGCGTCGCTGAACGGCAACCGGATCTCGAAGAGACCCTGACCGGGCCGCCGCTGCGGGCAGCCCTGACCCCGGGGGGAGAGCCGACCCGTGCGGCGCTCGGTTTCGCCCGCAAGCACGGCGTCGCGGTCGATCGGCTGATTCGGATCGACACCCCGAAAGGAACCTATCTCGCCCACCGGCGGCGGCAGCGGGGGCAGGCCGCCCGGACCGTGCTCGGCGGGGTGCTGGCCGGCACCCTGCGCGATATCGCCTTTCCGAAACAGATGCACTGGGACGCGCGGCTCGACGACGGCCGGGGCGACCTGCAGTTCGGGCGCCCCATCCGCTGGCTCGTGTTTCTGTTCGGGGGGCGGGTCGTGCCCTTCGTCATCGGGCGAACGCCGGACGCGGCGGCGCGGGGCGTGGCGCCGATTCGCGCCGGCTCGAAGACCCGCGGACACCGTTTCTTCGCGCGGGAGGGCCGGCCGGGACGCGCCGTGCGGGTCGGCTCGTTCAACGAGTACCGCAAGACCCTGAAGCGGCACTACGTGCTGCTGTCCCGCGAGGAGCGCCGCGCCCGTATCGCCGGGAAGCTCGAGACCTCCGCGAAGAAGGTGGGGGGTGTGGTCGGGAGCGCCGGCGGCGCGACGTCGCTGCTCGACGAGGTGCCCGATCTGGTCGAGTACCCGTCGGTGGTCACGGGTCGCTTTCCCGAGGAGTTTCTCGCCCTGCCCGACGAAGTGCTGAAGACGACGATGATTCACCATCAGCACTACTTTCCGGTGGCGACGGGTGACGGCCGCCTCACCGAGCACTTCCTCGCGGTGACCAACGTCCCGAAGGACAACGTGCCGGCGATAGCCCGCAACTCCGAGCGGGTGCTGATCGCGCGGTTGCGGGATGCCCGGTTCTTCTGGGAGGCCGACCGCCGTGCGCCGCTCGCCTCGCGCCTCGACCGGCTCGACACGCTCCGGTTTCACGCCAAGCTCGGCAGCTATCTCGCCAAGGCCCGGCGGATCGAGGGCTTGGCCGCGGTGGTGGCCGGGGATGCGTTCGCCGCGCCCGCGCAGGCCGACCATGCGGCCCGCGCCGCCCGCCTCGCCAAGGCGGACCTCACCACCGACATGGTGGGCGAGTTCCCCGAGCTGCAAGGGGTCATGGGGGGAATCTACGCCCGCGAGGACGGCGAGCCGGACGAGGTCTGGCGCGCCATCTACCACCACTACCTGCCGATCGGCGTCACCGCCGACGCCCCGCCGCGGCCGGAGGACCTGGGCGGGGCCGGCATCAGCTGGGCCGCGACCGCGCTCGCCGACAAGCTCGACACGCTGGTCGGGTTGTTCCAGGCCGGCGAACGGCCGCGGGGGGCGCGGGACCCGTTCGGGCTGCGGCGGCAGGCCCACGGCGTCTTCGGGATTCTCGTGGATCTGCCGGAGCTGGCCGGGTTGAGGGCCCGTCCGGACCTGGGCCGTCTCGTGTCGGCGGCGGAGGCGGCGCACGGAGCGGCCACCGAGCCCGAGGTGATGGAGCGGCTGCAGCAGTTCCTGCTGGAGCGGCTGCGGTTCGTGCTGGAGCAGCGCGGCCACGACGTGCGGAACGTCCGGGCCGTGACCCAGCCGTGGCCCTCCTGGCGCGCCGTCGCCCCGCTCGATGCGCGGCGGAAGCTGGAGGCGTTGCCGGGGTTCACGGGGTCGGCCGGGTTCCAGCAGCTCGCGGCGCTGTTCAAGCGGGTCCGCAACATCGCCAGAGAGCTGCCCGACGCCGAGCTCCGCGACGTCGAGGCGGGACGGGCGGCGGTGTCGGACGATCCGCCCGAGCCGGCGGAGGCGGCGCTGGCGGCCGAGCTCGACCGGCGCGGGCCGGCCATCGCGTCGGCGGTGGCGGCGGGGACCGACTACCGGGCGGCCTTCGCCGAGGCGGCGGCGTTCGGTCCCGCCGTCGATCGCTTCTTCACCGACGTGCTCGTGATGGCCGGCGACCCGGATCTGCGCCGCCGGCGACTGGCGCTGCTGAAGCGGCTCGAGCACCTGATTCTCCAGCTCGCCGACGTGTCCGCGCTGGTCAAGGAGGCAGACCAGGCGCCCGGCGCGCCGCGCTCATGACCGGCCGCCCACCCTCGGAGGACGGCCCGCCGCGCATCGTGCGGCTGCCGGACGAGCTGGCGAATCAGATCGCCGCCGGCGAGGTGGTCGAGCGTCCCGCGTCGGTGGCCAAGGAGCTGGTCGAGAACGCCCTCGATGCCGGGGCGTCGCGGGTCGCGGTGACCGTCGAGCTGGGCGGGAAGCGCCTCGTGCGGGTGGAGGACGACGGCGAGGGGATGACCGCCGACGAGGCCCTGCTCGCCCTCGAGCGGCATGCCACCAGCAAGATCCGGCGGGTCGAGGACCTGGCCGCCATCACCTCGCTGGGGTTCCGCGGCGAAGCGCTGCCGAGCATCGCCTCGGTGTCGCATCTGCTGCTGCGCACCCGGGCTCGCGGCGCCTCCTGCGGGTTCGAGGTGCGGGTGTCCGGCGGCATGGTCGAGTCCACGCGCGAGACGGGTGCGGCAGAGGGCACGATCATCGAGGTGACCGACCTCTTCTACAACGTGCCGGCGCGCCGGAAGTTCCTGAAGTCGGACAGTGCGGAGACCACGCAGGTCTCGCGGCTCGTCACGCAGCTGGCCCTGGGGCGGCACCGCACCGGTTTCACGCTGACCAGCGGGTCTCGCCGCCTGGCCCAGTGGCCCCCGGTCGAGAGCCTGGCGGATCGCCTGTTCCAGCTCTACAAGGACCGCCGCGACTTCGTCGAGGTCCGGAAGCAGGCGGCCGGGGTCACGGTGACGGGGTTCGTGGCGGGGCTCACCGGCACGAGCGCCGGGTCCGCGCGCGGGCCGCAGAACGTCTTCGTGAACCACCGCGCCGTGAAGGACCGCACCATCGCCCACGCGATCGCCCACGCCTACGAGACCGCCACCATCAAGGAACGCCGTCCCGAGGTGCATCTCTTCATCGAGCTGCCTCCCGACCGAATCGACGTCAACGTGCATCCGACGAAGGCCGAGGTCCGTTTTCTCGAGCCGTCCCTCGTCCACGAAGTGCTGCGCCGCGCCATCGTCGAGGCGCTGGGCGCCACCGCCGCACCGGCGGTGACGTTGAGAGAAGCGGCCTCTGCGCCGGGCGCGTCGCCGGCCGCCGGGCCGGCGCCGGGGACCGGCGGCGGCTGGCAACCCGTGTCGCACCCGGTGCCGGGGGGCGCGTCCGCGGCATCGGGCGGCGTGGCGGCATCGGACGGCCGCGACCCGGGGGCGGCCGCCCGCGCCGGGGAACCGACGCTAGCCGACGCCGTCCGCGAACTGCGCCCGGCCGCCCCCGTGCGGCCGGCGGACGCCGCCCCGGTTCCGCCGCCGGCCGGGGTCGTGGACCGGCCGATGCAGCCGCTCGGACAGTTCCGCGACACCTTCATCATCGCCATCGACGAAGACGGCATCGCCATCATCGACCAGCACGTGGCCCACGAGCGGGTGCTGTTCGAGCAGGTGATGGAACGGCTGACGGCCGGGGTGCTCGAGAGCCAGAGGCTGTTGCAGCCCATCGTGCTGGACCTGCCCCCGGCCGAGCGGCATGCGCTGGCCGCCCACGAGGCGGTGCTGGAGCGGCTGGGGTTCGAGGTGGAGGAGTTCGGCGGCGAGAGCGTCCGCATCGCTGCGGTGCCGGCGGTGGTGCCGCTGGCCGCGTGCGAAGCCGCGGTGCGCGGGCTGGCCCAGGACCTCGACGGTCTCGACCGGGGCGCGGCCATCGACGAGGCCCTGCGGCGCAGCGCCGCCACCACCGCGTGCCACGCCGCCGTCAAGGCGCACGACCGGTTGACGCCCGAGAAGATGATCTGGATTCTCGACGCACTCCGCCGCACCGCCCATTCGTCGGTCTGCCCCCACGGCCGCCCGGTCGTCCTGCGCCTCTCGCGCCGGGAGATCGAGAAACGGTTCGAGCGAATCTAGTCCGGTTCCCGCCGGGTCCACGAGCGCATGAGCACTCCCTCGGAAGGTTGGCACGGGTGGGACGCGTATGCGCGGTTCTACGACTGGGAGAACGCCCAGACGGTGGGCCGCCGCGACGTCCGGTTCTGGGCCGGGCTGGCCGGCCGGGCGGACGGGACGGTCCTCGAGCTCGGCTGCGGCACGGGGCGGCTGTCGGTGCCGGTCGCGCGGAAGGCGCGCCGGTTCGTCGGCATCGACCGGTCGGCGGCCATGTTGCGGCGGTTGCGCGCGCGGCTGCGGCGCGCCCGCCTGACCGAGCGCGCATCGATCGTGCGCGGCGACATCCGCGCGCTGCCCTTCCACGCCGACTGGCGCTGCCGGCTGGTGATGGCGCCCTACGGCATGCTGCAGTCGCTCCTCTCGGACGACGATCTGGCCGCGACCCTCGACGCCGTCGCCCGCGTGTTGGCGCCGGGCGGCACCTTCGGCGTCGACCTGGCGCCCGGTCTGCCGCGCTGGGGCGAGTATGACCGGCGGGTGAGCCTGCGCGGGCCGATGAGCGGCGGCCGCCGGGTGACGCTGATCGAATCGGTCCGCCAGGTGCCTCGCCACGGGCTGACCATCTTCGACCAGGACTTCGTCGAAACGCATCGGGCACGGCGAACGATCCACCCCATCTCGATCGCGTTCCGTACCCTGACCGTGCCGCAGATGGTCGAGCGCCTCGAGCGGGCGGGGTTCGGCGTCGACGCGGTGCTCGGCGGCTATCGGGAAGAAGCCTGGTCGCCCGACGCCGAGATCTGGATCGTCATCGCCCGGCGCCGCTGACGGCCCGAGCGGAGCGACCGAGCCCGGCGCGGCGGACCGTGCCGCCGCCGATCGCCGGCCGGCCGACGGTCAAGTCGATGAGCGCGAGAATCCGCCCGGCCCATGCTGGCCAACTTCTCCTCCATCGTCGAGGTGGCGACGCCCCGGCAGGTCGTCGGGCGCGGGATCCGGCGAGCGCTATCCGGTGGTGCGCTTCACGATGAAGTGCCCGGCCAGGAAGACCGCGACCCCGAACCCGAAGATGCGGGGGCTGGGGCCGAGGGGGCCGGCGATGAGAATCGACTCGAGGAGCGCCGCCATCCCCAGCAGCTGGAGCCCGCGGCCGATGTAATAGAGTGCGCCAGGCATGGCTCAGTGATCTTCCGCGTCGGGCGGCGGGGGGGCAGAGCCGGTCCGGTCCTCGGCGGCGGCCCGGCGCTCGGCCTTGATGCGCCGCCACGCCGCGAGCCGGCGGCCGATCTCCTTCTCGAAGCCGCGCGTCGTCGGCGCGTAGTACCGGCGCCCCTGCAGCGGCGCCGGCAGGCAGCTCATCGCGGCCACCGCCTCGGGTTCGTCGTGCGCATAGCGATACCCCTTGCCGTACTCCAGGTCCTTCATCAGCCGCGTCGGCGCATTGCGCAGATGCAGCGGCACGGGATCGGCGGCCTCGCGGTGCGCGTCGGCCGCGGCCTGCGCATAGGCCCGATAGACGGCGTTGCTCTTCGGGGCGGTCGCCAGGTACACGGTGGCCTGGGCGAGCGCGGTGTTGCCTTCCGGCATGCCGATGAAGTGTACCGCCTCCTTGGCCGCCACCGCCACGCCGAGCGCCTGCGGGTCGGCGATGCCGACGTCTTCCGAGGCGAACCGGACGATGCGGCGGGCGATGTAGAGGGGGTCCTCGCCGGCCTCGACCATGCGGGCGAGCCAGTAGACCGCCGCGTCCGGATCGCTGTTGCGCATCGACTTGTGGAGCGCCGAGATCAGATTGAAGTGCTCCTCGCCGCTCTTGTCGTACAGCAGCGCGCGCCGTTGCATCGCATCCGAGGCGACCTCCAGGGTCAGCCGGGCGCTTCCGGTCGTCCCGGTCTCGGCCGCCCGGGCCAGGGCCGCCGCGGCGCCGAGCTCGAGCAGGTTCAGGGCGACCCGCGCATCCCCGTTGGCGTGCCGGGCTATCGCGGCCAGGGCGTCGGAGTCGGCCTGCAACGCCTCCTGGCCCAGCCCGCGCGGGGCGTCGGCGAGGGCGCGGGCGAGCAGGATGGCGATGGCCTCGCGGGGCAGCGCCTGCAGCACGTAGACCTGCGAGCGCGAGAGCAGCGCCGCATTGACCTCGAACGAGGGGTTCTCCGTCGTCGCCCCGATGAGGACGATGTCGCCCGCCTCGACCCGGGGAAGGAACGCGTCCTGCTGGGCCTTGTTGAAGCGGTGGATCTCGTCGACGAAGAGAATGGTCCTCCGGCCGCCGTACCCCCGCGCCGCTTCCGCCGCCGCGAGCACCGTCCGGATCTCCTTGATGCCCGAGAGGACCGCGCTGAACGCGACGAACTTCGAGGTCGTCACGTCGGCGATGAGCCGCGCCAGGGTGGTCTTTCCGCTGCCGGGGGGACCCCACAGGATGATGGATCGCAACGTGTCGCGTTCTATCGCCTGCCGCAGCGGGCGGCCCCGGCCGACGAGATCGTCCTGACCGACCAGCTCGTCGAAGCTCCGCGGGCGCATCCGCTCGGCCAGCGGAGTGTCCGCGGTCCCGGCGTCGCCGGGCGGTTCGTCGAAGAGGGATCGGGAGGTCATGCCGGTCGTCGTCCCCTGCGCCCGGAGGCGGCATCGTTCTACGGCGCAGACTCCCGGCCGCCCCGCTGTCTCGCCGCTTCATAGATGATCAGCGCCGCCGCCACCGCGATGTTGAGCGATTCGACGGGGTGGCGCATCGGAATCGACAAGATCTCGTCGGCGGCCTCGACCGCGTTCCCGTCGAGACCCGACCCCTCGGCGCCCAGCCAGACGAGACAGGGGTTCTCCAGGTTGGTCCGGGTCAGCGGGGTTCCCCCGTGGGGTACCGCCGCGATTACCCGCAGGCCGCGAGCCGACGCCTCTCGCCGGACCGCGGCGGGGTCGCCGCCGCGGGCGACCGGCAGCCGGAACGCACTGCCCATGGCGCCCCGCAGCGACTTCCACCCGAGCGGGTCGGCCCCGCCGACGGTGACGACGCCGGAAGCTCCCCCCGCTTCGACCGCGCGGATCACCGCGCCGGTGTTGCCGGGGTCCTGAACCCCGCTCAACCCGACGACCAGCGGTCGCGGGACCTGCATGGTGTCCGCCACCCGGGACGGCTCGAGGGTGGCCAGGGCCACGAGTCCGCTCGGCGTCGAAACCGGGCTCAACGCATCCATCACCGCCGCGGTCACCCGAACGACCCGGGCGACCGGTTCGAGCCGGCGGGCCGCCGCCGCGACCCGGTGGCCGGCGGGCGTCGTGCCGACCGCCGCGAGCTCCACGCGCACGCCCGCCGCCAAGGCCTCCTCCACCAGTCGGGGACCTTCCAGCAGCACCGTCGAGTCGCCCCCCGCGTTGTGACGCGCGGCGCGCCGGAACCGGGCCACGAGCGGGTTGCGCCGGCTGGTGATCGGTTCCACCAGTCACCGGTCGCAAAGAAGAGCTGCCCGTGGATCCGAGCGGCGATGCATCCCGCCTGAACTGCGGTGTTCGTCGGACCGCGTGCAGTCCGCGGTTGCGATATGCACAATATGCGCTCTCCTCACGCCTTGTCAGGCGGGCGTCTCTCAGCCCGCTGGCGCCCTCGCCGCTCTCGGTGCGACGCGGGGTTCCCACCACGGGCTGCCCGGGCTCGGCCCGGCGTCGCGCGCGCCGGCGGCGCCGGGCCGAGCCGAGCCGGGCCGAGCCGGGCCGAGCCGGGCCGAGCCGGGCCGAGCCGAGCCGAGCCGAGCCGAGCCGAGCCGAGCCGAGCCGAGCCGAGCCGAGCCGAGCCGAGCCGAGCCGAGCCGAGCCGAGCCGAGCCGAGCCGAGCCGAGCCGAGCCGAGCCGAGCCGAGCCGAGCCGAGCATAGCAGATGTGCTATGGTTAGCCGTTGGTGGGCACGCCCTTCTCGCCGGCAGGTGGCAGCCGGCGATGGCAGTGCCGCGGCGGCGGTCGGAGTGCCGCGACGGCTCCCGTTACGGGTCGGCCGCGCGGCTGCGGTGCTTCGTTGGAGACGACGCCGGAATGAAGGCGGAACTGCTCAAGCGATTCGAGATCGAGATTCGTGAGCTCCAGCGGGAGCTCAACAGCGAGCTGCCCCAGGAGATCAAGCTCGCGCGCGAGCTCGGAGATCTGCGTGAGAACGCGGAATATCAGGCCGCGAAGGAGCGGCAGGTCTTCGTGCAGGCGCGCCTGGCCATGCTCAGCAAGCGGGTGGCCGAGCTGTCGCTGCTGAACCTCGACCGGATTCCCGCCGATCGCGCCGGCTTCGGTTCCACCGTGCACCTGCACGAGGTGGGCGGCGACGCGATCGTCTACCGGCTCGTCATGCCCGAGGACGCGGATCCGGACAAGGGATGGATCTCCACCGCGTCACCCATCGGACGTGCGCTGATGGGCAAGGAAGAAGGGGACGAGGTGGCGGTGCCGACCCCGAGCGGAATACGCGAGTTCGAACTGATCAAGCTCATCACGATTCATGGCGAGTAGACCGTCCGCCCCGGGGATTTCATGACCCCGTCGAGTAACGTGGCGGCTCCGCCGCCATCCGGCTCCCGGGCGCGATACTCTCCGCACTGGCGCACCGCCCTTGTGTTGACCGGTACCGGCACCGCCGGCGCCTATCATGCCGGGGTGCTGCGGGCGTTGCACGAGGCCGGCGTCAAGGTCGATCTGATAGCCGGGCGCGGCGTCGGCACCGTCGGCGCGTTGTTCGGAGCAGTCGACGGCGCCGATCAGCTCTGGGAACGGTCCGGGTTGTGGGCCGCGCCGGGGGCGGGCCGCTTGTATCGCTGGCGTCCCGCGCTGGTCGCCGCGGCCGCCGTTCTCGGACTGGCGCTCGCAACGTTGCTGCTTCCCCTCGGGGTGGTGGTTCTCTCCACCCTGGTCTTCGCGATAGCCTACTTCGTCCAGATTGCCGGGTTGGACGGGACTTGGTTCACGAGCGGGTTCGGACGTCTCGTCGACTGGATTTTCGCCCCGGACATGCTGCCGGTGTGGCTGCCGAGAGTCACGGTGTTCGCCCTCGTCGCGCTGCTGGGCGTGCTGGGCTGGTCGGCGGTGCTGACGTGGTACCGGACACGCCCGGGGCGGCGCGGTCACGGGGCGCTCTGGTGGCTGCTGCTGGGGGCGCCGCTCGATGCCGACTACGGCCAGCGCTGGTTCGGCAACGGGCTGTGGAAGTCGGTGCGGGGAGCGTCGGCGATGGCGCGCCCGAGCCCCGAGCAGCTCGGGCTCCGGTATGCGCGTCTGCTCTCGGACAGCCTGGGACAGCCCGGATTCCGCGAGCTCCTGGTTACCGTGCACGACCTCGACGGATCCCGCGATCTGGTCCTGGCCATGCTGACGAAGAAGTTCAGGGCGCCGTTCTTCCGGCGCCGGGGCGGCGGCGACCGGCCTCTCGAGGCGCTGGACCTGAGCGGATGGGCCGCCCGGCACGGATTCGATGCCCTCGCCGCCTCCCTCGGCCCGCCGGTGGTGACCGAGCCGTGGTACATGCAGTTTCCCGCCGGCAGCGGTTGGCGGGGCGAAACGCATCGACTGTGCGACCGGCCGGACGCCGTCGGGCGGTTGCTCGACGAGGTGGCCCTCGCCGGGGTTCAGCAGGTCATCCTCGTGTCCGCCCAGCCCCCGCTGACCGGCCCGCACGCGTTGGGCGGGCAGCGGCGCGACGGCCGCGGCCGGATCGGAGAATCGCTCCAGTCGATCGAGGCGGCGGCGCTGCGCGATGCCGTCGGCAGCCGGGCTCGGCTGTTTCAGGCGTTCTTCGAGATACGTCCCGTCCACAATCCGCTGGGGCCGTTCGATTTCGCCGGTTCGTACGACGAGCGTTCCGACCGGGCGTGGACCCTCACCGATCTCATGGACCGCGGCTTCGACGACGGGTACCGACAGTTCGTCAATCCGGTGGTGGCTCCCAGCGGCGAGGAGATGGAGCCGACGCCTCGACCCCGCCCGCCGACTCCCGTGGCCCCGCTGGCGTAACCCCCACGTCGGCTGCCGCGGACTCCCCGGCTCAGGCCGGTCGCCCCGTGTCGCCGGGTGCGTCCGGGCCGTGGCGCCGCTCGGAGGCCGGCGGCGTCTTCAGAAACGCATCGGCCAGCGCGTGGGTGACCGCGAGCACGCGATCCGGCTCGCTCGACCCGAACTTCTGGGCGAACCGTTCGACGGGCGCGACCGCCTTCGCCATCACGCGGTGGCCGCCGGCGCTGCCGATGTCGCCGAACGCCTGCTTCACGAACTTGCCGGCGTCGCCCGAATCGCCGAGATTGCGGGCGGAGATCACGACGTTCCGGTGCACGATTCCGGACACCACAGACCAGGAGACCTCTTCCACCTGGAGGAGGAAGTCGGCGACGAACGTGATCAGGTCTTCGCGCGCGACCTCGCCGAGGTGCGACGTGTACAGCGACCCGGTGATCTCGCTGCATTGCATCGCCGTGGACAGGCACGCCAGCCGTTCGAGATTCGTTTCCGACCCCTCCATCTTGCGGACGAGGGCCGCGTTGGCGAGGGGATACAGGAAGCGGAACGCATCGAGGTCCGATTCGTCGGTGTGGCGCGACAGGAACAGGGTGTCGGACTTGATGGCGTAGAGCATCGCGGTGGCGGTGCGTTCCGAGATATTGGCGTCGATCGCGCGAAGATGCTCGGTGAGGATGGTGCAGGTGGAGCCGTAGTCGGGCCTGATGTCCTTGAATGCCGCGCTGTACCCGGCGCGCGCGGGGTGATGGTCTATGACGAGGTCCACCCGGTTGACCAGCCCGCCGAAGTAGTGCGGTTGCACGTCGACGGTGGCGATGCGGGGGAACTCGGTCAGGGATCGGCGGTTGAGCAGCTCGATCCGGATGTCGAGCAGGTTGGCCATCCGGAGGTTTTCGGGTCGGGTGACCGGCTGGAACGTGCCGATGATGGCGGTCGCCCTGGTGCGGCGGAGCAGCGTGCGCAGGGCGAGACCGCTGGCCATCGCGTCGGGATCCGGATCGTTGTGCAAGAGAATCAGGATACGGTCGGCGTCCGCGAGATATCGCTGGTACTGCTCGACCCGCGCGCGGGTGAGAGACCGTTCCAGCGCCGCCCCCAGGGTGCCCCGCAGCAGGTCCGCGAGGGCCAGCCGGGTGACCCCGGACGCCGTCAGCTGCCGTCGCTGCTCCTGCCGCTTCGGGCTCCGGGGCTCTTCGGTGTCCAGCAGATACACCAGCGTGGCGCCCGCGTCCTGAATCGTCTCGATCGTCCGTCCCGGACTCCGGCGGGGGGAGTCCTCGACGAGCACGCAGGTGGCGGGACCGATGTCGGCCTTGAGGTAGGTGTCGACCCGGCGCGGACTGCCGACATGGACTTCGATGCCGACATCGCTCAGACGCCGTCCCAGAGTCGGGTCTTCGACGACGAATTCGACGTCCAGCCGCGACTTGAGCGTCCGGGCCAGGAGTCGGATGATCCGTTCGTCCTGGCAGACCGCGAGGCACTTCATTCTGCTGACCGGTCGAGCCGCGTCCCATCGGCCCGAACATCCCATTATAGTCGGCGCGGTTCTCCGGCGCTGGTCTGCCGGCGCCGGGAATCGGATAAGATGCCGCCATGGTGCGTCGTGATGACGTGGCCGGGCGACCGTCTGCGTCACGCTGTTCCTCTCCAGCGGGTGCAAGTCCCGTCTCGGTAAGCGCCGGAGCGCCGAGTAGCAGACCCCAGGCATGGCCGGAGACGGCCGTGGCCCGAGCGGGGTGTCAGAAGCCTCTTCGGAGGGAGCAAGTCCGCGGGCCGCAACATGAAGTGAAGCCTGCAGCCTCGACACATTTACAACCCGAGAGCCGAGCCGCTCATGTCACGGCGAAGGCCACGTCTTCCGCGCCCTGTTCCGGTGGCGTACGTGCGGGAGGTCTCGGCGGGGTATGGGGCGCAGCACGCGGACACGGAGAGGGACGGAACACGAGAGGCCCGTCTGCGCAGCCCGAGTCGGGGCAACGCGGCCTGCATAAGCCGAAGGTGAAAGCGGGAGCGGCGCAGCGGGAGTCCGAGGGGGCCATAGTACCGAGGAGGACCGTGCAGCAGAACGCGGTCGGAGGGAAGGGCCCCTGCGGTGGGCACGGCGTGGTGGCAAGGACGCGCGAGGGCATGGCCGGCGAGCCCGGACCCAACTCCCCCGAGAGGCGTGCGCCTCTCGACAAAGTGCGCCAATTGCAACGACGCCTGTGGGCCGCGGCCAAGCGGTCCCCGAATCGGCGTTTCCACGCCCTGATGGACCGGATCTGGAGGGATGACGTCCTCCGGGAGGCGTGGCGGCGGGTCAAGCGGAATCGTGGCTCGGCGGGTGTCGATTCCGAGACACTGGCCGAGATTGAGCAGCGCGGTGTCGAGTCATTCCTTGGGGAGCTCGGCGCGGCGTTGCGCGCGGGGACGTATCGGCCGCAGCCGGTCCTGCGGCGGTACATCCCCAAGGCCGATGGCCGACGGCGACCGCTGGGGATACCGACGGTCCGTGACCGGGTTGCGCAGATGGCCGCGGACGCTGGTGTTGAGTCCCATCTTCGAGGCGGATTTCCGTGGCTCGTCGTATGGGTTTCGGCCGAAGCGGAGCGCGACGCAGGCGCTGGAGGTTCTTCGCGTCCGCGGGGCGCGGGGTGGCACCCATGTGCTGGACGCCGACATCTGCGACTACTTCAGCAGCATCGAGCACGAGAAGCTGCTGACGCTGGTACGCCAGCGTGTCTCGGACCGGCGTGTCCTTCGACTGCTGCGGCTGTGGCTCGCGGCGGGGGTGTTGGAGGCGGGGCAGGTGCACCGGACCCTGGCGGGGACTCCGCAGGGGGGCGTTATCTCGCCGCTGCTGTCGAACATCTTCCTGCACGTGCTCGACCGGCTGTGGGAGGACCGGTGGTCTCACCTTGGGACGCTGGTTCGCTACGCGGACGACTTCGTGGTCATGTGCGACACGAAGGCGGCGGTCGAGTCGGCCCGAGAGCGGGTGAGTCTGGTGCTTGCCCGGCTTGGTCTGGAGCTGCATCCGGAGAAGACGCGAGTGGTCGACCTGTCGGGCGGACGTGAGGGCTTCGACTTCCTGGGGTGTCACCTGCGCAAGCGCATGAGCGGTCCCATCTGGTCACGGGCGCGGCGACGCGTGTACTACCTGCACCGATGGCCGTCACGGCGGGCGATGAAGCAGGTGCGAGCCCGCGTTCGGGCGCTGACCCCTCGGGGCCGTTGCCACACGGACCTGCGTCTGGTCATCGCGGATGTCAACCGGGCTGTGCGGGGGTGGGGGCAGTATTTCCGGACGGGAAATGCGGCGAACCACTTCGTGCAACTCGACCGGTACGTGGAAGAGCGCCTGCGCGGCCTGCTTCTCAAGCGCGCGGGGTCTCGTCTGGCGGCCGGTCGGTCGGGCGCAGTCTTGGCGTCGTCCGTTCTTCGAGGCCTTGGGGCTCGTTCGCCTGCGTGGCACGATTCGGTATCCGGGGGCGGTGCATGCTGCGACCTGAAGTCCACCTGGTAAGCCGTGTGCGGGAAATCCGCACGCACGGTTTGAACGGGGGTCTTGC
Source organism: Vicinamibacterales bacterium (assembly GCA_965206705.1). Classification (GTDB taxonomy): domain Bacteria; phylum Acidobacteriota; class Vicinamibacteria; order Vicinamibacterales; family UBA8438; genus JAJEEA01. Next base: position 245,990 of record CBDBKJ010000006.1, on the reverse strand, counting down.
TCTCAGTCGGTCGGTTTCCCCGACCGGCACCAAGTAGGATCTACCAATGCGCCGATGGAGAGGCGACGGTTTCCGGGCTGGCAGCAGGAGGGTGCGATGGCGCGATTCGTGACGTCGGTCGTCGTCCTGGTCCTCGCGGGGGTGGCGGCGGTCTCCGGGCAGCCGGTGTTTCGAAGCGGCGTCGATCTGGTCCGGTTCGGGGTCACCGTCCTCGACAGGGACGGAGAGCTGGTCTCGGGGTTGACGGCCGACGACTTCCGGGTGGTGGAGGAGGGACAGGAGCAGCGCATCGCCTATTTCTCGCGCGGACTCGAGCTCGATCGCGAGCTGTTGCCGTTGCATCTCGGGGTGCTGTTCGATGTCAGCGGCAGCATGACGGTCGATGCGTCCTTCGCCAAGACGGCGGCCATCCGGTTCTTGCGGGGGCTGGACTTCGCGGTCGACATGACGCTGGTCGAGTTCGATACCCAGGTGCGGGTGAGCCGGTTCAACCAGGCGGACTTTCCCCGGCTCGTGGAACGGTTGCGCGGGCAGGAGGCCGAGGGGATGACCGCGCTCTACGATGCGCTCGGCGTCTATCTCGACGGCGCCTTCGGCCAGGACGGCCGCAAGCTGCTGCTGCTCTACTCGGATGGCGCCGACACGCGGAGCCGGCTGCGGTTCGGCGAGCTGCGAGACCTCCTGCGAGCCTCCGACGTGACCGTCTACGCGGTCGGGTTCCAGACCCAGCGCCGGAACATGAGGCGGATGCGTGAACGCGTGCGGCTCCAGCAGATCGCCGAGCTCACGGGAGGGCGCGCCTATTTTCCGACGTCGCCGGACGACCTGGACGAGATCTACCAGCAGATTCGCGAGGAGCTGGAGGCGCGGTACTCGCTCGGCTACGTGTCGACCGATCCGACCACCGACGGCGCCTGGCGCCGGGTGACGGTGAGTCTGCGGGGCGAGCGGCCCGAGTTCGACGACGCCGACATCCGCGCGCGTGAAGGCTACTTCGCGCCCTATTTCGAAGAAACCGAACCGCGGGGCCGCTAGCAGTCTGCGCCGCGGAACGGTGCCGCCTCCCGCAGAGGCGCCGACTCGCCGGCCGGGTTGGTCGGGGCGGCGGCGGAGCCGCAGGCGGCGATTTCCGGGCCAGGTTCAGCCGCCCCCGGCACCGCGCGTTCGATCGGGACCGGCGAGGGCCGGCGTCCATCGAGAGTCCCCCGTGCCATCCACCTACGATCGGTTCACCCTCGTGAGCGACTTCGAGCTGCGCGGCGATCAGCCCCGTGCCGTGCAGGAGCTGACGGGCGGCCTCGAGCGCGGCGATCCGCACCAGGTTCTGCTGGGAGTGACCGGCTCCGGCAAGACGTTCACGATGGCCCGGACGATCGCCGAGGTGAATCGTCCGGCGCTCGTGATGGTGCACAACAAGACCCTGGCCGCCCAGCTCTTTCTCGAGTTTCGGCGGTTCTTCCCGAAGAACGCGGTCGAGTACTTCGTCAGCTACTACGACTACTACCAGCCGGAGGCCTACGTTCCCGCCACCGACTCGTACATCGAGAAGGAGGCGACGATCAACGACGAGATCGACCGCATGCGGATGTCCGCCACCCGGTCCCTCTTCGAGCGACGGGACGTCGTCATCGTGGCCAGCGTGTCGTGCATCTACGGGCTCGGATCGCCCGAGGCGTACTACGGGCTGATGTTGCCGCTCGAGCGGGGGCAACGCGTCGAGCGCGACTGGATCCTGCGGAAGCTGGTGGAGATCCAGTACGAACGGAACGACCACGACTTCAACCGCGGCACCTTCAGGGTGCGCGGCGACATCGTCGAGGTGCACCCCTCCTACGAGAACGTCGGCGTGCGGATCGAGCTCTTCGGCGACGAGGTCGACGAGCTCGTCAGCTTCGACCCGGTCACCGGCCAGACCCTCCGGCGCCACGACAAGCTCGCGGTGTATCCGAAATCGCACTTCGTGACCCCGAAGGCGCGGACCCTGGAGGCGGTCGAGTCGATCAAGGCGGAGCTCGTCGAGCGCCGCGGCCAGCTCGAATCGATGGGCAAGCTGCTCGAGGCGCAGCGGCTGCACCAGCGGACGATGTTCGACCTCGAGATGATGCGCGAGATCGGCTACTGCCACGGCATCGAGAACTACGCCCGGCATCTGACGGGCCGGGCCGCCGGCGAGCCCCCTCCGACCCTGCTCGACTACGTGCCGCCGGACGCGCTGACCATCGTGGACGAGAGCCACCAGACGGTCCCGCAGGTGCGCGGCATGTTTCACGGAGACCGCTCGCGGAAGGAGATGCTGGTCGAGCACGGGTTCCGCCTGCCCTCGGCTCTCGACAACCGTCCGCTGACGTTCGACGAATGGAAGAGCCGGGTGGGCCAGGTGGTCTTCGTGTCGGCCACCCCCGGATCGTACGAGCTCGCCCAGAGCCAGGGGGTGGTCGTCGAGCAGATCATTCGCCCCACCGGGTTGATCGACCCGGTGGTCGACATCCGCCCGGTGAAGGGGCAGGTCGACGACCTGCTGCACGAGATCCGGCAGCGGGCCGAGCGCCGCGAGCGGGTGCTGGTCACCACCCTCACCAAGCGGATGGCGGAGGACCTGACGCAGTTCTACCAGGAGCTCGGGGTCAAGGTGCGGTATCTGCACTCCGAGGTGGAGACCCTCGAGCGGGTGCAGATCCTGCGCGATCTGCGGCGCGGGGTGTTCGACGTGCTGGTGGGCATCAACCTCCTGCGAGAGGGCCTCGACCTGCCGGAGGTGTCGCTGGTGGCGATTCTCGACGCCGACAAGGAGGGCTTCCTGCGGTCGTCCGGCTCGCTCATCCAGACCTCGGGCCGGGCCGCCCGAAACGTGAACGGACTCGTCATCATGTACGCCGACGTCGTCACCGACTCGATGCGGACCGCGCTCGACGAGATGCAGCGCCGCCGCGAGCTGCAGGAGGCGTTCAACCGGGAGCACGGGCTGACGCCGGAATCGATCGTGAAGGACATCGACGAAGTCCTGTCGGGGGTGTACGAACGGGACTACGTCACGGTGCCGGCGGTCCGCGAGACGGCCGAGACGTTCGCCAACCAGGCCGAGCTCGATGCCCATCTGCGGGGGCTGGAGACGGAGATGCGGGCGGCGGCCGCGAACCTCGAGTTCGAGCGCGCGGCGGCGTTGCGCGACAAGATCCGGACGTTGCGCAGTCCCGGCTTTGCGCTGTCCTGACGGGCTCGTTTTCGGGGCGCCTACTAGGTGTAGAATCGGAGCCAGGAGTCTGCGCCGCAGAACGGCGCCCCTTCTTCAAGGAGGCGCCGACTCCCTGGAGGGTGGGTTGGGCGGTGAGCGGAGGCCGCAGCGCGACCCTGCGGTCGCGTTCGGCGACGATTTCCGGACCGGCGTCGTCGGCGCTGGCGTCGACGGAGGAGGACGAGAGACTGTTCACTGCATAGGAGGGCACATGCTGAGATACGTTCGGTGTGTAGCGAGACCGGCGGTGGTTGCGGCGGTCACGGTGCTCATCGTGGGCGCCGCGTCCCGGGCGCAGGGCCCGGAGTCGGCGTCGCTGGCAGGGCAGTTGGCGGCCGCCCTCGAGGGTGCGCAACTCGACAGCATCGCGGCCCGGGACCCGGCAGGCCCGGAAGGCGACGACCGGTTCGTGGCGGCCCTTCGCTTTCCGGGACAGCTGATGGTCGTGTCGGCCCGCATGGACCCCTCGATCTACGTCGAGCAGAAGCTGGCCGCCGGCAGCTATCGGGACGTCTACATGGACCTCAACATGGCGTCGATAGCCGCCAGCAAGGTCCTGGTGACCGACGTCGGCGCCGACGGCCTGCAGGCGGGGGCGCCGGGCGACAGCGCGAACGTCGCCGGGAGCGTCGTGCGGTTCACCGACGCCGCGACGGCGGAGCACGGGGAGGCCGACGCGAGCTATGCCCGCATGCTGCGGGCCCTGCTGGAGGCCGTGCCCTGATTCTGCCGGGGCAGGAGCCCGTGGCAAGAGCCCGTGCGGCTCACCACGGGCTCCTGGCTGGCGGTCGTCGGAGTGAGGTACAATAGGCCGCCGACCTCGGAGTGGGCGCTTGGCTCAGTGGTAGAGCATCGCCTTCACACGGCGGGGGTCAGTGGTTCGAATCCACTAGCGCCCACCACTTCCGGCTTTCACCTTTCAACCCGCTTCGCGCATGGTCCACGGACCGGCACCCGCAGTCCTGTTCACGCCCGACCGGATCAAGGAGCGGGTTCGTGAGCTCGCGTTGGAGATCTGCGCCGGCTACGCGGACGGCTGCGAAGTGCACCTGGTGTCGGTCCTCAAGGGCGGGGTGGTCTTCCTCGCGGACCTGATGCGGGCGTTCGTCCGGCCCGTCACCGTCGACTTCGTCAGGTTGGCGAGCTACGGGTCCGGCACGCGCCCGTCCACGCCGCCGCGGCTGGTGAAGGACCTCGAAGACGACGTCGCGGACCGCGACGTGCTCATCGTCGAGGACATCGTCGACACCGGGCGGACCCTGTCTCTGCTGATCGACACCGTGCGCGCCCGGGGCCCCCGCTCCCTCCGCACCGTCACCCTGCTCGACAAGCCGTCGCGCCGCCGGGTCGAGGTCGACATCGAGCACGTCGGGTTCACCATCGCCGACCGTTTCGTGGTCGGCTACGGGCTCGACCATGCCGAGCGGTACCGGCATCTGCCGTATATCGGGGTGCTCGAGCCCGGGAGCGACGCCTTGCCGGCCGCGGCTGCGCCCGAGCGCGCGGACCGGACGTGATAGGATGCGGCGTTCACTTCGGAAGCGTCGTTGTTCGAGGAGCAGGAGAGAATGAGAATGCTCGTCGCGCTCTGCGTCATGGTCGTGGTGGCCGTGGCCGTGGTGGGCGTCGGGGGAGCGGTCGCCCAGCCCCTGAAGGTCGGCGACAAGGCGCCGGCGTTCAGTCTGCCGGGCACCGACGGCAAGACCCACCGCCTGTCCGACTATGCGGGTACGCCGGTGGTGCTGGCCTGGTTCCCCAAGGCGTTTACCGGCGGTTGAACGGCCCAGTGCAGGTCGCTGCGTGAATCCAGCGACGCGTTGAATGCCATCGACATGGCGTACTTCATGATCAGCGTCGATGACCCCCGGACGAACCAGGAGTTCGCGGAGTCACTCGATTCCGGTTTTCCTCTATTGAGCAATCCCACCCGGGAGGTCGCCGAGGCCTACGGCGTGGTGGCCCGCGGCGGACGCGGGTGGCCGTCCCGCTGGACCTTCATCATCGGCGGCGACGGCAGAATCCTGCAGATCGACAAGCGGGTCAATCCGTCGACGGCGGGTCGGGATCTGGTGGAGCACATGCAGGAGCTCGGTCTGGACTAGCGCTCCCGGGTGCCTGCCGGTTTCCCGGTGGGGCTTGGAGGTTCGAGGGCCGGCGTGCCTCGCAGGCTGCGCCGGCCCTTCTTGCGTACGGGCCATTGCCGCCCGTACGCCGCGCCCACGGGCGGGTCAGGCGTCGCGCGGCGGCTCGGCTTCGGCCGATTTCTCCTTCGAGCCCATCTCATCCTTGAACCCGCGGATGGCCTGGCCCATGCCGCGGCCGAGCCCGGACAGACGGTTGGCGCCGAAGATGAGCATCAGGATCAGAAAAATGATGATCAACTCGGGAACACCAAGTGTGCCGATAAACGCGAACACCGTATGATCCATCACAAGGCACCTTCCTCGTCGAGAGCCGGAAATTGTCCACCAAGGATATCACGTCCCGGCGCGGCCCCGCCGATCGCATGCCGCCGCCGGGCCTCTCCGAATCGCCCGGCCGGCGGCCCGCCCGAGGGCGGCGCCGCCGGAGCCGCTTTGACGCGGCCTCGAAGTGTGATAGATCCACGAGCTTATGACATCAGAGCCGCTATCCCGGCCCGTCAAGAGCGCCGCCGAAACCCGGTTCGACGAGAAGCGGCGGAAGATCGGCCTGGTGGTCGGACCACTGGCCTTCCTGCTGGTCCTGGCGTTGCCGTTCGAATCCCTGACTCCCGAGGGGCATCGGCTCGCGGCGGTCATGGCGCTGGTCATCGTGTTCTGGATTACCGAAGCGTTGCCGCTGGCCGTCACCGCTCTCCTTGGACCGACGCTGGCCATCTTCCTTCAGGTGGCGCCGGCCGCCCAGACCTTCCGGCCGTTCGCCAGCACCACCATCTTCCTGTTCATCGGCAGCTTCATCCTGGCCCAGGCCCTCTTCGTCCACCGCGTGAACGAGCGGGTGGCGTTCGGGGTCCTCTCGCTGCGCATCATCGGGGCCCGGCCGACGCGCATCCTGTTCGCCTACGGCCTGCTGGCCGCCGGCCTGTCGGCGTGGATGAGCAACACCGCGACGGCCGCGATGCTCGTGCCCCTCGGGGTGTCGCTGATTCGATTCATGGAGTCGACGGCGGATGTCCCGAAGAAGTACGGCACCGCGCTGATGCTGATGACGACGTACTGCTGCTCGCGCGGCGGCATGGCCACGCCGGTCGGCACCCCCCCGAACCTGATCGCGGTGGGGATGCTCAGCGAGCAGCTCGACGTCCGGATCACGTTCGTGCAGTGGATGCTGTTCTCGGTGCCCATCGTGTGCGTGCTCATGGCGATCGTCTTCGTCTACCTCAATTGGGTCGGAAACACCGGCATGGAGGAGATTCCGGGCACCGACCGGATCATCGCCGAGCGCAAGGCGGCCCTCGGGCCGTGGCGCCGCGGCGAGATCAATGCCGTGATCGCGTTCGGGGTCACCGTCTGTCTGTGGGTGGGCCCCGGCCTGCTGGCCCTCGTGCTGGGTACGGATCATCCGGTGGCGAGCTCGGTGCTGGCCAGCGTGCCGGAAGCGGTGGCGGCGCTCGCCGGCGTGGTGCTTCTGTTCCTGCTGCCCAACAGCCCGACCGAGCCCACCACCATCACCTGGAAGCAGGCGGCCCAGATCGACTGGGGAACCATCCTGCTGTTCGGCGGCGGACTCGCCATGGGCGGGCTGGCGGCCTCGACGGGCCTGGCCCAGGTCGTGGGCGAGGGCATCACCGGACTCGCGCCGACCAGCGAACTCGTCACGTTGACGTTCGCGGCCGCCCTGTTCACGGTGGTGCTTTCCGAGACGATGTCGAACACCGCGGCGACGAACATCGCGGTGCCGATAGTCATCTCGATCGCGGCGGCGGCCGGGGTCAGCCCCATCATCCCCGTCGTCGCGGCGGCGTTGTCCGCGTCGGTGGCCGACGCCCTGCCGGTGTCGACGCCGCCGAACGCCATCGTCTACGCCTCGGGCCGGGTCCGCATCACCGACATGATCCGCTACGGCCTGTTGATGGACTTCATCGCCGTCACCGTCGTCCCGGCCCTCGTGCTGCTGATCGCCCCGCGCTTCCTCGGGTGATGCACGCCCCGAGAGGATGACCGCGCCCTTGCATGGCCTGTTCGTCCGCCGAGGACGAAAGGCATGCACGGTCACGAGAATGCGTTGGGAATGAACGCGTATCGTGAACGAGCAGGCGCGCTCCGGATCGGGGAATCCCGCCGTCCCGGGTCCGTTATCGCTGCCGTCAGTCGCGCACGGTCTCGAGGAGGCGGTTGCAGAGCTCGGCGACGTACTCGAGGTTGCTCGCCGCCCGTTCGGCGTCCGACTCGTCGAAGAGGTCCCGGGGGGCGAGGTTCTGGCGCTCGTCGCCGTAGAACGCGATGCCGCGGTCGCCGGCCATCTCCGTGGAGATGGTCGCCAGGCGATCGACCTCCGCCCGGAACCACCCGGGAAAACGCGCCGCCTCGCGGCGCAGCAGCTCGGCGACGTCGTGGGTCCGGGTCGGCTCGACCGCGACGAGGCGCAGGGCGCCCTTCAGGAACAGCTCGACGCACTCCTGCGCCTCGCGGACGACGGTGGCCGACAATCTGCGCTCGACGGCGAGGCGAACCAGCTCCACGCGGCTCGCGGCTTCCTCGATGTAGAGGCGTCCCATGCGCGAGCTGGTCATATCTCGACCACCTCGCCGAACCGGAAATCGGGTTTCAGGTCCCAGTACCAGCTTCCGTCGTCGAGGAACACGCGCCGGCTTCCGAGCTCGCGCATGCGGGCGCGCATGGCGTCGAGCACCGTCTCGAAGAACTGCCCGCGGTCGACGAGCAGGATGCCGTCCTCGACGATGTCGAGGTAGAGCGGGCTGTGGAACCGCGCCTCTTCCGGCGTCTTGGTCACGAGGTTCCAGTCGACGGCCGGCAGTGCGTGCCGGGCACGTGCCCGCGACCACGCCGCGAGGAGGGGGCGCCGGCGTTCGACGAGGCTGCGCGGGAAGCCCGCGGCGACCACTAGCAGGTCGATGTCCGAGCGGGCCGTGCTCTGGCCGCGGGCCACCGAGCCGAAAAGCACCAGCGAGCGCAGGCGGGGCCCGAGGAGCGTGCGCCAAGCCTCGGCGGCGGCCACGATCGACGCACGGAAGGGTTCCGGTACCGACGGTGGCACCCCCGGGACCGAAGGCGCGGTGGAACTCACGTTCGGATTCTAGCGTAGACACCTGAGGCTCCGTCGCGATACCGGAATCGGAGCCGCCACGGGTGCCACAGAACGAACGGTCGTCCCGAAGGTCACGAGCCCGTTCCGGGCGCCCGGTTCGAACGAGGAACAGGTTGGTCAGGTCGCCATCCTGGCTGATGGTGGGAGATAGCGGTAGGTCGACGCCTTGTGGAGGTCAATGGTGGCGCTCGTCTGGCCGATGGCGGATGAGCTGGGCCGTTGGTGCTCACGGCCAGCGACGTGCCCGGGCCCCGCTCGACTACCCGGCCCCGTTCGACGCGCCCTCCCGAGTTGGAAGATCCAGAACTCGTAGTGGCCGATGCCCTGTCAAGGACCGTGTAGGCCCTCCCCCACCCGGTGCGAGGGCAAACGAGGACAGCGGCGGGTCCGGTCTGAGGGTGCGAGAGTCGACGTGCCGCTCAGTGAGGTTGATGCGGGCGATGCCAATCAGACACCGGTTCTGCACCGGTCCCCCACCGAAAGAGGCTCGCGAAGTAGCCCGGGTCCTCGTCGCGGTCCACCTGGAAGCCGAAGCTGAACCGACCGAGGTCGCCCGCCCCGGCCAACGACAGCTGCCAGCGGTAGAGCCCCTCGAACCAATGGGCGTCGAGGGCGATGACCTCGCTGCCGACCAGGTGGGCAGCCCGCGGTCCGGCCAGAACGTTGTGTCCACTGACAGTTCCCTCTCGGTGCCGCAACCCCGCAGGGGTTCCTCTTCGAAGCCGCCAACGGCAGGACCCTCGTCCGCCGCCCCCGCGGCGGGCCAGGAAGTCAATTCGGGCTCAACACCCAACTCGTGTAAGATAGCGTCCGGCCGCGCCGAAAGGTATGACCTCGGCGCTGGTCGGTGCCCTTCTGCCGAGGACCACCAGAACGGGTCGACGAGTGCGCCAACGTGGATACCCATTACACCCCCTCGGCGCTCGCGGCGTCACTGGTAAAAGCACCCAGTGAGGTACGCCCCAAACTCATCGCCGACCTCGCCGCCGGCAATGGAGACCTTCTGCTCGCGGCCGAACAGGTGTGGCCCATGGCGACGTTCGTAGCCACGGATATCGATTCGAGAGCGATCCGGCGCTTGGGGGGACTACGTCCTTCCTGGACGGTGGGACGCTGCGACCTGCGTAGCGTACGGTCGCGCCGTTCCTGCTGCGCTCTAAAGAACATACGGAATTCGGCCTGTCTCTTGCTTTTGAACCCGCCTTTTAGGAGTCTCCTCGAATGCGTGTGGGTAGCGGCGGCGCCAGTTCTATGCCTCCACAGCAGAGGAACAGCATGGAGATCAACGCGCCGGGCGAGTGGAAGCCATAGGCGCGACGCGCGATCACCCGCAGCTTGTTGTTGATGCCCTCCACCGGACCGTTCGTCATCTTCGTGTCCAGATACGCCAGGACGCCTTCCGCGTGTTTCCGAATCGTACGCCCCAGCTTCACGAACGGCGTCAGGCGGGACCGCGCAGCCCACTCCAGCCACTCATCGAGCAGCGCCGGCCCATCCTCGGGCGTCGCCTGCCCCAGGATCGTCGCCAGGTACTCCTTCAGTTCGTAGGCCCGGTTCAGCGCCCGGTTCTCACGACGCAACGTCTCCAGACGCCGGGCCTCACCAGGCTTCAGCCGCGCCGGGTGCTTCAGCAACGCATAGCGCGTCCCCTTGAGCGCCTTCGCATTCTCCGGCTCCGGGTCCAGCCGCCGCTGCTCCGAACGCCGCACCTCGTCAACCGCATCCGCCGCAAGCCGTTCAACGTGAAACCGGTCGAACACCACCCGCGCGTGCGGAACCCACGCCCTCAGCGCCTTCTGCCAGCTCGACGCCAGGTCCGCCGTCACCAACTCGATCCGCGCACAGCCACCAGGTCCCAACTGCTCGAAGAAGGCCCCCAGCGTCTCCGCGCTGCGCCCCTGCCCCGCCCACACCACCCGACGCTCGTCATGGTCAACCACGATCGTCAGGTAGCGGTGACGCTTCCGGTAGCTGAACTCATCGACGCCGATTCGTCGCAGCTTGGCGAACCGAGCCCCGTCCAGCCGCCGAGCCACAACCCGTTCCACGATGCTGCCCACGGTCACCCACGATATCCCCAGCAGGCGGCTCACCGCCGTCCGGTCCGTCACCTGCGCCAGATACGCCGCCAATTCCTCGAACCCCGACGTGAACACGCTGCTGCCGCGCGCCCACGGCACCTGCTCCACCTTCACCGCGCTGCAACGCCGGCACGACACCCGCCACGGCGCATACCGCAGCCACGCCGGCATCCGGCCCCAGGACAGATGCCGCCACTCGCGCGCCGGCTGCCGGTCATACCGCGGCGCCCGCTTCCCGCACGTCCCGCACCGGGAACGCCGCCACGACGGCTCCACCGACACCGTCAACGGACCGTCGGCGGCCATTTCCACCTGCTTGACGTACATCTGCGTGACACCCAACAGCCGCCGTAGTAACGTAGTCAGACGCATGGGGCTCTCCTCCTCGCGGGTCGTGGTGGTACACGCCCATGAGACCAGGAAGCCCCTTGCGTTTGCAACCGCTTCCGCCAAGCGAGACGGACGCACGCAGCCCCGACAACACGCTGGCCCTGCCCAACGGGTGTCCACCGCCGGCGCCGGGACCCGAGGTGGCCGTTGGGGCAATCAGCCAGCGTCTATCCCCAAACCGCCAGCCGTCGCGCTTTTCCGCGTTGTCGTGGAGGCCGGGACGCCCCCGTCCAGGCCGGGCCGCAAGGCCCATATCTGCTGCTTGAGCGGAGGGACGGACGGTGTGTCACCCGAAGGGCCGCAGCGCAGCGAAGGACGCGCGTAGCGCGTTGACACGCCGTCCGGCCCGCAGCTACTCCGCTCTGACCTGTCCCCGCCACGGTGCGCCACGCCCGTCGCCGGTCAGGTGCACGCCAGGAGCGGTCAATTCCGAGGCCGCCCGCGCTGGCCAGCACCCCTCGCCGACCCGCCGATCGCGCCTCAACCTACCCACACTCGTTTGAGGAGAGCCAGTACTGCTAGTTGACGACTTCGTAGGGAGCGGTCAACAAACAACGATCTGTTGGCACCGGCAGTACTCGACCGGCCCGGTCTCCGGCGGTTCATTCTCCACCGCGCCGGCCCATCGCGAGGGCGTATACTACATACCGCCAATTACCACGCACGATGGCCTCGTGAAGATTGCTGCGGATTGTCCGGGTTTGACGATGTTACCAGCGCACGTGCTGGGCGAGGATTACAGCTTGACGTCGCCGAAGTGCACGCTATGGCCTGACGGTCTGAAGGCGGATGCGAGTCGGTTTTTGAAAGATGTGAGTCAACGAGCGGGAATCGTTGATGAGTTGGGCCCCAACTGGGACGGTTTTGGAAACCTGGCGTTGCCTTTGGCGTTTTACCACTGCGTACCTGACGCAACATTGCCACTCTACTATTGGAATCGCAACAGTTGGACGCCACTGGTCCGTAGGAGGTAGATATAATGAAGGAAGATCAGCGGCGCGCATACCACAGCCAGTTGGCGGATTTGTTTTCGGGCTATCGAGCGGAATGGCTGAACGAGCGTGTATTCGAGTTGTTTAGCGAGCCGTCATATTTTCCACAGCTGACGACTTCTCATCCATGTTTTTTGGAAGGTGGGCGCGGAACGGGCAAAACCACGGTTCTTCGGTGCCTGTCGTACCAAGGGCCAAGCCGCTTTACATCGAAGCACCTCGAGCCGGGGCGGGGCGTGGCCGTTCGTTGGGTTGTACTACCGAATAAATACAAACAGAGTTCGCGCGTTCGCAGGCCCAGAGCTGGAGTCCACAGCATGGGTGCGAATGTTTGGCCACTACGTGAATCTGGGAGTTTTGTGAACTGATCGTAGGCTTCTTGGAGTGGTACTCGAAAGAGAATCCCGACGAACCAAGGGTGGACGAAAGGGCTCTACGGTCGACGGCGGCTGCGCTGCGCTTGGAGTCACCCGGGAATCTGGAGGCACTTAGCGACCAGCTGCAACTTGCGAGAGTGACCTTTGAGGCGGCGATAAATAACGTCGCGGACCACAAAGAACTGCCTTTCTTGTCGATGCAGGGGGGACCGATTGATGCGCTGATGCGGGAGGTGAAGAAGCTTCCCCAGTTTTCTAATTTGCCGTTCTTTTTCTTGATTGATGAATACGAAAACCTGGACGGATATCAACAGCGAGTCGCCAATACGCTAATTAAACATTGCGGTGAACTATACTCCTTTAAGGTGGGCGTTAGGGAACTGGGTTTCCGGGAGAGATCGACGCTGAACGACTTTGAACGGTTGGTAGCGCCGGCGGACTATAAACTAATCAATATTTCCGAAGAGCTGGGGGGGCGCTTTACGGAGTTTGCGAGGGAGGTCTGTGAACAGCGGCTGCGGCAGGTTTTGGTCGGGAGCTCAGCGGTCCCAAGGTTGGAGAGCCTGCTGCCGGAACTATCGGCGGAAGGGGAGGCAGAAGAGCTAGGCGTTCAAGCGGCGGCGAGGCGTACCCAAGCGGCTTTGCGAGATCGGACGGACTTGGGAACGGAAGCGGAGAGGTGGCTGGGCCAAGCGCACCCGTTGGAGGTTTTTGTACTTGGATGCCGCGCGGAGGCTGAGAACTTGCTTATAGAAGAGAAGCTTCAACAGGCGCTGGACCACCCAGGGTGGGTTTGGCGCGGGACACGTCTAGTGCGGTCGGCTCTATTTTGGGTCGGCAGCACCGTGTTGGGGATGTAGCGCTTCCTTTGAGCAGATGGCTCTTTTTGGGGAGTTCTATGGCTCCGACTGACGGACCGGTGTTTACAAGCGTATTGGACGGAGTCGGTGCGTTGGAGCCGGAACCGGGAAGTCTGTACATTACCGGTACGTCTGAGGAAGAGAGAAGTGGCCATTCGGACGACATACAGAGTAGATGTAGGGATGTGGAGTTTGCGCGATTTTTGGATGGCGACAGATGGAGGGTGAGTTGGAGCGTAGATGGGGTGAAGCGAGAGACTGCGTTGCGCGACCAGATGTCGGTGGGGCGGTTGTTGAGTCCAGGAAGGTACCAGGGTTAGGAAGGCGGAGAGGACGCGGGGCACATCGAGGGTGTGTCTATATGAGCTCTTTAGGCTGCGGGGTGCGGGGAGGTAGGTGAGAGATTGGCGAAGGGGGGCCGGAGGATCGTGAAGGTAAGGGGGCTACGGAAGGGGGTGCGTCTGCCGAGTGGGGGACGGCTCGGCTCAGGCTTACTGGATTTGTTTGCTGGGGAGTGTGCGGTAATAGATCCGGGTGAGGCGAAGTTGGTTGGGACGGGTGTCGCTTTTGGAACTTCCGGATGGGACGGAAGGGCAAATTCGGCCTGCGCCAGAGGTCTTCATTTAGCGGGTCATAGCAAGAAAATCGGCGCAATTGGGTGCAGATCTGGTACGCGGCGCCGATAAAGGGGGCATGGGCCTGTTGCGCCGCGTGTTTGACCGCCAGGAGCCCCCTTGACGTGAGCGGGGTCGGCGGGGCGGGGGCATCGAGCAACAGGACGAGTCGCGTCGCGAGGAAATGCAACGCGACAACGACCGCCTGAAACGCGACAACAACCGCCTGAGACGCGACAACAACCGCCTGAAGCGTGACGTTGACGGCCTGAAACGTGACGTCGACCGCCTGAAACGCGACATCGAGCATCTGAAGCAGCAGTTGTCGACGGAGCGCCGGGCGGCACGCCGGCAAGCCGCCCCGTTCGCCAAGGAGCGGCCGCAAGGCCGCGGCAGGCGGCCCGGACGGCGGCCCGGTGCACGCTACGGGCAGAAGGCCTGCCGCCCGGTCCCGGCGCACGCCGACGAGTCCTGGGAGGCTCCCGCGCCGACGACGTGTCCGGACTGCGGCGGGGCGGTCGAGGTGGCCCGGGTGGCGTCATCAGGAAGAACTGCCGGAGGTGCGCCCGGTCGTGCGCCGCTTCGACATCGAGGTCGGCCACTGCTCGCAGTGCCGGCGGCGTGTGCAGGGGCCGCCACGCCTTGCAGACCTCCGACGCGCTGGGCGCGGCCGGCGTCCAGCTCGGCCCCGGCGTCGTGGCGCTGGTCGTGGAGTTGCACACGAGGATGGGGGTGCCGTTGGTCAAGGTCGCCGACCTGCTGCGGACCCACTTCAACCTGCGGGTCACGCCGGGTGGCCTTGCCCATCTGCTGCACCGCACCGCCCGCGACGCCGCGCCGGCCTACGCCGAACTGCGCGAGCAGGTCCGCAACAGTCCCGTCGTCACGCCCGGACGAAACCGGCTGGGGCATCGGCGGCAAGCCGCACTGGCTCTGGGCGTACGCCACCCCGGACACGACCGTCTACGCCATCTGCCGCGGCCGCGGGTTCGCCGACACCGCCACCGTGCTCGGGACCGACTACGCCGGGGTGCTCGTGCGCGACGGGTGGGCGCCGTATCGCTGCTACCGCGACGCCCAGCACCAATCCTGTGTGAACCACCTCTTGCAACGCTGCAAGGAACTGCTGGGGGATCATCCCGACAGTTTCTGGGCCGCCGAGGTGCGGGCGACCCTGCAGGCCGGCCTCGACCTGCGCGACCGCTGCAACGCGGGAGAACTGAGTGAGCACGGTATGGCAACCGCCCGCGGTCGACTCATCGCCCGGCTCGGCCGGCTCGTCGACGCGCCCCCGCGGCTGGAAGACGCGGTGCGTTTCGCCAACCACTTGGCCACCGAATTCCCGGCCGTGTTCCTCTTCTTGTGGGACCCCTCGCTCGACGCCACCAACTGGCGCGCCGAACAGGCCATCCGGCCCGCCGTGGTCATCCGCAAGGTGTGCGGCGGCAACCGCACTCGCAAGGGCGCCGACACCCAGCAGGTGCTGGCCAGTGTCGTGCGCACCGCCCGCCAACGTGACCTCGACCTGCCGCCGCTGATCGCCACGATGTTGCGCGCCCCCGCTCCCGTCGTCCCCGAAGTCCTTGGGCTTCCGCCGCCCGCATAGGCGGGCAACGTCCGAACGAGCACGCCGGGACCCGTGTGGCGCAACTGCCTCTACGGGTTGGGCAGTCGGACCGGCGCCGCGGGTGTCCCGACCGCATGGCGCCGGCGCCGCCGGACCTCGCCGCAGGCCGATGTGGGTGCGCTTGCGTCCACTTTCGCGTCATGGCATCGTAACGGAGGAGCCGATCCGTGGGAACGCGAGATCCGTCAAGGCAACCTCGTCGCGGCGATGGAACTTTCGCGTCCGAGGCCCGTTTCAGCCGGTGTTTATTGAGAAAATCACCCGCTAAACAAATACAGCCAGAGTTGGCGCGTGAATTTGGTGTGACGGTAGTGAATAGGCCAGGGACAATAGATGGAGGCTATCGAGGGGAGGTTGGGGTGATTCTGATTAATCATGGGCAGAAGAGTGTGAGGGTGGAGCGGGGAATGCGGATTGGGCAGTTGGCGGTTCGGACAACGTTGGAGACGGAGGTGGTTGAGGGCGGGTCATTGAGGAAGTCGCGGCGAGGGGCGGGTGGGTTTGGGTCGACCGATGGGTAGAGTGGGGGGGGGTGTTGTTGGGGCATACCTTTTGGAACCGGGTTGAGGAGGGAGCCTGAGGGACATAGTGCGCGTGGATGAGGTGGATGTCTCAGTTCGGGACGAGGAACAGGTTCGTCATGTCGCCGTCGAGGTCGATGGTGCGGAGATAGCGGTAGGTGGACGCCTCGTAGAGGTCGATGGTGGCGCCCGCCTGGTGGACGTAGATGAGCTGGCCGTTGGTGCTCACGGCCAGCGACATGCGCGGGCGGCCCTCGATGACCTCGCGCTGCTCGACGCGGCGCCCTTCGAGGTCGAAGGTCCAGAACTCGTAGTGGCCGATGCGTCTCAAAATCGCGTAGGCCTTGGTCCGCCCGGGCGCGAGCGAGAACGAGGACAGCGGCTGGTCGGGGCCGAGGGTATAGAAGTCGACGTCGCGCTCGGCGAGGTTGATGCGCGCCACCCCCATCAGGCGCCGGTTCTGCACCGGGTCCTGCACGCGGAACAGGCTCGTGAAGTAGCCCGGCTCCTCGTTCGGGTCGACGCGAAAGCCGAAGCTGAACCGTTCCAGGGCCGGCGCCTCGATCCTCGACAGCTCCCACCGATCGACCTCCTCGAACGAGTCGGTGTCGAGGGCGATGATCTCTTCCCCGAAGAGGTAGAGCAGTCCTCCGTCCGGCGAGAACAGCATGCTCACGCCGGTCTGTTCCTCGCCGTCCGGCCACGGGATCTCCAGCATGATCTCGTGCGAGCTCAGATCCACCTGCAGGAGCCGGCGCGGGGCGATCTCGAACCGGTCGATCTGCTTCGTCGCGGTGTCGGCGAGCATGACGGCGTAGCGGTCGTCCGGCGACACCACCATGCTCCGGATGCGCACCTGCGTCGTGCCCTCGCTCAGGGTGAAGGTGTCGATGGTGCTCCTCGTCTCGAGGTCGATCACCTCGATCTGCTCGAACGTCCGGTCGCGCATGTACATGCGGGAGCCGTCGGCCGACATCCGCATGTCGTTCGGCGGCCCCCCGAGGGTCATCTCGATCGTGTCGACCACCTGTTCGGTCGCCTCGTCGATGACGTAGATGCGGTTGGGGAACGCGCCGACGTAGAAGGTGCCGTCGCCGCCCGTCAGCCCGGCTGCGGGTTGGGCCAGGGCGCCGACGGGCAGGATGCTCAGGATTGCGAAGGTGCAGGCCAGCTTGCGCATGGGTCGAGGTCTCCCGAACGAGGGACGGGCTCCTGGCCCGGAAATCGTCGCGTGCGGCTCCGTCGCCCAGAGGCGTTGCCGCTCTCCAACCGACTCGCCACGAGCCGGCGCCTGCACTCGGTGGCGGCGCCCGCGGAGTCAGCGCTTCCTGTCCGCCCCGACGCCTCCGCCGGAATCGGCGCCTACGGCTGGAGGCAGCGCCTACGGCTGGAGGCAGCGCCTCCTCGCTGGAGGCAGCGCCTCCTCGCTGGAGGCAGCGCCTCCTCGCTGGAGGCAGCGCCTCCTCGCTGGAGGCAGCGCCGTTCCGCGGCGCAGACTCCCTACGGAAAGATCAGGTCGATGTTGCGCCAGTCTTTCTGGGCGGCGGCGCACTTGCCGGTCCAGTCGGGGGTGTGGTTGAGCTGGTCGGGGACGTGCGCGGGCCAGAAGCAGCCGCGGTGGCAGTCGAACAGATCGCGCTCGACCGGCTGGCACAGCCCGGCCGTGCCGCCGTTGCGGTCCGCCTCCCAGCCCGGCTGGAAGACCAGCGAGCAGCCCAGCGGGATGTGCGGCCCCTCCGGTTGCTGGGGCGGACCCGAGCCCTGTTGCAGCGCGACGACGTCCCCGGCGGGGGACGCATCGGGCGGCGGCGCGGTGACCGTCCGCTCGACGCGGGCGGCCTTCTGGTTGATCGCTCTCAGGTGTCTCATCGTCTCACCGCCGTTCAGTCGAACCGGCGCAGGTACTGGGGGTTCCGTGCCGCCAGCTCACCGTAGACGCGCAGGCAGACATCGGTCCACCCCCGGATCCACTCGCAGTAGTGCAGGTTCGGTTGGGCGCTCGTCCCGTACCGGGTGTGCGCCTCGTGATAGCACCCGCCCGAGCACAGCGGGCGGGCCCAGCAGGTGTGGCAGTCGGTCTTGTTCGCCAGATGGTGACGCTCCAGGAACGCGTTCTGGGCTTCCCGGTCGATGCCGTCGGTGACGGTGCCCAGCTTGTGCTCGTCCGAGCCCGCGAACCGGTGGCACAGGGCGACGTCGCCGCCGGTGGCGACCCCCACCAGCCCCAGGCCGGCCCCGCACGGATAGGCCTTGCTGGCGCCCTTGTGGATCTCCTCGAGGGTCTCGCTCACGTTCGAGAACCCGTGGTGCTTCCCGGCCAGCGCCGCTTCGAGAAACTCGTCGGCGAGGGCCGTGAACTGTTCGACCATCTGGTCGAACCCCGACCCGTCGAGCGCGTAGTCGCGGCCCGGCGAGGTCGTCACCGGGGCGAACCCCACCTCCTGGAACCCGATCTCCTCGGTGAGGTGGCGGTAGATGCTCACGACGTCGCTGACCTGCGACGTCAGGGTCACCCGGGCCCCGATGGGCCGGCTCGTATGGCGCCGCAACAGCTCGCGCACCCGCGGCAGCAGCACGTCGTAGCTGCCGCCCCCGTCGTGGAACACGCGGAAGCGGTTCTGCATCTCGCGGGGACCGTCGATCGACACCGTCACCGAGACGTCGTGCTCGGCCAGGAACCCGATCATCTCGCCGGTCAGCAGCGTCGCGTTCGTGGTGAGGTTGAACTCGACGTGCTTGCCCCGGGCCTGCGCCTGCTCGCGGGCATAGGGCACGACGCGGCTCAGGACGGGGTAGTTCATCAGCGTCTCGCCGCCGAAGAAGCTCACGTGCACCACCCGGTTGTCGCCCGACTCCTTGAACAGCAGGTCGACGCTCTGGCGGGCGGTCTCCTCGCTCATGAACTTGGGTTGCGCCCCGTTCTTGGTGTCGACGATCTTGTCCTCGCTGTACTCGTAGCAGTAGGTGCAGCTGAGGTTGCACTGATTGGTAACGTTGAGGACCGCCGTCGTCAGCGGGAACGGGGTCAGCGGGATGATCGCCGGAGGCGGAGGCGGGGGGGCGGCCACGGTGCGGACTGCGTGGACCTGCTCCAGCTCGTCCAGCGTCTCCGCGAGGTCGGTGTCGGGAAACCGCGCGCCGACGTCGTCGAGGAGATCCCCGCGCGCCACCTGCCGCTCGGCAAGGCCGTCGATGAGGGCCGCCGCCGGCTCGTCGAGCGCGAACACCGCCGCGCTCGGCACCAGATAGAGGAACCGCCGGCCCGCCGCGGTGAACGGATGAAACTCTCCCTGTGACAGCAGGCTCATGGTTGCTCCACGGCGGCGGGGTCCCAACGCAGGTAGAGCGGCACGGTGACGAGCAGATGGGCGCGGCCCCGCAGCCCGCCGCCATCGCC
The DNA here is from genome assembly GCA_965206705.1 of Vicinamibacterales bacterium. Taxonomy (GTDB): domain Bacteria; phylum Acidobacteriota; class Vicinamibacteria; order Vicinamibacterales; family UBA8438; genus JAJEEA01. The sequence continues at coordinate 226,649 of CBDBKJ010000006.1, read as the reverse complement.
CGCATCCGGCGGCCACGTCGCCACCACCCACACGTCGCCGACATTGTTCCGGCTGCCGCTGCGCTCCACGTTCGGCCCGTCGACGGCGGGGATGAACCGCCCGTCGGGCTCGACGTCGCCCACGTAGCGGATGTCGTCGTCCCCGATGGTCACGGCGTACTCCTCGATCGACCACCGGGCGTCGACCATCCCCAGGTCCAGGTCGTCCGGCGTCGCCGGCTCGCCGTCCGGACCGTTGTGCCAGGCGTGCGCCTCGAACTGCTGGAACTGTTTGGGGAAGCGGACCCCCCCGACCCGGGCCATGCCCGCTTTCGGGGTCACCTCGATGCGGTGCACCTCGTCGTAGACGGTCAGCGCGCTGGTCACCGCGGTCCGATCGAGCACCAGATCCCGGCCGCCGGTGGCCGCGTCCGCGTCGACCCGCACCTGCACGTCCAGCCACTCGCCGGTCGTCCCCGTCACCTCCAGCACCGAGACGCCGGGGCCGAGGTCGATGGAGTCCGACGCCGGCAGCGCCGCGAGGTCCTGGCCATGGACCCGGATCGTCGCGGTCGCGCCGGACGCCAGCGAAGGCGGATGCACCCCGGCCACCGCCGGCGCCCCGGTGAGGCGCTCCAGGGTGACGTCGATGCCGGTCTCGTCGTAGCCGCCGGCGAACCACCGGCCGCGCATCGTGCGCCAGCCGCGCTCGACGAACATCACCTCGCGGAGCTCGTCGCCGTTCGGGTCCCCGGGAATGGACCGGCCCCGCCACTGGAAGCCGGTGTAGATGATGGCGCGGCCGGTGCGTTCGACCTGCTGCCCGGTGTGCGCGAAGGTGTACGTGGCCTCGGTCGTGAACTCGTCCTCGGCCCCCGCCACCGGCGTGATCGTCATCCGTCCGTAGACCGCGCCGCGTCCCGGCGCGTGTCCGCGCAGCAGCCACGCGCCGCCGACGCGGGGCGGCCGCATCGTCGCCGACCACGCCGCCCACTCCGCGGTGTCGAACGGGAATCGCTCCGAGAGGTGGGCCACCGCCCGGTCGACCGCCTGCGGCTCGCCGTCACCGGGGTTGCCGCGCCTGAACGACTGGAAGTCGGTGAACGGGTAGTAGCCGCGATGCATCGCCATCAGCAGCGACCATTCCTCCCCGGTCCGCCGCTGACTGATGACACGCCCCATCGAATGGCACTGCGTGCAGGTCTCTTGGATGTCCGGATCGTCGTAGGGCTGGTCGTCGCTGCGGCGCTCCGCCTCCCAGGCGGAGGCGCGCGCCTCGGCCGGGGCGAGGCCCAGGTTGGTCGCGAGGTGCCGGACGACCTCGCGGGCCGTCTCCGGGGTCAGCGCCACGTCGTTCAGGGTGACCATGCGGCGGATGGTCTGCTGCCATCCCTCGGGCGTCGTGCGCCGGAACGAGATGCGCGACATCCGGCCCGCGTCGTCGGGGCGGTGGCACGTGCCGCAGGCCTGCCGCACCGTCTCGTCGTCGATGGGAATGCCGGAACCGCCGGATTCCGCCGGCTGGGCGGCGGCGGCGCCGGTCAAGAGCAGCGAGACGAGCGGTACGCCGAACAAGAGCTTCAGACGGGTCAGTGGCATCGGGTCGACTCCGCGGACGGCCCTTTGTAGCACATACCGCGGCGTCCTGTCAGCTTGGCGGCTCGTTTCGTCCTGCCGCAGATGCCTGGCGCCGCGTCCGAGGTCAGGTGCGCAGCGACGGTCTCGTCGACCCGAGGAGTAGTGAGGCCATGGCCGTCGACCCGAGTTGCGGCGCAGTGCCGCCCGGACAACTGGCGGACCCGCTGAGCTGCACTTCCCGCCGACGCGCTGAGGTACTCTGTAGTCGGAGCAGGGTCGTGCTGACAACGAATCAGTTGCGCGCGTTGATCGCCGATGGAGAGTCCGACCGCGTCGAGCTCACGGTCTCGACGGGGAACACCAACAAGTTCGGCGAGGCGATCTGCGCCTTCGCCAACGACTTTCCCAATCACGGACAGCCGGGCCATCTCATCGTCGGAGTCCACGACGATGGAACCGTCAGCGGCCTTGCCGTCACCGACGATCTGCTGCGGCGATTGGGGGAACTGCGGTCGAACGTCAACATCGAACCGGAGAACTTCCCGCGCCAGACGGACTATCGCAACCCGGTCGTGGCCGAGGCCCTGGCGACGCTGGGGTACGTCAACGCGTTCGGGCGCGGGGTGTTTCGCGCGCAGGAGGCGTTGCGCCGGAATGGGAATCCGGAGGCGGAGTTCACGTTCGAGACCTCCCAGGTCCTGGCGACCATCCGGAAGGCGCCGTGAAGACCATCGCGTTCTTCAACAACAAGGGGCGCGTCGGCAAGACCACGCTGGTGTACCACCTCGCTTGGATGTACGCGGAGCTCGGATTCTCGGTGGTTGCCGCGGATCTCGACCCGCAGGCGAACCTGAGCACCGTGTTCCTCGATGCGGATCGGCTCGAACAGTTGTGGCCTGACGGCGATCATCCCGACAGCTTTCTGGGTGCGGTATCACCCATCCTGAGAGGTCTTGGCGATATCCGGGAACCACACGTCGAGCCCATTGCCGACAACCTCGGTCTGGTAGTCGGCGATCTGGGGCTGTCCAGCTTCGAGGCGAAGCTGTCCTCGGCGTGGCCGGACTGCCTGGCCCGCGACCAGTCGGCAGAGTCGGCATTTCGCACCGAGTCGGCGTTCCATCGGACGATTCTCAACGCCGCCGACAAGCAGAACGCCGATCTGGCGTTGATCGATGTCGGTCCGAATCTGGGCGCCATCAACCGGGCCGCGATCATCGGGGCGAACTTCGTCGTCTTTCCCCTCGCCCCGGATCTCTTCTCCCTCCAGGCGCTCGGCAATGTCGGACCGACGCTGCGCGAGTGGCGCAACGCATGGCAGGATCGCCTGGAGCGCCGGCCGGCCGTGGAGGATCTCGAACTGCCGTCGGCGGACATCGTGCCCGCCGGCTATGTCGTGATGCAGCACGCGGTGCGCTCGGGTCGTCCAGTTCAGGCTTACCAGAAGTGGATCGAGCGGATTCCGGACGTCTATCGCAGGGAAGCGCTCGATCTGGTCGGCGGCGGCGTGTCCTCGACGGATGACGACTCCGAATGCCTCGCCACCCTCAAGCACTATCGGAGCCTGATGGCCATGGCTCACGAGGCGCGCAAGCCGATGTTCCATCTCAAGGCGGCGGACGGCGCGCTGGGTGGCCACATTTACGCCGTGCAGGACTGCTACCGCGATTTCGAGAAGCTCGCGAAGGCGATAGCCGCCAAATGCGGCGTGCCCATCGATTGAAGGAAACGGCTTGGAGGCTCGTCGGCCGGCCGCTCGGCTCCATGTTCATGCGGGGGGCAGATCGCCCTCCTGCAGCGCGCCCTTGGCGATGAGCACCGACAGCGCGCCCAGGAAGTCGGGCAGCGGGGCCGGGGGGCAGACGCGGTTGTAGGCCTCGAACAGGTCCGGGACCTGCTGGTGCAGGGGCGCGAGCTCCACGACCCGGACCAGATCGATCTCGCGGAGGAACCGGAGGCCCCGATCAGCATCGGCATCGGACCAGCCGGGGACCACGAGCCGGTCTTCCAGGATGATCCGCCGGGCGGTGATGGCGGGGCGCCGGACGACCCCGAGCCGGTCGCCGCGCCGGAGACGCAGCGTCGGGGCCCGCCGGAGGGCGTCGAAGGCGGCGAGGACTTCGGGGTCCTCGCGCAGGGCGTCGACGGCCGGTTCGGGGGACGCCAGGGGCGCAGCCTCCGGCATGCCGGCCTCGGCCCGGTCGGTCCAGAACGGATGGTCGTGCCTGCCCGCCGCCTCCGCGAAGAACTGCGCCGACTGCCGCTCGAGCGCGCCGTGCATCTCCCGCTCCCGCTGGTTGAACAGGTCGAGCGCCACCTCCGCCAGCCCGGGGTCGGTCAACGCGGTGTGCACGACGACGGCGGCGAGCCACCCCGACGCGAGGGCCTTCTTGACGCCGTAGGACGACAGCGGATCGATGAACGACCCGGCGTCGCCCACGAGCAACATGCCGGGGGCCCCGTAGGTATGCGCGTGGTAGACCGAGGCGTCGCATCCCCAGGGCGCGGTGTCGCGGGCGGCCCCGGCGGTCAGGGCGCCGAGCACCGCGGTCTTGGCGAGCTCTGCGTCGTAGCAGGGCTCGAGGGTCCCGCCGCGTTCCAGGTGGGTGACCCGCGGGTCGACCATCAGGGTGACGTAGCGCTGCTCCGGGGTCACCGGGACCGACCACGCCCAGCCGTCCCCGTAGCTCTCGACCAGGGTGTGCGATTCGTCTTCGAGGCCCCACCCGCCGGGCCGGGACCAGACCGCGGTGAGGGCCAGCGTCGTGCGTCCCGGCGTGTGCCGGCGGAAGCCGCGCCGCGCGACGACCCCGGCGCGGCCCGAGCAGTCCAGCACGAACCGGGCGGCCAGAGACCGGGCAGCGCTGCCGGCCGCGTAGTGCACCGCGGACGCCGCCGCTCCCGGCGGGCCGGCCGCGGGCGCGAGATCCACCTGCCGCACGAGGGCATCGGTCCGCACCGCCGCGCCGGCCCGCGCCGCGAGCTCCAGCAGCAGGCGGTCGAGGTCGCGGCGCCGCACCTGCCATCCGATCCCGCCGTCCGCGAACCGCACCGCCCGCGGATCCCGTCCGCCCCACCATACGGTGTTTCCGGTGCTGTGCAGGAAGCCTGCCGCCTCGACGTCCGGGGTCACCCCGATCAGGTCGAACAGCTTGCGGCAGCTCGGGGGCAGGGATTCGCCCAGGGTGCGGTCACCGACGGCCGGCTTCGCCAGCACTTGCACCGAGTGGCCCCAGGCCGCGAGCAGGCGGGCCGCCGCCGCGCCGGCCGGGCCGCCCCCGATGACCGCGACGTCGAGCGGCTCCGCACCCATCCCGCCATTGTGTCCGAATCGAGGATGCCCTGTCCTGCGGGCCCGCCCTGGTGAAGGCCTCGTGCGGGGCGGCGCACGGCCGGTTCAGCCACCCGATCGTGGCCGCCCGGGCGGGTTCGGCTATTCTCTTGCGCGTGCTCGATCCGGACTTCCGCCGCGCGCTCTCCTATCTGAGACCCTACCGCCGGCCGTTGATCCTGGTGGTGGTGCTCAGCCTCGTGTCCACCGGCTTCTCGCTCCTGGTGCCCCTGCTCTCGCGCACCCTGGTCGACGGCGCGATTCTCGCGGGCGACGCCTCCGCCCTGCGCCTCGTCGTGCTGCTGTTCGTCGCCGTCACCCTGGCCGGGTTCGGACTGAACGTCTGGAGCGGGCTGCGCTACACCCGGGTGTCGGCCGACGTTCTCTTCGACATGCGCCTCGCCCTCTACCGCCATCTGCAGCAGCTGTCGCCGCGGTTCCACGCGCGGACCCGGTTCGGCGACATCATGTCGCGGCTGAACAACGACATCGGCGAGATCCAGCGCGTGGCGTCCGAGGTCGTGCTGGCGTGGGTGGGCAACGTACTGTTCCTGATCGGGGCGGTCGTGATGCTGGCATACCTGGACCTGCGGTTGTTGCTGCTCGGCACCGCGGCCATTCCCTTCAGCATCTGGGCCCTCGTGCACTACCGGCGCCGCCTCGAGACGCGGGTGGCGGTGCTGCGCGAGCGGAGCGCCGACATCGGCAGCTTCCTCATCGAGACCCTGCAGGCGGTCCGGCTGGTCGTCGCGGCGAACGCGCAGGAGCGCGAGGTGCGGCGTTTTCGCGGCCGGAACGGCCGGTTCATCGACGCCCTGATGGCGATGCAATGGACCACCTACCTGTCGGGCGGCCTCCCCGGGCTGGTGCTGTCGGCCAGCACCGCCCTGGTGTTCCTGTACGGGGGGCAGCGGGTCATCGACGGGTCGTTGACGCTGGGCACGCTCGTGGCGTTCATGGCCTATCAGCTGCGGCTGTTCGGTCCCGTGCAGGCCCTGATGGGGCTGTACGCCAGCCTCGCGACGGTGCGGGTGTCGCTGGGGCGGGTGCACGAGATCCTGGACGTCGAGCCCGAGGTGGTGGAGCCGCCGTCGGCGGCGCCGCTGCCCGCGGTGCGCGGCGAGCTGGAGCTGGACGACGTCACCTTGTCGTTCGATCGCGGCGCCCCCGTGCTGGAGCATGTCACCCTGAAGGCGCCGGCCGGCGCCTGTCTGGCCATCGTCGGCCCGAGCGGTGGCGGCAAGAGCACCATCGCCGACCTCGTGCTGCGGTTCCTCGACCCCGACGCGGGGACGGTGCGGCTCGACGGGCACGATCTGCGGGCGCTCCGGCTGCGCGATCTGCGCGCGCGGGTCGCGCTGGTGGAGCAGGAGCCGACGGTGTTCCACGCCTCGGTTGCTGACAACATCCGATATGCGCGCCCCGACGCGACCGACGAGGAGGTCCGGACGGCATCCGCGGCGGCGGGGTTGGCGGCGCTCGTGGCGTCGTTGCCGGACGGCTACGCGACCCTGGTGGGAGAGCGCGGGGCGGCCCTGTCGGCGGGCGAGCGGCAACGGCTGGCGGTGGCGCGGGCGTTGCTGGCGTCCCCGTCGGTGCTGGTGCTCGACGAGCCGACGGCAGCCCTGGACCCGGAATCGGAGCAGCGGGTGGCGGAAGGGTTCGAGGAGGTCATGCGGGGGCGCACGACCATCCTCATCACCCATCGCGCCGCCCTCGCGCGGCGCGCGGATCGGGTAGCGGTCCTCGACGGCGCGCGCGTCGTCGAACACGGCGCCCCCGACGAGCTGATGGCGCGGGGCGGCCGGTTCGCGCAGTTGTTCGCGGCCGACCGGGAGGCCTGACCGGGTCAGTCAGGCCGGGGCCCGGCGCAGGGCGCAAGCCCGGGCTGCGGAGCCGGGGATTCCGGACTCGGGGATCGGGGATCGGGGATCGGGGATCGGGGATCGGGGATCGGGGATCGGGGATCGGGGATCGGGGATCGGGGATCGGGGATCGGGGATCGGGGATCGGGGATCGGGGATCGGGGATCGGGGATCGGGGATCGGGGATCGGGGGGGATCGGGGATCGGGGATCGGGGATCGGGGATCGGGGATCGGGGATCGGGGATCGGGGATCGGGGATCGGGGATCGGGGATCGGGGATCGGGGATCGGGGATCGGGGATCGGGGATCGGGGATCGGGGATCGGGGATCGGGGATCGGGGATCGGGGATCGGGGATCGGGGATCGGGGATCGGGGATCGGGGATCGGGGATCGGGGATCGGGGATCGGGGATCGGGCCGGCATCGAGCAGTTCGATCGGTGGATGGAGGATTTGTCGAACCGGGGCCGGTGGCGCGGCCTGGGGCCGGTGGCGCGGCCTGGGGCCGGTGGCGCGGCGACGGCCGGATCGGCGGCTGGCGCACTCGACACGTTGGGCGTCGGGACCTCGGCCGAGCCCGAGGTCCGGCCATCGTGACAGGGCGCAGGACGCGAGGGATGGACCAGGGACCGCCTGAAGCGGGGGAGACGGGCGCGCGCGCGGTGCGGCCGGTGCGGGTGGCAGTGGTGGACAGCGGCGTCCATGCGTCGCATCCGCACGTCGGCGGCGTCGCGGGCGGCCTGACCGTCGTGCCCGATGCGGCGAACCGCGGCGACTATATCGACCGCGTCGGTCACGGCACCGCGGTGGCCGCGGCCATCCGGGAACGCGCGCCGGGGGCCGAGCTGTTCATCGTGAAGGTCTTCGACCGGGCCCTGTCGGCGTCCATCGACACCCTGATCGCGGGCATCGACGCCGCGTGGCGGCAGCGCGCCGACGTCATCAACCTGAGCCTGGGCACCGCGAATCCCGCGCACGCTCCGGCGTTGCGCGCGGCCGCGGACCGGGCCGCGGCCGCGGGGTCGCTGATCGTCAGCGCGGGTCGTCATGAGGACGTTCGGTATCTGCCGGGAAGCCTGGACGGCGTGGTGGCGGTCGAGCTCGACTGGACCTGCCCGCGGCTGTCGGTCGAGGTGGTGGCCGACGCGGACCGCGGGCCGGTCTGTCGGGCGTCCGGCTATCCCCGGCCGGCCCCGGGCATCTCGCCGGAGCGGAATCTCAAGGGTCTGAGCTTCGCGGTGGCCAACGTCACCGGCCTCCTGGCCCGGACGTTGGCGGGCGGTTGCCGCCCCACCGCGGACGCCGCGGTGAGTGCCCTGCTCGATGAATCCGACCGTTCGCGCCGTTGACCGTTCGCGCCGTTGACCGGCCGGCGTCGTTGACTGGCCGGCGTCGTTGACTGGCCGGCGTCGTTGACTGGCCGGCGTCGTTGACCGGCCGGCGTCGTTGACCGGCCGGCGTCGTTGACCGGCGCGTATCGGACGAGCCCGCTCCGTTGGACCGGTCCGCGTACTCGACCGGCCCGCCAGTTGACCGGCCCGCGCGGTTTCGACTCGCGCCCGGCCGCGTTCAGCGCCGGAGCGCGGGGCGCCTGTCGACCTCGCTCCCGTGACTGGACCCCGATCGATGAAGAACGAGCCGCTTGCCGCATCGTTGCGCGGGAACGCGAACGCCGTCCCGCCGCGCTGGCGGGCGCTGCAGCGGTGGACGAAGGGCTTCGCGCGCATCCCGTTTCTCTCGCGACAGGCCTGGCTCGTCGTCCTCGCGGTGGTTGTCGGCGTGCTCACCGGCTGGGGGGCGGCCGGCTTCGTTCTGCTGGTCGACCAAATCGCCGGGTTCGCCCGCGGCCCCGTCGCGTCGGCCCTCGCGGGGCTCGGCTCCGCCCATCTCGTCCTGCTTCCTGTGCTCGGCGGTCTGCTCGCCGGTCCGTTGATCAACCGGGTCGCGAGGGAGGCGCGGGGCCACGCGGTGCCGTTGGTGATGATGGCGGTGGTGCGGCGCGGTGGGCGGATCGTCAAGCGGGTGGCGACGGTCGATGCGATTGCGGCGTTGCTGACCATCGGTTTCGGCGGCGTGGCGGGCCGGGCCGGGCCCACCGTGCAGATCGGTTCCGCCGTCGGCTCGGGGGTGGGGCAGCTGGCGAGGCTGGCGTCCCCGCGGCTGCGCACCCTGGTCGCCTGCGGCGCCGCGGGGGGCTTGGCCGCGACGTTCAACGCTCCCGTCGCGGGTGCGATCTTCTCGCGCGAGGTCGTCGTCGGACGGTTGGGGACCGACCTCGTGCTCGTCCTGCTGACCGCGGTGGTTTCCAGCCTGGTGGCCCGGCAGTACCTCGGGGACGCTCCCGCGTTCAACGTGCCCGCCTACGATCCGGTCGGCGCGGCTGAGCTGCCGCTCTTCCTCCTGATGGGCGCGCTCGTCGGGTGGGCGGCGGTGCTCCACGTGCGCGCCCTGTACAGGACCGAGGATCGGTTCAACGCGTGGCGCTTTCCCGACGACCTGAAGCCGGCCGCCGGGGGGCTGCTGGTGGGGGTGGTGCTGTGGTGTTTTCCCGACGTCTACGGCGCGGCGTTTCCCCCCGTCGAGTCGGCGCTCGAGGGGCGGCTCTCCGGAGGGCGGCTGGCCGGGCTGTTCGCGGCGTTGTTTCTCGCCAACTGCGCGACCCTCGGGTCGGGCGGAAGCGGCGGCGTCTTCGGGCCGGGCCTCTACATGGGGGCGATGCTCGGGGGCGCCTGGGGGGTGCTGGCGCACGCCCTGTTTCCGGGGTGGACGACCGGCCCGGGCGCCTATGCCCTGGTGGGGATGGCCGCGTTCTTCGCGGCGTCGGCGAAGGCCCCGGCCACGTCCATCGTCCTGCTGTTGGAGATGACGGACGACTACCGAATCCTGGCCCCGCTGCTGGCCGCGACCACGGGCAGCGCGTACGTATCCCACCGCCTGTCGCGGTTCAGCATCTACACCCTCAAGCTCCATCGCGGGGGTGTCACCGCGCCATAAGCCGTCCTGCGTTGGCGCCGTTCCCGGCTCCTGGAATATTATCATTTGTGATATATCTGCTCGGTAGTCCGCGATGTCGCTGAGCGTCCTTGAATACGAGACTGCCGAAGGGGAGATCCCGTTCCGGCAATGGTTGGCGACGCTCGACCGTTCAGTCAGAGCCCGGATCCAGGCCCGGGTGCTTCGTTTCGAGACCGGGAACCTCGGGGATCACAAGAGCGTGGGAGCCGGCGTTCACGAGGCGCGGGTCATGGCCGGCCCCGGCTACCGGATCTACTTCGGCCGAGACGGCACAGCGGTCGTGCTCTCCTCGCCGGCGGAACGAAGGCGTCGCAGGCAAGGACATCCGCCGCGCTCACGACTATTGGCGAGACTATCTGGAGAGAACGTGAGATGGCCCGACGCAGTCGAGACTGGAATGAAGGACTGGCCCAAGACCTTCACGACCCGGAGTTCGCGCGCGAGTTTCTCCTCGCGGCGATGGACGAGGGCGTTCCGATCCAGGCCGCCCTCGGGAAGGTGATTCGGTCGATGGGCGTCAAGGAGTTCGCAGAGCAGGCGCAGATGGCGAGTCCGAATGTTCTCCGAGCGATTCACCCGCGGCACAACCCCACGCAGGCCACGTTGAACCGGCTGCTGAAGCCGCTCCGGCTGCGGCTGAGTCTGGCCAGGCTCGACGGTCCCGGAAGCCGTCACGCCGCTTGATTCCGTCCGAGCCGAAGCCGTGGGTCGAAGCGCGCCGCAAGGAACCGACGCTCTCGACGGGTGAACTCGAGCGCCGGATGGAGTAGCCGGCTGCTTGTCGGCCGGCGCCGACTCCCGATGCGATCCGCTCCGAAACTTCCGTCTAATCGATCAATCCGAGGCGCGCCATGCCCGGCAAGAGCTTCTCGATCGTCTTGTGGGCTACGACGCGAGCGTCCGGCGTCGCCTGAGCCGGCCGCTCGTTGGTTCGGCTGGCTGTTGTTTCCAGGTCGATTTCGCGAACGCGCTCGTCCACGCGGGCCGCGAGCATCTCGACGCTTCGAGCTCCACCCAGCCACGCGTCGATCGCGAGCGCCTCGACCACGCTCACCGGCATGCCGTTGCCGAGCACCTCGCTGGGTATCACGCACTGGGCCGGATGCTCGCTGGCGCGCCCCAGCGCCCTTTCGACGACCTTGCTCGCGGGCCGGCCGTCGATCGGGGTAGCCGGTCCGGTGCGCGCCCGTGCGAAGGGCATCAGCTTCCCCGCCGCGACCAGGAACGCGACATTGCGGGCGACCTCCGCCCGGCTCCTGCCGTTGCCGGCGAGGTTGGCGACGACATCGTTCATCGTCATGGAGCCGGCCCGCATCAGGCCTTGAAGGTCGCGGACGAAGTCGTCGTGGAAGGCAATGGCGCCGCGCGGCACCACGGTCTTCGCGGCAATCCCCTCCGGATCGAGGCTCCCGATGACGGTTGCGCCGAGATGCCGACCGTCTGCCGTGTGGCCTCCGCCCGCGTCGCCGCGCACGAAGAGGTCGCGGCGAAAACGCCGGTTGACGGCAAAGTCGACGGCCAGCTGCCGTTGGCGCTCGGTCCTGAGCTCCGCGATGGCCGCGGCGGCCTGGCGGCTGACGATCAGGTCCGGGTAGTTGTCGACTAGAGTGGCGCTCCCCAGAAACCGGCAGCCGGCCTGGTCCAGCTCGTCGGCGACGTCGCTGGCGTAGAAGGGTTCCCACGCCTCGTTCAGAAACTCGTGCGCCAGATAGCTGCTCGGGCTTCCGGCGTAGGCATCGACGGCGGCCGCGGCGGCGGGGTTGGCGGTGAAGTAGCGCAGCTTCTGCCCGCTCAGCCGTTGCAGCGACCGAAGCGCGCGTTCCGCCCGGTGGCGCGTGTCGCCGGTTTCGGCCGCGCTGATCTCGATCAGCAACTTGCGCAGAGGCGCTTCGGCCGACCAGCCCGGCAGGCAGTTGTAGCTGAGATAGACGAGGCCGCCGGGCCGGAGGTGCCGGTGGACGATCTGCAGAATCGCCTGCCGCACCGGCGCGCTCACCCAGCTGTAGACCCCATGCAGCACGATGAAGTCGAGCGGCGGCAGGTCCCGGGACAGGAGCGCCTGGAGGGGGACTTCGTGGAACGCGATGTTGTCAGCTCCGAGGGCCGCGGCGTGGCGTTGCGCCTGCTCGACATGCGCGGCGTTGAACTCGCAGGCGTGGAACTCGCCCTGCGGAAAGGCCGCCGCGTTGGCAATCAGCGAGGTGCCGCAGGCGCAGCCGAGCTCGAGATAGGTGAAGCGCCGGTCGAGACGGATCGGGCAGCCCCCGCCTATGGCTGCCACGTAGTTCAGCCAGGCAGGAGACAGCTCGGAGAAGAACCGGTCCGGATAGACCGTGTCCGCGACGTACCCTTCCGTCCCGTCTGGATTCATCGCCACCGTCCCGCCGGTCGTGCACGAAGATGCCGATCGATGCGCCTCGCCCGCAAGGGGCCTGCGCGCCACCGTCTCCCGCCGGCGAAGGACGTTACCACGTCAAGTCGACGCCGCGGCGCGTCAGATCCCGCCGCCGCCCCTCGTAGTCCGGCATGACCCGTCCGACCGCCTGCCAGTAGGCGCGGCCGTGGCCGCGGTGCCGCAGATGCACCAGCTCGTGGACGACGACGTAGTCGACCAGACGCATCGGCGCCTGGACGATGCGCCAGTTCAGGCGGATGGTGCCGCGGTGGTCGCAGCTGCCCCAGCGCTTCCGCTGGTCGGCGATGACGACGCGGGGCAGCGGCACACCGGTCTTCGCGCGCCACGCCGCCACCCGTTCGGGCAGCCGCGCGGCGGCATGCCGCCGCAGCCAGGCGATCAGAGCGGCCCTCACGTGGGCGGCCTGCCCGGCTCCGGCCGGCGACGGCACGTGCAGCCAGCCGCCGCGCAGCCGGGCGTCGCCGGTCTCTGCCGGGTGCACCTTCAGGCGGTAGTGCCGTCCGAGATACAGAACGCTCTCGCCGCTGACGAACTCGCGCGCCGGCGGCGGACCGTGGGCGTCTGCGTCCCCGAGTCGGCGCGCGATCCACGCCGCCTTCCGGCGCACGATCGCGTCGAGCCGATCCGTGGCGAGGCGTTCCGGAGCCACGACGAGGACGCGCCCGGCCGGGTCCACCGTCACCGCGACCGTCTTCTTCCGCCGGGCGCTGCGGCGGATGGCGTAGGGCAGCAGCGTTCCGCCCCAGGCGACGGCGGAGGTCTCGGGCGCGGTCATCGGTCGGTGCGCACCTTCGCGAGGTCCACGATGTCGGCGGCGAGGCTCTCCACTGCGTCGCCGGCGACGCCGCTGGCGCGGAGCTGCCGCTTGATCCGGCTGCGCATCTGCCGCTGCACGTCGTCCTTCTGCCACCAGTCGACGAGCTCGGTGAACGGCGAGACCGCCTCGTCGAGGAGCGACGCGAGGTCGCGGTTGGCCGCGTCGTAGGCGGGCGAGTCCTCGCGCGCGGTCATCGGGCGGTGCCGCTCGAGCAGGCCGTAGATGGCGAAGCCGCGCGCGTCGAGCCCGATGTCGCGCGCGCGCGCCTGCTCGCCCTGCAGCTCCTCGCGCAGGCTGTTCAGGAGCGACAGCTGCTCGGCCGCGTCCAGCCGCTCTTGCCGCCGCTGCGCGATGATCTCCTCCAGCCGCTCGCGCAGCGACTGGTAGAAGACCGGGTTCTCCTCCACGCGCACGCTGATCTCGTGGCGGATGGCGTGCTCCATCTCGCTCGCCTTCGCGTCGTCGGTCGCGAGCGCGTCGACCTTCTCGTCGAACTCGGGCGAGAAGAGCTGGACCTCCCTGACGAGGATCTGGATGCCGTCGGCGACGACGGCGTCGGCGATGAGCTTGCGCACCTTCTCGCCGCAGCCCGAGAGATCCAGCCGGTCGTCCCGGTAGCGGGCGCGCGCGGTGCCGCGGATCTTGCCGAGCCAGCGCAGGTCGGCGTGATACGCGAGGGCGCGCGGGTCGGGCAGCAGCATGTCCATCGACTGGCCGAACCGCCGGAACGCGAGGTCGAACGCGGCCCGGACGTCCTCGGGCTCGAGCACCCGCACGCAGGTGTCGAGGTCGTTCGTGTCCGCGACCGCCTGGAAGAACCGCATCGCGGCCGCGTGCCGGCTCTCGAGCCGCGGCAGCTCGTCGACGCTCGGCGTCAGCGCGCCCTGGACGTCGGTCGTCGAGAAGACGGCCAGTGCGTCCTGCAGCTTCGCCGACACGCCCCAGTAGTCGACGACCAGCCCGTAGGTCTTCTCCTCGCCGAGGGGGCGGTTCACCCGCGCGATGGCCTGCAGCAGCGTGTGCTCCTTGAGGGGCGCGTCGAGGTACAGCACCTGCTCGACCGGCGCGTCGAAGCCGGTGAGCAGCATGTCGCAGACGACCAGCATGGACAGCCGGTCGCCGCGGTCCTTGAAGCGCTCGATCGCCTGGTCCTGCTCGTCCTTGCGCAGGCGCCAGCGGGCGAGCCGGGCCTCGTCGTTGTGGCCGGCCGACATGATGAGGGCCGACTCGGGGCCGTTCAGCCGGTCCAGCGTCTCCTTGAAGGTGACCGCGGCGTGGCGGCTCGCCGCCACCACCTGGGCCTTGAACCGGTTCGGCGCGATGAACTTCGTGAAGTGGTCGATCAGGTCGAGGCAGACCGCCTCGATGCGGCGCGGGGCGCCGGCGACGGCCTGCTCGGTGGCGAACCGCTGCCGGATGGCGGCGCGCTCGTCCTCGGTGCGGTCGGCGAAGACACGGTCGAACACCTGGTCGAGGGTCTGCCCGATGATCTGCAGCTCGGGCAGCCGGCTCTCGTAGAAGATGGGCACCGTCGCCTTGTCCCGCACCGCCTGCTCGATGGTGTAGGTGTCGAGGTAGGGGCCGAACGTCCGCAGGGTGCTGCGGTCCTTCTTGTCGATCGGCGTGCCGGTGAAGCCGAGGAAGCAGGCGTTCGGCAGCGCCTGCCGCATGTTCGCGGCGAGGCTGCGATACTGCGTGCGGTGGGCCTCGTCCACCATCACGAAGACGTTGGCGGCCTCGGACAGCGTGGGGTGGACCGCCCCCCGCCGCGCCTCGCCGCCCGCGCCGGTGATCTCCTGGAACTTCTGGATCGTGGTCACCACCGTCCGGCCCGTCGGGTGCTCAAGGATTCCCCGCAGGCCGCGCACGCTGTCCGCCCGCTCGGGGTTCGGGAAGGCGCACGCGGTGAACACCCCGGCTATCTGCCGGTCGAGCTTCGTGCGGTCGGTGACGATGACCACCGCCGGCTGCTGCTGCGCCTCGTCGCGGCGCAGCTTCAGGGCCAGCCACAGCATGGTCAGGCTCTTGCCCGACCCCTGGGTGTGCCAGACGACGCCGCCCCGCTCGCTCGGCCTCCGCGCCGTCCGGATGCGCCGCATCGCCTCGTTCACGGCGATGAACTGCCGGTAGCGGGTCAGCTTGCGGACCGTCCGGCCGCCGTCCACCTCGAACACCACGAAGTTCCGCACGACGTCGAGGAGGTTGCGCGGCTCGAGCAGCCCGTAGAGCAGGACGTCCTGCCGCGTCGGCGCGCGCCCGAGCCGCGCGCCGAGCTGCTCCACGGTCAGGGGGTACGGCTCCTTCCATTCCAGGAAGAAGCGCTCCGGCGTTCCCACCGTGCCGTAGACGGCGCGCTCGCCGCACGTCCCGACGAGAACCTGCGCCGTCTCGAACAGCCGCGGCGCGCCCTGGTCTTTCCAGCGCGAATCGGCCTCCTGGTAGCGGCGCAGCTGCTTCACCGCCTCGGCCTTCCACGCGTCGCCGATGGTGGGGCTCTTGCACTCGATGACCGCGAGGGGCAGGCCGTTGACGAAGGCGACGACGTCGGGGATGACGTGCTTCTTCGACCCGAGCACCCGGTACTGCCGGGTGACGACCCACTCGTTGCGGTCGGGCCGCTCGAAGTCGAGGAACCGGACGGTGTGGCTCTTGCGCCCGCCGCCCCGGTCCTGCTCCACGGCGATGCCGTAGGTGAGCGACGTGTAGGCCTTCTCGTTCGCCTCGGCGAGGCTGGCCGCGGGGACCTGGGTCACCGCCTTCACCGCCTTGGCGACGTTCGTCCCGGACAGCCAGGGGTTCAGCCGCTTCAGCGCGGCGGCGAGGCGCCCCGTGAGGACGGTCTCCTTCAGGCTCGCGCGCTCTGGCTCGAGGACGTCGGGCGGGACGTAGGTGTAGCCGAGCGACTCCAGCAGCTCGACCGCGGGGTTCTCCGCGAGGTGCAGCTCGTCCCAACCCGTCGTGCGGGGCCCCATGACTACCGCAACTCGGGCAGTGGCCCGATCAACGGACGCCCCTCGGCGACAGCGGCGCTCGCCAGCGCCCGGTCGACCGTGGCGAGCGGCGCGTCGGCTCGCAGGGCCAGTTCGAGGTAGAGCGCGTCGTAGATGGTCAGTCGATGTCTCCTGGCCAGCGCGAGCGCGGTCCCGAGATCCGGCTCGGTGTCCGTCCGTATCGGCAGTTCCCCGACCCGACGCAGACAATCCTCGAGCCCCGCCGCACCCACACGTCCGCGCCGTTCTGCGACGACCAGCGTATTCCGCACCTCCAGGTGCCAGAGCTGCGGCACCAGGGCAAGCTCGGTCGCGAGCCGTGACACTGCCGCATTCGCCACCGGGTCGTCCTCGTCTTCGAGGAGCCATGCGCCCGCGACGGATGCGTCGAGCACGAAGCGGCTCACCGGCGATGGCCCTCGTGCCGCGCAGCGAGAATCTCTTCCCTGGTCATGCCGGTACGAGGCCGCTGCCGCCGCCACGCGCGAAAGCGTTCCACGGCTTCCTGCTGCGAGGCGCGCTCCTGGTCGAGCGCCGGAGTCAGATGCGCGACCGTCTTCCCGTGGCGGGTAATCGCTATCGTCTCGCCGTACTCGACGACCCGCAGCAGCTCCGCGAAGCGCGACTTGGCCTCGGTCGTGGGTACTTCACGCATGTTCCACCCCCGGAAAACCCGGTCATTATGGCTGGTCAGAATACCACGACCGTCGATTGATGCAGCCGCCCTCGACCGCGGGAGAGGGTCACGCGGTCGATGTCGGCTCCCCGTGCGTTCCGCCTCGGTCGTCCCCGCGGCGCCGATCATCTCACTGCGCGATGTAGAACTCCTGTTCGAAGCTCTCTTTCGTTCGGATCGCCATGCCGTACTCGATGGCCTTCTTGACCTTGCCGGTCGGCTCGGCGTCGGCATCCGCTACGAGCAGTGTCGTGACCTTTCTGGAGACGCCGCTGGCGACCGTTCCGCCAGCGTTTCCGATTCTCGCCGCCAGCACCTCGTCGCGGAACCCCGTGAACACGAACACCTGACCGCTCAGGTCCGCATCATGCGCGACCTCCGCGGGCGCCGGCCCGTCGTTGGCCGGGGCCGACGGCGCGAGGCTGACGCTGCCGCCGAGCAGGCGCCGCACCGCCCGATACACGCCGATCGTCGCGCGGCAATCCTCCAGCGCGCGGTGGCTGCCCCGGTCCGGAACGTCGAGCCTCTCGGCAAGGGCGGCCAGCTTGTATGGCCCGCCCAGCGGCACCCGTTGCGCCATTCGCATCGTGCACACCCATTCGTTCCCGGCGAACGTCGCTCCCAAGAGCCGGGCGTTGTGCTCCAGGAACCGCCGGTCGAAGTGGGCATTGTGCGCGACGACGCGGGCGTCGCCGACGAAAGCGGCGACCCGCGGCAGCACCCGGTCTATGGTGTCCGCGTCCGCCACCGTTTCGTTCGTGATGCCGGTCAGCTCGCGAATCCGCTTGGGGATGTTCCCCGACGGACGCACGAGCTCGTTCAACACCCGCTCACCCGCGACGCCATCTCGTGTCTCGCTACGGATGACCGCGACCTCGATGATCGCGTCGCGTTCCGGACTCAGTCCGGTCGTCTCGATGTCGAGGACGCAGAACGGAGCCGCGTCGTCGTCGGGATCGTTCGGCTCGACCGGGCGTTCGACGACGGGACGCCGCCGGCCGCGGGCGGTGAAGTCGGCCGACCCATCGGCATCGACATCCTGCACGCCCACGGTTCCGATGCCGGCCACGAAGCCGACCGCCAACAGCTTTCGCGCCTTGTCGGCGAGCCTCATCATCGGTGCTGCACCTGTAGTTTGCTGCTCTGCGGTGGAGGCTCCGCCGCGGTCATTGGATCAGGAAGCACTCCCGCGTAACGGTCAAACCGCCGTTGAACTGTCCATCAAGTGCGGTTCGTACCACGCTCACGGGTCACGCGCATTCGGTGTTCGGAGTGACGCGCAGCTCCCCAGTGAGGAGCATGGACATGAGGGCGGACTTGAGGCGTTCGAGCTCCTTGAGGCAGTCTCTTTCCTGAAACAACCGGTCATCGAACGCTCCGAGGCACTCCACGATGCGGTCTTGCTCATCCAACTGCGGAATGGGAAGCGGCAGATTCTTCAGTTGTGTGCTGTTCATGGAAGCGAGATTTGTCGTTTGTTTCGAACAGTTCAAAAAATAGGATTTGCCTCTGGAGCTCCCTCTGTAGAGTGACAAGAACATGGGCCGGATGTTCCCGAGTGGCCTCGCGACAAAGACGTGATTCTGGTGCAGACATGGTTCTATTTCGCCATTCCATACGGCGCCACGACCCAACTTGTCGGCGTCTCCACCCTCGGTAAACAAGACATCCCCGCGCCTCAATGCGTATCGGGGCAGGGCGTCCGTGTTCACTTCTACCACCTTCACCTCCGCAAGGTCCACGAATCCATCTTGAACGTTCGCCACGCGAAGGTAGGATACGGACAGCGCCCCGGCGTTCGCCTTGTTCTTGGCGAGCCCCGTTTGAATGCTCGCGACCTCCGACAACCTCTTCAGTTGCCAGTCCTGCGGTATTGGGCCGATCTCCGTCTGCTTGAATCGCGTGTGCCGCCCCGGCAGGCCCCGCGTGAGCAGCTTCTGCATCAGGCCGCGCTTGACGACCTGCACCTGGTCGATGACCGCCTGGGTCTTCTCGATGGCGTCGTCCACCGAGGAGAGGATGGCGGCAATCTTGCGCTGCTCTGGAAGGGGTGGAAGAGGAAACGTGAACGCGCCAAGTTGTGGCCACGACGTTCTGGGCATCTTCGTGCCGGACGAGGTGGCAACCGCGTGTTGTTGGAGGGGCCGCCATTGCGCGAGTTGGGCGAGATAGCGCGTGTCGAGCCTACTCCTGCCGAACAGCGGCAGAATGTCGGTCGAACACAAGCCGTCGAATGGCGCGGGAGCGGCCTTGCGCAGATATGGACGCAGTTTCCCGAACAACACATCTCCCGTGCGGAAAACCGTTTTTGCGCTCGCGGCCGCCCCGGCTTCGTGGCATCCGAGCAGAGTGGGGCTCCCCTGGGCAAGATGCTCAAGGGCGACGTAAGGGCGCTTGTCGGTTTCGGCAGGAACGACCTTCTCGACTCGCTGATCAGCGACGTCCGAGAGATGAACTCGAGACCACGCTTCAGGCGCCATAGCCCAGCTCCGTCAGATAGCGGTTCATCGTCGTCTCGGCAGCCGCGCGCTCCCGCTCCAGGTCCCGGAGCTTGCGGACCGCCTGCGCGACGTCGATGCGCTCCTCTTCGTCCGCGGTGTCGACGTAGCGGCTGATGTTCAGGTTCCAGTCGTTCTGTTCGATCTCGGTGAGAGGCACGACGCGGGCGTATTTCTCGACACCAGCGTAGGCGTGGAACGTCTTGGCGATGTGCTCGATGTCCTGGTCGCGCAGATGGTTCTGGTTGCTGCCCTCCTCGAACTCGCCGGACGCGTCGATGAACAGCACCTTGCCCTGGCGGGGCCGCGGTTTGTCGCGGTTTAGGACCAGGATGGATGCCGGGATGCCCGTGCCGTAGAACAGGTTCGGCGCGAGCCCGATGACCGCCTCGAAGAGGTCCTCCTGCAAGAGCCCCTGGCGGATTTTCCCCTCGGCGCTGCCGCGGAAGAGCACGCCGTGCGGCATCACGACGCCGAGCCGGCCCTTGGCGTTCAACACCGCCACCATGTGCTGGACGAACGCGAGATCGCCCTTGGTCTTGGGCGGCACGCCGAAGCGGAACCGCCCGTAGCCGTCGCTCTGGGCCACGTCGCGCCCCCACTCGTCGAGGCTGAAGGGCGGATTGGCGATGACCCGGTCGTACAGCAGCAGCTCGCCCTCGTCGACCAGCTTCGGGTCCCGGATGGTGTCGCCCTTCTCGATGCGGGCGTCGGGCAGCCCGTGTAGCAGCATGTTCATCTTGCAGATGGCCCACGTTCCGAGGTTCTTCTCCTGGCCGTGGAGGGTCAGGTTGCGCGGATTGCCCTTCTTGCGCTCGATGTGGTGGGCGCACTCGATGAGCATGCCGCCCGAGCCGGCGGTGGGGTCGCAGATGCGCATGCGCTCGGTCGGCGCGAGCAGCTCGACGATGAGCTTGACGACCATCCGGGGCGTGTAGAACTCGCCGCCCTTCTTGCCGGCGTCGTCGGCGAACTGCTCGATGAGGTACTCGTAGGCGCGGCCGAGGAGGTCGGGCTCGGACATGCGGTCGTTGCGCAGCGAGACCTGGGAAAAGTGCTGGACGAGCCGTGCGAGCAGGGTGTCGCGGTTCTTCGCGTCGCCGAGCCTCCGCTCGTCGTTGTAGTCGATGCCGGCGAGGACGCCCTCAAGCGCGGGATTCTGTTCCTCCAGGGCCGCGCACGCCTTGTTCAGGGCCTCGCCGATGTTCGTGGCCCGCTTCTGGATGGCGCCCCAACGCGCCCGGTCCGGCACGAAGAACTGGTGCTCGTCGGGGTCGGCCCACGCGACCTCGGCGGACATGCTGTTCGCGACGAGCTTCTCGGCCTCCTCCTCGAACCGGTCGGACAGCCGCTTGAGGAAGAGCAGGCCGAAGATGTAGGTCTTGTAGTCGCTGCTGTCGATCGAGCCGCGCAGGATGTCGGCGGCCGACCAGAGGTATCTCTCGAGCTGTTCGACGCCCAGCAGCTCGGCCGTCGGCTCGGCGGCTTCGACAACCGGCGCGGATCCCGCGGCTCTCGCGCCGGCGCCGGCGTTCTTCGATGCCGCCTTGGGGCTGACGAGCCGCTCGACGAGATCCGCCTTCTTCCTGCCCGAATCGTCGAGGTCGAACGCCCGGCACAGCTCCTTCAAGCGGTCGCGGGAGAGTTCCCACAGCATCTTGTCGAGTCGAGCCTTTCGGGATCCGGCCAGGGCATCGATGAGTTGCGCCCTCACGCGCCGGTCGTGGACGTCCAGCTCGTAGTGGTCGAGGCTGGCCCGGAGCTCGTCGCGGGTCAGCTCGGAGAGGACGGCGCGTTTCGTGGGCATGAGGCGTGTCACTCCGCGGTTCCCCCCGGGGGGACCGGTCGCGCGGTCGGTCTTCATCGACTGGCCGAGGGGCCGCCGGGGTGAGCGGGACGATTGGCAGCGCAATTATGTCGCGTCGGGGGCCTGCCGTGGGCAGCCATGTATCTTCAACTGGGACCTCGCCGAGGACCGCGAGCGCATCCCGCGGCGCGAGCTGCCGCCGGCGGAGCTGTGGGTGCTCGATGAGATCCGGCGACGGCGGCTGGCGGGAGTTACGCCGGCGTGGTCGTGCCGCCGCACGAGCTGCCGGCTCCGGCGGTGCAGCCGAAGCAGTGGGGGCCGGTGGCGATGCGGCGGCGCTGCAGCGCGGCGAGGGCCTGCGCGGGCGACGTGGGCTCGGCCCCGGGCGCGGTGAGGCCGCGCGCGAGGTCCATCACCGTCTGCGGCGCGGCGGGCGCCACCGGCAGGTCGAGCATCTGGTTGAAGTCGCAGTCGTAGAGCCGGCCGTCCCAGCCGACGCTGAGGGTGGAGCGGCACATGAGGCCGTCGACGGCGGCGGGATTGAACGCCTGCACGAGGCGGTTCATGTAGCCTTCCAGGTTTCCCGACGCTTCGAGCCAGTCGAGGTACCGGCTGATCGGCATGTTGGTGATCGTGAACAGCCGGTTGAAGCGGATGCCGTGGCGCCGCTCGAGCTCCCGCTTCCAGTCGCGCTCGAGAGCGGCCTGACCGGCGGGCAGAAACGCCCCGACGGGGTTGGTCACGAGGTCGAGCTCGAGGCCGGAGTCGGGCACGCCGTACCCGAGCGCGTTGAGGCGCTGCAACGCCTCGATGGACTGTTCGAAGACGCCCTCGCCGCGCTGCCGATCGGTCATCGTGCCGGCATAGGACGGCAGCGACGCCACGATCTCCACCCCGTGCTCGGCCAGGAACTCGGGCAGATCCCGATACGCGGGCAGCGTCAGGATCGTGAGGTTGCAGCGGTCGATGACATGCCGTTCGAGCCCCGCCGCCCGCGTGACCATGTCGCGGAACCGCGGGTGCAGCTCGGGCGCCCCGCCCGTGATGTCGACGGTCGGGATGTCCGTCGACGCGAGCAGGGCGAAGCACGCGTCGACCACCTCGTCCGGCATCACCTCGCGCCGGTCCGGGCCGGCGTCGACGTGGCAGTGGTGGCAGGCCTGGTTGCAGCGCTTGCCGACGTTGATCTGCAGCGTCGCCGCCGCGACCGGCTGCAGCGGCGCATGTCCGGCCGAGGCGGCGGCCTCGTCGAACGTGCGGGCGAGGGGCAGCGCCTCGAGGTGCGCGCGCTGGGCGGCCGGCGGGGCCAGCGGCGAGCGCGTGTTCAGCAGGGTCGGCAGGGACATGGCTACATCGACAGCTTGTCGAGGCGATTGCGCATCTGCACGCCGTGGACGAGCGATGCGCCGCCGCGGATGGCCGCGGCGACGTGCACCGCCTCGGTCATCTGGTCGGGGGCGGCGCCCTTCTCGAGCGACGCGGTGGTGTACGCGTCGATGCAGTAGGGGCACTGGACCGCGTGGGCCACCGCCAGCGCGATCAGCGCCTTCTCGCGCTCGCTCAGCGCGCCCTCGGCGAACACGGCGCCGTACCACGCCGAGAACTTCTCCCACAGCTCGGGCGACTCCTTGCCGATGTCGCCGAACTTCCCGAGATCGGGGGGGTGGTAGTAGGTGTCCATGAGCGACTCTCTCGCGGTCTCCGCGCCGGCGCCGGGCGTCCGACAGCGAGGCCCGCCCTGGCGTGGGGCGCCACGCGACGGCGGCGTCTGCGGCGGGAACCTGTCGACCATTTTATCACTCCCGGCCCCGACCCGCCGGCCGCGAAAGAGGGTGTGGTCTCTCTCCGTGAATGACGTGCGGAAGCGATCGACATGCCACCGGCCTGCTATAGGTTGACACTCTACCTGAGCGGTGGTTCAATGGTAGGCAATCTACCTGAGGTGCTCCGATGAGGCCGCACGGCAATGACCGGTTCGACTTGCTGCAGCGGACGCTGGCAACCCGTGTTGCGCCGAGAGGGGAGTGGCCCATGTCGTGGACGGCCTGGCTCTGCCGCCTCGTTCCCTACCTCGGCCGGCGGCGGGCCGCCGAGGATCTCGACCAGGAGATGCGCCTGCATGTCGAGCTCGAGCGCGACCGGCTGATCGACGGCGGTCTCGCCCCCGCGGCCGCCGCCCGCGCCGCCCGCCGCAAGCTCGGGAACCCGGCGCTGATTCGCGAGGATACGCGCGCCGTCTGGGGGTGGCGCTGGCTCGACGGGCTCGGCCGCGACCTGCGCCACGTGGCGCAGGGGCTCCGCCGGAGTCCGGGGTTCACCGCCACCGTGGTCGGCGTGCTCGCGCTGGGCATCGGGGCGACGACCGCGGTGTTCTCGGTCGTCCACGGCGTGCTGCTGTCGCCGCTGCCGTTCCGCGACCCGGGGCAGCTCGTCACCGTGCAGATCCATATCCGCGAGATGGAGGACCGGTTCCCGGCGTTTCCCGCCAACCTCCGGGCGCTCGAAGCCTGGGGCGCGTGCCAGGACGTCTGCGCCGGTGTCGCGGCGGTGCGCCCCCGGCGGTACATCCTGACGAGCGCGGGCGAGCCCCGGCGCCTGCAGGGCGCGCGGGTCACCGCGAACCTCTTCGACCTGCTCGGGGTGGCGCCGGCCATCGGGCGGAGGTTCCGGCCCGCCGACGCGGCCGCCGGCGGGCCCGGCGTCGCGATTCTCACGCACGGGCTGTGGCAGGGGGCGTTCGGCGGCGACGCCGGCATCGTCGGGCGCGTGCTCACGCTGGACGACGAGCGGGTCGAGGTGATTGGCGTGCTGCCCGAGTCGTTCTGGCTGCCCGACCTCGAGCGGCTCATGCCGGTGCCGGCCGGCGGCCTCGGCGCCGCCGAGATCTTCCGGCCGCTCCGCTATACGGCCGAGCAGGCCGCCCGGTTCGGAGAGTTCGACTATCCCGCGCTCGTGCGGCTGGCGCCCGGGATCACGGCGGAGCAGGCGGGTCCGGAGCTGACGGCGTTGACCCGCCAGGCCTTTCTCGACTTCCCGTTCACGATCACGCCCATCGTCAGGCCCCTCGATCTGCAGATCGTCAGCGACGTGCGGGCCGCGCTGGGGTGGCTGCTGGCGGCGGTGGGGGCGGTACTGCTCGTGGCTTGCGTCAATGTGGCGAGCCTGCTGTCGGCGCGCGGCCTGCGCCGGCGGCACGAGCTCGCGCTGCGGAGCGCCCTCGGCGGCGGCACCGGGGATCTGGTGCGCCATACCCTGGCCGAGAGCGCGTTGCTGGCCGGGCTTGGCGGCGTCGTCGGGGTGGGGGTCGCGCATGCCTCCCTGCGTCTCGCGGCCGCCGTGGCGCCGCTCGGCGTGCCGCGCCTCGGCGAGGCGGCCATCGACGGGCTCGCGCTGGCGCTGGCCGCGGGAACGGCGGCCGGTTGCACGATCGCCTGCGGTCTCGTCCCGGCGTGGCGCGCGAGCCGGACCGCCCCGGCCGCCGTCCTCGAGGCCGACGGGCGCGCCGGGAGCGACCGTTCATCGCGCCGGCTCGGCGACCTGCTGGTGGGTGCGCAGGTCGCCCTGACCGTCGTGTTGCTGGTGGCGGGCGGCCTGCTGCTGGCCAGCTTCGTGCGGGTGATGCAGGTCGATCGGGGGTTCGACCCGACATCGGTCGTCGCCATCGATCTCAGTCTGCCCGCGTCCCGCTACGACGCCGGCGGCCGCACCCGGTTCTACGACGATCTCCTGGCCCGGCTGGCGGGTGCGCCGGTCATCGCGTCGGCCGCGATCACGCAACGTCTGCCCCTGGAAGGAGAGGCGTTCGTCGAGGCCCTCGTGCCGGCCGGCGAAACGCCCTCCGGCCCGGCCGAGCTGGCCGCGTTCGTCGGCAACTACCGCTTCGTCAGCCCCGCCTACTTCGGGACCCTCGGGATGGTCCTGATGCGCGGCCGTCTCTTCGCCGAGGAGGACCGCACCCGCCCGGTCGCCGTCGTCACCGAACAGACGGCGTCGCGGCTGTGGCCCGGTCAGGATCCGATCGGCCGGCGCTTTGTCCGGGGGAACAGTCCGGACCGCCCCGCACAGGAGGTGGTCGGGGTCGTCGGCGATGCGAGGATCCTGGGGCTCGACGTCGACCCCGGTCTCGTGGCCTACCTCCCGTACTGGGCGCTCGCACAGTCGGACGTCACGGTGGTCGCGCGCGGCGGAACCGACACCGGCACGGTCTTCGCGTCGGTGCGCGAGTCGGTGCGCGGGCTCGACCCGCTGCTGCCCGTCAGCAACGTTCGGGTGCTCGACGACGTGCTCGCGGCGAGCGTGGCGGTCCGGCGATTCCTGCTGCAGGTGACGGCCGGCTTCGCCCTCGCCGGGTTGGCTCTCGTCTGCCTGGGGGTCTTCGGCACGGTGTCGCAGCGAACCGTCCGCCGCCGCCGCGAGTTCGCGATTCGGCTCACCCTCGGCGCCACACGGAGGGGCATCGTCCGCGGGGTGTGCGCGCAGGGACTGCGGCCGGTGGCCGCCGGTCTCGCCGTCGGCCTGATGGGATCGCTCGCCACCGCCCGGTTCATCGACGCGCTGCTGTTCGGCGGCGCCCCCGTGGACCCGGTCGTGCTCGGCGGCGTCGCCGTCGTGGTGCTGGGGCTGGCCGCGTGCGCCTGTCTCGTGCCGGCGGTGCGCGCGCTCCGGGCGCCGCCCGCGCAGACGCTGCGCGCCGAGTGAGAACTTCTCCCAGAGCTCGGGCGCCTCCTTGCCGATTTCGCCGAACTTCAGCCTCGCGATGAATCACACCGACACCGAGATCACGGACGAATCCCGGTTGCTCGGGCCCGGCGCAATCGTTCCGGGCGAGCTTGTCTGTATTTTTGACGTAGGTAGGAAATACTCATGGGTATTTTTGACCATGGTGGAAAATACTGATACGTTCAGGGCATGGCCAACCGTACCCGCTATCTTGCCGGGCAGGTCAAACGGGATCTCGCCAGGAAGATGGTGTTCGTGGCCGGTCCCCGTCAGGTGGGGAAGACGACGCTGGCGCGGATGCTGCCCGGGGCCCGGCGTGGCTATCTCAACTGGGATGTCGCCGAGGACCGCGAGCGCATCCTGCGGCGCGAGCTGCCCCCGGCGCGGTTGTGGGTGTTCGACGAAATCCACAAGTACCGGGGCTGGCGCAACTACCTCAAGGGAATCTACGACGGCCGGTCGCACGGCCGGCGCCTGCTGGTCACGGGAAGCGCGCGGCTGGAGCTCTACCACTTCGGCGGGGATTCGCTGCAGGGCCGCTACCACCTGTTGCGGCTGCATCCGCTCTCGGTGGCCGAGCTCGGTCTCCGGACGCCTGGCGAGCTGCGCGATCTGCTGATGCTCGGAGGGTTCCCGGAGCCCTTCCTCGGGGGCTCGGAGTCGGAGGCGCGGCGATGGTCCCGCGCGCATCGGACCCTGCTCATCCGCGATGAGGTCACCAGCCTGGAGCGGGTTCAGGACCTGGGCGCGCTCGAGGAGCTCATGCTCCGGCTGCCGGCGCTGGTCGGCTCCCCGCTGTCGATAAACGCCCTCCGCGAAGATCTGCAGGTGAGTCACAAGACGGCGGCGGGATGGCTGAGGATCTTCGAGCGGCTCGATGCCATCGTCCGGCTGCCGCCGTTCGGTGCGCCCCGGATTCGCGCCGTGAAGAAGGAGCAGAAGCACTATCACTTCGACTGGTCGATCGTGCCCTCGGAAGCGGCGCGCTTCGAGAACTTGATTGCCTGTCACCTGCTGAAGTGGGTGCACTACGAGCAGGACGCGAACGGACGGGACGTCGAGCTCCGCTACTTCCGTGACACCGACGGGCGGGAGGTCGACTTCGTGATCGTGGACGGACGCCGCCCGGTCCGCTGCGTCGAATGCAAGTGGGCCGACACCCCGATCGACAAGAGCCTGCGCTACTTCGCGAAGCGGTTTCCCGACTGCGACGCGTGGCAGGTTTCGGCCGTGGGCACGAAGGACTACCTGAGCCCGGACGGCATCCGCGTCGCCCCGGCCCTCGCGTTGCTGCAGACGCTGATCTGACTCCTGCCCCTGCGGCGCGCCTGCCGGCCGACATCACGGCGCACGTGACCGCCCGCCGCCGCGGCGCTCGTCATCCTGCCGCTGCCGGCGGAACAGGAGAATGTGTCCAGCAGCCCGTGGTGGTGCGCCGCGTTGCACCGAGAGTGGCGAGTGCGCCAGCGGGCTGAAGGGCGCCAGCGGGCTGAAGGGCGCCAGCGGGCTGAAGGGCGCCAGCGGGCTGAAGGGCGCCAGCGGGCTGAAGGGCGCCAGCGGGCAAAGAGCGCCCGGCCGGATCGGACCGCGAAAGCTGTGTTGGTGACGGCCGGGGCGATAGCCGGCCCTGCCGGAGGGGTCCGGCGGCCGGAAGGCGCCGCGTCGCCAATAGGGACAAGGAAGCGTGATTGGGTTCCGCCCGCCGGATCGACGGCCGGGAGGCGCCGCGAGGAGATTCCGGGGCGCCCGCCCCGGACGATGAACACCCCGCGCGGCGCCGTCGGGCGGAGCGCGGGGTGCGGCGCCGGGGCCGGGTCACCGGCCCCGGGCGGGCGCGTCCGAGGGCTACTGCGCCTCGGTGATCATGATGCCTTCGAGATCGTCGCTGTCGCTGGGAAGCTCCATGGCACCGGCCGGCACGTTGTTCTTCTGCAGCAGGTAGGCGGAGATGTCCGCGTAGCCCCGCGGGCTCAGGCTGGCCGGGGCGCCCTGCGGCATGGTCGTGCGGATGGCGGCGTACATGTCGCCGATCGAGAGATCGCTCCACCGGAAGAAGAAGGACGAGCCGACCAGCGAAGGCGCGATGCCGTCACCCATCAGATCGTCGAGGTGGCACGCCGCGCACTCCTGCTCGTAGGTGCGCTGGCCGCGGGCCGCCTGCTCCTCGGTGAACACGCCGTCCCAGATCGTCTGGTCCTGGGCGGCGGGGGTCGTCGTGAGCGCTGCGGCAAGGCAGAGCGTTGCAAGCAGGAACACCGCGGGGACGCGGCGACCGGAGTCGATGGACGGATTCCGCATTTCTCTCATACCTCGTCGGTCTGGGGGCGATCAGAGGCGGCATCGGGCCGCCCGGTTGACGCCGGTTGCCAAGAACGTGCACGCCGGCAGGCGCCGCATGCGCTTGCACGGGGTCTCGTGCGCCCGGGGCGGCAGGACGTGATGCAAGCACCTGGCCGCGGGCGGCGCGACGAGACCGGAATCGGAAGACGAACTATATCATCCCCGTCGCGATCCTGGGCAGCGGGGCGGCCCGGCCGGCGGCGTCGTTTCGGACGCCGCCCGGCGGGCCCGCCGGCTACTTCCCGTCGATCAGGTTGCCGAGGCCGAAGGCGTGGTCCAGCACCGAACCTTCACCCTGCCGGCGCCCGCCGGTCTGCGGTGCCGCCTTGTAGATGCGGTCGGCGAGGCGGCTCAGGGGCAGCGACTGCAACCACACCTGGCCCGGACCGGTGAGATTGGCGAAGAACAGGCCTTCGCCCCCGAACAGCGCGGTCTTCACGCCCCCCACGAACTGAATGTCGTAGCTCACGCTGGGTTGCAGCGCCACGAGGCAGCCGGTATCGACCCGCAGGGTTTCTCCCGGGTCGAGGTCCAGCTGGTGCACGCTGCCCCCGGCATGCAGGAACGACAGGCCGTCGCCCTCGAGACGCTGCATGATGAAGCCTTCGCCGCCGAACAGCCCGACCCCGATCTTTTTCTGGAAGGCGATGCCGATCGACACACCCTTGGCGGCGCAGAGAAAGGCGTCCTTCTGGCAGATGAGCTCGCCCCCGAGCTGGCTGAGGTCCATGGGGAGAATCTTGCCGGCGTAGGGGGCGGCGAAGGCCACCCTCCCCTTCCCGCCGGCGTTGTTGGTGAACACCGTCATGAACAGGCTCTCACCGGTGAGCAGCCGTTTGCCGGCGCCCAGCAGCTTGTTCATGAACCCGCCCCGCGGCGGCTCGCTCCCGTCCCCGAACACGGTCTCCATGTCGATGCCGCTGTGCATGTACATCATGCCGCCGGCTTCCGCGACCGCGCTCTCGCCGGGGTCGAGCTCGATCTCGACGTACTGCATCTCGACGCCCTGGACGTGGTAGTCGATCTCGTGGGCGATGCGGCCGGCCGGCACCGGGAGCAGCGAGCGGACCTCCGCCGGCAGGTGCGTCCGCAGCCGCGGGACGTCGCCGACGGGGGCCCAGTCGGGCATGCCGGCGGTATAGATCAGTGTCGATTCGTCGGCGCCGCCGTTACGGATGTCCGCGGCCAGGTCCGCCTCGGACATCGGGCCGACCTGATTCCCGTCCTGGGCCTTGTACCACTGTTGGTCCGACATCGATTTCTCTCCTTTGCGGTCCCGCCGTCCGGCGGCGGCAGCCCGTGGTTCCGCGGCCGCATGCTATTCTGACAGGCCTCCGCAGCCATCAGCTCCGTACCGGACCGGCGCCGGTGTGCCCGTCGGTACAGTCTGGGGATACGCGAGAGGCGGCGCCGCGGTTCCCCCGATCGCGGCCGGAGCTGGAAGCAGTGACCCGCGTGGAGAGCGTTGGCGGCGTGGTTCCCCCCGGCCCCGCGTCGGGGACGTGCGCGGTCAGCAGCCGGTTCTTCGCCGACCTCGCGTCGTTCACCCGCCTCCGGGCCGTCAAGCTGTACCGCCTGCAAGTCGACATCGCCCCCGCGGTTCCCCGCCTGCCCTGTCTCGACCACGAGGCGGTGCTGCACGAGGGCATCGCGCCCCATGCCGCCGCCTACATCGAGGACCCCGAGACCGGCGAGCTGCAAGAGCTGGTGCTGACCCCGTCGAGGCGCCGCATCGAGGTCGACCCCGCCTCGACGCTGCACGAGCATACCGAGGCGGGTCAGGCCCGGCTGATCGCTCGGCTGCGCGACCGTTTTCCCGACTTCAGGGTGGCGGTCGAGGGGGTGTCCTGGATCCGCGGCGACCGCCGGGTGGCGCGGGCGTGCCGGGCTCAGGTGACCCTGCGCGACGTGCTGCTGGCGGCCGACTTCGACCGCATCGCCCGCGGCGTCGAGCGGCTGCGGACCGTGGCGGCGTTGATGGAGAAGCAGTCGCGGGTGACGTCCTGGAGCGTTCGCACCGTCACCGGACCGTTCCTCGCCGCGGTGGGGTTCGTCGTCTACCAGGGCCTCGGACGCCTCGCGCCGGAGCTGGGCGAGCCGGCAGTGAACGCGCTGCGGGCGCTGGTGCTGGGCACGGTCGGCGCGGTGTTCCTGTACTACGGCCTGCGCGCGGTCCACCTGACGGGAATGTCCAACCGGGTGTGGAAGCGGGCGGCCGAGTACGGCCTCATCGTCGCCGAGCGCCGGCGACTGGCAGGGGATGGGCAGATTCCCGATCTCCTCGATCCGGCGGCGGATGGCACGGGAGCGCGGGCGGGGGACCGCTCCCCGCGCCCCCACGCCTGATCCACCGCAGACCGCGGGAGAGCGCCGCCGCCTCGGCGCTCCCCCGCGAGCCGCCGCGGGAGCGACCGCGGCGCCGCGTCAGGGCTGCTCCGGCAGGGGCAGCAGCAACCGGCTGCCCGGCGGCCGTTGCACGTCGAACGCCTTCAGCGTGTAGTTCACCAATGTGTAGTGGCCGACCAGGCCCACCAGGTCGACGATGCCCTGATTGCCGAAGAGCCTCTGGGCGGCTTCGTAGGTCTCGGCGCTGAGCTTCGGCTCGCGAATCAGCTCGCGGGTGGCCTCGATAATCGTGCGCTCCACCTCGCCCATTCCCGGCAGCCCGTCCCCGTCCGCCGCCGGCCGGTCGTAGCGCAGCAGGTCGATAATCTCGTCCTCGAGCCCGGCCGTGCGCCCGAGCCCTTCGTGGGCCGACCACTCGTACTGGCTGTTCAGGGCGCGTGCGGCGGTCAGGATGGCCAGCTCCGCCAGCCGCTGGTCCCGCGCGCCGTCCGCGCCGAAGCGCAGATAGGTACTGGCCGGAAACAGATGCTCGGCCATCGGCGGGCTGTACATCCACATCCCGATCGGCCCGCGGAGTCCGTTGGCGTAGCGGCTCTCCGGATGCACGATGATGTCGTAGACGCGCTGGCCCTCCGCGTCGAGCGTCTCGCGCTGGATCGTGGGCATCCGCGCCCACGAGTCCTCGTGGATGTCCGGCGGAATATCGGCCGGGGTGACCTCGCGGGGCGTGAACGGTTCCTGCCCGGCCGGTTCACCTGCCCCACCGGCGGCTCGGGTCTCGGTGGTGACGGTCAGGCCGCCCACGGCGAGCAGGGCGGCGAAGCTCAAAATGACGAGCATGCGCAACATCACAGGACCTCCATCGAAGGCGCCGCGGCCCCGCGGCGCGGTCTGGGACCGGGAGAGCGCGGTGCGGTCGGTCGGCCCGGCCGCCGCCCGCCCGCACGGGTTCAGCGAATCCGCTCGTATGCTCTCCCGGTACCGGCCCTTCTGGCAAGGGCCGGACGCGAGGCGTCCGCCGCCGCCGGGCCGGCAGCCGGCGGCAGAAGCCGCGACCGACGGTCCCGTTGCCGCCTACAGCTTCCAGCTCGCGAGCCGGTCCCGGCAGGTGCAGAAACGGCCGAGCCGGCAGAGGGAGACTTCTTCGATCGGAAAGTGGAACGGCGCCGTCGTTATCGGGCTCGGCCCGATGCCGATGGTCACGTGCGGATCGTAGCGGGCATAGCTGGATCGGTCGCGGAACTCCGCGACCCAGGCGACGTCGGCGGGTCGGGCCGGCGCCCCGTGCGCCTGAAACGCGGCCGCGCCGCCCGCGACCTCGTGGCCCCGCAGGGCGTCCATCAACCCTTCGTGCAGTTGCCGCAGCGGCGGGGATGCCTCGACCGTCAGGACCTGCGAGGTGCGGCCGGCCCGCGCGCCGGTGACGCCCACCTCGAACGGCTCGAACCGGGTCACCACGCCGTTGACGAGCTCCCGGACCTCGGACATCCGTTCCTGCGCCACGAAATGCTGGCTCAGGGTGACGTGGGGATGGTGGGACGCGTCGAAACGGAACCCGGCGCCCGGCGCGGGGTCGAACCCCGCGTTCAGGCGCTCGGCGATGGCCCGTGCGGCGGCCGGCAGCAGAATCGCGACGTCGACGGCGATGGGCATGCGCGGCGGCCGCTACCGGATTTGCCGCAACGCGTCGAACAGCGCGGCGTGCTGCTCGTCGGTGCCGACGGTGATGCGAAGGGTCTCGGCCAGCGCCGGTTCGTCGAAATAGCGTACGAGGACGCCGAGTCCTTCGAGCGCGCGATGGATGCGGGCGGCATCGCCGGCCGGCGGCCGGACCAGCAGGAAGTTCGCCTGGCTGGGCCACACCCGCCACCCCAGCCGCCCGAGACCCTCGGCGAGGCTCCGCCGGCTGCCCGCGATTCGGTCGGCGACGCGCCGCGTGTAGGCGGTGTCGCGGATGGCCGCGGCCCCCACGCGGTTGGCTACCGCCCCGACGTTGTAGCTGTCCTTCACCTTCGCGAGCCCCTCGATCACCGGCGGCGGCGCGATGGCGTAGCCGAGCCGCAGGCCGGCCAGACCGTGGCTCTTCGACAGGGTCCGCAGGATGACGACGTTCGGGCGCCGCCGCACGAGGTCGAGGGCATCGGCGTCGGCGAAGGCGACGTAGGCCTCGTCGATCACCAGCAGGCCCTCGATCGAGTCGGCCAGATAGGCCAGGGTGGGGATGGGCGCGGCGGTGCCCGACGGGCTGTTCGGGTTGGCCACGAACGTCAGCGCGCCACCAGCCTCGGCGAGGGCCGCGACCGGCAGGACGAAGTCGTCGTCGAACGGCACCTCGACCACCGGAGCCTCCTGGATGCCGGCGAGGGTGCGGTACAGGACGTAGGTCGGGACGGGGTAGACCACGGGGCGGCCGGGTCCGGTGACCGATCGGACGAGCATGGTGAGCAGATCGTCGCTGCCGTTGCCGGCGAGGACCCACGCCGGGTCGACGTCCAGGGTGTCGGCTACCGCCTGGCGGAGCTCCCGGCTGACCGGGTTCGGATAGCGGCGCAGCTCGTCGCCCTCGATCGCGGCGAGTGCGGCCAGCGCCCGCGGGCTCGGGGGGTACGGATTCTCGTTGGTGTTCAGCTTGACGATGCGGGCGCCGGCGGCCGGCTGCCGGCCCGGAACGTAGGGCTGGAGGGTGTCGACGGCAGGACGGAAGAAGGACACGGCGGTCAGGGGGCGCGGTCAGCGCGTCCAGTCGAAAGCGTGTTCGGCGGCGACGACCCGGGAGCCGCCGAGAGAGCTGACGTTGTCGCCGGTCAGGTGCTCGCCGAACTGTCCGTAGCGGAGCCGCACGGGGTCTGGCTGGGGCGCCACCGGGAACTGGACCAGCACGTCGACTCGGCCCGGCTGCCAATAGGTCGTGTTGATGCGCGCCCAGTAGACGCCGTCCTGCACCACCGCCGCGCCGTCGGTGATCAGGTTCTGCGCGGGCCACTCGCCCCGCGGCAGCTCGCTCGCCAGGGCGTGGGTGACCTGGTAGGTCACCACCGCGCCGTCCGGCAGGTCCGTCGCGCCCTCGATGCGCAGCTCGCGCCAGCGGGTCTCGTGGTCGACGGCCAGCACCACCGTCTCGGTGCCGGGGTCGCCCCCGGCGGCCGCGTCCCCGGCGCCCTCCCCGGCCGGGGCCGGCGCGCATCCCATCCAGACCGCTCCCGCCGCGAGCAGGCCGAGCGCGGCCCTCGCCGTCGGGGTCCTGCCGCGCCGTCCGGCGCGCTTCGAGTTCGCGTAGCTGCCAGCCAATGGGTTGCTCCCTGCCTCCGCCGGCGGCGCGGGTCGGGCCGGCGGGTTCGAACACCGTACCGGTCCGGCAAGCTCCCGCCGCCGGCGACCGGTCCGTGTACAGTATTCTACGTGCTCGGTACCGCCGGACCGCATCCGCCGGCCTGAACCGGAGATCCATGACCGACCTGCAGGACGACCGCCTCGCGCCGCTTCGCGAGCTCGCCGAGGCCCTCGACGCTCCGCATCAGCTCGCCCTCGTATCCGCCGTCGTGGCGATCCTCGAGCAGGATACCGCCCTCGTCCTCGACCAGACTCACGGCGCCCAGGACATCGCGGCGCGGACGAAGGCCGGAGCCTGGATCGGCAATACCGAGCTGGCCGAGATCCTGGACGACGCGGTTCACTTCCTGAAACGCTACAAGCAGCAGCGCGAGGAGATCGGCCGCATCAAGGCGGTGATCGAGGCTCGGCTCGCCGCGAAGTCGTAGCGCGGCAGGGCCGTCCGTCCCCGGGAGCCGTTTCAGCCCGCTGGCCCCGTCTCGGCCGCTGGCGCCCTTGCAGCTCTCTGGCGCTGTCTCAGCCCGCTGGCGTCCCTACGGCCCGCTGGCGCCCTCGCCGGACTCGGTGCGACGCGGGGTGCTGCCACGCGCTCCCAGGCGCGGGCGCAGCTCTGCCATGCGGTCGTCGACCGGGGGGTGGGTGGACAGATACGCACCCAGCCCGGTGGCGTCGCCCGGCCCCAGGGCGCGGAACCGCTCGAACAGCCGCAGCGCGCCGTGCGGGTCGAACCCGCCGGCCCGGGTCATCAGCACCGCCAGCGCGTCCGCCTCGAACTCGTGCTCGCGCGAGTAGGCGCGTTCGAGCCATGCGATGCCGATGCGCTGCAGCCACGGGGCGATGACCCCGCGGCCCGGCGTCATGATCGACGCGGCCGAGTAGGCGGTCTGACGCAGGACCCGGTTGATGGCATGCCGCCGGATGACGTGGGCCATTTCGTGGGCCACGACGAACCCCAGCTCGTCCCGGTCGCGCCCGCACAGCTCGGCCAGCGAGGCGGTGACGAAGATGAAGCCGCCGGGCAGGGCGTAGGCGGTCGGTTGCTCGTCGCCGACCACCCCGACGTCGAACCGGTAGACCCTGTTGCGGACCACCCCCGCCAGCGCCTGCACGATCTGGTCGAGCAACGCCTGCAGGGCGGGGTCGGCCTCGACCCCGTTCCGCGCGCGCACCACCGCCGCCATGTCCGCCCCGACCCCGTACTCGGCCTCGATCGCCTGACGTTCGTCACCGGTCAGCGAGTGCCAGACCCACTTGGCCTTGCGGGCCTTGCCGCCGGCCAGCCGGCCGAGCTTGTAGAAGACGCTGCCGTCGCGCTGGCTCACGGCTCGGCGTTCGGCTGCCGGCTCTGGTACCGCGCCCAGGCGTCGGCGAGGGGGGTCGGCTCGCACCGGGCGTCGATCGTCCGGCCGCGGCTCTCGGCCAGCATGTCGTGGCGCTGCAGCTCGACCCCGCAGCTGCCCACCCCCTTGAAGCAGTCGATCCGGGCCTGCGGGTCGTCGGGGTCCTGCCAGACGGTGCAGTGCACCGGGTCCTCGATCGGCTCGCAGCGTTCGGGGGTGGTGTAGCCCGAGTAGCCGGGAAGGGCCCGCACGAAGGCGTTGCACACGTCCCGCGACGGAAACTCGCCCCGCGTGAAGTCGATCTCACCCCACGGCAGCAGGTTGATGAAGGTCGGCTCCGGTTCGGAAGCCGCCCCGGGGGCCTCCGCGGCGGCGACCTCGGGGACGGTGTCGGCGGCGGCGGCGTCGGGGCTCGCGCCGGCCGGTCCGCCCGCGCCGCCGCACGCGGCCGCCGACAGCACCGCGAAACCGCCGAGGGCCGCGTACGCGCGTCGGGAAACCATGTACCGGAGTATACGCCGACTGCCATCCGCGAGACCGTCACCGCGCCGCCCGGCGGGAGTACAATGAGGCGCTGCCGATCTGCGCCCAGGAAACGGTGCAGACTTCCGGCACGGTTGGTTGGGGCGGCGCCGCCGGGCGGCGGCAGAGCCGCAGGCGGCGATTTTCGGTCTGGCGCCGCTTGGCACGGGACGACATGCGCACGAGATGCCGGATGGCAGGGGAGCGTCTGAAATGACACTGAGGAAGCTGGCGGTGTTCGCGGGTATGGCCGGGCTGACGTTCAGCGTCGCCTGTGGCTCGGCGCCGGCCGGGGGCGGCGAGGGGACGGAACCGGCGGCGGGCCCCCTCGAAATCTCCGAGGTCATCGGGCAGATGCGCGACATGGCGTGGGCCGAGGAGGTCGACGCCGCGCAGACTCTGATCGAGGCGCAGCGCCCGCACCACGATACGTCGTCGCCGGGCTGGCTGCTCGCCGCGTCGTGGCTCGGCCGCGGCGCGAGCTTCGCCGAGCGCTGGGACGTGGCCGGGCAGTATGCGGGCGAGGCCCGCGACGGCAGCGTCGCGCTGCTCGATCAGCGCGATCTCGACGCCGACAGCGAGCTGCCGCTGGCGCTGGGGGCCGGCATCGAGGTGCTCGGCCATGCGCAGGATGCCCGCGGCGACCACGCCGGCGCCGTCGAGTTCCTGGCCGCCCAGCGCGAGAAGTACCGCGGCACGTCCATCGAGACCCGCATCCAGAAGAACGTGCTGTTGCTCAGCCTCGAGGGACAGCCGTTCCCCGTGCTCGACGTCGAGCACCATCTCGGCACGCCGCTGCCCTCGGCCGAGAGCCTGAAGGGGAAGGTGGTCGTGGCGTTCTTCTGGGCCCACTGGTGCCCCGACTGCAAGCGGCAGCTTCCGGTTCTCGATCAGCTCAACGAGACCTACGGCGACCAGGGGCTGGCCATCCTCGGCCCGACTCAGCTCTACGGCTACGTGTCCCGCGGCGAAGACGCGACGCCCGAGCAGGAGCTCGCCTATCTGCGCGGCGCCTACCAGGAACGGTTTCCCGTCCCGTCGTGGATGAGCGTGCCGATCAGCCAGCAGAACTTCCTGGACTTCGGCGTCAGCACCACCCCGACCCTCGTCGTCATCGACCGCGAGGGCATCGTGCAGCTCTACAACCCGGGCGATCTCCCGTACGAGGAGCTGGCGCCTCACGTCGAGCGGCTGTTGGCCACCTGAGGAGTCGGCGCGGCGGTACGGTAGCTGTGCTTTGAGGCCGTGCGCCGGGGTTCCGCGAGCCCCGGCGCGGCGGCGAGGGAGATGGAAGATGGCGAAGCGTCTTGTCGGCACCGTCGTTCTGCTCGGGTTGGCCGCGAGTCCGTTGGCGGCCCAGGAGTTCCCCCCGGGCTTCGTCGATCCGGCGCCGCTCCTCGCGGCGGTCTCCGAGGAGATCGGCGAGGCCGACGTGCGCTGCATCGCGTTCTCGGGCAGCGGCTACGCCGGCGCGGTGGGGCAGACCTTCGAGAACGCGGTGAACATCGACTGGCCGCGCATCGACACGATGGCCGACTACACGCGGGTCATCGACTGGGAGAACGAGACCAGCGTCGAGACGTTCGACCGGCAGCCCGGCCTGACTCCCGCGTCCTGGAAGTACGGGCTCGGCTGGCGCGGGGGCACCCCCACCCAGCAGGAGACCCGGCAGACGCACGTCACCAACGGCGAGTTCTCCTGGCACATGGACGGCGACGGGGAGCCGGTGGCGGTGCCGCCCGAGATCGCAGAGGTCTACCGCCTCGACC
The DNA here is from genome assembly GCA_965206705.1 of Vicinamibacterales bacterium. Classification (GTDB taxonomy): domain Bacteria; phylum Acidobacteriota; class Vicinamibacteria; order Vicinamibacterales; family UBA8438; genus JAJEEA01. The sequence goes on along the minus strand of CBDBKJ010000006.1, from coordinate 189,311 downwards.
TGTGGCTGAACCCCCACGGGTTCCTCAAGGCGGCCCGCCTGCCGGGCGCCAATCCTGTCGCCTTCTGGCGCTGGGAGCAGATAGAGAAGGGGCGCGACGGCAACGTCGTGGCGCCGGTGAAGATGCACGTGGTCGCGATCACGATGTTCGGGAAGTACCGCGTGGACGCCACCATCAACCCCCAGAACCAGATTCAGCGCTTCAAGACGACGGTGAACATCCCGACGCTGGGCGACTTCAACATCGAGCACGAGTCCACGAACCACGTCTCGTTCGGCAACATCAAGTGGCCGACCAATTGGCACTCCCACCAGGGGTGGGACGACAACTGGCAGTTCTACCGCCGCAGCACCGGGCACAACGCCTACGGCGGGACGTTCGCCGACATCCGGCCCAACGAGTGCGGCGACCCCGCGCCGGTGCCCGAGTCGGTGGCGGCGGCGACCTGGGCGACCGAGGTGACGGTGGACGAGATGGCCGACGGCGTGTATCGGCTGGGCGGCGGGCCCGCCAACAGCTACATGGTCGAGTTCAGCGATTTCGTGGCCGTCTTCGAGGCGCCCGGAAACGAGGAGCGGAGCCTGAAGGTCATCGACGAGATCACGAGGCTGGCCCCGGACAAGCCCATCCGCTGGCTCATCGCGTCCCATCCCCACTTCGACCATATCGGCGGGGTGCGCACCTATCTGCACGTCGGCTCGACCATCGTGACGCACTTCATCAACCTCGATTTCCTGAATCACGACGTGCTGAGCTACGAGCCGAGGACCATCGAGCCCGACATGGTCTCGAAGTGGCCGCCGACCGAGCTCGCCGAGGGGTACAACTACGAGGCGATTCAGGAGAACTACGTCATCGCCGACGACTCCCGGATCCTGCGCGTCTACTACGTGCAGCCGCTCGGACACGTCGCCGGCATGCTGATGGCCTGGCTGCCGGCCGAGCGCATCGCGTTTCAGGCCGACCTGTTCGACACCCACGAGCCGCCGAAGCCGGCCCAGCTGCCGGCCATGCGCAGCCTGCACACGCAGGTGCAGCGCATGAACCTCGACGTGGAGACCCTGGCCCCGGTGCACGGGAACCCGGTGCCGTGGAGCGAGTTCCTGGCCGCGCTCGAACAGCTCGACCCGTAGAGATGTAGATTACGGCTTGGCTTGCTCGCCTGACCTATGGATGCGACGCTCAGTGGGTCAGCCCGTACACCATGTAGTTGACGCCGATCTGGAATCCGGCGTTCTCGGCCTCGATGGGGAAGAAGCCGCGGCCGGCGAGCCACCAGTACTCGGCGAGGTTGGTGTTGTAGTTGACGATGGCCATCAGGCGGCCGTTGGGATCGTTGTCCTCGAAGACCCCGAAGTACTCGGGCGTGAGCCCGCCGAGGTGGTGGTTATAGGGGTTCGGCTTGTCGATGTCGTCGATGCGGAAGAACACGCTGAAGATGGGGTGGCTGGCGTCGAGGGTCATGAGCTGGGCGTCGGGGAGCACCCGCTTGAGCTGGGCCTCGAAGTTGATCCACTGCCGGGTCTCGAAGTCGTTGAAGATGACGAAGCCGCCCTTCTGCATGTACGCGCGGAGGGTGGCCGCCTGCGCGTCGGTCATGATCCAGAACCCGGGCTCCCACATCATGGCGATGGGGTGCTTGAACAGTTCCGGGTCGTCGAGCGGGAGCGTCAAGCTGCCGTCGGTGCGGGCGTCGGCGGCGGTGAACTCGCCGACCACCGACATCAGGTTGGCCTCGGCGGCGGGAAACTCGTGCGCCCAGAAGTTGATGCCCATGCCTTCGGGCCGCGCCCCGTAGGTGCCCCCCGTCCAGCGCAGGCGCACGAAGGTGAGGCGGCCGTCGTAGGGCAGGTCGGGCCGTCCCCAGAGGCGGTAGCCGCGGACCCCGAACTGCGCCGACGCGGCGGCGGCGCCGGCCAGCATCAGCACGACCGCCGCGGCCAGTATTCTGCGCGTCGTCACGCTGTCTCCATCCCGCCGCGGTTCGTCCGCGGCACCACTGTCCGCCCTGCTCTCCTGCCCTACTTTTCGGCCTCGGCGTCCTGCCGCTCCAGATTGCGGTAGATCTCGAGGATGTGCCGGATGTCGTGGTTGCCCTCGTGGCAGGCGTACTCGTACATGGGGCCTTCGGTGGTGACCATCGGGATCTCCGCGCTCCAGGGCTGCACCCAGGTCGTCGGGTCGTCGACCGTGAACTCGTAACGGATGCTCTCCGCGTCGACGCGGGTGAACCGCTCGGTCACGCGCAGGGCGGGCGAGGACCCCTGGAACCGGGTCTTGTCGGTGAAGTTGCCGCTCTCCACGACCAGGGTGTCGCCTTCCCACCGGCCCCGGGAGTCGCCGGGGATGAGCTGGATGGAGTCGGGCAGGGCGGGGCGACCGTCCAGCGGAATGATGCGCGGGAGGCTGTTGTTCAGCTCGGTGAAGAGCACGACGTAGCCGGGGGTCTGCAGAATCTGGTGGATGTCGTTGTAGGCCGGGGGCAGCATCGGGGGGCCGCTATGGGGCCACACGATGCAGCGCTCTGAGAGCGGCCGGGTCTCGTGCCCGTGGAACGGGTCGACGCCCCGTCGCGCCTCGGTCCGCGCCGCCGCCCGCGCGTCGGCATCGGGGGTCCTGGCGGGGATGCGGCCGTTCGGCGGATCCGTGATCAGCGAGGTCCGGCGGCTCGACAGCCCCTTGGGCACCGGGGTCCGCAGCCAGAGCTCGTTGTCGTAGTGGACATAGCTGGCGTCGCGGTTGTCCTGGTACAGCCGCCGCTCCCGCTCCTCGGGGTCCTCGAGGTTGATGGCGCTCCCCGCCAGCGGATCGACCCCTTCCGCGGTGAGCACGGCCTGCAGTGCGGCCCATTCCTCCTCGGAGTAGAACGCCTGGTCGGCGATATGCGCGGGGCGCTGGAGGGGGGTGAACGTCTGGGTGGTCCAGAAGCCCTGAAGATCGGGTTGGCCGTCTGCCATGCGGGGCATCGTCCACGCCGCCCCGGCATCGGTACCCGCGTTCTGACCCTGGGCGTCGGCCGGGGCCGGTTGCAGGCCGCCCGCGGCGAAGAACATGATGACGAGGACTGGCAGTCCGAGACGGCGATGGCGCATCTGACCCTCCCTGCACGGCGGTCGACTCGTCCGACCGTGCCCATGATGGCCCAGGACGCCCCGGTTCGCAACTCCGGCCGCAGTGGTTCCTCTTGACGTCGGGGCGTGCGGCGCCTACACTCACCGCGAGGCCGTGTGCAGTCCGGCAAGCCTGCCGCGGCGCGGTCCCACATCCGGTGGGCAGGAGGGCGAGATGGTCCGACCGGCGCGATTCGGTTCCGGCGCGTGCATCGTGCTGTGGCTTGCGGCCGGCGCCCTGGGGACGGCCGGCCCGACCGCGGCATCTCCCCAGGCGGAATCGCCGAGGGCTGCGAATGCGGCGTCCCGGCCCGCCCCCGCCCCGTCTCCCGACCCGCGCGCCCTGCTCGACGAGTACTGCGTCGCTTGTCACAACGCCCGCACCCGGACCGCCGGCCTGACGCTCGACGAGGCCGACGTGCGCCAGATCGCGGCGGGCGCCGAGACCTGGGAGAAGGTGGTGCGCAAGCTGCGGAGCGGCGCGATGCCGCCGCCCGGCCGCCGCCGCCCGGACCCGCAGACTCTCGATGCCTTCGTCTCGGGGCTCGAGGTCGAGCTCGACGCGGCCGCCGACGCCCAGCCGAATCCGGGCCGCCCGCCCGATCACCGGCTGAACCGGCTCGAGTACGGCAACGCGGTGCGAGATCTGCTTGCCCTGGAGATCGATCCGGCGGTGCTCTTGCCGCCCGACGAGTCGGACCACGGCTTCGACAACATCGCCGAGGTTCTCTCGATGTCGCCGACCCTGCTGGGCCGCTACCTGTTCGCGGCCCGCCGGATCAGCCAGCTCGCGGTCGGCGATCCGTCGATCGGGCCGGCGGTAGAGACCTTCCGCGTGTCGCGGGGGCTGCGGCAGGACGAGCGGATGAGCGAGGACCTGCCGCGCGGCACCCGCGGCGGGCTCGCGGTGCGTCACTACTTCCCGCTCGACGGCGACTACGTCGTCAAGGTCCGCCTGGGACGCAACTTCACCAACTCGCAGATCCGCGCCATCGCCACGCGCGAAGAGATCGACGTGCTGCTCGACGGGGTGCGGATCACCCGGTTCACGCTCGGCGGCCGATGCGCGGACTCGTCCGACGACCCCGCGTGCACGGGGTCCGGCATCTATCGCACGTCGCGCTACCAGCTGACGGCCGACGAGGCGCTGGAGGTACGTTTCCGGGCACCGGCGGGGATGCACACGCTCGGCGTCGCGTTCGTCAAGAAGAGCGTACTGACCGAGGGTCCGCCGCCGACCCTGCTGCCCCCGCGCCACACCAGCTCGACCTACGAAGCGCCGCGCATGGACGTCGACTACGTACGGCTCGAGGGTCCGTTCGATCCGACGGGCCCGGGAGATACCGCGAGCCGGCGGCGCATCTTCGTCTGCCGGCCGGCGGGGACCGGCGCCGAGGCGGAAGCGGCGTGCGCGCGGGAGATTCTGGCCGGGCTCGCACAGCGGGCCTATCGTCGGCCGGTCACCGACGCGGACGTCGAGACGTTGCTCGATTTCTACCGCGCCGGCCGGCGCGAGGGGACGTTCGAGCAGGGCATCCAGGAAGCGCTGGCCCGGCTGCTGGTGTCTCCGCAGTTCCTGTTCCGCGTCGAACGCGACCCGGCGAGCGTCCGGGCGGGCGGCGTCTACCGCATCAGCGACCTCGAGCTGGCCTCGCGGCTCTCGTTCTTCCTGTGGAGCAGCATTCCCGACGACGAGTTGCTCGAGGTCGCCGCGAGCGGCGCCCTCCGGGAGCCCGGGGTGCTCGGGGCGCAGGTGAGCCGCATGCTCGCCGATCCGCGGGCGTCGGCGCTGGCGCAGAGCTTCGGCGGGCAGTGGCTGTTCATCCGGAACCTCGGGGCCGTCGATCCCGATGCGAGCGCGTATCCTGAGTTCGACGACAACCTGCGCGCCGCGTTTCAGCGGGAGACCGAGCTGTTCCTCGAGCATCAGATCCGCGAGGATCGTCCGCTCGCCGAGCTGCTGACGGCCGACCACACCTTCCTGAACGAACGGCTGGCGCGGTTCTACGGCATCCGCAACGTCTACGGGGCGCACTTCCGGCGCGTGCCGCTGCAGGACCCGCGGCGCGCCGGGCTGCTCGGCCACGCCAGCATTCTGACGGTGACGTCCTACGCGACGCGGACGTCTCCGGTGGTCCGGGGCAAGTATCTTCTCGACAACATTCTCGGGGCGCCTCCGCCGCCCCCGCCGCCCAACGTGCCGGCCCTGGAAGAGACCGCGGTCGGCCACGGGGCGACCGTCCGCGAGCAGATGGAGCAGCACCGCCGGAGCCCGGTCTGCGCCGCGTGCCACCAGCGGATGGATCCGCTCGGGTTCGCGCTCGAGAACTTCGACGGCATCGGGCAGTGGCGCACCCGGGACGGCGGGGCGCCGATAGACGCCTCGGGGGTCCTGCCCGACGGCACCGCGTTCGCCGGTCCCGCCGACTTCCGCCAGGCGTTGCTGGAGCGCCGCGGCGAGTTCGTCCGCACCGTCACGGAAAAGCTCCTGACCTATGCGCTCGGCCGCGCCGTCGGGGCCCACGACATGCCGGCGGTCCGGGGGATCATGCGCGAGGCGGCGTCCACCGACCATCGGTGGTCGTCCCTGATTCTCGGAATCGTGGAGAGCCAGCCGTTTCAGATGAGGAAGGCGCAGGAGGACGCGGCGGCGGCGACCGTGCCGTGATGCACGGGCCTCCGGCTGCCGGGGCGCCCGACCGCAAGCAATGCAATGAGGAGTGACTCAATGGTGATCACGAAGAAATGCCTTTCCCGCCGGACGGTGCTGCGGGGACTCGGGGCGAGCGTGGCGCTGCCGCTGCTCGACGGGATGGTGCCGGCGCTGGAGGCGACGCGGAACACCGCGGCGCGGCCGGTGAAGCGCTTCGGGGCGGTGTACGTGCCCAACGGCATGAGCATGCCGTACTGGGTGCCGGCGGCCGAGGGCAAGCTGGAGCTCTCCCCGATTCTGACCCCGCTGGCCCCGGTGAAGGATCGGTTGCTGGTCCTGAGCGGCATGGCCAACCAGGAGGCCAAGCAGTGGCTGGACGAGGGCGACGGCGACCACTCGCGCTGTCAGGCCGCGTTCCTCACCGGGGCGCACGCCAGGAAGGCGTCGGGGACCGCGAACACCACCCTCGAGGTCGGCGTGTCGATGGACCAGCTCGCCGCCCGCGATCTGCGCGAGGACACGCAACTCGCCTCGCTCGAGCTCTCGCTCGAGGCCAACGATCTGGCCGGCCAGTGCGAGGACGGCTACGGCTGCGCGTACAGCGCCACCCTCGCGTGGCGCGACGCCAACACGCCGCTGCCGATGGCGACGAACCCGCGCGCGGTGTTCGAGCATCTGTTCGGGGCGGTCGGGAGCACCGAGACCGAGGCGCGGCTGCGGGCGCTACGCCGCGACCGCAGCATTCTCGATTCGGTCAGCGCCGAGATCACCGACCTGCAGCGGCAGCTCGGCCGCGGCGACCGTTCGAAGCTCGGCGGGTATCTCGACTCGGTACGCGACATCGAGCGCCGGATTCAGATCGCCGAGAGCCAGAGCGACCGCGAGTTGCCCGACGTGGTGCAGCCGGCCGGCATCCCGGCCGGCTTCGAGGAGTACGCGGACCTCATGTTCGACCTGATGCTGGTGGCGTATCAGGCCGACCTGACCCGGGTCTCCACGTTCCTCGTCGGCCGCGAGAAGAGCGTGCGCACCTTCCCCGAGATCGGGGTGGCCGACCCGCACCATCCGACCTCTCACCACCGGCAGCGGCCCGAGCAGCTCGCGAAGCTGTCCAAGATCAACACGTACCATATGCAGATCTTCGGGCGCTTCCTCGAGAAGATGGCCTCGACCCAGGACGGCGACGGCTCGCTGCTGGACCACTCGGCGCTCGTCTACGGCGCCGGCATGGGCAACAGCAACGCGCACGACCCGCTCGACCTGCCGATCGTCCTTGCCGGCGGCGGGGGCGGCACGATCAAGAGCGGGCGGCACGTCCGGCTGCCGGAAGGGACGCCGCTGGCCAACATGCACCTGACGATCCTCGAGAAGATGGGGATACCGGCCGAGCGGCTCGGCGACGCGACCGGCGATCTGCCGGTGCTGTCCGGCGTGTAGGAATCTGCGCCGCTGGAGCGATGCAGGCTCCTGGCAGGGTTGAATTGGGCGGCGGGCGGAGCCGCAAGGCGACGCTTTCCGGGTGGGCTCGGGGGCGGCCGGCTGCCGCACGGGGGATCGCCGCGGCGCGCGCCGCGGCAGATTGGCAGAGGACGTGACGATGCGTATCAACAGCAGATCGGCGATCGGCGTTGGGCTCTTCCTGCTCGCTGTGGCTCCGGTGGCCGGCGCCGCCGCTCCCGCCGATGACCTCTCGCTCGTCGAGGCGGCCCGGCAGCAGCACGCCGCGGCCGTGCGCGCTCTCCTCTCCGAGGGCGCCCCGGTCGACGCGAGCCGGCCCGACGGCGTCACCGCCCTGCACTGGGCGGCGCAATGGGACGACGGAGAGATTGCCGGCCTGCTGATGGGCGCGGGCGCGAACGCGAGCAGCGCCGACCAGTACGGCGTGACCCCGCTGGCCCTGGCCTGCACGAACGGCAGCTCGGGGATGGTCCGGCGGTTGCTCGAGGCCGGTGCGGATGCCGGCGCCAGCCAGGCGAACGGCGAGACCGCGCTCATGACCTGCGCGCGGAGCGGCATTCGGGACGCCGTCGACGGTCTGGTGGCGGCCGGCGCCGACGTGAACGCCAGCGAAATCCACCGCGGCCAGACGGCGCTGATGTGGGCGGCCTGGGAAGGGCACACCGATGTCGTGCAGGGGCTGATCGAGCACGGCGCCGACGTCGACGCGCGGACCACGACGGGCTACACGGCCCTTCTGCTCGCGGCGCGGGAGGGCTACGAGGCCGTGACCCGGGCCCTGCTCGACGCCGGGGCGGACGTGAACGCGGTGTCCGAGGACTGGACCACGGCGCTAGTCGTGAGCACCATTCGCGGGCACGTCGACTACATCGATCTCCTCCTGAGTCGCGGTGCGAACACGAATTTCGGACCCGGGTTCACTCCGCTGCACTGGGCGGCCGGAGAGTGGGACACCGAGTTGAACGACCTCTCGAACGGGGTGGCCGAGGGCAACCAGTGGAGCATCTTCGGTGGACTCCACGCCGCCGACCGGCTGCGCACCGTCAAGGCCCTCCTCGACCACGGGGCGGACCCCAACGCTCGCACCAACCGCACGCCGGGGTTCGGCATCAAGGTCAAGGGGCACCTCGGCAACATCACCGGGGGGACGCCGTTCCTCATCGCGGCGCGGGCCAACGACACGGCGGTGATGCGCCTGCTGCTCGAGCACGGCGCCGACCCGCTGATTCCCACCGCCAACGGCACGACGCCGCTGATGATGGCGGCGGGGGTAGGCCACGAGCCGGGCATCACCCGGTCGGCCGAGCCCGAGGCGTTCGAAGCGGTCTACCTGCTGGCGGAGCTGGGCGCGGACGTCAACGCGATCAACGAGGCCGGCGACACCGCCCTCCACGGCGCCGCCTGGCGCGAGCGTGCCGACTCGATCGTCCAGTTCCTGGTCGACCGCGGCGCGGACGTCGACGCGAAGAACCACCGGAGCTGGACCGCCCTGGTCATCGCCGAGGGCATCCACACCGGCGGGAACTTCATCAAGTCGGACACCACCGCCGCGCTGCTCCGCAAGTTGGGGGCCGAGCCCAGTCCCCCGGACATCTCGCGCGAGCCGGACGCCCGATAGGGCGGTCGCCCTGATTGCGATCGGGTCTATATTTGCGGCATAGGGGCTGATCCAAAATACGACTTTGGATCAGCCTCTATGCCGTAGTTGATTCCGTTTCGTGATCCATCGCGATCTGGAGGCGGAACCGGAACGGGCGGCCGCTTGGGCGTCTGCCATAGAGACGATGTAACTCATTCTATAGCAATAGCTTACAGCTGTATCTGTAATCGCTTCCCCCCATCGTTTCCCTCGTTCGCGATCAGATGTCCGAGGGCGGTGAAGACCCTTTGTGGACGGCTTGACATCGTGGACCACAGAGACTAGCAAGCGCTGATCAACGCTGCGGGGCACCATCGCCACCCCCGCCGTTGTCACCGAACGACGATCGAGCGTCGGCCACCCACGGACTCGGGCATACCCGTGAAGCACCGTATCACCCGATGACGCAGGGCACGATCGAACGCGATCACCGCTCGATGAAGCACGTGGTCACGCTCGAGCAATACTCCAGCCCGTGGGAACTGGAACGGGCTCTCGCCCGGTTGGTCGACGACGACAATCATCGGCGCTTGCACGAGGCGTTGGATAACGTCACGCCAGCCGACGCCTATGCGGGGTGGCGGCCCGCGATCCTGGCACGAAGGATACAGATTACACGGCGGACATTGGCACAACGAACACGAGAGAATCTACACACGCCGCCCCGAGCGGTCAACCGGCCAAGAGTCTCTCTTGCACAACAGGCTCATTGCCTTCCGTTGGTTTGACGACATACAGCGCCATTGTGTCTTGGAGAGCTGCGGTTTTCGTGCAACCGGTCTCACGCCGGAGAATGTATCGAATGACAATCACAACGTGTGTGCCTATGGCGACCACATCATGTCGAAAGACGATTAGAGTTATCGTGTTGATAGGCATTGCAAAATGCATGGTGTATTTCCGCAATTCATTAATGTATCTGGCATCCGGCGTGTCGTAGCGCAAAGAAAAAACGATGACCAGGTGTCGTGGCCGGAAGGAAGGGGAACAGGGACGATGACAATTGACAGGCTGCCTTCGAACGGTCCCGCCGCGGGACTCCCGGACCCGGTCTCGGAGAATGTGTCCAGGCTCAGAGACCTGTTCCCGGAAGCATTCGGGGACGGACGGATCGACTTCGAGGTGCTGCGGCAGCTGTTGGGGGTCGAGGGCGATGCCGATGACGAGAGATACGGTCTTGTCTGGCACGGCAAGCGCGAGGCGCGCCAGATCGCGCTGACTCCGTCGACCGGCACACTCCTTCCCCGTCCGGAGGACAGCGTCGACTGGGACAGGACGAAGAACCTGCTGATCGAGGGCGACAACCTGGAGGTTCTCAAGCTGCTCCAGAAGAGCTTTGCCGGCAAGGTCAAGCTCGTCTATATCGATCCGCCCTACAACACCGGCAAAGACTTCGTCTACGGGGACGATTTCCGGGACAGTATCGGTCGCTATCTTCAACTCACCGGGCAGGGCGACTGCGCAGGAAAGAAGCTTACGTCGAATGCGGAATACTCGGGTCGGTTTCACACCAACTGGCTCAACATGATGTATCCGCGCATGAAACTCGCAAGGACGTTTCTCCGCGATGACGGCGCGATGTTCGTTTCGATCGACGACGGGGAAGTCGCCAATCTCCGTCAAATCTGCGACGAGATCTTCGGGGAAGAAAATTTTGTGGCAAACGTCGTCTGGCAAAAGAAATATACCCGCGCCAACGATGCAAGGTGGTTTTCCGGCAATCACGATCACATCCTGGTCTATGCCAGGAGAAAGGACGCACTGCAGTTGAACAGGCAGTCGCGTAACGAGGCGCAACTGAAATCCTATTCCAATCCCGACAACCACGCGATGGGTCGTTGGAAAGCCACGCCGCTTCACGCGAAGAGCGGCAAGAACACGAAGCCGTTCACGTTCGCGAACGGCATGACGTGGGCGCCGCCGAACGGGACCTACCGACGGTTCAATGACGCATCCATGCGGCGGATGGACGAGATGGACGAGATCTGGTTCGGCGTGGACGGAAACCAGGTTCCGCAAAGAAAGACGTTCCTGCAGGAAGCGAAGAAGGGCGTGACGCCGACAACGCTGTGGATGCACCAGGAGGCAGGTCACAACCATGAAGCCAACAACGATCTGAAGGCACTCGATCTCGGCGGCGTGTTCGACAATCCGAAACCCGTGCGCCTTGTCAGGATGATGCTGGATCTCGCCACCGACACGGATTCGGGCGATGTCGTAATGGACTTCTTCGCCGGTTCGGGGACGACCGCGCACGCCGTTATCGACGCCAACGCGGCGGACGGCGGCAACCGGCGCTTCATCTGCATCCAGATGCCGGAACCGATCGAGCCGGTACGGCGTGCCGGCGCCATCTCCTTCTCAAGCATCGCGGACCTCGCGGCAGCGCGGATCAGGCGGGCAGGCGAGGCAGCGGTGAAGGCCAGCGTCGAGAACGGACTCGATCGCGGTTTCCGGCGTCTCAAATTGGCGTCGTCGAACATTTGTGCCTGGGCGCCGGATGCCGGCGATCTCGAAGAGACGCTTCTCGCCAATGTCGAGCACCTGGTTGCGGGACGGTCGGATCTCGACATTCTAACGGAACTGCTGCTGCGGCTCGGCATCGACCCATGCGTTTCGGTCGAGAAACGGCATATAGCGGGGATGGCGGTTTACGGTGTCGGCGCGGGGCCGCTCATCGCCTGCCTCGGCGAGGCCCTGACATGCGACCTGGTCGAGAAACTGGGCGCCGGCATCATCGCCTGGGGCGACGCCATGGCCGCGAAAGGCGGGGTTCGCGTGGTGTTCAGGGATTCCGGTTTCTCGGACGATGTGGCCAAGATGAACATGGCCGCGATTCTCGACCAGAACGGTATCGCCGAAATGCGCGCCCTGTAGGACAGCGGCAATGATCGTCTCTCCACTGCGGCAGGCGCCATGCAGCGACCGGAGCCGGGTTACGAACGATCCCGATCCGGGACGCTGGCTGGCGGCGGACACGCTTCCGGCCGGGTGGGCGGTGCACGGCTTCCACTTCTTTGTCGACTGGCGGCGCGATCCGCCCGTCGTCGGCGATACGCTTCTCCTTACGCGCCTGGTCGATTTCGAGGACGGCGAAGATCGCTTTCGGTCACCGAAGGCGATGTCCTGAAGGCGTACGGGAACGCCGGGTTGCCTGTTGAATTCGACGCCCTGGAGGGAGTCTGCGCGAACTACGGCAAGAAGCTCGTGCTTGTTCTTCTTCCGGAGTGCGAGACATCCGCGTTGAACGACGGGACCCCGTTGTGGATCCTGTCAGGCGGCGGAGACGGACAGCCGGCGATAACGAAGTCCACGGTGTCGGGGCTCAAGAAAGCTATTCGAAAACACTCTGGCGGCCCTGTTCACATCGGGGAGAAGGGTCTGACCCATGGCACGAGTGCGATCGAATGCCTGCTGTCGCTGACCGACGCCGCCTATCCCGGAGACGCGGACGCGGTCGTCGTCGACGGGAACGACCATGTCCGTTACGTCATCGAGTTCAAGAAGCATACCTTAGCCGCGCCGCTCGGCGAGCATCTGGCCGGCCGCTACTACCCGGCGCCCGATGGGCGGAAGTACCGGCGGCTGCATGCGCTGGCGTCAGCGTTTGAAAGGTCCGGCCATGGCGCGGTTTCGCTCGTCATATTCTACTACTCGACGAGGCATCCGCTGATCCGGTTGCAACTGGTCGGCGCGCTGGATAGGCAGGGTATGGAGATCGTTCGGGATGCGGGGGATGTCTGCATCGCAGGCATGAACGACCGGGAGGTCGCGGACACGGTCATGGCGTGGATGGACATTCGGGAATGAAGCTGCACTTCGAGCCGGACCTGGAATATCAGCATGCCGCGATCGACGCGGTGTGCGGCATTTTCCGCGGCCAGGAGATCAACCGGACGGAATTCACCGTCGTGTCGGCGGCGTCTGCCGGCGGAGAAACCGCCTTTCCGGGCTGGCTGGAATTGGAGGAAAACGCGCCCGGCATCGGCAACCGCCTGACCCTGGCGGATGGCGAAATTCTCGACAACGTGCGGGCCGTTCAGGTCCGAAACGGCCTGCCGCCGTCGGAAGATTTGGAGTCCGGCGATTTCACGGTCGAGATGGAAACGGGAACGGGCAAGACCTACGTCTATCTCCGGACAGTGTTCGAATTGAACAAGCGTTTCGGCTTTACCAAATTCGTTGTCGTCGTTCCCTCGGTCGCGATCAAGGAAGGCGTGTACAAGACGCTCCAGATCACCGAGGCGCATTTCCGGAGCCTCTATTCCGGTCAGCCGTTCGGCTATTTCCTTTATGATTCATCGAGGCTGGGGCAGGTGCGCAACTTCGCCACGAGTCCGACCATAGAGATCATGGTCGTGACCGTCGGCGCCATCAACAAGAGGGGTGTCAACAACCTCTACAAGGACAACGAGAAGACGGGCGGCGAAGCACCGATCGATCTGATACGCGCAACCCGACCGGTCCTGATCGTTGACGAGCCGCAGAGCGTGGACGGGGGATTGCGCGGCAGCGGCCGGAAGGCGCTGGACGCCATGAACCCGCTTTGTGTGCTGCGGTATTCGGCGGTCCATGTCGACCGGCATCACATGGTCTATCGTTTGGATGCCGTCGACGCCTACGAACAGAAACTCGTGAAGCAGATCGAGGTGGCCGCGTTGGAGGTCGAGGGGGGGCACAGCAGGGCGTTTCTCCGGTTTCTTTCCGCCGGCGGGGCCCGCGGCACTGTGACGGCACGGGTGGAAATCGATGTCCTGGATGGCCGACGCGTGCGCCGTAAGACCGTCACTGTGCAGGGCGAAGACGACCTCGAGAATGTTACCGGCAGAGCGGTCTACAGGGACTGCCGCATCGGCGAGGTCCGAGCCGGCGGCAGCGGCTCCTTGCTGGAGGTGAAGACCGGCGGATCGGAAACGTTCCTCGCCGTCGGGGAAGCTGTCGGCGATGTCGATCCGGATATCGTGAAACGCCTGATGATCCGCAGGACTATTCACGAGCATTTTCTGAAGGAGAAACGGCTGACGGCGGCCGGCGTGAAAATCCTGAGCCTGTTCTTCGTCGACCGGGTCGACCATTACCGCGGGTATGACGATGACGGAAAGCCCGTCAAGGGAAAATACGCGGTGATGTTCGAGGAGGAGTATCGTCGTGCTTCCGGGCTTCCCGAGTTCGCCGAACTGTTTGCGGGCATGGACGCAGCCTCGGACGCCGGAACGGTTCACGAGGGCTACTTCTCCATCGACAGGAACCGGCGATGGACGGACACGGCCGAGAACAACCAGGCCAATCGCGACAGCGCGGAGCGCGCCTACAATCTCATCATGAAGGAGAAGGAGAAACTCCTGGCGCTCGACACCAGGCTGCGGTTCATCTTTTCGCATTCCGCGCTGAAGGAGGGATGGGACAATCCGAACGTCTTTCAGATCTGTCCATTGCGCGAGGTCGGCACCGAGCGCGAACGCCGGCAGACGATCGGACGCGGCCTGAGGCTCTGCGTGAACCAGCGGGGCGAGCGCTTGCGCGGTCATGACCTGAACACGCTCACTGTGATCGCGACGGAGCGTTACGAGGATTTCGCGGAGAACCTGCAAAAGGAAATCGCGAGAGATACGGGAATCCGGTTCGGCGTTGTCGCATCGCAACAGTTCGCGACGATCCCGGTGGCGCGGGATGATGGTACGATAACGATGCTCGGTGTCGAGAAGTCGGCGGAGATCGTCCGCTACCTGAAGGAGGAAGGCTTTGTCGATGCCGGGGGCCGGGTTCAGGAGGTCCTGCGCAAGGCGCTGAAGGAGGACCGGTTCGCGTTGCCGGATGCCCATGCCGCGTATTTGCCGCAGGTCAGCGCGATTCTCCGCAAGGTCGCGGGGCGACTGGAGATCCGGAACGCAGATGATCGGAAGTCCGTGAAACCGCGCCGGGCTGTTCTCCACAGCGCTGAGTTCCGTGCGCTCTGGGACCGGATCAAGCACAAGACGACCTATCGGGTTCGCTTCGACAATGACAAACTGATCGCCGATTGCGCCGGAGCGATCCGTGGCGGACCGCCGGTGCCGAGAGCCCGTGTAACCGTTAGCAAGGCCCACCTCGGGATCGGCCAGGGAGGCGTGCTGGCGCGAGAGACGGCAACGTCGGCGCCGATCGCCGTAGACGAGGGCGATATTGTCCTGCCCGACCTGCTGACCGACCTGCAGGACCGAACGCAGCTCACGCGGCGCAGCGTGGTGCGCGTTCTGCTTGAATGCGAGCGGCTTGAAGATTTCAGGAGGAATCCCCAAGCCTTCATCGAGTCAGCGGCGGAACTCGTCAATCGAGCGAAGAAGCGCGTGCTTGTCGATGGGATCAGATACCAGCGCGTGGGAGACGGGGATTTCTACGCCCAGGAACTGTTCGAACAGGAAGGGTTGACTGGGTATGTGGAGAGTATGCTCATGAACACGAAAAAGTCGGTGTTCGAGCATGTCGTCCATGATTCGAGCGGCGTTGAGCGCAGATTTGCCGAACAGATGGAGAGAAGCGAGTCGGTCAAGGTCTACGCGAAGTTGCCCGCCTGGTTCAAGGTCCCCACGCCACTTGGCTCGTACAATCCGGACTGGGCGGTTCTAGTCGAAATCGAGGGCCGGAGACGGCTCTATCTGGTGGTTGAAACGAAGGGCAGCCTGTTCGCCGACGATCTGCGCACACAGGAGGCCGCCAAGATCGCTTGCGGTATGGAGCATTTTGCGGCCTTGGCAAAGACGGCGGACGAGCCGGCGCACTTCGTGACCGCGACGAAGCTCGAGGATGTTTTCGACCAGGTAAACCGCGCCTGACCTGCCGCGTGAACCAGGAAAGGCTGGACGCTCGGGTTCACATGATCGACAAGAATGCTCGTAATTGGTTAGCGGGTGGAGGGTTCTAGCCTGCATTATTCACGAAGGTCGAGAATCAGTCACCGACGGGGCCTGCTGGACCGCGAGCGGAGCCTCTCGGACATGGCGGCGGGCGCGGCAGGGAGCGTAGCGTGGCCTTCACGGCACCGGGCGGTCGCGGAGGCCAGGTTGGGGGAAGGTTCTGCCGGGACGGGCGGTGGCGCCCGGGACCGAGACGTGCGCCGAGCCCCGCGCGGGCTCTGACTAACCCGCGCGAGCGCCAAGCGCAAGAGCGATGCGCCGCCACGCGTGGAGATGGGGCGTCGCTCGTGGTAGATGCAGGACGATGCGGCGCGCCGAGCCGACGACATGCACCCCCAGCTTCAGCAACCGGTCGCGCAGCCACGTCACCTGGGTGCGGGCACAGCCGGTCCGCGCCGCCCGCAGCCGCAGCTCCTGCATGAGCACGTAGGCCGCCGCGGTCAGCAACACGCGCAACTGGTTCGGCAGGAACTTGCAGCAGCTCGTGCGGTCGATCTGCAGGCCGTCCAGCAACTCCTTGATCCGGTTCTCGATGTCCCCGCGGGCGCAGTAGACCCTCTCATAGACGAAGCGCGAGCTCTGCAAGAGACTCGTCACGACGAAGCGCGGATTGTCCCGCGGCTCCCGACCCTTGAGCCGGACCACTTCCGCCTTGATCACGACCCGGCGTTCGCGGCCCCACGTGCGGGCCGCGTAGCGGGTGTCGGTATAGACGTGCTCGGTTCGGCCACTGGACTCGCTCTGCGCGCGGGCCACCGCCATCGCGGATTCCGCATGCCGCTGCAACACCGCGTTCTTGCCCATCGCGACCACGTAGTCGAGCCCCGGTTCGGCATCCAGGAAATCGAGGATCTCCGGGGTCGCAAAGCCCCCGTCGAGCCGGACGAGAAACGGCGTCGACGGAAACGCCGCCCGCAGCATCGGCAGCAGCCGACACAGCAAGCTCAGGGTCCCGTCGGCCGCCACCGCCTTGCCCGGCCGCAGCACCGCCGCGCACAGATACTGCTCCTTCTCGTCGTTGAAAGTCAGGAACGCGAGCAGCGGCAGATAGCACCAACTGTCGTAGTGCCCGTTGAAGAACGTGAGCTGTTGCGCGCCATGCGTCCGGTCGTCGGTCGGGTCCAGATCGATGGTGATCCGCCACACCCGCCGATGCAGGCGGCGCCGATGCCGCTCGATCACGCACGCCGCCAACTCCCGTGCCATTCGGTAGAGCGCGCCGCGGCCCGGGGCGTTCTCGAATCGCGAGATCGTCGGTTGCGACGCCAAGGGCGCGCCGGCCACGGGGTCTCGCCCGAGCAGCAGCTTGTGGATGGGATCCTCCGCCAAGTGGTCGGCATCGTTGCCGTCGGGATGACCGCACGCGATGCCGAAGATCCGCTGTCCGATCAGCTCCGCGAGCGTGTGCCGAATCTTCTCCGCCACGCGCTTGTCGGCGAGACACCCGGCAAACGCCTTGACGAGGCCGTACACGCGCTCGGCTGCCTTGAGCAGGACGGCGCCGCCGTCGGAACTCGCCTGCTCGCGGTTGAACGTGGCGACGAGGGGCTTGTCGAAGAGATCCGGGAACAGGACAGTCTGTGATATCTTTTCAGGTGTCACGCAGGGGTCTCCGTTGTGGCTAAACGCTTGTGAACACAACGTTTATACCACACGGAGGCTCCTGTGTCTCCCCCAGAATCACCATCTTCACGAATAATCCAGGCTAGCTAGCTCTGCCCGTGCCCCACAAACGCTTCGCTGGACTTGGAATGCACGGTGATGTCATCCGTATTCGTCGCGCAGCTCGAAGGCGAAGGCCATGGCCACCAGTTGGGTATAGCCGTACCACATGAGCTGCGCGCCGGGCGGTTGGCGTCGGCGTCCGAGCCACCCGCCAAGGCGAGCGACGAGCTCGACCGCCTCGCCGAGACTGGCCGGTGGCGGCAGTTTGCGCGAGCGGGCGAAGACGGCCAGCACCCGCAGCTCGCCGTCCGAGAACAGGAGTTCACGCGGCAGCTCGGGCACCTCGCGCCCGAGCCGGACCATCAACTGTACCCGCCAACCCACGACCATGTTGATGGCGATGGCGCGTTCGAGCCGCTCCGCCGTGTGGTGCTGCAACTCCTCGACCTTGCAGCCCGACTTCAGGATGCGGAAGTAATCCTCGATGCGCCAGCGCAGGGCGTACCACCGCAGGACCCGCTCGGCGTCGGCGGGGCTCGTCACCCGCAGGGTGGTGAGCACGAACCACTCCAGCGGCTTGACACCGGGCGGCGGATGCTCCTCACGCGCATGCACGACCCACAGCGCGACCGGCGCCGCCCCGGGGCACGGCAGCTCGACCGCCTGGTAGCGCAGCGCCGTGTCGGCGACGCGCGCCGCCCGCGGGTTCTTGGCCGCCTGTTTGCTGGCCTTCACGCGCGCGCTGAGCCGATTCACCTCGATGGTGCAGGTGGCGCGGGCCGGAGAGCTCCGCACCTCCTCGAACAGACGGCGCGAGACCGGGTGTCCATCCGGCGTCGTAGCCTTGCCCAGGACGCGGTCGGCCTTCGCCCGGACCAGCAACTCGACCTGCGGCGCCTGCTCGCGGCGCTCGATGAACAGGTCGAGGAAGTCGGCCTCGCGGTCCATCGTGCAGACCACGCGGGTCTCGGGCAAACGCCGGGCCGCCTGCGCACAGTCGCGCAGACCCTCGATCCACCGGAACGACTTCCGCTTTTCGCGCGGCTTGCGGCCCTTCTCATCGGGGTCCGGGGCCGGGGGCGCGTCGAACCCGGCCCGCAGCACCCCCAACGGGACCCCATCGGCATCGACCGCCAGCGTCGTGTGCAGGTCCAGCCCGCGGGCCGCGGCCCCGGTCTGATTGGCGCCGATCACCCCCAGCCCCTGGGTATGACCGCGCCCGGTGAAGTTCAGGCGGGTCCCGTCCTGGATGCACAGCACCGTGGGCGCCGAGGCCATCCGTTGCAGCGTGCGCTCGCGATGGGGCGCGAGGATGTTCTCGACCGTCACCGCGCTGTCGGCGGGCTGGTCGATGAGCCGGTAATGTCCCTTGACCAAAGCGCGCACTCCCTGGGTGACCCCGGTGATGGCGCGCATCGGAGACCGCGCCACCTGTTCCGCGCTCTTTACCAAACGCGCACTCAGGCGGGCGTCGCCCAGCGGGGCGCCGCCGAATTCCAGAGCCGCCCAGCACGATGCGTCAAGCCCCTCACCGGGCGCCAACGCCGCCGTGTCCGGCCCGGGCGCCGCGAGCCGTTCGCGCCAAGCCGGCGCCAACTCGTAGACATACACCGCCTTGCGCGTCTCGGGAGCGGCATGCAGCCGGTCCTGCCGCCCACGCCCGCAAGTCTCGCCCACCCGCACCCAGTTCGCCGCACGCCAACTCGTGCCCGCGTGCTCGGTCTCGTCGACGAAGGTCTCCAGCAGCCACGGCCGGTAGCCGTAGAGGCGCTCGAAGTCTCCGCCCACCGCCCGCGCCGCCCCACCCAGCACGTGAGAGGCCAGGTTGCGGCAGACAACGCCGGGACGAATCAGAAACCGGCACAGCCCCACCACCCGGTGCAGGTGGGCGCGCCGGCCCGCGTCGTCCCAGCCGACCCACGTGTCGCGGGCCCGCAGGCGCCGGGCGGAGGCCGCGAACCCGACACCGCCCAGCCAACCGTGCGCAGAGCCGACCAGATAGCGCAGTTGATGGCCGACGAACGGCCCGCCGCCGCGGGGGTGCTCGTGGGCCATCAGTGTATTCCAGACCCGGCGCTGCGCGTCGGTCTCGACCCGAACCAGCGCGAGGTCCCGGAGCTTGCCGACCTCGTCAGGCACATCGCGCGCCGGCGCCACCGGGTGCGAGAGCACCCGCGGCCTGCGCACCTCGGCGCTCCGGGGTCGCGGCCGGGGCAGCGAGATATGGCCCTTCGCCGCCAACTCGCCCAGCGCCTTGCGGCAACTCGCCCGCTGCCGCCGGCCGCGGGCATCGCTCAGATTGAATGCGTCACAGACACGATCGGCGACCCGTCCGAGAGTGCCGACACCTTGCGAGGCTGCCCGGTTCAGCACGTCGTGAAGTCGGCCAAGATCAGCCCGCAGGCGGCGCCCGACCTGATTCTGAACCTCCATGCCCCGCACCGTAGCGCAGTGGTTTCATGAAGTCCAGCGAAAAGTTGTGGGGCACGGGCAGAGCTAGCTAGGGTAGCTAGGGTGCGGGGCCTTGCAGTTCGGGTGCAACAGTGGCGAAGGCGATCGAAGTAGCCCCACGATCACGGCGTGCGGATTGCACTGACGTTGGCAGGCGGTGCGGATGACCGAGGGCAGGGTGTGTTGCGTGGCCGCGCCGCGCCAGGAGCGATTGCCTCCACACACCCTGCGGGTGTCGACGGCGGGGCGAATGGGCCGTTCGGCGCGCCAGTTGGTGGCGTCGATGGCGGGGATGCGCAGGAAGTTGAACAGCGCCGTCCATTCCCTGGTCAGATGCGCCGCAAAGCGCTGAACGTCGGCGAGAGGGCCGGGAGCGGGTCAGTCGTCGGGCGAGTCGGGCGGCCAGGGCTTCGACGGCTGCACGGAGGCCGTCGCGTGACAGCCTGCCCGCACCGGCGTCATCGCGCAGGCGCAGCGGCTGCTTCAACGAGGCGTGGATGTCGGCGGCGACGCGACTGCGGGGATGGTCCCTGCACAGGGCCCGTCCCCGTCGGAGGCGGTGGGCGAGGCACGTCTGATGGGTGGCTTGGGTGAAGCGCCGATACGGCGCCCAGCCGTCACGGATGAGCACGCGGTCGAAGTCCGGCCCCAACAGGTTGGCGGCCTCCTCATAGCCTCGTCCGGGCTGAATCGCGTAGACGGTGGTCTTCGGTGCGACGGCAGCCCAGAGCCACCGCAGGTGGCCGCCGACCCTCCACCCGGTTTCGTCCGGGGTGACGGCGGGGCTGTTGCGGATCTGGCGCAGCAGTTCGGTATAGGTCGGCTCGGCCCGGCGGGCGGCGCGATGCACGGCGGGGACAAAGCCGCTCGGACTGACACGGATATCGTAGTGTTGCCGCAGCAGGGTGGCGATCTTGCCGAGCGACAACCCCATGTGCTTGTTGAGGATGACCACCGACGCCACCAACCCGGGGCCCAGTTGCACGGCGGCGGCCCGGAGGGCGTCGGAGGTCTGCAGCCGATGGCGGCCCTGCACCCGCCGGCCGCAGTCCTGACAGGCGCCGAGTGCGACCGGAAACTCGCGGACGACGACCCGCGGGACCGGCAGTTCTTCCTGGAGCTGGGTGGCCGCGCCCGTCGAGCGGACTCGTCGACTGCAAGCCGGACAGCGCGGCGGCAGCGGTATGTCGTGGCGGACATCGACCCGGGTTGGCCTGTAGCGGCGTGCCGGCTGGCCGTACTGGACGCCGGCTCGTCGGCTTGGGCGCTTGGGTCGTGAGGTGAGGGCCTTGGCGAAGGGCGCGGCCTGGCGATACCCGGCGCGTCTCGCCGCATTGAGCTCTCGTCTCAGGCGGGTGTTCTGCTTCTCGGGCCGTTCGATCCGCCGCTGCAGCCGTTCGCGTTCACGCTCGGCCCCCTCGAGCTCGCGCTTCACGCGTCTGTGCTCCTCCCGCGTCGGCCGGGGCGCGTCCTGCTGGCTGCGGGTTGGGCGCATACCTGGCTTGTCGGCACTTGTGCATTTTTGTGCACCCGGACGTCACCCACCGAGGGTCCTTCGGCGTCGACGCGAAGAACCACCGGAGCTGTACCGCCCTGGTCATCGCCGAGGGCATCCACATCGGCGGGAACTCCATCAAGTCGGACACCACCGCCGCGCTGCTCCGCAAGCTGGGGGCCGAGCCCAGCCCCCCGGACATCTCGCGCGAGCCGGACGCCCGATAGGGCCGCCGCCCTGATTGCGATCGGGTCTACACTCGCGGCGTAGGAGCTGATTCAAAATACGACTTTGGGTCAGCCCGAACTGCTGTCCTACCTATACTCTGCTCTTTCCGCCTTGGTCAGGGGAGCGCCTCGAGGTGGTTTGCGAAGCGATCGTTGAACAGCGCCCCGTTGCGCCGCGCGCGCAGCTGCCGGACCACCTGCGGCCCCGGCATTCCCAGCCGGTTGAGGATCAGGCCGGCCACCAGCGCCGAGCGGTTGAATCCCATTCCGCAGTGGGACAGCACGCGGTGCTTCCGGGCGACGAGGTCGGCCCCGAGCGCGGCGACGGCATCGAGCTTCTCGAGATTGGGAAGGTCCTCGTCGAGGATCGGGAAGTAGACGTAGAGGATCTGGTTGGGCACCGTCGGCACCCCGATGTCGAGGCCGCCTTCCAGATCGATGATCGTGTCGATGCCGCGGGACGAGACCTTGTTCCAGTCGTGTATCACCGGGGCGATGAACAGCCGCCCCGCATCGTCCACCTGGGTCACCTCGAACAGCTCGGGCGGAAGCCCGAACTCCGACGCGTCGGGTCGATTGTCGCCTGCGCCGCCGTTCGCCATCGATTCCCCTCTCGCACCCCGCGGGGCGGGTCATTCGAGCAGTCGCTGCACGAAGGCGGCGACCGCCTGGCCAATCTCGTCCGGAGCGTCTTCCTGGATGAAGTGCCGCCCGGCCACCGTGACCTCCTCCTGATTCTTCCAGCCGCGGCAGAACTCGCGCTGCGGCCCGGTCAGGATCGCCCCCGGGTCGGCGTTGACGAACAGCTTGGGGAGGTCGTTCTCCCGCATCCACTCCGCGTAGTCCCGGACGATGCGGGTGACGTCGGGGGGCTCGCCGTCGACGGGGATCTCGCGGGGCCAGGTCAGAGTGGGCCGCCGCGATTCGCCCGGCTTGGTGTACGGGGCTCGGTAAACGGTCATCTCCGCCTCGGTGAGCGCCCGCAGGATCGAGCCGGGCAGGACCCGCTCGATGAAGACGTTGTTCTCGAGCACCATCCCCTCGCCGGCGTTCGAGCGGAACCCCTGGAAGACGCGCCGCGCCGCCTCGGGCCACTCCGCCCACGTGAACGGCCGCACCACCGCCTCCATGTACGCGATGCCCCGGGTTGCGCGCCGGTGGCGGTTGGCCCAGTCGAACCCGAGGGCGGACCCCCAGTCGTGCACCACCCAGACGACGTTCGACGCGACGCCGAGGGCGGCGAGGGCGCCATCGAGGAACTCGCGGTGCTCGACGAAGCGGTACCGTCCCGGTCCCGAGTCGTCCAGCTTCTCGGAATCGCCCATGCCGATCAGGTCGAGGGCGATGCAGCGCGCCAACGGGGCCACGTGGGGCATGACGTTGCGCCAGAGATACGACGAGGTCGGGTTGCCGTGCAGGAAGACGACGGGGTCGCCGCGGCCCATCTCGACGTACGCCATGCGCTTGCCGAGCACCTCGACGGTCTGCTTTCGCGGGGCCGCGTCTGCAATCATGCCCCGATCCTACGCGGCTTGCCCCGGGGACGCCAACGCACCGGGACCGGCCCACCGCCGATCGCCGGCGCCGCATTCGAGGGTGGACAGTCTGCGACGACATGGCTAGAATGTGGGCACTGCGTGAATAGACATTCGGGCGAGCCGTGTATCCGGCCGCCTGCTCGGCGACTCGGGAGTATGGAGGTGACAGGAATGAGAAACGCCAGATTCGTGCTCGGCTGTCTGGCGGCGGCAGCGGTGATGGTTCCGGCCCTGGCCGCGGCCGAGGCACCGGAGAACCCGACGTTCCACAAGGACATCGAGCCGATCCTGCAGCGGTCGTGCCAGGTGTGCCACCGGCCCAACAACATGGCGCCGATGTCGCTGATGACCTTCCAGGAGACCCGGCCGTGGGCGCGGTCGATCCGCACCAAGGTCGAAGCGCGCGAGATGCCCCCGTGGCACATCGACCCCAAGGTGGGCGTGCAGAGCTTCAAGAACGACAAGTCGCTGACCAACGACGAGATCGCGACGATCGGCAACTGGGTGCAGAACGGTGCGCCCCGGGGCAATCCCGAGGATGCGCCGGCTCCGACCGAGTTCCAGGAGTTCGGGGCCTGGACGATAGAGCCCGACGTGATCGTGACCTCGCCGCCGCATACGGTTCCGGCCGAGGCGGGAGACTGGTGGGGCGACTATCTCGTGCCGTCGGGGCTTCCGAACGACCGCTACATCCAGGCGATCCAGACCAGGGCCGGCGACCTGCGGGTCGTGCACCACGCGCTGACCTACGCGGTGACCGATCCGGATGCGTTGCTCAACGACAGCTCCGAGGACGCGTTCCTGAACGAGTACGCCGTGGGCAAGAACGCCGACGTGTATCCGGACGGGACGGGGCGGCTGCTGCCGGGCGACTCGCGGGTGCGCTTCAGCTTCCACTACCACTCGGTGGGCGAGGAAGCGACCGACCAGACCGATCTCGGGCTGGTGCTGTATCCCGAGGACTACGAGCCCGAGCACATCCTCTACTCGCGGCAGTTGGGCCAGGCCGGCGAGCTCGACATTCCGGCCGGACAGGTGACGCGCCACGACGGCTACCAGAAGATGTATCTGCCCGGAAAGCTCACCGGCTTCCAGCCCCACATGCACTTCCTGGGGACCCGGCAGTGTCTGGAGCTCATCTATCCGAACGGGTCGACGGAGATGGTCAACTGCGCCAACTTCGACTTCAACTGGCACATCGTCTACAACTACGAGAACGATGCGCAGCCGGTGTACCCGGCCGGCACGACCCTGCACGTCATCAGCTATCACGACAACACGCAGGCGAACCGCGGCAACCACGATGCGAAGAACTGGACCGGCGGCGGCAGCCGGACGGTCGACGAGATGGCCTTCGCCTGGATCAGTTGGCACGACATGAGCGACGAAGAGTACGCGGCCGAACTCGAGGCCCGGAAGGCGAACACCGACAACGACTAGCAGCCGGTGGTTGGTCTCGCGTTCACGTAGAACCATGCCCTCTGCCGGGAGCCGCCGCGGCTCCCGCAGAGGGTTTTTTTTGCAGCAGCAGAAGAAGGGAAGCGGAAAGTGATCAGGATGTTTCTCGGTCGACGGGTCCAGCGACGATGGGTCGCCGGTGGGGCAGGGGCGGTGCTGGCGCTGGCGGCCGCGTCGAGCGTGTCGGCGCAGGTCAATCGCCGGGACGTGCCGATCGTGGCTCAGCCCCAGCAACGGTTCAACTCGGGACAGGACATCCAGCCCATCTTCGAGGGGTGGGCCCTGAACGAGGATGGGAGCTACCGGTTCCACTACGGCTATCTGAACCGCAACTACCTGGAGCGGCCCAACGTACCGGTGGGCGCGGACAACTTCTTCTCGCCCGGCGATCCGGACCGCGGCCAGCCCACGTACTTCTATCCCCGCACCAACCGGTACCAGTTCGATGTGGCGGTGCCCGCGGACTTTCCTCTCGACGCCGAGCTGATCTGGGAGGTGACCCGGCAGGGGAGCACCCAGCGGGCGTACGGCTGGCTGCAGCCGGAATGGGAGATCGACGTCAACACGATCACGTCGAACGCCCGGACGCAGTTCGGACGGGGCGTGGACGAGCTCTACGCCAACATCGCGCCGATGGTCAGCGTCGAGGCGAGCCACGAATCGGTCGCGGTGGGAACGCCGGTCACCCTGACGGCGCGGCTGAGCGACGACGATCTGCCGACCCCGGTCCCGGAACGGGACGACAGCGGCGTGCCGCGGCGCCGCCGGGACCCGACGCTGGTGGCGCCCCCCGACGCGCCGGAGATTCCCGACAACATTCCGAGCTATACCCGGCCGACGCCGACCCGGAACCATCTGTCGGTGCTCTGGGTGGTGCATCGCGGACCGGCCGACGCCGAGTTCGAGCCCTACGGGTACCAGGAATGGGAGGAGGGGATGGCCGGCGACGGATGGACGTCCGGCACGTTCGAGACGACCGTCGCCTTCGAAGAGCCGGGCACCTACACGGTGCGCGCCGTCGCCTGCGACGCGATGCTGTTCGGTTACGCGAACGTCCAGATTACCGTTACCGCGGCCGAGTAGGCGTCTGCGCCGTAGAACGACGCCGCCTCCTTGGGGAGGCGCTGACTCCCTGGAGGCGCTGACTCCCTGGAGGATTGGGTTGGGCGGGCAGCGGCGCCGCCAGAGCGCGGTCTACCGGCGAGGCCGCGTCGGACGTGCAGGCGGGGGAGCGGCCCCGGCGCCGCTTCCCCGCTCCCCGCCCGTCCGGGTGGCACGGGCCACCAGGAAGACCCCGATCGCCAGGCACGCCGCCCCCGCCGGCACCGCGGCGATGCCCAGGCCCGGGTCCCCTCCATAGAGCCGGACGCCGCCGGCGAAGAACCCTCCCGGCAACAGCACGCTGGCCCCCATCAGACACCGCGAGACCGCCCGCCGATTGCCGTCGGCGAGGTCGGGGAATGCGCGCAGACACAGCGCATAGAGGATATGGACGAGACCCAGCAGGGCGCCATGGGCGTGGGCGAGGGTCCACAGGAGGCGCCGGGTCTCGTTGGTCACGTCCAGATAGAAGCCCGCCTTGAACCCGTGAAGCAACTCGAGAACGAAGCCGACGCAGAGGAAGGTCAGGAGCGACCACCATCCGAATCGGAGGTGGCGGCCCGGGTAGTCGACGTCGCGGCCGGTTCGCTGAGCCACTATTCTCGGAGAAAGAGCGGCCGGCGGTCGCGGGCGTCGAACAGCCGCCGCATGGCGTCGACCCGCAGCTCGCCGCGTTGGTCGACCAGCAGCTCGGGCTCGCGCCGTAGCTGGGCGGCCGGCGAGGCCCGCCATTCCCGCAGCACCCGGACCGCGGTGTCGACGCGAGTCTGCCGGGGACCCGTGAAATCGAACTCGAGGTTGGCGTAGCCGGGCAGGCTGCGCAACGAGCGGGCGGCGATGAACCGGACCGCATCGTAGGGATCGCCGAGCGCCTCGCCCAGGTGGGGCACCATCCAGGTGGTCCCGGATGCCTCCTGGGCCGGCTCCCAGCCCATGCTCCAGGCGGTCAGGGCCCGCAGGCCGGCATCGCCCGCCAGCATCCAGCGGAGCCCGGCCGCCACCGTTCGGTCGCCGTCCCGCAGCGGCGGGGCGGGAATGTCGTACCACGCGTCGAGCCGGTCCGCGGTCCACGCCAGGGTCTTGTCGAGGTGGCACAGGTTGCAGGCGTTGGGCCGTCCCACCTCCACCGTCTCGGCTGCCGACGGGCTGCCGACGGTGTGGCTGCGTATCGCCTTCAGCAGCCCGTAGCTCGTGTACGGCATGTGGCAGTTGTAGCAGCGGCTGCCCGCCGACTCGGGGGCGTGCCGGGTGTGCGCGGCGGGGTCCGCGCGGATCGGCTCGTGACACTGCAGGCACGCCTCGTCGCTGTCCATGCCGGCCGACACCTGGTGGGTGCCGGCCCACGCCGCGACGGTCCGCGGGTCGTCGGCCGTCTTGTGCATGGCGTGACAGGAGAAGCAGCTCATCGTGCGTTCCGGCGTCTCCGCGTCCCGGAAGCAGGGAGAATCGAGCAGGCCGTTGTACTCGCGGCCCGAGACCCGGATGGTGCCGTCGCCCCAAAACGACCCGCGGACGAACTCGGGGTCGGCGGCGACCAGGGCGCGGATGTCCGCCGAGGTGCGGTCGACCGCGGGCTGGGCGACGAAGCGGGTGTCGCGCAGCTCGTCGCCGGGGCGATAGGGCAGCCCGTCGCGGTTGGCGCGCCGCTCGCCCTCGAGGTCGTAGAACTCCCACACGCTGTGGCACTGACCGCAGACCTGCGACGACCGCTGGGGATCGAGGGTGGCGGGCTGGACGATGGTCGGGTCGGCGTCACCGGTCAGATGGAGCCCATAGCGGCGCAGGGGGTTGCGATTGGCCTCGATGTGGGCCCGCGCGGGACCGTGGCACGATTCGCAGGCGATGCCGAACTCTGCGACGGTGGTGTCGACGGCCTGCTGCGCGAACGGCACCGACAGGTAGGGGGTATCGAAGGCGGTCCGGCCCAGCGTGGTGTGGCACACGATGCAGACCGCGTTCCAGTGGCCGTCGA
This sequence comes from Vicinamibacterales bacterium, assembly GCA_965206705.1. Lineage (GTDB taxonomy): Bacteria > Acidobacteriota > Vicinamibacteria > Vicinamibacterales > UBA8438 > JAJEEA01. Next base: position 161,651 of record CBDBKJ010000006.1, on the reverse strand, counting down.
GCATGGCCAGCGACTGCCCCGGCGGGTGCAGCACGAGGGCGCTGCGCGGCACCCACTTGCGCTCGTCGAGGAGATACGCGCCCGGCAGCAGGTTCAGCCCGCGGTCGTGCCCGGTGGCGTACCAGTAGACGTTCTGGTGGTGCGACCCCGTCATCAGGACCACCTGCCGCCGGATGCGGGGACGCTCGGCGTCCGGCCCCTCCCAGCCGGGGTCGTCGAACTCCGCCCACAGCGCGTCTCCCCGGTGTTCGAGCTGCATCGGGCTGCCGTGGACCGCGTCGACCCGCACGCCGTCGAAGTCGGCGCGGACGGTCTCCGGCGTCGCGACCTGGGTCATCGTCCGGTGAAACGACCCGTGCCAGGTGTCGTACTCGGCGGGGTGGCACGCCCGGCAGGTGTCCGACGAGACGTAGGCGTCGCCTGTCACCTGAATGGGACGATCTACCACCTCGGATTCCGGCGTCGGCCGGCTGGCGGTGACGGCGAGGGCGATCCCGAGGCCGGACGAGACGAGGAGAATCAGGATCGCGGGGGCGTAGCCGAGCGCGGATGCGGATCTCGACTGTCGCGGAGTGTCTCCCGCCGGCGGTGCGGGGTCCGAAGGTGTCCGCGGGCGGGAGGATCGAGGCATCGGAACCGGCGTGAACTCAGCCGCCCGGGCGATCCGGTTCGGGACCGGTCGCCCGGGCGCTGAAAGAGCACGATCGCACGGCGGACGTCCCGCCGCGGACGACGAGAGCCGGGAGCCTGTGCCGCGGAACGGCGCAGACTCCTGGACGGTTGGCCGGGCGGCAAGCCGTGCCGCCCGGCGCCGGGTTTCGGTCTAGTTGGCGGCGAAGCAGTAGAAGTACCCGTTGCCCCCGGTCGCCTGCAGGTTGGCCTGACTGCAGCCGCGCGAGCCATGCGCCGAGTTCCACGAGTTGGGGTTCCCGCCGCCGCCGGTGCGGTCGAAGTGGCCGACGAGGGCGCTGCCTTCACCGTCGGCGCCCGACATCCAGTTGCTGCAGGTGGTGTCGCCGTCGACGGCAGTGCCGTCGAGGTACGACCCGGTCAGGATGTCGTGCTGGTTCGGGTTGTCGCCGCGCCCGTTGGTCATCCCGCCCTGCTCGTTGAGCACGGTCTCCTTGGTCAGGTTGTTCTCGTAGTGGAGCACGTCGAGATTACCCGCGACGACCGCCCCGGCGACGTTCTGCCAGGGACCGGCGCCGATGCGGTCGCGCGCATTGACGCCGCCTGCACCGGTGGTGCTGAGATAGGCCCGCCACGTCTTGCCGCCGGCCCCGACCGCCGCGGCCAGCGACTGGCAGTGGGCGTCGGCCCCTTCGAGCCCGCCGAGATTGGCGCCGTTGCCGGGGCCGGCGCTGGTCAGAAAGAAGGTCATGTCGGCGGCCTGCGCCTGGACCGGAGCGGCCGTCGCGATACCCACGAGCAACGCGGCTCCACACAGTAACAGCATATTCTTCATCTCTGGTTCTCCCTCTCGAGTCTCGTACGCAAGACGATCCCTGCGCCGGATGTACTTATCGGCCGATTATACCGCGGAGCCAAGGGCGCGTTCCGGCCGGCGGCGCGCCTGCGTATACTGTCTGTGCGGTCCCGCCGGGCGGGTGCTCCAGGAGGTCCGCAGACCGCCCCTCGGCGGTCCCCGCTGCCGGGTGTGGGCGGGTCGTCTGATGTCAGGATGAGGTGAGATCATGGTGAGGAGCGTTGCGTCATCGTCCCGGAGTGCGGCGGCCGTTCTGCTGCTCGCGGCCGGGGTCACGGCCGGCGAGGCCCAGTCCGCGAGTCAGATCATGCGGCAGGCCGAGGCTGATTTTCTCGCCGGCCGCATCGAGGAGTCGGTGGCCGGCTTCGACCAGGTGGCGCGGGCGCGGCCGGACGCGGCCCCCCAGTTCTGGCAGCGGGGCATCGCCCTGTACTATGCCGGCCGCTACGACGATTGCCGCCGGCAGTTCGAAGACCACCGCATCGTCAACCCGAACGACGTCGAGAATGCCGCGTGGCACTTCCTGTGCGTCGCGCGCGGCGACTCGCCGGAGGCGGCGCTGGCGGCGCTGCTGCCGGTAGGGCGGGACACGCGCGCACCCATGCGTGAGATCTACGAGATGTTCCGCGGCCGGATGTCACCGGAGGACGTCCTGGGGGCGGCCGGGGTCCAGGCGAGTGCACGGTTCTACGCCCATCTTTACTGCGCGCTCTATCACGAGGCCTGGGGCCGGACCGAGGCGGCGCGGGAGGAGGTTTTCCTGGCTGCCGACGCCCGTTTCGCCCGCTTCGGCGGGTACATGCACGGCGTCGCGGTCGTACACCGCAACCAGTTGGGGCAGCCGCGGTAGTGAACCGGGCCGTGGGTCACCACGACATCGCATTGCCGGACGGCGCGTCGGCAGGGGCGACGGAGCTCAGCCGGCAGCGGCAGCGCCTGGTCGACTGGGTACGCCGCCAGCTCATCGGTCCGGCCGGTTCGGGCTGGTTGCTCGGTTCGCCTGTCGAACGATATCCGACCGGCGTGCTGCATCCGGTCGATCCGGGCGGTTCGGGAATGACCGGGCTCGATCCCGCTCAGTCGGAGAGGGGCGAGGATGGACCCCACCCCGACCCCGCGGGGCAACCGGTGAATTCCCCGGCGGCGGATGTGTCGGGGTCTGCCCCGGTTCCGCCGGACGACGAGGAGGACGATTCGCCGGTCCGCGCCGACGGAACCCCGGGCCGCGCTACGGCGCGGCCGGTGGGCCGCCGCCGCTACGTGCCGCCATCCTCGGTCGGCGTGTCCTTCTACGTGCGTGGCGATGCGCGCTTGCGTATCACGGCTTCCGCCGCGAGCTATCGGCGCGTGCGCGAACGCGGCGCATCCGGCCGGTTCGTGGCCCACTCTCCAGAGGCTGACCATGCCGGGGGCGGCGGGCGAGAGCTGGACGACAGCGGCAGCGGGGACGGCGCGCGCTACGAGCGGACACCGTTCGAGTGCGGCCTGGTCTGGCCGGAGGACGGCGGCGAGACGCCGCATGGCGTGGAACGGCAGGTGAGCCGCCGGCCGTATCGGGACGGCGACGTGTTGACCGTGGCGTTCTCGAGTCGCGTCGCGACGACCCCGCCCGGGTCCGAGCGGGCCGAGACCGGTGGGTGGGAGGTGCAGCTCGATGTTCGCCGCCGGCCGTACCGCGCCGGGCATATTCTGACGGTGGTCTTCGCGAACCGTCAGCGCGAGGCTCCGCCCGGCGGGGACCGCGCCGAACGGCGCCTGTTCGAGGCCCGCCTGGAGTGCGCAGTCGAGTCGGGCGAGCTGGCGGAGTACCCGCGCGTGGACCCGGCCCTGCTCACCCATGAGGAACAGGAGATCGAGCTCCGGTACCGTGATACGCACATCTACGCGATCGGCCACGGCGCAGCCGCGGACTGGTCGCGGGAGCCGGACCGGCCGCCGCGCATCCGGTCCGAGTACATGCCGGCGGTGGACGTGCCCGTCGTGACGACAGAGGTGGACGGCCTCGACGAGGACGTGCTGGTGATGCACGATATCGCCGAGGCGCCGTTCGAGGCGATCCTCGACCGGTTCGATGCCTTCGTGGACGGCTATGACCAATGGGTCGGCCGGCAGCGGGAAGGGGCGGGCGGGTTCACCGCCCACCAGAATGCGGCGGCGAGCCGAATCTGTGCGCAGATGGACGCGGCGAGGGAACGGATGCGGGGCGGCGTGGAACTGCTGCGCCGCGATGCCGACGCGGCCCTGGCGTTCCGGCTGGCCAATCGGGCGATGCTCGATCAGATGCGCCAGCACGATCGCGCCCGCGGTCGGGACAGGGACGCGCGCGAGTACCGCTGGCGGCCGTTCCAGTTGGCGTTCCTGCTGGCTGTCATCGAGTCGACGATCGACGAACGGGACCCCTCCCGCGGCGTACTGGACCTGATTTGGTTTCCCACCGGCGGCGGCAAGACGGAAGCCTACCTGGGTCTGTTCGCTTTCCTGGTCGTCTGGCGGCGATTGCGGTACGGCGAGGAAGGCGGCGGTACCGCGGTGCTGATGCGCTACACGCTGCGGCTGCTGACGCGGCAGCAGTTCGAACGGGCGGCGCGCATTGTGTGCGCGCTCGAGCTGCTGCGCCGGCGCGACATAGAGCGAATCGGCGAGGAGCCTGTTTCGGTTGGGCTGTGGGTTGGAGCCGCAGCCAGTCCCAATTCCTTCCAGGAAGCCGCGAAGCAGGTCGCCGGCATGGCGCCGGAGGATGAGGTTCCGCTCGCCGATGTGGCGGAGGTCGCCGAACCGCAAGGCCGTAGCGAGGCCGGCGCGGCGCTGGATGCCGCCCCGCCGGTGCGCGGCGGCGAAGGCAGCAGCGGCCACCACTTGGTGTTGCAGTCCTGTCCCTGGTGCGGCCAAGGGCTGACCGCGCCGCACAGCTACCGCGCTGGTCCGACGGAGTTCGGGTTCCTTTGCGGGAATCGCGCGTGTGCGTTCGGCGACGGGCGGCCGCTGCCCTGCAACGTGGTGGACGAAGCTCTGTACGAGCAGCCGCCCACGCTGCTCGTGGGCACCATCGACAAGTTCGCCCGGCTGGCCTGGGAGGAGCGCGCAGCGGCGTTCTTCGGAGGCCGCGTTCACCGGCCGCCGGAGCTGGTGATCCAGGACGAGCTGCACCTGATCGCAGGCCCGCTCGGGTCGGTGGCCGGCGTGTACGAGGCGGGCATCGAGACGGTGCTCGAACGGCGCGGCGTGCAGCCGAAGTATGTCGCCTCGACCGCCACCATCCGCATGGCGCGCGAGCAGGCGCGGCGGTTGTACGGCCGCGAGACGGCCGTCTTTCCGCCGCCGGGCCTGTCGGCCGACGACTCGTGGTTCGCGCGTACCGACCGTTCCCGGCCGGGCCGGCGGTACGTCGGCTACCTGGCCCCGGGGCTCGACCAGCAGCACTGCCTGGCGCCGCTGGCGGCGGCCCTGCTGGCGGCGCCGCTGGCGGTGTTCGAAGACCAGCAGGACGCTGGCGACCTGCTCGACGCGTGGTGGACGCAGGTGGTCTATCACGGCAGCCTGCGCGGCGTCGGGGCCAGCCACAACGCCTTCGTCACCGACGTGCGCACGTTCATGCGGCGTCTCGACGACGAGCAGCGTGAGGCGGCGGGGGACGGCCGCGCGCCGGAAGAGTCCGAGGCTCTCGCATCCGGGGACGACGCGGCCGAGACTGGCCGCTGGCGCAGTCAGCCGGCCGTGGTCCAGCTCACCAGCCAGTCGACGGCGCAGGAGAACGCTCGTACCTTCGACCGGCTGGCGTCGCCGCGCGGCGCGCCGGACTGTCTGGACGCAGTGCTGGCGACCAACATGATCTCGGTGGGGGTCGACGTGGACCGGCTCGCGGCGATGGTGATCAACGGCCAGCCACTCACCACTGCCGAGTACATTCAGGCCAGCAGCCGCATCGGGCGCGCCGACGTGCCGGGCCTCGTCTTCGCCAACTACTACCGTCACCAGGCGCGCAGCCTGTCCCACTACGAGAACTTCCGTCCCTATCACGAGTCGTTCTACCGTTTCGTCGAACCGAGCAGCGTGACGCCGTTCACCTACCAGGTGCGGAGACGCGCGCTGCATGCGGCGCTGGTCATCGCGCTGCGCCATGGCTGCGGCGCGTTCACCGCCAACGCCGCCGCCGGGCGGTTCGTCAAGGGCGACGTCCGGGTGCGGGCTGTCGTCGACGCGCTCAAGCGGCGCTGCCGACGGGCCGATCCGGATGCGGCCGACGACACCGCTCGCCACCTCGATCGGCTCGTCGACGAATGGCATGTCGAGGCGGCGCGCTGCGAGCGCGAGAGGCGCGGCCTGCAATACGATTGCCGGGACAACGCGGCCGACCGCTTACTGGGCGCGTTCGACGACGAGCGGCCGGCCCGCTGGAAGACGCTTCATTCGATGCGCAACATCGAGGACACTGCGGTGCTGCGGGCGCCGAACAAGCCCGCGGTGAGCGTCGCCCGCGCGGGTGCTCGGCCCGGGCCGAGGCGAGATGCCTGACGAACCGATTCCAGTGCGGTTGTCCCACCTGCTGCGCTATTGCGCGGTGGGGGCGGTGGTGCGCGGCCCGGACCACCTGGTGACGGTCCAGGATACGAGCGCCTGGCGGTGCGGGCCGGATCACGAGATCCGGTACGTCGATCAGGTGCGCGCCGCCCTCGGGATCGGCAAGACGCTACGTTCACCGCCGACGGCGCGGGTAGAGGACGGCGCGCTGATCGGATGCCCGATTCCCGCCACGCGGTTTCCGGGATGGACGCGCTGCTCGCGGTGCGGACTGCTGCACCATCAGCCCTGGAATCGCGCCTCCACGGCGCGTCCGGACACTCCGTCGCGGCGGTCCGGCGACACGTGGATCTGCGCGGCGCCGGAGGACCGGCGAGTGTGCGGGGGAAGACTGGAGCAGGCGCCCTGGGTCCTCGCCCACGCCCGCGGCTATCTCGCCGACGTGCCCTGGCACGGGCTGGCGCACGCCGATGGCCGGCATCCGGCCCGGCGCGAGTGCCGTCCCGACTGGCGACGGCCGTACATGGAGGTGGTGTCGTCGGGCCGCGGCCACGAGGTCCGGTGCACCCGTTGCGGGGCCTCGGGGCCGTTGCCGCAACGTTTCCCCTTCGGGGATCGGACGTGGCAGCAGCCCTGGTTCCCGGAGTTCCCGCCGGAGCCCTTGGAGGAGCCGGCCTGGGTGCTCGCGATCAACGACGTGCGCGTCCACGCGCCGGAGACCGCCAACGCGCTGGTGATACCCCCGGAGTCGCGCATCCGCCGGGGGACGGTGGTCGATCATTTGTACGGAACCACCGACAAGCAGAGGGCCATTCGCGAAGCCCGCTCGGACTTCCAGCGCGCGGCGGCGTTGCGGCGGGTTGCGCGGGAGCTCGGCTGCACGCCGGACGAGGTTCGTCACGCCCAGGCCGAGATCGATCAGGGCTATCCGCTCCGCGGGCAGTCCGTCCCCGGCGGCGACCTGCTGCAGAGCGAGTACCGCGCCCTCGTCGAGACGATCCCGGATCTTCGTGAGGACGAGGACTTCGTGACCTCGCATCACAGCGCGGCGTGGTCGGCGCTGGTCCGTGGTCTGGAAGGCCGCGTGGGCGGCATCGCCGCCGCCGTCGACCGGCTGGTGGAGGTCGAGCGTCTCAAGGAAATCATGGTGTTCAGGGGGTTCGGGCGGCTGGGCGGCGAGACCCCGACGCCGCCGGATCTGACCGGCGAGGGCGACTGGCTGCCGGCCCTGGAGCTGTACGGCGAAGGCGTGTTCTTCACCTTGGACGAGGCGCGCTTGAGGCGGTGGGAGGCGGAAGATGCTCTACGGGCGCGGGCCCGGACGTTCCGCGACAGGTTCGCCGGCGGCCCCGTGCGCCTGCCCGCGCGGCCGCAGGTATCACCTCGGTTCCTGCTGCTGCACACTCTGGCCCACCTCTTGATCCGCGCCCTGGAGACCACGGCCGGCTATCCCGCGGCGTCGTTGAAGGAGCGTATCTACAGCGATACCGGCGGCGAACCAGACCAGCCCCAGATGGCCGGGGTCCTCATCTACGTCGCGGTGCCCGACACCCAGGGCTCGTTGGGCGGCCTGACCCAACAGGCGGCGCCGCACCGGTTTCTTCGCCTGCTCACCGCCGCGGTGGAGGCGGCGGCGTGGTGCTCGATGGATCCGGTCTGCGGCGAGCAGGAGGGCCACGGGCCCGGGCTGTTGAATCGGGCCGCCTGTCATGCCTGCGCCCTCGTGCCGGAGCCGAGCTGTGCCTACGGTAACGTGCTGCTGGACCGCACCTTCGTGGCCGGCGACGGAGACGGGCGCATCCCGGCGTTGTTCGGTGGGTCGGCGCGGGTCGGCCGCGGCGCGTGATCGCGGAGCGGAGAAGGGCGGGCGGCGTCCCCTCTGGTTGCAGCCGGGGCAAGAGTCCGCGCTGCAAATCGACGGGCGCCTGCATCCCGCCTGACGTCGTTGTTCCTCGGTCACACACTGCCGGTATACTCCGTCGTCACGCCTTGTCAGGCGGGCGCCCTCCAGCCACCTGGCGCCTTCGTCCGTCTCGGTGCGACGCGGGACTCTCACCACGGGCTGTCAGACTTGGCGAAACGCAGGTTCGAGCTGCCGGGCATCCAGGATCTGAGCAAGGAGCAGGAGGAGGTGCGCGCCCTGCCGAAAAAGGGCAAGCACCTGATCGTCGGTGGTCCCGGCACCGGCAAGACCGTTGTGGCGCTGATCCGTGCCCGCCGCCACCAACGCGAGCAGGACCCTTACGTCTTTCTGGTCTTCAACCATCTGCTGCACCGCGCGAGTGCACAGCAGTTTCGCGACGAACGTTTCCCCGGCGAACTGTCGGGCGCCACGTGGTGGGGGTGGCTCCGTGGCCGATTCGAGGCGATCACCGGCGAGGCTCTGCCGCAGAAGCCGCCCGGGCCCGACGGGTTTCGACCGATCGACTGGGATGGCGTGGGGGAGCTCGTTTCCCGCAGACGCGCGTCCGGCAGACCCCTGGTCGCCGAGGCGCCACTTCTCGTCATCGACGAAGGCCAGGACATGCCGCCGCGGTTCTACGAAACGCTCTTCGCCTTGGGCTTCAGGCGGTTCTTCGTGGCCGCCGATCAAAACCAGCAGATTCTCGACGACAACAGCAGCCGCCGCGACATCGAGACCGAGCTGGGAATCGACCCGGAGGAGGTCATCGAGCTGGTCCACAACCATCGCAACTCCGGTCCGGTCGCGCGGCTCGCGCGCGCCTTCTACACCGGCGACCCGGCCAGCCCCCCGGTGGTCCTGCCCTCGCGAGGCGGTCCCGCCGCGTTGCTGTGCAAGTATGCCGATAGGCGGTTCCCGAACATTTGCCGAGCCATCGTGAAGATCGTCGACCGGCATCCGGCGAAGCTCGTTGGGGTGATAGCCCCAAACAACCCGGTCAGGCAACGCTACGCCGACGGATTGAAGGCAGCGACCGGAGGGCTGGACAACGGTGCGCCTCGCATAGAGACGTTCTTCGGCCAGCACCGGCCGGACGTGCGGTTCGACGAGGGCGGTATCCTGGTCATCAACGCCCAGGCCTGCAAGGGACTGGAGTTCGACGTCGCGGTGCTCGCCGACATCGACCGGCACCACGTGGCGCCGGCCGACCTCGACGCCGTCAGGAAGCGGTTCTACGTGATGGTGGCAAGGGCGCGCGACCAGGTGATTCTGCTCCGGCGGCGCTGGGTGAACAGTCCGATCGACGGAATCCTCCCGGAGGATCCGACCGTGTTGCAGCCTACGGACGTGGTGTAGGGGAGCAGCATGAGCACTCCGGAGCAATCTCCCCTGTTGGGTGGCCTCGAGCCGGAACCCGGCCCGCACGGCGCGGAAGGCGGTCGTGCCGCTACGGGACCGGATCAGTTGGACGGCGCGCGACCGGTCCCCGCCGCATCCGAGGCGATTCCCGAATGCGGCTGCCTGGTCACCAATCACCTGAACCTGCTGTACATGCTCGCGGCCGGCCTGGTGCTGCCGAGGGGCGGCTTCGGCGAGAAGTACTACCAGGACACCCTGGAGAGTTGCCCGGGCTGGATACCGTTGTTCACCGGCCGTGCCGGCCGGGCCGCCGTCGACCACTCCATCGCCGAGGCCGGGTACCTCAGGCCGTGCCAGGTGATCATCTCCCTGCGGGAGTACGTCGGTCCGGTCATGGTTCCCATGCCCGGCGGCGTCGAGAAGCGCCGCTGGCCGCACGAGGTGGGCGGTGCGCCCCTGATCTTCGTGCCCGCACCGTTGCCGGTGTCGGCCATCGAGGAGATCCGGTTCGGGTCGCGCGATGAAGCGACGGCGTGCAGGGCCGACGCGCTGGACTACGGCAACGTGCCCCTGGCCGACTTCAGAACCAGCGGGGACCAGAGGCGCTTCGCACCCGCCTCGGGCTCGGCGTGGCCGCCGCCGCACGTGCCGCCCGAACGCGTGGCGCCGCTCGAAGCGCCCCAGGCCGCCGGCGGCATGCTGGCCATGCTGCGGCTGCTGGCGAATCGGGATCCAGGCGGGATCCTGGAGGGCGGCGAGCCTCTGGGCCTGGCCGCCTGTCGGGCCGCGTTCGACCCCGAGGTGGACCTGCCGCCCGGCCTGTCGGCGACGGTGGCGGCGGAGCTGACGGCCTGGATGCAGACCGGGCCGTCCTCGGCGCGGGTGGGGGCCGCCCTGCCCGGCATCGACCGGAACGACACCGCGCGGCTGTTCTGGGGCGCGGTCGACACCCTCGCGGAGCGGGCGGGCGTGGCTGGCGTCGACGAAGCCAACGTCCGGCTGCTCGACTACCTCGGTCGCGAGTCGACGGTCCTCGACGATCGGCTGCGGCAGCACGTCGTCGAGCTTCGGGAGACCCTCGATTCGCTGACCGGGTTGGCTGATCTGACCGTGTCGGGTCTCTTCGACCGTTTCAGGACGCCGCTTCCGCGGGCGATGTCGCTGTTGTTTCTGCGGTCGACCTGCGCCGATCTGCTGGCGTTCGAGCACGAGGCGCTGACCGCCGAGGACTGGCTGGCGGCGGCGCTGCTGTTCGGCGCCCGCGCCGGCTGGCTGGCGTTGCCCCTGTCGCTGCGCGGTGGGGCGGCGGCTTCCACCGCCGTCTCCCACCGCATGGCGGCGCTGAGCCACCGGCTGGCGGACACCGGCTTCGAGTTCGGTCCCGCCCCGCCGCGTCCGAAGGCGCTGGCCGAGCTGTTCACGGGGGCCTGGAACGCTCGCCAGCGCGACGTTGCGGTCGAGCTAGCCCGGGCGCAGAAGTGGACCGACTGCCTGCAGACGCGGGTCAAGCTGGGCGTGGGCGACTACGTGTTGAAGGTCGGACGCGGCGGGACCGAGATCGTCTTCCCGGGCGAGGCGCGAGCCGTCGACACCGAGGTGGACCGTCAGCGGTTCTCGACACGGCTGGCGGCGGCCTCCATCGATCCGGAACAGGAAGCGGCGTTCATCGAGATGCTGGCGGGCGGCGGCGCGGCGGCGCCGCCCGGACGCCGCCATAGGGTTCGCCGGCGCGGCGGAGACCGGCGGGCTGGAGGATAGGCGGCGGGCGTGGGGCAGGGGATGCTTGGCGGAGGGACCGGCGGCGTGCTCCCGATCGCGCGCCTGTTGGAGTAGCGCACACCGGCTGGCACGGCGATGAGGCTCTCCCGGAACGAAGTCCGAACACGGGGCCTTCACCTTCGTGCTTCAGCTCACGGGCGAAGAGCCGAACTCGTCTTTGGGTTCCAGCGTGAACGTTGACGTGCGAGAGATCGGCCAGTTACGATTCCGGCTCGACCGGAACCGAAGGTAGACCATGACGACCCACCAGCCCCTGGACGGGGTAGAGATCCGCCGATTCCGCGGGCTATCCGAGCTCGATCTCAACGGACTGGGCAGCTTCAACGTCCTGCTCGGAGCGAACGATGTTGGCAAGACGTCCGTTCTCGAGGCCATCTTCCTGATGACCGGCTTCGTGAACATGCGATTGCCGATGACGGTTCAAGACTGGAGGAGCCTGTCCATAAACACGTTTGACGACCTGGGAGTCCTGTTTCATGGCTTCGATCTGGACAGACCCATCGACCTGGTGGCACATTCCACCGGTGCCGTGGTGCGCCGCCAGCTCCAAATCTCCGCGCCGTATGCCGACATCGAGACAAGTACGGCTCCCCGGCCTCGGCAGACGGAGGAAACGCCAGCTCCCAGCACCGGCGGAGTGTCGCCGACCAGTCATCTTCCGTCATGCCCGTCGGTTGCGTACGACACGGTATCGAGATCAGATGAGCTGGACACTATTTGTCGAAGGGAAGTGGGATGAGGCGTTCGTGCTCTGGCTGTTGCGGTGCCTGCGCATCAACGAGGACGTCCGAGTCAGGAGGATTGGGGGCGGCGTGTCGTACCTGCGGCATGTTGCCAACGAGATTCGCAAGGAGCATGACGGAGGCCAGCGCGTGGCACTGTTGCTGGATGCGGACAGCGATGCACGAGACCGGCGCGACGAGTTGAAAACGGAGATCGCTCGTCTGGATCTGCCGATCGCGAAGTCATTCTTGCTGTCCGACGACGGCCGTGGGGGTGATCTTGAGACGTTGCTGGAGCAGATGGTTCCGTCTACGCACCAAGCGGTATGCGGGTGTTTCGACAAGTACGAAGAGTGCCTTACGCAGTCTCGAACGGGCGTACCAGATTCCGAACCGCAAGCAGCGGGTTTATGCATACTGTCAAGCGGTAGGTGCGGAGACCTCGGAGAACAAGAACTACGACGATCCGGAAAACTGGAATGCGACCGCGCCGGAATTGGAGCCACTACGGCAGTTCCTTCTCGCTTTGGGCGGTTGAACCCGCGGTGCCGCGGGAGTGAGAACCCCGACAGCACTAATGTCGGGCTGCGCCGACCGAGGCAGCCGGTCAGTCCACCTCCAGCGGCCTCGAGGTGCGCCGTCGATTAGATGCCCATGGCCGTCTCCCCAAATGGATCTGCCGACAAGTGGATGATGTCGTGCCGGGCGCGCCCGCGCCGCTCGCCGTGCGTGCCGGCGTCGGTTGCGACCCGGTGCGCACGTTGGAGACCCGCGCCGTGACGCATCCCGTCGGCTCGCGAAAGCGGTGACAGCGTCGATGCCTGCCGACTCCCCATCCCAGGTGACGGCCGACGAGGCCCAGCGGCGCATCGCCGGCCTGCGCCGCGACCTGGTGCGTCACGAGCACCGCTACTACGTCCTCGACGATCCCGACATCAGCGACGCCGAGTTCGACGCCCTGATGGGCGAGCTCGAGCAGTGGGAGGCGCGGTTCCCCGGCCTGATCACCCCCGATTCGCCGACCCGGCGGGTCGGGGGGGCGCCGCGCGAGGGGGTCGAGAAGGCGGCCCACTCGTCGGTGATGCTCAGCCTGGAGAACGCTTTCGACGATGCCGAGCTCCGCGACTTCGACCGCCGGGCGCGCGAGCTGGCCGGGGCGGAGACCTTGGACTACGTCGGCGAGCTGAAGCTCGACGGGGCCTCGATGGCGGTCCGCTTCGTGTCGGGCCGGCTGGATCTGGCGCTGACGCGCGGGGACGGCGTCGAGGGCGAGGTGATCACGCCCAACGCCCGGACCCTGCGGTCGCTGCCGCTGTCGGTCGACCCCGGCGCCCTGAACGAGACGGGGGTGCCGGCCGACTTCGAGGTGCGCGGCGAGGTCGTGATGCCTCGCGAGGCGTTCGCCCGGCTGAACCACCGGCAGATCGAGGAAGGAAAACGGACCTTCGCGAATCCCCGCAACGCCGCCGCCGGCACGCTGCGTATGCTGGACGCGACCGTCACCGCCGCCCGCCGACTCGACTTTCACGCCTACGCCCTGCTGGTCGGCGGCGAGCCGGTGCTCGATTCGCACTGGGCGTCGCTGCAGGCGCTGAAGCGGCTCGGCTTCAAGGTGGCCGCGGAACACGCGAGGCTGTCGGGCGTCGACGCCCTGCCGGCGTTCCGCGACCGGTGCATGGAGCGGCGCGACGCGCTGCCGTACGACATCGACGGCGTCGTCTTCAAGCTCGACGCCACCGCCCTCTGGTGCCGGCTCGGGGCGACGTCGAAGTCGCCGCGGTGGGCCATCGCCTGCAAGCCGGCCGCGCAGCAGGCCGAGACCGTGGTCGAGGACATCGACGTGCAGGTGGGGCGGACCGGCGCCGTCACCCCGCGGGCCCGGCTGCGGCCGGTCGAGGTCGGGGGCGTGACGGTGTCCCGCGCGACCCTCCACAACGAGGACGAGATCGCCCGGCTCGGCCTGCAGATCGGCGACCGCGTTGTGGTGGAACGGAGCGGCGACGTGATCCCGAAGGTGGTGCGGGTGGCGGCCGAGGGGGCCGACCGCCGTCCCTTCCGCATGCCCACGGTCTGCTCGGTCTGCGGCTCCCCCGTGGTGCGCGAGGACGAGGAGGTGGTGGCGCGGTGTCTCAACGTCAGTTGCCCCGCCCGCCTGAAGGAGTCCATTCTCCACTTCGCTCATCGCACAGCGATGAACATCGACGTCCTCGGCGACTGGCTGGTCGGGAAACTGGTGGACGGGAATCTCGTGCGCGGGTTCGCCGATCTCTATCGGTTGCGCATGGAGCAGCTCGCGGATCTGGAGAAGGAGACCGCCCTCGGGTCGGCGCGGGCGGCGGCGCTGGTGAAACACCTGGCCGGGGTGAAGGCGGCGCTCGGTCCGGCGCGCGTGCTGCAGGCGCTGGGCATTCCCGGTCTCGGGCCGAAGACGGCGGAGCGAGTGGCTCGCGCGATGCCGGACCTCGCCCGCCTGGCCGGTCCGGCGCCGGACGTCCCGGCGCAGGCGGGCGGCATTCGGCGACGGGAGGCCGACGCGATCCGGACGTTCCTGGCAGAACCCGCCCACCGGCACCTGTTCGGGCTGGCGTGCCTTTGTCCCGTCGCTCCGGAGGGAGCGGGGAGCGGTCTCGGAGGCCTGCCGCTGTTCGAATCTGCACTCGCCCCGCCGCCGGGCGTCGAGGGAACGGCGGCGTTCGCCACCGCCCTCCGGCGTTTCGTGGAGCGGATCGGGGCGGGCCTCGGGGGGCGCGCGGGACTCGGAGCCGGGCTGGCCCGCAAGCTGGTGGAGCTCGGGTTGGTCCGGAGGCCCAACGACCTGTTCTCCCTAACCGTTGCGCAGCTTGCCGAGGTTCCCGGGGTCATCAGACTCGGGAAGAAATCGGCCGCCCGCGCGATCGCGGGTATCGAGGGCTCGAAGCAGGCGTCCCTCGGACGGCTGCTGTACGGGCTCGGCATCCGGCACGTCGGCGCGCACACGGCGGATCTCGTCGCCGAGCGCTTCCCCAGTCTGGAGAGCCTGGCGGGGGCGGACGAGGAGGCGCTGGCCGCGATCGACGGCGTTGGCCCCCGCATCGCCGAATCGATTCGGGCGTTCTTCGACGCGAGTCGGAACCGGGCGCTGATCGACGATCTGCGCAGAGCCGGGGTCGACCCCGTAGGGCCGGCGCCGGCGGCCGTGGACGCGGCGCCGCTCCCGGACGCGCCGTCGCCCGCCCTCGGCGGAAAGGCGTTCGTTCTCACCGGCACGCTCTCGGCGATGACGCGGGACGAGGCGAGGGCCGCGATTCGGGTGTTGGGCGGCAGGGTCGTCGGGTCTGTCAGCAGGAAGACGGACTACGTGGTGGCCGGCGACAACCCCGGTTCGAAGCTGGAGAAGGCACGCCGGCTGGAGATCGAAGTCCTCGAAGAGGCGGACCTCAAGCGACTTCTGGCCGGCGGCGACGCGGTCGGCCGTTCCTCGAGGGCGACCGGGAAGGGTGCGGAGGCGCCCCCGGCCTCCCGCCGGGAACCGGCGGCGAGCGATGAGGGGCGACCGGCTCCGGACGCGGACGGGCCCGCGGCTCAGGTCCCCCTGGTCGGCAGGACGTTCGTCCTGGCCGGCAGACTGCGGGCGAAACAAGCCGATATCAGGGCGCGCATAGAGACACTGGGGGGCGAAGTCGCCCGGTCGGTCAACACGGCTACCGACTATCTCGTGGTCGGCGCACGTCCCGGCGTGAAGCTGACGGAAGCCGCGCGACTGGGCGTACGCGTCCTCGGCGAAACCGACTTCCAGGTGCTACTGGACCGGGTGGGCGGAGCGCACGCCAATCGCGGCCGGGCCGGTGATGCCCCGCCGCCTGCCTGACTCCAGGAGCGCGTGGCGAAAGGCCCCGTTGCATTCGACCCATGATGCATGCCGCCCGACTGCATGGTCATCGGTCGCATATGCCCGATGTGCTCCTTCGTCACGGCTTGTCAGGCAGGCGGCTCGCCGGTCTGGCCGCACCGCGGGGTTTCATCACGGGTTCCCGGGACCATGAATTCAGGCGCCCCGGCGGTCCCTGAGCATCCGGTCGATGCTCCACTCGCCGGAATCGCGGCTGGCGAGGTACAGGAACAGGAAGCAGAACAGGACGGCCGGCTCGCCCTGGTTCACGATCGGCCACAGGCTGCCGCGCGGCACGTGCGCGATGAAGAACGCCACCGCCATCTCGCCGCTGGCGATGAACGCGGCAACGGGGGTGAACAGGCCGAGGGCGATCAACGCGCCCGCGGTCATCTCGATGATGCCGGCGAGCCCGAGGCGGGAGGTCAGCTCGACGCTCTCCTCCATGCCGAGGATGCCGAAGATCTTCTGGGCGCCGTGCTGGAAGAACAGGACGCCCGCGACGATGCGGACCGTGTCGTGGATGCATTCGGTGTAGGGCTTGAGAAACGGCATGGGCACCTCCCGGTTGACGGCGGTTGACGGATACCAGGCTCCGCGGTGTTACCATGGTCGGCCGAGCCGGCGTTGACGAGGGTCGGGAATCTGCGCGGTAGAGCGGCGCGGAATCCTGTAGGGTTGGTTGCGCGGCAAGCGGCGCCGGAAGGCGACGATTTCCGGGCTGGCGGCAGGAGAACCCCGGTGACGAAGATGGCTGCGAAGAGGACGATGCGGGCGGCGTTCTGCACGCTGATTGGCGGGGTCGTGCTGTTGGGCGCGGTTGCCGCGCCGGCGCAGTACGGGCATCCCCTGAAGGGCTCGTGGAGCGGCGACTGGGGGCCCGACGAGGACAATCGCACCCGCCTGCTGCTGGTGTTCGACTGGGACGGCGAGGCGATTACCGGCACGATCAGTCCCGGTCGGAACGCGGTGCCCATCGCGACCGCGTCGCTCGATCCGTCCACGTGGACCCTCCACTTCGAGGCGGTGGGAGAAGACCCCGACGGGAACCCGGTACGGTACGTCGTCGACGGCGAGCTGCAGAACATCGGATCCTACAACCGCGAGATCAGCGGTTCGTGGACCCAGGGCGCGGTGACCGGCGACTTCACCATCGTTCGGAATTGAGCCGGCCCCGGGGGGCAGCCGGCCCCTCGCCGTTTCGCCCCGGTCCCTTCTCGCGCCCTGTCCCGCCGACCGGCACTCACCCGGTCGGCCGCCTCGTCACTCCCGGGCCGGGCCATCGCCGCCGTGCGGCGGCGCCTGCGCCCCGCCTTTCCCGGCGTTTGCGCCGTTCAACGGCGCAAGACGCCTACCACTTGCTGAAGATCGATTGCCCCAAATCGTCTTTCAGGTGAAAGAGGTAGAGATTGTTCTCCTGACAGACGTACTCCATCAGCTCGCCGTCCGGCGTCCACGGAATGTCCCAGCCCATTGACCACGGCTCCGTGTAGGCCCCCGGGTCGTCGATCGTCGCCTCGTAGCGCAAGGTGTGCTTGTCGGGGCGCGAGAACCGCTCGACGACGTGGAGCGCGTCGGTGTGGGGATGTCCGAAGAAGTCGATCCAGGTCGTCTCGTTGAAGCCGACCACGTCGATGACCAGCGTATCGCCCTCCCAGCGGCCGACCGAGTGTCCCAGGAACGTGGGGTTCAGCGCGTCGCCTTCCGGATGGGGGCGGCCGTCCATGTAGATCTCGCGCCAGATGTGGGTCGCGCCCTCGAAGATCATGATGATGCGCTCCTGCTCCGGCAACTGAATGATCTCCATGGGGTACGGCGTCGCCATCATTCGGGGGCCGCCTGGCGGCAGGCAGTAGCCCTCGGGGTCGTACTTGGACTCGTTGTCCGAGTTGTAGTCGTAGAGCGCCGCCGACCACGGCATGAACGGGACGTGGGGCTCGGAGGCGGTCCCCCCGCGGGCTCCGCGCGAGCTGCCGGGCGTGTCCGCGGCGGCCACCGGCGCGCCGTCGGGTCCAATCATGCGCGCGGCCATGTTGGTGATGTAGGGCACCCTCCAGACGCCCTTCTCGCCGGGGATGCGTCCGAGGTTGGGCGTGCCGTCGGGCAGGCGCGGCGTCGGCTCGACGGCCGGCGCGGCCTCCGGCTGTCCTCCCTGGGCGGCTGCCGTGCCCACCGACAGGCAGACGGCGATGGCGCCGGCGGCCAGCGCCGCCGCGGCCCGCCGCCGCGCGCTCGGGGTTCGCAGGCGCGCGGTCATGGCGTCTGCCCCTGGCTCGACGCCGCGAACAGGCGTTCGCCGCTCACGTCGAGCAGGACCACCCGCGCATTGGCGCGGCTGGACCCGTCCTTGGCGAGGCTGCCCTCGACGTTGATGACGTCGCCGATCTTCATCGAGTTGCGGGTCCAGCCCCGCCGCATGAGGCCGTTCGGGCTGCCCATTTCCCAGCCCCAGCTCGTCACCTCGCCGCCATCGTCGGTGACGTCGATGAAGAACCAGACGTGGGGGTTCTTCCACTCGATCTTGGTGACCACCCCGGTGAGGGTGACCGGTTGATCGGCGTCGAACTCGGCCGAGAAGGAGTGGTGTGCGGACACCGTACCGGCCAGCAGCAACGCCACTCCGGCCAACGCCGCGGATACTCTCGCGTCCATCGGAAGCCTCCCGTTTCCTGTTTCGTTTCGTGCAGCGTACGGCCCGCGTTTCTCCGCTATCTCGGAGCCTGGGCGCCCTCCTCGACGGGGTCCTCCTCGACCGCCAGCCCCCCCACGATGCCTTCGACCCGGTGCCCGATCTGGATCGCCCGCAGCCGCTCGATCTCGGCCGGCGAGGCCGCCATCGGGTCGACGTCGCCGCATGTGAAGGCGCGGAGGGTGCATTCGGAGGTGGTGTGCACGATGCCGCGCTCGTCCATCAGCCGGGTCATCAGCTCGACCGCGTCATCCATGATCACGATCGCGTTGTTCGGGCGGAACGTGCCTACCCCGATGGCATAGTCGAGGGGCATCAACGGCTCGATGCTGCCCCCGAAGGCGCCGTCGTTCTTCTTGCCGAGATCGTGGGCGGCGAGGTCGGCGCCCCGGTCGACGAGATACCGGATGATCGGGATGTCGCCCATGTTGGCGGCGACCATCAGCGGGGTGATGCCGGCGTCGTCGGCCCAGTTGACGTCGGCCCCCAGGTCCATGATCAGCTCGATGACCTCCAGCCGCTCGGCGAACGACTTGCCCTGGCTGTAGCCGTCGATCCAGCCGTGACCGGCCGCTGCGAGCAGCGGGGTCTCGTTGGCGGTCGACCGGATGTCGGGGTCGGCGCCGTAGTCGAGCAGAAGCCGGACCAGCTCGAGGTCGGCCGAGTACGCGGCGCGCATGAACGTCGTGGCGAACTGGATGCGCGGCGAGCCGCCGAAGTTGCGGCGGGAGCGCGGGGTCTTGTCGACGAACCGGTTCGGATCGGCGCCCGCGTCCAGCAGCTTGCGAATCAGCGGCATCGGATCGGCGGTCACCGTCCACGGGAAGCCGGGGTTCCACTCCATGTTGCGCCGGTCGACCGCCCAGAACAGCGGGGCGAACCCCTCCGCGTCGGGGTGGTCCACCCGCGACCCGCTGTCGAGCAGCAGCGACGCCAAGTCGTAGTTGCCGTTGTAGATCGCCAGGCCCAACGGGTCCTTCCCGTCGCTGGCCACCTTGTCGACGTCGGCCCCGCCCGCGATCAGCAGGCGCGCCGAGGTCAGGTCCCCTTCCCGCGCCGCGAACAGCAACGGGGTGAACCCGCCGTTGGAGTAGCCCACCGGCTCCGCGTCCGGGTCGGCGTCCTCGGGCTCGGGGCCTTCGCTGCCGGAAGCGTCGGCCACCGGGTAGATTCTCGACCGCGCGTCGACGTCGGCGCCGTGGGCGATGAGCAGCTCGACCGCCTCTGCGTGGTGTTCGGCCACCGCCCACATCAAGGCGGTGGTGCCGCCCCACGTTTCCACGCGGTTGACATCGGCCCCGTGCGCCAGCAGCACCCCCATGGCGTCGGGCCGGCCCGTGCGCGCGGCCATCATGAGCGCAGTGTCGCCATGCCGGCCGAGCGCCGCATCGGCGTCGACCCCCGCGTCGAGGAGGCGCTCGATCATCGACGCGCTTCCGTTGAGGGTGGCGAGCTGCATCGGGGTGGACCCGGCGTGGTTCGCGGGGCCGAGCGCCGCCCCGGCGCGGATCAGCAGCTGGGCCGTCTCGTGATCGTCCAACCGCACCGCCCAGTGCAGCGCGGTGGTGCCGTCGATCTGGGGCGCATCGACGTCCGCGCCCTGCTGCACAAGCTGGCGCACCGCGGCCGCGTCTCCGACCATGGCCGCGTCGGCCACCTCGCTGGCGGCGGCGCCGGCCGCGGGGCCTGCGAACGTGCAGACCCAGAGCAGGCAGGCCATGACCGAACCGTACCTCGTCGGGCGCGTGCGGGGCATCGTGCGGCCTCCTGGCCGGGGTCCGGCCAAAATTATCGGATACGCTGTCAGTCTTCTATCACTTTGGCTGCCGATGCACAAACCGCGGTCGCGGTAGCGGAGTTACCGGCACGAAGGACTTGCATTGATGCGGCCTTCACGCCATAGTTGTCGCCAGCTACGAATCGCTACGGTCACGGGAGACGCGTCGCCCGGCGTGTCGCTGCCGCGTTCACCGCGCGCGCCGCACCAACGGGCTTGGAGTCGGCATGCAGCATCGACTCGCGGTCGCCGGTCTCGCAGTTCTGATGTCGGGTGCCGGCATCGCCGCCGCCCCGCAGGCGCCCGCGGCCGGGCCGTCCGCCGCCCCCGCGGCGCATGGCGAACTCGTCGAGCGGTATTGTCTGTCCTGCCACAACGATCGCACCCGGATCGCGAATCTGTCGCTCGAGGCCCACGATCTGGCCGCGGTGGGCGACAACCCCGAGCTGTGGGAAAAGGTGGTGCGCAAGCTGCGCGCGGGCATGATGCCCCCGCCCGGCGTACGGCGCCCGCCGGAGGCGGAGTACGCCGGGTTCCGGGATTGGCTGGAAGCGGAGATCGACCGGTCGGCGGTGATGAATCCGGGCACGAAGGTGCTGCACCGTCTGAACCGGACCGAGTACGCCAACGTCATCCGCGATCTGCTCGACCTGGAGATCGATCCGGCGACGCTGCTGCCGCCGGACGATTCGAGCCGCGGCTTCGACAACATCGCGGGGTCGCTGACGATCTCGCCGACCCTGCTCGAAACCTATGTCAGCGCCGCCGTCAAGGTCGCCCGCATGGCGGTGGGGTACTGGAAGACGCCGACCGAGGCGACCTACATCAGCCGGACCGACAGCTCGCAGAACCTGCACCTCGCGGGAATGCCCTTCGGCACCCGCGGCGGCATGGCGGTCCACCACGTGTTCCCCGGGGACGGGGACTATACCTTCACCATCCGGAACCTCGGCGTCGGCACCTATATTCCCGGCGAGCAGCTCGAGCTCTACATAGACGGCGAGCGGGTGCACGGGTGGCGCTACACGGGCATGGGCGCCTTCCGGGGCATGGATGCGGCGCGGGACGGGCACCTGGAGGTGACCCTGCCGGTGAAGACGGGCTCGCGCGTCGTGGGCGCCACCTTCCTGGCGACGAACTACCGGCCCAGTCTCGACGTGGCCAAGCACTTCGAACGCAAGTCGCTAGAGAACGGCCGGGTGCGCGAGCTGACCACCTATCCGGCCATCGGCGCCCTGAACATTCAGGGACCCTTCAACGCCACCCGTCCCACCGATTCGCGCAGTCTGCGCAAGGTCTTCACGTGCCGGCCGGCGCACGCCGGCGAAGAGACGGCGTGCGCGCGCGACATCCTGTCGGCGCTGGCCCGGCGGGCCTATCGGCGGCCGGCGACCGCGGCCGACCTCGACGCCCTGATGCCGTTCTACGACGAGGGGCGGGGGCAGGGGACGTTCGAGGACGGCATCGAGCTGGCGTTGCGGCGAATTCTCGCCAGCCCCCGGTTCCTGATTCGGGTCGAGCGCGAGCCGGTCGACATGGCGCCCGGTGGTATCTACCGCGTGACCGACCTGGAGCTCGCGTCGCGGCTGTCGTTCTTCCTCTGGAGCAGCATTCCGGACGACGAGCTCATCGACGCGGCCAGCCGGGGCGCGTTGAGCGACCCCGCTGAGCTCGAGCGGCAGGCGCGCCGCATGCTCGCGGATCCCCGGTCGGCGAGCCTCGTGACGAACTTCGCGCAGCAGTGGTTGTACCTGCGGAACCTGGCGACCACGGCTCCCGCCCAGGCGGTGTTTCCGGACTGGGACGACGAGCTGCGCGCGGCGTTCGCCCGCGAGACGGAGCTGCTCTTCGAGAGCATCCTGCGCGAGGACCGCAACATCGTCGACCTGTTGACCGCCGATTACACGTTCCTCAACGAGCGTCTCGCGAAGCACTACGAGATTCCCTACATCTACGGCTCCCACTTCCGCCGCGTGCCGCTGGGCGCGGACCTCGACTATCGGCGCGGGCTGCTGGGACAGGGCAGCTTCCTGTCCGTCACGTGGGTCCAGAACAACCGCACGTCGCCGGTCAAGCGGGGGGTGTGGGTTCTCGAGAACATCCTCGGGACGCCGCCCCCCGAGCCGCCGGCCAACGTCCCCGCGCTCGAGGAGACCGATGACGGGCCGGACCGCGTGCTGAGCCTGCGCGAGCAGATGACCCGACACCGGGCCAGCCCCGCCTGCGCGAGCTGTCACCGCATCATGGACCCGATCGGCTTCGCTCTCGAGAACCTCTCCGCCGACGCGCAGTGGCGCTTCAAGGACGGTGGAGAGCAGGGCACGCCGATCGATGCGTCGGCAGTGCTCCACGACGGGACCGCGATCGACGGGCCGGTCGCGTTGCGGCAGGCGCTGCTGCGCTATGCGCCGCAGTTCGTGCGCACGGTGACCGAGAAGCTGATGACCTATGGCCTGGGCCGCGGGGTCGAGTACTTCGACATGCCGGTGGTGCGGGCGATTGTTCACGAGGCGGCGGAGGACGATTACCGGTTCTCGTCGATCGTGCTCGGTATCGTCGAGAGTGCGCCGTTTCAGATGCGGAGGGCGCCGGACGCCGGCACTTCCGGTGTCGCCGACGGCGCGGCCGGCGCGGCGTCGGGGGCGGTAGCGGCGCCGTGAGGGTGAGCCTGTAGGGCTTCGGTCCGCCGGGGTTTGCGGTGTCCGGGCATCGGGATGGCCGGCACGGCTCGAGTCGGATGCTGCCGAGGAGTCGCTGATGTTCATTACGAAAAAGCACATTCCCCGCCGTACGTTCCTGCGCGGTGTCGGCGTCACGGTGGCGGTGCCGTTGCTCGACGCGATGGTGCCCGCCCATACCGCGCTGGCCAGGACCGCCGCCAGTCCGGTGCCGCGGTTCGCGGGCATCTGGCATCCGCACGGCGCCGCGCCGGGCTACTGGAGCCCGCTGCAGACGGGCCGCGACTTCGAGTTCTCGTTCATCACGAAGCCGCTCGAGCGGTTCCGCGACCGTACGGTGCTCATCAGCGGTCTGGACTGCACCGCCGCGTATTCGACGGTGGACGAGCCGGGCGGGAACCACGCCCGCGGCGCCGTCTTTCTGTCGGGCGCACGGCCGAAACGCGATGCCGTGACCCCGCATCTCGACGTCACCATCGATCAGATGATTGCGGGGCGGTGGGGAAGGGACACGCTGCTGTCGTCCATCCAGCTCGGCATCGAGGACCCCAGCGGCAACAGCGGCAACTGCAACTGGGGCTACAGCTGCGCGTACACCAACTCCGTTTCCTGGGCCACGCCCACCACCCCCTTGCCGACCGAGATCAATCCGCGGATGGCGTTCGAGCGGATGTTCGGCGACGGCGCCAGCCCCGAGGAGCGGCGCGCCGGCCGATTGCAGACGGTCAGCGTGCTCGACTCGGTGACGCACGAGGTGACCGACTTCAAGAAGGACCTCGGCCCGGGCGACCGCACCCGGCTCGACGACTATCTCGAGAACGTCCGCGAGCTCGAGCGGCGCATCCGAATCGCGACGAGCAACCCCGAGGTGGAGCTGTCCGGCGAGGTGCCGTTCGGCATTCCCGAGGTCAAGGACGTCCACTTCAAGCTGATGTACGACCTGATGGTGATGGCGTTCCAGGCCGACATCACCCGGTCGGCCACCCTCATGCTCGGCCGGGACCTGTCGGCGAGCAGCTTCCCCGACTCGGGGTACGAGGGCGGGTGGCACGGGACGTCGCATCACGGCGACATACCGGACAACAAGGCGAACTACGCCAAGGTGAATCGGTACCACGTGCAGAACCTCGCGTACTTCTGCGAGAAGCTGCGGAACATTCCCGACGGAGACGGGACCCTGCTGGACCACGTCCTGATCTACAAGAGCAGCAACATGGGCAACTCGCATCGCCACGCCCATGAGAAGGTGCCGGTGATTCTGGTCGGCGGCGTGGACGGGACCTTCAAGGGGAATCGCCACCTCGTGTTCCCGGACTCCACGGAGCGCACGGCCAATCTGCTGTTGGGCATCCTCGGGCTCTACGGCATCGAGCGGAAGAGCGTGGGCGACAGCACCGGGTCGCTGTCCATCGCCTGAGGCGCAACGTGGGCAGGGCCATGGGGAGAGACCGTCAGTATCGGGTTGGAGGACGGTGACCAGGATGTCCTGTCGGATGGCGATCGTGCCGGCCGTCGTTGCGGCCCTGGTCGTCGGGGCGGCGCCGGCGGCGGCGCAGTTCAACAACGGGCGTCTCGCCCGGCCCGAGGTGCAGTTGCCGGGAGGGCCGGTCCGTCATGTCATTCTCCGGTCGTGCACGACGTGCCACGGCATCGACGACTATGCCTACAACGCGCTCGATCGCGCAGGATGGCGGCAGCTCGTCGGCACGATGCAAGAGAAGGGCGCGGTCATTCCGGGGGACGACCTTGCGGTGCTGCTCGACTGGCTCGTCGCCGAGTTCGGCGCCGATTCCACTCCGTTTCCCCGCGACTACGTCGTGGTCCCGGTCGGCGACGAGGTCTTCGCCGATGCGGCGACGGCCCGCGGGTATCTCTCCGCGACCTGCTCGGTCTGCCACTCGCTCGACCGGATCGAGACCGCCCGCTTCGACGAGAGCCGTTGGCGGGCCACGGTGACGAACATGCGGGCCAAGGGCGCGCCGGTGGCCGACGAGAACGTGGATGCTCTCGTGAGCTATCTCACCCGGACGCGCGGCGCGGAGTGAGGGTCCGGCCGGACTTCACGGCCGAGTGAGGCGCGCATGCTCCGCGCGCCCCTGCGCCCGCGTTGCGGACCGCTCCCAACGCGTGTGAGTGCGCCAGCCGAGCCGAGACCTCGCGGGGTATCGACTTGCCAGGTTCGACGAGAGTTGGCCTGCGCATTCCCGGCTGTCGCCCGGTTTCCGTCAGCGCCTTGGGCGCGCTGACGGAAACTGCCCTGCCGAGCGCCAGGCGCGCCAAGCCGCAGCAAACGGGCTGCGCCTGCGTGGAGTTGGCAACTTTGTATCGATTACGGTCCTGACGGCCTGCGGTGTCCGCCGGCGGGTCGGGGACGCACCGCCGCTCGATCGGCCGGGCGGTTGGGGGAGGTGTCGACATGACGAGAACATTGGCGGCGGTGGCGGCGATGGTCGCAATCGGGTCGTTCGCGGCCGCACAAGCCAGCCCTGAGACCGTCCCGGCTACCGGCGCGCAGTCCGGCGTGGTCGCGGATGACGCCGCGCGGGCCGAGCACCAGGTGCTGTTCAACCGGTATCAGAGCCCGGTGATGACCGTCTTCATCGCCGACGCCGACGGCGCCAACGCGCGGGCCCTGGCCCCGGCGTGGGGGCTGGAGTACTCGCCGTCCTTCTCCCCTGACGGGAGTTGGGTGGTCTTCACGGCCGAGCCGGAGGGGCAGGCGGACGTCTATCGGATCCGTCCGGACGGCACCGGCATCGAGCAGTTCACCGACCATCCCGCGTTCGACGATCAGGGCGCCCTGTCGCCGGACGGCCGGACGCTGGCGTTCGTCTCGACGCGCGAGCGGGGCACGGCGGACGTCTGGCTGCTGGACCTCGCCTCGAAGACCGCATCCAATCTGACCGACCACCCGTCGGGCAACTTCCGGCCCCGCTGGTCGCCCGACGGGGAGTGGATTGCGTTCACCTCGGATCGGGACGCCGAGCCCGGGGACCAGCCCGGTCAGTGGGAGCATCTGCAATCGACCGGGGTCTATCTCGTCCGGCCGGACGGCACCGAACTGCGCCGTCTCACCGCCCCGGGCGGGGTGGCGGGCAGCCCGTCGTGGTCGGCGGACGGCCGGCGCCTGCTGTTCTACGAGACCGACCCCGTCGGCGCCTACCTCGCGAAGAGCGGCCGGTCCCGCACCGAGCTCGCCTCGGTGGACGTCGCCACCGGCGAGCGCGTTCAGCACACCGCCTCGCAGGAGACGAAGCTCTCGCCGGCCTGGCTGCCGGGAGGGCGCATCAGCTACGTGAGCCGGGCCGGCGGAGACGACGGCGGCCTGAGAATCCGGCACCCCGACCGGCGGGTCGAGACGGTGATCGCGGGCGCCGTGCGCGCCCCGAGCTGGTCTCCCGACGGCCGGCAGGTGGCGTACGAGCGCATCGAGCGGCTCGGCTACACCCAGCACCTCGTGCCCGCCGTCAGTCCCGACCCGGAGTTCGAGCTGTTCCTGAACGAGCCGTTCGTGTCGTTCTCGCCGGACGGCGACCGGATGATCTTCAGCCAGTACCGCGATCGGGTCTCGGACACCACCGGGCTCGAAGCGTCGAATCCGGGGAACTCCAGCGTCGAGATCATGGCGGTCGACGGCACGAACCAGCGGACGCTCTTCCACCGCGACGGGCTCAGCGCCTTCGCGCCCGTCTGGTCGCCGGCCGGCGACGAGATCGCGCTCTCGTTCGGGCCCTACTTCCGGCGCGCCGGCCTGCCCCCCGCGCGGGTCGCGGTGATCGATCCGGAGGGAGAGGGTCTTCGGCTGGTGGTGGACGACGAGGTGAACAACGGGTTTCCGAGCTGGTCGCCCGACGGGGAGCGCCTCGTGTTCAAGGGCGGACGCCGGCTCTTCGTCATCCCCGCGCGAGGCGGACCGCGGGTGGCCCTTACCGGCCCCGACTACTACAGCAACTTCCCGGAATGGTCCCCGGACGGCTCGCGCATCATGTTCACCTCGAACCGCGGGGGCGACTTCGATCTGTACACGGTTCGGCCCGACGGCACCCATCTCCGGCAGTTGACCCACGCCACCGGGAACGACGCGCACTCGACCTGGTGCGCGGGCGGCGACTGGGTCGTCTTCAGCAGCTCGCGCATGGGGTTCAAGGACGAGATGGCCCTGTACGACTCGGTGCCGCAGCCCTACGGCGAGATCTTCGCGATGCGCGCCGACGGCACCGACGTGCGCCAGCTCACCGACAACAAGTGGGAGGACTCGGGCGCCGTCTGCGTGCCCGACCGGGTCGGCGGGCTGCGATAGTCCCCGTCCCGCGTCCTGCCTTCCCCGGTTCGGCTACTCGCCGGCACCCGGCGCGGCGGCAGCCCGTCCTGCAACGCGGGGCTTCGCCGCGGGCTCCTGGCATGCTGCGGGTCATCCCGATTCCGCGAGCAGTTCGCGCGTGATGCGCATGGCGGAATGGGCGGCCGGGGCGCCGCAGTAGATGGACTGCTGGAGAACGATCTCCTGCAGATCCCCCGCGGTGAACCCGCCCTCCGCGAGGGCCGCACGGACATGGAGCCGGAACTGGTCCCACTGCTTGAGGGCCAGCAGGGTGCCGATGACCAGCACCCGCCGGGTCCGTTCGTCGAGACCCGGACGGGTCCATATCTCACCCCACGCGTAGCGCGTGATCAGGTCCTGAAAGTCGCTGCTCGCGTCCGTCGTGTCCGCGACCACCCGGTCGACGTAGGCGTCGCCGAGGATCTCGCGCCGAACCCGCATGCCCGCCACGTGCCGCTGCTTCTCGTCCATCGGTAGTCCAGTCACGTTTGCGTCATCCGCCTCACGCGGGAGGCCAGCTCCGGACCCCGTTGCGGCAGACTGCATGAAGTGTGTGATTTCCTCCACCGCACCGTCAAGTCCATCCGGTGAGCCTGCATTGGCAGGGTGCCGGCATCGCGGACCTGTGGCCCCTCATCGCGGGCGGCGTTCCGAAGGAGGCGGATATACGCGGCCGCTCGGACCCTGACCTCCAAGCCCACCGCGCATGGGTGGGGAACCCCAAACCCTGCATGCGATGCATGCAGGGCAGAAAGAGCACCTCGTACTCGGGATGCAACAAGGTCACCGCAGTCCTGAACGGGAGGTCGAGATTGCCGATGAGCGTCGAAATCCCGGGTGCAACTCGCCTCGGGCATTCATCGTCCTCGTCGCGTAGAACGAGAACGCCACCCACGTCGCGCCGGTATCGAAGGAACTCCAGGCCCTGCAACAAGCCGCCTCGCCCCCCACGGGCTGGGTTCCCAAAGATGAAGGTTCTTCCAGCGCAGCGCGGCAGCCCAGGGGATGTGGACTCCCAGATGATGGCCGAGCCGCGAGAGAAGAACGGGCACGGCGTCCACTTCGCCGTGTCCCTCTACGAGCGTGTAGAAGGGCATGACCGCCGATAGCGTCATTGGAGATCCAGCGGAAGCTGGAGATCGCCGGAGAGGTAGAGATCTCCGAGAGAAAGCAGCTTCTCGCGAACCGGCGCCAGTTGCTGGTCCGACACTCGTCTTACAGCGGTTTGCCCATTGCCGCGTTCGACTACGAAGACTTGGTCCTTTTTTATATCGGCAACGTCGAGAATAATCGGGCTGTGGGTGGTGATGAGGACCTGTGAGACCTCGCTCGCCTGCACCAGGTAGTCGTAGACCATGGGGAGCGCACCCGGATGCACCGTCAACTCGGGCTCTTCGATGCCCACGACAGGCATCGTGGGCTGTTGCAGTAGCGCCGTCAGTAGACCGGCGACCCGCAGGGTGCCGTCGGATTGCCGGCCGGCGGCGAACCACTTCTTTCTCTTGTTCCGGTCGTGAGGTACGAGCTGCTTGAATTCCGTGACCAGGAATCCGGCGGCACTCGTGACCCTGGCGTCCTCTATGTCGCCGGTCAGCTTGCGAAGACCGGAGATGAGATCCGTTCTTGCGTCTTTTTTCAACAGCTCTCGCAGAATCGACACCCAGTTCTCGCCGTGTCGCTTCATGGGGGACGCCGAATCGAACGACTGGGGTGCCCGAAGAACGTCGGGAAAGATGGAATAGACACATATGCGGCCCAGGAAGTCTGCCAGGGGCTTGAAGCGGGTGTCGCCGGCGAGCGCCGTCAGTTCAAGGGCTTCGTCGTCCCGACGGGGCGCGTAGCCGTCGGGGCCTTCCCATCGAGGTCCTTCGCGCCGAAATCGGTAGCTCTCGTTGTGGGCGTTTACCGATGCAGACTCGGACTTGACCCGATACTCTTCGGTGCGGTCGCCGGTAATCTCGAATGCGTATGACGCGGGCCCGTCCCTCAGGGCGACCTCCAGCGAGATGCTCACATTGTAGGGGTGACCGCTGCTGTGCCTGCGAATGCTGTCGATACCCTCGCGATGAGTGATGGCGGCCGGCAGCCCCTGGAGGACGGCGTCACGGACGAAGCTCAGGGCGTCCAGCGCATTGGACTTGCCCGATCCGTTGGGACCGATGAGAATGGATATCCGCCCGAAACTCATCACTACGTTCCGTCCCAGGCTCCTGTAGTTGGAAATCCGCAGTTGCCGAAGCATGTCGTCTCTGCCGTGTCGTCGTTGGCCGAGTTCGAACTCGCCGAGAATCAGGCGTCGCCGAGAATCTCGCGCCGAACCCGCATGCCCGCCACGTGCCGCTGCTTCTCGTCCATCGGTGGTGCGTTCTCGTTTTCCCGTCCTCGATCGGCTCAGGTGGGGAGGACGACTTGCAGACCCGCCTCTGCCGCGGCGTCATGCAGTCGCCGGTCGTAGGTCACGACGGCCTCGAGTCCGTCCAGCGAGAGCGCGGTCGCGAGATGAACCGCATCGAGGCTCCGCAGTGGTCTCGGCTCGAGCGCGGCGGCGTCATGCAGGATCGGCTCGTCCACGGCTACCAGCGCAATGCGCTCGAGGATCCGGGCGGCATGATGCAGCACTGCCTGGGAGCTCCCCGTGCGGCGCAGCGCCCGGAGCACCTCGACACGAGCGAGCCCGCTGGAGACGCGCTCCGCATGTCGCGCCAGGTACCCGCGGAGAGCGCTCGACTCCGGCTCGGTGACGACGAGCTTGACGATGGCGGAAGAATCCAGATAGACCACGAACGGCTCATCGCCGGTCTGCACGGTCTGCGATGACTGCGTCGCTCGCAGCCGTCGACGGCTCGCCGGCGGGCGTCGGCAGATCCAGCAGGTCTCCCGCCGGCATCGTCGCCCGTCCTGCCGCGACGAGCCTCGCCAGCGGAGATACGTCGGCGCCGAGCGGCACGAGGAGCGCGACCGACCGGCCTCGATCCGTGACCTCGAATCGCTCGCCGCGGTGGATGCGGCGCACGTAGACGCTCAGGTTCTGACGCAGGGCCCGAATGCCGACCTTCGATGTCCCGGCCGTGGTTGCAGACATTGACGCACATGGTAGCACGTCTCGGTTCGCGGCTTCGGGCCGGGAGTCCGCGCAGGGTGCCCCCGGCAGGGGAAGAGGAGCCCCGAGTCAGCGGCCACGTGCTGGCTCGGCCGGAGGCGACCGGTCGTCGCCGTCCCCCCTGCGTGAGACGGCCGGAGCCGTTCACGCAGGGGCTATCGCGCGTGGGCGCGGGAGAGAAAGTCCAGCACGCCGCCGCTGAAAGCGTCGGGCCGCTCGACGTTCGAGAGGTGGGCGGCGTCGAGCGCCAGCATCTCCGCTCCGGCGACCTGCTCGCGAATGAGGTCTCCGGCGGCCGGCGGGGTGGCGTGATCGTCGGCGCCCGTGACGACCAGCGTTGGATTCTCGATGCGGTGCAGGTCCGCGCGCAGGTCGGCGTCGCGCAGGGCGGCGCAGCAGCCGGCGTAGCCAGTCGGGGAACAGTCGCGCAGCATCCTCCGGAATCGGTCGATGGTCTCCGGGGCGCTCTGACGAAACCGGGTGGTGAACCAGCGGGCGATGGCCGGCTCGACGATGGCGTGCATGCCCAGGATGCCGGCGTCGCGGATGCGCTGGTCCCAGAGCGCGGTGGTGCCGATGCGTGCGCCGGTGTTGGCGGCCACGACGCCGTACACACGTTCGGGCGCATAGAGGGCGAGCCAGAGGGCGGTCTGTCCGCCGAGGGAGACCCCGCAGACGTGGGTCCGCGCGGACCCGGCGGCGTCGAGAACGGCCAGGGCGTCCCGCCCCAGGCGGTCGAGGGCATAGGGTCCGGCCGGTACCTCGGACGCTCCGTGTCCGCGGGTGTCGAATCGAATGACCCGGAACGCGGCCGCGAAGCGGTCGATCTGCGGCCTCCACAGGTCGACGGTCGTTCCCAGCGCGTCGAGGAGCAGTAGCGCAGGGGCGTCTGCCGGTCCTTGCGCGCTCCACGACAGGCGGCATCCGTCCGCGTCGACGTCAGGCATCGCCGTTCACCCCGGCGAGGACGCGCTCGATGAAGTCGCGGGAAACCCCGAGATAGTTGTCGGGCGCCAGCCGCTTCTCGAGCTCGGCGCGATCGAGGTGGCGGCTGACGGTCGGGTCCTCGGCGAGCACGTCGACGAGGGGACGCGCCTCGGCGGCGGCGCGCCGGCAGGCGGCGGCGATGCGCGTGTGGGCCTCGTGCTTGCCGACGGACTCGGCCAACGCCATCGCCACCGCCTCGGCCAGCAACGCCCCCCCGGACGCGTCGAGGTTGGCGCGCATGCGGTCGGCATCGACCGACAGCGTCTCCAGCGCTTCCGCGACCGCCCGGGCCCCCCCGGCGGTCACCAGCACCAGCTCGGGCAGCACGTCCCACTCGACCTGCCAGCCGCCGAGTCCCCGTTCGTGCTCCTGCACCATCGCCCCGAGGAGCGTCGCCACGAGACCCGGGGTGCGGCCGGCCGCGGCCAGCGCCACCGAGGCCGACACCGGGTTGCGCTTCTGCGGCATCGTCGACGAGCCGCCGCGGCCGGGGGCCGCCCCCTCGGCGACCTCCCCGACCTCCGTCTGGGCCAGCAGGGACAGGTCGCGGGCGATCTTGCCGGCGGCGCCGCTCGCCACCCCCAGCGCGCACGCGAGATGCGCGAACCGGTCGCGGTTGGCGTGCCAGGGCGTGGCCGCCGCCTGCAGATCGAGGCGGGCCGCGAGCGCGTCGGTCACGGCCAGGCCCCGCGTGCCGAGGGCGGCCAGCGTGCCCGCGGCGCCGCCGAGCTGCAGCACCAGGGCGCGGTCGAGAGCCGCCTCGACGTGGCGGCGGGTTCGGCCGAGGGCGTCGGTCCATCCTGCCGCCTTCAGTCCGAACGTGATCGGCGTCGCCTGCTGCAACCAGGTGCGGCCCGGCATCGTGGCCCCGGCGTAGCGGCGGGCGAGGCCGGCCGCGGCCCTCTCGGCGCGGCGGAGATGGCCGGCGATGGCCGGCACCGCGGCTCGAAGCTGCAGCACGAGACCGGTGTCGAGGATGTCCTGGCTCGTGGCGCCCCAGTGCACGTAGCGCGCCGCGTCGGGGTCGGCGGCGGCGACCCGCGCGGTCAGATGACGGACCACGGGGATGACCGCGTTCCCCGCGCCGGCCGCTTCTTCGGCGATCTGCGCGCGATCGTACAGGTCGGCGTCTGCCGCCGCCCGAATCGGCGCGACGCACGCGGTGGGCACGACGCCGGCCGCCGCCTCCGCCTCGGCCAGCGCCGCTTCGACGTCCAGCATCGCCTGAAGCTGCGCCCGGCCGCCGAACCGGTGCATCAGGTCCGGATCACCGAGCAGGCGGGCATGCAGGTGGCTATCGGCGGTCATGACGGGTCATGGAAGCCGGTGGCGAGGGTTCCGCTGCATTCGACCGGCGGTCGACCCGCGCGGGCTGCGGGGGCCTCGGTTGCGTGTGGGCAACCCGCGCCCTCCTCGCGCCTTGCCCCGTGGGCGCCTCGCCGGTCTCGGTCGCGCGCCGCGTTCACCTCCGACTCCTATACGTCGAAGAAGACCGTCTCGTCCGGTCCCTGCAGGACGATTTCGAAGCGGTAGCCGCCGTCGCCCCGGGACGTCGCGACGAGGGTAGAGCGGCGGTCGGGGGGAACGCAGTCCAGAATCGGGTCTCCGGCATTGGACGGCTCGTCGTCGAAGTAGATGCGGGTAACCAGCCTCGCCAGCAGGCCTCGCGCGAACAGCCCGACCAGCAGATGCGGCGCCTGCAGCCGCCCGGGACCGGGCACCCGACCGGGCTTGACGGTCTCGATGGTGAAGCAGCCGTCGGGATCGGTGTGGACGCGGCCGAAGCCGGCGAACGCGGGGTCCGGTCCGCCCCGCCCCGGATCCTCCGGATGGTCGTACCGGCCCTCCGCGTTCGCCTGCCAGATCTCCACCAGCGCGTCGGGGACCGCGCGCCCCGTCCCGTCCCGCACGGTGCCGTCCACGCGGATCGGCGCGCCGGGGGTCCCGTCGGCGCGCAGCCGCAGGCGGTCCCGCACCGGCACGAGAATCGCGAAGAACGGACCGACGGTCTGCGACGGTGTCGGGGACGGCACCGGGTCACTTCTCCATCGGGGTCGCGTCCCGCCCGCGCAGCACGATGTCGAAGCGGTAGCCGAGCGCCCAGCCCGGCTGGGTGGTGTCCAGCTCGAACGACGCGACCAGGCGCTGGCGGGCCGATTCGGTGGGAACCGCATTGAAGACCGGATCGAAGGCGAGCAGGGGGTCGCCGGGGAAGTACATCTGGGTCATCAAGCGGGTGAGAAAGCTGGGTCCGAACACCGAGAAGTGCACGTGGGCCGGCCGCCAGGCGTTGTCGTGGTTCTGCCAGGGATAGGCGCCGGGCTTGATGGTCAGGAACCGGAACTCGCCGTCGGCGTTCGTCAGCACGCGCCCGGCGCCGGAGAAGTTCGGGTCGAGGGGCGCCGCGTGCCGGTCCTGCGCGTGCGCATACCGGCCGGCGGCATTGGCCTGCCAGACTTCGACCAGGGTCTCGGGGACGGGCCGGCCGTCCTCGTCCAGGACCCGGCCGGTGACGACGATGCGCTCGCCGAGCGGCTCGCCGTCGTGCTGGCGGGTCAGGTCGTGATCCGTCGGCCCGGGATCGCCATGGCCGTACACCGGTCCGGTGATCTCCGAGAGGGTCTGCGGGATGACCACCAGCGGCCGCGTCGGATGCCGCGCCGCGGTGGACCGGTAGCCGGGAGCGTCGTTCGGCGGATGGCAGTCGGCCGGTGGACGTCGATACTGTCGAATCCGAACGTCGGTGCTGCGCATGGCGTTGTGGGCCGGGCCGCTTCGGCCTCGGCGTTCCGTTGCTCGTGATTGCCCGTTATCGCCCGTTATCGCCCGTGACTGCCCGCCGCTGCCCGGATTCGTGCTCGCGACTGTATGATACATACCACGCGCATTGCGGCGCAGCACGGCCGGCACACTCTGCGCCGCGCCGGACCAGGGCAGCGGCGGCGGGGGAGCGTGCGGGCGGTGCTGCGACCGGCATGGTGGACCGATAAGGAAGAAACAGAGCATGATCGCGAATCTGCCGGACCGCTTGTCGGGGAGTGAGATATTGCTTTCACACAAGTCGCTGTCGCGTTGCGCCATCGAGGCGGTGTTCGTGGCCGGGGTGCTCGCCGTCGCGGTAGGCGCGCTCGCCCAGCCGGGCGGGGGCGGCGAGACCGCGGGGCGGCCGGCCGCGGATGGCCGGCCGGTAGTTGCGGTGATGCCCTTCGAGAACATCTCGGGCCGGCCCGATGACGACTGGCTGGGCGCCGGGATCGCGGAGACGGTCATCTCCGGCATGCAGCGGTCGGTCGGGCTGTCGGTCGTCGACCGCCGGGCGGGCGGCGGAACCGGGGCATGGGACGACGACGAGCGGGCGCGTAGCGAGGCGCGGGACGCCGGCGTGTCCTGGCTCGTGGCGGGCGGGTTTCAGCGGGTGGACGAGCAGTTGCGGATCGTGGCGCGCGTCATCGACGTCGAGACCGGGGCGGCCCGGGAGATCGCCACGATCGACGGTCGCGCCGACGATCCGTTCGCGTTGCAGGATCGGATCGTGACGGAAGTGGCGGATGGACTGGTCCGCCTGGTGCGCCCGGCCCCGGCCATGCCCCGGCCGGATGCGGGGGTGCCGGCGGCGGCTCGCACGAGACCGAACGCAGGTGGTCGCCTGACCGCCGTCCGGCCTGCCCCGGCATCTGCGGTCAGGCCGTTTGGCGCCGATCGCTCCACGGGCGCTGCGCCGGGCTCGCCGCCGGCCGGGCCCCGCCCGCGGGGGCCGGCGGCCCCGGCCGGCTCCGGCGGAGGTGGCGCCGGATTCGCCCCCGTCCCGCCGGCGGGGGATGCCGGCGTGCTCACCGGACGGGTGACGGTGCGGCCGCGGCGGACCCCGACCCCGCCGACCGTCGACGGCCTGCTCGACGATGCGGTCTGGGGGAATGCGGCGCGCATCACCCGGTTCGTGCAGCGCGAGCCGCAGGACGGGGCGCCGGCGACCGAGGACACCGACATCTACATGGCGTATGACGACGCGAATCTGTATCTGGCGTTTCACGCCAAGTACGAGAACCCGGACATGATGCGTGCGAATCGGGTCGACCGCGACCGGGCGGGCTTCGGCGACGACACGATCTCGGTCTACTTCGACACGTTTCTCGATCAGCAGCGCGCCTACGTGTTCTCGGTGAACGGCTACGGTGTGCAGGGCGATTCGATCGTCGGCGGTCGGGGCGGCGGCGGCGGATTCGGCGGCGGGGGCCGCGGCGGCGTTCCGCGTGGCGACAGGTCGTGGGATGCGCTCTTCACGACCGGCGGCCAGCTTGTCACCGATGGTTTTACGGCCGAAATGGCCATCCCCTTCAAGAGTCTGCGGTATCCGGCGCGGGCCGGCAATGTACCCCATACGTGGGGATTCCAGGTCGTTCGGCAAATCCGGGGCAAGGACGAGACGCTCGTCTGGTCGCCGGTGTCGCGTGACATCGCCGGGTTCCTGCCGCAGATGGGGGTCCTCGACGGGATGACCGGTCTGTCGACCAGCCGCAACCTGGAGATGCAGCCGACGTTCACCGCGTTCCGGTACGGCTCGTTCGACGAGACCGCGGGGCGGGTCGTGGACGGCGAGCCGCGTCCCGAGGTGGGGGCCAACTTCAAGTACGCCGTGACCCCGAACCTCATCTCCGACTTCACCCTCAATCCGGACTTCTCGCAGATCGAGTCGGACCGGCCGCAGGTCGAGGTGAACCAGCGCTTCGCCCTCTTCTACCCGGAGATGCGCCCGTTCTTTCTGGAGGGGGCCGAGATCTTCCGGATTCAGGCGCCGGTCACCGTCGTGCACACCCGGACCATCGTCGATCCGCAGTACGGGACCAAGCTGACGGGCAAGGCCGGCAAGACGACGCTCGGCGTGCTGTTCGCGAACGACGAAGGCGCCAGTTTCGGGGTGGACGACCCCGCGAATGAGGCGTACGGCCAGTCGGCGCAGACCTTCGTTGGCCGCGTTCGGTACGACCTCTATTCCGAGTCGTTCGTCGGGGCGATCGTCACCGACCGCGAGTTTCTCGACGGGTACAGCCGCGTCGTCGGCATGGACAGCAACTTCCGGATCGGCGCCACCCACCAGATGGGGTTCCGGGCGCTCGGCGCCGACCGGCGCGTAGAGCAGGGAGGCGCCGAGACCGGCGGCCATGCGCTGGATTTCGGGTTCCGGAAGCGGGGCCGCAATCTGAACTACTCGGTGGACACGTTCGCCTTGTCTCCCGACTTCCAGACCGACGTCGGGTTCGTGCGCCGGACCGATCAACGCGAAACCGAGGCGCGACTCGAGTATCAGTGGTGGCCGCAGAACTGGCTGATCAGCTGGGGGCCGGAGGTTCGGTACGGCCGCAACTACAATTTCAATCAGGTGCTCGAGGACGAGAACTTCAGGGCCGGGCTCAGCGCCAACTTCGCGAAGAACGTGCGCTACAGCTTCGATCTCGACCAGGACATGGAGCGCTACGGCGGCTTCGATTTCGAGAAGCGGCGGTATCGGATGTTCGGCAACGTCAATACGAGCCGGGTACTCTCGTTCGGCGGCGGGTTCGACTGGGGTGACGAGGTCTACTTCGACGAGTTCAACCCGTTCCTCGGCCGCGAGAGCGGTTTCCGCACGTTCATCAACTTCCGACCGGTGTCGCGATTCGCCACCAACATCAACATCACGACCAGCCGCTTCATGGATCCGCGGCGCCTCTTCGTCCCCGGTCTCAACGAGGGCGAGCGGGACGAGGACGGTGAGATCTTCAACGTGAACATCCTCCGGGCCCTCAACACCTATCAGTTCACGGACCGGCTGCTGCTGCGGAACATCACCGAGTTCAACACCTACGACGGGACGGTCGGGCTCAACGTCCTGGCCACCTATCGCGTCAACTCGGGGACCGCGTTCTACATCGGCTACGACGATCACTACCAGCAGTACGAGCAGTTCGACGACCAGGTGAACATCACCGACCGCGGCTATCTGCAGACGAATCGGGCGATCTTCACCAAGATTCAGTATCTGTTCCGGTACTGAACGGCTGGTGTGGACACCGTGAACGCGCGGGCGCGCCATCCCTGGCGCGTGTCCCATGCGCAAGCGACCGGCATCCAGGATGCGTTGCGCCCGCGGGTCGTCACCGCGCCGCTTCCGGCGGATCCGCGACTGGTGGCGGGGGCCGACGTGGCGTACTCGCGCCGCACTCATCGCGTGTACGCCGCCGTCGTGGTGATGGCGCTGCCGTCGCTGGAGACGGTCGAGACGGTCGGCGTCACGCGTCCGGCGACCTTCCCCTATATTCCGGGCTTGCTCTCGTTTCGCGAGGTGCCGCCGCTGCTCGACGCGTTCGAGCGGCTCGCGCAGGCGCCGGACGTGCTGGTGTTCGACGGACAGGGGCTGGCGCATCCGCGCCGGTTCGGTCTCGCCTGCCATGCCGGACTGCTGCTCGACGTCCCGTCCATCGGGTGTGCGAAGACCCGGCTCGTGGGTGAGCACGGCGTCGTGCCCGACCGCCGGGGAGCCTCGGCGCTCCTTCGGGTGGAGGGTGAGACGGTCGGGGCGGTGGTCCGCACCCGCTCGGGCGTGAACCCGGTCTTCGTGTCGCCGGGACATCGGGCGGATATCCCGTCGGCCGTCGACCTCGTGCTCGCCCTCGCGGCGCGCTACCGGCTTCCGGAACCGCAGCGCCGAGCCCACCAGGCCACCGTGGCCCTGCACGCCCGGGACCGCGGCCGGCCTGCGCCCCCCGTCAAGGCCTATCGGGACTTCGTGCCGAAGCGCCCGCGGTGAACCGGGGCCGTCGCCGGGTCCCGTTCCCGGCGGCGGGGCCGGGCCCGGCAGTTGTGGCCTATCTCCCCGGCATCCGCGCCGGGACGTTGCCGTCGAGGGTCGGAATCATCTGCAGCCCCTCCCGGTCCGTGGCGACGCCGATGGCCGGCTGCGCCGACGGGTTGCGGGGCTGCCGATAGGTGATGCGGTATTGATTGCTCACCATGCGGTGCTTCTGCGCGATGTCCCGGCCCAGCTCGGTCAGCTTCTCGATGATGGCGGTGCCTACCGCGATCCGCTCGAAGCTGCCGCGAGTGATCTGCATGAGCGCGTTGCCGACATTCGCCTGCTGCGCGGCCGCGCCGAACCCTCGGCCGCTGATGAACAGCAGCGTGTGGACCTCCATCGAGTTTTCCACCATCCGCTCGATCATTCGGTCCACCCGCCCCTGCTGGCTCGAGCTGTTGTCGGTCCCGTCGGCGGCGACCATGAGGACGACCGGGTAGTACTCGCGTTCGTCGTCGTCGTCGACCCGGTCCGCCTCTTCGACGAGCGCATCCACGAACCGCGCCGCGGTGCCGCTGTCCGGAGTGATATTGGGGATGTCTCCCTCCAGCTCCGCCCGGTCGGACGTGTGCCGCGTGATCCAGCGCGGTTGGCGGGCGAGCGTCAGGAACGCGACGTCGATCTCGGCCGGGAGCACCCGCAGCAGCGCGCGCAGGCCGTCGCGCACCTGCGGCACCACGCCGACCGCGGCATCGCTGTTGTCGACGAAGACGGTGAGCCGGACCGGCCAACGGATCGGCACGAAGTCGGTCGTTTCCAGGTTCTCGCCGTCCCACTGCACGATGATCTCGTCTTCGGTGAGGCCGGTGACCGGATTGCCCTCGGTGTCGAGGACGCTCACGTGCAGCATGTGTTCCTGGGCCTGCACGGACAGCGAAGTGCCGAAGAGGCAGAGCGCGGCGGCGAGCAGCGCCGTGTGCGCCCGCCGAAAACGCCGGATCGGGATCAGCATGGAACCTCCAGTTCCGGTACGGCGCATGGACGAGACGACGCCGCGCAGCGCAACGGGCGCGTCGCGGAAAGGCTGATTGTAGTCTCTCCGGCGACGGCGCCGCGACGATCTCGGAGGACCGCGCGTAAGCGTCGCGGAAGCCGGACGCTATAATGCACCCCTCCAATGAGGCGGATGGCGCAGTCGGAACGAGGACTGCGGACGGTCAAATGGTGAATCACCCCGACGCGCCATGGTACCGGCAGGTCGACGGCCGTCAGCGGCGGGCGTTCCTCGCCACCTTCCTGGGCTGGACGCTCGACGGGTTCGACTTCTCCATCCTGACGTTCATCCTGATCGACATCCAGAACAGCTTCACCGTCGATGCCGCGCTGGCCGGCGCCCTCGGCACCGTGACCCTGTTTTTCCGGCTCGTCGGCGGGCTCGGCGCCGGCATGATGGCGGATCGGCGGGGGCGGAAGCTCCCGCTGATGCTGTCCATCCTGTGGTTCTCGCTGTTCGCGTTCCTCAGCGGTTTCTCCACCTCCTACGCGGTGCTGTTCGCGTGCCGCGCGCTGTTCGGCATCGGCATGGGCGGGGTGTGGGCGGCGGGCATGCCCCTCACCCTCGAGC
Organism: Vicinamibacterales bacterium; assembly: GCA_965206705.1. GTDB lineage: Bacteria > Acidobacteriota > Vicinamibacteria > Vicinamibacterales > UBA8438 > JAJEEA01. Next base: position 122,071 of record CBDBKJ010000006.1, on the reverse strand, counting down.
ACTGGCCGACCCGGCTGCGAGGGCTGGCGTCGGGGCTGCTCCAGGGCGGCTGGTTCTGGGGCTACATGCTGTCGGCGCTGATCTTCTCGCTGATCTACCCGCTGTTCAGCACCGTGCCCGATCCGTTCGGCGCGTCGTCGGCGTCGACCGTGGGCTGGCGGGTGCTGTTCTGGATCGGGGGCGTTCCGGCCCTGCTCGTTCTGTGGATCCGGACCGGCGTCGAAGAGAGCCCGGTCTGGCTCGAGCGGCAGCGCCACCTGAAGACGCGGGGGCGGGAGGAGTTGGCGGACCGAGTGTCGCTGGTGCGGCTCCTGCAGCCGGACCTGTTGTGGGTGACGGTGCAGAGCTCGCTGCTGATGTCCGCGTTCATGTTCTCGTACTACTCGATCTCGTTCTGGTATCCCACGTTCCTGCTGGGCGCCGGCGTCGAGCCTCTGCGTTACGTGGTCGGCTTCAACGCGGGGGCGATCGTGGGCCTCGCGGTGTGGGGCCGGGCCTCGGAGGGCGTCCTGGGGCGCCGGGGCGCGGTGACGCTGGCCGCGCTGCTCGGTGTGGCGCTCGCGCCGGTCTTCCTCGCGGCGTCCGGTCCGGCGCAGTTGCTCGCCGGGGCGGTGCTGATGGGCGCCACCGGCGGTGGAATCTGGGGGATGGCGCCGGCCTATCTCAACGAACGGTTCCCGACCGCGGTGCGCGGGGTGGGACCCGGATTGTCCTACCACCTCGGCGCGGCGGCGGGGTCCGCCACTCCGTTCGCGTTGGGACGGCTGCAGGACGGCGGCATGACCACCGGCGCGGCGATGATGTCCTGCATCATCGTGGGCGGACTGCTGGTGGCGGCCGTGATCTGGCTGGGGCCCGAGACGCGGGGGCGGCGCTTCAGCGCCACCGACGAAGCGGCCGAGCCGCGTGAAGGCGGGGAGTCGACATGAGACGGCAGGGATGGCTGGTGGGAGCGATGCTGGCGGCGTCGGTGATCGGCGGCTCGCTGTCGAACGTGCTCTTGACGGCGCGGCTCGGTGCGCAGGGCGCGGGGGTGGTGACCGCGTCGCAGGTGAACATCGTCGACGGGGCCGGGCGGTTGCGGGCGGTCCTGTCCGGCGACGACGAGCGCGGGATGGCCTCGCTGGCGTTCTACGGATCGGACGGGGCATTCCGGGGGCTGGTCGGCGTCGACGCGGACGGTCACCCGGTCCTGCGGTTCACCGACGCGGCCGGCGCCACCCGGATTCTCGCGACGGTCCGGGAAGAGGACGGGACGGTCACGGTCGGGGACGAGACCGCGCGCAGCGTCCTGATCGGTTCGCAGGCCGGCACCCCGTTCGTCGGTTTGTCGGACCAGGGACGCATCCCGATGCAGCTGACCTTGGGAGACCAGGGACAGCCGCGGGTGAACCTGTTCAACAGCCAGGGGCAGCCGGGCATCGGCATGGTCGTGGGCGCCGACGATGCGCCGTTCCTGTCGGTATTCGACCCCGGCGGTGCGCAGCGTGTCACGTTGGGGACGGTGCAGGGCGCCACCGTGGTCAACCTCGGAGACGGCGAGCGGACGCGGCTGGTGCTGGGCATCGCCGAGAACGGCCGGGCCAGCGTCGCCTTCTACGACGACGAGGGCGGAATCGAGCGCGAGCTCGCGGCCGACACCCGGTGACAGCCCGCTGGGAGCCCGTGGTGAGACCCGCGTTGCACGGAGACCGGCCCTGCGCCGGCTCACTGCATGGGGGCCAGCGGGCCGCAGAACTCCCACGCGCCGAGGTCTGACGAGGACGCATTCCGGGCATTGTGTAGACGCCGGTGGATATGCCGGGGCTCGCCGCGGGCTCCTGGCGCCATGGTGAGGCCACGCGGCTGTCCTGCCAAGGTCTTCCGGACATTCGGCCGTCCCGCGACGGCTGACGCGGCACGGGACGTTGCCGTCACGACCGTATAATGAGAGGCGTCCGCGACGGAGGTCACTGAATGCCAGGAACGATGGTGGAGTTTGCGAGCAACGGCGCGACCGGCAGCGGCTACCTCTCTGCGCCCGCGGCCGGCGGCGGCCCCGGGGTCATCGTGCTGCAGGAGTGGTGGGGGCTCGTCGATCACATCAAGGACGTGGCCGACCGTTTCGCGGCGGAGGGGTTCGTGGCCCTGGCGCCTGACCTCTACCGCGGTGAGAGCGCGACGAGCCCGGACGACGCCGGCAAGCTCATGATGGCCCTCGACATCGGCCAGGTCGAGAAGGACCTGCGGGGGGCAGTCCAGTATCTGCTCGGACGCTCGGAGGTCACCACGGCGCACATCGGCACGGTGGGCTTCTGCATGGGCGGGCAGCTGTCCCTCTATGCCGCCTGCGAGAACCCCGCGGTCGGCGCCTGCGTCGTCTTCTACGGAATCCACCCGAACGTCCAACCGAGGTTGTCGGCCCTCGAGGCGCCGGTCCTGGGATTCTTCGCCGAGCGCGACGCCTTCGTTCCCCCGGAGGCGGCGCGGCAGCTCGAGCGGGACCTGGCGGCGGCGGGCAAGTCCGCCGACATCACCGTGTTCGACGGCGCCGATCACGCGTTCTTCAACGATACCCGTCCCGACGTCTACGCCGCCGCCCACGCGGCCGCGTGCTGGTCGCGCATACTGGCGTTCTACCGTGAGCATGTCCGATAGGCCCGACGGCCGCGGTCTCTTCGCGTGGCTGTCGCGGCTGCGCTCGTGGCAGCTCTTTCTGCTCGCGGGCGGGCTCTTCGTGGCCGATCTGATCATCCCGGACCCCATCCCGCTCGTCGACGAGATGATGCTGGGCCTCGCGACGCTTCTGCTGGGCCGGTGGAAGCGCCGCCGAGACGTGATCGATCCGCAGTGACGCGCAGGCCGCCCCCTTGGGACCGTGATCGATATGGAGTTGCCAACTGCAGTCGGGCCCAGCCGGTTCTCCGCGGTTCTGTGCATCCGACACACGGCAAGGAATCTCCGTCAGCGTCCTTGATGGACGGCGCGCGATTCGGAACCTGAGATCGACCCATGCCCGGCGATTCCTTCGGCCACAGCTTTCGCATCACCACCGCCGGCGAGTCGCACGGCCCCGGCAACGTCGTCATCATCGACGGGTGTCCGCCCGGCATTCCCCTCGCCGAGGCGGACCTGGCCGAGGACCTCGCCCGGCGCCGGCCTGGTCAGAGCCGGATCGTGACGCCGCGGAACGAGCCGGATGCGGCGGAGATCCTGTCCGGCGTCTTCGAGGGGACGACCACCGGCACCAGCATCGCGATTCTCATTCGCAACGTCGACCAGCGCGGCCGCGACTACAGCGACATCCGGGACAAGTATCGGCCGGGTCACGCCGACTACACCTACGACGCGAAGTACGGCCGGCGCGACTACCGCGGCGGAGGGCGATCGAGTGCGCGCGAGACATCGGTTCGGGTCGCGGCCGGGGTGGTCGCGAAACGGATCATCGCCTCGGCCTTCGGCGGCCGGGTGGTGGGCTACGTCCGTCAGATCGGGGACGTCGTGGCAGAGGTGCCCGACCCCGCCGCGGTGACGCCCGAGCAGGTGGAGCGGCTGCCGGCCGGCGCGCCCAACATCGTTCGGTGCCCCGATGCGGTTCGCGCGGCCGAGATGGTGGCGTTGATCGAGAACGTGCGCGAGGCGCGCGACTCGATCGGCGGGGTGGCCGAGGTCGTGGCGACCGGGGTGCCGCCGGGTCTCGGAGAGCCGGTCTTCGACAAGCTCAAGGCGGACCTCGCGAAGGCGCTGTTCAGTCTGCCGGCGGTCCTGGGGGTCGAGTACGGGGTGGGTTTCGGCTGTGCGGCGTTGCGGGGGAGCGAGAACAACGATCTGTTTCATCCCGCGGAGCCCCGCGGGCCGTCCGGCCCCCGCGTCGTCACCCATACCAACCGTCATGGCGGCATGCTCGGGGGCATCTCGAGCGGCATGCCGATCGTGTTGCGGGCCGCCGTGAAGCCGACGAGCAGTCTGCCCCGCGACCAGGCCACGGTGACCACCGGCGGCGAGCCGACCACCATTCGGACAAAGGGGCGTCACGACCCCTGTCTGCTGCCTCGCTTCGTCCCCATGGCGGAGGCGATGGTCGCCATCGTGCTCGCCGACCACTGGCTGCGGTGGCGGGCGTCGGCGGGGTCGCCCGCGGTTTGAACCTCGGCGGGACGGCCGCTCCTCGTCGCGCGGTGCGCCGCTCCCCGGAGCGCGGACCGTCCAGGGTGGCTCGTACGCACCCCACGGAGGCAAGCGTGTGTCAAAATATCCTGCTGGCGGGGAGGACCACTTCCCGGCGGCGGGCGTCGACAGCGGCCGAGGGCCGGTGGGCGGCGCGTGGCGCAATTCGCTTCGCGCCGAGGCCGGCGAGGGCGCCAGCGGGTTGCCGCGGCTCCTGCGGGGCCGGAGGACGCCGGCGCGAGAGGCGTGACGAGGGAGCACATCGGGCATGAGTGATCGCGGAGCCCCGCGGCTCCGTGGAACGACGCAGCTCGGGCAGGATGCATCGCCGGTCGAATTCACCGGGGCCCTCTGCCGCGGGCTGCCAGGCAATCGGAACAGCACAACCGTGGAGACAGCATGATCATGCGTAACGCCGTTCGTATTCTGCTGGCCGTCGCGATGGGCGGCATCCTCACCAGCTACGCCTCGGCGCAGGACCTGGGACCGACCGTGCCGGCGCCCTACGAGGCGGTCGAAGGCTGGCTCAAGCCGTTCGCGGGCGAGGGCTTCGCCTTCGGCGGGAACTCCGGGGTGTTTCCCGAGTCGCCCGACCGCATCTTCATCCTGCAGCGGGGCGAGACCCGCCTGCCCGACCCGGTGCCGGCCGGGTTCGAGGGCTATGCCGGCTCCATCGGCATCAACACGCTGCGCGAGGCCGAGCGCCGGACGTGGCAGAACTGCATCTACGTCGTCGACGGCGACGGGAACGTCATCGAGGTCTGGGACCAGTGGGACCATCTGTTCGAGGGGTCGGAGGGACCCGGGCCGCACCGAATTCGCATCAGCCCGCACGACCCGGAGCGCCGGGTGTGGGTGATCCACGAGTCGGCGCACCAGATCTTCGTGTTCTCGAACGACGGCAGCGAGCTGCTGATGACCCTGGGCGAAAAGAACGTCCCCGGTGACGACGAGACGCATCTGGGGGGGCCGCAGGACGTCGCGTTCCTGCCCGACGGCCGGGTGCTGGTGGCCGACGGGTTCATCAACTCGCGGGTGATCATTCTCGACGCGGAAGGCAACTACCTCGACGAGTTCGGCCGGCCCGGCGACGGACGCGGGGAGTTCAACGTGGTGCACAGCGTCGCCGTCGGCCCCAACGGCCGGATCTTCGTCGCCGACCGCAACAACCGCCGCGTGCAGGTGTTCAACGAGACCACCCGCGCCGCCGTCTGGTATCACCCGAACATCGCCCCCGTCGCGGTCTGGCCGGGATTCGGCCTGCCGCTCGACATCATCGTGAACCAGTACGAGGTCTGGGTGACGGACCTCTCGCCGGTCAAGATCGTCAAGCTCGATCTCAACGGCAACCCGCTGGCCAACTGGGAGCTCGACACCGAAGGGTCCGGCGCGTTCATCGAGATGCACTCGTTCGCCGTCGATACCGAAGGCAACCTGTACGGCGCCGACAATCAGTACGGGCGCGCCCAGAAGCTGGTGCCGAAGGCGGACGCCGACCCCGCGATGCTGATCGGTCAGCCGTTCGTCGAGGCCGTCGAGGGGCAGTGAGCGGACCTGGAGTCTGCGCCGTGGAACGGTGCGGACTCCAGCAGGATCGGTTGGGCGGGAAGCGGAGCCGCAAGGCGACGATTCGGGGCGAGGGGTCTGCGCCGTGGAACAACGCGGACTCCCGCCGGGTGGCCGGGGCGGTTGGGCGGCCGGCGGAGCCGGCAGGCGACGATTCTCCGGGCCCGGCCGCCCCTCGCGGCCGACATCGAGCGGCTCATTCGTCCGCAGAGGTCAACGGCGTGCCGTTCGCGCCGGGGATTCCAGTCGGTGCAGGTCATCCGCGGCCGCCCGCCGGTGCGCGACGTGGCATTCTTGACGATGGGGAGGATTCGAGATGGCAACGGGCAATATCACCAAGATCGTCGGCGGCGCGGTCGTGCTGGCGGTGACGTTCGGGCTCGGCTGGGTGGTGGCGAAGTCGGGCGCCGGTCAGGCGATTCCGGTCGCGTCGCTGACCGATCTCGAACGGGGCTTCGCCGAGCGGATGCAGCAGGTGACCCTCGTCGGCAACTTCACCATCGACGGGCGCGAAACCGACGGCGGCCGCCCCGAACGGTACGAGATCGCCGGCGTCGCCAAGGTGGACGACGACCAGTGGCGGTTCGACGTGCGCATGGTCTATGGCAGCGTCGACGTCACCCTCCCGGTGGTCGTCCCCCTGGTCTGGGCCGGCGACACGCCGATGGTGTCCATCACCGACTTCGGTATTCCGGGGCTGGACGGCACCTTCACGGCGCGCGTGTTCTTCTACGAGGACCGCTACGGCGGCTCGTGGGAGCATGCCATGGAGCGCGGCGTGTTCGGCGGCTTGATGTACGGCCACATCGAACCGATGGCGGCCAGCTGACCCGGGAGGTCCGGAACGGGAGCGACCAGTACCTTCGGCTTGAGCAGGCCGCCGACGGCGTTGAGCAGGTTGGCGATCGGGTATAGACCGACCGTTTGCCGGTTGCTCCGCCGGACGCGCGAATCCGGTGCAGACCGGCGAGTAGCGCTCGGCTGCCGTCGTCAGCCCTGTCTGCACGTGGTGGTCAGCGCGCATGCCATGGCGACGCCGCCACCTGCCACGCTTCCCGTCCGACCGGCATTCCCCAGTCGAGCTCGTCGACCGCGTACTCTTTCGGCATCTTGGATACCAGCGCGCGCAGGTCATGCCTGCCGCGCACGCGGGACACCGGTTCGACGGTGATTCGTCCTTTCTCGCCTGACACCCGCACCGAATCGCCCACCTTGATCCGGGCTTCCTCCAGCATGGACTTCGTGAACCGCAGCCCTTGGCTGTTTCCCCACTTCTGCACCACCATCGCCGTCTCTCCGACTGGTTCGATGTGTATCCGACGTATAGCCAGCGGCGGCTTGCGGCGCAACCGCTGGCGCTACTGTCGCTTCCGGTCGAGAAACGCCTGCATGCGCTGGCGAGGCTCGTCGGTGTGGTAGGCGGTCGTGAACGAGCGGATGCCGACCTGGATGGCGTGATCGAGGGGCAGCGTCTCCCACCTCTGCACCAGTGCCTTCTGCAGCCGGATGGCGCCGGGGCCGGCGGCGGCGATGGCGTCCACCCACTTCCGGGTCGCCGCGTCGAGCTCGGTGTCGGGTACGACGCGTTCCACCAGCCCGCAGCGCTCCGCTTCGGCCGCCGTGATCGGCTCGCCGGTGTAGACGAGCTCGCGGGTCCGGCCGGCGCCGATGAGTCCGTGCAGCAGGGCCGCCTCGATGACCGAGGGGATTCCCACCTTGACCTCCGGCATGCCGAAGGTCGCACTCTGACCGGCCACCCGAAGATCGCACGAGGCGGCGATTTCGACCCCGGCGCCGAGACAGTACCCGTGTATGCGGGCGATGACCGGCACTTGCAGTCGCCGAATGGCCGCGCAGGCGAGGTGCAGCCGGCTGATGAACGCGTGGGTCGTCTCGGGGGTGAGCTCGGCCAGCTCCCGAATGTCGGCTCCGCCGATGAAGGCGCGCGAGCCCGACCCGGTCAGCACGACGCACCGCAGCTCGTGCTCGCCGCCGAGGGTGCGGAACGTGGTGATCAACTCGCGGATGAGCCGGCTGTCGAGCACATTCAGGCGCGCCGGGTTGTCCACGGTGACGCGCGCGAGCCGGCCGGCGTCGCCGAGCGGTTCGATTTCGGTGCGGACTTGCGGAGAATCAGAAGACATGCTGGGCTCCCTGGTCGCGGGCGGTTCGTGACGACGGCGCGCCGGGTACCGAAAGACGGACGTATACTGACGCCATGCCCAAGTGTAACGACATCACGGGCCTGCTTGCAGGCATGTTTCTGTCGTGCGCGGCGCTCGCGGCCGCCCAGACCGGCGCGGTGGGGGGAGCGTGGCCGACGTATGGCGGCGATCTCGGCCACACCCGGTACGCCCCGCTCGATCAGATCACCGCGGACAACTTCGCGGACCTCGAGGTCGCCTGGCGGTTCAGGACCGACAACCTCGGGCCGGTGCCCGAGTTCCGTTTTCAATCGACGCCGCTCGTGGTCGACGGGGTGCTGTATTCGACCGCGGGGTCGCGCCGGGCCGTCACGGCGTTGGATGCGGCGACGGGCGAGCTGCTGTGGATGCACCGGCTCGACGAGGGGGCGCGCGGCGCCGCCGCCCCGCGTCAGCTGTCGGGCCGCGGCCTGGCCCACTGGGACGGGGGCGGGGGCGGGGCCGGCGAGCCGGCGCGGGTGATCTACGTCACCCCGGGGTACCAGCTCGTTGCCCTCGATGCCGCGACCGGCCGCCGGGTCCCCGGGTTCGGGCGCGACGGCATGGTCGATCTGAAGCGGGACAACGACCAGCAGATCGATCCGGTCACCGGCGAGGTCGGCCTGCATGCGACCCCCATCGTCGCCGGCGACGTCGTCATCGTCGGCGCCGCCCACCGCACCGGCGGGAACCCCCGGAGCCGGGCCAACGTGAAGGGCTACGTGCGCGGCTACGACGTGCGCACCGGCGAACGGCTGTGGATCTTCCACACGATTCCGCGCCCCGGGCAGGTCGGACGCGAGACGTGGCTGAGCGACTCGGCCGTCTATACCGGCAACACCGGGGTGTGGGGACAGATTTCGGTCGACGTCGAGCTGGGGCTCGTATATCTGCCGGTCGAGGCGGCGACCGGCGACTACTTCGGCGCCAACCGGCCCGGCGACAACCTGTTCGCAGAGAGTCTCGTCGCGGTCGATCTGCACACCGGCGAGCGCCGGTGGCACTATCAGCTCGTGCATCACGGCATCTGGGACCACGACATCCCCTGCGCGCCGATCCTGCTCGACGTCGTGATCGACGGGGAGACGATCAAGGCGGTGGCGCAGCCGACCAAGCAGGCCTTCCTGTACGTCTTCAACCGCGAGACCGGCGAGCCGATCTGGCCGATCGAGGAGCAGCCGGTGGCGGCCGGCGACGTCCCCGGCGAGTGGTATTCCCCCACGCAGCCCATCCCGACCCGGCCGCCCGGCTACGACCGGCAGGGCGTCACCCTCGACGACCTGATCGACTTCACCCCGGAACTGCGGGCCGAGGCCGAGGAACGGGCGTCTTTCTACCAACTCGGCCCGATCTTCACCCCGCCGGTGGTCAGCCGCCTGGACGGGCCCCTCGCCACGCTGATGGCGCCGGCCCAGGGGGGCGGCACGAACTGGCCGGGCGGATCCTACGACCCGGAGACCGGCATCCTCTACGTCTCGTCGAACAGCTCGCTGGGGTCGCTGAGTATCGTGCCCCCGTATCCGGGGCAGTCCGACATGGCCTACATCCAGGGGAACGCGGTGACCGGCCCGCGCACCAGCGGCGGCGCGGGATCGTCCGCCGGCGGGGGGCGGACCAGCTTCACGGTGCCGCCCCGCCCGCCGCTGACGGCTGAGCAGCGGCAGCGCGCCCAGCTCACGATCCAGGGGCTGCCGCTGTTGAAGCCGCCCTACGGCATGATCAGCGCCATCGACATGACGCGGGGCGAGATCCTGTGGCAGATACCGCACGGGGAGACGCCCGACTTCATCCGGAACCACGAAGCGTTGCGCGGGCTCGACATCCCCCGGACCGGCCAGCCCGGCAGCGTCGGCACCCTGGTGACGCAGACCCTGCTCGTCGCCGGCGATCCCCAGACCCACACCGACGCGTCGGGCGAGCGCGGCGCGATGCTGCGGGCCTACGACAAGGCGACGGGGGGCGAGGTGGGCGCCCTGTTCATGCCGGCGCCGCAGAGCGGGTCGCCGATGACGTATCTGGCGGACGGGGTGCAGTATCTGGTCGTCGCGGTCAGCGGGGGCGGCCGCTCGGGAGAGCTGCTCGCCTTCCGGCCGCCGCCGGAGTAGCGGCCGGCCCGCGCCGCCGCCCCGCGAGCCCGTGGTGAGACCGCGTCTTGCCAGGGGTTCCTGGCCGCCCGTCGGAAGAGGCCCCGCAGCACCTAGAAGTCCCGCTCGTAGCGCCAGCCGCCGTCGATCATCCAGATGCGGTGCCGCGGACCGGCGCAGTCGAGGTCGCCCGTCTCGTAGCCGCAGTCTTCCGCGTAGAGGGCGACCCGCCCACCGTCGACCGGATGCAGGCGCCCCAGTAGGCGCTCCTGGGGCCACGTGTCGACCGCCGCGAGGGCCTCGGCGACAGTGGCGTGCCCGGCGAGCCGGGTGCTGAGGGCGAAGGTCGGGTTCGCGAACTGGATGCGCTGGTCGCGATGCGCCTGCAGAGCGTCGGGCGGGCGCCACCACCGATGGTCGTGGATCTCGACGCCGTCGACGCGGACGGCGTCGGGGTCCGACGCCGCCGCGAAGAACCAGGTGGCGAACCGGATCGGGCTCGTCGCCGGCGTCGTCCACTGGCAGATGGGGTGCAGGCCCGCCGGGTCGACCGCCACTCCTGCTTCCTCCTGCGCCTCCCGGACCGCCGCCTGCCGGGCCGCGGCCAACTCGTCGGTGTCGCCGCCCGGCTGGTGGTCGCCCGGGTCGATGCGCCCGCCGGGGAACACCCAGTAGCCGCCCATGAACTTGAGGTCGGGGCTGCGGCGCAGGTAGAGAATCTCCGGTCCGGCAGAGGTGTCCCGCAGGAGCACCACCGAGGCGGCGGGCCGCAGCGTCACGACGGGTCGAGGCTGATCGTCCACGGGCTCTAGTCTACCCGGCCGGCGGATTCGGGCGCGCGGGCGGGGCGCGCCCCGTCCCGCGACCGCCCACCGTTGCGCGCGCCCGTGCTACGCTTACAGGTTGCCCATTCGGTTGGCACCCCTCCCCGTGGCCAGACGACCCGGCGCCGGCGCGCAGTGGTCGCACGCACCATGTCCCCCTTCGATCTCGCCGTCGTCGTGTTGTGCAGCGTGGCCGGGTTCACCTTGCAGGGGGCCGTCGGTTTCGGGATGGGCATCCTGGGATCGCCGATCCTCATCCTGATCGATCCCCGGCTCGTCCCCGGCCCGGTGCTCGCGTCGACGATGGTGTTCACCCTGATGGTGACGGTGCGGGAGCGTCGCGGCATCGATCTCGGCGGACTGCGCTGGGCGCTGGCCGGGCGCATCGCGGGGACGCTGCCGGCGGCGGCGGTGCTGGCGGTGGTGCCGCAGGACCAGTTGACCCGGGTGTTCGGCCTGATGGTGATCGTGGCGGTGGCGATCAGCGTCTCGGGGGTGCACGTCCGTCCCCGCCCGTCGACGCTGCTGGCCGGGGGAGTGCTGTCGGGTTTGCTGGGCACGGTGGCCGCGATCGGGGGGCCGCCCATCGCGCTGCTGTATCAGCACGCCTCCGGTGAGAGATTCCGGGGTACCCTGTCGAGCCTCTTCTTCGTCGGCACCATCATCTCGATCGCCGCGCTGGTGCCGGCGGGGCGTTTCGGCGGGCAGGAGCTGCGCCTGACGCTGTTCCTGCTTCCGGGCGCGCTGTTCGGTTTCCTGGTGTCCCGCCGACTTGCGAGCCGGCTCGATCGCGGCTCCATCCGCCCGGCCGTTCTCGGGGTGGCCGCGGTCGCGGGGTTGATCGTCGTGGTGCGCTCGTTCGTGGCCGGCTAGGAGCCGGTGGCAGACCCGCTTTGCAGCGCGACCGGCGACGGCGCCGGGGGACTGTGAGGCGCCCGTGCCTGACGAGGCGCGACGCGGGCGCGTGTCGGGCATGGGCAACCGCGGACCGCATGCAGTCCGGGAGCAACGCAGTCAGGCAGGGTCCATCGCCGGTCGAATTCGGCGGGGTCTTGTGCCACCCTCTGCCGGCAGCAGGCTAAAGTCCTCTGCCGGGTCGGCCGACATCGCGTGTATGGGCATGGTGTCCTTCCTTTCCCGGGTTCTCGGTATCGCTCACGGCGGGCGGGCGACGCAAGGGTCGCCCTGGGCGCCGCCCCGGCGCAAATCGGTGGGCGTGCTCCTGGCCGCCGGTCTTCTGCTCGGGGCCGCACCGGGCGAGGCGGGGGCGCAGAGCCTGCGCGGAAGCGCCGCATCGCTGGATCGTCAGGGCGCCCAGGCCCGGCGGCACGACTTCACCCATCTCGCGAGCGCCCGGCAACTGCGCCGGTTCGTCGACGCCGATCTGCTCGTGCAGGTCGCCGGGAACCAGGACTACACCCTGGTCGACGTGTCGTTCCCGTTCGCCCGTCCCGAGGCGCGGCTGTTCATCGAGCGGCTCTCGTCGCAATACCGACGGGCCTGCAACGAGCGGCTGGTGGTGACGAGCCTGACGCGGCCCCTGTCCCATCAGCCCCGCAATGCCTCCGACCGCTCGGTCCACCCGACCGGCATGGCGATCGACCTCCGCCGTCCCGGCGGGCGCTGCCGCAGCTGGCTGGATGGCGTGCTGCTGTCGCTGGAGGCCCGGGGGGTGCTCGAGGCGACGTACGAGCGCCGGCCGCCGCACTATCACGTGGCGGTGTACCCGAAGCCGTACGCGGCCTACGTGAGGCAGTTGACGGCCCGAGCCGCAGGCGGGAGCGAGGGGACTCCGGCGGCGGATGCGACCGCCTTAGGCGGGAGCGAGGGGACTCCGGCGGCGGATGCGACGGCCTTCCACGTCGTTCGCCGCGGCGATACCCTCGGCCGGATCGCTCGCCGGCACGGCGCGACGATCGACGCCCTGCGGCGGGCGAACGGCCTCAGTTCGTCCCTCATCCATCCGGGGCAGTCGCTCCGGGTTCCCCGGGGGCAGCCGTCGCCGACCCGGGCTGCAGGCGGGAGCGGGGGGACTCCGGCGGCGGATGCGAGCGTGTTCCACATCGTGCGCCGGGGCGATACCCTGACCCGGATCGCCCGCCGGTACGGCGCGACGATCGACGCCCTGCGGCGGGCGAACGGCCTCAGCTCGTCCCTCATCCATCCCGGACAGTCGCTCCGGGTTCCCCAGGCGCAGCCGTAGTCGATCCCCCCGCATTGCCCCCAGGGCGCGACACGAACGCTGTATTGTTGCCGCCGGAGCCGGTTAGAATATCGCGTGCGGCACGGCGCTCGCCGCGTCCGGCGGGCCGCAACGTTCCCTTGGAGTGGTGACTAGATGAAGATGACGTCCGTGGTACTGACGGTGGTCTTGGGACTGTTCGGACCGGCGGCGGCCCAGGCGCAGGATGACATACCGCGTCTGTCGAACGGGCTTCCCGACATGAACGGTATCTGGCAAGTGCTGAGCGAGGCCAACTACGACCTCGAGCCGCACATGGCCCGCCACTCGATGCAGATGCGCCCCGGACCGGTGAACCCGGTGCCCGCGATTCCGATGCTGCGTCTCGGTGCCGTCGGGGCCGTGCCGGGCAGCCTGGGGGTCATCGCCGGCGGCGGCCGGATTCCCTACACGCCGGAGGCGCGCGCCCTCAAGGAGGAGAATCGCGCCAACTGGATCGACCGCGACCCCGAGGTGAAGTGCTACATGCCGGGCGTGCCGCGCGCCACCTACATTCCCATGCCCCTCCAGATCGTTCAGAGCGAGAACGACTTCTTCATCGCGTACCAATTCGCCGGCGCGGTGCGCGACATCTACCTGGACAATCCCGGGCCGTCGCAGGTCGACTCGTGGATGGGGTGGTCGGTCGGACACTGGGAGGACGACACCCTGGTCGTGGACGTGACCGGTCTCCACGACGCCACCTGGTTCGACCGGGCGGGCAGCCATCACAGCAATCAGCTCCACGTCGTCGAGCGCTACACCATGGTGGGGCCGAACCATATCGACTACGAGGCGACGATCGAGGACTCCGTGGTGCTGACCGAGCCGTTCACCATCAGGATGCCGCTCTATCGCCGCGTCGAGGAGAACGCCCGCCTGATGGATTTTCGCTGCGTGGAGTTCGTCGAAGAGCTGCTGTTCGGCGAATGGCGCCGGGAGCCGCTGGCGCGCTAGGGCTGCCCGTGCCCCACAAACGCTTCGCTGGACTTGGAGTGCACGGTGATGTCATCCGTATTCGTCGCGCAGCTCGAAGGCGAAGGCCATGGCCACCAGTTGGGTATAGCCGTACCACATGAGCTGCGCGCCGGGCGGTTGGCGTCGGCGTCCGAGCCACCCGCCAAGGCGAGCGACGAGCTCGACCGCCTCGCCGAGACTGGCCGGTGGCGGCAGTTTGCGCGAGCGGGCGAAGACGGCCAGCACCCGCAGCTCGCCGTCCGAGAACAGGAGTTCACGCGGCAGCTCGGGCAGTTCGCGCCCGAGCCGGACCATCAACTGTACCCGCCAACCCACGACCATGTTGATGGCGATGGCGCGTTCGAGCCGCTCCGCCGTGTGGTGCTGCAACTCCTCGACCTTGCAGCCCGACTTCAGGATGCGGAAGTAATCCTCGATGCGCCAGCGCAGGGCGTACCACCGCAGGACCCGCTCGGCGTCGGCGGGGCTCGTCACCCGCAGGGTGGTGAGCACGAACCACTCCAGCGGCTTGACACCGGGCGGCGGATGCTCCTCACGCGCATGCACGACCCACAGCGCGACCGGCGCCGCCCCGGGGCACGGCAGCTCGACCGCCTGGTAGCGCAGCGCCGTGTCGGCGACGCGCGCCGCCCGCGGGTTCTTGGCCGCCTGTTTGCTGGCCTTCACGCGCGCGCTGAGCCGATTCACCTCGATGGTGCAGGTGGCGCGGGCCGGAGAGCTCCGCACCTCCTCGAACAGACGGCGCGAGACCGGGTGTCCATCCGGCGTCGTAGCCTTGCCCAGGACGCGGTCGGCCTTCGCCCGGACCAGCAACTCGACCTGCGGCGCCTGCTCGCGGCGCTCGATGAACAGGTCGAGGAAGTCGGCCTCGCGGTCCATCGTGCAGACCACGCGGGTCTCGGGCAAACGCCGGGCCGCCTGCGCACAGTCGCGCAGACCCTCGATCCACCGGAACGACTTCCGCTTTTCGCGCGGCTTGCGGCCCTTCTCATCGGGGTCCGGGGCCGGGGGCGCGTCGAACCCGGCCCGCAGCACCCCCAACGGGACCCCATCGGCATCGACCGCCAGCGTCGTGTGCAGGTCCAGCCCGCGGGCCGCGGCCCCGGTCTGATTGGCGCCGATCACCCCCAGCCCCTCGGTGTGACCGCGCCCGGTGAAGTTCAGGCGGGTCCCGTCCTGGATGCACAGCACCGTGGGCGCCGAGGCCATCCGTTGCAGCGTGCGCTCGCGATGGGGCGCGAGGATGTTCTCGACCGTCACCGCGCTGTCGGCGGGCTGGTCGATGAGCCGGTAATGTCCCTTGACCAAAGCGCGCACTCCCTGGGTGACCCCGGTGATGGCGCGCATCGGAGACCGCGCCATCTGTTCCGCGCTCTTTACCAAACGCGCGCTCAGGCGGGCGTCGCCCAGCGGGGCGCCGCCGAATTCCAGAGCCGCCCAGCACGATGCGTCAAGCCCCTCACCGGGTGCCAACGCCGCCGTGTCCGGCACGGGCGCCGCGAGCCGTTCGCGCCAAGCCGGCTCCAACTCGTAGACATACACCGCCTTGCGCGTCTCGGGAGCGGCATGCAGCCGGTCCTGCCGCCCACGCCCGCAAGTCTCGCCCACCCGCACCCAGTTCGCCGCACGCCAACTCGTCCCCGCGTGCTCGGTCTCGTCGACGAAGGTCTCCAGCAGCCACGGCCGGTAGCCGCAGAGGCGCTCGAAGTCTCCGCCCACCGCCCGCGCCGCCCCACCCAGCACGTGAGAGGCCAAGTTGCGGCAGACAACGCCGGGACGAATCAGAAACCGGCACAGCCCCACCACCCGGTGAAGGTGGGCGCGCCGGCCCGCGTCGTCCCAGCCGACCCACGTGTCGCGGGCCCGCAGGCGCCGGGCGGAGGCCGCGAACCCGACGCCGCCCAGCCAACCGTGCGCAGAGCCGACCAGATAGCGCAGTTGATGGCCGACGAACGGCCCCCCGCCGCGGGGGTGCTCGTGGGCCATCAGTGTATTCCAGACCCGGCGCTGCGCGTCGGTCTCGACCCGAACCAGCGCGAGGTCCCGGAGCTTGCCGACCTCGTCAGGCACATCGCGCGCCGGCGCCACCGGGTGCGAGAGCACCCGCGGCCTGCGCACCCCGGCGCTCCGGGGTCGCGGCCGGGGCAGCGAGATATGGCCCTTCGCCGCCAACTCGCCCAGCGCCTTGCGGCAACTCGCGCGCTGCCGCCGGCCGCGGGCATCGCTCAGATTGAATGCGTCACAGACACGATCGGCGACCCGTCCGAGAGTGCCGACACCTTGCGAGGCTGCACTGTTCAGCACGTCGTGAAGTCGGCCAAGATCAGCCCGCAGGCGGCGCCCGACCTGATTCTGAACCTCCATGCCCAGCACCGTAGCGCAGTGGTTTCATGAAGTCCAGCGAAAAGTTGTGGGGCACGGGCAGCGCTAGGGAGGTTGAGATGAGTAGTCGAATCGCAATCGGTTTCGGCGTGCTGGCGCTGGTCGGATTGGCATCGCTGCCGGCGGCGGCGCAGACCGGCGACATTCCCCGCACCGCGAGCGGCCGTCCGGATCTGTCCGGCACCTACGACGTGTCGACGTTGACTCCGATGCAGCGGCCGACCGAGCTCGGGGAGAAGATGTCGTTGACCGACGAGGAGGCGGCGGCAATCGCGGGCGCCGAAGCCCGCCGAACGGCCGAGCGCAATGCCCCCAGCGATCCCAACCGCGGCGCGCCGCCCCAGGGCGGAGACGGGTCGCCGGGCGCAGCCGGCAACGTCGGCGGATACAACTCGTTCTGGATCGACCGCGGCACCGGCGCGTTCCGGATCGGGGGCGAGTGGCGGACGTCGATTCTCATCGACCCGCCGAACGGCCGTTTCCCGCCGACGACGGAGGAGCGACAGGCGGCGTTCAGGGCGGCCCGGGAAGCCGGTCCTGTGCGGCGCGCGCAGAACGACGGGACCGCCTACTGGCTCGAAGCGGGGCTCGATGCGGCCGGCCCGTACGACAACATGGAGCAGCGGCCCTATGCCGAGCGGTGCATCCTCAGCTTCGGCTCGACCTCGGGACCGCCGATGCTGCCGGCGCTGTACAACAACCACAAGCGGATCGTGCAGGGCGAGGACACCGTCATGATTCTGATCGAGATGGTCCACGACGCCCGCATCGTCCGGATGAACGCCGAGCACGATCCGCCCGAGATCAAGAAGTGGCTGGGCGATTCGATCGGCTGGTGGGAGGGCGATACCCTGGTCGTCGAGACGACGAACTTCGTGGACCGGCCGGCGTTCCGCCAGGGGACCGGCAACATGACGGTGACCGAGCGTTTCCGCATGCAGGACGCCGATACGCTCATCTACACCTTCACGGTCGAGGACCCCTCGGTGTGGACGGCGCCGTTCACCGGCGAGTACGCCTGGCCGCGGAGCAGCAACAAGGTGTTCGAGTACGCCTGCCACGAGGCGAATTACGCGCTCGAAGGCATCATGAAGGGCGCCCGGCTGCTGGAGGCGGACTTCCGCGGCGAAGAGCCCGAGGGCGTGGTCAATCCCACGAGATAGCAGGATGACATCCGGCGACCCGGATTCGACAGTCAGGAGAAGGACGATGCGCAAGCAGACCCGTGTACGGTTCGGAATCGGTATGGCCACCACTCTCATCCTGGCCGGATTGGCGGTGACCGGCAGCGTGCCGACGCAGGCGCATCACGCGTTCGGCGCCGAGTTCGACCCCAACCGCCCCGTCGTGCTGCGCGGCCCGGTGGTCCGCGTGGAATGGGTGAACCCCCACACCTGGATCCACGTGGAAGTGACGGGCGAGAACGGCGGCACGCAGGTCTGGATGGTCGAGGGCGGCACGCCGAACACCTTGCTGCGGCGCGGGTTGAACCGCGACACGATTCCCGTCGGCGCCATGATCGTGGTCGACGGCTACCAGAGCAAGGACCGCAGCGCGCGGGCCAACGGCCGCGACGTGACGTTCGAGGACGGCCGGAAGTTCTTCATGGGCTCGTCCGGCACCGGCGCGCCCCTCGACGGCCGCGACCCGACCGAGCGCCGCTAGCGCGACCGCGCGACCTTGCGGTCGCGTTGGAAGTTTCGCTGTCGCAACTTCTGCGGCGCAGGCTCCTGGCGCGACCTTGCGGTCGCGTTGGAAAGTTTCGCGACAGCAAAACTTCTACGGCGCGGACTGCCGGCAGGGTTGGTCGGGCAGCAGGCGGAGCCGACAGGCGACGATTTGACGGGCGGGGGAGTTCGTGGTGATTACGGGTTCACCACGGACTCTCACGCCCGTTTCTTGAATCCGGAAGGGGTGTGCATCACGCGGGCTGGTCGGCCGGCAGGCGGGGGGAGCGTACGCCGGGGGCGGTCCACCGGCTCTCTGTCCTCGGAGAGCGGGGCAGAACCGTGGTGCGCTCCAGCAGCCAGACGACGTTGACGGCCACCGGCGAGCCCCACGCCTGCGCCGGGACGAAGCGGACGTCGGACGCCAGCCGCGACAACGCGCGCTGAAGCTCGGCGTCCGGTTGGGCTGCGCCGCCGGACCGCTCCGGCGCCCCGGGCGCGCCCTCGCGGGCAGTATCGCGTCGAGCGTCGACCGAGTGCTGGCGCAGCACCTCGACCGACGCGAGAAGTCCTTCGCGGGTCACCACCGCGGACAGCGCCAGCTTCTCCAGCACGAGCGGCGGAAGCGGGCGAATCAACATGGCGGCGGCCTGCGTGTCGGCTGACACGTGGGGCAGGCTGACCCCGGTTTCGAATCCCAGCAGCGGATTGGCGTTCGAGCCGAGGCTGCCGGCCCCCTGCAGGAATCCGGCCAGCGAGTGCGGATGGACCGGCGGCGAGAAGCTGAGGGCCATCGCCACGAACAGGCCGGCCACCAGCATCGAGACGGCGGCGCCGCCGACCACGCACAGGCGCTGCCCATCGGCGACGACCTCGCGAAGACGCCGTTCGAGCGGGCGGCGAGGCCAGGCCGGCATGGCCTCGAGCACGTCCGACTCCACCCCGGCGCAGTCCGTTTCGTTCGGCCGGTGCTCGGTTGCGTACTCGCGCAGGGCGACGCTGACGGCTCTCAGCTCCTGCCTGACGCGCAGGCACTCCGCGCACGCATTCAGATGTGCGTCGAGCGCCAGCTGGCGGGCCACCGGGAGCTCGCCGTCATGGGCCGCAGCCAGCCATCGATGCGCGGTACGGCAGCGGAGTGATCGGATACCAGTCATCGGAGGGGCCTCAACTCTGCGCGCAAGGTCCGGCGCGCGCGCGCCAGTCGTGATTTCACCGCGGCGATGGAGGTGCCGAGCGAGAACGCGATCTCGGCGTACCGCATGCCGTGCAACTCGCGCAGCACGACGGCCGAGCGCTGGTCGAACGGCAGGCGGCGCAGGGCTCGCCACAGCCGCTGGCGCAGCTCCTTGCGGCCGAGCGCGCGCTCGGGCGAGTTCGTCGCCGCCGGGGCCGGGGGGTCGACGAACATCGCCTCCAGCGACACCTGGTCGGATCGTTTGCGGCGGCGCCACCAGCGCTGCTGGTTGCGCGCCTGGTTCACGGCGATGCGGTAGATCCAGGTCTGCAACGCCGAGTCGCCTCGGAACCGGTGAATCGAGCGAAACACCGTCAGGAAGACGTCCTGCGACAGGTCGCGGGCATCTTCGGGGTTGCCGAGCAGCTGCAGGGCGAGGTGATACACCATCCGCTGGTGGCTGTGGACCAACTCGCGGCTGGCCTGGGCGTCACCGGCCGCGCACCGCTGCGCCAGCTCGCTCTCGGAGGTGGTCGGTACTGCCCAGTCGATGGCTCGAACCGGTTTCACCCTGCCTCCCGTGCTGGAGTTTCCCGCGTCGGGGCGGTCAGCCCGCCCCCGACAACGAACGGTGCGCCGACCGGAACTCTGTCGCCCGAACACCCGCCGCAGTGCACCACGCGCATCGGACGGTCCCGGATTGCCGGCGGTCGACCTCGGAGCGCAGATTCCCGATGCCTCCCCTGAACAGTTTGATGCCGCTCGACGAAAAAAGTTCCGTTCATGGGCCAGCATACGGGATCGAGAGGGTGTCGCGGGCCTCATCGTTGAACCGGCGGCCGGTGCAGGTTAGGATACAGGGATCGCACGGGGCAATCAGGCCCCGCGGTTCCGGCGCGAGGACTCCGGGGCCGGTCAGTTGACGGGGGGCGGACATGCTCAATTGTATTCGCGTGACGGCCGGCATCGCCGGCGTAGCCGTGGCGCTCATCGCCGCGCCGGTTGCGGCGCAATCCGAGTCCACGGCGCAGCGGACGCCGCACGGCGATCCGGATATTTCGGGGATTTTCACGTTCCGGACCATCACGCCGCTGGAACGGCCGGCGGCGCTGGCCGACAGGACGAACCTGACCGCGGAGGAGGCCGCCGCGTTCGAGGCGTCCGAACGCACCCGGCTGAACCGCGACCTGTTCGACCCGGAGACGGGCGCGCCGAACGCGGGTTATCAGCCGCGGGCGGAAGGCGGGGTGTTGTCCTACAACGAGTTCTGGTACGAGCGCGGCGTCGAGCTGACCGCCGACAAGCGGACCTCGCTGATCGTCGATCCGCCGGACGGCCGCCTGCCCTGGCGCGAGGAGAGCCGCCGGGCCCGCGCCTTGAACCGGCTGAACCTGCGCAACGGCTTCGCCGACCACTACACCGACCGCAGCCTGTCGGACCGCTGCATCCTGGGGTTCAACGCGGGACCGCCGATGACCTCCGGCGCGTACAACAACAACGTGCTCATCCTGCAGATTCCCGGCTACGTCGTGATCCAGAACGAGATGGTGCACAACGCCCGCATCATCCCGCTCGACGGCCGCCCGCATGGTGAGATTCGCCAGTGGGTCGGCGATTCCCGCGGGCACTGGGAGGGCGACACGCTGGTCGTCGAGACCACCAACTTCCTGCGGGAGACCGCGGCCCGCGGTTCGAGCCGGGACTCGCAGGTCGTGGAACGGTTCCGGCGCGTCGACGCGGATACGGTGGTGTACGAGTTCACCTTCGAAGACACCAACCACTTCACCCGGCCGTGGACCGCGGTCATGCCCATGCGCCGGACGGATGGGCCCCTGTTCGAGTACGCCTGTCACGAAGGCAACATCGGCATGCACGGCATCATGGCCGGCGCCCGCCAGCTCGGCACGCAGGCGGTCGAGGGGACTCGCTAGCCTACGCCGTTGAAGTTTCGCGCCAGGGAACTTCCAACGCGACCGCAGGGTCGCGCTGGCAGGGTTGGTCGGGCGGCAATCGGGCGTGACGAGGGAGCCTATTGGTCACCTGTGACCGCGGCGCAACGCAGCTCGGGCACGATGCACCGGCGGTCCGCGGCGGGGCCTCCCGCCGCCGGTTGCCGGTAGCCCGTGGTGAAACCGCGGGGCTCGTCCACGGGCCGCCGCACTCGTCATCGCACCACCGAACGCAGGGCGGATTGGCTGGTCAGATGTTCATCGGCGGCCACGCGGTCCGGTAATCCATGGACTGGACCGCGCTCCCCGACGTTCTGCAGATTCGCGCACAGGAGTTGCTGGGGACAGAGCTCGACCAGATCCGGTTCACCGACATCGGTCTCACCTACTGGTTGTCGGTGGCCGTGGTCCTGGTCGGGTTCGCGACCCTGGCGCGCCTGTGGGGGCTCGTCCGCATCCACCATCGACAGCATTCCGGACATCGCATCGACCGGCGCTTCCGGCGCGGGGCGTTGGGCCGTACGCTGTACCACCTGCCGAAGGTGCTGCTGGGCCTCGCGCTCGCGATTCTGCTGGTGGCGATGGCCGACCCTTATCTCACGTCGACCGAGGAGATCGCCGGCCAGATGGACTCGCGGATTCGGATCGACCTGGTCGATACGTCCCTGTCGATGTCCTGGGAGCTGCCGGGGACGGGGAGGTCGCGGGCCGAGGTCGCGCGCCAGGCGCATCTGGAGTTTCTGGAGATGCGCCGCGAGAAGAACGACCGCGTGGCGTTGTGGCTGTTCTCGTCGTTCCCCTACATGGTCGACGATTTCGTCATCGACGACGAGCTGTACTTCTTCCAGGTCATGGACGCGCCGTACGCCATCGTGCGCATCCTTGCCGCCCAGTCGGGCACGCCGATCGATCAGATGTTCGTGCCGCCGGACAAGGTGCGCATCGTCGACCGGGAGGGCAATACGAACATCGTGCGCGCGCTGCAATCGGTGGTGCGGCATTTCGACCGCGACGTCGCCCTCCTGGGTCGGGGCGCCACTCCTCATCGGGCGGTCCTGATCGTCACCGACGCCGACGTCGACGAGATTCCCGAGGCGGAGTTCGTCGCCCTGACCCAGCGGAACATCGTTCCCTACATGATCTTCATCAACGCCGCCGATCCCCGGCGTGCGCGTACTGGCCGCAGCGCCGCGTCGCGGGCGCCGGCCAACAATACCCAGGGGCTCATCGACACCATCCGGGCCTTCGGCGGGGACTACTTCGACGTGACCGACTCCGACGGGCTGGCCCGCGCCTACGAAGCGATCGACGATGCCGAGACGGTGCCCGTCGACCTGTCGCACCGCGCCGTCAAGGTGCCGATCTACGCGCGGTTCCTGCTGATCAGCATGGCCCTCTTCGTGGTGGGGATTCCCGCCGGGTTCGTGGCCGAGTTGATGTGGGGCACGAATCCGTAGGCGTCCGTGAACGGAGATATCGGGACCATCGCGCTTTCGATCAGAAACGCGTATGGCGCGGACGTGCTCGATCTCGTCGACGGCCATTTGCACCATCCGCACGGCGACCACCGCGACGACCACCGCAAGCGGCCCGGCTCGCAGGGCGCGGCATCGCCGTCATCGGGTCGATGCGAACGTTGCCGGTATACCGCAGGATTGCCATGCTCCAACTCGCCGGGACACTCGTCGCCCCTGTCATTGGTGCGTTGCTGTATGGATGGCTGCACCACCGGCCCGGCGCCGTCCGTTTCCTCGACGGCTTCATGTACCTCGTCGTGCCGGCGCTCGTGGCCTGGCAGGTGGTTCCCCACGCCTGGTCCGAATACGGCATCCTGGCAATCCTGGTCATGGCCGTCGGCTTCGGCATGCCCGCTCTCATCGAGCGCGTCCCGCACGCGCTGGCGCCGCAAACTGACAACCTGGCGCTCCTGGGCGGGCTGTCGGGCCTGGGGCTGCACGCGTTGCTCGAGGGCGCGGCGCTTTCGCCGGACGAGGCGAGCGTCTCGGCCGCGGTGGTCCTGCATCGGATTCCCGTTGGCCTGGTGATCTGGTGGATGCTGCGCCCACGTCACGGCTTCCGGGCGGGGGCGCTCGGCATCGGGGGGATCGCGGTCGCCACGGTGGTCGGCTACTCGGTCGGCGCGGAGCTGCTCGGCGATGACGGCAGCGGCGTGGAACTCTACCAGGCCTTCGTCGGAGGGTCACTGCTGCATGTGGTGTTTCACCAGAGCCGCCACGACCACCAGCACTGAATCGGGTCCCGACCCCCCCTGCCGCTTCAAACCCCGAGCCGCTCGATATCCCCGAGGCACGGAAGGTTGGGCAATCTGGCCGCGGCTGCTCCGGGATGGGCGGAGGGATCTGGAGTTCTGTTGGCCGGACGCGGCCGGCGCCAGGCTCCTGCCGGGGCGGTTGGGTGGGAAGCGGCCGCAAGGCGGCGATTCCGGGCCAGGGCGGGCGCGGAGCGGCCGTCGGTGCGGGCGCCCCGGCCCCCGGGCCGCTCAGTCGTTCGTCGACTCGTGCTGCCCCTCGACCGCCATCAGCGCCGCCTTGATGGTCGCGGCCCAGATGCGCGTCCCCTTCTCGTTCAGGTGCAGGCCGTCGTCGATGAAGATGTCGTCCATGACCGTCCCGTCGGCCTGCAGGAACGGCGTGGCGACGTCGATGTAGTACACGCGATCGTCCGCGGCGGCGACCGCCTGATACAGCACATTGGTCTCCTGCGCCTTGTCCCAGACCGCCTGGCGGGCCAGGCTCGGTTTCACCGACATCACGTGGACGCGAGTCTCGGGCAGCTCGGCGTGAACAGCCGCGATGATCTGCTCCAGCTCGTTGGCGATCGTCGCCGGCGGCACCCGGAAGCGCCCCGTGTCGTTGTCGCCCTCGTAGATGACCACCGCCCGCGGGCGGTACGGGAGCACGGCGCGGTCGACGAAGTGCAGCACGTCGGCCATGGCGCTGCCCCCGAATCCGCGCGGGATGACCGTCAGCGGGGCCAGGTCCGCGGGCATCGCGGCGTTCCATCGGGCGATGCTCGAGCTGCCGGTGACGACGATCGCGCCCGGCGGCGGCATCCTCTCGCGGTCCGCCGCCTCGAACGCCTGTATCGCGCCCTCGTAGCGGGATGGATCGATGGGCAGGGCCTGCGCCGCCGCCATCGTCGCCGCGCCCGCCACGAGCAGCGCCGCTACCGCTACCGATCTCAACTGCACTCTCATCTGCGTCCTCCTGGTCGGATCAGTGTCCTCGAGCCGAACCTCGATTGTCGCCGGGCCGGCTGAATCCGCTTCCACCGGGACACGCGGCGGGAAGGGAGTTGTCGAGCCGATGGTGCGCGCGGGGCTGCTATGCCGTCGCCGTATGCATCGTCCGTCCGCCGACCACCGTGCGCACGACGCCGATGTTCTTGATGTCGTCCGGGTCCGCGTCGTGCGGATCGCGGTCGAGGATGACGAAATCGGCGAGCTTGCCGGCGGTGATCGTGCCCTTGTCCCGTTCTTCGTAGGACGCCCGTGCTCCGTGGAGGGTGCCGATGCGCAACGCCTCGTCCACCGTCACCCGCTGGTTGGCGCCCCACACCTGGCCGTCGAAGTCCCGGCGGGTCACCATGCTCTGGATCGCCATGAGCGGCTCGAACGGCCCGGGCGTGTAGTCGGACGCCCCCGCCACGGGGATGTCGAAGTCGAGGAACGAGCGGTGCGCGAACATCCATTCCATCTTCGCGGCGCCGTACTCCCGCCATTTCTCGCCGTGGAAGTGGATGTAGGTCCAGAACGGGGTCGGGATAGTGCCGGTGTCCCGGATCCGCCGGAGCAGGTCGGGGTTCACGAGCGAGCAGTGCTCGATGCGGTGCCGGCGGTCGGGATGCGGCCAGCCGTCTAGGACCCGTTCGTAGGCGTTCAGCACCATGTCGATGGTGACGTCCCCGTTGGCGTGGATGCCGACCTGCCAGTTGTGGCGGTGCGCGTCCTCGACGGCGTCGTGAATCTCGTCCTGCGACATCGTCAGAATGCCGTAGTCGTCCGGCCGGCCCTCGAACGGCGTGCTCATCCGCATCGTGCGTTCCGACGCGGACCCGTCGGCGCCGTACTTCACCCCGCCGATGCGCACCCACTCGTCGCCGAAGCCGGTCGAGATGCCGGCGTTGCGGAGGTGCTCGTACGGCCCGCGGATCATGGCGTAGACGCGGTGGCGCAGCTCGCCCGCCTCGCGCGCGTCCTGATAGGCGACCAGTCGGCCCCGGCTCGCCCCCGCGTCATGGACGGTGGTGAGGCCGGCCGCCGTCATCAGCCCCGAGATGTGCGCCATCCCTTCGCGGCCGCGGGCGCGCTGCTCCTCTTCGGTCAGGTCTTCGCGCTCGCCGACGGTGGCGAAGACGTCGCGGGCGTGCTCGGCCACCATGCCCGAGAGCTCGCCGTCGGTCCCGCGCGCGAACCGACCGTCTGGGGGGTCGGGGGTGTCGCGGGTGATGCCGGCCAGCGCGAACGCGTTGCTGTTGAACCAGTTGGTGTGCCCGCCGCGGTGGGCCACGTTGACCGGGTGGTCGGGCAGCGCTTCGTCGAGGTGGGTCCGGTGCAGCGGTCCGTCGACGACCTTCGTGTCGTCGAACATGAAGCCGCGCACCCACCGGCCGGGCGGGGTGTCGACGGCCTTGGCCCGCAGGGCCCGCTGTATCTCCGCGACCGTCCGCAGGTTGGTGTTCACGCCGTAGAGCTCGTTCACGCCGCTGGGGTGGGAGTGGGTGTCGATGAACCCCGGGGTGATGGTCATCCCCTCGGCGTCGATCACCTCGGTGCCCGGGCCGACGAGGTTGCGAACGTCGTCGGTGCTGCCCACCGCGATGAACCGGTCTCCGCGGACTGCGAACGCCTCGGCCCGGGGCAGCGCGTCGTCGACGGTGTAGACGCGGGCGTTGACCACCGCCAGATCCGGCGGTCCTTCCCCGGCGGAGGGCTCCTGGGCCGCGGCGACGGGCAGCTTCGCGGCGCCGACCCCGCCGGCCAGCACCGCGCTCAGGCCGAGAAACTCCTTGCGTGTATAGGTTGCCATCGACAGGTCCTCTCAACGGTTGCCGGATATCCCGGTGCGCCCCGGCCCGCCAAATCGCCGCCTGACGGTGCCGCTCGGCGCCCAACCGACTCTGCGGGGGGAGTCGGCGCCTCCTTCCGGGAGTCGGCGCCTGTTTGCAGGTGTCGGCGCCTCCTTCCGGGAGTCGGCGCCGTTCCAGGGAGCAGATTCTCAGGCGTCGTAGCGTCAGTAGTCGCTCGCGTCCAGCGACACCCGGATGATCTCCTCGTCGTTCCGCACCAGGACGTGGCGGTTGGCGAACGCCGGATGCGCCCACACCACGAGCCGATCGCTCCGGCCGTGGCGGAAGCGCGACCGCGACCCCGCGCGGCTGCCGCCGTAGCCGGACCGCGACGTGGGGTGGATCAGCTGCGTGCGGTCGAGCTCGACGTAGCCCTCCGGGTTGAACCGGGCGATGATGAGGTCGCCGTTCTCGTTGTAGACGAAGTAGCGGTCCTCGTGCTCGACGAAGTAGGCCGAGCCCCAGCGGTTGCGGTTGGTCAGCCCCTCGGCTTCCCAGAGCCGTTCGCCGGTGGCGGCCAGCAGGCCCCGCACCTGTCCGTGGCTGCCGATGCCGTAGATGTGGTCACCGACCAGGAGCGGGGTGGTCATCACCGAGTGCAGGCCGGTCTCTTCCGCCACCTCGATGCCGTTGTCGAGCACGCGGCTGCTGCGGTCCTTCCACAGCGCGGTGGCGTCGGGCCGGTCGAGGGCGAGCCGCATCATCATCGAGCCGCTGTAGAAGCCCGAGATGAACAGGTAGGACCCGGCGTGGACGGCGTCGGCCACCGTCATGTTGGCCCGCCCCTCGAACGGCTCTTCCCAGTACACCTCGCCGGTCTCGGGGTCGAGGGATGTGAGGCCGCGCGGATGCCAGACGATGAGCTGGCGGGCCCCGCCCGCCTCGATGATCAGCGGCTGGTTGTAGCCCATCTCCGTCCGGCTCTCGATGGCCCGCCACACCTCGGCCCCGGTGTGCTTGTCGAACGCCATCACCAGGGCGTCCGGTTCGCCTCCCACCAGGAAGATCGCGCGGTCGCCGTCGATGAGCGCTGCGCTCGACGTGCCCCAGATCGGAATGCTCGTGTCGTACTCCGCGACCGTGTCCTTCTCCCAGATGACCGCCCCGGTCGAGGTGTCGAGGCACAGGATGCGCCCCGTCGACCCGGTCACGTAGACGCGGTCGCCGTCGACGGTGGGGGTGGCGCGGGGGCCGGTGGCGTAGGTGAACATCAACATCCGGTAGGTGGTGGTCCACTCGTGGGTCCAGAGCACCGCGCCGGTCTCCTCGTCGAGCGCGAGGAGGCGCTCGGTGCCGTCCATCGTCCGCGGCTCGGTCTCGACGTAGTCGAGCACGAAGACCCGGCCGTCCGCGACGGCGGGGCCGGCGTAGCCGCCGTTGACCGGGGCCCGCCACTTGACGGTGAGCCCGGTGTCGGGGAACGCCTCGAGAATGCCGGTCTCGGTCCAGACCCCCCGCCGTTCGGCGCCGCGCCACTGCGGCCAGTCCTTGGCCGACAGGCCGGCCACCGCGGTCAGGGCGAGCAGGCCGGCGAGCAGGCCTGCGATCGGGGCGGGCGGGCGCGCACGCCTCCGGTCAGGATCGCTGCGGACTGTGGATGGCTGCATGACAACGCCTCCTCAAAATGGCCGGGCTTGGCGCCGGGCCGCGGCGGACGGACCGCGGTCCGGCGCAACGGATGCGCTGCTACTGGCCCAGATAGTCTTCGTCGCTCACCGGCTCGAGCCAGCTCGTGGGGCCCTCGCCGCCGACCACGGTGAGCTGCACCATGGCTTCGTCCGGCGCCGCGCCGTGCCAGTGCACGACCCCGGAGCCCGCGTAGTAGGCCACGCCCGGCAGCATCTCCTGCAGCGCCTCGCCGCGCACCTGGGTGCGCCCGCGTCCCTCTTCCGCCATGATCACCTGGAACCCGCCGTGGCTGTGCCAGTTCGACCGCACGCCCGGTTCGAACCGGAGCCGCAGGGCGCGGATGTCCGAAGCATCCGGCCGCGACGGCGTGCCGCCGACGAAGTTGCTCTGGGCCGCGGTGATCGCGGTCGAGCTCTGTCCCAGCATCCACGCGCCGAGCGCCACGAGCACCAAGGCCAGCATCAGACTGAACCGCGTGTCAATCCGTCGTCTCGCCATGTCATTCCTCCTCTAGTTGGTCGTCTCACGTAAACCGTATCACGGCCCGCCGGCGCCCCTGCCCGATTTCATCGGCCCCGGTACGCCGCCGCGCATCAGACGATCTCCGGAATGTACTTCTCGCGCGCGAGGTGCCAGAGCGAGGCGAGAAAGGCGGTCAGGGGGATGGCCACGATCAACCCGAGGATGCCGCCGAGGGCCGTGCCCCAGAAGAAGATGGCGACGATGATTGCCATGAAGTGCAGGCCGGTGCGCTGCCCCATGATCTTCGGGGTCAGGAACCAGCCTTCGATCTGCTGCACCACCAGGACCACCGCGAGCACCAGCAGGCAGGTCAGCCAGCCGCCGTCCGCCTGGAAGAAGGCGATGGGGATGGCGACGGCGAGACCGATCATGTTCCCGAGAAAGGGAATCACGTTGAGCAGCCCGAGGGCCAGGCCGATGACGAATCCGTAGCGCAGGCCGACCAGGCTGAAGCCGGCCGCGAACAGCAGGCCCTGCAGCAGGGCGATGATGAGCTGGCCGCGGAAGAACCCCGCGGTGATGTCCACGAACTCGTGCAGCAGATAGGTCACGTCCCCGCGGGTCTCCGGCTTGAGGAACGGCAGCACCCGGTCGGTGTCGAGCCGGAAGCCGGCGGTCAGGAAGTAGGCGAAGTAGACCGGGGTGATGATCCAGGAGAGCAGCGCGCCGAGCCCGCGCGCGACGCCGAAGCCGGCGGTGACCGCCTGCACGCCCATCGTCCGGATCCACTCGACGATCGCGACCCGCTGTTCGATCGTGATCTCCCGCAGCCGATCGCCCAGCCCCGACGAGTCGAGCACCTCGCTGACGCGGGGAAGCTGAGCCTCGAGCAACGCGCGGGCGTTCTCCCACCACTCCGGCGCCTGCGCGGCGAGACCGACGATCTGGCCGATGGCCAGGCGTCCGAAGAACGCGACGAAGACGCCGAGCGGCACGAGGGCGGAGAGGAAGACGACGGCGACCGCCGCCGCCACCGGCAGCCGCCCGGCATGGCGCAGCCAGTCGTAGTAGGGACGGAACACGAGGGCCGCGACCCCGCCCACCGCGAGCGGGAGGAACACCCCCGAGAAGGTCCGGAGGAAGAGGGCGGCCAGCCATCCGAGGAGACCGACCGCCAACAGGATGACCAGGGCGGAGACGGTGGTGATCGCCGTCGCGATGGTGTTGGCCTGCCGGGGTGTGAGCTCGATCGCCATCAACGGTCTTTGCGGAGACTGCCCGCATGGTACACGAACCGCCTCGGCCGGGCCGGCGACGACGCCTGCCGCGCCCGCGGCGGGAGCGCTTGCGCCCGACCCCGTTCGGGGCCATCATTGTCACGTTGAGAAGCGTCGAGAAGACCCGTATCGACAGGAGGGTGACATGAGCCGTCTATCTCTCGCCGTCGTGTCCGTCGTGTCCGTCGTGCTCGCGGCGATGCTGGCGCCGGCCGCGGCCCCGGGCCAGACGTCCGAAGCGCCGTCCTCGCCTCGCACCGCGTGGGGCGATCCGGACCTGCAGGGCATCTGGAACAACGCCACCCTGACCCCGCTGCAGCGTCCCGCGAACCTCGGAGACCAGGCGTTCTGGACGGAGGAGGAGGCGGCGGGCCTTTCACAGCGGACGGTGAATCGGAACGCCGAGCTGCTGAACGCTCCCGCCCAGCGCGCCGAGGCGGGCGGCAACGTGGGGGCCTACAACAACTTCTGGATGGAGCGGGGAACGTCGGTGGTGCCCACGCGGCGGACCTCGATCATCGTCGATCCGGAGGACGGCCGGCTGCCGCCGCTGACCCCGGAGGCGGAGAGCCGGATGAGCTCGCCGGAAGCGGGCCGGCTCGCGCGGATGCGCGGGGGCCAACTGCCGGTCGAGACCTGGGAGCAGCTCGATCTGGGAGATCGCTGCCTGTGGTACCGCGGCATCCCGTCGTTCCCCACCGGCTACAACAACAACTACCACATCGTGCAGACCCCCGGCATGGTGGCGATCCTGCAGGAGCATATCCACGATACGCGCTTCGTTCCGCTGGACGGGCGCCCGCACGTGACGCAGAAGATTCGCCAGTTCGCCGGCGACTCGCGCGGCCATTGGGAGGGGGACACCCTCGTGGTGGAGACCACCAACTTCAACGAGCACGCGTTCATTCGAAACTTCAACGGCAACCTCAGCACCGATCTGCACGTCGTCGAGCGCTTCACCCGGCTCGGTCCCGATACGCTCGGCTACGAGTTCACGGTGAACGATCCGAACACCTGGACCCGCCCGTGGCGCGGATCGCTGCCGATGTCGCGTACCGAGGGGCCGATGTTCGAGTACGCCTGCCACGAGGGGAACTACGGCCTGACCAACATCCTCGCCGGGTCCCGCTCGGAGGAGATCGCGGCGGCCCGGCAGGAGTCCGCCCGATAGCCCGGTAGTCGTTGCCTGACGTCTGCGATTGCCGCCCAACCAGTCCTCCCGGGCGCCGGCGCCTCCCGCGGGTGGCGCCGGCGCCCGGGCCGCCCAGAGACACGACATCGTTCCACGCATCGAAGGGATACCCAGCGCCATGAAGCCGACGTACCGCCTCCTCGCCGCCATCCTGACCCTTGCCGTGCTCGCGCCGCCCGCGGCGCGGGCCGACGTGTCGTCGGTGGAGATCACCGAGCGCGGTCCCATCGAGGACGGACGCGCGTTCGGCGACGCCGGCTCCTACGAGCTGATCGCGGGCCGGGTCACCTTCACGATTGACCCCGCCGATCCCCGGAATCAGGTCGTCGCGAATCTGGACCGTGCGCCCACGAACGCGGACGGGATGGTGGAGGCCACGGCCGACCTGCAGATTCTCGCCCCCGCCGACCCGGCGCGCGGGAACGGGGTGGCGCTGGTGGACATCGCGAACCGGGGGCGACTGAGCGCCCTCGGATTCAATCGCGGCGGCAGCGGGCCGTACGGCGACGGGTTCCTGATGAAGGCGGGGTACACCCTCGTGTGGGTCGGCTGGGAGTTCGACGTTCCCGAGGGCCGTCCCATCCGCTTCACCGTGCCCTCGGTGGACGGGAACCCGGTCGGCGGGCTCGGCTTCGCCGCCGTCCGCGACACCGCGTCGTGGATAAAGCACGACCCCGAGGCCACGGTGACGGCCGAGCACGCCCTCTCGTTCGGCTCGTCGCAGAGCGGCCGATTCCTTCGTACGTTCCTCTACCTGGGCTTCAACACCGACACCGCCGGCCGGCAGGTCTTCGACGGGATGATCCCGCATATCGCCGGAGCCTCGCGGCTCGACCTGAACCAGCCCGGCGCGACGCCCATCTCTCTGGGCATGTTCGACGCCACCTCGTTTCCGTTCGCCGACGCCGCCCTGCGCGACCCCGTGACCGGGGTCGTCGACGGCACCCTGGGGAACGATCGGAGCCGGGACAATCAGCCTCGCATCTTCTACACCAACAGCGGCGTCGAGTACTGGGGCGGCGGGCGGGTGGCCACCCTGGTGCACGCGACGCCGGACGGCGCCGCGGATCTCGACCTGCAGGAGAACGTGCGCTTCTATTTCCTGGCGGGCACCCAGCACGGTCCCGGCGCGTTTCCGCCGCCCGACTCCGGGAACCGGCAGGAGATGGGCAATCCGACCGACTACTGGTGGAACATGCGGGCGCTGTTGACGGCGTTGAAGGACTGGGCCGTCGACGGGGTCGAGCCGCCTCCCAGCCGCCATCCCCGGTTCGCGGACGCCAACCTGGTGGCGCCGGCGGAAATCGGGTTTCCGGCGATCCCCGGGGTGCGGTCGCCGCACGATCGCACCGGGGGCGCGCGCGTGAGGAATCCGTGGCTGGCCGGCGCCGATGACGCCGGCGTGCCGTTGCCGATGCTCGTGCCGGCGGTCGACGCCGACGGCAACGAGACTTCCGGCATTCGTCATCCGGAAGTGGCGGTGCCGCTGGCGACCTACACCGGCTGGAACTTCACGCATCCGGATCACGGCGACCCCGATACGCTGGTGTCCCTCGCCGGGTCGTACGTGCCGTTCGCGGCCACGCAGGCGCAACGCGCGGCGGCGGGAGATCCACGGCCGTCGATCGAAGAGCGCTACGCGTCTCGCAACGCGTTTCTCGCGCAGGTCGAGGCCGTGGGGCACGCGCTCGTCGGCGAGCGCTATCTGATGGCCGACGACCTGCCGGCCATCGTCGACCGGGCGGGCCGGCATTGGGATCTGCTGACCGGCGGGCACTGACGCAACCCTGCCGCCGGTTCCGTGCGTGTGGACGGTACCGGCGCTGACCTTGTTCCTGGCCGGTTGCGGCGACGGCGCCAATCCGCTGGCTCCGTCGCCGTCCGATCCGGCCGGCACTCCCACGTTCACCGACGGCCTGCACCTGTCGGCCGCCGGCTGCGTCCTGTGGACGCAGCTCGCCACGCCCCACCTGCCCGCAACGCAGGTCCGGGGGTCAGGGATTGCTGCGCGCAGCCGGATCAATCCGGGTCTTCGAGCGAGTCGTAGAATTTGATGATGTCGCCGCGGTCGTCGGACTCGTTGAAGGCCATTCCCGCGCGCGGATGCTGGTTGAGGACCCCGGTCATCATGTACGGATAGTCGAAGCCCCACTTCAGCGCGTCCCGCATCGGTTCGATATGGTGCTGAATGCAGTGCAGCACCGGGCGCAGCCGGAACTTGGGGTTGTGCAGGAAACTGAGCAGCAGCTCCATCGGGCAGTTGCCCGCGCCCCGGCCCAGCCCCGCCATGCTCCCGTCCAGCCGGTTGGCTCCCTTGATGGTCGCCTGGATGGTATTGGCGAACGCCAGCTGCCGGTTGTTGTGGGCATGCATTCCCACCGCCTTCCCGGCCGGCGCCGCGTAGCCCAGGAACGTATCCATGTAGCCGTCAATCTGCTCCGCGTACAGCGCCCCGAAGCTGTCGACGATGCAGATCGTGTCGGCCTCGGACTTCGCCACCAGCGCCAGCGCCTCGTTCAACTCGCGGTCCGGCACCGTCGACAGCGCCATCAGATTCAGGCTCGTCTCGTAGCCCTGGTCGTGGGCATGCTTGATCATGTCCAGGGCCAGCGGGATCTGGTGGATGTAGGTCGCCACCCGGATCATGTCCAGGACGCTCTCCGATTTCGGAAGGATGTCCTCCCGGTAGTCGCTCTTGTCGGCGTCCGCCATCGCCGACAGCTTCAGGGTGGTGTCGTTGTCTCCGACGATGCGGCGGAGGTCGCTCTCGACGCAGTGCTTCCACGGGCCGAACTGCCCCGGCGGAAACTGGCGGCGGGAGTTGATGTAGCCGATCTCCATGTAGTCGATGCCGCTCTCGACGCACGCCTGATATACCGCCTGCACCGTTTCGTCGCCGAACCGGTGGTCGTTCATCAGACCGCCGTCCCGGATGGTGCAATCCATCACCTTGATCTCGGGGCGGTAGGACACCCAATCGCTCGCAGGGCTCGCCTGCGGCTCTTGCTCACTCATCTCGCGATTTCTCCTTTTCGGTGGCGGTGGCACGAAAGCCCCGCCCGCGGCCGCCGCATTCCCGTTCTCCGGAGCCTGCGCGCCTTGTCGACAGATGATCGTAGATCATCACCCCGCCTGGCCGGAACGCCCGTCCGTTCGGGCAGCGGGTGCGGTGGTCGGCGGGGACGTTCCGCGGGGGTTCTCTCCACGGGAATCGTGTCGAGTCGTGGCTCGGCGGTCGGGTCACGTTCGCGGATTGATCGGGTGGGACGTTCGTCGCTGGCGCCGAGGCTGGTCGGCAGCTGCGCCGGGGCCGGTCGGGAACTGCTGCGGCGGCGGTCACAAGCCCCGGCGCCGGAGAGACCCCGGCGGCACCGGTGAGAGATCCGGCACTGCCGGTCAGAAGTCCCGGCGGCGAGAGTACAGGATGACATGCATCGAGAGCACGTCCTTCTGCGATACGACGCGGGCCGGATACATGTGGTTGTACGATTCGAGCACGTAGCCGCCCCGTGTCTTTCGAACCAGTCTGATCAGCCGCTCGTCCGGGACGATCTGCACGTAGGCCTCGTCGCCATCCTGGACGCGGCGGCC
This sequence comes from Vicinamibacterales bacterium, assembly GCA_965206705.1. Classification (GTDB taxonomy): domain Bacteria; phylum Acidobacteriota; class Vicinamibacteria; order Vicinamibacterales; family UBA8438; genus JAJEEA01. The sequence continues at coordinate 87,655 of CBDBKJ010000006.1, read as the reverse complement.
GGGGGAGACGATAGCGATCGTCTGGGGAGGGTACGCGGGCGCCATCGAGTCCCCCCGGATCCGCACTCCGTAGGCGTTCGCGTCGGCCACGTCGCGGGGACGCGATATCCAGCCCTCGATGTCGCCGCGGGCCGGCGTGCCGTCCTCCCACGTGATTCCCGCGGGTGCGACGAAGCCTTCCGCCACCACCGGAATGCGGCCGGTCGTGTCGGTTGCGTAGTCGATCCGTCCCGGCTCGACGCTGATGGTCTCGCGCGCCTCGCGAACCTGGTCGTAGTCCGGGTCCACCCCGTCCAGCAACTGGTCGATGGAGCATCGGAGGATCTTCGCCAGCTTTATCAGCGTCTGTGTCTCGAGGGCTCCGTACCGGTCGTTCTCCCAGTCCGATACCTGCGGTTGCGGGACGTGCAGCCGATCGGCCAGCGCTCTCTGGGTCGAGAGGCCGGCCGCGATGCGCAGTCGTTTGATGTTCTGTCCCAGCGACACGAGGTTCAGGGTATCGTATCGACAGTACACGTGCAAACACGTAATTCAATGGAATCAATACGTTAGCGCCAGAGCGAATATTGATTACACGTATACGTCCTATAACGTATATTCTTGACACGATGTTGACGGCGGAACAGCTCACCGCTCTGCGCACGGCACCGGGTACCAACCGCGTGGCCAAGGCGATTGCCCTCGCCGGGGTGACGCAGGGAACGGTCGCGGCGGCGCTCGGGTTTCCCCAGCCCTACATCAGTGACGTCGCCCGCCGCCGGTACCACACCATCACCGTCGAGAACGCGAGGAAGTTCGCGCGCTACTTCGGCTGCTCCATCGAGGACTTGTTTCCCGCCCCTCGCCAGGCGGCATCCTGACGCTCCGGGGTGGTTCCTGCCGCCGGAGCGCGCTTCCCAGGCTCTCGACCGGCCGGCCCCGGCGTGTCCAGCCTATTCGGGAGGGCTGTGCCGGCGGTCCTGCCAGCCGGTGATCCGGCCTTCGAGTGACGCGAGGCGCCTGTCCACGCTCGCGAGGCTGTCGGCGAGGTGGTCGATTCGAGTGCCGACCTGGTCGAGGCGGCCGTTCGTCTGGCGCCAGAGGAGGACCACGATGGCGATGACGATGGCCGGGGAGGCCCACTGCGCCAGATCCATGTGTCAACGATAGCACGTCCCGTAAACGCCGGCGACGACGTCACCCCGCGGGTGGTAACCTGTCTGCGAGAAGGGGCGGCCCCGGCGCCCCGTTCGGTGAGTTCGATTCGATGTCCACGCATTCCGTCAGGCGTCACCTGCGGATCGAGACCGCAGCCTACGACGCGATTATCCGCCGGTTCATTCCCGGCTACGAAACGATGATCGAACTCGTCGCCCGGACCCTCGCGGCTTCCGGTCCGAACCGCGTGATCGACCTCGGGGCGGGGACCGGCGCGCTGTCCGAGGCGATCCTCGCGCACGACGGCGCGCAGACGGTGGAGCTGATCGACGTCGACCCGGAGATGCTCGATCAGGCCCGTCGGCGGCTCGAACGGTTCGAAGGGCGCGTCCGGGTCCGGGAGACGTCGTTTCTCGCCGCGCTGCCGCGGTGCGATGGGGCCGCAGCGTCCCTGGCTCTGCATCATGTTCCCGCGATGGAGGAGAAGCGCGCCCTGTACGGCCGGATTCGGGCCGCGATCCGGCCGGGCGGCATCTTCGTGAACGGCGATGCGACGATGCCGGCGGACCCGGCGGGGCAGGAGGCCGCCTGCCGCCTCTGGGTCGAGCACATGATGGCGTGCGGGATCGACGAGGCGCGGGCGTTCGAGCACCTCGAGGAGTGGGCGGAGGAGGATACGTACTTCTCCCTCGACGAGGAGTTGGCGGCCATGCGGGACGCGGGCTTCGACGCGGAGTGCATCTGGCACGAAGCTACCATCGCCGTCGTGGTCGGTCGGACCTGATGAGCGCGCGTGGTGAGACCGCGGGCTTTTGCCACGGGCTCCCCAGAGGGTAGGATCTGCGGCATGATGAAACTGATGACGCCACGTTTGCTGATTGCCGCCGTCGCCTTCGGAACCTGCTCGCTGGCCTTCGCCGACGGCGCGGGCGCCCAGGTGACGATACCCGCGCCGGACGACGTCGCGGCCGCGCCGGCCGACGCCGAGAGCACAGCTTCCGGGTTGACCTCCAGGGTGCTGCAGGCGGGGACGGGCACCGAGAACCCGGGTCCGACGAACAACGTGACCGTGCATTACACCGGCTGGACCCCCGATGGTCGCATGTTCGACAGTTCGGTCGCCCGGGGCGCACCCTCGACGTTCCCCCTGAACGGGGTAATCCGCGGCTGGACCGAAGGGGTGCAGCTGATGGTGGTCGGCGAGAAGCGTCGGTTCTGGATTCCCGCCAATCTCGCCTACGGCAACAACCCCGGCGGCGGCCGGCCGGGCGGTCTGCTGGTGTTCGACGTCGAGCTGCTGGGCATCCGCTGACCGCCCGTGATGAAACCCCCCGCGTTGCACCCGGAGCGGCGGGGGCCCAGCGGGGCGCAGGACGCCTGACATGACGTGAGGAGGGCGCTGCCGCTCCGCCTGCCGCCCAACCAACCCTGCCAGGGCTCTGCACCGCTTCTGCGGCGCAGGGTCCCGGGTTCCCTGAAGAGAGGCTCCATGGTCCGTCGACTCACATTCGTTTCCGCGCTGATCGCCGCCGCGTTCTCCGCCCCGCCCGTGTCCGCGCAGGTCGAGAGCTACACGCCGGTGACCGACGCGATGCTCCAGAACCCGGACCCGTCCGACTGGCTGAGCTGGCGGCGCACCCTCGACGGTCAGGCGCACAGCCCCCTCGATCAGATCGACGCCGGCAACGTCGGCGACCTGCGGCTGGTCTGGAGCTGGGCGTTGCGCCCGGGGCCGCAGCAGACGACGCCGCTGGTGCACGACGGGGTGCTGTACATCGCCAACCCCGGCGAGATCGTGCACGCGCTGGACGCCGCCACCGGCGATCTGATCTGGGAGTACGTGCGGGGCGTCGAGGCCCCCGGCAGCAGCTTCGGGGGGCCGCCTCCCGGCCGCATGCACCGCAACATCTCGATGTACGACGACAAGATCTACCTGAACACGGCGGATGCGCACGTCGTGGCCATCGACGCGCGCACCGGCGAGGAGGTCTGGGACACGGATATCGACCAGGGGGTCGGCTATCAGTTCTCGAGCGGGTCGATCGTCGCCGACGGCAAGGTGGTGTCCGGGCTGACCGGCTGCGGCCGCTACCGGGAGGAGAGCTGCTACATCGTCGGCCTCGACGCCGACACCGGGGAAGAGCTGTGGCGCACCTCGACCGTCGCCCTGCCGGGGCAGCGCGGCGGCGACACCTGGGGCGACCTGCCTCCGATGTTCCGGGCCGGCAGCGACTCGTGGATCCCGGGCAGCTACGACCCCGTGACCCGGACCCTGTTCCACGGCACCTCGCAGGCCAAGCCCTGGGCCCGCGCCGTCCGCGGCACCGACGGGGACGCCCTCTACACCAACTCCACGCTGGCCCTCGACCCCGACACCGGGGAGATGAAGTGGTACTACCAGCACCTGCCGGGCGAGACGCTCGACATGGACGAGGTGTTCGAGCGCATCCTCGTCGACTACGACGACCGGCGCTCGGTCTTCACGATGGGGAAGATCGGCGTGCTGTGGGAGATGGCCCTCGAGACCGGGCGGTTCCGCAGCGCGCACGATCTCGGCTACCAGACGGTGGCGGACATCGATCCGGTGACCGGGCAGGTTACCTATCGCGACGGCACCATCCCCGTGATCGGGGAGGAGATCTACTGGTGCCCCAGCACCTCGGGGTTCAAGAGCTGGCGCGCCATGTCCTACCACCCGGACCTCGAGGCGTTCTTCGTCCCCATCAACCTCAACTGCGAAACCGCGGTCTTCGGGCCGGTGGACCGGGTGGCCGGAGGCGGCGGCACGGGGCCGGTGCGCCGAACCAACCACCACCATCCCGACAGCGACGAGCAGCTCGGCGAGTTCCTGGCGATGAGCATGCGCACCGGCGAGGTCATGTGGCGCCGCCGCTTCCGCACGCCGATCAACAGCGCTGCCCTCACCACCGGCGGGGGCCTGGCCATCGCCGGCGGCTGGGACCGTCAGGTGTTCGCGTTCGATGCACGCAGCGGGGATACGTTGTGGGAGACCCGCCTGCCGACGTCGATCCAGGGGTTCCCGATCACCTACGCCGTCGACGGCCGGCAGTATCTGGCGATCCCGACGGGAGCCGGCGGGGCGAGCTGGGGCGGCATGCTGCCGAGGGACCTGACGCCGGAGGTCCGGCGCCCGGTGGGGGGCAACGGGCTCTTCGTCTTCGCGTTGCCCGAGTAGTCTCCGTCTTCGAAAAGGAAAGGGCCTGCTCGCCGCGAGGCGGGCAGGCCCTTCTTGCGCTCGGTGAGGCCTCCGCGGTCTATTGCAGTGGTGGGTCCGGCCCCGGCATCACCTCGGTGAACGACGCTCCTTCCATCCGATCGAACCGCTGGGTGCGTCCCCGCACGTTGTCGGCGCCGTACCAGGTCCCGTTCGAATCGACCGAGAACTGGTGCAGCTCGCGGAAGCGGCCCGGACCCTCTCCTTCGAGGCTGAAGGTGAAGAGCCGGTTGCCGTTCACGTCCAGCTTGACCATCTTGGGCGGCATGTTGTCCGCCACCCAGACGTCGTACCCGCTGACATAGATGTCGTTCGGGAAGTCGAAGTCGGGCCAGGTGCCGATGGGCGAGATGTTCGGGTGGTACCACACCGAACGGGTCGTCTGGTTGAACACCTGCACCCGGTCGTTGTTCCGGTCCGCGACGTAGATGTTCCCGCGGACGTCGGTGGCGACCGCGTGCACGCCGTCGAACTGTCCCCGGCCGTCGCCTCTCACGCCCCAGTGGGTCACGTAGTTGCCCTCGGCGTCCAGCTTCACGATGCGGGAGTTGTCGAGGCCGTCGGCGACGAACATCGTGCCGTCCTCCAGGAACGCGATGTCCTGCGGGCGCCCGAAATGCGTCTCGTCGTCGCCGCCCACGCCTTCCTCGCCCAGCGTCATCAGCAGCTCGGAGCCGTCGTGCGAGAAGGCGTAGATGACGTGGTTCGTTTCGCTGACCACCCACACCCGCCGTTCCGGGTCGTGCGGGCTGATCCGGATCTTGTGCGGGCCGTTGGTACCCTCGAAGAGCGAGTCCCACTGGGTCCAGGACTCGAGCAGGTTGCCGTCGCCGTCGACCGCGAAGATGCTGTTGCGCCAGACCCGCTGGCCTTCCTCGGGACGCAGGGCGCTCAGACCGATGGACCCGACGAAGCCCGCGAACCCGGAGGGCAGCGGATCCGGCAGCCGGAACTCGCCCCGCTGGGTGACGAAGATCCGGTCCGGCGACTCGGCGAACACGCCGGAGTGGGAGCCCCAGGCGAAACCGGCCTCGGCGAAGGGCTTCATCCAGCCGTCGACGACGTTGTAGGGACTGTCGCCGACGACGAGCCGCTCCTGCAGGGACGCGGGTCCGGCGAGGAGACCGGCGCCGGCCATGACCGCCAGAACAAGGACAGACGTACGCATGATGATCCTTCCCTTTCTCCTGTAATCCCTTCCTTGGCTACCGCGTGCCTTCGACCGGCTGTGTGTTCAGGCGCCGCGCCCCGCCGAGGATGCCCGGCAGCCCGTAGTTGCCTTCATGACAGGCGTACTCGAACAGCGGACCGTCGGTGCGCCGGAACGGAATCGCCACCGTCCACGGCCGGGTGTAGTTGTTCGGGTCTTCGATGGTGAACTCGTACAGCACCGTGTCCGGATCGAGCCGCGTGAAGCGCTCGACGAGCTCGGTGTCCCTGGACGAACCGCTGAAGTTCGTCGCCTCCCGGAAGTGCCGGGTCTCGATGATCAGCGAATCGCCCTCGTAGCGTCCGCGCGAGTCGCCGACCCATTGGGGGATGCCGCCCTGCCCGCCGCCGCCGACCGGGATGATCCGGGTGTTGTGGATATGCTCGTTGAGAATCGTCACGTACCCCGGCGTCTGCAGGATCATCACGTTGTTGTTGTAGGACCCCGGCCGCATGGGGGGGCCGGAGTTCGAGCCCATCAGGCAGCGGTCGCCCAGGCTGCGGTCCGTGTAGTGGTCTGCGAACCCGTTGCGCAGGTTCAGGCGCCGAACGCGGTTCTCTTCGCTGAACTCCGCTGTGTAGGGAATGCGCCCGTTCGGGGGATCGACGACGAGGGACGTCCGCTTGTCGCTGGTCAGCTCGATGCCGCGCTCGTACCAGAACTCGTTGTAGGACAGCACCCCGCCCTCGGACCGGGACTGATAGCCGGCGCTCGGCGCGCCGCTCTCCGGATCGAAGAGGTCCCGGTTGAGCCGCGTCCGCTCCGACGCCTCGAAGGCCGCCGCCTCCTCGGGCGTCAGCGTCGCCTGATCGCCCAGCGTCTCGGGACGCTGCAGCGGGGTGAGGGTGCGGAACGTGAACACGCCCGAGACGTCGGGGTACTCGGCCGGCAGGGCGGTCGCTTTCGGGCCGTCCGGAACCTGCGCCTGCGCGGCGAGCGGCGCAAGCAGGAGCGCGGCGATTGCGAACGATCCGGCGAGGCGTCTTGTTGTCATGGGTGACCTCCGATGGATGCGTGAACCTCTGCGCGCAAGGGCGCCGCGGCACCGGTCGGGGTTGCCTGGCCGCCCGTACGGAATCCCGTTGTCAGGTGTCGATCCTATCGCCGGACGCCGCGGCGTTCAACGCTTCCGCTCGGGAATCGGAGCGTCGTGGTTGCGTCCGGCGCATACGGTGGGCGATCATGCCGGTGGGCCACGGCGACGCCGTCGGTGACGAAGCCCGCTCTGCGTCGAGAGCGGCGAGGCGCCGCGCTGCAAGCCGCAGCGGGGGAGCGATCAGGCCGGTGGGGCCAGAGAGAGCCAATCGGGCGCGATGCATCGCGCCTCGAAGGCAGCGGGATACGCTGTTGCCGGATTGCCAGGAGGGCAGGTGGCGGTAACGCGCACTTCCCCGGGGAGGGTTCACGCAATGAAGAGGCATGGGGTCGCGCGGTGGTGGCTGATTCCGGTCGCGGCGATTGCTGGTGTTGCCTGGATCGGGCCGGGAGAAGCGGCGGCCCAGCCGAGCGACAGGAACATCGCGTCCGGCCGCCGGCTGTATCACCAGAAGGCCGACTGCCAGTCGTGCCACGGGTGGTCGGGCGACGGCGTGAAGATGGACAACCAGGCGCCGGACGGGGCCAATCTGCGGGAGAGCGGCCTCCGCCGCGAGCAGCTCGTCTTCGTCATCAAGTGCGGGCTGCCGGGCCGGGAGATGCCCGCGTTCGACCGGCTGGCCTACACCGACGACCGCTGTCTCGGCCGGACCCGGCGGGACCTCGACCGCATGGGCCTGAGGCTGCCGGAACCGGGCTCGACCCTGCAGAACCGGGAGGTCGAGCGGCTGGTGGACTTCCTGCTCGCCAAGGTCGTCAGACAGGGCGAGATGAACCGCGAGCGCTGCATCGACTTCTGGGGTGAGGAGGTCGACGTGTGCAACCGGCTTCCGTGAGTCGGGCGGCGGAGGAGCCGGTGGCAAGTGCCCCGCGGCATTCGACCGGCGATGCATCCCGCGGCGCTCCTCCGCGGACTGCTTTGCTCCGCGGTTGCATAGGCCCGACAGGCGCTCCCGTCGTGCCGGTCGCGCGGGCGCCTTTCACCCGCTAGCTAGGAGCCTGAGCCGTAGAAGTTTCGCGCCAGCGAAACTTCCAACGCGACCGTAAGGTCGCGCTGGCGCCCTGGCCGGCCCCGGTGCAGCGCGCGGTTTCACCCCGGGGGCCTGCGGACGGCGAAAACACCCGGCCCGGCGCAGTCCGGGCCCATCGCAGAGGAGAGGCGCATGACCAACCACATCGAAGGTCTGGTGCGGCGGTTCGAGAGCGGCGGAATGACCCGGCGCGAGCTGGTGGTGGCGTTGTCGGCCCTGGTGATGGCCCGCCCGGGGTCGGCGTCGGCGCCGGCCGCGCAGGCGAACGCGGCGCCGATCCCGGTCACCACCCTGAACCACGTGACCCTGACGGTGGCCGACGTGCAGCGCTCGGTGGAGTTCTATCAGCGGGTGCTGGGCCTGCCGCTGGTCACCACGCAGGGGACCGAGGCGGACTGGTCGGCGGCGGCCGTGCCGGTCCTGGGCATCGGCAACGGCCCGCAGTTCATCGCGTTCGGGCGAGGCTCGACGCCGTCCATCAACCACTACTGCCTGGGCATGGAGGGGTTCGACGCCGCCGAGGTGGTCGACCGGCTGGCCGCGCACGGCATAACCGCGCGGGTCCGTCGGCGCGCCGACTCCGATCCGCCGGCCGAGGAGCTGATGTTCAACGACCCGGACGGCATTGCCGTGCAGCTCCAGGACGTCAGCTACTGCGGCGGGTCGGGGGCGCTCGGCGACCTCTGCGATCCGGATGACCGTCCGCGCGACCGCTGAGACCGCGCTGCCCGCGGTCACCGGGACGCGCGCAGCCGAGAATCGCCGCGAGAGGTTCGAGATGGTACCCGGAGTCTGCGCCTGTGGCGCGGACTCCCGGAGGGTTGGCAGGGCGGGAAGCGGAGCCGCCCGGCGACGATTTTCCGGGCCGGGAAGACGAGACAGGGGGATAACACCGATGAAACGCAGCATCGCATTGTTGGCGCTGATCGGCGCCGGGGTTCTGTCGCTGACGGTCGCCGCCGCACAGGATCCGCCCAGAGTCATCGAGGTCGAATCGCTGGCCGACAATCTGTTCGTGCTGAGAGGGGCGGGGGGCGGCGGAAATACCGCGGTGTTCGTCACCGCCGACGGGGTTGTGGTCGTCGATTCGAAGAACCCGGGGTGGGGGCAGCCGATCCTGGGCCAGATTGCCGAGTTGACCGACAAACCCGTCACCACCCTGATCAACACGCACAGCCACCACGATCACGTCAGCGGGAACGTGGCGTTTCCCGCCACCGTCGAATTCGTGGCCCACGAAACGACGAAGGCCAACATGGAGGTCATGCGTGCCTACAGCGGCCGCACCGAGCCTCCCGCGAACGTGTTCGCGGACAGCAGCGGGCATGGGTTGCCGACCCGGACATTCCGGGATCGGATGACGCTGGGCAGCGGCGCCGATCAGGTCGACCTGTACCACTTCGGTCGCGGACATACCGGCGGCGACACCTGGATCGTTTTCCCGGCGCTGCGCACGCTGCACTCGGGCGACATCTTCCCCGGCAAGAACCTGCCGTTCCTCGACGCCAACAACGGCGGCAGCGGGGTCGACATCGGCGAGTCACTGCAGACGGCGCACGACACCATCGAGGACGTCGACACCATCATCACGGGCCACAGCACCCAGATGACGTGGGCCGACCTGAACGAGTACGCCGCCTTCAACCGCGACTTCCTGGCCGCGGTCGAGGCGGGTCTCGCCGCCGGCCGGTCGGTCGAGGAGATTGCCGATTCGTGGACCGTGCCCGCCGCGTACGTCGGGTATCGAACCCCGCAGCCGGCCCAGATCGCGGGCAGCGCGCGGGTGATCGCCGACGAACTCGCCGCGCGGGGCCGGTGATGGGTCGTCGAATCGCCGCGGTCGTCGCGGGGCTGCTCGGCAGCGTCGTCGTGATCATGGCGGTGCAGGCGGTGGGTACCTGGCTGTACCCGCCGCCGCCCGGCACCGACTTCACCGATCCCGACGCGGTGGCGGCGCTGATGGCGCAGATACCGCTGGGGGCGCTGCTGATGGTCGAGCTCTCGTACATCGCGGGCAGCCTGGGCGGCGGCGCGATCGCCCGACTCGTGACCCCCGAGGGGGCCACCCGCCGGGCGATCGTCGTCGGCGCGTTGCTGACCCTCGCCGGCTTCGCCAACCTGGCCGCGATTCCGCACCCGCTCTGGTTCGGCGTCCTGTCGACCCTGACCTATATCCCCTGCGCCCTTCTCGGCGCCGCCGCCGTTGCACGCCTGCGGGCAGGATGACGGCGAGGACGATCTCGGCGCTTGCCGCCGGCGCTGCGGCTGGCGGTGACGCTATAGACGGACGCCCATCGAGCATTTGGTCTGAATGGCCTGTCGGTGGGGCAGCCGAGAGGCGGACGACCGATTCGGTACGGATCTGGTGTTGGCCTGCAAGGTTGCGGAGCCACGAGGGCGCCGCGAACGGGCGGGGCCGTGAGCCGGTCGGAGCGTACTCCGGCCGAGAATTTCGATGCGAATAGAGGTAGCAACGACCCGGACGGCGACAACGAAGCAGAAGGGCGACCTTCTGGAAGAACTCGCGGCACGACTTCTACGCACGCAAGGCTACCGCGTGGAGACGGAAGTGCGCCGAACGGGTAGCGAACTCGACCTCCTTTGCAAACATGACATTAGCGGCCGACGAATCTACGTGGAGTGTAAGGCGGAGCGGGACACGTTGAGCGCGAACGTGCTGAAGAACCTCATGGGTGCGGTCACGCTCTATGGTTACTCGGAGGGCTGGCTCATCACTGCGGGGCCGCTCGGCAAGGATGCCAAAGGTATCCAAGTTGAGTGGGAAGAGAGGCCGCAGCACGAACGCGAGAAGCTGAGCATTTATACCCCAGAGCGAGTAGTATCGGCACTCGTGGGAGCCGACGTGATTTCGGCGCCTCCAGCGGGTTCGAAGTCGGCGCCGTCTGACTCTAGGGTTTCTGTTGGCGATTGGACATTGCTTGTCACGGAGTATGGAGAATTTTGGGCACAGACAGTACTGACGTCGGGCGTTCCGACAGGGGTTCAGGTGTTTCTGGCAAAGGGGGGCAGAGCCGTATCGGATCCCGTCCTTTTGCAGCGCCTCGCGGATACAGATTCTACATTGCGCACCCTGGATTTTGAGTTCCATTCGACCCGGAGGCCGGCGGATCCGTATTCAGGCGAAGAGGATCAACACACGGTTGTTCAGGTAGAACACGGCCAGAGTTGGTCTGACTATAGACCCTCACGCCCGAAAGACTTTGTCGGCCGGAAACCTGCGCAGGACACAGTTCTTGGGTTCCTGGACGCCGTGCGCACGGCACAGACGTCCACCCGCGTTTTTGCGATCACGGGGGACTCTGGGATGGGGAAGAGCTCTCTGATCGCCAAACTGAGGAGCCGAACCAGGAATATCCGCTACCGAAAGAGATTCTTTCTATATGCAGTGGACGTACGTGCAGCTACCAAGCCGTCATATGTCGTGGAGGCGGTGCTTGCCTGTCTGAGAGACGCCATTGGATCCGGTTTTATTGCACTCGATCCGGATGGCTTAAAGATCTCAGATCACGCAGATCCATTGTCAAGTGCGTCGGTGCAACATATACTGGCCGTTGCAGAACAGCAGCGACGGGTTATATGTTTGGTATTTGACCAGTTTGAAGAGCTGTACTCCAAGCCCGAGATGTTCGCCGTGTTCGAGGCGGCTAAACGACTGTTTGTATCGGCCGCGTCGGCACGGAGTAGCCTTGTGCTGGGCTTTGCTTGGCGGACGGACAGCACGGTACAACAAGACCATCCAGCGTACTTCATGTGGCATCGTTTAAGGGACCATAGACTGGAGGTTTCGGTTGGTCGGCTTTTGCACGCAGAGGTTGCAAATGCGATTACGATATTCGAGCGGGAGCTCGGAGAGAGATTACTGCCCGGTATTCGGCGGCATATAGCAGAAAATAGCCAGGGCTACCCGTGGTTATTGAAAAAGTTGTGTATTCACCTGTACGACCAACTGCAGGCGGGTGGGAGTCAAGCGAAGTTGGTGGATACGTTGGACGTAGAGAGGCTTTTTGCGGGAGATCTCCAAGCGCTTAGTCAGCCGGAGGCAAATTGTTTGAAGATTATTGCGGCCCAAGCGCCGGCTGATTGGCACGAAGTACTCGATGCCGCCGGCGCGGAGACTCTCAGGGGGCTGCAGGACAAACGCTTGATTGTAAGGAGTGGCGGCCGTATCAATGTCTACTGGGACCTGTTCCGAGAGTATGTTCTCACGGGGCAAGCGCCGTCGGTGCCGTTTACATACGTTCCGTCGTCATCCATGGGTGCAGTTTTGGCGGTTGCAACACAGTTGCGTCATGATCGCGGTAAATCGTTCGAAGAGCTGAGCGGAGTAGTGGGTCGAATGCAGAGCACGGTGCAGAATATCGTGCATGACCTGGTTATGTTTCGGGTGGCGCAGGGCGCAGACTCGCAAGCGGTGCTGGATCGCGATATACCATCCGGAGACCGAAACGCGATTCTTCGTAGGATAAGAGAGGTTCTCAAACGTCATGCGCTATACCTTATGCTTTGTGCGAGGAAGCGCAATGATGAGGTTGTTGGAGTGAATGATGTAATGGAAGGTCTTCAAGGAGCGAGTCCCACGGCGCACCATGGGGCGAAGACCTGGAGGGCCTACGCGGAGCGGATTGCACAATGGCTTTGCGCTGCGGGGCTGCTGGAGAGCGTAGAGGATCGGTGGATACTTCGCGACAGAGGCGAGCCGGTCGAATTGATGTCGGGGCGGCGCAGAGAAAAGAGAGAGTTCGTTCGTCGTCGGGGTACGTTCCAAGGGGAGGCGCCACCGGAAAGGGTAATTGCTTGTTTGGAATGGGTTTGGGCGGGGGGAGAACGAAGTGCGTCGGATGTGAAGGGGAAGGGGTATCGGAATGCGGTGAACGTGCTGGCGCGATTCGGACTGCTACGGCGGCGTGGTCGCGCCGGAGGGGTGGTGGCGGAGGCGAGTGGTGCGGACGGCGCGGCGGAGGCGGTGTGGAGGGAAGCGTGGCAGGATGCGACGCTTAGAATGACGCGGGAATGGGTGATCGAGAGTCCGGAGATCAGCGGAGTTGAAATTGGGGAGCGGGTCGGCGCGTGGCGTGAAGAGGGCTGGTCGCGGACATCGAGAGTTCGAGTGGGCAACGGTCTGCGGAGATGGGCGCGGTGGCTGAGGGACGGCGAGGAGGAGGGAGAGGTGCCGACGGTGCCGCGAGGAGGGGGTCGAGGTGGCGGAGGCGGCAGTTTGGGACAGCGGCAGCTATTCGGCCAGTAGGGTCTGCAGGTCTTGGGTGAAGGAGTGCCGCGCCGCGGGTGGAACTTCGTGGGTGACGGGCTCGGTGTTCGTTCCACGGAACGGGATTTGGGCGACCAGCTCGGGGCGGATGTGAAGGGGGTGGAGGGCGATAGGGAGGGGCAAAATGCTCCATCAGCGACTCGGCGAAGTCGGTCGCCATCGTCGCGCCGTGCACCACTCTGCCGTGCGGTAAGGCCTCCGTCGCCGTGGGGCAGCGGGTAACTCCGCGACTCGCCCTGCGCGGGGACGGGTCGGGCCATGGGCGGGAGCTACGGGGGAAGCTGGCTCCAGGTGAGCGGCGGCTCCTCGCGCAGCCGAACGATGTTCGGCTCCTGCCGTGGGTCCGGGCTGCTGGGGGCGGCGACACAGGGACCGGCGGCGTGGACGCGGCCTATCAGCCCGGGGCGAAAGTCCCCGCTGCATTGGAGCGGCGATGCATCCCGCCTGAACCGCGTTGTTCGTCGGACTGCGTGCGATCCGCGGTTGTAATATGCGCAATATGCGCCCTCCTCACGCCTTGTCAGGCGGGCGTCTTGCAGCCCGCTGGCTCTCCATGCAACGCGGAGTTCCACGAGGTGCCACCACGGGCTGCCAGGGTCGGCGCATGGCCGCGCTTCGCGCGTAACCATGCGACCGACCCCCGGCGGACAATCAGAAAACCGCGATCGGGTTGAGCGGCGACCCCGTCCCGCCCTCGACGGGAATCGGCCCGGCCGTGAGCATGAACTCCCAGCGGTTTTCCCGAGCCGCGGTCTCCGCGAGGGCCTCGAGGTCCATGTTGTCGAAGATGTTGGTGCCGAGGCCGGCGATCAGCATCGTGTGGACGGGCTGGGTGACGCCTTCGACCATCGACGGCATCACGTCGGTGGCCGCATCGCTGCCGACGAACGAGACGCCGCGCTCCTTGATCCAGGGGAGCACCGAGGCATGCAGGCCGGCGCTGTTGCCCGAGACCTGCCAGGGGCCGAGGGCGGCGCGGCGCGCCCACCGGCCGGTCCGTACGAAGATCACGTCGCCGGGCGACACCGTGACGCCGGCCATCTCTTCCCAGGCCTCGATGTCCTCGACGTAGATCGGCGTCTGCGGCTCGAGGTACGGCACGCCCTTCAGGCGGGCGAAGTCGAGGAGGATGCCGCGGGTGACGATGCCCTGCTTCAGGTTCTGGATGCCGTGCTTGCCGCATCCTTCCGAGGTGCTCGCCGACGGCGGGACGTCGTTGTAGAGCCGATCGTTCCAGATGAAGTGACAGAGCGAATCGATGTGGCTGACGCCGTAGCCGTGATAGGTGAACTCGTAGGTGTCGCTGCGCAGCGTTCGGCCCATGGTGTGGTTGAACGCCGCGTCGGGGTTGTCCGGGGCCACGTCCGGCATCGGGTTGTGCGAGAGCGAGACGGTGATGCCGCTCCGCACGAGGGCCGCCGCGGCGCGGGTCTTCTCGGGGGTGATCAGGTTCATCGTGCCGAGCTCGTCATCGGCGCCCCAACGGCCCCAGTTGTTGATTTCCTGGAACATCGCGTCGAACTCCGCGACGTTCCGCGGGCTCCGCGGTTCCTGCGCCTGGATCACGGCCGCCAGCGCGACGGCGACCGCGGCGGCGATGAAGGCTCCCAGTCGGACGAATGCGGTTCCGGACCTGCGTGTCATCTGCCTGCTCTCCCCGATTTGGCTTGCCGGTGATGCCGATACGGGCACTATGCTAACAGCCCGCGAGCCTGACTCCCCCCGCGTTCGACGCGCGACGTGTCCCGCCTGACTGTGCCGCTCGCGGTCGAAGACGCCGGTCCGGCCTTTTACTTGGCGGTGCCACGTGCGGCCTGCCACGGCCCCCCAATCGACCGGACGCAGGGCGGCGGGGACCGCTCAGAGCCCGGTGCGCAGGCGCTCGACGGCCGCTTCGAGCGTCTCCATCGATCGGCAGAACGCGAACCTGAGATAGCGGCTACCGTCGTCGCCGGTGGCGTAGAAGTTGTCGCCGGGCACCGTCGCCACGCCGACCTTCTCGACCAGGTGCATCGCGGCGCCGGCCGGCGACATCTCAGCGAGGGCCGGCACCGTCCGGTAGTCCGCGAAGAGGTAGTAGGCGCCCTCGGGCGGGGTCACGGTGAAGCCCACCTCGCGCAGTCCAGCGACCAGCAGGTCGCGCTTCCGCCGGTAGTCGCCGGCGATGCCGTCGAAGAACGTCCGCTCCTGGTCCAGCAGCGCCACCGCGCCCTTCTGCAGCGGAGTCGGCGCCTGCACCACGAGATTGTCGTGCACCGCGCGCAGCCGGGTGGTGAACCGCGGCGGGGTCAGGACCCAGCCGATGCGCCAGCCCGTCGCGCGCCCCGTCTTCGAGATCGAGTTCACCACGAGGGTGCGTTCGGCCATGCCCTCGAAGCTCGGCAGGAACAGATGGCGGTGGCCGTCGAAGGTGATGTGCTCGTAGATCTCGTCGGTGATCGCCAGGAGATCGCGGGTTCGGCAGACCTCCGCGATGAACGACAGCTCGTCCCGGTTCAGCACCTTGCCGGTCGGGTTCTGCGGCGTGTTCACGATGAACGCCTTGATCGACGGATCGGCGGCGACGGCGCGCACCTCGTCGCGGTCGAGCCGCCACGTGCCGGCGTCGCGGTCCTCGCGCAGCGTCACGAACGCCGGCACGAGCCCGAAGATCGCCGCCTGCGACGGATAGAGCTCGTGACAGGGCTGCATCACCACGACGCCGTCGCCCGGCTCGAAGAGCGCGCAGAACGCCGCCGCCATGCCTTCGCTGGCGCCGAGCACGACGGTGATCTCCTCCTCCGGGTCCGGCCGGCGCCCGTAGAGCCGGTCGGTGTAGTCGGCTATCGCGCGCCGCAGCTCGGGAAGTCCGAACGGAAACGAGTACTGATTGAACTGGTCGCGCGGATTCCGTAGGCCGGCGAGCAGCTCCTTCACGGTGAGATCGAGCGCCTCCGCGCCGGTTGCGCCGCGCGCGGCCAGCAGGTCGCGCAGGGTCATCGATTCGACCTGGGCGAGCCGTGCTTCCGTCCCGCCGAGCATCGCCGCGACCCCGCTCCACACCATGTCGTACACCGGCGCCTCGTCCGTGAATCCCTGTGAGAGATTCACGGCGCCATGCTCGACGGCGAGCCGGGTCATCCGGCGGATCAAGGTCTCTTGGACGTCCACGTGTTGTCCCCGGCTTCTATTATGACCGCCGCCCTGCCGGCATCTGTCCGTGGGCCGCGCCGCGCCGAGCTGCAGTCAGGCGCGGGGCGACGGCGCCGACGGCAGTCATGGGCTCCTGGAAGCCTGTGGCAGGAGCCGCGCTGTCGTCGACCCGCGAGGCAGGCCGCCCGGACAGCGTTGCTCCTCGGTCGCGTATGCCCGATACGTGCCCTCGTCGCGCCCTGCCGGTCGGGCAGCTCGCCGGTCTCGCCGCCAAGTGGGGTCGATCACGGGCGCCGAGGCCGGCGGCCGCCCCCGTCCCGGTCGGTTGACATCGGTGGGGTCCGACGGTAGCGTGACGAGAGCCGACGACGGCTCGATGAGAAAGGGGTACGACATGCAGGTGGATCGGCGCAAGTTCTTCGCATCGGTGGGAGGAGCGGCGGCCGTGGCCGCGATGGCGCACGAAGACCGGGCCGAGGCCCTCGAACACTACATGACCGATCAGCTCGATCGGCGTGTCGGGCTGGCCGAGACCGCCCAGGCGTCCACGGAGCTTCAGGTGCCGCGCGGAACCGGCAACCTGTTCCGGCCGACCGCGAGCGGCTTCGAGCCGATGCCCGACCAACCCACGCTCATCGACTTCTTCGAGCGCCGGTTCGCCCCCGCCCGCCACGTCCTGCAGAGCGCGAACCGCGCCATCGAGACCGGTCAGCCGGAGCGTACGGTGTTCGCATGCCTCCTGCACGACGTGACCCAGAACCTGATCAAGGCGGATCATGGCTACTGGGGGGCGCAGCTCTTCGCCCCCTACGTGGACGAGCGCGTGAGCTGGGGCATCAAGTATCACCAGGCGCTGCGCTTCTTCCCGGACGACTCGGTCGGCTACGAGTACCCCGACATGTACAACCGCATCTTCGGCGCGGACTACGAGCCGGACGAGTACATCAAGAAAGACCACGAGTTCGCGCGGAACCATCGGTACTACATGGAAGCGCGGCTGGTCACCGTCAACGATCAGTATGCGTTCGACGAGAACCAGCGCGAGATCGGGATCGAGGAGTTCACCGACATCATCGGCCGGCAGTTCGCGCAGCCGAAGGAAGGGCTGGGGTACGACAACAGCCCCACCGCCCACATGTGGCGCTCGCTCATCAATCCGAACCGGCCGTTGTAGCGGTCGCGGGACCGTTCGCCCGGGTCGGGCCGGCGCGCGGCGCGGCGAGTTGTTCGCGCCGCCGGGCTGCCGGTCCGCCATCCGTGCCGGCTTGTCGGCTTGGCGGTCAGTCAGGCCTGCCGACGCGTCGGCTTGGCGGTCAGTCAGGCCTGCCGACGCGTCGGCTTGGCGGTCTGCCAGGCCTGCCGGCTTTCGGCCAGCCGGCCTGTCGGCGGAACCGGCGGCGGTCGGGGGGATCGCACCCGGTGCAGAGAGGGAATCGAGGAATCATGCGGGCATATCGAATCGGCGTGGCGGCGGCGGGCGTGCTGGCGGTGAGTCTCCTGACGCAGGCCCCGCCGGTCGGGGCGCAGGCCTCGCGCGAGGTGACGGCGGAGACCGTGGCGCAGTGGATGACGGATCTGTCGAACTGGGGCCGGTGGGGGGGTGCACGTCAGGAAAGTGAGGGGATTCGTTCCGGGGTATAGGACAAGGCTTGATCGGCCGACATCTATCAGTAGATGGACTGTCAGCACGAGGACCCGATCATGCCCGATGAACAGATTGCGGCGCTTGAACGGCAACACGCACACCTTCGCAGTCAATTCGCCTCCATCGGCGAGATGCGCTCCGGTTCGCTGGCCGAGCGCTTCCGACCATGCGGCAAGGCTGGGTGTCATTGCGCCAAGCCAGACGACCCCGGGCACGGTCCGGTCCTGTCCCTGACACGCAAGCAGGCTGGCAAGACGGTCACACGCATCATCCCGGCCCAGGCCGGACCGGAGACGCAGGCGCGGCTCGCCGAGTATCGCCGCTTCCGGCAATTGTCGAAGATGTTCATCGAGGTCAACGATGCACTGAGCGAGGCGCGCCTGGCGACCGGCAGTGCAGCAAAAAAAACCGCAGACGGCGGTGACCGCCGAGTCGCTGGCGGCCGAAGCGGCACGTGAGGTCGAGCGGCTGCTGGGGGCCGACGCGGCGCAGACGCTGGGCGACTTCGAGGCGGCCGAGACCGCGCTGCGCACTGCCGTCCTGGCGGTGGCGGCTCGTTTCGTTGCCGAGCGGCTCAACGCCGACCACAGTGACCAGCACGCCGCCGGCCTGCCCTGCGGGTGCGGACAAACGGCCCGCTACGCCGGCCGGCGTGCAAAGACGATCCGCACGGCCCTGGGCGCCATGACCCTGGAGCGGGCCTACTACCATTGCGCGTCCTGCCGAACCGGGTTCTGTCCGCGTGACCGGACCCTGGGCATCGACGAGACGACGTTGTCGCCCGCGGCGACCCGCATGACGGCGGCGGCCGCCGCCCGAGTCAGCTTCAAAGAGGCCAGCACGCTGCTGGACGAACTGGCCGGACTCGCCATCGGCCCCAAGCAGGTCGAGCGGACCGCCGAAGCGCTGGGGCGCGTGATCGCAGCCGACGAACGCCAAGCCGTCGAGCCGGAGGCGCACCGCGTAAAACCTACCCTGTATCTCGGCGTGGACGGTACGGGCATTCCCGTGCGCAAGGCCGAAACCGCGCAGCGCCAGGGCAAGCAGCCCGACGGTTCGGCCAAAACCCGCGAGGTCAAGCTCGCGGTCGCCTGGACGGCCGAACGCCGTCACCCCAAGACCGGCATCCCGATGCGCGACCCGGACTCAGTCTCCTACACGGCCGCCATCGAGACGGCCGCCAGTCGCGATACCGACCGCGAACCCTCCCCCTTCGCCCAGCGCGTCTGCCGCGAAGCCGAACGCCGCCGTTTCGCCGATGCCGACCGCAGGGTCATCCTCGGCGACGGCGCGCCCTGGATCTGGACCCTCGCCGACGAGTGTTTCCCCGATGCGATCCAGATCGTCGACATCTTCCACGCCAAAAGCCACCTCTGGGACGTCGCCAAGGCCATCTACACACCCGGGTCCGACCTCGCCGCGCAGTGGGCGAAGCAACGACGCGACGAACTCGATGCCGGTCGCATCAGCGCCATCGTCGCCGCCCTCGCCCACCACGCCCCAACCTGCGACGAGGCCCGCAAATGCATCGCCTATCTCAGCCGCAACCGTAAGCGCATGCGCTATCCCGCGTTCCGGGCCAGGGGCCTGTGCGTCGCCACCGGCGTCGTCGAGGCTGGCTGCAAACATGCCGTCGGGGCGCGCCTCAAGCGCGCCGGCATGCACTGGTCCGTCAACGGCGCCAATGCCATCCTCGCCCTGCGCTGCTGCATCCTCAGCGGCCGCTTCGAAGGCTTCTGGGAACGACGAAACGCCGCCGCATAACACCGCACTCACAAATCTGACGTGCACCCCCGGTGGGGCGACGGCGACGAGATGGGCGCGCTCAACCTGATCACGCCCGAGAAGCGGCGAGCGGCGCTGGCCCTGGCGACGGCGGGGGTGTCGGTGTCGTTGTCGCACAACTATCTCACCGAGCCGGCGCTCGACGCCACCTCGCCGGTCGGCTACGACTCGCCGGTCGGCTACGAGATGCTGGGCCCCGACCGGCCGGGGCCGTTCCGCAGCGACCGCTATACGTTCGCCTACCACGGCTACGCCCACTCGCACATGGATTCGCTGTGCCACATGATGCACGACGGGCGGATGTACAACGGCTACATCCGTGACGACGAGGTGACGGCGGCGGGCTGCGCCAAGCTCGCGATCAGCAACTTCAAGCAGGGCATCGTCTCCCGCGGCGTGCTGATGGATATCGCGCGGCTCAAGGGGGTGGACCATCTCGAGCCCGGCACGCCGATCTACGTCGAGGATCTCGAGGCGTGGGAGCGCGAGGCGGGGGTGACGGTCGAGGCGGGCGACATCCTGTTCGTCCGCAACGGCCGATGGGCGCGCCGGGCCGCTCTCGGGGCGTGGGAGACCGGCCGCGAGTCGGCGGGGCTGCACGCCTCGGTCGCCCCGTGGCTGCGCGAACGGGCGTGGCGATGCTCGGGGCCGACGGCACCAACGACGTGCTGCCGTCGGGCGTCGACGGGGTGACCCAGCCGATCCACCAGCTCACTATCGTGGCGATGGGAATACCCCTGTTCGACAACCTCGACCTGGAGGCGGTGGCGGCGGAGGCGGCGCGGCAGAACCGGTGGGAGTTCCTGCTGGTGGCGGCGCCGCTCGCGATGGACGGCGGCACCGGCTCGCCGCTCAACCCGCTGGCGATCTTCTGATAGCGGTGTCGTACTCCGCGAGAGCTGGCTGCGCCGCCCAGACGGGCAGCGGAGCGGGGTGACAGACATCGGTCGGCGACGATAGTAGACTAAGGCGAGCGTTGGGTCTGTCACGCCGTTGCGGGCTCGCACCTGTGCTGTAATACTCGTGACGACGCGGAGGAGGGATCGACGCAGGTGCAAATCGAACCTGAAATCGATGGCGTGAGCATCGTCCTGCGGGGCAACTTCAACCCGTCGATCTTCACGCCATCCTGGTTCGCGTTGCACGGGCTGCTGACGGAACGCGTGGCCGCCGGTGCGTCGTTGGACATCGCCCACCGGCGGGTTACGGCGTTCCAGGCTGATTGGCTACGCTTTCACGTCGACGAGGATCGGTGTCAGGCGGAAACCACAGTGGCTCCGCACGTCCGCGTTCGCGACCTCGTGGTACGCATGTTCAGGGAGCAGTTGCCCCACACACCGCTCAGGGCATTCGGGATCAACCGAGACGTTCATTTTCGCGCGGACAGCCCGGAGCACCAGGATCGAATCGGCAGAACGCTGGCGCCCGTGGAACCCTGGGGAGCCTGGGGGGAGACCATCGGTCTGGATGGCAGGCATGGCGGAATGACGTCGCTCACGATGTCGCAATTGCGGCCGGCAGGACGTCCGGACGGTGATCAGATCAACGTCAGAGTGGAACCGTCCAAGCGCATCAACGGCAACGTTGGGGTGTCTTTGGTTAGCGGGTAAAGTCGAGAAAATCCGTGAAGTGGTGTGCAGCTTCGGGGCGCATGTGTCGATACATGGAGCATGGCGAGAGAGAGCGGCGGGCGCGACGGTTCGGGGGCGCCCCCGCGAGAGCAGGATTCGCGGGACAAGCGCATCGAGGAGCTTCAGCGGGAGAACGCCAAGCTGAGCGACGATTTGGACCGCACCACCCGCGACCTGGACCGCACCACCCGCGACCTGGACCGCACCACCCGTGATCGAGACCGGTGGAAGCGACGCAGCGAAGACCTCAAGAAACAACTCGATGAGGCCCGCCGCGCCGGCAAACGGCAGGCTGCACCCTTCGCCAAGGACCGGCCGCAAGGGTCCGGCAAGCGCCCCGGCCGACGGTCCGGGACGCAGTACGGCCGGCAAGGGTCCCGACGCTGCCCGCCGAAGGTCGACGAGACCCACGGGGCGCCGGCGCCAAGGGCGTGTCCCGACTGCGGCGGCGCCGTCGAAGTGACCCGCGTCGCCGCGCAGTATCAGGAAGAACTCCCTCCGGTCCACCCCATCGTACGCCGCTTCGACATCGAGGTCGGCCGCTGCTCGCAGTGCCGCCGGCGCGTGCAGGGGCGCCATCGTCTCCAGACATCCGACGCCCTTGGCGCGGCCGCGGTGCAGCTCGGCCCCGGACTCGCCTCGCTCGTCGTCGAGTTGCACACCGAGATGGGCGTGCCGCTGGCCAAGGTCGCCGGCCTGCTGCGGACGAGGTTCGGTCTGGAGGTCACCGCCGGCGGCCTCGTTCATCTGCTGCATCGAACCGCCCGCGACGCCACACCGGTCTACCGGGAACTCTGCCGGCAGGTCCGCAACGCGCCGGTGGTCACGCCCGACGAAACGGGCTGGCGCGTCATCAAGCCCCACTGGCTGTGGACGTTCGTCACCCCGGAGACCACCGTCTACGCCATTTGCCCCGGCCGCGGGTTCAAAGATGCGGCCACCGTGCTCGGGACCGACTACGCCGGCGTGCTCGTGCGCGACGGCTGGCGGGTGTACCGGCGCTACAAGGGTTTGCACCAAAGTTGCGTCAATCACCTGCTCCAGCGTTGCAAGAAACTGAAGCAGAAGCACCCCTACAGCCCCTGGAGCTCGAAGGTCAAGGCCGTTCTCCAGACCGGCCTCGACCTTCGGGACCGCTGCCGGAACGGCGAACTGACCCGGCACGGTCTCGACTCGCTCCGCGGCCGGCTCGAGGCCCGGCTCGGTCGGCTGATCGACGCGCCGCCGCCGTTGAAGGACGCCAAGCGCTTCGCCAAGCATCTCGCCGCCGAATTCCCGGCCGTGTTCCTCTTCCTGCGCGACCCCTCGATAGACGCCACCAACTGGCGGGCCGAACAGGCCATCCGCCCCGCGGTGGTCATCCGCAAGGTGTGCGGCGGCAACCGCACCCGCAAGGGCGCCGACACCCAGCAAGTGCTCTCGACCGTCGTGCGTACCGCCCGTCAGCGCCGCCTCGACCTGCCGACGCTGACGGCCGAAATATTGCGCGCCCGCGAGCCCACCGTTCCCGAGGCCTTCAGGCTCCCGCCGCCGCCCGCGTAGGCGGGTGTCGCCCACACGGCCGCTTCGACACGCGCCCGTTCCCGCGGCCCCCACGGACAACCGACACTTCTTCATTTTCAAGGTGACTCAAGCCCATGCCGACCCTGTAATCGAATACGTTGGGGTCTTCGTAAACGTGAACGATCACTACGCCGTTGGAGATGGCAAGGAGCAGAGCGGTGAGCAGTTGATCCAGCGGCTGGAAGACAACTTCGAGGTATCTCTTCACAGCAGTGACGACGTCATAGATCACATCATGTCTCTTGCGCGAAATCCGGGGAGCTAATTCGTGCCGCAATTGTCGGAATCCACCCCATTCCAGGACTCAGCATACAAAGGGACGGAATCAAGCTCAGTGGACACACGTGGTCCGATTCCAGATGACGCATCCGTTGACGCGATGATGGTCTCGCAATCAACGACGTCTCAGACCTTCTCGGCAAATCGTGAGCCCGGCGACGTTCTCGCTACAAATGTTGCGGACCACGGGCAGCATGACGGCGATATCGCATCCATCATCGATTTTCCGCGGCTGAGAGCGTCCCGGTTTCCTGCGGCATCGCTGCATCCCCTGCAGGAATGGGAGGGATACGTTGTCGAGATCGGTAACACCGACTTCACTGCCCGATTGTTTGATCTGACCGCCGATGAGGGAGGTGAGGAGGAGGAGGCGATCATTCCGTTCTCGGAGATTTCCGATCAGGACACGGAGAGGCTGCGAGAGGGGAGCATCTTCCGCTGGGTTATCGGGTACGAGAGAACCACCACCGGCACCAAGAGGCGTGTGTCACAGATTGTC
The DNA here is from genome assembly GCA_965206705.1 of Vicinamibacterales bacterium. GTDB lineage: Bacteria > Acidobacteriota > Vicinamibacteria > Vicinamibacterales > UBA8438 > JAJEEA01. The sequence goes on along the minus strand of CBDBKJ010000006.1, from coordinate 64,126 downwards.
TTTCGCGATCTGCCTGTCGTCACGGGATCGGACGTGAGGCACGGAGAAGCGTGGGCACGCGACATCAGACGCGCTCTCGGCCTGTGATGGGGATGGGCGGCGCTCCCGCAGGCGACGAGTTCGAGATCACGCTGTTCGGTCGCAGGTTACGGTGAGAGCATTCTGTTGCACATCGGCGATGGCGCTTGGGCGGTTGTCGATTCCTGCCTCGGCGAGGGCCAGGCACCGATAGCGTTGCGGTATCTCGAAGGCATCGGCGTTGACCCGGCGAACGCTGTTCGTCTGATTGTGGCGACTCACTGGCACGACGATCACATCCGGGGGGTATCCCGGCTCGTCGAGACATGCAGACATGCCCGCTTCTGTTGCGCCAGCGCGTTGACTCGAACGGAGTTCCTCGCAGCCATCGCTGCTCTCGAGGGTCGTCATCTGTCCGTAGCCGGTTCCGGCGTTCGTGAAATTCACCGCGTGTTCTCCCAGTTGTCGCAACGTCCATCGATCGCGACTCCAGTTTTTGCCATCGCCAACCGCCGTCTGCTTCAGCGTGGCCCCTGTGAAGTAAGGGCGCTTTCTCCAGATGATGCGTCGTTAGTGCATTTTCTGAAGTCTGTAGGTGATCTGCTTCCCGGCGAGGGTGACCTCAAGAGGCACGTGCCTGATCCGTCACCCAACAACATCTCGGTCACACTCTGGATCCAGGTTGGTGGGTTCGCGGTACTGCTTGGAGCGGATCTGGAACGGCGCGGATGGATCACGATTCTGCAGAACACCGGGCGGCCGCCAGGCGTGGCGTCGGTGTTCGAGGTTCCGCACCATGGATCGGCGACGGCCGATGAACCGACGGTCTGGAACCAGATGCTGGAGCGGAGTCCGGTAGCGGTCCTGGCGCCGTGGCGCCGGGGTCGGCGAGAATTGCCGGGCCGCCGCGATGTACAGCGCATCCTTTCCCGCACGTCGATGGCTTATGCCGCGTCGAGGGTCGACCAGACCGGATCATCCCCGAGTCGCAGACACCGGGCGGTGGACCGGACCATTCGGGAATCCGACATCAGGCTTCGTCGCGTGCCGATGTCGAACAGCGCCGTTCGCCTTCGGCGTCCGATCGGTGCTGCGGCAGAATGGACTGTCGAAACATTCGGTTCTGCTGGTCACCTTCAGGACTATCGTCACCAGCCAGTGCGTTGAGGCCGAGACCGCGGCTCGCGTCAAGCCGTTCTACGAGCCCGTTCGACGCGCGCGAGTCCTTCGGCTCGCACAAGCAGTGCGTATCCAGCAACGCGATCTCCACCGCGCCGCCGATCTTTCCGCACGGCAGCCGGACAGGCCAGCTATAATCGGGTTCGCGTCACAGCAGCAGTCCGCCCCGTGGAACGGGGCGGACTGCTGGAGGGTTGGTTGGGCGGTGAGCGGAGGCCGCAGCGCGACCTTGCGGTCGCGTTCGGCGACGCTTTCCGGGCCAGGAGGAAGCCAGATGAACCATCGAATGCTCGCCGCGGCCGGGCTGGCCGTGCTGTTTGCCGTCGTGTTGTCGGGGCCGGCTCCGGCGTTCGCCCAGAGTGAGACCGAGGCGCCGCAGACGCCGTGGGGAGACCCCGACCTGCAGGGGGTCTGGGACTTTCGGACGATCACGCCGTTGCAGCGTCCTGAAGAGCTCGGCGACCAGGCGTTCCTGACGGCCGAGGAAGCGGCCAATCAGGAGCAGGCGGTGGTGGAGCGGAACGCCCGGTTGTTGAACGAGGCCGCCCGCCGGACCGAGGCCGGAGGCAACGTCGGCGCCTACAACAACTTCTGGATGGACCGCGGCACCCGGACCGTCGGAACCCGCCGGACGTCGCTCATCGTGGACCCGCCGAACGGGCGCATCCCGCCGTTGTCGGATGCGGGACAGCAGCGGGCCGATGCGCGCGACCAGTATCGAACCGAGCACCCGGCCGATTCGTGGGTGGACCGCAGCGTCGGCGAGCGCTGCGTGCTCGGGTTCAACTCGGGGCCGCCGATGGAGCCGCGCGCCTACAACAACCACATGCAGGTCTTTCAGAACGCCGGTCACGTGGTGATTCTCAACGAGATGGTCCACGACGCGCGCATCATCCTCCTCGACGGCGGCTCGCTGCCGGAAGGGGTGACGCAGTGGATGGGGGACTCGCGCGGGCGCTGGGAAGGCGACACCCTGGTCGTCGACACGACGAACTTCTACAACAAGAACTCGTTCACCGAGCGCTACGGGGCGACGGCGGCGATGACTCTGGTGGAGCGTTTCACGCGGGTCGACGCCGAGACGATGGTCTACGAGTTCACGGTGGAGGACCCCGCGACCTGGACGGCGCCGTGGACGGTCGAGGTGCCCATGCTGCGCTCGGACGATCAGGTCTGGGAGTACGCGTGCCATGAGGGCAACTACGGGATGGACGGCATTCTCGCCGGGCACCGGGCCGAGGAACGCGATGCGGCGCAGGACCGGTAGGGGCCTGCGCGGGCTCCTGGTCGTCTGCATCGCGGCCGGCGTCATCGGTTCCGCAGCCCCTGCGGCGATGGCCCAGGACCACCCCGGCGCGGGGCCCTACCAGCGGGTGTGCCAGCTCTGTCACGGGGCGGGGGGGCGCGGCGACATCGCCCCGGCCCTCGTCCCGCTGGGCTTCGACGCCGAGTACGTTCTGGCCGTCGTGCGCGAGGGCTACAGCCAGATGCCCCCGATCTCGACCCGCGAGCTGACCGACGACGAGGTGCGGCAGGTCGTCGGCTACATGGAGTCGCTCTCCGCCCCGGCGGGGGAGACCCCGGCGAGCGTCGCGGCGGCGTCGGCCGCTTCCGCGCCGTCCGCGCCCGGGGGAGAGCAGGCCCAGGCCGGCGCCGCGTCCGGCTACGACGGCCCCCGCACCCCGGAGGGACAGCCCGATCTGAACGGCTTCTGGCAGGTGCTGAACTCGGCGGCGTGGGACGTCCGTCCCCACAACGCCCAGGACGGCATTCCCGCCGGCCTCGGGGTGGTCGAGGGGGGCGGCATCCCCTACCAGCCGTGGGCGGCCGAGCAGCAGCAGGAGAACTACGCGAACCGGCTGACCGCGGACCCGTTGCGGCAGTGCTTTCTGCCGGGGGTGCCGCGCGTCACCTACATGCCGTTCCCGTTCCGCCTCCTGCAGACGCCCGACCACGTGGTGGTCACCTACGAGTTCGCCCACGCCGTGCGCATCATCTACACCGACGGCAGTCCACACCCCTTGCCGAACGACTTCTGGATGGGCGACTCGCGCGGGCACTGGGAGGGCGACACGCTGGTGGTGGACACCACCCACTTCAACGGGCGCACCTGGCTCGACGCGGCCGGCAACTTCCACAGCGAGGCCCTGCACGTGGTCGAGCGCTACACTCCGACCACCCCATATCACATCGACTACGAGGTCACCCTCGAGGACCCCAACGTGTTCACGCGTCCGTGGACGATGCGGATGCCGCTGTACCGCCGGGTGGAGGGGGGTCTGCAGATTCTCGACTACGACTGCGTCGACCATCTCCTGCAGGCGGCGGTCGACGGCCAGCAGGAATGAAGGAGAAGGCAATGAGCGTTCGACGAGCTATCGGCGCGGCGCTGCTCCTCGCGTTGGCCGCGGCGCCCGCCGCCGCCGGTCAGGACGGCGACTACGAGCCCCCGCGCACGCCGTGGGGCGACCCCGACTTCCGCGGCCACTATCTGCCCGGCCGGTCTCAGCCGATGGAGACCCCTGCGAACGACTCGTGGCGCCCCCCCGAGGGCGCCAGCCTCGGGCAGGGGGCGGCGTTCTCCCGGTTCTTCGAGCCGGACCCGAACGCGCCGCCGCGCCCCGGGCGGATGACCACCCCGATGGTCGTCGACCCGCCCGACGGCCGCATTCCCCTGCTGCCGTGGGCGGCCGAGCAACGGGGCGAGGTGATGGCGCGGCAGGACGAGCTGGAGCATCTCGACCCCCGGGTCAAGTGCCTCCCGGCCGCCCTGCCCCGCGCGCACCTGCCGGTGGGCTACAACACCTACCAGATTCTGCAGGTCCCCGGGCACGTGGTCATCCTCTACGAGTGGAACCACCATTCGCGCTACATCCCCCTCGACGGCAGCCCCCACCCCGACCCCGAGATCCGCCTCGGCATGGGCGACTCGCGCGGCCACTGGGAGGGGAACACCCTGGTCGTCGACGTGACCAACTTCACCGGGAACACGTGGCCGGTGGGGCACGGCGCGCCCCCCGAGGGGGCGCCGGCGAGCGCCCTCGCCACCGGACACGGGGTCTTCCACACCGGCGGGCTGCACGTGGTCGAACGCTTCACCCTCGTGGACGACGACACCATTCGCTACCGGGCGACCATCGAGGACCCCGAGGTCTTCTCGCAGCCGTGGACCCTCGAGTTCGACGCCCTGCGGCGGGCCCCCGACGACCACATGCTGTTCGAGTACGCCTGCCACGAGGGCAACGGGCGCAACCTGTCGCTCATGACCGGCGCCGACCTCGAGGACGTGCGGGTGAACCCCATAAGGTGAGACCGATGCGACAGACTGCAACCTCGTTCATCGCCATGGCCGGCGCCCTCGTCCTGCTGGCGCCGGCCGGATCGGTGTCCGCGCACCACGCCTTCTCGGCCGAGTTCGACGCCAACCGGCCCCTGCAGCTCGTGGGTACGGTGGCGCGCACGGAGTGGATCAACCCCCACTCGTGGATCCACGTTGACGTCACCGGCGACGACGGCGAGGTGACGACCTGGGCGATCGAGTGCGGCGCGCCGAACTCGCTGATGCGGCGCGGGCTGAACAAGAACTCGATTCCCGCCGGCACCGAGCTCGTCATCGACGGCTTCAGAGCCAAGGACGGGTCGACCACCGCGAATGCGCGCGACATCACCTTCCCCGACGGGTCGCGCTTCTTCGTCGGGTCGTCCGGAACCGGCGCGCCGTACGAACGCAACCGCTGACCCGGCGGTCGTCGGGGATCGGCGCGCCGTACGAACGCAACCGCTGAACCGGCGGGTCGTCGGACACCTGGGGTGTCGTACGAGCGGAAGCGCTGAGTCGTCGGGTCGGTGACTGGCGCGCCGTCGATCGCAACCGGTGATTCGTCCGTCGTCCGGCCCCGGCGCGCCGCACGGACGCGACCGCCGATCCGGCGGCCGGCAACCGTCGGAGAACTCGCCCCGTAAATGCGGACGACGAGTCTGCCCGAGTCGTCCGCGGCCGGAATGCGGCTGCCCGCCGGATTCGTGCGCCAAGGAGTTGTTGTGATGCAGACACGATCTTCGGCCACCCGCGCGGTGCCCGGCCTGCTCGGCGTTCTCCTGATGGGTACCCTCGGCGCGGGCATGTTGGCTTTGGCGCCGACTGCGGCGCAGGCCCAGCCGGCGTCCGACTTCGTGCCGGTCACCGACGAGATGCTGCAGAACCCCGCGGCGGGCGACTGGCTGATGTGGCGCCGCACCCTCGACGGTTGGGGCTACAGCCCCCTCGATCAGATAGACCGCGACAACGTCGGCGATCTGCGCATGGTCTGGTCGCGCGCCCTCACCGACGGGCGCCAGCAGGGTACGCCCCTCGCCTACGGCGGCGTCCTCTACATGCCGAACCCCGCCGACGTCATCCAGGCCATCGACGCCGTCACCGGCGACCTCGTGTGGGAGCATCGCCGCGAGGTGCCCGACGACATCGACGATTACGTCTTCAACAACCTCTGGCAGAACAACCGGAACATCGCCATCTACGACTCGCTCATCATCGACACCAGCGTCGACGACCACATCTTCGCCCTCGACGCGGCCACCGGCCGGCTGGCGTGGGAGACCGAGATCCTGAACTACCGCGTGAACCCCGCCATGCAGAGCTCGGGGCCGATCGTCGCCGACGGCAAGGTCATCTCCGGCCGGAGCTGCATGCCCGCGGCGGGACCGGACGGCTGCGTCATCACCGCCCACGACCCCCGGACGGGCGAGGAGCTGTGGCGCCGCCGCACCATTCCCGGACCCGGCGAGCCCGGCGACGAGACCTGGGGCGGGGTGCCGTTCGAGGATCGGAAGCACGTCGGCGCCTGGATGGTGCCGAGCTACGACCCCGAGCTGAACCTCGTCTACGTGGGGACGTCGGTCACCTCGCCCGCCCCGAAGTTCCTGATCGGCGGCACCGACAACCAGCACCTGTACCACAACTCGACCCTAGCCCTCGACGCCGACACCGGCGAGATCGTCTGGTACTACCAGCACCTCAACGACCACTGGGACCTCGACCATCCGTTCGAGCGGCTGCTCGTCGACACCGCCGTCGCGCCCGACGCGGGCGCCGTCGACTGGATCAATCCCCGCGTGCAGCCCGGCGAGGTGCGCAAGGTCATCACCGGCATCCCCGGCAAGACCGGCGTCGTCTACACCCTGGACCGCGAGACCGGCGAGTTCCTGTGGGCCACCCCCACCATCACCCAGAACGTCATCAGCAACATCGACGGCGCGTCCGGCGCGGTGACCGAGAACCCCGAGCTCATCTTCACGGGGGCGGGGCAGGAGGTGCTGACCTGCCCCCACGCCAGCGGCGGCAAGGACTGGGAGGCGGGTGCCTACAGCCCCCTGACCAACACCATGTACTATCCGCTGCGCAACGTCTGCGCGCGCATGATGGCCGAGGGCCCCGAGAGCACCTCGGTCTACGCCATCGCCTGGCGCCCCGAGATTGCGCCGGGCACCGACCAGGTCGGCACGGTCTGGGCCATCTCGGCCGAGACCGGCGAGACCGCCTGGATCCACGAGCAGCGCGCCGCCACCATGTCCCTCGTCGCCACCGGCGGCGGCCTCGTGTTCGGCGGCGACGTCAACGGCCGCTTCCGCGCCTTCGACCACGAGACCGGCGAGGTGCTCTGGGAGATCAACCTCGGCTCGTCTGTCTCCGGCTTCCCGATCACCTATGCGGTCGACGGCCGGCAGTACGTGGCGGTGAGCACCGGCACTCCGCGGTTCGTCAACCTGACCCCGGAACTGAACAACCCCAGCCAGGGGAACAATCTCTTCGTCTTCGCGCTGCCGGAGTAGGGAGCAGCCTCAACTGAACAGCCGCAGTGCGGCGACGAGCCGGCCGAGTGCGGCCGTCGCCCGCACCCTCTCCTCGTTCAGTGGATCGCGACCGGCACGATGGTCGATCCCGTGGCCCCCTGGATCTTGAGCGGCTGGACGACGAAGGCGAACTCGTAGACGCCGGCCGCCGCCAGTTCGTCCAGTTTCATCCGCTCCACGAGATGGATGCCGTTGACCACCAGCATGATCTGGTGGATCGGCAGCGACAGTTGCGGATCCGGGTTGGGTGAGACCTCGATCGGCTGGTTGTCCGCGCCCAGCAGCATCGGATCCTGTTCCACGAGCCACTGCGCGGCCGCGACGCCGATCCCGGGGTTGGTCGCCATGAAGCGCTCCCCGTCGGTGTCCCAGAGCACGCCCCAACCGGTGTGGATCAGCACCGCATCGCCCGGTTCCAGCGCCACCCCCTGCCGGTCGAGCGCCTGCTGCAGGTCGTCGACGGTGATCTCGTACGTGTCGGGAAGCATGTCGACGCCCTTGAGGGCGGCCACGTCGATGAGCACACCCCGGGTCATCAGCGTGCCGACGCTCTCGACGCCGAGCCGGGTGAACCCGGTCCGCGTCATGATCTCGTTCTTGTCGACGCAGTTGTAGAGGCTGTCGCCGAGGGTCTGGTGGGTGAAGCCGTCGAACTGCGTGCCCACCTGACCCAACTCGGCGACGACCAGCTCCTCGTTCGAGCCGCGCCGGTTCGAACCGAGGTTCGGGCCGGTCGGCTTCATGTAGAGGTCGAAGTGGCGGGCGCCGAGCGGCATCGAACCTCTCAGTACCTGTCCGAGCTCGAACACCCGGCCGGTCCGTATCAGGCGCGCGGCCTTGAGCACCGTCTCGGGACCCATGTGGTTGGCCGAGCCCCGCTCGTCGTCGGGGCCCCACTTGCTGGGACAGCGCTCGTCGGGTGACGGCGGGGTCCACGACTGGGCGGCAGCGGGTGCGGCAGCACCCGCGAGCAGGACGGTGAACGCGGCAACGGCGATGGCGGCAACGCTGGCGAATCGCATGGCTCTCCTCCGTGGGCGGTGTCTTCAGCGTCGCTGATTCTACCGGAACGAGCGGCACGGCCGATCCGGCAGTGTTTGCGGAGCGCGCCCGGGAAGCCGACACCCGTGATTGGCAGGGCGCCGCCCCTCACCATCACCGGCTCTTTCCCCGGCTACTCAACCAGCCGGATGTGCGTTACCCGCCCTTCCGGCCCGATGGCCCAGCCGCTACGGAGGCTGGCAAAAGCGACGCTCCAATGGCTCCGGGTGTCCAGGCGGGTCCACGTCATGCCGTTGTCGGCGGAATACGCCATGCCGTTCGGTCCGACCCCGACGAGCGTCGGCGTCGGCGCGCCCGGCACGTAGGCTGCACCATAGACCGCTCCCCGGAACGACGGTCGCCCCGCCAGCGTCCACGTGCTCCCGCCGTCGTCGGTCACGGCCACGTTGTCGCTGTATTCGTCCCGCTTGTCGATGTCGCCGCCCAGGGCCGCGCCGTGGTCGGCATCCCGGAAGGCCAGCGAGGCGATACCCGACGTCGGCGTACCGCCGACTATCGGCGTGTCGGCAACGGTCCAGGACCTGCCCCGGTCTGTCGTCTTCAGGACCCGCGCGGAAGCGCCTGCTCCGGTGCCGACCCACGCCGCGCCCTCACCATGCGTGACGAGGCAGGTGCCGCTGGCGGCAAAGCTGCCTTCGCCCTCGCTGGCCGGTGGAAGGCTGTCGGGCGGTACCCGCTCCCAGGTTGCGCCGCCATCCGCGGTGGTGATGAGGAAGAACGCCCCGCCGAAGGAATCGCTGAAAGCGATGCCGTGCTCCCCGTCCCAGAAATCCATGCAGTCGAAGAAGCCTTCGGGTTCCGGGTTCGTGAACTGAAGCGCCCAGGTCAGCCCGGCGTCCGTGGTCTTGTAGATGCGCGACTGCTCGCCTTCTCCGATGCTGAGCAGGTAGGCCGTTTCCGCATCGACGGCATGCACGTCGCGGAACTGCAACGCTGCGGCGTCCGGCACGACCCCCGCGTGCCAGGTGGTCCCGCCGTCGGTGGTGCGGGCGTATGTGCCCTCGGTCCCGCTGATCCAGACGGTGTTCTCATCGACCGGGCTGATGCCGATCAACCGCGCCTCGACGCCCGAGGTTTGCGCCGTCAGCACCGGGTCGAGGTGCAATGGGGGAGCCTGCTGCCCGGTCTCGGACGGGACGCAAGCCAACGTCGTGGTCAGGCCGAGGACGAGGAGCGGAAAGACGAGCCGGCGGATTCCGTTGGGGACCAGCCTCTTGCCGTTCATCAGCCAGGTTCCAGGCCCCCGAGTTCCGAGATCGGCCGCGTTGTGGATCATGACGCCTGCCGGGTGTAGTCGCCGACGCAGATCCGTACCGAACAAACGCGGGGCGAGGCGAATGCCTCGGCCCCTCGCGCCCCGGCGGGTCGAATCGGCCAGCATGGTACCATGCCCCCGCGGCTACTACTGGTGCACCGCAGACCCGAGGATTGATCGGGTTGAGGGGCGCCGAGGTCGCGGCGCTGGTCGAACCGCCGCCGGGGATCCGCTACGGGACAAGGACCCGGGCGCGCAAGAGACAGTGCCGCGAAACATGGGACTTCACTTCCCCGGGAGCGTGCGATGTTCCGACTTCGACTCTCTCTTTCGGTGCTTGCCATCGTGCTGTTCGCGTTGCCCGTCGCCGCGGCGGGGCAGTCCGATGAAGATGACGGTTTCGTGCCGGTCACCGACGCCATGCTCGAGGATCCGGCGCCGGGCGACTGGCTCATGTGGCGCCGCACGCAGAACGGCTGGGGCTACAGCCCGCTCGACCAGGTGAACCGCGATAACGTTGGCGATCTGCAACTGGTGTGGACCCGGGCCCTGGCGCCGGGCGCCCAGGAGGGCACCCCGCTGGCCTACGGTGGTGTCCTGTTCATGCCGAACCCGAAGGATCACCTGCAGGCGATCGACGCCGTGACCGGCGACCTGAAGTGGGAGTACCGGCGTGACATCCCCGAGGACGTCCCCGAGATTATGGGCGGCCTGACCGACAACAACCGGAACGTGGCCATCTACGGCCGGCTGATCATCGACACCAGCAACGACGACTACGTCTACGCCCTCGACGCGACGAGCGGCGACCTGGCCTGGGAGACGCAGATCTTCGACTACCGGGTGCACCCGGCCCGGCATTCCGCCGGTCCCATCATCGCCGGGGGCAGGGTCGTCTCGGGGCGGAGCTGCCGCCCGCGGGCGGGGCCGGTCTCATGCGTCATCGCCGCGCACGACGCCGCCACCGGCGAGGAGCTCTGGCGAACGAGCCTCGTGCCGCGGCCGGGGGAGCCGGGCGACGAGACCTGGGGCGGCGTGCCGTACGAGGAGCGGATGCACGTCGGCTCGTGGATGGTGCCGAGCTACGACCCCGAGCTCGACCTCGTCTACGTCGGCACCTCCGTCACGTCGCCGGCGCCGAAGTTCATGCTCGGCGGCGTCGAAAACCGCCACCTCTACCACAACTCGACGCTCGCGCTCGACGGCGCCACGGGGGAGATCCGCTGGTACTACCAGCATCTGAACGACCACTGGGACCTCGACCACCCCTACGAGCGCATCCTCGTCGACACCGCGGTCGCGCCGGACGCGGACGCCGTCGCCTGGGTCAATCCGCGGCTCCAGCCGGGCGAGGTGCGCAGGGTCATGACGGGGATTCCCGGCAAGACCGGCGTGGTGTACACGCTCGACCGCGAGACGGGCGAGTTCCTCTGGGCGACGCCGACCATCGCGCAGAACGTCATCAGCGACATCGACGGCGCTACCGGCGCGGTCACGGAGAACGCCGAGCTGATCTTCACCGACCTGGGGCAGGAGGTGCTGTCGTGTCCTTCCTGGGGCGGCGGTAAGAACTGGCCGGCCGGCGCGTACAGCCCCCTGACCAACACCATGTACTTCCCGCTGCAGAACACCTGCGCGCGGGTGCTGTCCACGATGGAGGGCGGGCTCGCCATCTACCGCCTGGCCGCCCGGTTCCAGCTCACGCCGGGGATGGACGACCTCGGCAGCGTGCGGGCCATTTCCACGGAAACCGGCGCGACCACCTGGCTGCACGAACAGCGGGCCGCCACCTATGCGCTGGTCGCGACCGGCGGCGGCCTCGTCTTCGGCGGCGACGGCAACGGGCGGTTCCGGGCGTTCGATCAGGAATCGGGCGAAGTGCTGTGGGAGATCAACCTGGGGTCGCCGGTCACCGGCTTTCCCATCACCTACGCGGTCGACGGGCGCCAGTACGTCGTGGCCAGCACCGGCACGCGGACCTCGGGCTTGACGCCCGAGCTGCGCCCGAGCGCGGGTAACAACCTCTTCGTGTTCGCCCTGCCTGACCCGGAGTAGACCGGGATCGCGCCTGGCTCGAGGCCAAGCCGGTCGGCAACGAACTGCTGTAATGCGGCGAGGCCAGATCTGGGATCGTCAGCCTCGACCCGACCGCCGGCCATGAACAGCGGGGGACCAGGCCGGTCGTGATCGTATCCCCCGCGTCCTTCAACGAGCTGACCGGAACGCCGGTCGTCCTGCCGATCACGACGGGCGGGAGATTCGCGCGCCGACGCGGGTTCGCAGTGTCTCTCGATGATGGCGGCACCGGGACGACCGGGGTGATCCGTTGCGACGAGCCTCGGGTCCTCGATCTTGCTGCCCGGAACGGGAAACACGTGGAAACCGTCCCGGAGCCGATCATGGAGGAGGTGCTCGCCCGCCTTGCCGCGATCCTGGAATAGACAACGAGACTGGTTCGCCGCGATCGCCGGAGGTCCGATTCGGTCTGGTGGTCTGCAATGGCCGATGACGAGGCGCTCCGGGAGTGCCCGGTACGGCGGGGATGTCACTCTCGCTCAAGTCCCTCGGAAGGGGCGAGCTCGAGGGCCTCGAGCACGTCCTGCCACGAAACCAGCTTGAAGTTCTGGTTGGCTTCCGAGGCGTCCGGGGCCAGGTTCATGCCGTCCTGCACGACGAGCCCGGATTTCTCACAGCTCGTCGAGATCGGGCCTGATGCGGCGCGGCTGGGGTTCCGGGCGGCCATATCGGACGCCGGCGGTGGTCTGGATGTGGGCGACGACGTGCGCGTGGCGCCAAAATCGGCCCGGTAAGCACACCACACGCGAAAGGACCCCGTGTCCCCCTGCAGTCGTGAACGTATGCCGCCACCTGGCCGACCGTCAGGCCGGGTCGGGCGGCGAGCGCAAACGTTGAGCGGCCATGATGAACAGATCGGCGTCGGGCGCCAGCTCGGACAGCGCCACCCAGATGCACCGCACGGTGACGCGGACGTGGGCGCCGATCTTGAGCAGCCGCAGCCGTAGCGTATCGCATTGGGCGCGGGCGAGCCGGGTGCCCGCCAGCCCCCGGTCGCGGAGCTGCTGGAGCAGGACATAGGCCAACGTGGCCCAGTACAGGCGCAGTTGGTTGGCGCGCAGCGTCGCACTGCTGGTCCGGTCGGCAAACAGCGCCAGTTGCTGTTCCTTGATGCGGTTCTCCATGTCCCCGCGGGCACAGTAGAAATCCTCATACAACGCCTGCGCCGCCAAGGTGTCCGGCGGCAGCGATGTCACCACGAAGCGTGGATTGGCGCCCGCGGGCAGATGCTCGGCCTTGCCGACCACCCGGCGCTCCCGGCTCCAGCTCTTGCGCGTGCGATAGCGGAAGTCCGCAAACACCCGCGCGGCCACCCCGGTTTCCTCGCACTGCGCCTGGGCCTGCGCCAGTTCGGGCGCGATTTGTTCCTTCAACCGAACGTTCTTCGCCAAGCCGATGACGTAGTCCACCGCATGCTCTTCGCACCAGTTCAGCAGCTCGTCTCGGCAGAACCCCGAGTCCCCCCGAACCACGATGGGGACCGACGGCCATGCCTGCCGCACCCGCTCCACAATCCGCGCCAACTCGTCCACCACGCCCGCCGCCCCGTCGATGTTCGAGGGCCGCAACCGCGAGCAGAGCACATGCGCCCCGCAGAAGATATACAGAGGCAGATAGCAGTAGTTCCCGTAGTACCCGTGGAAGAACCGTCCTTCCTGCTGACCGTGCAGCGGATCGTCCGTCGCATCGACATCCAGCACGATGCGCGCCGGCGGCGTCGGGTGCGACTCGATGAACACGTCTACCAGCAGGGCGTCGAGCGCCGCTTCGTCATAGGTCACCTTCTTGTACCGGTCAGCCTCGGCGTCCTTCGGCCCGACCAGTTCCAGCCGGTTCAGCGTGCTCTTCCCCGCCAGCGCGGCCCCCCGGTCTGACGGCCGCACCCGGTTCTCGCCCGTCGGGTCCGCCTTGCCCACGACAGCCGCCAACAGCGGGTCCCGCCGCAGGGTGTCATGGTCGTTCAGATCTTCGTAGCCCAACGCGACGGCCATCACACGCTGGGTCACCAAGTCCTCGACCGTGTGTTCGATCAAGCTTGGGTCCCGGTAGTCCTGGAAGCACTGCGCCGCGCGCCGGCACACGTCGGTGCACCTTTCAACCGCCCGCAGCAGCAATGCCCCGGCATTGGAAGTGATCGTTCCGCCCTCGAAGCTGGCGACCAGCCGACGACGACCGACCCGAGGAAACTCCAGCTGGATTGGTGGCTTACTTCGCGTACACTGTGTCGACAAGGGGCTGCCTCCGTGCATGGCTTGAAGTTATTGCCACAACAACACTTTACGCCATTACGGGCAGTCTCTTGTTCACCACCGGTGAGAAATCCGGGCGAGCAGGCCCATCGGATAGCGAGGACCGAGCGGGGCCGACACGACGTGCAGTCCGTCGGTGTCCTCGGAACCATCGACCGCCCCCGCTTCGCTCACGCGGAACGTCCCGCGGTAGGCGTGCGGCGGGGCGCGATCGTAGACGACGTAGGTGTGGTTGCCCTGGCTCGACGCCACCAGGAAGCCGTCGTCGGGACCGCCGCCCGGCGCCGCGTAGAGCGACAGGCCCTCGACGTGCGCGGCCAGGCGTCCGCCGTCCGGCTCGCCCACCCCGACCCGGTCGACCGGGACCCGCTCTGTCGGTGGCGCGCCCGGCTCCGCGTCGTAGCGCCAGATGCCGACCTCCTCCTCGCCGATGAACAGCCACCCGTTGGCGTCGTCGGCGACGCACCCTTCCGTCTGGCTGCCGACCGCCCACGACCGGACGCGGGTGCCGGTCATGCCCGCGCCGTCGCTGTCCAGGCGCCACTGCTCGACCGCCCCGCCAAGGTCGTTGGCGAAGACGTACAGGTCGCCGCTCGCCGCGCTGCGGTACAGGCAGAGGCCGTACGGCTCCTCGTCGAAGTCCGGCGAGATCGGGGCGTCGAGCAACGGGGTCAGATTCCCGCTGTCGGGATCGAGCGAGAGGACGTCTATCGTCCCGGTGGTGCGGTTGGTGGCCGCGACGACGATCTCGTCCCAGCCACCGACGTTCACGCCGGCCCGCAGATCGACGTTGTTCACGCGCCCCACGTCGTTCGTCGAGACGACCGTGCCGTCGAGCCCGTACACGACGAGGCCGCGCAGCTTGTTGGTCGCAACGATCAGGCTCGCCTCGGGGTCCGACTCGTTGACCCAGACGGCAGGGTCGTCGGCCGCGTCGCAGGCGTCGGGGACCGGCGCCGTCTCCGCCGCCGCCGCGACGGTCCGCGTGTCGGCCGGCTGCGGCCCCGGTTCCGCGGTCAGCAGGTCCGTCAACGCGCACCGGACCACCGTTCCCGGGCTGCACCCGGCGACCGCGAGGGTGCAGCACGCCAGTGCCGCCGTGAGCCTACCGGTTTTCATGTGGCCTCCCTCCGGCGCGGCGAGTGGATGTCAGAGGCCGGCCAGGGCCGCCTGCGCGCACTCGTGGGCTACTGTCAGATAGCGGCCTACCGCGTCGGTGCCGATGACGTAGGGATGCGGGTCGCCTGGCTGTCGGGTGGCCAGCGCCGGCAGCTTCGTCTTCGATCCGTCGAAGTTGGTGTGGTTGGCAATCAGCACGTCGGCGCCCGTCTGCTCGACGATGTCGCGGAACCGCTCGGCCGACGCCACGTACATCTCCAACCGCTCCCGGTCCGGCCCGAAGTTGAACGCCGTGCCGCCCCAGGCGGCCGCCAGATGGGATCGACCGCGGTCACGCACCGGCACGAGCGTGGAGATGGTGCCTTCGGTGTGGCCGGGGGTCAGGTGGAGCGTCACCGTCGTGTCGCCCAGCGTCAACCTGTGCCCGTCGCTCGCCACGACGTCGCGGGCCGGCTTCCAGGCGGGGTTCTGACGGTCGAGCAGCGCCCAGTCGGCCTCGGCCATCACCACCTGCGCGCCGAACCGCTCCTGCAGATACTTCGCGCCGCCCGCATGGTCGAGATGGGCATGGCTGATCACCACATACTTGATGTCGGCCGGGTCGAACCCCATCGCCGTCAGCCCGTCGACGACCTCGTCCTCGACCGAGTAGTCGAAGATGGCGTCGATCAGGATGATGCCGTCCGAGGTGGTCACCGCCCACGCCGAGTACTCGGTCATCCCCACGAAGTACAGATTGTCGAAGACCTGCACCGGCTCGGCGTGCCACGAGTCCCGCGACGGCGTCGGTCGCGGTCCGGTGCGGCGCGCGCGCGGGGTGGCGATGGTCTGCGCCTCGGCGCAGATGCGGTCGAACAGCAGGACGTGGTCACTCCCCGCCGCCTGCCTGGCCGCTTCGACATGCCGCTCGACCTCTGCCGGCGACTGCGACGTCACGGCGCCCGAGGCGAATACCACCGACAGCGCGATCGCGATTATCAGACGTCTCACGGTTCCCTCCCACTGTTGCCGCGCGGGCTGATCGGCCCGAAGCCATGGTGTGCGGCGATGATAGCGTGATTCTCCCGATCCGGAGCGTTGACGCGGCCCCGCGCTTCCCGGAGACTGTCCTTTCATGATGAACTTGCCTGAACGGCGGCGCGACGACCGGCGTCGAGCAGAACCTCGACCGATGGCGCGCCGCTGGCGCCGTGGTGTCTCCGGGGTTGCCTGTCTGTCCTGGCTGCTCCTCGGTCTGACGCAGCCGGCGCTCGGCGCTCAGGCTCGCGGCGCTGCGCTCCAGTGCGACCTCGGCGCGTATCTTGCCCGACCGGATGCCACGGCGACGCTGGACGGCGACGCCCTGGTCGTGGAGTGGGCCGGGGCAGGCGACGAGGGGTTGCGGCTGCGGCTCGCGCTCCGCGACGGCGCCCCGGTCATTGCCGCCCTGGCGCTGCGGCCCGGTCGAACCGCCGACTGGCGGGTGGTTGCGGCCGACGTGGGGTTCGAGCTGCGGGTGGTCGAGGGGCTCCGGCGCATCAGCAACCAGCAGCTCGCACCGCTTCGCGCGCTGGGCGTCGAGATCACGGAGGACATCGTCGATCGCTACAAGTGGGACGTGTTCTGGGACGCGCCCCTCGACTTGCGCCGTGAGGTCGGCGGCGGGAACCCCCCGCCCGCGGAGGGGGTCGCCGGTCAGCCCGGTCTGCCACGCTCAGCGGACGAGGTGCGCCGCGCGGCGGTGGTGTACGACGCGACCGGCTGCGCCGTGCAGACCGACGGCCGTCGCCTCAGCGTGACGTTTCCCGGGCTCACCGTCGGGTCGTTTACCGGGGCCCTGGTGGTGAGCGTCCACGCCGGCACCAACCTGATCCGGGTCGAGGCGGTCGCGTCGACCGCGCGCCCGTCGGTCGCCTACAAGTACGACCTCGGACTCACCGGGCTCCCGCTTGTCGCCGGCGCCAGAGTGTCGTGGCGCGACCTGGCCAGCCAGCCGCAGGCGTATGGGCTCGCCGGGCCGGCCAACCGGGACCCGGTCACGCTGCGGTCGGCGAATCGTCTCGTGGTGGCCGAGACCGGCGGCGCCGCGATCGCCGCGTTCCCGCCCCCGCACACCTTCTTCTGGGCGCGCGAGGTCGAGATAAACGTCGGCTACACCTGGTACCGGAAAGACGACGACGGGTCGTTCAGCGTCGGGGTGCGGCAGGGCGAGCAGGAGGCGGTCGAACGCTACCTCGCCAACTGGTCGCTCTACAGCGCGCCAGCGGGCACCGAGCAGCATATGGCCGCCTACTTCTATCCGACGCTCGACGATCGCGAGGCGGCGTTCGAGGCGGCACTGGCCTTCACCAACGGCGACGTCTACCGTCTGTTGCCCGGCTATCAGGTGCTGGGGAGCCACTACCACACCAACGTTGGCCGGACGTTGATGACCTCCGGGAGCGTCGACACCCGGCTGCCGGACTTCGAGGCGCTGCGGGCCGCCGGCATCACCATCGCCGGGCCGGTCGACCGGCCAAGGGACCCCACGCAGCTCGAAGAGCAGCGTTGGCTCTTCGAGGGGGCGGCGCGTCACTCTGACGACACCTTCCTGGTGCTGCCCCAGATGGAGAACAGCAACCTGCTCGGCGGTCACTGGGACCTGCTGTTCTCGCACCCGGTCTACTACGTCGACGAGCGCCCGCCCGGGACCCCGCTCGTGACCGAGCACCCGGACTATGGCCGCGTCTATCACATCGGCAGCGTCGCCGACATGATGACCATGATCGACGCCGAAGACATGCTGGTCTACATGCCGCACCCTCGCACCAAGGGCTCGACCGGCTACCCGGACGCCATCCGGGAGACACCGCAGTTCCTGCACGACCGGTATCGGGGCGTGGGTTGGCGGTGGGGCATGGGGTCCGACCTGTCGGAACGGCGGCTCTCGGGCAAGAGGGTCATCCCGCTGCTCGACGACATGAACAACTGGATCGCCGGGACCGCCTTGCGGCCGAAGGCGCTGCTGGCGATCACCGAGACCTATGCCAAGGCCCCCGGTGACGACGTCTACGCGAACGGCCCGGTCAGCTACCTGCGGATCGGCGACCTCCCGGCCCCCGGCGACTACACGCCGGTCATCGACGCGCTCGCGCGCGGCGACTACTTCGTGACGTCGGGCGAGGTGCTGATCCCGGCGCACCGCTACGAGGGACGCGGCGCCGACAGGCGGCTGGTCGCCGAGGTCGAGTGGACCTTTCCGCTGGCATTCGCCGAGGTGGTGGTCGGGGACGGTGCGCGGACCACGACGCACGAGGTTCCGGCCTCGGACCTCCCGGCGTTCGGCCGCCACACCTTCACGATTCCGTTCGATGCCAGGGGTCAGGCCTGGGTCCGGTTCGCCGCCTGGGACACGGCCGGGAACGGCGCGATGACCATGCCGGTGCGGCTGGGCGCAGCCGAGTAGGCTGCCGCATATGTAACCGCGGACTGCTACGCAGTTCGTCCGAACAACGCAGTCAGGCGGGATGCATCGCCGCTCGAATGCAGCGGGGACTTCCACCACGGGCTGTCATGGAACCAGGTTTCTGTTGACACGCTGCTCGAATTCTCCGTAGACCGCCATCGCGTCCTCTCCGTAGAAAGGAAGCTGCTGCATCAGGATGACGGCGACGATCTCGCGCTCGGGATCGCCCCAAAAGTGGGTGTTGTTGATGCCGGCCCAGCTGTAGCTGCCGGGCGCCCGCATGTCGGGCATGGCCTCTGCGGTCAGCTGGAAGCCCAGCCCCCACCTGTCGGCCCCCGCCCCGATCGGAAAATCCAGAGACCTCGCGGGATTCGTCGAGACTTGCGTTTCAACGACGATATCGCCCATCTGGTTGGTGAGCATCGTCTCTACCGAATCCGGCGAGAGAAGACGCGTCCCGTCGAGCTCGCCGCCATTCAGCAACATTCGCAGGAAACGGATGTAGTCGGGCGCAGTCCCGTACAGACCCCCGTCGCCGCGCACTCGGGACTGCACCGTTTCCGGCACTTCGTCTTCTACCAGCTCGCCATCCACCTTGCGGTGCACCGTGACGACGCGCCGGCGCTTGTCGTCGGGCACGCGATAGAACGTATCGACCATTCCGAGGGGTTCGAAGACTCGACGGTGGAGGAACTCGTCGAGCGGGATGCCGCTGATCTCCGAAACCAGGTTGCCCAGGACTCCCGTGCTCCCGGAATAGTGCCAGGCCGTGCCGGGATGAGCGACCAGCGGCAGGTTGACGACGTTCGGCTCGCCGCTGATGTCGATCATCGCCTGCATCGTGGGGTTCGAGAAGTTGTAGGCCAGGCCCGAGGTGTGCGTCAACAACTGACGGATCGTGATCTCGCCATCGGCCGGTTCGGTCCGGTAGAGCCCTTCCTCTTCGTCGACCTCGGTCACCACGTCGCGTCCCGCCAGATCCGGGAGATACATCGACACCGGATCGTCCAGATCGAAGGCGCCTTCCTCGGCAAGCATCATCGTCGCAACAGAGGTCACCGGCTTGGTCATCGATGCAAGGTTGAAAATGGAGTCGATGCCGACGTCGACGTCGTCCGCAACGCTCTGCTTTCCGTACGCCCCCTGGAATATGACCTCATCGGAATTCGCGGCCATCGCCACGACCTTGGGAACGCGCCCATCGGCCACCGACGCCCGGAGAAACTCATCGAGCGCGGCCCGACCCTGATCGGAAATCGCGGGCGGGCCGGGAGCCGCCGTTTCGACGCCAGAAGGCTGGGGAGAATCGGAAGCACACGCCGCAACGAACAAACTCGAGACCAGGAACATCCAGAAACGTTCCACTGCAAGACTCCTGCAAGCAAGGACATGCATCGTTACGTCCAGAGGTGTTGGCATGTCGACGCCAGCCGTCGGCTTCACACTGTCGGCTGCGGCCGGTAGCGCTCGACGTTGATCAGGTGTTTACGCTTGCGCGCCTGCACGAGATCGTGCGTGGTCTGTCGCCGCAGCCAGAACTCGGCATTGGACCAGCCCGCCTTCTCCAGCCGAATGGCCATCTGCGGGGAAATGGCCGCGTGGCCGTTCACGACTCGCGAGAGAGTGTGACGGGCTACGCCCAGAATCCTCGCCGCATCAGTCACGTTCAGACCGAGGGGGGTACTTGGTCGATTGTCACTAGAAATGGGAAGCGGCGAACATGGCGATGAGCAATCCCCCCCATCCCGGTCGGAGCATCCGGCAGAACTGCCTGCACAGCTCTCCCCGGGCGGCCAGGCCGGCCGGGGAGAGCTGTGCGAACCGTCAGCGCTGGTCGAGTGCGAACACGAACAGGTAGCTCGAGTTCTCCAGGTTGTCGTACTTCACCGGGTGCAGGTGGCGGCCGCTGGACTGCACCGCGACGTACTGCGTGGGGCCGATGGCGTAGGTGACGGGGGCGCCCTTGAGCGGGGTGCCGACGTTGAAGCGCCACAGCTCTTCGAGGGTCTCGTCGTTGTAGGCCACGACCCAGCCGTCCTGCAGGGCGGTGAATACAAGGCCGCCGGCGGTGGCGGTAATCCCCGACCGGATCTCGATCTCCGTCACCGCCTTGCCGAGCACCTCGTGGTCCACCGCGTCGAACGCGGTGACGGCCCCGTAGTAGAGGTCGCTGTTGTATTGGCGGCGCTCGCTGCGCTGGCGATCGATGTCGCCGGCGGGCGAGGCGGCGACCATGGCCGCGCCGGTCTGCTCGAAGCAGCCCTCGGTGCCGACGCCGTAGGCGATGTGCTTCACGGGGTTGTAGGCCATCGGCTGGTGGGCGACCCCGCCGTGCCAGGTCGGGCAGGCCCGCTTCATCTCGTCACGGTCGCTGCGCATGGCGCGGGCCTCGGGGTTGTAGATCTGCACGTCGAGGTTGGGGTCGTACTCGACGGGCTTGCCGGTCACCGGATTGAGCCCCGCCGTCCAGTTCAGGTCGTTGACGTACTTCGCGCCGCGGATGAAGCTGCCGTCGGTGCGGTCGAGGGTGTAGAAGAACCCGTTGCGCCCGTAGTGGGAGACGATCTTGCGCATGCGCCCGTCGATCTCGAGGTCGTACAACATGTGCACGCCGACCTCGTCGTAGTCCCACGAGTCGTTCGGGGTGTACTGGAAGTGCCAGGCGAGCTCGCCCGTGTTGATGTCGAGGGCGACGGCGCTGTTGGTGTAGAGGTTGTCGCCGGGGCGGAACTCGGCGTCGTAGCCGGGGAACGGGTTGCCGGTGCCGACGATGTAGAGGTTGGTCTCGGGGTCGTAGGATCCGGTCTGCCAGATGCCGCCGCCGCCCGTCTTCCAGGCGTTGTGGTCGTCCGTCCAGGTCTCGCTGCCGGGCTGGCCCGGCTCGGGCACGACGTACCAGCGCCACAGCTCCTGGCCGGTGTCGACGTCGAGGGCCGCCACCCAGCCCCGGGTGCCGCCGTCGCCGGCCCCGTTGTGCACGATGACCTTGCCTTCGGCGACCACCGGCGCGGTCAGGAACCGCTCGCGGCGGCCGAACTCGTTGGTGGCCGCGATCTCCACGTCCCACATGATCTCGCCGTTGTCGCGGTCGATGGAGATGACCCGCCCGTCCGGCAGGTTCGCCAGCACCCGGTCCTCCCAGAGGGCGATGCCGCGAGAGCGCGAGGTGTTGCCCTCGTGGTCGACGCCGGGGTCCGCGATCCAGACGAGGTCGCCGTAGTTCGGGTTGCGGGCGTCGATCTTGTAGACGGTCCCCCACCCGTCGCTCGTGTACATGAAGCCGTTGTCGACGAGCGGGTTGAGCTCGCTCTCGGGGCCGTTGCGCCCGGTGTCCTGCATGCCGCCGAGGGCCAGGGCCCACACCATGCGGAGGTCGCCGACGTTGTCGCGGTCGATCTGGGTGAGCCTCGAGTAGCGGGTCGAGGTGTAGTCGCCGTTCATGAGGAGCCAGTTCTGCGGCTCGTTCTGGGCGTTGATCAGCCGATCGCGATTGACGGTGAGGCTGTACTGCCCGTCGAGCGCGATCACCGCCACGGCTACCGCGAGGGCGGAGGCGCAGACCGTCTTGAGCAATGAGTGCTGGCGCATGCAGGATCCCCTTTCTGGACGTTCCGATCGATGTAGCTTACACCGAAAGACGCCCGACGGCGGGCTGGAGGCAGGATTGGCGGGGCGGCAATCGGAGGCCGCAGCGCGACCCCGCGGTCGCGTTCGGCGACGATTTCCGGGCTGGCGCGACCCTACGGTCGCGTTTGAAGTCGCTGGCCCGAAACTCCTGCGGCGCTGGCTCCTAGCCGAATATCCCGTAGAGCGTCAGCAGGACGCCGCCGGCGATGACCGAGCCGAGCTGGCCCGCGGTGTTGGCGCCCATCGCGTGCATCAGGACGTGGTTGGTGAAGTCCTCTTCCTGCGCCACCCGCTGTACGAGCCGCCCGCTCATGGGGAAAGCGCTGATGCCGGCCGCGCCCACCAGGGGATTGACCTTGCCGCGGGTCACCGCGCAGAGCATCTTGCCGAACAGGATTCCCGCGATGGTGTCGAGCGCGAACGCGAAGAGCCCCAGACCGAGGATGAACAGGGTCTGCGTCTGCAGGAACGTGTCGGCCTGCATGAGGCTGCCGACGGTGAGTCCGAGGAAGATCGTCGACAGGTTGGCGAGCTCGTTGGACGCGGTGCTCGCGAGCTGGGCGACGACGCCCGATTCCTTCAACAGGTTGCCGAACATCAGCGTCGCCACGAGCGGCGCCGAGGGCGGCACCAGAAAGCCGACCACGATCGTCACCACGATGGGGAAGGCGATGACCGCGCCGCGCGGGACCGGACGCGGCGCGTACTCCATGCGGATGCGGCGTTCCGACCTCGTGGTGAACAGCCGCATCAGCGGGGGCTGGATGATCGGCACCAGGCTCATGTAGGAGTAGGCGGTGACGGCAATCGGCGCCAGCAGCTCCGGGGCGAGCAGGGACGAGACGTAGATGCTGGTGGGGCCGTCGATGGCGCCGATCACGGCGATCGAGGCCGCCTGGTTCAGGGGGAACCCGAAGACGGTGGCGAGAATGAGGGTGGCGAAGATGCCGAGCTGGCCGGCGGCCCCGAGGAGCGCGAACATCGGCTGCGACAGCAGCGGGCGAAAGTCCATCATCGCCCCGATGCCGATGAAGATGAAGAGCGGAAACAGCTCGGTTTCGATGCCGAACTCGATCAGCAGGTGGAGCATGCCGCCCGGCTGGTTCATCGGCGAGTTCGGCAGGTTGCCGAGCAGCACTCCGAAGCCGATGGGAAGCAGCAGGGTCGGCTCGTACTCCTTTCCGATCGCCAGATAGATCAGGAGTCCGCCGATGGCGAACATCAACAGCGCTTCGGGGGCAATCGATGGAATCATGAAGACCGGGGCCCGCCACCGAGGTGCGTGCGGTGCGCCTGGAAAACCGGTGGTCGCGTGAGCCTCAGGGCACGAAGGATATCAGCGGCTCGCCCTGTGCGACCCGGCTGCCCTGGGCCACGTGCACGGTGTCGATCCGGCCGTCTCGCGGCGACCGGATGACGTTCATCATTTTCATGGCCTCGAGGGTCAGCAACTCGTCGCCGCGGGCGACCGCCTGCCCGGCCGCGATGGCAATCGAGGCGACCACTCCCGGAATCGGGGCGATCATCCGGTCCGGATCGCCCGGGGCGACGGCCGCCGCCGGCGCGCCGGCCGGGGCCGACTGCCGTATTCCCGCCGTGCGCGGCGGCGGGGCGCTCAGCGGGACGTCGGTGCTGTCGGACGGCTCCACGTCGACCGAATAGCTCGCGCCGGACACCGTCGCCCTGACCGGGCGCGCCTGCGGGTCGTCGATCTCGACGTAGTACCGCCGGCCGTCGACGGTGACTCGATAGCGGCTCACGATCGCGCCCTCGCCCGAGGCGCCTGGCCACCCAGGCGCCGTGCGAGGTACACGTACCGCCACTGGGACGGGGTCCTGTCCGGCACGGCCGCCGACGGCGCGTCGGTCGCCCGGGCCACCGCCACCGCGATCGCGACGGCGCGCAGGCGCCGCTCCCGCTCGGTGTCGGTGACCCGTCCCAACGTCGCCGGCTCGGAGCCGGGGACCGTCTCGAGCAGCCATCGCGCGGCCCGGGCCGGCCACTGCGCGGTCAGCAGGTACATCAGGCCCAGAAGTCCGGCCAGCGCCGCAAACAGGATGACGGTGCCGTAGGCGGAGATCTCCAGCACCGTCTCGAGTTGGGAGAGCATTACAGCGGGATGTTTCCGTGCTTCTTCGGCACGGTGGTGGTCTGCTTGTCCTTGAGGAAGTCGAGCGCCGCCGTGACCCGCGCCCGGGTTTCGCGCGGATAGATCACGTTGTCGATGTGCCCGGCCGCCGCGGCCACGAACGGTGAGTTGAACTTCTCCTGGAACGCATCTTCGAGCCGGGTCCGCTCGGCCTCCCGTTCGGCCGGATCGGTCGCCGCGAGTTGCCGGGCATACAGAATGTTGACGGCGCCCTTCGGACCCATGACCGCGATCTCGGCCGTCGGCCAAGCGAGACACACGTCGGTGCGGATCATCTTGCTGCTCATCACGATGTAGGCGCCGCCATAGGCCTTGCGCAACACGACCGAGATCTTCGGTACGGTCGCTTCCGAATAGGCGTACACGATCTTGGCGCCGTGACGGATGATGCCCTGGCGCTCCTGCAGGCTGCCGGGGAGGAAGCCGGGGCAGTCGACGAGCGTCACGATCGGGATGTTGAACGCGTCCGAGAACCGGATGAACCGTGCGATCTTGTCCGAGGCATCGATGTCGAGGACCCCGGCGAGGTGCGCCGGCTGATTGGCCACGAACGACACCACCCGGCCGCCGAGCCGGGCGAATCCGATGACCGCGTTCGGCGCGAAGTCCGGCTGCACCTCGAGAAACGAGTCGCGGTCGGCGATCAGGCCGATGGCGTCCCGGATGTCGTACGACAGCTCGGCCGATTCCGGAACGAGCCCGTCGAGGGCCGCCGTGTCGGGAATCAGATCGTCGTCCGGCGGCAGCGTCGGCGGATCGTCCACGTTGTTGGACGGGAGGTATCCCAGCAGCCGCCGGGTCAGCGCGAACGCGCCGTTCTCGTCGTCCGACACGAAGTGCGCGACGCCCGAACCGGCGGCGTGGGTGGTGGCCCCGCCGAGGGTCTCGACGTCGACCTCTTCGCCGGTGACGGTCTGGATGACGTCCGGCCCGGTGATGAACATGAAGCTGTTGCCGCGGGTCATCACGACGAAGTCGGTCAGTCCCGGCGAGTAGACCGCGCCACCCGCGCACGGCCCGAGCATGAGGCTGATCTGCGGCACCACGCCGCTCGCCTGGGTGTTGCGCCAGAACAGGTCGCCGAACCCGGCGAGGCTCCAGACGCCTTCCTGGATGCGGGCGCCGACCGAGTCGAGCAGCGAGATGATCGGCAACCCGCTGCTGGTGGCCGCCTCGAGCAACCGTCCCACCTTCAGGGCGTGGACCTCGGAGAACGATCCGCCGAGCACCGTGAAGTCCTGCGCGAAGATGGCGACGCGCCGGCCGTCGATGAGACCGAACCCGGTGACGACGCCGTCCCCGGCGTGCCGGTTCTTCTCGAGCCCGAAGCCGGCGTGACGATGCTCGACGTACGGGGCGAGCTCCTCGAAGGACTGGGCGTCGAGCATGCGCTTGATGCGCTCGCGCGCGGTCAGCTTGCCGCGGGCATGCTGAGCGTCGACCCGATCCTGGCCGCCGCCCCGCCGGGCCGCGGCGCGGCGCTCGGCAATGGGGTCGCGGTTCGCGGCGGGGGTGAGGTGCTCCCGCCACAGCGGGTCGTCCGCCGTCCCCGGCGGACGGTTCGCAGCATCGGCCGGAAGGGGCTCGGTATCGGCCGGAAGGGGCTCGGTATCGGCCGGAAGGGGCTCGGTATCGGCGCTCGGGCTCATCGCGTTGGCTTCGGCCGCCGCCGGGCGGGTCGCATCCGCAGCGAGGTCCGGATCGTCCCCGGCCGCAGACGGTGTCGGGTGCGCGGCCGGCCGGGCCTCGGTTCCGGAAGACTCCGCCGTCTCTGCGTCCGTAGCGCCGTCGACCGGCGCACCGGTAGCCGAACGCAACGGCGATTGCGCGGTGTCCAGGGCCTCGGCGGCGGGCGAGCCATCCTCGTCACCCTGCTTTCGCGACCGCCGGCGACGGTTCCAGTTGCGCAACGACGCCAGTACCGTCCCCCCGGAAACCGCGGTTCCGGCCGGCACCACCAGCTTCAGCGCCTCGCCGTCCGCGGTCGTCGCACGATCACCGTCGCCGGCGACGGGAACCGTCGCGTGGGCCGGCTTCTCGTTCAGGGGCGCATCGCCCGGAGTGTCAGCCATGTCCGCTACTCATTATACCGGGGAACCGTCCGCCGTACGTGAGGGACGATTCGTCAACCCCGGGTGGACCGATGAGTGGGAAACCGACCCTCCGCAACCGGTTGCACGCGTTGGAATGGAACTCGGCGTGGAATGGAGCCGGTGGCGAGGACCGCCGCGTTCGGCCGGAAGAGGCGAGGCTCGCGGAGCCTGGCGCGTGCATCAATGCCCGCATGGTAGCACGGCCCGCCCGACGGCGGCGGAGCCGGGACGAGAGCGGGCCGAGATTTGGTTTCGCGGGCGGCGCCGTATTGGGTGATAATTGCCGTGGTTCGTGACCCGCGTGCATCGAGATCGGCAGGTGGCGCGCGGATGAAGGAGCGTTCAGATGCCTCGTCGAATCATGGCCGGCGGCTGGCCGGTCGTCGTGCTCGGGTTGGCGCTGGCGGCGCCGGGCCGGGCCGCCGCGCAGGAACCGGCCGGATCGGGCCAGGCGGAGGAATCGTACCAGGTGCCCCGGACACGGGACGGCCACCCGGATCTGCAGGGGTTCTGGTCGAACCAGACCTACACGCCGCTCGAGCGGCGGGAAGGGGTGACGGGTGCGTTCTACACCCCGGAGGAGCTGGCCCTGATCGAGAGCGGCGCCGCCGGCCGGGAGAGCGCGCAGACCGAGCCCGGCACCATTCCCGACGTCCACTACGACTTCACCCAGTTCGGGCTCGATCGCAGCCAGTCGGCGCGGGCGCAGAACCTCCGCACTTCGATGGTCGTCGACCCCCCGGACGGACGGCTGCCGCCGGTCAACGCCGACGGAGAGCGCCGGGCGGCGGAGCGGTCCGAGGCGCAGGCCCGGCTCGGGGGGCGGTGGGACTCGGCCGAGGCCAACCAGCTCGACGACCGGTGCATCATCATGCGCGGGGTCGGCCCGCCGCTGATGCCCAGCGGGTACAACGCCAACTACCACATCGTGCAGGCGGCCGACCACGTGATGATCCTCTCCGAGATGATTCACGACGTGCGGATCATCCCGCTCGACGATCCGGCGGCGCCCCCGGCCGGGGTCCAGCAGTGGATCGGGCTGTCGCGGGGGCGCTGGGACGGCGACACCCTCGTCGTGGAGGCCACCAACTTCAACGGCAAGAACCCGTTCCAGGGGTCCGGGGACCGCATGAAGGTGACCGAGCGCTTCACCCGGGTTTCCGACGACGTGATCGAGTACCGGTTCACGGTCGACGATCCGGGGAGCTGGGATCGCCCGTGGACGGCCGAGAACCTGATGCAGAGGACGCGGGGGCCGCTGTTCGAGTTCGCCTGCCACGAGGGCAACTACGGGCTCTACAACACGCTGGTCGGCGCCCGCCTGGAAGAGCGGCTCGCCGCCGAGGAGGCGGAGCAGTCCGGCAGCCCGCGGTGAAGCCCCGCGTTGCACCGAGAGTGGCGAGTGCGCCGGCGGGCTGAAGAGCGCCCGTGCCTGACAAGGCGCGTATTGGGCATATGGCAACCGCGGACTGCACGCAGTCCGTCCGAACAACGCAGTCAGGTGGGATACATCGCCGCTCGAATGCAGCGGGGAGTTCGCCGCGGGCTGCCAGGGACAGGTGACATGGCGATGCGCACTCGTGTAGCGACGATGACGTTGGCGGCCCTGGTCGCGCTGGCGGCAGCGTCCGCGATGGGCCAGACTTCGGAGTACCGGGCGCCCCGGACGCCTGACGGCAACCCGGACCTCAACGGCATCTGGCAGGCGATGAACTCCGCCCACTGGGACGTCGAGCCGCACTCGGCGGGGCCGAGCGTGGTGCGCGAGCTGGGGGCGCTGTCGGCGGTGCCGGGCGGTCTCGGGGTCATCGACGGCGATGCGATCCCGTATCGGCCCGACGCGCTGGCGCAACGGAACGAGAACCGCGCGAACCGGCTCGACCGCGACCCCGCCATCAAGTGCTACCTGCCGGGGGTGCCGCGCGGCATGTACATGCCGTTTCCCGTGCAGATCATTCAGAGCCGCGGCCACATCATGATCCTCCACGAGTTCGCCGGCGCGGTGCGCACGGTGTACATGGAGGACCAGATGGACGCCCCGGCCGACAGCTGGATGGGATGGTCGAACGGGCACTGGGACGGCGACACGCTCGTCGTCGACACCACCGGGTTCAACGGCCGGACCTGGTTCGATCAGTCCGGGAACTTTCACAGTGAAGCGTTGCACGTGGTGGAGCGCATCACGCCGCGGAGTCCGGACACGCTCTGGTACGAGGTCACCCTCGAAGACCCGAACGTCTTCACCCGGCCCTGGACGATGCGGATGCCTTTGTATCGACGGGTCGAAGAGAATGCGCGCGTTCTGGAATTCCGGTGCGTCGAGTTCGTGGAGGATCTGATCTACGGGCACCTCCGGAAGCAACCCGAGGATGCCGGCCGGTAACGTTCAGGAGGGAGTCCCCATGCGTACGAAGCTCGCTTGTGTCGTCGTCGGTGTCGGAGTCCTGCTCGCAGCCGCTCCGGTGTCGACCCATCATGCCTTTTCGGCCGAGTTCGACATCGAGAAGCCGCTGACCCTGACCGGCACGCTCGTCCGGTGGGAGATGATCAACCCGCACTCCTGGTTCCACATGGACATCGAGGACGAGGACGGGACCCCGGTGCGGTGGATGATCGAAGGTGGGAGCCCGAACGAGTTGATCCGGAACGGGGTCACGAAGAACACCCTCGAGATCGGGATCGAGCTGACCGTCGAGGGCTATTACGCCAAGGACGGGACCCCCAAGGGTGTGGGCAGGAACTTCGAGCTCGCCGGCGGCGAGCGGCTGTTCCTCGGCGGGTCGGCGCCGCCGGTCGCCCCCGCTGCCCGCTAGCGCGACCTTACGGGGCTGGAGTTCAGAAACGCGCAGGCCCCGGCAACGGTTGCGGGGAGGACGGCGATGACGGTGCAGGCGGGGGTCCGGACGCACCATCCGGAATTCGTGAACAGGGAGACATCGACCATGCGTTCAATGATCGTGGCGGCGGGTATCGTCGGGTTGTCGCTGGCGGGCGCCGGCGGCGCGGCGGCGGAAGGCGCGGCGGCGGAAACCCCGACCTACAACGAGCACGTCGGCTCCATCCTGCTCGAGAACTGCGCGAGCTGTCACCGGCCGAATCAGGTGGCGCCGATGTCGCTGCTGTCCTACCGCGAGGCGCGCCCCTGGGCGCGCGCGATCAAGGCGAAGGTCGAGGCGCGCGAGATGCCGCCGTGGTTCGCCGACCCGCGGTTCGGCAAGTTTTCGAACGACATGAGCCTGAGCGACGAGCAGATCGCGACCATCGTCGCGTGGGCGGACGGCGGAGCCCCGGAGGGAGCCGGACCGGCCCCCGCCGCCCCCCGGTTCTCGGCCGCGGGCTGGAGCCACCCGTCGGGGCAGGAGCCGGACTACGTCATCGAGTTCCCGATCGCGTGGCAGGTCGACGCGGAGGGGGAGACGCCGAACTTCAACCTGTACACGCCGCTGCCGTTCGACGACGCGATGGTGGTGTCGGCGACGCAGGTGCGGCCCGGGAACTACGCGGCGACGCATCACATCACCACCGGCCTCGTCAACATGCCGACGGGCATGGTGCTCGGCCGGGGATCGGCGTGGCCGGGGGGCCCCGCAGTCGACTACGTTCCGGTTCGCGATCCGAACGTCGATGCCGAAGAGGTGGCGAGGCTGACCGCGGACGGCCGGGTCCAGCGTCGTGAGCTGAGCCCGGAGGCCCGCGAGGAGGCCGCGGCGCAGCGCGCCGGCTTCGGCGCGTACATTCCCGGCGTCGGGGCCGACGTGGCCCGGCCCGGTCAGGTGCGGGAGATCCGCGGCGACCTCTTCGACTACGTCATCTGGAACCTGCACTATCAGGCCACCGGCAAGCCGGAGACGGCGCGGCCCTCGATCGGGGCGTGGCTGGCCACCGAGGAGAGGACGCAGCGCGTCCGCAGCCTCAGCCTGAACGAGATCACCTCCGAAGGGGAGCAGCTGATCGCGCCGCCGCCGTTGACGCCCGAGGAACGCCGCGCCCGCGCCTCCTCCCGGCAGGTGGGACAGGGGCTGAACCCGCTGCTCGCCGCGATTCCCCCGAACGACGGGAACTGGACGGTGACGGGCATCGGGGGCTTCCGGAACGACGCGGTCATCCAGTCGATGTTCGTCCACGCCCACGTCCGGGGCAAGGACTTCACCTGGGTGCTGACGTATCCCGACGGCC
This sequence comes from Vicinamibacterales bacterium, assembly GCA_965206705.1. Lineage (GTDB taxonomy): Bacteria > Acidobacteriota > Vicinamibacteria > Vicinamibacterales > UBA8438 > JAJEEA01. Next base: position 33,849 of record CBDBKJ010000006.1, on the reverse strand, counting down.
GCGAGGAAGTGCTGCTGCGGGTCCCCAACTACGACTTCGACTGGCAGTTCCGGTACGAGCTGGCCGAGCCGATCCGGGTCCCGGCGGGCAGCACCGTGAAGTCGGTCGCCCGCTACGACAACTCGCGCAACAACCGGCGCAACCCGGCTCCGCACAAGGAGGTCTACTGGTCGGAGCAGAGCTGGGACGACATGTACCTGACCAGCGTCACGTACACGCTGGTCGACGAAACCCCGGCCGACGACGACTAGGAGTCTGCGCCGGAGAACGGTGCCGCCTCCGGCAAGGAGGCGGCGACTCCCTGGCCGGGTCGGTTGGGGCGGCGGCGCCTCGAGGCGGCGGCCGAGCCGCCGGCGGCGCTCTCCGGGCCAGGCGCGGGTCACGTCGGAGCAGGACGGGGGCGGCCGATCGCGCCGCCCCCGTCCCGTTCCCCAAGAGCCCGTGACGAAACCGCGGGGTTCTCGCCACGGGCTTCCAGATCCCCGCCGATCCCAGCGGGGGCGACAGGAGACATCAATGCGGAACGTGGTCCTATCGGTGTGCCTGCTCCTGGCCGTCGCGGCGGCGGCCGCGGCGCAGACTCCCCGCGAGCTGGAGGCCGAGCCCATCGTCAAGCTCCAGCCGGGCGAGACCGAGGTGGCCGGCCAGTGCCTGACCGAGCAGGAGCTCGATGTCATCGCCCGGCTCAACGCCCTGCGTCGGCCGACCCTCGGGGTCGAAGGCGACAACGCGGGCGACGACCCCGCCCCGTTCGATCCGCACTACTTCGTCGGGAGCTGGGAGGTCGAGGGCGTGCTGCCCGACTCGCCGCTGGCCGAGTCGAGCGAGTTCGTGGGGACCGAGACGGTGCGGCACGTGGAGGGATGCACCTACGCCAGCACCATCGAGGCGTCCACCTTCGACGGCGACGTGACCGTCGAGTCCATCCTGGTGTACGACCGGCGCATGAAGTACCTGGTGCGGCTCGAGGAGGACAGCCGCGGATTCGACCTCCTCAAGGTCGGCCGGCTCGGCGGCGACCCCGGCGGCTACTTCTCCCACCACTGGGAGGCGGCGCCGATCATGCGGCAGGGGAGCCGGGTCCGGCTCGCCGGCCGCACGTTCATGCTGTCGCCGTTCCACTACGACGTCCGCATGCGGATGTCCGTCGACGGGGAGCCGTTCGGCAACTACGGGACGCTGCGCTGGCGGCGTCTGGACGACGAGCCTTGAATCGCGGCGCGGACCCGGCGTCCGGTGACGGTCTCACGCGCCCCGGTCTGACGAAGGTTCCTCCAGCCGGTGCACGAACAGCCAGCGGACGTCCACCGCGAACGAACCGATCAGCAGGACGAGGGTGAAGGCTGCCGCGGCGGCGGCGAGCCCCGCCGGGACGATCGGGGCGAGGCAGACGACGAGGGCGACGCCCTGGGCGACGCACCCCGCCTTGCGGCGCAGCCGTTGCGGCAGGGGAGCCCGCAGCCACGGCCGGACGCGGCCGGCCGCCACGAACAGATAGCGCGGCGCGCCGAGCAGCAGGACCCAGGCGTCGAGCCGCCCGCTCCGCCACACCAGCGCGGCCAGCACCAGCATCAGGAACGAGTCGAGCTCCATGTCGAAGCGGGCGCCGAAGTCGGTGCCGGTGCCGGTGCGCCGCGCCACCAGCCCGTCGACGCCGTCGAGGCACAGGGCGGCCGTCGCCAGGCCGATGATCCACCAGGGGCCGGTGCTCGACAGGCCTTGCGCGTGCAGCACGAGCGCCGCCAGCGAGACGACCAGCGTGCCGCGGCCTGCGGTGATTCGGTTGGCGGGGCCCAGCCCGGGCCAGGGCTGGGCCGGCAGGAGGCTCTGGACGGCAGCCGCGAAGAGACCGTAGGCGGCCACCGCGGTCAGCAGGTAGTCGCGCGGCAGCTCGAGCCGGCGGGCGGTGGCCCCGGCGACGAGCAGCAACGGCACCAAGCCGGCGGCCAGCTCCGCTGCCACGCGGCGCCGGTCGTGAACGGGTATGTCGGGGAGGGCGCGGGACTTCGTGGCCGGCATGGTCTGATAAGGTGTCGGCGCCGGACTCGCCATGGGAGAGTCAATCAACGCACGTCAGTTCTGGATCGAGGCGCCCGGCCGCGGCGCCATCGTCGGCGCGTGCCTGCCCCCGCGGCAGGATCACGAGGTGTCGGTCCGCACCCTGTACTCGGGCATCAGCCGCGGAACCGAGGCGCTGGTGTTCCGCGGCGAGGTGCCATCCTCACAGTATCAGGCGATGCGGGCGCCGTTCCAGGAGGGAGAGTTTCCCGGTCCCGTCAAGTACGGCTACAGCAGCGTCGGCACGGTGATCGAGGGTCCGGACGATCTCGAAGGACAGGTGGTCTTCTGTCTCCATCCCCACCAGGATCGCTATACGGTTCCGCGGGGCGCGGTGACCCGCGTGCCGGCCGGGGTCCCGCCGGGCCGCGCGGTGCTGGCCGCCAACATGGAGACCGCGGTGAACGTGCTGTGGGACGCCCGCCCGGTCGTCGGCGACCGGATCGTCGTCGTGGGCGGAGGGGTGGTGGGGTTGCTCTGCGCATGGCTGTGTCGGGCGATGCCGGGGGCCGCGCTGACCCTGGTCGATCCGAACCCCGCGCGGGCGCCGGTCGCTGCGGCGCTCGAGATCCCGTTTCGCACCACGGCGCCGGAGCGGGCCGATGCCGACCTCGTCATCCACGCCAGCGGGCACCCGGACGGACTGGTCACCGCCCTCGCGGCGGCGGGGGTGGAGGGCGTCATCGTCGAGGCGAGCTGGTACGGCGACCGCTCGGTGCCGCTGCCGTTGGGCGAAGCGTTCCACGCCCGGCGGCTCACGGTGCGGAGCAGCCAGGTCGGCCGCCTCGCCGCCGCCCGCACGCCGCGGTGGGACCATGCACGCCGGTTGGCCCTGGCCATGACGCTGCTGGGCGACGCCCGCCTCGATGCGCTGATCACCGGGGAGGACCGGTTCGAGGAGCTGCCGAACGTCATGGCGCGCGTCAGCCGCGCGCCCGGGGACACTCTCTGCCATCGCATTCGCTATTGACCCTGTCGGCCCTGTAAACCCCGTTCCTGCAAACCATGTACAGCCTCAACGTTCGCGACCACTTCATGATTGCCCACAGCTTCGAGGGCGAGGTCTTCGGTCCGGCCCGGCGCCTGCACGGGGCGACCTACGTCGTCGACGCCACCTTCCGCCGGGCCGAGCTGGACGACGACGGCCTGGTGGTGGACATCGGGTTGGCGAGCCAGTGCCTGGCCGCGGTCCTCGCGGACCTGAACTACCGCAATCTCGACGACGAGCCGGCGTTCGCGGGGCGGAACACGACGACCGAGTTCCTGGCCCGGTTCATCTTCGACGAGCTTGCGCGGGGCGCGCGCGACGGGCGTCTGGGGCCGGGTGCGCGCGGCCTGACCGCCATCTGCGTCACGCTGCGCGAGTCGCACGTCGCCTGGGGCAGCTACGAAGGCGCCGTGTGACCGCGAGCCGACTGCACGTCGTCGTCCCCGGCCCCCTCGACCAGCAGACCGGGGGCTACATCTACGACCGCCGGATGGTCGAGGGGCTGCGCGCCCGAGGCTGGCAGGTCGACGTGCACAGCGTGTCCGGCATCTTTCCGGCCGCCGACGTCCGCACCCGCGCGCGGATGGCCGCGGCGCTGGCCGGCCTTCCCGACGGCGCCCGGGTGCTGATAGACGGGCTGGCCCTCGGCGGGCTCCCCGCCCCGGTCCACGCCGAGCGCGCGCGGCTGCGCATTCTGGCCCTGGTGCATCATCCGCTGGCGGACGAGACCGGGCTGGATGCGTCCCGGCGCGCGCAGCTGGCCGCCCTGGAACGGGAGGCGCTGGCCGCGTGCGCCGGCGTGCTGGTCACCAGCGCGTTCACCGCGCGGCGGCTCGAGGCCTACGGCGTGGCCCCGGCGCGGGTGCGCGCGGTTTGTCCCGGGACCGACCCCGTGCGTCCCGCCGCCGGCCCCGCCCCGGGGGATCGCCCGCTGCTGCTGTCGGTGGGGGCGGTGACGCCGCGCAAGGGCCAGCAGGTGCTGGCCGAGGCCCTGGCCCGGCTCGCCGCGCTGCCGTGGCTCTGCGTCTGCGCCGGCAGCCTCGAACGGGATCCGGACTACGCGGCGCAGGTCACGGCGTTCGCCCGTGGGGCCGGGCTCGCCGACCGGCTCCGATTCGCCGGCGAGTGCGATGCGGCCGAGCTCGACCGTCTGTATCACCGGGCCTCGCTGTTCGTGCTGCCCTCGTACTACGAGGGATACGGCATGGCGTTGGCCGACGCGACGGCGCGGGGGCTTCCCGTGGTCAGCACCACCGGCGGGGCGATTCCCCACACCGTGCCGGCCGATGCGGGGGTGCTCGTCGCTCCCGGCGACGAGGCGGCGCTGACCGGCGCGCTGCGCCGTCTGCTCATCGAACCGGACGGCGCCGAGCGCCGTCAGTCTCTGGCGGCGGCGGCTCGCCGCCATGCCCGGCGATTGCCGGACTGGCCGGAAGCCGTCCGCCGCTTCGCCGACGCGGTACTGGAATTGACGCCCGATGGAGACGTTTGACGCCGACTGGCTGGCGTTGCGCGAGCCGGCGGACCGGCGGGCGCGCGCCCCGATGCTGCCGGAACGGCTGCACGCCGCGTGGCGGCGGCGCGGCTGGACCCGGGTGGTCGACCTCGGCAGCGGGACCGGCGCCAACCTGCGGTACCTGGCCCCGCGGCTGCCGCCGGGGCAGCGGTGGACGCTGGTGGATCACGATCCGACGCACGTGGCCCGGCTGCAACGCCTCGAGACGCCTCCCGAGGTCGACACGGTGACCGCCGTGTCCCGGGACCTCGCGGCGGACGGGCTCGACGTCATCGCGGGGGCGAACCTGGTGACCGCCTCGGCGCTGCTGGATCTGGTCTCCGAATCGTGGCTGGCGCGACTCGTGCGCGGCTGCGCGGATACCGCCTGCGGCGCGTACTTCGCGTTGACGTACGACGGTGAGGTGCAGTGGATGAAGGAATCGGCGACGGGATGGGAGGTCGACCGCGACCCCGACGACGGTCTGGTGTGGGGCGCCGTCAACCGGCACCAGCGGGTCGACAAGGGGTTCGGCCCGGCCCTGGGACCCACGGCCGCCCTCCTCGCCGCGCGTCTCTTCGGCGAGGCGGGGTATCGCACCTGGCTCGCCGGGAGCGGCTGGCGGCTCGATGCCCCCGACCGCCCGCTGGCGGACCGGCTCGTCGAGGGATGGGCGGAGGCGGCGGCCGGGCTCCGGCCCGAACACGCGGCTCGCATCGAAGCGTGGGCGCTGCGCCGCCGGGCGGCCGTGTCCCGCGGGTCGTTCCGGGTGACGGTCGGGCACCGCGATCTGCTCGCGCTGCCGGGTGGTCCCGCATGAGCGGGGGCGGGCTGCCGGCGACCGAGCTGCCGCGGCGCGATCCGGGACGCCTCCCGCTCTTTCTGCGGGCGGCGGTCAGCCTCGGGTTGCTGGCCGGTCTCGCCGCGTGGCTCGACGCCGGCGCGGTGGCATCGCGGTTGGCGTCCATGCGGCCGTCGTGGGTGCTGGCGGCGCTCGCCGTCTCGGGGGTGCAGGTGGCGGTGCTCGCCTGGCGCTGGAGCTTCACCGCCCGCCGCCTGGGTGTCGACCTCGCGTGGCCGGTCGCCTGGCGCGAGTACTACCTGTCGATCTTCCTCAATCAGGTCCTTCCCGGCGGCGTCCTCGGCGACGTGGCCCGGGCCTGGCGCCAGGTGCGCTTGCAGGTCCGGGTGCAGGCCCCGGGGGGGCCGGCGGTACGGGCGGTGGTGTTCGAGCGCCTGTCGGCTCAGGCGGTGATGACGACGGTGGCCGGGGTCTCCCTGCTCTTCCTGCCGGTCACCGTGGCCCCCGGGTCCCGGCCGGTCATGATCGGGGCCGGTTTGCTGGCGGTGGGTCTCGTCGTCACGATGGCCGTGTGGATGCGCCGCCAGTCGTCCGGATGGTCGCTGTTCGGCCCGGTCCTGGCGGAGGTCGGCGCCGCCCACCTGACGCCCGGTGCGTTCGCGGCCCAACTCGTCAGCGCCGCGGTGGTCGTGGCGACGTATCTGGCGACCTATCTCCTGGCGGCGAGAGCGGTGGGGGTCGAGACGCCGCTGCCGGTCCTGCTGCCGCTGGTCGCCCCCGTCCTGATGTCGATGCTGGTTCCGGTCACGGTGGCCGGATGGGGGCTGCGCGAAGGGGCGGCCGCCGTCCTCTGGGGCGCGGTGGGGTTGACCGCGGCCGACGGCGTCGTCGTCTCGGTCGCCTACGGGCTCCTGGTGCTGGTGGGAAGCCTGCCCGGCGCGCTGTTCCTGGCCGTCGGTCTTCGACGCGAACATGCCGCCGAACGGCGGAGCCCGTCATGAGACCGCGGGGCGGTTGCGGGCTTCGCTGTCGGCGAATCAGCGCAGATCGAGGTCGAACAGCACGTCGTCGCCGAGCTCGAACCGCCGGCACGGGGGGCGCAGGGCGCGGTCGAGCGAGGGGACGGGCGGCAGGGTGAAGGCGTGGCGGCCCGATCCGATGATGAGCGGCGCGACGGTGACGTGCAGGCGGGTCAGCACGCCGGCGCCGAGAAATCGTGAGACCGTCACCCCGCCCCCTTCGACGAGGATCCGCGACAGGCCCTGCGCGCGGAGGGCGGCGACGATCGCGGACGGGGCGACGCTGCCGCCGCCGGACGCGTCGTCGCCCGGCAGCACCAGGATGTCCCGTGCCGGCGGGGCGCCGGTTCGACCGGCGGGGCCGCGGCGGACGACCACGGTCCGCGCCGCCCGGTCGCGAAACACCGCGCGATCGTCGCCGAGGCGGCCGTTCGGGTCGACGACGACGCGGACCGGGTTGTCGCCCTCCACCTGCCGCACGGTGAGGCGGGGGTCGTCCGCCGCGACGGTGCCGGCGCCGACGACGACGGCGTCGACGAGGGCCCGGAGCCGATGCAGGCGGCGGATGTCCTGGGGGCCGGTGATGTAGTGCGAATGCCCGTCCTCGGTCGCGATGCGGCCGTCCAGGCTCTGGCCGATCTGGCCGATGACCAGATCGGATTCGAGCTGCAAAGGGAGATAGAGATCCAGGAGATCGCGCGCCGCGTCGCTCGCCGGCGCCGAGGTTCGCCAGGCCCCGCCGGGATCGACGTGCAGCCAGACATCGCCGCTTGGACTATGATCGTCCCGAACGGTGCGGTTCGCGGCAGGCACGTCGCGAGGCACCGCGCGCAGCAGTCTCCAGGCGGCGGTCTCGGTCACGAGTGGAGGCATCGGTCCTCCGTCGTCGCCTGAACCTCGTCTTTTTGCGGAGGCGCAGGCACGAGACAGTGATTCGAAGCATGCACGAGGCGGAACGCGGGCTGTTCGACCTTCGGCAGGGACGGGCCCTCTATGTCACCGGATCGTCCGGCGCCGCCGGGCAGTCCGGGGTGCTCCTGGCGACGGTGGAGACGCTGAGTCAACGGACCCTCGAGACCCTGCGCCGGCTCGACACCGCGCCGCGTCTCGCCGTGACCCACCACCGGGCGCAGGCGATGGGCCTGGTCGGCGGCGGCCCGCCGCGGGACCTGAGCCTCGGGTTGAACGGGGCGACCCGGCCCGAACAGATTCTTCACCTGTGCACGGCGACCGGCCGTTTCAGCGCGCCGGATCTCGATCCCCGGCCGGCCACGACGCCGGAGACGAGCGGGCTGGCCCTGGCGCGGCTGGGGGGGCTGCTGCCCGCGATCGTGGGGGTTCCGATAAACGGGCAGGGAGCCGGGGAGCTGGGCGCGGGGCTGGCCAACGGGGCGATCCTCTCCGTGACCACCGTGCAGGTCGAAACGCTGGCCGCGGACGAGCGCGTCGAGGTCACCCATGTCAGCGACGGCCCGGTGCCGCTGGAGCACGCCGAGGACGCCCGCTTCATGGTGTTCCGCGAGGGCAACAGCTTCCGCGAGCACGTCGCGGTGCTGATTGGCGACCCCGCGGGCTGGCCCGACCCGGTGCCGGTCCGGTTGCATTCCGCCTGTCTCACGGGCGACCTCTTCGGCAGCCTGCGCTGCGACTGCGGCGAGCAGCTGCGCGGGAGCCTGCGCGTCTTCACTGCCGGCGGCGGCGGGGTGCTGCTCTATCTGGCCCAGGAGGGGCGCGGCATCGGGCTTGGAAACAAGCTGCGGGCCTACTCGCTGCAGCATACCGGTCTCGACACCGTGGACGCCGACGGGGTGCTGGGGTTCGGCGACGACGAGCGGCGCTACCATGCCGCGGTGGAGATGCTCCGGCATCTGCAGGTCGACCGGGTCCTGCTGCTGACCAACAACCCGAACAAGGTCGAGGCGCTGCGCGACGGCGGCATCGACGTGGTCGAACGACAGCCGCTGTTCGGAACCCTGAACCGCCACAATCTGCCCTACGTCAAGGCCAAGGTCAACCGGGCGGGCCACTGGCTCACCGACATGCTCGCGGGCGCCGACGGCCGCAAGTAGACGGGCGTTCCCCCTGGCGTCGCTCGCCGCCGTGCATCACGCGGCCTCACCGAACAGATCCTGCATCACCAGATAGCCGGCGCGCCGCATGCCCAGGTTGGCGTAGGCGGCCTGGGCGGTCGCGTTCTCGCGCTCCACATAGAGCCTCAGCCCCACCACGTCGGGGGCCGCCGCCGCCCGCGCCTTCAGATGGGCGTAAAGCGATCGGCACACGCCCCGCCGGCGGTGGTCGGGGTGCACGTACACGCTCTGGATCCACCAGATGTCGCCGTTGCGCCAGTCGCTCCACTCGCGCGTATGCATCATCTGGCCGACGATGTCTCCGGCACAGGCGACGTAGTACGAACCCCGCGCCGCATCCGACAACACCCCCCGCACGCCCCGACGGAGCGTATCGCGATCGAGGGAGACGTCTTCGCTCTCCGCCGCCAGCCGGACATTGAAGTCGACGATCGTCGCCAGATCGTCGGCCGTCGCCGCTCGTATCGTCAATTCGGTCATCGACGCATCTCCTGTCCCGGTCCTCACGGCGCCATCAGACCAGCCGGTCCAGCGGGAACGCGCGGGCGTCCCCGATCACGTCGGCCAGCACCTGTCCGTAGTGCGCCACCAGCCGCGCGCCGAGCTCGGCGCTGCCCAGCGTCGCGTCGCCGGCGACGCCCTGCGGGTTGAGGTCGCCGGCGAGCCACGCGAACGACGCGCCGCCCTCTGCCGACACCTGTCGCAGCGCGCCGCTCAGGTCCGCGTCCAGGGACGCAAACCCCTGCACGGCGTCGGCACGGACGAGGTCGGGCCGCAGATGCCGCATCATCGCCGTCTCGACGGCGCCGCCATGCAGCCCATAGCGCCATTCGTCCTCCGGCAGCCCGGTGCCGGCGGGCCGGGGCGCGTCGAAGTAGGTGGTCTTGACGACGAGCAGGTCCTCCTCGTCCCGCAGTCGGCGGGCGGCGATGTCGACCGCCGACAGGTTGCCGCCGTGGCTGTTGGCGACCACCAGGCGCCGTATGCCGGCCGAGCCGACCGCGGCGCCCGTCTGGACCATCGACTCGATGAGCAGCTCCGGGGTCAGGCTGAGGGTGCCCGCGAACCGAAGGTGTTCGCCGCTCGTGCCGACCGCCTGCGGGGGCAGCGCCCATGCCGGCAGGTCCGCGGGAAGCCGGCGGAACGCCTCGGCCAGCAGCCCGAGGCCGATCACGAGGTCGGTCGAGAGCGGCAGATGCGGCCCGTGCTGCTCGATAGCGGCCACCGGCAGCACGATCACGGGGTCGCGGGCGGCGAGCGCCGCCGCCTCGACCGTGGTCAGGGTGTGCCAGTAGCGGATCGGGTCGTCTGACATCGAGCTGGTCGGCTTGGACTCTGGCTGGTACCGAGAACCGATTGCCGCCCGCCGGAAGCGGCTGGGGTTTCGAGATGGACGGCCGATCCACCGAGCGTCCTTCTCACAGACGGTATCGTATCTGATGCGGGCGGATCGCGGTGGCCGAGAAGCTCTCCGCCATGAAGACGGCGGAGTTCTTCACGGACCGCGCGAGCCGGGCTGACATCGAGGCGGCCCGACGGCTGCTGCGAAGGGACGGCGGTCAGCCCTCGGAACCAGAAGACCGTATTCTCTGAAGGCAGCCGACTGCCATGCCGCGCTCAGGCCGGCGTCTCGCCGACGGAACCGGCGGCACGGCGCGCGAGGGCGGCCGGGGCTTCCGCATCGGCGGCCCGGCGGAAGAGCGCGAGATCGTATCCGATCCAGCCCTTCGCGAGACAGGTCTGCAGGGCGGTTCCGCCCACCAGATGCCCGAACCGCGTCCCGTCGAGGGGCAGCCATCCGCAGACGGCGATGAACAGCGCGGCGACGCGGTCCCGGGGGCGTCCGAGACGCAGATGCGGCGTGAGGTCCTCGGTAGAGAGGTGTTCGAACCCCGCCTGTTCCGCGAGGGCGCGGAGCTCGGAGGGATGAAGCAGGGTATTCAGGTGCCACCCCCGCCGGAACCGTGCGACCGTCCGCCGGGCGGCGGGGGCGCCGGCCGGCCGGAGGAAGTCGTCGCAGATGGCCAGCAGCCCTCCCGGGCGGACGATCCGGGCGCACGCGGCGAAGAAACGGGCCGGGTCCGGCCCGTGGACCAGCGACTCGATCGCATAGGCGAGGTCGGCCGGCGGAAGGTCCGGGGGCGGCTCGCAGTAGTCGGCCTCCACGCACCGCACGCTTTCGGACAGTCCCGCCTCCCGGATGCGCCGTTCGGCGTGGCGCACCTGCACCGGGCTCAAGGTGAGCCCGGTGCCGCGGACCGGCAGCCGCGCCGCGAGGTAGCAGAGGCTGCCTCCCACGCCGCAGCCGAGGTCGACGACGTGCGCCGGTCGTTCCGCCGCCCGCAGATCCCGCAGCCGGGCGATGAGCCGGTCCTCGACGTAGTGGAACGCGGCATGCGCATCGTCAACCCCCGGCGCCCACACCGCGCGATGCAACGCGCCCGCCGCGCCGCCCTCGCCATGCGCGACGAAGTTGCCGGTGTTCCGGTCGTAGTACCCCCGCACGTCGGCGGCGTCGAACTCGGGCATGTCCGAATCGTGCCTTCTCCCGGACCCTGGGTGGGGTCCCCGCAGGGTGAACGTCGGTCGACGTGATGTCGGGCCGTGCGCTCCGGACCCTCTCGACACCACGATTCCACGGAAAGTCTTGCAAGAGGCTCATGATTACATGAAGTCATCACTACAGGGCTGCGCGCTGCGGTGGTGCGCTGGAGCGATCAGCCCGGTCGTCGTCAGCAGCACGATCAACGACAATTATTTTGGCCGGTCGCCGAGGAGGCGATCGGCCGGTCGCGGGAGGACCCGCGGGGCGTGTGACACTACCCGTTTTCCTCGTGGAGGACGGGTTGATCACGGATGGGCAGGTTCGGCGATTGCGCGAGAAGCGGATGGTAGGAAAGACGCTGGCGGGAGCCGCGGCAGCCGCGGGGATGAGCGAGCGGACAGCACGTCGCTGGCAGAGCGGGGCGTTGCCGTCGACGGCGAAAGGGCCGCGGACCTGGCGGACCCGGGACGACCCGTTCGCCGACGTGTGGCAGTCGGAGGTCGTGCCGCAGCTGGTGGCCGGTACCGACGGACGGCTGCAGGTGCTGACGCTGTTCACGGCCCTTTGCCGGCGGCATCCGGGTCGCTTTCAGCCGGGGCAGCTGCGGACCCTACAGCGACGGGTCCGCGAGTGGCGGGTGCAGTATGGTCCCGACCGCGAGGTGTACTTCGAGCAGGTGGCGGTCCCGGGTCGGGAAGTGGCATTCGATTTCACCGACGCGAGCGACCTGGGGGTGACGCTTGGGGGCGTGGGGTTCCCGCACCTGCTGTTCGAGTGGGCTGAGCTACAGCCGGTGGACGTATGTAGGGCTGGCGCTGAGCGAGACGTTCGAGGCGCTGGTGGCCGGCCTGCAGGGCGCGCTGTGGACGCTGGGCGCGGTGCCGGCCGTTCTTCGTCACGACAATCTGTCGGCGGCGACGCACGAGTTGAGGCGCAGCGGCGGGCGTCAGTTGACGGTGCGGTTCCGGCAGGTGGTGGACCACTACGGGCTGCGCTCGTCGCGGATCCAGCCGGGGAAGCCGCACGAGAACGGGGTGGCCGAGCAGTCGCACTTCCGGACGAAGACGGCCATCGAGCAGGCGTTGCTGTTGCGGGGCGACCGGGACTTCGTCGACGAGTCGGCGTATCTGCGCTTCGTGCGTGCGGTCGTCGACGAGTCGCGGAATACACGGGCGGCGGCTCGGTTGGCCGAGGAGCGTCCGTATCTGCGGCCGTTGCCCTCGGCTCGGGTCCCGGAGTACACGGCGTTCCAGTGCGTGGTGCGGAAGTGGAGCACGATCCGGGTCGGCGGCCGGGTCTACTCGGTCCCGTCGCGGTTGATCGGTCACACGGTCGAGGCGCGCCAGCATCCGTCGACGGTGGAGGTCCTCTACGGCGGCCGGGTGCTGTGCACGATGCCGCGCCCGCGGGGCGCGGAGGAACACCGGATCGACTACCGCCACATCATCCGGAGCCTGGTCCGGAAGCCGGGCGCGTTCGCGCGGTATCGCTTCCGAGAGGAGCTGTTCCCGTCGCTCGTGTTCCGGGCGGCGTATGACGCGCTCGGTCGGACGTACGGCGAGCGGGCCGACGTCGAGTACGTGCGCCTGTTGCACTTGGCGGCCACGACCAGCGAGCGGCTGGTGGAGGCGACGCTTCGGGCCCGGCTCGACGCCGGCGACCCCTGCGACTACGCCAGCGTCCAGGCCCGGGTGCGTCCTTCGGTTCCGACGGTCCCCGTTGGTCTCACTGGGTGCAAGCGTGTCACCGTCGAGGCAGCGCGTTTTCCACCCCGCTTTGGACGGCGCAAGCGCCGCCCACACGGCCCACAGGCATCATCGTTGTTGATCTCGATCGACGTTGATCTGAACCGGCCAGAATAGTCGCGCGAAACCGGCCAAAGTAGTTGACGCTGAACAGCGGCTCCTCGACGTCGAACGCCGGATAGGCGGACTATCGATAGTAACCATTGGATAGGCCACTCCCGCGACGTTCCGTCGGTACCGTTCTATTGTAGGCCCGCGCTGATCGGCGGATTCGGAATCGGGTTTAGAGTCGGCCAATCGCGCGCCGGACGCGGCCGGCGCCGATCCAGAGGCCGATGCCGCTCGACGCCAGGCCACCCAGACTGAGGATGATCAGGCCGATGTCCCACAACGGACGGCGGTCGTACCAGAAGGCGAAGTCGAGGCTGTGCAGCCCGTTGAACAGCCAGCGCTCGATGCGGCTGTAGCGGTGGACGGTCCCGACGATGCGTCCGGCAGCCGGATCGATGTAGACCCAGGTCTCCAGCGGATCGGCGAAGTGGACGCGCACCACCGGCAGCGGCGGGCCGCCGGCGCCGCGGCCGTAGTAGTACGCGTCGTACGCCTCGAGCCGCGCCGCGCCGGTCACCGGCACTTCGGGCAGCGCCGCGCGCAACCGCGCCACGACCGTCTCGACATCCGGCGGTGCGCCACGCGGCAGCAGCGTGTCGGCCGAGAGCCGGAGTGGTTCATGTCCCGTCGAGCCCGCGACGTCCCTCGACAGGCGCACTTCGTAATAAGGGGCGCCGTCGATTCGATGCAGCCCGACCTCCTTCACCGCCCGCCCGCCGGTGGCCCGCTCCCAGGCCGCCGGATCGATAGCGGGAAAGTCGGCCAGGAGCAGCGGACCACCGCTCACCGCGTCGGAAGGTACCTGCAACCCGCGCACCGTCATCCAGGCGAACGGCTGCACCGACAACAGGCCGCTGAAGACCCACGTCAGCGTCAGGACGCCGAAGACGACGCCAGTGAGATAGTGCCACCGCATCCAGCCGGCGTACGGGATTCGCGGCTGTCCGTCCGGCGGCCGCCGCCACCGGAATCGGATCACGCCGAGCAGCAGGCCGGTGATCGCGATCAGGCACCCGATCGCCGACGTCCAGACGATGACGCCCTCCCACAGCGGCCGGTCCACGCGCAACGCCGGCAGGTAGAACCAGTGCGGTATCGCGCCGAGCCACGCGAGCAGCCGATCCCGGCGCGTCGTCACCATCGCGACCTCGGCCATCCGGCGCGAAACGTACAGCTCGGTGCCGGCGTCGTCGTCGACCCGGAACTTGTGAGCCGGCAACGCCGGGCGCGCGACCAGCGTCCATTGATCGGGCCGCTCGACCAGACCCTCGTGCACGATGGCGCCGGCCGGCGCAGCGCTGAACCGGCGCGCCACCATTTGCGCCGAGTCCAGCCCGACGGGCGGAAGGAGTGCGCCCGTGTCGGCGAACACGGTAATGCCGTCGAAACGGTACGCCGGCCGTCCCATGACGGTCAGCAGGACCGCGCTCCCCGGCGGTTGCCGGACGCTGCCCTGCGCCGCCGCGGCGGCGGGCGTCAGCCGCACCCGCGACGGATCGAGCGGCGCCAGGCGGTCGAGCCGCTCCTGCGGGGTCAGGAGCGGCATATCCCCCGTATACATCATCACGATGCCGGAGGCGAACCAGAGCACGAACAGCACGCTCAGTGGAATCCCGACGTAGCGGTGCGTCCAGATCAGCCAGCGCTGGAAAGCGATCACGATAGGCGTTACCTTCCGGCCGGCTAGAACTGCATCTGCAATATCACCGAATAGGTCCTCGGGGCGCCGAGCATGACCTGGTTGGCGTAGATGAACGACGGGTCGGTCTGCCCCAGGTAGAAGATGTCGGACCAGGAGGCGTACACGGAGTCGGTCAGGTTCTCGAGGTTGAACGTCACACGCACGGAGCCGAGCGTCCACGCGACGTAGGCGTCCGCCAGCGCGTAGCTGTTCAGCGTGATCGTATTGGCGTTGTTGGCCTGCCGGCCACCGACGATGCGCACCGCGCCGCCCACCTCGACCGGCGCGCCGCCGATGTTCCGGTAGCTGCCCCGCAGGTTGCCGACCGCCGCCGGGACGTTGGGCGGGGTGTTCCCGGCCAACCGGATGAAATTGGCCGACGGCACGAAGGCCGCGTCGGTCCAGGCCAGGCTCGCGCCGACCTGCAGGTCGTCGGCCGGACGGGACGACACCGCCAACTCGAGCCCGCGCGACTCGATGCCGCCAATCGTCGTGGCGCTGTCGAGGGCGAAGCGTTCCAGGATGTCGTCCCGCTCGATGTCGAACCAGGCGGCGGTCACCTGCGTGCGTCCGCCGTCGAGGTCCGCCTTCAGGCCGACCTCCCACTGCCGGGCATCGGTCAGGTCGAAGTCCTGGTTCGCATTGACCAGAAAGAGGTGGCTCTCCTAAAACAGGTGTGGGTGGAATCGGAGCCGATTCGGCGGGTCCACGAGGCGCGGCTGACGGCGAAAAGGCAGCTCGGAACTGACCCGCGGATTCCGCTTCCGGGGCGGGCGTGCGGTGGCTTGCTGC
Organism: Vicinamibacterales bacterium; assembly: GCA_965206705.1. Lineage (GTDB taxonomy): Bacteria > Acidobacteriota > Vicinamibacteria > Vicinamibacterales > UBA8438 > JAJEEA01. The sequence continues at coordinate 18,523 of CBDBKJ010000006.1, read as the reverse complement.
GGATGTGGGGCGGGGTAGCTACGGGTCGGCCGGCGTGTCAACGCGCTACGCGCGTCCTCCGCTGCGCTCCGGTCCTTCGGATGACACGCCGGCCGTCCCTCCGCTCAGAGAGCAGTTATGGGCCTTGCGGCCCGGCCTGGACGGGGGCGTCCCGGCCGTCGACGACTTCACGCCGGACGCGCGAGGAGCAGTCGGCGCGTGGGCCTGACGTGCGGGGGTCACGGGGCGAAGCAGAGCCCGCGAACGCGGGGGTTTTTCTGGCTGGGGCGGCATCGAACTGGGGCCATCCCTACCCACACCTGTTTCAGGAGACTCAAAGAGGTTGGCGTTGACCGGGTCCTTTGCGTTGCTGTACTGCCCGTAGGCTACCAGGTCGCGCCGCAGGTTCACGACGGCGCCGGCGCGCCAGCTCCACCAGCGGAACCCGCGCTCGAAGCCGCTCGGTTCCACCGCTCCGCCCGCGTCCAGATTCACCCGCTCCAGATCCATCCCCTCGTACCGCAGGGCGCCGGTCAGCCTGACGCGGCTTGCTATCGGCAGCGAATCCTCGGCGAAGAACGCCCACGAATTGATGTACGTCGGACTGATGCCGCGCAGCTCGCGCGGCCCGTAGGTGCCGGGCACCGGATTGAGAACATCGACGGCGTCACCCGGCGCGAGCGGCTCACGCCGCCGGAATCCGCGTCCCCGTTCGAAGTCAAGCGTGGATGCCTCGAAACCGACGCTGGCCCGGTTCTCGAACGCGCCGACCGGCGTTCGTATGTCGAGGTGCACCCGGTCGCCGAACAACTGCTGGTCGTGGTCGACGAAGAAGTATCCGTAGTACCGCTGGATCTCGCCCACCGCGGTGCAGACATCGACGACCGCCGTGCAGTAGGGAAAGCCCTCGGCGTTCTGCCACTGCCGCTCGGCGTTGAAGCCGTACAGCGTGTTGCGGAGGGTGACGTGGTCGCTCAAGCGCACCTCGGCGTCGGCCCGAAGGAGGAGTTGGGACGAATCGTTCACCGCATCTTCCACGTTGTAGTTGAGGAAGCGCGTCCGCGCATCGAGTCCCTCGCCGATCGTGGTCGTTATGACGTCGAGCGGCTCGACGACCGCCTCGACCGGCAGCAGCGGGGTGCCGAAATACGACCCGACATCGTCGTTCAGATAGTCGACGCTGAACCTCAGCTCCGCTCGCGGGCTGGGCCGCCACAGCAGACTGCCGGTGACGTTGGACGAACTCGGACTCATGCGTTCGACGAATCCGTCGGAGCCGTAGCGGCTGACGTCGAAGCGATACCAGAGCGACTCGCTGATCGGTCCGTTCACGCCGACCGCTGTCTGATAGGTGTTGAAACGTCCGTACGAGAGGAGCCCGTTCCACTCCGGCTCCGCCGTCGGCGTGGCCTGCTTCGTGATGGCGTTGATGGTGCCCGCCACGGCGCCCTGGCCGTTGAGTACCGAAGATGGACCGCGCAGCAACTCCACGCGGTCGAGGTTGAAGGTGTTCTGCGGCCGCATGATCATGTTGGCCGGACCGAGCCAGATTCCGTCGCGCACGACGGTAATCTGCGATCGCGTGAAGCCCCGCACCGAAAAACTGGATGGCGCGGCCGGGCTGTGGCCCGCAAGAACGCCCGGCATCGTCTCTACCGCATCGCTGAGCCGTTGATAGCCGCGCGATTCCATGACCGCGCTTTCGATCACATCGATCGAGGCCGGAATGTCGATGGCGCGCAGCCCCAGGCGGCTGCCGGTATCCGATTCCTCGGTTAGCGCCAGCTCGCTGCGAACGCCGGTGACCTGCACGCGTTCCTCGAACTCCGCAACCGGCAGCCGCAGATCGAGGCGAACCAGGGCTCCCGCGGCCACGGTGATGCGCGACGTCAGCGGCGCGAAGCCCTCCCGCGTCACGGTCAGGCGATAGTCGCCGGCGGGGACATCATTGATGCTGAACGTGCCGTCTGATCCGCTGGTAGCCGACAGCCCGAGCTCCTCGAGCGTGACGACCGCCGCCGCCAGCGGCGCGCCGCCGCCTTCGTCGACGACCGTCCCCTGTATCGAGCCGGCTGGCTGGCCGTGCGCCGGACGCGCCTCCAGCAGTCCGGCGGCTGCGACCATGACCGCGAGCAGCCCGACTCCGCGGCGCACGCACCCTCCGCCCGTCCGAGTTCCTGAAATCAATTCCGCTCCTTCCCGCGAATGGTGCCGCGGCAGCGCGCGGCGCAACGAATATCAGGTAACCATGCGACGAGGCAGGCGGCGCTTCAACTGAAGTTGGCCTGAAGTTTTCCTGACGCCGACAATCACTCAATTGTAGGCCGGCGGCGCACCACGCATTGCAATGCACCGCCGGGCGCTAGTGCTGCGCCATGACTAAACACTCGGGTGTGCGGTGCTGCGATTCGTCGACGATGCGCACTGTAAACTCAAGTCCGTGTCCGAAGGTTTTGACATGACAGGCCACTAGTCTCAATGGCTGGAACCCCCAACAGGACAGGGAGCGTGGAAGTGGCTGGCTCCAGGCTGATCGGCAAGCCGTACTCGACCGCGGATCTGGTCGCCAAGGTGACCGGACAGGCGCGCTACGCGGAGGATTTCCGGGCCGAGGGTATGCTGTTCGCGAAGCTGCTCACGAGCCCGATGCCGCACGGCCGGGTGCGCCGCATCGACACCAGCGCGGCGGAGGCGCTGCCGGGGGTCGCGGCGATACTGACGGCCGACGACCTGCCGGCTGTCGAAGCCCCCAACGAGCGGGCGCTGACCAACGAGCCGCTGTACGAGGGCGAGCCGATCCTGGCGGTGGCGGCGGTGGACGAGACGATGGCGGCCGACGCGGTCGAGCGCATCGTCCTGGACCTCGAGCCGTTGCCGTTCGTGCTCGATCCGCTCGACAGCCTGCGCCCCGGCGGGCCGAACGCCCGGCTCGACGGCAACACCATGACCGGCACGACGCTGGCCACCATCAAGTGGGACGGCGCCGACTGGGCGGCCATCCTGCAGGCCGTCTCGATGATGGCCCCGATGATGCATAAGGCAGCCAAGCAGCTGAATGTCGACCCGCTCGAGATGATCCGGATCAATGCGCCGGAGGGTCAGGCGTTCGGCCCGCCGCGGCAGGGCGCGCGGCCCAACGTGTCGAGCGCGTTCGTGCGGGAGGCGGCCGAGGCGGGCGCCGCCGCGTTCGACTGGCCGGGCATGCGGGCGAAGAGCGGCCGGCGCGACGGCACACGGGTGACCGGCATCGGTGTGGCGCTCAGCGCCTTCACCGCCGGCGCGTCCGGCATGGACGGGCCGCTGACCATTCGGCCCGACGGCAAGGTGTACATCCAGCAGGGCATCGGCAGTCTCGGCACGAAGTCGGTGTTCGACACCGCCCGCGCCGCCATGGAGGTGCTCGATACCGACTGGGATCAGGCGGAGGTGATCTGGGGCAACACATCCAAGCACCTGCCCTGGAGCGCCATCCAGGCCGGCGCGATGACCACGCATGCCCTTACCCGGTCGAATCACGCCGCGGGGAAAGATGCGAAGCGCAAGCTGCAGGAGATCGCGGCGCGCGATCTGGGCGATTCCCCGGATGACTACGATGTCTCGGACGGTCGGGTGTTCCGGCGTGGCAACCGTTCGCAAGGCCTCGGGTTCGCGCAGGCGGCGCGGCGTGCGGTCGAGCTCGGCGGACGGTCGACGGGCGCCGCGACCGCGGCGTGGAGGCCGACCAGGTCGCTTTTCGAGCGCGGCCGGCCTCGACGCCGTTGATCGGGGGGGATGCGCGGGAGCGAGGTGAGCACCCTTTCGCTGAACCGACAGTCGCCGCCGACGACGGGGTGCTGGTCACCGTCCGCCGCGAGGGCGTCCGCCGAGCCTCTGGACGCGGTGCCACCGCCGCAAGCTTGGCGCGCCGGCGGGTGCCGACGAGATCCGTGCGGAGTTCCTCGGCGGCGAGCGGCCGGGACGCGGTCACGGTTCCCTGCTCCAAGGGTCACTCCAGCGCGGGTCGCGCAACAGCACCTCGTCGGTCAGGCTGTGTAGGAACGCGACCAGGTCCCGTCGCTCATCCTCGCGCAGGGTCAGGGGCTGGATCGATTCGCTCTGCCGCGGTTGGGAGCGCGCCCGCCCGCCACGTAGTGATCCAGCACCTCGTCGAGCGCGGCAATACTGCCGTCGTGCATGTAGGGAGCTGTCACCGCGACGTTGCGTAGGGTCGGAACGCGGAACCGGCCAACGTCGTCGAGTTCCCCCGTGTGTGCGTACTTCCCGGTGTTGTCGGCCGGATACGGCACCGGACCCGGCAGATTGTAGAGGCCCGTGTTGTGGAACATGAACACGGGCGGGTCGGTCGGCGGGCTGGTGGCCGCCTTCGAGCCGCCGTCCAGGTTGAGCCCCAGATCGGTCGTCACGGTGTGTCCCAGATGGCAACCTCCGCACCGGGTGCGGCGCGAGAAGAAGAGCGCCATTCCCCGCCGGGCTGACGCCGCAGCGCCGCTTCGTCGCCGTGGAACCGATAGCGGTCGTACGGCGACCGGAACGAGACGATGGACCGCGGGAACGCCGCCAGGGCCAGCGCGACGTTCTCGGTAGTGACCAGTCGCTCGACGACGCCCCGGGCACGGCTCGCCGGTACAAGCGCGGGAACGCCGCGGCGAACAGCCGCTGGTAGATCGACGAGGCCGCGAGCTCGGCCTGGACGCGGAGCTCGTGCCCGGCCAGGCCGAGCTCGACCGGATCGGTCCCGAACATCGGGACGAGCGCCTGCTCCTCGAGTGACCGCAGCGTCGGGTTCGCCCACGTGAGGGCGTCGCGGTACGCCACGTTCGCGAGTGACATGGAGCTGCGTGGGTGGTGGTCCCCAGTGGAACCGACGGCGCGCGACCGGCCGTCGGTGAACGCGAGCGCTTGTATGTGGCAGGTGGCGCACGATTGCGTCCGGTTCCCGGACAGCCGTGTGTCGTAGAACAGGTACCGCCCGAGGTCGACGCGCGCCGCCGTCATCGGCGCGTCGACCGGGACCCGGGGCGGCGGCACCCCCGGCGGCAGGTCCCATCGATACTCGCCCGCCGCCCCTTGACCCGCGAGCGTTGCGACCGTCAATGCCACCACGGTCAGGAAACAGATCGCCACCTCTTGTCGCACTGAATCGACTCCCATGGACGCAACACGGGAAGCCCTGCCCGCGGCAACTGCGCCCGCAAGTACCACGTCCACCACTGGATCCGACTACGGCCGATCACTCGCTACCTGCAGCAGGACCCACTGCGACAGACGCTCGTCCGGCAACAGGGCCTGACCGGCCATCCGGTACGGCAATCCCTCGAGCCGCCGGCGGATGCCGGCTTCGATGCCGCCGTAGGACAGGAGCAGCGGCACGATCAACACGGACTTGCCCTCTTGAACGGCGCCCTCGACCAGGGCGCGCAGTTCCGCGGTCGCCTGCGACCGAACCGGTTCCGGCGCATCGTCGCGAACCGTGAGGTACTCGATGCGGCTGAAACCCGTTTGCTGGCGCATCCGTTCGACCAGGATCTCCATGTCGTGGAGCCAGCGCGCATTGTCGTTGGCCGAGCTCGGCCCGTGCGCGACGACCACGGCGACTTCTTCCTGCGGTGTCCGGCTGACATCCACGGCTCGGGAAATCAGAATCTCGGCAACGAGCGGGTGGCTGTCCAATGCCGTCGTCACCGAGAGCGGAACCGTCGTTTCGAGGGGCGTGGTCCGATCGAAGCCCGTATCGCTCGTCCCCCGAGCTGCATCGCGGCGGGCGCTCATGCGGGCGAAGCCCGCCAGCTCCGACGGCGCGTCGTCGCGGCTTCCCAGCAGATACTCGGTCGCACGCAGGACACTGCTGTGCGAGGAAACGAACAGCGGAATCGCCACTATGCTCGATACGTCCCGTCCCGCCAGGCGATCCACTGCGTCCTGCATGGTGCGCTTGTTCGCCATGCCGAACGCCACCTCGACCGGCCGGCTCGCGTCGACACGCTCCGCCACCTCGAGGACTTGCCGGTTCCAGTCGTCGCTGCCGCCGTGGGCGAGCAACAGGATTCCCTGGGCCGCGACGGCCCCGGGCGCCAGGAGTGCCGACAACAACACAACGAGCAGCAATCGCGTTCGCAAGAAGGGCTTCGACATGTCTGGTCCTCGACTGTCTTGTTCGAACCGGGCACGCCGGCCACGAACAAGACGAATGAGGGTTTCCGGCCGCGGATCTCCGCTCCCGCTACGGGAGCCGCGGTGTCGACGCGGCCGCCGAGCGACCGTCAGTGGGTCGCGCACGCACGCACGGCCTCCCGTGTGTCGAGGCGGATGTGGGCTTCGCCGACCAGCGTCGCGAGCTGGCTGAACTCCTCGGGCTTGAGCGTCAACGTCACGCGGTTCACGCGCAGATGAAGCAGTCCGTGTCCGCACTGGTACACGGCCAGATCCGTCCCCTGGGCCAACGTTTCCGAGTTGTGGTTGCTGTGCATGGTCGACTCCATTCCGGACAACTCCTTTTCGGTGGACCGGGGAACGCCGGAGGGCGCACCCCAGCCGCTTGTAGACGGTCGGGACGTGTGGTTACCAGTCGTACCCGAGCGACCCGATGACGCTGATGCCGGGGCTCGAGTAGCGGTCGATGACCGGGTCGTCTGCCTGACGCCCCCGCACGTTCCACCACTCGAAGTACTTGCTGTCGGTCAGGTTCAGCAGGCCGAGGCGGAAGACGAGCGATTCCGCGAGCGAGACGAAGCTGACGAGATCCACGATCTGGTAGGCCTCCGGTGCGAACTGATCCTCGTCACCGTGCTTGTAGCTCTCCACCAGGCGGACGGAGAACTCGCTGCCCCAACGGCCGGACGGTTGCACGTACCGGAGCCCGACGACCGCTTCGTCCGGCGCGATGGAGCCGAGCGCCGTCTCCTCGGCGAGCGGCGGATCGTCCGCGGCGCCCTTCAGAATCTCGACGCCGTCGATCCGCGCGTAGCTGCCCCGAATCATCAGGCTGTCGGTCAGATAGGCCTCGCCGCGCAGCTCGACCCCGTTGATCCGTGCCTCCTCGAGGTTCTTGCTCTGGAATTCGAGCAGCCGGGTCAGCTCATTGCGGCCGATGTCGGTCATCTCGATGAAGTCGTCGTACCGGTTCGAGAACGCGCTGAGACCGAAGCTCGCGCGGTCGAATGCGGTCCTGATGCCGACCTCCAGGTTGTCGCTCTTCTCCGCCCGGAGGTCCGCATTCGGCAGCGTCGTATAGCCGCCGCGGGGGTTGGTGAAGCCGGTGTTGATGGCGTTGTAGGGCGGCGCCCGGAATCCGCCGGCATACTGCGCGTGCAGCGTCACCACGTCGGTCAGCCGCGCGGCCAGGCCGATCTTCGGCGACAGGGCGCCGTCGGAGAAGTCGGCCGCCTCGGGGTTGAGGCTCGCGACGAAGACCGGATCGGCCTGGTTGGCGTCGAGCGCGTAGTGGTCGTAGCGCACGCCGGGCACGAGGGTGATGCGCCCGAACTGGATCTCGCCCTGGAGATAGACGCCGGCCTCGACGACGTCGCTCTCCGGGAAGTACTTCGTGGGGAAGATCAGGCTGGTCGCCACCGGCTGTGCGGTGGCGGTGTTGAACTCGGTCCGGTCGCGCTGCATGTCGAAGTAGTCGGCCTTGTAGCTGGCGCCGAACGTGAGCATCGCGCCGTCGTCCAGGTCGCCCAGCCAGTGCTGACCCTGCGCGGAGGCGCCGTAGCCGACCTGCTCGTAGTCGACCATGCCGTGGCGCATCGACGAGAACGGCGGTCCGAACCCGAAGGTCATCCGTTCCTCGTCGACGACTTGCGCGGTGTCGTTGAACTGCCCGTACACCCGCCACGACAGCACGTCGAGGCCGCGGTCGGCGAGGGTGTGGTCGAGCGAGAACCGCTGGCGCCTCTGCGTGTCGACGGCCGCCGATTCGTTGATGAGATAGGAGAATCTCCCGAAATCCAGCAGCCGGTTGTTCGAGAGCCAGTCCGTTTCGACGCGGGTGTCGTACACCTCGGCGGTGGTGCGGAACCGGTTGCCAGGTGACGCGTTGAAGACCAGCTTGGCCAGGATCTGCTGGCCTTCGGCGTCCTGCGGATTCGGCGTCGTGCGGGTGTCGTTCAGCGTTTCGATGGCGCCCTTGTTGCTGATTTCGCTGCCTCGGTTGAGACTGGTGAACACCGACGCCTGGACCCGCTCGCTGCCCCCGGCGAGGGTGAGGTTCACGCCGACGTCGTCGGCGCGGCCGTCCCAGGTGGTCTTGGCGCCGATGTAGAACCGCTGGTCCCGAAGGTAGTCGGCGGGATCCTTGGTGAACAGGGACACGACGCCCCCCAGCGCGTCGCTGCCGTAGAGGGCGGAGTTGGCGCTCCGCACGATCTCGACCGTCTTCAGGACGTCCACGTCGAGTCCCGCCTGATGGACGTTGAACGGACCGAAGTCGAACTGCTCCGAGGTCTGGACGCCGTCGACCATCGTCATGACGCGGTTCCCGCCGATGCCGCGGATGTTGAAGCCGTTCAGTCCGAGCCGGGTCACGCTGTTCTCGACGTAGACGCCCGGTTCGTACTTCACGAGGTCCGAGAAGTCCTCGATCATTCGTTCCTGGATGGTCTCGCTGTCGATGACCGAGACCATCCCCGGCGTGTCCCGCACCGGGGCCGGCCGGAGCGTCGCCGAGACCGCCACGGAATCGAGAAAGGTGAGCGGGTCATCGGTCGACCGCCCGCCGCCGCCTTCCGAATCGGTGGGCGGACCGGCGTCCGCCGGCTGGTTGTCGGCGGATTCCTGCCCCAGGACGGCGCCCGGGCCGGACAGGATCAGGACCAGTGCCGCGAGCAGGAGCGCCCCCGTCGCGGCGCGGCCCGGGACGCGAGTGGTGTGGGTTGGGTGAACGGGTCGCATTACCTATACTCCCTGCGGGTGTCCGGCGGCGCACCATGCGGCGTCGGTGCTCGTCGGGGCGTCCTCGCGCGGTTTCCAAGGCCATGTGCGGGGACGCCCCCCTACACTGAATCTCAGTCCATCGCCCGGCCGACCCGAATCACCTCGGTGCCCGCCCGGATGACGATGGCGTCGTCCACCGCCGCGAAGCCTGTCACCGGCGCGTCAACCGACAGAGGGTTCGTCGACAGCACCTCCGGTGCGCCGGTCGAGGCGCGGAGCACCTGGGTAACCCCCTGCTCGGTGAAGAAGTAGACGCGGTCGTCGTGACCGAGTGGCGTCGCCCAGGTCGACGCGGGCAGGCGATGGGTCCAGTGGACGGTCCCCGAGTCCGGGCCAGACAGCGCGCCGCGCCGGCCGGGTTCACCCAGTAGACACAGTCGCGGTACGCGAAGGGCGAGGCGAAGTTCGAGGCCGAGCCGGCCGTCCACGCCACGTCCGTGCGGTCGAGGGCGCCGGTCCGGCCGCGGCGCAGCGCGAGGTTCGCCTCGACCGCCATGCCCCCGACGATGACGAGGTCGGCGGTGATGGTGGGCGACGGCACGTGGTTGCCTCTGAAGCCGGAGAACGACCAGCGGAGGTCTCCGGTCTCGGCGTCGAACCCCTCGATCCGGCCGGAGGCGCTGACAACGATCTCGTCGCCGTCGGGGGCAAGTACCGGCGAACTCCAGGCGACGCCGGGCTCGCGGTCGGTCTTCCACACCGTGTCCCCGGTGAGCCGGTCGACGGCCAGCAGATACGAGTAGGTGCGCCGGGTCTGCAGGACCACGGCCGCGTGGTCGGTCAGGAGGACGGAGTTGCCGACCCCATGGTTGCCGCCGACGGTGCCGTAGTCGGCGCTGAGATCCCGATGCCATACGGTGTCGCCGTGGTGGGTCAGCGCCATCAGGTCGCCGCTGTCGAAGAAGGCGTAGAGCCGCACGCCGTCGACGGCCGGCGTCGGCGCCCCCTTCGACACGTAGTCGTTCCATTCCAGCGCCTCCGCCGCATCGAACCGCCGGCGCCAGTGTTCCGAGCCGTCTTCGAGACTCAGGGCGGTGACGTAGATGGTCTCCTTCATTGGTCCTTCGAGCGACGTGAGGAAGACGGTGTCGTCCCAGATCACCGGGCTCGACTGGCCGAAGCCCGGTGTCGTCGTACGCCACGTCACGGTGTCGTCTGACTAGGTGAGGGGAAGCCGCGCGGCGCGGCTCACGTTGGTGTCGCGTCCTCCCCGGAAGCCGGGCCAGCGCGTGGCGCCGACCCGACTCGCCGAGTCGCGGTCCGCCACGCCGATCTCCACGACCTCGATCGTCGCGAGATGTCCGCTCCGGCCGGCGCCGCCGAGCGCCAGCAGGCGCCCGCCGGCCGGGATCAGACGGTGCATGTAGCGCGGGTGGTCCAGGGTCGCCACCGGTTCCCACACGGTTCCGTCCTCGGCGAGGCGGTGCAACCGGCCGTCGGCCTGACTCGCGAAGACTCGGTCCCCGTCGCTCGCCGCGGCCGCTCCGAAGCCCAGCATGCTGCCCATGGGCAGGTCCGGGCCCTTCGACCACACGCCGGTCTCGAGGTCGAGGACATCGACCGTGGACACCGGTCCGGTCTCCCGGGCCAGACCCCCCAACGCGTAGATGCGCCCGCCGCGAGCACCGGCGGCCAGCGCGCGCCGGATGAAGGGAGCCGGGATCTCGCGCCACGCGGTGCCGCCGTGCAGGTCGAGGGCGAGGACCGTGTCGGCCCAGATCGAGTCCTCGTCGGGACCGCGCATCTCCCAGCCCCCGACGACGTACAGGACCCCGCCGGTCACCACCGCGTCGTGGGACGAGCGCCCCGCCGGCATGTCGGGCAGCGCCTCCCATCGAGCCGTGGCGACGGAGTACCGCGCGGCGGACCGGCTCGAATGCAGCACCGCGGGCTCGGCGACGGTGGCGTTGGCGGCGCTGAAGCCGCCGACTCTATAGACGGCAGTGCCGTCCGAAACCAGGACCGCGCCTTGGAGGCGGGGGCCGCGCGCCAGCTCTTCCCACGTCGCGCCGGCGTCGAGAACCAGCCGCCGGAACCCCGGGCTGATGTTCTCGATGGAGTGGGCATGGACCCCGCCGACATGGCCCCCGTAGACGTAGAGTGCTCCGTCGAGGCCGACGGCGCCGAAGCTGGCGACGGCATCGATCAGATTGGGCGGACGCCACCCGCCGAGGGTGTCGACCTGCGCGCTTGCGGGGCGGGACGTGATCAGCAGCAACGCGAGGACGAGGGTGAGGACGAGGCCGGCGCGACGCGGCAGCGTTTCGGTATGGCGCACGATGATGCGATCCTTGGTTAAGTGATATTGAGTCTGCGTCTCAATTTCAATATTGGGATTCTATGTGCGACCGATTCGGTCGGTCAAGAGAGAAAACAGGGACCACGTCACGAGGGTGCCCGGCACCCCGTCTTGAGCGAGGGGAAAGCGGTCTAGGAGGAGGAGGCGGACACGAGCACACCAGGATCGGTCCGGTCACGGTGGACGGGCGGTGCGACGGCTGGCCGCATCGGACCCGGGAACGGCTCTACGCGCGGTTGGCCGACGGCGGCGTGACCTTCGGCGCTCCGATGCGTGCCAGCAGCCGATCTGCTGCTGGCGGCCGACGGGGGCAGTCCGTGAGACTGCCCCCGCGTCGACCTGCAACCACCAGTGATAAGTCGTCTGGGCCGAACACGGCTGGCTCATCCCACGCGGCGTGATGACGAGAGCAGAGAGCTGCGGCTGAACTGCCCCGCGGGCCGCGCCCCTTTGCGCGCGGGGTAGCGGGAGTCGCCTGCCCAGGGTACCGGGCCGGATCGGGGTACCATGTGGGCAAAGCGAGAGACCGGTTCACTCATCTCCAAGGAGGGACATGTTGGCAAGGGTCAAGAAACTCACCGTGGCCATGACGAAAACGCAGCTGTTTTCAGATATTGCGGAGAACACGGCGTTGACGAGGCGGCAGGTCGCGGATGTCTTCGAGGCGCTGGAATCGGTCATAGAGCGCCATGTCCAGAAAGGGGCCGTCGGCGCTTGCACGATACCCGGCTTAATGAAAATGTCTTTGTTTAGCGGGTAGGTCCGTGAGCACGACTTGATGCGGAGCCTCGAAGGGGACCACGTAGGCGGCCGGCGCGCCGGTGACGGCGGCGGCGTTCGACGTGTTGGCGACCCGTTGCGCGTTGGTCTCTACGGGCGAGGCAGTTGGAGGGCTTGGAGCACGGCAGGTCGGCGGGAGCGGAGCATCGAGAGGATCAGGGGGGCGAGGTCGAGGTGACGTTGGTGGGCGGTCCGCACCACGGTGGCGAGCACCTGTTGGGTGTCCGCCCCGCGGCGAGTGCGATTGCCCCCGCAGACTTTGCGGGTGACGACGGCGGGCCGGATGGCCTGCTCGGCGCGCCAGTTGGTCACGTCGACCGACGGGTCCCACAGGAAAGCGAACACGGCCGGGAATTCGACGGCGAGGTGGGCGGCGAAGCGCTCGGCCGCATCCAGCCTCGGCGGCTTCTCGATGAGCCGCCCGAGTCGGGCGAGCAGCCGGCCGCGGACGGTGGCCAGACCATGTTCGCTCACAGACCCGGCGTTTCGGCGGTCGCGCAGTTGGAGAGCGTCCTGGAGAACCGCCCGCACCCGAGCGGCCCACGGGCTGCGAGGATGGTCGGCTGCCAGGTGCCGAGCCTGGCGGAGCAGGTGGGCCAGACACGTCTGGTGGAGGGCGCGGCTGAAGCGGCGATACGGCGCCCACCCGTCGCGCACGAGCACGCCGGCGAAGTCGGGGCCGAGGACGGTGGCCGCGTCGTTGAATCCGCGACCGGAACAAATCGCGTAAACGGTGGTCGTCGGCGTGGCGAAGGCCCACAGCCAGTGGCGGACGGCACCGACGCGCCAGCCCGTCTCGTCTGGTGTGACCACCGGGCTGCCCCGCACCTGCCGGCACAACGCGGCGTAACTCGGCGCGGCTTGCCGAGCCGTTCGGTGAAGCACATGCGAGAGGCCGCCGGGCGTGACGGTGATACCGAATTGGGTCTCCAGCAGGTGCGCGACCTTGGCCAGCGGCGTTCCCAAGTGCGTGTGCAGCCGCACGACCAGGGCGATGGCCTCTGGACCCAACTGCACGCTGGCCGCTCCCAGCGCATCGGAGGTCTGCAGCCGGTGGGACCCTGCACGCGCCGACGACAGTGGGCGCAGTGGCCAACCTCGATGTCGAAGCGCCGCACGACGGGCCGCACCACCCGGAGGTCTTCCTGGTATTGCGTGGCCACGCGGGCCACCACCAGCGGTCCGCCGCAGTCGGGACACGCCGCAGGCACCGGCGCCCGGTGAGCTTCGTCAACCTACGCCGGCCGCCGGCGGCACCCCCGCCGACCGTACTGGGGGCCCGGGCGGCGACCCGGACGGTCGCCATGACCTTGAGGCCGGTCCTTGGCGAAGGGCGCTGCTTGTCGGAATCCTGCCCGCCGAGCCGCGGCGAGTTGCTTCTTGAGATGGTCGCGTTGCCGCTCGAGGTGGTCACGTTGCCGCTCGAGTCGTTCGCTGCGCCGCTTCCACCGGTCCCGGTCCCGCTCGACCCGCTTCAGCTCGTCGCGCAGTCGCTCGATCGCTCGTTCTTGTTCCCCAATGTGGGAATCCCCGGGACCCTGCTCGGCCGGAGGACGCTGCCGTGGCACCACCAGGTTATGCCACACCCCCGAAAATAGTACAAGTACAAATTTTTGGATTTCAGGCGGGGTCACCTACCCCGCTAAACGAAGACTTTTAGGAGAGCCTTTCTTCTGGGCATCAACTATATCCGTTGCGGATATAGTAGGCGCCGTTCGCGGCCCGTGTCAAGTCGCACGTCTCGCCGGCCTCGAACCGCGACGAACCCAGTCCGGAGGGACTAGCGATGACGCTGCCAGGTGGCGCGGCTCTCAACTCCGTCGTCACCCATCAGCGACAGCACCAGCGTGTCGCCGTCGTCCGCGAGGTCGTACGAGTAGCTCAGCGTCCTGCCCCGCACATCCGGTCGAGACCCGCCCTCGACCTCATGCTCGACGACTCTCCGAGTGACGTTCACGTCATATCGGCCGTAGTAGGCCAGATAGCTCTCACGGCTTGAAAGCTGGACCGACACCCGGCCGCTGGCGTCATACGACAGCATCCCGTCGGTGAACGCCGAACCGTCCGCGGCCGCCCCACCGACCCGCTCGAACGACGAGAGACCGAACGCGCCGACGAACCGGGCCATCTGCTCGGTGGCCCGCGCGCCGTTCAACAGCAGCGTCATGCTCCGATTGCCTTCGTGACAGGCAAACTCGTAGATCGGCTCCTCGGTGTTGGTCAGAGGGTACTCCGCCGACCACGGCTCCGTGAACGAGTCCGGGTCGTAGACGGTGTACTCCTGATGCATCGTGGCCTGGTCGATCCGCGTCAGACGCTGCACCAGACGCATACCCGCCCCGGACCCCGCAAAGGTCCAGCGCGGGTCGAAGTTCGTCGATTCGATCACCAGGGTGTCGCCGTCCCAGGAGCCGCGCGAGGTCCCGGTCCACTGCTGGATGGCGCTGGACACCTGCGGCCGGTCGTCCAGCGGGACCGTGATCGTGGCGTTGATGAACTCGTAGTGGATGACCACATGATCCGGGGTCTGGAAGATCCGGGCCGGGAACGCACTCCCTCGGAGCGGCAGCATCCCGCCCATCATGCAGCGTTCGTCCAGTGCCCGGTCCTCGGGGCCCTCCGGGATGCCGCTCATACGCCGACCTGGCATGCCCACCCGGTAGCGGCCTTCCTCGGTGCGTGGAATCCGCCCGTTCTCGGGTGAGACGACGAGCGACGTGCGCCCGTCCAGCAGCGGATGGTCGTAGATGGACTGGTCGACCCCGCCATCGCCCAGCTCGAAGTCGGCGCTCAGGGCCCGAGCGAGCCCCTCGCGGATGCGGCTCCGCCGCGTGGCAAGAAACTCCGCCTCTTCTTCTTCTGTGAGACGAAGTCTGTCCTCGAATTCGGCCGGTCGCTCGAGGGGCGTCATCGTGGGAAGCGACCAGGTCCCCTGGAGATCCGGCACGCCCCAGGGCGTACGGGGCGGGCCCGCCTCGTCGGCCGGCTGCGCCAGCGCCGAGCACGGAAGCGCCGCGAGGGCGCCGGCCAGCCCGAGGCATCGCAGGACGTACTGAGCCATGCTCATGGTCTCGTCTCCGCTTTCAGTCGCTGCAGCTCCTCCCGCGACCGGAACTCCAGCTTCGCCACCTTCCCGGCCCCAAGGTAGCCCATGCCGATCTGGGTGCGGCCATTCACCGTCACCGCCTGCAGCCCGTGGGTCTTGGTCCCGATCGTCGGCAGGGAATAGCTGGTCCACTCTTCCGTGCTGGGATCGAACTTCGCGATCGAATCGCCATGCGTGAACGGCAGCCACACCATGCCGTCTTCGTCCACCGACGTCTCGTAGCAGTTCCCGTCCTCATGCTCGGGCGGAAAGGGATACATCTCTTCGAGGTCAGAGCGGCTGTCGAGCTTCAGCAGGCCGCCACCGTACCACGAGCAGCCCCAGAACGTGGTGCTCCGCGGATCGGCGCCTGGCTTGCGAATCGCCACGGCGCCCGGCCTCCCGTAGCCGTAGAACGTCAGGCGATCGGCGAAGACCGCCAGCTCCTCCGCGGTGAACAGGTCGCTCCTGTCGTTTACCGCTTCGGGTAGAGGCACGAACGTGGCCTGGCCGGTCTCGATGTCCGCCTTCATCAACCCGTCCCGCGGAATGGCGGTCGACCACCAGCCATTGCCGGCACCATCGCCGGTCATCCCGTAGTTCGAGGCGTTCGGAACCGGGTTCTCGAAGAGCGTCCAGTCGCGGGTCCTCGTGTCGTAGCGCATCGCCTTCGCGTCGTTCGTCGCCCCCGCGGCCCAGATGCCACCTCGCCCGTCGCCGCCAATCCAGGGCCCCACGCGTGCCCCCTCGGGCGGGCGAATGATGGCCGATTCGCCCGTCCGCGGGTTGATGCGCCCCAGCGCACCAATGTTGCTCATGTCGAACCACACGACCCCGGCGGCGTCCCGGATGATGTCGTGCGAATTCGCGGGGGGAGCGTCCGGTGTCTCCGACAGCACGAAGTTCGTCGCGTGCCCGGTCCGCCAGTCGTATCTGACGACGGTGCGGGTGATGTTGAACATGTCGGCCATCCACACGTTTCCATCGGCATCCAGCGTGGCGTTCATCGCGTGGTGCTTGGACTCGTCCATGAAATCGACAGGGCCGAGCGCCCAATCGGTGCTGCCATCGTTGAAGAACGGCAATCCGAAACCGGGCTCGGGCGCGTCGTATTCGCGGGCGATCATCAGCGTCGAGTCCCCCGTCGGACGACGGGGCGTGAACGTCATGGGCGACGGGCTCGGACCACGCGCCTTCGCCAGCCACGCCGCCAGCTCATCCCGGAAGTGGACCATGATCGCGTTCGGCTGGCGACGGGCCGCGGCGGCCGGAGTGCCATACCGATACGGGTGCATCCGGCTCATCACGTCGATGATGTTCCGCCAGCCGGCCTCGTCGAATCGGCTGATCAGCGTGAAGTTCTGCGGATGACATCCCATACAGGCCGCCCGAAAGACCTCCTTCATCCGGAGGTCCTCACGGGTGCCGTCCGGCAGCGCCGCATACCATTGGCTCCCCGTCAGCTGATTGTGGAAGTCCGCGGTAGGGGTGAGCGTGAAGTTCTGTCTGGCCCCGGCCTCGCTCAGCGCCACCTCCGCGCGGCCCGCCTCGAAGGCCTGGGCCTGTGCCCAGACCTTGTAGGGCCGTCCAGTCTCGAGCGGCGGGAAATGGTACTCGCCGTCACTGTCGGTGAACACGCTCGTGGTGACGTTCCGCCCCGGTGCCCGGGCAGACACGGTGACGCCCTCGAGCCTCTCGCCTGACGTCGATGTGCCGGTCCCCCACAGGGGACCGGCGGTCTCGCCGAACGACACGGGGTCGGCCACACTCGGCGACGAGAGCTCGACCAGCCGGTCCACCACCGGCGGGCTGATCGAGTCGATCTGCTCGGGCCGGAGGGCGTACCTGAACGCCGGCATCGTGGCTGAGCCTTCGGAGATGAGCCGTCGCACCGCGCGTTCGCGGTCCTCCCCTTCGACATTCGTCCTGGAGAGCGGCGGCCCGTAGGATGCCGCGTCGACGAGGCCTGCCCCGGCGCCTCCGGTGGTCGACATCGTCGAGTAGTGACAGGTGTTGCAGCGCTGCTTGAACAGAAACGCGCCCTGCCGTTCGCTCGCGCTCAACGACGACAGAAAGTGCGTGTCGGTGACGCCAAGCACCTGCGGCTCCATGCCCCATGCGGTGCGCATCCACTCTTCGACGTCGGCGGGCACGTCCGGCGGTTCTGCTGACGTGGCCGGCTGGGCGAGAACGCCGGACGGGGGGAACAGGAGCACACCGAGCACCACCAGCACAGACTTCATGGCCATGAATGTTCGGCTCCTGAATCGAGTACCGTCGTCGATCTCACCCGTTTGGCTCCTCAGCCGCTGCTCGTCACCAACCAGCAGGGGTTCGAGGGGCATAAGCTGCTGCGAGTCAGCAGATTATACCTGGAGTGTGTCTCCGACGATTGTAGGATCGAGCACCAAAGCACCGTAGCTTGACAGCCTCTATTGTGACAACTATACCTTCGTCGTCGACGGCAACGCAACGGCCCGCTCTGCCACTTGCGCGCCGCCCGCTCGCTCACCCCCGCCGCCGCTGCGCGGCGGCGGCCAAGGTCGCCGAGCTGGTCGTCCTCGGATCTCCGAGATCATCCGCGCCGTCCTGCCAGGGCACGACGACGGTTCCGGCGGCGGCAAAGCGCACCCCGCCCCGCCGCCGAGCACCGGCACGCCGGCGTCGAGTCGGACGCCCAGAACTGTGACGGCTGACCGGACCCGTTCGGCGGTCAGGCGGTCGGGACCGGCTTCGATTCCGCATGACCGATAGTACTCCCGTACGTCAGCCGCTGATTTCGCCGTCGTCGCTTCGGATTGCGGATGACCCGTACCCGCACCTGTTGACCACACGCCTCCGAGCGGCGGCCTGATCGCGCGGCCCCCGCGGCGATCTGCAGTGCTCCCTGACCACCGGCGACGACCTCGGGCCGGCGAGCCCAGGGGGACTCCGGTCGCGGCGTGCGTGGTCGACCCAGAGCTGACCAACCCTGCCGTTCGGGAACCCCGACTTGGCCCTCGCAAAGCTCCTCCGCCGCGGTCATTCAGGAATAACGACAACCTTGCGTCTAACGCGCGGTCGCCCCCGCAGAGTGACTCGGAACCGAAACCGTAGATCGTCAATAGACGCATTGGGGTGGATTAGGATCACCCCATCGCTGACCGGCGGATCGAATGCGATACGTCTGGCCCAACCGTCGGCCGTGCTATATCCGAGCCACTCGCCATAGTCGTCCCGAACACCATCTCCCATCTTAGACAGCCACGCCCGACGGCTGCTAGCCTTGCTAGGTAGTGTTGCTGCAGGAGCGTGGCAACCTTGCCGAACGACAGCCCGAGCTGCTTGTTGAGGATGGCTGCCCACGCGACCGCCTGGGGGCCGAGTTGCACCCCGGCGGCCCCGAGCGCATCGGAGCTCTGCAGCCGATGCCGGCCTTGCACCCGGCGGCCGCACGCCCGGCAGGCGCC
>CBDBKJ010000005.1:0-1113147 GCA_965206705.1 Vicinamibacterales bacterium | reverse complement strand
AACGGCTACACGCCGCGCGCCTGAAAGTTCAACCTGCAGCTCCGGCAAACACGGGCGTCGCCGGGGCGAGCTGACGAGCGCCGCGGTCCCGGCGAACTGGTCACCAGGGCTGCCGATCTGCTGGCGATCGCTGGGGAGGTTGCGCCGGCCGGGGGCGGACGGCGCGTCTGCCCCGGCGCGCTCCGCCGCCTCGACGCCTGGGCTCGACGGCCGCGGACTCCAGGACGCCACCCTCGCCGCGTACCTGGCCGAACTCACCTCACGGCGTGGAGGCGGTCGCGCTCGAGGGCGACCGCGGCCGCGCCGGCGCGGCTGGTGGCAGGTGGCGAGGACGGTAGGGCGGTCCGCCGCCCGGAACGGCCGCGCTTGGCCCCGGCCGCGCTCGCCGGCGCCGCCGGCGTTGCTCGCCCGGACCCGCACCGTGTACTCCGCGCCGTTGGTCAGCCCGGTGAGCGTGACCGAGGGCGTGTCGACGGTCTGCTGCCGTGTCTCGGAGTACCCCTGCGACCCGGACTTCCACTGCACGGTGTAGCTGTCGGCGGCGGCAACCGCCGTCCACGGCACCTCCAGCGTCCCGTCCCCCGGCGTCACGTCCGGCTGCCCGGGCCGCTCCGGGGCAGATACCTGCGGCGTTCCCGCCGCCTCCTCGGACCAGTCGCCGGCGACGCCGGCGTTGCTCGCCCGGACCCGCACCGTGTACTCCGCGCCGTTGGTCAGCCCGCACTGAAGCGAGTCGCGACGGACGCCATCCAGGCGCTCTCGTGACCGCCCACGGAGCTCCACGAGCCAGGGAGGGACGCGTTCATTGCCGACAGTCATGATGGTCGGGCCAGCCCCTGGGGTCGTCCAGTCGGTGACGACTCGCCAATTGCGGGCGGAGACCATCGTCCCCTTGTGGCCCTCTCCCGGCGTCCCCGGTGTCGTCGCGGCTAACGCGACTTGCGCCAGGGCGGTTCTGTGGCCGTGGGTCTGCACAGCTTCGAGACATCGGCGGGCTTCGGTTCGGGTGGCCGCCAGTCCCCGGACGATCGTTCCGTCGGAGCGCACGGCCAGAGTCCTGATCTGCCGGTCTCGTCTGGCTGCTGGGCCGACGTCGCCGACGCGGGCGGCGGCGACGGGATCACCGAGACAGGCGACCGCGTCGGCTTCGACGCAGTCGAGAGCTGGCGGGTCGGGCCCGGGGGAGCGGCCGGGGGGTGTTGCGCGCGTGCGCGTCCGGTTTTGCTGGCACAATCAGCTGGCATTCGCCAGCAGCTAGCACATTGACGCGATCCAGCTCGCGGTCTCCCCACAAGCGCACACTCTTGCTGCATCGGCTGCACTTCTGAGCATTGTGCCCGGAGCGGTACCAGTCATGGGTCACGTTGCCGCCGCCTCTGCAACTTCGGCGGCGGCCGTTCGGCCAGCCCGCTCGCCTTCGATCCAGCCTTCCAGCCGCGCCAGCCGACGGTCTACATCGCCAACCGCCGCCGTCAACCGCACGTCGAGTGCTTCAACCCGGGCCGTCAGCCGCACGTCGAGAGCATCCACCCTTGCACGCGAGTGCCGCGATCTGTCGCCAGAGCAACCCTCCGATGCCGACCATGACCGCGATGGTGGGCCACATGCCGCACCTCCCTGTTCGGCCTCTCCCTTTTCGGCGGTCGTCTCCGCGAACGGCCGAATCCAACGTGAGATGAGCCTGAAGGGGGATGGGCCCCGGATCATCGGAGGATGATAGCAGAGGACATGCGGATCGACGCGACCGCCCCGAAGAGCTGCCGCAGCCATGTTCGGGTGCCGTGCGGATCTTCCGGTTCCCGCTGTGCGGGGCGGACGGCGCGTCTGCCGCGCCCGGGACGAGCCTTCGGGTGCGGAGGTCGTCCACGCTGGTTCCGCAACCGGCGACGTCGTCAACGGCGCTCGACGTAGAGCCGGACGGACGACCCGACCACGAAGGGCCGGCACGCGGAGCGGGCGGTGGGTCGAGGTCCTGTACCGGCACGCCACTCGGGGACTGCGTCCCTCGCCCGGACTCGCCCCCGCTGAACTCAAGCGCCCGACGCCGACCGCCCGCCAGCTCGCCGAGGCCTCGCTCAGCCCGAACACCCGCCGGGCCTACTCCGGGGCGGCTCCGCCGCCTCGGCGCCTGGGTGAGGGGAAAGGCTGACGGCGCGACCGTTGACGCGACGGGTAGGTCCTGGCCATGATCAAGCGGCGGGCTGCCGCGGTGGGCCGATCGGTACGCGCGTCACGGGCCCAGCTCGGCGGGCGCGGGTCGCCGCTCAGACGGGCTCGGGCAGCCGGAAGCTCGCCGTCGCTAACGCCGTCAAGACGGGGAACGGCGGGAGGTCGAGCGCTCCATCGCCCGTCATTCGTTGTCTTACCCCGCGTTCGACGAGCCGGCCGCGCTGCCCAGGGCAGAGCGCGAGCTCGTCACGTGCCTGCAGGCACAGGGAAGAAAGCGTGTATTTCAACACGAATCGGAAGGGCGTCGGCCGCGGTCTGAGGTCCACCGGCCGGGTCCGGGGAACCGCCAGCACTGGCACCTTGCCGTCTGAGTCGGACGCACAACCGTGAGGGGCTTGAGGCGGTGGTGGGGGCGGCTGGTCGAGCCAGGGCGTCGCGCCGTCCGGCGACACCGATCGGGGCAGTCCGTGAACCGCGCAACCCGCACCGCGGCGGTCCAGCAGCCGCAGCTAGCCGAGTTCTCTCCAGCCTGAAACGCCAGCAGCCGAATCGGACTGGCGCGGCCGCCCCGCTGCGTGAAGTCGTCGGAGCGCGACGTTGGCGGCGGGGTGCTGCGGTCGCTGGGGAATCCGGTGCACGCCTCGGTCCCGAGGGCGTGCCGCCAGTGCTTTCCCCGCTGGCTGGGGCCACACGCCCCCCGACCCGGCGCCGGAGCGTCACACCGGCAGCCCGGCGGCCCATTCAGCGCCTGGGAGGTCTACGACCGGGTACAACCGGGATATCGACCCACCCAAGCCGCTTGCGCAGGTCTTCAGCGGTCCGAATCAAGTCGTCCGTGAGATGAAGATCAGGGTGCCAGTCCTCGGGCGTGCCGCTACCGGGCTCTTTAGTATCCTTGAGGACAACCCATGACGATCTGCGACCGAGTGGGGGGAGGTACTTCTTGACCTCCTGTGCGATGACACCAGGTTCACCAGCACCAATGGTATCGGCAACGGCTTCGTAGGTTGCGCGGATCTTCTCCCGGTTCAGGTAGTCCAGGATCAGCGCTGCCAGGATGTAGCGCTGCCTTTTCTCGATATCTTTCAAGCGCTGTTCGATGTCACTCATGGCGGTCCTGCGATGGGGTTGTTTCGTGTCTCCTGGTTGGGCGACGAGAGAGTTGCCCCTCGACGCCATCCAGTCGATCGTTGATCTTCTTCATCTCTCGCTCGAACAGTTCCAGCCGCTTCCCGAGGTTTCGAAGTTGCTGATGATGGTGTCGAAGCGGCGGGGCGTAATCCTCGATTTCCAGCACGGTCAGCATCTGCAAGGATACCGCCCGCCGAACACGTCCAGCGCCCCGTGCTCGGCCATCAGCCTACCAGGCGTCCGGGGGCGGACTCCAGGACTGCCCCGTGGGGTGTCCGCGTGCGACGGCGGGTCACGTGCTCGCCCCGGCGGGGCGAGCACCGGGGCGAGCACGGCGGGAGGTCGTTCTCGACGAGGGCGGCCGCCGCCGTGGCGACGGACGGGACGCAACCGCGGTTGCGTCGCCGCCGGGCGCCGTGTCAGCTCGCCGTCCGTCGGCGAGCGCCTCCGCCCAGCAACAACAGCGCAAGCGCGAGCGCGCCGACCACCGGCGGAGCCGGCACCGGCGTCAGGTCCGCGACGATCGAGAACTGCACCGCCGCCGCGCTCGGGTTGCCGGCGCCGTCCTGCGCGGCCCCGGCCGCGATGTCCACCGTCACGGTGCCCGAGGCTGCGGGCGTGATCGTCGCCATGTAGCTCGCGTTGTTCCCCTGCAGCTCCGATGCGCTGCCGTTCCCGACGATCAGGTCCTCGAGCTCGAAGCCGGTCATCGGCTCCGAGAAGGCGACCGTGATGGAGAAGGGGCCGGTGACCGGGGCGCCGGTGTCGCTGCTGATGGCCACCGTCGGCGACGTGGTGTCCGCGTCCACGCAGCTCATCTGCGCCCCGCCGCCGGCGAGCAATGCTTCCAGCGCGTCCCGTTCCCTCGAGGCGACCGACAACTCGTATTCAAGCTTGACGGCGATGACGCGCTCGGCGAACCACGCGCCGTGCCGGGCCGGCGTCCACTCGCCGGCGTCCCGGTCGCTCTTCTCGGTCCGGTTCACCTGCGGGTCCGCGATCGTGAGGTTGTCCAGGTCGGCCGCGATGTCCCGGCGCCGGGCGTCCGGGATGCCGCTGTCGTGCGCTTCGGCGAGCGCGACGATGTGCTCGATATCCGTCGCCGCAGTCCCATCCGCCCGGATGTCGAACGTCAGGCAGGAGTACGGCGTGTAGACCTGCCCGCCAGCCCGCATGGTGGGCGGCAGCATGTCTATGATGTCGTCCTCGAGGCTCGAGTAAGCGGACCCGAAGGCGTCGCGGTCGTAACCCTCCCGTGGCTGTTCCTCGCACACCTGCAGCCCGCGCCAGGTCTCCGCGTCCACCGGGCAGCCCTGCGACGGGTCGTCCACCGGCTGGACGTTGGGAATGTAGCCACTTGGGTTCGAGGCCGAGTCGCAGGCGACGCCGTCGTTGTCGGTGTCGCTCGATCGGCTGCGCTCGAGCCACTCGTAGATGATGCCGGTACCGTCGCGGTCGTCCTGATACGCCGGCAGCCGCAGTCCTCCGTCAGGACAGTCTTCGGCCTCCGAACACGTCAGGTCGCCGTTGTTGTTCTGGTCCCAGAACTCGAAGTCGTCCTTGGTCTGCCCGGCCGCCAGCATGGGCAGCGCCAGGACGCAGAGTCCGAACGTCACGATGCGTCGCACAGAGATTCCTCCTGACCTTTGGGTTCCCCGCAGCCGTCGAAGGGAAAGTTGGGGCGCGCCGGGGGTGGCCTCGCCGGCCACGGGCGCGGTGTCCTGAGCCGATGGATGGTCGACCGCAGGTAGAGGGTAGCCGGTCGTTCCGTCGGCGATCACCAAGTCCATCGAGGGGGACTTGTCGTGATCGGCGTCGCCCGCGACGGCCTGCGCGACCGCCGCGGCCGGGTGGTGGGTCGGACAAGCGGGGTTCCGTTAACCTGATGCCGGTCGGGATGGCGGTCGACGGAGACGGGTCTACCGTTGTCCAGGGCCGTGTTGAGCGCCGTGTTGAGCACCGGCGCGGGCAGTGCAGTTGCCTACTTCTTGGGGGCCTTCTTCTTGGGGGCCTTCTTCCTCCGTTCGGCCCAGTAGGCGGTCATGCGCTCCGATACCGCCTTCTTCTCCGCGGCCGTCATTTCCCGGCGCTTCCTCTGCGGCTTGACCTCGGGCTGGCTCTCTGCGGCGGCGGCGGCGGTCGCCTTTCTCGGCGAGGAGCGCCGCGACGCGGAGCGCGCCGCCGGGGCGGAGGCTCCCAGGAGCTGCTCCACGTCGGTCAGCGCCTTGATCTCGGCCTGGAGGCGGTCGATTTCGCTTTGTCGGTCGGCAATTGCCTGTGCGATGACACTCATGGTGCTGGAGAGTAATCGTCCTGCGACGGGGATGTCAACGAATGGGGTTCGCCCTTGGAGGGGCAGACGGGTGCGTCCATTTCGCTGGCCCGTGGCGAGCAGGGCGTCGAACGGCGCGACGAGGCCTAGCGTCAAGGGTCGCGGAGGAGGTCTCTGGGCTCATCCGGCCCGGTGGACGGTTCGGCGGGGTCCATCTCGCGCTGTGGAGCTAGGCACACTGAACCTGCAACCAGGATTGCGCCGAGAAGTCCGTACGGGTGCCGATGACACTTCACGGAGTAGATGCCTTTGTAGAGCTGGTTCGTCAGCGGATCGAGACGGAAGGGCTGAGACCCTTCGCCACGCGGACCGGGATTCCGCTCGGCCAGCTTCGAAGCGTCATCCAGGGCCGGGCGGCGCGACACACCACCCTCCAGTCGATCGCGTCCGTCATGGGGATGCGGTTGTTCGTCGCCCCGGCGGAGCCGGGCGGCATGGAGGTTCCGCCGCTCCCCCCGGAGCTCACCAGGGCGCTCGATCTGCCCTCGGACACCAGCGTGATCGACGCGGTGGACGCGATCGACCAGGACGCCGTAGCGTCGACGTTGCGCAAGGGCATGCGTCTCGTGCAGGAGATGACGGAGCTCGCGACGGAGGCGGCAGAGCTGCTGCCTCAGGTGGCTGCCGGGTCGACGACGCGGATGATTCCGTTCGCCGAGCATGTCCGGTTCGAGGCGGATACCGGCGAGGTGGAGTTCGAGGAGTCGTCCGACTTGTCGATCGCGGTTGCGGAGAGGGTGCTGGCGTCCTGGGCGCGAGCGGCTCGCCTGACGTGCGTCCGGGCAGCCGGCGATTCGCTGGAGTCAGCGGCCGGCGGTCTCGTCGTCGTCGCCCAGGAGCGCCGGGTCGCGGTGGACGAGCAACTGTTCGTCGTTCGCATCGGCGAGGCGTTGGTGGTCAAGCGCTTTCGGCAGGTCGACGGTCGGTGGAGCTTGGTCAGTGACAGCCTGGCTCATCTGCCGAGACCCATGACCGCGGACGATCGCATCGTGGGCCGGGTAGCGTGGTGTGGCCCGCCCGGCGCTGCAGTCGCCTGACCGGTGACCATAGCCGACCGGCTGGTTTGCTCGGGCCGCCGCCGCGAGCACCTTGGGGGGGGATCGTTGCTGGCAACGACGGCGGCCGGTACCCGCCTCGATGGGCTTGGTGATTGCCGGCGGAACGACAACTACACTTCTAGCGGTCGAGCGGGCGTCTCCCCGCCATGGGGTTTCTGGGTGAATGGTCGCCGGGCGCGTGCTGGTCCTTGAAGATCACCCCGTCGTTGGTGGGGGGATCATCGAGTCTCCTCAAATGCGTGTGGGTAGAGGCGGCGCCAGTTCTATGCCTCCACAGCAGAGGAACAGCATCGAGATCAACGCGCCGGGCGAGTGGAAGCCATAGGCGCGACGCGCGATCACCCGCAGCTTGTTGTTGATGCCCTCCACCGGACCGTTCGTCATCTTCGTGTCCACGTACGCCAGGATGCCTTCAGCGTGTTTCCGAATCGTACGCCCCAGCTTCACGAACGGCGTCAGGCGGGACCGCGCAGCCCACTCCAGCCACTCATCGAGCAGCGCCGGCGCATCCTCTGGTGTCGCCTGCCCCAGGATCGTCGCCAGGTACTCCTTCAGTTCGTAGGCCCGGTCCAGCGCCCGGTTCTTACGACGCAACGTCTCCAGACGCCGGGCCTCACCAGGCCTCAGCCGCGCCGGGTGCTTCAGCAACGCATAGCGCGTCCCCTTGAGCGCCTTCGCATCCTCCGGCTCCGAGGCCAGCCGCCGCTGCTCCGAACGCCGCACCTCGTCAACCGCATCCGCCGCAAGCCGTTCAACGTGAAACCGGTCGAACACCACCCGCGCGTGCGGAACCCACGCCCGTAGCGCCTTCTGCCAGCTCGACGCCAAGTCCGCCGTCACCAACTCGATCCGCGCACAGCCACCAGGTCCCAACTGCTCGAAGAAGGCCCCCAGCGTCTCCGCGCTGCGCCCCCGCCCCGCCCAAACCACCCGACGCTCGTCATGGTCAACCACGATCGTCAGGTAGCGGTGACGCTTCCGGTAGCTGAACTCATCGACGCCGATTCGTCTCAGCTTGGCGAACCGAGCCCCGTCCAGCCGCCGCGCCACAACCCGTTCCACGATGCTGCCCACCGTCACCCACGATATCCCCAGCAGGCGGCTCACCGCCGTCCGGTCCGTCACCTGCGCCAGATACGCCGCCAATTCCTCGAACCCCGACGTGAACACACTGCTGCCGCTCGCCCACGGCACCTGCTCCACCTTCACCCCGCGGCAACGCCGGCACGACACCCGCCACGGCGCATACCGCAGCCACGCCGGCATGCGGCCCCAGGACAGATGCCGCCACTCGCGCACCGGCTGCCGGTCATACCGCGGCGACCGCTTCCCGCAGGTCCCGCACCGGGCACGCCGCCACGACGGCTCCACCGACACCGTCAACGGACCGTCGGCGGCCATTTCAACCTGCTTGACGTACATCTGCGTGACACCCAACAGCCGCCGTAGTAACGTAGTCAGACGCATGGGGCTCTCCTCCTCGCGGGTCGTGGTAGTACACGCCCATGAGACCAGGAAGTCCCTTGCGTTTTCAACCGCTTCCGCCCAGCGAGACGCCGCACGCGGCCCCCGACAACCCCTTCGCCCCGCCCAACGGGCGTCCACGGCCGGCGCCGGGCCCCGAGGTGGCCGTGGGGCAATCAGCCAGCGTCTATCCCCAAACCGCCAGTCGTCGCGCTTTTTCGCGTTGTCGTGGAGGGCCGGGACGCCCCCGTCCAGGCCGGGCCGCAAGGCCCATATCTGCTGCTTGAGCGGAGGGACGGACGGTGTGTCACCCGAAGGGCCGTAGCGCAGCGAAGGACGCGCGTAGCGCGTTGACACGCCGGCCGGCCCGCAGCTACTCCGCTCCGAACTACCCCCGGCCACGGTGCGCCACGCCCGCCGCCGGTCAGGTGAACGCCATGAGCGGTCAATTCCGAGGCCGCCCGCGCTGCCAGCATCCCTCGCCGACCCGCCGATCGCGCCTCAACCTACCCACACCCGTTTGAGGAGAGCCGGATCATCTCCAGGGGGGAATGTTGGCAAGAGTCAAGAAGCTCACCGAGGCGATGACAAAAACGCAGGTGTTTTCGGATATCGCGGAGCAGACGGAGCTAACGCGGCGGCGGGTCGCGGATGTCTTCGAAGCGCTGGAATCGGTCATAGAGCGCCATGTCCAGAAAGGGGCTGTCGGCGCTTGCACGATACCCGGCCTGATGAAGATCAAGGTCGTGAAGAAGCCCGCGCAAAGGGCCCGGAAGAACGTGCCGAACCCGTTCCGGCCCGGTGAGACGATGGACGTGAAGGCGAAGCCGGCCAGCAGCTCCGTGAAGGTTCTGCCGCTCAAGAAGCTGAAGGACATGGCGTAGGCCCGCCGTACGCCGCTGGTGCGCGCGGACGGCGCGGCCGCCCACGGTGCGTTGGACCCTCGTTCCGGCGCCGCGGCCAGTGCGCGACACCGTGCTACGCTGACCGGAATCGGGATTCCGCTCGGCCAGCTTCGAAGCGTCGTCACCGTCCGCCAACCCCTGCAGCTCGGCGAGAGCGACACGGCGCGGTCGGCCGGCACCGGGGTCGCCGCGGCGCGAGGCCTCGGCCCCCGTCGGAGTCGGACGCACATCCGTTGACGGGCTTGGGGGCGGACGGCGCGTCTGCCACGGCGCTCCGGCCACGACCGCGCAGGATCATCACTCAGTCTGGCGTTTCTCGATTTCCCGGTACAACACCTGCAATGCGTCCTCCTGACCGGCTCGGAGGGCGAGCGGCCCGCGGGCCGCTTCCCAGCGGTACACCGTCGACGCGGATACGCGGAGCAGGCCGGCGAACTCGGGGACCGAGAATCCGCCCCAGCGGGCGCGCGAGGTGGCGACGTTGAAGCGGTGCAGGCTGTAGAGGAACTCCGGCGACGAACTCGGCGGCCCAGTCCAAGGCGTGGCGGGCGGGGCCTCCGACGGCGCGGCTCCGATCGACCCGCAAGGACCTGCGCGTCGATCGGAGCGGCCGCGGTGAGGGCGCTCACGTCGTCCCCCGCGCACCGTTTCCCGACTGGGGGCAGCCCGTGAGTCCACCACCACCCGTCCTCGATGGAAGCGCGTCCTTGGCCCGTTCGAGGGACCGGCGGGGCGGTGCAGAAGAACGCCGCCATCCCCGGTTTGGAGCCGGTGCCTCCGTCAAGCGCACCCGACTGTCGCGCCGGCCTTGGGACCGTTGCGCGTATCCTGGCTGCGACGGCTGGAACGTCTTTGGCCCCGAGGCCGCCCGATCCAGGGCGTTCCCCGCCCTTCCGCAGACGGCCCCTGTCGCCGCCAGTGCCCAGACTGTGTACACTTCACCATGACGGGCGGCTCGAAATCCAGTCGTGGGCCCTGCGGATTTCAGCGGTCGCGGCGATTCGCCCGTGCGAGTTGGGAGCACCCACTTCTAGAGTCGTCAGGAGCGATCCGGCCGATGTCCAAGCTACAGCATTCAGAGAGTGAAGCCCCAAGGGACAAGGAGTCTTCGTTGTGGACCGAAGCCCGCTCGTTGAACACGCCCGATGCCAGGGCGTACTCGGAGTGGGCACTTCTGGTGAAGGACCTGGAGTACGCATTGCGCCGAGCGCAACTCTGGAGAGATTTGGCTAGGTCTGCGGCAGGGGACGGAGGCGACCTTGAAGTAGGCACGAGCCTTTTTCGGGATGCCGTTGTTTCTCTGGTAGCATGCTTTGACGATACGTCGGCCGTGTACCTCGATCCAGCCAGCGTCTACGGTGAGACGCCCGGGGGCGCGGAGTACTTCCAGTGGCTGAAGCATCTCAGGCATACGTGGATCGGTCACAGAGGTGGGCCGCAACGCCAGTGTGTCGTAGCGATTGTGATCGATGGGTCGACCGGCGACTTAAACGGGATTGGACACCTGCATCAATTGTGGGTCGGGCCGAAGGCCGAAGCTGCCGACGACCTCGTGCGAGTGATGGAAATCGCGCTAATTCACGGCCGGCGGGAACTGAAGAGATGCGAGTCCGTGGTCAAGGACTACGTAGAGAGGATGACGAATCGCGAGAGGTTGCGCTTACCTGTAGCGCACACTGTCGCCCCGGGACATAGGGACATCCACATGGGGCGGCGGAAATTTCACAACATCAAGAGCGCTCGCAAATCGAAGATCTGAACCCGCGCGCGTCGGCGTTGGGCCTCCTGAGCACGACGAGAAGTCGACGAGACGATCCCGCCCTTGGGTCCAATAAACGGGGGGCCGTTGACTTCCCGATCTGGCGGTCAGAAAGGCACACCGCCCGCGCAGATGCGGGAGCTTATCCGGAGAGCCGCCGGGCGGCGGGCAGCGGGCTACTTCGCGGCTTTCTTTCTGCGCGCGGCCCAAGAGGCTTTCATCCGCTCTGACACCGCCTCCTTCTCTTCGGCCGTCATCGGACGGCGCTTCCTCGCCGGTGTGGCGTCGGACGCGGCCTCCGCGACCGGGGTGGCCGCAGCCGCCGGCCGCCGCGAGGAGGAGCGCCGAGCCGCTGGCTTCGCCGGAGCGGAGGTCCCGAGGATCTTGTCGACGTCGTTCAACGCCTTGATCTCCGCCTGCAGGCGCTCGATCTCACTTTGCCGGGCGGCGATTGCCTTTGCTATAACATTCATGGGTTTTTTCCGGGGCTGTATCGTCAACCGCTCGACGCGCCCGGCGCGACCGAGCGCTTCCATGGGTGCGGATTCTAGCCCAACGAGGGCTCGCCGGCCAGACGGAGCCCGTTCCCCTTCGACTCTGGCGGCAGCGGTGTTGGCCCTGGGTCCAATAACCGGGGGATTCTGTCAACCTGCGCCGCGTCTGGACTTGGCTCTCGCGGCGGGCGGACGGCGCGGAAGCCCCCGTGACGACCTGCGGGGCGCGCCAGACCAAGGCGCGGGGGACCACCGAGGCAGCGGTTGGCTCGTGGGGAGCGCCGGACCCTCGACAGCGGTGGCGGGGACCGGATCGCAGTTGGGGCGGGTATTCCGGCCGCGGTTGTTGCCACCAAGCCTGCGAGGCGGCCAACAGGCGCGGCCCCGCGGCGGCGACGGACGACCGCATCGAGGCCGTCCCCCGTCGCGCCGCCCTACAAGTCTCGGGCGAGAGGGACACGTGCGGTCCGCTGCGGCTGACCTCTCGCGACGTGCGGCATCCCAGCACCGGAGCGAGCACCCGTCCTCCATCCGAACGCAGGATAGGCATACTTATCATTCACTCGTCCCTAAGCCAATCTCTCTGAGAAGTAGACTTCCAAGATTGGCAATTTCATAACCCCGCACCTTTTGTCGGCCGCTCCAGTCGTCGAACTCGGGTTGTTTCGTCTTGATGTCCGTGTCATATGTGGGCGTGAGCAGGTTTAATTGCGCAAGGTGCTCCGTGTAGCTTCCCTGCAACGTCATTTTGTCCAACTCCTCTTGTGAGGCACCAAATGCGGCGTCGGCAGGCCGTACGGGCACGGCGACGTGTCCATCCAGCTCCCGGCGACAGGAAGCTGCAGCGCGAGCGGCGCAATCTGCACGACAACGGTCGCCCGCTGTCGAACGCGCTGGCGGCGACGGTGATGGGCCCAGCGGCGATGACCGTGGCGGACGCTCGTGTCGAGGAGGCAGCCAACGCGGTCGTGGCCTTCGCCGTGACCCTGAGCCGCACGGCAACGGCGCAGGTGACCATCGACTACACGACCCGCGACGGCAGCCCCCAGGCCGGCTCGGACTACACGGCGAAGTCCGGCACGCTGACGTTTCCAGGCCGGCGAGTCCAGCAAGACAATCGAGGTCGCCGTCCTCGACGACTCCCACGACGAGGGTGAGGAGACCTTCACGCTGGCGCTCTCACTTGGGGCGCGCGAAAAACCAGCGCGAATTGACGCGAAAGACTTGTGCAACTCCAGTAGAAGCGGAAGGCGAAAGTCTGGCGGTTGGTCTCATGGAATGGCGGCGGTAGGCCACCCCATCCGGCGCGCGAACGGTTCATGCCCGGCGAGTCCGACAACGGTGCGAGCGGGTCGGAGGGGGGCCTCACGCCGTCTCTTCGTCCGTGTCCACCTGCTCCCCTAGCTTCACCCCGATCGATCCGAATCGCCGGCGACGCTCTACCTTCTCTTGCGTCCGCCGTATCCTCCCCAGCTCGTCGACGATGCCCCTAATCTCGTCCTTTCCGGGATAGCCGACGTTGGGCCGCATCGCGAAGAGCCGTTCGGGGTCCAGGATGAAGCTCTTGCGGCGGACGGGCCGCCACACGACGAGATCCAGCACTCGCCGCCACCACTGCTCGTCCAAGTCCGCCAAGCGTCGAAGCAGTCGACCGTTTCTGTAGCTGACCGTCGCCGTGACGGGCTTCTGGTCCTTCCAGCCTGGCGTCGCGCAGAACATTGATGCGTAGGCCTCACCTGGGGCAAGTACCTCGAAGTGAAGGTCCTGCTTCTCTTCCGTGTTCCACAGTCCGTCAGAGCCGGCCGAACGAGAGAAGGCCAATCGAACGTCTTCCGCGATGGTGTCTCCGACGTTGCAGATCTCGTAGTTGAGCAGGACGTTCTGGGCCGGGCTCGGCACGAGGCGCACGCGGATGGCGCTGCCGCTCCGAAGGAACATGAGCAGGAGCTGGCCGACGAAGGCGAGCAGCCCGAACAGGAATCGCCTCATCAATGAGTTGTAGGATCGCGGCCATCTTTGGCTCCACCCAGGGACCTGACGTCCACCTGGGAGGCGGTCCGTCCGCTCGCCCAAGCGTCGAGAGTCGCCTCTATACGCGCTTGGCCCGTCAGAAGCAGCTTGGTGTCCGCCTCGACTTGCTTGATGTCCGCCTTCAGCTCTTGGCGCGTCGCGTCGAGGCTCGCCTTCAACTCGTGGTCGGTCTTGTCACTGCGATCGATCTCGCGCTTCAGGACCCACCCCCACGACGACACCGTGTAGTTGAGCAGGGCGAGCAGGACCGTGACGATGACCGCTGCAATCGCGACAATGATGGACAAGTTGAGCGAGAGGGCTGGGGCGGCATTCGCCGCCAACAGGTCGAAAGGCATCCAGATCTCCAAGCCGACGGCCGGGCCCGGCCGATGGGTCCCCAAGGGCCCTTGGCGGCCTCGCGGCTATGCTCTCCGAGCATGGTCCCGCTCCCGATCCTACCAGCCCTGAGCGGTCTCGGGGACCTTGGGGTTATAGCCACGCCGCAGCGGCCAGCACCGCCGCCGGTCTGTCAGCGCGACGGCGGGGTGGATGAGGCGCGCCCCCAGGGTGAGGTCAGGCGCTCCAGGCCTGGGCTGGAGCGGTAGCCGTCGGATTCCGTGACCACGTGCTCAGCGCGAACCACGACCCACCTGCCGTCCACGGGGGGGGACCGAAGTCAGCAAGGTTCACGGGTACCTCGGCCGAGAGATCTGGGAGGCCCTTGGCCAGGGTGAGGGTGGCGCTTGCGGTTCGGCGCTGCAGGGCTCGCAGCCGCGCCTCAGCCGCGTTCAGGGCCTGCGGCCCGGTCGGGGTAGATCGACGAGAGCGAGAGCACCGGCTCCCCGGACTGCCCCGCGCGAACCATCTGCGGCTCCGCCCGGGCCAGGTCCCGCCAGCGAGCCTCGGGGATTGTCCCGTTCGTTGTTGAACTTCGCGAGTGGCGGACTCCCTGTTTCCGCTCCGAGTCGTCTATTCTACGCCACGTCAGCAACCGCGCCGTCGGGCGGGGCCAGTGCGTCCAAGGCGCCGACCAGGTAGCGCAGGTCGCGGTAGCCCCGCACCCGCCGGAAGCGCGGCTCCGCCTCCACCAGCGCGCTCGCCACCCAGCGTTGAATCATCTGACCGCCGCGCCACCGCTTGACACGCCGCGTGTAACCCTCAACGCTGCCCATCAGGTTCTCGATGATGTTCGTCGTGCGCAGAGTACGTTCGAGCGACCCCGTCAGACCGAGCCGCTGCACCGTCAGTGTCTCCGCGAGGCCCTCCCGGATGGACGCCGCCGCGCCGGGGTGGTCGCGCTCCAGTGAACCCGCCAATCGCTTCAGCACCCGCGCCGCGCGGTCCGCTGACTCGAGGTCCCAGGCATCCCGCAACGCCTTACCGACCGACGCGTGCAGCCGTTCGGGCAGATGGCCGAGCACGTTGCGCAGCTTGTGTACTTGGCACCGTTGCACCACCCCGAGGGAACCGAAGACATCGGTGATGGCCCGGCGCAGCCCCGGCGCGCCGTCGATGACGAACAGCAACGTCCGGTCCGTCGGCAGGCCGCGCGTGACCAGATCACTGAGCAGGCCGCTGGTGACGACCGCCGTCTCGGTGGCCCCTTTCGCGCAGTCCCAGCACGTGCTTGCGGCCCTGCGTGTCGATCCCCAACGCGACCACCATGCAATGGTCCCGGAAGACCTTGCCGTCGATGCAGACCACCCGCAGGTCCAGCTCGCCCAACCCCCGGCTGAGAAACGACCGCAGGCGCTTGGCCGACAGCGCCACGAACCGCCGAGACACCGCGCTGCTCGACGTTCCCCGCTCCGTCACCTCGGCCGGCGCCGGGTCCAAGGTGCCCGCATACCGCCGCGTCGAGACCCCGGCGGCGACCGCCGAGAGCGTGTGCTCGTCCAGCGGGTCGGTGGCCGCCGCCCATTGGAAGCTCGGCAGCGGCGCCTCGCCGTCGGCGCGCCGAACGCGCAGCCGCGGCACGGCAACTTGGCGCCCGCCAAGCGTTACTTGACTGGCCACGCTCCCGCCGCGCCACGCCGGCCGCTCGGCCTGATGGCGCCCCTTCGGGCCGCACAGGTCTTCTCGATCCCCCTCCATCATCGCCTCCAGGACCTGCATCCCGGTCTTGATGCACAAGCCATGGAACGCTTCCCTGACACCGTTCAGCACGCCGAGCACCGGCAGCGGCACCTGAATCGAGACCGTTCGGGAGCTTCGGGGTTGGCTGGAACGCTTCCGCCTGTCATGCTTCGCCATGGGTGGCTCTCCTCCTGTTGTTTGCACCCCTGTCCTACCACAGAACAGGGGCGAGGAGTCGCCACCCGCTTCACCTCAGTTCAACAGCATCCGGGACATCCCCCCGGCGGCTTCGGTCAGCTTTCGTCAGTTCAGGGACGCTTCGCCCAGAGGTCCTGAAGTGCGGTGCACGGTGACCGCCGTGCGGGGTGGTCTCGCGGCTGTGGTTCGAACGGGGTGTTTTCGGTTGGCCGTCGCTTTGGGGGGGACGTTTTTCAGCCGCGTGTCGCGGCAGCTACTTGTTCGTCGATCGACTTCTTGATGATCGTCTACTTGTACGTACGTACGGTCCCAAGCTGTACCCCTTATGCGGGCGCTCGGGCGCCAAACTGTACCCCTTATGCGGGGAGATCCCGGTCCGAAACTGTACCCGTTATGCGGGGGAAACTGCTGTTTTCCACAGCTATTCTGTGGAAAACGCGGCGGCTCGGCGGCCGTTGATCCGGCGAGTGCTCGGCAGAAGCCGAAGGTAGCCGTGCTTGATCTGGTACCGGAGTCCAGGCCACCCCAGCTTTATCTTGTTTAGCTCGCCGAGCATGTTCCGTCGGAAGTTGTATACGGCGGCTCGTGACGTGCTGTCGGGATTTGCGCCGAACTGCTGGTGGAGCTGGCTCCGGGCCACGTTTACTGGACTTGTGAGCCGGTTCATCCGGTAGCTCAGCCAGAGGTAGATGTCGACGCCGAGAGAGCTGCGTTTCATCGCTCTCAGAAGTTGCAGGTCGATCGGTCCTGCTCCAGCAGGATGTTGCTCTGCCATGTCTCTGTTCTGGTTAAGTCCCGAGGTGTCCACCAGAAGTCGGTCGCTGCTGCGATCGTGCTCGTCCTCGACTTTGTGTTTCCGCGTTCTGGGGCGTCGTACGTCAACGAGATCGTTGTCGCGAACAGTCGGTGCATCTGCTCCCGGAGTCGCGTACGCACGCCGTTGCGTCCGCCGCTGTCGCTGGAGTCGACCCCGAGCTCGCGTGCTGGGTTCCGAGTTCGTCGTTCGTCTCTCGCCGATTCACTTCCTGGGGTCGCCCGCGCAGTCAGGAGTTACGTCAGACGGGGTATCTGATCATCCGGACAGCGGTGCTGATCCGCCGTCAAACGGGGGATCAGGCCATCCTCTGTTTACGTCAAACGGGTACTCGCCTCCGGGTTCGGGTGCCGATCCCCCCTTTGACGGGGAGTCGGCTACGTCAGACGGGTACTCAGAGTCCCCGCCAAACGGGTACTCGGCTCGGCGTCCTGCCGTCGATGTTCTGCCGCCAAAGGGGGGAGCAGTTAGTCCGTCTGCCGACAGGTTCCGATCATCCGTTTCGCGTCGTCGCGAACAGTCGGGGCATCTGCTCCCGGAGTCGCGTACGCAGGCCGTTGCGTCCGCCGCTGTCGCTGGAGTCGACCCCGAGCTCGCGTGCTGGACTCGAGCGCACCGACGGTTGTCGAGAATTGATCATCATGACCAGCTCCGCGTTATGACAAGTGCCTCTCAGCGAAGCACGGTTGCCCCCGGCGTGGCGGGCGTCGGCGCCGCCACGCGCTTGACATAGTACGCGTGGTCTTCTGCGGGTCCCCAGTACCGGGGACCAAGGAGGAGACCATGCTTGAAGCGCTTTCTGTTCGCCCCCACATCTGCAAGCAGATCCGATCGGGGCCCCTGGGCCGCTGGGTCGACGACTTCGTCGACGTACTCTCGACGCGCGGGTACGCGACGAGCACCATGCGCCGGTACGTCCGAGCCGCCGCGATCTTCAGCGGCTGGCTGGATCGGCAGCGAGTCGCGGCGACGGACATTGACGAGACGCTGGTCACGCGATTCGTGACCGGGCTGCCCCGGCGACCGTCTGCGACGCGCCTGGGCGGCCGACTCTCGGATGTGGCCGGCGGCGTCCGTTTGCTGGCCGTTCATCTGTGGACGCGAGATGTGGCTGTGCGCAGCGGCTTGGACTCCACTCAGGGCGAGACCGAGCAGTGGCTGCAACGCTTCGACGATCATCTCGTGCAAGCGCACGGGCTGGTTGCCGGAACTCGGCGGATCTACCGCCGCTACGCCGCAGGCCTTCTTGCCGAATGTGCGGGGACGCCAACGCCCGACTGGTCCCGGCTCACCGTGCCGATGATCGCGGCGTTCGTGCAGACCCGGACCGGCGGCCTCTCCCAGTCGTCCCGCCGCAACCCGGCCACGGCGACCCGTGCGTGTCTCCGCTTCCTCGTCACCCGCGGCGTGGTTCCCGCCGGTATCGAAGGTGCTGTGCCGACCATCCGCGAATGGAAGCACGCCGGGCTTCCCCGTGCTCTCGCGGCTGACGACGTACAGCGGGTGCTGGCCGCCGTGGACGAGACGCGCGCCGGCGGGCATCGTGACCGCGCTATCCTGCTGCTTCTGACCCGGCTCGGCCTACGGGCGGCAGAGGCCGCAGCCCTCACCGTCAACGACATCGACTGGCACAACGGGTCCGTCCGCGTAGCCGGCAAGGGGGGGCGGGAGCGACGGCTGCCGTTGCCCGCCGATGTCGGGGCCGCCTTGGTCGCCGCGCTGCGCTCGCGGCCCCCGACCAGCCCGCCGGACGTGATTTTCGCCACCGCGCGGCCGCCGTATCGGCAGCTCGGCGGCCCGGGCGTGACGGGCATCGCCAAGCGGGCTCTGCGACGCGCCGGCGTCACCGTCGCGCGGCCCGGCGCCCACGTCTTCCGGCATTATTCCGGGAGCCGGATTATTCCGAGTCGGCCTCGTGTTGGTGGCGGGAGACTCGTAGTTTCAACGTGTTGAGAGGAATCGCGTTGTTCGATATTCCGGAATAATCCCGTCCGTCTTCTCCCTCCATCTTCCCTCTCATGTCCCGGGATGAGGGGAAGACCATGTCCGTTGAACGCCCTTTCTCCACGAGCCAGCAACGTGCTGCGTCACACCGCCGGCCACGGACCTGCTGCAGAACAGCGTCGACCGCGCGGTGGACAGTCCGTGATTATTCCGAAACCAATGCGACATCCAACGCGAGCACCACCCACCTTGAGCAATCTACTCGGAATAATCCGGGCCCCGGAATAATGCCGGTTATTCCGATATCGGAATAACCGACACACCTTCGCGTCGCAGATGGTCCGCCGGGACGTACCGATGAAGACCGTCTCGGATCTGCTCGGCCACGCCCGCCTGGAGACCACCGCCATCTACGCCAAGCTGGACCGCGAGACCCTGGCGACGATCGCTCTGCCGTGGCCGGGAGGTGCGCGATGACCGGCGAGGCTTGGCGCCGGTACTTGGAGACCTACTTGGCTTTGCGCCGCGCCATCGGCTTCGCCATGCGACGGGAAGCGCGCCTCCTGCAGGACTTCGTCGAGCATCTCGAACGGCGCGGCCCCGACGCCCCGGTCTCGCAGGTCGCCGTCGAGTGGGCCTCGGCGAGCGCCGAGAGCCAGCACGCGCGGCGGTTGAGCATCGTGCGTGGATTCCTCACGATGGTCCGCGCGGCCGAGCCCGGCGTCGACGTGCCCGCCACCGGGCTGGTGCGCACGAGCAAGCGTCCCACTCCGCGCATCCTGGAGCCCCACGAGATCCTCGCCCTGATGGAAGCCGCCCGCGCCCTCGGACCACGCGATGCCCTACGCCCACACACGGTCGCCACCGTGATCGGGCTGCTGGCAAGCTGTGGGCTCCGCGCCAGCGAGGGGATTCATCTCGACATCGACCACGTCGATCTCGTCGGCGACCTTCCGTGCCTGAGGATTCAGCGCACCAAGTTCCGGAAGTCGCGCCTCGTGCCGCTGCACCCCACGACCGCCGCCGCGTTGCGGACCTACGCGCAGCAACGCCGTGACCTCGGCTACGACGGCCTGTGCAGCGCCTTCTTCGTCTCCGAACGCGGCGACAGACTCAGCTACCACGTCCTCGCCCGGACCTTCGTGCAGTTGGCCCGCCGGCTCGGGCTGCGCGGGCCGGTCGGCACCCGCGGGGTCAGCCTGCACAAGCTGCGCCACAGCTTCGCCGTGGGCCGGCTGGCCGCTTGGGCGCAGCAGGGGGTCGTGGTCCGCGATCGGCTTCCCGCGCTTGCCGTCTACCTCGGCCACGTCAGCCCGCAAAACACCTACTGGTATCTGACCGCCACGCCGCCGGTGCTCGAACCAGCCTCCGCACGTTTCGAGGCGTTCGTCGACGGGAAGGGGGCGCCATGACCGCCCGTGCCCCCATCGGCCCGTTGCTCCGTGCGTTCTTCGCCGACCATCTCGTGCAGCAGAAGGCCGCCAGCCCCCAGACCATCCACGCCTACCGCGACGCCTTCCGCCTGCTGCTCACGTTTCTCGATCAGCACCGTCGCCGGAAGCCCGAGGCGCTCACCCTGGACGACCTCGATGCTCCCGTGATCCTGGCGTTCCTCGACCACCTCGAAGAGGACCGCGCCAACAGCGTTCAGTCCCGCAATACGCGTCTGGCCGCCGTTCGCTCGTTCGTTCGGTTCGCTGCGTTGCGCGCACCCGAGTCCGTCGACCTGACGTCCCGCGTCCTGGCGATTCCCCGCAAGCGCGCGCCACGACGACAGGTCCACTACCTGACGCGGCCGGAAATGGACGCCATCCTGACCGCCTGCGACCGCTCGACCCACGGCGGACGCCGCGACCACATCCTCCTGCTGACCCTGTACAACACCGGCGCGCGTGTCTCCGAACTCGTGGCGCTACGGCGCTCCCATGTACGCTTCGGCGCCACCACGGTCGTCCAGCTCCTCGGCAAGGGCCGCAAGGAGCGCGCCGTCCCGCTGTGGACCCGGACCGGCCGCTGCCTGCGCCAGTGGTTCGACGAAGAGGGTGAGGCCACGCCCGACTACGCGTTCCGCAACGCCCGCGGCGACCGCTTGACGCGACAGGGCGTCACCCATCTGCTCGACCAAGCCTGTCAGCGGGCTCGCGAGCGATGTCCGAGCCTGGTTGCCAAGCGCGTGTCGCCGCACGTCATCCGCCACACGACCGCCATGCATCTGCTCCAAGCCGGCGTCGACATGGCGACCATCGCGCTGTGGCTCGGCCACGAGCGGCTCGAGACCACCCATCACTACGTCGAGGCGGACTTGCAGCTCAAGGAATGCGCCCTGCGGAAACTCGATCCGCTCGGTCAACGAACCCAGCGGTTCAAGGCCGACTCCTCTCTGCTGACCTTCCTGGCGAGACTCTGATTATGGAAAGCGCCGGACGCCCTCGACCCCGGCCGCCGCCGACCTCGTCCAGCGCCGCTTGTCATAACGCGGAGCTGGTCATGATGACAATTATGACCAGCTGGTCATAAACGTCACTTTTCGACGGCCGTTGACACCGACGAGTGGCCCTCGAAGGGTTCAGTGCGTGTTGGGTCGCTGGTTCTCGCGGGGGAGGACGGCGCGGAAGCCCCGGTCGCGTCGCCGCAGAGCGGGAGCCGGGGCCGGGGAGCCGGCGGGCAGCGGCTTGGGTTCCGCGGCGCTGGATCGACCGGCGAGGATCGCCAAAGGTCCTCATTCTACCAGACATGGAAGGTTCAAGCCGCCTTTTCATTTGAAAGTCTGTGGGACAGCAGTGTCCCCGAATGCGCGGTAGTCTGGTCCATCGTACTCGATGATCTCGCACATCTCCCGCAGCCTCGTCGAGTACGTGTCGTTGCCGATCTCCTGCACCCGACCCTGCGCCCTGAACTGGTGGTTCGACGTGAATATCGTCGGGAGCCGCTCCTCGTGCCGGGCGCCGATGATGAAGGCCATCACTTCGTGGGCCCCATTGATAGTCCAACCTGCGCCCAGGTCGTCGAGGACGAGCAGCTCGGCATACGTAAGCGTGTTCATCACGTGCTCCTCAGACCTTCCGTTCGCCGGGTCGTGCCCCAAGCGAACGGTGCTGAGTAGCCTTCGGGCGTTGTCGTAGAAGCCACGAACGTGCTTCTCAACCGCTAGTTGCCGGAGGATCGCGACCGCGATGTGCGTTTTGCCGATCCCGCTTGGCCCGGTCAGGAGCAGGCTCCTGTCGACATCCGGGAATTCGTCGATGAAACGCCGGCTCCGTTCCACCGCCCTCTTGAGCCCCGAGTTCCCGTACGTCAGCAAGTTGTCGAGGCTGCAGTGCTCGTACCTCCGTGGGATCATAGCGGCCGCCAGCCGCGCTCGGGCGATCTCGCGCTGCAAACACGCACACCGCTTCATCAGGGTGATGATGCCATCACCCGGCACCTCTACCCATTTGGTTCCTTGACACAGTTCGCACGCCGTTTCAGAAGTCATCGGTTGTTTCTACCTCCTTTTGGTGGTCTTTCTTCGAGTCCACGTTTCCAGAAATCAATGAGACGGCGGAACCGCCGCCGTTCGGCTCTTCCATGTGCATCAGTTCGTCCCGGGTGGCCGTACGGGGACCTCTCCAGCACTGTGCCCATCCCCACCCAAATCCCGACGACGTCGGTGTTCTGATTCTTCGGGCTGCGTTGCCGTCGATCGACGGGTGCGGCCACATGGAAAGCGGGGCCGCCCGAATCGCGGCGGGCTTAAAAGCAAACCGGCGGACGCCCCGCGTGCCGGGCTCGCTCCCAAGACACGGGGGCAGTAGCTGCGCGGCTGCGCTACGCTCGTCGGACTTTTCCTCGCCGCCCTGTAAGCGGCTCTGTCGCTGGGACGCAGCTAGGACATACCAAGCGTCGCCACCGGGTAAGGGTCGACGCAAAAATAGATTCCGTTTTCATCACATGGGTTCGATGGTGTAGTTCCACTTGGGCATGACGCTGTTCGGTGTGATGCGTAGCTCTCGCATCTGGGCGTCGGTGACCTTGACGCCGGTCTCGTAGGTCTTCCGCACCAGGTGGGCGCGGACCCTCAGTCCGGTGGAGGTGCGTGTGGTGCGGAGGTACTTCAGGATGGTCTCGAAGCTGTCGAGGGGTCGGCCCGCCCAGTTCTTGCTGATCTCGCAGAACAGGCGGTGTTCGATGGGGTTCCACTTCGACGTGGCGGGCGGGTAGTGGGCTACCCTCACGGGCAAGCCGTGCCGGTTGCAGAGACGATGTTGCAGATTGAACTTCCAGGCGCGCGCCGTGCAGCTGTTGCTGCCGCCGCCGTCGGCCAGGATCTGCAGGGTCTTGGCTTCGGGATAGCGCTTGCGGCCCTCGGTGCGCCACCACTTCTCGATGCAGTCGACGGCGAACGCCGGGGTGTCGGCGGTTCTGCCGACGAAGACGGTGCCGGTATTGGCCCGCGGGTCGTAGATGCCGTAGGGGACGGCGCGGCCGTCGGCGTCGGAGCGGAAGTCGTGGTCGTTGACGAGTTCGGGGCTGCGGTCCCACTTGGCGCCGGGATTACGGAACGTGCCGACGAGCTCCTTCTTCTTCGTATCGACGCTGATGAGGGGGTTGTTGTCGGCGGCGCAGCGCTCGCGCAAGGCGGTGATGTGCTGGAACTGCCGGTCTCGGTTCGGATTCGAGGCGCCGGCGAGCTTCTTGTGGTTGACGCGCAACGAGTAGCCCATCGCCTTGAGCAGTCGAGCGACGGTCTGCGGGCAGACGTGGATGCCGAGCCCGCGGAGTTCGTCGGCGAGCTTGGCGGTCGTGCGGCGTGTCCACTTCAGGCCGCTGACCGGGTCCCCGGCCGTCTCGTGGGTCATCAGGTGCTTCGATGCGGGCGATGACTTCCGGCGTTTTTTTTCCAGCCGTGTTCGTCCGCCGCCCGCGCGCCGCACCCGGTCGACCTCGACATCGCGGTCGACGAGCTGCCGGCGGCCGGTGGCGACCGTGGACGGGTCGATGCCGAGGAGGGTGGCGATGCGCCGGTCGCCGCCCCACCCGCACTTGAGCGATTCGAGTCCGGCGAACAGCCGGCGCTGGCGCTCGTCGAGGAGGCTGGCGAACAACACGATGGCGGCGCGCAACTCCTCGGGCATCAGGTCGGCGTCGGGCAGGGGCCGCCCGAGTCCGGGCGTGGCCATCAGCAGCCGTCGGGCGCGGAGCTGATGGGTCTCCTGCGCGTGGTCGGTCGCGCAGTAGAGGAACTGGCCGGCGAGCTTGTGCCGCGTCAGCCGCCCGTCGGCGACGAGCTTGCGCAGGGCGTCCTGGGTGCCGACACCGAGCCGGTTGTCGAGTTCGTCGACGAAGTGTCCGGCTTCCGCGTCGTTGACGAACGCCTCGGCGGTTGCGACGAGGGTGCCGGCGCGGGAGAAGCGGACGCCGGCGAACGCCCACAGGCCGTGTTCGTCGAAGTCGGCGAGCTCGTCGAGGGTGTAGTAGCCGCCGCGATGGGAGTAGCTGGTGCGGGCGTGGAGGTCCCTGAGCTTGCGGAACGCGGTGCGCCTGCTGACTCGTGGACCGAGGGCGGCCATCACGTCGGGCAGGGAGGCGACGGTCTGCTGCCGGAGCAGGGCGACGACGGTGTCGGCGGAGAACTGGGTTGGTCTCATTGTGGCACCATTACGGCTTACAGATTCCGCAATGATGCCACAATTCCGAGCTGATTGCACCCCCGAATCCGAAGAATGCCGCTCGATCTAGTGAACACGGAGCCGGACAGGGCGTGCGAGACGGTTGTGCTTCTACTGCGACACTACAGCCATTTCCAGGAAGTTATTTTTGCGCGGACCCTAACCTGCATTATTCACGAAGGTCCAGATTCGACCGCCAAAGGGCGTGATCCGGCGCAGGAATGGGTCTCGGACATCGCCGCCTGCAAGCGGAGCCGGGGTTTGAGCAGCCGACCGGGGGGACATGACGGACGCGAGGGTTGGGCAGCGACAGCCCCGCCGGCGGAGCGGCCCATGCCGCCCAGGAAGCAGGTGGGCGCGGCGCAACGGGTGGGCTATCCGGCGCGCGCGCCCAGGGCGAGTGCGATGTGCCGCCACGCCTCGAGGTGCGGCGTCGAGCGCGGCAGATGCAGAACCACGCGGCGGACCGAGCGGACGACGTGGACCCCCAGCTTCAGCAGCCGGTCCCGCAGCCACGTCACTTGGCTGCGGGCACACGCAGTACGCGCCGCCCGCAATCGCAGTTCCTGCAT
This sequence comes from Vicinamibacterales bacterium, assembly GCA_965206705.1. Classification (GTDB taxonomy): domain Bacteria; phylum Acidobacteriota; class Vicinamibacteria; order Vicinamibacterales; family UBA8438; genus JAJEEA01. The sequence goes on along the minus strand of CBDBKJ010000005.1, from coordinate 1,088,570 downwards.
GAGCACGTAGGCCGCGGCGGTCAGGAAGACGCGCAACTGGTTCGCCGAGAACAGACAGCAGCTCGTGCGGTCGATCTGCAGCCCATCGAGCAGTTCCTTGATCCGATTCTCGATGTCCCCGCGAGCACAGTAGACCTTCTCATAGATGAAGCGCGGCGTCTGCCGCAGATTCGTCACCACGAACCGCGGGTTGTCCCGCGGCTCGCGGTCTCCGAGGCGAACGACTTCGGCCTTGATCACGACCCGGCGCTCGTGGCCCCACGTGCGGGCGGCGTAGCGGGTGTCGGTATAGACGTGCGCGGTCTCGCCACGGACCTCGCTCTGCGCGCGGGCCACCTGCATGGCGGACTCCGCATGCCGCTGCAACACCGCGTTCTTCGCCATCGCCACGACGTAGTCGAGCCGGGGCTCCGCATCCAGAAAATCGAAGATCTCCGGGGTCGCAAAGCCCCCGTCGAGCCGAACGAGAAACCGCGCCCGCGGAAACGCCGCCCGCAGCAGCGGGAGCAGCCGACACAGCAGCCCGAGGGTCCCGTTGGCGGCCACTGCCTTCCCGGGCCGCAGCACCGCCGCGCACAGATACTGCTCCGCCTCGCGGTCGAAGCTCAGAAACCCCAGCATCGGCAGATAACACCAGCCGCCATAGTGCCCGTTGAAGAACGTGAGCTGCTGGGCCCCGTGCGTCAGGTCGTCGGTCGGGTCCAGATCGATCGTGATGCGCCGCGCCCGCCCCTGCAGGCGACGCCGGTGACGCTCGATGACGCACGCTGCCAACTCGCGCCCCATCCGGTAGAGCACGGAGCGGCGCGCGCCGTTCTCGAATCGCGAGATCGTGGGTTGCGACGCCAAGGGCGCGCCGGACACCGGGTCCCGCCCGAGCAGCAGCTTGTGGATGGGGTCGTCGGCCAAGTGGTCGGCATCGTTGCCATCGGGATGACCGCACGCGATGCCGAAAACCCGCTGGCCGATCAGGTCCGCGAGCGTGTGCCGAATCTTCCCCGGTGCGCGTTTGTCGGCCAGACACCGGGCGAACGCCTTGACCAAGCCGTACACGCGCTCGGCCGCCTTGAGCAGGACGGCCCCGCCGTCGGAACTCGCGTGCTCCTGGTTGAACGTGGCGACGAGGGGCTTGTCGAACAGATCCGGAAACAGAACACTCTGTGGTATCGTGTCAGGTGTCACGCAGGGGCCTCCGTCGTGGCTAAACGTTTGTATACACTACGTTTGTACCACACGGAGGCCCTTGTGTCTCTCCCAAAACAACACCTTCACGCATAATCCGGGCTAAAGGGTCGCGACCCCGCTTCCGGCCGCCCCGACACCGAAGGGCTGCGACGTCGACGACACACCGGGCCCACCGACCGCGGCGACCGCCAACCCCGCCGCACTTCCCCCTCAGCACGGGGAAACGCTCCGGCTACTCGTGACAGCGGTCGAACTCGACCGCACCGGAGCAAAGGCCGGACCCCACAGCCGTCTGCTCGACGTGAAGAGCTGACGGTCGTGGACCCATCTCCAGGCGCAGCGGACGTCCACGACGGCCGCCCGTTCCGGAACGCGAACCGCAGCTCACAAAATGTGCCGGGAGCGACGGCGGGATGGCCGAGGCACCGAAGGGAAGCCGGAGATCCTGCCCGCAGTGGCGCCGGCAACTACAAGGCGTGCGCGCCGACGCGGACAAACGGCCTGCAAGCCGCCGACCGCGCGCGGATGGACGCTCGCCCCGCGCCTGTTCGCGGATGGCGGGCGCCGTCCACGAACAGGTCGTCGGCAAATGGCCGCGGGCCGCCGGGCGGCCCGCAGCACTCAGCGCTGTGTGGCGTGTTCGGAGGGGTCGTCACCGGAGAACAGCCGTACTTCCCATTCAACCCCGTCTGGCGGGTCCGCATCGACCTCGGTCGGCAGCATCAGCTTGTCGCAGAGCCAGTACCGGCGCGCGGAGTCCATGAGCACCTGCTCCGACGCCTCGTCGCCGAAGCCGAAGTAGCAGAAGCCCTCCCACACCAGGGCGTCGGGGCCGTCGAGCGGCGCGGCCAGTGCGAACTCGACGTCGATCCGCACGCCAACGCCCAGCTTCGCCACCTCCGTCACCGTGTACTTCAGCCCCCGCTGCCGGACTTCCAGGCCGACGTCGGCCACGATCTCGACCGCCTTCTTGTAGGCGGCCTTGGACCTCGCCTTCAACGAGTCGAGATCGCGGGGGACACGCTCGATGAACTGCAGGAGGGGCTCGACGAGCGGCCCCGTGAGTCGCCTGGCTTCGCGGAGCCTCGTCGACCTCGTCGGGTCGCTGCGGCCGCGTTCCAGCTTGTTGGCCGGGTCGGGCCCGGTCTGTTCGTTTATCGTCATGGGATGTGTTCCTTTCTTGGTTCGAAAACGGGTTTGCTTGCAGATGCGAGTCAGAGTGCGAGATGGCTCTCAGGCGGCGGTCTCGGCCGCCGAGCGTCCAACCCGGGTGATGGGTTGCTCACTGCGTCTCCTTTCCGATGGCTGTTGTGGGCCGCGGGGCCGCTATTGCGCAGCTCATCCCTGCGCCCTCGCCGGAGGGCGTTCGGTGAACTTGCGCTGTGTTGAACCGACGCGGCTCCTTGCGCATGTCGGCTCGCGTGGTTCACACGCTTCGCGCAGGCCGCGCGTCAGGGCGGGGGCTCGGCGCGTCAGGGCGTCGTTTCACGCCTCGACGCGGCCGTCAGGTGTTCTCGTCGCCGATGATCGTTGAGGGGACTACCGCTTGGAACCGCCGATCGGCCTCGTTTGCCGTTTTCGGGCGGGCGGGGGCGACGCCCCGCGCTTGCTGCAGTATCCGCCGGGGGTCAGCCTTGGCTGGTGTCGTTGCCCGCCGAAGGGCGGGCCTTCATCGTGATCGTCCGTGATTCGCGCAAGCTCGACTCGCAACGCCCGCGCCCGGCCGGTTGGATGGGCGGGCGGCTACAAGGCAGCTACCACTATTCTCTCACCCGTTACCCCACCACCTGTGCCGCCTTTTGTTCTTTCCACGACGGCGCGGTTCTCAGCGCCGGTGTGTACGCCGCGGACGTGCGCGGCGTCAAGAACCTGCCGGCAGGCGGCGGCGTCCCCCGGGGGTTGACTTTGCTGTCCGCGTGTCCGCCGCGCCGGCGTCGACGACTCTGACGGTCGACATCCTGCCGGTGCATTCACGGCTGAGCCCCAAGGAGGACCGCGTGTTCCGGCGGCCACGTCCTCGTGAACCCTGGACGCGTGTCCTGCGTCTCAGGGCAACACCCGCAACAGCTCGTCCCGTCGAGCACGGGTCGAGAGCGCTGATAGCGGGCGAACAGCTCGGTCGAGAACCGCCCGTCGCGGTAACCTCGGCACCCGCAGCTTGAATCTGCTCGACGTCGGTCAAGGCTTTGATCTCGGCCTGGGGGCGGTCGATTTCGCTTTGCCGGTAGCAATTGCCTGTGCGATGACACTCGTAGTAGGTAGTGCTGGAGAGTAGTGGTCCTGCGATGGGGATGCGGAACCAGACCTGGTCGCCGTCCGGATCGAGCTCGGTCCCGACCAGAGGGTACCGTTGGGCTCGCGGGTGGGCTCGCGCGGGGTCAGGGTCCTCGCGCCGCCGGGCCAGTCCTCGCGCGTCCCCGCGATTCGTTGACATCCGCCGAGGAGGCCGTCGGCCGAATGCCCGCGGAGACGCCCGCTGAGCGCGGCCGGCGCCTGGTCGATGGCCACGATGACGGGCACGACGACCATGATGACGCGCCGACGACGACGACCATGACGACGATCACGACGGGAGTGCCCGCCGCGTAGACCGCATCACGCGGCCACGACGCTCGAGGGTGTCGAGCGTCTGTGGCAGGTCCGGCACGCCCGCCGGCGGTCCGGAACGGGCGGCTGGTCCCTCGACGCGATGGTGTCGTACAGCGCGGAGAGGGAGTCATCCGCGTCAACGCCGGGAACGATACTGCTCCCGGGTACGTGAACCGCGTCTCGCGTTCGGGTCTCTCCGGTTACATGCCCGCGGCAGCCGCCGCCGGGTCCTTCCTTTATATAGGTGTGTTCCAGCAGTCGTGTCGCCCGGCATACGGGTCGCCGAGCCGGTTCTCGGGCGTCAACGTGTTGGGTGCCTCGGCGCCGCCGGTGATCTCGACCTGCCGGGTCAATCCTCCGGTGAGGAGGGGTCTCGGCATGTCCAGGAGTGCTCCGCCGAACGCCTACCCGAAGGGATGCACGGCGTGTACCGCGAGCTGCTCGTCCGAAGCCCCGTACGATCGAGCGCTCGTTGGAGTCGCCGTTGGTGTCGGCGCGTATCGCCGTCAACCTCGCGGCACCGTCGGTGCCGCGCGAGCAGCGGAACGTCCTCTCACCGAATGGGTGAACGTGATCGCGTTCTCGGACCGCACGCGGCATCTCTCGTCGCAGTTCGACAAGAGTCAGATGATCGCGGTGATGGGAAAGTCACGCTGGAGTCGTACATGACCCGGTCGGGCGAGCCCCCGGGGTGCCGGACGATTGTCGCCGAGGCACTCATCTCGGACGCGGGCACGCTCCAGCCGAACGTGCCGCACCCTGCCGATATCGACGACGAGCTGAAGACCGCGATGGACGAGGCCACCGCCGGCGTTCTCGCCGAGCGCCACCCGTTGCGGGAGGACGGCGTTCCCGAACTCGATTGATCCGTGCGGGCCGCCTGGCCCCGCTCGTTCCGTCGGTCGGTCCGTTTTGGGGCCCGGGGGTTCTCGTGGTGTTCGTGTGCGCCCGCGTTCCGTCGGCGCGCCGGTTTCGTCGCCGTCGTCGCCGGTCGTCGGCTCGGGGGTCTCGGCGGTATCGGCGCCCGTCGCCTCGGTCTCGACCGTGTCGGTCCCGTCGGTCGCGGTCGCCCGCGCCGGCGTCCGGCTCATCAGCTCGACTTTCGTGGTGTGCACCTCCGTGCGGTAGTGCCGTCGGCCCTCGTGTTCCCACGTCCTCGTCCGCAGCTCGCCCACGACGCCGACCTGCTTGCCCTTCACCAGGTGAGGCAGGAGGTTCTCGAGCGAGTTCGGCTTGGTCGTGCCCCAGCAGGTGACGTTGTGTTACTCCGCTTGCTGGTGGCGGTTGCCCTCGGCGTCGATCCACCGGCGCTCCGTCGCCATCGTGAAGTGGATCATCGCTTGCCCCTTTCTTCGTCGTGCGCTTCACGGCGTTCTGGCCGAGCCGACCGGTGAGGACGACGTTGGTCGGTCTGCGTTGCTGCGTTGTGCGCGTCGTCGCTCATCATCGATCGAAGAATCGTGGTGATCTTGTTCCGCTCGTCGGGTGGTCTCCGCCCGATCTCGTCGAGTATTCGGGTCGGCGGTACCGGAATTGTCCGCAGGTCCGACGCGTTGATTTGCGTCGAGCCGAGTGCTGAGCCGATCAGCGTGTTGCCCACGCTGCTGTTGATCCAGGCGGCGAGGCCTCGTGCCCGGGCGTTTCTCGTAGCGGCCCTGGTCTCCGGGTCGGTTCTTTCAGGCTGGGCCTTGCCATCGGCTTTTGCCTGATCCCATAGTGAGATTACGTTCACCCGGTCGCTGGCGACGAACGGTTGGTTGTTCCGTCGTCTCGCTTGAGATCGCGGATGCTTGCGCCCGGGGCTCGAGCTCGTTCGGTGCAATTCGGTTGACGAGCACGTACGCATCGGGCTCGTGAAGCCTTCAGGGGCCGCGGGTCGGACGCGGGATCGTAGTAGTTCTTGTTTCCGGTCAGCGGCCACAGCACTCGGTTCGGCGAGATGTGCTGGGCGCTGAGGTACGGTGTCAGCGTGCTGTCGCCTGCCTCTTGTGTCGTTCCGGGGTGCCGGTACTCGATGTGGCGGCCGGTTTCGACGCGGTAGTCCTCGTTCTCGATCGTCGACATCTGGCGACCCCAGTCGTTCAGCGCTTCTTCCGGGCGATCGCCGTTCGTCAGAAGTCTTGGCGTTTCGGCGTTGTCTCGTGACCGAACCCACTTCCGATCTCCCGCTGTTCGCCAGTGCCAGGTCGTCTGTCGGTCGTGATTCCCGTGGGTGATGACCGTGAGCGCCCGCCTCGGGGTCTGCTTCGTGACGGTTCCGTGCCAGCAGACGGTCTCCTGGATCACGTTCTGGACTCCGTACAGGGTTCGCCGGTTCTGCCAGATGTGGATGCAGTCGATGTCGACGTCGACGACGAGACGTCGGCGGAACTCCGCGAAGGTGGTCCCGTTCTGGAAGCTGCGGGGCGTGATCGCGGTGATCTGTCCGCCGGGTTGAATGTTTCGCCATCCGATTTCGCAGAATGCGGAGTACAGGTTCGCGCTCGTGGCGGCGCCTGCGAGTCGGATTGTTCTCGTCTCCGGGTCGGCGTTGCGAGTCCGCCGGTACGGCGGGTTCATGATGCAGACGTCGATCGGGATGTGCGCGTTGGCGTTCACTGACCGGCACCGCCAGCGCCGGGGCGACAGGAAGTCTTCGCGAACGACGGCGGCCTGTACGCGCATGTGCCGGTCTTTGCACCAGATCTCGACGTCTCTCAGGTTCTCCTCGTACGCGTCCGCGAGTTCCGTGTCGGCCTCTACCGCGGTCAGGTAGATCTGTCGCGGCCGTGTTTCCTCGGGCTCGCGGCCGATCCGGTCGAGGGTCGCGAGCGTGAGCTGGCCGTCGCCGGCGCCGGCGTCGAGGATATGGATGGTGCCGGTGGCGTTCGCCTTCACGTCCAGCGTTGCAGCTGCTTCCTTCGCCACGTGGTGTGGCGTGAAGACCTGACCGTGTCGATGCCGCCTTCGGATCTTCTCGGCGTCGAGAGTTGCTGGTGAGGTTCGGGCCCCATAGGCCCGGTTCATCACGTCCACAGGGCAGAGCGCCGCGGCTGTTGTTCCTGGCATCGTGTCAGCTCTTCGTGTGGCAGGTGAGCCGTGTCATCAGAATCTTGCGTGTGTCGGGCGCGTTTCGTTGCGGTGCCCGGCTGGTTTCTGCAGCCGGGACGTTGATCGCCGCGTCCAGGCGCCGCGGTTTCTCGTCGACGGCGCGGAGCGATCTGGATGTCCGGCCCGCCCGTTCTCCGCGGTGATGACGACGCGTTCTCGAGCGGTCGGTGTCGCGGCGGCCGGTTCCGCGGCCGCTGTCGACGCTTCGTTCTTCCCTCGTCGCTCGCGTGTCGCCGGTGTCATTCGGATCTTTCTGATCGCTTCGTCGCTCTGCCGCGTGGTTTCTGACACCGAGCTGGGTTGCGTTCTCGCGGTTCGCGTGCCGTTCAGCCGCTCGCCACCGGACGTTTCGGCCGCGTGCTGCCGTTGGTCTCGTCGGCTCTTGGTCCTCGTCGACGAGTACTGCTGCTCGGACGTCGAGATTGGATCGGTCTCGTAGCCCTGGTTCGTTGGCGCCTTGACTGCCTCTGCTCGTCCGAAATCTCGCGTCGCTTCGTGCTGGCTTCGGCCGATAGCCCTCTCGGTCTCGTCGTCGTCCTCGCGTGTGTCCCAGGGACACACGCGAGGAAATCGATCGGAGCATCTGTTGTCGGCCCCGCGCTTCGCCTGGTCGCCGTTCCTGTCGCTCTTCTTGTTTCCGGCCTCGGGCCGCTGATCGTCTACCTGGTGGGGCTACGGTCATCGCAACCTGTCGTTCATTCTCGCGTCCGCCGATGGCGTCACAGCCGTGTTGCTCGGTCCGTTCTTCTGGACGGAAGCTGCCTCTCGTGCGCTGCTGGCCGGTCCGGTCTTCGCGTTTTCGTCCCGGCTTCGGCTCACGAGCTGGTGATTCCGCTGGCTGATCTCCGCGGTTTCGGTCTTTACCTCGCCGGGTTGCTGGCTCGAGTTCCTTGATCGAGCTGCTCGACTTTTCGTCTCTCGGCGTTGATGACGTCCCGTCGTCGGCGCTGGTTGCTCGTCTGCGACAGCTTCGCGGGTCGCTGTTTCCAGTACATCGTGTTGTTACCGCGGCCGGGCGCGTGTCGGTTTCCTCGGCGCTTCGCGTTCTTCGATCTGGAAGTCTGTCGCGTTGCGGCCGTTTCGGCCGTTTTCCTCGGGACCCCATTAGGGGCATGTCCTCGCGAGCTCTCTCGGGACTCGGGGGGGTGACCCCAACTCTAGGGGTCTGTTTTTTAGCCCTCCGGATTTCCGCCAGAAACGTACCCCTAAAGGTACCCTCTCCCGCAGGGGGTTTTTCTGGTCTAAGAGCGACCCCACATAGGGTCGCTCCCTTGCACATGAGGTGCGGGTCATTTATTGTCTGTTGTGGGTCCCTATACGGCCCACACCTTGCATTGAGCGTTTATTTGCAGGGACTGCATCGGTAGCCCCCTGCCCTAATTAGGGGTACAGAAAGGGGTATTGTTTGGTCTCTGCTCGTGGCGGGGCCATAGCAACTGTACAGGTGGTCCAGTCGATTTTTCAGTGGCCCCGATAGACCCCTAAAAAATCGTAGGGGTAGGGGCCAACCCCTTTTAGTACCCCTGTTTTGGTTGAGGGGTCATGTTTTCTGTAGGGGCAGGTTTTAGTCCCTATTAGGGTACACTTCATGACCCTCTTGGGGACCCCACGTATTGCGGAATTTGGGGTGTGGATTGAAACTTGGTGTCACAACTTCTGGAGGGATATCTGGAGGCATGATGGGTAGGGTGAAGAAGGTAAAGGTCGTGATGTTCGCGTCGCCGCTGCTGGCCATCCGGTACACCGGGCTCGCGGCGAAGTACGGGATCTCGCGAAGTGAGCTGTATCGCATGACACTCGAGCGCGGATATCGCTCGACGGTGGAGTGGTGTACTCGTCAGCATGAGGCGCTGTCCGCTCTCGACGTGGACGAAGTTTCGGCGGCTTCGTCCGCCGGCGGCGGTTCTGCGTCGGTTGCGCCTTCGGCGTCAACGGGTTCGGTTCGGGCTGACGCATCGCCGCTCGTGCAGCTTCGGCATTATGCGAACGTTCTCTTCCAGCAGGACCTGGAGATCGCCGTGGAGTCTTTTCGGTCGGCGGTTTCCGCTCAGGCGATGGTCCTCGGGTTCGGGTCGAAGCAGGCTGCGGGCTTCGTCGACGGGTTGGTGTCGGAGATGTTCGCGCAGAGTACCGATGCTGGGGCCGAGTCTTTGGCGTCTGGTGATGATGTTGATGATGACGGTGGTGGTGACGGTGGTGAGCCCGGCTTGGTCCCGCAGCTTGACTGAGTGTCGGTCGGTCTGGCTCTCGTTCGGTTTGGGGGTTCGCGTTTGGGGGTTCGCGTTTGCGCTTGCGCTCAGCGTCACCTGCGCGAGTCGCGCGATCATGAAGTCCAGGATCCCGCGGTAGCGCGGTATTGATGGAGTTGAGCGGATGACGTACACAACACTCGGGGAAGAGGCTTGAAGCAGGAGAGGATTGAAATGCGAATTGGTTTTGCGGAGTGGGTCCCGGGACCCACCGAAATTTCTGATCGGAACTGATCGCCGGTTTCGGCTCGGAGGCCTTGTTGGTCGGTGTCGGTCGAATTGGTTTTGCGGAGTGGGTCCCGGGACCCACCGAAATTTCTGATCGGAACTGATCGCCGGTTTCGGCTCGGGAGGCCTTGTTGGTCGGTGTCGGTCGAATTGGTTTTGCGGAGTGGGTCCCGGGACCCACCGAAATTTCTGATCCCTTCTGACCCGCGGTGATGTTTCCCGGTGGGCCGATCGGGTTCGCGGTTCTGATCCGGGTTTTGGTCGAGGGGTCATGTGTTCTTGGGTTTGGTCCGGCACGGTCGGAATGGCATCGGGGCTCGCGGGGCGGGTGTCGAACGCAGGTTGAGATAGCGTGGATTGAAACAAAGGAGTGGTGACGTGAGCGAGCAGTCATTCGATCCGGCGTTCGACGACACCCGCGCGTCTGGTCGCGGTGCGCCGCCGCGGTCGGTGTCGCGTGTGGTGGAGCCGGTGGTCGAGGCGCATGTCGAGAGTGGTGCTGGTCTTGACGATCCGGTCGGCCGGTCGCGGCTTGGCATTACGCTCTCGCGCGAGCAGCGCGAGTGGGTCGACAAGGAGGCGCGCCGCCGCGGCCTGTCGAAAGGCGGCGGTTGTGCGAGAGCTGATCTCGCGCGCGTTCGGGGGTCACGTGAAGTCGCCTGGTCCTGGGTCGGGCGCGGTGACGGTCGATGGGTTCGGTGGTCCGGTTGATCCTCTGCGTCCCGCGCCGACGGTGGTGGCCGAGCCGGTGGTTCCCTCGCGGGACTCGGTCCGGCGAGTCCGGCGCCAAGCGCCCGGGGTCGAGGATCGCGCGCAGCCGTCGCGGCTTCACGGTCTCCCGCCGGACGTCGCCGGCGTTCACGACACGGTGCTTGGCCCGCACGGCGGGAACGGTCGTGTTCATCATGTGGACGGCGACCAGAGGTCGTCGGCTTATGCTCATTTGTCGGATGCGGCCGGCGGGCCGGCGCGTCCGATGTCCGGTCAGAGGCCTTCGGGTGAGTTTCCTTCCGGCGTGCCCGACGGGCTCCTCGACGGGGTCCGTCTTTCGGGCGTCGCCGTCTCAGGCGTTGGTCCCGGCGTCGGCCGCGGTGCGGACGATGGCGAGCGAGCCCGGCGTGTGGATGCTCGTTCCCGGTGCCGGTCCGGACGGCGCGATGGGTGCGGTCCGCGTTCCGATCGCCGGCTACGGCGAGTCGTCGGGCCAAGCCGGATTCTTCGCGCGCATGCTTGCGGTCGCCCGGTACTTTCTGATCGGGTTCGCGATTCTCGTCGTGCTGTCGGGCCTTGCCTACCTCGGCTCGTCCGCGGTGGCAAACCGGTACCGCGAGTACCGTGCCAGGCCCTCGTCCACAGGTGCGGTAGGGATGCGCGGCGGCGCTGGAGGCGTCGCGCCGCGACGTTGCAGGTACATCAGCAACGGACGCAACGCGCGGCTCGTCCACAGGTACCTGTAGCCAGCAGCCCGTCGGACCTGGAGGAACCGCTCCGCATGGCGGGGGAAATCGGCGAGATCGAGGTCCTTCGAGCCAAGCCAGCGGCTCACATGCGCCATCAGACGCAACTGCTGAACCTGAGAGCCCGACCGGTAGCCCTGACGTGCGAGCTCGGCCGTGAAGCCGATGGCGAACGGCTGGAGAGTGCCGGAAACGCGAACGCGTGACGGATCGGTCATGAAGGCCTCCTCTCCTCCAGGAGTGATGAGAGAAGGCTCTCCGCCCGTCAAGTCGCGAGGATTATGCCGATCATCCAGGCGCAGAATCTGCCCCCGACGGGGGCGTCAGAACCGATATCGGCATAATCCAGACATCGGCATAATGCACTTGGCAGCGCTGCACCACACCGCATGAACCGAAGACATCGTTGATGGCCCGCCGCAGCCCTGGCGCCCCGTCGATGACGAACAGCAACGTCCTGTCCGTCGGCAGGCCGCGCGTCACCAGGTCGCTCAGCAGGCCGCTGGTGACGGCCGCCGTCTCGGTGGCCCCTTCGCGCAGGGTTGCGGTAGGGAACCGGGTTGCCCCAGTCCCCCCGCTCAGATCCGTACGTGCGCGTTAACGCATACGGCTCCTACCTTGGGTTGTTGACGGCAAACCGCGTGGCGGGCCAAGGGTGCCGAGCCCTCACGGGGGGCCAATATAACGCCGTGAGACGTGTCACATCAGTCATCGTCGTTCCTGTCTTCTGTGACCGCCGGCGCAAGGTCGCGAGCCAATTCCACTCAAGACGCCGTACGAAGCCGCATAGCGTCCGGGAGCTGGTCGGCACGGCGTAATAATTCAGCCAGCCGTTGACCACCTTCCCCAACCATTGCGCCGTCTCGTGGACGTCGTCGTGCATCCGCGCGCGGAGTCGCTCCTTGAGCCGTTTCAAGGTTCGCGTGACCCGCTTCGCTATCGGTTTGCGCCCCAAACCGAAGCCGCCGTTCCTCGTCTTCCGGCAGTAGTGCGTGAAGCCGAGAAAATCGAAGGTCTCCGGTCGACGTTCCCCGCGCGCCCGGCGGTTCGCCATTGCGAAGCGTCCGAACTCGATGAGGCGTGTCTTGTCAGGGTGCAACTCAAGCGCGAATTGGCTCATCCTCTCCTTGAGGTCAAGGAGAAACTGCTCCGCATCCGCCTTGCGTTGACAACCAACGACGAGGTGAGTCGCCCGGGGGAATCGCACCCCCGGGCGCTCGCAGAACTGTACGTGAACGTCTCCGCTCATACAGCTCCCATCATCCAGCCGCCGGCGTCAGCCCGAGCAGATGCCAGTGGGCGAACAGCCGGGGCTCGCGACGAGCAAGGCCGCCGAGCCAGTAGCTGGCTCGACGACGACGTCGCCGTAGCCTTTTGTATTTCCGCATGGCCCATCGGACCACTTGGAAATACGAAACGACTTCGCGTGGCTCGACGGCTCCTCCCGCGCGCGCGGTTGACCGTCGGGATACGCTGGATGACGCGACCCCTTTGCTCCATCGAGTTTCCTCGACTTCATCGCTCGTACGGGTCGCTCCGCCCCTGTGCCTCGCATCGGGCTTCTCATCCTTGGGGGTCGGCCCCTTGGATTTCTCCCTTCACATCGAGACGACAGGTTCCCACGTTCCGCACAAGGGCCTGGTGCAGGGTCACGCCACCTTTATGCCGGGTGCCGACCAGCCAAGCTGCAGGCTCCCGCTGGACTCGTCCCGGGTTAACGACTCGCCCCGGTTTCGACACCGTCCCTACGCTTTCGACACGTTGCCGGTGGTTCATCCACTTCGTCTCCCTGCACCCTACCTGACGCGGTCGCGCCGCGCCGTTTCCGTGACGCTTACCACCCCGGCTCTTGACCGAAGCAGCGCACGGCGGTTTGGAGCCTCCCCCTGCCGGGCGGCTCCGAGGGGCCTGCCCTCATCCCTCGTGCAGCATGGCTGCAGCTAGGCGGCCATCTCGGCCTCCCTTCTGCGCCTTCGTGGCGCACAGTCATCCGCGTAGCGCACGATAATAGTGTCCCCCGTAGCCTTTCGGGCGCGCCACTTCTTCTGGAACCAGAGGTCGAAGACATAGTGCAGGTAAACGTTGGCGAGGATGGGTGAAACCACCGCGCCTTGCGGAGTTCCCTGCAGGTCGTCCTTCCACTCACCATCTTCCATGACGCCGGCGTTCAGCCACTTGGTAATCAGCCGGAGTACCCGGTTGTCCCCGATTCGGTGCTCGAGAAACCGCAACAGGTGGTCTCGTGAGAGCCGGTCGAAGAACGCCCGGATGTCGGCATCGATTATCCAGTTGACCTTGCGCCGTTCTATCCCGAAAGCCAGGGCGTCAAGCGCATCATGCGCCCCGCGCCCCGGTCGGAACCCGTAGCTGAACCCGAGAAAGTCCGGCTCGTAAAGCGGCGTCAGGATGACATCTACTACCGCCTTTTGGACGGATCTTGTCCTCCAGGGCGGCAATGCCGAGCGGTCGCGTCCCGCCGTCAGGCTTGGGTATTGAAACCCTCCGCGACGGCAGCGCCCGATACGCTCCCGAGTGTACGCGGTCGTGCAGGGCAAGCAATCGCTCGTCCAACCCGTCCTCATACTCGCTCCACACCATGCCATCCACGCCAGCCGAGGCGGTCTTCTTCAGGTCGAAGAAGGCGCAGCGCAGCGCGTCCGTCGTGATGTGGTGCAGGAGCGCAGTCAGTTTCTCCCGCGGCTTTCTCGTCGCAGCTTGCCGTATCCGCTCAACCGCCTGGGACACGCCGTCCCGACCCTGTGTTCGGAGCGTGCTTTGGTCTCGCGAATTCCCCTTGGTTGAGGCCCTTCCCTCCGGCGACTCCGCAGGCGTTTGTGCGCCCTTGTTCGCCGCCTTCAACGGTAGTACGGCCTCATCCGACTTCTTCATTCCGTGCATCATCGGTTTCGGAATCTCCTTTCCTCTGCGGCCCCGGTTCGACTGCCGGGGCGGAATGAAGACCTCCCAGGTCCCGGCGAAGGACGTACGGACGTGCTTGGGTTCTCTGACACCGTGGAGCCCTCCATCACCTCACCCGTCGCGGTGATGTCGGTGTGGCCTTCGACCGCTGGGACAGTCTCGGCGCTCCAGACATGCACGCTTTCGATGCTCAATAGCCCTGCCCATCCGCGCCCCTGTCAACGCTTCACCTGCCGCCTCACGGCGACCGGCGCATGACTCGGGGTGAAGGTGGTTGGTTACTCCTTCCTTCCGCCGGACTCTCACCGGCCATCCTCCGCCAGTTTGCCTGGCGCACCCCAGCACGTGCTTCCAGCCCTGCGTGTCGATCCCCAAGGCAACCACCATGCAATGGTTTCGGAAGACCTTGCCGTCGATGCAGACCACCCGCAGCTCCAGCTCGCCCACCGGCCGGCTGAGAAACGACCGCAGGCGCTTGGCCGACAGCGCCACGAACCGCCGAGACACCGCGGTGCTCGATGTCCCGCGCTCCGTCACCTCGGCCGGCGCCGGGTCCAATGTGCCCGCATACCGCCGCGTCGACACACCAGCCGCCACCGCCGACAGCGTGTGCTCGTCCAGCGGGTCGGTGGCCGCCGCCTATTGGAAGCTCGGCAGCCCCACCTCACCCTCCGCGCTCCGCACCCGCAGCCGCAGCCGCGGCACGCCAACCTGACGCCCGCCAAGGGTCACCTGACTCGCCACGCTCCCCCCGCGCCACGCCGACCGCTCGACCTGATGGCGCCCCTTCGGGCCGCACAGCTCCTCCCGGTCCCCCTCCATCATCGCCCGCAAAACCTGCAGCCCGGTCGTGATGCACAAGCCATGGAACGCTTCCCGGACACCGTTCAGCACGCCGAGCACCGGCAGCGGCACCTGAATCGTGGCCGTGCGCGAGCTTCGGGGTTGGCCGGACGCCTTCCGCCTGTCATGCTTCGCCATGGGTGGCTCTCCTCCTTGGTTGACACCCCCCTGTCCTACCACAGGACAAGGGCGAGGAGTCGCCACCCGCTTCACCTCAGTTCAACAGCCTCCGGGACATCCTCACGATATCGGTCGAGAGCTTCTCGATCTCGTGATCGTTCGTCGTACAGGCCGGCGGCCGAGCCCAAATCGGCCACTTGGCCGATTTGCCCGAGTCCGCGGCCCACCTAGCTAGTGGTGTGTCACAGGAATAACCTTACGGATCAGCTTCAGTGGACCCGACACGGCGGCCTTCAATCGGCGCCCGAAAACCGCCGGTTTCGCGGTCTTGTCGGTCACGGGCGGCGATGTAAAGCCATTTCGAAGACATGCCACTAGCTAGTCGGCGGCCGAGCCTAAATCCTCGGCCCAGGCCATGCGGACCTGCATCGCACAGGCGGACCAAGATGTCGGCAAGCGCTCCGACGACCCACGCACCGTAGAGCATAAAGAGATTCGTCGGCTGCGCCGTAAGGCGGCCCGGTTCGCGCGGGAGACCGGGCCCGGAGGTCTACCGGTTCATGAGCGCGACTCAGGTTCGTTTCCGTATCGCCACGATGGCCCGCGTGCTCGATCGCCGCATCACCGGGTACGAGCATCTCTGGATGCTGAAGGCGCACCTCGACGAAGAGAAAAATGGCGCCCTTGCCGGGATGCAGAAGGTGGGGTAACGTGTTCCTGTCGCGGTCGACTTTCAACTACCGGCGGGACACCGTCGACCGGGAGGTTGGTTTTCTCGGACACGAACAAGCAGGCATCTTCGCTGTACTGATCGTCGTCGACGTAGATCGCGATATCGGTCGAGAGTTTCTCGATCTCGTGATCGTTCGTCGTACAGGCCGGCGGCCGAGCCCAAATCGGCCACTTGGCCGATTTGCCCGGGTCCGCGGTCCACCTAGCTAAGCTAGTCGGCGGCCGAGCTTAAATCCTCGGCCCAGGCCATGCGGACCTGCGTCGCACAGGGGGACCGAGATGTCGGCAAGCGCTCCGACGACCCACGTACCGTAGAGCATGAAGAGATTCGTCGGCTGCGCCGTAAGGCCACGGCCCGGTTCGCGCGGCAGACCGGGCCCGGAGGGTCTACCGGTTCATGAGCGCGAATCAGTCCTTTCCGTATCGCCACGATGGCCCGAGTGCTCGGTGTCTCCACGAGCGGGTACATGCGTGGCGTCAGCGTCCGCCCTCGGCTCGCCGTATTCGTTTAGCGGGTCGGCACGGGCTGAAATCAGCTTGAAGGGGCAGGGATTTGGAGCGGCGCCCGAGGTTGGTTCGGCTGACGCGTTGGGTTCATGACGGTTGCGACGACCACCGTTGGCTTGACGTGACGTGACAGGCGGCGGAGCCATCCGGCGGTCGGTCGGTGAACGTGGTCGACCAAGTCGCCCGCGGGGCTCGGGCCCCTCGGGCATCCTGCCCGGAGGGTCCGCGAATCGGTGCGTGCGGCACGGCGGCGTCGAGCCGCGGGAACCGGTGCGGTGAAAGCGCAGTACGGGCGTCACACCCGCCTACGCGGGCGGCGGCGGGAGCCCGAAAGCCTCGGGAATGGCGGGCTGGCGGGCGCGCAACATCTCGGCCGTCAGCATCGGCAGGTCGAGGCGGCGCTGACGGACGGTACGCACCACGGTCGACAGCACCTGCTGAGTGTCGGCGCCCTTGCGGGTGCGGTTGCCGCCGCATACCTTGCGGATGACCACCGCGGGGCGGATGGCCTGTTCGGCCCGCCAGTTGGTGGCGTCGATCGACGGGTCCCGCAGGAAGAGGAACACGGCGGGGAATTCGTTGGCAAGGTGCTTGGCGAAGCGCTTGGCGTCTTTCAACGGTGGCGGCGCGTCGATCAGCCGACCGAGCCGGGCCTCGAGCCGGCCGCGGAGCGAGTCGAGACCGTGTCGGGTCAGCTCGCCGTTCCGGCAGCGGTCCCGAAGGTCGAGGCCGGTCTGGAGAACGGCCTTGACCTTCGAGCCCCACGGACTGTAGGGGTGCTTCTGCTCCAGTTTCTTGCAACGCTGAAGCAGGTGATTGAGGCAACTCTGGTGCAACGAACCCTTGTAACGCCGGTACACCTGCCAGCCGTCGCGCACGAGCACGCCGGCGTAGTCGGTCCCGAGCACGGTGGCCGCATCGGCGAACCCGCGGCCGGGGCAGATGGCGTAGACGGTGGTCTCCGGGGTGACGAACGTCCACAGCCAGTGGGGCTCGACGCTGACGCGCCAGCCCGTTTCGTCGGGCGTGACCACCGGCGCGTTGCGGACCTGCCGGCAGAGTTCCCGGTAGACCGGCGCGGCGTCGCGGGCGGTTCGATGCAGCAGATGAACGAGGCCGCCGGCGGTGACCTCCAGGCCGAACCTCGTCCGCAGCAGGCCGGCGACCTTGGCCAGCGGCACGCCCATCTCGGTGTGCAACTCGACGACGAGCGAGGCGAGGCCGGGACCGAGCTGCACCGCGGCCGCCCCGAGCGCGTCGGATGTCTGGAGGCGGTGCCGCCCCTGCACGCGCTGGCGGCACTGCGAGCAGCGGCCGACCTCGATGTCGAAGCGGCGCACGATGGGACGCACCCTGGGGAGTTCTTCCTGATACTGCGAGGCGACGCGGGTCACTTCGACGGCGCCGCCGCAGTCGGGACACGCCGTCGGCGCCGACGCCCTGTGGGTCTCGTCGACCTTCGGCGGGCAACGTCGGGAACCTTGCCGGCCGTACTGCGCCCCGGGCCGTCGGCCGGGCCGCTTACCTGTCCCTTGCGGCCGGTCCTTGGCAAAGGGTGCAGCCTGCCGTTTGCCGGCGCGGCGGGCCTCATCGAGTTGTTTCTTGAGGTCTTCGCTGCGTCGCTTCCAGCGGTCTCGGTCGCGGGTGGTGCGGTCCAGGTCGCGGGTGGTGCGGTCCAGGTCGCGGGTGGTGCGGTCCAGGTCGCGGGTGGTGCGGTCCAGGTCCCGGGTGGTGCGGTCCAAATCGTCGATCAGCTTGGCGTTCTCCCGCTGAAGCTTCTCGATGCCCTGGTCCCGCGAATCCTGCTCTCGCCGGGGCGCCCCCGAACCGTCGCGCCCGCCGTTCTCGCCGGCCATGCTCCATGTATCGGCACATGCGCCCCGACGCTGCACACCACTTCACGGATTTTCTCGACTTTACCCGCTAACCAAAGACGGCTCGCCGCAGGCCGATGCGCTGACGGTGCGCGTGCAGGCGATTCACGCCCACAGCCGGGGGACGTACGGCGCACCTCTGATTCACGCGGAACTGTCGGAAGCCGGCGTCGCCGGTGGAGTCGCAAGCGCGTGGCGCGGGTGATGCGCTCGGCCGGCATTGCGGGCGTGAGTCGGCGCCGCGGCCCGCGCACGCCGCGGCCGGATTCACAGGCCCGGCCGGCTCCGGATGGGGTAGAGCGCCGCTTCGAGGCGGACGCGCCGAATCGCCTGTGTGTTGCGGACATCACCTACATCCCGACCCTCGCCGCCCTTCCTCTACCGTAATAGGTTACCGTGGTGGGCGTCTGCTACGGTGCGGGGCCTTGCAGGTCGGGTGCGACGGTGGGCGTAGGTGAGCAAAGCAGGCCCACGATCACGGCATGGGGATTGTGCTGGCGTTGGCAGGCGGTACGGATGACGGAGGCGAGTGTCTGCTGGGTGGCCGCGCCGCGCCAGGAGCGATTGCCTCCGCACACCTTGCGGGTGACGACGGCGGGACGAATGGCCTGTTCGGCGCGCCAGTTGGTAGCGTCGATGGCGGGGTTGCGCAGGAACGTGAACAGTGCCTTCCATTCTGTGCACCCCGGACATCAGCCACGGCCGCCTTCAGCGTTTAGGACAGTGATCGATATAAAGTTGTCAACTTAATCGGGGTAGCAGTTTGTAATTCCATTCCCCATGAAACTCATCGCGGACCAGCGCGATTGCGTCCATCTCCTCCTTGGCCACCGTGACGCCCGTGGGATACTCGCCGGCGTTGAGTTCGGCCCGGACCAAGAGCCCGGTCTCCGTCCGGGTGTTCCCGATACGGTCGACGATGGTCTCATACGTCGTCAACGGGGTGCCTCGCCAGTTCGCCGTGATGTGACAGAAGAGACGGTGCTCGATCTTGTTCCATTTGCTGGTGCCGGGTGGAAAATGACTCACGTGGATGGTCAGCCTGGTCTCGTCGGCCAACTGTTGAAGCTCGTGCTTCCAGGCGCGCAACCGATACCCGTTGCTCCCACCCGCATCCGCCGTGATGAACAGGGCCGTGGCGTCGGGGTAGGCGTCACAGCTCATTTGCTGCCACCAATGACGAATTGACGCCACCGCGAAGGCCGGGGTGTCGTGGTCCCGTCCCACGCTCACCCAAGCTTCGTTGCGTGCCATGTCGTAGACGCCATACGGAATCGCCTTGCCCTCCGCGTCCGACGGGAAATCATGGACCAGCACCGCCGGCGGCGTGCCCTTCGGCTGCCATTCCCGCCCGCCATTCTTGAAGTTCCCGACCAGCTCCTTCTTCTTCGTGTCGACCGAGATCACCGGCTGCCCCTTGGCCAGAAACGAGTCGGCGGCCGCATTGATGTGCTCGAACTGCGCGTTACGATCCGGGTGGCTGGCCCCCTTCTGACGTTTGCGGGGCGATTGCAGCCGGTACCCCAGTTGATGCAGCAACCGGCCGACGGTCGTCGAACTCACTCGCCACCCTTGTTGTGCCAGCCCCGAGGCGAGCTTCGCCCGACTCTTGCATGTCCAGCGTAGCGGAGACGTTGGGTCGCCGCGCGTCAGCGGATCCACCAGCCCTTCCAGGGCAGCTAGCAGACCAGGCTGCCTCTGTTCGAGACGGCGCCGCCCCGCGCCCGGGCGTCGTATGCGACCTGTCGACGTCCCGCCTTGCGTGATTTCCCGGCGGCCCTTCCGGATCGTCTCCCGGGCCAGACCCGTGGCTGACGACACCAGCGCATCCCCGCCATAGCCGATGGCCACAGACTCGGCAGCCGCCCACCGGCGGCGACTGCGCTCATCCAATACCGGCGACACCGCCGCGTACTTGGCGACAATCGTGGCCTCCAGTTCCACGTTGCGCTGCATAGAACCTAGTAGACGACAGATCGCCGAAAATGGCAAGTTAATTTACGTCAGGGTCCTTACGCCGCGCTTCCAAGTACGACCCCACGGCTTTACACTTAGCCACGAATCGTGCCGTCTCCTCCTCCGTCAAACTCTGGCGGAGCACGTTGTACCCCCAGACCGCTGCGGAAGGACTCATGTTGGCTCGTAGCTCGATCCACTTGACAGTAACGCCAGCCAATGCGCACGCCTCCAACCGACCGCGCCCGTCGATCAGCGTGCGCGTTCCGGGGTGGACCACCACCGGATCGAGCTGTCCGATCTTCGCGATCGATTTCGCCAGGGACTCGACGAGGGTATCGGTCATCCGCGGGATGGTCGTCAGGACCGGATGAGTCCGGTACTGCTGTCCGTCAATCTCGCAACGCTCGTCGTCCTCCAGCCCCGCCAGCTCCTCATCGCCCGACAAGTGCCGCGCCAACCGCGCGTCGAGCGCGGGCCAGTCATCAACAGGGTTGTCGTCGCTTCCCACCAGCGCCGGGTCATCCCACACCGCTATTGTTGTTAGCGCGTTCCGCTCGTCGGGATCGGGCCGCTCCGCCAGCTGGACCGCCACGCCAATGTACCGCCGGGCAGAGCGCTCCGCAATCCCCACCACCCGCAAAAACGGCAGCCATTCTCCGTGTTTGGTTGCCTCGCGCGCCAGCAAAAGCGCCTGACCGAGCTCCCATGCTGCATCGAGCGATCGCTGCCCGGCGCGATAGATGCGGTCAGCGTGCGGACGCAGGTGCGGCGGGATCGCTTCCGCCGCCAGCGCAGTCGTCTTGTCGTCCATCATTCCCCCATCGACTAGTGTTGTGTCGCCTCTAACTAAGAATATCACGAGTGTGTGGAATCGTACTGCTGGCTGTCAGAACCCAGCCTCTTGGCGGTCTTGTCTGCAACCAGTTCCAGCTGCTTGCCGCCCGTCTTCCGCGGCTTCGGGATCGGAGACACGTACGAGGATGGACGCCGACTGTCGGTCACGCGGTTGGTCGGCCGGTTGTCTCCGTCGAGTTCCCAGTGCCGCGTTGGGTGATCGTACGGCGAGTTCAGGATTGGGTGATCGTAGAAGGTGTTCGACGCAGGATTCATGGTTCTGCAAAGTCTTATCGCGGTGGGCCGACCATCGCGCCGACGACCACGCCGATGATCTCCCAGTCCTCGGTCTGCTCGTCGATCAAAGATGGCGCAGTGCTCGGGGTTCTTGCTGCACGGCCGCAGCTCGACTCGCTCGTCGTTCGGCCGGTGGAAGCACTTCAGCGTGATGTCCGTGCCGATTCTGGCCACCACGATGTCGCCCTCAGACGCGTTCGGCGTGCGCTTTACCGCGACGATGTCGCCGGAGCGGTACCCGACCGAGGACAAGCTGTCGTCGCGCACGACGACGTAGAGGTCCGCCTGTGGGTGGAGTCGGCGGGCCAGCTCCTCGGGCACCCGCATGACCGCCTTGCTCTCGTCGGCCAGGATCGGCGTTCCGGCGGCTACCTCGGGCAGTTCGTCGGGGTCGAACACGGGGGTTCCCTCGCGCAGGAGCTGGATGCCCCGGTCCATGCCTGGGGTGAGCTGGATCCAGCCCTTCCTCTCGAGGGCTTGCCAGCACCTCGCTCATTCGGACACTCTCCCCCACCGCCGACTCCCCCGTCGACGAGCGCCTCGAACCGCTCGTAGTCGTTCACGAGCGCATAGGTCAGCGAGTACAGCCGCTCCACCGCCTCCTTCGCCCCGTTGAACCGCACCTCGATCCGGTCCCGCTCGACCGACACCCCCTCGGGCAGGCTCGCCAGTTTCCCGTCGAGGGCCTCGGCGGGAAGTGTCACCCGGATCCCGGTCACCCGCGCCTTCCGGAACTCGGTCAGGACTCGTTCCCGCCGTTCTTCTTTCGCGGCGGAAGGCGGCCCGAGCCCGGTGTTTGCGGAGATGGCGGAGGAGCTGTGTTCTCGGGAGCGTTCTCTGGTCGCCGGTGAGCTCGGCCCCGAAGGTCTGCATGAGTCTCGCGCTTGTCCTGCCCGGGCAGCGACCGGTTCTCATCAAGCTGGCCGGAGCGGGCTTGACGCAGCACCCGCTGGGCAAGCGCCTCCTCCAGAGACGGCGACGCCGGCACGCCAGCAAGTGCGCCGCTCATCACCGATCGGCGTAGCACGGGGTTTTCGAGGGTGGCGCACTACCAGCCGTCCTGGCGGTTCACGCCGCCCCCGCCTCCTTGGCGTGCCGGATGCGCACCGGTAGATCGGATACGGGCTGGTGCTCCTCTCGGGCGTGGTCGCGGGTCGCCGCGAGCCGTTCACCGTAGCGTCGCGCCAGCGGGTACGCGGTGATGCCGTGAAGGAGCGTGCTGAGCAGTACGGCGAGGGTCACGATCGATTCCAGGAGCGCGGACACCGGCAGGTCCTCGCCGACCACGATGCGCGCATAAAGGATCGAGGCGAGGCCCCGCGGACCGAACCAGCCGACGAACGCCAGCGTCGCCGGGCGCAGCCCCGATCGAATCAGGCTCAAGGCGACCGGCGCCATGCGGACGACGCTGAGACTCGCCAGGGCGTACAGCCACACCCGGTGGTCCCAGTGCGGGAGCGCCTCGGGCACCATGACGCCGCCGACGATGAGGAAGACGACGAGGGTGAGCAGCTGTCCCTCCGCCTCGCCGAACTCGTAGACGCGCGCGCAGACGGCGCGTGTCGTGTTGCCCAGGGTCAGACCGGCGACGAAGGCAGCGATGAAGCCGTTGCCGCCCACCAGCTCGGCGCCCGCGAAGGCGAGGCCCGCCAGTCCCAGGAGGGACAGCCGTTGGAAGGGCTCGTTCATCCAGCCGGCGTGAGTCGACCGCGCGACGCTCCGACCTCCGAGATACCCCACGGCGGCTCCTACGAGGGGGCCCAGGGTCACCTGCAGGGTCGCGAAGGAGAGCCAGTGGGCGAGGTGGCCGCTCTCGCCCGTCGCACCCGCGAACGCGATGGCAACGAGAACGAGAGGCAGGGCGATTCCGTCGTTGAGGCCGCTCTCAACGTTGAGGCTCTGGCGAATGCGGACCGGGACGAGCGCGTTGCTCACCACCGCCTGTCCGAGCGCGGCATCGGTGGGCGCGAGGACCGCGCCCAGGAGAACCGCTTCCCAGACCCCGAGGCCCGGCAGGATCATCCATGCCGCGAGGGCCCCCGCGGCGACGGTCAGGGGTAGGCCGACTCCGAGGAGGCGGGCCGGCAGACTTCCCTCCAGCCGGAGGTGCGCGAGGTCGATGCGCGCGGCATCGGTGAAGAGCACGAGCACCAGCGTGAGCTCGGTGAGAACGTACAGGAGCTCGCTTCCCGAATCGAGCCACCCGAGCTGCCCCAGCGCGAACCCGAGCCCGACGAAGACCATCGGAGGCGAAACCACTCCGCGCTCCATTCTTCGGGAGACGACGCCGAAGACGACGAGGGCGACCGCGAATGACGCGAGGACGGCGGGTTCCATCAGAGGCTCTCCAACGATATACGAACATCGTCGCTGCGCGAGCGACCGCCAGCGCCCGGTGCTGCGGCTGGCCGTGGAGATTGCGGCGGCGCTGCGTCTCTCGGAAGGGACGGTGCGCAACTGCCCGGCGGAGGCGGTCTCCCGCTTGGGGGCGCGCAGCCGGTGCGGTCTGCCGGTGCCGGCCGGCGATGGGCGGTTCCGCGTCGTCGGCGTGGTGGAGGACGTGCACCAAAGCGCGGCCCCCCCGACCCGTCGCCGGCCGCCGCGTGGCCTTCGTCGGCCCCCCCGTGCTCGAACGGGGAGTTCTGGCGCGTGAGGACCCCCGTCGCCGCCGGTCGCATCGGCGACGTCGAGCAAGGTCGCTCCCATTCGAGGGCCTGCGGTTGCGCATGCTCGACACGCACGCCGTCGTCCGCTCGCTCACCGACGCCGAGATTCACGCCGGCCCAGGCGGACACCATCACGACCGCGGTCCGTCTGGCCGCCGAGCACGGCGACCATGTCCCGCTCGATCAGTTCACGGCCAGCCTCGCCGAGGTGGGGGCAGAAATCGCCGAGGTGCGGACGGAGATCGCCGCGTCGCTGAAGCGCCCGTCCCCGTCCCGTCAACCGACGCCCTGCCAGGTCCACGCTCTCGAAGAAGCGCCCGCCTTCGGCTCCTTGAGCTCGCGCACAGGAAGCCGGGTGGTGGTGGACTCACGGGCTGCCCCCGCAGCTCGGGAACCGTGGCCACCGACACGCCGCTCCCGCGGCGGCTTCCGCAGGCCCTCACACGTCCGCGCCACGCCGCCGTGTCGAAGACCGGCCCCGACGGGATGCGGGTGCGCATCGCCGTGATCTGGTGGTGACCACCTACACCATGCTCACCCCAGCCTTGGCTGGCGGACGTCTTCATCCTGTCGCTCAAGGCGGGGGGCATCTGGTGGAACCCGCGGTCGAGAACCAGGCGACGGACCGCGCGCGTTTCGCATCGGCCAGCACCGCAACGTGCTCGTCCACAAGTTCGTGACCAGCGGTACCATCGAGGAGAAGATCGAGCTGATGCTCGCGGAGAAACGACAGTTGGCGGATGAACTGATAGACGGCGACGGCGAGGTCGGCCTCACTGAGCTGCCCGACGACGAGCTACTCGACCTGGTGCGTCTCGACGTCACGCGCGCGGCCCCGTAGGAATCCCGCCGTGCGCTGGTTTCCACCCCACGTTCCCGTCGGCGCCCGGCGCGCCAGAGTGGCCCGGGTCTCGGACGAGCTGCGCCGGAACGGCGTGGACGTGCAACCCGTCCACATCGAGGGACGCTCCATCGCCCGCAGCTTCTGGGGCCGGCGCTGGTGCCACCATCTGGAATCGTGCTCGGACTTCGAGAACCGCCTGCCGCGGGGCCGCGCGTATGTCCGCAACGGCTCCGTCTGTCACCTGGACGTCCACGCCGGCGGGGTCGACGCCATGGTCGTCGGATCGGACCTCTATACACGTCGTCGTGCGCATCCGGAAGCTCGGGCAGGTCGCCTGGAAGGCCATCCGGGCCGAGTGCGCGGGCCGGGTCGGATCCGTCCTCGAGCTGCTCCAGGGGCGGCTGTCCGATCACGTCCTGCGCGTCGTCACCGATCCCGACCGCGGCCTGTTCCCGAAACCCGGCGAGATTACCGTCACTTGCGACTGTCCCGACTGGGCGGTCATGTGCAAGCACGCGGCCGCCGTGCTCTACGGCGTCGGCAGCCGGCTCGACGAGCGTCCCGAGCTGCTCTTCCGCCTGCGGGACGTCGACGCCGAAGACCTGGTCGTCGGCGACATGGCGTTGCCGGACGCCGCGGCGGGGGACGACGTCCTCGCCGGCGATCTCGCGGACATCTTCGGCATCGATCTCGACCCGGCGGACAGCGGCGCGGCGGCCGCTCGGCAGCGGACCACCGGACGCCGCCGGCCCCGCCGCGGGAGGCCGCGTCGGACCGGCGCCCCGCCGTCCGGGTTCCAGCCTACGGCCCGCCGGGTGGCGGAGCTACGCCACCAGGG
This sequence comes from Vicinamibacterales bacterium, assembly GCA_965206705.1. Taxonomy (GTDB): domain Bacteria; phylum Acidobacteriota; class Vicinamibacteria; order Vicinamibacterales; family UBA8438; genus JAJEEA01. The sequence goes on along the minus strand of CBDBKJ010000005.1, from coordinate 1,063,339 downwards.
CGGATTCTCGGTCCCCGAGTTCGCCGGCCTGCTCCGCGTATCCGCGTCGACGGTGTACCGCTGGGAAGCGGCCCGCGGGCCGCTAGCCCTCCGAGCCGGTCAGGAGGACGCATTGCAGGTGTTGTACCGGGCAATCGAGAAACGCCAGACTTGAGTGATCCTGCGCGGTCGTGGCCGGAGCACCGTGGCAGACGCGCCGTCCGCCCCCCGCGAGAGCCCGCGGTGGACGATCAAGGCTGCCGGGCGAACTCCGGACGGCGCGACGGCCCCCGGCCGGAGCGGCAGTCGCGGCGCTCGAAGCGGTGATGTGCAAGCACGCGGCCGCCGTGCTCTACGGCGTCGGCAGCCGGCTCGACGAGCGTCCCGAGCTGCTCTTCCGCCTGCGGGACGTCGACGCCGAAGACCCGGTCGTCGGCGACATGGCGTTGCCGGACGCCTCGGCGGGGCACGACGTCCTCGCCGGACATCTTCGGCATCGATCTCGACCCGGCGGACAGCGGATCGGCAGCCGCTCGGCGGCGGACCACCGGACGCCGCCGGCCCCGCCGCGGGAGGCCGCGTCGGACCGGCGCCCCGCCGTCCGGGTTCCAGCCTACGGCCCGCCGGGTGGCGGAGCTACGCCACCAGGGCGGATTCTCGGTCCCCGAGTTCGCCGGCCTGCTCCGCGTATCCGCGTCGCCGGTGTACCGCTGGGAAGCGGCCCGCGGGCCGCTCGCCCTCCGAGCCGGTCAGGAGGACGCATTGCAGGTGCTGTACCGGGCAATCGAGAAACGCCAGACTTGAGTGATCCTGCGCGGTCGTGGCCGGAGCACCGTGGCAGACGCACCGTCTGCCCCCGGCCGGGGCGACAGCCAAGCGATCGCGTCGCGCTCCCTCGCGCGCTCCGGTCGCTGTCGTTCGAGACTTCCGGGCTGGACACCAGCTCGTCGAGGCCGTGTCTGTCACGGTCCCCGTCGAGACGGCACAGCCCGTTCCAGGTTTTCTGGGTGCCGGGGCCGCCGCCCCTGCCCGCCCGGCCGGAGCCGCTCGGGGCCGTTCGGGAGCCGTCCGCGCAGCTCGGGCCGCTCGCAGGGGCGCCGAGGATCGTTCGAGCTCTGCGTTCCGCGCTCCGGGCAGACTGAACCCCTCGTGGTACGCTGATCCGCCAATGAGCAGCGAGCCTGCAGGCGTTCCGGCGCCGCCAAGCGCGCACCGGCCAGCTTGATGAGGACCGGTTGCTGCCGGGGAAGGACAAGCGCGAGCGGGATCTGATGAAGAAGCTGGACAAGCTCGCCGCCCAATCCGGGTGGCACACGTTCGTCTCGGCTCAGGCCCACGCGATAGCCACGGGCAAGGCTCCTGCGCGGCGGAACGCGGAAATCATGGTGGTGCAGGAGGTCACGCGCTGGCGGCGGGAGGTCGAACGTTTCGCGCCCGAGAGGCTGGACGAATTCGACGCGAGCATCCAGCACGCGCTGGAACATCCGGCACCCCTGCAGCGCCCGGAGGGCCGGTAGCGAGCATTCAGGTGCGGCTGCGACTTTCCACGCCCACCCCGCCTCGGCGGGCCGGCTGCCTACTTCGCCGAGCTCCAACGCCCAGGGCGAGGCTCCCGAGCAGCGCCTCCGATGACCGGCTCCGGACTGAAACGGAGGCACGATGAAACTGATTTCCCACCACCAGGACGACAGGCTCGGCCGCCGCGAGTATCGGTCGCCGGACGGGACCTGGCGGGTCGTGCGGACCCGCCGCCCCGGCGGCAACCGGAACGAACGGCCCCGCTGGGAGGTTCACGAACACCCCGAGGCCCACGCCCCGTGGCATTGCCACGCCGCCTTCGAGCGGCGGCGAGACGCGCTGGTCTTCCTGGACACCACAGCCGTGACCCCGGGGGGCGAGAGCACGGCCGCCGCGAAAGCGGTCCCCAAGCAACGAGAGACCCCCGAACGCCCGGTTGAACCACACCAACGCCGGACGCCGAGGAGACCGATCACTCACGACATCGACGAAACCCGCTCCGAAGACATCCGGTGGTCGCTGTGCGGCGTGTTCCTGTACGACGAGAAGCAGCTCCCGCAGGGTGACGAAACGGCGACCTGCGGAAAATGCCAGCGATACCGAACGTCGACCAGCTACCTGAAACGCCGAGAAGCGATGAAGACTGCGAAGAAGAGATCTGACCGGACGTCGTAACCCCGAACCCCGGCCACCGGGAGAATCAGATCGCGCTGGACCTCGGCGGGACAGCGCAAAGAGCGTGGAAGCTCTGTTTCGGCGCTTCGGGTCGTTGCTGCCCGAGGTGTGTTCGTAGATGCAATGCAACCCGCGGCGCGGGATGAGGTGCGAATGAGAGCGTCATGACCGTTGACTCCAAGGGCCGCGAGCTCTTCATCGTCGACAACAGTGTCTCCGGCTGGACCGGGCTCCGGTACTTGGAGGAGTGGTCCAGCATCGCGAAGGCGTTCGACATCGCGACCGGATACTTCGAGATCGGCGCCCTGCTCACCCTCGACGGCAAATGGCAGGGGCTCGACAAGATTCGGATCCTGATGGGCGCGGAGATCACCCATCGGACTCCGAAGGCCATTCTCGAAGCGGTCCGGGCGCAAGCGCTCGACAGGCTCGACGAGAGCATCGAGGAGGACAAGGAGCCGAACCCCTTCCTGCACGGGGTTCCTGCGATCCTCAACGCGCTCCGCTCCGGGCAGATCGAATGCCGGATCTACGACAAGGACAAGTTCCACGCCAAGGCCTACATCACCCATGCAAGGCTCGAGCCCGTCAACCCGGACTTCGAGCCGATCGTGCTCACCGCCGCGGACGAGGGCGAGCTCCAAGTAGTCGCAGAACTGGTCGAAGTTCTGGAACGCAAGGCCCTTTCTGCGGAGACTGTCTCCCGATGAAGCTGCTCGCTCTCTCGATACGCGGCTTTCGCGGGGTTCAGCAAGCCGACTTGCATTTCCGCCAGCACGATGTGCTCGTGGGCCCCAACCGCGCGGGCAAGAGCACCATCATCGACGCCCTGTCGCTCGTCTTCGCCCGCACCCGCCTTGTGCGTGAGCTTACGGAACACGACTTCTACGGCAGCAGTCCTGAGGCAACGAGCCGCATCCGCATCGTCGCTACCTTGGCGGGATTCGATGGCCACGACCCGGAGCGCCACGACGCCTGGTTTCGCGAGGGCCGAGCAGTCCCCAAGTGGTGGAGCTCTTCGACAGGCCAGGTCGAGCCCGAGCCTGGCACTCACGCCGAAACCCTGTGCGCCCAGGTTGCCTTTGCGGCGCGGTTCGATCTTGAGGAACTAACGGTCGAATCGATTCGCTACTTCCACGATGATGACGACGTTGAAGATCCATTCCTCGACGATGCTGTCCAGCCGATGCCGAACCGCCTCCTCGACGACATCGGCTATTACGTCCTGCCCGCCCACCGCACCTGGGAAGCAGCCGCATCGTTTACGTCGGAGTTGTTCCGCAAGGCGGTTGCGACCGTGGGCGGCATCCCAGCGCAGACCATCCTCCAGCAGCGCAACGCCCTGCGTGCACCGGATGCGCCACTGGAGGAAGCGGCCGGCCTCTCGCCATTGGTCGAGCGCATCAACCGGCAGTTGGTGGAGCTATTGCCCGACGCACCCCGTTTTCAGCTGAGGCTCACGGCGACGGACTCCGAGTCACTGCTTCGCGCGCTCGTTCCGCACTACGCTGGCAGCGACGGTGTTTCGCTCCCGATCGGGCGCCATGGGATGGGTTTGCTCTCGCTTCAGACCTTCATTCTTCTGCTCGAACTCGGACGAGAACGGGTGCGCATGGGCAAGCCGTTCCTGTTCGCGATGGAGGAGCCCGAGTTGCATATCCCGCCAGGAATGCAGCGCCGCTTGATCTCACAGGCCGTTTCGATCGCTGAACAGACGATCTGCACCAGCCACTCGCCTCGGGTCGCCGCCTACTACCCCGCGACATCTGTTCAGCTCCTCGATCGCAAGCCCGCGCGTCTCGTAGCGACCCCCATGTTGCCAGCGCCCTTGGACGCATCCGCTACCAACGCGCGACGCAAGCTCCTTCGCGACGATCGGGCGCGGGTCGTCGAGGCGCTGATGCACCACCGAGTGCTCATCCCCGAAGGGCGGAGCGAGTACGAGTGGTTTCGGCTGTTGAGCGACGTGCTCGAGACGGGCGACATCGCACTCGACGCGGCCGATGCTGACACCCCCGCCTTCGGCACCGTCATCGGCGTCGTGCCGACCCACGATGGAGCGGTGGCGGAAGTCTACGATGCTCTGCGGACGCTACGCCGTGGATTGGTACCACTTGTAGATGGGGATGCCGCCGGAGCCGAGAAGATCGGGCAAGTGCACGGTTCCGACCCGATGCCGGAGATCATCCTGAGATGGCGCGACGGATGGACGATGGAGGATGCGGTCGGCTGGATCCTCAAGGGCGACGAGGGGACCGCGTTTGCCAAACTGCAGGACCGACTTGATCGTGAATTCGCGTCCATCGACGACCTGGTCGGTTTCTTCAAGGTCACAACTGGTCCTGGCCGCTTGAAGACCGATTACCTCGCTTATGAGGAAGTGGCTTCCGTCATCGGTAGCCTTCCCGACTGCAGGACTCGCGCCGCAGTTCTGCTTGAGGCCGTCACGCTTGCAACGCTGGGAAGAGCGGGCGGCTGCAACTCTATCCGGAGGGACGATGAGCACAGCAGCGGGGACTCGGTCGTGTTCCGTCTCGAACCATGAGCCTCTACTTCATCGAAGGACCCGCCGGCAGCGGCAAGACGACGGGGTTGTTTCAGCGACTCGAGCGCGTGCTGGAGGAATGCCCGTTGGAGGATCACCAGCAGGTTCTGGCACTGACCAAGATGCACGGATCGAGGCGGCGCATGGACGGTCGACTTCGAGCCGTTGCAGGTCTTCGAGGGCGGTACCGCTGCTGCACGGCCGATAGCTTTGCATGGAGCATCGGGCGCCGCTGGCGTACGCTTGCCAGAAGAAAGTCCGGGTCGGAGCTGGCCGAGGGCGACTACGAGCAGGTTTGCTCGCTCGCCGGCGATCTGCTTGCCGAGACCACCGTCTCGCGTTGGGTTATCCGGGTATACCCGATCGTTGTAGTAGACGAGTTTCAAGATAGTACAGGTGGGCAACTGGCGATGATTTCGTCTCTCTCCGGCTTCGCGACTTGCATCGTGGCGGCTGATGACTTTCAGGATCTCGGAAGCACCGAGGTGAATCCAGCGGTCGCGTGGGCACGGACCAACGGCGAGAGACAGGGTTTGAGTGACATTCACCGAACCTCAGCAACGGGTCTCTTGGTGGCGGGCCGAGACCTTCGAGCAGGACGCAACGTTCCCGACAAAGGCACTGGCTTCACGTTGCTGGGTGCACGGAATCACAACGCTGGGGCTGGCTTGGTTTCCCAGAACCTTACATGGTGGAGTAGCTGCGCCGACGTCGCGGTTATAACTCCGGTTCGTCCCTTTAGCTCCGGGTTTGTGCGCGACCTTTTCGCCAGAGTAGCAGCGAAGCCGATTGGCAAGCATGCGGTCGGTCCGCACCGTATCCCTTGGGAGCAATCGCAGGAAGAGGAGTGCGACAGATTCATCGCAGAACTTGAGCTACCGGAAGGTCCTACTAATGCTGAGGTTCACTGTAATGGGCTCTCATTCGGCGACGCCGGCGGGCCGTGGCAGGGACTTCGCCATTGGGTCGAGCGGCAGAGGCGCGTCGCCGGAAGGACCACGTTCACAGCTGAAGAGCTCCGACGCGAGGCGCGCCGCATCCACCAGCGGTCGAGAGCGTATCGCCGGGTGAAGGGCGTTGGGGTTCGGGCGATGACGATCCATCAGGCGAAGAATCGAGAGTTCCACTCGGTCATCGTTCTGTGGCCCTACGAAGTTGCCGGCACCATCGAGCGGCAACGGCGCCTGCTGTACAACGCGATTACCCGGGCAAAGTTTCGCGTCCTTGTCGTGGTCCAGAATCCCGACCGATTGCGCCGGCCACCGTTCGTGGCAGGGAGTTGAGTAGATGATCACCGGTGCCCGCCGCTTGCCGCTTCACCACGTCACCATCCGCGTCCCCTGGCACGACGGAGGCTGGACGGGAAGTGTCTGCACCCGCCCGCTCGACAACTCGAGTTGCCTCATCCTTCCCCGCATCGGCGAAGGCCGGCGCGACGACGTGGAAGCGCGTTGCGCGGGTCAGCGGCTCGATGAGCTCGACCGCGCCGATCTCCCGCCCTGTGTCGGCGAGCGCGTCTCGTTCATGGCGCCCTTCGCGCTCCCGCGGACGATGACGCACCCGTACACGGAGTTCTACCCTGAGACCTACGGCCACTTCGCACCCACCCGCTTCGTGCAGCCGGCGTACTCCGCGGCATGCATCCCCTACCGATGGATGCTGCGCGAGAAGGTCGAGGGAAGCACGAAGGATGGTGAGATCGGGATCGCCGAGCGTCTGAAGATCGGCTGGGTGCCGGACCGCGAGCCCGACATACGCAATCACCAGGGCAAGGAGGTCGAGACAGCCTGGATCCAGGAGCGCGAGAACCAGCTCGCGCTGCTCGACACCTTCTTCGGCGCGCTCCGGCCGGAGGAGTCGCTCTGCTTCTTCTATGCCAAGCGCACCCCGCTCTCCGAGCAGTCCCGGCGCGTGATCGTCGGCGTGGGCCGCGTGCTTTCCGTGGGGGAGGCCACCGAGTACGCATACAAGGTCGAGGGCCCGCCCCTGCGCTGCGTGCTGTGGGAGCACAACGTGGGCCACTCGGTACGGCCCGGCTCCGCGGACGGTTTCCTCTTTCCCTACCAGGAGGCGCTGGCCCTCGCCGAGCGCGAGGGGGTCGACCCCGAGGAGTTCGTGACCTTCGCTCCTGACGAGCACTTCGACGCCTACTCTTACGGCTCTGAGCTCCTGACCCACGATGGCGCCGTGGCCTCCCTCGTGGCCTGCGCGGGGACGCTGCACCGGATCCGCAGCCGGGTCGAGGGACCGTGGGACCAGGCGCTCGCCTGGATCGACACGCAGCTCAACCGGCTCTGGAAGGCGCGTGGTGCGTTCCCCGGCCTGGGATCGGCGCTCTCGGCATTCGGCTACGAGTGGGGCTTCCAGCACGGAAGCCTGCTCGCCTACGAGATCGAGCTGCTGCGCGAGGGCGAGGGCGGCGGTGATCCGTGGGCGCTCGTGGACGCCGTGATGAATGATCCCGCGCGGCTCGGCGGGCCCGTGGCGAAGCTCCTCACGGACGGACTGCGCAGGGGCTGGAAGCGCCTCGCCGACGATAGGCGAGCCCTGCTCCAGCTCCTCGGCCGCTGCGCCGTCTCGGAGGATCAGGCGCTCCGCATGTACGACACCACGGCGCGGGCGAAGGCCGGTATCGAGGCGAGCGACGCCGAGCTGCTGCGCAATCCGTACCTCCTCTTCGAGCGCGACCGACGCGCCGCCGACCCCATCGCCTTCGGCGCGGTGGATCGGGGCCTGTTCCCGGACGAAGCGGTGCGGAAGCAGTTCCCCTTGCCGGAGCCGAGCCGCATCGAAGACCCGGCCCATGAACGGCGCGTGCGCGCACTGGTCGCGGACCTCCTGGGGCACGCGGCGGCCGAGGGGCACACGCTGCTGCCCCGGAGCTGGGTCATCCGCAGAGCGCGGGAGCACGCGCTCCAGCCGCCGTGCCCGCTCGGCGAGAACGTGCTCGACGCCTGCGAGGAGAGCTTCGATCCGGTCATTGCGCGTGTCGCGACACGCGCGGGCGAGCCCGCCTACCAGTTGGAGCGGCTCGTCGAGTGCCGCAAGATCATCCGTCGCGAGGTGCTCGGCCGGAAGAAGGGGAAGCCGCACGCGGCCGATCTCAACTGGCGTGGGCTCGTGGACGCGGGGCTCGATGCGCCGCTGCCCAAGGATCCGGAAGAGCGCGAGCTGGAGGAGCGCGCGCGGCGCGAGAAGGCGGTGGCGCTCGAGCAGCTCTTCCGCTCGCGGCTCTCCGTGTTGATTGGCGCGGCCGGGACGGGCAAGACGACGCTGCTGCGGATGCTCTGCTCGCTTCCCGGCCTCGCCGAGAAGGGGCTGCTGCTCCTAGCACCCACGGGCAAGGCCCGCGTGCGCCTGGAAGAGCAAACCCGCTTGCGGGGTGCCGGCCAGACACTGGCGCAGTTTCTCATCCGGCAGCAGCGCTACGACGGCGAGACCGGCGCCTACTTTCCCAAGCCCAGGGCGCCCCGCTGTGGCAACTACCGGACCGTGATCGTGGACGAGTGCTCGATGCTGACCGAAGAGCAGCTCGCGGCGCTGATCGACTCGCTCAGCAACGTCGAGCGACTCGTGCTCGTCGGGGACCCGCGCCAGCTCCCGCCGATCGGGGCCGGTCGCCCGTTCGTGGACATCGTTCGAGAGCTCGAGCCGGGGAAAGTCGAGACGCTCTTTCCGCGCTGCGGGCCGGGCTATGCCGAGCTCACAATTCCGCGACGCCAGCAGGGCGAGGCCCGGGCCGACGTGCTCCTGGCATCGCACTTCAGCGGACGGCCGCTCGATCCTGGCGCAGACGCCGTGCTGGACGAGGGTGAGGAAGAAATGCACGGACGACTCCGGCTCGTGCGATGGAACCACCCGCAGGAGCTTCAGGAGAAGCTCGTCGCGGAGCTGGTCGAGGCGCTCGGGCTCTCCGGACCGGACGACGAACTGGGCTTCGAGGAATCGCTGGGCGGCACGCGTTACCGGGACATCCCGTGGGCCTTCTTCAGGAACCGGTTCGGCGACAACCCGGGAGCCGCCGCCCGGGCCGAAGCATGGCAGATGCTCTCGCCCGTGCGCGCTGGGCTCGTGGGGGTGGACGCGCTGAACCGCATGCTCCAGACGCAGTTCCGGGCGAAGGCGCGCGAGCTTGCCGAGACGGAGGGCTGGGGCCGCAAGGTGCCGCGTCCCGTCGGCCGGCAGATGCTCCTCTACGGCGACAAGGTCATCAACGTCATCAACCAGCGCCGGCGCGATGTCTGGCCGAAGCCCGATGGGGAGGCCTATATCGCCAACGGCGACATCGGCATCGTCGTCGGGCAGTACAAGACGAAGAAGTTAAAGGGCCTGCCGTGGAAGCTCGAGGTGGAGTTCGCCGGGCAGCCGGGCCCCAAGTACGGGTTCTACCCCGGCGAGTTCGGAGACGAAGGCCGCAACCCGCTCGAGCTGGCCTACTGCCTGACGGTGCACAAGACCCAGGGCAGCGAGTTCGGCGTCACCTTCGTGGTCCTCACCAACCCCTGCTGGCTGCTCTCCCGCGAGCTCTTGTACACCGCGCTGACCCGCCACCAGGACCGGCTGGTCATCCTGCACGAGGGCCCGCTTGTCGAGTATCGCCGCTATGCAGGCGACGAGCACTCGGAGATCGCCCGGCGCATGACGAACCTCTTTGCGGATCCGCTGCCGCGCGAAGTAACCGTCAACGCCCAGCAACGCTTCCTCGAGGAAGGGCTCATTCATCGAACCGAGCGCGGTGACCTCGTGCGCTCGAAGTCCGAGCTGGTGATTGCCGACAAGCTTCACGCCCGCGGGATCGACTACGCCTACGAGCAGCCTCTCGTGCTGCCCAATGGTCGCACCCGCTATCCGGATTTCACGATAGCGGATCATGCGCGGGGCGTGACCTTCTACTGGGAGCATCTCGGTATGCTCGACGACCCCGGGTACAGAGCCCGATGGGAGGGGAAGCGTGCCGAGTACCTGGAGAGTGGAATCGGGCCTCAGGAGCACGGCGGAGGCCCGGAAGGAACGCTGGTCGAAACCCGCGACGAGCCGGGCGGGCGGCTGGATGCTGCGGCGATCGCATCGGTGATCGACGGAGTGATCTTGGGTTGACGCATGAACGTTCAGCCAAGCACCGCGTTTCGGAGCCAGGCAATCGCCTTGGCGATCCTCGCCCCGGCGAAGCCCGCGGCTCGGCGCTCCTCCTCGCGGCGGAGGGCGGCTGCTGCGGCCCACCCCGGTCGCGGAGACCGCGTCCGACGCCAAGCCGACGAGGAAGCGCCGACCGATGCCGCCACGCGTCGATTCCCGCGCGGCCTCGTGGCCCGCGCCGTGGGCGGACGCGCCGTCCGCCCCCAGCCGGTGCGGGGAAGCGTCGTCAACAGGTGCGGAGGTGGCTGGAGCGCCGTGGCAGACGCGCCGTCCGCCCCCCCCAGCCGGCGCAACGGCCCAGCGATCACGGCCGTCGAGGGTCGGTCTTCTCCCCCGAACCGACAGTGTCAACCGCCTGTTGTAGACTGAGCCCGTAACGCTCTCGTCAGCCGTTGCGCTCGGGAACTCTCGGCCGACAAGATGACACCGCGGGCTAGGTTGTCGGTCGAGGCAACTTTAAGGAGCAGTTCTCTCCCATGAAGACCACGACGGATTTTCTAACGGTCGGGCAGTTGGTGGAGCTACGTAAACACGATATGGTAAAACCGAATCCAGAGTACCAAAGAGGGGTTGTCTGGACACCAGACCAGCAAATGAAATTGATTGACTCGGTTATGCGTGGATATCAGTTGGGTGCGGCTCTTCTTCGTAGACGGCTTTTTCGCCTATTCATAGGTGTTTTTGCTCGCGGACGATCACTTTTCGGTTCGTTTTGCGCGGGGACAGCGCCCCGGACAGCGCCCACCCGCCTCTTTCGGGCGGCCAGCCCGGCCTGATCACGGCGCCCGGACGCTTCGGTCGTCCCCTCCGCCCCCCTGGACATTCGCGCGGCGTTTTGGTACAGTGCCTTGGGAAGGGAGATGCCTCTGCGATGGCCGTAGCAGCGACGACGAGGTTCTCGGGACGTGCCTTCTGGGTCGCGTTGGGTGCCACCAGCGATCGAGGTCGCATGGACCGACACTGCCGCCGTGCCGGTGAGGCGCCCAACACGGTCCGGCGGTGGCGGGAGAGTTGAGCGATGCGAGACGTGGCTCACAGCGCCGCTCCCCCCGACCAGGCGCCGTATGCGGTGGCCGAGGCCGTCTTCGCTGATGCCAAAGCCTACCTCTCATCGCGCGAAGCCCAGCAGATGAGTGAGAGCGAGCTCGAACGGGAGCTGCACCGACGGGGCCAGGAGTTGATGCGCAGGCTCCTGCAAGGACACCTCGATCAACGCACCCCGGGGGAGGCCGCCGGTTCGGTCGAGGGGGTCGACGATGTCGAGCGCTCGCAGCGGCCTCTGCAGGAACGCCACCCGGAGACGACCTTCGGGACGGTGCAGGTTGCGCGCCCGGGCGGGTCGCGCTCGTCGATGGCGCCGAGACGCAGCTCAACCGCGCGAGCGCCGCCGTCGACCTTACGGTGTGGTAATCGACCTCATCCACGTGGCCGAGTACGTCTGCAGGCGGTGCCTGTGTTCCCATCGCCACCGGCGTCATCGAAGGGGCGTGCGGTACCTGGTCCGCGACCGTGATGGAGTTCACTGGTGCACGCTGGTGCTACCCAGTACCGCTGTTTCATCCATGCGCGGGTCTGGATCCGCCGGGTGGCCAACTTGGTTGGAGCCGAGGCGGTTCTGAAGCTCCGGGTGCTACGAAGCCAGCCGCGACCTCGATGCGTACTGGGACTTCCACGACACGGGAGTACCAGCGGGGCACCACGCCCAGCGATACGCTGATGGAATAGCGCGGCCGGTCAGCAAGCCGCCCCCGCCGCCCTCCCCACCACGCCTTCGACGGGTCAAGTAGCTCTTGCCGTGCCGCTGGCAGAAGCCCCTTGGGCCGTCGACGAAGAAGAGCCGCACCCATATCAGTTGCCAATCATTTACCTCCACGACATCAAGAGAGAAGTTGCCGGCAGGATCCAAGAATCTTACGACGTTATCGATGGCCAGCAGAGAATCCATGCTCTGCATTTATTTGTTGAGGGAGCTTTTTCTTTGTACGCACCCGACGATAATAAGGCTAGATTCCCCAAGTTTTTGCAAGAGCAGCCGTGTCCTTGGGGTGGCAAGGATTTTAGCAACTTGCCGGGTGACCTAACCTGGATTATTCGTGAAGATGGTGATTCTGGGGGAGACACAGGAGCCTCCGTGTGGTACAAACGTTGTGTCCACAAGCGTTTAGCCACAACGGAGACCCCTGCGTGACACCTGCCAAGATATCACAGACTGTCCTGTTCCCGGATCTCTTCGACAAGCCCCTCGTCGCCACGTTCAAGCGCGAGCAGGCGAGTTCCGACGGCGGTGCCGTCCTGCTCAAGGCAGCCGAGCGCGTGTACGGCCTCGTCAAGGCGTTTGCCGGGTGTCTCGCCGACAAGCGCGTGCCGGAGAAGATTCGGCACACGCTCGCGGAGCTGGTCGGACAGCGGATCTTCGGCATCGCGTGCGGTCATCCCGACGGCAACGACGCCGACCACTTGGCGGAGGATCCCATCCACAAGCTGCTGCTCGGGCGGGACCCTGTGGCTGGCGCGCCCTTGGCGTCGCAACCGACGATCTCGCGATTCGAGAACGCCCCGGGCCGCGGCGCGCTCTACCGAATGGCACGGGAGTTGGCGGCGAGCGTCATCGAGCGACATCGGCGCCGCCTGCATCGGCGGGTGTGGCGGATCACCATCGATCTGGACCCGACCGACGACCGGACGCATGGCGCGCAACAGCTCACGTTCTTCAACGGGCACTACGACAGTTGGTGCTATCTGCCGCTGCTCGCGTTCCTGACTTTCAACGACGAGAAGGAGCAGTATCTGTGCGCGGCGGTGCTGCGGCCGGGCAAGGCGGTGGCGGCCGACGGGACCCTGAGCTTGCTGTGTCGGCTGCTGCCGATGCTGCGGGCGGCGTTTCCGTCGACTCGGTTTCTCGTCCGGCTCGACGGGGGCTTTGCGACCCCGGAGATCCTCGATTTCCTGGATGCCGAACCGGGGCTCGACTACGTGGTCGCGATGGGCAAGAACGCGGTGTTGCAGCGGCATGCCGAATCCGCGATGGCCGTGGCCCGCGCGCAGAGCGAGGCCAGTGGCCGAACCGAGCACGTCTATACCGACACCCGCTACGCGGCCGGCACGTGGGGCCACGAACGCCGGGTCGTGATCAAGGCGGAAGTGGTCCGGCTCAAGGGTCGCGAGCCGCGGGACAATCCGCGCTTCGTCGTGACGAATCTCTTGCGGAGCTCGCGCTTCGTCTACGAGTGGGTCTACTGCGCCCGCGGGGACATCGAGAACCGGATCAAGGAGTTGCTGGACGGCCTGCAGATCGACCGCACGAGCTGCTGCAAGTTCCTGGCGAACCAGTTGCGCGTGTTGCTGACCGCGGCGGCCTACGTACTCATGCAGGAGCTGCGGCTGCGGGCGGCGCGGACCGGCTGTGCCCGCACCCAGGTGACGTGGCTGCGCGATCGGCTGCTGAAGCTGGGGGTGCATGTCGTCGGCTCGGCGCGCCGCATCGTCCTGCATCTACCACGGGCGACACCCCATCTCCACGCGTGGCGGCGCATCGCCCTTGCGCTTGGCGCCCGCGCGGGTTAGTCAGAGCCCGCGCGAGGCTCGGCGCACGTCTCGGTCCCGGGCGCCACCGCCCGTCCCGGCAGAACGAGGCTTCGCCCCAACCGGCCTCCGCGACCGGCCCGGTGCCGTGAAGGCCACGCTACGCCTCCTGCCGCGGAACCGCCGCCATGTCCGAGAGGCTCCGCTCGCGGTCCAGCAGGCCCCGTCGGTGACTGATTCTCGACCTTCGGTAGAGTCGAGGAGAGGCGCGTAGCCGGTAGGGGTCGGTGGCTTATCCGGCGCTTTCGCAACCGGGCCGCAGGCCGAGTCCCATGGGTACGTTTCCTCCCCCCGCTCTCCGAACCCGGCGGGCCGATTTCCGGCACCTTATGTTGTCGAACACATAAGGTGCCTTATGTTGTGATCTCGGTTATGTGGCGAAGTCTACGGACTCTCCCATCGCAGCTGGAGACGGCGCCGAAGTTCGCCACATAATGCGAAAGGCCTACAGGGCCGCGAGAAAGGACAGCAATTCACTGTTCGCGTGCCAGTTTGGTGTGTGTTCCGGCAGGGGATCCGAACCGAAGACGGCGCATGTCTGCAACGCCTTTGCCTTCATTTCCAGGTCCACCTCAGCGTAGCGATTGGTCGTCTCAAGGGAGACGTGTCCCAGCCATGCGCGGATCGTGTTGATATCGACACCGGCGCGGAGGAGATGCACTGCCGTGGTATGGCGGATGGTATGAGGGCTGACGCGCTTGTTCCGCAGGGACGGCACGGCTTCGGCCGCTTTTGCCGCCGTTCGAGCGACGAGGGCATGAATGCCATATCGGGTGATCGGCTTCCTATGGACGTTGAGAAAGACTGGCGTTTCGCGGGGACCGTCGATTCGGGGACCGAGCAGGTCGAGAAGGACTGCGACGGTGCGCGACCAAAGCGGACAGGTGCGGGTCTTCCGCCCCTTTCCGTCGAGGTGAACGCACTGGTTGGTGGGCGTGAGGTCGGCCACCTTGATCAGGGCCGCTTCGGACGCCCGCGCGCCGCTGTTGTAGAGGAACAGGAGCAGCGCGTAGTCACGGCGTCCCTGCGCGCGCGTGCGGTCGGGAACCGCGAGCATGCCATCGATTTCGCTCTTTTCGAGATACGGCATCGCCGGCACTGCGGTGCGCCGCAGCGGGATCGCGTGGATTTGGGCCGCATGATCGACGAGTTCCGGAACTTGGCGGCCGGTGAACCGGAACAACGAATGCAGCGCCGCGAGACGCTGATTGCGTGTGGAGGTCACGTTGCCCCTTTCCCGTTCAAGGTAGGCGAGAAAGCTCCGCACGACGGCCGCGTCGATCTGCTCGACCGTGATCCGGACTGGATCGGTCTTGTGGTGTTCGGCGACATAGCTGAACAGCAAGCGTATGGTGTCGCGGTAGCTTTTCTGGGTGTTGGGGCTGAGGTTGCGGTCCGCGACCAGGTCCTCGAGGAGAAATCTGCGGACGAAGGGTCCCATCAAGTGATCAGTCATTATCATTATCCCCTTCTTTGGCGACGGCGTAACGCGCGAAACGTTTCGACGCCTCGGTGAGAAGTTCCGGGGTCATGGTCAGGTAGGCCTGTGTCCCGGATATGTTGGCATGACCCAGGTAGGTCGATAGAAACGGCAGGCAGGATTGAACATCCGCGCCTTCGCGGTACCAGGCGATCAGCCTGTTGACAGCAAATGTGTGACGCAGGTCATGAAGGCGCGGTTGCCAACGCGCACCTTGGGGGCTTTGCAATCCCGCCTCCTTACGAAGTTGGGCAAACACGCTCTCGAGCTTGCCGAGTCGGATCGCGTCGCCGGTGTGCGAAGCGAAGAAGGCGGACCGCGCCTTGGCCGGCATCGGCAACAGATGCTGGCGTTCCTGGTAGTATTTCGCGAGCCCGGTGGCAAGCACCGCACCTATAGGGACCAGCCGTGACTTGAAGAACTTGGTATCGCTGACGGTGAGAACGCGCTCGCGGAGATCCACGTCACGGCACCGTAGGCGCACCCCTTCGCTTGGGCGAAGCCCTGCCCCGTACAGGAGCAGCAGCAATGTCTTGAAGGTCTTGCGCTGGAGCGGGAAGCAGCTATCCTCTAGAATCGCTGTCGCGTCAAGGAGGCGCCGCAGCTCGTCCGGGGTATAGATGTGGGGCCGAAAAGAACGCGTGACGCGGGGCCTCTGCTCCGGCAGTGGACAGGCTGCAAGGTACCCGCGGCTCACGAGATAGGCGAAGAAGCCGCGCAGAGCGGTATCCTTGCGCTCCCACCACGGCGTTGGCGGCCCTTTGCCGCGACAGAAGTCATGGACAGCTTTGGGATCGATACCGCCGAGAGAAATGTCGCCGAACGCGCGGCCGAAAGAACGAAGAACGCGCGTATCCGCACGGAACACCGCTCCGAGGGAGCGTTTCAAGGTGATGTAGGCATCAATGGCCTCGAGCAGTGTCATCGTCATGCCAAACCTCCGAGATCGTCGAAGGCGACTTGCCGCAGCATGTTCAGGTTGACCTTTGCGTAGATCCGGGTCGTATCGGGACTGCGATGCCCGAGATGATCGCCGACTTCCTTGAAGCTCTTGCCCGACTCGAGGAGATGCCGGGCACAGGCGTGCCGCAGGCCGTGCGGACCGCACCCTTTTCTTGGCCGCTCGTTTTCGAGAAGGTACTTCATGACGAGGGAGTAGAGGCTGCCCGGCGACAGAGGTCCGTATGGAGCCAGCAGCCTCAGGAACACGAACCGGCTTGACGTCTGGGGTCTGACATCACGCAGGTAGCGGGCGATGGCATTGCCGACACGGGCCTCGAGGGGGACCTCTTCCCGGCGCCGGCTTTTGGACCGGACGAAACGGATCCGATTGTGCGGCCAGTCGACGTCGTCGAGGCGCAAATGCCGCACTTCGCCGGAGCGTAGTCCGTACACCGCCAACAGCAGGATGATCGCGTGGTTCCTGATCGACACCGGATCATCGCCACTGGTGGCGGCGAGCATGCGGCCGACGGTGTCCCATGTCGGCCCCATTGGGAGCGCCTCGTCACGATATATGCGCGGCAACAAGATGGCGTCGGCGAGACCGAGCCGTGCATAGCCTTTCGTCTCGCAGTATCTCAACCATGCGCGGACAACCGTAGCGGAACGGTGCAGTGATGTCCGGCCCCACCGCAACGCCATGTGCTCGTAGAACGCGTCGATATCGGTGGCTTCGACATCCGCGAGGGCCATACCGCGCCGCTCAAGATGGTTAAGAAAAACCGTGAGCTGCCATCGTGCTGCCCGGCGGGTGAGTTCGGACAGCCACTTCCCCTCCTGCTGCAGGGCGATGAATTCGGATAACATCGCGTCGTACTGATCCGGTAAGGGCGTAGGACGGGGACGCAGGCGGCCAAGACTCCGCAGGAAATCGGTCGCTACGGACCGGAAGTGTTCCTTGGCGTGCTGCCGCCTGTTTGACGAGGTCGGGCCGTCGGCGGAGTATCCGGAAGCCATCTCTTCCACCTCGCTTTTGTCAAAGCACCGGTCGGAAGGCCATTGTTGAAGCTCGACGGCCACTCGCCGACAATACGAAGCTTTCATCAAGAGTGTGGTCCGTGGGACAGATTTTGCGGCCAGATCCGTCAGATACCTGGCCCGTTCTACGGCGAGAGGACCCTCTTTGTGACGGCGAAGGACAGCAGGATACGTAAAAAGCGTCTCGAACATGGCGTGAGCCTCCTTGAAAAGGGAGACCACCATGCCAGATTCAATTTATGTTGTGAAGTTGTCCGCTGCCATGCTGCTTTCCAACCGGTTGGGACAACCTCGCCACATAACCGAGATCACAACATAAGGCACCGGGCTCTCCAGTGGAATCATGCGGCTCGCGCACGGGCTTCCCGGTCACGACCAGCGGACGGGTCTCGCGAGCCCTGGCACCAGGCTCGCACCCTTGAGCCGGCCGGCCGGTGCGTCGTCAGGCCTGTTGACGCCCTGGCGACGGCGACCGCTCGGGTCGTCCCCTTCGCTTGTGCATGTGATGACATCCGGCATTCCTGCTCATCTCCGGGGTGATAGGCCGTTCGGCCACTCCCGTGAGCCTGCTCCCTTTCGCCATCCCTTCCACCTGAGGTCCCTTCCCTCCGCCGGCATTACCCGGCTTCCTCGGTACCTACGGACCTCTCCGCCACCCTGACCGGCCCGACCTGACCCTCGCGGGCTGTCCGTTGGCGCGTGCCACGCCACCGGCAGGGCTTCCCGTGTTGCGACCAATCCCCTCTTCCACACGTGCCGCCGCCACTACCCCGGCGGAACCGGTCGGTGCTCGCGTCGCTCGCTTCCCGACCGCTGGCAGCCTTCCCCGTTATTCAGGCGGGTCGGCTTCCGCGTTACCCGTTTCGAGGCCTGCTCGGCGTTCAACCTCGTTGCGGCCCGTGTGGTCGCTGAACCGCCCAGGGCGGCCCTTTGTCGTCGGAGTGCTTCAGCCGATGTCGTTACCTCCATCGTCCGCTCCGACTGCTACCGGCTGGAGCGACAGTTGCCGGGCGGGATTCGCACCCGCTGAGGAATGGCACCTTGTCACGGCGCACTGAATAATGCAGCGATATCCTGGACACGCATTTTTTAGGCGTGTTCTAAGGATGAAGCCTGAACGCGACCGCGGGAAAACCCGACAGCTTGCTGCGCAACTTGCGATTCTCTTCCTCGAGCGGCACGATAAGGGCCGGCACCACTTCACCGACATCAACACGAACGCGATCGACGACTATTACTATACGCATTTGTATTTTGACGCGTCGACCAGCGCGTGTCAGCGCCTCATTGACATACTCAGCAAGCTCAATGACTTGCTCGGTGAAGGCAACCGGCCGAAGTTGCGGGCTCACGACGCCATTCATCTGGTTCTGTTCATCGACTCAATATGGGACGACTATACGCGCTCCTGGGAGGTGACCCTGCCCCCAGCCCAGGATGTATTCGGTTACCGGGTGCGGGACTGATGTTCTCCAGTGTAAATGGGCGGAAATGGACCGAGCCGCCGGGGAAGTTGCTGCATGACGAGGTTGTCCCCGCGCAGATTTGTCGGCATCGCGGCGTCGGTCTCTGTGGCTGTGAGGGGGTCGGGAACGAGGGGCACGAGGGGCGACTCGCCGGCCGGCGCACCTGCGCAGAGCATGTCGCTGTTGAGAGCGCCCATGGCAGACTCGCAGTCCCATTGTCGCCAAGGCAGCTTGTCAGCGCGTCATCGGCGGCGACGGTCGGTCCGGGTGGTTCGCTCGCGGGGCGCTGGGTCTGGCGGCTCCCGCGGCGCATCCCGGTCCCCCACGGCGGCGCGAGGCCACGCGGGTCCCGGCGATGGCGCCGCCGCCAATGAGGACACGCGGCGGGGACCGACGCCGCGAACAGCGGCGAGCTGCCTGGTGGCGTTCCCGCCGCTGGCGGCGAAACCCACGGGTCGCGGGCTCGGGCGGCGGCGGGACGGCGCGGATTGAGTGCGGGCCGGGGGCGCGCAGGAGGACGGGAAGCGGATGAGCGGTTTCCACGCCGCCCGGCGTCAGGCGGGCGGCGGCAACGCAAGCGCCTCGGGCACGACGGGTTCGGGGGCGCACAGCATCGTCGTGATCAGCGCGCGCGGGTCGAGGTGGCGTTGGCGGGCGGTACGCACGACGCTGGCCAGCACCTGCTGGGTGTCGGCCCCCCGCCGGGTGCGGTTGCCGCCGCACACCTTGCGGGTGACCACCGCGGGGCGGATGGCCTGCTCGGCCCGCCAGTTGGTGGCTTCGATCGACGGGTCGCACAAGAAGAGGAACACCGCCGGGAATTCGTTGGCCAAGTGCTTGGCGAAACGCTCGGCGTCGACCAACGGCGGCGGGGTGTCGATCAGCCGGCCGAGCCGGGCGGCGAGTCGGCCGCGGGCCGACGCCAGACCGTGCTCACTGATTTCGCCCGCGTTCGAGCGGGTCCGCAGGGCGAGGCCGTCCTGCAGGACCGCCTGCACCGCGCCCGCCCAGGGGCTGTCGGGATGAGCTGCCTGCAAGTCCTTGCATCGTCTCAAGAGGTGAGCCAGGCACGACTGGTGCGGCGCCTTCTTGAAGCCGCGATAGGCCACCCACCCGTCCCGCACCAGCACGCCGGCGAAGTCGGGGCCGAGAACCGCCGCCGCATCGTCGAACCCCCGGCCGTCGCAGATGGCGTAGACCGTCGTCTCCGGGGTGGCGAACACCCACAGCCAGCAGCGGAGTGCGTTCACCCGCCAGCCCGTCTCATCCGGCGTGACCACCGGACTGCGGCGGACCTGCTCGCGCAGCGCCGCATACGCGGGCGCCGCCGCGTCGGCGGTGCGGTGCAGCAGTCGGACCAGGCCGCCCTTGGTCACGTGCAGTCCGAACTGGGTCCGCAGAACGCGGACGACCTTCTCCAGCGGCATGCCCAGCTCGGTGTGCAACTCGACGACCAGCGCGGCGACGTTCGGACCCAGTTGGGCGGCAGCCGCGCCCAACGCGTCGGAGGTCTGCAGGGCGTGCCGGCCCTGCACGCGCCGCTGGCACTGCGAGCAGTGGCCCACCTCGATGTCGAAGCGCCGCACGAGGGGATGCACCGCCGGCAGGTCTTCCTGGTACTGCGACGCCACACGGTCCAGCGCGACCGCGCCGCCGCAGTCCGGACAGCTCGTCGGGGCCGCCGCCACGTGTGTCTCGTCAGCCTGCGTCGGCTCCCGGCGGCGCCCCTGCCTTCCGTACTCCGCCCCGGCTCGCCGCCCGGGACGCCCGCCGCGTCCCTGCGGCCGGTCCTTGGCGAAGGGAGCCGCTTGTCGGCGGCCGGCGCGCCGCGCCGCCTCGAGCTCCTTCTCCAGATGCTCGCTACGGCGCTTCCAGTGATCCCGATCCTCGATCAGCTTCGCCTTGTCTCGTTCGAGGCGTTCGATGCGCCGCACGTCCCGAGGGTCCCGCTGACGCCCAGGTCCGCTCGAGTCGTCGCGGTCGTGCTTCTTGCGCGGCATACTTCACGTATCGGCACACGCCCGCCGCACCTGCACACCTTTTCGTGGATTTTCTCGCCACGACCCGCTAACCGAAGACCCCAGGATAAGTTCTCCGAGGCGCTTGCTCGTGCGGCGAAAACCAGGAGTGACCTAAATCCGGCCGAGGCATGGCTGCGATACGGGGTGTGGACGAGGACGAACTCGGACCGGGGTGACAGCATTCGGCACCGCCACCAGTTCTACGCCCAGCGCATGGTAACCTATATTGGCAACCTGGCACCAAAGGATTCCAAGCGAGCATTTGGCTCGCTTGATCCGAGAGATCATCTACTGGAGGGACGGCAAGAAGTGCGGGGTGTGCGGCTCGGAGGTGCTGTGGGCAGAGGCTGAAATCCATCACATCAAAGAACATACTCAGGGCGGCCGAACAGAACTTGAGAACGGGAAGCTCGTTCATAAGCATTGCCACCCGAAAGCGGGCGCGGCCAAGGAGTTTGCCGTACAGGTACTCAAGAAGACCGCGAAGTCCCTCGACGACGGCCGGGCGCTCTCCGCGGAGGTGGACTTGCCGGCTGAGGCTCCGCGGCGGCGGCGGCCCGCCACTCCAGCGCCAGTGACCCAAATCATGGAGCGGATCGGGTATGATTCATCGGATCCCAAAGACAAAGACCGAGCCAGTAAGGCGGCGTGGCGAGAGGCGGCTAGCAGCCTGTGGCAAAAGTCGATAGATCGGAGTCGACCTGAGTCGACGGAGTGGCGTAGACTTGGCGGCATGGCAATGGGCAAGAAGCCGGCGGCGCGACAGCCGTCGCCGATGTGGGTGACCACAGCGGACCTTCCGACGAGCGCGGGACATCCCTTTTTCGAACGGCTGAACCGGGTCCTGGAGGAGGCCGGATTCGATGCCTTTGTGGAGGGGTTGTGCGCGGTGTTCTACGCGTCGTGGCTGGGCCGCCCGAGTCTGCGTCCTGGGCGGTATTTCCGGCTGCTGTTCATCGGCTACTTCGAGGGTCTGTCGTCGGAGCGGGGGATTGCGTGGCGGGTCGCGGATTCTCTGAGCCTGCGGGCTTTCCTGGACCTGGACGTGACCGAGGCGCCGCCGAACCACTCGACGCTGTCGCGCACGCGGCGTCTGATCGACGTGGAAACGCACGTGGCGGTTTTCACGTGGGTGCTGGAACGGTTGGCGGGAGCGGGTCTGGTGCAGGGGAAGACGGTCGGCGTCGATGCGACGACGCTGGAAGCGAACGCGGCGATGCGGAGCATCGAGCGGCGGGATACCGGGGAATCTTATGAGGCGTTCGTGCGTCAGTCTGGCGAAGGCATCGGGGATTGAGACGCCGACGCGAGCGGAGTTGGCGCGGTTTGACCGGTCCCGGAAGGACAGGAAGACGTCGAACAAGGAGTGGCAGTCTCCGCAGGACACGGACGCGAAGATCGCAAAGATGAAGGACGGTCGGACGCACTTGGCCCACAAGGCGGAGCACGGGATCGACCTGGAGACGGGCGCCATCCTCTCGGTGACGGTGCAGGATGCGTCGGAGGGCGATTCGGCGACGCTGCCGGCGACGCTGACGATGGCGGCTGAGCAGGTCGAGGCGGTGCAGCCGGCCGGTGCGGAGGTCGAAGAGGTGGTCGCCGACAAGGGGTACCACAGCGACGCGACGCTGGTGGCTCTCGACGAGATTGGGGTTCGCAGCTACGTCTCGGAGCCGGAGCGGGGTCGGCGCTGTTGGCAGGACAAGAAGACGGGAGAGACGCCGGCGGAGAAGCGTGCTGCGCAGAAGGCACTATATGGGAACCGTCGGCGTATTCGCGGCGACCGAGGTCGTCGTCTTCAACGCCGCCGCGGGGAGCTGGTGGAGCGGCCTTTCGCGCACCAGTACGAGACCGGGGGGCTGCGGCGGGTGTGGGTGCGCGGCCACGAGAATGTGCGCAAGCGGGTGCTCATCCAGGCGGCCGGTTGCAACCTCGGACTGCTGCTGCGCCGGCTGACCGGCGTCGGCACGCCCCGGAGCCTGCAGGGGCGGGCTCTTTCGGCCATTTGCGGACTGATCGGTCGCCTGACCGCGCTCTGGGGGCGTCTGACGGCCTCTTGGGACTTCCAATGGACGCCGGCGGGGCTGGTCGGCTCAATCGCTCATCGCCAAGCTGCCTGAACAGGCCGGCTCAGCGAACAGCCTTCTTCCACGGGCTGCTAGGTCGTGTTCTTCGATGAACTGGCTCAGCCTTTGGCCCAGGCGGCGCTGCACCTTCTGGTGCTTCAGATTCGGGGCGGGAACCATGATCAGATCACCGTCCAGCAGCTCGTAGCGCTCGTCCGCCGGTGTGGTGAGGTAGTCCTCGTAGGTGAACTTGACGACGGGTTGCGTGCTGGTCACGTCGGTACTTCTCCCGTTGCCCGGTGATCGCGGGGATCATGATAGCGCATCTCGACATCCTCAGCCGCGACGTAGCGCCGTACCCTGCGCGCGGGGAGGAGGTCGTCGCGGCGGGTCTCCAACTCGGCCAGCTCCTGCTCGACCAGCTCCTGCATCTCGGCGTCCGAGCCGTCGGCGAGCTCGCGTGTCTCGGCGATCACCGACAGCACCGTCTTGTTAGTCGCGGAACTTCTCGACGATGGGCTGAATCTCAGACAGCGCCTTCGAGTGCGTCCGGTACTGGTTGGGGTCGGACTGCACCGCGCCGTCGCTGAGCAGTCTCATCAGCTCGTCGTAGCGCGTCTCGATGGTCCGCAGCTTGTCGAACATCACGGGATGAATGCTCCTCGAATACGCGGAGGCGGTCGCGTGCGCCGGCAGGTCCTCCGCGCCTACGTCGCTGGAGCGTCGCGTCAGCGGACCTCCCAACCTGCTCCACATGTCGCACCGCCGCGATCATCGTCGGGGGCGATCTTACCCACGAGGACCGGCCCCGCAAGGCCGCGCCGCCCCGTTCGACGATAACGAACACATCATGCAATCGGCCACCGGTTGGCGGTTGCCCATCCCCGTCAGCGATGAGCGACCTGTACGGACGGGCGCTACTGGTGATTCGCGAGGGCGGAGACAACTACTCGGACTCGCTGGAGCCGCTGGGCGGTGGCGGACTGCGGTTGACGTGCGGTGCGATGGCCGCGGCGGTGCCGGGAATACCGTCGGCCGCTCTCGTGGCGCTGATGGTGCTGCTGCTCGCGATTGGTGGGCATGCCCGCCCGCCTGGCCTGTCGGTCGCGGGATAGCGGCTGAAGACGTTCGACTGCGGATGGCGGCTCGCGGCACGCTGATCGCGGTCACGCGCTGTGTTCAGACTGTGCGTCTCCTTCTCCGCGTTGCCTGTCCGTACCCCGCGTAGTCGGACTTTGCAGAGTGATGGCGATTGCCTTTCTGACATCCGGCGTCAAGCGGTGTGAAATCAACTCTCCGTTGAATCGTGTTCCGGGTCCTCTGACCCCATGTGGCGCCGAAGCGTAGTGAATAAACGGAATACCGGCAAGGCGTATTCGGCCGAGATCTCGGGGCTCAAGGTTGGCCCCGTACCGTAGCTTGTCCTGCCCCGTCCTCGTCAGCTGTTGGAACCAGCACCCGCCGCCGCTGGTTCCGTGCCAATCCCTGGAGTATTGCCTCCCGGCCCCATCCTCGTCAACAAACGTCGAGAGGAAGTCCATCCCGCCCCTTGTGTAGACGCGGTCCACGCGTCCCCCGACGTCGACCTCGTTGTGGATGAACCCCGGAGTGCATTTCTCAGATCGTGCTCCAGTCACGACCCAGAACCCGCTGAGGTAGTCGCGTGTCTCGACCCATGTGTGTTCTTGGTCAAGGGATACCGCATACTTCGCGCAACGCTTTGCCAGTTGCGGGTCCGTCAGCACTAGAACGGCTAGGTCGGGTAGGCCCTTGTGCTTTCGCGCCGTTCTCGTTAACACTGGCGCGATCTCGCACGCCAGGGCCCGTCCCTCGAACTTGCGAGTCGCCTCGCCTATTCGTGGGTCGTTTCCGGGCTCGTAGAACAGCGCGATTGGAAGATCGAACCGTGCTTCGGTGGTGCCTTTGGCCCACACGACGTGTCGTGCCGTTAGGATTCCGACCGCCTGTCCAACAGAGATCAAGGTGCCGGACCCAGCGATTTCAGGCACGACTTCGATCGTACCGTCGGGCCTTTCAGTCTGGCACCGGGGCTTCATCAGCGCTACGTGGCTCTTCACCGCCGCCGTATGGCGCATGATCAGGCCGTTGATCTGTTGAACCGTTTTGGGGTTCAACCACCGACCGCCAGTGCCGTGCTCGTCTTCGTACCGACCGGCCCACTGGAGTTCCGATACCGAGAATGGCTCCGGTTCAAGGGTCAGAATCTCGTCGTTCAGGCTCTCCGTGGGGATCTCGACCGTGACTCGGCCATCGTTGCGCGTCATGTCCTTCTCTCCCTCCTTGCCGTCGGTACCGGGGGCCCTCCGGGGATGACTGTCATTGGATGTCGCCCTGTGCAGGCATCGCGGCCATCATGACCCGCGTCGCGCGCTGACCATTGCGAAGCCACGTCACCCGAGTCTGCGGCCTGCTCTGAATCACAGCGAAGATCGCGACCGCCAGGGTGTGCATGTCGATGTTCTCCACCAACTCGTCGGGGGTGCTCGGCTCGAGGAGCCAGTTCATGTTACAGCGTTCCGGGTTTATCCCGGGCGCGGCCCCGCGGTGGTTTCCGTCGCCCATAGGGAGTCCAACTTGGCGCGCCGGTCCTGAGTGCGCATGCGACGACTCGTCGCTCGCGACAACCGGGGCAGGGCGTCCGGCGGTCAAGCTGGAGTGCCCCCGGCTCTGTCCAGGATCGCGGCGAGCCGGCATGCGCCCGGCGGTCCCCGTCCGGGCGTGGGGGATGAGATCGCCATCGAACGCAGAGTACGACGCCGCCACGCCGGCCGCGCGTACGAACCAGGTGACGTCGCGGGAAGCCGGCGATGTCGTCGCGGCCGGTCGGTGTTCCTCGTGAGGCGGTGCATCTCCTCGCGGACGACCAGTTGTATTGGAAACCGGGGTGTCCCGGAGCGCGGCGTGATCGTCGCGTACTCGGCGCTGCTCGCGGTGGGTTCGCAGGCGAGGCGGCGCCGCCGTCCCCGACGGCCTTCAGCACGGCGAGCACCGGTCGAAACACGGGCGCATAGTTCATCGGACTCTCGGGCGCGCACGCGGTCCGGGTGGAGCATCAGCCGCAGCGCCGGGATATCGCGTAGGCGCCGCTTG
Source organism: Vicinamibacterales bacterium (assembly GCA_965206705.1). Lineage (GTDB taxonomy): Bacteria > Acidobacteriota > Vicinamibacteria > Vicinamibacterales > UBA8438 > JAJEEA01. The sequence continues at coordinate 1,037,780 of CBDBKJ010000005.1, read as the reverse complement.
AGGAGGCAGGCGTTGGGAGGATCAAGGTGCCTCCAGCACACGCCCTTGGCGCCGCTGGCAGTCCTTCTCGGATTCGTCGCGGGATTCGCGCCGGATGCCGGCGAGGATGTCGCCGGCCGCCTGCCGGCCGTCCTCATCGCGCTTCTCAAGCTGGTCGATGACGTGGGCCGCCGCCCAGCGGGCGTTGTCAGCCGCTTCGCGGCCGCGGGCGGCGAGCCGATTCGGCGTCGGGAGACATCCCTCCTCGCAGGCGGTTGGCTTTCAGGCGGCACGCCGGGATCGGCGTTTCTGGTCGCCGTTTCTGCGTTGGGCCGCGGAACCGCTCGACACCGTGGGTTGCCTGGGCTCGGCTCCGATCTCGTGTTGCCGAGCTGGGGAGTCTGCGGTTCGGAATCTTTGCTTGGGGGAACCCCGTAAGTTCCTGTGAATACGGGCGTTAGGGCTGGTGGACACGCTCGCAGAGACTGCGAACCCTCGCGGAGTTGTCGCTGGAGGTCGAGCTTCGCGATCCCCCGACGACCCCGGTGTACCAGAAGATCGCTGCTGAGGCGGCCGAGATGGACGCTCAGGGCGCCCGTATCTCATTGATGGCCCGGCACTTCGGCGTTAACGCCAACACGGTCAAAAAGGCCATCGCGTGGTTCTACGTGGTGGGCCCGGGGTCCTGAGGTGGTGCTCGACGCCCGCGCGGTTCCGGTGAACCGGGGGCGACCCCCGCGGCGGCACCCCTCTCGTCGTCGGCCGCTGTATCACGTGCAGCGACCTGGACCGGCTACGGCGTCAAGTCCCTCAGTTCACGACCCTTCTTGTGCGATGATCCCGCACGCGGATCGAGCATGGTCGATGTCGCGCTGGCGTACCCGGCGGTCTGGCGCGAGCGCGTTCCGGCGCCGCGGGCTCCCGGTCGGTCGGCTTGGCACCTGATGCGCGGTCACGTCATCAGTGTGACTGTCGCGCCTGGGGGGATGGAGGGGCAGCATGACTCGGATACGACCGATGGCGGTCGCGATCGCGTCGGTAGCGCTCGCGGGGACCGCGGCGGCTCAGAATGTCGTGGACATCTTTGGCACCGCCATGGGCACGGAACGTGTGGGGACCATCACGTTTCAGGAGGAGACCGGCGGCGGCGTGCGCTTCACGCTGGGTCTCGGCACCATCGTGCCTGGCGGCGCGCACGGCTTTCATGCCCGCGTGAATCCTGACTGCGCACCGGCGGGGGGCAGGCCGTCGGCGGGCGCTCGGCCCGGTGGCTAGCACTGGTTCCGTCCGCGACGCTTCTGATTCTCAGCAGCCGTCGTGTGTTGGACCACCACCACTGCGGTTTCGGAACCACATTGGTCTATCACTCTGATGTCGTTCCCGTTCTTCTGAGGCTGCGTGCCCATGCCCGTTGCCCGTTGCCTCCTCGGAAATACACTGTTCCGTCGTCTTGGATGGAGGAAATCACGAATTTGGTCTGACTTATGTCGTGAGTGTTCACAACTTCGACGCCTGGTTGTAGCCTTTGCTCCTCTATTGCTTCGTGATTTAATTCCGTCATCAGATCATCTATCACTGCGTTTCCTTCGCTACGGCTCGAGTGAGCGATGTCGTAGCCGAACTTCGCGGCGAGCGCGATCTGTTTCGGTGTTTCCGGAGCTGCCGGAGGAGCTTCGTCCGGGGCGGGTGCGCTGGTAGCCGTTCATCTCAGCCCCGAAGGTCTGCATTAGGGTCGCAGCCCGGGCGGTCGAGACGCCGAAGAACCGTTCGATGTCGCGGCGCGAGAGCAGGGTCCGGTCGAACTGTTCGAGCTGGCGGATGGCGTCGGGATGCGAGAAGCCACCGGGGCTTGGCGGGCACTCTTGGCAGTCCTCACCAGCCGACGGACAAGCCGACGCGCGACAGCGTGAACGTCTTTGGCGCGGTCGGGGATGTCCCGGATGCTGTTGAACTGAGGTGAAGCGGGTGGCGACTCCTCGCCCCTGTTCTGTGGTAGGACAGGGGTGCAAACAACAGGAGGAGAGCCACCCATGGCGAAGCATGACAGGCGGAAGCGTTCCAGCCAACCCCGAAGCTCGCGAACGGTCTCGATTCAGGTGCCGCTGCCGGTGCTCGGCGTGCTGAAAGGTGTCCGGGAAGCGTTCCATGGCTTGTGCATCAAGACCGGGATGCAGGTCCTGGAGGCGATGATGGAGGGGGATCGAGAAGACCTGTGCGGCCCGAAGGGGTGCCATCAGGTCGAGCGGCCCGCGTGGCGCGGCGGGAGCGTGGCCAGTCAGGTGACGCTTGGCGGGCGCCAAGTTGCAGTGCCGCGGCTGCGCGTGCGGAGCGACGACGGCGAGGAGCCGCTGCCGAGCTTCCGATGGGCGGCGGCCACCGACCCGCTGGACGAGCATACGCTGGCCGCGGTCGCCGCCGGGGTGTCGACGCGGCGGTATGCGGGTACGTTGGACCCGACGCCGGCCGAGGTGGCGAAGCGGGGGACGTCGAGCAGCGCGGTGTCTCGGCGGTTCGTGGCGCTGTCGGCCAAGCGCCTGCGGTCGTTTCTCAGCCGGCCGTTGGACGAGCTGGACCTGCGTGTGGTCTGCATCGACGGCAAGGTCTTCCGGGACCATTGCATGGTGGTCGCGTTGGGGATCGACACGCAGGGCCGCAAGCACGTGCTGGGACTGCGCGAAGGGGCCACCGAGACGGCGGTCGTCACCAGCGGCCTGCTCAGCGATCTGGTCACGCGCGGCCTGCCGACGGACCGGACGTTGCTGTTCGTCATAGACGGCGCGCCGGGGCTGCGCCGGGCCATCACCGATGTCTTCGGTTCCCTCGGGGTGGTGCAACGGTGCCAAGTACACAAGCTGCGCAACGTGCTCGGCCATCTGCCCGAACGGCTGCACTCGTCGGTCGGCAAGGCGTTGCGGGATGCCTGGGACCTCGAGTCAGCGGACCGCGCGGCGCGGGTGCTGAAGCGATTGGCGGGTTCACTGGAGCGCGACCACCCTGGCGCGGCGGCGTCCATCCGGGAGGGCCTCGATGAGACGCTGACGGTGCAGCGGCTCGGTCTGACGGGGGCGCTCGAACGTACTCTGCGCACGACGAACATCATCGAGAACCTGATGGGCAGCGTTGAGGGTTACACGCGGCGGGTCAAGCGGTGGCGCGGCGGCCAGATGATTCAACGCTGGGTGGCGAGCGCGCTGGTGGAGGCGGAGCCGCGCTTCCGGCGGGTGCGGGGCTACCGCGACCTGCGCTACCTGGTCGGCGCCTTGGACGCGCTGGCCCCGCCCGACGGTGCGGTTGCTGACGTGGCGTAGAATAGACGACCTCGGTGCGGAAACAGGGAGTCCGCCACTCGCGAAGTTCAACAACGAACGGGACAATCCCCTGTCGGCCAAGCGCCTGCGGTCGTTTCTCAGCCGGCCGTTGGACGAGCTGGACCTGCGTGTGGTCTGCATCGACGGCAAGGTCTTCCGGGACCATTGCATGGTGGTCGCGTTGGGGATCGACACGCAGGGCCGCAAGCACGTGCTTGAGGTTGCCCCGGTTCCGCGGAGGGGTTAACGCTTTCGGGTTCACATCATGACACATCCTTGATGAACGTGGTTTCCGTGTCAGTATCGATGATGATGATGCGCTGTGGAAGTGTGGGAATATCGCGGCGCTGGCGCAGGCTTGGTCGGCAGCGATCGCCCGCGAGATTTCCAACGGGCTGTGGGCGCCCGCCTCGCCGACCTTCGGATTCAGCACGACGCCGAGCGGGCGTCCACAGCCCGGGCACTTCCACAGCGCCCCGTGGGGATACGCTGCGCAGTCCAGTAGTGCGGCGACCGTTTCGGCAGCCAGCAGAGCCGAGAGACACACGGCGTGTTCGGCGTCAACGACTTCTGCCGCCCCACGCGCTGGCGACCGCTACGCGAGGGGCGGTAAGCCCGTCGAGGACGGCTGGACGGATCGTCGTCGTCGCGCGAAACGTCGCACTCGCCGTCGGCCATCGGCTTCACCTCTAACCTTTACATCACCGTAACGTAACGGCATGCCGTGCGCTGGGAGACCGGCCCGGCCAACGGCAGCAGCTACCGCCGGACCCGCTCGCGGTCAACCGCGGGTCTTCACGGAGCCACTGCCCGACCCGCAGCCGGTAGTGGTCCAGCACACACACAACCGCGCCGTCATCTGACACCCACCGCTTCTCGGCGCCTTGAACAGCGTCAGCACCGGCCGTCGGTATCGGCCACCAGTTCGCCGACCGGCCAAAGCAAGTGGCGTAGATCGCGGCGGCCCAGCAGACCCTCGTTCGTCTTGTCGACGAGCCGGCAGGTCTCGCAACAGCTATCCGGCGTGCGAAGCCGAAGGTGAGTCGTGGGCCTGTAGGCCATCATTGCCTCCGTGTGTTTCCAGCAGAACGCCGGTGACGACGCGAGTCGGCGCCGGCAATCCGGGCTCCAACAGACTCGTGGGCGCCGGAAAGGCGTCCACGGGCTGGGCACCGTCCACAGGGCCTGCCGCATGGAGCCGTTCGAACTCCAGCGGCGACGCGTAGCTCAACGCAGAATGCCGGCGCCGCGTGTTGTACCACCCCTCAATGAACTCGAAGATGGCCGCCCGCGCCTCCGCGTGCGTGGACAAGGTCGTGCGGGCCAGCAGCTCGCACTCGAGCGTCGCGAAGAAGCTCTCGGCCATCGCGTTATCGAAGCAATCGCCCACCGAACCCATCGACAGCGCCACGTCCCATTCCCGGCATCGGGCGCCGAAGGCCAGCGACGTGTACTGGCAGCCCTGGTCGGAATGATGGACGACCCCATCCGGCCGGCGTTGCGCCACGGCCATCTCCAGCGCCTCGACCACCAGCTCCGTGCGCAGGTGCGCCGCCATCGCCCAGCCGACGACCCGCCGGCTGAACACGTCGAGGACGATGGCCAAGTAGAGGAAGCCCGCCAAGGTCGGAATGTAGGTGATGTCGGCGACCCACAGGCGATTCGGCGCGTCAGCCTCGAAGCGACGCTCGACCCGGTCCGGCGCCGGCCGGACTTGCACATCCCGGCGCGTCGTGCGGGGCCCGCGGCGCCGGCTCACCCCGACGATGCCCGCGGCGCGCATCACCCGCGCGACCCGCTTGCGACCGACCGCGACACCGGCGTCGGCCAGTTCGGCGTGAATCCGCGGCGCGCCATACGTGCCCCGGCTGCTGGCATGAATCGCCTGCACGCGGGCCGTCAGCTCCGCATCCGCCCGCGTGCGAGCCGAGGGTGGACGTCGACGCCACGCGTAGTACCCGCTCGGGGAGACACCGAGCACACGGGCCATCGTGGCGACGCGGAAACGGACCTGGTTCGCGCTCATGAACCGGTAGACCTCCCGGGTCCGGTCTCCCGCGCGAACCAGGCCGTCGCTTTTGCCAATATGTCCCGCTCTTCGCGCAGCCGCCGAACTGAGGTTGGCCCGTCTCGGTGTCGGCCTGATCTCGGTGTTGAAATTGGCCCCGAAGGCGCGGCTGACCCCATCGGTGACGTTGATGCTGTCGATGTAGTAGACGTTGTCGCGCGAGACGCCCGCCTCGCCGCCGATGTCGCGATGGTTCAGGCCCGACTTGGACGCCGGGTTGCCGGGCGCGTCGGCATCCTCGGACAGCACCCCGGGCACCAGCCACGGGCAGCTCTGGTAGCTGCGGCCGGAAGTCAGGTCGAGGGTGATGGCCTCGGTCACGACGGCGCTGGTCACGTCCACCACCAGCGGTGCCGCGGTCACCACTTCCGTCTCGGTGACGTTGCCGACCGGGAGGTTCACCCCGAGCGACCCCGGCTGGGCTGGCACGGACGAGAATGCGCGTCTGCCGGCTCGTCCGGAAGCCGGCCAGCTCCACGTCACCACATCGACGGGCTCAGGGCTCGCAGCTCGGCTACCGACACGCGTCGGACGAGGACGACAACGTTGGCGGTACACCAAGCCGCCGCCCGCAGTGCCGGACCGCCGAACAGGCAATCCGCCGGATGTCGGAGGAAGCACCCGGCGACCCTGGCCGGCACCTGGTGGACGCCCTCGTCTCGATCTCGCCGGATCGTGGCCGGTTGCCGACGGACCGCCGGCCAACGCGGCGAAGGAAGGACTCGGCCGTGGATGTTCCGCTTGGCTGCCCACTGCCAGCCGTACTGCCAGCCGTTTCGCGTTCGGTCAGGCGTTTTCTGACCCGTTCTGACCCGCAGAGCCCCTCGGTTTTCCCAACGAATGCGGGGTTTCTTGGGGATTTCGCAGAATCTGGAACGGGTTCGAAGCCCGGCGCCGTCCGCAACGGCGCGGTGCAGCACCTCGGGAGCCTGGAGCCGCGGCGGGTAGAGATACGGCGCGAAGTCGTCAACGACTTGCTTGACGGTGACGTGGTCGCCGCGCCAGCGCAGCACGCGGTCGAGCTCCCGCCGCCGAAGAGAGCCAGCGATGCTGCCGATCAGTAGCTCGTCGCTGCGGAGCCGGGCCGCCGCCCAGCCGGATGGCCTGCCACGTTTCGGCCGCAAGACGCTGTGAGCCTGCGGGCCGGTCAACGGCCGTCGCCCCGGGAGCGGAGCGTCTCGGGCCAGTTCAGGAGCACCGAGATCGACGGCGCGCTCTCGGACCTCGTCGTCACGAAGCTGCCATCGGCGGGGACGTCGTACGACGGCGGCCGCTCGTAGATGCGGAAGTCGCCGTCGAAGAGGCGCACGGGCGCCTCGAACTCGAACCCGTTCGACGTCTCCACCCCCGGCCCCATCATGGTCCGCCCGTGGAGGTAGTACAGCGTGCCGCCATCCCTCGACCACCGGGGCTCGGCTCCGCCGTCGGGCGAGACCCGCGCCGGCGCGCCGGGCCCGGGATAGGGCCGCACCCCAGATCTCCCGCCGGCAGTCCCGTCCGAGGTGTAGGCCAGCCACCGCCCGTCGGGCGACCGCGCCGCCGCCGTCCCCTCGTTCGCCGCCGTCCGCACCGACGACCTCGGGCGGTGCCCTTCTCGGTGGCGGCACCGTCCGGGCAGGCCCTGCGCAACCGCGGGTCCGAGATCATCGAGGACGTCTCCGCAACGTCGCCGGGTTCTCGGTGCAGAACCTCGGCCCCGGCCAGAGCCAGGTCGCGATGCGCGGCGTCTCCGCCGGCCAGATCGTGCGCGACCAGCCGGGGGTCAAGGAGCAGGTCGGCGTCTACCTCGACGAGTGGGTCGTCTCGATGTCGCTGTTCACGCCTGACCTCGACCTGTTCGACATGTCGCGGGCCGAGGTGCTGCGCGGCCCGCAGGGAACCTGTTCGGCTCGGGCTCGCTGTCGGGCACGGTGCGCTACGTCACCAACCAGCCGGCCCTCGGGGTCACCGAGGGAACGGGCGAGCCGAACGTGGACGACGGCCGGCGGACCGGCGGCCGCGTGGCCGTGCTGTTGCAACCCTCCGAGCGGCTCTCGGTCACCCCGCGGCTCGTCTACCAGGACGTGTCGATGAACGGCTGGAACCGGATGGACGCCTACAACATCCTCGCGAACCCGTTCACGACCACACGGCCGGCCGTGTCGCTGGAGGACCGGCAGGAGTTCACGCAGATCGACGAGCCCTACACGGACCGGTTCGTGCTCGGCGACCTGACGGCGGAGATCGACTTCGGCGACGTCGCGCCGACCCAGATCACCTCCGTCATCTACCGCGACGTCGAGGTGGTGCGCGACGCCTCGGCGCTGGGCGGCAGCGCCTCGTTCAGCCCGTTCGGCGCGCCGGAGGCGGGCTACACCCTCGACTTCCCCCTCGTCGACGCCACCACCGACGAGGGCGTGACACAGGAGATCCGCCTCGCGGGCGACGGCGAGCGCCTGGACTGGCTCTTCGGTTCATTCTACGGCTCCTCCGAGCGCCGGTACGGGCAGAGCGCGTACGCGAAGGACTACGTGACCGTCAACGACCCCGCCGTCACCAACTTCCTGCGGGCGGTGACGGGCATCCCGGACCTTGTCTCGCTCCGGCCGCGGCGCGTGGTACCCTGACGGCTCGTCGCTCCAGCCTCAACGGGCACCCGACGGGCATGAACCACGCTACACCTCGGGGCACGCCGAAGCCGGCATCACCGAACGAACCCGACCGACATGAGGAACGACAGGATTCCGAGGATCGACATCCGCACGCCGAAGACGATCCAGCAGCTGGCGCGCATCCTGAACCTCGACGTAGGCGAAGTCTCCAGGCTGGCCGAAGGCGTGCTGAAGATCGACCGCAAGAGGGCGCGGGACCGCAAGCTCATGCTCTCCATCGAGCAGTGCGAGCAGTTGACCGGCACAATACCGCGGACGGCGACGGCCGCCATCGGCACGACGCCCGACGGACCGGCGGAGCCGGCGTCCGGCCGGAAACGCCGAGCCCAACCGCTCAGCCACGACGCGCGGATGGTGTTCCGCAACGACTCCCCCGCCAACCGAGCCGACCTGACGTACCCCGAGATGCGCCACCCGCTCGAGGTGCACCCTGACATCTCGGAACGACTGAGGGGCTGGACGCACCTCTACCGGCGGCTGGGCATCGTGCTCCAGCACCTCGCCGCCCACGGCCGGTCGACCGTGGTCAAGGGCTGCGCGAACGAGAACAAGGGCTGGCGCCGGTCCCCGCTGGGCGGCAACAACGGCATGCAGTACTACCTGTGGTGGACGCCGGCCTCGAGCCCGCGCGCCCGGGGCCTCGACCTGCCGGAGAACGCCATCGTCGTCCGGGACGTGAGACATCACGACGACCACTCCCCGCTCGAAACCGGCCCCCTCGGCAACTATCTGCACTTGGCGACGTCGGACGAGCTGATCGAGGACATCGCCGGGTCCCCGTGGACGAGGGAGCAGATCGACTTCGTCGACGACCGGGCTCCGGTCCGCGTGATCGTCGGACGCCCGGGGTCGGGGAAGACCACGGTCCTCTGGAAGGCGGTCGAGGCCCGCACCGACCAGCGGGTGCTGTACCTCACGTGGTCGAGCGCCCTCACGCGTCACGCCGAGGAACGGTTCAGGTCCTTCGCTCCCGTCGGGGTCGACATCATCGCCCGGGACTTCACCACTTTCCTGGGCGAGTTCCGCCGGGCCGACGTGCCGAGGCAGACGCTCGGCGAGAGCCGGAGGAAGTTCCGGGACGCGCTGACGAGACTCGGCCGCGACGCCGGCCCGTGGGCGAGACGACCGCACGCGCTCCACGCCGAGCTGCGCGGCTTCTTCTTCGGCCGGGCCGCGCCCGGCAACGGACGAATCGCAGGCAACGGCGCCATCGCCCGCCTCCACGACGACGCGTACGCCGAGCTGCGGGGCGATTACGAGGGCGTCGGCGAGAAGGCCGCCAAGGCTCTCCTGAGAGTGGCTCAACCACTGCTGCGCGACCACGACCGGCTGACGGACATCTTCCCCGAGCTCGTCGCCGCCACCGAGGCCGTCGACCGGCTGAGCCAGGACCGCATCCCGGAGGGATTCGAGAGATTCGACCGCATCGTGGTCGACGAGGTCCAGGACCTCACGCTCCTCGAGACCGCGGTCGTCGTGGAATTGTGCCGGGCCATCGGACGAGCCCGCGGCTGGTCTCCCTGGCTGCTGATGGCGGGCGACGCCGGGCAGACCGTGAGACCCACGAGCTTCGAATGGGCGCCGTTGAACGACCTGCTGAGCAGCCGGATGCGGCGACCGGCAGAGTTCCACCTCGAAGAGCACCTCCGTTGCCCGAGCCGCATCGCCGAGGTGGTGGACCGGGCGTCCGACCACTACACCGTCGTCGAGAAGGAGGCCCGCCCGACCAGGCAACACCGACAGAAGAGCGCCGAGCATGTCGACGCGCAGCTGATCCACGTCCACGTGCCCGAAGCCGCCGAAGCGGTACGGCTCCTCGAGGAGCTCGACGAGACCGACGACGTCGCGGTCCTCTCCCCGAAGGACGATGCTCCCCCCTGGGTACCCGGGGAGCTCCGGCCGATGGTGCTCACGCCGGCGGAGGCCAAGGGCCTCGAGTACCAGTCGGTGTGCGTGCTCGACCCGGGCCCCGTGCTCTCGAGCCTCTCGCCCGGGAACGAGGCGTACGGGATGGACGCCGAGCTCGATCAGCCCGCCACCCGTACGGCCATCGACCACCTGCGGGTCACGCTGAGCCGGGCGACGGAGACGCTGGTGTTCATCGACGTCGTGGGAAGCGAGGCCGACCTGCGCCTGAGCGGGTCACTGCTCGGAGACCCGGCACCGTACAGCCCCGACGACTTGCTCGACCACCTGTCGCACGCCGACGCGTCCCCCGAAGAACGCGTGCTCGCCCGGACGAGCGACGCGCGGGGACTGATTGACGCCGCGCCGCAGCGGGCATGGCAGAGAGCCTGCCAGGCGGTACGCCTGCTCGGCGACAAGGAGCTGCCGAACGGCGTGGCCGCTCAGGCGGTTCGGGACGACGCCCGCCGCACGCTGCTCGAGACGGCGGCACGCCTCCTGGTGGACGGAGTGCCGGAAGGCGTCCAACGGAACGAGATCACGCACATGGGCTACCAGGCCATCATGAATCTCGAACCGGGGCCACTCATCCCGGGCGGAACCGGCGAGACCCACGACGAACGCCCGCACCAACCGACGCTGAGCGGCCTGGGGCCCGGAGAAGGACCCGAACCGCGGCCAGGAGAACCGCCGCGGGTGCTCGCCCACCTGTTCCGGAAGCAGCACGTCCAGGCGCTCGATGAGCTCGATTGTTGGACCGCGAACCGGGGCGAAGTCCCGCCGTTCGCACTGCTCGAAGCCGTCCGGCGACTGAGGACGGTCGAAGCCGACGGCGAGAGCTGGCTGCAACCGGCGCTGCTCTCGGCCGCTCAGACCCTCAGGGACGGGCTAACGGCCGGCACTGCCGACCCCGACACCGCGCCGCTGTTCGCCAGACCCGATCCCGGGCTCGTCGAGACGTGGCTCCAGATTACCGGCTACGCCGGAGACGTCCAGGCGCGGGCCAGAGCCCTGACCGCCAAGGCGTTCGACACCGTTCTCTCGAGCGGCGGCCACGACGAACCGGCCGCAGAGCGGCGGTCGCGACTGAGAGACGCCGAGTCGCTGCTGGACAAGATCCAGCCCGACCCCGTACGGCTCGGCCGCCTCCGAGAGGCCCAGGGACGCCCGTGGGAGGCGGCCGAGGCCTACGAACGCGCCAACCGGCCCAAGGACGTGCTGCGGGTGCTCCGGAACGCCGGAGCGTGGGAGCGGGCGGTCGAGCTCGCCGAAGGAGAGATCCGGGCCGACCTCGAATGGCTGCTCAAGCTGAAGACCCTGGTCGCGGAGAGACCTCCCAAGCAGAACCGCCGACTCCGGAACGGCGAGCGCGACCGGCTCGAGAAGCTCCTCGACGAGATCCAGAAGAGACCGCCCCGGAAGACCGCCGCAACTGCGCCCTGAACCGCACCGGCGACGGCACACGAGGCAAGGACACATGCGACCGTAGCGCCCCGTCGGCCCACCTCGGTCGCGTGACAGGCGGGGTCCTCGCACTGAGCACAAGGGCAACACGCGGCCATCGACGACGGCATGGCGGACTCACGGACTGCCCCGCAGTCGGGACCAGTGACCGCCGACACGCCGCTCAGCGCCATCGCCGCGATCCGGACCTCGAAGCGGTTGAGTTCGGGCTGCAGCTGCCGGTCCGGCGTCAGCTAGGCGAGGAGGGCGTCGATGAGGCGGGCGCCGCGGGCGCGGGGGGTCTTCTCTCGCATCCGGCCAACGGCCTCCGCGGTGATCCGGAACCACACCTGCTGGCTGCCGTCCGCGTCGAGCGCGGCCCCGAACGAGAGGATCCGCCCGTTGGGTTCCCGGGTGGGGTCGCGGGGCGTCAGGGTCTGGGCACCGCCAAGCCAGTCCTCACGCGTCCCCGCGATGACGATCCTCGGTCCGGCGGCGTCGGGCATGTCTTCCCGCCCGCACCCCCAAATTATCAACGATAAACCGCCACAGTCGACGGCCGGACCGACCCGAGGACGAGACCGCAGCCTATTTCGCCGAACCCCACGACCAGGGGAGCTGCTCAGCGCGGCCGGCCGCGAGATCGACATGCGGCGAGGCCGCCACAATCGGGCTCGGCAGCTCACGCTCGGCCGTTACCGTGTATTTCCGCACGGATCTGGTCGGTACCCTGGCCCGGCCCACGACGCCAGCGGCGCAATGGGCGGCGTGGGGTGTCCGCCGGGTGTTCGGGCCGTTGACACGCGGGCAGCGATCCGGCAGAGTTCATCGCCTTTGGGGAGCGCGACAGGGGGTAGTGCATGAGTCGTTGGAAGCAGGAGAGGGCGCTTTGGACCGTCATTCTGGCCCTGGGTTTTCCGAGTGCGTGTGATAATACCCCCCCGCAACCCAGCCCGACCGAGGGTGTCACCGTGTACCAGCATCCCGACTTCCGTGGCGACTTCGTACACGTTCGTCCGCGACTTCAACAACTTCGACGATCTGCGTGGGCCATGCGGGACAGTAGACCCGCCGGTCGCCAGTTGGGACGATTGCGTCTCTTCCCTGAAGATTGCGGAGGGGTGGGAGGCCATCGCATTCGAACGCGATGATTTCGGGGGCCAGGCCCTCACCATCACGTCCGATTTCATGGATCTCGACGACGAAGGGGGCCCGTGCGGCGGCGATTGGGACGACTGCATCTCATCGATACAGGTGTTCCACCCGAGGTAGAGCTCAGGCTCGCGATCTGATTTCGTCCTACCATCCACCGCGCCGACGGGCGGGGGCTCGAGTCCCACCAAGTCGCCTTCGGGCGCAGCCGCCTCGACGCCTGATCCGCCCCGCCCGCCCGGACGGCCGCGAGCGCCCACGGGTCGAGCGCGTAGGTGCAGGCTGACACGGGCGGACGCAGCGTCCACCCCCGCCATCGCAGGATCACTACTCTCCAGCGCCATGAATGAGATCGCACAGGCAATAGCGCCATGGCCCGGAAGGCTCCGCTGCCGCCGCTCGTGCGTCGCCTACTCGCAGACGACGCCATCGCCGTCGCCGTCCCGCATGTACCGGTAGGCCGGGTGGTTCCGAGGCACCGGGGCTATGCCGTGGCGCCGGGCCTCGGCGCAGGTGATTCGGCCGTTGCCGTTGTCGTCGTACCGGGCGAGCGCGTCGGTTCCGCCGATGGCGCTCGCCGTGCCGCGCCTGGGCGGCACTGCCGCAACCGCAACGGTTCCCTGTTGCGTCATGTCGATTCTTGTGTGTTCACATCCCGCCAGAGTGCGGGCCAGGGCGTCGCGCTCGCGCCGGTCGACGGTCAGACCGTAGGCCCGCTTCACGTCGATGACGCGTGCGGCGAACCAGCAGCGGTTCATCGGCGGCAGCCAGCCGCCCGCGTCGTGGTCCCGCTTCTGATAGCGGTTCACGGCTGGCGCCGCGAGCGTCAGGTTCCGCAGATCCTCGGAGAACCGCCTCCGCGCCGCCCGGTCGGCCCGGCAGAGGCCGCTGTCGTGGGCCTCGGACCGGGCCACGATGTGCTCGATGTCGGTCTCCCGCTTCGACCCGAACCAGCGCCCGGTGTACGGTCCGTAAACGCCGCCGAGGCTGCGGATGATGCGGTCTTCGACCGACTGGCTGTACCCGTAGTCGCCGCTGTCGTACGGGCTGCACCGCGCTTCGGGGGCGACGACCAAGCCGTTCCAGGTCGCGTCCTGCGCCCGCGCTGGGGCCGGCGTCGCTATGGCGGCCGCGAGCACCGCCAGTGCGCCGATGGCCGCGGTCGCGGCCCGGGTGATCTTGCTGTTGTTCGATTTCATTGTCTCTCTCGGCTCCGGTCAGTCGCCGTCGAGTCCCGGCGTGCTCGCCGTGGCGCGGTCCGCCGTCGCTTCGGACCCCACGGATTGTACAAGGCGGGGGCAGCGCCGGGACGGAGCGTCCGCTTAACGCTCGCTTACCGCGGACCTCGGCGTACGGCCGCGCCCGATGTAGACCGGGCGGCCCATTCCCCGGGGGTGCCCGGACAGGTCCCGTTGATCGGCGTGGCGGGCTGCCCGTCGCCCGCTCGGTGGACCCGCAGCTACTTGCTTCCGCAACGGATCGCTTGTCCGTTGGCGCCCTCGGCGTTGCGGATCCGGTCATTTGTGGTTGTGCCTTCGGGTACGTCGCCCAACAACAGGTGCTTCGCGAGCGTGACCAGGCTCCCCAGTGGGAGGGGTCGGTAGTCGGTGTGCTCGACGCACACGTTGATGTGCGGTGTCTCCCGAAGGGGTTCGTTGTTGTGCACGTGGCCGTACAGGTTCACCCAGCCCGGCGGGAGCGCGCCCATCGGGATGTGCGTCAGCACCATCGGCGGATCGGTGTCGATCGACAGGATTCCGGTCGCGATCCCGTGTCCGGCGGCGTCCAGGAGCCCGGTCTTCCTGTTGAAGTCGTGGTTCCCGACCACGAGGATCTTGCGCCCCGGGGCCTCGCGGATCCGGGCTCGGCCGGATTCGCCGAGGCTACCGGCCAGCGCGACGTCGCCGCCGTTCAGCACGGTGTCGTCCGTGCCGACGACGGACTTCCAGGCCGTCATCATCGTCCGGTCCATGTCGCGGGCGTTCGCGAACGGCCTCTTGCAGTGCTTGATGATGTTGGCGTGCCGCAGGTGCAGGTCCGACCAGACCCATGTGCGGTGCCTGTCGGGTCGATGCACGGCGACCGGGTGCGTCTCGGTGTAGTCGATGATCCACCTAATGGCGCGTCCCCCGGGCTTCTTCGTCGCGACGATGCGGTGGAGTTCATCGAGGTACAGGTGCTTCACATAGAGGCAGCTCCGATCCTCGGGTGCCGCGTCCGTCGCCGCGGCTTGGTGCCCACCTGTCACTGCACGCCGCCCTTTGGCGGCGCCGCCGCCGTCACGACGCGGGCGGCGATCTCATCGTCGTGAGGCCAGGTCACCCGCGCCTTCGGAGTTCTCTGGATTGCCGCGAAGATCGCGAGCGTCAGCGTGTGCATGTAGATGTCCTCGACCAGATTGTCGGGGGCACCGGGCTCGAAGAGCCAGTTCATGTACAGCGTGCCGGGCTTGTCCCGGTCGGGTTCGCTTGAGAGGGCCGTCTGCACGGCGATGTGCCGGCTCAGGCCGCCGGGAGTGCCGGCCGCGAGTATCCGGCGGACGCGTTCGATGCTCTCCGGCACGCCGTCGCCGTGGCCGAAGACGGCGGCGATGAAGCACCGTAGGTCGTCGGACGCGCCGCCCGGGTCGTCGCGGGCGACGAGTCGCCGCACCCGGGCCCAGGACCGGCGTGCCAAGTCGGGCTCGATACGGGCGACGGATACCATCGCGGGGCCGGTCATCCGCCGCTCGATCCGGCGTGCCCCCGACCGCGCACGGGGTCGCGGAGGCCGGCACCCGCGCGGCGGTCGCCCGTCTGGACGCGGCGGATTGAGATCGTCATCGAAAGCAGAGTACCACGCCGCCACGTTCGGCGGCGCGCCCGGGTCTTCTTGGTCGCCGCTGGCGGCGACGAGCGCCGGGGCGCGGTGTCGGCGGGCCGGCCGGCTCCCTTCGGGGCGGTCGTCACGGTCGCTCGGTCGAGCCTTCTGGCGGTGCATGCGCATGAACACCGGGGCTGGTTGGATCTGAAGATCGATCCGGGCGATATGCCCCAGACGGTCGACTTCGAGACTCGCTTCCGGGCGAGAACTCAGAACCATCTGGAGGCGTGGGGCGAGGTCGTGTTCTGGAAGCTCTACCCTGCATTATTCACGAAGGTCCAGATTCGACCGCCAAAGGGCGTGATCCGGCGCAGGAATGGGTCTCGGACATCGCCGCCTGCAAGCGGAGCCGGGGTTTGAGCAGCCGACCGGGGGGGCATGACGGACGCGAGGGTTGGGCAGCGACAGCCCCGCCGGCGGAGCGGCCCATGCCGCCCAGGAAGCAGGTGGGCGCGGCGCAACGGGTGGGCTATCCGGCGCGCGCGCCCAGGGCGAGTGCGATGTGCCGCCACGCCTCGAGGTGCGGCGTCGAGCGCGGCAGATGCAGAACCACGCGGCGGACCGAGCGGACGACGTGGACCCCCAGCTTCAGCAGCCGGTCCCGCAGCCACGTCACCTGGCTGCGGGCACACGCAGTACGCGCCGCCCGCAATCGCAGTTCCTGCATGAGCACGTAGGCCGCGGCGGTCAGGAAGACGCGCAACTGGTTCGCCGAGAACAGACAGCAGCTCGTGCGGTCGATCTGCAGACCATCGAGCAGTTCCTTGATCCGATTCTCGATGTCCCCGCGAGCACAGTAGACCTTCTCATAGATGAAGCGCGGCGTCTGCCGCAGATTCGTCACCACGAACCGCGGGTTGTCCCGCGGCTCGCGGTCTCCGAGGCGAACGACTTCGGCCTTGATCACGACCCGGCGCTCGTGGCCCCACGTGCGGGCGGCGTAGCGGGTGTCGGTATAGACGTGCGCGGTCTCGCCACCGACCTCGCTCTGCGCGCGGGCCACCTGCATGGCGGACTCCGCATGCCGCTGCAACACCGCGTTCTTCGCCATCGCCACGACGTAGTCGAGCCGGGGCTCCGCATCCAGGAAATCGAAGATCTCCGGGGTCGCAAAGCCCCCGTCGAGCCGAACGAGAAACCGCGCCCGCGGAAACGCCGCCCGCAGCAGCGGGAGCAGCCGACACAGCAGCCCGAGGGTCCCGTTGGCGGCCACTGCCTTCCCGGGCCGCAGCACCGCCGCGCACAGATACTGCTCCGCCTCGCGGTCGAAGCTCAGAAACCCCAGCATCGGCAGATAACACCAGCCGCCATAGTGCCCGTTGAAGAACGTGAGCTGCTGGGCCCCGTGCGTCAGGTCGTCGGTCGGGTCCAGATCGATCGTGATGCGCCGCGCCCGCCCCTGCAGGCGACGCCGGTGACGCTCGATGACGCTCGCGGCCAACTCGCGCCCCATCCGGTAGAGCACGGAGCGGCGCGCGCCGTTCTCGAATCGCGAGATCGTGGGTTGCGACGCCAAGGGCGCGCCGGACACCGGGTCCCGCCCGAGCAGCAGCTTGTGGATGGGGTCGTCGGCCAAGTGGTCGGCATCGTTGCCATCGGGATGACCGCACGCGATGCCGAAAACCCGCTGGCCGATCAGGTCCGCGAGCGTGTGCCGAATCTTCCCCGGTGCGCGTTTGTCGGCCAGACACCGGGCGAACGCCTTGACCAAGCCGTACACGCGCTCCGCCGCCTTGAGCAGGACGGCCCCGCCGTCGGAACTCGCGTGCTCCTGGTTGAACGTGGCGACGAGGGGCTTGTCGAACAGATCCGGAAACAGAACACTCTGTGGTATCGTGTCAGGTGTCACGCAGGGGCCTCCGTCGTGGCTAAACGTTTGTATACACTACGTTTGTACCACACGGAGGCCCTTGTGTCTCTCCCAAAACAACACCTTCACGCATAATCCGGGCTACTCTGGCGGTAAGGGCCGCGCGGCGAAGAGGGCCGGCGCGTTGCTTGACTCAGGCGTTGTCGCCGCCGATGTTTGGTCGTCCTGTGCGGACTACATTGCGAATCCGAATCTCGATTCGTTCAGAGCCTTCCGAACCGAGCTGTTCAAGCAACCCGTGGTGGCAACCGAGCCACGTTCCCCGCGTTCGTCTGCCCTGAGAAGTTTCCGATGGTGGACACGCAGATCACGCGATGGGCGCGCGAGCACGGCGGCGCTCACGGCTAGCAGCCCGTGGAAGAAGTCTGTTCGCTGCGTGGGCCCGGTCACGCGGCTTGGCGATGAGTGATTGAGCGGACGAGCGCCGCCGGTGTCCATTTGGCCGTCCAGACGCGCGTGAGACGCCCCCAGAGCTCGATCAGACGCCCGATCAGGCCCAAAATCGCCGAAAGAGCCCGCCCCTGCAGGCTCCGGGGCGTGCCGACCCCGGTCAGGCGGCGGAGCAGCAGCCCGAGGTTGCAACCGGCCGCCTGGATGAGCACCCGCTTGCGGACATTCTCATGCGGGTGCGGCTCTTCTTCGTAGACGGCTTTTTCGCCTATTCATGGGCGTTTTTGCTCGCGGACGATCACTTTTCGGTTCGTTTTGCGCGGGGACAGCGCCCCGGACAGCGCCCACCCGCCTCTTTCGGGCGGCCAGCCCGGCCTGATCACGGCGCCCGGACGCTTCGGTCGTCCCCTCCGCCCCCCTGGACATTCGCGCGGCGTTTTGGTACGCTGCCTTGGGAAGGGAGATGCCTCTGCCATGGCCGTAGCAGCGACGACGAGGTTCTCGGGACGTGCCTTCTGGGTCGCGTTGGGTGCCACCAGCGATCGAGCTCGCATGGACCGACACTGCCGCCGTGCTGGTGAGGCGCCCAACACGGTCCGGCGGTTGCGGGAGAGTTGAGCGATGCGAGACGTGGCTCACCGCGCCGCTTCCCCCGACCAGGCGCCGTATGCGGTGGCCGAGGCCGTCTTCGCTGACGCCAAAGCCTACCTCTCATCGCGCGAAGCCCAGCAGATGAGTGAGAGCGAGCTCGAACGGGAGCTCCACCGACGGGGCCAGGAGTTGATGCGCAGGCTCCTGCAAGGACACCTCGATCAACGCACCCCGGGGGAGGCCGCCGGTCCGGTCGAGGGGGTCGACGATGTCGAGCGCTCGCAGCGGCGTCTGCAGGAACGCCACCCGGAGACGACCTTCGGGACGGTGCAGGTTGCGCGCCCGGGCGGGTCGCGCTCGTCGATGGCGCCGAGACGCAACTCAACCGCGCGAGCGCCGCCGTCGACCTTACGGTGTGGTAATCGACCTCATCCACGTGGCCGAGTACGTCTGCAAGGCGGTGCCTGTGTTCCATCGCCACCGGCGTCATCGAAGGGGCGTGCGGTACCTGGTCCGCGACCGTGATGGAGTTCACTGGTGCACGCTGGTGCTACCCAGTACCGCTGTTTCATCCATGCGCGGGCCCGGATCCGCCGGGTGGCGAACTGGGTTGGAGCCGAGGCGGTTCTGAAGCTCCGGGTGCTACGAAGCCAGCCGCGACTTCGATGCGTACTGGGACTTCCACGACGCGGGAGTACCAGCGGCACCACGCCCAGCGATACGCTGATGGAATAGCGCGGCCGGTCAGCAAGCCGCCCCCGCCGCCCTCCCCACCACACCTTCGACGGGTCAAGTAGCTCTTGCCGTGCCGCTGGCAGAAGCCCCTTGGGCCGCCGACGAAGAAGAGCCGCACCCTTCTCATGCCCGCGCACCCACACGCGGCGCAGACCGCCGGTCTCGTACTGGTGCGCGAACGGCCGCTCCACCAGCTCCCCGCGACGTCGCTGGAGACGACGACCGCGGTCTCCACGAATACGCCGACGGTTCCCATACAACGCCTGCTGCGCAGCACGCTTCTCCGGCGGCGTTTCACCCGTCCTCTTGTCCTGCCAGCAGCGTCGACCCCGCTCCGGCTCCGATACGTAGCTGCGAACCCCAATCTCCTCAAGCGCCACCAGCGTCTTGTCGCTGTGGTAGCCCTTGTCGGCCACCACCTCTTCGACGCCCTCACCGTCCGGCTCCACCGCCTCAACCTGCTCGGCCGCCATCGTCAGAGTCTCCGGCAGCGTCGCCGAATCGCCCTCCGATGCATCCTGCACGGTCACCGAGAGGATGGCTCCCGTCTCCAGGTCGACCCCGTGCTCGGCCTTGTGGGCCAAGTGCGTCCGACCGTCCTTCATCTTCGCGATCTTTGCGTCCGGGTCCTGCGGAGACTTCCACTCCTTGTTCGACGTCTTCCTGTTCTTCCGGGACCGGTCGAACCGCGCCAACTCCGCGCGCGTCGGCGTCTCAATCCCCGATGCCTTCGCCAATCGACGCACGAACGCCTCGTACGATTCTTCCGTGTCCCGCCGCTCGATGCTCCGCATCGCCGCATTCGCTTCCAGCGTCGTTGCATCGACGCCGACCGTCTTCCCCTTCACCAGACCCGATTCCGCCAACCGTTCCAGCACCCACGTGAACACCGCCACGTGTGTTTCCACGTCTATCAGACGCCGCGTGCGTGACAGCGTCGAGTGGTTCGGCGGCGCCTCCGTCACGTCCAGGTCCAGGAAAGCCCGCAGGCTCAGCGAATCCGCGACCCGCCACGCAATCCCCCGCTCCGACGACAGCCCCTCGAAGTAGCCGATGAACAGCAGCCGGAAATACCGCCCAGGACGCAGACTCGGGCGGCCGAGTCGGTCCGCGTAGAAGGCCGCGCACAACCCTTCCACGAAGGCATCGAAGCCGGCCTTCTCCAGGACGCGATTCAGCCGTTCGAAGAAAGGATGTCCCGCGCTCGTCGGAAGGTCCGCTGTGGTCACCCACATCGGCGACCGCTGTCGCGCCGCCGGTTTCTTGCCCATCGCCATGCCGTCGAGTCTACGACACTACGTCGACTCACGTCGACTCACGTCGACCCCGATCTACCGACTTTTGCCACAGGCTGCTACGCCGCGATCGGTGGTCCGGATCTCGAAACTGCCCGGACCTCGCTCTGCACCGTCCAGGTGACGGGCGTCGTCACCTCCCGGGCCAGCAGCGCCACGTGCAACTCCACCTTGTGCGCATCGTTCCCCACGTAGGTGATAGGCTCGCTCATGACCGGCTCCTTTCGTCTGCGGCTCTGACGCCGCGCTCGGTGTCACCCGCGAATCGAAGGCGGCCTCGGCCTCCTTGTCGCGTGCTCGCGCAGGGCGACGGTACGATAGCGAGCCGGTCATTCCATATCGTCTAATGAAGGGGTCATCAGGTGCCGATACCATCCTTGAGCCTGTCAGGGAGCACGGATCGACCGGGAAGACCTGGGTGGGCGAAACTCGAGCGTCTGTCATGATTGCTGATAGGACAACCCTCTCGATCGCGAAGGCGGGTGAGTTGGTGGGAGTCACCCGCCGCACGATCTACAACTGGATCGCCGGTGGCAAGGTCGAGTACGTGCGGACGGCCGGCGGTTCCGTGCGGATCTTCGTCGATACACTATGGCGCGATCCGCATGCCGGCGTCACCCAGCCGGATACGCCGCAGACGTCTTTGTTTACGGGCGCCGTGAGAAGGCGTCGTCATCCAGCAGGTGGGAGTCCTGCCCGGAGCCGGACCTCTTCGGCAATAAGTTGAGCGGTGTTGAGCGGACCGATTCCGGAAGCGCTCGGGGCCCTCGCCAAACCTCGAGACGCTGGATGCTACCCCACGGTCACTCCTCGTTGAGCCCATCGATCCAGGGCCCAGCCCACCCACTCCTGTTTTGAGGAGAGCTTTTTTGGGGGAGTCAACTGCGTGTGGGTAACGGCGGCGCCGCAGGTCATGTGGAGCGCCGACAGCGTCCGCGTCTTTACCGTGGACGCAGGCTGGGTCTTGACCTTCGCGGCGGTGGGACCACTGAAACGCCGAGTGCGTGGGCTGGCAGGTGTACAAGTGTGCCTGGTGGACTCACGGGCTGCCCCCAGTCGGGAACGGTGCGCCAGGGGCGACGTGAGCACCCTCACCGCAGCGGCGGCTCCGATCGACGCGCAGATCCTCTTGGGTCGCGCAGAGCCGCAGCCTTGGGAGGCACGCGCCCGCTGAACTTGGTCGGCCGGAGTCGTACCGTCTTGGTCGGTGAGTAGCCTCCTGCGTTGGGACCGCTGTCGGTCAGCTCCGAGTCATGCACCAACCCCCAAGCCACTCATCGAGCTTCGACCAGCGCCGCCGGCCGGAGACGTTCTTCACCGCAATGGCGACGGCCTTGCGCTGGCCGACGAGCACGACGAGCCGCTTGCCCCGCGTGATGCCGGT
This sequence comes from Vicinamibacterales bacterium, assembly GCA_965206705.1. GTDB lineage: Bacteria > Acidobacteriota > Vicinamibacteria > Vicinamibacterales > UBA8438 > JAJEEA01. The sequence goes on along the minus strand of CBDBKJ010000005.1, from coordinate 1,016,147 downwards.
GTAGAGCAGATTGCGCTGCAGCATGGCGTAGTGCTGCGTCAGCACCGGGATCACCACGGCGGGGTATTCCGAGCCCTGGCTCTTGTGGACCGTCGCCGCATACGCGAGCACCAGCCGGTCCAGTTCGCCGAAGCCGTAGGTGACGCAGCGTCCGTCGAACCCGGCGGTCAGCTCTCCCTCACCGGCATCGACGCCTTCCACGATGCCGATGTCGCCGTTGTAGACATCCTTGTCGTAGTCGTTCTCGATCTGCATGACCTTGTCGCCCGGGGCAAAGGTCCAGCCGAAACGCTCGACCTGCTCCTCTCCGGCGGGGTTCAGTGCCGCCTGCAACTCGATATTGAGCGCCCTCGCGCCGGCGCCGCCCCGGTTCATCGGGCACAGCACCTGGATGTCGCGCACCGGATCGAGCCCGAACCGCCCGGGAATGCGCTCCCGGACCAGCGTCAGGATGCGCTCCACCGCCTGTTCGGGGTCTTCCGCCGGCACGAAGTAGAAGTCGCTCTCGCCGTCCCCCGCGTTGAACTCCGGCATCCGGCCCGCGTTGATCCGATGCGCGCTGGCGACGATCCGGCTCGTGGCCGCCTGCCGGAACACGTCGGTGAGGCGCACAACCGGGATCGCACCGGAGCCGATGATGTCCGCGAGCACCTGGCCCGGCCCGACCGAGGGCAACTGGTCGATGTCGCCGACGAGCAGCAGGGCGGCATGATCGGGCACGGCCTGCAGCAGCGCCTGCATCAGCAGGACATCGACCATCGAACTTTCGTCCACCACGAGCAGGTCGCAGTCGAGCGGGTTGTCCTCGCGGCGGCGGAAACCGAAGGTCTTGGGATCGACCTCCAGCAGCCGGTGGATGGTCTTGGCCTCCATGCCGGTGGCCTCCGACATGCGCTTGGCGGCCCGGCCCGTGGGGGCGCACAGCAGGAGTGTCACGGCCTTGGCCTGCAGTATCCGCAGGATGGTCTTGACGATGGTGGTCTTGCCCACACCGGGACCGCCGGTGATCACGGTCGCCTTCGAGCGCAGCGCGAGGCGCACGGCCGCGGCCTGACTATCGGCCAGCGTGAGGCCGGTGCGGGCCTCGGCCCAGGGCAGCGCCTTCGCCGCGTCGATCGCCGGCCAGGGCACCGGGCCGCCGGTCACACGGCGCAGGTGTCCGGCGACCGACTGTTCGGCATGATAGAGCCCGCTCAGGAACACGCAGGGGGTGCCGGCCACGCTGTCGGCGGTCACCGTCTGTTCCGCCAGCTCCTGCTCGAGCGCCGAGGCGATGAGCTCTTCCGGCACCGCGAGCAGCTTCACCGCAAGCGTGGTCAGCTCCGAGGCCGGCAAGCCGCAATGGCCGTCGCCCATGGCCTCGGTCAGCGCGAACGAGATCCCGGCGCGCACCCGGATCATCGCGGTCTTCTCGATGCCGAGTCGTTCCGCGATCAGATCGGCGGTACGGAAGCCGATGCCCCGGATGTCCCGGGCCAGCCGGTAGGGATTCTCGCTCATGACCTGCACGGCATCGGCGCCGTAGGTCTTGAAGATGCGCACCGCGCGGGCCGTACCGACGCCGTGCTGGTACAGGAACACCATGATCTCGCGGATCATCTTCTGGTCCGCCCAGGCCGCGGTGATCCTGTCCGCCCGTGTCGGTCCGATCCCCTCGACCTCGCGCAGACGGCCGGGGCTGGCTTCGATGATGTCGAACACGTCTGTGCCGAACAGTTGGACCATGCGCCTGGCATAGACCGGGCCGATGCCCCGGATCATGCCGGAGCCGAGATATTTTTCGATGCCTTCGATCGATGACGGTGCGGAAGCCTGCAGGAAGTGTGCACGAAATTGCAGCCCATGGGTCCGGTCGTTGGTCCATTCGCCCGAGGCGGTGATCCATTCGCCGGCCGAAATCGTCGCGGCATGGCCCACCGCGGTGACGAGGTCGCGCTGGCCGCGGGCCTTGATACGGAGCACGCAGAAGCCGGTCTCGGGGTTGTGGAAGGTCACCCGCTCGACGAGGCCGACCAGCACCTCGCGGCCGGGGGCTGTGGTCGCCCTCACTTGCGGGCCATGCCGGCCCTGGGGGGGCGCGTTCCAGGTTGTGGCGGATCTCGGCCAGCAGCCCCTCCGTCTCCTGCTCCAGCGCCAGAATATCCGCCCGAATCTCTCGGCACGTCGTCGGCGAGAGGATGGCGCACGGTTGAGCGGTTCGCACCTTCCGGTATTCCCTTTGGGCCAGAAAGTGTAATCGAGCGCGCCGTGGCACCCAATTCCCGCATCGATCCGAATGCTTGGTTCCTCCACGCCGAAGGATCTGATTTCAGCCGCCGTGTTGTTCACGTCAGTGCTGCTCTCCCGGAGCCATTCGTGGAATAGGCCCTCGTCGGTGCGACGAACCCGGGGGTAGCGCTGCCGGCTTTTCCGGGACCCGTCAAATCACGATGCGTTCGATCTCGTCGACGGTCACCGTGTCCGCTGTGCGGTCGTAGAGCTTCGTCGTCTTCGGCGACGCGTGCCCGGCGATCTGCTGAGCGTGCTCGAGGGTCCCCCCGTTCGACAGATACGCCGTGATCCCCGTCGCCCGGAACGTGTGGCAGCACGTCGAGGGCGGAAGCTCCGCGGCAGCGGCGCCCGCTTGATCATCGCCAGAACGACCCGCCGCTCGAGCGCCCGGCCCGTCAGCCGGCGCCCCGCCGGGTCCACGCTCTGGAAGAGCACCGCCTTCGGCTCCTCGACCCCGGCCGTCTCGACGTAGGCGTCGAGGGCCGCCGCCGCCCGGTGGAGGGCTGGGACGTCGTGACGCCGACCGCCCTTCTCGCGGAGCCGCAGCCACCCCCGGCTCCCCTGCCCGAAGTAGTCCTGCCACCGCATCCCCAACACCGCGCTCACCCGCGCGAAGCTGTAGAGCATGACCGAGAACAGCGCCCGGTCCCGGAGTCCGGCCAGGGTGCCCGTGTCGATCGACTCGAGGAGCTTCCTCGCCTCCGCCGGCGAGAGGACCGGCGTCGCCCCCTTGGTGACGACGTGCTTCGGCACCCGCACCGCGGCTGCCCGATTCACCGGGAGGACCTGGCCGACGACGAGCCAGTCGCAGAGCATGCGGATCGCAGCCAGGTGCTGCTTGACGGTTGGGGCCGAGCCCGGGTAGGTCCGGATGTAGGCGGCCACGTGGACCGGGGAGACCGACTCGAGGCCGAGGCCTCGCGCCTCGCACCACGCCAGAAACTGCCCCACGGCCCGCCCGTACGCCGCCGGCGTCCTCGCGTTCGCGATCCGGCCCGCGAAGAACTCGAGGAACCGCTGGACGGCATCCGGTCCGGCGTCGACGATCAGCGCCGGCAGGACGACGTCGGCTTCCCCGTCTCCGACGACCCCCCGGCTCCGCGGCCGGCGGCACCAGCGCCTCGCTCATTCGGACACTCTCCCCCACCGCCGACTCCCCCGTCGACGAGCGCCTCGAACCGCTCGTAATCGTTCACGAGCGCATAGATCAGCGAGTACAGCCGCTCCACCGGCTCCTTCGCCCCGTTGAACCGCACCTCGATCCGGTCCCGCTCGACCGACACCCCCTCGGGCAGGCTCGCCAGTTTCCCGTCGAAGGCCTCGGCGGGAAGTGTCACCCGGATCCCGGTCACCCGCGCCTTCCGGAACTCGGTCAGGACTCGTTCCCGCCGTTCTTCTTTCGCGGCGGAAGGCGGCCCGAGCCCGGTGTTTGCGGAGATGGCGGAGGAGCTGTGTTCTCGGGAGCGTTCTCTGGTTGCCGGTGAGCTCGGCTCCGAAGGTCTGCATGACTCTCGCGCTTGTCCTGCCCGGGCAGCGACCGGTTCTCATCAAGCTGGCCGGAGCGGGCTTGACGCAGCACCCGCTGGGCAAGCGCCTCCTCCAGAGACGGCGACGCCGGCACGCCAGCAAGTGCGCCGCTCATCACCGATCAGCGTAGCACGGGGTTTTCGAGGGTGGCGCACTACCAGCCGTCCTGGCGGTTCACGCCGCCCCCGCCTCCTTGCCGTGCCGGATGCGCACCGGTAGATCGGATACGGGCTGGTGCTCCTCTCGGGCGTGGTCGCGGGTCGCCGCGAGCCGTTCACCGTAGCGTCGCGCCAGCGGGTACGCGGTGATGCCGTGAAGGAGCGTGCTGAGCAGTACGGTGAGGGTCACGATCGATTCCAGGAGCGCGGACACCGGCAGGTCCTCGCCGACCACGATGCGCGCATACAGGATCGAGGCGAGGCCCCGCGGACCGAACCAGCCGACGAACGCCAGCGTCGCCGGGCGCAGCCCCGATCGAACCAGGCTCAAGGCGACCGGCGCCATGCGGACGACGCTGAGACTCGCCAGGGCGTACAGCCACACCCGGTGGTCCCAGTGCGGGAGCGCCTCGGGCACCATGACGCCGCCGACGATGAGGAAGACGACGAGGGTGAGCAGCTGTCCCTCCGCCTCGCCGAACTCGTAGACGCGCGCGCAGACGGCGCGTGTCGTGTTGCCCAGGGTCAGACCGGCGACGAAGGCAGCGATGAAGCCGTTGCCGCCCACGAGCTCGGCGCCCGCGAAGGCGAGGCCCGCCAGTCCCAGGAGGGACAGCCGTTGGAAGGGCTCGTTCATCCAGCCGGCGTGAGTGGACCGCCCGACGCTCCGACCTCCGAGATACCCCACGGCGGCTCCTACGAGGGGGCCCAGGGTCACCTGCAGGGTCGCGAAGGAGAGCCAGTGGGCGAGGTCGCCGCTCTCGCCCGTCGCACCCGCGAACGCGATGGCAACGAGAACGAGAGGCAGGGCGATCCCGTCGTTGAGGCCGCTCTCAACGTTGAGGCTCTGGCGAATGCGGACCGGGACGAGCGCGTTGCTCACCACCGCCTGTCCGAGCGCGGCATCGGTGGGCGCGAGGACCGCGCCCACGAGAACCGCTTCCCAGACCCCGAGGCCCGGCAGGATCATCCATGCCGCGAGGGCCCCCGCGGCGACGGTCAGGGGTAGGCCGACTCCGAGGAGGCGGGCCGGCAGACTTCCCTCGAGCCGGAGGTGCGCGAGGTCGATGCGCGCGGCATCGGTGAAGAGCACGAGCACCAGCGCGAGCTCGGTGAGAACGTACAGCAGCTCGCTGCCCGAATCGAGCCACCCGAGCTGCCCCAGCGCGAACCCGAGCCCGACGAAGACCATCGGAGGCGAAACGACTCCGCGCTCCATTCTTCGGGAGACGACGCCGAAGACGACGAGGGCGACCGCGAACGACGCGAGGACGGCGGGTTCCATCAGAGGCTCTTCTACGGTATACGAACATCGTCGCTGCGCGAGCGACCGCCAGCGCCCGGTGCTGCGGCTGGCCGTGGAGATTGCGGCGGCGCTGCATCTCTCGGAAGGGACGGTGCGCAACTGCCCGGCGGAGGCGGTCTCCCGCTTGGGGGCGCGCAGCCGGTGCCGTCTGCCGGTGCCGGCCGGCGATGGGCGGTTCCGCGTCGTCGGCGTGGTGGAGGACGTGCACCAAAGCGCAGCCCCCCCGACCCGTCTCCGGCCGCCGCGTGGCCTTCGTCGGACCCCTCGTGCTCGAACGGGGAGTTCGGCCGCGTGAGAACCCCCGTCGCCGCCGGTCGCATCGGCGACGGCGAGCAAGGTCGCTCCCATTCGAGGGCCTGCGGTTGCGCATGCTCGACACGCACGCCGTCGTCCGCTCGCTCACCGACGCCGAGATTCACGCCGGCCCAGGCGGACGCCATCACGAACGCGGTCCGTCTGGCCGCCGAGCACGGCGACCATGTCCCGCTCGATCAGTTCACGGCCAGCCTCGCCGAGGTGAGGGCAGAAATCGCCGAGTTGCGAACGGAGATCGCCGCGGCGCTGAAGCGCCCGTCCCCGTCCCGTCAACCTACGCCCTGCCAGGTCCACCCTCTCGAAGAAGCGCCCGCCTTCGGCTCCTTGAGCTCGCGCACAGGAAGCCGGGTGGTGGTGGACTCACCGTCCGCCCCCGGCAGGCGGGAACCGTGACCGCCGACACGCCGCGGTGGCTTCCGGATCCATGCGCAGGCCCTCACACGTCGCGCCACGCCGCGGTGTCGGGGACCGTGGGCCTCGCCGGGATGCGGGTGCGCATCGCCGTGGCGGTGGTCGTCGAGCACGTCGGCTGCGCCTGTGGCTTTCATGACCCAACGTGCTGATCGTCGAAGGACCACGTGAATGGTCCTCGTCGCGCCCTCAAAGGTGGTGGCCCCGGCGGGCGACGAGCGCAGTCCGGCAGGGTCTGCGTCCACGTCGCCTCGGCGAAGGTGTAGCTCGAGGCCCCGAGGACGACCACGAAGATCTGCGCCTGCCGCTCGCCGCCGGTCTCACGGTCGACCACCAGCACCGTCTGCCCGGCGTAGTCGACGAACAGCTTCTCGCCGGCGCGGTGCTCCTGGCGCATCACCAGATCGAGCTTCCCGGCCCAGGCCCGGTACTGCTCGCAGAACCGGCTGTACGGCAGCCCCTCCCGGTGGGTCTCCTTGTACTCCTGCCAGAGCAACGACAGCGTCACGCTCTTGCGCCGTAGCTCCCGGTGGACCTCGCTCCAGTCCGGCAGCGGACGCGCCGTGCGGCTCGGCGGCGGCACCGGAAACAGCCGGCGCTCCAGGCCGGTGTCGTCGACCGACTCGGGCAGGGGCCAACCCAGCCCCGCCACCTTCGCGCGGCGCAGGTAGTCACCCACCGTCGACGGCGACGTCCCCAGGCTGCGGGCGATGGCTCGGATGCTCAACGCCGCGGCGAAGTACAGCCGCAGCACCTCTCGAATCTTGCGCATGGACAACCTCCTGTTCGCCAGCGTGCGTCCCTCCTGCAAAAGCAGGAGGGTCTCACGCCCGGCGGGGTCGTCCCGCGCCGCTCAGCTCCGACGGAGGGTGATCGGTTTGGGCCGGAATCGGTGATCGGTTTGGGCCGGAATCAGTGATCGATTTGGACCGGAATCAGTGATCGGTTTGGACCGGAATACGCAACCGATCCGTTCCATCGCCTCGGCTACTGCGCGGCACTTGGCCTCGACCCCATTGGGTTTTCGGGGCGCCGTGCGCTCTGGTGCGGCGTGCTTGTGGCGGCAGCGGTCTGGGTCACCTCGCCATTATGTTCCGGTTCGCTTAGTTAGAAGGTCGTCTGCTGGTTCCGGGATGGGTCAGTGTGCCGCCCTGGGGCGTGATCTTGAAGAGCTTGCTCCGGCTTTCGCAGACGGTGCCTGTCGACGGACGTGCGCCGCGCGCCCCCTACCTTGGCCAGCCGTCGGCCGCGGCGCTATCTCCGACCGCGCCGTTCCCGGTCGGCTTTCCGGTAGCGTGTACGACAGTTTACGTCTTGATCTCGGTCCCGGTTCGGGGCGTGAGGGTGCCGTTATCGTCCGCTTCGGCCGGTGTCGCTTCGACCCCGAGCGTATTGCTCTCGTTGCGGGTCGGCGTTCAGTATCGCTTTTGCGCTCGGCCGCTGGACGGCTTGGGCATCGGTGGACCGCATCTTGTTCGTGTCGCCTCCTGCGGCTTTCGAGTTTTTCGATTCAGTTGTTTCGCCTGATCCGGGTTCGCTTGGTGAGCTTGGCCCGCCGGGTCCTCCAGATCCGCTGGGTGTCCCGGGCCTGGATCTCTCTCTGTGGACGACGCTCAGTGCCGTTCGGGGACCGCCGATCCGCGGCGGTTCCGGAGGTGATTGGGCGGTGAACACTGCCTGGTCTTCGTTAGCTCGGTGGGTGCCCGCGGGTGCAATTCGCACGAGTCGCTCATTGCCGTCGGCCTGTTGTGCGATTCGGTCGGTTACGTCTGTCACCGTCCAGCCTGCGCCTCTGTAGTGGTACCGCAGGTGGTCGAGGATGCCGGCTTCGGCCAGCCGTTTGGCAGCCTCCTCCGGGCTGACGCCATCCGGTCCGAACCGGTCTCGGCGGTCTCCCGCGGTGGTCGTGGTCGTCGCCTGGATCCGGCCGTTCCGTACTGTGATCTCGACTTCGATCCATCTCGAGTCGTGGATGATTTGCCCGGCGCGCATGCCGCAGCCCTGCTGGTCTCGGGCGGGTCGGCCTGTCCAGTCGAGGATCGAACTTTGCTCGGTGTCCATCCGCCCGGATTGAGTTGCGTACACGATTTCGGCGCGTCTGATGTGTTCGGGCGTCAGGCTGTTCCCCGCGGTCTCGAGGGCCGCGGGGTCGGCCCGGTGGGCGTAGTTGATGTCGTACGCATCCCTGACCAGACTCATCCGGTCGCGCTGGAGCTTGCCGTGCATGATCTGCGCGACGGATAGCCTGTTGACAGGCGTTCCGGAGATCGGCTCGGGTCGTGCGGATCCGGGTAATCCGGGGTCGTGGACCCAGATGTCGATACCGGACTCGTTTCCGTAGTCGTCGACGACCCCGGTCTTCGCCCTCAGGAGCCTTTCCGCAGGGTCGTTGGTTACGTCTAGTCCCCGCTTTCGGAGTTCGGTCTCGATGGCGTCGAGCACGGCCTGCTCCGTGCGCCTGGATCCACCGGTCGGTATCGTGATGTCGAGGTCGAAGCTGAGGCGGTGTCTCCACGCCTTTGCGAGGAGGGTGCCGCCGCCGAGCTGCCACACCGGCGGCTCGAGCTTCCCGAGCTCGGCGACGAGTATGTCGCCGTGGTCTCTCCACAGCCTCATTGCCGGTTCGGGAAGCTGGTCCTGTTTCACTGGTCTTGTGCGGCGGATGCTGCCGGTGGTCCGAACCGGTTCAGGAGGGGTGCGTTCTTGGCGTTCGTCACGCCGTGCCGATGGCAGGCGGCGGCGAGTTCGCGCCAACTGTAGCAGTGGTCGAGCCAAGCGTCGAAGAAGTCCTTGGACGACGCCTCGTCCATCCACATCCGCAGGAGCATTTCGGTTCGGGTGCTGGGTGTGGTGGTGTGGAATGCGGCGTGCAGCTCGGTCGGCGTCGGCTGTACGGCATATCCGGAGCAGGCCGACGCGATGTGGAAGGCGAGCGCGCGGCTGCGAGGGCCGCGGCCCTCGGGCGGCGTGTCGTCGGCCGCTTCGGGGGCTAGGTCGCGGATCGAGCTGGCGGCGTCGATGGTTTCGGAGTCGGGAACGACATGTTCCCGCCACGCCGGTCCCCACCGGATCTTGAAGTACTCGGGGGAGTTCGGGTCGTACGTCGGGGCCTCTTCGGCGGTCATCGTGGGTCTTGTGCGCGGTTCGCCTCCGCGCGGGGAGACAGTGTTCTCTTGGCGCCCCTCAGCCCCTGCATGTGCGGGGTCGGGTGCTTCTAGGCCGCGGCTTCGGTTGCTTCCTCGATCGCACCGGTCTCGAGCAGGGCGGCGCGTGACCTCAGAGCGCCGCGTGATGCTCGGAACTCGTTGTGCTTCGGACCCCCTCGTCGATCATCGTAGCACGGCTGTGCTGACTGGATGCTCCGTGGGTTCTGGGCTCTGTAAGTTATTGAAACCTAGCTACTTAGGGATGGTGGACACGCTCGCAAAGATTGCGAATCCTGGCTGCGGTGCCGCTCGAGGTCGAGCTGCGGGATCCGCCGACCATCCCGATGTTCCAGCGCATCGCCGCCCAGGCGGCTGAGATGCGTCGGCGCGGTCGGCCGTTCCGGGCGATCGCCGAGCACTTCGGGGTAGACGACACACGGCCGCGAAGGCCGTTCGGTGGTTTCACGGCGAGCTGTGACGTCGTTCGGTGCCTGGACCCAATCGGGCTGAACGGCTGGCGGGCCGCACCCTCCTCGATATCTTGCGGCGTGTCGGCCTTCACGTCGAGGTCCTCGCCCGTGTCGGTCGGCTCGAGGCTCTCGTCGACCGGCGGCGCCGCCGTTGTCGTCCCGGTCCATGGGCATGCGCGAGCCCGGCGCCATCAGCGCCATGGCCCGGAAGGCTCCGCTGCCGCCGCTCGTGCGTCGCCTACTCGCAGACGACGCCGTCGCCGTCGCCGTCCCGCATGTACCGGTAGGCCGGGTGGCCCCGAGGCACCGGCGCTATGCCGTGGCGCCAGGCCTCGGCGCAGGTGATTCGGCCGTTGCCGTTGTCGTCGTACCGGGCGAGCGCGTCGGTTCCGCCAGCGGCGCTCGCCGTCCCGCGCCTGGGCGGCACTGCCGCAACCGCAACGGTTCCCTGTTGCGTCATGTCGATTCTTGTGTGTTCACATCCCGCCAGAGTGCGAGCCAGCGCGTCGCGCTCGCGCCGGTCGACGGTCAGACCGTAGGCCCGCTTCACGTCGATGACGCGTGCGGCGAACCAGCAGCGGTTCATCGGCGGCAGCCAGCCGCCCGCGTCGTGGTCCCGCTTCTGATAGCGGTTCACGGCTGGCGCCGCGAGCGTCAGGTTCCGCAGATCCTCGGAGAACCGCCTCCGCGCCGCCCGGTCGGCCCGGCAGAGGCCGCTGTCGTGGGCCTCGGACCGGGCCACGATGTGCTCGATGTCGGTCTCCCGCTTCGACCCGAACCAGCGCCCGGTGTACGGTCCGTAAACGCCGCCGAGGCTGCGGATGATGCGGTCTTCGACCGACTGGCTGTACCCGTAGTCGCCGCTGTCGTACGGGCTGCACCGCGCTTCGGGGGCGACGACCAGGCCGTTCCAGGTCGCGTCCTGCGCCCGCGCTGGGGCCGGCGTCGCTATGGCGGCCGCGAGCACCGCCAGTGCGCCGATGGTCGCGGCCCGGGTGATCTTGCTGTTGTTCGATTCCATTGTCTCTCTCGGCTCCGGTCAGTCGCCGTCGAGTCCCGGCGTGCTCGCCGTGGCGCGGTCCGCCGTCGATTCGGACCTCACGGATTGTACAAGGCGGGGGCAGCGCCGGGACGGAGCGTCCGCTTAACGCGAACCTCGGCGTACGGCCGCGCCCGATGTGGACCGGGCGGCCCATTCCCCGGGGGTGCCCGGACAGGTCCCGTTGATCGGCGTGGCGGGCTGCCCGTCGCCCGCTCGGTGGACCCGCAGCTACTTGCTTCCGCAACGGATCGTTTGTCCGTTGGCGCCCTCGGCGTTGCGGATCCGGTCATCTTTGGTTGTGCCTTCGGGTACGTCGCCCGCCAACAGGTGCTTCGCGAGCGTGACCAAGCTCCCCAGTGGGAGGGGTCGGTAGTCGGTGTGCTCGACGCACACGTTGATGTGCGGCGTCTCCCGAAGGGGTTCGTTGTTGTGCACGTGGCCGTACAGGTTCACCCAGCTCGGCGGGAGCGCGCCCATCGGGATGTGCGTCAGCACCATCGGCGGATCGGTGTCGATCGACAGGATTCCGGTCGCGATCCCGTGTCCGGCGGCGTCCAGGAGCCCAGTCTTCCTGTTGAAGTCGTGGTTCCAGACCACGAGGATCTTGCGCCCCGGGGCCTCGCGGATCCGGGCTCGGCCGGATTCGCCGAGGCTACCAGCCAGCGCGACGTCGCCGCCGTTCAGCACGGTGTCGCCCGTGCCGACGACGGACTTCCAGGCCGTCATCATCGTCCGGTCCATGTCGCGGGCGTTCGCGAACGGCCTCTTGCAGTGCTTGATGATGTTGGCGTGCCGTAGGTGCAGGTCCGACCAGACCCATGTGCGGTGCCTGTCGGGTCGATGCACGGCGACCGGGTGCGTCTCGGTGTAGTCGATGATCCACCTAATGGCGCGTCCCCCGGGCTTCTTCGTCGCGACGATGCGGTGGAGTTCCTCGAGGTACAGGTGCTTCAGATAGAGGCAGCTCCGATCCTCGGGTGCCGCGTCCGTCGCCGCGGCTTGGTGCCCACCTGTCACTGCATGCCGCCCTTTGGCGGCGCCGCCGCCGTCACGACGCGGGCGGCGATCTCATCGTCGTGAGGCCAGGTCACCCGCGCCGTCGGGGTTCTCTGGATCGCCGCGAAGATCGCGAGCGTCAGGGTGTGCATGTAGATGTCCTCGACCAGCTCGTCGGGGGTGTTGGGCTCGAAGAGCCAGTTCAAGTACAACGTGCCGGGCGTGTCGCCACTGGGCTCGTTCGAGAGAGCGGCCTGAACGGCGATGTGCGGGCGCAGGCGGTCTGGCGTACCGGCCGTGAGTACCCGGCGGACGCGTTCGATGGTCTCGGGCAGGCCGTCGCCGTGACCGAAGACGGCGATGAAGCATCGCAGGTTCTCGGAGGCGTTGCCCAGGCCGTCGCCCGCGACGAGCCGCTGGACTGGTCCCCAGGAACGGCGTGCCAACTCTGGGTCGATACGGGCGACGGAGACCACCGCGGGGCCGGTCATCCGCCGCTCGATCCGGCGTGTCCCCGTCCGCGCACGGGGTCGCGGAGGCCGGCACCCGCGCGGCGGTCACCCGGCCGGGCGTGGCGGATTGAGATCGCCATCGAACCCAGAGTACCACGCCGCCATGCCGGCGGCGCGCCCGGGGCGCCCGGTCCTCTTGGTCGCCGGCGGCGGCGACGAGCGCCGGGGGTGGTGTCGGCGACCCGGCCGGCTTCCTTCGGGGCGGCTGTCTCGGTCGCTCGGTCGCGCCTTCGGGCGGTGTTGGCGGGATCGCGCGCCGTCGCACCCCGTTCCGCTGTGCGCCGGGCCGTTTGGCTGCGGCGCGCTCCGGTGCTACGCTCGGTCTTGAGGCCCGTCCGTAGACCGCGTTCTAGAGCAGCATCGTCGGTGACCCCGGTTCAGCTTGACTGCGCGTACTCGACGCAGCTCGACGGGATGGTGAAAGCCAGAGCCGAGAAAGAGACCTGCGGCACCTCGCCGCGATGCGGAGCTGTCGATGCCTGCCCGCGGAACCCGGCTGTGGATCGATGCCGTGGCCGTTCCGGGCGGTCGCGACGAGGACAGGGCCGCGGGGTCTTTGGGCGGTGATACCGCTCCCACGTCTCGCGCTATCGCCGGGTCGCGACGTGGACAGAACCGCGGGTCGCAGCCGGCTCCACGGTCAACTCCGACACCCACCGATCGCGGACCACCTCGGCGGTAATCCGAGCCACCCCGGCCATCCGGGCCAGTCTAGTCGATCTGGAGTCGCCGGTGCGGGAGCCGTCGGTGGCTCCCGCGATCCGGGCGGTGCCGGTCTGTGGCGAAGGAGCGAGGGTCGCCGGCCGGGCGGTTTCCGTCATGAAACGGGCATGAACGAGATCGAGCTTCAACGGCTCTACGAGGTGCAGCTGACCGCCCCAGACGGGGGACGAGCGCATCCCCGTTCACGACCGGAACGCCGCCGCGGCCGGACTGGACGCATCCGGGCGCCTGCTGGGCGCAAGGCTGCGCCCGGGGGACGAACACCGAATGTGGGTGTTCTCCGACCCGCACTTCGGACACCAGGCGAGCGTCGGCATCTCTGGCCGCCCATTCCGGAGCTGCCACCACGGCGACAGCTACCTGCTGGAGCAGTGGACGCACGACGTGCAGGACCACGACACGGTCATCTGTCTGGGCGACGTCACCATGGACCGTCCGACGGACGGCCTGATCGACCGCCTCCGGCGCAGACCCGGCCGCAAGATCCTCGTGGCTGGGAACCACGACAATGCGCACATCCGCCGCCTCCGGCGGGGGTTCGACGAAGTGGCGGCGTGCGCCCACCCGCCGGGCGAACCCCACCTGCTCTTCACGCACGTGCCCCTGGACGACATCCCCGCCGGCTGCGTGAACGTCCACGGCCACGTCCACCTGAAGACGTCGGTGGACGAGCGCCGGATCAACGTGTGCGTCGAGCAGATCGGATACGAGCTGATCCCCATGGCGGACGTGAGAAGGCTGGCCCGCCGCTTGGACCGGGCGCTCTTGGGCGGGAACGCCACGACCGACCTCTTCATCGCCTGGGCGAAGGGGTGGCCGGATGCCGGAAGAGCTGTCGGACAGGGAGACGCGCGGTGACCGGCACACCCGACACCGCCGAGCGCGGACTCGCGACGACGGAACCCCGCGGCCGACCGACGCTCCAACCGGACGAGAGGCTGTGGCTCGAGAACTACGTCGAACGACTGAACAAGGCGCCCGGCGGGCTCTTCAAGCGACTCGTGGTGTACGGGTCGAAGGCGCGGGGCGACGCCGGACCGACGAGCGATGTCGACGTCCTGGTGCTCGTCGGAGACACCCGAACGCCCTACGGAGCGCGCGGGACTTGATCTACGGGGACGACGACCCCGACGGGGTCGACCACAACGTCGTGGTCTGGACCGAGGCTGACTGGCTCCGAGATATCGACAAGGAGCTGCCGTTCCGAGGAACGTCGAAGCCGAGGGAGTCCAGCTCCATCCGGTCGACCGACCGGCGAGAAGACCGCCGCGGGACCGTCCGCCGGTGACTCGGAAGGGCATCCGGCACGCGCTGCCGGTATGGCTGACGGAGGCCCGGAGCGACCTGAAGGTGCTCAGGTACGAGATCGACCTGCTGAAGGACGGGCGATTCCAAGGCCCCGGCATCGCGGCTCGCCCCGCTTTCGACGCGGTCTTCTTCTCGACCATGGCGTGGTGCCTCACCAGAGGTGTGAGCGTAGTGCGGCGTAAGGATCTCCCGAAGAGCGTCGAACGGCAACTGATCAAACCCGGAGTGCTGGACCCCGGTTGGCGGGATCGCATCCGAACGCTCTGGGAGGCGATGGAAGGTGGAAGTCGATTGGAACCCGAGCAGGGACGCCGAACCGACGATCGACGACGCCGTCGAGTGGGCCGAGACGGCCCGAGACTTCTGCGGGCTCGCCCGCGACGCGATCCTAGGTCCGGACGCGGGGCAGGTTATCGGGGCGGCGCCCGCGGACCGCCGCGGTCAACAGGTGCGGTTGAGGGCGTCCTCAGGCCAGGCCGACCCCCGGAGATGGCGATGCCGGCGGTGACGATCAGGGCTGACGGGCGGCCGCGTCGCCTCCTGCCCGTTCGGTGTCGGCATCTTCGGCGATAATAGGGGGCGCATGCTCGACACGCACGCTGTCGCCCGACTCCCTGGCGCACGACGAGCCACGACAGGCAACCGCGGTCGTGATCCAGCAACTCAAGAAGAAGCAGGCCGGACAACCGCTCGCGATCGCTCAGCGCCATGAGGACGCCTTCCGTACGAACCGTCGTCGTGCCTCCCGCGAAGACCAGCCAGGCATGAGAGCCAGAGCTTCGATTCTGGCCACGCGCTGAGAGCCGTGCCGAAGAATCTCCTCCACGGGCTCTTCCTCGTCTGGATCCTGGTCATTCTTCTGGCCGTCGTTCCCTGGAGCCAGTTCCAGAACCATCCTCACTGGGCTCGCGTCGTCTGGATTCCATCCGTCAGCGCCCCCGCACTGCTCGTCGACATTCTTCAGAACACGCTCCTGTATTTGCCGTTTGGGTACCTGCACGCTCGCCAGCGAAGCCGGCCACCCCTCTGGCAGACCGCGGTTCTCGCGCTGGGGCTGTCCCTGGCGACCGAGTTCACACAGGTGTTCAGTCACGGCCGGTTCCCGTCGGCCACCGACGTGACGTGCAATCTGGTGGGCGCCCTCTGGGGATCTCGGTGGGGCCGATCCGTGAGATCCTGAATAGATCTCTCCTTTCGTCCGCCGGGACGGCCGCGCCGCGAGCTCGTGGTGCGCGACAAGAGTTTCCGCTACATCCCCAGGACCGCGCTCACCCGCGCGAACCTGTAGAGCATCACCGAGAAGGGCGCCCGGTCTCGGAGCCCGACCAGCGTGCCCGTGTCGATGTGCTCGAGGAGCTTCCTCGCCTCGGCCGGGGTCAGGACTTGCGTCCCGCCCTTGGTGACGACGTGCTTCGGCCCCCCCCGCACCGCGGCCGCTGGGTTCGCGGGGATGACCTGGCTGACGACGAGCCAGTCGCCGAGCACGCGGCTCGCGGCGAGGTACTGCTTGACGGTCGGGACCGATCCCGGGTGGGTCCGGATGTAGGTGGCCACGTGGAGCCGAAACACATTGCTGAGCCGAAGCCCTCGCGCCTTGCACCAGGCCAGAAACTGCCCCACCGCCAGCCCGTACGGTTTCCGGGCCTTCCCCGGTCGGCCGCCGGGGGTCACGTTCGTGGCGCGAACTTCGACGGCGTCGCCCCGTCCGCCCCACAGCTCTCGGCAGGCCCGGCGTTCCCCGCCGCGGCCCCCCTCCCCACCCGCGCCCGTTGAGGCCATCCAACGGCCGACCCCTTTCGCGGCCCGTGGCGACTCTCCTTCGCTGGTTCAGCGGGCGCGCAGCACGAGGAACTCGTAGCCGTAGAACTCGGAGCAGGCATCCCAGATGTCTATTTCCTTCTGGCACTGGTCCGCCAGCTCCTGCGCAACCGGCGCGTCGGGGTGACGCTTGCGGAATGCGGTCAGGTTGTCCTGCAGCGGCCGGTAATAGTCGTCCCACCACGCCGACGCAGGAAGCGGAAAATGCCCGACCGTCCGGTAGCCGCACGCGTCGACGGCTTCCAGGAGGGCGGCGGTGTCGCGGATGGCCGGGTACTCCCGCTTCCAAGAACGCCACGCATTCGGCGGGCGGGTCCGGCTTCCGCCAGCACACTTCCGTCAGCGCGAGGTGCCCGTTGGGTCGAAGCAGCCGGCGCCAGTCGCGCAGGCCCGCTTTCACGCCCACGTTGTAGATGGCGCCTTCACACCAGATCAGGTCGAAGGAGTCGTCCGCGAAGTCGAGTCGGCGCATGTCCGCCACGCGCGCTTCCAGCCTGTTCGCGACGCCCAGGCGTTGCGCCTCGCGGTTCAGGATGTGGATGAAAGGCGGATGGTTGTCGACGGCGACGATGCGTGAGGGCGAGCTGAGCGCCAGCACCAGCGTCTGGGCACCGGTCCCGCAGCCGATGTCGAGCACGCGGGTCCGCGGCCCGACGCTGGGCACGAGCCGGAGGGCCCGCCGTGTGCTCGCTGCCGTTCCCGGTCCCTGCCGGGGCAGCCCGCTGAACAGCTCGAAGAACAGCGCCTCGACTCGATCCGCAGCCATAAGGGTGCAGCTTCCGTCGGTACCCTTCGAGCGCGGCCGGCTCGACGCGGTGATCGCGGGGCGCTCGGGTCGCAGTTCGACCTGGCCCCCTACCTGACCGCGAACAGCCTCGAGAAGTGATTGGCCGGTGATGGCGGCGCCAGAAACCGTTGTCTATCGGCGTGGCAAGCGGTCGGCTCCGGACCAATTCAGAAGGATGTGTGGAGACTGATCTGGATCTGCCCCTTCGAGCCACCTGGTAACGTCTGGATCATGTAGCCGGCCTGGACTTGGGACCGGTCGCTGACTCCGAATCCAAGTGCGGTGTAGAACCGGTTGCGGTCGAAGCGCTCTACAGTCCTGCCTCGCCCGATTTCGAGCTCCCCGTTTATGAAGACTTCGTTGTACAGCGCCAGGTAAATAGACCTGTTTCCGGTCCCTCGTCCATTCAGCGCGACATCGCCGAACAGGGCGTAGCGAAACCGTGTCCGGAAGTCCTGGCCGTCAACCCAACGCTGTTCGTACCGGTAGCGGTGGCGCAGAGAAACGACCCGTCCCAAAGGCTGGCGAAGCAACGCCTCCTGATACAGGCGTCGCTCTGCGCTGGTCTCGTCGCTGTCGCCGAAGGCGCCGCTCGTGATGTGCGCCACACCACCAGTTACTCGCACAGGGGATTCGGGCAGGTCGTAGGTCAGGCCAGCCCGGATCAGCAACTGCTCCAGGTCGGTTCCCTGATTCCAGTTGCGGTGCTGCACGTCACCCTGTAATCCCACCGACGTGTCGTCGAAGCGAGTCGACCAGAACAGCATGTACCAGGCGCCGAGCTGGTCCCTATCGACCGGCGTCTGCGCCAGGGCCGCACCGGGCAACAGCATCGCGCCGGCGAGAACAAGGGCGCCGATCAACACGCGCAGCATGGGGTCAGATGAAGCGCACGACGCCGGTGGAGACGTCATACATCCCGCCCACGATTCGGACCTCTCGTTCCTGCTCCATCGTAGCCAGTACGGAGCTTTCTCGGCGAATCTCCGCGATCACCATGCGCACGTTCTCTTCGGCAACCCCGTCGACGTAGTCGGCGTTGTTGACATCGCGCTCGCCTTCGATCGCCTCCACGGCTGGTTCGATCTTTTGCACGAGCTGCGTGAGATTGCCGAGCCGGGCGCTGCTGATGGCCCCCTTCACGGCGCCGCACGAAGTGTGTCCGAGGACGACCACGAGCTTCGCCCCAGCGAGTTGACAGGCGAACTCCATGCTGCCGAGTAGTTCGGTGTTCACGATGTTGCCGGCGATCCTGGCCGAAAAGATGTCCCCGATCCCCTGATCGAAGACCGTCTCGATGGGGACTCGAGAATCGATACACCCGAGCACAACAGCGAACGGGTACTGCCCGGCGGCGGTCGCTCGAATCTGATCGCTGTAGTCGCGACTGACAGGAGTCCCGGCGACGAATCTCGCGTTGCCGTCGGTAAGGAGCGTGAGGGCGGCGTCAGGAGTGACGGCAGCCTGGGACGCAGCATCCTGGGCCGGCACGAACCCTTGGTCGACTGCCGCCTCGGCGAGCGCCGAGTCGGCCGAGGGCTCAGACGCGGAGCATCCCGCCAGGGCCAGTCCGGCGGCCGATAGGCCAAGACGTCCAAAGGCTCGGCGCGACGTTGTTGGCAGCGTGCTTGAGGTGCCGGCAGCAGGCACGGTTGTGAGCCTATTGAACATCTCGTTTTCTCCTCGTTCGACCGTATGGGCGGCGGCGAATGGGTGAAGTGTATGGAACGTTTATGAAGATATAACATAGACCGCATCGGCGTGCCAGCCCACTGTGAGCCATGCCGGATCCAGCCGCTCCACGCCGTCCGGGTAGGTGACAACGGCCAAGCCCCTGCGCATCGCCGTTGCCGTCCGCCGACGCGGCCGGTGCGGGGCCGCGCGCCCGAGGGGGCAAGTTCGTCGACAGTCGGCCGGCGGACCTCCCCGCCGCCGCCCTCGGCCGCGCCGGGTGTTCCCGGGGCCGCGTGCGGCTCGACGACGGCTCGCGTGGTCGGGGGTGCTGTTGGCGGACGCGCCGTCCGCCCCGGTTGTGTGTCCGACTCGACGCTGAGATACCGGTGCCGGAGGTTTCCGGGACCGTCTGGACGACCTCAAGCGCGGCCGCCTTGCGGCTCCCGCGCGCGCCGCGCGGCCGGGGGATCCGGTCCAGCAACAGCGTCCGGCGATGGACCGCGGCCCTGGCGGAACTCCGGATGCTGCATGTGGAGTTACCAGGCGCGACCACCTCCCCGAGCCCCTGGCTCAGTCCCGAACCGCCGAGCGCCGCGACGACGTCGCGACGTCGACCGCCCTTGCCATCGAGCCTGCCGAGGGGTTTCGGTCGCGACTGAATGCCCAGCCCCACGCCGCCCAGCCCCACGCCGGGATCACGTGCTCGACGCCGGGCGAAATTGACACATACCCCCTTATCCGACCCGAGGCGGGCGCGCCCGTGGGCGCACCCGGCCCCCCCGCCGGTCCGCGAGACCGGGGTGCCGAGCGAGGCGGAGTGGGAGTACGCAGCGCGAGCGGGGACGACGACCCGTACGGCGGACACCTACGCCATGTCTTTCAGCTTCTTGAGCGGCAGAACCTTCACGGAGGTGCTGGCCGGCTTGGCCTTTACGTCCATCGTCTCACCAGGCCGGAACGGATTCGGCACGTTCTTCCGGGCCCTTTGCGCGGGCTTCTTCATGACCTTGATCTTCATCAGGCCGGGTATCGTGCAAGCGCCCACGGCCCCTTTCTGGACATGGCGCTCTATGACCGATTCCAGCGCCTCGAAGACATCCGCGACCTGCCGCCTCGTCAACGCCGTGTTCTCCGCGATATCCGAAAACAGCTGCGTTTTCGTCATGGCCACGGTGAGTTTCTTGACTCTTGCCAACATTTCCTCCTTGCAGATGAGTGAACCGGTCTCTCCCCTTTTTCCCCGCATGGTACCCCGATCCGGCGAGCCCGACACCTTGGGCTGGCGACTCCGGCTACGCCGCGCGGGATGAGCAGCCGTGTTCGGCCGAGATGACTGTCGCGGTGGTTCCAGCAGGTCGCGAGGGCGGCCGGGTCCATCTGCCCGCGGACCTCAGCCGCGCCGAGTGGATGGCGCCGCGACGAGGAGGAAGGTGCTCCTCGTCGCCAGCGCCGCTCACCACGGCGCGACGCCTCCGATCGACGCCGGCAGGTCCTCGCGGGTCGCTCGGGCCGCCGCCGCGAGCCACCTGGGTGGCGTCGCCGGCGAGGGCGGCGGGCGGTCCAGCCGGTCGGCTATGGTCACACCGGTCAGGCGACTACAACGCTGGGCGGGCCACACCACGCTACCCGGCCCACGATGCGATCGTCCGCGGTCATGGGTCTCGGCAGATGAGCCAGGCTGTCACTGACCAGGCTCCACCGACCGTCGACCTGCCGAAAACGCTTGACCACCAACGCCTCGCCGATGCGAACGACGAACAGTTGCTCGTCCACCGCGACCCGGCGCTCCTGGGCGACGACGACGAGACCGCCGGCCGCTGACTCCAGCGAATCGCCGGCTGCCCGGACGCACGTCAGGCGAGCCGATCGCGCCCAGAACGGCAGCATCCTCTCCGCAACCGCGATCGACAAGTCGGACGACTCCTCGAACTCCACCTCGCCGGTATCCGCCTCGAACCGGACGTGCTCGGCGAACGGAATCATCCGCGTCGTCGGCCCGGCAGCCACCTCAGGCAGCAGCTCTGCCGCCTCCGTCGCGAGCTCCGTCATCTCCTGCACGAGACGCATGCCCTTGCGCAACGTCGACGCTACGGCGTCCTGGTCGATCGCGTCCACCGCGTCGATCACGCTGGTGTCCGAGGGCAGATCGAGCGCCATGGTGAACTCCGGGGGGAGCGGCGGAGCCTCCATGCCGCCCGGCTCCGCCGGGGCGCTGAACAGCCGCATCCCCATGACGGACGCGATCGACTGGAGGGTGGTGTGTCGCGCCGCCCGGCCCTGGATGACGCTTCGAAGCTGGCCGAGCGGAATCCCGGTCCGCGTGGCGAAGGGTCTCAGCCCTTCCGTCTCGATCCGCTGACGAACCAGCTCTACAAAGGCATCTACTCCGTGAAGTGTCATCGGCTCCCGTACGGACTTCTCGGCGCAATGCTGTTGCAGCTTCAGTGTGCATAGCTCCACAGCGCGAGATGGACCCCGCCGAACCACCGGGCCGGATGAGCGCAGAGGCCTCCTCCGCGACCGTTGACGCTCGGCCTCGTCGCGCCGTTCGACGCCCTGCTCGCCACGGGCCAGCGAAATGGACGCACCCGTCTGCCCCTCCAAGGGCGAACCCCATTCGTTGACATCCCCGTCGCAGGACGATTACTCTCCAGCACCATGAGTGTCATCGCACAGGCAATTGCCGACCGACAAGGCGAAATCGACCGCCTCCAGGCCGAGATCAAGACGCTGACCCACGTGGAGCAGCTCCTGGGAGCCTCCGCCCCGGCAGCGCGCTCCGCGTCGCGGCGCTCCTCGCCGAGAAAGGCGACCGCCGCCTCCGCAGAGAGCCAGCCCGAGGTCAAGCCGCAGAGGAAGCGCCGGGAGATGACGGCCGCGGAGAAGAAGGCGGTATCGGAGCGCATGACCGCCTACTGGGCCGAACGGAGGAAGAAGGCCCCCAAGAAGTAGGCCGCCAAGAAGTAGGCAACTGCAGCTGCCCGCGCCGGTGCTCGACACGGCCCTGGACAACGGTAGACCCGTCTCCGCCATCCCGACCGGCATCAGGTGTGTCTTTGGTTAGCGGGTAAAGTCGAGAAAATCCGTGAAGTGGTGTGCAGCGTCGGGGCGCATGTGCCGATACATGGAGCATGGCCGGCGAGAACGGCGGGCGCGACGGTTCGGGGGCGCCCCGGCGAGAGCAGGATTCGCGGGACCAGGGCATCGAGAAGCTTCAGCGGGAGAACGCCAAGCTGATCGACGATTTGGACCGCACCACCCGCGACCTGGACCGCACCACCCGCGACCTGGACCGCACCACCCGCGACCTGGACCGCACCACCCGCGACCTGGACCGCACCACCCGCGACCGAGACCGCTGGAAGCGACGTAGCGAAGACCTCAAGAAACAACTCGATGAGGCCCGCCGCGCCGGCAAACGGCAGGCTGCACCCTTTGCCAAGGACCGGCCGCAAGGGACAGGTAAGCGGCCCGGCCGACGGCCCGGGGCGCAGTACGGCCGGCAAGGTTCCCGACGTTGCCCGCCGAAGGTCGACGAGACCCACAGGGCGTCGGCGCCGACGGCGTGTCCCGACTGCGGCGGCGCCGTCGAAGTGACCCGCGTCGCCTCGCAGTATCAGGAAGAACTCCCCAGGGTGCGCCCGATCGTGCGCCGCTTCGACATCGAGGTCGGCCGCTGCTCGCAGTGCCGCCAGCGCGTGCAGGGGCGGCACCGCCTCCAGATATCCGACGCGCTCGGGGCGGCCGCGGTGCAGCTCGGTTCCGGCTCGCCTCGCTCGTCGTCGAGTTGCACACCGAGATGGGCGTGCCGCTGGCCAAGGTCGCCGGCCTGCTGCGGACGAGGTTCGGCCTGGAGGTCACCGCCGGCGGCCTCGTTCATCTGCTGCATCGAACCGCCCGCGACGCCGCGCCGGTCTACCGGGAACTCTGCCGGCAGGTCCGTAACGCGCCGGTGGTCACGCCCGACGAAACGGGCTGGCGCGTCAGCGTCGAGCCCCACTGGCTGTGGACGTTCGTCACCCCGGATACCACCGTCTACGCCATCTGCCCTGGCCGCGGGTTCGCCGATGCGGCCACCGTGCTCGGGACCGACTACGCCGGCGTGCTCGTGCGCGACGGCTGGCAGGTGTACCGGCGTTACAAGGGTTCGTTGCACCAGAGTTGCCTCAATCACCTGCTTCAGCGTTGCAAGAAACTGGAGCAGAAGCACCCCTACAGTCCGTGGGGCTCGAAGGTCAAGGCCGTTCTCCAGACCGGCCTCGACCTTCGGGACCGCTGCCGGAACGGCGAGCTGACCCGACACGGTCTCGACTCGCTCCGCGGCCGGCTCGAGGCCCGGCTCGGTCGGCTGATCGACGCGCCGCCACCGTTGAAAGACGCCAAGCGCTTCGCCAAGCACCTTGCCAACGAATTCCCCGCCGTGTTCCTCTTCCTGCGGGACCCGTCGATCGACGCCACCAACTGGCGGGCCGAACAGGCCATCCGCCCCGCGGTGGTCATCCGCAAGGTATGCGGCGGCAACCGCACCCGCAAGGGCGCCGACACTCAGCAGGTGCTCTCGACCGTGGTGCGTACCGTCCGTCAGCGCCGCCTCGACCTGCCGATGCTGACGGCCGAGATGTTGCGCGCCCGCCAGCCCGCCATTCCCGAGGCTTTCGGGCTCCCGCCGCCGCCCGCGTAGGCGGGTGTGACGCCCGTACTGCGCTTTCACCGCACCGGTTCCCGCGGCTCGACGCCGCCGCGCCGCACGCACCGATTCGCGGACCCTCCGGGCAGGATGCCCGAGGGGCCCGAGCCCCGCGGGCGACTTGGTCGACCACGTTCACCGACCGACCGCCGGATGGCTCCGCCGCCTGTCACGTCAAGCCAACGGTGGTCGTCGCAACCGTCATGAACCCAACGCGTCAGCCGAACCAACCTCGGGCGCCGCTCCAAATCCCTGCCCCTTCAAGCTGATTTCAGCCCGTGCCGACCCGCTAAACGAATACTCGGCGTGGTTGTTCGGTCCGCGACCGTTCGTTGGGGGTGGTCCCGAGGGCACGGGAATGCAGTGGCGGATCACGATCGTGTCGTCATTGACGAGGACCTCCTTGACGACGAGGCGCACGATTCGTTGCTGTTCGGCGATGTCGAGCGTCTCGGCCGACGCGCGCAGGCGCGTGAGAAACGCCGACAGGGTCTCGGCCAGGCGCAGATGGGCGGCGCGCTCGCGAGTCTGCTCGACCAACGCGTTCAACTCCTGGCGTAGCGTCTGCTCGCGTTGACGCAGCAACGGCATCCGCTCGCGCAGCTCGTCGAGCGACACCAGTTCCTCCTGATAGGCGGTGAGCAGCCGCTCCATGCTCTTCCCGACGCGCGCGAGGTCCCGTTCGACCCCCTGCCTGCGAGTCTTCGTGGGGTCAGCAGCTTGGGCCGCGGCCAGCCGGCGATCCAGTTCCAGTTGGATCAGTGCCGGGTCTTCAAGCAACCGTATCACTTCGGTCCAGACGACCTCGTCCAGCAGGTCCTGTCGCACGGGGCGCGTGTCGCATCGGGGACCGCCCAGGTGCCGCCACCCGTCGGATCCGATGCAGCGGTAGTAGTGAATCTTCCGGGCGCTCGACCGGGCCGACGCGCGCGAGAGCGCGTAGCCACATTTCTGGCAACTCACCAGCCCCTGCACGAGGCTCGGTTCGATCGTGCGCCGCCGGGCGTGCACCTTGTTCTCATGCAGCAGTTCCTGTGCGCGCGCGAAGGTCAACTCCTCCACGATCGCCGGTACCGGGATCTCAATCCACTCCTCGCGCGGCCGCTCGTGGCTGGCACTGTCACGACTCACGGCGCCGCCGCGCTGCCGCAGCGGCCGCGTCACGCGCTGCCGTCGGGCGCGCCGCGTCTTGCCGAAGCACGCCGTGCCGCGATAGGCCGGGTTGCGCAGCATCGCCCAGACGGTGGAGCGTTCCCACCGGGTGCCGACCTTCCGCGTGGGCGTCCCTTGCTCGTTGAGCCAGCGAGTGATCGCCGCGATGCTCCAGCCCGTGACGATGTAGTGCTCGTAGACGTCGCGAACAACGCGTGCTTCGGCTTCGGCCTCGACCACGACGTACGCCGCGGGGCTGTCCTCACGCTTGCGAATGTAGCGATAACCATAGGGCGCACCGCCCAGGACGCTGATCTCACCAGCCCGCGCGCGGTGCAGCTTCCCCCGACGGGACCGTTCGAGAATCTGAGCGCGTTCGTACTCGGCGATCATGCCCTGAAACTGTACCAGCAACTGATCTTCGGCCGTGGCGCTCGACGGGCCGTTGTGGAAGCGGGTCTCGACCCCGTGACGTCCGAACTCTTCGATCAACAGGACCTGGTAGGCGTACTTCCGGCTCAGCCGATCCGGACTGTGCACGAGCACCACCTGGATGTCACCGGCGGCCGCCAAGTCCCGCACCCGTTCCAATCCCGGCCGTTCCAGCGTCGCCCCGCTATAGCCGTCGTCTTCGAAGATCCACTCCTGCGGCACCCTGAGATCGAGCGTCATGGCCCACTCTACCAGTGCCGCCGTCTGGCTCGCGATCGTGTGCGCTTCGCGTTGCTGGTTCGAGGACACGCGCGTGTATATCGCCGCCATCTGCATGTGGACCCTCCATTCCATAGGCCCGCGCGTTACGTAACGCTGCGCCCGAGGCAACCGGACGCATCTGGGCCGGCACCAGCAACGTGTAGACCTGGGCGAGCTTGCTGTCGCCGAGCCGATCGAACGTGTAATCGAGCTGCACCTGCCGCAGAGCATTCCGTGGTTGTCGTTCACCCACGTCGTTGGCGGAAGGAGTCCAGGAACGCCGTCACCGCCTGGGTGACGACTTGGCCGAGGGAGAGTCCGCTGTGTCGGGCGGAGGCGCGGATTGCGCGTACGGTGCTGACCGGCAGCTTGAAGGTGACCGTGACGGTCGGCTCGACGGCCGGCACCGGAGCGCTCAGCCTGGCTGCTTCCTGGAGATAGCGGTAGGCTTGCCGGCGCGACAACGCGAACTCGCGACCCAGATGCCGGGCCGCCTCGGCGCGTTCCATCTGCTGTCCGAGCAGACGGTATGCGACGTTGAGCAACCGCGCCTTGTCGGCCTTGGTGGCCCGCGCCATGAGTCACAAGCATATTACCTCTTGTGACGCAAGTCAAGCACCGGCCGGTTCCGCCAGCCCGTGATCACCCGATCGAACTGAAAGTTACCTTTTGCGTTCGGGGAGTATGCTGACCGCCCTGGCCGGACTCGCCCGCTACGAGGGCGAACGGGGAAGCCGACGGCGGGCGATCGAGCGGCTCGAAACCCTCGTCCTCTGGAACGAGGACACCCGGAACGATGGACGGCTGCAGCTCGGCAGCGAGTACCTCCGGGCGGGGCGGCTCGACCAAGCACTACCGATACTGGAAGCGAACCGGCGGGAATACCCGCCCCTCGAGTACGAACTGGGAATGCTCCACATCATCCGGCACGAGTGGGCCCCGGCGGCCGCGGGCATCCTGCGGGGCGTGGCCGAGAACCAGTACGTCGCCGAGATTGCGCTGGGAGCGACGAAGCTGAACCCGATTGCCGGCCACGACCGGGGCTTCGGCCGTAACCGAGAGGCCGCCCGCTGGCACATGGCGCGCTACGGCCAAGTTTGGCGCGAAGACAACGGCGCCCGGGCGTTCCTGCGGTGGGTATCGACCCACCCGGAAGCCCTGAAGACGCTGGCCAGCGTGCGCGCCACCGAACAGCGCTTGGCCGACGAATCCAGATTCGCCGTACAGGATCAACTAAACGACCTCCTGGCGAAGACCGTCGAGGACGTCGACGAGACCGTCGGGTGCAGAATCGTCGCCAGAAGCGTACGGCCGTCCATGGTCCACGAACTGCCGTGGAAGGCGCTTGAGGACACCGACGAAGGCGAGCGGCGGTGGTGACCGCACCGGCCACCGGGACGGGCGAACCCACCGACCCGGCGAAACCCCACGTCGGGGTCCGCTATTCATTCACGGACGAGCGGCGTAGTACGCTGGACCATGACGGCGGTCTGCAGGCGGCGTGGCTCGCGCGCTTCGGGCGCGCGGTAGCCACCGAGGCCATCGACGCGCTCGGCGACCGCATCGAGCGGCGGTCGCAGGCGCGCTCGAGGTCCGGCGACACGGACCTGTTGCTGCTCACCTCGTTCCTCCCGACACCACCCCCGGCGCTCGTCGCCGCAGCGGCGACCAAGAGGACCCGGGCGCCCCAGGGCGACGCCCCCGGCTAGCAAGGGGTCACAGTTGACACAGGGTCGTCCGGCATGCGGGCTGCACAGCCACGCCGGGCGGCCGTAGGGCGCCCCCCGGGGGTCTAGGGTGCGCGGGCAGCTCGCATGACGCGCACCATCGTCTGCAACTGGACGCATGCCCGCCACATGACCTGGTTGCCTGGCAAGGGGCTTCGTTTCGAGGGGTGCCAGCCGGCCATGCGCGCCAGCAGCACCACCCAACTGCGAATGTCGGGCGGAAACGGCTTGTCACGCTCGGCCGGCGGCAGCAGCCGTTCGGCCCGCACCACGGTACCGATGACCTGCCGCTCGTCCTCGGTCAGCACCTCGGCGGCGGGCGTGTCGGGCGCGTCCCGCGCATAGCGGTCCAGACTGCACACCCGCCAAGCAGTGACCGCGTCGAAGGCCAGGCAGTTGATCAGGGCGTCGGCCTCCCGCAGCCGCCGGTCCTCGATCCGCGTACCGCTCTTGAGCACCCGGAAATACTCCTCGATGCCCCAGCGGGCCTCATACCAGCCGACGATCCGTTCCGCCCAGTCGGCCGTCGGCCCCCCTTCGCTCGACACCAGCAGCCACTCCAGCGGCTCGCGGCCCGCCGGCGGGTCGGTCTCCAACACGCGCACCACCCACGCCGTCACCGGACCGTCCCCGGGTCGCTCCTTCGGCGGCTGCAAGGCCACCTGCCCGATGCGCAACTCCGTCACCGCCGTCCGCCGCCCCCGCGCCCGCTTCCCGCCCTGCGAGTCGATGAACACCTCCCGCCCCGTCTTCACCGGCTCCTCGAAATCCAGCTGCGACGCCAGCGCCCGGCGCATCGTCGTCCGAAACTGCGGGTCCCACACCTCCACCTGCCGCTGCCGGCTCGCGTTCGCCCGCACCACCAGCCCCGCCTCGTCCGCATGCTCGGCCTGCCACTTCAGCAGGCCGTAGATGTCGCTCTCCCGGTCCCCGACCACCACCACCCGCGTCTCCGGGCAGGCCCGCCCCAACGCCCGGCCCTGATCGAATCCCCGGAACCAGCGCCGACTCTCCTTCTCCCGCTCCGCCGACGGCGCGGCTTCCGGCCGCGCCCACGTCTCCAGACCGCTCACCCCCAACGGCCGGCGACCCGCCGTGAACGCCACCGCCGCATGCACGAACAGGCCCCGCGAGCTGCTCTCGCGGTCCTGAAGCGGACCCAGACCCGACGTGCTGTCCTTCAACCCCGTGTAGTTCAGCGTCGTCGTGTCCTGCACCAGCAGCACCGTCGACTCGTGCCGGCAGCGCTCCACCAGCGCCTCACGATGCGGTTGCAGAATGTCCTCGCCGCTCACCTTCTCATTGTGCAGGAAACGGTACGCTGCCTGCTGCTCGGCGCTGCCCGGGAAAATCGCCGGCAGCGGCGCCCCCGGATGCGCCTCCCACGCCGCCCCCAACCGCTCCAGACGCCGACGCAAGCGCCCGTCGGCCAAGTCCGAGCGCCCGAATTCGAGCCGCGCCCAACTCGAATCGTCCTCAAGCGCCAACCCCGGAAACGACCCCGGCGACCGCGCCGGCGCACGCCGCAACGTCTCCGCCCAGCCTCCGGCCAGACCCCGCAGCAACACGTTCTTCGGCTCCCTCGCCACCGACGACCCGGGCGGACGACCCGCCGTCCGGCCCACACACTGCCAGCCCGCCGCCCGGTAGCTCGTCGCCGGACGCGACGCCTCCACGCAGGTCTCCAACAACACCGGACGAACCCCGTGCCGGGCCTCCCAGTCCGCCGCCAGACGAGACGCCGCACGACCCAGCACGTGCGACGCCAAGTGCGGAACCCGCACCCCGTCCAACAGCAGAAATCGGTCGTTCGAGACCACCTCCGCGATGTGCGCACCACGCGTGCGGTCGTCCCAACCCAGATGCGCGTCGCGAGGGCCCAACCGTAGCGGCGCCGCCACGAAGCTCAGCACCCCCACAGGACCCACCGCCGCCGACAACAAATACGTCAACCGGCAGCCCGGCGCACGACCCCGACCCCGCGGATGGGCCGCCTCCAGCAGATGTCCGCACTGCTGCCGAACCGACGCCGTGTCCGCCAATACCAGCCGGACCTCACCCAGCTCCGACAAACTGCCCGAAAACACCGTCTGCGCCAGTCCCGACACGTCCCCCGACGGTTCGCAACCCCGCGGCGGACCCGACTGCGCCGGCGGCAGAGACAGACCCAATTGCTCCGCCAAGCGCGGCAACGCCTTCCGAGCCGACGACGCGCACAACTCTCCCCGCCCGTTGCGCCAATCCTCCCGCTCGCACAGTCCGCGTCCCAGAGCCGCTCGTGACAGCGCCCCCCGGCACAACTCCTGGCGCAGCCACTCGACCGACTCCGGCTGGAGAAGGCGAAGCCCAATCCGCACGGACCTGTTCTACACGGAACCCCGCCCTGTGTCAACTGTGATTGAGTGCTAGCGCCCCCGGCGTGCCGGCGTGGTACTCTGCGTTCGATGGCGATCCCAATCCGCCACGCCCGGCTGGGCGACCGCCGCCCGGGTACGGACCTCCGCGACCCCGTGCGCGGACGGCACCACGCCGGATCGAGCGGCCGATGACCGGCCCCGCGATAGTCTCCATCGCCCGTATCAACCCAGAGTTGGCACGCCGTTCCTGGGGACGGGTCCATCGGCTCGTCGCGGGCGACGGCCCGGGCAACGTCTCCGAGAATCTGCGATGCTTCATCGCCGTCTTCGGTCACGGCGACGGCCTACCCGAGACGATCGAACGCGTGCGCCGGGTACTGGCAGCCGGTACGCCAGACCGCCTACGCCCGCACATCGCCGTTCAGACCGCTCTCTCGAGCGACCCCAGCGCCGCACCGTGTTCTTGAACTGGCTCTTCGAGCCCAACACCCCCGACGAGGTCGTCGCACCGAATCGGCAAGCGGGACGTCGACTCATTCCTCGTTGCCTCGCAACCGCACAGGTAAGCTGATGATCACAGCATTCGACGTCGCCGCAATTGCAGTTCCCCTAGCCCTGCTCGCTCTTGTCAGCCTCCTCTTCACATGGCGTGCCCTTCTGAAGCTGAAGCACCGCTACAAAGGCGTCATCGACGTAGACCGTGAGAGAGACCAGGTGGCAGCAGAGAGGGATGCCCTCACAACCGAGATCAGAAGCCGGAGGACGGCTTGGGAAACGGACTACGCCGCTGCAATTCGCGAACTGGAGGAGCTGTCGCGCGAGCTGGACACAGCCCGCGATCGGGCAGAGCTGCAGTCCTTCGGCATCTACGACCCGCACTACGACTTCGAGACGTCCGCAGGATTCAAGGGCAAGCTGGACGAGATTCGAGCGCGCCAGAAGTCGATGGTCCGGGACAAGACCGCCGCCGTTTGTCGCACGGATTGGGTGGTCGGCAGCAGCAAGACCGAGGGCCGACGAATGACGGATCGATACCTGAAGCTACAGCTGCGGGCCTTCAACGGAGAGTGCGACGCCGCGGTCATCAAGGTGCGCTTCAACAACGTCGTGGCGATGGAGAAGCGGATCACCCGGGCCTTCGAAACGCTGAACAAGCTCGGAGAGACGCTGGCCTGCGCCATTGTGCCGGAGTACCTCGATCTCAAGAGCAGCGAGTTGCGTTTGGCGCACGAGTTCGCAGAGAAACGGCAAGCCGAAAAGGAGGAACAGCGCCAAATCCGTGAGCAGATGCGGGAAGAGGAGCGCGTCCGCCGCGAGATCGAGAAAACCCAGGCCGACGCAGAGAAAGAGGAGCGTCGGTACGAGGCGGCGCTGGAGCGCGCACGTCGAGAACTGCAGGAGGCCGGCGATCAAGAGCGTGCGGAGCTTGAAGAGGAGATCGCCAAGCTGCAAGGCCGCCTTGACGAAGCCCACACCGCAAAGGAGCGGGCAGTGTCGCGGGCCCAGCTGACAAGATCGGGGCACGTCTACGTCGTGTCCAACATCGGATCGTTCGGGGAGAACGTCTACAAGATCGGCCTGACTAGGCGCCTGGAACCAGAAGATCGAATCCGGGAACTCGGCGACGCATCAGTCCCGTTTCCGTTCGACATCCACGCGATGGTCTTCTCCGAAGACGCCCCCGGGCTGGAGCAGACACTCCACCGAGCGTTCGATGACCGCCGGGTGAACCTCGTGAACGCACGGAAGGAGTTCTTCGCGGTCTCACTGCCCGAGATCGAATCAGCCGCGCAGGAGCATGGGACCGTGGAATTCACCCTTGCAGCAGAGGCCGAGCAGTACCGGAAAACGCTCGCTCTACGCGAGGCGAGAGACACTCCTGCCGCCGAGGTCGCACCCGAGGCTCAGGTCGCAGCCGACGCCAAGGCCAGACTGGAGCAACGCCGAGCTGCTTGGGCCTAATCGCCGTCCGGTTGGGAACCAGGGACAACCGAGCCGGGCCGCCGGCCGGCGTTTCTGCCGGCACGCCGCGCCGACCGTTGGGAGGTGAGGGATCGCCCTGGGCGGAGGACCTGGTCGTCGGCAACGGCAGCGCCTCAGAGCTGCAGGGGAACAACGCGACCTACACCGTGACGATCACGCCCGAGGCCTCCGGCACCGTGACGGTGGACATCGCGGCCGGCGCGGCGCAGGACAGCGCCGGGAACCCGAGTGCGGCGGCCGCCCAGTTCTCCATCACCGCGGACCTGACGCCGGTGCCGGCTCTGCCGCTGGCCGGCGCGATCATGCTTGCTCTGCTGTTGCTGATCCGTGGCGCGCGCCAGCGGGCCGCTCTGAGTTTGGCTTCGCGCCGTAGAGGCCGACCGCAGCGAGCGCCAGCACCCCGAACGCGGACAGGATGGAGGCGAAGTTGATGGGGCAGCCGCATCAGCGCGAGGTGAGAGTCCATTGCCTTCGTCTCGAAGACCCACCGAGACAGTCTGTCGACGGCGAGGTCCGTGACGGCCAGGCCCGTGACGCGTCGCGGTGCCGTCGCTGGTGGCGTCGTTGACGGTGACGGGCCCGAGCGCCGGCGGCTGACGATCCACAGTGCGCGACGAGGTCGGCCTCGACGAAGCCCGGCACCGGATCCTGCCAATCGGCGAAGGTGCGCACCGGAACCCTGCCCCGTACGCGGTCGCCCCTGGAACGACGGCGCCGACGCTGACCCGGCCGTCACCGCCCTCGCCGACGCCAAGCGGCGCTTGGCCTCCAGGTTGGCCTGAGACGGCCGTGCATCCGCCCACCGTACCGCAGGTGGTCGGCGATGTCCGGCCATGCCCGTCGGCGCTCCGTGCCGGGCTTCGACCCCGATTGCCGGGAGGCGTGCGGCGACGTCGTCCTCGCGCCGGCGCGGCCGTGCGCTATTCGGGCTTGCCCCCCTTGACAGGGCTTGGTGATTGCCGGCGGAAGGCCGACTACCCTTTACCTCCAGTCGAGGGCGGTCTCCCCGACGTCGCGAACTGCGGTCGAGCCTTCGTCGGCCCTCGGACGAGTCTCACCAACAGATCGGCTCTGTACGCGAGAACTTGACTGGTGGCTCAGGCTGCTTCGCTGATAGCCTCGGCTCCCCAGGTTGGATCGCGACCACCGAGCATCCGTCCAAGACACCGAGCCGAAGGCGCCGGCGAACCCGGCGACGCCCGTCGCCGCCCCTCGCAGGGGCGCGTGAGTCAGGAGGAACCTCTGTGCGACGCATCGTGACGCTCGGATTCTTCGTGTTGGCGCTGCCCGTGGTGGCTGCCGCGCAGACCAAGGACGATTTCGCGTACTGGGATCTGAGCGGAAACGGCGACTTGACGTGTGCTGAAGCGCTGGGCCGTGATGAAGGCCTGCGGTCGCCCGCGCATCGCGACGACCGCGACGGTACCGGCATCATCTACGAGTGGCTCGAGCGCAGCCGGTCGAGCGACACCGACAACGACGGCGTCGCGTGCGAGAACGGCAACAACCCGAACGGCTACGTGCCGCAGGCGACGCCGCCGGTGGAGCCCGAGGGCTGTCCGGCGGACGCCGAGGTCTGGCGCGGCCTGCAGGTCTGCGAGGAGCAGCCCCGGGCCGGCTACGACCGCGATGCCTTCGGCTCGGGCTACAGGAGCCTGGAGGACGACATCATCAGGACGCTGCCGGCGACGATGCGGAGCAACGGTCAGGTGTACACGCCGTACTCGTGCATCGCGTTCGACATCGAGCCGGACGGAACCGCCGGCACCGACATCGAGCACATCGTGGCGCTCGCCGAAGCCCATGACAGCCGAATCGGTGACGACCGGCGCCGCGACATCGCAGCCGACCTGTTGAACCTTACGATCGCGGACCCGACCGTGAACCGGTCGCAGAAGAGCGACCGGGACGCGGCCGACTGGGTGCCGGCCCGGCACGGTCGCTGGTTCGCCGAGCAGGTCATCGCGGTCAGGCTGGCGTACGGGTTGAGCGTCGACCCCGCTGAGCGCGACGCGCTCGAGGCGCTGCTCGACGGGGCGGACGCGGAGCTGAACTGCGTGGACGCGGACACCACGTCGCCGACCGTGGCCATCAGCAGCGACGCCATCGCTCCGCTCAGCGGCGCCTTCGCGATCGCGGTCACGTTCTCGGAGCCGGTGACCGGCTTCGCGCTGGGAGACCTCGTCGTCGGGAACGGCGGCGCGTCACAACTGGGCGGGAGTGGTGCGAGCTACGCCGCGACGATCACCCCGGCGGCCTCGGGTCTCGTGACGGTCGACATCGCGGCGCGAGCCGCGGAGGACAGTGCGGGAAACCCGAGCATGGCGGCCGACCGGTTCATGATTGCCGCTGATTTGACCGCGGCGAACCGCCCGCCGATGCCAGCGGGCACGTTGCCCAATCAGCGACTGACGCCGGACGACACCGTGAGCGTAGACGTGTCGAGGGCGTTCGTCGATCCCGACGGAGACGCGCTGAGGTACGCCGTGTCCTCGTCGGCGCCCCAGGTGGTCACGGCAAGTGTGACCGGCGCCTTCGTGATGCTGGCCGCGGCGAGCCAGGGTGCGGCCACGATCCGGGTGACGGCGAGCGACCCGGGTGGCCTGAGTGCCGTGCAGTCGTTCACGGTCACCGTGGAGGTGTCGGTATCCGAGCCTTTCACCGACCATCCCATCCGTCCCGGAGTGACCCCGGTCAAGGCCGTGCACTTCACGGAGCTGCGGGAGCGGATCGACATCCTGCGAAGAGCTGCCGGCCTGCCGGCCTTCCCCTGGACGGACGCGGTCCTGAGGGCAGGCGTGACATCGGTCAAGCTCGTGCATCTGCGGGAGCTCCGGGAGGCGCTGGGTGACGCCTTCGTTGCGGTAGGGCGCGTGGAGCCGGGCTGGACCGACCCGGCGCCGACGCCGGGATCGAGCCCGATCAGCGCGGCGCACGTGATGGAGCTGCGGGTCGCGGTGGTGGAGCTGGAGTGACGCGACCCTCGTTTCTATGATCTTCGGGCCATCGGGCGACTGCAAGAAGCCGGGACCGCCGGGAGGCTCACCGCGTCGCTGCCCAGGCTCCTTGCCCGGACAGGTCCTGTTGATCTGCGTGGCGGGCTGTGCCGTCGCACGCTCGGTGGACCCGCAGCTACTTGCTCCCGCAACGGATCGCTTGTCCGTTGGCGCCCTCGGCGTTGCGTATCTGTTCAGCTGTGGTTGCGCCTTCGCGTACGTCGCCCGCCAACAGGTGCTTCGCGAGCGTGACCAGGCTCCCCAGGGGTAGGGACCGGTAGTCGGTGTGTTCCACGCACACGTTGATGTGCGGCGTGTCGCCGGGGGGCGCGTGATTGTGTACGTGGCCGTGCAGGTTCACCCAGCCCGGCGGGAGCATGCCCA
The DNA here is from genome assembly GCA_965206705.1 of Vicinamibacterales bacterium. Classification (GTDB taxonomy): domain Bacteria; phylum Acidobacteriota; class Vicinamibacteria; order Vicinamibacterales; family UBA8438; genus JAJEEA01. Next base: position 981,704 of record CBDBKJ010000005.1, on the reverse strand, counting down.
TCGGGACGTGGGTCATGACGATCGGCGGGTCGGTCTCGATGACGAGGACACCGGTCCACGTGTCGTGGCCCCCGGTGTCGAGCAGGCCCGACCGCAGGTTGAAGTCGTGGTTGCCTACGACCAGGAGCTTGCGGCGTGTCTTTCCGAGGGCACTGGACAGCGCGATGTCGCCGCCGTTCAGGATCGTGTCGTCGGGCTCGACGGCCGCTGTCCACGCGGCCATGATGGCCCGGCCCATCGCGTCGGCGTCCCCGAAGGGCCTGCGGCAGTACTCCATGACTTCGGTGTCGCCACTCCATGACTTCGGTGTCGCCGAGGTGGAGGTCGGACCAGACCCATGTACGGCCCGCTCTCGGTCGGTGGATCAGCACCGGCCGTGCGGTCGTTTCCTCGAGCAGCCGGTGGATACCGCCGCAGCGCCCGTAGGATGGGGTCTTCTCCTTGAGGAGTCTTCGGAGCGTGTGGGTGTATCGCTCCTTGAGGTTCAAGTGGTCCGGAGCGTCCGTCGTGAGCAGCATCTGTTCGGTGTCCCGGTGTCTCCGCCTTGCTCTTCGTCTACTCGTAGACCACCGCGTTCCCGTCGCTTGCCTTGCATGTACCGGTAGGCCGGTTGGCTCGGCGGAGTCGGCGCTGGGTCTCGGCGCAGGTGATCCGGCCGTTGTCGTCGTCGTAGCGGGCGAGAGCGTCCGATCCGTCGGCGGTGACTGTTGCCGCGGCGCGGTGCCCACCCGTCACTGCACGCCGCCCTTCGGCGGCGCCGCCGCCGTCACGACTCGGGCGGCGATCTCATCGTCGTGAGGCCACGTCACCCGCGCCTTCGGAGCTCCTTGGATCGCCGCGAAGATCGCGAGCGGCAGGGTGTGCATGTAGATGTCCTCGACCAGCTCGTTGGGGACGCCGGGCTCGAAGAGCCAGTTCACGTACAGCGTGCCGGGCGTGTCGGCACTCGGCTCGCTCGAGAGAGCGGCCTGAACGGCGATGTGCGGGCGCAGGCGGTCTGGTGTACCGGCCGCGAGTACCCGACGCACGCGTTCGATGGTATCGGGCAGGGGATCGCCGTGACCGAAGACGGCGATGAAGCACTGCAGGTTCTCGGCGTTGCCCAGGCCGTCGCCCGCGACGAGCCGTTGGACCCGTCCCCAGGAACGGCGTGCCAACTCTGGGTCGATACGGGCGATGGAGACTACCGCGGGGCCGGTCATCGGCCGTTCGATCCGGCATGGTGCCGTCCGCGCACGGGATCGCGGAGGCCCGTACCCGCGCGGCGGTCGCCCGGCCGGGCGTTGCGGATTGAGATCGCCATGAACGCAGAGTACCACGCCCCCGCGGCGGCGGCGCGTTCGTAGTGGTAATCGGCGCTGCCGGAGTCCGCGACCCCCTGCATCTGCGGTCCGGGGGTCGGATACAGGGTCCAGCCCTCGGGGCAGTGCTGGCCGGTGGCGTCCGGCCCGTCGAGCACGCCGCACTTGCGGCGGTCGAAGCTGGCGATGTGGCCGCTGCCGGACAGCGCGGTCCAGATGACACCGTTCCGGTCGACGTCGACACCGCGCGGGGCGTGTCCCGTCCGCGCGGGGTCCACCGCGGGATTCTCGGCGGACGGCGGCTCGTAGACCTCGGCGATGCATGTCGCCGGGGGATTGTCGCCGCGGTCGAGCCGGACGAGGCGGCCCGGGAACGGTCCGGTGCGGGCGACCCACGCGGTATCGTCGACGGGGTTGGCGATGATGCCGTAGGCGAAGCCCGCGATGCGCGTATCGCGCCCTGCGTCGACCTCGCCGCCCGGCTCGTTCCAGGGCCTCGTGATCACCCCGTCGCCGTTGGTGTCCACCACCGTCGGGCACCACCCCTGCGACAGCTGCTCGTCGCCGGTCTCGTCGTACAGCTTCGTGTCGAGCCAGCCGACCACGTTGGGATCGCCGCTGAACCAGAGTGTGTCCTGCGCGTCCTCGCCGAACTGCAGGTGATGGGTGCCGTAGCAGCTGTCGATGAGCTGCCAACCCTCGGTCGCGGGGTCGTAGACCGAGATCTGGCGCCCGCTGCGGTCGACGGGAAAGTAGCGGGCCGATGGGTGGTCCGACCCGTCCCGGCACCAGTCGGGGTTCTCCCGGCGGCGCACGGTCGAGGTCAGCCACACCCGCCCCCGCGCATCCATCATCGGGTTGTGGGGGTTGGCGGGGGCGTCGAAGATGATCTCGTCGCCCCAGTACGGCGACGGCTCGAACCCGGGCGCGGTCGGGAACATCGACGGCACCATCTCCCGCGGCTCGCGCAGCGGCACGTCCAGCTCGATCGACTCATGCCGGGCAGTGTCGGTGATGACCAGCTTGTCGGTGGTGATGGACACCCCGTAGACCAGCCCGCCGGCGTTGACGGTGGGGGCCCGCTTGTCGGTCGTCACCTCGTCGTGAACGTACGAGGTCTCGCCGGCCCAGTCCCACATCGTCAGCACCAGGTTGCGCTCGACCCCGCGGGGCCGCGGCGGCGCCTCGGGCACCTCGCCGGCCGCGATCCGGTCGCTCCAGTCGGCGAACATCGCGAGCCCGCGGTCACGGCCGAACCGGTTGAGGACCCCGCTCATCTGGCGTCCGCGCTGCCCGAAAGTCAGCCGGTAGGCCCACGCCTCGGCCGACGAGTCGAACCCGTCGAGGTGACCGGTGTCGAACGTGAACCGGTTGCCCATCTGGTGACAGAGCTGACAGCCCTGCTTCGTGACGTCGACCCAGGCGGCCTGGCTCCGGAGACCGCGCGCGATGCCGTTGCCGGCGGGGCCGGTGCCGGGGAACTCGCCGGCGGCCGGGGGCTCGAGCAGCGAGTACCAGTAGTTGGCGGGATAGACCTGCGCCGCCTCCTGCGGCGAGCCGGCCGGGACCGCGTCGAGGGTCAGGGTCTGTCCCGGCTCCGCCGTCACCGGGTCGGAGTCGACGAGGCCGTAGCCGCGCACCCAGACCCCATACGACGCGGCGGGGAGATCGGGAACGAGAAAGCGGCCGGCGTCGTCGGTGACCACGATCTTGCGGAAGCCGGTGTCGAGGTCATCGGTCTCGGCGATCACCCAGACGCCCGCTTCGGGACCGGCCGGGCTCCGCACCGTGCCCCGCACATCGTCCCCGCCCGCCGGCGGCTGCCCGGCGAGCACCGACGTGACGAGGACCGCTACGGCGGCGGCCAACAGCGAAACGAGTCGTGCATGGCGTGTCATCGATCTCCTCCGTGATCTCTCCAGGGGCTCGTCACTGCACGCGGCTCGACGTGCGCAGACGCCGAATCTGGCCCACCGCCGCCTCGATCTGCATTTCGAGAATCTGCTCGCCGTACTCGGCTCTCGAGCGCGCCGGGGTTCCCGACACCCCGTTGCCGGTGCCCCCGGTGCCCGCCTCCATCCGGTCGAGCCGAATCTTCGAGGGATCGAGGAACAGCAGCGTCGACGTGTCGTGCATGCCGGCATGCGTGCCCACGTCCTCCGCCCGTTCGCCCTGCTCGACCAGCCACTCGTCGCCCCGCCCCGGGTAGTAGTCGGTCAGATGGTGCACCCGGGCGGGCCCGTCGGCCCATTCCTGGTTCAGTCGTTCCGCCACCGCCGCCTGCGACGCCTGGTTGCCGCCGCTGTCGCCCATGAACGCGATGTCGAGGAACCCGTGCTGGACGAGGCTGCGCGCGGCGTACTCCAGCACCTGCTCGAACACCTCGCGCGGCGTGGTGATGGTGCCGGGAAAGCGCATGTGTCCCGAGGGGGGATCGACGTTCCCTTCCGGCACGTAGGCCATCACCGGCGCGACCAGCGCGTCCCCCAGGCGGCGAGCCGTCTCGCCCGCCTTGTGCCGCACCAGATAGTTGTGCTTCCCCAGCACCATGTGCGGCCCGTTCTGCTCGGTGCCGCCGGTCGGCACGATGATCGTCGTCGTCCCGGCCGACACGGCATCCCGCACCTCGGTCCAGGTCAGCTCTTCGAGGAACACCGTGTCCGGCGCCTGCCCGAAGGCGGTGCCGGCCAGCAAGACGGCGACGAACGTAACGATAGTGACGACCGATCGCATCGACCTTCTCCCCTCAACGCATCCCCGGGCTCGCGCGGCTTGTCTCGGACGCCATCGTCAACCGGGGACGTATACTGTCACGACGCTGACACCACGAGAGGGAGACCATGACACATCGGACGCTCGTTGTCTTCTCCACCTTGCTCGCGATGGCCTCTCTGGCGGCGCCGGCACGGGCGGGTCAGCCCGCGTCCGCGGGACGGGCGCCGGCCGGATCTCCCGCGCCGCGGACGAACTGGGGCGCGCCGGACCTGCAGGGCGTATGGAGCCACGCCACCGTCACCCCGCTCGAGAGGCCCGACCGATACGCGGGGCGCGACTTGCTGACCGCGGAGGAAATCGCCGAGGCGAACATCCAGGCTGCGACGTTCGCCAGCTCGGAGCGCCGGGCCGAGCTGAGCGCCGAGCGCGACGTCGGTCTCGCCTACAACCAGTTCTGGTGGGATCGCGGACAGTCCGACGGACGGACCGCACTCATCGTCGATCCCCCCGACGGCCGGATCCCGACGAGAACCGCCGAGGCCGAGGCCCGCGCCGAGGCAAGGCGCGCCGCTGCCCGCCCGCGCGAGCTGTCGGAGAACCCCGAAGACCGAAACCTGTGGGAACGCTGCCTGTCGCGCGGAACCGTCAGGCTCGGCGGCGCCTACAACAACAACCTCCAGATCTTCCAGACCGAGAGTCACATCGCGATTCTTCTGGAGATGGTCCACGAAACCCGCATCATCCCGCTCGACGCCGGCGCGGGGCCGGCCCAAGCGCCGGGCCAGTGGCTCGGGCGCTCGCACGGCCGCTGGGAGGGCGATACGCTCGTCGTCGAGACCCAGGATTTCTCGGGGCAGGCCCCGTGGCGCGGCTCGGGCGAGAACCTGCACCTCGTCGAGCGCTTCTCGCGGCCCGACGCCAACACCCTGCGCTACGAGGCGACGTTCCGCGACCCCACGACGTGGGAGCGCGAGTGGACGGCCGCCCTCGACATGCCGAAGACCGAAGGTCTGCTCTACGAATACGCGTGCCACGAGCGCAACTACGGGATGGAGAACCTGCTGCGGGGCGCCCGGGTGCAGGAAATGGAAGCGGCGGAGGCGAAGTAGCCCCGTCATGCCGCGCGCCGGATGCCTCCTCGCCGTTCTGCTTCTCCTCGCCGCGCCACCGGTCCGCGCGGGGCAGGACCCCCCGCCGCAGACCGGGAGGGGCGCGCTGTTCCAGCAGCGTTGCCAGCTCTACTTCGAGTTCCTCGGCCGCACCGGGGCAGGGCGCGAGGACACGTTCAACCAGGACCCGTTCGGCATGGGGTACTGCGCCGGCCTCGTCCGCGGCGTCGTCATCGCGGCCCAGTCGTTCATGCCGGACAGGGTCTGCGTGCCGCGGGGGACCACCATCGCCCAGACCGTCTACCGGGTGCTCCGGTATCTGGACCAGCATCCCCAGGAACGCGGCGAACCCGACGTCGAGCTCGTGCTTCGGGCGCTGGAAGACAGATTCCGCTGCCCGTAGGACCTCGTCGCTCCGTCTCCAAGGCGGCCAGCACCAAGGTGTCGGAGGTCACTCCAACTGACTGCGAACACCCGTCAGCCGGTGGGGAAATGTCGCCCGACACATTTAAATGAATAATGATTCATCTAATAAACGTAACGTCGGATTCGCTCGTTTGGTCGCCGATGAGACACGACGCGGACGCTCGCTGGACCTCGACGACCTGATCGCTCTGCGCGGGTTGACCGATCTGGCGGCGGCAGATGGCGAATAGTCGGGCGCCCGTGCGTTCGCGCGGCGGCGCCCGGAAGCGGTACGTGGGCTAGACTGGGCGAGACTGCCCGTAATGGCGTAAAGTGTTGTTGTGGCCTTCAAGCCATGGAAGCCCCTTGTCGACACAGTGTACGGAAGCCACCCCAGCGAGTTTCCTCGGGTCGGTCGTCGTCGGCTGGTCGCCAGCTTCGAGGGCGGAACGATCACTTCCAATGCCGGGGCATTGCTGCTGCGGGCGGTTGAAAGGTGCACCGACGTGTGCCGGCGCGCGGCGCAGTGCTTCCAGGACTACCGGGACCCAAGCTTGATCGAACACACGGTCGAGGACTTGGTGACCCAGCGTGTGAGGCCGTCGCGTTGGGCTACGAAGATCTGAACGACCATGACACCCTGCGGCGGGACCCGCTGTTGGCGGCTGTTCGGCGGACCCGACGGGCGAGAACCGCGGCCGTCAGACGGGGGGCCGCGCTGGCGGGGAAGAGCACGCTGAACCGGCTGCTGGTCGGGCCGAAGGACGCCGAGGCTGACCGGTACAAGAAGGTGACCTATGACGAAGCGGCGCTCGACGCCCTGCTGGTAGACGTGTTCATCGAGTCGCACCCGACGCCGCCGGCGCGCATCGTGCTGGATGTCGATGCGACGGACGATCCGCTGCACGGTCAGCAGGAAGGACGGTTCTTCCACGGGTACTACGGGAACTACTGCTATCTGCCTCTGTATATCTTCTGCGGGGCGCATGTGCTCTGCTCGCGGTTGCGGCCCTCGAACATCGACGGGGCGGCGGGCGTGGTGGACGAGTTGGCGCGGATTGTGGAGCGGGTGCGGCAGGCATGGCCGTCGGTCCCCATCGTGGTTCGGGGGGACTCGGGGTTCTGCCGAGACGAGCTGCTGAACTGGTGCGAAGAGCATGCGGTGGACTACGTCATCGGCTTGGCGAAGAACGTTCGGTTGAAGGAACAAATCGCGCCCGAACTGGCGCAGGCCCAGGCGCAGTGCGAGGAAACCGGGGTGGCCGCGCGGGTGTTTGCGGACTTCCGCTATCGCACGCGCAAGAGCTGGAGCCGGGAGCGCCGGGTGGTCGGCAAGGCCGAGCATCTGCCCGCGGGCGCCAATCCACGCTTCGTGGTGACATCGCTGCCGCCGGACACCTTGGCGGCGCAGGCGTTGTATGAGGATTTCTACTGTGCCCGCGGGGACATGGAGAACCGCATCAAGGAACAGCAACTGGCGCTGTTTGCCGACCGGACCAGCAGTGCGACGCTGCGCGCCAACCAACTGCGCCTGTACTGGGCCACGTTGGCCTATGTCCTGCTCCAGCAGCTCCGCGACCGGGGGCTGGCGGGCACCCGGCTCGCCCGCGCCCAATGCGATACGCTACGGCTGCGGCTGCTCAAGATCGGCGCCCACGTCCGCGTCACCGTGCGGTGCATCTGGGTGGCGCTGTCCGAGCTGGCGCCCGACGCCGATCTGTTCATCATGGCCGCTCAACGTTTGCGCTCGCCGCCCGACCCGGCCTGACGGTCGGCCAGGTGGCGGCATACGTTCACGACTGCAGGGGGACACGGGGTCCTTTCGCGTGTGGTGTGCTTACCGGGCCGATTTTGGCGCCACGCGCACGTCGTCGCCCACATCCAGACCACCGCCGGCGTCCGATATGGCCGCCCGGAACCCCAGCCGCGCCGCATCAGGCCCGATCTCGACGAGCTGTGAGAAATCCGGGCTAGACTGGGCGAACGTGGAACCGCCGGAAGCCCACCCGGAGCCCCCGCGAGACCCCGATGACGCCACCGACCACGGTGCCTCTTTCGACACCGCGCCCACGCAGACTGATGCCGCGCATTGCGCTGGTGCTGGCCCTGGCCGGCGTTGCCGCCTGCGCCGCCGACGCCCCCGAGCCAGATCCCGGCCCGCGGCCGGACTTTCAGCCGACCGCCACGGTCGAAGAGCTGATGCGCTCGGTGATCGACCCGGCCGCCGACGCGGTCTGGGACGCGGTGGTCATCACGTCGACCCCGGAGGGGATCGAGCAGGAGGTGCCGGACAGCGACGACGACTGGCTGGCCCTGGAGCACCACGCGGTGCGGCTGCTCGAGGCGGGAAATCTGCTGCAGATCGAGGGCCGGCCCATCGCCGGGGCCGACTCGGTGTCGGAGCTGCCGGGCATCGACCTCGAGCCCGCGGACATCGCGATACGGGTCGACGCGCAGTACGACGCCTGGCTGCGGTCGGGCCGCGAGCTGCACGACGCCGGGGTGGTGGTGCTGGACGCGGTGAAGGCTCGCAGCGTCGACGCGCTTCTCGAGTCGGGAGACCGTCTCGACGCGGCGTGCGAGAGCTGCCATTCCCGCTTCTGGTACCCGCCGGACGCCGCGGCTGCGGCGGAGGCAGGATCGAACGAACCGCCTGCGCCGTAGAAGCGGTGCAAACTACCCGACAGCATCCAGGTTGGCGGCAAGCGGAGCCGGAGGCAACGGTTCCGAACTGGCCCGAGCCGCCCGCGGATCGCTCGGAACAGAAGACACCCTCGGCCGCAGGTCTGTCTCGGGTCAGCGATGAACGGACGGTTCCCGCGCCGCGCCCGGCAGTCGGCCGAGGCGGCGCGGGCTCGTCATCCACTCGGCTACGGCTGGATCGGCGTGCCGTCGGGGTTCGTCAGCTCCGCGCAGCACATGCCGAACGTGCCGGGGGCGCGCGAGGGCTGCCCCACCGCCTTGATCTGGTCGCCGGCCTGGATCGACTGAGTCGTCCAGCCCCGGCGACTCATGGAGACCGCCGCGCCCATCTCGATCTCCCAGTGGACCGTCTCGCCGTTGTCGGCGGGCGCGTCGACGTAGAGAAACGAGTGCGGGTTCCGGAACACGAACCGGGTCACCTCGCCGACCGCCTCGACCCGCTTCTCGGGGTCATAGAAGGGTGCGCTCGCATGGTGGGCGATCGTCGGCACCGCCATCGCGACCAGCAACGCCGCCGCTGCAATCCACAAGATAGCCTTCACAACGTCCTCCTCGGAACTGGAACTTCACTCGACAACGGGACTTACCGATACTTCGGAATCAGGAACCGGCGGGGATGCCCCGCCTGCTCGGCGTCGCAGCCGTAGAGCTGCAGCTTGTAGCCCTCCGGCCCCGGCAGCCACCGGGTGGTGTAGGAGGTCGGCTCGCGGAGGAACATGGGGTCCTCGACGGTCAGGGTCATTCGCAGCTCGTCGCCCTCCCGCCAGTAGCGCTCGGTCACCTTCTTCTGCTGCGACGACGGAATGCCGTTGTAGTCGTCGAAGCCGGTGATGTCGAAGACGAAGTTCGTCGTCTCGACGTGGAGGGAGCCGTCCTCGTAGTGGCCGACCGAGAAGCCCTGGACCGTGAACTCGTTGGCCGGCGGGTCGCGGCCGTCGAGCCAGACGGTCCGAATCTGGTCGTCCTTCTCGTAGCGCAACAGCACCCGGTCGGGCCACTGCGTGAACTCCATCATGTAGGGGTCGTACTGCAGCGCCGGCGACGCCGAGGGGACGCAGTCGTACTTCGGGGCGATCGCCTCGTCGAACACCGACTGAAAGGCGACCGCGCGTTCGTTCAACACCGGAAAGTTCTCGCCCGGCACCCACGGCATGTTCGGGCCGTTGACGGGCCGGACCCCGCCGCCCCCGTTCCACACGCCGTCGAGGTCGGGCACCTCGGACGGATCGACGCCGGGTTGGGCGAACGCCAGCGAAACGCTGGAGGCGATCACCAGCGCCGCACCCACCGCCGACCGCAGGAACCGACCAGTCGTTCCCCGGCCGCGGGTATTGGTTCCGATCATGTCTTCCTCCCCCGTTTCCTCGTCGCGTCGCCTCGTACCCGGACGCGCTCCGCTCGGTTCGTCTAGTGCAGATTCTACACCGTCCCCCCGCGTCTCAGCGATTCCGAGCCAGCCGGGGCCGGATCACGCGGGTCCACCACATCACCACCCCCGTCGCGAAGATCACCGGCGGCACCAACCCCACCACCGTCCACGCGAGCTTCGTGGTCCAGCCGCCGAACCGGCCGAAGTGCAGCGCCGTGAACCAGTAGAGGATGGTATCGCCGAGCCGCGGGTTGAAGTTCTCGTCGAACGGCTCGAGGTAGTCCACCACCGCCCCGAACGGGGCAGGGAACGCGAGGTAGATGCCGGTCGCGCCCCACATCACCAGGAAGAGCACCGTCCAGATGCCGAGGGCGCCGTGGAGGGTCCAGTTGAGCCGCCGCCAGGAAGCGCGCCAGTCGACGAGAAGGGCGCGGCGCCAACCCGCGACGCCCGGCCACCAGACGAGCGCGCCGGTCAGGCCGAGCAGGGTCAGCAGGATGGCCCCGATGCCGTTGACGGCCCGCCCGCCGCCACCCGCCAGCAGGTTGTCGTGCAGGTCGAGCAGCCACGTGGTGAACCGCCAGCCCGCCGGAAGGGCGTTCCCGAGGTAGTCGCCGGTGTACGGCTCGAAGAAGTACTGCTGCCGGGCTTCGCCTTCGCGCAGGGTCGACATCGTGACCGCGAGCGACGGGTCCTCCGGGTTCGTCCAGACCTCGACCGCATGGTCGGGGAACCGTTGCCGGGTGATGTCGATCAGCTCCTCGGGGCTCAGCCGCGGTCCCGACACCGCGACCGGGCGAGGCTGCGGATCGAAACGCTGCCGAAGCTCGCTCCGGTAGATCAGCACGGTGCCGGTCAGGCTGATCATCACCACGTAGAGCCCGATCGCGAGCCCGGTCCACAGGTGGATCTGAAAGAGGACCCGCCGCAGCCGGACCTGCTGCGGCTGCCGCATCCAGGAACCGGTCATGACGTCCCCGCCCCGCGATCGCGGGGCGCTGTCCGCGGCGTGTAGCGGTGCAAGCTCCCGGCAGGGCCGGTTACGCGCCAATCGGAGCCGCGGGCGACGATTCCCGGGCCGGGACGCTGCGCTGCAAAGCAGTGCGGGCTCCCGGCAGGGTTGGCCGGGCGGCGGTCGGCCCCGCGGGCAACGACCTTCCGGCTAGGAGGCGGCCCGCCGCAGCGCCCCCAGCTCCCGTCCCAGACAGTCGGCGATGGCGCCCATGCCGGACACCCCGGCGGCCAGCTCCGCCTCGCTGTTGTAGTTCGTGTTCGTGTTGATGTCGTAGGCATACGCCGTTCCGTTCCGGTCGACGATGTACTCGACACCCGCGATGTGGATGTCGTTGGCGGCCAGCACCCGCTCGAAGGGCGCCACGAGCGGATGCTCGAACCCGCTGACGATGCGGAACAGCGACGCCCCCGCGTCACCGGCCGGGCAGAAGGCGTCGTCGACCCGGCACGCGTCGGCCGGACACAGCTCGAAGCCCTGACTCGTGTCGACCTCGACGGCATACAGGAAGCGGCCCCCGACGAACTCGACCCGGGTGATAGTGGCGTCGGGAGACTCGATGTACTCCTGCAGCAGGGTCACGCCGTCCACCGACGGCTCGAACCCGGGGCCCCGGACGTACTCGGCGAGGGCGTCGCTGTCATGGAACAACCGCACCCCGAGACCCTTCCCGGCGCGGTTGTGCTTGGTGATGAACGGCGGCGGCAGCGACGACGCCGCCGCGACGATCTCCTCGCGCCCCACCACCGCCACGGTGCGGGGCGTGCGTACGCCGTGCGTGTCCAGGGCCGCGTACTGCGCGACCTTGCTGATCTCGAGCTGCAGCGCCCGGCTGCCGTTGAGCACCCGCCGGCCGTGGCGTTCGAGCCACGCCAGCACCGCGGCCGTGTACTCCGGTCCGAACCGGTGGCCCCGGGTGTGGGACGAGGCGCTCATCCGGTTGTAGAACACGCCGTCGGGTGGCGGCGTCCCGAAGTCGACGACCCCCGTGTCCAGGAACCACTCGTCGAACGGCAGCCGGCGCGCGTCGAGGGCGGTGCGCAACGGCTCGACCCATTCGTCGTTCTCGTGAAGGACGTAGATTTGGTTCATGCCCCAGCCTGAAAAACGTCGACTGCGGCTCCCGTTGCCGCCCAGCCGTCCCTGCCAGGCGTCTGCGCCGGCACTGTTGCGCACATGCCTAGAACCGCGGATTCACGACGTTGTTGAAGATGGACCCGAACGTGTAGCTGAATCCGAACGAGACACGATACCGCGAATCGGTGGCGAGCTGCCGCCGCTCGATCAGGATCTCCTCGTCGGTCAGCTCCTGCTGGGAGAGATACACCTGGTCGCGCACCAGCTCGGTGCTCGCGCTGGCGAACACCGACAACCCCCGCACGACCCGAAACGACAGGTTCCCGAACACCGACGTACTGTACTTGCTCAGATCGTTCACGTAGCTGTTGTAGCGCAGGCGAACCCGGCTGTCCCCCCACGGCTGCTCCACGTCGAACGTGATCTCGGCCTCCTGCGCGGCCAGGGTCTCCTCGGTCTTCCCGAAAATCGTCTCCTCCAGGTAGTCGAAGGACTCGACCCCGATCTCGTAGGCGAACGTCAGGCTCCGGCGGGACGACTCGGAGTACGGGAACACGTTGAACTCGATGCCCGGAAGCGCCCGAATCCGCCGGTCCTGGTTCAGGAACGTCGACCCGCTCGATCCCCCCCGGATCGACGCCCCCCAGTGGTCTCCGAGGCTCTTCACGAGCTGTCCGTCCAGCTCATAACGGGTCCGTACGTCGGTGAAGTCGCCGGTGCTGAGCTCGGTCACCGTCTCCCGGTACGAGCCCTCGAACTCCGCCCGGACGATCCACTCCTCGGTGGTGCGGTTCGCCGACGCCGACCCGTTGAAGTTGCGCTGCTGCCGGGACGACTCGCCGGACACCCGGGCATTGGTGCTGAGACGAAACACCCAGAAGTTCCACGGATCGTCGTCCGGCTGGGCCATCACCGGGCGGCGCCCCCCCATCGCGAAACCCCCGAAACCCGTCTCGCCTCCCTCCCCGCGCCCGGCCCCGATCTCGATGTCGTAGGCCATCGGGGTGTCGATGATGTAGTGGAGAAACCCGACCCGCAGGACCTGGGCGAGCCCCTCGCGCGTCTCGTCGTCGGTGTCTGTGCGGCTCTCCGAGTAGGTGTAGCTGATGCCCCGATCCGCGAACTCCTCGAGACCGATGAAATCCAGGGTGTAGAGACGGCCGCCGCCGCTGTTCTCGGTCGTGACCAGCACGTGCACCTGGGCGTCGTAGCGGTCGCGAACGTAGTTCACAAAGGTGATCTCCCGCCTCAGGTAGTCGAAATCGCATCGATTGCAGTCGAGAAACACCCGCAGCGCGGCCGCCCCCTCGCCGGCGTCCTGCGCGGCGATCACGCCCGCCCCGAAGCAGGAGACCCAGAGGACCCACCCGAGCCCGAGCAGGGTCGCCTTGCGGCTCCGCTGCCCGCCCAGGCACCCCGCCGGGAATCCGCGCCGTCCCGTGGCGCAGGCTCCGGTCCCCCGAGTCGAACCCAACGGCCCCTCCCTCGCTCGCAGAACCCCGCGCCCGAATCGTGAATCAGTATACGGGGTCGCACCCTGCCGCTTGACAGCCCCCGGTTCGGCTAGTACAACGGGGCCCTTGCCACCAACCGGGCCACTGGGCCCCGATTCGAGGAAACGAGGACTTGCATGCGACGAATTCTGATTCTGGGCCTGCTCGCGGCGTTCGGATACGCCGGGGCGGCCTCCGCTCAAACGGACGTGACCCCCGTCGAGCCGTTCAAGGTCGGCACCTTCGACATCCATGGCGTGCCGCACGTCGGTGTCGTGCTGCGGGACAGCCTGGTGATCGACATCGAGGTCGCCAACCTGGCGCTCGAGGCGAACCCCGATTACCCGACGGTTCCGATGCCGGAAGACATGATCGAGCTGATCGGCCGCTACGAGTACGGCCTGAAGTACCGGCTGTACGAGATCGTCAACGACGTGGTCGCCAACGGGCTGGGCGACGACCGCGCCGACTTCGTCTACGACGTGGAGGAACTGCGGACCCGCCCGCCGATCATGTATCCGGGCAAGATCCTGAACGCCGCGGTCAACTTCTACAGCCACGTTAGCGAAGGCGCCAGCGCCGAGCAGCGGGCGGCCGAACAGCTCCGGCGTCGCGAAGAACGCGGCGTGCCCTATCTGTTTCTCAAGCCCAGCCGCGGCGCCGTCGTCGGGAACGGCGACCCCGTCGTGATCCCGTATGGCCGCAACCGCACCGACTGGGAGGTCGAGCTGGCCGCGGTGGTGGGCCGAACCGCGAAGTACGTGCCGGCCACCAGTGCGCAGGACTACATCTTCGGCTACACGGTCTCGATCGACGTCTCCGATCGCGGCGGCCGCCCCCCCGGCGGCAACGCCACCCGCTCGGACTGGTTCGTCGGCAAGGGCCACGACACGTTCGCGCCGCAGGGCCCCTGGATCGTGCCGAAGGAGTTCTACGGCGATCCCATGCAGAACCTGCGCCAGACCCTCAGCGTTGGGGGCACGACGTTGCAGGACGCACAGGCCGGCGACATGATTCACTCCCTGTGGGAAATCGTGGAGTACGCGTCGTCGATCATCACGCTGCACCCCGGTGACGTGATCAACAACGGCACGTCCGGAGGCACCGCCGCCGGCTCGGCCGAAACCCGCACCGGCAGCCGCTATCTGCAGCCCGGCGAGGTCATCGAGGCCAGCATCGACGGCATCGGCACCCTCCGCATGCCCGCCGTGGCCGGCGACATGCCGACCGACGAGTTGACCGGCGCGCATCTGCCGCCGATCGACAGCTACCGCTAGGAGCCTGCGCCGTTGGAGTTTCGCGGCAGCGAAACTTCCAACGCGACCGTAGGGTCGCGCCAGGAGCCTGCGACGTAGAAGTTTCGCGCCAGCGAAACTTCCAACGCGACCGTTAGTTAGGTCGCGCCAGGAGCCTGCGACGTAGAAGTTTCGCGCCAGCGAAACTTCCAACGCGACCGTTAGTTAGGTCGCGCCAGGAGCCTGCGACGTAGAAGTTTCGCGCCAGCGAAACTTCCAACGCGACCGTTAGTTAGGTCGCGCCAGCACGTTTCGGGAGCGGGCGCCGCCATTGTCCCGGCGGCGCCCGCTCTCACCGTCCGCTACCCGGCGTTGTCGCCACCCGGCAACCGCGGGCGTCGGACGGCCGGCGGGACGCCTGCCGCAGCACTTCACTCCAGCGCCAGCACCGCGCCGCGCAACTCCACGAGATGCGCAGCCCGGATCGGGGTCGTCTCCGCCACCGGCGCCGCGTCGGTCCATGAGGGCGCCGCCCGCCCGGCGGCCGCGTACGCCGCGGCGAGCGCCGCCCGCAGCTCGAGCAGGTGCGCGAGCCGGACCGGCGTGACCCCCGCCGTCAGTACCGGATCGGTCCAGGCGAACGGCCCGAGCCCCGCCTCGCTCCGCAGGACGTCGATCCGCGTCCGCAGCTCCGTGAAGTGGACCGCCTTGATGGGCGTCTCGCCGGGCCGGATGGGGTCGTCGGTGAACGGCGCCGTCACCCGCACCACGAACGACTGCGTCGCGCTCAGGCCACCGGAGTCGGTCGCCGTCACCTCGATCTCGGCCCTGCCCAGCCCGGCCGCCGCGAGGGTCACGCGCGTGCCGGCCGCACTCGCCGTCGCCACCTCCGGCGCCGAAGAAGACGCAACGTAGGTCAGGGCGTCGCCGTCGGGATCGTCGAACCCCCGCGACACGTCCACGTCCAACGTGGCGCCCAGATCCGGCAGCCGCACGTCCGGTAGCGTG
The DNA here is from genome assembly GCA_965206705.1 of Vicinamibacterales bacterium. GTDB lineage: Bacteria > Acidobacteriota > Vicinamibacteria > Vicinamibacterales > UBA8438 > JAJEEA01. The sequence goes on along the minus strand of CBDBKJ010000005.1, from coordinate 966,277 downwards.
CCCACTGCCGCCGGCGGGCGGTTGGCGCCGACCAGCACCACGAACGACTGCGACGCGGTCAGACCGCCGGGGTCGGCCGCCGTCACCCGGATCGCCGCCGCGCCAGCGCCCATCGCCGTCAGCGTTACGCGGCCCCCCGCCACGCGAGCCGTCACCACACCCGGCGCCGAAGAGGACACCGTGTAGCTCAGGGCGTCGCCGTCGGGGTCGACGAACGCCTGCGACGCGTCCACGTCGAGCGTGTCGCCGAGCCCCAGTCTCCGGTCCGGCAGGGTGCCTGCCGCGGCCGGCGGCCGGTTGGGACCGCGGTAGACGTGGTCCCGCCACTCGGCCACGGCGGGCCCCGTGGCGTTCAGGACCGCGACCGCGTCGGACGGGCCGGTCACCCCCGACCCGCCGCCGAAGGCGATGCCCAGCGGGTCGCCGTTGTAGCGCTGGTCCGGATTCGAGAAGCGGAGCGGCGACGAGCAGCCGGCGTAGGCGTCGGAGCACTGGCGATGGTAGGCCATGATCGTCCGCCAGCGGGTGGGCCGCCTGGCCCCCGCCGCGACCCCGCGCTGGTTCACGTAGCCGTAGGCGGGATGCGCCGAGACGCCATCTTCGAGGTGGTGCACCTGGTACCGATCGTGCTGGAGCCCCAGGTTGTGCCCCAGCTCGTGCGCGAACGACCGGCCGCCGCACCCGTGGGGGGTGAGGCTGAAGGCGCCGGGGCGCTGGGCTATACCGCAGATGTCCTCGGCTTCGGCGACGATCAGGTGCACGAGATCAGCCCCGACCCGGTCGCGCAGGTCGTGCAGCTCGTCGAGGTGGTCGTCCGACGGATTCAGGAGACGGCGAATGTCGACCAGACCATCGCCGGTCCCGTCGTACGACACCTCGGACCTCTCCACCAGGGCCACGCGATGGCCCACCCCGCTCGCCGCGTAGGCCTGGTTGGTCTCGGCGATCAGGAGGTCGATCTCGGCCTCGATCGCGGCGGCGCCGCCCGCCGCCTCGCGGGCGGCCCGCGTGTAGACGACGGCCACGTCGATGGTCACGTCCGTCTCGTCCCGGCACACCCTTCCGATGAAGTCGACCTCCTCCAGCCGGCCCTCCCAGGCGGCCGGCGCGCACGCCCGGGTGACGAGAAGGTCCAGCACCTCGAGGCTCGGCAGGCGCAGGCGGGGCGGGAGCGGTCCCGAGAGGCCCCAGTTGTAGGACAGGTCCAGCCTCTCGAGGTTCGAAAGGCGTCCCAGCTCGTCCGGGACGCCGCCGGTCAGGGCGTTGTCGTAGAGATAGAGCCTCTCCAGGTTCGACAGGTTCCCCAGCGCACCCGGTATCGCGCCGGCCAGCCCGTTCCCGTGAAGGTACAGATGCTCCAGGTCCGCGAGACCTCCCAGCGCACCCGGGATCCGCCCGCTCAGGTCATTGTCGCTGAGGTACAGCCGCCGCAGAAGGGTCAGGTCTCCCAACCATGCGGGGACCGGGCCGCTCAACTCGTTGCCGTGCAGGTACAGCCACCGGAGGTTCACCAGGCGCCCCAGATCGCTCGGGATCCTGCCGGTCAGCGCGTTCCCGAAGAGACCCAGCAACTGCAGTCTCGCCAGGCGTCCCAGCTCGGCGGGGATGGGACCCGTGAGATCGTTCCAGCCGACGTCCAGCACCTGGAACCGGGTGAGGTCTCCGAGCCACGCCGGAACGTGGCCGGTGAGCGCGTTCGAGCGCAGGAAGAGCCTCTCGAGGCTCGTCAGGCTCGCCAGCTCGTCGGGAATCGGGCCGGCCAACGCATTGTCGTCGAGGTACAGCCATCCGAGCCTTTCCAGGCTGCCCAGCTCGCCCGGGATCGGACCGGCCAGCCCGTTCTCGCCGAGGTCCAGCCTCTCGAGTCTCCCCAGACTGCCGAGAGCGGGCGGGATCGAGCCGACCAGGCCGTTGTCGTCGAGCTCCAGCCTCGTGACGCGGCCGGCGGCGTCCGTCGTCACCCCGTGCCACCGGCTCAGCGGCGCCTCCGTCTTCCAGTTCGTGTCGTCCTTCCAGTCCGGGCCTCCCGTCGCGTCGTAGAGCGCCTCGAGCACCTCGCGGTCGCCCTGCGGACCCGCGGACGCGTCGACGGTCACGGACAGGGTCTGGTCGGCGCTCAGACCGTCGGGATCGCGCGCGGTCACCGTCACCGTCGCCGTCCCCGCGGCCCCCGGCGCGAGCCAGACGGTGTCGACCGATACGAGCACGGTGACCGTGCCGGGGTGGCTGGACACGGCCGAGTACGTCAGCGGATCCTCGTCCGGGTCGCTGAAATAGGCCTCGACCGACACGCCGAGGGCCGGCCCCGACTCGGCCAGCGCCTGGGCCGCGATCGTGTCGACAGGCTCGGGAGGGCGATTGCACGTGTCGCCGGAGAAGTCGATGGTGGCCAGCCACTCCTGGAACGCCGCGTCGGCGGGCGCGCACGCCGCCGTCACGATGATGTCCAGCCGCGCGAGCCGCGGCAGCCGGGCCAGACGCCGGGGCAGGGTCCCGGTCAACCGGTTCGAGGAGATGTCCAGCTCCTCCAGGTCCGCCAGGTTGGCGAGCTCGTCGGGGATCGGACCGGCCAGCGCGTTCACGTCGAGGATCAGGAACCGGAGGCGGGAGAGGCTCCCCAGCCACGCCGGCACCGAGCCTGTCAACCCGTTCCAGCGGAGGTCCAGCGACTCGAGGTTCGCCAGACCGGCCAGCGCACCCGGGATCGGACCGGTCAGGTCGTTCCAGGAGAGGTCCAGCCGCCGGAGCTGCGCGAGGTCTCCCAGCCGCGCCGGCACCCCGCCGGTCAACGCGTTCCTGGCCAGGGACAGCGACCCGAGGTTGGCCAGGCCTCCCAGGGCGACGGGAATCGGGCCGGTCAGGTCGTTGCCTTCGAAGTCCAGCCACCGGAGCCGGTCGAGGCTGCCCAACGACGGCGGGAGTGGGCCGGCCAGACCGTTGTAACCCAGGTCCAGTCCCGTGACGCGGCCGGCCGCGTCGGCGGTCACACCGTGCCACTCGCCCACCGGCGCCGGCGTCTTCCAGTGGGTGCCGTCCGTCCACTCCGCGCCCCCGGTCGCGTCGTAGAGCGCCTCGAGCGCCGCCCGATCGGACGCGGCGCCGTCCTGCGCCGACGCGCCGGCCGCGAAGGCGGCCGAGAAGACCGCGACGACCAGCGCCGCCGTGCGGGCTGGCGGGTGCTTCCTTCCGATGGTCATCCAGGAGGGTCTCATCGCCGGGGATCTACGGGCGTACCGTGACGCACGGGAGACAACCGGCGGGCGTACCTGTCGATGCAGGGGAATGCCGATGTTCTAGCCGACGACCCCAAGGCTGCCGGTGTGGCCTTCGGCAACGAGGGACGCGGCGGTCAGCGCGGCGGCGGCGGTCAGCGCGGCGGCGGCCCGCCGCGCTCGGGTTCGAACGGCAGGAGATCGTCTTCCTCCTGCCGGCGGGGAATCGGCTCTCCCAGCGGCGGCAGCCGCGCCGGGTCGATCTGGCTGACCGCGTGCAGCCCCGCCCCCGCCGGCCGGATGCGGTAGGTCGCCTCCGGCGTCCGCACCGTGCCCGCGACCACCTCGCCGTTCACCACCAGCGTCATCGTGCCCATCGCCACGCCGGCCAGCTGGCCCGCCAGCGAGTAGCCGCCCGAGAAGGTCGGCGCCACGCTCTCGACGAGGCCCGTGAACGACGCGTCGTCGAACAGGTTCAGCCGCAGCACGCCGGACGGCGCGGCAGCGGCGGCCACGCCCGCGGCGGCCGCGTCCACCGGCGGCGTCAGCTGTTCGAAGTCGATGGACACCAGACGCCGCCGCAGTGTGATGGAGTCGGAAGGGGCCTGAGAACCGGGAGCGACGGCCACCCCGGCCGGCGCCACCGCCCGGAAGAGGCCGCCGGGCTGCCCCGCCGCCTCGCCCGCCGCCAACGCCGTCAGCAGGACGCCGGCGAGCACCGCGGGCCGGCGCCCGCCAACCAGCGGGGCCCGCCGGCCGCCGGGCCCCGCCGACGGTCCGGCAACGTGTCCGATAAGGGCCATGGCAATCGATCCTCGCTACCGCGGAAGCAAGCTACTGGTACACCGCGACGATGTTGCCGACGACCTCTCCCACCAGATACGTCTTGGTGTGGGTGTCCTCGGTGCCGATGCGGATGACCCCCTCTTCGCCGTCCTCGCCCTCGGTGCCGATGTACACGTTGTCGCTGCCCGTTTTGTTCCTGGTGCCGGCCCTGTACCCCAATGCGATGTTGTTCGAGCCGGTCGTGCTGCCGTAGAGAGCTTGTCGGCCGATGGCCATGTTCCGGTCGCCCTGGTTGTTCTGGAGCGCCTGGGTCCCGATAGCGACGTTGCCCTCGCCGGACTCAGTGTCCCTCAGCGCCTCGCTGCCGATGGCCGTATTGGAGGATGCGTCTATCGCATTCGTCATGGTGACGGCGCCGACGGCCAGGTTGCTGTTGCCGTCGACCAGCTTGTACAGGGACCGGCGGCCGAAAGCGGCATTGTCTTTGCCGCTGGTCAGATCTTGGAGCGCCTGGTAGCCGACCGCGGTATTGCCCGTGCCGTCCGTCACACTGGTCAGCGACCTCGCGCCCAAGTGCGTATTGCTCACATGGCCGGCGTGGGCCGACGAAATCGCCGGGTCGCCGTCGACGGCCGCGTCTCCACCGTACGCCATCGGCGCGGACGGCAAAGTCGCCCCCATCGACACGAACGGTGAGGGCTCGCCCTGCGGCCCCCGCGGCCCCGCCGGGCCGACCGCCCCCAGGGTCGGATAGAACACCGCGCCCGCACCGTCGGTCCAGGTGACCGCCAGCAGGTAGGTGCCGGGCAGAAGCTCCGGCAGCCCCGTCACCACCCCCGACCCGGTCACCGACAGCACCGGCAGCGCCGTCATCCCCAGGGTCACCGTCGGGACCTCGCCCGCGAAGTCGTAGCCGTTGATGGTCAGCGTCGCGTTCTCGGCGTCGACGAGGGCCTCGGTGATGAGCGGCTGCCGCTCCGGAGCGGTCTGGGCATTGGCCTGCAGATAGACGACACCGGCGAAGAGGGCCGGAACCAGGGCCGCCGCGAACCCCGAACCACGCATTCTTCTCATCACAAACCTCCATCCTCGACGAAAGCGGTCATCGCTGGAACAGCCGCCCGTCCGCGCGGTCTCGATCCGACGCCCGGCCGGCTGCCCCCTCCAATCCAATCATAGCTTCGGGCCGGGTCGGGCTGCCCTCCCGTCTCTACGGCGGATCCGGAAGACCCGGATCGACCACCATCCCGGGGCGCGGCGTGGTGGGCGCGTACACCGCAGGCCCACGCGGTGCCTCCGCGGGCGGGTCGGCCACCGTCCGGCCGGCCGCGCCCGGCCGGAGCAACCGCTGCAGCCGCTCGCGCTGGTCCGCCGCGGACAGCGCCGGAGGCGCCTCGCGTACGGGTCCCGGCGGCTGGCGGCGCTCGCGCAATGCACCCGCCGGAGCCGGTTGCGGAGCACGGCTTGCGGCGCGGATCTTGACCCGGTCGTAGATGGACGCACCGGGGACCTGCCGCGCCCGCGGGGCCGCGAGAAAACCGGCCGCCGGCCGCAGCAGTAGTCGCAGCGCCTCTCGCTCGGCGACACCCTCCAGGTGAAGCGACACCGGCAACGCGCCGAGCGCTCCCACGCCTTCGAACCGCGTGTTCCCGGCGCGCGCCCATTCGGCCAGGACGTCGCCGAGCGGGACGCCGCTCGCGATCACGGTAACCCGACCCTGTCCGATGGCGAACTCCAGATCGTCGGCGCCGGCAGCCCGGACCCCGCCTGCCGCCGTCGCTGCGATCGCCACGCCGGCAACGCCGGCGACCCACCCCCGCCTGCCGGGATTCACGCGCGAACGATAGCATGGGATGGCGGTCTTGAGCCACGGCGCAAGCACCGCGAACCCAAGAGACCAGCGGCGTCCCAATCAGCGTGAATCACGTCGCACGCCGGGGAGAGCGGAGTGACGAGGTGGGCGATCGAAACGGCGTTCGAAGCCGCGAAATCCAGGCGGGCCGTCGCATTGGAGACCGGCTCGGACATCCAACCCGGTCGCGCTTCCGGGCGAATCCGTACGCGGGCAGGTTCCGGGCCAGGGCGGAAGGGGCGCGGGACGATCCTATGGCCCGCCGTCCGGACGCGGCGCGATGCGCGGGGGCGGACCGGTCAAGCCGGGGTTGCCCCGCGTGCCGATGTGGATCGGACCCACGTCCTCCTGCGTCAGTTGATGCGAACGCACGATGCGCGGCGTCAGCAGCATCACGATGTCGGTCGATTGCGCCGACTCGTCATTGGCCGAGAAGAGCTGCCTGAGGATGGGCAGGCGCAGCAGGCCCGGGAACCCCTTCAGAATCTGACGATCCTCCTGACTGAGCAGGCCGGCCAGCAGGTTGGATTCGCCGTCCCGAAGCCGCAGGCGGGTCACGACCCTGCGCGTGCCGAACGTCGGCAGCGACTGGCCGGCCACGAGAATCGGCGGCCCTACCGTGCTGTTCTCGACCTCGAGGTCGAGAACGATCTCATTCTCGTAGGTCACGCGCGGAGTCATCGTCAGGATGACGCCGACCGGCCGATAGGTGAACGAGGTCAGCGGGTTGAAAGACGCGCCGCCGACGGCCAGCGGCGTGAAGGCGGTGGTCGGTACCGGGATGTCCTGCCCGAGATTCAGGGTGAGCTCGGCCCCTTCCTGCCCTCGGATCTGCGGCTGCGCCACGAGCCGGGTATGGGTGTCCTGTTCGAGAAAGTCGATCACGGCGGTCGGCACCGCGACGAAGAAGTCCGCGGCGCTGACGCCGCGGGACAGCGTACTCAGGTTGAACAGCCCGGACGACCCGGACGACGAATCGTCGCCGTTCCCCCCCGGGACTCCCTCCGGCGAGAACGTCGTCGAGATGGAATAGCGCGACAGGTCGAGGCCGTACCGCTTCGCGCGCTCGCGGTTGACCTCGAGGATCTCCACGTCGATGATGACCTCGGCCCGCGGCTTGTCGTTCGCCGCGAGCACCCGCTCGATGATGCCGACGACCGGCGCCGTCGCCCGCACCGTGATGGCGTTGGCCGCGACGTTCGCCACGAGTTGCGGCTCTACCGGCATGTCCGGCACGCTTACGATGGCCGTGAGCAGCTCCGCCAGCGCTTCCACGTCGCCGTGCGAGACGTAGAAGGTGCGGATGACCTGCTCTTCGTACTCCGCGCGCTTCTCCCGCGTATCGGGTACGACGACGATCGTCGTCGGGTCGACCACCTTGTAGAACGCACCGTTCGCCAACAGAATCCGGGACATCCCCTCTTCGAAGGTGACGCCGGCCAGCATCACCGACAAGGTCACGTCCTCGAACTCCCGGTCGTACAGGACGTTGATGCCGGCGGCCTCACCGAGGAAATCGAGCACGTCGCGCAGGCTCGTCTCGGCGAACTCGATCACCAACGGCTCGTCCGACACCGGATCGAGCAGCGCCGGGCGCGTGTCGCGGCGCGCCTGATTGCGCATCGCCTCGATGGGGGCCGGCGCCCGCGCGGCCTCCATCTGCTCTCGCAGCGTCTGCTGCAGATTCGCGACCTTGACGCCGGCCTGCCCGTTGGACGGATCCAACTCGTACGCGCGCCGGTATTCGCGAAGCGCGCCTGCCAGATCCCCCAGCGCTTCCAGCTCCGCCGCAATCGCCGCATGGTGGCGCGCGGCGCTCAGCATGGCCCGCTCCAGGGCAATCCGGTACTCGGCGCGATCCGGGGCTTCCTGCAGGGCCCGGCGGTAGTACTCGACCGCGGCGTCCCACTGGCCGTCGCGCGCGGCGGTGACGCCCTGGCGGAACGCCTGGTCGGTCGCGCACCCGGATAGCAGGACCCCCGCCGCGCACAGGATCATCGCGACGCACGGCACCCGCACGGAGAAGTGACCGCGGCCGGCACGCAACTGGAACCCCCTTCGTGACGCCGGCCTTCAGTATCCACTCGGCCTGAGGGTCCGGCGTTCCCCGTCTCCGATCCGCTCGATCACGATCGATGTCCGATCGAGCGCGGCGATCCGGTAGCGTCCTCCGACGACCTCGTTCACTCGTCCGTGATAGACGCCGCCGTCGTCGGCCAGGACAGCCACGAGACCGACGCTCTCGGCGGCCTCGACAAAGCCGAGAAACCGGATGGCGGGCTGCTCCCCGGCCGGCCGCCACCCATCCACACCGCCGGGCAGGACCCCCGGGCTCCCGCCCGCGACGTCGTCCTCCGGTATCCCCGGCGACACCGCCCGTTCCAGCCGAAACGGATTGCGGGGATGGCCGCCGGGCGCCGGCGCGGCGCCCGACAGCGCGTCGAGCCGCACGTCGAGCGACGATTCATCAGGTGTATCGGCCGGTCGGCCGCGACTCGTGAGGGCAGCGGCGGGGTTCTGCTCGCCGGCCGGGGCGGGCAGCGGCGCGCGGCAGCCGGCCGGCAGGATAAGGCACAGCAAAAGGGCGCCGCGACGGCGCCAGCGGCGGGTTCCGGGAGACATGGGCTCCACGATCCGCCGAGACTACCATGGGTCTGCGTCGCCGGTCAGCAGCTTGCGAGGCCAACCCGGACAACGTCGCCTTGCGGCTCCGCTGCCGCCTTGCGGCCCGGCCGCCCCAACCAACCCTCATGGCCACGCTGGAAGCGTGGCCACGCCGAAGGCATGAAGATTCAGAGCGTCGTTCTACGGCGCAGACTCCTGGGAGCCTGCGCCGTAGAAGTCTCGCGCCAGCGGAACTTCCAACGCGACCGTGAGGTCGCGCTAACGGGCGACGCCCGCCGACGCCAGCAGCAGCAGCAGCGCGCGTTGCGTGCCGATGTGGGCATTGCGGGGCGCCCACCACTCGTCCAGGGAGTGCGCGCCGCCGCCGGCCCCGCCCCGCCCCAGGGTCACCGCGGGGATGCCTTCGGCGATCGGCAGATTGGCGTCGGTCGACGCGACCCCGAGACGCGGCCGCAGGCCGAGGAAGCGGGTGACCGCGAGGGCGCGCCGGACGAGCGGCGCCCGCGGGTCGACGACGCCGGACGGCCGCTCGCCGATGAGCTCGAACCGGGCCGTCAGCGGGGCGCCGCGATCGCGGGTCCGGTTGTGCTCGTCGACGGCCCGCGTGACCGACGACTGCAGCACCGAGTCCAACCGGTCCAGGGTTCCGGGGTCGGTCGACCGCATGTCCACCTCGGCCCAGTTCTCGCGGGGAACCGCGTTGACGGAGGTGCCCCCGCCGATGCGTCCCACGTTGTAGCTGGCCGAGGTCCCGACCCCGGCGACGGCCGCCGCGGCCCGGTCGAAGGAGTCGATCGCGCGAGCAAGGGCGTGCACGGGGTTGGCGAGGCCGAAATCGCCCCACGAATGGCCGCCGGGACCGGTGACCGTGACCCGATACCGGCGGGATCCCAGGGCCTGGTTGATCACCTCCTGGTCGGCGCCGCCGTCGATCGCGATGAACTGATCGATCCGCGGTCCGTCCGGCCGGAGCAGATGCCGCACGCCGCGCAGGTCGCCGAGTCCCTCTTCGCCCACGCTCCCCACGAAGAGGATGTCGGCCTGCGTCCGCATTTCGGCCCGCTCCAGGGCCTCGGCGATGTTCAGCAGCACCACGAGCCCCCGGGTGTCGTCGCCGATGCCGGGCGCAAGGAGGCGATCGCCTCGGCGGCGGACGGTCACGTCAGTGCCGGGGGGGAAGACCGTGTCGAGGTGCGCGACAATCGCCACCGTCTCGCGACCGGCCACCCCGGCCCGACGCGCGAGGACGTTCCCGCTCTCGTCGACGGTCACGTCGGCAAGCCCCGCCTCCCGCAGGAGGGCCGCGAACCGCTGGCCGCGCTCTGCCTCGCCGAACGGCGGGGCGGGAATCTCCGTCAGCTCGATCAGGGCGGCGTCGGCCGTCCGCTCGAGCATGCGCGCGAGCGCGAGGGCGTGGCGCACCTCCGGCTCGCCCGCCACCTCCCGAATGGCGGCGTCGTACTCCGAATCCGGCGACTGGGCGAGCGCGGGGCGGGGACTGCAGACGGTCAGCGCAATCCCCACCGCGACTGCAGAACACTTCATGGCGTGCACCCCCCCGGGTGCCTCCGCCGCGCCGGCCAGAAGTCTGTGCCGCAGGACGGCGCCAGACTCCTGGCGAGTTGGTCGGGGCGGCAACGCCGCAGGACGGCGGCGGCGCCGCCAGGCGACGACGGCCGGGCTACTGCGCCTGCTCGGCCCGCTCCTCGGCCCGGTGGCCGGCGAGAATCCCGTCCATCCCGATGTTGCCCTCGTGGCAGGCGTACTCGAACATGGGTTCGTCGCTCAGCATCAGGGGAATCCGGACCGTCCAGGGCCGGGTCCAGACCGTCGGGTCGGTGACGGTGAGCTCGTAGTCGAGGGTCCGGGGACCGACCCGGGTCAGCCGCTCCACCAGGTGGAGACCGTCGGACGATCCGCGGAAGTTCGCGTCCGACGAGTAGTTCGTCGTCTCGACCACCAGCGTGTCACCCTCCCAGTATCCGCGAGAGTCGCCGTGCAGCTGCCGCACCGTCTCCGACAGGTGCGGCTGGCCGGTCAGGGGAATGACCCGCGCATCGTGAATCATCTCGTTCATGAAGACGAGGTGATCCGCATTCTGGAAGATCTGGTAGTAGCTGTTGTAACCCGCCCCCAGCGTGGGCACGCCGTAGGTGACGCACCGCTCCTGCAGCGGCCGGTCGGTGTAGCTGTCGGCGGGGTGCGCGCGGGTGTACTCGAAGGCGGCGCGGCGGCGCTCCTGCGCCTCCGCGGTCACGGCCGGGATTCGACCGTCCGGCGGATCGACCACCAGCGACGTCCGATTGTTGAAATCCCGGTCGGCAATCCAGAACTGGTTGTAGTTGCCGGTCGTCGGGTCGTAGGAGGTCGCCTCGACGCCCTCGATGGCCGCCAGGACGAGCTGATCGCCGAACAACGCATCCCCGTCACCGACCGCGTTTGCGGCCGACACCCGCAGGGCCGCCAGCTCTTCCTCGCTGAGGGTCTCCCTGCCCGCCCACGCCTCGGGGCGCTGGAGCGGCGTGACGTTGTTGTTGGCCCAGACCCCCTGCAGGTCCGCGTGGCCGTCGGGGGTGCGGGGTACGACCCAGCTCGTCTCGGCCGACTGGGCGGCGGCCGTCACCGGGGCGAGCCACCCGACGGGCGCCACAACCGCCACAACCGCGATCAGACCCGCTACCGTCACCAACTTCTCGCGCATTGAACTCCACTCCTTCCGTACTGCCTGGTCGATGGCCGGCCGGCGGCCGATGCGGCGGCGGCCGGCCATCGTCCACGTCACGGCGTCGTCGCGGTGGCCGCGACCGTGCGGCGGACCATTGTAAATCAGCCGGCAATCCGGCCGTCATCCGGTCTCGGCGGGTGCGGTCCGGCGCCAGCGGTTCGGACCGGCGCCGGACCGCGCGGCACACGTCCCGCGGCGGAAGCGCGCCGGCATGCGTATAATTGCCGTCGGTTCCATTCACGCCCTCGAGGCTTGGCCGCCCGGCCGGAGTCTCCGGCGGGCTGGGGCACGACCGTGTGAACACGGGCCGAGCGGATTGCGAACGGAGATCACATGACTGAGACGCAGCAATTGGGACTGGCCGGACGACTGCTCCTGTGGATAGTGGGCACCGCGATCTTCTTGGTCATCGCGCTCCTGCCGTACGCCCTGTTCATGCGGTTCGCCACCGACTACGTGGTGCACATGACGGTACTGAGCTGCGTGGGCATCCTCGCCGGTGCCGCGGCACCACTTCGGCCCGCTGCGGACCGAGCCGCTGCGGTGACTGCGTAGACGCAGCAATTGAACACGGAGCTGGCCGGAGACGCAGCAATGGGACTCCGGACGACTGCTGGATAGTGGGCACCGCGATCTTCTTGGTCATCGCGCTCCTGCCGTACGCCCTGTTCATGCGGTTCGCCACCGACTACGTGGTGCACATGACGGTACTGAGCTGCGTGGGCATCCTCGCCCTGGTGCTCGTGGTCGGCACCATCTTCGGCCCGCTGCGGACCGAGCCGCTGTCCGCGTCTGCCGACACCGGCGGCGGGATCCGATTCGTGAGCCTCATCTCGAACACGGTGTTCATCGCGCTGCAGATCGTGCTCGTTCCCCTGCTGGTGATCGAGCTCATCCTGCGGCTGGCCGGCAGCTCGTTGTTCTAGGACTGCCCCGCAGAAATACCGGACTCCATATGGTGTACGGATAGCCGTATGACCGCCATATGGAGCGGTCATTTGCGCCCGAGAGCGTCCCCCGGCGCACACTCCCAGTCCGGAAATCGTCATCTTGCGGCTTCGCTTGCCGCCAAGCCGACCCTTCGGGGAGTCGGCGCCTCCGGCGGGAAGCGCCGCCGTGCGGCGGCGCCCACTCCCGGCCCTGAATCGTCGCCGGGCGCGTCACGGCTCGGCGATGGTCGCCCCCGCGAGCTGGACAATCGCGGCCAGCGTGGTCTGGGCGGCGTTCAGACCGAGGCGGAAGTCGTCATCCGTGAACGTGCCGTAGCGATCGGTGGGCTGGTGCCAGTGGGGGTCCCAGCCGGCCCCGATGTGCATGCCGCGTTCGTTCTCGCGCAGGCTGATCGACGGCGTCACGTTCATGAACGGGGTCGAATCGGTATTGGTCATGTGCGGCCCGACCGTGGCGGGATAGTCGGTGGCGTAGGCGTCGTTGGCGGCCTTGAAGAAGAAGGCCAGATCGCGCGATTCGGCGGCAAGGTCCGAGTTCGACTGGAACTCGATGTTCACGTCGGCCTCCGGCCGCTGGTCGCGGCTGACCACGCCGTCGGGACCGGGCGCGCCATGGTCGAACAGCATCATGTCGTGCTGGATCATGCCCAGCCAGCGCGGCTCGGGATAGCGGCCGGACCCCGGTGGATCGTCGAGGCCCTGCCCCTCGCGCCGCTGCTCGACGTAGGCCCGGCTGCCGTTCAGGCCGGTCTCTTCGTTGTTCCAGAGGGCGAACCGGATCGACCGTTCGGTCCGGACGTCGGGAGCGTTCAGGATGCGCGCGAGCTCCATGACGAGGGCCGTCCCGGACCCGTCGTCGTTCGCCGCCTCGCCGAACCCGTGCCCGTCCATGTGGGCGCCGAGGATGTACATCTCGTCGGGTCGGGTCGAGCCGATCTTCGTGCAGTACACCTGCGAGTGCAGGCCGTCGACCGGTTCCTCCAGGTTCAGCGCCCGCAGCGCCTCGTCGGGCTGCGCCATCGGGTCGCGGACGACGCCGGTGCGGCGGCGGTACCCGAAGATGGAGCTGCCTCCCGGACCGTTCCCGTTACGGCCGATGCGGCCCCCGGTCGGCGTCGGCTCCGTCGGGTTCAGGGGCGGCCGCGTGCTCCCGGCACGGAGCGGCGGGCGAGGGCGGGGCGGCGGCGCCTCGTAGGTGTAGAAGACGCGCCCGATGGTCGTACACCCAACCGCCTCGAGCCACGCCTCGATCCAGTCGACCGCGTCGCGGTTGCGCTGGGTCCCCTGCCGGCGGTCCCCGAATTGGGTCAGGCCCTTGATGGTGGCCTTGTACTGCTCCAGGTCGAGACGGCCGACCAGCACCGCGGCGGGGTCGACGGCCTCTTCGGCGGCCGGCTGACCGGCGGCGCGATCCGCGCCGGCCCCGAGCACGAGCCCCACGCCAACCGCCAACAAGACTGCTCTGCGCATCGCCTTCCCTCCCACGCCCGCCGCCATCGGCGTCCGATCCGCCATGTCAGTCGCCGCTCTTCGCGATGCGACCGAGCTTCACGTCCGCACGCCGACCCGCTCTCGGCGTCCGACGCCGGGTCAGTTGCCGCTCTCCGCGATGCGATAGAGGCCCGTCGCGGTGCGGATGAGCAGGCTGCCGCGGGCCACCGCCGGGGTCGCCAGGGTCATCTCGTCGAGCGAGTTGCGCCCGAGCACCTCGAAGTCCGCGCCGGCCTGCATGACGAAGGTGTCGCCGTCCTCGCTCAGGGCGAAGATCTTCCCGTTGTACGACCACGGCGACGCGGTGAAGAGCGTCCCCGCGGTGATGCGCCGGCGGCGGTAGACCTCGGCGCCGGTGCCGGCGTCATAGGCCATCAGGATGCCCCGGTCGAGCAGCGTGTAGTGGGTGCCGCCGTAGACGAGCGACGACGGGTTGTAGGAACCGAGCTGGGGATGCGACCAGACGATGTAGTCGTTGCTGGTGGCGCCCTCGGGCAGCGTGATGTCCCCGCTCGCGCCCGCCCGGATCGCGTACACCGGCCGGTTCTGGTCGGCCACGTAGCCGGAGTTGATGTACAGCAGACCGTCGTCGGAGAACGGCGTCGGGATGACCAGCGACGACATGCCGCTGAGCTGCCACAGCAGCTCGCCGTCCAGCCCGTAGGACCGGACCCCGCCCTGTCCGGTGGTCACCAGCTCGGTCCGCACGTCGTTCTCCCACACGAAGGGCGTCGACCAGTTCGACCCTTCGTCCCGATCGACCCGCCACTGCTCGGCGCCGGTCGCGGCGTCGAAGGCCGCCACCCACGACTGGTCCTCGTTGTCGTTGACCACGTAGAGCCGGCCTTCGTGCAGCACCGGCGAGCTCGCGGCGCCCCACTGGCGGCGCGGCAGCCAGTCCAGCGGCACCGACCATGCCAACTCGCCCGCGAAGTCGACCGCGAACAGCCCGATGTCGGCGAGGTAGACGTAGACCCGCTCGCCGTCGGTGACCGGGGTCTCCGACGCGAAGGTGCTCTTCTGGTGGGTCGGCAGGGCCGGCGCCCCGGCGTGCAGGGTGCGCTCCCAGCGGGTCTCCCCGGTCTCGAAGTCGATGGCGAGGAGGACCCAGCGCAGCGGCTCGTCCACGTCGGTGATGAAGGCGGCGGTCATCGTCCCCCCGAGCGACCGGGCCCGGTAGTTCTCGATGGGCTGGATGGGCACCTCGGCGCCCTCGACCGCCGTCGACGTGAGGACGAAGACGTTATCGCCCCAGACGATCGGCGACGCCCAGCCGCGGCCCGGCACGTCGACTCTCCAGGCCACGTTCTCGTCCGGACCCCAACGCTCGGGCAGGGCCGGATCGTCGGACACCACCCCCGCCGTCTCGCCGCGGAACTGCGGCCAGTTGGTCTGCGCCGCCCCCAGGGAAGCGCTCAGCAGGACCATGCCGATCCCGAGCGCGGTCAATCGCATTTTCATCACCGACTCCTCGAAGCTCTACCGATCCGTGCCGTCAACCGTGTTCCAGGTATTCTAGCCCGGACCGCGCCGCGCTGCGGCTTCTCCGCCAGCCCGACCCTGCGGAACTCCGCGCCCGGGCTCGGACTCCTGGTAGACTGACGCGCGCAAACCGCTTTCCCCGGAGGAACGACAGATGCAAGCACGCGCGCACGGCGAGACTCTCCCTCTATCCGACCGGTCGAACGCGAGGTCTGGCCGCCGAATCCGAGGCCGCGCGCGTATCGTGCTCGCCTGCGTTTCGGCCCTTCTGTTGACGGCGGCGTGGCCGGGTACCGCCGTCGTCGCCACCGCCCAGGACGGCGACCACTTCGTGCCGTCCCGGCCCGAGACGGTCAGCTGGGGCTGGTTCCCCCTGGACAAGCCGCCGGTGCTGACCATCGACTCCGGGGACACGGTGCGCATCGACACCCTGACGCACGCCGGGGCCACGCAGGACGAGCACCCCGACGCGTCGCTGGGCGTGCTCGGGGTAACGCCGGACGAGATCCTCCCCGACGTGCTCGACTTCTGGGAGTCCCGGGCGGGGCGCCCGCGGGACGGCCGGAGCGGCCACGTCATCACCGGACCGGTCGCGGTCCGGAACGCCCAGCCGGGCGACGTCCTCGAGATCCAGGTGCTGGAGATCGCCACCCGGGTGCCCTACGGCATCAACAACACGAGCCCCACCGGCGGCGTCTTCTCGCCCGCCTATCCGGGCTCGCGGCCCGATGACGGCGAGCGCGACATCGCGCCGGGCCGGCACCTCATCCGCACCGGGGTGGTGAACAGCCGCGAGGTCGCGCTCTTCGCCGACGGCATCCACGTGCCGCTGGCCCCGTTCATGGGCATCATGGCGGTCGCCCCCGACCCTGTGGTCGGACAGCCCGGCGTCACCGTGCCGGGGGTCCAGGCGTCACGGCCCCCCGGGCGGTTCGGCGGCAACCTCGACGTCAAGGACCTCACCGCCGGCAGCACCCTGTATCTCCCGGTGCTGCAGCCCGACGCCCTGTTCTACGTGGGAGACCCGCACTCCGCCCAGGGGGACGGCGAGGTCAGCGGCACCGCCATCGAGCAGTCGCTGACCGGGCGGTTCCGGTTCGTGCTGCACAAGGACCGTACCCTGACCGCGCCGAGGGCCGAGACCCACACCCACTACATCCTGATGGGCATCGATCTCGACCTCGACCGCGCCTTGCAGCGGGCGGTCGAGGAGGTCGTCGCGTTCCTCGCGGCCGAGCACGGCCTCAGCCCCGACCGGGCGCTGTCGCTGGCGAGCATCGCCGTCGACTTCCACGTCGCCGAGGCCGTCGACCTGACCCAGGTGGTCACGGGCCTGATTCCGAAGAGCCTGTTCGGTCGGTGATCGCCTTGCCAGGGCCGGCGGAAGTGGAGCGACCCGTGCAGAGTGGGCGACCATATTGAGGAACAACGACCGATTGAAGCGCAGAATGGCCAGTGGCGAGGGCGGACGGAATGCCGGAAATCAGCCGATTCTTCGGCATCGTGATCAAGATGTTCTTTTCCGATCATGCGCCGCCCCACTTCCACGCCCAATACTCCGGACACGAGGCGCTCATCATGATCGAGACGCTCGAGGTGCTGCGAGGCAACTTGCCGCGCCGGGCGCTCGCGCTGGTGCTGGAGTGGGCTGCCGCCCACCGCGGGGAGCTACGGGCAGACTGGGATCACGCCCGGTCCGGTCGGACGCTTGCACCCATTCCGCCGCTCGAGTGAAGGGTCCATGGCGCTACTCCGCATAGCAGAGGTCAACCCGTTGCCGGGATACCGCCTCAGGCTCCGTCTGACAGACGGGTCTACGATTGAGCGCGACGTGGGCCCATTGCTGGTCGGTCCGGTCTTCCATCCGATTCGGGAGCAACCGGAGATGTTCGCACGAGTCGGAATCGACGGCGGTACGGTGTCGTGGCCGAACGGAGCGGACCTGTGTCCGGACGTTGTCATCTGGGGTGGTCCCCCTCCATCCGACCCCGCCGTGCAGCCCGAATACACGCTGTCCGCGCAAGATGCTGAGCGAGAGCCGGCGCGACCGACGTGAAAGAGGCATGACGGTCCGCCGGAGCCACCTGGACTGGGTCACGGACTACTCACGTCCATGACGCAGACGGAGATTCGGAGTTTCTCGTCCGGCGTCAAGAGCTGTTCCAGTCGCGCTTGCAGCGCGTCGGGACCGTTGGGCCGCGTTCCGGACGGGGGCGGTGGCACCTGCCGCCCGGCGGCTTCGCCGAACCAGAGCACCAGGTAGATTCCATAGCCGCCGGTCGCCGGACTAGTCGTGTACTTCGCGATCAACTGCTCCCGAGCCGCACTCCAGAGCTTGGGATGGTAGTGCCTCTTGATTTCCACGGGCACGTGGAAGTCACCGCTGGCGACGCGAATGTCCGCCCGCTTGTCGTTCGCGTACCGCCCCTCTGGTTGCGCGTCCGCCTCGCCTGGAAGACGCGGCCGCAGATCTCCAAGCAGCGCATCCCGGCAGGAGTCCTCATACTTTGGTTCGACGGGTCGCCGGTGCTCTCCTTCGTTCCAGTACGGGCGCCAACCGTTGTCGTTGCCGGTCCGAATCCGAACCGCCACCTCTTCCAGCCGCTCTATGACGAGCGCGGCGAGATCTCCGGCATTCGCCGGCGGCCCGTCGTTCAACGTCCGGCGTATTCGATTACAGGGTCGGCATGGGCTTGAGTCACCTTGAAAATGAAGAAGTGTCGGTTGTCCGTGGGGGCCGCGGGAACGGGCGCGTGTCGAAGCGGCCGTGTGGGCGACACCCGCCTACGCGGGCGGCGGCGGGAGCCTGAAGGCCTCGGGAACGGTGGGCTCGCGGGCGCGCAATATTTCGGCCGTCAGCGTCGGCAGGTCGAGGCGGCGCTGACGGGCGGTACGCACGACGGTCGAGAGCACTTGCTGGGTGTCGGCGCCCTTGCGGGTGCGGTTGCCGCCGCACACCTTGCGGATGACCACCGCGGGGCGGATGGCCTGTTCGGCCCGCCAGTTGGTGGCGTCTATCGAGGGGTCGCGCAGGAAGAGGAACACGGCCGGGAATTCGGCGGCGAGATGCTTGGCGAAGCGCTTGGCGTCCTTCAACGGCGGCGGCGCGTCGATCAGCCGACCGAGCCGGGCCTCGAGCCGGCCGCGGAGCGAGTCGAGACCGTGCCGGGTCAGTTCGCCGTTCCGGCAGCGGTCCCGAAGGTCGAGGCCGGTCTGGAGAACGGCCTTGACCTTCGAGCTCCAGGGGCTGTAGGGGTGCTTCTGCTTCAGTTTCTTGCAACGCTGGAGCAGGTGATTGACGCAACTTTGGTGCAAACCCTTGTAGCGCCGGTACACCCGCCAGCCGTCGCGCACGAGCACGCCGGCGTAGTCGGTCCCGAGTACGGTGGCCGCATCCTTGAACCCGCGGCCGGGGCAAATGGCGTAGACGGTGGTCTCCGGGGTGACGAACGTCCACAGCCAGTGGGGCTTGATGACGCGCCAGCCCGTTTCGTCGGGCGTGACCACTGGCGCGTTGCGGACCTGCCGGCAGAGTTCCCGGTAGACCGGCGTGGCGTCGCGGGCGGTTCGATGCAGCAGATGAACGAGGCCGCCGGCGGTGACCTCCAGACCGAACCTCGTCCGCAGCAGACCGGCGACCTTGGCCAGCGGCACGCCCATCTCGGTGTGCAACTCGACGACGAGCGAGGCGAGTCCGGGGCCGAGCTGCACCGCGGCCGCGCCAAGGGCGTCGGATGTCTGGAGACGATGGCGCCCCTGCACGCGCCGGCGGCACTGCGAGCAGCGGCCGACCTCGATGTCGAAGCGGCGTACGATGGGGTGGACCGGAGGGAGTTCTTCCTGATACTGCGCGGCGACGCGGGTCACTTCGACGGCGCCGCCGCAGTCGGGACACGCCCTTGGCGCCGGCGCCCCGTGGGTCTCGTCGACCTTCGGCGGGCAGCGTCGGGACCCTTGCCGGCCGTACTGCGTCCCGGACCGTCGGCCGGGGCGCTTGCCGGACCCTTGCGGCCGGTCCTTGGCGAAGGGTGCAGCCTGCCGTTTGCCGGCGCGGCGGGCCTCATCGAGTTGTTTCTTGAGGTCTTCGCTGCGTCGCTTCCACCGGTCTCGATCACGGGTGGTGCGGTCCAGGTCGCGGGTGGTGCGGTCCAGGTCGCGGGTGGTGCGGTCCAAATCGTCGCTCAGCTTGGCGTTCTCCCGCTGAAGCTCCTCGATGCGCTTGTCCCGCGAATCCTGCTCTCGCGGGGGCGCCCCCGAACCGTCGCGCCCGCCGCTCTCCCTCGCCATGCTCCATGTATCGACACATGCGCCCCGAAGCTGCACACCACTTCACGGATTTTCTCGACTTTACCCGCTAACCAAAGACCGTCCGGCAAACCTCCTCCACCTCCGGGTGCCGATGGGCCGCGTCGCGGCAGACGACCCGCTGTCGGTCCCGTGCGTGAAGCAGCTCATCACTCCACCGGTGGAGTGATTCCTCAGACGCGAGCGACTCCAAGGCCGCCCCCGCGTCCGCTGTCGGCGATTCGCCGAGACGGTGGATCATCCGCCGCACGTGACCCGATGCCTCCATGGACGGCGTCACCATCACCGCCTGACCCGATGACCAACTATCCGGCCCGAAAGAGGCGCCCATCACGCGAACGAGGACCCGCAATCCCGTCGTCCCCAAGCTGTCGATCCAGACCGGCGCGTCATGGGAGTCACCCAGAAACGCCGCGAACTCGCGAAGACGCCGCTCGCTCTTCTCCGTAAACGCTCGCACTGTCTCCGAGCGGGCCTCTGGTGACACGACGAAACCCGCCGCCAACCATCGTGCCCGCTGCGCGACGTTCATGCTCGTCCGCGACAGCTTGCGGTCGATCAGCTTCGCGAAAGAATCCTCGTCGGCATGCCGAAGCGCGGACCAGAGCAGGTAGTTCAAGTCCACGAGTTGCTTCGCCGTACAGCGGATTGGAAACGACCGCAGAATGCGCAGCGTCGCGACGCGCGCGACATGCGCGTGATTCTCGCTTCGCGCAAGCTCATGCAGTCCCGCAGCATACTCCCGGCCGGACCTGAGCGTCGACTTGGTGCATCGAGTCAGCACCTCGGCCACCAGAATCGGGTTGGCGTCAAGAAGCCGCCGGTACCATGCCGGCTCGTCCTGAGAAACATCGCAATAGCGGAACCCGAGAGCGATCCGCATCCCGCGTTCATCAAGATGTCGTGTCACATCCTGCCCGGCCCGGTCGAGCTCCGCCAGACCGGCCCGGAATGGCAGGGCGAGATAGTGTTCCCGGCTCTTCTCTCGCAAACTGATGATCTCCTCGACCTCCGGGAGGTCGGTCCTGCTGACAGCGCCGCGAAGGGCGGCGAGCGCTGTCTCCACCAAACCACCATCATTGAAGAAAAGGTTTCCGAGTCGCTCCATCGCCTCCTTGCCTTTGGCTTCAGGCAGGAGTCCGAAATACCCTGTCGCAATCTGATGAACGAGACCTGGAGAGCCCACGTTCGCACTCAGCTCGTCCTCCTGAGAACGAACGTGCGCTATCCACTCGCCGTGTCGGCGTCGATCCCGTTCCCTCTTGTCCTGAGCAAGAAGGGCGCGCTTCCGGCGGTGGAAGTATGTATCGCCAAGGCGGCTGACGCTCACTTCCGCGAACGCAGCCGCCAGAGCGGGATGAGTGCGGGCGTGGTCGATCAGCACCTCCACCGACAGCCCTTCGTCGCCCCTCTGTTCGATCACGGCTGCGAAAGCACGCTCGAGCAGGAACTCGGCGATTCCCGAGTCGGAGGCCGCTACCGCTTGGTGAAGACACCAGAGACCGAAGTCCGCCGGCATGTTGGAGCCATAGAGACGCTGCCAGACATCGTACGCGGCGAGACGAACAGGGTCGGGATCGGACGCGGCGCGGCGCAGACCTTCGGCAAAGACCGATTTCTGAATCTCGTGGTGATGCTCCAGCCAGGATCGAATCCTCTCGGCCGCGCCCGGATTTCTCACCGGTGGTGAACAAGAGACTGCCCGTAATGGCGTAAAGTGTTGTTGTGGCAATAACTTCAAGCCATGCACGGAGGCAGCCCCTTGTCGACACAGTGTACGCGAAGTAAGCCACCAATCCAGCTGGAGTTTCCTCGGGTCGGTCGTCGTCGGCTGGTCGCCAGCTTCGAGGGCGGAACGATCACTTCCAATGCCGGGGCATTGCTGCTGCGGGCGGTTGAAAGGTGCACCGACGTGTGCCGACGCGCGGCGCAGTGCTTCCAGGACTACCGGGACCCAAGCTTGATCGAACACACGGTCGAGGACTTGGTGACCCAGCGTGTGATGGCCGTCGCGTTGGGCTACGAAGATCTGAACGACCATGACACCCTGCGGCGGGACCCGCTGTTGGCGGCTGTCGTGGGCAAGGCGGACCCGACGGGCGAGAACCGGGTGCGGCCGTCAGACCGGGGGGCCGCGCTGGCGGGGAAGAGCACGCTGAACCGGCTGGAACTGGTCGGGCCGAAGGACGCCGAGGCTGACCGGTACAAGAAGGTGACCTATGACGAAGCGGCGCTCGACGCCCTGCTGGTAGACGTGTTCATCGAGTCGCACCCGACGCCGCCGGCGCGCATCGTGCTGGATGTCGATGCGACGGACGATCCGCTGCACGGTCAGCAGGAAGGACGGTTCTTCCACGGGTACTACGGGAACTACTGCTATCTGCCTCTGTATATCTTCTGCGGGGCGCATGTGCTCTGCTCGCGGTTGCGGCCCTCGAACATCGACGGGGCGGCGGGCGTGGTGGACGAGTTGGCGCGGATTGTGGAGCGGGTGCGGCAGGCATGGCCGTCGGTCCCCATCGTGGTTCGGGGAGACTCGGGGTTCTGCCGAGACGAGCTGCTGAACTGGTGCGAAGAGCATGCGGTGGACTACGTCATCGGCTTGGCGAAGAACGTTCGGTTGAAGGAACAAATCGCGCCCGAACTGGCGCAGGCCCAGGCGCAGTGCGAGGAAACCGGGGTGGCCGCGCGGGTGTTTGCGGACTTCCGCTATCGCACGCGCAAGAGCTGGAGCCGGGAGCGCCGGGTGGTCGGCAAGGCCGAGCATCTGCCCGCGGGCGCCAATCCACGCTTCGTGGTGACATCGCTGCCGCCGGACACCTTGGCGGCGCAGGCGTTGTATGAGGATTTCTACTGTGCCCGCGGGGACATGGAGAACCGCATCAAGGAACAGCAACTGGCGCTGTTTGCCGACCGGACCAGCAGTGCGACGCTGCGCGCCAACCAACTGCGCCTGTACTGGGCCACGTTGGCCTATGTCCTGCTCCAGCAGCTCCGCGACCGGGGGCTGGCGGGCACCCGGCTCGCCCGCGCCCAATGCGATACGCTACGGCTGCGGCTGCTCAAGATCGGCGCCCACGTCCGCGTCACCGTGCGGTGCATCTGGGTGGCGCTGTCCGAGCTGGCGCCCGACGCCGATCTGTTCATCATGGCCGCTCAACGTTTGCGCTCGCCGCCCGACCCGGCCTGACGGTCGGCCAGGTGGCGGCATACGTTCACGACTGCAGGGGGACACGGGGTCCTTTCGCGTGTGGTGTGCTTACCGGGCCGATTTTGGCGCCACGCGCACGTCGTCGCCCACATCCAGACCACCGCCGGCGTCCGATATGGCCGCCCGGAACCCCAGCCGCGCCGCATCAGGCCCGATCTCGACGAGCTGTGAGAAATCCGGGCTAGTCGCGCCGCCAGCGCATCCAGGTGCTCGGCGACGTGAGAACCCGAACACCGTCGAGCGACGGTCCGTCCCCAGAAATAGTAGTACGCACCGAGCCGCTCTCGATTGGAGGGCAAGGAGAAGTACTCCCAAACGTCAGACGGAGACAGCTCGCCGGGATAGAGCGCAGTCAGCAAGACGCCGCGCAAGTCGTCATCTGGATCCTGGACCAGCCCGGCCCCCACGTCGGCGAGAAGCCGCCGGAGCGCAATCGTCTTCTCCCGTCCGTTCGGATGGTTGTGAAGGAATGCATCGAGCGCGGCCGTGTTCACCTCCGGTCGCCAGGTGCCGTCACGGACGATGTCGAGCAGAGTCGAAGCGAGGCTCGGCAAGCGTGAACCATGCGTCAGAATGAGCAATACGAACCAGGCGAACGATGGATGCTCTCTCCGTCTCGGAGCTGTCAAGATCTCCTTGAAGGTCGGTTCCATGGTCGGCGCAGCGAGCGGCGTCAAGGCAGCGGCCGTCCAGCGCACCGAGGAAAGTCGAAACGCTTGGCGCTGCAGTGATTCGAGGAGCTTGCGCTTCTTTTCGGTCGAGAACTGACTGACGTCGCCGTAGAGACCCACCCCGATGGCATCCCGCTCGATGAGATCGCGCTGTGCGTCACTGCACTGCGCGGCGAGCCAGGCGGACAACCCGCGCAGTTCCGTCACGACGATGCCGTCGCCGCCGGTGACTAGCGCCAGGACCCGTCTCGGGGGCAGGCCGCGACCCGATTCTTGTCCCCGGATGAGCCCCGCCAGGTACCGGGCGCCCAGGAACTCGGCGACATGGCGGTGAACCGGAGCGAAGCGCCGGTTCGACGCGGCTCGGAAGAGCTTGGTAGCGAGCGCGGCGCGAAGCAGCGCGGACGGGCTTGCGCTGCCCTGATGCGACGTGCAAACCGAGTCCCACTTTTCCTCGCACCGATCGAAGGCGGGAAAGTCGCCATTCTCCCAGGTCGGGGTCAGAGCGTATCCAGCCGCACCCGCGATGAGTTGAATGGCGCAGAGCCGCCCGGCAGCGTCCAGCACGTCCGCGAGCAACGAGCCGCCGGTGGGGACCGGCGCTCCGTCCGGCGACTGCGCGGCGGCGACGTGCTCGGCGTTGTGCTCACGAGCCATCCGCCGGCAGGCCTGTTCGAACAGCTCCAACCGGCTTGCCGGCCAGTTGCCCCCGCCGACCACGTCTGCCAGCATGTCGAGTGTCTGAGGATTCGTGAGGAAACCGTCGACTCCCCTGTGTCTGGCCTCCCGGATGAACCCCCGGCTGTCGCAGATGCGCGAATCGGACTCCAGAATCTCCTCGATGTCCGAGTCCGTCAGAGGATCGAGGCGCAGCACGGTCACGTGGGCGTCGGGCGCCACCGCATCCAGCTTCGTTCGATCATTCGCTCCGAGCCAGTCCGCCTCGCGGCACGACAGCCGGAACCGCGGTCTCCCCAGAGTGTCGAGATTGCGGCGGATTGCATCGAGCGACGCACGCGCGTCCGACATCCCCGCCCGCACCTCGTCGAGCCCGTCGATGAAGAGCGTCTTTCCCCGCCACTCCGGATGACCGGCTGCGTCGAAAGTGCGGAAATCACGGGCAGAGACGAGAAGCCCCTGGGCGCCACATGCCTCGCGTTCGCGCTCGAACGCGGTGGTCTTCCCGGAACCGGGGTCGCCGAGCAGCACGTAGGCCGGCTCGGCCCGGAATGCGTCGAGCGGCTGCGAACCGGCCTCGCGGTCCCGCACATCGTCAGGAACCTCGGTACACGTGCGAGGAACGATGCAGCTCATGCGTCTTCGATCCAGCGGCCGGCCGGCGCGGCCAGGAATTCGTGGAGCGGAACGCCGCCTTCCCCGACGAGCAGCGAACGCCGCGGGCGGAAGCGCTCCGCAAACGTCTCCAGTCCCCTCGGCGCCCCCCGCCTCGGTCCGCTCTTCACCTCGATCGCGACCAGCCGGGGACCACGCCGCAGGACGAAATCGACCTCGTGAGGGCTGTCTCGCCAGTAGTGCAACCGGATGTCCGAGGTCGCGGTGTTGAAGAGGTGCGCGCCGACCGCGCTCTCGACGACGCGCCCCCAGAACGTGCGATCCGCCCTGGCCTCCTCGAACGTGTACCCCGAGCCCGCGGTCATGAGCGCCGTGTTGAGCACGTTGAGCTTGGGGCTGGATCCGCGCCGATGCGGCCGGTTGGCGTACTTGGGCAAGCCTGCGAGCAGGCCCGCGCCCTTGAGCAACTCGAGATAGCGCGCCAGGGTCGTCGTGTTGCCGGCGTCACGAAGCTCCCCCAGCATCTTGGTGTACGACAGGATCTGGCCGGACGCGCCGGCGCCCATCTCGAACAGTCGCTTCAGCAAGGCCGGCTTGTCGACGCGCGTCATGGCCAGGACGTCGCGTTCGATGTTGGGCTCGACGAGCGCCTGCAGGATGTACTCGCGCCATTGCGCCTGATCCCGAAGCAACGACGCAGCCCCCGGATAGCCACCGAAGTAGAGATACCGCGGCAGATCGACGCCGAACGCGTCGGCCATCTCCGGAAACGACCAGTGCGCGAACCGAATCGGCTCGAAGCGCCCGGTCAGGCTCTCGCTCAGCCCGGACTGCATGAGCAGCGGCGAGGACCCCAGGATGACGACCTGCAGTGGACGCCCGGCGGCTCGGTCGGCGTCCCACAGCCCCTTGACGGTCTCGGACCAGCGCGGGATGTTCTGGATCTCGTCGAACACCAGCACGAATCCGCGTGGCGACCGTTCCGCCTCGCGCCGAGCATCCAACCAATGCCTGACGAGCCACTGCTCGTCCCTTACCCCGGGCGTGAGGACGGTATCGTGCGGAGATTCGGTTGGCAGCAGATGGAGGGCCGGCACATCCGGCTCGTCGACAGCGAGGTAGCGGCTCGGTCGCTCAATCTGCTGAAGCGCCTGACGGACGCCGGTGGTCTTCCCGGTCTGACGGGGTCCGAAGACGGCGGCGATCCGGCGGGGCGCTTCGGCGAGGCGGCGGACCAGCGTAGCGACCTGGGAGCGCTGAAACGAGTCCACTCAGGCAATGTAGCATCCTGAGTAAAACTACTCAAGTGCAACACCAGCGATGCAGCGGCGATCTCGACGCTCACGAGCAGGCGTCGCGGCCGGTCGCCCGATCCCGTGCTCTCCGAAAACGGACGTTCACGTGGGTCGGTAGACGGCTCGGGAGCAGACGCCCGCGTCAGTGCGCGTCGAATACGCTCGTCACGTCCAGTGAACAGTCGGGAAGACACACGGAACGGGCCTGCTGTCCCCGGCGAAAAACGCCATGGTCCGCGTAGCTGTCTTCGGCCAGCACGAGCACCGTCACCGTTTCGTCGATCGGATTGACGATCCAGTACTCCGGAATCCGCGCTTCCGCGTAATCCGCCCGCTTGTACCGAAGATCCCGGTCCGGGTCGTGGGGACTGACCACCTCCACCACCAGATCGGCGCCCGTCCAGAAGTCGTTTCCACGCCGCGGGTCGCCGGCGTCGCGCAGGAGCACCAGATCCGGTTCGCGGAACTTTCCCGCGCGGATGCGCAGGCGCAACGGCGCGAAGAGCACTGTTCCGCCCAGATCGGCCGCCCGCGGAAACAACGTCAGAAACAGGTACCGCACGATGACCTGATGGCGGTCCGTCGGCATGGGCAGGATATCCAGCGCACCGTCCGTGAACTCGAGCAGTCGACGGAGGCCGCCCGTCAACCGCAGGTACTGCGCCTCGGTCCACAATCCCTGCAGGGGCTGCAAGTCGATGGCCGAATCGTCGTCCGGCGTCACGAGACGCCATCTCTCCTGACGTGCCGCAACGGTCATGTCACCGCTCCCTGCGATGGCCTTCTGTGGCTGGTCGGGTCCGGCTCCAGCCTACCACGCACGGCATGCCGTCCCGTGGCGAAAGCGGCGTGACCGGCTCCGGGAATCCCAGGGGCAAGGTCGAAGGGAAATGAACCAACGTGCTCACTCGTCAGGCCGCGTCGCACGAGCGCCCTTCAAGCCGCGGGTGCCCTGTCAATACGCTTGCGCCCTCGCCGTTCTCCGGTTCAACGCGGGGTCTCACCGCGGGCTCCCCAGGCATTGCGTCGTCCCGCCCTCACTCCACCATGTCCCTGAAGAACGGCAGCACGAAAGGCAGCAGCCACAGCAGCACGACGACGATGGCGAGCACCGTGAAGGCGTCGAAGCGGCGCGGGGGCGGGGGCCGGTTGACGGCCCGCCGCACGTGGTCGAGCAGCCTCCGGCCGACCCACCCCAGCACCGTCGCGAGGACGATCCACTTCAGCATCGCGGCTCAGTCGACAATCGCCTGATAGGTCATCGTCGCGAGGTCCGGCCGGACGTTGAGATGCGTGTAGGGCCGGATCTGCTCCATCAGGATGCCGATCAGCTCTTCGGACGGGTCGACCCAGAAGATGGTGCCGAAGGCGCCGCCCCAGTAGTAGGAGCCTTCCGAACGCGGGGTGCCGGACGGGCCGAGGTCGGTGACCACCGCGTAGCCGAAGCCGAACCCGTAGCCCGAGCCGGCGAGCCAGATGCCCTTGTCGCCGGTGTGGTTGGCGGTCATCAGCTCGACCGTCTTGCGGCCGAGGATGCGGGCGCCGTCGAGCTCGCCGCCGTTCAGCATCATCTGATGGAAGCGGAAGTAGTCGCGCGCCGTCGACACGAGCCCGCCGGCGCCGCTGAAGTAGGTGTGCGGCTCGGCCACGAAGCGGCTCTCGGCGGTGGGCGCCTCGGCCAGCTCGATCTTGCCCTCGACGTTCGGGCGGTAGAGGGCGGCGAACCGGTCGAGCTTCGACTTGGGCAGATAGAAGTGGGTGTCGGTCATGTCGAGGGGCTCGAAGATGCGCTCCTTCAGGTACGCGTCGAGGGTCTGGCCCGACATCACCTCGACGAGCCGGCCCACGACGTCGGTGGCCCGGCCGTACTCCCAGTGGTCGCCGGGCTGAAAGTTCAGCGGCAGCGTCGCGAGCCGCTTCAGCATGTCGCCGACGGTGTCGCCGGGCTTCCGCGGCGCCACGGTCTCCTGGAACTCGGGCTGGGTGAGACCGCGGTAGGTGTTCGCAAGCCCCGCGGTGTGGGTCAGGATCTGCTGCACGGTGATGGGCCGGGCCGCCGGCACGGTCTTGTAGCGGCCGGTCAGCCGCTCCTGCGGCGGCGCGGGAACCGCCACCTGCATGTCCGCGAACTCGGGCAGCCATCGGGCGATGGGGTCGCGCAGCTGGAAGCGGCCCTCCTCGTAGAGCATCATCAGGGCGACCGACGCGATCGGCTTGGTCATCGACGCGATGCGGAAGATGCTGTCGTGGGTCATTGGCGCGCCGGCCTCGACGTCGCGCTGCCCCAGGGCCGAGAAGTGCACGACCTTGCCCCGCCGCGCCACCAGGGTCACGACCCCGGCCACCTCGTTGCGGTCTATGTAGCCCTGCATCACCTGGTCGAGGCGCTCGAGCCGCGCCGAGGACATCCCCACCGCCTCGGGCTCCGCCGCCGGCACGCCGTCCATCTCGGGCACGTCGGCCGGCGCGTTCGCCCGACCCACGACCACCGCCACCGCCAGCACCGCGATCAGCACCCACCACTTCGTCGTCGCTCTCGTCATGACTGTCTCCTCGATGTTCCGTCCGGACCGACCTGCCGCCGGTCAGTCGCTGATGTCCCGCCCGCATCACCGACCTGCCGGCCGCCGGTCAGTCGCTGTTATCCGCCCGCACCACCGACGGTCGGCCGCGGGTCAGTCGCTGATGTCCCGCCCGCAACGGGGCGCCATCGCCCAGGTTCCGTCGCGGTCCTGCCGCCAGTAGCGCAGCACCGGCGGATCGGGCCGCTCGGCGTAGGGATCGATCTGCACGAAGCCGTAGCACGGAGGCAACTGCTCGGGTCGCAACGATTCCAGCAGTTCGGCGTCCGACACCCCCCGGCGCCGCCGGTACTCATCGAGCTGCCGCGGGGTGGCCGTGCGTTGCCAGGCGCCCCCGTTGATGACGACCGGAGTCGCGGCGCCCCGCACCGGCGAGAAGCCGTCGACGACATAGGTCCGGCCGGCCTCGACGCGCGTGAAGTTTCCCTGCCGATAATCGGCGAGATGGGTGTGCCCGTGGACCATGACGGCAACCGGCCGGGGATCCGTCATCTGCTCGAGGTGACGGCCGAACACCCGATCACGCGACCGCCAGAAGTACTCGAACCGCGGAGCGGCGGTCTCGGGAGTGCGCGGGCACTCGGCGAGCGGCGGGCCGGTCGGATCGAGCTGGGTCAGGATGCGCTCGAAACGGCGCCGCGCCCGGCGGAGGGCGGCGCGATGGTCGCAGAGCGCGGTCAACTCGTCGTCGCCAAGGGACTCCATGAGGGCGGTCAGGCGACCAGCGTCGAGGGCCCCCGCGGCGACCGGCTTGAACCGGTCGTCGTCGGCCAGCGACTCCACGAGAAACCGCGGTCCCGACTCGCGCACCCGGGCCAGGTCCCACTCCGGCGGCTCGACGTCGCCCCGGTCCAGGTCCATCCGGAACTGTTGCCAGGACATGCGGAAGAGCAGGAGCCGCAGCAGGTCCGGCGCCGCCGCCCCCGCGTCGTTCACCCCGGCCGCGGCCAGCGCCTCGCGTACGCCGGCGCCGTCCTCGGCGAGATTGTCCACGATCGGGAACCGCGGCTCGTACCGGTCGTACAGCGCCTGCACCACCGACTGCCCCCACGGCCGCGCCAAGTGTTGCCGCCCGGACCGCGTCAAGAACGGGGCCGGCCAGCCCTCGAAGCGGTCGGCCCGGGGCTCGATCTGATGGCCGTGCTCGGCGTGAATCAATCCGTCCGCCGAGCGCCAGTATCCGTCGGAGGCCAAGCTCACGCGCCCCGGCGCGGCCGCGAACGCCTCGACTGCGCGCTGCCCCACGGCGGTGAACAGCAGGGCGGCATCGTGGTCGCCGGGCACGAGCACCAGCCGGTTGTCGCCGGCGCCGGCGAAGGCCGCGAGGGCGGCAACTTCCTCCCGGTGCGCCGCGAGCACGCGGTCGAGGCGGGCCAGCACCTCGGCCTCGCTGCATCCCAGGGCCGGGTCGTCGTACGCGCAGGCGCCGTCGCTCGCCTGCAGCAGCTCGAACGTGTCCCCGTTCAGGACGAGGTCCGTCGCCTCACCCTCCTCCGCCAGGGCGGCCAGGAAGCCCCCCAGATCGTCCGCCCACCGAAAATCCTCGTACGGCGACCAAGAGCCGTCCGCCCCGCGCCCCTCGCCCAGATGCAGATCGCCCAGCACCACCACCCGGCGCGGCGGGTCGCCCGCGGTCTGCGCGTGCAGAAGCCCCCCCGACACCGCACCGGCGAGCGCGAGCAAACCCAGCCCGAGAATCGTCGCCTGACGGCTCCGCTTCCCGCCCAACCAAACCTCCAGTAGCCCGCGCCGCTCCACGGCACAGACGCCTCCGGAAACCGGCGCCTGACGGCTCCGTTTCCCGCCCGACCAACCCTCCGGTGACCCGCCCCGCTCGACGGCGCAGGCTCCTCGGCCGGAAATCGTCGGCTGACGGTTGAACCCGCGCATCGCGGACACCCTACTCCTCCTTCGCCAGCGAGAGCCGCACGATCTCTTCGTCGTTGCGGACGACCACGTGGCGATTCGCATAGGCCGGATGCGACCAGTTGACGGCGGGGCCGGACAGGCGCCGCCGCACGTAGGGATGCGTGGGGTCGATCAGGTGGGTGCGGCTGACCTCGTCGTAGCCCTCGGGCGAGAACCGTGCGATCACGAGGTCGCCGGCGTCGGTGTTGACGAAGTAGCGGTCGCCGTTCCGAACGAAGAACGCCGTCGCCCAGTTGGTGCTCTCGCCGATCAGGGCTTCGGTCTCCCAGAGGCGGCGGCCGGTCGCCGCCTCGAGGCACCGGAGAACCCCGTGGCCGTCCACCCCGTAGACGTGGTCCCCCTGGATCAGCGGGGTGCTGATGACCGAGTTCAGCGTATTGAAGTCGAAGCCGTACTCGGGGTCGCTCTCGCCCACCCCTTCCCAGAGCACCTCCGCGCCGGGGCGGTCGTCGTTCAGCAGCAGCATCCGGGCCCCGCCGTACTGCGACGTGAAGAAGAGATAGCGGCCGCTCTGCACCGCCGTCGCGGGATTGATCCCCATGTCCACGATGTGGCGGATCTCCCAGTACACCTCGCCGGTCTCGGGGTCGAGCGAGCTGATGTCGCGGGGATGCCAAGCGATGAGCTGCCGCGCGCCCCCCGCCTCGATGATGATCGGCTGGCTGTAGCCGGGTTCCCAGTCGGACGACAGGGCCCGCCAGATCTCCTCGCCGGTGTGCTTGTCGAACGCCATCATCTTGGCGTCGGGCTCGCCGCCCACGAGGCAGATCAGCCGGTCGCCGTCGACGAGCGGCGCCCCGGACATGCCCCACGACGGCACCTCGGTGTTGAAGTCGGCGGGGAAGTCCCTCTCCCACCGCACCGTCCCGTCGGCGACGTCGAGGGCCAGCAGCCGGCCCATCGCCCCGAGGACGTAGACGCGGTCGCCGTCGACGGTCGGCGTGGCCCGCGGGCCGATGGCGTACACCAGCTGCAGCCCGGCGTAATCGGTCTGCCACTCGCGGGTCCAGAGCACCTCGCCGGTCCGCTCGTCGAGGGCGAGGGCCCGCTCGACCACCGCCGTGGAGCGCGGGTCGGGGCGGCGGGCGTCGGTGACGAAGACCCGCCCGTCGGCGACCGCGGGACCGGCATAGCCGCTTCGGATCGGGGTGCGCCACGCCACCGGCAGGCCGCCGTCCGGGAAGGTCTCGACGAGGCCGGTCTCGGCGAGGACGCCCCGGCGGCCGGCTCCGCGCCATTCCGGCCAATCGTCGGCGTGCAGGGTCGGGGCGGGCAGCCCCAGAGCCAAGCTGCCGACGATCACCAGCGCCGGGAACTGCGAGACATAACGCGGCATCGCCACTCCTTGCATGATGGACACGTGGAGTATACGGTTTTCTATCGGCTGGCACCGGAACCGGCGGCCCCCGCCGCTCGTCAGAATCCAGGTAGAACCATGATCAAGTTCCTGCTCTGGTGCATCCTCCTCGTGCTGTGCTGGCCGGTGGCGCTGCTGGCGTTGCTGCTCTACCCCATCGTGTGGCTGCTGCTGCTGCCGTTCCGCCTCCTCGGCATCGCAGTCACCGGGGTCTTCGCGCTGCTCACCGCCATCATCCTGTTCCCGGCACGGGTGCTCGGGGGCCCGAGGGCGATCTAGCGCGACCTTGCGGTCACGTTGGCAGTCTCGCTGGCGCGAAACTTCAACGGCGCAGGCTCCCAGCCGCCGGCGGACGACCCGGCACCCGGCCGGACCCGGGCGGCTACGGAAGCTCGCCGTAGATCACGCGGACCGCCGCATCGACACGGGTCGAGTCGTAGTCCGGATACCCGGACGACAGATCGACGCCGCTCGCGACCTCGTCCACGCTCAGGCCGGCGCCCTTGGCGGTCCGCACCGCATCCAGCAGGTCCGCGGTGAAGCGCTGGAACTCCTGGAAGCTCTCCCACGTCGTCACCGGGATGTGCCCGGGGACCACGACGTCTACGCCCTCGATGCCGGCAATGGCCGCGGCCAGCGTCTCGGGCATGGCGAGCCCGCTGCCGCCGTTGCTGGTGTCGAGGAACGGCGCGTCCCGCCAGGGGAACATGTCGCCGGTCTGCAGCACCCCGAGGGCCGGATACACGATGAGGGTATCGCCGTCGGTGTGACCGGCCCCGAAATGGTACAGGTCGATCTGGTCCGCGCCGGAGCCGAGCGACATCCGCTCGGAGTAGGTGGCGCCGGGCAGGTACTTCGCGTTGTCGCCCGCGAAGTTGTCCATGCGCTGCATGTTGGTGTTGGTGTTCTCGTGCGCCACGATTCTCACCGTGTCGGGGAAGAACTCGTTGCTGCCGACGTGGTCGCCGTGGGTATGCGTATTGATGATGGTGACGACGGGCTTGTCGGTCACCGTCCGGATGCGCTCGAGGATCACCGAGCCCCAGCCCGGCAGCTTGGTGTCGACGACGGTCACGCCCTCGTCCATCACGAAGACCCCGACGTTGCCGCCGCTGAACAGCGCCCGATCGGCCGTCGACGATCCCGTGATGACGTAGAGGTTGTCCTTCACCTGCTCGATCGCGGCGGCGTCCACCGCGGCCTGATCGAGCTGCTGAAACCCGCTGACGCCGACCGAAAACACGCCGACCGCCACCACCCCGCCGAGTATCATGCTGCGTTTCATCTCGGTTCACTCCCCTTGGTTCGCTTCCCACACGGGTACCCCGATGGGCTGCCTCGGCGGATAGATTTACCACATCGGGCGTCGCGGCGGCGGAGCCCGCCGCCGCGTGACCGGCGCCGGGCCTCGACGAGCGGCGGGTCGTCGACGCCGAACCGTCACTCCCGCGCTGCAAGGCACTCTGGATTGTGCTCGATTGCCCCCCGGGATTGGCGTATACTCCGGGCCGAAGGCAGACGATTTGCGGCTGACCTCAGCTACGAAGGAGAGACCCCATGGGCTCGAAACGACCTGATCGACGGGAATTCCTGCGAGGCGGCGCCGCGTTGGCCGGTGGTATGACCGTGGGAGCGGTAGAGCCGGCGCTCGGCCAGACACCGGGACCGGCGAGGTTCATCAGGGGCGACGAGGACATGATCGCCTATGGCGAGCGCTCCCCTTTCGTGACCTCGGTACGCATACCGCACCCGCCGGGCGGCAGAGAGTCTCCCGATGCGTTCGGGCTCGTGTTTCACGTGGCGGCGCCGCTTCAGGATTCGGTGGGGATGATCACACCGTCCTCGCTCCACTTCGTGGGGACCACCCGCGGCTCCTTCATTCCCGAGATCGATCCCCAAGACCATCGCCTCATGATCCACGGCATGGTGGACCGTCCGCTGACCTTCACCATGGAGGACTTGAAGCGCCTCCCGTCCGTGACCCGCCCTCACTTCATCGAGTGCGCGGGGAACCGTGCGAGACGCAGTCACAAGACTGTTCAGGAAACGCACGGAATGACCAGCTGCGCCGAATGGACCGGCGTGCTCCTGTCCGTCCTGCTCGAGGAAGCCGGCGTGAAAGACGGGGCGTCCTGGATAGTCGCGGAAGGGACGGAGAACGTGAAAGGCGCGTCGAGCTTTCCGCTGGCGAAGGCCATGGACGACTGTGTGGTGGCCTACGGCATGAACGGCGAGGCGGTGCGTCCCCAGCAGGGTTTTCCGCTGCGGCTGCTGGTTCCCGGTTTCGAAGGGATCTTCAACACGAAGTATCTCAGGCGAATCAAGGCGGTGGACCGGTACTACCTGAACTACAACGACTACGGGCATCTCAGTCGCGACCCGGTCCGCGCCGCGCTGGGTTACCAGATCGGACCGAAATCGGTCATCACCTTTCCTTCCGCGGGACAGCAGCTGCCCGGCCACGGATTCTATGAAGTCTCCGGCCTGGCCTGGTCCGGCGGGGGCACCATCAGCCGGGTGGAGGTGTCCACCGACGCCGGCCGGAACTGGATGGACGCCGAGATTCAGGGGACGGCGCACCGCATGGCGCACACCCGGTTCCGCCTGCCCTGGAACTGGGACGGACAGGAGACCGAGCTCATGTCGCGCTGCACGGACGAACTGGGCCAGCAGCAACCGTCGCAGGCCCAGGTCGCCGAGCACTTCACAGGGTCCGCGGATTCGTCCTACGGTGTGCCGGGCCTCGACAACACGATTCAGCCGTGGAGGGTCGCCAGCGATGGGAGCGTTCACAATGGGCGTGCTTAGACCTCTCGCGTTGGTGATGCTCGTGGGTGGCTCCGCGCTGGCGCAGGGACCCACCTATGGTGTGGGACGGACCCCGACCCCGGAAGAGATCCGTGCCTGGAACATCTCCATCGGTCCCGCGGGAGAGGAGCTCCCGCCGGGGAGCGGCACCGTCGAGGAAGGGGCGCGGGTCTATCTGGTGAGGGGGTGCGCGGGATGCCACGGGAGGGAGGGCGAAGGCGGCCGAGCTCCCAGGCGAGCCCCCAGGTTGGTAAAGGTCGAACCGGGGTCGGATGTCGACCCCTGGGCCGCGGGGCGGATACTGCCGCACCGCTCGCCGTACGCGACGACGGTATGGGACTACATCAATCGCGGCATGCCGCTCAATAGAGAGGGGACGCTGACCGCCGATGAGGTATACGCGCTGACGGCGTTTCTGCTGTACAAGAACGAGGTCATCGCGGAGGACCTGGTACTCGACGCC
The DNA here is from genome assembly GCA_965206705.1 of Vicinamibacterales bacterium. Taxonomy (GTDB): domain Bacteria; phylum Acidobacteriota; class Vicinamibacteria; order Vicinamibacterales; family UBA8438; genus JAJEEA01. The sequence goes on along the minus strand of CBDBKJ010000005.1, from coordinate 931,240 downwards.
GAGAGTCTGCCGAAGGTCGAGATGCCGAATCGTGATGGATGGGAACCACTACCGGAGTGGAAGCCCGGAACACCAAGGCTTCCAGGTTATCCCTTCTAGCGCGACCTTGCGGTCGCGTTGGAAGTTCCGCTGGCGCGAAACTTCTACGGCGCAGGCTCCTGGCGCGCGTCGCCGGTGCCGGCGGTCGTTCCCGAACCCGGCCCTGAACTGTGGGCCCCTCGGGGAGCGAACTGCGTACCATACGCCACGACCACTCTCGCACACCGAGCCAAGGCTGGTCAGCGCGAGAGCATGGTCGGTTGTGCGCCTCCTCCCGCCGCGCGCCCTGCCGCTGACGTAGAATCGCCTGAAGCGCAAGCTGGCGGCCCGCGGCTGACGAGGCATGATGAAGCCTGCGGGCTGCCGGGCACACAGGGAGGTGCTGCCATGCCGGAGCGATCGGTCTCACGCGCGCATCCGTTCGCGGCGCTCCTTTGCACCGCGACGTTGCTGGCCGCGGCCTCCGGCGCGACCGGTCAGGACGTGGAGTGGCGCGCCTATGCCGCCGATGCGGCCAGCTCGAAGTACAGCCCGCTCGATCAGATAGATACCGAGTCGGTCCACGACCTGGAGATCGTGTGGCGGCAGTCGACCATTCCCGACGCCACCCGCGGCGGCAACGACCTGCGTGCGCCCGCGGCGTCGCAGAACACGCCCCTGATGGCGGGGGGACGACTGTACATCAGCACCGGGCTCGGCATGGTCGCAGCGCTGGACGCGACCACCGGGGAGGTGGTCTGGTTCGACGACCCGCCGGCGCCCGAGGGCGGGGAACGGCCGCGCGGACGGCCGACGCGGGGGCTCGGTTACTGGACCGACGGCGACGACGCCCGGGTGCTGGCGATCCTCGAGGACCGGCTGGTCGCCCTGAACGCCGAGACGGGCCGGCGCTATCCCGACTTCGGCGACGGCGGCGAGGTTGACCTGACCGAGGGCTACGACGACCCGAGGGTCGACCGGTTCCGATGGCAGTCGGCGCCCCTCGTCGTCAACGACATCATCGTCGTCGGCTCGCTCATCGGCGACATCGTCAGCCACACCATGCCCGCCCTCAAGGAGATGCCGCCCGGCGACGTGCGCGGCTTCGACGTGCGCACCGGCGAGCAGCGCTGGATCTTCCGCACCGTCCCGCGCGAGGGGCAGCCGGGCAACGAGACGTGGCTGACCGCCCTGAACGAGGACCGGGCCTCGTGGGAGTACACCGGGAACACCAACATGTGGGCATCGCCGAGCGCCGACGAGGAGCTCGGCTACGTCTATCTGCCCCTCTCGACGCCGACCAGCGACTACTACGGGGGGCACCGGCCCGGCGACAACCTCTTCGCCGAGAGCCTGGTGTGCCTCGACGCCGCCACCGGCGAGCGCATCTGGCACTTCCAGGCGGTGCACCACGGGCTGTGGGACTACGACTTCCCCGCCGCCCCGACCCTGGCGGACATCACCGTCGACGGCCGCGACGTCAAGGCGGTGGCGATCACGAGCAAGCAGGCCCACACCTACGTCTTCGACCGGGTCACCGGCGAGCCGGTCTGGCCCATCGAGGAACGTCCCGCGCCCCCCGGCGAGGTGCCGGGGGAATGGTACGCGCCGACCCAGCCGTTTCCCACGAAGCCGCCGGCCTACGACCAGCAGGGGGTGAGCATCGACGACCTCATCGACTTCACGCCGGAGCTGCGGGCCGAGGCCGTCGCGATCCTCGACGACTACGTGTGGGGACCGTTCTTCACGCCGCCGTCGCTGATCGACGACCGGCCGGGCGGCACGCAGGGCACCCTGGTCGTCCCCGGCCTGGTCGGCGGCACGGACTGGAACGGCGCCGGCGTCGATCCGGAGACCGGCATTCTCTACGTCCCCTCGGTCCACAGCGGCACGGTCGTGGGCCTCAGCCGTTCCGAGCATCCCCGCTCGGACGTCGACTGGGTGATGCGGGGGGCCCGGCACATCCCCGGCCCGCAGGGACTGCCGCTGTTCAAGCCGCCGTACGGCCGCCTCGTCGCGATCGACCTCAACCGGGGCGAGATTCTGTGGACGACGGCCAACGGCGGCGGTCCGCGCGACCATCCCGCCATCGCCCATCTGGACCTGCCTCCGCTCGGACAGGGAGGCCGCGCCGCGCCGCTGGTCACCCGCAGCCTGGTGTTTCTCGGCGAGGGCGCGAACGTCGGCGCCGCCTTCCTGCCGCCCGGCAGCGGGGGCAAGGCGTTCCGCGCCTTCGACAAGCGGACCGGCGAGATCGTGTGGGAGACGACGCTGCCCGGCGGCACCACCGCCGCCCCCGTCAGCTATCGGGTCGACGGCCGCCAGTACATCGTGGCGACGGTCGGCTGGGACGACATGAGCAGCGAGTACGTGGCCCTCGCCCTGCCGGCGACGCCGGCGCGATGAGCGTTGACCCGCTCGGCGCACGCGGCTACTCTTGCCGGGAGCCGGATCCGGGCTGTTCTCGGGAGCCCGATTCACGCCTTGGCGGGAAGCCTGATCCGTGCGTCCACCAAGGGAACTCGGGATTGCGATCGCCGGCCCGCTGAGCCGGAGCCGGCATGGTTGGTTCGGCCATATCAAGGAGGTCGGAGATGAAGCAGAGACAGGTCGTAGCACTCGGCGTCCTCGCGGCGATCGTCGCGACCGCGGGGCCATCGCCGCCGGCGATGGCCCAGGACGACCCGCGGACGGCGTGGAGCGCCCCGGATCTGCAGGGCGTTTGGGACTTCCGCACCATCACCCCGCTGCAGCGCCCCGAACGGTACGGAGACCGGGAATTCCTGACGCAGGAAGAGGCGGCCTCCCTCGAACAGGGCGCGGTCGACCGCGACGAGGAGCTTCTGCTCGCGGCCGCCCGGAGAACCGAGGCCGGCGGCAACGTCGGCGCCTACAACAACTTCTGGATGGACCGGGGCACGCGCACCATCGAGACCCGCCGGACCTCACTGATCGTGGATCCGCCGAACGGACGCATGCCGGCGATGAGCGAAGCGGGAGAGGCGCGGGCCGCGGCGCGCCGCGACTATCGGGCCGAGCACCCCGCCGACTCGTGGCTCGACCGCAGCACCTTCGACCGCTGCATCCTCGGGTTCAACACCGGGCCGCCGATGACCCCGGGCGGCTATAACCAGAACATGCAGGTGTTCCAGACAGAGGATGCCGTCGTCATCCTGAACGAGATGGTGCACGATTCGCGCATCATCCCGATCGACGGCACGCCCCGCACCGGCATCGAGTCGTGGACCGGTGAATCGCGCGGGCACTGGGAGGGCGACACGCTGGTCATCGAGACCGGCACCTTCACCGACAAGACGCGCTGGCGCGGCTCGTCCGAGAACATGACGCTCGTCGAACGGCTGACCCGGCAGGATGCGGACACGCTCGTCTACACGTTCACGGTGACCGACCCCGACACCTGGACCCAGCCGTGGACGGCCGAGATCCCGATGCGGCGGGGCGAGCAGCCGCTCTTCGAGTACGCCTGCCACGAGGGCAACTACTCGATGGAAGGCATCCTCTCCGGCGCCCGCGCCGACGAGCGGGCCGAGCAGTAACGACCTCGCGGAACACCCCCCGGCGGATGCAGTCGATCGGCTGCATCCGCCCGGCGTCGCGGCCCACGCGCCGCGATGGTCCTTCGGCAGGCCGGCTGCCCGCGGCAACCCCACTGCCCTCGCCGGTCGCCGTGCGACGCGGATCCCGACAAGGCTCCCGGATGGAACGACGCCGGAGCGTCCGAAGGGGCGCGCGGCTCCGGAGGCGTGGCCGTCAGCTGTCCGCGCCCTCTATCGCCTGCGTCAGGGCCGGCGTGCGGCCGAGCAGTCTGGCGTAGAGCGCGATCTGCGCGCGGTGGTACTCCTCGTGGGCAATCCCGTGGTGCAGCCAGGTCAAGCGGGTGCCGCGCTCGCCGTCGAACCGGCGCACGTATTGCAGCATCCGTACTTCACCGGCGGCGCGAATCTGCCGGACGCCGTCGCGGTAGCTGCTGCGCAGCAGACGCAGCCACTCGCCGCGGGAGCGGCGCTTGTCGATCGCGCCGGCATAGTGGCGAATGAACGCCGGGAAGCTCTTGCGGGTGAAGTCGGCGGTAGGCCGGGTGAGCTCGTTCGTCCACATCATGCCGGTGGCCACGACGTGGCCCACCAGTTCTGCCGGCGACCGGGCCTCCGGCGCCGGACGGAAGTCGTAGTCGCGGGCCGGAATGCCCGCCGCCTCGGCGATCACGCCGCGGCGCGCACCGTCCCACGCCTCGATGGCCTCCTCGAGCAGGGTGGTCATGGCATCGTCTCCCCCAAGGGGCCCGGTGGCGAGACCGCGTGCCTGGGCTCCTCATTCACGCTCCCCGGTCATCGGCGCCCACGCCGCGGCGGTACCGCGAGCGCCCCCCGATCGCCGGCATCGAGCCATCTCACTCGCACACGACGCCGTCACCGTCGCCATCCCGCATGAACGCATAGGCCGGATGGCTGCGCGGGACCGGCGCGATTCCATGCCGCCGCGCCTCGGCGCACGACACCCGGCCGTTGCCGTTGTCGTCCCACCGAATGCCGCCCGACGCTGCGCCTGATCGGCTCCACGGAGCCGCCGTCGGCCGGGCCGGCGCTCCCGCTCGGCCCCACAACCCCCGGCCCGCCGCGCGCGCCTCGCGTTCGAGCTGCCGGAACCGCTCGAGGTGCCGGAACGGGAACCGCGTATAGGCGTGGCCGTAGCCCCGCCGGATGATCTCCGCGTTGACGAACGTTCCGTCCGCGAGATGGACGTAGGCGAGGGTCCGCCCGTACCGATCGGCGGGTTCCCGGTCGTACTCGAGACGCACGCGCTGGCCCTCGAGCAGCCGTTTCGCGAACGCACTCGCTTCCCGGCCGAAAAACTCGACCGGCCGGGAAGGATGCACCGTCTCCGGGGTGTCGACGCCGATCAGCCGTACCCGGCCCACGCCCCGGACGACGATGGTATCGCCGTCGACGACGCGTTCGACGACCTGTGCGCCAACTGCCACCGGCGCGAGCATGGACAGGGCGACGGCCAGCCGGCACGTTATGGCAATTGTCGAGACCTCGACCGCCCGAAGACGTTGCAACATGGGCCACCTCGTGCCGACGAGGCGTCAACATGGCTGGAAGCGCCACGGATGCGCCGGCAGACGTGGGGAATTATTGCGTACATCGACCGTGCACCGGCTTGGCCGGACCGGTCGGAGGTGCCCGGTCGCGGTCACGCGGTCCGGCGGATCGCCGGAATCAGGTCCGCGTTCGCGGCATCACGACGAGGCCAGGAGGGTTGGTTGGGCAGGAAGCGGAGCGGAAGGCGACGATTCCCGGGCCAGGAGTCACGGCAAGAACGGCGCCGACTCCCGCAAGCAGGCGCAGACTCCCTGGAGGGTCGATTGGGCGTGAAGCAGAATCGAGGACTCCTGCAAGGGAGGCGCCGACTACTCTGGAGGGTTGGTTGGGCGGGGGCGGAGCCGAAGGCGACGATTTTCCGGGCCAGGGAGCGCATGGACGCACGACGACGACGGCAGGCATCTGGCAGGCGCATCGCCCCGGCGAACGGGGCCGACGGATTGGATCGGCGGGATGACGTCCGACCACACAGCCCGCGGGGGTCAGACGTCCAGAAAACGATCCCGGTATTCCGGACTCGGAACCCGGCAGGCCGCATGCCGACCGAAGACCCGGTACCGATGCGCCGCGACGCGATCGTACAGCCAGTCCAGCAGCGCGGCGGGCGCCCAGCCCAGGACCGTCACCATGCGCCAGGGCCATCCGAGCTGATCGAAGACGAACAGCGCGGCGGCCGAACGGTTCAGCACACGCCCCGCCGCCGACTCGTAGTCGGGGACGACGTGGACCGTCTCCAGCCGATCCGGGTTCCTGCCATACGTCGTGAGGAGGTCCCGGCCCACCCGGCTCTGCATCGCCGCAAATCGGAACCGGCGCCGGTGGTCGTGCGTCAACACGAAGCGGACAAACCGGTCGCACAGCCCGCATACGCCGTCGTAAAGCAGCAGATGCCGGCCGGCGTCGAGAACGGGCGGCCCGCTCACGTCAGTCATCCCTGCCTCGATGCCCCCGCAATCGGGGCTCGTGATGGCCCTGCGCGCTCCTGCCATCGCCACGGACCGCAGTGTACGCGACGGCGGCAGCTTGACGCGCAGGGGGAGCGCGCATATCGTCGCATCTGCCGGCGGGGAGCCGGCAACTTTGCGAGAGGAGGATGAAATGCACAAGCAGCATCTGTGGTTGGTGGGAGTAGCGGTACTCGCGGCGGTCGTGTCGCACAACCTGACAGCAGCGCAGCCGCCGGCGGAGCCGATGTCGTTCTTCGTCACCAGCGTCGGATTGGGGGACGGCGCCAACCTCGGCGGCCTCGCCGGCGCCGATGCGCACTGCCAGTCGCTCGCCGCCGCCGCGGGGCGGGGCGACTCCACCTGGCGCGCCTATCTGAGCACGCAGGGGCCGAACGCGGTCAACGCGCGCGATCGGATCGGCAGCGGCCCGTGGTACGCCAACGGCGGCCGGCGGCAGATCGCAGCCGACCTCGGCTGGCTCCACGGCGACACCCTCGATCAGGCTCGGCTGGGCAACGCCATCGGCAAGATGATCGCGTTGACCGAAGAAGGCAACCCGGTCAACGGCGTCGGCGACTCGCCCAACCAGCACGACATCCTCACCGGGTCGCAACCCGACGGCCGGGCGTACACCGACGACGCGGACCATACCTGCGGCAACTGGACGGGCAACGGCGAAGGCTCCGCGCAGGTCGGACACTCGGACACCCAGGGTGGCGGCAACAGCTCGTGGAACTCGACCCACCCCAGCCGCGGGTGCAGCCAGGACAACCTGGTCGGCACCGGCGGGGCGGGGCTGTTCTACTGCTTCGCGACCGACTAGTGCGCCGTAGAAGTTTCGCGCCAACGAAACTTCCAACGCGACCGTAGGGTCGCGCTGGCTCGCTCGGAGCGCTCGGCGCGCACCTCTCAACAGATGCGCGCCGAGCGCGCCTCTATGGAGCAGACTTCCGGCCCGGCGGCCCGTGGCAAAGAGCCCCGCTGCATTCGACGGGGCGATGCACGTTGCCTGAAACCGCGTTGCTCCGCGGAGCTGGTTTGCACAACGGTTGCATTGCCCAATATGCCCCTCGACCCGCGCCTCGTCAGGGCAGGCGACTCGCCGGTCTTGGTGCGACGCGGAGCCCTGCCGCGGAGTCCTACGGACGCGGCGCCGCGAATTCGAGGGAGGTTTGCCGCGTTTCGATGCGAGACGGCGCCCGGAGCCCGCGCTGAGACATCCTTTCGCCACGGGCTCGTCGGTCTGGTTCTCTTCTGCATCGCCGGCGGGGCGCCGGCCCCCGCCGCGGCGCAGACCGGGCAGATCGCGGGCATCGTCGTCGACGCGACGGGCGGCGTGCTGCCCGGCGCGACGGTTGCCCTGAGCGGCGGGCCCGGCGCGCCACGGCAGGCACAGACGGACGCGCAGGGCCGGTTCGCGCTCACCGGCCTGCTTCCCGGCGTCTACGCGGTTACGGTGTTCCTGAGCGGCTTCGGGGAGACGACGGTGGACGGCGTCGCGGTTGCCGGCGATCCGGTGGAGCTGCCTCCCGTCACCCTGCGGCTGGTGGGGTTCGAGGACGCCGCCGTCGTCACCGCGACGCGGATCGAAGAGCCGCTGCAGCAGGTGCCGATGGGCGTCTCGGCAGTGACCGGGGCGGACATCGAGCGGCGCGCCATCGACAACCTGACCGAGCTGGCCCGCTGGACGCCGGGCCTGACCGTCGTCGACCAGGGCGCGCGCGGCAGCAACGTCGTCATCGTGCGCGGCCTCCACACCGACGCGCTGAACGGGTCGGAGGCGGCCGGCAACAACTACAACAACGGCGTCGCCACCTACCTCGGCGACATTCCCCTCGCGGTCGACCTCCGGCTGCACGACATCGAGCGGGTCGAGGTGCTGCTGGGACCGCAGGGTACGCTGTACGGCGCCGGCACTCTGGCCGGCGCGGTGCGCTACCTGCCACGGCGCCCGGACACCCTGCGCCACGAGCTCGAGGTCCGCGGCGACCTGTTCGCGCTGGCCCACGGGCGCGCGCCCAGGTCGGACGCCGGGCTCACCTTCAACCTGCCGCTCGTCGCGCGGAAGCTGGCGTTGCGCGGCTCCGTCGATCGCTGTACGCGGTGACCGGCGTCCGCCAGACGCCCGACCTGATCGGGATCACCGACGACGGCTTCCGGTCGCGCCGCTACTTCGCCAACGTGCTCGCCCCCCGCCGGGCCGGCGTGCGCGTCCGATACGCCTTCCGGTAGCAATCCGGGCCAGCCACCCGCCGGGACCGTGACGCCCGCGGCCCCGGTGGATCCGGTACGCCTTCCCGTAGCAGCCCGCGGCAGCTACCCGCCCGGGACCGTGACGCCCGCGGTCCCGGTGGACTCGGTACGCCTTCCGGTAGCCCGCGGCAGAACCCGCATCTCGTCGGAACCGGCGTGGGCGCAGCGGACGGAGGGCGCCCGGGCGCCAAGGCGCGACGCGGGAGCATGTCGAGCATGCGTGGCGGCGGGGCAACGCAGCCCCGCGGAACGACGCGTCAGGCGTGGGATGCATCGCGGGTCGAACGGGGCGCCGTCGGATCAAAAACGCAGCAGGCGCGTGGCCTTGACGACGAAGGCGCGATTCTGGAGGAACGGGCCCCGCGGGTCCAGGGTGTCGCGCTCGTCCGTGTAGACGACGAAGATCTCGCTGCCGGGCTGGTACTCCCAGCGGAAGCGCAGGTTGGTGCCGAGCGAGTCGAGGGTCGAGTTGTACTGGAACAGCGCCGCCACGAACATGCGGGGGGTCAGGGTGTAGGTCGTGCGGACGGAGACGAGGTCGGTCTTGAAGTCGCCCTGCGGCAGGGTCAGCCAGTTGAACGACACGGAGGGCTCGACGTTCAGCTGCGACGAGAGGTAGACGCGGCCGAAGGTATAGCCCACGCCGGTGCGCTCGCCCCCGAAGAACCCGCCGTGATCGAAGTTCAGCCCGCCCGAGACGATGCGTTGCTGGCCCAGCGCGTAGACGAGGCGGGTATTGGAGAAGCGGTAGTCGCCGGCGGGAATCGTGATGTCCGGGGTCATCTCGAACGGCCCCTTCAGCAGCTCGTAGTTGTCGGTCGCGCCCGCGAAGAACATGTCGCCGTTCTCGAACTCGATGCCGAACAGCCCCTGCCGCACCCGCGTCTCGAGGAGACCGGCGCCGTCGGTGGTGTAGTCGACGCTGCCCTGGAACAGGAACTTGCGGATCGACGCTATCGACAGCGGGCGCGGGCTGAACCGGCCCTCGACGAAATTGCGCCGAAAATCGTGCCGGCGGACGAAGCCGACCTCCGGCTGGAAGTCGGCGCCGACGGCCAACCGTTCCGCGAGGAGCCCCCACCGGTCGCCGCGGTAGTCGAGCTTCCCCTGGTAGCTCATGGCGTCGTCGCGGCTGACGCCGGGCAGCTGGGTCTGGGCCAGATAGGAGCTGATGTTGAGGTTGTCGTAGAACGAGAAGAGACCGTCGACCCCGAACACCTGATTCGCGCCCGTCCCGTCGAGCGACACCGAGCGGCCGGTGTACAGGGCCCCGATGGCGCTGCGGCGCAGGATGTCACGCTTGACCCGGGCGACCGAGAAGTTCGTCGCGGCGGCGGCGCCAACCCCCTCGGTCTGCACGTTCAGCACGCCGACGCTGTAGGGCCCGGCCTTCCCGGTCAGCCGGCCGCCGGCCCGGATGGGGACGGTCCGGCCGTCCTGAAGTCCGATGCGCCGGCTGAAGAACATAATCGGCGCCGTCCCCGAAAACTGGCCGCCTCCGAAATAGAACGCCGTGGAGTCGCTGGTGAATCCGCCGCCGAAATCGAAGATGCCCTGCCCTTCCAGAAAGAACTCGCGCTTCTCGGGAAAGAAGAGGCTGAACCGGGTCAGGTTGACCTGCTGCTCGTCGACCTCGACCTGCGCGAAATCGGTGTTGTAGGTGAAGTCGGCGGTGAGCCCCTGGGTGACGCCGTACTTGACGTCGAACCCCACGTCGCCCCCCGCCGCGGTGCGTTCGTCCGGCGCGCGGGTGAGGTCGGTGGTGACGTCGGAGATGCCGTACGGCTTGAGCTCGAGCCGGGTGCCCGAGGCCGGCACCTCGAGCCCCACGAGGGTCGCGGCCGACGACATCTTGTAGGCCCCGGCCCAGCTGAGGGAGGCGGGAATCGGGGTCAGGAACGAGGTCTCGTTGGTCGACGCCACGCGGCGCTGCACGTTGACGCCCCACATCTGCGCCGGTCCCGCCCGATACCGGAGCGACTTGAAGGGAATGGCGATCTCGACCGTCCAGCCGCCGTCGAACCGGCCCGCGCGGACGTCCCAGACGGTGTTCCAGTCGATGTTCTGGCTGCGTTCGTCCGTGACGAGGGCGTCGAAGAGGCCTCCGATGGCGTTGGTGGTGAAGGCGAACGCGTTGCGCCGATCGTAGAAGGTGTCGAGGACGACCCCGAGGGTCTCGTTGCCGTACATGCCGTAGCTGTCGCGCTTCATCTCGTTCGCGACGATGCGGTCCGGCGCCCGGCTCCAGCAGCGGGCCGACACGTACAGGGTGTCGGCGTCGAACGTCACCCACACCTCGGTCTGGTCGCCGGCGGGCGCGCCCTCGTTCGGCTCCTGCTGAATGAAGTCGGTCACCGGCGGCACGTCGCGGTACACCCGCTCGTCGAGCTGGCCGTCGAGCTGCAACGGCGCGTCGAGCCGGATCGCGCGCAGGGTCATGCGTCCGAGGTCGTCGCGGGCCGCCACCTCGGGTGGAAGGGGCGGCGGGGGCCCATCGATCAGGGACGGCGCCACCACCGCGAATCCCGCGGCCGGGGCGACCGGTCCGCCCGCCACGGTCTCCGTCCCGGTCCCCGACGGAACCGCCGCACGCCGCGCCACCTGCGCCTCCGGCGCCCGAGCCGGCGGCGCCGGCAGGGCCGGGACAGGGCGTGGCGCGGCCCGGCCGGCCGGCGGCGGCGATCCGCGCGGTCCGGCCCCGGCAACCGCCGACGGGATGCCGGCGCCGAGCGTCCCTTCGCCGAAACGGGTCGCGAGCTCTCCCGCCGCCGAGGCTGGGCCGCGGTGCATCCCCGCGGTGAGACGGGCCACGAGCTGATCCTGCAGGCCGAAGAGATCCGCGAGCTCCCCGTCGACGCGGGCCGCGGACACGATGCGCCCCCTGCCAGGCTCGACAAGCCGGGCGGTGATTCGGAGGCGGGCGCCCACCCGCTGGTACGCGCCGGCCACGCGCAGACCGGGCGGGAGGGCCGCGGCCGGCCGGCCGAGATCGGCGGCGAGGGTCTCGGCAATCCCGTCGCCGATCCAGGCGTCGGCGAGATTGCCCGACAGATTGGCGAAGGCCTCGACCTCGACCGAGCCGGCGGCATGAGCGATCGGCGCCGCGACCTGGCTCTGCGCCGGGGGCGCGGTTCCCGCCACGATCGCCACAAGCAGGAGCCCGTGGCGCAAGCCCCGCCGCATTCGACCGGCGATGTGTCCTGCCTGACTGCGTTGTTCCGCGAAGCTGCGTCGCGCTCCGCGGTCACCTGTGCCCAACATGCCCCCTCGTCACGCTCGGACGCGTACAGCCCGCTGGCACACGGGCGCCCCGAGCCCGCTGGCGCCCTCGGTGCGACGCGGGTTCTGCCATGGGCTGCCCCCGATTGGCGCCCTCGTCGCACCCTGCCGCACGAGCGCCCTTCGCTCGCGGACGCCCGCGCCGGTCTCGGGGCGGTACGCGGTTTCACCACGGACCAACAGACCGGCAACGCGAACGTACCGCACCAACTCGTCGACAGACACAACCCCCGATCATAACCGGCTTTCGGTTCGCGTCCCTCCGCGGCTGGTACACTGCGGCGAGCGGCGCATGAGGCATTCATCGGTCATCTGGCTGGTCTGCGGGCTCGCAGCCCTGGCGTGCGGAGTCGCGCTGGCGCTCTCGCTGTCGCCCGAGGCGGGAGCCGCGCTCGCCCTTCTGGGCGCGGCCGGAATCGGCGCCGGGGCCATGGCACGGGGGCGAGAGGCGGCCGCCGACCCGGAGACGATCGCGGCCCTCGACCACCGCCTCGACGAGCTGCGGGCCCTCGACGCGCGGCTGACCGCGGCCGGGGTGTCGCCCGTCGAGCGGGCCTACGACGATTTGCTGCGCCACGGCGCCGAGACCACGACCCTGCCCGCGACCCTCGACGAGCACGAACGCCGGCTCGGCGAGATGATCCGCGACCGCTGCGACCGGGTGTGGAACGGCATCCGCGATCGACGGTACGTCCGGCGCGAGGACGGGCGCATCGCGGACCTCGACGGCGGCGCCATCTTCGCCGAGCTCCGCGACATCGTGCAGGAAGTCGCGGCGATGTACCACGCCGAGTCCGACAACGCGGTGCTCGAGGCGCGCACCGGCGACATCGCGCTCGCGGCGCGCTCGGCCCTCGGCGAGCTCTTGCAGACGGCGCGGCAGGTGCCGTTCGTCGACCCCGCCGGCTGGTCGGTCAAGACGGTGGTGGCGCAGCTCGAGCAGGCCCAGCAGGGGCTCGCCCTCTACAAGAAGCTGTCGCCCTACGAGCACTACCTCAACGGCGCGCTCATGGCTGCGCGCCTTGCCACCGGCTCGAATCCCGTCGGGGTCGTCGCTTGGACGCTGGGCACTCAGGTGGCCAAGCGGATCGGCGGCAGGTTCATCAAGTCGCGCGCCGAGGTCTGGCTCAAGACGCTGCTGGAGAGCTCGGTGGCGCTGGTCTATTTGCGGGTGGCGCGCATCTACGACCCGCTGCGCTCGTACCGCGGACCGGACTGGACCGCGCTGGTGGAGGCAATCCGCATCCACGCGTGCATCCCCGGCATCGATCACAACCGGCGGCGGCTCCTCCATCGCATCCTGCGCGCGCCGATCCCGGACGAGTTCGCGAAGATGGCGCTGCTGCGCGCGCTGGCCGAGGACCGCGCGCCGGCCCCGCCGTCGATCCCCGCCGTCGACCTCGACGGGCTGCGGCCGTCGGATCGGCAGGCCGTCGGGGAGCGACTCGCCGACGTGTTGTCGGAGATGCACGGGCTGCGCGCACCGGCTGCGAAGACGGCGATCGAGGCACTGCAGCGAAGCCTGCCGTTGCCGGTCGACCTGGGCGGTTCCGACCGCCCGGAAGCGGGGCGGGCGGCCGACGGGTTCGCGCTGCTCGCCGCGCTCGCGCGCGACTGCCTCGGCGCGGACCGCGCGGAGGCGGGCCGGTCGATTCGCGGCAGCGTGTTCGCCTCGCGCGTGAAGCGAGTCCTCGATGACGGGGACGCGGAACGAACCCTGCGAGACGCGGTGGCGGCGGCGTACGAAACCGTCGCCGAGCCGGGGGAACCCCGCCCGGCTCCGCCCTCTCTGGTCGGAGACGGCCTGGCCGAGCCGCTCGTGACGTCGGTGGCCGACCTCCTGTCCTCCGCGCCGGTGCCGTGGCCGATCGACCACGACCACCTGGTGCAGCTCTACGCGTCGGTGCTGCTGCCCGAACGCAAGCAGGTCGCGGCCGCGTGGAGACGCTACCTCGACGCCGCGTCCCAGCGGTTGCGAGAGCGGGTGCCTCTGGCCGACCTGTCGACCTGGCCCGCCCACGCGGCGCCGGCCATCCTGCGGCAGCTCGGCGACGGCGAGGCGCCGCTGGCGGTGCTCGCCGGGACCAACCGCGCGGGCCGGGCGCGGTGGCTGGCGTTCCATCGCGACCGGGTCCTCGTCGGGGCGGTCCCCGACAACGAGCTGGCCATCGACGACGGCGAGCCCGAGGTCCATCCCATCCGACCGGAGTTCCATCCCCTGGCGCCGGTCCGGCTCGCGCGCCGCCGCGGGCACCTGACCGACGACCTCGTGGTCCGCTGCGGCCAGGACCGGCTGACGATTGGCAGCGGGAAGATCGGCAACTTCGAAAGGCGTTTCGGCCCGCTGCTGAACGCGCTCGACCTCGAGGCAGACCGACTGGTACGGGAAGACTGAACCAGCGGATGCAGGGCCGCGGAGCCTCATCCCCTGCTCAACGCCCCGTCAATTCGGCGTTTACAATATCTTGTGTCCGGTTTCTTCTCTGTTGCCCCCACCGGTGCGCCGCACTTTGCCCTGTCCCGCGATCTGTTTCTACGGCTTCTCGGGCTCGTCTACCTCGTGGCGTTCGCCTCGCTCGCCCCGCAGATCCTCGGATTGATCGGCGCCGACGGACTGCTGCCGGCGGCCGGGTATCTCGATCGCGCCCACGAGCTCTGGGGCGCCGCCGCGTACTATCGGCTGCCGACGCTGCTCTGGCTCGGGTCGAGCGACTCGTTCCTCGTCGGCGTATGCTGGGTCGGCATGGCGCTCTCGGTGGCGGCCATGGCCGGCATCGTGCCGAGAGCGGTGTTTCCGGCGCTCTGGGTCTGCTATCTGGCGCTGGTCGTCGCAGGACAGGACTTCCTGGCGTTCCAGTGGGACGTGCTGCTGCTGGAAACCGGGCTGCTCGCCGCGGTGTACTCCCCCGCCGCGTCACGCATGCGGCTCGGGGCCGGGCACGAGCCGCGCGCGGCGGAGCGTTGGCTGGTGTGGGGCCTCGCGTTCAAGCTGACCTTTCTCTCCGGGGTCACCAAGCTACTGAGCGGCGATGCGACCTGGCGAGGCCTGACGGCCCTCGCGTATCACTACGAGACGCAGCCGATTCCGACCTGGCTGGGGTGGTACGCCCACAACGCGCCCGAGTGGTTCGGGACCCTGGCGATCGGGGTCATGTTCTTCATCGAGCTGGTGGTCCCGTTCGTCATCCTCGTGCCGGCCCGTTTCCGCCGGCTGCGGATCGCCGGTTGCGGCCTGCTCTGTCTGCTGCAGGTCCTGATTGCCGCAACCGGCAACTACGGCTTCTTCAACCTGCTGGCCCTCGTCCTCTACCTGTCGCTGCTCGACGATGCCGCCATCGCGTCGCTGCTCCGGCTCGGCGTCTCCACCGCCGGCATGCGGCGGGACAGACGGCGCCCCGCACCGGCGTGGCGGCAGCTCGCGCGGGCGGGCGTGACGGCGCTGCTCGTGGGGCTGAGCGCGCTCACGCTGGTACGCGAGGTCCGCCGTCCCGCCCCGATGCCCGCGTGGGCCGACACCCTGCTGGGCTCGGTCGAACCGTTCCGCTCCGTCAACGGCTACGGGCTGTTCCGGGTGATGACCACCCAGCGTCTCGAGATCGTCGTCGAAGGGAGCGCCGACGGTTCGACCTGGCTCGAGTATCCGTTCAAGTGGAAGCCGGGCGATCCCGCGTGCGGGCGCCCGGGTTCGTGCAGCCGCACATGCCGCGCCTCGACTGGCAGATGTGGTTCGCCGCCCTCGATCCCCGCGGGAACACCCACTGGCTGTTTGCGCTCGCCGACGGCCTCCTGGAGCACGATCCGGCGGCCCTCGAGCTGCTCGAGCGCGCGCCGTTTCCCGAAGCACCGCCCCGCTTCGTCCGGATGATGATGTATCGCTACCGCTTCACGACCTCGGAAGAAGCCGCGGGCGGGGCCTGGTGGATCCGGGAACGGCTTGGACCGCTGACCGAACCACTCACCCGCCAGCCCTGAAATCCTGAAATCCTTGTGTTTTGACCTGTCGAGGCCTACAATGCCGGGCATGAGATTTTGGTCTCTTTGGACCGTTTCCCGCATCGCAACGCTTCCCGCCGCCTTGCTGATCCTGGGTCTGTCGCTCCCGGCAGACACGCACGCACAGGAATCGGCCGCGGCGGAGCCGGCGCCGCCGGCGTCCCACGCCCGCCAACTGCTCGACCGCTACTGCGTCACGTGCCACAACGCGCGGCTCCTGACGGCGGGGTTGAGCCTGGAGGACATCGACGTCGCGCACGTGGCGGCGGAGGCCGAGATCTGGGAGCAGGTGGTGCGCAAGCTGCGCACGAGCACCATGCCCCCGCCGAACCGGCCGCAGCCGCCGGTCGAGGGCCGCGCGGCGATGGCCTCGTGGCTGGAGTCGACGCTCGATCGGGCAGCGGCGGCGCGGCCGAACCCGGGCCGGACGGAGACCCTGCGCCGCCTCAACCGCACCGAGTATCAGAACGCGGTGCGCGACCTCCTGGCCCTCGACATCGACGGCACCGCCCTGCTGCCCCCCGACGAGAGCGGCCATGGCTTCGACAACGTGACGGTCGGGGACCTGCCGCCGGCGCTGCTCGACCGTTACATCTCTGCCGCGCAGAAGGTCAGCCGGCTGGTCATCGGCAGCACGCAGACCTCGCTGCAGGCGGACGTGATTCGGGTACCCGCCGACACGACGCAGGAAGAGCACGTCCCGGGATTGCCGCTCGGCACCCGCGGCGGCGTCTCGATTCCGTACACGTTCGCCCAGGACGGCGAGTACGACATCCAGGTGCGGCTGGCGCGGAATCGCACCGGCAACATCGGCGGCCTGCGCGATCGGCGGCCGCACGAGATGGAGGTCCTGCTGGATCGGGTTCCGATCGCAAGCTTCACGGTCCGGCAGCCGGAACGCGGGGACGATTCGCTCGTCGACCGCGACCTGAAGGTGCGGGCGTCGGTTACCGCCGGCCCCCACGATCTCGGCGTCACGTTCCTGAAGAACGCCTCGTCGCTGATGGAGACCGAGCGCAAGCCCGGTCAGTCGCACTTCAACGAGACCCGCCACCCCCGGCTGACCCCCGCGGTCTACCAGGTGTCGATTGCCGGGCCCTACGAACCGCGGGGGGCCGACGACACGCCGAGCCGCCGGCGGTTGTTCGTCTGCCGGCCGGCCGGGCCGAGCGAGGAAGAGGGCTGCGCCCGGGAGATTCTGTCGGCCCTGATGCGCCGGGCCTACCGGCGGCCGGTCTCCGACGCGGATCTCGCCGGCCCGATGACGTTCTATCGCGAGGGCCGGACGGCCAGCGATTTCGACGGCGGCATCGGCCGGGCCCTGAGCGCGGTCCTCGTCAATCCGCAGTTCCTGTTCCGGGTCGAGCTCGATCCGGATCGCGGCGGAGCCATCCCCGCGTATCACGTCAGCGATCTGGAGCTGGCCTCCCGGCTGTCGTTCTTCCTCTGGAGCAGCCTGCCGGACGACGAGCTGCTCGACGCGGCGATTCGGGGCGAGCTGAGCGACCCCGACGAGCTGGAGCGGCAGACTCGCCGGATGCTGGCCGACCCCCGCTCGTTCAATCTCGCGAGCAACTTCGCCGGGCAGTGGCTGCGCCTGCGCAATCTCGAGTCGCTGAGCCCGAACGGCCGCCTGTTTCCGGACTTCGACGACAATCTGCGGCAGGCGTTTCGCGAGGAGACCGAGCGGTTCATCGACAGCGTGGTCGACGAGGACCGCAGCGTGGTGGACCTGCTGCGGGCCGACTACACCTTCCTCAACGAACGCCTGGCCAAGCACTACGGGATTCCCAACGTCTACGGCACCCGGTTCCGGCGCGTGGCCCTCGACGAGAGCAGCCGGCGCGGCGGGCTGCTGCGTCACGGCAGCGTCCTCGCCGTCACCTCGTACGCGACCCGGACGTCGCCGGTCGTTCGCGGCGTCTGGGTGCTCGACAACATCTTCGGGGCGCCGCCCCCGCCGCCGCTGCCGAACGTACCGGCGCTCGAAGAGAACTCGGTGGCGGCCAATCTCCCGATGCGCGAGCGGCTGGCCCAGCATCGGAACAACCCGGTGTGCGCGAGCTGCCACCGGACCATCGACCCCGTCGGCTTCGCCCTGGAGAACTTCGATGCCCTGGGACGCTGGCGCGAGCAGGAAGGCGACAACGGCCTGATCGACGTCTCGGGAGGGCTGCCGGGAGCGGGCACGCTCGCCGGGGTGGACGGTCTCGAGGCGGGCCTGCTGAACCAATCCGAGCTCTTCGTCGGGCGACTCACGGAAAAGCTGCTGACGTTCGCGTTGGGACGGGGCGTCGAGTACTTCGACGCGCCCGCCATCCGCACCATCGTTCGCGACGCCGAAGCGGACGACTACCGCTTCTCGTCGCTCATCCTCGGCATCGTCAAGAGCGTCCCGTTTCAGATGAGGAATTCCACATGATCATCACGAAGAAGGCGTTACCGCGGCGTACGTTTCTGAAGGGCGTGCAGGCCACCTTGGCCCTGCCGCTGCTCGATGCGATGATCCCCGCGGCGACCGCCTTGGCCCGAACGCCGGCCAAACCGATCCGGCGGCTCGGGTACGTGTTCATTCCGATGGGCTACGACCACCTGCGGTGGACGCCCGCCAGCGAGGGCAAGCTCGACCAGCTGACCCCGATTCTCAGTCCGCTCGAGCCGGTCAAGGACCAGCTCACGGTGGTGACCAACACCGAGCTGCAGCTCTCCTACCCCGGCACGCACGATACGTCGAACTCCGGGTTCCTGAGCGCCGCCTACGCCAAGCACACCGAGAGCTCGGACTACTCGCTCGGCACCACCGCCGACCAGCTCGCGGCCCGGCAGATCGGCCAGGACACGCAGCTTCCGTCGCTCGAGCTGTCGATGGACCTGAACCCGCTGGCCGGCGTCTGCAACAACGGCTACGCGTGCGTCTATCAGAACTGTCTGTCGTGGTCGTCCCCGACGACCCCGCTGCCGTCGGAAGCCCACCCCCGCATCGTGTTCGAGCGGCTCTTCGGCGAAGGCGGCACGACGGAAGAGCGGCAGGCGGCGTTGCGCAGCCGGGCCAGCCTGCTCGATTCGTTCAACGAGGACATCGCGCGGCTCAAGGGCGCGGTGGGGGCGACCGACCGGGTTCGCGTCGAGCAGTATCTCGACAGCATCCGCGAGGTGGAGCGCCAGATTCAGCGGGCCGAAGCGGCGGCCGGCGACAACCTCTTCCCCGACCTGGACCGCCCGGTGGGCGTCCCGGACTCGTTCGCAGACCACGCGCGGATCATGTTCGACCTGCAGGTGCTGGCGTTCCAGGGCGACATCACCCGGATCGTCACGTTCCAGCTCACGCGCGAGCTCAGCAATCGCACCTATCCGGAGATCGGCGTGCCGGATCCGCACCATCCGACCAGCCATCACGGCAACGACCCCGAGAAGCTCGCGAAGATCGCCAAGATCAACACGTTCCACGTCTCGCTGTTCGCCGAGTTCCTCCAGAAGCTGAAGGAGACTCCCGACGGCGACGGGTCGCTGCTCGATCAGACGGTCTACACGTATGGCAGCGGGATGGGCAACTCGAGCCTGCACGACCACGTCAACCTGCCGATTCTCGTCGCCGGCGGCGCGGCGGCCGGCTTGAACGGCGGTCGCCACATCCGCTACGAAAGCGGTAAGCCGCTGGCCAACCTTCATCTCACCCTGCTCGACCGGGTGGGGGTCAGGCTGGACCAGTTCGGCGACAGCACGGGCACCGTCGACACCCTCTTCGATCCTGTAGCGGTGTAGCGGAAGAGCCGATAGTAGACAGGGGCCGGCGCCTCCATGGAGGCGCCGGCCTCCCAGGATTGGTTGGGCGGACAACGGAGCCGGAAGGCGACGATGTCCGGGCCAGGAGAGACCGATGCATCCAGGACGAATCGCCCGGCTGTCGATCGCGGTGCTGGCGCTGGCCGGCGCCGCTTGGGCGGCCGACGACGCCCCCCTCGCCGACGCGGCCGAGCAGGGGAACGCCGCGCTGGTCCGCACGCTGCTGCACGGGGGCGGGGCGGACGTGAACGTGGCGCAGGTCGACGGCATGACCGCCCTTCATTGGGCCGTGTACCACGACGACGTTCAGACCGTCGGATTGCTGGTGCGGGCTGGGGCCGACGTGAACGCGACGAACCGCTACGGGGTGCCGCCGCTGTCCCTGGCCGCCACCAACGGCAACGCCGGCCTCGTGACCCTGCTGCTCGACGCCGGCGCCGACCCCGACGCCGCGCTACGGGGCGGCGAGACGGTGCTGATGACGGCGGCCCGCACCGGGAACTTGACCGCGGTCGAGGCCCTGCTCGCGCGGGGCGCCGATCCCAACGCGCGGGAGGCCCGTGACCAGACCGCCCTGATGTGGGCGGCGGCCGAAGGGCACACGCCGATCGTGGAGGCGCTCATCGCGGCCGGCGCCGACCCGCACGCCTCCCTGCGGTCCGGCTTCACCCCGCTCTTCTTCGCGGTGCGGGGGGGCCATGTCGACGCCACGCGGACCCTGCTCGGCGCCGGGGTCGACGTGAACGCGGAGCTCGCGCGCATCAAGGACGGGCCGGACCGCGCGGTCAACAACGCGACCTACCGGCCGGTGGACGACGGGATGAGCCCCCTGCTGCTGGCGGTGCGCAACGGTCACTTTGAATTGGCCATCGAGCTGATCAAGGCCGGCGCCGACCCCGACGATCAGCGGACCGGCTTCGCGCCGCTTCACACCGTCAGCTGGGTGCGGAAGCCGGACGCCAGCGACCGGGGCGACCCCGCCCCGGAGGGGGCGGGCCGTCTGACCAGCCTGCAGTTCGTACGGGCGCTGATCGCCCTGGGGGCGGACGTGAACCTGCGCCTGGAGCAGAGCAGGCGGCCGCCGCACACCGCGTCCGGGGTCGAGATGGAAGGCGCGACGGCGTTTCTGATGGCGGCGGACCGGGCCGACGCCGGCCTCATGCAGCAGCTCCTCGAGCTGGGCGCCGACCCGTTCCTCCCGAACGCCGAACAGAGCACGCCTCTGATGGCGGCGGCGGGTCTGGGCACCAACGCCCCCGACGAGGAAGCGGGCTCGGAGCCCGAGGCGCTGGTCGCCACCCAGATACTGCTCGATCTCGGCGCGGACATCGATGCGGTGGACGCCAACGGCGATACCCCGATGCACGGTGCGGCGTACGGCAACTTCCCCGCCGTGGTCGGGTTGCTGGCCGCCAGCGGCGCAGACCCGGACGTCTGGAAGCAGAAGAACGCGGCGGGGCGCACCCCCCTGTTCATCGCCGAGGGTTTCCGGAACGGTCTGCCGAGGCTGTCCCGGCCCACGATCGACGCCCTCGAGCTCGTCATGGCGAGGGAGGGCATATCGACCGAGGGGCCGCGGCCGGTGCACGTCGACCAGTATTCGCGGCCGGTGCAGCAGCAGTAGGCGACAGTCAACGGTCTGCGCGGATTCTCACAGGAGCAGGGGCTCGAATACCCCTGCTTCTTTTTGTGTCCTCTTCTGAGAGTCGGACATCCTTCACCGCGCGCAACCACCCACTCGACCGTCTCCGTATCGTTGCCCATTCCGTGAAGCCGGGCCCCGATTGCAGGGACCACTCTGGCTCAACCTCATGTCACATAGACGATCTGCGTTCACGAGGCTCCGCCTCGCCCCGCAACACCGCCTGTTCGCCGCAGCCGCGGTCCTGGCGGGAGCCCTGTGCACGCCCACGGTCGCCGTCGGAAGCGATTCCGGGGTGCGGGACTACCTGGAGCTGGCCAAGAAACACGAAGCGAACCAGCGATGCGCCGTCCGTCCGTCGAACAGCTCTGCCATTGGCTACTACCAGATGACGCTGGCCGCCCTGCGGGATATCGGTCTGAAGGACGATTCGGGCAACTGGATCGAGAATGCGTGGGGCATCACCTCGGACGAAGAGTTCCAGTGCAACCACGCGGCGA
The DNA here is from genome assembly GCA_965206705.1 of Vicinamibacterales bacterium. Classification (GTDB taxonomy): domain Bacteria; phylum Acidobacteriota; class Vicinamibacteria; order Vicinamibacterales; family UBA8438; genus JAJEEA01. Next base: position 909,699 of record CBDBKJ010000005.1, on the reverse strand, counting down.
ACGACGAGGCGATGAAGCGGTACACGGAGAACAACTGGTCCAGACTGGACGACGAGGTGAAGGACCGGATCGGCAGGAGCGCCTACGGCGTCGTCATCGATGCCGCCTCGTTGCTGGCGGGCGCCCATTTCCTCGGCGCCGGCGGCTTGAACGACTTCATCGAGTGCGGAATGCACGTCACGTGCATCTCGGAATCGGTCGTTCAGACCAACGGCGGCGACCGCGCCACGATTCACCGGAAGCTGATCAGGCGCATGAAGGAATCGGTGGGACTGAACGTATCGGAGCTGACCGACGGCTCCTGACGCCGCTGCCGCAACGGCGCAGGGCGGGCGCCCGCCCGCAAGCCGGGATCACTCCGGCGACCTCTCGGATTCACCCGGGTCTCCTGGGAATGTACCGGAATAGGGGTTCTGGTCGATCCAATCGAGTTGCGCGGTCGCATCTCAGAGTCTCAGACAGGCTGATGGACGTCCTTGGGCGCTGATGAGTCGAGGGCGCTTCAGTCAAGTCGCACCAGCGTGTCGATGGTCGTCCCGACTGCGGTGGCGATTCGCGACAGCGCGCTCGCCGATCCCGGTTTCAGACCACGTTCGATCTCGGAGAGGTAGCCGACAGCGAGCCCGGTTCGAGCCGCCAGATCGCGCAGCGTCAGTCCGCGATGTCGCCTGTACGCCACGACGGGCCGCTCGCCATCCATAATCGCCAGCGCCACCTCGTGCGGGATCCGGCTGCCGTCATCCGCCATCCGGGCAGCCAACGCGTCCTCCAACTCCTCGGTACGGGCAATCAGCGCATCGTATTCCGGCCGCGTCAGCGTGACGGAGTCGGTCTCAGTCATATGCTTCCCTCCGGTGTCGCACTCTCACGACGACCATGACGACGGTTGTGCCGCGTTCCATCGTGAACAGAACCCGGTAGTCGCCCACCCTCAACCGCCGATACGTGCGGCCGGCCAGTTGGATCACCTTGTTGGCAAGCGATGTCGAATCTTCGGCGTACTGCTCGACCTTGGCCACTATCCGCCCGCGTTCCGAACCGGCGAGGCGGCGCATGTCCCTGACCGCCCTGGTCGTCCACTGGATTCTCAACGGCCCGGCTCCGCGCCATGATGTTCTCATACAGAGAACACCATGGCAACTGCAGTCGATGGAGGATAGGCCCCTCTACGCAGGGCTGGAGCTGGCGCGACCTTACGGTCGCGTTGGAAGTTTCGCTAGCGCAAAACTTCCAGGCGCTGGAGCTAGACCATTTCGCGCGGCATCGCCAAGTGCACGAGGACGGCGGTGACCAGCAGCACCGCGAGGGCCAGAAACAACTCCAGACGCGCGGAGCGCAGCAACGCCCCCGTGCCGGTCGCGTCACCGAGCCGCGGCGTGAGCCGCCGCCAGTTGTACGCCCCGACGGCGCCGGTCGCGAGGAAGAGGGCCACCTTGAGCAGCAGGGCGCGCCCGTAGCCGGTGCCCCAGAGGTCGTCCCAGGAGCCGACATAGAGCACACCCGTGACGACGCCCGAGAGCGCAATAGCCGCAACCGACCCCAGCGCCAGGACCGAGAAGCGGCGCACGAGATCGCCGATGCTCCCCGGTCCACGCGGCTCGCGGCCGAGCCGGGACGCGACGGCTGCCATCGCCGCCAGCGTACCGATCCACAAGCCCGCGCCGACCCCGTGAACGACCTGGGCGACGTGCGGCAGCGCCGTAGCGAAGCTCGCGGCGTGGCCGGTCAGCGGCAGCGCGATCCACGCTCCCGCCGTCGCCAGCGCGGTCAGCCACCAGCCGAGCCGCGGCTGCCGTGTCCACCAGACGACGGCAATCGCCGCGAGGACCGCGACGCCGGCCTGCGGCCGCCACCCGCCGCCCCACCGGCTCTCGATGCCGACGACCCGCACCAACTCCAGGGTGACCGGCTCGTCGAGCCCGAACACGGACCAGGTCTGCGCGTACAGCCGGGCCGCCGCCCCCAGGACGAGGGCCGCCGCCGACCCCGCGGCGACGGCGCGGAGCCGCCGGTCGGCGGCGCCCCCCCTGGGGTCGAAGACCCCCATCGCCGGGGCGAGCAGACGGCTGATCGCGACGGCGCCGGTCAGCCCCGTCAGACCGAGATAGGTGACCCACTTCGCGCCGGCCAGCAGGACGAGCGCGACCGTTTCGCCGTCCATGAGTGTCGCGTGGGGGGCCTCGGCCACCCCGCCCTCCGGGCGGCCAGCCCGAAGGCTCTGCCTTGGGGCTCCGCTTGCCGCCCAACCAACCCTCCAGGAGTCCGCGCCGTTCTACGGCGCAGACTCCTAGCCCGGATTTCTCACCGGTGGTGAACAAGAGACTGCCCGTAATGGCGTAAAGTGTTGTTGTGGCAATAACTTCAAGCCATGCACGGAGGCAGCCCCTTGTCGACACAGTGTACGCGAAGTAAGCCACCAATCCAGCTGGAGTTTCCTCGGGTCGGTCGTCGTCGGCTGGTCGCCAGCTTCGAGGGCGGAACGATCACTTCCAATGCCGGGGCATTGCTGCTGCGGGCGGTTGAAAGGTGCACCGACGTGTGCCGGCGCGCGGCGCAGTGCTTCCAGGACTACCGGGACCCAAGCTTGATCGAACACACGGTCGAGGACTTGGTGACCCAGCGTGTGATGGCCGTCGCGTTGGGCTACGAAGATCTGAACGACCATGACACCCTGCGGCGGGACCCGCTGTTGGCGGCTGTCGTGGGCAAGGCGGACCCGACGGGCGAGAACCGGGTGCGGCCGTCAGACCGGGGGGCCGCGCTGGCGGGGAAGAGCACGCTGAACCGGCTGGAACTGGTCGGGCCGAAGGACGCCGAGGCTGACCGGTACAAGAAGGTGACCTATGACGAAGCGGCGCTCGACGCCCTGCTGGTAGACGTGTTCATCGAGTCGCACCCGACGCCGCCGGCGCGCATCGTGCTGGATGTCGATGCGACGGACGATCCGCTGCACGGTCAGCAGGAAGGACGGTTCTTCCACGGGTACTACGGGAACTACTGCTATCTGCCTCTGTATATCTTCTGCGGGGCGCATGTGCTCTGCTCGCGGTTGCGGCCCTCGAACATCGACGGGGCGGCGGGCGTGGTGGACGAGTTGGCGCGGATTGTGGAGCGGGTGCGGCAGGCATGGCCGTCGGTCCCCATCGTGGTTCGGGGGGACTCGGGGTTCTGCCGAGACGAGCTGCTGAACTGGTGCGAAGAGCATGCGGTGGACTACGTCATCGGCTTGGCGAAGAACGTTCGGTTGAAGGAACAAATCGCGCCCGAACTGGCGCAGGCCCAGGCGCAGTGCGAGGAAACCGGGGTGGCCGCGCGGGTGTTTGCGGACTTCCGCTATCGCACGCGCAAGAGCTGGAGCCGGGAGCGCCGGGTGGTCGGCAAGGCCGAGCATCTGCCCGCGGGCGCCAATCCACGCTTCGTGGTGACATCGCTGCCGCCGGACACCTTGGCGGCGCAGGCGTTGTATGAGGATTTCTACTGTGCCCGCGGGGACATGGAGAACCGCATCAAGGAACAGCAACTGGCGCTGTTTGCCGACCGGACCAGCAGTGCGACGCTGCGCGCCAACCAACTGCGCCTGTACTGGGCCACGTTGGCCTATGTCCTGCTCCAGCAGCTCCGCGACCGGGGGCTGGCGGGCACCCGGCTCGCCCGCGCCCAATGCGATACGCTACGGCTGCGGCTGCTCAAGATCGGCGCCCACGTCCGCGTCACCGTGCGGTGCATCTGGGTGGCGCTGTCCGAGCTGGCGCCCGACGCCGATCTGTTCATCATGGCCGCTCAACGTTTGCGCTCGCCGCCCGACCCGGCCTGACGGTCGGCCAGGTGGCGGCATACGTTCACGACTGCAGGGGGACACGGGGTCCTTTCGCGTGTGGTGTGCTTACCGGGCCGATTTTGGCGCCACGCGCACGTCGTCGCCCACATCCAGACCACCGCCGGCGTCCGATATGGCCGCCCGGAACCCCAGCCGCGCCGCATCAGGCCCGATCTCGACGAGCTGTGAGAAATCCGGGCTAGTCCGCGGCCCGTACGGTGAAGGCGAAATCACCCCGCTGAGTATGCCCGTCGTCGCCGGCGGTCCGCCACTTCACCGTGTAGGTGCCGGCCCCGAGCTCCGACGGCAGCATCGCCATCAGGGACCTGTCGTCCTGAACCTCGGTCTCTCCGAGCACGACCTCGCCGGACGCGCCCTCGAGGGTCAGTCGGCTGATGGCCGGATCGGGCGACTGCGTGAACCACATCTGGATGTGGTGCGGCGATTCCGACAGCACCGCGTCAGCCTCCGGCATCGTCTTCTGCACCGCCATGTGTGCGGCGGCCATCACGACCGACGCGACGACCAGCACGAGACACCATCCGACCGTCTTCATCTTGAGCATCGTCGACTCCTCTGCTTCCTCTCCGTGTCCTCAGAACCGAGATTGTCGCGATCCGGGGCAATGCCCCGCCGCCTCAGAACCCGACCTCCGTGCCGACGTAGACGCTGCGCCCGAGCTCGGCAATCCGCCGGCGCGTGAACGGATTGAACGAGTTGAGGTGGTTGACGTAGTACTGGTCGGTCAGGTTCTGCACGCCGGCCCGCAGCGTCAGGCCTTCGTTCATCCGCATGCCGGCCATCAGGTCGATCGTCGTCCAGCCCCCGGTGGGCACCTCGAACCGCGTCGAGGCGACGCGGTCAGGCTCGCGGCGGTGGCGGGGTGGGGATTTCGTCGAAAGAGTCGGCAGCCTGACGGCTGTCGCCTACGCGGCCGACCGCGGCCGGGTCGACGGACAAATCGAAGGAGTCGGGCGTAAAGCCGGTGAGACTCAGCAACCCGATGAGCGCGTCGTCGAGGGAATCGCAGCCGGCCATGCGCGGCTGCTCCTGCGCGGGGTCCTTCTCTTCCGCAGGGCCGCGCTTCATCGGACACAGCGCCCCGTGCTCGCCCCCGTCGCACCAGGCGTGCACATCCGTCCCGTCCGCGACCATCACGGCCCGACAGCAGAGTGCGGCCGGCAGCAACGCCAGGGCAACGAGCTTCCAGGCGATGACGGCGGCAATCGCGCCGGTTCGGAAGGTTCGGACGGAGAACATAGGCGTACCGAGCGATGCTAACTGATCCTCGCCGTTTCTCGCAAACTCGCCGGGAGATCGACCGCAGCCGAGACGCGTCGGGTTCCGCCCCGGCTCGCCGGTGACGGGCCGAATTGTCTAGCGCAGAGGGAGGTTCGGTGCAAGAATGGACCTTCGGCATCGTACTCGCGAGACCATTTCGTTGGAGGGATCTGACCAAAGCACAGCGAATGAACAGCGACACGCCTGGAAGGATATTTGTTCGGCGACCGTTCGGTCGGCGGCGTCAATCTGTGCTCTTCCCAGAGGAGTTTGTTCGGCGACCGTTCGGTCGGCGGCGTCAATCTGTGCTCTTCCCAGAGGAGTTTCCCATGCGTAGAGTCGTCTTCGTATCGCTCGCTCTCGGGCTTTCGTGCGCCCTCGCCGCGCCAATCTTCGCTCAGGGCACGTCCGCGATTCGCGGAGTCGTCCTCGACGAGCAGGGCGGGGTACTCCCGGGCGCGACGGTCATCGCCACCCACGACGACACGGGAACCTTCCGGGAGACCATCACGGGACCGGGGGGCGAATACTCCCTGGCCAGCCTGCAGCCCGGCCCGTACACGCTCAGCGCCCGGCTCGCGGGATTCCGGGAGCTCATCACCGAGAACATCGTCCTGCAGGTCGGACCGACCGTACAGATCGACCTCGCGCTGCAGATCGGGGCGCTGGAGGAATCGCTCACGGTCACCGGGGAGTCGCCGCTCGTCGACCTCACCTCGGCCCAGGTCGGCGGCAACGTCTCGCAGGCGGAGCTGCAGGACCTGCCGTCGTCGAGCCGCAACTTCACCAGCTTCATCGCGCTGTTGCCCGGGGTGCAGCTGGCGCCGTCGAGTAGCCCGAGCTCGTCCGGGGTGCGCATCAACGGCCAGAACCAGACCGGCATCATGTTCATGCTGGACGGCGGGGCCAACAACGACGACCTGCGCGGGGGCCAGTCGCAGGCCAAGCCCGCCCTCGAGGCGGTCGCCGAGTTCCAGGTCGTCACCAACCAGATGGACGCCGAGTACGAGTCGGCCACGTCCGGGGTCATCAACGCCATCAGCAAGACGGGAACCAACGAGTTCCACGGCAGCGCGTTCGGCTTCTACACGAGCGGCGGCCTGACCGCGCCGGACTTCTTCGTCAAGCAGCAGGGTCTCGAGAAGCCGGAGACGGTGCTGCGGCAGCTGGGCGGCACGATCGGGGGGCCGATCGCGCAGGACAGGGCCCACTTCTTCTTCAGCTACGAGCGGCTGGATCTCGACGTCGGGGAGAGCCGCTTCTACCCGGAGCGGCAGGACCTGAGCTTCTCGACCGTTCAGGAATCCAACTTCGACAACTACCTGCTCCGCATCGACGACCAGCTCAACTCCGATCACAACTACTCGATCAGGTATCTCTGGGACCACCAGCCCACGAACGGCAATCCGTCCGGCTCGCGCACGCTGGAGACGGTGACCAACGAGCGGGACGACGACTGGACACTGGTGGGGACCCACAACTGGGTGGTCGGCTCGACCGCCGTCAACACCCTGCGGGCGTCGTGGACCTACGAGCGTCCCAACTGGGGCTCGCTCGGGTATCACGCGACGAACGACCAGACGCTGGAGCCTCCCTCCATCGTCCTGCAGAGCGGCATCATCACCCAGGCCGACGCCTTCGCGCTGGACCGGAAGATGCAGTCCTACGCATTTCAGAACAGCTTCAGCTGGTTCGTGCCGACCGACGGCGGGGACCACGACTTCAAGTTCGGCATCCAGTACAACAACTCCCAGCACCGGCGCGTGGACCAGACCGCGATGAACGGGAGCTTCCAACTGGCGAGCGACAGCGCATTCGATGCGGCCGATCCCTTCACCTACCCCGAACGGCTGTCGGTTCGCATGCCGGTGCCGGACACCCCGTACAGCACGGTGCACTCGGGCGGGCTCTTCCTGCAGGACAAGTGGCAGATCGACGAACTGACCCTGAACCTGGGGGTGCGTTACGATGTCCACATCGCCCCGATCAAGGCGTTCTCCAACCCGTTGTTCGACGACCCGGACGCCTACCCCGTCGACAAGAACAACATCGCGCCGCGCCTGGGCTTCGCCTACGACGCGGGCGGCAGCTCGGTCATCCGCGGCGGCTTCGGCCGCTTCTACGAGAGGCTGTGGGTCAACCGCTTCGAGAACTTCGTCCGCCGCGGGGTCTACGCCAACTCGTTCCAGATCGACTTCCCGCTGGACGACATCGATCCGGGTCCGAGCGGAGGGATGTTCCCGACGCACCCGCTGCTCGCCAACGGGCCGGTCCTGAACCGCGATATCCTCAACCAGCTGGTGCCACCCGGTTCGTCCTTCCGGAACCTCGGGGCGGTATGGCTGGACACGCCCCAGCGTCCCGTCGCCCACCAGGACTCGCTGAGTTTCGGCTACGAGCGCGAGCTCGGAAGCCAGGTCTCGTTCGGCGTCGACTACGTCCGCCTCTGGGGCCGCGATCTGCCGCTGCGCTACAACCTCCATCCGCGGGTCCGGGCCGGAACGAGCCGGCGAGACCCGATCGTCCGCGTCGATTTCATGGGGCTCGCGGACCAGTTGGGGATCGAGGCGTTCAGCAGCGACGTATTCACCATCGAGAACAACGCCAGCTCGGGGTACGACGGCCTCAACTTCCAGATCGAGAAGCGCTACTCCGACAACTGGGGCGGACGCCTGTCGTACTCGATGGGCTACGCCCGGGGCAACAACGACGGAGACCCCAACGACGAGCTGAACGTGGCCCAGGTCCTCGACGCCCGGAACCTGGACATGCTGTGGGGACCGAGCACCTACGACCGGCGCCACCTCCTCACGGCCAGCGCGCAGACCGAGCTGCCGGGGACCGGGGGCGTGACCCTCAGCGCCGTCGCCCGGTACATGAGCGGCACCCCGTTCACGATCCACGACAGCAACTTCGATCCGGACATGAACGGATTGTCACCCGACCCGCTGCCGGCGGGTTCGTACAGCGGCACGGGGCAGAACGCGATCAGCGTGGACAACGCAGGAGGGCTCAGAGGCGCCTACGGGCCCGACTACTTCCAGCTCGACCTGCGGTTCGGCTACCGCTTCCGGACAGACGGAGCGCAGACCGTCGACGTTTTCGGCGAGCTCTTCAACGTGACGAACCGCGTGAACTTCGTCAACCCGTCGGGCGACATGCGGTCCGGCAACTTCCTCGTCCCGACCCGGCTCCTCGCCGGGGGCTACCCGCGTCAGTTCCAGGCGGGCATCCGGTACGGCTTCTGAAGCATCCGGACCCTAGGCGGGGGCGGCTCGCGGACACCGCGAGTCGCCCCCGCGCCACTCGCAGAGCCTGTGCACTCCCGGGAACCGTTCACCCAACGGCAGACCGCCCACCCATTTCGGCAGAATCCCTTCGCCCTTCTCGGAGCGAGTCCGAACTCTTTGGGGCGAAGCCGCAGCCGGTGCCCGTCTTGGTTTCAGGGAGGTGGAAGGACGGTCGGGCGGCTACCGCACCCGTTCCGAGAGGGCGGCGACGGCTTCGGCAACCAGCCGAATGTCGTGCCGGAGGCTCTCGGCGACCACGTCGAAGCAAGTGCGCGTGCGCTGCTCCGACGCGGTGACCACCTCGAAGACGTGCGTGCGCATACGCTCCTCCGATGCGGTGATCGCGTCGGAAACGTGGGTGCGCATGCGCTCCTCCGACGAGGTGATCGCGTCGGAGACGTGGGTGCGCATGCGCTCCTCCGACGAGGTGATCGCGTCGGAAACGTGGTCCCTGGTCGCGAGGGTCGGCAGAATCTGCTCGATCCGATCGACCCGATGTTCGACGTTCTCGATACGATGTTCCGCCCGCTCGGTGCGCATGATCCCTCTCCGCCCCACGACGGCGTCGGCGGACCGCAAACCGGTCACCGGACGCCCCGTCGTGGCACGGGTTCAAGAGCAAGAGCCGTGCCGGGTTGGGAAGCGTCCCCCCGGCATGCACGCCGTCGTTCTCCGGCGGTGCGAAGGCCAGGACTACCGCGCCCGTTCCGAGAGCGCGGCGACGGCCTCTGCGACGAGCCGGATGTCGTGCCGCAGGCTCTCGGCGATCACGTCGAAGTGAGTGCGGATGCGGTGCTCCGACGCGGCGATGGCCGCGTGGAGCTCGTCGCTGGTTGCGAGAGTCGGCAGAATCTGCTCGATCCCGTCGACCCGAAGTTCGAGTTCTTCCATACGCTGTTCCAGTTGCTCGATCTGCATGGCCCCGCTCCCCTCTCGACGGCAGCGGGGGACCGCAGATCGGTCGCCTGACCGCGCCATCCTAGCACGGTTCAGGAGCAAGAGCCGTGCCGGCCGTCAGGGACCGTTCGCGACGCCGGCCGCGACCACGGGATCGATCCAGTCCGTGAGTATCCGACGGCGGGCGATGCGCCACTGGCCGTCGACGCGCCGCAAGCGGTCCTCGTAGCGACCCTGGAAGACGATGCGGGCCGGGTCGCCGGTGCTGACGACAGTGACGTACGAGCGCATGCTCGCCTCGTCGCCGGCACCGTCGATGACGAACGTCGACGGGATATGCCGGCTGCCGGACGGCTCGCCGTCCCTCGGCAGCGACCGCAGGGCGTCGCCCTCGATCTCGTATCCCTGCGCCACCATCTCCATCACGCCGTCGTCGGTGAAGACTCCCGCCCACGCCGCCGGCTCGCCCAGGTCGAGCGCGTGGCTGTAGCGACCGGCGAGGCTCCGGATCTCGACGTGGTCGTCGGCGGTGAGCGCGGCGGGCGTCCCGCCTCCCGGAGGCGCTTCCGTGTTCGCGGTCTGGGCCGCGTGAGTGCCCCACGCGGACGCGGCCGCCGCCAGAACCAACAGGACGAACACTCTCTTGGGCATCATGTTCCTCGTTCGCTACCGTGGCCGCCGTGGCTCCACTCGCGCGCCCCGGCCCGCCCGTCCGTTCTCGTCATCGACGAAACAGAGTCCCGCGGCTTCAGGCATGAGTCTCAGTACCCTTCGAGCACCGGGAAGCGCTCGTCGTCGGGCAGCGGCTGGACCCCGAAGGCGTTGAGCAACATCGACACCGTGCGGTAGCGCGCGGCGGTGGCCACGATGCTGATCATCTGGTGGGTGTCGTACCGCTCGGCCAACGCGTTCCAGGTCTCGTCCGACACGGTGGTGTCGCGGTACATCTCGTTCGCGGCATCGATCAGCAGGCGCTCGGCGGCGTTCCACCCCGCGGCGTCGTGCCCCTGGGCGATCCAGTACGGGTCGAGACCGTGGTCGCGCGCGCGGCCGACGCTGCCGACGTGCTTGGCCCACTCGTAGACGGCCTGGGCGTTCCATCCCGTGCGCAGGATGAGCAGCTCGCGGTCGTGCGGGGTCAGTCCCGACAGCTCGGGGTTCAGCACGTAGCCCGAGGTGGCGCTGAAGGCGTCGGCCATCGCCGGATGCCGGCGGAACGTGCGGGAGACCCGGAGTCCGGGGCCGTCGACCGGCTCGACGCGCGGGTTGGCGAGGGGCGGCTCGCGCACCGGGACGACGACCCGATAGGCGACGTCCCGGGTGGGTAGCCGCGGCCCGGACCCGTCGTCGGGCTGGATGCCGAGCGCGTTGAACACGATCGCGACGGCGGTGGTGTCCGCCACCGTTGCCACCGCGTCGATCAGGTTGTGCTCGTCATAGCGCTCGGCCAGCGCCGCCCAGGTGACGTCGGTGACCGACGAGTTGCGGAAGAGCTGGTCGGCGAAGCCCACCAGCGCGTCCTCGAACGGCTCCCAGCGCTCCAGGGACGGCCCCTCGGCGAGGTCCGTCAGCTCCTCGGCCGTCACCCCCGCCTCGACCGCGGCGCTGGCGTGGGCGGCCCAGAGCGAAGCGTTCTGCGTCAGCCACGCGGTCCGCAGGATGAGCATCGCGCGGTGGCGCGGCGGCAGGGTCGTGCCGGTTGAGACGTAGTCCCTGAACGCGAAGACCCGGTCGGCGAGGGCGGGGACCCGGACCAGGGTGCGCAGGGCGTTCCCCGGCTCGGCGCCGCCGGCGTGGCGCCGGACGACCTCCCGCTGCGCATCGGTCCACTCGGCCTCCGCCAGGGGTGCAATGCGCGGCGCGCCCGGGCGGCGCTGCGGCAGCACGCTGCCAGGCAGGCCGGTGATAGCGCGGGCCGGCTCGATGCGGAGCAGAGCTGCGTCATTCTCCTCGGTCAGCACGTAGAGGAACCCGTCGGGTCCCTGCCGGACATCTCGAATGCGCTGCTTCAGCTCGGCGAGCAGCCATTCACGGCGCATCTCCTCGCCGCGCTGGTTGAACACGATCCGCTCCACGTGACCCGTCCGCTGCATCCGCCCGACCGTCATCGAGCCGACGAAGAGATTGCCCCGCCAGGCCGGGAACCGGTCGCCGTCGTAGAACGTCAACCCGGACGGCGCGATCGACGGCCACCACAGGACCTCGGGCCGCTCGAACCCGTCGAGCCACGGCGTGTCGGACACCCGCACCCCGGTGTACTCCCGGCTGTCGGAGGCGGCGGGCCAGCCGTAGTTGCGTCCGGAGAGAATGACGTTGACCTCGTCGCCCCCCTGCGGCGCGTTCTCGCTCGCCCAGAGCAGGCCCGTCTCGGGATGGAACGTGAGGCCGAGCTGGTTGCGATGGCCGAACGAGTAGATCTCGGGCAGATAGCCGGGCCGGCCGACGAACGGGTTGTCGGCGGGCACGGTGCCGTCCTCGTTGAGACGGATGACCTTGCCGACGTGGGTGGCGGGGTCCTGGGCGCTCTGGCCGGTCGTCTGCGATCGAATGGCGCCGCCGACCGTCATGTAGAGCTTGCCGTCGGGACCGAACGTCACCCGCGAAGCGGCGACGCCGCGGCCGAACCCTTCCGAGACGAAGACGTCGCGCACCTCGGTCAGCGCCCCGCTGTCGAGCCGGCCGCGGGCCAGGGCGATGGTGGCGCCCCGGCGTCCGTCCTGCTCCATCGGCTTGGAGTAGGTCAGATAGACGAGCCGGTCGTCGTCCGGGTGGAGGGCGATGTCCATCAGCCCGGCGAGCCGCGTGCCCAGATAGACTTCGGGCACCCCGGGAATCGGCCGAGGATCGAGCACGCCGTCCCGGATGACCCGCAGGGCGCCGGTGTCGCGCTCGGTGACGAGAATGTCGCCGTTCGCGCGAAAAGCCAGCCCCCAGGGATGCGAGAGACCGGCCGCGACCGGCACGACGCGGATGCGCGGCTGCGCGGCGCTGTACAGCACCACCGGACCGTCGGGCAGGGGCACCGCGGGCACCCCGCTCAGGGCCGTGGTGCGCTGGCCGACCTGCGCCGACGCGGCGGCGACGCGGCCGGACTCGACGCCGATGACGACGAGCGCGCAGACGGCGAACGACAACGCCGTCGATGAACGGCCTTGGGGGCAGCGCTGCATGGTGCGACCTCCGTGCCCCCGGCGAGGGGGCGGACTGCCTCTTGCGGGGCGAGGCACCGCGCGCGGGCAAACCCGGCGCCCGGCACCGGCACAAGTAATCCAGGAGTTGCGCCCTGTAGAACGGCGCGGACTCCTGGAGGGTTGGTTGGGCGGCAAGCCGAGCCGCAAGGCGACGGTTTCCCGGCCAGGAGTCTGCGCCGTAGAACGGTGCGGACTCCTGGCCAAGTTGGATGGGCGGCAAGTCGAGCCACCAGACGACGATTCCGGACCAGGAGCCTGCGCCGTAGAAGTTTCGCGCCAGTGAACTTCCAACGCGACCGTCAGGTCGCGCTACTCGTCGTCGGTCAGCTCGGCCCGGGCCTTCCGCTCCTCGGTGATCCGCTCGTAGTCATCGTCGGTGATGAAGATGACCTGCTGGTTCGCGTGAGCCATCTCGTCGACGGTGCGCGGTCCGTAACTCACCCACTGGCGGGGGTCCGGGTTGTTCCTGTTCGCCCGCGTGTTGTCGTGCCAGGTGGTGATCTGCATGACCGTGCCCTTCGGCAGCACCGGGGCGTGGTCGGGGTCGTAGATGTAGTTCAGGTGCCAGGTGTTGTCGAACCGGTCCGAGTAGTTGATCACCTCGCGGGCGCCGTCCGGATACAGCGCCTCGAGCAGGAACGCCTTGCCCCGGTAGTGCATGTGGGGCTGGAAGTTGTGGAGGATGGCGGGCGCCGGCAGCACGTAGGTCCCCTGATGCTGGACCACCGAGTGCGGCGGAATCTCCAGCGTCTGGGCCGCGCTCGCCCCCATGCCCACGAACTCCGCGCTGTACTTCGGCGGGGCGTCCTGCGGGTAGAGCCACCAGCCGACCGACAGCACGTCGGTCACTTCCTCGCCCACCGCGTGGTAGTGGATGTCGAACTCGACGTGCGACCCTTCGCGCACCAGCTTGCCGACGTTCTCGGGGTAGATCTCGCCCTGCTTGCCCTGCGCCCACTCCGTGAACAGCTCGCGGACCTCTTCGGGGTCGGTGGCCCGCTTCTGGGCGGCGGCAAGCACGGCGTCCACGCCGACCTGGCCGGCCCGCAACGCCCGCTCGGCCTCGAGGAGCTCCGCCCCCTTCGGCTGAAGCAGATAGGTGGACGCATGGTGCACGATGCGGCGGCCTTCGCGGGACGGCCGGGTCTCGGACGCCCGCACCCACACCGGCCCGGTCAGGTTCAGCTCGGCCCTGGGCCGGAACCACGCGTCCTGGCCGTCGGCGGGCATCGTCCACGGCTGCGACTCGACCACGACGTCCGGCGGCCCCAGCCGGTCCTCGAGCTCGTAGCGGTCGCCGGCCGGCCACACCACCGGCGGCGGCATGTCCGCGGGGTCGCCCAGCGGCGCCCCCGCGTCGACCCAGCGCGCGAGGGTGTCGATCTGCTCGTCGCTCAGGGACCGGTCGTTGATGAAGTGCTGGATGCCCACGGTCTTGTCGAGATGCCAGGGCGGCATCTCGCGCGACTGAACGCGGGCCTTGATGGACCGCGCCCACGGCCGCGTCTCCTGGTAGGTCACCAGCGACATCGGCGCCATGCTGCCGACCCGGTGGCAGGTCTGGCACTTCTGCTGCAGGATCGGCGCGACGTCCCTGGTGAAGGTCACCTCGGCGCCGGCCGCCTGCGCCACGGCGCCAGCCGGGAGCAGTACCAACGCCGCCCCGAGCGCCACGCCGCATGCCGCCCACCGCCCCGCCGCCGCAAGCTGTCGATGCCTCATCGCCCTCTCCCATACCGAGTCCGGTCGACCGCACTCGTCCTGCGTTCCGATCTCCACCGGACGGGGTCCCGACTCAGTCCCTGGCCGCATCCGCGGCGTCCACTCGCACGCGCACGTAGCCGTTCGTCCAGCAGCACTGATTGCTCTGCCGCGATCCGTCGGCGGCAACCACATGGAGTACGTAGTCGCCCGGCTCCGACAGGGTCGCGGTGGTGCCGGCCCGCCGGACCCCGTCCGCCGGTCCGTCCGCCGTCTCGACGTCCGGACTGTCCTCTTCGAAGCCGACCGCGCCCGGCCCGCGGAACTTGCGCCAGGTCACCGTCAGCTCGGGCTCGTCCCGGCCCGAGCCCAACCCGTCGTCGCTGACCCACACCTCGAGGGCCAGCGGAACCCCGGCCGTCGCGGTGCGCTCGGCAACGCCGCCCGCCGGTCCCGAGAATCCCTCGTCCGCCGGGTCGAACCGCACCAACGGCGGCGCGTTCCCGGGGCTGGGTCCGGCCGCGGCCCGGAACGGCTCGATCAGGTACTCGGAGTCGAGATTGACGGGGATCTCCAGGGTCTCGCCCCGCGAGGTCAGGGTCCACGTCACCTCGGCGTCCCCATCCGCGGGCAGGGTGACCGTGAACAACCCGATCTGGCGCCGCGGGAAGAAGTACGTCGGCTGGCCCTGGTCCTCGAGCCCCGGCGCCACCCGGTTGTTCGGCCCCACCGGGATGGACACCTCTTCCGCGTGGTTGCGGTTGAAGTAGCCGAACGACGCGACGATGGTTCCGTCGGGCCGCTGGTACCACCCCTCGTAGACCGGCGACACGCTCTGCCCGCGATCGTGCCGAATCAGGCCGCCGGCGCGGGTGACCTGGGCGTCCGCGACAGAACAGGCCACGAGCAGACCAGCCGCCACACCGAACGCCGCCACGATGCGCGTCGCCCGGTGCCCGGATGCAGCCGCAACGTTCCGCATGATCGGCGATTCTCTCACTACAGGCAGTCCATGTCCAGAATCCAGCCGCTCCGACGCCCGCAACTCCCCCACCCTCCGGGGAGATGGTGGGCAGGCCGTGGCCGCGGTCTCAAGCTCGCGGACGGAATGCCCCGCCGGCCGAAGAAGAGACCGGATCGTACGACTCATGGACAGCCTCCTGTTATACTACCGACATGAGTACCCGCCTGCAGGTGGTCATGGATGCAGTCGAGGTCGGCGAGTATCGCCGCCTGGCGGCGCGCGACGGGCTGACCCTCTCGGAGTGGGTTCGCCAGAAGCTGCGCCGCGCCGCACGTGACGAGCCATCGGGCGGCGTCGATCGGAAGCTCGCCGCGATCCGCGCGGCGGCTCGTCACGACTTCCCCACCGCGGATATCGATCGGATGCTGCACGAGATCGAATCGGGCTACCGGGCGTGATCCTGATCGACTCGAACGTGCCGATGTACCTCGTGGGCGCCGACCATCCCCACAAGACCGACGCGCAACGGCTGCTCGAACGCCTGACGATGGACCATCGGCGGCTGGTCAGTGACGCGGAGGTGCTGCAGGAGATCCTGCACCGATATGCCGCCATCGGCCGGCGGGACGCGATTCAGCCCGCCTTCGATGCTCTGCTCGGCACCGTCGACGAGGTGTTCCCCGTCACCGTCGAGAACGTGACGGGCGCACGCGACATCCTGCTCGGGTCGCCGGGACTGTCCGCCCGCGACGCGATACACGTCGCGGTGATGCGTCAGCACGGCGTGGAAGAGATCTTGTCGTTCGACCGCGCATTCGACGACGTGTCCGGCATCAGACGTCTCGCCGGCTGACTCGCCGCACTCGAGGTCACGGGACGCTCGCCGGGGGAGCCAGACCGGCCCGCTCCATCACGCCGCGGATGGCGCCGGCGGTGGCCGGGTTGTCCTGGATGCCCCGGCCGAGGGGCACGTTCTCGACGATGTCGAGCGGGGTCCATTCGCGGGAGTTCGGCCGGTTCCAGACCGCGGGGTCGGCGCCGGCCCCGGCCAGGAACGCCACCACCTCGGGCACGTGCTTGTAGGCGGCGCCGTGCATGACGGTCTCGCCCTTCGCGTCGACCTCGTTCAGGTCGCCGCCCAGCTCCAGGGCCACCTTGACCGCCTCGAGCACCTCGGGCGCGGTGCCCGGGTCCTCGCCCGGCGACGAGGTGCCGACGCCAGCCGCCACCATTATCGGGGTGGTGCCGTCCTCGTTGGGCAGCATCGGGTCGGCCCCGAGCTCGGCCAGCAGGCGCATCAACGGGGCGTCGCCGGTGCGCGCGGCGAGGAGGAACGGCGTACCGCCGATGAAGTTCAGGCGCGTGATGCCGGCCGGGGGCCGGATCGCAACCCGGGCGTTCAGGTCGGCGCCGGCCGCGGCGATCTTCTTCACGAACTCCAGGCTCGTCATGGCGCCGGAGCCCTTCGGCGCGGGGTTGTTGCTGCCGGCGATGCCCGCCTTGCGCACCCACGACACCTGGTGCAGCGCGGTCCAGCCCCGCGAAGCCGCGTTGACGTCGGCGCCCCGGTCGACGAGCAGGGCGGCGAGCTCGTAGTGAGCGTTGGCGGCGGCGAGCAGGAAGGCGTTGAGGCCGGTGGCCTCGCGCTCGGCGCTGGTGCCGCCGCGGCGCCGCTCCGCGAGGACGGGCAGCGACTCTTCCGCCTCGACGCCGGCCTCGAGCAGGGTCTGCACGACGTCGATCTCGCCCTCGCGCACCGCGAACAGCAGCGGCGTCCAGCCCCGCTCGGACCGGGCGCTGACGTCGGCGCCGTGGGACAGCATGGCCGGAATCAGGTGCGCGTGCCCTTCGGCCGCCGCCCACATCAGCGCCGTCTGCCCCCGCCACGCCTCGGCCGCGTTCACGTCGGCGCCGCGGTCGAGCAGCAGCTCCACCACGTCCTCCGCCCCCGTCCGCGCCGCCGTCATCAATGCCGTCTCCCCCTCGGCCAGCGTCGTGTCGGGATCGACCCCGGCGTCCAGGAGCAGCCGGACGATGGCGGCGTTCCCGTTCACGCAGGCGAGGGCGATGGGCGCCACGCCGTACCGGTTCGTGGCGGCGGCGTCGGCCCCCGCCGTCAGCAGCAGCTCGACGATGCCGGGGTGGTCGGCATGCACCGCCCAATGGAGCGGCGTGGTCCCGTCCGGCTCCGCCGCGGTCGCGTCGGCGCCGCGGTCGAGCGCAGCCCGCACGCCGGCCGCATCGACCGCCTTGAGGGCGTCGAGCAGCCCGGCATCGACCACCTCGGCCGCGGCGGCGCCGACCCCGCCGGAACCCAGGACGCTGGCGACGAACAACCACGCGGCAATCGGACGGGTCAGAAGCCGGGAAATCGAACAACGCATGGAATGCCTCCCGTGAACGGTACCAATCGCCCGGAACGGAGATGCCGCTTCACGCTGTCACGACCCCGCGTGGAACGGCAATCGATCGTCACCAGCACCCGTGATAGCGCACGGACGCTCGCACAACGCTGGCGGCCGTCGCTCCCTCGCCGCGCCAAGTCATCGGAGGCGGGACGGGCTGCAACTCGACCCGACCGGAGCAACCTCTGCCGCTGGTCCCCAGGGACCGAAAACGAATCGCGGGCTGCCGGCCCGAGAAGCCGACAGCCCGCGGTTTTCTGCTGTAGCCCCCGTGTGCGCTACAGCGACAACGGCTCGACGATCTCGCCGGTACGGCCGGTGCTGTCGGCGAAGTCGTCCAGGTGCACCCCCACGTCGTCGAGCAGCGTCAGGTGGAAGTTCGCCATCGGCGTCAACTCGTCGTACTTGACGTGGCGGCCGCCGGCGATGCGCGACCCCGCGCCGCTCGCCACGACGATCGGCAGGTTGCGGTGATCGTGGACGTTGGGGTTGCCGAGACCACTGCCGAGCATGTACGTGGTGTGGTCGAGCAGGGTGCCGTCGCCGTCCTCGGTCCCCGCCAGCTGGTCAACCATGTACGCGAAGAGCGACACGTGATACTGGTTGATCTTCGCGAGCTGAGCCAGCTTCTCGGGGTTGTCGAGATGGTGCGACGTCGGGTGGTGCGGCTCGGGCACGCCGATCTGCGGATAGGTGCGGGTGCTGGCCTCGCGCGCCATCTGGAACGTGACGACCCGGGTCAGGTCCGCCCGCAGCGCGAGCACCTGCAGGTCGTACATCAGCTTGACGTGATCCTCCCAGACGTCGGGCACGCTCGTCGGACGCAACAGGTCGCTCAACGGCGAGCCGGCCGCCGACGCCTCGGCGCGCTGGATGCGCCGCTCGACCTCGCGCACGGTGTCGAGATACTCGCCGACCTTGTTGCGGTCACCGGCCCCGAGCTGCGACTGCAGGCGGGACATGTCGTCGAGCACCCAGTCGAGAATGCTCTTGTCCCGGTGCAGCTGGGCCTTCCGCTGCTCGGGCGTGCCCCCCCTGCCGAAGAGACGCTCGAATACGATGCGGGGATCCGCCTCGGTCGGGTTCGGGGCGGTCGGGGACGCCCACGACAGGCTGTTCATGTAGGCGCACGCGAACCCGTTGTCGCAGTTCCCGACCTGGGCGATCAGGTCGGTGCCGAGCTCCAGCGACGGCAGCGGCGTGTCGCGGCCGACCTGGCGGGCCGCGATCTGGTCGACCGAAATGCCGTTGGCGTAGTCGCTGCCCTCGGTGCGCTTCGGCCGCACGCAGGTCAGGAACGCGGAGTTGGCCGACGCGTGGTTCCCGGAGATGTGCGCGTCGTTGATCTCGAGGTTGGTCACCACGGTCACGTTCTCGAGGTGCGGCAGCAGCGGCGACAGCGTCGGCGACAGCGTCGTCAGGCGGCCCGTCTCGGCCGGCATCCACGGCACGGGGTTCTTCCCCATCGGGATGTACACGTAGCCGAGCCGCCGCGGGGCCGCCGCGGCGGTGCTGGCCAGGGCGGACGCCGCCGGCACCATGGCGTCCAGCAACGGCAGGGCCATCGTCGCTCCCACGCCGCGCAGGAACGTCCGCCGCGGCAGGGCCATCTTGCTGATGATCATGACTGCGATCTCCTCATCTGAAAGGGCGGGCTCTGAACGATACCGAGGATGAGCGACGAGAGGCGATAGTCGTCGCGGGACGCCGCGTCGACGATCGCGCGAACCGCGGGGCCGTCGGCGGGCTCGACGCCGCGCCCCAACGCGTAGATCAGAAGCTTCTCGGTCAGCGTGCCGACGAAGACGTCCGGGCGGTCGAGGAGGGCCCGGCGCAGGCCGGCCACCCCGTCGAAGAACTCGCCCCCCGGCAGGTTCCCGGACGCGTCGATGGCCGCGCCGCCCTCGGCGTCGCGCCACCGGCCGATGGCGTCGAAGTTCTCCATCGACAACCCGGCGGGGTCCATGATGCGGTGACAGACCGCGCACGCGGGATTCTGTCGGTGCGCCACCATCCGCTCGCGCATCGACAGGACCTCGGTCGACGACGCGCTCTCCCCGAGCGGGGGCACGTTGGGCGGCGGGGGCGGCGGGGGCGTCCCCAGCAGGTTCTCGAGAATCCACTTGCCGCGCAGCACCGGCGAGGTCCGCGTGGCGTAGGACGTCACGGTCAGGATGCTCCCGTGGCCGAGCACCCCGGCGCGGGGGCTGCCGGCGGGCAGGGCGACGCGCCGGAAGTGGTCGCCGTAGATGCCCGGCACCCCGTAGTGGGTCGCGACCCGCTCGTTGAGGAAAGTGTAGTCCGCGGTGAGCAGGTCGGTCACGCTGCGGTCTTCCTCGACGACGCTCGCGAACAGCAGCTCGGTCTCTGTTCGGAACCCCTGCCGCAGGTTGTCGTCGAAGTCGGGGAAGGCGCGGGCGTCGGGCGTGACCGCGTCGAGGTTCCTCAAGTGCAGCCACTGGGACGCGAAGTTCGTGGTCAGCGTCCCGGCGCGGGGGTCGGCCAGCATGCGCCGCACCTGGGCCTGCAGCACGTCCGCCTCGCGCAGGCGGCCGGCCGCCGCCGCGTCGATCAACTCGTCGTCGGGCAGGCTGCTCCACAGGAAGAACGACAGGCGCGACGCCAGCTCGAGGTCGCTGACGCGGTACGCGGCTCCCGCCTCCACTCCCGCGGGGTCGCGCTCGATGCGGAACAGGAACTCGGGGCTCGTCAGCAGGGCCCGCAGGGCGGTCTCGACGCCCGCCTCGAACCCGCCCTCGGCGTATCCCTCCCGGTAGAACCCCGTCAGCTGCTCGATGTCGCCGAAGGTGACGGGGCGCCGATACGCGCGCCGCGCCAGCGAGGCGACGATCGCGGTAGCGCACGACTCGGCCTCCTCGGCCGTGGCGTCCGCGGGGCGGCACGAGAAGATGAGGTCCCGGCTCGGCGTCTCGCCGATGCCGCTGGGGTTGAACGGCCCGGCGATCGAGATGGTGCGCACCGCCGGCTGCTGCCGGGGGTGGCGATCCATGTTGTAGTGGGCGTCGTACGGCTGCCGGGTCGTCTCGAGCAGGGCCGAGTTCTTCTTGATGAACGCCGCGCCCACCCGGTGCGGGCCCGCGGTGACGGCCAGACGCGCGTTCAGGTGGTTGTCTATCCCCGCGTCCGCGTAGTAGGTCGCGTTGGCCTGAATCACCATGTTCGTGCTCGGCTCCATGGTGAACAGGCCCAACCGCTCGCCGTCGAGAGTCAGCTCGACCTCGTGCGGCTCGGTCAACCCCTCGACATTCTCGTTGCGGTTGCGTTGCAGGCGAACCTGGATCTCGTACTCGCCGTCGAACGGGAAGACGTGGTCGACGACGGTCCCGCCGCGGGTCCCGAACGGCAGGCCGTCGACGTGTTCCTCCTGGGTCCGGTCGGCCGGCACTATCGCCACCCGGCTGCCCGGGGCCGGCGCCCGGCTGCCCACCGCCAGCTCGCTGACGGTCCGGGCGGCGGCGAGATAACGCTCCATCAGCGTCGGCGACAACCCGCCGGTGTTCACGTTGTCGAACCCGAAGGCGGCGTCGTCCCGCGGCAGCAGCGCGGTGACGTCGATCTCCAGCGCCAACAGGTCGCGGATGGCGTTCTGATACTCCGTCCGGTTCAAGCGCCGGAACGTCTCGGTGCGGCCGGGGTCGGGATTGGCTCTTGCCGCCTCGTCGAGGGCGGTCTCCAGATACGCCAGCAGGCGGTGGTGGGTGGCGGGATCGGGACGGGGGCGCGGCTGGGGAGGCATGGCTCCCGCGCGCAGCTTCCGGACGACCTTCTCCCACACCTCCGCATGCGCCGCGACGTCGCCGACGTCCACGCCTTCCAGCGACAGCCCGCCGGTCTGCAGACGGGCGCTGTGACAGGTGACGCAGTACCGATTGATGACGGCCCGCTCGGAAGCGGCCGATTCGGCCAGGGCGGGCGCGGACGACACCGGCTGCGCTTCCGCTGCGGCGAGCGGCGCGGCAAGGCATCCGAACCAGAGTACGACGGCGCGCCGCACGAGCCGAAGCTTCAGCATCCGTTCCAGGCCTTCCGTCATCCAGGCCTCCAGTGTGCGGGTTGTCCGATCTCGGCGCATTCTACCCCATTATCGACGGCAGGTCATCTCGCGGGCGCCGCCGTGCCGGCCGACCGCTCCTCGGCGCGGGCGCCGGCGAGGATGCCGGCCATGGCGTAGTTCCCCTCGTGGCACGCGTACTCGAAGATCGACACGCGATCCGCGATCCGGGTCATGGGCCGGGAGACGGTCCACGGCCGGGTGAACGTCCGGGGGTCGTCGACGGTGAACCGGTAGTCGATGGTGTCGTCGTCGACCCGCGTATAGCGTTCGGTCAGATGCAGGGTGTCGCGCGAGCCCTGGTAGCTGGTCTTGGGGTCGAAGTTGGTGGTCTCGACGACCAGGGTGTCCCCTTCCCAGTGGCCGCGCGAGTCGCCCATCCACTGGGTGACGGATGCCGGCAGATGCGGCCGCCCGTCGAGCGGGATGATGCGGGGCTCGTGGATGAGCTCCTGGAAGACGACGACGTGGCCGGGCGTCTGGAAGATCTGGTAGTTGCTGCTGTACCAGCTCCCGATGCCGTTCCATCCCCGCGAGACGCAGCGGGTCCAGGAGCTGAGATCGGTATAGGTGTCGGGCGAGTTGGACGGCCCCCGCGTGCTCCGCTCGGCGCGTTCGGCCTCGATTCTTGCGCGGCCCTCCGGCGACAGCGCGGGGATGCGCCCGTCCGGCGGATCGACGATCAGCGACGTCCGGGTCAGGGCCCGGCCGACGTCGCGCCAGAACGCGTTGTAGTTACCCACGCTGCCTTCCCGCGGCGGCAGATCGAAGTTGGCGCGGTTGGTGGCTTCCAGAGTCGCCGCTTCCTCGAGCGGCAGGCTCTCTCGCCCCGCCAGGGGCCCGGCGGCCGGCCGTTCGAGCGGCGTCGACGTCTGGCTGTTCCACTGCCCCTGCAGGTCGGGGTCGCCCCAGGGGGTCCGGGGCGCCGCTGGCATCCCGGTCTCCGCGGGCCGGGACTGGCCGCCGGCCGGCGCCGCCGGCGCCAGCGCGACGGATATCAGGATCAGGGCGGCGAACCATCGCTGGACCATGTCATCCCTCCCGGGCTCTGCCCGTGGTGAACCGCGGGCTCTTTCGCGGGCTTTCGCGACGCACGTCGAGTGTATGATCGCCCACCCGCGCGGCTCCTGCAAGGCGCCGCCCCCGGGGGTATTGCGCGCACCGCCCCCGCAGGGCATGATGGCACGTACGTGGACACTGTGCGTGGAGGACGTGCCATGAGCCAACGATACGGTCTGTCGCTGCTGGCCGCGGTCATCACCGGCCTGCTTCCCCTCACGGCGGCGGGTCAACCGGCCGGGAGCCCCGACCCGCGCACGCCCTGGGGCGACCCCGACCTGCAGGGGGTCTGGACCAGCGCCACCTACACGCCGCTGGAACGCCCGGAGACGCTGGCCGACCGCGCCCTCCTGACACAAGAAGAGGCGGCCGAGCTGGCGTCCCTGGTCGCCGGGGACGGGGTCGACCCGCTGCGGGCGCGCGGCATCCTCGCGGCCGAGACGGAGGAAGACCGGGTGGCCGCGACTCGCCAGACGCAGGAGAACATTCACTACGACAACGCCATCTGGCTGACGGAAGAACAGCGGAAGACGTTCTCGAGCCGGCGCACGTCCCTGATCGTCGATCCGCCGCAGGGACGGATTCCGGCTCGCATCGCCGAGGCGGTGGAGCGCGAAGCGGCTCGCCGGCAGGCCAGCCGGAATCTCGTCTACAACATCGACGAGCCGTCGTACGAGGGCTACCACACCCGTACCCTGCAGGAGCGTTGCCTGGTCTGGCGGCACGAGGGCCCGCCCATGGTGCCGCCGTCCTACAACGACATGCTCCAGATCTTCCAGACGCCGAACCACGTCGTCGTCCTGCAGGAGATGAGCAACAATCCCCCCCGCATCATCCCCCTCGACGGCCGCCCCCATCTGGCGTCGCGCATTCGGCAGTGGCCGGGCGACTCGCTCGGGCGCTGGGAGGGCGACACGCTCGTGGTGGACACCGTCAACTTCAACGAGAAGACCCACTACGAAGGCTCGACCGAGGGGTTGCACGTCGTCGAACGCTTCACCCGCGTCGACGCGGAGACGATCCGGTACGAGTTCACGGTTGAGGACGACAGGACCTGGGTCCAGCCGTGGAGCGCGGAGTTTCCCCTGATGAAGCGCGACGGCCCCCTCTACGAGTACGCGTGCCACGAAGGGAATCACGACATCCGGCACATTCTCGAGGTGGCCCGGAACGTCGAGCGGCAGGCGGCCGGGCAGACCGAGGACGGGGGGGAAGGACAGGACGGGGGGGAAGGACAGGACGGCTCGCGGTAGCCCGGACCATCCGCCGGCTTTCGGAGGACGCCCCCTGCTGGCAGAGACGCTGCTCATCACCGGCGGAGCCGGCTTCATCGGGTCGAACTTCGTCCGGCACGCGCTGGACCAGGCCGTGGGCCGTCTCGTCGTCGTCGACAAGCTCACCTACGCTGGCTGCCGGTCGAACCTCGCCGGGGTGATCGACCATCCGCGGGTCACGTTCATCGAGGCGGACATCGCGGACCGCGCGGCGATGGAGCGGGTGTTCGCGGCGCATCGGCCGCGGGCGGTCGTGAACCTCGCGGCGGAGTCGCACGTCGATCGGTCGATCGACGGTCCCCGGTCGTTCGTCGACACCAACGTCGTCGGCACGTCCGTGCTCCTCGAATGCTCGAGGACGCAGATGGCCGGAGGGACCGGGCGCGGCGGCGCGGAATTCCGCTTTCTGCACGTATCGACCGACGAGGTCTACGGCACCCTGGGCCCGACCGGGTGCTTCCGCGAAGACACCCTCTATGCGCCCAACTCCCCCTACGCCGCCAGCAAGGCGGCGGCCGACCATCTGGTGCGCGCCTGGTCCCGCACCTATGGCCTGCCGGTGCTCACGACCCACTGCTCCAACAACTACGGCGCCTATCAGTTCCCCGAGAAGCTGATCCCGCTGATGATTCTCAACGCTCTGGACGGACGCCCGCTGCCGATATACGGCGACGGCGGGCACGTGCGGGACTGGTTGCACGTCGAGGACCACTGCGCGGCGCTGCTGCGGGTGCTGTCGCACGGGACGCCCGGCGAGCGCTACAACATCGGCGGCGGCAACGAGCGGAGCAATCTGGAGATCGTCGATCTGATCTGCGACACCCTCGACGCGCTGCGGCCAGCCGCGTCGAACCCGGCGCTGAACCGCGGCGCGAGCTACCGGGCCCTCAAGACGTTCGTCCCGGACCGCCCGGGCCACGACCGCCGCTATGCCATCGACGCCGCGAAGATCGCCGGGGAGCTCGGCTGGAGCCCGCGCCGCCCGTTCCGGCAGGGGCTTCACGACACGGTGCGCTGGTACGTCGAGCACCGCGACTGGTGCACCCGGCGTCTCCAGACCGGGGCGGACACCGGGTAGTCCTCCGCGCGGCGGGCGCCGATTCACCGGATCGGCCAGAAGATCGTCATGAACCCGACCGCCCCCCGACGAGCGGGGTCCGCGGCAGCCCGAGCCGCGCATGGTCACCGAAGCGGTACCCGCCGGGTCCTTCCGCCATCAGTGGCCGGTCCTTCACCCCACCGTGCGCGGCGAGTCGCGCCGCTGTCGGACCGTGCCTGATTGCGCCGTGGCTGCAATATAGTAGGCACTTCGATGATGTCCACATCGCCCCGGCCCGTCGTCGGCGTCATGGGCGCGAGCCGCGAGCCGCATGCCGACCGGTCGCGGCGCGTGGGAACGTGGATCGCCCGCGCCGGCTATCACCTGCTGACGGGTGGCGGCCCGGGCGTGATGGCGGCCGTCACCGAGGCGTTCGTCGGCGTGCCGAACCGCCGCGGCCTCGCCATCGGCATCCTGCCGGCCTGCGGCCGCCGGGGCCTCGAAGGCTCGGCGGGCCGGCCGCCGCCGGGATACCCCAACCCCTGGGTGGAGATCGCGATCGGCACGCACCTCGACAGTCTCGGGGAGCACAGCGGCGACGAAGGGTCACGCAACCACGTGAACATCCTGTCGTCCGACGTCGTGGTCTTTCTGCCGGGGTCCCAGGGAACGGCAAGCGAGGCGAGGCTGGCGGTGCGGTACGGGAGACCGTCGATCGCGTACCTCGACGCGCGCGCCCAGGTACCCGACCTGCCGGACGAGATTCCCGTCGAACCGAAGTTCAGCCGGGTGGAAGCGTTCGTACGGGACGCCTGCGAGCGCCGCCCGCGCGCCCGGACGGCGGCGAGCGTCTCGCAGGCCGACGGCGCCTGACTCGACGCGCCGGTGGTCCCAGCCCGGAAATCGTCGCCGAACGTGACCGCAAGGTCGCGCTGCGGCCTCCGATTTGCCGCCCCAATCGACCTGTCAGGAGTCCGCGCCGTTCTTAGGCGCAGAGTCCTGGCGGCAGGAGATGACATGATGCCGGGTACCTTGCGCCTCCGCCTCTGCGTGATGCTCGGTCTCGCCGCAGCCGGCCTCGGCTGCGGGATCGCTCCGCCCGCGGCGACGAACCCCGGGCCGCAGGCCTGCGCCGACTTCCTGTCGCGCACCGGCTTCGACGTCAGCGTCATGGACGCCGAGCTCATGAACCCCGGCGCCGACACGGAGTACTGCTGGGTCGATGCGATGATCCGGCCCAACATCCGCTTCGCCGCGAGTCTGCCGACGAACTGGAACGGGCGATTCGTCATGCGGGGCGGGGGCGGCTACGCCGGCCAGCAGCCGGTGAAGGGACGCGACGATCCGCTGCGGGACCAGGGCTACGTGACCGCATCCACCGACACCGGACACGACGCGGCCCGCTATCCCCTGGCCAGCTTCGCCTACGACAACCGGGACGGCGAGATCGACTACGCCTACCGCGCCGTCGTCAGCCGCGGCGAGCCCTACTTTCCCGGCCAGCCGCTGGGGGCAGAGCTCGGCGACCCCCTCGGCCCGCCCGCGTCGCGGACGAGCGGGTGGGGCCGCTGGTTCGTGGACCCGGCGGGCGGAACGCCGTTGCTCGAGCGCTTCGGGGTCACCTTCATGCGCTACATGGCATTCCACCGGGACGACCCCGACTGGTCGCTCGAGCAGTTCGACTTCGATGAGGACCCCTACCGGATGGACGCCATCCGCGGCATCCTCGACGCCACCGAGCCCGACCTCACCCGGTTCCGCGACGCCGGGGGCCGGATGATCACCTATCACGGCTGGTCGGATACCGCGCTCAATCCCCTGATGGCGGTGAACTACTACGACGACGTGCTGGCCGAGACGCCCGACGCAGCCGACTTCTACCGGCTCTTCATGGTCCCCGGCATGTTCCACTGCGGGGGCGGGCGGGGCATCAACACCATCGACGCGCTGCCCGATCTGGTGGCGTGGGTCGAGACCGACGAGGCGCCCGCGCGGCTGATCGGCGAGCGCGCCGGCCCCAACGGCGAGGTGTTGATGACGCGGCCGGTGTGCCCGTATCCCGAGGTCGCCCGCTACACCGGCTCGGGCGACCTCGACGACGCCGCGAGCTTCGTCTGCCGTCCGCCGTCGTCCTGACGCCGGACCGGCTTGCGCGGCGGTCATCCATGCGGTACTCTTCGAGAACGACAATTAAACCCTTCTGCCGTACGCTTGAAGATACTGTTGGGGACAACGACCGTGGCTCGGATACCGGAAATCATCCCTGTGAAGGATCTGCGTCAGGACACCGCCGCGGTGTTGAACCGCTTGCAGTCGTCGGCGCAACCCCTGTTGATCACCCAACGCGGGCGCGGCGCGGCAGTCATGCTCAGCGTAGCGGCCTATGAACGCGGCGAGCGGGAGCGCGAACTGCTTCGACTCCTGGTGCGCGGCGAGCAGGAGATCATGGCCGGCGCCGGGCACGACCTCGAGGACGTGCTGGCCGAAGCGGATGCCGCCCTCGCAGACGATCAGTCGTGAGGGTCCGTTTCACCCCCGCAGGACGCAAGCAGTTCCTGGGTGCAGTCTCCTACATCCGCCGCGAGAGCCCCGGCGCGGCGGCGGCCTTCCGCCAGCGGGCGGAAGCAGTTCTGCGCAGACTGGAGCGTTTCTCGAACTCAGGCCGCGTCGTGCCCGAGTTTCCGGATCTGCCCTATCGCGAAGTCGTCCTGCGTCCCTACCGCTTCTTCTATCGGGGCCACGACCCCATCGTATGGGTAGTCGCCGTCTGGCATGGAACCCGACCTCCGGACGATCCGCGGGATTGAGTCCGCCCCTACCCCCTCAACATCGCCGCCGTGCGGTCGACCAGCGAGGACAGCACCCGCTCGAGGGAGGATCGATACGCCTCGATGACGCCGTCTTCCGACGGGTCCGGTACCTCGAACGGGGCGCCGATGGCCACTGCCATGGAGCTGAACGGCCGTGGAATCTGGGTCCGGTCCCAGCTCGAGGCCGACCAGTGGCGTTCGGCTTCGATATGGAAGGGCAGGATGGGGGTGCCGGTCACCCCGGCGAGCCACACCGCGCCGGGCTGGACGCGGCACGCCGGTCCGCGCGGGCCGTCGACGGTGAACGCGGCGGGACGCCCCGCCGCGACGTCCCGCTTGAGCTGGATCAGGGCGCGCCGCGCGCCGCGGGAGGTCGAGCCGCGGGCGGTCCCGTAGCCGAAGCGCCGGATGATGCGGGCGATCCATTCGCCGTCGAAGTTCTGGCTGGTCATGACCACGATGCCGCGGTCGCGCCAGAACCAGGTGGCGGGCAGAATCCGCCCGTGCCAGAACGCGAAGATGGGCTCGCGCCCACGCGCCGCGATGGCGTCGTAGTGGTCCATGCCCTCGACGCGCCAGCGGAGGGTTCGGCAGAGCAGCCCGATGAGCGGCGCGCCGACCCCGGCGATGGTCCGCGCCTGGGCGATTTGCCAGGGGGTGAGGGTGGTGGAATGGGCGCGTGGACCGGCGCCCACGCTACATCCCTTCGTACTCGGGACCGCCGCCGCCTTCGGGAGGCACCCAGTCGATGATCTGGTAGGGATCCATGATGTCGCAGGTCTTGCAGTGAACGCAGTTCGAGGCGTTTATCTGCAGCCGGCGGCCGTTCCCCGTCCCGTCGTCCACAATCTCGTAGACGTTGGCGGGACAGAAGCGCACGCACGGGTTGCCGTACTCCTCGCGGCATCGTGTGCGGCAGATGTCGGTATCCTGCACGAGCAGATGGACCGGCTGGTCCTCGTCGTGGCGGGTCCCCGAATAGTGCACGTTGGTGAGCTTGTCGAAGGTCAGCGCCCGGTCCACCTTGACCGCGTTGCTCGGAACGTCCGGGTCGGACGGCCCGCCGGGATAGTAGCCGGACAGCGAGGTCAACCGCTCGTGGCCGGCCTCGCTCGCCAGCGGTCCCACCGGCCACCGGCCGTTGGTCAGCCACGCCAACCCCGCGAAGGCGGTGCCCGCGGCCAGCCCCGCCCCGAACGCCTGATGGACGTTGCGCACCGGATAGAGCTCGCGGCGGATGCTGCCGCGGTTGATGAGATCGCGATACTTCACCAGCCCGGACGCCGACACGTCGCCGGCCCGCACCGCCGCGAAGGCGGCGTCGGCGGCGTGGATACCGCTCTGCATCGCGAGGTGGATCCCCTTCAGCCGCATCGAGTTCAGGAATCCCGCGGCGTCGCCGACGATGAGCGCTCCGTCGAGATGACACCGGGGAATGGCGTGCCAGCCCCCCTCGGGCAGCGCCTTGGCGCCGTAGCGGGTCATCTCGCCGCCGGCCAGCATGCCGGCGACGAGGGGATGCTGCTTGAACCGCTGAAACGCCATGTGCGGATCGAATAGCGGGTCCCGGTAGTCGAGCCCCACCACGAGCCCGATCGCCACGCGGCCCTCCGGCAGCACGTAGATGAACCCGCCGCCGAACTCCTGGCTCCGGAGGGGATAGCCCAGCGTGTGCACGACGGTGCCCGGCGCCTCCCGATCCGGTGGAATCTGCCAGAGCTCCTTGATGCCGATGGCGTAGGTCTGCGGCGCCGCGGCGGCGAGCCCCTGCCGGCTGACGAGGGCCTTGGTGAGATTGCCCCGAACCCCGTCGGCGAAGATGGTGACGGCGGCCCTGATGTCGACGCCGGGCTCGAAGGCGCCCTTCCGCCGACCCTGCTTGTCGACGCCGCGGTCGCCGGTCCGGACCCCGACCACGCGGTCGCCCTCGTAGAGGACGTCCGTGCCCGCGAACCCGGTGAAGATGTCGACGCCCTCGGCTTCCGCCTGCTCCCCGAGCCACCGGACGAACCGGTTGAGGGAGATGACGTAGTTCCCGTGGTTGCGCAGGGGCGGCGGGGTGATCGGCGCGCGGAGCTGGGAGCTCGCGGTCAGGTAGTAGATGCGGTCCTGCCGCACCGGCGTCTCCACCGGCGCCCCGCGTTCCTTCCAATCGGGCAGCAGCGCGTCGAGGCCGGACGGGTCGAGCACCGCCCCCGACAGCATGTGCGAGCCGCTCTGGCGGGACTTCTCGAGCACCGCGACGGCGAGGGGTTCGCCCCCCTTCTGGCGCTGCAGCGCGGCGAGGCGGATGGCCGCCGACATTCCGGCAGGACCGCCACCGACGATCAGGACGTCGACGTCGAGGGTCTCGCGCTCCATCAGGCTTCGAGGGCGGCGATTATCGCGGGCACCACGTCGAAGAGGTCGCCGACGATGCCATAGTCGGCCACTTCGAAAATGGGTGCATCGGCGTCCTTGTTCACCGCCACGATGGTGCGCGAGCCCTTCATGCCCACCAGATGCTGGATCGCGCCGGAAATGCCCAACGCCAGATAGAGCTTCGGGGCGACGGTCTGGCCCGAGCTGCCGATCTGGCGATCCATCGGCAGCCAGCCGGAATCGCAGATCGGCCGCGAGGCCGCGACCTCGGCCCCCAGCGCGGTCGCGAGGGACTCGGCCAGATTCAGATGCTCCTGGGCCTTGATCCCGCGTCCGACCGCCACGATCCGCTCCGCCTGGGTGAGGTCCACCGCCTGCTTGGCCTCCTGGAAGGGCGCTTCGACCGACTGCCGAATCGTGCCCGGCTCCAGCGTCACCGGGAACGCGCGGACCGGCGCGGGTGCCGTGCCCCGCTTCAGGGCATCGGGCCGGAACGTGCCAATCTGGAAGCTGGCGAAGTGCGGCACGGGACCGGCGGCGGCGACGTCGGCCACGAACTTTCCCTGAAACATCGGGCGCACGAACGCCAGCCGGCCATCCCGCGGCCCGACCCCGACGCAGTCGGCGATCAGCGAGCGGCCGAGCCGCGCGGCCAGCCGGGGGGCGAACTCGCGGGTCTGGTAGGTATGCGCCAGGAAGACGAGGTCGGGAGCGATGTCGGCCACCACCGCCGCGAACGCGGCCACGAAGCCGTCGGGCGTGTAGGACGCGAGATCGGGATGGTCGACGGTGAGGACCGACTCGACATCGGCCCCGGCCAGCTCGGCTCCCATCGCCGTCAGACTCGCGCCGGCGACGGCGACGCGCACCGGCTCGCCGATCTGCTGGGCGGCCACCAGCGCCTCCCAGCTCGCGTTGTTCAGAACTCCGTCTCGTTGCTCGGCTATGACTAGAACCATTACGGTGCGCTCACTCGGTCCGGGGTCAGATCACTCGCGCTTCTTCTCGCAGCACCTTGACCAGCTCGGCCGCCGCGTCGGCCGGCGAGCCGGCGATCATCCGCGTCTCCTTGGTCTTCTCGGGCACGCGAATCTCGAGAATCTCCTGCCGCGGGGCGAGGTCGGCGGGGGCCTCGACCACCCGGACGTCCTTCCGCTTCGCGGACATGATGCCCCTGAGGGTGGCGTAGCGGAGCTGGTTGATTCCGCTCTGAATCGTCAACAGGGCCGGCGTGGGCATCGAGACCCACTGGAACCACCCGCCCTCGAGCTCCCGTTTCACCCGCAGGCGCCCGTCGGCGACCTGCACTTCCATGATGATCGTGGCGTGGGGGATGCCGAGCAGCTCGGCGAGGACGACCCCGGTCTGGGCGAACCCCTGGTCGTCCGACTGCAGGCCGGTCAGAACGAGGTCGAACTGCTCTTCCCGAACCGCGCCGGCCAGCGCCTCGGCGACCATGGCCGCGTCCGCGGCGGCCAAGCCCTCGCCTTCGACCCGAATCGCCCGGTCCGCTCCCCGGGCCAGCGCTTCACGGACCACCTGGGCCGCCCGGGCCGGCCCGACGGAGCAGACCACCACCTCGCCGCCGTGCTGCTCCTTCAGGCGAAGCGCCTCTTCGAGGGCATAGGCGTCCGGCTCGTTCATCTCGAAGCTGGCGTCCCGATCCTGGACCCAGGTACGGGCCTCGTCGACCCGGAGCGGCCACTCGCGGGTCACGACCTGCTTGACACAGACGGCGATCTTCATCCGTTCCTCATCTCGCCTCGCGGCGGTCGGCCGGCGTCATCATGCATGGTGGCGCCTGAACAGCAGCGAGGCGTTGGTCCCGCCGAATCCGAACGAGTTCGACAGGGCGTACTCGATCGCGGCGGGTCGCTTTGCGTGGGGCACGTAGTCGAGGTCGCAGTCGGGGTCGGGGTTGTCGAGGTTGATCGTCGGCGGAAGAAGCTGTTCCCGTATCGTCAACGCCAGGATGCCGGCCTCCACCCCGCCCGCCGCTCCGAGCAGATGGCCGGTCATCGACTTCGTCGACGACACCGCCATCTCGTGGGCGTGCGCCCCGAAGCACCGCTTGATCGCGAGCGTCTCTATCCGATCGTTGAACGGCGTCGACGTCCCGTGCGCATTGATGTAGTCGACCTGCTCTGCCGTGATGCCGGCCTGCGCGACGGCCGCCCGCATCACGCGGAAAGCGCCGTCCCCATCCTCGGCCGGCGCGGTGACGTGAAAGGCGTCGGCGGACATGCCGTATCCGACGAGCTCCGCGTACACGGGCGCCCCGCGCTCGAGCGCCCGGCCGCGTTCTTCGAGAATCAGCACACCGGCGCCCTCGCCGATGATGAATCCGTCACGTTCGCGGTCGAAGGGGCGGCAGGCTCGGGCCGGGTCGTCGTTGCGGGTCGACAACGCGCGCATCGCCGCGAACCCGCCGACGCCCATCGGCGTAATCGCGGCCTCGGACCCTCCCGCCACCATGACGTCCGCATCGCCCCGGCGGATAGTCTCGAACGCGTCGCCGACGGCGTGCGCCGACGCCGAGCAGGCGGTGCACGTCGCCGAGTTCGGTCCCTTCGCACCCAGGCGAATCGATACCTGACCGGCCGCCAGATTGATGATCGTGGCGGGAATGAAAAAGGGTGAAATCTTGCGCGGCCCGCCCCGGAGGAGCGCCCGATGCTCACGCTCGATGGTGCTGAACCCGCCGATGCCCGACGCGATGTACACCCCGACGCGGGGCGCCAGATCCGGCGTCACCTCCACTTCGCATCGTCGCGCGCGAAGTCGGCGGCGGCGATGGCGTACTGGATGAAGACGTCCATCTTCTTGACGTCCTTCCGGGCGATGAAGGCGAGCGGATCGAATCCGTCCACCTCGCCGGCGATACGCGCCGCGAAGGCAGAGGCGTCGAACTTCGTGATCGGACCGATCCCGCACCGGCCCTCGCACAGCGCGTCCCACGTCGCCGACGTACCGATACCGAGCGGCGACACGAGGCCGACACCCGTCACCACAACCCGCCTGCTCACAATCACTCCCGTCGGAGCCGCCTCTTACTTCTTCGAGTGCGCCTCGATGTACTCGACGGCCTCTTTGACACGGGTAATCTTCTCCGCGTCCTCATCCGGTATCTCGAGGCCGAACTCCTCTTCGAACGCCATCACGAGCTCTACCGTGTCGAGCGAGTCGGCTCCGAGATCGTCCACGAACGATGCGTCCGACGTCACTTCTTCGTCGTCGACACCGAGCTGTTCGACGATGATGCTCTTCACCTTTTCAGCAACCGCCATTCACTTGCCTCCTACATGTACATTCCACCGTTCACCGCCAGCACATGTCCTGTAACATACGCCGCTTCGTCGGACGCCAGAAAACAGATGGCGCCCGCGACATCATCGGTCGTTCCCAGCCGGCCCATCGGGATCTGCGCGAGCATCGCCGCCTGCGCCGACTCGTTCAACCCTGCCGTCATGTCGGTGTCGATCATGCCGGGGGCGACCACGTTCACCGTGATCCCGCGCGAGGCGACTTCCCGCGCCAGCGCCTTCGAGAATCCCTCGAGTCCCGCCTTGGACGCCGCATAGTTGGCCTGTCCGGCGTTGCCCATCCGTCCCACCACCGAACCGACGTTGATGATGCGACCGCCGCGTTGCCTGATCATCGGACGCAGCACCGCGCGAGCGCAGGTGAACGCCCCCGTCAGGTTCGTGGCCACGACCGCATCCCAGTCGGCGGAACTCATCCTGAGCGCGAGCTGATCCCGGGCGATGCCGGCATTGTTGACCAGCACGTCGATCCGGCCGTGCTCGGCGAGCGCGACCCGGACCATGGCATCGATGCGCTGCGGGTCGGTGACGTCGACGCTGACCCCGACGGCCCGCCCCCCGCCCGCGCGGATCTCTTCGGCCACCCCCTCTGCGTGGTCGCCGCGGGCCGCCGCCACCACCGCGGCCCCCGCCGCCGCGAGCCGCCGCGCCACCGCCCGGCCGATGCCGCGCGAGGCGCCGGTCACGATGGCGACGCGATCCCGCAGGGTGCCAGACATGCCGCTTCCGGTCACGCCGCCAGGGCGGCCACCGCCCGATCGACGCCCTCGGGATCCGCGACCGACAGCAGACGCGCGTTGCGGTCGATTCTGCGGATGAGACCGCTCAACACGGTGCCCGGACCTACCTCAACATACGTGTCGACGCCCTCCGACGCAAGACGCCGAACGACCTGCTCCCACCGGACCGGCGCCGTGACCTGATCGACCAGGGCGGAAATCGCGGCGGCGGCGTCACGCTTCGGCTCGGCGTCCAGGTTGGCCACGACGGGGATGGCCGGATCGGAGACCACCAGCGCGCGCAAATCCCCTTCGAGGCGCTCCTGGGCGGGCTGCATCAGCCCGCAATGGAACGGCGCGCTGACCGGCAGCGGCCGCACGCGTCGGGCGCCGAGCGCCTTGGCGCGGTCCCCGGCCCGTTCGACCGCCTCGGCCGCGCCGGCGATGACGATCTGGCCGGGGGCATTGATATTGGCCGGGCTCACGACCTGCTCTCCCGCCGCTTCCCGGCACGCCTGCTCCACCAGCGGGGCATCCAGCCCCATCACCGCGGCCATGGCCCCGTGTCCCACCGGCACCGCTTCCTGCATGTAGCGGCCCCGGTTGCACACCGTGCGCACCGTGTCGCCGAACGACAGGGTGCCGGCCGCCACGTGCGCCGAGTACTCGCCCAGGCTGTGACCGGCGAGCCAACGGGGGCGCACCCCTCGTCCGATCAGCGCCCGCGCCGCCGCCGTCGAGACGGTGACCAACGCCGGCTGGGTATGTTCGGTCAGCACGAGCTGCTCGGCCGGCCCCTCGAAACAGAGCGTACTGATGTCGGTCCCGAGCGCCGCGTCGGCCTGCTCGAACGTCTCGCGGCATTCGGGGAACCGGTCGGCAAGCGCCTGCCCCATTCCCACGTGCTGCGAACCCTGGCCCGGAAATACGAATGCAATCATCGAGAGGCTTCGGCGATGGGCGAACGACCCCGACGGTCAGAGACGGTCAGAGACGCCGGCTCAGGCCTCCTTGACCGGCCGCACCTGTCGGCCACGGTAGTGGCCACAGTGCGGGCACACCTGATGCGGCGGTTTTGGCTCGTGACACTGCGGGCACTGGCCCAGGAACACCGGTTCGATCTTCTGATGCGTGCGGCGCTTCGCCGTGCGTGACTTGGAGTGCCGTCGTTTCGGATTGGCCATGTCCTTCTCGAATCCTCTCGTGCTGCCGAAGGCCCCCGGCCGGGCCCCCAAACCGCGCCACCCGAATGGCTGCGATGGCGGCTAGTGTTTCAACAGCTGTTTCAGCCCGGCCAGTCTGGGGTCATCCCAGGTGTCGACACATTGACACGCGACTGCGTTCCGGTTGCCTCCGCAGACGATGCAGAGCCCCCGGCAGTCGGCGCGGCACAGCGGCTTCATCGGCAACGCGAGCTGGAACTGCTCCTGAACAAGGTGACTCAGGTCGATCTGTTCGTCCCGGTAGAACGCGGTGGTCAGATCCTCTTCCTCGACCTGGACATCACCGTCGCCGCGGTTGTCGGAGGCCGGCAGATACCGGAGGTCCACGTCCATGCCGACCTCGAGACGGAAGGGTTCCAGACAACGACTGCAATCGAGCTCCAGCTCCCCGTCGATCCGACCCGAGAGCCGATAGTCGCTTCCTCCCTTCCGGATCACCAGATCGAGCGTCACCACACCGGCGACTCGATACTGCCGGCCGCTGTCCGGGGTCAGCGACCCGCCGGGGAACCGGCGGTGGATATCGGTCCGTGGTCCCTCGACGGCCCGCAGATCGAGATGTCCGGAGGTCACCGTCTCCTCCGTCCCGACTGCTGCCCTCGGCTCCATCTCCATCGACTCGGACCACGGTGGTGACCGGCTCACGGACCGGGCACCAAGGGAATCAGGAATTATAACCTCAAGGTTTCCTTCTCGTTACATCCAAAGCTGGGAGCCCGTGAAAAAGCCCGCTGCCTTCGACCGGCGCTGCGCCTCGACGCGGGAGCGCCTTGCGGCCCGCTGGCGCCCTCGCCGGTCTGGGCGCAACACGGGGCTACCGCGGGTTCGTGGAGAAACGCTCGATACGGGTCATCCCTCCGGCTCTTCCCCCCGCCGGGAAGCGCCGGTCACCCAGGGCCGGGGGATGAACAGGCGCTTGTACAGGTGCACGGCGAACCGATCGGTCATGCCCGCGATGAAATCCCGGGCCGCCGCATCGATCCCGTCCTCCTCCAGCGAGCGCCGGTCGAGAAACGCGTCGGGCGCCTGCCGCACCCGTTCCCAGAGCCCCCCGATGATGCCGGAAGCCTTGGCGATCTCGGCGGTCGCCATCCGGTTCTCGTACACCGCCCCGAACAGGAACGCCCGCAACGCCGTGAGGGCCTCGAGCACCGGCGGACTCATGCGGAGCTCGACCTCGGGGCGGGTCGCCCGGGTCGCGGTCACCACGTCGGACACCAGCGCGCCGATCCGCTCCGACGAGGTGCGTCCGAGCCGCTCCAGGGGACCCGCCGGCAGGTCGGAGGTGTGGATCACCCCCGCGCGCACCGCGTCGTCGATGTCGTGGTTCACGTAGGCGATCATGTCCGCGACCCGCGCGACCTGCCCCTCGAGGGTCGCGGCCCGGCGGGCCGGCTCCATGCCGAGAGGCGCGCCGTCCTTGCCCTTCGAGTGCTTCGCGATCCCGTTCCTGACCTCCCAGGTCAGGTTGAGGCCGCGGCGTTCCCGCTCGAGCACGTCGACGATTCGCAGGCTGTGCTCGTAGTGATTGAACCCTCCCGGCACGAGCCGGCTCAGGACCCCTTCGCCGGCGTGGCCGAACGGAGTGTGGCCGAGATCGTGGCCCAGCGCGATCGCCTCCGTGAGGTCCTCGTTCAGGCCGAGGACCTTCGACACGGTTCGGGCGATCTGGGCCACCTCCAGGGTGTGGGTGAGCCGCGTCCGGTAGTGGTCGCCGGCCGGCGAGAAGAACACCTGGGTCTTGTGCTTGAGCCGGCGAAACGCCTTGCTGTGCACGATGCGATCGCGGTCGCGATGGAACGCCGGCCGAATCGGATCGTCGGCCTCGGCCCGGAGCCGCCCCTTCGACTCGCGGCTTCGCGCCGCGTACGGTGCGAGGTACTCTGCCTCGCGTGCCTCCAACTCGTGTCGAATCATGACAACGTATGCCCCGTCCCGCCGCGCACGCCGGCATCGACCAACGCCTCGACCGCCGCGCACGCCGCGGGATGCTCACCGGGGGTCTCGACCCAATGCACCCCCGCCTCTTTCCTGAACCAAGTCAACTGCCGGCGGGCGTAGCGCCGGTTCTCGCGGACAATCAGGTCCCGCGTGCCGCGCAGATCGCGCTCGCCGCGAAGATGCTCGAGGGCTTGGCGATACACCAGCCCCCCGAACGGCCCCGCGTCTTCCGGCACGCCCTGCGCGAGCAGCCCGCGAACCTCGTCGAGCAGGCCGCCCGCGAGCTGCCGGTCGACCCGATGCGCGATCCGGGGCTCGAGCTGTTCCATGGGCAGCCGCACACCGACGGTGATCACGGCATGGCCGGCGATCGGCGAGCACGTCTCGGCGAAGTGGTCGGTCAGGGTCCGGCCGGTCAGCAGGAACACCTCCAGCGCCCGGACCATGCGTTTCTCGTCGGACGGATGAATCCTTCGCGCCGACGCCGGATCGCGACGAGCCAGAAACCGATGCAGGGCGCCGCATCCCCGGCGGCGGGCCACCCGCTCGAGGCGGGCCCGGAGCGCGGCATCGCGTCCCGGCCCCGCGAACAGTCCCCGCGTCAGGGCCCGGTAGTAGAGGCCGGTGCCCCCCGCCACGATCGGCAGCCGGCCGCGGCTCGTCACCTCTTGCACGACCCGGGCCGCATCGCGGCTGTACCGCGCCGCCGAGTACACCTCGGTCGGATCGACGATATCGACGAGATGATGCGGAATCCCCCGCTGCTCGTGGGCGGGGACCTTGTCGGTCCCGATATCGAAGCCGCGATAGACCGCGGTCGAGTCGCATCCCAGGATCTCGCCGCCGACCCGCGCCGCGAGCGACAACGCGAGCGCGCTCTTGCCGGTCGCCGTCGGTCCGACGAGGGCGAGCAGCACCGGACGCCCGGCCGGGTCCCGCAGGCCGATGGGCTGTCGCACGTTCCACCTCGGCCGCAAACGACGCCCGGCGGCGCCGCCGCCCCCGACCAACCCTGCTGGCAGTCTGCACCGTCACTACGGCGCAGACGGCCAGCCGAGAAGCGCCATCACCAGTACGACGGTCAACAGGATCAGGAGACCGAGCTGCTGGCGATCGGTCGGCCGCGGCGGCTCGGTCATGCCGGAATCAGCGGCCCGGCGGCCGCTCGTTGAAAAAGAACGTCACCGTGAAGAACACATGCTCTTCCGGGTACTCGGGAGGCAACGGGTAGGTCGGGTTCGATCCGCGAATCGCATTGAAGGCGGAGCTGGTGAACGCATCGACGGTCGACGGCCTCTCCACCGTGAGATCCGTCAACCTCCCGTCCTTGTGGACGTTGAAGGTCAGGACGACGTTCCCCGACATCGACATCGCCGCGTAGGGAACGAACCAGTTGCGATAGATCTGGGCGCGGAATCGCCGGAGCCAGGAGCCGAAGTCGACCCCTTTCGAATCGAACTGGATATCGGGACCGTAGCTGTCCGTGCGCCCACGCAGGTTGTAGTACGACTGGTTGCGGGCCACGCTGTCGAGCCCCCGCAACGCACGGTCCAGAATCGTCCCCGGCCGATCGCCGAGCGGACGCTGCCGGCTGGGCGCCCCGCGCTCCGCCAGCAGGGGCGCGGTCTCGCCCTCTCCCTCCCCGGGGTCCGCCTCCGAGTCCTCCGACTCGGGCGCGTCCGGCATGCCGTCCTCGGCCCCGTCGACCGGCTCCGGCGGGACCGGCTCCGCCTCCGCATCCGCGCCGAGCGAGGTCAGCGGGTCGAACCCGTCCGCCGGATCCGGGGTCTGGACGAACTCGAACGAGTTTCCTTCGGCATTGGGCAGGTCGTTCAGCGGATCCTCCGCCTGGGTCGGCGACTGCGCGACGCGATCCTGGTCGGACAGGTCCGCCAGGAGCGGGGGCGCCGCCGCGGGCGCGTCGACCAGGGTCTCGACGAAGATGAAGTCCGGCGCATCGTCCTCGAACACCTGCCGCAGCGCCAGCTGTTCCGCCTCCATCGCCTCCGCGAGCAGTTCGGCCCGCCGCTCCATCGCGTCCTGGACGAACTGCAGGCGGGGCCCCAGTATCACCAGCAACGCCAACAGCAGATGGGTGAAGAGCGACAGCAGCGCGCACTCGCGCCAGGACATTGCCGACTCGACGGTCGGTGTCTCGAAATGCCGGCTCTCGAAGTCGAAGTACATGGGACGGGAGCGTTTCCCCAGTATACCGCGCGTTCGCGCGACCTACGGTCGCGTTGGAAGTTTCGCTGACGCGAAACTTCTACGGCGCAGGCTCCTGGCAGCCCGTGGTGGAACCCCGCGCAGCACCGAGAGCGACGAGTGCGCCAGCGGGCTGAAGGGCGCCCGCGGGCAAAGAACGCCCGTGCCTGACAAGCTCCTCACGCCTCGTCGGGCCGGCGCGCCGCCGGCCTCGGCGCGACACGGGGTTCTGCCGCGGGCGGTCGAGGGTGCATCGGCTTGCGGGCCGCGTAGAGACAGACGATGCCCAGAGCCAGCCGCTCGACACGCACGTCGTCGAATCCGCCGTCGCGGAGCACCTGGGCCAGCGCGGCGGGGCCGAGGAAGGCATGGACCGAGGCGGGCAGGTAGGCGTACGCCTCCGCATGGCGCGACAACCAGCGGCCGATGCCAGGCAGCACGTACCGGAAGTACCAGAGATAGACGCCCCGAATCAGCGGCAGGCGCGGCTCGCCGAACTCCAGAATCGCGAGACGGCCGCCCGGCTTCAGGACGCGGGCGATCTCGCGGACCGATTGCGCCGGATCGACCACGTTCCGGATCCCGAATCCGATGGTCGCCACATCCATCGTCGCCGCCGCGCAGGGCAGCCGGCAGGCGTCCCCACGAACCAGGCGCACGCGCGGACCGAGTCCGGACGCCTGCACCTTGCGGCGGCCGAGGGCCAGCATCGCCCCCGCGAAGTCGACCCCGAGGACCGTCCGCGGGCGAGAGTCCCGGCAGGCGGCGATCGCGAGATCCGCGGTGCCGGTACAGACGTCGAGCACGCGGGCGCCGGCCAGCGGCCCGACCGCCGCGATCGCCCGCCGACGCCAGCGCCGATCGAGCCCCGCGCTGAGCACGTGGTTCAGGCGGTCGTAGCGGTGTGCGATCGCATCGAACATCCCGGCGATGCGTTTGGGGGTCTTGTCGAGCGGCGGGGCGCCGTCTCGGGGCGGCTGGCCCGCCCCGCCGTCCCTCATCCCGTCCATGGGGGGTAGAGAGCGTGGGGAACGCCCAGCGCATCCAGAATCTTCCCGGCCATGAAGTCGGCCAGGTCGTCGAGCGTCCGGGGGCCCTGATAGAACGCGGGCATCGCCGGCAGCACCGTCGCCCCCGCCTCGGCGGAGGCCACCAGGTTGCGAAGCTGCGGCAGGCTCATCGGGGTTTCCCGCGGCACGATGACGAGGGGACGACGCTCTTTGAGCATGACGTCGGCGGCCCGCTCGACGAGGGTCCGCGACAATCCGTGCGCCACCCCCGCGAGAGTCTTCATCGAGCAGGGCACGATCGCCATCCCCGCACAGCGGTAGCTGCCGCTGGCGATCGACGCCCCGAGGTTGCGGTTGCTGTGGACGACGAGGGTGCCGGCCTGCACCCCCTCGCCGTACCGCGTGGTCAGATACTCGATCAGCCGGTCGCACGAGGCGGCCTCGCCGAGCTCGTCGTGCAGCAGCCGGCGCCCGAAGTCGGTGACCACCAGCTCGACCCGGAACCGCGCGGCGAGGAGGGCCGCGACGGTGCGTACGGCGTACAGGGCGCCGCTCGCCCCGGTAATGGCCACCGCGACGCAACGCTCCCGTTCATCGGACATAGAGGGCACCGGCCGTTGCCGCCAGATAGAAGAGACCCACGTAGCCGTTCAGATCGAACGCCTGCTTCACGCGCGAGAGGTCGTCCGCCCGCACGAGCGACTGTTCCCAGACGAGCAGCAGGGCCACCCCGCCGACCCCCGCGAGATACCCTGGGCCGAGGGGTGCGACGAGGGCCACCGCGGCCATCGCCGCCACCGTCACGACGTGCAGCCCCCGCGCGATCGCCAGCGACCGGCCCACGCCGAAACGGGCGGGAATCGAACGCAGGCCCTGCGCGCGATCGAACTCCAGATCCTGACACGCGTACAAAATATCGAATCCTGCGACCCAGGTGCCGATGGCCAGGGCCAGCAGCCACGGTTCCCACCCGCCGCGCCCGCCCGCGGCCAGCCATCCGCCGACCGGGGCGACGGCGAGGGCCAGCCCCAGGAACAGCTGAGTCCAGGTCGTGAACCGTTTCGCCAGGGAGTACCAGAACACGATGGCGAGGGCGAGGGGGGACAGCAGCAGACAGATCCGCCCGAGCTGCGTCGTCACGAGGATGAAGGCGAGCGAGGACAGCGCCACCAGCCCGATCGCGTCCCCGCGCGAGAGCACCCCGCGCGGCAGCTCGCGATTCGCGGTTCTCGGGTTCAAGGCGTCGTAGCGCGCGTCGACCAGGCGATTGAACCCCATCGCGGCGGTTCGGGCGGTCACCATGGCCGCGATGATCCAGCCGATGCGGGCGAGGGTCGGCGGATGCTGCTCGGCCGCGAGGAGGGCGCCGACGAGGGCGAACGGGAGCGCGAAGATCGAGTGTCCGAATCGCACGAACGAAAAGCAGGATCGCAGGTACCGGAGCACCGGAGATGTCATGTCGAGCCGCCTGGATTCCGGACGCAGCCCGGAATCACCGGGCCCCTTCGTCGAGTCGCGTGACCCGGTCCGGGGTGATGCCGCCGAGCAGATATTCTTCCACATCGCCCACGCCGGCGGGAATGCGCACCCCGATCAGGTCGGCGCGAAGGCCGGGCGCGATGGCGCCGAACTCGTCGTCGAACCCGAGCGCGGCGGCCCCGTGACGCGTCGCACACGCCAGCAACCGGCGGGCCGGCGCCGACGGCGCGAGGCGACGCATCAGGGACAGCTCGCCGAAGAGGTTGAGGTCGGGTGCGCTGGCGAGGCTGTCGGTGCCGACGGCGAGCGCTACGCCGGCGCGCAGAAACCGCTCGATCGGCGGGTGGCCGACCCCGGTCCAGGCGTTGCTGCGCGGGCAGGTCACGAGAAACACGCCTCGCTCGGCCAACCGGTGCAACTCGTCGTCGGTCAACTGGACGCCGTGAACGACCACGAGCCCCTCGCGCAGCCATCCCAGTCGGTCCAGATACTCCACCGGGCCGCACCCCGGCGGGGTCCAGGCCGGATCCCAGCGCCCGATCCGCTCGAGCAGATCGCGCCAGGGGCCGCGGCCGCTGCGCAGGAAGTCCAGCTCCTCCGCCGATTCCCCGAGATGAATCGACCGGGGACCCCCGAATCGTTCCCGGACCGCGGCATCCAGCGCGGCGAACGCCGCCGGACCGACCGAGAACGGGGCGTGCGCGGCCAGCCCCACCCGGACCCCGCCGGACGCCTCCACCGAGCGGAGGTCGGCCGCCGCCGCGTCCACCGCATCCGTTGCCCCGCGGCCGGGGAAGGCCAGCACCTCCCGGAACAGGCGCGCCGGCATGCCGGCCCGGGCCAGGATCGGCCCCGCCGCCACCGTGTTGCCGATATCGCCGACCACCCCGGTGCCCGACGCGCGCGCCTCGGCGATGGCCCCGCGGATCGCGCCCGCATCGGGCGGTCCCGCCTCCGCCCGGCGCTGCAGCAGACCGTCGACCCACTGCGGCATCGATGCGGCCGGACCCACCGCGCCCCGCAGACCCGACAGCTCCAGATGCGTATGCGCGTTGACCAGCGCCGGCAGGACCACCGTACGCCCCAGATCGACGACCGGCCCCGCGACTCGGCCGCCGCCTGCCGCCGCCCCGACCGCCACGATGCGTCCGTCGCGTACGTCGACCCGCCCCCGCTGCACGGGAGGGGTCACGATCGGCAGCACCCAGTCGGCGATGTAACGCATCATGCGGCGGCGGCGCGACCTGCGGTCGCGTTGGGAGTTTCGCTGGCGCGAAACTCCTGCGGTGCAGAGCCCCGAGCGGTGCAGAGCCCCGAGCGGTGCAGAGCCCCGAGCGGTGCAGAGTCCCGAGCGGTGCAGAGCCCCGAGGTGCGGGAACGGCGCCCGGATCGGGGGCGCCAACCGGGGGGCGACTCTCGCCAGCGCCGCGCGGGTCAGGACGGCTGCGAGCCGGACGCCGTCCGCTGCTCCTTGCCGGGACGGCTGCGCGCGGGGTACCGGGACAGCTCTGCCGGGACGGAAGTGTCCCCGGCCGATCGGGCCACCGCCAGCGTCGTGCGCCGGGGTATCGCCTGGCGGCGAAAAAGAGGATCCCCCAGGATCTCGTAGGTCATGTTGCGCCGTTTCGGCACATAGCCGGCATCCTCGATGTTCCGGACGATCTCCGCCTCGTCCATGCAGTACTCGGCGCCGGCCGCGCGGACCACGTTCTCCTCGATCATGACGCTGCCCATGTCGTTCGCGCCGAAGGCGAGGCTCAACTGGCCGACCTTGCCGCCCTGGGTGACCCAGGACGCCTGCAGGTTGTCGAAGTTGTCGAGGACGATGCGGGAGAGCGCGAGGGTTCGCAGGTACTCGATGCCGGTCGCCTCCACCCCGGACAGCTCCGTGTTCGCGGGCTGATAGCTCCAGGTGATGAAGGCGGTGAACCCGCCGGTCTCGTCCTGCAGGTCCCGCAGCCGGCACAGGTGCTCGACCCGCTCGGCCGGGGTGTCGACGCTGCCGTACATCATGGTCGCGGTCGAGCGCAGACCGGCCCGGTGCACCTCCCGCATCACCGAGAGCCACTCGTCGGAGGTCGCCTTGCTGTAGCAGTTCAGCTCGCGGCGGACTCG
The DNA here is from genome assembly GCA_965206705.1 of Vicinamibacterales bacterium. Classification (GTDB taxonomy): domain Bacteria; phylum Acidobacteriota; class Vicinamibacteria; order Vicinamibacterales; family UBA8438; genus JAJEEA01. The sequence continues at coordinate 865,523 of CBDBKJ010000005.1, read as the reverse complement.
GTCGACGAGAATCTCGGCGCCCCCACCGGGGACGCTGTCGAGCCCGGCGCCGACGAGCCGGCGGACGACGACCGGCACCGGCTCCTGGGACAGCCGCGACAGGTGCAGGATCTCCGGCGGGGACAGGGCATGGAGCCTGAAATCCGGATACCGGGCCTTCACCGCGGTGAACAGGTCCTCGTACCACTGCAGCGGCAGATCCGGGTTGTGTCCGCCCTGCAGCAGCAGCTGCTCGCCCCCGACCGCGCGGGTCTCGTCGATCTTGCGAAACAGCTCGTCGAAGCCCAGCACATAGCCCTCGCCGGAACCCACGGGACGGTAGAACGCACAGAACGCGCAGCGGGCCACGCAGACGTTCGTGTAGTTCACGTTCCGATCGATGATGTAGGTCACCACCCCGGACGGATGCCTGCGCGTCCGGATGGTATCGGCGAGACGGCCGAGCAACGCCGTCGGCGCCCCCGTGTAGAGCTCCAACGCCTCGCGCCGCTCGATGCGCTGGCCGTCGAGCACCCGTTCCGCGATCGACGCAATGCTCATCGTGCCGGCCAATCGTAGAAGCGGAGGTCCCGTTGCACCTGGACCAGCCGCTGCTCGTAGGCATACTCGTAGAACTTCCGGAGGCCGTCCAGGGCCCGCTCGTCCATGCCGAACGAGACGTTCTCCCGGAGATAGCGACGCCCCATCTCGCGCTGCTCCTCGTTGTCGGGGCAGTGGCGAGCCACGATGTCGTCGATGGCCTGCTCCCCCCGCGCCCGAGCCGCCTCGAGCGCCTGCCCGTGCTCGGCGGCCAGCGCATCGCGGCGCCCGACCCAGGCCGCCCACACGAACGGCAGCGAGGTCAGGACCGTCCATTCCGCGCCGAGGTCGACCTTCTCGAGACCCTTTTCCTCATGCTCGAGGAACAACGCGGCATCGCCGATGATCAGGGCGGCGTCGCACCGCTTCAGCATGACCGGCAGATCCGGCCGCAGCCTCACGAGCTTCGGTTCGATCTCCCAGGACTCGGCGCACAGGATTCGGAGGAGCATGGCGGCGGTCCGGGAGTTGCTGTCGACCGCAATCGACCGGAGCGACGTCACCGGCCGGGTGGTGAACAACGCGACCGACGCCACCTCTCCCTCCGACGCGACCGCGAGATTGGGCACGATGCGGTAATCGGCGTTCCGCAGGTACTCGATGGCGGGAATCAGCGCGAGATCGGCCGCGCGATCGTGGAGATGGGCGGCGCACGTGGCCGGCGCGTCGAACCGCAGATCGAAGAGGCCGGTTTGCCGCTCGAGGCCTTCGACGAGCGGCCTCGCGTTCAGGTATTCCACCGCGCTGACACGAACTGGACTCATGACTCGAGTGCCTCGAAACGGCCGTTCCGCGGAACCGGGACGAAGCCGGCCGCGGTGATGTTGCGCCGAATCTCCTCCCGGGGTGACCGGCGCCACCCCTGGTCGTGCGACGCGACGGCCGGCACCGCGTCGACATCATCAGCGCCGAATGTCAGCGCCACCTGGGCCAGCTTCGGACCGTGGCAGGACCAGTCGATCTGAATCGAATCGATATTGTCAACCAGGAGTCGCGCCAGCGCAACCTGCCGCAGATCGCTGTAGCCGGTAGTGGGCGGCATCGGCTCGACCGGAGGCAGCGGGGCCAGGGCGCGGCAGACGCTGCCGATGCCGTCCCAGGCTCGCACCCGCTGCACCCACCGCGAGGCGTCGCTCCCGGCCGCACCGCCGAGGGTCAGGCTCGAGACGGTCGAGCCGCTGCCGCGCAGGACGTCAACCACCGTTGCCGGATCCGACGGCGCATCGGCCGCAAGCGCCGTCAGCCGCGCCAGTCCGGCTTCCCGCAGCTCGACGAGCAGGTCGCCGAGGCGCGCCGCGTCATGCCCGCACAGCGCATCGAGGTCTCCATACGCGAACCCCGTGACCGGCACTCCCCCGGCCTGGTCGGCCAGGGTCCGCACCGCGGCCACCGCCGCCTCGGCCGTCTCCGGCCGGCCCGTCAACCGCACCTCGCCCGCGTCATCGACCACCGGATCGGCGAGCCGCGGGGCGGAGACCGGCACGGGGACGACCTGCACGAAGGTGGTCCGGTCCGCGTGCCGCCGCCGCCGCGCCGTGTCGGCCGCGATACCGAGGGCGATCAGGTCGTGCCCGCCGGTCAGCGCCTGCCAGTCCCGTTCCTCGAGGGCGGCGCCGGCCTCGATCTTGTCGAGGGCCGCCGTCAGGTCGTCATGCATGGACGCCACCGCCTCTGAGAGTCCCGCGTCGTTGCTTCATGTCACTCTGGCTCAAGCAATTCCGTTGCCACGACGAGATGCCGGATCGCTGCGCAAGGCGGCCGCCACCCGCACCGCAAGGGCGAGCGCCCGCCGTCCCTCGGCCCCGTCGACCCGGGGGGCCGGTCCCCCGGACACCGCCTGCACGAAGTCGTCGAGCTCGATCGCGAGCGGTTCGCCCTGCGGCACCTCGACCCGCCCGCCGTCGATGGCGGGCATCCGGCTCGCGGCGCGTCTGACGCGCCACGTCTCGACCTCCTGCCGGACGCAGTCGACCGAGATGCACGCGTCGGGCTGGAAGAACCGCAGCTTGCGCACGCGGTCCCGGCTGATCCGGCTGGCCGTCAGATTCGCGATGCATCCGGACTCGAACCGCAGCCGGACGTTGGCGATGTCGACGTGATCGGTCAGCACCGGGACGCCGACCGCCTCGATGGTCGTCACCTCCTCGCCGACCGCGGTCTGCACGATGTCGAGGTCGTGAATCATCAGATCGAAGACGACGTCGACATCCAGACTGCGGGGAGAGAAGGCGCCGATGCGATGCACCTCGATGAAGCGGGGCGCATCGACGACCGGCAGGGCCGCGGTCACCGCCGGGTTGTAGCGCTCGGTATGTCCGACCGCCAGCACCGCCCCGCCGGACCTCGCGGCCGCGATCATGTCGTCCGCTTCGTCGAGGGACCGCGCCATCGGCTTCTCGACGAGCACCGAGACGCCCCGTTCGAGCAACGGGACCGCCACCGCGTGGTGGCGATCGGTCGGAACCGCGACGGTGACCGCATCCACCCGGCCCTGCAGCGCGGCCACATCGGTCTCGGGCCGGACGCCGGTCTCGGACGCGACGCGGGCAGCGGCCTCCGGATCGACATCGACGACGGCTTCGAGCCGGACCCCGGACGCCGCGGACAGGATCCGCGCATGATGCCGTCCGAAATGCCCGACCCCGACCACCGCAACCCGGGGGCCGGCGGATTCACCGGTGCGGGTCATGGGAGCCCATGGCGCAGCCGCGCCCATTCTGCCGCCGGCGGCCCGGCCGACACCCCGCGGGGGCGCGACACCCCGCAGCAGGACACACCATTGGAGCATCTCGCAGGCGTGCTCATTCCGCCTCCGCCTCCGCCTCCCGTCCGACCACCACCGCCCCCTGAGCGTCCGCCCGTGCGTAGAACCGCGGCCCGTCGAGCACCAGGGTGCGCCCGGCGTCGACGGACAGCACGCCGGCCCCGGCCTTCTCCATCGCGTCCAGCGTCGGCAGGCCCACCACCGGCACATCGAACCGCATGTCCTGGGCCGGCTTTCCGACCTTGACGATGCAGACGCCGGGCCCCACGAGCTCGCCGGCCCGGGCGATGACCGCATCGGTACCCTCCATCGCCTCGACGGCCACCACCGCCCGATCCTTGACGGCGATGGTCTGGCCGATGTCCAGGCCGGCAACCGCATCCGCCATGCGGTAACCGAAGTCCAGGTCCGCCTGTTCGTCGGCGGACGGCGGACGCGCGGTCAGCACGCCGCCCGCGGCCAGCAGCGGCTGCAGGAAGGCGGTCGAGTTCTCCAACTCGATCCCGTGGTCTGCGAGCACGTCCGCCACCGCCGAAATCACCGCATCGGTGTTTCGGGTCCCGAGACGCCTGAGCACCTGCAGTCCCTTCAGATCCGGAACGATGTCCGCGAACAGTCTCGTGTGCTTGACCTGGCCGGCCATCACCGCCCGCGTCACCCCCGCGCCTTGCAGAATCGCGATGCACTTGCCGACCTGCCCCAGCGAGACCCAGTGCAGGTCGGCCGGCGGATGCGCGGCCGCCGCCGCGGCCAACCCCGGGCTGGCCTCTTCCTTGATGGCGACGACGGTCACATCATGGCCGAGCCGCCGGGCGCCCTCCAGGGCCAGGAACGGAAACCGGCCGTTGCCCGCGATCAGACCGAGTCGCATGACCCCACCTGGCCGGGAAACCGCCGCCGCGCGGGGTTCCGCCACGCGCTGCTAGTCATCGCCGGCCAACACCTCGCTCCGGCGGGTGCGCCGGCGGAGATGAACGCCGCGCCGGGACGAGCGGATGAATTCGACCAGATAGGTCACCTCCGGGCATTGCAGGGTACCGTCCCGCTCGATCCGATCGAGGGCCTGGGTCGTGTTCAGCTTCGACTGCAGCAGGTAGCGGAATGCCCGCTTGAGCCGGGCCACGGTCTCCGGCGCCACCCCCCGGCGTTCGAGCCCCACCGTATTCAGATCGTAGATGCGCGCCCGGTTCCCGACACTCCGGGCGTAGGGAAGCGCGTCCAGCGTCACCACCGACGCGCCGCCGACGAAGGCGTGCCGGCCGACACGGCAATACTGGTGCACGCCGGAGACGGCGCCGATGAACGCATGGTCCTCGACCGCGACGTGACCGCCGAGCATCACCGCGTTGGCGAGAATCGTCCGGTCGCCGACCTGGCAATCGTGGGCGATGTGGACGTAGGCCATGAAGAGATTGTCGTCGCCGATCCGGGTGACGCCCCCCCCCTGCCTCGTCCCGCGATGAATGGTGACGAACTCGCGGAAGACGTTGCGCTGACCGATGATCAGCGTCGTGCGCTCTCCCTTGAACTTCGTATCCTGAGGAATCAGGCCGATCGAAGCGAACGGAAACACCTGCGTCTGGTCGCCGACCTCGGTCCATCCATCGATGATCGCCGACGCCCCGACGACGCACCCGCGCCCGATCCGCACGTGCGGGCCGATGATCGCATTCGGCCCCACCACCGTACCGGCCCCGATCCGGGCTTCAGGCGCCACCCGCGCGGTGCGATCGATGCGCGCATCGTCGAACACCAGTCCCACCAGCAGCTCCGCCTCGGCGACCACGTGCTCGCCGACGCGCGCCACCGCCGCCACCGCCGCCATCCGCCGCCGGCGGCGGCGAATCGACACCTCGACGCGCAGGCGGTCGCCGGGCACCACCTGCCGCCGGAACCGCGCACTGTTGACGCCCCGGAGCACCGCGCACATGGCCGCGGTCCGGGCGTCGGGCTCGAGCAGCAACACCGCGGCCGCCTGGGAGAACGTCTCGACAATCAACACCCCGGGCATCACCGGATTGCCCGGAAAGTGCCCCTGGAAGAACTCTTCGTTGACGGTGACGTTCTTGACCGCGGCGAGGCGAACGCCCGGCTCGTGCTCGACCACGTCGTCGAGCAGCACCGAGGGATAGCGGAAGCAGAGGCGATCGAGAACCCCGTCGCATCCGTCGGACACCCTGGTGGCGGCCGATACCGAGGATGCCGGGCTCGACGGGAGGCTGGCCATATCGGAAGCGCGCAACGGTGGGTCCTGCGCGGTACGCCGCACCGCGGGGCTAGGCGCTTGCGCCGTAGGAGTTTCGCGCCAGCGAAACTCCCAACGCGACCGTAAGGTCGCGCTGGGTCTGACGGTCACGCGATTGGCCGGTGGCGGGCGGCGGTCGCCACGAGGCCGCCCGCAAGGGGCGCGCCGGCCCCCTGCAACGATCCGATATGCGAGCGGGAACGGCGACGCGGTTGAAGGTGGCGGCCGCTACTCTCCACCCGCGCGGTCGAGCTCCTGAACGACATCAGCGGAGATGTCGAGGGCGGGATCGGCCCAGATCAACCCACCCTCGCCGGCATTGAAAATGAAGCGGAGCCCCTTGCTCGTCGCCACCTGATTGATGGCGGGTATCAACCTGTTCTGGAAAGCGAGCTGAAGTGTCTGCTGCAGCTGCGCGAGCTCCGCCTCCGCATCCTGACTCATCCGCTCGACCTCCAGGCCGATGCGGTTGATCTCCTGCTGCAGCGCAAGCTGGGCCTCGGGGCTCATCACGCTGGCGTTCTGCTGGAGCTTCAGCTGGCTGGCCTGCAGCTCCTGCTGGCGACCCTGGATCGCCTGGACCCTCTGCTCGCTCAGCTGCTGCACCTGCTGGTTCGCGGCACGGCCCTCGGCCGATTCCGCGGCGATTCGCGCGAGGTCGACGTAGGCGTATCTCGCATCCGGCGGAAACGGCAGCCGGGCCGGCGCCTGCTCTTCCGCACCGACGGATACCGGTATCACCCCAACACAGGCGACCATCGCCGCCGCCACTCCAGTCAACAATTTCATCAGACCTGTCCTTCGCTCGAATCGACCCCTGCCACCCAATAATCCCTGGATCGTGACGGGGCACCAACCCCCACCGAACCGCCCAATACGATACCAGCTTCTCCCCGTCGCCCGTAAACGCGGCTCAGAACGTGGAGCCGACCGCGAACTTGAAGACCGTCGACTCCTGAGGCTGGAACCGATCGTTGAGAATGCCTTCCCGATGCGGGTTCCAGGCGTAGATCAATCGGAACGGGACGTTCAGCACCGGCATGAAGAACCGCAGCTCGACCCCGGTCGACGTCCTGAACAGATCGTTCGAGAACGGCTGTCCGAAATCGGCCACCTGCCCGGTATCGTAGAAGAAGAGCAGCCGCACCGGGTTGGCGATCGCGATGATGTACTCGGCGTTGAACAGCAGGCTCTTGTTGCCGCCGATGACCAGACCGCTGCCCCCCGCGATGTTGCCGGCGGCGTCGAAGATGAGCGGATCGTTCGGCCCGATGGTGCGGATGTCGAACCCGCGCAGGCTGAACTCTCCCCCCATCGCCAACAGCTCGAAAATCGGCAACTGCTCGGTCGACCCCAACGGCGCGATGTACTCGCCGCGCGCCCGCAACCCGAACGTCAAGCGCGGGGCGTGCCGCAGGAACCACACCCCCTCGATCGAAGGCTTGTAGAAGTGCGTGTTGCCGCCCAGACCAGCGGCCAGCTCGAACGCCGCCGTGTACCGGTTGCCGGTCATGGGAAAGATCGGATGATCGACCGTGTTGTACACGAAGGAAGGCGTGACCGAGCTGATCGTCCGAGCCCCGCCCGCGCCGAGCAGAAGGGCGTCCTGCAGGAACGGATTGAACTGCAGGAGCCGGGGATTCAGAAACGCGGGGTTGATCTCCTGGACGTCGGTCTCTTCGAAGGAATAGCCCAGGAAGAACTGCGACCAGCGCCCGGCCCGCATCCCCAACGACGTGGTCGCCCCGATCGAGCTCTGGGTGAACTGATTGATGAACCGGATGTCGCGACGGAAAACGTTGAACCCGGCGGTGATCGGCTTGCCGAAGAGATACGGCTCGGTGAACCCGAGGACGTAGTTCTTGATGCGCTCGCCGTTCTGCAGCGACACGGAGAGCGACTCGCCGCGGCCCAGAAAGTTGGTGGTCTGGAACGCCACCTGCAGGAAGAAGCCGTCGAACTGCGAGGCGCCGGCGCCGAACGTCAGCTGGTTGAGGTTGGCCTCTTGGAGCTCGAGCGTCAGGTCGACCTCGTTCTCGACCCCGGGGCGCTTCTCGATCTGGATGGCGGTGTCCTCGTCGAGGGGCTCGAAGTATCCGAGCTGATTGAGCCGCCGGACGCTGAACCCGAGCGCCTCGGTGTTGAAGACGCCCCGTTCGAACAGATTGATCTCGCGCCGGATCACTTCATCGTGGGTGGTGTTGTTGCCCACGAAGGTGATGCGGTTGACGAAGTACTGCTCTCCTTCCTCAAACCGGATGGTCACGTCGACGACCGGGTCCCCGTCCATCCGGACCGGTTGCCCCTCGGCATCGGCGCGCGGAACCAGATCGGGGAACAGGGTCATCTCGTAGTACCCGATGGCGCCATAGGCCTCGCGCGCCACGTCGAACGCATCCCGGACCACCTGCTCCGAGTAGTAGTCTCCCGGATCGAGTCCGGAGAAGATCCCATCGAGGGCCTCGGTCCGGACCACGTCGTGCCCGTCGAAGCCCAGGGTCCCGACGCGGTATCGTTCTCCCTCGCTCACCGGAATCCGAAGCCGCACCGGACGACTCTCGCCGTCCTCGGCTTCGTCCAGATACTCGAGCTCGGGCTGGCCGACCTGGGCATCGATGTAGCCGTTGTTGCGATAGTGCGCCACCAGCAGGTCGGCGTCCTGCTCGAAGCCGAGCGGCCTGTACGTCCCGCGGCCGCCGATGAAGGAAAACAACCAGCGCTCCTTCGTGTTCCGCATCTGGCCCTTGAGCGACCGCTCGCTCATGCTGTCGTTCCCGACGAAGGAGATGTCCGAAACCTGGACCTTGGGCCCCTCGTCGATGTTGAACGCGAGCTGCACGACCTTGGGTCCGCCGGCCAGCGGGATGATCTCGTGGGTCACCTCGGCGAACTGAAATCCCTTTTCGGCCCACATCTCCCGCAGCAGCCCCTCGGTCCGCCGGATCACGCCCGGCCCGATGCGGCTGTCCAGACGCAGCTCGATGCCGACCGACTCCATCGCCTCATCGATCTCCGCCCGGTCGTACTCTTCGGAGCCCTCGAAGTTGACGATCCGGACCCGTTCGCGCTCTTCCATGAGGAACAGCGCGCGCCGGCCCTGGACCCCGTTGGCATAGGGATCGTCGATGATCTCGATGGTCAGATCGGTCAGAAAGCCGGTGTCCCAGAGCCGTTCGAAGTCCTCGAGCAGAACCTGCTCGATCGTCTCGTCGTACGGCGTCCACCGTCCCTGCGAAGGCAGGCTGATGTAGTCGTCGATCTCCATGTAGTAGAGGTACGTCTGCCCCTCAACGCTCGCGACGTTGCCCTGGGTGGGAAATCGCAGCTCGAGTGTCGTGAACAGCGTCGGCGAATCGGGCGGGGGCAGCTGCGGCACCTGGAACTGCTCGCCCGAAGCCCCCGGCTCGCCCGCCGCCGCCTGCGCGACGATCGGATTCAGTCCGATCACCGCGAGGACGATCGCAACCACCGGCACTACTGAAGGTCTCATGGTCTTCCCGTCCGTCCCTGTCTGGGCCGCCGCTCGCACCGGCGAGGGCAAATCTCGACCGGCCCTGGATTCTTAGACGCTGGCGGTCAGCCGTCGGCCGGCATACGTTCGCGCCGCATCTCGATAGCTCAACTCGCCGCCGTCGAGATACACCTCGATCTCGCCGCCGCTCAGACGGCCGCGGATCAGCTCTTCCGAGAGCGGATCCTCCACGTACCGCTGAATCGCACGGCGGAGGGGCCTCGCGCCGTACGACCGATCCTGGCAGGTCATCTCGATCACCCAGTCGACCACCTCGGGCGCCAGCGCGATCTGCAGCTTGCGATCGACCAGATGCTCGTTCAGCTGACCGACCAGCATCTGCGCGATCCGCCGCAGGTCGTCGTCGACGAGGGCGTCGAAGACGATGACCTCGTCGAGCCGGTTCAGGAACTCGGGGTTGAAGGTGCGCCGCACCTCGCCCAGCACCATGTCGCTGACGTTGCGCTGGATCCGGCCGGCGTCCGACGGCTGAAACCCCAGCGAGGCCTTTTTCTGGATGAAACGAGCCCCGATGTTCGAGGTCATGATGATGATCGTGTTCTTGAAGCTGATCCGGTTCCCGAGACCGTCCGTGAGATGCCCGTCCTCGAACACCTGCAGCAGGATGTTGAAGAGATCCGGATGAGCCTTCTCGATCTCGTCGAGCAGCACCACCGAGTACGGATGACGCTTGACCTTCTCGGTCAGCTGACCGCCCTCCTCGTGTCCCACGTAGCCGGGCGGCGACCCGATCAACTTCGAGACCGAGTGTTTCTCCATGTACTCCGACATGTCGAATCGAATGAGGGCGGTATCGCTCCCGAACAGGAAATTCGCCAGGGCCCGCGCGAGCTCGGTCTTCCCCACGCCGGTCGGACCGAGGAACACGAAGCTGCCGACCGGACGGTTCGGCGACTTCAAGCCGGCGCGGGACCGGCGGATCGCCCGCGCCAACGCCGACGTGGCGTGCTCCTGGCTGATGACCCGGCGGTGAAGCTCGGCCTCCATCTGGAGGAGCCGGTCGCCTTCGTCCTTGTTGATCGACGTCAGCGGCACGCCGGTCCAGGTGGCCACGACGCCGTCGATGTCCTGCTTGCCGACCTCGATCGGGGTCGACCCGACGCGCTCGTCGAAACGCTCCCGCACGTACTGGAGGTTTTCGCGGGCGACGACCTCCTGCTCCTTGAAGAACTGCGCCTTCTCGAAGTCCTTCTGCGCCGCCGCGCTCTCCATCTGCTCGACCGCCACCCGGATGTCGCGGTTGATGTCGCCGAGCTCCTCGCTGAACCGGGCCTCGCGGAGCTTGGCGCGGGACCCGGCCTCGTCCAGCAGGTCGATCGCCTTGTCGGGAAGGAACCGCTCCGTGATGTAGCGGCTCGACTGGTAGACCGCGGATTCGAGAGCCTCCGGCGTATAGGTGACGTGGTGAAAGGTCTCGTACCGATCTTTCACCCCGAGCAGCACCTCGAGCGCATCGGTCTCGGTGGTCGGTTCCACCTTGACGGCCTGGAACCGCCGCTCGAGCGACCGATCCTTCTCGATGTGCCGCCGGTACTCGGCCGGCGTGGTGGCCCCGATGCACCGGATCTCTCCGCGCGACAGGGCCGGCTTGAGGATGTTCGCGGCATCGAGCGACCCCTCGGCCGAACCGGCCCCGACCAGCGTGTGCAGCTCGTCGATGAACAGGATGATGTTCGGGTTCTCGACCAGCTCCTTCATGATCGCCTTGAGCCGTTCCTCGAACTGCCCCCGGTACTTCGTGCCGGCGACGATGAGCGAGATGTCGAGGGCGAGTATCCGCTTGTCAGCCAGGAAGTGCGGCACCTCGCCGCCGACGATCCGCTGGGCGAGGCCCTCGACGATCGCGGTCTTCCCGACCCCCGGCTCGCCGATGAGGACCGCGTTGTTCTTGTTGCGGCGGCACAGCACCTGCTGCACCCGCTCCAGCTCGAGCGCGCGCCCGATCAGCGGGTCGAGCTGGTTCTTCATCGCGCTCTCGGTGAGGTCGCGGCTGAACTCGGCGAGCAGCGGCGTTTCCTTGACCCGCGTGAGGGTGGTCTTCTCGTTCAGGAGCTGGACGATGTCCTCGCGCACGGTGTTCAGCCGCATGCCCTTCTCGACGAGAATGGACGCGGCGACCGAGCGCTCCTCGCGCAGGATGCCGAGCAGCAGATGCTCGGTCCCCACGTAGTTGTGCAACAGCCGGTCGGCCTCCTCGGCCGCGAACTGCAGGACGCACTTGGTCTCGGTGCTGAACGGAATCTCCACTGAGGTCGACACCTTCTCCCGGAACACCGTCCGCCCCTCGATGTCCTTGCGAATGCCCTCGAGCGACAGATGCGAGCGCGCGAAGATGCGGCTCGTCAGCCCCTTGCCTTCGCGGATCAGCCCGAGCAGCAGGTGTTCGGTTTCGATCGAGATGCTCCCGAGCTGACTCGCCTCGTAGCGAGCGAAAAACAGGACCCGACGTGCCCGCTCGGTGTAGCGCTCGAACATCGGTTGACCCCTGATTCACAGTGAGGACTGGCGGCATCGCCCCCTGCGGGACGCCGGACAAAACGCACAAAGGCGATTCTGCCATTATAGGACAAGCCCCGCGAGTCGTCCTGCAAGCGCCGGTCCCGGCGAGCGGCTCGGGCTCACGCCGGCCGCAGGCGGCCGTCTTCGAGCCGGAGCACGCGGTCGCACGCCGCCGCGAGTTGCAGGTTGTGGGTGGCGATGAGCGAGGTGAGCCGCCGCGTCTCGTGCAGGCGCCGCAGCAGCGCGTGCAGATCGCGGCCGGTCTGCTCGTCGAGGTCGCCGGTCGGCTCGTCGGCCAGCAGCAGGGCCGGCTGCATGACCAGGGCGCGGGCCACCGCCGCGCGTTGCTGCTCGCCGCCCGAGAGCATCCCCGGCCGGTGGGCCATCCGTTCGCCGAGCCCCACCTCCCGCAGCAGCGCCTCGGCCCGGCCGTGCGCCTCCCCGCGGGCGGCCCTGGCGATCCGCAGCGGCATCGCCACGTTTTCGAGGGCGCTGAACTCGGGCAGCAGATGGTGAAACTGGAAGACGAACCCGACGTGCCGGTTCCGGAACGCCACCCGCGCGTCGCCGTCCACGGACGACAGCTCGGTCCCGGCGACGGTGACGCTGCCCCCATCGATCGCATCGAGTCCGCCCACGCACTGCAGCAGCGTGCTCTTTCCGACCCCCGAGGCGCCGACGACGGCGACCATCTCGCCCTCGTCGACCATCAGCTCCAGGTCGCGCAGGACCGGCAGCCGCCGATCCCCGACGGCGTAGGACTTCGTGAGGGCGCGGACGGTGAGGAAAGCCATGAGCAGCCAGGCGCCGGCAATGCGGCCTACTGATACCTGAGCGCCTCGGCCGGATCGAGCCGTGACGCCTGGCGGGACGGATACAGGGTGGCGAGCAGACAGACGGCGAGCGAGCCCAGCACGACGAGCAGGAAGTTGCTCGGCTCGACCCTGAACGGCAGCCACGCCACGCCGTACACGTCGCCCGGCAACCGGATCAACTGATACCGGTCGGCGAGGTGGGCCACCGCGACCCCGCATGCGGCGCCGACCGCGGTCCCGACCACCCCGATGATTCCTCCCTGCAGCACGAAGATGGTGCGGATGCTGCCCGACGAGGCCCCCATGGTCTTGAGAATCGCGATGTCCCGGCTCTTCTCCATCACCAGCAGAACCAGCGACGCCACGATGTTGAGGGCCGCCACCATCATGATGAGCCCGATGGTGATGCCGATCGCCATCTTCTCGAGCCACAGGGCCGAGAACAGCGCCTGGTTCACCTGGCCCCAGTCCTGGGCGAAGTACGCGGCTCCCAGGGTGTCGGTGACCGCGCGCGCCACCGCTGGGGCATCCATCAGATTCTCGACCCGCAGTTCCATCATGTCGACCCGGTCCTTGTTGAACAGCCGGCCGGCCACGTCGAGGGCCACGAAGCCGTACGAGTTGTCGTACTCCCGCAGCCCGAGGCTGAAGATGCCGACCACCTCGAGGCGCCGCAACCGCGGCACCAGCCCCATCGGCGACAAAGTCGTCCCCTGCGGCGTCAGCACCGAGATGTCGTCGCCGACCGACGCCCGCAGAGACCGCGACAGCCCCTCGCCGATGACCACGCCGCCGAGGACGCCGTCGTAGGTCTCGGACAGCGCCGTGAAGCTGCCCCGGCGGATCGACTCGGCGACCTCCGTGACCTCTGCCTCGAGCACCGGATCCACCCCCTTGAGGGTGATGAACGCCTCGCCGCCGCCGGACGTCGCCATCGCGAGCCCGATCATCGCCGGGGCCGCCGCGACGACGCCGGGCACCGCGACGAGCTGCGCGACCTCTGCTTCGTGATCGACGAAGCCCCCGGCGAGGAGCTTCTGCACGTAGACATGGGCGGCCGCCCCGACGATCTTGTCCCGCAGCTCCTGTTGCATGCCGGTCATCAGGGCCAGGGCGATGACCAGGGCCATCACCCCGACCGTCACCCCCAACGCGGAGACGGCGGAGATCACCGAGATGAACGCCTGGCGCCGCCGAGCCAGCAGGTAGCGGGTCGCGATGTAGAGCTCGAAGGGCAGCGTCATGCCGTCTCCCCGAAAGCGCGGTCGGGTCGGGTCCGGTTCACCCCGTCACCTCGCCCGCATGAGGGGGAACAGGATCACGTCGCGGATGGACGGACTGTCGGTCAGGACCATCACCAGCCGATCTATGCCGAGGCCCTCGCCGGCGGTCGGGGGCAGACCGTACTCGAGGGCGCGGACATAGTCCTCGTCCATGCGATGCGCTTCGAGATCGCCGCCCTGGCGGTGATGGAGCTGAGCCTCGAAACGCCGCCGCTGCTCGACGGGATCGTTGAGCTCGCTGAACCCGTTCGCGAGCTCCATGCCGGCCACGTACAACTCGAAACGCTCCACGGTGTCCGGATCGTCGTCACGCTGCTTCGACAGCGGCGACACCTCCGTCGGGAAGTCGTGCACGAACGTCGGTTGCACGAGCGCCGGCTCGCAGAGCCGTTCGAAGATCTCCAGACTGATCTTGCCGGGTCCCTGATCCGGGGCCGTCTCGAGACCGAGGCGCGCCGCGACCCGCGCGGCCGTCTCGCGGTCTCGCAGCTCCGCCTCGGAGACCGGGGTCCCGAGCCTCTCCGCCGCCGCGTCACAGGCCGCCTGCCGCAACCGCACGCGCGGGTACGGCCCGCGAAACGACAGGGTCCGGCCGCCGAAGGTCACCGAGGCGCCGTCGGCGCCGCCGGGCGTGCCCTCTCCGTCCCCGTCGCCACCGGTGTCCCCGGAGAGCTGCGCGGCGTCGCTGGCCACGGTCGCCAGCAGGTGCTCGGTCATCGTCATCAGGCCGCGATAGTCGCTGTAGGCCTGATAGAACTCGAGCATCGTGAACTCCGGGTTGTGCTGCGTCGAGATGCCTTCGTTCCTGAAGTTCCGATTGATCTCGAAGACCCGCTCCATGCCGCCGACGACCAGCCTCTTGAGATAGAGCTCGGGTGCGATGCGCAGGTACAGGTCCATGTCCTGCGCGTTGTGATGCGTCACGAACGGCCGGGCCAGGGCGCCGCCCGCGATCGGCTGCATCATCGGCGTCTCGACTTCGAGAAACCCGCGATCCGGATGCTCGAGAAACCGGCGAATCGAGGCCAGCACCCGGGCGCGCACCTCGAACACGCGGCGAGACTCGGGGTTGACGATCAGATCCAGGTACCGTTGCCGGTACCGGGTCTCGACGTCGGTCAGGCCGTGCCATTTCTCCGGCAACGGCCGGTGGCACTTGGCCAGGAACTCGATGCGGGACGCCCACACCGTCAGCTCGTCGGTCCGGGTGCGGAAGAGACGCCCTTCGACCCCGACGTGGTCGCCGATGTCGAGCAGCGCCGCGACCTGGAAATCCCGCTCGGACAGCGCGTCCTGCCGCACGTAGACCTGAATGCGCTTTCGGCCGTCGGAGATCACGAGGAACCGGGCCTTCCCGAAACTGCGCACGATCAGGATCCGGCCGGCGGTCGCCGTCGGGACCTGCGCGCTCTCGAGATCCGCGCCGGTGGCGGCCCCATGGGCGTCCACGAGCGCCGACACGGTATCGGTATCGCGCTCCGGGTCGGCGCTTCGAAACGTGTTGGGATAGTCGGGCACGCCCAGCTCGGCGAGCGAGGCGAGGTTGGCGCGCCGCTGAGCGCGCTGATCGCTTTCTTGAGAATCGGCCATGATCTCAGGTCGTCGGACTGCCGGTGGTGACCCGGTCCCGGTCGAGCTGTTGCCGGACCGCGTCCAGCACCCCGTTCACGAAGCGCGGAGACGGCTCGTCGCTGAACGTCCGGGCCAGCTCGATCGCCTCGTCTATCACGACGGCGGCGGGGGTCTCGGCGACGAGCAGCTCGTACACCGCCAACCGGAGGACGAGCCGGTCGATGACCGCCATGCGGGCGAGACGCCAGTTGTCGGCGGCCGACTCGATGAGCGGATCGATCCGGTCCATCGCCTCCAGCGTGCCCCGCAGCAGACGTTCCGCGAACTGCCGGGGACCGTCCGGGGCCGGGTGCTCCTGCCAATAGGAGCCGACCGCGTGTTCGAACGACGATCCTTCGCTGCCGCCGACCTCGCGCTGATACAGCAGCTGGAGGGCCGCGACGCGTCCCCGATGACGGCCCGCGGGATCGAAGTCGGCCCCGCTCACGCCGGGCGCCCCCGCGTGCCGGACTGGCCCAACCGCCGGAAAAGGCGCACCATCGCCAGCGCGGCATCCGCCGCCTCCCACCCCTTGTTCGACGGCCCGGCCCCGGCGCGCGCCAGCGCCTCCTCTGCCGAGTTGGTGGTCAACACCCCGAACGTCATCGGGGTTCCGCTGTCGAGCGCGGCCCGGGTCAGGCCGTGGGCGACGGCCGCCGCGATGACCTCGAAGTGGGGGGTCTCGCCCCGAATCAGGCACCCGAGGCCGATCACCGCATCGACGCCGCCGGCGGACGCGAGCCGCCGCGCCGCCTGCGGGACCTCGAACGCCCCGGGCACCGGCGCCACCACGATCGCCTCGCCGCCCACCCCGGCCGCCCGGAGCGCGCCCATCGCGCCGTCCCGGAGCCGATTGGTGACGAAGTCGTTGTACTGCGCGACGACGAGACCGACTCGCACGTCGCCGGCCTCTCCGGTCCCCGTCACGGTCTGCACGGTCACCGGCCCGTAAACCTCGCCTTGCGCTTCTCGACGAACGCCGTGGTGCCCTCTCGCGCATCCTCGGTCGCCCAGAGGAGCCCGAAGGCGGTTCCCTCGAGGGCCGTGGCATCGGCCATCGACATGTCGAGGCCATGGTTGACCACGTCGAGGATGCGACGGACCGCCTCGGGGGCCCGCGCGGCGAGGGTGGTGGCCAGCCCGAGCGCTTCCGCCGTCAACGCCTCCGGCTCGACCACCCGATTCACGAGCCCGATTCGCCAGGCCTCTTCCGCCGTGACCGGCGAGCCGGTGAGCATCATCTCCAAC
This sequence comes from Vicinamibacterales bacterium, assembly GCA_965206705.1. Lineage (GTDB taxonomy): Bacteria > Acidobacteriota > Vicinamibacteria > Vicinamibacterales > UBA8438 > JAJEEA01. The sequence continues at coordinate 848,947 of CBDBKJ010000005.1, read as the reverse complement.
GCGCGGCCCCGGCCCACCAGGCGCGGGAGGCGCTGGGTGCCGCCGTAGCCGGGGATGATGCCCAGGGTGATCTCGGGCAGACCCAGCTTGGCGGTCTTCGCGGCAATCCGGCAGGTGCAGGCCATCGCGACCTCGCAGCCGCCGCCGAGCGCGTATCCGTTGACGGCGGCGATCACCGGCTTCCCGAGGCGTTCGAGGTGCGTGCAGAGCCGGTGCCCGGCATCGGTGAGGGCGCGCGCGGTCCGCGGCGTCAACCGCGCCAGCTCGCCGATGTCGGCCCCGGCGATGAACGCGCGCTCCCCGGCCCCGGTCAGCACGACGGCTCGGACCTCGTCGTCCTTCTGCAGATCGATCAGCACCGAGGTCAGGGCTTCGACCGTCTGCGAGTTCAGGGCGTTGAGCACTTTCGGCCGGTTGACGGTCACCGTGGCCACCGCCCCGGTCCGTTCGGTCAGGACTGGATCGCCGTTCATGAAGTCCTTTCTGTTTCCGCGTCGGCGCGCTCGCGCACCGCGCGCGATTGCCATGCCCAGAGCGCGCCGCAGGCCACCGCTGCGCCGGTTGCATCGGCGACCAGGTCCGACCACTGGGCGGTGCGCCCGGGCACGAACCACTGATGCAGCTCGTCGGTCACGCCGTACAGGGTCGCCACGGCTATCGCCAGGAGGACGGTCCGGCCGGTCACCGCCTGCCAGCGGGCGGCGGCGAGCGCGCGCAGCACCAGCGCCGCCAGCAGGCCGTAACCCAGTCCGTGCCAGAGCCGGTCGTCCACCGCACGGACCGCCGGTGGCACGGACGACACCGCCGACAGGGCGAAGATCAGCGCCATGGCCGCCCACGCCGGCCCCCAGACCCACAGGCGCGACCGCGTGCGGCCCCGCGATCCGCGAGCCGTCGGATCCGGATGGCGGGTCACAGGGGAAAAGGAAACAGGATCCAGCCCAGCACCAGGGCGGCGCCGACGAAACCGGCAAACAGTCGGCCGCCCAGCTTCACCTGTTCGGCCGGCTGATCCTTCATCAACACCGCGAAGATCAGCGACACGAACCCCGCGAACAGCATCATCGCCAGCAGATGGCTCGACATCGTCGTCTACCGCCGGCCCAGCGCCACGTCGTAGGCGTCGAGCGAGACCAGCATGTTCAACAGCCCGGACACGATGATGAACGTGTTGCCGTACTCGAACGATTCGGCGACGACGCGCCCCTCGCCGAGCCCGGCCACGCGGGCGATCAGATAGGGCAGGCCGTTGCCGAGATCGGCGAACGCGGCCAGGAGCACCAGGGGCTGACCGGAGTCGAACGGAAACAGCCGTCCTCCGAACGCCAACCCGAGGGCGAACATCATCGTGATGGCGACCAGGAACACCACGCCCTTCTGACGGCGCGCCAGCCAGAGATGCCCGCCCCCCGGCACGACCCAGCCCAGCGCCGCCGCCGCCAGCGCCTGGTTCACGTCCCGGCCGGTGTCGGCCGGCGCGGCTGTCGCGGTTACGCGAGTTCGCCGCGAATCACGAGACTTGCGACCCATGTCACCGCCACTCCCAAAGGCACGCCCGCCGCTGCCCGCAGCTCTCCGATCGACGGTATCCAGCCGGCCATCTCGGCCGCGAACGAGATTCCCGTCGGCACCGCCGCCGCCACGACGACCCACCGCAGCCACGCGGGCGCCTGGCCGGCCCGGGCCGGCGGCCCGACGTCCCGGCGCCGGCGCACCCCGGCCGCCAGCACGCCGGCCGCCGCGCCCAGATACAACCCGCTGCACCGGGCGCACACCGGCATCTGCACCCCGTCCGGATGGAACGACCGGTCCGAACGCTGGTGACAGATGAAACTCCCCATCAGATACGTGCCCGCCGACAACACCGCCACCGTGCGCCCCCCGGTTTCCCGCGCCAGCACCGCCGGCACCAGCAGGATCAGCAGCAGCCAGACCAGCGTGACCGCCGTGAACGCGCCGCCCATCCACCGCCGCCGGGCCTCGTGCGTCATAGCGCCTCGAAGTGGGTCAGCCGCTTGAACGCCGCAAACCGTTCGTTGAGGACCTTGGGAGACACCCCCAGCAACCCGCCGAGCCCGAAGTCCTCGACCGCCAGCGAGGCGAGGGCGCTCCCGGCGATGATGGCCCGGGTCAGCACCGCATCGGTGATCTCGCCGGCCGACGCCAGATACCCCATGAACCCGCCCGCGAACGTGTCGCCGGCCCCGGTCGGGTCGATCACCGTGTCCAGGGGCATGGCGGGCACCGCGAAGAACCCGTGGTCGCGCGTCATCAGAACCCCGTGCTCGCCGCGCTTGATCACCAGGAGCCGAGGACCCATGTGCTGGATGGCGCGCGCCGCCTTCACGAGATTCGGCTCGCCGGCGAGCTGGCGAGCCTCTTCGTCGTTGATCAGCAGGGCGTCGATGCGCCGCAGCACCGCGCGCAACTCGTCCGGCGTCCCTTCGATCCAGTAGTTCATCGTGTCGGCCGCCACGAACCGCGGCCGCTCCACCTGGGTCAGCACATCCGCCTGCAGCGCCGGATGGATGTTGGCCAGAAAGACGAACGGCGTGGACCGGTACCCGTCGGGGAGGACCGGACTAAACCGATCGAAGACGTTCAGCCGCGTGTAGATCGTCTCGCGGGTGCCCAGATCGAAGCCGTACTCGCCCTTCCACCGAAAGGTCTCGCCCGGCACCCGCTGCAGGCCGGCAAGGTCGATGCGCCGGCCCGCGAAGACCCGCATCTGTTCCTCGGTGAAGTCGTCACCCACCACCCCCACGAGCCTCACGTCGGTGAAGAAGGACGCGGCGACGCTGAAGTAGGTGGCGGCTCCCCCGATCAAACGGGACGCCTCCCCCAACGGCGTCTTGACGGAATCGAACGCGACGGAGCCGACGGTCACTATCGGATGCACGAGCGTAGCACCCCTCCTGAAACGCACGGCGCGCGGGCCGCCCCGGCGGCGCAACGACGCGGTTGCCGGGTCATCGCGCCCCGCGGCGCCGGCCGAAAGCAACTCGCGCTGCGCCGCCGTGCGCGCCGCCGGACGGCCGGCGAGCTACTGCTGCGGCACATATCTGCCGATGATCGGAGCCAGGTCCCGCTTCACGGCCGGCGGGATAAGCTCCGGCCGGGTAATGATAGCCGAGCCGAGCGCCGTGGCGCATTCGCAGCCCCGCGCGACCGGCAACGACGCCACCGCTTCCCGCACCACCCGTTGCGCGGTGACCGCGTTCTTCTGCAGCGTGGCGATGATCATCTCGACGGTCACGTCGTCGTGGCCTTCGTGCCAGCAGTCGTAGTCGGTGACGAGCGCGAGCGTCGAATAGCAGATCTCGGCCTCGCGGGCGAGCTTCGCTTCCTGCAGGTTGGTCATCCCGATGACGTCCATCCCCCACGCGCGATAGAGCCGGGACTCGGCGAGGGTCGAGAACTGCGGTCCTTCCATGCAGACGTAGGTCCCGCCGCGATGAACCGTGGCCTCGCACCCGGCGGCGGCATCGACGACGATATCCCCGAGCACGGGACAGAACGGGTGGGCGAAGCCGACGTGGGCGGCGATACCGCCGCCGAAGAAGGTGCTGATGCGTCCGCGGGTCCGGTCGAGCATCTGATCGGGAACCACGAGGTCGAGCGGCCGGTACCGCTCCTGCAGACTGCCCACCGCGCTGGCCGACAGAATCCACTCGACCCCGAGGGTCTTGAACCCGAAGATGTTGGCCCGGAAGTTCAGCTCGGACGGCATCAGGCGATGCCCCTCGCCGTGCCGGGCCAGGAAGGCGACCCGCCGGCCGTTGAGGCTCCCGACCACGTACGGCGCAGACGGCTCGCCGAAGGGTGTCGACACCTCGACGGTCTCCCGGTCGGTCAACGCCTCCATGTCATAGAGACCGCTGCCGCCGATCACCCCGATGCGAGCCCCCGACTCTGGATTCTCCACGTATCTCTCCCCTTCAGCCGTCGCGCCGGGTCGGCATTTCTCCCCCGACGCCGGCGACACGCCGGTTCGCGGGCGCTGCCCTCATGCGCCGGGATCTTCCTTGAGCTCGATCAGCACACCCTGCGCCGCGGAAGGATGAATGAAGGCCACGAGGCTGCCGCCCGCACCGGGCCGCGGACGCTCGTCGACCAGCCTGACGCCGCGATCGCGGAGGCTGGCCAGGGTCGCCGCGAGATCGTCGACCCGCAGGGTGATGTGATGGATGCCGGGGCCGCGGCGTTCGATCGATCGGGCGATAGCCGAGCCCCCGGAAGTCGCCTCCAGAAGCTCCAGCGCGGTGCCCCCGAGCGGGAGGAACTGCGCGCGCACCTGCTGGGACGGCACCTCTTCGACCTCGCCCACTTCCAGCCCCAACGCATCCCGGTAGAAGGCCAGCGCCTCGTTCAGGTCACGAACCGCGATACCGATGTGATCCAGCGTCGCCTTCATCCGAGCCTCGGTCCTTTCGAAAGCGGTTCCGGCAAGCCCGTCGGAACGGCCCCGCGAACCGTCAGGTCGAGTATCCGGTCGGCCGCCGTGTACGGGTCGAGGACCGCGCCGGCCACGTCGTCGACGAGCCGATCGAACGTGCCCGGATCGAGCGCCCGATGCTCGGCATGGTCGAGAAACCGCTGCGAGACCAGCTGCCGCACCCGGGTCCTCACCCGCGCCCGGCGGCGCTGCTCCGCCCCATCTCCACCCCGCGCGCGAAACCGGCCCACCGCCTCCACGACCTCCTCGATCCCGCGTCCCTCGGTGGCCCGGGTCCGCACCACCGGCGGCCGCCACGCGCCGGGAGGAGGGTCGTTCAGATGCAGCATGGCCTCGATCTCCGCCACCGCCCGATCCGCCCCGGCATGGTCGGCCTTGTTGACGACGAACAGATCGGCGATCTCCATCACCCCCGCCTTCAGGGTCTGCACGCCGTCACCGCCGCCGGGCATCGTCACCACCAGCGTCACGTCGGCCGTGCGCGAGATCTCGACCTCCGCCTGCCCCACGCCCACCGTCTCGATGACGATGACGTCGAACCCCGCCGCATCCAGAACCAGCGCGGCATCGCCGGTGGCCCGTGACAGACCTCCGAGCTGGCCGCGGCTCGCCATGCTCCGCACGAACACGCCGTCGTCGCCGGCGTGGGTCTGCATCCGGACCCGGTCGCCCAGCACCGCCCCGCCGCTGAACGGGCTGCTCGGATCGACGGCCAGCACCCCGACCGTGCGGTCCTGCGCCCGCAGGGTCTGGGCGAGGCGGTCGACCAGGGTGCTCTTCCCGACCCCGGGCGCACCGGTCACGCCGACCAGATAACCACCGCCGGTCCGTGGATGGAGCGCCCGCACCATCGACGCGGCCGACTCCCCTTCGGCCTCGACGTGGGAGATCGCGCGCGCGATGGAGCGCCGGTCGCCGTCGACAACCCCGGCCGCGAGCTGGCGCGTATCGGCGGTCATGCCCCGGCATCCAGGTACTGCCTGGCGATGATGAGGCGCTGGATCTCGCTGGTGCCCTCGCCGATGGTCGTCAGCTTCACGTCGCGAAAGAACTTCTCCGCCGGATAGTCCTTCACGAATCCGTAGCCGCCGTGAATCTGCACACCTTCTTCGGCCGCCCGCACCGCCGCCTCGCTGGCGAACAGCTTGGCCATGGCCGATTCGCGCGTGGTGACCCGGCCGCGGTCCTTCAGATAGGCGGCGCGGTAAGTGAGCCATCGCGCCGCCTCGATCCGGGTGGCCATGTCCGCCAGCTTGAACTGTATCGCCTGAAACGACGCGATCGCGTGCCCGAACTGCTCCCGCTGCGTCGCATGACGCCGCGCCGCCTCGTAAGCGCCCTGCGCCAGCCCGACGGCCAGCGCGGCGATGCCGATGCGGCCCGCGTCGAGAACGCGCATGGCGTCGATGAACCCGTGGCCGGCCTCGCCCAGCAGCTGGTCCGCCGGCACGAGGCAATCATCCAGCGACAGCCCCGCGGTATCGCTGGCGCGCATGCCGAGCTTGTTCTCCTTGCGTCCCGGCACCAGGCCGGGGGCGCCGCGCGCGATGATGAACGCGGAGATGCCGTGCGCCCCCTGCTCGACATCGGTGACCGCCATGACCACGAACGTCTCGGCCAGACTGGCGTGGGTCGTAAACGTCTTGGACCCGTTCAGGCGCCATCCCTCCTCGACCCGGCGCGCACTCGTGCGCAGGCTTCCCGCGTCGCTCCCGGCGCCAGCCTCGGTGAGCGCCCAGGCCCCCAGGTGCCGGCCGCGGGCGAGCGGGGGGAGGTAGCGCAGGCGCTGGGCCTCGGTGCCGAACAGGTGAATGTGCGCGGACACCAGCCCGTTGTGCGCCGCCACCGAGAGGGCAATCGCCGGATCCACCCGCGCCAGCTCTTCGATGCAGATGCAGTAGTCGACCGCCCCCAGGGCCGCCCCGCCGTAGCGCTCCGGAAACTGAATGCCCATCAGCCCCAGCCCGCCGAGCTTGGGCAGGAGGGACAGGGGGAAGCTCTGCGCTTCGTCCCACGCCATGGCGCCCGGGGCCAACTCGGTTTCCGCGAATTCCCGAACTGATTGTCGAAGCAGGCGTTGCTCGTCGGTCGGCCGAAAGTCCATGGGGGTGGCCGGTCACTTTATCACACCGTTTCGGCGCCGTACTCCGGCGCGCCGCCATGGCGCGGCCGTCCGGAGTCGCCGGCCCACTCTGCTATGATCCTCGATCCATCGCGATTTCGCCTGCCGCGGTCCGACCATGTCCATACGACCCCTTTCCGTCGCCGTGTTGCTCCTGGTGGCGCTGTTGGCGAGCGCGCAACGCGCCGACGCCGACCTGACCGCCTTCGTCGGCGCCAACACCACGCCGTCCAACCGCCCGGTTCGAGGGGTCGCCGCCGGGCTCTCGTTCCTGCTCCTCGGCTTCGAGTTCGAATACTCGGACACGAAGGCCGACGAGCTGGGCAACGCGCGCCGCCGGGCCGGCATGTTCAACGTGCTGGCACAGACGCCGACCTTGTTCGGTATGCAGTTCTACGCCACCGTCGGCGGCGGGCTGTACCGGGAGGACGGCGCCGGCTTGCTCGAAACCAGCGCCGCCACCAACAGCGGGGGCGGGGTCAAGGTCGGCCTCGTCGGGCCGTTCCGGATGCGATTCGACTATCGCATCTTCCAGCTGCGGGGCGAATCATCGCCGGACAAGACGCAGCACCGGTTCTACACCGGCGTGAATCTCGCCTTCTGAGGCATCGCCGGCACGGAAGCGAACCCTTCATCGAAAAGCTGCTCGTCCCGGACGGGCGACAGTCCCGCAACGCAGGCGGTATCACCGCTGCGGCGAGGGCGCCAGCCACGGCCCGCCGGGTGCGACGGGTCCTTCGGCTCCGCGGCTGGCGATCTGGAATCTGGTGGGTATCTCCGGCCGGCCCGCGGCCAAGGGAAGAAGCTGGCCCGCGACGCCTGGCTGGTCCGGCCGGGAGCCGGGGCGAGAGCCCGTGCATTCAACCGCGGCTCACCCTCCGCACCTCTCCTCCGGCCCGACGGCAGGAACGCGGGGTTACCGCGGACTCCCGGGAGCCCGTGGCAAAACCCCGCGATTTGCCTAGAACACCTGACTGAGGTTCATCGGTATCCGTCCGCCGCCCTGCAGCGCGTTGTTGAAGGCCCCGTAGAGCTCCCGCACCTCGTCACCGTTGGACGGCGACCCCGGCGGAAGCAGGGGAGCGAGCACCGCGATGACTTCGTAGTTGCCACCGGCCTCGACGGTATCGACGAAGAGGCAGTACGCGACGGTGTTGTTCGGTCCGGGCTCGGCGGCGCGATACAGCCGCATTCCGGCCGCCATCCGCTGGTGCTGGCCGTCGCTGCTGCCGGCCAGGGAATCGCGATACGCCCGCATGACGCGCTCGAAGTCGGCCGACCCCGCCGCGTTGACGTAGTTCATGACGAGACCGGCTTGGCCCGTGAAGCTGAGGCTGGGTTGGGCTGCCGCTTCCGACCGCGAGGCGAACGAGCTCCCGAGCACCACACCGACGGCAAGCGCCGCCACGATGGCCGTGCCCGTCCAGACCCGGCCGTTCCGCTGACTCAACATCCTCCGCATATGCTCCTCCTTCAAGGTGTAGCCAGATACGACTTGCCAAAGGCAGCTACTCTACCGCAGCTGTCCCGTTCAGCCAAACGAATCCTCCGCGCAATGCGAAACCCGGTCGCCGGCGCCGTTCAGGGTCCCGCAACCGGGCTCAGGTTCAGCAGGATCTGCCCGTCCGCGAACGCCCCCGCGTAGGTCTCGTACAACCCCTGCGCCTCGGTCGGGAAAGCCTCGTTCAGGATGCCGGGTACCCAATAGTCGGCCCCCGGCACCGCCGGGTCGAGCCAGGAGACGTACAGGATGACGCCGTCGGCGAGGGGCTCCTCCGCCCGGTAGGTGCTCCAGCCGTCCGCCTGCCGCCGCCGCTCCTCGCTCTCGCTGGCCGCCAGAGCCTCGGCCACGCGCGTCATCGTCTCCTCGAAGGCGGTGTCCCCTTCCGGCCTGAGAAAGTTGAGCATGACCCCGATGTCGGCGGTGAACTCGCGCGGCCGGTCCTGGACGAGCGGCGGCGCCGGCCCCGGCTCGGCGTCCGTCTCCGGCCCCGGCTCGGCGTCCGTCTCCGAGCCCGCCTGCGTTTCCGGCGCTTCCTCGGGGGTCGGAGCCGGCTCCTCGGGCGCCTGGGAGGCCGGAGGCGGATCGGCGGGTGGCTGATCCTGCTGCCCCGTACCGGGCGGGGCCTGGATCGCGGCGGCACCGGACAGGCTCCCGCCTCCGCCACACAGGAACCCAAGCCAGAACGCCGCGACGACCGCGACAGCGCAACCCAGTCGCCGACCCCGCCAGTCCGTTATCCGCATAGTTCGTGCCCTTCAAGCCCGGTTCCACGGAGTCTCGCCATCGCGGTACCGGCAGCGTGTGCACAATAGCCGGTTTTCGCGTCTCGCCCCACGATGGGGGGATTTGGAGCGCTGTACATCGAGATCCTGAAGAGTCTCGGCATCATTCGCCGCAGGAGTTGCGGGCGGTGACGTACCAGGACCAGCGTTCGAAGGACCGCGGCGAATCCTGACAAGCGTTGTCGGGGTCAGACGAACACCTGCATCACTTCACTCGCCAGCAGCCGGCCCCGGCGCGTCAGACGCAGGCGTTCCGGGTCGTCCTCCAGCAGGCCGGCCTCGACACATCGGGTCAGCTCGCTGCCCCACCGTTCCCAGACCCGCACGCCGTATCGGCGCTCGACGGCCGGAACATCGACCCCGTCGGTGAGCCGCAGTCCGAGAAACAGGGCATCGGTCGCACGTTCGTCGGTGGACAGAACCTGCCGGTGCGCCACCGGACTCGCGCCGTTGGCGACCCTGGTCGTATAAGACTCCGTTTCGCTCACGTTGCGCCAGCGCCGACCGTCCCGCGTGGAATGCGCGCCGCACCCGAAACCGATCCAGGCGCCGTCGGACCAGTACTTGAGATTGTGTCTGCACCGGCGCCCCGGCCTCGCCGCGTTCGAGATCTCGTACTGGCCGTACCCGGCCGACTCGAAGCGGTCGAGGGCCGCCAGATACATCTCGGCCGCAACGTCGTCCGCGGCCTGGGCCCATCCGCCCCGGGCCATGTCCTCGCGCAAGGGAGCATTCGGGTAGAGCTCGAGCAGATAGAACGAGACGTGCTCGGGGTCGAGGCCGATCAGGACGTCGAGGGTCTCGCCCCAGTGATCGAGGGTCTGCTCCGGCAGCCAGACCATCAGATCGATGCTGATGTCGTCGAAGCCCGCGGCCCGCGCCGACTCGAACGCCTCGATCGCGCGCGCCGCCGAATGCACCCGGCCGAGACGGCTCAGCTCGGCGTCGCGAAACGACTGCACGCCGAGGCTGAGACGCGTCACCCCGGCGGACCGGTAGCCCTCCAGCCGCTCTCGCGACGCGGTCTCCGGGTTCATCTCGAGGGTGACCTCGACCGCTGGATCGAGCGCGAAGCTCGATCCGCAACGGGTGATGAGAGCGATCACTTCACCGGGATCGAGCACCGACGGCGTGCCGCCCCCGAAGAACACGGAGTCCACGAGCCCGCCGTCCCCCGCCGACTCGATCTCCCGGGCCAACGCGGCGAGATACCGGCGTTTCACCGCGGTCCGAATCAGCTCCCGGTTGAAGTTGCAGTAGTTGCAGATCGCTTCGCAGAAGGGGATGTGGAGGTAGATTCCCAGCGGACCGACGGGCGGGAGAGCGCTCTCTGGCATGATGCCCGGTGGCGATACGTGCGGGGACGGCGAAGGCGAGAGGCGGTCGGCCAGCCTCACCCGCCCGCGCGCCCTCCCGACCAGCCCAGCTCGGCCTTGCCGGTCTTCAGACGACCTCGCGCGCGCGACGACGTCCGGGCCGGCAGCTTGCGCCGCGGCTTCGCCTTCCAGCTGCGGGTGAGGTCCTCGCTGCTGGGCGCGAACTCGAAATCGCGATAGTCGGGACCGTCGTACTCCAGGAACTCGCACATCTCGCGCAGCCGGGAGTGCATGCGAAACCCGACGCGCACGAGGAGCGAGTCGAGGGCCTCGGGGTCCGGGACGTCCTCGTAGTTCGAGGTGAATATCGTGGGGCGGCGATCGTTGTACCGGGTGTTGACGATGAAGTTCATGGTCTCGTCCACCCAGTCGGTCAACCGCTCCGCGCCCAGGTCGTCGAGCACGAGCAGCTCGGCCTCCATCACCGGCCGGAGCACGTCCACCTCGGACGTGCGGGTCACCGGGTCGTAGGTGCTGCGAATCGTGCTGAGCAGACTCCGCGTGTCGTAGTACAGGCCGCGCACGCGTTTCTCCGACACCACCTGCCTGAGCGCGGCCACCGCGATATGGGTCTTGCCGATGCCGGGAGGACCGATCAGCATCAGCCCCTTTTTCACCACCGGGAACGCCTCGATGAACCGGCGAGCCTTGTCGACCGCCCGCAGGAGCTTGGGGTTCTCGTAGGTGACGAACGTGCTCAGATCGCAGGCGCGGTAGCGAGGCGGAATCCGCGCCGCCGTCAACAGGGTCCGCGCCGCATCCGCCCGCCAGCACTCGCACCGTTCGACGCGGGAGACGCCCTCGCCGGACACGGCGCGCCAGCGGGTGCCGTCACAGTGTGGACAGGACATTGGACCGGTCACATCCCCCGCCGGGGCCGGGGCGGCCGCCGGCATCGTTGAAAGACTCCGATCGGACCGTGTCTCCACGCCCCGGCTCACGGTTTCCGACCCGGGTCCGACCCCTTGATGCGGACCAGGTCGGTCGGCGCCGATCTTACCAGCGCCGTGCCCAATCGCTGCTCCCAATCTTCGAGCCCGCGGGCCAGCTCCTGCTTCGCGTAGGCCATGAACTCGTTGACCTCCGACTGCATGCGGTCCATCTTGCGCCGCATGTTGAGGATGATCTCGACCCCCGCCAGGTTCACCCCCAGCTCCCGCGTCAGCGTCAGAATCGTCTCCAACTGCTCGAGGTCGGCATCGGAATACTGTCGGGTGTTGCCCTCGGTCCTGGACGGCTTCAGCAGCCCTTCGCGTTCATAGAGACGCAGCGTCTGCGGATGAATGTCGTATCGCCGCGCCACCGCGCTGATCATGTAGTAGCCCTGCCCGGATCCCCTGCCTGGCATGTCAACACCCGCTTTTCTGGCCGGCTCTCGCGCCCCGCGGCGTCACCACAGCCCGGCCCGCACGTCCTCGGGGCTGTTCTCGCCGAACTGGCGCATCAGCTCCTTCGATCGCTCGTCGAGGACCCGGGGCAGCACGATCCTGACCTCGACGATCAAGTCTCCCGGCCGGCCGGCGCGCGGCGAGGGAGCCCCGCGCTCGCGCAAACGGAGCCGCTGGCCCGACTGGGTACCCGGGGGAATGCGGACCCGAGCCCGGTCTCCGGCGGTCGGCACCTCGACCCGCGCCCCCAGCGCCGCCTCGTGGACGGCGACCGGCAGCACGAGATGCAGGTCGTCACCTTCGCGCCGGAACAGCGGATGCGGATCGACAGCCACCGTCACGTAGAGATCGCCGGTGGGACCGCCGCGGCGCCCCGCATTCCCGCCGCCCGACACCCGCAGCCGGGTCCCGCCGGTGACCCCCGCCGGCACCGGCACCCCGATCGCCTCGATTCTCGACAGGACCCCTTCGGCGCCGCAGACTCCGCAGGGGCGATGCCGCCGGCGGCCGGTCCCCCCGCAGTCGGCGCACCCGCGCGAGAACACCATGTGCCCTCGCATCCAGCGGGAGTGGCCGGCCCCGCCGCAGCTCGCGCAACGGCTCTCGGCGACCCGCCGCGCCCCGGCGCCGCCGCAGGCGTCGCAGGCGGCGACCCGGGTCACAGTCACCTCGTGCGTCCCGCCCCGCATCGCCTGCTCGAACGTGACCTGCAGGGTCGCGTGCAGATCGACAGTGGAGGCCTCCTGCGGCCGGCGCCGGCCGGACTCGGCGATGACCTCGGCGAACAGATCGCCGAAGCTGGATGCCGGCTCGCCGGCCGAGGCGCCCGAGAAGTCGAAGCCTTCAAACGCGATCCCGCCCTCCGCCGGGCGGGCCGCGGACAGACCGTGATGGTCGTAGTCCTGGCGCCGCTCCGGGTCGATCAGCGTCTCGTAGGCCTCGCTCACCCGCCGGAAGACGGCCTCGGTCTCGCGATCCCCGGGATTGATGTCGGGATGGTACTTCCGCGCGAGCCTGCGATACGCGCGCTTCAGCTCACTCCCCGACGCGCTCCGCTCGACGCCGAGAATCACATAGAGATCCATCCGTCGTCACCATATCCCGCCAGCCTTCACTCCTTGTCCTCGACCACCTCATATCCCGCCGGCCCTCACTTCTTGTCCTCGACCACTTCGGCGTCGATGACCTCGCCCTCGCCGCCGCCCGCGGCGTCGCCCGCGCCGGGCGCCGAGCCGCCACCACCACCGGACGCCGGGTCCGGCGGCGGCGGGGCCTCGCTGGCCTGCTTGTACATCGCCTCGGCCGCCTTGTGCTGCACCGCGGTCAGCTTCTCCATCGCCGGCTTGAGGGCGGCGTCGTCCTCCGACTCGAGAGCCTTCCTGACGTCCGCCGCCGCGCTCTCGATCGGGGCGCGATCTTCGGCCGACAACTTGTCTCCGGCCTCCTGCATCATCCGCTCGGCCGCGTAGACCGCCTGATCGGCCTGGTTCCTGGCTTCGATCGCCTCCTTGCGCGTCTTGTCCTCGTCGGAGTGCGCCTCCGCCTCGCTCATCATCCGATCGACTTCCTCCTTCGACAATCCGCTCGAGGCGGTAATCGTGATCTTCTGTTCCTTGCCGGTCCCCTGGTCCTTCGCCGACACGTTCACGATGCCGTTCGCATCGATATCGAACGTCACTTCGATCTGGGGCACGCCGCGGGGCGCCGGCGGCAATCCGACGAGCTGGAACTTGCCCAGGGTCCGGTTGTCCCGCGCCATCGACCGTTCGCCCTGCAGCACGTGCACCTCGACGCTCGTCTGGCTGTCGGCGGCGGTCGAGAAGGTCTCGCTCTTCTTGGTGGGAATGGTGGTGTTCCGCTCGATCAGGGTGGTGCGAACGCCCCCCAGCGTCTCGATGCCCAGCGAGAGCGGGGTGACGTCGAGCAGCAGCAGGTCCTTGACCTCTCCGGCCAGCACCCCCGCCTGCAGGGCCGCCCCCATCGCGACCACCTCGTCCGGGTTGACCCCTTTGTGGGGGTCCTTGCCGAACAGGTCCTTGACGATCGCCTGCACGCGCGGCACGCGGGTGGACCCGCCGACCATGACCACCTCGTCGATCTGCGACGCATCGAGCCCCGCGTCCGACAGCGCCCGCTTGACCGGCGCCACCGTCTTCTGCAGCAGGTTCTCGACGAGCTGCTCGAACCGCGCGCGGCTCAGCTTCATGACGAGGTGCTTGGGACCGGACTGATCGGCGGTGACGAACGGCAGGTTGATCTCGGTCTCGACCACCGTCGACAGCTCCATCTTGGCCTTTTCCGCCGCTTCCTTGAGCCGCTGCAGGGCCATGCGGTCTTTCCGGAGGTCGATCCCCTCGTTCTTCTGGAATTCGTCGGCGATCCACTCGATGATTCGCTGGTCGAGGTTGTCGCCGCCGAGGTGGGTGTCGCCGTTGGTGGACTTGACCTCGACGACGCCTTCGCCCACTTCGAGGATGGAGATGTCGAACGTCCCTCCCCCGAAGTCGTAGACGGCGATGGTCTCGTCCTTCTTCTTGTCGAGCCCGTAGGCGAGGGCGGCGGCGGTGGGCTCGTTCACGATGCGCAGCACGTCGAGACCGGCGATCTGGCCGGCATCCTTGGTGGCCTGACGCTGGGCGTCGTTGAAGTAGGCAGGCACCGTGAGCACGGCCTGACCGACCGACTGCCCCAGATACTCTTCCGCCGCCTGCTTGAGCTTCTGGAGCACCATGGCGGAGATCTCGGGCGGCGACAGCTCCTTGTCCCCAGCGTGGACCCTGGCGTCGCCGTTCGACGCCTTGACCACCTGGTAGGGCACCATCTTCATCTCTTCGCTGACTTCGTCGAACTTGCGGCCCATGAAGCGCTTGATGGAGAACACGGTGTTCTCCGGGTTCGTCACCGCCTGGCGCTTGGCCACCTGGCCCACCGGCCGTTCACCCGACTTGGCGAACGCGACGATGGACGGCGTGATCCGGCTGCCCTCCGGATTCGTCACCACCACCGGCTCGCCCGCCTCCATGACCGCCACCACCGAGTTCGTCGTTCCGAGGTCGATTCCGATTACCTTGCCCATAACACCCTGTCCTGAAAGAGTTTACGAATAAGCACCCGTAGAGAACGGGAACGATACTAACAGTGCATGAATTATATAATCTTAGCTTATCAATGTAAACTCCGTACACAACGGCAGCGTGCGGCACCGCTCCGCCGCCGCGCCGCCGTTACCCGATCCGGTTGGTGGTCGGTACGTTTCAGGTCGACCGCTCTCCGCCCGCCTTCTGCATCAGGTACGCCTTGATGAACGGGTCGAAGTCTCCGTCGAGCACCCGGTCCACGGCGCCGGTCTCGACCTTCGTGCGCAGGTCCTTGACCATCTGATAGGGATGCAGCACGTAGCTGCGAATCTGGCTGCCGAACCCGATCGCCTTCTTCTCGCCCCCGATCTCCTCCAGCCTGTCCTGCTGCTGCTTCAGCTTGCGGTCGTACAGCCGCGCCTTGAGCACCTTCATGGCGGCGTCGCGGTTGCGATGCTGCGAGCGCTCGTTCTGGCAGGAGACGACGATACCGCTGGGCAGATGGGTGATGCGAACCGCCGAATCGGTCACGTTGACGTGCTGCCCGCCGGCGCCGCTGGACCGATAGGTGTCTATGCGGAGGTCCTTCTCGTCGATCTCGACCTCGACGTCCTCGGGCAGCTCGGGCCACACGAACACCGAGGCGAACGACGTATGCCGGCGGGACGCCTGATCGAAGGGCGAGATCCGGACCAGCCGGTGCACCCCGGCCTCCGCCAGCATCAATCCGTACGCGTAGTCCCCGGTGATGGTCAGCGTGGCCGCCTTGATTCCCGCTTCGTCACCCGGCTGCCACTCGATCACCTCGACCTTGAACTCTCGCCGCTCGGCCCATCGCAGATAGGCGCGGGCCAGCATTTCCGCCCAGTCCTGCGACTCGGTGCCGCCGGCGCCGGGATGGATGGTGACGATGGCGTTCTTGTCGTCGTGCTCGCCGCCGAGCATTTTCTTGATCTCGCCGGTCTCGATCTCGACCGCGAGCGTGTCGAGCGCCGCCAGCAGATCCTCTTCGACCGATTCGCCCTGCCCGATCCAGTCCACGAGGACGCCGAGGTCATCCGCCTTCTGCCGCAGGGACTCGGCGAGGTCCCGATCGTCCTGCAGGCGCCGCCGGCGGCGCAGCACCTCCTGCGCCCGCTCCGGATCGCTCCAGAAGTCGGCGGCGGCGGCCCGGGCCTCGAGGACGCGCAGCTCCTTGTCGGTCTCCGAGGTGTCAAAGATAGCCGCGCAGGGCGAGCGACCGCTCCACGAGGTCTTCGTAGCGCTTGATCTGTTCTTCGATCTCGATGGTCACGTCTCATCCTCCTGTCGTTGTCTCATTCGCCCGTCGGGCGGGCGCGTCCACCCCCGGCCGCGCCGATCCGAGGTTCGCGGCCCTGCCGCAACCGCGAGAGGTTGGAGCGGTGGGTGAACGCGATGAAGCCGGCCAGCGCCGCCGCCAGAACCAGGTCCGCCGGCGACACGGCGTGGTCGAAGCGGTACCGGAGCACCGCCAGAATCACCGGCATCGCCGCCGCGGCGCCGATCGCCGCCACCGACACGTGGCGCGACAGCGCGACGAGCGTCGCGAACACCGCGAGACCGATGGCCACGGCGCCCGGATGCGTCGCGAGAAACGCCCCGGTCGCGGTCGCGACCCCCTTCCCCCCGCGAAACCCGGCAAAGAGAGGATAGCAGTGCCCGAGGGTCGCAGCCGCGCCGGCCGCCAGCCCCAGCGTCGCCGGAGCCGGATCCGAATCACCGATCGGCAGCCAGGGCGCGAGCAGCGCCGGCAGGTATCCCTTGGCGACGTCCAGCACCAGTACCGCCAGAGCCGGCTTCCAGCCGAACGCCCGCAGCATGTTCGCCGCGCC
Source organism: Vicinamibacterales bacterium (assembly GCA_965206705.1). GTDB lineage: Bacteria > Acidobacteriota > Vicinamibacteria > Vicinamibacterales > UBA8438 > JAJEEA01. Next base: position 832,389 of record CBDBKJ010000005.1, on the reverse strand, counting down.
GGCATTGCCGCTGCCATGACCGCGAACGTCGCTGCCGTACAACCGCCGGCTGATCGGCACCGAGCTGGGACAGGACCCCAGCAGGTACCCGGCAAGCACTGCGAAAATCAGGGTGGCGACCAGGATACCCGCCTCCGGGGGCTCGTCGCCGGACGCCCCGCCGCCCGCCGTCAGCCGCGCGCGCGACCGAAGGTCGCGCAGGAGCTTCCGCCGTAGAAGTTTCGCGCCAGCGAAACTTCCAACGCGACCGAAGGTCGCGCGATCAGGGCTCGGTGACCCGCGGCTCGAACCGTTCTTCGATCCGCAGACGATGACTGGCCCGCTCGGCCTCGGCGCGATCGGCATAGGGTCCGAGCCGAACGCGATGCAGCCCGCCCGGGGTCCCGGGCGTCGGGTCGATCACGACGGGATACCCCTTCGCCTCCAGATCCGCCTTCACGTCCTGCGCGGCGGCGCCGCCGCGCACGCTCATCACCTGCACGACGAACGATTCCCCGGGCCGCCCGCCGGCCGGCGGATCCGGCGGGCCCGGCTCCGCGCCGCCCGCCGCTTGCCGCTCGCCCGCGAAGTCCAGCGTCTCCGGCACCGGCTCGCTCCCGCGCAGCCGCCCGAAGTAGCTCAAACCGTCGAGCCGCGACCCGGCCGGGCCGCCGGCCTCGGGCGCCTGCGCCGGACCATCGAGCACGGCCGCGCCGTCAGCCGTCGGAACCCCGGCGGTCGACCCGGCGCCCCCGGCTTCACTGGCCGCAACCCCCCGTCCGACCTGCACGCCGCACAGGAAGACGACGACCGCGGCCATCACCGCGATCATCGTCAGGAAGACCAGCTGCTTCGGACTGACCGTCACGTCAGGCCGAGCCGTTTCTCGCATCGTCACTGTCTGCTTTTTCGGCCGTCGGGCGGCCCGGCAGCAGGTTCAGGAACTCGATGGGAACCGGGAACAGGATCGTGGAGTTCTTCTCGGTGGCGATCTCCGTCAGGGTCTGCAGGTAGCGCAGGGTCACCGCGAGGGGCTGGGTGGAGATGACCCCGGCGGCCTGCGACAGGCGCTCGGAAGCGCTGAACTCGCCCTCGGCGTGGATGATCTTCGCCCGCTTCTCGCGCTCCGCCTCGGCCTGCTTCGCCATCGCCCGCTGCATGTTGTCGGGCAGGTCGACGTGCTTCACCTCGACCGCGGACACCTTGATCCCCCAGGGATCGGTCTGCTGGTCGAGCAGATGCTGCAGGTCGCGGTTGAGCTGTTCCCGTTCGGAGAGGAGATCGTCGAGCTCGACCTGTCCGAGAACGCTCCGTAGCGTGGTCTGGGCGAGCTGGGAGGTCGCGTAGTTGAAGCTCTCGACCTCGACGATCGCCTTCCGGGGGTCCATCACCCGGAAGTAGATGACCGCGTTCACCTTCACCGAGACGTTGTCGCGGGTGATGATGTCCTGCGGCGGGACGTCCATGACGATGGTCCGCAGCCCCACGCGAACCATCCGATCGATGGGGGCGAAGACCAGGATGACCCCGGGCCCCTTGGGCCTCGGGAGCAGCTTGCCGAGTCGGAATATCACCCCGCGCTCGTACTCGTTCAGGATCTTGATGGAGCTCATCAGATAGAACGCCACCATCAGGCCCACGATCAGCAGGGGGTTGTTGAGCAAGGTCACTGAAGTCTCTCCTGGACCCGTTCCGGGGGTCGCTCGGGCGACACGGTCAGGGTCATGCCGTCGATAGCGACGACGCGCACGCGCGCGCCGCGCGAGATGGGCTCGGGGGCCGTCGCCGACCAGATTTCGCCGTGCGTCGCCACGCGGCCGGTTTCGCCCGGCCCGATCGACTCGATCACCTCGCCCCGCTTGTCGACCATGCCGGCGGCGCCGGTCACCGGCGGATTGAGGTGCGCGCGGATCGCGAGACGCCCCAGCAAGGTCACCAGCACCGCCAGCGCCCCCATCACCGTGAGAACGAACGGCCACCCCGGCTGCAGCTCCGGCAAGGGCGAGTCGATCAGCATCACCGCCCCGAACGACATGCTCACCAACCCGCCGGCCGCAAGCGCGCCGAAGGTGGGGGTCAGCATCTCGAGGATCAGCAGCACGAGCCCGAACAGCAGCAGGAGCAGCCCGACGTAGTTGACGGGGAGAATCTGGAACGCGAAGAACGCCAGCAGCAGACAGAGCCCGCCCGCGACGCCCGGGAGGATCGCGCCGGGGCTCCACAGCTCGATGGTCAACCCCAGCGTGCCGAGGCTCAACAGCAGGACCGCGATCTGCGGATGCGCGATCGCGCTCAGCAGACGCTGCCGCCAGGTCATCTCGATCCGCTCCACCTGCGCCCCGGCGGTGCGCAGGACCTCCTCGCTGCCGTTCCACCGGGTGACGGCCCGCCCGTCCAGCGCCTCGATCAGCGCATCGAGATCGTCGACGACGAGATCGATCAGGGGTGGCTCCGCCTGCAGGGCCTCCTCTTCGGTGAACGACCGGCTGTCGACGACCGCCTCCTCCGCCAGCTCGACGTTCCGGCCGCGCTGCGACGCCAGCGACCGGGCATAGGCGGCCACGTCGGAAGCGGCCTTCTCGGCCGCCGTCTCGTCCATCGCCTGCCCGGTGCCGGCCACCGGATGCGCCGCCCCCACGTGGGTGCCGGGGGCCATCGCCGCGACGTCGGCCGCGATGGTGATCAGGAACCCCGCCGACGCCGCCCGCGCCCCGCTCGGCCCCACGAACACCACCACGGGGACCGGCGACTCGATGATCGCGGTGTTGATGTCGCGGGTGGAATCCACCAGCCCGCCCGGCGTGCGCAACACCAAGACGACCACGTCGGCCCGCGCGGCGTCGGCGTTGTCGAGGGTCTGGATGATGAACTCGGCCGAGGCGGGATGAATGAGCGCGTCGACCTCCGCCACGTGGACCACCGGCGTCTCGGGGCGGTCACCCACCTGGCCCGCGGGCACCGGACCCTCGAATCCGGACAGGATCGCCCCGATCGCGATCAGGCGAAACGCCAACCGGCGCGGCGCAGTCATGCGTCGATTCCTCGGGCCCCGGGCGTCGAGAGGGCCTCTCGACCGGCCGCGCCCCCGTCTCCCATGGTAACGCCTGGGAGCCCGTGGCAAAAGCCCCACCACAGTTCGACCGGCGATGCATCCCGCGGGGGCCCGGGTTGCGCCGCCGAGCCGGGTTGCGCCGCCGAGCCGGATTGCGCCGCGAAGCCGGGTTGCGCCGCGCCTTGCCGCGCGGGCGTCTTTCGCCCGCTTGCGCCCTCACCGGTCTCGGTGCTACGCACGGCGTGGCCACAGGCTCGTGGCAAGAGCCCCGCGCGTCCCCGGGCTCCTCCCGGCCGAAACGTCGCATCCGCGCGCCGGTTCGCGACGAGCCCCGGCGATATCTGTTAGAGTTTGAGGCATTGTGAGACGAGTGCCGCAGCACCCGTCCGGGCGCATCCCGTCGCCCCACGAGCCGTGACCGCGACCGTGCACACCGCGGCGATCATCGCAGGTGGCCGGGGTCGGCGCCTGGGCGGGCGCGACAAGAGCGACCTGGTCATCGGCGGCCGGCGGATCATCGAACGACAGCTCGCGGTGCTCGGCCGGGTCGCCCCGCACGTTCTCGTGGTTTCCGACGACCATCACCGCTTCCGGACGTCCGGGCTGCAGGTGTGCGACGATCTCCTGCCGGGCGCCGGTCCGCTCGGAGGTCTGCATACCGCGCTGACCCGATCGCCGAGCCGGCGAACCCTGGTCGTCGCCGGGGACCTGCCGTTCCTGTCGGCCGCGTTCCTCCGCCACCTCACGGTCCGGGCGCCGCGCGCAGAGGCCGTCGTCCCGCGGCACGCCAGCGGCCTGCAGCCACTGTGCGCAGTCTACGACCGTTCCTGCCTGGACGCGATCGAGGCCCGGATCACCCGGGGGCAGCTCCGCCTGGTGGAACTGGCCGGGGCGCTGCGCACGACCGAGCTGGGACCGGACGAGGTGGCCGCGTTCGACCCCGACGGAATGCTGCTCTTCAACGTGAACACGCCGGCCGACTACGCCCGGGCCGTCGCCGCGGCGGCCGGCCGCACCGGCGCGCGAGCGGATGCGCCTCTGGCCTGCCCCGCATGAGCCGATGGAAGGCCCTGGTCCGGCCGGTTCCGGCGGTCCACGAGGGCGCTGTGCTTCGGGCCGGCGCCTCCGAGTCCACCGCTTCGCTTCGAGACCGTCCGCGGCGGCGACCGCCTGAACGGACCGTCGCATCCAGACAGACCCGAGCATGATACTGCCACTGCACACGGAACTGCGCCGCGAGATCGCGTCGGCTTTGCACACGCTGTACGGCCTCGCCCCGGACACGATGCCCCCGATCGTCATCGAGTACCCTCCGAACCGGCAGATGGGCGACCTCGCCGTCACCGTCGCCTTCGACCTCGCCCGCACCCTGCGGAAGGCTCCCCGCCTGATCGCCGGGGAGATCGCCGAGGCGGCCACCGGGCTGGCCGCGGCGGGGCGTCTCGAGGCGACCGGCGCCGGCTATCTCAACCTCTTCCTCGATCGCTCCCGGTTCGCCCGCGCCTGCATCGGCGGGAGTGCGCCGGCATCCGCCCCCGGCGGCGGGACGAAAACCATCGTCGAACATACCGCCATCAACCCGAACAAGGCGGCCCACGTCGGACACCTGCGCAACGCCGCCCTCGGCGACACGCTGTCTCGCCTGCTGCGTTTCCGGGGGACCGACGTCGAGGTGCAGAACTACATCGACGACACCGGCGTGCAGGTGGCCGACGTGGTGGTCGGACTGCGGGAGCTGGAGAACAAGGACCTCGACGCGGTGCGCCGGCTCGCCGGCGAACCCCGATTCGACTACTACTGCTGGGATCTCTACGCGCGGGTCACCCGGTGGTACGAAGAGGACGACGGGCGGTTGTCGCACCGCCGAACCGCCCTGCACGATCTGGAGCGCGACACCGACCCGACCGCGGCGATGGCCCGCGTGGTGACCGACCGGATCGTGGGGTGCCACCTCCGGACGATGGCGCGGCTCGGAATCGACTACGACCTCCTGAGCCGGGAGAGCGATATCCTGAGACTGGCGTTCTGGGATCGGGCCTTCGAGATCCTGAAGACCGCGGGCGCGGTCCATCTTCAGGCGGACGGACGGCTCGCCGGATGCTGGGTGATGCCCATCGACGAGGCGGGCGAGGCGGGCGAGGCCGGGGCCCGGCCGGACGGCGACCCCGACCCGGATGCCCGCCTCAAGGTCATCGTGCGCTCGAACGGCACCGTGACCTACGTCGGGAAGGACATCGCGTATCAGCTCTGGAAGTTCGGCCTGCTGGGACGAGACTTCCACTACCGGCCCCTGGATACGCAGCCCTCTGGCCGCCCCCTCTGGACCACGTCGAGCACCGCCCCGCCGGCCGGCGGCGGCGACCCCGCCGCACCCTTCGGCCGGGCGGCGGCCGTCTACAACGTCATCGACACCCGCCAGAGCTATCTGCAGCAGCTTCTGGTGCAGGCGCTGGCGGCGCTCGATCACCGGCCGGAAGCCGAGCGCTCCATCCACTTCTCGTACGAGATGGTCGCGCTGTCGCGCAACACCGCCCGGGCCCTCGGCCACGCCGCCCTCGACGACGACGGGAGACCGTTCGTCGAGGTGTCCGGCCGCAAGGGGATCGGGGTCAAGGCGGACGATCTGCTCGATCAGGTGACGGATCGGGCGCAGGAGGAGGTCGCCACCCGCCACCCCGACCTTCCCGCCGGCGAGCACCGGCGCATCGCCGGGATCATCTCCACCGCGGCGGTGCGCTACTTCATGATCAAGTTCTCGCGCGGCAAGGTCATCGCCTTCGACATCGACGAAGCCCTGAGCTTCGAGGGAGAGACCGGGCCGTACCTGCAGTACGCCGCCGTCCGCGCCCGGAAGATCCTGCAGAAGCTGCGGGACAGCAACGACCCCGGAACGGCGGCGGTCCTCGAGCACCCGGAAACGCTGCCGGACGGCCCGCTCGCGAGTCCCGCCGGCGACGAGCTCTGGGGCCTGGTCCTCGAGGCGGCGGACGGCTGGACGAGGTCGCCGATCAGGCGGTGCAGCCCGGTGGTGGCCGAGGCCGACGCGGCCATCCGGCGATGGCGGGCGGCCGCGGTCGCCTATTTCGATGCGCAGATGACCCGCGCGCTCGCCCTCATGGGATGCGAGGTGCCCGACCGCATGTAGCGTCGGCGCCGTGGACGGCGTTGCGGCCAGCCCGGAAACCGTCGCCCGCGGCTTCGTGCCGCCAGGCGGCGCCACCGGCTGGCTTCGCCGCCGCCCCGATCGACCCTGGCAGCGTCTGCTCGTTCTACGGCGCAGACGCCCGGTCGAGTGCGACCACGGTTTCGATGAGCGGGGTATTCGGAAACAGGTCGAACGCCCGGACCTGGTCGATGCGATAGCCGGACGCTCGCAGGTTGCGCAGGTCCCGCGCCTGGGTGGCCACGTCGCACGAGACATAGACGATGCGCCGCGGCCGGCGGCGCACGAGCCGGGTGAGGACCTCGGGCGAGAGGCCGGTCCGCGGCGGGTCCACGATGACCGCCGCGCCGGACAATCGGCCCGAGCGCTTCAGCCAAGTCTCGACCGGCGCCCGGACGATGCGCAGGTCGGCGGCCAGAGGCGCCGCATTGGCGGCCAGATCGCCGGCGCTGACCGGATCGCGTTCGACCGCGGTGACCCGGTTGTCTCCCCGAGCCGCTATCCCCACCGCGAACAGCCCCACTCCCGCGTACAGGTCCACGACCTCGCCGCCGCCGGTCATCCCGGCCACCGCCGCCGCCAGCTCCGGCACGAGATGGCGATTCGCCTGGAAGAACGCGGCGGCGTGCCGGCGCAAGGCGAGGGTCCCGGCCCGGGGCGACGCCAGGATTTTGGCCACCGGGTCAGTGACGAACGGCGACCCCACCACCCGCGGGGGCCCCGGCGTCCGCGACGCCACCGACAGGCCGGACACCCCCGCCGCCTCGGCCAGCTCCTCCCACCGCGGGCCGGCTTCCGCGCGGCCCTGCGCGACCAGATGCAGCACGCAGCGGTCGCCGGGAAGATCCTCGGCGAGCTCGATGGTCCGGACGCCGCTCGCCAGCAGCGCCGGGGCCCGGGCATGCAGCGCGGCGACCGCGCGCTCGGCGCCCGGCGACAGGGCGCCGGTGCCGGCGACGGGACAGACGCGGTGCGAGCCTTCGTCGAGGAACCCGACCCCCTCGTCCCCGGCGTGCAGCCGCGCGCGCATGCGGTAGCCGGTCTCGGGCGATCCCGCTACCGAGGGGGGCTCTTGCAGGTCGATGCGCCCGATCCGTCGAAAGGCATCCTGCACGATCTCCGACTTCAGGGCGAGCTGCCGCGAGTACGCGACATGCGCCAGGGCTCGGCCCCCGCAGGACGCCGGGGCGGCGACCGGGCGCCGATCCGGCGAGGCCTGCAGCACGTCGACGGTACGCGCGAAGACGACGTCGCGGCGGGTCCGTTCGACGACGGCGCAGACCCGCTCGCCGGGAATGGCCCCGGCGACCAGCACCACCCGCCCCGCGGACCGCGCAATCATCCGGCCGCCCACCGCCGGCCGCTCGACGGTCAACTCGATGCGCTCAGGCTGCTGCGGATTGGTTATGTCGATAGGGTCCATGTCAAGGTGAACTGCGTTGCTCCGCGGTTGCTCTACGGCGCGGAGTCCTGGCCCGGAAAGCGTCGCCTGCGGCTCCGATTGCCGCCCAACCAAACCTGTAGCCGTCCGCGCCGCAGACGGCGCGGAGTCCTGGCCCGGAAAGCGTCGCCTGCGGCTCCGATTGCCGCCCAACCAAACCTGTAGCCGTCCGCGCCGCAGACGGCCCGGACGCCTACTCGTCGAACCGGACCTCCGGCAAGCGGAGCCGGTCGCGCAGCAGCCGGTCCACGCTGGCGCCGACCGCGCGGGTGTAGGCATCGGGGTCCAGACGGGACCTGAACGAGACCAGCTCGGCCCGCGCGGCGTCCTCGATATCGTCGAGCGCCGCGGCCGCCGCCTCCCGCGCCGACGCCAGCAGCGCCCGGTCGACGTCCGCGAGCCGTTCGATCACCGTCCTCCTCGCCGCGCCGCGGGCGCCGCGCACGGCGGGCCGCAGGGCGTCGAGGTCGCCGACGAGCCGGGTCAGGACCGCGTGCAGCTCCGCCGGCATCTCGTCGCGCGCCAGCCGGTTGGAGACCTGCTCCAGAACCCGGTCGACATGCTTGGGCAGGCTGAGGCGGCGCCGGCCGGATCCGGCGCCGGGGCCGTCCGCGGCATCCGGCTCGCCGCCCGGCGCCGACGCAATCCCGACCGCCCGCCGCCACTCGTCGAAAGCGTCCAGCACGTCGGCCTCGCAGAACTCGATCCGAAGCGGCCGCCGCGGCGAGCCCGAAGCCCGATACCGGGCCAGCTTGCGGTCGATGCCGGTGGTGACCACCTGCAGCGGCACGCCGGCCTCCGCCCAACCGCACACCCGCTCGAAGGCCGGCCCCACGATGCGGATGAGATGACCATGGTTGCGGCGGCAGAGATACGATTCGATCTCGCGGCAGTAGGCGCCGGGGTCCATCATCGGACCGATTCCCGGTTGCGATGCCAGGCGAGACGAAGACCGTGCAAGGTCAGATCCGGGCTGACGTGTTCGATGGCGTCGGTCTCCGCCGCGATGGTCGCGGCGAGCCCGCCGGTGGCGACGCTCACCGCGGGCCGGCCGTCCCCCAGCTCGACGCGCAAGCGCGCCACCAGCCCCTCCACCATGGCGACGTAGCCGAAGTACAGCCCCGACCGCATCGCCCCCACGGTGCTCGCCCCGATGACCTGCTCGGGCCGGCGGACGTCGACCCGCGGGAGACGCGCGGCCCGCTGGAACAACGCGTCGGCCGAGATCTCGACGCCGGGACAGATGACGCCCCCGACGTAGTCGCCCGCCACCGAGATGACGTCGAACGTGGTGGCGGTCCCAAAGTCCACGACGATGATCGATCGGCCGGCGCCGCCGTACTCGTCGAACGCCGCGAGGCCGTTCACCAGCCGGTCCGCGCCCACGTCCTCCGGGGGCTGATAGCGGACGCGCAGGCCGGCGTTGGAGGCGTCGACCACCAGGGTCTGCACGCCGAACGCGTCCTGCGCCATTCTGGCGACCGTCGCCGTCAGGGGGGGCACGACCGACGAGAGGACCACCCCGGACACCTGCGCCGCCTCGACTCCGGACTCGGAGAACAGACGGCTCACCAGCACCCGCAGCTCGTCGGCGGTCCGGCCGCGCAGGGTCGCCAGGCGCCAGCTCTCGGCGAGCCGCGTCCCGTCGAAGATCCCGAACACGATGTTCGTGTTGCCGACGTCGATCGCAAGCAGCATCGGTCCCCCGTCCCGTCATCCGACGTGATGCACTTCGCCGCCGGACAACCGTTCGCGACGCGCCCCCACCCGCACGATCAACGCACCCTGTTCGTCCACCCCCTCGGTCACCCCGCGGTGGCGGACCGCCCCCACCGACCATTCCACGGTGGCGCCGCGGCTCGACGGCGCGAGCGCCTCCCAGCGCCTGAGGAGGGCCGCGACCCGGCCCGACTCGACCTCGCCGCACCGCATCGCGAGGGCCGCCAGCAACTCCACCAGAAGCGCCGCGGGGTCGACCGGCCGGCCGGACAGGCCTTCCACCGAACCGGCCCGGGACGCCAGCTCGGCCGGCCAGGCGCCGTCGCGCAGATTGATGCCGATGCCCACCACGATCCGATCGACCCGGTCGCCCACCGTCGACGCCTCGGCGAGAATCCCCGCGACCTTGCGGCGCCGCCCCGAGGCCTCGACCACCACGTCGTTCGGCCACTCCAGCCGCGCGTCGAGCCCCGCGGCCTGTCCGAGGGCTTCCGCCACCGCCACCCCCGCCGCCAGCGTCAGCACCGGGGACGAGACGGTGCGCAGCAGCACCGACACGTACAGACCCGTGCCGGCCGGAGAGAACCAGCGGTTGCCGTGACGTCCCCGTCCCGCCGTCTGCTCGTCCGCCACCACCACCGTACCGTGCGGCGCGCCGCGCCCCGCGAGCAGGGCGGCGACGTCGTTCGTCGAGCGGACCTGTGGATAGTGATGCACGCGGCTCTCGAACGGCCCGAGCCGGGACGCCGCCGCGCGCAGGCGCGCCTGGAAGGGATCGGCAGATGATCGGCTCACGAATCGGCCCATCGGCCTGCGGCGGCCGCGGCGATCGGGGGCGCCGCGGCGGTCACGGCGACAGCTCCGCCAGTACCTCGTCGAGCTGCTGCCGGCGCTGCCGGGCCGCCGCGTGCCGGGCCTCGGTCTCGGCCACCACCTCCGGGTCGGCGCGCTCGCGGAACTTCGGATTCCCGAGCTTGCCCTCCAGGGACCCGAGCTGCTTCGAGATCTTGTCGATCTCCCGGCGCAGCCGGGCGGTCTCGGCCGCCCGGTCGATGACGCCGGCCAGCGGCAGGTACAACCGCATGCGGCGCACGATGCGGCGCACCGTGTCGGGGTCGGCCGGCACCGCCTCGACGAACTCGAACGCCTCGAGGCCGGCCAGCCGCCGCAGATAGTCGCCGTGGCGGTCGAGCACCGACCGCTCGGCCGGGCTCGCGTGCTCGATCTGCAACCGGAGCCGTCGCGACGGCGGCACGCCCAGCTCGGCCCGGACCGTGCGCACCGCGGTGACGACCTCCTGCAGGAGCGTCAGCACCGACACCGCCTCGTCGTCGGTCCATTCCGGCACCGGCCCGGGGTAGGGGGCGCGGGTGATGGTGCGCGCCTCTCCGTCCGGGGTCCGTCCGTCATCGGCCGCCTCCGCGGCGGCCGGCAGCGTCTGCCAGAGCTCCTCGGTGACGAACGGCATGAACGGATGCAGGAGCCGGAGCACCCGGTCGTGCACCGCCAGCAGGACCGCCACCGCCCGCTCCCGATCTCGATCTTCTGCTTCTTCCTGCAGATGCGGCTTCACCAGCTCGATGTACCAGTCGGCGTACTCGTGCCAGATGAAGTGGTACAGCCGGTCGGCGGCGACGTCGAACCGGAACCCCTCCAGGGCGCGGGTCACCTCGGCCGCGAGCTCGCTCACCCGGTGCAGCACCCACCGGTGGATGGTCCCCAGCTCGGCCGGCGGAGGCGCCGGCGGGCGTTCGGTCAGCGACGCCGGCAGGTTCATCAGCACGAACCGCGAGACGTTCCAGATCTTGTTGACGAACTGCCGGTAGCCGCGCAGACGCCCCTCCGAGAGCGAGATGTCCATGCCGGGAGAGGCGAGCGCGGCCAGGGTGAACCGGAACGCGTCGGCGCCGATGTCCTCCATCACCTGAAGGGGATTGACGACGTTGCCCTTCGACTTGCTCATCTTCTGCCCGTGCGCATCCCGCACGAGCGACGTGATGTAGACGACCTTGAACGGAACGTCGCCAGCGAACTTCATCCCCAGCATCATCATCCGCGCGATCCAGAAGAAGATGATGTCGAGCCCGGTGATCATGACGCTGGTCGGATAGTAGCGCGCGAGGTCGGCGGTGCGATCCGGCCACCCCATCGTGCTGAACGGCCAGAGCCCCGAGCTGAACCAGGTGTCCAGCACGTCGGTGTCCTGTCGAAGCGCACCGCCGCATCCGCAGGCCTCCGGGGTCTCCTCCTCCACGACGGTCGCTCCGCACCGATCGCAGTACCAGGCGGGCACCCGATGTCCCCACCAGAGCTGGCGCGAGATGCACCAGTCGTGGATGTTGTCCATCCACTCGAAGTAGGTGCGGGCCCAGTTCTCCGGCACGAAGCGGGTTCGACCGTCCTTCACCGCGGCAATCGCGGGCTCGGCCAGCGGCTTGATCCGGACGAACCACTGGGTCGACACCAGCGGCTCGACCACGGTGTGGCAGCGACTGCACTGCCCCACCGCATGCCGGTGGTCCTCGACCCGTTCGAGCAGGCCCTCCGCCTCGAGCCGCTCCACAATCGCCTGCCGCGCCTCGAAGCGGTCCCGGCCGGCGAACGGCCCCGCCTCGCCGGTCATCCGGCCGTCCTCGCCGATAACCACCACCTGGGGAAGATCGTGCCGCCGGCCCATCTCGAAGTCGTTGGGGTCGTGGGCCGGCGTCACCTTGACGGCGCCCGTCCCGAACCCGGCGTCGACGAACTCGTCGGCGATCACCGCCAGCTCGCGGTCGACGATCGGCAGGCGCACCGTCGCGCCGACGAGACCGCGGTAGCGGTCGTCGTCCGGATGCACCGCCACCGCGGTGTCCCCCAACATGGTCTCCGGCCGGGTGGTGGCCACGGTCACAGCGCCGCCTCCGGCGGCGGCGCCTCCGGCCGCGGCCGGGTAGCGCACGTGGTAGAGCCGGCCCGCCTGCTCCTCGTGCACCACCTCGAGATCGGACAGCGCGGTCCGGCACCGGGTGCACCAGTTCACGATGTACTTGCCGCGATAGATCAGCCCCTCGCGATAGAGGGTCACGAAGACCCGCCGGACCGCCCGCGACAGGTCGTCGTCGAGGGTGAACCGCTCGCGGCTCCAGTCGACCGACGACCCGAGCGTGCGCATCTGGCTGGTGATGGTCCCGTGGCTCTGGCGGCTCCACGCCCGCACCCGCTCCAGGAACGCCTCGCGGCCCAGCGCGTGGCGGTCGGTCCCCTCGTCGGCCAGATGCTTCTCGACGACGTTCTGGGTCGCGATCCCGGCATGGTCGGTGCCCGGCAGCCACAGCACGTCGTGGCCGGTCATGCGCTTCCAGCGGCAGACGATGTCCGGCAGGGTCTGATTGAGAGCGTGACCGATGTGCAGCACCCCGGTGACGTTGGGGGGCGGCAGCACCATGCTGAACGGAGGGCGGGACGACGCCGGATCGGCCCGGAAGGCGCCGCTCGACTCCCAGAACGCGTACCACTTCGGGTCGACCGTGGCATGGTCGAACCCCTTGCTCAACTCACGCATGTCACTCATGGTATCAAGGCGCCGGAGGCGCGGCGGCGGCGGTCGGGACGTCGCAGATCGGAATGCTCGGGGGGACGTCGCTGATGCCGGATGTGCAGAAAGGCTGATGCCGGATGTGCAGAAAGGCTCGAGTCGGTCGACGAGGCGGGCCGAGCTCAAGCCGGTTCGATACGGCCGATCTGGTCGCGTACCAGCCGCTCCGCCACCCGGGCGACCACGTCGGAGACCAGTTCGCCCGTCACCTCGCTCGACAGGCGCTCGACGACCCGCTCGGTCACCCGCTCGACCAGGGCATCCTCGCCGGCCGCGGCGGCCTGACGGGGCCAGGGATAGACCGCACGAGCCCGAGCGGGGTCGCCCTGCTCGGCCGCGAGGAGCGAGGCGAAGGCATCGGCCAGCGAGGGCAGCGCCGGCGCCTCCACCGCGGGTACGGCCGGAACCGCCGGCGAAGCATCCCCGGCGTCCGCGTCCGCAGCCGACGAATCGGCCGGGGCCGGCGATTCGACCGGGGCAGACGCCGCGGTCGCGGAGTCGGGGCCGGTCGCGGGAACATCGCGACCGTCGCGAGCCGGCTCCTGTATCCCGTCCGGCGCCAGCGCACTCCGGGTCGGCTCCGCGTCGGCAGAGAGCCGCGTAGACGCTGGCGACGGAACGGCGCCGTCCAGCCGCGGATCGAATGCCGGGCCCTCCGGCGTCGGCGGAACCGACGGCGCGGCGGCGTCCTGCGCGGCGTCTCCGCCGGCCGGGGCCCGAGCGTCATCCCCAGCCGCCGGGTCGAGCGCCGCGTCCGGCGTCGAGGCCACCGTCGCCATCGCCGCGGGGGCGCCGAGGAGCTCGCGAACCCGGTTGATCACCGCCGTCGGTTCGAACGGCTTCACCAGCACCGCGTCGCAGCCGACCTCGCGGGCCCGTTCGTCGTCGACCGGATCGAAGGCTCCGGTCAGCAGCACCACCGGAATGTGGGACAGGGCGCTGTCGGCCTTGACGAACGCCGACACGTCGTAGCCGTCCTTCTCCGGCATGTTGGTATCGGCCAGCACGATGTCCGGCGGGTCGGCGGCGATGCGTTCGATCGCCTCGCGCCCGTCACCGACCGACACCACCCGGATGTCCTCCCCGGCGAAGGTCATCTCGATGACGCGCTGAATCGTGGCGCTGTCGTCGGCAAGCAGAAGCGTATCTGGCATCGGCTGGTTCGGACCTCGACGGAAACGTAGTGAAACCGAGTCGCCGCGTCACGGGCCGGCGGCATCGACGGCGGCAGACGAAACGCCCGTCACGCCGAGGCGGCCCGGTGGTGCTCGCGAATGAAACTGACGATATCCCGCATCGGGGTTCCGGGCTGAAACACGCCTTCGATACCGATGGCCCGCAGTCCCGGCAGATCGGCATCGGGAATGATGCCGCCCAACACCACGAGGACATCGTCGAGACCCTTCTCGCGCAGCAGCTCCATCACCCGGGGACACACATGGTTGTGCGCCCCCGACAGAATGGACAGGCCGATGACCCCGGCATCCTCCTGCAAGGTCGCCTGTACGATCTGTTCGGGGGTCTGGCGCAATCCCGTGTAGATTACCTCCATGCCCTCGTCCCGAAGCGCGCGGGCGATCACTTTCGCACCGCGGTCGTGACCGTCGAGCCCCGGTTTGGCGATGACGACGCGAATCCGGTCCATCTCGTTCTACGGCTGGATGCGGAACGCCACGAGTTCCGACGCCGCCTCGTCGCCCGCCTCCGCCGAGAGCTCGATCAGATAGTCTCCCCGCGGAAACGGCGAGAGCTGCACGAGCACCTGATACGGACCGTCGTCCTCGGGTGCATCCACCGGCAACTCCATCATGACGGTGCCTTCGCGGCTCAGCAGTTGGGCGCGGACCTGCGGCGCGATGCCACCCGGCGTGTAGGCCTCCACCCGGACCAGCAGCTGGTCGTTGCGCCGGAAGAAACGCGACGCCGTCGGCAGGGCGTCGGCATCGGCGAGCAACCGGCGCAGCTCGAGCGTGCTCTGCGCCCTCAACACCTGCGGCGTGCTCAGGGCGACGTCGGGACCGGTGAAATCGGGGGCCACCAACTCGTCGATCGCCCGGTCGAGCAGATCGCCGTACTCGTCCTCGATCGCGATGTTCAGCTCGAGCGCGCCCGGGTCCACCTCGAAGCTGGCACGCGGCACCTGGCCCGCCGCCACCCCCGGCACCTCTCCCCGGTAGTACGCGCTGCTGTCGCTCATCGCCATCAGCATCACCTGCGACGCCGATTCCTGACGGCGGCCCCGGTCTCCGCCGATCGGCTCCCACACGAACGTCAACCGCGTCCTGCCGTTGTTGCCGCGGCGGGCGCCGACCCAGGTCCGCACGTAACGGCCCCGCGTCGGCTCGGCCAGACTCGCCAGCGCGGTGTCGACGGCCCGGGGGGGCTCCGGCCGGGGCGGCGCCAACACCCGCGCCGCGTTCAACGCAGTCAGCGCATAGTAGCCGCTGCGGGCCCGGACCCGAACGTCGTCCCGCAGCACTTCCACGTCGATCTCGTGGAACTCGCCGTCGGTCGGCGACGACGACGACGTGTACCCGAGCAGGTAGTACACGCTCTGGTCGCTCACGATCTGGGCCAGACCGGGCAGCATGTCGTTGCGGTTGACGATGGCCCGGCCGTCGGTCTCGTCCGCCAGCAGCCGCAGGGTGTCCTGCAGCTCGCGCAACATGCGGTAGTCGGTGCGCATGTCGATGGTGACGTCGCTGAAATCGTACTCGCCGGTGGCCAGCCCCCTGGGATCCACCATGTAGAAGCTGGTGTTGTTCTTGTTGGCGAGGTCGGCGGTGTACATCAGCTCGGTGCGCATGTACGACGACTCGAAGAACTGCGAGGTCTCTTCGATGTGCGTCTCCCCCGCGAGCGGGTCGTACCGCTGCGGGTTGAAAAGGCCGCCGCCCATGGCGTCCATGTCGCGCATCTGGGGCGGCACGTAGTTCGTATAGCCCTCGGTCAGCACGATCACTGACTTGCGTCCCTCGCGCAATCCGCCCAGGTGGATGGCCAACCCCTTCAGGGCGGACAGGCTGACGTCGTTGCGAATCATCTCGACCGTGGTTGTCGGAAAATTCGCGTACTGATGCTCGTACATGTTGCGCGGCTGGTAGTCGTACTTGACGCCCTCGAAGCCATCGAGGGCCCGGACGATCTGCGCATGGTTGCGGGTGAGCTGCATGTCCGTGATCGGAGTCAGCGGATACATGACCCCGACGAGGTCGGTCGGCCGCAGCTGCGTCTCGACGAACTCCACGAGCGCCGCTCGCATCCGAATGGCGTTGGAGTCCCGCACGTGGTAGTCGTCGAGAAAGAACACGAAGATGCGCGAGTCGGGCCGCGCCGCTTCGCGCTCCTGGTCGTACTCGTTGCGGATGCTGGAGGGAGGCGGCAGATCCGGGTCCGGCAGGCCCGTGACCTCGACCAGACGGAAGGACTCGATCGTCTGCTCGACCTCGTCCTCGAAAACCCGGAAGTCGTCCTCGGTCAGATCGAGAATCGGGTTGCCGTCGTCGTCGGTGACGATCGCATCGACCCGCACGAAGTTGATGCCGGACCGGAACACCGGGGTCTGGGGCCGCGTATCGGTGTCCCCCCCCGCCGCGGTTGCCGTTTCGCTGGCGCGCTCGGTCCGAGGCGCCTGCGGCTCCTGGGCGGGAACGCCGGTACCCGCGAGCAGCACCCCCGCGGCCGCCGCCAGCAGGGCCGCCCACACGGACCGATGCGCCGCGAGCCGGATGCCGGCACCTCCCCGCACGCGCCATCGACTGCTCGACATGCTCGCCCTTCCTTCCGCAAATGGACGTCGATACCCAATGATACCACTCGGATCGCCGCCGCCCGGCGCCGCCCCCGGCGGCCGGCGCAACCCCGCCAATCCGGCGCTCGGCGTATGATCCCGGGAGCCGTTGGCGGCCCCCGCGGGGCTTCCCCCGGAGCCCCTGAGCCGTGAACCGACCGGATCGAAGAACCTGCCATGCGTCTCGAGCTGACCGCCGAACAGGAAGCGTTTCGCGCATCGGTGCAGCGGTTCGCGGAAGCGGAGGTGCGGCCGCGCGCGGCGGAGATCGACGCGGCCGACCGGTTTCCCGCCGACCTCGTCGCCCGGGCCGGCCAGCAGGGGCTGATGGGGGTCACCATCCCCGTCGCGGCGGGCGGCGCCGGCCGCGACTACGTCAGCTATGCGGCGGCGATCGAGGCGATCGCCGGGGCCAGCGCCACCCTCGCCGCGATCCTGTCGGTCAACAACTCTCTCGTCGCCGAGGTCGTCGCCCGATTCGGCTCGGCCGCCCAGCGAGAGACGTGGCTCCGGCGGCTAGCGAGCGGCGCCGCGGTCGGCGCCTTCGCCCTCTCCGAGCCCGACGCCGGCACCGATGCCGCCAATCAGCGCACCCTCGCCGTCCCTGACGGCGAAGGCTACCGCCTGACCGGGCACAAGGTCTGGGTGGCCAACGGGGCGGCCGCCAGCGTGTTCATCCTGTTCGCGGCCACCGAGCCGGACATCGGAGGCCGCGGCGTCTCGGCGTTCCTGGTGCCCGACGGCGCCCCGGGACTGCACGCGTCGGCCACCCCCGATACCCTCGGCGTACGCGGTCTCGGATGCCGGGATCTCGAGCTCGAGGGAGTGCACGTGCCGGCCCAGGCGATGCTCGGCGACCCCGGCGGCGGTTTCCGAATCGCCATGTGGGCGCTCGACGGAGGCCGCGTGGCGATTGCCGCCCAGGCCGTGGGCGTAGGGCAGGCCGCCTTCGACGAGGCGCTGGCGCACGCACGGCGCCGCCGGACGTTCGGGCGCCCGATCGGCCGCTACCAGGCGGTGCAGTGGATGCTGGCGGACACCGCCACCGAGATCGAGGCGGCGCGCATGCTGGTGTATCGGAGCGCGGCGGCCAAGCAGACGCAGGAGCGCTGCGCCGCGGAGGCGGCCATGGCCAAGCTCTATGCGTCGGAGGCGGCGCACCGGGCCGCCGACAAGGCGATGCAGATCCTGGCCTCGGCCGGCTACCGCCGGGGCTCGACGGTCGAGCGGCTGTTTCGGGACGTCCGGGCGACCGAGATCTACCAGGGCACGTCGGAGGTGCAGCGTATGGTGATCGCCGCCCACCTCCTCGCCGAGCGTTAGCGCGACTGCGCGACCTGCGGTCGCGTTGGAAGTTTCGCTGACGCGAAACTTCTGCGCGGGGGGCTCGTGCGGCGGCGTTGGAAGTCGCTGACGCGAAACTTCTGCGCGGGGGGCTCGTGCGGCGGCGTTGGAAGTCGCTGACGCGAAACTTCTGCGCGGGGGGCTCGTGCGGCGGCGTTGGAAGTCGCTGACGCGAAACTTCTGCGCGGGGGGTTTTCGACGGGCCGCTATGCGCGGGCGGCGAGGCGCTCGAAGATCGGGACGAGGCGTTCCAGGGTCCGGGGAGGGGTCTCGGGCACGACACGGGTGGTTCCGACGACGGTCATGAAGTTCGTGTCGCCGTCCCAGCGGGGCACGACGTGCAGGTGAAGATGGCCCGGGATGCCCGCCCCGGCCGGACGGCCCAGATTGATCCCGAGGTTCATGCCGTGGGGCCGATACGCTTCCGCCAGCGCGATCTCCGCCCGCTGCGCCATCGTCATCAGCTCGCCGAGCTCGGCCGCCGACGCCTCGGCCAGCGATCCGATGTGCCGGTTCGGCACCACCATCACGTGACCGTTGTTGTACGGGTACAGGTTGAGGATCACGAAGCACGTGCCGGCGCGCGCCACGATCAGCGAGGCGCCGTCCGGCGAGGTTTCTTCGGCGCCGGCCAACGCCGCGCAGAATACGCACTCGCCTCCCGAGGCGCCGGCGCTGCCGCTCACGTAGTCGAGTCTCCAGGGGGACCAGAGTCGTTCCATGGACGGACCCGCCGGAGCCGGTCGTGCGGACGCCGCCCCGCCTCCCGGCGGGGAGCGTGCGGCCGGATCAGTAGCCGGGACTTCCCCCGGGCTCCGGCACCGCCGCTGGCGCCGAGTCCGGCACCGCCGCTGGCGCCGAGTCCGGCATCGCCGCCGGCGCCGACAGCACCGGATCCTGCCGAACGTTGGCGCCCGGCGCCGGCTTCCGGTTGATCAGCTCCTTGAGCTCCTTGCCCGGCTTGAAGTACGGGACCCGCTTGGGGGGTACGTCCACCCGGTCCCCGGTCTTCGGATTCCGGCCCTTCCGCGGCTCGCGCTGGCGGAGGCGAAAGCTGCCGAACCCCCGCAACTCGATCTTCTCGCCCCGGTGCAGCGCGGTGATGATGCTGCGGAACACCGTATCGACGATGACCTCGGCGTGCTTCTTGGTCAGATCGGCGGCTCGAGACACTTCCTCGACGAGCGCCGCCTTGGTCACGCTGCCGCCTGCCACCAAGATCTCCCTCGCTCCATGAGCCGAGCCGGACGTTCCGAAGTGCCTGGCTCAGGAGCCTGCGCCGTAGAAGTCTGCGCGACCGTAAGGTCGCGCTAGGTCTGATGCTTGAAGTGGTCGCCCAAGGTCACCTCGGGGGATCCGGAGGCCGTACCGTAGGACTCCCAGTCCGCCTCGTAGTCGTCCGACTTCAGGGCCCGGATGCTGAGACCGATCTTCCGTTCCGACGGGCTCAGCTTGATGATCTTCATGCTGGTGACCTCGTCGACCTTCAGCTCGACCTTGTCGCGGCCGGTGTTGTCATCGAACTCCGACACGTGAATGAGCCCTTCGATTCCCTCGGCCAGCTCCACGAACGCGCCGAAGTTGGTAATGCGAACGACCTTGCCCTCGACCACCGATCCGACCTTGTTGTTCTCGAAGAACTCGTCCCAGATATCGGTCGCCAGCTGCTTCAGGCCCAGTGAGAGCCGCTGGTTGTCGGGGTCGACGTTGAGCACCATCGCCTCGACTTCGTCGCCCTTCTTGACGACTTCCGACGGATGCTTGAGCCGCTTGCTCCACGACATGTCGGAGATGTGGATGAGCCCGTCGATGCCCTCCTCGACCTCGACGAACGCGCCGAACTCGGTCAGGTTGCGGACGCGGCCCGTCAACCGGGCCCCGATCGGGTACTTGTCGGCGAGCTGATGCCACGGGTTCGACTCGATCTGCTTCAGTCCGAGCGAGATGCGGCGTGCCTGCGGGTCAACGCCGAGCACCATCGACTCGACGCCGTCGCCCACCGTGAGCAGCTTCGACGGATGCTTGACCCGCTTGCTCCAGGACATCTCCGAGACGTGGATCAGGCCCTCGACACCCGGCTCCAGCTCGATGAACGCGCCGTAGTCCGTCAGGCTCACCACCTTGCCGCTCAGCCGCATGCCGACCTGGTAGCGCTCCTCGACCGCCGTCCACGGGTCGGCGTGAAGCTGCTTGTAGCCCAGGGACACGCGCTCGCTGGCGCGGTCGAACTTGAGCACGACCACGTCGACCTCGTCGTTCACCTTGAAGAGCTCCGACGGATGCGCGGCGCGGCCCCACGACATGTCGGTCACGTGCAACAACCCGTCGAGCCCGCCCAGGTCGATGAACGCGCCATAGTCGGTGATGTTCTTGACCACCCCCTGGAACACCTTGCCCTCTTCGAGGGTCGCCAGGGTGTGCTTCTTCTTCTCGGCGTTCTCTTCTTCGAGCAACGCCTTGCGGGACAGCACGATGTTGCCCCGCTTCTTGTTGACCTTGATGACGCGCATGCGCAGCTCCTGACCGCGCAGCGCATCGAGATTGCGCACCGGGCGCACGTCCACCTGCGAGCCCGGCAGGAACGCCCGCACCCCGATGTCGACCGCCAACCCGCCCTTGATCCGCTCGATGACGCGGCCGATGACGACCTTCTGGTCGTCGTACGCCTTCTCGACCTCGTCCCAGATCTTCATCTTCTCGGCCTTCTCGCGCGAGAGCACGATGTGGCCGTCCCGATCCTCGGTGCGCTCGAGCAGCACGTCGACGGCGTCGCCCTGCTGGACGATGCAGTCGCCGTTCTCGTCGAGGAACTCCTGGATGGCGATCATTCCTTCAGACTTGTACCCGACGTCGACCACCACCTCCGACGACGACACCTTCAGCACGGTGCCGGTAATCACTTCGCCTTCGGCGATGTTGCGGAAACTGCCCTCGTACAGCTGGAGCAACCGCTCGTACTCCTCGCGACTCGACGGCTCGTCGTCATACTGGTCGGCCATGACCACCATGGGAGCGGGTCGTGCAGTCTTCTCCGAGCGGTCCACTTCGACGTCTTCTACCTTCGTCATGGAATTGCGAATCCTCCTGTGAGTACCCATCGCCGCCACGCGGTGCGGGCGTCGATGCGCGGCCACCCCGGCGGGCCACCGCCGTTGCCGCAACGTATCGATTGGCGATAAGCCGCAGACTATACGCTAGTTACCCAAACGCGTCAATGCGATCGACGCCCGAATCACCCCCGCCACCCTTCTCGCCCGCGCTCTCCCAGGCGGCCGCGCACGATGACCAGCACGCGCTCGATGACCGCCTCGAGCCGCAGACCGGTCGTGTCGACGCACACCGCATCGTCGGCCATCGCCAGGGGCGAGCTGTTGCGGGTGCGGTCGGAACGGTCTCTTGCTTCGAGCGCAGTCGCGACGTCCGACAGGGTCGACGAGGCACGCCCCAGTCCATGCGCCGGGTCCGCGGCCCGGCGGGCCGCCCGCTCCTCCGGCGACGCATCCAGGTAGATCTTCACGTCGGCGCGCGGGAACACCGTCGTGCCGATGTCTCGGCCCTCCATCACCAGACCGCCGGCCGATGCATAGGCCCGTTGCCGCTCCACGAGCGCCGCCCGCACCAACGGCATGCGCGCCACCGAGGCGGCCCCGTCGTCGATCTCGGCGGTGCGAATCCGGTCCGTCACGTCGTGGCCGGCGACCGTCACCCTGCCCCCGTCCTGGGTCAACTCGACCTCTTCCGCCAATTGCCGAACCGCCGGCTCATTGTCGAGCGCAAGCCCCCGATGGGCGGCCAGCCACGCGACCGACCGGTACATCGCACCGGTGTCGATGTAGCGGCATCCCAACGCATCGGCGACCGCGCGGGAGACGCTGCCCTTGCCGGCCCCCGAAGGTCCGTCGATCGCGATCACCGGGGCCGGACGAGCCACGGCTCCGCTCGGATTCATCAGCCAACTCGAAAACGGTTCGAGAACACTCAAGTCCGGCGGCCGGCCCCGGCCTCGGCCGCGACCACGCGGTGCAACGCCTCCACCTCCCCCGCCGTCAGGTCCCGGAACTGGCCCGGCCGCAGCGTCCGATCCCGGAGCGGCCCGATCGCCACCCGGCGCAGCCGCACCACCGGGTGTCCGACCGACTCGCACATGTACCGTATCTGGCGCTTCCGCCCCTCGGTGACGCCGATCCGGATCAACGACTGGTCTCCCGCCCGGCCGCGTCCCGCCGCCAGCAGACTGGCCTTCGCCGGCAACGTCCTCCGGCCGTCGACCACCACCCCCCCGGCCAGCCGCTTCAGCGCCGTGGCGTCCGGCACGCCCCGGACCCGCGCCTCGTACACCCGTTCGATGCGGTGCCGCGGATGCGTGAGGCGGGCCGCGAGCTCGCCATCGTTGGTCAGCAGCAGCAACCCCTCGCTGTCGTAGTCCAGCCGTCCGACCGGGTAGACCGATTCGCGGACCCCCGACAGCAGATGCATGACGGTGCGGCGCCCCTCCGGGTCGTCCCGGGTGGTCACCACGCCCCGCGGCTTGTTCAGCAGCAGATATCGCCGCCGCCCCCCGGTGCGGACCCGGCGCCCGTCGACCCGGATGTCGTCGCCAGCCGGATCCGCCTTCGCACCGGGGGTGGACACCACCACGCCGTTGACGGTGACCCGGCCCTCGCGCATCAGCGACTCCGCCGCCCGGCGCGACGCGATCCCGGCCCCGGCAATCACTTTCTGCAGCCGCACGCCGTCCGGTATGCCCAATCTGCTCCCTTCGCCGCGCCCTCTCGGCCCGGCCCCCCGCCGCTCAACTAGTGAACCTGTCCCGGCGGCGTGGTCCCGGGGTCCGCGGCGGTCTCCGCGGGGTCGTCGAACGGCAGCAGCGGGGGCTCCGATGTGCCCCCGGCCAGCGCCGCCGGCACCTCCATGCCCAAGGCCTCGGCCATCTCCTCGACCTTCGGCAAATCGTCGAGATCGCTCAGGCCGAACTGGTTCAGGAACTCCCGCGTCGTCGCATAGAGAAACGGCCGCCCCACGACCTGCTTGCGGCCAACCACCTTCACGAGCTGCCGGTCGAGCAGGGTCCCGACCACCCCCGACACGTTGACGCCCCGAATCTCCGCGATCTCCGCGCTCGTAATCGGCTGCTTGTAGGCGATGACGGCGAGCGTCTCGAGCGCCTGCACCGACAGGCGCTGCTTCGAGTGCTGGTGAAACAGCCGGCGCACCCACTCGTGCAGCTCGGGCCGCGTGCAGATCTGATAGCCGCCGGCCACCTGCACCATCTGCAGGCCGTACCGCTGGTCGTACTCCGCCTGCAACGCGGCCAGCGCCTGCTCGATGTCTTCCATCGGCGTTTCGTCGAGCAGCTCGAACAGCGTCCCGGGCGTCAACGGATCCGGCGACGCGAAGATGAGCGCTTCCAGAATCGGTTTCAGATCGTCCGACATGCTCGGTTGTCCAGGCCCGAAGTTCCGCCGGCCGGCTCACGCCGCCGTCAGCCGGCCCCGACCTCCCGGTCCGAGGGCGGCCCCATCGGCTTCGGCGCATCCTCCGGAGGCTCGCGGCGATACACCCGGATGGGGCTGCACGACCCGGATTGAAACACGCGTATCAGCTTCAGCCGAATCATCTCGAGCACCGCGAGAAACGTCGTGATGAGATCGACGCGGCCGCCGTCCTCGGGGAAGAGGTCCTCGAATCCGCACGCCCCGGCGTGGGAGAGCTGCTCCATCAACTGCCGGGTGCGGGTCTCGATCGACACCGCCTCGGACGGCAGGGGCACCCCCGGCCGCGCCCGGGCGCGCTTGAGAACCGACTGGAACGCCTGCAGCAGCCCGAACAGATCGACCTCGAGCTCCCGCTCGAACGGCTCGCCCGCGAGATCCGTCAGCCGCTCCTCCGCCCGCCCCCACTGCGCGCTGCGCACCGTCTGCCGCTCGTGCAACAGCTCTGCCGCCGCCTTGAACCTCTGGTGCTCGATGAGACGGCGGACGAGGGCCTCGCGCGGATCCTCTGCCTCCTCCAAATCCTCGACCCCGGTTTCCGGCCGGGGGACCAGGGTCCGCGCCTTGATCTGAATCAAGGTGGCGGCCATCAGCAGGAACTCGCCCGCGGTGTCGAGGTCGAGCTCCTTCATCAGCTCGATGTACTCGATGTACTGTTGCGTGATAAGCGCGATCGGAATGTCGTAGATGTCGATCTCGTTCTTCCGGATGAGGTGCAGCAGGAGATCCAGCGGTCCCTCGAAGTTGTCGAGCCGGACCGGATAGTCCTCCAGCACCGACTCGAAGCCGCCGGCCCGACCGGTTCCGCCCGGTCCCCGCCCGGTCTCCTCCTCCGCGGCTCGGTTCGTCATCGGTACGCCAGCCCGACCGCCTCGCGGACCTCCTTCATCGTCTCCTGCGCGATGCGGCGCGCCCGGAGCGACCCGTCCATCAGGATCTCACGCACCTGCCCCGGCCGGGCCAAAACCTCGGCCCGGCGCTCGCGCAACGGATCGAGGGCCGTGTTGAGGGCGCGGGCCAGCTTCTGCTTGACCTCGACGTCGCCCACCGTGCCGGCGCGATAGCGGGTCTTCAGATCGTCGACCTCGCCGGTGTCGGGGTTGAAGGCGTCGTGATAGGTGAACACCGGATTGCCCTCGACGGTGCCGGGGATGTCGGCGCGGATGCGCTTCGGGTCCGTGTACATCCGCATGACCTTCTTCTTCACGGTCGCGGCGTCGTCCGACAGGCTGATGGCGTTGTCGTAGCTCTTGCTCATCTTCCGGTTGTCGAGCCCCGGCAGCCGCGGAAAGCTCGTCAGCAGCGCCTGCGGCTCGGGAAACAGCTCGCCGAAGAACCCGTGGAAGCGGCGCACCACCTCGCGGTCGAGCTCGAGATGCGGAACCTGATCGTCCCCCACCGGCACGTAGTTGGCCTTGTAGATGATGACGTCGGCGCCCTGCAGGAGCGGATAGCCGAGGAATCCGAGGGTCGACAGGTCCTTCTCGGCGAGCTGGTCGATCTGCTCCTTGTAGGTGGGCACCCGTTCGAGCCAGGGAATCGGCACCACCATCTGCAGCAGCAGGTAGAGCTCGGCATGCTCGGGCACCTGCGACTGGATGAACAGCGTGCTCCGCTCGGGGTCGACGCCGGCGGCAATCCAGTCCGCCGCGTTGTCGCAGGCGTTCTCGACGAGCCCGTCCGTATCGGCGTACTCGCTCGTCAGCGCATGCCAGTCCGCGATGAAGTACAGGCAGTCATAGTCGTCCTGCAACCGGGCCCACTGCTGCAGCGCACCGACCAGGTGGCCGAGGTGCAGCTTGCCGGTTGGACGCATGCCGGACACGACGCGAGGCTTCACGGTAGCAACCATCCCATCAGCAACGACATCGGCGGCCCGATCAGCCGGTACAGCCAACCGGTCGCCATCAGCACCAGTAGAATCAGGAACCCGTACGGCCGCACGAGCCGGTCGTAGGGATCGGCCAGCCACTCCGGCAGCAGCCCCGCCAGCACGTTCCCCCCGTCGAGGGGCGGCACCGGAATCATGTTGAACACCGCCAGCAGCAGGTTCAGCTGCAGCATCGCGAACGCGAAGGTCGCCACCCCCCCGGCGACGCCGTCGGCGGCCGTCAGACCGCCCGGCACCGCGCCCAGCAGCCACGACGCCCCGATCGCGAGCAGGATGTTGCTGGCCGGTCCCGCCGCCGCAATCACCAGGAAGTCGCGGCGGGGCTGCCGCAGGTTGGCCGGATTGACCGGCACAGGCTTGGCCCATCCGAACACGAACCCGCCGGCGAGGATCCCGAGCAGAGGCAGGATGACCGTGCCCACGGGGTCGACGTGCACGGCCGGATTCAACGAGAGCCGGCCGAGCCGCCGGGCCGTGGGGTCGCCGTACCAGTCGGCCGTCGCTGCGTGGGCCGCCTCGTGGATCGTCAGGGACAGGAGCAGGACCGGGAGGATGATGAGGAGCTGACCGATATCGGGCAATGCACACCAGCATAAATGACGCGCGGGGTCACCGCAAGTCCCACCGTCGGGGCGCCGGCAACCGGGGGCGGCACCGTTCGCGCCGAACGCATCCCTCGGCCCACGGGCAGCCCGGTCTGTACCGCACCGGGGCCCGGCCGCCGAATCGTCGCCCGGCGGCTCCGCTTCCCCCCCCCCCGACCCAATGTCCACGCGCCCGCCCGGTTCTACGGCGCCGACGCCTGCCCGGAGGCGAAGTAGACCAGCACGGCGTCCGCCACCTTGGCCCCGACCACCGGCACGAGCTCCTCCCGGGTCGCCCGGCGGACGTTGGCGGCGCTCCCGAACCGGGTCAGCAGCACCCGCCGGCGGCGCGGCCCCACCCCGGGAATGCCGTCGAGCGCCGACCGGAGGTCGCGGCGGGACCGCGCGGTCCGGTGGTAGGTGACCGCGAAGCGGTGGGCCTCGTCGCGCATCCGCTGCAGCAGAAGCAGCGCCGGGCTCGCCCTGTCGAGGACGATGGGCTCCGCCGCATCGCGAGTGAAGACCAGCTCCTCCTGCTTCGCCAGCCCGACCGCCACCAGGTTCGACAGGCCGAGCGACACGAAGGCCTCGTAGGCGGACGACAGCTGCCCGCGGCCCCCGTCGATGACCACCAGATCGGGCAACGGCCCGCCGTCGTCGAGCAGCCGCCGGTAACGGCGGCCGACCACCTCGCGCATCGCCGCGAAGTCGTCCAGCAGACGGGGGTCCGCGTCGGCGCCGGCCGCCGGGCTCTTCCCGGGGCGGCGCCGTCGCGGCGGCGCGCCCGGCAGCGCGGTGCGCTCCTTGCCCCAGCTCGTGCCCCGCACCCGGTACTTCCGGTACTCTTTGCGGACCGCGCGGCCGTCCTCGCAGACGACCATCGAGCCGACGGTCTCCGCCCCCTGGAGGGTGGAGATGTCGAAGCACTCGATGCGCCGGGGCGCGGCCGGCAGCCCCAGCGCCACCCGCAGCTCGTCGAGGGCGGCGGCGCCGGTGCGGGCCTCGTCGCTGTAGCGCGACCGGTAGGCGAGCGCCGCGTTGCGGGTGGCGAGATCCAGCAGCCCCCGCTTCTCGCCGCGTTTCGGGACGGTGATCCGCACCTTCCGCCCCGCCCGCTCGCCCAGCCAGCTCGCCAGCACCTCCGGCTCGTCGATCTCGACCGGCAGATGCACCTCGGGGGGGGCGGTACGCGCCTCGTAGAACTGCTGCACCGCCGCCTGCACCGTCTCCCGTTCCGCCGACCCCGCCCCCGCCGGCACGTCGGCGGCCAGCTCGACCCGTTCGATGACCCGCCCCCCCCGCATCTGGAACACCTGGATGATCGCGCCCGACGGCCCGATCTTCACGCCGAAGGCGTCGCGGTCGCCCAGCCGAACCGACGACATCTTCTGCTGCCGGTCCCGCAACGTCTCGACCGTCGCAATCGCGTCGCGGGTCTGGGCCGCCTCTTCGTACCGCAGATCGTCCGAGGCCTCCCGCATCCGCCGCTTCAGATCGGCGATCAGCTCGTCGTTCCGGCCCTCCAGGAACAGCTTCGTGTGCTCGACCGCCTCGCCGTACTGCTCGGGGGTGCACAGGCTGTCGACGCACGGCGCGATGCACCGCTTGATGTCGTACTCCAGGCAGGCGCGCCCCCGGCGGCCGTTGATGACCTCGTTGCACGAACGGATGCCGAACAGCTTGTGGGTCAGCGACATCGTCTTCCGCGCCAGGGTCGCGGGCAGGAACGGCCCCGCGTAGGTGTGCCCGTCGCGGGGCGCCACCCGCCGCGCCACGAGCACCCGGGGAAACGCCTCGCCGGTCGTCAGCTGCAGGTACGGGTAGTTCTTGTCGTCGCGGAGCAGGATGTTGAACCGGGGCGATCGCTGCTTGATGAGATGGGCTTCGAGGGCGAGGGCCTCGACCAGCGAATCGGTGACGATGACCTCCAGCCGGGTCACCTCGTCGAGCAGCGCGTCGGTCTTGGGGCTCGATCCGTAGGCCCCCAGATAGCTGCGCACCCGGGCGCGCAGCGAGCGCGCCCGGCCCACGTACAGCGTCTCGCCGCCGTCGTCGAGGTACAGATAGACCCCCGGCTGCTCCGGCAGCGCCGCGATCCGCTTCTTGAGATCACGAATGGCCATGGTAAGCTGTGAGGTTCGTGCCGTCGGACGTGCGCCGACCGGGCGGCTGGCGCACCGGCGGTATGCCAGCGCCCCTATCTCCCGCCATGACGTTCACAGGTGCCATCGGCGCCGCTTGCATGTTCCCGCTCCGCGCCATCATCCGGGCGTGCGTCGCGTTGCGCATCCATCCCAACGTGCTCACGCTGGTCGGGGTGTTCATCAACTTCATCGCGGCCTGGTTCTTCGCGCAAGGGTCCTTCATCACGGCCGGCTTCATCATGCTGGTCGCCAACATCTTCGACTTCATCGACGGGAAGGTGGCCGAGGCGACGAAGCAGGCTTCGCGGTTCGGCGGGTTCTGGGACTCGGTGATGGACCGGTTCTCGGATCTGTCGCTGTTCATCGGCGTCATCTATCTGTACGCCCAGCTCGGGCGAACCGACTACGTCATGATTGCCGCCTTCGCGATGATGTTCTCGGTGATGACGAGCTATACGCGGGCCCGGGCCGAGTCCATGATCGAGAAGTGCAAGGTCGGGTTCATGGAGCGTCCCGAACGCATCGTCCTGGTGATGATCGGGGCGTTCACGAACCGGATGGGCGCCGTCCTCTGGGTGATCCTGGTGCTGTCGGTCGTCACCGTGCTCGACCGGATCTACTTCACGTGGCGGGCGCTCAACACCCAGGAAGCGGGAGCGCAGTAGCGATGGCCCGACTCCTGACCTTGCCGGCGCGGGCGGTCTGGCATGCCCTGTTCTGGACGTTCGACCGGGCCACGTGGCAGTACGACCTCATGGTGATCGCGATTCTCGCGTTCGTCTGGCTCACCCCGCCCGGCTGGATCGGCGATCCCACCGCCAGCGGGCCCGGCCTGATCGGCATCATCCTCGAGCGGTTCCGCTAGGCGTCAAACCACTTCCCGCTCGTCGAAACCGAGATCGAGTCCCGTCCCCTCGAAGCGGATGTCGTTGGCCGCGATCTTGTCGCGCAGGAGACGGCGCACCTCGCCGTAGTGCTCTCGCGGCACGTCGAGATGCCGGACCAGGTTGCGCACCCGGTCGATCAGCACCAGCCTCGGCTCGGATTCCCCCTTCCACGACAGGCCACCGATGCGCCCGTACGGCACGAGCCCCTTGTCGGACCAGACGCCGGCGTCGTAGAAGCCGCGGCCGATGCGCAGGCTCAGGGGGAAGGCGTAGCCGTAGTAGATGAACGCCATCGTCTCGACGAACGCGTCGGCCAGCGGACGGTCCCAGACGACGAGCTTCATGAACGCGAGGGCGCCGAGCAGAATCCCGAACCCGAGCGACACGCCGTAGAAGGACGTGCGCCGGCCCGGCCACGTCAGGACCGCGGTCGAACGCAGGTGCAGGAACCATAGGAACCGCCCCAGCAACCGGAGATTGGCGATCAGGAACCCCGCGCCGAGAAGCCACAGCGCGGCGGGCAGGACCGAATCGACGAAACTGGGAAACAGCTCCCCGGCACCCACCGATCCGCCCCCCCGCTCGCGGGCGATCAGGCCCGCGACTGATATTCGCCGGTTTCGGTGTTCACGCGAATCCGATCGCCGTTGCTGATGAACGGCGGCACCTGCACGACGAGCCCCGTCTCGAGGGTCGCCGGTTTGAGCTGCGCGTTCGCGGTGGCGCCCTTGATGGCCGGCGCCGTCTCCTGCACCGCGAGCTCGACGGACATCGGCATGTCCAGCCCGACCGCCTCGCCTTCGAACATCGAGATCCGTATCGTCGCCTCGGGCAGCAGGTAGTTCACCGAGTCGCCGAGGGTGTCGGCCCTCATCTCGAGCTGCTCGTAGGTCTCGAGGTCCATGAAGTGGAACGCGTCGCCGTCGCGATACGTGAACTGCATCTCGCGATCGTCGAGGGCCGCCCGCTCGACGACCTCGGCCGACCGGAACTTGTGGTCGAGCAGGGTGCCCGCCCTCACGCTCCGCATCCGCGACTGCACGAACGCCTTCCCCTTGCCCGGAGTCAGGTGCGTGACGTCCATCACGCGGTAGAGATCATCGTTGTGCTTGACCAGCATGCCCTTGCGCAGGCGTGTAGCTTGAATCGATTCCATGACGACCATGCAACGTGCGGACCGCGCATCGGTCCGCCCAGACATTCCGTGAACGCAGGATACAAAGGCGGGATCGTACCACACCGCCGGCGGCATCAGATAAGCCCCTCGACCGTGGACACCGGCTCGCCGGCCAGGACCGGGCGCAGATAGCGGCCGGTGTGCGACCCGTCGGTCATGGCAATCTGCTCGGGGGTGCCGGCGGCGACGATTCCGCCGCCCGCCGCGCCGCCCTCCGGTCCCAGATCGATCACCCAGTCGGCCGACTTGATGACATCGAGGTTGTGCTCGATGACGAGGATGCTGTTGCCCGCCTGCAGCAGCTTGCGAAACGCGGCCAGCAGCTTGGCGACGTCGTCGAAGTGCAGTCCCGTCGTCGGCTCGTCGAGGATGTAGAGGGTGCGGTCGGTCTTGCGGGCGGCGAGATGCGAGGCGATCTTGATGCGTTGCGCCTCGCCCCCCGAAAGGGTCGTCGCGGGCTGACCCAGCCGCAGATAGCCCAGCCCGATCTCGTCGAGCAGACGCAGCCGGCGGACGATCTTCGGCGCCCCGGCGAAGAACGACAGGGCCTCGCGCACCGTCATGTCGAGCACCCCGTCGACGCCGCAGCCGCGGTACTTGATGTCGAGCACCTGCGGCTTGAACCGGCGCCCGCCGCACTCGTCGCAGGGCACGAACACGTCGGCGAGAAACTGCATCTCGACCCGCACCACGCCTTCGCCCTCGCATCCGTCGCACCGGCCGCCCGGCACGTTGAACGAGAAGTGGCCGGGGGTCAGGCCGGCGGCGCGGGCGTCCCGCGTGTGCGAGAACAGCTCGCGTATCGGGTCGAACGCCTTCAGATAGGTGACCGGATTCGACCGCGGCGTACGGCCGATCGGGTTCTGGTCGACCAGCGTGACGTCGTTCACCAGCTCTGCGCCCTCGAGACGGTCGTGGCGCCCGATCCGCTTGTCCCAGGCCCCCTTCTGCCGCTTGATGGCCGCGTACACGACGTCGTGCACCAGCGTCGACTTCCCCGACCCGCTGACCCCGGTGACGCAGGTCAGCGTATTCAGGGGAATATCGACGTCGATGCCCCGCAGGTTGTGCTCGCGGGCCCCGGTCACCCGGATCGCCAGCGGCGGGTGCTTCCGGCGGCTCGCGGGGAGCGGAATCGTCAGGTCGCCCCGCATGTACTTGGCGGTCAGCGATTGCGGCTCCTCCAGCAGGGTGTCGAACGACCCGGCGTGGATGACCCGGCCTCCCTGCTCTCCCGCCCCCAGCCCCAGATCGACCACGACGTCGGCGGTCCGGATGGTGTCGGCGTCGTGCTCCACCACCAGCACCGTGTTGCCCTGGTCGCGCAGCTGCCGCAGGATGGCGATGAGCCGCTCGTTGTCCCGCGGATGCAGGCCGATCGAAGGCTCGTCCAGGACGTAGAGCGTGCCGACCAGGGCCGAGCCCAGGGCCGTCGCCAGGTTAATCCGCTGCGCCTCCCCGCCCGACAGCGTCGACGACAGGCGGTCGAGGGTCAGATAGTCGAGGCCGACGTTGCGCAGGAAGGACAGCCGCCGCCGGATCTCCCGCACCAGCCGATCCGCGACCGTCTGCTCGCTCTCGGTCAGCGCGAGGCCCTCGAAGAACCCGGCCGCCTCGACCACCGTGAAGGCGCAGACCTCGTCGATGGTCCGCCCCGCGACCTGGACCCCACGCGCCTCCGGCCGCAGCCGGGTCCCGTCGCACCCGGGGCAGGTCATGTACCCGCGGTACCGGCTCAGGAACACCCGGACGTGCATCTTGTACTTCTTCTTTTCAAGGGCCCCGAAGAACCCCCGGATGCCCGGATAGCCGGCGTCGTCGCCCTCGACCACGAAGTGCCGCTCCGCGTCGGTCAGCTCGCACCAGGGGGTGGTCAGCCGGACCGCGCCGTCCTGCGCCGCGCGCGTCAGCCTGGCCAGCTGCGGGCGGTACTCGGGCTTGCTCCACGGCTCGATCGCCTGCTGCCGAATCGACTTCCTCCGATCCGGCACCACCAGATTCAGGTCCAGCTCGATCACGTTGCCGAAGCCGTGGCAGGTGGGACACGCCCCGAATGGATTGTTGAACGAGAAGAGGCGCGGCTGCGGCGGCTCGTAGCCGATCCCGCAGGTCCGGCACTCGAACCGCTCGCTGAACCGGTGCTCCGACGTGTCCGCAGGGCGCCCGTCGGCGTCGACCTCGAGGGCGAACGCGGAGCCGCCACCCTCGAGGTACGCCGTCTCGATCGAGTCGGTCATCCGCCCCAGCAGGTCCGGGCCGACCCGCACCCGATCCAGCACGATGCGCAGCGACCGCCGCCCCGCGAGCCGGGCCGGGTCGACCTCGTCGAGGCGCACCACTCGGCCGTGCGGGTTGTCCGGGTCGTCTTCGTCCGGGACGATCATCCGGCCGAACCCGCGTTTGCGCAGGCCCGCGATGGCCGCCGATACCCGATCGCCCGGGTCGGCAGCCGGGGCGTCCGCAGACCGCTCCGCCAGCTCCGACTGCTTCCCCAACGCCAACCCCTCGATCGGCTCCGACCGCTCCCCCGGCTCTTGCCGCGCTCCCGGCTCCGACCCGTCCTCCGGCTCCGACCGCCCCCCCGGCTCCGACCCGTCCCTATCGGCGCCCCCATCGGGGACCACCGCGTCCGCGTCGTCCACCGCGCAGTCGAACCCCAGCAGCAGCCGAGTCCCCGCCGGCAGGGCCGCGAGCTCGCGCGCCGCCGCCTCCGCCGATTCGCGGACCACCTCGCACCCGCACTGCCGGCAGATCGTGCGGCCGACCCGCGCGAAGAACAGACGCAGATAATCGTGAATCTCGGTGGTCGTGCCCACCGTGGACCGCGGATTGCGGACGCTGTTCTTCTGCCGTATCGCGATCGCCGGGCAGATGCCCTCGATGCGGTCGACGTCCGGCTTCTCCATCCGCTCGAGGAACTGCCGCGCATAGGCCGACAGCGACTCCACGTACCGCCGCTGCCCCTCGGCGTAGATGGTGTCGAAGGCGAGCGACGACTTCCCCGACCCGCTGACCCCCGTGACGATGATCAGCCGCCCCGCGGGCAGCGTCAGGTCGATGTTCTTGAGGTTGTGCGTACGGGCGCCCCGGATGACGAGATGCCCTTTCGTGGCTGCCGATTCTGACATGCGAGATCCGCCGCCGCTGCCGGACGCGCGGCCACCCGGCGAGCCACCGGCCCCGCGCGCCCTCCCGGGCGGCACCGTAACTCGCCAGTGTACCGCCTGCCGCGCACCTCCGTCCAACCCGAGGCGGCCGTCGTAGTCGAACCCGCGTCGCCCCCGGGTCGGTGAGGCGCCGGTTCTGCTCCGGCCCCGACATCCCGATCGTGTACATTCTGAAGCGTCCCGAAATCGCCGCCGGAAGCGACGCCCCGCCGCCTCGGCAGAGACGCAGACCGCACGAACGGCCCGAAGACGAGACCAGATGATTCACCGAAGGACCCGACGATTCGCCGCCATCGCCGGCACGAGCGCCCTGCTCGCCCTGCTCGCGGCGCCCGCCGCTCCCGCCTCGGCCCAGAGCGACCTCCGCATCCTCATGCGGCAGAAGCTCGAGCGCGCCCAGCAGCTCTTCGAGGCCGTCGT
The DNA here is from genome assembly GCA_965206705.1 of Vicinamibacterales bacterium. Taxonomy (GTDB): domain Bacteria; phylum Acidobacteriota; class Vicinamibacteria; order Vicinamibacterales; family UBA8438; genus JAJEEA01. The sequence continues at coordinate 798,562 of CBDBKJ010000005.1, read as the reverse complement.
GCTCGCCCGACTGCCGGCGGTCGAGCGTGATGCCGCCGAGCTGCTGCGGCTCAGCGAGACCGCCTCCTGGATGACGTCGCCGACGCCCGCGTATCTCCGAAATGCCGGCGAGTTCCAGGACGCCGTCCGCGACCTGGCCGGGGCCGCGTCGGCGGGCGACTTCGACCAGGTCTCCACCGCGTACATGACCATGGTCACGAGCTGCGTGCAGTGCCACCGGGAGGCGCTCCCCAGGCCCTCGCCGTGAGCCGGCCCCGCGGCGCGTCCCGAGCCCGCGGACGCGAGCCCGAGCGAGGCGCGGCAACCGGCCCTGCCGCCCGTCGCCTCCGGTGGTGCACACCGCGCCGCAACCGGCTACAATAGGGGGACAACGGGGGTGAGCGACGGCCGTGCCCGCATCGTCCCGGCCGCGGGTTGCCGTGTCAGGCTCAGACCTCGTTCGACTCGCAGAGACGGGCGGGCGGCCACTCCTGACGTCCACGCAAGTCAGCACTTCTCGCCCACACGCTGGCGTAGCTCAGTTGGTAGAGCAGCTGATTCGTAATCCGTTCCGGTCTTCGCCAAAAACCTCACAACACCCCGTATTTGTTGGCCAACCCAGCGATCCGAACAGGTCCCAACGGGTCCGAAAACGGCTGGCAAAACCCGAAACGGCTGGCAGTACGGCTGGCAGTCCCCTGTCCTCACCCTCCGACTCCCCGCACCCTTCGCCGCCGCCACTCCGTGCGGCCCCGTGACTACTTTCCCGCAACACGCTTCCTCCGACCCGAAGCCTCCCCGTCGCGCCGACTCCGGTCGCACCCGAGGCCCCCGCTTCACCGCTACCGCGACTCTCGCGCCACCGACCTTCCATCTCCCGAGCCGACCGTATCTCCGCGCAGACGCCAGAGGCTCCCCACCGAACCGCGCACAACCCGTCCAACCGCGCCCGCCACCACAGCTCCCCGACCGTCCCGCGCGCCGCCGCCCATCCCCCTCCACCACCACCCGAATTCCCGACGGCCTCACCCTCCGCACATCGACGCCTCACACGCGCGACGATCCCCTCCCGGCTCGTCCCACCACCCCGTTCACCGCGCCGCCGCTCCTACCGCCGACACCTTCCCCTTGCACCCGCGCCTCCCAGCCCCACCCCCACCCGACGTATAATCCCCGACGAACGACCCGCACACACGCCATGCCCATGCCCCGACGCCGCCTCACCCTCGCCACCAACACCGAGACCTCCCCTTCCAGGTCCCAAACCCCCATGCTGCCTGACCCCATCGTCGACACCCACACCCCGTCCGCTCCGCCCCTAAAGCCGCCGGGCCTCAACGAATGGGCCGGCGACACAACCGCCGGCCTCCACTGGTGCGTCATACGTGGCGACTCCCGGCAGGTGCTCCGCACTCTCGACGACAACCGTTTTGCCTGCGTCGTAACCTCTCCTCCGTACTACTGGCAACGGGATTATCAAGTCGCCGACCAGATCGGCCTAGAAGCCTCCATCTCCGGCTATGTAACCGCGATAGCTGACACGATGGACGAGGTCCGCCGCGTCTTGAGCCGGCATGGCGTTCTCTTCCTCAACCTGGCTGACACCTACTACTCTGCCAAGGGCCAGCCCAAGGGACGCGATAGGAAAAACCGCGCTCGCCGATTCGGTCTACGCGCCGTCGATGCCTCCGGTCTTGGCGTTCCTCGGAAGACTCTCATCGGCATTCCCTGGCGCGTGTCACTTGAAATGATAAATAGAGGATGGATCCTACGTTCCCCTATCGTTTGGCGACGCGAGGCACCGATGCCCGAGCCTACCGCCAAGGACCGTCCGTGGCGCACGTACGAAATGGTCTTTATGTTTACCAAATCCCCCCGATACACCTTCAACCGATCCGCCTTGGATTCCGAAGAAGACGTGTGGACTATATCTGCACGACCACGACCCAATAAAGGGCTACATTCCGCGTCTTTTCCTGAAGACCTCGTTCGCAAATGCCTCGACGTCGGCTGTCCAGAAGACGGCGAAGTGCTCGATCCGTTCGCCGGAACAGGCACGACCCTAAAGGTCGCCGTTGAATCCGGCCGGTCTGCGGTAGGCGTCGACCTGAAGACAGAGTTCTGCGAATATATGGCCCGCTCGCTCGAGACCATTTGACCGCCCGCTCCCTAGCCTCAGCCATGCCAAATCACTGGCTCTCCGCCCACCAGATCCGCGAGTCCCTTGACCGCCTCAAGAGGGTCCATCCCTATTTTGGCATGACCTTTCTCGCATTCAAAGCCCGCCGACTTCCCGTCGGAAACCAGACAGATCTCAACTTTTCCTCCACAATGAGAGATTTTCTCCAGAAACACTACAAGCCCAGCAAGAGTTATTCCGGCTATTACAATCCCTTCATCACATCGAACCCTTCCAACAGATGGGTGACGCACAAGTACCCAAGCGGTGCCCTCCAGCGCATCACCGTCGACACCTTTGGGTCCGCCATTCTTCACACGAAGAAGGGCTCCAAATGGGGATGGCGGCCGAACTACGTCGACATCCTCCTTGGCCTCCAAACCCGGGCCCACACCGCGCCAATTCCCGTACTTCATCTGGCCGCATGGTTGTACAGAAACGACCCTTACTCTACTCCGACTATCCTCATCGACCAATTTCTACACGAGTTCCATATACATCCCGAGGAACACGGACTTTTTAATCTAGAAACTGTAGAACATCTCTCAACTTCTTCCCACCGCTTGCCCGACCGAACGCTCTTTCGCACCATTGGCTGGCCACCCGGAGAAAGCCACGGCGATTCCATCACTATCCGTTCACTCGACATGCGGGAGGTCGGACCTGCACTGGCACTGCACTACCGCGCAACACCACGACTAAATCTAATCACCGGAGACAACAGCCTCGGCAAGACGTTCTTGCTGGACTGCGCCTGGTGGGCGATCACCGGTGCATGGAACCAATACCCTGCAGAGCCCCGTCGAGATGCCCGGCGCTCTCTGCCCCGCATCCGATTCTCGTTGAACGCTTCCGGTCGCCAACGCGATTTTGCGTTTAAGTACACTTTTGACCAGCAGTCGTGGCTGCCCGTCACATCCGTCTCTGAGCGCCTCGGTGGACTTGCCATTTACTGTCGGCATGACGGTTCCTATGTGATTTGGGATCCCGCATCCTCAGGCAAGAGCATTCGTGATCCGCATTCCGTGACGATTGCCCTTGACAGGAGTAGCCTTTGGCACGGCAAATCCGGTCTCAACGATCAAGGCCAACGTGTTTCGATATGCAACGGCTTGCTGTCCGACTGGGTCGACTGGCAAACTCGAAGTAGTCGGTTCGATGAGATCTTCGGCGCGTTTGTTCAATGCCTCCACACGCTTTCGCCACCTGGCGGTCAGCAATTGGACGTAGATGAGCCCACTCAGATGCCTGGTGACGAGCGGGAGATGCCGGCGCTTCGGATGCCCTATGGGACTATTCCATTTGTCCATTCGTCGGCCGGTGTGCAACGGATTGTCGGACTCGTGTATGTAATCATATGGACGTGGTTCCGACACCAACGGCAGGCGAAGATGGCTGGTAGGAATCCCCAGGATCGCTTGGTTCTGATTGTGGACGAGATCGACTCACACCTACATCCACACTGGCAGCGCTCCATCGTTCCGAGTTTGCTCTCTGCTGTGGACGCTCTGGCTGGCGAACTCACAACGCAATTGCACATAGCCACGCACTCCCCGCTTGTATTGGCGTCTACTGAACCTATCTTCGACCATGAGAACGATTCCCTTCACCATTTGGCCCTCAACGATGACTATGTTGACATCGAACGCTTCGACTTTGCGAAATTCGGCACCGTTGACTCCTGGTTGCGTTCCGAAATATTCGGGCTGGCGCATGCGCGCTCTATACGTGCCGAAGTGGCTATCGAGCGTGCCAAGGCGCTTCAATTGTCGTCGAACCCTGAGCCAGCAGAAGTCATCGCAACCGATGAGGAACTCGGCCGGGTTCTTAGAGACGACGACGACTTTTGGCCTAGATGGCGTTATTTCGCCAAGACGCATTCTGGAGGGACGCAGTGATTCGCGTCGAGGAACAGGACGAACCGCCTACCTTTGCAGCTAAGGTGAAGCAGCCAGGAGAGTTGTTTCTCGCCGCTAACCCGCACGCCACATCCAAGGACCTGGACCGACACCCCTACTGGCGTCGCGCCGCGGGAGACTTATACAATGCGTACTGGGGGATCTGCGCGTACACTTGTCACAGAATCGAAGGCGACACGGGCTGGACAACCGTTGAGCACTTTGTTCCGAAATCCGCGGCGCCCCGCCTAGCCTACGATTGGAGCAATTTTCGGCTGGTATGCGGTCGCATGAACGCCCGCAAGCGGGAGTATGTAGACGTATTGGATCCGTTTTGGCTCGACAACGGCGTCTTTGCTATCGATTTTCCATCCCTGCAGGTCCAGCCTTCCGGCGGCCTCGGCGACGCGCTGACGGCTCAGGCCTGGAGTACTATTGATCGGTTAAGGCTAAACGACGATATCTGTATCCAGGGACGACACTCGCGCCTAGAGCCGTACTGTAGGGGCATCTATGCATTGGATTATTTGGCGGAGATAGCTCCGTTTATTCACCGCGAGATCGTACGCCAGAATCTGGCCGCGCCGAGGATCTGCGAGGTAATGACGACCCCGGCGACTGGCGCATGACAGGTAAGCGTAGGGGTTGTCCCGAGGGCTGTTGAACCTCGCGGGTGACAGACTCCCAGTTCCTCCTATCGAATCATACCTTATACGACCCGCTTGGCGCGGACGTGGGTGGGCACCATACCGATCCCTAACACTAACGCGGCCAGGCAGTGTAGAGTGCTCCGTTACCCGATTCCGCCGAGACCTCCGCAAAGAACTTCTCGTTGCCCATCACTAGCCGTTCCGGATGACCGTTGACATTCATTTCGACGCGGATTTGCTTGTTGTCGAGGTCGGACTCCAGGTAGAACCGTGGTGTGGTAAAGGTTAGCGTGACGGGGGTCTGCCGCCGGGGCCCGCTGGTCTTCGTCCGCAGGCGCTGGAGATGCCTGGTTCCCACCCTGTCCAGTACGGTCTTCAGAGGGCCTGCCTCTACAGGCACGTCCGTTCCCAGCACTGCCCCGCCCAAGGTATACAGATTCTGTATCAGGAAGATTATGTCCCTAATGCTCGATGATGGCGTAAGAGCCTTTGTCATTCCCCACAATTTGCCGACGAGATCCTTCACAGTGATTCCCTGCACCGTTTTGCCGACTTCGGCAATATACTCCGTGAAGTCTATTTTTAGACCCATTTGAGGTGTCTTGGACATGAACTGCTTATCGGAAAGTAGATCGACTACATGAGGACTCCTCACCAACACGTACCGGTTGTGAAGGAGTAGGTCGGCAATTTGATCAAGTCTGATCGTAGCTACAATGCTGTCGTCGTAGTCGTGCACTGGCACTTCACGCTGCCTACACTTGTTCGGCAGGACTTCGGATAACACTCGGATGTGAACAGATACGGCTTGCAGCACTTCTTCAATGAGGTCCTCTTGTTCATCGATGATCTTGTCGGAAACAACTGAGTCGGGAAGCAGCGAGGCCTCTGGGTCTTGAGGAACGACTCCCGCGGCGCGCAGCGCCCGCTGCGTTCTCGAACGGAAGTCGTCAAGTCTACTCACTTGCGTGTGTATCTTCTCGATTACTCTCACTACGGTCCCGTAGACAACTTCTGGGGCACCTGGACGCCTCTTGGATATCACAAACGGCCGCTCGCTGCGCAGATTCGTGACGTCGCCGTCCACGATTTGTACCGCGCCATACAGGTAGGGCGGATGGTTTGCGTTGTAGAGTACGTGAATCCTGTTCACCTTCTTGTGTCCCGTCGACATCGTGTGTCTACCCCTTGGCTTAGCTGCCTCAGGCCATCGGGGTTCTCACGCAATCGCGACCGACGCGTGAAAATCGGCACCACCGTGCCGGGCCTCCGTAGCGTCGGTTACCCTTCGCGGACCCCGACCGTCGCGGTCCGCTGGGGTCCTCGAGCCGGCGCGGCGGGCGACGGGGCTTGCGTGTGGCTGCCATCCCTGGGGGATCGTGTCCGCCGTTTCGACCGCAGCTAAGGCGTGCGGCCGAGGTGACGGGCTGAGATGCAGCATCGCCTACCAGCGTACGGCAAGGACCGAATCCAAGCACGGGGAGTAGCCCGCGTTCGACGGGCGTCATGACCATGGCCCTGCCCTTGCTTTCGGCCTGTGGATCTACGCGTCACGGCCCCGAAGGCGCACGCCGGCCTCTGTCAGGCAGTTTCTCAGCAGCTCCTCGAACGACCGCACATCCAGCGCCCTGGCCGCACGATGCGTGTCGCCGACGCTTATCTTGCATGCGCAGTTGCCCTCCGGCCCCACCGCGATGCTTGCCTCCACCGGGCTACCGCCCGCCAGTGTGGCCGTGATTACGATCGAATTGTCGTCGCTCACCCGAACGTCGGCGATGCCGCCACCGTAGGCCGAGCAGAGGAACTGCACGATTGGCTCCGCGTGCCTCGCAGCGGCGACGGCATCCTGCCGGCCCTCCGCATGGGACCTGGTAACCGCGTTTCGCAACGCGTCGAGCGCCGCATTGGCCATGGTCCGCTCGCGCAGATCCGCCGGCAGCACATCGACCCCTGAACGCCGCGGCGCGAAGGCCGGGTTGTCCGGCTTGGCGCCAGCGGGCAGCGGCTCGACGCGCTCCTCTGGCGCTGCGACTTCAGCCAGCGCTGCCGCCGAGGACTCCTCCAGGCCGGCCTGCACAACGCCGCTGGCTGCAGGCTCCTGTCGGAGTCTCTGCATGGCGTCCACCAGCGCGGCCGCCACCGTGAGATCAACCCGATCCACCTCGGGTTCCTCCTCCGTCCACACCACGAACCGGTACTCGCGCTGCGCCCGGTATGCCGCGTGCTTTAGCAACACAAGCAGCAGCAACAACTCCAGGTCCGTCGACGCCCGCTCCAGCCGCCGGACGGGGTCCTCCGCGTAGACGACGGGGCCGTGGTAAACCGTCTGGCTTCGGTGGACCGTGCGGAACGCGTTTTCGTCCACCGTGGTCCGCAGCAGGACGATCCCCCCGCGCGGTCCTGCCTGCTCGGCAACCATCGCCCCGAGCGCCCGCGCGAAAGCCCGCGGCCGGCCGATGGGCGAGACGGCGTCGCGGCCAGCCGGCATGGCCGTGCGCCACGCGGCCTGCTCCTCGGCCCTCTCCGGCTCGATCGACGCGCAGTAGACCCAGCCGTTCGTGCCGTGGTGGACCTCGCCGTCGCTGGCGAGTCCCTCGCCCTGGTCGAGGAAGCAGGCCGGCTTCGAGATCCGGATCGTCCCGCAGCCCGGAATCGCGTGCCGTTTCGACGACGCCTTCCGCAGGGCGGTGATCGGAAACCGCTCCGCCGGGTCGCGGAAGTCGACGTACGTGCAGACGATCAGGTTCCCCGCATCATCGACGTGGTGCCCGTCCGCCAAGTACTGGAATCCGCCCATGGAAGCTCGCGCGAAGCGCTCGGTTCGCTCTGGAGCCCACCGCTCACCAGCCCAGCGAGGCCTTGCCGAGAAACCCGTTACTGGCCCCGCCCTGCATCGCGCTCTCCGTCCGCTGCGCATCGACGCCCAGCTCGAAGCGCAGGCTGCCCGGCTGCTGGCGCGTCCCGTGCGGCGCCGGAACCCCCAGCTGCTCCTCGCTGTTGACGGCAGCCGTCTTGACGCCGGGCTTGTTGAACCGCCGGCCGGATCCGGGTCGCGGAGGTCGACGCACGCGCAGGCGATCAAGCTCACCGCGTCATCGGACGTGGTGCCCCTCCACCAACTGCTCGAAGGCGGCCCATGCACGCCGCGCCCGGCTCTGCCTCCGGAGCCGCCTCCCCATCCCAGCGTGGCCCGGCCGAGGAACCCCTTGTCCGCGCCGCCCTGCATCGGTCTCTCACGATGGTGCCCGTCGATGCCCAGCTCGAAGTTCACGCTCCCCTGGTCGAGCACCCCGAGGGCATAGCCGAACCGGTACTCCCGGCCATGCTCCGAGCTCCTGAAGCCGACGCGCGGCGTCCCCACGAAGCGGACGCCCAGCGGCAGCCGGTAACCCACCTCCGCGTCGACCTGCTCGCCGGACCCGTACATCTGGCGCGAGCCCATGCCGTAGGCCATCTGGTTGCCCCACAGCGCCTCAGCCCCGCGCGCCTGCCCGCCCCACGACGGGGCCACTTTCGCGGTCAGGCCCAGCGGGCTCGACGGCGTCGGGTCCCACCCCAGCGACAGCGACATCCCCCGATCGCTGAACCCTTCGGCCTGGTGCACCACCAGCGTCCGCACCCACACGTCCAGCGACAGTCCCGTGACGGTGTCGGAGAAGGCGAGGCCGCCGCCCACGTCCATGCCCGCGCCCGTCTCGGCGTCGCCGCCGTCGCGCCGCAGCCCCCCGACCTCGACGCTCGGCGTCAGCGACAGCCGGCCGCCGCCGACCGTGTAGCCCCGCGAGCCCTCCAGCGCCGTGCGCACGCGCGTCACCCCGGCCTCGGAGGCGTTTAGCCGGCCGGTCGCGCCGTCGAGCAGCTCGCTGGCCGCGCCCACCCACAGCGCGTCGGTCTTGAACGCCAGCGCGAACCCGCCGGTGGCCCGCGAGCCGATCAGCTCGCCCCGCGTCCCCACGGCCGACATCGCCATCGACACGCCCGTCTCGAGCGCCGACGCGCCGTCCGGCGTCAGGCTCAGCGCCCCGCTGCCGTAGCCGGTCACCCCCCACACCGAGACCTTGTCGGTGACCTGGTAGCCCACCCACGGGTAGAACCCGGTCATTGACGTGCTCATCTGCCCGCCGCTCGGGCCGCTGTAGCCGCCCAGGCCGAGCGTGCGGCCGACCGACAGGCCCACCGTCAGCGCACCGCGCGAGTAGTCGCCCCCGAACATCGTCGTTCGGACGTCGCCGTTGAGCGACAACGCGTCCTCCAGTCCGGTGAAGTGCGACCGCGAGCTGCGGCTCCATAGCGACAGCATGCCGCCGCGGCTCTCGCGGTTCAGCTCGAACTCGGAGTTCGACAGCGGGTCATGGCCCACCATCGTGCCGAACAGGCCGGTCTCGTGCCCATCTCCCACCGATCCGTAGCCCATCTGCGGCTGCTGTCCCGCCATGCCCATCCCGCCCGTCATGCCGCCCATACCGCCCATGCTGGACATGCCGCCCATGCTGGACATGCCCATGGCGCCCATGCCGATGCCGCCCATGCCGGTCGCGCTCACGCCGCCCATGCCCATCGCGCCGCCCATGCCGCGCATGCCACCCATGCCACCCATGCCCGCCCCGGCCGCCTGCGATCTCCGCGTCGTCGGCCAGCGACGCGGCGATCCACGAGGACGACGAGGCGCTGCCGACCCCGCAATCCGAATCGCCTGCCAGTCTGGCTGGTGGTGCCGAGTTCTGCTGCGTTCGACGGGCGCACAGCCGTCCCTTCTGACTGGCGAGGGTTCGTCTTCACAGGCCAGATCCGAGACGATACCAGCGGAAGAGCTCGAAGATCTCAAGTCGGTACTGATCTTCCGCCATAATCCTGCCCGTCTCTCCAGCCACGACTCCGATGACGGGCGCGTCCGGGCTGTCGAATCGCTCAAGGACCGCCCTGACGACTTCGCCGAGGGGCTCTTCCAGAAAGGGCCGCGCCTCGACACCAACCACGTAAGCGCCGGTGTACTAGTAGGGCACACCTTCTCCGTTGTGATCGACGCCGTAGCGCCGCTCATCGTCTTCAATGTAGTGTTTGAGGCAATGGAGGACACCGGCGAGGTCCTTGGGCTCTTGCCTATCGCTGAACGCCACCAGCTTGAGCAGAACATGAAGCGGCAACGGTGCCACTGGCAGCGTCGGCCCACCTTCGATTGAAACGGAAACAGCATTGGGCACGACGTAGCCGAAACCAGCCATGTTCAAGACGAGCCCTTCTTCGAGTTCCAGCCCATCTCGCGCGATCGCTTCGTTGAACGGCAAGATGTCCGCCCAACCCCGTCGCGATGGTCCAGGCGATGCGGGACGCGTGTGCGCCTGAACCCGTATTTTGCAAGCCGGTCCTTCAACCGGTCGAAATCCGCGAGTCCCTCGACGACGACACATACGTCCACGTCGTTGGTCTTGCTGGGCGGCTGAACCTCCAGGAGAAGTTCGGGGACCAACGCTCCCACGATTCCAAACGGGATCCCCAGCTCCCGTAGTCCGCGATCAAGGTCGACCATGACCTGCATTACGTGGGGAGCATCAACGCGCGGCATCGTCGAGAACCTTGGGCAAGATCAGTTCGGCTGCCTCGAGCGCTTGCGCGGTGCCTCGGTACCGCAGTTCGGCGTAGGCCAGAAGACCTGGAGCGACGGGAAGGTTGTCGACGATCTCACCGGCTATCGCCAGGGGACCCGGTGGCTCGATGACCAGCAGGTTCCCGCCTCGCGCCGCAGGCTGGGCGACGAGCGCCTTCTGAGCGTCGCGGTCCTCGAGCACGCGGACCGGCGCGTAAATCTCCGTCTCGTCCGCGCGAAAGTAGCGCATGCGTCGCTCGGCCGCGTCGGCTCCTGTCAGCACCCAGGGCTCTGCACGCTCGGCGAGCACCTTCTGCAGCCGCGGCCAGATCTCCTGTTTTTCCTTAGCCCGGACTTGGAACCGGCGCTCCTTCAGCTTGGGACGCAGGCCTTCGATGTAGGCTTGTACCCACAACGCCACCAGCGCGTGCCGGTCTTCCACTCTCCGGCCATTCTTCCCCTTGAGCAATAGCCCGCGCGCAGCCAAGTCGTTCATGCATCCGGCAACCGTGCCGAGGGCCACGTCTGCTTGGTCCGCCAGAGCGCGGTATGGTGCATTGGCGAGTCCTGGTCGGATGAGGACCGCCATGACCGTCCGGATCCAACCCTTCTGCGGCCGGCCAGGCGCGGCAGGCAGATCTTGCTTCGGCTTGCGGCCCTCCACGTGAACAAACAAGCCCGGACCCTGCAAATGAGTGTTACCAGCGAGATCCAGGTAGTCGATCTCCGCACGCTCGAAGGCGGCTGCCTGTTGTCCGCGTACGTGCGGCGCAAGAAGAAGAACCCTGTCGCCCGCCTGGCCGGGGGCCAGGGTCGCCCGGCGGCGGTTCAACTGTTCGATTACGACCCCAACGTCCTGGTGGCGGAGGTGCCGCTTCTCCTCGACAAGGTACCGAACCACGCCCCCTGCGGCCTTCCAGGTGACGACGCCATCGAACTGCGCCAGACGGCTTCCTGTCGCGCGAATCTCGGCCTCCGGCATCCACATCCGCAGAGCAGGCCTGTACATGTCGAGGTCGGGCGTGGCCGCTGCTCGGGTCATGTTCATGAATATATCATGTTCATTATTACTGAACAAGGCGACTTCTTGAACGATGGCTGCTCGCCCGACGTGAACGCCGGCTCCACGTGGATCGCGGGCACGTCGTCACGGCCGTCCACACGCAGCGCCAAGCCGTCACGTCGAATGCCTCCTCGCGCAGCACCCGGGGAATCACGTCCGCATCCTGGCTGAACAACACCCGGCACGTGAAGGTGCTCCCGTCGTGCTCGTGCTCGCCCGTGCCTGCTACCGCCATGCTCCGCTCGCAGACCGTTCGGCCCTCGACGATCAGCACCCGCACCCGCTCGTCGACCAACAGGCCCGTGCCGCCATCCGACACGACCGGCACCGACGTCCATTCCGACACCGTCTCGGCGTCCCGCCGTCACGTCATGCCACCCACCATACCTCGACGCTCGGCCGCAGCAGCGATGCCCGGCCGAGCGCGTGTAGTCCCCGGAGCCCTCCAGCCGCGTCGGCGGCCGCATCACCGCAGCAGCGTCGGTCGCCTTCCGGCCGTCGACGCCGTCGGTCGACGTGCCGACCCACAGCGCATCGGACCCAACGCCGCCCGAAGCCGCCCGTCTCACTCGTGACCGTCCCCTCGGTGGCATGGTCGACCCTCACCTGCTCGCCGCCGGCGGTCCCCTCCGGCGCAGCGCCTCCTCCCGAGCCACCTCGAGCAAGCACCCAGCTCCGGTACGCGGGCGCCGACCTCGCGCACATCCAGACGTGTACGGGCACGCGCGACCCGCCGACCACCGGGATTCGCGCAGGCCCCCGACGCTCGCCAAGCAGCACGGCGCCATCGAGGCACCTGCGTGTCGTGACCGAGGCCTGAAGACGGGCTCGCTCCGGGGGGGAGTCCGTTCCAATCCAGAGATGAGCCTGAAGCGGCGGCACGTGAGCCGAGGTGACGGGCGACCGAATCAGCGGATCGAAACAGGGATCCTGGCGCGGGCTACGGAGAGCCGGCGCACGCTGACCGACATTATCTGTCATGGCGGCGACGAGGGCTGTAGTGCGAGCTTCGGTCATGGTCGGGTGCGCGCTTCGAGGATTGCTGCAGAGCACGGAGTCTTCTCTTTGGATCTTGATGAAAGGGGAAGAGGATGGGCTGTGGGCGCTGTGCGAAACCGCGTTCTTGGCGGTTTTGCAAGCTGCCTGTGGGCGCGTTCTTTGCGTCCATGGGAGCGGCGGCGTCCATGGCCCCCGGCGCTGGCCCAGGCCACGGTGAGTTCGGGGTGGTGCAGGGGGCGGGAGTCAGCCGAGGGGTGATGCCCCCCGGTTGTGCCTATCGGGGCCCTGGTGACCGCCCCGTCCCTGGTCTTGTGTCGCGGTCCAGGTCCTGCGCCGTCGGGAGATCGCGCCGCGCGTTCCGACGGCACGGTCAGTGGCCCCTCTTCGCCCGGCCGGGACGACGCACATCGAGGTCAACCCTCTGGACCGCCCGCGGTACCTGGTGTCCCCGGCCGGCGCGGGGGCGTCGGCGGCGGTTCCGGTCAGGCGCCCGCCTGGTCGAGCACCGCTGGCCGCCCTTTTTGGGCACCCCGTAGTAGTGGACGGCCGGGACGTGCTGTCCAGACCGGGCCACCAAGCCCATCACTCCCATTTGGAGCGGCGGGAGGGCTGATGTCACCCGCACGGCCGGAGCGCGGCGGAAGGACGCGGGCAGCGCGTTGACACCCCGGCCCACCCGGAGCGGCCTCCGCCCGACCCCCCGCCCGCTGCGGCGGCGACCCGGTGGCCAAGCTCTCAGCGACACCGGGTTGCGGGTCAACGCCGCCCGTCGCGTGGTGTTTCAGGCGGCGGGGTCGATGGCGGCAAACAGGCGGTCGCGGGCTTGGTTGAGGGCGCGTGCCGCCTCGTTGTCGCTCAGGGCGGCGGCGATGGCGTCGAGCTCGTCGAAGGCGGTCCCCGGCTTGAGGCAGGCGGCGGCGTTGGGCAACGACTTGAGCTTCTCGTAGGGGGTCATGACGTTGGCGTGAGGGTAGCGTTTTCGGACGCGGCCCTTGGCGTCGACCTCTTCGACGGGAAAGAGACAGGGGCGGTGGAAGTTGAGGTAGGGGGAGAGGCTCTGCTGGGTGAAGGCGTTGACGCGTTCAGCGTACCGGCTGGGGATGTGGCCGTATCCGAGGTGCTTGCGGATGACCGAGCCGTTCTTGCTCTCGACGAGGGCGTTGTCGTTGCTGCGGCGGGGACGGGACTTGGTGAACTCGTCGATGTGGAGGGCTTGCAGCAAGGCGGCGATTTTGCGGTTGATGAACTCCGAACCGTTGTCGGTGTGGAATCCGCGGACGTTGAAGGGGAACGCCCGGAGCAGGGCTTCGAGGACGGGGGCGAGACAGGACGTGTCGATGCGCTCGACCGAGCCGACGAACTGGAACTGGGTGACCTCGTCGACGAGGTTGAGGTGGTAGAGGCCCTTGATGCCGTCGAGGTCTCCTTGGTGGACCGAATCGACCCGCAGGTAGCCGGGTTGCCCGAAAGGCTGGGGCCGTCGCCGCTCGCCGACGGCGATGTGCACGGGGCGGGTCGGCGCGGGCATCGTCCCGCGGCGGCGTTGATAGGTGGTCGAGTGGCGCAGGTTGTAGAGGTGTCCGTTGGAGATGGCGGCGAGGCGCTCGAAGCGGCGGTCGCCGAACAGGTGCAAGGCCCGGACGCAGAGCTTGCGGGTGGCCGGACCGGAGAGGGTGCCGTGGAGGACATCGACTTCGGCGAGCAGCCCGATGTCGGCCTTGGTGTAGCGGCGTGGGAAGGGGCGCCGGGGGCGGCGGCGGTCGGTGATGGCGCCTGTGGTCCGGTGCCGGTGCAGCAGGCGGGTGACCTGCGCTCGTGAGAAGCCGGTCACCTTGACCAGGAAGCGGCGGATCAGGCCTTTGTCGGCCTTCCCTTGGCGGGGGTAGTCGAACCGTTGCAGGGTCTCGGCCACGAACGCGTAGGCCTCGGCCCGGGTCTGCGGCTGCAGGTCGAGCGGTCGGCTGCCGGCAAGGAACTCCCGAACCTGGTCCAGGGTCTGCAGGCGCTGGGTGTCGAGCTTCACGATCATCCTCCGATGATCCGGGACCCAGCTCCCTTCAGGCTCATCTCACGTTGGAATCAATCCTCCCTTCAGGCTCACTTCTCATTGGACAAGGCTGGGGGTCGCGCCGGTCGGCGGGTACGGACTACAATGGAGCTATCGTGACGACGAGGATCAGCAACACGGTCATGCCTGCCCCGGCCGCCACAGCGCCGCTGTGCCAGCCGCCGCAGCGCGTTTGGCTGGCAGACACGGCTGGCAGAGATTTTCAGGTCCTCATAAGTCATTGATTCTAAAGGGTTGCCGGCGTAGCTCAGTTGGTAGAGCAGCTGATTCGTAATCAGCAGGTCAGCGGTTCGAGTCCGCTCGCCGGCTCCAATAAAATCAATAACTTACAGGAATTCGGAATCAGGCGGATTGTGACGTGTCACCATTGTGTCACTCCCGAGAACAGAAGCGCCCTAGCGTGGAAGACGAGCCCCCAACCCCGACGCATGACTCTCTCACGGCCTTCCTCAAGGCGCTAGGCGCAGCTCTTGTTCAACTCGACAAGCTCGATCCCGAAGACCGGACTACAGCTCGGACTTGCTCTCTGAGGCGGCGGCAGCAGCCGCCGCCTTCCTCGGCGAGGAAGAGCGCCGCGGCGTGGAACGCGACGCCGGGGCGGACGCTCCCAGGATGGAAGACGAGCTGCGGCCACCCGGCATGACCGGCCCCGGTCCGGACCGTACGTACCCGGCCTCCCTGCGGCGCACCTGATGACCGCAGGGACCGCCCAGCCGGTTGCTGGGGCGGACGGCATGACCGCCCCAGCGGGGGGCCACCCACTGTCTGGGAGACGGGGCGGCGTCTCTCACCAGCCGGCGCAACAGCACTCGCCCGCCGTCGGCACCACAGTACCGGGACGGTCACGGCCGCGATCTCCCGGCCGTGACCAAGGAACGCCAAAGCGAGACGGGATTCGAGCTGCGCGAGGGCGATGTCGAAGTGCCTGGTGACGAGCTCGCCAACGTGGGCGACAGTCACGACCTGCCTGGCCTCGCCTCGGTCGCCCGCAGGAATCTGGGTACCGCTGGAGGTAGACTGTGGGCGGCACCCTCAACGGCTTCAAACCTAACGACATGCTCTCCTCGAAGGACCGTCCGGGCCAGCACCCTGCCGGTCGTGGTGCGACGTGGGCCGTATCTGCGGCCCGGCGCCAGCCCGGCGAGATGCTGACCCGCGGCGACGTGTGCCACTTGCACACGGACCGCGGCGAGGCAGAACGGTGCGGCGCCCTGCTACGGGGCGCGCCTGACCTGGTGCGGCTCGACGAGCTGCGACCCCGCGTTTTCGTCGTGGTCTGGTCGCTGTCCGCCGCCGCCGGCGGCCGGCTACGCCGCCCGGCGTCGGCGGCTGAACCGCGGCCGAATCCGGCGACGTGCCGATGCTGCGACTACGACTCCGGCCGCGGCGTGCATAGCTGCCCCTGCTGCCCCCCGACCGACCTCGCAGACGACCGGTTGACGTGCCGGCGTTGTGACCGGCCGCGGCGCTGGCGCCTCGCGGGCGCATGACCGTGTCGAGCCGAGCGGCACGACCTCGTGTCCAGCCGGCAAGCTCGCGGCGGGCCGCGTCCGGAAGGCTCCGTCGAAGCCGTCGCGGCGGACGGTGATCAGCAACCCCATCGTCGGCGACTGCCGGCCCAGCGAGAGGGCGCTCGCACTCACCTCGCTCCCCGCATCCCCCCCGATCGACGGCGTCCGGAGGGCGACCTGGTGCGGACTCCACACGGCGGGCCGCGGAGCCACGTCGCCGACGCGCCCGACCGCGCCGGGGCCTCCTCCACGCGCGCCCCGAAGTTGACGGAATACCGCTTATCCGACCCAGGGCTGTTCACGAGCGCGGCCGAGCCCGGAGTCGGCCGCGGCCGCGGAGCTCGTCGCCGCTCGCCCGGAAGGTAAACACTTCGACCGAGTCTCTCCCGTGTCGAGAGGGCCCGCGGCGACCGCTTGGTGGACGCCCTCCTCGCCTGGCTGAAGCTGGACCGGCGGCTGAAGCCGGACCTCAACCGCTTCCAGGTCCTGGTTTCCGATGACGGCGACACGAGGCTCGAGCCCGCTCTTGCCGCCGTCGCGACGACCGCCATCTCGCCGCCTACTTTCGCGAGCTCCACGCCCAGGGGCGAGCGCCCCAAAGCCGCGCCGGCTCTCGACTGAAATGGTACGATTGCGGGCGGCGGTCGAGGCCGGCCGCCGTGGTGGTGTCGATCTGCGCCCCTGGCCGGCGAGCTTCGTCGACCACGACCAGCAGTTGTTCGGCGACCGGGTGCACCTCGACATACGAACGCCGGTCGGCGCGTTCGAGAACCGGGCCAGCGTCGGTTTCGAGGCATCCACGCTTGACTTCGAACGGGGACGCGGATTCCGGCGGCGTGAGCCGCTCGCGCCGGGTGACGCCGTCGATGTTCTCAATCCGGTGCCCGGCACCTACGGGCCGCGCGAGCTGCGCGGCATCAGTCCGACGTACATCAATTCGTGGGCGTTCTTCGCCGAGGATTCGCTGCCGATAGCAAGCCGCGTCAGGCTGACCGGCGCCCTGCGGTACGAGGGGATGGATCTGGAGCGGGTGAATCTGGACGCGGGCGGAGCGGTGGAACCGAGCGGCTTCGAGCGCGGGTTCCGCTGGTGGAGCTGGCGCGCCGGCGCCGTCGTGAACCTGCGGCGCGACCTGGTAGCCTACGGGCAGTACAGCAACGCAAAGGACCCGGTCAACGCCAACCTCTTTCTGGTCAATGCGAACCAGGACTTCGACCTGACCGATGCCCGGCAGTGGGAGGTCGGCCTGAAGGCGGACCTCGACGGCGGACGCACGCAGGTGACCGCCGCCTGGTTCGACATCGAGCGGGACGACATCCTGGAACGCTTCGCCCTCGACAGCGCCACGACGATTGGCGGCATCGAGTCGCGCGGGCTCGAGTTGGCGGTGTCGTCCCGTCCGGCCGACGACCTGCAGGTCGGCGCGAGCCTGGCCTGGACCGACGCGGCCTTCGTGCCGTCGGCCAATTTCATCCGGTTGGCCGGGAACACCCCGCCCAACGTCCCGGCGGCGGTCGGCAACCTGCGGGGCAGCTACCGGAACATCGGCGGCGCGCCGGTCGAGGTGGGCGGCGCGGTGCGCATCGTCGGTGGCCGGCAGGCCAACAACGCCAATACGATCACGCTGAACAGCTACGCGCTGGCGGACGCCTACGTCGCGTGGACGCTCGGCTCCGTGCGTGTGACGTTCAACCTCGAGAACCTGACCGACTCCGTGTACGCCTCCTGGTCCGACATCTTCTACCTGGGGCAGACCGACCCGTCGTTCATCTACGCCAACCAGGTCATGCTCGGCGCCCCGAGGACCTATTCGGTGATATTGCAGATGCAGTTCTAGCCGGCCGGAAGGTAACGCCTATCGTGATCGCTTTCCAGCGCTGGCTGATCTGGACGCACCGCTACGTCGGGATTCCACTGAGCGTGCTGTTCGTGCTCTGGTTCGCCTCCGGCATCGTGATGATGTATACGGGGGATATGCCGCTCCTGACCCCGCAGGAGCGGCTCGACCGCCTGGCGCCGCTCGATCCGTCGCGGGTGCGGCTGACGCCCGCCGCCGCGGCGGCGCAGGGCAGCGTCCGGCAACCGCCGGGGAGCGCGGTCCTGCTGACCGTCATGGGACGGCCGGCGTACCGTTTCGACGGCATTACCGTGTTCGCCGACACGGGCGCACTCCTTCCGCCCGTCGGGCTGGACTCGGCGCAAATGGTGGCGCGCCGGTTCAGCGCTGCGCCGGCCGGCGCCATCGTGCACGAGGGTCTGGTCGAGCGGCCCGATCAATGGACGCTGGTCGCGCGCCCGGCGTTGCCGGCTCACAAGTTCCGGGTCGACGACGACGCCGGCACCGAGCTGTACGTTTCGCGCCGGATGGCCGAGGTCGCGATGGTGACGACGCGCCGGGATCGGCTGCTCGCGTGGCTCGGCGCGATACCGCACTGGTTCTACCTGCCGGCGTTGCGCGTGGACCGGCCGCTGTGGGAGGGCGTCATCGTCTGGACGTCGGCGATCGGGTGCCTGATCGCGATCACCGGCCTGCTGCTCGGCGTGATCCGATTCCGGTGGCGGCGGCCGCCGGACGGACAGCCGCGAATCCCGTACGTCGGCTGGATGCGGTGGCACTATCTCACTGGCGTCGTCTTCGGCGTCCTGACGCTGACGTGGGTCTTCAGCGGCCTGTTGTCGGTGCAGCCGTTCGCCTGGATGACGGTGCGCGGGTTGCAGGTACCTTCCGACGCGGTGAGCGGTGGTCCGCTGCTCCTGGCCGACTTTCCCGCTATCGATCCGGCGGCCTGGGAGCGGGCCACCGGCGGGCGGGCGGTGAAGGAGGTCGGGCTGCATCGAATCGACGGCGCCCCTTATTACGAAGTGCGCCTGTCGAGGGACGTCGCGGGCTCGACGGGACATGAACCACTCCGGCTCTCGGCCGACACGCTGCTGCCGCGTGGCGCACCGCCGGATGTCGAGACGGTCGTGGCGCGGTTGCGCGCGGCGCTGCCCGAAGTGCCGGTGACCGGCGCGGCGCGGCTCGAGGCGTACGACGCGTACTACTACGGCCGCGGCGCCGGCGGCCCGCCGCTGCCGGTGGTGCGCGTCCACTTCGCCGATCCGCTGGAGACCTGGGGTCTACATCGATCCGGCTGCCGGACGCATCGTCGGGACCGTCCACCGCTACAGCCGCATCGAGCGCTGGCTGTTCAACGGGCTGCACAGCCTCGACTTCGCCTTCTGGTACGACCGCCGTCCGTTGTGGGACATCGGCCTGATCATCCTCAGTCTGGGTGGCTTGG
This sequence comes from Vicinamibacterales bacterium, assembly GCA_965206705.1. Classification (GTDB taxonomy): domain Bacteria; phylum Acidobacteriota; class Vicinamibacteria; order Vicinamibacterales; family UBA8438; genus JAJEEA01. The sequence goes on along the minus strand of CBDBKJ010000005.1, from coordinate 779,347 downwards.
CGTCGAGCGGCATCGGCCTCTGGATCGGCGCCGGCCGCGTCCGGCGCGCGATTGGCCGACTCTAAACCCGATTCCGAATCCGCCGATCAGCGCGGGCCTACAATAGAACGGTACCGACGGAACGTCGCGGGAGTGGCCTATCCAATGGTCACTATCGGCTGCAATCCAGGCGCCGCTGACACCCTCAATTGCAACGCCATCGATAAAGTAGCGATCTCCAGGGGCACTATCGCAGCCCTTTGAACAGCTGGGCCGCAACGTACTCCTTCCCAGCTGTACGACGCATCTCCTCCCAGCCGGAGAACCTGGTATGTCGGTTCACGAAGTCACTCCACGCCTGGTCGTGGAAGGCTTCTCGGACGCGTGCCTCGTCCTGTTCGCCGATATCGGCGAACACGCCGCTTGTTTGGATCATTTCCTGGATAGCGGCGTACTCCGTGTACTTGGCCATGAACGACGGCGGGTACAGCTCGTGGAGCGCGACCCGACGCTCTCCGTGGAGCTCCTGAGCATTGCGTTGCAGCATCGAGAGGTTCTTCATGGCCTTGTCAATGCCTGTGATTCGCACCTGTTCCTCCTGGTCGTGGAGCGGCGGTTCGCCCGTAGCTTCGTTCGCCACTTCCGGGCGCTCGGAGCCGAAGCCTTCTTCGCCGCACCAATCGCGGTCGGTGGACCATCCCCGGCCCGCGCATGAAGGCCGACCCTCAAAGGCCAGGAAAAACGAAATGGTTGCGGCCATGAAAGTTAGCTATTCAACAAAAACGGGTGAAATGATATCATCAGAACCACGCACGGTTCAAGGGATGGAGGAGGAGGCGTGAGCATTGGTGGGTGTATCGCCGCGAACGTTGGCCGGCTTCGGCTGGACCGGCAACTGACGCAGGACCAGCTCGCCGCGAAGGCCGGTATCTCACGGATGGCGCTCGGGAAGATCGAGCGGGGGGCGGTTGTCCCGCGGGCGGGCACGCTCGCGGATCTGGCGGCGGCCCTGGCGGTGCCGGTTGGAGAGTTGGTGACGCCGGTTCGGCCTCTGGAGACCCTGCGGTTTCGCGCCAAGGCGCGGATTCATGGGCGAGAGCAGATCCTGGCGGTGGTCTCGAGATGGCTGGATGCCTACTCTTGGCTCGAGGCGGAATTGAACGACTGGCCGGCGTTTGGGTTCGAAAGGGCTTCGGCCGGGGGAACCCCACGGGAGGTTGCGCGGGCTGTTCGTCCCGCGGTTGGGCTCAGTGAGGCGGACCCGGTGCGGAACATCACCCGGCTGCTGGAGGACAATGGCGTCAAACTGCTGCTGCTGGAGACCACGCGGGACTCGTTCTTCGGCTTGAGTGTGGGCGAGGGCGACGGCGGTCCGGCGGTGGTGGTCAACACCTGGGACCGGATTTCGGTGGAGCGCTGGATCTTCACGGCGGCGCATGAGCTCGGGCACCTGCTGCTGCACCCTGCGGAGTACCAGCGGGACGCAACAGAGATGCGGAACGAGCCGGAACGAGAGGCGGACGCGTTCGCAAGCGAGTTCCTGATGCCGGAGGCGGCGTTCCGGATTGAGTGGGACGCAACCAGCGGGCATTCCCTTCTGGTGCGGGTTCTGAAGGTCAAGCGAATCTTCCGCGTGAGCTACATGACCGTGCTTCACCGGCTGGTTGAGACGGACCGCGAGACATCCGACGTCTGGCGCGCTTTTCAGCGGCAACATCGTGGGCGCTTCGGCAGGACACTTCGAAAGATCGAGGAACCGGAGGCGCTTGAGAAGAGCGAGTTCGCATGGGATTGGCACCGGTCGGGTGAACCGGCAGGTCTCTCCGAACACGACTTCGTCGAAGATCGGCTATCGCGCCTCGTGCGACGGGCGCTGGAAAACGAACGTATTTCGCTCGGACGCGCCGCAGAGATCCTGGGAGTCACCCGTGACGAGATGAGGAAACAGGCGCGGGAGTGGGTGAGATAGGTTTCGTGTCAGCCGATCCGACGATGCTCCTCGCCGACGCGGACGTGTTGATCGACTACCGTGAGTCCGAGCTGGCGATCCTGGCTCTCGTGGCGCAGCACGTGGGCCGGGTGGCCGTCCTGCCGTCGGTGCTCGACGAAGTGTATGGCGTCACGGCGACGGCGTGCGCGAGATTCGGCATCGGGATCGCCGAGGTGGAGACGGAACGGATGCTCCAGGCCGCGGAGATCGAGTCCAAAGTGTCTTTCAACGATCGTCTCTGTCTGGTGATGTGTCGCGAGGAGGGATGGACCTGCGTCACCAACGACGGTGCCCTGCGACGGCTCTGTGAACGCCACGGCGTGGAGACGCGTTTCGGCCTTGCTCTCATGGTGGATCTGGTCGCGGCCGGGGTGGTCACGCGTGAGCGGGCCGAGGATATCGCACGCCGGATTCACGCATCGAACCCGTTACACATCAACGAGCGTGTGCTCAGCCGCTTTTTCGGTGCACTCGATGCTCTGGCGCCAGTGTAGCTGGCTGGCACGGTCCTCGCCCACAACGTCAGCCGCAGCTCGTCTCTGAACAGCGCGTATTTCCAGCTCGTGGCCGGCCCAAGGACCGACCAGGTCCAGCCGCACGGCCTCGACGAGGCGCGCGCGGACCCCACGGGAATCAACGGAAGTCTGGGTAGCAGGCATCAAGACCGATCTCACCGAGGCCCTCGGCGTCCCCGATGCGCCGAACAGCCCCAAGCCCGTCTTCAGGCTGGCCCACGAAAACCACCTGTTCGCCACGCCCGTGGAGCGGTGGTTCCGATACGCCGAAGTCCGCGTCGATACATCCCATGACGACGACAGCGAGAAGGCCGAAGCCTGCCTCGCGCTAGTGCCGGACTTCATCGACGACGCCATCGGCCTCTATCAGACCTTGAGTGGTACGCCGTGGGAGTAGACGCAGCCATGTGGATGTGAAGGACGCCCGGACTCGACGCTACGGCCGATTGGCCGCCGCGGCAGCGCCCTCCTCGGCGCGATGGCCGGCCAGGATGCCCGGCATTCCGAGGTTGCCCTCGTGGCAGGCGTATTCGAACAGCGGACCCTGCCGGGTCGTCATCGGGACCGCCGCCGTCCACGGTGCGGTGTAGAGGGCGGGATCGTCGACCGTGACCTGTAGTCGATCGCGCCCCCATCAGCGCCAGCAGGACGCGGCGCATCAGGACCTTCGGGTTCCGGCCCTGCGAGGCGATGCCCACGTACTGCCGCGCCGGCGTCTCCGACGACGGCACGGTCCGGGCGAAGAACGTGCCGCGGCATCGCGGCGTTGAACTCCACGGCACCGTCTGCCCGTCTCATGGCCGCGAGTGATGGGCGGTAGAGACAAGACAAATCTATTCTGAGGCCAAATACACCTAAACCGATACCCCGGATCGCGGGAGCGCTACCGGTATCCATCGCTTGGTCGCAGCCCGCCACGCATCCTGGCGTTGACCTGACGATGCGATTCCCGCCTGCCCCCCCTTGGGCTCACACCGCCGGCGCGCCGCGCGGGGCGTGTCCGACGAGCCAGTTTCGGAAGGCCACGACCGCCGGCTTGCCGCTAGCTAGAGCCCGGAGCGGTAACCAGGAGGTACGGTGCAGGCGCCGCCACCGGAGAGTCGAATAGCGTCACCAGCGCGCCCTGCTCCAGCTCCCGGGCAATCATCACGGAATGGCCCAGGGCGACACCGAGACCACCAACCGCGGCCTGGACCACCATGGTGTAGAGCCGAAACCCGGAAGCCGCCGACAGGTCGGCCGGAGCCGCCCCGTGGTGGCTGAACCAGCGAGACCAGTCGGTCGTCCAGTGCAGATCGTACACCAGCGGCCAGCCATGCAGATCGCCGGGCTCCCGCGGGCGTCCGCGGGCGGCCAGGAGCCCCGGGCTGCAAACCGGAAACAGCGTTTCCTCGAACAGCTTCTCCGAGTGCAAGCTATGGGGCGCCTCCTCGGTCGAGGCAATCCAGATATCAAAGTCCCGCCGCGCGGGATCGACGGGGCCGTGGTCGACTTCGAACTCGATGGCGATGCCCGGATGGGTCGCCCTGAAGTCCGCGAGCAGAGGCATCAGCCACTTTTCCGCCACGACCTCGATGGCCACCAGTTTCAGCCGTTGCGTCTCCGGCCGGCCGCGGCGCCGTTCGGTCGCCCGGCGCAACTCGGCGAAGATGCCCTCGATATCCTTCACGTACGCTCGGCCCCGAGCATTGAGGCCCACGCCGTGGGCGTACCGGCGGAACAGCTTGGCCCCGATGTGGCCCTCGAGCGTTTTGATTCGGTACGAAATCGCCGCCGCCGTGACGCCCAACTCCTTCGCTGCGGCACTGAAGCTCTCATGTCGGGCGGCGACCTCGAAGAAGCGCAGCGCTTCCAGGGGCGGCAAGTCACGTATCTGCATTTGCCGCGATACCATACCGGAACCAGAGTGAGGATGCCACCCGGCCGACCGAACGCCGTCGAGGACGCGCGGCCGTTCTGAGCGCACGCAATTCCGAATCCGAGCTCGCACACCGCAGTGTTGCCTTATCCTTATTAGTTAGGCCTGAGCGCCAATGGGTTGCACTGTCAGGGGCCGCCACGTCACGAGGGCGTCATGGTGCTCCATCCCGTGCTTGATTAGAATTACCCTGAGAGATAGATATATTCTTCATTGCAGCTATTCTGTTTCTGATATGAGACCATTCTGTTCTTGATATTAAAGTAGCGGCCAAGTGAACTACAAAGCTGCCGCATGCGAAGACTGTTTTGCGTATGTGGAGTCCTGGGGGAATGCCCTCACTGCTCATGCATCCCCTCATTTTTCCCTGTTTCTAACATTCAGATTACACCAAAGACATCTCGATACACCCGCTGTTCCAGGAGCATGTCTCCGAACGTCTCCATCAATGGACGAATCCGGTCCTCCGGCCAATTGGGAAGATGGTGATACAGCATCAACCCCTGCCGAAACAACGAATGCGTCCGCCGTTTCACCGTGTTCGCCTTCAACCAGCGGTCATACCCGATACGTTCGCCCGCCGCACCCAGCAGCGACAGCATCGCGATCGCCAACGCGCTGACCAACAACAGGCGGTCCCGTCGGTCCGGGCGCGAAACATGCATCGAAGACATACCCATCCCGAAGCGCATGTCCTTGATGTCCCGAAAACCCGCCTCAATCCCCCAGCGCTTGCCGTAGTACCGAATCAAGACCGGCGTCGGAACTGTCGCTTCGCTCGCCGCCAGGCACCACGGTTCGTCCATCTTCCGATCGTGGACACACACGACCACGCCCACCGGCAGCTCGTGAGCGTCGGTCACCCGAGCGCCCACCAATCGCCGCGCACGCCCCCCGGCGCCGACCCACGCTGCCGCAAGTCGCCGCTCGCCCCGCGCATTAGTGACATAGATGTCCCCGCGCAACCGAATCACGTATTCGAAACCCAACTCCGTCGTCAACGCGTAGAACAGCTTGCAATCCGCAAAGCCCCGGTCCGCCACAACGGTGACTTTCACTTCTGCCGGCAGCACTTCCCGCAACCGGCACAGTAACTCGTACTCATAGCGTCGCTGATTGCCCTTCAGCGTCGACGACGCCACCGTCATCCACAGCAGGGGCGTCGCGCGCCCATGGCCTGTCAACATCGACAGCACAATCGTGTCCTGCTCGTCCGCCGCAAAGCTCGTCCAATCCAGCGCGACGACTACTTCCTTGCGGACGCCGACAATGTACGGCGTCCAATGAGCGAAAAAAGTCCAGACGTCGACACCTCGATTGCTCAGAAGCCGATCCACCTGTTTCACACCATGCTTGGTCAACGTGCCCATGGCCTGAGCCAAACCGCGCCCCACCGCGTGGATCGCCAGCGACGCGCTCGCCAGCACGCCGAGGGTGGCATTGGCCAACGATAGCACCCGTTTGGCATGCAAATCACCCTCGTACAACGTGGCTATGAAGCTCAGGAGATCGTCTCTCTCGAACAGTCGGTTGCCTGACGGCAACTTCTCGCGTATGCGCATGGGTCAAGATACTAACCTGGACTGTGGCACCTTGCAAGTCCTATCCGCCGGAGAAAGTTTGTTCCACGAGGAGGATATCGTTCTATTGATTTACGTGGTAAAATGAGGGGATCTCTGAGCTCACTGTCGTCGAAGCCAGAGGCGACTTCCGTGGCGTCGAAGTGGCGCAAGGGCATGCGTCTCATGCAGGAAATGACGGAACTCGCGACGGCGGCGGCAGAGCTGCTGCCGCAGCTGGCCAGCGAGTCGACGACCCGGATGATTCCGTTCGCCGAGCACGTCCGGTTCGAGGCGGATACCGGCGAGGTGGAGTTCGAGGAGTCGTCCGACTTGTCGGTCGCTGTTGCGCAGCGGGTGCTGCCGTCCTGGGCGCGAGCGGATCGCCTGACGTGCGTCCGGGTAGCCGGCGATTCGATGGAGCCGCCGGACGGCGCTCTTGTCGTCGTCGACACGGACCGGCGCGTCGCAGTGGACGGGCAACTGTTCGTCGTGCGCATCGTCGACGCGTTGGTGGTCAAGCGCTTTCGGCAGGTCGGCGGCCAGTGGAACCTGATCAGCGATAGCTTGGCTCATCTGCCGAAAGCCATGACGGCGGACGATCGCATCGTGGGCCGGGTGGCGTGGTGTGGCCCCCGCGGCGCTGCAGTCGCCTGACCGATGACCATGGCCGACTGGCTCGACCGCCCACCCGGTCCGGCCGCGGTTGGCGGGTACGAGAATCGGAGTATGGTCATGCGGAAATGCCTATGCGCGGCGGGCCTCGGGGTGTTCCTGCTGACCGGCGACGCGAGCGCGGACGTACTAGAGCAGGCAGCAGCTCCTCGTCACGCCGTCAGGTGTCGGCCGACTACCTGGCGCAGTTCGTGCATCTGGATGTGAAGGGCGCCCGGAACTCGACGTTACGGCCGATTGGCCGCCGCGGCGGCGCCCTCCTCGGCGCGATGGCCGGCCAGGATGCCCGCCATGCCGTGGTTGCCCTCGTGGCAGGCGTATTCGAAGAGAGGACCCTGCCGGGTCGTCATCGGGACCGCCGCCGTCCACGGTGCGGTGTAGAGGGCGGGATCGTCGACCGTGACCTGGTAGTCGATCGCCTCGGGACCGCGGCGGGTGAAGCGCTCGACGACCCGGGCCGCCGCGCTCGTACCCAGGGTGATGACCCCGAGGCCCCGGCTGATGGTGGTCTGATCCACGGCGCGCAGGTTGGTGGTCTCGACCACCAGCGTGTCGCCCTCCCACCGCCCGCGCGAGTCTCCCAGCCACTGCCCGATCCGCCGGTCCACGTGCGGCCGCCCGTCCAGCGGGATGATCCGGGCATCGTGAATCATCTCGGCGAGGATCACGGCGTGATCCGGCGTCTGCAGGATCTCGTAGTTGTGGTTGTAGAAGTTGCCCATCATCGTGCCGGGCAGCCCGCGGGTCACGCACCGCTCGAACAGGTCGCGGCTCTCCGGTCCATCGGCGGGGCTCGTTCTCCGCGCCGCCGCCAGCCGGGATCGTACCTGCTGTGCTTCCGGCGTCAGCGGTGGGAGCCGCCCATCGGGAGGATCCACGAGCAGCGAGGTACGCTGCAGCAGCACGCCGCGCTCGCGCCAGTACTCGTTGTGCGAGCCCGCGCTGCCTGCGCCGGGCACGGTGTCGGTGGTGGTTTCCAGGGTGAACTGCCGAAACGGCTCGGCCCGCTCTTCCTCGGTCAGCACCGGCTTCCCGGCCAGATCCCGTGGTCGCTCCAGCGGTGTCGCGGTGACGTTGGTCCAGGTGCCCTGCAGGTCGGGATCCCCCCACGGGGTCCGGGGCGCGCGCCGCGTCGAGGTCGTCTGCTGCGCGTCTGTCGGGGCTGCGAGCGTGCCCACGAGAAACCCGGCCGCCAGCCCGAACGCCGCGAGAAGGGAGCGAGCGCTCATCTCGGACCTCGTTTCTCAGTGACCGAGCGGTCGCCTCTGACGTGGCAAGGCCGCCTGCCCAACGCTCGGTCGCCAATCGCAGATACGGCGCTAGAACACGGCGATTGGGTTCATGGCCGACCCCGCGCCGTTCGGCACCACGTGGGGCGACGCTGTGAAGAGGAACTCCCAGCGGCCGACCTCGCTCGCGGTCCGGGCCAGGTCCTCGAGGCCGAGGTTGTCGAACAGGTGGACGCCGAGCGCGACGAGGGTGAAGACGTGGATCGGGATGGCCACGCCCTCCACCGCGCCGCCTTCCTGGGGCACGTCGGAGCCGAGCAACGCGATGTCGCGCTCCTTGAGGAACGGGATCAGGGACGGATGGTAGCCGCCCTGCTGGCCGACGTCGCGGCCGGTGCGCAGGAACAGGGCGTCGCCGGACGAAATGGTGATGCCGGTCTCGGCTTCCCAGGCCTCGACGTCCGCGCGCGTGACCGCCTTCCCCGGCATGTCGATGAGGACGCCGCGCGTCACCAGCCCGTCCTTCGCGTTGATGATGCCCATGGCCGTGCAGCCGTCCTCGGCCGTGGCGACCTCCTCGAAGGCCCGGCCGTTGTAGACCTTGCCGTCGTACGCCACATGGCACAGCGCGTCGAGGTGGGACACCAGGAGTCCGTGGTACTCGACCTCGTAGCGCTCCCAGAAGTAGCCGTTCCCGGTGTCGATGTCGAACACGCTGCGGACGGCGCCCACGAGCACCGGCTTCCGGTTCGCGCTGGCCGCATCCGGGTCGTCGAGGACCTGGAGCTCGATGGCCCGGGCCATAGACACGACCTGCCCCGTCTGCACGAGCCTCGCCGCCGCGACCCGCTTGGCCGGCGTGATGAGGTTGAGGGCGCCGAGCTGGTCGTCGTCGCCCCAGCGGCCCCAGTTCGAGAGCTCGGTCATCCAGGCGTCGAACTGCGCCTTCGTCACCTCCGGGGGCGGCTCCTGGGCGCCGAGTCCTGCCCCGGTCAGCACCGCCACCACCAGACCCGCCGCCAGCCCGCGTGACCTGCCGCTCGCTGTCATGATCCCCTCCTGGTATCTGGGCGCCGCCGGCCGCAGGGGGCGCATCGCGTTGCCGCCGCCTCCCGACGGGCGCCGCCGCGGAGGATCCTAACACCCGGCCACCGACCGGCCTCACGCGGAAGCAGCCGAGCCGGAGACCCGACCAGGGACGAGGAGAAGCAGCGCTGGCCGAGCCGCACTGCCGGTGGGAACGTGGCTGTACACTCGCCCGTCAACTATGAGTAGAGACATGAGCAGAACCCGCGCCAGCGTCCTCCTCGCCGTCTGGACCGCCGGTGCCGCCACGGCGGCCGCGCAGGACTCGCGGCTCGTGACCGCCGTCGCGAGCCAGGACCGCGGCGAGGTCCTTGCGCTGATCGCCGAGGGCACCGACGTCGACGAGGCGCGCGCGGACGGCGCGACCGCGCTCCTCTGGGCCGCCCACTGGGACGACCTGGAGCTGGCAAAGCGTCTGCTCTCGGCCGGCGCCGACGCGAATGCGGCCGAGGACCACGGCGTGACGCCGCTGGCGCGGGCGGTCGAGAACACGAGCCTCGCCATGGTCGAGACCCTGCTCGACGCCGGCGCCGACATCAACGCCGCGCAGGTCAGCGGTCTCGTGCCCCTGATGACCGCGGCCCGGACCGGAAACGCCGACGTGGTCCGAACCCTCATCGAGCACGGGGCGGACGTCAACGCCGCCGTGACGACGACCGGGAGCACGGCGCTCATGTGGGCGGTCGCAAAGCCCCACCCGGAAGTCGTGCGGCTCCTGCTCGACGCCGGAGCCGACGCCGCCGCGTCGACCGTCGACGGCTTCACGCCGCTGATGTTCGCGGCGCGCATCGGCGACATCGAGACGGCCCGGGCGCTCATCGCGGCCGGCGTCGACGTCAACACGCCGGGGGCCGACGGCACCCACGTCCTGCCGTACGCCATCGTGCGCGGCCAGGACGCGTTCGCGCTGTTCCTGCTCGACGCGGGGGCGGACCCGAACGGCTCGATGGGCGGCGTGTCCGCGCTTCACGGGGCGTCGGGCAACGTCGACCTCTGGCTGCGCGACTGGTACATGCGACAGGGGCAGTACCGCCGCTACGCGCGGCTCGGCGTCGACATCGGCGCCGACCGCCGGCTGCCGCTCGTAAGGGCGCTGCTCGCCCGAGGCGCCGATCCGAACGCACGGATTACGAGCTCGGCGATGTTCAGCTTCTACATCGGATATCCCCGGAAGGGCGCGTTCGAGCCCTTCTCCGTCGGGACCGGGGACCTGCGCGGCGCGACGCCGCTGTGGATCGCGGCCGCGGACATGAACGGCGCGGGGCGGGTGTTCAACTACGGCCCCGCCTATACCTCGAGCTCGGCCGAGGTCCTCCGCACGCTGCTGGCGGGGGGCGCCGACCCGCACCTGACGACCGACGACGGCACGACGCCGCTCATGGCCGCAGCCGGCCTCGGCCGGGCCACCTACACCCCGCGCGTGCCGCGCGGGACGCGGTCGCCGATGGCCGAGGAAGCGGTGCGGATGCTGTTCGAGGCCGGCGCCGACGTCGACGCGGTGAACGAGGCCGACTTCACCGCACTCCACGGCGCCGCGTTCCGCGGGCTCAACGAGGTCGTCGAGTACCTCGTCGCGAACGGCGCCGACATCGACGCCCGCGACTTCCGCGGCCGGACCGCCTACCGCATGGCCGAGGGCTCGAAGCAGTCGTTCCAGTTTCAGAGCTGGCCCGAGACGGCCGCCCTGCTGGCCGAGCTCGGCGCCGACACGAAGCTCGGCATCCCCGGCACCGTGCAGGAACGCCTGCGAGACGTGCCCATCACCGCCGCCACCGACCAGCCCTGACCGGATGCGAGTGACGGTGAGGCGGCCCTCACCCGGAATCGGAGCGCCGGCCCTGCGAACACGTCGCGGCTTGGCTGCGTACGGCCGGGTTTGCGTCCACCATGTTGAATCCCACGCACGAACCGGCGTCGGTCGCTTCGAAGCGGGGGACAGCCGGCGATTCCACTAGTCCTGCTGCGTCGTCTCCGCTGCCGCCTCATCGTCGATCAGGAACGACAGCGCCGTGTACATCATCTCCTCGTCCGTCTGCTCGCCCCACCGCACCTCGGCCGTCGGGTCCGGATTCGAGCGGTTGGCGACCGAATTGTCGTACCAGGCCGAGGCATGGATCCGCGATCCGCGGGGCAGGGCCAGGGGCTCGTCGAACACGTAGTCTGTCTGCCAGTTGAAGTCGTACTCGGGCACCGACAGAATCGTCTCCCGGCGGCCGTCCGGATACACCGCCTCGTACTCCCATCTCACCCCGCGCAGATGCGAATGCGGCAGCAGGTCCAGCAGCTTCGCGTCACGGGTGAACGTCAGTTCCGCCTCGACCTTGTAGTCGGCCGCGCCGGGCGGAATCACGAACTGCCCGTTCAGGATGGCGCCGCCCCGGACCTGCCGCTCGGGCGGGGCGTCGGCGAACACGAGGCCGACCCGGGTCTCGTCCACGTGGGGCTCGCCGGTCGGCGTGTAGTGCATCTCGAACACCAGGGTGCTGCCCGCCTCGAGCCGCCGCGCGGTGCCCGGGTAGATCACCGACACGCCGTCGTTCCCCACCGTGGTCCCGCCCAGGGGATGGCCCTTCGACCGTCCCTCGAGCTGCGCGATCCCCGGGTTCCAGTCGATCTCCCTGGGGGGCATGATGTCGCGGTCGAGACGGAAGCCCGGGTCGCCGTGGTGCGCGGCCCGACCCTCCCCCGGGTCTCGCGCGGCCCGCGTCGAGACGAGGACGTGGTGCACGGCGGCCCGCGCACCGGGCCGGACCTGCACCGCAGTCACCCACTTGTCCTCGGTCAGGTTCGTGGGCACCTCGAAGTAGGTGTAGTCGACGGCCCCCTCCGGCGGCACCTCGAAGGGTGGAATGGCGAAGACGGCGTCCGGGTCGCCGATGGACCAATCGCTGTCCGCGTAGGCGGGCAGGGGCGGCTGCAGGGCGTGGTCGCCGCGGGGCGCCCCACCGTCGGCCCAGGCCACGATGGTGGCGATGGCCTCTTCGCTCAGGCTGCGGTCGTTGGCCCAGACGCCGACGGCGGGATCGGCGTCCCACGGCGGCATCTCGCGGTCACCGACCTTCTCGCGAATCGCGCGAGCCCAGGGCCGGGCGTCCTCGTAGGTCAGCAGCGACATCGGCGCCACCTGACCGGGCCGATGACAGGTCGTGCAGCTCTCGTAGAAGATGGGCGCCACGTGTTCGGTGAACGTGACCGCCTCCCCCACCGGCTGCGCGGCGGCCAGCGCCGGCAGCCCGACCAGCGCGACCGCGGCCACCACCGTGAATACGACAATTCGCATTTTGAAACTCCCCCGATTGAATGAACCGACGTGAACGAACTGTCTATTTCGACGGGGAAAGCCCCGCCGCAGTTCCCGCGACCCTCGGCGGACAGGCGCTACCGTTCACCTCGAAGCAATCGCCGGCGAGTCTCGAGACGCCCAGCGAGCCCTTCGGGCCGCCGAGCCCGACCCGAGGACTTGACCCTCGGAAGGAGGTGGCGCCTCGGAACGAGCATTGGAGACTGCCGACTTCGGAACCAGGCGAGAATGCGAAGACAGGAAGGGGAAAATTCAAGATGAAACGGATGATATCGATGCTCACCGCAGCGCTGTGCGGCGGTAGCCGTGCGGGTGGACCTGAGCGTACTCCTCCCAGAAGAGCTGCAGCGTGACGCCGTCGCGCTTGAGCTCGCGGTGGATGCGTATCCTTCGCCGATTCCGTCCAATCTCGAGCGAATGGTCGTACGAGCGGCGTTGACATCCCACTCCGTGCGCACTGTGCTCGGGCTCTGCTCTCTCCTGGTCGCATGCGGTGGGCCGCCTCCCCCACCGTCCGCCTCTTCCGTCGCTCCCGGGGACACCGCGTTCGTGGGTGTCAGCGTCCTCTCCATGGCTGGCGAGATAGCGGCCGGTATACGAATCTCTCGGCCGAGGCATACGCGGCCGTTCTCGAGTCGGCCGGGGGCAACGGGTTCCCGGTGGCCGGTCACGCCCCACGCGGCGTCGACGTCAGCCACCGCGGTCCTTCGACGTCTTGCCCGCGATTTCGACGTCCGCCGCACCTACTGAACCGACCCGGTAACCAACTACCTCTGGAGGAACCATGACCAGAAAACAACTCGCTCTCTCCATCGTGGCCGGCGGTATCGTCGCGAACGTGCTTGGATTTCATCGCCCACGGCCTGCTGATGGGGAACGTGTACATGGAACAGACGGCACTGTTCAGGAGCGATAACTCTGTGCTCTGGCTCAACCTGGGCGATTTCGTGTCGGTGGCGGTGTTCGTCTGGGTCTATCAGCGTGTTCGCTCGTGCTTCCGCGGCGGGGCGGTGGGCGGCGCGACCTTCGGTCTCTACGCCGGCGTGCTCATCGGATTTCCGACGCACATCTTTCTCAACTTGGTAATCGTCGACTTCGGCTACGGACTCGCGTGGGCCTGGACAGTGCACGAGATCGCATGGACGGTGACGGTGGGTGCCGTCGTCGGCAAGATCGCCGGCACGCCGGCTCCGGCGCAATCGTAGCCTGATCCCCGTTGTGGTGCCTCAGGTAGTCCTTTATGGCCGCGACCAATTCCGGCACGCTGCAAAAAACGCCTCGGCGAAGACGTTGCTGCGTCAACTTGCTGAACCAGCTCTCGACGAGGTTGAGCCACGAGGCGCTCGGGGCGTGAAGACTGGAGTCGCTACAGCTTGGCCAACATTTGCTCCTCCTCTCAGGAATCGAGGTGAGGAGTTTTCAGTGACCACAGGTGGGGATTATTGGGTGACCGGTGACAGAGCCGCGTCTCACTCAGCAGGGCCGCTCTGATCGACCGGCCCGCCGTCGTCACCCTGTCTGCCATGTGCAAGTCGAGCCAGCCCGAGCTACCGGCCCGTCGGCTCCCCGGGCGGAGGAGGCATTTCATCGGGCGCGAACCGGGGCAGTAGCTCGTCCCGCATCGCCAGGTGATACACCGCCGCCGCCACCGCGATCGCCGACGCGATGGCGTCGTGCTCGAGCACCCGCTCGTAGGTATCGAGATTCGTGTGCCAAGTATGGCTGCCGTACTGAATCGGGTCCTGCCGCATGCTGATGCCCGGCAGCCCGGCGGCGTTGAACGAGGTATGGTCCGACCCGCCCCGGCGCCGGCTGTTCGTGGCCCGCGCCCCCATCACCCCCAGGTCGCGGAACGGCGCCAGGGCGTCGCGCAGGACGTCGCCCGCCGCCGGCGGCCCGAACACCCGGGCGCCGCGCGCCCGGCCGGTGCCGGCGTCGATGTTGAAGTAGCCGCCGAACGAGGCGTGTGCCGGCGTCGGCTCCTCGGCCGTCCCGAAATGCTCCTTCACATAGGCCCGTGAGCCGAGCAGCCCCTGCTCTTCGCCCCCCCAGAGCGCGACGCGAATCGTGCGGCGGGGCTCGACGCCGAGCGCGGCGAGAATACGCGCCGCCTCCATCATGACGGCGACCCCGACGGCGTTGTCGGTGGCCCCGGTCGCGGCGTGCCACGAGTCGAGGTGTCCGCCCAGCATGACGACCTCGTCCGCCAGATCGGCGCCGGGCAGCTCGGCGACGGCGTTGTAGACGGTGTTGCCATCCGGATGGGTGCGATTGACGATGTCGATCTCCAGCTCGACCGCCGCCGTCCCGAACTCGAGCAGGCGGGCGAGCCGGCCGTAGTCCTCGTTCCGCATGACGACGGTGGGCACCGCCTGGTCCACGTCGTAGGTGCGATTCTGAAACGCCCGAATCTGACCGTGCTCGCGGCGGGCGTCGTTGACCCGCGCCACCGCACCCGCCTCGCGCAGGAACGCGGCGACGCGGGCCTCGATCTCCCGGCGGTTCAACGGACGATCTTCGCGATCCGCGCCGCTCCCGCCCCCGCCGCGGCCGCCCCGCCCGCCGCGCCCCGAGGCGACCGGCGGGGGCGGCGCGTTGAACTGCCGGGCGAGCTGGGCGTCCTCTGCCCGGCGCGCCGAGCCGGTCATGGTCACCCCGACCTGCGCGTGCTCGCCCACCAGCACCACCTTGCCCTGAACCTTGTCCCGGAGCCCCTCCAGATGCGCGTCCAGATCTCCGCGCGTCGGCCGCTCCGGCAATGTGAGCGCGAACACCTCTGCCCGCACCGGCCCGTCAGTGCCGGGGGTCCACGCCAACGCCTCGGTCACCAGGGCATCGGTCGCCGGCGCGACGAGATGCACGCTCAACCGCTCGTTCGACCATCCGGGGTGACCGAAGTCGAACGGCTGCAGGTGTCCGTCCGTCAGTCCCCAGTCTTCCATCTGCGCGACCGCCCAGCGCCCCGCCGCCTCGAGGTTGGGCGAACCGGTCAGCCGCGGCCCGTAGACGTCGGTCAGCCGATGCAGCGTCGCCATGATCTGCGAGTTGGACGTGGCCTCCTGCCGGATGCGCCAGTTCACGTCGCTGTCCAGCCGCTCCTGCGCGCCGGCGACCGCGCCGCCCAGCAGCACCGCCGCCATCACGACCGTCAGACGTTCTCTCACCGGTCCGCCCCCTCCACGCTGCGCACGACGCGCCTACGCTCAGCGGCCGCCGGCAGCCGGCAGCCCCTCGAAGCCGGGAGGAAGCTGCGCGCCCAGCGTGTTCTGGAACATCGCCAGTTGCGTATAGTTGCCGACGATCAGCACGACCTCGACGAGCTCGTCCTCCGTGTAGCCCGCCGCGAGCACGTCCCACGTCGAGTGGGAGATGAAACGGCTGGCGTGGAGCTCGTCCGCCGCCCGCAGGATGGCGCGTTCGAAGTCGTCCCATCCGGAGGCGTCCGGACCGGCCGTCACCCGCCGGACCTCCTCCGCCGTCAGCCCCGCCTCCTGCCCGATGACGTCGTGCCGTCCCCAGATGTAGTCGCCGCGCGACAACCAGGCGGTGCGCAGGATCAGCAGCTCGCGGTGGCGCGTGGGAATCGTCGCGTTGCGGACGAAGTGGCCCGTGTACTCCCAGTACTTCCGGCACGTCTCGGTGACGTCGGGACAGAGCTCGCGCATCGGACTCTCCCCCGCATCGTCGGGCAACGCGATTCGCGGGCCGTCGAGGTGCTCGAACGGCGCCACGCGGCTCGCGCCCGGCTCCTGCGCCGCCGCGACGGCCGCGCCGACTACAAGCGCTCCGCAAACGAGGGTCACGCCCACCGCCAAACTTGTCTCGCGCATCGGACACCTCCCTGTTGACGCCGGCGCTCCATCCAACGGGCGACCAGCGTGCGCGCACCCAACGCGACGCACGCTCCCCGTTCGAATCCGCATCGGCAAGCGACAGATTGGCATTCTACACGCCCGGAGAGCGCCTGCACGCTCGACGGCGGCGCTTGCGGTCGCGCCGGTGAGGCGCACATCGATCCGGTCCGGCCCGACGGCGGGGCCGGCACTCAGGCGATGATGTCGTGAATGACGCGGCCGTGCACGTCGGTGAGGCGAAAGTCGCGGCCACTGTAGCGGTAGGTCAGCTTCTCGTGGTCGATTCCCAGGAGATGCAGAATCGTGGCGTGGAGGTCGTGGACGTGCACCGGGTTCTCGACCGCCCTGAACCCGAACTCGTCGGTGACGCCGTACGTCATGCCCCCCTTGATGCCGCCTCCGGCCAGCCAGATGCTGAAGCCGAACGGGTTGTGGTCGCGCCCGTTGACGACGCGGCCGCCCGGGGTGCCGCCGCCGGTCTCGAGCACCGGGGTGCGGCCGAACTCGGTGCCGCAGACGACGAGCGTCTCGTCGAACAGGCCGCGTGACTTCAGGTCCTTGATGACGGCGGCAAAGGGCTCATCGGAGTCCCTGGCGTTCTTGCGGTGCCGGAAGATGTCGTCGTGGGCGTCCCACGGATCGCCCTTGGCGTAGTAGACCTGCACCATCCGCACCCCCCGCTCGATCAGCCGCACCGCCATCAGGCAGCCCCGCGCGGTGCTGCCCGGCCCGTACAACTTCTGGGTGGCCGCGCTCTCCTGGCGGATGTCGAACACGTCGGGGGCTTCCGTCTGCATGCGGTACGCGGTCTCCATCGCCTGGATGGCGCCCTCTATCTGGGGTGCGTCCTGTCCCAGACGCCGGAGGTACAGCCGGTTCAGCCTCTCGACCAGGTCCACCTCGCGGCGCTGGTCCTCGATCGCGGTCGCGTCGTTGCGGATGTTCGGAATCAGCTCCTGCGGATCGAAGTCGCCTTCGATTCTGGGCACCTTGTCTGAAATGTACGTTCCCTGGTGGATGGCCGGCAGGAACGCGTTGCTCCAGAGCGGCGGACCGACCACGGTGGGCTGGTCGGGACAGAGGACGACGAATCCGGGCAGGTTCCGGTTCTCGGCGCCGAGCCCGTAGGTCAGCCACGCCCCCAGGGATGGACGCCCCGGCTGGATGTGCCCCGTGTTCATCATGAGCAGCGACGGCTCGTGATTCGGGATGTCCGTGTGCATGGAGCGGATGAGGCAGATGTCGTCGGCGCACGCACCCACGTGGGGGAAGAGCTCGCTCACCTCGAGTCCAGACTCCCCGTACCGGCTGAAGCTGAAGGGCGACTTCATCAGGGCGCCGGTCCGCCGCTCGGTCTCGATGGTTCCCGTCGGCATCGGCTGGCCGTCGTACTTCTCGAGCGCCGGCTTCGGGTCGAAGGTATCGACCTGCGACACCCCGCCGTTCATGAACAGGAAGATCACGTTCTTCGCGCGCGGCGCGAAGTGAGGCGCCGGCAACGGCGCGCCCGCGGCGGAAACCTGTCCGCTCGAGGCTTCCAGCATCGACGTCCGCACCATGCCCGCGAAGGCCAGCATGCCGAAGCCCGCGCCCATGGTCCGCAGGGCCTCGCGGCGCGTGCGCGGCTGTCCGCGCGTTGCGCCGCAGCCGTGGTGGCGGTGGTCGAAGGGTCGTTGCGCCATCAGAGTCTCCAGCCGGCTCTCGCTCTCTCCGCCGCCGCGCCAACCCGGCAAACGTCGCCGAGAGAGTTTCGCGTCAGCGAACTCCCAAACGCGACCGCAAGGTCGCGCTGCGGCCTCCGATTGCCGCCCAACCAACCCTCCAGGGAGTCGGCGCATCCTGCGGGAGTCTGCGCCGCTTCCGCGGCGTCCGCGGTCCTACGGCGCAGACTCTTACTCGATGAACCTGAACTCAGCGGCGCTGAACAGGGCCCGCGCGTACTGGATCCACGCCTGCATGGACGCCCGCCGCTCCTCGAGATCGCCCGGTTCGTTCTCGGGAGAAGGGCTTCCATCATCGAGCGAGGGGCTCTCCTCTTCCGATCCGCCATCGGCCGATCCGCCGTCGGCGGCTCCGGTCTCGACCTCCGCCTCGGGCACGGACGCCCGCCGCTCGGCAAGGAACGCCAGCCCCGCCTCGAGCTCGGCATCGGAGACCTCCCGGCCGTAGAGCAGCGGATGAGCTGCCCGGATCATCGCCCGGTCCGGAAAGTACGCGGGAATGTCCTCGTCGGCGCCATCAGCGGCGCCTTCACCATCGGCAAAGCCATCGCCACCGGCGGGGGTCTTCTCGCCGCCAGCGCCATCGGCGCCGCTCTCGCCCCCGCCCTCACTCTCGGCGCCCGTCCCATCCGCGACTTCGCCGTCGCTCCCGGTTTCGCCCCCGCCGGTCTCCTTCGCCAGACGCCTCACCAGCCGCTCGGCCTGCCGATGGACGAACGGGCTGTTCATGAAGAACAGACTCTGTTGCGGCACGTTGGTGGTGTACCGACGCTCCGCGGACAGGCTGGGATTCGGGAAGTCGAACGTCTGGAGGTACTCGTCGAGCTCGAAGCGGCTCACCGAGCCGTAGAGCGTCCGCCGGTCGTGCTCGTCGTCGCGGAGATCGAGGGACGGCCCGCCCACCTTCGCGTCGAGACCGCCGGATACGTGCAGCAGGGCGTCGCGGATGCTCTCGGCGTCGAGCCGGCGGCGGTCGGCGCGCCAGTAGTAACGGTTGCCCCCGTCGATCTGCTCGTTGCCGGCGTGCCGGCCGGCGCCGAGCTGATACGTCGCCGACAGCATGATGTCCCGGTGCAACTGCTTGATCGACATGCCGCCGTCCACGAAGCGCGCGGCCAGGTACTCGAGGACCTCGGGATTGGTCGGCCGCTCGCCAGCGAAGCCGAAGTTGCTGGGCGTATCGACGATGCCCGATCCCATGTGCCAGCGCCAGACACGGTTGACGATGACCCGCGCCGCCAGCGGATGCGCCGCGATGGCCTCCGCCAGCTGGAGCCTGCCGCTCCCCTCCGGGAACGGCCCGGCGTCCTCTGCCGCGAGGACCGCGACGAACCCGCGCGGCACCGGCTCGCCGAGATTCGTCGGGCTGCCGCGCAGGTGCAGCCTGATGTCGGTGAGGTCCTCGGGCTCCTTGTCCCGCACCCCCATCACGAACGGCAGGTCCGGCAGCGCCTTCTCCAGCTCGTCGATGCGCGCGCGCAGGGCGGCCACGTGGTCCGCCGCCACGCGGCCGAGCTGCCGCTCCAGGCTCCATCCGCGGAAGCGCAGCAGTCCGGGGGCCGGAAAGAACGTGTCCAGGGTGTTGTCGAGGTCCCGGCGGTAGACGTCGGCGTACAGGTTGAAGCGCTCGCGCTCCATGGTAGCGAGCTCGAGCTGGTGCTGGTCGAAGAAGCTCTCGAAGCCGTTCGGCATCGGCGTGGACTTCGCTTCTTCGAGCGGCGTGCCCTTGGCGATGATCTTGCGGTTGCGCTCTTCGAGCTCGCGCTGCTCCGCGACCACCTCCAGCAGCAGGCGCTGGAACGCGTCGGCCAGGGTCCGGGCCTCGTCCTCCTCGGCGTCGCCCCTCGCGATCATCGCCTGCCAGTCCTCGAGGTAGGGATAGTGCCGGGGCTCCTTGCCGAGGAACCGGATCCAGCGCTGCAGCGTCTCCAGATCGACCTTGGCCCCGCCCGCCGCGCGATCGGGCGGGAGCTTCGGCTTGCCCGTGACCTGCCAGGCCGCCATCAAGTACTTCGAGGCCTGCATGGTGAGCACGCGCGCCAGCTGATCGCCCTCGGTGCGCAGGTACTCGTCCAAGCCCTCCTCCAGGCTCTCGATGAACGCCTTGTCCTCCTCGTAGGCCTCCGCGTCCTTCTCGTCCGCCAGCAGATACTCGTGGTAGTCGGCGTTGTCGAAGATGCCCGCGAGCGCATAGTAGTCGTGGGTTCCGATGGGGTCGTACTTGTGGTCGTGACAGCGCGCGCACCCGACGGTCAGGCCGAGGAATCCGCGCGTCGTCACGTCGACCCGATCGTGCCTCTCGTCGGCCCGCGCCACCGGCGGATTGGCGAGGTCGTAGTACCACGGACCGCCCCCGAGAAAGCCCAGCCCGCCGAGCGCCTTGGTGCGCTCCGGCTCTTCGAGCAGATCGCCCGCCAGCTGCGCCTTCACGAAGAGGTCGTAGGGCATGTCCCGGTTGAAGGCCTCGGCCACCCAGTCGCGCTGCACGTACGCCGACGGATAGCGCTCGCGTCCCGAACCGTTCTCGGCCAGGCCGCGGGTGTCGTCCTCGCCGAACCGGGCCACGTCGAGCCAGCGGCGGCCCCAGCGCTCGCCGTAGTGGGGCGAGGCGAGGAGACGGTCGACCACCCTCTCGAACGCATCGGGCGCCGTGTCGTCCACGAAGGCCTCGATCTCCGCCGGGGTCGGCGGGAGCCCCGTCAGACCGAAGGTGGCCCGTCGAATGAGCTGGCGGCGATCGGCCAAGCCCAGGGGGGCGAGGCCCTTCTCCTCCATCTTCGCGAGGACGAAGCGGTCGACGTCGGTGCGCGCCCAGTCGGTACGGGCCGGCCGGGGCACGGCCGGCGCCGCGAGCGGCTGAAACGACCAGAAGCCGCGCTCGGCCGCCGTGACCACCCGCCGCGGAATAATCACCGGCGCGCCCGGATCGGGCCCTTCGCCGGCGGCCGAGGCGGCCGGGGTCGCCACCGCGACCGCTTCCGGCCAGGGCGCTCCCATCCGGATCCACTCGACCAGCCCTTCCACCTCCCGCGGCCCGAGCGGTTCGGCGCCGAGAGGCATCTCGCGGCCTTCGATCTGGTGACGGACGGCCCGGACGAGCAGGCTGCCGTCCGGGTCGCCGGGCACGATCGCGGGACCCGACCCGCCGCCCTGCATTAGCGCCGGCCGGGAGTCCACGCGCAGCCCGCCCTCCTGGAGGCCCGTGTGGCACGCGTAGCAGTTCGCGGCCAGCACCGGCCGCACGCGGGTCTCGAAGAAATCGGTCGGGGATTGTGCGCCGGCGGACACCGGCACGCCGAGCATCACAAGGGCGACCAGCGCAGCGAGCCTCAAGCCGGTCCTCCGTCTCCTGAGACGAGCCTCACGGCCGGGCGAAGCGCCGCCGGAACCGCGGGCGTACCTCGGTTCCGGCATTGTAGGGCGGCGCCGACGGGGGGATCAAGCTGCGCGCCGAACACGCTCGCCGCCGGGCCGCTTTTCGGGAACGCGTCGCAAGGCGACCTGCCGTCCGCCCATCTCGCGAGCGCCCGCGCAAGCCCGGCAGGTAGGTAAAATGAGCGCAACATGACCAGTTCCTCCGACCGGCCGCACGCCGGGCCCGTCGTCGAGACCGCGCGCATCGACGCCATCGACGTCCTGCGGGGCTTCGCCCTGCTCGGCATCCTGGTCATGAACGTCCAGTCGTTCGCGATGCCCCAGGCGGCCTACTTCAACCCGACCGCCTACGGCGACCTCGAAGGCGCGAACCTCTACGTCTGGCTGGCCGGCCGGATGCTCGCCGACCAGAAGTTCATGACGATCTTCTCGATGCTGTTCGGGGCGGGCATCTTACTGATGGCGGGGCGGACCGACGCGCGCGCCAGCGCCGGCCGGGTGCACTACCGGCGCATGGGCTGGCTGCTGGTCATCGGCCTGCTTCACGCCCACCTGCTCTGGTTCGGCGACATCCTCTTCACCTACGCGGTGTGCGGCATGGTGGTCTATCCGCTGCGCCACCTGTCGCCGGGGCGGCTGGCGGCCCTCGGGGCAACGCTGCTCGCGGTCGGCTCGGCCCTCTCCGTCGGGACGGGAATGTCGCTGCCCTACTGGCCGGAGGATGCACTCGCCGCGTTCACGAGCGAGGCGTGGCGGCCGACGCCGGAGTTGATCGAGGCCGAGCTCGCGGCCTATCGCGGCGGCTGGCTCGAACAGCAGCCCGGCCGGTCCGCGGGGGCGCTCGTGTTCCAGACGTTCCTCCTGATCACTTGGGGCTTCTGGCGCGCGGGCGGGCTGATGCTCGTCGGGATGGCGCTCTTCAAGGGCGACGTGTTCACCGCGCGGCGCTCGCCGCGCTTCTACGCCAAGCTGATCGCGGCGGCGGTCGCGGTCGGCCTGCCGCTCCAGGCGTACGGCCTCTCCCTCGATTTCGCGCGGGGGTGGCCGCTGTGGTCGTTCTTCATCGGCCTGCAGTTCAACTACTGGCCGAGCATCGCCGTCAGCCTCGGCTACGTCGGGCTCGTGATGCTCGCCTGCCGTGCGGCGTCGCTGCGCCCCTTCACCCGTCCGTTCGCCGCCGTCGGGCAGACCGCCCTGACGAACTACCTGCTGCAGACCGTCCTGTGCACGACGATCTTCTACGGCCACGGGCTCGGCTGGTTCGGGTCGGTCGACCGCGTGGGACAGATCGGCGTCGTGGCCGGCGTCTGGGCGCTGCAACTCGTCGCCTCGCCGCTCTGGCTGCGCCGGTTCCGCTTCGGGCCGGCCGAGTGGGCCTGGCGGTCGTTGACCTACGGCGCGCGCCAGCCGCTGCGGCGCAGGCCCGCCCCGCCTAGCGTCGTGTCCGGCAAATGAGTGAAGGAGTCGGCCGTCGAACCCGGGCGCTGCTCACGGCGCGCTCGCCCGCTCGCAGGCCAGCTCGAACATCGACTTCCTCCGAGAAAACCGGACGAAACGCCTTGTCCGACAGGATCAGCCGATACTTGAGCGCCGACACGCGGCCTACCGAACCCACGAGGTGCGCTGACCCGCTCGCGCGAGACACGAGAACGTCTCCGAGGTGGACTGTGAGCGCCGGATCGAACACAAAGTCTGACGGAAGCCGCTTGGGCTCGCTGTCCCTGAATTCGCCTCGATTAACGCAGCCGGCCTTCAGCACTCCCCACGAGCCGCTCTCCGCCGTGTAGTTCTCCGCCTGCGGACTCACGCCTTGGTCAATACGCTTCACGAGAGACTCAAAGCGTCGAATCCTCCAATGCGCCGGCGCCCGCAACCACTCGACACCGGAGTCCTTGTAGGCCGGATACGGCTTGAGTGCGCGTGCCGACTGGGGTTCGAGGTCAGAGGTCGAGTTCACGTAGAAGATCCTCGACGTTCACTTCATGGTGCCGGGCAATGCTCTTCAGGATGCTCAACAGTGTTTTCGCCCTGATCGGGATTGTGCATGAGGATTACTTCATGATGTTCACCGTTGAGCTGCGTCGTGACTCGCACGTGGGAGCCCCGCTGGCGCACCGTCTCGTAGCCCAGGCGTCGAAGCGACGCTTGCAGTGTCGCGCCGCTCACGTTGCGGGGCAATTTCATGCCACGACAACCTCATCCCGTACGAAGTGCAACCGGATCAACTTTGGTCGCGACATGGTGTCGTCGAAGGTGCCGCCGTCCACGAAACGCGCGGCCAGATAATCGACGGAGCCGAGGGGCCGCCCCGTCGGAGAACGTCTCCGCGACGGGCCGCGGTTGGGAATATGGTATTTCCGCGTCTCAGGAGGAAACCGATCGCATGAAGAACCCACCCGACGGCTGGCCGACCATTTCACCGGCGGTGTTCTACGAGGACGCGGCGGCCGCGATCGACTGGCTCGCCGGCGCCTTCGGATTCACGGTGCGGGCGAGGGTCGAGAACGACCAGGGACAGATACTGCATTCGCAGCTCGTCCTGAACGGCGGCCTCGTCATGGTCGGACAGGCGGGTCTGTCGCCGGACCGGTCGTACCTGAAGTCCCCGCGGGCGGTCGGCGGCGCGAACACGCAGGCGCTGGCCATCTACATCGACGACGCCGACGCCCACTGCGAGCGGGCGCGCGCGGCCGGCGCGGTCATCACGGCCGAGCGCGAGACCCAGGACTACGGCGAGGGCTACTGGGCCGACCGCGGGTACCAGGCCCGGGATCCGGAGGGACACCACTGGTGGTTCATGCAGCGCCTGCGCGGGTAGCGACGCTCGGTCTTCGCACGGCCCCCGGCACCGGCGGCAGACGCGCGTCTCGGCAACCGCCTTTCCGCGCGGATGCCTGGTCGACCGGCGCGGTCGTCCGCCAGCACCCGGCGACGTTCAGGCCCTGGCGCACCACGGTGAACGGTTCGGTGACCGGCGCTATAATCGCCGGCAGGACGCGAACGACAGCCGCGTGCTGCGCGCCGCCGCCGAGGATCGACGTCGGGTTCTCGGAACCAGCGGGCTCTCCATGACCAGATTCCACGATCTGGACGCGCTGCGGGGCGTCGCGATGCTGCTCGGCATTCTGCTGCACGCCGGCGTCTTTCTCGTGCCCGTCGAGTTCTGGCCGGTACACGAGGCATGGGCCTACGACACCGCGCCGGAAGCCAACGTCTACGCCTGGATTCTGTCGGCCATTCACGGCTTCCGGATGCCGTTGTTCTTCGTGACCAGCGGCTTCTTCACCGCGATGCTGTGGCAGTCGCGGGGGCTGCAGGCCTTGGCCCGTCACCGCCTCGAACGTCTCGGCCTGCCGCTGCTGGCGAGCATGTTCACCGTCGTTCCCGCCATCGTCTGGCTCGAGCCGGGCGCCGACTTCACGCTGCTCGTCTGGCCGCTGGCGTGGATCGACGGGCTGCACCACCTCTGGTTCCTGTGGTATCTGCTGCTCCTGGTGGCGGTGCTCATCGCGGCCGCCCGCCTCGGGCTGACGTTCCGCCACCCGGCGTGGTGGCTGCTCGTGCCCGTCGCGGTCGCCCCGCAGTACGCGATGCACGAGCCGGCGTTCGGTCCCGACACGGCAGACGGCCTGATTCCGACCGGTACCGTGTTCGCCTACTACGCCATCTTCTTCGCGTTCGGGGTGTTCTTCCGGCAACGGGACATCGCCGTGCGCCGGTGGTGGACGGCCGCCCTGGCGCCCGCGCTGCTGCTGCTCCTGCCGGCCGGCGTGGTTCTCCTGTACGACGCGGCGTTCCCGTATGCGGGAGCGGAGTGGGTCTGGGGGGTGGCCGCGGTCGTGCAGGTCGCCTTTGCGTGGCTGATGTGCTTCGGCGCGATGGGGTTGTTCCGGTGGATCGCCTCGAAGGAACGCTTCTGGGTGCGGTACCTGTCGGATGCGTCGTACTGGCTGTACCTCGTCCACCTGCCGCTGGTGATCGGCGCCCAGAGGCTGGTCGTGGACTGGCCGGTCAGCGTCCACCTGAAGTTCGTGCTGATCAACGTCACGGTCGTCGGGATTCTGCTGCTCGTGTACCAGACGGGCGTGCGCTACACGGTGATCGGGACGACCCTGAACGGGCTGCGCACCCGACGTCCGGCGCAGGCGACGCGCCCCCTGGTGCCCACCGCGGAAGTCGGACGATAGGCCCCGGTCGCGGCGCGTAACGGTTCAATGAGGGCACGTTGTCGAGTTGGTGATGTGCATGGTTCCAACAGCTCCTGGGAGGCAAGCATGACTCGGAACAAGGGCGCACTCATCGTGCTTCTGCTGGCTCTGTCGCCGGTCTTGACCGCGGCCCAGGAGGGAGAGATTGCCGGCCGCGTCACCGACGAGACCGGGGCCGTGCTGCCGGGCGCGACGGTCACCCTGAGCGGTCCGGGCGAGGCGCGCGTCTCGCAGTCGGACGGCAACGGAGACTACACGTTCCCGGCCGTGTCCGCCGGCGCCTACTCCGTGACGGCCGAGCTGTCCGGATTCTCGGAAACGACCCTGGAAGGGATCGTCGTGGCGGACGGGCTGGTCGCGGCGCCGCCCCTCTTGCTGTCGATCGCGAGCTTCGGCGACACGGTGGTCGTCACCGCCTCGCGCACCGAGGTCCGGGTGGTCGACGCGCCGGTCACCACGTCGGTCGTCCCCGCCGCCACGCTGGAGACCACGGCCAGCTCGAACATCGGAGACGTCCTCCGCTCGGTGCCCGGCGTCAACGTGGTCCAACTCTCGGCGCGCGACGTCAACGTGACCAGCCGGCAGTCCACCGGCGCGCTGGCCAACTCGCAGCTCGTGCTGGTGGACGGCCGCAGCATCTATCTGGACTTCTTCGGCATGGTCATGTGGGATCTGCTGCCGGCCAACACCGGCGACATCGAGCAGATCGAGGTCGTCCGCGGGCCGGCGTCGGCCACCTGGGGCGCGAACGCGATGACCGGCGCCGTCAACATCATCACCAAGCCGCCGAGGCAATCGGTCGGAACGACGGTGACGATGAGCGGCGGCTGGATCGACCGCGACGCCGGGTCGACGATCGGGCAGGGCCCCGGAACGATGTTCGGCACCAACGCGACGGTCACCCGGGCGCCGACCGACCGGCTCGCCTACCGCATCAGCGCCGGCTACTTCCAGTCCGATGCGTTTCCGCGCCCGACGGGCCAGGTGCCGATCATCGAAGACCCGCGGCTCGCGGGCGCGATGGTGGGCGGCGCGCCGTATCCGCTGGACGGGGCCGGTCCGTTCGGCGCCGCGTTCGCGAACCGGGGCACCAGCCAGCCCAAGTTCGATGTGCGGGTGGACCAGGAGGCGTCGAACGGCGGCCAGTTCTCGTACTCGGGCGGGGTCTCCGCCACCGAGGGTCTCGCGCACTCCGGGGTCGGGCCGTTCGACATCCAGCGCGGGTCGTACCTGGGCTACGCCAAGCTCGGCTATACGCGAGGCGACTTCCGGTTCCAGGCCTTCACCAACATCATGGACGGCGACGCCCCGAACCTCCTGCTGCCCGACCCGAACAACCCCGGGCAGCCGGTGCACCTCGGGTTCAAGGGCAAGACGTTCGATGTCGAGCTCGGCCACTCGACGTTCGTCGGAGAACGCAACCTGCTGACCTACGGCGGCAACGTGCGCCGGAACACCTTCGACATCACCATCGCCCCCATGGCGGACGACCGTCTCGAGTTCGGCGCCTACCTGCAGGACGAGATCTTCTTCGACCGGGTCCGCCTCGTCCTCGGCGGGCGGGTCGACAAGTTCGGCAACCTGTCCACGCCGTTCTTCTCCCCGCGCGTCTCGGTGATGTTCAAGCCGGGCGTGGATCACTCCGTGACGCTCTCCTACAACCGGGCGTTCCGGTCGCCGTCGATTATCGACAACTTCCTGAACATGAACATCGTGCAGCCCGTCGACCTGAGCGGTCTGGCCGCCTTCCGGCCCCTGCTGCCGGCGCTGCTGCCGCCCGGCCTGCCGCCGGCGGTGGCCCAGGGGGCTCTCCAACAGCTCGAGCAGCAGCTCGACCAGACGACGGCCCAGCCGTTTCCGCTGGTCGTCGGCGTGGTCGGCAGCGACGTGCCGATCGGCGATACGCCGCGCGTCGCGCTCACCGAAGAGTCGCTGACCGCCTACGAAGTGAGCTACACGGGCACGTTCGGGGGCCTGACGACGCTCGGCGGCTCGGTCTACGTGAACCGGCGCGACAACCCGATCAACGGCGTGCCGTTGCCGCCGAGCGCCGATCCGTACACGGCGGAAAACCCGCCGCCGGGGTGGCTGCTGCCCCCACAGGTTCTCCCGTTCATGGCGTCGTTCGGGGTCTTCCTGCCGCAGACGGCCTTCACGCCGGTCAACCTGGGACCGACGCGGCAGCTCGGCGTGGAGTTGTGGCTGAATCAGCGCGTGTCGCGATCGGCGTCGACCTGGGTCAACTACTCGTGGCAGGACAAGCCCACGATTCTCGACTCGGACAACCCGTACCTGCCGACCGAGCTCGCGCTGCCGCCCACCCACCGGTTCAACGTCGGCGCCTCCCTCGACGGACCGCGATTCCTCGGGAACGCGTCCGTGAGCACGGCGACCGCCGCGTTCTGGTCCGACGTGCTCACTTCGGAGTATCACGGCTACTCCGACGGCTACACGATGGTGAACGGCAGCTTCGGCGTGAAGTGGAACAGCGGCGCCATCACGACGATGCTCAAGGTGACGAACCTGTTCAACCAGAGCATTCAGCAGCACATCTTCGGCGACATCCTGCGGCGCACGGTCGTCGGCGAGGTGCGATTCCGCCTGTAGCGAACCCCTTCCCCGCCGGGCGCCCGGGCGGGGACCGCGCCGAAGTCTCGCTGGCGCGAGCGCGACCCTACGGTCGCGTTGGAAGTTTCGCTGACGCGAAACTTCTACGTCGCGGGCTCTTGGGCGGGCGACAGCCCGGCGGCGTCGGCTCCGTTCGGACGGCGCGCCGTCGGGTGGACCGGAACTGGCGCGACCTTGCGGTCGCGTTGGAAGTTGCGCTGGCGCGAAACTTCTGGCGCGACCTTGCGGTCACGTTGGAAGTTGCGCTGGCGCGAAACTTCTACGGCGCAGGCGCCTAGCCTGGCTAGGCCTGCCCGTGCCCCATAACTTTTCGCTGGACTTCATGAAACCACTGCGCTACGGTGCGGGGCATGGAGGTTCAGAATCAGGTCGGGCGCCGCCTGCGGGCTGATCTTGGCCGACTTCACGATGTGCTGAACAGTGCAGCCTCGCAAGGTGTCGGCACTCTCGGACGGGTCGCCGATCGTGTCTGTGACGCATTCAATCTGAGCGATGCCCGCGGCCGGCGGCAGCGCGCGAGTTGCCGCAAGGCGCTGGGCGAGTTGGCGGCGAAGGGCCATATCTCGCTGCCCCGGCCGCGACCCCGGAGCGCCGGGGTGCGCAGGCCGCGGGTGCTCTCGCACCCGGTGGCGCCGGCGCGCGATGTGCCTGACGAGGTCGGCAAGCTCCGGAACCTCGCGCTGGTTCGGGTCGAGACCGACGCGCAGCGCCGGGTCTGGAATACACTGATGGTCCACGAGCACCCCCGCGGCGGCGGGCCGTTCGTCGGCCATCAACTGCGCTATCTGGTCGGCTCTGCGCACGGTTGGCTGGGCGGTGTCGGGTTCGCGGCCTCCGCCCGGCGCCTGCGGGCCCGCGACACGTGGGTCGGCTGGGACGACGCGGGCCGGCGCGCCCACCTGCACCGGGTGGTGGGGCTGTGCCGGTTTCTGATTCGTCCCGGCGTTGTCTGCCGCAACCTGGCCTCTCACGTGCTGGGTGGGGCGGCGCGGGCGGTGGGCGGAGACTTCGAGCGCCTCTACGGCTACCGGCCGTGGCTGCTGGAGACCTTCGTCGACGAGACCGAGCACGCGGGCACGAGTTGGCGTGCGGCGAACTGGGTGCGGGTGGGCGAGACTTGCGGGCGTGGGCGGCAGGACCGGCTGCATGCCGCTCCCGAGACGCGCAAGGCGGTGTATGTCTACGAGTTGGAGCCGGCTTGGCGCGAACGGCTCGCGGCGCCCGAGGCGGACACGGCGGCGTTGGCGCCCGGTGAGGGGCTTGACGCATCGTGCTGGGCGGCTCTGGAATTCGGCGGCGCCCGGCTGGGCGACGCCCGCCTGAGCGCGCGTTTGGTAAAGAGCGCGGAACAGATGGCGCGGTCTCCGATGCGCGCCATCACCGGGGTCACCCAGGGAGTGCGCGCTTTGGTCAAGGGACATTACCGGCTCATCGACCAGCCCGCCGACAGCGCGGTGACGGTCGAGAACATCCTCGCGCCCCATCGCGAGCGCACGCTGCAACGGATGGCCTCGGCGCCCACGG
Organism: Vicinamibacterales bacterium; assembly: GCA_965206705.1. Taxonomy (GTDB): domain Bacteria; phylum Acidobacteriota; class Vicinamibacteria; order Vicinamibacterales; family UBA8438; genus JAJEEA01. Next base: position 749,785 of record CBDBKJ010000005.1, on the reverse strand, counting down.
TGCTGTGCATCCAGGACGGGACCCGCCTGAACTTCACCGGGCGCGGTCATACCCAGGGGCTGGGGGTGATCGGCGCCAATCAGACCGGGGCGGCGGCCCGCGGGCTGGACCTGCACACGACGCTGGCGGTCGATGCCGACGGGGTCCCGTTGGGGGTGCTGCGGGCCGGGTTCGACGCGCCCCCGGCCCCGGACCCCGATGAGAAGGGCCGCAAGCCGCGCGAAAAGCGGAAGTCGTTCCGGTGGATCGAGGGTCTGCGCGACTGTGCGCAGGCGGCCCGGCGTTTGCCCGAGACCCGCGTGGTCTGCACGATGGACCGCGAGGCCGACTTCCTCGACCTGTTCATCGAGCGCCGCGAGCAGGCGCCGCAGGTCGAGTTGCTGGTCCGGGCGAAGGCCGACCGCGTCCTGGGCAAGGCTACGACGCCGGATGGACACCCGGTCTCGCGCCGTCTGTTCGAGGAGGTGCGGAGCTCTCCGGCCCGCGCCACCTGCACCATCGAGGTGAATCGGCTCAGCGCGCGCGTGAAGGCCAGCAAACAGGCGGCCAAGAACCCGCGGGCGGCGCGCGTCGCCGACACGGCGCTGCGCTACCAGGCGGTCGAGCTGCCGTGCCCCGGGGCGGCGCCGGTCGCGCTGTGGGTCGTGCATGCGCGTGAGGAGCATCCGCCGCCCGGTGTCAAGCCGCTGGAGTGGTTCGTGCTCACCACCCTGCGGGTGACGAGCCCCGCCGACGCCGAGCGGGTCCTGCGGTGGTACGCCCTGCGCTGGCGCATCGAGGATTACTTCCGCATCCTGAAGTCGGGCTGCAAGGTGGAGGAGTTGCAGCACCACACGGCGGAGCGGCTCGAACGCGCCATCGCCATCAACATGGTCGTGGGTTGGCGGGTACAGTTGATGGTCCGGCTCGGGCGCGAGGTGCCCGAGCTGCCGCGTGAACTCCTGTTCTCGGACGGCGAGCTGCGGGTGCTGGCCGTCTTCGCCCGCTCGCGCAAACTGCCGCCACCGGCCAGTCTCGGCGAGGCGGTCGAGCTCGTCGCTCGCCTTGGCGGGTGGCTCGGACGCCGACGCCAACCGCCCGGCGCGCAGCTCATGTGGTACGGCTATACCCAACTGGTGGCCATGGCCTTCGCCTTCGAGCTGCGCGACGAATACGGATGACATCACCGTGCATTCCAAGTCCAGCGAAGCGTTTGTGGGGCACGGGCAGGGCTAGGCGGGTGCGGGGGTCTCGCGAACGCCGGAGGGCTCGGAGAGGTTTGCGGGCGGGGGCTGGGTCGACCAGCAACTGGTCAGACAACGATCGAGCCGGTGGTGGCAGGCCGTGCAGCCTGCGCCGGCCCCCGTCGCGCATATCACCTCGCGAACGGTCTGGAGGCCGGTCTGCTCGACCGCCGCACGCACCTGACGCTCGGTGACCTGCAGGCACGCGCAGACGACCTCGTCGCGTTCCGGCGTCTCCATCGGGCCGGATCATAGCACGCCTGAGAATGAGACGCGATCTCAAACGCTTTCGACGTGCCCGCCGCTGCGCCGGCTACGGTACGAGCCGGCGGATCACCCCGTCGTGCTTGTTGAGGAGAAAGACCTGACCGCCGGGACCGGTTTCGAGGCGCACGTCCGCGCGTCTCGTCGGCGTTCGCCCCTGCGCGATGTTCTTCTCCTGAATCAACTGCAGAAACGTGCGGGTCTCGCCTTCGTGCTCGAACAGCACCCGGCGAATCGAGTCCTGGCCGCCCTCGGGCAGTTCGTCGGCGTCGACGTGGAAGACCTCTCCGCTGGGGCCGTCGCCGAAGAGCAGCAGGTTCGCAAGCTGGGGAATCGCGTCGTCACGGTAGACGACGAGCCCGGTTGCGTGAGATCTCTGGTCCAACAGGGGATCGAGCTGTCCGTACTCGGCGATGGGGAAACTGAGGCCGGCCTCGCCGCGCGGGTCGACGAGACTGACCTCGCGACGGCTGATGAACCGGAAGCTCCCCTCCCAGTCGTTCCAGCCGAGGTTGGCGCCTGACGTGACCCGGCTGATCTCCTCGACGATGTTCTGGCCGATGTCCGCGACGAACAGGTTGCCGTTCCGCACGTCCCAGGCCAGGCGCTGCGGGTTGCGTACCCCGTAGGCGTAGATTTCGGCGAGCGTGGCGTCATCGCCGTCACCGGCGAACGGGTTGTCCGCGGGGATGCCGTACCGGCCGTTCGCGCTGTTCGAGCCGAGCGGATCGATGCGCAGGATCTTGCCGAAAATCGAGGCGAGGTTCTGCGAGAGGTCGAGCGGGTCGCCGCCGCTCCCGCCGTCCGCCGACCCGACGTAGAGGAGGCCGAAGTCGGGATCGCCGGGAGCCGCGAGGGGGTTGAAGCCGAGCTGGCCGCCGTTGTGGTTGCCGAACGGCTGCTCGACGCGCAGCAGCTCGCGCGGCGGGCCGCCGTCGTAGATCCCGGAGGCAGGGTTCGCGGCCGTCCACTCGAGCAGCAGCGTGTCGTGGGCGTCGTTGCCGCCGCCGGACACGAAGTCGGCCGGCGGAGCCGTATTGCTCGAATCGGTGTAGGTGTAGAGCTTGCCGTACCCCGGCGCCCCGGCCTCGCCGAACTGGGGATGGAGGGCGAAGCTCTGGAAGCCGCGCTCGCGGCCCGACGCCTCGATATCGAGCCCCCACCGCCCGGCGGTGAGGTCGAGATAGCGCATGACGGTTCCGCCGTCGTAGCTGACGGTGTAGACGAGGCCGCGCATGTCGTTCACGAACAGCCGGCCGGTGCCCGGCTCGTCGACGAGCCGCATCATGCGCGCGGTCTCGCCGCCCACGTCCGGCAGCGAGGCGAACTCGACGGCGCCGACACGAATGACGCCATCGGTCGCCGCAATGGGGGCGGCGAACGGATCGTCACTCGTCTGGGCGCCCGCGACCGAGACCGCCAGCAGCACGGCCCCGACCCCGGCCCCGAAGCGCTCTCTCGCAAACGTCATGGCCCCGCCTCCCGCTCGGTTTCCGTTGTAGACGTGCTGCACGGTCGTCCGGAGGCTCCCCTCCCACGCCCGGTGCCGCGCCTCGCTCGCGACGTCGTCGAAGAATGCGCTGAAGTCGGCGAATCCCCCCTCGTGCCCCGGATCACGACCCACCGAGACTATACTGGCGCAGCCTCGTTCAAACCAAGCATCTCGCCCCGAAACTCGCCGGAGATCCCGCGCGGGTCCGGGCGATACCGGCCGGGGGACGGATGGTACAATCCGGGCTCGACCACTCCCGACGCCGGCGACGGCGGCGAGAGACAATCCCCCCTCGGCCCACTCGTACCGCGAAGGGAGCATCAGCCATGAAACGAGCAGCCGCGACCCTGTCCGTCGCGCTGGTATTGGCGTTGGGCGCCGCTGTGTCCGGGCGCGCCCCGTGGACGCCGCCGGGCGCCACCGCCGCGGCCGCGAGCCAGACCGCTCCCGGCGCCGGCATCGAACCGTTCACCATCGACGTGCCCGACGACGTGCTGACCGATCTGCAGGATCGGCTGGCGCGCGCCCGCATGCCCGACGAGCCGGAGGGCGTCGGGTGGCAGCTCGGGATGAACCAGGCCTACCTGCGGCAGCTCGTCGACTACTGGCGCGACGAGTTCGATTGGCGGGCGCAGGAGCGGCGGCTCAACGAGTTCGAGCAGTTCAAGACCACCATCGACGGCCTCGACATCCACTTCGTGCATCGCCGGTCGGCCGAGCCGGATGCGTTTCCCCTGATCCTGACCCACGGCTGGCCGGGCACGTTCGCGGAGTTCGCCAAGGTCATCGGACCGCTGACCGACCCCGTCGCCCACGGAGGGCGCGCCGAGGACGCGTTCCACGTCGTGGTCCCCTCCATCCCCGGCTACGGGTTCTCCGATCGGCCGCGGCAGCTGGGTTATGGCCGCGACCGCACCGGGGCGATCTTCGCCGAGCTCATGGCGCGCCTGGGATACGAACGGTACGGCACGCAGGGCGGCGACCTGGGCGCCGGGATCAGCCGGTGGCTGGCCGCCAACGATGCCGAGCACGTGGCCGGCCTGCACCTCAACCTGTGCGGCGGCGCCCCGCCGGACCCGGACAACCCCACCGCCGGCGTGCCGCCCGACGAGGTCGCGCTGATGCAGGAACGCGCCGCGTTCTGGACCGACGAGGAGCGCGGCTACAGCCACATGCACGGCACCAAGCCGCAGACCCTCGGCTACAGCCTCAACGATTCGCCGGTCGGGCTGGCCGCGTGGATCGTCGAGAAGTATCGGAGCTGGTGCGACTGCGACGGCAATCCCGAGACGCGGTTCAGCAAGGACGAGCTGCTGACGACCCTCACCATCTACTGGGTCACGCAGACCGCGACCTCTGCCGCGCGGTACTACTACGAAGGCCGGCACGGCGGCAGCGCGCCGGACCCGGCACGGATCGAGGTGCCGACGGCCTGCGCGGCGTTCCCCGGCGAGTTCCGGTTCACGCCGCGGCGGTGGCTCGAGGCGCGGTACAACCTCGTTCGGTTCACGAGGATGCCGAGCGGCGGCCACTTCGCAGCCAGCGAAGAGCCGGAGCTGCTCGTCGACGACCTGCGGGCATTCTTTCGGGATCTGCGGTAGCGGCCCCGGGGCGGTGTCCGATAGCCGGCCGACGTCGCGGCGAGGTATCGTTCGTCAGCTCCCGCGGGCGGCGCGCAGGCCCTTCCAGACGCTGTAGCACATCGCGACCAACACCAGCGAGAAGGGGAACCCGGTGGCGAGCGCGGCCGTCTGCAGCGCCACCAGCCCGCCGCCGAGCAGCAGGGTAATCGCCACGATCCCTTCGAACGCGCACCAGAAGACGCGCTGGGCGACCGGCGCGTCGAGCTTGCCGCCGGCGGTGATGGTGTCGATCACCAGCGATCCGGAATCGGAGGAGGTGACGAAGAAGACGACCACGAGGGCGATGCCGATGATCGAGGTCAGTCCCGAGAGCGGCAGCACGTCCAGCATCCTGAACAGCGCCAGCTCCGGTTGCTGCGCCTGCACCGCCGCGAACACGCTGGTCTCGCCCCCGTCGAGATAGTGCGAGAGCGCGGTCCCGCCGAACGCGTTCATCCAGATCGCCGAGACCAGCACCGGGACGACCAGCATGCAGCCGACGAGGCCGCGCACCGTGCGGCCGCGCGAGACCCGGGCGATGAACAGGCCGACGAAGGGCGTCCACGAGATCCACCACGCCCAGAAGAAGGTGGTCCAGCCGTGCAGGAAGTCGAAGTCGTCGCGGCCCACCCAGTTGCTGAGCGGTCCGATCGCCGCGAGATAGTGGCCGATGCTGGCGACGAAACCGCCGAGCAGGTCGAGGGTCGGCCCGACCGCCAGCACGAAGGCGAGCAGCAGCAGGGCCAGCACCAGGTTGGCTTGGCTCAGGCGCTTGACGCCCTTGTCCATCCCCGAGATCACCGACGCCAGCGCGATGGACGTGATGGCGGCGATCAGCAGCACCTTGGTCGTGTCGGTCGCCGGCACCCCGAACAGATGGTTCAATCCGGCCGCCGTCTGCTCCGCGCCCAGGCCGAGCGAGGTCGCCAGCCCGAAGAGCGTCGCGAACACCGCGAGGATGTCGATGGCGTGGCCCATACGGCCCCAGACCGCGTCGCCCAGCACCGGATAGAACGCCGACCGCAGGGTCAGCGGCAACCCGAGGTTGTAGGCGGCGAAGGCGAGCGCGAGCGCAACCACCGCGAACATCGCCCACGGGTGCACGCCCCAGTGATAGATGGCCGAGGCGATGGCGAGCCGGTGCGCGGCGGCGGTGTCCGCGGCGTCGACGCCGAGCGGCGGATTCTGGAAGTGCTCGACCGGCTCCGCCACCCCGAAGAACATCAGGCCGATGCCGATGCCCGCCGCGAACAGCATGGCGAACCACGACCAGGCGGAGTAGTCCGGCTTGGCGTCGGGACCGCCCAGGCGGACCCGGCCGAGGGGCGTCGCCAGCAACAACAGGCAGAAGAGAACGCAGATGTTGCCGGCGGCCATGAACACCCAGTCGAACGTCGACGTGAGCCAGGCGTAGAGCGCGTCGAAGGCGCCGGCGGCCACGTCCCGGAACGCGAGCACCCCGGCGACGAACGCGATGATGGTGAGGCTGGAGACGACGAAGACCGGGTTGTGGACGTCGAGGCCGAGAAACTGGACGTTGTCCCGGCCGAGCTCGTAGTCCGTCTGCGCGGTGATGGCCATCCGGGATCAGCGCCAAGCTCCGAGCTGCGCTGCCTCGATCAGGTTCTTTGCCGGCACTCGAGGTGAGGTCTTCATGACTCCGCTTCCCGGTGACTCGCTCGACGCCAACCAGACCGACCAACGCGGACCGGATGCAGCAATTGTAGTGCCATGGCCGCCTCGAGGCGTCGTCCGGCCCCTTGACGTCTCTCCTCGCATTGCGCCGACCGCAGCCCTCGTGCTACTTTCGCCGCTCGTTTTCCCCAAGGAGCCGGATGAAGGAATCCCTGATCGCCCAGTTGGATCTCGCCCACGAGTTCTTCCAGCGCAGCACCGCCAGCCTGACCGAGGAAGACTCTACTTTTGCACCCGCGGACGGGCTCTTCACCGTGGCGCAGCAGGTGGCGCACGCCGCCCAGACCGTCGACTGGTTCTTCGCCGGCGCCTTCGACCCGAACGGCTTCGACATGGACTTCGAGGGGGAGGAGCGGCGAATTCGCGCCGTACAGTCGCTGGCCGACGCCCGCGCCGGGTTCGAACGGGCCTTCGAGAGCGGCCGCGCCCTGGTGCGGGAAAAGAGCGAGGCGGAGTGGTCGGCGCCAATCGTCGACGGCGTCGTCATGGGCGGCATGCCGCGGACCACGGTGTTCGGCGGCATCACCGATCACACCGCGCATCACCGCGGCGCCCTCACGATCTACGCGCGGCTGCTCGGCAAGACGCCGCCGAACCCCTACATGTAGCCACGCCTTTACGGCTCGACCCTTCCGCGTCGAGCGCCCGGCGCGAGCCCTGTCACGCGCGCATCGATCAGAGATCAGCGACCAGCTCGCGAGCGGTATACTCCGATCATGAAGTCGGTCGCCTCCGTCCTCCGCGCGCGCACCGACGCCACGATTCGGCGGATGTCCCCGGCCGAGCGGGTGAAGCTGGCGTTCCGTCTGGGCGACGAGGCCATCGAATCGTTCCGCGCCACCCACGGCCTCGACCGGCGGACCGCGATTCGCCTGCTCGAACGGCGCCGGCAGGCGACCCGCCAGCCCAGCGCCTGTCTCGACCGGCTGATCGGGTGAGCCTGCTCGACCGCGTCGCCGCGATTCTCGATCGCGCCGGCGCGCGGTACGCGGTGATCGGCGCCTCGGCCATGGCGGCGCATGGCGTCGCCCGCTCGACCTACGACATAGACCTGCTGACGCTCGCCGATCTGTGTCTCGACGCGGTGCTGTGGGCGCCGCTCGCGGATGCCGGCGTGCACGTGTCGCTGACCCGAGGCGATGCGGCGGATCCGCTGGCCGGTGTCATCCGCTTCGAGGAAGCCGGAAAGTACCCGGTCGATCTGGTCGTGGGCCGTCATCGGTGGCAGGTGCGCATGCTCGAACGCGCCGCACCGGCGGTCGTCCACGGCTCGCGCGTGCCCGCCGTGCAGGCGCGCGATCTCATCGTGCTCAAGGTGTTCGCCGGCGGCGCGCAGGACGCCTGGGATGTAGTGCAGTTGCTGGCAGGGCCGGACCGCGAGGCTCTTATCGCCGAGGTTTCGGCCGATATCGGCGATCTGCCAGCCCACTGCCGCGATTTCTGGGAACGCATTCTGACCGGAGATCGCTCCTGAGGTAACGCGGTACCGACGGTGCCCCAACCTGGATCAATGGGGACCCGGAATCCCTGATCGCCGGCCGGGGCATGATCCCGCGCGGTCCGGGCCTCTTCGAGGTCGTCGGCAACACATACCCATGAACACCGCCCCTGTTGACAACGGAATTGATATTTTAATATCGTAAATATCAGTTGCGTTGTCAAAACTGGGAGAGGTTATGAGGTTAGCCACTGGCCGCTGGGTAAGCGGTGACGACTTCGTCGATCGCGAATCCGAGTTGCGGGTTCTGGATGCACGGGTTCGAGCCGGCAACCACACTCTGCTGACTGGCCAGCGCCGGATGGGGAAGACCAGCATCGCTCGAGAGCTTGGGCGACGGCTTGAGGCCCAGGGATGGGTCTTCCTCTTCACCGATGTCGAGGGCGCGGCCTGCCCGGAGGACGTGATCGCCAATATCGCGGAGGCGGTGCATCCGGTCCGACCTGTTTCGTCGCGCTTTGCGTCCACGATGCAACGCTGGTTCACGGAGAACGTCGAGGAGGTTGGCGCACTCGACTTTCGCGTCAAGATTCGCGCCGGCCTGAACGCCGGCAACTGGCGTCGGTACGGCGAGCAGCTCATCGGCGAGTGTGCCCGGCACGACCAGCCGGTCCTCCTCGTCATCGACGAGCTGCCGATATTCCTCAAGCGCATACTCGGCCAGGACGACGGCGCCCAACGGGTCGACGCGTTCCTGAGCTGGCTTCGCGCTATCGTGCAGGGGCTCGACGCCGGCTCCCTGGTCCTCATCGTATCCGGCAGCATCGGTCTCAAACCCTTGGTGCAACGGCTCGGCATCCCCGACCGAATCAATCATCTCGATCCCTTTCGCCTCGGGCCCTGGAACCGTCACGCCAGCGTCACGTGTTTCGAACGTCTGGCCGAGAGTCACGAATTGCCAATCGAGCCTGGCGTGGCAGATGCCGTGTACGACGCGCTCGGCACCGGCATTCCCCACCATGTGCAGTCCTTCTTCGCACGGTTGCGGGAATTCACCATCATGCAGGGGCGAGACCGCGTGAGGGTGGAGGATGTCGACACGGTCTATCGCACCGCCCTTCTCGGACCTTCAGGGCAGAACGACCTCGCGCACTACGAGACACGTCTCCAGGAGGGTCTGGAAGACGAAGGCTACACAATCGCCATGGAGATCCTCGCTGAAGCCGCCACCCAGGAGCGATTCACACGGTCGGCACGACGCTGCCTCGAACAGTTGTACGCACCGGTCGTCGACGATGCGCCGGGTGGTATCGCCGACGTCCTCGAGGTCCTGGTGCACGACGGCTATCTCGAAGACGGCGACGACGGGTTCCGATTCCCATCGCGGCTGCTGAAGGACTGGTGGTCGGCACGCTTCCGCGACCACTACATCCCCCTCGAGGAGCGTCGGGGGCGGCCATGACCGAGGGGGCTTCGCTGAACGACGCACTCGATCGGCCGATCCGGAAGTTCAATCCGGGCACGTTCCAGTCAGACGACGAGGTGGTCAGACAGTTCGTGGTCAGACAGCGAGAGCTCGACCTCGTGCTGGAGGTCATACGCGGCAATATCGATTCGCCGTCGTGCCAGCACGTGCTGATTGTCGGGCCGCGCGGTCGAGGAAAGACCATGCTGCTGGCCCGCGTCGGCGCGGAGTTGCGGACCGACAACGCACTCTCCGAGCGTCTGTTCCCTGTGCGGTTCATGGAAGAGAGCCAGGAGATCGCCACCCTCGCCGACTTCTGGCTCGAAGCGCTGTTCCACCTCGCCCATGCGAACGCGACCGGCAATCCGGAGTTCTCCCGGGAACTCCTCGCGACGCACGCCGATCTGACCGCTCGGTGGCGTGACTCGAACATCGAGGAGTGTGCCCGCGCCGCCTTTCTGGAGGCGACGGATCGGCTGGGCCGGAAGGTCGTCCTCATGGTCGAGAACCTGCAGGCCCTGTGCAGCGATCTCGACGATGATTTCGGGTGGCAGCTTCGCCAGACGCTGCAGTCGGAACCTCGACTCACAATGCTGGCCACCGCGACCAGTCGGTTCAAAGGGCTGGATGATGCGAACCGGCCGTTCTTCGAGCTGTTCCGCATCGTCGATCTGGAACCGCTGGATACGGATGCGTGCCGGCGTCTCTGGAACATGGTCAGCGGCGACAAGCAGACGAGTCGCGAGATCAAGCCCCTCCGGATTCTGACCGGCGGCAGCCCCCGCCTGCTGATCATCGTCGCCACGTTTGCAGGGCACCGGTCGCTGCGCCAGCTCCTGGAAGATCTGGTGACGCTGGTCGACGACCACACCGAGTACTTCCGCAGCCATCTGGAGGTCCTTGCCAAAACCGAGCGGCGCGTCTATCTCGCGGTGATCGACCTCTGGCAATCGTCGAGCGCCCACGAGATCGCGGCGCGAGCTCGCATGGACATTCGCACCGTATCGGCGCTGATCGCGCGGCTGGTCTACCGGGGCGCAGTTGTCGCAGAAGGAACGGGCAGGAAGCGGAAGTACGCCGCCGCGGAGCGTCTCTACAGCATCTATTACAAGCTGAGACGCGAACGCGACGAGGCCGGGCTGGTGCGCAACCTCATCCAGTTCATGACGGTGTTCTACCGCAGCGAAGAATTGGCCGAGATGGTTGGCACGTGGCGTGCGGAGGCGGCGCAATCGCCGCCCATTCGCGAGGGACTCGAGCGAGCTCTGGCCGCCAGCGACACACCGGGCCTCAAGCTGGAGGTTGCCAAGGCGCTGATAAACAAGGGCGTCAAGCACCATGAGCGCGGCGAGCATGAGGCGGAGCTGGCCGCCTACGACGATCTGGTCGCCCGTTTTGGCTCTATCGGCACCCCGGAGCTCCAGGTGCAGGTTTCCCAGGCGCTGCTCATCAAGGGCATCACGCACGGCCAGCGCGGCGAGTCCGAGGCGGCGATGGCTGCTTACGACGATCTGGTCGCCCGTTTCGCCGACAGCGACACCCTGGAATTCCCGTTGCAGGTTTCCATGGCGCTGTTCAACAAGGGCGTCATGCACCGTAAGCGCGGCGAGTCCGAGGCGGCGATGGCTGCTTACGACGATCTGGTCGCCCGTTTCGCCGACAGCGACACCCCGGAGCTCCAGGTACGGGTTGCCAAGGCGATGTTCAACAAGGGCGTTACGCACAACGAGCGCGGCGAGTTCGAGGCGGCGTTGACCGCCTGGGACGATCTGATCGCGCGTTTTGGCGCCAGCAACGCTTTGGAATTCCAGGTGCTGGTCGCCCAGGCGCTGGTCAACAAGGGCGTTAGGCACGGCCAGCGCGGCGAGTCCGAGGCGGCGTCGGCCGCCGTCGACGATCTGGTCGCCCGTTTCGCCGACAGCGACACCCCGGAGCTCCAGGTGCAGGTTGCCAAGGCCCTGCTCATCAAGGGCATCACGCACGGCCAGCGCGGCGAGTCCGAAGCGGCGCTGGCCGTCGTCGACGATCTGGTCGCCCGTTTCGCCGACAGCGACACCCTGGAACTCCAAGTGCAGGTCTCCAAGGCGCTGCTCATCAAGGGCATCACGCACGGCCGGCGCGGCGAGTCCGAGGCGGCGCTGGCCGCCTACGACGATCTCGCCGCGCGTTTCGGCGCCAGCAACGCTTTGGAACTCCAGGTGCTGGTCGCCCGGGCGCTGGTCAACAAGGGCGTTAGGCACGGCCAGCGCGGCGAGTCCGAGGCGGCGCTGGCCGCCTTCGAGGATCTGGTCGCCCGCTTCGCCGCCAGCGACACCCTGGAGCTCCAGGTGCCGGTTGCCCAGGCGCTGTTCAACAAGGGCGTTACGCACAACGAGCGCGGCCAGTCCGAGGCGGCGCTGGCCGCCTACGACGATCTCGCCGCGCGCTTCGGCGCCAGCGACACCCTGGAGCTCCAGGTGCCGGTTGCCCAGGCGCTGTTCAACAAGGGCATCACCCACGGCCTACGCGACGAGTCCGAGGCGGAGTTGGCAGCCTACGACGATCTCGTCGCGCGTTTCGGCGCCAGCGACACACTGGAGCTCCAGGTGCAGGTTGCCAAGGCACTGTTCAACAAGGGCATCACCCACGACCAGCGTAGCGAGTCCGAGGCGGAACTGGCAACCTACAACGATCTCGTCGCGCGTTTCGGCGCCAGCGACACACTGGAACTCCAGGTGCAGGTTGCCGAGGCGCTGTTCAACAAGGCCATCACCCACGGTCAGCGCAGCGAGTCCGAGGCGGAGCGGGCCGCCTACGACGATCTGGTCGCGCGTTTCGGCGCCAGCAATGCCCCGGAACTTCAGGTGCAGGTCGCCAAGGCGCTGCTCAACAAGGGGGCCCAACAAATCGAGATCGGCCGCGCGGAAGAAGCCCTGCGTACCAGCGACAAGCTCGATCGTCGGTTCGCTGCGGTCACTGACAACGAGCCGAGCGTGGTCGCATTCCTGCGGTGGCAGGCAAAGTGGATGAGAACGCACGCGCTGCTCGTACTGAACGAACACCCGGCGGCCCTGAGCGCGTTTCAATCGGTGTGCGCCATGTTCGTCGTCGGCAACGAAACGATGTTGCGTGAGATGCTGGCGCGTGTGCCCATCCTGGTTGCGGCCGGTGCGTCGGAGCGCGACCTCGTCGAGATCCTGTCAGCGGACAGCAAGACCGCCGACGCGTTGGCGCCGCTCGTCGTCGCCCTTCGGCGCCTTGCTGGTGAGCTGGTTCGTGCACCGGCTGAGGTGCTCGAGGTCGCTGCTGATATCTGCAAGGACATTGAAGAGGCGAAACGCCTGCGGGCTCGGCCGGGGACCCGCAAGGGCAGCGGCTCATGAAGCAGGATTCATGAGGCACTACGCGGGCTACAAGCACGAGCGGCAAACCACTACGGAGAATCGGCGCTGAAACGGCCGGGGTGACGGACATCACCCCGGCCGCCCTGGTGAGGGTGCGCTACGACAGGCCGGTCAGCTCCTTCAGGGTGCCGGTGCTGTCGCCGAAGTGCTCCACGGGAACGCCGAGCCTCTGCAGCATGGTGAGTTGCAGGTTGGTCATCGGGTTCTTGCCCTTGGGGTACACGAGGTGGCGGCCGCCCTTGATGGTGCCGCCGTCGTGACCCGCGAGGAGGAGGGGAACGTTGTCGTACTGGTGGGCGTCCCCGTCCCGCAGGGCGGCACCGTAGACCAGCATCGCATTGTCGAGCAGCGAGCCGTCGCCGTCGGGCGTGGACGCGAGCCGGGCGAGGAACTCGCCGTAGAGCTGCACGTGGTACTGGTTGATCTTGGTCACCTTCTCGATCTTCTCGAGGTCTCCGCGGTGGTGCGTCAGGGGGTGGTGCGGGTCGGGGACCCCGATTTGCGGATAGGTGGTGCCGCTCTGCTCGCGGCCGATCATGTAGGTGAAGACGCGGGTGACGTCGGTCTGCCACGCGAGCAGGAGGAGGTCGTACATCAGCCGCGCGTGCTCCTCGAACGAGACGGGAATGCCCGCCGGCTGGTCGAGCAGCGGCAGCTCGCGGTCGGCCTGCCCCTCGGCGATCTCGATGCGGCGCTCGATCTCGCGCACCGCGTCGAGGTAGTTGCCGAGCTTGCGGCGGTCGTCGCCGTCGAGCCGGCCCTGCAGCCGGCCGATCTTGTCCATCACCGCGTCGAGGATGCTGCGCTGCTGCTGCGCGCGCGCGAGCCGGACGTCGGCGCTGGTGCTGCCGGCGTCGCCGAACAGGCGCTCGAACACCACGCGCGGGTTGGTCTCGCGCGGCATCGGGGTGGTGCGGTCGTGCCACGAGATGTTGAGGTAGGCGCAGCTGTAGCCGGTGTCGCAGGTGCTGACGCCGTTGAAGGTGTCGGCGCCCTCGAGCGAGAGCTCGAGCGACGGCAGCCGCGTCTCGCGGCCCAGGCTCTGCGCCGCGAACTGGTCCATCGACGTCCCCAGGTCCAGCTCGGACCCCTGCGTCTGCTCGGCGTGGAGCCCGGTCAGGAACGCGGCGGCGGGACGCGAGTGCGACCCGAGGGCCTCGCCGGGGCGGGCGAAGGCGGCGCGGTTGTCGAGGTTGGTCAGCACCGTGAGGTGCTCGCGGACCGGCTCGAGCGGCTTCAGCAGGCGCGGCAGGTCGAACCCGGGGGCCTCGGTCGCCGGCGTCCAGTTGCCGTTCCGGGTGATGATGCCGTTGGGCACGTAGACGACGCCGAGCCGCTTCGACGGCTTCGCCGCGGTCCTCGCGAGCGCGGTCAGGGGCGGCACCATGCCGTTCAGCAGCGGCAACGCCAACGCCGTGCCCATGCCCCGCAGCACGGTGCGGCGCGGGATGACCCTCTTGGTGACGATCATGATTCGATCCTCCTCAACTGAAACGGCTCACTCTTCACGATACCCTGAATCAACGCGGACCAGCGGTGGTCCTGCTCCGCCGCGTCCCGCACGATCTGCCGGACCACCGGCATGTCGTGGTGCTCCAGCCGCCGGCCGAGCGAATAGGTCAACAGCCTTCCGGTCACCGTCCGGATGAACTCCTGTTGCCGGCCGAGCAGCAGCAGCCGAAGCCCGGCCGGCCCCTCGAACCGCGTGCCGTCCGGCATGACCCCGGACGCGTCGATCGCCGGGCCCCGCTGCCCGGGCATCCGCGGGTCGTCGGTGGTCCGCCAGCGCCCGATGGCGTCGAAGTTGTCGAGGGCGAACCCCAAGGGGTCCATCACGCGGTGGCAGACCGCGCAGGTCGGGTTGCGCCGGTGGGCCTCCATGCGCTCGCGCTGCGACGTGGGGGCGGCGCCGTCCGCGCTCTCCTCGAGGGGCGGGACGTCGGCCGGGGGCGCGGGCGGGGGCGCCCCGAGCACCCGCTCGAGCAGCCACTTCCCGCGGTTCACCACCGAGGTCCGGGTGGAGTAGGACGTCAGGGTGAGGATGCTCGCCTTGCCGAGCAGCCCCGCCCGGCGGTCGTCGGGCAGCACCACGCGCCGGAAGTGGTTCCCGTAGACGCCCGGAACGCCGTAGTGCCGGGCCAGCCGCTCGTTGAGGAACGTGTCGTTGGCCCGCAGCAGGTCCACCACCCCGCGGTCCTCGCGCAGCTGGCTGGCCATGAAGAGCGCCGTCTCGGTCTGCATGGCATCGCGCAGGTTCTCGTCGAACGCGGGGAAGATGGTGGGGTCCGGCGCGACGTTGCGGATCTTGTGCAGCTCGAGCCAGCGGTCGACGAAGTTGCCGGCGAGCGAGGCGGACCGCGGGTCGGCGAGCATGCGGCGCACCTGCCCGTCCAGGACCTCGGGCCTCGCCAGCTCGCCGCGCTCGGCGAGGGCGAGCAGCTCGTCGTCGGGGATGCTGTTCCACAGGAAGAACGAGAGCCGCGACGCCAGCTCGACGTCGCCGATGCGGTAGACGGCGGCGTCCGTGTCGGCCGGCGGGCGCGGGATGCGGAACAGGAACTCCGGATCGACGAGCACCCGTTCGAGCGCCGTCTGGACCCCCGCGTCGAAGTCCGCCTGCCGCCGCGCCGTCTCGAAGAAGCCGTACAGGTGGTCGACGTCGTACCCGGTCACCGGCCGGCGGTACGCGCGCCGGGCCAGGGTCGCGATGATCTCCCGGGCGCAGGCATCCTCGGCCACGCCGTCCGCGGGCCGGCAGACGAAGAGCCGCTGCCGGCTCGGCACGTCGCCGGGGGTCTCGCCGTCGAAGGGCCCGCCGATGACGACGTTGCCCACCGCCGGCTCGCCGCCCATCTCTTCGTCGGTGCTGTAGCCGAACGTCGACATGTCCACCGGCGGCTGCAGGACCCCCTCTTCGAGCGCGGGGTGGTCCACGAACGCGACGGCCACCGTCCGCGCCCCGGCCTCGACCGGCACCCGCACCTCGAAGTCGTCGTCGGCGTGGTTGGCGTACCGCTCCCATTCCGCCCCGCCCATCCCCGAGCTGCCGCAGAAGCTGGCGATGCAGCGCTCGGCGTCGGGGCTCAACCCGCCGCCGGCGATGAACGTGGCGACGAGGGCGCCGTCCACCCGCACGTCGAGCTGGTGAGCGACGTTGCCGATGCCGCGGATGTAGTTGTAGAAGTTGCGGCGCAGCCCGACCCGGATCGTGTACTCCCCGTCGAGGGGGAAGTAGTGGCGCACCGCGACGCCCCCGCGGGTGCCGAACGGCAGGTCGTCGCTGGTGTGGTCGTCCTGGATCTCGCGGTCGGCCACCCGGTAGGTGTCGAAGCGCGGCCGCAGCCCGGCGTCGCCGACCGCGAGCTGGCTGACCTGCCGGGCCGCATAGAGGTAGCGCTCCATGAGGGTCGGCGACACCGACAGCACGTCGGCGATGTTGTCGAAGCCCTCGTCGTCGTCGTCCGGCGGCAGCAGCGCCTCGGGATCGACGTCGAGCCCGAGCAGGTCGCGGATCGCGTTGCCGTACTCGACCCGGTTCAGACGGTGCGCGACGGTGCGGCCGGGGTTCGGGTCGGCGGCGGCGGCGCGGTCGAGCTCGTCCTCGAGCCAAGTCGCCACCGCGTCGTAGGCGGCCTCGTCGGGGCGCGGCCGCCCGACCGGCGGCATCATCCGCGACCGGAGCTTCAACGCCACCTTCTCCCAGGCGTCGGCGTGCGCGCCCACGTCCGCGGGGTCCAGCGGCTGCAGCGAGAGGGGCACGCGCCCCGCCGCGTAGCCGCCGTCGCTGTGGCACGCCATGCAGTAGCGGTTCAGCATCGCCTCGACCGGCGCCGCGGACGACGGCGCCGCCGCGGGTGCCTCCTCCGCGCCCGCCCCGGACCCGACCGGCGCCGGCGGGGGCACGGCCTGCCCGGCGGTCGCAGCCGCAGCCACCAGCAAGAGGCACCCGACAAGGGCGGGACCGATCATTCCCGCGATCGGCCGCGCCACCGAGCGTCGCCGTAGCGTCACGACGGAACGCGCTCTCTCGTGCGGCATCTCATTCCCCTTCCGCAACAACGGCGCTACCCCGCGCACCGCACCAACTGTCCGCCGGGCGCGTGGCACATCATCTGCCGCGGCGTGCGGTCGCGCTCGTTCGCGGCGTGCAGGTCGCCGCCGTGGTCGACGAGCAGCTGCACCACGGCCGGCCACGCCTTGAAGACGGCGGAGTGCAGGGCGGTGTCGCCCGCCTCGTTGCTGGCGTTCGCCTCGGACCCGAGGGCCAGCGCGAGCCGTACCGCCTCCAGGTTCGGGCCCTCGTCCGCGTGCAGGGCCTCCGCGACCTCGGGCGGGACCCGCCGGTCGTGGCGGTCGATCTCGCCGTTGGGCCAGTTCGCGCCCGCCGCCATCATCAGCGGCGTCGTCCCGTCGCGCATCGGCAGGAACGGGTCGGCCCCGCCGTCGGCCAGGACGCGCATGATCCCGACGTCGGCGTACTTCGCGGCGAGCAGGAACGGCGTGGCTCCGGCCAGCGACCCGGGCAGCACCCACCAGTTGGTGGCCCGCGGCACCCGGCTGCCCTTCGTGAGGCGAACGTCGGGATCGCCGCCGTACGCGAGCAGCGTCTTGACCAGCGGCGCGTCGGCGCGCAGGACCGCGGTGTGCAGGGCCGTATAGCCGGCGCCGCCCGCGTTCGGCTCGGCCCCGCGGTTCAGCAGGAAACCCGCCAGCTCTCCGTGGCCGCTGAAGCTCGCGACCACCAGGACCGAGGCGCCGTCCGGCGCCGTCTCGTTCACGTCCGCGCCGGCGTCGAGCAGCAGCCTCGCGCTGTCGACGCTGCCCTGCCGCGCCGCGAACAGCAGCGGCGTGAAGCCGCCGAGAGGGAGGTTCCCCGCGCGCTCCGCGCCCCGGCCGCCCAGGCTCACGAGCAGCGAGCGGGTCTCGGTTCGCGCGTGGACGTCGGCGCCGTACTCGACCAGCACCCGAACGACGTCGGGATGCCCCTGGGCCACCGCCCACATCAGCGCGGTCTGACCCCGAGACGACTCCCGCGCGTCGACGTTGTCGGCGCCGGCGTCGAGCAGGGCGCGCACCGCGTCCGCGGCTCCCGTGCGCGCACAGGTCATGAGGACGGTCTCGCCCATCGAGGTGACGGCGCTCGGATCGGCGCCCGCGTCGAGCAACCGCCCGACGACGAGCGTGCTCCGGTTGATGCAGGCGAGCGAGAGCGGCGTGACGCCGTACGCATTGGCCGCGGCGGGCCGGGCGCCCGCGTCGAGCAGCAGATCGACCGCGGCGGCGTTGTCCCACCGGGCCGCCCAGTGCAGCACGGTGGCGCCGTCGCCCTCTGGCGCGTTCACGTCGACGCCCTGCTCGATGACGGCGCGCACCGCGTCGTCGTCGCCGCTCCTCACCGCCTCCTTCAGCCGGACGTCGGCCGCGCCCGCGGGCAGGCTTGCGACCGACAGCAGCACCGTCATCCGCGCCAGCGTTCCGGCTCCGATGCGCATGCTCTCTCCTCCGTCTCCCGCTCCCACCCTCTCGGCGCCGGCCACGCGCCACGAACCGCAACTCGGCGGCGGCGGGCGCGCCACGAGCCGCGGCCGTCAGCGGGCGTCGTAGGTTCGGCTGTAGCCGTTGCGGCCGTTCGTCATCGTGAACGTGCCGTCCGCCGCGACAGACGCCTTGAGCCAGTGGCCCTGACAGTCGTCGGTGTCCTCGAAGTTGGCGATCATGTCTTCCGCGGTGTTGTGGCCCTCCGCCTCGAGCGCCAGGTGCGTCTGCCAGATACCCTCGATGCCCGGTACTTCCGCGATCCGGTCGTAGTGGTCCGGCGCGGTGATGCCCTTGCGCGGGCCGTTGTTCACCACGACCACCTGCGGCTCGATGGCCCAGAGGTGCGCGGGAGCCCCGGCCCCGTCGAACGCCCCGTGGCGGCTGGTCTGGTAGACGTTGACGGTGCCCAGCCGGTTGACGGGGCACGACAGCTTCATCTCCATGTCCCAGTCGAGGTCGCCCAGGTCCACGAACCGGAACCCGCCGTAGCTGAACAGCGCGCCCAGGGTGCGCTGATTCTCGGGGGACGCGGCCGGCCGGGTCTCGGCCCCGGCGCAGTGCGGGTTGGGCCCGCCGTCGTTGATCGGCTCGGCGATCAGCTCCATGTTGGACGAGATCATCCGCACCTCGACGTCTCCCATCGACATCGTGTCCCCGGCGCCGGCGGTCATCCGCGCGTCGCCGGCGGTCTCCAGGTAGATGTCGCGCCACTGCTGGTTCCGCTCTTCCGTCTCGCCGCCGTGATCGAGAAAGTGGTCGATCGGGACCAGTTCGGCCAGCTCGGCGAGGCTGCCGACGTGGTCGGTGTGGAAGTGAGTGATCAGCATGTAGTCGAGCTTCTCGAGGCCGGCGTCCTGCATCGCGGCCACGATGCGGTGCGCGTCGCGGCCCTCCGGGCGCGGCCAGCCGGTGTCGACGAGCATCGACTCGCCGGACGGGGAGACGACCAGCGTGGCGCCCCCGCCCTCGACGTCGACCCAGTAGATGTCCATGGTCTGCGCCGCCGCGGGCACGGCGGCAGCAACGGTGATGGCCAGGGCACTGGCCATCACGCGGATCGGGCGTCCCAGGATTCCAGCGTCTCGCATCGTGACCTCCCTTCGAGCGGTCAGGCCAGTCTACCGCACTTGCGCGCGCAGGCGGTCGGAATCCTGTCTCGGAAAGCCGGAACCCGGTATCCTGATCGGCAGTGATGACCAGGCGCCGCCTGCCCATCGGCCTGCAGACCTTCCGCGAGCTCCGCGAGGAGGACTGCTACTACGTCGACAAGACCGGCTTCATCGCGCGGCTGTTGGACGAGGGCAAGCACTACTTCCTGTCGCGCCCGCGGCGTTTCGGCAAGAGCCTGTTTCTCGACACCCTCAAGGAGCTGTTCGAGGGCAACGAGCCGCTGTTTGCCGGGCTCGACATTTACGGTCGCTGGGACTGGTCGGTGCGGAATCCCGTCGTGCGGCTCGACTTCGGGGCCGGGCACTTCGGCGAGCCCGGGTACGTGCATGCCAGCACGATGGCGCAACTGGCCGCCATCGCACAGGACGCCGGGGTTGCGGTGAGCTACGACACGGCCCCGGAACGCTTCCGCGAGCTGCTTCGCGCGCTGCACGCGCGGACCGGCCAGCGAGCAGTCGTGCTGGTGGACGAGTACGACAAGCCGATCCTGGACGCGCTGGAGGCTCCCGCGGTCGCGCGCGGGAACCGGGACTATCTGCGCGGGCTCTATGGGACGATCAAGTCCAGCGACGCCCACGTCCGCTTCACCTTCCTCACCGGGGTCAGCAAGTTCTCGAAGGTGAGCGTGTTCTCGGGCCTCAACAACCTCACCGACCTCACGCTGGACCCTTGCTATTCCGCCATCTGCGGCTACACCGAGGCGGACCTCGACACGGTGTTCGCTCCGGAGCTGGCGGGTCTGGACCGGGAGCGGATTCGCGACTGGTACAACGGCTACAACTGGACAGGGGACGACGGGGTCTACAACCCGTTCGACATCCTGCTGCTGTTCCGCCGCGGCACGTTCGCGGCGCACTGGTTCGAGACCGGCACGCCGGCCTTCCTGGTCGAGACGTTGTTCCGGCGGCGGGTGAGCTCGCTGGAGCTGGACGGCATGTTGAGCAGCGACGAGCTGTTGTCGTCGTTCGACGTCGGGACCATCGCCACCGAGGCGCTGTTGTTCCAGACCGGCTACCTGACGATCAAGGACGTGCGAGACCGGGGCGGCGTCCGCCGCTATCGCCTGGGCTATCCCAACCGAGAGGTCCGACAGAGCTTCAACCAGAGCATGCTGCGGCATCTGGTGCAGGATGGGACGCGCCAGACCGCGAACAGCGATCGGCTGTACGACCTGATGGAGGGGAACGACTTCGCGGGAATGAAGGCGCTGTTCCAGGCGTTCTTCGCGAGCATCCCCTACGAGTGGTACACGAGCAACGCCATCGCCGCGTACGAGGGCTACTACGCGAGCGTGTTCTATTCCTACTTCGCGGCGTCGGGCTTCGACGTCACGGTGGAGAACTCGAGCAACCGCGGGCGGGCGGACATGGCGGTGCGCTTCGGCGGCAACGTCTATCTGTTCGAGTTCAAGGTGGTGGAGCAGGCGAGCGAGGGCGCCGCGCTGGCGCAGCTGAGGGAGCGGGGCTACGCTGACAAGTACCGCTCGTCAGGCGAGCCGATCCACCTGATCGGCGTGGAGTTCAGCCGGGAAACACGAAACGTGACGGCGTTCGCGGTCGAGCGTGCCTGATCCCCCGACTCCCTGCGTTCGTCGCGCTCCCACCCCTCCTGTTCAAGGGAGCGTTCCTTGAGCAGACACGAAAGGCATCAAAAGACCCCGATCCGGAGCGGTGCTCCCGCCAGAGTTCCTGACCCGCGTCATCAGCAGGGCCTGGCGGTGCGGTGCGTGTGAGAGACCGGAGAACGACGCGGGAACTCTTCGGCCGCCTCAGAAGCCGTCAGCAGGACACGCAGTTGTCGTTGTTGACGGCGCCGAGGCCCTCCAGAAGCGCCAGCGTCTCGGGGAACGGCAGCGTTCGCTGGTACGGGCCGTTCGCCATGTCCGCGGTGGTCTGGCCGCGGCGGCTGACCACCATCACGTCG
This sequence comes from Vicinamibacterales bacterium, assembly GCA_965206705.1. Lineage (GTDB taxonomy): Bacteria > Acidobacteriota > Vicinamibacteria > Vicinamibacterales > UBA8438 > JAJEEA01. The sequence goes on along the minus strand of CBDBKJ010000005.1, from coordinate 728,572 downwards.
GCGCCCTGCTCCACGAGATAGCGCACGAGCTCGGTGTCTCCACGAGCCGCGGCATGGTGGACCGCGGTGTAGCCCTCGTGGTCCCGGGCGTTGACGTCGACGCCGACCTCCTCCACCAGATACCGGACGGAGGGCATCCAGCCGCCGGGCACGTGCCGGTGGGCGTTCGATTCGAAGCCCTCTCCGTAGCCGACGCCCGAGGCGGCGTGCAGCGGCCACACGCCCGGGCCGCCCGGCTCCACTGGCGGCAATCCCGACGGATCGGCCGGCGCCTCGGCCGCGGCGATACCGTTCCGGCGGCGCGGCTCGGGCGCCCGCGTCGGCACGTGCGGGTCCGCGCCGTACGCCCGGAGGAGCTTCATGGCCGCGACGTCGGTCGCGTAGGCGGCGCGCCAGAACGGCGTCGACCCGTCGACGCTCTCCGAGCAGCAGTGGTTGTAGGACATGTACCACAGGTGCTTCTCGAGCCGAGTGTTCGGATTCGCCCCCGCCTCGAGCAGCGCCGCCATGACGTCGAGGTAGGTGGCTTCCTGCTGATCGTGCGCGCGGGGCTGCGGATAGCGCGCCCGCGGCGCCCACTGCAGGTTGAGGGCGGCGAACAGCGGCGTGGCCCCGCCGTCGGTGGCGATGTTGGGATCGGCGCCGCGCTCGATCAGCCGCAATGCGAGATCGAAGTGACCGTTCATGGTGGCGATCTGCAGCGGGCTCGTATGGTCGCCGCTCACCTGATTGACGTCGGCCCCGGCATAGAGCAGGGCCATCGCCACCTCGGTGTGCCCCTGTCGAGCCGCGTGCAGCAGGGCCGTCAGCCCGCCCTGCCGCCCGACCCGTTCGGTATAGGCGCGCGGGGTGCCGCGCTCGAGCTGCGGTCCGTCCCCGCCAACCGGAATCTCGGCGAGGGCCTGCACCTCGCGCGCGGCCCGGACCGCGGTCTGGACCTCACTGGCGGTGGGCCGCCACCCCTGCTGCTCGTGGGGCGGCGCCGCCGCCCGGAACCCGTCCAGCACCTGCTTCCGCCGCTGCGCCGCCGCCCGGTCCATCGCGTCGAGCGCGGGGAGATCGACGACCCTCGTGGCGACGTCGAGCTCTGCGCCGCGCTCCATCAGCACGTTGACCGGTCCGAGCCGGTTGGACGCGGCCGCGAACATCAGCGGGGTCTGTCCCCAGGTGCGCTCCCGGGCGTTCACGTCCGCCCGATGATCGAGCAGGGCGGCGACGGCCGCGCCATTCCCCGCCTGCGCGGCCAGATGGAGCGGGGTCGCCCCGCTCGCCGTCGGGGCGTGCGGGTCGGCGCCGGCCTCGAGTAACGCCCGCACCACCGGCGCCTGCCCGCTTCGCCCCGCGACGTGCAGCGGCGTATGCTGGCCGATGCGCGTCGTCGCCTCCAGGTTCGCGCCGGCATACAGGAGCATCTCGGCCATCTCGAGGTCGCTCCGCATTGCCGCCCAGTGCAGCGCGGTCATGCCGTCGGGCCTCGCCGTCTGCACGTCGGCGCCCCGTTCGAGCAGGGCCTCGACGGCCCCCGCGTCGCCCCGGCTCGCGGCATCCGCCACCGGCGAATCGACCGCCGCCGCGGCGACCACCGACCACAGGGATGGGGCGGCGAACAACGCCGCCAGCATCATCACGACGGCGCTCGCGCGCAGTGACAGTCTCATGACGCTCTCCCCTGCTCTCTCCCGGTCAGATGCTCAGCGCGAGCTCGCCGGTGCTGTCGCCGAAGCGCGCGCGGTCGTCGTGCCCGAGCGCATGCAGCAAGGTGAGCATCGCGTTCGCCATCGGCGTCCCCTCCGGGGCCTTCACGTGCACCCCGCCCGGGAGCCGGCCGTTGGCGTGGCCGAGGGCGATGAGCGGACAGCGCTTGTGGTTGTGCAGGTTGGGGTCGCCCATCCCAGAGCCGTAGAGGATCACGCTCTTGGCCAGCAGATCGCTGTCGCCCTCCGTCGTGCTCTTCAGCTTGTCGAGCAGGTACGGCAGCAGGCTGACGTGATAGCGGTTGATCTTGTTGAACTCGACAATCGCATCCTCGTTGCCGCCGTGGTGCGACGCCGAATGGAACGGCTTGTCGGTTTCGCTCAGCGGAAAGACCCGGCCCGAGGCGTCGCGGCCCATCTTGAACGAGAACACGCGGGTGACGTCGCTCTCGAACGCGAGGGCCTGCACATCGAACATCAGCTTCACGTGCTCGTCGAACGAGTCAGGCACGCCGGCCGGCGCCGCCGGCAGCTCCCGCGGCTCGCCGCTCATGTTCCGGGCCTCGACCCGCTGGATGCGCCGCTCGATCTCGCGGATGTTGTCCAGATAGCGCTCCATCCTGCGTCGATCCGTCGCCCCGAGCTCGCGCGTCAGCTGGGACACCCGCGACGTCATCCAGTCGAGGATGCTCGCATCGGTCCGCCGGCGGGCGGCGCGCTCCTCCGCCGTGCCCCCGACCCCGAAGAGCTGCTCGAAGGCGACCCGCGGCGACCGGGTCACCGGCAGCGGCTCGGTCGGCGACCCCCAGCTGATCGAGTCGGTGTAGACGCACGTGTAACCGTAGGCGCAGCCGCCGGCCTGATCGACGTTCTCGATGCAGAGCTGCATCGACGGAATCGGCGTGTCCTGTCCGAACCGCTGCGCGTGCAACTGATCCAGGGAAGTCCCGGCGAGGACGTCCGACCCCTGCGTCTGCTTCGGATGAGACTGGGTCAGAAAGACCGAGCTGGTCCGGAAGTGGTCGCCGCCGATCTCGGGCGGCGAGAACGCTTCCGCCATCCCGACATCGGTATTGCTGATGATCGTCAGGTCGTCGCGATACGGCTCGAGCGAGCTCAGCGCACCCTGGCTCAAATCGAAGCCGCGGCCGGCCTCGGCCGGGCTCCACAGATGCTGGGTCCCCCCCCAGGCGTTCGATCCGGCCGCCCCGTGCACCATTTCGATGCAGACCAGCCGGGTCGGATCGGCCGCGGCGGCGGTGGCCGCCGAGACCCGGCCAGCCGGACGCATGGCGTCCAGGAACGGCAGGGCCAGCGTCGCGGTCCCCACGTCACGGAGAAACGTCCGGCGAGGAAGGTGCTTTCCGGTAATGAACATGAGTCTCTCTCCCAGCCTGTCTCCTGAATGTTCCGCGTGTCTCGCGCGCCGCCTTACTGCACGGTGGCGCCCGCTTCTCCGGCGCCGGGGTGTTCCGCCCGCTGCATCTGGAACGCGGGGCTCGTGACGACCCCCAGAATGAACGACGACATGCGGTAGTCGTCGTCGCGGGCGGTCCGGGCGATGTGTCGAATCGTCGGCATGTCGTAGTGCTCGACCCGCCGGCCGAGGGCATAGGCCATGAGGTTCTCGGTGAACGTGCGGGCCAGCGGAACCTGCAGCTCCAGCAACGCCGCGCGCAGCTCCTGCGGGGTCGATACCGGCGTGCCGTCCCACATCTCGCCGCGCGTGTCCAGGGGCATGCCGTTCTCGCGGATGCGCCACTTCCCGATGACGTCGAAGTTGTCGAGGGCCAGCCCGAGCGGGTCCATGAACCGGTGACAGGAGTTGCAGGTCGGGTTCGTCCGATGGATCTCCATCCGCTCGCGGGTCGTGAGGGCCCTGCCGTCGATGACCGTCGCCGTCTCGTCGAGATCGGGAATGGCCGGCGGCGGGGGCGGCGGGGGCGTGCCGAGCACCACTTCCAGCACCCATTTGCCCCGCAGCACCGGCGAGGTCCGGTTGGCCATCGACGTCAGCATCAGCACCGAGCCGTGGCCGAACAGGCCCCGCCGCTCGTCGCCGCCGTACTGCACGCGCTGGAACTGCGGCCCCGCCACGTTGGGAATGCCGTAGTGGCGGGCCAGCCGCTCGTTCACGAAGGTATAGTCGGCGGTGAACAGGTCGAAGAAGCTCCGGTCCTCGCGCACGAGGCTGTGGAACACCAGCTCGGTCTCGCGGCGCATCGCATCGGCGAGCTGCCGGTCGAAGTTCGGGAACCAGAACGCGTCCGGCTGCACCTGGTCCATGTCCTGGAGCCGCAGCCACAACGCCGCGAACCGGGTGGCCAGCGACTCTGCCCGCGGGTCGGCCAGCATGCGCCGCATCTCGGCCTCGAGCACGTCCGGGTCGGACAGGGTCCCCGCCGCCGCCCGCGCCGTCAGCGCCTGGTCGGGCGGGCCACCCCAAAGAAAGAAGGCGAGCCGCGAGGCCAGAGCCACGTCGGAAACCGGGTAGTTCTGCCCCGGCACGACGGGGCCGGCCGGCCGCTCCAGCCGGAACAGGAAATCGGGGCTGGCGAGGGTCGCCTGCAGCGCGGTGCGGATGCCCGTCTCCCAGCCGCCCTCCGCGACGCCTGCCTCGTAGAACGCCATCAGATCCGCGAGATCGCCGTCGGTCAGCGGCCGGCGGTACGCCTGGGCGGCCAGACGCGCGACGATCTCCTCGGCGCACGCGCGCTCGGTATCGGGAGAGGTGGGACGGCAGCTGAAGATCTTCCGGCGGCTGGGGGTCTCCGACACGCCGGTCACCTTGTAGGGACCGTCGACGACGAGGTCCCGCATGTGCGGCAGGGCGGTGATGCCATAGCCGAGGTCGCCGATCTCGGTGTCGACGATCGACCATTCATGCGGCGCCAGGACGTCTTCGACCGGCCCCTCGAACTGCCGGACGAAGACCGCCGACACGCGCTGGGGGCCCGCCCGCACGAAGATCGGCGCTTCGACCTCGAGCACCACCCCGTTGGGATCGGAGGTCCGCAGCCACTGATCCATCGCCAGCAGCGCCGCCGGCTCGCCGTTGATCGAGATCTCGATCTGCTCGTTCCGGATGGTCGATCCGGACAGGCCGCCGGTCGTCGTATGCTGGAACGCCATCCGGAAGATGTACTCCCCGTCGGCCGGGAAGTTGTGCACCACCGAGAACCCGCCGCGGGAGCCGTACGGGGCGCCCTCCACCTGGTCCCACTGCGAGTACGCGCGCGACTTGGCGTAGGTCGTCTGCTTGGGCACCGCCTCGGGATTCCCGACGGCGAGCTGGCTGACCTCGGACGCGGCCCGGAGATACCCGTCGAGCAGCGTCGCCGACAGCATCTGCACGTCGGCGATGTTGTCGAAGTTGGCGCTCATCGTGTCGAGCGGCAGATAGTCGCCCGCCTCTATCTCCAGCCCCAGCAGATCGTGGACGGCCCGCTCGTACTCGTAGCGATTCAGGCGCTGGAAGGTCCGGTACCCGGGATTCGGGTCGGCCGAGGCGGCCTCGTCCACCACCGATTCCAGCGTCTCGACCAGGGCCGCGAGGGTCTCCGCCGGCGGACGGCGCATCCCCGGCGGCGGCATCATGTTCGCCCGCAGCTTGCGGATCATCTTCTCCGCGCGGATGGCCGACGGCGTATCGCCGCCCGCGGTCCCCACGTCGAAGCCGTCCAGCGAGAAGTTGCCGGTCAGCATCCGGTCGTTGTGGCACCGCTGACAGTAGGTCTGCACCACCCCGTTCAGGGCGTCGTGGTCGGGAACCGCGACCGCCGCGGGCGGCGCCGGTTCCTGCGCGGCGGCGTTCACGGCTCCACCGGCGAGGGCGAGCCCGACAGCGAGGATCGCGGCGGGGACGGCAGGAGCTTTCTTCATGGGTCGCCTCGAACCGGCCGATGCTGAATCGGGCCAGTGTAGCAGATCACGAAACGCAACGGTGGTACCCCTGCTGAAGATCGGCGACCGAACCCACCGAGCCGGCCCGGCCGGGAGTCTGACCTCACCGCTGGACCCGTCCGTCCATTGACGCTAGGATGGTGGCTGTCGAGAGCCTCGACGGCCGCCATGCAGCAGCCCGCACCGAGCAACCGTCCGACCCAGCCCCTGGACCCAGTCCACACGCGGGCCCCCGTCTTCTCTCCCGGCAGCGGTTCCGCCGGCACGGCGGTAAGTGTGGAAACCAGGAACCTCCCCGCCGTCTCCCCGGTCTACCTCGGCATGGGCGCCACCCGTTCCAGCTTCGAGGTCCTCGCCCAGCTCGTCACCGACGAGTTCGGCACGATGTCGACGGTCATCGAGGTACCGTCCTGGGCCACCACCGACCGCACCCACTTCTTCGTCCTCGTGGACGTCTACTTCCGGCCGCTGGCGGTGTCCGCCGCCTTCCACGTGACCGAACCCGACGGCACGTTTCGGCGCCGCGGCCGCATCACGGACGACGCGGGCGGCTGCGTCGTGCTGCGCGAAGGCGGCGAGGGCGGAGAACGCTACGTGCTGACCGGCAACCGGGACGGCCTCGCCGCCGGAGACGACGTCGTGGTCGAGGGCCGCCTGACCGAGTCCGCCGACTGCCCCGACGGCATCGCTCTGGAGATCACCCGGGTAGCGCCCCTGCTCTGAACACCGCGTTCCGAACGACTCCCCATCCGGCCCCCACGCGGTACCACACGCGCCGTACGCGTGAGACCGCCCCCGACGAGGCGCGCGGCTTCCTACGGCGCCCCTGGACTCTCCGGGAGCGCGAACACCCACATGACCCCGCTGCCGTCGGGAATCCTCGTGTCTGTCAACGGTGCATAGAACCGGGTGTTGGCGATGCGGCCGCCCGCCCCCACCGCGAGGTACTGCCGCCCGTCGACCTCGAAGGTGACCGGGGCACCCGAGACGTCGCCGTTCAGGCGCGTCTCCCAGAGCAGGCCACCGGTATCGGCGTCGAGCGCGAAGAAGCGCCGGTCGGAGGTGCCTCCGAACACGATGCCGCCGGCCGTCGCCAGCGCCGCCGCGCTCATCGCCGCGCCGCCGGGAAAGCGATGCTCCCACGCCCGCCGCCCGGTGTTCAGGTCGAACGCCACGAATTCGCCGACGTAGTCGTAGTCCGGCACGGTCTTCACGCGTGCCGCGATCCCGCCGTAGCGCCGGCCCGGCCGATACTCCTCGGATACGAACGTGACGTCCATGCAGCTGTTGTTGATGCCCACGTAGTAGAAACCCGTCGCCGGGCTGTAGCTGGGCGAGTTCAGGTTGCGCGTGCCGACGTAGAACGGGCACACCTCGAACACCTTGCCCGAGTCGACGTCGTCCATGGTCGGGATGAGGGCGGGGTTGTAGATCGGAATCCCGATGTCGGTCCAGCCGGTGATGAGATTGTCGTAGCCGGTGCGGAACGCGCCCAGGAACTGGCCGGTGACCCGATCGAGCACGATGCCCCAGCCGATCTTGCTGGTCTCGACGAGCACCTTGCGCTCGACGCCGCCGATGACCATGTCGAGCAGCATGCTCTCGTGGGTCGAGTCCAGGTCCCAGTTGTCCGCCGGCACCACCTGGAAGTGCCACTGCAGCTCGCCGGTGTCGATGTCGAGGGCGAGAATGGAGTTGGTGTAGAGCGAGTCGCCCGGTCCCCGCAGGGTCGACGACCAGGGGGTCGGCTGTCCGGTGCCGATGTACATCCAGCCCAGCTCGGGGTCGTAGCTGATCGTGTTCCACGTGAGGCCGCCGAGCGGCTCGATCTCGTGCTCGGCCCAGGTCTCGTAGCCAGGCTCGCCCGCCTCCGGCACCGTGTAGGTGATCCAGAGCCGCTCGCCGGTCTCGGCGTCGTGCGCCACGACGGCGCCGCGCGCACTGCGGTCGCCCCCGGCGAAGCCCAGAATCACCTTGCCGTCGGCGATCAGGGCGGGATGGGGGTGCCCCAGCCCCGTCGTATAGTCGCCGGTGCTCACCTCCCACCGCTGCTCGCCCGTCAGGGCGTCCAGGGCGACCAGCGCGGCATCCGCCGTGCCCCAGTAGATCGTGTCGCCGTAGACCGACACGCCCCGGTGCCGCATGAAGGCCTGCGAGCGCTCGATGTCCTCGGGGTAGCTCCGCGTGTGCACCCACGCAACGTCGCCGGCCGCGACGTCGAACGCGGTGACCCGGCCGCTGCCTTCGGACACGTACATCAGCCCGTTGGCGACGACCGGCGTCGGGACCCAGCCGGTGACGTCGCGCATCGACCAGGCCCAGACGAGCCGCAGGTCGCCGACGTTCGAACGGTCGATCTGGTCGAGCGGGCTGAACCCCGTCACGTCGTAGGTCCGGCGATAGCTCATCCAGTCGCCGTCTTCCGGGTCGAGCAGCCGGTCCTCGGTGACCGGCTCCCACTCGCCCGCCGGTTGCGCCGTGGCGATGCCCCCCACGGCAAGACAGGTCCCGACCAGGCACATGATGAGTCGTCCGAGTCCACTCTCTGGCATTTGTCGCCTCCTCGCCCCTGCAAGGCACCGATGGTCACGGATGCGCTCGGGCGTGTCAATCCACCGCTGGTCGCCGCAAGCGCCAATGCTATAGTCATCGCCCTCGTCTTGCGAGGGGGAGGCAATCATGCAGAGCAACCGGTTGCGTCGTACAGTTCTCATCGCACTGGTCGTGGGCGCGGGCGCCACTGTGGCGCCGGCATGGCTGTCCGGTTCGGCGCCTGCCGCCGGGACAGCGACCGCGCAGGCTCGCAGCCTGCCGATCTTCGAGGTCGACGGGACGTGGCCCACGGTGCCGGCCGAGATGAAGCTCGGAGCGCCGTCCAGCATTGCCATCGATGCGCAGGACAACGTCTGGGTCCTGCACCGCCCGGCGACGCTCCCGCCCGAGGAGGCCGCGATGGCGGCGGCGCCGGTCGTCGTCTTCGATACGGCAGGCAACTTCATCAGGGCCTGGGGCGGCGCGGGCGCCGGCTACGAGTGGCCCCAGCGGGAACACGGCCTCCACATCGATCACGAGGGCTTCGTCTGGCTGGGCGGCAACAACTGCCCCACCAACGGCGTGCCCAGGGTCGAGCCGGTCAACGACGACCAGCTGTTGAAGTTCACCGAGGACGGCACGTTCGTCATGCAGATCGGCCGCAGCGACGGGAGCAGCGGCAACGCCGACACCATGAACCTCCACCGGCCGGCGGATCAGCAGGTCCATCCGCCGACCAACGAGCTGTTCGTGGCCGACGGCTACGGCAACCGTCGTGTCGCCGTCTTCGACGCGGACACCGGCGGCTTCAAGCGGATGTGGGGAGCGTTCGGCGATACGCCGGTGGACGACGACCAGTGTCAGGTGCAGAACCCGACCAGCTTCTCGGATCCGGGTCCCCCGGGTTTCAACGTCCTCCACGCCATCCGGGTGTCGAACGACGGCATGGTGTATGCGGCCGACCGCGAACACCGCCGCGTGCAGGCGTTCACGCTGGACGGCACGTTCGTGAGACAGCTGGTCACGACCGACGCACCCTTCGCGCGCAATCTGGCCCTGTCCCCGGACCCCGAGCAGCAGTTCCTCTACGTCGGCGGCGATGACGGCATCGCCGTCGTCGACCGCGCGACGCTCGAGATCCTCGGAACCGTCCGCCCCGAGGGCATCCTGGGCGCGGGCCACCATATAGCGGCCGATTCCCAGGGCAATCTCTACGTGGCGGCGACGGGCGCGGGCATGCAGAAGCTGACGTTCAGGGGGATGTCCGGCGCGCAGTGACAAAGGGCTGCAGCCCCTGAGCACACTCGCGACCGTTCCGGGCGGCGTTCCGAGCTTGGCGGTCGCGGCCGTTGCGGCCGAGGCGAAGCCCGCGGCCGCCCTGCAGGCCGCTGCTCGAGCTAGCGGAGCTAGCGCGACCGACGGTCGCGTTGGAAGTTTCGCTGCCGCGAAACTTCTACGGCGCAAGCTCCTAGCGCGACCTACCGTCGCGTTGGGAAGTTCGCTGGCGCGAAACTTCGACGGCGCCAGATCCTGGCCGTCCTCACTACGGCGCGCGAGCACGACCAGCCCTACGAGCGGTCGCTGCACGAGATGGAAGCCGTGGCGGTCGGTCTCGATCCGGCCATCATTGACGCCGTCCGGCACCGGAAGGCGGTGGCCGGGCTCGACGTGGCTTGCCACGGCTTTCGGAGGAAGTTGAGCACCCATCCCGAACGAAGTTGAATCGAACTGCCCCGGATTCTCCGCAGGCTCCATTTCCTGAGTCGCCGCGCAGTTCCCTTCAGCCCCTCTCCGGCGCGCCGACGCCTCCATCAGGACGGCTCGGCGGAAGACATCGTGCACTCGGTCCTGCCCCCGAACCTGACGTTCACGGCCGCCCGCGTCTGGTTCCGTAAACCCCCGATCATCCGTCGGGCTCTCCCCCGAGCGTGGCGCTGGCGCCGACCCGCGGGTCTGGCGGAGCCTCGTCTCCGGCCTCGGACTGCCGCTGTAGTACACGGCGGGCATCCTTGGGGTTCCCGCTCGCAGCAAGCTGTTGTCACGTTGTGACGAAATTAAGTATAATGAGTAAATTTATTTGTATTACTTACGCGGGGTAAACATCGACATGGCCGAATTCTCGAACCCGTTCCGTCCCGGCGCCGGGCACGCACCGCCGTATCTGGCCGGCCGTCACGTGGAACGCGAGGAGTTCCTGCGGCTGCTCGAACAAACCACGATCCTGGACAACCTGGTCCTGACGGGTCTTCGAGGCGTGGGCAAGACGGTGCTGCTCGATACGTTCAAGCCGCTGGCGATGAGCCGCGGGTGGCTGTGGGCGGGAAACGACCTGTCGGAGTCGACCAGCGTCAGCGAGGAGAACATGGCGACCCGGCTCTGCACGGATCTGGCTCCGATCACGTCCAGCGTAATCCTGGCCACCGAGGAGCGACGGCCGGCAGGGTTCGGAGCCGAGACCGAGACCATCCAGCGCACGCTCGGCTACCGGACCCTCATCGACCGATACAACCACACGCCCGGCCTGGCGCTCGACAAGCTCAAGGCAGTGCTCGGGTACGCCTGGAACGCGCTTTCGCAGACGCAGCCTGTCCGCGGAATCATCTTCGCCTACGATGAAGCGCAGAATCTCGCGGATCAGCGGGCGAGGGAACAGTATCCTCTGTCCCTCGTGCTCGACGCCTTCCAATCCCTGCAAAAGATGGGACTTCCGGTGATGCTCGTCCTGACCGGTCTGCCGACGCTGTTCCCCAGGCTCGTGGAGGCCCGGACGTTCTCCGAGAGGATGTTCCGGGTCGTGTTTCTGCAGAGCCTGAACGAGGACGAGAGTGAGGACGCCATTCGCAAACCGGTAGAGGACGCCGCGTGTCCGGTGCATCTCTCCGGCGATTCCGTGCGGACCATCATCGAAACGTCCGGCGGCTATCCCTACTTCCTGCAGTTCATCTGCCGGGAGGTCTACGACGCGTTCATTCAACGGATCGACAAGGGCGACCGGGCGTCCGTTCCCGTCGCGGAGATCGAACAGAAGCTCGACACCGACTTCTTCTCCGGACGCTGGGCACGCGCCACCGACCGGCAACGCGATCTGCTGTCGGTGATTTCCCGGCTCGAAAGCTGCGACGACGAGTTCACGGTCCAGGAGGTGGTCGAAGAATCCAGGCGATCCCTGGACAAGCCGTTCAGCAGCAGCCACGTCAATCAAATGCTCGTCACGCTGTCTGCCCAGGGCCTGGTGTACAAGAACCGACACGGGAAGTACTCGTTCGCGGTTCCCTTGCTGGGCCGATTCATCGCCCGGCAAGCCGCCGCGTGGTGAGACGACGGGGCGGGGAGGGACATGAAGTAGGACCGTTGCTCGTCGTTGGCATACCGGACACGGTCCAACGCAGCCGCCGGGCTGGCGCGGCCGTCGATGCGCTCCGGACTAGCTAGAAGGTCGGCGAGTTGGGCGACGGCTGCGGAACGGCAAAGACGCGGGACGCAGGAAACGTCAGGCTCGGGAGCAGGACCGAGTGCACGGTGTCTTCAACCGAGGCGGCCTGTGCCTGCCGATAGGCGCCGTCGTCGAGCGCGTACACCTCGATCTGCTTGCGGGCCGGGTCGACGATCCAGTACTCCGGCACGCCGTGGGTCGCGAAAAGCCGCATCTTGCGGCCGCGGTCGACGGCGGCGGTGGATGGAGACAGCACCTCGACGGCGATGTCCGGCGGGTGTCGGGTCACGGCGTCGGGCTGGACGACGTGGCGCCGTTCCGATCGGAAGAACACGACGTCGGGCTGGACGACGTCGAACTCGTCCAGCACGATGTCGAGCGGTGCGATCAGCGCCGTCCCGCCGGTGTCTCGGGCATGGCCGGTGCAGCAGCAGGAAGATCGACTGGACCACCATCTGGTGGCGCGGCAGCGGTGACGGAACCACAACGAGCTCTCCTCCGTGGATCTCGTAGCGGCGCCCGTCGTCCGGCATCTCGAGGAGGTCGGTGTATCCGACCCGCGCCTGCGCGGTGGGCATGGGCGCCATGGTACCACTGCGTACAAGCGAGATTCATGCCGTCGCCCCCTTGCAGCAGGGGGCTGTCACGGGGTGGGCTCGTGGCAGATCCTGCGACGTCGAATCGCCACGCCGGTCGGAGGTCCTGCCGGGGCGGACAACGCGACACGCTTCACGCAGGATACGGAGGGGGCGCCAGGATCTTGACAGCGTATCTGGCCAGAACAACAATCTAGACATGAGAACTAGCCAGACAAGACCCACCACCGACTGGCCCCTGCAGGATGCAAAGAACCGGTTCAGTGCAGTTGTCGATGCCGCGCTCGCGGGCGCCCCGCAGCGGGTGACGCGGCGAGGCAGGCCCGCGGTCGTGGTGCTCGCGGTAGAGGAATACGAGCGCCTGCGCCACCTGGAGAAGGCGCGAGCGCCGACGTTCCCGGAGCTGTTGCTCGCGATTCCGCGGGACGGCGGCGAGTTCGAGCGTATCCGACTGCCGTCCCGACCGGTGGACTTCTGATGTTCCTGGTCGATACCGACGTACTGTCGCTGCTCCGCCGACCGGAACGCAGTCCCGGCGTCAGTCGCTGGATGAGCCGGCAGCGGACGACGGACCTGTACGTGAGCGTCGTATCGGTCGCCGAGCTCGAGCGGGGAATCACGCGGCAACGGGAGCGAGACCCGGTGTTCGCCCGCGTCCTCGCCGCCTGGTTGGACAGCATGCTGTCGCTGTATGGAGAGCGGATTCTCCCCGTCGACGCGTCGACGGCCCGCCGGTGGGGCCGCCTGTCCGGCGATCTCGGACATGAAGGCACGGATCTGCTGATCGCAGCTACGGCCCTCGAGCACGGCTTGACCGTGGTAACGCGCAACGTTCGGCACTTCGAACGGACGGGCGTGCCGGTCCTCGATCCGGGCGACTCCAGTCCCCGGGAAGCCGGATGAACTCGGCCGGTCGCCCGGGGCGGCAACGCGCGCTCGGGTACGCTGGGAACGAGCAACCGCCGCGGTCGGTCACCGGTCGTCCGCCACCTGCCGACCGCCGCGGGCCGCCGGCCGCCCCTCCGCCAACCGAGGGTGTCCATGCGCCACTACGACCTTGCCTCCGACTCGCCCCTTGCCCCGGTGATGGACCTGTTGCGGTCGGTAGATCGGTCCGGGAGCTACTGCACGCACGGCCGGCTGCTCGTGCCGATGCCCCACCTCGTGGTCGACCCCGCGGGCCCGATCTCCTTCCCGATACCGAAGACGCAGATCCGCGCCCTGCTCGCCCAAGCCGAGCGCGCGCCCTACGGGAAGGGGACGGAGACGCGAGTGGATACCACGGTCCGCGATACCTGGCAGATCGCCGCAGACCGCGTGCGCCTGCGCGGCAAGGGGTGGGAGGCCGCCTTCGGGCGGATTCTCCACGCCGTGACCGAAGGGCTCGGCTGTCCGGAGAACGGTCTTGCGGCGGAGCTCTACAAGCTGCTCGTCTACGAACCGGGCGGTTTCTTCGCACCGCACCGCGACACCGAGAAGGCGCGCGGCATGGTGGCCACGCTGGTGATCGCACTGCCGGCGGCCGGCGCGGGCGGGACGCTGGTCGTCCGGCACAACGGCGACGAGACGGCCATCGACATGCACACCGACGAGCCGTCCGAGATCGCCTACGCCGCCTTCTACGCCGACTGTACGCACGAGATACGGCCAGTGAACGAGGGCCACCGCATCTGCCTCGTCTACAACCTGATCCTGCACGGGAAAGCAGCCGGGCTGATTCCGCCCGCCGCACCGGACCACCACGCCCACGTCGACGCCCTCTCGTCCCTGCTCGCGGACTGGACCGACGGCAATCCCGGAACGCCGAACAAGATCGTCTGGCTGCTCGAGTACGACTACAGCGAGGCCGGACTGTCCTTCGCGGCGCTGAAACACCTCGATGCAACCATCGGCCGGATGCTCGGCGAGGCGGCGGAACGGGCCGACTGTGCCCTGCACGCGGCGGTGGTGCACGTCGAACAGGAGGGAACGCCGGAATATTCCGATTTCGACCTTGGCGGTTGGGGCGAGTCCTACGACGACGGCCTTTCCGACGAAATGGACGAGCCCCTCGACGACTACGCGTGGCTCGACGGCTGGATCTCGCCGGACGGGACGAGGCCGAACTACGGAACCGTACCCCTGCAGGCCGGAGAGCTGATGCCGACGGGCGGCCTCGACGACGTGGAGCCGGACGAGAAACGAATCCACGGGTCGACCGGCAACGACGGGCCCACGATCGAGCACATCTACCACTGCGCCGCCCTGGTCGTCTGGCCGCGACGGGCGGCCCTGCGGGCGTTGGCGCGGGGCGGCATCGACACGATCCTCGAGTTCGCCAAGACGGAACACGACCGTTACAACGAACGGGCGGACGCGCGGGACCGGCTGGGTACGCTGGCGTCGCAGTTGGTCGAGGTCTGGCCCGAGGCGATGCCTCAAGCCGACGAGAAGACGTGGCCGCCGCGGTGCCGGCAGGGGCTCGGCCTGCTTTGCGCGTTCGGCAACCGACCGGCGACGATGCGCTTTCTGCGCCAGATCGCCCTGCCGTACTACGGCGGCGACGAGAACGACGCTCTGCAGACGACACTGTTCGAGATCGGTTCCGACGGGATGCGGGAGCTCCTGCCCGACCTCGTCCGGGCGGCGTATGCGTGGCGTCCGGGCCGATGTCTCGATCTCGTCTGGCGACTGTGCGACACGGTGGGCCGCGGAGAGGACACCGGGTGGTCCAGCGCCCTTCACGAGACTGCGAGAGCCGCGTGCGACGCATTGCCGATCATCCTCGCCCCCCCGCCGACAGACCGGCCGGTCGTAACGCGCCGCCGCCGCCAGACGGCGCTCGACGCCGGCGCCATCCGGAACCTGTTCCGGTCGGCGTGGCATCTCGGCCTGCAGGACGAACTGCAACACGCCGCGGTCTTCCTGACCGGGCATCCCGACATCGCCTCCCCGGACGACGCGGTACCGCACGCCCTGGAGCAGTTGTGCGCCCTCGACGAGGACCGCGCCCGCGACAGCCCCGCGGTCGCCGTGCTCTGGCGCCACGCGGCCGGACACCTCCTGGCGCACAGCGAGACGCCGCCCGAAGCGCCCCGCACCTGGGTCCTGCCGGTCCGGATCGAATGCGACTGCGAGCATTGCGCAGACCTGCAGACCTTCTGCGACGACCCGGTCGCCACCGAGCGCCAGTTTGCGGTGAGACAGGATCTGCGAGCCCACCTGCAGGAGATGATCCGGCGTCACCGAATCGACCTGCGTTGCACGGAGCTGAGGCGAGGCAGGCCGTACCGACTGGCCTGCGTCAAGACCCGCGCCAGTTACAAGCGCCGGCTGGAGCAGTACGGGAAGGAAATCGAAGCGATGCGGCGCCTCGTCGCGACGGCGGCCACGGTTCCCACCGCGACCGGCACGACCACGCGTCTCCGGGCGGCGATAGCCCGGTCGCAGTGACGGAGCGGCGGTGCACGCGGCGTGTCGCGGCGCACTTCCGCTTGCCGGGCTCAGGCGGGATGCATTGCCGCCCGAATGCAGCGGGGACTTTCGCCGCGGGCTGCTATGCCCGGGGCAAGGCGGACCTCTGCCCGGGAACAGCCTCCCCGACGCGCTCCCGATCCGGCGGCGGGGTCTCCCGGCCGTCGATGCGCTCCAGCAACGCGGCGCACTCCGCCTGCCGGGCCTCGAGGGTCCCTTCGGCGTTGCGCAACCGGAGCACCTGCGCCTTGGTGCTCTCGAGCTCGGGCGCGAACGTCTCGCGCAACTGCTCGACGTAGTCGCGAAGCTGCTCCTTGAACCGCGCCTCTAGGGTCTGCGCCAGCTCGACGCGGAGGGTCTCGACCTTGCCGGCGAGCTCTCGCTTGAGCCGGGCCCGGCGCTGGGGCAGGATGAACAGGCCCGAGGCGACGAGCAACGTCACCGCGACGGTGCCGGTCACGTCGAGCCCGAGCGACGTGAACGCGGCGGTCAGCGTCGCCCCCACGCCGATGACCACGGCCTGGACGCCGAACGTCTTGACGATGGCCGCGTTCACCGCCGCCACGATCTCGTCCGCCTCCCGTTGCGCGTCGAACAGCTCGAGCCGCCGCCGAACCGGTTGGGCCAGCCGGGTGAATATCTCCTCCCGGTTGTAGACGTACTGCGGGCTGACGAAGCGGGTGCGTCCGGCCGCGTCGCGCAGCGCCTCGCGCCGCTGGCGCAGCATGCCGTCCGCCTTCTCCCACATCGCGAGGTTCTGGCGCACGAGCCAGTCGATCAGCGCCTGCACCTCTTCCTCGATGTGCTGCGGGGTGTCGGCGACGATCTCGTTGCGGAACCGGTTCTCGACGACGTCCTTGTCACGCAGCCGCATGACGTTGGACACGCGCACGAGCTCGTCGAAGAAGCGCTGGCCGCGTTTCTCGAGCTGCCAGAGAATGTTGGTGATCTGCGACTGATAGCGGGAGACGTCGGCCAGCATCCGCGTCTCGTAGGCATCGACCTCGGTCAGAATCGACGCGAGCGCGGCGTGGTCGCCGTGCACGAGCCGCAGGCGCTCGGCGAGGGCGTCGGCCTGGCGGGCCAGCACCGGGGTGAGGCTCTGCAACGGCGCGGTCAGCTTCAACCGGACGCGGTCGCGGTCGCGCAGGGTCGACTGGAAGAAGGCGGCGAAGGCGGTCCACTCGTTGAGGTCGGACAACGGGGCGCCGGACGCGCGTTCGCGCACGACCTCGCGGGCGCTGATGGCGAACAGCGGGGGCTCCTTGCCCAACTCGTCCATCGCCTGCTGCTGCACGTAGCGCTTCACCCGCGCCACGTGGTCGCGATCGGCGGCGAAGTCGACCTGGTTCACGATGAACACGATGTGCTTGCCCCAGCTCAGAATGAGCTTGAGGAAGTCGTGCTCGCTCGCCGAGTACGGGCGCAACAGCGAGGTGACGAAGAAGACGAAGTCGGCGCGCGGCACGAACCCCTCGGTCAGCATCTGCTCCTCGCGCTGCATCGAGTTGGTGCCGGGGGTATCGACAATGTTCAGGTCCTGCAGCACCTGGACGGGCAGCTCGTGAACCAGCAGGCGCGGTTCCGACTCGCGCACCGATTGAATGGCCCCGTGACGCAGCAGGTGCACCGAGCGGGTCGTCGGCAGCTCGCCGGTCTCGAGGGCGTCGATGCCCAGGATGGCGTTCAGGAACGTCGACTTGCCGGCGTTGAACTCCCCGACCACCAGGATCAGGAACAGCTCGTCCAGACGACGCCTTATCGCCTCGAGAGCCTGGAGGTCGCCGGGCACCATGTCGAGGTCGGCGAGCAGCTCGCGGCTGGCATCGAACAGCCCCCGCTGCTCGTGCACCAGCTCGCGTTCTTCCGGGGTCAGGAGGGGGTCCATGGCCGGCGTCACCTGGGAGCCCGCGACGAGAGCCCCGCCACCCTGGGTGGAACACGGGGATTCACAAGGCTCCTGGCTGAGAATCCGGGTGCTCCCGCACCCGGGAGACGCCGGAGCGCCTCGCGGGATGCGGGAGGACGGTCGGCCGGCACGGTTCGGATCGCGGAACGACGCGGCGCGTCACGACGAGCGGCGGAGGATGTCGACCGCGGTCTCCCCCTCTTGCCGCTCCCCGGCCCCGACGACCACGAAGACGTGGGTATCCGTTGCGGCGATGTCTCGCGCCGGCTCGCCGGTCCGATACGTC
Organism: Vicinamibacterales bacterium; assembly: GCA_965206705.1. Taxonomy (GTDB): domain Bacteria; phylum Acidobacteriota; class Vicinamibacteria; order Vicinamibacterales; family UBA8438; genus JAJEEA01. The sequence goes on along the minus strand of CBDBKJ010000005.1, from coordinate 710,766 downwards.
CCGGCCGACACCGGCGCCGACGGGGTCGAGATGTCGACGATGGCGATCCCGGCCTCGGTATCCGCGACGAAGACGTGCGATCCGGAGAAGGCCACCCGCGACGCGCGCCCCGGCGTCTCGTAGGTCGCGGCCCGCACCGGGCTCGTCGGATCGGAGGCGTCGTAGATCTGCAGGTGACCGCCGCCCGCCCCCGCGAGCAGGCCGGACGGCTCGCCGACCTCGCGCTGCACCTCGATGGCGCGGGGCGCCCCCGGGGCGTGCAGGATTCCGACCGGCTCGGGCGGCCCCGGCGCCGACAGGTCGAAGACATAGAGGCCGGTCGGGGAATCGGTCGCGTAAGCCATCGGGCCCGAGGTCACCACGTCGCGCGCGTAGCCGTCGAGGAAGAAGGACCCGGCGCCGGTCGGCGCCGCTTCGTCCGTCGTATCGACGAGCACCATCCCTTCCATGTGGTCGATCAGCACGACGCGGTCCTCGTACACGGCGCCGATCTTGGTCTGCCCCAGCGTCTCGTGGTTGCCCAGCAGGACCGGCGCCGCGGGGTCCGAGATGTCGAGAATGGCGACCCCGAAGAAGTTGGCGCCGACGTAGGCCCGGTCGCCGCGGACCCGGAATCCCCAGATCTCCTGGGGCAGCTCGAGCGCGCCCATCCGCACCGGCGCGGCGGGGTCCGAGACGTCCCAGACGGTGAACGTCGAGTGATGGGATACGTACGCGTGGTCGCCCTGCGCCCGGACATGCTCGGCCGGCCCCGGTATCTCGCCGACCTTGGTCAGGGTCACGGGCTGGGCGGCGGCCGGGACCGACCCCAGGCTGGCCATGCCCACCAGCACGCCGGCCGCTACCACGCCGAAGGCCCGGCCGGCCACGGCGGACGTTCCGTTCCAGATGCGTGTCGTCTTCACGGTCGCCCCCCCTTCGCAATCCGATAGAGCTTCGACTGGGTCCGCACGATGAGGCTGCCCTGCGCCACCGCCGGTGTCGCGAGGGTCATCTCGTTGAGCGGGTTCTTGTGCAGAATCTCGAAATCGGGTCCCGCCCGGACGACGAACGTGTCGCCGTCCTCGCTCAGCAGGAAGATCTTGTCATTGTACGCCCACGGCGACGCCGTGAACCCGTTGCCGATCTCGAGGCGCCGCCGCCCGTAGATCTCGTCGCCGGTCCGGGCGTCGTGGGCGACGAGGAATCCGCGGTCGAGCAGCGTGTAGTACTGGTCGCCGTAGACCAGCGCCGACGTATTGTAGGTGCCCAGCAGCGGATAGGCCCAGGCGACGTCATCGGACGAGGCCTTGACGCCGGGGAACCCGAAGGAGAGCCCGGTGCGCATGTCGTCGGGAGACCAGATGGAGATGTCGCCGGAAGCGCCGGGCCTGACGACATAGACCGGACGCAGGCCGCCGCCCGGGTAGCCGGAGCCGATATAGAGCAGTCCATGCCGCGAGAACGGCGTCGGCACCGTCAGCCCGGACATGCCGTGGATCTCCCACAGGAGGTTGCCGTCGAGGTCGTACGAGCGGACGCCCTGGGTGCCCGCGGTCACGATCTCCGTCCGCAGCTCGTGCTCCCAGACGAACGGGGTCGCCCAGTTCTGGCCGCGCTCGGGCCGTCCCACCCGCCAGATCTCGGCGCCGGTGTCCTTGTCGAGGGCGACCATGAACGAGCTCGTCACGTTGTCGTTCACGATGTAGAGCCGATCGCCGTACAACGTCGGCGAGGCGGCGGAACCGAATCCCCCGGTGGTCTCGTACGCGCCCAGCTCGGTGTACCAGACCGTCTCGCCGCTCATGTTCAACGCGGCGGCGATGCCGGCCGTGCCGAAGTAGACGTACACGCGGCGGCCGTCGGTGACCGGGGTCTCCGACGCGAAGCTGTTCTTGATGTGCCTCGCGATCTCCGGCGCCGCGCGGTACATCTCGCGCTCCCACCGGACGGCGCCGGTGCGGAAGTCGATGTTGTAGACCACCCAGCGATGGACCTGCGACGACCGGGTCGCCCCGTTGTCGTCGCCGGGGTCGTACAGCCCCGGGATGGGATCGGGCTCCTCGCCGGCGCTGATGGCGGAGGTGACGAAGACCGTGTCCTCCCACACGACCGGCGAGCTCCAGCTGAGCCCCGGGATGTCGATCTTCCAGACGACGTTCTCGGTCTCGCTCCAGGTTTCCGGGAGATCGGGATCGTCACCGACGTCGCCGGCGTTGGGCCCCCGGAACTGCGCCCATTGCCCCAGGGTGGACGCTGGCGCGGCCAGCACCAGCAGCAAGCCGACGACGACGACGAGCGGGTATCGATGCATGCGTCCCTCACAACCTTCCGGGCGCGGAGCGGCGCGCGTTATCGTGCGTTGTTACCGGCTCGCGCCGCTCGTGTCAAGCCGCCGGCGGTTCCGCCGCCGCAGCCGGCCGGGCCGGCATCCGATTGACACCCCGCGCGTCCAGAGCCCAAAATACGCTATCGGAGTGTGTGCCCTGGAAATGGTGCAGGCTCCTGGCAGCAGGGTTGGTCGGGGCGGCTGCGCCGCAAGGCGGCGGCGGAGCCGCAGGCGGCGATTTTCGGGCTGCGAGCTTGCGCCGTGGAAGTTTCGCGCCAGCGAGACTTCCAACGCGACCGCACGTCGCGCGAGAGCCTGTCCCATCGAAAGGAACCACGGTCCATGTCTGGATTTCGCGTCGTCGGCGCCGCCATCGGGACCGCGATAGTCTGCGGGACGGCCGGCGCGGGAATGCCGCTGGCCGCCGGACAGGCCGAGAACCCTCCCGCCGGACACCGCCAGCTGCTCGACCGGTACTGCGTCGCCTGTCACAACGACCGGCTGGAGACCGGCGGGCTGTCGCTCGAAGCGATCGACCTGACGAACGTCGCCGGCGAGGCGGCGGTCTGGGAGAAGGTGGTGAGCAAGCTGCGGGCCGGGGCCATGCCCCCGCAGCCGCGGCCCAGACCGGACCGCACCGCCTACGACGGCTTCCGCACGTGGCTCGAGACCGAGCTCGACCGGGCCGCCGCCGCCGATCTGCGGCCGGGACGAACCGAGGCGCTCCACCGGCTCAGCCGCACCGAGTACCGCAACGTCATCCGGGATCTCGTCGGCCTCGACGTCGACGTCAGCGACCTCCTGCCGGCCGACGACACCAGCTACGGCTTCGACAACATCGCCGGGGTGCTGGGCGTCTCGCCAACCCTGATGGAGCGTTATCTCGCGGCGGCGAGAAAGATCAGCCGGCTCGCCGTCGGATCGCCGGTCCCCTCGCCGATCGCCGAGACGTTCCGCATCGCCTCCGATCAGGGGCAGGACGGCCATACCGCGGGGCTGCCGTTCGGGACCCGCGGGGGCATGGTCGTCGATTTCAACTTCCCCGAGGACGCCGAGTACGTGATCTCGGTCGTCCCGGACGGCCCCCTGTACATCGAACCCCATCAACTGGAGCTCACGCTCGACGGCGAACGCCTCGAGGTGTTCACGGTCGGTCGGGCCCTCGAGCCGGGCGAGCGCCGCAGCCAGTACGCCGAGGCCGACCCGCGCGAGGTTCGCGTGCGGGTCAACGCCGGTCCCCATCGCATCGGCGCCGCCTTCCTGCGCAAGACCGCGGCCGAGCCCGAGCGCACGCGCAAGCTGTACCGGCGGCCGTTCACCGGTGAAGGGTCGGGCGGCGACTCGCGCTACCAGCCGTATCTCGAACGCGTCACCGTCACCGGTCCGTTCGAGTCGAGCGGCTCCCGGCCGGCCGTCGACACGCCGAGCCGGGCGCGCATCTTCACGTGTCAGCCGGCCGCGGGCGATGCCGCCTCGGCCGCCTCGTGCGCCGCCGACATCCTGACCACCCTCGGCCGGCGCGCGTTCCGCCGTCCCGTCACCGGCGAGGACGTCGGCCGGCTGCTCGCCTTCTACGAGCGGGGGGCGGCGACCGGCGGGTTCGACGGCGGCATCGAGCTCGCCCTGCGGCGGCTGCTCGTCAGCCCCGAGTTCCTGTTCCGCATCGTCGAGGATCCGGCGGATCTCCCGCCGGGCACCGCGTACGCGCTCGGCGATCTGGAGCTGGCCTCGCGCCTGTCGTTCTTCCTGTGGAGCAGCATCCCCGACGACGAGCTCCTCGACGCCGCCCTCCGCGGCGACCTCCGCGACCCGGCGGTGCTCGAGGCGCAGACGCGGCGCATGCTGGACGACCCGCGGGCGGAGGCGCTCGTCACCAACTTCGCGGGGCAATGGCTCAGCCTGCGCAACGCCGCCGCGGTGCAGCCCGACGAAGACCTCTTTCCCGACTTCGGGGAGGACCTGCGGCAGGGGTTCCGGCGCGAGACGGAGCTGCTGTTCGATGCAGTCCTTCGCGAAGACCGCAGCGTCGTCGAGCTGCTCTCGGCCGACTACACGTTCCTCAACGAACCTCTGGCCCTGCACTACGGCATCCCCAACGTGCGCGGCAGCCATTTCCGGCGCGTGGTCCTCGACGACCCCGGGCGGGGCGGGCTGCTCGGCCACGGCAGCATCCTGACCGTGACATCGCACGCCAATCGCACGTCGCCGGTCGTCAGGGGCAAGTGGGTGCTCGAGAACATCCTCGGCACGCCGCCCCCGCCCCCGCCGGCGGACGTGCCGGCGCTCGAGGCCACCACCACCGGCCGCACCCTCACCATGCGCGAGGCGATGGAGCAGCATCGGGCCAACCCGGTGTGCGCCAGCTGTCACCGGGTGATGGACCCGCTGGGCCTCGCCCTCGAGCCCTTCGACGCCATCGGCCGCAGGCGCACCCCGAACCAGACCAGGATCCCGATGGACCTGACCGGCGTGCTGCCGGACGGCACCGTCTTCGAGGGGCCCGCCGGTCTCAAGGCGGCGCTGCTGGCCCACCCCGACCGCTTCGTCACCACCGTCACCGAGAAGCTGCTGACCTATGCCATCGGCCGCGGCGTGGTGTACTACGACGCGCCGGCCGTTCGCGCCATCACCCGCGCGGCGGCCGCCGACGACTACCGCCTGACGACCCTCATCCTGGGTGTCGTCAAGAGCCCCCCGTTTCGGATGAGGAGCACGCAGTCATGACCATCACGAAGATGTCACTGCCCCGCCGCACGTTTCTTCGAGGCGCCGGCGCCGCGCTCGCGTTGCCGCTGCTCGACGCCATGGTACCCGCGGCCACCGCGCTCGCCCGCACCGCCGCGCGCCCGACGAAGCGGCTGGGCTTCATCTACATCCCGAACGGGGCCAACATGTCGCAGTGGACCCCGGCCGCCGACGGTCCCCTGGAGCTGTCGCCGATTCTGAGTCCGCTGGCGCCCGTCAAGGACCAGGTGGTCATCCCCACCGGCCTCGCGCACCGGCAGGCCGAGGCTTGGGGCGACGGCAACGGCGAGCATTCGCGGGCCAGCGGCGTCTGGCTCAACGGCGTGCATCCCAAGCGCACGGAAGGGGCCGACGTCCGCGCCGGGACCACCGCCGACCAGATCGCCGCGGCGAGGCTGGGTCAGGACACCCCGCTGCCGTCCCTGGAGATCTCGCTCGAGAACAGCTACGTGGTCGGCAACTGCGACAACGGCTACAGCTGCGTCTACACCAACACCATCGCGTGGCGCACCCCGACCACCCCGCTGCCGATGGAGCACAACCCGCGCGTCGTGTTCGAACGCCTGTTCGGCGAGGGCGGCACCACCGCGCAGCGCCTCGCGCGCCTGCGGGAAGACCGCAGCATTCTCGACGCGGTGCGCGAGGACATGGCGCGGCTCGAGCGCCGCCTCGGCGCCGGAGACCGGCGCCGGGTCAGCCAGTATCTCGACGCGGTCCGCGAGATCGAGCGCCGGATTCAGCGCGTCGAGGCGCAGGCCGACGAAGGCGATCTGCCCGAGCGCCTCGCCCGTCCGGTGGGCATTCCCGAGTCGTTCACCGAGCACGCCCGCCTCATGTTCGACCTCCAGGCGCTGGCGTTCCAGGCGGACGTCACCCGCGTGTTCACGTATCTGATCGGCCGCGAGCAGTCCGCCCAGAGCTATCCCGAGGTCGGGGTGCCGGACGCGCACCACTCGGTGTCGCACCACCAGCTCGACCCGGCCAAGCTCGAGCAGTACGCCAAGATCAACACGTATCACGTGGATCTCCTGTCCGGGTTCCTGCAGCAGCTGCAGTCGACCCCGGACGGCGACGGGTCGCTGCTCGACCACTCCCTCATCCTGTACGGCGGCGGCATCAGCGACGGCGACCAGCACTCGCATATCGACCTGCCGCTGATTCTCGCCGGGGGCGGGGCCGGGCAGTTGAAGGGAGGACGGCACGTGCGCTACCCGAGCGACACCCCGATGACCAACCTGCTGCTGGCCATGCTGGACAAGGCGGGGGTCGTCCAGCCCGAGGAGCTCGGCGACAGCACGGGGCGCCTCGCCCTCGAACCGTTGACCGTGTAGACGAGCGCGGACACACGGGAGGGATGACGCACATGGAACCGGCATACCGTTCGGCGCGCTGGCTGGCCGCGGGCATCCTTGCGGTGGCCGCCGCGGCGGCCACCGCGCAGCCGCCGCGGGTCCCCTTGATCGAGGCGGTCAGGACCGGCGACGCGGCCGGGGTTCGGACCCTGCTTGATCGGGGCGTCGACGTCGACGCCTCCGAGCCGGACGGCACGACCGCGCTGCACTGGGCGGCGCACGACGACGACCTCGATCTGGCGGCGCTGCTGCTGGAGGCCGGTGCCGCGGCGGACGCCACGACCCGCTACGGCGTCGCGCCGCTCGCCCTCGCCGCCACCAACGGCAGTCCCGGGATGCTGCAGCTGCTGCTCGAGGCCGGCGCCAACCCCGGCCGTGTGTCGGGCGAGGGCGAGACCCCGTTGATGACGGTCGCGCGGACCGGCGTCGTATCCGCCATCGCGGTCCTGCTCGACCATGGCGCCGAGGTCGACGCGGTGGAAGGCTGGCGGGGCCAGACGGCGCTGATGTGGACCGCGTCGCAGGACAACCCGGGGGCGGCCGAGGCGCTGATCGCGGCCGGGGCCGACGTGCTTGCGAGGTCCGAGGGCCGATTCACGCCGCTGCTGTTCGCGGCCCGGGAAGGCAGCCTGAGGGCCCTCGACGTGCTGCTGGCGGCGGGGGCCGACCCCGACGACACGCTGCCCGACGGCACCAGCGCCCTCGGCATGGCCGTCTACAACGCGCAGTACGAGATCGCGGCGCGGCTGCTCGCGGCCGGGGCCGACCCCGACGCGCGCGGGCAGGGCTGGACGGCGCTGCATCAGGTGGTGTGGACGCGCCGGCCGAACCTCGGGCGCAACCCGCCGTTTCCCGTGCCCCTGGGCCGGCTCGACGGGCTCGACATGGCGCGCATCCTGATCGCCCACGGCGCCGACCCGAACCTGCCCCAGGACCGGGAGCCGCGGGACGGCAACCGCAACATGCTCGACCGGGTCGGCGCGACGCCGTTCCTGCTGGCCGCGAAGGCCGCCGACGTGCCCATGATGCGGCTTCTCGCGAATCTCGGCGCCGACCCGAACCTGACGACCGGGAACGGCGCGACCGCGATGATGGCGGCGGCGGGCGTCGGCATCTGGAAGATCGGGGAGAACCCCGGAACCAACGACGAAGCGCTGGCCGCGGTCGAGCTGGCCTGGGAGCTCGGAAACGACGTCAACGCGGTGGACGGCAACGGCGATACCGCGCTGCACGGCGCCATCCATCGGGGCGCCGACGGCATCGTGCGGTTCCTGCACGGCAAGGGGGCCGACCTCGATACCGTGAACACGACCGGCTGGACCGCGCTGTCCATCGCCCAGGGCGTGTTCTATCCCAACACGTTCAACCGGCATCCGCATCTCGTGACGCTGCTGGAAGGGCTCGGGGCCGACCCCGCCGCGGGCACCCGCCGGCCGTTGGACCTCGCCCCCTGGGAGCGTCAGGCACTGGCCGCCAATACGCCCCAGCCGTAGGAGGAGCCGATCCCCGCCCCCCGTGTCCCGACCGGGGAGTCCGGGCCGCAGAGCGGCGCCGATTCCCGGAGGGTTGGTCGGGCGGGGAGCTTCCGGCGCCCGGGTGGCGAACACGACGACAATGGACCAAAACCTGCTACAGTCCAAGGTGTCCCGCTCGACCCCAGGCAACTGAGCCTCGACGGACCTGGGTCGAAAAGCGTGTAGCCGGCAGGGGGTGCCGGAGGCGGGACGCGTACCGTCCGCCCGGTGATGCAGGAGCCCACCACCAACGGGACGGCGAAGCCGCGAGGCGGCGATTCTCGGGCCGGGAACAGGCGCGAAGCCCGCCCCAACCGGTGGCGGCACGCACGACCGGGTGCGCGTCGCCCGGCGACCTCGGCCCCCTGGACACCAATCACGGACACGACCGCAGACACGACAACGATGAGCACCGAGCAGCACACATTTACCGCCGAGGTCCAGGAGCTCTTGAACCTGATGGTTCATTCGCTCTATTCCCAGAAGGACATCTTCCTTCGCGAGCTCGTCTCGAACAGCTCCGACGCCCTGGACAGGCTGCGTATCGAGGGGCTGTCGGACCCGGGCCTCCTGCCGGAGGGCGACCTGGAAATCCGGCTCGAGGCCGACCCGAAGGCGCGCACCCTCACCGTCTCCGACAACGGCATCGGGATGGCGCGTGACGAGGTGGTGCGGGACATCGGCACCATCGCGCGCTCCGGCAGCCGGGAGTTCCTCACTGCGCTGAAGGCGAAGCAGGGGGCCGGCGACGAGGGAACCGCCACCGCCGACCTGATCGGACAGTTCGGCGTCGGCTTCTACTCGACGTTCATGGTCGCGGATCGGGTCACCCTGACCACCCGCCGCGCCAGCGCCGACACCGCCACCCGCTGGGAATCGACGGGCGACGGCACCTACACCCTCGACGACGCGGCGCGGCCGCAGGCCGGCACCACCGTGGTGCTGCACCTGAAGCCGGCCGACGAAGAGGACGGGCGGCGGGACTACGCCGACCCCTTCGTGCTGCGCGAGATCGTGAAGAAGCACTCCGACTTCGTGGCGCACCCGATCCGGATGAAGGTGGAACGGCAGGAGCCGGTCCTCGACAACACCGGGCAGCCGGTGAAGGGCGTCCTGCCGCAGACGGTGGTCGAGGACGAGACCTTCAACTCGATGAAGGCAATCTGGACCCGATCGCGCAACGACGTCACCGACGACGAGTACAACGAGTTCTATCGTCACCTCTCCCACGATTGGCACGACCCGCTGGCCACCATCCCGGCCGCGATGGAAGGCGCGTTCAACGCCCGCATCCTGCTGTTCATCCCGCCCACCGCCCCGTTCGATCTGTATCACCGGGAACGGATCACCAAGGGCGTGCAGCTCTACGTGAAGCGGGTCCACATCATGGACGACTGGAAGGTGCTGCTGCCCGAGTGGCTGCGCTTTCTCAAGGGGGTCATCGACTGCGAGGACCTCTCGCTGAACGTGTCGCGCGAGATCCTCCAGCACGACCGGCAGGTCAAGTCGATCCGCAACTTCGCGATCAAGAAGACGCTCGAGGCCATCGCCAAGCTGCGCAAGGACAAGCCGGAGTCGATGCGCACGTTCTGGCGCGAGTTCGGCGCGGTCATCAAGGAGGGGCTCGCGGCGGACGGCGAGCACCGCGAGCGGCTGCTCGACCTGATGCTGTGCGCGACCACCCATGGCGACGAGCCGACCTCGCTCGCCGACTACGTCGAGCGGATGCCGGACGACCAGCAGCACATCTATTATTTGGGCGGCAGCTCGCTCGACGCGGTACGCCACTCGCCGCACCTCGAATCGTTCGCCCGCAAGGGCATCGAGGTGCTGTTCTTCGCCGACGCCGTCGACGAGTTCTGGCTGGAGCGCGACCTGACCTACCGGGACAAGACGTTCGTCTCGGTGAGCAAGGGCGAGATCGACCTCGGGACCGAGGAGGCGAAGGACGAGGACAAGCCGGCGGCGGAACCGCCCCAGCTCGACGGCCTGCTCCAGACGCTGCGCACGCACCTGCAGGACGACGTCAAGGAGGTGCGGGTCTCGGGACGGCTCACCGACAGTCCGGCGTGCCTCGTCGGCGACAAGGACGACCTGAGTCCGCAGCTCGAGCAGATGATGCGGCAGCTCGGACAGGACCCGCCCCGGACGAAACGGATCCTCGAGATCAACCCCGACCATCCGTTCATCGCACGGCTCGCGGCTATCCACGCCGAGAACGTCCAGTCGCTCAAGCTGAAGACCTACGCCCATCTGCTGCACGGACAGGCGATTCTCGCCGAAGGCGGCACGCTGCCCGACCCCGGCGCCTACAGCCGCATCGTCATGGAGGTCGCCAACGAGGCGGTGACGGCCGGCCCGGCACCGGCCCGCGTGGACATCCCAACGGACGATCGCGCCCCGTCCGCATCATCGTGAGGAGCCCCGTCATGAGATACCTGGACACTCGTGCGCTCGCGGTCCCCCTGCTGCTCCTGTACGCCTGCGGCGGTGGCGAGCCCGCCGCGGACCCGCCGGCGGAGGAAGCGGCTCCTCCGCCCTACCGGGCGTTCGTCACCAACGAGACCTCGGGCGATGTGACGGTAATCGCGGGCGGCACGCACGAGGTGATGGCGACCATCCCCCTCGGGCAGCGCCCGCGGGGCATCAAGGTCGATCCCGCCGGCGAGCGCCTGTTCGTCGCCCTCAGCGGATCGCCGCCGGCCCCGCCGGGGGTCGACGAGTCTACGCTGCCGCCGCCCGACCGGTCGGCCGACGGCATCGGCATCGTGGACATCGCCGAGGGACGCGTGGTGACGGTGCTGAACGCGGGCACCGACCCGGAGCAGGTCGCGGTGAGCGCCGACGGCACCCGGGTCTTCGTGGCCAACGAGGACGCGGCGCTCGCGAGCATCGTAGACATCGCGAGCGGCGAGATCCTCGCTCAGGTCCCGGTCGGGGGCGAGCCCGAGGGCGTGACCCGCAGCCCCGACGGCCGGTGGGTGTACATCACGTCGGAGAACGACAGCCAGGTCTCGGTCATCGACACCGAGGCGCTGGAGATCGCCGCGGTGTTCGACGTCGGGGCCCGGCCGCGCTCGTCCGCGTTCTCGCCCGACAGCACCCGGGCCTACGTCACGGCCGAGAACGGGGGCACGGTGTCGGTCGTCGACACCGCCGACCACTCGGTCATCGCGACGATCGAGCTGACCGGCGAGCTGGTGCGGCCGATGGACGCCAAGGTCTCGCCCGACGGGTCGCGGCTCTACGTCTCGACCGGCCGCGGGGGCACCGTGGCGGTCATCGACACCGCGACCAACGAGCCGATCGGGTCGGTCGAGGTCGGGGAACGGCCCTGGGGCATCGACCTCACCCCCGACGGACGCTATCTCTACACGGCGAACGGCCCCGGGAACGACGTCTCGGTCGTCGACACCGAGACCCTGGAGGTCGTCGCGACGGTGGCCGTCGGCGACCGTCCGTGGGGCGTCGTCATCGTGGAGTGAACCAGCCCGGCGGCGCGGAACCGCCGCGCCGGCGGCGAGACACCGCCGGATAGCACTGCATCGGCCGACGCGCAGGAGATCCGCGGCGGCAAGGCGTCAACCGGCGCGCGGAGCGTGGCCGACCCGCAGACGCTGGCGGAAGTTGCCTGCCGTGGCCCAGGGCGCCGGCAGATGAGTTCCACCGGCCGTGACTCGTTGAACCTGGCAAGTCGATATCGATCAAGGCCCAGTGCAGTCGGGCCGTCCCGCCGGCGGGCCGTGGACGCCCGGCCGGCGGGTCCATCACATTCTGCGGATCCCTACCCCACCGTCGGGCGCCCCCGGCGGCGCGGTCCGCTTCCCCGAGTGAGGCACCCCAATGCGCGCATGGCAACGACTCGGCCTGTCGGCGGCGATTCTGACTCTCGGCACCGGACTCGTCTTCACGGCCGGGCAGCAGCGCCCGACGTTCACCCCCGAGCAGGAGGCCCGGCTGCAGATCCGCGAGGTGACGGACGGCCTCTACGTCATTCCGGGCTTCGACGGCGGGCAGTCCGGCGGCAACGTGGCGGTCCGGGTGACCGGCGACGGCGTCATCATCGTCGACAACAAGTTCCCCTACAGCTACGACTTCATCACCGCCCAGGTCGCCAGCGTCACCGACCAGCCCATCAAGTACGTGCTGAACACCCACCACCACGGCGACCACGCCGGCAGCAACGCCGACTTCATGCGGTCGGCCGAGGTCATCGCCCACCGGAACGCCCGCGCCAACTTCGTCCGCAACGACCAGGCCGGCGCGCCCCGGGTGGCGTTCGCCGACGAGACCGCGGTCTTCCTCGGCGGCGCCGAGGCGCAGGCCCATCACTTCGGGCGCGGCCATACCAACGGCGACGCGGTCATCTACTTCCCCGACCTGCGCACCGTCCACACCGGCGATCTGTTCATCTACGGCCAGCGCCTCGACGGCACCACCCTGTCCCCGTTCTGGGACTACGGCAACGGCGGCAGCGCCGCCGAATGGCCGGCCACCCTGACCGGCCTCCTCGCCCTCGACTTCGACACGGTGATTCCAGGCCACGGGGAGATCCTGGGCAAGGACGACATCCGAGCCTTCCGCGCGAAGCTCGAGACCGTCCTCGACCGCGTGCGCGCCGAGATCGCCGCCGGGGCGACCCGGGACGACATCGCCTCCCGCGTCGACACCACCGACCTCGACTGGCCGCTCGCGCCGGTGCGGATTCAGGGCGTGTACGACGAGCTGACGGCGGAGTGATTCCGCACGGGCCTCGGTATGGATTCGCGCATCCCATCGTATGCGTGGCGGGCGAAGCGACTGCTTGGCGCGAGGACTACCCGTCGGACCGTCCGGACGACGCGGTCACGTTCGCCAAAGGGCCGGCTCGACTGCTCGCCCCGCGTCCGAGCACGCTGGAACACCGTACTCGCTGCCAGCCACGGTGGATGCCCGGCCCACCTCCCGACCGACCGCTCTTTCCACTGCTTGGTCGCAGACCTTGCCGATCCAAATCATATGACACGCCAAACGGCTTGCGTTTTCCTGCGACAACTCATATGATTGATACCGGTGACTGTACGGTCGTCCACCAACTGCGGACATCCTGGTGAGCATCGACGATTCGACGCGACACCAGCTTGTCGTGCTGGCAAGGCGGCCTCGGTCCAGAGACACGAAGTTCAGTGCGGAGCGCCCGACCGAATGGCGGCCGCACGAAGTGCGCAATTCGACCGTTGACCTACCGTTCACCAACTCAGCTGCTTGGGAGCTGATCGCGTCCAGACTCGAGGACGGTCATGACGTCAAGGTCGTCACGCTCGACAACCCCCGAGGCAAACCCGGTTACGTCATGAAGATTCGAACTCGAACCGGCGGTTCCCCGGCTCTACGTGAAGCTGCAACTGCATGCAGGTCGGATATTCGGGAGCTTCCACTACTCGACTCACGAGTAGCCAGGCAGAGCCATGACCCCCCATTCGATGACCACGCCTATCGCTGATGACGCGCCGGAAGAGCTCACGTGTTTCGACTGTGACTCTCCTGTCGGCAGGACTCGGCGCAACCACACGTTCACGTACGGGCTTGGCCCCGACGCCGCCGAACTGACCGTGGAGCTTCCGGTTCACGTCTGTCCGTCATGCGGCCTCGAATTCCTCGACGATGAAGCCGAGACCCTCAAGCACGAAGCGGTCTGCGCCCACCTCGGGGTGCTGTCGCCGAACGAGATTCGCGGAATCCGAGGGATGCACGGAATGTCCCGCGCCGCCTTCTCGAAGGTCACCGGTCTCGGCGAAGCGACGCTGAACCGCTGGGAGAACGGGATTCTGATTCAGAGCGCCGCGAACGACCGCTACCTCCGCCTCGTGGCGGCAAGCAACAACCTGCGCATGCTGGCACGCCTCGGGTTGGAACCCCAAGCCTTTCCGCGCTCGGACGCAAACGCCGGACGTTTCCGCGTCATCGAAGTGTCTGACAAGCACCGACAGCAGCAGGCACGCTTCCGGCTCGTCGCGTAGCCCTGCGGGGTTCGGAGCATGTACATTACGACGTTCTACTCGTTCAAGGGCGGGGTGGGCCGGAGCATGGCGCTGGCCAACGCCGCCGTCGAACTGGCCAAGCGAGGGCGTCGCGTGTTGGCGGTTGATTTCGATCTCGAGGCGCCCGGACTCGACACGTTCGACATCCTCCGCCCCCGGGATGAGGTCCCCGGAATCATCGATTTCGTCCACGAGTACCTGGACTCCAATCGCGCTCCCGACGCCCGCCAATTCATGGCCCGGTTGCCCGAGATCGGCGACCGCGGCGGCGAGCTGTGGATCATGCCGTCGGGCGCCCAGCAGGCCACGTACGCCGCTCATTTCAGTCAGATCGACTGGGCCGAGCTCTACGACAAACGCGACGGCTATCTGTTTTTCGAGGATCTCAAGGCTCAGTGGCAGGAGGTCATCAATCCCGACTACGTGCTCATCGATTCACGGACCGGTCATACGGACACCGGCGGCATCTGCACACGGCAATTGCCTGACGCGGTGGCAATCCTGTTCTTTCCGAACGAACAGAATCTGCGCGGGCTGACCAAGGTGGTGCACGACATCCGGGCGGAGACCCGCGAACCGCGCAGCAAGATCATCGATCTCCATTTCATCATGTCCAATGTTCCGGACCTGGACGACGAGTACAGGATTCTCGAAGACAAGATCCAGGCATTCCGGAGCCAACTGGCCTTGTCGCGCGATCCGCTGATCGTGCACCGGTACGACAGCCTCTCGCTATTGAACCAAGTAGTATTCACCAAGGATCGTCCAAAGAGTCGGCTCGCGCAGGAGTACTGCGCCGTCGTTGACGAGATCGTCGGACGTAATCTGGACGACCGGGATGGAGCACTGGACTACATCACGCGGACGGCCAGACTGTGGCAACGCCGGAGAATGGCATACGAATCACCAAGTGACTTGGAGAAACAGCTGCGGCGAATCGAACGGGCGCACTCCGAGGATGGGGAGGTGCTGTTCGTACTGGGAAGATTCCGGGAAGGCGACCGCCGGGCAACGCGAGACGCATCGTTGTTCGATCGAGCGATCGAGTTGGGATACGACGAACCGGAAGTATATCTGGAGCGGGCTCGGGTTCGTTCTCGTAACAATGATCCGAGCGGCGCGAGCGAAGATGCGTTGCGTGTGCTGCAAACCGACAGTGTACCGCCTCCGCTGATCTGGAAAGCCGTATCACTGACCGGGCTCGACAAGTCCGAGGATGCTGCGGCTTCACCGGCAGTGATGTCGATCGACGTTCGTGAACGTCTTTCCCTTGCAAATAGACTCGATGAACGGCCGGAAGAAATCGCGGTTTCCATGTCCATCCTGAAGCAGATCGTTGGGGACGCGGCCGTGCCGGAGGAGAGTCGTGCGAACGCGCGAGGATCGTTGGCGATGCGGTTCATCGCGACCGGAGCGTGCAGCGAGGCGGCGAAGTTGCTTCGCCATGAGGATCGCAGTGTCGAAGATATGGACATAGGCGATGCGTTCAACTACGGCATGGCGGCGTGGGGGGCCACCGACAAGATCGTCCGGGATCCGTTCGTTCGAGTCGTCGAGCTCGATCAATCGGAATCCGAAATGGAATCGGATCCAAACTACCTGCAATGCATGGCAGTAGCCTCCTGGGCGACCGGCGACACGCCAGCGGCGGCCGAGTTCGAGGCGCGCGCACGAGAGGCCGTACGCGGTTCGGCGTTCAGTTGCTGGCGCTATGCCGAAGTACCGGCAAACAAGTTCAAGGAAGACCTCGATGACATCAGGGCCCTGATCGACGGCGACGACTCGCGCATGCCGCGATTCGTGCGGAGCAAGTCCATGGCCCGCACGAGCGGCTGAGGCCACCGCGGGCGACTCTATGGCGACGCTTCCCGGCAACGGGGCTGCGACGACCTGCATCATCCCGACTTCGACGACGGCTGTCCGGGGCAGTCCGACGACAGAGTTCTGCCGTCCAGGCACCAGGGACGGCGCAACAACCCACACCCTCAACCTCAATCACCGAGCAGATCGCCCCCAACTCATCGCACTTGACGGTACGATGGCGTCGGCTTAGCGCGCGCCTACCTGCCACAGCGACAGAAGCGGGCAGGTGAGAAACAAGCTGTCCGCGACGAAATTCACGGTTCCGGAGAATCGAGAGGGGGAGGAGACAGATCATCGCGGCGGACGGTCCCAGGGGAACAGCCGCCGTACCGGGCAGCGGAACCCCGGCAGCACGTTCCCGCCGGTCAGGTCGCCGTCCTCGGCGACCGCCTGAACGTCGCGCAAGGACCGATGGACGCGGACGACCCGCTCCGCGGGGTCGACGATCCAGACCAGGCGGGTTCCGGCCGCGAAGTAGTCGTCGACCTTCGCGTGCACGTCGGACGCGCGGTCCGAGGGCGAGACGACTTCGACGGCGAGATCCGGCGCGAACGGCCAGTAGGCGGCGGGGATGCCGGTCTTCGGAATGCGCGACGCGGCGACGAACGAGGCGTCGGGCGCACGAACGACGTCCGGTGCGCGCCGCAGGATGAAGCCCGTCTCGGCGCCGCAGCAGATACCGGCGCCGTGCGCGAGGACGTACTCGTTGAGCACCTGACCGAGGCAGGCCGTCACCACCCCGTGCCGCGCTCCCGACGGCGTCATGCGAACGAGTGATCCTTCGACGAGCTCATACCGGTACCCGTCGTCCTGCCGCTCGAACAACTCGTCGGCCGTTATGCGTGAGCGCTGCACTGCAACCGCCATTGCACTCCATCCTGCCGTTCCAGACGCACGCGCCCGAATGCCACGAGCCGCCCCCCCCGGCGGCGGCGCGGTCGTGGCGGAGGGGAGGGCTCCTTCGGCGCGTCTCCGGGTCGCGACGCGCGGGCCGCCAAGAGATGACGCGCAGGCGTCCGCCGTGCGCCCAGTATCGCACGAACGCGGCGGCGCCTCCGCACGCCGCTCCCACCGCGACTGCCGGGAGAACGTATAATCGTCGCAGCCGCAGGCGGCGAAACGACAGGGGGACGAAGAAGGTGCCCACCGCGCAGCCCGTCTTCAAGTTCACCTATGAGGATTACCGGACGGCGCCGCCGGACAAGCGCTACGAGTTGATCGATGGCGATCTGGTCATGGTCCCGGCGCCGAATCTGAAGCACCAGACGGTTCAGGTCCGGTTGGGCGAGCGGCTGGCTCGATTCGTTCGGGAGAACTCGCTGGGGACGCTCTTCTTCGCCCCGTGCGACGTGGTGCTCTCCGACACCGACGTCGTGCAGCCGGACCTGCTGTTCGTCTCCACCGACCGCGCATATCTGCTGAGCAGCGGTGAAAACGTGCGGGGCGCCCCCGACCTCGTGATCGAGATCCTCTCACCGGCCACCGCGGAGCGGGACCGGGGTTACAAGCGCGCTCTCTACGCGAAACACGGCGTGGCGGAGTACTGGATGGTCGATCCTTCGGCCGAAACGGTGCGGATTCACCGTCTGCACGACCGCGCGCTGGTAGTTACCCAGACCTTCCGCCGGGAACAGACGTTGCGCTCGCCCCTGCTTCCCGGGTTCACCCTGGATTTGGAAAGCGTCTTTTCGTCCTGAATTCCGGTACGCCGAAGACCCGCACGGCCCGCCCCACGTCAACACCTTCACCACCATGCGCACGCGAAGCCATTGACCGGATGTGTCGTTCGTTGTCATGATGAACAGCGGTACTGTTGCTGAATGTCATGACATGAAGAAGCCTCCGATCATCCCCCGCCGCCTGGACCTGCGGGCCGTGGTGGAGCGGAAGTCGTGCTTCCTCTTCGGTCCGCGGCAGACCGGCAAGTCGACGTTGATCCGCCAGCAGTTCGCGGACTGTCCGGTCTGGAACCTGCTGGACCAGACGCTGTTCCTGCGCCTCTCCCGGAATCCGGCGCTCATCCGCGAGTCGCTGGCCGACCGGGGCGGGCCCGCCATCGTGGTGATCGACGAGATCCAGCGGCTGCCGGAGCTGCTCAACGAGGTGCACCTGCTGATCGAGGAGCGCGGAATCCGGTTCCTGCTGACCGGCTCGAGCGCGCGGCGCCTACGGCGCAAGGGCGTGAACCTGCTGGGGGGCCGGGCGCGGTCCCGCGTGCTGCACCCGTTCCTCCGTATCGAGCTCGGTGATGGGTTCGATCTGGATCGCGCGCTCGAACATGGCCTGCTGCCGTCGATCTACTTTTCCGAGTCGCCGGCCGAGGACCTCGCCGGCTACGCCGGCGACTATCTCCGGGAGGAGGTCGCGGCCGAGGCCATAGTCAGGAACATCGGCGCGTTCAGCCGCTTCCTCGAAGTCGCGGCGCTGGCCCACGGCGACATGATCAACTTCGCCAACCTGGCCAACGACGCGCAGGTGCCGGCGTCGACGGTTCGGGAGTACTACCAGATACTGAAGGACACCCTGATCGCCCACGAGGTGCCGGCGTTCACCGACACGCGGAAGCGCAAGGCGATCTCCACGTCCAAGTACTACCTGTTCGACGTGGGGCTTGCCCGCCATCTCCAGGGACGGCGGGGGCTCGCGCCGGGAACGTCCGAGTACGGCGTCGCGTTCGAGAGCTTCATCTTCCAGGAAATCAAGGCCTGGTGCGATCATCACCGGCTCGACACGCCGCGGTACTGGCGGTCGAAATCGCAGTTCGAGGTCGACTTCGTGTTCGGGGGTCTGGCCGTCGAGGTCAAGGCGAAGGCGCAAGTGGGGGCGCGGGACATGAAAGGCATCAGGGCCTTGCGCGAGGAGGGCCTGTGCGCCGACTACGTGATCGTCTCCATGGAGCGGGCGCCCCGCCTCGTGGACGGCATCCGCGTGCTGCCCTGGACCGATTTCCTGGATCGGTTGTGGGCCGGAGCGTGGTCGAAGACGGCCTCGTGAGCTTGCCGAGTCCGCGCACGCCCCGGCTACGTCAGCTCGGGCGTGAACGTGACGTCGCCGGCCGCGGTATCGCCCGGGTCGAGGACGATGAGGCCTGCGTCGGTGCGGCCGCGGTCGGCCATGTTGAACCCGTCGATGCAGTTGGTGGCGGGCTCGACGCAGAAGAAGTCGCGGCCGGCCGGGGTGTAAACGACGAGGCAGGCGTAGACGGGGTCGGCGTCGATGTGCAGCCGCGCGTTCCACTCGGGCCAATCGATGACGGCGCGCCCGCCGAAGCGGGTGAAGTTGTTGTCGAGAACGGTGGCGTCCGGACTGAGCCCGGCGCCGCTGAGGAGAATCTGCGGGGGCGGGGGCACGATGCGGACCGGCATGACGTTCTCGTCGGCTTCCCACATGGGGCCGACGTCGGCGCGCACGGACGCCCGCGGGGTCCGGACGAAGTAGGGGTGGAGACCGAAGCCGACGGGCATCGGGTCCGGCGCCTCGTTGGTGACCGCGAACCGGACGCGGAGGCGTTCGTCGGTGAGCTCGAAGGTCTGCTGCGCCGCGTAGGGCCAGGGCCACGCGTCGGCCGGGTGGCGGTACTCCACGGTCAATCGCGCGTCCGCCCGGTCGACGACGGTCCACGGCGCCCGCCAGCCGTGGCCGTGGATGGCGTGCGGCTCGGGCCGGAAGTTCTGCGGAAGCCGGACTTCGCGGCCGCGGAAGCGGAACCGCGCGTCGCGGATGCGGTTCGAGAAAGGCACGAGCGGGAAGCTCGACGTCCCGCTGGCGGACCGCTCGGCGATGGCGTCGGGCGACGCCGGACGCATCCACTCGATCACGCGGCCGTCCGCCTCGAAGGCGTAGCGCGTGATGGACCCGCCGACCCCCGGAGCCACCGCGAGACGCGCCGCCCCGGCCCGAAGCTCGATGATCTCCGGAGAGTCCTGGAGCATGCCCTCAATCCTACGTCCAAACGCGTCCTTCGGGCGAGCGTGGCCGACCCCGGCGCCCGCGCGCCCGGCACGCGCGGACTCACCGAAGCACCGGGGGAGGCCGAGCAGGAGGCGGCTCGCCGCGCGCCCGGCACGCGCGGACCCCTCTGGCGATGGTGCGGGTGCGACAATCGGTCGCCGTGACACGGTGGGCGGCCCCGGCCGGCGAAAGCTGGTATCGTTCAAGAGTGCGGCACAGCTCTTACCGGAGGATCCGACTATGACATCGAAGTTCGCATGGGTGACGGCGGCCGGCGTCGCGCTGGCGATCGGCATCGGCGGCGCCCTGAACGCAGCACAGCAGGAAGAGATGGCCGACAATCCGTTCTTCACCGAGAGCCCGCTGCCCTATCAGCTTCCGCCGTTCGATCGCGTCGACGACGCGCATTACCGGCCGGCGTTCGAGCGAGGCATGGCGGACCAGATCGCGGAGATCGAGGCGATTACCGGCGCGTCCGATCCGCCATCGTTCGAGAACACGATCGTGGCCCTCGAACGGTCGGGCCGGCTGCTGGACCGCGTCGCGTCCACCTTCTTCAGCCTCGCCAGCGCGGACACCAACGACGCCATCAACGCCATTCGCAACGAGATGGCGCCGCGGCTGGCCGCCCACACCGACCGCATGCTGCTCGACGCCGGCCTGTTCGGCCGCGTCGAGGCGCTCTACGAGCAGCGGGCGTCGCTCGGCCTCGACGACGAGTCCCAACGGCTCATCGAGGAGTACTACGTCGACTTCGTGCGGGCCGGGGCGCGGCTCTCGGACGCCGAGAAGGAGCGGATGCAGGAGATCAACGCCCGACTGGCGGCGCTGTCGAGCCGGTTCACCCAGAACGTGCTCGACGAGGTGAACGCCTCGGCGGTGGTGGTCGATACGCGCGAGGAGCTGGCCGGACTCTCCGAGGGTCAGGTCGCGGCGACCGTCGCGGCGGCGGCGGCGCGCGACCTGGAAGGCCAGTACGTCATCCCCCTGCTGAACACCAGCGGGCAGCCGGGGCTGGCGGCGCTCGAGGACCGCGGCCTCCGCGAGCGCATCATGCAGACGTCGATGGCGCGCGGCAGCCAAGGCGGCGAGTACGACAACCGCGGGGTCATCACCGAGATGGCCCGGTTGCGGGCCGAGCGGGCCGCCATGCTCGGCTATCCCAACCACGCCGCCTACATCCTCGAGCGGCAGACCGCCCGAACCGTCGCCGCGGTCAACGAGCGGCTCGCGAGCCTCGCCCCCCCGGCCGTGGCCAACGCGGAGCGCGAGGCCGCGGATCTGCAGGCGATGGCGGCGGCGGAAGGCGCCGACCTGGAGCTGGCGGCCTGGGACTGGTCGTACTACACCGAGAAGGTGCGGGCGGAACGCTACGCCTTCGACGCGTCGCAGCTGCGCCCTTACTTCGAGATGGACAACGTGCTCCAGAACGGCGTGTTCTTCGCCGCCAACCAGCTCTACGGGCTGACCTTCGAGGCGCGGCCGGAGCTGCCCGTCTACCATCCGGACGTCCGGGTGTGGGAGGTGTTCGACGGCGGCGGCGCGCCGCTGGGGCTGTTTCTCGGCGACTTCTACGCCCGGCCGTCCAAGCGGGGCGGGGCGTGGATGAACGCGTACGTGTCGCAGTCGCATCTGCTCGAGACGGCGCCGGTGGTCGCCAACCACCTGAACGTGCCGAAGCCGCCGGACGGGGAGCCGACGCTGTTGACCTTCGATGAAGTGACGACGATGTTCCACGAGTTCGGCCACGCCCTGCACGGCTTCTTCTCGGACGTCCGGTACCCCTACTTCGCGGGCACTTCGGTGCCTCGCGACTTCGTGGAGTACCCGTCGCAGGTCAACGAGATGTGGTCCACCTGGCCCGAGGTTCTCCGGAACTACGCCGTCCATCACGAGACCGGCGAGCCGATGCCGGCGGATCTCCTCGACAAGGTGCTGGCGACGCAGCAGTTCAACCAGGGATTCGCCACCACCGAGTACCTCGCCGCGTCGCTCCTCGATCAGGCGTGGCACCAGTTGACGGCCGACGAGGTCCCCGACGCCGCCGGCGTCGAGGCGTTCGAGGCCGCGGCCCTCGAGGCGGCGGGGGTGGCGCTCGCAACGGTGCCCCCGCGCTATCGCAGCACCTACTTCTCGCACATCTGGAGCAGCGGCTACTCGGCCGGCTACTACTCCTACATCTGGAGCGAGGTGCTCGACGCCGACTCCGTCGAGTGGTTCAAGGAGAACGGCGGCCTGCGGCGCGAGAACGGAGATCACTTCCGTCGCACCCTCCTCTCGAGGGGCGGCAGCGTCGAGGCTCTGGACCTGTTCCGCGCGTTCCGGGGCGCGGACCCGGACATCGGTCCGCTCCTCGTGCGGCGCGGCCTGAACTGATCGCGCAGCGTCGTTTCTCGCCGGGCGGCAGGCGCCCCGGCCCGCCGTGTGCGCGGCGGTGGCGGCTTGGTCTGCCGAGTGAGCGCAACCGCCGGACGGTGATATCATCGCCCGGCGGTTGGAACACTTGGCACTGACGGAAACTACCTTGCCTTGTGCCAAGCGCGCCAAGCCGCAGAAACTGTGCCGCGCCCGGGTGCAGTTGGCAACTTCATATTGATCGCTGTCCTTGCGGCGAGGGTGCGCCATGGGAGTCGCGACGATTCGGACCGTCGAGGATACAATGTCCGTTCCCCGGTCGAAGCCTCATCCTCGCGTGCGGATGCGGCTCGCGGTACGGGGCTTTCTCGCCCTCGCGGTGCTGCTCGCGGTGACGATCGTGGCCACGTCGGCCACCCTCCTCTACAACGCCGCCGCCACGCTGCGCGACGAAGCCGAAGCGGCGGCGGTGAACCTGTCCGAGCTGCTCTCCGCGAGCTTCGCGGAGATGGGCGAGATATCGCTGGCGAACGTCGCGCGGACGCTCGACGCGACCCTCGACGGGCAGATGATCGCCCAGGCCCACATCGCCGCCCATCTCGTGGCGGCGGCGGAGGCGGCCGAGTACGACCCTCCCCGCACCATCGGGATCCTGGACAGCATCATCGGCGAGACGGTGCTCGACGAGTTCTGGATCACCGACGAGACGGCGTTCTCCTATCTCACCAATGTCCGGGACGAACGGGGCGCGCTGGTGCCGTTCGGGTTCGATCCGGATCCGGCGGTGCAGCCGCAGGCGTCGAAGTTCTACGTGCTGCTCGACGGCGTCGACGACGGTGACGTGATCACCCAGCCGGCCCAGGTGCGGGAGATCGACAACGAGGTCTACAAGTACGTCGGCGTCGGCGGCGTCGACAAGGAGCGGATCGTACAGGTCGGCAACGCGATCGTCTTCGGCGATCAGGAGATCCTGACGAGCACCTACACGTCCCAGCGAGCCGACGTCTCCGCGATCATCGAGGGCATTCTGGGCCAGCAGATGGCGGCCCAGGCGACCATGCTGGAGCGCTTCATCGCGGCCGCCGAGGCCGCCGGATGGACGCGGGATGACATCGAGTTCCGGCTGAGGCGCATCGCCACCACGACCATCATCGACGAGATCCGCGTCGCCGGCGCGAACAACGCCCCCCTCTACTCGAGCCTGCTGGCGCCCGCCGCGGGCGGGGCCGAGGCGGCCCTCGTGCGCCCCCGGGACCTCGACGACCTGCCCGAGGGATCGCGGGGTGTCGTGGAGCATCCGACGGCGGCGCGGCCGTCCGACGGCGCGCTCTACAAGTACGTCACCGCCGCCACCGGGGAGGCCGGGCGGCGCGTCCAGGTCGGCATTCCCATCGAGAGCGCGTCGGGCAATCTGCTCTACTCGGTGTACCAGCGCGAAGCGGACGTCCTCGTCCGCCAGCGGAACCTCGAAGCGCTCTGGGTCGTCAACCTCGATCGCGATCTGGCCGCGGCCGCCCCGCGGGCGGAGCAGCAGAGCTCCGGCGAGACGGTGGACGCCTGGCAGCTGTTCGGGGGAAACCGCGCCGCCGAGGTCATGGACGTGGCCATGGACCAGGGGCGCGTGGTCAGCGCCGCGAGCCTCAGTCTCTGGTCACCCGAGGAGCGCGGCATCTGGGTCGCGTCCCCCCTCATCAATACCGGCGGGATTCCCATCGGGGGCCTGGCCCTCGCCGTGAACCTGGACGACATCGCCGACGCGGTGCTCAACGAGACCCGGAACACCGTTCTCATCGCGTTCGTGCTGCTCGCTCTCACCGGCTTCGCAGCCGCGGGCGGCACGCGGTGGCTGACCCATCCAATCGAGGTCATCGCCGATGCCGCACGGCAGGTCGAGACCGGGAAGCCACCGGACAGCGCAGCGATGCAGGAGGTGATCCGTCGAACGGACGAGCTCGGCAGTCTGGCCCGTGTCTTCTCCGACATGACGGTCCAGGTCTTCAACCGCGAGGAACAGCTCGAGACGATGGTGGCGGCGCGGACCCGCGAGTTGCAGACAAGCAATCAGCACCTGCAACTCGCACACCAAGCCATCGAGCAGGATCTCTCGATGGCGAAGGTCGTGCAAATGGCGCTGG
This sequence comes from Vicinamibacterales bacterium, assembly GCA_965206705.1. GTDB lineage: Bacteria > Acidobacteriota > Vicinamibacteria > Vicinamibacterales > UBA8438 > JAJEEA01. The sequence continues at coordinate 686,523 of CBDBKJ010000005.1, read as the reverse complement.
TGCGGGAAGGCAACGCCGACTTCGAGACCTTCACGGTAGCGGCGCGGATGACCCCGGCGCAGCAGATCGGCGGCGACCTGGTGGAGTTCTCGGAACCGTCGAGCGGGACCCTGTTCTTCGTGATCGGCGACGTATCCGGCAAGGGGGTCGCCGCCGCCCTGTTCATGGCCGCATCCCAGGCGGCAATGACGTCGGCGTTCGCCGAGCACACCCAAATCTCGACGATCGCCAACGAGGCGAACCGCCGGCTCTGCCAGCAGAATCCGATGGGACTGTTCGTGACCTGCGTCCTCGGTATCCTCGACATGGAGAGCGGCAGGTTCGATTACGTCTGCGCCGGACACGAACCGGCCTATCTCGTCGCCCCCGACGACAGCCGTCGCCCCCTCCCCATGACCCGAGGCCTGGCGATGGGCCTGATGGAGGATTTCGACTACGCGAGCGGAAGCGAAACCCTTCAGCCGGACGAGACCCTGTTTCTGTACACGGACGGTCTGACCGACGCCGTGAACCTCAGCGGCACCCTGTTCGGCAAGGAACGCCTGGAGGGAACGCTCGATGGCGCGTCGCGGCGCTCACCCGCGGAGATAGTCGACCATGTCTGGAACCGGATCGGGAGCTTCTCGACCGGAGCCGCCGCCGCCGACGACATGACCTGCCTCGTGCTGCGCCGCCGATGAACGCGCCGGTACCGCGGTGACCCGCCAAGTGGATTGGTTCCACCGGATGTTGTTATAGTGGCGCACTGCGGTCCGTCGAATCGCGTGCGGAAACATGCCTGACCTTCACGTCTCGCTGCCGGCCAAGCTGACCGAAGTTCGTAATCTGTCGGCCGCCGTCGAAGAGTTCGGAGACGCGAACCAGCTGCCGCTGCCGACGGTCTTCGTGATCAACCTGGCACTCGACGAGTTGATCACCAATGCCGTGACGCACGGCACCTTCGCAGTGCCCGATCCCACGATAGACGTCCATCTGAAGGCCGAACGGGACGTCGTGGTCCTGATCATGGAGGACAACGGGTCGCCCTTCGATCCGACGGAGATGAAGGCGGACGACGTGGATACCACGTCGTCACTCGAAGACAGGGAGGTGGGTGGCCTCGGCCTGCATCTCGTCAGATCCTTCGCCCACGAGGTGTCCTACCAATTCGCGGACGGCAAGAACCGTTTGACGGTACATCACCATTTCAAGTCGGAATCCGCATGACCGGACGGTCGCGGGACTCCCGGCCGAGGGGCATCGATGAACATTGAAGTCGCAGAAGAACGGGAAGACGGGGCGCTGGTACTGCTGCCGGTCGGACGACTCGACAGCGCGAACGCGCGGGCGTTCGAGTCGATCGTGATGGATCACATCGGCAACGACGAACGGCGGCTGATCTTCGACTTCGGCCGTCTGTCGTTCATCAGCAGCTCCGGGATGCGGGTGCTCCTCATCGCCGCCAAGAGACTCAGCGCAAACGAAGGCACCATTGCCCTGTGCAACATGCAGGACCACATCGAGGAAGTCTTCCGCGTCAGCGGCTTCGATCAGATCATACCGATTCGCGACTCGCGCAAGGCGGCGCTGGACATCTCCTGACCTCCCCGCCCGAAACGCGCCGACGTCCCGGAGGTCGCCGGCCCGAACATCCGGGAGCGCCTCGATCGCCGGGGGTTCACCCGCCCGGGTCGCCGGCGAGCCGTGTCCGTCAGAGTGCCGGATCGCCGGCGTCGTACTGGACATGAGCCGCCATCACGAGATCGTGGAAACCCCGGCACTGGGTTTCTATCTGCCGGAGACGGTCGCGGCGGTTCTCCAACGACTCCCCTTCCGACAGCCACCCGCTACGAACGGTCTCGGTGATTCGTTCCGCGAGACGCGCGGCGTCGCCGGTCGGTCCCGGTCCCGGCGCGAGCGCAGCCAGCTCGCGGGCCGCCCCATCGGCCGCGCAGTACAGCGATCGCGACAGCTTGGGGTCGATGACCAGCAGATCGAACACTTGCTCCATCCGGATCGCGACGCCGTAGCGATGCGCGTAGGCATCGATCGCGTGACAGATGCGCAGCAGGCTCATCCAGTCGTGGTCGGAGGTCTCCTCGGCCGCCACGACTCCTTCGACGTGGGCCAGCAGCAGTGAGACCAGCAGCTGTACGCGCTCGGTACACCGGCCGATCTGCAGAAAGCGCCACCGATCGTCCCGATACATGGTCCGCTCGGCCACGCCCGTGAAGGTGTCGACCTCCCGCGACACGCCGCATAGAAGATCTCCGGCGCGGTCTTCCAGATCTCCTCGATCTGCCGCTCCCGGAGCCGCAAGTAGGCGAGATTCAGGCAGCTCCACATCTCGCCGGTGATGCAGTGGCGCATCTGCCGCGCGTTCTCCCGGCCCGCGGAGAAGCAGTTCCACACCGAATCGGGGTTCGATCGCTCGAAGGTGAGATCGTCGGCGAGCGTGAACGAATCGGCGAGGGCGAAATCGTCGTCGAATCCGCCGAATCCGATCGCGGGGCCGGGCGGCGGCCGGCGCAGCGCCGCGTAGATGCGGATCCAACCGAAGTTGATCTCGCGGATCGGCCGGTCGACCAGGGTCTCCATCTGCTCGCCCAGCAGGCGGCAGAGGTGGCCCGTCCGCTCGACGTAGCGGCCCATCCAGTAGAGACCCTCCGCGTTGCGCGCCAGCATTCAGTCTTCCAGGACCCAGATGTCCTTGCCGCCGCCGCCCTGGCTCGAGTTCACGACGATGCTGCCGCGGCGGAGAGCGACGCGGCAGAACGCGCCCGAGCACGAGGCGGGTCTGCCGCCCCCGGAGCACGAACGGGCGCAGGTCGACGCGGCGCGGCTCGGCCCGGCCGTCGACGAAGCAGGGCGCGCAGGAGAGCGACAGGACCGGCTGCGAGACGAAATCGGCGGGGTTGGCCCGCATCTCCCGGGCATACGCCTCGCGCTCGGCCGGCGTGGAATGGGGACCGATCAGCATGCCGTAGCCGCCGGACTCGCCGACCCGTTTCACGACGAGCCGCTCGAGGTTGTCGAGCGTGTATTCGAGGTGCGCCGGCCGGCGGCAGATGCGGGTCGGGACGTTGGCCAGGATCGGATCCTCGCTCAGGTAGTAGCGGATAAGGTCCGGCACATAGGGGTACACGCTCTTGTCGTCGGCCACGCCGGTCCCGGGGGCGTTCGCGATCACCACGTTGCCGTGCCGGTAGGCCTCCATCAGGCCGGGCACCCCGAGCAGCGAATCGGGACGGAAGACGAGCGGATCGAGGAAGTCGTCGTCCACGCGCCGGTAGATGACGTCGACGCGCCGCAGCCCCTCCGTCGTGCGCATGTAGACGACCCGGTTCCTGACCAGCAGATCGCGTCCTTCCACCAGCTCGCCGCCGATCTCGTTGGCCAGGAACATGTGCTCGTAGAACGCCGAGTTGGCCACCCCGGGGGTCAGCAGGGCCAGGGTCGGCTCGCTGCAGTCGGCGGGGGCGAGCTCGCGCAGCGTATCGCGCAGCAGGCGCCCGTAGTGCTCGACCTCCCGCACCCGGCACTGCCGATAGAGGCGCCGCAGGCTCGCCTTCACCGCCTTGCGGTTGGCGATCATGCAGGACACCCCCGACGGCACCCGCAGGTTGTCTTCGAGCACCATGAACCCGTCGGTGGTGCGTACGACGTCGGTACCGCAGATGGTGACCCAGGTCCCGTGGGGCGGGTTCACCCCGCGCATCTCGCGGCGGTACTGGGGACAGTCGTACACCAGATCTTCGGGGATGACCCCGTCGGGGATGGCACGGCCGTCGCTGTAGACGTCGCCGAGAAAGTGGTTCAGGGCGAGGACCCGCTGCACGAGGCCGGCCTCGAGCCGTTTCCATTCGGCGGCCGCCAGAATGCGGGGAATGCAGTCGATGGGGATGATGCGCTCGTCCGCCGCCTCGTCGCTGTAGACCGTGAAGGTGATGCCCTCGTTGAGGAACGACCGGCTGACCCGCTCCTGAATCTCGCCGAGCTCGCCGACAGACAGCCGCCCCAGCGTCTCGTGCAGCAGGCGGCTGTGCTCCCGGGGCGCGCCGTCCGCCCCGAACATCTCGTCGTAGACCGCGGGGTCGATCTCGTACGCGCCGAAATCCATGCGGTGCTCCGTCAGAGCCGCCAGATTATCAGGAACTGCAGCAGGTTCTCGTCGGTGTCGGTGCCCAGCTTGTTCGGCCAGTACTGGTATTCGCTGCCCATGAAGAGCTGATTGGCGTGGCCGCTCACGGCCTTGCCGAGGTCCCAGACGAACTGGGGCTGGGCGAGGATCCAGCTCCGGACCTCGTTGCCGAACTCGTCGACGACGCGGTGGATGTACTCGGCATGGCCGAAGAACCCGAACGACTGGCTGCCGACGTCGAACCCGGCACCCCAGTTGACGTCGAACATCCAGCTGTTGCTCGTCCGCGGGGCGGCGCTGCCGGTGTTGCCGTCGATGAACGCGGTGATGTCGGTGTTCAGGAAGAAGAAGCCGGGCACCGCCCACGACAGCCGGACGCCGGGCAGGTACTTGAAGAAGTCGGCGTCGCCGCCGAAGTTGATGCCGCCGATGAGGGCGACGTCCCGGAGCGGCCCTCCGCCCACCGTTCGACCGGACATCTTGCCGAAGCTCAGCGTCGGGTACCACTCGCCGTAGAAGTCCTTGTCGTTGAAGCCGTCGCCGAGGTCGTCGTCGATGTAGTCGATGAAGAAGAAGCTGTCCCCGAGAGACCAGCCCGACGCCTGCTGGAACGTCAAGATGCGGCTCGGCGTCGACTGCGCCGAGAAGGGATTCACGAGACGGCCGTACTGGAACTGGAACTCGGTCTGCGCGGCCGCCGGCGCCGCCGCCAACCCCGCCAGCACCGCACCCAGCACCCAGCGCCACCAGCCCGAAACCGTTCGATTAGCGATCACCGTCCGACCTCGCCGGCCCGTGTCCCAATGCCTTCGACGCCCGCCGCGCGGCCCGGAAACGGGCTCGGGCTCGGGCGCGCCCCGACGCCGCGAGCTGCCGGCGACCGGGCGATGCCGGCGACCCGCGGACTCCGCATTGCGGTTCGCCGACAGTATAATTCGCCGGTGCCGGAATCGAACACCGACGTCGAGCTCGCGCCGCCCCCCTCGGCGCCCGCGCAGGACACGCCGGCCGCGAGCGACGCCGAGCACGTCGTGTTCGACGGCGTCAGCAAGAGCTATGACGGCCGGACCCTCGTCGTGCGCGACCTCGACCTGCGGATCGCGAGGGGCGAGTTCCTCACGCTCCTCGGCCCTTCCGGATCCGGCAAGACGACCTGCTTGATGATGCTCGCCGGGTTCGAGGCCCCCACCTCGGGGGTCATCCGTATCGGCGGCCGGTCGGTGCATCACCTGCCGCCGCGCCGGCGCGGCATCGGCATGGTGTTCCAGAACTACGCCCTCTTCCCGCACATGACGGTGGGCGACAACCTCGCGTTTCCGCTCGAAGTGCGCGGGCTCGATGCCGACGACCGCCGGGAACGGGTGCGCCGCGCCCTGCAACTCGTGCGGCTGGAGGGCCTGGAGCATCGACGGCCCGGCCAACTGTCGGGAGGCCAGCAGCAGCGCGTGGCCATCGCGCGCGCCCTCGTGTTCGAGCCGGAGCTGGTCCTGATGGACGAGCCCCTCGGCGCCCTCGACCGCCGCCTCCGCGAGGAGCTCCAGTACGAGATCCGGCGCATCCACCGCGACCTCGGGGTGACGATGGTGTACGTCACCCACGACCAGCAAGAGGCCATGGTGATGTCGGATCGGGTCGCCGTTTTCCGGGCCGGCGTCGTCGAGCAGATCGCCTCGCCGGAAGCCCTCTACGAAGAGCCGGACTGCTCGTTCGTGGCCCGGTTCATCGGCGAGAACAACCGCCTTACCGGCCGGGTGACCAGCGTTCGGGGGGACATCTGCGACGTGGACGTCAGCGGCCGGCAGGTCCGGGCGTTGCGTGTCGTCCCCTGCCGGACCGGCGACTCCGTTCTGTTGTCCATCCGTCCCGAGCGCGTCTCCATCGCCCCCGAGCCGGGGGCGTACACCAACGAGTTCGACGCGACGATCGACGACGTGACCTTCCTCGGCGACCACCTCCGCATCCGCGTGACCGTCTGCGACCAGGCGAACTTCATCGTGAAGATCCCGAACGTCGTGGGCCACGGCGCGGTGCTGGAAGGGGACCGCATCCGCATCGGCTGGACCCCGATCGACAGCCGGGTCCTGGACGCCGACGGCGGGGAGACTGCGCCATGACCCGCACCGGTGGACGTTTCGCGGCGGCCGTCCGGCTCTCGGCGTTGCCGCCCGTGCTGCTGGTGGCGGCGGCGGCGTCCGGCTGCGGGCCGCCGCCCGGCGAGTCGCTGACGGTCATCTCGTGGGGCGGCTCGTACGCGCAGGCCATCACCAAGGGCTACCTCGAGGCCTTCACGGCCGAGACCGGCATCGAGATCCGGCTCGACGACTACAACGGCGGGCTGGCCCAGGTGCGCGCGCAGGTCGAGACCGGCAACGTGCACTGGGACGTCATCGACCTCGAGACGGCCGATGCGGTGAGCGGCTGCGACGAAGGCATTCTCGAACCCATCGACCCCGCCCTCCTCGCGCCGGGACCGGACGGCTCGGCGGCCCAGGACGACTTCCTGCCCGACGCGCTACTGGAGTGCGGCGTGGGCATGTCGCTCTTCTCCACCGTCTACGCCTACAACGCCGAGCGCCTGACCGGCACGAAACCGACCACGATCGAGGACTTCTTCGACCTCGATCGCTTCCCCGGCCGCCGCGGACTGCGGCGCGTGCCCTTCGTGAACCTCGAGTTCGCCCTGATCGCCGACGGGGTGCCGCTCGACGAGGTGTACGCCGTGCTCGACACGCCGGAAGGGGTCGACCGCGCCTTCCGCAAGCTCGACACGATCAAGGACCAGGTGGTGTGGTGGGAAGCGGGGGCGCAGCCCCCGCAGATGCTCGCGGACGGCGAGGTGGTGATGAGCACCGCCTACAACGGCCGCATCTTCAACGCGCAGAACCAGGAGGACCAGCCGTTCGTGATCGTCTGGGACGGCCAGGTCCTGGACGTCGGGCAGCTCGGCATCGTCGCGGGAACCCCGGATCTCGAGGCGGCGCTCGACCTCGTCAGGTTCGCCTCGACCGCGGCGTCGATGGGCGCCGTCAGCCGCTACATCGCCTACAGCCCCGCCCGCCGTTCCGGTGCGCCGCTCGTCTCTACGCACGCCGAGACCGGCATCGAGATGAATCCGCACATGCCCGCCTACCCGGCGAACACCCGGCGCGCCCTGCAGAGCGACTGGGCCTGGTGGAGCGACCACATGGACGAGATGAACGAGCGCTTCAGCGCGTGGCTGGCGCGGTGACCCGACCCGCCCTGCGCGCGGCCGGGCTCGCGCTGCCCCTCGTCGCCTTCATCGGCGTCACGTTCGTGGTGCCGCTGGCGACGATGCTCGCGCGCAGCGTCTACGACCCGGTTGTCGCCGACGCGCTGCCCGACACCCTCGCGGCGCTGCGCGATTGGGACGGACGGTCCGATCCCGGCGAAGCGGCGTACGCGGCGGCCGTGCGCGAGCTGCTGCGCGCGCGGGAAGAACGGACGATCGGCCGCGTGGCGAACCGCATCAACCGGGTGCGCGGCGGTCTGCGGAGCGTCGTCGTGCGCAGCGCGAGACGCCTGCAGGACTTCTCCGGGGGGCCGTGGCGCGCGGTCATGCTGGACATCGACGACGATTGGGGCGAACCCGCGACCTGGCGGGCCATCCGCACCGCCGGCGAGCGCCTCACCGCCCGGCACTACCTGAACGCCGTCGACCTGCAGCGGCTGCCCGACGGGTCGATCGCCCGCCAGCCGTCCGACCGCCGCATCTACGTGCCCCTGCTGTGGCGCACTCTCGTCGTCAGCCTCGGCATCACCGTACTGTGCCTGCTGCTGGGCTACCCGATCGCGTATCTGATCGCGCACGCACCCCCGCGGCGCGCCGGCCTGCTCCTCGGGCTGGTCCTCCTGCCCTTCTGGACGTCGCTGCTCGTCAGGACCACCTCGTGGATCGTGCTGCTCCAGACCCAGGGGGTGGTCAACGACCTGCTCGTCGCCCTCGGGCTGGTCGGCGACGACGGCCGCATCGCCCTCATCTACAACATGACGGGCACGGTGGTGGCGATGACCCACGTGCTCCTGCCCTTCATGGTGCTGCCGGTCTACTCGATCATGCGCGCGATTCCGGCGCAGCAGATGAACGCCGCCGCCTCGCTGGGGGCCAGCTTCCCCCATGCGTTCCTGCGCGTCTACTGGCCGCAGACCCTGTCCGGGGTCGGGGCAGGGTCGCTGCTCGTCTTCATCCTCGCCATCGGCTACTACATCACCCCTGCCCTGGTGGGCGGCCAGAGTGGCCAGCTCATCTCGAACTTCATCGCCTACCACATGCAGACGTCGCTGAACTGGGGGCTCGCGGGCGCCCTCGGCGGGATCCTGCTGGCCTGCGTGACGGCTCTCTATCTGGTCTACGACCGGGTGGTCGGCCTCGAGCGCATGAGGCTGGGATGAGCATGACCGCGGCCGAGCCCGGCTCGCGCATCGGACGGATGGCCTACCTGGCCGTCTGCGCGCTCATCTTCGTCTTCCTGATCGCGCCGATCCTCGTGATCGTGCCGCTCAGCTTCAACGCGCAGCCGTACTTCACCTTCACCGAGGGAATGCTGCGCCTCGATCCGGAGGCCTGGTCCCTGCGTTGGTACCGGCAGATCCTCACCGACGACGTCTGGCGGCGGGCCCTCGCCAACAGCCTGTTCATCGGCGCCGCATCGACGGTGATCGCGACGGTGCTCGGCACCCTCGCGGCCCTCGGGCTGTCGAGCCCCGCCATGCCCGCCCGCCGCCTCACGACGGGACTGCTGATCTCGCCGATGGTCACGCCGCTCATCATCTCGGCCACCGGCATGTTCTTCTTCTACTCCACCCTCGGCCTGTCGCAGACCCACGTCGGGCTGATCCTCGCCCACGCCGCCCTCGGCACCCCCTTCGTCGTCATCACCGTGACCGCCGCCCTGTCCGCCTTCGACACCAACCTGACCCGCGCCGCGGCCAGCCTCGGCGCCGACCCCCTCGTGATCTTCCGCCGCGTGCAGCTGCCGCTGATCGCGCCCGGCGTCGTGTCCGGCGCCCTCTTCGCGTTCGCCGCCTCGTTCGACGAGGTCGTCGTGGTGCTCTTCATGGCCGGCGAGGACCAGCGCACCCTGCCGCGCCAGATGTGGGCGGGCATCCGCGAGCAGATCAGCCCCGCCATCCTCGCCGTCGCCACGTTCCTGGTCGTCTTCGCGGTGCTGCTGCTGCTCACCGTCGACTGGCTGCGCCGGCGCGCGGCTCCTCCCTCCGCCGGGGCGTGACGGACGGGACCGCCGAGCGCCACCGCGCCGCGAAGCCGGTCCGGCTACCAGTCGCTGGCCCTTGACGCGGATTTCGCCATCGTCCCCATTTCACGGCATCCCGATTGCGAGTCCGACGGACGGGCTCGAACAGACCCCTTGCCGCGAGGTCGACGACTCGCGCGCTTGACGTGGATTTCACCATCCCTTGCTCGGCCGGAGAAGACACCCAGCCGCGTCGGAAGCGGAGTCGGGTTCGTTCGCACCGTGTGTCAGATCGACGCGCTCCGCGGCCGGCCGCCCGGCTACCCTCCCCGCAAGACGACATCCACGGGGTCCAGAAGGAACCGCCAGGCGGGCACGACTTCGATGGCGCCGCCGTCGACCGGCACCGTTTCCTCCTCGTCACGGGTCACGATGGTACCGGTGCGCAGGCGCAACTCCGTCATCGCGGTGCGGAGCCCCTTCACTTCCCGCTTCCGCGTCCCGGGGTCGGCCAGCGACTCGCAGGCCTGGACGAGGGCGCGCGAGCCGTCCGGCATTCGTACGGCGAAGTCGACCTCGCGTCCGTTCGCGCAACGGTAGTAGGAGATGTCCGGGGAGGATCGGCGCAACGCCAGGAACACGAGGTTCTCGAGCAGGTGACCGGCGTTGACGAGGACGCCCGAGCCGACAGACGTCACCAGGGCATGATCGACGCAGTAGATCTTCTTGGGATTCGCGTTGGCGCGCGCCAGGGAGGCGTCGAAGATGCGCACCGTGAACAGGAAGAACGCGTCCTCGAACCACTCCAGGTAGCTGGACACCGCCGCCTTCGGGGCTCGGTGCCCGAGCGACTGCAGATAGCCCGTGAGCCGGTTGACGGAGTAGAGGGACGCGGTGTTGTCCACCAGCCGATGGGCCAGGTCCGAGACCGCGCGGGGATGGGAAACGTCATGGCGTTCGACGATGTCGCGAAACAGCATCGCGCTCCAGTACTCCTGGTGAATCCGGATGCGCAGGGCGCGGTCCACGCCCGCGACCTCCGGAAACCCGCCCCGCTCCCAGTACTCGTCGAACGCCTTGTGCACGAGCAGGCGGCGCCGCGTCGACAACGGACCGGCGGCGTCAATGCCCTTCCAATCGAGGAACTCGCGGAACGAGAACGGGAAGATCTCCCAGGCCAACGCCCGGCCGCGCATCTGCGTCGCAATCTCGCGGGACAGCATGCGGGCCGACGACCCGGTGATGTACACCTCGCAACGGTCGGTCCGCATGAGACGGTCCACAAACGGCTCCCAGCCGGGGATGACCTGGATCTCGTCGAAGAAGCAGTAGACCGTCTCCGTGTGCTTCTTCTCCGGGTAGAGCGAAAAGTACGCCTCCGCCACGGCGCCGAGCCCGTCCCGGTGGAGGTGGTGGAGCCGGTCGTCGAACAGGTTCAGGTAGAGGATGTTCTCGCGCGACACGCCGCGGTCGAGCAACTTCCCCACGAGCTGGAACAGGAAGGTCGACTTGCCGGCGCGCCGCGGCCCGATGCAGACGGTCGCCTTGCCGGGTATTGGCGTGACGTCCATCCGGCGCGGGACGCCGGTTGCCAGGTCCGCCTCCTGAAAGTCCAGGAGGATGTCTCGCAACGAGTCTGCCATTGCCCCTCGCGGGGGACGTCGCGGTCCCCGAACTAAAATCAGTAATAAAATATACCAATTTATCTGTTTTTTGGCTACATTTTTTGCCGAACATTGCCATCAGTGGAAATATCCGTGCCAGGTGAGTCCACCCCCTCGTGTCGTCGAATCGTCGAATCATCGATCCACAATGATGCAGAGTCACCTACAATCGGAATGAAGATGAGAGTCACCGTCACCGTTGAGATCGATGCAGCAACCCTGAACGCGCTCCGCCGGCTGACCGCGGGGAGGGGGATGAGTCCGGCGATCACCGCGGTCACCGAGTACGTCCGACGGCAACGCGTGCGGGAGTTCGGCCGGTTGCTGCGCGAGGGCGCGTTCGACTACCCCTTGACCAAGGACGAGGTCGAGTCCGATGATCGCTGACCGGCATGGTCCTCGTCGACTCGTCGGTCTGGATTCAGGCCGTGCGCCGGCAGGGCGACTTGCCGATCAAGGTCGCGCTGGAATCCCTGCTGGCATGAGAGAGATCACCGCCCGGGAAGCCAGGAATCGATTTGGCCATCTGCTGGACGCTGCCGAGAGCGCGCCGGTTCGCGTAACCAGGAGAGGCAGGCCCGTCGGCGTCGTGATGTCGATGCGACAGTACGAACGGCTGCGGGGCACCGCCTGGGCGCGGGTGGCCGAGACCCTGGACCGCTTGGGAGCGGAGGCTGCCGCGCGTGGGTTGACGGACGCCGGGGTGGACGCGCTCCTGACCGATGACCGTTGATAGGGTCGTTTCGACAGCAACGTCATCATCGGCAGCCACATTGGGTGGCGCACTCCAAGCCGAGTGTGCTACGCTGTAGCCAGGGTTGGAAGCCAGTTCTGCTGGCGTCGGTGGAAGCCGATCTTGCCAACCCGCCGCCTGACTGGCGGTGGATTAACAACGACACTGTTTGTGTCGCATTGCCCCTGACCTGTCGGGGTCAAAGGAGGGTACATGCCTGCCTCGCAGTCTGTCTCGGAAACCGCGTCCCAATCTTCACACAAAGACCCGTTGCGCGAGCGCGTCTCGGTGGCGTTCGAGAAGCTCGTCGTATCCGCGGCCGAACTGAACGCCGTTTCCGACGAACTCGCCGAACCGATCTCTGCCATTGAGGCGGCTCTGCAAAAGCTGAATCTGGGCGTGCCGGCCTGGACTGAGTTCGCGGGAGAAATAGACCACGATACCGGATACTTCTGGGATCGCTCTATTGGATATGCCAAAGTCTCACGTACGTGGGGCATTGCGATCCGCGCCCGCTCAGGCGCAATGGGCGAGCACACGGAGAGCGAAGTATGGCGCCTCAATGACGCTCCGCGTTCATATCGCATACAAGCGTTGGGTAAGCTGCCGGACGTCCTTGAACAGCTTGTGAAAGCCACGTGCAAGACCACTGCCGAGTTGAGGAGTCAAGTCGCCTCCACGAAACAGGTGGCAGAGACGATAAGCCAGATGGCGCCATCCAAGCCTGTGCGCAGGAGGTAGGCGGCCATGGTCAAGCCTCCGGTCCTCAAGCCTCGCGAGGTGGTGGCGTTGCTCCAGCGGCTTGGTTTTCGGGAAGTGCGGCAGAGCGGTTCCCACAAGCAGTTTCGAGACCCCGATGGAAGAGGGACGACGGTTCCATTTCACGGGGGCAGGGACATCTCACCGCTACTGCTGCGTCAAATCGCACGAGACATCGGGCTGTCAGTGAGCGAGCTGCTTGGATCCGATCCGGCGAACCACCGCGCAGGTCGCCGCACCGACGGGGAGTAGTGGCGAGCGCAGTCAACGGGAGCCAACGCGAACCTGTTGGACCCCGATGAACTCGCTCTCCATCGAGATTTCACCGTCCTGGAGGAGCAGCTCGATGACTTCCTGCAGATTCCCTTGGAGTTCGTCCAGTGTTTCGCCTTGACTGTGAGCACCAGGGAAACCCGGCACCCAGCCGACGAACAGTCCGGTGTCGGCGTCGCGTTCGACGACGGCGACATAGGTCTTCATCCAAGAATCTCCGTGATGTGCACGAACACCAATACTGGAAGTACGGACCATCCCTGCCCAGGTCAAGAATACCACTCCCGCACCCCCGGGAGCCCCCGCAACGATCGTCTCGGATGATGGCGCACCGCTACGGCCGCCCAAGAACACCGGCCTCGGCGGCGAACTGAACCGCATGAAGAGCGTGATCGGCGTGCGCCGAGATCCTGAGGAGCCGTGGTCGAAACCAGGCGGAGACGGACGGGCGAGCGGGCGCCGCGCGGAAAGCGGGCGCGGGTGGATGCAGCCGCGCGGCTGCATCCACCCGGATAGTAGTGCGGAAGTGCGGAACTACTTCGCCAGCGGGTCGGGACGGAGCTGGAAGCGGACCACCTTGCTCGGGGTGCCCTGGCCGGTCTCGGAGTGGAACGGAGCCCGGGTGCTCCAGGTCGCCCAGATGCCCTTGCCCTTCCAGCCGGTGTCGGGGTCGTCGATGCGGCCGTCCATCCACTTGGTGTAGAACCCCAGCGGATACGGCACGCGCAGGGTGACCCACTCGCCGTCGCGCAGCGCGAGCAGCCCCTCGGCCGCGTTGCCGGTGTTGATGGGCACGTCGCGGCCCAGGCCCAGGGTGTCGAACTGGTCGACCCAGGTGTAGTAGCTGCCCTCGATGCTGCCCGAGTCGGCGATGCCCTTCATCTGCGGCATCGGCTCCTCGTACAGCGTCCACCCCTCGGGGCAGTGCTGGCCGGTCGCGTCCGGCCCGTTCAGCGGCCCGGTGCACTTGCTGCGGTCGAAGCTCGCCATGTGGCCGCTGGCCAGCGGGGTCCACACGACGCCGTTGCGGTCGATGTCCATGCCGCGCGGCGAGTAGCCGTCCTGGACCTCGGCCCCGGGGTTCTGGAACGGGACCTCGTAGAACTCCGTCAGGCCCGTCTCCGACGGGTTGTCGCCGGTGGGGTCGAACCGCAGCACCGCGCCGGGCATGCCGAGCGACGAGCCCCAGATGCTGCCGTCGACGGGGTTGTAGGCCACGCCGTAGAAGCCGGTCCGGATGCGGGTATCCTTCGCGGGGTCGGCCGGCTCGCCGGGCTCGACCCACTCGTCGCGGACGCCATTGCCGTTGGTGTCGAGCACCAGCGCGCTCCAGCCCTGCGCCGCCTCCTCGTCACCGGTCTCGAGGAACAGGTTGGTGTCGAGCCACCCGATGACCTGGCCGCCGCCGCTCGTCCAGAGGGTGTTGGCCTCGTCCTCGGCGAAGATCAGGTGGTGGGTGCTGTAGCAGGTGCCGACGAGGGTCATCTCGTCGGTGGCGGGGTCGTACACCGCGAGATGGCGGTTGGCGCGGGCGTTCGGGAAGGCGCGGGCCGACGGATGGTCGGACCCCTCCAGGCACATCGGCGGGTTCTCGGGACCGCGCACCCGGGAGGTCAGCCAGACGCGGCCATCCTGGTCGAGCATCGGGTTGTGCACGTTCGACTGGCTGTCCCAGATGGCCTCGTCCCCCCAGTAGGGCGACGACGCCAGCGGCGCTCCCGCCGCGAGCGGGGTGTCCGGGTCGCGCACCGGCACCACGACCTCCGAGATGGAGTTGCTCACCGGGTCGAGCACCGGCACGTAGTCGGCGCTCGCCTCGAGGGCGCCGTAGATCGGACCGTTCGCGTTCACCGTCGGGTTGCGCTTGTCGGTCGACGCCTCGTCGTGCAGATAGGCGGTGGGATCGGCCCAGTCCCACTGGGTGACGACGACGTTGCGCTCGTCCCCCTGGGGCCGCGGCGGCGCCGGCGGCACCTCGCCGGCCATGATGCGGCCGGTCCAGTCGGCGTACATCTCGAGGGCGCGGCGGCGTCCCATCCGGTCGAGGGCCCCGCTCATGCTGCCCCCGGCCTGACCGGACTGAATGCGGCGGTCCCAGGCCTCCACCAACGAATCGAATTCGCCCAGTTGCGGCGGAATCTCGCGCGTGGCCTTGGTCCCGAGCCCGTGACACGCGGTGCACCCGCCCGATTTCAGGCCGCGCAGCCACGCGGACTGGTTCGGCACGCTCGGCGAGATGCCGTTGCCGCCGGGACCGGTGCCCGGGAACTCGTCGGGCTCCGGCACCTCGAGCAGGGAGTACCAGTAGCCGGAGGGATAGTACTGCGCCGCCGCCTGCGCGTCGGGCGCGACCACCGCGGTCAGATCGACGCGGGCCCCCGGCGACGCCTGCTGCTTGGGCGAGTCGACGAGCCCGTAGCCTCGCGCCCAGACGTCGTAGGTCGCCTCGGGCAGGTCCGGCACCACGTAGCGGCCCTCGTCGTCGGTCACCACGCTGCGGTTGAACCGGGTCGGCAGGTCCATGGTCTCGGCGATCACCCAGACCCCCGCCTCGGGCCCGTCGGGGCCGGTCACGACCCCGCCGATGTCGTCACCGTCGATCGCGACGGCCATCTGCTGCGCGCCCAGCCCGGGCTGCAACACCAGCATGCAGACAGCCAAGCCGATCGCTACCGTCCCGAGAAACGCCATCTTGCTTCTCGTCATCTTCTCTACTCCCTGATTGTCTCTCTCCGAACCTCGCCCGGAAATCGTCGCCGAACGCGACCGCAAGGTCGCGCTGCGGCAGCCGATGCCAGCCCACCCAACCCTCCAGCGTCCGCGCCGTTCCACGGCGCAGAATCCTGGCTGCGGTCACGCCAACGCCGCCCGCGGGCGGTCCATGCCTGGACTCCGAACCGACCGGCCGCCGGCGCCACCGCCGACGCTCCCGTCGGCCGAACGCCGCCATCGAGGCGGGCTCGTCCGCCACGATTTGGACATGGACATGCCACAATGTCAACCGTCCGTCGCCGCCCCGGACGATGGAGCCGTCCTGACGGCGGCGAAGATCCTATCGGCGCCCGGCGCGCCGGGTATGATCCTCAGGTTCAGGAGCCCGTGGCCAGAGCCCCCCTGCATTCGACCGGCGATGCTTCCCGCATGGAGTGGGTCGCGCCACGGACCGCGTTCGGTCCGCGGTTGCCGCCCCCCCACCGGCGCCTTCGCCGCGCCATACCACGCGGGCGTCTCGCGCCCGCCGACGCCTTCGGTCGCGGCACCGCTCGAGTTCTCGCCGCGGGCTCGTGGCTTGCCGTCGCGGCGGCCCTGGCGACCCTGGCCGGATGCCAGACGCAGTCCTGGGACCAGTACATGGACGCGGCGGCGTTCGCCTACCAGGACGGCCGCACCGAAGAGGCGGAGGCGCTCTTTCTGCTGGCCGCGCAGCGCGCCGAGGAGTTCGACGGCACCGACCCCCGGCTGGCCCTGACCCTCGGCAACCTCGCCGACCTGTACCGCTCGCAGGCCCGCGACGAGGTAGCGGAGGCGGCCTACCTCGAATCGCTGACGCTGCTCGAGCGGAGCGATGGACCGGACTCGCCGCGCGTGGCCCGGTTCGTGGCCGACATCGCGGTGTTCTATACGGATCTGGGCCGCGTCGAGGAGGCCGAGCCGCTCTACTACCGCGCGCTCGAGGCGCTCGAATGGACGCACGGGCCCTTTCACGACGACGTGCTGGAGTTGCGGACGATGCTGGCGGGGTTCCTACTGCAGCAGGAGCGGTACCGGGAGGCGGAACCGTTGTACGTCGAGGTGCTGGCGATTCTGCTGGACGCGCCGGAGCCGGATCGCGATCAGGACCGCGTGCTCACCGCGCTCGACGAGTACGCGACCCTGCTGCGCGCCGCCGGCCGGGCGGACGAGGCGGCCGCGGCGGAAGCCCGCGCCCGGGACATACGGGCGCGCTTCTGACAACCGACCAACGAGACGACACGTGAGCGGCCCTCGGGTGCGGGCCGCCAGGAACGGAGACACCATGACACGCAAGATCGGTCTGGCATCGGCGCTGCTGCTCGTCGGCCTCGCCCACCCGGAGGCGGCCACCGTCACCACCGTCATCGGCAACGGCGCAGCGGGTCTCTCCGACGCGCAGGTCGCCAATCCCTACGGCGTCGTCGTCGGTCCCGACGGCGCGCTGTACTTCTGCGACCTGGACAACCAGCGCATCCGGCGGCTGGACCGCGAGACCGGGGCCACGACCACCATCGCCGGAAACGGCGAGCGGGGCTACGCCGGCGACGGCGGCCCCGCCACCGAAGCCGCTCTGAACATGCCGCACGAGATCCAGTTCGACGGCGCGGGTCATCTCTACATCGTCGAGCGCGACAGCCACGTGGTGCGCCGGGTCGACGCGGTCACGGGGGTCATCTCCACCGTCGCCGGCACCGGCGAAGCGGGCTTCTCCGGCGATGGCGGACCG
The DNA here is from genome assembly GCA_965206705.1 of Vicinamibacterales bacterium. Lineage (GTDB taxonomy): Bacteria > Acidobacteriota > Vicinamibacteria > Vicinamibacterales > UBA8438 > JAJEEA01. The sequence continues at coordinate 669,302 of CBDBKJ010000005.1, read as the reverse complement.
GCCGTCGAGGCGATGCTCAGGCGCCCGCACAGCATCGCCTTCGACCCCGACGGCCGGCTCCTGATCTGCGATATCGGGAACCACCGCATCCGCCGCGTCGACCCCGCCACCGGCCACATCGAGACCTGGGCCGGCACCGGCGACCGCGAGCCGACGCCCGACGGGGCCCCGCTGGCCGGCACGCCGCTCAACGGCCCCCGCGCCATGGCCAGCGACCCCGACGGCAACCTGTACCTGGCCCTGCGGGAAGGCAACGCCATCTACCGGATCGATCTGGCGGCCGAGACCATCCACCACGTGGCCGGCACCGGCGAGCAGGGCTACACCGGCGACAGCGGCCCCGCCCCCGTCGCGACGCTGGCCGGCCCCAAGGGGCTCGCGTTCGCCGAGGGCCGGCTGTACATCGCCGACACCGAGAACCACGTCATCCGCATGGTCGACACCGCCACCGGCCTGATCTCCACCGTGCTCGGCGACGGCGCGCGCGGAGACGGTCCGGAAGACGATCCGCTGCGCTGCCGCATGGCGAGGCCCCACGGCATCTTCTACGAGCCCGGCCGCGGGCTCTACGTCGGCGACAGCGAAGCCCACCGCATCCGACTGCTGGAGTGATGCATCCGCTCCCGTCGGACTACCCACCGGCGCCGACGCCCATGGGACCGCGCCTGCGGTTGCAGCGCCTGGTGCAGACGCAGGCGTTCGAGTTGACGATGTCTGCGGTGATACTGTTCTCGCTGGCGGCGTTCTCTATCGGAACGATCCGGGGGTTGCCGGCGGTGGTGGTGGCGGGACTCAGGTGGATCGAGTCCCTGACGGTGGCGCTGTTTACCCTGGAGTACGCCTGTCGGCTGATCGGGACAGCGCGGCCGTGGCGCTACGCCGTGAGCTTCTACGGCATCTAACGACGGTCAAATATGGAGACGCCTTTCCGGTGACCCTGGAGATATTGTCAAATGTTGTGGATCGGCTCTTGACGTGATCAGGCGGCCTCCTTCTTCTCTGTCTCGCCGCGCTCGTCCAGCACGCCATTGACGAACCGCACTCCTGCCCGAACCAGGGGTAGCAGGTGCGCCCCGTTCAGCCGCCGCCACCGCCGCTGCGCCATCTCAAGCAGTTTGAACGCCATCAGCAGTCCCTTGGTGCGCGAGCCAGCCCCTCTGGTCACACGCTGCCGCAGTCGGACCGTCGCGAACGGCGATTCGATCACGTTCGTCGTCCGCAGATGCTGCCAGTGCTCCGCCGGATACGCAAAGAACGTCAGCAAGTCCGCCTGGTCCGTCACCAGGCAGGCAGTCGCCTTGGGATACTTCGCCTCGAACTCGGCAACGAAGGCCTCGATGGCCGTCTCGGCGTCGGCCTTGGTCGGGGCGTACATGATCTCCCGCAACGCCCGCTTGGCCCGCGGCCGCAGACGCTTGGGCAGCTTGTCGAGCACAATTGGCCATCTTGTGGCACCAGCACCGTTGCACGTTCGTCTCCGGCCAGACGTCGCGTACCGCCGACCAGAAGCCGAGCGCGCCGTCGCCGACCGCCACCACCGGCGCCCACAGCCCGCGCCGCCGGAGGTCCCGCAGCATGCTCGCCCAGCTCTCGGTGCTCTCCCGATAGCCGTCCTCGAGCGCCACCAGTTCCTTGGTCCCGTCCGACCGCACCCCGATGATCACCAGCGTGCACAAACGGTCCTCTTCCAAACGGATGTTGAAGTGGATCCCGTCGACCCACACGTAGATGTAGTCGCACGCCGACAGGTCGCGGCGCCGGAACGCCTGGTAATCCTCGTCCCAGGCCGACGTCAGCCGCGCGATGTTCGTCGGACTCAGGCCCGCTGCGTCCTCGCCGAGCAGCACCGGGAGCGCCTCGCGAAAGTCGCCCGTCGACAACCCCCGCAGATACACCAGCGGAAGCACCTCGGCCACCTGCGGCGACCGCCGCATGTACGGCGGCAGGATGCGACTGCTGAACCGCTGGCGCTCGCCGTCGTCGTCAACCCGCCGGTCGTTCACCCGCGGTGCCCGGACCTGCATCGTCCCCGCCCCGCAGGTCACCGAGCGGGATTGCCCCCGGCCATTGCGGACGACCAGCGCCCGGCCGGTTTCGTCACGCGCCTCCGCATGCGACTCGATGTACTGCGCGACCTCTGCCTCCAAGGCAGCCCTCAGCATGCGCCGAGCCCCCTCCCGGGCGACCTCATCGAGGGTGGGCACGGCGCCTTCAGTCGTCTCGGCATTGTCTTCCGGGCTCTGGTCGAGTACCTTCAACATGGGTGGTGTCTCCTTCCCCCCGGCCCGCCAGCCAGGGTGTTTCTTCTGTTCACGTGGAAGGATATGCCACCTGCCTCACGCCCCGATCCACAACATTCGGTTATACCTCGCATCGTTGCGGACAACGGGCAGTACTACTGGTTCGCCGGGGCGCGCCATACCGACAGATTCCCCGTAACCACACTGGGGCGCCCGGGAGGAGCAATGGACGACTTCGAGACAGCGTATGTCGCGGCGCAGGCAAGGGCACGGGAGCGATGGCCGGACCTGGTCGGCGTCCGGCCGAACACACCTTCTCGATAGAACGCGGCGATGGTCCGCGCCGTACCGGTTGTCGGGCGGCATGTGGCGGTGATCGCAAGTGGGGACGGCGCGCTTCGATTGCCGGCGGAACGGATCCGGCGTGCACTTCGACTCAGGGGGTGCACGTCAGGATCTGCGATCTCTTGAGGAGAGGTGCAAGCGCGCGAGTCCTATTGGTCACTGCGCGAGCGACGGAGCGCGCAGTGTCAGTCTCTATGACTGCGCGCCGCCTGCATTTGCACCGGAGCCGCTGCGCGGCATCCACATGACGTCAATCGCGTAGCCGAGATCGAGACGCTCTCCATACCAGTCCGGCGTCGCCGTGTCGGGGCCGATCGCGATCTCGGCGTCGGCCAGACGCTCATCTGTTGGCGCCAGCGGCCGGCCGGACCAGGCAGGCGCCACCGGTACGTGGGGGAACGGTCGGCCATCGGGCCAGCGGAACTCGGTATCGCCCGCCGGACCCATTCCAACCTGGAAGCCCTCCTCGTGGACCGCCCGGTGGTGCCGGCGGCAGAGGAGCACGAGGTTGTCGAGCCGGGTCGGACCCCCGTCGGCCCAGGGCCGGACGTGGTGGACATCGCACCGTCGGGCGTGACAGCCGGGGAACCGGCACTGGCGGTCGCGCGCCTGCAGCGCGCGCCGGAGCGCCGGCGGGATGGTGCGTGTCTTGCGGCCGACGTCGAGGACGGAGCCGTCAACGCCATGCCGCATCACCACCACCGCCGCGTCGCACGCCATCCGTTTGGCGGTTTCGACGGACACCCGGAGCCCGTCGGCGTCTTCGAGCGCGGCTTGGCCGGGAACACGATCAGAAGGGACAGCCGGGGCCGGGCAACCGCTCGTATCTGCACACGCGCGGACGCCGGCGACGCGCGATGACGTCTCCGCGGAAACGTCCGAACCGACGATCACCACCCCCGCTGGACCCGGACTCGCCGTCGGCAGTGCGCCGGGCCGCGTCTCCGCGGAAACGTCCGGCTCGCCGTCCCCGGCCTCGGCTTGGAGCGTCTCCACCTCAACGTGCAGCACGACCTGGTAGCGATCGCCGGCCGTCCCTCGGTCGAGGTCGGCGGCCAACGCGCTCTCGGCCACTACCCCCAGCGCATCCGCCTGCCGCTGGCCGACGCTGTTCTCCGCCGCTTCTTCCAGCGACACCTCCGCGCGCAACCGGTCGGCCGCCGCCTCCAGCGCCCGCCGCACAACGGCGCCCACCTCGGGCGACAGCCGGCCCCGAATGACGACCATCCCGTCGTCGTCGACCCAGGTGGTCAGGTTCCGGCGCTCCTGCCGCCGCTGTTCGTCGGCCCCCTCGGCCAGCCGGTCCGCTCGGCGCCAAGCCCGCGCCAGCCGTTCGACGTGGGCCGCCGTGCCGGACAGCGCGAAGTCGAGGAGACGGCGCTCGTTCGCGGGCGTCGCCACCCGGGTCAGAGCGCGTACCTTCGAGTAGGAGATCCGACCCCGGTGCATCGCCTCGCTCAGCAACGGCAGGTCTGCCAGCGCGCGCGCCACCCGCACCTTCTCGCGGGCCGCGCCCAGGGCGAGTCCGGTGCGCCAGTTCAGCCAGTGAGCGCAGGACACGAACCCGGCCCACCCCTCGCGCTCGTCGAAGGCGCGAATCATTCCGAGGAGCTCGTAGGTGGCGGCCTGGATGCGGGCCGACAGCTCGGCGATGCCGTCGCCAATACGTTGGGCGTCGTCGCGGCGCTCGAGAACCGACGCGCGTTGATCCTCGATGCACGTCGGGACCGCCGCCTGCGACATTGGCGACTGCGCTCCGCGCGGCGTGGTCGCGCCAACGGCTGCGGATGTCGGGGCGAGGGCTGTGAGACGCGTCTCTTGTTGGTTTGGGGCAACGTTCATAAACCCATTGTAAACCCCTGTTTCTAAATGGCTTAAGAGCGCCCGTGCGCGTCGATTCGGGGCGCGTGGGTCGGTTTGGATCTTCCTGGCCGGCGCCGAGCCACAGGGGGCCAATGCAGCAGCCAGAGCGCGCTTGCATCTCGCACCCAGACCGCGAAGGATCTGCGGTCGAAAATGTTGTCAAGCGAAAAATTCGCTTTCTTGCGCACCGTTCTTCCGCTACGCGTGCCGAGGTCCGATCGGCCGAACTGTGAGGGAGCTGGCGGAGGGGCGTCTCACCGCCAAACCTGTCGAGCAGACCGCCCAGGCACTTCGTCCGCTCCGACTGCTTCCGGCTGGAACAACAGTTGCCAGACGGGACTCGCACCCGCCGAGGAATCGCGCGTGATCGCACGGCGGACCCCTTCATGCAGATCGTCACACCCACGCCGTTCGCAGAGCGCCTCAGAGTTCATCAATTTTCATGGAATTGATGATATGTGATACAGTCCCATCACCATTCATCAATTTTTTAAAAACTGATGAATAAACCTGCGCTTGACGAAGGATGTGACCGTGAAGCGACCACGTTCCCAGTTGCCCCTCCATGAGCTGATCGCGAGACATAGCGATCGCCTGCCGGCGCTGATGCGCCACTCCTTCCACCCGACGGTGGACGGCCGCTATCTTCACTGGGACACGCTGCGACGGCTCGATCCGCCCGGGGACCTGAGCTGCGAGGAATGGTGGACCGGCATCAAGCTGTCCCGAAGCGGCCTGTTCCGCCAGATCCCACTGCGTGACGCGCGCGGACGGCCGTTCCACTTCATGCTGCCCGACCGCGTCCAGGAGGCGCTGCACCTAATCGACAGCCGGGCCGGCGGCCGGATTGGAATGTCCGACACCGTGGCCAATCGGCAGACCCGGGATCGGTTCATCGTCAACTCGCTGATCCAGGAAGCCATCACGTCGAGCCAGCTCGAAGGCGCCTCCACGACGCGGGCCGCCGCGATGCGGATGCTCCGCGCGGGACGGCGCCCCAGGGACCGCAGCGAACGGATGATCCTGAACAACTACCGCGCCATGCGGGCGGTCCGCACGATGAAGGACTCGCCGCTGACCGAGGACGCGGTGCGGGATCTGCACGTCACACTGACGGAAGACACCCTTCGCGATCCGGCCGCGGCCGGGCGTCTGCAACGGCCCGAGGACGAGCGGGTCGAGGTCTGTGATGCCCAGGAACGGGTGCTCTACCATCCACCGCCGGCAGAGCAACTGCCCGGCCGCTTGAACGAGATGGTGCAGTTCGCGAATCGGGACGCCGACGACGGGGCGTTCATGCACCCCGTCGTCCGCGCCATCGTGTTGCACTTCTGGCTCGCCTTCGACCATCCGTTCGAGGACGGCAACGGACGCACGGCCCGGGCGCTGTTCTACTGGGCGATGCTGCACCACGACTATTGGCTGTTCGAATTCGTCTCGATCAGCCGATTTCTCAAGGCCGCTCCGGCGCAGTACGCCCGGGCGCTCCTCCACACCGAAACCGACGAGAACGACCTGACCTACTTCATCGTGCATCAGGTCGACGTGATTCGCCGCGCAATCGACGAGCTCGACACGTACTTCGAAACCAAGATCGAGCAGGTGCAGCGGGTCGAACGCAGACTCAAGCATTCAACCGACCTCAACCACCGCCAGCTCGCGCTGCTCGCCCACGCTGTCCGTCACCCGGACGGCGAGTACACGACCCGGTCCCACCGGACGAGTCACGATGTCGCGTACGCTACCGCCCGCGCCGATCTTTTCCGGCTCGCGGAGCTCGGGCTCCTCGACCGGCGGCGGATCGGCGGGCGGACCTACGTCTTCCACGCCCCGCGCGACCTCGAGGCCCGACTCGAATCGCTCGCCCCGGCCGAATGAGAGGTCACCGCACCGCTTCTGTTCCGATTCTCAGGTTCGGCCGGCTGCGGGATGGTTGTGGTATACCAGCCTCGACGACGTCGCGACATGGAGTTTCCTGCGGGACTGGCGCGGGACGCGATATCGGCGACCGCGGTAAGCCCCCCGCGCCACGCCGCGCAGCGCGACCCGGTTCGTGTGGACCGCCTCGACGAGGGCTGGTTGGGGACCCGTCGAGCGGTCCGACTCGACTGCGGCGCACCGGATTGATGAGAACTCATCAGAATTCATCAATTTTCGTGAAATCGATGAATTCTGTTGCAGCGGTAGAGAACTCAGAAGCCCCGATTCAGGAGGAACGCGATGTCACGTGGTCAGCTCTCGGCGGTGGTGGTGCTCGGCTTCTCGCTCGGCGCCGCCCCCGCGTTCGCGCAACCCGCGCATGACGACTTTCACCATCTCGGCGAGATCAACAAGGCGTCCATCGTCATGCTGAGCGAGGTCGGCCTGGTTCCCGAGGCGATGGCGTCGGCGATCGCCGGCGGCGTCGCGGCGGTCGTCGCCGAGCAGGCCGAGCCGGGCGCCCCGCGCTCGTCCGACTACCTCGACTTCGAGGCGCGGCTCGTCGAGGTCGCGGGCCGGGACGCGTCGCGGCTGCACACCGGCCGGAGCCGTCAGGACATCGGCTCGACGTTCCGCCGCCTCGCCATTCGCGAGGCCCTGCTCGACGCCTACGACGCCCTGCTCGCGCCGCGCGACGCGTTGCTCACCCTGGCGGGGCGACACACCGGGACCATCATTCCCGCCTACACCCACGGAGTGCAGGCGCAGCCGACTTCGCTGGCCCACTATCTGCTGGCCTTCGCCGCCGCCCTCGACCGCGACGCCGAGCGCCTGGAGGAGACCTTCGCGCGGGTGAACCGCAGCCCCCTCGGCGCCGCCGCCCTCGCCACCTCCGGGTTCCCTCTCGATCGCGAGCGCCTCGCCGAGCTGCTCGGGTTCGACGGCGTGGTCGAGAACGCCTACGACGCCAACCACGTCTCGTCGGTCGATTCGAAGACGGAGGTCGCGTCGACCCTCGCGATCTCCGCCCTGTCCATCGGTCAGCTCATGGAGGACGTGCACGTCCAGTATCACGACCCCGCGCCCTGGCTGCTCCTCGACCGGTCCCTCACCGGGGTCAGCAGCATCATGCCGCAGAAGCGGAACCCCGTCATTCTCGCCACGCTCCGCCGGCTCGCGAGCACCGTGATCGGCGACGCGCAGACGGTGTTCCTCAACGCGCACAACACCTCGACCGGCATGGCCGACTATCGCAGCACCGACCAGCTTCTGGAAACCACCGCCAAGGCCGGGGAGATGTACCGCCTCTACGCGGACGTCGTGAACGGGTTGGTCGTCGACCCCGCCCGGTCGCTCGCGGAGGTCGACGCCGACTACGCCACGATGACCGAGGTCGCCGATACGCTGCTGCGCCACGCCGACGTCCCCTTCCGGGTCGGTCACCACTACGCGTCGGAGATCACGGAGTATGGCCGCGCCGGCGGCAAGCGGCCCAAGGACCTGACCGCGGACGAGCTGCTCCACCTGTACGAGGAAGCCTACAGCGAGCCGCTGCCGGTCGACGTGGCGCTCATCCAGGCCGCGCTCGACCCCGAGCAGATGGTCGCGAGCCGACGCGGCCTCGGCGGCCCCCAGGCGGCGGAGGTGACGCGCATGCTCCAGGCAGGGCGCGAGCAGGCGGACGCGAGTCGGGGCTGGCTGCGGGACACGCGCGCACGCCTGACCGAAGCGCAGTCCGCGCTTCAGTCGGCGTTCACGCAGGCGATGGATGCGGCCCGCTGACGCAGGCCGCCGCGTGCCGGCGGGCCGGACCGGCGACCAGCGCCGTCGGCCCGCCCGCGTTCCGTCCTACCGCGGCATCTTGATCTGCAGCCGCTCGTACATGCGGACCACGGCGCGCGGATCGACCCGCGCCGCCCCCGCGCCGTAGTGCTGGGCGTGGGCGCCGAGGTCCACGCGCCGAGCCGCGCTCTGGGCAGAGACGCCCTCGGCGTACAGCGCGTTCACCTGACGGTTCAGATCGCGGAGATAGGCCTGCAGGTGGTCGATCTGCTCACGCTCGGTGAACGGCATGCCGTGGCCGGGCACCATCACGTCGAACTCGAGCGCCTTCAGCCGGTCGAGCGACGCCGGCCACTCCTCGACGTAGCCGTCCCCCATGTACGGCAGGCCATGGCCCCCGGGGCGCCCGACGAAGAAGTCGCCGGTGAACACGATGCGCTCCTCGGGGAGAAACACGAGGGTGTCGCCGCCGGTGTGGCCGCGCCCGGGGAAGTGGAGCTGCACTTCGCGCCCTCCCTTGACCAGCGTCATGGTGTCGCTGTAGGTCAGGTTGGGCGGGGTCGGCACCGTCTCCTGCAGCGCCTCCCAGTGCGCCTCCTGAATGCGGAGCTGGGTTTCGAGCCCGGCCCGCTCGGACTCGTCGGCGGCGGCGATCTGCGCCTTCCGCTGCTCGATCTGATTGGGAATCACCGCGGTGAACGAACGGTTGGTGCGCTGGCTGAGCACGTCGGACGACAGCATCGTGCGCACGAAGTCGTGGCCGATGATCTCCACGTCGTCACCGAAGATCTGGTTGCCGTGCGCGTGGTCGAAGTGGTAGTGGCTGTTGAAGACGTACTCGATCGGCTTGTCGGTCAGGGTGGCGACGCCCTCGACGAGCCCGCGCGCCGCGGCCGGGGTCACCGACGTGTCGACCAGCATCACGTGGTCGTCGTTGATGATGACCAGCGAGTTGCTCATGACCGTCATCGACCCGGTGCCGATCGCGAACCAGACCCCGTCAGCCAGCTCCTCGAACCGGTGACTCGGACTGCCGTCCGGGCTCTGCAGGACGGCGCCGCGGGTCTGCCACTGGGCCGCGAACACGGCCAGGGCGCCGATGGAAAGGGTCATCAGGAATCGTCTCATCGGTCATTCGCCTCCACGAAAACGAGCTCGTTCGTTGCCACCCGCCCCGGAATCGGCGCGTGGTGATGTTCCAGATACAGATATCCGCTGTAGAACCCGGTCCGGTCGTCGCGATGCTGCCGGTCCCGGACGTGGATCGTCAACGTCCGCGGCACCTGCGCGGCATAGCAGTTGTCCCGGGCGGCGGTGCGCAGGTGCAGGTACGCCATGCGCTGCTCCCGGGTCTGGCGATAGCGGCCGCGGTTCCCGGAGCCCACGTCCGAGTACGCGCCGCCCCGCATGTCGTCGAGCGGCGACGGCCGATGGTTCGCCCGCCGGACCGCCCGCCGATCGCCGGCCTCGACGAGCCGCGCCGTGATCGCCGCCGTCAGGCGGGACATGGCGACGCACTCTTCCCGCCGGCACTCGGGATGCTCGCCGACCTCCTCGACGAGATGGGCGACGGGGTCGCCAAGCCGGGCCTGGAGCTCGAGGACCTCCGGCGGGGGCTCGCTGAAGTACACGATGCCGTCCGCCTGCCGAATCACGTAGCAGTCGCCGGGATGCAGCTCGGCGACCTCGACCCCGCCGTGCTGCGCGGGGAGCACCCAATGCCAGGTCTCGGGCGGCGGCCGCCGCTCGCGTTGCGCCGTGCCCATGCGCCCCTCGACCACGGCGGCGCCGAAGGCGCAACCGACCGCCGCCACGGCGGCGAGGCCCGCCGCCGCATGCTGCCTCCGGCCGCGGATCTGTTCGGGCATCGTACGGCCATTCTAGCCCGGAAATCGTCGCCGAACGCGACCGCAGGGTCGCGCTGCGGCTCCGATTGCCGCCCAACCAACCCTCCCAGGAGGCTCCACCGCTACGCGGCGCAGACCCCTGGCCCCGGAAATCGTCGCCTCGCGGCAGGTGGCGGTATCATGAACGCCTTGATGACGGGGCTCGACACCTGCGAGGAGCGACGACGATGATGCGATGGGTTCACCCGATCTGCTGGATGCTGGGCGCGGCGATCCTGGTTGCGCCGATGGCGGCCGCGCAACAGGGGGCGCCTGCCAACGGCGAGTGGCCCACCTACGGCGGCGACCTCGGCAGCACCAAATACTCGCCGCTCGACCAGATCGACGCTGCCAACTTCGGCGATCTGGAGATCGCTTGGCGCTGGCAGTCGGCCGACGCCTGGGTCAGCATGACGACCCCGGACGGAGGCGAGTGGCGGGCCCAATCGGACGTCGTCTTCGAGGCCCTGGACCAGGCGGACCCCGACCTCTGGCGCGACCGCCAGTCGCCCTATACGAACAACCTCAAGGCGACGCCGCTGATGGTCGGCGGCCGGATGTTCATCAACATGCCGACATCGCAGGGCGCCGCCGTCGATGCGGCCACCGGGGAGACCCTCTGGGTCTACAACCCGAAGACCTACGAGGCCGGCACGACCACCATGACCGCGCGCTGGAACCAGCGCGGCGTCGCCTACTGGACCGACGGGTCGGCGGAACGCATCTTCTGGGGCACGAGCAACGGCTTCCTGCTCTGCGTGGAGGCTGCGACCGGGCGTCCGTGCGCTGACTTCGGCGAGAATGGCCGCGTCGACCTCACCCGCGACCTCCCCCGCGCGGCCCGCGAAGACCGGGACTGGTTGAACGCCCTGCTCTATTCGGTGCAGTCGCCGCCGCTGGTGGTCGGCGACACCATCATCACCCCGTCGTCCATCTCGTCGTACAACATCACGCGGGAAGCCCCGCCGGGGTGGATGCGGGGATTCGACGTGCACTCCGGCCGCACCAAGTGGACCTTCCACACGATTCCCCAGGGCGACGAGTTCGGCAACGACACCTGGGGCGGCGACTCGTGGCGGGTCACCGGCAAGGTCGGGGTGTGGTCGATGATGAGCGCGGATCCCGAGCTCGGCCTCGTGTATCTGCCGACCAACACGCCGGCCCCCGACTACTACGGCGGCCACCGGCCGGGCGAGAACCTGTTCGCCGAGAGCGTGGTGGCGCTGGACATCGAGACCGGCCAGCGCGAGTGGCACTTCCAGGCGGTGCATCACGGGCTGTGGGACTACGACTTCCCCGCCGCCCCGAATCTCGTCGACATCGAGGTGGACGGCCGTCCCGTCAAGGCGTTGGCGCAAGTCAGCAAGCAGGGATTCCTGTACGTCTTCGACCGGGTCACCGGCGAGCCGGTCTGGCCGATCGAGGAGCGCCCGGTACCCACCGACACGGACATCCCCGGCGAGCTGGTCTGGCCCACCCAGCCGTTCCCCACCCGGCCGGCGCCGTTCGAGTATCAGGGCGCCACCGTCGACGATCTGGCCGACTTCACGCAGGAGATCCGCCAGATGGCGATCGATGCGGTCGACGGGTTCCGGCTCGGGCCGCTGTTCACGCCGCAGAGCCTCAGCGGGACGATTCAGCGCCCCAGCGCGGGGGGCGGCGCCAACTGGTCGGGAGCCGGGGTCGACCCCGAGACGGGAATGCTCTACGTGCCCTCGGTCAACGCCTTCAGCGTGCGCAACTACCGCGACCCCGAGCCTGGCGAGGGCGCCACCCTGAACATCATCGAGGCGCGCGGGGCCGGCACCCGGTCGCCGACGATGCCCCAGGGCCTGCCGCTGTTCAAGCCGCCGTATTCCAGAATGACCGCGATCGATCTGAACACCGGTGACCACGCGTGGATGAAGCCGCTGGGCGACGGCGACCGCATGCGGAACCACCCGATGCTGCGCGACCTCGACCTGCCGCCCCTCGGCGGCGACGGCAGCCGCAGCGGGCCGCTGGTGACCCCGAACCTGCTCATCTACGCTTTGACCACCGGCGGCTCGACCGGCGGTCCGCGCCTGCTCGCGGTCGACAAGGCGACCGGCGAGGCGTTGGCGTCGGTGGACATCCCGCGCGGGGCGATCGGCACCCCGATGACCTATCTCCTCGACGGGCGCCAGTACATCGCCCTGACCGTCGGCGGCACGCCGGTCCCCGAGCTGATCGCACTGGCCCTGCCGGAGTAGCGCATGGCATGCCGGAGCCGACGCCGACGACGTGTTCCCGGGGAACGCGGGTGTTTCACCCTCGATTCGGCACGCCTCGTCGATATCCGATGAGGACACGACCCGGAAACGCCGCGGGCACGTCACCCGATCCCACCGCCGTGCGGCGTCCCTTTCGCTTCCGGGCCGCGCGGCGCCGGCTGATCGGCGCCGCCGCGGTGGTGGTCCTGCACGCGGCGGGAGCGCCGGACGCGGCGGCCCAGGCGGGCGCGACGACCGGCGTCGTCCGGGGCATGGTCCGCGATCCGCTCGGCCAGCCGATGCCGGGCGCCGTCCTCGTCATCCTGCACCTCGAGACCGACCTGCAGACCATCGTCGAGACGACGCCGGCCGGCACGTTCGTGCGGGCGCTTCTGCCGCCGGGCACCTACGACCTCACGGTGACGGCCGACGGCGGGTACGGCGTCGAGCGCATCGAAGGCGCGACGCTGCGGGTCGGCGAGACGATCGACCTCGCGATCGATCTGCGGGTGGTGGCGGCCGAGACGGTCACGGTGGCGGCGGACGGCGCGCGGCTGGTGTCGACGGCCGACGTCACGAGTTCCCAACGGGTGGCCGAGGAGGTGGTCGACCGGCTTCCCAGCAACGGCCGCAACTACCTCGACCTGGCGCTGCTCACCCCGGGGGCGTCGGTCTCGCAGGGCCCGGACGGCGACGTGCTCAACATCGCCGGCCAGCGCGGCATCTTCAACAACATCATCGTGGACGGCGCCGACTTCAACAATCCGTTCTTCGGCGAGCAACGGGGCGGCCAGCGGCCCGCGTTCACCTTCAACCAGGACGCGATCGAGGAGATCGTGGTGGTGAACCAGGGCGCGACGGCAGAGTTCGGCCGCTCGGCCGGCGGCTTCGTCAACGTGATCACCAAGTCGGGCACGAACGATCCGACCGGGTCCGCCCACTACTACGGGCAGTGGGACGAGATCTCCGCCGCGTACTCGCCCGAGCGCGGCGGCGGCGAGCCCGATTTCGGGCGCAATCAGTTCGGCGCGACCCTCGGCGGGCCCCTGGTGCCCGACCGGGCGTTCTACTTCCTGGCCTACGACCAGCAGGCGGCGGCCGAGACCCGGCAGACCGACCGGCGCGTCGCGAACCCCGAGGCGCTCGGAACGCTGGAGACCTTCCTCCAATCCCGATGGCCGGGCCTGTTCGACGACGAGTTCGGACCGATCCGGCGCACCGACGACGCCCGATCGTTCCTCGCCAAGCTGGACGTCACCTTCGACGCCCGCCACCAGCTCTCCGGCAAGTACAACCACACCTGGGCGGAGCAGGTGAACGGCACCTTCGACGTCGACGCGTGGGGGCGCTCGGCCAACGGGATCGAGCGGGACAGTTCGCACGCGTTCAACACCGGCCTCCGCTCGCTGCTCGGCAACACGCTTTCGAACGAGTTCCGCCTGCAGTGGGCGCGCGAGCACCGGCCCCGCTGGTACGACGGACCGCTGATGCCGGGGGCGGCGGCGCCCGGCCCCCCGCAGTTCGACCGGCTCGGGGGACGGCCGTTTCCCGACGTCGGCATGGATTTCGCGGACGGGTTCCGCATCGGGCTCCCCTTCTTTCTGCCGATCGACCCGTCGTACGACACCCGCCTGCAGGTGCTCGACAACGCCTCGGTCCTGCTGGGCCGGCACCTCGTCAAGGCCGGCGTGGAATACAACCGGACCAACGCCGCTCAGCAGTTCATCGGGTTCGCGAACAGCCGCTACCTCTTCGACTCGGTCGGCGGCTTCATCGACTTCGTGACCCGGGGCCACCGCTATGTCACCTGCTCGGACGGGTCGAGCAGCGACGTGGGCCTCTGTCCGGCCGGCGCGCAGATCACCGGACCGGTGCTGCTCTACCTGCAGGCGGCGACGGTGCCCGGGGTGCCCCCCGATCAGCTCGGGCGGCAGCAGCTCCGCACCCACGAGCTGGGACTCTTTCTGCAGGACACGTGGACCCCGCATGACCGGCTGACCCTCGACCTCGGCCTCCGCTGGGAAGGCTCGTGGCACCCCGACGTCTTCGTCGAGCCCGAGGACACCTTCTTCGCGCCCTATCTCGACGATCCCCGCTTCTCATCCGACGGCCGGATTCCCGACGACCTCGACAACTTCCAGCCCCGCCTGGGGCTGGCGTGGGACGCCGGGGGCAACGGCCGGACGGTGGTGCGGGCCAACGCCGGGTCGTACGTCGCGCGCATCCCGATGCTGGTCTTCGCGGGACACCGCACGACCAACGGCGCCTTCCAGCAGATCATCTTCCGCAGCAGCGCCGCCTCGCCCGCGCTCGGGCCGGTGCCGCCTCTCGACCGGCAGATCGACGGCTCGGCGGCCCAGCCGTTCCTGCCGGACGTCCAGGTGGCCGACCGCAACCTGGAGCTGCCGCGCACCTGGTCGTTCAGCGCCGCCGTCGATCGGGACCTCGGGCGCGGACTCGTGGCGAACGCCACATTCGTTCACGCCCGGACCGACAACCTCTTCCGCTTCGTCAACCGCAACGACCCCGTCCTCGGCGCGCCCTTCGGCATCGGGACGCACCCCTGGGGCGGCGGACTGGGCTCTCTGACCGTCACGGAGAGCAGCGCCCGCTCGCGCTATCACGGCCTGACGGTCGGCCTGCGGGGGCGGAACGCGTTCGGCGGCCGGCTCACCTTCGAGACGAACTACACGCTCGCGTTCGACCGTTCCGACGACGACAACGAACGCGACCCGTTCACGTTCCGTTACGCGAGCGCGGCCGACCTCGCGCCCGAGTACGGCTGGTCCGACCGCGACCGGCGCCACGGGGCGAACGGCTACGTCCTGATCACCCTGCCGGGCGACGTCCGCTTCGACCACGCGTTCCAGTACCTCTCGGCGTCGCCGGTCTCAGCCCGCTGCGCCGACCCGGGGGCCCGCGCCGCGCTGCCGTCCGACCGGATCTGCGCCGACGGATCGATTCTCCGGCGCAACACGCTGCGCCGGGAGAACGAGTTCGTCACGTGGGACCTCCGGCTCGCCCGGCGCTTCGGGCTGGTGGACGGCGCGACCGTCGAGCCGGTGTTCGAGATGTTCAACGTCCTGAACGCCGACAACATCCTCGACACCGCCCAGGGATCGCTGCTCTTCAACTTCGACGGAACCATCCGCAGCGGGCTCGGCGACACCCGCCGCGCGCAGGTAGGCATCAATGTCCGTTTCTGAGCCCGAGCCCATCATCTTCGACACCGACTCGGCCGTCTTCAACGACGACGCCGCGGCCCTCGCCATGCTCCTTCGCCGGCCCGACCGGGTCGACGTGCTCGGCGTCACGGTGGTCGCCGGCAACCACACGGTCCCGCAGGGAGCCGAGCACATGCTGCATCTGCTGGAGCTCGTGGGGGCGGCCGACGTCCCGCTCCATCTCGGCGCCCGCGCCCCCCTCGTCAACACCCCGGAGCGGGCGGCGCGCCAGGAGTCGCAGTGGGGGCCAGTCACGTTCAAGGGCGCCTTCGACGCGGAACCCGAGGTGCGCCCGCCGCACGGCGGACGTTTCGCGGCCGTCCGTCCCCGGCCCACCGACGCGGCGTCGTTCATCATCGACACCATCGAGCGCCGGCCCGACGAGGTCACCCTCGTGGCCGTCGGCCCCATGACCAACCTCGCGCAGGTGTTCCGCGCGCGCCCCGATCTGGCGCCGCGCGTCAAGCGCGTCGTCTTCATGGGCGGGGCCGCGCGGGTGCCGGGGAACGTGACACCGGCGGCCGAGTTCAACATCTGGTTCGATCCGGACGCGGCGTCCGAGGTCCTCCAGGCCGGCGTGCCCTCCCTCGTGATGTTCGGCCTCGACATCACGAACCACGCCCCGGTGCGCAAGGCCCTGTTCGACCGCATCGTCGCCGCCGGCACGCCGCTCACCCGGCTCATGCAGCACCACATGGGTCCGCGCTACGCCCGCGACCCCGCCGCCACCTACTACGTGTGGGACTGCATCACCGCGGCCTGGCTCGTCGACCCCTCGGTGGTCACGGTGTCCGAGTCGCTGCCCATCGCGGTCGAGACGGCGTTCGGCCCCGCCTGCGGCGCCACCTCGGTGACGGCGCCGGACGACCCCCGCGCCCGCCCCCTCGAGGTGATGCTCGATCTGGACGTCGGCGCCTTCTACGACCTGTACTCCGACCTACTGACGAGTCCCCTGCCGTGATCAACCGGCCCGCGAGAACCTCGGTCGACCGAGGTTTCAGGAGGTGCTCCGTGACTCCGGCAGCTGCCCCGATCTAGTACGCTGACGCTGTCCTGACGCATCTCCCGGTGACCGAGGAAACAACGCCCTGATGTCTCAACTTCCCCAATGGCTGCAAAAGCTGCGTGACATTGAAATCACGCAGCGCGTAAACATGGATCCTCGTTCCCAGCCTGGCACGATACTTGGCTACGATGGCAACACTGCAACGCACCAGATCGCCGGGTGGGGACAGGCCGATTTCGATACGGGTTGGCAGGACTTGTCGCCTGACGACCGCGTCCTGATGTACACTCACTTTTTTCAATTTGGACACCTTCAGGAGCTCATCGAGGCGTTTCAAATGCTGTTTACCGGACCGTTGCCGGAAGCACCAATCGTTGTTGATTTGGGCTGCGGGCCGTTTACCGGCGGACTTGCGTTCGCCAGCGCTCTCGGCGCCGCCCCGAGATTCGACTACATCGGGGTGGATCGATCCAAGGCGATGCGCGAGCTCGGCGAACGACTCGCAAGCGCGGCGGAACACCACAATAGGGCGCTCCGGATCGCTCGCCACTGGTCGTCCGCGATCTCCTCCGTGTCTTGGCGCCCGGCGCCGAAGTGGCGTCCAGTGTTCGTCATTGTTTCCTACCTGCTCGCAAGTCCGACGCTGAACGCGGTCACGCTCATTGAGGACTTGGAAAAACTGCTCAACAAACTTGGCCGAGGACCTGTTACCGTCCTCTATACGAATTCTGTCAGGCCGGCCGCCAACCTCGCTTTCCCCGGCTTCAGGAGCTCGCTGCACGCTGCAGGATTCTGGATGATCGCGGACGACAACGGAACAATCGAGGCGGAGAGAAGCACTGGAACCATGTACGACCGCCCGCTTAGATACGGCTCTCCTAAAACAGGTGTGGGTGGAATCGGAGCCGATTCGGCGGGTCCACGAGGCGCGGCTGACGGCGAAAAGGCAGCTCGGAACTGACCCGCGGATTCCGCTTCCGGGGCGGGCGTGCGGTGGCTTGCTGCGGGCGGAACAATCGCGCGTCCTCCGCTGCGCTCCGGTCCTTCGGAGGCGGAGAGAAGCACTGGAACCATGTACGACCGCCCCGCTTAGATACGCACTGTTTCACCGCGCTGCGCAAGACACCCTTCAACTTTGAGAAAACCGACATGCAGCTTCCCACCTGGAACGAAATCGCCAATGCGCAGGACCAGCTCAACGTACTGGAATACCCCCTTGACCGGTCGCTGTTCGTTGTGGGGCCTCCGGGTTCTGGCAAGACCGTCCTTGCCCTGCACCGGGCCCGGATGCTGGTGGAGGCGGGGTCGGGGCTGGCCGTCAAACTCGTCACCTACAATCGTATGCTGCGGCGCTTGCTGGAACAGATGAAGGAGTCCGCAACGGATCGCGAAATGCGCATCGTTCCGGAAGCTAGTACGATGCATACCTTTATCTGGCATGACTTCAAACAGCGAACTGGCGTCTCACCACCGCAGCTTCAGGAGTATGTTCATGATTGGGACGTGATGCTCGCACGCCTGACGCCTGACCATGGCCCTGAACGGTTTCACCTTGTCGTGGATGAGGGGCAAGACCTTCCTTATGGCTTTTTCAGATACGCTTCGCGTGTATCAGGAACAATGTCCGTCTTTGCGGACGAAGATCAAGCGATCGCAGATCAATGCACGTCGCTCGCAGACATCAAGACCGCAAGCGGCCTGAATGACCCGCTTATTCTGACGAAAAACCATAGGAATGCGCCGGAAGTGGCGAGGATGGCCGAGCACTTCCATGGGGGCGGTCTGCCCGCCGCCACGGTGCTCCGCCCAACCTCTGGCGAGCGTCCCCGACTCTACCGATCGGCGAGCCTTGAATCCACAGCCAAGCTGGTGTCGAACTGGTGCGTCGTGCGTGGCGGCAGCGTTGGCATCGTCGTCGATCAAAACGGCACCGGCGATGCCTTGCACGCCTTGCTCGTCCGCAAACTGGAGGGCAAGCGCGTTGATATATACAGAAGCGATCTGCAAAACGAAGGGAGAATAGACCTGCTCTCACCGGGCGTGACCTTGCTGAACAAGGCATCCATAAAGGGCCAGGAATTCGATACGGTTTTCCTCTTGGAACTGGATCGTTTCTTGCCGTGCAAGAATGCAGCGGATCTACGCGCGATGTACATGATGTGCACCCGCGCTCGTGACAGCCTGTTTCTGGTGTACGGACCCGATTCCCTCACGCAAGCAGCGGTGGACGCGTTGCCGAGTCCGGATATTCTGGAGCGGTCATGACAATCCACGAATCCCAGATGCCGATGGACTTTTCTGAAAGCCGCGAACCGGACTCCCGGTGGCTCGGACTGGCCACCGACAATCGACGTCTGTTCGATGCGCTTCAGGACGGCTGGCTGCGACCCCGGTCGTCGTGGGGGCAGCCAATCGGAGTCGGAGCGTACGCGCGTGACGAACACCCGTCCGACGCAGTGCATTCGATACCTGTTCACGCACGACTCGATCCGGCAAAGCTGCCCGACCTCGATATTCACGTTCTGCGGAACGAACGCTGGCGGCTTTGCCGCCTGGGCGGAGTCCAACCAACCGACCACGCCCTCTATTGGCCCGGCGCCCTGCCGGTGTTCGCCATTTCGGAGATCTCGGTATCGACCGCAGAAGAGCGTGTTCGGCTTGCAGGCATGGCGAGACGCGCCTCCAATCTCGCACTGCCCGAAGAGCTGGTCAAAGTCGAGGCCGACCCGGGGGACCGCGTCGACCTGAAGAGCTACCCTTCAATAGCGACGACGGGCATCGGCATTCCGGACGAACTGGATGCCATCCACGGCGCCATGAGCATGGCCGTGTGGGGCGTCCCGCGGATTGATCTCTGGCTGGACACGCTTGCGGCGAGCCTGGACCCTCAACGATCGGCCTTGGCCGCCATGGCGGCCAAGGTGGATGCCTCGTGGTGGTGCCTGCCACCCTGGGGGGGACGGCTGGATGACGCCGTTCCGGCCAGCCGGCACGATCGTCTCTGGCTGGCCGCCGTGGAGGTCTTTCGTGGCCAGACGGCCGGCGCTCGTGTCGATGCCCGGGAACTGGCGACCCGTATTCATGAGGAGGCGCTGCAGGGCAGGCCAGAGGACGGCCGCGAGACGACGGCGTGGCTGGACGCAACGACCAGGATCTTGCGCGCCGAGTCGGTCGTTCAGCTCCAGAACTGGCGGCACTGTCCCGTCGGAATAGCGATTCAACTGGTGCTGGCCCGTCCCGCGCCGGCGAGGTTCAAGACGTGGTTCAAGGACCTGCCGCAGATCCCGCCGGGAATCGGGTGGTCCGCCGCGACCCTGTGCGGTCTTCTTCATGGGTATCGCGGGCTCGATGTGCAGTTTCGGGGAGAAGCGCTGCAACGTGAACTGCTTTCCATTCACGCCTTGCGCCTGACTGCCGCCGGATCACGAGGCATTCGCTGGCCGACCGCCCTGGCCAAAATGCCGCAATGGCGGCGAGCCGGCGGCAACATCATCCTGTCCTGGGGCGGCAGGGACTTCTTCGCCAAACCCGAGCATGCACGCGGCCGGTGGTTCGGGATCGATATCAGGAACGCGCAGGTTCGCAGGGAAGCCCTGAAACTCGCGACGAAACGCAACTGGCCGTGCGTTTTTGGGGAGGTTGTCCTGAGGGACGTGCAGATTCCCTATGTTGGCCCCGGCGCGGTGCGTACACTCGACACTCCGGAAGCGCGGATCGAGGTTCAGGGGGAAGTGCGGCTGCGTTTGCCGCCGAACCAGGAAGTGGAGAAGGGGCTCGATGTCGGCCGGTTCCGGCGCCTCGTCGCCACGGAGGCCGGGCCGCTACCGAATCCGCCTCTCCTGCCGGTCCCCAGCACGCAACCCGAACGGCTGACCGTGCCCGGTTTGGTGTATGTGCGGGATTTCCTGAGTGCTGACGACGAGGAAATGCTGGTCACGTGCATCGGCCAGCAGGAATGGAAAACCGAACTGTCTCGGCGTGTTCAGCACTACGGGTGGCGGTACGACTACAAGGCCCGTCACGTCGACCCATCCATGCGGCTTGGCCCGCTTCCGGACTGGGCGGACGCACTGGCGCGGCGCCTTGTTTCGGAAGGACTCGTGCCACAGCGTCCCGATCAGGTTATCGTCAACGAGTACATTGAGGATCAGGGCATCAGCGCCCATGTGGATAGCATCAGCTTCGCCGACAGCATCGCGACCATCAGCCTGCTGGAGTCCTGGGTGATGGTTTTCCGCAAACGGCGAGCGAAGAAGAAGGTCGAACAACCGCTCGAGCGACGTAGTGTGGCAGTCATGAGCGGCGAGGCTCGTCGTGAATGGACGCATGAATTGCCGAAGAGAAAGAGCGAACCCGGCGGGCCGGGTGAGAAACGCACGAAACGAAAGCGCCGCATTTCGCTCACCTTTCGCAAGGTCAACAGAAATGCGTCGTCATGACCCGGACGGGCTCCGTCCCCGTTGACTTGTGAGGACGAACGACGATGAAGTCTCCCATTGTGATATCGCGTCGCCCGCGAACCATCTCAACCCGGTTGCCGCTCTGGTACTGAAGCCCACGGTCGAACGGCCATGGACGTTCGCACCGGACGTTGCGGAACGGTTCGATGAACTGGTCTATCCGGAACCGGATGCCGCGACGACGGTGACCTGGAACTGCATCGACGCGGTATCGTCGTCGTCGTCGGTGACGGTATAGATGTAGGTGGTCATAGACAGGACGGCGGTCGGCGTACCGGTGACGGTCCGCGCGGCGGCGTCGAACGTGAGTCCGGCGGGGAGCTCCGGCGAGAGCCCGTAGGTCAGCGGCGGGTTCCCCTCGCCAGCGGCCGGCAGCGAGAGGTGGACGGCGGTATCGACCGTCCAGGTCTGGTCCGGAACCAGTTCTGCGAATACCGGATGCAAGTCCTCATCGTCGGGCGAAAAGGGATTGAGAGAACCGAGCGAGTCGCACCCACCCAGCGAACCGGCCGCGGCGGCCAGCATCAACGACAGCAAGACGTTTCGGCTCATGATTCCTTTCGCCTGCGGAGCAGGATCGATCGCGAGCCCCAAGACGAATGCGACTCGTTTGCCCATGGCGAACATGGTACCCCAGCCGGCGGCGGAACCGGTGCGCTCGGCACGCGCGGAACCGGGAACCGCCGCATCAAGGTAAACTTCTCGCCATGTCCGACCTGCCCGCCCCCGGCGCCGAGGCGCCGGCCTTCTCGCTGGCCGACGGGCAAGGCGCCACCCTCGCGTTCGACGGCGACGGCGACGCCCCCGGGGCCACCCTGATTTTCTTCTTCAAGCACGATTGCGCGACGTGCGACCTGACGGCGCCGCTGATCGAGCGGCTTCACCAGGCCCTCGGCCCGCACGGCCTGCGGCTCGCGGGAGTCTCCCAGGACGCCGCCGCCGACACTGCCGGGTTCGTGGACCGGCACGGCCTGAGCTTCGACGTGGCCCTCGACGCCGACCTCACGGTGTCGGCCGACTACGGGTTCGATGCAGTGCCGGCCCTGGTCCTGGCCGGCGAGGCCCGCCGGGTCCGGCGCAGCTTCGAGGGGTTCGTGAAGCAGGACCTGATCGCCCTGATTCGGGACGCGGCGGGTGCGTGCGGGGTCGCCGCGCCCGAGATCGTCCGGGACGAGGACGGTCTGCCCGAGCATCGTCCGGGGTGCGGCTCGAAGATCCATGACCCCGACGTGGCCCGCCGCCTCGCGGTGCGGCGCGGCGCGGCCACGCTGGGGGCCCGGCGGGTGCGCATCCCCGTCGACGACGATCCGTTCGAGTTCATGGCGTCGCAGGGGCTCGGCGACGGGCTCCCGGTCGTCCCCCCGACCGAGGATCGGGTGCTGCGGATGCTCGAAGGCACCTCCCGGGCGGCGTCCGACGTCGTCGCCCACGTGCCCCCGAACCTCGCCCCGGCCACGGTGGAGAAGGTCGCGATCAACGCGGTCATGGCCGGCTGCCGCCCGGAGTATCTGCCGGTGGTCATCGCGGCCGCCGAGGCCGCGTGCACCGATACGTTCAATCTGCACGGCGTGCTGGCCACGACCTACTTCGCGACGCCCGTCATCGTCGTCAACGGGCCGATCCGCCAGCGCATCGGCCTCAACTGCGGCGGCAACGTCTTCGGACAGGGGTTCCGGGCCAACGCCACCATCGGCCGGGCGCTGCAGCTTCTCGTGCGCAACGTCGGCGGCGGGCGCCCCGGCGAGGTCGACATGTCGACCCTCGGGCAGCCGGGCAAGTTCACCTGCTGCATCGCCGAGCACGAAGAAGTCAGCGGGTGGGAGCCGTTGCACGTCGAGCGCGGGTTTCCGGCGGAGACGAGCACCGTCACCGTCTTCGCCGGCGAGGCGCCGCGGGCGATCCGGGATCAACTGTCGCGGACCGCGCGGTCGCTGGGGGCCAGCATGGGGTGGTGCCTGGAGACCATGGCGCACCCCAAGCTGCACCGCATGGGCGAGGTGCTGCTGGTGGTCAGTCCCGAGCACGCACGGACATTCGCGCGGGAGAACTACACCAAGGCGGACCTCCGGACCCGCATTCAGGAGGTGACGGCGAGGCCCCTGCGGGAGCTGTTGCCGGACGAGCAGTGCCAGAAGGGCATGGCCCTCGGCGCCCTGCCGCCGGAGTACCTCGGCGCGGACGGCCGGCCGACGGCGGAGGCCCTCGATACCCGTCTGCCGAAGTTCCGCCGCGACGACGACATCCTGATCGTCGTGGCCGGGGGCACCGCCGGCAAGTTCTCGGCGGTGTTGGGCGGCTGGGCCAGCGGCGCCGCCGGCTCGACGGCGGTGACGCGGGAGATCGCGGGATAGGCGCCGACGCCGGAGAACGGTGCGTGGCTTTCCGCGCTAAGATGGGCCCTCGGTGGTGGACGGCAGCATCCCTCGAGCCGGAACACCCCGCCACAGAGGATGAACCACATGCGCGACGAATCCCCGATCATTCTGGACCCGACCGACGAACGCGCCCCCATGGGGCGGCAGCCCGCGGCCCGGCCCGCCCGCCTCGAGGGCGCCCTGGGCATCATCGACATCGCGAAGGCGCGGGGCGATGTCTTCTGCGACGAGGTGGAGCGGCTCGTCGGCGAGCGGCTGCCGTCGCTCGAGGTCATCCGCCTGCGCAAGCCGACCTATACCAAGCCGGCCCCGGACGACCTGCGGGAGGAGGTGGGCGCGCGGTGCCGGGCCGTCATCCAGGCCCTCGCCGATTGAGGGTCCTGCACGTCGTGCAGTGTGCACGACATGGTCGACTACGAGACCCGCGGAATCCCCGCCGTCATGGTGGCGTCGAGCGAGTTCGTCCGCGCCGCCCGGATGCAGGCGGAGGCCCTTGGCATGCCCGCGATCGCGAGCGGCTCGGTGTTCGTGCCGCATCCGATTCAGGACGCCACCGACGATGAGATGCGGGCAAAGGCGCGGGATGCGATAGACGCCATCCTCGCCGCGCTGACCGCCCGCCCATGACGACGGACGGCGCCGCGCCCCGGCAGAGCCGGGCGGGAGGAGTCCGCGCATGGACGTGATCGCGCCCGCGACCATCGTCGTGTACCTCGTGGCGGCCACCACCGTCGGGAGCCTCATGGCCCGCCGCGCTCGCAGCTCGGCGGGCTGGGCGGTGGCCGGCGGCGGCATGTCCACCGCCATGGTCGCGTTCGGCGTCGCCGGCACCCGCATCGGGGGCGCCGGCACCTACGGCGTGGCCGGCGACGTCATCAGCGGCGGCGTCTGGAACCTGTGGTGGTACGGCATCAACACCTTTCTCGCCCTGGCCATCGTCGGGCTCTTCTTCGGCGTCTACTACCGGCGCTTCCGGCTCCAGACGGTCGGCGAGCTGTTCACGATCCGCTTCGTGAAGCGGCGGTGCCAATGGCTCACGAGCCTGTGCGTGCAGACGGAGTACGCCGTCGTCAACCTCATCGAGGCGTACGTCATCGGGGTCATCCTGAGCACGCTGACCCCCCTGTCGATGTTCGGCGGGGTCATGGTGGCGGCCGTCATCTTCTCCACCTACGTCTCCCTGGGCGGGTTGTGGGGCACCGCGGTGACGAATCTCATCCACTGCTCCGTGGTGCTGGTCGGCCTTCTCTGGGTGGGCCTGATGGGCATCGACCAGCTCGGCGGCTGGCCCGAGGTCACCGCGGCCATCGGCGACCACCTGGCCGCGGCATCCGAGGACGAGTCAGCCTGGTGGGGAGTCGCCGGAGCCGGGTGGCTCCCGGTCATCGGGATGTTCTTCGCGGCGGCGGTGCACACGCCGGCCGCCTCGGTGTACACGAACTACTCGACGGCGGCCCGCACCGAGCGGCAGATCGCGCCGGCGTTTCTGATCGGGGGGCTGATTGCGGCCGCGATGTCGGTGCTCGGGGGTCTGATCGGCATCCTCACCACCGCCCGCTACGGTCTCGATACCGGGCTGAGCGGCTACCGCAACCTCACAACCCTGGCTTCCGAGATCAACCCCTTGGTCGGCGGGGTGGCGCTGGCCGCGGTGCTGGCCGCGGTCATCTCCTCCGGCGGCCCGATCCTCTTGTCGAGCGCCACGATGGTGGTGCGCGACTGGCTGCCGTCCACCCGCCGCCAGACGTCTGAGCAGCAGCTCAAGGCGTACCGCGTCACCACGACCCTCTATGCCTTCGCGGCGGCGCTGGCCGCCTGGTTCGTGGCCACCCAGACGACGATCTCGATCCTCGACCTGCTGCTGTTCGGCTTCGCCATGGTGGTCCCGCCGGCGGTGGCCCTCGGCTATCTCATCTACTGGCCCCGGACCACCGAGCAGGGAGCCTGGTGGGGCATGGCGGTCGGATACGGGGGCGGGCTGATCTGGTTCGCGGCGATCAAGATCGCCCTCGCCGCCGGGGTCACCGCCCCCGAGTCGGCCGGGCTCGTGACCCGCACCCTGGCGCACGCCCTCACCGTCGACGGCGAAGGCCTCGACCCCTCGTATCTCACTTTCTTCGTGCCGCTCGCGGTCATTCCCATCGTCTCGCGGTTCACGTCCGACCCCGGCGCCCGCGACGACTTCTACGAGATACTCTCCGGCCGCACACCGTTGGGCAGCGAGACGGACCGTTAGTTGTGTCGGTGCTGTAAACGGACTTCACCCTCAGAAACTGTACCCGTCCGGCGAGTACGCGACGGCCCCCGGAAAGTAGACGCTCTCGACGATGGAGCGGCCCATGTAGACGGGTGAGGTCGCGGTCCTGTTCCGAGCCAGGGTCCGCATGAACGCGTTCTCGTCCTCCGGCGCCGGGATCCCCACCTCCAGACAGGTGCGGACGATCCCCGCCATCTCTCCAGGCTCGTCCCGTTGCAGGTAGTGATTGGCGGTCGGCAGCAGCCAGTAGCTGCTTTCCACCGCCCTCTTGTCGAGGTAGTTGTACCAGATGTGATTGCCGATGCGGGCGGGTTCACCGTGTCCAGAAGCCCCCAGATGAGCGCCGTCGGGATCGGGCTCTCGCGGAGGTTGTCCAGCCAGCGGTACTCGTTCGCGGTCCTCTCCAGCAGGTACTTTCCGACGTAGAGACGTGCGCCGATCCCGTCGTTGAAGGCCTGGATGTCGGCGTAGGCGACCTGCTGCGGCGTGCCTTCCGTCACCCGGGGCCGGGCCTGCTGCTCCCGGATCAGCTCGGCGCCTCGGACCGGATGCTGAATGTCGTACTGGCCCTGGCTCAGGTTGGCCAGGGGAAGAAAGAGCCCGCCGTTGGATATGAAGTGATAGGTGATCTCGTATGCCTTCTCCTCACGCGCCAGATAGTTGCCGAGAAAGGCGAAGCCGACACTGCCGCCGCGATCATGGGTCAGGAGATTGAACCGGGACAGTCCCACGATCTCCCGGACGAAGTGATCGACGAGCTTCGCGTCGTCCTCCAGCATGTACGAGTAGCCGTCCTGAGGCTTGCCCGAGAAGCCGAAACCGGGGAAGTCGAGGACGGCGACGAAGTAATCCTCTTCCAGAAAGGGAATCATCTCCCGGAAGTCGAAGCTCGACGTGGGATAGCCGTGGAGTATCACCAGCGCAGGGTTGGCCCGGTTCCCGAAGGTCCGGTAGAAGACCCGCACTCGCCGGCCCTCGTTGTTGGGAGTCGTCGAGGTCCACTCGAAGTACTCTCCGGAGCGGTACCATGCCTCGGCGAGAGGGGAATGGAACGTGAAACCGGTCTGGGGGTCGAGTGATTGCGACCCGATGACGGTCCCACTCGCGCGGCCCTCGGTGGTGCCGGCTGAACCTCCAGCGTAGGCCGGGCCCACCAGCGCCGGGCTCGCGGCCGCGAGCTTCAAGAACGATCGTCTCTCCATGGTGCATGCCTCGCAGTAGTTGGTCGTTCAGTTCAGGCGGCCCTCGATGCCGGACGCATGTTCGCGTTGCCGGCGTCGAGCGTTCGGGCCGCGGCCTGGCAGCCCGTGGCGAAAGTCCCCGCCGCATTCGAGCGGCGATGCTGACGGACATCCACCCCGATCGAGCTGAGCGCGGGTGGCGCCTGGACGATGCGCGGCGGCCGGCAACATGACCATCGTGGTGGGCGGCGACCGCTGACGGACGCCGGACGGGCGGGAGCATCCGGCGGCGGACGGGCGGGTAGAGGCCCCCGGTCCGGCGGCCCTCCTCTCCGGGGGAGGCCTGCCGGACCAGGGCATCCGGGCGGAAAGCCGCCGCGGGCTTCTGGCCGGAATCGTCGTCTGGCGGCTCCGATTGCCGCCAACCAACCCGGCCAGAAGGCCGCGGCGTTCTTGAGGCGCAGACGCCTAGTTTTCGGCGACCGAGAAGAAGAGCTCGTGCGTCAGCTCGTCATCCTCTTCGTTGTCGGTGACCTTGATGTCGAGACGATAGTCACCGGCCGGAAATCCGCCGAGGGGGATGTTCTGCCCGGTGACGAGCTGCATCCCCTGGCGAACGTCGAAGCCCGGCGGCAGCGTTTGCGGGCCGAGCTGCTGCGGGGCGGTGCGGTTGAAGAACTCGTCGCCGTCCGCGGTTACGGTGTGGAAGTCGTAGTCGACGGTGACGTCGGGCATCCCGTCGTCGTGCCCGGTGTTGTAGATGACGAAGACGAAACCCAGCAGGTCCTGCTTGCCGAAGTTGCCGTCGAGCTTGGGAATCACCCGGGTCGGGCCGACCATGTAGGGGAACTCGGAAAGCTCTTCCGGCGTCGGGGCCTGATTCAGCGGCTGCACGTCCTCGGTCAGCAGGACGCTGCTGGTCTGCAGATCGTCGTTCCACAGATCCGGAATCGTGACCCGCTCGCGCAGGATGGTGATAGGCGGAACGATCGTCCTTTGGGCGACCTGTCTCGTCCGCGGGTCGAGGGACCGCTCCACCGGCGCATCGTCGTCGAAGCTGTAGCGGATGGCGATATAGAGGTCGTAGTCGCCGCCTTCGGCCTGCAGGTTGCCGACGATGCGCAGCCGATCGCCCTCCCGCTCGCCGGTGGCGGCAAAGAAGCCGTTCTCGAACGCCACGTCCGACGGGTCCGCGCCCGGCTCCGCCATGACCACGTACGCAGCGATGTTGTCCTGGACATCGTTGTCCGCATCGGACACCACCGCCGGATCGATCAGCAGCGTGAACGGCACGTAGGTGACGTCGTCAGCGCCCTTGAGATAGCTGGGCAGATAGTCGATTCCGTCGTCGTAGGACAGGACGCCCTCGATAGCCGGCCCGCCCTCCCTCGCTACAGCCACCGCCCGGACGAGGGTCAGCAGCTCGGCTTGCTCCCAGTCTTCGAGGTCTTGCGCGCCGACCGGCGGCGTTGCCAACAGCATCGCCGTGACGCATCCGGCCACGACCCACGCGTTTCGGACACAGTCTTTCATGGAAGTTGATCTCCTGAACGAGGTGAATCTGTCGAAAACGGTTCACATCATAGGCAACGAACCGCGTCAAGTCAAATGAAATCAGCTTAAAACATTGAATAAAAACAAGTTGAAGACTCCTGGCCCCTAGTGAAAGTCCCGGCTGCCGACCGCATTCGGATCCCGGTCGAGCTCCGGGCGCCACAGCGTGTCGGCGACCAGGTGCACGACGCCGGCCGCCTGCTGAATCGTGCCGGTCACACCGAGGAACGACGCGGTTCTGGCGATCAGCGCGTGCTCGTCGAACACCCGGCTCCAGACCACGAGGTTGACGAACCCGGTCTCGTCCTCCAGGGTCATGAACACGACCCCGCCCGCGGTCCCGGGACGCTGGCGGCAGATGACGAGGCCGGCGTAGCGCGTCTTCCGTCCGTCGCGCATCGACGAAACGGTGCGGGCGTCGGGGAGGCGCCGGGCCCTCAGCTGCTCCCGCAGGGCGGCCAGGGGATGGCCGCGCGGGCTGTGCGCGCTGGTGCGGTAGTCCCACGCGATGGTCTCGCGCAGATTCAGATCCTCGAACGCCGGGGTCTCATCCGGCGCGGCGGCGACCGGCAGGACCGGGTCGCGCGTGCGGACCAGGCCGCGGACCTGCCAGATAGCGTCGCGGCGACGGTCCTGCAGACCGGCCAGCGCCCCCGCCTCGGCGAGCCGGCTCGACATCTGCTCGTCGAGACCGGTCCGGGCGACGAAATCGCCGACCGACTCGAACGGCGCCTGCTCGCGCGCGGCCTCGATGCGGACCCAGTCGCGCGATTCGGACAGCCCCTTGACGTACCGGAGCCCCATCCGTACCGCGAACCCGGGAGTCCGCTCCGCAGAACGGCGCCGCCTCCGGAGGAGGCGCAGGCTCCCGGAGGGTCGGTCGGGTGATGAGCGGCGCGGCAAGGCGGCGATTGCCGGGCTCGACTGCACCGGTCCCGCCGACCCGCCCGCTCCGACCGGCCCCGAGACCGGAGAAGACGGCGCCCCGCCCCCCGGCTCGAGCGTGCAGTCCCAGTCGCTGCAGGTGACGTCGACGGGGCGCACGTCGATGCCGTGCCGCCGGGCATCGTCGACGATGGTGGCCGGCGCGTAGAACCCCATCGGCTGCGCATTGAGCAGCGCACAGGTGAAGACATCCGGATAGTGGCGCCGGAGCCAGGACGTGGCGTAGGCGATGAGGGCGAAGCTGGCCGCGTGGCTCTCGGGGAACCCGTAATCCCCGAAGCCGCGAATCTGGCCGAACACCCGCTCGGCGAACTCGGGGACGATGCCCTTGGCCGTCATCCGGCTGACGAGCCGGTCGTGATGGCGCTCGATCCGCCCGCTGCGCCGCCACGCCGCCATGTCGCGCCGCAGCTGATCCGCCTCGCCGGGAGTGTAGTCGGCAGCGACCATCGCGAGCTGCATCACCTGCTCCTGGAAGAGCGGCACGCCCATCGTCTTCTTGAGCACCGGCTCGAGGCACGGGTGGGGATACGCCACCGCCTCCTCCCCGTTCCGCCGCCGCAGGTACGGATGCACCATGCCGCCGGTGATGGGCCCCGGCCGGACGATGGACACCTCGATCACCAGGTCGTAGTAGCTGCGCGGCCTGAGCCGGGGCAGCATCGCCATCTGGGCCCGGCTCTCGATCTGGAAGACGCCGACGGTGTCGCCGCGGCAGATCATGTCGTAGGTGGCCTCGTCTCCTTCCGGAATCGTCGCCATCGACAGCGTGCACCCGTAGTGCCGCTCCAGCAGCCCGAACGACAGGTCGAGCTGGGTCAGCGCCCCCAGCCCCAGCAGGTCGACCTTGAACAGGCCGAGGTCCTCCAGGTCTTCCTTGTCCCACTGAATCACGGTGCGCCCGGCCATCGCCGCGTTCTCGATCGGCACCAGGTCGTGCACCGGCTCGTGGCCCAGGAGGAAACCGCCGGGGTGGATGGACAGATGGCGCGGAAAGTCCCGGATCTCGCCGGCGAGCCGCACGAGGTGCTCGGCGGCCGGGCCGCCGCCGTCGAGCACCTGCCGCACCGTGTCCCCGTCGACGGCGTCGTGGTGGGACAACCGCCTGGCGAGCCGGTCGACCGCCGTCTCGGGCAGCCCCAGCGCCTTCCCCACCTCCCGCACGGCCGAGCGGGCGCGATAGCGGACGACGTTGGCGACCATCGCCGCGCGGTCGCGCCCGTACTTCTCGTAGACGAACTGAATCACCTCTTCCCGGCGCTCGTGCATGATGTCGAGATCGATGTCGGGCGGCTCGGCGCGCTCGCGCGACAGGAAGCGCTCGAACAGCAGGTCGACCCGGGTCGGGTCGACGGCGGTGATGCCGAGGCAGTAGCAGACGGCCGAGTTGGCGGCCGACCCCCGTCCCTGACAGAGGATGCCGTGCCGGCCGCAGAATTCGACGATCTCCCACATGGTGAGGAAGTAGCCGCAGTAGTCGAGCTCGTCGATCAGGGCCAGCTCCTTGACGATCTGCGTCTGCACCGCGGCGGGGATGCGGCCGCCGAAGCGCCGGCGCGCCCCCTCCTCGGTGAGCCGGCGGAGCCAGCTCGACGACGTGGCACCGTCGGGCAGGCGCTCGGACGGATAGCGGTACCGGATCTCGGCGAGCGAGAAGCGGCACCGGGCCGCGATCTCGACCGTACGCGCCACCGAGGCCGGATCGTCGCGATACAGCGCGCCGAGGGCGGCCGGGGCCTTCAGGTCGTGCTCGGCGTTGGCGCGGATCCGCCGCCCCGCCCGGGCGAGGCTGGCGCCGTGCCGGATGCAGGTCAGCACGTCCTGGAGGTCCCGGCGCGCCGGGGTGTGATAGAGCACCTCGGTCCCCGCCGCCAGGGGCAGGCGGATCTCCCGGGCCCGCGCCCGCAGCCACCCCTCCCGCGGCGCCTCGACGGGAAGGCGGTGACGCGCCAGCAGCCCGTAGATCCGATCGCCGAAGGCTTCGCGCAGCGCGGCCAGCACCGGGCGGTCGCGGTCGGCATCGGCCTCGGCCGCCCAGTGGGCGCCGGGCCAGAGGGCCAGCAGCCCCTCGGCGTGCTCGCAGACCTCGTCCGCGGTGACGCTGCACTCGCCCTTGGCATGCCGCAGGCGGCCGCGGGTGATCAGGCGGCAGAGGTTGGCGTAGCCGGCGCGATCCAGGGTCAGCAGCACCACCTGCGCCCCGCCGGCCAGTGACATCTGGGCCCCCGAAATCAGGTGCACGCCGAGCTCGCGGGCCCGCACGTGGGCGCGTACGATCCCGTACACGCCGTCCCGGTCGGTCAGCGCGAAGCTGTGCAGACCCAGGGCATGGGCCTGCTCGACCAGCTCCTCGGGATGCGAGGCGCCTTCCAGAAACGAGTAGTTGCTCTTGCACCAGAGCGGCGCGTATCTCTCCACCTCGGCTCGTTCCACCCGGCTCATTCCACGCGGTTTCATTTCGCCGCGGCTCGTCATCACCGCGGCTCGTCATCACCGCGGTTTCACTCCACCGCGCCCTGCTCGAACCAGGCCCGGCGCCGGCGGTCGTAGTAGATCCAGCGCCAAGCGCGCCCGCCGGCGCCGGCGAAGTAGTACTCCCGGTGGATCGGGGTTCTCCACCAGCCGCCCGATACCACGTAGGGCCCGCACAGCTGCGCGGCCTGGCCGTGACCGGCGCCGCACGCCGTCCGGTCGTCCAGCTCGCGCTGCCGCCGGGACGACACCCGGCGAGGAGCGACGAAGAGACGCCGCACCAGCGGGCGGACGCCGGCCGGGACCGGCACCGGAAGCACGACGCGATCCAGCGGCCGCCAGTCGAAGGCCGCCTCCGGCAGATGGCCGTCGGTCAGCGCCGCCCGCACCACCGCGCCGTCTCCGAACTCGGCCCGGATGCGGGCCACGGCGCGGTCCGCGGCCCGGAGATCCCGCCGGGCCTCTTCCTGAAAGAGTCGCAACTGCTCGCGGGTCGCCCGTGCCGGCGACACCGTCAGGTCGATCTCGATCACCCCGGCGGACAGGGCCAGGCTCTCGACGCGCAGATGCAACAGGTTCAGGACCTGCCGGGCGTCGAGGGTCGGCGCCGCGGGGCGCATCCGCTCGACCCGCTCGGCCCGCGGCGCCGCGGCCGGCGCGTCCAGCCGCAGGCGGAGCTCGAGGCCGGCCAGCGCCTCCTGCCGCGCCGCCATCACCCCGAACAGCGGATCGAGCGCCTGCTTGACCCGGAACAGCAGGCGCTGGACATCGGTCTCCGGCGCGTCGAGGTCGAGATGGCGCGCAAGCGGCTCGACCGCCGGCGCGGGCTGGAAAGGCACGACCAGATCCCCGGCCGCCTCGCGGTGCAGCCGATGCGCCTCGCGGCCGAACCGCCGGCGGACGCCGGCGGCCGGCAACCGCAGAAACGCCCCGACGGTGCGGACCCCGAGCGTATCGAGAGCATCGCGCAGAGCAGGGTCGACGTCCAGCCGGCGCAGGGGAACGCGGCAGGCCGCCCGCCGTTCGGCCGAGGCGTCGCCGAGCACCGTCACCCCGCGGTCCGGCCCCCGGCGGTCCACTTCTGCTCCGGCTCTCGCCAGCGCATACGTGCCGAACCGGGTGAACCCCACCACCACCCGTCCCCGGACCCCCGCGGCCCGCAGATGCGCCCGCACCCCGCGCGCCCAGTCCACCAGGGAGGCGAACAGCGGCTGCAATCCGGAGGCATCGAGCCAGAACACGCCGGGATGGGCGCCGGACGGCTCGATGCCGGGCGTGAACCGCCGGAGCAGCCCGGTTATCGCGGCGACGCCGGCCTCGACGTCGCCGGGGGGCATCTCGGCCGCGCGGAGCGCGCCGGCCAGCGAGAGCCCCGTGGCGTACGACATGCCGGGCAGCACCCCGGCCCGGCGGGCCGCCTCGTTCACCCACTCGACGACCCCCTGCGGCCGGTCGCGGTCGACCACCGCGGCCGGCTGCGCCGTCCACCCCGGATGTCGGCGCATCAGCAACTGAAGCGGCAACGCCGGCACGTCAACACAGGCCATCCGGTCCACGACACACCTCGACATGCCTCCACCCGGGACCACCCCGCTTGTCTTTGAGCACCCGGGCCGTGCACGTGAAGTCGCCGACCCCGGTACGGCAGGCACCATCCCCGGCCGGTTCCGGACGCGCAACCGGCTCCTGCCGCGCCTCGGCCCTGAGCGATACGAGAGAGCCGAGCGACGCGGCGTCGCGCCGCTTCCGGGTCAGGAACAGCACCGCCGACTCGTGCTCCCTGACCAGACCGAGCAGACGCATCTGCATGGGGGCCGGCACCCGGGCGGCCTCGCCGAGGTCGAGCACGAGCAGGCCGAAGGCGCCCGAGCGGGCCAGATGCTCGGCGGCGCGCAGGAGCTGACCCGCCGCCGGCAACCGGACGACGACCAGGGCGTCGAGATCGACGCCGCCCCGCGCCGCGTCGGGGGGAAAGAAGGCGCTCTCGTCAGCCGTCAGCCAGCCCACCGGCTCGCCGGCCCGCTGGGCGTCGAGCACCAGCGAGAACGCCAGGGTCAGCCCCGCCGCCCCCTCCCGGCTTGACAGCTCGGCGAGACGCCCGGCCAGGGCCGCGAGACGCCACGACCTGAGCGGCCCACCGGCCGGCAGCCGGCCGGCGGACGCGCCCCGAAGCGGGGACGCGGCCAGGCGCCCCGCGAGTCGCGGCGGCAGCTTCAGGTTGGCGGCGCGAGCCATTGCGCATCCCCATCAACCCACGGTGCGGCGCACCTCGAGGACCTTGCCGAGCAGCGTGATCTCCCGGTCGGACCGAATCGGCGTGAACTCGGGGTTCTCCGGATGCAGCTCCACCCGTCCGTCCCGCCGGCGCAGCCGCTTGACCGTCGCCTCACCGTCGACCAGGGCCACGACCAGCGCCCCCGAGTCGGCGGTCGGCTGGCGCCGCACGATCACCAGATCGCCGGGCAGGATGCCGGCCCCCACCATGCTGCGTCCCTGCACCCGCAGCGCGAACAGCCCCTCCTCGGAGCGGCCGGCCGGCGACGGGACGTAGCCTTCGAGATTCTCCGGCGCCTCGGTCGGACGCCCCGCCTCCACCCGCCCCAGCAGCGGCACCCAGCCCACCGGCGCCGCCGGCTCGCCGCCGATCGGCAGGCGATAGCCCCGGGCCCTGCCGCGCGCCGCCGACAGCCGCCGCTCGGCCACGAGCTTCTCCAGGTGATACCGCGCCGTGTGCGGCGTGCGGAAGCCGAACACCTCCTGCACCTCGCGCACCGTCGGCGGATCGCCGGCGAGCAGCCGGTCGCGAACGAACCGGAACACCCGGTCGCGGGTCTGCCCCCGTGCCTGGCTCATGTCCGGAGAATATAATACATATGTATCATCTATCAACCCGGCCCCATCGGGTTGCCCCTCGAGGCGCTTCCCGCGGGGGGACGGCGCTCCGCGATCCGATTCGCGCCGCAGCCGCGCCGTTTCGTCCCGCCTCCGGACGGTTTCGTCACCCGCCTCTTTCCGTCGTTTTTGCTTCCCGGCTACAGTGGTCGTCGGGAGGTTCCTCATGATCCGGTTCATCGGCGCGCTGGCAGTCGCGCTCGGGCTCGGTTCGGCCGGATGGGCGGGTGCGCAGGAGCCGCCGGCAGCCGACCGGGCGTGGGCCGCGGTCGCCGACGACCTCGACTGGTCCGTCATCGCGGGTGACGTGGAAGGGATGACCTTCGCGCGGGACGCCGCCCGGCGGCGGCTGGAGGAGGCGCCGCCCGGCGAGGCGCGGGCGCGGCTCCGGTACCTGCTCGAGCCCGACTACGCGTGGGTGCGCGACTTCCTGCTGCCGGACCTCGACCGGTAGGCGGCAGCTCATCCAGAACGTCCGGCTGTGGCGATTCGACTCGATATCGAAAGCTCCCGCTTCTTGCTTGTGCCGCTATCGAACCTCCTGCGCGCCGGCGCGATGCTGCAGACTGCCTTCTTCGCCGCCCTGATGCTTCCCGGTGTCGTTCCGGCTCAGGCACAGCAGACGGTGCGGGCCGGCAGCGTTCACGGGAGCGTGATCGACGCCGCCACGCGGCGGCCGCTGCCCGGCGCCGGCGTCGTCGTTCTCGGTCACGGCCTCGAAGCAGTCACCGGCGCCGGCGGCCGCTTCACGCTGGCCGCCGTGCCGGCGGGGCTGCACCGCTTGCAGGTGGTGCTGACCGGCTACGACGCGGCGATGCTGCACGACGTGGTGGTGCGCTCGAACCGCATCACGACCGTGGCCGTCGCCCTCGCAGAGGCGGCGGCCGGCCTGCGCGAAGTCGTCGACGTCACCGCCGACTACTTCACCGCGGTCGAGGAGGAGGCGGCCAGCACGGTGCGCTTCAGCTTCGAGGAGATCCGCCGTTCGCCCGGCGCCGCGGGCGACGTCAGCCGGATGCTGCAGGTGCTGCCGAGCGTCGGCATGCAGACCGATCAACGCAACGACCTGCTCGTGCGCGGCGGCAGTCCCGCGGAGAACCTCACCATCGTCGACAACATCGAGGTTCCCAGCATCAACCACTTTCCGACCCAGGGAGCTTCGGGCGGCGTGATCGGCATGTTGAACACCGACCTCATCGCCGACGTCCACTTCTCGGCCGGCGGCTTCCCGGCCGAGCACGGCGACCGGCTGTCGTCGGTGATGGTCGTCACCCAGCGCGAAGGGAACCGATCCGAGTTCGACGCCGAGATCTCCACGAGCATGGCCGGCGCCGGCCTCCTGCTCGAAGGGCCGTTGGCCGGCGGCCGCGGGTCCTGGGTGCTGTCGGCGAGGCGCAGCTTTCTCGATCTCATCGCCGATGCCATCGGCACCGGCGGCGTCGTTCCCCAGTACAGCGACGTGCAGGGCATGGCGACGTTCGACGTCGGTCCGACGCATCGGATTCGGCTCCTGGGCCTCGGCGGCTTCGACGCCTTCCGCGAGGACGACGACGACGGTGCGGTCTCCGCCGGCGCCCACCAGTACGTCGGCGGGGCCAACTGGCGCTGGCTCTGGAGCGGCGACGGGTACGCGGAGACGTCGCTCGCCTACACGCGAAGCGACTACCGGGTGAGCGTCACGGATGCGCCGGCGGGAGAGACGCGGAGCCCCCTGCTGTTCGACAACGATTCCCGCGAGCAGGAGGTGGTGCTGCGCAGCCGCTGGCACCATCGGCCACGCACCGGGACCGCGTTGACGTGGGGCGTGACGGCGCGGCGGTCGCTCAGCCGGGCCGCCGTCTTCGACGCTCCCGCGGTGACCCGGGTCAACACGGTCGACGAGCGTCTCGATGTGCACGAGTCGCTGGCGACCCGCAAGGCGGGCGCCTTCGTCTCGCTGGAGCAGTCGCTCGGCTCGCGTCTGACCGCGACGCTCGGCGGCCGTTTCGACCACTTCGCCCTCAACGGACAGGGTACGTGGTCGCCGCGGCTGGGGCTGGCGTACGATCTCGATCCGCTGACGACGCTCACCGCCGCCGCCGGTGTCTACCACCAGACGCTGGCGCCCTGGCTGCTGGTCCAGCACCCGGACAACCGAGGGCTCGACAACCTGCGCGCCCGACACTACGTCGCCGGGATGCGCCGCCGTCTGACTCCGAGCACGCTGCTCGGCGTCGAGGCGTACCGAAAGGACTACCGCGACCTGCTCTTCGACCCCGACGATCCGACCGCACTCGTCCTCGATCAGTTCGCGGACTTCGGAACGCCGGCGCCCGGGCGGCTGGTCGGCGGCGGCGCGGCGCGGTCGCACGGAGTCGAAGCGCTCGTCCGGAAGCGGCTGACCCGGCGCGTGCACGGCCTGGCGAGCTATGCCTACGCGGTGTCCCGCTATACGGACCTCGATGGGATCGAGCGCGACCGGACGTTCGACCACCGGCACCTCGCCTCGGCGGTGCTCGGCTACCGTCCCTCCGACCGCTTCGAGTACAGCGTACGCTGGCGATACGCCGGCGGACGGCCGTACACTCCGTTCGATCCGGTGCTGTCGTCGCGCGCGGGCGCCGGCATCATCCAGCGGGACCGTGTCAACGCCGAACGCCAACCGGCCTACCACCGTCTCGACGTGCGGTTCGACCATCGCAGGCAGTTCGAGTCCTTCCATCTCGTCAGCTTCGTGAGCGTCTTCAATGCGTACAACCGCCGCAACCTCTTTCGCTACCACTGGAGCACGCGCCGGAACCGGCCGGGTCGCAGCGACCAGTGGGGGTTTCTGCCGGTGGGTGGGTTCGAGCTCGAGTTCTGAGGCGAGAAAGGCAGGCCGTCCTGGACACGCACGTGGTTGATCGGCTGGCCGCCTCGGTTCGCGCGCATCCGGGGCGGTGGTGCCTGGCGTTCACCATCGTGTTCTGCACGCTGGTCGCCGTCCTGTTCTCCCTGGCGCGGGGCGAGAGCCTCGCGTCCCGGGTCCTGGTGATGAGCTACAGCATCGGGCTCTCCATCCACGTCTGCATGTACGTCGGATTCGTGTGGTGGTCTCCGCGGCTCCCGCAACTGGTCGTCACCGTCGCGATGCTCGGTTGCGGCCTGGTTCTCGGCATGGCCCTCGGCGGGACGTTGATGGAGGGCCGCCCGTTGTTCCTGCTGAGGAACGGCTACACACTCGCCATCGGCGCCCTGCTCGGCGTGCTCACCGTCAGCGGCTCCTATGTGATGGAGAACTGGTGGGACACGCGCGCCCGGCTCGGTCGGGCCGAGCGGGACGCGCTGGCCCGCGACAAGGCGCTGGCGGAGGCCGAGCTCCGGGTATTGCAGGCGCAGGTAGAGCCGCACTTCCTCTTCAACACGCTCGCC
Source organism: Vicinamibacterales bacterium (assembly GCA_965206705.1). Lineage (GTDB taxonomy): Bacteria > Acidobacteriota > Vicinamibacteria > Vicinamibacterales > UBA8438 > JAJEEA01. The sequence continues at coordinate 631,279 of CBDBKJ010000005.1, read as the reverse complement.
AACGTCGTCTCCCTGATCCACACGCACCCCGATCGCGCCGCCCGGCTTCTCGAACGGCTGACGTCGCTGCTGCGCGCCTCGCTCTCGCGGACGCGCCGCGCCGACGGGACGCTGGGCGACGAGCTCGCGGTGGTGCGCGCCTATCTCGACATCCAGGCCCAGCGCATGGCGGGGCGGATGACGTACCGGGTGGACGTCGAACCGAGCCTCGAATCGGTGCGGATGCCGCCGCTCCTCCTCCAGCCGCTGGTGGAGAACGCGGTGCTGCACGGCATCGAGCCGGCGGCGGCGGGCGGACACGTCGTGGTGCGCGCAGAACGGTCCGGCGGCGTCGTGCGAGTAGAGGTCGTCGACGACGGGCTCGGCATCGATTCGGACGCCGCGGGGCACGGCGTCGGCATCGCCAACGTCCGGGAGCGCCTGCGCGCCGCATTCGGCGAGCGCGGGCGACTGGGGCTCTCGGAGACACCGGGGGGCGGCGTCACCGCGGACCTGCGGATACCCGTGACGGCCGCGGCGGACCCGGAGACCGAGTGAGGGCCGCCAAAGCGCCGACGGCCCTGATCGCCGACGACGAGCCGGCGTTGCGGGCGGATCTCGAGCGGCTGCTGGCCGATGCGTGGCCGGAGCTGGTCGTCGCGGCCTCGGTCGGGGACGGTGCGGCGGCGCTCGACGCCGCCGGCCGGTTGCAGCCGGACGTCGCCTTCCTGGACATCCGCATGCCGCCGCCGTCGGGCCTCGACGTCGCCCGGCGCATCGGCGCGGACACCGCCGTCGTCTTCGCCACCGCCTACGACGACCATGCCGTGGAAGCGTTCGAGCGGGCGGCCGTCGACTACCTCCTCAAGCCGGTGATGGCGCCGCGCCTCGAGGAGACGGTGAATCGCCTGAAGCGCTGGCTCGCCGGCGGAAGGCGCACCGGCATCGACCCGGAGACGCTCGATTCCCTGATCCGCCGCCTCGCGGATGCGCCGGCCCATCTGAGCTGGCTGCGGGTCGGGCGGGGAGACCGCGTGGAGCTCGTCGCCGTCGGCGACGTCTGCTTCTTCCGGGCCGACCGCAAGTACACCGCCGCGGTGACGCGCGAGGCGGAGCACCTGGTCCGCACCCCGATCACGGAGCTCGCGGCGCGGCTCGACCCCGAGCGGTTCTGGCGCATCCACCGCGGATGCATCGTCAACGTCGCCGCCATCGAGGCGGCGCGCCGTGACCTGCGCGGCCGCTACCGCCTCGCGCTCAAGGACCGCCCGGAGATATTGCGGGTGAGCGCGGCCTACGGACACCTGTTCCGCCGCATGTAGGACGGTCGTTACCGCTGTCAGGCGTGCGATCCCCTGTCGGAAGGCATGCCCTACCAGACGCTGATCGCCAGCGTGCTGCACAGGTACGTCGAGGGCCGGCTGCGGGCGGCGGAGACGTCGGACTGAGCCGGTCAGTCGATCTGATACTCCGGGGTGCTCATGATGAGGTGCGTCACCAGGCGCAGCGGGTCCTCCAGGTAGGTCTCGGCGCGGCCGAGGTCCGTGGTCCCGAGCTCGTCGTCGAGAAGCGTCACGAGGGCATCGCGCATGCCCGCCGACACCGGCATCCGCAGGAACCGCGCCAGCAGGTGGTCGACCGCCTCGCCGGTGGTCGCCGCGCCGGCGTCCCGGACCATCCGGGTCATGTCCACGCGGGCCGCGCCGCGCGGCGTGGGAATCAGCTTCTGCATGGCCCGGGCCCACGCGAGGTACCCGGAGACGCGGGTGTTGAACAGCTCGTCGCGCTCGAGCGCGGCGAGGTCGAACGCGGACAGGTTGTCCGGATCGTCGTCGAAGGCGATGGCGGCGCCGAAGTCGTAGCCCCGGCGCAGGCGGTCGCCCACGACCCCGTCCCCGTTGAGCGTGAGGAAGTTCGGGTCGCGGAAGTTGACGATGTCGGGGAACAGGTAGTCGAAGGCGATGTTGCCCCGTTCCTGGAGAAGGGCGGGGGTGATCCAGGCCCGGCCCTGCGCCCAGCCCGCGACCGAGGGCGGGTTCAGCAGGTGCTGGCCCAGGGCGATGATCGTGCTGTTGAAGTCGGGCACCCCGGGCACGTCCTCGGCCCCGAGCTGCTTCAGCATCGTGACGACGTGCTCGACCGGCCCCTTGATGTGGGCGCCGTAGCTGGCCTCGCTGTAGAAGTCGCGCGACAGGAAGATCGTCCGCATCAGCGGCTTGAGCTCGTAGTCGTTGTCCCGGAAGACGGCGCCGAGCTCGGCCTGCAGGGCCGGCGACGGATCCTCCCGGACGAAGAAGCGGTAGATCTTGGACGCGATGTACTCGGCCGTGACCGGCTGCTCGAGGATGATGCGGAGGACGTCCACGCCGTCGAAGTTGCCGGTGCGGCCCAGGAAGTCCTTGGAGTCGTCGTCGTGCTGCCCGGCGTTGACCACGAAGTCGAGGTTCTCGAAGTTCCAGCCCGTGAACGCCCGCGCGGCCTCGCGGACGTCCCGCTCGGTGTAGTTGCCCACCCCCATGGTGAACAGCTCCATCACCTCGCGGGCGAAGTTCTCGTTGGCCGAGCCCTTCACGTTGACCCCGGCGTCGAGGTAGTAGAGCATCCCCGGGTCCTGCGCCACCGCGACCACCAGATCGCCGAAGTTGCCGGTCGCGTGCCGCTCGAACGTGTCGATCTGCAGGAGCATCTTGCGGTAGTCGCGCACCTTGTTCTGGGCGGTGGCGAAGTGGCCGTGCCAGAACAGCGCCATCTTCTCTTCGAGCGGCCGGGGGGTGTCGAGCATCCGCTCCGCCCACCAGTATCCGACCCGGCGCGTCTCGAGCCCGGTCGCGCGCAGCCAGTAGAAGAACCGATCGGAGATCGGCTGCCCATGGCGGTTGACGTGGTCGGGCTTGACCCGCACCCCCATGCTCTCGCCGTTCCTCAGCCCCAGCTCGGTGGCGGCGGGGCGGCTCGGCGGGAAGTGCAGCAGCCCCTCGTCCCAGAACCCGGAATGCTCGAACGGCGGCAGATGATCGTTCGGGATGGCGTCGTAGTCCACCAGGCCGCGGACCGCCTCCTCGGGCGTCATGTCCACCAGCTTCCGGATGTCCTCGGGGGTGCCGCTGAAGCCCGCCCGGCCCAGCAGATGCTCGGCGCGGTCGAAGCTCCAGTCCGCGGCGGTGACCGGGGTCAGGTCCCCCCGCCATTCGGCCGGCCCCGGCTCCCAGCTCTGCGCGTTCGCCGACAAGGCGTGGCCGGTGATGCAGAGCGCCAGCACGGCGCCGGCCGCGACCGCGGCATGGTGATGTCGAGTCGTCATGGGTCGTTCCCCCTCAATTTCCCAGACCGATCCCCTCGGGGCCAATCGCTGCCGTCATCCAGAATCTCCATTGTGGGCGTCCGAATGGCTTTGTCAAGTCCCGCGTGCAGCTCCCCGCCCCCGCCCGGACGGCCCCTCAGGCAGAGCTGTTGCTGCACGCGGTTGACGTTCCCTTCGCTTCCGGTCGACCGTGATATGGTTTTCCATATGAAGACGACCCTCAACATCGACGATTCCGTGATGCAGCGCCTGCGGGAAGAGGCGGCGCGGCGAGGGACCACGATGTCCGCTCTGGTGGAGGCGGGGCTCCGCCGCGTGCTGGCCGCGCCCGAGGCCGGCGAACAACCGGAGCCCCTGCCGCTACCGACCTGGAACAGCGGCGGGCACTTGGTCGACATCGCCAACCGTGACGAGCTCTACCGTGCGATGGAAGAAGAGTAGTGCTGGTTTTCGACACCAACGTGCTCCTGCATGCGGCGGACGAGCACTCGGACATCAGTGCGCCATGCCGCCGCCGCCTGGATGACGCGCGCCGCGATCCTGCCCCGGCGTTTCTCACCTGGAGCGTCTGCTACGAGTTCCTGCGGGTCAGCACGCACGCGCGTGTATTCCGGTCGCCCTGGACCACTGTAGCGGCCTGCGGTTTCATCGCAAATCTGCTGGCCTCGCCAGAATTCGAAGTGCTGGTGGCGACGCCGCGTCATGCAGCCGTCCTCGCACAGACTCTGGCGGAACTGCCCGATCTCCGCGGCAACGTGATGCACGACGTGCACACGGCGGTGCTGATGCGCGAGCACGGCATCAGCCGAATCTGCACCCGCGACACCGGCTTTCATCGCTTCCCGTTCCTGACGGTCGTCGATCCGTTGCGCGAGCCGGGAGACCGCCGATGACCGCGCCCGGCGCAGCGCGGTTGAAGGTCTTCAAGTCGCATGGTCGAGCGGAATCTCACCGCGCCGTGGCCGCCAGCACCGTGGCCTCGGAAGTGCAGGCGTGCCATTCTCCATGCCTCGATCCGATGTGAGATGATTGGCCGCTGGATTTCGACATGACGAGACTGACGATCGCGGTGCTCGCGGCGGGCCTGATCCTGGGCCCCTCCACGGTCCACGCGCAGAGCGGCGGCCCCGGCGCGTGGGACGCGCCCGCCGCTGCCGCCTACCTCGACCAGCGGGTCGACTGGTGGTCGGGCTGGGAGACGGCGGCGCGCGAACGCGGCACGTTCTGCGTCTCCTGCCATACGACAGGCCCCTACGGCCTCGCCCGACCGATGCTGCGGCCCGCGGGCCACGCGAGCGAGGCGGCGCGGCACGAACGGGCACTGCTGGACAGCGTGACGACCCGCGTCACCCACTGGACCGAGGTCGGCCCCTTCTACCCCGACGAGCGGTACGGCGCGCCGAAGACCAGCCAGTCGCGCGGGACGGAAGCGATATTCAACGCCCTGATCCTCGCCCGGCAGGACGAGCGGACCGGCGTCCTCAGCGACCGCACGCTCCAGGCATTCGACAACCTCTGGGCGCTGCAAGAGACGAACGGCGATGCGGAGGGCGCATGGCCCTGGCTGCACTTCAACCTCGCGCCGTGGGAATCGGACGAAGGGCCGTACCACGGGGCGGCGCTCGCCGCCGTCGCGGTCGGATTCGCGCCGGACGGCTACCGCGCCCGCCCCGACATCCAGGAAAACGTCGCGCGGCTCGGCGGCTACCTGCGGCGCCGGCTCGACGCCCAGCCGCCCTTCAACCGCGTCATGGCCCTCTGGGCCTCCGGCGCCATCCCGGATCTTCTGGCGGGCGCGCGGCGGCACGCGATCGCCGGCGAGATCGTCGGCCTGCAGCGGGAGGACGGCGGCTGGAGCCTCTCGTCGCTGGGAGCCTGGGCTCGCCGGGACGGGACTCCCGTCGACGCCGCAAGCGACGGCTACGCGACCGGGCTGGTCACGCTCGCGCTGCAAGAGGCCGGCCTGTCGCAGGATCACGAGGCGGTCGCGGGCGGCCTCGCATGGCTCGCACGGAACCAGGAACCGGACGGGTCGTGGCCCGCGTCGTCGCTCAACCGCGAGCGCGATCCGGCGTCGGACCGGGGTCGCTTCATGCGGGACGCCGCCACCGCGTACGCGGTGCTGGCGCTGACGGCGAACCACGGTCCCTGATCGGGCCCGCAAACCACTCGGCAGTGCGTCCGCCCGTCCAGCACAGGCCGCGGCCTGGCGGGTTCGAGCGCGAGGGCGACAGGCTGCCGGTCCAGGAACGCACACACAGGGAGGAACCTTCGATGAAACACCGAGCAATCATGCGTACGGCGTTGGTGGTGGTCGCGGCGGCAATCGTCTCGGCCGCGGGGCAGGCCCCCGCGCAGCCGGTCACCGGGCCGACGAACGAGCACCCCAACCCGTTCGAGACGATCAACGACCACTTCAATCTGCCCGAAGGACGCACCTGGGGCTCGACGAGCGCCGTCGACATCGATCCAGACGGGATGTCGATCTGGGTCGGCGAGCGATGCGGGGCGAACAGCTGCGCGGAATCGGACCTCGATCCGGTGCTCAAGTTCGACAGTGACGGCAACCTGCTGAAGAGCTTCGGCGGCGGCATGTTCATCTTCCCGCACGGCATCCACGTCGACGGCCGCGGCAACGTCTGGGTCACCGACGCCCAGGGCCCGCGGGGACGCGGTCCCGCCTACGAGGGCAAGGGACACGCCGTCTTCAAGTTCAACCCGGACGGCGAGCTGATGATGACCCTGGGCCGGCCCGGGGTCGCCGGCGACGGGTCGGGGCCGCTCCTCAACGAGCCGAACGACGTGCACGTCGCCCCCAACGGCGACATCTTCGTCGCCGAGGGCCACAGCGGCCAGGGCGCGGGGGCGAGCTGGGACACCGTCGCCCGCGTCGTCAAGTTCGACAGCCAGGGCAACTTCATCAAGTCGTGGGGCGGCATCGGCACCGCGCCGGGTCAGTTCCGGACGCCGCACGGCCTCGCGATGGACTCGCGCGGCCGCCTCTTCGTCGCCGACCGCGGCAACGTGCGCATCCAGATCTTCGACCAGGACGGCAACTACATCGACCAGTGGAAGCAGTTCAGCCGGCTCAGCGGGATCTTCATCGACGCCGACGACAACATCTACGGCGCCGACAGCGAGTCGAGCGGCACGTCCAACCCGGGCTGGCGCCGCGGCATCCGCATCGGCAGCGCGGCGACCGGGCACGTCCGGTTCTTCATCCCCGACCCCGCCGACGTGCCTCGGGGAACGACCGCGGCCGAGGGTGTGGCGGTCGACGCCGACGGCAACATCTACGGCGCCGAGGTCGGCCCGCGCCAGCTCGTCAAGTACGTCCGCCGCGAGCAGTAGTCGAAATCCCGGGTTCCGGACGGCGCAACGCCCGTCCGGGACCCGGGAAGCGCGTTGCTTGCCGCGCGCAGCGCTGGGAACAGCACGGAAGCCGACCTCCCGGACGGCCCATCTCCCATGAAGCGCGGGCAGGTGCCCGGCTACACCCAGTACTGTTGCATTTGACACGCGACGCCCCACCGGATGTCCCCCCGCGCGTGAGACCGGACGCCACGGATGGTAGTGTTCATCGGCTACACCGGTCCCGTCCGCGGCGAGGCGACCAGCGGTTGTTCCGACGCGGCCGACGAGGCGTGCGTCCGCTGAAGCATGTTCTCGACGAGCGTCCTGAAGTCGCGGAACGCGTCGCGAGCGGCGACGGCATGACTCCCGAAGGCGCCGTCTCCTGCCGACAGGGAGAAGATCGGCTTGCGCGCGTCCCGTGCAAGCGGAACGAGGCTGCGGTAGCGCTTCACGGTGGCGATGCAATGCTCGTCGCCTTGCGGATCGAGAGCGGCCGCCGGAGTGTCATCGCCCAGCACGCGGCTGGAGTACTCGGCCGGCACCTGCCTCGCCCACCGGTCGTCGGCCCTGACCGGGCGGCTCAGTCGGACTCCGTGCTGCTGAATCAGGTAGCCGATCGGCTTCATGCTGCCGGTCGGGAGGGCGAAGTCGGGGTGGGCCCAGTTGTCGCGCCGCTGCTTCCATTCGACCCGCCATCTGCGCAGGGTCGGACCCAGGTTGCGCAGCCCCAGCCAGGAAGACAGGTCGGCGGCCAGCGGCACCACGACGAAATCGGTCGCAATCAGGGCGGAACGGTTGATGGCCCCGAGGCTGGGGCCGACGTCGACGAGCACGATGTCCGCGCCTGACTCCGCGGCTCCCCTTTGTACAACCTGCCAGAACGCCGTGGTCGCGCGAAACGCGCGGTACAGGTTCGTGCTTCCCAGACAGTTCGGCCATTCCGTGGACAGCAGATCCTCGAAACCGGACAGAGCCAGATCGCCGGGCAGCAGGTAGAGCCCGTCCGAGGGCCGCCGCAGCTCGGGGTCTCTGACATCCCCGACCTGGGTGAGCGGCGCCATGCATTGGTGGATCGTCTTGCCGGACGATGACGCCGGGTCGCTCCAGAGCTCGGCGAGCGTATCCTCGTCCAGAAACGCCGCGGTGAGATTGGCCTGGGGATCGAGATCGACGACCAGCACCGTACGGTCCAGCTCCGACAGCATCCATGCCGCGTGATAGACCAGGGATGTCTTTCCCACGCCTCCCTTGTTGTTGAAGAACGTCAGTACGGGCGTCATCACATGGGGGCCCTCACCGTGCAGTGAACCCAGTTCGGCTCGACGCGGAAATCGGGTTCCGGGTATACGGGGCGGTCACTCGGGCGCCTTCGTGCGTCGAATCGCATCCCCACCCTCTCGAGGTCACCCGCTCGACGACATCCCGGCACCCCCACCCGAATCGGTACGCAACATAGGGAGTGTTTAATTTACACTTGACAATTATATCTACCACGTGAAAATAGAGTTGTCGAGTGCGGAAGGGAAGCGATGACGCAGAAGGAGTCGGTCCGGAAGCGGGTGCTCGCGGCGGCGCAGCGTCTCTGCGAGACCCGGGACGACTGGACGTTCAAGCCCGCAGAGATCGTGCGGCTGTTGCCCGCTGTGAACGAGGCCACGGTGCGAACGGAAGTGACCGGGCGATGCTGCGTGAATGCGCCCGACCACCACGCTCGGCGCTGGCCGTACTTCCGCCGCGTGGCCCGTGGCCTCTACCGGATCGAGCCCGCGTTCCGCGAGCGCCCGCCGGCATCCGCCGGCACCCGGTTCCCTGGCGCGCAGCGCTCCGCAGTTTCGCGGGTCGCAGAGACCGCTTCCCCCTATGGTGAACAGAACGTCGAGACTCGCGACACCGTGCATGCCGTGGTGACCGAGAGCGAGGGATGGTACGTCGCAGAGTGCCTGGAACTTGACGTCGTCACCCAGGCGCGGTCGTTCGACGATCTGCTCGCGAACCTCCGCGAGGCGCTGGCGCTGCACATGGAAGGCGAGGACCCCGCCTGGCTGGGCCTGTCGCCCGCGCCGCGGCTGCTGGTGAGCTACGAGGCGGCTCCCCTCGGGGCGTGATGCCGCGTCTGCGGCGGCTGTCATCCCGGGATGTCCTGCGAATCCTCCACCGGTCCGGCTTCGCGGTTTCCGGACAGAAGGACAGCCACGCCAAGCTGGTGCGAGTCTCTCGCGGTGGCGAGCGACAGATCCTGATCGTTCCCCTGCACGGGAGCCTCGCGACGGGCACGCTGCATGCCATCTATCGCAAGGCGATGCGCCTCGCGCCGTCCGTCGAGCTACGGCGGGCGTTCTTCGCGGACTGACGGGTGAGGCCTCTCGGGCCGGCCGGCGTCGCCCCGGCCGCGGCCTCTCGGGCCGGCCGGCGTCACCCCGACCGCGACCGGTGCGCCGCGTCACTCCGGCAGGGCGAAGACGTAGAGCGCGTTCCCTCCCTCGGGCTGGAAGATCTCCGGGGAAAGCTGCGCGGTGAGGCCCCGGAACGCGCCGCCGAGCGAGGCCGGGACGGCGAGGAACTGCCGTCCGCCCGCCTCGTAGGTGATGGGATAGCCGTGCGCCGCGGCGCCGAGGCGGGTCTCCCAGAGGACCTCCCCCGTCCGGACGTCGAACGCCCGGTAGTAGCGGTCGGCGTCGCCCGCGAAGACGAGGCCGCCCGCCGTCGTCAGGGTCGACGTCAGGAACGCGGCCCGCTGCTCGCGGCTCCACAGCTCCTCCATCGTCCGCACGTCGTAGGCGGCCAGCTTCCCCACGTTGCCGTTCGCGCCAGGCATCTCGCGGAACTCGGACCGGCCCGCCACTCCCCCGCCCCCCTCGACGAACTCCACCTCGCGGCCGGTCAGGTACATGCAGGCCTGGTGCAGCGGAATGACGAGCGCGCCCGCGCCGGGGTGATACGCCGACGCCTGCCAGTTGTGTCCGCCGAGCAGGCTGGGACACGCCGGCACGCGGTCGCCGATCCGGGCGTCACGGATGTCCTGCCGGTAGGTCAGCTCGCCGGTGGTGCGGTCGATCGACTCGAAGACGTCCTGGTGGACCGTCTCGCGCAGGTCGACGAACGCGCCGGTCCGCCGGTCGAGCTTCCAGAGGATGCCGTCCTTCCCGATCGTGAACAGCCACTGCTCGCCGTCGGCGTCGACGAGGACGCGCTCGTAGACGATGTCGAGGTCGAGCGTCTCGCCCGGCGCATGCTGGAAGTACCACTCGACCTGCCCGGTCCGCGGGTTCAACGCCAGCGTCGAGTTGGTGTAGAGCGCGTCCTGCCGCGTCGTCATGCCGCGGCTCGCCGCCACCCACGGCTTCGCCTGCGCCGTCCCGATGTAGAACAGACCGAGATCCGGGTCGTAGCTGCCCGGGATCCACGAGTCGCCGCCCGCGCGCAGATACGGCGGCGTGTCGCCCCACGAGGCGTCGTTCGGATCGCCCGGCAGGGCGATCGTGGACGTGCGCCACAGCTCCTCGCCGGTGTCCGGGTCGTGGCCGGTGATGAAGCAGGTCTGCTCCTTGTAGCGATTGCAGCCGTTCATGCCGGTGACGACGACGCCGTCGGCGACGACGGGGCCGGAGTTCTGGCGGAACCCCTGCGTGTAGTCCGCCTTCACGGCGCTCCACACCTCGGCGCCGGTCCGCGCGTCGAGGGCGACGAGGGCGGCATCGTGGGTGGCCAGATAGACCTTGTCGCCGTAGAGCGCGAGGGTGCGGGTCGCCGCCCGCTGGGGCGCATCGTCGGGCAGCGGCCATCGATACTGCCAGACGACGTCGCCGGTGAGCGCGTCTATCGCCTGCACCACGTTCCCCGGACTCGCGAGGAACATCACGCCGTCGTGCACCAGTGGCGTCGTCTGGTTGTTGCCCTCCCGGATCGCCAGCACCCAGGCGAGCCGCAGCTCGTCGACGTTGTCGCGCGTGATCCGATCGAGCGGACTGTAGCCGTGGCTGTTGCGCGTCCGCCGCCAGCTCAGCCAGTCGCCGGGCGGCGGGTCCGCGAGCAGCGCGTCGGTGACCGGGGTCAGATCGCGCGGCACCTCCCGGTTGACGAACCGCGTCGGCCGCCGCCGGGGCGGCTCGCCTTCCTCGGCCGCGCGCCGCGCCTCGGCCACGTCCGCGGCGTCGCCGATCGTGACCGCCGCGCCGGCCGTCAGCGGCGCGTCGCCGGGCCGGGCGCCGTTCGCATCGAGGATGTACGCGACCAGGTTCAGGTAGACCCCATCGCCGAGCGAGCCCCCGAGGCCGGGGGGCATCTCGTCGCGCACGTAGGCGAACAGCTCGTCCGTCGTCTGCCCCGCCCAGCCGTTCAGGAAGTCCACCCCGCGAAGCGGGGGCGCTTCCGCCCCGTCGAGCCCCTCCCCGTGGCACTCGCCGCACTGCCGCGCATACACCGTCCAGCCGGCGGCGGCCTGCTCCGCCGTGAAGCCTCCGTCCACCCCTTGGGCCCGCGCCACCGTCGGCGGCTGTGCCGCCGCCGCGACGCCCCCGAACCAGACAACCGGTCCGCCGAGGAAGCTACCCGCCGCGATCAGTGCGGCGGCCGCCACCCGGACCGCCGCCGCGGGATTCCGTCCCAGGAGCGGGCGTGGGGCTTCTCCTTGCGCTCCGCGCCAACGCGATCCGCCGACGCCGACGCGAGTTCCCTTCGACATGATCGCACCCCTCCGGCGCCGTCAGAGGACGCCTGCAGGCCGCATGGCCCGTGCCGCCGTTATACCACCGACAGGGTGGCGGTGCCATGCGGCGGTAGCCGGCGCTGGGCTCCGATGAACGGAACAGAGAATGCAGCCGGAGCAGACGCGGCCAGTCGTTATGATGGGGCGACGACTACGGACGAGATATCCATCGGATGCTTCCATGACCGCAAACCGACTCGCAGCCGCGCTCGTTTTTTTCGCACTCGCGCCCACGTTGGCGATCTCCCATCCGCTCGACGGGTTGAGCGGGGCGGAAATGCTGCGCGTCACCGAGATCCTGCGCGCGCAGGGCGAAGCGAACGACCGGACGCGGTACCCGCTGATCGAGCTGATCGAGCCGCCGAAGGCCGACGTGCTCGCGTGGTCCGAGGGAGACCCCGAGCCGCGACGCGCCCTCGTGCACCTCCTGAACGAGACGGGCTTTCGCACCGTCGTCGTCGACATCACGGGCGGCGCGGTCGAAGCCGCCGGCCCGGCCGCGGGCCAGCCGATGGTGCTGTTCGAGGAGTTCACCGGCGCCATGAACGCCGCCCTCGAGCATCCGGAGATGATCGCCGGGCTGGCAAGACGCGGCCTGACTCCCCGCGACGTGTTCTGCCTGCCGCTGACCGCCGGCAACTACCTGACCGCGGAGTACCAGGGCACGCGTCTGATGAAGGTGCCCTGCTACCTCAATCCGGCCGGCTCGAACTACTACGCCAAGCCGATCGAGGGCCTGTTCGCAGTCGTCGATCTGCTGAGAAGCGAGGCGACCCGCGTGGTGGACGAGGGCGTCGTGCCGGTACCGGCGGACGACTGGGGCTACACGCCGGACGAGGTCGCCGCCCGCCTGCCCTTGCGACCGGCGTCCAACCCGGTCCATCTGACCCAGGCAGGCGGACCCGGATATGCCGTCACGGGCTCGCGCGTCGAATGGGACATCTGGCGGTTCCGCCTGCGCGTCGACAAGCGCCCGGGAATCGTGCTCTCGAACATCGACGTGCGGGACGGCCAGCGCTGGCGTTCGGTGCTCTACCAGGCCCACCTCTCCGAAGTGTTCGTGCCCTACATGGACCCGTCCCCGGGCTGGTACTTCCGCACCTACATGGACAGCGGCGAGTACGGCTTCGGCCTCTTCCTCAGCCCGTTGACGGCGGGGGTCGACTGCCCCGGCCACGCCACCTTCCTGCCGGCGCTCGTCAACGACGATTCGGGCGGGCCGCTGGAGATTCCGGACGCGATCTGCATCTTCGAGCGTTACATCGGCGATCCGGCGTGGCGGCATTTCGAGGTGTTCGCCCAGGGCGAGACCACCTTCGTGCCGGCCGAGGGCCGGCCCGATACCGAGCTGGTGGTGCGAACCGCCTCGGTCGTCGGCAACTACGACTATGTGATCGACTATCGCTTCCGGCAGAACGGCGAGATGTCCATCAAGATCGGGGCGACCGGGCAGGATGCGGTCAAGGGCGTCGCCTCCGCCTCGATGGAGGACGCGACCGCCGCCGCCGACACCGCCTACGGCGCCCTGGTGGCGCCCAACCTCGTGGCGCCGTTCCACGACCACTACTTCAACTTCCGCCTCGACTTCGACGTCGACGGCCCGGTCAATCATCCCGCCGTCCTCGAGGTGGTGGCCGGCGAGCCGGCGGACGACAGCCCGCGCCGCTCGTTCTGGACGGTCGAGCGCTCGACCCCGGCCTCGGAGCTCGCGGCGCGGTACACCCTGAGCGCGATGGCGCCGAAGTACTTCCTGGTCGCGAACGAGGCCGAGCGCACGGGGCTGGGCCATCACCCCGCCTACATGCTCCATCACGGCAGCGTCGCCTACGGCCCGTTCGACTACGCCGCCGATCCGCCGATGAGACGCAACGCCTATATCGAGCGCACCATCTGGAACACCGTTCATGACCCCACGCAGCGCTATGCCGGCGGCGAGTTCCCGATGCAGAGCGACGGCTCGGACACGCTGGCCGAGTGGGTCGAGGCGGATCGGCCATTACAGGGCACGGACGTGGTGACGTGGTTCACCGCCGGGTTCCACCATCTGCCGCGGGCCGAGGACTGGCCCGTGATGTCGACCGACTGGAAGACCATTCACATCGTGCCGTACAACTTCTTCACCCGGAACCCCGCGCTGACGATCCGGGCGGGGCATTGAGGCGCGGGGGATCATGCCGACGCAAGCAGTCGTCACGTCGGACGGCGTGGAGCTCCACACGGAATCCGCGGGCCGTGGCAACGCCATCCTCTTCGTTCACGAGTACGCCGGCGATCATCGGAGCTGGGAACCGCAGGTTCGGCGGTTCTCCCGAAGCCATCGCTGCATCACCTACGCGGCGCGGGGCTACCCACCGTCACAGGTGCCCGCCGATGCCGGCGCCTACTCGCAGCAGCACGCTGTCGATGACGCCGTCGCCGTGCTCGATGGACTCGGCGTCGCGGCAACGGACGTGGTGGGCATCTCCATGGGCGGCTTCGCCGGGCTGCATCTGGCGATGCGGCACCCGGCACGCGTCCGCGCGCTGGTCGTCGCGGGAACAGGCTATGGCGCTCATCCATCGGAGGCGCCCCGCTTCCGCGACGAGTGCGAGGCCATCACCCGGCTGATTCAGGAGTCGGGGATGGAGTCCTTTGCCCGCCGGTACCTGTCCGGGCCGGCGCGGGTGCAGCTTCAGAACAAGGACCCGCGGGGGTGGGAGCAGCTCGTGCGCGAGTTGGGCGAACACGCCGCGGATGGCGCCGTGCGAACGATGCTCGGCGTGCAGCGGCAGCGGCCGTCGTTGTACGCGCTGGAAGCGGAGCTGCACGAGATCGAGGCGCCGGTCCTGATCCTCGCGGGAGACGAAGACGACGGCTGTCTCGAGACCAGCCTGTGGCTGAAGCGCGTCATCCCCCGGAGCGGTCTGGCCGTCCTGCCGAAGTCCGGCCACACGCTGAACCTCGAGGAGCCCGACCTCGTGAATGCGTTCATCGCGGACTTCCTGGGCCGGGTCTCGGCCGGGGCGTGGGGCCCTCGCGACGCGCGCGCCACGCCGGGGGCCATCACCGGCATCTCGTAGCCCCTGGCTTTGCGTTCACGGCGGGGCGGCAACCGCCAAGTCCGGATGTACGACCCCGAGACGCGGGAGGGGTCACCACCGTCAACACCTGCTTCGGGTCGCGCACGCAGGGCGCACGTTGGAGGACGCCTGTCGACGGTCGAGGCCATCGTGCGGCGGGCCGCTCGTGCCTCCCGGTTGGCCGTTCGATGGAAAGCCGGTTTACCCACCCGCAAGCACGAGTGTAGAGTGGGGCGTGGAGGGCGTATGTCTGCGATCCGTTGGGCATTGGTAGTGTGTCTCGTGATGACTTCGAGCCAGGCGCTGGCTCAGTCGAGCAGTCCCTTCGTCCCGGTGACGGACGAGGTGCTGCAGGATCCCGATCCGGCCGACTGGCTCATGTGGCGGCGGACGCTCGACAGCTGGGGCTACAGCCCGCTCGAGCAAATCGATCGCGACAACGTGGGCGAACTGCGGATGGTCTGGACGCGGGCCCTCGGGCCGGGTCTCCAGCAGGGAACGCCGCTCGTCCATGACGGTGTCATGTACATGCCCAACCCGCGGGACGTCATCCAGGCGCTCGACGGCGCCAGCGGTGATCTCCTGTGGGAATACCGGCGGTCGCTCCCCGACGACGTGGACGAGTTCCTCATCACCGTCCTCGCCGAGGTCAACCGCAATCTCGCCATCTACGACAACCTCATCATCGACACCAGCGTCGACGACTACGTCTTCGCCCTCGATGCCGCGACGGGCCGGCTGGCCTGGGAGACGCAGATCCTCGACTACCGGACGCATCCCGCCAACCAGACCTCCGGCCCCATCATCGCCGGCGGCAAGATCATCTCGGGGCGGAGCTGCACTCCGGCGGGTGGTCCGGAGGCGTGCGTCATCACCGCCCACGATGCCAGGAGCGGTGAGGAGCTGTGGCGGACGCGCACCATTCCCGCACCCGGCGAACCGGGGGACGAGACCTGGGGCGATGTGCCCTACGAGGAGCGCAAGCACGTAGGCGCCTGGATGGTGCCCAGCTACGACCCGGCCTTGAACCTCATCTACATCGGCACGTCGGTGACGTCGCCCGCCCCGAAGTTCATGCTCGGGGGGATCGACAAGAAGCATCTGTACCACAACTCCACGCTGGCCCTCGACGCCGACACGGGCGAGATCGTCTGGTACTACCAGCACCTGAACGACCACTGGGATCTCGATCACCCGTTCGAGCGCCTGTTGCTCGACACCGCCGTCGCGCCGAATCCGGCGGCCGTGCGCTGGATCAATCCGCGGCTGCGGCACGGCGAGGTCCGCAAGGTCGTGACCGGAATTCCCGGCAAGACCGGTGTCGTCTATACCCTCGACCGCGAGACCGGCGAGTTCCTGTGGGCGACGCCGACGGTCACGCAGAACGTGATCAGCAGCATCGACGGCGCCACCGGCGCGGTCACGGAGAACCCCGAGGTCGTCTTCACGGGCGACGGGCAGACGGTGCTGGCCTGCCCGACGCTGGTGGGCGGCAAGGACTGGGAGGCGGGGGCCTACAGCCCGCTGACGGGGCTGATGTACTTCCCGTTGCGCAACGCCTGTGCGCGGATGATGGCGACGGCCGGCAGCGACAGCGTCGCCACTTCGCTCTATGCGCTTGCCGTGCGGAGCGAGCTTGCGCCCGGCACCGACCAGCTCGGCACCGTCCAGGCAATCTCCCCGGAGACCGGCGAGCTGATCTGGACGTACGAGCAGCGGGCCGCCACCACATCGCTCGTCGCGACAGCCGGCGGGCTCGTGTTCGGCGGCGATCTCAACGGCCGGTTCCGCGCCCTGGACGCGGAAACCGGGGACGTGCTGTGGGAGGTGAACCTGGGCTCACCCATCACCGGGTTTCCGATCACGTTCGCAGTCGACGGCCGGCAGTACGTCGCGGTCAGCACCGGCAGCTCGCGCACCCTGGTGTACTTCGCGCCCCTGACGCCCGAGCTGCGCCCGAGCATGGGCAACAACCTGTTCGTCTTCGCCTTGCCCGACCAGAACTAGAACGCGGTCGGCACCGGTTCCCAAGCCGGGACCGTGATGCCACGGCTCTCCGCGTCCGCTCGGCTGGGCCCGTCGCGAGCGGTAGTGGGCACGCCGGCATCCGGGAAGGGCAACACCCCGTCCCGGATGCCGGCTCGTCGCCGTTCGAGCCGGCGCGCGACGCCGGGGCCGGCGGCTAGAGCTAGAAGTCGGCAGGGACCGGTGCGTTGTTGCCGTCCCAGTCCTTGACGTCTCCGTCCGGGTCCTTCAGGAACCCGAGCAGGCAGCCCGGGGAGCCGTCCCGAACGGGGTGGCAGCGCACCGTCACGGCATCGCCGGGCTCGATGTAGCCGCGGGTGATGCCGCTCTCGGCCAGGTGGTTGCGGTCGCTGGCCTCCAGCGCCCAGATCTGCGGCTCGCCGTCGGGGCCCTCGACCTCGAGGTAGAGCCAGGAATGGGGCACCAGCAGGTGGAGCTCGGTGACCACCCCCTCGATGTCGGCGAACTCCTCCGAGTAGTTGCCGTGGGAATGGTGCCCCCCGGCCGGCAGGACGAAAGCAACCGCGCAGACGGCGGCGAGACCGAGTTTGAACCGCATGGTCATCCTCCTATGTGGCTTCCACCGTCCGGGACGACGATGCAAGACCCCTCGCTTTCCTGTTCCCAACAGCCCGGCCGGACCCTTCTAGAACACGGCCGGAACGCGCGGCGGGGCCGGGAACCCGTTCGAGTAGGCGGACTGGTAGCGCAGCCCGTTCCCGTCCTCGTCGAGCCAGCCCAGCGACTGCTGGAAGAGGGCCGGCTCCGGGTAGCCCCGCGGGACCGTGCCCTCCGCGACGTAGAGCTTGTTCTCGTGCATGTAGATCGACACGAACGTACGGGACTGGTCGGGGTTGGTCAGGTGCAGCTGGTAGCCCTCGACGCTATCGAGCGAGTTGTAGCCCAGGTGCGTCGCCTCGGCGTCCCGCCGCAGGAACGTCCAGGTCGCGTAGAGCATCGCACCCCGCACGTCGTGGCGCCAGTACCCCTCGCCGGTGGACCCGCCGCCACTGCAGCGCTCCGCCCCCGGCGGGCACTCGCCAGCCCGCTCCGTGAGGATTCGCTCGGCGTGGCTGTAGTCGGCCACCGTCACCGTGTACCGGTTCGGGCCGCGCTCGGCGGCGTAGACGCGCGCCGGCAGCTCGGCCCCGAACTCGGAGACCCAGGTGGTCTCGGTCACCGCCGGCTCGCCCGGAAAGTTGCAGGTGAACCGGTCCTCCTGGCTGGCGAACTCGGTCCAGTCCTGCGCCGAACCCGGCGCGGCCATGAAGATGACTGAAGCCGCCGCAACGACTGTAATCAGGCGCATTTGTCGTTCCTCCCGCTGAAGATCCGCCGTCAGGGGTCCTTCCGGCAGCGGTCCGCTCCCACCCCGCGCCCCTCGGCGCCCACGTCGCGATAGACCACGTGGCAGTTCGCGCAGGCCTCGTTGAGCTGATCGGTGACCGCGATGACGGCGTCCCAGTCGCGGGACTGCGAGGCCCGGTAGGCGGCCCGTCCCGCCTCGACGACCGCCGCCGTGTACTCCTGCCAGTCGGCCCGATCCACGGGCACGGGCCGGCCGTTCTCGCACCGCCGGCCGGGCACCAGGAAGAGGGGCGCGGACTCGGCGACAGCCAGCGCCGCGAGGTCGATGGCCTCCCATCCCGGATAGACCGTGTCTCCCCACTCGACGAAGTCGAAGGGCCTGGTTCCCGTCGGCGGCGGCACCTCGGCCCCCGGGTCCTTGATCTGCACGTTGAACACGATGTTCGAGGCGGGCCCGCGAACAGGTTCGTGGTCGACACCGGGCACGCCCCCAGCTCCCACGGATGGACCAGCCGGTCGGAGAAGGTGCGACCGCGGTCGGTCGACGTCAGCAGCCGCTGCCCCGGCGCACGTTGTCGCCGGCTCCCGGTACGACACGTGGATGGCGCCAGCGGCATCGCTGGCGGCGGCGAGGCCGCAGCAGGCGCACGCGCCCTCCGCCTCCGGGCTGACGCGACGCGCCGGCTCGAACGTCGTCCCGCCGTCGCGCGACGCCGTCAGAAAGACGCTCCGCCGGGCGTCCTCGAACGCCCCGGCATGCCAGAAGACGTAGACGTCGCCGGCGCCGGCGGCGGCAACGGAGGGGCCGGCCTCGAGGCTGCCCGCCTCGCCGGCCGGCAGCTCGCGCTGGGGTTCGAAGCCGGGTCCGTCCGCGCGGCTCCGCGTGTAGAAGAACGCCGGCGGCTCGGACTGCAGCCAGACGACATGGAGCCGGTCGTCGGGCCCGACCGCGAGCTGGGCGCCGTCGACGGGACCCAGGCCGGTCACCGAGAGCGCCCGGCTGTTGACGCGTTGCGGCTCGGACCAACCCGCCGCGCCGGACTCGCGCGTCACGTGAAAGAGGTCGGCGCGGCTCGCCCCGCCGTGGACGTACGCCACGTGCAGGGTCCCCTCGCCGTCGACGACGGCCCGGGGCATGCCACCTCCCTCGGGGATCCGCAACGTGGCCACGGCCCCGCGCTCGGACACGACCGTTTCGCGCGGCGAGAGCCCCGCCCGGGCAACGGCCGCCAGCAGGAGAACCGCGATCGCCACACGGCCGAATCGAAGCAGCGCGCCCATCACGGACCTACCTTACCGCCCATGGGCCGTCCCCGCAAGGCGGCATTCCATGTCGGCCGTCGGTGAAGGACGCCGACGATGGCGCGCCTCACTGCCAACGGGCCGGGCTCGCCCTCCAGCGTGAGGTCCGCGATGCGCCACGGTCAAAAAGAAGATCGGCGCCCACCGGCAGATAGAGGAAAAAGCCCGTGGCAGCTTGCTCACGGCGGGCCGGCCGCGACTTGGCGAACGCGCTCTGGCCGGATGCCCCAGCCCACGAGCCACGCGGGCAGGTCGCGGAGCCACGGCAGGGCCGGGGCGATCCGGGCCGGCCACGGCAGCCGGAACGGCGCGTCCCGCAGGGCCCGCGCCACCAGCTGGCGCTGCACGAGCGCCTGCACCGTCTGGATGAACCGGGTCGGCAGCTGGCGGCGGCGCTGCACGGCGGCGAGGTGCGCATCGGTGAGGTTGCCGGCGAGGAGAGGCTCGGCGAGGAGGTTCGCGGCGGCGACGGCGTCCTGGATGGCGTAGTTGATGCCCACGCCGCCGATGGGAGACATCACGTGGGCGGCGTCGCCGATGGCGAGCAGGCCGTCGCGGTGCCACGTGGGGATGCGGCTCGACTCGACCGACAGGAAGTGGACGTCCTGCCAGTCGCGGATCGCGTCCATCCGATCGGCGAGCTCGGGAAGCAGCCCGGCCAGCTCCGCGCGCAGCGCGTCGAGCCCCGCCTCACGCACCGCCCAGCTGCTCCCCTTGAGGACGGTATAGCCGAGCTGCCACTCGCGGGCGCGCGCCAGCACCACCACGAGGCGGCCGCGGCCGATCCGGAAGCCGGTCATGTCTGCCGCGCGCTCGTCGCCCCGGCGGGGCAGGACCAGCCACATGACGTCCATCGTCGCCGCGTTCCGCCTCGGCACGAAGCCCGCGAGCTGGCGCACCCGCGACGCCCGCCCGTCGGCGGCGACGGTCAGGGACGCCCGGAGGTCTTGCTCGCTCTCCCCGTCCCGATAGCGAACGCCGCGGACCGCGCCGCCCTCCACGATCAGGTCCGTGACCCGGGCCCCCAGGCGCAGCTCGAAGCAGCCGTGATTCCTCGCCTCGCCCACGATGAAGTCGAGGAACTCCACCTGCGGGATCATCGCGATGTAGGGAAACCGCGACCGGAGACGGGTGAAGTCCGCGAGAACGGCGGTGGTCCCGCCGCTCTGAAGGGTCATGCGGCGCATCCGGGCGTGGTCCCGCGCAAGCAGGGGGTCGGCGAGCCCGAGGTCGTCGAGCATCTCGAGCGTCGAGGGGTGCACGGTGTCCCCCCGGAACGCCCGGTCGAAGTCGTCCCTCGCCTCGAGCAGGGCCACGGGCACGCCCCGGCGCGCGAGGAGCAGAGCGAGGACGGCGCCGGCGGGGCCGCCTCCCACTATGCAGCAAGCGGTGTCATCTGCCATGCCCAGGCCGGCCGCAGCCCTTCCGGCGGCGGCATCGTCGATGCGGCCGCCGCGAGCCGGTCATTCCAATCGTCTGAATCTAGACGCGTGTCGCCAAGTACCAAAGCCACACCTGCGAACGGCGGGCACTGTATTCCCCGACGAGCTCGCCGACGAGCGGCTCGTCCTTCAGCTCCGGCAGCTCCGCCCACAGAGCAACGAGGGCGCGTTGCCTGCTCTCGACCGCCCGCAATCCGGCGGGTGTCGCCTCGAAGATCCGCTTGGCGCTCCTCCGCGGTGGGGTCGGATCGCGCACGGGGGGCGCCACGAGCTCGTTGCGCTCCAGCCGGTCGAGCGCGGCGTGAACCTCCCTCGCGACGCGGCAACCGCCCCTCTGCCGGATCTCGCGGGCAATCGCGGCGCCGTGGGCTCGCCCGCCGACCGTGAGGATCGTCAGAAGAACCATCAATTTCGAAGTCGGTCGGAAGGCTGGGTTCCATGCTGCCCAATACAAGCACTATCAGGTCAGGTCCCAGCCGGGCAGGGCGGCCGCCCGCCGGACCCACGCCGCCATCTGCGCCTCGTCGAGCTCGCCCTCGTGGATGTCGACCCAGCGCGAGTCCTGGTCCTTGCCCGAGCCGGGCGGGACGGGTCGCAGCAACGCGCCGCGGAAGGTCACCTTGACGTAGCGGGTGAAGACGTGGACGTTCAGGAACCAGCCCCGGCCCTCGACGCCGTAGAACGGCGAGTTCCACCGCACGCACTTGCGCACGCCGGGCACGGTGCGCACGATGATCTTGTCGAGGCGGCGCCCGACGTCGCTCTTCCAGCCCGGCATGGCGGCGATGTAGGCCTGCACGGGGGCGTCGCCGTCGGCCTTCGCGATCTGCGGGTTGCCGCCCGAGAGGAGGACCGGCTGCTCCCCCGCCCGCCCGGCGACGGTCTTCCCCGCAACCTTCGGCTTCCCGGGCGTCTGACCGGCCATCGCTGCTCAGTCCGCGCTCCGCTCCCCAAGCTCCAGGAAGTGAATCGCCTCGACCGGCGTCTTCTCGTTCGATGAGCGCGCCCCGAAGTCCACGGAGGCGTGGCGGCGCAGCCCTCGGCAGGTACAAGCGGTCTTCCGACCGCGGGCGCCCCCTACCAGTCGATCCTGCCGGGGTCTCCGGCGTAGACCGAACGGATGAACGCCAGGATCTGCCAGACCTCGTCGTCCTCGAGCACGCTGTAGACGGTCGGCATCGTCTGCTCGGGAATCTCGCCCTTGATGAGCCTGAACAGCACGTCGTCGTCGCTGCCGAACACCCAGGCGTCGTCGATCACGGAGGTGGCCATCCCGCCGCCGCCCCCGCCGCCGTGACAGCCCTGGCAACCGACCTGGAAGTACAACGTCCGGCCCTCCGCCACCATCTCGGCGTCACCCGTGAACGGGTTCAGCTTCGGCGGCACGGACGGCGACGCAGCGGCTGCCGGCGATGACGCGGCATCCGGCGACGACGCGGGAACCGGCGGCGCCTGATCTGGCGCTGCGGCGCTGCCCGGCGGGGCGGACGGGGCATTCCGGCTTGTCGACCCCGGTCCGACGCCGGCAGGGACCAGCGGCACGCGGTACTCCTCCAGGATCGCCCGGATCTCTGCCCGGCGCCGGTCGATCGCCGCCTCCAGCCGGCTCTTCAACGCCTCGTTGCCCTTCGCGACGCCCATCGAGATGTCGAAGGACAGCGGCACCCCCGGCTCGTCCTCCAGCGGAACCAGCTCGATCGGCGCGTTCGACGTCCTGGCGGCATGGCCGGCCAGGGGACCCCACGCGACGGCGACGTCCACCGTACCCGCCACCAGGTCGTCCAGCAGCTTCCGGGGCCGATCGCGATCGCCGCGCGGATCGAAGAACAGCGAGTAGGTCGAGATGTTGTCGAGCAGGCCGCGCCGCGCGAGGCTCTCCTCGGGCGGCGTGTTGATGTGGACGCCGATGCGAAGCTGTCGCAGCTCCGGCGCGTCCAGCGACCGGAACTCGTAGCCCCGGTCGTTGCGGTACGCCATGACGTACGACGAACGGTAGTACGGCCTCGTCCAGAGGACGAAATCGAGCCCCTCGGGAACCCCGAAGATGACGTCGCACGTCCCCGCGTCGATGGTGTTCCGAACGAGGCCGCGCTGATGCGGCCACCACGCGTAGACGGGCGTCGCGCCGAGGTCGGCCGCGACGACCGCGGCAATCCTGTTCTCGAACCCCTCGAGCCGCTCGTTCGAGAACGGCAGATTGTCGGGGTCGCCGCAGACCCGGAGCGACGGAGACTGCGCGAGCGCCGGGACCGTCGACAGCACCTGGGCCGCCAACAGCGCGCAGGCCCCGACCGCGGCGACAACGGTGCCGGCGGCGACGACGCCCCTGAAAGTACGGGTCACGGCAACCTCAGTTCGCCTCGTCGAGGGCGAAGACGTGCAACGTCCCGCCCACGGAGGTCACCTTGTCCAGCCCCGAGTCGAAGGCGGCGCCGACCGCCCCCAGCGCCCCGAGCGGGTCCTCGCGCGAGAGGTCCGCCGCGACCGGGAGGCCGAACCACCCGCCGATGCCGGAGTAGATCGCGACGTACTGCCTGCCGTCCGGTCCCACGAACGTCATGGGGTTGCCGATCGAGCCCGACGGCAGCCTGGTTCTCCACAGGATCTCGCCGCTCCTGGCGTCGACAGCCTTGAACCACCGGTCCATGGTCCCGTAGAAGACCACGTCGCCGGCCGTGACCATCGTACCGGTCCACACCGGAAACGGCTCGGTGATGCCCCAGACCTTCTCGCCCGCCTCGGGGTTCCACGCCATGAACTCGCCCTGGTAGCCGCCCGGTCCGGCGAAGATCCGCACGTTCGCGCCGACGTACGGCGCCCCGGCGATGTAGCGCACCTCGAAGCCCTCGTAGTTCATGCACAGGTTGTTCGTGCCGGCGTAGATCAGGCCGGTGCGGGGCGAGTGCGACACGGGCTGCTGGTTCTTGGCGCCCATCGCGGAGGGACAGATGTCCAGGATGTTCACGCCCTGCCGGGTCCGCTTTTCCGGCACCTCGACGGGACGGCCGGTCTCCAGATCGATGCGCTCGGCCCAGTTGGTCGCCTCCACGAACTTGTCGGCCGACAGGAGCGTGCCGTCCGTGCGGTCGAGCACGTACGCGAAGCCGTTCCGGTCGAAGTGCACGAGCGCCTTCACGTCCCGCCCGCCGATGGTGAGGTCGAGCAGCACGTGCTCGTTGACGCCGTCATAGTCCCACGCGTCCCACGGCGTCATCTGGTACGCCCATTTCGCCATGCCCGTGTCCGGATCGCGGGCGAAGATCGACATCGACCACTTGTTGTCGCCCTCGCGCGGCGTCGGATTCCAGGTCCCGGGGTTCCCGGTGGAGTAGTAGACCAGGTCGAGGTCGGGGTCGTACGCGTACCAGCCCCAGGTGGCGCCGCCGCCGTTCCGCCAGCGGTCGCCCGGCCACGTCTCCGTACCCGCGCCGGGCCCGCCGTGATGGGGGTTGGCCTCGTTGAAGTCGGGCGCCAGCATGACGTCCTCGTCCGGGCCCATGCTGTAGGCCTTCCACAGCTGCTCGCCCGAATCGACGGCATAGGCGGCCAACCAGCCGCGGATGCCGAACTCGCCGCCGGAGACGCCCACGATGTACTTGTCCTTGACCACGAGGCCGGCCATCGTCATCGTCTCGCCCCTCAACGGGTCGGCGTTCCTGACGTTCCACAGCTCCTCGCCGCTCTCGGCGTCGAGCGCGATGACGTGTCCGTCGAGCGTCGTCATCAAGATCCGGCCCTCGACGTAGTTCACGCCGCGATGGACCAGATCGCAGCACGCGACGGGTACGGCGCGGTCGTCCTGCACCGGCGTGTACCGCCACTTGATGGGCCAGTCTTCCTGGGTGAGGTCGATGGCGTACACGTGGTTGGGGTACGCGCTGTGCACGTACATCGTCGAGTCCACCACGAGCGGCTGCCCCTCGTGGCCGCGCAGCGCGCCCGTCGAGAACGACCAGACCTGGGTGAGATTCGCGACGTTGTCCGCGGTAATCTGATCGAGCGAGCTGTAGCGCGTCGCCGAGTAGTTCTTCCCCGGCAAGACCCAGTCGTTGTCATTGGTCTGCCGCGACAGCAGATCCTGATTGGCGGCGATCGCCAGCGGCAACCCCAACGCGAGAACCGCAATGGCACAGATGCTTCGCTTCATGGCCGTTTCCCCTTCCCTGGCCGTCCTCGAACGCCCCGGTCGCCCCTGCCGGGCGATTCGTGCCGAGAATGGCGGTTCGAAGGACCGGCGTCAAGGGCTAATTCCCGTCGCGGCGGGTCGCGACGCCGTCACAGCTCCGTCGCAGGTTCACGCGCCTCGTGTTCGGTCCGTAGACCGAGGGGCAGCATCGCGGCTGATCGTGTCCCGACTGCGGCCGAGATCCCGATGAGCATCGACGACCAGGCCCGCGTCAGCTGTCGCCTGAGCTTCGGGCGCGGAACTGTCGTGCATATCACATGCGCATATATACTGCCTACATATGAACAGTGCGGCGGTCATCAAGCGGCTGGAGCGTGATGGATGGCGGAACGCGGGCGGTCGCGGCAGCCATCAGAATTTCACGCACCCCACGAAGCCGGGACGCGTGACCGTGCCGCATCCGAGAAAGGACCTGTACGTCAGGACGCTCCGCAACATATACCGACAGGCCGGCTGGGACTGGAGAGACCGATGATCCTCTACCTTGCGAAACTGCACGCCGAGACCGACGGCGGGTACAGCGTCGAGATCGTTGACCTGCCAGGATGCTTCACCGAGGGCGACAATCTGGCCGAAGCCGTTCGAAACGCCGAAGAGGCGATCCTGTGTCATCTCGACGGCATGATCGCCGACGGCGAACCCATCCCGGACCCGGACGCCGGCGGCCGGGCCGCCGTCGAGCCGGGGGCGTTCCTGGTGGGTATCCAGGTCGATCTCGACAAACTGGCAATCTCGAACAAGACCGTCCGGCTGAGCGTGACGATCCCACGGCGCGCTCTCGTGCTGATCGACCGCGCCGCGAAACTCGCCGAGACCTCCAGATCCGGCTTTCTCACGCAGGCCGCCCTGACCTACATCGAGCGGCGCACCGCCAAGAGCTCCTGAGGCGAGGCGCCAGGACCCGCGGTGGCGGCGCAACACGCCTGCGAGGAGGGCCGGCTTCGCACCCGCCCGCTTGGCGGCGACCTTCCTCGCGCCCCTTCGACTTCTCGGAAGTCGTGCCGGCCGTCGCCCCTACGCGAATCTGCGCTTCGCCGCCCCGGCACACGCCATAAGCTACTGTATATGAAAGAGTTGCTCTACCTCGCCAGCGGGTGCGGCCGGAACTGGAACTTCACGAGGATCGGCTGCGAGACCGACCTGTACTCCCCGTTCTCGACCGCGAAGCCGTCCTCGGCGTGCCACACCGTGTCGGAGCCGGTCGACGAGTAGACGCCGCGCCCCTTCCAGCCGGCGTCGGGATCGTCGATGCGGCCGTCGAGGCCCCGCGGGTGGAAGCCGGCCAGCGGATAGGGCACGCGCATCACCACCGTCTCCCCCGTCCCGGGCAGCAGCGCCACCAGCGAGTCCGAGCCGGTGCCGGTGGCGATGGGCACGTTCTCGCCGAGGCCCAGCGTGTCGAACTGGTCGACCCAGTTGTAGTAGTTGTAGTCGGCCCGGACGTTCGTCCCCTTGAACACCGGACCCGGCAGGGGATGCAGGGTCCACCCTTCCGCGCAGTGCCGTCCGGTATGCGCCTCGGGGCCGGTCAGGGACCCGCACCGGCTCCGGTCGAAGCTCGCGAGGTGGTTCGTCCCCGAGAGCGCCGTCCAGATGACGCCGTTGGTGTCGACGTCGAGGCCGCGCGGCATGAAGCCGCGCTCGCCGCCCGCCTCCACGTCCCAGCGCTCGGAGGGCACCTCGAACACCTCGGCGATGCAGCTCTCCGGCGGGTCGTCGCCCACCACGAGGCGGACGATCTTCCCCGGATAGGAGTCCTGCGCGCCCCAGACGGACCCGTCGACGGGGCTGACGATGATGCCGTAGGCCCCCACCGTGACGCGCGTGTCCAGCGCCGGGTCGAAGTCGTAGGTGCTCGCGGTCGGGTCCTCCTCGAACCGGGAGCCGCGGACCAGCGACGGCTCGTTCCACGGCTTCGTGATCCGGCCGTCGCCGTTGGTGTCGACCACCGTCGGGCACCACCCCTGCGCCAACTGCCCGTCCCCGGTCTCGTCGAAGAGCTTCGTGTCGACCCAGCCGAACACGTCGCTGTTCGGCCGGCTGAGGAACAGGGTCTCGCTCTCGTCGTGCGCGAACTGCAGGTGGTGGCTGCCGAAGCAGGTGTCCACCATCGTGAACTCCCCCGTCTCGGGGTCGTAGTAGCTCACGTTGCGGCCCGACCGCTCGACCGGGAAGTACCGCGCGTACTCGTTGTCCGAGCCCTCCAGGCACCAGTCGGGCTGGTTCTCCGGGGGACGCAGGGTCGCCGTGTACCAGACCCGGCCCCGGCTGTCGAGCATCGGGTTGTGGATGCTGGCCGGGTTGAAGCGCGCGATGTCCGCCAGACGGGACGGCGGGTAGCCCGACTGCGCGTAGGACGCCCGCATCGTCGAGCGGTCGGCCAGGGTCGGGATGCGCACCATCGTCGCGGTGTGGGTGTTCGGATCGAGCATGGCGAGGTTGTCGTTGGCGATGTCCACCCCGTAGATCGGGCCGTTGGCGTTCACCGTCGGGTTCCGCTTGTCGGTGGACGCCTCGTCGTGGATCTTGCCCATCTCGTCGGTCCACTCCCACTGGGTGAGGACGAGGTTGCGCTCCACCCCCTGGGGGCGCGGCGGCGCCGGCGGAACCTCCCCCGTCGCGATGCGGTCGCTCCAGTCGGCGAACATCCCCAGCCCGCGCTCGCGCCCGAACCGCGACATCCACATGCTCATCTCCGCCCCGCGCTGCCCCATGCGGACCCGCGCGTCCCACGCGTCGGCGCTCGAGTCGTAGTCAAGCCCGTCGGGGTGCCCCCGCGTGAACTCGCCCCCGACCTGGTGGCAGCGCAGGCAGGCCTTCACGTTGTAGAGGTACTCGTCGCGGGTGCGCAGCTCCTCGCTGATGCCGTTGCCCTCGGGGCCGGTCCCGGGGAACTCCCCCGCCCCGGGCGGCTCGATCAGCGACAGCCACGAGGCGGCCGGGTAGACCGCCGCGGCTTCCCGGGGCGTCCCGGCGACGGCCGCCGTCAACCGCAGGTCCTGCCCCGGTTCGGCGGTCACCGGCGTCGAGTCGACCAAGCCGTACCCGCGCACCCAGACCGAGTAGCCCGCCTCCGGCAGTTCGGGCAGCAGGAACCGGCCATCGTCGTCGGTCACCACGATCTTCCGGAACCTCGCCGGCAGGTCCCCGGTCTCGGCGATAACCCAGACGCCCGCCTCGGCGCCGGCGCCGCTCGTCACGACGCCGGTGATCGCCGTCGCATCGCCGCCCTGGGCGACCAGCCCGAGCCCCGCCGCGCCCATCGCCAGGAGCACCGCCGCCGCCGACCGTACCAGTCTCCGTCGCATCGTGGCTCTCCCGCTGATTCCGGATCTCTCCGACCGTCTTCGTGCCGACCATGACCGTTCCGAAGGGTCGACGTCAAGGGCCGGTCATTCGGCAACGAAAGCCTCGATGAAACCGAGGCGCTCCATCCGCCGGAAGTCGTTGTCCAACGACCACAGGGGCAGCCCGTGCTCGGCGGCGATCGCCGCGATGAGAAGATCGCCGACGCCGAACCGATGACCCCGGTCGCCAGCCCGCCCAACCCAACCGTCGATCCGGTCCCAGGTCGCGTCCGTTGGGAACAGGACCGGCAAACCCGAGAGCGCGCGCCGCAATCGCGGCTCCTGCACCCGCGACACGCCGCTCAGGAGCTCCACGCGCACCGGGACCGGCAACGCCACCTCGTCGAGGTCCAGAAGGCGGTCCAGGCCACGACCCGCGACGGACTCCCGGGCGCGCAGCGCCCCGACCCACACCGAGGTGTCGATGCAGATCATCGGCGCGGGCGCCGGCGGGACCGGGCGGTGTCGACGTCCAGAGTCACGGACCCCAGCAGATCCCGGAGCTCATCGATTCGCTTCCTGCGTATCAGCTCGCGCAGCGAGAGCACGACGGTGTCCGTCTTCGATTTGAATCCGAGCAGGCGTTGCGCTTCCGTGAGCAGTTCCGCCGGGAGATCCAATGTGGTACGCATACTCATATCCTACATCGCTATGCGTACAGACACACTATTCGTCCCCGATTTAAGTGCGACACACCGCGGCCCAGCCGCCGTCACGCCTCGCTCCTCCTACAAACCTCCTCCCACGGTCGCGTTTTACAGAGGTCCCGCCAGCGGCCATCGTAGATCGCCAGGGCGACCTTGCGACCGGACACCCGCGCTCCAGGAGCTGGAGTCATGATTCGGGAGGGTCGAAGCGTTGCGCCGGCGCTGGCCGTGGCGCTCGTCGTGCTGGCGACCGGTGCGGCCGCCAGCCAGGAGCGCCACGGACGCCGTGGGGCGCCCCGGACCTGCAGGGCGTCTGGGACTCACCGCCGACTTCAAGTGGTCTCAGCGGCCTCGCCCAAGTGACGAATCTACGTATCTGACGGTCCACAACGCGTGGTATTGCGAGGCAGTCGACGTCCCCCGTCGCGGCCTCGGCGTACCGCGGTCGCTCGGGGGGCGGCGTGAATCCCCGTCCGGGGGGCAGCAAAGTGCGCCCCACGGACCAGGATGCTATATGACTGAACGAGTTTATTCTCGCCGAGTCAGGCTGTTGGGAGCAGGAGTACGGACGATTGTTCCATATGGAGCTGAATACCCAAGGAGATCGGAGTCTCCTGAAACAGGTGTGGGTAGGGATGGCCCCAGTTCGATGCCGCCCCAGCCAGAAAAACCCCCGCGTTCGCGGGCTCTGCTTCGCCCCGTGACCCCCGCACGTCAGGCCCACGCGCCGACTGCTCCTCGCGCGTCCGGCGTGAAGTCGTCGACGGCCGGGACGCCCCCGTCCAGGCCGGGCCGCAAGGCCCATAACTGAGCGGAGGGACGGCCGGCGTGTCATCCGAAGGACCGGAGCGCAGCGGAGGACGCGCGTAGCGCGTTGACACGCCGGCCGTCCCGTAGCTACCCCGCCCCACATCCGCAGCAAGCCACCGCACGCCCGCCCCGGAAGCGGAATCCGCGGGTCAGTTCCGAGCTGCCTTTTCGCCGTCAGCCGCGCCTCGTGGACCCGCCGAATCGGCTCCGATTCCACCCACACCTGTTTTAGGAGAGCCGGAGATCGTTGGAGGGAGCACGTTGAGTTTCACCACGGACGATTAACTTCATGGTGGCGTCTTGCGGTTCCTGTAGCTTGGCGATGCGTAACCTCATTGCGAGCAGGGCGCCGGGGCCCGACCGCGGGTGCGCCGACGCCGCCGAGCGGCGCGACCCGCGCGCCGGCGGCGTCGGCATCGAACGACCTGTTCTCACCCGGCAGCCAGGTTTCTCGGGCTGGTGCCGTCTGCGAGGACACCCTGCCTACTGGCCCAGATAGTTCTTGTCGCTCACTGGCTCGAGCCAGTGCGTCGGACCCTCGCTGCCCATCACCGCGAGCTGCACCATGGGCTCGTCCGGCGCCGCGCCGTGCCAGTGCTCGACCTTGGGGCCCACGTAGTGGGGTACGCCCGGCAGCATCTCTTTCACCGGCTTGCCGCGCACCTGGGTGAGCCCGCGCCCCTTCTCGGCCATGATCACCTGGAAGCCGCCGTGTTCGTGCCAGTTGGAGCGCGCGCCCGGCTCGAACCGGAGGCGCATCGCGCGAACATCCGACACGTCCGCCCGCATCGGCGCGCCCCCGACGAAGTGGCTCTGGACCGCGCTAATCGTCGAGCCTTGTCCGGCCACCCATACCCCGATCGCCACCAACACGAGCGCCAGCATCAGACCGAAGCGTGCGCCGATTCGTCCTGCCATGTCGTTCCTCCTCCCTTGGTCCAGCGAGATGACGACTCCAATTGCGAGTTCCTTCCTACCAGATAGGACGGATATCCTTTGTTGGTCGTTCATGTGCTTCCGGCAACCGGGAGTCGAGCAACGCCGCGACCCGTCAGCTCATCGGTATCCGCAGGACGACGCCGCCCATCACCTCGCCGACGCCAACATCCTGCTCTACGCCTTCAGCCGGGCCAGCCCCTTCCACGACCGGGCCCGCGTCTTTCTGGAAGACCTCACACCCCGTGACGACATCGCTGTCTCCGAGTTGGTGCTACCTCGAACCGAACCTTTCGTGCCGACGATGAGGGGTCAGGGGCTCGGCGTCGGGACCCTGGTGTTACCGCGAGCCCCGCTGCCCCCGTCGCCAGAAGCATCCCACCGCCAACCGTCCCAGTCTCCGCGATCGATTGATATCGTTTTGATGGCGATGTATAAATGATGGCGTGATCAAGACACAGATTCAGCTCCCGGATGCGCTGTATCGTGACATCAAGCGGCTGGCCGCCTCCCGGGAATGGTCTCTGGCCGAGACCATGCGCCGTGCGGCCGAGCAGTTCCTGGCCCGGTATCCCGGCGTGACGCCGCCCTCGTCGCCCTGGCGGCCACCGATGTCGGACACCGTCGGCTGGCGCGGACTCGGCCACGAAGCGGTCCGCGAGGCTGCGCTCGACGACCTTGAGGCGCAGACGATCGAGGCGCTTCGAAAGACCGGACAGCAACGGAGGCGTCGACGGTGACGTCGTTCGACACCAACATCCTGCTCTACGCCTTCAGCCGGGCCAGCCCCTTCCACGACCGGGCCCGCGTCTTTCTCGAAGACCTCACGCCCCGTGACGACGTCGCCGTCTCCGAGCTGGTGCTGGTCGGGTTCTATGCGCTGTTGAGGAACCCGGCCGTGCTCGCCAGGCCCCTGCCGGCGGCCGCGGCGGTCGAGGTCGTGCAGAGCTACCGCCGCCATCCGCGGTGGATGCTCGTCGGGTTCGACCCCGACAGCGCCGCGCTGCACGACGAGCTCTGGCGGCTGGCGGCCAAGGCGCGCTTCGCCCGCCGCCGGATCTACGACGCGCGTCTGGCCCTGTCGTTGCGGCGGCAGGGCGTCACCGAGTTCGCCACCGCCAACGTGAAAGACTTCGGCGGCTTTGGGTTTCGCCGCGTCTGGAACCCGGTGGAATGACTTGCAGGAAGGAAGAACCATGCGCCTGACCCCGTTCGCGATCGTGGCAGCGTTGCTGTTCACCGCCCCGGCCGAGCTCCCCGCCCAGGACGCCGGCGAGACATCCGCGTCGCCGGACCTCCCGCTGGAGCCGGCGCGGACCCTGTCGCTCGACACGGACGAGGGCTCGTGGATCTCGGTCGACGTCAGCCCCGACGGCGGGACCATCGTGTTCGATCTGTTGGGAGACCTCTACACCATCCCCTTCGCCGGCGGCGAGGCCACGCCCCTCACCGAGGGGATGGCCTACGACAGCCAGCCGCGCTACAGCCCGGACGGGTCGCAGGTGCTCTTCGTCTCGGACCGGGACGGGTCGGAGAACCTGTGGCTGATCGACGTCGAGTCGAAGGCGGCCCGGCAGGTGACGGACACGCCGGCCGACAACTACGAGTCGCCGGACTGGCTGCCCGACGGCGACTACGTCGTGGCCGCGACCGGGACGGGCGCGCTGGCCGGAGGCGACCGGCGCAACCCCAAGCTATGGATGTGGCACGTCGACGGCAGCACCGGCATCCAGCTCATCGACGAGCCCGCGGCACGGCGAATCACCGGTCCGGCCCCGACGCCCGACGGCCGGCACATCTGGTTCGCGCAGCGGGAGCGCCTGTGGCAGTACAACGCCATCCTCCCCCAGTACCAGCTCGCGGTGTACGACCGGGAGACCGGCGAGCAGTACGTGCGGACGTCGCGCTACGGCTCGGCTCTGCGGCCGACCGTCTCGCCCGACGGCGCGTGGCTGGTCTACGGCACGCGGCACGAGGACCAGACGGGCCTGCGGCTGCGCGAGCTCGAGTCGGGCGACGAGCGCTGGCTGGCCTATCCGGTTCAGCGCGACGACCAGGAGTCGGTGGCGGGCGGCGACGTGTTGCCCGGCATGTCGTTCACGCCCGACTCGTCGGAGCTCGTGGTGTCCTACGGCGGGAAGATCTGGCGCGTCCCCCTGGCCGAGGGGGCCGAGCCGCTCCCGGTGCCGTTCCGGGTGCGGACCGATCTCGATGTCGGGCCGGAGCTGGCCTTCGAGTACCCGGTCGACGACGCCGCGCGGTTCACGGTGCGGCAGATCCGCGACGCGGCGCCGTCGCCGGACGGAACGACGCTGGCGTTCGCGGCGCTCGACCGCCTCTACGTGCGGCCGGTCCCGGACGGCGAGCCGCGGCGGCTCACCGACCTCGACATCGTGGAGGCGCAGCCGGCGTGGTCTCCCGACGGCGCCTGGATCGCCTTCGTCACGTGGTCGTCCGAGGGCGGCCACCTCTACAAGGTGCGGGCCGACGGCAGCGCGCCGCCGGTGCGGCTGACGACCCGCCCCGCCGTTTTCCGGCACCCGGCGTGGTCGCCGGACGGCGAGCGGCTCGCCGCCATCCAGGGGCCGGCCCGCAGCTTCCGCGAGGCGGCGGGGCAGATGCCCCCCGCCGCCGGCGCCAACATCGTCTCGATTCCGGCCGGCGGCGGCGACTGGACGCTGGTGGCGCCGACCGACGGGCGCAACTTCCCGCACACGACGGCCGACCCCGACCGCATCTTCCTGTATCACCGCGACGACGGTCTGGTGTCGATCCGCTGGGACGGGACCGACGAGAAGGCGCACGTGAAGGTGAACGGACCGGTGGCGACCGGCGGCGGCGACCCCGCCCCGGCGTCCCTGGTGCTGATGGCGCCGTCGGGAGACCGGGCCCTCGCCCAGGTCCGCCTCGACCTCTACGCGCTGGCCGTGCCCTACGTCGGGGGCGAGACGCCGGTGGTGTCGGTGGCGAACCCGGCGCGGGCCAGCGTGCCGGTCCGGAAGCTGACCGACGTGGGCGGACAGTTCCCCGCGTGGAGCGCCGACGGCCGGCGCGCGCACTGGTCCATCGGCAACGCCCACTTCATCTACGACCTCGACGACGCGGAGGCGGCCGAGGAGGCAGCGCGCGCGGCGGAGGCGGCAGAGGCGGCAGAGGCGGCAGAGGCGGCAGAGGCGGCAGAGGCCGGCGGCGGGGACGGCCGGGACCGCGGCGACCCGGACGGAGGCGACCAGGACGGCAGCGACGCGGACGACGGTGACCAGGACGGCGGTGACGCGGACGCCAGCGACCAGGACGACAGCGACGCGGACGGCGGTGACAGTCAGGACGAGGACGCGGACGAGACCGGCCAGGACGGCGAAGAAGCCGGCGCGGCCGAAGACGACGAGGACGCCCCCGCCTACGAGCCGGTCGAGATCCGCGTGGTCGTCGACGCCGAGCGCGACATCCCCGACGGCTACGGCGTCCTGCGCGGCGGGCGGGTCGTCACGATGCGCGGCGACGAGGTGATCGAGGACGCCGACGTCGTCGTCCAGGGGAACCGCATTCTCACGGTCGGCCCCCGCGGCGCGGTGGGGCTCCCCGATTCCGCCCGCATCATCGAGGTCCCCGGCACGACCATCGTCCCCGGCTTCGTCGACACCCATGCCCACATGCGCCCGAGCTTCGGCGTCCACAAGACGCAGCCGTGGACCTACCTCGCCAACCTCGCCTACGGGGTCACGACAACGCGCGACCCCCAGACCGCCACCACCGACGTGCTGACCTACGGCGACCTCGTGGAGACCGGCGGCATCGTCGGCCCGCGCATCTACTCGACGGGGCCGGGGGTCTTCAACGCCGAGCAGATCGAGGACCTCGACCACGCGCGGCGCGTGCTGAAGCGCTACAGCGAGTATTACGACACGCAGACCATCAAGATGTACATGTCGGGCAACCGGCAGCAGCGCCAGTGGATCGTCATGGCCGCGAAAGAGCAGGGGCTGCTGCCGACCACCGAGGCGGGGCTCGACATGAAGTACGACCTGGAGATGATCATCGACGGCTACCCGGGGCAGGAGCACTCGTTCCCCGTCTTCCCGCTCTACCGGGACGTCGTCGGCCTCGCCGCCCTGACCCGCATCGCCTACACGCCGACCCTGCTCGTGTCCTTCGGCGGGCCGTTCGGCGAGAACTGGTTCTTCACCCGCGAGAACCCGCACGACGACCCGAAGCTGCGCCGCTTCGTCCCCCATGCCACGCTCGACCGGCTGACCCGCCGGCGCGGAGCCGGGGTCGACGCGGGGCCCGGCGGCTGGTTCCGCGAGGAGGAGTACGTCTTCCGCCAGCACGCCGAGGGGGTGAAGGCCATCGTGGAGGCGGGCGGGGTGGCCGGGGTCGGCAGCCACGGGCAGCTCCAGGGCCTCGGCTACCACTGGGAGCTGTGGGCGATGCAGTCGGGCGGGCTCTCCGAGCACGACGCGCTGCGCGTCGCGACCGCGCTCGGAGCGGAGGCCATCGGCCTCGACGGCGACCTCGGCTCCATCGAGCCCGGCAAGCTGGCGGACCTCGTCGTCCTGAACGCCAACCCGCTCGACGACATCCGGAACACCAACCGCATCCGCTACGTGATGAAGAACGGCCGCCTCTACGACGCCGACACCCTCGACGAACGGTGGCCGCGCGAGCGCCCTCTCGGCGCGCCGGTGTGGCTGGGCGACGAGCCGGACGGCGTCGCGGCCGGCATCCGGTAGCGGATCGCATGCCCGCCTGACTGCGTTGTTCGTCGGTTGCGTATACCCAATATGCGCCTTCCTCACGCCTTGTCAGGCGGGCGCCTCGCCGCTCTCGGTGCAACGCGGGGTGCGTAGAGTGCCGGGCGTTCCGGCGACGGAGTTCGGGCCGCGGGTCGAGCTTCCGGCTGGGCGACGGAACTACTGCCGGGACACGGGAAACCGTAGGTAGGGTCCAGGCAGCCGGGGTTCGCGGCCGGAACGGCAAGGCTGTCTCGGTCGACACCACCACCGCAGCCGGCCGACTCGTGTTCGCATCTGCGCCGGAGCAACCGCTTCGGGCGTCCGATGACGGCGCGCCTCAGCTGCGGCGGCTCGTCGACGACGAGGCCTGGAGGCGCTACCAGGACGGTCTGCGGCGCCTGAGGCCCCGGGACCGGCGGCTGATCGCCGGCCGCATCGAGCTCGGCTACAACTACCGGCAGAAGAAGAGCCGCACCCTTATTGATCTCGCTCCCAAACCACGGGTCTCAAGCCCGTCGATTCGATGATGCCGGCGACAGACTCTGAAGACAGAAACCGGATGAGTCGTTGCGCCGCTTCCGGATTCGCGGCGCGCTCCATGATGCCGGCGGAGAATGTCGACGGCTGCTGCAGCTCGTTGGGTATCGTGCCGGCAAAGTTCGCACCTTCGATCGGCAGGATCGCGCTGATCTGCTGGAAGCCGATCTCGACCTCACCGCGTGCGACGACGCTCGCGACCCGCTCGGTCACGATGCGTGTGGCTTGCCCGAATATCGGTCCGAGGATGTCGAGGGCGGCCGTGAAGCCACCGGACGTGATCACCTTGACCCGGGAGGTTCGTCGAGAGCGACGGGCATCAAACCCGTGGACTGAACGACCGTGGCGGCCGCATCGGAAGAGAGAAACTCGACGAGCTTCCGGGCCGCTTCGGGATTTTCCATGTGCTCCGTCATGACGACGAGCACCGTCGCCACTTGTTGCAGCTCATCGGGTAACAGACCGGCCAACTCCGCGCCCTCGATCGGCAGGATCTCGCTCATCGCCTGAAAGCCGATCTCGGCCTCCCCACGTGCCACGACACTCGCGACCCGCTCGGTCACGACGCGTGTCGTCTTTGGCTGAATCTCTTCCCAGATCCCGAGCTCGGGCCATGCCACGGTCGACAGATACGTGCCGCTGACGCTTGCCGAATAGGCGATGGACTCCGCGGCCCGCAAGGTCTCGATGAACGCTTCGACGGTGCTGATATCCGGCTTCGGCGCGCCCGCCCGCACAGCCATGCCGGTGACGGAGCGCGCCAGGTCGACACGGGTCGCGGCTCGCAGATGCCCGGTGGCAGCCAGGTCATCGAATGCCCTGCCGTTGAAGATCAGCAGATCCGCAGTCTCACCGCGCTCCAGCCGCACCGGGATGGATTCCGGTCCCCCGCCCATGGATGAACCGTATTCGGTGATCACCTCGATTCCGGTGGCCTGCGCGAACATCGGCCCGAGGATGTCGAAGGCCGCCGTGAAACCGCCGGAGGTGATCACCTTGACTTGCCGGGTCTCCCCCGTTGTCGCGGTGCGCGCGACCGAGTCCTGCGCGAGGCTCGGGTACACGACGACCAGGAGCACCGCCAGAGAGAACAAAACGGATACGGATGACTGTTTCATTGCGTGCCGGGCTACTGCCCGTTGCCGAGGGGTCCGATGTGCTGGTTCTGGTCCGCGAACTCGAGGTGGATCGAGACGCGAGGTGCGTTGCCGACGTTCGCCGTCGTGTGCCCCTGGCCTGTCAGATCGTCGATGTATTCGACCGACCCTGCGGGCAAATCGACTTTGCCTTCCGCCACCTCGAGCTGTCCGCCACTCGTCAGATTGATGATGTATCGGCGCCCTGGAGCCACATGGTAGTCGCTGAAGCTCCCCGGCGGTGACACACGCACCCTCATGCCGGTGACCTCCTCCATCACCGACTCCGCGTTCAGCGCGATGTCTTCGACATGCGACTGTCCATCGGTGCCGGTATAGATCCGCTGCATCAGGAACGGAGCGTCTGACGCCTGAGCCTCCACCACACCCTGACCGCCCTTGACCGCCCACCCGAGACCGAACCCGACCACAAGGGCTCCGGCCACGAATAACCTCGTCCTCGTCATGGACCTCATCTGGACTTCCTCCCGCTGACGACCGAGTAACAGGCACGGCGAATCCGCATGCCGACGCATCCTCGTCACGCTCGCCGGGCCGGCGCCGGTATCGAGCCGACCGCGACAAGGGCGGCGAAGCCAAGACGCGCGTCCGCATCTTCCTGTCCGGTCATCATTGCTCAAATATACCCGGGGCGCAAGAGACCGGCGGCGCGACAGGGGTCACCGCTGCCGCGAGTATCCATAGTCGCCAGAGACGTGAATCACCATGAGGTCCGTCGCCACGCCCTCGTCGTTGACAATGAACCGGTAACCGAGTCCCAGGCCTTCGAACAGCGTCCGCGATTGCGGCACCAGCGGCCGCGGCGCGCCCTGGTCGAGGCCCGCGGCACCGAGGCCCACCGCGTCGTAGGCGCCGACAATGGTGGCGATCAATTGGCCGCCGGAGAGCGACACCTCGTACGTCCGCTCGTTTCCCCCGTATATCCCGCGGTAGACGCCGACGTATCGTGCCAGCACGTCGGGCGGCACGGATACTGCCCGATTGGCGGCGTCCGAGAGGCTGCCCGACCAGTCTTCGCTGCTCCGTTCGCAGACCGACTCGAGCATGTCCGTATCGGCCGCCAGTACCATGTTCACCGTAAAGCCCCACGGCTTCGCGAACGCACCGGGATCGGTGAAGGTGACCTCCACCTGCAGGTGGCCGAAGTCGGGACGCCGGTAGCGCTCTGTGATCCGCAGCGCCTCCGTGTGCGAGACCCCGTAGCGACTCACCCACGTCTTGTCGTTGAACCCGGCACTGTCGACGACCAGCGTGTCGCCGTCCCAGCGCCCCACCGAGTAACCCATCCAGCTTGGCAAAGGGTCGGCTTCCAGCTCGCGGCCGTCCATGTGGATCACGCGATACGTGAGGTCATCGTTCAGGATCGCGACGGCGGTCGGCGTCTGGAGGAAGCGTTTCCAGCCGCCAGACCGCTCGGTCTCGGGCCCGCTCGGCAGACACTGGAAAAAGGGGCGCATCTTGTAGTACTCCTGCTGACGCCGACGGGAGAGGTCGGTGACCCACGGCTCCAAGGTGGCGGGATCGGGACGGGCGACGGGAGGCGGCCCGTTCCACACGCCGGTCAAATCCGGCTGACCATCGGGCCCGCGCGGCGCCGGCGCGGCGAGGTTCGGCTTCCCGTCAGCCGTGCGCGGGATGCCCGGCCAGGGACGATCCAGCCATTGCGCGGCCGCGGGCATCGTGCCCGCGAACAGCATGAGCACCGTAAGAAGCAGCTTCATACATCCCCTCCAGTCTCCGGGAACCGACTTCGAGCGCCAAGTTTTGTCGGGTGTGTCGAGGTGATTCTAGACGACTGGAGCACGAGCGGCTCCACCCGAGTGCACAGGATTGCCGCTCGCCCAGGCGCCCGCACCAGCGGGACTTGGTCGCCCCCACCGCGGGAGTCGAGCGAGAGTCCGACGTCGAGTCCACGACCAGGGCTCTCTACCGGCGCACCTCGTGCGCTGCGGCTGCGGTCGTCCGGCGCCCAGGGCAAGGAAGCCTCACGGGGTGCGCTCGGAGATCCGCGCTCCTGACCTTCCTGGCGAGCCTCTGATTGCGAAGAGCGGTACGGTCAACCCCGTGCCATAAACGGGACGCTGGTCATTCGCGGCCCGGCACGCAAACGCCGGATTTACGGCCGGGGCCACGCGACCAGCTCGGTCAGCGCGGTCTGCGCCAGAAAGGTAGGCGCGCCACCCGCCGGCCCAACTTGCGGTACGCCGCCTAGTCCCGGGCCAGCACCGAGAACTTGTGCTGCGCCCAGAGCTCGTGGGACGAACGCGGCAACGGGATGCGCCCCGGCTCCCGCCCGCGGTACTTCCGCTCCAGAATGGCAAATTGTTCGCCCGGCGCGTCGACGAACACGGCAGGGTGATCGGCGCGGGCTCGGAAACCAGTCCGACCGCGAACGTGGTCAGCAACTGTAGCTCGTCCGTCCGCCCCCCCCAACGCCCGTCACGGTTATGCGTCCGACTCGACGCTCGAGCGCGGCCGCCTTGCGGGCTGCGGGCGAGCTTCGTTGGCCTCGCCGCCACGGCCGTGCCGGCCGGAGGCAGGTGGCGAGGACGGCGGCCAGATCCTCGCGCGTTCACGCGCCGGAGCGCAGAGGGGGTCGCGGCTTGATCACGAGCTCCAGGTCGGATTCCAGCACCTCGGCCACGCGCACCATCGTTTTCAACTCGATATTCTGGACGTGACCGGAGAACAGTCGGGAAATCGTCGGTGGGGTCACGCCCAACTGCCGCGCGATGGCTGACCTGGAGAGGCCGAGTTCGGCCCGCCTTGTCTCGAGCATCTGGACGAACTCGAGAAGATGACGTCTCGTCGCGATGCGCGCAGCTTGCTCTGGGCTCCGCCGTCCTTGCAGGGTTGGCAGGACAGGTCCGCTGATGGTCGTTGCCCGGGCGGCCGGTTCTTCCGGACTGTCTGCGTTGGTGAGCGTGCGTCGCATGATTCTGCTCGCTATCTGTTCTTGCCTTGCTCGTTGCGCAGCGCCTTTTCGGCGTTTGCCTGGAGTCTTCGGATTCGGGCCATGATTCTGGCGGGAATGCTCGTGCGCTTCTTCACGAATCCGTCGAGCACCACGATCCGATTCCCTGGCGCGAACATAAAGAACAACCGAACTCCGGTCGTCAGCCCCCGCGCCTCGAAAAGTCCATCGCCGAGGGGCTTGGAGATTGGCAGCCGAAGCTTGTTGCCATGCTCCTCCAGCATCTCCACCAAGGCCTCGGCTTCCGCGGCGGTGTCGTCGGACAGTCCATCCAAAAACTCTTCGAGTGTCGTCCCCCTCCGAGTGTTGAGCGAGTGAACAGCCCACGGCACTCTTGGAATATACCTTTTGCGGTATAGCTGTCAAGGTCAGCGCCTCCCCCCGGCCGGGGGCCACGCATGGGCATTTTCGCCATCAGTGCGAGCTCGCAACCCCATCGCGTTCCTCGGTGACGATCCCGTGGTGGACTCACGGGGCTGCCCCCCAAACCGTGACGGTCCGCGTGTCGCGCCGGGGCCGGCGGCGTCAGGGGGCCTCCCGCCCGCCTCGGGCGCTTCGTCGTTGGCCCGTCCACGGCGGCGGCCGCGCGGGACCTGATGCCGGTGCCGGCTCTACCGCTGGCCGGCGCGATCGTGATTGCCCTGCTGTTGCTGATCCGTGGCGCGCGCCAGCGCGCCGCCCGGACGTAGCTCCGGTACGGCAGACAGAGCAATCGCCCCCGGGCCGCGGCACCCGGGGCGGTTGCCCCGCCCTCGTCGCACCGTCCGTGGCCCCGCCGGCCGAGCGGCTTGGCGGGGGACGGACGAACGCACCTCCGGCGCCGGACCGCCGTGTGGGCAGACGCACCGTCCGCCCCAGCCAGCGCCAACGCCGGCCCAGGCGCGGTCGCGCTCGGGTGATGGCGGACTCGCGGGCTGCCCCCCGAGGGTTCCGCTCCCCCCACAGCCGGTCGCTCGGGGCCGGGAGTCGGTTCTGAGCCGCGGACCTCCGGCCTCCGTCCGCGCCAACGCCATCGAGCGACGACGCT
The DNA here is from genome assembly GCA_965206705.1 of Vicinamibacterales bacterium. Classification (GTDB taxonomy): domain Bacteria; phylum Acidobacteriota; class Vicinamibacteria; order Vicinamibacterales; family UBA8438; genus JAJEEA01. The sequence goes on along the minus strand of CBDBKJ010000005.1, from coordinate 590,447 downwards.
TCAGCTTCAATCCAGCGTCCTCGAAACGCGAAAACCCCGGTCCCCGAGCCGGTCGCTCGCGAGGTTCCCGCCGCGCGCGCCGGGGCGGAGGTCCTCGGTATAGTCGAACCACGACCCACCGCGCAACACACGCCGGCCGCAGTCGCCCTCCCAGCAGCTTTCCGTCCACTCATCAAACGTTCCCAACCAGCAACCAGCACACCCGGTCAAACAAGCCGGTCCATCGGTGGTCCGCCCCGCCCAGATATTCAGGAACTCGACGCCCAAACGGGGCGGGGTGGGGCCATGCCCTCCTGCCCCGCCGGCTCGCCTCACTCCTCCGACCCCAGGCGGCACCCTGCACTGCTCGACCGGATAGGGCCGCGACTCCGCGAAGTCTCGAGCCGCTTCGACCTGCAAGTGACGCGGCCCATATCGGGGCAGGCGTCAGCGGCCCCGCGCGTTCCACAGCGTCGCTTCGAAGGCGGCAAAGTCGCCGTCGAGCCGGCGGAGCACGCGCCCCCGGTCGGCGGCGGGCAGGAAGCTGTACTCGATGCTATTCCTGGCGAGCGCCTTCAGGGTCCGGTACGACACGCTGTCGTTGCGCGCCGCGAGCGCGAACTGCTGCGTCAGGTCGGACAGCATCAGGCCCGGGTCGTCGGTGGAAAGCACCACGGGCACGCCGGCGGCGAGGTAGTCGAGGAGAGGGTGGTCCAGCGCGTCGACCCCGAGCAGCTGGCGGTTGCTCTCGAGGTTGATCTCGACGGCGACGCCGCGGCGCCTCATCTCCGCCAGCAGCCCCGCTGGATTCGGGTCCCCCTGCAGAGCGACGGCGTGGCCGAGGCGGTGCGCGGCGGCGCCGCCCGCCTCGGCCGGGGCCAACGCCCGCCGGATGTGCCGTTCGGCGCCGAGCTCGGCCGCCAGCTCGATGACCATCTCGCCGGCGTGCAACGACCGCTTCACGTCCGGGTAGTGCGCGGCGAGCGCGCCGAACATCCGCATGTGGAGGTCGTAGTCGCGGACCGACGGCTCGAAGGATTGCCGTACCGAATGGCTCGACAGGCCCTGCTGCCGGACGAGCGCCTGTTCCAGTGGGTGCTGATGCAGGGAGTGAGCGATAACCCCGCCAACGGCTGCCGACTGGAGATGAGAACCTGCCGAACCGGCCGCGGCCGGTAGCCTTTCACGGCGCACTCGATCACTGTCCTGAGCGGGCCGCTCGGACGTTCGCACGGTGACCGGCGGGACACAGAAGCCGGTCAGAGACGCTGCGCGCCGGGCCGGCCGTCCTCGACGAGGAACGACGCCCGCGTGGAGATCGGGCTGCCGGGCCGGGTGACGTACTCCAGAACCTCGTAGTCGGCCTGGCACCGCTCCGGGGTCAGATCGCAGCGCACGTAGCCGCGCTGGCCGTTGAAGAACCGGATGGACGGGTTCTCCGCGAGTAGCGCGGCGGTGGAGTCGCGGGTATCGGCGCCGTCACCGCCGGAGCTGATGGAAGTGCCGACGAACTCGGTCCCCACTACCGGCGCGGCGGGATCCTGATAGTCCACCTTGAGATCGGTGACCCAGTTGCTGTGGATGTCGCCGGTCAGGACCACCGGGTTCGCGGGGCGGCGGGTCGCGAGGAACTCCATCAGCCGGCGGCGCGCGACCTCGTAGCCGGACCAGACGTCCGCGGAGTAGGACTCGCCGACGCCGGGTGTGTAGTCGATCCGCGCCATCATGATCTGCTGCGGGATGACGTTCCAGCGCGCGGCCGAGCCGTCGAGCCCGTCCATCAGCCAGCGCTCCTGCGTCTCGCCGAGCAGGGTCGCGGCGGGATCGTTGATGCCGTCGCAGGCGCCGGGCCGGTCGCCGCACGGCTGGTCGGTGCGGTACTGCCGCGTGTCGAGCACGTGGAACGAGGCGAGGTCGCCCCACGCGAAGGCGCGGTAAAGCTGCAGGTCCGGGCCGTTCGGCAGGGACGACCGGCGCAGCGGCATGTGCTCGTAGTACGCCTGATACGCGGCGGCGCGGCGCCGCCGGAACAGCTCGGCCGGCAGCCCCTCCTCCTCCGACACGACGTTCGCGTAGTTGTTGTCCACCTCGTGGTCGTCCCACGTCACGACCCACGGAAACGCCGCGTGCGCCGCCTGCAGGTCCGGATCGCTGCGATAGAGGGCGTACCGGTTGCGGTAGTCGTCGAGCAGCTCGATCTCGTCGCCGGTATGCTTGCGCACCCGCCCGTCGCGTCCCTCGTACTCGTAGATGTAGTCGCCGAGGTGGAAGACGATGTCGAGGTCGTCCTCGGCCATGGAGCGGTACGCCGTGAAGTACCCCTGCTCGTAGTGCTGGCACGAGGCGAAGGCGAACCTCAGCCTGTCGGCGCGGGCACCGGCCGCCGGGAGCGTGCGTGTCCGGCCGACGGTGCTCTCGTCGGCGCCGCTGCGGAACCGGTACCAGTACCAGCGTCCCGGCTCCAGCCCTTCCACCTCGACGTGGACGCTGTGCCCGAGCGCGGCGCGGGCCACGGTCGTGCCGGTCTGCACCACGTCCGCCATCCGCTCGTCGCGCGCCACGTCCCAGACCACCTCCACGTCCTCCGGGGGCATGCCGCCCCCGTTCAGCGGGTCCAGGGCCAGGCGCGTCCAGAGCACCACCCCGTCGGAGGTCGGATCGCCCGACGCGACGCCGAGGGGAAAGGCGGACGGCTGAAAGAGAGAGCGGCCCGAGGTGCGGCGGGCGGCCCCGAGTCCCAGCAGCGCCAGGCCGCCGGTCAGCAGGTCGCGGCGGTCCAGCCGACGTTGGAGCAACGAATCGAAACGGACTTGATTGGTCATGGCCTGTCCTCGGTTGTCGACGGTGCGATTTGCGCCGCATATCGAGATCAGGGCGCTGCCGCCGGTCGCTGCCCAGCACCTCGGGATGCGCAGATGAGCAATTGTAGACCTGAAGTCGTTTTCGGGTGTACCGGCAACGTCGACTTTCCGCAAACGGACCAAAAGACGGTGATCGATATGGGGTTGCCAACTGCACCCAGGCGCGGCCTGTTTTCTGCGGCTTGGCGCGCTTGGCACACCGCCAGGTGATTTCCGTCGCCATCCTGTAGGGCCTAGCTAGACCGCCATTCGCCCGGAACTGCGTTCCCGCAAGACTCCGCGGAGTATCGCCAGGCGATTCCGCCCATTCCTGGCGGCGAGGAGTCGGTCGCGGCCTCGCGGTGGCATCTCCGACAGCCGGCGTCGCGACGTTGCGGATACCTTGACAATCTATAATGACCTACGTATTGTAGATTATCTGCATATCAAGGAAGGGCGGATCGAAGATGCCTTTGCGCGCACCCTTCGCTCGTCTGTTGCCGTGGTTCCGCCGCCGCCGAGCCGAACGGGACATCGAGCAGGAGCTCTCCCTGCACCTGGAGCTCGAGGTCGAGCAGAACGTCGAGAAGGGGATGTCGCCGGAGGACGCCGCGCGGGCGGCGCGGGCGACGCTCGGCAACACCGCGCTCATCCGCGAGGACGTCCGGGCCCTCTGGCGCTGGCGCTGGCTCGATCAGCTGCGCCAGGACGTGCGGGGCGGCGCGCGCACCCTGACCCGCAGCCCCGGGTTCGCGGCGATGTCCGTCGCCACCCTCGCCCTCACCATCGGTGCCACCACCGCCATCTTCAGCGCCCTCCACGGCATTCTCCTGCGGCCGTTGCCGGTCGCGGAGCCGGATCGGCTGGTTCGCATCCTCGACATCGGGTACATCGGCGAGCTGCTCGAGCTGCGCGCGCGGGCGCGCACTCTCGACGTTTCGGCATACGGACCGCCGGGCGACCGGACGTTGACGGGCGTCGACGAACCACTGCGCGTGAGCGTGGTGCCGATCGCGGGCGACCTGCTGCCCGGTCTCGGCCGGGCACCGGCCCTGGGTGGTGGCTTTCGTCTCGACGACGAGGTCCCCGGCGCCGAGCCTGCCGCCCTCCTGAGCAACGCCCTCTGGCGGCAGCGCTTCGGCGCCGATCCGGCCATCGTCGGCCGCATGGTGCCGCTCGACGGAGTCGCTCATGAGATACGCGGGGTCATGCCGCCGGGCTTCGACTTTCCCTCCACCGGCGTGGGCCTCTGGGTGCCGATGACGGCGGATGCGGCGAGCCCGGTCGGCCTGTGGGCGCGCAGCGCGTTCCTGGTCGGTCGGCTCCGTCCCGGCATCTCCCTGGAGACGGCATCGGAGGAGATGCGGGCCCTCGGCCCTCAGTTCAGCCGGTTGTTCCCGTGGCGGATGCCCGACGGCTACGGAACGGGCGTCAGCCTCCGGACGTGGCGGGAGGACCGGTTGGGCGAGGTGCGCCCGATGCTGCTCCTGCTGCTGGCCGCGGTGGCCGCCGTGTGGCTCATCGGCGCCGTGAACCTGACCAACCTGCAACAGGTGCGCGCCGCCGCGCGACGGCAGGAGCTGGCCCTGCGCGCCGCCCTCGGCGCGGACCGCGGCCGCGTCGCCCGGCAGCTTCTGACCGAGAGCACGCTCGTCTGCCTGCTCGGGGGTGCGGCCGGCCTCGCCGTCGCCTACGCCGGCGTGCCGGCCCTGGTCGCGCTCCTGCCGGCCGACGTTCCGCGGGCCGACGGTATTCGCGTCAACGGGGTCGTCCTCGGCTTCACGGGCGTGCTCTCGGTCGTCACCGCGCTGGCCGCCGGCGCGCTACCGGCGTGCCGGGCGGCGCGGGCGGGCGAGGAGGCGGCCAGATCGGGCTCGCGCGGAAGCGTCGGCGGCACGACGAGCCGCGGTCTCGGGGTCTTCGTCACGGTCGAGACGGCGGCCGCCGTCACCCTCGTGATCGGCGCTGGGCTGCTGGCCAGGAGCTTGGCCTCGCAGCTGGCCGTCGACGTCGGATTCGCCTCCGATCGCCGCGTCTTGGCAGAGGTCGCACCGTCGCCGGTGCGCCATCCCGACGACAGCGCCAGGCTGGACTTCTACACGGCGATCGAGCAGCGTCTTCGCGCGCTTCCCTTCGTTCTCGAAGTAGGGCTGTCGACCGTCTTCGAGCCCTTCGGGCCGGCGGCGGTCGGCTTCAGCGTGTTCCTGATCGAGGGACGGCCGAACCCCGCCACCGAGGGCGGAGAGTGGCCCTCCGCGGATCTGCGAACCGCGGTGAGCGCCGACTATCTGCGCGCCCTCGAGGTGCCGATCGTCGAGGGCCGCGCGTTCACCGAGGCCGATTCAGCCAATGCACAGCGCGTCGTGCTCGTCAGCCGGCGTCTCGCCGAGACCTGGTGGCCGGGTGAGACCGCGGTCGGCCAGCGCATTCAGTTCCCGGGCAGCCAGGGAGACGCCGACCCCTGGCGTACGGTGGTCGGCGTCGTCGCGGACGTCCGCTGGCAGGGACCTGCGAGCGAGGAGGGCACGACGATGTATCTGCCTCTGGCGCAGCATGTAGGCGCCATCGATGCGATGTCCGTGATCGTCCACGCCCGCGACGACCCGGCGCTGGTCACCGACAACCTCCAGGCGGTGGTCGCCTCGCTCGATGACGAGACGCCGGTCACCCGGATCCGTGCGGTGGACGACGTCATGGCGCAGGCGGTCAGCCGGCCGCGCTTCACGATGACCCTGGTGCTGGGGTTCGCCGTCCTGGGCGTCGTCCTGGGCATGATCGGGGTCTACGGGGTCGTCGCCCACGCGGTCGCGCGGCGCCGGCGGGACATCGGCATTCGACTCGCCCTCGGCGCGACCCGCGCCAACGTCCGCACGCGCTTCGTCGGCCAGGCGCTGGCGTTCGCGGGCGCCGGCATCATCATCGGAGAGCTGGCCGCGGCCGTCCTGATGTCGTCGCTCTCCTCTCAGCTGTATGGCGTCAGCCCGTGGGATCGCGCCACGTACCTGGCTGTCCCCGTGCTGTTCGCGGTGCTCGCCGCACTCGCCGCCTATCTTCCCGCGCGCCGCGCGAGCGCGCTCGATCCCGCCACGGTGCTGCGGAGCGAGTAGCGCGGTTTCGGCTCCGGCAGCCACCGTCCGACGCCGCCGGGCCGCCTGCTTCCGCGTGGCGCCAGAGTCGCCGGAATACCTCCGGTCAGGCGCCGCGCGGCTGAGTCGTCCGCCGCGGCTAGGCCAACCGCTCGAACGTGAACAACATCGGTCCAGATGTCGCGAAGGCGACCGCAGAGCCGCGGTGAGAGATTCTGGTCGAGGAGCAGCTTCACCGCCCGCCGACCGCAACCAGTCGCCGCTCGCGATCAGCGGCGAACGCGAGGCAGGCCCGGATGTCTTCGCGCGCCAAGTCCGGGAAGTCCCGGAGCAAGTCGTCCTCGGACATGCCGGACGCCAAGTAGTCGACCACGTCGGAGACCGTCATGCGCAGGCCACGGATGCAGGGCTTGCCGCTGCGTTTTCCTGGCTCGATGGTGATCCGGTCCAAGTGCACCATGGACTCAGCCTAAGGAACGTCCCGCCATCGGTCAAGCGGCGGCCGGCATTCAACGACCGGACCCCGGCAACCTCCCGTCGCGGTCGCCCGCGCCAGCGATTCTGCCAGTCAGTGGTACGGCCGTGAGTCATGCGGAGCATGTGCGTCCCGTCAACCCCCGCTTGGCGATCGGCGTCGCGCCCACCCTCGCAGGCCCGAGCGGCCGGGCTGTCGCCATCTCGCCGCAAGCCAGGCTCGGGGAGCCCGTCATCGCCGGCCGCGTTCCTGGGCGCGGGCGCCGCTCAGGATGAGGGGCATGCTGTAATTGCCCTCGTGGCAGGCGTTCTCGAAGACGGGGCCGGCGGCGCGGGTGATCGGGAACATCACCGTCCAGGGGCCGGCGAACGACTCGGGATCGTGCGCGGTGAACTCGTAGTGCAGCCCGTCGGCGCCGGCGAGCCGGATGCGCTCGACGTAGCGCGCGTTCGGCCCGGCGCCCTGGATGGTCCACGCGCCGTTGAAGCCGGCCGTCTCGACGACGAGGGTGTCGCCCTCCCAGCGGCCCCGCGAGCTTCCCTGCCACTGGCGGACCCCCGCGGGGAGCGTCGGCCGCCCGTCCAGGGGGATGATGCGGAGGTCCGAGTTCTGCTCGTGCAGGATGGCGACGTAGTCGGGCGTCTGGAAGATCTGGGCGAGCCGGTTGGGCGACACCGCCATCAGCGGGACGGTTCGGCCCATGATGCAGCGCTCGTAGCGCTCGCGGTCCTCGGGGCCGTCCGCCGACCGCGACCGGATGGCGATGCCGACCGTGCGCGCCCGTTCGCGGCCGGCCGCGGTGCGCGCCGGCAGCCTGCCGTCGGGCGGGTCGACGATCAACGACGTCCGGCCGTCCGTCAGACCGGCGGGCTGCCACCAGTCGGCGTTGAGCTGCAGGTCGCGCTCGCGGCCGATGGCGGCGTGGCGCCCGACCAGGTACTCCGCTTCTTCGGCCGGCGTCAGCACCTCCCGGCCGGCGAGCGCCTCCGGCCGCTGCAGCGGCGTCGTGCTGCGGTACTCCCAGTAACCGCTCAGGTCCGGCGCGCCCCAGGACGTGAGCGGCACGTCGGCCGTTTGCGCCGGGGCCGGGACCGGCGCCATCAGCAGGAGGACGGCGAGCGACAGGCTGCGCATGACGATTCACCATACTGCAGAATGGCGTCGTCTGCACCATGACGGCGCTGCCCCGTCAGCCGGCTCCTGCCGGGCACGCCGACTATTCGACGGATACCCCTATAATGGAGGGCAAGTGGTCGCGGTAATACCGCCCATCGCCCTTGGAGACGTTCCGATGTTCGACTCCCTCGCCATCGTCCGGCAGTTGACCGCCGCCGGTATCGATCGCGACCACGCAGACGCCATCGCGGATGCCGTCCGGCAGGCCGCCGACCATGGCGACCACGTGACGGTCGACCAATTCACGGCCGGGCTCGCGGCGCTGGAGCTTCGGCTCATCAAGTGGATCATCGGCACCGGGGTCGCGGTCACCGGCGCCGTAGTGGGCTTGCTGCGGCTGCTCGATTAGCGGATACTACGGCGACCCGGACCATCCTGGGAGATGCCGATGCCAAAGCCTGACGCCGCGGGCACGGACGACGCCTTCTCGGCGTCGCGGCGGGATTTTCTGAAGTGGAGCGCCCTCGTCGGGGGCGCGACGGCGCTGGGCGGGGGCGGGCTGCTCCTGTCCCGGTACCCGACCGGCGTGACGCCGGCCGGCGTCTCAGGCGCCGCGGCGGCCGCGACCCGCGTCTTCCGCACCGCCAACACTCCCGAGTGCCTCCACTGCGCGCTCCTCGCACACGTCGAGGACGGCCGCCTCGTCAAGGTGACCGGCGACCCCGACTTCAACGTGCTCGCCTGCGCCCGCGGCATCTCGCGCATCCGCCAGCTCTATAGCCCCCATCGCCTCAAGTACCCCATGCGCCGGGCGGGCCGGCGGGGCGAGAACCGGTGGGAGCGCGTGAGCTGGGAGGAGGCGCTCGACACCATCGCCGAGCGCTACCGGCGGATCCTCGAGGAGGACGGCAACCAGGCGTTCCTCGCCTTTGGCGGCACCGGCAACTGGTCGACGCTGTCGACGGGGGTGCGGGGGCTGTACTCGGCCTTCTGGAACCGCTTCGGGGGCGCGACGCCGATCATCTCCCAGCTCTGCTGCGCCTCCGTCAGCTCGGGGTTCAACGCGACCTTCGGCGGCGGGCGGTCGGAGTTCCGCGACGAGTGGGTGCACAGCCGGTACTTCCTGGCCTGGGGCAACAACCCCGCGGTCTCCAACCAGGGCTACGTGAAGAACCTCTTCCAGGCGCGGGAGGAGCACGGGGCCCGGCTCACCACCATCGACCCGCGGCTGAGCGAGACGGCCGCCCTCTCCGACCGCTGGATCCAGATCCGGCCGGGCACCGACTCCGCGTTCGCCCTCGGCATGATCAAGGTGCTGCTCGACGAGGAGCTGTTCGACGACGAGTACGTCCGCCGGTTCACCAACGCGCCGTTCCTGGTGCGGCTCGGCGAGCGCGGCCACGACCTCGAGGGGGCGTCGCGGGGCTGGCCGGCGGGCGGCGAGACGCTGCCGGTCGATCTGCGCGATCTGCGGCTGCTGACCAACGGCGGCAGCGGCCCGGGGAGCTTCGTCGTCTGGGACGAGCGCGGCGGACGGCCGGTCCCTGCCGACACGCCGGGAGCGCAGGCCGCCCTGCGCGGCAGCTACACCATCGACGGCGTCCGCTACCAGCCGGTCTTCGAGTGGATGCGCGCCATCGCCGCGCGCTACACGCCCGAGGTCGTGCACCGCATCACCGGCGCCCCGGCCGACTCGATCGCGGCGCTGACGCGCGAGTACGCGGCGGTCAAGCCGGCCGCGATCATCCAGAACATGGCCGGCGCGCAGCGCACCGACCACGGCACCCTGACGGTCATCGGACACCTCTACCTCGCCTCGCTCACCGGCAACATCGGCCTGCTCGGCGGCGGCGTCAACGACAACGGCGGCTACCTGAGCGAGGGCGGCACGATCAACCCGCCGGTGCCGCTGCAGCGCAACCCGCGCGTCGACGGCATTCCCGCCACGAAGCTCGGCGAGTACCTGGTCGAGCGCAAGCCGCATCCCATCCGGGCCATCCACGTGGCGGGCAGCGGGGTGCTCACGCAGTACCCGAACACGCGGAAGATCATCGCGGGGCTCGACAACATCGATTTGATGGTCGTGCAGGACATCTTCATGACGACGACGGCGCGCTACGCCGACTTCGTCCTGCCGGTGACCACCCTCTTCGAGACCCGGAACCTGCTCGCGGGCGTCCGCAGCCGCTACATCCAGCTCATGGAGCAGGCGATCGAGCCGCTGTTCGAGGCGCGCTCCGACCGCTGGATCATGACCGAGCTGGCCAAGCGCCTCGGCTTCGGCGACGACTTCGACAAGCCCGACGACGAGCTGCTGCGGCACGTGCTCGAGCCGACCGGGGTGAGCCTCGAGCAGCTCGAGGAGGGTCCCGTCAACCCCATGCCGGACCCGTGGATCCCGTTCGCCGACAAGAAGTTCAACACGCCGTCGGGCCGCATCGAGTTCTTCTCGCTGTACCTGCAGGAGAGGGGCTTCGACCCGCTGCTCGAGTACCTGCACCCAGTCGAGGCGCCCTGGGTGGACACGACGCGGGCCGCGCGCTATCCGCTGCAGCTCATCAACCGCAAGAACCACAACCACGTCAACTCGAGCTTCCACCACCACGACTTCCTGACCGAGATCTGGGCGAGCCAGGTGCTGCAGATCCACCCCGAGGACGCGGAGCCCCGCGGCATCGAGGACGGCAAGCGCATCCGCGTCTTCAACGACCGCGGCGAGATCGAGGCGATGGCGCAGGTGACGCGCGGCATCATGGCCGGCGTGGTCAGCGTGACGACCGGCTGGGGTGGCGTCAACGAGAAGCAGACGGCCAGCATCCTCAGCCCCGACAAGTACGAGCCGATCTCGCTCGGCCACACGCTGAACTCGTCGATGGTCGACGTCGCGAAGGGAGACGCCGCATGAGCAAGCAGGTCGCGTTCTTCTTCGACGCCAATCGCTGCACCGGTTGCCGCACGTGCGAGGTCGCGTGCAAGGTCGAGAACGGGGTCGAGCTGGGTCCGCGCTGGCGCAAGGTCCGGACGGTGGAGGGCGACCAGGACGGCGGGCCGTACATGTACCACGTCTCGATGTCGTGCAACCACTGCGAGGTCCCCGTCTGCGCCGAGGCCTGCCCCTCGGGGGCCATCACGAAGCGGTCCGACGGCATCGTCATCGTCGATGAGAGCAAGTGCATCGGCGCCCGTCTCTGCGCCTGGGCGTGTCCCTACGACGCGCCGCAGTTCAGCGAAGAGACCGGCAAGATGGAGAAGTGCAACTTCTGCTCGCACCGCATCGACGCCGGCACCGGCGGGCCGGCCTGCGCCGAGGCGTGCCCGACCAAGGCCCTGCAGTGGGGCACCCTCGACGAGGTGGCCGCGAAGAAGGGCGCCACCGACCAGTTCGGACCGCTGCCCGACGCCGACATCACCAAACCGGCAATACGCTTCATCCCGCTCAAGCTCGTCCGCGCGTGACCGCACGCCCGCATGGAGACGCGCGACTGGTCGCTCGTGGTCTTCACGGTCCTGACGCAGGCGGCGGTGGGGGCGTTCCTCACCCTGCAGGTCCTGCAGTATCTGTCGCGGCGGCGCCGCGCGCACTCAGGCAGTGCACGGAGCCCCGGTCATCGGGCCCCGGTTCCGCTCCTGGTCGTGCTCGCGGTGCTGTCGGCCGGCCTCTCCGCGGCCCTCTTTCATCTCTCCACGCCGCTCCAGGCGGCGCGTGCCGTCGTGAACTTCTCGTCGTCGTGGCTGAGCCGCGAGATCGTCTTCGGGAGCCTCTTCGCCGGGCTGTTGGGTGCGCTGGCGGCGCAGGAGTGGCGCGCGGCGAGCTCGGCGCCGGCGAGTTCAGCGCAGAAGGCAGAGAAGAGGCGGGCGGCCGGTCCGGCGGCGGCGAATCCGGCCCCAGCGAACCCGTCCCTCGCGCATCCAGTGTTCGCGACGTGGTTGCCACGGCTCACGGCGGCGGCAGGGCTGGCGTTCGTCGGCTGCCAGATCGCCATCTACCTCCTGCCCGCCCAGCCGGCCTGGAACAGCTTCGCCACACCGGCCGCTTTCGGGGGCACGGCGCTGCGGCTGGGCATCCTCGGCGTGGCGGCCGGGCTGGCCGTGCGGGGCCTCGCGCCGGGAGACGACGACCGGGCTCGGACCGGCGAGACGTCGCCGACTGTCCTGCGCGGACTCGCGCTGGCCAGCATCGCGGCGCTGGCCGTGGAGTTCGTCGTCGTGCCCCTCCATCTCGCGGCGCTCGCCGCCGACCCCCTGCCGGCCGCCGCGGCGAGCGCCGCGCGGCTGACCGGCGACTACGGCGGCGTCCTCCTGCTGCGACTCGGGCTGCTCGGCGCGGCTGCCGTGGGGCTCGGCGGAGTCCTCGCGAGCATCCGGGGATCGTCCCCGCCGTCCGCGCGTCGACTCGCTTCCGCCCTCACGTGCGGCGCGTTCGGCCTCGTCCTCGTGTCGGAGGTGTGCGGGCGCTTCCTGTTCTACGCCATGCGGGTGAGGGTCGGCATTTGACCGCTCCCCCGTCGAGCGAAGCGGGGGCCATACCCGCCGAGTGGCGGCGGCGGCAGGAGGAGCAGGGCCTCGCCTACCACTTTCTCGGCCGGTGCTTCTACGAGGCGCCGCGCGCGGAGTGGATGGCGGCGCTGGCCGGGGACCGACTGTTCGAAGCCTGGCCGTTCCCGTCCCTCGACAAGAGGACCGCGGCGGGGCTGGCATTGCTGGGCGCGTTCTGCGCGGGCTGGGACCCGGCCCGGCTCGGCGCGCTCGAGTGGGACTTCAACCGGCTCTTCGTCGGGCCCGGCGAGATGCTCGCCCCGCCCTGGGAGTCGGTCCACCGCAGCAAGACGAAGCTCACCTTCCAGGAGCCCACCCTGCAGGTGCGCGAGACCTACCAGCGGTTCGGGGTGCAGGCGCCGACCATCCACCGCGAGCCGGACGACCACCTCGGGCTCGAGCTGGCGTTCGTGGCGACCCTGTCGGACCTCGCCGCCGGGGCCGCGGCCCGGGACGACACGGCGCAGCTCGCCACCTGTTTCCGGACCCAGAAGGACTTCCTGCAGGACCACCTGCTCGCGTGGGCGCCCGCCTGCCTCGTCCTCGTCGAGAAGCACGCCGAGACCGACTACTACCGCGGCGCGGCGCACCTGGCCCTGGGGTCGCTCTCGGAGTCTGCGCGTCTCTGCGGCACCGGCGCCGGCGTGGGCGCCGGTGCTGGCGCGCGCCTGTCCCGGTGACGCGCTATCGTGATCGCCTTCTCTCCGCGCTTCACCTCCGATCGGGAGCGGCGCCTCTGGGCCTGGACGCTGGCCGTCGTAGCGGCGATCTACTCCACTCTCGGCCTCGCGCGAACGCTGGCCGCGGCGCTGGGCGACAGCAGCCTGGGCGCGGCCCTCTTCATGCTCTGCTGCCTCCTGGTGCTGGCGGCCGTCGTGACGCAAGGGCTGCGGACGCGCCCGGGCGGCGCCGAGATCGGCGTCGCCCTGGGCGTCGCCGCCGCCTACATCCTGGTGTTCGTCCGGATGTCCATCCCGACCGAGCGCTCGCACCTCATCGAGTACGGGGTGGTGGCGTTGTTCATCCACGAAGCCCTCACCGAGCGGGCGAGCCGGGGCCGCCGCGTCCCGGCGCCCGCGCTGCTCGCGGTGCTGGCGGCCGGCCTGGTCGGGGTGCTCGACGAGTACATCCAACTGCTGCTGCCCAGCCGCGTGTTCGACCCCGTCGACATGCTGTTCAACGTTCTGGCGGCGATGATGGCGGTGGCCGCCAGCTCCGCGCTGCGCTGGGCAAGGCGGCCGAACACGTCCAGTCTGGACAGGTAAGCCGCATGCGCCCCATCCGGTTGAGCACTCACGCCCGTCGCCAAGCCGCGCAGCGGAACATCGCCGATGGGGTTATCCTTGAAATCGCGCGCTCTCCGGAGCAGGTAGTCCCCCTCGACGCAAGTCGGGAGGTCCGGCAGTCACGGCGGGTCGACCCGGCCACCGGACGAGGGTATCTGATTCGGGTGTTCGTCGATGTCGGTCGCGATGCCGACCTGGTCGTAACGGCGTACCGTACGACGAAGGTCGGGAAGTACTGGAGGGTGAAATGAAGGCGCGTTACGACCAGGAAACGGACACGCTCACGCTCATCCTGCGCAGCGCGCCCGTGGCCGAGAGCGATGAAGACAAGCCCGGTGTGATTCTCGACTACGGCGAGGATGGCTTCCTCGTCTCGCTGGAAGTGCTCGACGCCTCGAAGTGGGTCGAAGACCCGCACGCCGTGACCTTGGTCGCGGACGCCTGACAGCGCCGTGACGGTGTTTCGGCCGGCCGGCACCGGTAGGGTCCCGCCGCTCGTGGACGCGGCAGCAGCACGAGCAGGTCGCGGCAAACGCGGTTACTCATTGGCGATCGCTTTCTTCCGCGTCGCCTTCACCGGCGAGTGCGAGTACGCGGCGCCTGATCTTGGCCGACATCCACATGCCGGCTCCTTCCAGCCGATCCAGGTGGGTGATGACCCGCTCCGTGAAATACGTCGCGCCTGTCTGTCATCCAGTAGAACCGTGCATGCCGGGTGCTCCAGAGCCAATGTCAGTACCGCCAGCTCTCCTGCACCCAAATCCAGATTCAGCCATTGTGGCGAGACAATGCGAGGTTCAGTGAGAGTCAGCCACTCGTAGCGTTGCAGCTCGGGAACGTCGTATCCCCGTCGTCGGCCTTCAGCCAATTCCTGCGCGACGGCATCGGGAATCCACACTTCTTCGAAGAGTCTGGGCAACCAATGCAGGGCTTCGATACGATGCAGGTACAGCAGCGGCGACGTGTTGCTGATCGTGACGTCAGTCACGCTCCCGCTCCAGGTCAGCCAATTCCGCCTCTAGGGGAAAGACCTGGTAGCGACCAAGCGTCAGGAGGAACTCCACGCGCGGCATCCCGGCCAGCTCGGCGGCTCGACCCGACGACAGGCGGCCGAGCTCGTACAGCTTGACCGCCGCCAGCATGCGCAGCTCACGGGCGAACGAGCGCTCATCGGTCTTCTCGGCCAACAGCACGCTCTCCGGGACATCGATCGCGATCTTGCGGGTTGTCATCACGCGTTCCTCAACCACACGCCCCGTACTGAGAATGGCCATTCAGAAGAGCGGCGTCAAGGGGCAATCCGTGGAGGTGTCACACAGGTTCGCGTTTCTGTTCCCGCCCCCTCGACCACACGGTCGATTCCGCAGTGGGGAGCCGGGCATCGGTCCTACAACCCCAACCACTCCTTCAGGTAGCGCCCGGTATGGCTGACCGCGTGCTGCGCGGCGACCGCCTCCGGAGTGCCTTCCGCCACAACCGCCCCGCCGTCCCTGCCCCCCTCGGGTCCGAGGTCGACGATCCAGTCGGCGGCGGCGATGACGTCGAGGTTGTGCTCGACGACGACGACGGTGTTGCCGCCGGCGATGAGCCGGTCGAGGATGCCGAGCAGGCGGTCGATGTCGGCCGGGTGGAGACCCGTCGTGGGCTCGTCCATGACGTAGACGTTGCCCGTCTTCGTCAGCTCCGAGGCGAGCTTGAGACGCTGCGCCTCGCCGCCGGACAGGGTGGACAGCGACTGTCCCAGGCGCAGGTAGCCGACGCCCACGTCGACGAGCAGCTGCAGTCCGCGCGCAATGGCGCCGGCTCGCGCCTTTCCGTCGTCGACGGACGCGAAGAACGCCAGGGCGTCGGAAACCGTCATCTCCAGCACGTCGTGGATGGAACGGCCGCGCCAGGTCAGCTCGAGAACCTCCTCGCGATAGCGCCGGCCGCCGCAGGCCTTGCAGTCGAGGCGAACGTCGTCGAGGAACGACAGCTCGACCTGGAGGAAGCCCCGGCCCTTGCATTCCGGGCATGACCCCTTCGCGTTGAAGCTGAACAGCGCCGGGGAGACGCGGTTGGCGGCGGCGAACGTCCGCCGGATGGCGTCGAACACGCCGACGTAGGTGGCCGGGTTGGATCGGGACGAGCGGCCGACGGGCCGCTGGTCGACGACGACGGCCCCGCACCCGCCGGGGCCCCGGAGCGTGTCGATGAGCTCCGCCACGAGCGAGCTCTTGCCGGATCCGGCGACCCCGGTGACGCACGTCAGCACGCCCTTCGGTATCCGGACGGAGACGTTGCGCAGGTTGTTGGAGCCGGCTTCCGCGACGTGGAACGTGTCGCTGAATGGTCGGCGGCTCCGCCTCGCCCGGGCGACCTTGCGCCTCAGGGCGCGCGCCGTCGCGCCGCCGGCGCGCTTCAGGCCGGCCAGGCGCCCGGAGAAGACCACCTCGCCGCCGCCGTCGCCGGCGCGGGGGCCGATGTCGACGATCCAGTCGGCCGCGCGGATGACCGCGGGGTCGTGCTCGACGACGAGCACCGAGTTTCCCTGGTCGCGCAGCCGGTGAAGCATCGCGACGAGGTGGTCGATGTCCCGGGGATGGAGCCCGACGGTGGGCTCGTCGAGGATGTAGACGAGGTCGACGAGGTCGCAGTCGAGCTGGCGGGCCATCTTGACGCGCTGGCTCTCGCCGCCGGACAGGGTGGGCACGCCCCGATTGAGCGACAGATAGCCGACGCCGATGTCGATGAGGTGCCGCAGCGTGCGCCGCATCTTCCCGACCAGCGTCGCGACGACGTCGCGGATCGGCGCGTATTCGTCACCCTCCCCCAGGTCCGTCAGCACCCCGTCCAGGTCCGTGAGCTCGTTCTCGACGAGCCGCCCGATGGTCCAGCCTCCGGCCAGCTCCACCGCCAGCGCCTCGGCGTTGAGCCGGGCGCCGCCGCAGTCCGGGCACGTGCGGGCCGTGAACAGCCGCCGGTAGGCCTGCCGGCGCACCTCCGGTATCTGGTCCTCGTCCTTGTCGACGTGCAGGCGCTCGAGCTTGCGGGCCACACCGTCGAAGGTCCGCTCGTAGGTCTCGCCGTTGTAGACGTGCTCGACGGGTACGCCGTCCGCCCACAGCAGCCGCTGCATCTCGGCCGCGGTGAACCGGCGGAGCGGCTTGTCCACCGGGACCACCCCGGCATGGACGATCTCGCGCCAGTACCACTTGCCGACGTCGTACCCGGGGTGGCGGATGGCCCCCTCCCGCACGCTCCGGTCGAGGTCGAGCAGCTTGTCGACGTCGACCGCGATGCGCTTCCCCAGCCCCTTGCAGGCCCGACACATGCCGTCGGGATGGTTGAACGAGAACCGGTGCGACCAGCCGACGTGCGGCCGTCCGCAGCGCGAGAACAGCATCCGCAGGTAGGTGTAGACCTCGGTGACGGTGCCGACGGTGCTGCGGCTGCTGGCGCCGAGGCGCTTCTGGTCGATGACGATGCACGGCGAGATGTTCCGGATCGCGCCGACCGGCGGACGGGTGAGCTGCGGCAGGCGCCGGCGAGCATAGGTACTGAACGTCTCGACGAGCTGGCGCTGCGCCTCGGTGCAGATGGTGTCGAAGACGAGGGACGACTTGCCGCTGCCGCTCACGCCGGTGAAGGCCACGAGCCGGTGCTTCGGCACGTCCACGTCGATGCCCTTGAGGTTGTGGGTGCGGGCGCCTCTGATCTCGATATGGGTCACGTGCGACGGTCCTCGCTGGCGTAAGATCCTATCCGCGGGACACGGGAGGGGTTGCTCATGAGATGGATCGGTGCGAGAACGGCGACACGCGGCTTGGTCGGGATGCTGGTGCTCGTGACCGCGGCGGGGCTGGCGCCCCGGGAGGCGCGGGCCCAGACCGGCGCCGACCCGAAGGAGTGGCGCTTCTACGGCGGCGACCCCGGCCACACGAAGTACACGCCGCTCGACCAGATCACGGCGGACAACGTCGACCAGCTCCGCATCGCCTGGACCTGGACATCGGTCGACGAGAGGCTGCGGGCGGATAACCCGGTCATCGGCGACGGACCGCGGTTCCGCACCTACGCCTACGAGGTCACCCCCCTGGTGGTGGACGGGGTGCTCTACGCTACCACCAACCTCGGGCAGGTCGCGGCGATCGACCCGGTGACCGGGAAGACGATCTGGAGCTACGACCCCGGTCTCTACCTCGACGGCCGCCCCGCCGTGCACGGCTTCCTGTCGCGGGGGCTCGCCTACTGGTCGGACGGCGAGGACGCCCGGCTGCTCTACGCGGGCGGGCGGACGTGGCTGGTCTCGGTCGACGCGAAGACCGGCGAGCCGGACCCCGACTTCGGCCGCAACGGCCGCGTCGACCTCACGCGGGGGCTCGGCCGCACCATCGACACGAGCCAGTACGCGGTCAGCTCGGCCCCCCTCGTGGCCGGCGACACCGTCGTGGTCGGCTCGGCCATCACCGAGGGCACCGGCCGCCAGGAGGCGCCGCCGGGGCACGTCCGCGGCTACGACATCCGGACCGGCGAGATGAAGTGGATCTTCCACACCATCCCCCAGCCCGGCGAGTTCGGCCACGAGACCTGGGGCAACGACTCGTGGAAGCGGGCCGGCGGGGCCAACGTCTGGTCGAACATGAGCGCCGACCCCGAGCTCGGCTACGTCTACCTGCCCATCGGCTCGCCGGTGACCGACTACTACGGCGGGCACCGCCCCGGCGACAACCTGTTCGCGAACTCGCTCGTCTGCCTCGACGCCGAGACCGGCGAGCGGGTGTGGCACTTCCAGTTCGTGCACCACACGGTGTGGGACTACGACCTGCCGGCGGCGCCCAACCTGATCGACATCACCGTCGACGGACGCGAGATCGAGGCGGTCGCCCAGATCACCAAGCAGGGGTTCACGTTCGTGTTCGACCGGGCGAGCGGCGAGCCGATCTGGCCCATCGAGGAGCGTCCGGTCCCGCCGTCGACGGTGCCGGGCGAGCGCACCTCGCCCACCCAGCCGTATCCGACGAAACCGCCGCTCTACCTGACCAACGGGTCCCTCGAAGAGGACCTGATCGACTTCACGGACGACCTGCGGGCCGAGGCGCTCGATATCTACGGCAGACACACGGCCGGTCCGCTCTACACCCCGCCGGCGCTGGGCGGCAACATCGTGCGGCCGGGCTGGAGCGGAGGCGCCAACTGGTGGGGCGCCGCCTTCGACCCCGAGACCGGACGGCTCTATGTGCCGAGCTGGGCCCACTTCTCGTTCGTGGTGATGGAGCCGGGCGACCCCGCCCGGTCGGACCTGACGATCCGGCCGCGGGTCAGCAACCTGCCGGGTCCGCGGGGCCTCCCCCTCTTCAAGCCGCCCTACTCGCAGCTCGCGGCGCTGGACATGAACGCCGGCGACAGGCTGTGGAGCGTGCCCCTCGGCGGCGGTCCTCGCGACCACGAGGCGCTGCGCGGCATGGACCTGCCGCCCCTCGGCAACTACGAGAAGAGCGGCGGCCCCCTCCTGACGAAGACGCTGCTCTTCATCGGCCAGGGCATCGAGTCGAACCGGCTGCGCGCGTTCGACAAGGACACCGGCTACGAGCTGTTCGAGATGGAGCTGCCGGCACGGTCGTCGTCGGCCCCGATCAGCTACCTGGCGGACGGCCGGCAGTACATCGTCCTCGCCGTCGGCGGCGGAGACGCGCGCGAGCAGCTCGTCGCGCTGGCCCTGCCGTAATTGCGGGTCAGCGCTTGGGAGCCGTCGAAATCGCCAAGCTGGAATGAGACGACACTCCCGGGAGGATCTCCATGAGGACCGTCATCGTCGCTGTCGTGCTGCTCGGCGCCGCGGGGGCCGCGTGGGGGGAGGTCGCACCACAGGCCGAACGCCCGTTCGTCTTCCGCCGCATCTGCAACATCGAACCGGGGCAGGACGCCGCCGCCGCGGCGCTCGCACGGGAAATGGTCGACCTCGTCGGGAGGAAGTACCCCGGCGCGGAGATGACGGCGACGACCGGCCGGTGGATGACCGGCTTTCAGAACATCGAGCGGCCCGTCAATCAGATGCTTTTCAGCGAGCAGCACCCCGATCCGGGCCGCGTGGGGGGAGGTCGCACCACAGGCCGAACGCCCGTTCGTCTTCCGCCGCATCTGCAACATCGAACCGGGGCAGGACGCCGCCGCCGCGGCGCTCGCACGGGAAATGGTCGACCTCGTCGGGAGGAAGTACCCCGGCGCGGAGATGACGGCGACGACCGGCCGGTGGATGACCGGCTTTCAGAACATCGAGCGGCCCGTCAATCAGATGCTTTTCAGCGAGCAGCACCCCGATCCCGAGATGCGCCAGGACTTCAACGACATCCTCATGGGCGACGAGGAGTTCCGAGCCCTGCAGCAGAACATGCTGGGGGTCATCGACTTCAGCAGCTGCACCGAGACCCGGTTTCGCCCACGCCCCTAGTCGAACACGAGCGCCCGCGGCCGCGCCGCCGCTGATCGGGTGACGAGGACGGTGGCCAGGTCGAAGGCGTTGAACGGCCGCCCCGGCCGCGCCCGCTGCCCGTTTGGCGGTCCCGCCCCGGGGTAGCCGAGCCAGCGGCTTTCAGACCGAGATCCGCTCGACGATGTTTCCGTGTCACCGTCGCCGGCGTCGGCCGAGTCGGTCTCCGAACTGCTTGAGGGCGGGCCTGGGTTCTTGGCGGCGACCGATCCCGGCAGCTCCTCGATGAAGCGCCCGGCCGCGCCTGGGGGTGACCCTGCCCAGTTCGAGGTTCTGGAGCTCGTACCAGTCGATGAAGCGCCGGATGGCCCGTCGGCAGGCCCGGCGGGTGTGGGAATTGACGACGCAGGCGAAGAGAGACCTCGTCGGTGGCAAAAACGGCATGCCGTCCGGCGCGATGGTGGGGCGAGGTGCCGCAGGGTCACGTCCAGAAGTACGCGATAATGCAGAGCATTCTTAGGTTGGCGGCGCGGCGGCGAACGGCCGGCCAGTGGCAAGACGCATTGCCGCGCCGGTGACTTAAGGATGGGTTGGACTGAACCGCTGCTCCGCTGCTCGGCTATGGGCGTTGCATGGTCGGGAGACGCTGCTGGGGTGCGGACCACGGAGCTGTTCGTGGTCGTTGCCGGCCGACCGCGGTGGGTGAGGATAGCCACGAAGACCGTCCCGCGGCCGTGGTTGGGCGTCGGAGATACACCTCGACCGGCCCGGGAACCCCGGGAACTGCGGAGGGTGCCTGGCGGGCGTCGGTGGGCCTCGTCACGACGAATCCAGGAGGGCCGGAGACGCCCACTGGCCGGCGAGGCAGTCGACGACGTGCATGTGCCCGTCGTCGCACCGGGGACACTGCCGCAACGAGCGACCGGTCAGCGCCTCGTAGCGCTCGCGATAGTCGGTTGTGGCGGAGCCGGCGTGCTCGGCCGAGGGTAGCGGGGGCGCGTTCAGCAGGCGCCGGCACTCGGTGAGCTTCTGCTCGCGGTTGCGATTGGCGAGGAAGCCGTAGTAGCGAATGCGGTGGAAGCCGGGCGGGAGCACGTGGAGGAGCATGCGGCGGATGAACTCGGTCGCGGTCAGCGTCATGGTCTTCTGGCGGGACGCGCCGGCCCGGCGGTAGTCGGTGTAGCGGAAGCGCACGGAGCCGTCGTCGAGGCTGCACAGGCGCTGGTTGCCGATGGCGACCCGGTGGGTATAGCGACCGAGGTAGTCGAGGACCTGTTCGGGGCCGGCGAAGGGTGGCTTCGCGTAGACCACCCATTCGGCCTCGCGGGCCGGGCGGAGGTGCTCGGCGAAACGCCCGGGGTCGCTGAGGGGCTGCAGCCGGCCGGCGAAGCGCAGCTGTCCGGACTCGAAGGCGTCCTGCAGCGCCTGGAGGAGAACCCGACGGAAGTAGCGCGAGAGGACCCGGACCGGCAGGAAGAAGCCGGGGCGGCAGGAAACCCAGCCGCTGCCGTCGCTTGCGAGGCCCCCACCCGGGATGACGCAATGTAGATGCGGATGATGGACGAGCGTCTGTCCCCAGGTGTGGAGGACGGCGAAGAAGCCGATCTCGGCGCCGAGGTGGCGGGGGTCGGCGGCTATGGTGCGGAGCGTCTCGGCGACGGCGCGGAAGAGGAGACCGTAGACCACGGCCTTGTTCTGGGTGGCGATCTCGGCGACCGCCGGCGGCACGGTGAAGACGACGTGGAAGTATTCCGTGGGAAGCAGGTCCGCCCGGCGCCCGGTCGAGCCACGCGGCGCGGGCCAGCGACTGACAGGTCGGACAGTGGCGGTTGCGACACGAGTTGTACCAGACGCGCCGATGACCGCAGTGGTCACACTGCTCGACGTGGCCGCCAAGGGCGGCGGTGCGGCACTGCTCGATGGCCGTCATCACGCGGCGCTGCGCCGTCGAGAGAGCGGCCCCGACCTCGGTCCGGAAGGCATCGCCGTAGCGGCGGAAGACCTCCGCCACGGTGAGCGCGGCGCGTGACACGGCCGTCGCTCAGTCGACGTCCGGGGTGCGTTCCGATGCGGGCCGTGGGAGGAGGTCCAGCGGACTCGCGGTCGAGCAGACGGTGGTGGTCGCGACCCGCAGGTAGCGTGCCGTGGTCTGCAGGCTCCGATGCCCGAGCAGGAGCTGAATCGTGCGCAGGTCGGTGCCCGCCTCGAGGAGATGGACAGCGAACGCATGGCGGAGCGCGTGTGGCGATACCGGCTTGGCCATGCGCGCGCGGCGGGCGGCGACGTGGCAGGCGCGCCCGACCGCCCCCGGAGTGATTGGTGCTTCCGGGGGCTCGCCGGGAAAGAGCCAGTGCCGCGGCCGGTCGACGTGCCACCAGGCGCGCAGAACCGCCAGCAGCTTCGGCGAGAGCATCACGTAGCGGTCCTTCTGCCCCTTGCCCTTCTCGACGCGGAGCACCATCCGTTCGCTGTCGATGGCGGACACCGTGAGGCGGACGGCCTCGGAGATGCGCAGGCCGGCGGCGTAGCACGTGGTCAGGATGGCGTGATGTTTGGCGGCCTTCACCGCCTCGAGAAACTGCATCACCTCGTCGCGGCTGAGCACGACCGGCAAGGACCGGGGCTTCTTCGGCACGGGGATCACGTCGTCGAAGGCCCACCGCTTCTGGAGCGTGACCCGGTAGAGGAACCGGAGCGCCGACACGGCGACGATCAGAGAGCTCGGAGCGAGGCCGCGTTCGTTGGTCAGGTACACCTGGTAGTCGCGAATCTCCTCGGGACCGAGGCGCGCCGGCGAGCGGTCGAAGTGGCGAGCGAACCGCGCGACGGTCTCGACGTATGTGCGTTGGGTGCACGACGACAGCTGCCGCACCTGCATGTCTTCGAGCATGCGTTGACGAAGAGATGTCATGAGACGCTCCTCTGCGAAGGCCCTGGGGGATTCCAGGCGCTCGCAGAGGAGCGTATGGCAGGACGGAGGGCCGGCTGCAGCGGTGGGACAGGCTGGCCGGACGCCTCAGAGTCGGCGGGTCGATTCAGCGTCTACCGCGAAGCGGTTTAGTGCAACGAAGACTATGTTGACCCCCGCGTTATGTTGAGCCTTGAGAGCGAGGCCGATCAGGAGCGTCTCCTGCCCGCCTCGTGGACGCCTTGCACTCCACATAATCCCTACAGGGAATCGAGCCAGTCGAGGAGGTCCTTGGAGAGCCGACGCGGCTTGGGCCCGACCCGGATTGGGGTGCCGACGCGGTCCAAGGCTTCGCGCTTCATCGCGAGGTCGCTCCGGACGTAGACCTCCGTGGACTTCACGTCGGCGTGACCCAGGAAGTCCTTGATGGTGACGAGCGGGATGTCCGACTGGAGGAGATGCATCGCCTTGGTGTGGCGGAACGTGTGAGGAGTGATGCGGGTCCGAGCGAGACTCGGGAGCGAAGCCTGGGCGCGCTTCACGTACTTCTCCAGGAGGTAGCGTGCGCCGTGACGCGTGAGGCGTTGCCGGTTCCGGTTCTGGACCAGTGGCGCTGTGTCATCTTCGCGGCGTCCTGCCGCGGCGAGGAAGCGTCGCACCAGCCGAGCGGTTTGCGGCAGCAGGGGCGTGAGCCGTTCGCGCCGGCCCTTGCCGAAGAGCCGGACAAACGGGGGTGGGGCGAATCGGACATCGCACGGAGCCAGATCCAGGAGTTCCTGGATGCGCGCTCCGGTGTCGTAGAGGAGGGCCACCAGGAGGTAGTCGCGTTCGCCGACCTGCGTCGAGCGATCGATCTGCGCGAGTACGTGCGCCAGCTCGGTATCGCTGAGGTAGCCGAGCACGGGACGTGGCGCCTTCTTCACGGGGATGGCGAGCACGCGTTGACAGGGCAACGCGAGGGCGGGCTCGGAGTCGAGCACGTAGCGGAAGAAGCTGTGGATGGCGGCGAGCCGGGCGTTGCGCGTGCGAATGGTGTTGCGCCGAACGGTCTCGAGGTCGTCCAGGAACGCGAGGATCCGATCGGGCGTGAGGTCTTCGACGTGCAATGCGGCGGCGGAACGATGCATCGATGCGGCCAGGAAGCGCAGCAGGAGCTTGAGGGTATCGCGATACGCGGCGATGGTATGCGGGCTGGCGTTTCGCTCGGCCGGGAGATGCCGCGTGAAGAACGTCGTGACGAAGGGCGCGAGGTCGTGGGTGGTCATCGACGCCCTCCGTCGGAAAGAAGGTGCCCGCAGCGCACCGCGTAGCGGTGCGTGAGGTCGGCGGCGATGTCTTCGGTCAGCTGGAGGTAGCGCTGGGAGCTGGCGATGCCCACATGTCCGAGGTAGGTGGCCAGCGCCGGCAGGAGGTTTCCGAGTGAAGCCTGCTGGCGGTACCACAGGGTCAGGCGGAGGACGGCGAACGAGTGCCGGAGGTCGTGCAGCCGCAATGATCGCCCGCCCTGCCAGCGAGGAATCCCCGCGGCGACCAGGACCGCGTGGAAGGCGCTACGCAGGGCCGAGAGCGAGTACGGCTGGCCGGATGGCGCCGGGAAGAAGGGCTCGCCCGGTGTCCGCTCTCCGAGCTCGTCCGTGACCGTGTCTCGACAGTGCGCGAGTCGAGCCGCGACGTCGGCGGCCACGGGCACGAGTCGGGACTTGCCGAACTTGGTGTCGCGAATGCGGAGCACCGCGGTCTCCAGATCGACGTCCGCCAGGGTGAGGCGAAGGCCTTCGCCGGCCCGCAACCCCGTGAGGTACAGCAGGACCAGCAGCGTCCGGAGGACGAGTTCGCGCCGCGGCGAGCTGCGGGGCCGGTCGAGGGTGTCGCAGGCGTCGAGAAACCGGCGGCCTTCATCGAGCGAGAGGACACGCGGCACGCCGGTGCGGTGCTGGATGCCCAAGAATCGTGCCGCAGGCACGAACGTCCGCGGGTCGTCGAGTGCCAGGAAGCGACACACCTCCCTGATCAGCGCCAGCCGATGCGCCCGCGTGGTCTCCGATTCGGTCCCGCGCCGAGCCACGAAAGCGCGCACGATGGCGCTGGTGATCACTGGGTCGGTCGGCGAGAGGGTCTCGCCGAGGAAACGGTCGAGTACGCTCAGCGTCTCGGCCTCGGCACGGTAGCGATAGCCCGCGGCCCGTTTGCCCTCGAGAAACCGCTGCAGCGCGGCGGCCAGCGGGGACGACCACGTCGAGTGCGGCCTGCACGTTCCCGCCGTCATGGACG
Organism: Vicinamibacterales bacterium; assembly: GCA_965206705.1. Taxonomy (GTDB): domain Bacteria; phylum Acidobacteriota; class Vicinamibacteria; order Vicinamibacterales; family UBA8438; genus JAJEEA01. The sequence goes on along the minus strand of CBDBKJ010000005.1, from coordinate 565,541 downwards.
CACCTCCGTTTCGCTGATCGCCACGCGTCGCAGAGCCGTCAGATCGACAGACACATACTCCATGGTGGTGTCGGTGGACGCGTGCCCGAGGACATCTCCGATGCGCTTGAGCGGACTGCCGCTGGCGAGCATCCGAGTCGCCAACGTGTGGCGCAGGAGGTAGAGTCCGCGGCGTCCGTCCCGCTGTTCGAGCCCGACGCGGCGCAGGGCCTGCCGCATGATCGCGGCCAGGTTGTTCGCGGCGACGAACGGCTCGAAGGGCGCCTTGTGCCGGACAAACACCTGCCGCGATGTCGTCGCTGGCCGGCCGTCCCGGAGGTAGGCGATCAGGGCGTCAGCGATGTCGGGGAGCAGCGGCAGGGTGAGGACGCGGCCGGTCTTGGCCTGGGTGATCGACAATACGCCCTCCCGCCAGTCGACGGCGTCGAGGCGGAGCTGCCGGAGGTCGCACGGACGCAGGCCGTACCGGGCCGCGAGCAGCAAGACGGCGTAGTCACGACGGCCGATTGCCGACGAGCGATCGACGCCGTCCAGAAGGCGAGTCACCTCGCCCTCGGTCAGGGCATCCCGCAGGCCACGCTGCTTGAACTGACGGGGCGGCGGCACGGCCGCACTGAGGTCGCGGGGAAGCGCTCCCTCCATCGCGGCCCACCGGAAGAAGCTGCGCAGTGTCGACACGTAGGTCAGGCGCGTGGCGACGGCCTGTGTCCGCAGCCGGATGAGGAAGTCCTGAATGTGACGGGGCGTGATGGCGGCGAGCCGGGTCACGCCGTCCTGCTCGAGGTGCGCCGCGAAGCGCGTGAGCTGCCACTCCCGCTTGCCGACGGTCCGTGGGGCCAACCCGCGATGGGAGCGCAGGAACGTGGTGTACGCGGCCACCGCCGACCTCGACCAGGCCGGCGCGGGCTGCGGCACCCGACCGATGCGGCGACGACAGTATCCGTGCTCGTCAGCGTCCAGGAAGATCCGAACGGCCGCCGACACGAAGCGCGTTCGACTGGCGCTGAGCCCGATGACTCGGTCCGTCACGTACTGGGCTACCTCCGGGGCGTCGAGGGCGAGCGGGAGCCGAAGCTCCTGCGCCTGGAGGTAGCGCGTCACCTGCAGCCACTCTCGCAGATGCTGCGCCGTGACCTCAGGGTGGTACCGCTGCTCGACCAGACGCTGGCCGATCCGATCGATGCGGTCCTTGTACGGAGAGGTGCGATAGCTGTCCAACCGGTCCGCCGGAAAGAATCTGCTGAGCACGGGGTCCTCCTCCTCGGGGCGGGAATCGCCGTCAACGAAGGAGGGATTATGGAAAGCAGACCAACGACAGCAGTGGCGCGGACGCGGTAAACGAGGCGGATCTACTGGGGGCTCAACATAACGCGGGGGTCAACATAGTCTTCGGCCGGGCCCGTCGTGATGACGGCCCGCGCCTCGACGGTGGGCTGCTGCCGGAGCGTCGAGACGAAGCGCCGTACGCTTGCATAACCAGCCGGGAAGCCATGGCCATCGACCAGGTCCTGCCAGATGGCCATGGCGTTGCGCCCCCGGCCGACGGCCTCGGCGATCAGCTCGCGGTAGGGCTCGCAGGCGCTCGCCTGCGGCGCGCGGCTGGGGCGGTCTCCGGACGCGGGCGCGGCGTCACCCGTCCCCGTGCCGGCCGACGGCGCCCGCGAAGAGTCGGTGGACACCTCCGACGAAATGGCCGGTTTTGCCGGCCGCGAGGAACGCCGGCCACGGCCCCGCACCGTCAGGCCGGCCGCCTTCAGGTAGCTGCTGGCCGTCTCCCGCCGGACCCCGGTGGCTCCTTCGATCCGTCGCAGCGACCAGCCGAGGCGTCCCAGCGCGAGGACCTGTTGTCGCTTCTCTTCAGTCAAGACGTTGCTCATGCCGGGCAGGAACACGTAGTTCCCGACCGGCGTCAACGTCTCGGACCGCTATCGGAAATGGCCGGTTTTCAACTGTCCACTAATGGCCGTCATGACCAGCGCCGCGTTATGACAAGTAGCCGTCAGACGACGTTGTTTTCTGCCGACATGGCGGCCGTTGGCATCGCGGCGAGCTTGACATAGTACGCATGGTCTTCTGAGGGTCCCCAGACGGGACCGAGGAGGAGACCATGCTTGAAACCCACTCGGTTAACCCACGCATCTGCGAGCAGATCCGGTCAGGACCGCTGGGTCGCTGGGTCGACGACTTCGTCGACGTACTCGCGGGGCGCGAGTACGCGACGAGCACCATCCGCCAGTATGTTCGAGCCGCCGCGATCTTCAGCCGGTGGCTGGATCAGCAGGGCGTCGCGGCGACTGACATCGACGAGACGCTGGTCAGTCGCTTCGTCCGGGGGCTGTCGCGGAGACCGTCCTCGACGCGCCCGAGCGGCCGGCCGTCGGAGGTGGCAAGCGGCGTCCGTCTGTTGGCTGTACACCTGTGGACACGGGAAGTGGCGGCGCGCCGCCGGCCGGTCGCGGCCCGATGCGAGACCGACCAGTGGTTGCAGAGCTTCGACGATCACCTCGTGCATGTGCACGGCTTGGTCGTCGGGACGCGGCGGATGTACCGGCGCTATGCTGCAGCCCTTCTTGCCGAGTGCGCGGGGACGCCGACGCCCGACTGGTCCCGGCTCACCGTGCCGACGATCGCCGCGTTCGTGCAGACGCAAGCCAACCGGCTCGGTCCATCGACGCGGCGGAGCCCTGTCACCGCCACCCGGGCGTTTCTGCGCTTCCTCGCCACCCGCGGTGTGATTCCAGCCGGCATCGACGGCGCCGTGCCGACCATCCGCCAGTGGACGCACGCCGCGCTGCCCCGCGCCGTCGCCGCCGAAGACGTCCAGCGGGTGCTGGCCGCGGTGGACGACACGCGTCCGAGCGGGCTTCGCGACCGCGCCATCCTGCTGCTGTTGATCCGGCTTGGCCTCCGGGCAGGCGAGGTCGCCGCCCTCGCGGTGGACGACGTCGACTGGCACAACGGGATCGTTCGTGTAGCCGGCAAAGGGGGACGGGAGCGACGGCTGCCACTGCCCGCCGACATCGGCGAGACCTTGGTCGCCGCGTTGCGCTCCCGGCCCCCGACCAGCCCGCCTGACATGATCTTCGCAACGGCTCGGCCCCCGTATCGGCAACTCAACGGCGGAAACGTGACGGATATCGCCCAGCGAGCGCTGCGCCGCGCTGGCGTCACCGTTCCGCGGCCGGGCGCCCACGTCTTCCGACACACCTTCGCGTCCCAGATGGTGCGCCGGGATGTGCCGATGAAGACCGTTGCGGATCTGCTGGGCCATGCCCGCCTGCGCACCACAACCATCTACGCGAAGCTGGACCGGGAAGCCCTGGCCACAATCGCCCTGCCATGGCCCGGAGGTGCACGATGACCGGCGAGGCTTGGCAACGGTACTTGCAGACTTACGTGGCGCTGCGCCGCGCCGTCGGCTTCGCCATGCGACAGGAAGCGCACCTCCTGCAGGACTTCGTCGAGCATCTCGAACGGCGCGGCCACGACGTCCCGGTCGCGCAGGTTGCCGTTGAGTGGGCCTCGGCGAGCACCGAGAGCCAGCACGTGCGGCGGTTGAGCATCGTGCGGGGATTTCTCAGGATGGTGCGCGCCGCCGAACCTGGAATCGACGTGCCCGGCACCGGGTTGGTTCGCACGAGCAAGCGTCCCACGCCGCGCATCCTGGACCCCAACGAGATCCTCGCCCTGATGGAAGCCGCCCGCTCGCTCGGTCCACGCGGCGCGCTACGTCCGCACACCGTCGCCACCGTGATCGGGCTACTGGCGAGCTGTGGGCTCCGCGCCAGCGAGGCGATCCGCCTCGACATCGATCATGTCGATCTCGTCGACGCCCTTCCGTGCCTGCAGATTCGACGCACCAAGTTCCGGAAGTCGCGCCTCGTGCCGCTTCATCCCACGACCGCCGCCGCGCTGCGGACCTACGCGGAGCAACGCCGCGCTCTCGGTTACGACGGCCTGTGCAGCGCGTTCTTCGTATCCGAACGCGGCACCAGACTCAACTACCACGTCCTCGCCCGGACCTTCGTGCAGTTGGCCCGCCGGCTCGGGCTGCGCGGGCCGGTCGGCACCCGCGGCGTCAGCCTGCACCACCTGCGCCACAGCTTCGCCGTGAGCCGCCTCGCCGCCTGGGCGCAGCAAGGGGTCGTAGTCCGCGATCGGCTCCCCGTGCTCGCCGTCTACCTCGGCCACGTAAGCCCGCAAAACACCTACTGGTATCTGACGGCCACCCCGCCCGTGCTCGAACCGGCCGCCGCCCGGTTCGAGGCGTTCGTCGACGGGAAGGTGGCGCCATGATCGCCCCCGTCCCGCTCGGCCCGTTGCTCCGTGCGTTCTTCGCCGACCATCTCATGCAACAGAGAAGCGTCAGCCCCCAGACCATCAACGCCTATCGCGACGCCTTCCGACTGCTGCTCACCTTTCTCGATCAACACCGCCAGCGGAAGCCCGACGCGCTCACGCTCGACGACCTCGATGCTCCCGTGATCTTGGCGTTCCTCGACCACCTCGAAAAGAATCGCGCCAACAGCGTTCAGTCCCGCAATGCGCGTCTGACCGCCATACGGTCGTTCGTCCGCTTCGCAGCGTTGCGCACGCCGGAGTCCCTCGACCTGACGTCTCGCGTCCTCGCGATTCCCCGCAAGCGCGCGCCACGACGACAGGTCCACTACCTGACGCGGCTGGAAATGGACGCCATCCTGGCCGGCTGTGACCGCTCGACCCACGGCGGACGGCGGGACCACGTCCTCCTGTTGACCCTGTACAACACCGGGGCTCGTGTCTCCGAGCTCGTGGCGCTTCGGCGCTCCCACGTGCGCTTCGGCGCCGCCACGATCGTCCAGCTCTTCGGAAAGGGGCGCAAGGAGCGAGCCGTACCCCTGTGGACCCGAACCAGCCGCAGTCTACGCCAGTGGTTCGACGAGGAAGGTGAGGCCACACCCGACTATGCGTTCCGCAACGCGCGTGGCGACCGCTTGACGCGACAGGGCGTCACGCATCTGCTCGATCAGGCCTGCCAGCGGGCGCGCCAGCGATGCCCGAGCCTGGCCGCGAAACGCGTGTCGCCACACATCGTCCGCCACACCACCGCCATGCACCTGCTCCAGGCCGGCGTCGACATGGCGACCATCGCGCTGTGGCTCGGCCACGAGCGCCTCGAGACCACCCATCACTACATCGAGGCGGACCTGCAACTCAAGGAACGCGCCCTCCGGAAACTCGAGCCGCTCGGTCAACGAACCCAGCGCTTCAAGGCCGACGCCTCTCTGCTGACCTTCCTGGCGAGCCTCTGATTATGGAAAGCGCCGGAACCCCTCAACCCCGGCCACCACCGGACCGCGCCGCCGCTACTTGTCATAACGCGGCGCTGGTCATGACGGCCAGTATGACCAGCTGGACATACTGGCCGGATTTGGGTGTCCACCGAGGGTTTAGTCTCGGGGAAAACGTCCACCATTCCGCAGTAACGACCACTGTCCTGCCTCCGCCCCTATTCTGCCGCGGCCTACACAACGGCACCGAGGCGATTGCCGGACGGTCATCCATTTCATGCCTTCGGGGCGGTGAGGTGGGACCCACCATGACCGTTTAGTCCAACAGTCTTTATCAACATGTTTTCTTGGTGTGTCGCCGGCTTCCCCTCGACAAGCCCGACGAGCAACAGCCGGTCCGCGGGGGCGCGCCACTCGGCCGTGCACTCCCGCGCCCACACCTCGTTCGAGGACGCGCCTGCGGCGAAAGCGGCACGGACCCTTCCAGCGTCCGGATTGCGCGGGCGACGCCGTTCCCGGTCCGATCGGCAACCTGCAGGGACCCGTATAATTTCCGTTAGGGGATAGCCCAACCGGCCCGGCGCGACCGCTCCCCCGCCCGGCCCGGTGGGCTCGGGCGCTCGACGAGCTGCGGAAGCTGCAGGGCGAATACGAGACCTGGCGCGACGGACTGCCCGAGTCCCTGGCCGACGAGGAGGTCTGCGGGCTCGACCTGGACGTTCTCGACGTCGTGCTGCCGCGGGGCTTCGGCCGCGACTGAACGCCCGGCGGCGCATCGACGCTCACGCCGGGATCATGGAGAATCTGACCTGATGCTCGACACGCACGCTGTCGCCCGGTCACTGACCGCTGCCGACTTCACGCCCGCTCAGGCGGACGCCGTCACAGACGCTCTCCGGTTGGTCGCCGAGCAGGGCGATCACGTCACGTCCGACCAGTTCAGGGCCGGCCTGGCCGAGATGCGCACCGAAATCGCGGAGGTACGCACCCAGATCAGCGCCGCGGAAACCCGCTTGACATGGCGCATGCTCGGCATCGCCGGGCTCGGCATCGCGGCGCTTCGCCTGCTTGGTTGAGGGGATCAGACCCCAGGGCGGCCGGCGTTCCCGTCCGGACCGTCGTGCGGCCGAAGGACCGCCGGCCGCGGCCGAAGCGGTGGGCCGACGCCGTCGACCAGCTTCGCACCCTGCAGGCCCGAATACGAGGCCTGGCGCGACCAGCTCCCCGAGTCCCTGGCCGACTCCCGGACCGCCGAGCTGCTCGAGGGCGTCTGCGACGTCGACCTCGACGCCCTCAACGTCGAGCTGCCGCGGGGGTTCGGCCGCGACTGAGGCGCTCGGGACGCTCCCACACGCCCGGGATCATGGAGAAATCCGACCTGATGCTAGACACGCCCGCCGTCGCCGCACACATCGAGGAAGCCATACGGCTCATCATCAGGAGGGCATACCACCGGGAAGGAGGAGCCGAGGCTACTGCTTGGTAACGAAGGACGGGCATCATCTTCCCCCGAAGTACACGATTTCGCGGGCCCATCAGGTCGCCACCGGCGAGTTGTTGCCTTGGAACCAATTCCATGGAGGCCGTGAGTCCAACGAGTTTCTCCGGCGTCTGGGCTTCGTCGTCACCAAGTGTAACAACTGCCGTGGCAGCAGCGTCCGCGACGCAGCGGTCGAGAAGATGAACCAGGGCCGGCCAGAGCCCGCATCCGGGCCGAAATGGTCGCAGCGCATCCCCCTCGAGTTTGAAAGAACTGCGGCCCACAAGTACCGCTTCCTCAAGCCGGCCGGCGAACCTTACGCCAGGAAACCGTGGTGTTGAAACAAGCGTTCGTCAACCGCTTCCTGGACGGGGTCAATCTGGAGAACGCCCGTATCGCCCTGATCGTGGAAGCAGATGAGGGTGCGCTACCCCGCTGAGCTCCGGCGCGCCGAGCATTCCCGCGCTTGCGAAGCGTCGCCAACAGGTGCAGCCTGACTCCGCGTGCGCTGAGTCCGATAACGGGGCGTTCCGTTAACTTCGAGAGACGCGATTTCGCCAGCGTTTCCGGGCCTTTTCGCGGAAATCGACTCACAAACCCGCCGCGCCTTCGCCCCCGAATCGGCCGGAATCAACTCACCCTACTTCACAATCGTCAGCGCGGCCAAACGGGCGGCTGAGACTGGCCCGGATTCTCCTCGCGGAAGCTCGTTCGGCGAGGACACTGCAGATCCTTCCTTGCTGCCGGCGAGGACGGGGTCGCGGGCTCGTTCTGGCGGCCGGGCGGGGGGACCTGGCGGATCGACCGCGTCGACGGCGCCGGTGAAGCTGTGGAAGATTCCCCCGGCTAGGAGGGGGCGGAGGGGGGCTCTGCCCCCGATCACACGATACGGGTCCGCCTTGCCCCCAACCAGGCGAGCGGCCGAGGAACAAGCGCAGGTGCTTCGGGGGCGACGGGACCTGGCCGCTGGGCTCTCTCTCGCCCAGCTCATCCCCCCGGCGAACTCTGTCGCTCACGGAGTTCCGAGGCGGGAGGTTGCCTTGTTGTGCGGCAATGCCGCATGATTGCACAGGATCGGATGCGCCTCTACTTCACCCGTCCCTATGAACGCGCCATTCGCAAGGCTGCTCTCCGAGGATGCCCGCCGGGAGATGGAGGCGGCGATCGTCGCCGCTCCCGATGCACCGCCGGTCGTCCGAGGGACAGGTGGCATCCGCAAGTTGCGCTGGGCCGGTTCCAGCCGGGGAAAGCGGGGCGGCATTCGCGCGATCTACTTCTGGTGCCCGCCCCCGGAGCCGTCTACATGCTGACGGCCTATGCGAAGGCGGACCGTGACGATCTGACTGCGGCGGACAGAAAGGCGCTGACGCGGCTGGTCGCGGAAATCGAACGGGAGAGGCAGAGAGAATGACGACGGAACGTACCAGGATCGGGCAGGAGGTCGAAACGGCGCTGGGCGAGGTCGTCGCCCATGTGCGCGGTAAGGTGGCGCTGCCTTGCCGAATCGTGGATACGCCCGGAGCTGGCTGGGTTGTCGCCCTTCGGAAGCGCCTGAAGCTGAGCCGGCAGAAGTTCGCGGACCGTTTCGGCCTCGACGTGCGGGCCGTGCAGGAGTGGGAGCAGGGGCGGCGGGTTCCGGACCGGGCCGCCCGCGTGCTGCTGACCGTGATCGACCGCGACCCGGAATCAGTTGTGCGGGCGCTCGCCGGCGTTGGCGAGACTCGGGCTCCGGCACCGTGAGGCCGCGCGGTTCGAGCTGCGAGCTTCGGCTCCAGGACGACGCCTGAATCATTACCGATAATGCAGAGCATTCTTAGGTTGGCGGCGCGGCGGCGAACGGCCGGCAAGTGGCAAGGCGTACCACCGCGCCGGTGACCTAAGGATGAATTGGACTGAACCGCTACTCCGCCGCCCGGCTATGGGCGTTGCATGGTCGGGAGACGCTGCTGGGGTGCGGACCACAGAGCCGAACGTGGTCGTTGCCGGCTGACGGCGGTGGGTGAGGATAGCCACGAAGGCGCTCCCGCGGCCGTGGTTGGGCGTCGGAGACGTACCTCGGCCGGCCCCGGATGTCAACGGCCATTGAGAACCGACGAATTCTCGACACTCGTCGGCCTGAGCGGCCCGGGCACGCGTTTTCCGTGGATCTTGCTGCAGGGGGATAGAGAGATGGCTGTGGGCGCTGTGGGAAACCGCGTTCTTGGCGGTTTTCCAAGCTCTATGCGGAGCTCTGCATAGAGCTTGCTATGCGGAGCTCCGGACTATGCGGAGTCGGTTGAGGGGTTCGCTCTCAAGTGCCTGGCGGAGGGAGGGTTACGTGAGCTGACCAGTTCGGGAAACTCGACATAGTTGGGATGCTCTGTCCGGCCTGATTGGCCGGAAAGGAGCATGCCCATGACCGTTCACGGCTCGTGGACCGTCGACCGCGTCGAGGCGTACACGCACCACCAACGACGTACGCGCGGCTTGCGCCCTCAGACGTTGCGCAACCGCGCCTGGTTCGCCCGGACGCTCGTCCGGGCCGCTCTTGGCACGGACGCGATCGACCCCAGCCGCCTGACGCCGGCCGCCGTGGTGGCGTTCATCACGTCGCTGCGCCACCGGTTCTCCCCTGCGTCGATGCGGACCGCGCGGTCATCGTTGCGGTCGTTCTTCCGGTTCCTGCGCGTCGAGGGATTCTGCGGCGACGCACTCGAAGCGGCTCTCCCGACCGTTGCCCATTGGCGGCTCGCGACGCTGCCTCGTTCCCTGACCGAGCAACAGGTCGAGCAAGTGCTCGCGTCGTTCGACGCCTCCACCCCGTGCGGGCAACGGGACCAGGCAATCGTGCAGTGCCTGGCGACCCTGGGGCTGCGGCCCGGCGAGGTGGCCGACCTGTGTCTGGACGACATCGACTGGCGCGGCGGCACCCTGCAGATACGCGCCCGAAAGAACCGTCGAGGCGCCGTGCTGCCGCTGCCCCGCGTGGTGGGGCAGGCGCTGGTCGCCTATCTGAGCAGGGAGCGTCCGGCGAGCGACGAACGCCGGGTGTTCGTCGAGCACCTGGGAGATCGTCGCGGCAAGCCGCTCTCGAGCCCTGCCGTCTCGCGTGTCGCGGCCCGCGCGCTTCGCCGGGCGGCAGTCGACGCGCCGCACGCCGGCGCCTATGTCTTTCGGCACACCGTGGCCAGCCGCATGGTGCGAGAGGGAGCCAGCCTCAAAGAGGTCGCTGACGTGCTCGGCCATCGCAGCCTCGACACCACGACGGTCTACGCCAAGCTCGACCTGCCGCGGTTGCGTGAGGTCGCGCTTCCCTGGCCGGAGGTGCTCCGATGACACCTCCAAGCTTCCATCATCTGGTCGACGAGTACCTCACTGCGCGCCGCGGACTGGGCTTCGGCCTCGAAACGGATGAATGGTTCCTGCGGGCCTTCGCCAGCCATGCAGACCGGGTCGGACACAGCGGGTCCGTGACAATCGAGCTCGCGGTCCAGTGGGCACGATCCTCCTCACGCTCCAGCAATCCGGCGCAGGCTGCACGCCGACTGGCGATCGTGCGGCAGTTCGCCCGGCACCGCGCACTCGTCGACCCGGCCACCGAAGTGCCGCCGGTCGGGCTCCTGGGACGCATCCCGACGCGCCGCTCGACGCCCCACATCTACACCGAGGCGGAGATGGCCGCGCTCCTGCAGCAGGCACGCTGCTTGCTGCCCCAACACGGGTTGCGACCCGCCACCTATGTCGCGTACTTCGCCCTGCTGGCGTCGACCGGCCTGCGACTGTCCGAGGCCTGCCGTCTCACGACCGACGACGCCGACCTCCTCAACGGCATCCTGACCATCCGCGAGACCAAGTTCCGCAAGTCCCGACTCGTCCCGCTCCATCCGACTGCGACCCACGCAATGCATCGCTACGCCGAGCGCCGTGACGCGTGTCTTGGCGCACCCCGGTCCGAGTACTTCTTCCGCACCGAGCATTCGCCCCGGCTCACTCGCACCGCTGTGGAAGCGACGTTTCGCCGGATCAGGCGGCGTCTCGACTGGACCGGGCAAGGGCGTGCGCGCCAACCTCGCATTCACGACCTACGCCACACCTTCGTCGTCCGCCGGCTGCTGCGCTGGCACCTGGAAGGTGTAGATGTAGATCGCAAAATCCTGGCTCTCACAACCTACCTCGGCCACGCCAGGGTCGCCGACACCTACTGGTACTGCACCGCTGTTCCCGAGTTGCTCGCCAGCACCGGACAGCGTTTCGAACGCTTCGCTCACCGAGCGTCGGAGCGCCCGTCATGACCTCCGTCGAGCGTGCGTTTCCGGCACTCCTGCAGGACTTCTTTCACCGGCGCCTCGTCGCACAACGTGACGCCAGTGCACACACGATCGCCAGCTACCGCGACACCTTCACGCTGCTACTCGGGTACGCCGCAGAGCGCACCGGACGCACCCCCTCGGCGCTGACCCTCTCGGATCTCGATGCGCCCATGGTCCTCGGTTTCCTCGACCATCTTGAGACCGAACGCGGCAATTCTGCGCGCACGCGCAACCTCCGTCTCACCGCCATCCGGTCGTTCATGCGCTACGCCTCGCTACGCGAGCCAACCGTGCTGCCCGTCGCGCAACGCGTCCTCGCGATACCCGTCAAGCGCTTCGACCGGCCCGTTCTCGGCTACCTGTCCCGCGACGAGATCACGGCGATCATCGACGCTCCCGACCGGTCCACCTGGAGCGGACAGCGCGATGTCGTCCTCTTCGCCGTGCTCTACAACACCGGCGCCCGCGTCTCCGAGATCACCCGTCTGAACGTCGCCGACGTGCTTCTCGATCGAGCGTCCTCGCTGCTTCTACACGGCAAGGGACGCAAGGAGCGTGTCGTCCCGCTCTGGAAGAGCACCGCAGCGCAACTTCGGAGGTGGCTCCCCCGAATCGATGGAGCCCCCGACGCCCCCGTGTTTCCCCAATCGCGCGGGCAAGCCCTTGTCGCGCTCCGGGGTCGAACATCAACTGCGCGTTGCCTGCCAAAAGGCCTCGGAGCGTCACCCCTCGCTCGCGACACGACGGATCTCGCCCCACACGCTACGCCACACGACCGCGATGCATCTGCTCCAGGCCGGAGTCGACATCACCGTCATCGCCCTCTGGCTCGGCCACGAGGACACCGCCACCACCCACCAGTACGTCGAAGCCGACCTCGCCATGAAGGAGGCTGCACTCCGGTGCGTCGACGATCCCGCACCTCAACCGCTCCGCTTCACCGCCACCGATCGGCTCCTCGACTTCCTCGAAGCCCTCTGACTATGCGGAGTACCGCCCCACGCGATCGTCCCCGTCCACGCGGCCCCCCGAGCCAACTCTGCATAGTCCGGAGCTCCGCATAGCCAACGCTATGCAGAGCTCCGCATAGCGTTGGAAACCGCGAGACGGCGGTTCGAGGGCGCCGTGCGGTAGACGACCTGCGATTCCTCGTGCAGGGCGTCCAGTCCGGCGCCGATGCCGGCGCCGGCGGCTCCGAACAGGGACGAGTAGAAGAGCACGAATCCAGCGTGAGCGTGGTGCAGCTCTCCGGTGTGAGCGATGAGCCCCACGATGAAGGCGGCGCCGGAGGCGAACCCGATCGCGGCGCCGTTCTTGAGCGAGTCGCGCTCCCGGCGCCGGATGACGGAGATGTCGCCTCCGTCGAGGTCGCGGCGGAGTCCGCCGGTCTGCAGGGTGAGCGTCGACGAGGACAGATCCACGATCTGCCCCCGCAGCTCCCGGCCGTCGCCATCGGTGACCGTGATGCGGTCTCCCTGATTGAGGTGGAGCGCCAGCCGGTCGAACGAGACGGTCTGGGCCTCGGCGAACGATGCCGTCGACGCTGCCGCAGTGAGAACGAGAGTGATGATCCGGGTCATTGGCTTCCCTCCGCGCTGCGGAAGCCGAAGGGCTTCGAGCCTTGTGCCCGCCTCCCGACCTCCGTAGTTGCCACATCTGCCCGGGAATGCGCAAGGCGGCGGGAAACCGGCTCACGGCGGGGTGGCCCGCTTCAGTCGGCGGTCCCCCACCGGTAGTCGAGCCGCGTGTAGTAGAACCCGCCGTTGAAGCCGAACGGGGTGGAGGGCGGATAGAGGTTGCCGAGCCTGCCGGCGTTGGGGTTCTCGTCCGGATAGGTGTTGAGGATGTTCCGGGCGCCGAGCGTGAGCGCGACGGCGTCGCTGACGGGCCAGGCGACCTCGAGGTCCACGGTCGGCTTGCCACGGTAGCGGCGCACGTCGCGCCGGTCGTACCAGCCGCCGTAGTAGCTCAGACGGGCGAGGAGGGTGCCGCGGCCGACGGCCTGGTCGACGGCGGCGGTCCAGCGCGTGTCCGGCAGCGCCTCTTCCAGCAACCTGATCCGATCGGCGATCCGATCGGGGTTCAGCAGCGCCGGATTGAAATCGGTGGCGAGGGTGTCGGTGTAGTTGAAGAGGACGCTGATCGTGGTCGCGCCGCCGAGGGCGGGCGGCGCCCAGGCAGTGACCAGGTCGAGCCCCTGGGTCCGGGTCTCCAGGTCGTTGGTGAAGAAGCGGAAGTTCGCGAGGTCGCCAGCGCTGGTGATGCCCTCCGCGAGAAGCCGGTCGACCTCCGGCGTATCGAGCGCGAACGACCGGCTCAGCGTGAGCCGATCCGAGAGATCGATCCGGAAGTAGTCGGCGGTCAGCGTGAACGGGCCGCCGCCGGCCACCGCGCCGACGCTGATATTGACGGACCGTTCGGGCGTGAGGGACCGGCCGCCGCGCAATCGGGCGACCGCGGAAGTCGAGGGAATGGTGCCGTTGTTGACGAGGTCGTCGAGGGCGAGCACGTACTGGGTCGAGACGTTGAACGCGTTCTGCTGGCCCGGGGTCGGCGCCCGGAACCCGGTGCCGAGGCTGCCGCGCAGCGCCACGCGCCTGGAGAGCGGAACCCGGCCGGAGAGCTTCCCGTTCAGGGTGGCGCCGAAGTCCGCGAAGTGTTCATAGCGCGCGGCGGTCCGGAGGATCCAGTCGCGCGCGGCGCCACGGAACTCGACGTCGCCGTACACGGCGGCGTTGCCGCGGTTCCATCGGCCGGAGGCTATGGGACCGAATCCGGGCGTCCCGTTGGAGCCCACGCTGAACCCTTGGGCGGCATAGGGACCCTGGCTCCACGATTCCGGCTGGCCGCGCCCAATCCGAAACTGCTCGTTCCGCCACTCGACGCCGCCGGCGACGTGGACCCGGTCGTTCACGGCGCGGCTGAGGTCGAGGTTGACGCCGACCTCCCGCTGCCCGTACAGACCGACATCGAACGTCGTGGGCGTCTCGGGACCGAGCGAGGCGTTGACGGTGTTGTGGATGGAGAAGTCCGCGGTGTTGGCGCCGGCGGTGAGGCTCGCATCCCAGAGGATGTCGCCGGCGAACCGGCCGCGCAGGCCGCCGACCGCCGAGACGTCGCGCGCGACGCCGCCGAACCGCGGCGTGAACCCGCCCGGAAACCGCTCGTGGAACGAGAAGCAGCGCGGGTCGTCGAAGACGGCCCGGAGGGCGGCCGGATCGGGAACGTCGCCGGTGATCGCCACCGTGGGACAGTGGGCGGAGCCGTCGCCGCGCGCGGCGAGCGCGTCGCCGATGAGCAGGGTGCGGCCGCCGTCGTTGCTGAACACGCCGCCGCGGGTGTTCGGATTCCGGAAGTAGAAGAACGTGAGCACGTCGCGGTGCGCATAGCCCGCGTGCCCGTACGCCTGCACGCCGTTGGCGAACAGGTGGCCGAGGTTGGCGAAGAGCTTGAGGTCGTCGGCGACCTGCGGGGACCCCCACTGCTGGGCGGGGTCGCCGACGTGGCGGTTTCCGGCCGCGACGAGGCCCGCCGCGTCGGCCCGCTGCACGCTGCGGTCGGTCGCCGCGGTGTTGCCGTACTCGAGGCTGAGGTTCGCGAAGCCGGTCCGGCCCAGCGGCAGGCCGGCGTTGGCGGCAATGGCGTACTGCCGGCCGTCGCCGGCGCCGTGCGTCCCGCTGCGCAGCTCGACGCCGCCGCCCGAGCGGTCGTCCTCGAGCAGGAAGTTCAGCACCCCGGCGATGGCGTCCGACCCGTACTGAGCCGCCGCCCCGTCCCGCAAGACCTCGATCTGCCGGAGCGCGATCGCCGGAATGGTAGAGAGGTCGGCTCCCTGCGCCCCGTCCGCCACGCCGTTGCCCTGCCAGGCGATGACCGCCCCGCGGTGGCGCCGCCTCCCGTTCACGAGCACCAGCGTGTGGTCGGGCGCCAGACCCCGGAGGCTCGCCGGGCGGACGACGGCGGCGAGGTCGCCGTCCTCCTGCGGGTTGACGTTGAAGGAGGGAAGGAGCACGCGCAACTGGTCGGCGAGATTCGTGCCGCCCTGGCGGACGACGTCGGCAGCCGGCACGACGTCGATCGGCACCGTCGAGTCGGTGACCGACCGCGGCTGCGCGCGGCTCCCGACGACGACGACGACCTCTTCGTCGAACTGCGGCGCCGCCGGCGCCGCCGGATCGTCTCCTTCGGGTTGCCCGCCCGCTGACTTCGGATCGGTCGGGTCCGGTGTGTCCTGCCGAGTCTGGCCGCTGGCGGGCTCGGCTCCGCGGGCCGGTCCTGCGCCGATGCGGGAACCCGGCTCCACAGGAAAAGACCCGACAGGAGCAGAGCCTGCAGGAGCCGACGGGTGCAGGTACCGGCCATGCTTCCGCTGCCGCCTCGCGGTGCAGGTCGCCGGATGTCCCGGGGGTTGCTGAAGGTCAGAACGCGCGACAAGGGGGGGTGGCTCCTCAGGTTGAAGTCGGACACCACCACTAAGTAACTTATTTTAAGCCACTTATAGCGTTAGCGGTCACGTCGTCTCCCACGTTATAGCCCACACGCCGCGAACTCAGTCAGACTCCTTGCTTCTGTTCTTCGCATCTCGCAGCATCCCGTGGATGTAGCCGTGTCCAACACCCGCGCGCCGGGCGATCTGCGGTATCGGAGCACCTCGTCGTTGAAGAGCGACCACGACCGAGCACGCGTCCCAGTACCGCGCCATCACAGCTTCAACGCCGGCTGCAGCAAGACTCGCCGCGTCCTCCTCATGCATGGCCCCGTCCATGCGCTCCAGCCCGACCGCCGCGCGAGACAGCCGCTGCAGGTGGTCCGAGCTGAACAGGGCATCCCGCCGCGGTCCCGCGTAGTCCCCGCCCAACGACTCGTTGTAGCCGTGCGGCGTCATCGTCCGGCGTGCCATGATCTCGCGCCGCTCGGCGACGCAGGCCGAGTACAGATCAAGGCCGGAATGCAGGATCTCAACGAGCGGGTCGCCGAACTGCGCAAACGGGAGCTGGTGTACCTTTCGGTGGTCGTTGATTCGGCGGTCGACGTCCTGCGAAAGGCCGACATACTGCAGCCCGCCAGGCCGTCTCCAGCACAGCAGGTACACCGAAAACTCGCCTCCTTCGGCCAAGTGATCCTGTCGCGGATGTGTCGAAGCCACTCTGCTGCCCGCCGGTTCAGGGAGTGCAAGAGTAGCACGAGCGGCCGGCGGGCCGCTGCCGACGAAACGCCGCAATCGCAACCTCAAGTCGAATCGAGCTCCGTCATGTCCGCCTCGCCCTCGCCGAGCACCGGTCGACACGGGCGCAGCAACGGCACCCGGCTAGGCGCCTAGGCCTCGCCTAGGCCTCGCCTAGGCCTCGCCTAGTGGCCCATCACATCATAATCTTCGGATAGACGGACTTGAGTTTATGGCGCGCATCGTCGACCTTCATCTGCCAGTCGACACCGCGTTGGGTGCCGTTGACGTCGGTGGACCACGCCGACACTTCGCCGTGCAGGGTCTCGAGGTCGCCGATGCGGCGCCCGTGCAGGCATTGGCGCGTCATGGAACTCAGTTCGTTCTCTGCGATGTTCAGCCAGCTCCCGTGTTTCGGCGTGTAGCAGAACTCGAGGCGACGAACCAGTTCCCGGGCCCGGGCCGGCTCGAACACTTCGTAGAAGGCGCCCTTCGTGTGCGTGTTGAGGTTGTCGCACACCAGCGTGACCTTCGGGCACTCGGCGTAGCGGCCCTCCAACAGGCCGGCGACCTCCACCGCCCAGTCCGCCTTCGTCCGCCGAGCCCGCGCCGTCGCCTGCCGCCAAGCCGCCAGCGGCTCGCTGAACAGGAAGACCGAGGCCGTGCCAGCCCGTTCGTACTCGTAGTCGACGCGGCGCGGCCGCGCCTTCGTGGCGGCCACCGGCGGGCGCGTTTCCTTGACCAGTTGCACCGGCTGCTCGTCCATGCACACGACGGGACAATCCGGGTCGTAGGGTTTCTGATCAGATCCAGGACCTGTTCCATGTGCGCCACGAACTCGGCGTCGGCCTCCGGCGGGATCACCCAGTACTCGACTTTCCGCTGCGTCATCCCGTTTTTTTGAGCGTCCGCCGGATGGTCTCGTGGCTGACCGACTCGACGACCCCCAACTCGACGACACGGCGCGCCAACAGCCGTAACGACCAGTTCGCGTAGCCCTTCGGGGGCGACCCCAGACGCAGGGCGATGACCTGCGCCTCCTGTTCGCCGTCGAGCAGCTTGAGGCCCGGGGGCAACGCCCGCCGTTTGCGTTCCAGCGCCCGCTCGAAACCCTCTTGAACGCAGCGTTGGCGAATGTTTTCGACGGTCTTGGTGCGGCACGAAAAGGCGTCGGCAATCTGCTGGTCCGTCCACCCCGGTCCGCCCGCATCGGCCTTCAAGAGAATCTGAGCGCGGCGCACCTTCTCGCTGCTCCCGTTGAGCTTGCGGACCATCTGTCGACAGATCTCGCGTTCCTGGGCGCTGAGTCGAACGATGTACTTTTTCTGCAGCATGAAAGCTGTCTCGGCTCGAGCCCAGCTTCCCGATAGCCCTAATGTTGACACGTGACGGGCCACTAGGCCGCGCCACAGGTTCGCGCCGACAGCCCCGAAGGACACGGGCGCCCCCCGAGCGCGGCCCGCTACGGTCGCCGGCCTTCGCGGAGCGCCTCAAGGTGACGCCGGCAAGTCGTGACCCGCCGTCGGTGGACCCGCCGTACTCGGCGCATCCCGACCTCGCGGCGACCGCCCTAGCCGAGTTGAACCGGCCGACGCGCGCGAACACCAGGAGTCAGTGCACTCGTGTCGTGTCGGCTCTACGGCGCCGCCACGACCCGGAAGCGCCGCGGCAGCCACGTGAGTGAGACCCGGACATCGGCGATCGATCAGATTGAACGACCTCGGTAGCGCACATCACAGCCCGACGACCTCGCAAGCCTGCTCATAGGTGATGCCCTCGACGCTGCCCAACTTGGCCGCCGCAAGGCTTGCATCCTCCACGCTCCGCCGCGAGGATGCAGGGCGTTTCCAGCCGGACCTTGCCTCCGAGAGCTTCCGAGAGCTGCCAGGTGACCAGCGCTCGGAGGCAGACGGGCGCGCGACCGACGAACAGCCGCCAAGCGTTCCGCGACCGCCGCCCACCGCCGCCTTGGCGTTGCCAGGACGGGCGGCCCCCAACGTCCCCGCGATCGCCTGCTCCACGTCCCGGTGGACGTCAACGGCCGACGCCGCGCGGGGCATGCCGAATCTGTTCCTCGTTCGGCGCCACGAGCCCCCGGCGCCATAGTCCGCCGTCACGCTCCGCTCGCCGCCGCCTGTCACGATGCGCGCGTCCACGGAGCCGAGGATCCGCAGACGACCGCCTCGAACATCGCGTCGCCATCCGGCTCGCGCCGACCCGCGAGTCACGGCCCCCAACGACCATTGAACGAGTGATCGGCGCCCTCCCGCGCGAGAGAGGGCGAGAGGCAGAACTGGCGACCACAGACCGCCAGCGGCCGTCGCCATGGCGACGCCGCTCTCCGCCGCCGCGTGCCGCCCGCCGTCCGAACCCGCCGCCGCGCCAGCCCCACCAGCACACTCACATCGACTCGTTCCGCATCCAGCAGTCGGAACCCGGCCGCCGCACGCTCGACCGCCAATGCGGCCCCTCCAGCCAGCCGCAAGCACACTCCCCGACGTCGACCTCACCGTCGTCCTCGGCCCGGGCGCTCCCGCGCGCGAACGGCTCCTTCGTCGCGCCGGCTGCCCGCTGCCACGATCTGCGCCGATAACCCGAGGCCCCCACGTCAGCGTTGCTCCTCCCCTACCACTGCCTGCTCCGCTCCCACCACGGATCCACCGTGTTGGGCCGCGCCGGCCACACCCACATCGCCACCGTCGACCGCCCTATGTCTCCCCGTACCAACCTGACGTCCCGCCCAACCGCCGTGGCCCATCTCCGCCTTCCCCACGGCCCTCACCACCCGCACTTCCCCCTCCCGGCTCACTGCCGCATCCTGATCACCTCCGCCTCTCCCCTGCCTCGGTCGGGCAGACCACCCTGCCTCGCCCGGTCGATCATCGCCACGGACTCCCCGCCCTTCCGAGCGCTCAGCAGCTTCCCCTCGACTCCTCGCGGCTCCCCTTCAGTTGCCGCTACCACCCACTCCTGCCCCCCCAGACGGCCCCTACCCTTCGCCATCGCCCGGACCAGTCACGGCAACTGTGCTACCATAATCCCCAGTTCCCCCAATGCCCGACGCGACCTTCGGCTTCTCCCTCCTCGGTTTGGCCAGCATCCTCGGCCAAAACACCCTCATTGTGCCCCCGAATCAACGCGACTACTCCTGGACCACGCGCCAAGTGACGACGCTCTTCCAAGACTTCGCGCGTTCCATCGCCGCTGACGACCGTCACTACTTTGTCGGCACAATCGTCACCATTCCCCGCACCGAGAACAGCCTAGAGGTCGTTGATGGACAACAGCGTCTCGCCACAACCGCCATTCTCCTCGCCGAGATCCGCAACTACCTCACCGACAAGGACCGGATGATTGCGCAATCCGTCGACGAGGAAATCTTAACGGTAATCGACCGGAGCGCTCGAGCCCGCGTGCCTCGCCTCCGCCTAAACCTCGACGACAATGACTACTTTCGCTCCCGACTAACAAACGCCGAACCACCACAGCCCCCATCTAAACCTTCACACGAACTCCTCGACCAAGCGTTCTCCGAAGCACGCCTACAAGTCAAACGCATTGTCTCTGGTCTTGATGAGAAAGACCATGGCGACACCCTCGATCGCTGGATCAACTTCATGCAGCAGCGCGCCCGCGCCGTTCTTCTACAGGTCCCGAACGACGCTGACGCCTATCGAATGTTCGAGACACTCAACGACCGCGGACTCCGCACTTCCCAATCCGATCTCGTCAAGAACTATCTCTTTGGACGCGCCGGCGCGCGCCTACCCGAAGTTCAGCAACGATGGTCCCTCATGCGCGGCGCACTTGAGACTATTGAAGATGACGATATCACAGTTCGATTCCTTCGACATTCTCTCATCCTAGTTCACGGATTCGTCCGTGAACATGAGGTATACGAGACCGTCCAGCGTCTGGCGCGCGCCCCCCAACTGACCGTCACGTTTACTGGCCAGCTCGAATCGCTCGCGAACTCCTACGTGGCGATATACAACTCTGACCACGAAAAATGGAATCGTTCTGACGCCTCCAGAAAGGCCATCGAGGTCCTCAATCTCTTCGGAATCAAGCCCCTCCGGCCCCTGATTCTCGCAATTGCCGAACGCTTCACCGAACGAGAGTCCGCGCAAGCCACACAGTTTTGTGTCGCACTTGGCGTACGATTGATGATCTGCGGTAACACGCGTACTGGCTCCGTTGAAGAAGGCATAGCCGAGTCTGCACACGACGTTTATAACCAGAACCTCACGACCGCCCACGCTCTCAAGGCGCAATTGAAGCGGCTAACTCCCTCTGACGGCACTTTTGCGAGCGCCTTCGAAGTCGCGACGGTGTCCAACCGCAAACTTGCGCGCTACTACTTGCGGTCACTTGAGTTGTCCGCACAGGGCGAGCCAGAACCTTGGCACATACCCAACGATGATCGCAACGCAATTAATTTAGAGCATGTACTTCCCGAGAAACCCCAGGCCAATTGGCCACAGTTTCCCGAGGAAGAGGCACGGACCCACTATAAGCGGATAGGCAACCTCTGCTTGCTTCGCGCTCGGGACAATTCCACGGCCAAGAGTGCTAGCTTCGCAGAAAAGCGGCCCTTCTACGCAAACTCCCCGTATGAACTGACACAGGAGCTGGCCAGTGCAGACCACTGGACCGCTGAGGAAATCCGTGCCCGCCAGGAGCGTCTCGCCCTGATTGCAGTGAAAGCGTGGGCCACTTAGGACAGTGATCGATATAAAGTTGCCAACTGCATCCAGGGTCAGCCCGTTATCTGCGGGATGAGGCGCCCGGCACGTGGCAAGGTAATTCCCGTCACTGTCCTTAGCGACGAACGGCACGACCCACCTTCTTGCGGGCCATTTCTCCTCCAGTCCAATGCCCCCAATACGGCTTGCCTTCGAAGTGGCAACCGTCGCGCGAGAGATCCCGTGGGAACTTGTTGAAGCTCGTGGTCGGCTATTTCCGAGGCCAGATCCACTTCCACCAGCTCGCGGGCGTCGCGGTTCGTACCTGCGTGTCGAACTCGGAGGAGACAGCCTCGAGGGTCGGCGTCTGCCCGGGCTTGCGCTGCACCACGGCCTTCAGTGACTGTATGTAGAGTTCGCCCACCGCTGTTGTGAGGGTTGCTGCGGTGGCAGCACCGATTACCCCTCCGGTCACTGAGCCGGCTCCCGGGATCAGCTTCATGGCGTTGGCTATGGCGGTTCTTACGGCGATGGTCGTGCCTGTCGCGCTCAGCACAGTTCCTACTACTCCATTCAGTGCGGTTGTGGACGTCTTGAGCCCGAAAATCCTTGAGATTGAAGCCAGCATCCCGATCAGGATCGGGACGAGCGCAGCCGCGCTCGCGAAGGGCAGGGGCACGGCGGCGGCCGCGGCGGCGCTGGCGGTCGCACGCCCGACTACCGTGCGTGCGTGCTCGACCTTGAGCTCCAGCGATACCTGCTGTGCGGCTGCGATGGCGTCCTGGACCCCCTCCGGAAGCAGGCTCGCCGTCAGCTCCACGAGGTCTTCCAACCCCATAGTCGGCAGCGAATGTCCGTCGTCGAGCCGCTCCTCGACCGCGTGTACTCGTACGATGTTCTTGGTTTCCGGCAACAGGCGTTGGACGTCGGCCCGGAATCCCTGATCGGCACTGGCCTTGGTGACCACGCCGACCACAGGCATGTGTCCGGCGAGCGCTCGGCATAGCTCCTGCTCGGCGCGTTCCACTCGTCGGCCGGGCTCAGCGATGCAGAGCCATGCGCAGTGGATGTGGTCGTTGATGTCAGCGCTTCGGGACCGTTCGTCGACGAGCTGCGTCAGGGACTCGAGGGTCTCCATGAAGTCGGCCATCTCAAGTCCGCGGGTGTCGAAGACCCGCAGCGGCACGCCCTCCTTCTGGATCATGCGCGTCGTCTTCGTGACGGACTCGCCTTGGCCTGTCTCTGCGAGTCGGCTGTGGAACACGGTGTTGACCAGCGTGCTCTTGCCGACCCCTGTACGGCCAGCGATGAGCACATTCACGCTGCCGATTCTGGCGTCTGCGTCTCCGATTGCGCGCGTCAGCAGATCTGCCAGGTTCAAGGTGTCCATTCGTGTTCCTCGGTCGAGGCGTACTGCTTCCCAGGGTATTGCGAGCACCGCGGGGCTCGTGTTCTTGCGCCCGCGCCTTGTATACTCAGGGATGCGGGCGCCGTTCACCGACGACCCGCTTGTGCCCGGGTGACGCCGGTCAAGGCCGTCCACTTCACCAAGCTGCGGGCACCGGATAGACGCCCTCCGAAGGGTGGCGGGGACCGCGACCAGACTACGCGGTAGACGGCTGGCCGGACTGGTCCAGCCGGACCAGCCCAGGTGTCCCGCCGAGGAGCACGCCGCACCGTTCGGCGTCACCACGATCCGCGTGCAGATGACACACGTTGCCGCGGGTCAGGAGTTCACCAAGCCGGCATTCCGTCCGGGAGATGGCCCACGTCACGGTCGGCGATTCTACTCCAACTCCGGCCTCGGTGCTTGACTCCCATGATCGGGGTGTCCGCGACGACGGCGCAGAGGTGTGCGGTCGGTGCGTTCCCGTGATCGCGTTTGAGGAGCGGGTAGTCCGGATACAGCGGCGTCGGCGTTCGGTTCGTGCAGTCGGCGATCAGGTCGAGCGTCTCGAGGACGACTTGGCCGATCAGCGGCTCGCTCAGCGGCGGTCCGACGACGCAGTGAGTGACCATGGCGCGGTTGCCGATCCGGACGGTCACGGGCCCGGCCAGCGGCCGCTCATCTCGCAGCTCGTCCGCGTGGGTGACGAACGCCGCTCCCTGTTGCTCCAGCCCCAGGCGCTCTACCACGTTCTGCGGGGGTTACGGCTCCGGTGTCGACCACCCCGTCGACCGTCGCCCCGCGGATGGCACGTTTCCTCGTCGTGTCCGCGGTCGAAGACGCCTCGGTCCACAGTATTCTCGAGTTCGACGTTCGAGCGAATCTCTCCCATCGGCTTGGTCTCTTGATTGTTGCACGCCGGGGGCGGCCAGCGAAATCAGGGTCCGGCTTCGGCGCGCCGGGCATCTCGACGACGATCATTCTGCAGAGGCGGAAGCTCAGAAGAACGACCAAGTGGTTCGCCCGGCGACCGTCTGCGGGGTCGACCAGGGCGCAGAGTCCGAACCTCACTTGGCGTTATCTGTGACCTCGTTCTGCTTGGCATCTCGCGTGAACGCTCGGTTCAATTCCGCCAGATCGTTCTGATCGCGTGGTCGGTCGGAGTCCGTCTTCGATTCGATCAGGTCGTCGATGTTGACGTACGGGACGGTGGTGCCCTGCACCGTGGTCGTCAGTTTCGCGCTCCTGGCCATCTCGTAGCTCAGGCCTCTGGCTGCTTTCATGATGTCGACCCGGGGATCGTCGCCGACGATGGTGATCGGGTTCCTGTCGACCTCTTCGGCGTTCATCTCTTTGGCGATGCCCCAGGGCAGCTCGCCCAGCGCGTCGAGTATCCGTCTGGTGTTCTCGAGGTCCCGTGGTACCAGGATGTCGATATCCTTCGTCGCCCGCACGTATCCGTGCAGCGCGACCGCGACGCCGCCGATCACGATGTACTCGGCGTTTCGGCGGTTCAGCAGCTCGCAGACCTCGATCCACTTCTCACCGATTCCACGGGTTGGCTTGGCCATCTCTCCAGGCTTCGTACGCCTCGAAGCTCTCGAACGAGGCTCCGAAGTATTCCCGTTCGTACGGGCTCAGCGCGGCTGCGCCGTCGCTCACGTCGGCCAGCTGCCAGAACCGGTCCTCGGGCGTTTCGTCGCTCGGCGCCGGCTCGTCGCTGTTGTCTTCGAGCCACCGTTCGTAGTCTTCGAATGTCTCGAACGACCGTGCGTACGCGCGTGGCTTCCTGCTACTGGTGTTCATGCGGCGGCCCCTCGTCCAGGTGGAGTTCCAGGCCGGCGAGCAGCGGCGAGCGTAGCGCCTGTCCCCGGCCGAAGGTGTGGGTGACCGCCAGCACGCCGGCACGTTGGCGATGGATCCGGACGGTCTCGGCCGCCGGGTCGACCAGCCAGTACTCCGTCACGCCGTGTCTGGCGTAGAGCGCATGCTCGCGGCAGAGCCCGGCTGCCTTCCACCGGCGACCAGGCACCCTCGCCGCGCACCGAGCGCGCCGGGGGTGCCTTGCGCCCTCACCGGTCTCCCGGGGCGGTCGCGCGGTTGCACCCCGCCTGTCGGCCCGGCTGGACTAGCGTGGGAATCGGGCGATCCCGTAACTGCCCCTGATCCCGCCAATCCAGATCTCGTCATTCGCCTCGATGGCCACGGTGCCGAGCTGGAAGAACTCGTTTCCCTTGTAGTCCACCAGCTGCCGGACTTCAAACGTCGTCGCATCGACCTCGGCCACGCGAGCGGCCGACAACTCACAAGGATCGACGTCTCCACACTGGGTCAGGTGACCGGCGACGATGACTTGGCCAGCGGTTCCCCAGCGCACGTTGTCGACGTTGAAGCCAACCGCAATCCGGTCGACGCGCACCGGACTCTGGCCGCGTGACAGCCGCACCAGCGCTCGATCGCTCCAGCCCCCGATGTAGAACCACTGCCCGTCATCCGACGACACGAGACCGTTGGGACCGGGCATCTGGCTGCCGGGCACTTC
Organism: Vicinamibacterales bacterium; assembly: GCA_965206705.1. Classification (GTDB taxonomy): domain Bacteria; phylum Acidobacteriota; class Vicinamibacteria; order Vicinamibacterales; family UBA8438; genus JAJEEA01. The sequence goes on along the minus strand of CBDBKJ010000005.1, from coordinate 540,724 downwards.
GACCCAGCCCGTCGTGGGATGCCATTCCCAGAGCTCTCCACCTTCGCGGTCGAAGTTCGTCGCGCCAAGATAGCCGTCCGGCAGCGCCGTGATGGAGTTGATGCGGGCGGTGCCCTCCGGTGCCGGGATGCATCCGATCCACTTCATCGTGGGCACGGTGCCGCCGACGTCCAGCGCAAAGACCTCGATGGCCTCGCGCGCGCCATGACCGACCACGTAGAGTGTATGCACATCGCCGCGGCCCTCCCGCAGGGTCAGTCCGTGTGGCTGGAACACGTTGTTCGGACCGGGGCAGGCGCGATAGGTGTCGCGGTCGTGCTCTGACGGCAACGCTCCCGCGGGAAAGATCTCCTGGACGCGGTGATCACGAAGGCTCACCGCGTAGACGGGACCTTCCGAAGCGGAGTATCGTCCCGATGCGATTACCCACGGGGCGTCCGGAACCGCGTAGAGATCTTCCGGATTGGTCGTGCCGCAGACGAACTTCACATCTCCGGCGGGATCGCAGGTCTGGGCACCAAGAGGGTGCCCGCTGACAAGACCCAACACCGACGCGAGGAACACGAGCACTCGCAACATGGCGCACCTCCAGACTCTTGAGGCCCTGGAGTATACCAGCGCCGGCCAGCGCCCTGGCCTGGAGAACTCGCGACGGGGTTTGACTTGGGTGCTCCCGGGTCGGGTCGTCGACTCGGACATCCTACCGCCCACGGATGGGCCCCGTCAGGTCTCGCCCGTGCCTCTCGTCCTGCGTCCGATCGTCGTCTCTTGCCATGTCAGACCCGCGGGAGCCGGTAGACCCGCAACGCGGTGTCGTGGAACATCGCCGCCCGCTCGTCGGCCGAGAACCCCCGCGTCAGCTTCTTGAACTGGTTCCAGAGCACGGTGTACGAGCACGACAGCTTGTCGACCGGGAAGTTGCTCTCGAACATGCAGCGCCGCGGCCCGAACGCCTCGATGATGTGGCGATACCAGTCGCCGTTGGCCTCGAGCAACTCGTCCGAGGTCGGCGGTCGGTCGCGCTCGTGCCAGCCGTAGCCGTTCACAACCATCTGGATCCCGCCCACCTTCGCCACCACGTTCGGACGTCGGGCCAGCTCGGTCACGGCTGGCTTCCAGACCTCGAAGACCTCGTCGCGGCGTCCGGCGTAGGGTCCGATCCCGATGGGCCCGCCGAGGTGGTTGAAGATGATGATCGTGTCGGGGAACGCGTCCGCGAGGTCGGCCAGGTCGGCGATGTGGGTGTGATAGACCCAGCCCTCGAACGTGAGCCCGTAGGGGCGCAGGTGCGCGTAGCCACGACGGAACTCGGGATCGAGGAGCAGATGCTCGGGCCCGGTCGGACGCCGCGCCACGACGGGCGGCTCCGCCCAGGCGGCCCGATGGCGGACGCCCCGGAAGCGCTGCGGGCTGGCGGCGACCTGCGCCTCGAGCACCGGCGCCACGCGGTCACCGAGGCGCAGGTCTGCCGACCCCACGATCCCCGTCGCCACCCGGGTCTCACCATACTGGCCGCTCGCGCTCATGGCGGCGATGCCCTGCACGAACTCCGTCTCGCCCACGACACGGAGCTCCTCCGGACCGTCCGCCCGATACATCGAGGTGCACTCGACGAAGGTGGTCTGACGGACGTTGTGCGTGTTCGTGTCCTCGAGCAGCTCCTCCAACAGGTAGCGGTTGCCGGGGCGATCCCACAGATGGTGGTGCGGGTCGATGATGGGCAGCTCCGGCTGCAGCACCGCCTCGTCGGTCAACGCCAGCCAGTCGGCGCGAGGACCGCTCGGCGCCGCCGTGCGCCGGGTCCGGGCACGAGCGCGCATCGAGCCGGGCAGACCAGCCGTTACCGCCGCGGCCCCGAGGGCCCCCGCCGCCGCTCGACCGAAGAACGTCCGTCGCGTGATGTCATCCATGGTCGTCACTCCCTGCTTCTTGCGAGCACCTCGCCGTCACTCCGGCAGCGTCAGCATGACTTCCGCTGCGCGCGCGATCGGCTCCACCGGGAACCGCCACCCGCGCAGCCGCGTGTCGTAGAACAGGTGCCGTCCGAGTTCCACGCGCGCCGCCGTCATCGGCGCGTCGACCGGAACCGGCGGCGGCACCCCCGGCGGCAGGTCCCACCGATACTCGCCCCACTCCCCTTGACCCGCAAACGTTGCGACCGCCAACGCCACCACCGTCACGAAACAGATCATCGCCTCTCGTCGCATGAGTCGACCTCGGCAGAGCCCCCGAACGGGCCGCGCCCGACCACAGCCTCGAACCGCGACCGCCATCTTCCGCGGACCCATCACACGGACCACGTATGACGGTGCTCGCCCGCTTTCGAGTGTAGGCGACGCCCGTCGTGCCCTGCAACGACCGCCTGTCGCCGAGATGAATTCTCGACGAGCCTTGTCTGAATCGCCGCTTCAGGGAATCTTCAGCAAGTCTTCAGGCCTGTCGCGACGGGCTTCATCGTAGCCTTCACTGGATCAAATTCTCTCACTTCCCGGGAGTCTGTACTGAATGACGAGGAACAGGAAACGACGCTGCCATCGGCGGCGCGGCGTCACGTTCGCGTTCGCGCTCGCGCTCTGGTTCTCTGGTGCAGTGGCCCAGGCGCAGATCGGCAGCCTGCGCGGCACCGTCACGGATCCACAAGGGGGGGTGGTGGCCGATGCCGCTGTTTCTCTCGCATCAGTCGATGGCGACGCGCGCTCGACCCGCACCGCCGCCGACGGCACCTTCTCGTTCGAGGGCGTGGCCGTCGGAGACTACACGCTGCAGGTCGAATCACCCGGCCTCGAGCCGTGGCGGCAGCCTGTCGCCGTGGTGGACGGCCCCGTCGCCGTCGACGTGGTGATGGACGTGGCGGGCCTCGCCGAGGCGGTCAGCGTGACCGCGCCGGCCGTGGTGGCGCTGACCCAGCCAACCATCACCGGCAGCCGCCTCGGCATGTCGATGCTGGACACGCCGGCCAGCGTCCACGTGGTGAGCGGCGCCACGGTGCGCGAACGGGGCGACGCGTCGGTGGCGCAGGCCAAGAGCCGCATGGTCGGGGTGGCGACGCAAGCCAATCCCGGCAATGGCGGCGGCTCGGTGAGCGCGCGCGGGTTCGGCGGCACCGGATCGGTGATGCAGCTCTTCGACGGCGAGCAGTTCTTCGTCGGCGCGGGCACCGTGACCTTCCCGTTCGACCCGTGGACCGTCGAGCGCATCGAGGTGATGGGCGGGCCGTCGTCGGTGCTGTACGGGACCGGCGCCATCGGCGGGGTCATCAACATCGTTCCCCGCCGGCCGGACACCGAGGTGCGCGAGAACGCCGTCCGCATCGTTGCGGGCTCGTTCGACACGTGGCGCGCCGCCCTCGGCAGCGGCGGCCCCATCAACGAACGAGCCGCGTATCGGGTCGACCTCAGCCACAACCGGTCGGGCGGCTGGCTCGACCGCGCCGGCGAGATGTCCAGCACCGCGCTGTCGGCGTCGCTCCGCTTCGATCTGACGCCGAACCTCACCCTCACGCTCTCCGAGGACTACGGCGACCAGCAGCCCGAGCGCTACTGGGGTACGCCGTCGGTCGCCGGCCAGGTGGACGACACCCCGCGCACGACCAACTACAACGTGAGCGACGGCCGGATCCGGTACGAGGACAACTGGACCCAGGCAAGGCTCGAGTGGCAGCCGTCGGAGGGCGTCCGCGTCCGCACCGGCGCCCAGTACCTGAAGGCCGACCGCCACTGGCGCAACCTCGAGAACTACCTGATCGACCCGGCGGCGCGGACGGTGTTCCGCGAGTTCTATCTCGAGATCCTCCACGATCAGAAGCAGTACGGAAGCCGGACCGACGCGGTCATCGACCGTCCCCTGTTCGGCCGGCCGAACACGTTCAGCGCCGGCTTCGACTACACTCGCGTCCGCTTCCAGCACACCAACAACAGCCCCTACGGCGGCACCAGCGTGGTCGACCTGGTGGACCCCGAGCCCGGGCAGTTCCTGAACGTAGCCGGCACGTTCCCGAAGTACAGGACCAGCACCCACCGCGTGGCGGTGTTCGCCGAGGACCGGCTGGAGGTCACGCCCGACTTCTCGCTGGTCGGGGGGGTTCGCGTAGACCGCTATGACGTCGATCGCCAGGAGCTGCTGCGGGAAGCCACTGCCGGGGGTCTGTACAGCCCCGTGAGCTGGCGCGGCGGCGCCGTCTACTCGGTTCGGCCCGACCTGTCCCTGTACGGGCAATACTCGACCGCCACCGACGTCATCGGCAACGTCATCAGCAACACGGCCACGCGACTGGCCCTCGAACCGACCGTCGGCCGGCAGATCGAGGCTGGCGTGAAGCTGAGCTTCCTGGACGATCGGGGCCAGTGGACCCTGGCCGGCTACCAGATCGTGAAGGACAATCTGCTGGCCCCCGACCCCCTCAACCCGGGGACGAGCCTGCAGATCGGACAGCAGTCCTCACGCGGAGTCGAGTCGACGCTGAGCCTGTCGCTGCCCGCGGGCGTCGGCCTCGATGCCAGCGTTGCGGTGCTCGATGCCCGCTACGACGACTTCGCGCAAACGGTCGGCGGTGTGCTCGTGTCGCGCGACGGCAACACGCCGCGGAACATCCCCGAGCAGCTCTTCAATCTGTGGCTCACCTGGAACGCGCCCGGCGGCTGGCAGCTCCGGGGCGGCGTCCAGCACGTGGGCGACCGGTTCTGGAACCACGCGAACAGCGGGACCGTGCCGGGCTATACCGTGGTCGACGCCGGCGTGCGGCGCCGGCTGAGCGAGAACGTCGACCTCGACGTGCGCGTGAACAACCTGTTCGATGAGCTGTACGCGACCACCTACTACTCGAACGTCGAGCCGCAGTGGTTCCTGGGGATGCCGCGCTCGGCCGAGGTCGCGCTCCTCGTCGGGTTCTGACTTGCCCCGCGGCCGGACCCTCGTTCCCGCGGCCTCCCGCCTCCCGGCAAGAGGCGGGTTCTTCGGGGCGCGCTTTGAGGACCATACGACCAATGAAGCGTTGGCTCGACTGGCGCAGGTGGACGGTCTACCTCCACCGGTGGCTCGGAATAGCCGGGGGCGTCCTCTTCGTTGCCTGGTTCCTGTCGGGCGTGGTGATGATGTACGCCCGCATGCCGGGACTGGCGAACGAGGAGCGCCTCGCGCGGGCCCCCGCGCTCGATCTCGCCGGCGTGACGCTGACGCCGATCGAGGCTGCGCGCGCGGCCGGCCTCGCCCCCGATGGCAGGGCTCGCGCCGGGCTGACGCGAACCGCGGACGGGAACACGGCACCCCGCTCGGCGGGAATCCGTGTCGATCGCGTCAGAATCGGGATGCGCGGCAATCGGACCGTGTACCGCTTGGGCGCCTCTCGCAACGAGAAGATCGTCTTCGCCGACACGGGCGACGTGCTCACCCACGTGGGTCGAGCCGAGGCCGAAGCACTCGTCCGCCGCTACGCCCCGGGATACGACGGCCCGTTCCACTACGACGGCTACCTCACCGAGCCCGATCAGTGGACGCTGCAGGCCCGCGGGCAGATGCCGATGCATCGCTTCGCCCTCGACGATGCGGACGACACGCGGCTGTACGTGTCGTCGCTCACCGGCGACGTGGTGCTCCGCACGACCTGGAGCGAGCGCTTCTGGGGATACCTGGGACCGGTCACCCACTGGATCTACTTCACGCCGCTCCGCAAGAGCACATCGGTCTGGCTGGAAGTCATCATCTGGTCGTCGCTCCTCGGCTGCGTGATGTGCCTCACCGGCCTGATCTGGGGGGTCTGGCGCTACTCCCCGATTCGACGGTTCCGCCTGCGGTCGCGCAGCGTCCCGGTGCCGTCGCCGTACGTCGGCCTGATGAAGTGGCATCACTATGCCGGCCTGTTCTTCGGCGTCATCACCTTCACCTGGGCGTACAGCGGCCTGCTCTCGGTGGGGCCTTTCGACTGGTTTCAGTCTCCAGGCGTCTCGCGCGAGCAGCGCGAGGTGTTCACGGGCGGGCCGCTCCGGGTCGACCGGCTGACGCTCGACGACCTGCGGGCGGCCGCGGCCGAGATCGAGAGGGCGTTCGGGACGGCCGCCTCGCTCAGGGAGCTTGAGGTCGTCCAGGTCCGGGGCGAGCCGTACTGGCTCGGCTACCGCGCGCCTTCGAACGAGGAGGCGGCGCAGTGGATGCGGGTCGGGCTGATGCCGCGGGCGCCCGCGGCCCGTGCTGGAGCGGCGCTACGTATCGGCCAGACGGCCGAAGACCGGCGCATTCGCCGCATTCGAAGAGAGGCACCTGGGAGACGAGTCGCTGGTCGAGCTGGCGAGGGCCGCGATGCCCGGCGTGCCGGTGCGGGACGCGGTGTGGCTGCACGAGTTCGACGACCATTACTACGACGCGCGGGGAACACGGTCGCTGCCGGTGCTGCGGGTGCGCTACCGGGATGCGGATGCGACCTGGCTCTACCTGGATCCGGCTCGCGGCGGCATCGCGCTGAGGACCGACGAGACCCGGCGGCTGCTGCGCTGGCTGTACCAGGGGCTGCACAGCCTCGACTTCCCGTTCCTCTACCACGAGCGCCCGCTCTGGGATGTCGTCGTCATCGTTCTGAGCATCGGCGGCGCCGTGGTCAGTGCCACCACGCTCGTGCCGGCGTGGCGCCGACTGCGGCGCCACGCGGCAAACCTCGGGCGGAAACGCGGCCGCGCCGGCGTTCTCCGTCAACGTCCTTGCTCGCCGGGGGGCGAGCAGCGCGGGGTGGGCGGATCGTGAAGCTGCGGGGTGTCGAGGACCACTCCAACGTCGAGGCGGCGCGGCGACTGCACATCTCCCCGCAGAGCGCCGCGGTCAGGCTGTACCGGGCGCATCGGCTGCTCCGCGAACGGCTCATGCCTCTGCGCTGATCTGGCTCCGGAACTCGAACCGATCCGGGAACTCGTGCGCGCCGCCGAGAGCGATGTCGACGATCGCCGGTATCAGGCCCGCGAAGAAGGCGATGCAGGGGTTCCCTTCCAGGCTGTCTTCGGCGGATCTGAAGTAGGCGCCCCAGCCGACGAAGGCCCCGGAGACGATGTTCAGCCACACCTGACCGCTCAGGCGCCGGCGTGGCCACCTGTAGTGCGCGTTCCCCGCTGCATCGACGATGCGAAGTTCGTGTTCGTCGCTGCGGCGGCTTACGACGACCTCGACCGGCGTGGTGCCGGCCAGCTCGCCGTTGACGAAGACCTCTGCACCCAGCGGCTCCGACACCCACCTCGACGCGTTGCGAGAAGCCGTTGAAGAGGGTCGCGCAGCCCGACGCCGCCAGCACGACCCCGGCGACGGCGGTGGTCAGCAGGATTCTCATGGTGGTCAGCGTCCACTCCTCTATTGAGGGGCTCGCGACGAGAGGGGTTACAGCCCGAACCCGAGCCCCACGTTGAACGTCAGGACGGAGGTCATGGCGAACTGCACCTCCGGCGCGACGAACCAGGACCGCTCGGCGTTCCAGTACCGGATGCCAGCACCGACCCCCGACTTGGGGACGAACGCCCAGCCAGCTTCCCGGAGGGTGTGGTAGCCGCCGGCGACCGACCCCAGGAGCACGTAGGGCACGCTCGCGTCCGGGGAGCCGAAGCTGCGCTCGGCGCCGACCCACACGATGTTGTCGTAGTGCGGCTGCCAGTGGTCGAGCGACTTCGTGAGGATGTAGCCGGCGTTGAGCCCCTAGCCCGGATTTCTCACAGCTCGTCGAGATCGGGCCTGATGCGGCGCGGCTGGGGTTCCGGGCGGCCATATCGGACGCCGGCGGTGGTCTGGATGTGGGCGACGACGTGCGCGTGGCGCCAAAATCGGCCCGGTAAGCACACCACACGCGAAAGGACCCCGTGTCCCCCTGCAGTCGTGAACGTATGCCGCCACCTGGCCGACCGTCAGGCCGGGTCGGGCGGCGAGCGCAAACGTTGAGCGGCCATGATGAACAGATCGGCGTCGGGCGCCAGCTCGGACAGCGCCACCCAGATGCACCGCACGGTGACGCGGACGTGGGCGCCGATCTTGAGCAGCCGCAGCCGTAGCGTATCGCATTGGGCGCGGGCGAGCCGGGTGCCCGCCAGCCCCCGGTCGCGGAGCTGCTGGAGCAGGACATAGGCCAACGTGGCCCAGTACAGGCGCAGTTGGTTGGCGCGCAGCGTCGCACTGCTGGTCCGGTCGGCAAACAGCGCCAGTTGCTGTTCCTTGATGCGGTTCTCCATGTCCCCGCGGGCACAGTAGAAATCCTCATACAACGCCTGCGCCGCCAAGGTGTCCGGCGGCAGCGATGTCACCACGAAGCGTGGATTGGCGCCCGCGGGCAGATGCTCGGCCTTGCCGACCACCCGGCGCTCCCGGCTCCAGCTCTTGCGCGTGCGATAGCGGAAGTCCGCAAACACCCGCGCGGCCACCCCGGTTTCCTCGCACTGCGCCTGGGCCTGCGCCAGTTCGGGCGCGATTTGTTCCTTCAACCGAACGTTCTTCGCCAAGCCGATGACGTAGTCCACCGCATGCTCTTCGCACCAGTTCAGCAGCTCGTCTCGGCAGAACCCCGAGTCCCCCCGAACCACGATGGGGACCGACGGCCATGCCTGCCGCACCCGCTCCACAATCCGCGCCAACTCGTCCACCACGCCCGCCGCCCCGTCGATGTTCGAGGGCCGCAACCGCGAGCAGAGCACATGCGCCCCGCAGAAGATATACAGAGGCAGATAGCAGTAGTTCCCGTAGTACCCGTGGAAGAACCGTCCTTCCTGCTGACCGTGCAGCGGATCGTCCGTCGCATCGACATCCAGCACGATGCGCGCCGACGGCGTCGGGTGCGACTCGATGAACACGTCTACCAGCAGGGCGTCGAGCGCCGCTTCGTCATAGGTCACCTTCTTGTACCGGTCAGCCTCGGCGTCCTTCGGCCCGACCAGTTCCAGCCGGTTCAGCGTGCTCTTCCCCGCCAGCGCGGCCCCCCGGTCTGACGGCCGCACCCGGTTCTCGCCCGTCGGGTCCGCCTTGCCCACGACAGCCGCCAACAGCGGGTCCCGCCGCAGGGTGTCATGGTCGTTCAGATCTTCGTAGCCCAACGCGACGGCCATCACACGCTGGGTCACCAAGTCCTCGACCGTGTGTTCGATCAAGCTTGGGTCCCGGTAGTCCTGGAAGCACTGCGCCGCGCGTCGGCACACGTCGGTGCACCTTTCAACCGCCCGCAGCAGCAATGCCCCGGCATTGGAAGTGATCGTTCCGCCCTCGAAGCTGGCGACCAGCCGACGACGACCGACCCGAGGAAACTCCAGCTGGATTGGTGGCTTACTTCGCGTACACTGTGTCGACAAGGGGCTGCCTCCGTGCATGGCTTGAAGTTATTGCCACAACAACACTTTACGCCATTACGGGCAGTCTCTTGTTCACCACCGGTGAGAAATCCGGGCTAGTTCCGCCAGATGTTCTGCCGCCAAGTGACGGCGACCCGGGCGTGGGGGTTGCCATCCTCCCACAGGGTCAGGGCGGGGTGCGCGGCGACGTGGTCGGGGTGCTGGGCCTCGGCGGCCGAGGACAGCGCGATCATGACGGCCACCACGAGGGCGAGGTGCTTCATCGCGGCCTCCTTCGCCCTGTAATGCGCAAACGGGAAGTGAGACGGCTCAGGGCCGCCCCCAGGTACCAACCTGGTCGTCCTCTGATTATCGAGACCGTCCCCCGCCGCGCCGCGCCGCCCTGGCAGTCTCGGCGAGAGGGACACGACGCGGTTGGCCAGCGCCGGCCTCGCTACGGCCCGCAAGGCGGGCCGCGCTCAAGATCGAACTCGCGACCGGCGGTCAGGAGTGCGAGTGCCGTGCGCTCGGGGTCGATGGACGTCCTCGCCACGACCGTCAGGGACGGCGTGAACAGTTGCGAGCACGGGAGATAGATCATGTTGCGGGGAGACTCGCCGAGCTGCCTCGCCCTCGCGTCGCTCGCCACACCGACGACAAGCCAGGGGGATCGGGATCGGGGTCGTGCCGCCGGACGAGCCGGCCAACCGCGTCGCCGTCCGTCCAGAAGCGCCGGGCCATCGCGTCACTGACTATGACCACCGGACGGGTGTCCGGCCGGTCCGCGTCGTTGAAGTTGCGCCCGCGGACGATCTCGATGCCTGCCACCTCGAAGAACCCAGGCTCGACCTCACGTGTGCGGGCATGAGATCCTCCGGTGGCGGTCCCTATCGGGGGCCGTACGCTTCGGCTGCGACGCGAGATCGATACCGACGCTCACCCACCCGGCGTCGCGGGTCAGGTCGTACACGCCGTACGGAATCGCCTTGCCGAGTGCCTTGTCCGGAAAATCGTGGACGCGAACCGGTTCCGGGTGGCCGTGCGGACGCCATTCCCGACCCCCGTTCTTGAAGGGTCCGACGAGCTCCTTTTTCTTCGTGTCCACCGACACCACTGGCTGCCGCTGCCGCTGAAAAGCCCGCACCCGGCGGTTGATGTGGTTGAACTGCGCGTCCCGGTCCGGATGCTGCTTTCCCTCCAGCGTTTTGCGGTTCGCTTGCAGACTGTAGCCCAACTCGTGCAACAGCCGGTTCACCGAGCGCTCACTGACCCGGTGGCCCGCGTCTTGGAGTTCCCGCGCCAGCCGCGCCGCACTGCTGCAGGTCCAGCGCAACGGTCCGGTCGGGTCGCCGCGCGTGGCCGGATCGACCACCGTTTCCAACGCCGCCACCAAGCCGGCGTCGTGAACGGCCAGCGCTTTGCGACCCGCCCCCGGGCTGCGCAACCGTCCCGCAATATCGTCGTCTGCCGGCCCATCGGCCAATTCCCGCAGGCCCGCGCCGATCGTCGCCCTCGACAACCCCGTTGCCTCGGCCACCCGCGCAATTCCACCGCGTCCGAGCGCCCTTGCCTCTACCGCCGCCCAACGCCGTCGCGTCCTTTCGTTGAGCAAAGGTCCAATCGCGGCAAACTTCTCCTGTATCACTTGTGTCAGTACGTTGTCCACGAGAACCGAGGATAACACCAATCTCCAAGAATGACTACTTTATTGTGGCGGGAGCCCTAAGTGAGACCGCTTGGTCTCGTTCCAACGGAACCGCCTTTGGTAGGCGGGTGCGACATTGATTGCCCGCGATTCGACCATTGTTATCAGCTGCTGAACGATGACGTCGTAGGTGTCGAAGTCGACTTTGCGGCGCTGCTGATCCAGCTGCGGTAATTGGTTACCGGGTCGGGTCAGTGCGTGCGGCGGACGTCGAACCGCGGGCGAGGCGTCGAAGGACCGCGGTGGGTGACGTCCGGGTGCACAAAAATGCACAAGTGCCGATAAGCCAAGTATGCGCCCAACCCGCAGCCAGCAGGACGCGCCCCGGCCGACGCGGGAGGAGCACACGCGCGTGAAGCGCGAGCTCGAGGAGGCCGAGCGTGAACGCGGACGGCTGCAGCGGCGGATCGAACGGCTCGAGAAGCAGAACACCCGCCTGAGACGAGAGCTCGATGCGGCGAGACGCGCCGGGTATCGCCAAGCCGCGCCCTTCGCCAAGACCCTCACCTCACGACCCAAGCGCCCAGGCCGACGAGCCGGCGTCCAGTACGGCCAGCCGGCACGCCGGTGCAGGCCAACCCGGGTCGATGTCCGCCACGACGTACCGCTGCCGCCGGGCTGTCCGGCTTGCGGTGGACGAGTCCGCTCGACGGGCGTGGCCACCCAGTTCCAGGAAGAACTGCCGGTCCCGCGGGTCGTCGTCCGCGAGTTTCGGGTCGCACTCGGCGCCTGTCAGGACTGCGGCCGGCGGGTGCAGGGCCGCCATCGGCTGCAGACCTCCGATGCCCTCGGGGCCGCCGCCGTGCAACTGGGCCCCGGGTTGGTGGCGTCGGTGGTCATCCTCAACAAGCAGATGGGGTTGTCGTTCGGCAAGATCGCCACCCTGCTGCGGCAACACTACGACATCCGTGTCAGTCCGAGCGGCCTGGTCCGCGCCGTGCATCGCGCCGCCCGCCGGGCCGAGCTGACCTATACCGAACTGCTGCGCCAGATCCGCAACAGCCCCGCCGTCACCCCGGACGAAACCGGGTGGAAGGTCGGCGGCCACCTGCAGTGGCTCTGGGCTGCCGTCGCGCCGAAGACGACCGTCTACGCGATTCAGCCCGGACGAGGCTATGAGGAGGCCGCCAACCTGTTGGGGCCGGACTTCGACGGCGTGCTCATCCGCGACGGCTGGGCGCCGTATCGGCGCTTCACCCAAGCCACCCATCAGACGTGCCTCGCCCACCTCCTCCGACGGGGACGGACCCTGTGCAGGGACCATCCCCGCAGTCGCGTCGCCGCCGACATCCACGCCTCGTTGAAACAGTCGCTGCGCCTGCGCGATGACGCCCGTGCGGGCAGGCTGTCGCGCGACGGCCTCGGCGAAGCCGTCGAAGCCCTGGCCGCCCGACTCGCCCGACGACTGACCCGCCCCGGCCCTCTCGCCGACGTTCAGCGCTTCGCGGCGCATCTGACCAGGGAATGGACGGCGCTGTTCAACTTCCTGTGCATCCCCGCCATCGACGCCACCAACTGGCGCGCCGAACAGGCCATTCGCCCCGCCGTCGTCACCCGCAAGGTGTGTGGAGGCAATCGCTCCTGGCGCGGCGCGGCCACGCAACAGACGCTGGCCTCGGTCATCCGCACCGCCTGCCAACGTCAGTGCAATCCGCACGCCGTGATCGTGGGACTACTTCGATCGCCTTCGCCCACTGTTGCACCCGAACTGCAAGGCCCCGCACCGTAGAACCTGCCACCCGGTAACCAATTACATTTGTAATTGGTTACCGGGTCGGGTCAGTGCGTGCGGCGGACGTCGAACCGCGGGCGAGGCGTCGAAGGACCGCGGTGGGTGACGTCCGGGTGCACAAAAATGCACAAGTGCCGATAAGCCAAGTATGCGCCCAACCCGCAGCCAGCAGGACGCGCCCCGGCCGACGCGGGAGGAGCACACGCGCGTGAAGCGCGAGCTCGAGGAGGCCGAGCGTGAACGCGGACGGCTGCAGCGGCGGATCGAACGGCTCGAGAAGCAGAACACCCGCCTGAGACGAGAGCTCGATGCGGCGAGACGCGCCGGGTATCGCCAAGCCGCGCCCTTCGCCAAGACCCTCACCTCACGACCCAAGCGCCCAGGCCGACGAGCCGGCGTCCAGTACGGCCAGCCGGCACGCCGGTGCAGGCCAACCCGGGTCGATGTCCGCCACGACGTACCGCTGCCGCCGGGCTGTCCGGCTTGCGGTGGACGAGTCCGCTCGACGGGCGTGGCCACCCAGTTCCAGGAAGAACTGCCGGTCCCGCGGGTCGTCGTCCGCGAGTTTCGGGTCGCACTCGGCGCCTGTCAGGACTGCGGCCGGCGGGTGCAGGGCCGCCATCGGCTGCAGACCTCCGATGCCCTCGGGGCCGCCGCCGTGCAACTGGGCCCCGGGTTGGTGGCGTCGGTGGTCATCCTCAACAAGCAGATGGGGTTGTCGTTCGGCAAGATCGCCACCCTGCTGCGGCAACACTACGACATCCGTGTCAGTCCGAGCGGCCTGGTCCGCGCCGTGCATCGCGCCGCCCGCCGGGCCGAGCTGACCTATACCGAACTGCTGCGCCAGATCCGCAACAGCCCCGCCGTCACCCCGGACGAAACCGGGTGGAAGGTCGGCGGCCACCTGCAGTGGCTCTGGGCTGCCGTCGCGCCGAAGACGACCGTCTACGCGATTCAGCCCGGACGAGGCTATGAGGAGGCCGCCAACCTGTTGGGGCCGGACTTCGACGGCGTGCTCATCCGCGACGGCTGGGCGCCGTATCGGCGCTTCACCCAAGCCACCCATCAGACGTGCCTCGCCCACCTCCTCCGACGGGGACGGACCCTGTGCAGGGACCATCCCCGCAGTCGCGTCGCCGCCGACATCCACGCCTCGTTGAAACAGTCGCTGCGCCTGCGCGATGACGCCCGTGCGGGCAGGCTGTCGCGCGACGGCCTCGGCGAAGCCGTCGAAGCCCTGGCCGCCCGACTCGCCCGACGACTGACCCGCCCCGGCCCTCTCGCCGACGTTCAGCGCTTCGCGGCGCATCTGACCAGGGAATGGACGGCGCTGTTCAACTTCCTGTGCATCCCCGCCATCGACGCCACCAACTGGCGCGCCGAACAGGCCATTCGCCCCGCCGTCGTCACCCGCAAGGTGTGTGGAGGCAATCGCTCCTGGCGCGGCGCGGCCACGCAACAGACGCTGGCCTCGGTCATCCGCACCGCCTGCCAACGTCAGTGCAATCCGCACGCCGTGATCGTGGGACTACTTCGATCGCCTTCGCCCACTGTTGCACCCGAACTGCAAGGCCCCGCACCGTAGAACCTGCCACCCGGTAACCAATTACGTTATCAGCTGCTGAACGATGACGTCGTAGGTGTCGAAGTCGACTTTGCGGCGCTGCTGATCCAGCTGCGTAACGAGCGCATCGGCCTTCATCTCTCACTCCCTCTGGGTGTCCTTTGGGACCATCCCAGCTATTGGGGCCGCCCGACGAGCGCAGCGACGCGACCCGCCAACGACGCCGCAAAGTAGTGGAAGGTCAGTTCCTCCGATGGTTCGACGTACCACCCATCGCGTCCGCGTTGTTCCTCGGATAACAGAAAGCACGCCGCGTCGTACAGACGTTCTCCTACCAAGCGTTGACAGAACAGCTCATATCGCTTGACGTACGAGGGGGTGCCCTGCCACGTACTGAGCACTGGAAAGTGTGGCTCCTTCACCTTCACGGGCGCCGTGGACTCGGGAACTTGCTGCAGCAACATGAAATAGCCTATCCAGGGTGCCGGTGACGGCTTGAACGCCCCTGCCCGGTAGGCGGTGCGTATATCGGTTGCGTTGCCGAGTGCTTCCTCCACGCGGTTGTTCCAGTTGTTGCCGAACGAACCAACTTGGGACTTGAACTCCACACTGGCCAGGAGGCGGTTGTCGTGTACGACAACTAAATCCCATTCCTTCGTGGGCCGGAATACCCCTGGGAGGGCGACATCGCGCTTGCCTGTATGGGTCATCGCCACCCGTGAGAGGCCGCTCTCCATGAGCACATCCTGGACCAGCTGCACGAAGCCATCAAGGTGCTTGCCGCCCGTGACGGCGGCGCGGTTCCCGGCGTCGCGCTGGCCAGTAGCGCGGCCTTGGCGGGCGTTTTGGCTGGCGCGAGTCTGCCAAAACTGGCGAACGGCAGCGGTAAGGCGAGCGTGATAGTTCATGACCCGGTAACGATGGTGTGGCTCCAGAGACGAGCTTGCGCGTGTACGCGTTGCCGGGCGAGTTCGTGATACTCCGGGTCTACTAGCCGCGGCGGCGGCCGATGGCGAGCCGCCGGCCGGCGGACAGCCTTCCGCATTTGATGGAGCGGGTGCGCCGGTTTCCGCCACGCCCCCCCCCGGCCGAAGCCTCGGGCGCCGCGGCGGGCACGGCGGACGGATCGGAGAGCCCGCCGCCCCATCTTTCCTTGGTGCGCCGGCGTTCCGCCGGCACCTCCGCCGTCGGCCGCGCCCTCACGGGCATCGCTGTCGCCATCGCTCTCAGCTTGGGGGTACTTTCCGCCCGGGCCCCCGAAGGGGGTGACTGGCCTCAGTGGCGCCGGCCGCTCGCGACTGGTGTCGCACCCTCCGGCAACCCCAGAAAGTCCGCTCTACGGTCCGGAGCGGCTGCCCGGCATCCGCCAGATCTACGCCTCGCCGGTAGTGGCCAATGATCGGCTCTATATCACCGGGCGCGACGGGACGACGCTCGTGCTGGCTACCGGTCCGGAGATGCGGGTGCTCGCCACCAACACGCTGGACGATCCGATCGACGCCTCGGCGGCCGTGACAGGCGATGAGATCTACCTGCGAGGCGAGCAGTTCCTCTACTGTATCGCCGAGGATTGATGCGGATTCTGACCCTGACGGCGGGCGCCGGCGGCATGTATTGCGGCACCCGTGACCAACCCGTCCCCCACGAGGAAACGGGCAGTGTCACGGCGCGGTTCCAGCAGGTGCTGGACCACTACGGGCTGCGCTCGTCGCGGATCCAGCCGGGGAAGCCGCACGAGAACGGCGTGGCCGAGCAGGCGCACTTCCAGACGAAGACGGCCATCGAGCAGGCGCTGCTGTTGCGGGGCGACAGAGACTTCGTCGACGAGGCGGCGAGGAGGCGCTGTGGGCCCGCGATCTGGCGGGCGCTCCAGGGTCCACCCGTTCGACCGATACGCCGTGACCCGTCGCCCGGAACGACTGGCAGCAGGTCGACGGCGGCAGCCCCGTTGCGGCCACCCGGCGCTTGATCATGGCCAGGAGTCTGCGCCGTGGAACGACGCGGACTCCTGGCGGGTTGGTTGGGCGGCAGTCGGAGCCGCAGGCGACGATTTCCGGGCTCACCGGAAACCGGGTCAGAAGTCGCTGGGCGCAGGCGCGCTGCCGCCGTCCCAGTCCTTGACGGATCCGTCCGCCGCCCTGAGGAACCCGAGCAGGCATCCGGGGGAGCCGTCCCGTACGGGGTGGCACCGCACCTTTACCGGGTCGCCCGGCCTGATGTAGTCCCGCGTGACGCCGACGCGCTCGAGCCCGTTGCGATCGGTGGCCTCGAGCGCCCACACCTGCGGCTGGCCGTCCGGGTCCGTGACCTCCACGTAGAGCCAGGAATGCGGCACCAGCAGGTGGAGTTCGGTCACCACCCCCTCGATGTCCGTGAACTCCTCCGAGTAGTTGCCGTGGGAATGGTGCGCCCCGGCCGGCAACACGAGGGAAACCGCACAAATGGGAGTCTCCTGAAACAGGTGTGGGTAGGGATGGCCCCAGTTCGATGCCGCCCCAGCCAGAAAAACCCCCGCGTTCGCGGGCTCTGCTTCGCCCCGTGACCCCCGCACGTCAGGCCCACGCGCCGACTGCTCCTCGCGCGTCCGGCGTGAAGTCGTCGACGGCCGGGACGCCCCCGTCCAGGCCGGGCCGCAAGGCCCATAACTGCTCTCTGAGCGGAGGGACGGCCGGCGTGTCATCCGAAGGACCGGAGCGCAGCGGAGGACGCGCGTAGCGCGTTGACACGCCGGCCGTCCCGTAGCTACCCCGCCCCACATCCGCAGCAAGCCACCGCACGCCCGCCCCGGAAGCGGAATCCGCGGGTCAGTTCCGAGCTGCCTTTTCGCCGTCAGCCGCGCCTCGTGGACCCGCCGAATCGGCTCCGATTCCACCCACACCTGTTTTAGGAGAGCCACAAATGGCGGCAAGACCGAGATAGAACCGCATGCTCATCCTCCTCACTGGCTTTCACCGTCGGGGACCACGATGTCAAGTCGGCGCGTGCCCCGCGCGCCCGCGCCGGCCCCGGCGGATCGGGCACGGTCGTTCCTGCCGAAACACGGCTCGACTCTATCCTAGAACACCGCCCCGACGCGGGGCGGGGCCGGGAACCCGTTGGAATAGGTGGACTGGTAGCGCAGCCCGCCCCCGTTCTCGTCAAGCCATCCCAGGGACTGCTGAAAGAGCGCCGGCTCCGGGTAGCCGCGCGGAACCGTCCCCTCCAGGACATAGAGCTTGTTCTCGTGCATGTAGATCGACACGTAGGTCCGGGACTCGTCGGGGTTGGTGAGGTGCAACTGGTACCCTTCGACGCGATCCACGGAGTTGTAGCCCAGATGCGTGGCCTCGGCGTCCCGCTGCACGAACGTCCAGGTCGCATAGAGGAGCGCGCCTCGCAGGTCGTGCATCCAGTACCCCTCGCCGGTGAGCCCCCCTCCACTGCATCGTTCCGCGCCCGGAGGGCAGTCCTGGGCTCTCTCGACGAGGATTCGTTCGACATGGTTGTAGTCGGCCACCGTCACGGTGTAGCGGTTCGGTCCCCTTTCGGCTGCATAGACCCACGCCGGCAACTCGGCCCCGAACTCGGAGACCCACGTGGTCTCCGTCACCTGCGGCTCTCCCGGAAAATTGCAGGTGAACCGATCCTCCTGGTTGGCGTACTCGGTCCAATCCTGCGCCGACCCCGGCGCAGCGATGAACAGAAGCAAGGCCGTCGCAACGACTGGAATCAGGCGCATCGTTCATCCTCCCAGCTTCGTCCGCCGTCGGCATTCCGCCGGATGGCGGCGCCACATACTACGAGAGCGTCATGACCACCGCGGTCAGGGATCCTGCCGGCAGCGGTCGGCTCCCACCCCGCGCCCTTCGGCGCCCACGTCGCGATAGACCATATGGCAGTTCGCACACGCGTCGTTGAGCTGATCGACGACGTCCAGGACCGCCTCGACGCTCCTCGATTGCGACGCCCGATAGGCGGCGCGTCCCGCTTCCACGACGGCCTCGGTGTACTGCCTCCAATCGGCCCGGTCCACGGGAACGGGCCGGCCGTTCTCGCACCGGCGTCCGGGCGCCAGGAAGAGAGGCGCGGACTCGGCGAGGGCCAGCGCGGCCAGATCGATGGCCTCCCATCCCGGATAGACCGTGAATCCCCACTCGACGTAGTCGAAGGGTCTCGAACCCGGCGGCGGCGGCGTCTGGGCGCCGGGGTCCTTGATCTGTACGTTGAAGACGACGTTGGAAGCGGGAAAGGCGATGGCCCGCATCAACTGGGCGAGGTTGGCGGTCGGTGCGACGGAGACGTCCCCGCCGCCGGCGGACGCGGGAGCGGTCGACGCCGTGGGAAGCGCAATCCCCGGCAGCGCGGCGTCGGTCAGCTCCGCCGTTCCGGCCGGGAATCCGCCGGTCTGGAGGATGTAGGCGGTCAGCTCCAACGATTGCGGGCGGGAGAGGGGCGCCGACGCCTGCAGGGGCATGGTGTTGTGGATCTTGTCGACGAGCTCCACCACGGGGCGCGCGCTCCAGACCGACAGGAATCCGTCTCCGGCCAGCGGAGGTCCGACGCTGCCTTCCAGCGCGTCGCCGTGACAGGTCACGCATTGGTCCTGGTAGACCCCCTGGCCGCGCGTCGCCTGCTCGACGGAGTACACGCCGTCCGCGACGTCCCGCGATTGGGCGGCGTGGCCGGTGACGGCGAACGCTGCCGCGAGCGCAACGGCGCACGCGAGCAGGGCCGAGCGAACGGCTCTGCGGCGAAGTCGAGTCACGCGCATGATGCTTCCTCCCAAGGCTCGCATCGCCGTCCGGGCGGGGATCGCCGGCTCAGTAGATGACGAGGAACCGGCCATCCTGCACCACCACGGCCGAGGTGCTTCCACCGATGATCGTTCCCGTCCCGCCCCCCGGCTCCCCTGCCGGGCGGCCGGCGGCGTCGAAGACCTGCCAGTGGAGCGATCCCCCGAAGCGGAAACCGGGTCCGTCGCCCCACGCAAGCAGCGTATCACCCCGGGAATCGACCGCGACCGCGGGGTTCTTGCGCCGGAACCGGGCCACACCCGGAGGCGACACGACGGCCTCGAGCCGGTCGACGCCGGCGAAGTAGACCTGTCCCTCCGTTTCCCACGCCGCCGTCAGTCCGCGGGGACCGGCGAACAGGCCGGTGGTCGACACCGGGCACGCCCCGAGCTCCCACGAATGGACCAGCCGGTCGGTGAACGTGCGGCCGTGGTCGGCCGATGCCAGCAACCTTTGTCCCCGGCGCACGTTGTCGCCCGCGCCCCGGTACGACACGTAGACGGCGCCGGCGGCGTCGCTCATCGCGGCGAGGCCGCAGCAGGCGCACGCGCCCTCTGCCGGCGCGCTGACCGGGCGCGCGGGCTCGAAGGTGGTCCCGCCATCGCGAGACGCGGCCAGGTACACCGCGCGTCGCGCGTCCTCGACCGCGCCGGCATGCCAGAACACCAAGACGTTGCCGGCGCCATCGGCGGCTACGGTCGGACCGGCTTCGACGCCGCCTTCCTCATGGGTCGACAGAACGCGCTGCGCCTCGAAGCCGGACCGGTCCGCGTCGCTGCGCGTGTAGAAAAGCTGCACGGGGTCGGTCTGCAACCAGACCACGTGGATGCGGTTGTCGAGCCCGAGCGCGAGCTGCGCGCCGTCGATGGGGGCAACGCCGGACACCGAGTCGTCCCGGCGATTGACCCGCCGCGGCTCCGACCAGGCGGCGACGCCCGGCCGGCGCGTCACGTGGAAGAGGTTCGCGGTGCTCGCCTCTCCCCTGACGTACACCAAGTGCACCGTGCCTTCGGCGTCGACGACGGCTCGGGGCATGCGGCCGCCGTCGGGAACCCGCGCCGTCGCCACCGCTTGGGGCGGCGAGAGACCTGCCGCGGCGGCATCCAAACCAGCCCCGGCGGTACCCAGCACGAGGACGCCTACCACGGCGCGAGCGCATCCGAGCAGATTGGCCATCCGACCTCTACCCTATCCCCTCTCGGTCCTCCTCGCAAGGCGGGGCCTTCCGTCCGAGCCGGCCGGGAGGGGAACGGCATTGGAGTGGCGCCAGCCCGGGACTATAGTAGAGAACCTGCGGCGAGC
The DNA here is from genome assembly GCA_965206705.1 of Vicinamibacterales bacterium. Taxonomy (GTDB): domain Bacteria; phylum Acidobacteriota; class Vicinamibacteria; order Vicinamibacterales; family UBA8438; genus JAJEEA01. The sequence continues at coordinate 520,374 of CBDBKJ010000005.1, read as the reverse complement.
ATCGCCGCAGTGCGGCCGGCGGAGTCGGTACCGGACCAGGGTCGACGCAAGGAGGGGCGCGGTGATGAGACGAACATTCGCACTCGTGGTTGTGGGGCTTCTGCTGGGCGCCCTGACGGCGCCGCCGGCCGACGCGAAGGTGGTCCGGATCGAGGTGGAGCGGACGACACCGTACGCCGGCGGGAAGGAGTTCGGCGACGCCGGCCGGTTCGAGCGTCTCGACGGCACCGTGTACATGGAGGTCGACCCGAACGACCCGCTCAACGCGGTGCTCGTCAACCTCGACCGCGCCCCCCGCAACGACCGGGGGATGGTCGAGTTCGACGCCCCGTTCTTCATCGTCAGGCCGGTCGACATGGCGCGGGGCAACCGCAAGTTGCTGTACGGCATCAACAACCGCGGGAACGCGATCGAGCTCGGCTTCCACGCCTTCCCGCCTCTGCCGCCCGGGGCGGGTCCCGGCTCGGACGACGGGCTGTTCTTCCGCCTCGGCTACACCCTCGTGGACGCCGGCTGGGCCGGCGACGTCACGACGACGGCGACAAGGCTCGGGGCGAACCTGCCGGTCGCGGTGCAGGCCGACGGCAGCCCGATCGTCTCGCGGATCCGGATCGAGTATTCCTCGGATCTGCCGCGGAGGCCGGCGGGAGGCGCCGGCCTCTATACCCTGCCGCTCAAGGGGAACGACCGCTTCGTGAGCTACGAGGCGGCCGACACCGATACCGCGCACTCCACCCTCACCGTCCGCGACGCCATCGACGGCGAGCGCCGGCCGATCCCGGCCGACCGCTGGGCGTTCGGGACGTGCCCGTCCGGCGAGGCGTCGCTCGCCGCCTCGACCACCGACATCTGTCTCTTCGACGGGTTCGACCCCGACCGGGTGTACGAGCTGATCTACCCCGCGAAGAACCCCTGGGTGATGGGCCTCGGCTACGCCGTAACGCGGGACCTCGCGTCGTTCCTGCGCTACGAGACGGCCGACGACGCGGGGACGCCGAACCCGCTCGCCGCGAGCGCGGACGCGACCGGCATTCGCCGCGCCTACGGGCTGGGCATCTCGTCGACGGGGATGTACCTGCGCGACTGGCTCTACCTCGGCTTCAACGAGGACGAGGCGCACCGCCGCGTGTTCGACGCGGTCCGCATCCACATTCCCGGCTCGCACCGCCTTTTCGCCAACGTCGAGTTCGCCGACCCCAACATCTACTCGCGCCAGGACCGAACGCCCGACTTCACGTCGCATTCGTTCCCGCCGCTCACCTACGCGGTGACCACCGACCCGGTGACGAACATCCGCGACGGCATCCTCAAGCGGCCCGCGACCGACCCGCTCGTGTTCCACGTCGACACCAGCAACGAGTTCTGGCAGATGAAGGCGTCGCTGAACGTCCACGACGGCCACGGCGACGCGGTGCCGGTTCCCGACAACGTCCGCCTGTACCTGCTGGCCGGGCACCCGCACGGCGGGGCCGCGGGGGTCGGGGCCATGCCCACCGCCCGCGGGGCGTGCGCCTACGTGACGAACACCTACCGGAGCGCGGCGCCGGCGATGCGCGCGCTGCTCGTCGCCCTCGACGCGTGGGCCGACCGCGGCGTCGAGCCGCCCCCGACCAACTACCCCGACGTGCGCCGGGGAACGCTGGCGACGGTGGACGAGGTGGCGCGGACGTTTCCCGCCATCCCCGGGGTCACCTTCCCGACGCGCGCAAACGGGCTCGACGCGCTCGGGTTCGGCCCCACGTTCGCGTCGCAGGGCGGCCGGCAGACGGTGCTGCCGCCGACCCGCGGCGGGTCGTACCAGGTGCTCGTGCCCAGGACCGACCGCGACGGGCACCCCGTCGCCGGGATTCGCACGGTGGACATCACCGCGCCGGTCGGCACCAACACCGGCTGGAACCTGTACGCGGCCGGCCCGCGCGGGCGCGACCTCTGCTCGCTGACCGGGTCGTTCTTCCCGTTCGCCCGAACGCGCGCGGAGCGGCTGGCCAGCGGCGACCCGCGCCTGTCGCTGGAGGAACGCTACGGCGACCACGCCGGCTTCGTCGCCGCGGTCCAGCTCGCCGCCGACGAGTCCGTCACGCGCCGGGTCCTGCTGCCCGAGGATGCCGAGGTGCTCGTCCGGATGGCCGAGGAGAGCGACGTCCTGCGGTAGGAGTCTGCGCCGACTTCCCAGGACTGGTGGCCGGCGGACTTTGGTCACTACGGACCGTTTTTCATTCGTATGGCCTGGCACAGTGCCGGCACTTATCGGACCATCGACGGCCGTGGCGGCGCGGACGGTGGCCAGCAACGCTTCGCGCCGCTCAACAGTTGGCCCGACAACGCAAACCTCGATAGAGCCCGCCGATTGCTCTGGCCGATCAAGCAGAAGTACGGTCGCAAGATTTCCTGGGCCGACCTGATGATTCTCGCGGGTACGGTCGCCATGGAGTCCATGGGCTTCGAGACCCTCGGTTTCGCGGGTGGCCGCATCGATGAGTGGCAAGCCGAAGAAGTGAACTGGGGACCTGAGGGCGAGTGGCTCGGCGCCGACCGACGCAATGACGACGGAGAGCTGCATCATCCTCTCGGTGCTACGCAGATGGGCCTGATTTACGTGAATCCCCAGGGCCCGGGCGGCAACCCGGATCCCCAGGCGGCCGCTCACGCCATCCGTGAGGCTTTCGGCCGCATGGCGATGAATGATGAAGAGACGGCTGCACTGATTGCCGGTGGCCATACTTTCGGCAAGGCCCATGGCGCCGCCGATCCGTCCATGTACGTAGGCGTCGAGCCGGAGGGCGGCGATATCGAAACACAAGGATTCGGTTGGCAGAACAGCTACGGCACCGGCAATCGCGGCGATACCATCACCAGTGGCCTGGAAGGTGCGTGGACGATAGACCCCGCGGTCTGGACTCACAACTTCCTCGAAAATCTGTACGGCTATGAGTGGGAGGAGACTCGGAGCCCCGCCGGTGCAGTCCAGTGGCAGCCCGCCGGCGATGCCGCATCGGATTTGGTGCCCGACGCCCACGATCCGTCGCAACGGCATGCGCCGATGAATGCTCACCACCGACCTGGCACTGAAAGTCGACCCGGCCTATCGCGACATCACTTCGCGCTGGCTGGAGAACCCGGAAGAGTTCGAAGACGCTTTCGCCCGGGCATGGTTCAAGCTGACTCACCGCGACATGGGTCCGACCTCGCGTTACCTCGGCGATCTGGCCCCCGACCAGGAATTCGTATGGCAGGACCCTGTTCCCGAACTCGATCACGCCGTGATCGATGCACAGGATGCGGCCGCGCTGAGAACGGCGATTCTCGATTCCGGGTTGTCCACCGCCGAGTTGGTCAGGGCCGCCTGGGCCTCGGCATCCACGTTCCGCGGGACCGATATGCGCGGCGGAGCCAACGGGGCACGTATTCGCCTGGCGCCCCAGAACGATTGGGCCGCGAACGATCCGACTGAACTGGACCGCGTGTTGGAGACTCTGGAGGGAATCCAGGGCGATTTCAACAGCGCGCAATCCGACGGCAAACGGGTCTCTCTGGCCGACCTGATCGTTCTGGGCGGTGCCGCCGCCATCGAGCAGGCGGCGGCAAGAGCCGGGGTCGACGTGGACGTGCCCTTCGTGCCCGGCCGCACGGACGCCGCGCAGGAACAGACCGATGTGGACTCCTTTGCTCTGCTCGCGCCGGCCGCGGATGGTTTCCGCAACCACTTCGCCGGCGGCGCCGTCCGATCTCCGGCGGAAATGCTGGTGGAGAAGGCGGCTCTGCTGAACCTGACGGTCTCTGAAATGACGGTACTCGTCGGCGGCATGCGAGGCCTGAATGCCAATGCCGGGGGCTCTGCCCACGGCGTGTTCACGGACCGGCCCGGCACCCTGAGCAACGACTTCTTCGTCAACCTGATCGACATGTCGACGCAGTGGACGAGGTCATCTACCGAGGGCATCTATGAAGGTAGCGACCGTGCCACGGGAGAGCTCAAATGGACGGCTACTCCGGTCGATCTGATCTTCGGTTCCAACTCCGAGCTGCGCGCGGTCGCCGAGTTCTACGCGGCCGACGACGCACGGGAACAGTTCGTCCATGACTTCATCGAGGCATGGACCAAGGTGATGACCCTGGACCGCTTCGATCTTTGATTCGGAGCGGAAGAGACTTGCTCGAAACGCCCCGACCGGGACACCGATGACTCACGCCGCGGCGGGGGGCGCCTGCCTGCGCGCCGAAGGCAGGCCGTGCATCCTCGCCGTCGAAGGCGCCCACGTCGGTTAGACTGCCAGGGAAGGAGCGGATGCACGCCTCGTCGCCGGTCAGCCGGCCGAGCGGGGCTCCACGACTCTGGACAGGAGGTCGGCGATGGACGTCATGGAAGCAGGAGAGCTGGTGCGGCGGCTCGACGCCGCGGTCAACGCCGGGAACGTCGAGGCGATCACCCTGCAGGTGCAGCGCGAGATCGAGAACGCGCTGGCGCCCGGGCGCCTCCGTCTCGACGAGCGGTTCCGGCGCACCCGCCCCGACCGCTACGCCCGGCGGCTGCTGCACCGGGACCCCGCCGGCCGCTACACGGTCCTCGTGCTCGCGTGGGCGCCCGGTCAGGCAACCCCGATCCACGACCACCCAAACCTGTGGAGCGTCGAGGGGGTCCTCGAGGGCGAGCTGGAGGTGACGCAGTACGCACCGATCAAGGAGGAGGCCCACCGTTGCCGGTTCGCGCCGGTGGAATCGCACCGGGTCGTCGCCGGCGACGCCAACTTCCTGATCCCGCCCTTCGAGTACCATGCGTTGACGAACGACCTGACCGACCGGCCGTGCCTGACGCTCCACGTCTTCGGCGGCGAGCTGACGGAGATGAACACTTTCGATCCGGCCGGAAACAGCTGGTACGAGCGCTCCCTGCGCCGCGTCTCCTACGACGATTGACGAGGGCGGAGGGAAACGCGGCGCGAGGGAAGGGACCCGGCCGCCCGCGGCAGAAAGCGCCGCGCCATCGACCCGTGCGGCGCTATCGCGGTTCCGGCCTTCGGCCGCCGCCCTCTCCATCGGCCCGCGCGAGGCGGCGCTGCCGCAACCGGTGGGCCGACATCTTCCGGCCACGCCGCCGGACTGTTGGAACACATCCGAGTATCCGAGGTGTTGACCATGCGATGGATCGGTACATTGACGGCGGCGCTCGCGATGGCGGTGTGTCTGGCCGCGGGCTCGGCCCAGGCGCAGTACGGGGCGCCGGCCGACGGCGAGTGGCGCAGCTACGCGGGTGACAGCGGCAGCACGAAGTACTCTCCCCTCGACCAGATCACGGCCGAGAACTTCGGCGACCTCGAGGTGCGGTGGCACTGGACGTCGGTCGACTCGCACCTCGTCCACTCCACCCCCGGCGGCGACTCGCTGGTCGCGGCCGACACCCTCTTCGACATCCTGCAGGCGGACGAGCCCGACCTGTGGACGGCGTGGGACGGGGTGCGGCAGACGCGCTCGCGGCCGTCGACCCGCGCGCTGGTGGCGACGCCGCTCATGGTCGACGGCGTCCTCTACGTGAGCACCCCGCTCTACCGGGCCGCGGCCATCGACGCCAGCACCGGCGAGACCCTGTGGGTGCACGACCCGCGCGCCTACGAGTCGGGAATGCCGGCCATCGCGCAGTGGCGGCACCGCGGCGTCGCGTACTGGGAGAACGCCGGCGACGCCCGCATCGTCTGGGGCACCGGCGACGGCTTCCTCGTGGCCGTCGACGCCAAGACCGGCCTGCCCGCCCCCGACTTCGGCGAGAACGGACGCATCGATCTCACCGCCGGCGTGCCGCGCGCGACCCGCGGCGAGCGCGACGTCCTGAACCTGCTGGCGCTCTCGTCGCAGTCGCCGCCGATGATCCTCCGCGACACCATCATCGTCGGCTCGACCATCAACGACCGCACCATCACCCGCGAGGCGACGCCCGGCTGGGCCCGCGCCTACGACATCCGGACGGGCCGGCACAAGTGGGACTTCCACACCGTGCCCCAGAGCGCCGACGAGTTCGGGTCCGACACCTGGCTGAACGAGTCGTGGCGCTACAGCGGCAACACCAACATCTGGTCGATGATGAGCGGCGACGAAGAGCTCGGCTGGGTGTACCTGCCCATCGGGACGCCCACCAACGACTACTACGGCGGCCACCGGCTCGGCGACAACCTCTTCGCGGAGAGCCTCGTGGCCGTCGACGTCGAGACCGGCCAGCGGCAATGGCACTTCCAGACGATCCACCACGGCCTGTGGGACTACGACCTGCCGGCCGCCCCGAACCTGCTCGACATCACCGTCGACGGGCGGGAGATCAAGGCGGTGGCGCAGGTCAGCAAGCAGGGGTTCGTCTACGTTTTCGACCGCGTGACCGGCGAGCCGGTCTGGCCCATCGAGGAGCTGCCGGTGGCCACCGACACCGACCTCGATGGCGAGGTGCTGTCGCCGACCCAGCCCTTCCCCACCAGGCCGGCCGCGTTCGAGTACCAGGGCACCTCGATCGACGACCTCGTCGACTTCACGACCGAGATCCGGCAGATGGCCGTCGACGCCGTCGACGGCTTCCGGCTGGGCCCCCTCTACACGCCGCAGACGCTGCGCGGCACCATCATGCGGCCCCCCGTGGGGGGCGGCGCGAGCTGGTCGGGCGCGGCCGTCGACCCCGAGACGGGCTACTTGTACGTGCCGTCGACCAACGGCCACTCGACGATCCAGCTCACCGAGCCCGAGCCCGAAGAGCCGTCGACGCTCCGCTACATCCGCCGCTCGGTCTCGGCCGGCCCCGTCATGGCGCGCGGCCTGCCGCTCTGGAAGCCGCCCTACACCCGCATGACCGCCATCGACATGAACACGGGCGACCACGCGTGGATGATTCCCACCGGCCGCGGCGACCGCATCCGCAACCACCCCATGCTGCGCGACCTCGACCTGCCCCCGCTCGGCGGCGACGCCAGCCGCAGCGGTCCCCTGCTGACGAAGACCCTGCTGATATACGCGCTGACGGCGGGCGGCACCGACGGCGGGCCGCGGCTGGTGGCCTACGACAAGGCGACCGGGGCCGTGGTCGCGTCGCTGGACCTCCCCGCCGGCGCCCTCGGCGCGCCGATGACCTACCTGCTCGACGGCGCGCAGCACATCGCGCTGACCGTCGGAGGCGAGGCGCCGGGGCTCATCTCGTTCCGGCTGCCGGAGTGATTCTTGCAGTGGAAACAAACGTGGGAGAGATCTCGGTCGACTTCGAGTTGGAGAACCCGATCGATCGCGGGATCTTCGAGCGGGGGCTCGCCGAGGAACCCAGCGTCCGGCGCACCCGCGTGCAGGGCATCGTCGACACCGGGGCGGTAATGCTCGTGCTTCCACAGAACATCGTCGAAAGGCTCGGATTGGAGATCCAGGAAACCGTGGTGGTCATCTACGCCGACGATCGCAAGGAGGAACGCCCCGTGGCGGGTCCGGTGACCGTCCGGATCGGTGACCGATCGACGCGCACCGACTGCGTGGTCGGCCCGCCGTTGAGCGAAGTCCTGATCGGCCAGATCATCCTCGAGGCCCTGGACCTGATCGCGGACTGCACGAATCGCACGTTGACGCCGCGGACGCCCGACTACCCGCTGCTCAAGCTGAAGTAGCGGCCAACCTCGGACGGTTCGCACCTGCCACCGCACCCGAGCCGCACGAGCCGTCGAGCAACTCCCCGGGTTCCTCAGCGCAGCGCCAACGGGTCGCGCCCCTCCGGCGACGCGCAACTGGCGATGCACCGCGTCGCCGGGTGGGGACCCCGGCCCTCTTCGTAGGCCTGCTCCTCGGCCCGGGCTCCGATCAGCAGCCCGGGCAGCCCGTAGTTGCCCTCGTGACACCGCGGCTCGTAGTAGATCCGATTCGGCCCGTCGGGCTGCTTGGCGAAGTCCTGGATCACGGTCCATGGCCTGGTCCACACCGTCGGATCCTCGACCGTGGTAACCAGTTCGATGCTGTCCGGCCCCGTCCGCCTCCAGCGCTCGATCAGGTGCAGGTTCTCGCGCGACCCCCGGAACTCCCTCTTTTCCGAGAAGTTCGCCACGTCGACCACGAGCGTGTCGCCGTCCCAGCGGCCGCGTGAATCGCCCCACCGCTGGCGCAGGTCGGGCGGCAGGTGCGGCGCGTCGGTGATCGGGATGATCCGGTCGAAGCCCTGACCCTGGCCGACGTCGTAAAAGATGGCGACCGTGCCCGGCGACTGGACGATACGGATGTGGATGCCGGTGAAGCCGCCGCGGAAAGTCGGGAGGTTGCCGCTCATGCAGCGCTCGCCGAGGCCGCGATCCTCGGGCCCGTCGGCGCGATTGAGGTTGCTGACCGAGTAGAACGGCGGCCGGTCCTCGCGCTGGGGCGAGGGCGGTCCGTACTCGCCCGGGCACCCGGGCAGGCCGTCCCGGCACACCGTGGTGTTCTGCATCAGGGCCAGCTCGTACTCGCGGATCTCCGCCTGACGCGCCAGGGCCTCCGGCGTCATCGGGGGCACCCGCCCATCGGGTGGATCGATGACCATGCCGGTGCGCCGGCCGGTCGGCCGCTGCGATGTGAAAACGGCGTTGTAGGCGCCGGCCACGTCGGCCTCGCTTCCCGGCTCGGCGCGGACGTGATTCCCGAAGACCGACGTCCCCGTGCGCTGGCGATCCAGCTCGGCCTGCCGTTCCTCGGTGTAGAACTCGGTCGTCACACCCTCGGGGCGCTCCAGCGGGACCAACAGCTCGACGCTCCAGATCCCCTGGAAATCCGGCTCACCCCATGGCGTCCGCAAGGACGAGGCCGTGGCGGCCTCCTGCGTCTGGGCCGCCCGGAGCGCCGGTTCGCCCGTGCCGACGGCCAAGGCGATCGCTACCAGCACCGCGGCTGTCACCACCGCGCTCAATACGTGGAGTGGTCGATGCGTCATCGTGCTCCCTCCTCGAACTCTCGAACGAGCCCGCAACAACGATTCTCTTGAAGTATAGTGCGACACAGGCAACGGTCAGGAGGTTTCGATGCAACGTCGCGCCCACGCCGTTGTCGCCCTTGCCACCGCTCTCCTCTGGTCGGGCGCCTTCCCCGCCGCCGCGCAGATCGGCGAAACGCAATCAGAGCCGTGGATGGAAGGGATCCTGGCCGGCCATCGCGACGAGGCACAATCGGTCGAGCCCTGACGACAGGGGCGACGGCCGACCGCGTCTGAGCTGAAGGGGTATCCATGAGAATGCGTCAGTTCGTAGCGGCGGGAGCGGTTTCGGCACTCGTGGTCGCGGTGGGCCTGCTCGGCGCGATACAGATCGGCCTGTCGGGCCAGACCGCCGGCAGCCAGGCCGACGCGTCAATCAGGACACCGTGGGGCGGGCCGGATCTGCAGGGCATCTGGACCACCGAGGTCGACACGCCGTTCGAGCGGCCGGAGCGGTTCGGCGATCGGGAGTTCCTGACGCCCGAGGAGCAGGCCGCCCTCGACGTTCAACGCGCCGGGCTCGCAGGCCGGAACCGCCGGGTCGAGCGCGGGACGGAGCTCGACGTCGCGGGGGCCTACAACGCGGTTTTCCTGTCGTTCAAGCCTACCGACCGGAGGACCTCGCTCATCGTGGATCCCCCGAACGGCAGGATGCCTCCACTGACGCCGGAGGCTCAGGCCCTGGCCGACGAGGACCGGGCGTTCCGACTGGAGCTGCTGCGTTCGACCGAGACCTGCCGGAGCGGGTCGGTGGCGTGCCGCGGTGGCGAGTACGACCCGGAGCCTTCCCCCCGGCGCTCGGAGATGCAGCCGCCCCGCTACAACACCGGCCGGATGAATCGCCAGGACAACATTGAAGACGGCTCGCTCGGCGACCGTTGTCTCAGCGGCGGGATCCCCGAGTTCGGCACCGCGTTCGGCGGCAGCTTCCGGCGCATCGTGCAGACCCCGGGCGGGATCTCGATCTTCTATGACGTCGGCCAAGGACAGGGCTTCCAGCGGAACATCGTCATGAACGGCAGTCCGCATCTCCCCGACCACGTTCGCCAGTGGTGGGGCGACTCGCGCGGCCACTGGGAAGGCGATACGTTGGTCGTCGACGTCACCAACTTCAGCCCGAAGCGGGACTTCCGCGGATCCCGCGAGAACCTGCACCTGATCGAGCGCTGGACCCGCACCGGCCCGGATACCCTGGACTACGAAGTCACGTTCGAAGACCCGGCGGTGTGGGTCCGGTCGTGGACCGTCCGACAGGAATTCCGGAAGCAGAGCGATCAGCAGAACCGCATCTACTACGAGCCCCGATGCTACGAGGGCAACTACGGCTTCCCGGCCCTGCTGTTGGGGGCCCGGATCGCGGAGGAAGAGTACGCCGCCGGCCAAGGCCCGCATCCCGCGACGTTCGACAACGCCACCGATTTCGTAGGAGTCGAAGAGAATCCGCTTCGCTAGAGCAGCCGGCTGCTTCCCAGGAGATCGACATGCGCTATCGCCATGCAAATACGTGGATCGCCGTCGCCCTCGTGGGGGCGGTAGCGGGCGGGATATTCACGGTGTCCATCGACCGGCTGTCGGGCCAGACCAACCGGGCGGAGCGGCCGGAGCGAATCGAAGGACGTCCGAATTTCAGTGGCATCTGGCAGGCCAACAACGAGGCCAACTGGGACCTGGAATCCCACGCCGCCCGGCCGGCGATGATCACCCAGCCGGGCGTCCAACCCGACGAGTACGCCCGGCTTCCGGCGCCACCGGTCGTTGCGCTGGGAGCGGTCGCCTCCGTCCCGGGTTCACTCGGGGTCGTCCAGGGTGACGGGCGGATCCCCTATACCCCCGAGGCGCTGGCCCGGAAGCAGGAGAACGTCGAGAACTGGGTCGACCGGGATCCGGAAATCCGCTGTTTCCTCCCGGGCATTCCGCGCGCCATGTACATGCCGCACCCGTTCGAGATCACCCAGAGTACCAACAAGATTCACATGGCGTTCGCATACACCGCCACCGCCCGCACGATTCACATGGACGAAGTGGAGCTGCCGCCCGACTTCACCTGGATGGGCCACTCGATTGGCCGCTGGGAGGGGGACACCCTGGTGGTCGAGGTGGACAACTTCCGTGACAACGGCTGGTTCGACCGCGCCGGCAATCACCACAGCGGAGCGCTCCGCCTGGAGGAACGCTTCACGCTGGCGACGCCGAACGTCATCAACTACGAAGTGACGATCGAAGATCCGAATACCTTCACCCGTCCGTGGCAGATCGCGATGCCCCTCTATCGCCGGATGGAACCGAACATGCAGCTCCTCGAGTTCCGCTGCCAGGAGTTCGCCGAGGAGTTCATGTACGGCCATCTGCGCAAGACGCCGCTGGTCACCCACTGGGAAAGCGCCACGATGGAAATCGACGTCACGCGGAAGATCCCGGAGGGGGACGCGTTCTACGACTGGTACTCTCGCTGAGCCCGCTCGGCGGCCGGCTCATCATCCAGGATCTCCACCGTTCCGCCGCGGGACTCGAACGTGTCGAGCACCGGCATGAGGGCCGACCGGAAGTCGGGGCGCGCAAGCCAGACCGTCTCTCGAAGTCTCACCCGGCGGGCCCGCGCGGACTGCTCGGCGAGGCGGGCGAGCAGGGCGGCGGTCGATCCGTTCATCCGGGCCTCGACGAACGTCATGTACAACCGCTCGCACGAGACGTCGAGGGTTCGCGTGCGGCCCCGGCCGAGCAGGATGAAGTCCCGGCGATTCATCGGGTCACCCTTCGGAGGCTACCCGCTGCCCCCCAGCGAGAGCAGCGTCCGACGCACCAGATTCTCGACCAGCGGGACCTTGTAGCGGTTCTTCGACATCGGCTGGGCGCCGTCGACGGCGAGTCGCCCCGCTTCGGCCGCGAGCGACTCGGTCACCCGCTGCCCCGCCAGCAGGTCCTCGACCGCCGCGACCCGCCACGGAATGGGGGCGACGCCGCCCAGCACGACTCCCGCGCGGCGGATGCGGTCGCCGTCCATCTGCAGCGCCAGCGCCACGCTGACGACGGCGTGGGTCCACGCTTCCCGGTCGAGCACCTTGGCATAGGTGCTCCGGAGATCGGACCGGGCCGGAACGGTGACGGCGGCCAGTATCTCGTGCGGCTCGAGCACGTTCTCGCGCGCCACGTCGACGCGAGGGAGCGTGAAGAACTCGCGGGCGGGAACGACCCGTTCTCCGCCGGGGCCGACCAGGCGAAAACGGGCGTCGAGCGACACGAGGGCGGGGGCGGTGTCGGACGGATGGACGATATAGCTCGGACCGCCACCGAAAATGGCGTTGAACTGATTCTCGCCGGTCCGGGAATAGCAGCGGTTTCCGCCGTGCTTGTAACAGGGGAACTTCTGACGGAAGTACGAGCACCACGGTCGCTGGCAGAGGTTCCCGGCCAGGGTGGCGACGTTGCGAATCTGGGGCGTCGCCGCGGACCCGGCCGCCTCCGCAAGCACCCGGTAGCGGGAGGCCACCTCCGGATGCGTGCTCAGTCGGGTCAGCGTCACCAGCCCCCCGACGAGCAGCTCTGCCGGTCCCGATACGACGGTGGTCAGGTCGTCCGTCGCCGCGATCGTCCTGAGATTCACCAGAATGTCGGGCGATGCCAGGTCGTCCTTGATCATCCCGAGCAGGTCGCTGCCGCCGCCGACCGCGGCCGCCCGCGTTCCACCCCGCTCCAGGCGCTCGACGGCGTCGGCCAGGCTCTCCGGATTCACGTTGGCGAGAGGTCTCACGCCAATGCCTCCAGCACCCGATCCCGGGTCATCGGCAGCTCCCGCAGCCGGCGGCCGGTGGCATTGAACACGGCGTTGCCGATGGCCGCCACCACCGGGATGATCGGCGGCTCACCGACGTTCTTCGCGCCGTACGGTCCGTACGCGTCGTCCGGCTCGATGAACCGCACCTCGATCTCGGGTGCGTCGAGGTGGGTCATCACCCGGGCGCCGTAGTACCCCGGGTTGACGGGAATGCCGGTGAGGCGGTCGTAGATCAGCTCCTCGTGCAGCGCCATGCCGATCCCCATGGTGACGCCGCCCTTCACCTGACTCTCGGCCGTGAGCGGGTTGATGATGCGCCCGCTCTCGTGCATCGCCAGGTACTGCAGCACCCGGATGCCGCCCAGCTCCATGTCGACCTCGACTTCCACGAAGTGCGCGGCCGAGGCGAAGCGCGCCAAGCCGTCGAGGACCGGCTGCGGCGTCGCCTGCGCGATCAGGGTTTGGCTCTCGAGGGGGCCGTCGACCGATGCGATCTGCCGCTTGAGGTCTTCCGCCGCTTCGACAATCGCCTGTCCGGTATGGGTCGTCGTCCGGCTCCCCGACTCTCCCACCGAATACGGGCACCGGTCTGTGTCTCCCCAGACCACGGTGACGTCGGCCAGGTCGATGCCCATCGCCTCGGCCGCCAACTGGGCCATGGCCGTCTTGGTCGCGGTGCCGATGTCGGTGACCCCGATATGGAGAAAGAGGCGCCCGCGTTCCAGGCGCAACACCGCGCTGCTGCGCCCGAGGCGGGCCGCGAACATGCCCATCGCCATTCCCACGCCCCGTCTGCGCGGACCGCTCCCGGCTCCGGCCCGCCGCCACCGCGCGGGCCAATCGAACCGGTCGGCCCCCTCGGTGACGCATTCGCGAAGCGCCCAGCTCGTATAGGGCGTCTCGTCGTTGTAGGCGCGCGTCAGGTTCCGGAGATGAAAGTCGACGGGGCCGATGGACAGCTCGTGGGCCAACTGGTCCATGACCGACTCGATCCCCCAGACCCCCTGGGGATAGGCCGGGCCCCGGAAGTTCGCGGCGACGGTCATGTTGGTGTAGACCGGCGAGACTTCGCGGCGAACGTTGGGACACCGAAACAGCTCGATCCCGGCGATGCCGCCGCCGCTCTTGCGATGGGGCCCCATTCCGCTGAAGCCCCGGAGCTGGATCGCCTGCAGCGTCCCGTCGCGGCTGGCCCCCACCTTGTAGTGCTGCACCGTCGGCCAACGGCCATGGACGCCGAGAAAATCTTCCTTCCGCGTCAGCTCCAGCTTGACGGGACGCCCCGCCTCCCGCGCGAGGAGGGCTGCGATGAGATCGGCGTCCTGACACTGGTTCTTGTTGCCGAACCCGCCGCCCATGTACTCGCAGACGACCCGCACCCGCTCGGGAGGCAGCCCGAGGTCGCGCGCCATGTCCGAGCGGCAGTTCGAGATGCCCTGGGTCGGCGACCACAGCGTGAGGTCGCCGCCCTCCCAGCGCGCCACGGCCGAGCGGGGCTCCATCTGCGCGTTGTTGTGGTGCTTGGAAACGTAGGTCTCCTCGACCACGACCGCGGCGGCGGCGAAACCGGTGTCCATGCTGCCGCGCTGATAGACCTCGGGCGACGCCTCACCGTCGCGTCGACGGGAAAGGTTTCCCCCGGGCTGGATTTCGACCGCCCCGGGCTGGAGAGCTTCTTCCGGATCGAGGACGAAGTCGAGCGCCTCGTAGTCGACCTCGATCGCCTGGATCGCGGCCTCGGCCGCGTGGCGGTCGACGGCCGCCACCGCGGCCACCGGATCCCCGACGAACCGGACCGGATTGTTGAACAGATAGCGCGGGTTCTGCTGGTCGCCGCTCGTCCAGATGGTGTCGCAGTTCTCGCGGGTCAACACCGCGTAGACGCCCGGCATCTCCCGAGCCCGCCGAGTATCGATGCTCGTGATGCGGGCATGGGGGTGGGGGCTGCGAAGAACCCGTGCGTACGCCATCCCCGGCAGCTTCACGTCGCCGGTATAGCGCGCCGCGCCGGTGACCCGCTCGACCGCATCGATCCGCGGGCGACTCTGGCCGAGCACGCTCATCGGCGCCCGATCCGTCGCCCGTTCCGGCGGCCGGTCGAGGACCGCGGCCACGTATCGGTTGTAGTTCGAGCAGCGGCAGATGTTGCCGGCCATGCCCTGCCGGACTTCATCCTCGGTGGGATTCGGCGTAGCCGAGACGACCGCCTTGGCCGCCATCAACTGGCCCGACGTGCAGAACCCGCATTGCGGGCCATCGCCGGCAACGAATGCCTCCTGGAGCGGATCCAGCCGGCCGTCGTCAGAGAGCCCTTCGACCGTCGTCACCGCGCGCCCATCGGCCCAGACGGCGAGCTGACTGCACGAGTAGACCGGGACGCCGTCGAGATGCACGGTGCACGCGCCGCACTCGCCGCGGTCGCAACCGATCTTGGTCCCCGTCAGGTCGAGGTGGTCGCGGATCAGCTCGGCCAGCGTCCACCGATGCTCGACGTCGACGGTGCGCCGCACACCATTGACGGTCAGCGTGATGGCGGTTCGAGGCGGCGAATCGGCCTGGCCAGCCTGGGCGCCGACCGGCGCCCGGCCGGCCGGGAGCGTCGTCGCCGCGGTGACGGCAGCGCTCGACTTCAGAAACGCCCGCCGCGAGACAGGATTCACAGCCTCATCATAGCCGAACGACACGTCGGCGGCGCACCCACGCGTCGACGGCCACCTCGCATTGCTCGGTGCCGCCTCGGGCCGCCGACGATTCCGGCGACGCCGCTAAACGAATACGACTTCCGATAGCTCTCGTGACTAGCCAGCATCGAGGCGCGCCTTGATATCCGAATAGGCCTCTTCGATGAGACTACCCAGCGCCGCGTAATCTCTGACGACTCCGGGCTTCAGCTTCACGTGGCGCATATACTTGCCGCTGCCCTCCAGCAGGCCTGCCGGATCCGGCAGCGCCGCGCCATGAAAGAACCCGACGTTGACGTGAGCCTTGAAGGCATTGACGTAGGCGAACGGCGCATCTCCTACGCACGCGACCGGACAGCCGTCGTGCAGGAGCTCCCGAACGTCGTCGCCCCTCTCTCGCATGACGTGAAGCCATTCTTGCGCGATGGGTCCCAATTCACCTGTTTGTTCTTTCATCCACGCGCCGACAGCAGGATCCCGCTTGACCCCGCCGGGGAGCCGAAAGTCCATTCGATTCATGGCGACAACGCCTCGCAGCGGTATGCGCTCGTGAACACACGCGGTGTCGTATTCCCGTGGGGAACCCTGACGTGGTTCCGGTTGTTTGGGCAGTTCGAGGGTTGGCCAATTCACCGATGGTCCGAAAACCGGACCTCCTCGCCATCATCGGGTGTCACGCGGGGGGGCTGGACTTCAGCCAGCGCCGGACCACGCGGTTCCACCACATCACCGCGCCGGTGACGAACAGCGCGGGCGGCACGAGCCCCATCAGCGCCCAGGTCGCCTTGGTGGTCGAGTTGCAGAGGGCCTCGCAGCCCGGGATGCCCCGGCCGCCGAGCCGGCCGAAATGCAGGTAGGCGAGCCAGTACATCACCCGGTCGCCGACGCGTTCCACCGGGTCCGACATGTCGAACGGCTCCAGATAGTCGACGATCGCGGCAAAGGGGGCCGGGAACGACAAGTAGGCCCCGGTGATCGCCCACATGAGCAGGAACGGCCAGCACCAGAAGCCGAACGCGCTGTGGAGGCTCCAGTTGAACCGCTTCCAGTCCGCCCGCCGGTCGATGGTCAGGCTGCGCCGCCAGCGCTGGGTGCCGGGCCACCAGATGACGGCGCCGGTCAGCGACAGCCCGAAGAGAAAGACCGCGCCGATGCCGTTCACCCGCCGCCCGGTCTGTCCGCCCAGGAGGTTGTCGTGCAGATCCAGCAACCAGGCGCTCACGCGGTAACCCAGCGGCAGGGGGTCTCCCAGGTCCTCGCCCGTGAACGGGTCGAACAACCGCCGTATCCGGTCGCCGTCGCGCGTCAGGGCGATCTCGACCGCATGGTCGGGGGTCTCGCCCGGCCGCACGTTCCCCACTTCGTAGCCGGGATAGGCCTGCAGGGCGACGCGCTCCAGGGCGTCTTCGCCCAGTGACGCGCCCGCGCTGTCCACGATGACGGGCTGCGGCGAGAAGGCGATGTACAGCTCGTTCCGATAGACCAGCACGCTCCCGGTCACGCAGATCACGAACACGTAGACGCCCAGACCGATGCCGGTCCACAGGTGAACCTGGAAGATGGCCTTGCGCAGCCAAACGCTCTGCGGCGCCTGCACCCAACGTGACCATGAATTCCCCATAGCAGCTTCCTGGAGCGCTGAACGTTGCACGGGTTACCGGGCGCGTGCCAGCTCCACGACCTCTTCCTGGGTCATCGGGCTCCGCGGATGGTGGCTCAGACACATGGGGCTGCGCACCCGTTGAAACGCCACGGTGTCGCTTGCTGCGAAGAACTCCCCGGGCCGCAGGCGAGCGATACCCCGCGCATCGCCGCCCTTCTGAGCGGCCATTTCCTGGGCAGCCGCGATCTGCGCGGGAGCATTGAGCAGGCCGAAGAACTGCGTCGTCGCGTTACCCGGAATCTGGTTGTGCAGTCCCTTCGGCGCCTGCGTCGCGAAGACCAGGCCGAGGCCGTACTTCCGTGCCTGGGAGGCAAGGGCGAGCGTGCTGTCCGTCGTGGCCGTACGGCCCGATGAAGGTGCAAAGGTCTGCGCTTCGTCCATGACGAACAAGCCACCCAGCGGCCGGTCGCCGGCGGGGTGTTTCTTGACCCAGGCGAAGAGTGCCATCTGCAGCTGATTGACGAAGTGCTGTCGCTGCTCGTCGTTCGGCAGTCCAACGAGACTGATCACGGAGATGCGGGCACGTCGGCCACCCGCCGGCTGGAGCAGAACCGATGGATCGACGGCCTCGCTGGTTCCACCCAGCATGGGATCGTTAACGGTCTCGGCGAGCAGCGTCTGGGCGATGTCTGCCGCAAGCCTCTCGCCGCTCGCGAGCTGACTGACGCCCTCCGGCAACGTCGACAGGTAGCCGAGGAATCCCTTGAGGTCCCCACCCCCGCCTTGCACGTAAGCACCCAGAGCCTCCTTCAGCACGGCTCGGCCCTGGCTGAGCCGTGCGCCGGATCCGGGCAGACCCGAGCGAGGAACAAGCAGGCCGACGGCGTTGTCGAGCGCGACCGCGAACTCGTCGGGATCATCCGCCACGTCGCCCAGGCCGGCCAACGGTGCGAACGAGAGCGGGCGTCCCATCGTCAGGCGCGGTGTCCACACGACGACCTCGGTGTCACGGAGGTAGGTTGCCGCCTTCTCCGCGTCGCCGTCGAGCCAACCTTGGGGAGGCTCGGGCCAGGGCAGACCGAGTCGTGCCAAGTCGTTGTTCGGATCGAGGACGATGGCTGAAACGCCCTTCAGCGCGCACTCTTCGATGAGCCGGCGGATGAGAACGGTCTTGCCGGAGCCGGAGCCCGCGAAGATTACCGTATGGCGCCGGAGGTCCTCGAGCGGCACGGTCACGTGGCGACCCGTGCCTTCCGCGATGCCGATGAGAATGGAGTCCTCGTCGGCCTCCTGAACACGCACGAGGGGGGCACGCACGTCGCCGGACTCCGAGCGGCGGGGCTGACCGCGGTCACCAGCGTCAGGATCCCCGACCTCCCGTTCGGGCACGCCCCGGGTGTAACTCTGCTGGTAGGTGGACGCCGCAGCGGCCTTGGGCGGTGCAGCGGCCTTGGGCGGTGCAGCGGCCTTGGACGGCGCAGCGGCACCGGCGGGCTCGGGACTCAAGGGTGCGAGCAGTGTCGTCTCGCTCGCGTGACGATGCGCTCCGAGCCACGCGGCGAGCCCCTTCGGCTGCTCTTCGAGGAACTGCTGCAAGGCCCGGAACACTTTGAGGTCAGCCTCCAGCAGCCTCACGACGGTGCCGCCCTGCGCCCTGAGCCCGTCGAGCGCCTGCTGGGTCTTCTTGCCCCGGGACCACGATGCGTTGCGCAGGATGAACAGTCGCCTGCGCTCCCCCGGGAGTTCGAGCCCGGACGCCGTCACGGCGGCCCGCAGTCGGTTCAGTGCCGCCACCGCGTTGTCGTTCAGGACGGCTCGAAACGACCAGTGCACTTGATCATCCGTGTCCACATCGACTATCCGCCGCAGCCGAGCATGAAGCGAGGGGTTTCTCCCAAGCGGCGGATCCACCGAGAAGTCACCCGCCTCGGCGTTTTCCTCCGTCCAGGCAGCCAAGCCGGCGCGCAGCAGCGCGGGCAGACCACCGTCCACCCTCTTCTCGTTGAGGACATCGGCGACGTCCGCTTCCCCAACCAACTCACTGAACCGTCGGTCGAGATCGGGGTCAGGCGGGAGAAGGCGTGTCGCATCAGCCTGCCCTCGCGGGCGCTCGGCAGGCAACTGCTCCAACTCGGTGACGCGACCGCTCTCCCGACAGCGCGCACAGTGGTCCTGGACCAAGTTGATCACGGCTCGCGGGGAGAACAGGGGCGCGTCGGCGAACGCAGTCGACCTCACCGGCCAGGTCGGATACTCGGGTGTGAACTCGGCGCGGGTGAAGGCCGCTCGGAGGTACGCGGCGACCAGCGCCTCCCCAACCTCGGCCGAGGGGATCTCGCGCAGTTGGACGACCGTCGGATACCGATGGTGGGCGGACGCCACGGCCTGCTCGCGGATCAGCGTCCAACTGTCGGTCAGGCACGAAACGACGATCAGTGAGTGCTGCACGTCCTCGGCGAGATCCATGAGACCGGTTGCCACCTGATCGAGCAGCGTTTGTTCCTCGGCGCCAGCCAGTGACCGTCCGAGCGCGACCAGTCCGTCGAGCTGATCGACCGCCAAGAGGGTCGCACACCCCGCGGCGCCTATGAGCCGGTCGAATGAGCTGACGACCTCCCTGCACGGAATCCGGCTCGCGCGGATGGAATGCGCGCGAGCCTCGTCGACGTCGATTTCCAGCCCCTGGATCAGCGCATCTCCGATGTCCTGGTGGGCAAGGTCCTCGCTGTTGGTCAGGATGAGCGCGAGCGCCACGTCCAGGGCAGTTTGGTCCCCGGGCCGCCGACTGAGATGCCTCTGCAGGCTTCGTCTAACGTCCTTCAGATGCGTGGAATTGAACGTGCCCGCCACCAGATTCTCGATCTCTGTTCCTGTCAGTCCAATCGCTTCGCCCAAACCCTGGAAGACGGTGCGCAACTGGGCCCCACCCTCGCCTACTTCCCGATGCAACGCATCCACGTAGGCCAGCGCCAAACTGTTCCAGAACCGGCGCGCGCTGTTCGGCTGAAAGAGGACGAAGACCTGTCCCTGCTCGATCACCGCGTGGCGGACGCGTCCCAGAAAGTGCGACTTGCCGATTCCCGGCCGCCCCTGGATGACGACGTTGTTGACCGGCACGCCGTTGCGCAGCCGGGCGAGCGCGTCCAGGACCTGGCCGAAAGCCGACGAATGAATGCCGTCGACATGGATGACGTCGTCGCGCCAGATGTCGTTGCCGGCATACGCCGTACGGAATGCGACCTGTCCGAGTGCTTTCAGTTCCGGCTCCACAGCGCTCACTCCATGCTGATCAGATGCATATCGTCCACGCCGAGCCGAAGCGACGCTTCCCGATCGGCCTGCGTGATTCGGCGGCGGTCCTCGTGCAGCGTGAGATTGAGGTCCTTTTCGCGGAACATCCGGGTGAGCTCCAGGTCCACTTCACGGCGAGGCCAATCGCCGAGTTGCGCCCGGAGGTCACGCAGCTCCACCCAATCCCACGGTCGCGATGCCAAGTTGCGGTAGGCCTGACGAATCCGATCCCGGAGCGAGCCGGTGGGTCCCGGAGCCGCTGGAGCGAACAGCTCCTGGATCACCATCCCCCGCGTCTCGAGTGCGACCTTCAGACCGTTGAGGAGCGCGTACAGCGCGCCACCGGCCGAGCGCGCCCGAGGCGGCACCTGCGCATCGAGTTCAGCCACGACCCAGGCCCACCCGGCATCCGTCAACTCATGGGCAAAACCCTTGGCTCCCAACTTGCGGCTCTGGAGGAGCCCCTCCCGGTTGAGCTTATCCCGCGTCGGCTTCCTCACATCGAGTCCATAGCGACGCTTGAGCTCCGAGTTCAGCGTCTCCTTGTTGAGAGCCATCAGCGCGATCATCACAGCGCGTTCGGGAATTCCATACGCCATCTCACGTCTCCCGTGCCGTAGACCGCCGCCGGTCCTCCAGGAATCGTTCGAGCTCGTCGAGGATGCGCGCCACATCGCCGAGGACCTCATCATTCGTGTATCGAAGCACTATGAAGCCCTCGCGCTGCAGCGCGCGATCGCGCACACGGTCGGCGGCGTACTTGTCCGTGTTCAGGTGGTCGGGTCCATCGAGCTCGACGACGCACTTTTCCCGCGACCAAACGAGATCGACCCGGATGGAGTTGGCCAGAACCCCCGACGACCAGGTCTGGTTCCACGCGCGACCCGTGGCCCACGGCGATCGTGCAAGATGGGCCTCGAGGCGCATCTCTGCCCGGCTGAACGCGTTGGGTCGGCCCCGCAGGGGCGTCAGGTAGGGGGGGTAGGGCGTGGCCGGCGGATCCGACGTCGGCATCCGGTCGTGCAGGGAAGCACGGGCCACTCGGCTCATGAAGGCGGTCGGCGGCCCAAAAAGCCATACGGTGAGCTCCCCGGGCCCGGCGAGCCAGAGCGCGTTCGCTTCCGCGACTTCGATCTGCGCGGGGCTCCAGGTACCCGTCAGCTCGACAGTGATGGCCAGGTGCTGATATCCGTATGCGCGAAGGACCAACTTCCGGGCTTGGCGGATAGCCGTCTCTTGTGCGAACTCCGCCACTCCAATTGGCCGCCCGCACAGCGACGCCTCCGCGGCCGCGAGGAGGAAGGGACCGAACAGGTCGCTGTTGCCGGCTACTCGCTCGCAGATCGCGCGCACCGCAGCCAACCCGGCGCCACCGGGCCCCGCGAGATGGTCCGCCTCCGGCAGCCAGGCAGGGTACGTGCCGGCGACGGCTTCCGACAACGCCTCGACAACGTGTTCTGTGAGATCACTCCGGTCCAGACTCGCGACGTCCACGACGACCGCCAGGATTGCTGTCCCCGCTCCATGAGCGGACTCGACGGTCTCTCGCACCGCAACCGGGGACGCCTCGGGCCAGCTCACCAAGGGCTCGCGCAACAACGCTTCGATCTGCGAACTACTCAGGACGGCGTCGCAACGAGGCTCCATCGGCACGGAGCCCGATCGTATCCGAACCGCAGGCCACGGGCCAGAGCGCCCCGTCTCGCTTCCGGCCCTCGCTCCACCGCTGCCCGGGTGCCAACGCCCCGTCCCAACCGCCGGGGCCCCACCGGCCGGCCGCATCGAGCAGCGGTTCAGTCAGGTGGGCGTTGCCGCGCCGTGCCGCGGTGCCTCTTCAGTGCTCCCCGGCGGCGGGCGGCCAACGCGGAGAGCCTCAGCCGCATCCAACCGTCATCGATGTCGGCCGGATCGAAGGGCTTCCCATACCAGGTGACCATCTGCTCGTGTTCCTCGTGGAGCGGATCCAGCACCGCTTCCAGGAACTCCATGAAGCCCGTGACGCCACCGACATCCTCCGGTGGACTGCGCCGCTCGCCGTCGACAAACGCCGGGTATTCGACGTCGGCCTGGCCGTCGCCAACGGATTCGATGAGGATGTCGTGCCTCCAGTCGTCTCCGTATTCGTTTACAGGGGTAGTACGGGCCTGAAATGGGCTTGAAACGTCGGATTTCGGAGCAGCGCCGACGTTGGTTCGGCCGACGGTGGGTCTCAAATGGGCTGCCTCCACCGTTACCGTGACGTGGCAGGAGTCGGGTGCACGGGCGTCGACCGGTCGGCGGCGTCCGTCGTCGGCCGAGCCGTCCGCCGCGTACTGGCGAGCCCATCCGGCAGCCGACTCGCACGGTCAACGTTTCGGCACTTGACCCGTCCGGCGGTGAGCCGCAGGAACCGGGCGCGCTTCTGAAGTGGTGGTTTGGGTGTCGCCAGCCTATGCGGGCGGCGGTGGGAGCCCGAAGGCTTGGGGAACAACTGGGTCGCGGGCGCGCAACATCTCGGCGATCACCGAAGGCAGGTCAAGGCCGCGCTGGCGGGCGGTGCGCACGACGCTGGACAGCACCTGCTGGGTGTCGGCGCCCTTGCGGGTGCGGTTGCCGCCGCACACCTTGCGGATGACCACCGCGGGCCGGATGGCCTGTTCAGCCCGCCAGTTGGTGGCGTCTATCGACGGGTCTCGCAGGAAGAGGAACACGGCCGGGAATTCGTTGGCCAAGTGCTTGGCGAAGCGCTTGGCGTCTTGCAACCACGGCGGCGTGTCGACGAGCCGAGCAAGCTGGGCCTCGAGTCGGCCGCGAAGGGAGTCGAGACCGCGCCTGTTCAATTCGCCGGCTCGGCAGCGGTCCCGCACGTCGAGGCCGGCCTGAAGGACGGCCTTGATCTTCGCGGCCCAGGCACTGTAGGGGTGGTTTTCCTGCAGTTCCTTGGCCCGGCGGACCAGGTGAGTGAGGCAACTTTGGTGCAACGAGCGCTTGTAGCACCGGTACACCTGCCACCCGTCGCGCACGAGCACGCCGGCGTAATCGGTCCCCAGCACGGTGGCCGCGTCGGCGAACCCGCGGCCGGGGCAGATGGCGTAGACGGTGGTCTCCGGGGTGGTGTACGCCCACAGCCAAGAAGGCAGGCCGCCGACGCGCCAGCCGGTTTCATCCGGGGTGACCACCGGTGCGTTGCGAACCTGCTCGCAGAGCTCCCGGTAGGCCGGCGCGGCGTCGCGGGCCGCGCGGTGGAGCACGTGGGCGAGACCGCCCCGGGTGACGTGGAGGCCGAACGTGTGGCGCAGCACGTGGGCGACCTTTGCCAGCGGGACACCCATCTCGTTGTGCAGCTCGACGACGAGGGCCACGACCTCGGGGCCGAGCTGCACGCCGGCCGCCCCCAGCGCGTCGGAGGTCTGCAACCGGTGTCGGCCCTGCACACGCCGTTGACAGTGCGCGCAGTGGCCGATTTCGATGTCGAAGCGGCGCACGAGGGGGCTGACCTTGGGGAGGTCTTCCTGATATTGCGAGGCAACGTGGTCGACTTCGACAGTGCCGCCGCAGTCGGGACACGCCGACGGGGCCGGGGCCCGGTGGGTCTCGTCCACCTTCGGCGGGCGCGGGCGGCGTCCCTGCCGGCCGTAGCTTGCACCGGCCCGCCGGCCGGGGCGCCCGCCGCGTCCCTGCCGCCGGTTCTTGGCGAAGGGCGCGGCCTGGCGGCGGCCGGCACGACGCGCCTCGTCGAGTTGCTTCTTGAGGTCCTCGCTACGACGCTTCCATCGGTCCCGGTCGCGGATGGTGCGCGCCAAGTCATCGGTCAATTTCTCGTTCTCGCGCTCAAGCTCCTTGACGCGCTTGTCCTGCGGATCCCGCTCGGGCCGACGCGTCTTCGAACCACCGCGTTCCCCCATCATGCGCGCCATACTTCAGGTATCGGCACATGTGCCCCGAACCTGCACGCCACTTCACGGATTTTCTCGTCGATACCCGGTAAACAAAGACTCGTCTCCGAAGTCGTACGTATAGAGGAACTTCTCTACGCCTCGGTCGATGAGCGTCCTCAGGCGGATACCCGCTGCCTTGTACACGCGGCGGTCGAGAAGGTCATCATCGAACATGGGATCGCCATAGACGCGATCGCCGACCTCGAACTCGAACAGATGGTAGTTCCACCAGTCGAATGTGATCTGGATGATGTCGTGGAGGGCCATCAGGGTCGAGGAAAGCGGCACATCGACCCGACGGAACACCTTCGGTTCAATCTCCCGCAGCTCGATCCTGATGCGTGCGACGGGTTCGGTCATGCTGATAGAGAGAGTGATGGCTTGTCCAAGGGGACGCCATCCGGTTGTGGCGTGGCGTACTGGAAGCGCGACGGCAAGCAGTATTCGCTGCCTGCTTCGCCGCGTTGATTGTCAGCTAACGCCCGGACAACTGCCCCTCCTCGACGCGGGCGCCCGCCAGCAGGTTCCGCATACCGTAGTTGCCCTCGTGACACGCGTACTCGAAGAGCGGCGCGGTCCCCCGCTTCATCGGAATCGCCGCCGTGAACGGCCGCGTAAAGCTCGTAAGGTCATTGATGGTGAACTCATAGAGGAGCGTGTCTTCGCCGACGAGCTGGAACCGCTCGGTCAGGCGCCGCGTCCCGCCCGTCCCGATCGCGAAGCGCGTAAACGGAACGAAGCTCGCGGTGAGGTCGGTGAAGTTGGTCGTCTCGACCACCAGGGTGTCCCCCTCCCAGTGGCCACGCGAGCTGCCCATCCACTGGCGGATGCCGTCCGGCACCGGGTCCCGTCCGTCGAGCGGCACGATGCGCGCCTCGTGCACCATCT
The DNA here is from genome assembly GCA_965206705.1 of Vicinamibacterales bacterium. Lineage (GTDB taxonomy): Bacteria > Acidobacteriota > Vicinamibacteria > Vicinamibacterales > UBA8438 > JAJEEA01. The sequence continues at coordinate 495,278 of CBDBKJ010000005.1, read as the reverse complement.
CGGTCAAGACGACCACGTGGTCCGGCGTCTGAAAGAGTTGCATGTTCTGGTTGTAGCCGCCCCTCGGGGTGACCGGTACGATCGGCGGGCCGGTGTTGAAGCCGAGCAGACAACGCTCGGCGAGACCGCGATCCTCGGGGCCGTGCATCCCGATACCCCCTACCAGGAACCGCACCGGGCGGTCCGGCGGCGCCGTGTGGTCGCCGTCCTCGGCCGCGAGCTGCTGCCTCGCGCCCCGCCGCGGCGACGGTACCCGTCCGTGCGGGGGATCGACGATGAGCGACGTGCGACGGTCGTCGACCACGCCGGCCCCGCGGTCGTTCCAGAAATCGTTGTAGCTGACGACCCTGCCGCCGGCCGGCAACGGCTCCGTCCGGATGCCGGTCGGCCGGTCCGCCTCCGCGGCGCGCCGCACCGCGGCGGCCTCGATCTCGGCCGCCTCCTCCGGCGTCAGCCGCGCCTGGCCGGCGCGGTCGTCGGGCCGCTGCAGCGGCGTCAACGTGCGGAAGTCCCAGACTCCCTGCAGATCCGGCCGGCCGTCGGCGAGGCGCGGCAGCTCGAACCCGGTCTGGGCCGCGGCCGGCGCCGTCACGCCCGACGCGACCCCGAGCAGAATCAGAACCACGGCGCATCCCCGGTAGCTCATCGCATGCTCCTCGGTGGGTGGAATCCGCGCGGTGTCGTACCGATGCACCGGTGCTTCCCGGTCAGCTCGCTCGTGAACCGGCTGACGCGGCTGGTCTCTCTCGATCCAACCGCCCCCGCACACCTTGACGGCGTACACCTTGACAACCGTGAACGGCAAGACACATGACTCGACTCAGAGTATAGTCTCGCCGTTGCGGGTGGACGAAGCGGTTGTGGCCTGTGATCCGGCGGAAGCTGGACGCGCTACACCGCGCGCTGACGATTCGAGATCTGCGGCTACCCGCGGGCAATCGTCTGGAAGCGCTGAAGGGCGATCGGATGGGGTGCTACAGCGTGCGGGTGAACGAGCAGTATCGGATCACGTTCCAGTTCGAGGGAGGCCATGCCGATGCGGTCGCATGCGAGGACTACCACTGAGGGGCCGCGGTCTGTGCTGGATCTGAAGCGTCCACCGACGTCGCCCGGGGAGATGCTGCTCGAGGAGTTTCTCCGGCCCGCGAACCTCACCCAGGTCGAAGCGGCCCGGCGCATGCAGATCCCGCTGAACCGCTTGAATGAAGTGGTCCGCGGGCGGCGCGGGATCACGGCGGATACCGCACTCCGGCTTGCACGGTTGTTCGAGATGTCCCCGGAGTTCTGGATGGGCATCCAGGCCGACTGGGATCTCTGGCATGCGGCGGCCGCGTTACGCAAGGCCGGATAGCATTCCGTCCTCACGTCAGACGATGCGGAGAGCCGCCGTTTTCACCCCCGCGCCATCCGGATCGGGCCGGGCTCTCCGACGCCGGGGGCGGGCGCCGGCCCTGCGACGGCCTCTTGGCCGGGAGCGTGCCGGCCGTCGACGACGAGCCCGGCCCGCGCCGCTCGCCGGGGAAACGCCGGCAGCGACCCCGATCCGGACGCAACCTTGACACGCGTACCTGCGGAAAATACCGTTGCCCGACAGCGCAATGGTGCGCCTCACCTGGACCCGGGCGCCATGGCGACACAACCAGCGGGCCGCGGACGCCGATGGCTTGAGAAGATCGGGCTGATTCTCGGCCACGTGGCGGCCGTGGCGGTGGGATTCGTCCTGATGGTCGTCGGCCTCGCTCTGGGCGTGACGATGATCATGCTGCCCGTCGGTCTCGTCGTCGGCCTGATCGGTGTCCTGTCGTTCGTGTGGGGTCTCGTGGGTCACCTGGGGAAGGACGAGTGAGGCCTTATGACTTCCAAGCGACGAACTGCCGGATTCTCAAGATCGTTATTGTCGATCACGAGACTTGCCCGGTCGGCCGGCCGGCACGCTTCGAGATACAGCCGCTGCCCCGGCACGTAGCGGCGATCGTACAGAGCTGCGATCGACTCATCTGTTTCCGACTTCGCACTGTCACGACGCCGGCCCCGATCGAGAGCGACGTCGAAACTCGCTTCGACGAATATCATGAGATCCCAGTGCTGAACCACACTGGGCCGCATGAGAAAGACCCCGTCGAACAACAACACCGCATCTGCAGGCGCGCGTCTCAACGGCCTCAGGGCGGGAGCGTCCGTCCGGTAGTCGAACACACCCTTACTCCAGAGGGGTCAAGGCACCACGTCCTGTGGAGCCTTGTCGGTCGAGAAAGCGGGGAACGACCAGGCGACATCGCCCCGCGCCGACGCCCGCCAACGACGCCCGCGCCAGGTCACTCAGGCAGGGCGAAGACGTAGAGCGCGTTCCCTCCCTCGGGCTGGAAAATCTCCGGCGTCAGCCGCGCGGTGAGGCTGCGGAACGCGCCCCCCAGCGAGGCCGGGACGGCGATGAACTGGCGTCCGCCCGCCTCGTAGGTGATGGGATAGCCGTGGGCGGCGGCGCCGAGGCGGGTCTCCCAGAGGACCTCCCCCGTGCGGACGTCGAACGCCCGATAGTTGCGGTCGGCGTCGCCCGCGAAGACGAGGCCGCCCGCCGTCGTCAGGGTCGAGGTCAGGAACGCGGCGCGCTGCTCGCGGCTCCACAACTCCTCCATCGTCCGGACGTCGTAGGCGGCCAGCTTGCCGACGTTGCCGTTGGTGCCGGGCATCTCGCGGTACTCGGACCGGCCCGCGGTTCCCCCGCCGCCCTCGACGAACTCGACCGCGCGGCCGGTCAGGTGCATGCAGGCCTGGTGGAGGGGGATGACGAGGGCGCCGGCGCCGGGGTGGTACGCCGACGCCTGCCAGTTGTGGCCGCCGAGGAGGCTGGGACAGGCGGGAATGCGGTCGCCGATGTCCGCGTCGCGGATGTCCTGCCGGTACGAGAGCCGGCCCGTGGTCCGGTCGATCGACTCGAAGACATCCTGGTGGACGGTCTCGCGCAGGTCTACGAACGCCCCGGTCCGCCGGTCGAGCTTCCAGAGGATGCCGTCCTTGCCGATCGTGAAGAGCCACTGCTCGCCGTCGGCGTCGACGAGGACGCGCTCGTAGACGATGTCGAGGTCGAGGGTCTCGCCCGGCGCATGCTGGAAGTACCACTCCACCTGCCCCGTCCGCGGGTTCAGGGCGAGCGTCGAGTTGGTGTAGAGCGCGTCCTGCCGCGTCGTCATGCCGCGGCTCGCCGCCACCCAGGGCTTGGCCTGCGCCGTCCCGATGTAGAAGAGACCGAGGTCCGGGTCGTAGCTCCCCGGGATCCACGAGTCGCCGCCGGCGCGGAGATACGGCGGGGTGTCGCCCCACGAGGCGTCGTTCGGATCGCCGGGCAGCGCGATCGTCGACGTCCGCCACAGCTCCTCGCCGCTGTCGGGGTCGTGCCCGGTGATGAAGCAGGTCTGATCCTTGTAGCGATTGCAGCCGTTGATGCCGCTCACGACGACGCCGTCGGCGACGACGGGGCCGCCGTTGTGGCGGAAGCCCTGCGTGTAGTCGGCCTTGACGGTGCGCCACGCCTCGGTGCCGGTCCGGGCGTCGAGGGCGACGAGCACGGCATCGTGGGTGGCCAGGAAGACCCTGTCACCGTAGAGAGCGAGGGTGCGGGTGGCGGCCCGCTGCGGCGCGTCCTCGGGCAGCGGCGACCGGTACTGCCAGATGACGTCGCCGGTGACCGCGTCTATCGCCTGCACCACGTTGCCCGGGTTGGCGAGGAACATCACGCCGTCGTGCACCAGGGGCGTGGTCTGGTTGTTCCCCTCGCGGATCGCCAGCACCCAGGCCAGCCGCAGCTCGTCGACGTTGTCGCGCGTCACCTGGTCGAGCGGGCTGTAGCCGTGGCTGTCGCGGGTCCGCCGCCAGCTCAGCCAGTCGCCCGGCGGCGGATCCTGCAGAAGCGCGTCGGTGACCGGGCTCAGGGGCTGCTCCACCGCCCGATTGACGAACCGCATCGGCCGCCGCCGCGGCGCCTCGCCTTCCTCGGCCGCGCGCCGCGCCTCGGCCACGTCCGCGGCGTCGCCGATCGGGACCGGCGCGCCGGACGTCAGGGGTGCGTCGCCGGGCCGCGCGCCGTTCGCATCGAGGATGTAGGCGACGAGGTTCAGGTAGACCCGGTCGCCGAGCGAACCCCCGAGGCCGGGGGGCATCTCGTCCCGCACGTACGCGAACAGCTCGTCCGTCGTCTGCCCCGCCCAGCCGTTCAGGAAGTCCACCCCCCGCAGCGGCGGCGCTTCCGCCCCGTCGAGCCCCTCGCCATGGCACTCGCCGCACTGCCGCGCATACACCGTCCACCCCGCCGCGGCCTGCTCAGCCGTGAAGGCCCCGTCCGCCGCCGGGGCCTGCGCCGCCTCGACGACGACGCCCCGCGCGACCCCGAATCCACCGGTCGAGCCGGCCGCCGCGATCAGTCCGGCGGCCAGCACGCGCAGCGCCGCTCCGGCGAGACCCGGTCCGCGCCAACGCGATCCGCCGACACCGACGCGATCTCCCTTGGACATGGTCCCTCTCCATCTCGAATCGGCCGCCACGCGCATGGCCCGTCGAAAAACAGCCAGACCAACCGTACCAGATAGCCACCAGCCGCGTCGAGTGCCTCGCAGGTCGGGTCGTGGCCTCGCCCGGACCGTGACCGATTCGACAACCGCGGGAATAGTGCGGGTCGTAGAGGCAGCTATGGCGTGCCCGTGCCGTCAGTCGGGCCCTTCCCATCCCTGCCGTACTTCCCCTTCCACTCGTCGATATGCGTCCGGTCCGACAGCGGGACATTCATCCGGTACGCCGCACGCGCGATCGCGTGGGCGGCAACCGGAGCCGTTACCAGCAGGAAGACGACCGTCAGGGCCGCGATTGCGGTCTCGGCCGCATTCCTGAAGTACAGGGCTGCTGCGCCGAACACCAGGCCAACGCCCAGCGTGCCCGCCTTCGTGGAGGCGTGCATGCGAATGAGCACGTCCGGCAGGCGCAAGATGCCGAGTCCGGCGACGAACAGGAAGAAGCCTCCGGCCAGAAGGCACGCGGCAACGATCAGGTCCGACCACGGAATGTCACCTGCCATCGGTTTTTTCCAACCTCTCGGTGGCCCCCCTGTCGTGATTGAGCAACTCGGTCGTGCGCTCGGCGTACCAGGCGAAGGCGACCGTCGCCAGAAAGGCCACCAGCGCCAGCGCCACGGCGATGTCGAGAAAGACGGGCTCGGTGTGCGTGATTGCCAGGAGGCCTACGATAGCGACCGCCAGCACGGTGATGAGGTCGACCGATACGACGCGATCCGGCAGGCTCGGTCCTCTTATGAGGCGTACGAACGAGAAGACCAGCCCCAGCACGGTCAGGGCCATGGTGACGTTCACCGCCCACACGACGATCTGCGACTGCTCCTCCGGACCCGTCACTGCATGGCCTCCCGGACCAGGCGTTCGAAACCCTCCTTGATCCTCCTGCGCGTCTCGTCCGGATCGTCGACGAACATCTCGTGCACGTAGAGCGTCGTTCCGTCAGGGCTGACGTCGAGGCTCAGCGAACCGGGCGTCAACGAGATGAGATTCGCCAGCACCGTGATTTGTATCGGCTCCTCGAGGTCCAGCGGCACGGCTACGATGCCCGGGCGCGATCGGTGTGCGGGCGTGATCACGTCCCACGCGACCTGCAAGCCCGAGACCGTGAGCTCGTACAGGAAGTAGGCACCCAGACGGGCCGCGAGCAGCACGCGCTTGAAGTAGGAGACCTGCCCGAACATGGGGCTCGACAGGCTCAGGGCCGCGAACGCCAAGAGGAAGCCCCGGACGAAAGTCCCCAGGTCGAAGGTCCCGTACAACGCGCACCAGCCGCCGGCGAACAGCAGGTTGACTTGGAAGAGTTTCATTCCGCGTTGTCTCCGTAACCGGGCGCGGTGACGGCAAGACTGCCCCCACCGAGCACGGCTTCGACGTAGTTCGAGGGGGCCATCAGTTCGGTGGCGGCTCGTTCCGCCAGCACGTAGAGAGGCCGGGCGTAGAGACCGATTGCCAGCGTGATGATCGCCAGCGTCCCAATGGGAGCCAGCAGCAGCCACCGCTGCTGCGGCGCGAGCGAGGGCGGCGGCCCAGCGGCGGCCGGGCGAGCCTTCCAGAAGGCGTTCAGCCAGATCTTGGTCATCGAATACGCGGTCAGCAGACCCACGGTCAACGCGACGCCCGCCATGACGAACTCATCGCTCTCGATCGAGGCCTGGATCAGCAGCAGCTTCGCCCAGAAGCCGGACAGCGGCGGGAAGCCGGCCAGCGAGAACGCCGGCACGAAGAACAGCGCCGCGAGCAGCGGCTTGTCGCGGTAGAGCCCGCCGAGCCTCTCGAGGTCGGTCGAGCCGGCCAGCCGATTGACGGCGCCGGCAACGAAGAAGAGGTTCGCCTTCACGATGATGTGGTGGATTATGTAGAAGATCGCGCCCAGCAACCCGAGCGTCGTGAAGAGCGCGAGGCCCAGGATCATGTAGCCGATCTGGCTGATGATGTGGAACGACAGGATGCGCCTCAACTCGTTCCGCGATGCGGCGCCGAGAACGCCGGTGACCATCGTCAAGCCCGCCACCCAGAGCAGCAGCTCGTGCGTGTACCCGACGTCGTGCCGGAAGATCAGTGTGAAGAAACGCACCAACGCATAGACGCCGACCTTCGTCAGCAGGCCGGAGAAGACAGCCGAAACCGCGGCCTCCGGCGTGTGGTAGCTGGCCGGAAGCCAGAAGAAGAGCGGGAACACCGCCGCCTTCAGACCGAACGCGATGATGAACACCATGGCGACCAGGGTGAGCAGCCCCTGGTCTTCGACTTCCTGCACCCGCAAGTGCAGGTCCGCCATGTTGAGTGTGCCCGTCAATCCGTACAACAGTCCGATGCCGCTCAGCAGCAGTGTCGTCGCGATCAGGCTGAGGGCGGCGTAGCGCACGGCCCCATCCAGTTGCGCGGGCCTTCCGCCCAGTACCAGCAGGGCCAGCGAGGCGATCAGCATGACCTCGAACCAGACGTAGAGATTGAAGACGTCTCCCGCCAGAAACGCGCCACACACGCCCGCCAGCAGTGCATGCAACAACGGATGCAGAGCACGGGAGAGCTGGCCGTGCGGTGTGTCTCCGAAGGCGTAGATCACCGTGGCCAGCCCGATCAGGGCCGAGACCGCGACCATCGCCGCGCTCAGGTGATCCGCCACCAGCGTGATTCCGTAGGGTGCCGGCCAGCGGCCGATCTGGACCGACGCGATACCCTCTCGCCACACGGTCGACAGCAGGCCCGCGGCCACGGCCGACAGGCCGACGGCGCCGACCAGGCTCACGGCTCGTTGCGTCCTCTCGCTGCCGCGGCCCGCAAAGCCGATTACGGCCGCGGCCAACGGAATCACGATCGGACCGACCAGCAGCCAGTTCAATCGACCGCCCTCTGCCCCGCATCTGCCCCTGCACCCGCCGACGAGGGTTCCGCGGCCCGCATGCGGTCGGTGTCCACGGTTTCCAGTTCCTGATAGGTCCGGAAGGCGAGCACCAGTGCGAACGTGAGCAGGCTGAAGGAGATCACGATTGCGGTCAGAATCAACGCCTGCGGCACGGCGTTCGAGATGTCGGGAAGGGGAATGGATTCGCCCGCTGCAATCAGCGGCGGGCGGGCGCGCGTCAGGCCTCCGCTGGCGAAGATCACCAGATTGGCGGCATGGGAAAGCAGCGCCAGCCCGAAGATGAATCGCACGAAGCTGCGGCTGAGCATCAGATAGACGGTTGCCGCCATCAGGACGCCGACCAACACCGCGATGATTAATTCCATCAGTGATTGCCCTGCTGCCCGGCTACTGCTCCTTGATGCCGATGACGAAGGTCAGCACGACGCCGATGACGACGAGGTAGACACCGACGTCGAACATCACCGGCGTGCCGATCTTCAGCCCCGCCAGGGTTCCCCATTGGCCGGTCAGGAACGGGGCGGCATCCCGGATCGATCCGACGAAGCCTGATGCGATTGCCAACCCCAGACCGACGGCGCCGACAGCGCGGGGGTCCGTGCGCAATATCCCGCGAGCCGCCTGCGGGCCGAAGACGAAAGCGTACAGGCTGAACGCGATCGACGCGACCAGCCCGCCGACGAAGCCGCCGCCGGGTTGGTCGTGGCCCCGCAGCAGCAGGAACACGGAGAACACGAGAATCAACGGGACCAGTCGGCGAATGGTTTCCCGCAGGATCATGGTGTTCATGATGCCGTGCCGCGCCTGGGCGCGCGCTACCGCTCGCCCCGTGCCCGGAAGCGGCGCGCCCTCCCGCCGCCGGGGACCCGGCAGCAGGAGGGCGAAGACCGCCGCGCCGGCGATCGCGAGCACCGTAATCTCTCCCAGGGTGTCGAGAGCACGGAAATCGACCAGGATCACGTTGACGATGTTCCTGCCTTGACCGCCCGGCACGGCGTTACGCTCGAAGTACTCCCTGAGATCCGGCTGGGGAGGGGACCCGGTGACGGCGAGCAGGACCAAGGTGACGCTGACCCCGACCGTGACGGCGACGATGCCGTTGCGCAATCGCGCGAGTTTCGAGGGCCAGATCTCGTTTCTGAAGTCCGGAAGCTTGAGCAGCACGATGGCGACGATCACCGTGACGAGCGTCTCGACGATCAACTGCGTCATCGCGACGTCCGGGGCCCCGAAGCTGAGGAAGATCAGCGCCGTGGCAACGCCCACCACGCCGAGCGCGCAAATCCCGAGCAGACGGGACCTGGAGCGGATGATCACGACCGACGCCGCGGCAACCAGGGCGGCGAGCGACCAATCGAGGAACGTTGCTTCCGCCAAGCTCACGGGCGAGGGGACCACGTTCTTGATCCAGAGAGTCACGGCCAGGCTCAGCCCGAGCGTGGCGAACACGATCAGCAGATAGTGCCGCTGGACGCCGGACTGCAGCCGGCGGGTCTGCCAGGCTGCGACCGCGGCGATGCCGTTCATGGCCGCGTCGTACGCGCGGTCACCGCTGAACGGAACCAGTCTCCTGCAACCGGCGAGCGCTTGCGTGACCGCTGCCCGCTTCCAGAATCCGAGAACCGCCGCGGCCAGTGTCACGAGGGTCAGCGCAAAGGCCTCGCCCGTGCTGTGCCAGGGAGCGTGGTCGACGGGCAAGGGCTGCCCGGTCACCATCGTTGCGGCGGGCACGAGCAGGCTCGTGAACGGGAACTCGGGTGACAGCCCCCAATAGATTCCCACCGCACCGAGCACGACCGGCCCGCACCAGAGCGCCCAATGGCCTTCCTGCCCCGGCTGGCGGTAGTCGGGGCGCGGACCGAAGAACGGCCTGATCGCAAGAACCATCGCAACGGTCGCGATCGGCGCGGCGGCGAAGAACACCGCCCACGGCAGCCAGGCGGCGGCGGGCGCGAAGCCGACGGTGTACAGGAGCTCCTTGCCGATGAACCCGACCGAGGGCGGCACGCCGGCCATCGAAACGGACGCGGCCACCGCGGCGGCGAACGTGACGGGCATGGTCTTCCGCAGACCCCCGAGCCGCGTCAGGTCGCGGGCGCCGGTTGCCTTCTCGATTGTCCCGGCGACCATGAACAGGGCCGCCTTGTAGAGGGCGTGCGCGACCAGGAACGCGAGTGCCGCCAGGACTCCCCGCGACGGCTCGCCCTGCCCCGCGACGGGCGCCGATCCGAGGAACATGACACACACGCCGAGCGCCATGATCGTGGTGTAGGCCAGCACCTGCTTCAGGTCTGACTTGCCCAGCGACACGAACGCCGCGTAGACCGCCGTCACCGCTCCCACGGCGGTCAGCGTCTCCATCCAGAGCTCGGTGCCGCCCAGGAGTGGAGTCAGGCGGGCCAGCAGGAACACGCCGGCCTTGACCATCGTCGCCGAGTGCAGGTAGGCCGAGACCGGCGTCGGGGCCGCCATCGCGTTCGGCAGCCAGAAGTGAAACGGGAATTGCGCCGACTTGGTGAAGGCTCCGAGCAACACCAGAACGACGACCGCCGTGTACCGTGGGTGATCGGCGAAGGTCTGCTGGTCGGCCAGCATCTCCCGCAGGCTGAAAGTGCCGACAGCCTCGCCCAGGACGACGAAGCCGGCCAGCATCGCCAGGGCGCCCGCGCCGGTTACGAGCAGCCCTTGAAGAGCGGAGCGCCTGGCCGTGGCGTTCTCATGCGAATAGCCGATGAGCAGGAACGAGGTGATCGTGGTGAGTTCCCAGAAGACGAAGAGCGCGATGAGGTTGTCGGCCAGCACCAGACCGAGCATCGCCAGCATGAAACTGACGAGAAAAAAGGTGAACCGGCCGCGTTGCCGATAGCCCTTCATGTACTCGCCGGCGAAAAGGAGAATGAACGCGCCGATCCCCGTTATCAGCAAGGCGAACAGCAGACTCAGGCCGTCGACGACGAAGTCGAGGTCGATGCCCTGTTGCGGCAGCCACTCCGTTTCCCAGACGAGGACCGCGCCGCCGGAGACGGCTGGAATCATCGTGCAGAACCACACGAAGAGCACGACGGGCAGGGCAACCGCCAGATGCACGTATGGCGGGTTCGTCACACTCGCTTCCCCAAGCGGCGAGCTTCCTTGGACATCCATCTCGAATCGCCCGGCGCGGGCCGGAAACCCGTCGCGGTCCCCATGCAGGACCGGCTCCGGCCATCGTCATCCGTCACGCGCGCCACGGCCCGCACGCGGTGGAGATCAAGTCGGGAGAGACCGTCGCCGGCGACTTCTTCAAGGGCCTCGCCCACTGGCGCTCGCTGTCGGAGCGGTCCGCACCGGCCACCGTCGTCTACGGCGGGCGCGAGAGCTACGTCCGGGGCGGCGTCGACGTCCGCGCCTGGCGCGACTGGGCGTGAGCGGCCTGGCGGTCGATGACGCGTGCATCCGAAGCGGGCGCCCATCGCGCGAGCCCCACAGTCGCCGGGCGCTACGCTGAGGCGCACGGTTTCCGGTCACCGCGAAGCCGCCGACGAGGTCTGCTGGATTCCCGTCACGGCTCCGCGGGCGCGCCGGGCTCTTTCCTCAGTTCGCCGCTGCGTCGTCCAGCGGCTCGATTCTCAGCACCGCCCCCGCCTCGTGATCCGTCGTCACGTACAGCAGGCCGTCCGGTCCCTGCTTGACGTCGCGGATGCGCTGGTTGAGCTCGGTCAAGAGCGGGATGTGCCGCACTGGCAGTCCCCGCTGGTTGAGCACGATGCGCTGGAGCTGCGTGGTGGACATCCCACCGACGAAGAGGCTTCCCTTCCACGCGGGGAACGCGTCGCCCGTATAGAGGGCCATGCCGCCGGGAGAGATGACGGGGTACCAGTAGAGCAGCGGCTGCTCCATGCCGGGCGCACAGGGCTCGGGCAGCTCCGGGCCCGACCCGCCCATGCCGATCGTGGCCTCGCCGGTGTACGCGCGGCCGTAGGAGACGACCGGCCAGCCGTAGTTGCGCCCCGGACGGACGATGTTGAGCTCGTCGCCACCTTGCGGGCCGTGCTCCACCTCCCAGAGCTCGCCGGTCTCGGGATGGATGATCAGGCCCAGCGGGTCGCGGAACCCCAGTGCGTAGATCTCCGGCCGATAGGCCGGGTCGCCCACGAAGGGATTGTCTTCGGGTGCCGTCCCGTCGTCGTTGAGGCGCAGGATCTTGCCGGCGTGACTGCCGGGTTCCTGGGACTGCTCTGCCGTGCCGACGCGGTTGCTGCCTCCGTGCTCCTGGTCGCGCAGCGGCATGCCTATCGACATGAAGATCTTGCCGTCGGGGGCGAAGATCAGTCGCGCCACGCTGAAGCCGCTGACCCGGGCATCCGAGACGAAGATGTCCTCGACGCCGGTCAGGGTGTTGGCGCCGTCGAAGCGGCCGCGCGCCAGCACCGACGTTCCGGCGATCACCTGAGACACCGCCGCGTCCACCGGGGCGTCCTCGCTCGGGTCGGGCTTCAGGTACGTGAAATAGACCAGCCGGTTCTCGGCGAACTGCGGATGCACGGCCACGTCCCACAGACCCAGCCGACCGCCGAAGGCATTGTGCACCTGCGGCATGCCGCGGATGGGTTCGGGATCGAGCACGCCGTCGCGGATGATCCGCAGGCCGCCCGAGCGCTCGGCGACCAGGACGTCGCCATTCGGCAGGAAGTCCACGGCCGACGGACGGAAGAAGCCCTTGATGGGGACGACACGGAAGCGCTGATCGCCGAAGCCCAGGATCTGCGGCTCGTCGGGCAGCGTGTCCGGGCCGATTCCCCGGCGTCCCTGTTGCGCGTTGCTGATGGCGATGAACAGGCACATCGTGAGGATGACGAAGAGCGCGGGCGACCGTCTCGACGAGCTTGCGAGCGCCATGGTGAACCTCCGATTATGGACAGAGCCAGTCCCGGCAGCGCGAAGAAGTCCTCCGCGCCACGCAGCGATCATCGGCCAAGACCGCGAACGAGGGCCAGACGGACGGAGGAGAGCGAAGCCGGCCGGCCTTTGTTCCCCCGTCCGTTACCGCTTTCCGCGCGGGAATCCAGAGGACCATTCGCGCCGTCCGCGGACCGGTCCGGACCGAGGTCAGTCTACCTCGGTGGACACCCAAGAATCCGCGCCGGACGACGGCGCTGCCGAAGGAGCCCCCCAACCGGGCCGATTGCCGTCTGTCGCGACACCGCGCCAGCGTCGCGACGAGCAGATGTCGGTGCTGATCCGGTGCTTCCAGCGGGCTGCGAGGATCGTACCGCCGCCGAGATGCGGAGGAATGATCCGGCCGAACATCTCGGGCGGTATCGCGTGAACGATGCTGCGTTTCGCGGCCCACAGGCTGGCCGCGGGTTCGGGAAGCGTCAGGTTCTCCATGGGTTTTCCGGGCGCGGAGGAGGCGTCGCGAAGGCGTTGATCTGGCGGACCCGCAGTGGCGGTACGGTGCCCTGGCGCTGGGCGGCTCGGGCGAGCTGCCGCCAGGTGAACGCGCCTTCCGTGTGGGCGTTGAGGAGGTCCTCGAAGGAGGCTTCGTTGATGAGCACCGTGGCTATGGACCGTTGGCGGTTCGTGGGGTTTTCGGCGCGCAGGGCGTCGTAGAGCTCGACGCTGGTCGGGCGGACGCGCCAGCCGGCGCAGGCGCCGCCGAGCAGTCCCCGGATGGTCTGGGAGTGCGGGCCGGTGGCGTTGGGGTCGGCGTCGAGACGAACCGCGGCGAGGTCGTCGGCCGTGGAGTACTCGTCGGGGAAGGCGTCGATCGGGGCGAGGGTGGGCTGTGTGGCGGCAGCGTGGCGCCGGCGCTCGGTCTCTGCTTTGCTCCAGGCCCAGGTCTCGGTCTTCCGGGGGTCGGCGGTTTCAGGGGGGAGGCGGGTCGCGGGCACCCATGTGTTCTCCGCCCGTCGTTCGAGGCTCCCCCCGGGCGGGTCGTCGACCGGGGTGGGCGGGTGGGCCGAAAGAGCCTCCCGCCCGCGGGCGCGGCGCAGATTGGCGGACGGTCGTTTGACGGTGCCGGCGGCCATCGGGTCGATCATCAGATCGCACGAGCAGTCCTGGCAAGTTCCCCCCGCGACCCCGCCGTGTTCGCGGTCGTCGCGGCCGGCGTCGTTGCCGTCGCGACGCTCGCCGCGTCCGAGCGCCGGGCGGACGCCGAGCGTCCGCCCGTAACCGGCCGACGCGATGACCGCCCGGGTCATGGCCGCAGCCGGTCCGGTACCCCCGCGAGGTCCATCCCCATGGACGCCGCCACCGACTCCAGCGAGTCCGCGTGATCGGCGAGCCGTTCGTACCACGGGTAGGAGGCCCTCAAGGGCCACGACGCCTCTCCCGCGCGCGGGGCTGGCACCAGCGTGTGCACGCGATAGAGCCGGTCGGCCCGCTCCACCTGCGGCGGCGGCGCCAGCATGAGGGCGTGCAGGAGGCTGAACATGCTCGCCACCGCGCCCACGCCGATGGCAGTCGTGAGGACGGCGGCCACCGAGACGGCCGGGTTCCGTCCAAGACCGCGGACCGCATACGCAACGTCGCGGACGAGCGTCTCCACCCAGCCGAAGCCGTAGAGGTCATGGAGGCGTGCACGGATGGCGGTCTGATTGCCCAACTGCCGGCGGGCGGCCCGAAGCGCCTCGTCCGGCGTCATGCCCAACCGGCGGAAGAAGGTCGAGACACCCCAGCTCATCCAGATGGATGACCGGGTCCGCGTCGCACACGACCGACGGTGGCGCGGTCTCAGTGGTCTCCATGAAGGCCCCATTGGACATCCTCCTTCATGAAGGCTTCGGTCAACTCTGGACGTGCGCGATTCGAGAAAACGTCGCAGCGCTTCCGCCAGCAGCTCGTCGAGATCGCTCGCACATCCCTCGGCGACGAACGCACGCGCCTGCGCGGCCAGCGCCGCCGGCAGTTCCGCCTCGATTCGGACCCTCTCCATGTGGTCAAGGTACCACGTCCCGCGGCTGCGGCACCGGTTCTCCCCGCCGTAGGCGCGTTGACCAGGCGCCGCCGGATTCTCACCGGCCGTCCCTCTCGGCGTTGGTTGGCGACAGCCTTGCATGAGTTGTCTGCGCAGTACCACCGGGACCGGCCGCCACGACGTCCCCGTCATGCCCTACGATGTCCAGTACACGGACGAGTTCAAGACGTGGTGGCACCGGCTCACGGTCCCGCAACAGGAGGAGGTCCGCCCGTCGTGAGATTGCTCGAAGAGCCAGGGACCCGGCTGCGAGACCCGTACTCGTCAAACGTCAAAGGGTCCGGGCGATGCAATTGATGGTCATGCGGCTCAGCCGGTCGCGCGAGCCAGCGACCGCGTGCTCCAGCGCGTGGCGCCCGACGGGCTCGTCTTCAAGGTGGCGACGACTACCTGTTCGAACTGCTCATCGGTGACGGTTCGCCGCGCCCCCGGCCGCGGCTCATCCACCAGCCCGTCGAGCCGGTCCCGCACGAAGCGCGCGCTACTTGCCGCCGGTCGTGGGCGACGAGCGACGGTTTGTTGTTGTTTTCTGGCCGCGCAGGCGAGGACGATGCGCGATCGTCGCGCCAATTGCCGCGCCGTGCGCGATCGTCGGACCAACGACTCCAGGTGCATTCGTTCCACCTCAATCAGAACAGCAACCGAGCAAGACGACACGGACGCCCAACATGTTTCACTTTTTCGCGGACGGGACACTAGCCCCCTACGTCTGGAGCCCACCAAGGCAACGCACTCACAACTGGTATGTTGAGTATCCTAGATGCAAGTGTCGCCAAACAGTAGACTGCCAACGCGGAACCAACGTTCTGCCAACTCTCTCGCCCACCCCGCATACTCGCCGCTGCAAGACCAGACACGATTACGGCGGTGACCACCACAACCACCGAAAAGTCAGTAACCACCGGGCCGTCCGCGACTGACGCAATGCCATATTGCTTGAGAGCCAGCGCCCAAAACCACACCAAAAGAAACTGTAGCGTCCATGCACGATACAGCCAACTCAGTGTCTGCGGCACTGCCCTCCAATCGTCGGTCCGACGAAGCAGTCGTAGTGCCACGGACAAAGCAATGGGAATGATGACTGTATCGAGCAAGAAGACAAGATTCGCGTCGAGTGGCCCAAAAAAAAGTTGTTGGCGGGCTCTGACCGTGGCATAAGCGCCGGTGAGCAGCCCGGCCGATCCAGCTAGCGTGGCCCCTTCCACGACATGCCCCTGTTCTCTATTGCCGGTCCAAGGAGCCCGTGTGGGTCTCACTATCCAAAGGATAACCTCCTGCGCCACGGACCGGATTTGCGTCATTTGCTTACGATCTCCATAAGGTACTGGTTTTGGTACGCCTCCTTTCCGTTCTGGGGTATAAAGAGGTTTACCAGCAAGTAGCGGGCACCATGGAGATCCACAGTAAACCGGACCGGCTGCTGTGGATTCGGGGCCACCGATTCAAAGAAGCGAATCAGGCGGTAGGTTCCCTGGACGGCTTCGATGTTCGCGTCTTCTGGAACGTAGCCGTTCCAATTGGTGTCAAGGCCGAGCCCACGATGCGGACGCGATGGCGTCGCGCCTCTCCCACGATGAAGGCGCCTGCTCCGATGGATGAGCGTGCCATTCTAGCAAGTAATCGTCTCGCTGGCCTCCTGAGTGGTCTCGTATGAAATCATCGAGACTGGGTCCCCCAGATCGCTTTTCAGGCAGGCGCTTTCCTCTACCGTCACGCCAGTTGGGGTTGCGGTACAGGTATACCCCAGGGCTTACGTTAGGGTAGATATACATACGGATGGCCTCAACGCCGACATACGTGCTGGCTTTGAGCGGGGACGAGGCCTTGTTGTTGACGTAAAAGTTCAGCTCGGATGGGAATCCATCTATTCTATACTGCGTGCTTGGCGTCCCATCGTAAGGTTCAAGGAGAAAAAACGTACTATCACCCCGGATAGCAAGCTGACCAGTGTTCCTCTGTCCAACGAAAAATGTGAAGTTGCTGTCAGTAGTTGCACGCTCACCTTGGCCCTCCGTCACCGTCTGAGCGAACGCAACCATTGGAAACAACAAGACGGATTGTAGGAGAACCGTTCGTGCCATCCTCATGTCTACCCTCCCGTCATCGTAGAGACTGCCTCGCACTTGCTCGTCTGAACGTACCCTACCAGGCTCTCTCTTGTATCGTTAGTTAAGTTAGCGCCAGATGGTCCGCCGGACCTGGACTCTGGCGGACACTTTGGTCACTCCGGCAGCGCGAACACGAACAGCGCGTTCCCCCCTTCGGGCTGGTAGATCTCCGGGCTGAGCTTCGCCGTCAGGCTCCGGAACACGCCCCCGAGCGCCGCCGGAACCGCGATGAACTGGCGGCCGCCCGCCTCGTAGGTGACCGGGTAGCCATGCGCCGACGAAGCGAGGCGGGTCTCCCAAAGCACGTCGCCGGTCTCGACGTCGAACGCCCGGTAGTAGCGCGCGCCGTCGCCGGCGAAGACGAGGCCGCCGGCGGTGGTGAGGGCCGACGTCAGGAAGGGCGCCCGCTGCTCGTGGCTCCAGAGCTCCTCCATCGTGCGCACGTCGTAGGCGGCGAGCTTGCCGGTGTTGCCGTCGCTGCCGGGCATCTCGAGCAGCTCGTAGCGGCCGGCGGTGCCGCCGCCGCCCTCGATGAACTCGACCTCGCGGCCGGTCAGGTGCATGCACGCCTGGTGGAGGGGGATGACGAGGGCGCCGGCGCCGGGATGGTAGGCCGACGCCTGCCAGTTGTGGCCGCCCAGCAGACTGGGGCACGCGAACACCCGGTCGCCGATGGCGATGTCCTGCAGGTCGTCGCGGTAGGTCAGCTCGCCGGTCGAGCGGTCGATCGACGCAAAGATGTCCTGGTGGACGGTCTCGCGGAGGTCGACGAAGTCGCCGGTCCGGCGGTCGAGCTTCCAGAGGATGCCGTCCTTCCCGATGGTGAAGAGCCACTGCTCGTCGTCGGCATCCACGAGCACCCGCTCGTAGACGATGTCGAGGTCGAGGGTCTCGCCCGGTGCGTGCTGGAAGTACCACTCCACCTGACCGGTGCTCGGGTTCAACGCGAGCGTCGAGTTAGTGTACAGCGCGTCCTGCCGCGTCGTCATGCCGCGGCTCGACGCCACCCACGGCTTCGCCTGCGCAGTGCCGATGAAGAAGAGGCCGAGGTCGGGGTCGTAGCTCCCCGGGATCCACGAATCGCCGCCGGCGCGCAGGTACGGCGGCGTGTCGCCCCACGATGCGTTGTTCGGGTCGCCGGGCAGGGCGATGGTCGACGTGCGCCACAGCTCGTCACCGGTGTCGGGGTCGTGGCCGGTGATGAAGCAGGTCTGCTCGGTGTAGCGTTCGCAGCCGTTGGTGCCGGTGATGACGACGCCGTTGGCGATGACGGGGCCGGCGTTCTGGCGGAAGCCCTGCGTGTAGTCGTCCTTGACCGAGGTCCACACCTCCTCGCCGGTGCTCGCGTCGAGGGCGACGAGGACGGCGTCGGCCCGGGCGAGGTAGAGCTTGTCGCCGTAGAGGGCCAGGGTGCGGGTGGCGCCGGGGCGCGCGTCCTCGGGCAGCCGCGCGCGGTACACCCAGATGACGTCGCCGGTCACCGCGTCGATAGCCCGGACGACGTTCCCCGGGCTGGCGAGGAACATCACGCCGTCGTGCACGAGCGGCGTCGTCTGGTGGTTGCCGGGCCGGACCGAGATCGACCACGCGAGCTGGAGATCGCCGACGTTGTCGCGCGTGATCTGGTCGAGGGGGCTGTAGCCGTGGCCGTTGCGGGTGCGCCGCCAGCTCAGCCAGTCGCCGGGCGGCGGGTCGGCGAGCAGGGCGTCGGTCACCGGGGTCAGCTGATGCGGCACCGTCTGGTTGACGAACCGCGACGTCCGCCGCCGCGGCCGCTCGCCGGCCTGGGCGGCGCGCCGCGCCTCGGAGATGTCCGCGGCGTCGCCAATCATCACCGCCTCGCCGGCGGCCAGGGTGCGGTCGCCGGGCAGGGCGCCGTTCGCCTCGAGCATGTAGGCCACGAGGTCGATGTAGGACTGGTCGCTGAGCGCGCCCTCGGCCCCCGGGGGCATCGTGTCGCGCAGGTACTCGAACAGCTCGTCGGTGGTCTGCCCGGCCCAAGTGTTCAGGAACTCGACGCCGGACAGGGGCGGCGCGATCATGCCCTCGAGGCCGATGCCGTGGCACTCGCTGCACTGGACGCCGTAGGCGGACCAGCCGCTGGCCGCCTGGTCCGCCGTGAACGACCCGTCCGCCCCCGCGGGCTGGGCCGCCGCGGCGGCGACGCCCGGTCCGCCGGTCAGGCCGGCGGCCACGATCAGTCCGGCGACCGCCGCCCGGACCATTGCCACCGCGAGATCCGTTCCCCAACCCGATCCGCCGACTTCGACGTGAGCTCGCTTCGACATGATCCGCAACTCCTCGTGCCGTCAGACGGCGGCCGCACCCCGCGCGTCCGCCCGTGCCGCCGTTATACCACCAACCCCGTGGCGGCGCCATGTTCCCCGGCCCGACCGGCCGGGCTGCCGCGGGGCGGAACCGCGACCGCGCCCTGCGCTGCTCGGCACCCGACGCCCTGCAGCGGGCGGCCGACGGGTCGATGGCGGAGCGGATCGTTAGGCGGCGGCGCGAGCGGCCGGGTCGCCAGCCGCACGCGCTTCGGTGGCTCGCCCGGCCGCGCGCCCGAACGCGCTACGACGAGGCGCAAGCGTCAGTCGAAGCCGGGCACGTCCCTCACCCAGGCGGTGGGGCCGTCCTCCCACTTGTTGTGGGTCAGCCGGACCACCGTGCGGTCCGAGAGGCGGATGGCGTGCAGCTCGCCGTACGGCTGCGGCTGGAAGACGACCCGCAGCAGCGGCAGCTCGTCGCTGAACCCGGTGCGCTGGGACGTGAAGAGCACCCATTCGTCGTCGGGCGAGAACCGGGGGTGCATGTCGTGGCCGGGGCTCGTGGTGAGACGCTCGGGCGAGCCCGGCCGGCCGTCCTCGTCGAGCGCGACGGTGTAGAGCTCGAAGTTCCCGTCCCGGAGGGACGTGAACGCGACGCGGTCGCCGGCCGAGGAGAACGCGGGCATCGTGTCGGTCGCTTCGTGTTGCGTCAGACGCTGCACGCCGCCGCCGTCAGCGTTCATCAGATATATCTCGGCGTTCCCGTCCCGTCCGCTGCGGAAGACGATGCGGCGGCCGTCCGGCGAGAAGTCGGGAAGCGCATCGTTGGCATCCGAGTCCGGTGTCAGGTTCATGGCGCCGCTGCCGTCGCTGCGGATCTTCCAGATGTCGACGTCCACCGCGGCCGACGCGAACGGCGGCCCGACGATGAACGCCAGCCACCGGCCGTCCTTCGACCAGGAGGGCCCCCAGGCGGACTGGGGGCCCCGGTAGCGGTCCGCCCCCGCGAGGTCGTGAATCACGCGCTTCCCGGTACCGTCGGGCCTCGACGCGACGAGGCGCGCGAACGCCTCGCTGGTGGCGATCTCGCCCGAGGTGGGATCGACCGCCGGCAGATAGCCGCGGATGCCGACGAGGGACAGACGGCGGTCCGGCAGGTCGACGGGGACCGACCGGTGGATGAGAAACGCCCCCGGCGTGTCGCTCTCGAACCGGGACGCCGAATCGATCGGTCCCGGCCCGTGCGCGAGGAGGCGGCCCGAGGTGGGGTCATAGGCCGGCGCCCAGTAGTCGCGGGCGGTGTCGCTCTCGACCCGCGGGTCGGACCCGTCGGGCCCGGTGGTGACGAGGGTCCACCGCTCGTCGCGGCGCACCGTGAACGCGAGGCGACCGTCGGGACCGAATGTCGGCGACAGCGCCGCTTCATCCTCTGCGGAGATGGGCTCGGGCTCGGCGCCCTCTGGCCCTGCGCCGTCGACGCCGGCGCGGTAGATGCGGGGCTCGCCGCCCCGCTGCGAGTAGAAGACGACGGACTGCCCGTCGGGCGTCCACGCCGGCGCGCCGTCCCAGTTCTCGTGACGCGTGAGCCTCCGCACGTCGGCCCCGTCGGATTGCATCACGTACAGCTCGCTGGCGAGGTACGTCGGCGGCGGGCTCGCCCCCGAGCTCGTCGCCACGGTGGTGTCGCGGCTGCTGGAGAAGAGAATCCGCGTGCCGTCGGGCGAAAAGGCCGGGTTGTAGTCTCCCGCCGCGTGCCGCGTAAGGTTGTGCGCCTCGCCCCCGGCGGACGGGTCCTCGGGCCGGAACGGCATCTCGAAGATGTCGGCGTTGCCGCTCCGCGTGCTGACGAACAACAACCGCCGGCCGTCCGGCGAGATGGCCGCCGCGTCCTCCATCGCGGGGCCCTCGACCAGCGGCCGGGGCGCGGTCTCGTCCCGCAGGTCGAGCACGTACAGGTCGGGGCTGCCATTCCGCTCGGAGGTGAACACCACCCAGCGCCCGTCGGGAGAGATCACGCCGTTGTAGTCGAGGCCCGGATCCGTCGTCAGCCGCCGAGGTTCTGAGCCGGAGCTCTCGAAGAGGTACAGGTCCCAGTTGGCGGGC
Organism: Vicinamibacterales bacterium; assembly: GCA_965206705.1. GTDB lineage: Bacteria > Acidobacteriota > Vicinamibacteria > Vicinamibacterales > UBA8438 > JAJEEA01. Next base: position 474,411 of record CBDBKJ010000005.1, on the reverse strand, counting down.
TGGATGCTGCTGTAGACGATGGTCTCGCGGGCCCTCTCGGCCTCCTGCCGGCCCTGCGCGGGGCCGGTCGCGACGACGGCGACGAGCAGCGCGCCAACCGCGACGAGCTTGACAGCCTTCATCTTCTCACCCCCATCGTCCTCTCCCCACGTCATCCCTCGCCCGTCCCGCCCGTCGATCGGGTCGCACCACGAACGCCCGCCGAGCCGGCATGCGTGCCGCGTCACTCCGGCAGGGCTGGCTATGGGATTCTCGTACCATGCTATACGCAGTGATTCTAAGGCAACCACGCCTGACCGTGCCTCCTGTTGCGCCGACATCGCGGCATCCCGGAGGTCATCTGCACGGCGACCGAGTGCAGGTTGTTGGTCTCATTGGCCCGGAGGGCGGCGACCGTAAGGTCGATTCGCGCCGTCGCCTCACGGCAACCGCCGGCAACATCCAACCGTCGTTCGAGCTTGCACGTTGTCGCGACCGCCCTGGTCAGCAGCTCTGCCATGTCCGCTCGACAGCGGGCAACGTCAGTTCTCAACGCTTGTTGCTCATCCGATTGCGCCCCGTCGCGGTCTACAGCGAACCGCCGGAAGACGACGGCAGCGGGGCGCTCCGAGCGGCGAAAACCAACCCGCGATGCCCAGTGCCATCGCTCGCGTCATCCCGCCGAGCGCGCCGTGCGCCTGGCACGCCGCCGCTTCGGCCTGACCTTCATCGTGGCTTCCAGCGGCGCGCGCATCCCCTCGTAGAGCTTGAACAGGTACTCGACGCGCTCTCGCTCCGACGTGAAGCGCTTTCGCCCTCTCGTACGCGGCGTCGGCCCATTCACGGGCGAAGTCTGCGGCCCGCGCCCGCATCTCGTTCCAGGAGCCTCATCGTCGACCTCGAGTCGTGAAATCCAGCGCGCGGATGAGGTCGTAGGTGTTGCAGTGAAGCACGCCCAGAGCATCGCACACGTCTGGGATGTGCCGATTCGCGCGCTGCTTCTTCGGCCTGGATACCTCCGTGGTGACGACGGTCCGCCGGGCTGGGTCGCGGAACGCGTAGGCGATGAGAAACGGGTCGCGACCGACGCGCTCAATCTCCTCCTCGCTCAGATCCCGCGCGTAGCCCTCCTCCGTCACTCGCGCCACGAGAGTCGCCTCGGCGTTCTCGTCAAGGAGCACTGCATCCCGGTTGTCCTTGAGCCAACGCGTGAGACCGTCTTCTTTGCCGGCGAGAATTTCCTCGTACATCTCCACCGGGATCTTGACTTGCTGCGAGGTTGCACGATCGATCAGCCAGTCCCAGAACTCGGCCACGCGTCCGAGAGGGTAGTAGTCGCGATTGGCGTCGATGAGGACATTCGCGTCCAGCAGGTAGAGCAAGCCAGCCCCCCTACCGCGCCTGTGCCGGGCGGAGCATCTTGCCTACGTGCGGGGGCTTGACGCCCAGAATCCTCGCCGCCTTGGTGGTCGACAGCGCCCCCGAACCTACCAGGCGGCGCGTGAACGTGAGCAGGCCCTGCCCGACCCGGTGCCGGCGCACGGCGTAATAGCTGGGACCTCCCTCCGATTCGCGCTGCTTCGTGCGGCGCCGGTCGCGAAGCTGCTGCCACTCCTTGCGGAACTCGGCTCGCAGGTGCTCGAAGGTCGAACGTTCAAGACGGTTCGCGCGCAGGAGCCGATACGCGACCATGGTGCGGCTCAGGTTGCTCTTGCGGGCAAACGCGCCGATACGCTGCTTCTGCCCGGCGATGTCGCGCCCCCGCTCGATCTCGACCCTGTCGAGTGCCCACGGCGGCAGCAGCCATTCGGCGGCAACCCGGTTGCAGAACTCCTCAACCTCTGTTTCGGAAACCACACCCGCGAAGCCCGTCTGGCCGAGCAACAGATGGGTCAACTCATGCAGCAGCGTGAACGATCGCGCGGCCCGAGAGTCGTTGTCGTTGATGACCACGAACGGAGCGACGTTGTCCGCAATTGCGAAACCGCGGAAGACCTCCGCGTCGAGGGCCGTGTGGTGGCTACCCAGATCGCCCTTGAGCAGCACGAATGCGCCGGCGCCCTCCGTTCGCGAACGGAGCAGCCGGAATGCCTCCTCGGCGTTCGGCTGCGCGTAATAGGTCGCGGCGCCCAGATCGTCGCCGAGCACTCGGGCAATTGCCTCCAACGCACGTTGCGACAAATGGGCCGCTTCCGCGTTGTGCCGGAGAACCCGGCGCAACGACTCCGTCTGCGTCTCCAGCGCCCCGGGGTCCAGCAGGACACCCACGAACGGCAGTGGCTCGGCTTCGTCCTCAGCCTCCAGCGCAGCCCGAACCATCTCCTGGCGACTCCGCAGGTTGCGGACGAGCGCCGCGAGGAGGGCGCCCTGCTCCGGGGTACGTGTCCCGGGGAGTGTGCGGAAGTCTGCGCCGTAATCGTCCCGTCGTGGTGGGGCGGCCAGATAGAAGGTGAGCAGCGGACGCCGGTATTGCCGCGCCATCTTGACGAGGAGCGGCCGCGTGGGCTCCTCGTCGCCACGTTCCAGCGCCGTGAGCCGATCGATGGCTGCCATGCCGCGCGTGCCGCGAATGCCGACCTTCGCGACGGCATCCTGGAGGGTCAGCCCCGCCGTCTCGCGTGCCCAGACCAGGTTGTCAGGGTTGACTGCCGGCATCATCCACCTTCGGCACCAGGTTCAGCGTCGAAGAGCTCCCCTTCGTCATCCCGGCGTGTCACTCCGGGAGGGCGAAGACGTAGAGCGCGTTCCCGCCCTCCGGCTGGAAGATCTCCGGCGTGAGCTGCGCGGTGAGGCTGCGGAACGCGCCTCCCAGCGCGGCGGGGACGGCGATGAACTGCCGTCCGCTCGCCTCGTAGGTGATCGGATAGCCGTGCGCCTTGGCGCCGAGGCGGGCCTGCCAGAGGACCTCCCCCGTCTCGATGTCGAACGCCCGGTAGTGGCGGTCGGCGTCGCCCGCGAAGACGAGGCCGCCCGCCGTCGTCAGCGTCGACGTCAGGAACGCGGCCCGCTGCTCGCGGCTCCACAGCTCCTCCATCGTCCGCACGTCGTAGGCGGCGAGCTTGCCCACGTTGCCGTTCGAGCCGGGCATCTCGCGGAACTCGGACCGGCCCGCCTCTCCCCCGCCGCCCTCGACGAAGTCCACCTCGCGGCCGGTCAGGTACATGCACGCCTGGTGGAGGGGAATCACGAGGGCGCCGGCCCCGGGATGATAGGCCGACGCCTGCCAGTTGTGGCCGCCGAGCAGGCTGGGACAGGCCGGCACGCGGTCGCCGATGTCCGCGTCGCGGATGTCCTGCCGGTACGAGAGCCGCCCCGTGGTCCGGTCGATCGACTCGAAGACGTCCTGGTAGACCGTCTCTCGCAGGTCGACCAGCGCGCCTGTCCGCCGGTCGAGCTTCCAGAGGATGCCGTCCTTCCCGATCGTGAACAGCCACCGCTCGTCCCCGGCGTCGACGAGAACGCGCTCGTACACGATGTCGAGGTCGAGGGTCTCGCCCGGCGCGTGCTGGAAGTACCACTCGACCTGCCCGGTCCGCGGGTGCAGGGCCAGGGTCGAGTTGGTGTAGAGCGCGTCCTGCCGCGTCGTCATGCCGCGGCTCGCCGCCACCCACGGCTTCGCCTGGGCCGTCCCGATGTAGTAGAGGTCGAGGTCGGGGTCGTAGCTGCCGGGAATCCACTGGTCGCCGCCCGCGCGCAGATACGGCGGCGTGTCGCCCCACGACGCGTCGTTCGGATCGCCGGGCAGGGCGATCGTGGACGTGCGCCACAGCTCCTCGCCGCTGTCGGGGTCGTGCCCGGTGATGAAGCAGGTCTGGGCCTTGTAGCGCTGGCACCCGTTGGTGCCGGTGACGATGACGCCGTCGGCGATGACCGGGCCGGCGTTCTGGCGGAAGCCCTGCGTGTAATCGTCCTTGACCGTCCGCCACGCGACCTCGCCGGTCCGCGCGTCGAGCGCGACGATGGCCGCGTCGGCGGTGGCGAGGAAGACCTTGTCGCCGTAGAGGGCCAGCGTGCGGGTCGGCGCCCGCTGCGGGGCATCCTCGGGCAGCGGCGACCGGTACTGCCAGATGACGTCGCCGGTGACCGCGTCAATCGCCTGGACGACGTCCCCGGGACTGGCCAGGAACATCACCCCATCGTGCACGAGCGGCGCCGTCTGGTGGTTCCCCTCGCGGATCGCCAGCACCCAGGCCAGCCGCAGCTCGTCGACGTTGTCGCGCGTCACCCGATCGAGGGGGCTGTAGCCGTGTCCGTCGCGCGTGCGCCGCCAGCTCAGCCAGTCGCCCGGCGGAGGTTCGGCGAGGAGCGCCTCGGTCACCGGGGTCAGATCGTGGGGCACCTCCCGGTTGACGAACCGCGTCGGCCGCCGCCGCGGCCGCTCGCCGGCCCGAGCCGCGCGCCGAGCCTCGGCCACGTCCGCGGCGTCGCCTATCGCGACCGCCGCGTCGGCGGTCAGCGGCGCGTCGCCGGGGCGGGCGCCGTTCATGTCCAGGATGTGCGCGACCAGGTTCAGGTAGACCTGCTCGCCGAGCGAGCCCCCGAGGCCGGGCGGCATCTCGTCGCGCACGTACTCGAACAGATCGTCCGTCGTCTCCCCCGCCCAGCCGTTCAGGAAGTCCACCCCCCGCAGCGCCGGCGCTTCCGCCCCGTCCAGCCCCGCCCCGTGGCACTCGCCGCACTGCCGCGCGTACACCGACCACCCGGCGGCGGCCTGGTCCGCCGTGAAGCCGCCCTCGGCCGCCGGGGGCTGCGCCGCCCCGGCCACGACGCCCGGACCGCCGACCGAGCCGCCGGCCGCGAGCAGTCCCGCGAGGGCCGCACGGACCACCGCGGCCGGGAGATCTGGTGCCAGCCAACACCGTCCGCCGACTACGACACGAGTTCGCTTCGACATGATCCCCAGCTCCCCGGCGCCGCCCGGACGGCACCTGCACGCTCCGCGGACGCCACGTCCCGCCGTTATACCACGGGCTGTCAGTGTCGTCCCGGTCGTTCACGCCTGTCCGCAACTCCTTCCGGACCGGCGCCCCGAACGCAGCGGCCGCGCCGCGACCGCCGGGGCGAGGACGTCGAACCCCCGGCGCAGCCGCCGGCACCGCCCGCGAACGCGGCGCCGGCAACCCGTCCTGAACATCGACGCCGGGCAAGACGCCGCGACGTCGACGTCAGGACGACGCATCCGGGAAATCGAGGAGCGGCCTGCGAGGCCGCAAGCGGTCATGGCTGTCGGTCGAAGGTGGACCAGATGTGAACGAGGTTCTCCGGGCCACTCTCGATCATCCATATCTGTTCTTCGCCGTGCACGAGCTCGATCATGCTCCCGACGAAGAGGGCACTGAACAGGTAACGGATTCTTCCCAGTTCCCGATCGTCCGCGTAAGGGAAGACGAACCGCGTCACCGCCGTGGTTTCGTCCATCAGGTACTTGGCGCCCTGTCTCTCGAACTCCGAGACTCGATCGTGGGAGAGCAACGGACCGAATCGGCAACGGCCGCTGACGTGCGTTATGGAATAGCCCACGAACCGTTCCTGTATGAAGTCGAGGATTCGCTCCAGGTGATCCCAGTCATTCTGCTCCGGCGGGCGCGGGAAGACATCCTCCAACTCGTCGTTCCGGAGGGTTCTCAATCGGGCAACGAGCGTATCCCGAAAGAACAGGGTATCGAGCGTCGTCCTCAGTTGAGCCTCGTGGGTCAGCGGCATCAGGAAGTCGTAGATGAGCACCCTCGACGTCCTGGGCCGGTATTGCGCCACGACGTGCGGGTCCCGCGCGGCGTGCTGCCCGAGCCCGCTCCACGCCCGCGGCTCGCCGACGGGCTCCTCTGCAAGATGTAGTGACGCGCCGGAAGCCCCGCAGCGTTCATGCGCGGCCAGGACGAGCCCGTCCGGAACACCCACTCGCAACTCTCCTCCAATAGCATCCATGGCGTCCTCCCTGCGGACTGCCGAGATGCGGCGTCAACCGCCGGCACCCGCAAGCGGGGGAACATGCCCCCTATAGAAAGTGACGGTAAGACGCCCCACCAAGGTTCCCGGAACGGGAGCGTGCCCGGGCGCTCGCACGCAGGCGCAGATGGATCCCTGACCGAAGGTGACGGTCGAGCCCCTCTAATGCGGCACCGTCGGGCGGCCCCGTGTACCGTGGTCGCCCGGTCCGCGCGGGGCCGACTCAATTCAGCAGATCGAAGAGATGGCTGTACTTCACCGTCAGGCTGCGGCCTGCGCCGAGCGGGCGGAACCGGTCGAACCCCTCGATGTCGTCGTACACGATGAAGAAACCGGTGTTGGCGTCCGACAACACCGCGAAGCGCACGTTCGAGGACCAGAGCCGCCGGCGGTCGTTGTACTGCACCAGGGCCTGGACGAACACGCGGGGCGTGAACGAGTAGTTGAGGCGGAGCCTCGCGAGGTTGGTCACGAACGCGCCGACGGGCAGGTCGAGATCGTTGCGCTCCCACGAGACCTGGGTGTTGAACCGCTCGCCGAGGCGCAGGCTCAGCCGCGGGCTCACCGTCGACCGACGGCCCCCGAACAGCCCGCCGAACACCGAGAAGAACTCGAGGCTGAGGGGCGCGCCCTGGTCGGTCCTGAACCGCAGCTGCGCCTCGGCGTGGTCGTAGCGGTCGGCGGGGACGAAGATGTCGGGATAGATCTCGAACGGCTCGAGCACCCCTTCCGTCGTCAGGTTCAGCGCGGTGCTCGCCCAGAACCCGTTGCGCCACTCCATCGTGTTGTCGAGGTGAATCCAGTCCGACTCGACCTGGCCGGTGTCGAAGTCGCGGATGAGGAAGACGGCGGCGTGCGGCGTCCACTCGTGGAACCCGATCGAGTTCTCGGGGCGGAACGCGGTGCGGAAGGCGCCGTCGACCCGGCGGTGGGCCCGCCGGGAATAGTAGCCGGCCTCGGGGTTGAACCCGGGCGCGACCTCGGTGAACCCCCCGCCGTAGCGGTACCGCTCGGACTCGTAGCTGGCCGCGACGTTGTACGCGTGGGTGCTCCCCCGCACCCCGGGGGTATCGGTCCCCGCCCCGAACCCCGACAGCGTCACCGCTTCCCCGATGCCCCACCGCCCGTCCACCGCGTAGCTCCGGTTGACGTCGCCGGCGGCGGCGAGCTCGCCGGCGGCGCGGCGGTCGACGACCATCGCGCCGACGTTCGACCGGTTCGGCAGATCCTGCCGGACCCGGGCCACCGTGAAGTTGTTCGACGGCGTCCCGGTCGCGTCGACCGTCGCGGTCCGCATGTTCAACACGCCGATGTGGGTATTGGCCCCGACCTGGCCGCTCAGGCGGCCGCCACCCCGGATCGGGATCCGCTCTCCGTCGTCGCCAATCCCGATCCGCCGGCTGAAGAACAGCTCGAGCTCGCCCGGCTGCCCCACCGAGAACAGCCCCGCGTTCTCCAGGAAGAACGGCCGCTTCTCGGGGAAGAACAGGTTGAACCGGTCGAGGTTGATCTGCTGGTCGTCCACCTCGACCTGCGCGAAGTCGGTGTTGTACGTCAGATCGAGGGTGAGGCTCGGGGTGACGCTGTACTTCAGGTCCGCCCCCACGTCTCCGAGCATGGTGGCGCGGGTGTCCACGTCACGCCGGAGGGTCTTCCCGAGCACGTACGGGTTCAACTGGAGATTCCGCGGCGGCGGCACCTCCAGCCCCTGGAGCTCGCCGGCCAGCGACAGCCGGTTCAGGTTGAACTGGCGAGGCAGCAGCGACCAGTACGACTGCTCGTTCCGGTGCCGGATGTTGCGCTGGAAGTTGATTCCCCACGTCTGCACGGGGCCGGACGCGTAGCGCAGCGTGCGGAACGGAATCGCGAACTCGGCCGTCCAGCCGACGTCGGTGACCTGGGTCGCCACCTGCCAGACGCCGTCCCAGTTCAGGTTGAACCCGCCCCCCGAGCCGCCCTGCTGCTGGCTGCCCGACCGTTGCACGAGGCCGCCGCCGATGCCGCCGCTGCCCTCCCCCTCGTTGGTCAGCTGCCCGTCGTACTCGAGCCCGGCCGGGTTCGTCCCGAACACGAACCCGTTCTGCTGGTCGCGGTAGGTGTCGAGGACGATCTGGAAGCTGTCGGTCTCGACCAGCGACGAGTCGCGCCGCGCGTCCGAGACGATGATCGTCGCGCTACGAACCCGTTCTGCTGGTCGCGGTAGGTGTCGAGGACGATCTGGAAGCTGTCGGTCTCGACCAGCGACGAGTCGCGCCGCGCGTCCGAGACGATGATCGTCGCGGAGTCGCGGACGAAGCAGACCACCCCGAAGTAGATCGTGTCGCCGGTGTAGACGATGCGCACCTCGGTGCGCTCCGACGCCGGCTCGCCCTCGTCCGGGGTGTTCTGGCGGAACCCGGTCTCGGGGCTCGCGGCCGCCCAGACTGCCTCGCCGAGCACGTCTCCGTCGATCTCGGGTCCCTGCTCGACGCGGTGGGCGCGCGCGATGGGGAGCCCCGGCGCCGCCGACGACGTCACCGTAGGCGTCTGCCCGGTCGTCGGCAGCCGCTGCAGCGGCGCCGCTTGCGCTGCGGCGGCGGTCAGACTCGATGCGGCGAGCGCGACAGACAGGACTGCCCGGCTGTCCACCGCGCTAGCAGCCCCAGGCGGAGCCCCGACCGGCGAGGGCGCCAGCGGGCTGCAGGCGCCCGTGCGACAAGGCGTGACGAGGGAGCATATTGGGCATCGCGACCGCGGAGCACAACGCAGCTCCGAAGATCAACGCGGTTCAGGGCCGTAAGGACGCTGACGGAAATTACCTTTCCGTGTGCCAAGCGCGCGAGACCGTAGAAACGGACTGTGCCTGGGTGCAGTTGGCAACTTCGTATCGATCGCTGTCCCAAGCACCGCCGGCTCTACGGTTCGTCCGAGAGCGGGCCGAAGTCGGGTGGCGGCGTCCGGTGCCGGGTGGCCGCCTCGTAGGCGGACGCCGCCTTCAGCACCGCGGCCTCCTCGCCGGGGCCGGCCCAGAACATCAGGCTGATCGGCAGCGGCGTCTCCAGCGTCGACGGCTCGTAGCCGGGGACCGCGTCGTACCGGTCGCCGTCCGCGTTCAGGACGAACCGAGGCTCGTAGACGACGTCGTTGAACCCGGCCGGCACGACGATCTCGGGCGCGCCGATGAGCGCGGTGATGGTCTGGGTCGACCCCGACGCGCCGCGCCCGTTGACGCCGGGCTCGCTGGGCCCGCCGACCTTCTGGTGGGGCAGGGTGTTCTCGGCGTTCACCAGCACGTCGAGGCGGTTCTCGCGCATCACCTTGGCCAGCACCAGCTGCATCACCGCGCGCATCTGCATCCGCTCGGTGTTTCCGTAGGCGCGGACGTCGTCGACGGCGGCCCAGTTCGCCGATCCCGCCTCCGCCGCGGCCGAGAAGTACTTCGCGTTGGCGTCGAGGCTCGCCATGTCGGCGACCCGCTCGTCGCCGCGCCGGGCCAGGTACTGATCGATGTGGAAGGCAAAGCTGAGCGCCTGGGGCGAGAGGGTCACGCGGCGCAGGTTCAGGTTGGCCGCGAGCGGCGCCTCGCCTTCCGCCAGCTGGACCAGATACCGCTTCGTCGTCACGTCGTGGCCCGGCACCGCGAACTCCAGGGCGCCGGCGGGGGTCGTTTTGTGGAAGTACTCCGGCATGTGGATCGGCAGGATCTCGGCCAGCCCGTCCTGGAACGTGTACTCCATGTCGAGCACGGCGGGATCGTCGGGATGGAGCGGATCCCGCGACTCGACGAGGCTCGCCCCCAGCCGGTCCCGGAGGACGGTCTTGATCTCGTCGTCGATGCGGTCGCTGATCGCCGCGTCGTTCAGGGTGTGCTTGACCATGTACTCGCGGACGATGCCGATGCGCATCCCGGCCAGGGGCCGCTCGCCGCCGTCGCCGGGCGCGTCCTCGACGACGAAGCCGGCGTAGGGCTCGGTGGAGACCAGGGCCTCGGGCAACGCCGAGTAGATGTCCCGGGGATCGAAGTAGCCCAGCGCGGGGTCCGCGAGGGCGTCGAGCACGAGGGCGGCATCCTTGACGGTGCGGCAGTTGAGGCCGGCACGGTCCACCAGCGGATTCGATCCGACGGCGCCTCCGTACGGGATCAGCCCCTTGGTCGTCAGCAGGCTGACCACCCCGTTGCGGGACGCCGGCCCCTTGCACGACCCCCCCGTCTGCTCGCAGAAGGCGCAGACGGCGAGGTTTGCCGACACGGCGACGCCCGACCCGGAGCTCGATCCGCGCGGCGAGCGCTCGGTGTCGTAGGGGTTGCAGGCCTGACCGCCCCACGTGCTCCGCTCCGCGTACCCCAGGTACCGGGCGGTCGAGGCGGCCGGCCCGCCGGGGTTCCCGATGCCGCCGTTGAACTCGGTCGCGTTCGCCTTGGCGTAGATGATGGCGCCCTTCGACCGCAGCCGGGCGACGATGGTCGCGTCGGCGGGAGGCGCATCCAGGGCGAAGTCGATGTCCGCCGCCGTCGTGGTCCGCATGTCCGCGGTGTCGTAGACGTCCTTGAAGGCGAGGGGAATGCAGTACATCGGCATCCCCGCCAGGTCGGGATCGTCGCCGTACCGCGCGTCCAGCTCGGCCGCCCGCTCGAGGGCGTCGGGCTGACGCCGGAACGCGTCGCAGGCGGCGGGACAGTCCGCGGGAAGCTCTCCCGTCGAGGGGTGCGCGTCGCAGCCCGCCTTGCAACTCACCGATCGCTCGCCGCGCAGGTTCAGGGTGCTGAGCGCGTTGACCTGACCCGCGGCGGGCACGCCGGCCACCATGCCGTACTGCGCCTGCACGGCGGGGTCGGACAGGGTGGGCTCCATCCTTCCCAGGTCCAGCGGCATGCCGGCATACCGTTCGAGGTCGGGAAGGATGCTCGAGACGGGGACGGTGGACGTGGGGAAACGGACCGCGGCGCCGGCGCGGAACGGGCCGCTCGCCGGCGCGACCGGCGCGCCGTCGAGGGTGACGAGCTGCGTGCAGGCGCCGTTGTAGGCCCGGGCCCGATCGACGTAGGCCTGCACCACCCCCAGACAGCTGGTCCGGCCGTCCTGGATGGCCCGGTGAATCCCCTCGATGGTCGCTTCCTCGATTTGGAACCCATCGGGCTGGTTCGTTTCGGGCTGCGCGACCGCGATTCCGGACATCAGCAGGAACAGGGTCCCTGCCCCCAGTGCTCCGGCCGACACCCGGCGCGACCGCTTCCGTGTCAATCCCTTCATGCCAACCTCCCGGAGCGCAGAAGCCGTGGATGGCGCCCTCGACCCGCAGACCAGACGTCTCCGCGCGAGGCGCACCGCGTCGGGTCGCGTCCAGGAACCGCTTCCCCCCGTCCCGATCCTGGTCGCAAGAAGAGCGCTCGCTCGTGCCGAACGCCCCGAATGTGTGCCGAAACAGCGACCGGCATCTTCTCGCCTGGCGGGAAGATGCCGGTCGGTCGTACTCAAGTCAGTCGCGCGACGGACCGTTGCAAAGACCGTCTCAGGGTCACTGGCCCGCTGAAGACGTCGCGGCGGACGGCGGAAACGGATACCCGGGCGGTCCGTACTTATAGAACGCCCCCAGGTCGTCGATCTCGTCCATGTCCGGATAGAGCACCCCGAAGGCGGGCGCCTCGCGGCTGCCGCGCGGCGAGTACCAGACGGCGCCGTCCCGGGTGATCTGGATCTTGGGCGAGTCGGCGTGCCGCTGCGGCTTCGGATAGAACGTGAACTCCTCGGCGCGCGGGTCGAACCGCCAGAGCGAGGCGCCGTACTCGCCGTCGGTCCGCTGGCCGACGTCGGGGGCCCAGATGTTGTCGTCGGGGTCGGCGGCGACGTCGTACGGCTCGGCGTTCTGCTGCGGGATCGTCCACTCGGTCATCTTGCCGGTGGACTGGTCCAGCTTGACGAGCTTGCCGGTCCGCTTGCCGGCCGAGTAGATGCCCCACCAGATGTTGTTCTGGGAATCGACGTTCAGACGCCGGGTGTGCGCTGGGTAGGTGGGGGCGGTGAACTCGGTCCACGAGTGGTTGGACGTGTCGAACTTGACGATCTTGCCCCCGCTCCAGAGGGCGATCCAGATGTTGTCGTTGCGGTCGGCCACCACCCCGTAGGGGATGGCGTGCGGGGTCGGGATGCGGAACACGGACACCTCGCCGGTGGCCCGGTCCCATTTGCTGAGGGCTCCGCCCATGATCCACCCGACGTAGATGTTGCCCTTCGAGTCCATGGCCAGCGACTGCATGAACTTCGTGGGGTTGCGAACGACATCGTCGGGGTCCATCGGAATCTGGTGCTCGAACTTCTCGGTCTTGGGATTGAACCCCAGGAGCCGCTTCTCCTTGGCCCCGGTGCGGCCGCGGTGTTCGGGCAGCCAGATCAGCCCGGACGGATCGATGAGAATCTCGTGATTGCCGTTCCGGGGATCGGGATAGAGATACTCCTTCTGCTCGCCGGTCCGGGGATCGAGCTTGACCAGCCGGTGAGGCACGCCGCGGTCCACCAGCCAGACGTTGCCGTCCGCGTCGAAACGCGGATCCTGGCCATAGCGCGAGACCCGGTCCCGCGCCCACCGGGGATCGTTGTTGCCCTCGTCGGGCCCGTCCTTGGCGAGGTAGTACTCGATGTACATCGCCTTGCCGAGGGCCTCTTCGTCGACCGGCGTCTGCTGTTCGATGGCCACGCGCCGGCGCTTGCTGTCGGGCCCGAAGTTCTCGACGACGTAGGCCAGCAGGTCGTCCCGATCTTGCCGGCCGAAGCGGAACGTCGACGCCCGGAAGGAAAGCAGCCCCTGCCCGTAGCGGGTCGGATCCTGCTCCCCGAGCGTGCTGCCGACCATGTGGTCGATCCAGGACATCCATTGCCGCTCGGTGCCGGGACGGCCGGGGAAGAAGTTCTCGCCGTGGCACACCATGCAGACCTGCTCGGCGACCGCCTTGCCCGCCCCCGGCGGGTAGATCTCGTCGTAGCTCTCGAACTCGAACGCCCCGGCCGCGCCGCTCTCCATCGCGGTCCGGCCGGCGGGTATGACGAGCGGGGGCGCGTCGCCCTCGAGCTCGCCCAGCGCGAGGTCGATCTCGGCCGCGTCGTCGGCGCCCACCGTCACGGTCCGGACGTCCGACTCGAGATGCTTCGTGCTCGCGCTCACCTCGTAGGTGCCGGGAAACAGGGCGACGGCCCGGTAGCGTCCCCCGTTCGTGTACACCATGTACACGATTCCTCTGTCGACGTTGCGAACGTAGACCTGCGCCGCCGTGAACGGCTCCGAGGCCGTCACGGTTCCCGACAGGGTCGCCGTGCCCGGCACGGCCGCCTGCAGGCCTATGCCGGTCAGGCCCAGGACCGCCGCGCACATCGCCACGGCAAAGAGCCGGGCACGATATCGGGTTGCGCCACGCATGTTCGAAAGCACCATGGTCTGCTCCTTGAACGGTTCGACGGGAGTTGTCGTGAAGAGAATGCGCCCCGCGGCAGGCCAAGTCAAGCCCGGCGGCGGGGCCTGAAGCGCACCACCCTGGTCGAGAAGGATACCTATTGCCGCTGGCGGATCACGATGTGCGCAAGACTGCGCGGATCGGGTGCGAGTTCGTCGTTTCCGGCCGGCATGCCGCCGACCGAGAGCATGTGGGCGATGACGTCGACGTACTCTTCGTCGGCGAGCGAGCCCGGATTGTCCTCGGGCATCGTCAGCCGCGTGTACGAGAACAGGGTGGCCAGCGAGCGTCCATCCCACTCGCGAAGGAACCGCGCCCGCGCCAGCGGGGGCGTGGAACGCATGTCGGGATCGTCCGGGGCGCCGTTCAGACGGCGGCCGTGGCACAAGCCGCACGCGCCGTCGTACGCCGCCCGGCCCCGCGCCGCCTGATCCGCGGTGAAGATGCCATCCCAGACCGACGCCACCGGCCCCGCATCCGCGAACCGGTCCAGCACCGCCGCCACCTCGTCCGTCGTCACACCGCCGAAGTCGTTCGTCCAGGCGGTGCGGACATAGCTCGCCAGCGAGGAGGTCTCGGCCGCGGTCAGGGTGGGGAACGGCGGCATGTTCCCGGTGCCCTCGTGGATCGCGCGAACGATGCGGGCCGCGTTCCCGAGCCGGTCGTTACCGCTCAGGGCCGGAACCGACGACGAGTTCCCGGCGCCCGAGGCGCCGTGGCACCGCGCGCACTGCGCCTCGTAGAGCTGTCCTCCCTGCTCGATCGCCGTATCGTTGCCCTGCGCGGCGACCGCACACGGAACGGTGAGCCACGCAAGACCTGCCAGACCACCAACCACAATCTTCATCATCAGAGGAGCTCCCCCGTCGTGTCGGCATCGACCCTCAGGACCAGACATCGGCATCCGAGAGCTCCCGATCCAGCGCAAGAACCGCCCGAATCGTCGTGTCGGCCTTCACTTCTCCGTCGAAGCGGAAGGGAATGTAGCTCTTTCCCGACACGAAGAGTCGGTACTCGCCGGCCGGCACCCGAATCTCGGCCATGCCGCGTTCGTCAGTGACGGCCCGGTACGGATGCGCGACCACCCTCGCACCTTCGACCGGGGTCCGGCTCTCCGCGTCGGTGGCGACGACCGTCAGGAGGCACCCCGGCGCGGATACGACGCGCACCCCGAAGCGGGCGCTGCCGTCGGTGTGCGCGACCGCCGAGCCGCCGGTCCGGGCCGCCGCCTCCCACGTGTAGAGGCCCTCGGTGTCCGGGGCCACCAGGGCGACCTCCGCATGGTAGAGCGCGTCGGTGCCGGGCCACGGTTCCTCGCCGAGGGTCGTGGTCTCCCGTCTCTCGCCGTCTTGGTCGCGCACCTCCACGCGCCAGCCGGCGGAGGCGCACCTCGCCGAGCAGGCGACCCCGACCCTCACGGCGAAGCGCTTCCCGCGCTCGACGGCCGGCGGCGTGTCCCACACGACGACGCGCGTGTCGTGCGGCTCCACGCTGCCGGCATCCGCCTCGCCGGGTGCAACCCCGGCGTCGCTCGCGTCGATCGGGCGCGGTGTATCGTCCTGTTGAACCATCGTCGGTGCGCGGCTGGCCTGCGCCGTAGAAGCTTCGCGCCAGCGAACTTCCAACGCGACCGTAAGGTCGCGCTATCCCTGGTCGGACGGCTCTTCCGCCGCCTGCGTGCCGGCGATGTAGCCGTGGACGTGGCCCTTGCCGAGGCCATGCTTGTTGAACCCGCCCACGGCCTCGCCGCCCGCGTAGAGACCCGGAATGGTCTGCCCCTCCATGTCCACGACCTGCTGGTGGCCGTTGACCCGCAGGCCGCCGTAGGAGTCGTGCCAGATCACCATGATCGACAGCGCGTAGAACGGTGGCCGCACGATGCGGTTCATCGGCGCGTCCGCCTCCCGCTCGAACTCGGGGTCGGCGCCGGCGTCCACACAGCCGTTCCACTTGGCCACCGTCTCGGCCAGGTGATGCAGAGGCACCCGCTGGAACTCGTGGCCGGCCTTGATCTTCTCCGCCAACTCCTCGATGGTGTCGGCCTTGAAGAAGTAGCCGTTGTCCGCCACGTACGGGTGCCGGAGCTCCCAGCCGGTGCGCTCGACCGCGTCCTCGTCGAAGATCGCCCACAGCGGTCCCGAGTAGTAGTCCGGCGCCTCCGACCCCTCGTTCATCGCCAGCGCGGCATCGAGGCCGTGGTCGTAGCTGTACATCTGCCGGACCCACTTCTCCTGACAGTTGCGCCAGTCGAGCGGCTTGTGGTCGAGCCCCTGGCCCGGGGCGCCGCCGTCGCCGGGGTACCGGCTTCCGCCGGGCCTCGCGGGGAGACGGACCTCGTTGAAGAACCGCTTCCCGACCTGGTTCACCGCGATGAACTCCTCAAAGCCGGCGCTGCCGACGTTGACCCCGGCCGAGCCGCGGAAGCCGAACGTCGGATGCCCCGGCATCATGGTCGTGTACGCGTCCCGGGTGGCGAGACGGGTCGAGATGTGGAACGTCGTGGGATACGACAGGTTCTGCTGCATCCCCGCGAGGTTCGCGCCCACCCGCAGGCCGGCGGTGAGCGCGCTGGCGTCCTGCCCGTGCGGGCCCTGGAGGGCGACGCCGCTCGTCGGGAACGCGGGCTCGCGCATGGCGGGATAGAACATGCTGCGGACCTGGGGATTGCCGGCGTGGCCGCCGCTGGCGAGGATGACGCCGCGGCGGGCGCGGACGGTCACCGTCTCGCGCCGCTCGTCGACGTTGCCGTTCTGCCAGTAGCTCTGCATGAGCTCGCCGGTCTCGGGGTGGCGCCGAGGCGAGTAGTGGGCCCGAATCCCCATCACCCGGCCCGCGAACGGCTTCTCGCGGACGAGGTCGGCGAACCGGCGGTGCAGCATGAACTCGACGCCCTTCTCCCGCGCCGAGAACTCCAGCGGGCGGGCGAGGGCGACGCCGTTGCTCACGGCCCCGGGCGCGACGGAGCGGCTCGCGTTGTTCATCTGCACCGGCGCGAACGCGCTCGTGCGCTCGGGGTCGGCGACGCCCGCGTCCTCCGCCGTGATCGTGCCCGCCTTGATGTCCGTCTTGTCGCCCAGCATGAGGAAGCACCGCGCCCCCCGCGCCCGCGACAGACCGCCGCCGCCGTGGGTGCCGCCGACGCGCGTGAACCGCACGTAGTTGTCGATGAGGAACTGCCGCGTGGCCGGGCAGTTCTCGGCCCACGCGCGGGCGAGCTCGCGCTCGTTGTACCGGTACGGGCTCTGGGCCTTGGGGTCGACCACCGACCAGTCGGTGATGTCCGTGAACAGCAGGTCGACGCTGTCGTCGAGCTCTTCGGGCGCCTCGACGGGATCGGCGGTGATCAATCCCTCCTTGTCGCTCTCGCCCTTCATGTCCCGGCGCTGCACCGGGTCGCCCCCGCCGAGGGACACGAAGGCCCCGCTGTGGAGCATCCGGCCGCCGAGGTCGTAGTTCTGATCGACGACCAGCACGCTGGCCCCGAGATCCCGCGCGCGGATGGCCGCGGTCAGGCCCGCGCACCCGCCCCCCGCGATGACGACGTCCACCTCGTAGTCCCAGACGACGTCGTCGGCCGAAGCCGGGGCCTGCGCCTGCGCCTGGTCGGGGGCCAGCAGCGCGCCCGCCCCCAGCCCGGCCGCGGCTCCCGTCCTGACGAAGTCCCGCCGGCTGACACCCTGCTCGTTCTCGGGCCGCGGCTCGTCGCGGTCACTGACCTTCTTCGCCATCTCCAGCCTCCCTCTCGAATCGCCTTCGCGCGTTGCCGGCCATCGTGGCCGCTCTGTTGCGCTCGACGTCCATCGGCTTCTGGCCGGCGCCCCGTTAGGCGCGGCCGAAGCGACCCTACACCGGTATGTCGAACAGCGCCGCCGCGTTGCCCCCCAGGATGGCGGCGCGGTCGGCGTCGCTCAGTCCCGGCGTGTCGAGAACGTGATCCACGACGTCGAAACGCGGCACCCGGGCATCGTCCGTGGCCGCGGTCCACGGAAACGGGTAGTCGGTTCCAATCACGATTTGGCTTGCGCCGAGCACCGACACGAGGTGGCGCAGGGCCTCGCTCGAGAAGACGAGCGCATCGACATAGAGCTGCTTCACGTACTCCGTGGGCCGCCTCGCCAGCGGGCCGGTGCACTGCGCGGAGCGCGTGGCGCAACCGTAGTCGGAGCGGTCGGCGTAGGACGGCAGGTAGCCCCCGCCGTGTGCCGCGCAGAGCCTGAGCCCGGGGAACCGATCGAGCGTGCCCTCGAATATCAGATGGGACAGGGCAAGCGTCGTCCCCAGAGGATTGCCGATCACGTTGCCGAGGAACCCGTTCCCCTGCAGCCGGGACTCGAGCTCGGGGACGCCCTGGGGATGCAGGAAGACGGGAGCGTCCAGCTCCTCGGCCTTGGCCCAGAACGGATCGAACCGGCGCGACGCCAGCTCCTCGGTCCCGACGGTCGCCCCGACCGAGGCGCCGCGCAAGCCCAGGCTCGTCACCCCTTCCTCCAGTTGCTCGGCCGCGAGCTCCGGATGCTGCAAGGAGACCGTCGTCAGGGCCGCGAACCGGTCCGGGTTGGCCGCGCAGATCTCAGCGAGGCCCTCGTTCTGCGCCCGGATCAACCGGGGAGCCAGATCGCTGTCGACCCCGTACCAGAACGGATTGATGCTGAGGACCTCGACGTCGATGCCCGCCTCGTCCATGGCCCGCAGGCGGTCCGGCCCGATGGTGAGCGCGGCGTTCGGCGACGGGCTTCCCCCCATCATCTCCCGGATGCCGGGAATCTCGCAGTGCGCGTGCACGTCCACCGTCGTGACCCGGCGTCCGCCCACGACGACCTGCCGGCGCGCCGCGCCCGCCGGCTGCCCGGCGCCAGCCGCCCCACCCCGCGCCCCCGCGCCGGCCACCGCCATGCCGGCCAGCGCGCTCGCCGTCTGTCCGATGAATCGTCTGCGGGTCGGCATCTGCTCCTCCGTATGCAACGCGGGACGTCAGCCAGCGACCAGATCCCGATTGTTCAGCAGGCCGATTATGCCACCCCGCGGGTCGAGGCGCTATTCGTGCTCGCCGGCAGGACCATCGCGGGGCCCACGCGCCGCCGGACACGGCGCCGATTGGACGCCGGGGAGCTGGCGCCGCAGGAGTCTCGCGCCGGTGGCAAATGCGTTCCGTTGGTCCGAATGGCCGGCCGCCTGCCGACGCGCGCCGCCTGCCGGCTGGACCGGTCCCCCGCTGGCGCCGACCGACGCCCGCCGCCGACCGCGGGCCGACCCGCGGCGCCACCGCGGGTCCCGCTGGGCGCAACGACATTCCAGATCGTACCGTGGCATCGTCCCAATGGCACACGATCCCCGGCCGTGGGACGATCCGAATCTCGACGCCGAGCTGCTTCCGCGGACAGGGCGAAAGGCTCGTCGTGCGCCGCGACCAAGTCGACGACGGGTCCGGACCGGCGGGGGCCGGCGCCGGCACGGACGCCGCGCGTGCCGGCACCGGGGAGGCGACCGACGAGGCCTGCGACGGCCGCAACGGCTGGATCTACTGCGCGTCCATCGAGCCGGCGACGTCGGCGGAGCGACCCGCCTGGCGGGAGGCGATGCCCGCCGGATACGACGCCGTCTCGCCGATCCGCCGGCCGCGGGCATTCGCGGGCGCTGGGCGCGATAGCGGCCGAGCAGGCCGGCCCGCCGGGCCGAACGGTCCTGCTGCGGAACACGGTGGACGGCGAGCCGTTCTCCGCGGCCCACCGGGGCCAGACGGTCTATCACGGCCCGGTCGCCTACTCGGACGACCCGTACCCGCCGCTGGACCGGGCGTCGCCGGACCTCGAGCTGCTGCTGCTGCTCGTCTTCCTGAAGGACGCGGCGCACCGCGGCCAGCGCGGGTACCGGTTCGCGGTGTGGACCGAGGAAGAGCCCCGCGAGGACCCGCTGGACCCCCCGGTCCCGCCGGCGCTGATCGAGGCCATGCAGACGCCGCTGCTGGACCCGGACGGCGGCGGCTTCGTGCCCGCCGGCGTGGAGGAGTCTTCAACCGTCGAAGCGATACACGGCCACCCGAGGACCACGTTGCACGTCAAGGCCCTGCCGGCCTTCGTGACGAGCAGCCTTTCGACCGTGGCGTCGCGGCGGTACGACGCCCCTGCCAAGCGACTTGCGCGAGACAGTGTTGGTCTGCGCGGGGGTCGAGACGCTCAGAGACGTGGTCTTCCGGTCGGCCGGCCGATGCAGGATTCGTCGGAGCGTACGTTCATCGGCGGCGACAGACCATTGTCCGTCTCCCGTGAAGGTCGTCGCTCCGGCGCTCGGCCCGGAGTCGTCTGCCCTCGCGGCGGGCCGTAATCCTCGCGGGCAGTGGCACCATCGCGTATCATTCTGCCCGTGAAAGCGCACGCCGTTGCGTCTGTCGCGACCTCGTAGGGTGTCGCGCCACGTTTCCGGCTCACTTCGTAAACGACGTGACCGTCGCGGAGTGCTAGCCTGCTCGGGTCGGGCGCGGAACCTCCGAGTCCGGCTGCCGACCGGCGCTCTACGCGGCCCGAACCGCGCTCGCCAAATCTCGCCGGCGTTGGCGGCAGGATTGCACTCAGCGTGACGGCGGTCGTTGCGGGAACTCGGGCTGATCGATGACAATCCGGATGAAATCGCCTAAACGCGGCTGCCTGTTCAGTGTGGAGGTCTGCTGAAATGGCGCGTGCCGGCGTGCTGCTGGATCTTGTTCGCGCTGGTGCTCGCGGCGATCAGGTCCTGTTTCGCAAGTCGCTGGAGGCCCTCATCACCGAGGAACGCGCGAAGCAGCACCACGTGCTGGCGGATCGTCTCGCGGCTCATCTTCAGCCGGATGGGGCGCGTCAGGCGAACGGTGTGCTGCCAACCCTTAGGCGCAATGGGCCAGCCATCGCTCTCTACCACGAGGCGTCACCGGAACGGAGACTCGACGAGCTCGTGCTCCCCGATGAAGTCGCGCGTGCGAGCCGAGAGTTGATCGAGGAACATCAACGCGCCGACCTGTTGCGAGCCCACAATCTGGAACCAAGGCATCGTGTGCTTCTCACTGGTCCACCTGGGAATGGCAAAACCTCCTTTGCCGAAGCGCTCGCCACTGAACTGGCGGTCCCACTGTTGTCCGTCCGCTACGAATCCGTGATCGCCAGCTATCTAGGAGAGACGGCCGTTCGTTTCTCGCGTCTGTTCGATCAGGTGCGGGTTCGTCGATGCGTGCTGTTTTTTGACGAGTTCGACGTGGTCGGCAAGGAGCGCGGCGACATTCATGAGACGGGTGAGATCAAGCGAGTCGTTAGCTCTCTCCTGCTGCAGATCGACAGCCTACCGAGCCACGTCGTTGCAGTATCGGCGACGAACCACCCAGAGTTGCTCGACCGAGCGGTCTGGCGCCGGTTTCAGCTTCAGTTGACGCTGCCGCCTCCAACGCCGGCTCTTGCACAGGAGTGGCTTTGCCGTTTTGAACAACGGTTCGGATCGAGGCTGGGTTCCGCACCATCTACCCTCGCCAAGCGTCTTTACGGCTTGAGTTTCGCCGAGCTGGAGCAGTTTGGTCTCGATATGCAGCGGCGCTACGTGCTGGGGCTGCCCGACGGCGATGTGCGCACCATCGTCGCAGAGCGGCTGAAGCAATGGCGGAAGCGCGTACCGGCCGCACACGCGGCGCAGGCGGACGACGGCGATGCCTGAACGTCCGCTCCTGATCCTGCCCGATCCCGGCGAGCCACTTCCCCGTCGCAAGAGGCGTGGCGGCGCCGGGAGGCATCACCTTCCAAGCCGGGAGCGGCAGGCCGAGAGGCTGGCTCCGAGGTTCCAAGCTCTGCAGCGCGCCATGGAGGCGCGCCGCGTGCGGTTCCAGACCGAGTCGCACGACCTTGTTCCCGAGGAAGCCGTCGTGCTGGAGACGGTCGGGACGGTAGAGAACTTTGTACGAGCGGTAGAACAGATCCCAGGCATGGAGTGGCTTGCGGAGATCGAGAAAGAGGACATCCTTCCTGATGAAGACTTTTTCGAATTCTCGACGAAAGGCGAACCGCGCCGCGACAAGCCCCTCGGCGGCCGCTTGTTCATGGTATTCCTGAATCAGGATGCTCTGGAGCAGATGTTGTCGCTGTGGAAGGCCTGGCAAGAACGCGGGAGGTTGTTGCCTAGACAAGGCCCTTGGGGGGCCGTCTTCCGCCACCTCCGCGATGTACGAGTTTGGGGGGCGAAGGCTCATGCATCCCCTCATTTTTCCCTGTTTCTAACATTCAGATTACACCAAAGACATCTCGATACACCCGCTGTTCCAGGAGCATGTCTCCGAACGTCTCCATCAATGGACGAATCCGGTCCTCCGGCCAATTGGGAAGATGGTGATACAGCATCAACCCCTGCCGAAACAACGAATGCGTCCGCCGTTTCACCGTGTTCGCCTTCAACCAGCGGTCATACCCGATACGTTCGCCCGCCGCACCCAGCAGCGACAGCATCGCGATCGCCAACGCGCTGACCAACAACAGGCGGTCCCGTCGGTCCGGGCGCGAAACATGCATCGAAGACATACCCATCCCGAAGCGCATGTCCTTGATGTCCCGAAAACCCGCCTCAATCCCCCAGCGCTTGCCGTAGTACCGAATCAAGACCGGCGTCGGAACTGTCGCTTCGCTCGCCGCCAGGCACCACGGTTCGTCCATCTTCCGATCGTGGACACACACGACCACGCCCACCGGCAGCTCGTGAGCGTCGGTCACCCGAGCGCCCACCAATCGCCGCGCACGCCCCCCGGCGCCGACCCACGCTGCCGCAAGTCGCCGCTCGCCCCGCGCATTAGTGACATAGATGTCCCCGCGCAACCGAATCACGTATTCGAAACCCAACTCCGTCGTCAACGCGTAGAACAGCTTGCAATCCGCAAAGCCCCGGTCCGCCACAACGGTGACTTTCACTTCTGCCGGCAGCACTTCCCGCAACCGGCACAGTAACTCGTACTCATAGCGTCGCTGATTGCCCTTCAGCGTCGACGACGCCACCGTCATCCACAGCAGGGGCGTCGCGCGCCCATGGCCTGTCAACATCGACAGCACAATCGTGTCCTGCTCGTCCGCCGCAAAGCTCGTCCAATCCAGCGCGACGACTACTTCCTTGCGGACGCCGACAATGTACGGCGTCCAATGAGCGAAAAAAGTCCAGACGTCGACACCTCGATTGCTCAGAAGCCGATCCACCTGTTTCACACCATGCTTGGTCAACGTGCCCATGGCCTGAGCCAAACCGCGCCCCACCGCGTGGATCGCCAGCGACGCGCTCGCCAGCACGCCGAGGGTGGCATTGGCCAACGATAGCACCCGTTTGGCATGCAAATCACCCTCGTACAACGTGGCTATGAAGCTCAGGAGATCGTCTCTCTCGAACAGTCGGTTGCCTGACGGCAACTTCTCGCGTATGCGCATGGGTCAAGATACTAACCTGGACTGTGGCACCTTGCAAGTCCTATCCGCCGGAGAAAGTTTGTTCCACGAGGAGGATATCGTTCTATTGATTTACGTGGTAAAATGAGGGGATCTCTGAGGGGCGAAGGACCGCCTCCACGAGACAGGGGTGCTCGACGATTGGCGGGAGCGTGTTGCACGCGGCGAGGAGGTCGTCCCTTGTGAAATAGAACTCTGGCATCGGGGAACACTCAGGCAACGCCGAGACGCTCTGGATCGCGTAGTGGGCCTTGTCGGTCACCGCGGGGGACGGGTCATTACGCACGTGGCGATTGACGAGATCGCGTACCAGGCGCTTCTCGTTCACCTTCCGGTGGCGTTCGTTGGTTCGTTGCTCGATGGGGACGACCCAAACATCGCCTTGGTACAGTGTGAGCAAATTCAGTTCTTTCGAGCCGGTGGGCAGATGGCGGTGACACTGTCCGACGATGGTCAGGAAGAGGACCGCGAAGCGCTGGCGGACCAACCTACCGTCGGAACGCCAGTGGTTGGGTTGTTGGATGGCCTGCCGCTGCAAGCGCATCGACGGCTCCGAGGCCGTCTAGTTATCGATGATCCCGATGATGTCGAGGAGGACTATCCGGCCGCGAGGCGTCGCCACGGGACGCGATGGCGTCGCTAATCGTCCATGGCGACCTCGCGGCGCGCGAAGCGCCGTTGCGGCGCCCTCTGTATGTACGACCAATCCTACGACCCGACCCACGCGACTGGCACAACAATGACGAGGTTGTAGCCGAGAACACGCTCGTCGTGGACGTCTTGCGTCGCGCAGTGCGTCGAATGTTCGAGGGAGAAGGAGAGGAGCCAGCCGCGGCGCCGAATGTAGCCGTGATCAATCTCTCGATCGGCATCCGCGATCGCCCATTCGACCAAGCCCTCAGTCCGCTCGCCCGGCTTCTGGATTGGCTCGCATGGCGCTACAAGGTACTGTTCGTTGTCAGCGCCGGCAACCACGCGCGGCCGATTGGATTGCCAAGCCAGGCGGAAGAAGGATATTCGACGTCCGCGGACGGGATGCAGGGTGCTGTCATTCGCTCCGTGACGTCCGATGGGCGCAATCGGCGACTGCTTTCTCCGGCGGAGGCCGTGAACGGGTTGACTGTGGGAGCAGTGCACAAAGACGCTTCCACGGGGACGCCGCCACCTCGATGGCGGGATCCGTACCACGAGGTCGAACTGCCGAGTCCAATCAACGCACAGGGAATGGGATATCGGCGGGCGATCAAGCCGGATCTGCTCACCAGTGGGGGCCGTGTTGTGCTGCAGGAGCCGCTGCAATCGCCGCAGGGCGTGCAGTCGGGTCTGGATGTCTACCGCGGAACGCGGGCGCCTGGACAGCTCGTCGCGGCACCCGGTGCGACGGCGGGTGCGCAGACGGGCACCCGACATGCACGCGGCACGAGCAATGCAGCGGCCCTGGTCAGCCGCGCCGCTGGATCGCTATACGAGGTGTTGGATGAACTGCGTGGAGATCCCGGCGGCGAGATGATTGACGGGCTGCCGCGGGCCGTGTGGCTCAAGGCGCTCGTGACCCACGGAGCGGATTGGAACACTGCCGGCGACAAGCTGGGCGCGATTCTTGATGGCCAAGGTAGCAGCCGGCAGATCAAGGCGTACGTCACACGGCTGTTGGGCTATGGCGCCATCGAGATCGATCGTGTGCGGGAGTGTACGGAGAGTCGTGTCACCGCGATCAGTGCGGGATCACTGGAGGAGAACAGTTCGCATGTCCACCGGTTTCCGTTACCTCCGTCGCTGAATGGTTGGCGCGGCTACCGCCGGCTCACAATCACTCTCGCGTGGATTTCGCCGGTGAATCCACGTCATCGGAACTGGCGTCGTGCGCAACTCTGGTTTTCTCCTCCGGCGAAGGAACTCAGCGTCGATCGCACACAAGCGGATTGGCAGACGGTTCAGCGTGGCACGCTGCAGCACGAGATCCTGGAGGGAGAAAGCTCGGGCGAGTTCGTGCAAGGGGCGAATCTGGAGATTCAGGTAAGCTGCCGCGCCGACGCCGGAGTGCTCGAGGAGCGAATCCCGTACGCCCTCGTCACGACCATCGAAGTGGCCAGCGACCTGTGGGTCTCCAACATCTATGACGAAGGTATTCGATTACAGGGTCGGCATGGGCTTGAGTCACCTTGAAAATGAAGAAGTGTCGGTTGTCCGTGGGGGCCGCGGGAACGGGCGCGTGTCGAAGCGGCCGTGTGGGCGACACCCGCCTACGCGGGCGGCGGCGGGAGCCTGAAGGCCTCGGGAACGGTGGGCTCGCGGGCGCGCAATATTTCGGCCGTCAGCGTCGGCAGGTCGAGGCGGCGCTGACGGGCGGTACGCACGACGGTCGAGAGCACTTGCTGGGTGTCGGCGCCCTTGCGGGTGCGGTTGCCGCCGCACACCTTGCGGATGACCACCGCGGGGCGGATGGCCTGTTCGGCCCGCCAGTTGGTGGCGTCTATCGAGGGGTCGCGCAGGAAGAGGAACACGGCCGGGAATTCGGCGGCGAGATGCTTGGCGAAGCGCTTGGCGTCCTTCAACGGCGGCGGCGCGTCGATCAGCCGACCGAGCCGGGCCTCGAGCCGGCCGCGGAGCGAGTCGAGACCGTGCCGGGTCAGTTCGCCGTTCCGGCAGCGGTCCCGAAGGTCGAGGCCGGTCTGGAGAACGGCCTTGACCTTCGAGCTCCAGGGGCTGTAGGGGTGCTTCTGCTTCAGTTTCTTGCAACGCTGGAGCAGGTGATTGTTATGCCGATATCGGCATAACAATCACTATGCCGATATCCGGATTATGCCGATGTCGGCGCGGACGCCGCCGTTGAAAGCGGTGTCTGGGCCGAGATTATCGGCATAATCGTTGCCTGACGGATAGAGACTCTTCTCTCTGGCCACACCACAGAGAGGAGGCTCTCATGACGGATCCGTCACTCGTCGGCGTCATCGGCTCGCTCCAGCCGTTCGCGGCGGGATTCGCGACCGAGCTTGCGCGGCAAGGCTACACGCCACGTTCCCTGCAGACGCAGTTGCATCTGATGGCGCATGTCAGCCGTTGGCTGCACGCAAGGGACCTTGACGTCGGCGATCTGCCCAGGTGGACGCAGCAGTTTCTGCAAGCCCGACTGGACGCCGGTTACCAGCGTCATCTGACGGGCAAGGCGTTGCGTCCGTTGCTGGCGTACCTCCGGGAGGAGGGCGCGACCCTCCTCTCGCCGACACCTCTTCCCACCGGGCCGGTTGAGGAGACCCTGGCCCGCTACCGGCGCTACCTGACCGTGGAACGGGGGTTGGGTGAGGCCACCGCCCGCGGTTACGTCGATGCGGTCCGCCCATTTCTGCACCGCTGTGTCTCCGTCGACGGCGTGACACTGGACCTCCAGGGACTCGGCGAGGCTGACGTGACGGCGTTCATGGTGGCGCGCTGCGCCGAGCAATCCTGCCGGCCCGCGCAACTGACGGCAACCGCCCTGCGCTCCCTGCTGAACTTCCTCCATGTCACGGGGGCGATTGCACGGTCGCTGATGACGGCCGTCCCGTCAGTGGCAGGCCGGCGACTGGCGAAGCTGCCACGGAGCCTTGATCCCGACGACGTCCAGCGCCTGCTTGCGACCTGCGATCGCCGAACCCTTGCAGGGTGCCGGGATTTTGCCGTCATCACCACGCTGGCTCGTCTTGGCCTGCGCGTCGCCGAACTGGTCAACCTGCGGCTCGACGACCTGCGGTGGCGCGCTGGAGAGGTCGTCATTCACGGTAAGGGACACCGAGTCGAGCGTATGCCCTTCCCGACGGATGCAGGTAACGCGATTGCCGCGTACCTTCGCCAGCGTCCGACTCGCGCCCTTGGGCGCACCGTCTTCGTTCGCCTGATCGCTCCTCTGGGAAGGCTGAGCACCACCGCCATGACGCAGATTGTGGCGGCTGCCGCCAAGCGGGCCGGCCTCGGCCGCATCCGCGCGCATCGGCTGCGCCACTTCGCGGCAACCCAACTGCTCAGCGCGGGCGCCTCCCTGCCCGAGATCCAGCAGTTCCTACGCCACGCCCGACTGCAGACCACCGCGATCTACACGAAGGTCGATTACGACACCCTCCGCACCATTGCACGCCCGTGGCCGGGAGGTGCAGCATGATGGTTTTGCGTCAGGCCTTGGCCGACTATCTGACGATACGTCGGGCAATGGGTTACCGGTTGGCTCGCGCCGAGAAGCTCCTCGGACAATTCCTGACCTATCTCGAAGAACGCGGGAAAACGCGACTGAATACCCGGACCGCTCTCGCGTGGGCAACACTCCCTCCCGGGGATCCGAGCTGGTGGTGGAGAAGCCGGCTTGCCGTGGTACGCGGCTTTGCGACCTACCTGCACACGGTCGACCCGACAACTGAAATACCCGCCGCCGACCTGTTGAGAGCGCCTCCTCCCCGAGCCACGCCGTACCCCTACACCGACGCGGACATCGCGAACCTGCTGGCCGCCACTTCGACGTTGCGCAGCGCCCATCGGACGGCCACCTATCGAACCCTCATCGGTCTACTGGCTGTCACCGGGATGCGGGTCGGGGAAGCCATCGCCCTCGATCGGCACGACTTCGACGCCCAGCAAGAATTGATCACCGTCCACCAAGGCAAATTCGACAAGTCTCGTGCGCTTCCCTTGCACCCTACGGCCACCACCGCAGTCCGGCAGTATCTGCGCCGCTCGGACCGACCGGTGACCCCGCGCGCCACCGCCCTGTTCGTTTCCACTGCCGGCACCCGGCTGCTGTACTGCAATGTGCAGCACACGTTTCGCACGCTGGTGCGGCGGGCCGGGCTTGCACCGCACTCCGTTGCTTGCCGGCCACGGCTCCACGATATCCGACATCGGTTTGCGGTGTGCACGCTGATCGATGCCTATCGTCAAGGTCACAACCCGGAGGCCCGAATCGCGCGGCTGGCCACCTATCTCGGGCATGTCGACCCGAAGTACACCTACTGGTACCTGTCGGCCGCGCCGGAGCTGATGCAGTTGGCGGCTGACCGCCTTGAGCGCCATCAGGGAGGTTCGGCATGAGCAGTCTCGCCTCCACGCTCCAGGCGTTCTTCACCGACCGGCTGCTTCAACAGCGCCACGCCAGCCCGCATACCGTCGCCGCATACCGCGATGCGTGGAAGCTCCTGGTCCGCTTCGCCGCCACCCACCTCGCCAGAGCACCCTCGCAACTGGAACTCGGCGATCTCGATGCGCCGCTCATCGGGCGGTTCCTGGTCCACCTTGAACAGGACCGCGCCAACTCTGTGCGCACCCGCAACGCCCGGCTGGCGGCCATTCATGCTCTGTTGCGCTACGCCGCACCGAACCATCCCGGGCAGGCCGCCGTCATCGCCCGCGTGCTCGCGATACCGCTCAAGCGCGGGCCGCGGCGGCTCGTGACCTTCCTGTCGGACGTCGAGGTCGACGCCCTACTCGCCGCACCGGACCGTACCACATGGACCGGTCGCCGCGACCACACCCTCCTCGCACTCGCGGTGCACACCGGCCTGCGCGCCTCCGAGCTCACCGGCCTGCATTGTGCCGATCTGCACCTCGCGCAGGGCGCACACGTCAACTGTCTGGGGAAGGGACGCAAGCAGCGAATGACGCCCCTCACGAAGCCGGTGGCCGCCGCCCTGCGAACATGGCTCACCGAACGCGTCGGCGCACCGGACGCACCGGTCTTTCCGACACGGACGGGCCAAGCCCTCAGCCGCGACGCACTGGCGCAGCGCTTGGCGACACACCTGACCGCCGCCACGCAAGCCTGCCCCTCTCTCCGTGAGAAAAACGTCACCCCGCATACGCTCCGCCACACCGCCGCCATGCGCCTACTGCACGCCGGGGTGGATACCGCCGTTATCGCGCTGTGGCTCGGACACGAACGGCTCGCTACGACCGACATCTACATCCATGCGGACCTCGCCCTGAAAGAACGCGCGCTCGACAGGACGACACCCGTCGGTGTCCAGCCCGGCCGCTATCGGCCATCCGATGCGCTCCTGGCTTTCCTCGAAGGGCTGTGATTATGCCGATAGTCTAGGCGCCGGCGTCCCGTGTGGCAGGGGCGCCTACGCCGACATCGGCATAATCCGGATATCGGCATAGTGATTGACGCAACTTTGGTGCAAACCCTTGTAGCGCCGGTACACCCGCCAGCCGTCGCGCACGAGCACGCCGGCGTAGTCGGTCCCGAGCACGGTGGCCGCATCTTTGAACCCGCGGCCGGGGCAAATGGCGTAGACGGTGGTCTCCGGGGTGACGAACGTCCACAGCCAGTGGGGCTTGATGACGCGCCAGCCCGTTTCGTCGGGCGTGACCACCGGCGCGTTGCGGACCTGCCGGCAGAGTTCCCGGTAGACCGGTGTGGCGTCGCGGGCGGTTCGATGCAGCAGATGAACGAGGCCGCCGGCGGTGACCTCCAGACCGAACCTCGTCCGCAGCAGGCCGGCGACCTTGGCCAGCGGCACGCCCATCTCGGTGTGCAACTCGACGACGAGCGAGGCGAGTCCGGGGCCGAGCTGCACCGCGGCCGCGCCAAGGGCGTCGGATGTCTGGAGACGATGGCGCCCCTGCACGCGCCGGCGGCACTGCGAGCAGCGGCCGACCTCGATGTCGAAGCGGCGTACGATGGGGTGGACCGGAGGGAGTTCTTCCTGATACTGCGCGGCGACGCGGGTCACTTCGACGGCGCCGCCGCAGTCGGGACACGCCCTTGGCGCCGGCGCCCCGTGGGTCTCGTCGACCTTCGGCGGGCAGCGTCGGGACCCTTGCCGGCCGTACTGCGTCCCGGACCGTCGGCCGGGGCGCTTGCCGGACCCTTGCGGCCGGTCCTTGGCGAAGGGTGCAGCCTGCCGTTTGCCGGCGCGGCGGGCCTCATCGAGTTGTTTCTTGAGGTCTTCGCTGCGTCGCTTCCACCGGTCTCGATCACGGGTGGTGCGGTCCAGGTCGCGGGTGGTGCGGTCCAGGTCGCGGGTGGTGCGGTCCAAATCGTCGCTCAGCTTGGCGTTCTCCCGCTGAAGCTCCTCGATGCGCTTGTCCCGCGAATCCTGCTCTCGCGGGGGCGCCCCCGAACCGTCGCGCCCGCCGCTCTCTCTCGCCATGCTCCATGTATCGACACATGCGCCCCGAAGCTGCACACCACTTCACGGATTTTCTCGACTTTACCCGCTAACCAAAGACTGACGAAGTTCGTACAGCGGTGCAATCGGCGCATGTGCATGTCGCGACGGCGCATGGCGGGATCCCGTGATGCTTCGCCATGTGCGGCCAAGCGACATCGAGTGTCTCAGATCGGGTCGCCTGCTGGTGCGGGGGCCAAAGGCGTCACGCGTCCGGCTCAGCTGATTGCCTCCGCGGCCAGGACAAAGGCGTCCTGAATGGCCTCACCGGCGGCAGTGTGGCCATCCATCACCGCTTCGAGGAACTCCCCATAGCCCTGAAGATCCAAATCTAGCCCGTTGTGCAGGGACAGCAAGCCAAGCGTGAGGCGGCTATCAACGTGTCTGGGGCCGCGACCCTCTGCCAGCGTGACATCACCCTCGTCTGGTAGCGGCAACATGAAAAGGGACCCCGTGGCCACTTAAAAAGGGACCCCCTGAGCACTCGGAAGACAGCGGTCGCCTGGCGATGATCGACGGGGCGAGACACGGTCGTCTCGTCGACACAGCCAGGAGGACGCGGAGGTGATCAGGATGTCTCAGTGGGCCGAGATTCGCCACCTGCATCTGGTGGAGAAGGTGCCGAAGAAGGAAATCGCCCGGCGGTTGAAGTTGGACGTCAAGACGGTCCGCCGGGCCGTAGGGCGGCCGACGCCGCCGGTGCGGGTGTCGCCGCCGCGGGTCAGCAATCTGGACCCGTGGCGGGAGCAGATCATCGGGTGGCTGCGCGAGGAGCCGCGGTTGACGGCAAAGCGGGTCCGCCGGCTGCTGCTGCCGTTGGCGGGAGGGATCGCTGCGCGGACGGTGCGCCGGTACGTCGCGGTGCTGAAGGCGGCGGTCACCTCGAAGGAGGCCTTCGTGCACCGCACCATGCCTCCGGGCACCACGATGGAGGTCGACTTCGGCGAATCGTGGGTCGACGTCGGCGGTACGCCGTGCAAGGTCAAGTACTTGGTGGCAACGCTGCCGTACTCCAACGCGTACTTCGCCAAGGCGTACCCGGTCGAGCGTCTCGAGTCACTGCTCGACGGCATCGAGTCGGCGTTCCGCTACTTCGGGGGCACCGTGGACCGCCTCGTGCTCGATAACACCTCGCTGGCCGTCAAGGACGTGTTGACCGGCCGGGACCGGGTCGAGACCAAGGCGTTCGAAGCGTTCCGGGGCGGGTATCCGTTCCGGGCCGAGTTCTGCGCGCCGGCCAAGGGCTGGGAGAAGGGTTCTGTGGAGTGCGGCGTCAAATACGTGCGGAACCTGGTGTTCCGGCCGCGGCTGGCGGTGGAGAGCTGGTCAGCGCTCAACGCGGCGATCATCACGGAGCTGGAGGCGGACCTGCCGACGCGCCACCTCGACGACGGGCGCTCTGTCGTGGAAGCGTTGACGCGGGAGCGGCGGCACCTGCGGGCGATGCCTGCTCACCTTCCCGCCACCTGCCGCGTCGTCGCGCGGGTTGCCGACAAGTTCGGGCACGTGCGGGTGGACCGCGTGACGTACTCGGTGCCGATCCGTCACGCCTACCGGCCGGTGTGGGCGAAGCTGTATCACGACCGGGTGGCAATCGCGGTCGGCGCCGAGGTGGTCGCAGAGCATCCCCGGGCGTTCTGCCGGGGCGCGAAGGTCCTCGATGCGCTTCACGTGCTGCCGTTGCTGGAGCGGAAGCACCGGGCCGTGGCCGAGGCGACGGCGCTTCTCGACTGGCGGTTGGCACCGGTGTGGCAGCAGGCGCGGGCCGAGCTGGCGAAGCACACGCGCAAGCCCGATCAGGAATGGGTCCGGATGCTGCGGCTGATGGAGACCCACCCGGCCGCGGCCGTCGAGCGCGCGGTGACGGCCGCCCTCGAGCGTCATTCGCCGCGCCTGGAGACGGTGCGGCTTATCCTCCGGCAGCAGCAGGCCGGCCCGCCGCCGGTGTGCCCGCCGGTCGCAGGCGTACGGCCGGAGCTGGCGCGGATCACCGTGGCGGCCCCGACGCTGTCGGCGTATGACGCGCTGGTGGAGGGCTCCCGCTGATGGCCACCGCGATTCTCGAGCCCCCGCATCTGGCCACGGACCTGAAGACGCTGTGCCTGTCGACGGTCGCGTCGCAGTGGCGGCCCCTGGCCGAGCAGGCCGCCCGCCAGCGACAGGGGCCGGCCGACTACCTGGCGCAGCTGGCGCATCTGGAGGTGACCGGGCGCCGGGAGCGCCGCATCCAACGCCGCATCCAGGATGCCCGCTTCCCGATGCTGAAGACCCTGGACGCCTTCTCGTTCGAGGCGCAGCCGGACCTCGACCGCGACGCGGTCCTGCAGGTCTTCGACTGCCGCTTCGTCGCCGACGCCGCCAACGTCGTGTTCGTCGGCGGCGTGGGCACGGGGAAGACGCATCTGTCGATCGCCTTGGGGATGGCCTGCTGCCAGCACGACTACCGGGTGCGGTTCGTGACCGCGGCCGAGCTGGTGACGCTGCTCGTCGAGGCACAGCAGCAGGGCCGTCTCGCCCGCAAGCTCGCCCAGCTCGCCCGCTACGACCTGGTCATCTGCGACGAGCTGGGCTACGTCCCGCTCGACAAGGCCGGCGCCGACCTGCTGTTCGGCTTCATCAGCCAGCGCTACGAGCGCCGGAGCGTGGTGGTGACGACGAATCTGCCGTTCGCGCGCTGGTCCGAGGTTTTCCTCGACCCGACGGCAGCCGCCGCGGTCATCGACCGGATCGTGCACCACGCGACGGTACTTCAGACCACGGGCAGCAGCTTCAGGTTGGCGGCCGCGAAGCAGAACCAGGCGCCTTCATCCGGCAAGAAGGGAGCCCGTTGATGCCTCCGGGTTGTGGTTCTTGCTTCGGACCGACCGCCCCCGGGACGCACACGATAGCTTGTTGGAAAGGTCCGGACCGCGTAGTCGCGGGACGGCCAGCGAGTCAACGCGCTGCGCGCGTCCTCCGCTCCGCTACGGCCCTTCGGGTGACACGCCGCCCGTCCCGCGACTCAGACAGCAGTTATGGGCCTCGCGGCCCGGCCTGGACGGGAGCGGCCCGGCCGCCCACGACGACTCACGGGACGCGGCGGACCGTCGGATTCGAGATGGCGCGCCGGACCGGAACCGGTTGGAATCGGCGGCGGCGGCGAAGAACCGGCGGGTTTGGCTCATCGCGGAGCGCATTGTGTCGGAAGTGTCACGCGTGCGCGGGCAGCTGGTGAGGCGATGGCGGCCCGGGGCGGGGAGGCGACCGTGCTATTCGAGGCAGACCAACGCCGACCTTCGGGGGTCGCCGCACGCCGCGTGCCGCGGCGTGCTCCGGCCCAGCGTGAACCGCCGGGATGGCCACGAACCGGCCGTGGGTGCCGCCTGCGCGGTGCTGTGCCCAAGTAGGATTGATGTACTGACAGAGCCGAACCGGGGGGTCCCTTTTCACGTGGCCGTAGGGGTCCCTTTTCTGGTTGCCATTTCCACCCTCGTCCTCAACCAGGACGTTTAATCCTCTCGCGATCACCTCTGGATCAACGTGGAACGCGGCTTGATTTCTCATCCTCCGGTAATCGGCATCGTTCTCCCATCGCCGTTCAAGGTTGCGCAGCGTGATCCACGGAGCGACTTCGGGTCGAGGAGTCGATCCGGCGGCGAGAACCACGGTGGCAGGGGTGGGGCTGGTGCCGGCGGGGAACCGTGCAGGGAAATCCTGTCGGGCCATGCGCCGTACTGCCAGCCATTTCGGGGTACTGCCAGCGGTTTTCTGACCCGATGGGACCCGTTAGTCGGAATTCCGTGCCGTTCGATGCGCAGTGTCGACTACTTCGGCTCGCGCGACATCAATCGGATGAGGCGCCTGCCGGCGAATCGCAGGGCCGATAGACACGGCCGGCAGCATTCGAGTCCCGCAAAGCGCATCACCTCGGCATCTCGCCGGTAGGCGTGGACGGCTTTCCGTATCGCCTGGCACGAAGGGCCGCAGCCCGAGCCGGGCCGTCTCAAGGATCGGCCCCGGGCTCGTTCGGTCCATGGCCTGGAGCGTATCGCCCGCGTCTCGTACATCGTTCATGGAGTCTCCTCCTGCCAACATCAGCGACCGCGGTTCTTGTCGAGGAACCGGACGAGAGGCTCGGCGGACGGCCTGACGCTCGAGGCGTGGCTGGCCCCTGGAAGCTCCACCACCTCCAGGTCCTGCATCACCCCTGCCATCCGGTTCACGGCTTCCAGATTGCTGGTGTCGTGCTCGCCGATGATCGCCAAGACCGGCAGCACGACGGCGCGCAGGCTCTCACCCCGGACGTCGTAGAGCTCCGGCAGACTTCGCGCCACTGCCGCTAGCACATCGGGGTCATTGCGTGCAAACAGGGAGGCGCTCAGCGCAGCAATCTCATCGTCGGTTGGTCCGTCACCGCCCGACGCAGTCACCCCTCGAATGAGGGCGCTGGCGTCTCGGTTTGCGAACCCGTCGGCGAGCGCCAGCATCTCCGCGGTCAGCGCTTCCAGGTTCTCTCCCTCCCATCCCGACCCGAGCAGCGTGGCGGTCAGCACGCGGTCCGGGTATTCGACGAGAAGTTGGTTGACGATGGCGCCGCCCATTGAATAGCCGACCACATGGGCGCGCTCGAGGCTCAGGTGGTCGAGAAGACGGACGACGTCACGGACCATCTCCAGGCCGTAGCTGCTCGAGCCTCGCGGCTTTCCGCTCTGCCCATGCCCCCGGCAGTCCATCGCGATCACCCGATACCCCGCGTTCGTGAGCGCGGCGATGACGCCCGGCGACTCCCAGTGTCGCGCGTAGGAGCCGGTGAACCCGTGAACAAGGACCACCGGCTCGCCGGCGCCACGGTCCGCGTAGTGGATCTGCACCCCGTCGGAGTCGAAGAACGCCGCTCGATCCTGCGCCAGCGCAGCGGCATGGGCAACGAAGGAAAGCACAACCACCAGCAAGACCGTGCTCAACGACCGTGGATTCAAGCTCATATGCTCCTTCCACATTACAGCCGATGCACGGGGACTGAAGGGTCACTCCACGTCGGCATCGAAGATCGGCACACCGGAAGGCGCGGTGAACTCGTTCGCCGGGAGATTCCCGGTGTTCACGGTGCCGACCGGCTCGAAACACAGTACATACGCGTCCTCGGCGGCAGAAGTGCGGTGCTCGACGCCGCGGGGAACCAGCACGCACTCGCCTTCCTTCATGTCTATCCGCCGGTCGCGGAACTCCACCGAGAACCGTCCCTTCCACACGAGGAAGAACTCGTCGGCATCATCATGGCGGTGCCAGGGGAAGACGCCCTTCACCCTGATGAGCTTCACCTCCTGCCCGTTGAGGGTGGCGATGACGCGCGGGCGCCACGCTTCGTCGAGACGATTGCAGCTCTCGTCCACACTGATCTTCGCGGTCATTCCGTCCTCACGAGGGCTGCCCCGGCGGCCGGTCCCATTCGGCGGCGGTTCGGGGGTGTACATGACGGCGTCCGTGGATTGTACCGGGTCTCACTCTTGCGCGACCCGCCGCGGCGCTCCTGTCGCCGGCGCTTCGCTCTCGTCCGTCGACGGCACGGTCGGGCGGGAGTCATTCCGCACGGCGCTCCCACACGGCATCGAAATGCTCCGAAAGCTCGTCGAGACGCTGGATGATCCGGCCGGCGGTTCGCACCGTTGGAACCAGAACGGGTCGAGATCAGGGGGGTCGCTGCGTGCATCCCGACCGCGTCACTCGGATTCCCGGAGCGCCGCCTGCGGCTCGATTCTTGTCGCGCGCCAGGCGGCGAGCAGGCTTGCGGTTGCGCATACCGCGAGGAGCAGCGCGGTGAGCACGGCGAGGGTCCCCGCCTCGCGCGGCGCCACCCCGAAGAGGAGCGGGCGGAACAGCTCGCCGGCCGCGACGGCCACCCCGAGGCCGATGGCGGCCCCGATGAGGGTGAGCACCACCGCCTGCCCCGACACGAGCCGCAGCACGTCGACCGCCTGCGCGCCGAGCGCGCGGCGCACGCCGATCTCGCGGGTCCGCCGCGCGACGCCGTAGGCGACGGCGCCGAAGAGCCCGACGGCCGCCAACCCGAGCGCCAGACTCGCCAGCAGCGCCGACATCGTCATGTTGAACCTCCAAGGGCGCATGACGTCGTCGACGAGACCGCGTAGCGGCGTGATGGAATCGATCACGAAGTCGGGATCCGCGCGCCGCACCTCGGCTCGGAGCGCCGCGGCAAGCCGGGACGGGTCGCCTTCCGTGCGAATCACCAGGTGGTTCAAGCCCATCGCCACTTGGGTGAAGGGCAGGTAGAGGTCGAAACGGCCGCGCTCGAGCTCCCGGTATCGCGCGTCCTCGACGACGCCGACGACGGTCTGCCACTCGGGAGCACCGCCGGTGTCGGCCTCGGCCCCGACCGCGATCAGGCGCCGGCCCACGGCCCTGCCCGACGGCCACAGGTATCGCGCTAGCGACTCGCTGACCACGACGGCGGCGGGCGCGTCGGCGGTGTCGCGATCGGTGAACGTGCGGCCCGCCGCCAGATCGAGCCCCATCGACGCGAAGTAGCCGGGCGACACGGACTGCAGGGCCACCGGCGGCCGTTCCGGACGGTCGGGCCCGTCCCGCGGCTCGCCCTCCAGCACCACGCCGCCGTCCATGCCGACGACCCCATGCTCGAAGGGCAGCAGCAGCGTCCCCCCGGCCGCCTCGACGCCGCGCAGATCGCGGACGCGAGCCAGGAGCTCCCGGTAGGCCTCCCGCCTCCCGTCGTCCGCCTCGTACGCGCCGTCCCGCGGGGTGAGGGTGAGCGCGAGCACTTCGGCCGGCCGGTATCCGAGGTCGACCCGCGCCAAGTTGCGGTAGCTGGAGGTGAGGAGACCGGCGCCGACCGTCAGGACGAGGGCCATCGCGACCTGCGAGACGACGAGCGCGTTGCGCGCGCCGGCTCCCGCGCGCCCCGTCGTCGCACCGCGGGCGGCGTCGCGCAGCCACCTGACGAGAGACAGCCGGCCGGGCCGCGGCGATGCGACCGCGGTCATCGCGAGCGCGAAAGCAATCGCCAGCACCGCGCCGAGCGCGACCGACGTCCCGTTCACCGCGGCCTGCTCCAGCCTCGGCATGTCCGCGGGACCGAGCGCGACGAGAACCGGAAGCGCGGCCCACGCAAGGGCGAGCCCGCCCGCCGCCGAGGCTCCGGTGACGAGCAGCGTCTCCAGCAGGTGGGCGCGGAACAGGCGCCCCCGGCCGGCCCCGAGTGCCCACTGCACCGCCGCGTCGCGCCGGCGCGACCGCGCCCGCACTATCATCAGCCCGGTCACGTTGGCGCCGGCAATCAGCAGCAGGAGCGTCACGCCGCCCAGGAGAACGAACAGGGCCGCCTCGGCGTTGCCGAAGAGGTAGTCCGTCAGCCGCGTCATGGCCACGCGCCGCGTCCCCCACCGCGAGAAATGCGACTCCCACAGCCCCGGCACGATGACGTCCATCTCCGCCCGCGCCTCGTCCAGCGTGCGGCCCGGCGCCAGGCGGCCGATCACGTAAAGGACCCCGAGGCCGCGCTGCACCCCGGCGTCCATCCCGTTCTCGCGGAACACGCCGGCCAGCTCCCGGCCGGCCGGGGTCCACACCTCGGCGCCCGGCGGAAACTGGAACGCGGGCGGCATGACGCCGATCACGGTGAACGGCTCGCGCCGCGCGCCGACGGCCACCGTCGAACCCGCCACGCCGGGATCCTGCTGGACCTCAACCTCGCCCCAGGTCGTCGACCCCATGGCGGCCATGCCGACGAACGACTCGGCCTCGACCCGCCAGTCCTCGAAGTTCGGAAGCGACACCTCGATGTGCGGGTTGCCGATGCTGTCGTCCTTCTCCCACAGGACGACGAGCTCGTCCTGATCCGCGAACGGCAGCGGTCGGAGGAGGACGGCGTCCACCACCGCGAAGAGCCCGATCGCCAACCCGAGGCCGAGCCCCAACGTGAGCGTCGCGGTGAGACCGAAAGCAGGTCGTCTGCACAGGCCGCGGACCGCGTATCGCAGGTCCTGGCGGCAGGGGTCGGCGAGCCGCAGGCCGCGGGATTGCCGCCGCTCGTCCTCGAGACCCTCGCGGGCGCCGCGCAGCGGGTCGGCGAACCTGGGGGCCATACCGTCTCCTGGTGCTTCTACCCCGGCAATCGGTCCCACTCGGCGACGGGGCTTCCCGACCACAGCCAGATCACGTAGTCGACCAGGGGCGGGACTCCGCCATGCTCGCGGACCCGGGTCATCACCTGCCCCCGGTGGTGCGTCGTATGCGCCACGACGTGAAACGCGGTGGCGCCCAGGGTGACGTCGCCCCGTTGGCGGCCGAAATGCGGCCGCATACGCTCGCCGAACGCGTCCGACACCGGTTCGGCCAGCGCCCGCGGGCTGGTTGCATCGAGAAAACGCCGCGCCGTCGCGTAGAACGGGCGCGCCCGGTCGTAGATGTCGATGAGAGGACCGGCGTCGCCCGGAGTCCGACGAGGCCGATCGGTCCACAGGTTCAGGAAGGCCTGCTGCGTGTCGTGGATGTGGAAGAGCTTGTCGCGGAGCCACTCGTCGCCGTAGGCTCCCGCCGTCTTGAGGACCTCGGACCAGACCGTGGCGTCGGCCCACTCCATGTGCGCGTAGAGTTGGCGAAGCAGCTCGGGGGAATGCATGTCGGCGTCCGTGAGAGCTAGCAGGATTCCCGGCGACCTCGACAGTGTAACTCTGCGCCCGGGTGCCACGCTCGGATCCCGTAGTCCACCGGAGGGACTCCGGTTGTATGCGGCACGTGATGTGTTAGCATCCGATGCATGCGCACCACGATTACCATCGACGACGATGTCCTCCTGGCCGCCAAGGGTCTGGCGCGTCGGGACGGAAGCAGCATCGGAGCGGTGATCTCCGAGCTCGCCCGCAAAGGGCTGAGCGGTGGTTCGCCGGCTGACGCAGTCCCGGAGAATGACGGCTTCTGCGGATTCCGGCCGTTGCCCAAGCGCGGCAAGCCGGTCACCAACGAGTTGATCGACCGGCTGCGCGAAGACGGACCCTACTGATTCATCGAGGTCGACTTGCGCGCACTGCTGGACATCAACGTCTTGCTGGCCCTTCTCGATCGCGATCACATCCTGCACGAGCAAAGCCGACGATGGTTCGAGCAGGAGGTCGACCACGGTTGGGCGTCCTGCGCCATCACCCAGAACGGCTTCATCCGTATCCTGAGCCAACCGAGCTACCCCAGCCCCGTGCCCACCGGTACGGCGATAGAGCTTCTCGCCAGGGCGACATCAGCCGCGCACCACGAGCACTGGCGCAGCGAGGTTTCGATTCTCGACGATACAATCTTCGATCGTTCGCGAATCCACGGTCCGAGACAGCTCACCGATGTCTATCTGCTCGGGTTGGCGGCGCAACACGGCGGACGGCTCGTGACCTTCGATCAGACGATCTCACTCGCCTCGGTACGGACGGCAGGCCCGGACAACCTCGTTGTCCTGTGAGCCCGCTGGAGACGTGCAGCCTGTCCGGAGACCGACCATGGATACCAGGATGACGACTGCCCTCGGCGACCCCTCCCTCTTCCGCCAGCAGTGCTACGTGAACGGCGCCTGGATCGAGGCCCGGAGCGGTGACGCCGTCGAGGTCGACAACCCCGCGACCGGCCAGACCATCGGCACCGTCCCCGCCTTCGGCCAGGACGAGACGCGGGCCGCGATCGCGGCGGCCGGCGCTGCGTGGAGCGGGTGGCGCTCCCGCCCCGCCAAGGAACGGGCGGGGCTGATGCGCCGGTGGTTCGAGCTGATGATGGCGTATCGGGACGACCTCGCGGTGCTGATGACGAGCGAGCAGGGCAAGCCCCTGGCCGAGGCGCGCGGCGAGATCGCCTACGCGGCCTCGTTCGTCGAGTGGTTCGCCGAGGAGGCGAAGCGCGTCTACGGCGACGTCATCGGCCATCCCCAGCGCGGGAAGCGGATCGTGGTGCTGAAGCAGCCGATCGGCGTCGTCGCCTCGATCACGCCGTGGAACTTCCCGGCCGCGATGATCACCCGAAAGTGCGCCCCGGCGCTCGCGGCGGGCTGCCCCGTCGTCATTCGCCCGGCTTCCCAGACCCCGTTCTCGGCCCTCGCCCTCGCGGAGCTCGCCGACCGGGCCGGGATACCGCCCGGGGTGGTCAACGTCATCACCGGTCCGTCCGGTCCGATGGGGGCCGAGCTGACCTCGAATCCGACCGTCCGCAAGCTGTCGTTCACCGGGTCGACGGAGGTCGGCAAGCTGCTGATGTCGCAGTGCGCCTCGACCGTGAAGAAGGTCAGCCTCGAGCTCGGCGGCAACGCCCCGTTCATCGTCTTCGACGACGCGGACCTCGACGCGGCGGTGGCCGGGGCGATGGCCTCGAAGTACCGCAACGCGGGGCAGACCTGCGTCTGTGCCAACCGGGTGCTGGTGCAGGACGGCGTCTACGACGCGTTCGCCGCGAAAATGGCCGAGGCAGTCGCCGGACTGCGGGTCGGCAACGGGATGGAAGACGGCACCCAGCAGGGCCCCCTCATCGACCTGCGCGCGGTCGAGAAGGTCGAGGAGCACATTGCGGACGCGGTCGGCCAGGGTGCGGCGGTCGCCGTCGGCGGCGGGCGCCACGCGCTCGGCGGCAGCTTCTTCCAGCCCACCCTCCTCACCGGCGTCACCCCCGCGATGGCGGTGGCCCGCGAGGAGACGTTCGGCCCGCTGGCGCCGCTGTTCCGCTTCTCGACCGAGGACGAGGCCGTCCGCATGGCCAACGACACCGAGTTCGGCCTCGCGGCCTACTTCTACAGCCGCGACATCGGCCGCATCTGGCGCGTCGCCGAAGGCCTGGAGTACGGCATCGTGGGCGTCAACGAGGGAATCATCTCGAACGAGGTGGCCCCGTTCGGCGGCGTCAAGGAATCGGGGATCGGCCGTGAAGGGTCCAAGTACGGCATGGACGACTTCCTCGAAATCAAGTACCTCTGCCTGGGCGGGATCGACGGTTAGTCGTCAGTGCTCGATCGGCGGAGTACGGCTTGTTCCGCGGACGCGGGTACACGCAAGTACCTGGACGATCCACGCGAGACCGACGCCTTCGATTTCCGCGAGACACCGACTCCCACCACCGTCTGGCCGACTCGTGCACGGCCGAGTCGCTGTTGTGCGCATGCACGAGCGGGTTGACGTCCGGCAGCATCATCGGGTTCGGCCGAGGGATTCCGCAACGTCCTAGACCCCGAGCTCGTCCGCGAGTTGATTCAGCTTGTCGAGATCGACGCCCGGAAGGAACCCGAAGGAGTGCGGAATCGTCTTCGGCACGTCGATGTCAGGCACCATCTCCCTTGACAACCCTGCGCGAAGTGTCCGGTTCACCATCTCCTTGAACGACACGCCGAGCGTGGCCGCCCGCTGCCTGAGCAAAGCCGCCACGTCGTCGTCGAGCGTCAGTGTGGTCCGCACAGGCATGCATCCTGGATGCCCGACCAGATGATGTCAAGACATCGGGCAAAGTGACAGTCAGCCGATATTGCTCACACCCGCGTGAACGGCAGGGCGTATGCCGTTAGAATCTGTTTGATCGTCAACACGTTCGGAGGGAGGGTCGGATGAGCCACCGTCATCTCGCCGCGTTCGCAACGGTTGTCGTCGTTGGAGCGCTGACGTCGATTCCCGTCGCCGCGCAGAATCAGGCGCAGGGGGGCGCGGACGGGGAGGGGACCTGGACGCTGCCCCGGACGCCGGACGGACAGCCGGACCTGCAGGGCTATTGGACGACCCAGACGTTCACGCCGATCGAGCGGCCGGAGCGCCTGGCCGATCAGGAGTTCCTCTCGGAGGAAGAGGCGGCGGCGCTGCAGCAGCAGCTCACGGCCGAGGGCGTCGACCCCCTGCGGCGCGACGCCATCGGCATCGAGGACCCCGAGGCCAGAGAGCAGGCGCTCTACCAGGAAAACCGCGACGCGTCGTATGTCCACTACGACAACCAGGTCTGGCTGCGCACGCCGGTACCGAAGGGCCTGTCGACCCAGCGGACGTCGTTGATCACGTCTCCGCCGAACGGCAGGATTCCGCCCATGACGCCGGAGGGCGCCGCACGGGTGGAGGCCGAGAGAGAGATGGCCAGGGTGTTCGACGGCTACGAGACCCGCCCCCTGATGGAGCGCTGCGTGGTGTGGACGCACGAAGGTCCGCCGCTGCTGCCGCCGGCCTACAACGACATTCACCAGATCTTCCAGACCGGGGACCACTTCGTGTTGTTCACCGAGCTGGCGACCAACCCGCCGCGCATCATGCCGCTCGACGGGCGCCCGGGCATCCCGGATGCGATTCGCCAGTTCGGGGGCAATTCGCGCGCCCGCTGGGAGGGAGACACGCTGGTCGTCGAGACCGACCACTTCATCGCCCGGCGGAACTACCGCGGCTCGAACCAGTTCCGGCACGTCGAGGAGCGCTTCACCCGTATCGCGGAGGACGAGATCCGCTACGAGTTCACGGTCACCGACCCGACGACCTGGACCAGCCCGTGGAGCGGCGAGGTGCCCATGCTCCGCACCGAGGGTCCGATGTACGAGTACGGGTGCCACGAAGGCAACCACGACATCCGCCACATCCTCGAGATCAACCGCAATCTCGAGAGGCAGGCGGCCGAGGCGACGTCGGGAGGGACCTCGCGGTAACCCCCGCGTTCAGCCCTGCAAGCCGCTCCCGCGGGCATGACGCCCGGGGAGCGGTGGTCACCCTGCCGCTCCTGGTTGCGCATCCCCGCGCGCCGCCGCGGCGAACGTACAATGGAGCCCATGGCCGGGCGCCAGATTCGCATCGGCACCAGCGGGTGGCACTACCCGGGCGGGGCCGGGGCCTGGGACGGCATCTTCTATCCGCCGAGCGGACGAGGCCATCGACCGCGGGGCTTCGACGAGCTCGCGTACTACGCCGAGCACTTCGACACGGTCGAGGTGAATTCGACGTTCTACGGCGTGCCGCGCCGCGCGGTCACCGAGGCCTGGGCCGGCCGGACCCCCGACGACTTCACCTTCTCCGTCAAGCTGTACCAGAAGTTCACCCACCCGAAGATGTTCGCGGCCGCCACCGGCAGCCGCGACACGCAGGTGGACCGCGGCGACGTCGACCGTTTCCGCAACGCCATCGCCCCCCTCCACGAGTCGGGGAAGCTCGGCGTCCTGCTGGCGCAGTTCCCCGCCAGCTTCCGGAACGATACCGCCGCCCACGATCATCTCGCGTGGCTGATCGAGGCACTGTCGGACTGCCCCGTCGCGGTCGAGCTGCGGCACCGGAGCTGGAGCGACGACGTCGCCGGCACCCTCCGGCTGCTGAACGGGCTCGGCGCGGCCTGGGTGCAGATCGACGAGCCGAAGTTCCGGCTGTCCATCGCCCAGAACTACCTCCCGAACGTCGAGAGCTTCTATTACATGCGGCTCCACGGCCGCAACGCCCGCAAGTGGTGGCGCCACGACAACGTCGAGGAGCGCTACGACTACCACTACTCGGAACCGGAGCTGCGGCCGTTCCGGGACACCGCGGACGCCGCCGCCCGTCTCGTCAAGCGGCTCCATCTCTACATGAACAACCACTTCGCCGCGAAGTCGGTCGCCAACGCCGTCACCCTCAAGCACCAGCTCGGCCTGGAGGCGCCGGGAGTCTGGCGCGAGGAGATGGTGGCGCGCTATCCCGAGCTCGACGGGGTCGTCAGGACGAGCCCCTTGCCGACACCCGGGCTGCTGCCGATTGGCGCGCCGCCGGCGCGAGGGTGAGTGGCGCTCGACCCGCGCCCGGCGGACGAGATTCTCGGACACGACGAGAACGGTCTGCCCCGCTGATGTTCATCGACACTTCGGCATTGTTGGCGATTTCTCCAGAACCAGCCGGACCGCCGATCGCTGGTCGAAGCTACAATTCGCCGGTGAGCGCAACGGCGAACATGATGCCAACAGGGCTACGGCGTCACGGCGGCGCGGTTCCCGCGAGCCATGCCTGACGTGGCCACCTCCAGCGCAGGCCCGGTGCTGGCGCCCGGCGCCCGCGTCGTGATCCGCGACGCCGAGTGGGTGATCCGCCGCGTCGACCGCTCGCCGGACGGCGGGTATCAGCTCGTTTGCGACGGCGTCTCGGAGCTGGTGCGGGAGCGCGAGGCGATCTTCCTCACCACCCTGGAGTCCGACATCCAGGTGCTGGATCCCGCCGACACCCGGCTTGTGCCGGACGAATCGCCCGGCTTCGCGGACAGTCGGCTATACGTCGAGAGCCAGCTCCGGCAGGCGGTCCCGAACGACGAGCGCATCCACGTCGCCCACGGCGCGGCGATGGATCCCGCGCCCTACCAGTTCGAGCCGGCCCGGCAGGCGTTGCGCCAGCCGCGGCAGCGCATATTGATCGCGGACGCGGTGGGGCTGGGGAAGACCCTGGAGGCGGGCATCCTCGTCAGCGAACTGGTCGCCCGCGGCCGGGGCCGCCGCATCCTGGTCCTGGCCGTCAAGAGCATGCTCACGCAGTTCCAGAAGGAGTTCTGGAACCGCTTCACCATCCCCCTCACCCGGCTCGATTCCATCGGTATCCAGCGGGTGCGCAGCCGCATCCCGACCAGCCACAACCCGTTCCACTACTACGACAAGGCGATCATCTCGATCGACACGCTGAAGCAGGACACCGAGTACCGCACGTACCTGGAGCAGGCCTACTGGGACATCATCGTCATCGACGAGGCGCACAACGTCGCCGGACCGGGGCGCCGGGAGCGCGAGCGCTGGTGGCTCGGGGCGGACCTCGCTGCGCAGCCGCCTCGCCCGCCTGCTGGCGCGGCGGTCAGACACGCTCGTCATGCTGTCGGCAACGCC
The DNA here is from genome assembly GCA_965206705.1 of Vicinamibacterales bacterium. Classification (GTDB taxonomy): domain Bacteria; phylum Acidobacteriota; class Vicinamibacteria; order Vicinamibacterales; family UBA8438; genus JAJEEA01. The sequence continues at coordinate 429,678 of CBDBKJ010000005.1, read as the reverse complement.
GCACGACGGTCGGGCGCGCAGCTTCGCGAGCCTCGTGAACATGCTCGACGCGACGGCCATCGCCGACCCGGACGACTACACGAAGGAGGACTTCCGCGACAAGGGGCTTGTCATCCGACGCTTCAAGAAGGACATCCGGAACCAGGTCCGCAATGCCTTCCGCGACCGGGAGATCGTCCGGCGCCGGTTTCCTGCTTCTGCCGTGGAGGAAGCCGCCTACGAGGCTCTGCTCGCGGTGAGCTTGGCCTCGTCCCGATCCGCGGCGGCGGGGACCGGGTCGACACGCCGCGACCTCTTCCTCGTCACCTTGGAGAAGGGGCTGTTCTCCAGCCCGGCCGCCTGTATCGCGAGCGTCGACCAGAGGACTCGCCGACGAGAACGGGAGCTCACCGAGTCGCCGAACGCACCGGTAGCGGCGGAAGTCGAGTCGTTGCAGGTTCTGCGCCAGGCTCTCGAGGCCATCGGTCCGGACGACTACGCCAAGTACCGGGCGCTGCTCGCCGCGATCCGCGACGGCAAGCCGTTCGAGTGGAACGGGAACGACCCGCAGGATCGCCTGGTCGTGTTCACGGAACGCATCGAGACCCTGAAGTGGCTGCGCGATCGGCTCTCGACGGACCTGCGGCTCCGCGACAACCAGGTCGAGATGCTCCACGGCGGTCTGAGCGACGTCGACCAGCAGCGCGTGGTCGAGGACTTCGGCAACGCGGCGCGCCCGATGCGCCTGCTGATCTGCTCCGACGTCGCGTCCGAGGGCATCAACCTGCACTACCAGTGCCACCGGCTCGTCCACTTCGACATGCCGTGGTCGCTCATGGTCTTCCAGCAGCGCAACGGCCGGGTGGACCGTTACGGGCAGGAGCGGACCCCGCACATCGTCTACCTCGTGACGGAGAGCGCGAACGAGACGATTCGCGGCGACACGCGCATCCTCGAAGTGCTGGCCGAGAAGGACGAGCAGGCCCATCGGAACATCGGCGATCCGTCGGCCTTCATGCGCGTCTACGACATCGAGGCCGAGGAGGAGATCACAAGGGACGCGATCGCGGCCGGGGAGCGGGCGGAACGCTTCGACGCACGGTTGAGCCCGGCGGCCAGCGAAGGAGACGACCTCCTGGCGCTGTTTCTCGGCACCAGGCGTCCCCACGAGCCGTCCCCCGATACGCAGGAGCTGTCCCCGGCGACGACGTCGCTGTTCGAGACCGATCTCGCCTACTGCAAAGCGGCCCTGCACCGGCTGCGGGAGAAGGACCGCGCGCTGCGGTTCGAGAGCGATGTGACCGGCACCGTTCTGACGCTGGACGCACCGGAGGATCTGCGGCGCCGTTTCGGCTACTTCCCGCGGGACGTGCTGCCGGAGAACGGTCGCTTCGCGCTGACCGCGGACCGCAACCGGATGCGCGACGCAATCGCCGACAGCCGCCGCGAGGAGACGGCGTGGCCGAGCGTCCACTACCTCTGGCGCCTGAACCCGGTGGTGGGCTGGCTGAACGACCGCATGCTCGCCACGTTCGGGCGGCACGAGGCGCCGGTGCTGGCCGGCGTGCCAGGGCTCGCGGGGGACGAGACGCTGTTCGTCCTCTCGGGGCTCGTCCCCAACCGACGGAGTCACCCGCTGCTCTACGAGTGGATCGCGGTGGCATACCGCGGAGCGCGCTACGAGGCTGTAGTCCCGTTCGAGGACGTGCTCGCACGCACCGGTTTCGGCCGCGACGGGGTCGCGAACCGTGGCCGGCGGGTCGATCTCGCTGCCCTCCAGCGCCTGCTGCCGGATGCGGTGGCGCGAGCCCGCCAGTGGGCCGTCGAACGCCGGCGCGACTTCGAGGACCGCATCAACGACAAGCTGAACGACGAGCTGAGGGCGCTGGACAAGCTCAAGACGCGCCAGCTTCGCCAGCTCGAGCTGCAGCTCGAACGGTCGAACCAGGCGGAGACGTTCAAGCGTGCCCGTCAGGAACGCGGCCAGCGCGACATCGACACGATCTTCGACGAGTACCTGGAGTGGGTCCAGGACACCATGACCACCGAGCCGCAGCCGTACATCAAGGTCGTCTGCGTGATGACGGGCGAATCGGCGGGCCGATGATATGTTTCAGGGAGACAGATTGCAGCCACGTGTCGTCGGCTGGACACCCCCCGAGGGGAAGGACGTGAAGAGGAGCGCCGGAGCAACGGATGCCGACGGCGGTGGCCCGGCAAGATCCGCGCAAGGGCGGCGGACACCGCGCCCGCCGGCCCCGCTCGGTTCAAGGACTGGGACGACTACTGGAAGAACGGCACGCGCTTCACGGACGACTTCTACGAGGCGATGGAGGAGTTGGACCGTGACCTGCTGCCGCTGGAGGAACGGGAGCCGTTCGATTGAAGGCCACGCTCGAGACCTGGATGACGCGTAGACTCATGCCCGCCGCGACCGCCGCCACCTTCACCGGCATCCACAACGAGAACGAGTTCTACAGCCACCACTATCTGTCGGAGATCTTCAGCGGCGACATCCGGGCGACCGTGGACCGCTGGCGGGAATCCGCGGAGGCCGGTGGTGGACAGACGCCTTACGCGGCGCTGCGAACGCTGGCCGGCGACTACGTGCGGTTCCGCCGCGATTTCGATCGCGAGCGCCGCAGCGGACAGCGGCTGACCCTGCAACGCGAGTGGTTCCGGCACCTTCTGCCCGCGCTCGCCTACGAGTGGGCCCCCGCCAATCATCCACTCGACGACGGCGACGAGGTGCCCGTGCTCTGCTCCGCGGGCGGCAAGGCCGGCGCCCCCGCCCTGCTCGCGCTCGGCGCCTACGACGCGGAGGCCGAAGGCGAAGACCCGCTCAAGCTCAAGCCGCACCGGCTTCAGTTCCACGGCGAGGCGCCGCCGCCCGAGGTGCTGCTGCGCGAAACGTGGGACGAGGTCGTCACCCGCCGCATCTTCGGTCAGGACCACCCGCCGCGCTGGCTGCTGGTGCTCTCGTTCAGCCGCGTCCTCCTCATCGAGCGCGGCAAGTGGACGCACAACCGGCTGCTGCGCTTCGACCTCGACGAGATTCTCGGCCGCCGCGAGGACGCCACGCTGAAGGCCGCCGCCGCGCTGCTCCACCGCGACTGCCTGCTGCCGCCGGACGGCCAGAGCCTGCTCGACAGCCTCGACGAGAACAGCCACAAGCACGCCTTCGCGGTCTCCGAAGACCTGAAGTACGCGCTGCGGGAATCGATCGAGCTGATCGGCAACGAGGCCATCCGCTACCTGCGCGAGGTGCTCAGGGACAGGGTCTACGACCGCCCCGACGACGCGCTCGCCGGACAGCTCGGGCGGGAATGCCTGCGCTACATGTACCGGCTGCTGTTCCTCTTCTATATCGAGGCGCGCCCCGATCTCGGCTACGCGCCGATGGACTCCGAGACCTACCTCAAGGGGTACAGCCTGGAGCACCTGCGCGACCTCGAGATCGTGCAGCTGACCAGCGAGGAGTCGCTCGACGGCTACTACCTGCACCACGCCGTCCAGACCTTGTTCGGCCTGATCCGGGACGGCTTCGACGGCACGCAACGAGGCGGCGCCGCGGACCTTCTTGCGGCGGAACCGGGCACGCACCTGCACCACGGCTTCCGCATCCGCGCCCTCGACAGCGCGCTGTTCCGGGAAGGCTCGACGCCGCTGCTCGACCGCGTGAAGCTGCGCAACCGGGTGCTCCAGCAGGTGATCCGCCTGATGTCGCTCACCCGACCCGCGAAGGGCCGGCGTCGCCGGCCTGGGCGCATCTCCTACGCGCAGCTCGGCATCAACCAGCTCGGCGCGGTCTACGAAGCGCTGCTCTCGTACCGCGGCTTCTTCGCCGAGGAGGACCTCTACGAGGTCAAGAAAGCGGGAGAACCGGACGACCCGCTCAGGAGCGCGTGGTTCGTGCCGGCGCGTGATCTCGACGACTACGAGGAAGAGGAGCGAGTCTACGACCGCGACGACGAGGGCCACCGAAAGCTCCGTGTCCATCCGCGGGGCCGCTTCATCTACCGCCTCGCCGGCCGCGACCGGCAGAAGTCGGCGAGCTACTACACGCCGGAGTCTCTCACTCGCTGCGTCGTCAAGTACGCCCTGCGAGAGCTCATCCCGGACGACATGCCCGCCGACCGCATCCTGGATTTCACCGTCTGCGAGCCCGCCATGGGCTCGGCCGCATTCCTGAACGAGGCGGTGGATCAACTTGCGGAGAAGTACCTGGAGCGCAAGCAGAGTGAGCTTGGCGACCGGATCCCGCACGCGGTGTACGCGGACGAGTTGCAGCACGTGAAGCTCTACATCGCGGACCGCAACGTCTACGGGGTGGACCTGAACCCGGTCGCCCGCGAGCTGGCCGAGGTTTCCCTCTGGCTGAACTGCATTCACCGTGGCGGGCACGTCCCCTGGTTCGGCTACCAGCTCGTCTGCGGCAACTCGCTGGTCGGCGCGCGGCGGCAGGTGTACCCGACGACGATGCTCGGAACGGAGAACAAGAAGTCCGCGCTCTGGTTCAACCACGCCCCCGAGCGCGTCGCCCCGCCGGACGGGGCGCGCCCCTCGTCGACCGGAAGTCGTGCCGACATCGACGCCGCCGCCGCACGCGACCCCGCCGAGACGCGCGCGCCGCAACGCCCCGCCGATGCCGTCTACCACTTCCTGCTGCCCGACCCCGGCATGGCCGCCTACGCCGACAAGGCGGCCAAGGCGCTCGAACCCGAGTGCTTCGCGCGCATCGCCGACTGGCGCAAGCGCTTCTTCCAGCCCTTCAGCGACGGGCAGATCGCCGAGCTCGAAGCGCTGTCTGACCGCGTGGACGCCCTCTGGGCGCTGCACGCCGAACAGCTCGCCCGCGACCGCGCGGCGACCGAGGACGCGCTGCCGGTCTGGGGCCGCCGCGACGCCGACGACCGCCGCACCGCCAACGCCTGGAAGGACGACATCCGCAACCAGGGCGTCTTCAGCCGCGACACCCGCAGCGCCGGCCCCTACCGCCGCCTGAAGCTGGTCATGGACTACTGGTGCGCCCTGTGGTTCTGGCCCATCCGCGACGCCGACGAGCTGCCCGACCGCGACGAGTTCCTCAACGAGATCTCCCTCGTGCTCACCGGGTCGGTCTACCAACCCGGAGTCGGTCCCCACCAGACCGCCGACCTCTTCGGCGCCGAGTACGCCGAGCACGCCGCCGACATCGCGCAACGCATCACCGACGCGATCGGCATGCTCGACCTGGAGAAGCTGTTCGAGCAGTTCCCGCGCCTGCGGTTCGTCGACGACCTCGCTCGGCGCCATCGCTTCCACCACTGGGAGCTCGCGTTCGCCGATGTGTTCTACGGTGCGCGGGCCGACGGCTCGGTTCGAGGCGGCTTCGACCTCGTGCTCGGCAACCCGCCGTGGATCAGGGTGGAGTGGGACGAAGGCGCGGTGCTGGGGGACTACAACCCCCTGGTCGTGTTGCGGCGGCGATCAGCAACGGAGATCACGGCGCTGCGGAGAGGGATTCTCGAGCGCTGGCGGGGTGTGGCGATTGCCTCCGAGTCACCACGACCGTTCGCGACAGTCCCCGCGGCCGGGGCAGTTGAGCGTCGCGCGAGCGCCAGCGTGAGTCTCGCGACAAGCGCTGGTGTGGGGCGATCTGCCGCCGGCGGCTGCGCGAGCGCGCTCAGCCCACCAAGTGGCCCCACCCGGTCCGTGCCGGGCGCCGAATCAACACCGACCGCCGCCCGCGGCCTGAGGGACGTCTGGCTCGGCGAACTGGAGCAGGTAGAGGCCACGCAGAGCTTCCTGAGCGCGAGGCAGAACTACCCCTTGCTCGTGGGGCATCCGAACCTGTACAAGTGCTTCCTGCCGCAGGCGTGGATGATCAAGAGCCGTCATGGCGTGGCCGGCTTGCTGCACCCGGAGAGCGTGTACGACGAACCCAAGGGCGGGGCGTTCCGGGCGGCGCTGTACGCGAGGCTGCGGTCGCACTTCCAGTTCCAGAACGAGAAGAAGCTGTTCGCGGAGGTGCACCACGAAACACCCTTCAGCATCAACATCCACGGCCGGCCGCGCTCCGCGCCCCACTTCAAGCACGTCGCCAACCTGTTCGCCCCGGCGACCGTGGACGCCTGCATCGAGCACGCCGGCGGCGGCGGCGTGCCCGGCATCAAGGACGACGCCGACGACTGGAACACCGCCGGACATGCGGACCGCGTCGTGGACGTCGATCAGGGCGCACTCCGGAGCTTCGCGACGCTGTACGACGAGCCCGGCACACCGCCCGTGCGGGCGCGACTACCCGCGCTGCACGCGCAGACGCTGCTCGCCGTGCTGCGGAAGCTGGCCGCCCATCCGCAACGGCTCGGCGATCTCCGCGAGCGGTTCCGCGTCACCCGCCATTGGCACGAGAGCGGCTCCAAGCGCGACGGTACGATTCGTCGCGAAACGCGGTTCCCGACGGACGCGGCGGCGGTCGTGGTGTCCGGTCCGCACTTCTTCGTCGGCAACCCGTTGAGCAAGACGCCGCGGACCAAGTGCACCCAGAACAGCCACTACGATGTCCTCGACCTCACCGCGCTCCCGGACGACTACCTGCCGCGCACCAACTACGTAGCTGCCTGCGAGTCGGAAGTCTACCGACGCCGTACGCCCCGCGTGCCGTGGCGCGAGCCCGGCGAGACGGCGCCCCGGCGCGTGACCGCGTACTACCGCGTCCTGAGTCGGGCAATGGTCGGTCCCACCAGGGAACGGACGCTTATCGCCGCCCTTGTCCCGAAGGAGGTGGCGCATATAGACACTGCTGTTGCGAGCGTCTTCCGCGATGCGGCCGCGTGCCTCGACTTCGCCGCCCTGTCGATGTCCCTCGTCCTCGACTTCTTCATCAAGAGCACCGGCACCGGCCACGTCCAGCGCGCATGGCTCAGCCGCCTGCCGATCCTCACCGACGACTGCCACCCCGGCCTGCGCGGCGCGCTATGGCTTCGCACCCTGCGCCTCAACTGCCTGACCACGCACTACGCCGACTTGTGGTCAGAGATGTGCGCCACCCTTCCGCCACTCCCCCCTTCGGGGGAAGTGGGAACCGCCAAGCCGGCAGGCGACGGCGGTGCCGGTGGGGAGCCGCCCGCGCCGCGCCGCGCGTCCACCGATCACTTCCACACCGACGCCTGGACCCGCTCCGACCCCCGCCTGCCCCACGACTGGGATGCGCTGCCCCCGACGTGGGACCGCCACGTCGCCTTGCGTACCGACTACACCCGCCGGCAGGCGCTCGTCGAGATCGACGTCCTCGCCGCCCTCGCCCTCGGCCTGACGCTCGACGAGCTGCTCACCATCTACCGCGTGCAGTTCCCCGTCATGCGCCAGTACGAGGCAGATACCTGGTACGACGCCAACGGCCGCATCGTCTTCACCGTCTCCAAGGGCCTGCCCGGCGTCGGCCTGCCCCGCAAGGCGGTCAAGGGCGACACCGCCTGGACCCTACGCCGCCCCGACGGCGTCACCCGGTCGGACACCGCGCTCGGCTGGGAGGACATCCGCGACCTCCGCGCGGGCGTCATCAGCCGGCGCATCCTGCACGACACGCTCCCCGGCGGCCCCGTCGAACGCGTGATCGAGTACCACGCCCCGTTCGACCGCTGCGACCGCGAGCAGGAATACCGCACGGCGTGGAGAGTGCTCCCTTCGCGTTTCGATTCCCGCGGCGAGGTCCCGCGCCCCCGCCTGGCCTCGGAGGCCGCGTCATGACCGCACCCCCGGTTGACCGCTTCCATCGTCCAGGAATCGCGACAACTTCGCGAGAAGTTCCGTTCGCTCGAAAGTCTGGCACTCCCACACCACCAACACGCTCCAACCCAGACGTCGGAGCGCCGCCAGATTCCTTCGGTCTCGGCGGATGTTCTGCTCGAATTTCTCTCGCCAATACGCGGCACGCGTCTTCGGAGTCGTCGTTCGCGCGCAACCCTCGTGCCGATGCCAGAAACACCCGTGCACGAAGATCGCCCTGCGCAGGCGCGGAAAAACCAGATCGGGGGTGCCCGGCAAGTCGCGCCGATGCAGCCGAAAGCGGTATCCCAAGCCATGCGCGACCCGCCGAACCGCCCGTTCCGGCGTGGTGTCCTTGCCCCGAACCCGGCGCATCAGCTCCGACCGCGCCGGGTCCACCGCTCCGTCATCGCCGCCTTGCTTCCTGCCCCCCATCGGTACGAGCTCCCGGTTCAGTGATTCTCCGGCCCACGTCCCTCCGTCAACCCTCGCAACCAGGTCGAGGTTGAAGCGTGCAATCCACCACCTTCACCGTCGACGCCGCGTTGCTGCGAGAACTCGGCGACCGCTTGATCGGTCGTTCCTACATCGCATTGGCCGAGCTCGTCAAGAACGCCTACGACGCCGACGCGATCGACTGCCGGATCGAGCTGGACGACGACCGGATCGTGGTTTGGGACAACGGCCATGGCATGTCCGAGCAGGATTTCCACCGCCACTGGCTGCGCATCGGAACGACGCACAAGACCGCGGCGCCGGCCTCCCCACGCCTCGGCCGAGCCATGACCGGTTCGAAGGGTCTCGGGCGCCTGTCGGTGCAGTTCCTCGCCGACGAAATGACTCTCGAAAGTACTTCGCTCGACGACTCCTCGCGCCATCTGTACGCTTTCGTCGACTGGACGAACATCCAACACGGATCCGATCTCGACACCGTCGCCGTGCTCTGGGAAATGCGCTCCGACAGCCTCGTTTACCCCGACGACCAGCGGACCGGAACGAGAATCGTCTTGAGCAAACTTCGCTCCGAATGGAACGCCACCGAAATCGAGAGGCTGGGCCAAGACGTATGGATGCTTCAGTCTCCGTTTCGCCGCTCCGACCGCCGTTCGGACGCGGGTACTGCCCAGGATTTCTACGTTAAGCTCGACGCTCCCGGAATCGACGGGGCCAGAGTCGCGTTCGACAAGTTCCACGACGCCCTGTTCGAGAATTGGAAGGCGCGAATCACCGGCGCCATCGAGGACGGCCGAGGCACCCCCACCTCCGCCATCACGGTCGAATTCAAGGAGGACTATCCCAAATACCTCGAGACGGCCACGTCGTTTCGCGAGACCGTTGCGTTGCCCGTCGCCGCACCCCGACGACCCAGATCGACGGGTTCCGAGTCGTCCGTCGTGGACCGCGCCCGGTTCGAAATCCTGATCTTCAAGCCCGAGCGCCGCCAACCCGGCGGTATACCCGTGGCCGAGATGAGGGACTATCTGCGGAATTTCGGCAACGTTTCCGTCTACGATGCGGGGTTTCGACTCCCGTACTACGGCCCCGACCAAGACTGGCTCAGGATCGCCGTCGACCAGGGTCGCCGACTAGTCACCTCGCCGCTGCTTCCTTCGCGTCTGAAGGTCGACGCCCCGTACCTGCTCGACCTCCCCGCTCCGGGCAGAATATTCGGCATCGTGGAGATCGACACCAACCATGAACGCGCCGCTGCGGAGCAGGCCGAAGCCCGGCGTGCCGCCACCGAGCAGGCCGAAGCTCGGCCCGGTCAATGCCTTCAGATTCAGCCCGGTCGCGACCGGCTAGCAGACAACGCCGCTTTCGAACAACTTCGCGACTTGGTCCGATTCTCTCTCGACTTCTACGCCAACCGCTTCAAGCTCCTCTCCCTGCAGGCGAGCGAGAGACGACGCGCCAAGGAGCCCCCCTCCAGGATCTTCAGCCGTGCCATCGCCGCTATCGACCGCAACGAGGCCGAGATTCCGCGGCCCGCCTTTCAGGAAATACGCCGCGAGGTCGTTGCCGCGACCAAGGCGGCCGAGCGCGAAGAGGGACACCTCGATCAACGCGCTGTACTGTTGGCCCCGCTCGCGACGGCGGGCATGACGGCCCTCGCACTCAATCACGAACTGGCGCGAGAGCTCGTGCTGCTCGAGCAGGTCTCCGACCGATTGCGGGCGATTGCCGCCGCTTCCCGACTGCCGGAACTGCGGGCGACCGCCGACGATATCGCAGCCGGCGCGCACCGGGTCGCTGCCCTCCGAGAGCTCTTCGACCCCCTGCTGGTCGCGGAGGATCGGGAGGCGACCGACCGCCTTCGCGTCCGCGCCGTGGCTCGCCAAGTGGTGCGCGGGTTGAGATCCCTGATGGGCCGGGTCGATTTCCAAACTCGCGACGTTCCCGAGCATCTGCGCTTCCCCCTCGGCTCCTTCGCCGAGTGGAGCGCCATGCTGCAGAATATCCTCACGAACGCCTGGAACGCCATGCTCGACTCGGAGCAGGCTTCCATCGTCTTCGAGGGCGGCCGCGGGGCCCGTGGACGCGAATGGCTGCGAATCAGCGACACCGGCGTCGGCATCGGTCTTCCCTTGCAGGAATCCGAAGCCCTGTTCGAGCCGTTCCAGCGCCTTCTGCAAATCAGCCCCGGGAACAGATCCATTGCCATAGGCGGTCAGGGTCTTGGCTTGGCCATCGTACGGATGATCGCCCAGCGCCGTAGCGCGCAAGCCGCGTTCGTGAAACCGATACCGGGATTCACGACGACCTTCGAAATATCGTGGAGAGGAGCCGACAAGTGAAGATTCTCGTCTGCGACGACATCGAAAGCAGGGGCGCCACGACCCTCCGCGCAATCGAAGCCGCCACCCGCCATCAAGTCGAACTCGTTGCCGGTAAGCGACTGACGGAGGCCATCGAGGATCTTTTCGCCCACGCACGATGCGTGCTGAAGAGTCCGCACGGGTCAGAGGCACGCACGAACGACGGGCGGTCCGCCTTTAGACAGCCCTTCGACATGGCAATTCTCGACAACAATCTTTCGGAACTCAGAATTGCAGGGGCGCGCCATACGGCCGAGTCCATTGCCGGCTACGTTCGCGCGTTCGGGAAGATCCCGTATCTGGTGTCGCTCAACAAGAATCCTCACGTGGACTTCGATCTACGCTACCTCGTGGGAGACCATCAGACGCTGGCCGATATTGCTGTGAACGATACACATCTGGAGAATCCGGGCCTGTGGACCGGCAACCCACAGGATGCGGCCGGTGGCTTCCTGCCTTGGTACTGGCCTGCTTTGAACGACGCGCCGGGCCGTCGCCGAAAACAGATTCGATTCCTTGCGGAGAGCCTTGACCAAAAGGTCCTTTCGTCGATGGAATTCCCTACGTCCGCGACGACCTACCTGTCCCGGCACGCAAGGGGCGCCTTGTCGCCCGAGGCGGCACGGGCGCGATCTGTCACCTTCCGAAAATTCTTTCTGACGGCATGCCGCTCTCTTCCGAATGTGGCCGATCGAAGGAATCTAGCCAAAAGAGCATCGACGGATGAGCGTGCGCGCGACGGTGTGTCGCGAGTGGTCGCGGGAGAAATAGAAGGCTGGATAAGACGCGATCTATTGGGTCCACAGGACTGCTTGGTAGACCTGCCCCACCTTCTGATGCGCATGCCGTTTCTCCTCGGGTCGCGGGGCGACGAGCTGCAATCCTGGAACAGCGCAGTCATGGCAAGAAAGCCGCCATACGGACTATCGAACGAGATCTACATGAGTCATCTTCGAGAAACCAGAGCTGAGTGCATACAACGCATCTGGACCAACGAGCCGTGTTTTTGGTGGAGGGACTTGAAGGCCGACGCCGAATTGAACAAAATGTTTTATCGTGCCGATACACCATGGGTCGATACTGTATTCTGCGAGGATTCGTCTCTTTTTGTGCACGTGTCCGACGACGAGGATGCGCCGGCGACATTGGAGTTCGCAGTCGAATTCGAAGGTTCTTGGAACCGACGTCACATCGCGTATCTTCCGCGGAAGCAATACGTGCCCAAGAGTCGACTTGCAAAGTAATGAGTTCAGGTCTTTGTTTTCGAGACGAAGAATGCCTGATGATCTCAAGAGGTTGATGCTGGCGTATTCCCGGAAGGGACTGCACGACTGGAGGGAAGCTGATGCGGCTCTGAAGAAGACGGCGAGACTGTGCTTGTGCAACGGCATCGCAGAACAGAGTCAGGATGTCGAGTTCACGGTCGACGGGCGGCATGCCGATCCTCAGTTCATACCGACGCCTCGCCATGGAGGCAGTGATTTTGAATGGTGTTTTTTTCTGCCCAAGACAACGGGCGGACGGTTGGAAGCGCTGCTCCTGTTCGTGTTGGTCGACCGAAAAGACAAGAACTGCCTCGCATTCAGATTCGAATGTTCGGCAGCAGGTCGTCACGGATACTCTCACGTTCAGTTGACGCCGAAGTTGAGCAAATCGCGTCTGGCGGCAATGGGCGCAGTCGATGCGCTGAATGCGGAGAAGGGGTTTCTGCCGCAGTGGCTGCCCGACAGCTATCCGGCGTTTCCGGTCCCTGCGGAGGACTGGACTGAAATGTTCATTGCCATGATAACCGCGGTGCACGGACATCAGGGTGGAGTCGATAGTCTGATACGGGACCTTTTCGAGGACGGCTCGAGCACTGGTCACGGCCGGCGTTACAACGAGATGATCGAGAAGGTGCTGCACAAGATCAGTTGACGGGAATACTAATTCTCGCGAGGAACCGTTTATAGCAGCGGGTGTAGTTTCCTTTGAGGCGTGGCGCGATGCCATCGAGGGCTTGGGCGAGGCCTCCGTCTCGGAGTACTTCGTAGAGGTCCTCGACGCGATCGTCCGGTGCGAAAACTGCGTATGTGCCATGAGAGGGCACTGCGCCGGAGTGATCCAGAGCGATCCGCGGGACTTTCGCGAGCTCGGGAACGAGGAGTTTCGGTCGCAACCAGTCGGAAGCCCGGATTCTGTCTATCGTCCGGTACCAAGGGGCGCCGTTGCGGACGATCCAGCGCTTGGTCAGTTCGGGCATGAACCTGTGGAGACGACGTTCGAGCCGCGGAAAGCGGCGTAAATCGCGCAAGTGGCCGTCGTCGTCGAAGAGGACGACGACGTGACGCCCGGTCCATTGGATGGAACCGTCCAGAACCTCGGAGCTGTGGATCCACGGTTGGAGGAGGTCGCTCTCGACGTCGTCTTCGTCGGGCTGGACCACGAACGCGGGCGCATGTCCGAGAGCCGGCCCCGCCTTGATGACGTAGTGGAGCTCGTGGAGGGTACGGCCGGCGTTCCGCCCGGACGCGGGACGGCGGGTCTTCGGCGTCGAGCGCTTGGACGCCATCAGGATTGTCGGATAGATGTCGACGCGCTGGTCGAAGACGTCGGAGGCGTTCACGGAGTCGTTGGAGAGGATGTCGAGCCAGGGCATCCACTCTTGGCGAAAACGCTCGCCGAACGCCATGTACATCCACCTGTCCGAGCAGAGGAATCCGCATTTGCCGCCCGGCTGCAGCGACCGGAAGGCTCTGTCGAGGAAGGGCAGGAACAGGTCGCCTCGGGTGACGTGCCCCGGAAGGCGGCGGTCGTAGATGGATTTCAGGCAGGCGGGTATTCTGGACCAGCGCATATAGGGCGGGTTGCCGACGGCGTGGGTGTGGTCCGGTGCCGGTTGCTCGGACAACAGGAAATCGGCATTGCGAATCCACGCCTTGGCGCACGCGGCGGCGGTCCCGTGGTGGAGCCGCATCTCCCGGAGCGCGGTCCGAACTCGGCTTCGGGCCTCGGAAGCGGCGCCCGGGTGCAGTTCGAACGCGGTGATGCGCGGCCGGAGGCGGGCAATGGTCGGCTCAATGTCTCTCGAGCGGAAGGACGCTACGAGGCGCTTTGCCGCCTGCACGAGGAATGCGCCGTCGCCAGCGGCGGGTTCGAGCATCCGAGCGTTGGTCAGGTCGGCGGTGGCGCGCCAACCGACGTTGTCGAGGATCGAGCCGACCACGGTGGGCATCGTGTAGACTCCGCAGGCTCGGTGCAGGTCGTCGATGGACTGCTCGAGTCGGTGATCGTCGGGCACGGCGGTCGCGGATGGAGGGCCGTAAGTCATTGGCACAGCGAAGTTTATGGGAGTGACGGGGCAACGTCATGTTGGTCGCGGGGCTGTTCGCCGGGGTCGGCGGCTTCGAGTTGGGGTTCGATCGAGTCGGTCATCGCGCGATTCTGCTGTGCGAGAAGGACGAGCAGGCGGCGTTGGTGCTTCGGCGGCGTTGGCCGCGGGTGCGGCTGCACGGCGACGTCGGGACGATCGACGAACTGCCGAGCGAAACGGAGGTGATCACGGCCGGATTCCCGTGCCAGAACCTGGCCATGGCCGGCGACAAGAAGGGGATCGAGGGCCGGAAGAGCGCGGTCGTCAACAGGCTGTTCGAGTTGCTGGACCGGCGGGAGGTGCGATGGGTCGTCATCGAGAACGTCTACTTCATGCTGCATCTGAAGCGGGGAGCGGCGATCGACACCATCCTGGAGCGGCTCGAGAAGCTCGGCTACCGGTGGGCGTATCGGGTCGTGAACAGCCGGGCGTTCGGCCTTCCGCAGCGTCGACGTCGCGTGTTCATCGTGGCCAGTCCATCGGAGGATCCGCGAAACGTACTGCTCGCCGATGACGCCGGCGACGCGAGTTGGCCCGGAGTCGATACGGCCCGTCCCATGGGATTCTACTGGACGGAGGGTCGGACCGGCCACGGCTTGACGGGGGACGCGATTCCGCCGTTGAAGGCGGGATCGACACTGGCGATTCCGTCTCCGCCAGCGGTGCTGCTGCCGTCGGGACGGGTCGTGACGCCGACGATCGAGGCGGTGGAGCGGTTTCAGGGTTTTCCGGAACGATGGACGTCGGTGCTCCGCGGCAGGGCCGGTCGGCACAGGTGGAGGCTGCTCGGCAACGCGGTGTCCGTACCTGTCGCCGAGTGGATCGGCAAGCGGTTGACGGAGCCCGGCAGCTACGATGGTACCGGAGACGCGCCGCTCGACCCGAGGACGTGGCCCGATGCGGCCTGGAACATGGACGGTCGGCGGGAGACGCGCAGAGTCGCCGTCGGGGTAACGGAGTATCCTGTACGGCGTCGTCGGGGCCGGATTTCGGCGTTCGCGACGGACCATTGGCCGGACTTATCGGATCGGGCACTCCGGGGATTCACGGAAAGAGCGAGGGATGGGAATCTCAAGTACCCGCCCGGTTTTCTGGACGCCCTGGAAGCGAATCTTCAGTAGCTTGCGCTTGGGCCCTCGCCTGGATGCAGAGCGACCCGCAGGGTCGTCGAGGCCCGGCGTTCCAGCGTACGACCGGTTTCGCGGATTGCGAGTTGGGTTGCCGGCGGAGTTGGGGTGGTTGGCTGCGGAGCCCTCCGGTGGAGGTCGCTGATCCGCTACGTCGTCAAGTACGACCTGCACGAGTTCGTCCCGACATGCCAGCCGACCGCATCCTCGACCTCACCGTCTGCGAGCCGGCCATGGGCTCGGCCGCGTTTCTGTCAAGATCGACGTCCTCGCCGCCCTCGTCATCGGCCTGAGCCTCGACGGGCGGCTGGGAGGGTGTCCGCCGATCTCCGCGAGCGCGTCATCACCCGCGCATCACCGACGACACCCTTGCCAGCGGCCCCGTCGAACGCGTGATCGAGCACCACGCCCTTCGACCGCTACGACCGGGAGGCGGACTGCCGGGCCGCCTGGACGGCGTTCACGCAGCGCTTCGGGCGCCCGGACGCGGAGCCGCGTGCCGGCGTGGCGCGTTCGACGGACGGAACACCGGCGCGAGAGGCGCCGTCCGCGACATAGAGGGACTGTCCGTGACATATGAGGGGAGAATCGACCCGATGCCGCTTCCTCAGGTCGGTCACCGGCCATCACTCACGTCGATGTCTTCGTGGCTGTCGGCCGCCCTGCGAGCCCTGGAAGCCATCGATGACGAGATCGCGGAAGACCGCCTCCCGGCGATCGGCCGCTTCCCCAGGACGGCGGCGGAGCGGATCCTCGTCGCCCTGGCGGCGTATCCACTGGAACCCACCGTCTATCCCACGCAGAACGCCGAGGTTGCCATCCACTTCAAGTCGCCAGACCGGCCCGATTCTGTGCTCATCCTCCTCGACAACCACGGCCGGGCGGAGTGCTACGCCTTCACGGGCGGGCACAGCCGGCGCACTCACTACGACGCCGCGTCGGACCTGCCCAACCGTTTCATCCTGGATCGGTTGTGCGCCCTGACGCCGGAATCGATGCCTGCTGGAAGGCGCCGGTGCGGCGGCCCTTGATGCTTCCTCGCGGGTAGTCCTCGTCATGCCAGTCACGCGCCCAGTACCGCATCGCCGCTGTGGAGGGTCTGATGACCACGATCACCATCGAATTGCCGGAGGAGTTGGCAGAGGAGGCGAGGAGGCACGGGCTTCTGGCGGCCAGCGCGGTCGAGGCGATGATTCGGGGACACTTCGTCGGCGTGCAGCAAGGGAGTTGCTGGAGGCCGCGGGCAAGCTGGCGGCGGCTGAACTCCCGCCGCTGACGCTGGCAGAGATTCAGGAAGAGGTGGACGCGGTGCGCTCGCAGAGGCGCCGGCATGCTGCGCGTGCTTGACACCGACTTCGTCATGCCACGGTCGACGGGGTGTCGAGCGCCTTGCGAGCAGCGGCGGCCCGGAACTTCGACCGGTTGGAGCCGACCTGCTTGGCGGCGGCGTCGATCTCGGCCAGCAGGTATTCGTCGAGGGTGATGTTGACTCGTGACGCGCGGCCCTTGAGGGGTTTCAGGGGAACCAGGTAGAACAGTGCGCCGGCCGACTCCGGATCGGCCATCACATCCTCGACCGATGACACCTGCTTCCCGGGCGCCATGATATCGTCAGGCGGCCAGACTGTGAGATCGATTGCTCGCGGTCGCGCACAAGCCGTCGCGATGGTCGTCCGGCGTCTCTCCCATGATACCCTCCGTCGTCACCGCCGAGGTCACCGGCGCCCTGCGCGACTTCCTCGCCACCGGTTTCGGACCGTCGAATCCCGGGTTGGCGCACGTCATCGACGACTTCCTCGCCCAGCCCGACAACCTCGCCAAGGGGCCGTATCTCTCCATCGCCCTGCCGTTCCAGCCGGCGCCCGAAGGCGGCGAGCCGTTCCCGGAGGTGCCCCTCGGGTTCACCCCGTACCGCCACCAGCGCACGGCGTTCTCGCGGCTCGCCGCCGGTAACGGCCGGTCGACGGTGGTCGCCACCGGCACCGGCTCGGGCAAGACGGAGTGTTTCCTCCTCCCCATCCTCGACCACTGCCGGGCGCGGGCCGGAACGCCGGGGATCAAGGCGATCCTCGTCTATCCGATGAACGCGCTGGCGGCGGACCAGGCGCGGCGCATCGCCCAGACCATCGACCGCACGCCGGCGCTGCGCGGCAGGGTCACCGCGGGGGTCTTCGTTGGCCGCGACAACCAGCCGCAGCGCTCGGCCCACAAGACGATGGGCCGGGACCATGTGCTGACCGACCGGGACACGCTGCGCGAGCGGCCGCCAGACATCCTGCTGACGAACTACAAGATGCTGGACTACCTGCTGGTCCGGCCGTTCGACTTCCGGCTCTGGCGGCACAACGGGCCGGACACGCTGCGCTATCTGGTGGTCGACGAGCTGCACACGTTCGACGGCGCCCAGGGGACCGACCTTGCGTGCTTGATCCGGCGGCTGCGGGTGCGGCTCGGAGCGTCGCGCGACAAGCTGATCTGCGCCGGGACGTCGGCCACCCTCGGCGGCGAGGGCGACGAGGCGGAGCTGCTCGCCTATGTCTCGCGTATCTTCGACCGGCCCTTCGAGCCGGGGGCGATCGTCGGCGAGGTCCGGCAGAGCATCGACGCCTTTCTCGGCGACGCGGTCATCAGCCGGCACCTGCATCCGGCCGACGACCTGCTGGCCCGCGTGGACCCGAAGGGACAATCGACGGCCGAGGCATTCATCCGCGCGCAGCACGAGCTCTTCTTCGGAGGCTCGATCGAAGGGAACTTCGCATCGGACGGGTGGCGGCTGGCCCTCGGGGACCGGCTGCGCGAGCACTCGACGTTCGTGAACCTGCTCCGCGTGCTCGACGGCCGCCCGACGCCGATGTCGGACATCGTCGCACGGCTCCGTCACAGTCTGCCGGCGGCGAACGACCGCGAGGCGCTGGGGGTGCTGAACGGGCTCTGCGCCCTGATCTCGGTGGCGCGCCGCCGTGAGGGGACCGACGGCGGAGGTATGTTGCGGCCGTTTCTCCAGGTCGGCCTGCATCTCTGGGTGCGCGAGCTGCGGCGCATGGTGTGCAGCCTGCACGAGGAAGCGACCGAGGGGTCGGTCGAGGAATCGCCGGACCGGCGTACGGGCGGGACGAACGGTGGGGCGGAGTCCCGGGCGGAAGACGATCGCGAGACGAGCCCGCCCGCCGCGGCGCGAGCGAGAGCAGTGAACGGGACGACGGTCTCGCGGCGGCTGCGCTTCTTCGACGACCTGAAACCGGACGAGCCCTCGATCCACCTGCCCCTCATCCAGTGCCGCGAGTGCCACGTCACCGCCTGGGGCGCCGTCAAGCGTCCGGCCGAGCGGCGGCTCGAGGGCGACCTGCGGGTGTTCTACAACCGGTTCTTCCTCCGCGACGTCGACGTGGCGTACCTGTTTCCGGCCGCCGCGCCACCCGGCGTGCGCGGCCTCGACGTGACGGTGTGCGGCGCGTGCGGCATGGTCCACGCCGCGGACGTCACGACCTGCACCGGCTGCCAATCGGAACGACTCGTCCGAGTCTTTCGGCCCGTCTCGGTCGAGTCCCGTGGCCGCAGCGAGTCCCGCTCGATGAGGCTGAGCCGCGACTGTCCGTACTGCGGAGCGCGCGAGGCGCTGATCATCGTCGGCGCCCGCGCCACCAGCCTGCTGAGCGTTGCGCTGGGTCAGGCCCAGGGGTCGCGGTACAACGACGACCGGAAGGTGATCGCCTTCTCGGACAACGTGCAGGACGCCGCCCATCGCGCCGGGTTCTTCGCGGCGCGGACGGCCAGCGTCGGAGTCCGGGCGGCCATCGCCCAGGTCGTCGAACGCCACGACGGCATCGCGCTGGCGGACCTCCCCGAGAGGGTGGAGGCGTGGTGGCGCGATACGAAGGTCAACTCCGAGGCGTTCGACGACGAACGCTTCGTCAGCGAGTTCATCGCCCCCGACCGGCTGTGGCGGCGCGATTTCGTGACGCTGCAACGCGAGGACCGGTTGCCGGCCGGCTCGCGGCTGCCGGAGGCGGTCGCGCAGCGGCTGCGCTGGGACACCCTGGCCGAGCTCGGCTACCGGTCGGGTATCGGCCGCACCCTGGAACGTACGCGCGCCGCCGCGGTCGGCGTGGGCCGCGAGACCGTGGACGAGGCGTGCCGCAGTGCGCATCTGCGCATCCGGGAGAAGTTCGGGGCGCTAGGCTCCCTGGCCCCCACCGCGGTGCGCTCGCTGGTCCTCGGCGTCCTGCGCCGCATGAAGGACCGGGGCGCGATCCGGAGCGACATCGCCAAGGCATGGCTCGCGGCGGGCGCCGAACGCTGGTGGTTGTCGCGACAACCCGCGCTCCAAGACTTCGGTCCGCGGTCGGCCCGGCCCATCTTCCCGGTCGACACGCCTCATACCGCGGACGGGATCGAGCCTCTGTTCTCGAGAAATTGCGGCCGGAAGTCCTGGTACCAGGCATGGGTCCAGAGGGTCCTGACCCCGGTTGACGTTCTCGCCGCCACGCGTGAAGCCCCCGACGTGCTGCTGGAGGTGTTCCACGCGCTGGAAGATACGGGTCTCGTGTGCCGCCTGGAGGCCGGGCGGGCCGGCCGCGCCTGGGCGCTCGACCCGGCGGGCTTCTACGCGACCGCGCGCACCGCGGTGATGCGTTGCGCCGGGTCCAACCGGACCCTCGTGGTGCCGGAGCAGGAGGCAGACCTGTGGCTGGACGTGCCCTGCCTTGACCTCGGCGTGCAGGCGGTCTACGAGCGACACGCGGTCGAGCAGCCCACTTGGTTCGGACACCTGTATCGCGAGACCCTGATTCGGCGCCTCGTCGCGGCCGAGCACACCGCGTTGCTCACCCGCGACGAGCGCGAGCGCCTGCAGCAGCGCTTCTCCAATCCCAACCCGCGGCCCTGGGAGCCGAACCTTCTGTCGGCGACGCCCACCCTCGAGCTCGGCATCGACGTCGGCGACCTCTCCACCGTGGTCCTCTGCTCGGTGCCGCCGGCGCAGGCGAACTATCTGCAACGCATCGGGCGCGCCGGCCGCCGCGACGGCAACGCCTTCACCGCGACCGTGGCCACGGGCAAGCCCCACGACCTCTACTTCTACGCCGAGCCGCTGGCCATGCTCGCCGGCCGACTCGAGCCGCCGGGCGTCTTCCTCAACGCACCGGCCGTGCTCGAACGCCAGCTCACGGCGTTCTGCCTCGACGGCTGGGCGGCGACTGGTCTGCCCGACGACGCCGTTCCGCGAACCATTCGGCAGGTGCTCGACAACGTGGAGCAGGGCAGGCTGACCGGCTTTCCCTATCCGTTCTTCGACTTCGTGCAGCGCCACGGGGACGACTTGCTCGAGAGGTTTTGTGACGCGCTGGCCGGCGAGCTGTCCGATCAGTCCCGGGACTACCTGACCACGTTTCTCCATGGCGATGACGCTCTCGATGGCGACGACGAGCCTCGACTGTCGCTACGGTTCCGAATGGTGAACCGGTTCCACGAGATCGCGAAGGAGCGCAAGGCCCTGCGCGCCGACGTCGACGCGCTGGGCCGCCGCACCCAGGGCCTGAAGCGCGCCCCGCAGGACGAAGCGACGACGAAAGAGATCAGGCGGCTCACGCGGGAGCGCGGCGGCCTCCAGGGGCTGCTCCGCAAGCTGAACGGACGCGAAACCTTCAACTTCCTGACCGACGAGGGGCTGTTGCCCAACTACGCGTTTCCAGAGGCCGGCGTAACGCTGAAGTCGGTGATCTACCGTTCCCAGGAACAGGATGAGGAAGACGCCGGCGAACAGGGCGACGAGCGCGACGTCTACGAGTACGTCCGCCCCGCCGCGTCCGCGCTCAGTGAGCTCGCGCCAGAGAACGAGTTCTACGCCGGCGGCAACCGCGTGAGCATAGACAGGATCGACCTGCGTGTGTCGTCGATCGAGACGTGGCGGCTCTGTCCCTCCTGCGACCACTGCAAGCGAGTCGACGTCACGGACGACCACGTCGCCTGTCCCCGCTGCGGCGACGTGATGTGGTCCGACGCCGGCCAGCGCCGCGAGATGCTCCCCTTGCGGATGGTGCATGCCGCGACTTCCGATCGGCGCGCGCGCATCGTGGACGACCGCGACGACCGCGAGCCGTTGTTCCATACGCGCCAGCTCGCGGCGGACTTCGAGCCCACGGCCGTCAAGCGCGCCTATGCCATGACCAGCTCCGACGCGCCGTTCGGCTTCGAGTACATCGAGACGGCGACGTTCCGCGAGATGAACTTCGGGCGCCTGGGCACCGGCGGGCAGCCGATAACGTTCGCCGGGTTGGCGCTACCCCGCGACGGCTTCCGCATCTGCCGGCGCTGCGGCTCGGTGCAGAAGCGAGGCGACGACGACGCCCAGCACACTTCGACCTGCAGCGCCCGCAAGGCGGAGCGCGCCGACATCGCTGATTGCCTCTACCTGTACCGCGAGTTCAGCTCCGAGGCGGTGCAGATGCTGCTACCGGTGCTCGACACGCCGGGGTCGGAGCGGCGCGTGAGCTCCTTCGTCGCCGCATTGGAGCTCGGACTGCAGCGTCACTTCAGCGGCCGGATCGATCACCTGCGCGCGACGACGCGCCGGAGCCCCCGGCAGGCCGGTGCGTCGGGCGCCCCCGCGGCAGGAGAGGCCCCCGACGTCGGCGCGGGTGCCCCGCACCAGTATCTGCTGCTGTACGACACCGTGCCGAGCGGCACCGGCTACCTCAAGGAGCTGATGACCGAGCCTGCGACGCTGCTGTCGGTCTTCGAGAAGGCGAGAGAGGCGCTCAAGTCCTGCGTCTGCAACCTGGATCCGGAGAAGGACGGCTGCTACCGCTGCGTGTTCGCCTACCGCCGCAGCCGCGAGATGGCCGAGACATCGAGGGACACGGCGGTCGAGCTGCTCGACCGCATCCTCGCCCACAGGGACGAGCTGGAGGAAGTGCCGAGCCTCGGCGGGCTCACCATCAACGCGACGTTCGACAGCGAGCTCGAGGCGCGCTTCGTCGAGGCGCTGCGCCGGGTCGAGGTGGACGGCGCGCGGGCCGTGCAGGTGCGGGCCGACCTCGTGCGCGGCAAGCCGGGCTACGTGCTGAAGGTCGGCGCACACACCTACTACATGGAGACGCAGGCGGATCTCGGCGCCTCGGACGGCGTCGTCGAGCCCAGCCGCCCCGACTTCCTGATCCGGCCCGCCCGACCCGAGCCCGGTCAGCCCCCGGTGGCGGTGTTCACCGACGGCTTCGAGTTCCATCGCGGCGCGACGGACGCAGACTCGGTCAAGCGGATGGCGTTGGTCCGGGCCGGGTTCCTCGTCTGGTCGCTCACGTGGCACGATTTGGAGTTCGTCTTCGGCCAGTCGCCGGATGTTCCCGACCTTCTTGGGGCCGTGCAGGCGGGTGACGCCATGGCCTCCGTCCAGCGCAAGCTGGACGCGCGCTGGGACACCGCGGGGCTGCGCTCCCGGCTCGCCGAACCGACGCTGATGCTGCTTGTGAACTATCTGCGGAGGCCGGAACCGGCCCGGTGGAAGCAGGCGGTGTTCACGGCCCTGTTCGGTCTGTTCGATCAGCAGCAGATGTTGAGCGAGTCGTTGCGGGCCAGCTTCGACCACGCTTCGGACGCGCTGCCCGGCCAGGTGCGTGAGGCGTTGGGTGACCTGCCGAACCCGGTCGCCGTTGCCGGCATCGGGACCTGGATCGGGACCGCTCCGGCGTTCTTCGACCTGTTCACGGCGTTCCCGTTGGTCGCGGTGCCGCAGGGAGACCCGGACGCCGCGGCCGTCGTCGTGCACCTGCATGACGACCAGGCGAGCCGCCAGAGCGATGGCTACCGGCGCATCTGGAACGGCGTCCTGCGGCTGTTCACTCTCCTCCAGTTCCTGCCCGGCGCCTGGTGGACCACGCGGACCGGCGTCGAGCGCGACGTCTATCCGGAGTATCCGCCGCCAGCCGAGACTTCGGCCCCACCCCAACCCGCGTCAGGGCTGTCGGCCGAGGATTGGGAGGATGCCACGGAACTGGCGGCTTCCGAGGTTCACGACCTGCTCGGGGAGCTGTCCGGTCGCGGCGCGGCCGTACCGGAAGTCGGCTTCGAGCTCGTCGGAGCCGGAGGAGCGGTGGTCGCCGAGGCCGAACTCGGGTGGCCGGCGCACAAGGTCGCGGTGCTGCTGGCCGATCGGCAAGCGGACGTTGCCGCGTTCGAGGCGGCGGGCTGGCAGACATTCACGACGGGCGGCGACGACCTTGCCGAGGCGCTCGCCAACGTGCTTGCGGGTGGTACAGTGCCGACGGAGAGCGAGGGAACGGGTTGATGGCCGGAAGAACGAAGATGGCGATGTCCAGCGACTTCCTGGACGCCTTCTCGAGGCTGCCGAGGCCGCAGCAGCGCGGGGTCCGGACGCTCATCTCCCGGTTCAACACCGACTCCACCGCCAAGGGGCTGAACTACGAGCGGATCCACTCGGCCCGCGATTCCGCCATGCGGTCGCTCCGCATCGATCAGGGTTATCGGGCGATTGTGCTCAAGCCCGAGCAGGGCGACGTTCACATGCTCTTGTGGGCGGACAAGCACGACGCAGCCTACGCGTGGGCTGGACGCCACGAGTGCCGAATCAACCCCGAGACCGGCGCCTTGCAGGTGTACGAGCCCTGCGCCGAAGCGACTGCCGAGGCAGAGGCGCCGGTGGTCGAGACGCCAGCCGATGCGCCGGCGGCACCTCCGGCCTTCGGCACGCTGCGAGATCGGGAGCTGGCGCGGCTCGGGGTCCCGTCGGCCATGCTCACCGAGGTGCGCACGGTGCGCGACGACGCCGAGCTGGACGCCATGCTGCCTCGCCTGCCCCTGGAAGCGTACGAGGCGCTCTTCCTCTACTTGGCCGGCGAGAGCTACGAGCAGCTCGTCCGGGACCGGGAGGCTCCGCCGGAGCCGGTCGACACCGGAGATTTCGCCACCGCGCTGGCGCGCCACGAGTCGCGGGGCCGCTTCGTGGTGGTCGAAGACGAGCTGGAGCTCGAGGCGATGCTCAACGCGCCGCTGGAGCGCTGGCGGGTTTTCCTCCACCCTTCGCAGAGGCGCCTCGTGGAACGGCAGTGGAACGGTCCCGCACGCGTCCTGGGCGCAGCCGGCACCGGCAAGACGGTGGTCGCCATGCACCGCGCGCGGTGGCTCGCGCGGAACCTGCCGGGACGCGGCCGCATCCTGTTCACCACGTTCACGAGGAACCTGGCCGCCGACATCGACCACAATCTGCGTGCGATCTGCAAGCCCGAGGAGCTGGCCCGTATCGACGTCACGAACCTCGACCGCTGGGTGGTGCGCTTCCTGCGCGGCCGGCGCTACGAGTTCCGCATCGTCTTCGGCCGCGACCCCGACGCGTGGCAGCGAGCGCTGGACCTCAAGCCCGCGGATCTGGACTTCCCGGATGCCTTCCATGAAGACGAATGGGAGCAGGTCGTCCAGGCCCACGGCGTGACGACGCTGGACGACTACCTGCGCGTCTCGCGGGTGGGTCGCGGCAGCCGACTGAACCGGGCCGCCCGCGCCAAGGCGTGGCGCGTGTTCGACGAGTACCGCACTCAGCTCGCCGAACGAGGCCTGAAGGAGGTGGACGACGCGTACCGGGACGCCGCCGCCCTGCTGCAGAACGACCGGGGCCGGTTGGACTACGCCGCGGTGATCGTGGACGAGGCGCAGGACATGGGCGCGCAGGCGTATCGGCTGATCCGCAACATCGTACCGGCCACCGACGACGACCTCTTCGTGGTCGGCGACGGTCACCAGCGTATCTACGGCCGGCACAGGGTCGTGCTGGGCCGTTGCGGGATCGACATCCGCGGCCGATCGCGGAAGCTGCGCCTGAACTATCGCACCACGGAGGAAACACGCCGCTGGGCCGCACGCCTGCTGGCCGGCCGCGCCATCGACGACCTGGATGGCGGTGCAGACGATGACAAGGGAATCACGTCCCTCACCCGCGGACCGCAACCGCTGCTAAGGCACTTCGAGAACGGCGAGAAGCAGTCTGCCTTCATCGTGAACTACCTGAAGCAGATCAAGGCCGAGGACTCGTCGCTGCGTGGGGTCTGCGTCGTCGCCCGCACCCGGCGCGAGCGGGACGCCATCGGGAATGCGCTGAAGGAACACGATATGGCCCACGTCACACTCGAAGCCGGCACCGTCGACTCGGCAGAGGCGGAGGGCGTCAGGCTCGCCACCATGCATCGCGTCAAGGGGCTGGAGTTCGACCGCGTCGTCATGGCCAGCATCAACGCCGACCTGGTGCCGCTGCCTGCCGCGATTGACGCCCGCGGCGACGCCGTGGAGCGGGAATCGGCCGAGACGGAGGAACGGGCGCTGGTCTACGTGGCGGCGACGCGGGCGAAGAAGGAGCTGTTGGTGCTGAGCTTCGACACCCCGAGCCGCCTGCTGTAGCTCGGGGCGCCGAGGTCACGGAATTCCGTACTTCGTCGATGACTACCCGGGCCCTTGCCAGGCATTGCCAACCCGCCCTACAGTTCCGTCATGGGCACCATGAACATATCGTTACCGGATACGCTGAAGTCCTATGTGGACCAACAGGTTGCGTCACGCGGCTACGGCACGTCGAGCGAATACGTCCGGGGGTTGATTCGCCGGGACTGGGACCGTCAACGCCTGCGGGGCTTGCTGCTCGATGGTGCAAATTCGGCACCCGCGTCCGCGGCTGATGGAGCCCGCTTCGATCGCCTGCGTGAGCGCGCTCGCCTGCGGACGAGGGCGTGAGCGGCAAACAGGTCGTTCTGAGGGAAAGAGCCGACCGGGATGCCCCGGCGTGGCTGTGGGAGCCGGAGGACCCCTGATTGCGGCCCATGCTCGTCGGTCACCGCAACACCTCCGCGCTCCACAAGCGCTTCAGGAAGTCGAGCATCGGCAGCACCCGCACGTCGTCCCACAGAGCCGCACGGCGTCCGAGGTAGACGCCGTAACAGGTGGTGGCGTGGGGGTCGAGATGCTCCCGAATCCGGTGGAAGCCGCGGTTGAACCGCTTGTCCCAGCGGGCCGACGCCTTGATCTCGATCGCCACGAATCCTGCCGCGGTCTCGCAGAGCACGTCGACCTCGGCGCCGTCGTAGCTCCGCCAGTAGTGAAGACGGTAGTGCCGGCCCGAGTAGCTCAGGAAAGCGCGGAGCTCGTTGACGACGAACGTCTCGACCAATGGCCCGAGCTCTTCCTGGGTCGGCGGATAGGGCAGGCGGCCCGAGAGCGCCCGGACCACGCCGCAATCGAAGAAGTAGAACTTGCTCTGCTGCACCTGCCTGGTGGCCGACTTCAACTTCCAGGCCGGCAGCCAGAACCCGATCAACGTGTCGACCAGGATCGCGAAGTGGCTCTGCACGGTCCGCCGGTCGATGCCGGCGTCGCGGGCAATCGACACGGCATTGGTCGCCTGGGCGTTCTGCCGGGCGGCGATCTCCAGGAAACGGGCGAAGGCGCCGAGATTGCGGGTCAGCGCTTCCGCCTGCACTTCCTGCGCCAGGTAGGTCTCTGCGTACGTGCGCAGGTAGTCCCGCGGGCTGCCGCCGGCAAGGACCATCGGGAGCGTACCCTCGGAGAACGCATGCTCCAGGTCGAGGGCGAAGTCCACCTCGGCCGACACCAACGGGAACATGGTCGTGGTGATGGCGCGTCCCGCGAGCAGATTGACGCCGCGCCGCCGCAGCTTGCGGGCGCTCGAGCCGGACAGCACGAAACGCAGACCACGGGACTCGATCAGCCGGTGCACCTCGTTCAGGAGCTCGGGAGCTTTCTGCACCTCGTCGATGACGGCCCAGGCCCCCGCAGGCAGGCCGGCGAGCTCTCGATAGAGAACGCCGGGGTCCTTGCTCAGCCGCAGCGCCTCGCCGGTGTCGAGGAGGTCGTAGGTGGCCGCGTCGGGAAAGCGATCGCGTATCCACGTGGTCTTGCCGGTGCCCCGGGGACCGAACAGGAAGACCGAGCGGTCGGGGGTCGGGAGCAATCTGGCGTACATGATGTCCTATTTTAATTGGAAAAAGGACATATATAGCGCCATCTATCCCCTGCCCTGCAGGCCGCGCCCAGTTCGCACGGCAATCGGATCCCGGCCGCTGAGCGACGGTTCCGATGCGCCGCGGCCGCCGGATCAGCGCAGGCCCACGATGCCCTTCACGGACTCGGCGAGGGCGGGCGCGTCGTAGCCGACACCCTCCTTGAAGACCAGGGTGACGTTGCGGATCTCGGCGGGGCGACGCACCGGGTCGCCGTCGATGACGATCAGGTCGGCCAGCTTGCCGGCCTCGATCGAGCCGAACCGGGCGTCCTCGCCCAGCACGCGGGCGCCGTTCAGGGTCATGATCCGGATGACCTGCTCGGGGGTGAACTCGGCCTCGAGCAGCAGCTCGTAGTTCCGCTGGTCGCCGTAACCGGGGAGCGCCCCGCCCATGCCGGTCGGGTCGACGCCGGCCGCGAGCAGCCCGCCGGCGTCGACGAACGCCTTCTCGAACCGTTGCGCCTTGGGGAACAGGGTGGCCATGGGCGCGTCGTCGCGCGACGCGACATCGGCCCGCGACGCCAGGTACTCGTCGCGGGCGCCGGGAGCGAGCATCTCGAGCACCCGGTCCTCGAGCGGGGGGCGGTTCGGCACGCCGAGCTCGTAGACGGCGAGGGTCGAGGTCATGGCGACGCCGCCCTCGACCATGTCGCGGATGGTGGCCGCGACGGCGTCGCCGTCCACGTCGACCTCGAGCAGGCTGCGCTGCACCCCGGGCGGGCACACGCCCGGCTCCTTGCCGGGGACGTAGTCGCTGTTGGTGAAGAAGCCGTGCTCGATGTTGTCGATGCCGAGTTCCACCGCCTCCTGGAACGAGACCGAGCACAGGTGCCCGGTGACCTTGACCCCCCGCTGGTGCGCCTCGTCGATGGCCGCGGCGAGCTCCTCGTCGCCGATGCGGGTGTACGCCTTGAACCAGTCCACGCCCTCGTCGGCCCAGTAGGCCACGACCCGCCGCGCGTCCTCCGGGGTCCCGACCTGGAACATCTGCGACGACGCGCCGGCCCCCGACAGGTACGGTCCGGTGATGTACATCCGCGGTCCGATCTCGCGGCCATCCCGGATCGCTTGCTTGAGATTCAGCTCGCTGTACGGCGAAAAGGCGCCGGTGGTCCGGATGGTCGTCACCCCGCTCGCGAGATACAGGCGCGGCGCGCTGAAGTTCAGCTGCACCCGCCGGCCGCGGGTCATGTAGAACGTGTGGTCGTGCAGGCCGACGAAGCCGGGCACGACGGTGTGCCCGGCGAGCGGCAGCATCCGGGCGCCCGCGGGAACCGCGACCTCGGCGTCCGGTCCCACCGCGGCGATGCGGCCGTCCCGGATCAGGATCGTCTGACCGCCGGCCGCGGCCCGGCCGGTGCCGTCGACCACCTGCACCCCGGTCAGCGCGACCACCGCGTCATCGACCTCGACGAACTCCCGCACCGCGTCGGAGAGCGAGCTCGCGGGCTGCGCCAAGGCGAAGGGCGCGGCGGCCAGGAGCACGAGCGTGGCGATCAGGTTGCGCATGGCTGTTCCCTCCACCGACATGGATCCGTTGACTCAGAGCGGCGAACCGTCGACGACTCAGGACAGTATCGATACAAGGTTGCCAACTGTACCCAGGCGCAGCCCGTTTTCTGCGGCTTGGGCACGCTTGGCGCACGGCAAGGCGATTTCCGTCAGCGTCCTTGCGGACTGAAGCCCTACGCAGCACCCTCGGGTTCGACCCGACGGGCAGGCCCCGTCGGCGGCCCGACCCGCTCGCGGCGCCGCCATCGGCCCGGGCTCCTACGATTCGCTGCGTGTGTTCCCGCCTCCTCTCGGCGTTGCGGGGGCGGACCCGCCGCCACGTCACGGAGCACGCCGCCCACGGGCCGGCACCACTCCACCACCCTCGGCGCGCGGCGGCGGACCGGCCGCGACATCGAAGACCAGCTTCATCCCCGATTCGAGGTGCTCGGCGATGTGGCAGTGCAGCATCCAGCGGCCCGGGTTCGAGAGCTCCAGCAGGAGGTCGGCGGTCGAGCCCGCCGGCAGCAGCACCGTGTCCTTCCACACCAGATTGTCGTTCGGAACGCCGTCGCGGCCAAGCACGAGGAACCGCTGACCGTGAATGTGCACCGGGTGCTGCATGGCGTGCACGGCCCCGCGGTCGTTGCGCAGGCGGATCTTGACCACGTCGCCCCGCCGGAAGCGCCAGTCGATGGCGTCGTTCTCGAGGCCGGTGTCGAGGTCGCGCAGTATCCACCGCACCGGCCCTGCCGTGGTGACCCAGTTCATGCGCGGCATGGTGCCGCTCCACTCGACGGGGTTGAAGAACGACCGGTCCAGGTTCAGCAACGGCTCGAGGGGGTCGGGCAACTCGCCGAGCTCGAGGGTCAGCAGCAGCCGTTGGTCGACCGGGCGCTCGAACTCGTCCCGGTAGGCATCGATGTCGGACGCGACGTCGGGGTGGCTCCGCAGCTCGCGGAAGCTGGCCTCGTGGTCCGGCGCGGCCGGCGCATCGGTGACGGTGACCGCGCCGAGCACCGTCTCGTCGGGAAAGTAGTTGCCATAGACGTGGTCGATGGCGCGCACGCGGTTGACCAACCGCGTCTCGCCCGGCTCGTCGAACCGAACCTCGACGATGTAGCGCTCGGCCGGCGCAATGACCACGCTGTCGACCCAGGCCTGCCGCTCGAACTTCCCGACGTCGGACGCCACCAGCTTGATCGCGGCGTCGCCGAACGACACGTTGAACGTGCGCGTGTTCGAGACGTTGGTCAGGAAGAAACGGACGACCTCGCCCCGCGCCACCGTCAGGCGGTACTCGGGCTCGCCGTTGACGAGCAGCAGGTTCCCGAACCGGCCCATCAGCGCGTGGGTCGCCCGGTCGCGGCCGAACGGCAGCAGGCCGGCCTCGCCGACCAGCAGATCGTCCAGCATCAGCACCTGCTCGCGGTTCGCGGGTCCGAAATAGGCGGGGTCGGCCGCGTCCACCCGCAGGTTCCCGTACAGCCCCAGGTCCTGCTGGAAGTCCTCGCGGTGGTGCGGGTGGTACCAGTAGAGACCGGCGTCGGGGAAGTGAATGCGGTACCGGAAGGTCTCGCCGGGCGCGATGGGGTCCTGGGTCAGGCCGGGGACGCCGTCGAACCGGTTCTCCAGGCGGATGCCGTGCCAGTGCACGGCCGTCGGCACCTCGAGCCGGTTGGTGACGTTCACGGTGATCGTGGCCCCCTGGGGCAGCTGGATGAGAGGGCCGGGGTACTGCCCGTTGAAGCCGTACATCGTGAACGTCCGGCCCCCGATGGTACGGCGCACGAGCCCCGCCTCGAGGTCGAGGGCGCCGCCGTCCCCGAGACGGACGATCTCGCGCGGGCGGGCGGCGGGGAGCGGCTCGGCGGCCGAGGGCAGGAACGGATCGACGGGCGGCGCGAGACGGCCGACGCCCGGCATCATGGCCACCGACGGATGCATCGGCGGACGCGTCCAGCCGCGCGCGGGAGGCGGCGGCGCGCCGCCCCCGACCATCCCGGTCACCGCCAGCAGGTCTTCGGGCTCCATGCGCATGCCGGCCGAGATGCCCCGCAGCACGATGCGGCCGTCCCACGCCGGCGCGTCCAGCACCGCCTCGGCCGTGACGAGCACCAGGAACTTGTCCAGGTCGACGGGAGGGAGCACGGTGCGGCCGTTCGCGACCGGCCCCAGGTTCACCACCGGCCGCAGGCGCGGCGTCGTGGCCCAGGCCACGTAGCCGCGGTAGTCGCCGAGGGCCGCCGGGTCGGCCAGCCCCGCCGCGTGCAGGGTCAGGTCGAAGCGGTGATTGCCGCCGGCGTTGACCGCGGCCCCGAACGGCGAGGGCGGCGGCGTCAACTCGACGTAGCCCGAGACGCCGGGAAAGTCGGGGGCGTGAACCAGCTCGATGCAGTAGAGGTCGGGGTCGGCCGCAGGTCCCCGCGGGTCGAGAGCCGGGCACCGGACGGGGTCGGCGGACGGTTGGCCGGCCGCGGCGGAGGGCGTCGGCGCCGGCCACGTCACGAGACCCAGGCAAAGGACCGCCGCCGGCACGGCGCGGGTCCGGTGGAGCCGCATCGGCCACAGTGTGCCGCAACCGCGCCTCCCCTGTCACCCGGGGCCGGCGCGCGCCGGCGAGCCGACCCAACCGCCACGGGCCAGACTGGATGCCGAACGGGGGGAATCGACGAAGAAACGCGGTAGGGAGCGAAGCTCCAGGGTCGGTACGTGGGACTCAACGGAAGAACGCCGCCACGAGCCGGACTGGATGCCGAACGAGGGGAATCGACGAAGAAACGCGGTGGGGACGAGTTGCGGGGTCCGTGCGTCGGACGCAACGGGGAGCGCGGATTGCCGACCGTACAAAGAACCGGGGACCGGGACCTCGGTCCCGATCCCCGATCGTCGCTCTCACGATCCGCGCAGGCGGATCAGTTGGACGGCCAGACGACGCCCTGGTTCCCGGCGCGAATCGGGCCTTCACCCTTGTAGACGAACTTCTGGACGCGCTTGCCCTCGAACGTCTCGGTCGTGTAGATGTTGCCGCTCGAGTCGGTCATGATGCTGTGGGCGCCGTAGAACTGACCCGGCTGGCGCCCGCCGTCGCCGAAGCTCGACAGCACTTCCATCTCCCGGCGGTCGATGATGTAGACCTTCTCGTTCACGCCGTCCGCCATGTAGAGGTACTTCTGGTCGGCGTCGCGCGAGAACGCGATGTCCCAGGCCGAACCGGCCCCCAGGGTGTCCCTGGCGACGAACAGCTCCTCGACGAAGGTGCCGTCCTTCTGGAACACCTGGATGCGGTCGTTCACCCGGTCGCAGACGTAGACCAGACCGTCGAGCGAGAGCTCGGCGCAGTGCACCGGGGTCCGGAACTGCTGCGCGGGCTCGGCGTTCGGGTCGTAGCGGCCGAGGTCGGTATC
This sequence comes from Vicinamibacterales bacterium, assembly GCA_965206705.1. GTDB lineage: Bacteria > Acidobacteriota > Vicinamibacteria > Vicinamibacterales > UBA8438 > JAJEEA01. Next base: position 397,741 of record CBDBKJ010000005.1, on the reverse strand, counting down.
GTCCGGCGTGTTGCCGTACGCGCCCCAGAAGCGATTGAAGGCGCCGGTCTCGGCGTCGAGCACCACGACCCGTTTGTTGAGGTAGCCGTCGGCGATGTACGCCTCGTTGTCCTTCGCGTCCACGAAGATCTTGGCGACGCGGCCGAAGTTCTCCGTATCGTTGCTGCCGGCGTTGCCGCCCGAGCTGCCGACCTGCAACAGGAAGCTCCCCTGCCGGGTGAACTTCAGGAGATGCGAGTCGGGACCGCCGTTGCCGCCGATCCACACGTTGTCCATGTGGTCGACGAAGATGCCGTGGTTCGAGGCCGGCCACTCGTAGCCCTCGCCGGGGCCGCCCCAGTAGCCCACCAGGGTGCCCGCCTGATCGAACTCGAGCACCGGCGGCGCCGGGAAGCAGCACTCGGCCGCGTTCGGCGGATCCTGCGCCGCCGGCACCTCGCCGGCCGACAGCGAATCGCGGCGATGGATGATCCAGATGTGGTCGCGGTTGTCGACCGACACCCCGATGGTGGTGCCCAGCAACCAGTGGTTCGGCAGCGGCTTCGGCCACAGCGGATCGACCTCGAACATCGGACCCCAGACCAGGTCGCCCTGCATGGCCTCCGTGCGGCCGAGCATCGCGCCTGTCCCAACCAGCGCGACCAACGCGAGGCATACCGCCCCGAACGCCAGCCGTCGTCCTCTCTGTCTTTGCATTTGCTGCCCTCCTCCAAGGTTTGCAGCCAGTCCACGTGCCCACGGGGCACTCGACGGACCGAACGCGCCGGGGAGCGAGGGCGTCTCGCCCCCGACCCGGTATTCCCCCGACCGATCCTCTGGTACCCGACCGAACGATGCAACCCCGAATCGCCGTGCGGCGGGCGACGACCGGCGTGGCGCTCAGTCCCGAAAGTTGGTGAACTGCAGCGGCAGATCGATCTTCGCCGCCTTGAGCACGCCGATCACTTCCTGCAGGAGGTCGCGCTTCTTGCCGGAGACCCGGAGTTGCTGGCCCTGCACGGCCACCTGCACCTTGAGCTTCGTCTGCTTCACCCGCTTGACGAGGTCCCGCGCCAGGTCGGTCTCTATGCCCCGCCGCACCTTCACGATCTGCCAGGCATCGCTGACGTTCTCTTGCGGCGGCTCGCGCTCGAGACACTTGACGTTGACCCGCCGCCCGGCCAGCTTCGCGGTCAGGATGTCGTACATCTGGCCGAGCTGAAACCGGTCGGGCGCCCGCAGCGTGACCGCGGCGTCGTCGTCGAACTCGAACCTGGCGTTCTTTCCCTTGAAGTCGAAGCGGGTGTCGACCTCGCGGGTGGCCTGGTTCACGGCGTTCCTGACTTCCTGCATGTCCACTTCGGACACGACATCGAACGACGGCATGCGTATGTCTATGTCCTATTTCGGCTGCGGGACGATCCGGATGTAGGGCAGGGGCTGCTGCCAGCCGTCGGGATAGGCGGCCCTCGCGTCCTCGTCGGACACCGCGGGCAGGATGATGACGTCCTCGCCCTGCTTCCAGTTCACGGGGGTGGCCACCTTCTTCGACGCGGTGAGCTGACAGGAGTCGAGCAGGCGCAGGATCTCGTCGAAGTTGCGGCCGGTGCTCATCGGGTAGGTGATGGTCGCCTTGATCTTCTTGTCGGGACCGATGACGAAAACCGACCGGGCGGTCGCGTTGTCGGCCGGCGTCCGCCCCTCGCTCGTGTCCCCGGCACCGGCCGGCAGCATGTCGTACTGCTTGACGATCTTGAGCTGGGGATCGCCGATGAGGGGATAGGTCACGGCGTGTCCCTGCGACGCTTCGATGTCGCGGGACCAGGCGTCGTGATTGCTCACGCCGTCGACGCTGATGCCGAGAATCTTGCAGTTGCGTTTCTCGAACTCCGGCTGCAGCCCGGCCATGTAGCCCAGCTCGGTCGTGCACACCGGCGTGAAGTCCTTGGGGTGCGAGCACAGGATGGCCCAGCCGTCCCCGATCCACTCGTGAAAGTTGATGGTGCCCTGCGTCGACTGCGCCGTGAAATCCGGGGCAACGTCGTTGATGCGTAGCGACATCTCGGTTTCCCTCCTCCGTTGACCTGCAGGAGTCCGCGCCGTTCCGCGGCGCAGACTCCCGACAGGGCGATCATACCTCTGGTGGTCGCCGTCACCGCGCGGTCTTCCGGCGGGCGGCATCCATTGCACGTGTCCCGAGAAATCGTCGCCTCGCGGCTCCGCTTCCCGCTCAACCAACCCGACGGGAGTCCGCACCGCTCTGGGGCGACTGCTCCTACTCGACGGTCCAGAGGGTCAGCGTCTCGATGTCCTTGACGTACACCCGGTTCCCGGCCAGCGTCGGCTGCGTCCAGGTCGAGCTCTCCGCCACCTCGTAGCGCTGCACCGGCTCGAAGCCGGTCCGGCTGCTGGGCAGGACGACGAGCTCGGCGTCGTTCTGCAGCGACAGGATGGTGGTGCCCGCGTTCAAGATGGCGGCGTTCTCGGCCTGCCGCGGCGCGCTCGTCCAGAGCACCTCGCCGCTGTCGAGGTCCAGGCCGAAGTACTGGCCGCTGTTCAGGTGCGACAGCCCGTACAGCACGCCGTCGACGACCACCCCGTTGGTCATGTGCAACCCCACCTCGTCGGTGTGCCACACGTTCTCGGTGGTCCAGGCGTTCCCCTCGCGGACGATGCGGAAGCGGGTGACGCCGTTGCCGCGGCCGGTCTCGATGACGTCGCCGTCATAGAGATGCGGCGTCTGCGACGTGGTCGACGACGGGGTCGTGAAAGGCCGGCTCCACAGCAGCTGGCCGGTCTCGGCCGCCACCCCGACGAAGTTCTCCTGGGTGAAGATGATGACCTGACGCGCGCCTTCGACCTCGGCGATGACCGGCGACCCGTAGGCGGGCCCGTCTCCGTCCCAGCTCCACCGGGCCTCTCCGGTGGCGGCGTCGAACGCGGTCAGGGCGCCGTCGTCCTGGCCGCCGACGTGCAGAATGACGTTATCGCCGTCGACGATTGGCGACTGGCCGGTATGGTAGAGCGGCTCGACCGGATCGGCGGGCCGCTGCCAGATCTGCCGCCCGTCCGCGGCGTCGAACGCGGTCACGATGCCGCTGATGCCGAGGGTGAAGAGACGCCCGTCGGCGTAGGCCGGCGTCGACTTGGGTCCGGGCCCATGGACGCGGGTGGCCGGCATCATCTGGAACCGGGCCGAATAGCTCGACCGCCAGATGGTCTCGCCGGTGGCGGGGTCGAGGGCCTGCATCACCTCGTCGTCGCCCTGCCGGCTGAACTGGTAGATCCGGTCCCCGACGAGGAGCGGCGTCGCGTAGCCGAACCCGACCTCGACGGTCCACTGCCGGGTGAGCCCGTCGGGCCAGGACGCCGGCACGTCGAACCCGGCCACCGAGCCGTCCCGATTCGGCCCCCGCCACTGCGCCGTGTCCTGCCCGGCCACCGGCAGGGGCGCCATCGTCATACCGACAACCAGCGTGATTCCGACCACCGTCAGACGCTTCAGCACCATTACCTTCTCCTCGATATCGGCCCGCGGCCGCGAGTCGTCCCGCTGTGCCCCGTATCGGCACGACGCGACGGGCCCGCCACGGACCGTCACAACAACACGCTCTCCGCAACCGGCCTCGGGCCGCTACCCCCGGAATGCTCCGCCCCGCGCCGCCCGCCAGAACCGGATCGCCGGACCGGGGAGCCCCGGGGCGAACGCCCCGCTGCACTCGACCGGCGAGGCCTCCCGCGTAAACTGCGTCGCTCCTCGGACCGCGTTCAGGCCTCGGTTGCCACCACGGCCCCCCCAAGGAGCTTCGCGGATGACGACTGAAGATTATAGGATGCGACACACGACCCTGGATACCGTCTCCCTGGAGAACCCCATGAACCTTCGACCCGCCCTGATCGCCGTCGCGTGCCTCGCCCTGACGCTGCCGGCCGCCGCCCAGGACCTCGCGCCCGCCTCGCCCGAGTCCATGGGCATGTCGTCGGACCGCCTCGCTGCCGCCACCGAGGCGCTCCAGGCCCACATCAACGCGTCGGACATCGCCGGGGTGGTGGCGGCGGTGGCCCGCCACGGCCGGATCGTGTACTTCGAGACGCTCGGACAACGCGACCGCGAGACCGGCGACGCGATGGCCCGCGACGACCTCTTCCGGCTGTACTCGATGACCCGGCCGATCACGAGCACCGCGGTCATGATGCTGTGGGAGGAGGGCCGGTTCCAGCTCGACGATCCGATCGCGCAATACCTGCCGCAGTTCGCCGATCAGCGGGTATTCGCCGACGCCGGCGCCCCCGATCTCGCCCGGACCCGTCCGCGCTCGGGCGACATCACGGTGCGGCACCTGCTCACCCACACCTCCGGAATCGGCAGCCGCAGCACCCCCATCTACCGCGCCGAAGGGGTCCGGCTGCGGTCCATCACCCTGCCCGAGATGGTGGGCAACGCCGCCCGAGTGCCCCTGTTCGAGGACCCCGGCACGCGTTTCCGGTACGGCATCTCCACCACCATCCTCGGCCGGCTCGTGGAAATCTGGTCCGGACAGCCGTTCGAGGAGTTCCTGGCCGAGCGGCTCTTCGCCCCGCTGGGGATGACCGACACCGTGTTCTGGGCGGACGGCGAGCGCGCGGACCGCCTCACCACCGTCTACCGCCTCGACGACGGCAGCGGCGAGCTCTACCCCTGGGCCATCGAGGACGTGCCGTTCACCGAGCGGCCCGCCCTGGTCGAGGGGGGCGTCGGCCTGCTGTCGACGGTCATGGACTACCTGCGCTTCTCGCAGATGTTCCTGAACGGCGGCACGCTGGACGGCGTGCGGGTGCTCGAGCCCGACACCGTCGCCCTGATGACCCGCAACCACGTACCCGACGCGGTGCTCCCGCTGTCGCGCTCGGGCTACATGGCGGGGTCCGGTTGGGGCCTCGGGTTCAACGTCGTCCTCGACGCGAGCCGCTACTCGTTCCCCGTCGGCGACGGGGAGTACTGGTGGGACGGGTCGTCCGGCACCCGGTTCTCGATCGATCCCGAGCACGGCCTCGTCACCGTGATCATGGCGGCGGCCTCGCCGTCGCGCGGGGGCGGGTTCCGCGAGGAGTTCAAGGACCTCGTCCACCGGGCGATCGTGGAATCGAGCCGATAGGGCATAACGGCAGAGCGCCGCTGGTCGACGCGAGGGCGCCCTGTCGGACGCACCTCCCTGCGGCGCCGTGGCGCCGAGGCACAAAGTCGGTTGGCAGACGTGCGGAATCGTCTCGTTCGTGCAGGGCCCGCAGCCCCTTGTGCCTGATCTGCACTGTCCCAGGGTAGCGCATGGCGCCCGCACCACGGGGGCGGGACGATCGGGGCTGCCCGCCCCGGAGTCGGCAGGCCGATTCAGCGTCTACCGCGAAGCGGATTAGTTAGTCCAAAGGGAGTTATGGGATAGCCGGGAACGAAGGCCGGCGCCCGTCGCCCACGGCGGGCCAGGACGGGCGCCGGCCGTGACGCCGCCGCTCTCTTTCGACGGCGCCGGCTCATCATGACCGGCCCTGGACGCTCCCACGCTCGCCCGCCGCGGCCGTGACCGCGGCGGCTCCGGCGGCGGGGCGTGCTCGAAACGCGAAAACCGTTGTTGTCGTTCCGGTTGGCGGTGGTGTTCCTGTTGCGCGCGCCGGGACGGAGGTTCTCGGCATTGTTGTTCCACGAGCCGCCGCGCAACACACGACGGCCGGGGACCGGTCAGGCCCCCGGGACCGGCTGCCCGCGCGGTGCGAACCACCCGTCCCGGAAGATCGCGCCGCGCACCCGCCACGTGTCGGCGTGCGCCGCATGCGCCACCCAGGCGCCCACCCGCTGCTCCACCTCACCCCGCGACACGGTGCCCGCCCGCCAGCGGTCACGCAGCCCCCGCAGGCGGTTGCGGAACCGGCGCACGTTCGCCTCCGGCAGCCGCCGCCGGCCGCCCGGCCGCAGTCGCCGCCACCTGCGTCTTCGCCGGGTGCAACGACAACCGCCGACGCGCCAGGAACGCCTCCAGGCGGCCGCGCCAGGCCGCCAACCGGGCCGGGTCGTCCGCGAACAGGGCGAAGTCGTCGACGTAGCGCAGGTACGGCGCGCGAAGCACCTCGGTGACGAAATGGTCGAAACGGTCGAGGTAGACGTTGGCGAAGAACTGGCTCGTCAGGTTGCCGATCGGCAGTCCGCGGCGGCGCTCGTACGGCGTGAACAGGTCGTCGCCCGGATAGTAGATGTGCACCGGCTCCTGCGGGTTCGAGCCGTCCACGATGCGATCGAGCACGTCCAGCGTCCGCCGGCACGCGATGCGCCGCCGGAGGTCCGCCTTCAGCACCTCGTGGTCGATAGCCGGGAAGTAGCGGAAGATGTCGCCCCGCAGCACGTGGCGGTAGCGGTCGCGCAGCCGCTCGTAGCGGGCCACCGCGCGGTGCGTCCCCTTGCCCGCCCGGTTGGCGTAGGTGTGGTCGATGAAGCCGTGCTCGAACAGGGGCGCGACGACCGCGTGCACGGCGTGGTGCACCACCCGGTCGCGGAACGGCGCGGCCGAGATCATCCGCCGCTTCGGGTCGCGTATCTCGAAGGAGACGTAGCCGCCGGGCCGCCACGTCCCCGCCCGCAGCTCGCGCTCCAGCCCCAGAACCTCAGTCTCGAGGTTCGCCAGGAACGCCGCCGGCACCGGCACCCGGCGCTTGCCAGCCGCCGCCCGCGAGGCCGCGGCGTACAACGCGCCGAACGTCGCAATCCGGTCGAACAGACCGTCAGCCCTGCGCCGCCTCATGCGCCCTCCGCCAGCCCCCAATCAGCCGGCCGGTCTCGTCCAGAGTGCGCGCCGCGTGCTCGTAGCGGCGCTCGTCCAGATGCCCCAGGTCCTTGGCCAGCCGGCACAGGAAGCGCAGCTTCTCGATGCCCAGGTTCGCCGCCGCGAGATGACGCCGCCGGTCGCGCGTATACGTCGCCTCGACCAGCCGCTCCAGCACGTCGAGGGCCGTCGCCTGCAGCCGGTCCCCCAGCAGGAACTTCTGCCGCCGCGGGAACTTCTCCACCGTCGGATTCAGCCACAACACGAAACCGTACATCGACTCCAACGCCGGACCCGTCCGGCGCGCGCCCCGACCGGTGTCGTCCGACGGCGCCACTATTGCGACCGCTGGGGGGCAACGCCCCCCAGACCCCCCAAGAAGTAAAGAATTGAAGACTCAAGACTTAATCCAGCGTCCTCGAAACGCGAAAACCGTCGCCGGCGTCCCGGTAGGCGGGGGTGAGCCAGCTGCGCGCGCCGGGACGGAGGTCCTCGGCAAGGCCGTCCCACGAGCCGCCGCGCAACACACGACGGCCGCAGTCGCCCTCCCAGCAGTCCTGCGTCCACTCCCACAGATTCCCGACCATGTCCGACAGGCCGGCTGCGTTCGAGCCGTAGGTCCCCACCGGGCACGTTCCCTCACCAAAGTTGCGATCGACACAACCAACACCGTCCGGCGAACCGGCCGCCCCCCGCGCCCACTCCACCTCGCTCGGCAAACGATACGACGCGCCCGTCGTCCGGCTCAGCCACGACGCATACCCCTGAGCGTCGTCCCAACTCACGCACGTCACAGGATGCCGGTCCGTCTGCGGAAAGCCGGGGTCACGCCACGAATCGCCGCCACCAACAGCGCGACATCCACCGCCCGCGCCGCCGCCCGTCGCCGTCGCGAACGCACGATACTCCCCCACCGTCACCTCGTAGCGACCCAGAGCCAGACCGCCACCCGGCAGCACCACCATCTCAGGGCACTCGGCGCAGTCTCGAAACACGTCGCCCGGCCGACGTCGCGCGTCGACGGCGACCGCATTCCCCGACACCACTCCCCCCGACACCACTCCGGGCGCCCCGCCGACCCGTGACCCCGCGACCGGCGAGCCGACACCGCCCGCGGGCCGATTCGTCGACGGCGCAGGGCCGGCCGACGACCGAAGCGCGGTCAGACGTGCTTCCGCCAGCGCGCGGAACACCCCGTTCGGGAACTGAGACAGATACGCCTCGAACTCCGCTGCGTTCCTGCTGTTCATGACCGACTGCCAGAACAGGTTCTCCTGCTCCGCGCTCGCCGAGGGCGTAGCGCCCCCCGGCGACGGCGGCTGCCCCGCCGCGGCCGCCTGCTCAACCGCCGGAACCGCTGCCGGCGCGGCCGCCGCACCGGCGGCAGCCCGGTCGCGGAACGTCGTCTGCCCCGCGACCGACGGGCGCAGCGCCGCCACCGCCGCACGGTCCAGATAGCCCGTCGCCCGGACCCCCCGCGACGTCTGCCAGCGCCGGATCGCCGCCCGCGTCCGAGCACCGAACAAGCCGTCCGCTCCGCCGGGGTCGAAGCCGGCTGCCTGCAGCCCCGCCTGAACCTCACGACGAGACGCTCGGTCGAGGCCCAACCCCTCCTCGACCACCGGGCCGTTGCAGCCCCAGACCCGCACGACGCAGCCCGAACCGCCCCGCGAGCCGCACTCGGACAGCGTCGCCTGCCGAGCCTCGGCCGCAGAGCCGTACGATTCCGCCCAGCCCACCGCCGTGCTGTCCGCGTCCTGGTCCGCCGCATACGCCGCGCAACGCGCGAACGTCAGAACCACGGAGCAGCCCGAGCCGCATTCCCGAAGCGCCGCGCCCTGCGCCGCCCCCGCCGTCTCGTAGTCCACCGACCAGCCCCACTGGTCGCCCTGACGCTCATCGACCGCCAGCGCCCCCACCGGAGCCGGCTGGGCGGCGGCCAGCAGGGCCGCGCTCAGCACGGCGCCGACGACGAGCCCCGTTCTCCGGATTGCCTTCATCGCCGCCCCTTCCTTTCCGTGCCGACGGAATCACGGTGCCGTGCGATCCATATCCCACGACATCGCCGCGGCAGGTGGCGGCGCGCCGGCCGCCGCGGACGACGCCGGCCGCCCGGCCGCAGCTCGAACCCGAGAACGCCATCGGCGCAGGCCGGCGGGTTCCGGTTGACTGAAGTCCCGTATCTGACCCGGGGGAAAGTGAGGACGGCCGGCTTCGAACGGGCCAGGATCTGGGGACGACCGAAGCCGCTATCGGTTTTCCGTCGGCGACGGCGAGTACTGGTGGGACGGGTCGTCCGGCACCCGGTTCTCGATCGATCCGGAGCACGGCCTCGTCACCGTCATCATGGCCGCGGTCTCGCCGTCGCACGGAGCGAGTTCCGCGAGGGAATTCAAAGGGGCGAGGTTGGCTGTCGTCTCTACCTGACAAGGAGGATGAGCGCGTGGGCGGGCAATAGCTGTCGAAAATCCTTGTCGAACGTGGCCAGGGACTCCGATCGGTGCAGGACCAAGGCTGCTATCCACGCATCGGTAACGAGGTTCCCCTCCAGGTTCTCCGCCATCAGTTTGTTTCGCAGCACCGGCCACTCGTCGCCGGACAGGCAGACTTCAGCACCAGGGGTTTCCAACAGAGCGTCGACGAACGCTATGGCGTCCTGAACAGGATCGGGATCGATGAACACGCGGTGATTCGTGACGACCCGCAGGAAACCGGCAACCACCATTGGCGGCAGAACAAGCGTGCCGTCTCCTTTCGCGCAGGCGTTTCGGGCATCGTTGAGCCAGTTCGCCGCGACGACATGGTGTTCATGGTCCGGTCGGAATGCCGCGACCAGCAAGTTCACATCCGGAATCACCGGTCCGTCGCATCCAGCAGAGATCGATTGCAGGAGCCATTGATGCCGGGCCGGAAACCACCGCGCCGTGGAGAGACCGGCAACCGGTTCACAGCCCCGCCACGCCGAAGTGTCGCACGCAGGCGGAGAACCAGCCCCTCCTCAACCATGGCGGCTAGCGTAGTGCGTTCCCTGGCGGCCCGAGCACGAGCTTCGACGAGCAACTCGTCACGAATGTCAACTGTCGCCTTCACCATAATCATCGTACCACGCAGTTGACCGAGGCCCACGCCGCGACGGGAGTGCCGCCATGACCAGGCGGTTGCCGCTCAGGGCTCGGGAGCGCCGATGTCCGACGCGACCCGGCCACGGGGGACAATTCCGCCGATGCCACGACAGGCCGGCCGCTCCGGCTGGCGATCGCCCCCTTTGGGGCGCCGCGGCGCCCGTCGACGAACGGCGGGCCGGTGCCGGGACCCGACGTGAAGCCCCAGATCCCACGGGATCTGCCAAGCTCCGGCATTCGGCGCCGGCCGCCGGCACTCCCCCAACCACAGCCGCTCCGCCACTCTCCCCGCCGCGATCACGTCGATGAGGCCGCGCACTGATCCGCGGCCTCATCGACGCGGTGACCGGTTGCTCGACACCGCCGGCGACGACTCCCTGACGCTGACCACTCGTGTTTTGTCGGCTCACCGACCCCTGACGGGTTCGACGACCCAACCCGAACCTCGAACGGCGGATACGCCACGTCCCCGCCCGCAGCTCGCGCTCCAGCGGCCCTTCGTCGTCGGAGTGCTTCGGCCGATGTCGTTACCTCCATCCGTCCGCTCCGACTGCTACCGGCTGGAGCGACAGTTGCCGGGCGGGATTCGCACCCGCTGAGGTAATGGCGCCTTTCACGGCGCACTCGATCACCGTCCTAAGCGCGACAAACCCGGTCGAGGCCCAAGCCCTCCTCGACCACAGGACCGTTGCAGCCCCAGACCCGAACCACGCAACCCGAACCGCCACCCCGCGAGCCGCACTCGGACAGCGCCGCCTGCTGAGCCTCGGCCGCAGAGCCGTACGATTCCGCCCAGCCCACCGCCGTGCTGTCCGCGTCCTGGTCCGCCGCATACGCCGCGCAACGCGCGAACGTCAGAACCACGGAGCAGCCCGAGCCGCATTCCCGAAGAGCGCGCCCTGCGCCGCCCCCGCCGTCTCGTACGGTGCCGTGCGATCCATATCCTACGACATCGCCGCGAGAGGTGGCGCCGCGCCGGTCGCCGCGGACGACGCCGGCCGCCCGGCCGCAGCTCGAACCCGAGAACGCCATCGGCGCCGGCGGGCGGGTTCCTGTTGACTGAAGTCCCGTGTCTGACCCGGGGGAGGATGAGGACGGCCGGCTTCGAACGGGCCAGGATCTGGGGATGGCCGACACCGGTGTTCTGGGCGGACGGCGAGCGCGCGGACCGCCTCACCACCGTCTACCGCCTCGACGACGGCAGCGGCGAGCTCTACCCCTGGGCAATCGAGGACGTGCCATTCACCGAACGCCCCGCCCTCGTCGAGGGCGGCGTCGGCCTGTTGTCCACGGTCATGGACTATCTGCGCTTCTCGCAGATGTTCCTCAACGGCGGCACCCTCGACGGCGTGCGGGTGCTCGAGCCCGAGACCGTCGCCCTGATGATCCGCAACCACGTGCCGGACGCGGCGCTCCCACCGCGCCATCACCATCGCATGGGGTGCGCTCGTGCCCTGTGCGATGGCTTTCGGAGGAATCTGGTCGGTTACCCTATTGGGGCTTCCGTCTTTCTCTCCGAGCGTCCGCAAGTTGACGCTTGATGTTGGAAACCACGAATCGCGGGAGATCCCCCCGATGTCCGGGGATCACGATTGGCCTCGGCACGCCGTCTTTGACGTACACCCTATGGCTGCCATGTTGTCGGTCGAACGCCCACCCATCGGCTTCGCACAGTCTCGCGAGTTCCCGCCATTTCATGCCGCCACCGACATCACCTGATAGGAAAACCCGTTCTCAACGCTTGAGGAATCAGCGTCGTGCATGTAGTCGATTTCCCTGACGTACTGATCGCGATCCACCTGTACGAAGTCGTAGCTCTTTCCGTCGAGCTCTACCGGTTGGGCAAGCAGATGCGCGGTTTCCCCCTTGAGAGCACGCCGCACAAACCCCGCGTCCTCTAGAGCTTCACGCAGCACTCCTCGTCCGCCGCAACTGTCAAGCCATGCCCCGACAGCTTCCTTCACCGCGATTTTGGCGAGAGCCTTGGTGGCTCCGGCGGACGCAACTTGCAGGCTCGGGCACCAACCGACCCATGAATCGCCGTCCCGACGCGTACCGACACGAACATTAATCGCAACCATAGGCAAGCTGATGACACCTCCTTTCTTCCGCCCATCATTGCACGTTCGGCGCTCGCGAGCTGGCAGCACTCGGACCCCGTGAGGGCTGTGCGGCTCTGTCCCGCCGCTTGCAGGCCCGCCATCGGTTCGCCGTGACCCTGTCGCGCGGAACGTGTGGCGCGCGTCAAGGGCGGGCGCTCGGCGGCCGGCACCTTGATCATGGCCATTGGCGTGCGTTGCGTCAACGGCCGACCCCGGGCCAGCCTGGTCCACGCTCGGAGCTGGCTGATGGCGGCGGAGATGGCGAGGGAGCCACAGGGGCGCGGCCCTGGAACCGGATGGAAACTCCCACGACCAGAGACGCGCGACGGCCGCGGCACGTCTGCTCGGCCCCACCGCGGCGTCGCGGCAGCCCGCTGGGAGCCTGTAAACCGCTATCTGGGCCTTCGGTGGCGAATGCGACTCTCGCCGTCGTTCTGTCGGTCGCACGCGGGAACTTCTCCACCGTCGGAACCAGCCACAACACGAAACCTTGTATCGACTCCAACGCCGGACCCGGCCGGCGCGCGCCCCGACCGATGTCGTCCGACGACGCCACTAATATGCGACCGCTGGGGGGCAACGCCCCCCAGACCCCCCCAAGAAGTAAAGAATTGAAGACTCAAGACTTAATCCAGCGTCCTCGAAACGCGAAAACCGTCGCCGGCGTCCCGGAAGGCGGTGGAGGGCCCGTAGCGCGCGCCGGGACGGAGGATCACGGCATTGTTGTACCACGAGCCGCCGCGCAACACACGACGGCCGCAGTTGCCCTCCCAGCAGTCCTGCATCCACTCCCACAGATTCCCGACCATGTCCGACAGGCCGGCTGCGTTCGAGCCGTAGGTCCCCACCGGGCACGTTCCCTCACGGTTGCGACCGCCACAACCAACACCGTCTGGCGAACCGGCCGCCCCCCGCTCCCACTCCGACTCGGTCGGCAAACGATACGCCGCGCCCGTCGTCCGGCTCAGCCACGACACGTACGCCTGAGCGTCGTCCCAACTCACGCACGTCACAGGATGCCGGTCCGTCTGCGGAAAGCCGGGGTCGCGCCACGAATCGCCGCCAATAGAGAGACATCCACCGCCCGCACCGGCCCCTGTCGCCGACACGAACGCTCGATACTCCCCCACCGTCACCTCGTAGCGACCCAGCGCCAGACCGCCGCGGGGCAGCACCGCCATCTCAGGACACTCGGCGCAGTCACGGAACACATCGCCCGGCCGGCGTGGGGCGTCGACGCCGACCGCATTCCCCGACACCACACCGGGAGCGCCGCCGACCCGTGACGCCGCGACCGGCGAGCCGACACCGCCCGCGGGCCGACTCGTCGACGGCGCCGTGCCGGCCGACGACCGAAGCGCGGTCAGACGCGCCTCCGCCAGCGTGCGGAACACCCCGTTCGGGAACTGAGACAGATACGCCTCGAACTCCGCTGCGTTCGTGCTGTTCATGACCGACTGCCAGAACAAGCCCTCCAGCTCCGCGCTCGCCGCGGGCGTAGCGCCCCCCGGCGACGGCGGCTGCCCCGCCGCGGCCGCCTGCTGAGCCGCCGGAACCACTGCCGGCGCGACCGCCGCACCGGCGGCGGCCCGGTCGCGGAACGTCGTCTGCCCGGCGACCGACGGGCGCAGCGCCGCCACCACCGCACGGTCCAGATAGCCCGTCGCCCGGGTTCCCCGCGACGTCTGCCAGCGCCGGATCCATATCCCACGACATCGCCGCGGCAGGTGGCGGCGCGCCGGCCGCCGCGGACGACGCCGGCCGCCCGGCCGCAGCTCGAACCCGAGAACGCCATCGGCGCAGGCCGGCGGGTTCCTGTTGACTGAAGTCCCGTATCTGACCTGGGGGAGGGTGAGGACGGCCGGCTCCGAACGGGCCAGGATCTGGGGATGGCCGACACCGGTGTTCTGGGCGGACGGCGAGCGCGCGGACCGCCTCGCCACCCCCGGTCGGCGACGGCGAGTACTGGTGGGACGGGTCGTCCGGCACCCGGTTCTCGACCGATCCCGAGCACGGCCTCGTCACGGTGACCATGGCCGCCGTCTCACCGTCGCGCGGGGGCGGGTTCCGCGCAGAGTTCAAAGACCTCGTCCACCGGGCAATCGTGGACGGGCAATAGCCCCGAAATCGCAGAGCTGCGGCGGTCGCTGTCCGCCGACCGACCTCCAGGGTCCGGAAGCGCCGCATGGGCGCACAGCAGACGAACCGGCGCGGTCGCCGCGACCGCGCCTGCCTCACCGATGCCCTCCACCAGCCGACGGACCCCGCTCGACTCCAGCGCTGCCGCGCCGTGGCGGACGCGCTGTCCGCCCCTCCAAGGGCGGACTCTGCCAGCGAGTGTTCCTTCCCGACAACACACCCGGCGAGCTCGAGCCTCACTCCCGATGGGGGTCAGGATCATCCGAGGAAGCGCAGGATCCCAAAGGTCAACGAGGCGGTCGCGATCACGACCCCGACCATCCACCGGATGAGTCTGGTTTCGAGATTCGCGATCTCGGTCCGGACTCCGGCGATCTCGGTCCGGACGCCGGCGAGTCCGGCCTCGAGCTGGGCGGATGTGACGTGGTCGTCGTGTTCGACGCCCTGGCGAATGGCGTTGGCGATGACTTCGGCTTGGTCGCGGTCAACGCCGCCAGCGGCGAGCTGTTGGGCAACAGCGAGCGCGTCAAGCATGCCGTCAGCGTAGCACCGACCAACGCCAAGCGGAAGACCCGGCCCTTTCGCCTCCAATTCCGGCAAACGCCGCCTCGATCAAGTCGGTGGCCGTCTCCAACCGCCCCGCCGCGGCCAACACCCTTGATGGCCTCGGCGACCAAGCTCGGGGCCGGTCAGGTCCATGGCCGGGCTCTAGTAGATGTGGACCGGCTCCTGCCGGGTTCGAGCCGTCCACGATGCGATCGAGCAGGTCCAGGGTCCGCCGGCACGCGACGCGCCGCCGGAGATCCGCGCCGCCGCCGGCATCTCGCGGCGGCGAACCCGGGGAGATGTAAAGAACTGAAGAGTAGAGTCGACGACTGGCGCGGTGGCGGTAGGCGGATGGGGGTAGCTGTTCCCGGCGGCTTTCGCGCAGCACTGAGAGCCAGCGGGACATTCGACTGGAGCGGCCGACGGCCGAAGAGCAGAAGGCCATCGGTGCTGTCCGGATCCTGCCGCGACAACGAGAGACGGCCGGGTCCGGCCCGTGCGGTCCTCTCCCGGCCGGGCCGACGGCCGGGCCTCCGCGACCAACGGCCACTTCGAGCAGGACCGTCCACGAGACCGGATCAGCCGCAGGCCGGCGCTGCCGGCACGAACGCCGGCTCTCCCCGACCGAACATCCGCCGCATCGTCCGCTGCACGTCGTCAAGGATGAGGTACGCCGTCGGCACGAGAATCAGCGTGATGAACGTCGCGAACAGCACCCCGAAGGCCAGCGAGACCGCCATCGGCATGAGGAACGCCGCCTGCATGCTGCGCTCCAGCATCAGCGGCGCGAGGCCGAAGAAGGTGGTGAGCGACGTGAGGAGGATGGGACGGAACCGGTTGCTGCCCGCCTCGCGGATCGCGAGCTGAAGGCCGGCCGACTCGAACTCGTGGCGGTCCCGCGGCTGTCCGCCGGCCTGGCGCACCTTGCGGCCGACGTCCGCGTGGACCTTCCGCGCGCGGTTGATGAAGTCGACCATCACGAGGCTGTCGTTGACGACGACCCCGGTCAGGGCGACGAGGCCGAGCATGGATACCGAGGTGACATCCAGCCGCATCACCATGTGCCCCCAGACGGCGCCCACGAGGCCGAAGGGGATGGCCGCCATGATGATCAGCGGCTGCACGTACGACCGCAGCGGGATTGCGAGCAGGGCGAAGATCATGAGGAGGGCGAGGAGGAACCCCCACCGCAGGCCGCCCATCGTCTCGACCTGCTGGGCCTGGGCGCCCTCGAACGTGTAGAACACGCCGGGGTGGTCGGCGAGGACCTCGGGCAGGATGCGGGCGCCCAGATCGGCGATGACCGCGCCGGCCGACATCACGGCCGGGTCGACTGCGGCGGTCACGTTCACAGCCCGGTTGCGATCGACCCGCTTGATCGACGCGAAGCCGCGTCCCGGCTCCACCTGCGCGACCAGGGTGAACGGCACCTCGGCGCCGCTGGGGGTGCGGATGCGCATGTTCTCGAGGTCGCCCAGCGACCGGCGATCGTCCCGGGGGTAGCGCACCATGACCCGGATGTCGTCGCGCCCGCGCTGGATGCGCTGGGCCTCCTCGCCGTAGAACGCCTGCCGGACCTGCCGGCCGAGATCCTGCAGGGTCAGGCCGAGCGTCTCCGCCGCCGGCTAGATGCCGAGCTGCACCTCCACCTTGCCGGCCCGGAACGAGTCGGAAATCTCGTAGACCCCCGCGTACTCCGCGAGCCGGCGCTTGACCTCCTCGGCCGCCGCCCGAAGGCGGTCGAGGTCGGGCCCCGCGAGCTGCACGTCGACGTCGTCTCCGGGATTCATGAGCGACATGTCGAAGTTGATCTCGACCGCCTCCGGGATCGGGTCGCTCGCCTCTCGCCACATCAGGCCGAGCTGCTCGCTCGTGTACGCCCGGGTCTCGGTCGGGGCGAGCTCGACCGTCACCTCGCCGAGGTTCGCGGCGCTGGCGGCCTCCACCACGACCGTCGGCCCGCCGCCGCGCGCCAGCATCGGCTGGTCGCCGACCGACGCCGACACGTGGCGGAAGTAGTCCATCCCGGTTTCCCGCTGCAGCCGGGCGCGCAGCCGTGCGGCCCCCTCCTCGAGCTTCTCGACCGCCTGCGACGTCATGTCGACCGGCGTGCCCTGCGGCATGGTGATCGACGCCGCCATGAAATCGGCCTCGATGGAGGGGAAGAAGTTGAAGCTGGCCCACCCGCCGAGGACCATGCCCCCGGTCAGGATCAGGGTCGAGAGCCCGACCGAGGCCGTCACGTAGCGCCAGCGGAGCGCCGTCTCGAGCAGCGGCTGATAGACCGCCCGGACGAAGGTCTTGAGCCCGTTGGCGAAGAGCTGCTGGAACCGGTGCCACGGGCCGGATGCGCCGGGGCGCCGGCGGACGTGGGCGAGGTGGGCGGGCAGGATGGCGAGCGACTCGAGCAGCGAGAAGAGCACGCAGGGAATGACGACGAGGGGGATGACCCGGGAGATCTTCCCCATCATGCCCGGCACGAACATCAGCGGCATGAACGCGGCCGCCGTCGTCAGGACCGCGAAGACCACCGGCTTCGCGATCTCCCGCGCCCCCTCGATGGAGCCGCGCAGCCCGTCCCCGTGGCTCTCCTGGTGCCGGAAGATGTTCTCGCCCACGATGATCGCGTCGTCGACCACGATGCCGAGCACCAGAATGAACGCGAACAGCGAGATGGTGTTGGCCGAAACGTCCAACCCCGGCATCAGCGCGATCGCCCCGAGGAACGAGATGGGGATGCCGAGGCTGACCCAGAACGCCAGGCGCAGATCGAGAAAGAGCGCGAGCACGATGAAGACGAGCACGAACCCGGTGGCGCCGTTGCGCGCCATGAGGGTCAGCCGGTCGGCCAGGCTCTCCGACTCGTCTTGCCAGATCGCCAGGGAGATGCCCTCCGGGACCCTCGCCTGCCTGTCCCCGACGTAGCGGTGCACCGCGGCCGCGATGTCGAGGGCGCTCTGATCGCCGCTGCGGAAGACCGACACCATCACCGCCGTCTCGTGGTCGAAGCGGGCCTGCTGGTCCGTCTCGGCGAAGCCGTCGACGACGGTCGCCACGTCGCCGAGCCGCAGGCGCGTGCCGTCGGCGCGGGTCCACAGCACGAGGTCCTCGTACTCGTCCCCGCGGTAGGCTTGGCCGATGGTGCGCAGCAGGATCTCGCCGCCGGCGGTGCGGACGGACCCGCCGGGCAGGTCGAGCGACGACCGGCGCACCGCGTCGGCGACCTGGTCGAAGGTCATCCCGTGGCGCCGCAACGCGTTCTCCGAGACCTCGATCGAGATCTCGTAGGGCGGTGCGCTCACGATGTCGACCTGGGTGATCTCGGGCAGGACCGACAGCTCGTCGCGCACCTGCTCGGCGATCGCCTTCAGGGTGAGGACGTCGGTGGCGCCGGAGATGGCGACGTCGGCGACCTGGTTCCTCGCGATCAGCTCGCGGATGATCGGCTCTTCCGTCTCGATGGGGAAGGTGGTGATCGAGTCGACCTGGTTCTTCACCTCGTCGACCACCCGCCGGGCGTCGGCGCCGAGCTCGAGCTCGACCATGATCGAGGCGCTGCCCTCGGACGCGGTCGACTGGATCTCCTTGATGCCGTCGATGCCCTGAATCGCCTCCTCGACGCGGATCACGACCCCGGACTCGACTTCCTCCGGCGCGGCGCCGAGATAGGGGATCCGAATGCTGACCCGGTCGAGCTCCATCTCGGGGAAGACCTCTTCCCTCACCGCCTGGGTGGCGATCGCACCGCTCATGATGATGAAGACCATCATCAGGTTCGCGGCGACCGGATTGCGAGCGAACCAGCCGATCGCGCCCTTCATGACTGTTCCCTCGTGTTCTCGACCGACTCGGGACCGCGGAGCGCCATCGCCGCAACCGATCGGTTGGGTCGGCGTGTCCGCTCAGGACGTGCGATTCGATGGTCGTGCGAGCCTCGGCCCTTCGGGCGGTTCGCCGCCATGGAGGTTGTCCCGCGGGCCGTTGAACTTCCCGGGTGACTGACTCCCTGCTCCTCCTGTCGAACCGCAGGTTGGCGCGCCGCCGCTCAGGACCCGACCGGGGCTTGGCAGTCGACCTCGCGGTCGACGACGACCGGCCACCAGCCCGCGAACGCGGCGTCCGAGCCGGCGATGGGGAGAATCAGGTCGAGAGGTCCGAGCGCGTCGGGCCGGCCTCCCTCCCCCGCAAGCTCTCCGAGAAGCCGGCGGAACGCCGCCACCTCGGGGACGTCGAACACCACGAAGTGGAACTCGCGGGTGCGGCCCGCGAACGTCTCGCGCTTCACCGCCATGCAGACCGGCTGGAGGCGCGCCCGCTCGAGGCCAGCCTCGTCCGCCACCCGGCGGATCGCCTCCGGGGAGAGCCCGGCGACCGGGCCGCCGCGCAGCTCCGAGCCGAGCATGATCGGGAGCACGTCGTCCAGAGGCGAGGTCATCGAGGCCATGGTGCGATCGAAGAGCTGATCGAACAGGCCGGCACGGAACAGGGCCGGCGGCTGCAGCCCCACCGCCCACACCGCGGGCCGCGACGGGTCCGCCAGCACCAGGGTCCAGCCGGACAGCGCGTCCGCCGGCACCGCGTACGACGCGGCGATGGTGTCCTGCAGCGTCCGCAGGAACAGCCAGGGCACCACGATCAGTGCCGCCAGTCCGAGGCCGAGCTTCACGAGGGTCTGCTTGCGCATGGGGTCCAATCGGTCGATTGCGTTCGCCTGCCGGCGGTGCGCGCGAAACGACGGGAGACGTCGCGGGGGCATCTGCCGCCCTTCCTTCAGGACGGCCTACTGGTCGTCCGGCTCCTCCACGAACCGGTAGCCGACCCCGCGCACCGTCAGCAGATGCCGCGGATGGGCGGGCTCCGCCTCGATGTAGCGCCGCAGGCGCGCCACGAAGTTGTCGACGGTCCGGGTGTCGGTGTCCTGCCGCACCCCCCACACCTCTTCGAGGAGGGTCTGCCGGGACACGGTCTCACCCTCGTGCCGCACCAGGTAACGCAGCAGCGTCGCTTCCATCAGCGTCAGCGGCTGCTCCGCGCGGTCGCGGCGCAGCACCTGGTTGCGGAAGTCGACGTGCCCGCCGGCGAACGCGTACTCGTCGGCGGCGGAGACCTGTCCGGCCTCGCGCCCCTGCAGCCACCGGCGGCGGCGGAGCAGCCCCTGGATGCGCGCGAGGAGAATGGACAGGTCGAACGGCTTGGGCAGATAGTCGTCGGCGCCCGCCTCGAACCCGCGCAGGACGTCGTCGGTGTGCGAACGCGCCGTCAGCAGCATGACGGGGACGAACTGCCGCGCCGCGCGCAACCGCCGCACGACCTCGAAACCGTCGAGGCCCGGCAGCATGACGTCGAGCAGCACGACGTCGAAGGCGCTGGCGGCGGCGCCCCCGGCGATGATCCGCTCCAGGGCGGCCTCGCCGGTGTCCTCGACATCGGCCGCGTACCCCTCGGCCTCGAGGTTCAGCTTCAGCCCGGCCGCGAGATGATCTTCATCTTCGACGATGAGGACGCGGTTCATGACTTCAACGGCAGCTCGAGGGTGAACGTGCTCCCCCGCTCGGCCCCCCGGCTGTCCGCGTACGCGCGCCCGCCGTGCCGCCGCGCCACCGCGCGCACGATCGACAGCCCGAGTCCCGTCCCCCGCACGCGCGATTGGAGGGCAGCAGGCAGCCGGTAGAACCGGCGGAACACCCGCTGCAGCTCGTGGCTGGTGATGCCGATGCCCTGGTCCCGCACGCTGACGGCCACCCGCCGCGCCCCGATCCGGGCCACGTCCACCACCACCCGCACCCGGTGGCCCGAGTACTTGACGGCGTTGTCGACGAGGTTGGTCACCGCCGCCGTCAGCTCCTCGCGGTCGCCCTCGACGACGAACGCGCCGTGGGGGGGACGGCCCACCACCTCCACCTCGCCGTTCACGAGGTTGTGCCGCTTGCCGGCGAGCGAGACGCACTCGCCCACCACGTCGGACAGGTCCACGTCGCTCGGGTTGTGAACCCGGCGGGCGTCCCCGGTCTTGCCGGCCAGCAGGATCTGGTCGATGGTCCGCTGCAGGCGATCGGAGTCGTCGAGCATCGTGTCGATGATGTCGTGCCGGGTGGAGGGCGTGAGCTCACGCTGGCGCAGCGTCTGCAGATACAGCTTGATGCTCGCGAGCGGGGTCTTCAACTCGTGGGTCACCGCGTGGATGAAGGCGTCGTGCTGCTCGCTCTTCCGGATCTCGCGGATCAGGAAGGCGGTGTTCAGGGTCAGGCCGCCGACCAGGACCACGAAGCTGACCACCCCGAGGAGCAGCAGCAGCCCCGTCCGCCAGTTGACGACGATGAAGTTGATGTTGAGGGCGACCGCCACCGCGATCAGGCCGCCGCCGAGCAGCCCGACCAGAACGATGGAACGTCTGCGATTCCCGCCGGAGCGATCCATGCGCATAAGGATAGCGTCTCGGACCCGTCCACGGCGACAGACGGCCGCCCCCGGCTACGTGGCGCTCTCCACTGACAGCGACTTGTGGGCGATCTGCGCGGCGCTGGGAACCTGCACGTCCCACGCGAGCCCGAGCCATTGCATGACGCGAAGCTGCATCCAGGTCAGGTCGACCTCCCACCAGGTCATGCCGTGCCGGGCGGACCGGGGATGGGCATGGTGGTTGTTGTGCCAGCCTTCCCCGAAGGTGATGAGGGCCACCAGGAACGAGTTCTTCGAATCGTCGCTGGTATTGAAGCGGCGGCTGCCCCAGAGGTGGGTCGCCGAGTTGACGAGCCACGTGCAGTGGAGACCGACGACGACGCGGAGAAACACGCCCCACAGCACCCAGGGCACGCCCCCGATGGCGAACAGGCTCAGCCCCAGGACGACCAGCGGCACCCAGTGCCACCGCGTGAGCACCTGGTAGAACCGGTCCTTCATGAGATCGGGCGCGTACTTGCCCATGATCTCGGTATCGCGGTGGAGCTCCTCGCCGAAGATGGTCCACAGCATGTGCGACCACCACTTGCCGTCGCGCGGCGTATGCGGATCGCCGTGCTTGTCGGAATGCTGGTGATGGATGCGATGCAACGCGGTCCAGAACACCGGCCCGCCCTGCAGGGTCAACGTGCCGCAGATCGCGAAGAAGTACTCGACGAGCTTCGGCGTCTTGTAGGAGCGATGCGTATGCAGCCGGTGATAGCCCAGCCCGATGCCCCAACCGATGCACATCCAGTGCAGCGCCGCGGCCACGACCACCGCCTGCCAGGTCGTATTGAACAGCGCCACTACCGCCAGGACATGGAAGACAACGAACGCGGACGCGGTCACCCGGCTGACCTTGTCTCCGCTGGCGAAGTCGATCTCCTTGGTGGGCACGGCAGCTCCTTCGAGTAGCGGCCCGGGCACCAGCGCCTGGACCGAAAGCCAGCCTAACAGGGCCCGCGGGCGATCGATGTAATAGTTGTGTAATTGCGTGACGGGAGGGCGGCGGCGGGCGCGTATCGGGTTCCCCCGCCGCCGGCGGCGGGAGCCGCCGGCGCATCGAACCGCCAGCAACGGCGGCGCCGGCCGGGACGATCACCGAGGGCGGCTACAAGGCCGGATGCTGCAGGTGGTGGTCGGTGGCCATCTGGTACGCATGGGCGAGGCGCAGAATCTCCCGTTCCCCGAACAGCTTGCCGGTGAATCGCAGGCTCGTCGGCGCCCCCTCGTGGAACCCGCTGGGCATGCTGATCTCCGGATGCCCGGTCAGGTTCGTCAGCCCGAGACTGCTGCCGACGAACAGGTCGAAGTCGCCGAGCGCCTCGTGCAGGTCCTCGATGATCCGCATGCGCAGGCGATTGGCCTGCAGGTACTCGATGGCGGGCACGAAGCGCGACGCCCGGAAGCTGTCCGGCCACCGGCTGCGCTCGGGCTCGTCCCGCATGCTGTCGAGTTGCGCGTTCAGCGTCGGCACGTCGAACGCCGCCGCCGCCTCGGTGCCGAGAATGAACCCGATCGCCCCGCTCGGCAGGTCGGGCAGGTCGAGCGGCGCCACCTGCACGCCGAGACCGCGTATCGCGTCGAGGGCGGCGCGGCTGTTGGCCAACGCCTGCCGGCGTCCCGCGACCCGCGCCGCGTTCTCGCCGTCGCCGGCGTCGTCGTCCTCGAACGCCGACCGCAGGTACGCGACCCGCAGGGCGGTGACGTCGCTGGCCGCGTCCCAGTTGAACGGCACGTCGAGCAGGGTGTTGTCGCGCCCGTCCGGCCCCTGGATCGCCGCGAACACGAGCGCGCAGTCCTCGGCCGACCGGCACATCGGTCCGATCTTGTCCATGGTCCAGCTCAGGGCCATCGCCCCGTGGCGGCTCACCCGGCCGAAGGTCGGGCGCAGGCCGGTGACCCCGTTCCGGGTCGAGGGCGAGATGATCGACCCCCGGGTCTCGGTGCCGATCGAGAACCCCACGAGGCCGGCCGCCGTCGCCGCCCCCGGACCGGCCGACGACCCGCTCGATCCCTGCTCGGGGTTCCAGGGATTACGGGTGCGGCCGCCGAACCAGCGGTCGCCCGACGCGAGGGCTCCCATCGACAGCTTGGCCACGAGGACGGCCCCGGCATCGGTCAGCCGGCGATAGACGGTGGCGTCGGTATCGATCGTCTGCGCCCGATAGGGCGAGGCGCCCCAGGTGGTCCGGGTCCCCCGCACCGCGAGGAGGTCCTTGGCCCCCCAGGGAATCCCGTGCAGCGGCCCGCGGTAGGTCCCCGCGGCGATCTCCTCGTCGGCCCGCCGGGCCTGACGGCGGGCCAGGTCCTCGGTGTAGCTGACCACGCAGTGCAGCGTCGGATCGTGCTGCTTCAGCCGCGCCAGATAGAGCTCGGTCAGCTCCGACGGCTTGACCTGCCGCGTCTCAACGAGCCGCGCGAGATGGGTGACGGGCAGGAAGGCCAACGCGTCGTCGGTGGCGGGCATGGCGACGGTGACCGGCTCGCGGCGGTTCGGGCCGCGGTCCGACGGCAGGGTCATGCCCGGCGGCACCGGATTGAACACGATGGCGGGCTGCTGGGCGTTCCCGAGGTTCGCGGCCCGCAGCGTCTGGTAGTCCCGGCGCCGGTCGCCCGCACCGTTCAGACGCTCGGCCAGCCGCTGGAGCTCGTCGGCCGTGAACTGCAGCCCGGCGAGCCGCTGCGCCGCCTCGAGCATCTCCACCGTGACCACGTCCGCGTCCTGGGCCACCGCCACGAGGGCACCGGGCAGCAGGGTCGACCCCAGCCCGGCCGCCGACAGGGCCCCCAGAAAGTGGCGCCGGTTCGTGGCGAGCTTGTAGTCATCCATGGCCAGGTCCTGTCGTCATCCGGTGGGAGAAGCGGTCGTCCTCCTCGACCAGCCCGTAGATCAGACCGTCCGGACGCCGGCGCCGTCCCTCGCTGCATCAGCCCACCGCGAAGAGCGGGCCCTCATTCTACTGAATCCCGCGGCGGGTTCCGGGCGCTCTCCGGCAGGTGCCCGCCCAGACCCGTTCGGGAGAGCCTGAAGGAGCAGATGCGGACCGTCACCGACAAGTCCGGACGGCGACCGCCCTCCGACCCGCCCGAGGCGACCGCCCTCCGACCCGCCTGATACGATGAACCCCGCGTGGACCTGAACCCGTTCGGGTGGCTCTCGCTCCTGCCCCCGGCCCTCGCCATCGGCCTCGCCGTCGCGAGCCGGCGGGCGGTCCCCTCTCTGCTGGCCGGCATCTGGGTCGGCTGGCTCATCGTCACGGGGTGGCAGCCGTTGGCGGCGACGGGCGCCGCCGCACGCGGCATCGGCAACGTCCTCACCAATCCCGGGCAGGCCCGCGTGGTCCTGTTCACGATCCTCATGGGGGTCCTGATACGGTGGATGCAGCGGAGCGGCGGGGTCGCCGGGTTCCTGCGGTGGGCTCGCCGCCGGCCCTGGTCCAACAGCCCCCGCGGCGCCCGGTTGATGGCCGCCGGGGTGGGGCTGGGGGTGTTCATCGAATCGACCATCACCTGTCTCGTGGTCGGCACGGTGGCCCGGCCGTTCTTCGATCGGCATCGCATCGCGCGCGAGAAGCTGGCGTACATCTGCGATGCCACCTCGGCGCCGGTGTGCGTGCTGATCCCGCTCAACAGCTGGGGCGCGGTGGTGCTCGCCCTGCTGGCCGCCCAGGCCGAGCTGGGCCGGCTCGGCGATCAGGCCCCCCTGGCGGTGTTCCTCGCGGCCGTCCCGCTCAACTTCTACGCCGTCCTGTCGGTGCTGCTGGTCTTCCTGGTGGCGGCAACCGGGTACGACGTCGGACCGATGCGGGGCGCCGAGCGCCGGGCTCGGGAGGCCGGGCCGCCGGCGGACGCCGGCGCCAACGCGCGTCCGCCGACCGGAGCGGCGAGCGGGGCGTCGGACGGGGCTCCGCCCGGCGCGGCCGGCAGGACCTCGAACGAGGCTGCCCCCGGCGAGGCGAAGGGCCGGCTCGCGGTCGACCGGCCGGCATCGGGGCGGGCGCGGCACCTCGCAGTGCCGCTCGCGGTGATGATGGGGACGGTGCTGGCGGGCATCGCGGCCACCGGCATCGCCGGCGCGCGTGCGGCGGGTCTCGCCGCCCCCACGTTGATGGACTACCTCGAGCACGCCTCCGGATCGACGGCGGTGCTGGGGGGCGTCCTCGCCGCCCTTGGCGTGCTGGGCGTGGCCGCGACCGCCTCGGGCGCGGTCCGTCCCCGCGAGCTGCTGGACGCGGGATGGCGCGGAGCGGGATCGATGCTGCCCATCGCCACCCTGCTGGTGCTCGCCCTCGCCATCGGCGGCGTCTGCGAGGCCCTCGGCACGGGGCCGTTCATCGCGGCCCGGGCCGCCCCGCTCCTCACCCCGGCCCTGGCCGCTCCCGTCGTCTTCCTGACCTCCGGGGTCATCGCGTTCGCGACGGGGACGAGCTTTGGCACGTTCGCGATCATGATCCCGCTCGCCGTGCCCCTCGCCGCGGCGATGCAGCTCGACGGCGACGCGGTCTCCCTGCCCCTGGTCGTCAGCGCGGTGCTGGGCGGCGGCGTGTTCGGCGACCACTGCTCGCCGATCAGCGACACCACCGTGATCTCGTCGGCGGCGGCGGGGAGCGACCATATCGAGCACGTGCGCACCCAGGCCCCCTATGCCCTGGCCGCCGCCGCGCTCACCGTGGTCCTGTATCTGCTGGCGGGATTCCGGATGGCCGGGTGACCCCGGCGCGGGCGCCGGTACCGGCTCGCCGGGTCGGCGCGGCGTACGACAAGTCGGGTTGCCCCTTGCGGCGCGCCGGCTCCGCATCGGCGGCAACCCGCGTCCCCGCGCGGCCCACGCGATGGTCGCGGGTAGTGGGTTCCCGCACGATCGGTCTCGCGTCTCCGCGCGGCCCACGCGATGGTCGCGGGTAGTCGGTTCCCGCACGATCGGTCTGGCGTCTCCGCGCGGATCACCTGATGGTCACGGGTAGTCGGTTCCCGCGTTCAGTCCCGCGTGATCTTACCGATGATGTAGCCGCCGGACCGCTCGTCGAGGTCGAGTTGCAGGTGACCGCGCGCCTGCGCCTCCTCCAGGAGATCGTTGAACGACCCGAAGCCGTAGGCCGACTCGTTGAACCCGGGACGCCGCCGCTTCAGGGTCTGCTTGATCATCGACCCCCACAACTTCGCCCGATCGCCGCGTTCCGCGTAGATCGCCTCGGCCGTCTGGATCACGAGGTCAATCGCCGACTGTACCGGATCGTCCTTCACCGGATCGTCCTTCGCGCCGGCGGCGGCAGCGGCCTTCTTCGGCTTGTCGGCGGTCGTCTTCGCCCTCGACTTGCCGCCGCGGGACCGACGGCGGGCGGGCGGGCTCTCCGCCACGAGGTCGTCGTAGAAGATGAACTCGTCGCAGTTGTTGACGAGCAGATCCGAGGTGGCGTTCTTCACCCCGACCCCGATGACCGCCTTGGCGTTCTCGCGCAGCTTGCTGACGAGCGGGGAGAAGTCGGAGTCGCCGGAGATCACGACGAACGTATCGATATGTTCCTTCGTGTAGCACAGGTCGAGAGCGTCGACCACCATGCGGATGTCGGCCGAGTTCTTGCCCGACTGCCGCGCGTGGGGAATCTCGATGAGTTCGAACGCCGCCTCGTGCATCGGCGCCTTGAACTCCTTGTATCGATCCCAGTCGCAGTACGCCTTCTTGGCGACGATGCTGCCCTTCAGCAAGAGCCGCTCGAGCACCGGCCGCACGTCGAACCGGGTGAGCTTGGCATCGCGAACCCCGAGGGCCACGTTCTCGAAATCGCAGAAGACCGCCAGATTGCCGTCGCCGTTCAAGAAGTGCCTCCGCGGATGGTGAAAAAAACGAAGGCGGGTCCGGGGTCGTCCCCCGAACCCGCCCAGGTGTCGAACCGACCGACCGCGCGCCGGCAATGCGCCGCCGCCCGGCCGCCGGCCGTGTCGATGCGCGTCAGCCGGCCGCGCCGGCCCGGCGCACCGCAGGATCAGTGACCGTCGCCAGCCGGCAGCCGCAACGCCGCGAGAGACGCGGGGAAGGTGCCGCCCTGCGCGATCTGCACGACGATGTACTGCTGGCCCTCATGCTCGTAGGTCATCATGCCGTACTGACCCGCCGCCGGCAGCTCGACGGTGCCGACCATCTCGCCCGTCGCCTTGTTCCGCGCGTCGAGCACGGCCGGCCCGTTCATGCCCCGGGTGGTCAGCAGCAGGCTGCCGGTCACCATGGACACCGCCCGGCTGCCGCCGCCGACCCCGGTCAGGTCGACGCCCTGCAGCGCCGGATGCCGCCTCATCCGCTCGTTCGCCTCGCCCACCGGCTGCCACCACAGATGCTCGCCGGTGTTCATGTCGATGGCGGTGATGCGGTTGTAGGGAGGCTTGTGAATCGGCAGCCCCTGCGGGCCGCCCCAGCCGACGCCTCCGCCCTGCACCCAGTCGGACACGGTGGTGCCCGTCGTCCAGCAGTCGCCCTCGGACGACGTGCACGAGTGGGTGTCGCCGTCGGTGTTCGTGCCGGGCTGCACCAGCCGGCCCGAGCACTGCGGGCCCGACGGCTGATAGAGGATGCCGGTGGTCGGATCGAGGGCGGCCGGGTTGGTGATGTTGAGCCCGCCCGAGCAGCCGATCCAGCCCTGAACCGACTCGGTGTGCCCTTCCGGCAGGGGCGGCATGTAGGGTCCGCCGATCCGGAAGTTGCTCATGATCTCGAGGGCCTCGGCGCGCAGCTCGGGGGTGAAGTCGATGACGTTCTCCTCGGGGAGGCCGAGGGCCTCGAGGGGCGCGGGACGGGTGGGAATCGGCTGGGTCGGCGAGAGCTGCTCGCCGGGCACGACCGACGCCGGCACCTCGACCTCCTCGATCGGCCAGACGGGCTCGCCGGTCTCGCGGTTGAAGGCGAAGGTCAGCCCCTGCTTGGTGGTCTGGATGGCCATCGGCACCGCTTCGCCGTCGACGGTCACGTCCACGAGGATGGGGACGTTGGGCAGGTCGTAGTTCCAGATTGGGTGATGCACGGTCTGGAAGTGCCAGACCCGTTCACCCGTCTCGACGTCGAGGGCGATGGTGCTCGTGCCGAACAGGTTGTCTCCCGGCCTGAACCCGCCGAAGTAGTCGATGGTCGGCGCGTTGGTCGGAATGTAGACGATGCCCCGCTCGAGATCGGCCGAGAGCGGCGCCCACGACGACACGTCGCCGGTCCACTGCCACGCGTCGTTCTCCCACGTGTCGAACCCGAACTCGCTCTCGGTCTGGGGAATGACGTTGAACTTCCACTTGAGCTGGCCGTTGCGCACGTCGTAGCCGAGGATGTCGCCCGGCACGTTCTCGATGCGGCTCTGGCTGTAGCCCTGCTCGTGCGAGTTGCCGACGACGATGGTGTCGTTGACGACGATGGGAGGCGACGAGCTGGTGACGTAGCCCAGCGCCGGGTCGAGCCCGCTGTACGGGTCGTAGGGGTGACCCAGGCCGGCCAGCAGATCGACGACGCCGGTCTCGGGGAACCCGGGCACGTCCACCGGCGCCCCGAAGCCCTCGATGTGCTGTCCGGTCTTGGCGTCCAGCGCATGCAGGAAGAACCCCGGGGTGACCACGAAGACGACCCCCCGGCCGTCGAGCTCGGCATAGGCCACGCCCTTGCCGTAGGCGGACCGCATCGACTGCTCCCACCGTTCGGTGTTCGGCTCGCGGTACGTCCACAGCGTCTCGCCGGTCATCGGGTCCATGGCCACCACCGTGCGCCGGTAGCCGGCGACGGTGTAGAGGACGCCGTCGATGTAGCTGGGCGTCGACCGCGACGCGTAGTTGGTGTGCGGGCTGAAGTTGTCCCCGCGCCAGACCCACGCCACCTCGAGGTCCTCGAAGTTCTCGGCGTCGACCTGGTCGAGCGGCGAGAACCGCGTCCCCCAGGCGTCGCCGCTCTGATACCGCCATTCCCCGTGGGGCGTGCCCCGATCCTGGGCGGCCACGCCGGTGACCGCCAGGGCCACCGCCAGCAGCGTGATCCACCCGAGGCGTGCGGCCCACCCGCGACGTTGTGCCTGTGCTCTCATCCATTCCCTCCGAACATGGTTGCCGGGGTTGCGGGCACGGGACATGACCGCGGGGACCGTAAACTCCGCCCCGCCGCGGTCCCGGCCGACGATCGCCGAGCGCCCCGTACCGGGTACGAGCTAATCCAGAAAGGCGATTATACCCGCGCGGGGCGCCACCGCGTTATCCTTGCCGCATGAAAATCCGCACGGCTCTCTGGCGAGCCCTGCCAGCCGCGGCCGGCGTCTGCCTCCTCGCGGCGGGGATTACCGCGGGAGCGGCCTCGGCCCAGGAACGCCGCATCGCGAGCCCGGCCGGACGGTCGGCCACCCAGGTGGGCGGACGCTATGACGTCCGGGCCGGCAACGTCGGCGGACGCTGGGTCGAGGTGCGCTACGGCCGGCCCATCCGGCGGGGCCGGGACATCTTCGGGCCCGAGGACTACCGCGAGTTCCTGAACGACGGCGCGGAGGTCTGGCGGGCCGGCGCCAACCAGACCACCCGCCTGATCAACGAGACGGCGCTGGTCTTCGGGGACACGACGGTGCCGCCCGGCGAGTACACCGTGTTCATCGACCTCCAGACCGACCCGTGGGAATTCGTCGTCTCCCGGTGGCCGGCCCAGCTCGACTACGATTTCAACGACCGGGGCGCGCTGTGGGGCGCCTACGAGTACACGCCGGACCGCGACGTCGTGCGGGCGCCGATGACCGTCGAGACCCTCGATCACTCGTTCGATCAGCTCTCGTGGCAGTTTCTCGACGTGACGGCGGACGGCGCCACCCTCGCCCTCCTCTGGGAGCGGACCCTGGCCTCGGTGCGGTTCACGGTCGAGAGCGAGCAGTAGAATCAGCGGCGGCTGAAGACGCGCCCGAGGCCCCCCCCGCCGACCGCGCGCCGCCTCGCCGAGGCTTCGCTCGCCCCGAACACCCGCCGGGCGTACGCCGGCGCGCTCCGTCTCGACGCCTGGCTCGACGGCCGGCGGCTCGAGGGCGCGACCCTCGCGGCCTCTTGGCCGCTTGACACAGGACGGCTTGTCCGACCCCGCGCCGCGCCCGGGCAGAAAGCCGCCTCATTCCAGCGCCACCACCGCGGCGCGCAGCTCAATCAGGTGTGTCGCCCGTATCGGGGTTCTCCCCGCCCCCGGCGACGCGTCCGTGAAAGGCGGCGCCGACCGGCCCACCGCGTCATACGCCGCCGCGAGCGCCGACCGCAGCTCCAGCAGGTGCAACAGCCTGACCGACCTCACCCCCGGCGGTGACCGTCGCCGTCCCCGCCGCCACCGTCACCGTGCTCCCTGAGACGGTCGTCGCCGCGACGGCGGGCGCCGATGAGGTCGCGCGGTACGTGAGCGGATCGCCGTCCGGATCGCGGAATGCGGCCGCAACGTCGAGGGATACCGCCGCGTCGTCGACCCCGATGGTCAGGGCCGCCAGCGCGCCCCCCCGCTCCGGCGGCCCATTGGAGCGATCCCGCCACAACGCGTACGCGGACCGCACGATCCCCAGAGAACGAGAGCCGAGCCGACAATCCTCTTCATTGAAGGTGATTCTCTCCCTCACTTCCCGGAGGGAACCCTACTCACGGCCGCGCGGAGCCCCAACCCGGCCCGGTGACCGGGGGTCGGTTGACCAAATGACCCAGGACGGGACTAGACCGTTTCGCCGCCCCGCAGCTGTTGCCGCGTCTCTTCGGTCAGTGTGGGCACTCTCGCCAGGGCGTGGTTCAGCACGTCCCGGCCCGTTGTCCTGTTGGTTTCCCAGGGTTTCTCGGGGGCCCCGTCTCTCGGGTTTTCGTACTGGTACTTTCCCGCGTACAGCGAAAGCGTGTCGAGTTCGTCTCGTGCTTGCGTTGCCGCCATGCGTTCCCCGTAGCTCTCTGCCTGGTCCCACAGCTGGTTCAGGTCGTGCTTGTGTTCGACGCCCCAACCCGGCCCGGTGACCGGGGGTCGGTTGACCAAATGACCCAGGACGGGACTAGACCGTTTCGCCGCCCCGCAGCTGTTGCCGCGTCTCTTCGGTCAGTGTGGGCACTCTCGCCAGGGCGTGGTTCAGCACGTCCCGGCCCGTTGTCCTGTTGGTTTCCCAGGGTTTCTCGGGGGCCCCGTCTCTCGGGTTTTCGTACTGGTACTTTCCCGCGTACAGCGAAAGCGTGTCGAGTTCGTCTCGTGCTTGCGTTGCCGCCATGCGTTCCCCGTAGCTCTCTGCCTGGTCCCACAGCTGGTTCAGGTCGTGCTTGTGTTCGACGTGGCGTCCCTGCGCGACGATCAGCGCCTTCAGCGCTTGTTCCATCGACACCTGGAGGTCTTCGCATTTGTCGATCGGGTGAGCGTCTTCTTGGTTTGCGCGCTTCCATTTCCGCTCGGATCGTTCGAGGAACTCCTGCGCGCGGTCCGGATCGTACAGTGTTTTTCGTACCATGCCGTGCTCTGTTGCGATGTACGTCGGCCCTGTGGCTACAGGTTCGAATCCTTCTCGTGCGTAGATCGTTCGTCCCGTCTCGAGCGCCAGTCCTCGAAGGTCGTTGGCGTATTGCCGGCCCTTTTCGGCTCTTCCCGGGTTGCTCACTACGACGTCGATCTCGTACCCTGTTTGCTCGCTCACCCGCGGTTCTCTGTCGCGGCTTCGTGATCGTCGTCCTCTTTGATCACCAGCATGTCGAGATCGCTGTGTTCTGTCATCGTTTCGCGAACTCCTGATCCGAACAGGATGATTTGATCAGGGTTCAGCTTTGCGACGATCGCGTCGATGGCCGCTTGGAGTGTCTGCGGGTCAGGCCCGCTGCCGCCTGCGGGTCGTGTTTCCTTATCGGTCCTTTCGGCGGTCAGTCGTCGCATCGCTGCGTTACCTGGTTGGTTCGGCCTGGTTTACGATCGTGCGGTTGCCCGGCCCGCCGTCATCTCGCCCTCGACGTTCCCTTCGGCATCGTCGACTTCGTCAGGCGGACGCGGCCGCACGCCCCCGGCGCCTCGGTGGCGCCGCTGCGGACAGCAGCGGGTCGAGACGGAGGAGGCCGCGAAGGCCCCGCTGACGGGGCGCGGCCGGTACGGAGTCCTGCGCGGCCGCTCCCCGTCGACGACCGTCTACCAGGGCATCTGGCGCCCGGTGTGGCGGCGGCCCGCGCCGGCCGCCTCGGGACCCGGGTTCGACCCGATGCGCACCCCTTCGTCGAGCATCGCGATGATGTTGCCGGCGTTCATGCCGTTGAGGAACGGAATGCCCGCCGCCTTCGTCGCCGCGAAGACCCGCGCCCGCGCGTCGACGAGCACCTGCGGGTTCTCGCCCCGCGAGACGTTGTAGGACATGCTCATGTCGCCGGGCCCCCACTCCGCGAAGCCGACGCCCGGCACCGCGGTGCTCGCCTCGGCGTTCTGCAGCGCGTGGCGGTCCTCGATCTTCAAGCCGACGAGCAGCTCCCCGTCCGGATTGAGGGGCCAAGCGTCCGCCATCTGCTGGTACTCGGCATTCGACACGCCCCAGATGCGCGCCGCGAACCCCTGCCCGCCGCTGCCGCGGAGGCCCTCGTCCAGGCCGTCGACCTGCTTCGCATGGGGATACCGGGCCGACTCGACGAGGACCTTCACCACCTCGGGCGACCGCGCGTGGGCGAGGAGCACGCCGTGCACCCCCGAGCCGAGCAAGTGCTCGACCATCCAGAAGTTCCCCCACATGACCGTCTCGTTGACGCCGCCGAACGGCAGCACCGCGATGACCGTCGGGGTCCGGTGCCCGCTCTTCGTCGGCCCTCCGTCGACGAGCCCCTGCATGAACGCGCGCAGATCGGTCATGTCGAACGGGCTGTGCTCGAGGTTGTAGGTGATGTAGTCGGCCCAGGTCTGGGCCAGCGCCTTGCCCTCCTCGTAGCCGCCCCCGCTGACCTGCGTGTAGTAGATCGGCTGATCCTGCTCGAGCAGCTCGATCGCCTTGTTGATCCGCTTGGGGGTGTAGTCGTCCGAGCCGCCCCCCTCCTGGCCTCCCAGCGAGACCACGCCGACCGCCGCCACCAGCGCGACCAATGCGAGCTTCTTCAGCATGGGTTCCTCCTCGTTGCGGGTCATCCTCGCACAGCCCGGCGCGGCTGCAAAACTGCCCTCCCTACACGTCGAGCCACCGCTCGCGGAGGGGCCGGACGGTCGCGATGACCCGAAAATCCCTGTCCCGGTGCAGGAGCAGCGCTTCGTGGGCGATCGCGATCTCGGCAATGCAGCAGTCTATCGAACTGCGCACCGTCTTGCCCGCGCGCCGCAGATCGAAGAACGTCCGGGCCGCCCGGCGCCACGTCTCGCGGTCCGCTTCGACGTAGAGCTGACCGTCGAGGTAGCGCTCCAACCGGCGCCACTGGTCGTCGCGGGCGGCGCCCATCAGCAGCTCCATTTGCGTGAACCGGGTCAGACAGGGGTCGTCGCCGCCGATCGCCCCTTCGAGACGCCCGCGCCTGGCCGGGTTGCGCAGCACCTCGACCCAGACCGACGTGTCAACGATCAGCATCGCCGAACGGTCCGCGCAGCTCGCGCAGGGCCTTGTGGTCGAAGTCCGGCGCAAAGTCCAGCTCACCGGCCAGATCCAGGAGGTTCTTGCGCTTCCGGCGCTCGATCAGATCGGAGAGCGCCACATGCACTACCTCCCGCTTCGTGCGCGCACCGGTCAGCTCCATCGCCTGCCGGACGAGGTCGTCGTCGATCACGATGTTCGTTCTCATTGAGGTGTATCATACACCACGCAGAGTGTATAGACCTGCCCCCGTCGGACCCGCCGGAGATGATTGACAAGCTCTTGACACAGGCGCATGATTAAGCTGATTAGGAGGACATCCCGATGAACACTCGCGTCAGAACCTTAGGGTCCGGCTCGCTCGGCGTTGTCGTCGGTGCACTGCTCGCGGTGGCGGCCCTGCCCGCCGGCGCGTTGGCACAAGACCACGAGGTCACGTTCACGCGCGACGTGATGCCGATCCTTCAGGACTCGTGCCAGAGCTGCCATCGGGAAGGCGCCATCGCCCCGATGTCGCTGATGAGCTTCGAAGAGACCCGCCCGTGGGCCCGGGCGATCCGCGACAAGGTGGCGTCGCGCACCATGCCCCCCTGGTACATCGACCCGAATGTGGGCGTCCAGGGCTTCAAGTACGACCGCTCCCTGAATCAGGAGCAGATCGACACCATCGTGTCCTGGGTCGACGCCGGCGCGCCGCGCGGCAACCCCGAGGACCTGCCGGCGCCGCGGCAGTTCGCCCAACGCGACATGTGGCACATCGGCGAGCCCGACTGGGTCGTGCCGATTCCCGAGCCGTTCCTCGTGCCGGCCGAAGGGGCTAACTGGTGGGGCGACTTTTTCTCGCCGGCCGGACTGACGGAAGACCGCTGGATCAAGGCGGTGGAGACCAAGCCGTCGGCCGAGGGCTTCCCGGTCGTGCACCACGCGGTGACCCGCATCCAGGAGACCGAAGATGCCGAGGAGGGCGACTTCCTGAACGAGTACGCCCAGGGCAAGAACGGCGACATCTTCCCGCCGGGCACGGGACGCCTCGTCAAGGCGAACTCGGTCATCCGGTTCAACATGCACTACGCGTCGATCGGGCGCGACATCACCGACCGCACCAGCGTGGGGCTGCAGTTCTACCCCGAGGGCGAGAAGCCGGAGAAGGAGCTGTTCTCGCGCGGGCTGGCCCAGAACTTCGACCTCGACATTCCGCCGGGCGAGGACGACGTGCGGCACGACAGCTATCATCCGTTCACCAACAAC
The DNA here is from genome assembly GCA_965206705.1 of Vicinamibacterales bacterium. GTDB lineage: Bacteria > Acidobacteriota > Vicinamibacteria > Vicinamibacterales > UBA8438 > JAJEEA01. Next base: position 362,855 of record CBDBKJ010000005.1, on the reverse strand, counting down.
GTGCGCCTGACGGGATTCCAGCCCCACCTGCACAACCGCGGAAAGCGACAGTGCATCGAGGCGATCCTGCCCGACGGCAACACCCAGACGATCAGCTGCGCCAACTGGGACTTCGGGTGGCACATCGTCTACAACTACGCTGACGACGTGCAGCCGCTGCTGCCGAAGGGCTCGTTCCTGCACACCATCACCTGGCACGACAACTCGGCCGGCAACCGCTGGAACCCCGACGCGGAGAACTGGGCGGGCTTCGGCCAGCGGTCGAGCGACGACATGTCGTTCACGTGGACCAGCTACTACGAGCTCGACGACGAGGAGTTCGAGGCGGCGGTCGCGGAACGCGAGACCCAGAACGCCAACGACAACTAGAAGCCAGAGACGATGACGATACGCACTCAACCGGTTGTGGTGGTGTGCGCGGCGTTGGCGCTGATGGCGCTGGTCGCGGCCCCCGGGGTCGATGCCCAGATTCGTTACGACCGGGGCCAGAACGTGGCCCCGGTCTTCGAAGGCTGGGAACGCAACTCGGACGGCACCTTCAACATGGTGTTCGGGTACATGAACCGGAACTACGAGGAGATGCCGGAAGCGCCGGTCGGTTCGGCGAACTCCTTCGAGCCGGGCCCGGCTGACCGCGGTCAGCCGACGCGCTTCTATCCGCGGCGCCAGCAGTTCGTGTTCAGGGTGCAGGTGCCGGCGGACTGGGGTGAACAGGATCTCGTCTGGTCCCTCACCAGCAACGGCCGCACCGATCGTGCGGTCGCAAGGCTCTGGCTGGCCTGGGAGATCGACGACGGCGTGATACGGGCCAACCGCGGCATGGGGGCGAGAGGGGCGCCTGCCGACAACCAGCATCCGTCAATTGCCATCCCCGGCGGCACCGACCTGACGGTCACGCTGCCCGACACGCTGACGATCACCGCGGTGGTCGGCGACGACGGCAGTCCCGGGCCGCGGCCACGCCCCGCCGAGACCCTCGACGACGACGACCCGCAGCGCGCGGCCCGGCTGGCCGCGGATCGCGCCCGGCGGGCGAGCCGGCCCCACCCCACGAACCAGGCGATCGTGAACGCGCGAACCGCGAGCGAGACGGGGCTCGGCATCACCTGGCTCCACTACCGCGGTCCGGGCAGGGTCCGCTTCGACCCGATGAGGGCCTCGATCGAGGGCGGCCGGGGCGGCGAGTTCGAGACCACCGTCACGTTCACCGAACCCGGCACGCACGTGCTGCGCGCCTACGCCGACGACTCGATCACCACCACGGCGCTCGACGTCACGGTGACCGTGCAGTAGACGAGCGGCGCCGCAAGCCACAGATTCGGGCAGTTTGGAAACCTGGTCCGCGGCGGCAACCGATGATCGGTTGTCGCCGCGCAGGCCGAAGACCGCCGACCTCGTTCGCAGCCATTCGGCCCCCAGCCATCGTTGGCGGCAAGCGCCGCAACCGCCTCGCGACGTGCTTCGCCGCACCTTCCGTCGCCAGCCGCTCCGGACGCACCATCGGATCGGCTCCCTTGACATTCTACCGGTCGCTGCTACTCTATTGGCCATTCTACCCATGGAGGCCCACCAGTGGCACGACCACCCACGAGCGACGACCAACTCGGATTGCTGCAGGGAACGCTGGACATGCTCATCCTCCAGACGCTCTGGCAGGGTCCTGCGCACGGACACCAGATCGCCATCACCATCGAGCGGACTTCCAACCACGCGCTGCAGGTGGACCACGGCTCGCTCTACCCGGCTCTCCACCGGCTGATCAAGCGGGGCTGGATCACCGGGACGTGGGGCGTCTCGGCGAACAACCGGCGTGCCAGGTTCTACGCCCTGACCGAGACGGGACGCCAACGACTGGTGCGGGAAGCCACGAAGTGGGAGCGGATGGTCGAGGCCGTCGGACGCGTGATGCGGCCGGCGGGAGCCGAGGAGGCGCCGCAATGAACTGGCCGCCCTGGCTGTGCCGGCTGGTCCCCTGTCTCGGCCGGGCGCCAGGCGGAGGAGGACCTGCAGGAGGAGTTGCGGCTCCACCTGGAGCTGGAGCAGGAGCGGCAGCGCGATATCCTTCGATGTCGTTGCTCGTCGCCACCCACACCCTCGCGTCATCGTCCCAGAACGCCCGGACGAATATCGAAGCGATCTTCATCCGCCCTCCTGCCGGTGCTTCCGCATCCCCTTGCCGACGATGCACATCATGAAACGGTGCCGAGCATTTTCCCACACGTCCCGTGCGAGGGCCGGCGCGGATGCTTGATCGCAGAGCGCCCGAGTGTCAGGCCGGCGCCCGAGGAAGACCGGCAGTCGTCCGCATGACGTGTGCCCGTCGCCTGCCCTGCGCTTCGAGCAGGCGCGACGAAGCGGCGGGACCCGGCACCACCGGGGCCGGGGTCGGGCCAACTATGTATACGTCGTAGATTGGTCCGATGGAGCTCCTGGACCGCTGGTACACGGGCGTGCTCGACCGGCACTTGCGGGAAGACCGGCGGATGGTGTCCTGACCGGCCCCCGGAGCCGCGCACGCGTTCCAGCTCGCCTTCGATCTGCCCTATGTCGAAGCGGACGCCTTCGACCACACCCGTCCCGTACGGGTCCCGGCCGTCACGTTCCTGTCGCAACTCGTGTGACGGCAGCGTCGCCGGCGCGTTGGCGCGGCGCTTCGGCACGGGGCCGGCCGTCAGCGGCGGTGCAGCGCTTCGAGACGCGCACGGTCGCCATCGGTCAGCGGCAAGAAGCCGGTGGCGTCCGGCTCGGCCGTCAGCGGCTGGCACGGGCCGCACATGAGGGTGTGCGGCTCGGCGTTGTGGTCGAGGCCGAGCGTATGTCCGAGCTCGTGGGCGACCACGTGCCGGGTCACCATCGCATCGGTCCGGTACGGTCCCCGGACCGCGCGAATCACCACCAGATAGCGCCGCGGCGACACCCGCGGCAACGGCCAGGTGTACGACAGGATGTCCTGGCGGGAGAGCAACACGACGACGTCGGCGTCGAGGTCGACCAGCGCGGCCGGCGGCGGGGGCTCGGCGTCGCCAGCGGGCAGCCGGGTAGCGCGCTGGGCGACCTGCCGGGCATAGTTCTCGAGGGCGCGTTCGACCGGCGATTCGGCGACCACCCGGGAGTCGGCGAAACGCGTCGCCACCCCCAGCTCGGCCAGCCGGTCGTTCCAGAAAGCGATGGCCTCGCGCGACGGCGCTACCCGGTCGTCGGCCGCGGACGGCGTCAGGACGAGAACCGAGGGGTTGCCCGGCGGGACGCCCGGCGGCTCACCGGCTGCCGCGGCGAGGCTTCCGACCGCGAGCGCGGCAACCGCGAGCGCCGCGCGAGCCGCGCGCACCGCCGGGCTCGACAGGCCCCGGCGCGCGGAGCCGCCCGCGCCGCGGCCCGTCACCGCGTGACCGCCGCATCCGCGAATCACAGGTCGCTCAGGTGCTCGATGCGCCCGGTGCTGTCGCCGACCTGCTCGCGGCGCGAGCCGAGCTTGTCGAGCAGGGTCACGAACAGGTTGGTCATCGGCGTCCGGTCGGGATAGCGCAGATGGCGCCCGCCGCGGAGGGTGCCGCTGCCGCCGCCGGCGAGCAGGGCCGGCAGGTGGTCGTGGGTATGCGCGTTCGAGTCGCTGAGGCTGCTGCCGTAGAGGACCATCGCATGGTCGAGCAGCGACCCGCTCCCGTCGTCGGCGTCGCGGAGCTTCCCGAGGAAATAGGAGAACATCGCGACGTGATGCTGATCGATCATCTGCAGGCGCGCCATGCGCTCGGAGTCGTTCTGGTGGTGCGACAGGCCGTGATGGGCATCGGGCACGCCGATGGACCGGTAGGTCCGGTTGCCGCCCTCGCGGCTGTACATCAGGGTCACGACCCGCGTCAGGTCGGCCTGGAACGCGATCGCGATCAGATCGGACATCATCCGGACGTGCTCCTCGAAGGTCGGCGGCACCCCGTCGGGCCGGGCGAGGGCCGGCAGGTCCACGTCGTCGCGGCGTTCGGCGTTCTGGATGCGGCGCTCGACCTCGCGCACCGCGTCCAGATAGTCGCCGAGCTTGCGGCGGTCGCCGGCGCCGAGGTCCGCGCGCAGCCGGCTGGCGTCCTCGCGGACGAAGTCGAGGAGGCTCCGGTTCTGCCGCGCGCGCACCGCGCGCACCGCCGGATCGGTGGTGTCTCCGTCGCCGAACAGCCGCTCGAAGACGCGGCGGGGGTTGGTCTCGTAGGGCAGCGGGGTCGTGGGCGAGCTCCACGAGACGGTGTTGCTGTAGGCGCAGCTGTAGCCGGAATCGCACCCTCCCACCATCCGCACGTCCTGCAGCCCCAGCTCGAGCGACGGCAACGGCGTCGAGCGGCCGATGTCCTTGGCCAGCATCTGGTCCACCGACATGCCGTTCCGGATGTCCGCCCCCTGGGTCTTCTTGGGGTGGACGCCGGTCAGCCAGCTCGCGCCGGCGCGCGCATGGTCGCCGGGTCCATCTCCGAGCGCCTCGCCGTTGCGGTGCGCGAGGCCGGTGAGCACGAGGACCCGATCGCGAAACGGTTCGAGCGCGTGCAACGTCTTCGTGAAGCCGAATCCGGCGCCGGTCTCGGCCGGCGTCCAGTCGCGCATGATCACGCCGTTGGCCGTATAGACGAACGCCACCCGGGTGATGGGAGCGGACGCGGACGCAAACGCGGGAGTCATGGCATCGAGGAACGGGAGGGCAACCGCCGTTCCCAGGCCTCGCAGGAAGGTCCGACGCGGAAGTGTGCCCGTGATCATGGCTCGGGAATCCTCCTCATCCTGAATGGCACGCTGTCGACGACGGCGGCGACGAGGGCCGAGAACCGGTGGTCGTTCGACTCGACCCGGCGCCGGATCTCCCGCACCGCCGGCCGGTCATGAGGCTCCAGGCCCCGGCCGATTGCATAGGTCAGCAGCTTCTCGGCCAGCGCCTCGACGAACTCGCGGCGGCGGGCCATCAGCATCGCCCGCAGCCCGCCGGGGCCGGCGACCACCGTGCCGTCCGCCAGCGCGCCCGAGGCGTCCACCGCGACTCCGTCGTCCTCCGCACGCCAGGCGCCCACCGCGTCGAAGTTCTCGAGCGCGAACCCCAACGGGTCCAGACGCGCATGGCAGACGGCGCAGGCGGGGTTGGCGCGGTGCCGCTCGAGCGCCGCGCGCAGGCCGCCGGCCGACGAGCCGGCGTCGGCCGCGAGCTCGGGCACGTCCGCCGGCGGCGGCGGAGGCGGCGCCCCGAGGAGATTCTCGAGAATCCACTTGCCGCGCAGCACCGGCGACGTGCGCGTGGGATACGACGTCACCATCAGGACCCCGCCCTGGGTCAGGATGCCGCCGCGGCCGGTGCCGGCAAGCGGCACGCGTCTGAAGTAGCCGCCCTCGACCCCGTCGATCCCGTAGAAGTCGGCCAACCGCTCGTTGAGAAAGGTGTAGTCGGCGTCGATCAGCTCCAGCACGCTGCGGTCGTTCCGAATCAGGTGCTCCAGGAACAGCTCCGTCTCGCGCTGGAACGCATGGCGAATCCCGTCGTCGAAATGCGGAAAGCGCTCGGGGTCCGGCGTCCAGTCGGCGACGTTGCGCAGGTGGAGCCACTGCCCCGCGAAGTTTTCGACCAGCGCGCGCGCCTTCGGGTCGGCGAGCATGCGGGCGATCTGGGCGGGCAGCTCGTCGGGCGCACCGAGCCGCTGCCGCTCGGCCGCCTGCAGGAGCGCCTCGTCGGGGATGCTGCTCCAGAGGAAGAACGAGAGCCGGGACGCGAGATCGACGTCCGCGAGCCGATACGGCGCGCCGGGCCGCGCGCCGGCCGGGACCGCGGGCACCCGGAACAGAAAGCTCGGGGAGACGAGCACGCCGCTCAGCGCCATCTCGATGCCGTGGTCGAAGCTCCCGCCGTCGGTGCGCCCCATCGCGAACAGGCGCATGAGCGGATCGACGTCGGCATCGGTGACCGGACGCCGATACGCCCGCCGGGCCAGCGCGGTCAGAATGCGGCGCGCGCACGGCGTCTCCGGGTCGCCGGCGGCGGGCCGGCAGGTGAACAGTCGCCGCCGGCTCTCGGTATCGCCGGGCCCGGATGGGTCGTAGGGGCCGCCGACCAGGACGTAGTCGACCGCCGCGCCGTTCGTCGTCCCGCCGGCGGCGCCTTCACGCTTCGCGTACTCGGTGAGGAAGCCGGCCGCGATCTCGTGGTCGCCGGCCGCGAGCGCCAGCCGCACCTCGAAGGTGCGGCTGCCCTGGTTCGCCTCCTCGGTGTCGAAGTCGGCGTCCAGCAGACGGACGCGCGCACCGTCGAGCCGCACGTCGAGCTTCGGCGCCGGCATGCCGGGAGCGCGCCGCCCCCGGACCCGTACCTGAATCGTGTACTCGGCGTCGAACGGAAAGTAGTGCCGCAACAGGATGCCGCCGCGTTCGTTGGGCGGCAGTTCCCCGATCTCCTCGTCCGCGGTCCGGCCCGGCGGACGGTAGCGTTGCACGACCGGACGCGGGGCGCCGGTGCCGACCGCGAGCCGGCTGACGCGCCGGGCCGCGCTGACGTACTTCTCGACGTGCAGCGGCGACACCGTCAGCACGTCACCGATGTTGTCGAAGCCGTAGCCCGAGTCGTCGGCCGGCAGGTCGCGCGCATGGTCGAGGTCCAGCCCCAGCAGATCGCGCACGGCGTTGCGGTACTCGGCCCTGTTCAGCCGGTGAATGGCGGGCGAGCCGGGGTCGGGGCGGTCTGCCGCCGACCGGTCGAGCTCGGTCTCGAGCCACGCCACCAGGCGTGCCCGGGCGCCGGGGTCCGGGGCCGGCCGCCCGGCCGGCGGCATCTCTCCGGCCCTGAGCTTCTGCAGGACCTTCTCGAGGACCGGCGCCTGCCCCGCCACGGGCGCGCCGCTCACGCCGGCCAAGGTCAGGCCGGCGGCTCGGGTCCGGTCGTTGTGGCACGCGAGACAGTAGCGGTCGACGGTCGCCTGCAGCAGATCGCCGGCGGGCGAGACCTGCGGGCCGGGTTCGACCGGCGCGGGCGCGAGGGGCCGGGCCGACGGCAAGGGCCGACCGGGTGAAGCCGGCTGACCGGCCGCGCTCCGCGCGGCCATCGGCCACGGCAGGAGTACGAGCACGGCGGCGCACGCGATGCTCCGGACCGGCCCCTTCCGCCACCAACAGGCGCTCTGGCGAGACACGACCCCGGCAGTTTACCATTGGCCCATGACCACCTTGCCGCGGCCGCGGGCCGGCGCCGTACTGATCGTCCTCGCGCTGGCGGGACCGCCGGCCGCCGCGCAGGCCCCGCCCGCGACGGACCGCCTGTTCGACGCGGTGCAGCGGCGCGACCACGCCGCGGTGCAGGCCCTCGTCGCGGAGGGCGTGGACGTCAACCGGGTCCGGGCCGACGGCTCTACCGCGCTGTCGTGGGCCGCGTTCCGGGACGACGACGGCATCGCCGCCGCCCTGCTGGACGTGGGGGCCGATCCCGACCCGGTGGACGAGAACGGCGAGACCCCGCTGCTGTTCGCCTGCGCCAACGGCAATCTGACGCTCGCCCGCCGGCTCCTCGACGCCGGGGCGAACGTGGACGCGGCCCGCTGGAGCGGCGACACGCCGCTGCTCGCGGCGGCGCACGGCGGCAACGAGGCGCTGGTGCGGCTGTTGCTCGATCGGGGCGCCGATGCGAACGTGACCGAGTCGCGCATGGCACAAACGCCCCTGATGTGGGCCATCGCCGGCGGGCATCCGTCCATCGCCGGCCTCCTCATCGAGCGCGGCGCCGACGTCCACGCCATCTCCCGCAACGGCTTCCGGCCCATCCTGTTCGCGGCCCAACAGGGGGACGCCGCGAGCGCGCAGGCCCTGATCGCAGCCGGGGCCGACCCCCACGTCGCCACCGCCGACGGCAGCACCGCGTTTCTCCTGGCCATCGCCGCCGGCAGCGACGCCGTCACCCGGCTGATGCTCGACCAGGGGGCCGACGTCAACGTCCGGGACCGCACCGGCAGCACGCCGCTGCATGCCGCGGTGCGGCAGGGCAACCTCGACATGGTGAGGACGCTCGTCGCCCGCGGAGCCAATCTGGACGCCCGTACAGGACGGGGAGACGACTGGGCGGCGGCGGCCCGGCGCAGCAGCGGCCTCACGCCCTTTCTGACCGCCGCCCAGGCCGGCAACGTGGAGATGCTGCGGGCGCTGCTCGGTCTCGGGGCCGACCCCGCCGCGCGGTCCGACGAAGGGGCGGGCGGCGTGCTGCTCGCCACCCGCGGCCGCAACCTGGAGGCGGTCGAGCTCATGATCGAGCTGGGGCTGGACGTGAACGTCCATCCCGCCGGCCGGCCCAGCGCGCTGCACACCGCGATACGCGCCGGCGAGGATGCGATTGTCGAGTACCTGGCCGCCCACGGCGCCGACTTCGACGCCCGGGACCATCACGGCCGGACGCCGCTCCAAGAGGCGGAGTTCGAGGCGCCGACGCCTACGATCGAGCTGATGCGCCGGCTGACGGCCGAGCGTCGGGGCGGCGGAACGCCCTGACCGCGCGACCTTGCGGTCGCGTTGGAAGTTTCGCTGGCGCGAAACTTCTACGCGCAGGCTACCAGTGGCCTGTCACGTCATAATTTTCGGACCGACTTGAGTTTACAGCGCGCATCGTCGACGAATCGCAGCACCGCACACCCGAATGTTCAGTCACGGCGCAGCACTAGCCTTCGGCGGCCGTCACGGCGGGCCGCAGCGTCTCCGGCACGCGCCACCACAGCACCGCGGCGCCGAGGACTCCGACCAGCCAGGTCAGGGCCAGGGCGACGCCCAGCGACGCCACCACCGCCGTCAGCAGGGGTCCCACCAGCGCCCCGGAATCGCCCACGAGACGCCACACCCCCAGGAACCGGCTGCGTTCGTCGGCCGGAGCCAGGTCCGCGCCCAGGGTCAGCACGATGCCGCTCCCCAAGCCGTTGCCGACGCTGGCCAGCATCACCACCCATAGAAACGCCGCCGTCGTGCCGGTCAGCGCCAGGAGTCCCATCGCGGTCCCCAGAATGCCGATGCAGCCGATGCCCGCCGCTCTCCGTCCCCAGTGGTCCATGATGTGACCCGCCAGGGGGAACATCGCCATGTCGACCACCGAGGCGCCGCTCACGATCAGCCCGATCGCCTCCGCATCGATCCCGATGCTGGTGCCCCAGAGCACGACCAGCAGGCGGCGCTGCTCGCGCAGGAACTGCACGCAGAAGGCGAAGACGCCGGCGCCCAGGAAGATGTGACGGTAACGGCCGAGCATGTGCGGCACCAGCATCAGCATCCGGCTTTCCGGATGGACGTGGGCCGCCGCCCCCACCTCGCCGTGCGGGGCGCGCGCTCCCGGCGCCGCCGGCGCGACCTTCCAGATGAGCACCATGGTCAACACCGCGGCGCCGGCGATGGCCAGGAACACCACCCGAAAGCCGAGCTGTTCCGCTCCCACGCCCCCCAGCAAGGGGCCGAGCAGCATGCCCAGGCGCTGCAGTCCGGCCAGGCCGGCCATGGCCGTCCCCCGCTGGTGGGCGGGAACCTGCTCGGCGATGCAGGCCAGCCGGGCCAGCAGCCAGGTGCCCATGCCGGCCCCGAACAGCAGCGTGGCGAGGGCCAGAACGAGGGTCGACGCGGACTGGGCGATGATCAGCGCACTGGCCGCCATCAAGCCGTTGCCGAGCAGCATGCCGACCTTGTGCCCATGGCGCTCGATGACCAGGCTCGCCGGCACGTTCACCACGACGCTGCCGAGGCCCCGCATCGCGAACACCAGGGCCGCCACCGAGAGGGTCCGCCCGAGGTCGAGCACGTAGAGCGGCAGCACGACGAGCAGCGCCATCTGCGCCACCGCCATGAGGCTCGACGGCAGATACACGGAGAGCCCGAGCATCCGCATCGATGATCGCATCTGGGAGAATTGGAGGCGCCGCCCGGATTTGAACCGGGGATGGAGGTTTTGCAGACCTCTGCCTTACCACTTGGCGACGGCGCCGACGGGCGGGAGAGCAACAGGCGTCAACGCCTGGAGGGCCGGCCGTCCCGGACGATGCGGCGAGCACCGGACGAGATGAGTGGAGCGGGAAACGGGATTCGAACCCGCGACTTCGACCTTGGCAAGGTCGCACTCTACCACTGAGTTATTCCCGCTCGTCGCGGCCTGCAAACTAAGGTACCACAGGGCACCGGCGGCATCAAGGCGCATGCGCGCCGAACGCGTCCCTCACCACCTCGATGACCGGCGGCCGGCCGGCGCCGGCGGTGACGCCGACCACGTCGAAACGGCACGGCGGCGCGCCGCCGCCGAGGCCGAGCAGGTAGCTCCGCGCCATGTTGACGAGCCGCCGCTGCTTGGCCGCGTTCACAGCCGCCATCGGCCCGCCGAAGGCGGCGCTCCGCCGGGTCTTGACCTCGACGAACACCAGCGTCGGGCCCTCTCTGGCGATGATGTCGATCTCGCCGAAGCGGGTGCGGAACCGGCGGGCGAGAATGGAGTACCCCCGGCGCTGCAGTTCGCGGCAGGCCAGATCCTCCCCGTACCGACCGAGCGACTGGCGAGCGTGCGTCATCGTCCGGCGGCAGGAACTGCAAAAGCCGGACCAGCTATTTTCTCTGCCAGCGCGTGCCGGCGGGCGTGTCCTCCACCACGATGCCGCGCGCGTCGAGGTCGTTGCGAATGCCGTCCGCGGCGGCGAAGTCGCGGCGCGCCCGGGCCGCCTTCCGTTCGGCGATCAGCCGTTCGATCTCCTCGACCGGCACCTCCGCCAGGGTCTCTTCGACCCGCCGCAGGGCGATGACCCCCAGAACCCGGTCGAAACCGTCGAAGGCCGCCTGGACGGTCGCGGCGTCGGGCTGGCCGAGTTCGCCGTCGTCGATCGCGGTGTTGATGTACCGCACCAGCTCGAACATGACCCCGAGGCCGCCCGGCACGTTCAGGTCCTGCGCCAGCCGGTCGTCGAAATCGCGCCGCGCCGCCTCGACCCGCGCCGCGACCGCGGCATGGGCCGCGCCGCCGCGGATGGCGTCGAGCCGGGCGAGACACGCCATGACCCGCTTCAACGCCTCTTCCGCCTGATCGAGCCCCCCCCAGGCGAACCGCAGCTGCTTCCGGTAGTGGACCGACAGCAGCGCGTAGCGGAGGGCCGAGGCCCGATATCCCCGCTCGAGCACGTCGGGCACCGTGAAGACATTGCCCAGCGACTTCGACATCTTGGCGCCTTCATCGAGCAGCAGATGCTCGACGTGGACCCAGAACCGCGAGAACGTCTGACCGGTCGCCCCCTCCGCCTGGGCGATCTCGTTCTCGTGGTGGGGGAACACCAGGTCGACGCCGCCGGCGTGAATGTCGATGGGCGACCCGTCGAGCAGACGATGCGCCATCGCCGAGCACTCGATATGCCATCCCGGGCGCCCCGGCCCGACCCCGAAGTCCCAGGTAGGCTCGTCCGGCCTCGTCGCCTTCCAGAGGACGAAGTCGCGCGCGTCGTCCTTGTCGTAGCGGTCCGAGTCGATGCGGGCGCCCGGCTGCATCCCGTCGTGGTCGAGCCGCGCCAGCTTGCCGTAGCCGGGCAGCGTCGCGATTCGGAAGTAGACGGATCCGTCGCTGCGGTAGGTGTGCCCGTTGGTCTCCAGCGCCTGTATCATCTCGACCATCGAGCGCAGATTCTCTTCGTCGGTGGCGCGGGGATAGGCTTCGACCGACTCGAGCCCGAGCGACGCCGCGTCTTCCCGAAAGGCGGCGATGAACCGATCCGTGTAGTCGCGCAGCGGGATCTGCGCGGCTCTCGACTCGACGATGGTCCGATCGTCGACGTCGGTGAAGTTCATCACCTGCCGCACGTCGAGTCCGGCCACGTGCTTCAACGTCCGTCTCAGCACGTCGAGGGCGACGAAGGTACGGAAATTGCCGATGTGGCCGCGCGCGTAGACGGTCAGCCCGCACGTATACATGCGCACCGTCCGGCCACGCAACGGCGTGAACGGCTCTTCCTGCCGTGTCAGAGTGTTGTAAAGACGCATCCGCCTGGGGTGGGAGACTCTAGGAAACCTCGGGAAGGGCTCTCGTCAGCTCGCAGAAGTCGGCGCCGTCGCCCTCAGGCCCGCGCCCCAGGACCACCGTGCGCATCGAGCGCCGCAGTCGGTCGAGCGGCACGCCGTCGGGGCCGGAACGCGACAGCAGCTGCTCGATGATCGGGGCGCCGTCGCGCGGCCGGGATGCGCCGAGATACCGGATGCGCACCTGCATGTCGCGCCCGCTGGCCGCCAACCGCAGCTCGACGTGAGTATAGGCGGTGTCTCCCGGCTCGAACACCCTGAACACCGCCTGTTCGATCGCGCAGACGACGTCGTCCCGGTGGCTGGTTCGATAGCCGAGATGATCGGCGGTTCGCTCAGCGAGCTGACGCAGCATCGGCAGGTACCGCGCCTCGCAGGGCAACGTCACGTTGAACCCGATTGACGCGGTCGAGTCCGAGCGCTCGGTCTTTCCCATGCCTGTCCGGGGATCTTACAGTGAAATCTGCCGAAACAGCCCGCGGGCCTCGTCGCAATCGCGCGCAATCTGCGCTCGCAGCGCATCGCCGTCCGAAAAGGACCGCTCCTCGCGCAAACGCCGAATGAACGCGACGCGCACCTCGAGCCCATACAAGTCGCGGTCGACGTCGAACAGATGCGACTCGACCACCGGCCCGGCCGGCGTGCCCCCGAACGTCGGCCGCACCCCGACGTTGGTCACCGCGGCGTGGACGTCGCCTTCCATCACCACCGCCGTCGCATAGACGCCGTTGGGCGGGAACAAGGCGTTCCCGGTCGCGAGGTTCGCGGTGGGGTACCCGATGCGCCGCCCCCGGCCATCCCCGCGGGTGACCGTGCCCTCGAGCATGTAGCGGTGTCCGAGCAGCGAGCCCGCCTCGTCGACCCGGCCCTCGGCGACGAGGCGGCGGACCCGCGTGCTGCTGACGACGAAGTCGCGATATCGAACCGGATCGATCTTCTCCGCCCGAAAGCCGTAGCGCGCCCCCAGCGATCGCAGCAGCGAGAAGTTGCCGGCCCGATCGTGCCCGAACAGGAAGTTCGCACCCACCCACACTTCGGCGACCCGCAGCCACTCCACCAGCACCGTGCGGACGAAGGTCTCCGGCTCCCAACGCGACAGCTCGGGCGTGAACCGCACGACTGCGATACCGTCCATCCCCGCTTCGCCCAGGGCGGCCAGCTTCTGCGGGCCGGTCATCAGCAGCGGCGGCGCCTTGTCGGGGCGGACCACCCGGGACGGATGGGGGTCGAAGGTCAACGCGGCCGCCGTGGCCCCCTGCTCGTCGGCCCGGCGCCGCACCTGGTGCATGATCTTGGCGTGTCCGCGGTGCACCCCGTCGAAATTGCCGAGCGCCAGCACCGGCTGGCGCCAGCCCGGGGAGCTCTCGTCGTCCGGAAAGTGAATGATCCGAACCCGGTTCCGTGGTCGAGTCTCGTGCGGCATCGGCGAGCCCATCATCATACGCCAGTCGCTCCCCGAGTCGCGAACCCGCCCTCGTCCCGGACCGGGGCGGCTAGACGTCGATGACGAGGCCGTCGTGGGCCAGCGTCACGCCGGGGGGCAGCGCGGCGCAGGTCGCCGCGTGAGGAAGGTCGTGGCACATGTGGGTGAAGTAGGTCCGGCGGGCCGCGATGCGCGCGGCCGTCTCCACCGCCTGGCTCAACGACAGGTGGGTCGGGTGGGGGCGATGCCGCAGCGCATCGAGCACCAGGACGTTCAAGCCTTCGAGCAGCGGCCACGAGCCCGCCGGGATCTCGCTGCAATCGGTCAGGTACGCGAAATCGTCCACCCGGTAGCCGAGAATGGGGCGCGTGCCGTGCAGGAGGGGGACGGGCACGACCCGGGCCCGGCCCAGCGAGAAACGGCCGGCCACTTCCAGCAGCCGCAGCTGCGGCAGGCCCCCGCCCGGCGGCGCCGCCGGATCCCAGACATAGGAATAGACCCGGCGGAGGGCCGCGAGGGTCGAGGCGTCGCCGAGGCACGGTATCGTCGTCCGTTGCCTGAAATTGAAGGGACGGACGTCGTCGAGCCCCATGATGTGATCGGCGTGCTCGTGGGTGAACAGAATGACCTCCACCCCGGTCAGCCCGCAGGCCAGCGCCTGGGAGCGAAAATCAGGGGTGGTGTCGACGACGACCCGGGTCGCGTCGTCCAGCTCGAGATAGATGGACGGTCTGAACCGCCGGTCTCTGGGGTCGTCCGAACGGCAGGTGGCGCAGTCGCAGCCGACCACCGGCACGCCGGCCGAGGTCCCGGTCCCGAGAAACGTGACCCGCATGGCGTCACCCGGAGACCGGCCGGTTCCCGTCCCCGCGAACCTCCGCGGAGCGCATCCGCAGCTCCTGCAGAACACGGGCGAGAAACCGCTCCTCGTCCGGTGTCAGGTTGCCGCGCGTCTTCTCCGCCAGCACCGCCAGGAGATCGAGCATGTTGCCGCCGGCATCGGGATTGGGCGGGAGCTTCCGCCCGGTGCCGGGGTCGGTGACATCGCCGAAGTGGACGGCGGCGGACGTCGCGAGCGACACGACGAGTGCATTGAAGGAAATCTCGGGCGGCGGGGTGGTCATGGTTCCCTCGCAGAAGCGCGCGGCACGATCGCGGCGGGACTCGACCGGAGGCTGCCGGCCACGGTGATCGTAAAGTAGGGGGAACGATATGACCAAGGCCAACCTGTCCGGCGACCTCCCCCCCACCGCCGCCGCGGGCGCGCAATTCGAGCGTCTCGTCGAGATCATGCGCACGCTGCGGTCACCGGACGGCTGCGCCTGGGACCGCGAGCAGACCGTGGCCTCGCTCCGGCCCTTCGTGCTCGAGGAGGCCTACGAAGTGGTCGAGGCGATGGATCGCGGCGACCGCGCGGCCCTGTGCGAGGAGCTCGGAGACCTTCTGCTCGAAGCGGTGTTCGTGGCCCAGATCTGCGCCGAGGACGGCGACTTCACGATTGCCGACGCGGCCGAGGCGGTGACCGCCAAGCTCATCCGGCGGCACCCCCATATCTTCGGCGACGGGGCCGCCTCCGCCGACCTCTCCCCCGTCGAGGTCAAGCGGCAGTGGGAACGCATCAAGCGCGAGGAGCGCGCCGGCGCCCCCCGCGATCGCGCCACCCTGCTCGACGGCATCCCCGAGGCGCTGCCGTCGCTGTTGCGGGCGTCACGCATCGGCGCGCGCGCCGCCAACGTCGGATTCGACTGGGACGAGGCGAAGCAGGTCGTCGACAAGGCGGACGAAGAGATCGCCGAGCTGCGCGACGCGATCGCGGGAGGCGACCGCGCGCAGATCGAGGAAGAGCTCGGCGATCTGCTCTTCACCGTCGCGAACGCCGCCCGGAAGCTGCGAGTCGACCCCGAGTCGGCCCTCCGGACCGCCAACACCAAGTTCACCCGGCGCTTCCGCGCGGTCGAGCAGCGCCTCGAAGACCGCGGTGAGACCCTGCACGACGCCTCGCCCGACGAGCTCGAACGCGAGTGGCAGGCGGTCAAGACCCTGGGCGCCGCCGCCTCCGAATCGCCGAACGGCTGACGGCGGCGGCGGTCGTGACCGGGCTCACCGTACACGGTCCTCGCATCGTTCTCCGCTGGCGTCGTATCGCCAACGGCGACCCGCCGCCGTTCGCAGCTCCACCTGCCGTCCGTCGGTCTCGAGAACGATCGCCCCGTCGCGACCGGTCTCGAGCACCAGCGCCCCGGCCTCGCGATAGCGGGCGGTCACCGCCGGCGCCGGATGCCCGAACGGATTCGCGCGGCCGGCGCTCACCACCGCGACGCACGCCCGGGCCGCCGCCACGAGCCGGCCCGAGCTCGAGCCGGCGCTGCCGTGGTGGGGCGCCTTGACGACCCGAAACCGCGCGGGGGCGAGGGCGTCGGCCACGCGGCCTTCGACGTCCCGGCCGATATCCCCGGGCAGCAGCACCGCGACGTCCCCGAACCGCACGTCGAGCACGATCGAGTCGTCATTCCGGACCCGCGGCCGCTCCCAATCGGGAACCGGGGGATGGAGCACCTCGAACGACACGCCCCCGAGCTCGAACCGCTCCCCGGCCGCGACCTGCCGCCAGCGCGCGCCCGCCGCCTCCGCCGCCTGCCGGAGCGCCTCGAGTCCGGGGTGCCCGGGGACCGGCACTCCCTCCCAGACCTCCCCCGCCGGCAGGTTGCGCAGCACCGACGGGATGGCCGCGACGTGGTCGGGGTGGCCGTGGGTCAGCACCGCCGCGTCCAGCCGCCGGGCGCCCAGGGACCACAGCGCCGGGACCACGACTCGGCTCCCGACATCGGACCGCGGACTGATCGACCCGCCGGCGTCGACGAGGATCGCGCGCCCCCCCGGCGCCTGCACCAGGGTGGCGTCGGCCTGACCGACGTCGAGCACGCTCACCCGCATCCAGCCGGGGCGCGGGTGTCCGGCAAGGGGAGGACGCCACGGCGTCGAGACGATCCAGACGACGGTGGCCGCGGCGACGGTCCGGCCGACGACCCGGGTACGGGGCGACGGCCCCGGCCAGAGCAGTCCGGCCAGCGCCGCGTAGTACGCGACCATGGCGAGGGGGGCGGGCGGCGGCACCCGGAACACCAGCCACGGCCAGACGTCGAGCAGCCGGGTCGACTCCAGCAGTCCCGTCGCGGCCAGATGGGCCACGTAACCGGCCGCCCCGGCGGGGACCGGGTGGACCGCCGCGAGCGCCACCGACGCCAGCCCGACCACCTGGGTCAGGGTCATCAGGGGGATCGCCGCGAAATTGAGCACGAGGCCGGCGAGGCTCACGCGACCGAAGAGGGCCGCCCCGATCGGCAGCAGCACGGCCTCGGCGCAGAGGGTCGCCGCGAACAGGGTCGACGGTGCCGCCACCCACATCGGCGGCCGTTCGCGTCCGCGCTGGAGCACCGCCGCCACGCGGGCCGCGCCGAGCACGATGCCGAGGGTGGCCCCGAAGGTCAGCAGGAATCCAGGGTCCAGGACCGCGAGCGGCGTGGTCACCCCGATGCCCGCGGCGGTGACCGCCAGCACGTTGAGCGGGGGCGTCCGGTGGTCGATCAGCCTGGCCCCGAGGACGATCACGGCCGCGGTGGTGGCTCGCGCCACCGACGCCTCGTCGCCGACGAGGGCGCTGTACCCCAGCACGCAGATCACCACCATGAGCAGCCGGGGGCGGGGCCGCAGACCGCAGAGCCGCCCGAGGAACAGCAGGCAGCCGGTCAGGATGGCGATATTGCCGCCGGAGATGGCGATGACGTGATAGACGCCGCCGTCCTGCAGGCGGCGGGTCGTCGCCGGGTCGAGCTGATCGCGGTCCCCGATGAGAATGGCGGTGACGATGGCCGCCGATTGGTCCCCGTGGGGCCCCACCGCGCGGGCCACCGCCCGCCGGACGGCGCCGCGGCCCGAGGCGGCCAGCTCCGACCACCACGGCCCGCGCGCCGCCACCTCGACGAGGAGGCCGCTCTTGACCGACGCGCGCAGCACCGTCCCCCGCAACGCCTGCCGCCGCGCCTGATCGCCGCTTCCGGGATTGCGAAACGCGGGAATCGGACGCAGCGTCGCGGATACCCGGATCCGCCGCCCCTCCCGCCACTCCCGGAACCGCTCGGCCCAGAGCTCGCCGCCGACGGACAGCCGGATCCCTCCGGTGACCGGGGTCGTTTCGCCGGCCCGGCCGACGCCGGAGACCGCCAGCTCGAAGGCGGCCCCGTAGTCGGTGACCCTGGCGTCGCGCCGAAGCCGGCCTTCGAGCCGCACCGGCCCCACCCCGTCGCTCCCGGCCGCACCCGGTTGCCGGTCGAACCAGGCTCCCAACGGGGTCTGCAGGGCCGCCGCCCGGTGGGTCGAGGCGAGCGCCGCCCCGCCGAGGGCGAACCCCGCGACCAGCAACACGCCCACGCGCCGCGGCGCCGCGCGGCCGGCGACGGCCATCACCGTCATCACCCAGACGGCGGCCAACGCCGCCCGCAGGCCACCGGCCGGCAGTGGCGTCCAGGCTCCGGCCGCCGCACCGAGCAGCAACGGCACCGCCGCCAACGATGCAGGAACCACCACGGTCTGCATCCCTGCAAGAATCATGGTCGGGAGCATCCCGCCGGATCGACGTGGGAGTGCCGACCCTCGCCACCGTCAACGGCCGGTCGCAGGTTGTGCCCGTTTTGAACGGTAGCCGCCACGGATCGTCGGCCGAAGCGCACGGACGCGGTGTCGATGCCGGCTCGGAAGCGGCTTGGGCCTCGCCCGGCCCGGCGGCCCGGCCGTGCAGAATCTGCACCGCCATCCTCCGCATGAGGTCGCGGCGGATGCGCCCACCCGGAACCGGCGCGGCCGTTCGCGCCGACGGGAGCTTGCGTTTCGAGATGACGCGGCGGTGCGGTGGCGAGGAGTGCGCGCCCCGGCAACGGCGCAGTCGACCGGGGGCCGGTCGCGCGGCCGGCGCTACGGCCGACCCCGTGTCGGCAAGGCCGAGGCCATCGACTCGACGCCGGTGGGTCGCCGCGGTCGGCAGACGGCGAGGAGCCTTGCGCCGTAGAAGTTTCGCGCCAGCGAAACTTCCAACGCGACCGGTAAGGTCGCGCTACAGCCGGGCGACCGCCGCGTGGTAATCCTGCAGCGGCTGCACCTCGATCGCCTCGTCCTTGAGAGCCCGGATCGCGCTGACCGCGGCCGATGCCCCGGTGAGGGTGGTGACGCAGGGAACCCCCAGCACCGTCGCGATGCGGCGGAGGGTGCGGTCGTCGAAGAACGACTCGCGACCGAGCGGCGTGTTGATGACGAGGTCGATCTCCCGATTCAGCAACCGGTCGCCGATGTGGGGCCGCCCCTCGTTGACCTTGTAGACGATCGCCGGATCGAGCCCGTGCGCCCGCAGGTAGGCGGCGGTGCCCCGCGTCGCCAGCAGCGAGAACCCGAGCCCCGCGAGGTCCCGCGCGATCGGCAGGACATTGGCCTTGTCCTCGTTGTTGACGCTGATGAACGCGGTGCCGTGGTCGGGCAGCCGTTGTCCCGCCGCGAGCTGCGCCTTGGCGTAGGCCGAGCCGAAGGTCGCCGCCGCCCCCATGACCTCGCCGGTCGACTTCATCTCGGGGCCCAGGATGGTATCGACCCCCCGGAACCGGACGAACGGAAACACGGGGGCCTTCACGAACACCCCGGCCACGTCGAGGTCATCGACCAGCCCCAGCTCGCCGAGGGTCCGGCCCGACATGACCTGCGCCGCGACCTTGGCCAGCGGCACCCCCGTCGCCTTCGACAGGTACGGCACGGTGCGGGACGCCCGCGGGTTGACCTCGAGCACGTACACCGTCTCGCCCTTGATGGCGAACTGGGCGTTGAGGAGACCGATCACCTTCAGCGCCCGCGCGACCCGGCGGGTGTAGTCCCGGATGGTGACGAGATGCCGGTCGTCGACCAGATACGGGGGCAGCACGCAGGAGCTGTCGCCGGAATGGATGCCGGCCTGCTCGATATGCTCCATCACGCCGCCGATGACCACCGCCCCCGCGGAATCCGCCACCGCATCGACGTCGAGCTCGAACGCATCCTCAAGGAACTTGTCGATCAGCACCGGATGCTCGGGCGAGGCATCGACCGCCTCGGTCATGTAGCGGTCGAGCGCCCCGGCATCGTAGACGATGGCCATCGCCCGGCCGCCGAGCACGTAGGACGGCCGCACCACGAGGGGATAGCCGATCTTCGACGCCACGTCCCGCGCCTCGGCGCGCGACGTGGCGATGCCGCTGGGGGCCTGGGGGATCCCGAGATCCCACAACAGCGCCGCGAAGCGTTTGCGATCTTCGGCGAGGTCGATCGAATCGGGCGTCGTGCCGAGAATCTTCACCCCCGCCCGCTGCAGCTCGAGGGCGAGCTTGAGGGGGGTCTGCCCGCCGAACTGCACGATGCAGGCAACGTCGCCCCCGGCCGCCCGCTCCTTCTCGATGACCGCGAACACGTCCTCGAAGGTGAGCGGCTCGAAGTAGAGCCGGTCGACGGAATCGTAGTCGGTCGACACCGTCTCCGGATTGCAGTTGACCATCACGGTCTCGAGCCCTTCGTCCTTCAGGGCGAACGCCGCGTGACAACAGCAGTAGTCGAACTCGATCCCCTGTCCGATGCGGTTGGGTCCGGAGCCGAGAATCACCACCTTGCGGCGGGCCGTGGGGGCCGCCTCGCATTCCCGCTCCCAGGTTCCGTAGAGATAGGGGGTGAACGACTCGAACTCCGCCGCACAGGTGTCGATGCGCTTGTAGACCCGGGCGAGGCCGGCCTCCCGAATCCGATCGCGGACGGCCGCCGGCGACGCGTCGAGGGCGCCGGCGAGCTCGTCGTCGCCGAACCCGGCACGCTTGAGGGCGGCGAGGCGATCGATGGAGAGGTCCTGCAGCCCGGCGAGCCCGGCCGACCGGCGCAGCTCGACGATCTCTGCGAACTGGGTCAGGAACCACCGGTCGATGCGGGTGAACTCGTGCACCTGCTCGATGCTCCACCCCCGGTCGAGGGCCTGGAACACCGCGAACATCCGGCGGTCGGTCGGCACCACGAGCTGCCGCTGGAGCGCGGCGTCGTCGGCCTCCGGGTCGTCCGGCTCGGGCCGGGGGGGGAACAGCCGGCCGCTCTGCCCGATCTCCAGCGAACGGATCCCCTTGAGAAACGCCTCCTTGAACGTGCGGCCGATGGCCATCGCCTCCCCGACCGACTTCATCTGGGTCATCAGGGTGCGGTCGGCCTCCGGGAACTTCTCGAAGGTCCATCGCGGCACCTTGACCACGACGTAGTCGATGGTCGGCTCGAAACAGGCGGGGGTCAGACGGGTGATGTCGTTGGGAATCTCTTCGAGGAGATAGCCGAGGGCCAGCCTCGCCGCGATCTTCGCGATCGGAAACCCGGTCGCCTTCGAGGCCAGGGCGGACGAGCGCGACACGCGCGGATTCATCTCGATGGCGACCATCCGCCCGTCGGCCGGGTTCACCGCGAACTGGATGTTCGAGCCGCCGGTCTCGACCCCGACGCGGCGGATGATGCGCCGGGCCGCGTCGCGCATCCGCTGGTATTCCTTGTCGGTGAGGGTCAGCGCCGGCGCCACCGTGATGCTGTCGCCGGTGTGCACGCCCATCGGGTCGATGTTCTCGATGGAGCACACCACGACGAAGTTGTCGGCGCGGTCGCGCATGACCTCGAGCTCGAACTCCTTCCAGCCGATGACCGACTCCTCGATGAGGATCTCGTGCACCGGGCTCAGCTCGATGCCGCGCGTCACGACGTCGCGGAACTCCTCGATGTTGTAGGCGATGCCGCCGCCGACCCCGCCCAGGGTGAACGAAGGCCGCACGATCGCGGGGAAGCCCAGGCGGTCCACCACGCTCAGGGCCTGGTCGAGCGACTTGGCGTAGGCGCTCTCCGGCACGTCTATGCCGATCGACTCCATCGCCTCGCGGAACTTCAGGCGGTCTTCGGCCACCATGATGGCGTCGATGGAGGCCCCGATAAGCGATACCCCGAACTCCTCGAGGACCCCGTTGGCGTCGAGCTCCACCGCCAGGTTCAACGCGGTCTGGCCCCCGACCGTCGGGAGGAGCGCGTCGGGCCGTTCCCGCGCGATGACGGATCGGACCACTTCCCAGGTCAGCGGCTCGACGTAGGTCCGATCCGAGACCTCCGGGTCGGTCATGATCGTCGCGGGATTCGAGTTGACCAGGATCACCTCGATTCCCTCGGCCCGCAGGGCCTTGCACGCCTGGGTACCGGAGTAGTCGAACTCGCACGCCTGACCGATCACGATCGGGCCGGAGCCGACGACGAGCACGCGTTTGATGTCAGTGCGGCGCGGCATGGGCAGCAGGGGTCAGACGGCGCGGCGCGCCATCTCCTCGAGGAATCGCGAAAACAGATAGTCCGCATCGTGGGGTCCCGGCGAGGCTTCCGGATGGTACTGCACGCAGAAGACCGCCTGCCGGCGATGACGCAGCCCCTCGATGGTGCCGTCGTAGAGATTCAGGTGGGTCACCTCGACGTCGTCGGGGAGCGACTCGGGCTCGACCGCGAATCCGTGGTTCTGGCTCGTGATCTCCACCTGTCCGGTGGACACCTGCTTGACCGGATGGTTCGCCCCCCGGTGTCCGAACTTCAGCTTGTAGGTGGTCGCCCCCATGGCGAGGGCGAGCACCTGATGCCCCAGACAGATGCCGAAGACCGGCAGGTCCGCCTCGATCACCTGCCGGGCGTTGGTCACCGCATAGTCCAGCGGGGCCGGATCGCCGGGCCCGTTGCTCAGGAACACGCCGGCCGGCTCGATGGCCAGCAGCTCGCTCGCCGGTGTGGCGGCGGGAAAGACCCGCACGTCGCACCCGTGGGCCGTAAACCGGCGGAGAATGTTCCGCTTCAGTCCGAAATCGTAGGCGGCGATGCGGAACCGCCGGCCCGCCGGGAGCGCCGGGGCGCGCCGGAAGCCCTCCGGCTCGAGCCCGTCCGGGGCATCCGCCAGGGGGCGCGGGGGCCAGTCGAACGGCTCGGCGCAGCTTACCGTGCGCACGAGATCGCTGCCCTCCATCGGCACCACCCGGCGCGCCTGGCTCACCAGATCGTCGGGGTCGGCCGCGCCCGTGGCGATGACCCCGCGCATCGCCCCCGCGGTACGCAGCTCGCGGGTCAGCGCGCGCGTGTCGACCCCGGTGATGGCCACGACCCCGTTGCCGGCGAGATAGTCGCGCAAGGTCCCGGTCGACCGCCAGTTGCTCGCGATCGGCGAGGCCTCGCGGACGACGAACCCGGCGACCTGGGGACCGCGGGACTCGACGTCCTCGACCGTCACCCCGTAGTTGCCGATCTCCGGGCAGGTCATGGTGACGATCTGCCGGGCGTAGGAGGGGTCGGTCAGCACCTCCTGATACCCGGTCATGCTCGTGTTGAACACCACTTCGCCCCGCGCGACGCCGCTGGCGCCGGCCGCGGCGCCGCGGTACCAGCTTCCGTTTTCGAGTGCAAGGACGGCGTTCATGGAGCAGCTTCGTCGAGCGATGCGGCCACGCGGGCCTGGGTGGCGGGAACGACCTCGACGGTGGTGGTCCAGGTCCGATACCCGTCCAGCCTGAACTCGATCTGGTGGGCGCCCGCGGGAAGGTTCCAGAGCAACGCCGGCGTTTCGCCGACGTGCCGCTGATCGAGCCAGACCGCGGCGCCGGAGGGCCGTGTCTCGGCGAATATGGATCCTATCCCAACTTCGGCGGCGGGAGGCGGACCGGCCGGTACCGCGCCGTCCGTGGACGGCGCCGCGGGCTCGGACGTCAGATCGGGGTTGAACCGCCCGATCGGGTCGTTCGCATCGAGCGTGAGCTGCACGCTTCGGGTCCCGTACCCGGCCAGGGTCACCTCGACGTCGTAGGGACCGTGCGGCAGACTCGCCAATGCCAACGGGGTCGTGCCGCGTGACTCGCCGTTGACCACGACCTCGGCGCCCGGCGGCATCGAACGCACCAGCAGACGCCCGTCCGCGGGCACCGCCTCCGCCGGGATGACCGCCGGCGGAGGCGGCGCCGGTTCCCGAACCGCCGCGGGCGCCGGCTGTCGAACCACGGGCGCCGAGTCCGCCGGGGCGCTGTCGCGCGGGGCCGCCGCGACCGGAGACCCGCCTCCCGCTGGAGACGCGGCTTCCGGGGCGTCGGCCCCGGGGTCGACCGCGGCCGGTTCCGTCGGCGATTCATCGACCACGACCTCGCTGAACGCGCTGCCCGCGTCCGCGGCGACCGCCGTCTCCGCCGCTTCCTCGACGGCGGGGGCGGCATCGTCGTCTCCGCCGCCCATCCACCCCAGTCCGATGACGAAGGCGGTCGCCGCGACGGCAACGCCTATCACCGCCACCAGCGTGACCGGCAGCCGGCGGGCCTGATCGATCGAGCGGCGATCGAAGATGTCCCCGGCCGGATCTTCGGGCTCGGCATCGTCCTCCAGGCCGTAGTCGTATCCCTCTTCGGCCTCCTCGGACGTCAGGGCGAACGCGCCGTCGTCACCGGGCGCATCGATATCGCCATCCCCGGCCTCGTCCACCTCGTCCGCCCCCGCGTCCAGCCCGCGCGGCGCCGGCTCGACGACGTCGTTCTCCCCGCGGACCTCCGGCAGAGCGTCTCCCGAACCGTAGTCCGGCTCGGCCCCGCCCCCACCCCCGGGTTCCGCGTCCGGCATCGGGTCGCCGTCGGCGGCCACCCGCGACTCCAGCTCGCCGACGGAGATCGGCGCATAGCCGTCGACGACGTCATGCTCCGTGTCCGGGTCGAGACCGGACTCCTCCGGATCCACGCCGGCGACCGCCCCTCCCCGGCCATCCCGAAGACCGGCGTCGAGCCCCTCGGCGACCGCGGCCAACGCGTCGCCGCCGGTTCGCAGCTTCAGGCCGTCGCGAGGGTCACGGCGGGCTCCGCCGCCGGCGATGCTGGTGTCCAGGGGCGCATCCAGCGGGTCGACACCGGAATCCGCCGCATCCGACTCGTCATCCGCGCCGGCCGGCGGATCGCCCTCGTGCGTCCGGGGCCGTTCGTCCGGCGCACTCAGATCGAGCGCTCGTTTGGTCCAGTCGATCTCCGTCTGCTTGCGGCGCCATGGCGCCCGCTTCTTCCGTTTCCGCATCACGGTCCCTCCGGCCGCGGCAGCGACCGCCTCTCCCCCGAGGGGGGCGGCGCCGCCGGCGGCGATCGCCGGATCGGCATCCACGCGTTCCGGACCCTGACCGCCTCCCGCCTCCTGCATCGCGCCGGCGCCCATCCCGGCCAGCGCCCGGCGAACACCGGCCGCGCCGGTCCACCCCGCCGCGCCGGCCAGATCGTCGGCGAACTGCCTCGCCGACGGCGGGCGCCCCTCCGGATCCGCCGCGAGCGCCGCCTCGAAGAGGCGCATCAGACGCGCAGCCGCGTCCGCCTCCAGGGCCTGCTCGAGATACCCGCGCATGCGGTTGCCGGCCGCGCCGGCCCGGCGTCCGGTCAGCAGCTCGTACGCCACCGCCGCGAGCGCGAAACGATCCGCCGCCGGCCCCCAGTCGCCGCCCGCGATCTGCTCCGGCGCCGCATAGGGCCGCCGCAGCGGACCACGCTGTCCCACCCGACCGAGCGCGGCCACGATGGCGAAGCCGCTGACTCGCGTCAGATCGGACGTCACCAGGAGGTCCCGCAAATGGAGGGCGCCGTGGGCGAGGCCCCGCCCGTGCGCGGCGTCCAACGCCTCGGCGATCTGCACGATACACGGCAGGGCGACCTCGGCCGCCAGGGGCGCGCGGGGGCGCATTCTGACGTCGAGCGACTCCGCCGCGACGTACTCGCAGGCGAGGTAGGGCACCCCGTCGGCGACGCCGGCGCCTACCGGACTCACCACCGCCGCGTGCGACACCCCCACGTCGACGATCTCCTGGAGCGCGTCGCCGAAAACGATCGTCTGCTCGGGAGTCAGGTCGACGTGAAAGGCCTTGAGCGCGAACACGCGGTCGCGATCCGAAGCGTCGCCGTCCGCCAGTCGCGCGCGATACACGGGACCGAGGACGCCACTCCCGATCTGGTGCACCACACCGTAGGGACCAAATACACCTGGAGATTGAGACGCGCTGGAGCCACGGAGGGTCAGGGGGAGCGTTCCTCCAAATCGAGACTGCACGATACCAGGAAGTGCACGGTTTTTCAATGCGATAGACCGGTCCCGGCCGGCATGCGGCTCGGCGGTGGGCCGGGGCCCGCCGCCTGTCCGTCGCTTGACACCTTGCACCCGCTCTGCGACAGTGGAGGTCAGTGCCTCCGGAGCTCTCCGCCCCCCCCCACAGCGTGCCGTTGCCGGTCGATTTCCAGGGTTTTCCCGGCATCAGGCGGCTGGCCGCCGAGTACATCTCCAACTTCGACGTGCTCCGGCCGTTCTTCGCCGGCAATCCCTCGGACGACGGCGCCTGGCAGGCGCTGATTGCCGCGCGCACGCGGCCCGACCGGGCTCCGGCGGCCATCGGCAGGATCGTCGACGCGCAGCAGCGCGCCCGGGGGGCGCCGGAGTCGGCGATCGAGGCCGCCGCGCGGCTCGACGATCCCCGGTCTGTCGCGGTGGTGACCGGCCAGCAGGCGGGTCTCTTCGGCGGGCCGCTGTACACGCTCCTGAAGGCGGTCTCCGCAATCCGGCTGGCCCGGCACGTCGAGCGCGTCTTCGGGGTCCCGGGCGTGCCGGTCTTCTGGGTCGATGCGGAAGACCACGATCTGGACGAGATCCGCACCTGCGGCGTGCTCGACGCCGACCAGGCGTTCACGACCGTGGCCCTGACGATCGCCGCACCGCCCGGCACGCCCGCGGCGGCGGTACGCCTCGGCCGCGAGATCGAGCCGGCACTCGACGCGCTGGCCGCGGCCCTGCCGGAGACGGACTTCACGGCCGGGGTGCTTGGGGACCTCCGCCGCGCGTACGCGAACGGAAACGGGCTCGTCACCGCGTTCGCGACCTGGATCGAGCAACTGCTGGGCCGGCACGGACTGGTGGTCTTCGACTCTGCCGACCCCGCCGCGAAGCCGCTGGCCGCGGATCTGTTCGCCCGCGAGATCACCAGCGCCGGCACGAGCACGTCGCTGGCCCGAGCGGCGGGCGGCCGCCTGCGGGACGCGGGATTCCATGCCCAGGTGGAGCCCCCCGCGAACGGAGTGTCCCTCTTTCTCCAGGACCACGACCGGCGGGCCATCCGCACCGACGGCGACCGCCTGCGGGCCGGCGACGAGGCGCTGGATCGAACGGCGTGGCTCGGCCGGCTC
Organism: Vicinamibacterales bacterium; assembly: GCA_965206705.1. GTDB lineage: Bacteria > Acidobacteriota > Vicinamibacteria > Vicinamibacterales > UBA8438 > JAJEEA01. The sequence continues at coordinate 336,134 of CBDBKJ010000005.1, read as the reverse complement.
CGCGCCGATGCCGCAAGCTTCAGTCCGAACGTCCTGCTTCGCCCCATCGTCCAGGACCGGCTGTTCCCGACCGTCTGCTACGTCGCCGGGCCCAACGAGCTCGCCTATCTGGCCCAGCTCAAGCCGGTGTACGCCCACTTCGGGGTGCCGATGCCGCTCGTCGCGCCGCGCCTCAGCGCGACGCTGGTGGACCCGGCGGTCATGAAGTTCCTGCGCCGCACCGAGATCGCCCTGGCGACGCTGCAACCCCAGGACGAATCGGCGCTGAATCGCCTGCTCGGGGCGCAGCTTCCCGCCGGCGTCGAACAGGCGCTCGACGCCGCCGGAGAAGCGGTCCGCGACCGGATGGCGGCGGTGGCGGCGGCGGTGGCCGAGGTCGACCCGACCCTGACCGGCGCGGCGGAATCGACGCGGGGGCGGATGGAACGCGACCTCGGCAACCTGCGGAACAAGGTCGTGCAGGCCGCCAAGCGCCGGCACCAGACCCTGCGGCGCCAGTTCACGCGGGCGCAGTCCCAGATCTTCCCCCACGGAAGCGCCCAGGAGCGCGCCATCGGCGGAATCTGCTTCCTGAACCGCTACGGCGACACCCTGCTCGATCGCCTCCTCTCCGACACGACGCTGGACACGAACCGCCACTGGGTGGTCGCGGTCTAGACGCCTGCGATTGGCCGTATTCCGCTCGCGCGAAGATCCGATACACAGGGCGTGAGCCCCACTCGCACGACTCGTTCCCGACCGAAACGCCGATCACCCCGCCGGCGGTCGAACCGGCCGGCCGCGTGGATTCGGTATGGAAAGACCGTCCTCGCCCTGGCGCTGGTCGGCGCCGCGGCCTCCCTGCTCGCCCATCGGACGCTGTCGCGCCAGCTCGACGAGCGGCTGGAGGCCGGACTGACCCCGCCGGCCGCGATGGTGTTCGGAGCCCCGTTCGAGCTGTTGCCCGGCCTGGGGCTCGACCGCGCCGGGCTGGCCGCCCGGCTCGATGAGCTGGGCTATACGCGCCGCGACCAGGCGCGGCAGGCCGGCGAGTACGCGGTCGAACCGGATGCGGTGACCCTGATTCCGCGCGAGGGGCCGCAGGAGGGCCGCGTCGCGCGGATCCGGTTCGCGCCCCCCGACGGCGCTGGCGGGTACGTGGCCGCCATCGAGCTCCCGCCCGGCCGGCGGGCCGAGCGCCTCACCCTGGACGCTCCGCATCTGTCGACCCTGCACGGCCGGGACCGCCGACGGCGCCGGATCGTGCCGCTGGCGGAGATGCCCGACGACGTGGTGCGGGCGGTGCTGGCGGCCGAGGACCATCGATTCTTCGCGCATCCGGGCATCGACGCGGTCCGTATCGCCGGCGCCGCGGTGACCAATCTGACCGGCAACCGGAGCTACCTCGTCGGGGCGAGCACCCTGACCCAGCAGCTCATCAAGAACACGCTGCTGAGCCCCGAGCAGACGGTGTGGCGGAAGCTCCGCGAGCAGGCCCTGGCCCTCCTGCTGGAGCGGCGTCTGCCCAAGTCCCGCATCCTCGAGCTGTATCTGAACGAGGTCTATCTCGGTCACCGGGGGTCGTTCGCCATCCACGGCGTCGCCCAGGGCGCCCGAACCCTCTTCGGGAAGGATCTGCGGAACCTGACCCTCGGGGAGGCGGCCACCCTGGCGGGCCTGATTCGGGCCCCGCAGACCCATGCGCCGCACCGGCACCCGGAACGCGCCGGGGAAAGGCGCAACGGGGTGTTGCAGGCGATGGTGGACCTCGGGCTGGTGACCCCGGACCGCGCCATGGTCGCGGCCCGCGAGCCGCTGACCGGAGTCACGGGCACCGGGGACCGGGAGGCGCCGTACCTGGTCGACTTCGTGCGGGCGCGGATAGAGAACCGGCTGGACGACTGGCGGGACGGCGGCCGCGAGCTGCGCATCGAGACGACGGTGGACCTGCACCTGCAGCGCCTGGCGGAGACCGCGGTGCGGGAAGGGTTGGACGCCATTGCGGACCGCCGAGGCGGCAATCTGGAGACCAGGCCCCAGGCCGCGCTGGTGGCGGTCGACCCGCGCAGCGGCGCGATCCGGGCCATGGTCGGCGGCCGCTCCTACGAGGAGTCGCAGTTCAACCGCGCCGAACATGCACGCCGGCAGCCGGGGTCCGTGATCAAGCCGTTCGTATACCTGGCCGCCTTCGAACGGGCCGCCCGCGAGTCGGGCATGCGATTCACCCCCGCCTCGCTGATCGACGACCGGCCGACGACGTTCCGGTTCGGCGGCCGGCCCTGGCGGCCGACCAACTACGGCGGTGTCTACGATGGACCGACCACGGCGCACTCGGCGCTCTCCCGGTCGCGCAACGTGGCCGCGGTCAAGGTCGGCGAGCGGGCGGGGTTCCGGGCCATCGCGAACCTCTGGGCCGCCGCTTCCGGCGGCCCGACCCCTCCCGCCTATCCCTCCATCGTCCTCGGCAGCTTCGAGAGCACCCCGCTGGAGGTGGCCGCCGCCTATACCGCCCTCGCGAACCGCGGCATCCGCGCGCCGCTGCACGCAGTCAGCCGCATCTCGGCCGGCGGGCGGGTGATTCACCGCGCCGAGGAGCCGCCGCAGCCCGTGGCCCGCGCCGACAGCGCGTTCCTCGTGACCTGGATGCTGCGCAGCACCCTCGACACCGGCACCGCGTCGGCGGCGCGCCGGAACGGCTTCGTCCACGACGCGGCGGGAAAGACCGGCACCTCGAACGACCTGCGCGACGCGTGGTTCGCAGGCTTCACGCCCACCCTCCTGACGGTGGTCTGGGTCGGCATGGACGACAACAGCCCGCTGGGCCTCACCGGGTCCGAGGCCGCCCTGCCCATCTGGACCGCGTTCATGCGGCAGGCCCTGGCCGAACGGACGATACCGGGATTCATGCCGCCCGCCCGCGTCACCCTCGTCGACATCTGCCCGGACACCGGCCTCCGGGCCACCGCCGGCTGTCCCCGGCCGGTCGCGGAAGCCTTCGTCGAGGGCACCGAGCCGGGCGCGCAGTGCCGGCGGCACTGAGGTTCGTGTCGAGCAGCGTCATGGTTCACGCGTGAGCCGCCGCAGCTCCGCCCACGGGAGGGTCACGCTCAGGGGCAATCGGGACATCGCTTCGAGGCACTCCTCCAGGCCCCTGCCCGGTGCGAGGGGCCGGCCGGCGCGCCGCACGAACACATCGCGTTCATCTCACCCCCTCGCTGCACGTCGAAGAAATCCCCCCGGCTTCTCTCCCCGAATGACGATAGGGCCCTTGCCGTCCCCTCGCCCGGTGCCCATGGCCGGGACCCTTCCCACCACCCCACCGGAACCCCCGGGCCCCCTACTAGGCCTGGAATTCAATGACACCTCATAAAAATGCGTCTTTCCAACCCCTTGAGTAAACCGAGCTGAATCGAACCGTCGCGGCTGCAAGTACCAGCACTGCGACACCTTAAACACCGCGCTCGCTATGGCGCAAGCCACCGCTTGAATCTTCGAACCGGTTAAACCGAACTCGAAGTTCGAATTTCCATCTACATACCAACGTTTGTACTTCTCAATTACAAATTTCAAGGTGCGGTCAAGATTCCGCGAGCCAATCCTCGTGACATCCGTGTTCAAGAAATTTCGTGCAGCGATCTCCGCCGCCATCACCGCCACTCGATCCCTCAGACCACGTGAAGAAGGCGCCACAATCTCCATCCGTTCATAGTCTCGCCGGTCTAGCAGAGATAGCAACCTCTCATGCTTCGCCGACGAAAATGCAATTAGCGTACGATGTCGTGTGTCGTCGGAATCTGACGCCAAAAGCCCGTAAGTCTCATAGGGAGCCTCCTCGCCGGTGAGGATCCCACTCAGTGCATCCAGCAAGATGCCGTCCTTGCCTCCCCGTCGCGATCGCAAAATCGAGTCTAAATCTTTATCCAGTGGATAGTAATCCTCCGCTTCCGTATAGCATACCCACACTCGTCCTTTCCTTCGGAGCTCGTTACGAATCGAATGAAAAATAACAGGTTTTGTCAAACCAGTAATGTCAATCGCCACATTGCCATCGAGGGGCGGTAGCCCGTTCGCAATTGCCCGTTTGTAGTCGTATCTCACGATTTCTCTGCACGACCTTCCCAAAACGCTAAGTATTTCTCCTCGCTTACCCTTCTCGGGATACTCAATCGCCACCGCCTCAAACGACCCCAGTTTATCACACAAACGTCGAGCCGACTCCAAAGTGCGTTCTTCAAAGCCCAGCCCAAGGACCACATGACCCATCGAGACCCCCGCCCCAAAGCGGTTACGTAGGCGTAGGACCCTGGGTGCCTCACTCTCCACAAACCTCGCAATGCGAGCCTCCGCATCCTCTTGATCGACGGCCGGCCCCGACGGCACAAGCAGTTGTTGTTTAGGCTCCCGCATACGAGCCTCCAAGGCTGGCGAAATCCCCGCACCAGGCCCTTCTACCGTTTCCTCAGGGTAATCTTCGGACTTTGGTGTCTTCTCTGGACCGCACCTAACGTGATTTCTAAGCAAAATTGCCTTACCCTTTGCCGGTGTGTTCAGCCACTCCTCGAGATCGCCGCCCGAAAGTTCAAATCGGTCACGTTCGGCCAATCCTATGAAGTTCACCAAGCCGTAAATCTTACGGTAAGTAAGCTTAAACTGTTGCATCGGGTTGGAGTCCCGAGTCTTAGTTCGCGGAACATGACTACCGCCCGCAAACACGAACACTCCCGCATCCACCAATTCGCGCAACCGATCCATCTGGTGCCGAAAATCACCGGTGGTAATTCTCACGTATAGCGACAAGTATTGCCTAACCCGAGCCGAGCCGGTCCCGTCCGGAATTCCCCTGTAGGAATCTACAAGGAGCGCATGTGACGCTTCGGCAAATGACTTGGCTATGTCCATGAGAAACGGGCTCCGCCGATTTAGATCGTACAACCGTCTCGCGCAAAAGTCCTGAAAGCATTCTGATTGAATCCTGGGTGCCACGGGGTAAGTTGCGCCAGAGGTGTTTCTCAAGATTTGTTCATATAGACTGATCACATCTCCAATATCGCCGACACACATTCGTGCCAATGCGGTGATGCCACGATAGATCTCCTTTCGCTTCCCTTCCCCACTTTTTTTCGGTGTCGTTTCTGATTTTGCAATCTCCGTGGCCAATGTCTCAAGTGGCACGTCTCCAAGCAGAACACTAGGCGCCACATGCGGGTGGGACGCAAAGTGCCTGATCCGCTGGCTGAGAATTCGCTCTACAAAGTGCCGACCATTATCTTTGCCCGGCCGCTTGATCTTTTCATAAACCTCGGCCCCAAGGTCGAAAACACTGAGGTCTCTTCCGATCCGCGCCGGATGATTTTGGCCAGGCGACTTCAGGCCGAGCGCCAAAGTCTGTCTTTCCGATGTGAGCTTGAAGGCGCAGGAGGCGTCCTGGAACAATAGAGCCGAAAGCAACTCTTCGATTCGTGAGTGGTCCAGATATCTCGTGGACACGTCGTCGAGCAAAAACAACACCCGCGCGGTCTGCCATACCGTGGAACAGTCTTGCAACGTTTTCGCCAGCCCGCAAAAGGCGATATGAGGCTCCACACGCAAGGCGTAGTGATGGCCAGCCCCGTTGAGTGAGATCAGATGTTTCTCCAATCGTCGGTCGAGGTCATCGAGTGAAGATGCCGATCGGACGTCGCCAAGGTCGTCAACGCAACCAGCTAGTGCCTCCCCAAGATCTCTGTGCGCCAGTTCGGAAAGAGATTCGCGATCTATATCCCGAAGATGACTCAGCGCCCGAGCGGCCTCGAGACCAAAGGTCACAAACAAGCGTTCAAATGGTTTCGGTTCGCTCGACGTGTCACTGTCGCCGAGACGACTCAACAGCCGCTGGGCGGACACGAATAGCCCAACATAGTTATCGCGCTTCAGACGCTGCAAGATATCCCCGTTCGACTCATTGTCTCGGCCCGCTGCCCGAGCATGAAACTGCAGCGCACGCAGCAGCATGGTCTTCCCACATCCCCTCATCCCAGTGATGACCTGCGGGCCTGGAGCACTGATCCTGTTCAGCCACTGTTCGGCGGGATCAACCAACAGCTGGGGAACATGCCAGGCGTGCATGGTCTGGGCGTTATACGAGGCACTAAAGGTCTTCAGAATCAGAGGCTCTCTCCAAGGACGCCAATGATGGGTCGCACGAAGGTAGGCCTCTTGGATTTCTCCAATAAAGTCTGATGGTTTGGGCGTTCGTTGATATTGCACCTTGGGAGAAATGGCTTGCACGATAAGTTGTAGCGCCCGCGCGACCCGATTGTCCCTGTCAGAAATGTCATCGGGATCGGACAACAAACGATCAAGGAGACCGTTCAAGTGACCCCCAATGCGGTGCAAATCGCCGGGGCGCAACTTATGGCCCCCACTTGTACTTCTCTCCGAAACAGACCCAAGGTCAATGGCGACCACGCGTATGGTGTCATCGATAGCGTCGGCGCGTGTCGAGTCCAAACCGAGCCGTTGAACGATAAGGTTTTCAGCGTGAAGATCATTATGATAGACGTTCTTCTTCTGAAGTTCTTCGTGAATCCTAAACAAATCGATGGAAATCTGGGCCACGGTTCTCGCCGATAGAGGAGCTGTGGGCTCGAGGTGGTATTGCAGCAGTTCTCCCGGGATGTACTGAAGTTCCGCGACGCAACAACGGATCGCCGTTGGACCGAAGTCTACATCCGTCTCAAACATGTCACGGATGTCTACAATATGTTCGGTGTCTTGGGCGACCCGAGCGTGTTCGCGGCTTTCGGCGGCAAAGTCCCTGTCGGGGAAAGAGCTAAAGAAGTTCTTGGGCGACACCTTGAGGACAGACTTGGTGCCAAGTTGCCCCCGTTCCGCGACGTAGGTGGCGGCGTAGAAGCCGCGTCCGAGTGGCCTGATGACCCTATAGTCCCCAATCGACGACGGGGCGTCGCGAAGGGGAAACGAGTAGCGTCTATTGCAGCTCGGACACCGGTCGTCAAGAGAGCTGGCCGAATCATCTCGGCGCGGGCAGAGAAAGCAGCAGTATGTTGACATTCCAGCCTCGGGATGTGAAAAGAATGGCTCTCCTAAAACAGGTGTGGGTGGAATCGGAGCCGATTCGGCGGGTCCACGAGGCGCGGCTGACGGCGAAAAGGCAGCTCGGAACTGACCCGCGGATTCCGCTTCCGGGGCGGGCGTGCGGTGGCTTGCTGCGGATGTGGGGCGGGGTAGCTACGGGACGGCCGGCGTGTCAACGCGCTACGCGCGTCCTCCGCTGCGCTCCGGTCCTTCGGATGACACGCCGGCCGTCCCTCCGCTCAGAGAGCAGTTATGGGCCTTGCGGCCCGGCCTGGACGGGGGCGTCCCGGCCGTCGACGACTTCACGCCGGACGCGCGAGGAGCAGTCGGCGCGTGGGCCTGACGTGCGGGGGTCACGGGGCGAAGCAGAGCCCGCGAACGCGGGGGTTTTTCTGGCTGGGGCGGCATCGAACTGGGGCCATCCCTACCCACACCTGTTTCAGGAGACTCAAAAGAATCCATTCGGAGGCCCGCATTGGGGGCGTCCGCGAGTGTTTTGGAAAGGGCGACTCGAACTCGAGGGTAGAACGGACTGTGGATACTATCCGATCCAACGAAGGGTCGAAAACACAATGTATTTCATGCGGCCGGGGCTGCAGGTCCCTCCAGTCCATTTTGTGAACGGCGTGATGGTTCTTTCTGTCGCTGGCGGCCACATTGGCTATCTGAGCGCGTCGAGAGACGGACCTTGTATCTTTTTGAGATGAGAGACTATAGCCGTGCCAGAAGTCAGAAGTCGCCGTCGAGGGAGAGCGCGACTGTGGCCGGGTTGATCGCAACGTCTGGCTTGCCTGGTAGAGTCTCGAGATGAATGCGAAACCTGAGCCCGCGTCGAGAAAATGTTGGTCGGGCGCAGATCTCTATTGTAGTATCTTTACCCTTGACGCGTGACATGCAATTGCGGCGTTGCTTGCGACTCAGGTTGGCCATGGTCAGTTCGCTACGGCGCAATCGCGCACGCTCGCCTACTAATGCGCTGGGGAGAGTATCTGGTGAATGCTTCTGCTGTGGGCGGCGACAAACGGAGGCGGCAGCGCATTGGCGATCATCGCCGCGAGTGCTTCTTTGCCGGCGTGTGACGGGAACTTGTAAGTGCGCGGAAATCCTTGAAGTAAGGCCGCCTCGCGCATTGTTATGGCGCGGTCTTCGTCGGGATGGAGAAAACGTCCCTTCGACGGATTAAAGCATCCACTCGTGATGGTGGGGGCAACCCGACTCCATGCCATACGGCCATAGACGTCGCCAAACCCATCGCAGCGCTTGTGGCATTGGAGTTGTAGATCCTCTGGAAGGTCGGATCGGTTGCCGCCGTCTTTGGGAATGTTTTTGATAATGCGCATGACTCTAGAACTTCGATTTTCCGGGATGTCGTGAATTGGGTCGCCGCTGCAACCGGGCTCGGGAAGGTTGGAGAGGACGTCCCTAACCGTAGTGAGATTGGGAATTTTGCGGGCGAAGGGAATCGCTACGGCAATGCCAGCCAGATAGATGAGTCTACGCCGGCGTTGGGGTACACCGTAATCGGCCGCGTCAAGAATGCGGTGGTCGCCGACGTATCCGAGGCGCTGGAGCGTGTCAGAAAAAGATTCAAATCTCTGGTCATTGGCTAAGGGAGGCACGTTTTCCATCATAACGGCTCGTGGGCGAAGTGCCTGTACGAATCTTTGGAATTCGAAAAGCAAGTCGTTGCGCGGGTCGTCGACGGAAATCGCGCCGTTTCGGGTGCGAAGCGTAGAAAAGCCTTGACATGGTGGACAGCCGGCCAAGAGGTCAAGATCGCCCCGGTGCAGTCGGAGGCGTTGGAGTAGAGTCTCGGGTTGGACGCGACGAATATCGCTTTCCCACACCGCGACACCGGGATGGTTGGCCGTATAGGTCGTAACGGCGAGGGGGTCGAGCTCAATGGCGGCGATGACGCGAAAACCAGCCATCTGAAGGCCCGAGGTCAGTCCGCCGCAGCCGCTAAAAAGGTCTATGGCGGTGGGTCTTGTGAGAGTTGAGCGGCTCGAAGACATAGTGCATTCTTCACTAGGTAGTGGTGTGTAGCTTAAATCGATGGACTGTTGGTGCTCCGAGTGATATGTCAGCGGGTACGAAGCGCCCCGCCGCCCCACTGCGGTTGAGCCACGTGGACAGGAACCCCCTGACGAAGTGGGCGCACAGCGCAACTGCGCGATACCACTTGGTGGCCCAGGCCAAGCCTTGCCGATGGCCGGTGACGGTTTGGCGAATGTTCGCATCGCGACCACCTTGGGTATCAGCTGGCCGACGGTCCTGAACTCCCTAGCGCGGTTTCTCGCCGATGGACTGGATTCGGTGGGCGAGGTGCGCGCCGGCCGCAGACGGAAGCGGAGGGTCACCGCGCACCGGGTGCAGTTCCGTCGTGCGGGCCACCCTGCACGAGACGCCGCCGGGTGCCACACAGTGGAGTTGTCCCACACAGTGGAGTTGTCCTTCCATGGCCAAGGCGGCCGGCGTGAGCCACTCGACCGTTCCGCGCATCTGGGGGGCGCACGGACCTGCAGCCTCACCGCGTCAAGACAGTCAAGTTGTCGGCCGACCCGGCGTTCGTCGAGAAGCTGACCGACGTCGTGGGGCTGTACCTGAACCCGCCGGACGAGGCGGTGGTGTTGTGCGTGGACGAGAAGAGTCAGATCCAGGCCCTGGACCGCACGCAGCCGGGTTTGCCGATGAAGCCGGGCCGTCGCGGGACGATGACCCATAACTACAAGCGCCACAGCACGACCAAGTTGTTGGTACCACGGGCGCCACCGACATCAGGAATTTCTGAAGTTCTGCGGCGCCTCGACTGCGCCTTCACACTCCAACTCATCCGCGAGCAGATCAAGGTCCGGTACGCCGCAACCAGCGTCCAGGTCTTCAAGGGCTGGCGAGTGACGTCCCGCCGGCCGCCCTACGACCGTGCCCGAGCACATGCCCAGCGCCCATCGCGCACACGCCGAATGGACATCGCCGCGGCCCATCCGAGGGGGCCGAGCGGTCAAGCCCGCGACAGCTCGACTCGCCGCCCGGATCCTGCAGAACCGCCCGCGCCCCGAGTAGGGTATCGGACCGTCCAAAGGATGATCATACGTCCGGGGCGCCAGGACGACAACGACCGGCTCGATGCGACGAGCGCCCTCGCGCTGGCCCTCGGTTGGTGTCACTACGGCACTGTCAAGAACATCCTCGCCGCCAGCCAAGACCGCCTGCCTCTAGGCCGCCGACCGAGCCTACCCTAGGCCACGATGTTCGCGGGTGAGCCGCAACCGCTCCCACGAGAGGGTCATGGTCAGGGGCGATCGGGACATCGCCTCGAGGCACTCCTCCCGGCTCTTGCCCCGTGCGAGGGACGGCCGGTACGGCCGCACGACACGTAGCGTTCGTCGCCCTGCCGCTGCACGTCGAAGACATCCCCCGGCTTCGCTCCCGGGATGACGATGCGCCTCTTGGCGTCCGCTCGCACGGTGCCCATGGGTGGGATTGTCCCACCCATGCCCGGGGCAGTCAATCCACGGCTGATCGGGGGGTGCACGTCAGGATTGTGATCGGCGGAGGAGATGTCCGAGTGTGGGGGGACGCATGGTATCATGCTGACAGCCTATATAGCTGTCAGATGAGAGGAGACCCCATGTCAGCCACGCCAGATCTCCAGGAACTCGAAAAACGTCGCGACGACCTGCGACAGCAACTGGCGTCGGTCGGTGACCTGCGCCCCGGTTCCCTGGTAGCGCGGTACCGAAAGTGCGGGAAACCCTATTGCCGCTGCGCGAGGGATGGATCGCGTGGGCACGGGCCGAGCTGGTCTCTGACCCGCCACGTTGCCGGCAAGACGATGACGCACATCATTCCGCCTGACGCTGTGCCGCAGACCCAGGCGCAGATCGCCGAGTGTCAACGCTTGCGCCGACTCACCGGGGAGTTGATCGCAGTCAGCGACGCGCTGTGCCAGACGCAGCTGGCGGCCGGGCGCGGGGGCGCCGCCGAGGCGGCGGCGGCAAAAGGGGCTTCAAGGAAGGGTTCGCGGCCGAGGTCGACGCCGAAATCGAAGCGCTCGTAGGGCCGGGCGCCGCCGACGGGCTGGATTTCGAGGCCATCGAGCGGGCCGCCCGCCAGCAGGCTCTCCGCCTTGCGGCTCGGGCGGTGGAGCGCCGGCTGAATGCGGACCGGACCGACTATGCGGGTCCTGGGGTGTCGTGTGCCTGCGGACAAACGGCTCGCCACGCCGGTCGCCGCCCCAAGACGTTCACGACCGTGCTGGGGGCGCTGACGCTCGAACGCGCCTACTATCACTGCGACACCTGCCAAGCGGGCGTGTGTCCGCGCGACCGGGCGTTGGGCCTCGACGACACGTCGCTCTCGCCCGCGACCACGCGGATGGTGGGGCTGACGGCGGCCAGCGTCAGCTTCGCCGAGGCCAGCGAGTTGTTGGGGGAACTGGCCGGCGTGGCGGTCGACACCAAACAGGTCGAGCGCACCGCCGAAGCACTGGGACGCGAGGTCGCCGGCGACGAACGCGCGGTGGTCGAGCCCGAGCCCGGCGCGGCGCCGACGATGTATCTGGGGCTGGACGGCACCGGCGTGCCGGTGCGAAAGTCCGAGGTGGAAGGCCGGTGCGGAAAACAACCCGACGGTTCGGCCAAGACCCGCGAGGTCAAGCTGGTCACCGTGTGGACGGCCGAAACGCGCGACGCCGACGGCATGCCCGTGCGTGACCCCGGGTCGGTCAGCTACACCGCCGCGGTCGAGAGCGCGGCCAGCCGCGACACCGACCCGCTGCCCTCCGCAGTCGCTCAACGTGCACAGCGCGAAGCGCGCCGCCGCGGCTTCGACGCCGCCCCCCGCCGCGTGGTCCTCGGCGACGGCGCCGAGTGGATCTGGAATCTGGCCGGCGAACAGTTTCCCGGCGCCATCGAAATCGTTGACCTCTACCATGCCAAGCAGCACCTGTGCGACGTGGCGAAGGCCATCTATGGCGCCGGTACCGATCTGGCCACCCAGTGGTCCAGGAACCGGCGTGACGAGTTGGACCAGGGACGGCTCAGCGCGCTCGTGGCGGCGCTGCGTCCCCACAGCAAGACCACCGACGAGACGCGAAAGTGCATCCACTACCTGATCCGCAACCGCCGCCGGATGCGCTATCCGCGTTTTCGCGCGAGGGGCCTTTGCGTCTCCTCGGGAGTCGTCGAGGCCGGGTGCAAGCACACGATCGGCGCCAGGCTCAAGCGCGCCGGCATGCGCTGGACCGTAGCCGGGGCCAACGCCATCATCGCCCTGCGCTGCTGCAAGCTCAGCGGTCGCTTCGAGGATTTCTGGGAACGACGAGCCGCAACCGCCGCCTGAGAGTCATCTCACAAATCTGACGTGCACCCCTGCTCGGGTTACGCGCGGGCGTTCCCTCCTGATCGCTCCATCTCGCGGTCGAAGCTCGCAACCCGAGCACCGAAAACGACATCAGTCGTCAGGCTTGCCCGTTGCAGCCGCCGCCCTGCGGCGTCGCTTGCCCGAACCGCCCCCCAAAGGAGCCCGGGGACGTATAATCGAGCCATGATGCGGCGATCTCGGACGTCCCGGTGGCGATGGCTGCTCGTGCTCGCGCTGGCCGGCGGCTGCGGCACGGCTCCTCCCGACGCGCCCGGGGAACCGTCGGCCGCGGCCGACGTCCCGGCGCCGCCGGCGGCGGAGCCGGTGCCGGCCGATCTGCCGGAGATCGTGGCCAGCGTCAACGCCTACGCGATCACGCGCGACGAGCTCGAGCAGGCGGTGCGCAGCGCGGAGGTCCAGGCCGGCCAGGCGCTCCCCGCCCAGTTTCGGGACAGCGTCTATCGGGCCGTGCTCGACCGGCTCGTGGCGTTTCACCTGCTGCTGCAGGAATCGGAGACGCGCAGCATCGTCGTGGAGGACGCGGCGGTCGAGGCCCGCATCGACACCATTCGGTCCGGCTTCCCGAACGAAGAGGCCCTCGAAGCCCAGCTCGAGAGCTGGAATACGTCACTGCCGAATCTGCGGGGAGAGGCCCGGCGGGATCTGCTCGTCGAACGGGTCCTGGAATCGGCGGTCTTCGCCGACATCGAGATCGACCCCGAGGCGGTGCGCGCGTTCTACGACGAGCATCCCGCGCAGTTCACCCGGCGCGGTGGCGTGCGGGCGCGCCACATCCTGATCAGCGTCAGTCCGGACGCGGAGGAAGCGGACAAGGCGGAAGCCCGCGACCGGGCCCGGGGCCTGCGTCTCGACGCCGAACGCGGCGCCGATTTCGAGGCCCTCGCGCGGGAGCACTCCGACGATCCGGGATCGGCGGCCAACGGCGGCGACCTCGGCCTCGTCGTCGAGGGCCAGACGGTGGCGGCGTTCGAGGCGGCCCTGTTCGCGCTCGAGCCGGGCGAGCTGAGCGACGTCGTCGAGACGCCGTTCGGGTTCCACGTCATCCGGATGGTCGAACGGCAGGACGACCGCACGGCGCCGTTCGAGACGGCCAGCGGACCGATACGCGATCTGCTGCTGCAGCAGGAACAGCAGGCCCGGACCGAGATATTCATCGACGAGTTGAAGGCGAGGCACGACGTTCGGATCCTGATCTGAACCGCGGGGTTCCGCCCGCGGGCGGCGGTTTCGATCGGCTCGCGGGATCCGGGCAGGAAGACCCACAGGTCATCATGAGAAACGAAGATGTGTTCGAGGCGGTCGCCGAGGCGCTGCAACGCGGAGAGCCGGCCGCGCTCGTCACGATCATCCGGGCGCAGGGCTCGACCCCGCAGCGGGTCGGCGCGAAGATGCTGGTGTTCCCCGACGGGCGCACGGTGGGCACGATCGGGGGCGGCTGCTACGAGAACGAAGCGTTCTGGAAGGCGCGGACCGCCATCGAGACCCGGCAGCCGGTCATCGCCAAGTACGAGCTGGCGGACGACATCGCCGAGGACTCGGGACTGATCTGCGGAGGCCAGATGGAGGTGTACATCGAGCCGCTCGAACCCGCGCCCGAGCTCTATCTCGTGGGCGCGGGACACGTCTCGTACCACCTGGCCCGGGCCGCCCACGAGGTCGGCTTCAAGCTGCACGTCATCGACGACCGGGAGAAGTTCGCCAACGCCGAGCGGTTTCCGCACGCCGAAGAGGTGGTGGTGGACGCGATTCCCGAGTGGCTGGAACGGGCGGAGCTGCCGGCGCACGCCTTCGCGGTCATCCTGACCCGGGGGCACCGGCACGACCTCGACGCCCTCCGGGCGCTTGCCCCGAAGCCGATCCGCTACCTCGGGCTCATCGGCAGCCGCGCCAAGGTCGTCCGCCTCACGGAGGTGCTGGAGGGGGAAGGCATGCCCCAGGAACAGCTGCGCCGGGTGCATTCCCCGGTCGGCCTGGATCTGGGGGCGGTGACGCCCCAGGAGATCGCGGTGTCCATCCTCGCCGAGTTGATCGCGGTAAAGTACGGCAAGATCGACGCAAGCGCCGGGCAGGCCGCCGGGCGCGACGCCCAGTCGATGAGCTGGAGCCCCCGCCCCCGGCCGGAGGTCGCGGTCAGCGGCTAGAAACCAAGCTATACTGGTCTTCTGATGTCTCGGCAGTCCGTCTCACACGATCCCGCCGGCTCGAGTCTTCCCGAGCGCCCGCGCCGGGTCCTCGCCACGCTCATCCAGGAGTACGTCGAGCACGGCGCCCCCGTCTCGTCGCGGCGCCTCGTCGAGCAGGGTAGATTCGGATTGTCCTCGGCGACGGTGCGCAACATCCTGGCCACCCTGGAGGACGCCGGATACGTCTCGCAGCCGCACACCTCGGCGGGACGGGTTCCCACCGACGTCGGCTACCGGTGCTACGTCGACTTCCTGCTCGAGCACCGGCGCGCGGCCCGCTCGACGCCAGCCGTCGAAGCCCGGCTGCGGCAGGCGGGCTCGGTCAAGGGCGTGTTGTCGAACGTGTCGCACGAGCTGTCCCGGGTCTCGCATCACCTCGGCTTCGTCCTCGCGCCCACCCGCGAGACCGCCGGCTTCGAGCATATCGAGTTCGTGCCGCTCGACGGAACGCGCATTCTCGTCATGGTCACCGCGCAGGCCGAGCAGGTCTGCCACAAGGTGGTGGACATCGGCGAGCGCGTGCAATGGAGCGAGCTCGAGCAGGGCGCCAACTATCTCAACCGGGAGTTCCGCGGCCTCACCATCGGTGAAATGCACGCCGTGGTCATCCGGCGCCTTCGCCAGGAACAGGTGCTCTACGACGAGCTGCTGTCCCGATGGCTGCGGCTGGCGAGCTCGACGCTCGAGGACATGGTGCCGCAGGAGAGCGTATTCGTCGACGGCGCGACGTTCCTCTTCGACGAGATGTCCGACGAGGACGGCCCGGTGTCGCTCGACACGCTGCGGGCGCTGCTGGCGATGATGCAGGAGAAGCACCGGCTGCTCCGGCTGCTCGGCGAGTATCTCGGCACGCACGGGCTGCGGGTGGTCATCGGCTCCGAGCATTCGGAGAGCGAGCTGCACGCCTTCAGCCTCGTCGCCTCGGCCTATTTCGATGGTCGGCAGACCGGAACCGTGGGAGTGATCGGCCCCCGTCGGATGCGCTACTCGCGTGCAATCGCCGCGGTCGACAGCGTCTCGCAGGCGGTCAGCCGGGTCCTCCTCAACCACGCCCCCCCGCCCACTGACGATGCCCGACGAACACCAGATTGAACCGTCCAAACCCGAGCAAACAGCGCAACCGGAGCCACCGGAGCAATCAGAGCAGCAGGCGCCGCCGGACGATGACGCCCCGGAACAGCAGTCTTCCCCGCCGCCTGATGAAACGCCGCCGGACGCCGGCGACGAGGATGTCGGCGACGAGGACGTCCGCGACGAGGGCGTCGGCGGCGATGACGCCGGTGGCGATGACGCCGACTCGCGCGGTGTGGATCTCGACGAGGTCATCCGCGAGCGCGACGCGCACTACGATCGGCTGCTGCGGGTTACCGCCGAGTACGACAACTATCGAAGGCGCACCGAACGCGAGCGGCGCGAGCTGACGGAGCAGGCGACCGGCGATCTGCTCGGCGACCTGTTGCCGGTCGTCGACGATCTCGAGCGCGCCCTGGCCGCGGATACCGAGGATGGAGACGCCTACCGCCGCGGAGTCGAGATCATTCACAAGCAGCTGCTCGACGTCATGGCCCGGCGCGGCGTGGCGCCCATCGAGGCGGTCGGAACCGATTTCGACCCGACCCTGCACCAGGCGGTGATGCACGAACCCAGCGACGGCCACCGCGACGGCGAAGTGGTCGAGGAACTGAGAAGGGGGTATACCTTGCGCCAACGGTTGCTCCGGCCGTCGATGGTCAAGGTGGCGAAAGCGTGACAACCCGCGACTACTACGAGATTCTCGGCGTCTCCCGCACGGCGGAGGACGCCGATATCAAGAGCGCCTACCGCAAGCTGGCCCTCAAGCATCATCCCGACCGCAACCCCGGCGACAAGACCGCCGAAGAACGGTTCAAGGAGGCCGCCGAAGCCTATTCGGTGCTGGCGGACCCCGAGAAACGGAGCCGGTACGACCGGTTCGGCCACGCCGGGGTCAGCGGCGCATCCGGGGGGGCCGGGGTCGACCCGACGATCTTCAACGACTTCGGCGACATTCTCGGCGGTCTGGGCGATCTGTTCGGGTTCGGCGGCGGCGGCCGGCGCGGCGGCGCCCGGCGCGGCAGCGACCTGCGCTACGACCTGGAGATCTCGTTCGAGGAGGCCGCCAACGGCTCCGAGACCACCCTGCAGATACCGCGGGACGAACCGTGCGACACCTGCGGCGGCTCCGGTTCCGCGCCGGGCAGCACGCCGGAACGGTGCGCGCACTGCCGCGGCAGCGGCCAGATCCGCATGCAGCAGGGGTTCTTCACGGTTGCCAGAACCTGCCATCACTGCGGCGGCATCGGCCGGGTCATCTCCAAGCCGTGCCAGACCTGTCACGGCAACGGGCGGGTCAGCCGCGAGCGCAAGCTGACGGTGAAGGTTCCGCCGGGCATCGCCACCGCCCAGCGTCTCCGGCTGACCGGCGAAGGCGAGTTCGGGAGCCGGGGCGCCCCCCCCGGCGATCTGTACGTCGTCATCCACGTCCGCGAGCACCCGTTCTTCCAGCGCGACAGCGACGACCTGCTGTGCGAGGTTCCGGTGACCTATCCCACGCTGGTGCTCGGCGGCGAAATCCACGTCCCCACCCTCGACGACTCGACCACCATCCACATTCCCAAGGGCACGCAGGCCGACACCCGCTTCCGCCTGCGGGGCAAGGGGATGCCGAACGTCGGCGGGCGGGGGCACGGCGACCTCTACGTCAAGGTCAAGGTGGCGGTGCCGCGCCGGCTGAGCCGCGAACAGAAGGACCTGCTCGAGAGCCTCGACGAGACGATGCCCAAGCGCGAGCTCGACCCGATGGCGACCAGCGACGGCGAGGATCGGCCGTTCTTCGAACGTGTCAAGGACATCTTCGGATAGTCGCTATCCGGCGCTCGACGTGGAGGCTCCCGCCGGCCACCCCGGCCCCCTGTCGTGGCTGGAGGCGATTGCGGTCGCGGTCGACGACCACCAGCCGACCGCGCTCGACGAGCCCGCCCCGAATCACGTCCGCGTGTTCTTCGAATCGGCGTCCGACCGCGACCGCGCCCTCACCGCGGTGGTCTCCGCCCATGGCGGTCGGGTGCGAGCCCGGGCGATCTGGGTCTCCGACGAGAACTGGGCCGCACGGTCCCAGGCCGACCTGCAGGCGATCCGGGTCGGACGGGTCATCGTCGCCCCGCCCTGGTGCACGCCCCCGACCCCGGACCCCGCCGACGTCGTCGTCACGATCCGGCCCGCCCTCGGCTTCGGCAACGGTCACCACCCGAGCACGCGGCTCGCGCTGCGGGGCCTGCAGCAGGTGGACCTCGGAGCGCGCCACGTGCTCGATCTGGGAACCGGCTCCGGGGTCCTGGCCATCGCCGCCGTCAAGCTGGGGGCGCGCCGCGCCACCGGCATCGACCGCGACCCCGACGCCCTCCACTCTGCCCGGGAGAGCGTCGACGCCAACGGCGTCGCGACCGCGGTCGAGCTGCGCCGGCAGGAGATCGCCGGCCTGGAGCCGGCAAGCGCGTCGGTCGTCGTCGCCAACCTGACCGGCGCCGCCCTGGTCCGCCTCGCCCCGATCGTCGCGGCCCTCGTCGAGCCCGGCGGTCCCGTGATCCTGTCCGGCATCCTCGCGCAGGAAGAAGCGGCGGTCGCCGGCGCCTATCGGGACCAGGGGCGGATGGCGTGGCGGGCGGCCGAGGCGGAATGGGTCGGGCTGGCGTTTCGCATCCCGTCCCACCGATGAACCGGCACGATCCGCGACCCCTGCCCCGAGCCACGTTGCAGAGGCGGCCGGCGGAGCCCCGGGCGACGATTCTTCGGGCCGGGCGGCGAGCCGAAGCGCACCGGGGGTGCACGGCCGGCGCCTACAGGTCGTCCCAGATGTGCAGCAGTACCGCGGCCGTGCACGCGACCACCGCATCGGCGCGGAGGGTCAGGCGGCCGAACGTGACGAGCCGGAACCCGGCGGCGACCGCGGCCCCCACCTCGTCCGCGCTCCACCCCCCCTCGGGTCCGACGGCCAGCGTCGCCGAGGCGGGCCGGGGCTCCTGCGCGAGGGCCCGCAATCCGGCCGCGCCGTCATCGGCCGCGCCGGGTTCGGCCAGCAGCAGCCGCACCGCCGACCGGTCGCAGTCGAAGAGCCATTGCAGGGAGCGGGGGGGCCTGATCTCGGGGACGAACGCCCGACGGGACTGCTTGGCGGACGCTATCGCGATGCGCGTCCATCGTCCGGCGTCGCGCGGCGGAGGCAACGTCCGTTCCGTCGTGAGCGGCTGCACCGCCGCCGCCCCGACCATCGTGGCGTCCCGGACGACGTCGTCGAACTTGCGTCCCTTCAGCAGCGCCGGCGCGACCGTCAACGCCACCGCCGGCTCGCGAATCGACGGCACCCGCTCGTACGGGCGCACGACGGCCCGGTCGCGCCCCGCCCGCTCCACCCGGGCGAGATACTCCGTCCCCCGCCCGTCGAACACCGCCACGGTGTCGCCAGCGGCCAGCCGCATCACCCGTGACAGATGCGCGGCCTCGCCGTCCGGCAGCGCGACCGGGGCGTCGAGCCCGGCCAGAGCGGGGGCGAAGAAGCGACGCACCATCGTCCGATTATAGGAGCCCGTGGCGAAAGGCCCCGCTGCATTCGACCGGCGATGCATCCTGCCTGACTGCGTTGCTCCTCGGAGCTGCCCTTTGCTCCGCGGTCACCATATGCCAAATATGCTCCCTCGTCACGCCTTGTCAGGCTCGGGCGCTCTTCAGCCCGCTGGCGCACTCGCCGGTCTCGGTGTGACGCGGGGTTTTCGCCACGGGCTCCCGGGAGCCCGTGGCCAAAGGCCCCGGACGTCCCGCGCCGCCGGCTCACGACGGCGACTGCTATACTTTCGCCCTTCATGTTGTTCTCCGATCATCTGCTCGGGAAATACAAGATCGTCTCCACGATCGGCAGCGGTGGATTCGGCACGGTGTATCTGGCCGAGGACACCTGGATCAACAAGAAGGTCGCCCTGAAGGTCCCCCACCGCCAGAACCTCAACTTCTCCGAACTGCTCCGGGAGCCGCGCCTCCTGGCTACGCTGGACCACCCGAACATCGTCGCCATCACCACCGCGGAGAAGCAGGACGACATCTTCTTCATCGTGATGGAGTACGTGCACGGCGACACGCTGGAAGCGGTCATCGGCGCCACCGGCGCGCTCGACATCGATCGCGCCGTCGACTATTCGATCCAGATCGGCAAGGCGATGGAGTACGCCCACGGGCAGGGGGTCATCCACCGCGATCTGCGGCCGTCCAACGTCCTCGTCGCCGAGTCCGGCACCCTCAAGGTGGCCGATTTCGGCACCTCGCGGTTCCTGGAGCTCGCGGCCCGCGGCACCACCATCATCGGCAGCCCGCCGTACATGGCGCCGGAGCAGTTCCAGGGCGAGGCGGTCTTCGCATCTGACCTGTACTCGTTCGGCATCACCATGTTTCAGATGCTGACCGGCGAGCTCCCCTACGATCCGCCGGCGCCGAAGGATCTCCACCGCCTGCGCACCGGCGAGCTGGTGCAGCCGCCGCGTCTGCTGAACGGCGCCATCCCGACGGAGCTGGACGGTGCGGTGATGAAGGCGCTGGCCCCGCAGCTCGCCGACCGGTACAAGGACACCGCCGAGCTCCTGGCGGACCTCGGTCAGATCCAGGCCGCGCGACGCGCCCGGCCGGCCCGCCCCCCCCAGCGGAAGGGCGCCACGGCCGCTGGCCGCGGCCGGCGCACGTCGCTCCGGCCCAGCGCGACGCCGGCCGCCTTCTGCTGGTACTGCAACAAGCCGCTCCCCGCCCGCACGAACCGGTGTCCCTTCTGCCGCGAGCGCCAATAGCATCGGGTCCGCCGGCCGGCCGGCGACGGCGTCCGGGAGACGCGCGCTTTGCAGGCGAGCGGACGGGAATTTATGTTGCGCCCCGGTGGAAACGGACACTACACTGGACAAATAGCTGATTCGACAGTAGATGGGCAGGCTTTCGCAATGAGTTTTGGCAGCGGCAGGATCTGGATGAACGGCAGGCTCGTGGACTGGGCGGACGCCAAGATCCACATCGGCTCTCACGTCGTCCATTACGGAAGCGGCGTGTTCGAAGGCATCCGGTGCTACGACACGCCGGGCGGCTCGGTCATCTTTCGGCTCGACGCCCATCTGCGCCGTTTCTACGACTCGGCGAAGGTGTACCGGATGCCCCCGCAGATCGACCGGTCCAGCTTCCGCGAGGCGGTGCTCGAGACGATCCGGGCGAACCGCTACACCGCGTGCTACATCCGCCCCCTGCTCTACCGGGGCTACCACAGCCTGGGCGTCAATCCGTTCACATGCCCGGTCGAAGCGGCCATTCTCGTCTGGGAGTGGGGAGCCTATCTGGGAGAGGACGCCCTGGAAAAAGGGGTGGACGTCCAGGTCAGCTCGTGGTCCCGGCCCGCGCCGAACACGTTTCCGGCAATGGCCAAGTCGACTGCGAACTACGCCAACTCGCAGCTGATCAAGATGGAAGCCACCCTGAACGGCTATGACGAGGCGATCGCCCTCGATCCGTCGGGACTGGTCAGCGAGGGCAGCGGCCAGAACATCTTCGTGCTTCGCGACCGCACCATCTACACGCCGCCGATGGGCGGGTCGGTGCTCCCGGGCATCACGCGGGACGTCATCATCACACTGGCCCGCGACCTCGGGATATCGGTGGTCGAGCAGCCGGTGCCGCGCGAAATGCTGTACATCGCCGACGAGGTCTTCTTCACCGGCACCGCCGCGGAGATTTCGCCGATCCGGAGCATCGACAAGATCACGATCGGTGACGGCGCCCGCGGGCCGATCACCGCGGCCGTCCAGCGCCGGTTCTTCGACGTCGTCAACGGCCGCGTCAACGACACCCACGACTGGCTCACGCAGGTGTACCAGGTGGCCGAACCGGTCGCCGCCGCGAAGACTTCCTGACCGCACGCGTGAGGCCGGCTCGGCACGTTCCGGCCGGCACGCCGTTCCGATGCCGGCGGCCGGGAGCCGGGGCGCGGGTCGGCCCGTCGGGCGGTCGCAAGGCAGAGCATCACCATTGGCCCCGGGTCGGCACAGCGGCAGCCATGACGTGGCCCTGCGGCTCCTCGCCCGCCGCGAACTCTCGACGGCCCAGCTTCGCGAGCGCCTGCTCCGGCGCCAGCTTCCCGCGGACGAGATAGAGCGCACCCTGACCCGGCTGACTCGCGCCGGGCTCCTTGACGACACGCGGGTCGCGGTCGCTCACGCACGCCGGGCGGTGCAGGTCAAGCTTCGCGGCAGGCATCGCGCGCGCCAGGAGCTGGACGCGCTCGGCATCGATCCGTCGGTCGCGAGCCGGGCTCTGGCGATGGTCTTCGACGAGGTCGACGAAGCCACGGTGCTGGAACGGGCGATCGCCAGACGGACGGACGGCCCCATCCGCACGCGGGCCGAGTTCCGGCGGTTGTATCAGGCCCTGCTCCGGCAGGGGTTTCCCCCCGACCAGGTGGCCGCCGCCCTGCTCGCGCGGACCGGAGCAGATGCCCCTTTTGTGGAAGAATAGCCGCATGACGTCCAGCAGGATTCGCCAGAGCTTTCTCGACTATTTCGCCGGCCAGGGCCATCAGATCGTCCGCAGCTCGTCGCTGGTGCCGGCGGACGACCCGACGCTGCTGTTCACCAACGCGGGCATGAACCAGTTCAAGGACCTCTTTCTCGGCCGCGAACACCGCGCCTACAAGCGGGCGACGACGTCACAGAAGTGCATGCGGGTGAGCGGCAAGCACAACGATCTCGACAACGTGGGCCCTTCGCGGCGTCACCACACCTTCTTCGAGATGCTGGGGAACTTCTCGTTCGGCGACTACTTCAAGGACGACGCGATTCCGTTCGCCTGGACGCTGCTGACCGACGTGTGGAATCTGTCGCCGGATCGCTTGCATCCGACCGTCTTCAAGGGGGAGGGGGGCATCCCCCGCGACGACGAGGCGCACGCCATCTGGAGGCGTCTCGTTCCGTCCGAGCGCATCGTCGAGCTGGGTCTGGAGGAGAACTTCTGGGCGATGGGCGATACCGGACCCTGCGGCCGGTGCTCGGAGGTCCACTACCACCGGGGAGACCACATCCCCTGCGAGGAACCGGCGTGCCGGGGCATCGACTGCAGTTGCGAGCGCTACGTCGAGATCTGGAACAACGTTTTCATGGAGTTCAACCGCGACTCGGACGGGAACCTCGCCCCGCTGCCGGCCGCGTCCATCGACACCGGCATGGGACTGGAGCGGATTGTCGCGATCGTGCAGGAAAAGGCCTCCAACTACGACACCGACCTGTTCGCGCCGCTCCTGCACGCCATCGGCGAGCAGACCGGACGCGTCTACGGCCCGCTCGGGCCGCGAGGCCAGCCGGGACCGGACGACGTCTCGATGCGGGTCGTCGCCGACCATCTGCGCGCGATGACCTTTCTGATCGCCGACGGCGTCATGCCCTCCAACGAATGGCGCGGCTATGTGCTGCGCAAGATCATGCGCCGCGCCATGCGCCACGGGAAGAAGCTGGGCATGACCAGCCCGTTCCTCCATCGTCTCGTCGATGTCGTCGCCCGCGAGATGGGCGACGCGTATCCCGAGCTTGGCGCCGGTCGGGAGACCGTCACCGGGGTGGTCCGGGCCGAGGAAGATCGATTCGACGCGGTCCTGACCGACGGTCTGCCCCGACTCGAGTCGGCGTTGGCGAGGACCGACGGCGGCACGCTGGCCGGGGACGAGATCTTCCGCCTGTACGACACGTACGGACTGCCCCTGGACTTCATCGAGGAGCTGGCCGGCGAACGTGACGTGACCGTCGACCGGAGCGGATTCGAGCGGTGCCTGGAATCGCAGCGCACGCAGTCGCGGGAGAGGACCCGGTTCGGGACGGCGGAGACGGCCCGGTTCAGGTTCACGACCGGCACCCCCAGCGGGTCGACCGAGCTCGCCCCCAACGAATCGGTCAACCCCACCCGCGACGAATTCGAGGGGTACACGACCACCCGGGTCGACGAGGCGAAGATCGTGGCGCTGTTCGACGACGAGCGCGCCGAGGTTCCCGCCGTCGAGTCTGGAGCCCCGGGGTACGTCGTCCTCGATCGGACGCCGTTCTACCTCGAAGCCGGCGGACAGGTTTCGGACACGGGGCGGCTGACCGTCGGCGG
This sequence comes from Vicinamibacterales bacterium, assembly GCA_965206705.1. GTDB lineage: Bacteria > Acidobacteriota > Vicinamibacteria > Vicinamibacterales > UBA8438 > JAJEEA01. The sequence continues at coordinate 312,336 of CBDBKJ010000005.1, read as the reverse complement.
CGACGCCGTCGTGGTCGAGGCCGAGGTCGAGGGCATGGAGCGCGTCGCCCCCGGCGGCCCGCGCGCGCACCGCGTCCGGGTCACGCGGGGCCGCCTGCAGACCGGCGATCGGGTGACGGCCGGCGTGGACCGGGAACGACGGGACGCCATCCGGCGGAACCACACCGCCACCCACCTGCTCCACGCCGCGCTCCGCGAGCACCTCGGCGCGCACGTCAAGCAGGCGGGCTCGCTCGTCGCGCCGGACCGGCTCCGGTTCGACTTCGCCCACGGGGGACCGGTCGGCCCCGAGACGCTGGACGAGATCGAACGGACGGTCAACGCCGGCGTCTATGCGAACCACCCGGTGGAGACCGAGGAGCGGTCGACCCGAGAGGCCATCGACGCCGGTGCCATGGCCCTGTTCGGCGAGAAGTACGGCGACTCGGTGAGGGTGGTCTCGGTGCCCGGGGTCAGCATGGAGCTCTGCGGCGGCACTCACTGCCGGGCCACCGGCGACATCGGACTGTTCGCGGTGACCCAGGAGACCGGCGTCGCGGCCGGGGTGCGGCGCATCGAGGCGGTGACCGGCGAAGGCGCCGTCGCCCACGTGCAGAGCCAACGCAAGGCGGCGGCGGCGGTGGTTGCGGCCCTGGGGGTCTCCGATGAACGCGCGGTAGAGACCGTGAAGCGGCTGCAGGCAGAGACCCGGCGGCTCGCCCGCGAGCTCGACGCGCTGAAGATGAAGACGGCGCTCGGCGGGTCCGGGGAATCGCAGGGGGACGATTCGGTTTCCATCGGCGATGCCCGGTTCATCGCCCGGCGGGTTGCCGGACTCGAGAAGGGGGCGCTGCGCGGTCTCGCCGACACGCTGCGCGACCGCCTGGGGCGCGGCGTGGTGCTGCTGGCGTCCGACAACGACGGCAAGGTCGCCCTGATCGTCTCGGTGAGCAAGGACCTCACCGACCGGGTGCACGCCGGAAAGGTGGTCAAGGCGATCGCCCCGATTGTCGGCGGGGGCGGCGGCGGCCGACCCGATTTCGCCGAGGCCGGCGGCCGGGAACCGGCCCGGATAGACGCGCTCCTGGCCGAGAGCCGAAGCGTCGTCAGCCGGATGCTCGGCTAGACGGACAGGGCTCGCGGGGGACGCGCCCCGCGCCGGTCATCCGACAATAGTCCGGGAGGGCGCGGTCCGCGGCGTCTTTCCCGGCGTAGCTGGAATCCAGCCTTGCGCTCTGCGGTTGACTGCGGCTCGGCTGACGGCCGCTTGACTTGGCTTCCCGATACGACCAAGCTCAACACTGGCGTGCGTGCGATCGTCGTCGCAGCGTACAAGGAGGGTGGACATGGCGCGGACTATATCGTCTTCGAGCTGGATCGGGGTCGCGGCAGTTGTGGCCGTCACCGTGTCGCTTGTCGCGATGCTTGCCGGTCAGGCGCCCGATGAAGCGATCTCGATGGACGGCGACGACATCGCGGGTGTGGTCACCGGCCCCGACGGCCCCGAGGCCGGGGTCTGGGTGATCGCGGAAACGCGCGATTTGCCCACCCGTCACGTCAAGATCGTCGTGACGGACGATGCGGGACGATACGTCCTTCCCGATCTGCCGGAGGCCACCTACGACGTGTGGGTCCGCGGCTACGGGCTGGTGGACTCCGAGAAGGTGCAGGCGGAGCCGGGCGAGGCGCTCGACCTCACGGCGGTCGTTGCCCCCGACGCTGCCGCGGCGGCCGAGTACTACCCGGCCCAGGACTGGTTCGCCCTGCTCGAAGTTCCGGCGCCGGACGAGTTCCCCGGCACGGGGACGGACGGGAACGGCATCTCGCCGGACATCGAGTCCCAGGGCGAGTGGATCCGCTCGGTGGTCAACACGGACGGCTGCACCGGATGCCACGCGCTGGGGAACAAGGCGACCCGGGAGATTCCCGATGCGCTCGGCGATTTCGATTCGCATTTCGCCGCCTGGGACCGCCGCGTGCAGTCCGGGCAGGCCGGCGCCACCATGGACGCGCGGCTGGCCGTCGTCGGCCGCGACCGCGCGCTGGCGATGTACGCCGACTGGACCGACCGCATCCAGGCGGGCGAGTACCCGATGACGCCGCCGCCCCGGCCGCGGGGGGTGGAGCGGAACGTCGTGGTCAGCCTGTGGGACTGGTCGGATCCGGAGGCGTACATGCACGACCTGATCTCCGCCGACAAGCGGGACCCGACGGTGAACGCGAACGGTCCGGTCTACGGCGCCCCGGAGAACAGCACGGACGACATGCCGGTCGTGGACCCGAACACGCACGTGGCCAGCGTGGTGCCGCTGCAGGTCCGCGACGCGGACACGCCGAACTCGGCGGCGACCCTGCCCAAGATGCCGTCGCCCTACTGGGGCGAGGACGTGATCTGGCACAGCCGCAGCGTCGCCCACAGCTTCGCCATGGACAGCCGGGCGCGCGTCTGGATCGCGGCCCGGGTGCGTGCGGCCGAGACCCCGGCTTTCTGCCAGCCGGGGTCGAGCCATCCGTCCGCGCAGGCGTTCCCCATCGAGCGGAGCAACCGGCAGGTCCAGATGTACGACCCCGAGACGGGGGAGGTCACCACCGTCAACACCTGCTTCGGGACGCACCACCTGAACTTCGCCTACGACGACAAGCTGTGGTTCTGCGGCAGCGGACCGGTGGTCGCCTGGTTCGACACGACGGTCTTCGACGAGACGGGCGACGAGGAGCTGGCGCAGGGCTGGACGGTGCAGGTGCTCGACACCAACGGCAACGGCCGGCGGGACGAGTACGTCGAGCCGGGCGAACCGATCGATCCCGCGAAGGACGCGCGGATCGAGCGCGGCTTCTACGGCGTCGCCCCCAGTCCGCTGGACGGATCGATCTGGGGCTCGACACTGGGGTTCCCGGGTGGGCTCGTCAGGCTGGTGCCGGGTGACGATCCGGTCAACACCGCGCTGGTGGAGTTCTACGAGGTGCCGTGGAACGACTCGGACGCTTCCGTACAGGGGTTCTCGCCGCGCGGCATGGACGTCGACAGCGACGGCGTCGTCTGGACGGTGCTGGCGAGCGGCCACTTCGCGAGCTTCGACCGCACGAAGTGCACCGGTACCCTCAACGGGCCCACGGCCACCGGCCGTCATTGCGCCGAAGGCTGGGCGCTCCATCAGTTCCCGGGGCCGAACTTCAAGGGAGCGGTCGATTCCGGGAGCGCCGAATCGGCGTACTACAACTTCACCGACCGGTTCGACCTGCTGGGACTCGGCGAGAACATCCCGCTGGCGACCGGCAACCTGTCCGAGGGGGTGCTGGCGCTGGTGGACGGCGAGTTCCACAACTTCCGCGTGCCCTACCCGCTGGGGAGCTTCTTCGGCAAGGGTCTGGACGGGCGGATCGACGACCCCGACACCGGCTGGAAGGGGCGCGGGGTCTGGACGACGTCCGGGAGCCGGGCCCCGTTCCACGCCGAGGGCGGAACGGACCGCGTGGCGCCGGTCTTCAAGTTCCAGGTGCGGCCGGACCCGCTGGCCCACTAGTGGACCGTGTTGGGGACCCTTACCGTTCTGTCGCAGACTGGCGCCCACCAGGTGCGGCGGAACGGTCGGGGCCATGGGCAGCTTTTCTCGAAGACAGTCCACCAGTGCTGCCGGCAGTCCTGCGATGACCGCACCCGCGCACGCTCGCGGCGGGGGCGAGACGGCAGGCCGGGAGGAAACCGAGGGCCGGGTCCGGCTCGATGTCTGGCTGGACGTTGCCTGCCTGTTCAAGACCCGGTCCGAGGCCCAACGAGCCTGTCGCGGAGGCAAGGTCGACGTCAACACCCAGCGCGCGAAGCCGCACCGGACCGTGCAGCCCGGCGACCGGCTCGCGATCACCCGGCCGCAGGGCCGGAAGCAGCTCGTCGTCGTGCGGTCACTGGCCGACCAGCATCTGCCCAAGGCGGCGGCGAGGACCCTGTACGAGGACGTCACGCCGCCGCTCACCGAAGTCGAGCGGGAGATGCTCCGCCTGGGACACCGACCGGCCCGGCCGGCGGGGGCGAAGACGCCGGACACGCGCGAGCGCCGCACCCTGCGGCGACTCAAGCGCGGCTGACGATGCTATACTGTCGCGTTCCAATCGTCGCGAAACGGAAAGGATCGAGCACGACTTGGCCAATCACAAACATACGCTGAAGGCACACCGGCAGGACATCGTGCGGCGAACTCGGAACCGCGGGTTGCGAACCCGGTTGCGCGGCGCCCTCAAGTCCCTGCGCTCGTCCATCGATCAGGGCGACATCGCGGGAGCGCGCTCGGCATTCAGCGGCACGGTGTCGCTGATCGACCGAATGTCGGCCAAAGGGGTGATCCACGACAACGCCGCCGCCCGCTACAAGTCGCGCCTCGCCCGGCGCCTCGCCGCGGCGGCGGAATAGCCCGGCAATCGTCGCCGAACGCGACCGCAAGGTCGCGCTGCGGCCTCCGCTTGCCGCCCAACCAACGCTCCAGGCGTCCGCACCGTGCTACGGCGCAGACTCCTGCCCCGGAATCGTCGACGAACGCGACCGCAAGGTCGCGCTGCGGCCTCCACCGGCCGCCCGGGCAATCTTCCAGGCGTCCGCACCGTGCTACGGCGCAGACTCCTGCCCCGGCAACCACCGCCCGGTCACGCATTGCAGAGCTCCACGACGAGCCGCTCCAGCAGCACGCGGTGGTCGCCGGCAGAGCTCTTGATGTCGAGATCCGTGCGGTAGAGAGACTCCACCGCCCCTGCGATGCGGTGGTTCGGCATTTTGGTTCGCACGACCCACGCCAGCTGCCCCAGGACCATGTAGGGCGCCGCGCCCGACTCCATGATCAGGGCCAGCTCCCTCAGCGCGGCCGCCGTCTCCCCGCGCTCGATCGCCCGGGCCACCGCCCAGTCGTCGTGGGCCGCGGCCGGCCCCGCCACCATTCTGGCGTCGTCCAGGGTGACGGCCGGCTGGTCGCCGACGAACAGCAACAGCCGATCGACCTCGCCGCGCAACCGGGGCAGGTCGGGTCCGGCCCGCCCGGCCACGAAACGCACCGCCGCCGGATCGATCGACCGGCCCGCCGCCGACACCCGCCGCCGCACCCAGCGCTCCGCCTCCGGCACGGAAGCCAGCACGCCGCCGTTCACCACGGTGGCCGCCTCCAGCAGGCGGGCGGTGGTCCGGCGGCGCCGGTCGAGGTCGGCCGCCACCAGTACCAGACTGGCGTGCGAATACGGATTCGCGAGGTACTCCTCGAACGCCGCGAGGTCGGCGGCGGCCGCCCGGCTTTCGCGCCTCGGCGCCAGACAGCGCTCGGCCCGGCGTACGATCACGATGCGCCGGGGCGCCATCATCGGCAGGGTCGCCGCCGCCTCGACGACCTGTCGAAGCGTGGCATCGGACCCGTCGAGGCGTTCCACGTTGAACGCCCGCAGGTCGGCGTCGACGGCCTGCTCGAACGCATTGGCGACCTCGGCCTTTTCGAGATCGTCATCGCCCAGCACCAGATACACCGGCGCCAGATCGCCAGCGGCGATCTGCTTCAACGCCTCGCCGGGAGTGATGGCGGCCATGTGCGCAGTCCATGCGTTCTTCCCGATCGCTGCCCGAGAACGACGGTCGGGCGGCGGCCCGTCAGAACGCCTCGAGTATCGAGCTGACCACGGTGCTGGCGAAGTCGCGGGCCACCCGCTGCACGGCGTTGGACTGCTGGCCGAAGAAAAGCGTCGCGTCGACCGGCCCGCCGCCACCCGAGGCCACGTCGTACTCGTCGCTGAAGGAAAGCTGGGGGTTCTCCCAGATCACCTCGTCCGTCGTCAGATCCCGGAACTCGATCGCCGCCTGAACCGTGATGATGTAGCGTGACGCCTGCTGCTGGGCGGTGAACGACGCGGGGGCGATGGACACGCGCCTGATCGCGCCGGTGAGCCGGGCGTCGACGCCGGTCTCTGCCGCCGTCACCCGGTATCGGCCGCGCCCGATGAACTCGGAACGCACCTCCTGGGTCAGCGTCTGCTCGATCTCGAACACCGAGGTGTTGTTGTCGAACAACGGCACGCCGATCGTCTCGATGTAGTCGGGCAGGAACGTCCCCTGGCCCGCCAGCGCATAACCGCATCCGCAGCTCAGCGCCGCCACGCCCAGCAGCCCCAGACATCTCGCGAGCAGCCCATGCGTCATAGTGCAGCCTCCCCTTCCCGGCCCACCGCCGGACTCGTCACCGGGCGACGACGTTCACGAGCTTGCCGCGCACCACGACGACCCGGACAATCGTCCGCCCGGCGGTATGCGACCGCACCACCGGCTCGGCCAGCGCCCCCTCCCGCAGGTCCGCCTCGGAGACGTCGGCCGCGACCGTCAGACGGGCTCGCAGCTTCCCGTTCACCTGCACCGGCACCACGACCTCGTCGGCCCTCGCCACCGCCGGGTCGAACTCGGGCCAGGCGGCGGCGCCGAGCCCTCCGGTGCGCCCCAGCCGCTCCCACAGCTCTTCGCACAGGTGCGGCGTGAAGGGCGACAGCATCAGGACCAGCGCCTCGACCGCCTCCCGGAGCACGGCGCCGGTGGCGGCCGGCGGAGCCTCGTGCCGAACCCCGGCGACGGCCGCCGTCACCCCCTGCTGGTCGCAGAACGCGTACAGCTCGTTCACCAGCTCCATCAGGGCGGATACCGCGGTATTCAGATGCGCCCGGGGATCCAGGTCCGCGGAGACCCGCCGAATCGTGTCGTGGGTCTTGCGCCGCAAGGCGCGATGCGCCGGATCGAGCCCGGCCCCCTCGACCCCGTCCCGCCCGACATCCGCGAGCCCCGGACAGACCCGGGTCACGAGGCGCCACACCCGGGTCAGGAAGCGGAAGCTCCCTTCGAGGCCGGAGTCGGTCCACTCGATCTCCTTCTCGGGCGGCGCGACGAACATCTCGTAGAGCCGCAGGGCGTCGGCCCCGTAGCGGGCGATCATCTGGTCGGGGTCGACGACGTTGCCCCTCGACTTCGACATCACCGCGCCGTCGCGCAGCACCATCCCCTGCGTCAACAGCCGCGTGAACGGCTCGTCGTGGTCGACCATCCCCAGATCCTTGAATACCCGGCAGAAGAACCGGGAGTAGATCAAGTGCAGGATGGCGTGCTCGACGCCGCCGATATAGAAGTCGACCGGCCCCCAGTAGCGGACCGTCTCGGGATCGAAGGCCTGCCCGTCGTTCGTCGGATCGCAGAACCGGTAGAAGTACCAGGACGAGTCGACGAACGTATCCATCGTGTCGGTCTCGCGGCGCGCGGGCCCCCGGCACGACGGACAGGTGGTGTCGACGAACTCGGGAATCTGGGCCAGGGGCGAGTCGCCCCGTCCGCTGAACTCCGCCACCCTCGGCAGCTCGACCGGCAGGTCCTCGTCCGGCACCGGCTGCAGGCCGCAGGCGTCGCAGTGGATGATGGGAATCGGCGTGCCCCAGTAGCGCTGCCGCGAGATGCCCCAGTCCTTGAGCCGGAACTGCACGGCGGGGCGCCCCGTCCCCCGCTGCTCTGCCGCCCGCGCCATCTCGGCCGGGGCATGGCCGGTGGATCGCCCGGTGAACTCGCCGGAGCTCGCCAGCACGCCCGGCCCCGCGTAGGCGGCGTCCATCGTCGCCCCCTCGAGCCGTGCCCCGCCGTCGGGGTCCTCCGGCTGAATGACGACCTCGACCGGGAGCCCGTACTTGCGCGCGAACTCGAAGTCGCGCTGATCGTGGGCGGGAACCGCCATGACCGCCCCCGTGCCGTACTCGGCCAGCACGAAGTTGGCGATCCAGATCGGCACGGGCCGGCCGGTGAACGGGTTGATGCACCGGCGGCCGGTGTCGAAGCCCTCCTTCTCGACCGCGCCGGTCAGGCGGTCGGTCCGGTCCAGGGCCCGGAACTGCTGGACCTGCCGATGGAACCCGGCCGGGTCCGGCGCCCGATCGGCGAAGCGCGACACCAGCGGATGCTCGGGCGCCAGCAGGACGAACGTCGCCCCGAAGATGGTGTCGATGCGGGTCGTGAAGACCTCGATCTCCTCTGCCGCGTCCCCGCCCTCCGCCCCTTCCGGTTCGACGGGAAACCGGACCAGCGCCCCCTCGGAGCGCCCAATCCAGTTCCGCTGCATCGTCAGGACCTTGGCGGGCCACTCGTCGAGATGCTCGATGCCGTCGAGCAGGCCGTCGGCGTACTCGGTGATGCGCAGGAACCACTGCTCGAGGTCGCGCGGCTCGACCGCCGACCCGCAGCGCCAGCACCCTCCCTCGACCACCTGCTCGTTGGCCAGCACGGTGGCGCAGCCCGGACACCAGTTGACGGTCGAACGGCGCCGATAGGCCAGGCCCCGCTCGAACATCTTCAGGAACAGCCACTGGTTCCACCGGTAGTAGCCGGCCTCGCAGGTCGCGAGCTCGCGCTCCCAGGCGTAGCTGATGCCGAGCCGCTGCAGCTGCCCCTTCATGTGGGCGATGTTGTCGAGCGTCCAGGTCTCGGGGTGCGACCGGTTCTTGATCGCCGCGTTCTCGGCCGGGAGGCCGAAGGCGTCCCAGCCGAACGGATGCAGGACGTTGAACCCGCGCATCCGCTTCATGCGCGCGATGACGTCCCCGATCATGTAGTTGCGGACGTGTCCGACGTGCGCATGCCCCGACGGATAGGCGAACATGACGAGGCAGTAGTACTTGGGGCGACCCGGCGCCTCGGCCGCCTCGAAGGCGCGCTCGTCGGCCCAGCGCCGCTGCCACTTCTTCTCGATGGCCTGCGGATCGTAGTCGGACACGGTGTGCAGCTTTGATCGGATACGAGTTGGACCCGTGCGGAACGGGCTGGTCGGCAGGATTATACCAAGCCGGCGACCAGCCGACGCGGGGCGGACGCCCAGGGTTCGCGGTACGGACAGCCGAGCCCCACAGGTGGCGGTGGCCGGGCGCCGGGCAGAGCCCGGGCCGACGAGGGCGGGGGCCGGCGCCAGCCCCGCAAGCACGGCGAGGCGGCGATTCCCGGGGGCAGGAGTCTGCGCCGCAAGCGACCCGTGCCGGCGAAGTCCTGGGTCGGCCCGGGTTGGGGCAAAGCGCGCCGGCCCGAAGGGCGACGGGATTTGTGGCGCTATCGCAGCTCGGGCCAGTACGGGGCGAGGGCCCGGCGCACCGCCGGAATCACCCGGTCCGCCCGGCTCGTGTCTCCGGTGATGGCCGCCGCCGGCGCCGGCGCTCCGGCGGCGAGACGCGCCAGCGTCGAATCGAGACAGGCCTCGAGGGCGGTCAGGTCATAGCCGCCCTCGGTGACCGCGGCCAGCCGCCCGCCGCAGCAGCCCGCGGCGAGGCGGCGGACGTGGTCGGTCATGGCGTCGTAGCCGCCCGTCGACACCTGCATGCCCCCCAGCGGGTCCCGCGCGTGCGCATCGAAGCCGGCGGACAGCAGCACCAGGTCCGGATCGAACCCGCTGACCACCGGTATCACCAGCTCGCGCATCGCCCGGTCGTAGTCGGCGTCCCCGGCGCCCGCCTCGAGCGGCACATTCAGCGTGAAACCGAGCCCCTCGCCCCGGCCGACGTCGTCGAACGCGCCGGTCCCCGGGTAGAAGGGGTACTGGTGGAGCGAGACGTAGAGCACCGCGGGGTCCTCGTAGAACATCCACTGGGTGCCGTTCCCGTGATGCACGTCGTAGTCGATGACCGCGACCCGATCGAGCCCCGCCGCCCGCGCCGCACCCGCCGCCACCGCCACGCTGTTGAACAGGCAGAAACCCATGGCGCGATCCGCCTCGGCATGATGGCCCGGCGGCCGGACCAGGGCCATGGCCGGGGCGCCGTCCGCCAGGGTCGCCTCGACGGCGGCGACGACGGCGCCAGCGGCCAGCAGCGCCACTTCGTACGACGCATCCGACGTATAGGTGTCGGGGTCGAGCCGCAGCCGGCGGCCGGCGGTGTCGGCGATGCGGTCCACGTACGCGGGCCGGTGCACCCGGGTCAGCTCGCCGCGGGTGGCCGCACGAGGCGGCGTCAGCACCCCGCCCGCCTCGACCCACCGCCGGGCCACCGCCGTCATGACCTCGGCGCGGGCCGGCCGCTCCACGTGGCCGGCCGGCGGCTGATGCTCGATGAACCGGTCGCTGCCGATGAGAATCATGGGGAACCCTCTCCCGCCGTCACCCGCCAGCGGGGCGCCGCATCATGGTACGACAGTCTCCGTGCGCCTCGCAAAGACGATGCTCGCGCATCGACCTCGATGTCTGCTGGCGGACGTTCAAGAAGACCAGCGGGCCTGATCGCCCGGGCGAGAAACCCCGGGAATTATATGCTTTATATACACTCATGTTATTTGACTAAAATAAAACAACCTGTTAGCCTGTTGAATCAGAACTGACGGAAACGGGGTCGCCGCCGCATTCGCACCGGCGGCCCCTCTCGAGCACGGAATGCACGTCGAGAAGATTCGCCTCGGAAAGCGGATCACCACCACAGGAGGAACCACCATGTTGAGCATGACGCGCTGGAACCCGTTCGAGGACCTCGGCGCCCTGCATCGGGAGATGGACCGGGCGTTCGGCCGCTACGTGGGCGAGGAACCGGCGGCAAGAACGGCCTGGACGCCGGCCACCGAGGTCCGTTCCGGCGAAGACGGCTGGAGCGTGCGGATGGCGCTGCCGGGGATCGACCCGAGCCAGGTCCACGTCGACCTGCACGGCGGCAGCCTGACCATTTCCGGGGAGCGGACGCGCACCGAGCCGAACGGCCACGGCTACGCCTCGGAGATCCACTATGGCCGGTTCGGGCGCTCGTTCAGCCTGCCGGCCAAGGTCGACGCCGAGAAGGTCAGTGCGCGCTACGACAACGGGATGCTCGAGCTGACGCTGCCGCTGGCCGAGACCGCCAGACCGCGCCGGATCGCGATCGGCACGGCCGCGCCGGCCGGCGACGTCACGGTCGAGAGCGTCTCGTAGACGTCGGTGCGGCCGGGTCCGTCATGCCGCCCGGGGACAGGAAGCGGTCCCCGGGCGGCTCAGTCTGTACGGACGAGGGGCGGAGACCGCCGCCCGCGACGCCGGAATGGGTCACCGGGAGTTCTAGACCGGGAGCGAGCCGCCTGCACCCCGATGCGCGGCGTTTGGCGGGGTCCGGTAGAATGCTCGGGCGGCTGGCAGGCAGGAATGGCATGCCGGCCGGACGTCGGTCGACCGGCCGGCGCCGGAACGGAACCAGGAAGAACGATGCTTCGACACCTTCTCTTCGCGTACCAGTTCAACCTCGACCGCAGCCGGGTGATGGTGAAGGACCTCTCCGACGATCAGATGGTCTGGCAGCCGCACGGCGTCGTCAACCATCCCGCGTGGATCCTGGGCCACATCGCGCTCTCGTCGGACGGCCTCGCGCGGAGGCTCGGGCTCGAGTCCACCCTGCCCCCCGGCTGGTCCGAGACCTTCGGCTCGGGCGGCATCCCGAGCGGCGCCGCCGCCGACTTCCCCGGCCGGGACCGGATTCTCGACGAGCTGGCCGCCCAGCACGCGCGCGTCGCCGCCGCCGTCGCCGCGGCGGACCCGGCCGTCTTCGCCGCGCCGTTCCCCGACGAGCGCCGGCGGCAGACCTTCCCCACCCTCGGCGACTACGCCACGTTCGTCATGACCTCGCACGAGGGCAGCCACATCGGCCAGATCGCGGCGTGGCGCCGCGCCATGGGCCTCGGGTCGGCCACCGGCATCTGAAAGCGGCCGGCGGGCGGCTGCTGCTCTACGGCTCCAGGCTGGCCGTGTAGGCCACGATGTCCACGATGTCCTTCACGGTGAGGTTCTTCACCGCGGCGTTCATCAGGTCGGACCACGCGCCGTCGCGCACACCGGTCTGCAGGTCGTAGAGCTGCCGCGCCATGTAGCTCGGCGAGCGGCCGGCCAGCGCCGGCACCGGGCCGATACCGCGCAGGTCGGCACCGTGGCAGACGGTGCACGCCACGGAGTTGGCGCCGCCCGTCAGCACGATCCTGCGTCCCCGCCCAACCGCGCCGCTCGGCACGTAGGCGATGAAGCCCGAGGCGTCGTCGCGCAGCTTGGTCCGTTTCAGGTCCACGGGCGTCTCGACCACCCGCGTGCCGATCGGCTCCACGCCCCCGTTCTCGACCACCTCGTGGATCCACCCCGCAAATTTCGTCTCGGGCACCGCGTCGGTCTCCACCACGCGGACCCACGGCTTGAAATCGATCGACGAGAAGTACTCGGCCGCGACCCGCGCCTCCTCGTCGGTGGCGGCCAGTCCGATCCGCTCCATGAAGGCGGGCGGTCCCATGCGCGGCTCGCCGGGCTTGCGCCGGCCGTTCCGCCAGTCGGTCATCTGCTGCACGATGTACTCGTACGGCTGGCCGGCGACGCCGGCGTTCTCGGGCTTGCCCTGGCCGTTCGGAAGGTGGCAGTAGCCGCATGCGACGACGCCCTCGCCGCCGCCGGTCGCCACGACCTCGGGCATCGGGGGATGGCCGTCCGGGTGCCAGTCGGGCGGGCCGTCGTTGATGTTGATGGCCGAGCGCGGCATCGACACGCTGGAGCCGGGCACCGTGACCACCTCGTCGGGGTCGGGCGCGTCGGCGTTCCCGGCGGGCTCGTTGAGCACGTAGGCCCAAGGCAGCACCGCGTTGGCCCCTTCGGCCTCCTGCTGCGCGTGCAGCTCGGCGCCGGCTGAGAGTCCGGCCACCGCCAGCACCACCGTCCATACGCTGCTCGACTGTCTCATCACGTCCTCCTCGTAGCCGCGCGGCACGGCGCGCGGCGCTGTCTCTCCCCGATTCGGCCCATCATACACGCCGGCTCTCCGCCACATCCAACGGCGGCGCCGGACTGCCGGGATCCCCCTGCCGCGGCCGGCGCCTGCCGGCCAGCGCGACCTTACGGTCGCGTTGGAAGTTTCGCCGGCGCGAAACTTCTACGGCGCAGGCGCCTAGGGGACGCGCGTGCCGCCCGGCCGCGTGATGCCGGCCGCGTTTCCGAAGACGTCGACGGCGCGCGCCCCGGCGACCCGGGCCGGGTGCCCCTCGACGATCAACGTCTCGCCGAACCGAAACGTGTCCGGCGCGAAGCCGCGATTCCGGAGAATGGCGGCGGCGGCCGGGCCGAAATAGATGTCCCAGTCGGCGCTGGCGCCGTTCTCGCCGGCGACTTCGAGCACGAGGATGGGATGCGGGTTGACGAAGCTCCAGCCCCCCGGCAACGTGGCCGTCCGGAGCGGGTGATGACCACCTCCTCCCCGAGCGCTTCGACGTCTCATTTGACGTCTCTCCTCGGGTCTGATTGTATTTCAGGCCTGATTCATGGTCCATCCGGCCACGCAACCGCGTTCCGAGAGATTCCGCGCGCAAAAACAGAACGGGCACGGCCACAACCCTTGCGGGCGGTGACCGTGCCCCGAGTGCTTCCCGACCGAGAACCGCTTCCTACGCCACGATCTGCGGAATCGGCGTGCCGTGCACGTCGGTCAGCCGCATGTCGCGCCCGTTGTAGCGGTAGGTCAGCTTCGTGTGGTCCATGCCCAGCAGGTGCAGCATCGTCGCGTGCAGGTCGTGCGGCGAGGTCCGCTGCTGCTCGGCCTTGTAGCCGAACTCGTCGCTGGCCCCGATGGCCTGACCACCCTGGATGCCGGCCCCGGCCATCCAGCCGGTCATGGTGCCGGGGTTGTGGTCGCGCCCGACGCCGCGCTGCGAGATCGGCATCCGGCCGAACTCGGCGTGCCAGACGATGAGGGTCGAGTCGAGCATGCCGCGGGCCTTCAGGTCGGTCAGCAGCCCGGCAATCGGCAGGTCGGTCTCGGCCGCGTGCTGGGTGTGGTTCTCCTTCAGGTTGCTGTGGGCGTCCCAGGTGTCGGTGTTCTGGACCCCGAGCCCGCCGTGGAACAGCTGCACGAAGCGGACACCGCGTTCGACCAGGCGGCGCGCCATCAGGCACTGGCGCCCGAACGGCTCGGTAATCGCCTCGCCGAGGCCGTACAGCTTCTTCGTGGCCTCGGACTCGCTCGACGTGTCGACCGCCTCGGGCGCGCAGCCCTGCATGCGGTAGGCGAGCTCGTAGGACGAGATGCGGGCCGCGAGCTCCGAGTTGCCGGGGTTCTTGGCCATGTCCATCTCATTGAGCCTGGCCAGGGTGTCGAGCCGAGCCCGCTGCTGCGCGGCCGACATGCCCTCGGGGGGCTGCAGGTCCACGATGGGGTCGCCGACGGCGCGGAACAGCGTGCCCTGGTAGCTCGCGGGCATGAAGCCGGCGGCCCAGTCGTTGGGGCCGCCGAGGGGGCCGCCGCGGTGGTCGTTCATCACCACGAACGCGGGCAGGCTGGCGCTCTCCGACCCCAGGCCGTAGGTCACCCACGAGCCGACGGCCGGGAACCCCATCCGGATCTGGCCGCTCTGCATCTCGTAGGTCGCCTGGATGTGGTCGTTCGACCGGCCGTAGAGCGACCGGAGGAACGCCATCTCGTCGACCTTCTTGGACAGGTGCGGGAAGATCTCCGACACCGCGATGCCGCTCTCCCCGTGCCGCTTGAACTCGAACGGGCTCGGCATCAGCGGACCGGGATGGCCCTGCCGCACCACCACCGACTCGGCCATCGGCTGGCCCGCGTACTTCGTCAGCGCGGGCTTGTGGTCGAAGGTGTCGACCTGGCTGACCCCTCCGCTCATGAACAGCGAGATCACCGCGGTCGCGCGCGGCTCGAAGTGGGGCGCCCGGGGGGCGAACGGGTTCCCGGGGATCGGGTCGCCGCAGCCGTCGGCCGGCGCCGCGAGCACCCCCTCGCGGTCGAGCATGTGGGCGAGGGCCAGCCCCGCGATGCCGCCGCCCGACCGGAACAGGAAGTTGCGGCGATCCCAGAACGTCCGCTTCCGGCAATGGTGATGATGGTGATCGTGCATCGTTGCCACCTCTATCTCAGATACAGGAACTCGTTCAGGTTGAGCATCACGTGGGTCAGGTCGACCAGCGACTGCGCCGACACGAGGTCGCGGGCGATCTCGGCCTCGTCGGGCGCCGGCGGCCGGGTCAGGGCGATGCGGTAGGCGAGATCGACCTGCCGATCGACGTCGCCGGGCGCCGCCCGCTCCAGCCGGTCCGCGAACACCCGGGCCTGGTTCAGGACGAACTCGTTGTTCATCAGGGTCAGGGCCTGCGTCGCCACCGTCGACACGTTGCGGGCCGCCGCCGTCTGGTTCTGGTCGGGCAGGTCGAAGGTGTCGAAGAACGGGAAGCCGAGCGACCGGCGCCGGTAGACGTAGACGCTGCGCCGCCACACTTCGGGGCCGTCCGCCTGGTTTTCCCAGTAGCCGTTCCTCGCGGCCAGGAGAAGCTCCTGGGGCACGTGGGGGAAGACCGGCGGGCCGCCCACCGTCAGGTCGATGCCGCCGCTCACCGTCATGATCGCGTCGCGCAGGGCCTCCGCCTCCAGCCGCTGCGGGCGGTACTGCCAGAGCAGCCGGTTCTCGGGGTCGGCGGCGCGGTTGTCCGCATTCTCGTAGGCCGACGCCATCTGGTAGGCCTCGGACGTCATCAGCAGCCGGTGCATCTCCTTGACGCTCCAGCCGCGGTCCATGAACTCCACGGCCAGATAGTCGAGCAGCTCGGGGTGCGTGGGCTCGTCCCCCATCCGGCCGAGGTTGTCGAGGGTGCGCACGATGCCCCGGCCGAAGTGGTGGTGCCAGATGCGGTTGGCCATCACCCGCGCGGTCAGGGGGTTGTCGCGAGACGCGATCCACTCGGCGAGCGCGAGCCGGCGGCCCGACGTGCGGCCGTCCGGCCGCGGCAACTCCGTCACGGGGTCGCCGTAGGTGGCCACGGTCAGGAACCCGGGAGACATCGGCGACCCCGGGCTGAACGGGTCGCCGCGAATCAGGAAGTAGTTGGGCGGCGCCTCGTAGGCCGGCCCGCCCTCCTCGTAGAGGAACGACCCCGGCTCGTCGGGCAGGACGCGGCACTCCGGGCATCCGATGACCTGGTCGCCGGGACCATCCGGGGCGAACCGGTAGTCGCCGTCGGTGACGATCTCCGCCATCGGCGGCTCGGCCGGGCGCAGGGCCTCGAGGGCCTCCACCGCCGCCGTCAGCTTGCTCCAGCGGTCGCCCTCCGTCTCGGACAGCGCCGCCACGACCTGCCGCCGGGGCGGATTGATCGACAGCACCTGGGTGGCGAGCAACTGCTCGCCCGGCGTCCGCTCCTCCTCGGGCTTGAACGCCGCCTGCTGCACGTTCTCGGGGAAGCGCTCCTTGATCAGCTCGTTGCGCAGGCGCTCGCGATGCGGGGCCTCGATCTCGGCGATCTCGTCCCGCAGCGGCTGCTGCTGGGCGTCGAGCGCAGTGTTCTTCTCGCGGTATTCGGCCACGCCGACCCGGTCGAGCAGCGGGTAGTCGATCTCGACGTACCCGAAGATCGACGCCTGCATGCTGTAGTAGTCCTTCTGCAGGATGGGGTCGAACTTGTGGTCGTGGCACCGGGCGCAGTGCACGGTCATGCCGAGGACGCCGCGGCCCAGGGTGGCCAGCACGTCGTCGAGATAGTCGTGGCGCCGCTCGGGGTTGTCCTTCTCGCGGAAGTTGACCCGCGGCCCCGCCCGCAGGAACCCGGTGGCGATGAGGGTCTCGTCGGTGACGTGGTCGAGCTCGTCACCGGCGATCTGCTCGCGCAGGAACTGGTTGTAGGGCTTGTCCTGGTTGAAGGTGTTGATGACGTAGTCGCGGTAGCGCCACGCGTTGGGACGGCGGTAGTCCTGCTCGAACCCCGTCGAGTCGGCGTAACGGGCCACGTCCATCCAGTGCCGGCCCCAGCGCTCACCGTAGTGCGGCGAGTCGAGCAGGCTCTCGATCAGGCGCTCCCAGGCTCCCCGTTCGGTGTCGGACAGGAAATCCTCGACCTGCTCGGGGGTCGGAGGCAGCCCGGTGAGGTCCAGATAGGCCCGGCGCAGGCGGGTCAGGGGGTCGGCCCGCGGCCCCGCGGTGACCCCAGCCTCGCGGCGCGCCGCGTCGAGGAAGCGGTCGACGGGATTCTCGTAGTCCGTCGAGGCGGGCACCGGCGCCTTGGCCGGGAGCCGGAACGCCCAGTAGTCGCGGGCCCCGTCGGGCAGCATGGTGTTCTCGAGCGCGGCCAGGGCGACGTCGGCGCTCGTGGCGCCGCCCGCGTCCCAGTGCGCTCCGCCGTTGATCCAAGTGCGGATGGCCAGGACCTCCGCGTCGGTGAGGGAATCGCCGCTCATCGGCATCGGCGGATCGTCGAGACCGGCCAGCACCCGGTAGAGACGGCTCTCGTCGGCGCGCCCCGGCACCAGGGCCGGCCCGCGGGTGCCGCCTTCGACCGCGGCCTCCCGCGTCCGCAGATCCAGCCCCGAGAGCTGCGACGCCTCGCCGTGGCAGTTCCAGCAGCTTCGTTCGAAGATGGGTCGGATGTGGTCGGTGAAGGTAACCTCGGCCCCTGTCTGCGCCTGCGCGACGGAGCCGGCCGCACCCACCAGGAGCACCCCGACCGCCAGCCCGAGCAACGTGGTCTTTCGCCGCATCGACATTCCTCCAGTGTGACGATAAAGACTCGGAAACGCGGCTACAGCATAGCATTTCGTGCAATCCTCTGCCGCCCCCGACGACTCGTCCCGCGGGCGCCGCTCGCCGTCCCGCGAGGCGTCGTCCCCCGTCCCGCAACGCGCCGCTCGCCGTCCCGCATGGCGTCGCAGGCCGCTGTGGCCCGATCACTCCCGCCACGTCGGATTGACGAACGCGCCGTTGCCGGCCACGTCCCAGACCGCGACCCGCGCCCACGTCCACCCCGAGGCGTCGGCGGCGAGCGCGAAGCCTCCGGCGCCGAGAGCCCGCGTCCGCGACAACGGAGTGACCTCGCGGTGCGTGCCGCCGGCTTCGTCGCCCCACACGATCTCCGCGAAACGCAAGGGGAACGTCCAGTCCACCTCCATCCAGACGTCTAGGCGGTCCTCGGTCGAGGCGGAGAAGTCCACCTCGGGCAGCAGCACCTCGCCGGTGGTGGTGAAGAAGTCGCCCCGCGCCAGCGGCTCGACCGCCTCGCCCCAGCGGTCGAACGGCGGCAGCTCGTCGAGACGCACGTAGTTGATGTTCATGTGCGCGTACAGCTCGTGCGTGCCGTCGAACTGGAACACGTCGACCTCGCCGAAGATCCGCTTCCTCAGACCCTGCGCGCTCAGGTCGTCGAGCAGGTTCAGCGACCGTTCGCCGAGCCGCGGGGACGAGAGGTCGGCGGGCATCGCCTTCCACCCAGCGCCGAGATACGCGGGGTCGCGGAAGTGCTCGGTGTCGGCGATGCGGTCCGGGAAGCCGGTCGAGCCCTTGGTCCGGGGGTGGGTCTGGTACATGATGCCGCCCTCCCGCCGCACCAGCTCCAGCAACTCGGCCGCGTCGGCGGTGCTGTACACGGTGCCGTAGCGGGGGTGGGTCGTCTCGAACGCGCCCCCCTCGGGCCGGTCCATGAACCAGTAGACGGGCCGGGGAAAGACGAGCGCCCAGTGCCCGCCGAAGTGGACGTTCGCCTCTTCGCTGGGAATCAGCAGGAAGTCGGGCTCGGACTGGGCGCGCAGCGCGCCGAAGTAGGCGTCGAGCTCGTCGAGGCGCAGGTCGGTGAGATCGCGCGGGTGGCCGTCGCCGTGGAAGTCCATGATGATCGACGCGTCGACCCCCATCGCCTTCAGGACCGGTTTGAACGGCGGCGTCCAGTCGAACCCGTGCTCCAGCGCCTGCATCGTATAAGCGAGGTGCCAATGGGTGCTCAGGGTCTTGTAGCCGTCGAGCGGACGGAACCGATCGCGGTTCGTAAACGCCAGCACGTCGTCGAGGGCCGCCTCCGCCGCGCCGTCGGACAGCACGAAGAACACCGACATCCGCTGGGTCTCGCCCGGCGGGGCGTTCATCCACGGGTAGAAGCGCCAGTTGGTGTCGCGAATCTGCCGAATGCCGAGCGAGACCCGGCCTCGCCACGAACGGTGCCAGACGTGTCCCAGGTTCGACGTGAAGTCCCGCGGAAAGAAGTACTGGTGCGGCGCGGGGAAGACCGCGACGCTGCCGGCGGCGGTGGTCGCCGCAAGGGTGCGGTAGCGCACCTTCACGGGCTTCCGTTCCGGGTCGAAGCCGGTCGAGACGTCGTGGCGCAGGGCGCCGGCGGTGTCGTACCAGCTCACCCGGGTCTGCATGTTGCGGCCGGGCGCCCGGTCGGCCTCGGCGGCCATCTCCCAGCCCCCGTCGTAGTAGTAGGCGACGTTGGCGGCGTCGGTGGCGGCCACCGCTTCCTGCTGAATCAGGCGGCTGCCGGGATAGATGGTGTAGGCGATCGCCCCCTCGAACACCCCCATGCGCAGCCCGTCGAACGTCAGCTCGACACGTTCGCCGATGGTGCGGGCGGTCGCCTCGCGCAGGCGGAATACCCCCTGGGCGTGCCGTGTGCCGTCGGGATGGCTCGGCGGATAGTCGAAGAAGGCATTCCACCCGCGCCGCCGCGTGCCGGTCTCGACCTGGTAGAACGGCCGCACCGCGGACACCACGGCGACGCCGTCCACCGCGATCGACTCGATCAAGGGGAGGTCGGGGTCGAGCGAGAACGTCGCGCGCCACTCCCGGTCGGCCTCGTCCTCCCACTCCACCGCCACTCCGTCCTCGACCGCGGTCACCACCGCCGGACCGGGCCGCACGTCGCGCATGTCCAGCGGCACGGTCTGGCCGAGCGCCGCCGCGGCGGCCAGGACGGTCACGAAACCGAAACAGGCGATCAGGGTCTGTTTCATTGCTCCTCTACTCCACCACGCCGGATTCAACGAGCACCCCTGCCGACCGGCGGGCTCACTCACGTGCCTTGGGGAGGGCCGAACAACCCGCCTGTGGACGGCGGAGCCGCGGGTGGAAGCTGTCCCAGCTGCGATCTTCCCAATCCGGCGAAAAGTTGCCGCGACCATGCCTGAGACGGGTCATTCACGTATTCCCAGAGCTCCTTCGGCAACCATCCTTGGACTGCATCGCCTCTGAGTTCCGTCACCATGAACCACACACTTGGCAGCCGATCCCGAAGAACGGCGGCGAGGTCGT
This sequence comes from Vicinamibacterales bacterium, assembly GCA_965206705.1. Classification (GTDB taxonomy): domain Bacteria; phylum Acidobacteriota; class Vicinamibacteria; order Vicinamibacterales; family UBA8438; genus JAJEEA01. The sequence continues at coordinate 292,334 of CBDBKJ010000005.1, read as the reverse complement.
TCACATTGAGGTTGGAAACGAGAATGGCCGCAAACGGAAATGGGGTCACCCACGTCGCAACGGCCTGGGAATCGTTGAGCAGGTGTTGCACCTGCTGAGGCGTGCACGCCTGACTATGTGCAAGGAGATAGGCCTTCATGGGAACCGTTCTCCACCCTTTCCCGAATGTGTGTCGTGACTCTTCACGCGCTCTACCGGATTCTCTGCCGGCTCCGCCAACGGGAGACTGTCGGCGGGCATTGGATACCGCAGCTCCTTAGGCGGCAATCATCTGCATCCGCTGGGTCTCGTATCTGTACTTCTCCGACTGCAGTCGGTCCGGGGCATGTTTCGCAAACCACGCATAGTGTCGATGGTAGCTGAAAACGATAACCAGTGCCGCGAGCCCGAACAGAGCACTGAACAGCGGTACGTCGGAGATTACCGCGACGGATCGGAACAGCCAGGCAGCTCCGACGAAGAACGGGCTCAAGAGCAGCGATGGGACCAGTGGTCCCATCGCCGTGCCTCTCTTGATTAGCAGGCCACCGACGTCTTGAACGGCCGCCAAACCACTGCGAAACCAAGACATCGGTGGTTGTCTACCTCCAATCCGCCGCGTCGCCCGCCAGCGGGCATCAGAACACCGCGATCACGTTGAGCGGCGAGCCGGTGCCGCCGGTGACCGGGATCGGCCCGGCCGCGATCAGGAACTCCCAGCGCCCCTCTTCGGCCGCCACCTCGGCCAGCGCTTCGAGGTCCATGTTGTCGAAGATGTTCGTTCCCAGGCCGGCGATCAGCAGCGTGTGCAGCGGCAGCGCGACCCCGTCGACCCCGGACGGCTGCACGTCCGTCGCCGAGTCGCTGCCGAACAGGGCCACGTCCGCCCCGCGGACCCAGCTGATGACCGAGGCATGGATGCCGGCCGAGTTGCCCGAGAGCTGCCACGGCCCCACGTCGGCGCGGCGCGCCCAGCGGCCGGTCCGCAGGAAGACCGCGTCACCCGGCTGCATGGTCACCCCGGCCTGCTCCAGCCACGCCTCGATGTCCTCCGTGTAGATGGGCGTCCCCGGCTCGAGGTAGTCGACGCCCTTCAGACGGGGAATGTCGAGCAGCACGCCGCGGGTGACGATGCCGTCCTTCAGGTTCTGGATGCCGAGCTTGACGCAGCCCTCCTCGGCCGAGCTCGTGTCGGCGGGGAGGCCGTTGTACATCATCCCCTTGTGCAGAAAGTGGCACAGCGCGTCGATATGGCTGACGCCGTAGCCGTGGTACGAGAACTCGATGGTGTCCGACCGCAGCGTCTCCGCCATGGTGTGGTTGAAGGCCGAGTCGGGGTTGTCGGGGTGGACGCCCGGCATCGGGTTGTGCGACAGCGACACCGTGCGGCCGCGCGTCGCCAGCGCGAGGGCCTGCCGGCGCTTCTCCTCGGTGATGAGGTTGGCCGTCCCCAGCTCGTCGTCCGGGCCCCAGCGGCCCCAGTTCTTCACCGCCTCGAACAGCGCATCGAACTCCGCCTCGTCGTGCGGACCCGGCCCGTCCTGACCCGCGGCCGGCGCCGCGACCAAGGCCGCCAGCACCGTGATGGCCGCGAACCAACCGCCCCTGCTCATGCTTCGGATCATCTGCTTCGTCTCCTGATCTCCCGGCGACCGGCTCGCTGCAGAGCGCCGCGCCGGGGATGTCGTCTTCCCCATCCTGCGTTCGCGCGGCGGCGTAGCGCGCGCGGACGACCGCGTCCAGTCTATCGCGGGTCGCCCTGGAGCGGCCCGTGGCGGCACCCCGCGTTGCCCCGAGAGCGGCGAGGGCGCCTGCGGGCTGATAGGGCGCCATCCCGCCTGACGGGGTTGTTCGGACGGACTGCTTGCAGTCCGCGGTTGCGATATGGCCAATATGCGCTCTAGCCCGGATTTCTCACAGCTCGTCGAGATCGGGCCTGATGCGGCGCGGCTGGGGTTCCGGGCGGCCATATCGGACGCCGGCGGTGGTCTGGATGTGGGCGACGACGTGCGCGTGGCGCCAAAATCGGCCCGGTTAGCACACCACACGCGAAAGGACCCCGTGTCCCCCTGCAGTCGTGAACGTATGCCGCCACCTGGCCGACCGTCAGGCCGGGTCGGGCGGCGAGCGCAAACGTTGAGCGGCCATGATGAACAGATCGGCGTCGGGCGCCAGCTCGGACAGCGCCACCCAGATGCACCGCACGGTGACGCGGACGTGGGCGCCGATCTTGAGCAGCCGCAGCCGTAGCGTATCGCATTGGGCGCGGGCGAGCCGGGTGCCCGCCAGCCCCCGGTCGCGGAGCTGCTGGAGCAGGACATAGGCCAACGTGGCCCAGTACAGGCGCAGTTGGTTGGCGCGCAGCGTCGCACTGCTGGTCCGGTCGGCAAACAGCGCCAGTTGCTGTTCCTTGATGCGGTTCTCCATGTCCCCGCGGGCACAGTAGAAATCCTCATACAACGCCTGCGCCGCCAAGGTGTCCGGCGGCAGCGATGTCACCACGAAGCGTGGATTGGCGCCCGCGGGCAGATGCTCGGCCTTGCCGACCACCCGGCGCTCCCGGCTCCAGCTCTTGCGCGTGCGATAGCGGAAGTCCGCAAACACCCGCGCGGCCACCCCGGTTTCCTCGCACTGCGCCTGGGCCTGCGCCAGTTCGGGCGCGATTTGTTCCTTCAACCGAACGTTCTTCGCCAAGCCGATGACGTAGTCCACCGCATGCTCTTCGCACCAGTTCAGCAGCTCGTCTCGGCAGAACCCCGAGTCCCCCCGAACCACGATGGGGACCGACGGCCATGCCTGCCGCACCCGCTCCACAATCCGCGCCAACTCGTCCACCACGCCCGCCGCCCCGTCGATGTTCGAGGGCCGCAACCGCGAGCAGAGCACATGCGCCCCGCAGAAGATATACAGAGGCAGATAGCAGTAGTTCCCGTAGTACCCGTGGAAGAACCGTCCTTCCTGCTGACCGTGCAGCGGATCGTCCGTCGCATCGACATCCAGCACGATGCGCGCCGGCGGCGTCGGGTGCGACTCGATGAACACGTCTACCAGCAGGGCGTCGAGCGCCGCTTCGTCATAGGTCACCTTCTTGTACCGGTCAGCCTCGGCGTCCTTCGGCCCGACCAGTTCCAGCCGGTTCAGCGTGCTCTTCCCCGCCAGCGCGGCCCCCCGGTCTGACGGCCGCACCCGGTTCTCGCCCGTCGGGTCCGCCTTGCCCACGACAGCCGCCAACAGCGGGTCCCGCCGCAGGGTGTCATGGTCGTTCAGATCTTCGTAGCCCAACGCGACGGCCATCACACGCTGGGTCACCAAGTCCTCGACCGTGTGTTCGATCAAGCTTGGGTCCCGGTAGTCCTGGAAGCACTGCGCCGCGCGTCGGCACACGTCGGTGCACCTTTCAACCGCCCGCAGCAGCAATGCCCCGGCATTGGAAGTGATCGTTCCGCCCTCGAAGCTGGCGACCAGCCGACGACGACCGACCCGAGGAAACTCCAGCTGGATTGGTGGCTTACTTCGCGTACACTGTGTCGACAAGGGGCTGCCTCCGTGCATGGCTTGAAGTTATTGCCACAACAACACTTTACGCCATTACGGGCAGTCTCTTGTTCACCACCGGTGAGAAATCCGGGCTAGCGTCCCGGACGCCCCGTGCCGGCGCGGTCGCAGGCGGTGAACAGAGTCTCCTCCAATGCGACGATCACGGCGTCTTCCCGTGACAACGCCGCCAGCGCCCCCGCGAGCACGTCCGGATCGGCCTCGACCGCGCCGATCCGCGGTCTCTCGAGAAACTCGTGCCAGTCTTTCTCGGTGCGGTAGTGGAACTCCAGCACCACCGAGAGCTCGGCCCGGGGCGTGAACAGGCCGGCCCGAATCGATTCGGCGAGCGCCTGCCGGGACGCCCGCATGTCCCGTTGCCCGGCGTCGGTGGCGTACACCACGCCCACGGGCTCGATGCGGCCGGCCCGGCGGACATGGAAGGGCATCGGCCGGCCGATCGGCTGCATGCTGACCAGGCGCCCGCCGGGGCGCAGCCAGCCGGCCACCTTGCGCAGAGCGTCACCGACGCTCTCGGGCGGCAGTCATCACATCGATCGCGAAAAGACGACCAGATCGAAGCTGGCCGGCGGCAGGGCGAGCTCCAGGACGTCCACCGCCTGGAAGCGGCAGGTGTCGCTGGTCCCACCGGCGCGGGCCTGGGCGATCGCGGCCTCGTCCGGGTCCACGCCGAGCACGGTCGCGGCCCGCCCCGCGAGGCGGCGGGACGTCCGCCCCTCGCCGCAGCCGATGTCGAGCACGTCCTTGCCGGCCAAATCGACGATTCGACCGATCAGCTCCAGCTCCCGCCCTTGCGGGTCCACCGTTCGCGCCATGTCATCCTCCAAGCAGCCCCGGCGCGCCGCTGTCCGGGCGCCCGCGGCAGGCCGAGTCCACCGACGTGCGACCCGACCCGACAGCGAGGCTACAATCGCCCTCTGACCGTGGAGGGAGAACCCACATGAGAGACACCTTCGACACGTTATTGAAACAGTACGAGGATGGCAAGCTGACACGCCGGCAGGTGCTGGGCGCCTTCACCGCCATGGCCCTGCCGTCGGGCGCCCGCGCCCAGACGGGGGTCCGGGCCCGCACGCTGCACCACGTCAACGTCGGAGTCGCCGACCTGGACCGGTCGGAGACCTTCTACCGCAACCTCCTCGGGCTGCCGGCGCGGCGCTACATCGTCGGCGACGCCTACGCGCTCGACTTTCCCGATGGCAGCCTCATCAGCCTGTGCCCGGTCGAGGGGGGCAACTGCAGCCTGACCGCGGGCAGCGCCGTCGCCGGCACGATCGATCACTTCGGAGTCGGGATCGAGGACTTCGACGGCGAGCGGGTGGCCACGGCGCTCGAGGACGCCGGCTTCGAAGACGTGGGGGGCGGCGGGGGCAGCGTCCTCGTTCCGGACCCGGACGGCATGGTCGTGCAGCTCTCGGCGGTGACCGAGCGCTTCGAGGGCACCCCGCCCGACCGGGGGTGCTGAGCAGTCGCGAAACGTGCTCCGGACCCTCCCCCGTGAGGAGGAGGGTCCGGAGGGACGCTCGGTTCTCGCCCGGGAATCGTCGCCGAACGCGACCGCAAGGTCGCGCTGCGGCCTCCGCTTCCCGCCCAACCGACCCGGCAGGATTCCGCCACCGTTCTACAGCGCGGACTCCTCGCCCGGAAATCCTCGCCTGACGGCTCCGCTTCCCTTCCAACCGACCCTACAGGTGTCCGCCGCCGTTCTACGGCGCGGACTCTACTGATCGGTCTCCGCCGCCCGGTACGAGGCGTCGAAGAGGTCGAGCTTGGTCTCGCGGATCTTGCTGGTGGCGGCCGTCCCGTAGGTCGCGAACTCGATCGCCGGCTCGCCCTCGCGCTCGTACCGCGGCCACACCGGCAGGCCGTCGCCGTTCGGATTGCCGGTCCTTGCAAAGTTCACCCAGTACTGCGACATCTGGCCCGAGAGCTCGTGGTCGCGCGCGTTCCAGCCGACCCCCACGAGTCCGACGTTGTCGAACGCATAGGCGAGATCGCCGGAGTGGTACGCGCCTCCGCCGCGCAGACCGGCCGGATAATCGAGCTCGGGCCGGTCGGGCAGATAGAGCCGGAACACCGGCGGGGCGTGGCTGAAGAAATAGAGATAGACGTCGTTGGTGCCTCCGTGCGCCCGCGCCCAGGCGCGCATCTGCCACGTGAAGCTCCGGTCGGCCTGAATCGCCTGACCGGCGGTGCGGGTCGACGCCGCGATCTCGCGGGAGTAGGCATCGAGCAGGGCGTCGGTCCGGTCGCCGTACCGGTCGGTGAGACCGGCCACGAACTCGTCCCGCGGCGGCCCCGCCATGCCCGCGTACAGGGTGGTGCCTTCGTCGGACATCGACCCGACGATCACCGGCACGTCGTTCTGGTCGCCCGCCGCGAAGATCGCGCTGGGCAGGTCGGGCAGCACCCAGCCGTCCACGACCACGCCGGTGCCGCGCCCCGCCGAGCCTTGCGCGGTCAGCACCGCGGCGGGCTCCGCCGCCCTGAGCGCGGCCGCCGCATCGGGTCCGTCACCCGCCACCCCGAGCTCCGCGGCGATGGCCCGGCCCGCGTCATGGCCGGAGACCGCGGTCGCCGGTCCACCGGCCGTCGCCAGATGCGCGCGCGGCGCCCCGAAGCAGCCGCCCGAGTGGCCGACGGCCTTGTGGAACAGCCCCTTCGCCAACGGAGACGCCTGGAGCACGCAGACCGACCACGAGCCGGCCGACTGCCCGAAGATGGTGACGTTGCCGGGGTCGCCGCCGAAGGCCGCGATGTTGTCGCGCACCCACGCCAGCGTCGCGATGTGGTCGAGGATGCCGTAGTTGCCCGACGCCTGCTCCGGGGACTCGGCCGTCAGGGCGGGGTGCGCGAGGAAACCGAGAGGCCCCAGCCGGTAGTTGGCGGTCACCATCACCACGCCCTTCTCCGCCATCGCCGTACCGTCGAAGATCGTGGCGCTGCCGGTGCCCGAGCTGTGTCCGCCGCCGTGGAACCAGACCATCACCGGCCGGCGCTCGCCCACCCGCGCCGCCGTCCACAGGTTCAACGTCAGGCAGTCCTCGCTGCGCGGCAGCTCGCCCCGCGCATAGGGCGAGTTGTCGGCATTGCGGGCCTGCCAGCACGCGGGCCCGAACTCGGTGGCCGACCGCGTTCCGTCCCAGGCCTCGACCGCGACCGGCGGACGCCACCGCAGGTCGCCGACCGGGGGCTGCGCGAAGGGCACCCCCCGGAACACCGAGACGCCCGCCTCGGCGTCGGCCCACGCCCCTCCGAGCTCACCGGACGCCGTCTGCACCACCGGCCCGCGCTCGGACTGGGCGGCGGCGCCGACCGCCCCCGCCGCCACGACGACCGCGGCCAGACCCAGGATCACAAGGTTCCGTATCGTGAGCATCGCATCTCTCCAAGCTCGGCAACCGTTGCCTTTCGGCGCCGCTTGCCGCCCAACCAACCCTCCCGGGCTCCGCACCGTTACCAGGCCCGGAATCCCGATTCCCGCCAATCAGTTGCCGTTCGTTCCCGTGAGACCGAAGAATGATCGCGGACAGCGCACCGGTGGCCGTAATCATGATGCCGAGCCCCCACCGCAGGAGCCGGTTGAAGTGCATTTCGAGATCGGCCCTCGTCGCGACGTGCTTCATCTCCGTTCTCGAATCTGGTCTCGAGTCTGCCCAGACGCTCCTCCACCGCCCGCAAACGGTTGTCGATCCCCGAGCCGGCCACTTCCGCTCCCGCCGCCGCTGCGGCTACGTGCATGTCCGTGCTCATCGTGCGCCCCTCATTGCCTCGGGAATCCCCGCCACATCACGGTGTGTGCCAATCGGTCCCCGGTATCGGAAGCAACAGCGATGCCAGCAAGCCGCCCCGACTGTCGCGCTCTTGCCGGTAGGGCTATTCTACCAACGAAGCCGGATGACGCTGGCGCAGGCGGCACATCGACCGAGCGTTGGGGCAACCGGCACCGGCGCCCCGCGACGCCTTCCGCGTCCGGACAGATCGCAGCCGGCGCCAACAACCAAGGAGACATCATGCGCAGATTCTGCATCGGCCTCGTCGGCGGGTTGGTGATCGGGCTGACCGCGGCCGCCGTTCTCACCGCCCAGATCGACATACGGCAGCAGGCGCCGCTCGACCGCGCCGTCGACTTCCCGACGGCCGAGATCGACTCGATCATTCAGGAGATGGACGCGGCGGGGCGCGTGACGACGCGCCTGCTCGAGGGCGGCAGCTACAACGTCAACATACGGCGGATAGGCAACGCCGAGACCGCGTTGATGCACCCCCGGACGACCGACGTCTACGTGATACGAGAAGGCTCGGGCACCCTGGTGACGGGCGGTCAGATCGTGGACGAGCAGGGCGAGCCAGTGGACGGCCAGCGGGGTGCGGCCATCGAGGGCGGGTCGGAACGGGTCATCGGGGCCGGCGACGTCATCTACATTCCCGCTGGCGTGCCCCACGGCATCCGGGAGACCGACGGCATCACCTGGTTCAACATCCGTTTCGATACGCGGTAGCCGCGGGGGCTCGGCCGGGCGTCGTCGTCTCGCGGCTCCACCTGCCGCCCAACGAACCCTCCAGGGGTCCGCGTCGTCCGACGTCGCGGCCCTTCGCACCACCGTACACGAGACAGGCCGGCCGGGCGCCCGCGAGGACGCCCGACCGGCCTGCGATATCCGAACGCCCTTCCGACCCCGCGATCAGGGCGCGCGGCAGACGAAGTTCGCGGCGTCGTCGGTGCTGCCGCTGCCCGAGTAGACCGCCTGCTGCGGATACGGGCAGAGCGGACGCGTGCGGTCCACCGCCCCGTCGCGCTCGCGGGACGCCACGATGTGGTCCGGCGCCTCGCCCCGCTCGACCCAGCCCTCGAGCGCGGTCACCATGTCGAACCGGCTCGGCCCCGCCCCACCGCCGCAGTGCCCCATGCCCGGGGCCATGAACAGGCGGTAGTGGTCGTGCACCGTCTCGGCATCGCCGACGGCGTCCACGACCCGCCGGTAGTACTGGGTCGCGTTCGCCGGCGAGATCTGCGGGTCGGCCCAGCCGTGGTAGGAGATGAGCTTGCCCCCGCGGTCGAAGAACGGCTTCAGGTTGGGGTCGAGCGCGTTCAGGGTGTCGTTGTCGACCTCTTCGGCCCGCACGATGTCGGTCTCGAAGTTGAACTGATCGACCGTCCACTCCGGATCGGCGAACGTCAGGTACCGGAACTGCTCGAGCCCCGTCGAACGCGCCGAGTTGGTCCAGCCGAGATCCGTCCACCCCAGCTCGCTGCCGGGCAGCAGGCCGGTGATCGGGCGCCCCGACCGGGGGTTCTCGGGCGACGAGTAGAGCATCCGCACCGTGTTCACCTGCGCCGCCGACAGACAGGCCTCGCTCTGGCCGTCGGCGCATCGCAGCACCGCCGGGTCGAAGTCGCACCGCTCGGGATCGCCCACGACCCCGTCGGTCACACCGTCGCCGGCGTCGCACGCCTCGAGGACCGCCCCGTGCACGAGCTCGCGCAGGTCGGCCGTGAGGCGGGCCGCCTCGTTGGCCTCGAGCGGCTTGGCCACCCGCAACGACCCGCCGGCCCGGCCCGTCCAGTCGTTGCCCGGAGCCCCGGCGATGATGCCGTCGAAGTGCTCGGGCAGGCGCTGTGCGGCCTTCAGGGCCTGGCGCCCCCCGGCCGAGCAGCCGTTCCAGTACGAGTACTCCGGAGCCTCGCCGTAGTAGGCCGCGATGGCGGCCTTGGACACCACCGACATCTCGCGCAGCGAGCGCCATCCGAAGTCGATGACCTTCTCGGGATGCCCGAGCCCGAAGCTCGCGGTGTTGCCCTCGTGCCCGGTGTCGGTCGAGCTGCTGGCATAGCCGCGGGCGAGGGCGGCGGCCATCGAGTTGTGCCGGATAGACCCGGTGAACGCGCCGTTGCCGACGGCCTGGTACTTGCCGTTCCAGTCGGCCGCGGGCAGCCACGCCTCGACCTTGATGTCGGAGTCGTCCGACGGCGTCAGCGTCGCCTCGACTCGGCAGAACTCCGGCAGCCCCCCGTAGGTGCGCGCGGCCGCCGCCCGCGCCCGGTCACTCTGGGGTCCGGGCGGCGCGAAAGCGCCGGCCTCGACCAGGCTCGCGCCGGTGATGGTCGTGTTCGGCAACGCGAGCGACGCCAGACTGGCGCAACTCGCCATGGCCGAAGCGGACTGAACCGTGCCGCTCGCCGGCGCAGCGGTCGTCGCGGTCGCGGCGACCGTCGCCGCCGCCGCCAGCGCCGCCGCCGCGGCGGTCGCGGTGATGAACGTGAACAGACGTTTCATGGTCTCGGATCCTCGCAAGCTGGGTTGACAATCCGCTGGCTACTGACCGCCGCCCTCGGCCTCGGCCTTCTCCAGGGCCCGGGCGCCCGCCATGATGCCCTCCATGCCGATGTTGCCTTCGTGACAGGCGTACTCGAACACCGGATCGATCGAATGGCGCAGCGGAATCATCGCGGTCCACGGCGCCGCCCAAGTGTCCGGATCGGTCACCGTGACCTCGTACTGCAGCACGTCGTCGCTGGCGCGGGTGAACCGCTCGAGCACGTGCAGGCTGCCGCCGGCGGCGCCCAACATCGAGGCCTGCGGCGAGTAGTTCCTGGTCTCGACCACCAGCGCGTCGCCGTCCCAATGCCCCCGCGAGTCGCCGTGCCACAGCCGGACGTTGTCATCGACGTGGGGACCGCCGTCGAGCGGAATGATCCGCGACCCACCCATCTCCTGGTAGAGCACGACGTGACTCGCGCTCTGGAAGACCTGCAGATAGCTGTTGTAGCCTGCCCCCAGGCGCGGCGCGCCCCAGGTGATGCACCGCTCGCCGAGGCTGCGGTCTTCCGGCCCCCGGGCGTGGCGCTGCCGCGCTTCCGCGCGCTCCGCGGCCCGGGCCTGCGACGCCTCGGTGCGGGCGGGAAACCGCCCGCTGGGCGGATCGACGATGAGCGAGGTCCGATTGTCCCAGTCCCGCTCGACCATCCAGAACTGGTTGTAGTTGCCGGTCGCCCGGTCACGCGACGTGAACGACTCGGCCTCGGCCAGCGCCGCGGCGAAGACGCTGTCGCCGAAGGCGGCGTCGTCCGCCTCGCTGCTGAACAGCTCGCCGGCGCGCGCCTGCAACGCCGCCACCTCCTCGTCGGTGAGCGTCTCGCGCCCTCCGAGCACTTCCGGACGCTCGAGCGGCGTCACGTTGTTGTTGGCCCAGACCCCCTGTAGATCGGGGTGGCCGTCGGCCGTCCGGGGCGGCGCCCAGTCCTGCCCCGCCGCGACCGACGCCGTTGCACACACCGCCACGACGAGTACCAGCGCTTTCAGTCTCACGGCATCCTCCTGTTCCCGAAACCGAACGCGGTTCGAGCCGCATGTTCGGCATGACTCCTGTTTCGGCCAGAATACCACCGGTCGCCAGCCGTTTCACGTGTTTCCCGGACGGCCCGGCGCACGGGCTCCTACCGCCCCGTCCCGAGCCACTCCACGATGCGCGGGGTGACGAACTCCGGCGCCTCGTTGTGCGGCCCGTGCCCGACCCCCGGCAGGACGTGTATCGTCAGCTCGCCCTCGACCCGGCCCCAGATGTCGTTCAGGGTCGCGTTCAGGAACGGCCCGCTGTCCTTGCCGTAGATGAAGAGGGTCGGGGCCTGCACGGGCGGAAACCCGTCCATGGCGAACCCGAAACCCTCGGTTTCCGCCGTCACCGGCGAGTACGGCCAGTTCGCCTTGTAGAAGTTGACGATCGACTCGGCGTAGAGACGATCGTAGGCCTCCTGCCGCAGCCGGGCCAGCTCAGGCGTGTCGCCGGGCCGCGCCGCCCGGCTCCGCAGCCTCTCCCCGAACTGCGCGCCCGCTTCCGGGTTCTCCTGCATGTTGCGCTGGAACGTGCTCGCGCGCTGCTGATCCGGGTTGTCGATCAGCTCCCGAATCAGCCCCGCGGGATGAATCGACCCCAGCGAGATCAGACGTTCCGTCCGCTCCGGATGGGTCATGGCGAAGTGCCAGGCGTGGAGGCCGCCGCTGTCCTGGCCGACCACGGTGGCCCGCTCCTCGCCGAAGTGGTCGATGATCGCGACGATGTCGTCGGCGATGCGGGCCGACGCGTAGTACTCGACCCCCTCCGGCTTGCCGCTCTCGTCGGTGCCCCGGGTCGACATCGAGACCACGCGGTACCCCTCGGAAAGCGCCACCATCTGGTTGCGAAAATCGAACCACGGCCCCGTGATGCTGTGCACGAACACGACGAGGGGACCCTCGCCGGCCGCGTGGTACACGATGTTGACGCCATCGGAGTCGACCTCGCCCTTCTCGAACGTGGCCGACCGCCCCATCCAGTCCGTGAGCGTCACCTGGGCGCCGGCCTCGACCGGGGCCAGACCGAAGAGACCGAAGAGCAACAGCGCGCAGATGATTCTCACGAAAAAACTCCGTTTCTCCTCCCGCAAGGGCGGGGGCGCAGGGCGCAACCCTGCAATACTACGTCATATCCTGCCGCCGTGGACGCAGTGGACCGGCGGTCGTGTTCACCCGCCGCCGGAGGCCCGCTGACGGCGACGGATCGCTCCGGTCAACCCTCCGTGGCGCGCGCCAGCCCTTGATTGCACCAGTCTGACTGGTTATATTGCTGCCATGAACCTCGTGTACTCGACGTACGAAGCCAAGGCGCGGTTCTCCGAGGTCATCCGCCAGGTCCGTGAGGGGAAGACGGTCACGGTGTCCTACCGCGGCGAGCCGGTGGCGGAGATCCGTCCGATCCGGGGTGAGCCGCAGACCATCGAGGCGCGTCTCGACGCACTCGAACGCCAGGGGATCATCGTGTCTTCCGGCCCGGCGAAGGCGCCGTTCACCGCGCTGGGGCGACGGCCCGGCGCCCTGAATCGGTTTCTCGACGAGCGAACCGAATGAGCGTCGCCTACGTCGACACATCGGTCCTGGTCGCGCTTGCCTTCGAGGAACCCGACGGCGCGAAGCTGAGGAATCGCCTGGAGGCGTTCTCGCGCCTGCTCTCCTCCAACCTGCTCGAAGCCGAGCTGCGCGCGGCCTGCGCGCGGGAGGCCTGCAGCTTCTCGGAGGGTCTCGTCGCCAACCTCACGTGGGTGTTCCCGGATCGATCTCTCGCCCCCGAGCTCGCCGCGGTCCTGACCGCGGGATGCCTGCGCGGCGCCGATCTGTGGCACGTCGCATCGGCCCTCTACGTCGCGCCGGCGCCGGGTGACCTGTGGTTCGTCACCCTCGACGAACGGCAGCGGTCGGTGGCGGCGACGCTCGGGTTCCAGATCTGAAGCCTGTTTACCTTCACCGCTCAGCGTCCTTCGTCCCCGAGATGGCTTCGTTCAGGAAGCGCGTGATCCGTTCGCGGTTCGCGGTCAAGCTGGAGAACTGCTTCTCGCACACGTCGCTGAAGCGGGCCAGCACCTTGCGGCTGATCGACTCCTGATCTTCGAAGATGGCCAAGGAACGGAACTGGATACCCCACTTCTCGAACTGGAGCAGGGCGATCGTCGCGTCTCTCGTCCGGCCGTCGCTGCCGAGCGCGTGCACGAAGAGCGGCCGCGGCATGCCGTTCACCCGGCAGTCGACCCCGTACATACCATGGGGGTCGTGCGTAGGGTCGTTCCAGCCGAAGCTCATGCGCTCCTCCGGCACCGTTTCGCTCAACAGGGTCCGGAAGTCCTCCATGAACGTCGACTCACCCGTTCCCGCGACAGGTAGGACACGTCGGTAATCCGTAGCAGCCCCTGAACAAACGAATACAACGCATCCCCGTAGCGCGAATCCCTCACGTCAAGTACCAGCTCCCCCTCGCGATCTTCGATCCGGAACATGGACAAGGCGTTCGAGATGATCTTCTGGCGGGTTCCCCCGTGGAGGTCCCTTTCGTCGATGTCGTACGTGAGGTGCATGTACGTATGGGCCTCGTCCGAGAGCACCCACCCCGTACTGTCCCTTCGCAGAACGATCGCCAAGTGGTCGCCATCGTCGAACAGGAAGGGCGTGAAGACGCGGAAACGGTCCAGCCCTTCAGCCGCAAGCCGGATCTGCGCCGAGACCTTGTCGCGAAAGTCCTGTTCGATCGATTCGACGGTCATCTCAGCCTCCCCACAACGTCGAAGAGTTCGCCCTGAGCCTTCGGTGGAGCTCGTCATGGCCGCGCTTCGCCTTCATACGTGTGCGATCCTGCCAGTCCGCCGGCAGCGGCTTGCGCTCCCGGACCAGCGCGTCGATCTCGTCGTCCGTGTAGCTCACCGCCATCCGCTACTCCAGAGCGCCCGCGGCACCGACTCCTTGCCAGTTCGAACGATGGCTGGCCAGTCGATCGCGCGCTCCTGCTTGCCGGTCCAAACGTCCCAGAAAGCCGGGTCCGGTGAATGCGGTCGGTATTCGTCCGGAATCTCGCGGATCTCGACGAGTGTCGGGGCCGGTGCCGCCCAGCCCAGCAGTATCGCTCGCCGGGTGGGCAAGCTCGGAAGCTCCCGCAAGAGCGGTCCGAGACCATCGGGCACGAGACGCTTCACCAGCTGCTCATGCGTAGCAATGTGCTCCTTACAATGGCGCAGGCCCGCCGGTGGCGCAGAACTGTTGGCGGAGAACTCGCTGGGTTGCCAATCGTACACGAGTGGACTTGACTTGGGCCAGCGACGCGGGAAGTCCCGTTAGCCCGGCTTCGGCGTGCAGGCTCGACAAGGTCGGCACGACGACCCCCGAGACGAGAATGGCCCTACCGCCATGTCTCGTCGGGCTCTCGGAGAACCGACCGTGCAGGAGCCCGCACCGTTTCTACCGGACGGACTCCTTCCGCGGCGGCGCCGGGTCGAGCCCCAGGTCGCGTCCCTTGTTCACGGCCGGCACCCCCTCGGCCATCCACGTCGGGGCGGGGGCGTCGAGCAGATAGTGGTCGAAGAACTGCTGCATGCGGACGGCCCAGTCTTCGCGGTTCGGCCGGCGCCGCAGGCCGTGCGCCTCGCCGTTGTAGTTGAGCAGGAACACCGGCTTCTGCAGCCTGCGCAGGGCCGTGAACAGCTCGATGCCCTGGTACCAGGGCACCGCCCCGTCCTCGTCGTTGTGCATCATCAGCAGCGGCGTCCGCACCTTGTCGGCGAAGAACAGGGGCGAGTTGTGGATGTAGCGGTCGCGCTCGTCCCACAGGGTGCCGCCGATGCGGCTCTGGGTGCGTTCGTACTGGAACATGCGGCTCATGCCGGTCTGCCAGCGGATGCCGCCGTAGGCGCTGGTCATGTTCGAGACGGGAGCGCCCGCCTCGGCCGCCGCGAACAGGTTGGTCTTGGTCACCATGTAGGCGATCTGGTAGCCGCCCCAGGAATGGCCCTGCACCCCGATGCGCGCGGGGTCGACGAACCCCCGGCCGAGCAGATCGAGCACCCCCGGCACCACCGCGTCGAGCGCGCTCTCTCCCGGATAGCCCTCCTCGTAGGGGATGTCCGGCACGAGCACCACGTATCCCCGGCTGGCGTAGAACGAGAACGCGATCGACGAGCCTCCCG
This sequence comes from Vicinamibacterales bacterium, assembly GCA_965206705.1. Lineage (GTDB taxonomy): Bacteria > Acidobacteriota > Vicinamibacteria > Vicinamibacterales > UBA8438 > JAJEEA01. Next base: position 277,318 of record CBDBKJ010000005.1, on the reverse strand, counting down.
GCGTCGGCGCCCGGTATTCGTGCAGCCCGTCCGACATGCGCTCGTAGAAATAGACCATGAGCGGATACCGCCTCGACGGGTCGAACCCCTCGGGCGTGATGAGGATGCCGTCGATCGGGGTGCGGTCGTTCGACGTCCAGCCCACCAGCTCCGCGCTCCCCCAGCGGTACTCGGCCTGCTGCGGATTGGCGTCGCTGAGCTTCAGCCCCGCGTCGAAGCTCGCCCCGCCCGTCCACAGGTCGGGGAACGTCCCGAAGCTCTCCCGGGTCCAGAGGAGCCGGCCGGCGTCCTCCGCCTTCGCCATGAAACGGAAGCGGAACGCCCCCGACACCAGCTCGGTCACGCCGCCGGCGCCGTCGCCGCCCCCCCGGGCATAGCCGCCGGCCCGCGTCCGCTCGTCGAAGGTCGAGAACAGGAGACCACCCTCGGGCAGGGCCGGGTCGTCCCCGGTGCGAACCACCCGATGCCGGATCCGGCCCGCCCGTCCCGACGTCAGCCGCACCGGGGGCTCTTCCCCGGACGGGTCCACCCGCCAGGCGTCGTAGCGGTCGTGCACGATCAGGCCGCTGTCTCTCTCGATCCACTGCGGGGCCCCGTAGGGCGGCGGCCCCTGCGGATGGTCGTCCAGCTCGTCGTGGAACGCCTGGGGGATGCCCGCGGTCAGGCTGAGCGCGCCCGCCGCCCCGTCCAGGGGGGCGGCCTTCCAGTCCCGGTCGCCGTCGTCCCACCACCAGGCGTAGGCGCCGCCCGGCGACAGGCTCACGCCGCGACCGCCGCGCACGCGCCGCGCCACCAGCCGCCGCGCCCCGGTCCCGGCGTCCACCGCGTAGGCGTCCCGGTAGCGCCCGTCCCACGACAGCTCCTGCCGGTACGGCACGTCCGTGCTGCCCAGCAGGAAGTCCGATTCGCCGTCCCGCGTCCGCGCCACGTCCGGCATGTCCGGCGAGCCGAGCTGCACGACGCCGTCACGCCCGCGCGGGGCGACGGCGAGGTACGAACGCTCGCGCTCGTCGTCCATTTGCACCAGCTGCATCGGCTGCAGGTAGGGGTCCTTCCAGTTCCAGACGTCCAGCCGCACCTCGTCGCGCTCCAGCGGCGCCAGGTCCGGCTCGGGCTCGGGCCGGGGCGCGATGCCGAAGAACAGGCGCCCGCCTTCGTCCGAGAACGAGACCTCCCCGTGCTCGCTTACCCACCATCCCGCCGGCACCCCGGCCGTTGCCGCCCCCGCCGCGAGAACCGCCGCGCCACCCCCGTCGGATCGGTAGAGGGAGAAGGCCGGCTGGTCCCGGTCCCATTCCGCCGCGTCGCTCACGAAGGCGAGGCTTTCGCCCGATTCGTCGAAGGCGATCTGCCGGTAGTGGCCCTCGCCCTGCATGACCCCCACCGCCGCGCCGGTCGCGGCGTCGACCCGATGCAGTCCGTCGCCGCCTTCCTCGTCGGTCGACGCGGCGTAGGCGAGCGCGGTCCCGCTGTCCGCCACCCGATAGGACACCACGTGCGGGAACGAGAACTCCTCCCCCGTGTCCAGGCGCCGCAAGACCAGCGGCGTCCCCGCGGCCTTCTCGTGTCGCTTCTCGTACTCCGCGGAACGCTCCTCCGCCGCTGCTTCCGCTTCTCCGGCCTCTGCCGCGCCGGACTCTCCTGCTTCGCCCGCCGCTTCCGCCGTCGCGTCTTCGGCCCCGGCCTCTGCCGGATCCTCGGACAGGTGATAGGCGATCCACGATCCCCCGTCCTCGGGAACCTGGAAGGACTCGACGGGGCCCGCGGTGAACTCCGCCCCCGCGCCGTCCGGGGACGCCTCGAGCGCGGCCAGCGAGAGTACCCCCAGCGAGTCGCCGGGAAGGTCGTCGTCCGACTTCCCCGCCCGGCGGAGCGCATCGACCTCCGCTTGCGGCGGAGGCACCCGGTACGCCAGATGACGGGAATCGCGGGTGAAGACGGGGTCGCGGCCCCTCAACCGTTTCGACGCGGAGCCGTCGGTCCGGGACACCGCCAGCACCGGGTCGCCGTCCCAGGGCTCCACCACCCAGGCCGCCCAATCGCCGTCGGCCGAGATGCGGGGGCTCCCGATGGTGTTCCAGCGGTAGGTGTCCTCGTGGTCGAGGGCGGGCCTGGCGCCGGGGGCCTGCCCCGCGGCCGGAACCGACAGCATCGCCGCCATCGCGGCGGCGCAGGCCCACACCTTCCTGCCCCGCCGAAACGACCGTTCGAGCCGGGCCGCCAAGGGTGCCGACCGGAGTGAGCGGGCCGCCCGCTCGGCGGGCCGGCCGGTGCACGAGGTCATGGTCATTGGTGTCTCCCCGGCATCATGCGCGGTCGTTCGCCCGGCAGGCAACGCCGGGCCCTCGCGCCTGTCCTGCGACATTGTCTCCCGCTTCCTGCCGGGGGTGAAGTGCCTCGGCCGGGCCGCCCGGGGCGACGGCTCGCCTATCGCGTTCTCCGGCCGGCGGCCGAGCGGGCAGAACGGTCGCCGCGACGGTGGGAACTCCCGGTACGCCGCGTCCGTCTCCATTTCCCAGGGGGAGCATCCCGGCCCGAAGGGCGCAGCCTTCCGGATCGGTTCAGGACCCCGGGTATGCCGCGCGGCCAGGGCGGCCGGCGGCTCCGCCGTCCTGCCACCGACACGCCGGGGTCGAGCGCGGTCGAAGCGCCAAACAGACCGGGGAGCGTGCAGCATGATTCCAGCAGGGACGCGGACGGGCGGCAGGACATCGAGACGGTTGTGGACGGCGCTGGCGCTGGCCGCGGCGGTGGCAGCAGCCCTCGCCGCCGCGGGAGTGGCGGCGGAGCAAACCGGCGCCGCGCCGGACTTCCGGTGGCAGGGCGACGTCGCGGCGGGCCGGACCGTCACCATCCGCGGCGTGAACGGACCGATCACGGCAACCCGCGGGATCGGCGAGGTCGTGGTGGAGGCGGTCAAGACGGCGCGCCGCGGCGACCCCGACGACGTGACCATCGAAGTCGTCGAGGACCGCGAGGGCATCCTCGTCTGCGCCGTCTATCCGTCGGGATGGTTCCGGGAGAACCGCTGCGCCCGGGGCCGGTCCTACCGCATGAGCTCCAGGAACAACGACGTGAGGGTCGCGTTCAGCGTCTCCATCCCGGACGGCGTGCACCTGGACGCCAGAACCACCAACAGCGGGGTGCAGGCAACGGGGCTGTCGGGCGACGTCACCGCCGCGACCGTGAACGGCGACGTCACGGCGGAGAGCACCGGGGTGGTGTCGGCGAGGACGGTCAACGGCGACATCGACGCCGTCCTGGGCGCCGCCCCCGTCGAGGACCTGTCGTTCAGGACGGTCAACGGCCGCATTCGGGTAGCCCTGCCCGACGGGGTCGACGCGAACCTGAGCCTCAAGACCGTCAGCGGCCGCATCGACAGCGACTTCCCCGTCAGCGTCCGGGGCCGCTGGGGCCCGCGCTCGGCGTCGGGCCAGCTCGGACAGGGGGGGCCCGACATCGAACTCTCCACCGTCAACGGCGCCATCGAGCTGCGCCGCCGCTGAATCTGCCACTGCTGTCAGCCGCGCCGTCTCCCTCGCGCATCCCGCGATTGGCGGCGCGGTCGATCTCCGTCCAGGAGACCGCGCCAGCGGGGTTGGTTGAGCCGCAGGCGACGGTTTCCGGGCCAGCAGTCTGGCCGTAGAACGGCGCGGACTGCCGGAGGTTGGTTGGGGCGGCGGCGCAGCCGCAAGGCGACGGTTTCCGGGCCAGGAGCCTGCGCCGTAGAAGTTTCGCGCCAGCGAAACTTCCAACGCGACCGCAGGTCGCGCCGCGACCGTCAGGTCGCGCTAGCGCAAGCCGTTCGCCGCGGCCTCCTCCTCCATCCGGGCGATCTCGAGCAGGGCGGTCATGCCCGTGTTTCCCTCGTGGCAGGCGAACTCGAACATCGCCCCCTCGGTGGGCGGCATCAGAATCGCCGCCGTCCAGGGCTGGGTCCACAGGTCCGGATCTTCGAAAGTCACCTCGTAGCGCACCGTGTCGGCGTCGAGGCGCGTGAAGCGCTCGACGAGCCGCATCCCGCCCTGCGACAAACCCCGGAACCACTGCGCGTCCCGGAAGTTGGTGGTCTCGACCACCAGCGAATCGCCCTCCCAGCGGCCGCGCGAGTCGCCGAGCCACTGCCGCACGTGTCCCGGCAGGTGCGGCCTTCCGTCGAGCGGAATGACCCGGAACTCGTGGACCATCTCGTGCAGGAGGAGCACGTGGTCGGGGGTCTGCGCGATGTGGACGTTCTGGCTGTAGGGACCGCCGAGGCGCGGGATGCCGTACGAGATGCAGCGCTCCTGGGGGCTGCGGCCCTCCGGTCCCTCCGACGTCTGCCCCGGGCGGGCCTCGACGCGCTCCAGGCCCGCCGCGGAGTACGGCATGCGGCCGTCGGGGGGATCGACGATCATCGACGTGCGGCCGTCCGACAGGCTGCGCTCCCACCAGACCGCGCGGCGGGCCCCGACCCCGTCCGTCGACTGCTGGGCGGCGTCGACCTCGGCGATCTCCGCCGCGGTCAGACGTTCCCGGCCCACCTGCCGCTCCGGCCGTTCGAGGGGGGTGGCGGTCCCGTGGCTCCAGACGCCCCGCAGATCCGGGGTTCCCCAAGGGGTGCGCGGCGAGGCGGTCTGACCGGCGACCGCGGCCGGGGCCAGCACCAGGGCGGCGACGGCGGCAACGAGGATCTTGGTCTCTGCCATCCGGCGATCCTACCGCCGTTGGCAACCGGGACGACGCTCCGGGTTTCTTCGAGGCCGCGTGCCCGGATCGACTGGCCGTCCGCGGTCGAACCCCGCGTCGCACCGAGACCGGCGAGGGCGCCGGCAGGCTGCAAGATGCCCGTGCGGCAAGGCGTTGCGAAGGAGCCGGTCGGCACCGGTCACGGCGGAACGCCGCCGCTCCACGGAACAACGCAGTCAGGCAGGGTGCATCGCCGGCCGACCGCGCGACCTTACGGTCGCGTTGGAAGTTTCGCTGGCGCGACTCTTCTACGGCGCGGGCTCCTGGCGGAGCCCCCTCTGCGACGGGGTGCTAGGATATTGGCCCTGACATCAACCCGGAGCTAGGAGTAAAGGCAGTATGACCGACTATCGATGGAGTGTTCTGAAACGGAGCCTGGCGCTCGCGGCGTTGCTCGCCATCGCCGGGGCCCCGGCCGCGGCCCAGGAGGGATCGCCGGATCTCGTCCAGCGGGCGTTGCCGAACCCGAACCCCGAGATCACCTTGAACTGGGCCGAGCTGCCCGACGGCCGGACGTGGGGATCGACCGCGGGCATCGACATCGACCCGACCGACGGCCACGTCTGGGTCTACGACCGCTGCGGCGGCATCGGGCTCGCCGGCGGATGCGCGGCCAACCCGACCGTCGATCCCATCCTGAAGTACGACCGGAACACCGGCGAGCGGCTCGCCGCCTTCGGCGCAGGGCTCTTCGTGCTGCCGCACGGCCTGCACGTCGACGACGACGGCAACGTCTGGGTCACCGACTCGCAGGGCAACGACGAGATCGGGCACCAGGTCTTCAAGTTCAGCCCCGAGGGCGAAGTCCTCATGACCCTCGGCATCGCCGGCGACCCGGGCAGCGACCCCGAGGGCCGTCACCTCAACGAGCCGTGCGACGTCATCACGTGGGGACCGACCGGCGACATCTTCGTCTCGGACGGGCACAGCGGGCAGAACCCGGACCCGCCCGCGGGACGCACCGGACGCATCCTCAAGTACGACCGTGACGGCAACTTCATCAAGCAGTGGGGCGAGATCGGCTTCCGGCCCGGCCAGTTCCGCACGCCGCACGCCATGGAGTTCGACTCGCAGGGCCGCCTGTTCGTGGCCGACCGCGGCAACCACCGCATCCAGATCTTCGATCAGGAGGGCGAGCTGCTGGACATCCACTACCAGTTCAGCCGCATCAGCGGGCTGTACATCACCGCCGACGACACGCTGTACGCGATCGATTCCGAGTCGCGGGAGACCAACCACTACGGCTGGAAGAACGGCGTGCGCATCGGGCCGTCGGGCGAAGACCGGGTGACCGGCTTCATCCCGCCGCACGTCCCTGAAGAGGGCCGCACCCTGCAGGGCCTCGCCGGCGAGGGCATCGCCGTCGACGAGGACGGCACCGTGTTCGTGGCCGAAGGACCCGCCTCGCGCCCGTTCGCGGGCGGCGGCGTCACGAAGTACGGCAAGGCCATGAACTGATCGGCGCAGTCGACAACGCAAGTCGGCGGTAAACCGCCACGTCCTCGCGAGGCATGCCGATGCCTCGCGAGGACACCTTCCCTGCAAACCCCGCCCTGCCTCGGAAGCCGCTCGCGGAGAAACCGTCAGAGATCGTCGGCAGCCCGGGTTCCGGATCCGGTCGCGATCTCCACGCCGGACGCGATAGCCGCGTACCACGACGGCTGTTCACGCCTGAGTCGTTCGAGTTCCGCCTCGGTGTAGGGGAACAGATCGACGCCGACGGGAAAACCGTACGGCAGGTAGTCGCCGAGCCGATCGCGGAACGGCTTGTCGGCGCGCGCCAGCACGACGCAGACATCGACGTCGCTGCCCGGCGCCGGCGTTCCCGTAACCCGCGAGCCGAACCAGATGATGCGGCGCACCTCGGGCCGCCGCTCGCTGATCTGCCGTGCCCAGGCTCGCACCGCGCGCTCGACAGCCGCTCGATTATTCGATTTGACGACGAGCGAAGCCGACGATCCGCTCGGCGCACGCGATCGCATCGTCAGAGTCCTTCCCCGTGTAGAAGTCCGTCGGGGCGCCCGCATCGAATCCATTCGGATAGCGGGTCGGAATGTAGTGCTTGTCGAGGGTCTTGGCGCACTCGACCAGCTCTTCGCCGGCCTCTTCCTCCGTGACGACGAGACCGAGCAGACCGGTCACGGTATGCCCCCAAGCGTCGGCGCCGCGGCTCATGAGCACGGCCTTCAGTGCTTTCTCGGCCGCCTGCTGGGCCGCGAAGCAGGCCCATTCGTGCGCCGCGCCGGCGCCCGCGTGACGGGCGTGGCGGAGATCGGCATCCGCCTGACGGAGCCAGTCGGCATGTCGCGAAGCCACGGGGCATTGTAGCCGGCTCCCCGGCGCTGCAACGCACCCTGGACGCTCTCGCGCACAATGGCGGTATGAGCTTCGACGAGATCGAATCCGAAGCCATCAAGCTGAATCCTGCGGCGCGGGCGCGGATCGCCGACAGACTGCTGGCAAGTCTGCGAACGCTCTCCGACGAACAGAACGCGAGCGAGTGGGCCGACGAAGCTGCCCGGCGCGACCGGGCGTGGGACCTGCACGGAAGTCCGGAACGCTCCGCGCCGGAGGTGTTCCGTGACGCCCGCCACCGGCTCGGCTGAGAAGCGAGCAGCCCCGCCTCGCTGGCCGTGTCCCGGAGCTATCGGCGTCGTTCGTACTCGCGCCGGAGGGCTGGCGACAGAGGGTAGACGTCGCGGAACCGGTGCTCGCCGGATCGCAGCAGCTCCCGTTCGTGCTCCTCGACCGCGGCCTGCTCCTCCGCCGCCCGCAGCACGTCGCCGACGAGGTGCGGCGGGAAGAACAGCACCCCGGTCTCGTCGGCCACGACGACGTCTCCGGGGATGACGGTCGCCGTCCCGATACGGACCGGGGCGTTCCACTCGACGCCGAGCCAGCTCGTCGTCGTCACGTCGAAGAAGCGGGCGAAGACCGGGAAGTCCGCGAAGGCCTCCCCCACCAGCTCCGCGAGGTCGCGGCTGCCGCCGTCGATGACGACGCCGGCCGCTCCGCGGAGCTTGATGCCCAGCGCCCCCATGCCACCGAACAGCACGTGGCCGTCGGCCCCGCCGAGCTCGGCGACGACCACGTCGCCCGGCCGCGCCTCCTCGGACGCCCGCGCGTAGTATCGGCGGTCCCAGTCGCCCTCGGCCGCGAGCCGGTCGATCGCCTCGACGAGGTCCGGGCGCGGCGGGAGAAAGCGCATGGTCAGCGCGCGCCCCGCCACCCGCCGGCCGGGTTGGGTCGCCTGGAATCCACGCACGTAGTTCGTCCGGTAGTCGCCGAGCGACCGCCAGATGTCTTCGAGCTGCATCTCGCGAAGCCGCGCCAGATCGTCGTCGCTCACCGTCGCCTCCGCGTTCGTCGAGCGGATGACGTCCATGATCGCGCTGTAGGACGAGCGGTTCGCCCGGAAGCCTTCGGGCGGCGCCACGTCGGCGGCGTCGCTGTCCGGGCTGCGTTCCTGGGCAATCGCGGCGCTGCCCGCGAGCACGGCGGCGGCCAGGAGTCCTAGGCAGGGGCTGATCCGAATCGGCATGTTACCTCCTCGCGTGGAGCTTGGCGAAACTCGTGGCATCGCCCGCGGTTCCACCAGCTCATGCGAATGGTTATCGTGGGGATGATACCGGCGATCGGCTCCCCAATTCCCGGGGGTGGGCACGGGGGTGTCAGGCTTCAGCTCGGGGACGAAGACGCCCACCCCGGCGCCTTCCAGAAACTCGTCCGCCTGATGGAGCTTTCCGCGCCGTATACGGCGGCGGTGTCGCAAAAGAAACCGGAGGCCGACTCGTCCGTCCGACAACAGTGATCGACGGGTGGCGGCACACGTCAGGATGCCGTCCCGGCCCCATGCGCCGAGAGCTGCCGGGTCTGCCGGTCGAGGATCCTGATCGTCGCCTGAATGGCCTCGACTTCCCGGCCTTCGAAGTGGGCCTCGCCGCACTGGCCGCATACCCACGCCGGCACGGCGTCCAACATCAAGTGATAACCGTTCCGGTCGACGTGGAACGGTGCGGTTGCCAACTTCATTTCGCCGCGGCAGTGCAAGCACTTCATCTGATTGTCCTGGTTCTCAGGTCACCGTCCCACACGCGTTCCGAGGGCAGGTAAGCCGTGATGATCGCGAGGAAGTCCTCTTTCGGCGAACACACGACATGGATGTTCCGATGTCCGAATCCCTCGCCGTGCATGAGGCAACTGTGGCCCCGTGCGTCCTCCGGGTAGTCCTCGATCAAGTCGCCCTGTTCGACCACCATGCGAACTTCGTTCGGCGTTATCATCCTGTCGGGTCGCGCCATTTGCCGAACAGCGTGGGGCAGGAAAAGCAGGCGCCGTCGCGAGGCCGACCGCACCTGCTCAAGTATCGATTCCGACTTGTCCACTGTACTCCGCGAGCGGGCCGTCGGCCGCCCGTCTCCAACCGGTACCGGGTATCGGCGCCCCGCAACGGCGCCCGTCCACGCGAATCGGCATCTCAGGGTCCACCAGCTTGCCACGCCGTCGAGGCGCCGGTGGGGGCGTTTCGGGTCATGTGGTCGGCCATCCGCCGCACGAGGTCGGCGTTGGTGAACGGCGACCAGAGGTGGCCCTTCATGGGGCGGCCGTGGACGACCTCGCCGCCGTAGTGCGGGTCGGTCGTGCCTTCCAGGAAGTCCTCCAGGAGGTAGACGGCGTAGGGCAGGTAGAACTGATCCATCTCGGGGTTGTAGATGCGGATCTTGCCGACGAGATCCGGACCGATGCGGGACCAGTTCTCTTCCAGGTAGTGCCGCAGGTCGTACCCGTGGTCGCGCATGTAGTGCGCCACCGAGCGGTCGATGACGCCGGTCTTCAGGTCCCACAGCCGCCGCGGATAGCCGTCCTCGCCGGCCGGGCCGTACGCCGCGTTCCACGCGTCGATCTGCCCGCCGGAGCGCCCGCGCGAGCCCTGGGCGCGTTCGAGCTGGCTCAACTGCCGGACGCTGCCGACCGGTTGCCCCTCTATCGTCCGCTGGAACATCCGCTCGGGGGCGCCGGGCACCGCGTCCGGCACCAGGAACGCGCTGGCGTCCTGGTAGACGTCGATCAGCTGGTAGCGCCGGAAGTCGACGGAATCGGGATAGAAGGTCCAGGTCCCCCCGTAGAACGTCGGGTGGCGGACCTGCCAGGCCAGCGAGATCCAGCCGCCGGTGGAGCCGCCGTGGAGCCGCCCGTGATTACCCGGGCGTAGGGCTGAGCTGCGGCTCTCCCGACGGCGGCTCGGTGGTAAAGCCGAAGGCGGGATCGAGCCGGAAGTGGTCGGCCTCGAAGACCACCGGGTAGCGCAGCTCGGGATTGTCGTCGTAACCCCGAGGCAGCAGGACGACGGCGCCCAGATACATGGGGTGTCCCCACCATTCGCTCAGGATCCGGCTCCGGATCCTCACGCGCCGGACCCACTCGGTGTCCGGCGGCACCTCTACGGGCGGAATGACGCCAGCGAGCTCCAGGCGGATGGGAGTGTCCGAGGCCGGATCCACGCGGACGCGCCGCGGGGCGCTGACGAGGTTGCCCGGCGAGAACGCCCAGCGCTGGCCTTCCCACTGGTCCTGAGGGGCCCGGATGACGTGGCCGTCCTGCCGGCGGTACTCCGTGTACACGTGGACCAGGGCCTGCACCCAGTAGTCGCCGGGCGGGAGGCCGTCCAGACGCGCGTAGGGATAGCCGTCGACGGCGGCGTCGATGACCATCGCCTCGCCCGGTCCGACGGCCGCCACGTTCGCCGCGAAGAAGGGCACGCGGCCGTCGCGTTGCCGCGCCGAGTTGTAGGCCGCGATGCGGGGCTCGGGCTGCGCGGTCGGGCTCAGGGCGAGGAAGAGGCGGCCGGTGAGCGGGCCTTCATGGACCCCGGCGGCGTAGCTGACCTCGATGCGGAGACGCGCCGGCGCCGCGCTCGGGGCCGCCTGGTCGCGCGGCGCGGTAGAGCAGGCGGCCAGGATCACGGCCGGAGCCAGGGCAAGGCGACGAGCGCCGGTCGACGGTGAACGCATGGGCTGTCTCGGTAGCGGGGCGGCGGCGCCTCGACGAACGAATGCAGGGTCGGTCGTCCTCGTTCTCGCCGCCCGCACACTCGAGGAGCGGAAGTTCGTCCGACTGTCCCATGAAGCAGCGACATTCTCCTCGCGCGTTCGGAGCTGGGCGGGCGCCGCCGACCCACCCCACATCGGAGACCCGTTTTGCCTCCGGGTCACATACACTGTAAGCCATCGAGGCGGAACCGGTGGCTCAAGGAGGTTGACATGCGAAGGACATCGCGAATCGGTCTCCCGGGAGCGGTGCTCCTGGCGAGCGGCGTCTTCCTGCTGGCCGGCGCGAGCGCGCCGGCGGCCGGCCAAGATATCGGCGGCGTCGTGCAGAGCGCCGGCGGCGGTGAGGCCGGCGTCTGGGTCATCGCCGAGACCGACGACCTCGAGACCACCTTTCGCAAGATTGTCGTCACCGACGACGAGGGGCGGTTCCTCGTGCCGGACCTGCCCGACGCCGGTTACGAGCTGTGGGTGCGTGGGTACGGCCTCGTCGACTCCGGGAAGCAGGCGGCGCGGCCCGGCGACGAGGTGACCCTCGCGGTGACCGCGGCGGCCACGCCGCAGGAGGCCGCCCGCATCTACCCCGCCAACTACTGGTACTCGCTGCTGGAGGTGCCGGCCGCGAGCGAGTTCCCGGGCACCGGGGCGAACGGCAACGGCATCGGCCGGGCGATACGGCATCAGGCCGAGTGGGTCGATCGCCTGAAGGACGGCTGCCAGCTTTGCCACCAGATGGGCAACGTCGCGACCCGCGAGATGCCGATGCTGGACGTGGACGACTTCGACTCCACCCTCGCCGCGTGGGAGCACCGCGTGCAGGTCGGGCGGAGCGGGCCGAGCATGAGCAGCGGGCTGAACCGCATGGGGCGCGAGCGCGCGCTGAACCTGTTCGCCGACTGGACCGACCGCATCGCGGCCGGCGAGGTGCCGGCGGCGCCCCCCCGCCCGCAGGGCCCGGAACGCAACGTCGTGCTGACGATGTGGGGATGGGGCGACCCGATGGCGATGGTGCACGACGAGGTCGCCACCGACAAGCGCAATCCGCACCTGTATCCGAACGGTCCGCTGTACGGCGTCGGCGGGGCCGGGCTCGTCATCACCGACCCGGTGACCCATCGCTCGGTGCGGATGGACATGACGACCCGCGTCCCGATGGAGCCGCGCGGTGACACCTACGCGGGCACCGCCGATCTGGTGCCGTCGCCGTACTGGGGCACCGAGCGCTCGACGGCCCGGGGCTACAGCGCCCACAACCCGATGATGGACGGCAAGGGGCGCCTGTGGATCACCCAGTCGATCCGGCCGTCGGACAACCCCGACTGGTGCAGGGCGGGCTCGGACCATCCGTCGGCGCAGAACTTCCCGATCGGGCGCAGCCAGCGGCAGCTCTCGTACTACGACACCGGAACCGGGGAGTTCACGCATGTCGACACCTGCTACATGACCCACCACCTGCAATTCGCCGAGGACGAGGACGACACGCTCTGGCTGAGCGGGTCGACGGACGTCGTCGGATGGCTGAACACGAAGCTCTACGACGAGACCGGCGACGAGCAGGCGGCCCAGGGATGGTGCCCGACCATCGTCGACACCAGCGGCGACGGCGTCATCGGCGCCTACACCGAGCCGGGCGAGCCGCTGGACCCCGCGAAGGACATGCGGCTCGACGGGTTCGCCTACGGCATCATTCCCAACCCCGTCGACGGCTCGATCTGGATCGCGCGGCGCCTGCCCGTGCCGGGGAACATCGTCCGGCTGGAGCTGGGCGACAACCCGCCCGAGAGCTGCGTCGCCGAGGTCTACGAGCCCCCGTTCGAGAACGCCGACGTCGACCCGAGCCAGTGGGGTCACGGCGGACGCGGCATCGACGTCGACCGCAACGGGGTGCTGTGGACCGCGCTGGGCGGCAGCGGCCACCTTGCGAGCTTCGACCGCGGCAAGTGCGGGGTGCTGAACGGCCCCACCGCCACCGGACAGCACTGCCCGGAGGGTTGGACGCTGTACGCGACCCCCGGCCCGCAGATGAAGGGGGTGGAGGCCGCGGGCAGCGCCGACTTCCACTACTACAACTGGGTCGACCAGTTCGACACGCTGGGGTTGGGCGAGAACGTCCCCATCGCGAACGGCACGAGCTCCGACGCGCTGCTGGCGCTGCTGCCCGACACCGGCGAGTGGGTCACGCTGCGGGTGCCCTATCCGCTCGGCTTCTACACCCGGGGTCTCGACGGTCGAATCGACGATGCCGAGGCGGGGTGGAAGGGCCGCGGGGTCTGGGCCAGCTACGATTCGGTGACGAACTGGCACAACGAGGGCGGCAAGGGGATGACGAGCGAGATCGTGCGCTTCCAGGTGCGCCCCCATCCCCTGGCGGAGTAGTCGCGGCGAGCAGGAACGGGGCGATGCCGTTTCCGCACTGGGTGCGGCATCGACGCCACCCCGGGACGACGCGGTAGGACGCCGAGGAAATCACCTTGCCGTGCGCCAAACGCGCCAAGCCGCAGCAAACGGGCTGTGCCTGCGTGGAGTTGGCAAGCTGGTATCGCTCACTGTCCTGACCCGGTGCGTCTGGCGGATCAGCGGCGCAGGACGGGATGCCGTGCCCGCAACCGCGGCGTGGTGCGGCATCGACGCCACCACGGGAGGACGCGGCCTCCCGGCGCGTCCGGTGAATAGCGACGCGGACGAAGCCCGTGCGTCCACCCGGGGCGCGGTGCAGCATCGCCCGCACGCACGAGAGGACGCGGCCTTCCGGCGCGTCCGCGAGGTCGGTTCGTTTCGAGGAGAGCAACCATGCCCATGTGCCCGCACCGGTCCTCATCCGTGACGCGCCGCGACGCCCTGCGGCGGCTCGGCGCCGCCGGCATCGGGATCGCCGGCATCGGCGCCGTCGGCGCGCCGGGTCTGTCCGCCCGTCCCCGGTCGGCGGCGGCCCGGAGCCAGAGCAGCGGCGTGACCTTCCCGGAGGGCGCGATCATCCGCACCCTGCTGGGGGACATCTCGCCCGATGAGCTCGCAGGAGGAGCGACCCTGTTCCACGAGCACCTGTCCATCGGCGACCCCCGCCCGCCCTGGCTGCCCGTGCCCGAGAACCCCCAGCCGCCCTTCACCGCCGACCTCGACCTGATGGCCGACGAGGTGAACGCGACGGCCCAGGACGGGGTGAGCTGCATCGTGAACGGCGGCACCCGCGATCTCGGCCAGAACCCCGAGCGGCTGCGCGCGTTGGCCGAACGCGTCGACCTGCACATCGTCCTCGCCGGCGGGCTGTGGACGCAGCCGCGGTACCCGCCGGAGATCGCGCAGCAGACCGAGGAGGAGGTCGCGGCCGACTTCCAGCGCGACGCCCAGGTGGAAGGGTGGGGGGCCATCGGCGAGATCGGCTCGTCGATGACCATGCACCCCGACGAACGCAAGGTGCTCCGGGCGAGCTGCACCGTCCATCTCCGCACCGGCCTGCCTCTCTTCACGCACACCCCGCACCAGGGCTGCTCCTCCTGCGCGGTCGAGCAGCTCGACATCATCGAGGAGATGGGGGTGGACCCGCGGCTCGTCTGCATCGGGCACCTCGCGGACATCGTCGGCGACCCCCAGGCCGAGCTGCACCGCGAGCTGGCCCGGCGCGGGGCGTTCCTCGGGTTCGACACCGTCGGCCACCAGATCACGCAGGGCGACGCCGAGAAGGTGCGGATGATCGTGTCGACCATCGACGCCGGCTACGAGGACCACGTGCTGCTGTCGGCGGACTTCGCGCGCGAGGCCGAGCTGAAGGCCAACGGCGGCGCGGGGTACTCGTCGGTGACGGCCATCTTCCTGCCGAAGCTGCGATACGCCGGCGTGCCGGAGGAGACCATCCGCAAGATCATGGTCGACAACCCCCGGCGGTTCCTCGCGTTCGTGCCGCAGAACGCGTAGGCGGTCTGCGCCGTTGGAACGGCGCGGACCTTGTAGAATTGGCGGGCGGCAACGCTGGCGGGTGACGTTGTCCGACCCAGGACCCGGCAGCCTCGGCGGGGCTCCGATGCCCAGCGACCGACGCTTTGAGTGAGGTAGCGATGCGGAACCGACCCCTGACGTTCGCGTGCCTGTTCTTCGGCCTTGCAGCCTTGACCCTCCCGCCCCTCGCGGCGGCCCAGGAGGGCACGACGATTACCCGCGAGGTGCGGCCGTTCGAGCCCGTCACCGACGAGATGCTGCGGAACCCCAACCCCGGCGACTGGCTGATGACCCATCGGACCTACGATTTCCAGGCCTACAGCCCGCTGGACCAGATCGACCGCGACAACGTGGACCAGCTGCAGGTGGCGTGGATGCGGGCGATGGACGACGGGCCGCAGCAGACCCAGCCCCTCGTCTACAACGGCGTGATGTACCTCGCGAACAACGACGATCACATCCAGGCCCTCGACGCGACGACCGGCGACATGCTCTGGGACTATCGGCGCGAGACGCCCGCCGACCTGCGCGAGTACGTCACCCTCGGCAACCGGACCCGGAACCTCGCGATCTACGGCAACCACATCTACCACCTGACCTCCGACGCGCACCTCCTCGCCCTCGACGCGAGCACCGGCGAGGTGGCCTTCGACACCGAGATGGCCGACTACCGCGACGGCATCACCCATTCCACCGGCGCGATGATCATCGACGGCCGGGTACTCGCCGGCCGCACCTGCAGCCCCCGGAGCGTCGAGGCGCGCTGCTTCATCTCGGCCCACGACTCCGAGACCGGAGCCGAGCTGTGGCGCGTCTACACGGCGGCCGGATCCGACGACCCCGGCGGCGAGACGTGGGGCGAGCTGCCCGTCGCCGACCGCGTCCACGTGTCGCCGTGGGGCGCCCCCGGCAGCTACGATCCCGAACTGGGGCTCATCTACTGGGGCATCGCCGTCCCCCTGCCCTACCCCCGCATCGTGCGCCGCGGCACCTGGGACGTCGGCGACAGCACCCCGTGCGAGCTCTACTCCAACTCGACCGTCGCCCTCGCCGTCGACACCGGCGTCATGGAGTGGTACTACCAGCACCTGCCCTGCGACGACTGGGACCAGGACTTCGTGCAGGAGCGCACCCTCATCGACACCGTCGTCGACCCCGACCCCGAGTCGGTGATGTGGATCAACCCGCGCCTCGCCGGCACCGCCGAGGAACGCAAGATCGCCGTCACCATCGGCGAGCCCGGAGGGCTCTTCGTCCTCGACCGCGAGACCGGCGAGTTCCTGTGGGCGCACCCGCTCCCCTACGACAACACCGAGCGGTTCGTCATCCGCGACATCGACCCCGCGACCGGCCAGGTCTTCATCAACATGGACCTCGTGGCCCGCGAGCTCGGCCAGCAGTTCATCATCTGCGGCCACAACGTCAAGGGCTGGTGGTCGTGGTCGTACAGCCCCCAGACCGGGCTGCTCTACATTCCCATCAACCGCGCCTGCCTGAACCAGACCACCAACGAGCGCTCCGTCTCCGGCGCGAGCCCGCGGTTCACGATTCCCGAACCCGGCCGCGAGGAAGACGGCGACCTGACCGAGGTACGGGCCATCGACATCTCGACCGGCCGCGAGGCGTGGCGCTACACCCAGCGCGCACCCAACGCCGGCTCGACCCTCGCCACCGCCGGCAACGTCGTCTTCTTCGGCGACCTCAACCGCCGCTACCGCGCCTTCGACGCCGAGACCGGCGACGTGCTGTGGGAGACCATTCTCGGCAGCCAGATCACCGGCTTCCCCGTCACCTACACCGCCGGCGGCCGACAGTATCTGACCGTCCCGGTGGGCGGCGCGTCGATCTTCCAGATGAACAACTACGCGCCCGAGCTCGAGGCCCCGATGGGCAGCAACATGCTCGTCACCTTCGCGCTGCCGCCGGAATGAGGCTCAAGACGACATGCCGATGGAGCCGCGGGACAACCGCAGCATCGACTGGACCGGTGTCCAACCCGACGACTCGCCCATCGAGCCGCTCGATGGGCGAACCTTCCTTCTCCCGTAGCCTGCGACCAGCTCGTTCGCAGCAGCGATCAAGGCCGTCCGTTCCCGGACACCGAGATTCGCCTTCTCGTTCTTGGCGAACGCGGTGAGGCACGGCTTGGGCGGCGAACACCTGAGAGGCGGTGACGTACTACTGGTCGGGTAAAAGCGACCAACCGCTCCTTCCCGCGGGCTGACGCTGTCGACGCTGTAGTAGGACGCGGCAGAAAGGCGGCGGGTGGGGAATGTCAGACGGCAGGATCCATGGTCTCGCTCCGGTCGGTCGCCTCTCCGGAGACGAGCGGCGTCAACCGATACACGCGATCAGCGAGGCACGAGGCACGCGCGATGTCGCCCGCACAGAGCGCGTCCCGGACATCATCGAGCCTGTAGGCGTCCTCCACTCGCAAGTACGGCGCCCAACCACCATCCGCTTCCACGAGTTCGACGTCGACTTCGGCCACGAACTCACCGCCTCGCACGAGTCTCGAGGTCGATCGGACACTCATGGTCGTCTCCTCGGCCACGTCTCGTCCCATCTCGCGGGGTCGGGCCTGTACGCCGTGACGACGACAGCCGGCGACTCCTGTCCGGCGGGAATACCCCGGACTACATCAATCGGTCGATCCGCTCTATCCCGCTGCAGGACCAGACAGCAGCGCCCCTTCGGATAGTCCGGATAGTCCTCGACCATGAGGGCCGCCGCAACCCCGGCGACGACATCGCGCACCCGCACTGCGTCCGCCGCCAACTCTTCGAGTCCATGAAGCGAGACTCGCACTTCGCCTCGTGCGACCAGCGCCCTGATCTGTTCGAGGGTGCTACTCACACGATGCTGTCCAGGTGGTCACGCGTCCCTTTCAAGCCGGAGGCGATCCCGGAGTTCCTGTCCGCGA
Source organism: Vicinamibacterales bacterium (assembly GCA_965206705.1). Lineage (GTDB taxonomy): Bacteria > Acidobacteriota > Vicinamibacteria > Vicinamibacterales > UBA8438 > JAJEEA01. Next base: position 259,687 of record CBDBKJ010000005.1, on the reverse strand, counting down.
AGGTCCGGGCCACGAGCGCTGTCCGGCGATGTTCCCTACTCCTCGGGCAGCGCAAACACCACCAGCCGCTCGTTCCCGCGCGGCTCCCCGCTCGCCGGGGCCGAGACGTTGGCCGCCACGTACTGCCGCCCGTCGTTCCCCGCGTAGGTGATGGGGACGGCCTCGACGTTGTAGTCGAACGCGGCGGACCACAGCTCGTCGCCGGTGCGCGAGTCGAACGCCCGGAAGCGGCGGTCGAGGGTGGCGCCGACGAACACGAGGCCGCCCGCGGTGACGATGGGGCCGCCGACGTTGCGGCTGCCGACGCGCTGCTTCCCTTCGGGCAGGAGCTCGCTGATGCCGAGCGGCACCTCCCACGCGATGTCGCCGGTGGCGGCGTGGACGGCGACGAGGCGCGCCCAGGGCGGCTTGAAGCAGGGCAGGGCCCCGAGCCGCTCGCCGTCGGCGTCGAAGATCGGGGCCTCGAACGGCAGGCCCGCCTCGCGGACGAAGGCCACGTGGTCGTCGACGTCGGGGCCGTACTCCTCGTTCTCCACCATCCAGCCGCTGATCGGCTGGTCCTTGGAGTTGACGAAGATGTAGCCCAGCTCGGGATCGTAGGCGGTGCCGTTCCAGTTCACCCCGCCCCCGGTGCCCGGGAACACGAGAGACGGCGGAGTGCCTTCCTGCCGGTACCGAATCGGCGTATAGGGCCCGTCGTTGTAGTAGCCGACCGTGTCCCACAGCTCGCGGCAGGCGGCCGCGTGCGCGGGGGTGGTGTCGTCGGCGGTGACGATGTCGTCGGGCCCGATGCTCACCCGCGACACCGGGGGCGGCGCGAGGGGAAAGGGCTGGGTCGGCGAGTACTGCTCGCCGGGCACGTCGCCCGCGGGCACCGGCCGCTCCTCGACCCCGTGGATGGGCTCGCCGGTCTCGCGATTGAGGATGAACATCCAGCCCGACTTGCCGACCTGCGCGAGGGCGGGAATGCGCTCGCCGTCGCGCTCGATCTCCAAGAGCCCCGGCGACGGCGGCAGGTTGTAGTCCCACAGCTCGTGGTGGATGTTCTGGAAGTACCACGCGAGCTCGCCGGTCCGGATATCGAGGGCGATGGTCGAGTTCGCGAAGAGGTTGTCGCCGGGACGGTCGCCGCCGTAGAAGTTCGAGCCGGGGCTGCTGACGGGCATGTAGACGAGGCCGCGCTCCTCGTCGACGGTGAGGGTGAACGCCCACACGTTGTTCCCGATGCGGTTTCGCCAGCTCTGGTTCCCCCAGGTCTCGCTGCCGAAGTCGGTTTCCGTCGGCAGGGTCGGGAACTCCCAGCGCAGGTCGCCGGTCGCCGCGTCGAGGGCCCGCGGATAGGCCTGGGTCGGCTCTCCCCCGCCCCTCGGCTGGTTCAGATGGGGCGCGATGTGCTCCTGTCCGGGACCGAAGGCGCTCGAGCCCAGGATCAGGGTGTCCCGGTAGACCACGGGCACCCCGGTGTACGGGATGCGCAGCGCGGCCTCGCCCCCGTCGCCGAACGTGAGGTCGCGTTCGCCCGTCTCCGCCTGCAGGGCGACGACCTTCGACAGGCTGGTGAAGTAGATGCGGGCCCCGTGCGCGTCGGTGGCCGGCCCGTAGGCGACGCCGCGGAACGACGCCAGCCCCTCGGCCAGCTCGTGCCGCCAGATCTCCTCGCCGGTCTCGGGCCGCAGGGCCACGACCCGGTTCCCCGCCGCCAGGTACATCACGCCGTCGACCACGATCGGCGTGACCTGCTGGAACAGCTCGGCCGGGCTCGGCCCCTCGATGAACCCGTCCTCGGGATGGAACCGGAACGACCACACCTCCTCGAGCGAGCCGACGTTGCCGGTGTCGATCTGGTCGAGGGGCGAGTAACGCGTACCGGCGAGATCCCGGTTGTAGGTCGGCCAGTCGGCGGCGGCGCTCCGTTCGGGCTCCTGCGCCAAGACCGATGCCGACCCGATCGCGATCGCGACCAGCACCCCGGTCACCCCGACCACGCGAGACGAATGCCAGCGGGACGTACGCCTACCAGTGATGAATCGCATGGGCTGTCTCCTCTTCGCTTCCCCGAGGAACTCCTCGTCTCGCCGAGGCAACACAGGATCCCGGACGTCCGGCGCGTCGAAGCGCCTGCGCGGATCGCTCATAGCGTAGCTCGCCAAGCTCGGCCCGCCAAGCGCAGCCGGCGAAGAACGTGCCGCTACAGCCGCGCGCCGACCCACGATCCGCATCGCTCGCGACAGCCCCCACCAGCACCGTCGGGGCATTTTGCTACACTCGGAACGAGGGCCTCTTGGGACACGTGTACGCCGACATCGAGCTTGGCAACCCCCGGCAACCGCACCTCGCGGCCGTGTGTGTCCGCGCTCTGGCAGACACCGGCGCCCTCACGTTGTGCATCCCCGAGCACGTCGCGGTGCAACTGAGCCTCGAGCCGGAATCCATGCGGGAGGTCTCGGTTGCGGATGGGCGGAAGATGCGTGTTCCCTACGTCGGACCGCTGAAGGTGACCTTCGGCCGACGATTCTGCTACGTCGGCGCGCTGGTCCTCGGGGACGAAGTGCTGCTGGGCGCCGTACCCATGGAAGACATGGACCTCGTCGTCAGTCCGGGCCGCCGCGAGGTGACCGTGGATCCCGCCAGCCCGAATCTCCCGCACGCACGGGTCAAACGCGGGACGACCTGACCCGGGTGCCCTAGAGCCGCCAGCGGCGGGCTCGCCACTTCCAGGCAGGCGCGGCTGGGAACGTAACGTCCCGTTTCAATGCCGACGGATTCAATCGTCGCCCCGCGGGCTCTGCCGCCCGCCCGGCCGCGTGCTCAGAGCGCGAAGCTCATGACGTAGAGGGCCGAGCCGGTCACGCAGGTGAGCCACAGGCCCGCGTAGGTGAGTCGGCCCCAGAGCCGGTGCCGCGGACTGAACGAGCCCGGCAGGACGCGGAAGAAGCGGCGCGAGGAGAGGACCGCGAGCACGCACCAGCTGATGAACGTCGGGACCGCGAACGCGAGATGCACCCAGAAGAGACCGGCCATGGAAGCCGTGCCGTAGAACGCGCTCACGCTGAACGCCTCGGCCGCGTGGCCGAATCGAATGCTGCCCTCCAGCAGCAGGATGGCCGCCGCGCCCGCGAGCAGCACCCCCACCTGCAGCCTGCGGTGGGCGCGGTAGCGGCGCCGGGCCGCGAGGCGCAGCGCGTAGGCCATGAGAAACGGGGCGGCGACGAAGAACACCAGCGAGACGTCCACAAGGGCGTCCGCCCGGGTCCCGAGAAAGCCCGTCGTCGGCATGCCATGCCTCCGCGCTGGAACGACGAAGGGCCGGTCCCTCGGGGAACCGGCCCTGTTCAGGTGCACTCCGCGGCGCAGGGGCCAGCCCGGGAAGCGCCGCCTTGCGGCTCCGCCGCCGTCTGGCTCCGCCGCCGCCCCAACCACCCCTTCAGGAGTTCCTCGCCGCTCTGCGGCGCAGACTCCTACACGCCGGACAGCGGCTCGAGCGCGAGCCGACCGTTGCTGTGGCCGAGCTGCTCGATGGGGACGCCCATCTTGTCGAGCAGGCTGAGGTGGAGATTGGCCAGCGGCGTATCCTCCGAGTACCGGACGTGCCGCCCGCCGGTGCCCGCGCCACCGCCGGCGAGGAGAATCGGCAGGTTGGTCGAGGCGTGGGCGTTGCTGTCGCCCATGCCCGCGCCGTACACGATCATCGAGTGGTCGAGCAACGTGCCGTCGCCGTCGGGGGTGTTGGCGAGCCGGTCGACGAAGGCCGAGAAGAGCTGCACGTGGTACTGGTTGATCTTCGTCAGCTTGGCGAGCTTCTCGGGGTCGCGCTGGTGGTGCGAGATCGGATGATGGGCGTCGGGCACCCCGATCTCGGCATACGTGCGACCGGTGATCTCGCGACCCATCATGAACGTCACGACCCGCGTGAGGTCGGTCTCGTAGGCGAGGGCCAGCAGATCGAACATCAGCTTCGCGTGCTCGCCGACGCTGTCGGGAATGCCGGCCGGCTGGGCCACCACCGGCAGCTCGCGGTCGCTCTGGGCCTCGGCCATCTGGATGCGGCGCTCGATGTCCCGCACCGCGTCGAGATACTGGCTGAGCTTCGCCTGGTCGCCGGCCCCGAGCTCGCGCGACAGATCCGCGGCGCGGTCGGTCACCGAGTCGAGGAGGCTGGCGTCCTTCTCGAGCCGCGCCCGGCGAATCGCGGGGTCGGTGCTGCCGGTGTCGCCGAACAGGCGCTCGAACACCGCCCGCGGGTTGTTCTCCATCGGCAGCGGGGTCACGTCGTTGGCCCACGCGATGGTGTTGGTGTACGCGCAGCTGAACCCGTCGTCGCACGACCCCGCGAAGTCGCGCCCGTCGAGGGCGAGCTCGAGGGTCGCGAGCTGCGTCTCGCGGCCGTGCACGCGGCCCGCGAGCTGGTCCATCGAGACCCCGCCCCGCAGGTCCGAGCCGTCGTCCGGCTTCGACGGCATCCCGGTGAGGAACCGGGTCGAGGCGCGGGCGTGCGCCCCTTCGCTCTCCACCCCGTGCATGCCGGACAACACCTGGACGTGCGAGCGGAACGGCTCGAGCGGCTTGAGGATGGTCGGGAACTCGAAGCCGGCGCCCTCGGTCGGCGGGGTCCAGTGCGGCATCATCATCCCGTTGGGGACGTACACCACGCCGAGACGCCGCACCGGCGCCGCCGCCGTCGTGCGCAATGCCGCGAACGCCGGCACCATCCCGTCGAGCAACGGCAACGCGAGCGAGGCTCCGAGCCCTCGGAGCACGGTACGACGGGGAAGCGCCTTCTGGGTGACGATCATGATTCTGACCTCCGCATCCTGAACGGTGCACTCTTCACGATGCCGACAATGATAGACGACCAGCGGTAGTTGTTCGAAGCCGCCTCGCGGGTGATCGCCCGCACGGTGGGACGGTCGTAGTACTCCGGCCCCCGCCCCAGCCCATACGCCAGCAGCTTCTCGGTCAGGGTGCCGGCGAACTGGTGCCGCCGTTCCAACAGCAGCGACCGGAGGCCGGTCGGCCCGCGGAACGCGGTGCCGTCCGGCAGTTGCCCCGACGAATCGATGGGCAGGCCGGCGGTGCCGGTGGTGCGCCAGCGCCCCACCGCGTCGTAGTTCTCGAGGGCCAGCCCCAGCGGGTCCATCGGCGCGTGGCACACCGAGCAGGCCGGGCTCTCGCGATGGCGCGCGAGCCGGTCGCGCACGGTGGCGGCCCGGCCGTCCTCGCCGCGGTCCGGCAGATCGGGCACGTCGGCCGGCGGCGGGGGTGGAGGCGTCCCGAGAATGTTGGTCAGCATCCACTTGCCCCGCAGGACCGGCGACGTCCGGTTCGGATACGAGGTCACCGTCAGAACGCTGCCGTGCCCGAAGATGCCGCCGCGCCGCTCGGCCAGCTCGTCGTCCAGCCGGACCCGCCGGAAATGGCTGCCGTAGACACCGGGGATGCCGTAGTGGGCGGCGAGCCGCTCGTTGAGGAACGTATAGTCGGCGCCGAGCAGATCGAGCACGCTGCGGTCCTCCCGCAGCAGGCTGTCGACGAACAGCTCGGTCTCCTGCCGGAAGGCCGCGCGCAGGTTCTCGTCGAACTCGGGGAAGGTGATGGCGTCGGGCACGACGCTACGCAGGTTGCGCAGGTACAGCCACTGGCCGGCGAAGTTGCGGACCAGCTCGGTCGCCCGCGGGTCGGCGAGCATGCGCCGCGCCTGCTCCTCGAGCACCGCCGGGTCGGCGAGCCCGCCCGCCTCGGCGAGGGCGAGCAGCTCGTCGTCGGGGCCGCTCGACCACAGGAAGAACGAGAGCCGCGACGCGAGGTCGAGGCCGCTCAGGGCGTAGGGGGCCGCCGGCGCCGCGTCGACGGGGTCGCGGACCACCCGGAACAGGAAGTCCGGGGCGATGAGAACGCGCTCGAGCGCGAGTTGAATGCCGGCGTCGAAGCTGCCGCCGTCGCGGCCGGCCCGGTAGAACTGCATCAGGGTGTCGAGGTCGTTCGAATCGACGGGCCGGCGATAGGCGCGCCGGGCCAGCGAACCGAGAATCGTCCGCGCGCACCGCTCTTCATCGGCCGCCGCATCGCTCTCGGGCCGGCAGGCGAACAGGGCGCGGCGGCTCGGCGTATCCCCCGGCCCCCGCGCGGCGTACGGGCCGCCGACGACGACGTGCTCGACCGCCGCGTTGCCGTCCCGCATCTCGTTCACGGCGACCGCGAACACGCTCTGGCGGGGCTGCAGCACTCCCTCGGGCTCGGTGAACCGCCGCACGAACGAGACCCCGACGACGCGCGGGCCCGCCTGGGCCTGGAAGCGCACCCGCATGTTGGCGTCGGCGAAGAGCATGTACTCTTCCCACTCGGGGTCGCCGAACTGGTTGCCGCCGTAGCTGGCCGGAGCCTGCACTCCCTCCGGCTCCTCGCCGCCGAAGACGAACGTGCGGACGAGGACGCCGTCCAGCCGGACCTCGAGCTCGTGGCGCGACCCCATGCCGCGCACGTAGTTCACGTAGTTCCGGTGGAGGCGGATCTGGAGATCGTACTCGCCGTCGACGGGAAAGACGTGCCGGATGGCGATGCCCCCGCGCGACCCGAACGGGAGGTCTTCGCTCATCCGGTCGTCCTGCAACAGCAGGATCGGAATCTTGTAGGTCTCGGTCGCCGGCCCCAGCGGGGTCTCGCCGAGCGCCGTCCGCCCGATCTTGCGCGCGGCCGACAGATACCGCTCCATCAGGGCGGACGAGACGGTCAGCACGTCGGCGTTGTTGTCGAAGCCGTACTCGTCGAAGTCATCGGCCGGCAGCAGGTTGTCGACGTCGATGTCCAGCGCCAGCAGATCCCGGACGGCGTTGGCGTACTCCGCCCGGTTCAGACGATGCACGGCCTGCGTGCGTCCCGGGTTCGGGGCGCCGAGGGCGACGCGGTCGATCTCGGTCTCGAGCCACCCGGCGACCCCGTCGTAGATCTCCGCGTCGGGCCGCGGACGGCCGACCGGGGGCATGGCCCGGTTGCGCAGCTTCGCCACCACCTTTTCCCACAGCTCCGCGTGCTGCGCGACCGCGGAGAGGTCCTGGCCGTCCAGGCTCAGCCCGGCGGTGCGCAGCCGATCGTTGTGGCAGGCCACGCAGTAGCGGTCGACGGTGGCCGCGAGCAGGTCGGCCCCGGCGGCCGGCTGGGCAACCGCCGCGGTGGCGGCGAGGGCCGGCGCCAGCAGCGCGGCCAGGACCGCGGTCGGCCCGAGACGGAATCCATGCGCAACCAGCATCGTCGGTCAGCCCCCCTGAACGCCCCCGGGACGCCCGACCGAACCCGGGCGCGGCGGAATCCCGGCGCGACGACGAGCCGCCGGACCCCGACGGGCGTGACGAGAAAGCATGTCGGCAGTATGCGGCTGTGAACGTCGATTCGCCACCGGTCGAGTCCCCGATAGTCTGGCCGAACGCCCGCACCGTGTCAATCGGACCGCGACCTCGCTGCCGCTTCCCGGATATCATTTCGGATCAACGCGTTAGGGCGGAAGATTGCAGGAGGCGAGAGGGTCTTTGCAGGTGGATCTGCATTCCGTGCCCGTTATCACGACCCGCCGGATGCGCCCCGAGTAGCGTTGCCTGAACATCGGACCCTGACATGCCCCTCACGCCCGGCACCAGAATCGGCGCCTACGACGTCACCGGCACGCTCGGGGTCGGGGGCATGGGAGAGGTCCATCGCGCCCACGACGCCACCCTGGCACGCGACGTGGCGTTGAAGGTGCTGCCGAAAGCCTTCACCACCGACCCCGACCGGCAGGCGCGCTTCGAGCGGGAGGCCAGGGTCCTCGCCTCGCTGAACCATCCGAACATCGCGCAGATCTACGGGGTCGAGGAGACCGCCGGGGGTGCGCGGGCCCTGGTCCTCGAGCTGGTCGAGGGTCCGACCCTCGCCGACCGCCTGGAGCAGGGCCCGATCCCTCTCCCAGGGGTGCTGTCCATCGCCCGGCAGATCGCCCTGGCCCTGCAGGCCGCGCACGAGTCGGGCGTGGTCCACCGGGATCTCAAGCCGGCCAACATCAAGGTGCGCGAGGACGGGACCGTCAAGGTCCTGGACTTCGGCCTGGCCAAGGCGCTCGACCCGGCCCCGGCGCCCGGCGCGGACCCGTCACAGTCGGCGACGCTCACGGCGTCGGTGACCCGGATGGGCGGCGGCCTGATCATGGGGACCCCGGCCTACATGTCGCCCGAGCAGGCCGAGGGTCAGCCGGCCGACACGCGCGGCGACCTCTGGTCGTTCGGGGTCGTCCTCTACGAGATGCTCGCCGGCCAGCGCCTGTTCGCCGGCGAGACGGTGGCGCAGGTGCTGGCCCGCGTGATCGACCGCGATCTCGACCTGTCGGCGCTGCCGCCGTCGACTCCCGCTCCCGTCACCCGGCTGCTGCGCCGCTGCCTCGAACGGGACCAGCGGCGGCGCATGCGGGACGCGGGCGAGGCGATCAGCGATCTCGAGGCGGCGCGCACGCCGGAGGCCGCCCCGACCGGCGGCGGAGGCGCCGCGGCCGCATCGCCGCCGCCCGGGTGGCGGCAGCGAATCGCGTGGGCGGGGGCGGGGCTGGCGATCGGCGGGATCGCCGCGGCGGCAGCGCTCTGGACCCTCGCGCCGTCACCGGCGCCGCCCGACGTCCGGCGCCTGTCGCTCGACCTGTCGTCCCCGATGGCGCGCGGCACCACCTTCGCGCTCTCGCCGGACGGCTCGACGCTGGCCTACGTCGGCCGCGCAGGCCGGAGCCGGCAGTTGATGGTCCGCCGCCTGGACGAACCCGAGGCCCAGCCGCTGGCTGGCGCGGAGGGCGCGCTCGATCCGTTCTTCTCGCCGGACGGGACCTGGATCGGCTTCTTCGCGGGCACCGGACCGGCGGGACCGTCCGAACGCCTCCAACCCCGCTGGGCTCTGATGAAGGCTCCCGCCTCCGGCGGCACGCCGATGAGACTCGCCGAGAACGTGTCCGCGATGGGCGGAAGCTGGGGCGACGACGACCGCATCGTGGTCGGGGCCCTCGGCGGCCTGCTGCGTGTGCCGGCCGCCGGTGGGACGCCAGAGCCCGTGCTGCCGGCCGGGGCGGTTCCGGAGCTGGCCGCGTGCATGACGCCCCACGTGCTTCCCGGCTCTTCCGCGTTGCTGTTCGTCGAGGCGTTGCCCGACGGCGAAACGCACCTGAAGGCGGTGTCGCTGCCCGCCGGGGAACCGCGGATCGTGGCGTCGGAGGTGACAGGCGCGACCTATGCGCCGACCGGCCACCTCCTGCTCCGGCAGGCGACCCGGCCGGCGCCGGGCAGACCCGGGGCCGGGACCGCGACCCTGCTGGCCGCCCCGTTCGACGCCGAACGCCTCGAGCTGACCGGTCCGCCGGTCGCCGTCGTCCCCGACGCCGGCGACAGCGCCTGGTCCGCCGACGGCACGCTCGTCTACGCGGCCCGGGTCTTCGACCCGTCCGAGAGCCTCCGAACCCTGGCCTGGATGGACCGCGCGGGGCGGGAGGAACCGGTGCGGGTGCCCCCGCGCGCTTACGGCGCGCCGCGCATCTCGCCGGACGGCGCCCGCATCGCGCTGGCCGTCACCGCCGCCGACGGCAGCGACGCCGACGTCATCATCTACGACATCGCTCGCGAGGCGTCGAACCGCCTGACGTTCGAAGGATGGAACGCCAATCCGTTGTGGTCGCCGGACGGCGGGCGCGTCGTGTTCGCAGCCGCGCAGCCCGACGGATTCGGGCTGTTCCTGAAGGCGGCGGACGGCACGGGGCAGGTGGAGCGGCTGACCGCGACCGGCCCCCTGCTGATGGCGTCCGCGTGGGTGGACACCCCGGACACGCTCGTCGTCGTGCACGCGACGGCCATGACGGACGTGGACATCCACCTGCTGTCGCCGGACGGCGGCGGGGTCTCGGAACCGCTGATCGCGACCGCCTTCGCCGAGGCGTCGCCGGCCGTCTCGCCGGACGGCCGGTGGATCGCCTACCAGTCGAACGAGTCGGGTCTACCGGCCATCTTCGTGCGGCCCTTTCCGAACGTCGACGACGGGAAGTGGCAGGTGTCGCAGGGCGCCGGCTTCTCGCCGGTGTGGTCGCCGCGGGGCGGCGAGCTCTTCTACGTCACGGCCTTTCGGAGCGGCAGGGCGATGATGGCGGTCGATTACGCCGGCGACCCGACGTTCACGCCGTCGCGCCCCCAACGATTGTTCGAGCTGCCGGGCGGCATCGAGCTCGGAGGGCTCTTCCGGCAATGGGACGTCGCGCCGGACGGCGAACGCTTCGTCATCGTCATGGAGGCGGCGGAGGATTCGTCGGACGACGACCCGCGGAACGGCCCCACGGAGCTCGTCTACGTCGGCAACTGGTTCACCGAGCTCGTCGAGCGGGTGCCGAGCCCCTGAGAGCCGGCTCCCGGCGGTTCCCCTTGCGGCCGGCCCCGCGCTGTGGTACAAGCATCCTGACGAATCCATCTCTACGCGATACGCACGCGAATCGGGCCGCCCAAGGAGACCCTGAATGAAGCTCACTCGCATGTTCGTCGTTCTTCTCGCGTTCGGCATGGTCTCGGCCTTCTCCGCCCCCGGCTACGCGGAGAATGGCGAAGAGGCCGCGGTGACCTACTACAAGGACGTGCTGCCGATCATGCAGGAGAACTGCCAGACCTGCCATCGGCCGTCCGGCGCCAACATCAGCGGGCTCATCGCGCCGATGTCGTTCATGGACTACCGCGAGACGCGGCCCTGGGCCCGCGCCATCGCCAGCAAGGTCGAGTCGCGCGAGATGCCGCCGTGGTTCGCCTCGGCCCCGAAGGGCGTGTTCGAGAACGAGCGCGGCCTGACCGACACCGAGATCGACACCATCCAGCGCTGGGTCGAGGCCGGGGCGCCCGCGGGCGACATGGCCCACGCCCCGCCGGCCCGGCAATTCGCGGAGGACGCCAACGACGGCTGGACCCTCGGCACCCCCGACTTCGTCGTCAAGATGCCCGAACCGTATCTGGTCGAGGACGACATCTACGACATCAACATCACCTTCTACACGCAGTTGACCGAGGACATCCTGCCCGAGGACACCTGGGTCAAGGGCTGGGAGTTCCGGGTCGGCGACAACAAGATCACCCACCACATGTGCTCGTCCATGATCTCGCCGAACGCCTTCATTCCCGAAACGGCGGTGGAGGACGAGGGCGCCGACGTGCCGAACAGCCAGCTCCTGAGCTGCGTGGCCGAGGGCGGCGAGCCCGACATGCTGCCCGAGGGCTTCGGGGTGCTGCTGGAGACGGGGTCGAGCATCTCGTTCAACATGCACTTCCACAAGGAGCCGGCCGAGGGCTCGGCCGCCTGGAGCAATCCGGAGGTCGCGTTCTGGGTCGCCGACGAGCCGGTGCAGTACAAGGTCGTCAACGACACCCTCTACAACCGCGGGTTCGAGATTCCGCCCAACCATCCGAACTACCGCATCGGGTCGTCGCGCGTCCTCGAGAAGGACACGCTGGTGCTGACCTACTGGCCGCACGCCCACCTGCGGGCGGTTGCCGCGCGCTACACCGCGTTCTACCCCGACGGCACCGAAGAGCTGCTGCTCGACGTGCCGCGCTACGACCAGAGCTGGCAGGTGACCTACAAGTACAAGGAGCCGAAGCTGCTGCCGAAGGGCACCCGCATCGACGTCGACTTCTGGTACGACAACACGGCGGAGCGAGCGTCGCGTCGCGGCTTCAACCCGAACCGGTTCGTCGGCTACGGGCCGCGGACCGACGACGAGATGTCGCTCGGGTTCATCGGCTACGCCGAGGTCGAGACCCCCGAGGCGATGCCGACCACCGACGACAACTGACGGCCAGACGCTGCCGTTTGGACGGGTTTCACAGCAGGGCGGGGCCGATCGGTCCCGCCCTCGCTTTTTCTACGGGGAACATCGCATGCCGACCATCGGTGACAACCATCCTGCCGGTCGCTTCCGGCGCCGCCTCCAGCGGGTGCGCCCCGCCCTGCTCGCCGGGGGTGTCGCCTGTGGCCTGACCGCCCTGACGGCGGTGCACGCCGGTGCGCAGACGCCGCCGCCGAGCATGGAGGCCGACGGGCTCGTGCATGTTTCGGTGGCGCTTGAACGACAGGAGATCAGCGTCGCGTTCCCCCCCGACCTGCGGGTGGATGAACCGGCCTACGCGGAGCTGCTCGCGGGCACCGGGGTCCGGATCGGCACGCTGGATGCTCACCGCGCGCTGCGCCTGGGCACGCTGGCGCCGGACATCGAGGCGATCGAGGCGGAATTCGCCGCCCAGGTCGCGGCGAGTGCGGCGGCCGCGGACGCCGAAGAAGCCGACCAGGACGATGCGGCCGGCGAGGACGAAGGCGGGGACGAAGAAGGCGCAGAAGATCAGGAAGCGGTCGAACCGTCCGATCCCGAGCTCTGGCTCGTACGAAACGCCGAGGGCTGGCGGCTGGAGATCCGCCCGGCGGACAGCGGAGACGTCCGCACCGTGCCCCTCAGCCACCGGGAGACTGCCGCCGCGTCGCCGGCGTTCGGCGCGTCGATACACGCAACGGGCGCGGAGGCCGGCCGGCTGGCCTTCCGCTGGGGCCGCCAAGCCTGGAGCGCCGACTTCCGGTTCGAGGAGCTGCCGCCGGCGCCCCGCCGGCCGCGGGTCTCGGGCCGCGGCACCCCGCGCGAGGCCGAGGACTCGAACGACGCGATCGCCCGCGGCAACATGCTCAACGAGCGCAACGAAACGGCACTCGTGCTGCCCGACGGCGCGCGCATCTCCGTGCTGTACTGGAAGAGCATCGACGTCGAGGACGAGGACTACCCGCGCCTCGCCGCGACCCCGGACGGGGGCATCGTCGAGATGATTCGCGCCCCGGTCCTCCGCCTCAAGTCCGACGTTCCGCTACGGTTCGGCGACGCGGACATCCCCACCGGCAATCTCGCCCCCGGATTCGCGGGGGCCTACGGGATCTGGCTGCACAAGGCGGGCGCGGGCTGGCGGTTCGTATTCAACCACGAACCCGATTCGTGGGGCACGCAGCACGATCCGGACTTCGACGCGGCGGAAACCGCGGTGGAGTACTCGCGCGCCGACGGCTCGTTCCGGCCCCTCGGCGCCACCCTCGTCCCCACCGGCGACGACCAGGGCCGCCTCGTCGTGCACTGGGGCCCCCACGAGTGGGCCGCCGACTTCACCGTCGTGCGGTAGCCGGCCGCCCGGAGCGGGCGTAGACCGGACGCAGCCGCCAAATCCGCCGGAACGTGCAAATCGTTCGATGGCATCGTAGAATTCACACGATGTGGATCGATCGACGGATCGAGCCGCTGCTCCTGCAGAGGGCGGCGACGCGGCCCGTCGTGGTGCTGACCGGCGCGCGCCAGACCGGGAAGACCAGCCTGATGCGCCGGCTGTTTCCCGAACACGCCTTCGTGACGCTCGACCTGCCGAGCGAGGCCGAGCAGGCCGAGCGGGACCCCGGCACCTTTCTCGCGCGCCACCCGCCTCCGGTGGTCATCGACGAGGTGCAGTACGCGCCCGGTCTCTTCCGTCATCTGAAGGCGGCCGTCGATCGCGAGCGCGGGCGATACGGCGCCTTCCTGCTGACGGGGTCGCAGCCGCTCGGCCTGATGAAGTCGGTCTCGGATTCCCTGGCCGGCCGCGCCGCCGTCATCGCGCTCGAGCCGCTCTCGTTCACCGAGGCGAAGGCCGCGCATCCGCGTCTCACCGCCGAGCAGTTCGTGGTGCGGGGCGGCTTCCCGGAGCTGTACGAGAACCTGGAGATCGAGGCAGAGGGCTTCTACCGCTCGTACGTGGCGACCTATCTGGAACGCGATCTCCGGCAGTTCCTCCAGGTCGCGAACCTGCGGAACTTCGAGCGCTTCCTGCGAGCCGCGGCGCTGCGTTCCGCGCAATTGCTCAACCGCGCCGACCTCGCGCGCGACACCGGCATCAGCGGCTCGACCGCCGGCGCCTGGCTGTCGGCACTGGAAGCTTCGCACCAGCTCATGCTGCTCGAGCCCTGGTTCGCGAACCCGACCAAAACGCTCGTGAAACGACCCAAGCTGTACGTCCGCGACGCGGGCCTCGCGGCATTCCTGTGCGGCGTGCAGACGACCGCGGCTCTGCGCTCGTCCCCGCTCGCCGGGGCGCTGTGGGAGACGTTCGTCTGCGCCGAGATCCGACGCGCCCAGTCCAACCGGCGCGGCGGCTGGGATTTCCACTTCTGGTGCGACCGCGCCCGCGAGGCCGATTTCCTGCTGCACCGAGCAGGAACGTTCCATCTCGCCGACGCCAAGTGGACCGAGCACCCGAACGCCCGCGACGCCGGCCCGCTACGGGCAATCGCCCGCGCCTTGCCGGCCGGCGCGGTCCGGTCGCTGTCGATCTTCTGCCGGGCGCCGAACCCCTACCCGCTCGACGACGCGGGCGACGCGCAGGCCCTGCCGCTCGACGCACCGGCGGCGCTCGCCGACTGGACGTAGGGCAGCCCGGAGCGTACCGGAACGTCAATAGCGGAACAGGCGGTTGAACTTGACGACGAAACCGCGGTTGCGCAACTCGGTGTAGCGGTCCGGCATGAGCGGGTTCGAGTCGCGGTCCTCGGTGTAGACGACGAACAGCTCGCTGCCGGGGCTGTATTCCCAGCGGAACCGCAGGTTGTTGCTGACGGTGTTGCTGGCCGAGTTGTACTGCACCAGCCCGCTGAAGAACATCCGGGGGTTGAAGGCGTAGTTGATGCGGGCGAAGGCCAGATCAGTCCGGAACTGCCCCTGCGGGGTGTTGATCCAGTTGAGCGAGAGCGTCGGTTCGATCGACATCTGCGGCAGGATGGCGATCCGCCCCTGCGTGAGCTCCAGCGCGGTGATGTCGCCGTTGAAGTAGCCGCCGCGCCTGACCGCGACCGACCCGTTCATCCTCCGCTGCGCGCCGACCACGTACCGGAACTCCATGTCGGTGAACCCGTATTGGCCGACGGGAATCAGCACGTCCTCTCCCGTCATCGGGTCCCGTCCCGGCGAGAACGGCCGGTGCAACAGCTCGTAGTTCTCGTTGACGATGACCCCGAACTGATCGCTGTTCTCGAGCTCGGTCGAGAACTGCAGCTGGTTCTGCCGCGTCTCGAGCATCATCGTGTCGGCGGTGAGAATGTAGTCGACGCTCCCTTGCAGCCGGAATTGCCGGATCGACTCGAACGACCGGGGCCGGGGGCTGAAGCGCCCCTGCACGTAGGTGCGGCGGAAATTGTGGCGGCGCCGAAAGCCGACCTCGGGCACGAAGTTGTCCTCGACCAGCAGATGGTCGACCTGCAGCCCGTAGCGGTCCGCCGCATAGTCGAACTGGGTCTGATAGCTGGTGTTCCGGCCGACGCGCCCCGGGACCTCGGTTCTGGCGTAATACCCCAGCATCTGCAGGCTCTCGTAGAACGCGAAGACGGCATCGACCCCGTAGGCCCGGCTGGCCCCGTCGCCGGACAGCGAGACGGAGCGATTCGTGAAGAGGCCCCCGATCGAGCTGCGCCGGAGAATGTCGCGCCGGACGCGGGCCACGGTGAAGTTGGTCCCCTGAATCCCCGCCGGCGTCGACGGGGTGGGCACCATCTCGTCGGTCAGGATGTTCAGGGCGCCGACGTCGAACTGGCCGACCTTGCCGGTGACCCGGCCGCCGCCGACAATCGGAATCACCGACCCGTCCTGCAGACCGATGCGCCGGCTGTAGAAGAGGGTGGGCGCATTGAGCCCCCCGAAGAACCCGCCCTGGCCGCCCCGGTTGAACCCGCCGAAGCCCCCGCCGACCCCGCCGCGGGCGAAGCCGAAAATGCCGCTCCCTTCCAGGAAGAACTCGCGCTTCTCGGGAAAGAACAGGCTGAACCGGGTCAGGTTGACCTGCTGCTCGTCCACCTCGACCTGGGCGAAGTCGGTGTTGTACGTGAAATCGGCGGTGAGGTTCTGGGTGATGCCGTACTTCACGTCGAGGCCGTAGTTGCCGTCGCGGAGGGCCGAGCCCGACGGGTCACCCACCGCGTCTCTGGTGATCCCGCCTATCGCATACGGCTTGATTTCGAGATTCCGGCTCGCGGGCGGCGGCTCGATGCCGACCAGGGTGCCGGCGGCCGAGACCCGGAAGATGCCCCCCGAGCCGCTCCCGCCCCCGGCCGACTGCGGCAGCCGCGTCAGATAGACCCACTCGTTCTTGCGCCGGATCGCACGGCGCAGTTGCAACCCCCACATCTGGGGTCCCGCCCCGGATCGATAGCGCAGGGTCTTGAACGGAATCTCCATCTCGACCGTCCAGCCCCCCTCGAACCGGCCGGTGCGCACGTCCCAGACCGGGTTCCAGTCGCTATTGGGATTGCCCTCGTTGGTGAACTGCTGGTCGGCGCGCGCCCCGAGCGGATTGGTGTAGAAGTTGAACCCGTTCCGGCGGTCGTAGAAGGTGTCGAAGAAGGCGGTGAACGTGTCGTTCTGGCGGAGCTGGCTGGTGTCGCGGCGCATCTCGTTCGCGACCCACTGGCTCTCGGGGGCCGAGTCCCAGACCCGGGCGGAAACGTACACGTTCGTGCCGTCGAACATGACCCACGCTTCGGTCTTCTCGGTGGCGGGGGCGCCGATGTCGGGCACCTGCTGGATGAAGTCGGTGATCGCGGGCACCGTGTGGTACACCGCCTCGTCGAGCTGCCCGTCGAGGCGGATGCCTGCCGCCAGCCGGATGGCCCGGACGGTGGTGCGGCCCGCCTCGTCGCGCGTCATCACCTCGGGCGCGATCGGGGCCGGCGGTCCGTCGATCAACCCCCCGAGCCCCGACGCGCTGCCGGTCAGGAAACCGCCGGGCGCCACCGCGCCGGCCTCCGCCGCCGGCGCTTCGACCGCCGGAGCCGGCGCACGCGCGAAGGGAGCGGCCGGGGGGGCCTCCACCGCCGGAGCCGGCGCACGCGCGAAGGGAGCGGCCGGGGGGGCCGTCCGAACCTCGCCGGGGCCGCGCGGCGCCGGGGGCCGGACCGGGAACGGTGCGGGCCTTCCGGACGACCCGGCCCTCCCCGACGATACCGACCCCTCGGACAAGACAGTCCCCTCGGAGAACGCAGATCCGCCGGCCGGCGGATCCTCCAGCGGGGTCCGGACCCCGCCGGCCGGCGTCTCGGGGGTCGACAGCGCGAGCACCACGCGGTCCTGCAGGTCGAACAGATCGTGCGAGGAGCCGTCCGCGATCGCAGAGCGGACGACATCGCCGGTGGCCACTTCCACGACCCGGGCGGTGATGCGAAGCTGGCTGCCGAATCGCTGATACGCGCCGACCAGCACGTACGGTGCGTCGAGGGCGCGGCCCACGTCGACGGCGACATCCGCCGATACCGGCGCATCCGCCGGCATGTCCGCGACGGAAGCGCTGTCCCGCTGCACGACGACCGCCGTACCGGCGGGGAACCCGGCCACCAGCGACTCGGCGATGCCCTGGCCTATCCAGTCGTCGGCCGGGCTTCCCGTCAGGTTGGCGAACGGCAGGACGGCCATCGTCCCGGCCAACGGACCGCCGGACGGAACCGCGGCTCGCTGCGCCCACGCCGGGGTCGCCGCCAGCACCACCCCTGCCAGCAATGCCGCTGCCAACCCCACCAGATGCACACGTCTCGCTCCCACGTTCACCAGCTCCTCGTCAGTTCGAGCCCGACTCTCGGCCGTCCCTCAATGGGAGCAGCCTGCCTGTCACTTAGGATACGTGCAATCCGGTCAGCCGTTTACCGGACCGGGGACGAGCCGGGTCCGGTGACGCTATAATCCATCCCATTCGGCGAACCCACGACGCGGCTCGAACCAGCCAGGGATGCCCCCGGAGCGGGGCCGCGGGAGGATCTCGGACATGGCTTCATCACGACGACGCTTCCTGATGCACGCGGCCGCGATGGGCGGCGCCGCGCTGGCCCGACCGGCATCGGCCCTGGCCGCATCCGCGGGCCGACCCCGCACCGGAACCGAGACCTTTTCTCCCCCGGAGCTCCTGGCCCGCCAGGCCGCCCGGGCCCGGGCGGAAGCGGCGCCGGCAGCGCCGGCCCTGCCGGCGGCGCAGCCCGACGGCACCGACTACGCCGCAATGTACAGCAACCGGCGCAACTGGGGCCGCTGGGGCGACGACGATCAGGTCGGCGCCATCAACCTCATCACCGCCGAGAAGCGCGCCGCCGCCGCCGGCCTCGTGCGCACCGGTCGGACCGTCTCGCTCAGCCGCGTCTTCGAACCGCCGCAGCACTTCATGACCAAGAGCTCGCTCGGCGGGGGCGGCGGCTTCGTCATGGACTACCTGGGCTTCATCTATCACGGCTCCACCGTGACCCACATCGACGCCCTCTGTCACATCTGGGACGAGGACGGCATGTGGCAGGGCCGCAATCCCGACGTCGAGATCACGACCCAGGGCGCCCACTTCGCCGACATCACCCACTGGAATACGGGGGTCATCACCAAGGGCGTGCTGCTCGACGTGCCCCGCCACCGCGGCGAGCCCCACGTGACGGCGGACCGGCCCGTCCGCGGCGACGAGCTCGAGGCGATCGCGGCCGCCCAGGGGGTGATGGTCGAGCCGGGCGACGCCCTGCTCGTGCACAGCGGCTGGGAGTCGTACACGCAGAGCGGCGACGACGGCAGCCAGGGGCGGCCCGGCCTGCACCCGAGCTGCGCCGAGTTCATCCGCGACCACGACGTCTCGCTGCTCGGTTGGGACCTCATGGACGCCCGGATGGGCGCGGCCGGCCTGCCGTGGCCGGTCCACGGGGTGCTCTTCAACTTCGGCGTCGCCCTGCTCGACAACGCGCGCCTGGAACCGATTGCCGACGCCTGCGCCGAGGAGGGCCGGCACGAGTTCATGTTCATGCTGCTGCCGCTCAACGTCGCGCGCGGCACCGGCAGCCCCGCGAATCCGATAGCGATGTTCTGATCGGGTTCGGCGGCCGGTGGAGGGCCGGGCTCGCGCGACCTTACGGTCGCGTTGAAAGTCTCGCTGGCGCGACTCTTCTACGGCGCAGGCTCCTGGCCGACGATGGCCGGCCACGGCCCGCCGCCGGGCGACCGGGTCTGAACGCGTCCGGGGCCGGGTCGACGGCGGCGGTCCCGAGCCCCCGACGACCACCGGCCGCCGTCAACCTCGGGCCGGGTCCGAGGGGCCGGGGCGCCGCACTGTCGCGTCCGCGAGCTCGTCGAGATGCACCAGGAACGGACGGCCGTCGTGCGACAGGTACCCCTCGGCGGGCTCGGTCGCCATGTCGTCGAAGAACCGATCGTAGACGGTCGAACGCTCGTGCTGCAGCGGCGTCGGACAGTAACAGACCTGGCTCCATTCGACGACGCCGCCCGCGGTGACGACGGCGCGCTCCATCGATTCCACGATCTCCTGTCCGTCCGGTCGCTGCCGTGCGATGGTGCCGTCGCGAAGCAGCCGTTTGAACTCGCCGGCCGTCTCCTCACGAAGCCGCCCGCGGACCCGGTAGTACATCGCTCCCCTCCCCACGCCATGACCAGGATGACCTCGACACCGGCCGGAAGCTCACCCGCTTCGGGGGCTCCCCCCGCGAACCGAGCCGACCGAGGCGCCGGCCGGGACGGTTCGTGACGCCGGATGCAGGATGAACCGTGGCGGCTCACCTGGCTGACAGACTACTCCCTCCTGCGGACGGATGCCATTGCGGAACCGGGCCTGCGCCGCCCGACCGCGCAGGCCGGCAGCACGCTGTACAATTGCGCGATCCACGCGGACAGAGACCACCGCACACGCGAACCCGGAAGGCGACGATGACTTCCATACCAACGCGGATTCCAGGTCCGGCCGCCTGCCTGCTGATCGCCGGTCTCCTGGCGGCCGGCGCGAGCCCGTCCCGGGCGCAGCCGGCGCAAGACGAGCCGGAGTATCCGCACGCCTATCCGCGCGAGGGGGTCACGAAGCGGTTCGAGAACGACCGGGTGATCGTGTGGGAGGTCGTCTGGCCGGACGGGATGCCGCAGCCCTATCACCGCCACCGGTACGACATGACCGGCGTGTTCCTCCGCTTTGGGCCGCTGCGGGTGACGCGGCCGGACGGGACGTTCACCGTCAGCGAGACGCCGTTCGAGATTCCGAGCACCTTCCTGCTCCCCAAGGGAGTGACGCACAAGGAGGAGGGCATCGGCCAGCCCGAGCGGCACTCGATCATGATCGACCTGAAGGACGATCCGCCGGCGGCACCGGCGTCGCGGACCGACCTGCCGCCCGCGGTTCCGCACGACGCGGCGACCCTGATGCTGGACGTGGAGCGGGTGAGGGTCTGGGACGTCCCGTTGACCGACGGCGAGGACCTGCCGCTCCACGTCCACAACACCGACACCGTCGCGGTCTTCCTCGAGGGCGGCTCCATCCGGACGACCGGCGAGGACGGCGCCGAGGAAGACGTGACGTACGCCTACAAGGATGTCGACTTCTGGCCGGCCGGCCGCGCGCACCGGATGGCCGTGGCCGGCGGCGCACCGCGGGTGATCCTGTTCGAGTTGCAAGACTGACGCCGCGGCGCGGAGCCGCCCGTCGCGGGTGTTGCGAGACCAGCGGGAAGCTGGCCGAGAGGCCGTGAGCATCGACCGTCCGGGTGGCTTCTTCCCCTGCTCCGCGCAACACCCCACCTCGGCCGGCTCTTCATCGCCGACGGCGCGCACCGAGTGGTCCTGCTGAGCTTCCGCACTTGGACCCGCAGGTTCGCGTCCGACCCCGACATCGCCGGGGCGCCGATCGAGCTGGACCGGGAACCGTACAACATGCCGGCGGCGGCGCTTGGCTTCACTGCTGCGGCCTCGGAGAAAGCTGGATACGTCGATGACACACTGCGCAGCGCACCGAGAACCACGCGGCACAGGATGCAGCCGGACTGAAGCCGCGACGCGACCGATCCTCCGTTCGACCCTGGCCCTCGTGCTGGCGGGCTGGGCAACTGGGTGCGGCGCGCCGGGGGACGAAGGCGCCGGCGGCGACTACCTGACGCCGAACCTCCGCGCCGCGGTCGAGCAGCTCAAGACCGACGTCGCGGCGAGCCCCACCGACGAGACGACGATCGCCGAGCGCGCGCGCATCCTCGACGAGTGGGTCGACGCCTACGCCCTCGGCGGCGGCGAGGTCGGGCTGGAAGGCCCGCGCGTGCGGCTGCAGTCGACCCTGCCGCCGACCGGCCGCGCGGCCCTCGTCCAGGGCGCGATCGTCGACCGGCTGGTCCGGCAGTTCACGCTGCACGACGAGCCCGGCGCCCTCGGCGAGCTGGCGGCCGAGTCGCTCGGGCCGTTCGAGGCGCGCAGCCACCAGACGGTCCGCCAGACCTGGACGGTGGGGACGCACGCGGTGGTGACCGGCGGCGGCTTCTGGGTGGCGCGGCACTTCAACGTCAACTACGGCCCGTTCCAGACCGACGACCCCGCCGGCGAGGGGTACGTGACCATCGCCACCACCGACGACGACGCGGCGTTCGAGACCGACGTCTACATGGCGCGCGGTCCGCACGGCGGGTTCCGCGCGCCCGAGCCGGCGCTTGTCTTCCGGGTCGCCTCGGGCCGGCTCGACCCGGGCGCGACCGTCACCATCACCTACGGCGACACCGGCGGCGGCGGGCCGGGGCTGCTGATGACCGGTACTTCGAGCGCACGGATGCCGCTGCCCCTCTACGTCGATCTCGACGCGTCCGGCGAGTGGCGGCCGCTCCCCATCCTGCCGTTCGTCGTCAGCGGTACGCGGGTGGCCGGCGTGCACGGCTTCGCCCCGAGCATCGTCGAGCCGGGCGAGCCGTTCGAGCTGTCGGTGCGCGCCGAGGACGCGTTCTTCAACCGCGCCACCGGCGACATCCCCGCGTTCGAGGTGCGGGTGGACGGCGACGTGCGCGCCACCACCCCCGGCGGCGAGGCCATCTCGCTCGTGCCCCTCACGCTCGACGAGCCGGGACCGCACTGGATCGACATCCGCTCGGAGGACGGCTCGATCTCGGGCGATGCCAATCCGATCCTCGTCGTCGAGAACCCCGAGCGGCGCATCTTCTGGGGCGACACCCACGGCCACTCCGGCTACGCCGAGGGCATCGGCACCATCGACTTCTTCATGACGTTCGCGCGCGACGACGCCCGGCTCGACTTCGTCACCCACTCGGAACACGACGTCTGGCTCGACGACGCGGAGTGGGAGCTGTCGAAGCGCGCGGTGGAGACGTTCGACGACCCGGGGCGGTTCATCCCCTATCTCGGCTGGGAATGGACCCGGCCGGCCCGGTTCGGCGGCCATCACAACGTGCTGTACCGGGACACGACCGACCGGACCCCGGTTTCCGCCGTGCAGTACCCGACTCTGTCCGAGCTCTACCAGGGCCTGCACGCGCGCTACGACCCCGCCGACGTCCTCGTGATCCCGCACGCGCACAACCCCGGCGACTATCGCCAGTCGGACCCGCAGCTCGAGCCGCTGATCGAGATGATGTCGATGCACGGCACCTTCAACTGGTTCGTCCGGCAGTACCTGTCGCACGGCCACCGGGTGGGCCTGATCGCGGCCTCGGACGACCACCTGTCCCACCCCGGCTACTCCGCGCCCAACCGCAACTCGCTCGCGCAGCGCGGCGGCCTCGGCGCGGTCATGGCCCCCGAGCGCTCGCGCGACGCCATCTTCGACGCCATGAAGCAGCGGCGCACCTATGCCACGACCGGCGACCGCATCATCCTCGACGTCGACGTCAACGGCACCCCGATGGGACAGGAGGCCGAGTACGCCGACGTCCGCGAGGTGGAGGGTCGGGTCGTCGGCACCGCGCCCATCCGGTCGGTCGAGCTGCTGAAGAACGACGAGGTGATCTGGAGCCAGGAGTACGCGGTCGGCCGCGGCCGGCCCGCCGACAGCGAGCAGTGGCTGCTGTCCTTCTCGTCGGGCGAGACGCCGCTCCACCCCGGCGACGCGCCCCGGGGCTGGCGCCACTGGCGCGGCGAGGTGCGGGTGACTGGCGCGACCGTCGATGCCGTCTCCGCCACCGATTTCGTGAACCCGACCACCCAGTCGCTCGAGCGGACCGGCAACGGCGCGCGTTTCGCCACCCATACGCGCGGCGACAGCAGCTCGCTGCGGCTCACGCTGTCGGGCATCCGCCCCAGCGTGGCGGTGGTGGTCGACCTCGAAGAGGCGCGCGAGACCGGCTCGGCGCCGCCCTTCTACCGGCCGCCCGCCGTCATCCCCGCCACCCGGGTGCGGATGACCCTCAACGCCGGCGGCATCGAGCGCGCGATGCCCATCGACGACTACCCCGACGACCGCGTCACCCTGCGGCGCCTCATCCGCAACGGCCCGCGCGACGTCAGCTTCAGCCACACCGACGAGGACACCCCGCGCCAGGGCGACTACTACTACGTGCGGGTCCGTCAGGTGAACGACGCGATGGCGTGGTCGAGTCCCATCTGGGTGGGGGGCTACCCGTCGCGGTAGCCCGGCGACCGCAGCCTGCGGCGCTGCGCCGGCGGCTCTCCCGTCACGATGCCTTCCCCGGCGGTTTCACGAAGACCGAGATGAGCGTGTCGACCTTACCCTCGATGACGTGCAAGCCGTTGGCCCTGGTCGCGTACATGATCATCCAGGCGACCGATCCTGACGTCCATGCGGACGAACGGTCCTGCCAGACCGATCCCGACGACGATCACGGTCCACGCCTCCGGCGTCATCCGCCACCACCTCGGGTCGCCCATGCGGTTCCGGCGGTCGGCATGATTGCCATATGTACCGATATTGGCATTCACAGCCACGACCGATGCGCTACGCTGACCGGCACGTGGCCCGACAGAACCCAAGCGGCGTTCAGGGCGCGACGCGGGCGCAGTACCGCTGCAGCTGCTCCAGGTCACCCTGCATCCCCAGGAGCGACAGGCGGTCCCGCCGCATGTCCATGTAGGCCGGGTCCCGACAGAGCGAGGCGGAGAGCAGCGACCTCGTCATGCTGGACGGAGGACCGAGATACAGCACGGCATCGAACTGCTCCTCGGCGGGCAACGGGCGCCACTGTTCACGGGGGATCGGCACGATCCGGCCGTCCCGGATCGTCGCGCGGGGCGCCTCCGTCGGGGAGAACGCGGTGAAGTCCTCCGCGCCGAGCACGGTGCCGCGCACCAGCGCCAAGCTGCGAGCCGACCACGACGCCACGCCCGGCTCGAGCGCCTGCAGATCCACGCCCGCGGTCGGCCAGACGGTGAACACGCGCACATCCCCCTCGCGCTCGATCTGCTGGACGAGCGTGTGGAGGTTCGCGTCTTCAACGAGCTCGTAGTTGGAGAACTGATTCCGCCGCTGCAGGTGCATCGCGCCGTAGACGACGAGGGCGCGCCTTCCCTTGTCGATGACCTCTCGCCGGATCAGCGCTGCGGGGTGCGTGTCGCGGAGCTCGAGCCACTTCCGGTGGTCCGCCCGGGTCTCCACCGCCTCCCAGTCGATCGGGGGGTCGCCGAGCAGGACCCGGAGCCGACGTTCGGGAGGGAGCGGCGCGTTGACCTCCCGCACCGCCCGGAAGAACGTCTCGGTAACCGGCCGATCGTTGCCCTGTCCGGGTTGCGTGGTGTTCTGCCAGACCTGGCGCAACTCGGCATCGGAGACGTCGTCGCCGTCGACGAAGCGATCCATCACGTCCTGATAACGGGCGTTCCCCCATTCCACCACGATGTCGTCGACGGTCGCCGCAAATCGCGGATCGCGAATCAACTCAAGCCGAAACTCGTGGGCCTGCTCGTTGCCGTGCGGATCGCCGAGGGCGACGATCTCGTGCCGCTCGAAAGCGGTGAGGATCGCGGCAATCGGCTCGAACGGCGTGGCCGGCCGCGGCGGGTTCTGTGGGGCGGCGACTCCACCAGCACCGAGCGTCACGAGAAGCGTCGCCAACAGCCGTGTGTGCGCGCCGGCGGTTCTGCCCATGTGCGACAACTCCTTCCCATCGCGAGATCCCCCGGCATCGCAGCTCTCCGGTTCATGCTCGCCTGCCGGCCGACGTTCGCGTCGGACTCGACCGCTACCGTTCTCTCACTCCGGCGGCCGGCTGGCGGCAGTGTGCGTGTCGCTCCCACCCACCAAGCCGGACTGCCGCAACGCGGCGGCGCCCATGAGG
Organism: Vicinamibacterales bacterium; assembly: GCA_965206705.1. GTDB lineage: Bacteria > Acidobacteriota > Vicinamibacteria > Vicinamibacterales > UBA8438 > JAJEEA01. Next base: position 234,604 of record CBDBKJ010000005.1, on the reverse strand, counting down.
CCGCCCATGCCCATCGATTCGACGGCGCTGCTCGGAACCAGCATCAGCGCTCCCTTCTCCTTCAGACCCTCGTAGAGCATGTTCATCGCCCGGAGATGCAGCGCGGTGGGGTTCTCCTGGTACGCCTTCGCGGCCTCCTGGAACGAGTTGGCGATGGCCATCTCGGCTTCGCCCAGGATGACGCGCGCCCGCTTCTCGCGGGCCGCCTGCGCCTCGCGCGACATGGCGTCCTGGAGCGCGTCCGGTATGACGATGTCGCGCATCTCGACGGACGAGACGGTGGCGCCCCACGGATTCGAGCGTTGATCGATGAGCTGCTGCAGCTCGGCCTCGATGCGTTCCCGGCCGCGCAGGAGATCGGCGAGGGTGGTCCGGCCGATGATGTCGCGCAGCGCCGTCTGCGCCGCCCAGCTCACCGCCTGCGAGTAGTCCTGGACCTCGAGCGCCGCCTTCTCGACGTCGTGCACCATCCAGAACAACACCGCGTCGACGTTCACCGGCACGGTGTCCGAGGTGAGGGTCTGCTCGGCCGCGAAGCTCGTCGTGACCGTGCGCTGGTCGATCCACGCCGAGACGCCGTCGACGAACGGCACGACCCAGAACAGCCCCGGCCCCCGCAGCCCGGCGAAGCGTCCGAGCCGCAGCACGACGCCCCGTTCCCACTGGTGCGCGATACGCGGCGACTGCATCGACACGAGTCCGATGAACACCGCCGCGACCGGCGGCACCGCGCTGCGCGTAGTTTCCCATCCCCACCACGCCATCGCGCACCAGACCAGCAGGATCGCGACCGACACGACGTTGATTCGCCGCAAGCGGCCGCGACGAGGTTCCGGACGCTCTCCGAAGATTCCGTAGGCCATCATGATTCTCCCTGCTGACGTGCGCGAAGCGCCGCGGTCACGTCGTCGATCGTGAAGCCGGCCGAGTCGGCATCCGCCAGCAGGCGCGTGACGAATGCGCGCAGCCGGCGATCGTGTTCCCGAGGTGGACGCGCCTGCGCCGGCGTAGCGCTGACGAACGAACCGACGCCGCGCCGCGTCTCGAGGACGCCGCGCCGTTCGAGCTCGCCGTACACGCGCGCGACGGTGTTCGCGTTGACGCGCAGATCGACCGCGAGCTGTCGAACCGTCGGCAGCCGATCACCCGGCTGCAGGCGTCCCGCGGCGATCGCCGCCCGCAACCCGCGCTCCAACTGGACGTAGATCGGCGTGCGGTCCCGCGCGTCGATGCTGACAAGATCCACGTGACCTGTTGTGACTAGATAATAGGTACAATTACAAGTCCTCGATCGCGAAGCGACTGAGCGCTGCGCGTTCCTCCGATCGGGACCCGCCGCGTCAACGTCAACGGCACCGATGAAGCAGGAGGCCGAGTACGCCGACGTCCCGCGCCGTCGAGGGCCGGGTCGTCGGCACCGCGCCGATACGGTCGGTCGAGCTGCTGAAGAACGACGAGGTCGTCTGGCGCGAGGAGTACGCGGTGGGCCGCGACCGGCCCGCCGACACCGAGCAGTTGCTGTCGTTCTCCTCCGGCGAGACACCGCTCCACCCCGGCGACACGCCGCGGGGCTGGCGGCACTGGCGCGGCGAGGTGCGGGTGACCGGGGCGACCCTCGATGCCGTCTCCGCCACCGGGACGCGATTCTGCGCGGCCGCCTGCCGGATGTCCCGCTGCTCGTCTTCGACGAGCTGCACAAGCTCCGCGGGTGGCGTGGCTTCCTCAAGGGCCTCTACGACCGCCAGGACGGATTCCGGATACTCGTCCCCGGCAGCGCGGCCGGCTCGACTACTACCGCCACGGAGGCGACTCCTTGCAGGGGCGCTACCACCTGCTGCGCCTGCACCCGTTGTCGGTCGCCGAGTTCGGCGTCGCCGACGCCGCCGGAATCGATCGGCTCCTCGACCGGAGCGGCTTCCCCGAGCCGTGGGTCGGCGACTCCGTGGAGTCGGCGCACCGCTGGTCGCGCGAGCATCGCGTGCGCCTCGTCGGGGAGGAGGTGCGCGACCTCGAGGGCGTCACCGACGTGAGCGCCATCGAGTTGCTGGCGGTCGGTTGACCGACCTGGGGCTCGCCGCTGTCAGTGAACGCGCTGCGCGAGGACCTGCAGGTGAGCCACGGCACGGTGAGCCGCGGGCTGGAGATTCTCGAGCGGCTCTACGCCATCTTGCGCGTCAAGCCGTTCGGGGCGCCGCCACTCCGCGCCGTCAAGAAGGCGCAGAAGCACTGCGACTACCTACGACCGGCATCCCGTGAGCAGCCCCCGGCTCTGGTCGTCATGTTACGCTGGTGCAATGGACCTGATCGTCGCGCATGCGTTGCCCGCCGCTCCCCTCGACGCGCTGCGTGAGTTGGCTCGTGGTGAGACCGAGCTCGAACGGTTGTGTCGAGACCGGATTGCGTCGGCTCGAGCGGCGGGGGCCACTTGGGAACAGATCGGCTCCGCGCTGGGCATGACCCGACAGGCCGCGCGGGAGTTTTTCACCCGCGATGCCCGTACCGCGATCAGCGACAAGACTACCGACAACACTGACGCGCAGGAGCAGCTCGGCGAGAACGAGGCCATCGAGCTAGCGGTAGGAGAGGTACGGGCCGTTCGACGCCGACGTATCGGGAGTTGAGCGTGCCGGCGTAAAGGTCGTCATCGACGCCAACGTATTCGTATCGGCCGCCATCCACAATGGACCGTCGCGCCGGATCGTCGACACTTGGCTGGAACACGATTCCTTTGCGGTGATAGCGTGTCCCAGGTTGTTCGCGGAGATTCGGGAAGTCCTGACGGAACGTCCACGGCTGCGCCGGTGGATCGAGCGTCCGGTTGCCGAGTTGTTCGTCGACCGGCTCGCGGCCACCATGGAACTGGTGCCGGATCCTGGCGGAGTTGCAGTCCACACCCGCGATCCCGATGACGACTATCTGATAGCGCTTGCTCGTGTTCATCGAGCCAGGTTCATCGTCTCTGGCGATCGCGACCTGCTCGAATGGAAACCGCAACGCCCACCCGTCCTCACACCCGCCGCGTTCGCAGATCTCATCTCGTGACTCGACCGTCCAAACGTTGAAGTCGCGGCCACCGTTTCTCGGGCAGCGTCCGCCCAAGGCTACGAGCGGAGCCGCCGGCCCGCGATCTGCACACCCGTTGGCGCTGGTGGTATAGCGGGCCGCTGCCTCCAGAGACGCGCCTCCGTCACCGCGCCGGCACGCGCGTCCACTTCCGGTCGGACCGCGCGCTCTCGAGCAGCGCCTCGATGAACAGCATGCCGCGCAGGCCGTCGTCGACGGTCGGGAAGTCGAGGGCCAGCGGGTCCGGCTTGGCGCCGGCGAGACGGGCGCGGATGGTGTCGGCGGCGTTGCGGTAGACGTTGGCGAAGGCGCCGAGGAACGCTTCGGGGTGCCCGGCCGGCAGATGGGTGGCCCGCGCCGCGGCCGGGCTCTTTGCGGCGACGTAGCCCTGGCCGCGGCTCCAGACCTCGACCGGCCTCTCGTTCGACCGGATCCGCAGGGTGTTGGGGTCCTCCTGGCGCCACTCCAGCCCCTTCTCCTCGCCGTAGATGCGGAGCGTGAGGGCGTTCTCCTCCCCCACCGACACCTGACTGGCGTGCAGCACCCCCCGCGCCCCCTTCTGGAACCGAACCAGCACGTTGCCGTCGTCGTCGAGGCGGCGTCCCCGGACGAAGGTCGTCAGGTCGGCGCACAGCTCGACGATGCGCAGGCCGGTGACGTACTCGGCCAGGTTCTCGGCGTGCGTGCCGATGTCGCCCATGCAGCCGCTGACCCCGCTGCGCCGGGGATCGGTGCGCCACTCGGCCTGCTTCATGCCCGTCCGCTCGAGACGGGTGGCGAGCCAGCCCTGGGGATACTCGACGACGACCTTGCGCAGCCGGCCGAGGTCGCCCGCACGCACGAGGTCGCGGGCCAACTTGACCATCGGATAGCCGGTGTAGTTGTGGGTGAGGGCGAAGACGCGGCGGCTCTTCCGCACGATCTGGCGCAGGTCCCGAGCCTCGTCCACCGTGAACGTCATCGGCTTGTCGCAGACGACGTGGAACCCGGCCTCGAGAAACGCCTTCGCGACGGGGAAATGGACGTGGTTCGGGGCGACGATGGACACGAAGTCGATGCGGTCGCCGTCCGGCAGCGCGAGCTCGCCGTCGACCATCGCGGCGTACGACGCGTACGTGCGGTCGGGGTTCAGCCCCAGCTCCGCCCCCTTCTGCCGCGAGCGGGCGGCGTCGGACGCGAACGCCCCCGCCACCAGCTCCACGTCCCCGTCGATGCAGGCGGCCCGGCGGTGGACGTCGCCGATGAACGCCCCGGGGCCTCCCCCCACCATTCCCATGCGCAGCCGTCGTACGGTCGTCGCCATCTCTGCCATACCTACCTGGCCAGCCCTTCAACCGCTGTCCCCGAAGGTCGAAAACCCACGAATCGTACGCCATCCGGAGAACTCAACCGCCTACTCGCCGTTCTGCGGCCGTTGCGGCGCGTTGCCGGACGGTCGTGGCCGCGGTCCCGCTGGTGGAGGCGCGGGCCGCTGTACGTGCGCGACCGGTGGAGGGCTGTAGCCTCTCTTGTCAACCGCACGGCCGGTCTGGAGCTTCTTGGATCCACTTGGCTTCGCGGCCATTGTCATTGTCCTCCTGTACGAGACTCGGCATCCGTCGGTCCGGAGTGCGTGAACACGATGGACTCGATGCTGTCCTTGTTGGTCAGAAGAACGGAGTGAGGATGGCATAGATCACGAAACTCAAAACCAAGGCCTCGATGATGTTCCCGACCCGGTCTCTCCTAGAACGCACGACGACCGCGTTCAGGACCGCCGACGCCAGAAAGCCGGGCATGAGAAGCAGAAAAACAGCCAGCGCCTCACCGGATATGTTCATGCGACTTCCGCTCCGAATCCAATGCGGGAACCACCATTCCCATGCGCAACCGTCGTACGGTCGTCGCCATGTCTACTCCTCGAACGCGGCGTCGAACGCCACCGCCGACGGCTCGAAATCGGCGTCCTTGACGTACTCGCATGACTCGCGAGCCCCGTGCTCGCGGTCCATGCCCGAGTCCTCCCACTCGACCGAGAGCGGCCCGCGGTAGCCGATGCGGTTCAGCGACCGGATGATCGCCTCGAAGTCGACGTCGCCCCGCCCGACGGAGCGGAAGTCCCAACCCCGGTCCGCCGCCCCGAACGGCAGGTGGGACGAGAGCAGGCCAGTGCGGCCGTCCAGAGTGACGGCGGCGTCCTTCATGTGCACGTGGTAGATGCGGTCGGAGAACTCCCCGATGAACCGGGCCGGCTCCATCCCCTGCCACTGCAGATGGCTGGGGTCGAAGTTGAAGCCGAACGCCTCGCGCCGGCCGATGGCGTCCAGCGCCCGGTGGGCGCTCACGATGTCGAACGCGATCTCGGTCGGATGCACCTCGAGGGCGAACCGGACCCCGCACTCGTCGAACACGTCGAGAATCGGGTGCCAAAGCTCGGCGAAGCGGCGGTAGCCGGCCTCGATGGTCTCCTCGGACACCGGCGGAAACGAGTAGAGCAGGTGCCAGATGGGCGAGCCCGTGAACCCACACACCACCGTCAGCCCGAGGTTGCGGGCGGCGCGGGCGGTGTTCTTCATGGTCTCGATGGCCCACGCCCGCTTCGCCTCGGGGTCGCCGTGCACCGCCTCGGGGGCGAACGCGTCGGACCGCGAGTCGTTCGGGTCGCAGACAAGCTGGCCGGCGAGGTGATGCGAGATCGCCCAGCAGCCCAGCCCGTGCTCGGCCAGCAGGGCGTGGCGCCCGCCGCAGTATCCCTGGTCGACGGCGGCGCGGTCGACGTCGAGGTGGTCTCCCCAGCACGCCAGCTCGAGCCCGTCGAACCCGAACTGCTTCGCCTTGGGGGCCAGCTCGGCCAGCGGCAGGTCGGCCCATTGTCCCGTGAACAGCGTTACCTTTCGCGCCATCGTTCGACTCGTCTCCTTCCGTCGCGCCGGGAACCGGCGGGCACGCGATGCCCAATATGCGCCTCGTCACGCCTTGTCAGCCGGGCGTCTTCCGGCCACGATCGGGCGTCTTCCGGCCACGATCGGGCGTCTTCCGGCCACGATCGGGCGTCTTCCGGCCACGATCGGGCGTCTTCCGGCCACGATCGGGCGTCTTCCGGCCAACGATCGGGCGTCTTCCGGCCACGATCGGGCGTCTTCCGCCCGCGAACGCGCGTCCTGCGCCCGCGGGCGCCCTCGCCAGCCCTTGGTGCAACGTAGGCTCTGCCGCGGGCTGCCCGGTGCGCCGCGCGGCATTGTCATATCACAGGCGCCGCCGCCGCCGAGGCAGCCAGTCCCGGCAGGACGAACGCGTTTCTCCCCACGAAGGAGGCCGCCTGACGCTTCGTCGTCCCCTGACCGGATCGCCCCTGCCGCCAGTCCCGTAAGATGAACGCGTTTCTGCGCGCGGGAGGGAGGCCGCCTGATGCGCTTCGTCGCTCTGGACTGGGTCGTCGTCGGGGTGTACTTCGCGGCGCTGCTGGGCATCGCGGCGTGGGTCGCCCGCCGGCGCCAGCAGACCGCCGCCGACTACTTCCTCGCCGGCCGCCACGTCGGCTGGTTCGCCATCGGCGCGTCGCTGTTCGCCTCGAACATCGGCTCCGAGCACGTGGTCGGCCTCGCCGGCTCGGGCGCCAGCACCGGCATGGTGCTCGGGCACTACGAGCTGCATTCGTGGATCATCCTGCTGCTCGGCTGGGTGTTCGTGCCGTTCTACCTGCGCAGCGGCGTCTTCACGATGCCCGAGTTCCTCGAGCGCCGCTACGACGGGCGCAGCCGCTGGTTCCTGTCCGTGGTCATGCTCGTGGGCTACGTCCTCACCAAGGTGTCGGTGACCGTCTACGCGGGCGGCGTGATGCTGCAGGGGCTGATGGGCCTCGACTTCTGGACGGGGGCGGCGGCGGTGGTCGTGCTGACCGGCGTCTACACCGTGCTCGGCGGCCTGCGGGCGGTGGTCTACACCGAGGCGCTGCAGGCGTTCGTCCTCGTCGGGGGCTCGGCCGCGGTCACCGTCTTCGGGCTCGCAGAGATCGGCGGCTGGGGCGAGTTGCGCGAGGCGGTGGGGGGCGAGCTGTTCGACATGTGGAAGCCGCTCGACGATCCGCAGTTCCCCTGGCTCGGCATGGTGCTGACGCCGCCCATCGTCGGCCTCTGGTACTGGTGCACCGACCAGTACATCGTGCAGCGGGTGCTGGCGGCGAAGGACGAGGCGACAGCGCGGCGGGGGGCCATCTGGGGCGCGTGGCTCAAGCTGTCGGCGATCTTCCTCTTCATCGTGCCGGGGATGATCGCGCTGGGCCTCGCCAATCGCGGCCGCCTCGAGCTCACCGAGGCGGACCAGGCCCTGCCGATCCTCGTCAACGCGGTGCTGCCGGTCGGCCTGCGCGGCCTCGTCGCGGCGGGCCTGCTCGCCGCCCTGATGAGCTCGCTCGCGGCCGTCTTCAACTCGTGCTCGACCCTGTTCACGATGGACGTCTACCGCAAGGTGCGTCCGGGGGCGAGCGGGGCCGAGCTCGTGCGGGTGGGACGATGGGGCACCCTCGCCGTCGTCGGCCTCGGCATCGCGTGGATTCCCGTCATGCAGGTCCTCGCGACGGGGCTCTACACCTACCTGCAGAACGTGCAGGCGTACATCGCCCCGCCGATCGCGGCGGTGTTCCTGCTGGGGCTGCTGTGGAACCGGGTGAACGCGACCGGCGCCATCTGCACCCTGGTGGCGGGGTTCGTCCTCGGGATGGCGAAGCTGCTGCTCGAGCTGCGGGCCGACGCGCTCTCGGGCCCGCTCGGCTGGCTGGCCGGGGTGAACTTCCTGTACTTCGGCTTCGCCCTGTTCGTCGCCAGCGTGCTGATTCTCGGCGGGGTCAGCCTCGCCACCGCGCCGCCGGACCCGGCGCGCCTGCGGGGGCTGACCTTCGGCGCTCCCGCGGCCGGGGATGCCCCGCGCGAGCGAACCTGGACGACGGCGGACATCGTCCACTCCGCCGCCATCGTCCTCATCGTGGCGGCGGTGCTGGTCTACTTCAGTTGAGCGCGAGAGGCGAAAGCGTAGTCGTCCGGAAGAAGGAGGCAGTGAAACCGAGGGTCTGCGTCAGGCGGACGCCACTGGCGGATGCTGGCGATCCTGCCAGCCCTCGATGCGGCCTTCGAGGCGCGCGAGTCGCTGCGCGACATCGCTCAACCCTCGCTCGACGGATCCCAGGCGTCGATCCAGGCTGGAAAGCTGGCGCCAGAGGAACCCGCCGACGGCGAGCACGGGGAGAGCGTCGATCAACACCTCCATCTTCAGAGCGTAAACGAAAGCAGCCGTTGCTGGCAACCCGGGCGGCGGCATGCGGGACGCCCCGGATGACAAGCCGCGGGTCGCCGGATTATTCTTGGGGCTTCATTCCGCCGTGACGTGATCTGTCGACGATGGAGAGTGCCATGAGCTTGTCGAGACGCCGCTTCCTCCAGACATCCGCCACCGGCGCCGTGGGTGCGAGCGCCGCCCTGTGGACGCCGCCCGCGCGGGCGGCGGGCCGGCAGGCGGTGGCCCCCAGCGACCGCATCGTCATCGGCGCCATCGGCGTCAACGGCATGGGGTTCTCCAACGTGCGCTCCCTGCTGAAGCTGCCCGGGGTCGAGTGCGCCGCCCTCTGCGACGTCGACCCGAGCGTGCTCAAGCGGCGGGCCGGCGACCTCGAGGCGATGGGCGGCAAGCGGCCGGCCCTCTACGCCGACCACCGGGCGCTGCTGGAGAACGGCGACCTCGACGCGGTGGTCATCGGCACCCCCGACCACTGGCACTGCCTGCAGATGGCCGACGCCTGCGCGGCCGGCAAGGACGTGTACGTGGAGAAGCCGCTGGCCAACTCGATCTACGAGTGCCAGGTCATGACCACCGCCGCCCGCCACTACGGCCGGGTCGTGCAGTGCGGACAGTGGCAGCGTAGCGGGCCGCACTGGACCGAGGCGATCGAGTTCGTGCACGGCGGGGCGCTGGGGCGCATCCGCAGCGTGCGCGCCTGGGCCTACATGAACTGGCTGCCCCCGGTTCCCGACGTGCCCGACGGCGACCCGCCCGATGGGGTCGACTACGACCGGTGGCTCGGCCCCGCCCCGAAGCGGCCGTTCAACCCGAACCGCTTCCACTTCAACTTCCGGTGGTTCTGGGACTACGCGGGCGGGCTGATGACCGACTGGGGCGTCCACATCATCGACATCGTGCTCTGGGGCATGCAGGCGGAGGCGCCTCGCAGCGTGGTGGCGAGCGGCGGCAAGTTCGCCTATCCGGACGACGCCCAGGAAGCCCCCGACACCATGACCGCCCTCTACGAGTTCGACGACTTCCTGATGACCTGGGAGCACGCCACGGGCATCGAGCTCGGGCCGTTCCAGCGCGCGCACGGGGTGGCGTTCGTCGGCAACAACGGGACCCTCGTGGTCGACCGCCAGGGCTGGGAGCTCTACCCCGAGGAGCGGCTCGAGAACCGGCGCCCGGTCGGCTACAAGATGCCGGGACGGCCGCGCGTGGTGGCGAACCCGGCCGAGCGGGGGCTCGACCAGCACACCGCGAACTTCATCGACTGCATGCGGACGCGGAAGCAGCCGGTCTGCAACGCCGACGTCGCGAGCCTGGCCGCGGTGAACGCCCATCTCGGGAACATCGCCTTCCGCACCGGCGGCAAGGTCGTCTGGGACGCGAAGAAGCAGACGTTCGAGGGCAAGGCCGACAGCCCCGCCAACACGATGCTGAAGGCGCCGTACCGCGCACCCTGGACGCTGCCGCAGGTGTAGGCGCCAGACACCGACACGGGAGACGACTGATGACCGCATGGTTCCTTCGCCGCTCCGCGTATCTCGCCGCCGTCTTTCTCGTCTCGGGAGCGGCCGCGGCCGGACAGGCGTTGCCACCGCCCGAGGAGACCGAGGTGTGGAAGCCGGCACCGGCCGCGGTCGACCCCGGCCGCCACGGTCACCCGCCGTCCGACGCCATCGTGCTGTTCGACGGGACGGACCTGTCCGAATGGCGGGGCCGCGACGGCGAGGCCCGGTGGAAGATCGAGGACGGAGCCATGACCGTGCGTCCCGGCGCCGGCAGCCTGACGACGAAGCGGGGATTCGGCGACGTGCAGCTCCACGTCGAGTGGCGCACCCCCACCGAGATCGTCGGCGAGAGCCAGGGCCGCGGCAACAGCGGGGTGTTCCTGATGGGCCTGTACGAGGTGCAGGTGCTCGACTCGTGGGAGAACCCGACCTACGTGAACGGGCAGGCGGCCAGCGTCTACAAGCAGCACATTCCTCTCGTCAACGCCTCGCGCGCGCCGGGGGAATGGCAGGCCTACGACATCATCTTCACCGCCCCCCGGTTCGGCGCCGACGGCGACCTGGAGCGTCGCGCCGCGATGACCGTGCTCCACAACGGGGTGCTCGTGCAGAACCACGTGACGCTGGAGGGGCCGACCGTCTTCCGCGGCGTGCCCCGCTACGAGGCGCACGCGGACCGGCTGCCGATCATGCTCCAGGACCACCGCAACGACGTGAGCTACCGCAACATCTGGGTCCGCGAGCTGCCGTAGTCTGCGCCCTGGAGGATTGACTCGGGCGGCAGCGCCGCCAAGGAGGCGGCAGCGCCGCCGAGGGGCGGCGGAACCGCCGGCGGTGATTCTCCGGGCGAAAAGCACCTCGCTGGAGCCCGTGGCCAACCGGCTCCCCCGCACTGGCGGAGACGCCGCACCCATCGAAAGGAACGCCGACGATGCGAACCTGCCGCCGACCGCTGTCCTGGATGCTCGCCGCCGCCCTTCTCGCCGCGGCGTCGACCTCGGCCGCGCAATCGGCCCAATCGACCCGCGAGACCCTGATCGAGCTCGAGCGCGGCTGGAACGCCGCGGTGTACAGCCAGGACGCGGACTACGTCGAGGGAATCCTCGCCGACGAGTTCCGCGGCACCTACGACGACGGCAGCCTCGGCGACAAGGCGCACGAGCTGGAGCTCATCGCCAACTTCAACCAGCAGGTGGTTTCCGCCGTCCAGGACGACTTCCGGGTCGCGATCTACAGGGACACCGCGGTGGTCTGGTTCACCCTGAACATCGTCGGCCTCCGCCAGGGTCAGGAGGCCGAGCTGACGCTGCGCTACACCGACGTCTGGATACGGCGAGGCGGCCGGTGGCAGTGCGTCTCGGCCCACAGCACCCGGGTGCGCTGACATGGCGAAATCAGAGAACGGCCCGACCGGCGGGGAGACGCACGGCCACGACCACCATCACGACCACCAGGTCGTGCCGGACGACATCGCGCTGCGCGTGCGCGCGCTCGAGTCGATTCTCGTCGACAAGCAGATGGTCGACCCCGCCGCCCTCGACGAGGTGGTCGACGCCTACGAGAACCGCATCGGCCCCCGAAACGGCGCCGAGGTCGTGGCGCGGGCGTGGACCGATCCCGCCTACAAGAACCGGTTGCTCGACGACGCGACGGCGGCCATCGCCGAGCTCGGGTTCGGCGGCACCCAGGGCGAGCACATGGTGGTCGTCGAGAACACCCCGAACGTGCACAACCTCGTCGTGTGCACGCTCTGCTCGTGCTACCCGTGGCCGACGCTCGGGCTGCCGCCGGTCTGGTACAAGTCCGACGCCTACCGGTCGCGCGCGGTCATCGAGCCGCGCGCGGTGATGCGCGAGTTCGGCCTCGACATCGGCGCCGACGTCGAGGTGCGGGTCTGGGACAGCACCGCGGAGATCCGCTACCTGGTGCTGCCGGAACGCCCCCCCGGCACCGAGGGGATGACCGCGGACGAGCTGGCCGGGCTCGTCTCGCGCGACGCCATGATCGGCGTCGCCGTCGTTCCGGCCGCGGCGGCCGGGAGCCCGGCATGAACGGCATCCACGACATGGGCGGCATGGACGGCTTCGGCGCCGTCGAGCCCGAGCCGAACGAACCCGTCTTCCACCACCCCTGGGAGGGCCGCGTGTTCGCGATCCGCGCCGCCCTCCGGCCCAAGGACCGGGTGCCGGGCTGGGGCAGCTTCCGCTACGACCTCGAGCGCATCCCCCCCGCCGACTACCTCTGCATGTCGTACTACGAGCGCTGGTTCACGATATCGGCCGACCGGCTCCTCCGCAGCGGCCTCGTGACGCAGGCCGAGCTCGAGACGGGACGGCCGCGGCCCGGGCCGCCGGGGCCGCCCCTCCGTCCCGGGCCGGCCGCGCGCCCTTCCGGCCCGGGGCGACTGGACGCCACCGTGGCCGCACGGTTCCGGCCCGGGCAGGACGTGCGCGCGCGCAATCTGCATCCCCCCGGACATACGCGCCTGCCGCGCTACACGCGCGGCAAGACCGGCGTCGTGACCCGCGACAACGGCGTGTACGCGCTGCAGGACACCGACGAGGCCGGGCAGGCGCTCGACCGCCCCCCGCAGCACGTCTACACCGTGCGCTTCGCGGCGCGCGACCTTTGGGGAGAGCGCGCATCCACGCGCGACTCCGTCTACGCCGACCTCTGGGAGGACCATCTTGAGCCGGCCTGAGCATTCGCTACGCGCGCCGCGGCTCGACGCCGAACGGCTCGCCGCCCTCCCGCCGCTCCCGCGGGGCGAGGACGGCCCGGTGTTCGCCGCGCCATGGCAGGCGCAGGCGTTCGCCCTCGCGGTCACCCTCAACGAACAGGGCCACTTCACCTGGAAGGAATGGACCGGCGCCCTCGCCGACGAGCTGCGAAACGCGGCCGCGCGCGGCGAGCCGGACGACGGCTCGCGCTACTACCACCACTGGGTCGCCGCCCTCGAACGCCTCGCCGCCGCCAGGGGCCTGACCGACGCACCGGCGCTCGACGTTCGCAAGCGGGCCTGGGCCGACGCCTATCGCCACACCCCGCACGGCCAGCCCGTCGTGCTCCGTGACCGCAACGACTCCGCCGGCGCGGCAGGGTAGACGGTTTCTGTCGCCACCACGTCGTTCTTCCGCACTTGACGAGGAAGAGATGCCGGTCGTATGCGGGCCACCGATATCCCTACGCGACGTTGAATCGCCGGACCTCGATCTCGCGAGCACGCGCCCGCATCTGCCAGAGGTCATACGCCGTCTGCATACCGAGCCACGTCTCGGGTGACGACCCGAACGCCTTCGAAAGCCGGATCGCCATTTCGACCGAAATGCCCCCCTTCTCGTTGACGAGGTCCGACAGGGCCTGGCGCGTGACCCCCAGACCGGCCGCGGCCTCCGTCACCGACAGACCGAGCGGGTCCAGACACTGGCGTCTTACGATTCCTCCCGGGTGCGGGGGCATGGTCACCGCTCCACCTCCATCAGTGATAGTCGACGTAGTCGACGTCGATCACCTGTCCTTCCTCGAACCGAAACGTCCCCGCCAGTTCCCCGATCCTGCCAGCTCTCCCTTCAGTGATAGTCGACGTAGTCGACGTCGATCACCTGTCCTTCCTCGAACCGAAACGTCACCCGCCAGTTCCCCGACACCCGGACGGCATGGTGACCTGCCAGCTCTCCCTTCAGCGGGTGCAGGCGGACCACGGCAGGTCCATGTCCACCGGTTTGCGGCTTCGGTCCAGGGCGGCCAGGATGTCCATAACAGCCCGTATAGCGAGAACCCCGCGTTGCACCGAGAGCGGCGAGGCGCCCGCCTGACAAGGCGTGAGGAGGGCGCATATTGGGCATATGGAACCGACGAACAACGCAGTCAGGCGGGATGCATCGCCGCTCGAATGCAGCGGGGACTCTCGCCACGGGCTGTTGAGCTTCCGAACGTGCTCCGTGGCGACGCGGCGTACCGTCCGGCCCTCGTAGAGCGCCTCCAGGCCTCGATGCCGGAACGACAGGATCATCGACAAAGAATCTAGACTGTCGGGCGTCACCTGTCAATTGACACCGGCCTCTTGGCGGACGAGACGACGACCCGTCCCGGGGGCCATGCGCCGGAACCCGCCATGCCGGGGCCGCCGGCCGGCGGCGGCCCCGGCGGGCGCTCTTGCTACTCAAGGGCCCTTGTGAGGTAATCTCACTGCATGGACGCTGGCCGCCGCCGGTCGAACTCGCGCCGCCGGCTCCGCACCGATGACGGTCGAGAAGCGCAACGGCTGAACCCGATGACAAAGGAGGCGTGCAGCATGACGGCACCGAAACACAGCCGCCCCGTATCCGCGGTCCCCGATTCCTGGAGCCGGCGGACGTTCCTGCGCCGGGTGTCGAGTCTCACCGTCGCTGGGGGCGCGGCTCGGATGCTGCCGGGTGCGCCGACGCTGATCACATCCGCCCGGGGTCAGGAGAGCGCCTCGGGCGCGACGGTCGAAACGACGGCGGGCCGCGTCCGCGGCGCCGTGCGCGCGGGTGTCCACGTCTTCAAGGGTGTCCGTTACGGCGGGCCGACGGGCGGGCGGAACCGGTTCATGCCGCCCGTAGCGCCGATGCCGTGGACCGGCGTGCGCGATGCCCTGGAGTACGGCGCGGCGGCTCCGCAGAGCCGATCCCATCCCGTCTCCAGCGAGGACTGCCTGTTCCTCAACGTGTGGACGCCGGGGCTCGGCGACGGCGGGCGACGGCCGGTCATGGTCTGGCTGCACGGCGGCGGCTTCAGCAGCGGCTCGGGGTCGTCCCCAACCTACGACGGCGTGAACTTGTGCGCAACGGGCGACGTGGTGGTCGTCACCATCAACCACCGCCTCAACATCTTCGGGTCCGCGTATCTGGCCGAGCTGGCCGGCGACGAGTTCGCCGGGTCCGGCTGCGCGGGCATGCTCGACATCGTCGGCGCGCTCGAATGGGTGCGCGACAACATCGAGAGGTTCGGCGGCGATCCGGGCCGGGTGACGGTATTCGGCGAGTCGGGCGGCGGGCGGAAGGTCTCGACGCTGCTGGCGATGCCTGCGGGCAAGGGGCTGTTCCACCGGGCGATCATCCAGAGCGGCGCCGTGCTGCGCGTGCGCAGTCCGAGCGATGCGACCCGCGAGGCGGAGTTGCTGCTCGGGAAGCTCGGCCTGCGCGCGAACCAGGCCCGAGACCTGCAGACGGTCCCGACCGAACGACTGTTCGCGGCGTTCACCGAGGCGTCCCGCGACTTCGAGCCGGAGGAATACGTGGTCGGCATGACCGCCAGCACCCCGGTGCTGGACGGCCGTGCCATCCCCGTCCATCCGTTCGACCCCGCCGCGGCCGAAATCTCGAGAGACGTGCCGGTAGTCGTCGGCTACAACCGCACCGAGGAGACGCTGTGGTGGCAGAACCGCGAAATGCCGCTCGACATGACGGAGACGGATCTGCGGGAGCGGATCGCGGTGCGGCTGCGTAGCGACGCCGACGCCCCCCAGGTCGTCGCGGCTTATCGCGACGCCTATCCGGACGCGCGCCCGTGGGACCTCTACATCCTCATCTGCACCGATCATCCGCGCGGCCTGTACGCGCGCGAGCTCGCCCGGCGAAAGACCGCGCAGGGCGGCGCCCCCGCCTGGCTCTACCGTTTCGACTGGGACATGGGCGGCGAGCTGAAGACGCCCCACGCCCTCGAAATCCGCTTCGTCTTCGACAACGTCGACCACACCGGGACCCGACTGTTCGACCTGCCCGGCTCGCCGGATGCGCGCGCCCTGGCCGGCCGGATGAGCGCGGCGTGGATGGCCTTCGCCCGCGTCGGCAACCCCGACACCCCGAACCTGCCGCACTGGCCGGTCTACTCCGCGGATACGCGCCACGCCATGATCTTCGACAACGAGAGCCGCATCGCCACCGATCACGACCGCGGCCCGCGGCTGGTCATGGAGGCCGTGCTCGGGCTGACGTGAGTTCGACGGCGCGGCGGCGAATCGTTGCGCCTCGCTGCTTCTCGGCGCCCGCGCTTGGACGCATCCCCTGCATCTGCGATAGTCTCCCGATGTCGACGTTGCCCGCCGCGAGACAGACGATGGTGGCGTTGACGGCCGCGGGCCGGCGAGGGTGGCATTGACGACCGCGGGCCGGCGAGGGTGGCATTGACGACCGCGGGCGGGCGATGGTGGCGTTGACGACCGCGGGCGGGCGATGGTGGCGTTGACGGCCGCGGGGCGGCCACATGCACGGAGATTACCGATGACGAAGATGTCGATGCGGCTCGCGGTCGGGATGGGTATCGCCGGGTTCGGCCTGTCCGCGTGGAGCGCGGCTCCGGCGGCGCAGTCGCCGGAGCGGGAGCCGGTCACCATCGCGCAGTTCGACCGGTGGATGGAAGAGCTGTCGAACTGGGGCCGCTGGGGCGACGACGACCAGATCGGCGCCGCCAACCTCATGACGGACGCGAAGCGGCGCGAGGCGGCGGCGCTCGTCAAGACCGGCACCACGGTGTCGCTGTCGCACGACTTCCTCACCGAGGAGGCGCCCGACGCGGCCGAGCCCTACGTGCTGCAGATGAACGTCAACCCCGAGGGTCAGAACTCGGGCGACCGGGTGGAGGTCTACTTTCACGGCGTGACCTACTCCCATCTCGACGGGCTGTGTCACGTCTTCTACAAGGACAAGGTGTACAACGGCCTCGACTACCGGGACGTGGTCACCGAGGACGGGTGTTCGCTGATGGACACCACGCAGATGAAGGACGGCCTGGTGACGCGGGGGGTGCTCGTCGACATGCCCCGGCTGAAGGGCGTGCCGTACCTCGAGCCCGGCACGAAGCTGTATCGCGAGGACATCGAGGCGTGGGAGGAATATGCCGGCGTCCGGCTGGGACCGGGCGACGCGCTGCTGCTGCGCACCGGCCGCTGGGCGCACCGGGAGGCGGTCGGGCCGACGCGGGAGATGGCGGGGTGGGACGCCTCGGTCATGCCGTTCCTGGCCGAGCGGGACATCGCGCTGCTCGGCGCCGACTCGGTTCACGAGGCGCCGAACAGCGTCCCGGGCCTGCGCGTCAATCCGATCCACCGGTTCGCCATCGTCTCGCGCGGGATGAACCTGCTCGACAACATCGACCTCGACGCGGCGGCCGAGACGGCGGCCCGGCTCGGCCGCTGGGAGTTCATGCTCGTGGTCGCGCCGCTGCGGGTGCCCGGCGGCACGGGGTCGCCGGTGAATCCGATCGCGATCTTCTGACCGGAAGACGCCGCGGGCGGCGGGCCTTCCCCCGCCGCCGCGCGACGCCCCCCAGAGCGCCACGCCATGCCGGATACCGTCATTCCCCTGTTCAGCGACACCGAGACCCGGCCGACCCCCGGCATGCGCGCGGCCATCGCCGCGGCCGAGGTCGGAGACGAGCAGAAGGGAGAGGACCCGACCATCATCCGGTTGCAGGAACGGGTGGCCGGCCTGCTCGGCAAGGAGGCTGCCCTGTGGCTTCCCACCGGCACGATGTGCAACCTCGTGGCCGTCAAGACCCACACCCGGCCGGGCGATGCCGTCGTCGCCGACTGGATGGCGCACGTGATTCGCGCCGAGTCGGGCGGAGCCGCCCTCGCCTCCGGCGCCATGATCGAGGCGATTCGGACCGAGCGCGGGATCTTCACGGCGTCAGAGCTCGAGACGGCGATGGACCGGGTGACCGCGGTGCCCGAGCCCTACGGCCAGCCCGTCGGGCTCGTCTGCGTCGAGCAGACCCACAACTTCGGCGGCGGCGCGGTGTGGCCGATCGAGGCGCTCGACGCCGTCGCCGCCTGCGCGCGGGCGCGGGAAGTGCCGCTGCACATGGACGGCGCCCGGTTGCTGAACGCGTGCGTGGCCCTCGGCGTCCCCGCGGAGGCGGTCGCGGCCCGGGTGGACAGCCTCTGGATCGATTTCACCAAGGGGCTCGGCGCCCCCATCGGCGCGGTGCTCGCGGGGACCGCGGCGTTCATCGCCGCCGCGCGCCGCTACAAGCAGCTCTTCGGCGGCGCCATGCGGCAGGCGGGCATCGCCGCCGCGGGGTGTCTGTACGCCCTCGATCACCACGTCGACCGGCTCGCCGAGGATCACGAGCATGCGCGGCGGCTGGCCCGCGGTCTCGCCGAGATCGACGGCATCGAGGTTCGCACTTCCGCGCCGG
The DNA here is from genome assembly GCA_965206705.1 of Vicinamibacterales bacterium. Lineage (GTDB taxonomy): Bacteria > Acidobacteriota > Vicinamibacteria > Vicinamibacterales > UBA8438 > JAJEEA01. Next base: position 216,611 of record CBDBKJ010000005.1, on the reverse strand, counting down.
ACACCAACATGGTCTTCTTCGACGCCACCGGGCTGGGCCAGAGCAATGCGGCCTTTCTCGACCGGCTGGCGGCGTCCGGCGTCCGCATGAGCGGGGCCGGCGGGGCGATCCGGGCCGTCACCCACCTCGGTGTCTCGGGCCCGGACATCGATCGCGCGCTCGCCGCGGCGCGCTCGGCCGCGGCCGGCCGCGAGTGACGCCGCGGCCATGCCGAAAGGCGCCGATTCGGGTGGAGGCACAAGGGCAACGCCCGGGATGGCGGTCAGGGCCGCCGTCGACATGGATCGAGTGGCGTCAGGACTCCGTCATGCCTATCAGCACCGACTTCGACATGCGCCGGTGGTACCGGTCGCTCCTGGCCGCCGTGGCGGTGGCCGCGTTGTCGATCGGCGACGTTCGCTCCCAGCCCACCGCGGACCTCCTGCTGGTCGGCGGTTTCGTCCACGACGGCTCGGGGCAGCCGCCGGTCCGGCAGGACGTCGGCGTGGTGGGAGAGCGCATCAGCTTCGTCGGTGACGCGGCGGCAGCCGGCCTCGATGCCGCGGCGGTCGTGGACGTCGACGGGCTGATGGTCACGCCGGGCTTCATCGACATGCACTCGCACGCCGAGTTGACGGAAGACTACGGCCGGGACGCGCTGCCGTTCCTCCATCAGGGCATCACCACGGTGGCGATTGGAGTGGACGGCGGGGGTACGCCGGACATCGCCGAGCTGTTCGCCGGGCTCGAGGGCCGCATCGGGGCGAACACGTTCGCTTACGTGGGTCACGGCGAGATCCGGGAACGGGTGATCGGAGCGGTCGACCGCGCGCCGACGCCGGCCGAGCTGAACGAGATGCGCGCGCTGGTCCGGCAAGCCATGAACGAAGGGGCGTTCGGTCTCTCGTCCGGCCTCTTCTACGTGCCGGGATACTACGCGACCACCGAGGAGGTCATCGAGCTGGCGCGGGTCGCCGCGGCGTTCGACGGCATCTACGACACGCACGATCGCGACCTCGGCGCCAGCTACCGCGGCGTCGGCTATCTCAACTCGATACGCGAGGCGATCCGGATCGGCGAAGAAGCCGGGACGCGCGTCATCTTCAGCCACTTCAACGCGCAGGGCGCGAGCAACTACGGCCGCGCACCCGAGGGGGCCCGCCTGATCGAAGAAGCGCGCGCGCGGGGTGTGGAGGTGGCGGCGGCCCAGCACGTCTACACGGCGACCCAGTCGAGCCTGGCCGCCTATGCGATACCGCGGTGGGCCTCGAACGGCGGCCGTGAGGACATGCTCGAGCGGTTTCGCGACCCCGAGACCGTCCGCCGGCTCAATGTCGAGACGATGGAGATGCTGGCGATCCGCGGGGGCGCCGACAAGCTCCTGTTCGCCGACCCGCGGCCCGAGCTGAACGGCCGGACGCTCGCCGCGGTCGCGGACGAGTGGGAGCTGTCGATACCCGCGGCGGTGCGGCGCATCCTCACCGCCGGCAACGCGGCGGTGATGAACCTCGACCTCTACGACATCGAGAACACGCGCTACCTGGCGCGGCAGCCCTGGATGATGACCTGCACCGACGGTCGCACCCCGTCCCCCACGCAGAACGTCACGCACCCGCGCGTATTCGGAGCCTTCACCCGCAAGCTCCGCCAGTTCGTGCTCGACGAGCAAATCATCACGATGCCGTTCGCCATCCGCAGCATGACCGGTCTCGCCGCCGATTTCCTGCGCCTGGACGACCGCGGGTACCTGCGGGCCGGCGCCGTCGCCGACATCGCGGTGTTCGACGGCGACCGCATCCGCGATCGCGCCACCTACGACGACCCGCGACAGCAGGCCGAGGGGACGGTGCACGTTCTCGTCAACGGTCGTTTCGCGATACGGGACGGTGACGCGACAGGCGCGCTGGCCGGCCAGCCGATTCGCCGACCCGCGCCGACCGGCGAGACCGCCCCTGACCTGTGAACTCACGCCCCGCAGGAGGTGACATGAAGCGTTCCGTATTGCTGACTGTGTACGTATACGCCTGCGTCGCCCTGGCGACGGGGTATGTGGGCCAGGCGCAAGTCCAGGACGTCACCCCGGTCACCGATGCGATGCTGCAGGATCCCGATCCCGCCGACTGGTTGAGCTGGCGGCGCACCCTCGATGGATGGGGATACAGCCCGCTCGACCAGGTCGACCGGAGCAACGTGGACGAGCTCCGGCTCGCCTGGTCCTGGGGCCTCGAACCCGGGGTGTCGCAGACGACGCCGATCGTGCACGACGGCGTCATGTATGTCGCGAACCCGGGCAACGTGGTTCAGGCGCTCGACGCGCGCACGGGCGACTTCCTCTGGGAATATCGCCGCGAGATGGACGAGCGGCGCCGAAGCGCGGCGCAGATGCGCAGCCTTGCCGTCTACCAGGATCTGGTCATCCTGAACACCTTCGATGCGCACATCGTCGGGCTGGATGTCCGCACGGGCGAGGCGCGCTGGGACACGCCGGTCGCGGGCGACCAGGAAGGCTACACCTTTTCGAACGGACCGATCGTCGTCGATGGGACGATCGTCGCCGGGATGACCGGCTGCGGGCGTTACCGTGACGACACCTGCTACATCGTCGGCGTCGACGGCCGCACCGGCCGACTGCTCTGGCGAACCTCGACCATCGCTCGTCCCGGCGAGAGCGGCGGCGACACCTGGGGCGATCTGCCTCTCCTGTTTCGCGCGGGAGCCGACGCCTGGATGACCGGGAGCTACGACCCCGCCACCGGGCTCGTCTACTGGGGTACGTCGCAGCCCAAGCCGCACAACCGCGACGCCCGCGGCACCGCCGGTGACGCGCTCTACAGCAACTCGACGCTCGCCCTCGACCCCGCGACCGGCGAGATGAACTGGTACTACCAGCACATCCCGGGCGATTCGCACGACATGGACGAGTCGTTCGAGCGCATCCTGATCGACTACGACGGCAAGCGCTCGCTGTTCACGATGGGCAAGCTCGGGATTCTCTGGGAGCTCGACCGCGTCACCGGCGGGTTCCTGCGCGCGATCGATCTCGGCTATCAGAACATCCTCGATGTCGACCCCCAGACCGGTGAGGTGACTCATCGCGACGGGATGCTGTCCGACGTCGGCGAAGAGCTCTTCTTCTGCCCCAGCACCGGCGGCTTCAAGAGCCTGCGGGCGATGGCGTATCACCCCGGGACCGAGGCGCTGTACGTGCCGCTCAACCTCAGCTGCGAGACCGCCGCCTTCGCTCCCGTGGAGCGGCGCGCCGGGGGCGGCGGCGGAGGCGCCGTGCGCGGCCGGCTGAACCACTTTCATCCCCAGGCGCCGGACCAGCTCGGCGAGTTCCAGGCGCTGGACCTGCGGACCGGCGAGACCCTCTGGCGCCAGCGTCTGCGGGTGCCCTACAACACCTCGGCGCTGACGACGGGCGGCGGCCTGGTGTTCATCGGCGACTGGGGGCGGCGCGTCTACGCCTACGACGTGCGGAACGGCGAGCCGTTGTGGCAGAGCCGGCTCCCGACGATGGCGAACGGGTTCCCGATCACCTATGCCGTCGACGGCAAGCAGTTCGTCGCGTTCATGGCCGGCCCATCGATCGGCGGCTCGAGCTGGGCAACGATTCTCCCAGGCGACCTCATTCCCGAAGAACGCAACCCGCGGGGCGGCAGCGGCGTCTTCGTGTTCGCGTTGCCTGGAGGCCGCGAGACAGAGGCGGCGGCGAGGTCGCGGAGGGTTCCGTCGAGCACGTCGCGCGGAAGAGTCTCGCGCGACGGACACCCTGCAGATCGGGTTCGGCAAAGCGGACAACGATGACGTCGAGCGAGAGCCGGCACGAGACGACAATCCGAATTGGCGCGCTCCCGACCATCCTGCCTCCTTGGGCGTCCCAAGAACTGGACTCGCCGAGAGCCCCGTGCCGTTCCGGTCACACAACGTCCTCCTCCTCGCCAACTTCCTCGAACGAGCGTGAGCGTGCTGAGCGCCGATCGGATTCCGACGCTCTTCGCCGCGTTCGGCCAAGAGCTCGCGACCCGCTTCGTCCTGGGCGAGCTCGCACTCGTCGGCGGTGCGGCGATGTGCCTCGTCTTTCGGGCTCGCGAGAGCCCGAAAGACGTCGGCGCGGTATTTGCGCCGACGCGCGAACGCCTACATGCTCTGTCTCCGAATCACGGTCTTGGTGACCATATCGAATAGTTCCTGTGGGTTGTTGGTACAACCTTGCCCGCCGTGGTCAAGCGTTTCTCGCTTGTGTTCGGGTGAGTTGGACGATGCGTAGAAAAACAAAGGTGTAGTGTCTCCTTCGTCACGTAACCTATCCAAGAGTACGTATCCTTCTCTCGGCCCCTCGCGACGTCCCATGTCGGAAATAATTGCCGTGTATTGACTGTTCGCCAACTGCTCCAGCGCTTCATTCGTCGACTGGGCCAATGTGAAGTGCAGGCCGATCGCTTCAAATGCCTGCCGTTCGTAGTAGTTGTTCTCGGGTCGGTCGTCCACCCAGAGAATTTGGTTTTGCCATTTGGCGTTGCGAGCCGGTCGTGCGCCGTCGGCAATCCGAACCGAGTCGACGATTCCCGCTATGTCTTGGTCGGTCGTTTGATCCTGACTCTTCGCGGTAGCTGCGCCGAGTAGCACCGCAGTCTTCAGCTTCATGAAATTGGCTTCGTCACGGAAATCGGACGGCCCGTAGAGCTTGTCACTGTGATAGACCACCAAATAGACGAAGAGTAGTAACACGAGTACAGGGAACAGGACCAGGAACCAAATGACAGGTAGTCGTTCAGATGCCGTCAGACTCTCAGCAAATATCGTTGTAGCGGTAGCGAACCCGTAGATCAGCACGATAAACAAAGCGATGATCCCGAGCGGACTTCGCGCCAGTTTGTTGGCTATCTCTCCAAAAGACCGCACTGGATCGTTCATCGCTCGGCTTCCTCCCTATCGGAATTCCGCGGCGGCGGACTCCGGCACAGAATGACGAATGGTCCGTATGGCGCGTTCCCGACCATCCCGCCCCCGGGGGCGCCCCAAGAACAGGGCGGATTGCCGACTGTCCTCACGCGGATTCGGCGCCCGCAGCCAGCGTGGCGCGCGGTATTCGCCGGACAATATCCACCTGAGGGAGCGATAGTCAAGCTCGAACGGACCACCAGGGGCGTACCGAGGCAGGCCGAGCGCCCACGGGCCGCAGACCGAGCGCTTTGACTCGTGCGGACGAGACAGGTGAGGAACCGGACGGGCCGCCGGCGTGGCGCCCGGTCGCTGCGGGCGACCGGACGGGCCACCCGCGGCTCCGCTCTCCCCAGCGCGGGCCCTTCAGGCCCGCACAAGGATCGCGCGGGTGTAGAGCAGCTCGAAGCCCTGCCGCTGGACGTTCTGCTGAGACTTCGACCCGGGCTGCGTAGTGACGACGGCGACGTCGCAGCCTTGGCGTGCGGCGTCGGCGAGCCGGGTGGCGAGCATCGCGCTCTGCGCGCCGCGGCGACGGTGTGTGGGCCCCGTCGCGGCCCCGCAGAGCTGCGCGACGCCGGCGCAGACGCGCAGGCTCGCGCCGCCGGCCACGGCGCCGTCTCGGTACGCCAAGTAGCGCGCGAACCCCGAGGCGGCGGCGAGGTCGCGGAGGGTTCGGTCGAGCACGTCGCGCGGAAAAGTCTCGTGCGAGGGGACACCCTGCAGATCGGGGTGGGCAAAGCCGGCGACGATGACGTCGAGCCACGCTGCGTGGTGCTCCTCGTCCGCAACCGAGACCTCGATGCCGCGCCGACGTCCGGCAGGCTCGCGGCCGGGAGCCGGAGGCCGAGCACGTTCTCGAAGTTCTGCAGCACGTACCCACGCCGCGTCAGCATCGTGCAGACCGACGGGTCCGCGAGGCTCGCGACCTCGGCCGCACCGGCGTTCCGCGCGCCGCGAACGCACGCTCCGCGCCGGCGAGACGCTCCTCGTCGACCACACCCGCGAAACCCAGGCCGGCGAGCTTGTTGAACGGCGAGTCGGGCCCCGCGCAGGTGGCGACGCCTCCCGCGAGGTCATGGACGAAGGCGCCGGATTCCGGGTGCCGCCCCGCCGCCGCCGCGCAGTCAGCCAACAAGCGACACTCCGCACGCTCTATCCGAGCCGCCAGATTCACATCCGCGAAGAGCAATGTCCGTCTCCCTGTTCGGTCGGTGGGGGCGGCTATCGCCGGTGAGACGAGGAGATCGACTCCTCGCTGTTACCAGGCGCCGTCGAGGAACGGCGCCTTCACGGCGCACCACCACCGACTGCTGTCGCTACTACCCCCCCAGTGCATAGGCCTCGATGAGTTCGATGCCGCTCCGCACCGAGGGACTCGCATTGGCCACATAGATGAAGCTCTGTTTGGCCCAGGCCAGGCGCAAGGCGTCGTACAGCAACGCGTGAAGATAACTCTGGGTGGCGATTTCCATCCCGAGGAAGTCGAGAACCACCGCCTCTTTCCGCAAGATTCGGGGTTCCAGCTGCTCCCGGGCAAACTTCTCAGCCTGCTCGGTGTTCTCGGACGTGTACCGCACGACGAAGGGCTTTGCGTGACCAGGTGATCGGGTATACCGAATCCAGTGATGTTGCGCGCGTTTGGGCGTCCGCTCGCGCGCGCGCTTCTGGATTGTGTGGATCAGGTCATCGTAGTCCCCGACCGAGCCGAGAGGAAGTTCAAAAGCGACCAGCGTGCCCGGATAGCCCAGCCGGTCGGGCTTCAGAAATTTCATGTCGTGATTGTCGCCAGCGTCCGGATCCGCGGTGAGAAGCAATGAGGCCCCGTGGGAAGCCAACAGAAGCCGGCCACCCGTCAGTTTCGCCATCTCGGAGATGAAGAAGAGCCCGAGGCCGGCATTCTGCTGCGACCCGGACAGCCCCTCCTCGAAGGTGCCGGAAAAATGAGGCCAGAGGGCCTTCTCCAACGCCTCTCCATGATCGCGGAGATTCGGGTGCTTTTCGATCATGGCATCGAAGATACCCACGCCCGCGTCCGCCACGGCAACCTGGAGTGACCGACGGTCCTGGTGGTCCATTCGCTGGGCCGCCACGACCCCGCCGAGCTTGTCATTGCTGTGCTGAATCACATTGCGCAGCAGCTCGACGACCACGTACTTCACGGTGAGGCGGGTATCTCTTTCTGCCTCGTCCTGTACGAGCAGATGCGAGATCTCGTCGGCGGCGACTTCGATTCCACCGAAGGCCGTGAGCCGGCGAAGTTTGGCCGTCCGCCCGGGTTCACCGCGGCTGGCCGGGACCACGTCCTGGATGAGGTCCATGGCTCCGACAGCATGAGCGAATTTCCCAGGGGGGCTCAGGTCATAGCCGGTCAGGGTCAGGGGGCCGCTCGACTCGAAACGGGCGAGCGTGGCCGTCGCGACGACCCCCCACACTTCAAACGTTTTCAGCGTGGCGAGACTGAACACCCCGCTGCGATTCCGTTCCACCCAACTCAATAGCGGCGCGGGGTCGTCGAGACGTATGACCTCCGGAGGCGATTCGCTGTCCGGGGACTCAGGCCCCGCGCCCGCGGGGCCGCCTTGCAGTGGCGGTCGAGTCGCCGGATCGCGTGCCTTGGTGTCTTCCGTTGACTGCACGGCGGGAGGATCGCCGAACTTCGCCGTCCACAATCGCTGTGCCGCCGCCGAATCGGAATCGCCGGAGTCGATAAGATAACGGAGCCGCTTTCGAAGGAAGGTCTCGGTCACAGTGCCGTCACGCAGGATTTCGTCGATCTCCGCGGACTTGGCGCCGGCGTCGAGCGCCTTCAACGCCCTAAATATTGCGTTCCTGGACATGTTCCGGATGCATGCGCGCACAGAAACGAACCGTTCCGCCCGGCCAAGCGCCCGAAGCGCGGACGCGATGACGGGCGGCCTGCTCCACGCACCCCGGTCGCCTCGGCCCCGCCTCGAGCTGACGGCGGTCAGGGCAGGGCGAACACGTAGAGGGTGTTGCCCGAGGCGGGCCGGATCTCCGGGGTCAGGGCGCTGAAGTGCGACGCCGTCCCTCCGGCGCCGGTGCCGACCGCGATGTACTGCCGGCCGTCGACCGCATAGCTGATCGGGAAGCCGCTCACCGGCGAGCCGAGGTTGATCTCCCACAGCACCTCGCCGGTCTCCTGGTCGAAGGCCCGGAACCGCCCGGCGATGTCGCCGCCGAAGACCAGCCCCCCGCCCGTCGCCACCATCGACATGGTCGCCGCGCGCTGCTCGTGCAGCCACACCGTCTGGCCGGTCTCGGCCGAGATCGCCCGCACCGTGCCCGCGTTCTCGTTGCCGGGCGCCAACTGGTGGCGGTAGGCGATGGCGTAGGTGGTCGAGCGGCTCTCCGTCCGGGCGGCCGGGGTGTCCTCGGGGAACGTGGTCGTCGCGAGCATGCGGGCGCACGTGTTCCGCAACGGCATGTACATGGTATTGGTCAGGGGGCTGTAGGCGCCCGCCTCCCAGTCCTTGCCGCCGTTCCAGGTCGGACAGGCGAAGACCTCCTGCCCCACCGCGCTGAACACGACCTCGGCGTTCTCCGAGACGGCCCCGGTCGCGCCGTCGATGTTGCTGATGACGTTCTGGGCGACGGTGGGAGTGGCCCAGAGGAACTCGCCGGTCTCGCGGTCCAGCGTGTAGACCACGCCGGTCTTGCCGGGGATGCCGGTCAGTACCTTCCGCGTCTCGCCGGGCTGGATCCGCGGGTTGATCCAGCTCACCTCCGACGGGTCGGGGGCCACCGCGGTGTCGACGAGGATGCGCTCGAAGGGATGATCGAGGTCCCAGTGGTCGTTCAGGTGCTGGTAGTACCAGCGGATCTCGCCGGTGTCGACGTCGAGGGCCAGCGTCGAGTTGTGGTAGAGGTGCGTGTTCTCGACCCCGCCGAGCATGAACTTCGGAGCCGGCGAGGTGACCGAGGTGCCCTGGTAGATCAGCCGGAGTTCGGGGTCGTAGCTGGCCGGCATCCACGTACCGACGTGCACCCGCTCCTCGTAGGGCACGCCGCCCCAGGTCTCGTCGCCCGGCTCGCCCGGCGCGGGCACCGTCCGCCGCCGCCACAGCTCCTCGCCGGTGCGGGCGTCGTGGGCCACGATGACGCACGACTCGGGACCGCCCTGGGGCCGGCAGCTGCGCCCCGAGATGGCCCGGCCGTCGGCGATGATGGGGCCGGAGCTGTGCCCGGCCGGCGTCACCTTGTAGTCGAAGATCTGCGTCTCCCAGGCGATCTCACCGGTCTCGGCGTCGAGCCCGAAAAAGTAGTCGTCGTCGCTGGTGTTGACGATGAACCGGTCGTAGATGGCGATGTTCCGGTTGTTGCGGGCGTTGCCGCCGACGAAGTCATAGACGTCGTCGGGCAGGTTCCGGCGATGCTGCCACTTCAGATCGCCGGTCACCGCGTCGATGGCCTCGATGACGTCGCTCGACTGCGGCATGTAGAGGACGCCGTCGTAGGCGAGCGGCGTGCCTTCCTGCCGCCCTTCCGCGAGCCCGCGCGACCACACCATCCGCAGCCGGCCGACGTTGCCGCGGTCGATCTCGTCGAGCGGGCTGTATCCCCAGCCGTCGAGGGTGCGGCGCCACGTCAGCCAGTCCTCGGGCGCCGGATCCTGGAGCATCGCGTCGGTGACGGGCGCGAACCCGGCCGAGAACTGGCCCGATGCAAGCCCCGCCGTCAACGCCAGAACCGCGACCGCGAGCCCGGGAACCCATCGTGAAGCACGAGACGACATCTGCATCGCACCACTCCTGAAGACCGGGGTCGGGGGCGCCGTCCACTCCGGACGAGGAAGGCGGGATGCTCCCGCCGCCGGCGCGCTCCCCGGACGCGGTTCGGCCATGATCGGTGCTGCCCCCCCGGGTGTCAAGGTCCGCAGGGCGACGCTTTCCGGGCTAGAATGGGGACGGTTCCGGCGGAATCGGGTCCAGCGTCCGCGAACCGGTGAGGAGGCGGCAATCATGTCAGCAGGGTTGAAACCGACCGCGGTCCTTGGCGCGCTTCTGGCGTGCTCGGCGGCGAGTCCGGCCGTCGCGGCCGCGAACGACGAGGGGAACGTCCCCGAGCACCCCACGTTCACTCGCGACGTGCTCCCCATCCTGCAGGGCTCCTGCCAGGTATGCCACCGGCCGGACATGTTCACGCCGATGTCGCTCCTGACCTACGAGGAGGTCCGGCCGTGGGCGCGCGCGATCCGGCAGCGGGTCGAGGCGCGCGTCATGCCGCCCTGGTTCGCTGACCGGACGGTGGGCGCGTACCGCGACGACCCGTCGCTGAGCGACGCCCAGATCGCCACCATCGCCCGCTGGGTCGACCAGGGCGCGCCACGCGGAAACCGGGCCGACGCGCCGCCGCCGGTCGAGTGGCCGGCCGTCGACACCTGGTATCACGGCGAGGAGCCGGACCTGCTCGTCACGAGCCCGTCGGTCGTGGTGCCCCCGAACTCGACCGAGACCTATCCCGAACCCGAGATGTCGACCGGCCTCACCGAGGACCGCTACATCAAGTGGATCCAGGTCATGCCGGGCGAATCGCGCGTCGTGCATCACGTGCTGGTCTACGCGGTGCGGGACGAGGGCGAAGCGGCGGACGCGGGCGGAGGACCGCGCGGCGTGCGCGAGCTGCTGGCCAACCGGGCGCGCGGCGACTTCGTCGGCGACCATTTCGAGGACGGCTACGCGCGGCTGCTGCGCAAGGACGACCGGATTCGGCTCCAGCTCCACTACCTGCCGGACGACGAGCGGAGCTTCACCGACCAGACCCGGGTCGGGATCAAGTTCTACCCGCCGGGCTACACGCCCGACTACGTGGTCACGACGAAGGCGGTGTCCAACCGCGATCTGATCATCCCGCCGGGCGCGCCGAACGCGCGCAGCGACGCCTACTTCACCCTGCCCGCGCCGACCCGGATCGTCAGCTTCCAGCCGCATATGCACTACCGCGGCAAGGCGATGACCCTGGAGGCCATTCGGCCCGGCGGCGGGTCGCCCGAGCTGCTGAGCGACGTCGACCGGTTCGCATGGGACTGGCAGCCGACCTACGTGTACGAGAAACCCCTGACCCTGCCGGCCGGCACCGTCATGCACGTCACCGCGTACCACGACAACTCGGCCGCCAACCGGGTCAATCCCGATCCGACGGCGGCGGTCGGCTGGGGACAACGCACGATCGACGAGATGAACATCGGCTGGCTGGACTACTTCCACATCTCGGAGGACGAGTACGCCGCGCTGCAGGCGGAGGAGTAGGCGCATGCGGCGCGCCGCCGTCGTCCTCGCGCTGGTCGGCGCGATCGCGGCGACGGCCGCCGCGGCCCAGCCGCGACACCCCGTCTACCTGATCTACGACGGCTTCGTCCGGAACCCCGACGGGTCGATGACGCTGGCGTTCGGCTACTACAACGCGAACCACGTCGAGGTGACGATCGCCGGCGACGACAATGCGTTCCTCGCCGGCGCCGCCGACCGCAACCAGCCCACGGTGTTCCTGCCGGGACGGCAGCGATTCGCCTGCGTGATGGTCGCGCCTCCGAGCTTCGACGGCCGGATGCAGTGGCAGGTCCGCTTCGCCGGTCACGGATCGGTGACGACGGCACGGGTGCTGGATCCCCTGTACGCGCTCGAAGAAGCCAGCGCCCGACGGGTCCTGCGGGGAATCGACGTGGACGCGGCGCCGCGGGAGGTCTGTCTGGATCGGGACGCCGAGAGCCAGGGACCGTAGACCGACTGCCCTGCCTGCGACCGTCGAAGTCCACCCCGTGCCGGGCGGAATCGACCCGCGCCCCGGCCGTCGAACGCACTCTGACGAGGGGCCGGATCAGGCCGTACAATGTGACGACATGTGCACCCTACGCTCTCGTGCCCTCGTCACGCTGGCCGTTCCCCTGCTCGCCGCGACGCTCGCCGCCCAGGACGCGGCGCGACCTCGCCCGAAGGTGGCCCCGAGCGGACGGGTGACGACGAGCGTGACGTTCGACGGGCGCGTCTTGCGCGGTGGCGGGTGGTTCACCCTCACCCCCTTGCACTCGGGTCCGTCACGCATCACCATCGACTACGGCCAGCCCCACGCCCGCGGGCGCGAGGTCTTCGGGGGACTCGTGCCGTACGGCGAGGTCTGGCGCCTGGGAGCGAACTGGGCCACCCGCCTGACCCTCGACTTCGACGTCCGCTTCGGCGATCTCGACGTGCCGCGCGGGGAGTACACGCTGTTCATGCTCCCCCGCGACAACGGCGGCGAGCTGGTCTTCAGCCGCCAGACCCGGCAGTGGGGCACCGACTACGACCCGTCCCACGACTTCGGGAGGACGCCGATCGGCCGCCAGGCATTGGCGGAAACGACGCAGAGCCTGGCGATCACGCTGGAGCCGAGCGTGCCGGCGGAAGCGGGTACCATCCCTTCCGGGACGCTCCGCATCACCTGGGGAGAAGCTGAGTATTTCACCGACTGGCTGATGCTCGGGCCCTAGCAGCCTGTCTCACGCCGATCCACAACCCTCGCCGACAGCGCGCCGCCGGGTGGGTTCCCGGACCACTGCACGGAACCCTGTCATGAACCGCTGTCCTTGCACGCGACAAGCCTCTGGATAGATGATTGGCAGGTACGAAACGACGATCGGGACACATAGAGAGGTGCATGCAATGAGCTATCGTCTTCTCGCCGCGTTGTTCACCGCGATTGCGGTCGCGGCGCTGGCCGCCATGCCGGTCGCGGCCCAGACCGCCCCCCAGACCCCCTGGGGGCAGCCGGATCTCCAGGGAATCTGGGATTTCCGCACCATCACCCCGCTGGAACGGCCGGAAGATCTGGGTGATCAGGCGTTCTATACGGTAGAGGAAGCCGCGAGCCTCGAACGAGAGGCGGTCGAGCGGGACATCGAGCTCTGGGAGCGGGAAGCGCAGAGAACCGAGGCGGGCGGGAACGTCGGCGCCTACAACAACTTCTGGATGGACCGGGGCACGAGTCCGATCGAGACGCGGCGCACGTCGCTGATCACGGCTCCCTTGACCGGACGGTTCCCGGAGCTGTCCGAGGTCGGGGCCGAGCGCGCCGAGGCGCGGCGCGCGCACATGGCCGAGCACCCCGCGGACACCTACACGGACCGCAACACGTCCGACCGCTGCATCGTGGGGTTCAACGCCGGCCCCCCCATCACGCCGCTCGCCTACAACCAGAACATGCAGCTCTTCCAGACCCCCGACTACGTGGTGATCCACACCGAGATGGTTCACACCTCGCGCATCGTGCCCCTCGACGGCCGCCCCGCCCTCGACGACGGCATCCGTCTCTGGACGGGCGACTCGCGCGGCTACTGGGAGGGCGACACCCTGGTCATCGAGTCGGCGAACTTCAACGACCAGCGCCAGTGGATTCCCCTGACCTCGGGGGGTTCCGGCGTGGCGTCGAGCGAGAACTTCACCCTGGTGGAACGCTTCACGCGGGTCGACGAGGACACCCTCGAGTACACGTTCACGGTGACCGATCCAGACACCTGGGCGACCGCCTGGACGGCGTCGATGCCGATGCTGCGGGCGGACACCCCCCTGTTCGAGTACGCCTGCCACGAAGGCAACTACTCGATGGAGGGCATTCTGTCCGGCGCGCGGGCGGACGACCGGGCGGCGGCGGCCGAGGGAGGGCAATAGCATCCCCGCACGGATGACCACCGACACCCCGGGGCCGGCCGCCGCCGGCTCCCTGTCGTCCCTCACGATTCGCGGTGCGATTGGCGGGGCCCTGATGGGCCTCGCCAATCTCGTCCCCGGCATCAGCGGCGGCACCATGCTGCTCGCGGCCGGCGTCTATCCCGCGTTCATCGCCGCCGTCGCCGACGTCACCACGCTCAAGCTCGCGCAACGCCCCCTCGTGCTGCTGGCCGCCATCGGCGGAGCCGCGGGCCTCGCGATCCTGCTGCTCGCGGGACCCATGCGCACCCTCGTCATCGAGCAGCGCTGGGCCATGTACAGCCTGTTCATCGGGCTCACCCTCGGCGGCGTGCCCCTCGTGTGGCGGCTCGCGAGACCGGCCACCCACGCCGTCTGGGTCGGTGCCGCCGGCGGCGCCCTGCTGATGGTCGTCATGCAGCTCGGGCTCGGCGCCGGCGGCACCGGCGGCGAGGCGAGCCGGCTATTGCTGTTCCTGTCGGGCCTCGCCGGCGCCTCGGCCATGATTCTGCCCGGCGTCAGCGGCGGCTATCTGCTGCTGCTCCTCGGCCAGTACGAGACGATTCTCGGCGCCGTCGACACGCTGAAGGCCGGCCTCCTCGACCGGAACGCGGGACTGCTGCTCGACGCCTCGACCCGCCTGCTGCCGGTCGGTCTCGGCGTCGCGGCCGGCATCGCCGGCGTCTCGAACCTGTTGCGCTGGCTGCTGGACCACTGCCGCCAGGCGACCCTCGGGGCGCTGCTGGGCCTCCTGCTCGGCGCGGTGGCGGGGCTCTGGCCGTTCCAGCACCCCGTCGAGCCGGCCCCCGGTTCGATCGTGCGGGGACAGGTCGTCACCGAAACCTCTCTCCCCGGCATCGACCCCGCGGACTGGCCGCTGGAGCCCTTCTCCCCGTCGGCCGGCCAGATTGGAGGATCGCTGGCGCTGATGGTCTCCGGCCTGGCCTTGACCACCGCGATTGCGCGGCTCGGGAACGAGCGCCGGCCCGAGTGATAGCGGACCTGCCGCCAGATCCGTGCTATGATCCACGCAGTCGAGAATCGCGAGCAGGCTTTATCCCCACCCAGAAGCCCCGCTCAAAGTAGCGGGCGTTGCCGGTAAGTCTCCGGCCTCCCTTCTCCAAGATTCTTCCCATCAGCGCCCGCCGCACGTGCGGGCAGCGACAGACGACGGTCCGCTCCGAACAGTGCGGACAGGAGCAAAAGAACGCATGAACTTCGCGGAACTCGGCCTGCGCCGAGAGCTCGTTCGCGCCGTGACCGACGCGGGCTACAACACACCTACATCAATCCAGGAGCGCGGCATTCCGGTGGCGCTCGAAGGCCGTGACCTCATCGCCTGCGCCCAGACCGGCACTGGCAAGACCGCGGCCTTCCTCCTGCCGATCCTGCAGCACCTCGCCCGGGGTCAGGCATCGCGCCACCCGCGCGCGCTCGTGGTCGCACCGACCCGCGAGCTGGCAGCGCAGATCGGGGAAATGGCGAGGCAGTACGGCCGGCACCTGCGTCTGCGCAGCACCGTCATCTTCGGCGGCGTGGGCATGGAGCCGCAGACGCGCCGCCTCGCCGGCGGCCTCGATCTGCTGATCGCCACGCCCGGCCGGCTCCTCGACCACCTCGGCCGCAAGCAGGTGAATCTCGGCAGAGTCGAGATGGTCGTCCTGGACGAAGCCGACCGCATGCTCGACATGGGCTTTCTCCCCGATGTCCGCAGGATCCTCGCGGTTCTGCCGGCGAAGCGCCAGAACCTGTTCCTGTCGGCAACCATGCCGGACGAGATCGAGGGGCTCATCCGACGGACGACGAACGCGCCGGTCATGGTCGAGGTGACCCGGCGGGCGACGCCGGTCAGCGCCATCCGGCAGGTAGTCCACCCGGTGGCGCAGACCCGCAAGAAGGAACTGCTCGAGGCCCTGCTGGAGCGGGCGGACATGGGGCCGACGCTGGTCTTCACCCGCACCAAGGCGCGGGCCAACCAGTTGGCTCGACGCCTCGATCGGCCCGGTCGCCGAATCGATGCGATCCACGGCAACAAGAGCCAGAACGCCCGCACCAGGGCGATCAACGGCTTCCGCACCGGCAAGATCGACACCCTGATCGCGACCGACATCGCCGCCCGCGGGATCGACGTCGACTGTATCAGCCACGTCGTCAACTTCGACCTGCCCCACGTCCCGGAGGACTACGTGCATCGCATCGGGCGCACCGCCCGAGCCGGCCAGGACGGTGATGCGATCTCTCTGGTGGCGCCCGAGGAGCGCAGCCAATTGGTCGCGATCGAGCGGCTCGTCGGGAAGCCGATCCGGTGCGAGCACGTCGCCGGCTTCACGCCGGCGCCCAGCGCCGCCGAAAACCATCCCCCGCAACGGCCGAAATCGCGGCCGGCCGGCCGTCGCCGTCCCCACGGCCACCGCGCAGACTCGGCGCCCCGCCGCGCCCCGGTCGGCCAAGGGCGATCGGCGACACGCCGGACGCAGCCGTCCGCCGCACCGACTCGCACGCGGACGTAGCCAGCCAATCGTCGCCTGTGGCTCCGATTGGCGCCCAACCAACCCTGCAGGAGTCCGCGCCGTCTACGGCGCAGACTCCTGGCAGCTTGCGCCGCAGAAGTTTCGCGCAGCGGAACTTCCGACGCGTTTTCCGCCATCGTCAAGCTCGTCGTCCCCGAGCCCGAGTCGGGAGCCCCTCCGCCGGTTCCTGGCCGACCATGAGGATCGCGTCGCGAGCGGTCTCGTTCGCGTCGAAGTACTCCGAGCGCTGCGTCGCACGCACGGCGGTTCGCGGGCGACGTTGCGCCGGGCGGAACAGGTCCTGGAGGGCATCGCCCTGGTCGCCGTGGACGACCCGATTCTGCGTGACGCCGCGGCGCTGGAACCGAGCCGCCTGCGCAACCTCGATGCTGTTCATCTCGCCACCGCGCTCTCCCTCGATGGACTCGAAGCCGTGGTGACCTACGATGTCCGGCTCGGTGCCGCCACGGCGGCGGCAGGTCTCGAGGTCGCGTCTCCGGGGTGAGTCGTTCACCGCGCGCCTAGTCGATGGTCCATACGCCGCAGTCCGACGGGATAGCGCTCCTTCGCCCGCGGCATCCGCTTGACGAAGCCATGGCGCGACGCTAACCTAGCTAAGTCTAGCTAACATGCGGAGGCGGCCGATGAAGGTGAACATGCACGAAGCGAAGTCGCAGCTCTCGCGGCTCGGGAAGGCGGCCTGGGAGGGCGAGGAGGTAGTGATCGCCAGGGCCGGCGAGCCGTACCTGCGGCTGGTGCCGTACCGCGAACAGAAGGCCAAGCGCAAGCTCGGGGGTCTGGAAGGCCAAATCCGGATGTCTCCGGACTTCGACGAGCCAGACGACGAGTTGATGGATCTGTTCGAACAGTCCAATATTTTCCCGGATGAGGAGTAGCGGTGGCGCGCCTGCTGCTGGATACTCACGTGCTGCTGTGGTCGCTTGCAGAACTGCCCAAGCTGAGGGACCGCGCTCGCGTAGCGATCGAGGACGCCGACAACGACGTGTTCGTCAGTGCCATTACCGCGTGGGAGATCTCGGTCAAGCAAGCCAAGGGGCGCATGGTCGCCCCGGACAACCTGTCGGCGATCGTCGACGAAAAGGGGTTCACGCATCTGCCCCTGACCTTCCACCACGCGGAGCAGGCCGGCCGTCTTCCGATGCACCATCGCGATCCGTTCGATCGGTTTCTCGTCGCGCAGGCCCAGGCCGAAGGGCTCGTCCTCGTCACCCGGGACGCCCGGATTCCGCTCTACGGCATCCGTACGATGGCGGCGTAGCAGAGCGTCACCTGTCGCGTCGCTCCGCGGCCGAACACCAGGGCTCACAGTTCGTTCTGGCGTACACTCCCGACAGGCATGCCCCAGCTCGAGCACATCGAAGCCATCGAACAGCGCCTCTGGAGCGCCGCCGACACGCTGCGCGCCAACTCGAAGCACGCCAGCAACGAGTACTTCGTGCCGGTCATGGGCCTGGTGTTCCTGCGCCACGCCTACAGCCGCTACCTCGCAGTCCGCGACGCGATCACGGCGGGTCTGCCCACGCGCGGCGGCCGGAGGCGGGCGGCCACCCGGGAGGACTTCTCGCAGAAGAACGCCATCTTCCTCCGGCCCGAGGCCCGGTTCGACCACCTCGTCGCCCTGCCCGACAGCGCGGACCGCGCGGCCGCCATCATCGCCGCCATGGAGTCCATCGAAGAGGACTACGACAGCCTGCGCGGGATCCTGCCCAAGAGCGAGTACCAGGCGCTGGAGAACGAGGTTATCGGCGACCTCCTGCGCAAGCTGAACCCCGACGAGCTGAAGCAGGTCTCCGGCGACGTCTTCGGCCGCATCTACGAGTACTTCCTCACGAAGTTCGCCGACCTGAAGGCGCACGACGACGGCGAGTTCTTCACGCCGGTGTCGCTGGTCTCGCTCATCGCCCACGTGCTCGACCCCGACCAGGGCACCGTCCTCGACCCCGCCTGCGGCTCGGGCGGCATGTTCGTCCAGAGCGCGCGCACCGTGGAGGAGCACGGCGCAAGCCCGACCGAGCGATTGACCTTCCGGGGCGTCGAGAAGAACGACACGACCATCCGCCTCGCCAAGATGAACCTCGCCGTCCACGGGCTCGAGGGCGACATCCGGCAAGCCATCACCTACTACGAAGACCCGCACGAGCTGCTCGGCCGGGCCGACTACGTGATGGCCAATCCGCCGTTCAATGTGGACGAGATCGACGCCGACAAGGTCAAGACCGACCCCCGCCTGCCGTTCGGCCTGCCCGGCGTCAACAAGAAGCAGAAGGTCGGCAATGGCAACTACGTCTGGATCAGCTACTTCTACAGCTACCTGAACGCGACGGGGCGGGCCGGCTTCGTCATGTCCTCGCAGGCGTCGAGCGCCGGCGGCGGCGAGGCCGCGGTGCGCCGCAAGCTCGTGGAGACGGGCGACGTCGACGTAATGATCGCTATCCGCTCGAACTTCTTCTACACCCGCACCGTCCCCTGCGAGCTGTGGTTCCTGAACCGGGCCAAGCCCGAGGAGCATCGCGAAAAGGTGCTGATGATCGACGCGCGCCACGTCTACCGAAAGGTGACACGCAAGATCTACGACTTCAGCCCCGAGCAGCAAGGGAACCTGCTGGCCATCGTCTGGCTGTACCGCGGCGAGACCGCGCGGTTTCGGCATCTCGCGTTCGGGTACCTGCAGGATGTCGTTCAACAAGGGATGGCCTGCATCGCGTCAGAGAGCGCTGACGGCGGGATCCACCGGCCCCTCAACCATCTCCTCGAAGCGCTCGCCGGCCTCCGCGACGAGATCGCGCCGTTCCTGAAGGCCCTGCCGAAGTCCGGACCGCACGCTGACCGGCTCGCCGAGCTCGACCTCGAGGCGGACCGATTCGCGCGCGACGCCGAGCGCTTCGGCGTTCGCGTCGACGAGGCCGCGACGGAGCACGAGGAAGCATCGGGAACCAACGACGGCCTGAACACGCTCGTGGGCCGGCTCGCCCCCCTGGTGGATTCCTGCAGCGACCTAGCCGCCCAGGCCGACCAGCTCTACAAGACCGCGACCGGCCTGATCGAAGCCTGCGAGCAGGCGGGCGACGCCACGGCCAACGACGCCTGGAACACCCGCTACGTCACCCGCGCCCGCAAGACCGCCGACGAGGCGCGCCGGGCCGCCGTCGGCCAGTTCGGCAAGGTGCGCTACTTCTGGCGCCAAGCCCACTGGCTGACCGGGCGTTTCCCCGACGGCGTACTGCGTGACGTACCCGGCCTCGTCAAGTTGGCCGACCGCGCCAACATCGAGGCGAACGACTGGAGCCTCGCGCCCGGCCGCTACGTCGGCATCGCCCCCCAGGAAGAAGACGAGGACTTCGACTTCGCGACGGCCATGCGCGAGATCCACGCGGAGCTCGCCGACCTGAACGCCGAGGCGGCCGGCTTGGCGCAGAAGATCCAGGAGAACTTCGAGAGGCTCGGGATATGACCGCGATCCCTGTCCAATCGCGGCGCCCTCTCACCCCGAGCGCCAAAGCCATGTCCGATCCGCCGCCATATTCGATCACGTCGGACATGCCGCCCCGCGTCGGCGAGGCCACCGGCCACGCCGACGCCGCCCGTGTCGCCCACGATCTGCGCCTGCGGCGCATCAACCGCATCCGCATGATCCAGGGTTCGCTGGCGATCGGGGGCCGCGTCCTCAGCCAGCACCAGATCTCGACGATTCTCCACGGCCAGCCCGTCGTCACCCCGTTGCGGAACGTCCAGGAGGCCCGCAACGCCATCGCGGCCGGCGACGGGCACATCGGGCGCCTCTGGCAGACGCAGCTCCTGCCCAGTTGGAAACCGCTGTTCGACCACCTTCCCGTAAACGGCGTGACCCACGCCCACCAGAGCCGCTACTACCATGCCATCCCGCAGAGCTCCGCGGACCGCCAGAGCGCGTCGTTCGTTGCCCTCATGCTGAACATGATTCTCGAAGCCCTTCGGCCTCCTTTGGTCCTCCCAAGATGACCTGGGAGCCCATGCCGCTTGGCGAGTTCGTCACGCTGAAGAGAGGATACGACCTTCCATCATCTCTGCGGGTGGATGGATCCGTTCCGGTCGTGTCTTCGTCCGGTGTGACTGGCTACCATGATACCGCCAAGACAAAGGGCCCCGGGGTCGTTACTGGCCGTTACGGAACGCTCGGCGAAGTGTTCTTCATAGAGGAGGATTTCTGGCCACTGAACACCGCGCTCTATGTTCAAGACTTCAAGGGCAACGATCCGAGATTTTCTGCATACTTTCTCAAGAGCGTGCTGCCAAGAACGGCCAGCGACAAAGCCGCGGTACCTGGTGTAAACCGAAACCACTTACATGCACTGACCGTACGAGTTACGCATGATGTCGGTGAACAAAGGACTATCGCGTCACTTCTTTCCGCTTACGACGACCTGGTCGAAACCAACCGGCGGCGGATTCGGTTGCTGGAACAGGCGGCGCGGGCACATTACGAGGAGTGGTTCGTCCATTTCCGCTTCCCAGGTCACGCACGAGTGTCCATCACCGATGGAATCCCGGAAGGATGGAGAAGAGCGCGGCTCTCTGAGCTTGTCACCACACAGTATGGATTCACGGAGTCAGCCACCGATCGACCCGTAGGCCCTAAATTCCTTAGAGGAAAGGATATCAACAAGACCTCGTATATTGATTGGAGTGCTGTCCCGTATTGTTCCGAACGAGAACTTGATTTCGACAAGTACGCGCTCAAGACTGACGACATCGTCGTCGTACGGATGGCTGATCCTGGAAAAGTTGCAATCATTGAAGGCCAACAAGTAGCGGTCTTCGCGTCCTACTTGGTTCGACTGTCACGAAAAGTCGAAGTGGACATTGCGCCTCTCTACCTGTTCTTCGTGCTATCTGGTGCTGGCTACCAGCGATTCGTGTCCCGAGCAAGCGGAGGCTCGACGAGGAAGAGCGCGAGCGCAAAGTTGCTCGTCGATTTCCGAGTCTCCTGAAACAGGTGTGGGTAGGGATGGCCCCAGTTCGATGCCGCCCCAGCCAGAAAAACCCCCGCGTTCGCGGGCTCTGCTTCGCCCCGTGACCCCCGCACGTCAGGCCCACGCGCCGACTGCTCCTCGCGCGTCCGGCGTGAAGTCGTCGACGGCCGGGACGCCCCCGTCCAGGCCGGGCCGCAAGGCCCATAACTGCTCTCTGAGCGGAGGGACGGCCGGCGTGTCATCCGAAGGACCGGAGCGCAGCGGAGGACGCGCGTAGCGCGTTGACACGCCGGCCGACCCGTAGCTACCCCGCCCCACATCCGCAGCAAGCCACCGCACGCCCGCCCCGGAAGCGGAATCCGCGGGTCAGTTCCGAGCTGCCTTTTCGCCGTCAGCCGCGCCTCGTGGACCCGCCGAATCGGCTCCGATTCCACCCACACCTGTTTTAGGAGAGCCCGATTTCCCTGTACTGGTACCCTCCTCACAGATCATGACACGGTTCGTGCAGGTAGCCCGGCCCTTGAGGCAACAAATCCAGCAGCTGCTACAGCAGAACGCGAAGCTAAGGCAGACCCGCGACTTGCTCCTGCCGCGTCTGATGAGCGGAGAGATCGCGGTATGACCCAGGACGTCAACGCCGAGCTGTCCGAACTGGTCGCCCACGGCGAAAGCGCGACCGTGGAGTTCAAGCGATCCCTGACAAAGGACGTCGGCCGCGCGTTGTGCGCGTTCGCCAACGCCGGCGGGGGGACCGTCCTGCTCGGCGTCTCCGATGCCGGCAAGATCGTCGGCGTGGCGGATCACAACCGATTGAAATCGCGAGTGTTGAGCACAGCACGGTCGGCGGACCCGCCGATTGAGGTGGAAGTCGAGAACCTCGGCGACGTGCTGCGCGTGGTCGTACCGCCGCAGAAGCGCAAGCCCTACTCGTTCGGGGGACGGTTCTTCATGCGCGACGGGGCCAGCAGCCAGCAGATGTCGAATGTGGAGGTCGAGGAGCTGTTCTACGCGGCTGGGCGCCTTCATTTCGACAGGAAGCCCTGCGCGGACTTCTCTCTGGAGAACGACCTCGATGACGAGACCTGGGCGCAGTTCAGCGGCCGCGCCAAGGTCCCCGATGCGATGGACCGGATGGTGGCGCTCCGGAACCTCGGGCTGCTGGACAACGAAGACCGGATGACCCACGCTGGGGCGTGGCTTCTCGCCCGGGACATCCGCAGGTTCACGACCTCGGCGCATGTGTCCTGTGCGCTGTTCATGGGCACCGAGAAGGTGCGCATCCTCGACCGGCGGGACTTCCACGGAGACGTCCCGACGATGGTCGACGACGCTGTCGCCTGGATTCTCACGAAGATCAACGTCGAGTTCATCATCAAGGGCGTGCGGAGGCAGGAGCGGCCGGAGCTGCCGGAAGAGGCGCTTCGGGAAGCGCTCGCGAACGCTGTGGCGCATCGCGACTATCGTTCGACCGCGAACGTCCAGATCTACGTCTTCAGGGACCGGATCGAGGTCGTCAGCCCGGGCGGGTTGCCGGCGGGAATGACGGAGGCGGACCTGGGCATGAAGAGCATGCCCCGGAATCCGCTGCTGTTCGGCATGTTGTACCGGATGCACGTGGTCGAGAACATCGGGTCCGGAATCAAGCGTATTCGCGATCTCTGCCGCGACCGCGGGGTGGCGGAACCGACCATCGACCTGTCCGAGCACTGGGTGACGGTGACCTTCTCGAGACCGGCCGCGCCTGTCGACGAGCGGGGTGTCCGAGAAGGCGGCAACGCAGTTCGAGGGTTGGAGTCGCAGCGGGAATCGGGGCTAGAGTCAGCGGTCGCGGGGCTAGAGTCGACGGACGCAGAGCTAGAGTCGACGGACGCAGAGCTAGAGTCAGCAGACGCAGGGCTAGAGTCAGCAGACGCAGGGCTAGAGTCGACAGACGCAGGGCAGAAGTCCCTGGAGCGGCGCATCCTGGCTTTGCTGGTAGCGGAACCCCTCTCACGGTCCGCGATCGCGGGTGCCTTGGGACACCAGTCCGTGTCCGCGGGTCTCAACCGCGTAATCCAGCGTCTTCTGCACGATAGGCGTATTGCGTACACGGTGCCCGACAAGCCGAACAGCCGACTTCAGCAGTACCGAATCACGCAGGCCGGACACACCGCGCTGGAGAAAGCGGCGAAGTGACTCCCTCACCCTACACCGAGGACACCCTCGTCCAGCAGACCACGGCCGATTACCTGGAGCGGCAGCTCGGCTGGGAAACGGTCTTCGCCCACAACCACGAGGGCTTCGGTCCACACAGCCTGCTCGGCCGTGCGTCGGACCGCGACGTGGTGTTGGCGCGGCCGCTGCGAGAGAGGCTCGTGGCACTGAACCCGGGCCTGCCGGACGAGGCGTATGACGACGCCGTGCGGCGCATCACCGCGACCGCCGTATCGCAGGCCATCGTCGCCGCCAACCGCGAGAAGTACGACCTCGTGCGCGACGGCGCACAGGTCACCTATCGCGACAAAAGGGGCGAGCCGACGAAGCGCCGACTGCGCGTGGTCGACTTCGACGAGCCGGCCAACAACCACTTCCTCTGCGTGCGCGAGCTGTGGGTGCGCGGCGATCTCTACCGCCGCCGGCCCGACATCGTCGGCTTCGTCAACGGGCTGCCGCTGCTGTTCATCGAGTGCAAGAACATCCACCGCGACCTGAAGGCGGCGTTCGAGAAGAACTACGCGGACTACCGCGACACGGTGCCGCACCTCTTCCACCACAACGCGGTGGTGATGTTCGGCAACGGCGAGAAGGCGCGCATCGGCTCGATCACCAGCCGGTGGGGCCATTTCCACGAGTGGAAGCGACTGGCCGAGGACGAGCCCGGCGCGGTGGACATGGAGACGCTGCTGAAAGGCGTCTGCGACCGGCCCAACTTCCTGGACCTCGTGGAGAACTTCATCCTCTTCGACGACTCGGCCGGCGAGACGCGGAAGATCCTGGCCCGCAACCACCAGTTCCTGGGCGTGAACCGCGCCGTCGAGGCGGTGCGCGACCGGCGGGCGCGGGCGGGCAAGCTCGGCGTCTTCTGGCACACGCAGGGGGCCGGCAAGAGCTACTCGATGGTGATGTTCAGCCGCAAGGTGCGCCGCAAGCTCGGCGGCAACTTCACCTTCCTGGTGCTGACCGACCGCGACGATCTCGACACGCAGATCTACAAGACCTACGCCGGCTGCGGCGTGGTCGACCACGACCGCGACCCCTGCCGGGCGAGCAGCGGCGAGCACCTGCGCCGGTTGCTGGGCGAGCACAAGTCGCACGTCTTCTCGCTGATCCAGAAGTTCAACCGGGACGTGGACCCGGCCGCCGGCTACACCTCGCGCGACGACGTCATCGTCATCAGTGACGAGGCGCACCGCACCCAGTACGGCACGCTCGCGCTGAACATGCGCAACGCCCTGCCCAACGCCAGCTACATCGGCTTCACCGGCACGCCGCTGTTCACCGGCGACGAGATCACCCGCCAGGTGTTCGGCGAGTACGTCTCGACCTACGATTTCCAGCGCGCGGTGGAGGACGGGGCCACCGTGCCTCTCTACTACAGCGCCCGTGGCGAGAAGCTCGGCGTAGCCATCGGCGACCTGAACGAACGCATCGCCGACAAGCTGGAGGAGCTGGAGATCGACGACGACATCGACGTCGCGCAGCGTCTGGAGCGGGAGCTGAGGCGCGACTACCACATCGTCACGGCCGACAAGCGGCTCGACCAGGTCGCCCGCGACTTCGTGCGTCACTACTCCGCAGCGTGGGAGACCGGCAAGGCGATGTTGGTCTGTATCGACAAGATCACCTGCGTGCGGATGCACGGACTGATCGAGCGCTACTGGCAAGAGCGCAGCGCGGAGCTGGAGGCGGAGCTGGCGAAGGCCCCCGGCGAGCAGGAGGAGATCTACCTGCGGCGACAGATCGCCTGGATGCGCGAGACCCGCGCCGCCGTCGTCGTGAGCGAGGAGCAGGGCGAGGTGGAGAAGTTCCGCGGCTGGGACCTCGACATCGTTCCCCACCGCCGGCTCGTCAAGGAGGGCATGGAGCTGCCCGCGGCGATGCGCGCCGAGCCGCGGTTCCGAAACATGCATCGCATGGCCGTCGACGACGCGTTCAAGGAGCAGGAGCACCCGTTCCGCATCGCCGTCGTGTGCGCCATGTGGCTGACCGGCTTCGATGTGCCGAGCCTCGCCAACCTCTACCTCGACAAGCCGCTCAAGGCCCACACGCTGATGCAGTGCATCGCCCGCGCCAACCGGGTCAACGAGGGCAAGAACAACGGCCTGATCGTCGACTACTGCGGCATCCTCAAGAACCTGCGCCGGGCCCTGGCCACGTTCGCCGGCACGCTGGCGGACGGCGCCGGCGGCCGCGAGATCGACCCGGCAAGACCGGACGAGGAGCTGCTCGACGACCTCGCCGAAGCGATCGCGCTGGTGCGGAGCTTTCTCGACGCCGGCGGGCCGCCGCTCGACGACGTCATCGGAAAGGACGGCTTCGCGCGCAACGCCGCCATCGTGGCCTGCAAGGAGGTGGCGAACGAGAACGACGAGACCCGCAAGCGCTTCGAGGTGCTGTGCCGCGAGGTGTTCAAGAAGTTCCGGGCGTGCATCAACGTCCGCGGGGTGAACGCCCATCGGGCGGACCGAGACGCCATCAACGTCGTCTACCGGAGCTTGCAGCACGACCGGGAGCAGGCCGACATCCGCGACATCATCCGGAGGCTGCACCAGGTGGTGGACGAGGCCATCGACCTGCAGGCAGACCGTACTGGCGACGAAGATCCGACTCCGTACGATATCAGCGCCATCGACTTCGACCGGCTCAAACGGGAGTTCGAGCGCAGCCACGAAAAGCGAACGACGGTCCAGGCGCTCAAGCACACCGTCGAGCAGCGCCTCCAGCGTCTGCTGGCCCGGAATCCGCTGCGAACCGACTTCCAGCAGCACTACGAGGCGATCGTCGCCGAGTACAACCGCGAGAAGGACCGCGTGACCATCGAGCGGACCTTCGAGGAGCTGCTCAAGTTCGTGCAGGAGCTGGAAAAGGAGGAGAGCCGCGCGCTCAGAGAAGGACTGGACGAGGAGTCGCTGGCGATCTTCGACCTGCTGAAGAAGCCCGACCTGGAAAGGACCGACATCGAACGGCTCAAGAAGGTCGCCAAAGAGCTGCTGCTGACGCTCAAGACCGAGAAGCTCCGCGTCGACCAGTGGCGCGACAAGGAGGCGACCCAGAGCGCCGTCAAGGTCGCCATCCGCGACTTCCTGTACGCCGACGAGACCGGCCTGCCCGATGGCGCCTACTCCGACGACGACGTGATGACCCGCTCCGAGGCCGTGTTCGCGCACGTCTACCGTGCCTATCCGACCGTGCCGTCGCCCTATTACGACGGCATTACCGCGGCATGAGAGTGGGGCGAGAGTCGGGCGAGAAGCAGATGAGCCACGGGACGCCCTATCGGATCACGACGGACATACTGTCCCGGGTCGCGCAGATCGCGGAAGCGGTGGGGAGTGCCGAGGCGGGCGGCCTCTCGCAGGACCTTCGGCTGCGGCGCATCAACCGCATCCGCACGATTCAGGGTTCGCTGGCCATCGAGGGCAACATCCTCACCGAGGAGCAGATCTCGACGATTCTCGACGGCAAGCCGGTCGTCGCCCCTTTGAGGGACGTTCAGGAGGCCCGGAACGCCATCAAGGCGTACGATCGGTACGACGGTGGAACCCGGCCAGCGAGGCCGATCTGCTGCACGCCCACGAGATCCTGCTGACGGGTCTCGTGGATGCGCCCGGCCGCTATCGTCGAGGCAGGGTCGCGGTGATGGGCCAGGACAGGATCCACCACGTCGGCCCGCCCCCCGCGCGGGTGCCGTCGCTGATGGCCGGACTGCTGGCGTGGCTCGGCGGCACGAACGAACATCCGTTGATCGCCAGCTCGGTCTTCCACTACGAGTTCGAGTTCATCCATCCCTTCGAGGACGGCAACGGACGGATGGGCCGGCTCTGGCAGACGCTGATCCTGACCCGCTGGAAGGCCCTGTTCGCCCACGTGCCCGTCGAGAGCCTCGTGCGCGCGCGCCAGAGCGAGTACTACCAGGCCATCCGGCAGAGCTCCGCGAAGGGCGAGAGCACGCCCTTCGTCGCCTTCATGCTGGACACGATTCTCGCCGCCGTCCGAACCCCCCAGGAAGCCCCCCAGGTAAGCCCCCAGGTCCGGCGACTGTTGTCCGTGCTGGCCGGGGAGATGTCTCGTCGCGACATCCTCCACGCCCTCGGTCTCAGCGACCGCAAGTCGCTGCGGCAGCGCTACCTGTTGCCTGCGCTGCAGGACGGGTACGTGGAGATGACCCGTCCCGACGCACCCAGCGCCAGGAACCAGAAGTACGGCCTGACCGCGCGGGGGCGGCGGCTTCGGTCGACCGGGCGAGGGTTCGACGAACCGTAGGAGCGGTTGCGGACGCTCACGACTGAGCGGCTCGACCTCGCCCGGTGGCGACCGTCCGCAGCGGCGGCTTCCCTCAACGGCGGCGATTCGCCGTCCCGGCGTGCGATGCGGTCGAGCTGCGGCTGGATGGACGACATGACCG
This sequence comes from Vicinamibacterales bacterium, assembly GCA_965206705.1. Classification (GTDB taxonomy): domain Bacteria; phylum Acidobacteriota; class Vicinamibacteria; order Vicinamibacterales; family UBA8438; genus JAJEEA01. Next base: position 188,923 of record CBDBKJ010000005.1, on the reverse strand, counting down.
CGGCGAAGACGACGAGTGCCCAGCCGACCGACAGGATGAGCTGGAGGCCGACGAGCATCCGCGCGGGCACGGTGGCCGGGGCGATGCTGGTGTAGTCCGGGACGAGGGCGGAGAAAAAGGAGAACGACACCCAGTCCCCGATGCCGGCCGCCGGCGCGCCGGTGAACGAGCCGGGCGCGAAGCGCTCGAGCATGCCGCAGAAGCCGGCGAACACGAGGATGATGGCGAGGTAGCCGGCCGCAAAGCCGCCGATCGGGATCCACATCACGCGCAGGTAGTCGGCGAGTTGCGCGGAGACGCGGAGACGCGGCTCGAGCCACGCGGCGGCGGCGCGGCCGAAGACGAACGTGAGGGCCGGGATGCCGAATTGAAACACCGCAAACGTCGCAAGGACGACGGCGGTCGGGTTTGGCCCCCGCGCAAAGAGCCGATCGGCGGCCACGAGCGCGACGTAGAGGCCCAGGGCCCCTGCGAGCAACCAGACGGGGGGTCGGGAGTAGCGCCGTCCGGCCGCGTTCCGGCTGACGAAGCCGGCGATGAGCGCCATCGTCGGCATCAGGAGCAGGGCGGTGGCCGCTCCCGCGGGACCGAGGGCCGGCGCGACCCCCAGGGCCAGCAGGACGCACATCACCAGCGACTCGAGGCTGGCCTCGCGGTAGGTCCGGACCCGCTGGGTCCCGAGGCCGTCGAGCAGGCCGACGCCCAACCCGAGCACCGGGGGAACGTAGGCGCCGGGCCCGAAGGCGAACCCCTGGCCACCGCCGAGCAGGGCCATCACCACGCCGAGAGCCGCGCCGATCAGGATGCTCGCCGACCGACCGCCGTCGCCCATCCGCAGGTTCAGCCCAACCCCGACCGCGACGCCCGAGCCGGCCCCCATGAGCACGTGATTGTGCTCGCCGGTGGTCGCGTAGCCGAACGGGACCACGATCACGCCCACCGCCGCCGCGACCTGAAGCGACCGCCAGGCCACGTGGCCCAGGGCCCGGGCCAGCGTCCGGTCACGCGGCAGCGGAATGACGGGCACGGTTGGCCGCCCTCAACGCGGGGACTCGGGGGCGGTGGGCGAGGTGGCGCCGAGACCCAGGAGCAGCGCCTCCATGTCGGGCCAGCGCCGCCCGAGGTTGGCGTAGAAGATGCCCTGGGCGATGGTCAGGGGCGTCCAGCCCCGTTCGTTGACGGGGTTCAGCGCCGCGCCGCGCTCGAGCAGGTAGAGGACGAGATCGGGCGAGCCGCGCATGACCGCGCCGTGGAGGGCGGCGTCGCCGTTGGTGACCGAGCCGCCCACATCGACCATCAACTTCCCCGCTCTCCAGCGCCCCTTCGCCGTTGCCCGTTGCATTGCCATCCCACCGTGACCATCCCCCCATCACCAGCTACGCATTCAGCCCCACAACTCGCTCATACAGTCTCTTGAGGTGATCATTCGACATATCCACAATCGGCTCATACATAAAGGAATTCAAGTGAATATTCTCCGGCGTCATGAGCAGTACTCTCCTCACCACCTCCAATGCGTCGGTCCGGCCGACCGACTGCTGTTCGAACCTAAGCAGTAGCTTGTATGACTGATTCGCACCCAAACTATCTGCAAACTCAGCATCGCCAATCTCCCGCACCATGAATCTCTCGGCGGCTACACGAATGGCGATAGACAAGACTATCTTACTATGAAACTCCAATCCGTCAACCCCAGAGCCGCCATTCACATAAGACCCGGCAGTATCAAGAATCATATCCATAACTGGTTCATTTTCTTGTTCGTATTTTCCTTCTGCACCAAACAGCCTACTATATATCTCGTCCAACTCTCGCTGTTCAATGCCCGCAGAATCTGACTTCCAGTGCAACAACGAGGTCAACTTTTGAAAGTCCGGGTCATCTTCTCCCTTGGTATACTCAATCAGATTCCGCAAGAAAGGTATCGACGCAATCCTCTTGCTGGGATCTGCAAAAAATCTGCGCTTCCAATCTCTGATAAATGGATTCTTGATGCCGTGAGCCGGACTAACCGACAACCCATCGCTCGTTCTCGTCGCCATTAAGCACTGCGCGTAACCAATAAAGCGACTACTGATCGTTCGAAAAAAGTCAAAATTATGCGTGAGAACAATTTGCTTGAAGTTTGGCGCCTGCGAAATATCCATGAGGTATTGAATAATCGCATACTTATTACGATAATCAAATGAGTCAGCAATATCGTCCACAATGAACAGAGTATCAGCCACTCCTTGCTTCCGTGCCTCTATTTCAAAAATCACATTAAGCAGGTACAGTGCCTTCTTCTCGCCAGCACTGAGAGCCTTCATAAGCGTGGTCTTTTCAACGTCCGCCTCGCCCCCACCGTCTTCCTCTTTAAATGTAAACGCTAAACGCGGCATTGGGTCCGTGCCTAACATTACCCGCTCTCGATTCACGAGATTAAGTTCGAACGGCACCACAAATCTCTCATTAAAAATGTCAATGACCCGTTCCCATTGCGTCCGTTCACTCCGGGCCTCCTCCTCAATTTCCTGAGTTCTCTTCAACGCGGCTTGATATCTTTGGATCACATCGTCATAGAGATCGAATTTCACTTTGAAATATGATTTCCATATCTCTTCCCTAAAACCGTGAACATTTTGCAATTTAGGCAACAGCTCTGGGCGCTCCGACAGACACTTTTGGAACGCCCTCAGATCAGCGTTTTTCGTAAGGGGCTTCTCGATAGCTTCATATCTCTTCTTGAGATCGTCGTCGTTTATAATTTTTGCCTTTTCCTGCTCGACCACAGCCTCAAGCTGCTCCCGGCTTGCAATTTCTATGCTTTCGTCGGCATTCAGCTTCACCGAATGCCTCGCCTCAAAGAACCCATTACTAGCCAGACTCCTAGCGATTTGTGTGGCGTTGTAATAATTGAACGTACCACGACTGAAATACGTTGAGGCGTCTAGCAGCTTGTTGTAGGTGTCTACGTAAGCAGCAACTGCCGTCTTAAAATTCTTGGTCTCGAGGAACGCCAGGACTTTTTCATTGAATATTGTGTCGTACACAATCTCAGAAAACGGCGCATCGTTCTGCAATACTACTTCGTCTCTGACACGAACTAGAGCGCGGCAGATCTGGTCGCTTTCCGTTGTGAACGTTAACGACACCTCTTCTTCAATATTCTTCCTGGAGCCAGACTGTTGCTTAAGTGCTCTTATCAGGGCCTTCTTGGATTGGTCCACGTCGGCTTGTAGATCCGCATACTCCTTCTTAAGCTTGCTGTTGACGAGTAACGTGGCCGTCTTGTCGGTGAGACCGAAATTTTGTCGACGAGTAACGTGGCCGTCTTGTCGGTGAGACCGAAATCTTTGTCGTACGGAGAGACTACGAGAACACTTCCTGGAGGCAGTTCGGCACCCGTATCGTCAAGAATCTGTCGTTTGGAATCACGAGTCGGAAAAATCAGATCCCTAGAACTCCGTCCTTCCGAAAGGTCCCGAAAGGTCTGGGCGAACGAGGTCTTCATAGCGCCATTCGGCGCGTAGATCGCATACGCGTCAGCTTGCGAAAAATCGAAGTTCTCCCGTAGCGCCTTGATTCCGTAACAGTTCTCAAGTTCTACCCGTATCTGCTTGATTGGCATGACAACTTGTCGTCCGCGACTACATGCTCTCTACGTGCTCCCGTCTAGCCGTCCTACCGCGGGGGCTCGGGGGCGGTGGGCGAGGTGGCGCCGAGACCGAGGAGCAGCGCCTCCATGTCGGGCCAGCGCCGGCCGAGGTTGGCGTAGAAGATGCCCTGCGCAATGGTCAGCGGCGTCCACCCCTCCTCGTTGACGGGGTTCAGGGCGGCGCCGTGCTCGAGCAGGTAGAGGACGAGCTCGGGCGAGCCGCGCATGACCGCGCCGTGGAGGGCGGCGTCGCCGTTGGCGTCGACGGTGGTGACGGAATCGCCCAGCGCCACCATCAGCTTCACCGCGTCGAGAGCCTCCTCGGCGCTGCCCGGGCTCTCGCTCGACGACCAGATGCCGACGCCGGCCGCGACGAGCAGGGCGGTGGCGCCGTCCTCGTTCGCGGTCATCGGGTCCGCGCCGAGATCGAGCAGCAGGCGCATCATCTGCAGGTCGACGGCCTTGGCCGCGAGGAGGAACGGGGTGGCGCCGCTGCGGTTGAGGGCGTTGCGGTAGCCGTCGCGGGGCTCGGCGCTCTGGCTGGCGTTCACGTCGGCGCCGTGGGCGACGAGGGCGCGGGCCAGCTCCAGATCGGTGACGGTCCCGGTGGGGAACGCGGACGGGTTGTTGTAGTGCCGGTTCGGGCGGCGGGTCCAGACGAGCTGGTGGAGCGCCGTCCACCCCGGCTCGGACGCGGCGGCATCGGCGCCGTGCTCCAAGAGCTGCACGGCCACGCCGTAGCGCGCGTTGATGACCGCGAGGTGGAGGGGGCTGGTGCCGTCGGGCAGGGAAAGGTTGACGTCGGCCCCGGCCGCGAGCAGCGCCTCCACGGCCTCGGCGTAACCGGCGCGGACCGCGAACGCGAGCGGCGTGAACCCGGCGTCGGAGCGGGCGTCGACTTCGGCGCCGGCGGCGACAAGCGGCGCCACGACCGCGGCGTGGCCCTCGGCCGACGCCCACATCAACGCGGTCTGTCCGCGCCACCCTTCCCGGGCGTCGACGCCTGCCGCGGCGCCGTGCCGCAGCAGCGCGGTGACGCTTTCCGGCACGCCGGCCCGCGCCGCCGTCATCAGCGGCGTCTCGCCCTCCGGCGACGCCCGGTTCGCGTCGGCCCCGGCCGCGAGCAGCGCCTCCACGACCGCGGCATGTCCCCCCGCCGACGCCAGTGCGAGCGGCGTCACCCCGTGGCGCGTCGAGGCGTCGACCTCCCCGCCTGCGTCCAGCAGCCGGGCGACCGCCGCCCTGTCACCCGCGTGCGCGGCCCCGTGCAGCGGCGTCGCGTCATCGAACGACTGCGCCAGGGACGCGCCGGGCATTCCCGGATTCGCCGCAAGCGCGACGAGCGCCGTGAGACCGAACCCGCGCGGTGCGATGACCGCGCGCCACGCCCGGACTGCGCTCATCAATCTCCGACTGCGGCGCAACCAGGACGTCCGCGCGCAGCACCCGTCGGCCCACCACCGGCATACCGAGCGGCACGTCACCCGCATCGGCCTACACATCCGCCAGCGGCGCCAGCTCGGCCAGCCGGCCGGTGCTGTCGCCGAGCCCGTCGCCCAACCGCACCCCCGCCTTGTCGAGCTGGCTGACGAGCAGGTTGGTCATCGGGGTATCCCGCGGGTACTGGAGGTGGCGCCCGCCCTTCAGGTGTCCGCCGCTGCCGCCGACGAGCATCAGCGGCAGGTCGTAGTGCAGGTGCTTGTTGCTGTCGCTGAGGGACGCCCCGTACAGCAGCAGCGAATTGTCGAGCAGCGAGCCGTCGCCGTCGGGCGTCGACGCCAGCGTCTCCAGGAAGCCCCGGAAGAGGGTGACGTGGTACGTGTTGATCTTCGCGAGCTGGGCCAGCTTCACGGGGTCGTAGCGGTGATGCGAGATGCCGTGGTGCGACTCGGGAATGCCCACCTCGGGATAGGCGCGGCCGTTCAGCTCGCGGCCCAGCATGAACGTGAAGACGCGGGTGATGTCCGCCTGCCAGGCCAGAGCCGTCAGGTCGAACATCAGTCCGACGTGATCGGAGTACGACTCGGGAATGCCGACCGGCCGGGCGAGCTCGGGAAGCTCGGTGTCGCTCTTCTCGGAGAGCTGGATGCGCCGCTCGATGGCGCGCACCGCGTCGAGATACTGCGTCACCCGCGCGCGGTCGCCCGCCCCGACCTCGCGCCGGAGCCGCGCGAGGTCGTCGCCGATGGCGTCGAGGATGCTCCGGTCCTTGCGGAACTGCGCCCGCCGCTCTGCCGTCGAGCCGCCCTCGCCGAAGAGCCGCTCGAACACGACCCGCGGGTTGTTCTCCATCGGCAGCGGCGTCGTCGGGTCGCGCCATGCGATGGTGTTCATGTAGATGCAGCTGTAGCCGTTCTCGCAGTTGCCCACCAGGAAGTCGCGGTCGATGGCGAGCTCGAGCGACGGGAGCGGCGTCGTCCGCCCGAGCTGACCGGCCGCGATCTGGTCGGCGGTCATCCCCGCCCGCACGTCGGCCCCCTCGGTCTCCTTCGGGTGGACGCCGTTGAGCCACGTCGCGGTGGCCCGCGTATGCTCGCCGTTGCCGTCGCCGAGGGCCTCGGCCTGCCCCTGGGCCAGACCGCTCAGCACCACCGTCTGGTCGCGGAAAGGGCCGAGGGGCTGCAGCGTGGGGGACAGATCCAGCGCCGTCTGCACGGGCGGCGTCCACGACTCCATCGCCATGCCGTTCGGCAGGTAGACCCACCCGAGGCGGCGCACCGGCTCGGCCGCGCGGACGCCGATGCCGGGCAGGGCCGGGGTCATCGCGTCCAGCAGCGGGAGGGCCAGCGCCGCCCCCGCGCCGCGCAGGAAGGTGCGCCGCGGCAGCGTCTTCTTGGTGATGATCATGATTCCGCTCTCCTCATCCTGAACGGCGCGCTCTCGACGATGCCGACGATGAGCGACGAGAACCGGTAGCCGTCCTCGGCGGCGGCGCGGGTGATGGCGCGCACGGCCGGCGCGTCGTAGTGCTCGAGGCCGCGTCCGAGGGCATAGGTCAACAGCTTCTCGGCCAGCGTGCCGACGAACCGTTCCGGCCGGCTCACGAGGGCCTCGCGCAGCCCCGCCGCCCCGTCGAAGCGGGTGCCGTCGGGCAGCTCGCCCGAGGCGTCGATGGGCGTGTTGGCGGCGGTGCGGGTGCGGAAGCGCCCGACCGCGTCGAACTGCTCGAGCGCGAATCCCGGGGGGTCCATCAGCCGGTGGCAGCTCGCGCAGACGGGGTTCGCGCGGTGGCGCTCGGTCGCCTCGCGCATCGAGAGCACTTCCCCGCTGCCCGTCGTCTCCTCCAGGGCCGGCACGTCCGGGGGCGGCAGGGCGGGAGGCGTCCCCAGCAGGTTCTCCAGCACCCACTTGCCGCGCAGCACCGGCGACGTCCGGTTGGGGTACGACGTGACGGAGAGGATGCTGGCGTGGCCGAGCAGCCCCCGCCGCGCCGCCTGCGTGACGGGCACACGACGGAACTGGCTGCCGTAGATACGCGGCATGCCGTAGTGGCGGGCGAGCCGCTCGTTGACGAACGTATAGTCGGCCGTCAGCAGGTCGAGCACGCTGCGGTCCTCGCGGAACACGCTCTCGACGAACAGCTCCGTCTCGCGCCGCATCGCCTGCCGCAGCCCCTCGCCGACGTCGGGGAACCGGTCCTCGTCGGGGACGACGGCGGGAACGTTCCGCAGATACAGCCACTGGCTCGCGAAGCTCGTGACGAGGGCCCGCGACCGCTCGTCGGCGAGCATGCGCCGCGCCTGCCCCTCCAGCACCTCCGGCTCGCGCAGCCGGCCCGCCGCCGCGAGGTCGAGCAGCTCGTCGTCGGGGATGCTGCTCCACAGGAAGAACGACAGCCGCGACGCCAGCTCGAGGTCGCTGATCGCATAGCCGGCCCCCGCCGCGACCCCGGCCGGGTCGCGCTCGACCCGCAGCACGAACTCGGGGCTGGCGAGGAGCCAGCGCAGCGCCATCTCGATGCCGGCGTCGAAGCCGCCCTCGCGCCGGCCCTCGTCGAAGAACCCGAGGAGGACGTCGAGGTCGGCGGACGTGACGGGGCGCCGGTAGGCGCGGCGCGCGAGGCCCGACAGGATGCGGCGCGCGCAGTCGGTCTGCTCGGCCTCGGCCACGCCGGCGGGGCGGCACCCGAAGATCCGACGGCGGCTCGGCGTCTCCTCCGCCGGCGGCCCGCCGCCCGCCGCGAACGGCCCGGTGACGGTGACGCTGCCCAGGTACGGCTGCACCCGCGTATCGCCGCCGGTGATGCTGGTGTACGGCCGCAGGTAGGGCTGGCGCAGCGTCTCGGGGTACGCCGCGGTCTTGCGCACGAACGTCACTCGCAGCTCGCGCGGACCCGCCTGCACCGGCAGGCGGAACTCCCAGTCGCCGTCGATGGTTCGCTGCCGGTCACGCCAGGCGCGGTACTCGTCGCTGTCGCGCGGCGCGTCCGCGGGCGGCGGCCCACCGGCGGTGAAAGTCCGCACCAATGCGCCGTCCAGGCTCGCCTCCACCGTGTGCGGCACCTCGAACACGGCGAGGTTGTCGCCGGCGCTACGGGCGAGGCGGATGCGGAAGTCGTACTCGGCGTCCTCGGGGAAGGTGTAGCGAAACGCACCGCCGCCGCGGGTGCCGAACGGCATGCCCGCCACCCGGTCGTCCTGCGGCAGGTCGCTCGCGAGCCGGAAGACCTCGGCGGTGGCCGAGGGCGCGGGACGTCCGACCGCCACCCGGCTGATCTTGCGCGCCGCCGCGAGGTAGCGCTCGAGCAGCGTCGGCGAGACCCCGAGCACCCCCGCGATGTTGTCGAAGCCGTAGCTCGCGCCGTCGGCCGGCAGCAGCTCGGCGACGTCGATCTCCAGGTCGAGGAGGTCGCGCACCGCGTGGTGATACTCGGTGCGGTTGAGGCGGTGGAAGGCCTCGGTCCGGCCGGGATCGGGGTTGGCTGCGGCGGCCCGGTCCAGCTCCGACTCGAGCCACGTGACGAACTGCCGGTAGGTCTCGCCGTCGGGCCGCGGCCGGGGCGGCGGGGGCATGGCGCCGGCCCGCAGCTTCCGGACCACCGTCTCCCACACCGCGGGCGCCGCCGCCACCGCCGCCACGTCGTGCTCGTCGAGGGCGAGCCCCGCCGTCCGCATCCGGCCGTTGTGGCAGGTCACGCAGTAGCGGTCCAGCAGATCCCGCTGCCAGCCGCCGGACGGGCCGGGCTGCCCCGGCGCCTCGGCGGCGAGGGCCGGCCGGGCGCCGCCCGCCCACGAGACGATCAGGGTGAGCGCAACGCACGCGAGCGCGGTGACTCGTGGCTGTCCAGGCATGTGGTGTACTCGCCCGTAGTATCCGGACGAAGGGGAACGGTGTCAATCGCCGGCCCGTGGCGGGAGGCGAGTCGAGGGGCGGGCTACAATGGTTGGGTCATGGCGTGATGCGCTGAGGACGAGGCAATGGCATTTACCAGGATTACAGCGGACGCTGCCCGTATGGGGGGCGTTCCCTGCATTCGCGACCTGCGCGTGCCGGTTGCCACGATCGTCGGGATGGTTGCCGACGGAATGAGCCCGACGGACATTCTTCGCGCCTATCCGGATCTGGAAACCGAGGACGTCATCGAGGCCCTCCGTTTCGCAGCTGACGCGGTTCGTGAGCGAGAGATCCCGTCGCTTTCGACCGGATGAGGTTCCTGATTGACAACGCTCTCTCTCCAGAAGTCGCGCGCATCCTTCAGACTGCCGGGCACGACGCCGTTCATCTTCGTACCAGAGAGCTGCAGCACGTCGCAGATGAAGTCGTCTTTGACACGGCGCTTCGCGAAGGGCGAGTCGTAGTCTCCGCGGACACGGATTTCGGAACACTGCTGAGTCTCCGGCAGCAGCGCTACCCATCGCTGATCCTGTTCCGCCAGGGATCGCCGCGCCGGCCGGATCTTCAGGCGCGTCTGCTCCTGGTGAACCTGCACACCTTCGCCGAAGATCTCGAAAACGGCGCCATCGTCGTCTTTCGACGAAATCGGGTCCGTGTCAGAAGACTGACCCCGTGACGCGCCGGCACACCTGCCGGCCGGCGGCGGCTTCACACTCCCCGTCCGGACCTCGTTTGCGCCGGCAAGTGCGGTAGACTGGCGCCGATTCCAGGAGGACAGCGATGCCGGAGCGGACGAATCGTGGGGTGCGGACCGGGGCGATGGTCCTGGCGGGAACGGTGGCCCTGGGGGCGGCGGCGCTCTCCGCGGCCGGTCAGACGGTGGAGTGGCCGGCCTACGCAGCGGACCAGGCCGGCACCAAGTACCTGCCCCTGGACCAGATCGACGCGGAGAACGTCGCCGACCTCGAGATCGCGTGGCGGCAGCCGGTGATTCCGGACGCGATCCGGAACGGCGAGACCACCCGCGGCCCCGTCGGCTCGCAGACGACGCCCCTGATGGCCGGCGGCCTGCTGTACTTGAGCACCGGGCTGGGGACGGTCGCGGCCCTCGAGCCGACCACCGGCGAGGTGGTCTGGAACACCGGGCCGAGCGACGGGGTTCGGGTGCGGCAGACGCGGGGGGTCGCCTACTGGACCGACGGCGAGGAGCGCCGCGTCCTCGCGACCCTCGGCCCGAGGCTGGTGTCGCTCGACGCCCGCACCGGCGAGCGCGACGCCGAGTTCGGCGAGGCCGGCGAGGTCGACCTGCGGGAAGGGCTGCTGCGGCCGTTCCCCGACTTCTACTGGAACTCGGCCCCCATCATCGTCAACGGCGTCATCGTCATCGGGTCGTTCGTCGAGGACATCACCACCGCCCAGCGGGTCGCGAACAAGGAGTCGCCGCGCGGCGATGTCCGCGGCTACGACGTGCGGACCGGCGAGCACGTGTGGACTTTCCACACGATTCCCCGCGAGAACGAGTTCGGGGTGGAGACGTGGGGGGCGGACCCCGTGGACGACCGTGCGTCGTGGGAGTACAGCGGCAACACCAACATGTGGGCGCACCCCACCGGCGACGAGGAGCTGGGCATCGTCTACCTGCCCCTGTCGACCCCGACCAACGACTACTACGGCGGCCACCGGCCGGGCGACAACCTGTTCGCAGAGAGCCTCGTCGCCGTCGACGCCCGCACCGGCGAGCGCCTCTGGCACTTCCAGGCGATCCACCACGGCGTCTGGGACTACGACTTCGCCTCGTCGGCGGTGCTGCTGGACATCACCGTCGACGGGCGCGAGATCAAGGCGGTCGCCCAGCCCAGCAAGCAGGCCTTCACCTATGTCTTCGACCGGGTCACGGGCGAGCCGGTGTGGCCGATCGAGGAGCGGCCGGTGCCGGCCTCGGACGTCCCCGGCGAGCGGCTGTCGCCGACCCAGCCCTTCCCCACCAGGCCCCCGCCGTTCGAGCTGCAGGGCGTGCGCGAAGACGACCTGATCGATTTCACGCCCGAGCTGCGGGCCGAGGCGCTGGAGCTGCTGGACCAGTATGTGTGGGGACCGATGTTCACCGCGCCGATCCTGCTCGACCCCCGGCCGGGCGCCAAGAAGGGCACCATCTTCAGCCCCGGCACGGCCGGCGGCGCGAGCTGGAGCGGGGCCGGGGTGGACCCCGAGACCGGCACGCTCTACGTGCCGTCCGCCTTCAGCCAGAACGTCGTCGCCCTCGTGCCGTCGCAGTACCCACGGGCGGACGTCCGGCTGGTGCGCGAGAAGTACACGCCGTTGCTGGGACCGCAGGGCCTGTCGCTCTTCAAGCCGCCCTACGGCCGGCTGACCGCGATCGACCTCAACGCCGGGGACATCGCCTGGCAGGTCGCGAACGGCGAAGGCCCGCGCGACCATCCCGCGCTTCGCGACCTCGACCTTCCGCGGCTGGGGCAGGGGGGGCGGGCGTCGGTGCTCATCACCAAATCGCTGGTCTTCCTGGGGGAAGGCGGCAACACCGGCGTCTCGGCCCTGCCCCAGTGGTGGAACGGGCCGGGCGGCAAGAGGTTCCGGGCCTACGACAAGTCGACGGGCGAGGTGGTCTGGGAAACGGAGCTGCCCGGCGGCACCACCGGCGCCCCGATGACCTATACGATCGAGGGTCGCCAGTTCATCATCGTCACCGTCGGCTGGAACGACATGGCGAGCGAGCTGATCGCGCTGGCCCTGCCGGAGGCGCGGTGACGGGGTTGCGAATCGGCGTTCCCCGCGCGACCGGCGGGCAGACCCGCGCGACCCGCAGCAGACCCGCGCGACCGGCGAGGCACACTCTCGCGACTGGCCGGCAGACCTGCGCGACTGGCCGGCGGACCCGCGCGACCGGCGAGGCAGACCCGCGTCACCGGCGGGCAGACCCCCGCGACTGGCGGGCACTGCGGTATCGAGGAGGATCACCCATGCGCAGGACGAGCATCGCGCCCTGGGGCGGCATCGCGTTGCTGATCACGGTCATCGCCGGCCCGTGGCCGGCGGCCGTGCAGGCGCAGGAGTCGGAGAACCCCTTCACCAGCCGGATCGACGTGCGGATGGGCGGGCAGAGCTACCGGTCGCAGTGCTCGACGTGTCACGGCATCAACGCCGCCGGGAACCCGGAGGCGGGCGGACCGGACCTGACGACCGGGCAGTTCGAGCGCGCCGAAGGTGACGCCGGCCTGTTCCGGGTCATCCGGGACGGCATCGACGGCACCGCGATGATCGGGCTCGGAGGGGACGCGACGGAGCAGTCGGTGTGGCAGCTCGTCACGTTCCTGCGCTCCCTCGCCCCGGCCGGCGTCGACCCCGGCGGGTCGCCGGCGGCCGGTCAGGCGCTCTTCGCCGGCAAGGGCGACTGCGCGCGCTGCCACATGGTGAACGGCGACGGCGGGCGCCTCGGGCCGGACCTGTCGTCGGTGGGCGACCGGCGCACTCCCGGCGAGCTCGAGACCGACCTCGTCGACCCCGACGCCCGCGTGCTCCCCCGCTGGTGGACGATCGCCGCGACGGGACCGGGCGGCGAGACCGTCGAGGGCCTGCGCATGAGCGAGGACACCTTCACGTTCCGCATCATGGACGCGGACGAGAACCTCCGGGCCTTTTCGAAGTACGGCGACTGGTCGTACGAGCGGGCCGAGGCCTCCACCATGCCCGGTTACGCGGAGACGCTGACCGCGCAGGAACGGACCGACCTCGTGGCGTATCTCTATTCCCTGCGGAGAGACCGATGACCCTGCCCCGCACCCCGTCCGCCCGATGGATGCTCCTCGTTGCAGCCGTCGTGGCGACAGGACCGGCCGCGGCGCCGCTCCAGGCCCAGGCCCCGGCCGAGGGGGTCCCCATGTTCACCCCGGTGCCCTGGGAGCGGCTGGTGAACGCGGCCGACGAGCCGCACAACTGGCTGATGTACAACGGCACCCTGGACAGCCAGCGGTTCAGCCGCCTCGACCGGATCGACCGCGGCAACGTCGCCGACCTCGAGCTGAAGTGGGCCCACCACATCCCCCAGCTCGACCGCGCCGAGACGACGCCGCTCGTCGTCGACGGGGTGATGTTCATCACCGAGTCGCCGAGCAACGTGGTCGCGGTGGACGCCGTCACCGGCCGTCAATTCTGGCGCTACGACCATCCCCTGCCCGACGACCTGCGCGTCTGCTGCGGCCGCAACAACCGCGGGGTCGCGATTCTCGACGACCTGCTCTTCATGAGCACCCTCGACGCCCATCTCGTGGCCATCGACGCCCGGACGGGCAGCCTCGTGTGGAACCGCGAGGTCGCCGACCACCGCGGGGGCTACAGCAAGACCGCCGCCCCCCTCGTCGTCAAGGACCGCGTCGTGACGGGCATCGCCGGGGGCGAGTTCGGCATCCGCGGATTCCTCGACGCCTACGACGCCCGCACCGGGGAGCGCGAGTGGCGGACCTACACCATTCCGGGGCCCGACCATCCCGACAACCTCACGTGGGCCGGCGACTCGTGGCGGACCGGCGGGTCGCCGACCTGGATCACCGGGTCGTACGACCCCGAGCTGAACCTCGTGTACTGGGGCACCGGCAACCCCGGTCCGGACTGGAACGGCGAGGTACGGGCCGGCGACAACCTCTACGCCGACTCGGTCCTCGCCCTCGACGGCGACACCGGGGAGATGTCGTGGTACTTCCAGTTCACCCCGCACGACGTCCACGACTGGGACGCGATACAGATTCCCGTCCTCGCCGACATCGAGCTCGACGGCGAGGCGCGCAAGGCGATGCTGTGGGCCAACCGCAACGGGTTCTACTACACGCTCGACCGCGAGACCGGCGAGTTCCTGCTGGGCGAGGCGTTCGCCCTGCAGACCTGGGCGGAGGGGCTCGACTCGAACGGCCGGCCGATCCGGCGGCCCGATACGTTCCCCAGCCGGACCGGCACCCTCGTGGCCCCCATCGCGGGCGGCGCCACCAACTGGTGGTCCCCCGCCTACAGCCCGCGCACCGGCCTGCTGTACGTCAACGCGTTCGACGGCGAGGCGCGGTTCTTCATCCGGGACCAGGAGTACGTGGAGGGCGACAGCTTCACGGGCGGGGGCACCGAGACCCCGCTGCCCATCGACCACTACGCGAGCGCGATCCGCGCCATCGACCCGACCACCGGCGACATTCGCTGGGAGTTCCCGATGACCCCGCGGAGCCGCGCGGGGGTGCTGGCGACGGCCGGCGACCTCGTGTTCAGCGCCAGCGTCGACGGGTACTTCTACGCCCTCGACGCCGAGAGCGGCGCGCCCCTGTGGCAGATCTCCCTGGGCGGCCCGGTGAACGCGTCGCCGATGAGCTACTCGGTCGGCGATCGGCAGTTCGTCACCATGACCATCGGCAACACGTTGTACACCTTCGGGCTCGACGACTAGGCCGCGGCGGGTCCCTTGCAACTGTCGATCATCGTCCCCGTCTACAACGAGGCGGCAACCATCGCCGAGGTGCTGTCGCGGGTGCTCGCAGTCGACCTCGATCTCGACAAGCAGATCGTCGTGGTCGACGACGGCTCCACCGACGGCACCCGCGAGTGGCTCCATGCCTGGGTCGAGGACCAGCCGGACTGGGTCAGCGTGCGGCGCCACGCCGGCAACCGGGGCAAGGGGGCGGCGATCCGGACCGGGCTCACGACCGTCACCGGCGACTACGTCATCATCCAGGACGGCGACCTCGAGTACGATCCGCAGGAGTATGCGCGTCTTCTCGCCCCGCTCGTGGAGGGACGCGCCCGGGTCGTCTACGGCTCGCGGTTCCTGGGCATCCGTCCTCCGATGTTCTTCACGCAGCGGATGGGCAACCTGATCCTGACGCGGCTGACGAACCTGCTCTACGGGTCATCGCTGACGGACATGGAGACGTGCTACAAGCTGTTCGCGCGCGACGTCATCGTGCAGCTGCCGCTGACCGCCGACCGCTTCGACGTGGAGCCGGAGCTGACGGCGCGGACGCTGCGGCAGGGGCTCGAGATCGTCGAACTGCCGATCACCTATTCGGGACGCTCCTATACGAGCGGGAAGAAGATCAACTGGCGCGACTTCATCATCGCGGTCTGGACGCTGTTCCGGTTTCGGCTGTGAGCCGCGGGCGCCCGCATCGGCGCGGAACGACCGGGCGCCCGCCGGCCGGCGCCGGGGCCGCCCGGGTTCTCGGTCCAGGGAAGCCGCGCCGGCCGGCACGGGTCACGACATGAGCACCGAACCGTCCGCACCTGCACAGGGCTCCGAGCCCGCCGACCTCGTCGAATGGTACTTTCGGCAGGGCTGGACGGACGGCCTCCCGGTGGTGCCGCCGACCCCGGATTCGGTCGGGGCGATGGTCGCCGCTCTCGGGGGAGGGCCGGAGCGGGTCGAGGCCCGGGTCCCCCCGCGGTGGGGCAACCTCACCCGCGAGGTGCTGGCCGTCAACCTCGTGCTCGCCGGCTGCCGGCCGTCCTATGCCCCGCTGGTCCGGACCGCGATGCTCGCGCTGTGCGCCCCGCACTTCAACCTGCACGGCGTGCAGGCCACGACCCATATGGCGGCGCCGCTGCTGGTCGTCAACGGTCCCGTCCGCACCGAGATCGGGATGAACGCCGGCTCCAACGTGTTCGGCTCGGGCAACCGGGCGAACGCCACGATCGGCCGCGCCATCCGGCTCGTGCTGCTCAACGTCGGCGGCGCGCAGCCGGGCGACCTCGACAAGAGCACGCTGGGCCACCCCGGCAAGTACACGTTCTGCATCGCCGAGAACGAAGAGGCGAGCCCGTGGGCGCCGTATCACGTCGATCAGGGCTACGGCCCGGAAGACAGTACCGTCTTCTGCATCGCGGCCGAGGGCCCGCACAGCGTGACCAATCACGTCTCGCACGACCCGGAAGGGGTGCTCGACAGCATCGTGTCCAGCATGAGCACCATCGCGCACAACAACGCGGTCAGCAGCGGCTCGTGCGCCGTCGTCATCGGTCCCGAGCATGCCGCCACCATCGCGGCGCGCGGCTGGACACGGAGCGACGTGCGGCGCTATCTGTGGTCGCACACCGACAACACCTGGGACGACATCAGCTTCGGGGGCCGGTACGGCCGGATCTACAACCGCAACCTGCCGAAGTGGTACCGGCGGAGGCCGGGCGCCCGCATCCCCATCGTGCCGGACCCCGACGACATCCACCTGTTCGTCGCCGGCGGCGAGGCGGGCCGGTTTTCGGCCTTCCTCCCCGGTTGGGGACACATGACGTCACCGGTCCTGCGCGCCATCGGCGGACGCGCGCCAGCCGGCCGCGCGCCGTGCGTGGACGGGACGTGCGAGCTGTAGCAGCCTGTGGAGAAACCCCGGGTTGCACAGACATCGGCGAGGGCGCCAACAGAGGCTGCAAGGACGCCCGCGGGCCGTGGGGCGCCTGGGCGACCAAGCGTGACGAACGGAAGCGCAAACACCGTGGAGACGAGACCATGACCAGTCGACAGACGCTGCCCTCCGGCCAGATCGTGTTCGACCCGCGCGGCGCCGTCACCGCCACGCAGATCCGGTTGGCCCCACGGGTCGCGACCCTCCGCGGCGTGCGGCTGGGAGTGCTGGACAACTCGAAATGGAACGCCTCGAGGCTGCTCCGGCATACGGCGGCCACCCTCGCGGACGACGTCGAGCCCGCGGCGGTCCACCGCTACGTCAAGGACAGCTTCTCGCGCGAGGCGACCGACGCCCTGCTCGACCGCATCGCGGCCGAGAACGACGTCGTCATCACCGCGATCGGTGATTGAGGGTCCTGCACGTCGTGCAGTGTGCACGACACGGCCCGGCTCGAGAAGCGGGGCATTCCCACCGCGGTCATCGTGACCGCCGCGTTCCTCGAGGAAGCCGAGGTGCAACGCGCCGCCCTCGGCGCCGACGACCTCGAGCCCGTCGTCATCACCCACCCCCTGAGCACGCTCTCGGAGGACGAGATAGAGGACCGGGCGAAGGAAGCGGCGGCGCAGCTCGAACGCGTGCTGACCCGGCGACCTGCGCATGGCGAAGGTGCACCTTCGCCCCAAGGGTGAACGTGGGCACCCAACCCTCCGCGAGACGGACTGGAGTTGCCCCGACTATGCGGAGCTCCGCATAGTCGGGGCAACCTCAGTGCGCCACCACCCCAACCGTTGCGCCCGACCTCCGTGGTCCACCCGTGTGGTAGATCACACCCGCTAATCAGTTACGTCGGCACACTGGACGCGCGGCGGATCGGACCGCCGATCGATGCTGGGCGCTTCGTGCCACCGCTGTCCGAGTTGGATGAGACGTGGTCGTATCTCTGCTCGTGCGGCTCTCGAACGTTGGCCGACCGCTGATCATGGCAATCGCTCCACACGTTGTGCGCGTGACCGTTCCTTACCCGGCACAGCTCCATGAGTTCCCCTGCGCATGCGGCTTCGTGACCACCCAGACATCACCATGCGACCCGTGGGGTTGATGACAGTCCGGAACGGGAATGGAGAGACCGGCGTAGCGCGTCCACGTGCGGCTGACGCCGACCTCGCGCCTCGGTACCGCGGCGTGCAGGTCCAGCAAGACGCTTGCCGAGGAGTTCGCGCCGGGCTGCCAGCCCGACCCCACCAAACGCGTGGTAGGATTGATTTCGGGTTCGGCACCCACCTGATGGCTCGCTGGTTGACCCTTGCCCGCGCATCGACCCGGCAGGCTGAGGCCGGCGCACTGTGCGCCACTCTTGGACGGAATCAGAAGCAGCCCTCTGGCAGCCCGTGGTGAAACCCCGCGTTGCACCGAAGCGGCGAGGGCGCCGGCGGGCTGAAGGGCGCCCGAGCCTGACAAGGCGCGACGAGGGACGCATCGCCGATGCCAAGCACCAAGCGTCTCGTCTGCCTCGCAAACTCGCGGAAGCTGCATGGTCGATGCGTTGCCGGCCGGGAGTGGAGCGGAACAGAAGCCGGCGGCTGGATTCGCCCCGTCAGCGCACGCGATGGCGGGGAGGTGTCGGAGTACGAGCGCCAGTACGAGGACGGTAGCGATCCGCAGATCCTCGACCTGATTGACGTTCCCGTTCTCGAATCGCGGCGCAAGGACTATCAGACGGAGAACTGGCTGCTCGACTCCAAGGCCTATTGGAAGAAAGCGGGCCAACTGTCATCATTCGATCTGCCCGCGCTCACGGATCCCGTTTCCTCGCGCTGGGTCGACGGTCATCACACGTACAACGGCATCAACGACAAGATTCCGCTTGCCGTGGTTGGTTCGGTTACGGCTTCGTTGCGGCTACTCCACGTCGAGCGGCTTCGGCTCATGGTGTGCACGCCCGGAGAAGCCTTCGGCAACAACAAGCGGCGCGTACAGGGCCGATTCCGACATCGGAGGCAGGAGTACGCGCTCTGGGTCACCGATCCCGGTTGGGAGCGCACCTATCTGGCGAGACCGAACGGCGCCTACGACATCAGCGGGTGTTATCTCACGATCAGCTTGGGCGAACCGTACCAGGACGCGTGCTACAAGCTGATCGCCGCCATCATCCCTGCGACTTGATAGATCATGCCCGCAACCGGCTGTACCGTGCTGACGATAGGTCACTCTAGGCACCCAACAGAAACGTTCATCGATCTGTTGCAGCGCCAGGGTGTGACCGCGGTGGCGGACATCCGCGCGGCCCCCTACAGCCGCTTCAATCCGCAGTTCAACCGCGAGACGCTGGCGGGCAACCTCGACGGGCGCGGTATCGCGTACGTCTTCCTGGGGCGAGAGTTGGGCGGCCGCTCGGAAGATCCCGCCTGCTACGACGGTGGCCGCATAAACTACGAGCGACTGGGCGGAACCAACTCATTCCAGGAGGGACTCGACCGCGTGGCGCAGGGCGCGACCGCCCACCGCATTGCGCTCATGTGCGCGGAGAAAGAACCGCTGGAGTGCCATCGCAGCCTGCTTGTAGCTCCCGCTCTGGAAGCACGAGGCGTTTCGGTTGCGCATATCCGGTCCGAGGGTGGGCTGGAGTTCCATGTCGACGCCATGCGCCGACTTCTGACCTTGCACGGCCTGCAGGACTCGATTGAGAGCCAGGGATTGTTTCCCCGATCTTTCGCCGAACGGATCCAGGAAGCCATCGTCCGGCAGGCTCGTCGATTCGCGCACCGGAACGAGACACGCACCAACGATTCAGCGCCACCCGTGCGGCGCCACGGCGAGTTGCGCCCATGAAGATCTTCACCATCGGTTTCACCAAGAAGCCCGCGCGCCGGTTCTTCGAGCTCCTGCGGACCTCCGGCGCGCGCCGCGTCGTGGACGTGCGGCTCAACAACGTGTCGCAACTCGCCGGCTTCGCCAAGCGCGACGACTTGAGTTATTTTCTGGCCGAAATCTGCGGCATGGACTACGTGCACGTCCCGGCGCTGGCACCCACGAAGCAGATGCTGGACGACTACAAGAAGTACCGCGGCGACTGGAGCACCTACGAAACCCGGTTCATGGACCTCATGCGGAAACGCTGTGTCGAGCAGACGGTTGCCAGAGAGACCCTCGCGGACGGCTGCCTGCTGTGCAGCGAGGATACGCCCGACTATTGCCATCGCCGCCTCGTGGTCGAGTACCTGGACGGGCATTGGGGCGGACTGCACGTTACGCATCTTGGATCGTGACGGCCACGCAACGAGGCCTCGCATCGCAACCTCACGATCGCCAGCCGGAGGTTCTGCTGTCATGCTAGTCAAGCTCTCGTACGGCCGCACCGGGCTGCCGGTGGAATTTCCCGACGACCGCACGACGGTCATCGAACCCAACTATATCGATGGCCTGCCGGACCAGGCCGGCGCGATCCGACAGGCGCTCGAGCGGCCCACCGGCAGCGCTCCCCTGCGCGAACGGGTTCGCGGCGACCAGACCGTGGCCATCTCGGTGTGCGACGTCACGCGGCCGATGCCGAGCGCCACGGTGCTGCCGGTGGTGCTCGAGGCCCTGTCGCACGTGCCTGCCGACCGCATCGCGATCATGATCGCGAGCGGCACGCATCGGGCGACGACCCGGGACGAGCTGGTGGAGATGCTCGGCGCGGACATCGTCGACCGCAACCGCATCGTCATCCACGATGCGTTCGACGACGCCCAGCTCGTGTCCCTCGGCGAGGTCGACGGCGGGGTGCCGGTCTGGCTGAATCGGACCTGGACGGAGGCGGACGTCCGCATCACCACCGGGTTCGTCGAGCCGCACTTCTTCGCCGGCTTCAGCGGCGGCCCGAAGATGGTCGCGCCGGGGCTGGCCGGCTTCCGGACGATCATGCGGCTGCACGACGCGGAGATGATCGGGAGCCCGCAGGCCCGCTGGGGAGTGACCGAGGGCAACCCCATCCACGACGGCATCCGGGCCATCGCGGCCCGCTCCGGGGTGGACTTCAGCATCGATGTCGCCATCAACCGCGACCGGCAGATCACCCACGTCGCGGCCGGCGAGCTGTTCGCGGTGCACCGGGCGGTGCGGGGGGTGGTCAAACGGAACGCGATGCAGGGGTTCGCCCGGCCGTTCGACGTCGTCGTCACCACCAACAGCGGCTACCCCCTCGACCAGAACCTCTACCAGACGGTGAAGGGCATGTCGGCGGCGGCGCAGGTGGTGAAGCCGGACGGCGTCATCGTCTGCGCCTCGGCCTGCGCCGACGGCTATCCCGACCACGGCGAGTACCTGGACATCCTCACCCGGCGCGACAGCCCCGACGGGCTGCTGGAGATGATCAACGCCGCCGGCCACAATCGCCACGATCAGTGGGAAGTGCAGGTGCAGGCCCAGATTCAGCAGCGCGCCGACGTGCTGCTCAAGACCGACGGACTCTCGGCCGAGCAGGTGCGCGCCGCGCATCTCACCCCCATCGACGACGTCGGCGCCGCCACCCGCGACGCGCTCTCGCGGTCGGGACCGGACGCCCGCGTCTGCGTGCTCCCGGAGGGCCCGCAGACGATCCCGTATCTGGCGGAGACGGCCTGAGCGGACCGGCGGTGAGCGGCGACCGCGTCCCGCCCCGAACCGAACCGCACGGCGACGTCTGCGATATGATCGGGATCATGGCTTCTCACGCCGGGTCGGCGGACGCCGGGCGCCGCGCGCGGGCGGGGTGGCCGGTCAGAGTCTTCCGGCTGGGCGACGAACCGTCCGACGACCTGAGGGGCCACACCACGGCCGAGGAGCGACTCGCCATGATGTGGCCCCTCGCCGTCGAGGCCTGGGCCACGAGCGGACGCGTCCTGCCCGAGTATCCGAGACACCGGATGCCGGGTCGGGTGATTCGCGATCCCGGGTCCGACTCGCCAGAGCGTTGAATCCCGACTTCATCGAGTTTCTCGCCGCGCTGTTGCGGGCCGACGCTCGATTCCTGATCGTCGGCGCGCACGCGATGGCGGTACACGGCGTCCCGCGCGCGACCGGCGATCTGGACGTTTGGGTGGCCCCGGATCCGGCCAATGCCGAACGGGTGTGGACGGCGTTGCTCGACTTCGGCGCTCCGGTCGAGACACTCGGCCTGTCGGCGCGAGACCTTGCGGCAGAGCGGATGGTATTCCAAATGGGCATCCCGCCCCGGCGCATCGATCTGCTCACCTCGGTGACCGGCGTGCAGTTCGACGCGGCTTGGCGAGCGAGGCGGACGCTGCGCGTCGACGATCTCGATCTGCCCTTCCTCGGACGCGAGGCGCTCCTCCGCAACAAGCGCGAGACCGGACGGTTGAAGGATCTCGCCGACGCGGACACGTTGGACCGGCAGGGCGGAGACTGCGGCCAAGACGACGGTTGAGCGGCCAACCCGACGGAAACGGTGTCCAAGGGATTTGCCTGTGCCTTCCCCGAACACTCGACCGCCCCGGGTGACTGCGATGCGACCGATCCGCCGAACGACTACCCGGCTCGCGCTTCTGGTCCTCGTGTCGTCCTGCTCCACCACGCCTCCGCCCGTCGTGCCGGACCCGATGGACGCGGTCGGGGAGCAACTGGCGCAGGCGGATGCGCTGACCCTGCGGGGGTGCTACCGGTGCCTGATCGAGGCGCGGGACCTGTACGACGACCTCGCCCGACAGGGGTTCGAGCCGAACGCGGTGGCCGCCGGTCTCCTCCGCACGACCCTGCTGCTCGGGATGCGCGAACGCGAGCTGGGTCTGCCCGGGGGCGGCGCGTTCGAGCGATCCGCGGACTTGGCGGGCAGGCCGGCCGGGGCGGACGCGGGCGACGCAGCGGATGCGGGCGACGCAGCGGATGCGGGCGACGCAGCGGATGCAGCGACCGGGGAGCCCACGACGACCGGGGAGCCCGCGACCGCCGGACCGGAATGGGAGACGTTCCTGCAGATCGCGGCGACCACCCCGTGGCAGGGCGTCGGGATTCCGAAGGACCTGCTCGAGGAGAACGTCTACAACCGCGCTATCGCCGATCGGGATCGCGACGCCTGGAACGCGGTGCTGCAACCGCTGGTCCCGGCCGACCCGCTCGTCGCCTACCTGTACCTCAGCCTGAACTGCACGAGCGAGTGGCTCGCCGAGCAGCCGCCGGAACTGGCCGAGGTCCTCGCCGCCCACGACGACGCCGTCTACGTCCGCTACCGGCACGCCCGTTGCGTCGACGAGCAGGTGGCCCTGGCCTCGATCCAGACCATCGAGCCGCGTTTCTCGGAGATGGAGTTCTTTCTCGGACAGCACGCGCTCGCACAGGAGACCGCGGCGCTGGCGGAGTTCCACTACTCGCGGGCCCATGAAGAATGGCCGGAGTGGCCGGCCCCGGCCCTTGCCCTGGGCGAGGTCACCCGAACGGTCGAAGACTACGAGGCCAGTCTGCCCTTCTACGACACCGCCCTCGCCCTGGTCCCGGACCAGCGCGACGCCCTGCTCGGCCGGGCCCGGTCGTTGAGCTATCTCGATCGCAGCGCCGAGGCCCTGCCGCTGCTCGACCGCCTGATCGAGATGGGCCGGTGGTACCTGGCCGAGGCCCACTTCTGGCGGGCGTGGAACCGCTTCAACCTCGACGAGATCGATGCCGCGCGCGCCGACGCGGCCCTGGCCATCGGCTTTCGCCCGGACGCCGAGTCCTACTCGCTCTCGGGGCAGATTGCGATCGTGCAGCGCCGGCTCGACGACGCGCGAACCGATCTCGAGACCGCGCTGGAGATCAGCGATCTCTACTGCGATGCCGCGTTCCACCTGGGCCGCGTGCACATCGAGGAAGCCCGCTGGTTCGACACCGAGGCCGCCGGCCCGCAGGCGCACCCGGGATGGACCGGCCGACCCCTCGCCGAGGCGGACCGGCGGCCTCCTACTGCACCGTCATCGCGTTGATGACCACCGGGGTGACGGGCGCGTCCTGGTGGCTGCCCTGCTGGCTGGTCTCGACCCCCGCGATCGCGTCGACGACGTCCATGCCCTCGGTCACGCGGCCGAAGACGGCGTAGCCGAACTCCTCGGCCGAGTCGCCCCGGTTGTCGAGGCCGCGCGCCGCGTTGTCGCTGACGTTGATGAAGAACTGCGAGGTGGCGCTGTTCACCGCGTTGGTGCGGGCCATGGCGAGGGTGCCGCGGGTGTTGCTGATGCCGTTGTCGGCCTCGTTCCTGATCGGCTCGCGGGCCAACTTGCGGCTCAGGTCGGCCCGGAAGCCGCCGCCCTGAATCATGAAGTCGTCGATCACGCGGTGGAAGACGGTGTCGGGGTAGAAGCCGGCGTAGGCGTACTGCAGGAAGTTCCGGACCGAGATGGGGGCGCGGTCCTGGAACAGCTCCATGGTGACGTCGCCGTGGCTGGTCTGCATGACCACCGTCGGGTTGCCGGCGATCGTCCCCCCGGTCGCGAGCCGGATGCGGTAGACCCCGGTGCTCGCCGTCATGTAGAGGGTCTGCCCGTCGTCGCCCCAGGCCACGTTGGCCACCACCTCGGGCGTCAGGATCGTCCCCAGGTGCACGCCGTCCCAACCGATTACCCAGACGCCGCCCGGTCCGGTGGCGAAGAGGTTGCCGGCCACGTCGACCTTCAGGCCGTCGGCCGCGCCGGGAGCGGTCTGGTCGTTGATGTCGTAGAACACGCGCCCGTTCGAGGCGCCGCTCTCGTCGAGGTCGTAGGCCATCCAGACCTTGTTGTTCTCGTCGGAGTTGGCGACGTAGAGGATGTCCTCGTCGGGCGAGAGGGCGATGCCGTTCGGGCGCGACTGGTCGCGGACGAGCACCTCGAGCTCGCCGTCCGGGCGCAGGCGGTAGACGCCGTTGAAGTCGAGCTCGCGGAGCGGCGACTCCTCGAGTCCCTCGAGGCCGTACGGGGGATCGGTGAAGTAGAGCGACCCGTCGGCGCCGTAGGTGGCGTCGTTGGGGCTGTTGAGCCGGCCCCCTTCGAAGCTGTCGACGAGCACCGTCCGAGTGCCGTCCTCCTCGACCCGCGAGATGCGGCGGTTGCCGTGCTCGCAGATGACGAGCCGGCTCTCGCTGTCCCGCGTCAGCCCGTTCGACGAGATCGACCGAAGCCCCTCGCGGTCGCCCTCGAAGACCGGATCGATGAACGGGCTGGCCCCGTCGGCCTCGGTCCACTGGTGGATGGCGTTGGCCCGCACGTCCGAGAAGAGCAGCCGCGACTCGCCGCGGATCCAGACCGGCCCCTCCGTGAACACGTAGCCCTCGGCCAGCTTCTCGATCGTCGCGCCGGGGGGCACCAGCGAGTCGAACCGCGATTCGACCCGGAGGATGCGGCCCTCCCCTGCCGGTTCGCCGATCTCCACCTCCTCGGGCGCCTCCGGCGCCCCGCCGCAGGCCATCGCCAAGGCGGCGAGCGCGGCCGCCATCGTCAGGCTGGTCGGTTTCATCATGTCGTCCTCGATTCGGGGTTGAGATTCTGCACCCTGGAACGGCTCGGACTCCCGGGCTTGCGCCGCAGAAGTTCCGCGCCGGCGAAGTTCGGACGCGACCGCAAAGTCGCGCGTGCTCAGGTCGGCCGGGTGGAAGCGACGCCCGCCGGGGCGACGGCCTCCAGGCTCCGGCGTGTCTCCCGCGTCAGAACACCGCGATCGGATTCACCGGCGTGCCGGTGCCTTTCGGAATCGGCAGCGGCGCGATGGTCAGCATGAACTCCCACCGGTTGCGCTCGGCCGCGGCGGCGGCCAGGTCGTCGAAGTCGGCGCGGTCCATCAGGTGCACGCCGAGCATCGTCAGGGCGAAGTCGTGCAGGGCGAGGCGCGGCAGATCTCCCTCCGGCTGGGGCATGTAGCCGGGCGTCTCCCAGCCGATCATCGCCACGTCGCGCTCGCGCAGCCACGGAATGACGTGGTTGTCGAGCCCAGCCGCCTCCGCCCCGGTGTCGAAGGGTCCCAGCGCGTCCTGGCGGGCCCACCGACCCCACCGGATCAGGAAGGCGTCGCCGGGTCCGACCGCGACCCCCGCCTGCGCCTCCCACGCCTCGAGGTCGGCGACGGTGATGCGTTCGCCCGGCCCGAGGTACGGGACCCCCTTCAGGCGCGGGATGTCGTAGAGGACACCGCGGGTCAGGACGCCGTGCCGCATCGTCAGGATGGCGTTCCTGGCCGCTCCCCCCTCCATCGTGACCGTGTCGGCAATCGGGTACCCGTTCCACATCTTCCCGTCGAAGAAGCGATGAGCGAAGCCGTCGATGTGGGTCGTGCCGGCGCCGTGGATGCACGCATAGTTGATGGTGTCGGTGGCGCCCGTCGGCGACGCGCTGACCATCCGCCACTCCAACGGACAGGGGTTGTCGATACTCCGCTCGGTATTCGCAATCGATGCGAGCGACACCGTGAACCCTTCCGTCACCAGATCCGCGGCCTCCCGCCGCTTCTCCGGGGTGATCAGGTTGAGCGCGCCCATCTCGTCGTCCGGTCCCCAGCGGCCCCAGTTGGACAGCTCGTCGAACCACGCGTCGTACTGCGCCCGGCTGACGAGCGGCGGATCGTCGTCCTGCCCGGTCAACGTCGGCGCACCGAATGCCACGACGAGCGCCATGACGGCGCCGCACCCCATCACCCTGCGCCGGTTTCCCGTCGTCATGCGTTGTCTCCTTCCGTGCCGGATACTCGGAACATGGGAGACTGTACCGCAAATACCGCCCCGCGGTGGAACCATGCCGGCGCCGTCCCCGGTCTCGGCAATTCCGACGGGGGAAGCGGCGGTTGGCCAAGGCCGTCCGCGTGCGCGGGAGCGGCGCGGCGCCGGGTGATCGATGCGTCTGTCCATGTCGGCTCCCCGGGGGCGAGCCGTCCGCCACCGGGGAACGGACCCGCGGCGCCGATGGTAGAGTGGCCGGCACGGACTCGCGCGCTCCTCACCGCCGCCCGAAAGATGCCGCTGCCGACCCCGCCGTCGCTCGTCGTCCTCACCATCTGGACCGCCCTCCTGCTCTACACCGCCGGCGAGTACGGCCGAACCCGGCGGCCCGTAGCGGCGTGGGCCAGGCCGGCGTGGCTGCTCGGCGCCGCCGCCTATCTCGCCCACGTCGCCGCCGCGTTCGCGACCCACCACGGGTGGAGCCACGCCGCCGCCTACACGTACACGGCGGAGCGGACCGACGCACTGCTCGGTCTCGCCTGGGGGGGCGGGCTATGGGTGAACTACGCCTTCACCGTGCTCTGGGTCGGCGAAGCGCTCTGGTGGCAACTGCGGCCGGCGGGCTACGCGCGCCGGGCACCCGCCTGGACGCCGGCGGTGCGCGGCGCGTTCCTGTTCATGATCGTCAACGGCGCGGTCGTCTTCGTGGACGAACCGGGACGATGGCTCGGTGTCGCGATCGTCGCGGTGCTGATCGGAATCTGGCGGGGCAAGACGCGGGGCGGCACCTTCGAACATCGAAGTGTGCAGGCATCTGCGCCCTGAGCGGGTGGGGACTGCTCGAGGGTGACCGGGTAGGAAGCGGAGCGGCCGGTAGCGACTACTGCGCGAGAATAGCGGGGCTGAGAAATGCCGGATCAACACGCAGAAGAGGCGACGACGGCCTCGCCGTTCACCGTGACGCTGCCCTCGAACGACAACGTGAGCGCCATCACGTATCGATCGGTGGACGCCCCGTGGACCGGGACGACGATAATCCTCGCGCACGGCGCCGGGGCGCCGCAGACGCATCCGTTCATGACCGCCTTCGCCCGCCGCCTCTCGGAGCGCGGGATCGAGGTCGTCACCTTCAACTTCCTCTACATGGAGCGCGGCCGCCGCGGGCCCGACCCGAAGGCGCGGCTCGAAGCCTGCTACCGGGCGGTCATCGCGGCCGCGCGGGCCCGGGCCGGAGACGGCGACCGCCGGACGGTCATCGGCGGCAAGTCGATGGGCGGCCGCATCGCAACGCAGGTCGCGGCCGCCGACGGCGCGGACGGCAGCGAAGTCGGTGTGGACGGCCTCGTGCTTCTCGGCTACCCCCTCCATCCACCGGGCCGGCCCGACAAGCCGCGCACCGCGCACCTCCCGTCCGTCACCGCCCCGATGCTCTTCGTGCAGGGCGAACGCGACGCCTTCGGCACGCCGGACGAGCTGCGCCCCGTCCTCACCACCTGCGCCGACGCCGAGCTCGTCACCGTCGACGGCGGCGACCACTCGTTCAAGACCCGCGGGAAGAACGCGGCGACGGCAGCGGAAATCCACGACACGGTAGTCGAACGGATTATCAGCTGGCTGGAGAGACACCGGCTACTGGAGAAGCCAGCGGGGTGAAGTGTCTCCGAACCGACTCGAGCAGCCGGCAGAACAGCACCCCTCAACGGCCTCGGAGCACACGCCGGCCGCGCGACGAACGGTGGACTCGGTGGGGAACGGATGCAGACCCCGATGCTGCAGCGAGAGTTGGAACCGGCGCGATCCCGGACCCGAGGGACCTCGACCGGCGAGGCGGAGAGCACGATGACCGGGCCCCTTGACAGAACGAGGATCAGAGAGCTGTTCGACGAGCTATCGGGCGAATCGGCGGGTCAGGCGCTCGGAATCGCGTCGAGGAAGGTCAACCAGCGACTACCGCAGTCGAACGGATCATCCTCGCGACGGCAGTCAAGGGGTCGCGGGGCGTCCGGCGAACCGGACGCCCCGCTCCGATGGGGTGTCGCCCAGCCTCAGGGCTGGTTGGTCGTGGTCTCCTCGGCGGGGACCTCGATGGTGCCGTAGTAACCGAGCATCATCTCTTCCCAGGTCTGGTCGCCCCAGCGCACCGCGGCCGCGGGGTCCGGGTTGTGCCGGTTGTTGGGAGAGTTGTCGTAGGTGAAGACCGCCTCCAGCGTGGAGCCGGCGGGCATGAAGATCGGCTCCTCCAACTGGTAGCGGATCTGCCAGTTGAAGTCGTAGTTCGGCACCCACAGCGCGACTTCCTCGCGGCCGTCGGGGAACGTGACGATGTACTTCGCGGACTTCCCGCGAACGTGCATGTGCGGCATCATGTTCGACAGGTACGCGGGCTCGTCGATTTGGCGCTTCGCCCGGACCTCGTAGGCGGGGTTCCCCGGCTCGATGCGGAACAGCAGGTTGGCGACCGCGCCTCCGCCGGCCTGACGGCGATCGGACGCCGCTGCCGGCGCCACCACGACGCCCCAGCTGCTCTGGTCGAGGACCGGCTCGCCGATGGTGGTGTAGTGCATCTGGGCCTCGATGTCGGCTCCGGCCGGCAGCCGGATCGCCACGCCGTCCTCGTAGACGCTGCCCAGCCGGTTCGGCACGTAGCCGCCGACGCGGGCGCCCCGGGCGCGGGTCCGCTCGCGGTTGCGCTGCAGCTTCACCTCGGCCGTCGCGGGAACGCCGTCATCCTCGAGGACCTCGGAGATGACGTGGTGAATCACCCGCCGGTCGCCGGGGCGGAACTCGTGGGCCGAGATCCAGGTGTCCTCCGGCAGGTTCGTCGGCACGGTGACGTAGGAGTAGGGCACGGTGCCGTCGGCGGGCACCCGGAACGGCTCGAGCATCGTGAAGACGAGATCGGGCTCGCCGATGGACCAGCCCTCGGCGAACTCGGGCATCTCGGGCAGGTCGGCCACGTTCCCGCGCGGCGCCCCGCCGTCGACCCAGGCCGTAATCACGTCGATCTCCGCCTGCGACAGGCTCGCGTCGTTCTTGTAGGCGCGGACGCTGGAGTCGGCGCCCCACGGCGGCATCTCACGCGAGACGACCTTCGTCTTGACCGCCCGCGCCCAGGGGCGGACGTCGTCGTAGGAGATCAGCGACATCGGCGCCAGGTGGTTCGGCCGATGGCACGCCACGCAGTTGTCGTAGAGAATCGGCGCCACGTCGGCGGCGAACGTCGGGACGCCTTCCGCGGCCTCCGCGCCCGTCGCCACCGTTCCCAGCAACAGCGCCGCCGTGCACAGACCGGCCGCTGTCTTCGATACTCGCATCAGTCACCCTCCCACGGATACGCAACCCACCCGGCGCGCCACGGGCCGGCGATGGTCCGACAGCCCGTCGCGAAAGTCCCCGCTGCATTCGACCGGCGATGCATCCTGCCTGACCGCGTCGTTCCCGGGCAGAAGCCTCGCAGGTCTCGGTGCCACGCGGGTTGCGACGATCGCCGGCACTATACTGTAGCGCCGTCCACGTCGTAATCACGCCGCCACAGCCAGCACTCCCAAGTGTAGATCATGGACTTCTCGTACTCACGCAAAACCGAAGCACTGCGCCGCCGCGTCCTCGATTTCATGGACGAGGTCATCTATCCCAACGAACCGATATACACCGACCAGCTCGCGGCGGCGGCCGACCGCTGGGAGTCTCCCCCCGTCATGGAGGAGTTGAAGACCCGGGCCCGCGCCGCCGGGCTGTGGAACCTCTTCCTCCCCGAGAGCGATCTCGGGGCGGGGCTGACCAACCTGGAGTACGCCCCGCTGTGCGAGATCCTCGGGCGGTCGCCGATCGCGCCCGAGGCATGCAACTGCTCGGCCCCGGACACCGGCAACATGGAGGTCCTGGTGCGCTACGGCACCGCCGACCAGAAAAAGCAGTGGCTCGAGCCGCTGCTCGACGGCGCCATCCGGTCTGCCTACACGATGACCGAGCCCGAGGTGGCGTCGTCGGACGCCACCAACATCAGTGCCCGCATCGAGCGCGACGGCGACCACTTCGTCGTCAACGCGCACAAGTGGTGGGCGTCGGGGGCCGGCGACGCCCGGTGCGCGCTCTTCATCCTGATGGGCAAGACCGATCCGGCGGCGCCGAAGCACCAGCAGCAGTCGATGATCCTGATTCCGGCCGACGCCCCGGGGGTCACCCTGGTCCGGCCGCTGACCGTCTTCGGCTACGACGACGCGCCGCACGGGCACTTCGAGATCACGTTCGAGGACGTCCGGGTGCCCGCCGCCAGCCTGGTGCTCGGCGAGGGCCGCGGATTCGAGATCGCGCAGGGACGGCTGGGTCCGGGCCGCATCCACCACTGCATGCGGCTCATCGGGCTCGCCGAACGCTCGCTCGAGGCGATGTGCGCCCGGGCGAAAACCCGCGTGGCGTTCGGACGGCCGCTCGCCGATCAGGGGGTGGTCATGGAGGCCATCGCCGACTCGCGGATCCAGATCGAGCAGGCGCGCCTGCTGACCCTGAACGCCGCCCACCGGATGGACACCGCCGGCAACAAGGCGGCGCGGGCCGAGATCGCGATGATCAAGGTCGTGGCCCCGAATATGGCCCTCGACGTCATCGACCGCGCCATTCAACTGCACGGCGGCGCCGGCATCTGCGAGGACTTCGGACTGTCCGCGGCGTGGGCGCACGCCCGCACCCTGCGCCTCGCCGACGGGCCGGACGAGGTCCACCGGCGGGCGGTGGCGCGGCTCGAGCTGAAGCGGGGCGAGGCCCCCGCTCAGGCGTAGACGAACGTGACGGTGTCGGCGACGCACGCCGGCTTGGACTCGTTCTCGATCTCGACGACGAACCGGCTCGTGAACCGCACCACGCCCGGTTCCACGCGGGTGGTGGCGAGCAGCGTCTGCACCCCGCGCACCCGGGCGCCGGTCTTGACGGCGTTCGGGAACCGGACCCGGTCCACGCCGTAGTTGATGGCGCGGGAGACGCCGCGCACCTGGGAGATCTGGCGCCGGAAGTGCGGCACCAGGGACAGGGTGAGGAACCCGTGGGCGATGGTGGTCCCGTACGGCGACTCGGCCGCCGCGCGGGCGCGGTCGACGTGGATCCACTGCGGGTCGAGGGTCACCTCGGCGAACCGGTCGATCATCTCCTGGGTCACCGTCAGCCACTCGCTCGTGCCGATCTCGGTGCCCGCCAGCGCCTCGAGGGCGTCGAGGCCGTCTATGACACGCATGCCTGCTCCACTGTGCTGCTCCGTTCTCACCGCTGCGTCGGGTCGAGAATTCACGATTTCTGTCATTCCTCCCAATGTTGCGGGATCTCGCGCCGGAATAATCCGACCGTCTTCGCGTCGTACCGACCCAACGGGCGTATCGCATCTGCCGGCCGCACGAACCGGCTCGGTTGCCGGTTTCCGGCCACTGTCGGATCTTCCGGTGATGCCAAGCCGCCGCCATGCGCCGCGCGGGCTCGGGCAGTATAGGCCGGCTTGCAGAGCCCGTGGTACAACGTAGCGGCTCCCGGCCGGCCGATCGGGTCGTCACCGGACACGAATCAACACAGCGGCGGCGCGGCGGGTGCCGCGCATTCTGACGGGAACAGCCATCGTGCAACCAGCCGTCGATCCCGAGGTCATCGAGGTCCGGCCCGACGAGCAGATCGACCGCTCGCGGCTCGAGCCGTGGCTGCGCGCGCGGCTGCCGGAGGCGGCGGGACCGCTGGCGATCCGGCAGTTCGGGGGCGGGCATGCCAACCTGACCTACCTGCTCCGGTTCGGCGCGGCCGAGTACGTGCTGCGCCGCCCCCCGCTGGGGCCGGTCGCCCCCACCGCGCATGACATGGCGCGCGAGCATCGGGTGCTGGCCCGCCTCGGCGACGCGTTCTCCCTGGCGCCCCGCAGCTACGCGCTCTGCACCGACCCGGAGGTTCTCGGCGTCGACTTCCACGTGCTGGAACGGCGCCGCGGCATCGTCATTCGGCGCGATCTCCCCGCCGTCCTCCACGACCGTCCCGACCTCCAACGACGCGTCGGCGACATGATCGTCGATGTCCTTGCCGACCTGCACCACGTCGATCCGACCGCGGTAGGCCTGGGCGATCTGGGCCGCCCCGAGGGCTTCGTGCAGCGACAGCTCGACGGCTGGCGCCGCCGCTGGCACGCGGCCAAGGACCAGGACGTGGAGAACGTGGACCGGATGCTGCGCTGGCTCGACGCCCAAGTGCCGGCGGCGCAGGCCACCGCCTTGCTTCACAACGACTACAAGCTCGACAATCTGATGGTCGATGCCGGCGACCCCGCGGCCCCCGTCGCCGTCTTCGACTGGGACATGACCACGCGCGGCGATCCGCTGATGGACCTGGGCTATCTGCTGAACTTCTGGAACGAACCGGGCGACGACCCGCGCTGGCACCACGTCTCGCGGATGCCGACGAACCACCCGGGGTTCCCCACCCGCGCCGACGTCGTCGAGCGCTACGCCCGGCGCAGCGGCCTGGACCTGGATCGGGTCGCCTGGTACCACGTCTTCGGCGTTTTCAAGCTGGCCGTCATCGTGCAGCAGATCTACATCCGGTATCTTCGCGGGCAGACCCGGGACGCCCGCTTCGCCGACTACGACGTCCGCGTGCGCGACCTCGCGCGCAAGGGCGTCGAGCTGATGGGCGGGTGACGGATTCCCGAATGCCGGCGACCCATCGCGGCCGAACGCGGCGCCGCCGACAGCCGCTTGCCGCCCCCGGCCGATCGCCGGCCGCCGATCGCCATGGATGACCTGGACGCCGCCGCCCCGATCCCCCCGGCCACCGTCGAGCAGCTCGTCGACCGGCTGGAGTCCGGCGACGGCGGCGCCGCGGCGGACCTGATGCCTCTCGTCTACGACGAGCTCCGCCGTCTCGCCCGCCGCTACGTCCGGCGGGAGCGCGCCCGGAGCGTCCAGGCCACGGAGCTCGTCCACGAGGCGTATCTGCGGCTGGCCGGAGACCGGCCGCAGCGCTGGCAGGGCCGCACGCACTTCCTCGCCATCGCCGCGATCGGGATGCGGCGGGTGCTGGTGGAGCGGGCGCGGGCGCGCGGCGCGGTGAAACGCGGCGGCGATCAGGTCCAGGTGACCCTGGACGACGCGCTCGTCGCCGGCCCGGGAGCCGCCGTCGACCTGCTCGCCCTCGACGAGGCCCTCTCGACCCTCGCGGCCCTCGACGCCCGGCAGGCCCGCGTCGTCGAGCTGCGGTTCTTCGGGGGGCTGACGGTCGAGGAGACGGCCGAGGCCACGGACGTTTCGCCGGCCACCGTCAAGCGGGACTGGACGTTGGCCCGGGCGTGGCTCCAGCGGGAGCTCGGGGCCGGGCCGAAGGGAGCCGAACGGGGCGGTGGATCCTGAACGCTGGCAGCGCATCGGCGAGCTCTTTCATCGGGCGCTGGAGCACGGCGCCGAGGAGCGCTCGGGGTTCCTCGACGACGCCTGCCGCGGCGATGCGGCGCTGCGGGCCGAGGTCGACTCGCTGCTCGCGCACCACGAGGACGGCTCCCCGCCCGTGGTGCCGACCCCGCCGGAGGAACCGGCCGCGAGCGCCGAGCCCGGCGGGGACGAGCCGCTGGAGGGCCGGCAACTCGGTCCCTACCGGATCACCCAGAAGCTGGGCGAAGGCGGCATGGGGGTGGTGCACCTCGCCGAGGACACACGGCTCGGCCGGCTCGTCGCGATCAAGGCGCTGCCTCCCCGGTTCACGGGGGACGAGCGGCGCCGACGGCGCCTGAGGCGCGAGGCGCGCGCTGCGGCGAGCTTGACCCACCCCGGCATCGCCACCGTCTACGCCCTGGAGGAGTTCGACGGCGCCCTCTGCATCGTGAGCGAGTACGTGGCAGGCGAGACGTTGCGGCAGGAGCTGGCCGGCGGGCCGCTGCCCCCGGCCGACCTCCTCGACACCGCCGTGGCGATCGCCCGCGCCCTCGCCGCCGCGCACGAGGGCAACGTCCTGCACCGCGACCTGAAGCCGGAGAACGTGATTCGCACCCGGGACACCGGCATCGAGGACGCCGGCATCAAGATCGTCGACTTCGGACTGGCCCGTTTCGACGATCGGGACGCCGGCGCCGCATCCGTCACGCAGCTCACCGCGCCGGGGGCGATGCTGGGCACGCCGGGATATATGGCGCCGGAGCAGATTCGCGGCGAGCAGGTCGATTTCCGCGCCGACATCTTCGCTTTCGGGGTGCTGCTGTTCGAGCTCGCCACGGGCTGGCATCCCTTCACCAGCGCCACCCCGGTGTCGACGGTCGCGCGGGTGCTGGAAGCGACGCCGCCGGACATCCGGCAGCTTGCCCCGACATGTCCGCCCGCCCTGGCGGGGATCATCCGCCGGTGCCTGCAGAAGGATCCGGAACAGCGGTACGGCGCGACACGGGAGCTGGTCGACGATCTCGAAGGGGCGCGGCGGACTCCCACCGGGTCGGCGGCCCGCCCCGGGTCAGGGAGGGCGGCACGCGGCAGCCACGCCCTGGAGCGCGGAACGCGGTCGAGCCCGACCGACGGGGCGGCGCCCGGCAGCCGCGACCCGGAACGCGGAACGCGGTTGAACCCGGTGTGGTGGTGGCAGTTCCACCAACGCGCGGCCGGGCTCGTCTACTACGCGATGCTCTACCCCCTCTGGCGGGTGCGGGAGTGGGCGCCCCCGCCGTGGGGATCGGCGGTCTTCTTCGCTGCCCTCGCCGCGGTGCTGGTCGCCGCCAACCTCCGGTTCCACCTCTCGTTCACGGCGCGGTTCACCCCCGCCCAGCTCGACCTCCAGCAGACTCAGGTCGCGCCGTGGGTCCGCGTCGCGGACTGGGTGTTCGTGGTCCTGCTGCTGGCCGCGACCGCCCTGATCGCAGAGGCCCACCCTGCCTGGGCCAGCCTGACGGCGGCGGTGGGCATCGTCAGCGCCGTCACGTTCCTCGTCATCGAGCCGGCCACGACCCGCGCCGCCTTCCGCGACCGGCCCTCCGACCCTTCGTGACGACGCGTTCCGGATGATCCGACCCGCCCGGCTCCCTCGAGTCCCCATGTCCCGGGCGGAACCGCCGACGGCGCGGACAATATCTACGCTTCGGTCGACCTGTCGAGCCCGGCCCCCCCGGCTGCGTCTGCCCGCCCGGGCGCGGCGGGCGTCACGAGCCGCCAGTGAGCCGGCGCCGGGCCGCCTCCAGGGTGACCATCAGCTTCTCCGGGGGCACGCCGGTGACGAACGGCCGGACGACGACCCCGAGGAGGAAGGGGATGCCCCGGGTGAGGGTGATCGATTCGCACTGCATGAGGGTGCCCTCGTCCCGCTCCTCGAACGAGCAGTAGTTGTTCAGCCGCCACGCGAACCCGCGGTCGTTCCCTTCCGGCTTCGTGCGTTCCCGCGGGGTGTCCGGGCGCTCGATCTCCAGGATGCGGGTGCTGCGGCTCGGCACGTGCATGCGCGTGTCGTCGACGGCGACGTACTCCACGCTGTGCTCGGTGTCGGCGACCCACGTCAGGACCCTCTTCGTGTAGAGGCGCAGGTAGACCTCGAAGCGGTTCCCCTCCCGCTCTCGGATTGCCGAGGCCCGGACGTCGGGCGCGTAGATCGCGGGGTACTGGTCGTAGTCCTGCACCATCGCGATGGTCCGGTCCAGGGTGACGCCGGGAATGAGGACGGTGCCGACCCAGTGGTGCACCATGCCGAACGGGATGTCGACCTGGTCTCTCCCGTCCCGCGTATCGAGCCGCTCGATGACGACCTCGCCGGACCGGAGCCGGGCGAACACCTCGTCCCGATCGGCGGCGCCGAGGCGGTCGAGCCACAGGAAGGGGCTCTCACCATCGACCTCCCTCCGCATGCGCTCCTCGGTCAACTGCACGTAGCGATCGAAGGCGCGGACCGTCTCCGGCTTCAGCTCCACCGCGGCCGCCGGCGCCGCCGAGGCGGCCAGGGCCATGCACGCCATCACCGCCGAACCTGTCAATCTCATCGTCGCCCCCCGATCATCGCGCCCGTTCCACGGGCGGCGCCCCCGCCGCCCGCCCTCATCTGGACAGTGCGCAGAACGCGCGAAGATCGGCTCAACACGGTCGCCGCAGTGAGCGACGGTCGCCCCGGGGCCATCGCCACGCCGCAGGACGTTCCCTCACTCAAGGCAGGTCGGCGCGACCCCCGCCGATGATGGTCGCGGGTACCGTCGCCCCGCCCCCCGAGGTCATCGGCGCCGAAAACGGGGCCGCACCCCCTCACCGACGGTGGTCGCACGGCCATCGCCCCGCCCGAGGCGCGGGATTCACTAGAATAGCGAAGACCGTGGCTCGAGCGTCCGTCTCCGGCTCCCCACGGGCCCGAACCGCGGCGCCTGGCGCTGCCCGACACCGGCGCCGGGACGCTTCCGCCACCGACTGGGAAGGACCCACCCATGCCTGAGACCCGCGCACGAACCGTCCGCCGCGGCATCACCGCGGCAGTCAGCGTCGAGTGCCCCGCTGCACTCCGGCTCCTCGCGCTCGCGCTGGCCGCCGTGGCCGGGGCCGCCCCGGACGTCCTGGGCCAGGACACGGACTGGCCGGTCTATCTCGGCGACGCCGGCCGGTCGCACTACTCGGCGCTGGACCAGATCGACCGCGGCAACGTCCACGAGCTCGAGGTGGCGTGGAGCTACGACTCCGGGGAGCTGCGCGAAGGCGGCTCCACGATGTACACGAGCCCGCTCGTGGTCGACGGCGTGCTGTACGGGCTGTCGCCGAGGCTCGTCGCCTTCGCCCTCGACGCGGCCACCGGCGACGAGCGGTGGCGTCACGACCCGGGGCTGCCGGGGGCGGCGCAGCGCGGGCTGATGTGGTGGGACGGGGACGGCGGCCCGCGCCTCTTCTATACAGCCGGACGCATCCTGATCGCCCTCGACCCCGCGACCGGCCAGCCCGTCGAGTCGTTCGGCGAGGGCGGCCGCCTCGATCTCACGCCGGCCGGCGAGTCGGGGCCGCTGACGGTGACCGCGCCCGGCGTGGTGTTCGAGGACCGGCTCGTGTTCGGCTTCTCCACCTCCGAGAGCGACGGGGCCCTGCCCGGCAGCATCCGCGCCTTCGACGCCGGCAGCGGCAACCTCGAGTGGCAGTTCGACAGCATCCCGCGGCCCGACGACCCGGGGGCCGAGACCTGGGCCCCCGGATCCCTGGAGAACGCGGGGGGTGCGAACACGTGGACCGCGATGACCCTGGACGAGGAGCGCGGCATGCTGTTCGTCCCCACCGGGTCGGCCACCCCGGACTTCTACGGCGGCCGCCGCCCCGGCGACAACCTGTACGCCAACTGCCTACTCGCCCTCGATGCCCGGACCGGCGAGCTGCGCTGGCACTACCAGGTGGTGCGGCACGACATCTGGGATCGCGACCTGCCCTCGCCGCCGACCCTGGTGGAGCTGGAACGCGACGGGACGGTCATCGACGCGGTGGCGGTGACCACGAAGTCGGGCCACCTGTATGTCTTCGACCGCGACACCGGCGAGTCGCTCTACGACATCATCGAGGAGGAGACCCTGCCCAGCGAGCTGCCGGGCGAGGTGCCGGCGCCGACGGAGCCGGTCTCGGCCGTCGCGGTGACCCGCCAGGTGTTCGAGCTCACCAACCGCAGTCCCGAGGCGACCGCGCACGTGCAGGAGATCATCGCGGACTTCGATCTCCGCCCGTGGGCGCCCCCGACGCTCGACGGCACCCTGTTCTTTCCCGGCTACGACGGCGGCGCCGAGTGGGGCGGGTCGGCGTTCGACCCCGACACCAACCGGCTGATCGTCAACATGTCGGAGATCGGCGGTATCTTGCAGCTCTACGAGATCCCGGTGGGCTTCAGCGACGGGGGCGTGTACGCGGAGCATTGCGGGAGCTGCCACGGCCCCGATCTCGAAGGGACCTCGAACGGCCCGAGCCTGGACGGCGTCGTCGACCGCATCGGCCGGGCCGAGATCGACGCCATCCTGGACGAGGGACGGGGCCGCATGCCGAGCTTCGCCCATCTCGCAGAGATCGAGCGGCGGGGCGTGCTGCGCCATCTCGTGGCGCCGGCGGAGGCGCGGGGGGCCGAAGCGCCGAGCACCGAGGTCCGCTACGCCCACGGGGGATATCGATGGGTCCGCGACCACGAGGGCCTGCCCGGCAACACGCCGCCGTGGGGCACCCTCACGTCGATCGACCTCGCCACCGGCGACTTCGACTGGCAGGTGCCGTTCGGCGAGTATCCGGGCCACGAGGGTCTGGGGTACGGCGCGGAGAGCTACGGCGGTCCGGTGGTCACCGCCGGCGGGCTCATCTTCATCGGGGCCACGCAGGACCGGAAGTTCCGCGCCTTCGACGTCGGGACCGGCGACGAGCTGTGGCAGGCGGAGCTGCCGGCGGCTGGCTTCTCCACGCCGGCGACCTATACCGTTGCCGGTCGGCAGTACGTGGTCATCGCGGCCGGGGGCGGCCGCCGGGGACCGCCGTTCGGATCGGACTACGTGGCGTTCAGCCTGCCGGTGCGGTGACCGAAACTCGGGAGCCGGCGCGGCAGCCGGCGGCCACGCCGTAGAACGGCGCGGACTCCCGGAGGGTTGGTTGGCAGCCCGTGGCGAAAGTCCCCGCTGCATTCGAGCAACGCGGGGTTCCACCACGGGCTGCCAAGCGGCAGCGGAGCCACCGGGCGACGATTTCCGGGCCGGGAGTCCACGCCGTAGAACGGCGCGGACCCCGGAGGATTGGCGGGCGGCAAGCGGAGCCGCCAAGCGCCCGAATCAGTGATCCTGCGCCACGTGCTCCCGCAGGAGGTCGCGGCCGAGGTCGCCGTCGAAGTCGCGGAACGCCGCGTGGATGTGGTTCGGATCCTCCTGGGTGTTGTCGAACTCGATCAGAAAGTTCGGCCCCTGCACGCGGTAGTAGGCCACCTCTCCCCGCTCGGTCGGACCCGCCCACGCGAACCAGGTGTTCTCGATGCCGCCCTCGCGCACCTCGGAACGGCGCAGCTCGGCGATGTCGTCGGCCATCAGCCCGACCCACGACTCGATGATCGCCATGAGCATCTCCTGCTGCCCGGTCGAGAGGTCGGCGCCCTTGACGCCGATCGGGTCCAGCGGGTCGACCACGAGGTCCGCCCCCGTCACCACGTTGGCGGGCGCGACGTCGTCGAAGATCGCCGCCTCGCGCTGGCTCGCGCCGAGCGAGGCGAGCAGATCGCGCGCGGTGTCCTCCTGCGCCTTCATCGCCCGCAACCCCTTTCTCGCGCCCGAGGGCACGGTGGCGGGATTCGCGCCCAGGAAGGTCGGCGTGCTGACGGTGATGGCCCCGTCCACGACCGTGAGGTGCAAGGAGAGGTGGTGCCCTTCCCACCGCCATCCCCACGTGCCGGTGGTCGACGGCGTCCCGAACACCGACACCCAGTAGGCCTCGGGGTTGCGCGAGAACTGCCGTCCCTCGCCTTCCACGAGGACGCCGAGAATGCCCTCGACCTCCATGATCTGCTGGGCGGTCAGGTATCCCTGCTGACTGAGCCCGGAGCGGAGCAGGTCCTGGGCCCGCACCTTCTGCTCGAAGCCCAGATCCGCGTAGGACACGCCGTGGCGCTCGAACACCTCGGGAGGAATGAAGTGGTGCCGCCCGCGTTCCTCCGAATCGAACGCGAATTTCGCCTGCGCCTGTTGCGCGTCGGGCAGCGACGCGAGAAAATCACCGGCGGCGGTGGTCATCATCTCGATGTCGCCCCCGCCCTGGAGCGTCTGCAGGGTGACCGTGCCGCTGAGGCCGAGCACGACGGCCAACAACGCGATTCTGGATCGGTTCATCGATGCCTCCTGAGTGTCTCGAATACCTCAATGGTATCCCGTCGGGCGCCGGCGGTGGAACGCCGCGGGCGGCCGGCGGCGGCGGATGGCGCCGACCGATCCAGGGCGGGCCGTGAACGCCGGCCGGCGGCGGCGCGCCTCAACCCGGATTTCGAGAAGGAGCCTCCACCATGCAACAGCAGCGCTACCGAATCGGGGCGATCCACGCCCTCATGAACGCCATCCCGACCACCCAGCTCGCGTTCGACCGCGGATGGCCCGGCGCCGACGTCGCGCATCTGCTCGACGGGTCGCTGTATCTCGACCGCAGCCTCGGCACCGCCGACGACGCCGAGCTGGCCTCCCGCATCGACCGCCTCGTCCGGTACAGCGCGGAGACGGGCGCCGAGGGCATCATCATGACGGGGTCGTTCTTCGGCGACGCGGTCGAGCGGGCTCGGGTGGGCATGGACATCCCGGTGGCCACGTCGTTCGACGGCATCGTCGAGCGGGCGTTCGAGCTCGAGCGCCCGCTGCACATCCTGGCCACCGCCCCCGACTCGGCGACCCTGCTGGCGGAGGAGCTGGCGCGGGAGGCGGCGGACCGGGGCCGGGAGCTGTCGGTCTCGCGCCAGGCGGTGGACGGCGCGATGGACGCGCTGATCGGCGGCGACCCGGAGAGCCACGACCGTCTCGTGCTCGAGGCGGTCGGCGCGGTGGACGCGGACACCGCCATTTTCTTCGCGCAGTTCTCCATGGAGCGGATCCTGCCGGGCAGCGCGGCCGCGCACCCCGGCCCCGTCGTCGGTCCCGCCAGCGCGGGGGTGGCCCGGCTGCGGCAGCTCATCACCGGGCGCTGATCCGGGGGGTGGCACGGCACCGGCAGGAAGGCGTGCAACGGATACGCAACCGGTCATCGACGGGAACAGCCGGGGCGACTGGCCGTCCGGCGCGGAAGATCCGAGAAACAGGAGAGAGCCCGCGGCCGGTGTCCGCGGGCCAGCGGGTATAATCGCGGCAGGACAACAGGGGGCAGGATGGCCCGGATCAGGAACCTCTACGCCCGGCGCGTGGCAACGGTCGTCACCATGACCGTCGTCGCCACTCTGGGTCTCGTCTCCGGCGCAATCTTCGCCTATTCACCGGACCTCGCGATAATCGCCGACCTCGACGACTATTCGCCCGGCACGATCACCCGGATTCATGCCCGCGACGGTCAGGTCATCGGCGAGTACGCCACCGAGCGGCGGGTCATCCTGACCTACGACGAGATTCCGCAGGTGCTGCGGAACGCGATCATCGCGGCCGAGGACGGCGACTTCTTCAACCACGTCGGCTTCAACATCCCCCGCATCGTGATGACGCTGATTTCGAACGTCCTCCAGGGGGACCTGACGGCGGCGGGGGCCAGCACCATCACCATGCAGCTCGCCCGCAACGTCACGCTGGGGGGCGAGAGCCTCGGCCTCCAGAAGACCTGGCAACGGAAGATCGTCGAGGCCTTCTACACGATTCAGATCGAGAAGCGCTACACGAAGCGCGAGATCCTCACGCTCTACGCCAACCAGATCTGGCTGGGCACGACCCGGCACAGCGCGTTCGGGGTCGAGGCCGCTTCCCGCCTCTACTTCGACAAGCCCGCGACGGAGCTCGATCTCGGCGAGGCGGCCACCATCGTCGGCACCTTCCCGACGCCGGCGCGGTGGAGCCCGCTGGTCAACATGGACCTGGCCCTGAACCGCCGCGACCGCACCCTGCAGCGGATGGTCGACGAAGGCTACGTCACCCCGGCGGAAGCGGATGCGGTCATGGCCCAGCCCATCGTGCTGGCCGAACGGCAGGAGCGGAGCAACTCCAGAGACGCGCCCTACTTCATCGAGGAGGTCCGGCAGCACCTGGAGCAGGAGTACGGGGTGGAGCGGCTCTACGAGCAAGGTCTCACCGTCCATACCACCCTGGACGTCCGATTGCAGCAAGCCGCCAACCGAGCCGTCGAGGCGGGGCTGCGCGCCCACGACAAGCGCCGCGGGTTCAGGCCACCTGCCCGTAACGTTCTCGCCGAAGCGGCCGAGAACGGCGACTACCGCGAGCCGGGGGAGATCCTCGCGACCTACGAGCACTACCGCTGGCGGCTGCCGATCCGCGCGGGCGACATCGTGCCGGCCGTCGTCACCGGCGCCGACCGCGAGGCGATGCAGGTGCGGTTCGGGGCGCATGCGGCGCGGGTCGTGCCCAAGGGCTACCGCATGACCGTCGAGGGCGGGTTCGAGGGGTTTCGGGGCCTCGGCGGAGAGCGGGCCGACGAGATCGTGAGCCCGGGCGACCTTGTCGAGGTCCATATCATCACGCTGGACACCACCGGCGACCGGCCGGTGGTCGAAGCCGAGCTCGAGCAGGAGCCGCTGGCTGAAGCCGCGCTGCTGGCGATCGAGAACCGGACCGGCCGCATTCTCGCGATGGTGGGCGGCTACGACTTCGACCGCAGCAAGTTCAATCGCGCGACCCAGGCCTATCGGCAGCTCGGCTCGCTCTTCAAGGGCGTGCTCTATGCGGCCGCCATCGATCAGGGATACACCGCCACCTCGATCGTGCGGGACGAACCGATCAGCTACGACGTCGGGCCGGGGCAGCCGCTCTACGCCCCCACCAACTACGACTACACCTACCAGGGCCCGATCACGCTGCGTCGGGCGCTGGAGAAATCACGCAACGTCCCCGCCGTCTGGATGATGAACGAGATGGGTCCGCAGGTCGTCCTCGACTTCGCCGGGCGGCTCGGATTCACCTCGGAGGCGCCGCCCTATCTGTCGGTGGCCCTGGGATCGGCCGAGGCAACGCTGCAGGAGGTCACCAGCGCGTACTCCGTCTTCCCCAACCGGGGCGTGCGCATGGTTCCCTATCAGATCGACCGCATCGTCGACCGCGAGGGCAAGGCGCTGGAAGAGAACAGGCCGGTGCCCCGCGACGCGGTCCCCGCCGACACCGCCTACATCATGACGAGCCTGATGGAAGGCGTGGTCCGGCGCGGAACCGGCGTCCGCGCCAGCCGGCTGGGCTGGCCGCTGGGCGGCAAGACGGGCACGATGGACGATTACACGGACGCCTGGTTCGTCGGTTTCGATCCGGACGTCACCGTCGGGGTCTGGGTCGGCTACGACGAGAAGGTCACCCTCGGCAACTCCGAGGAGGGCGCACGGGTCGCCCTGCCGATCTGGATCGACTTCATGCGGGCCCACATCGACGGCCGCGAAGTCGGCCCCGAGAACCATTTCGTGCCGCCGGACAACATCGTGTTCGCGTCGGTCGATCCGGATACCGGCGAGGTGGAGCCGCGGGCCGGCAACGCCATTCGGGAGGCGTTCATCGCCGGCACCGCTCCCGGCACCGAGCTGTATCCCTGACCCCGCCGGCCGCCCGAGGGGCCCTCATCTACGGCCGCCGGCGCCCGGGAGAGCATGCCCCTCAATCGACAAGACGCGACGTCACCGTCCACCCGCGAGCTACGCGACGCCGCGACGCTCGAGGCGGTCCTCGGCAGCGCACGGGCGGTGTTGTTCAAGCACAGCACCCGCTGCCCGGTCTCGGCATTCGCCATCGACGAGGTCGTCGACTTCGCCGCGACCCACCCCGACTGGCCGGTGTACGTCCTCAAGGTGATCGAGCAGCGCTCGCTGTCGAACGAGGCGACCGAACGGCTGGGAGTCCCGCACGAATCGCCGCAGGCGTTCGTCATTCACGAGGGGTGCGTCCGGTGGCACGGCTCCCACAACGAGGTCAGCGCCGAAACGCTGGAGC
The DNA here is from genome assembly GCA_965206705.1 of Vicinamibacterales bacterium. GTDB lineage: Bacteria > Acidobacteriota > Vicinamibacteria > Vicinamibacterales > UBA8438 > JAJEEA01. Next base: position 145,376 of record CBDBKJ010000005.1, on the reverse strand, counting down.
GCGAGATTCGGCTCGCCCCGGAGCCGCCGAACGCGGCTTCCGGCAAGCCCTGACGGCCGCGTGCCCGCGCTTCCCGAGCACGAGTGGCAGAGGCCAGTAGCGGCATCACACAATACCCTCTGCTCGAGGTCGACAGTCTCCCGGCCCCCTACCACGCCACGGAGTAGCTCGCCGCCACCCCGTCCCGCAGCGGAACCACCCCGACCGTGGTGACTCGCCCGCCGAGCAGCGCCACCACGGTCACCGTGCACGGAAGGAACCGGTGCATGATTGCAACCTCCACCGACAAGCGTGGGCTGCCGACATCCGGGGTGCAATGCCGCCCCGCACGCGCTACCATGTCGAGTGTCGTAACGCCAGCAGCTCGTGGCGGAACGCGTCGTACTGGTACCCCACGCGCTGCACGGACAGGGAGGTTCGAGATGTCAGTCAAGACCGCCGCGATCGTGACGTTGCTCGGCGTCGTGTGCCTGGCGCCGCTCGCCGGCGCCCAGTCGGCGAGCCTGCGAACGCCGTGGGGCGATCCAGACCTGCAGGGCATCTGGACCGGCTCGACCCTGACGCCGCTGGAGCGGCCGGCGAACCTCGCCGGCAAGGAGTTCCTGACCGAGGAGGAAGCGGCGAGCCTCGAACGGGGCGCGGACGAGAGCCGGTTCGTCGAGCGCGTGCCGCGCGAGGGCGACCCCGGCACCTACAACCAGACCTGGTTCGACCCCGGCACGCGTCTCGTGCCCGACCGGCGCACGGCCCTCATCGTCGACCCGCCGGACGGACGCGTCCCCTATACGCCGGAGATGCGCGAGCGCGGCCGGCTGCAGGGGGCGTACCGCGTGAACGGCGCCCGCAACTCGTGGGTGGACGTGGACACCGGCGAGCGCTGCATGTCGGACGGGGTGCCGATGTTCTGGCTCGGCTACAACCCGAACCACCAGATCGTCCAGACCCCCGACCACGTCGTCATCGTGCACGAGATGTTCCGCGACCGGCGGATCATCCCGCTGGCCGAGCGGCCGCGCAACGGTATCCGCCAGTGGAACGGCGACAAGCACGGGCGCTGGGACGGCGACACCCTCGTCGTCGAGTCGACCCACTTCATCGACGGCGCCGCCGACCGGTGGGCCCAGACGTGGCGCATGCCGACGCACACGATGCACCTCGTCGAACGCTTCACCCGCGTCGACGCCGACACCCTGGAGTACGAGTTCACCCTGACCGACCCCGCGAAGTTCACCTCGCCGTGGAGCGTCCGCATCCCGCTGACCACGAACCAGGCGTCGCGCGGCGTCACCGAGGGCCCGCTGTACGAGTACGCCTGCCACGAGGGCAACTACAGCATCGCCAACGTCCTCCGCGGCGCCCGCACCGAGGAGCTGGCCGCAGGCGAGGGCGGCGGACAGGACTGACGGCGGACAGTCTGCGGAGTAGAGTCGCCCGGGCGCCCACCAGAGGCACGGTGTAGTAGGGCCGACTCACGGCGGGCAGTCCGGGGGTGAGAGTCCCGCGTCTCGCCGGACAGCCGACGGGCCGCGGCTCGTGGAAGACCGGCGCTCGTTCTGCTGCCGGGACGGGAACCCCGGTCGTCGAGTTGCATCGCTCGCATCCCGGCGACGCCGCGAACGGTCCACACACCGAGGCAGGCACGTGACTCGCGGGTACTCTCCGCCGCCGGCAACGGTATCCGAAGCGCTCTCGCTTCTGAGCACCGACGTTCTCCGGCCGATGATGGCCCTGTTGCCGAAGGCCACGCCGCAGCCCACCCTCAAGGCGGATATGGTCGCCGAGATCGAGGGCCGGCTCTCGGGCCACTCCCTGGGAAAGCTGTGGGCGAGGCTCGACGAGACCCAGCAGCTCGCCGTGCGTGAAGCCCTGGACACGCCGCGCGCCGTCTTCGATCAACACCGGTTCAAGGCGAAGTACGGGAGGCTGCCGTCCGGCTTCGGCACGGCCACTGACCGCGCCGGCGGCGGAAACGCTGCGCGGCATCTGGAAACGGTGGCTCGGGAACAAGCTGCTGGACGAGTTCAGCCGCGTCGACGCCATCAAGGGGCAGACCCGCGGCAAGGGCCGGCGAACGATGACGGCCGCGTCGGGCCGACGGCCGGTCGTCGCCGACGCGCTGGCGGCGTGTCCGGTCGGCCGGTGGGTGTGTTTCGACGACTTCGGGCAGTTCATGCAGGCGGCCGGCTTCGACTTCGCGGTGAACCGCGACCCCTGGAATCTGTACATCGCGGAACCCGACTACGGCAGCCTGGGATACGACGGCTCACACGACTGGGCCATCCTCGAGGGCCGATACGTGCTCTGCCTGCTGTTCGAGTACGCCGCCACCCTCGGCCTGATTGACCTTGCCTACACCGATCCCCGCGACGCGCGGCCGGACTTCACGCACATGTGGGGCGCGGACGACCTGACGTACCTGAGCCGCTACGACGGTCTGCACTACTTCCGGCTGAATTCTCTGGGCGCGTACTGCCTCGACGTCGCCGACGCCTACGCGCCGAGCACGCCCCCGGCGCGGGCCGCGCTCACCATCTATCCGGACCTCTCGGTACAGGCCGCCGCGCAGTTGTCGCCGGACGAGCGGGCGTTGCTGGAGACATACGCCGCCGCCGAGACCGACGGCGTGTGGCGCCTGGACCGCGACAAGGCGCTGGCCGCCATCGAGAGCGGCCACGACCCGGACGAGTTCCGCAAGTTCCTCGCGGCGCGAGACGATCAGCCCCTGCCCGAAACCGTCGAGGGTTTCCTGGGCGCGGCGAAGCGCGGCGCGCACGCACTGAAGATTCGGCAGACGGCGTTGCTCATCGACTGCGCGGACGCGGAGACCGCGGCCCGGCTGACCACGGACAAGCGCACCGCCAGCCTCTGCCTGCGCGCCGGCGAACGTCTCCTGGCGGTGCCGGCGACCCTCCGAGGAAGCGTTTCGCAAGGCCGCCCGCGCGATGGGCTACGGCCCGCCGCCGCGGTGATGATGCAGGCGGCGGGCCTCACCCCGCCGACTCGGGCAGCCGGCGGGGACGATGCGTGTCCTGTTGCTTACGGCAGCGCAAAGGTCACCAGCATGTTGCTCCCGGTCGGCGCCTCCAGCTCGGGGGCGTAGGTGCGCAGCCGGTTGCCGACCCCGCCGACCGGCACCGTCAGGTACTGCCGGCCGTCGGCCTCGTAGGTCACCGGGTAGCCGCTGATCTGGCTGCCCAGGATCGTCTCCCAGAGCACGTCGCCGTTCTCGGCGTCGAAGGCCCGGAACCGCCGGTTCGAGTCGCCGAAGAAGACGACGTTGCCGGCGGTCGCGAGTGTGGTGCCGGCGTTGGGCGCCCGCTGGCTGTAGCGCCAGACCTCGCGGCCCGTCGAGATGTCGATGGCCCGCACCTCGGTCAGGTCGCCGTCCGGCCCGATCTCGGGGTCGGGAACCGAGAACCGGGGACCGGTTCCCGAGACGGTCCGGGGATTGAGGGTCTGGTTCAGGCAGGACCGGTTGAACGGGATGTAGAGCATGCCGGTCACCGGGCTGTACGACCACGACCACCAGCCCTTCACGTTGTGGCCGCAGATGATGAACTGGTCACCGGCCTCCCGCGCCACGAGGTCCATGTTGATGGTGACCGCGCCGGTCTCCACGTCGATGTCGGAGATGACGAACCGCTCGGTGCTCGTGAACGGGAGCGGGTTGGCCCAGAGGAACTCGCCGGTCTCGCGGTCGTTGACGAACAGGCCGCCGGGCTCGCCCAGAACCACCACGACCTTGCGCTCCTCGGCCGTGCCCGCGAGCTTCGGGTTGATCCAGCGCACCGCCTCCGGGTCCGGGTTCACCACCGTGTCGATGAGCGTGCGCTCCTGCACGAAGTCCTGATCCCAGTCGTCGCACGGGAGGTACTGGTAGTACCAGTCGATGGCGCCGGTGTCGGCGTTCATCGCCAGGGTCGAGTTGGAGTACAGCTCGCACGGCGTGCGGTCCCCGACGTCCCAGGTTCCGCGCCGGACGAGTCGGGTATAGGGCAGCGGCACGGCGACGCCCCAGAACACCCGGTTCAGCTCCGGGTCGAAGCTGCCGGGAACGCCCCACGGCGAGACGTGGACACGGCGGTCCGCCGGCAGGGTGCCCCAGGTCTCGCCGCCGGGATCGTCGTCGCCGGCCGCGGTATAGGTCCGCCAGCGCTCGACGCCGGTGCCGGCGTCGTGGGCCGCGACGAAGCAGCGGGCTTCGAGGCTGCCGGGGCTGCACGTCCGCCCGCTGACCAGCATCCCGTTGACGATCACCCCACCGGACGAGTGGGTGATACCGTCCCGATAGTCCGCCGTCTGCGATTCCCAGGCCAGCTCGCCGGTGCGGGCGTCGACCGCGATGATGTGGGCGTCCGCCGTCAGGTGATAGACGTGGTTGCCGTACAGCGCGATGTTCCGCGTGCGGCTTCCGAGCTGTGCGTACTGGCGCAGGTCCGCCGGCAGCTCGTGCCGGTAGTTCCAGATCTGGTCGCCGGTGGTGGCATCGATCGCCTCGAGACGATCGCCCGGGTGGGCGATGTACATCACCCCGTCGTAGACCAGCGGCCGAATCTCCTGGTCCCCCTCGTCCATGGCGCGCATCCAGGCGAGCCGGAGCCCGCCGACGTTCTCGCGGGTGATCTGATCGAGCGGGCTGAAGGCCTGGAAGTCGTAGGTGCGATACGCCATCAGCCAGTCCGCGGGGTCCGGGTCACGAAGCATCTCGTCGGTGATGGGCACGAACTCCCGCGGCTGGCCGGCCGCGGCCGGCACCGGAAACGCGCCGCACACCAACCCGGCCAGACTGACGAGAGCAGCGACGGATACGAGTTTCGGCTGTGCCATGATCGTCTCTCCCTGAATCGCTCGCGGGCCTGTCGAACACAGGATACGGCCGTCACCGGATCGCGCATCGGCGACCGGCGCGGTCGACGGGAACACGAGACCCGATTCTACGACGACTGCCGTGACGTCCCCCGGGATTTCTGACGCGACGACCGGGTTTCGTTCTGGCGATGTGGGGCGGCATCGAGATCCGGATTCCGGATGCGTGGGCGCTGGAGGTCAAGGTCACCCCGATCATGGGCGGGGTCGAGGACAAGACGCGAAGCGGCGCGGCCGTGCCCACGAAGCGGCTCATCGTCGAGGGAACGGTCCTCATGGCCGGCATCGAGATCAGGAACTGAGCGGCCGTACATCCGATTCTCGCCTCCCGGCAGCGGCAAGCGCTGTACTTGGCGTCGTGGGCGCCGATCGCGCTGCTGTTCGCCGTCGCCTGGTCGACGGTGAGCCCGGCCGCCGATCTCGGCACGGCGCTGGTCATCGTCGTTCCGCCCGCTGTCGTCCATGCGTTCGTCTCCCTCTCGGCGTGGTACGTCTGCCGGCCCCCCCCCGGCGTCGGGAAGGCCGAGGCGGGGTGGACATACATAGAAGTTACATGCATACTATCGCCATGTATTATCCGCCGATCCTCACCGTCGGCGCAGGCGCCGCCGCCGCACCGCGGGTCGCGAGCCCATGAACATCGGCAAGGACCTCGTCGCCGCCTCCGCCACGCCGCTCGTCCTCGCCATCCTGACCGAGGGCGACAGCTACGGCTACGCGATCCTCAAGCGGGTCGGCGAGCTGTCGGGCGGCCACCTGCAGTGGACCGACGGCATGCTCTACCCGGTGCTGCATCGCCTCGAACGGCTCGGCTACGTCGAGGCCCGCTGGGAAGCCTCGCCGAGCAGGCGGCGGCGCCGGTACTACCGCATCACGCAGGCGGGCCGGGCGCACCTCGCCGCGCAGCAGCGTCAGTGGCAGGTGGTGGACGACACCTTGCGAGGCGTCTGGCTGAAGCTGGCCCCGGTAGCCGGCTGGTAGGGGAGAACGACATGGCGATGCACAGCGACGCGGTCGAGGGAGAGATTGCCGGGTGGAGGGCGTACCTGCGCCGGCGGCAGGCGATCCGGGCGGCCGACGTGGAGGAGCTGGAAGGACATCTGCGCGATCAGATGACGACGCTCGTCGATGCCGGTCTGGCCGCCGACGAGGCGTTCCTGGTCGCCGTCAAGCGGATGGGCAACCTCGACGCCGTCTCGCGCGAGTTCGCGCGCGAGCACTCCGAGCGGCTGTGGAAGCAGCTCGTCGCTGCACCCGAGGGTGAGAGCGGGACGTGGGCGACCGCCTCTCGGGAGATCCTCGTGGTCATGGCCCTGGCGGCCGCCGCGGCGCTCGCCGTGAAGCTGCCCGAGCTGTTCGGCTACCCGCCTATCGGATCGGGGGAGGGTCTGGCCGACGCCGGGTCGTTCCACTTCCCGAATCTCAGCTTCTTCGTGCTCCCCTTCCTCGCCGGCTACTTCGCCTGGAAACGCCGGTTGGACCGGGCCGGACGCCTGCGTCTGGCGCTGACGTTCGCCGCGGCCGCGCTCGTCGTCAACGCCTTCCCGTTCACGCCGGGCGGCCACACCTGGATGCTCGCCGCCCTGCACCTGCCGATCGCCCTGTGGCTCGCCGTGGGGATCGCGTACGCCGGCGGCCGCTGGAACACCGCCGGCGGACGCATGGACTTCGTGCGCTTCTCCGGCGAGCTCTTCATCTACTACGTGCTCATGGCCCTCGGGGGGGGCGTGCTCACCGGGTTCACGGCCGGCATCTTCGCGGCCATCGGCGTGGACGTCGAGCCGCTCATCGTGGCGTGGGTGCTGCCGTGCGGCGCGATGGGGGCGGTCATCGTCGCCGCGTGGCTGGTCGAGGCCAAGCAGAGCGTCATCGAGAACATGGCCCCGGTGCTGACCCGGGTGTTCACGCCGATGTTCGCGGTGGTACTGCTCGCCTTTCTCGCGACCATGGTGTTCACGCGCCGCGGCATCGCCCTGGACCGGGAGGTGCTGATCGGCTTCGACCTGCTGCTGGCGGTAGTCTTGGGCCTGCTGCTCTATGCCGTGTCGGCCCGCGATCCCCAGGCCCCGCCCGGATTCTTCGACTGGGTGCAGGTGGTGCTGGTGGCCAGCGCTCTCCTCGCCGACGCGGTGGCCCTCGCCGCCATCGCGGCCCGCATCTCCGAGTTCGGCCTCAGCCCGAACCGGGTGGCGGCGCTCGGCGAGAACCTCGTCCTGCTCGTCAACCTGGCGTGGTCGGTCTGGCTGTACGCGCGGTTCCTCGCGCGGCGCGGCCCGTTCGCGGCCATCGAGCGCTGGCAGACCGCGTACCTGCCGGTCTACGCGGTCTGGGCCGCCGCCGTGGTCGTGGTCTTCCCGCTGCTGTTCGGCTTCGTGTGAGATAGTGTCGACCGGGCGGGCAACCCGGCCCGCCCCGAATTGGACCCAGGAGTCTGCGCCTCCTGCAGGAGGCGCCGACTCCTGTAGGATTGGTTGGGCGGTGAGCGGAGCCGTGGGCGACGCTCTCCGGGCCAGGAGTCTGCGCCGTAGAACGGCGCGGGCTCCTGGAGGGCTGGTTGGGCGCCAAGCGGAGCCGTAGGCGACGGATTGGCGGGCTAGGCGGACATGATTGCGCTGGTACTCGGGCTCGGCATCCTGGCGACGACGCTGTATCTGGTCGCGGCACGTCGGAAGCAACCGCGGGACATCCGCCAGCGGCTCTACCGCCGGCAGGACGGACTCTGCTGCGACTGTCGGCAGCCAATGGAAGAAGGGTGGCTCAAGCTGGACGAGCCGCCCGGCGGCGAGCCGGAGCTGGTGTGCTCGGTCTGCGACATGGCGCGGCACGCGTAGGCAGGCACGCGCAGGCGAGAGGAACGCGTCTCCGAAGCGCGGCTTCGTCGCCCCTCATCCGCCGATCCGCGATCGACGCATGGCCGCAATCGACCCGCGGCGCCCGGAACGCCCCGGCCGCCGCGGCGTCACACTCACTCATCGAAACCGGCGCCGTGATCACGGGCCGAGCACGCTCGTGTCCGGCTGCCATCAGGGTCGGCGGGCCGGGGCCGGCCGCGACCGCCGGCTACCGGATCGGGGCGAACGGCACCGCCGGCTCGCGCACGCCGGGGTGTCCGGCCTCGATGCGCTGCCGCGAGACGAGCGCCGCCGCCTCGAGCGCCAGCTCCTCATCGGCGCGGCCGGCGTGGAGCAGGTTCACCATGGCATGGTTGCCCTCGTGGCAGGCGTACTCGAAGAGGGTCACGTCGCCGGCGGACCGCTGCATCGGAATGGCTGCCGTGTACGGCGCCGCGAAGGTCTCGGGGTCTTCCACCGTCACGCGATAGTCGATGGTGTTCGCGTCGACGAGGGTGAACCGCTCGACGAGGGTCAGGGTCTCACCCGACCCGCGGGGACCGGTGGGGGTCACGTGCGACGGCTGGTAGTCGCCGCCGTCCAGCTTGCCGTTGAAGTGCCGGGTCTCGACGACGAGGGTGTCGCCGTCCCAGTACCCGCGCGCATCGCCGAGCCATTGGCGAATGGCGTCCGGGGCATGCTCCCGTCCATCGAGGGGCACGATGCGCGCCTCGTGGATCATCTCCATCAGCAGCACGAAGTGGTCGGGCGTCTGGAATATCTGGTAGTTGGCGTTGTACAGGGTCGGGATCATCGCGGTCGGCAACGTCCGCGAGATGCAGCGCTCCCAGTTGTTCCGGTCGAGCCAGGAGTCGGCCTCGCCGCGGCCGGCGCGCGCCCGCTCGCGGGCAATCAGCCGCTCGACGCCCTGCTCGGCCATCCGGATGCGGCCATCCGGCGGGTCCACGACCAACGCCTCGCGATCGATCCGGCCGGCCTGTTCCAGCCAGCCCGCGCCGGTGCCGCTGGTCGCCTCGATCACCGCTCGCTGCGCGCGGCGGCTCTGCGCCCGCTCCTCCTCCGTTAACCGTTCCAGCGGCGTGGTCGTCGAGTTGTTCCAGAGCCCCTGCAGGTCCGGGTCTCCCCAGGGGGTCCGCGGAATCGCGGAGCCGTCCGACTCGACGCGCTTCGGGACCCACTGCCCCGCCGCCGGCGTCACCGCCGCCAGGGTCACGACAAACGCCGCGCCGGCGCCGACTGCCCACCATGTCTTCATCCGCATCCGGATACCTCCCAGACCCTTAACAGCCCGTGGCAAGAGTCCCCGCTGCATTCGAGCGGCGATGCATCCCGCCTGACTGCGTTGCTCCTCGGTCACATATGCCCAATATTCTCCCTCGTCGCGCTTTGTCAGGCGGGCGCCTCGCCGCTCTCGGTGCAACGCGGGGTTTCGTCACGGGATGTCAGGACGTTACGGAAATCACCTTGCCTTGCGCCAAGCGCGCCAAGCCGCAGCAAGGGGCGCCTGCTTCCACGCCTTCTGCAGTCGTGCGGCGCGCACCCTCCACGGATCGACAATCGCCCCGCCGGACAGACGCTCGGGCCGGCGGCGCCCGCGCTGCGAGGCCCCCGTCCGGCGACGGGTCCCGACCGATTTCAGGACGATCCGGGTCGCTGTTCCTTGTACTCGGGCCACGGTATCCATCCGGATCGCGTCTGGAAGCCCCACCGGCGAATCCGCCGGCCGCGGACGACGATGGTCACCGGCCGCCGGGCCGGGTCTATCTCCACCCGGTGCAGCCAGCGCGCCGGTCGCAGCCGGACCACTCCCGGCGGATGCCACCGCTTGACCGGGGCGCCGTCCCGCCCGGGCGTATGCTCCCAGTAGCCGCCCCGGAGGATGACGGTCAGGAACGGCCACGGGTGATCGTGCAGCGTATCGTCGTCGCTGGCATGGAACCAGTGGACATAGACGCCAAACCACCGGCAGGAGACCACCCGAAGCCGCCGCAGGTACGGCTGCCCCTCGTGCCGATCGATCGATTCCCACGCCCAGAGCTGGAATCGCGAGCCGGCCGCCGGTTCCGAGTCCATCACGACAGCGGCGAGCCTCCCCGTCTCACCGGCGGGTCCCTTCGACGTCGGTGCGCACGCTGAACAGCGTCTTGCCCGCGGTGACGTACAACGTACGCAGATCCGGCCCGCCGAACGCGGCGTTGGTAATCGAGTCTTCCGGCACCGGGATATGCTCGAGCAGCTCGCCGGCCGGTGAGAACACGTGGATGCCGGCCACCGTGTCGAGGGTCTCGCTGGTCCCCCGCGTCCGGTTCAGCCCGGCCGCCACGTAGAGGTTGCCGGCGCTGTCGATGGTCATCCCGTCGCCGCTGCGGCCCGGATGAAAATCGTGGAAGATGCGCATGTTGCCGGCCGTGCCCTCGGGGCTCAGGTCGTAGGCCCGGATCAACCGCGGTCCGCCTTCGCTCTGCTCGGTCTCGATGACGTACAACGTGGTGTCGTCGGGCGAGATCACGATGCCGTTGGGCCGCACCACCTCCGGCTCGGTCAGGATGCGCGCGACCGTGCCGTCCGGGTCGATGCGGTACACCCCGTGCACGCCGGTCTGGTTCGGGGTCGGATTCGGGCCGGGCCGGTCCGTGAAGTAGATACGCCCCTGCCCGTCGATGGTCAGGTCGTTCGGCTGATGCAGCTCCTGCCCTTCGAACGCATCGACCAGCACCTCGACCTCGCCCGTCGCCAGATCGGTGCGGGTGATGCGCGGCAGGCCGGTCTCGCCGTCCCCGCCTTCGCACGCCAGCAGGCGCCATTCGCTGTCGAAGATCAACCCGTTGGCGCGGTTGCTGGGCTGGCGGAACGTCGAGAGCTGGCCGTCGGCGGACCACCGCATGATGCGGTTGTTGCCGAGGTCGGTGAAGTAGACGGCGCCGTCCTCGGCCACCGTCGGGCCTTCGGTGAACGCCACGGCGGTCTCGACCGCGAGAGGCCGCGCCGGCGCGGCCTCGGCAGCGGCGCCCGGATCCGGCGCCCCGCCGCCAGCCGCCAAGTTCCCGTCGAGGGCCCGCACGCTGTCCTGCAGCGCCGCGATGCTCTCGGCCGTGGCCGCCTGCTGAGTCTCGAGGCTCTCCAGCACCCGCAGGACATGCGCGGTGCCCACGAACTGCGGATCAGAGCCGCCGCACGCCGACAGGACAGGCAGTAGAACCGTGATCGCCCCGATAGCAGATATCTTCATCCAAATAGCTCCCCGGTCTGAGGTGTGAAGTCGTACGTTTACTCCGGCAGCCGCAACGCGATCATCTCCGGCGGGCGCCCGCCGATCGGGAGCGCGATGTACTGGCGCCCGTCGACCATATAGGTCATCGGCGTGCCCAGGGCCCCGGTCGGCAGATCCACCGAACCCAGCTCTTCCCCGGTCTCCTTCGACCGCGCGACGAGGCGCGGCCCCCCGTCGCTGCCGCCGGCCGACAGGGCGCTTATCACCAGCGTGCGGGTGAGCACCGGGCCGCCCCACCCGTCGCCGCCCAGCGGCGGCAGGTCCAGATCTCTGAGCCTCGGATGGTTCCGGTACCGGTCGCCGTTCCCGAGCGGCGCCATCCACACGTGGTCTCCGGTGTTCATGTCGATGGCGGTCATCCGCGAGTAGGGCGGCTTGAGCAGCGGCAACCCCTGCGGCATGAGGGCGCCGCTCCGGGACGGTCCGAGGCCGCGGCCGGCCAGCCGATCCGTTTCGGGAGCGCCGTGCGTATAGGCCACGCTGGCGCCCAGCCCGGGGTCCGGCTCGTACATCGTGATGACCACCGCGTTGTTCCTCGACGGCACGTAGAGCACGCCGGTCTCGGGGTCGATGGCGGCCCCCGCCCAGGTCGCGGCGCCGGCGTCCGGCGGGCGCATCAGGGTGCCCTGCCAGCCGCCCTCGACCGGCCGGGAGATCGGCGTGAACAGCGGCCCGATCCGGAACGGCCGCACCGCCGCGATCGCCATCTCGCGGATCTCGGGGGTGAAGTCGACGAGATCGTCGATCGTCACGCCCTGATACTCGAACGGCGCGGGCCGGGTCGGAAACGGCTGGGTCGGCGAGACGTACTCGCCGGGCATGTTGGTCTCGGTCGACACGGGACGTTCCTCGATCGGCCACACCGGCTCGCCCGTCACCCGATCGAACGTGTACACGAAGCCCTGCTTGCTGACCTGCACCAGCGCCTTGATGTCGCGCCCGTCCACGGTGATGTCCACCAGGTTGGGATGGGTCGGAAAGTCGTAGTCCCACAGGCCGTGGTGCACCGCCTGGAAATGCCAGATCCGCTGCCCGGTCTCGACGCCGACGGCGATGATCGTCTCGGAGAACAGGTTGTCGCCGGGCCGGTCGGCGCCGTAGTAGTCGTTGGTGGCGGTGCCGGTCGGCAGATAGACGTGCCCCAGCTCGTTGTCGCCGGCCAGCATCGACCAGACGTTGGCGTTGCCCGAGTACCGCCAGGACTCGTTCAGCCAGGTGTCGGCGCCGAACTCGTCGGGGCCGTTGGGCACGGTGTGGAAGTCCCAGGCGTGGGCCCCGGTCTTGACATCCCAGGCGCGGACCCAGCCGGGCACCGCTTCCTTGGTGATGCGCCGATCGGCGACCTGCGAGCCGTGAATCACCCGGTCGCGCACCACGATCGGCGGCGAGTGGATGCCGTAGAGCATCGCGTTCAGGTAGTCGCGCTCTTCACGTTCGGCCCGCGGGAGACCGACCATCGCATCGACCAGCCCGCTGCCGCCGGTACCGAAGTCCGGACAGGGTCGCCCCGTGCCGGCGTCGACACAGACCAGATAGCCGGCCCCGGTGCCCCAGAAAATGCGCTCGTCTCCCTCGCCGTCGGTCCAGTAGGCCACCCCCCGCTGCCGGAAGGTGCCGCTCATCGGGGTGGTTCCCTCCTCGTAGCTCTTCGGATTGAAGACCCACAGGGTCTCGCCGGTCGTCGCGTCGACCGCCACCCCCTGCGAGATCGCGGTGTTGAAATAGAGCACCCCCCCGACCATCAGCGGCGTCGCCTGCATCCCGCCGGGGCGCGGGAGATGCCCGCGCCGGTAGAGATTCGGATTGTCTTCTTCGAGCGAGGCGACAATCGTCTCGAGCGGCGCCCACCATTCGCTGCCGTCCGGCATCGTGCGGCTGACCAGGGCATCGACCGACTGCCAGCGCCACGCGATCTCCAGATCGCCGAAGTTGGCCGCGTCGATCTGATCGAGCGGCGAGTACTTCTGGCCGGCGATGTTGCCCGCATAGCTGCGCCATTCGCCGTTCTCGGTGCCATAGGTCTGCCACGGGCCGTCCTGCTGCGCCCGGGCCGCCCCGGGCGACGAGACGAGCACAAGACTGACGAACCCGGCCGTCAGACATCTCGGCATCTGCGCCATCGGCTGAACCTCCCTCGACTCTCCCGAATGGGAAACCGCCAGATTATACCCATGAGTCGGCGCCTCGCACCCAGAGGCAGCAGCGCCTCGGAAGCGGTTACAGGCTCCCGGCAGGGTTGGTTGGGCGGCAAGCAGCACCGCGGGCGGCGGTTTCCCGGCTATCGGTCACCGCGCCGGCCACCCGAAAGGCGGGGATGATGACCGCTCACGTTGGTCCGCGCCGCCGGGTTGGCCGGGGACGAGCCTCCGCCCTGCGGCCCCTCCCCCATGACCTTGACCGTTCCATCGGCCACGAGCTGTTTCACGGTGTCGCGGTCGGCATCCTGGGTCGATATCTGGCCTTCCTTCCGGGGCCCCAGCCGCAGCACCTTGCCGCGAAAGAGATGGATTCTGAGAAACCGGGAGGTCTGGTTGAGAATTGTGATCATCGTCGCGCTTCTCCGTCGCCGCCTCCCGATGATACTGCACCCCGCGCGGCCGAACCCGGCCGCCTTTGCGTTTCCCGCAGCGACGGAGTATGCTGGGCTGGCTGGGCACGTTGCGTGCGCCGCCGAAATCGGCGGTCGGTTCGTGTGACATTCCACACAACAGGACGACGGCGACACGATCGGCGGACACCGCGCAGCGTCGAAGCGGATCCGGCATCGGTTGCGGTACCGCATGCGAACGGCACCGCTTGACAAGGGAGGCACACCATTTCTTCACGAATCTTCGTCGGTAACCTCAGCTACGAAACGTCACAGACAGACCTGGAAACGCTGTTCGGACAGGTGGGTCAGGTCACGGAGGTGTTCCTCCCCGTCGACCGCGCCACCGACAAGCCTCGGGGGTTCGCCTTCGTCGAGTTCGGGGATGCGACCTCGGTGTCCCAGGCCATCCAGAAGCTGGACGGTACCGAGCTCAACGGCCGGAACCTCCGCGTCAGCGAAGCCCGGGACCGGGCGCCCCGGCCGCCGATGGGAGGACCGAGCTTCATGGACGACGGCCCGCCGGCGATGGACTTCGGCCGGCGCCCGGTAAAGCCCAAGGGCAGCCGCCGGGGCCTCCGCGGCCGCAAGCGCGGATTCTAGGCGCCTGCGCCGTAGGCCGTAGAAGTTCGCGCCAGCGAAACTTCCAACGCGACCGTCAGGTCGCGCCCGCGCCAGCGAAACTCCCAACGCCACCGCAAGGTCGCGCCAGAAGCCCGCGCAGAAGTTTCGCGCCAGCGAAACTTCCAACGCGACCGTCAGGTCGCGCCCGCGCCAGCGAAACTCCCAACGCCACCGCAAGGTCGCGCCAGAAGCCCGCGCTGTAGCAGTTTCGCGCCAGCGAAACTTCCAACGCGACCGCAGGTCGCGCGGTCACGGCAGGGCGAAGGCCAGCGTTTCCCCGGGGATCTCGACATCCCCGGACGTCACCAGCACATACTGCTTCCCGCCCGCCAGATAGGTGACCGGCGGTGCGATGGTGCCGGCCGGCAGCTCGGTCTCCCAGACGACCTCGCCAGTGGCCTTGTCATAGGCCCGGAAGATGCGGCCGCCGTAGTTGGTCACGATCTGCGGTGGCATGCCGTCCGGCACGCGGGCGCCGCCCGGCAGATTGGTCGATCCCTCCCCCAGGAACAACAGCGTCTTCGTCAGCAGCGGCGCGGGACGCCCCGGAACCCCCAGGGGCCCGAGATCGAGATCGCGAATCGCGGGATGATTCCGCGGCCCCTCGCCGTTGGGAGTCATCCAGACGATCTCGCCGCGATTCATGTCGATCGCGGTGATCCGCCCGTAGGGCGGCTTGAACAGCGGCAGCCCCCGCGGGCCGCCAATCCACTGGCGGCTCCCCTTGATGAAGGCGAGATTGGTGCGATCGGGGTTGCCCTCGATGATGTCGGCCACGAACGGCGACGTGATCGAGGGGATGTAGAGGATGCCGGTCTCGGGGTCGAACGCGCCGCCCTGCACGTCCGAGCCGCCCTGCGACCCCGGAAGCTGAATCGTCCCCTGCTTGTCGTTCGGACCGTCGCCCTTGATCGACGGCGGCGTGAACATCGGACCGATGACGTAGCGATCGGTGATGGCGATCGCCTCGGCCCGCAGCTCCGGGGTGAAATCGATCAGATTGTCGATGGTGGCTCCCTGGCGGTCGAACGCCGGAGGCTTCGACGGGAACGGCTGGGTGAGCGCGGTCTGCTCGCCCGGCGTCGCCGACTGCGGCACCGGCCGCTCCTCGATCGGCCAGACAGGCTCGCCGGTGGCCCGGTCGAAGACGAAGGCGAACGCCTGCTTGGTCAGCTGCACCACCGCCTTGATCTCGCGGCCGTCGACGGTGATGTCCATCAGGATCGGCGCGGCAGGCGGGTCGTAGTCCCAGAGCCCGTGGTGCACGGTCTGGAAGTGCCAGATCCGCCGGCCGGTCTCGGCGTCCACGCAGACGATGCTCTGGCCGTACAGGTTGTCGCCGCCGCGGTGTCCGCCGTACATGTCGTTGGTCGGGGAGGTGACCGGCATGTAGAGGTAGCCGAGCTCCTCGTCGGCGCTGAACAGCGACCACACCGGCGCATGCCCCGAGTACTGCCACGAGTCGTCCGTCCACGTATCGGTCCCGAACTCGCCGGCCTGGGGCACGGTGTGGAACACCCAGCGCAGCGCGCCCGTCCGCACGTCGAACGCCCGCACGTCGCCGCGAATCGCTTCCATGGTCTGGAACGTATCGGACATCGACTGGCCGACGACGACCACGTCCTTCACTACCGTCGGGGCGCCGCCCCACCGGTAGCGGGCCCCCTCGTCGAGCCCGATGGTGAGATGCACGCGGCCACCGTCCCCGAAATCGGGGAACAGCTCGCCGGTCTCCGGATGCAGGGCGTAGAGATACTCGCCGCGCTGGGCCAGAATGCGCGCCTCGGTCCCGTCGTTCCAGTAGGCGACGCCGCGGGTGCCGGTGCCGCGCAGGTCGTCGGCGCCCCCGAACGGCGCCTGAGTCCAGCGGGTCTCGCCGGTGGCCGCGTCGTAGGCCTCGACGAGGCCGATTGCATTCGGCACGTAGCCGGTGCCTCCCACCATGAGCGGCGCCGCCGTGGAGACGTTCGAGAACCGGAGATCCGGATCCATCGCCAGATAGGACGGATCGACGATCGGACGGCGCCAGGCGATCTCGAGCTGCCCGACGTTGTCGGCCGAGATCTGGTCGAGGGCCGAGTACTTGGTGCTGCCCAGCTCGGCTCCGAAGCTTCGCCACTCGCCGTCCGCCGCCCCCTGCTGGGCGAACGCGGCGGCGGTCGCCAGCACGAGTCCGGTCACGGTCATCCACAATGTCGCACGAGGACGCATCGGCAGAGCCTCCTTCGGGGAACCGGTCTCCGTCACGGTGAGGTTCGATTATAGCCGCCCTATCCGGCAGTGTTGCGGGTGTTCCCGGTCGAGCGCGGCAGGCGTTTCACGATGGCGCTGTAGTTCAGCAGCGTCCGCTCCCCCGCCACGACCTGACCGCGGACGAAGGTCAGCGACCGGGTGCGCCGGACCACCTCGGCCGCCGACTCGACGAAATCGCCGACCTCGCCGGGCGCCGTGAACTCGCAACTGAGCGACACGGTAACACACCGCTCGCCCGGCAGGCCGTGAATCGCCGTCAGGCACAACGCGTAGTCGGCGAAGGTCATGAGGATGCCGCCGTGGAGCTGCCCGGCGGTGTTGGCATGCTTCGGCTGCGCCTCGAACGCGAACCGCAGCCGGCCGTCTTCTTCCTCTCGATAGCAGAGGGGCCCGACCAGATCTTCGAACGGGTCGATGAACTCGAACAAGCGATAGCCCTGGGGAACACTTGTCATGACTGTCTCGCGCATGCAGGGAAACGCTGGCGCGCCGTCGCAGAAGCCCCCCGCACTTGACCGCCGACGCGGGTCGCTGCCTCGAGCTGACGGAATCCGGCGGCGATGCCTCTCAGCGGAGCCCGAGGATCGCTTCGGGACGCTCCAGCCAGTGGTCCGGACCGCACGAATCGAGAGACGCGCGGGAGAACGGGCCCCACAGCGCCGCCGCCGTCGACACCCCCGCCGCCCGGCCGGCCTGACAGTCGTGCGGCGAGTCGCCGATGAAAACCGTCTCGGCCGGCCGCGACTCGAGGCGAGCCAGCGCCGCGATTACCGGGGCCGGGTGCGGCTTGTGCTCGGTCACGTCGTCCGACGTCACGAGCATGTCGAAAAAACCGTCCAGCGCACAGTGCCGCAGACCCTGCTCGGCCGCCGTCCGGTTCTTGCTGGTGACGATGCCGAGCCGCGCGCCGCGCTCGATCAGCTCGGCGACGACCCCGTGAATCCCCGCATAGGGTTTCACGAGCCGGTCGTGGTGCTCGAGGTTGTGGGCGCGGTAGGTGGCGGTCATCCGCGTGGCCTCATCGGCGTCACGGGCATAGCGGGCGAGTTGCGGCCGAAGCGGCCGGCCGAACCCGGCCCGCCAATCGCCGTCGGGCGGCACCGCGCCGCGATGCGTCAGCATGGTGTGGCGAAACGACGACATGATCAACGCGGTCGAATCGATCAACGTCCCGTCGAGATCGAACAGAAAGGTCGAGAGCCGCGCCATCGTGCGGGCGGATTATAGCAGCCCGGTCAGGGGCCCCGCCCTGCTCGACCGGCCGTGCAGCCGCCTGAACTGCGTTGATCCGCGTCGCTGCCGCGCGCTTCCTCGTCACACCCGGGCGCCTCGCGCGCGGGCACCTTGGAACCCGTCGGCGCCCGCGCCGGTCTCGGTGCGACGCGGGGTCCCACCGCGGGCCGACGACTCCGGCCGTCCGCTCGGTGCCGAACGGCGGTCAGAAGCTCACGCCGGTCCCGAAGTGGAGCCGGACGCCGCCGTCGAGGTCGTGGGCCACGTCGAGCTGCACGTTGAGGAACGCGGCATTGAGGAAGACGCCGGCCCCGGTCCCCTGGCTGAACCGGGTGAGATAGAGGTCGTCTCCGACGTCGTAGACGGCCCCGGTGTCGAAGAAAACCCGCACGCCGGCCCGGGCGAAGCTCAGCGGCGAGATCACCGGGAACCGCAACTCGGCCGAGGCCGCGGCCAGGCGGTCGCCGGCGCGATGGCCGAACCGGTGCCCGCGCACCGACGCGAGCCCGCCGAGCAGGGGCTGGGCATAGGCGGGGAGCGGGCCGCTCGCCCCCTGGTACAGGACGCGGAGCCCCAGCACCGTCTGCCCGGACAGCCCCACGAACCCGCGCACGTCGGCCTGGGGCCGGCTGACGACGGCGCCGCCGCCGGCCCGGTCGAGCCACTGCCATCCGGCCCGCGCGACCACCGCGTCTCGGGGGAATCCGGCGTTCCGCCGGGTATCGAGCTCGACGCCGACGCGGTAGGTCGCCACCCTCTCCGCGATGGTCCCGAAGCCGACGTCGCTCCACGCCGCCCGCGCCTCCGCCCGCAACGGACCGGCGAGCCGGCGGTCGGCCCCCGCCCACACCGACAGCCGCCGGTCGAACTCCAGGTAGTGCTGGTTCTCCTGCCGCGTCGCCTCGGCCCCGGCCCGCAGCGTGTGAAGGACGCCGGTCTCGAACCGCTTCTCCAGGGCGAGGCCGGCCTGCCGCGTCCCGCCCCAGGTCAGCGGGGCCGACAGGCTGCTCCGCGCGCCGGCCACGTCGACCAGCCTGAACCGCGCGCCGTAGCTGTATCCGTGTCCCTCGGCATAGTCCAGGATGGGCAGGAACAGGGTCCGCCGGGTCAGGAAGCCCAGCGCGCGACTTACCGCCCGGCGCGCCGGATCCGCCGCGCCGGGGCGCTCGCGGACCAGCAGGATCAGCGCCACCGCCTCGCGCCGCACGAGCGACGTGTAGCGCTTCCGCACCTCGACGGACTCGAACCGGCCGCTCGCCCGCAGCCGGGCCTCAATCCGGTCCAGAATCTCCGGCTCCACCGCATCGCCGAGGGCGACGCCGGCCATCTGCAGGATGTCCGCGTCGGGGATCGAGTGGTTGCCGTGCACCCGCAGCTCGGCGACGACCTCCGCCGCCGGGGCCGGCGCGGGCGCCTGGGCCGTGGCGGGCGCCCCGACGAGGAACGACAGGAACGCCGTCGCCGCGTAGCAGCCCGCGGCGAAAGTCCCCGCTGCATTCGAGCGGCGATGCACTCCGCCTGACGGCGTTGTTCGTCGGTTGCACATAACCAATATGCGCCCTCCTCACGCCACGTCAGGCGGGCGCCCCGCCACTCTCGTGCAACGCGGGGTTCCACCACGGGCTGCTGGCGCGCTGCCCCCCCTGACCCCCACCGCGGCCCGGGCGGGCAATGCGGTCTCGCCGGCGGCGGCCGCGCCGATCATCGGCGGTCTCCGGGAACATCCCCGGCGCCCACGAGCCGCCCCCCGGTGAGCGCCTCCCGGTAGTCGGAGTACTCGCGCGTGAGCCGCAGCTCGAACGCCCCCAGCGCCGTCGTGGCGCGGCCGGACAGGGTCATCCGGCGAGGCAGCCAGACGCCGCCGATCGGCTGTGCCATCTCGATGGACGCGTGCCACCCGTCGACGCGCACCAGCCAGCGGCCGGGCAGGAAGTCGAGCCCGACGTTGTCGAAGGTGTACCGGACGACCTCGTGGACCTCGGGGTCGATCCAGAGGGTCACGAGAGAGGTCTTGGCGAACCCCTCGGCGATGCGCCGTTCGCGCTCCGAATCCGGCTCCGAGTCCTCGTCGAAGAGATCGGTGGGGTAGTACTCGATCTTCACGACCTCCCGGCCCTCGAGAGTCTCGTACCCGGCCAGATAGTAGTTGCCGGGCTCGAACGGGAACTCCATGAAGTAGCCGGCGTCGGAGATGAACTCCGGCTCGATCCGCACCTCGTCCGCCGTTTCCCTCTCTTGGGGGCCAGCGTCCCCGCCGGTGTCGGCCGCGGCCTCCTCCGCGTTTCGGCCGCTCTCCTCCCGACGCTCGGCGTCGCGCCGGTCGCGCTGCCGCCGCAGCCACTCCGCCTCGTACTCGCGACGCTCGGTCTCGCCGATGTCCACCCCGTCGAAACGCCGCGGGCTGCGCACGACGACGTCTTCCCGAACGTACCAGTCGTACTCCCGCCGGAACCCGGTGATGGGCAGGCCGGCGGGACCGTCGATGGCCAGCGTCGTCACCTCCCGCAGCACGAAGTCCCCGATGCGGCGCCACGACGCGTCGCGGTTGTCGAGCGCGCGCTCCATGAACCGGTCGATCTCGTTCCCGGACCCCGCCGCGTCGGCCGAAACAGCCTGTGCGCCGCCGGCGGGAGCGGCCTGCGCGCCCACGGCGAGAGCGGCCTGCGCGCCCACGGCGAGAGCGGCCTGCGCGCCCACGGCGAGAGCGGCCTGCGCGCCCACGGCCGGCGGCGGCGATGCCGCCGCGGCGAGCACCACCGCGCCGACCACCAATCCGAGGAGGGGCCTCGTATCCGACCGGCTCCGGGGAAACGTGCGCGCTGGAGACGGGCACGAGGGTGCCCAGGCGGCTCCCCGGACGAGGATCGAGCACGGTTCCGATGCACGCGCGCGTTTCCGGCGGGACTCGATCCTCATTCCGCGACCCTCCCCATGCGCTCGCGCGACCTTGCGGTCGCGTTGGGAGTCTCGCCCGGCGGGAAACTCCTCCGAGCAAGCCCGCACGCCGACCTCCGCCGTCGTCCCTGCCGCTACAATAGCCACCGGTGAGACGACGCCATCCGGTTGCGGTCCGACCGGCATCGCCCGGGCTTACCCGGTCATGACGGCCGGCGCCGCCCCGAGGTTCCGTGGAAGAGAGGCCCGGTGCCGGACGATCCCACACACATCTATCTCGACTATAACGCGAGCACCCCCATCGCACCGGCGGTGTCGGCGGCGATGCGGCCCCTGCTCGAGGCGGGCTTCGGGAACCCTTCGAGCGGACACTGGGCGGGCCGCCCCGCCCGCGACGCGGTGGCCGAAGCCCGCCGCCGCATCGCGTCGCTGCTCGGATGCGACCCCGACGAGATCGTGCTGACCAGCGGCGGCAGCGAGGCGAACAACCAGGTCGTCAAGGGCGCGGTGTTCGGCGCAGCGTCCCCAACGCACATCGTCACCACCGCGGTCGAGCACCCCGCCGTCCTCGAGCCCTGCCGCTTCGTCGAGACCCTGGGCGCGCGGGTCACCGTGGTGCCGGTCGACCGTCACGGCCTCGTCGACCCCGACGACGTCCGGCGCGCCATCACCCCCGACACCGTCCTCGTCAGCGTAATGCACGCCAACAACGAGGTCGGCACCATCCAGCCGATCGCCGAGATCGCCCGCATCGCGCGCGAGCGCGACGTGCTCTGCCACACCGACGCGGCGCAGTCGGCCGGCAAGATCCCGGTCCGGGTGCGCGAACTCGGCGTCGATCTGCTGAGCCTGGCCGGCCACAAGCTGTACGCCCCCAAGGGCGT
This sequence comes from Vicinamibacterales bacterium, assembly GCA_965206705.1. Lineage (GTDB taxonomy): Bacteria > Acidobacteriota > Vicinamibacteria > Vicinamibacterales > UBA8438 > JAJEEA01. The sequence goes on along the minus strand of CBDBKJ010000005.1, from coordinate 123,911 downwards.
CGGCGCCCTGTTCATCCGGCGGGGGTTGACGCTGCCCCCGCTCGTGCACGGGGGCGGCCACGAGGATGGCCGGCGGGCGGGGACCGAGAGCGCGCTGCTCGCCGCGGGACTCGGGGCGGCCTGCCGTCTCGCCGAGACCGATCCGTGCGAGGACCACTTGCGCGACCTGCGCGACCGCCTGTGGAACGGACTGCGGGCGCGGCTGGGCGACCGCATCGTCCCGAACGGCCACCCGACGCGGCGGCTGCCCAATACCCTCAACGTCGGCTTCACCGGCCGCTACGGCGACGACATCCTCGCGCGGATGCCGGAGATCGCGGCCTCGACGGGATCCGCCTGCCACACCGGAGGACGCACGCTGTCGCCGGTGCTGGCGGCCATGGGGGTGCCGCCGGCCGTCGGCCACGGGGCGATCCGGTTCAGCGTCGGGCGGGGAACCACGGCGGAGGAGATCGACGCCGCCGTCGAACGGATAGCGGGGTGCCTGTGACCAACCTGTCAGGAAGTCCGCGGCGACCCTTCCGCTGCACGGGCGCAGATGACCGTCACGAGCGCTCCAGCCGCCAAGGGCCCTCGGGGAGCCCGCTGCAACCGTTCCGCTGGACGGGCGCAGATGACCGTCACGAGCGCTCCAGCCGGCAGAAGCCATCGGAGAGCCCGCGGCAACCGTTCCGTTGCACGTGGTCCGTCCCCACGCGACGCGGCGCGCCGGCGGCTCTCGGGTGGGCCCTCCTGCTGGCGGTGGCGGCACTGGCGGGGTGCGCGCCGGCGGACCGCGGTGACATGCCGCTGCCGCCGACCCGCGCGGAACGCACCGCCTGGGAGCAGACCACCGGCCACGGCGAGGTGGTCCAGTTGGTGACGCTGGCCGCGGATCGGTCCGAGCGCATCCACGCCACCACCTTCGGGTCGACGGCCGAGGGCCGCCCGTTGCCCCTCGCCGTCGTCGGCGACGTGTCCGACGCGCGGCCCGGCTCCATCCTCGCTGCCGGCCGCCTCCGCGTCTGGCTGCAGGGGGCCATCCACGGCGGCGAAGTCGCGGGCAAGGAGGCCCTGCTGATGCTGTTGCGAGACCTCGCGGCGGGCGGCCATGCCGAGTGGTCGTCGTCGATGGTCCTGCTCGTCGCCCCCGTCTACAACGCCGACGGCCACGAGCGCATGGGACCCGACACCCGCCCCTATCAGCTCGGGCCGTTCGCGGGCCAGGGCGAACGGACCAACGCCCTGGGACTCGACCTGAACCGCGACCACATGAAGCTGGAGTCGCCCGAGGCCCGGGCCCTCGCCCGCGCCTACGAGGCCTACGACCCCCACGTGGTCATCGATCTGCACACCACCAACGGCACCGAGCACGCCTATCACCTGACCTACTCGCCGCCGCTCCACCCCAACACCCATCCGGGCATCGACGCCCTCCTCCGCGACGAGTGGCTCCCCGCCATCACCCGCGCCGTCGAGCAGTCCGACGGCTGGCGCTTCTACTACTACGGCAACCTGCCGTTCGCGGCCGGCGCCGAACCGAGCTGGCGCACCTTCGACCACCGCCCGCGGTTCAACAACAACTACGTCGGGCTCCGCAACCGGGTCGCGCTGCTCGGCGAGGCCTACGCCTATGCGCCCTTCGACGAGCGCATCCGGGCCTCGCTGCGGTTCACGGAGGAGGCCCTGGCCTTCGCCCACGACAACGCCGGCGCCATCGCCGCCCTCGTCGAGACCGCCGATGCGGCCCCCGTCGCCGGAACCCGGCTCGCCACCCGCGCCGTCCCGGTGCGATCGGCGGGCCCCGTCGAGATCCTGCTCGGACGCACCGAGGAGGTCCAGAACCCGTACACCCGCGCGCCGATGCGGCGCCGCCTCGACGTGGCCGAGCCGACGCGCATGGACGAGTACGGCACGTTCGCGGCGGCCGAGGACGGCGACGAGCTCGCGCCCGCCGCCTACTACGTGCCCGCCGATCTCACCGCGGTCGTCGATCTCCTCGCCGCCCACGGCGTCGACGGCGCCCCCCTCGACACCGCCGCGACGCTGAGCGTGCAGGAATTCAGGGTGCGCACGTCGTCGCTCGCCGACCGCCCCTTCCAGGGCCATCGCGAACGACTGCTCACCGGCGAATGGACCCCCGCGGAACGCCTCGTGCCCGCCGGCACCCTGGTCGTGCCCTCGGACCAGCCGCTGGGCCGGCTGGTGTTCACCCTGCTGGAGCCGCGGTCCGACGACGGCATCGTGAACTGGAACCTGGTCGACGACCACGTGGGCGCGGCGGGCTCGGTCTACCCCATCCTCCGCCAGCCGGTCCCGCCGGGCGCGCCGCGACAGGAGTCTTCGCCGTAGAAGGGGCGCGGACGCCCCAACGGATTGGCCACAAGCGGAGCCGCGAGGCAACCCTTCCCAGAGCCGGCGGCATCGCCGTCGGCCCGCGGGCAGGCCAGTCCGCCAAGCTGAACACGAAGCTCCGGGAGAAGGGCGTCCCGGGGCAGATCTACATCGTGGGAGGCGCCGCGATTGCGCTCGGCTTCAAGCGCGAGAGAACCACGCGAGACATCGACGCGCGCATCGTCGGCGACCAGGGGGCGGTGCCGGACGCGGTGAGCGAAATCGCCGGCGAGCACGATCACCCGCCGGGGCCGAGCACCGGCACGAGGACGAGCCCGGTTACGTAGACGGCGTAGAGGGCCAGCAGGAGCAGGCCGCCGCCTCGATGGAAGTGACCGGTTCGCGCGGTCAGCCCCAGGAGGGCGGCGAAGAACACGCCGAGCCAGCCGTACGAGTACACCTGCGTGAACAGGTCGAGGCTCAGCGGGCTGATGGTGCCCGACAGGCCGACGATGAGATAGAGGTTAAGGACGTTCGCGCCGAGGATGTTGCCGAGCGAGAGGTCCGGGACCCCTTTCCGGGCGGCGGAGACGCCGGTGACCAGCTCCGGCAGCGACGTCCCGATGGCCACCACCGACAGCCCGATGATGATCGACGGCACCCCGAGCGCCGCCGCCAGCGCCTGCCCGGAGTCGACGAGGAGGCGGCTGCCGACCACGATGAGCGCCGCCCCCAGCGCGAACAGGCCGATCGCCCTGCCCAGACCGCTCGTCTCCGGATCGGGGCCGCCCGCGGACTCGGCGCGGCGCCGCCGGATGCCGAGATAGTCCCAGGCGAGGTAGGCGAACGCCAGCGCCAGAAGGACCCCGGCCAGGGGACGGCTCAGCGTCCGGTCCCAGGTGAAGACGACGACGAGCACCCCGGCCGAGACCATCCAGGCCGCCCGCCGGACGAAGTCGCGCTTCTCCACCTCTACCGGGGTCAGCAGCGAGACGGTTCCCACGATCAGCCCGATATTGCAGACGCAGGACCCCACCGCGTTCCCGAGCGCGATCCCGGTGTCGCCGACGCTGCTGGCCATCGCCGAGACCACGAGCTCGGGGGTGGTGGTGGCCAGGCTGACCAGCGTCCCGCCGATGACGAACCGGGGAATGCGCAGCGCCTGGCCGATGTAGATGCTCGAGTCGACGAACAGGTCGCCGCCCTTGGCGACCAGACCGAGACCGATGACGATGAGAACGATGTCGTAGAGCACGGGTCGGTGCGGCCCCCTGCCGCCGGGAGGGCGGGCAGGTTCAACGGGCGGGAAACGGATGACGCGTCGACGAACTCGCTGGCGGCGGCATAACGACGCCGCGCAACTCCCGGGCGGAACGCCCTCGAACCGGGGCAGGTCCCGCCCGGTGGCCCTGATTATAGCCGAGACCTTCCCGCGCGGCGTCGGCCCGACGACCCGCGTCTCGCGAGCGAGGCCATCCGCGAGCCGATGCCTGGGTCTATACTGGAGATCATGCGCGATGCCGACTTCCCGCCGCAGTCCCGCGGATTGACTGCGAGCCAGCCCGATTCGGCCGCGGGGGGCCTCGACGACCGGATCGCCGCGCTGCGGACCCGGCTGGCGGAGCTCGATCGGGTCGTGGTCTGCTTCTCGGGGGGCGTCGACTCGGGCTACCTGCTGGCGGAGACGGCCGGCGTGCTGGGGGACCGGGCGACGGCCCTCACCGCCGTCTCGCCTAGCCTGGCTCCCGAGGAACGGACCGGCGCCGAACGGCTGGGGCGCCATCTCGGGGTCCGTCACGTCCTGGTGGAGACGCACGAGCTGGACGATGCGCGGTACGCGTCGAACCCCGTCAACCGCTGCTACTTCTGCAAGCAGGAGGTGTACTCGGTGGCGGTGGCGGAGGCGGCCCGCCTCGAAACGGCCCACGTCCTCGACGGGTTCAACGTCGACGATCGCGGGGACCACCGGCCGGGCCGCCGGGCCGCGCGCGAGCTGGGCGTCCGCTCGCCCCTCGACGAGGCGGGCTTTCGCAAGGCGGACGTCCGCGAGGCGGCGCGGCGGCTGGGGCTGCCGGTATGGGACAAGCCGGCCCTCGCCTGCCTGTCGAGCCGCTTCCCCTACGGCACCGAAATCACCCCGGAGCGTCTGGCCCGGGTGGCGGCCGGCGAGCGGATCCTGCGCGAGCTGGGGTTCCGGGTGTGCCGGGTGCGGTTCGAGGACACCACCGCCCGCCTCGAAGTGGAACCGCACGAGATTCCCCGGCTGCAGAGCGCCGGCATTCGCACTCAGGTCGTGCGGCGGTTCCGGGACGCCGGCTTCGCGGCGGTGACGGTCGACCCGCGAGGCTACCGTCCGGGCTCGCTCAACGAGGGGTTGTCCGGGGCAGGTGGAGAGACGCCGGTCTGGCCGTCCGCCCGCCCGGTCGAGCCGGACGGCCCCGGCCGCCCGCTCGACGACGCGTCCTGAGAGGCCGCCGGCTCCACAAGCAGATGGGCCAGACGCGCCCCGCCGAGCTGATAGGGATTCACGACCTCGTCGGCGCCGGCCTGCAGAATCCGCCGCTCGGCGCCCTCGCCGGCCGCCCGGGCCACGATGAAGAGGCCGGGGTCAGCGACCGCGCGGTCAGCACCGCATAGAGGTTGTGGGCGTCGTCGGCCAGACAGCAGACGAGCCCGCGGGCATTCTCCACGTTTGCGGCGCGCAGCGACGCCTCGCGGGTGGCGTCGCCGGTCACCACCGGGCGCCCCGCCGCGGTCAGCTCCTCGGTCGCCTCGACCCGGGCCTCGAGCACCACGACCTGCCGGCCGGCCCGGCGCAGCGCGTCGACCGCGGCGCGGCCCATGCGCCCGTAGCCGCAGACGATGTCGTGACCGTGCATCCGTTCGATCATGCGGACCCTCCGTACATGCCCCAGATAGCGCCGCAACTCGCCTTCCATGATCGACCGGCCGACCTCGGACGCCACGAAGAAGAAGACGCCGAGGCCGGCCGCAAGCAGGGCCACGGTCAACGCCTCGCCCCCCGGCGACAGCGGAAACACGTGGCCGAACCCGACGGTGGTGATGGTGATGACGGTCATGTAGAAGGCGTCCCACCAGGACGCCCCTTCGACCAGCCGATAGCCCGCGGCGCCGGCCACGAACAGCCCCAGGACCAGCGCGCTGCCCCGCAGGAGCCGGTACGGCGTCGCGACCCCTCGGACGAGCTGCCGGCCGGCCCTCACCCCGCGTCTCCTCGCAGCGACGGAGGCGGCGCAGGGGGCGGCACATAGCAGCCCGTGGCGAAGGTCCCCGCTGCATTCGACGCGGGGCTCCACCACGGCTGATAGCGCTCCACGGAGTCCGTTCCAATCCAGAGATGAGCCTGAAGCGGCGGCACGTGAGCCGAGGTGACGGGCGACCGAATCAGCGGATCGAAACAGGGATCCTGGCGCGGGCTACGGAGAGCCGGCGCACGCTGACCGACATTATCTGTCATGGCGGCGACGAGGGTTGTGGCGCGAGCTTCGGTCATGGTCGGGTGCGCGCTTCGAGGATTGCTGCAAAGCACGGAGTCTTCTCTTTGGGCTCTTGATGAAAAGGGAAGAGGATGGCTGTGGACGCTGTGCGAAACCGCGTTCTTGGCGGTTTTGCAAGCTGCCTGTGGGCGCGTTCTTTGCGTCCATGGGAGCGGCGGCGTCCATGGCCCCCGGCGCTGGCCCAGGCCACGGTGAGTTCGGGGTGGTGCAGGGGGCGGAGTCAGCCGAGGGGTGATGCCCCCCCGGTTGTGCCTATCGGGCCCTGGTGACCGCCCCGTCCCTGTTTTGTGTCGCGGTCCAGGTCCTGCGCCGTCGGGAGATCGCGCCGCGCGTTCCGACGGCACGGTCAGTGGCCCCTCTTCGCCCGGCCGGGACGACGCACATCGAGGTCAACCCTCTGACCGCCCGCGGTACCTGGTGTCCCCGGCCGGCGCGGCGTCGGCGGCGTCGGCGGCGGTTCCGGTCAGGCGCCCGCCTGGTCGAGTACCGCTGGCCGCCCTTCCTGGGCACCCCGTAGTAGTGGACGGCCGGGACGTGCTGTCCAGACCGGGCCACCAAGCCCATCACTCCCATTTGGAGCGGCGGGAGGGCTGATGTCACCCGCACGGCCGGAGCGCGGCGGAAGGACGCGGGCAGCGCGTTGACACCCCGGCCCACCCGGGCGGCCTCCGCCCGACCCTCCGCCCGCCGCGGCGGCGACCCGGTGGCCAAGCTCCAGCGACACCGGGCTGCGGGTCAACGCCGCCCGTCGCGTGGTGTTTCAGGCGGCGGGGTCGATGGCGGCAAACAGGCGGTCGCGGGCTTGGTTGAGGGCGCGTGCCGCCTCGTTGTCGCTCAGGGCGGCGGCGATGGCGTCGAGCTCGTCGAAGGCGGTCCCCGGCTTGAGGCAGGCGGCGGCGTTGGGCAACGACTTGAGCTTCTCGTAGGGGGTCATGACGTTGGCGTAAGGGTAGCGTTTTCGGACGCGGCCCTTGGCGTCGACCTCTTCGACGGGAAAGAGACAGGGGCGGTGGAAGTTGAGGTAGGGGGAGAGGCTCTGCTGGGTGAAGGCGTTGACGCGTTCAGCGTACCGGCTGGGGATGTGGCCGTATCCGAGGTGCTTGCGGATGACCGAGCCGTTCTTGCTCTCGACGAGGGCGTTGTCGTTGCTGCGGCGGGGGCGGGACTTGGTGAACTCGTCGATGTGGAGGGCTTGCAGCAAGGCGGCGATTTTGCGGTTGATGAACTCCGAACCGTTGTCGGTGTGGAATCCGCGGACGTTGAAGGGGAACGCCCGGAGCAGGGCTTCGAGGACGGGGGCGAGACAGGACGTGTCGATGCGCTCGACCGAGCCGACGAACTGGAACTGGGTGACCTCGTCGACGAGGTTGAGGTGATAAAGGCCCTTGATGCCGTCGAGGTCTCCTTGGTGGACCGAATCGACCCGCAGGTAGTAGCCGGGTTGCCCGAAGGGCTGGGGCCGGCGCCGCTCGCCGATGGCGATGTGCACGGGGCGGGTCGGCGCGGGCATCGTCCCGCGGCGGCGTTGATAGGTGGTCGAGTGGCGCAGGTTGTAGAGGTGTCCGTTGGAGATGGCGGCAAGGCGCTCGAAGCGGCGGTCGCCGAACAGGTGCAAGGCCCGGACGCAGAGCTTGCGGGTGGCCGGACCGGAGAGGGTGCCGTGGAGGGCATCGACTTCGGCAAGCAGCCCGATGTCGGCCTTGGTGTAGCGGCGTGGGAAGGGGCGCCGGGGGCGGCGGCGGTCGGTGATGGCGCCTGTGGTCCGGTGCCGGTGCAGCAGGCGGGTGACCTGCGCTCGTGAGAAGCCGGTCACCTTGACCAGGAAGCGGCGGATCAGGCCTTTGTCGGCCTTCCCTTGGCGGGGGTAGTCGAACCGTTGCAGGGTCTCGGCCACGAACGCGTAGGCCTCGGCCCGGGTCTGCGGCTGCAGGTCGAGCGGTCGGCTGCCGGCAAGGAACTCCCGAACCTGGTCCAGGGTCTGCAGGCGCTGGGTGTCGAGCTTCACGATCATCCTCCGATGATCCGGGACCCAGCTCCCTTCAGGCTCATCTCACGTTGGAATCAATCCTCCCTTCAGGCTCACTTCTCATTGGACAAGGCTCACGGTTGTGGCGCGGTGGGGAACCGCGCCACAATAGCACCCCATGTCCATCGCCGGTCGACTTCGCGGCGGGAACCCCGCCAGCCAGACGCCCTCGACGTCGACGTCCCCGGCGTGGCGGGCGGCGGCCATTCTCGCGCTGTTGTGGGCGGCCGGCGCGGCCGGCCTCGCCGCCCAGGAACCGGACTTCGAGGGGGCCCGGGACGACGCGGCCGCCCTGCTTCAGGCGCTGGTGCGCATCGACACCAGCAGCCCGCCGGGGAACGAGACCGAGGTCGTCGACCTCCTCGAGCAGGTGCTCGACGAGGCGGGCATCGCGTCGACGGTCCTCGCCCTCGACCCGGCTCGCGCGAACCTCGTCGCCCGCCTGCGCGGCGACGGGTCGAAACGCCCGATCCTGCTGATGGCCCACACCGACGTGGTCGGCGTCGACCGGGAGGACTGGACCGTCGACCCGTTCGGCGGGATCATCCGCGGCGGCCATCTCTACGGCCGGGGCGCCTCGGACGACAAGGGCCAGCTGGCGGCGATGGTGCAGGTGCTTCTGCTGCTGCAGCGTCACCGGGTGCCGCTGGCCCGCGACGTCATCCTGCTCGCCGAGGCGGGCGAGGAAGGCACGACCGAGGTGGGGATCGACTTCATCGTCGACCGGCACTTCGACACCGTCGATGCCGAGTTCGCCCTGAATGAAGGGGGGCGCATGACGGCGGCGGACGGCGACGTCGACGTCGTGAGCATCGCCACCACCGAGAAGGTACCCTGGCGCGGAATCCGCCTCGTGGCCCGCGGCACCGCCGGTCACGGCTCGGCCCCGAGGCTCGACAACCCGATCGTGCGGCTCGCCGCGGCGGTGGCGCGGGCGGGCGCCTACCAGCCGCCGATGCGGCTGAACGAGACCACGCGCGCGTATCTCGACCGGCTGGCCGACATCAGCCCCCCGGACGTCGCGTTCCGGTACCGCAACCTCGAGAATCCCCGGCTGAGCGAGTCCATCCGCCAGACGCTGCGCGAGACGGACATCGGCGTCAGCGCGATGCTCCAGACGACCATTTCGCCCAACATCATCCGGGGCGGGTTCCGCCGGAACGTGATTCCTGCCCAGGCCGAGGCGGAGCTCGACGTCCGCGCATTGCCGGACGAAGATCTGGACCGCTTCCTGGCCACGCTTCGCGGGCTCATCGACGACCCCGCGGTGGAAGTCACGGCCCCCACGAGCAAGCGGCCGGCCGCCCCGCCCTCGCGCCTCGACAGCGAGATGTTTCTCGCCCTGGAACGGGTGCAGCGCCGGATGTTCCCGCAGGCGATCACCCTGCCGACCATGCTGGTGGCGGCCACCGACTCGGCCCAACTCCGCGCCCGCGGGGTGCAGACCTACGGGATCGGAATGCTCCGGGACGACCGGAGCGGGGTCCACGGAACGGACGAACGGGTCTCGCTCGAAGGGCTGGGCCTCTTCGTGGAGTACCTGTACCGGGTCGTGACGCAGATGGCCGGCGCCCGCTGACGTCTCGGCGCCGGGCGGCGATGGACGGATGCTCGCCGGGGACCGCGGATCGGCTAGTGGACGACCTGATCGTCGATGCTCTCGTCCAACAAATCGTCGACCGGCTCGAGATGGGGAATCTCGAGAGCGCGCACCGACTTGATGGCGATCATCAAGGCCTCGTCGGCCGTCCAGGACACCGCGTTGTCCCGAAGGCGGGCACGTGTCTGCCTGAGTTGGCGGAGCACCTGTGCCCGGTCGAATCGCTGGCCCTCGCAATGCTCACAGAAACCCATGGCTGTCCCTTTCGTCGTCGTTCCGGCGACCGGTCGATAGTCCCGCACTCTGCAAGCCCACGCCTCGCGGGACTTTCCGTCATGGGCGGCCGAGCAGGCAAACCATAGCACAAAACTGCAGCGCGGCAGGAGAATTCCCGGCCCCGGTCCGGGTGCCGGCCGGCGCGCGCCACATGGTCTCGGCCGCGTGGTACAGTGGTCCCGGTCGAGCGCGCGGTCGCCGCGGGCGGTGGTGACCGTGCTCGCAACCGGACACCCTGCCACCTGACAGGGACACCGGGGAGCGGCGTTGGCGGCACTCGGCTCCCGGCCAGGGAGCCGTTCTTCGGAATCCGGGCGAAATCGGCAGTTGGCACGCACCATGCTTGTCACTACTGACGACGATCCGGATCGAGAACCGAGCGGGTCGCCCGGAGAGAGGGGAATCGCCATGAAACGTCTCGCACCTGCGCTCTGCGTCCTGGTTCTCGCCGCCACCTGGTCCGTCCCGGCCGGCGCGTCGGCGGAGCAGGGCCGCACCCGGCAACGCGGCGCACGCCCGGCGCAGGCCCAGCGGGCACGCCCGGCGCAGGCCCAGCGGGCACGCCCGGCGCAGGCCCAGCGGGCACGCCCGGCGCAGGCCCAGCGGGCACGCCCGGCGCAGGCCCAGCGGGCACGCCCGGCGCAGGCCCAGCGGGCACGCCCGGCGCAGGCCCAGCGGGCACGCCCGGCGCAGGCCCAGCGGGCACGCCCGGCGCAGGCCCAGCGGGCACGCCCGGCGCAGGCCCAGCGGGCACGCCCGGCGCAGGCCCAGCGGGCACGCCCGGCGCAGGCCCAGCGGGCACGCCCGGCGCAGGCCCAGCGGGCACGCCCGGCGCAGGCCCAGCGGGCACGCCCGGCGCAGGCCCAGCGGGCACGCCCGGCGCAGGCCCAGCGGGCACGCCCGACCCGGCCCGCGGGGGCCGGAAGCGCCGGCGCGGCCCCCCCGACGCGGCGGGGAGCGGTAAGGCGTGCGACGCCACGGACATCCGGACCGGCACGCGCCGGCGCAACGGCGCCCCGCACCGCGGGACGCCCCGCCCCAGAGCGCACAGCCCGACGCCGAATCGGCGGAACCGCACCGCGGACCGGTGACACCCGAGTCGTGGACCGTACTGCCAACCGGGTCGACACGCCGCGGCGCGCCGGGGCACGACGGCGCGAAGCCCCAGGCATCGGCGCCGCCGGCAACGGCCGGCGCGCCGGGGCGCGGCCGCGGGGGACACCGGGCGTCGGCGGCAACGGACGGCCCGGCGGTCGAACCGCGGGCGCGGTTCCGGCCGGCAGAGTCGGACGCCGGGGCCCCGCCGTCGTCGACCGGTGGGCTCCGCGCGGCAACGCGACCCGGCGGGCAGTGGCGCGCGCGCCGCTGGCGTCACGCCCGATCGTCATCGACAACTACGTCGACGGCGGGCAGCGCGGCTACCGCGGACACCGCCGCTACCTCGGCCGGCACCGCTACGGCGTCCCGCACCTCTACGGGAGCTATTTCTATTTCCCCGGTTACAGCACGTTCGGCCTCGGCGTCGGGGTGGGGTCCGGCCTGGGGTACTACGATCCGTACTGGTACGGCCAGTACGGCCATCGGTACGGATACCGCGCCTACGACTGGGGGGCCCGCTACGACTACACGGGCAGCCTGCGCCTGAAGGTTCGGCCCCGCTTCGCCGAGGTGTACGTCGACGGCTACTACGCCGGCCAGGTCGACAACTACGACGGCATCTTCCAGCGGCTGCGTCTCGAAGAGGGGCCGCATCACATCGAGATACGCCACCCCGGCTATCTGCCCCTCGAGTTCGAGGTCATGATTCTGCTGGGCGAGACGATTACCTACGAAGGCCTTCTCGAACCGTTCTGACGGCCGCGCCGTTTCGCGCCGGCCCCAGGAGCCCGTGGCGAAGAACCCCGCGGTTCGCCACGGGCTCCTGCCCCATCGATCCGGGCGGCGGGATCGCCGGCGGCCTGCCCCGAACGTGACGGGTCCGCGGAGGTCGCCCCCTACGGTTCTTCGGGCCGCGCACGCCCACAGCTCCAGCACTCGGTGAACTGGACCTCGATGGTCTCGCCGCACCGGCAGCGCCACGTCGCGGGCGGCCGGTCCGCCGGCCGCGGGCGGCTCCCGAACTCGGCCGCCAGCTCGCGGGCGCGCGCCAGCCGTTCGTCGTCGAACACCCAGACCGAGGGGCGGGTCTCCATCCTGAACAGGCCGCCCCCCTGCAGCGGCACGAAGTCGTCGCCGCGCACCACCGCCTCGATCGCCTCCTGCGCGAGCAGGTCCTTGAGCATGTGCGCCTCTACGGCATTCGCCGCCGTGTAGAGCCGCTTCAGGGTGGACATGTCCTGTCGCCGGCCCACGCCGGCCGAGGTCTCGACCGCCGGGGCGGATGTGTTGAACCGGCGCGGATGCGCGTTATCCGACGCGCGTCTGACGGAAGCCGCCGAGGCCGGCGAACACCGCCCGATCGCCCAGATCGTGCTCGATCCGAAGCAGCCGGTTGAACTTCGCGGTCCGCTCGCCGCGGCACCCCGAGCCGGTCTTGATGTGGCCGCAGCCGGTGGCGACCGCGAGATCGGCAATGAACGTGTCCTCGGTCTCGCCGGAACGGTGGGACATGTAGGCGCCGTAACCGTGCCGCTGCGCGAGGCGGACAGTCTCGAGGGTCTCGGACACCGTCCCGATCTGGTTCAGCTTGATCAGGATCGAGTTGCCGACGCGGCGGTCGATGGCCTGCTGCAGGATCGCCGGATTGGTGCAGAAGGCATCGTCGCCGACCAGCTCGATCCGGTCGCCGAGCGCGCGCGTGAGATCGGCCCAGCCGTCCCAGTCGTTCTCGGCGAGGGGATCCTCGATCAGGACGATGGGATAGCGTTCGATCCACCCCCGCCAGAGATCGATCATCCCGGCCGTCGTCCGGGCCGTGCCCCCCGACTTGAACGCGACGTACCGGCCGTCCTCCCACATCTCGCTGGTGGCGGGATCGAGAGCGAGGGCGATGTCGGCGCCGGGACGGTATCCGGCTTGCTCGATGGCCTCGATGATCAGCGCCACCGCCTCCTCGTTGCTCGCGAGGTCGGGCGCAAAGCCGCCCTCGTCGCCGATGCCCGTCGACTTGCCCCGGGCCTTGAGCAGTCCCCGCAGGGCGTGGAAGGTCTCGACCCCCATCCGAAGCGCCTCGGCGAACGACGGCGCATTGTGCGGGGCGATCTTGAACTCCTGGAAATCGACGGTGTTGTCGGCGTGGCGACCGCCGTTGATGACGTTGAGACAGGGGACCGGCAGGATCGCCGCGCCGGCGCCGCCGAGATGCCGGTACAACGGCACGCCGGCCGCCGCCGCCGCCGCGCGCGCCGCCGCCATCGAGACCCCCAGGAGGGCGTTGGCGCCGAGCCGCGCCTTGTTCGGCGTGCCGTCGAGCGCGATCAGCCGCTGGTCGATCCCGCGCTGGTCGGCGGCGTCTTGCCCGACCAAGGCCCGCGCGATCTCGCCGTTGACGTTCGCGACGGCCTGCCGCACCCCCTTGCCGCCGTAGCGCCGCCCGCCGTCCCGCAGCTCGGCCGCCTCCCGCTCACCGGTCGATGCGCCGGAAGGCACCCGCGCCTCGGCCACCGTCCCGTCGTCGAGGTGCACGCGGGCCTCCACCGTGGGATTGCCGCGGGAATCCAGCACCTCCAGGGCGTCGATCTTCCGTATCTTCATCCGCTTACGTCTCCGCCCGAACTCGTCGGGTTGCGGCCGGGTTTGCGGGCCGTCCATCCTCGCCGGCAGTCTGCGCCCTTCTGCGGCACCGATTCCGGCCCGGAATCATGCCGCGGCTCCGCCTGCCGCCCAGCCAACCCTCGCGGCCATCTGGGCCGTTCTGCCGCGCCCCGAGGCGCCGACTCCCGGCGCGTCGCAGGACGCCGCCCTCGGGCCCGCATCCCGCGCCCGCCCGTTTACCCGCGACCGCCGCGCACCACCGGCGCGCGGCGGCAAGGGGCCGGCAAGCCCGGTCCGGGACCGGTCACGCATGTTCCCGGGCGAGGGCGTCGTTGAGGGTGACTCCGATGCCGGGACCGTCCGGCACCTGCAGGATCCCGTTCTCGAAGCGCTCCGGCGGGTCGACGAGATCGCCCCGCCACGGTGCCTCGTTCCACTGGTACTCGAGGATGTCGAAGTTGGGAAGGTAGGCGCAGACCTGCGCCGACGCCATCGTGCTCACCGGACCGCTCGGGTTGTGGGGCGAGACGAGCACGCCGTCGAGCTCGGCGACGGTCGCGATCTTCCCGAGCTCGGTGATGCCGCCGCAGTGCTTGACGTCCGGCATGATGATGTCGACGGCCCCCTCGCGGCAGAGCGGCGCGAACCCCTCGATGCCGAAGAGGAACTCGCCGCCCGCCATCGTCTGACCGATGCCGTCCTTGATCGCCTTGGTGGACTCGAGGTCGGTCGGGGGCACCGGCTCCTCGTACCACGACAGGGCCTGCGGCTCGAGCCGCCGCGCCACCTCGATGGCGAGGGGCACGTCGAAGAAGCTGTGGACGTCGATCTTGAGGTCGATCTCGGGGCCGATGGCCGCCCGCATCGCCTCGATGCACGCGATGCCCAGCTCGGTCGCCGCCTCCACTTCCCCCGCCGGCCGATCGAGCGCCGGAAAACCGTCGAACGGGGCGGCCTTGATGGCGTGGAAGCCGTCGGCGACCGCCTGCCGGGCGTTCGCCGCGAACCCCTCGGGCGACCGGTCCGCGGTGGCCCGGTTGATGTTCGCATAGGCCGGCAGCTCGCGCCGCACCGCGCCGCCGGCGAGCTCGTAGACCGGCGCCCCGAGGGCCTTGCCGACGAGATCCCACTGCGCCTGCTCGAGCGCGCTGAACGCGGTGGCCGGCACCCGTCCGGCGCCCGCCGCGACCCGCCCGCGCTGGCGGTAGCTCTCGATCTCGAACGGCGACCGGTCCCGGACGAGGTCGAAGAACGGGGCCATCTCCGGGAAGTCGGTGCGCCGCCCCATCGAGGCTTCTCCCAGACCCGTCATCCCGTCGTTGGTGGCAAGCCGAACGAAGATCCAGTTGGTGCGCCCCGTGACGCGGACGACGAGCAACTCCATGCCGGTGATCCGGAGCCCGCGCTCCGCCTGCCCGAACGGCAGGGCCGGCGCCGCGGACGCGCCACGCGGCAGTGCCGAGAAGGCGGCGCACGCGGGAAGCGCGCCGAGAAACGCGCGGCGAGTGGGTGGCAGCATGACGGCGCCATTCTACACCGGAGCCTCGACGCGCCCGATCCCGGCCCGCACGTCTTGCGGCGCGCCCAGCGGGGCCGACGCGAGCATCGCCTCTCACTTGCCCGCCGAGCCACGTCCCCGTTCGTGCCGGCAGAAACGGCGGGAATGGCCGCCCCCCGGGCAGACGAACACCCCCGCCGCACCGCGCTTCGGGGCCAAGGCGACGGAGGGATCGTGACGGTACGCTAAGCTGGATGTACGCAAAATACGCGCGCTCGGAGACCAGGAAGACGTGTAATCGTTGCAATCGCTTGAGGAGCAGGCTGCGGACGGACGGAACACATGGCCCATCTGCAACATATCGACAGACTGACGCTCATCCCTTGGCATCGGCGCCTCCGCATTCCCGCCGCCGTCACGATACTCCTGCTGTCAGGCTGCCTGCCCTCGGCGGCCCAGCCGGAAAACCGCCGGGCCGTCGCCGCGACAGATGCGTCGGCCCTGCGCGACTGGGACAACATCGTCGAGCGCGAGTTCCGAGCCGGCGACCTTCGCCGGTACGACTCTCGGCCGAATCTGTACGTGCCGGGCCGGCAGAGCGAGCGCTTCGCGCAGTACCACGAGGGAGTCCCGGTCTACGGAACCGATCTGATCCGGCAGACCGAGGCCGGCGTCACAACCGCGATTCTCGGCACGCTGTTCACGGGCATCGACATCGACACGACGCCGGGCCTGGCGCCGTCCGAAGCGAGCGCGGCGTTCGCCGAGATGGCGGGACCTTTGTTCGAACTGGTCGACACACCGAGCCTGTGGGTGCTCCCCCTCGGCGAGGGGACGTACACGCTGGTCTGGCGGGGCACCCTCTCGAGCTTCCGCGACGTGTTCATCGACGCCGACACCGGCGAGACGCTGTTCGAGGTCAGCCGGATCCGCCATCAGGCGGTCGGTCTCGGCACCGGCGTGCTCGGCGACCAGCGCAAGATGGCGACGGAGTCCATCGGCGGGACGTTCAGGACGCGAGACCCGTTGCGGCCGGCGGTAGTCCAGACATTCGACATGGACTACGACGAGATCAGGTTCCTGAACACCCTGCTGGCCCTGTTCAACGGCGCGCCCCCGTCGCTCGTCGATCTCGCCGCCGATACCGACAACGTGTGGGAGGACGGCACCGTCGTCGACGTCCACCCCGGGGTGGGCTGGTCGTACGACTATCTCGCCACCCAGCTCGGCTGGGCCGGCATCGACGGCCGCGACAGCGCCATCACGGCCTTCGTCCACCCCGTGAATCCAGTCCGGGTGTTGGCCGCGGCGGAACAGTGTTTCGCCAACGCCATGGACCCGTTCGACTGCATCGAATACTTGATCCTTCTGGGCATGATCGACAACGCTGTGTACTTTGCGCCCTTTCCCGGCGTTGCGGACTCGACCGGCTTCATGGTCTTCGGCGAGCCGCTCGAGTTTCCGACGCCCCTGACGGCGCTCGACATCGTCGCGCACGAGATGGCCCACGGCGTCACCTGGTTCACGGCCCGACTGCAGGATACGCCGCCGCCCCTTCCCAACGAGCCCGGCGCGATCAACGAGGCGTTCTCGGACATCATCGGCACCGCCACCGAGTTCTACGTCCAGGACACCGGTGACGGACCGTTGCGCGCGGACTACCTCATGGGCGAGGACACCGGGTTCGCCCTGCGCTCCCTGCACGATCCGCAGGAGTTGTCGAATCCGTTGACCGGCCCGTACCCCGACCACTACGACAACCGGTACATTGGACAGCTGGACGCAGGCGGCGTCCACATCAACGCCACGATCCTGGGGCACGCCTACTTTCTCGCCGTCGAGGGCGGCACCAACCGCACCTCCGGGCTCAGCGTGACCGGCGTCGGCCACGAGAACCGCCTGCAGATCGAGCAGACGTTCTTCAACGCCTGGGTCAACCTGGTGCCGTCGTTCGCCGACCACGCAATCGTCGGGGACAGCCTCATACGGTCGGCCACCGACCTGTTCGGGTCGGACGCCGACGCCACCCGGGCGCTCCGGGAAGCCCTCGACGCGGTCGGGATTCCGCGCGCCTCCAGTCGAATGCGCGCGTTCAGCCAAAGCCGCCAGGATTCGAGAGACTGCCAATGACGCCGCGCATGCATGCCTGGAATCACCCCTTCACGCCCGCTGGCGCATGCGCTGCGGCGCCCCACGGGACGAACTGGAGCACGCCCGGACCCCGATGCGCGGCCAGCGGCCGCGACCGTCGGGCGGGCGCCATGTTCGTCGCCGCCGCCCTCGCGGGGGCAGTCCTGCTGCCGGCCACCGCCGCCGCCCAGACCGGGGGCTGGGTCAGCTTCAACGGCGCAACCCAGGCCACGGCCACCCGCTTCGACGACAACGTCGTGTTCACGGAGCTCCGCGAGGACGCGGACTTCAACGCCGCCTACGATGTCGGCACCGGCATGGTCTTCGACGGCGGCGGCGGCATCCGGCTCGCGAACGGCCTCGGCTTCGGCGTCGCGGTAAGCCGCTTCGACAAGGTGCTCGATCCCGCGTCGATAGATGCGCGCATCCCGCACCCGTTCTTCTTCAACCGGCCCCGATCGGTGGCGCCGGCGCCGGTCGAGGTCGTTGACGCCGACGGCGCGGCAGCCGCCTTGACGCGCCTGGAAACTGCGGTACACGTGGAAGTCCGGTGGTTCGAATCGGTGGGCGATACGGTGGAGCTGGCGGTGTTCGGCGGACCGACGTTCTTCAACCTCGAGCAGGATCTCGTGACAGCGGTCGCCTACGACCACACCTATCCGTACGACGAGGCCACCTTGACGTCCGCGTCCAGGACGCCGCGGTCAGCATCCACGATCGGCTTCCACGCCGGCGTCGACGTCGGCTTCTTCTTCTCGGAGGTGGTCGGGCTGGGCGCCCTCATTCGTTACTCGGGAGGGTCCGTCGACCTGCCGAACGAAGGCGAGAACATGGTCCCGGTCGATGCCGGCGGGTTCAACATCGGCGGCGGGCTGCGGCTCAGATTCTAGCAGCCCCCCGGGCTTCACGGCGCGCGCACTTCGATGTCGAGCTGGGCGCCGAACAGCATCGTGCGGTCGCGATCGCGGGCCGCCCACCGGAGCAGGACCGCCGGATCGGGCTCGACCACGCCCTCGAACGAGACCACGTCGTTGGTGGTCACCCGTATCGGCTGCTGGAAGTCGAACTGCTCGGGCGACAGGAGCAACGTGTAGCGGCGTACGCCGCGCGTCACCACCCGGATCTCGTTGCCGTTGCGCAGCAGTTGCGCCCGACCGGCCGGGTCCGGGCGGGGGAACGCCGTCCGCCCCGGCTGCGCGGGGACGTCGTCGGGCGGCGTGAGGACGAAGGCGAGGCGCTCGCCCTCCCGTTCCACCTCGACGTCGAGCCCGGGACCGTCCCGGGGCGCCTGCACCGCCTCGCGCAGATCGTCCACCGTCGCCACCGCCCGGCCGCTCACCCCGACGAGCACGTCGCCGGCGCGGACCCCGGCCATCTCCGCGATCGACCCCCCCACGATGTCGATGAGCACGATGCCGCCGGTATCGAGCAGACCCAACTGGTTGAAGCCGATCGGCACGCTGGGGGCCGACGCGGCGATCTGGTTGAAGTCGTCGAAAGTGGTCTCGCCGTCCACGCGCCCCAGCCCGGTGATCACCAGCCAGTGGGCGCGGTTGAACCGCTCCGTGGACTCCGTTTCCCAGACCAGCCGGTCGGGCAGGGGCCGGCGGGTCTGGGCCACGATGAACGCGTCGATCTGCGGGCTCTCCTCGTCCCACCACTGCATGTTGTGGCCCGCCTCGGGTCTCGGCCGGAACTCGACGTAGACCCCGGCGTCCACGAAGAGCTGCAGGAACGGCACCACCGAGGCGATGGGGTACAGCCGGTCCTGGCCGCCGTTGACGGCGAAGAACGGCTTGTTCCGGAGGTTGGCGACGTACATGTGGCCGTCGGCGCGGGTCGACGGACTGGCCAGCACCACCGGGTGGCCGTTGAAGGACAGGAATCCGGCCCACGGCGTGGGCGCCTTGAACGCGTGGTAGAACGCCCCCGTCCCTCCGTCCGAGACTCCGAGCAGATGGACCTGGTTCTCGTCGACGTTGTAGCTCCGTTTGAGGTCGTTGACCACGCCGGCGAGGTTCTCGATCTGACTCGCCTGCCACCACATGGTCTCGCCCCACGACTCCGGAAACAGGACGATCGCGTCGTCGCGGGCGTAGCGCTCCTGGTTCCGCCACCAGGCGGCCTCGTCGCGGCGCGGCCGGCTGGCGCCGCCGTGCAGATAGACCCGCACCGGATAGCGCTGGGCCGGGTCGTACCCGGACGGAATCCAGGCGATGGTCCGATACTCGACCCCCTCGGGATTGCGCCGGGTCAGAACCCGGCGTCCCCGCGGTACGTCGGCGTCGTAGGCGCCCCCCGCCCGCACCAGCGGCCAGAGCGACTCGATGTCGGGGTCGAGCGCGAGGACCCGCTCGACGGCCCGGTCGATCTCCTCGGGCGATCCGCCGGCCCAGAAGTCGGCGACCGCCGGCTCGAGGTCCTGCGCGTTGAGGGGCGACTGCGTCCCGACCGCGAACGCCATGGCGACCAGGGCCGCCGCGAGCGACGTGCTGATGACTGATGACACTTCAGGTTCCTGTTGACTGGCCCTGCACCGGCCCCAGGGCGCGGGGCATCCCTCCGCAGACCGACGATGCGCCGCCGGGGCGGGCGGTACCGGCGCCGGGGGCTCCGGCGTTCACCGCCGCCAGCCGGCGCGGGGCCGCCCACGGCGGGGCGGCGGTCGTGCCCGCCGTGTGGCGATGAGGCGGCGTAGCGCCGTCCAGCCGGGACGGGCCGCCTACGGCGGGGCGGCGGCCTTGCCCGCCGTGCAGCAATGTGGCGGCGTAGCGCCGCCGGCCGGGGTGGAGCCGCCCACGACGAGGCGGCGGCCTTGCCCGCCAGCCGGGGCGCGAGCCGCCACGGCGGGGCGGCGGCCTTGCCCGCCGTGCGGCGATTGGGCGGCGCAGCGCCGCCGGCCGGGACGAGGTCGCCCGTGGCAAGGGTTCCGGCGCCGGTTGAAGACGCCGGCCTCCCTGCCACGGGCTCCCGGCGTCCTGCTACTGCCCGCCGGTGGTGTTCTCGGCCCCGCCGGCAGTCAGGCCGTGGGTGGCGAGGAACGCCTGAATGGTCTCGAAGATCGCGACCGTCTCCTCGCGGTTGAAGCCGCCGTGCCCGCCGCCCGGCACCGTGTGAAGCTCGTTGGCGATCCCCGCCGCCTCCAGCTTCGCATGGAGCTCGGTCGCATGCTGATAGGGCACCGTCGGATCCGCGTCGCCGTGAATCGTCAGGATCGGCGGCAGCCCGGACCGCACGTAGGTCAGCGGCGAGACCCGCTCGGCCACCTCGAACCGGTCGGACATGCTGCCCATCCAGGTCACGGCATAGGTCTTCAGGTTGGGTCCGTCGAGCAGGTCGCCGACGTCGGTGATGCCGTACCAGTTGACGACTGCCGCCACCGACAGGGCTTCCGGCCCCGGACACTCGCGGTCGAGCCCGGCCGAAGCCGGGATCATTCCGGTCGTCAGGGCGAGGTGCCCGCCGGCGGAGTTGCCGGTGACGACGATGCGCGAGGCGTCGATGTTGTACTGCTCGGCGTTGCGAATCACCCAGCGCAACGCGCACAGGCAGTCTTCGACCGCGGCCGGAGCCAGCGACACCTGGGCCAGTCGATACTGCACGTTGACGACCGCCCACCCCTTCTCCAGCCAGGGCAGCAGGCGCAGGACGCTGGACTCCTTCGAGCCGGCGCGCCAGCCGCCGCCGTGGATGTACATCAGCACCGGGGTCGGCCCCTCGGCGCCGCGCGGCAGATAGAGGTCGACCTTGTTGTCGCGATTGTTCGCGGTGTGATAAGTGACGTTCGGCACCACGCGATAGGTGTTCGACAGGTGCGACGCCCACGCCTCCGTCGAGTCGAGCTGCGCCTCGGCGATTCCCGGCGCGCCGAGCGCCGCGACCACCGCCATTGCCACGACCGCCGCCGTCAGTCTTCGTCTCTGCATCGTGTCCCTCATGTTTCTCCGCCGCGGTTCTCCGACCGCCGCGGTCGCGGCGCCGGCCACAGGCCGGCGGACGCTCTCCGGTGCTGCGGCCAGCCGCCGGACGCCGGCCCGGAAAATCGCCGGCGGCGGCTCCGATTCCCGCCCCAGCCAACCCGGCCGGCAGCCCGGGGGCGAACCCGCCGTTGCGTTCGACCGGCGCTGCATCCCGGCGCCCCGCCGGTCTCGGTGCGACGCGGAACTCTCAGCGGGCTGTCACGGCCGCCCGCCGCCCTGGGTCGTTGCGGCCGGCGGATGCAGCATGGTCACCCCCTCGGTGACCGAATCGATCTTGGTGCGACTGTAGAAAACCGGGAAATACTTGCCGCGCGCCCACAAGTCGAACAGGTCGCGGTAGTGAGGGCTGTCCGGATCGCCGGACTGGCCGGGGTTGTTCAATCCGACCGAGTTGTCCCAGTTCGCGGTATCCGCGACGATCATGAACGATGCGCCGGACGTCTGATTGTCGCCGTTGCCGGTATTGTGCACCGTCCCGCCGTAGCCGCCGCGCGGCAACGGCCCCACGTCGAACCGGCGCCGCAGCTCGGGGGTGACCGCCGCGGTCATCGGATGGCGGATCAGGGCGTGCTTGAACTCGGTCTGCCCGTACTGCCAGGTGGACTGGTCCGGGCCCAGCCGCTCCCGCAGATCGGTGAACGCCTGCGTCAGGCTGCGGGCGAGCACGGCGTCGCGGCCGGCCACCGGGTCGTCTCCGAACCGGCCGTCCGGCGCCGCCAGCCAGTCGATGAGACGCTTGGTGTTGACGCTCCGGATCATGTCGCGCGCCGCCTCGGGCACGATCAGCTCGTGCACGTTGGTCCGCAGACGGCGCTCGAAGCTGACGTAGATCGCCGCCTCGACCGAGTCCTTGTCGAGCACGAAGTCCCAGCCGCGCAGCCGGTCGCGCAGCTCGGCGACCCGCGGATCGTCGAGCTCGATCTCGCGCAGCAGCGGGACGATGTTCCGGCCCGCGACGGTCAGGTCGTCGTGCTGCATGCGCATCATGTCGATCACCGTCATGTGCCGGCTCGCGTCCAGCATCTCCTCCACCCGCGCCGCCCGCATCTGGTCGCCCCACGTGTAGTGCAACGCTTCCCAGTAGGGATAGCCGTCGGGCACCGTGTAGTTGTTCGCGGTCCCGTAGAACCCCTTCTCGGGATTGACCACGCTGGGCAGCGCGTTGATCGGCAGATAGCCGTCCCACTCGTAGCGGCCGTCCCCCGGCACCGGCACGAGCCCGCTGTGGTAGGGCCGGATCGGAGAGACGCCGACCGCCTGGTAGCCGATGTTCCCGTCGCGGTCGGCCCAGATCATGTTCTCGGACGGGATACGGCTGTAGTTGCACGCCTCGACGAACTCCTCCCAGGTGCGGGCCTGGTCCATGCGGAGGCTGGCGAGATAGGGGGCGGAGCCGTAGTCCAGCCACGCCGCGCGCAGCGCATACGCCTTGTGGTTCTCGTGGTCCTCGTAGAGCACCGGGCCGTGGCGGGTGTACTTCAGCTCGACGTCGACCGCGTCCTGCCCCTTCACCGGAACCCGGTCCTCGATGACGGTCATCGTCTCCCAGCGCCCCAGGTGGCGATACTGGTTCGGATCGGCGGGATTGGTGTCGTACACGTAGAGGTCCTCGTTGTCCTGCCCGAAGACGGTCAGACCCCACGCGCCGTGCTCGTTGTGCCCGATCGACACCCCCGGCAGCACCGGCTCGCCGCCCCCGATGACGTTCCACCCCGGGGCCACCAGATGGACCCAGTAGCGGAGCGACGGCGCGCTCTGCACGCGGTGGGGGTCGTTGACCATGAGCGGGAACCCCGTCAGGGTGCGGCTGCCCGCCACCACCCAGTTGTTGCTGCCGATGGCCTCGTAGTCCTGCTGCTCGAGATCGATCTCGCTCGGCAGGGCGGCGGCGAGCTGCTCGAACGTGGCCTGGTCGCTGCGCCAGGCCTGGGCCACGTCGTCCGGTTCGAACCGCAACGCGCGCCGATGCGCGCGATACAGGTCGAGGATGCCGTCGTCGAGCAGCGATACGTCCACCGCCGAATCGATCGTCAGGTCGGGGTCGCCGTAGTAGTAGTTCAGCTCCTTGACGGCATCGGCGCCGAGCAGGGCCACCGCGCGCGCGTTCGCGATCTCGGCGGTGACGTTCCCCACCAGCCCCTGATGACGCGAGACGACGACCTCCGGGGTCCAGTGCGCGGGCGTGATGCCCAGCAGCTCGAACTCGATCGGCAGCAGCGACGGGTCGGCCGCGGTCCGGTCGATGTAGGCGTTGATCCCGCGCACGAACGCCGGGATGATCTGGTCGCCCCGGTCGTGATAGTGGTTCATCTCGGTGGTCAGGTCACCGCGGAAACGGTGCAGCCGCGCCCCGATGTCGCGCTGCAGCTCGCGGGGCCCGAGAATCTCCGCGACCGTGCCGGTCGCCTGCCGCCGCCAGACCTCGAACTGGAACAATCGGTCGCGGGCCGCCGCGTAGCCCTGGGCGAAGAAGAGGTCCGCCTCGTTCTCGGCGTAGATGTGGTTGATGCCCCAGCGGTCGGTGACGATCTCCACCGGCGCCCGAAGCCCGGCGAGCTCCAGACGCTCGGACTGGGCCACGACCGCCGCGTCGTGGCTCGCGATGCTCAACGTCAAACCGGCCAGGACGGCCATCCGGACGCGGGTGCTGCAGGTCATGGCGGGAAGCTCCTCCGTTCGGATGTCCGACGACGATAGCGCGATCGGGAGGCATTATATAATCCTCGCGCTTCCCGCACTGCCGGCTGATCCATCATGCCCGACAACGTCTCGCCGGCCGCCGGCCGGTCTCTTCTCCCCACCTCGGAAGACGGGTGGGCCATCGGGCTGGGCGGACTGCTGATCGCCGTCGCCGCCCTGGGACTCCTGACCGGCGTGGCCGGAGTCGGCGGCTGGACCGGCAACCCGCTCGCCGCCTTCGACGGACGGGTCGCGGGGCTGGCGATGCTGGGCCTGGGGCTGGCCCTCGTCACCGCCGTGGCCGCGCAGGCCATGGGCGGGCGGCTCATCGAGCACCAGGCCGGGTTCTTCGGACTGTTCGGGCTCGCCGTCCTGTCCTACACCCTCGCCAACCAGACCGGAATCCGGGCGGTGGGGGTCGGCTATGCCTTCTGGGCCCTCCTGCTGGGTCTCGTCATCTCGAACACCGCCGGCGTCCCCGGCTGGCTGAAGCCGGGGCTGCGCAGCGAGCTGTACATCAAGACCGGACTCGTGCTGCTCGGAGCCGAGATTCTGTTCAACCGCATCCTGACCCTCGGCCTGCCGGGGCTCTTCGTCGCCTGGCTGGTCACGCCGCTCGTCATCGTCTTCATGTATCGCTTCGGCACGCGCGTGCTGAAGATCGCCAGCCCCTCGCTGGTCATCGTCATCGCCGCGGCCACGGCGGTCTGCGGCGTCTCGGCCGCGATCGCGACCGCCGCGGCGGCCCGGGCGAAGAAGGAAGAGCTGACCCTGGCGGTGGGCATGAGCCTGATCTTCACCGTCGTCATGATGATCGTCATGCCCCTCGCGGTCCGCGCGATCGGCATGAATCCGACCGTCGGGGCGGCCTGGATCGGCGGCACCGTGGATGCCACCGGGGCCGTCGTGGCGGCCGGGGCGATGCTGGGAGAAGAGGCGGGACAAGTGGCCGCGGTCGTCAAGATGCTCCAGAACATCCTGATCGGGGTCGTGGCGTGCCTCGTCGCCGTCTACTGGGTGACCCGCGTCGATGCGCCGGGCGCGTCGACCCGCCCCGCCGCGGCCGAGATCTGGACCCGCTTCCCCAAGTTCATCCTCGGCTTCATCGGGGCGTCGCTGCTGTTCTCGTTCGTGCTCACGCCGGCCCTGGGGGACGAGGCGGTCGCCGGCATCATCGATCTCACGTCCGACCTCCGCGGCTGGCTCTTCTGTCTCGCGTTCGTCAGCATCGGGCTCGAATCCGACTTTCGCGCCCTCGCCGGTCAGGTGGCCGGGGGCCGGCCGATTCAGCTGTACGTCGTCGGCAAGGTCTTGAACGTGGTGCTGACCCTGATCGCGGCGTGGCTGGCGTTCGGCGGGATCCTGTTCGACCCGGTGGCATGACTCGCGGCAGGGCAACCGGCCGCGCCCCCGGCGCGGAGAACATCCGCGGAACGCAGGAGCGCTCCCGACGGCTCGTGATCGGGATGCTCGGGCTGGGCGCCCTGGCCCTGCTGCTCTCGCAGGCCGACCGGCTGCCCGGACCCGTGGGCGACGCCATCCGGCGCAACGCGGCCGCCGACCGGGATACGACCGCGTTGTTCTACACCGAAGCGGACGGCTGGCCGGCGTGGTCGGATCCCGCACCCGCTCGTTGACCCCCACCGCTTCGGCTGCGCGGCAGAAGTTTCGCGCCAGCGAAACTTCCAACGCGACCGAAGGTCCGCGCAACCGACGATGCCGCCTGGCCGGAGAAGTTCGCGCCAGCGAAACTTCCAACGCGACCGAAGGTCCGCGCAACCGACGATGCCGCCTGGCCGGAGAAGTTTCGCGCCAGCGAAACTTCCAACGCGACCGAAGGTCCGCGCAACCGACGATGCCGCTTGGCCGGAGAAGTTTCGCGCCAGCGAAACTTCCAACGCGACCGAAGGTCCGCGCAACCGACGATGCCGCTTGGCCGGAGAAGTTTCGCGCCAGCGAAACTTCCAACGCGACCGAAGGTCGCGCGGTCGCGCAGTCAGGCCCGGAACAGCGCCGCCGCCCGGTCGAGGGCGTCGCGCTCGCCCACCAGCACCGCGGTGTCCCCCACGCGATACGCGAAGGCCGCCTCGCGCTGGTAGTGCGGCCGACCGTCCCGGATCACCGCGATCTGCACGGCGCCGGTGGCCCGCCGCAGGTCGAGCGAGGCGGCGCTCTTGCCCTCCGCGGCCGCGCCCGCTTCCACCTCCGTCAGCTCGAGGGCGTTGTGAATGCCCAGGTGCTTCAGGGTGTCGAGGTGCAGGTTGGGCTGGGCCCGCCCCCGGAGCAGGCCGTAGTGCTCGTCGCGCACGGCCTCCAGCTCGTGCGCGATCCGGGCGGCCGGTATCTCGTAGCGCTCCAAGGCCCGGGCGAACAGCTCCAGCGAGGCTTCGAACTCCTCGACGACCACCTCGGTCGCGCCGAGCCGCATCAACTCGTCGATGGCCTGCACGTAGCGCGTCCGGACGACGATCGCCGCCCCCGGCGCCGCCCGGCGGGCCGTCGCGACCCCCCGCCGCTCGTCGAGCGGGGACGAGATCGCGAAGACGACGAGCCTCGCCCCGGCGCCGCCGGCGCGCTCCAGCACGGGGTGGCCGGCGCCGTCGCCGTACAGCGCGCCGAACCCCTCTCGCCGCGCCACTTCCACCAGCTCGGCGTTCTGGTCGACCACCACGCATTCGATGCCGGCCGCTTGCAGCATCCTCGCCAAGTAGCGCCCGGCCAGGCCGTAGCCGACGACGATGGCGTGGTCGCCGGGGGCGGCGGCCGGCTCTTCCGCAGGCGGTCCGGCCCCCGACCGCCCGCCGAGCCGCACCGCCCAGGACCGGGAGGCCATCACCAGGAACGGTGCGCCCAGCATGGACAGCGCGGCGACGGCCAGAAACACCTGGTAGTGACCGGCGCCGAACAGCCCCAGGGGGAGGCCGGCCGCCGCGAGGACGAACGAGAACTCCCCGATCTGGGCCAGGCTCAGCCCGGTCGCGAGCGCGGTGTCGAGCCGCCGGCCGCGCACCATCACCGCCCCCGCCGCCACCGCCGTCTTCACCGCCACCAGCAGCACCGTGCCCCCCGCGAGCAGCGGCAGCTGCCCCGCCACCACCGTCAGGTCGAGCAGCATGCCGATCGAGGTAAAGAACACCCCGCTGAACAGGGCGCGAAACGGCATGACGTCGTCGAGCGCCTGCAGGCCGTACTCGGACTCGGAGATGATCAGGCCGGCCAGGAACGCGCCTACCGCGAGCGAGAACCCCGCGGTCGACGCCGCCAGGGCGGTCCCTATCGCGAAGAACCCGACGCACAGCGTGAACAGATCCCGGTCGCGGGTCTCGACGACCCGGTCGAGCGTCCAGCGGACCACCAGCCGCCCGCCGGCGACGAGCGCGACCATCGCCGCGAGCCCCAGTCCGAGCCGGAGCCAGAGGCCGCCGGCCGCGCCCTCCCCGCCGGGGCTGAACAGCGGGACGAAGAGCATGAGCGGCACGATGGCCAGGTCCTGGAACAGCAGGATGGCGATGGCATCCCGGCCGTGCGGCGCGTCCAGCTCGCCGCGCTCGGCCAGGGTCCGGCTGACGATGGCGGTGGACGACAGCGCGGCGAGGGCGCCGTAGAACAGGCTCTGCCCCACCGGGAGGCCGAACAGCGGACCGGCCATCCCCGCGAGCGCGAGGATGCCCGACACCTGCAGGCCGCCGGCCGCCAGAATCGACGCCCCCCAGCGCAGCACCTGCGACAGCGAGAGCTCCAGCCCGATCTCGAACAGCAGCAGCACCACCCCGATCTCGGCCAGCGCGGCCACCGCGTCCGGCTCGGGGATGAATGCGGCGCCGTGGGGACCGATGGCGACGCCGATCAGCAGGAACCCCACCAGCGTCGGCACTCGCAGGCGGTGCGCGAGGGCCGCGACGGGAATGGCCAGGCCGACGATGAGGGCGAGATGGCGGAGTACGGCGAGATCGTGCATGGGTGGGACCGCGGCAGCCCTGTCAGCCGCCCCGGCGGCGCCGGAAGTACTCGATCTGATACTCGCGAACGTTGCGGTTGTGCTCGCGCAGGGTGTCGGCGAACACGTGCGAGCCGTCGTTGCGGCTGACGAAGTACAGATGACTCACGTCCGCCGGCTCGACCGCGGCCCGGAGGTCGGCCGCACCCGGCGCGCCGATCGGCCCGGGGGGCAGTCCGGGGTAGACGTACGTGTTGTAGGGCGAGTCGAACCGCAGGTTCTCCCGGGTGAGATTCCCGTCGTAGAGCCCGGCGAGCTGCAGGGCGTAGATGACGGTCGGGTCGCACTGCAGCGGCATCCGCCGGTCGAGACGGTTGTTGTAGACGGCCGAGACGATGGGCCGCTCCTCGTCGAGCCCCGTCTCCCGCCGAATGAGCGACGCCAGCGTCACCACCTCGCGGACGCGAAGGCCCCGCGACGCCGCCCGTGCCTGCAGATCGGCGTCGAACGCCCGGCGGAACTGCGCGACCATCGCCTCGACGAGGTCGTCGGCGGTGGCGCCGCGCGGCAGCGAGTAGGTCTCGGGAAACAGGTACCCCTCGAGATCGGCCGCGTCCGGGTCGAGGTCGGCCACGAGATCGACGCGCGCGCTGGCCGCCAGGAACGCCTCGGCCGACCCGAACCCGGACCGGCCGAACCGTTCGGCCATCTCCTGGCGGGTCAGCCCCTCGGGGAAGGTGATCGGCACCAGGTGGACCCTCCCCCGCACGATCGTCTCGACGACCTCCATCGCGGACAGCGGCGCCGCGAACCGGTACTCGCCGGCCTGCAGCCCGCGGTCGCGCCCGCTGCGCCACACCGCGATG
The DNA here is from genome assembly GCA_965206705.1 of Vicinamibacterales bacterium. Classification (GTDB taxonomy): domain Bacteria; phylum Acidobacteriota; class Vicinamibacteria; order Vicinamibacterales; family UBA8438; genus JAJEEA01. The sequence continues at coordinate 95,395 of CBDBKJ010000005.1, read as the reverse complement.
CGGAAGGTGGCCTCGTCGCGAACGATGCCCGACGCCACGAGCCGCCGTGCGATCGCCGCGGTCGACGTCCCCGGCCGGATGTCCACGAAGACCTCGGCGCCGTCGTGCCCGCGGTACGCCTCGTCCGCCCCGTCGTAGAGACGCTTGGCGCCGTAGGCGGCCAATCCGCCCGCGAGCAGCAGGGCGGCCGCGGCGTACACGACGAGCTTCTTCATCCGCCCTCCTCCCCGTCCCGCCCGTCGAGATAGTCCTGCAGGATGATGGCGGCAGCCGCGGCATCCAGCCGCGCCTTGCGCCGGCGCCAGTCGCGCTCGCGCAGGGCAAGCCGCTGCTCGGCCTCGACGCTCGTGAGCCGCTCGTCCTGCAGGGTGACGGGCAGGCCGGTCCGTTCGGCGATGGCCCGGACGACCGCGGTCACCCGCGCGCCCTCCTCGTGGGGACGGCCGTCGAGGTGGAACGGATGCCCGACCACGACGCGCGCGACGGGAACATCGTCCTGCGCCAGCTCCGCGAGCGACGCCGCGATCCGACCCGTGACCACTTCCATCGTTCCCGCGCCGCTCACCGTCCCCCAGGGGGTCGCGAGCGTGCCCGACGGATCGCTCACCGCGATCCCGATTCGACGCCGTCCGAGATCCAATCCGACCACTCTCGCGCCGGAGACGGACAACATCCCCTCCAGAGTAGCATCCCGCCTTCGCCGGCGCCCCCTCCGCGATGGTTCAAGATCGACGGTCGTCCGGCGGATTCGATAGAATGACAGGGATGTAGAGGCAATGGGTCCGTGCCCCGGCAGGACCACAGCATCGAGGTTGCCAGTGACCGATCGCACCCGTCTCGTCGTCCTCGCGTTGACGTTCCCGATCATGGCCTACACGCTGGTCGGGAGCATGCTCGGGGGCGTGGTCGCGCAGGAAGGCACGTACCGGCACCTCAGGATCTTCGAAGAGGTGGTGTCGCTCGTCACCAGCAACTACGTGGAGCAGGTCGACGCCGACCGCATCATGCACGGCGCGCTGTGGGGGCTGGCGGAAGGGCTCGACCCGGAAAGCTCGTACCTGACCCCCGGCGAGGTTCAGCTACATGACGCGGGGCTCGACGACGCGGAGGCCGGCGTCGGTCTCACCCTGACGCGCCAGTACTACGTGCAGGTGGTGGCGGCGCGCGACGGTTCGCCCGCCGCCCTCGCCGGCCTCCGGCCCGGTGACTATCTCCGTCAGATCGACGGGAACCCGACGAGGATGATGTCGACCGTGCGAGCCCGGCAGCTCCTGCGCGGACCCGCGGGGTCGTCGGTGAGCCTGGAGATCATTCGCGGCAACGCGGCCGAGCCGGTGACGTTGGATCTCGTGCGAGGCGATGACCGGTCCGCCAACATCACGAGCCGGATCGCGGCGCCGGGCGTCGGCTATCTCCGCATCGCCGAGTTCGACGCCACCACCGTGGGCGCGATCGGCGCCGCGAACGACAGCCTCGCCGAGCAGGGCGCCGAGCGCCTCGTCATCGATCTCCGCGGCACCGCCACCGGGTCTCACGACACCGGGATTGCGGCGGCGGAGCTGTTCACGGACGCCGATCCGCTGATGATCCGCGAGTCGTCGAACGAGCGGCAACCCGTCGCCCGCAGCCCCCGGCCGCCGTCGATCGCGGGACCGGTGGTGCTGCTGACCAACTTCGGCACGGCGGGTGCGGCGGAGCTGTTCGCGGCGGCGCTCGCCGATGCCGGCCGGGCCGACACGGTGGGCATTCGAACCGCCGGGCGGGCGTCGGAGCAGACGCTGGTTCGGCTGCCCGACGGCGGCGGCCTCCTGCTGTCGACGACCCGCTATCTGACCGCCTCGGGCGAGGCGATCCACCGCCAGGGGGTGGCGGCGGCGGTCCCCGTCCAGGCACCGGGAGGCGACCTGGCCCCGGCGGCGGCCGAGGCCCCACCGGACGAGGACCAGGAGGACCCGGTGCTCGATCGCGCGCTCGAACATCTCGCCGGGCTCGCACTGCAGGAGTCCGCGCCGTAGGACGGCGCGGAACGCTCTGCCGGTCTTCGCCCCCCGCGGGTTCGCCGTCATCCGTTTGACTGATTCGTCCCGGGATTGCTATATTGCGATGTTCGGGGTTGTCCCGTACCTCTAGGCGCGTAGCTCAGTCTGGTTAGAGCGCCTGCTTGACACGCAGGAGGTCGGCGGTTCGAGTCCGCCCGTGCCTACCATCTCCATAGCAGCAGCACCACCGCGCCAGACGACCATGGACCAGGTGACCGTTACCCTGCCGGACGGTTCCACGCGGCAAGTGCCGGTCGGAACCCCCGTGCGCGCCGTCGCGGAGAGCATTTCGCCCCGCCTCGCCAAGGCCGCCCTGGCGGCCGCCGTCGGTGACCGCATGGTCGACCTGAACCATGCGCTCGAGGCGGATGCGTCGGTTCGCATCGTGACCCGGGACGGACCGGATGCGCTGGCGCTCTATCGGCACAGCACCGCGCACCTGCTGGCCGCCGCGGTCACCGATCTGTTCCCGGAAGCCCAGTGCGGCATCGGGCCGCCGACCGACGACGGGTTCTTCTACGATTTCGTCGTGGATCGTCCGTTCGTGCCCGAGGACCTCGAAGCGATCGAGGCGAAGATGCGCGAGATCGCGCAGCAGGACCTCGCCTACGAGCGCAAGATGATGTCGAAGGAGGAGGCCAAGCGCTACTTCGCGGACCGCGGGGAGCCACTGAAGGTCCAGCTGATCGAGGAAAAGGGCGGACCGGTCGTCTCCTGCTACACCATCGACGGCGTGTTCATGGACTTCTGCACCGGTCCCCACGTGCCGTCCAGCGGCATCCTCAAGGCGTTCCGGGTGCTGACCAGCTCGAACGCCTACTGGAAGGGGGATGCCCGCAACCAGCCGATGCAGCGAATCTACGGCACCGCCTTCTTCTCCGACAAGGCCCTCAAGGAGCACGTGCGTCGGATCGAGGAGGCCAAGAAGCGGGACCACCGAAAGCTCGGACGCGAGCTCGGGCTGTTCACGTTCCACCACTGGGCGCCGGGCGCCGCGTTCTGGCTCGGGCACGGCACCACCCTGTGGAATCTGCTGGCCGAGTACATGCGGGCGACCCTGTTCCCGGAAGGCTACGTCGAGCTCCGCACCCCGCTGGTCTACAACAAGCAGCTCTGGGAAACCTCGGGACACTGGGCGCACTACGAAGAGAACATGCTGCGGGTGGAGTCGGAGGGCGAGACCTACAGCCTCAAGCCGATGAACTGCCCGGGGCACATGCTGGTCTTCGCGAGCGAGGTCCGGAGCTACCGCGACCTCCCGATTCGCTACCACGACCAGAGCGTGCTGCATCGGGACGAGGCGTCCGGGGTGCTCGCGGGGCTGACCCGGGCCCGCCAGTTCTGCCAGGACGACGCGCACTGCTTCGTCGCCCCGGATCAGATCAGCCGCGAGGTCGAGCGCCTGTTGCGCCTGGTGCAGCGGGTCTACGCCGACTTCGAGCTCGAGTTCTCGGTCGAGCTGTCGACGCGGCCCGACACGTTCCTGGGCGAGACCGCCACCTGGGACCAGGCCGAGGCCCAGCTCAGGGAGGCTCTCGAGGCGGCCGGCCAGGACTACCGCGTCGCAGAGGGCGAGGGCAATTTCTACGGCCCCAAGATCGACTTCCACGTCGTCGACGCCATCGGCAGAAACTGGCAGTGCGCCACGATTCAGCTCGACTACCAGCTTCCGGAGCGGTTTCAGCTCAAGTACATCGGCGAGGACAACGCCGAGCATCGTCCGATCGTCATCCACCGGGCCATCTTCGGCAGCTTCGAGCGGTTCATCGCCCTGCTCATCGAGCACTACGCCGGCGCGTTCCCGCTCTGGCTGGCGCCGGTGCAAGCGGTCGTCGTGCCCATCGCGGATCGCCACGGCGACTACGCCGAGTCGGTGGCGGCCCGCCTGCGCGCGGCCGGCCTGCGGGTCGAGGTGGATGCCCGCCAGGAAAAAATGGGGTATAAGATTCGGTCGGCGCAGCTCCGAAAGATCCCTTACATGCTGGTCACGGGCGATCGCGAGGCGGCCAACGGGGCGGTGGCCGTCCGGCACCGGCGGGACGGCGACCGCGGGGCCAGCCAGGTCGAAGACTTCATCGCGGCGGCGCTCGACGAGGTGCAGCGGCGAAGAGCCCGCGGCGACGCGGCGCACCAGTGACGCCGTCCGCACCGGCACCACTTTCACAAGGGGGACGCTATCGCTTTTGTTCGCAGTCAACGACGTGAGGTCCGGACACGTACCAACGAGCGGATACGCGTGCGGGAGATCCGGGTCATCGACGACACGGGTCAGCAGCTCGGCATCATGTCACCCCCGCAGGCGCTGGCCATCGCCCGGGAGAAGGGGCTCGACCTCGTCGAGATCTCCCCGACGGCGGCGCCGCCCGTATGCCGCATCATGGACTACGGGCGGTATCACTACCAGGAACAGAAACGCACCCGGGAAGCGCGCAAGAACCAGAAGTCGATCGAGCTCAAGGAGATCAAGTTCCGGCCCAAGGTCGACGAGCACGACTACAACTTCAAGAAGAGGCACATCGAGCGCATCGTGAAGGAAGGGGACAAGGTGAAGGCCACGATCTTCTTCCGCGGGCGGGAGATGGCGCACCCCGATTTCGGGCGCCGCATTCTCGATCGCCTGATCGTGGACCTCGAGGGCGTGGCCGCGGCCGAGACGCGCCCGAGCATGCAAGGCAACCAGATGCACATCATCCTGTCCGGCATCGGTGGCGCCAAGAAGGGACAGGGGGGCTAGATTCGAATGCCGAAGATGAAGACGCACCGGGGCGCCGCGAAGCGCTTCCGGATGACGGCCAGCGGAAAGATCGTGCGCAGCAAGTCGTTGAAGCAGCATATCCTGACGAGCAAGACGACCAAACGGAAGCGGAATCTCCGGAAGTCGGCCCTGATTTCGGCCGCCGACACGCGCCGGGTTCAGCGGCTGCTGCCGAACGGATAGACCGGGCGAGATCCGCCCCCAACCGACGGATTCAGGGAGTTTCATAGATGCCAAGAGTCAAGCGCGGATCGGTGCGGCGCGCGAAACGCAAGAAGCTGCTGGCGCGCACGAAGGGTTTCTTCGGCACCAAGAGCAAGCTGTACCGCGCCGCCAAGGAAGCCGGCGACAAGGCCGCCGAGTACGCGTACGTCGGGCGCCGCCTCAAGAAGCGCGACTTCCGCCGCCTGTGGATCCTGCGGATCAATGCCGCCGCGCGCGAACATGGGCTCAGCTACAGCCGATTCATGCACGGCCTGAGCGCGGCCGGGATCGCCCTCGACCGCAAGAGTCTCGCCGACCTCGCAGCGACGGAACCCACCGCCTTTGCCCAGCTCGCGGCCCAGGTCGCGGCGCAGAACAACGACGCGCAGCCGGCCGCGTAGCGTCGCGGCGCCGGGCGGGAAGCGTCGCGGCGCTTCCCGCGGCGGCCGGACGACCCGCCGCGGCGCGCCTGCTGCACGCCGGTACTGCCCAACATGACTGCCCCCAGCGATATCGACGGCATCCGCGCCGCCTTCCAGGCGGATCTCGCGGCGGTCGCGTCCGAGCCGGACCTGCAGGCGGTGCGGGACCGGTATCTGAGCCGCAAACGGGGCGCGATCGCGACGCTGATGAAGCAGGTGGCCGGCGCGCCCGCCGACGCCCGCCCCGCCCTGGGAAAGGGCGCCAACGTCCTGAAACGGGAGATCGAGCACGCGCTGGCGGAGCGGCGAGAGACCCTGCGCGCCGCCGCGAGACCGGCCGGAGCCGTCGACGTCACCCTGCCGGGCCGCGAGATGCCGTTCGGACGCCGTCACCCCCTGACCCTGATTCGCGAGCAGGTCGAGTCGATCTTCGAGGCCCAGGGGTTCGAGATTCTCCAGGGACCGCAGGTCGAGGACGACTATCACAACTTCGAGGCCCTCAACATGCCGCCGGACCATCCGGCCCGCGACATGCAGGACACGTTCTATCTGGAGGGCTCGGTGCCCGGCGGCGGCGCCCCGGCGACCCTGCTCCGGACGCACACGTCCGGGATGCAGATCCGCTACATGGAACGACACAAGCCGCCGGTGCGAATCATCTCGCCGGGGCTGGTCTACCGCCGCGACACCCCCGACCTGACCCACTCGCCCATGTTCATGCAGGTCGAGGGCCTCCTGGTCGACGAGGGGGTCACGATGGCGGACCTCAAGGGGACGCTCGTCGGCTTTCTCCAGGCGTTCTTCGACCCCGGCACCCGGGTCATGTTCCGGCCGAGCTTCTTCCCCTACACCGAGCCGAGCGCCGAGGTCTTCATCAGCTGCGTGTTCTGCAGCGGTGACGGGTGCGCGGTCTGCAAGCAGACCGGCTGGCTCGAGATTCTGGGCTGCGGCATGGTGCACCCGGCGGTCTTCGAGGCGGTAGGATACGACCCGGAGCGCTATACGGGGTGGGCATTCGGCCTCGGCATCGACCGGGTCGCCCTGCTCAAGTACCAGGTCGAGGACATCCGGCTCTTCTACGACAACGACTTGCGCCTGCTGGAGCAGTTCCCCCATTGAGAATCCTCGTGTCATGGCTGCGGGAGCTCGTCGACATTCCCGTCGACGTCGACGAGTTGGCTGACAAGCTGACCATGTGCGGGTTCGAGGTCGGCGCGGTCGAGCCCTGGCCGGCAGACCCCCGGACCCCGGACGGCGCGCCGGATGCGGTGTTGGATCTCGAGATCACGACGAACCGTCCCGACTGCCTTTCGGTGCTCGGCATCGCCCGCGAGGTCGCCACGGCGTACGACACCGACCTGCGGATGCCGGCGGCGACGCCCCCGGAGAGCGATGCCGGCGGCGGAGCCGCCGTCTCCATCACCATCGAGGCCCCGGACCTCTGTCCCCGGTACGTGGGCGCGCTCGCGCAGGTGGCGGTGGGGCCGTCGCCGCCGTGGCTGACGCGGCGGCTGGAAGCGGCCGACGTGCGGCCCATCAACAACGTGGTCGACGTGACGAACTACGTCATGATCGAGCTCGGACATCCCATGCACGCGTTCGATCTGGACCGGCTGGCCGGCTCCGAGATCCGCGTGCGCCGGGCTCGCGCCGGCGAGACCGTACGGACCCTCGACGGCGTGGATCGGACCCTCGATCCCGAGATGCTGGCCATCGCCGACGCCGAACGCCCGCAGGCGGTGGCCGGGATCATGGGAGGCGCCGCCTCGGAGGTCAGCGCGGAGACGCGCACGATCGTGCTGGAGGCCGCCTGGTTCCATCCGATCTCGGTACGGCGCACGAGCCGGCGGCTGGGCCTCGCCACCGACGCCTCCTATCGATTCGAGCGCGGCGCCGACACCGCGGCGCCGCCCGCCGCGATTCACCGGGCTCGCCGCCTGCTGGCCGACATCGCGGCGGGAACGCCCCGCGGCGCGCTGGTCGACCGCTTTCCGGCCCCGCCCGAGCCGATCGAAATACGGCTGCGCCACTCGCGGACAGGACGGGTGCTCGGCCAGACCATCGACGAGAGCTTCGTGGCGCCGACGCTGACGCGTCTCGGCTTCGAACCGACGCCCGCCACGGGGGATGGCGGCGCGGTCTGGCGCGTCCGGGTTCCGACGTTCCGGGTGGACGTCAGCCGGGAAGAGGACCTGATCGAGGAGATCGCGCGCCACCACGGCTATGACGAGATTCCGACCACTTTCCCGGCCCTGACCCAGCCGGCGCCGGCGCCGGGGCCCTGGCGAGACCGCGACCGCCTCGTGCGCCGCCTCCTGACGGGCAGCGGCTTCTCCGAGGCGGTGACCTACGGCTTCATCGAGCAGGCCGCCGCGCGCGCCGTCCACGCCGACGCCCGGGACGTGGTGGCCCTGCGCAACCCGCTGTCCGAGCGCGGCGCCGTGCTCCGGCCCTCGCTGCTCCCCGGTCTCGTCGACTCCGTGGTCCACAATCGACGCCGCGAGCGGCACGACGTGCGGCTGTTCGAGATCGGCAGCCGCTTCCGGCGAGGCGCGGGAGAAACGCCCGCGCTGGGGATCGCGATCGCCGGCTCGGCCGCCGCCGTGCACTGGAGCGCCCCCCCGCGGCGGGCGGACCTCTTCGACCTGACCGGGGTCATCGCGCGCCTCTGCGCCGGGTTCGGCATGCAGGCGGCGTTCGAGCCGATGACCGCGGGCCATCTGGTGCCGGGGCAGAGCGCCCGCGTGCATCTGCAGGCCGGCGCCTCCCAGGTCCTGCTGGGAGAGGCCGGCCGGCTCGATCCGACGTTCGCCGCGGCGCGCGGCATGACCGGAACCGATCCGGTGTACGTAGCCGAGCTCGACCTGCACCCGCTCGACCTCGCGGCCTTCGACCGCCTGCGGGCGGCGCCGGTGCCCCGATATCCGTCGGTCACGCGCGATCTCTCGGTCGAGATCGACGACGCCTTGCCTGCGGCGCAGGTTCGTGACACGATCCGAACGGCGGCCGGACCGACCCTGGTCGAGGTCGTCGAGGTCGATCGGTATACGGGATCGGGAGTGGCCGCGGGCGCCGTCAGCTTGTCGGTTCGATTGACGTTTCGCGCCCCCGATCGGACGCTGACCGACACCGAAGTCCAACGGAGCACCGACGCGGTGCTGCAGGCACTCGCGGAAACCCATCGCGCGAAACAGCGTTAGCCCCTTATCGATTGAAGACGGCGGTCCCCGGGACCGCCCGGCACGCGGCAACGATTGTCACCGACAACGGCCGCTCGTGCCGCGAGGAGTTGCTCATGGCGAAAACGGAATCCACCGTCGAACTGCAGCCCATCGAACAGCTGGCCCAGCGGGTGCAGTCCCTGATTGAAATGCTCGAGACCACCCGCGAAGAGTTGAAGCTCGTCCTCGATGACAACACCCGGCTGTCGGGCGAAGTCGAAGACTTCCGCGGCAAGCTGCAGGCGGCTCAGGCACAACAGGAGACGCAGACCCGGGAGACCCAGTCCGAGCGCGACGAAATCCGCGAGCGCATCGCGAAAATGCTCGAGCAGATCGAAGAGATCAGCCTCTAGGCCGGTCCCCACGCGCAGAGTGCCGCCACTGTGACCGAGATAGAAGACGGGCCCGTAACCCGCGATGCGCCGCAGGTCGTGACCGTGGAGATCATGGGTCAGCGCTTCCTGATCCGGAGCTCGCTCGACATCGAGTACATCAACCGGTTGGCCAGCTACGTCGACCACAAGATTCAGGCCGCGACCGAGCATTCGACGGGCGGAGACACGGTACGCATCACGGTCCTGGCCGCGATGAACATCGCCGACGAGTACTTTCGCAGCCGCGACACGGAAACATCGATCGAGCTGGCGGTGAAGACGCGGGCGGGTGAAATCGAACGGATGGTCGATGTCGCGCTGGCGGGCAACGCGCCGGATCCGGCAACGAAAACCTGACGGTCCGTGTTGACGATCGCGGGGGTCCTCGAACCTGGGCCTTGCGGGCGGTCCGGGTTCGTTCTAAGATCAGGCCATTGAGAGCGATTCAGACAGGCGGTCAAGCTCTGCCGCGTGTGTCGGCTGGCAGTTGGCAGCCATGTGGATTTACGAGATCCCTGCAGTGTTCGTGATGGTTCCGGAGGGTCGTTTGAGCCAACGCTATACTCAAGAGAGCCGCGACGCTTCGTGGCGCGCAGGCCTCCGCGCGAGGTAGCGCAAAGCGAAGCTGGTCGCTACGAGCGCGGCTCCACCTGTTTTATTGGCAGGTTCATTCGACCTCCCCACACGGCAATGCGGGGCTTTACACCTTACCTCTCCAGGCGTCGCCATCCGGCGGTCCGTCGCTGACGCAGCGGGCCGCCGCCCGGCGCCTCCCGTCGAGGGGCTGCCCGCCGCGCCGCCTGTCTGGCGCTCCCCGCGACCTCCGGCTGCATCAGCCGCGGGGTCCGAGGGACCACCCATGGACCTTGTCTCGACCGGCGGCGTCTTCCTGGCCGTGACCGTCGTGTGCCTCGTCTGGGTCGTCACCCGCGAGCGGGGCGCCGCCCGCACCGTCGGTCAGGCTAAAGAGACGGCGGAACGGCTCGTGCACGACGCCCACCGCGAGGCCGACGCCTACCGGAAAGAGTCGGAGTTCGCAGCCAAGGAGCAGGCCCACACCCTGTTGCAGGACAGCGAACGTGAGAGCCAGGAGCGGCGGGACGAGCTGGCGTCCATCGAGCGGCAAGTGACCCGCAGGACCCAGGAGCTGACGGAGCAGGACCGCGAGGCCAAGCGCACCGAGGCCCAGCTCGAGGAACGGCAGCAGCAGCTCGAAGCGCGGGACGACGCTCTCGCCGAGGAGCGCCGCCGCTGCGACGAGCTGCTCCACGAGCAACAGCAGGCCCTGCAACGCGTTTCGGGCCTCACCGCCGACGAGGCGAAGGATCTCGTCATCCGGCAGATCGAGCAGGAAGCCCGCCGCGACGCCGCCAACCTCGTCAAGCGGCTCGAGGCGGAAGCCCGCGAGAAGGCGGCGGAGAAGGCGAAGCAGATCATCACCCAGGCGATCCAGCGCAGCGCCCCCGAGCATGCCATCGAGACCACGGTCTCGGTCGTGGACCTGCCCAGCGACGATCTCAAGGGGCGCATCATCGGCCGCGAAGGCCGGAACATCCGGGCTCTCGAACAGGCCACCGGCGTCGAGCTGATCGTCGACGACACCCCCGGCGCCATCATTCTGTCGAGCTTCGATCCCCTCCGCCGCGAAGTGGCGAAACAGGCCATCGAGCGGTTGATCGCGGACGGCCGCATCCATCCCGCCCGCATCGAGGAGGTCGTCGAGAAGGTCAAGGTCGAGCAGGACGAGCTGGCCCTGAAGGAGGGCGAGGCGGCGGCGTTCGAGCTGGGGCTCTTCGACATGCATCCGGAGATCCACCGGCTGATGGGGAAGTTGAAGTTCCGCACCAGCTACGGCCAGAACGTGCTGGGGCATTCGAAGGAGGTCGCCTATCTGGCCGGCATCATGGCCCGCGAGGTGGGGCTCGACGCGCATACCACGATACGCGGCGCGTTCGTGCACGACATCGGGAAAGCCATCGACCGCGACCTGCAGGGAACCCATCTCACGCTCGGCATCGACTTCCTCCGCCAGCACGGCGAGAACGAGGCGGTGATCGACGCCATGGCCGCCCATCACATGGATATCGACTGGCCGTCGCTGGAGTCGATGCTGGTGCAGGCCGCGGACGCCATCTCGGCCGCCCGGCCCGGCGCCCGGCGGGACATCCTCGAGTCGTACATCAAGCGCCTCAAGCAGCTCGAGAGCATCGCCGACTCGTTCGACGGGGTCTCGAAGGCGTTCGCGCTGCAGGCGGGACGCGAGGTCCGCATCATGGTCGAGAGCGAGAAGGTGACCGACGAAGAGGCGGTCTGGCTGTCGAAGGACATCGCGAAACGGGTCGAGAACGAGCTGCAGTATCCCGGCCAGATAAAGGTCACGGTCATTCGCGAAACCCGGGCGGTGGACTACGCCCGGTAGCGCCTCCACCGGCCCCGGGACGACCGTCGGCGACCTCGGCGAAGCGGCCGTCATCGAGCGGATACGACGCCGGACGCCGGCCCCGCCGGCCTGGGTTCCCGTCGGCATCGGCGACGATGCGGCGGTCGTCGAGCCGGCCCGCGGCACCCTCGACGTCGTGACCACCGACACCCTCGTCGAAGGCATCCACTTCGATCGGTCGTTCGTGTCGGCGGCGGATATCGGTCACAAGACACTCGCGGTGAACCTGAGCGATCTGGCGGCCATGGGGGCCGCGCCGCGGGTGGCGGTGCTGTCCCTGGTCCTGCCCGAGGCGATGACCGTGGTCGATCTCGACGCGGTGATCGAGGGCCTGCTCGCGCTCGCCGCCCGGCACGCCATCGCCCTCGTCGGCGGCAACGTCACGCGAACCGACGGCCCCCTGGTGCTGGGCCTGACCGCCGTCGGCGCGGTCCGGCGCCGGCGGGTGGTGACGCGGGACGGCGGCCGGCCGGAAGACGAGCTGTGGGTGACCGGCGCCGTCGGCGCCGCAGCGGCCGGCCTCGCCGCGCTCCGGCGGGGTCACCCGGTGAACGCGGCCGCCGATCCCGACCTCGACGACTGCATCGAGCGCTACCGGCGGCCGGAGCCGCGGGTCCGCATCGGCGCCCTCCTCGGCCGGAACCGGGTCGCGCGTGCCGGCATCGACCTGAGCGACGGATTGGCGGACGGACTCCGCCAGCTCACCCGCGCCTCCGGCGTGGGCGCCGTCGTGGACCCCGCCGCGATACCGGTGCATGCCGGGGCGCGCCGGTGGTTCGTCGGGGACGGGGCCGACCCGGTCGAGGCAGCCCTCTGCGGAGGCGACGACTACGAGCTGCTGATCGCGGTGCCCCGCCGCAACCGGCGCGGGCTGCGCACGCTGGCCCGCCTGTTCCAGGGCGTCCCGATCACCCGTATCGGCGAGCTGACGAAGACCCCCGACCTGGTGCTGCGCACCGCCGACGGCGACCGGGCACTCCCGCCGGGCTACGAGCACTTCCGGCAGGCGCCGCCGGCCGGCGGCCGCCCCGCCTGACCCCTCCTACCAGCCGAACGCCGCATCACAGCCCTGGTCGACCGTGAACCGTCACTGTGCAGGTGATATCATTGTTATATGTCGTGGACAGACATTCTGTCGCCAGCCATCGTGATCGCGGTGGTGGTGCTGCTGTGGCGCGACACCAACGGCCGCATCGCCTCCCTGGCCGCGACGGTTGGGGACATCGATCGCCGCCTCGCAACGCTGGAAGGGCGGATCACCGGCTGGCAGGACCACCGGACCACCCTGTCTGTCCGGCAAGACTGAATCTGATCGGTCACGCGACGGCGCCCCGCTCCCTGCACGCGCAGGCTCGGATGCTACCGGCGAGGCGACTTGCCGCCAGACGGCCGGCACGGTATAAAGAACAAGCATCAATGGCCGCCCGGGCGATGTCCCGGAGCGGTCGCCGCGGTGACCGGCCGGGCCGGAGCGCCGCGGATCCGGGCGGGCCCGAGAGGTCCCGCCCCTGTCGTGAATCCGGAGGAAACCGATGAAGAGAACCACCTACGCAGCCCTCGCCGCCCTGCTCGCAGTGGCGGTCCTGGCCGGAGGCAACCTCGCCGCGCAGCAGAACGCCGCGCACAACCACATCGGCCACGTCACCGACGCGTGGCGCGACACGCCCGACGGGCAGGGCCTGCTGCCGGCGGCCATCGCCGAGGCCGAGATCGCCGCGCGGCATGCCGGTCTGGCGGCCAGCGACCCGAGCAACTTCGCAGGGATGAAGCGGCACACCACCCACGTGTTGCATGCGGTCGACCCCGAGCAGATCGAGAACGGCCCCGGCCTCGGCTACGGCGTGAAGCGGGGGGCGGCCGGCGCGGCCCAGCACATCACCGCCGCCGCCAACTCCGACGGCGCGTCGGGCGCGGTACAGACGCACGCCAACCACGTCGCGACGTCCGCGCAGAACACCGTGGGCCGGGCGGACGAGATCGTCATGCTGGCCAAGCGCATCGCCAGGACCACCACCGCGGCCGACGCCGCGCCGCTGGTCGCCGAGCTGAACGCGCTCGCGCAGGCCCTGCTGTCGGGCGTCGACGCCAACGGCGACGGACGCACCGGCTGGCAGGAAGGCGAAGGCGGCCTCGAAGTGGCCCAGACCCACGCCAACCTGATGAAGCAGGCGGAAGGGCTCTAGACACGGCTCGCGGCCGGGGCGTGTGGCGACGGGTCAGGGAGGACACGAGCTCCACACGCTCCGTCCCCCTCGCCCGCCAACACACGGCCCGGCCGGCAACATCGCCACCCTCGCCTCTTCCACCCGCGGAGCACTTCTCCGCCCCAGGGGCTCACCCATCGACGTCGATGCAACCACGGCCCAGCCGCAAGTTGGCAGTTCCTGCACCATCAGCCGCTCGCCGACCCGTCCGACCTCGGTGGGTCCGGGCCACCCCACTCTGGCCCGGTTCTTGCCAGTGAATCGCTTCGTTGACTGGCCACCGGACTCGCGGTACGCTCTCGCAACCTCGGAACGATCGGCGCGCATCCCGCACGCCGCAGGTTCGCATGATTCAAGATCTCAAGATCTCGAACTTCAAGTGCTTCAAGGACGTACATCTCTGCAACCTGGGCCGGTTCAACGTCATCGTCGGCCGGAACGGCGGTGGCAAGACCGCCTTCCTGGAGGCGCTCTTCTTGCTCGCCAGCACCGGACCAGGACTGGCCCTCAGGATCCGACGCATGCGTGGTCTTGGAGATACTGTCGCCGTTTCCACGGATCCCGGCTTCTTCGAGTCACTATGGCGGGACTTGTTCTTCGATTTCGACGAGACCTCTACCATCGCATTGAATTCAGTTGGAACCGAGGAGAACACGCGGTCGTTGGTCGTCTCGTACGGTCCGCCAGAGGGCGCTACCCTGCCATTCGGGCATAGATCCGTCGAGGATCACGTGCGGCACGCCAATATAGATTTCGAGTACAAGACTGCCAACCGCGAGGTCGTCAAGTGCCGACCCGCGGTGACCGGCAAGGGTCTGTCGTTCGGAGCGGTCGTGGAGTCGTTTCCCGCGATCCTGTTGTCCCCGGTATCCCGAGAAGGTCCGGAACACAACGGTCAGCGCTTCTCCTTGCTGAGCAAAAGGGGTGAACACAAGGCCATCGTCTCGGTCATCCGGAAACAGTTCCCCTTCATCGAAGACCTCAGCGTCGAGTACCACGGCGGCACCGCCATGGTGCACGCCCAGCTTCGCTCCGTGCATGAGAAAGTGCCACTGCCTCTCGTGTCCGACGGCATCAACAAGATGCTGTCGATCCTGCTCGCGGCACACCATTTCTCACGCGGCATCGTCCTCATCGACGAGATGGAGAACGGCCTGTACTTCGATCTCATGGGCCGTGCGTCCGCCGCGATCCTCGATGCCTCCCGGGAATCGAATACCCAACTGTTCGTGACGACTCACAGTCTGGAGTACCTGCGCGCGTTGCTTCCGGTCGTCCGAGAACACCCCGACGACTTTCGGCTGCTCCGCACCACCAAGGACAACGGGGCCAGCGCTGTCGACTGCTTCGACGGCGAGCACTTCGCGGCCGCTCTCGAAGAAGGCCTCGAGATCAGATAGTCAGGCGCATGGCGGACAAGGAAGTCGATCCCTTCCGTTTCGACGAGCCGATCTACGCGCTGTGCGAAGGCCCCGCCGATGTACGCCTCGTCAAGCAGTTGCTGAAGCGCGAGAATCTCGAAGGCTTCTCCGTAAACTTCGCGATGGGATTCCAGAAGTTCGCGACACACGTTCGTGGTCTCACGACGAGTTCGAATTGGCGGAAAGTGAAGCGCCTCTTGATCATCGGGGACAACGACACCAAACCGACCGCACGCTGGCAGAACGCGCGGGACGCGCTCACGGACGAGGGACTGCCCGCCCCCGACCACCATGGGGACATCGTAAACGGCACGGACGACAAGCCGTCCACGGGCGTCTTCATGATGCCGGGCGCAGACACCGACGGCGCGCTCGAGACGCTGCTCGTGCAGGCCATCCTTCGGGAGCACGAGGGTCTTGATGAATGCCTGCGGCGACTGGACGAGTGCCCGGCGACCGACTGCGACGGCTGGGACGCGGTGAAGCGCGCCAAGATGCAGTTTCAGACCGTCGTAGCCATCATGTGCCGGGACGACCCGAGTGCCGGCGCGGCCCACATCTGGTGGAAGACCCACAACCCGGTCCCGGTTGCCAGCCCGGTTTTCGACGAGCTGGCCGCGTTTCTTCGACGAGCCGCCGACCTCTGAGCGCCGAGTGCATTACCTCCCACGCCGTCGACCCGCAGGCGTTCGCGCCGTTCTTGCAGCGCGAGCGTCTACGACGCGGCCGGCGCCATCCCGATCTCCTGGTCGCGGTACTGCAGCTGGTAGAGCGTGTGGTACAGGCCGCGTCGAGCGAGCAGTTGCTGGTGACCGCCCTGCTCCCGCAGCCGACCCTTGTGGAAGACGAGAATCGTGTCCATGTCCTGCACCGTGGACAGCCGGTGGGCGATGGCGATGGTCGTCCGGCCGGACATCAGCACGTGCAGCGCGTCCTGAATGAGCCGTTCGGTGTCGGTGTCCACGCTCGACGTGGCCTCGTCGAGCAGCAGCACCGGCGGCCGAGAGGCGAGGGCGCGCGCGAACGACAGCAGTTGCCGCTGCCCCACCGAGAAGGTCGCCCCCCGCTCGGCCACCGCGGTCTCGAGCCCATCCGAGAGTGACCCGATGAACCGGTCGGCGTGCACGCCGCGCGCCGCCGCGCGCACGTCGTCCTCGGTGATCGCCTCGTTCCCGAGCCGGATGTTGTCGGCCACCGTGCCCGAGAACAGATAGACGTCCTGCAGCACGAGCCCGAACCGCGACCGCAGTTGGTGCAACGGCAGGTCGCGGATGTCGACGCCGTCGATGGTGATGCGCCCGCGGTCGACATCGTAGAACCGCATCAGCAGGTTGAGCACGGTACTCTTCCCCGCCCCGGTGGCGCCCACCACGCCGACCCGCTGGCCGGGGGCGACGTCGAAGGTGACGTCCTCGAGAACGTACTGGTCGCCGCGGTACGCGAACCACACGTTCTCGAAGCGGATGTGACCGCCGCTCCGCACCGATGCCATCGGGACGTCGGGGCAGGCGACTGCATCGCCGCGTTCCCTCTCTTCATGCCCCAGGCGTTCCAGCCTGGTGGCGGCCAGCGGGGCGGGCTCCGCGGACGGATTGCCGCGATCCGGCCCGTCATGCCGCAGGGCCCCCCGCACCGTAGCGGCTGGCACGGCGGGGTCGGCGATCCGATCGCCATGACCTGTCTCGTCGTCGCGCAGCTGCGCCCGCGCCGTAGCGGCCGAAGGGGCGGGGTCGGTGACCGCCACCGGGGTGTCGAGCAGCGCGAAGATGCGCTCGGACGACGCCATCGCCGCCTGCAGGATGTTGAACTTCTCCGACAGATCGCTGATCGGGCGGAAGAAGCGCTGCGAGTACAGCACGAACGCCACCAGGGACCCGAGCTCGAGGCTGCCCTGCAGCGTCCACGCGCCGCCGAACCAGATGATCGCGGCGACGGCCAGCGCCCCGAGCACCTCGATGGCGGGATAGAACACCGCGTAGAAGAAGATGGACGCGAGATGCGCGTCGCGGCACCCCCGGTTGATGGCGTCGAACCGCTCGTACTGCCGCGCCTCGCGCCGGAACAGCTGCACCGTCGCCATCCCCGTGACGTTCTCCTGCAGGAAGGCGTTGATGCGGGCTATCCAGCCCCGCACCTCGCGGTACGACTGCCGGGCGTGGCCGCGGAACCACTGCGTGACCGCCGCGATCAGCGGCAGCACGGAAAGGGCGACGACGGCGAGGCGCCAGTCCATCACGAACAGCACGATCGCGATGCCGGTCAGCATGAAGACGTCGCGAAAGACCGACACCACACCCGATGCGAACAGCTCGTTCAGGGCGTCGACGTCCGTCGTCACGCGGGTCATCAGGCGGCCGACCGGGTTGCGATCGAAGAACGCCACGTCGAGACGCTGCAGATGGGCGTGAATCTGCGCCCGCAGGTCGAAGATGATGCGCTGGCCGGTGACCTGCAGCGCATAGGTCTGCACCACCTCGAGCAGGTAGGACAGCACCAGAACCCCGAGCAGCAGCAGGGCCAGCGGAGTCAGGCCGTCGATGTCTCCCGCCGCGATATGGGTGTCTATCGCCACCTTGGTCAGATACGGCGGCGCGAGCTGCAGGATCGAGAGCCCCAGAATCGCGAGGAACGCCAGCCCGATGCCGGCGCGATAGGGCCGCATGTAGCCCAGCAGCCGGCGCATCAGGCGGGCGTCGTACGCCTTGCCGAGAACCTCGTCCTCCGGCTCGATCATCCCCGCTCCAGCGCCAGCTCCATCAGCTGCTTCCGATGCAGCCCGGCGTACAGCCCGCCGCGCGCCACGAGCTCGTCGTGGGAACCGCGCTCCACGACGCGGCCTTCGTCGAGCACGAGAATCAGGTCGGCGGCCCGCACCGTCGAGATGCGGTGCGACACGATGATCGACGTGCGCCCGCCCAGGACGCGGCGGAGGCCGGCCAGAATGTCGGCTTCCGTGCCGGCGTCGACGGCCGACAGGGCGTCGTCGAGCAGGAGGAAGCGCGCATCGGCGGAGATGGCCCGGGCCAGGGCGGTCCGCTGCTTCTGTCCGCCCGACAGGGTGACCCCACGCTCGCCCACCCGCGTCTCCGCGCCCTCGGGGAACTCTGCGAGATCCGGGTCGAGCCGCGCCAGGGCCAGCGCCTCCGCCACCACCGCCCCGGCCTCGCGCGCCGCCGCGCCGTCGCCGGCATCGGGAGCGCCGGCCGCCTCGACCCCGAACGACACGTTCCCGGCGATGGTGTCCGAGAACAGGAACGGGTCCTGGGGAACCATGGCGATCTGCCGCCGCAGCACCGGCAACGGGAGGTCCAGCACGTCGACGCCGTCGATGAGGACGGTCCCCCGCGGGGGGTTGAACAGCCGCGGCAACAGGGCGAGAAGCGTCGACTTGCCCGAGCCGGTGGGGCCGATCACCCCGAGCACGCGCCCCGGCTCGACGCGGGCGGACACCCCCCACAGCACCGGCTTGCCGTTGTAACCGAACGACAGGTCCCGAAACTCGATACTGCCAGCGAGCCCGTGGCCAAGGCCCCGCTGCATTCGACCGACGGCCTCGGTGTAACCCGCGGCATCGCCACGGGCTCCCGGCATCGAGGCCGGGGCGGCGGCGGCGATCGAAGCGTCCGGCTCTGCCGGGCGCGCGTCGAACACGTCGCACATCCGCCGCCAGGCCGCCATCCCCCGCTGAAACAGATTGGTCACGAACCCGAACGCGATCATCGGCCAGCTCAACATCAGCAGATAGGCGTTGAAGGCCACGAACTGCCCGACCGTGATCCGCCCTTCGATGACGTGCCGCGCGCCGAGCCACAGCACCAACACCCCGGCCGACCCCAGAATGAACCCCAGGCTCGGATAGAACAGCGCCTGAACCCGGATGAGCCGGGCGTTGCGGGCAAAGTACTCCTGGTTCTCGCGGCGGAACCGTTCCGTCTCGACCGACTCGCGGCAGTACGCGCGCACCACCCGCACGCCGGCCAGCCCCTCCTGCACGACCGCGCTCAGCGTCGACAACTGGGCCTGAATCTGCTCCGTCTGGCGGTAAACGGCGCTCCCGAAGCTCTTCACGGCGAGCGAGACGAGGGGCAGGCACGCCAGCGCGACCAGCGTCAGGGTCGGGTCGATGGACAACATCAGGGCGACCGAGACGACGAACACCATGCCGGTGCTGGCCATGTACATGATGGCGGGACCGACCATCATGCGCACCGCGTTCAGATCGTTCGTCGCGCGGGACATGAGGTCGCCGGTGCGGGTGGCGTGGAAGTACGCCAGCGGCAGCCGCTGCACGTGGGCGACGAAGGCGTTGCGCAGGTCGTACTCGATGGTCCGCGAGACGCCGACGAGAATCCGGCGCACGAGAAACCGGAACCCCCCGCCGGCGATCGCGAGACCGAGCAACATCGCCGCATGCCGGGCGAGCTTGTCCCGGGTGACGCCCGCCGTCAGGTCGTCGATGGCATAGCGCAGCACCCAGGGCCCGAGCAGCGAGAACGTGGTGGTGAACACCAGGCACAGCAGACCGAGCAGGAACCGCCGGCGATACCGCAGGACGCAGGGAACGAGTCGCGCGAGAGGAGACATGGGAAACGGCAGGCCGCGGCTAGGCGGGGACGGGTATCGCCGCGAGCCGGCGTCCCGCCGCCTGCAGCGTCTCGTCGCGCTTGCAGAAGGTGAAGCGGACCTGCGTCCGGCCCAGGGCCGGGTGGTGATAGAAGCTGCTGCCGGGGACCACCGCGACCCCCACGTCCGCAACCAGGTAGCGGGCGAACTCCAGGTCGTCGGCGAACCCGAACCCGCTGACGTCGGTCATGATGTAGTAGGCTCCGCGCGGCCTGAAGCACGCGAACCCGCGCGGCTCGAGCAGCCCGAGCAGCATGTCGCGCCGCCGCCGGTATGCGGCCGCCAGCTCTGCATAGTAGGCGTCGGGCAGCGAGAGGGCCGCCGCCCCCGCTTCCTGCAGCGGCGCCGCCGCCCCGACGGTCAGGAAATCGTGTACCTTGCGAATCGCCCCGGTCAGCCGCGGCGACGCGATGGCCCACCCCACGCGCCAACCCGTCACGCTGTAGGTCTTGGACAGGCTGTTGATGGTGACGGTCCGATCCGCCATTCCCTCGATGGCCGCCATCGGGACGTGCCGAGCGCCGTCGTAGACGATGTGCTCGTAGATCTCGTCCGTGATCGCCAGGACGTCCCACCGCCGGCACAGCTCGGCGATGGTCTCGAGCTCCTCGCGGCTGAAGACCTTGCCGGTCGGATTGTTCGGCGTGTTGATGATGACGGCCCGCGTCCGCGGGTTGAACGCGGCGGCCAGCGCGTCCGGATCGAACGTCCAGTCGGGCGCCTCGAGCGTGACGTAGCGCGGCACCGCCCCCGACAGAATCGTGTCGGGACCGTAGTTCTCGTAGAACGGCTCGAACACCACCACTTCGTCGCCGGGGTCGACGGTGGCCAGCAACGTCGACATCATCGCCTCGGTCGAGCCGCAGCAGACGGTGACCTGCGTTTCGGCGTCCACCCCCACGCCGTAGCGGCGCGTGAACTCGCGCGCCACCGCCTCGCGCAGCGGCTTCGCGCCCCACGTCACCGCGTACTGGTTGATGTCGGCGCCGATCGCGTCCTGCGCCGCCGCCTTCAACGCGGCCGGCGCGGCGAAGTCCGGGAACCCCTGCGACAGATTCACCGCACCATGCTGATGCGCCAGACGGGTCATCTCGCGGATCACCGACTCGGTGAACCGGGCCGCCTTGCGCGAACCGGTGGTGGTGGCCATTGGGCGCCATTATACCGGCGCGGATCGACCCGCCCTGCCGGGGCGGCCGTCCCGCAGACGGGCAACGGCGGCGGCAGATGATCGAGGAGATGCGGTGCTCGCGCGAAAACGCGCAATCAGGCGGGACGGTCGCCGCCAGAGGCCAGGGCGGCCTCTCCGGGGCGGTCGGGCGGGTCCTCGAAGACGAGCCTCTCCGGGGCGGACCCGACGCCTTCCGCCGCCTCCAGCTGCGCCAACTGGGCGAGACGGGCGGCGGTCAGCCCTTCGAGACAGTGTCCCGCGTGCCGGGCCAGGATCTCGATCGACTCTCTCCAACCGACCGCCGGCTCTCCCCCGCCGTCGTCGCCGTAGACGATGGCGCTCACGTCCCCGCCGACCATCACCGGCACCGCCACCGCGTTCGCCCCGGACGGCAGCGTCATGAACGCCGGCCCCGCGCCGCCCGCTCCCGCTTCCGGGCCGGCCACGACCGATCGCGACGCCGCTGCCTCTCCCACGATGCCCGCGTCGTCGAGCGCCAGATCGACGTCGCTCGCCGACGCCAGCGTCGGCTCGAAGCCCACGAAGCGCCAGCCGCGGATGCGTTCACCCTCCACGATGACCACGCCCGCCCGCTGCGCCTCGTTCCCCGCGATCTCGGCCAGCGCGTTCAACGCGTCGGTCAGGCTCGACGCCTGATCGAGCCGGCGCACGCCGTCGACCACGCGGCCCAGCACCTCCTCGGGCCTGGGCGCCGCCGCCAGACTCGCCTCCAGGGCGGCCAGCTCAGCCAGGCTCCGTTCGGCCTCTGCCTGAACCTCGCCCACGCGCTGGCCCAGCACCCGATCAGCCTCCTCGCGCACCGCCTCCAGCGCCGCATCCAGGACCCGCTGCGCCTCGGCCCGCACGCTGGCGACCTCTTCGCGAACCGCCTGCTCCCGGTCCGCGTCGGCATGCCGGCGCACGTCGTCCAGCGCCGCCGCCCGCTCGCGCGCCGCCGCCGTCAGCAGCTCACCGATGAACCCGCGGATCTCCGGTTCCGATTGCTCGCGAATTCTCCGCAGCAGCTTCTCGCCGGAACGTTGCACCGCATCTTCGAGGACCATCGTCGTACCGAAAATTATACGCGGGATCGTCCCGCACCGGGGCCCGAGCCTGCCGAGCCGGCGGCGTCACGACCGCATCGAATCCGCGCTATAATCGACTGTCGGTACCGGGCGCGGCCGAAACGGCCGCATCCGGGGCCACGGCGCTTGTCGACGAGGGGGCGACACGGCTTCGACGGGGATAGGCGAACACGGGATGCATGCCGAGCACCATCGACTCGTTAATCCGATGGAAAAAACCATAACTGCGGACACGCAGCTCGCTCTCGCCGCCTAAACCAGGCGACGACGTTCCCCTCGTCTTTGCCTGCGGGGCGGGACGGAGCGTCATTCAGCAGGCTGGCCACGACCCGGGGCGCCGACGGGCCGTTGCGAGATTTTCTGACGCTCAGCCACCCGCGGTTTTAGCCGCGCTCTCACACGGGTGGTGAAACAACAGGCGCGGATACGCATGTAGAGTCCTGTGGGGACGTATTCTCGGACGCGGGTTCGACTCCCGCCGCCTCCACCATCACTAAGTCGTTTATTTTCAGTAGTTTACCAATCTCGCGCTAAAGCTTCGCCGTTGCGACTCGGCGAAGCTGCGCCCTGCATGGCCCAGCAATTACCCTGGACCGGGCCGTCGTCACATTGTTCACCGTGTCCACTAGAGCGTCGTCCAGCCACTCGAACTGGAGCCCTCGTCCGCTCCGTTCTGACGGCCTTCGTCTCCACAACAAACAGACCTCCCGTGCTATCGGGATGACGGGCACTCTGTCGCCCCGTGCCGTTCATCAGTGGTCTCCACGACGTTGGCGAGTTCGTCTCCAACGACGAACCCATACCTCCGCGCAACCCCGACGGTCAGTTCGCGTTCCCGCATCAGTTCGCCGACTGCGCCGTGATCTGCCGTCATCCGCCACACATTGAACAGCATCTTGCACCACAACTCTGCCCTCATCTGCGACACGCCGAACCATTTCTCAAAGGACAAAAAGTTGAAGTCAGGGTTGCGTGGGTTCCGTTTCCTCTGACTGCACCAGAGCACCACCGCGTCCCGCTCCCACTGGTCGGCTTCGTCAAGTGTCAACTCGATCTCGTCCGGCACTCTCCGTTCTTCGGTCAACTGGTTGCGCCTCAGGCGCATCTGTTTCACGATCCGCTTCACGGTCCTCGACACCATTGAGTCAGTGTGCGCGAAAACGCCTTCGACATCCGACCGCAGCTTTCCCTCCTCGTCGACAACAGTGTTCGCACCCTTCTCGCAGAGCAACCTGCGCGGTGCGGCCTCAAACTCCCGATTCGCTTCCTGATCGAACGCGTACAAGCGTTTTCGTCTCTCCTTCAAAAACAGCTTTAACAGATAAATCGGGACGGTGTGATGGCGCCGCCGTCGGCGTCTGCGTGCCATCTCTTCCGGGCTCACGGTGGCACCGTGCAGGAACGCCGCCCGCACCGTTTCCGGCCAAGCGATTGGTTCGCCGTAACCGACGATGTTCACTTGGTTCTGCTGATCCTTCTTCGACATGTCGTACTCTGATCGGCCTCATCCGAAGCATCTGCAGCAGCCAAGCTGGCCTAGCCAGTCTGCGACCCGCTAGTCCAGCCTCCAGCCTCCGCCCATCCGCAGCACCCCTCTGGATTCTCTCACACGGCCGTGCACCGATCGACGCCTCGAGCAGCGAGATCTGCGCGACCTGCGGGAACCAAGCGATCCCGTCACGCTTGAGAAGACGTCGCAAGGGCGCTGACCACACCATCACCGCTGCTGGAACCACCGAACGGCCTTGGCCACGGTGTGGTCATCAACGCCAAAATGCTCCGCAATCGCGCTGAATGCTGCACCACCAGCCCGCATCCTAGCCGCCTCCGCAGCGATTCGCTGGTACACGGGGATCTCCAGCTCGACCCTCAGATCGATCTGGACCGGCAGGGCCGCCAAGGTTCGCAACCTTTGCTGGCGCGTCCACCACTCCTAAGTCGTTGTTGTTAAACACTTTACCACCTACGAAAAAAGCCGCTCCCACCTCGACCATCCGCGATCACCGCGACCGCAATAGGCCCCAAAAATCCGCCGATGAAGGCGTACAATGAGAGACACCATGACGCCTGAACAGCTACACCAGCACACCAAAACGCGCAAAGCGTGGATCGAACGCGAAACCAGACGTCGCCTCGCCGAGGAGATTCCCAACGCCCCGCGAGACCTCCTGCCACTGGAACAGTTCCCGACGACATCGGTATTCGCTGAAATCCTGAAGGAGAGAGCGCGAAAGCGAAGGCCGGGAGAGCCCTGCCAAGCACTGGAAGGGCTGATTGCAGGCTCGTGCAACGGTTGGGTGAAAAGACCGACCGCCCGAGAGATGGAACAGGCCGTCAAGAACAGACGGTCGACCCGAAGAGCACGGTGCCTCGTACGGGTGGTGCTGACCGAAGCCGGCACGATGTGCATCGCGCACGCAGACGCGACCGGCGCCTTGAGCCTGCAGGACCTCGCGTGGTGGATCCACGAGACCGGACTCCCCTGCTACCGCCGGATCAAGTGGCTGAACGCGATAGGCCGCGCATGGTGGCTACGACGACAAGCAAACGGCCGACGGTCGACAGCCCGGATCAACGATGACTGAACTCACGCTGCCGGAACCCGCCGCCGATCTATGGATCGAGACGCGAGACATCCTCACGCGGCTCGGACCGCCCAGAAACCCGTGGAACGTCCATCTTGGGGGAGGGACGGTAATGGCAGCGCGGCTGCGCCACCGGGAATCGACCGACATCGACGTCATCGTCCGAAGCGTGCGGTCACTCGGCGCACTCACCCGGCCCGGACCAAAAAATCTGGCCGCGCAACTCGGTGGAACAGCAATCCACGAGAACCCGGCGCAGATCAAGGTCCAGATGGAACATGGAATCATCGATCTGAACACCGCTCCCGTAATCCCGCAAGAGGGCCACGAAGTCGTGGAAATCAGCAGCCGAAGGCAGGCTGTATTATCAACAACGCAAATACTCCGGGGGAAACTCGAGAGGGCGAACGATCCTGCACCCGTCAGAGACGTCTACGACGTGATCCGAACGGCGGACGACCCGAAGCTCGCGGGATCGCTGACGGCAGCGTACGGACTCCTGATCGAAGACGAGCAGGACGCGATCGAAACCGGATGGCTCCTGCTGGACGCTACGTACGAGGAAGACGCGACCGAGGAGCTGAAGCTGACCGAAGAACCCCGAGCCGATCTCGCGATACTCGGCTCCACCGCGGCACTAGTCCTGAACAATCACCGTCTCGGCCGCCTCGTGATAACCCTCGAAGGCAGCAGCCTGCAGATCGAGCGTACGACACGAAACGGCAAGGTCTTCACCGACACGACGACACAGGAAGACGCCGGGGCCGCAATGAACCGGCTCGGCGTGAACATCCACATCTCCGACCACAATGGATCACAGGCCGAGATCACCGACCGGATAGAGGAGCACGTTGAAAACAGGCGGAGCGGCGTCGTCTTCGACACCGCCGACAGCGACCCCGAACAACGGCTCGACGGTCGCAACCCGTCAATGAAGCGGGCGAACGCCCCAACAGCTACGGGGTCGGTTCCGGGTAGCAATCTGCCCACATTTCTACCACCGGATCCGGCGCTCTTCTCCAAAGCCGGAGTCGACCACTCCGAAGACACCAATGTAGTCCGGAACGACGGACTAGGCAAAACCAAGCAACGAGACGGCAAAGGAAGAAGCCACACGAAGAAGAGTTCGAGTACGTACGACATCAGATGAAGGCCAGCGCCGGTGGCACACTCTGAGCCATCGCCGAAACGGTCACCACCAGTGCGGCGGGCTAATCTCGCCAAGCACTGGCGTCGACATCGAAATCACAACTCCCCGTGGAACCACCGGACGGCCTTGGCGGCGGTGTGATCATCAACGCCGAAGTGTTCCGCAACAGCGCTCATGGAGACGCCACGAGCCCGCATCTCGGCCGCCTCCGCAGCGATCCGCTGGTACGCGGGCGCTGCGATCGACCAGACGAGGTCGGCCTGGAACGGCAGCCGGGCCAAAGTGCGAATGTTTTCCTGCCGGGTCCACCAGTCCTAAGTCCCTTGTTGTGACCAATTTACGCGATTCGTGTGGACCGCTAACAGCTTTCGAAAACAGAGAAACCAATCGACATCAGCCGACACTCGACATCGCTACGGTCAAGCTGGTACCTCCTGTGAAACCTGGGAGTGGAACCAAGTAGAACCCCGTGGTGCTGACACGCATAAACCGGAGTAAAGGGAACGTGACCGACACCAAGCCGTACCGGCGCACAATCCTCGGTGAAAAGACGGAGCAAGCCATTACGGACACCTTCGGCCCACAGGCCGGGAAAGTGTATGCCGCCATCGTCGACGAGTACCTCTGGTTGACCATGGAACTAGGCGAGTTGAACGACGGGTTCACCGGGAACAACCCTTCAACGCTCCACGTGCACACGATCTCAAGTTCGTACGTAAACAGAAATCACAACCGGCTAATCGAGAACATCATCGCCGGGATGGGCCGGTTGACAGACATCAGCGAAGGATCCGCCGGAATCAACAGATTGAAGGATCTGTTTCCAGAAGACGACGATACCGGCCTGGAGGTCTCAAAGCTGGCCAAGGAGGCATCCAGAACCACGGTCCCTGCAATCGAGAAGGTGATCAAGTGGCGAAACAAGCGGATCGCCCACAGGGACACTCGTGACGCCGCAATGCTGATACCGAAGCCGACACTCGACGAGACACGCGACGCGATCGCAAAGATCGGCGCGCCGATCAAGCTCGTGTGGAGCAATCGACTCGGACACTGTAGCGACATCGACGAACTGGACAACCGCGAGCGCCGCTCACGCGTTGCCACTAGCCGATTCCTAGGCGAACACGTCTACGAGACCGATAATGTGCTCGCGAGAGGAGCACGAACTCTCGCAGAAATTGCTGGTGGAAACGAGCCGAAAGACGCCGCCTCGACCGCCGATGCGGTCGAGCACATGTGCGACGTCAACGCGCAACTGCTGAACAACAGCCACCTCACGCACCCACAAAAAGAGTCGCTGAGAAACCTCGTCTTCGCGGCCTTGGAGGCCGCAGACCGGCTCACCAGAACGGACGAGGCCCGCGCCAAGTACACCGAAGCAAAGTGAAGCACGATATCGCCGAGCGTCGATGTTTCCTTGAACACGGCCCCGGCCACCTTCACGCCGATCGGCGCCCGGCAGTTCTTGTTGCTCTTGACACGCTGGTCCGCGTAGACGAAATCAAGGCTGTCGGCGTTCAGACCGCAGGAGACGGCCGTTTTGTGTTTTGTGCCGCCTCCGGGGTCCAGCCCGAAACCACCGCCATCCTCGAGATCGCGTCGACTATCGGCACGGCCTCGCGGCGGGTGGCGGTCTGAGGCCCACGACAGGCGGCGTCTGCCGAACCCGACCGGGCGACCGAGATTGACGCTGAGCGACATCAGACCTCACCGTGTAACCACCGCACTGCCTTCGCAGCCGTGTGATCGTCCACCCCGAAGCGCTGCGCGGTCACCTTAAAGCTGATGCCCGCAACCCGCATCTCGGCCGCCTGCCGATGGCTGTGATCATCAAAATGTTCTTCGTCTTTGGTTACCGGGTAGAGGCGAGAAAATCCGTGAAGTGGTGTGCAGCTTCGGGGCGCATGGGCCGATACATGGAGCATGGCCAGGGAGAGCGGCGGGCGCGACGGTTCGGGGGCGCCCCGGCGAGAGCAGGATTCGCGGGACAAGCGCATCGAGGAGCTTCAGCGAGAGAACGCCAAGCTGATCCACGATTTGGACCGCACCACCCGCGACCTGGACCGCACCACCCGCGATCGAGACCGGTGGAAGCGACGCAGCGAAGACCTCAAGAAACAACTCGATGAGGCCCGTCGCGCCGGCAAACGGCAGGCTGCACCCTTCGCCAAGGACCGGCCGCAAGGGTCCGGCAAGGGGCCCGGCCGACGGCCCGGGACGCAGTACGGCCGGCAAGGGTCCCGACGCTGCCCGCCGAAGGTCGACGAGACCCACAGGGCGCCAGCGCCAAGGACGTGTCCCGACTGCGACGGCGCCGTCGAAGTGACCCGCGTCGCCTCGCAGTATCAGGAAGAACTCCCCCCGGTCCGCCCCATCGTACGCCGCTTCGACATCGAGGTCGGCCGCTGCTCGCAGTGCCGCCAGCGCGTGCAGGGGCGCCATCGTCTCCAGACCTCCGACGCCCTTGGTGCAGCCGCGGTGCAGCTCGGCCCCGGGCTCGCCTCGCTCGTCGTCGAGTTGCACACCGAGATGGGCGTGCCGCTGGCCAAGGTCGCCGGCCGGCTGCGGACGAGGTTCGGCCTGGAGGTCACCACCGGCGGCCTCGTTCATCTGCTGCATCGAACCGCCCGCGACGCCACGCCGGTCTACCGGGAACTCTGCCGGCAGGTCCGCAACGCGCCGGTGGTCACGCCCGACGAAACGGGCTGGCGCGTCAGCGTCAAGTCCCACTGGCTGTGGACGTTCGTCACCCCGGA
The DNA here is from genome assembly GCA_965206705.1 of Vicinamibacterales bacterium. Taxonomy (GTDB): domain Bacteria; phylum Acidobacteriota; class Vicinamibacteria; order Vicinamibacterales; family UBA8438; genus JAJEEA01. The sequence continues at coordinate 66,942 of CBDBKJ010000005.1, read as the reverse complement.
GACCACCGTCTATGCCATCTGCCCCGGCCGCGGGTTCAAGGATGCGGCCACCGTGCTCGGGACCGACTACGCCGGCGTGCTCGTGCGCGACGGCTGGCGGGTGTACCGGTGCTACAAGGGTTCGTTGCACCAGAGTTGCGTCAATCACCTGCTCCAGCGTTGCAAGAAACTGAAGCAGAAGCACCCCTACAGCCCCTGGAGTTCGATGGTCAAGGCCGTTCTCCAGACCGGCCTCGACCTTCGGGACCGCTGCCGGAACGGCGAACTGACCCGGCACGGTCTCGACGCGCTCCGCGGCCGGCTCGAGGCCCGGCTCGGTCGGCTGATCGACGCACCGCCGCCGTTGAAGGACGCCAAGCGCTTCGCCAAGCATCTCGCCGCCGAATTCCCGGCCGTGTTCCTCTTCCTGCGCGACCCCTCGATAGACGCTACCAACTGGCGGGCCGAACAGGCCATCCGCCCCGCGGTGGTCATTCGCAAGGTGTGCGGCGGCAACCGCACCCGCAAGGGCGCCGACACCCAGCAAGTGCTCTCGACCATCGTGCGTACCGCCCGTCAGCGCCGCCTCGACCTGCCGACGCTGACGGCCGAAATATTGCGCGCCCGCGAGCCCACCGTTCCCGAGGCCCTCAGGCTCCCGCCGCCGCCCGCGTAGGCGGGAGTCGCCCACACGGCCGCTTCGAAACACGCCTGTTCCCGCGGCTCCCACCACAGACAACCGACATTTCTCCATTTTCAAGGTGACTCAAGCCCGTGCCGACCCTGTAATCGAATACAGCACAGGTTGCCGGAGAACGTATGGGCTCGCATCGAGACCTTTCTCCGCCCCTCGGTGGACGGGTCAAATCCGGCCATTAGTGGACACCGCAAATCCGGCCATTTCCGGCGTCCCGAGACGGGAGTTGAGTTCTACCTCACGGCGCCCTGTGTTGGCAAGGTGGTCTGGACCCTGGTGCGCCAGCTGCGAGGGCCGCACTTCAGCACGTGCGCGTGATGGAGCAGGCGATCGAGCAGCGCCGTGACGGCGGCGGTGTCGCCGAGCAGCTTCCCCCAGTCTTCGACCGGTCGGTTCGAGGTGAGGACCGTGGAGGCCCGCTCGTAGCGGCGCATGATCAGCTCGAGCAGGTCCTCGGCCGCGGTGTGGGGCAGCTTGCGCATGCCGAGGTCGTCGATGATGAGCAGGGGCACCCGGGTCAGCTCGGTCAGATAGTCCTTGCGGGTCTCGGCGAGCGTCGCCTCGGCGAGCTCCTCAAGGAAAGCGTGGGCTTCGCGGTAGATGACGCGGTAGCCCTGCTGGATCGCGGCGCGGCCGATGGCCTGGGGCGAGATGGCTCTTGCCCGTGCCGGGCGGGCCCAATAGCAGAGCGTCCTCGCGCTGGGCGACGAAGCGGGCGGTGGCGAGCTCGAAGACGAGGGCGCGGTTGATCTTCTTGTTGAAGGCGAAGTCGAAGCCGTCGAGCGAGCGTTCGGGGTCGCGGAAGCGGGCCTGCTTGTGTCGTCGGGCGAGCAGGCGGTCCTGGCGCCGCTGGAGCTCGTCGGTGACGAGCGCGGCGACGAGGTCGATCGGGGCCATCTGCTCGGCCTGCGCCTGCAGCAGGCGCGTTTCGAGGACGTCGGCCATGCCGGAGAGGCGGAGCTTGCGGAGGGCCTGGTCGAGTTCGACGAGATTCATGACGGGTCTCCTGTTCTGCGGTCGATGAGATCGCGGTAGAGGGTCAGTTGCCGGATGAGCGGGTCGACCTGGCGCAACGACAGGGGCGCCGCGGGCCGGCGGTCGAGGTAGCGCCGGAGGAAGCGGTAGGTGGGCACGCCGAGCTCGAGCGCGGCGTTGGCGGCCTCTTCGGCGACGGCGGGACCGTGCTTCCTGGCGAGGGAGAGGACGCCGAGGATGCGACGGACGCCGGCGGCGCCGTCGTGACGGTGGATGTGGTCGCAGATGGTGGAGATGGCGGGGCCGGCCCGCTTGGCGGCGGCGAGCAGGGCGAGGGTCTTCGGCGGGGTGCGGGCGGGCCGGTCTCGGTCCTCGATGCGATGCCAGCCCCGCGGCGCGCGCAGGTGCTCGCGGAGGAGCTGGCCGGTGCGGGGATCGAGCAGCCGCACGTGAGCTGCGTTCCACTGGACGTGGACGCTACGGCCGATCCAGCCCGGCGGCGCCCCGTAGTAGGCAGACGCAACCTCGACGCAGCCGTCCAGATGCACGGTGCGGTGGCCGTACTGGTAGTAGCGGAACGGCTCGAGCGGCAACGGGCCGAGGGCCGGCCGCTCCTCGGCGAACATGGCGGCGACCTGCCGCTTGGTCGTGCCGTGGACGCGGGTGTCGGCCCAGCGCTGCTCCCAGCGGTCCAGATACGCCTGGCCGTCGTCGAGGCGCTCGAAGCGGAGTCCGCGCAGCGGCGTCTTCTGGGCGTGGCCGACGGCGGTGGAAATGGCAACCAGAAAAGGGACCCCTGCGGCCACCTGAAAAGGGACCCCCGGTTGGCTCTGTCAGTACATCAATCCTCCTTCCGCACAGCACCGCGCACGCGGCGGCCACGACCGGGAACCGACCGTCCCCGCCAACGCCGACTCCAACTGTCAAGCGACACTCAAAACTGACCCCCTGGCGACACCGAAAACTGACCCCCGAAGAAACGGCGTATGTAGATCGACAACGATGATTCGTGGAACCTGTGGGCGGCGCTTCGCGCCGTCCAAACGGTGCGGGAAACGCGCTTGCTCGATGCGACACCTGGGCCCGAAGGGTCCACGCGCGTTTTTCACGCCGGTGACGGGTTCCACGCGACGTTCTGCAGTTGATGCCGACCGTTGCCCGTGGTCGGCCACCGGTGCCGCGTTGCAGCGGGCCGGCCCGCCTGACCCCGATTTCCGGCGGTCCGCTCTTCGCACCAGTTCCGCGTCCCGTGAGCGTCGTCGACGGCCGGGACGCCCCGTCCAGGCCGGGCCGCAAGGCCCACAACTGCCATCTGAGCCGCGGGGCGGACGGGGTGTCACCCATAGGGCCGTAGCGGAGCGGAGGACGTGCGCAGCACGTTGACACGCCGGCCGTCACGCAGCTACGCGCCCCCGACCGCCCGATAAGCTGCCGTGCGTTCCGGGGGCGGATCCGAACCGAGGAGCACGACCTCGCAGGCATCAACGGCGCCGGTGGCCTAGCCGTCACGTCCGAAGCCCCTGGGCGGCTCGACAGCCTCCAGTACCGACAGGTCCAGATCGCAGACCTGCTCGAGCAACTCCGCGGTCGCGGACCCGGCGAGGGATGCCGGCAACGCGTCCCGCCACTCCCGGTACTGGTCCTGCAGCGCCAGGAGCGTCCGCACCGCGTCGTTCCACTGCTGTGGCCGCGATCTCCGGTCCGCCGGCCGGCGGTATCGGATCCGGGACTCGCCGGCCTGCCGCCGCTCCCGGTAACGCGCCTGCCGTTCCGCGTTCGTCAACGCCACAACCACTCCACACCGTTACGTAACGGGCCGGTGACAGGCGGCTCGTTGTCAGGCGGGCCGGCCCGCCTGACAACCACCACGCCGGCCGAACTGGCCGCCCCGCGGCTACGCCGTCCCGACCTCCCGACAAGCTACCTTGCGTCCCGCGGGGGGACGGTCCGAACCGAGGAGCACGGTCCGGAGGCATCAACGGGCCTCCTTCTTCCCGAATGCCGGCGCCTGGCTCCGCTTCGCGGCTGCCAACCTGAAGCTGCCGCCGGTGGTCTGCAATACCGTCGCGTGGTGCACGATCCGGTCGATGATCGCGGCGGCCGCCGTCGGGTCGAGGAAGACCTCGGACCAGCGCGCGAACGGCAGATTCGTCGTCACCACGAGGCTCCGGCGCTCGTAGCGCTGGCTGATGAAGCCGAACAGCAGGTCGGCGCCGGCCTTGTCGAGCGGGACGTAGCCCAGCTCGTCGCAGATGACCAGGTCGTAGCGGGCGAGCTGGGCGAGCTTGCGGGCGAGACGGCCCTGCTGCTGTGCCTCGACGAGCAGCGTCACCAGCTCGGCCGCGGTCACGAACCGCACCCGGTAGTCGTGCTGGCAGCAGGCCATCCCCAAGGCGATCGACAGATGCGTCTTCCCCGTGCCCACGCCGCCGACGAACACGACGTTGGCGGCGTCGGCGACGAAGCGGCAGTCGAAGACCTGCAGGACCGCCTCGCGGTCGAGGTCCGGCTGCGCCTCGAACGAGAAGGCGTCCAGGGTCTTCAGCATCGGGAAGCGGGCATCCTGGATGCGGCGTTGGATGCGGCGCTCCCGGCGGCCGGTCACCTCCAGATGCGCCAGCTGCGCCAGGTAGTCGGCCGGCCCCTGTCGCTGGCGGGCGGCCTGCTCGGCCAGGGGCCGCCACTGCGACGCGACCGTCGACAGGCACAGCGTCTTCAGGTCCGCGGCCAGATGCGGGGGCTCGGCAATCGCGGTGGCCATCAGCAGCCCTCCAGCAGCGCGTCATACGCCGACAGCGTCGGGGCCGCCACGGTGATCCGCGCCAGCTCCGGCCGTACGCCGGCGACCGGCGGGCACACCGGCGGCGGGCCGGCCTGCTGCTGCCGGAGGATAAGCCGCACCGTCTCCAGGCGCGGCGAATGACGCTCGAGGGCGGCCGTCACCGCGCGCTCGACGGCCGCGGCCGGGTGGGTCTCCATCAGCCGCAGCATCCGGACCCATTCCTGATCGGGCTTGCGCGTGTGCTTCGCCAGCTCGGCCCGCGCCCGCTGCCACACCGGGGCCAGCCGCCAGTCGAGAAGAGCCGTCGCCTCGGCCACGGCCCGGTGCTTCCGCTCCAGCAACGGCAGCACGTGAAGCGCGTCGAGGACCTTCGCGCCCCGGCAGAACGCCCGGGGATGCTCTGCGACCACCTCGGCGCCGACCGCGATCGCCACCCGGTCGTGATACAGCTTCGCCCACACGAAGGAGCGCTCGCCTTCGGCGCCGATCGACAGCATCCCGCCGTCCTCGAACAAGATGCCGCGCGCCAGCATGAACTCGATGATGTCGTGCAGATGGTCTAGCGTCATCGCCCGGAAAGCGGGCATCGCACCCAGCCACTCGCGCCAGGTCTGACGCCCGACGCGCCCCTCCTGCAGGGCGAGGGCGAGAAGCTGCTGGGCGAAGATGTGAAACGGCTCGGGCGGCGGCACGACGGATTCGACGTATCCGTCGAGCCAGAGGCGGAGCAGACCCGACGCTCTCAGGAAGCCGTCGTCGGACGTGGCGAGAAACAGGCAGTTCCGCAGGGTCCCCGGCCGGCGGCCGGTACGGCCCAGCCGCTGGAGGAAGGAGGCGACGGTGCCGGGTGCGTCGATCTGGATGACGCGGTCGAGGTCGCCGACGTCGATTCCCAGCTCCAGCGTGCTCGTGGCGACGATGACACAGTCGCGGCTCTGGGCGAACGCCTCCTCGGAACGCCGGCGCTCGTCGAGGGCGAGCGAGCTGTGGCAGACGAATGTCCGAGTACCGGATCGATGCAGCTCGGCGGCCAGCGCTTCGACACCAGCACGGCTGTCGCAAAACACGAGCCGCTTTTCGCCACGATAGAGCGCGCACACCACCTTGGCCGCGTTGCGGATGCTCCCGACGTAGTCGAGTTGGGCGGTCGCCGGCCTGGCCGCGCCGCCGCCCGGCGCAACCACGCGGCGTGGTCGCGACGAGTCCGGGGCCAGCCATTCGAGGAGCGCCTCGGGGTTGCCGATGGTCGCAGAGAGACCAAGTCGCTGGATTTCACGTCCCGCCAGGCGGCGCACGCGTTCCAGGACCGCGAGCAGATGCCAGCCGCGATCGTCGCCGGCGAACGCGTGCAGCTCGTCGACGACGACGGCCTGGAGATTCCGGAAAAGCACACGCGGTTCCGCACGGGTCGAGACGAGCATGACCTCGATCGACTCGGGTGTGGTTAGCAGCACATCGGGCGGTTCCTGCATGATGGCTCGCCGTCGGGCGGCGCTGACGTCCCCGTGCCACAGAGCGACACGGCGCCCGATCAGGGCGCCGTAGCCCCGCAGGCGGGACTCGATGTTGTTGAGGAGGGCCTTGATCGGGCAGACGTACAGCACGCTCAACCCGGTCCAGCCTTCGGTCAGCATCCGGGACAGAAGCGGAAACGCCGCGGCCTCGGTCTTGCCGCCGGCAGTGGGCGCCAGCAGCAAGGCATGGTCGCCGTCCAGCACGGGAGGTATGGCGTGCTCCTGGAGCGGCCGCAGTGACGTCCATCCGAGCGAGTTGACGATGTGATGCTGAAGGGCGGGGTGCAGCCGGTCGAACGCGGATTTGTCGTTCACGGTTCCAGCTCGACATCGTCCGGAGTGGTCGCAGCGCGGGCGTTTCGCTCTACATCGGTCAACTCGCCATCCGACAGAGCGAGGGCGTAATCGCGACGCGGGTCGAAGTCCGGGTGAAGGTCGATTCGATCGAGCAGGTCCTGGACCAGCTTCTTGAGGAAGACCCGCGGCGCGATGCCGACTCGCCCACCCAGTCCACCGGTGACGGCACGGGCGAGACGGCTCAGGTACTCGTCGTCAGCACGCTCCAGAACACGGCCTCGGGCGGCGGCCCCCTCCGCGTAGAGATCACGAATCTTCCGCCCGACGGCCTCGAGGCGCGAGAGGTCGAAGTTCTGCAACCGCACCTGCGGTGCCCGCAGGTTGTCGAACCGGTGCGACCCGGAGAAGTCCACGGCGAGCCGCTGGGCGAGCGGTGGGAGTCGCCGCACGCCCTGCGGCCCCTCGAAGAACGCTGGGGTGCCGGTGATCACAAGGTAGAGGCCCGGGAAGCGGCCGGAGTCGATCTCGTCGATCAACTGCCGGAGGGCGTTCAGGCTCTTCTCTCGCACGTCGCTTCGCACGCGCTGGAGCGTCTCGACTTCGTCGAGCACGAGGACGAGCCCAGAGAAGCCCGAGTCGCGCAGGATGACGAGCAGGCCCTGGAGAAAACTGAGCGCGCCGAAGTGGTCGAGGTCACCCTTGACGCCCGCGTACCGCTTGGTGGCGGCGCCGACGTTGGGCTGGCCGCCGATCCAGGCCAGCAGAGCTTCGGCCGTGGCGCGTTCGTTCCCGGCGACGGCCCGTCGATAGGCGCGGAGCGCCGCTGCGAACGCGGGTGCGTGGCGGGCGACCGACGCGAGACGCCGCTCCATGAGGTCGCTTGTCCGGGCCAGGAGCGCCTCCGCGTTGCCTTCGGCGACGCGGCCTTCGGCAAGGACATCTTCCTCCAGCGCGTAGAACCAGTTGTCGAGGATGGACCGGAGGGCGCCTTGCTGGGTATCCGCGGTCGAGAGGCGTTCGGTCAGCCGGCGGTACACCGTCTCGAGGCGGTGCAGCGGCGTCTCCGTCTCGGAGATCTGAACCTCGGCCGCGGCGAATCCCTCGCGTTTCGCGCGTTCCTGCAGCCACCGCACGAAGAAGGTCTTCCCGCTGCCGTACTCTCCTCGAACCGCCTTGAACTTCGCCCCCCCGGCCGCGACCGCCGCCAACTCCTCACCCACCACCGCGTCGAACGCCTCGAGTCCGACCGCGAACGCGTCCAGACTGCGCCGGGGAACGGTTCCGCGCCGCAGGGCGTCGACGATCTCGTTCCTGCGCTGGGAGCTGATCACCGGCCGTACTCTCGCAAGCTATTCCTCATCACCCGCGAGGCCGAACTGCGTAGCGAGCAGATCGCGGTTCAGCTCGATGGTCTCGGAGGTCTCGTCGACGGACAACACGGAGTACCCGTCGACGTTCAGCACCCGGCGCAAGGCGGACACGATGCCGCCGAGCCGAAACAGCGGGACACCGAGACTCTCGGCCAGCGCGGGACCCGTGAGTTTACCGCCGCGCGCGTCGAGCCCGGTCAGGATGGCCCGGATGCGCTCTTCGGGCAGAGCCGTCCGCGCCGCCTGCTTGCGCTGCTCGGCGAACAGTTCCGTCTCGAAGAGGCGGTCGACCCATGTCTCGGTCGGACGGGGTGCTTCCGGCTCCAGGCCTGCGAGCAGGTCTCCGGTTTCCCCCCGGCGCGGCGGACGGCTCACCGGCGCCGGAGCCGGTCGTTCATCCGCCGGTGTGGGGCGATCGGACGCTGCCGCCGAGCACGCCTCGACTCGCCATCGCCACCAGGCCGGCATCTCGGGAGCGGCCTCGCGCCAACCGGCCAGCGGCGCCGTTGTCTCCGGGAGGGCGAAGACGCCGAGCGGCAGCACCACCTCCTGCGGCGAGGCTCCGCCATGGTAGCCGTTCTTCTTCATGCCGAAGCGGACGCGTTCGCTCCACGGAGCCAGCAGGCGACCGCCCTCGGCTACGACGCGCGGACCCTGCAGCAGCACCTCGTCGTCGGCGGGAGCTCCAGTGGCGGGCCGCCAGCGCTCCGCGGCCTCGGCGACGTCGCGCAGCGCCGTCCCGCGCTCGAGCACGTGGCCGTGGTCGCTCACGAGCACCACGGCGCGTCCGCAGGAACGACAAGCTTCGAGCAACTCCTCGAGGGGGCGGATGTGTCGCGCGGTCCAGGGGACGCGCACCTGGTCGCCCTTCGCGAGGTGGTCGTCGACCGCGTTGATCACGACGCCCACGACGCGGTGGTCCGGGTCGGCGATGGCCGAAGCCACACGAGGGGAGACGCCGGCCGCGCCGGTCTCGCGCAGGTCTCCCTTGTGAAAGAGCACCGGCGGCATGCCGGGCGCGCAAGTCGAGCGCAGGCCGTCGTGTCTCGAGAAGCCGTCCTTCTCCTTCGAGGCGTTCCCGGACCTGATCGCGCCGCACAACAGGCTCGTCCGCGACACCTCGGTCACCGTGGGTAAAGCGGCGACGACCACGGGACGCTCTCGCGTATCCTCCGCCACCAGCTCGATCCATCCGCTCCACACCAGATCGTGTTCGAGTTCCCGGAAGACCGCCATGCTCATCGCGTCGACGACGAGGACCAGCACCGGTTGCGCGCGGGCGAGGGGCGCGATGCACCGGTCGATCACCGCCTCGACGCCGAGCAGGCTCTGCTCGTGCGGTCCTGAACCCGGCCAGTCCGCCAGGAGCCTGCCGAATTCCCGGTTCTCCTGTTGGCGCGCCTCGTCGGCCCGCTCCGCCAGGGCGGCGTACGCCTCCGCGACGACCGGCGACGGGTCGCCGTCCCAGAGCCGGGCGCGCGCCCGGTCGACGAAACTGCCTTCACGTCCATAGCCGCGCGCGACCGCGCCGAACGGGCGCCGGCTCCTGGCGCCGCCGCGGCGCCGCGTCGCAAGCCAGCCGGACAGCCTCAGGGCCATCTCGACACCGGCGGTGCGGTGCGGTGCATCCGCGGAGAGCGCGTGGTCGAGCACCCGATCCGCGGCGTTTCTCAGCGTGTCCGGCAGCTCGCGCGCTTCGCCTTCGACGAACGTCAGCAGCTCCCGCGCGAGATCGGCGAGACGCTGCTCGATGGACGCCCGCAGAATCGCGCTCCGTCCCGCGAGGTCCTCGGCTCCCAGGCTCTGGAGCAGGTCGTCGGCATCGGCGAGCACCGTCTCGACCAGCCCTTGCGATCCGGCCCCCCCCGGTTCCGCGGGACGCGAGAGCCGGCGCCGCACCAGCCGTTCCGCTGCGGCCGTCCACCCGCGGGCGAGGCCCGGGTCCAGGTCGTGCAGGTCGAGCAACGCCTCGAGCTTGCCCCTGGCCTTGGCCGCCCGTTCGTTCCCCTTCCCGTCCGTATCGAACAGGACCCGCGCCACGAGGCCGACGGCGACGGTCCGGCGCCCGAGTCGTCCCGCGCACTCGAGAATCGCCCGCGCCGCGCGGCCCGCGCTGTCCTCCGCCGCGACCGCCAGCCCCGTTCGCACGGCTTCCGGCAGGGCGTCCAGCCGCTGCACGGGCTCGTCGTCCAGCGTCCACGCGAGTAGCGCCTCGGGGTCGCGCTCGCCGCGCGGGATGCCGGTGAGAGCCTCGAACAACCGGCGCCAAGCCGTCTCGGCGTCCAGAAAACCGCTCGGCACCGGGGGGTATCCGGCTTCGGGCTCCGCGTCGAGCAGCGCCCGCGCCGCCCACTCGTGACGTTCGACCAGGCGCGGGTCGACGTAGTGGGCCTTGAACCGTTCCTTCACGAGCTGCCACGCCTCGATCGAGAACAGCTTGCGGTGGGCGAGCCGCGCACGCAGGTCGTCGCCCAGCTCGGTCCCCGGCAGATCGGTCAACACCACGAGCGGCGGGCCGGCGGCGGGCAGGTCGACGAGGCGTTCGCGCAACGCCAGCACCGAGCTGCTCCGGATAACGGGAAGTTCCTCGGCGCCGACGCGCAGCGCGGGCGGCGCGGCGACTGCCTCGTCGAGGGCCGGCAGGCCGATGCCGATGGCGCGGGCGTCCGGATACCGGTCGCGGATCGACTTCACCTGGGCGAGTACCTGCGCCAACGATGGGACGGCGGTCATGGGCCGTCCTTCCCGTCGTGCAGCAGCTTCCAGTTGATCTCCATTCGCGCGCCCGGTTGCTTGCGCAGCAAGTCCTCGAGCCCCGCCGCTACCTCGCGTAGCCGTTCGCAATCCAGATCGCCGCGCGACCCCTGAACGGCGATGGTGTCGCCGCCCCCGCCGGGCCCGACCGCCGTGCCGCCCTCGCCCTGTCCGCCGGCCCCCTCGCGTACGGCAGCCCCACCGCTGCCGGTTCCTCGGCCGGCCCCTGGCCCGGGCGGCGGTGTCGGCGCCGGCGCTGGCGGGCGCGCCAGCAGATTGGCGGCCCGGTTTCCGAGATCGGGCAATCGGCGGCCGAGCGCCTCGGCGTACTCGTCCGCGGCCAGGGCCTCCGCGAGCTCGCGCCGAAGACGCTGTGCGTCGTCCGCACGGTCGTCCGCCAACCGGGAGAGCGGCGCGAAGAGCTGCCAGTGGGTTCGCTCCAGAACGCCCACGACCTCCCCCGCCTTGGCGATGCTCGTCCCCATCGCTTCCAGCGAGGTTGCCGGCTGCATCTCTGCGAGCCTCTCGATCCGCGCCCGGCCGCGGAGAGCGGCCAGAGACTGGACGAGGGCGCGGCTCGCGCGGGCGGTGTGGAGACGCTTGGCGGCATCCTCCTCGATCGAGAATTCCGCTCCAATGGAAGCGAGTCGTTCGACCAATGCGTCGCAGGCGGCGCTCTGCTTCGTCGCAGTCTCGCCGAGCCGCTCCGCCAGGTCGTTCGCGTTGCTCGCGTTGCGCAAAGGCGACACGGTCAACCCGAACACCTTTCCGGCGCGTTCGACGGCGGTGGTCCAGTCGTCCGCAGACGGCAGCACCTCTTCACGCAGCACGACGTCGTCGGGCAGGTCGTCGAGCTGCGCCGGCCACGGGCTTCCGTGCCGCTGGAACGCGAGATTGGCCTGATCCGCATAGATCAGGATGACGAGGTTGGCGGCGGGCGTGGGCAGTCCCATGCGCCGCGGCTGGTCCATCGCCTCGCGGAGCTTGCCGACGGTGAGGGGCTTGTCCAGCCGCTCGAAGTGGCTGAACCAGTGGCGGCCGACGACGAAGTGGGTCTCGCCCATCTCGCCGAGCCGCAGCGGGGCGGCGATCTGCGTCATCGACGGGCGGAGCGGCTTGTCGATGGCGAGGCGTCCCTCCGGTTCCTGCACGGCGCGCGACACCTGCTCGTGCACGCGGCGCAGCGCCGCCGTCCCCACCGGCGCGCCGAAGTCGGGGTGCGCCGGGTACTGGCTAGCGCACATCTGATCGAACAGGTTCTCGAGCGCCTTTCGCAGGTTCGCCCGCGCGGGGGGGCGGGGCTCGAACGCCGGATCGAGCGACTGGAAGTGCTCTGTCGGCGAGAGCGATTCGTCGACCGACTCGGGAACGGGACTCTCCACGCCGTAGGCGCCTTCCAGGTAGTGGATCAGGCGCTGCCGGAGCTGGCTCTGCTGGTTCCGCAGGAGCTCGCGGGCGGACGCCTGATCGACCGGCGAGAGGTGCGCCGCGAAGTCGCGCAGACGCTCGCCGGCCAGAACGTAGTCGATGCGGACCAGCGTCCCGAGATCGCGCTGCGCCGGGGCGCTCAGGAAGGACGGCAGCCAGACCAGCGTCCGCGCCCGTGCATCGCGTCCTCGGAAGTCGTTGAGGCGGGCCCGGTCGTCGGCCGGCGTATGACCCTGATCGTCGAAGGGGAAGTCGATGACCACCTTGCGTTCGTCCCCCCGTGTCGACAGCGACTCGTCGGGCAGCTCCCGCACGTTGGAGAAGATCACCTCGAATCGACGCCGCGTGCCGCGCCACGTCGCCTCGTGGTAGAGAACGAGATCGTCGCGGTTCTCGATGCCGAGCGCGTCGAACAGGACCTCGCGGATCAGGCGGCGCCGGTTGCCGGCGTTGTCGTGCCGCCCGGCGTCGGCGAGGATGCTCTCGGTGTCGACGGCCGAGAGCTGGATGGCGATGATCGGATTGGCCGGGTCGTCGCCAATCCGGACTTCCCCGATCTCGGCCGCCCAGGCACGGCAGCGCCGCAGCACTTCCTGGCCCTCGCGTCCCTCGATCGGGGTCCGTATGGACCCGTGGTTGAGGGCCGCGAGCCGCGCCGCGGTCAGGTTCTTCAGCGCGTCGACCTCGGGGGCCAGGGCCGACAGCAGCAGTGTCTTGGCGAGCCGATCGTCGGCGCGGAGGGCGCGGGCCGTCCTGTCGTCCTTCGGCCGCGCCGCCGCTTCCGCCTTCGAGATCCCGTGCCGGTTCTCGATGAGCGGGAGAAGCTTCCGGCGGTAGAGGTTCCGCGCGTTCTCGAAGTGGTGGCGCGCACTCTCGGTGAACGGCTCGTCGCCCTCGGCCAGCGCGTCGAAGAGGTCGCCGACCGGCACGATTTCGCCGAGGTCGAGCGTCTCGCGCCCGTCGACCAGGATCTGGAGCATGACCTTCAGCGCCGTCCGTTCGCGCTGGAGGAGCGACGAAACCGCGACCAGGGTCTCGACCAGGGCCGGACTGAAGGGGTAGACCTTGCGGAATGCGGCGGTGTCGGCGCGCGGGGTCAGCAGGGTCTCGAAGACGTCCCGGCGCACCTTCTCGGTCTGCGTGTAGGCGTCGTCGATCTGCCGGCGCGCCGCCTCGTTCCGTGGGCGCAGCAGGCGGCGCGCGGCGATCTCCGGCAAGTTCCGGTCTTCAAGCGTGATGCGCTCGAAGCGGGCCTCCCACCACTGCAGGACGTCGGCGAAGCCGAGCTTCAGCGCGCCCGTCACCTGCTCGCCCACCAGCTCGCGCAGGTCGCGCTGGCGCGCGACGAAGCTGACGATCGGGATGGCCCGGCCGGCCGTCTCCGCCTCGACGAGCTTCGAGACCTTCGGACCCTCCTCGTTGAGGAAGCGGAGATCGGCGGCGTGGGTGGCGAGCCACAGGATCAGCTCGTCGAGAAAGAGCACCAAGGCGTCGTAGCCCAGGTCGCGCGCGTGTCGCGCGATCACCGCCAGCCCCTCGTCGAGGGGGACGAACGCCTCGTTGCTCCCCCGCGCCACGTCGCGGTAGCCGCGAAAGAACGAGTCGATCAGCGCCGCGACCAGCCGGCTGCGCTCCTCGGCCCCGGCCGGGGCGTCGAGCGCCGTTTCGAAGCTCGCGGCGTCCCACCGCGCCGACAGATTGCCCCAGCCGGCGGCGGCCCCGGCGGTGCTCGCGGCGGTCTCGTTCACGCGGGCAAAGAACGTCTCGTCGCCGATCTCCGCCCGCAGGCGGCGTGCGTCCTCGAAGAGCCCCGCGCTGCGATAGACGCCCGGCGTGGGCGCGTCGGGGTGCAGCTCGGCGACCCGCGCCGCATAGCCCCCCAGCACCGCCGCATCGAGGCTCGGCTTGCCGATCATGTGATAGGGCGCGAGCAGGAAGCGCCGGCCGGCGAGCCAGTCGTCGTGCCGCGTGACGACGCCCTCCAGACCCTCGGTGGCGCGGGCCTCCGCTTGCTGCTGCAGCAGCAGGTGGAGCACGGCCATGAAGTGGCTCTTCCCGCTGCCGAAGCTCCCGTGCAGGTAAGCCGCCTTGCTCGATCCGTTCTCCAGCGCGCCCTTGATGAGATCGAGGGCCCGGTCGAAGGCGTCGGCGAGCTGCGGCGTCACGACGTAGGTGCGGAGCGTCTCTGCGGGCTTCGCCACGCCCTCGGCGAGCCGCAGGACGAAGTCGTCGCGGTGCACCCGCTCGGGGATGTCGATCAGGTCGCGGAGCGGCGTCATGCCGGGTCAATTCCTCCGTTCGCCGTCACCGACCCCTGCGAGTGGAGGATGTCCGTTCCCGCCTTGTCAGCCTTCGAAACGAGCGCCTCGACACGCCGGGCCGCCCAGCCGACGACGGCGGCCGCGGCCTGCATAGCCTCGTCGTATTCCTCTCTCGTTGTCGTTGCCCTTTCGTCCGCCGTGTTCGGGTACCTCCCGCCGCCGCTGTAGAGCGTCAGCGCCTCGCCCTTGCGGACATCGTCGGGAATCGCCTCGCCGATCCGTGCCGCCCGGTCGAGCAGCAGGCCGATGTCGTGCGTGTACGGAAACACTTCGCCGCGCGCGATCATCACGCCCTTGACCGCCTTTTCCGCCCCCAAGTGCGCCTCGGAGCACAACAGCCGCAGGTTCAGGCCGGGCTCGTGCTTGCCGGCGATCTTCAAGTGATCCCGCGCTTCGTCGATCCACAGTGGCGCGGCGCTCGCTTCAAGCGCCCGGCGCTGATTCATAGACCGTCCTGCCTTCCCGCAGCGCCGGTGCTATCACGAGCCAATAGGAGTCCTTGTGCCGACGGAGATCTTCCGGCCAGACGACCACGACGTCCACCGGAGGACGCGGCCTCGGCAGGTTGCGGTAGATCAGCGCCGCCGTTTTCCGTTGATGACAGTGGTCCTTCACGACGAGGAGGTCGAGGTCGCTCGAGGGGGTCATCTCGCCCCGGGCGGCGGAACCGAACAGGATGATCTTCTCCGGCGCCACCGCGTCGACGATGCTCTCGACGATGCGCCCGACCATGCTGTCCAGCAGCTCTCGATCCATCATGGTGATTATGCCGCGCCGGCCGGCGCGGCGGCAATCGCCACAAGGATTTCCGCCCGGGTCACGTGGCTCTTCTGCGGAGGCCTCGCCCCGTCCCGCCGCCCGGCGGTGCCCAGTCCTGGAGCGACTCGCGGGTCAGCGAGAGCGCCCGCGCCTCGTCGTCGATGAACGCCTCGAAGTAGTCGCCCATCCCGATGTCGAACTCGGGGTCCGGCGTGTTGTGGTACTGCCGTACCCACGGCAGCAGCTCCAGCAGCGCCGCGAGGAGGGGCGCCAGCCGCTCCGCCGTCCAGCCCTCCTGCTCCCGCATCCGGCTGAAGTACCCGGCGACGGCCCGGCTCTGCTCCAGCGCGTTCCAACCCGCCCAGGCGACGACCAGCGACGGGTCGGCGTCGCGCTCGCAGCCCGGCAGGCTGACGAAGCGTTCCTTCGGCACGTCGAGCTTGCCTCGCAGGCGCCACCAGCCGCCCTTGCGGAAGTCGGCCGAAGCATAGCGCGGCGGGACGGGGACGGCGCCGACCTCGGCCTCCTTGAGCGTCGCTGCGGCTTCCGGCGTGAGACGATCAGGGTTCGCCGCGGGAAGGGCGACCCGCGCGTCGATGGCGTCCTCGATCCGCTGCAACACCCAGGTGCGCTCCCAGACCGCGCGCTTGCGGAGCCCGGAGGGCTTGTAGCGCAGCACCGGGAACAACGGGACGCTTTGGTCCTCCACCAGTCGGGCCACCAACCTCCCGACGTCGAAGTCGGCACGTCCCGTGTACAGCGCGGCCACCTGCAGGAACTCGACATCGTCCCGCATCTGGTCGGCCAGCGTGGCGGTAGTCGTGAGGCGCGGCTCTGACCAGAGCGACGGCGCTTCCAACCGGTCGAGCAGCCAGCCCCGTAGCGCCCGTTCCTGCTGCGCCTCCCACGGCTCGTCGTTCCAGCGGCGCTTGTGCTCAGGCTGTTCGACCAGGGCGACGTTGGGGTTGTTCTCCAGGGCCTCTATGCGCCGCCGGACCAGCTCCCGGTATTCGGCCGGCCAGTGGGCGGGGATCTTGGTGATGGGCGTCGAGCGGTGCCGCTCGAACCACTTCGTCTGCACCTCGCCGGCGGCCATCTTCCGCGCGAGGACGATCTCGAAGGCGCGCTCGCCGGCGCGGATGGCGGGCACGTCGGCGGAAGGCATGCAGAGGTCGTCGTCAATCACGCCGTAGAGCCGGTAGCAGCGCCAGTCGAGCTCTTCCTGCAGGGCGATCATACGCTCGGCGATTCCGCGGGCGCGAGCGCGAGCGGCTCGCAGGGAGTCAGCGGTGGGCGCCGTTGGCATGACCGCGGCTCCCGGGAGCACCTTGGTCCGTTCCCGTGCTAGAACATCGAGATCGCGCGCAAGGTCAAGCGGGCGGTCATCCGCGACGGGGAACTTCTGCAGCTTCGTTCCATCGAACGCATAAAACTGGCTCTCCTAAAACAGGTGTGGGTGGAATCGGAGCCGATTCGGCGGGTCCACGAGGCGCGGCTGACGGCGAAAAGGCAGCTCGGAACTGACCCGCGGATTCCGCTTCCGGGGCGGGCGTGCGGTGGCTTGCTGCGGATGTGGGGCGGGGTAGCTACGGGACGGCCGGCGTGTCAACGCGCTACGCGCGTCCTCCGCTGCGCTCCGGTCCTTCGGATGACACGCCGGCCGTCCCTCCGCTCAGAGAGCAGTTATGGGCCTTGCGGCCCGGCCTGGACGGGGGCGTCCCGGCCGTCGACGACTTCACGCCGGACGCGCGAGGAGCAGTCGGCGCGTGGGCCTGACGTGCGGGGGTCACGGGGCGAAGCAGAGCCCGCGAACGCGGGGGTTTTTCTGGCTGGGGCGGCATCGAACTGGGGCCATCCCTACCCACACCTGTTTCAGGAGACTCATAAAACTGCTCCCACCCTTCCGACGCAAGTCCGCCGCCGATTCCACCACCGCCCTTGTTGTGGAACATCTGCTTCATCCAGAAGCACGCGGTAGAGCTGTTGAGCAGACCAAGCAATCCGCGATGATCGTCTTCAGTCGCATCCGCTGGCAGCTTGACCACCGGTGCCGTTCGCTTGAAGACCTTGCCCCCTCGGTCAAGCACGAAGTGGTTGTGGGTTGCAACGTCGGCGAATGTGATTGAGAAACGGGACCGCAGCTTGTCACTGGTCAGCCGTCCGTACTCGTACCACCGGAGCCCTGCCTGCGTCTTGGTTTTCCCGCCGAACATCCGGTTGTTCGCAAGACTTGCGCGCGCCTGCCACAAGTATCGAAGAATGGGATGCTCGGCATCCTTGGGAATCGGCCGAAACATGGCATCATACGGAAACACGGCGGGTTCGACGGGTTGCTGCGCCCAATCACGAATGGCGTCGCCGACGACCATTGAGCGAATGTGATCGGCCGGCAGGCCGCGGCGTCGAACCGCATCGGCAGGCAATAGATAAATGTCGTCTTCCAGTGTGAACGATGTAATGCCTATGGATTCTGCGACCTGGCCGAGCGGTATTGCGCCGGTGTCGTCGAGCAGGGTCTTCAGCTCCGCTGCCCCGCCTCCGCCAATGCTCCACGGATGCGTCTGAAAGCGCTCACGCGGCACGTCCGAGGCACTCACGAAGTCACCCTGGGACTCGGGTCGGTCGATTTGCGCCACGATCGCCGACCAGACAAGCCCCTCTGCTGCGTTCTCTGGTATGGCGGGCTCGCCACGGATGCCCATCACGGCGCGCACACTCCGCTCGACCGGCCGGCGGTGCCGCCCGAAGAGGATCACCGTGGGCGTCCCGTGCCCTGGGATGTAGGTGCCGGAGGTGTCCACCACGTGGGTCAGGTCCCACCGCGGGATGAACGTCTCGATCAGCTTCTTACCGAACTCCCTCTTCATGAACGAGTTGGCGGTGATTATCCCCACGAACCCTGCCGCCTCCGCCGAGGCGGTCGCGGAGGCACGGGCGAGGTCGAAGAGACGCTCGGTGAACGGGACGGCGAGCGAGTACTTCCGATGGCAGGATCCAAAGCGCTTCCGGTACTCGTCGTTGGTCGCCTTGTCCTTCGGTGTGATGTAGGGCGGGTTGCCGACCACTACGTGGTAGCGCCGGCCGAGGATCGCCCGCAACGCCGGACCGTCCTCGGTGCGGTAGACGTGACCCAGTGGATCGTGTTCGGGATCGAGGTACTCCTGGCGGGCGCCGACGCTCCCGGCACGTGGGCCATGGAGCAGGGAGTCGCCGGTCGCCACGTGGGTCTGGAACGCGGGGGCGTCGGCGAGGCGGCGCACGCCCGCCGCACGGAGGGCGGCGACGCACAGGCGGAAGCGGGCTATCGCGACCGCGAACGGGTTCAGGTCGACCCCCGCCACTTGGTCTAGAACCCGGCTCGCCCGGTCGCGAGGGTTCGTGCCGGGCTCGCGCTTCGCCCAGAGTGCATCCAGCCTTCGGAAGGCGCCGAGCAGGAAGTGTCCCGAGCCGCAGGCGGGGTCGATCAGGCGCACCTCGCGGAAGCCGAACTCCTCGACGGCGGGCTCGAGCGTGCGGTCGAGGATGAACTCCTCCACGAACTCCGGCGTCTGGAGCAGCGCGTACCGCTTGCGCGCGCTCTCGGACAGGTCCTGATAGAGATCGCCGAGGAAGCGCGTGTCCCAGGCCGGATCGGTGAAGTCGTGCGCGAGGGCGCCGGAATCGGGATCGATCCGCTGCCACAGGCCAAGGAGGCGGCCGGCGGCGTCGCCCGAGGGGGCGCGGAACTGTTCGCCCGGCTGTTCGAGCGACCAGATGGGATTGTGAGCCTCGTCGAAGATGCGGTCGGCGACGGGCAGCGCGGCCACCGCGCGAAAGACGTGGAGCAGGTAATCGCGGTCGCTCTCTTCGGGGTGCGCCCGGAAGTAGAGGGTGTGCTCGTCGAGCGCCCGCTGGCGCCGGGCGCCGGGGCCTGACAGCCGCGGCGGGTCGACGAGCGCGTTGTCCTCGAGAAACCGCACGAAGACGCAGCCGAGAATCCAGGCCACGGCCACCTGGGTGAGATGCTCGTCGCGCCAGGAATCGTAGGTCTCGGCGGTGCGTTCGTGCGCGACCGCCTCGCGGTGCACGCCCTGAAGGTGTGCCTCCAACCGGGGTTCCTCCCCGCAACGCGCCCGCAGGTCGTCCTCCAGGTCCGACCGCAGGCGCTTCAGGTCGGCGAGCAGCCGGTCTTTGTCGATCACGCCGTGTCTCCCCTGACGCGGGTAGCGCCGGGCGCGGTCCTCACGTCACACATGGGTCGTCAATGGTTTCAGCAATCGTGTCGTTCGTCCGGTGAGGATGACGGGTCCCCTAGCCCGGATTTCTCACAGCTCGTCGAGATCGGGCCTGATGCGGCGCGGCTGGGGTTCCGGGCGGCCATATCGGACGCCGGCGGTGGTCTGGATGTGGGCGACGACGTGCGCGTGGCGCCAAAATCGGCCCGGTTAGCACACCACACGCGAAAGGACCCCGTGTCCCCCTGCAGTCGTGAACGTATGCCGCCACCTGGCCGACCGTCAGGCCGGGTCGGGCGGCGAGCGCAAACGTTGAGCGGCCATGATGAACAGATCGGCGTCGGGCGCCAGCTCGGACAGCGCCACCCAGATGCACCGCACGGTGACGCGGACGTGGGCGCCGATCTTGAGCAGCCGCAGCCGTAGCGTATCGCATTGGGCGCGGGCGAGCCGGGTGCCCGCCAGCCCCCGGTCGCGGAGCTGCTGGAGCAGGACATAGGCCAACGTGGCCCAGTACAGGCGCAGTTGGTTGGCGCGCAGCGTCGCACTGCTGGTCCGGTCGGCAAACAGCGCCAGTTGCTGTTCCTTGATGCGGTTCTCCATGTCCCCGCGGGCACAGTAGAAATCCTCATACAACGCCTGCGCCGCCAAGGTGTCCGGCGGCAGCGATGTCACCACGAAGCGTGGATTGGCGCCCGCGGGCAGATGCTCGGCCTTGCCGACCACCCGGCGCTCCCGGCTCCAGCTCTTGCGCGTGCGATAGCGGAAGTCCGCAAACACCCGCGCGGCCACCCCGGTTTCCTCGCACTGCGCCTGGGCCTGCGCCAGTTCGGGCGCGATTTGTTCCTTCAACCGAACGTTCTTCGCCAAGCCGATGACGTAGTCCACCGCATGCTCTTCGCACCAGTTCAGCAGCTCGTCTCGGCAGAACCCCGAGTCCCCCCGAACCACGATGGGGACCGACGGCCATGCCTGCCGCACCCGCTCCACAATCCGCGCCAACTCGTCCACCACGCCCGCCGCCCCGTCGATGTTCGAGGGCCGCAACCGCGAGCAGAGCACATGCGCCCCGCAGAAGATATACAGAGGCAGATAGCAGTAGTTCCCGTAGTACCCGTGGAAGAACCGTCCTTCCTGCTGACCGTGCAGCGGATCGTCCGTCGCATCGACATCCAGCACGATGCGCGCCGGCGGCGTCGGGTGCGACTCGATGAACACGTCTACCAGCAGGGCGTCGAGCGCCGCTTCGTCATAGGTCACCTTCTTGTACCGGTCAGCCTCGGCGTCCTTCGGCCCGACCAGTTCCAGCCGGTTCAGCGTGCTCTTCCCCGCCAGCGCGGCCCCCCGGTCTGACGGCCGCACCCGGTTCTCGCCCGTCGGGTCCGCCTTGCCCACGACAGCCGCCAACAGCGGGTCCCGCCGCAGGGTGTCATGGTCGTTCAGATCTTCGTAGCCCAACGCGACGGCCATCACACGCTGGGTCACCAAGTCCTCGACCGTGTGTTCGATCAAGCTTGGGTCCCGGTAGTCCTGGAAGCACTGCGCCGCGCGTCGGCACACGTCGGTGCACCTTTCAACCGCCCGCAGCAGCAATGCCCCGGCATTGGAAGTGATCGTTCCGCCCTCGAAGCTGGCGACCAGCCGACGACGACCGACCCGAGGAAACTCCAGCTGGATTGGTGGCTTACTTCGCGTACACTGTGTCGACAAGGGGCTGCCTCCGTGCATGGCTTGAAGTTATTGCCACAACAACACTTTACGCCATTACGGGCAGTCTCTTGTTCACCACCGGTGAGAAATCCGGGCTAGCGGCGCCGGGCGCCGGGCGGTGAGCCACGCGGCGGGAATGCGGGCCCACTGCGCCGCCGTGAATACGGGGACCGGCCTGCCGTCGACCATCGGACGAGACTCCTGCGCATCGGACGGAACGAGCAACCAGATACCGGGCGGTCCTTCCGGGCGGCCCGCGGCGTCCCGCAGTCCGTCGAGGAACGTCATCTGGTCGTAGCGGGCCAGCAGGCCGAGGTTCGTCAGCAGCACCGGGCGCGGCGCGGCGGCCAGCTCGGCGCGTACGCGCGGCAGGGCGCGGTGGCTGACCAGACGCATGAGGGTGGCCCAGTCGGTGCTGCCGCGCGGCTCGCAGTCGGCGCGGAGAACGATGCGCCAGTCGGCGCCGGCTTCGCCGGCGGCGGCCTTCATGTGGCGGATTAGCAGCTCGTCGGCGCTGCGGGCGTCGATGGCGAACGCCGTGGCCAGGGCGCGTTCGGCGGCCGCCAGCCGGCGGGGCGACACGGTGAGGGCGAGGAACGCGCGGTTCTGCAGGGCGCGCCGCAACCGCTCGTCGAAGGCGTCGGTATCGCCCCATTCCGACGGTCCTGCCTCGGCGACCCGCGCCGTGCCGTGGCTGGCGTGGGTATAGCTCGTGGCCGAGCCGATGGTCACGAAGCGGCGGAAATCCGAGCGGTACGCCCCTCGCCCGTCGGCCGCGTCCGACGTCCAGCACAGCTCGCTGCCCGCGTCGCGGAGCAGCGTGTCGAGGTCGGGTCGGTCGGGCAGGGGCGCCGATTCGGGATAGCGCCCGGCCACGCGTCGACGGACTTCCTCGGGGGTGAGGTTGCGGGCACCCGCGAGGGCTCCCAGCGCGAGCCGAAGCGCCCGGTCGGCCGCCATGCCGCGCGGATACAGCTCGAGCCGACTGGAGAGCGCGGCGTTCTGAGAAACGGCGGCGGCGAGGGCGAGCAGCCGGTTCGGCGCCAAGGGCGCGACCCCCGCCGGCGCGGCCACCGCCTGCAGCGCGTCCAGGGCCCGCGCCGGCGAGAGCAGCGGATCGGCGGCCGACAGCCTGTCGGCGGCGCGGCCGAGGCGTTGGGCGAAGTCGGCGAGCTTCTGGCCGTCGATGCAGGCCTCGCCGCGGTCGTCGATGGTGTCGCGCGCCAGCAGGACTCCGGCGGGGCCGTCGATGCGGCGCACCGTCCAGCGCGGAGTGGCGAGGTGACTCTCGACCTCGACTGCGGCGCGCACGCACGCGCCCGCGTGGCAGGAGCGGAGGGGCTCTTCCTGGACCGAGCCGCGGCGTGCGAGGAGCGCGGCCGCAAGCTCCTTCCGCGTCATCACGTTCCCATGCGCCGCGAGCATCTCGACGACGTCGTGGCGGAGCCGGGTCAGCGCAGCGAGCTTCATCCAGCGCCGGCGCGATCGCGCCACCGTCTGGCTGACCGCCACCGGCGTGACTTCGAGCGCCCGGGCAACGTCGCTCTGACTCGGCCAGGGCCCGGCCAGCTCGTCGCCGCGCAGTCCCAGTAGGGCCGCCGCCAGCCCGGTGTCGCGCCGCGACTGCGCGGTTCGGCCGGCCGGCAGAAGCAGCCGCCGCAACTCGTCCACGCTCGCCTGGCCCGTCTCGGCGTGAACCGCCGCGTCGCTCCCAGTGGAGAGGACCTTGGGCGCTCCCGCCGCGTCGGGGAATTGCTCGGCCAACCGCCGGGTCAGCTCCGTGAGCTCGCGCCGCGTACGATTGCCGACGCCGCGCATGCGGTTCACCTGGACCAACGGGAACTGCAGCAGGTCGTGAACCGTGCGGACGCCCATCCGCTCGACCGCGTTCATGGCGCGTGCGCTGAGTCCCATGGCGCCGAGCAGGGTGTCAAGGCGGGCCTGCTCCAGCCCCCCGAATGGATGCGCTGCATCCCCGGGGTCCGTGTCGGTCTCGGACCGTGTCGCCGCCAGGAAGAGCTGACGCCAAGCGCGCAGCATCTCCTCGGCGTTGTCGAAGCGCTCGCGATAGTCTCGGCGCAGCGCCTTCTCGAAGAAAGCGGCCAGGTCGTCGCGAATCGCCGGCTCGATCCCGTCCGCCTCGATCGTCGCTTCGCAATCGAGGACGGCGGGCTCGCTCTGGCCGTCGCCCCAGCGCGGCAGCGATCCGGCGGCCATCTGATACAGCGTCACGGCGGCCGCGAACCGCTCCGCGTGAGTGTCCCAGCGCGGCGGCTTGCGCGTCTGGAGGAACGGGTCCAGGTAGTGGCGCGTCCCGGCCAGGATGTTCTCGGCCGGCGTGCGCGCCAGCGAGAAGTCGAAGAGCACGAGGTGGAGCTGGTTCCCGACCTTGGCGGTGCCGAGATTCTCGGGCTTGATGTCGCGATGCGGAATGCCCTTCTGCTCCAGCCAGTCGATGGTGGCCAGCAGGTCCTCGCCGAACCGCTCCAGCAGTTCCAGGTGGAGGCGCCCTTCGTCGCGCAGGCGGTCGGCAAGCGTGGCGTCGCCCGCCCGTGCCATGAGCAGGCCCACCCGTTCGCTGCCCGTGCCGTCATGGAACGTCAGGACGTCATGCAACTCCACGATGTACTGATGTCGCAGGCGGCGCATGACGTCCGCCTCCGCGTGAAGGCGCTCGTTGTGCTCCCGAGACAGCGCCACCTTCAGCACGTGCTCCCGTCCGTCGCGTTCGACGAGAAGGGCGAGCGCCGTCGAACCCTTTCCGAGGCGCTGTTTCATGACGAGGCCGTGCTCGAGCTCGTCGCCTGAGCGGGCATCGAGAGGATCGGGGCGGGAACGCTCCTCGGGCCGGGTGAGCTCGTCTTCGACGTGCTCGAGCTCCTTCAGGAACTCGCCGACCGATCCGAGCCGGACCGTCACCTCGGGATGCGTCGCATACTGCACGAGCAGTTGAAGGCGCTCCCCCGCACCGTCGAGGACGGACGAGATCTGCAGACCCTGTTCCTGCCGCAGCCGATCGGTCATCTCGACGAGGCTCGACGCCGGCGGGCGACCCGAAAAGAGGTGGTACGCCAGGGCGCCAAGCGAGAAGACATCGAGCTGTTCGCCGGTGGCCCCGCGCTCGGTAATCGCCTCGGGAGCCATGTAGACCCAGGCGCTTTCTTCGACGATAGCGTCGAGCCGGCTGGCCCCCGTCGTGGTCGGTCCGGGCGTCCCGGCGTCGAGAGCATGGCGCGCTCCGGTCTGCCAGTTGAAGACCTGGACCCGTGGCTGCCGGGCTTCCGGATCGACCACGAGAATGCTCTGGGGCGACAGCGCGCGGTGAACCAGTTGCTTCGCATGGGCGAAGTGCACGGCTTCCGCGATCTGACGGAGCAGGTGGAGACGCGTATCGACATCGAGGCCGGCGGCCCGCTCGGCGAGCCAGTGGTCGAAGCGCTGGCAGCCTTCACGGTGCTCGAAAACCAGCGCCGGACCGTGGACGTGGTCGGTGTACGTCTTGGCCTTGAGGATGCCCTCGTGCCGTACGTCGAGCAGGACCTGGTACTCTCGTCGCGCTGCCCGCTGCAGCGCCGACCGCTCCTCATCCGAGGCGGCCGGGGGAATCGCGTAGATCCTGACCCTCGCGTGTTCTCGGTCGATGGCGGCGTGACGGGCCGTCCAGTCCTGATAGTTCGGCCCCTCGAAGAGGAGCTCGTCGAGCCGGTAGTCGCCCACGCGCTTGGAGCGCTGCGACTTGCGAATGCCGGCTTCCTGCATGGCGCGGCTGATTGCCTTGGCCATCGGCCGGTCAGGCCGCGAGCGGGGCGGCGTACCAGCGCTGTGCCGGACGAGAGCCGCGACAATCCCGGGGCGCTCGTCTCGTCCCGTGCCGGTATCGCGGCGATGCACCCGCTCTCGCAGGTCCGCCGTGAGGCGGCAGTCGACGTCCTCGTGCGACAGGAACACGTGGGCTTCCAGGAACGGACTCGCCGCCTTCTTCCGCAGCGCCGGCTGTCGACGCAGGAGGGAGATCAGCTTCTTCGCCTTGCGATTCGCGAGCAGCAGCGGGTTGTCGACCGTCTGCGGGCGCCCGTCGTGCCGCCAGGTCCACGTGCCCTGGTCGCCCTCCACGGTGCCGGGGCGGCTCTTGATCTCGACGAGGTAGAAGCCCTTCGTCGTGAGGACGAGCAGGTCGACCTCGTTGATCGACCCGTCGTCGGCGATGAACTCGAAGTTCGCCCAGGCGCGGTACGGGTCGTGATCGGGCAGCCGGTCGCGCACGAAGGCTAGCGCGTCCCGCTCCCAGGGGAACTCGGAGTCCGTGATCGCCTGCCAGCGGGGCGAGGTTGCATCCATGGCGTCCGTGCGGGCTGCCGAGTCGCGCTCGCAGGCATCCAGCGTCCCGAATTCTAGGCGATGTTCACCCTAACCGGCGAGGGATGCGGGCCAGGTCGCGTCGGTGCCGAACCAGCCGTTCAGGCTCACAACTGCTGGCGGACGCGCTGCGAGGGTCGGCTGGCGCAACCCGAGGCACGCCCTCGAGGGCCGGGGAGCCTCGAATGGTACGTCTCCCCCGACCATCGCCCGCGGAAGGTCGTCGAGGCCGCGCTCGTACACGCCGCCAAGTACAAGGTGGAAGCCGCATACGCCCGGTCGACGCTCTTCGACCGGCGGCGACGGTTGACGGGCGAGTGAGCGGCCTACCTAGAGGCCGGACTGGTCCCGCGACCGACTCGCACTGCCGGGTCCTGACCGCGAGCCCCTCCTGAGACCGGACCGAGACGATTCCGACGGGTCCTGCTCGCGACTCCAACTACCGCCACAGAGCCCCGCCGCCGGCGGTCGGCGCACGACCGCGCGTCAGCTGCCCCTCTCTCGGCCTGCCACTCGACTATTCAGTCTTGAAACAGATTGTTGTTGATCTAGAAAATCAATCGTTGTGGCATTGCCAGCCCCAACCGAAGAGGGGAGAGATGGCAAAAACCGGAAGACCACCTACACCCGACGACGACCAGACCGTCGTCGTGCGGCTCAAGAAGCGACACGTGGAGATCCTCGACGCGGCCATTCGCGCGCTCCGAGTCAGCAATCGCGACCTGAAGGGGGCATGGCTGCGACGCGGCGAAAGCCGTGTGTTCATCGTCGACCCTGAGACGCCTACTCAGGTCGAGCGTCGACGCCTGCTGGGCGACCTGATCGAAGAGCGCCTCTCGTTCGAGGAGCTCTTCCCGACGATCGTGCAGGTCCGGGTGAGCCACATGGAAGACGTCGACGAACAGAGGCTGACTCAACTGTGGATCGAGGACAAGCAGCAGGAGTTGACCCGGGACGCGCCCGAGTGCGTCAGGAGAACCATCGCCTGGAACAAGTTGCGCCACCTGGATCGTGATTCCCCCGAGGCCTTCCTGGCCTTGATCGAGAGGATCTTCCGACGACTGGAGTCAGCCGATGGAGACAAGAAGAGGGAGACGACTGGTCAACCGTCGGGGAGTTGAGCACATGACCGGCATGGCGCGATCGACCATATACGTTCTCATGCCGAAGGGCCTGTTCCCGAAGCCGATTCGCATCAGCAAGAGGGGCGTCCGTTGGTTCGAGGACGAGATCCTCGAGTGGATGGAGAGCCGGGAGCGAGCTGGATCCGCCCGCTAGTCCAGCGCGGTCGATGGCCAAGGACGACTCCTCGCTCGGCAAGCGGAAGTCCAGGCGCCGCGCCGCGCTGCGTACCTGCCTCGTCCAGGCCCGAGTCTCGCCGGGCGAGCTCAAGGCGTGGCGCTCGAACGCCAGGGCCGCCGGCGTCTCGTCGTCCGGCCTGCTGCGTCAGGCGATGACCCGCACCGGCAGGTGGACCCCGGCCGGGGCCGCAGTCGAGCGTGAGCGGACGCGAGAGATCGCACGCATCGGGCGCAACTTGAACCAGATCGCGAGATGGGTCAACGGCCACAAGGCAGCGGCCGATGCCGTCGAAGTGATCGTCCACCTGATCGCCATCGACCAGGCGGTGCTGGACCTCGCCCGGCCCAACCCGCCGGAGGGCTGATGCTCATCAGGTTCGTCGCTCACGGCAAGGGGTCGGCCGCTGCGGCCGCGGACTACCTGCTCAGCGACAAGAACGCCGCCGGCAAGGACCGTGCGGCGGTCGAGGTCCTTTGCGGCGATCCGGACCAGGTCGCCGCCATCGCCGACGCCCTCGCCTTCAAACACCGCTACACGTCGGGCGTGATCGCCTGGGCTCCGGAGGACAACCCGACCCAGGCCCAGATCGAGAGGGTCATCGACGACTTCGAGAAGAGCGCTTGGGCCGGCCTCGATCCGGACCGCTACGCCTGGTCGGCCATCCTGCATCGTGACCACGGCAGCGGGGTGCACGTGCACATCTTCGCGGCTCGCTGCGATCTGGAGACCGGCCTCAGTCTGAACATCGCCCCGCCCGGCTGGCAGAAGACCTTCGACGCGCTCCGCGACGGCTTCAACTTCGAGAACGGCTGGAGCCGGCCGGACGACCCGGAGCGGGCGCGGGCGTATCGGCTCACGCCGCACCGGGCGTATCGGGATGCGGCGACGCTGCGGGCCGGGTTGCAGGTCGAGCCCGACCCGCGCGAGGTGATCGGGAAGTACCTGATCGACCGCGTGGTCGCCGGTACGGTCGGCGACCGCGCCGGCGTGGTCGCGGCGCTGGAAGAGGCGGAGCTCGAAGTGACGCGCCAAGGCCCGCACTACGTGACGGTCCGCGATCCGGGCACTGGAGACCGCTGGCGGCTGAAAGGACTGCTATACGAGCATGACTTCAACGCAGAGAGACTTGAGCGAGCGGCTGCGGAGCCGGAGACGGACCGAAGATCAGCAGATCGCGGAGACGACGCAGCGCGAGCTGCAGAGGCTTGGCGAGCAGTCGACGAAGATCGTCGCCGACGCGCTGAGTACCATCGAGACCGATATGACGGCCGCGACCGAAAAGGTGCGCGCCGAACTGGACAACTTCGCGGCCGCCGCGACCGAGAGGGTTCGCGAGAACCTGCGGTCAGTCGAAGCGACCGCGGCGACAGCGAGCGCGACGGTGTACCGACTGCTGCTGCGCCGGTGGGCGGTGTCCCTCATGACAGGCCTGATGTTCTCGCTCGGCATCTCCGTCGGGAGTTGGGTCCTGATGCGGTCGTTGTCGTCGGAGATTCGGAGCGACTTCGACCTGCTGGACTCACTTCGCACGCAGATCGCAGAGGCGATCGAGACGCGCGACCAACTGCAGGACACGACGTGGGGAACCGGGCTGTACGAGGTCGACGGGATGCGGTTCGTGGTGCTGCCCTACGGGACAGCGACATCTCGGCCGTTGACGTTGCGAGGGCGTTCTGCCTTCGAGCTGCCGAGCGAGTGAGGGTGCTCCATGACCGAGCTCGAGGAGCAGTTGACGACGGCCTTGCGGGCGTTGTCAACGCAATTCGAAGAGGAGCAGACGCGGCAGGCCGAGGAGCTCGAAGCCTTGCTGCAGCAGGTCGGGGCCTTGCTGCAGCAGGTCGAGGCCTTGACCGAGCTCGTGACCGCGTTGCACACACTGTCGAGGTGATTCGACAAGCGGTCCAAGAACGCCGGCCGAAGACTCATCACATCGACAGGTAGGAAGGCGCCACCATCCGCGAGGACCTCCCGGCGAGCATGACCTCGACCGTCGTCACATTGGGGCTCGGCAGCCCCTTACCCCAACCTGACTCTCCCGAATGGGCGGTCACCCGGCGTTCGCCGCTGGCGCCCGCGCCGCCCGCCCCGAACCGAAGGCTCACCGTCTGCAGGCACAACGGCAACGACGATCATCTGGTTCCGGACTTGCGGCGACTCGACGGCCTCCGGAGGGCGCGAGCGATGCCGTCCGGCACGAGCCGCGGT
Source organism: Vicinamibacterales bacterium (assembly GCA_965206705.1). Classification (GTDB taxonomy): domain Bacteria; phylum Acidobacteriota; class Vicinamibacteria; order Vicinamibacterales; family UBA8438; genus JAJEEA01. The sequence goes on along the minus strand of CBDBKJ010000005.1, from coordinate 38,279 downwards.
CCGTCGTCTCGCCCGGCTGGTCGGCCTTGCGCATCGCGGCCGCCCCTGGCCGAGGTTCGCTGGTAGCCGGCGAGGGGCGGCGATCCCCACGATGCGAGCCGAGCGCTGGGAGCCGATGCGGCAGAGGTCAAGGCGATGGCACGGCGGGGCGGCGCTCCTCGTCGGCAAGGCTGCCGACTGCCGCAGCTCTTGTGCGCGGCCCCGCCGCTCCCGTCAGCCGCCACCGTCGCGTTCGGGGGTCGAGGGGGCGGAGCCCCCCGCAAGGCCCATTGTCATTGATTTGTATGACAATGGGTAGGCTTCCTCTTCGTCTCCGTCACCCCCGCATTCTGGCTCCGTCAGCACCGCATTCTCGTCATGCTTCAACCTGCCCACCGTGTAGCACCAGGTCCATCGTGGTCACGAGTTCCGGCCGGCCGCGCGGTTGACGAGTCCCGGAGTGTAGCTGGCCGACGACGCGTTCGGTGGTCGGGGGCAGGGCGATGGGCCGGGGCTCGAAGATGGACCGAGGAACCCCGAACCCGTCGGCGAGGGCATGGCGGGCGGCTACAGGACGCGGGGAGGCACAGCCCCCCCTCGTCGACCCTCCACGCGAATCGCCGCGAATGTCCGCGGCCGAGACTGAGCATGCCTGACCGTCGATGGCGGGTGACCCCACGCAGCTTCGGATTGTTCGTGATCGACGTCGACGACGGCCGCGGATTCCGGCCGGCGACAACGTCCGAGGTCGATGCGGCGCTACGGCAGCGGGAGCTCTTCGGAGCGGCGGACTACTCGGGCGAAGGAGCTTCACCCCGGCCCTGGGCGGCGCGAGGCGCACTTCTCTCTCCCTCGCGAGGATTCCGATTGAGAGTAGACGGAGGCGACCGGCACGCGGAGACGGCCCGGCCATGACGCGGCCAAACGTGCGACACTCTGGACACCGCTACCCCCGGGCGGAAATGGAAGCGACCGAACTGAAGCAGACTGGCGCCGGCGTTCACGTGAGGACCGCGGCGGCAAGGCTCAGCGAACTCGCCGCCGAAGCCCAAGCCGGCCGGGACGAGACGACCCTCGAGCGGCTCATCGTCAAGGGGCTGACCCGCTACTACCACGGCATCGACGACGACGCGCGCAGGGCCCTCGCCGCGGTCGAGCCGCCCCTGACCGGCACCGTCTGGGACGCCGTCATCGCCGCCACCGTCGAACACGCCTGCACCACGCACGGCGACGACGTGCCCGCGTGGACGCAGGCGCCCGAGCGCTTCCTGAAACGGCCGTGGGTCTACCGCCGCGGGCCCATCGAGCGAGGCACGGCGCTGGCGAACGCGCCGGCCGCCTTCATCCGGCACAACACCTTCGTCGAACCACGGAACCTCGACGAGCGGGGAGGAGAGCGCCATGTCTGGGCCCCTCACGAAAGCGCGGCTCCTCGAGCTGTTCGACCGGCTGAACGAGAAGCTGAGGCAGGCTGACCAGCACGCCGAACTCTACATCGTCGGCGGCGCGATGATGGCCCTCGCCCACGACGCCCAGCGGGTGACCGACGACGTCGACTCGCACATCCGCCACGGCCGCGAGGCCGTCACGAAAGCGGCCGCCGAGATCGCCGACGAGGAGGGCTTGAGCAAGTACTGGCTGAACGAGGCGGTGACCCTGCGCCACCTGCCCGAGGATCCGGATCGGGGCGAGCGGCGCGTCTACGCCAACTCGCACCTGACCGTGCACGGCGCCTCGACGAACCGGCTGATCGCGATGAAGATGCATGCAGGCCGCCCCCCCGACCTGGCCGATCTCGACGTCCTGCTGACAGCGGCCGGGGTCACCACGCGGCGGGAAGCCGAGCGCCTGCACGAGCTGACCTACGGCACCGAGCCGATGGCGGCCGAAGCCGACCTGTTCCTCATCGAGCGCTACGGCCGCCGGCCGCCTCACCGGGACTCCGGACCGACACGATGAGCAGCCACGACTCCACCATGGCGCACCAGGGGCAGGTGACAGACCGGCTGACGATCAGCGCCGGCACGCCGGCGGACCTCGCAAGCCGAGGACCGACCGCTCGCCGGACGGTTCTGCGCCGGCTCGAGGCGCGCTTGGCCGAGAGCGGGCTCCGCGGCCACATCTACCTGACCGAGCGCGCCGTCGTCGAGTTCGCCACGCGCCAGACGCGGGCCGACAGGCCCCTCGACCGAAACGTCGGGCCCGAGCCCGTCCGACGCGCCCTCGGGGAGATCCTGCGCCCGGAACAAGAACCGCAGAGCTGGCTCAGGCGCCTGCACGCCCAGGCGGCCGGGCGAACGCGAGCGCCGGCGCCGGCGCTGTGGAACAGTCCGGCCCTGGTGGTCACGGGCGCCATGGCCAGCCGGGTCCTGTGCGCGGCGCTCGAGCACGAGGCGGACTACCCCGCCGAGACCATCGACGGCCTGATGCAGGAGGCGGACGTAGGCGAGAACGAGGCCGCGGCGATGTTCGAGGACGTGACCGGCAAGCCGCTGCGGCCAGGCTAGAGCCGGGAGTTCAGGCTGGCCCCGGGGGATCGGCGTCAACGCCGTCCAGCCCAAGGTCCCGGAGCATCTCTCGGCGACAGGTCCTGCACAAGCGCCGGTTCCCGCTCTCGACCATCCTGCGCAGTTCCCAGGGAGGTTCCGGCCAGTCGTCGTATCGGGTCAACTCGTCCAGACAGCGAGGGCAGGTCGGCGCCGGCGCTCCGGACTCCATCGTCCGGCACAGCAGGTAGCAGATCGACCCGGCAACGTCGTTCACCTCTGCCGCTTCCGGATTCGGCTCCTCCGGTCGCTGCCACAGTCGGCGTGCCAGCCTGAACATCCGCTCGTAGTCCCACGGCTTGAACTCGTGGATCTCCGCGGTCTTCCCTGGATTGTTGATTTCGGTCATCGCGCTCGAGGTCCTCGCTAGTTGTGATCACGGAGGGGTTGCGGCGCCGTCCCCCCCCGGCTGGCCCAACCGGCCGTCAGGCAGACGAATCCGCGCCCCCGAGGGCCTCGGCGGGGACACACCTCGCCGAAGCCCTCGAAGGCAGTACGCGTGTGCGTCCGATGTGGCAATCCGCCCCTGTTCAGGCCGCTCACGTCCTCGACGAGCGCGCGAACATCTACGCCTCGGAGCAGACGCGGTAGCGGGGCGACGACGACGAATGCGCGTGGCTTCGAGAACGATGCGCGTGGCTTGAACGATGCGCGTGGCTTGAGACGAATGCGCGTGGCTTGAGGCGGATGCGCGTGGCTTGAGGCGGATGCGCGTGGCTTGAGGCGGATGCGCGTGGCTTGAGGCGGATGCGCGTGGCTTGAGGCGGATGCGCGATGCGCTTGGCTTGAGACGATGTCCTTTGACCGAGTCAGTATACGGCCGAGAGTTCTGCGATGTCCAATGCCGGCGACGGACCGGGTGCACGTCAGGAAAGTGAGGATTGGAGTTGCCCCATTTCCGCGGACACCTGATCCTGTTGCGAGGAGGTATCCGCGATGTCGAAAACGAGACCGCCGTACCCGGCGGCGTTCCGACAGCAGATGGTCGAGCTGGTTCGGTCCGGACGTACGCCGGGGGACTTGGCTCGGGAGTTCGAGCCGTCCGCCCAGGCCATCCGGACGTGGGTCGCGCAGGCCGACAGAGACGCCGGCAAGCGCTCCGACGGTCCGCGCACCGAAGAGCACGAGGAGATTCGTCGGCTACGCCGTGAGAACCGCCGGCTGCGCGAAGAACGGGAGATTTTGGCAAAAGCCACGGCCTGGTTCGCGCGGGAGACCGGATCCGGGAGGTCTACCGGTTCATGAGCGCGAATCAGGCGCGTTTTCGTATCGCCACGATGGCCCGAGTGCTCGGTGTCTCCACGAGCGGGTACTACGCGTGGCGTCGACGTCCACCCTCAGCTCGCGCGCAGGCCGACGCAGACCTGACGGCCCGCGCGCAGGCGATTCACGCTCGCAGCCGTGGGACATACGGCGCCCCTCGGGTCCACGCGGAACTGTCAGACGCCGGCGTCTCGGTGAGTCGCAAGCGCGTGGCGCGGGTGATGCGCGAGGCGGGCATTGCGGGCGTGAGCCGGCGCCGCGGGCCGCGCACGACTCGGCGGGATTCACAGGCCCGGCCGGCTCCCGATCGGGTCGAGCGCCGCTTCGAAGCGGACGCGCCGAATCGCCTGTGGGTTGCCGACATCACCTACATCCCGACCCTCGCCGGCTTCCTCTACTTGGCCATCGTCCTCGACGTGTCCTGCCGCGAGACGCCAGCGTTGCCGATGCCGTCGCCGTGATCGACAAGGATGCGATGGCGTCGAAATTGCGCGACGGGATGGGCATGAGACGGGAGTTGCTGGGTTGTGCCACCGGCGGCCCGAAGCGGGTGTAGACTCCACATCGGCTGCCACATCGGAACTCCAGGCTGCCGCGCACCGCGCGGCCGTCCCGACTACCCGACGAGCTCGTCACCAGGCACTTCGACATCGCCCTCGCGCAGCTCGAATCCCGTCTCGCTTTGGCGTCCTTGGTCACGGCCGGCGGCGGGCGGATGCTGTTGCGCCGGCTGGTGGGAGAACGCCGCCCCGTCTCCCAGGCAGTTGGTGCCCGCCGCGGGGGCGGTCATGCCGTCCGCCCCGGCTCTGGAGGGTCCGTGCGGTCATCGGGTGCGCCGCCGCAGGGAGGCCGGGCGCGTACGGTCCGGACCGGGCCGGTCATGCCGGGTGGCCGCAGCTCGTCTTCCAGTTTCCGGGCGAGCATCACGTTGGTCGTCGACGCGACCCGGCTCGTGAACTCCGACGTCTGTGAGCGGTCACCCGGCGCTCGACGCCGTCCAGAGTCCCTTCACGACGCTCAACGTGCCGCTGGTGAGAACCGTGCTGCTTCGGAGTACCACCCGGTCACCGGCGCACCGACGCCTGCGTCGGGCGCGTTGGTGCGCTGCTCGTCCCCGCGCTGGGTACGACCGTCGCCACCTTTGGACTGTTCCGGGTGGGGCGGGCACGCCGCCGTCGGGCGCCCAGCTGAAGCACACCCTGCGGCCCTGTTCATGGTCGCTGGCCGCCGAAGCCGAGGCACGTACACCACGTGGCGCTGATATGCCCGCGAAGTCGTCCGCGAGCTACATGTAGGGGTCCGGCGGCGTCTTGCCGAGCAGCCGCGCGTAGATGGTGAGGGCGCCGCGGTGATGCGCGGTGTGATCGGTGATGCCGCCGAACACCGTGGTCCGCGGCATGCCGCCCATGATGACGCCGTCGACGATTGGCGCCGACCACTCCGCCTCGGTCCTGTCCCTCACCAGGGCGCGGCCGTTCTCGAAAGCCCGTTGGAACCAGGCGCGGGCGTCGGCCAGCGAGTGTACGGCGCGAGTTCGCCGCTCCTCCCCCTCGAAGTCCATGTCGAAGCCGTTCGGGTCGAAGGCGCCGGCGAAGAGCCAGTCGATGGTCTGGGCGGCGTGCGCCACCTGCTGCGCCACGGTGAAGAGCCCGTCCGCGGGTGCAAAGGTGGAGTCTTCCTCGGTCAGGCTGGCGGTGCTGCGCTGGAAGTACTCGTGGGCGAGATCCAACTGGGCGATCAGGGATTCCTTCATCGGGCTCCTTGGCAAAACGACCGGCGAAAGTAGCACGAGTGCCGCCGCCGGCGCAATGCCGGGAGAGACGTCGAAGGGCGGCTTGGCGGTGACCGCGGCTGACCAGCATTGGGCTCCCGAACTCCACCGATCGCGCCCGGTGGTCGCCGACCGGCGCCAGCCTCAATACGTCGTACGACAGCCTCCACCACCTGCTCACGGCCGCTGACCGCGCGGAATAAATTCCAGCTCCGGGCGGTCATAATCGATGTCCTTGTGAGCGTGACGCCGCCCGCCTCGGTCAGGCTATCGCGGCGTTCGAGCGGTCGCTGGTGGCGATGGACAGTCCGTACGACCGTTTTCGCGCCGGAGACCGTGACGTTTTGACGCCGCAGCAGCGACGTGGGTTGGCCGCCTTCGACGCCGCAGGCTGCGCCCGGTGTCACCGGGGTCCGATGCTCTCGAACTTCACCCTCCACGCGGAGGGGGTCGGCGAGCACGTGCGGCTCGCCGCGCCGGACACGGGCGACGGACGGTTCCGCTTCCGCACACCCACGCTCCGCAACGTGGCCCTGACCGCCCCCTACATGCACAACGGCACCCTGCGCACGCTCAAGGACGTGCTCCGCTTCTATGACAACGGCCGTTCCGAGAACTCTCACGTGTCAAACGGACGACGCGGGCGGGGCGACAACGGCGCGGCGCGCCTGTCCCGCCGCTTCAGACGCGTCGACAACATGAGTGAACAGGACATGCGGGACATCGTCGCGTTTCTGGAAGCACTGACCGACATGAATTTCGACCGAACGATCCCGACGCGGGTGCCCGGCGGCCTGCCGCCCGGCGGCTTGATCGAAAGTTCGTGAGCGGCGTGACCGGCCTGGATGTGATTGGAGGCGCGGACGCGCCGATCGGCGTGATGACGTTCCATTTCAACTTCTGGTAGAAACGCTCCGCCGTCGCCTCGTCGGTCACCGCCAGCAGGATCGCCAGCGCGAGCTGCGCCGGACTCGAGCCGCCGTACCCCCACGCCGGTCCCGTCGGCGAGTGGTTCCGCACCGCCAGCGACGTACGCCAGTCCAGCGGCCCGGCAGCGACCGTGATCGGGATCGCGGCGTCGCAATTCGCCCCGATCGAGGGTGACCTCAACGACCGGTCAGGTGCGCTGTGCCCGAACGCCGGCGCCGGTCGCGTCGAGAAGGCCTCGACGACCGCGACGGCGATGTTGCCGCTGTCGCCGGGCCGTGGCTCTTCCCGCGATCGCGGCCGGCGGTCGAGCCAGCGGCGGATACCGCGACAGCTCGGACTCGGACCCCGTCCTGCCCCCAAGGCTGCCCCAAGGGCCTCACCGCCCCTCAACCATCGTACGGACGGCGGGCGAGAACAATTCAACGACACCGACCTGGAGGCGCCACAAAGCGCTCATCAGAGACTCGACCTTCGAGCCGACGGCCCGGTGAGTCTCATCCGAGAAGAACCGTTCTACAGCGGGAAGATCTCGCTGGTCGGACCAGCTCAACCAGACGGCTGTACGCAAGCTTCAGGCTCTCGCTCTCGTCAGAGAGGTCGCAAGAGAAGGCCCGACTCCCGGCAGACGCCTTGCGATCACTGCTGAGCGGACACCGCCCCGCCCTCGACCGGGCCCACGAAGTCTGCAGAGCGCTCGGCATCACGATGATGATCGGCGGCGAGGAGCCAACCATCGACAGCGACTCCGCAGACGGAACGAGCGAAAGCTGAAACCCCGAAGAGGTTCGGTCCCGACGAGTCGCCCGCCCACCCCACGGCTCCAGATTCCCAGCCCCCGGCCCCCGGCCTCCACCGGGGTAGAATCTGGCAGGCGCGGACTTCAAGCACGGCATTCAATGACCAACGACAACGCTCACTGGATCACGAACTACATCTGGGGTATCGCCAACGACGTGCTCCGCGACCTCTACGTTCGCGGCAAGTACCGTGACGTCATCCTGCCGATGACCGTGCTGCGGCGGCTGGACGCGGTGCTGGAGGACACCAACCAGGCCGTCCTCGACACGAAGGACGTGCTCGACAACGCCGGCATCATCGACCAGGACCAGGTCCTGCGGGCGGCGGCGGGCCAGGCCTTCTACAACACGTCGCAGTTCACCCTGCGCGACCTCCGCGCCCGCGCCAGCCAGCAGCAGCTCGAGGCCGACTTCCGGACCTACCTGGACGGGTTCTCGCCCAACGTACAGGACATCCTCGAGAACTTCGAGTTCCACAACCAGATCCCGCGGCTCTCGAAGGCCGATGCCCTCGGCACGCTGATCGAGAAGCTCACCGCACCCCACGTCAACCTGAGCCCCGTCGCGGTGAAGAACACCGACGGCTCGGTCCGGTATCCCGGCCTCGACAACCACGGCATGGGCTCGATCTTCGAGGAGCTGGTGCGGCGGTTCAACGAAGAGAACAACGAGGAGGCGGGCGAGCACTGGACGCCGCGCGACGCCGTGCGGCTGATGGCGAAGCTCGTCTTCCTGCCCATCCCTGACGAGATCAAGTCCGGCACCTACCTTCTCTACGACGGCGCCTGCGGCACCGGCGGCATGCTGACGGTGGCCGAAGAGACCCTCCGGCAGCTCGCAGCCGAGCACGGCAAGGACGTCTCCACGCACCTTTTTGGCCAGGAAATCAACGCCGAGACCTACGCCATCTGCAAGGCCGACCTCCTGCTGAAGGGCGAGGGCGACGGGGCCGACAACATCATCGGCGGCCCCGAGCACTCCACCCTCGCCAGCGACGCCTTCCCGTCCCGCGAGTTCGACTTCATGCTCTCGAACCCGCCCTAAGGACAGTGATCGATATAAAGTTGCCAACTGAACCCGGGCGCAGCCCGTTTTCTGCGGCTTGGGGCGGCTGACGCATGGCAAGGTAATTTCCGTCAGCGTCCTAAGGCAAGAGCTGGAAAACGGACCTGGAACGGATGGGCGGCAAGAAGGACATGCGCGACCCGCGTTTCGTCATCGAGCACGCGGACGACCCGGAGTACTCCCTGGTCACCCGGTCCAGCGATGGTCAGATGCTCTTCCTCGCCAACAAGCTCTCGAAGATGAAGCAGAGCACCCGACTCGGCAGCCGCATCGCCGAGGTGCACAACGGCAGCTCGCTCTTCACCGGCGACGCCGGCCAAGGCGAGAGCAACATCCGCCGCTGGATCATCGAAAACGATTGGCTGGAGGCGATCGTCGCCCTCCCGCTGAACATGTTCTACAACACCGGCATCGCCACGTACGTCTGGGTGCTCACCAACCGCAAGCCCGAGCGCCGCCGCGGCAGGGTGCAGTTGCTCGACGCCACCAAGTGGTATCGGCCCCTCCGCAAAAACCTCGGCAAGAAGAACTGCGAGCTCGGCGAGGACGACATCGCCCGCATCTGCGAAACGTTCCTCGCCTTTGAGGAGACCGAGCAGAGCAGGATCTTCGACAACGCCGCCTTCGGCTACTGGGAGGTGACCGTCGAGCGGTCCCTGCGCATCCAGGGCGCCGACCCGAACCACGTCTACAAGGCGGCCGAGATCAAGGAGCTGAAGGAGAACGGCAAGCGGAACGAGGGCGCACCGGCGGTCATCAAGAAGATCCACCGGCGGGGGACGGAAGCCGACCCTCTGCGCGGCCTGTTCGCGGCCACCGTTGACGGTCGGGCAGCCGTGGTGGAGTACGAGCCCGACGGCGACCTGCGCGACACCGAGCAGATCCCGCTGCAGGAGGAGGGCGGCATCGAGCCGTTCCTGCGGCGCGAGGTGCTTCCGTACGCCACTGATGCATGGTACCAGGACGACAGCGTGAAGATCGGCTACGAAATCAGCTTCACGCGCTACTTCTACAAGCGGAAGCCGATGCGGACGCTGGCCGAGATCCGCGCCGACATCCTGGCGTTGGAGAAGGAGACCGATGGGTTGTTGGCCGAGATCCTCGGCGCCAGCGAACAGCGGGAGACGACTGCATGACCGAGATCATCTTCGAAGTCACCGAAGACGAGGTAGACGGCGGATATTCGGCCAGGGCGCTCGGGCACGGCATCCACACCCAGGGCGACTCTGTCGAGGAAATCCGCAGCAACGTCAAGGAGGCCGTCGACTGCTACTTCGACGAAACCATGCCGCGACCGAAGTTGATCCGGTTGCATTTCGTACGGGACGAGGTTCTCGTGGCATGAAGCTGCCCCGCAACGTGAGCGGCGCGACACTGCAAGCGTCGCTTCGACGTCTGGGGTACGAGACGGTACGCCAGCGGGGCTCCCACGTGCGAATCACGACGCACCTCAACGGTGAACATCATGAAGTGATCCCCATGCACAATCCGATCAGGGCGAAAACACTCTCGAGCATCCTGAAGAGCATTGCCCGGCACCATGCAGTGAACGTCGAGGAGCTTCTGCATGAACTCGACCTCTGACCTCGAACACTGGTCCGCACGGGCACTCAAGCCGTATCCGGCCTACAAGGACTCCGGCGTGGAGTGGTTCCGAGAGGTACCAGCGCATTGGGAAGTACGGAAACTACGACACATGCTTCGAGCAGTGACCGATCGTAATCGCCCAGACCTGCCGTTGTTGTCGGTAGTACGCGCAAAGGGAGTAGTCGTTCGCGACGTCTCGGATCGGGAGGGAAACCACAATTCCATTCCGGATGGACGGCCGGCGAGGAGGGCGAGGAAGAGACCATCGAGGACCGCATCAACCGCGCGTGGAGAAGCGCATGGGAGGCCTTCTTCCTGTCCTGGGTCAGATCGTCGGCGGCACAACAATTGTGCGGTTTCGGGATCGCGATGCCTTGACGCAAAAAGAGATCGAGATCAAGCGGGCCGAAGGGGTTTGCGTTATGTCCGAATACAGGAACATCGAGTCGATGCTACTCTCCGACGGCGTGCTGAGGAGGCTCTGCGATAGCGTCGACAAGGTTGACCACTTCGATGCGATTCGCACGGCCCGGGACGCAGCTGTGGCTCGCGCGGGGGACCAGCACTCGGTCGACGACTTTAAGCCAGCGGCGCAAGCAGTCCATCAATCCGCGAGAATTGAGTTGGAACTAGCGCGCGCCGGGGAAACCGCACGCGCATTTATGCGTGATGTGCTAGCCCCTCTTGTGACGGAGCGAACATTCGAATATGGAAGCCTGAGACGCGACATCTTCGAGCGATAGTCCGGCAATTCTTGATTGCGATGGTGGGGTGGCTTCGCCGATCCTTTTCATCAGTTCCGCAGTCGCGGCGTGCCCGGTACCCACGTGAGCTGGGCAACTCCAGGAAGAGACGTCAACGCGTCGAGCGTTCGGAATGGGCCCGGAGCGCAGCAGCAACTTCCATCTTGCGCAACGCGTTGCGGGCACCGGTTTCTTGAGGAACGCGGTCACTGTCGAGCGAGATGTGCCAAAAGACTGCAGCCCTGCCGGGGCAGTCGTCTTGGAGCGAAGCAAAGACGGCTCGCCGTGGAGGGAGCTTGTACCGGAGGACCTGGACCCAGTCGCGAAGCACCTCCACAGAAGCGCCTTCACGTTGCAGATGGAAAACCAAGCCGGAGAACTTCTCGGGTGCACTCTGCGGCGGACATCGCTCAATCTCAACGAGGTAGAGATGCCGCGTCGCGGCGTGCCCGGTACCCACGTGAGACACCGATTCGGAAGACGGCAAATCCGCGCGACCGGCGGACACGCGGCTCGAGGCGACCCCAAGGCGACGCCCGCCGAGAACTGTACGGACCGTCGAGCGGAAATCGCACGAATCCGAGCGGGAGCAAAGACTGGAATCCGTCGGCGGGTGTGAACCAGTCGAGGGTTCGGACGCAGGCGGGGTAGCTCATCCTTGAAGGACAGCAAGACCTCCCAGACCCGTCGGAGAACATCCTCCTGTACTTGAAGACACGGGGAGAACGCCAAGGCGACGCCGGTATCGGAGTCGGAACCGTAGGGCTCCGCGCCCGAGAGCTGACGAGGGTCCGGCGAGGGAACCGGTCCTGGCTCTGCGTCGCCGGGTCGCCCGAGTGCCGAACGTCGCCAAGGCGTCCATGTAGTTCACGGCGCACCGCTGGATCGACAGGTTGATGATCATGTCGGTGGGGCCCACTCGTCGCGCGGAATCAGCAGGGGAACGGGGAGGTTTGCGTGGCCGAGGCCAACCCGACAGAAGCTCGGGCCTCCGCTAGCTCGAACACCAGCAACACTCCTGGATTCAATAGTTTACAAACAGCCCTGCAGAAGCGGGGAACTCTTCACCGCTCCCGGAACCGCGGACGGCCTTCACGGCCGTGTGGTCATCAACGCCGAAGTGCCGAGCGATCGCCGCGACTGTGTCACCTCGGTCGTGCATCCGGGCCGCCTGGGCGGCGATCGGCTGGTACACGGGCGTCGTCGGCGGATCTCGCAGCTCCATCTCCAGCGGCAGCGCTGCCAAGGTTCGCAATCTTTGCGAGCGCGTCCACCAGCCATAAGGCCGTTAGTTTCTGTCACTTACAGCACTACGCTCCCGCTCGGGGTACAATGCGCCCAGGAGTACGGCGACCACGGCCACCGTGACGGCGGGGTCGTCGCGCGGTCGCCCGGACCTGGCGGAACGGCAAGAACATCGATCCCGGGCGAGACCCGCTATGATGAGTCTCACGACCATCAAGTCAACGGGAGAGCACCGACGTGGCCACCACCGAACCCATCGCCAAGTTCACCTACGAGGACTACCGGACCGCGCCGGCGGACAAGCGCTACGAGCTGCTGGACGGTGATCTGATCATGGTTCCCGCCCCGAACGTGAAACACCAAAGGGTCCTGCTGCGCCTGGCCCACAAGCTCGGCCAGTTCATCCTCGACCACGAATTGGGGGAGCTGTTGCCCGCCCCCTGCGACGTGGTGCTGTCGGACACCGACGTCGTACAGCCGGACCTGCTGTTCGTCTCCCGGGAACGCGAGCATCTGCTGAGCGGCGGCGAGAACGTGCAGGGTGCGCCCGATCTCGTGGTCGAAATACTGTCTCCATCGACGGCCGACAAGGACCGGGGCTACAAGCGTGAACTCTACGGCAGACACGGCGTATCGGAGTACTGGCTGGTCGACCCAATAGCAGAGACCATCTCGATTCATCGCCAACACGATGGCGTGCTGACAGCCACCCAAACCTACAGGCGGGAACAGACGCTGCGCTCAGCGCTACTGGCTGGGCTTGAACTCCGCCTGGACGATGTCTTCTCGTCTTGAGGGCGAACGCCGCACCGATCCGTAACGCGAGAGGAACGACGTGCCTCGCAGCAGACGGCTGCTGGATCTGTCACCGGGCGGGACCAAGCGCCTCGGCAAGGTAAGCCGCGCTGAACGGGATTGTCCCGTGCGTTGTTGAACTTCGCGAGTGGCAGCTCCCTTTGTCTTCTACGAGGGTGTCCATGTTACGCCACGTCAGCAACCAAGCTGTCGGGCGGGGCCAATGCGTCCAAGGCGCCGACCAGGTGCCGTAGATCGCGGTAGCCCCGGACCCGCCGGAAGCGCGGTTCCGCGTCCACCAGCGCGCTCACCACCCAGCGTTGGATCATCTGGCCGCCGCGCCACCGCTTGACGTTGCGCGCATAGCGCTCGACGCTGCCGTTCAGGTTCTCGATGATGTTCGTCGTGCGCAGCGTACGCTGCAGCGCGCCCGTCAGACCGAGGCGCTGCACGGTCAGCGTCTCGTCGAGTCCCTCCCGGATGGACGCCGCCGCGCCCGGGTGGTCGCGCTCCAGCGAGCCCGCCAGCCGCTCGAGCGCCCTCGCCGCGCGACTCGCCGAATCGAGGTCCCAGGCGTCCCGCAATGCCTTGCCGACATACGCGTGCAGCCGCTCGGGCAAATGGCCGAGCACGTTCCTGTGCTTGTGCACTTGGCAGCGTTGCACCACCCACGAGAGCCGAAGACGTCCGTGATGGCCCGGCGCAGCCCCGGGGCGCCATCGATGACGAACAGCAACGTCCGGTCCGTCGGCAGCCCGCGGGTCACCAGGTCGCTCAGCAGGCCGGTGGCCACGGCAGCGGTCTCGGTGGCGCCTTCACGCAGGCCCAGCACGTGTTTCCCGCCCGCCGTGTCGATCCCCAACGCCATCACCATGCAGTGGTCCCGGAAGACCTTGCCGTCGATGCAGACCACCCGCAGGTCCAGCTCGCCCAACGGCCGGCCGAGAAACGCCTCGAGGCGCTTCGTCGACAGCGCCACGAACCGCCGCGACACCGCGCTGCTCGACGTCGCCCGCTCGGTCACGCCCGCCGGTACCGGGTCCAGCGTGCCCGCGTACCGGCGCGTCGATACCCCGGCGGCGACCGCGGCCAGCGTGTGCTCGTCCAGCGGGTCGGTGGCCGCCGCCCACTGGAAGCTCACCAGCGGCACCTCGCCGTCCGCGCTCCGCACCCGGAGTCGCGGCAGCTCGACCTGCCGCCCGCCGAGCGTCACCTGACTCTCGACACGCCCGCCGCGCCACGCGGGCCGCTCGACCTGGTGGCGCCCCTTCGGGCCGCACAGCACTTCCCGGTCCCCTTCCATCATCGCCTCCAGGACTGCAGCCCCGTCGCGATGCACAAGCCATGGAACACTTCCCGGACTCCGTTCACGACGCCGAGCACCGGCAGCGGCACCTGAATCGTGACGGGGCGCGAGCTGGGGGGTTGGCGGGAAGTCTTCCGCCTGTCATGCTTCGCCATGGGTGGCAGTCTCCTTTCCTGATTGCATCCCCTGTCCTACCACGGGACAGGGGCAGGAGCTGCCACTCGCTTCACATCAGCTCAAAACCAACAGCGTTCGGGACATCCCCCTCAAGCTCGAGCACAGCGAGGGTTCGCAATCTTTGCGTACGTGTCCAATACCCAAGATTTTGGCCGTAAGCGACTGATATAACCGCATTGTGCGTGTCCGCGTGAACGACGGCCGCCTCACGGCACGACCGTGATCTCGCCCAGCGCCCAGGGGTGGTCGGTACAGCGGAACCGGAACGTCCCTGGCGCATCGAAAGCGACGTACTCGAACAGCCCCGGTTCGATGCCGCCGGTGGTCCAGCTCCCGTTCTGCGCCTCGACGGTGTGCTCCACCGTGCCGTTGTTGACGAACCGCACTCGCGTGCCGGCGCTCACCTGCGTCCGTTGCGGGTTGAACGCATGCTCGTCGAGCGCGCTCCGGCTGCCGCCCAGTGACCAGGACGGGTTCTCGCGCAGTGTGCCGGTCTGAATCTCATCGGTCCCGGTCGGGGCCGGGCCCGTCCACCGGACCAGGTCGGGTGGGTCGGCCGCTGGTTCGTCGCGCGGCGGTATCTCACCGTCGAGCGCGAACGCCCAGAGCTCGCTCCCCATCGGCAGCGCCACGTATTGCCGCCCGCCGATCGCGTAGGTGGACACCGGTCCAGGTCGCATCCGCACCCCGGTCGGGGTGGCCTGAAACGCCCACAACCGCTCGCCGGTGCTGGCGTCATAGGCGTCGAGCTGGCCGTCGGCCGAGCCCCAGAACACCAGCCCGCCAGCGGTTGACATCGGACCGCTGGTGGCCAGCCGCCCACCCCTCAGCTCCTGCTTCCAGGTCACGGTGTTGGTGCGCGGGTCGACGGCGGCCAGCGCCCCGGTCGACTCGGGAAGACCGAGCCGCAGATAGCCGCCCGGGCGGTTGTCCGAGATCCACGGATCCTCGAACCGTTTGGCGAGTCCCACGTGACCACGGCCCTGGGCGTAGATCAGACCGGTCTGCGGGCTGAACGACATCGGCGTCACCCGCACCATCGGAATCGGCGAGCCGAGCGCCACCACGCTCTGCTGGTCGACCGAGGGCGGCGTGAAGAAACTGCAACTCAGCTCGAACGGCGGCGGCACCCGATCGCGCCAGAACGAGCAGTCGGGAATGATCCGCTCGGCGCCCACCGGGAAGGGCTGGGTGTCGGCGGTGCGCTGGCCCGGGTCCTGCGGCACCGGCCGCTGCTCGATCGGGATCAGCGGCTCGCCGGTTTCCCGGTCGAACAGGAACAGGTATCCGTCGGCCCGGATGGCGGCCACGCCCTTTCGCATCCGGCCGTCCATCTCCACGTCGTAGAGCAGCATCGGCGTGGCGATGTCGGCGTCCCAGATGTCGTGCCGCACCACCTGGAAGTGCCAGCGGCGCTCGCCGGTTTCCATGTCGAGCGCCAGCACCGCGGCCGAGAAGAGATTGTCGCCCTCTCGGATCTCGCCGCCGAACATCGGCACCGGGTTGCCGGTCGCGAAGTAGACCAGTCCCAGCTCCGGATCGACCGTCCCCACGAGCCAGACACCACCGCCCCCGACCTCCCAGATGTCCGAGTCCTGCGGCCAGGTGTCGTGGCCGAACTCGCCGGGGCGCGGGATGACGAAGAAGGTCCAGGCCACCTCGCCGGTCGCCGCGTCGACCGCCACGACGCGTCCCTGTCCCCCGCTGTCGCCGTTGGCCACGCCCACGAACACCTTGCCGGCGGCATGGATGGGGGCCGTGGTGACCGTCTCACCCGCCACCGCCGGCGTGCTCCCGACCGTCGTCGCCCAGACCAGCTCGCCGGTGTCCTGCCGGAGCGCCGCCACCTGCACACTCCGCAGGCCGACGAACACGAGGTCGTCGTTCAGTCCGACGCCCTGCCACGACGGCGCCATCTGCGACGCGGCGTCTTCGGCCTGCCAGCGCCACCGCGTCTCGCCGGTGGCGCCATCGACCGCCAGCACGCTGGCGCCCGCCGTCAGATAGAGCACGCCATCCTTCACCACGGGCGTCGAGCGTGACGACCCGCCGCCGTCGAGCCGGGTGACCCAGGCGCCGCCCAGCCTGTCGATCGTGTCGGTGGAGATCTGGTCCAACGTCGAGTAGCGCGAGCTCGTCCAGTCACCTCCGGCCAGTGGCCAGTCTTCGGCCGCGAAACGACTCCCGGATTCGGGCGACTGCCCCTGTGCGACTCCGGTCAGAGCCGCGGCGACGGCGGCCAGTGCGACGACGACTCGACGCTGATATTTGCTCATGTCGATCCGAACTGTCGTCAAGATCTCCGGCCTTGTCAAGGACAGCCTTGACGGCAACCCGGACGGCCGGTGGTCGCCCCTCAGTCGGAGGGGGGCGGCGGCGAGGCCGGGTCCTCCGCCTCGGGGGACCGTTCGCGCTCGACCTCGATCGTGCACCCGGTGAGCAACGCGGTAATCGCGCCGATGGCGGCGAGCAGCGGGGCGAACACCGCGCCGACCAGCCCCACCGTCAGCGGGAACTCGGCGATGACCTGCGCCTTCTGCCGTACCCGCACCCGTCGAATGTTGCCTTCGGCCAGCAGCTTTCTCAGCTGATCGAGCACCGCGCTGCCGGTGCCGCCTACCGTCTCCCACCACGTCTGCGTTGTCATGCAACCTCCTTTCTGCATTGACGGACCCTCGCCGCTCGAAGTTCGCCGGCAGCCCGTGGCGGCACTGCGCGCCGGCACCGGGACCGGCGGGATGCCTGCCCGATCTCTCCATTGCCACGGGCTGCCAACGTCGTCCTGTGTCTCGGGCGCTCGAAGGGCGGGGCGATGACGTCCACCGCGTCGATTGCCACAGGCTGCCAACGTCGTCTTGTGTCTCGGACCCGCCCCCGCGGACAATAACGGCATGCCGAAACGTCACTGGTTGATGAAGTGCGAGCCGAGCGCCTACAGCATCGACGATCTGTCGCGGGAGGGGGAAACCTGCTGGGAAGGGGTGCGCAACTTCCAGGCCCGGAACTTCATGCGCGACGAGATGCGGGTGGGCGACGGGGTGCTGTTCTACGCGTCGAACGCGGTACCGTCCGGGGTCTCCGGCCTCGCCCGGGTCGCCCGGACCGCCTATCCCGACAACTTCGCCTGGGAGCCCGGCCACAAGTACTTCGACGCCCGCAGCACGCCGGTCGCCCCGGTCTGGTACATGGTGGACCTCGGGTTCGTGGAGCGGTTCGCGGAGACGGTGCCGCTCGCCACCCTCAAGACCACCCCCGGCCTGGAAGCGATGAAGGTGGTCCAGAGGGGCAGCCGGCTGTCCGTACAGCCGGTGACCAAGGCGGAGTACGACATCGTCGTCCGCCTTGGTCACCGCACGGGTGGCTGAGCCGCCGGCCCGCAAAAACGTCGCCTTGCGGCTCCCTGGCCGGCCAGCCGCCGCCGGGGGAATCTGCGCCGTCCCGCGGCGCAGCCTCCTACTGCCCGTCGTTGGTCGGGATGCGGACCGCCTTCAGCACCTCGCGGACCAGCCCCCACCGGTCGAAGCCCTGGCGCCCCCAGTCGAGGCCGCGGCGCACGATGACCAAGTCGTGCGACGGCACCACGACGGCGTACTGACCGCGGTTGCCCGAGGTCGAGTAGGCGTCCTTCGGCACGTCGTTCCGGTTCTCGGGCACGAGCCACCACTGGCCGCCGTAGTGGCCGCCGCGTCCGACCGTGGCCGGGGCCGGCGTGCGCACGAAGTCGATCCAGTCCTCGGAGATGAGCCGCTCGCCGTTCCACACGCCGTTCTGCAGATAGAGCAGGCCGAAGCGGGCGAGGTCGCGGGCGTTAGTGTAGACCTGGCTGCTGAGGATGAAGTCGCCGAACCGGTCGGTGCTGACGAGGGTGTTGCGCATGCCGATCTTGTCGAGCAGGGCGCGCCGTGGGAACTCGCGATAGGTCTGATCGTCGCCCAGGACCTGCTTCATCTTGTAGACCGCGAGCAGGGTGTCGTAGTTCTCGTAGTCCCAGCTCGTGCCGGGCTCGCGAATCAGGGCCTGCCGCAACGCGCCGCGCACCGAGCTCGCGCCGGCCCAGTACGAGAGCCCGGAGCCGGTGGCGTACTCGCGGCCGGAATTGTCGACGGTGTCGAGACCGCTCGACATGTTCAGCACGTGGCGCAGGGTGATGGCATTGCGCGGATCGCTCTCCGGCGACGCGGCGGGCGGCAGCCAGTCGAAGCCGAGCGGCTCGTCGAGCTGCAGCCGACCGTCGTCGACGAGCATCCCGATGAGGGTCGTGGCAATGCTCTTCGCCGTCGACCAGGTGCGGGTGCGGGTCGTCACGTCCACGCCCGGCGCGTACCGCTCGTGGATGATCTCGCCTTCATGCACGATGAGCAGGCTCAGGGTGACCTGCTCCGGCGTATCGCGATCGAAGGCCCAGTCCGAGGCGGCCTGAATCGCACCCGCGTCGATGGCCGGCGAGGGGGCCATTCCCGCGACGAGATCGCCGTCCGGCCACGGAATGCCGGCCGTATCGCCCGACGGATAAGGCAGGTCGAGCACCGGCAGCCGGTCGATGTCCTCGAAGGTCTGGTCCGGCGGCAGAACCACGCAGCCGATGCCCTCGCGGAACGCCGCCCGCATCACCGGCGTGCCTCCCGGCGCCCCGATGGCCACCGCCTTCAGCGCTTCGTTGACGACGTAGTCGCCGCCGGCCGCCGTCCCCACCGGCCGGGGCAGGAAGGCGAGCTCCTGGGCGAAGACGTTCTCCAGGGTGCGGTTGGACGTGAACAGCCCGTTGCACATGAAGACCGCCTGCTGTCCGTACCGGATCATCTCCCGCTGGAAATTCCAGTAGTCGTAGGTCTCTTCCTGCTGGGCCGCCGCCGGCATGGGCGCCATCAGCACCGACAGGATCAGCGCCGCCAATGCGCGCTTCATAATCATGGGTCCTCCTCCGGGCTGCCGCGCAGGGGCGGGCAACCGACTATTGCACCGTCAAACGATGCAGTATAACGCGCTTCCGCCGCACACCGGCGGCTCCGGCGTCATCGTCCGGGCGGGTCCAGCAGCGGCTGCTCGGACAGATAGAGCAGATGCGCATCCGGCTCCAGCAGGTAGTCCGTGGGCGGGTTGATCACCTCGTCGCCGGCCGGGGTGCGCACCCCCACCACGAGACCGCCGCGTTTGGAGAGCTGCATCTCCATCATCAGCTTGCCGAACGCCACCGGCTCCCTGCGGTCGCCCGGCAGCACCCCGACGTAGACGTTGTGCGCGCCCGACAGCAGCACCCGGCTCATGGCGGTGGCGGTACCGTGGTACCCCACCGCGTGGGCGATCATCGAGTAGCCGATCTTGCGGGTCTCGAGCACCTCGTCGGCGCCCGCCTTGCGCGCATGGTCGACGTTCTCGGAATCGAGGATCTCGACCACGAGGTACAGCGGGAACCGGCGGCGGCGCACGTGGCTCCGCTGGCGGCGGAGGTAGGACCGGATGGTGAACGTGATGAGGATCGAGCGGGCGTCGGCCGCCTGCGGCGAGGTGTCCCGTTCGCCCGGCACGATCACCGCCGCCGCATGCGTCAACCGCACCTTGTCCAGCTCGCTCTCCTTGGTCGGATCGCCCTGCACCCACAGAAACTCGGGCGGCACGTCGCGCGGGCGCTCGTGGCTGTCGAACAACACCACGCGGGTCTCGACCAGGTCGATCTCGGCGTCCAGCGCCTCCAGCATCAGGTGGGTGCTCTGGTCGTACCCGCACACGACGATGTGGTTGACGTACTCGCTCATGCGGAACTGCTCCTCCCGGACGCTGACGACGCTGCTGACGAGACTCGACCCGACGATGCCCGCGAAGAGCGCCAAGGTGAACATGCCGGCGACCATCATCACCGCCCCGACGAGGCGCCCGAGCCCGGTCACCGGCGCGATGTCGCCGAACCCGACGGTCGTCGTCGTGACGAGCGCCCACCACATGCCGTCCAGGAGCGTGTCGATGTTGGCGTTGTCGCGGGCTTCCACCAGATAGAGGCTGGTCCCGCCCAGCGACGTCGCCACCCCCAGGACCCCGAACGCCAGGGCGAACAGCACGCGGTTCTCTTCGAACGCCTGCAGGACGATGGCGAACGGGTTGCGGTAGCGAAACAGCCGGTTCGAGCGCAGGAGCCGCAGCAGCCGCAACGCCCGCAGGCCCCGCAGCTCCGGAAAGAGGGCCAGCACGGCCAGGATGTCGACCAGCATGATGGGCCGCACCAGATACTGGAGCCGCCCCATCAGGTGGGTCCGCAGCGTCCCCATGGGGGGACGCCGGAAGACTTCCAGCGACGGCGGGCGGTACGACCCGACCCGGAGCAGAATCTCGACCGCGAAGATCGACAGCAGTCCGCGGTCGATGACCTCGACCAGGGCCCCGGCGGGACTGCCGGCGGGCAGCAGGGCCTCGACGACCAGCAGCAGGACGGAGATCAGAATCAGCGCCCAGACCGAGCCTTGCACGTACCGGTACACGAGCGTCTCCGGCTCGTGGAACGCCGCGTGCAGAACACGGGTCAGGACGTTCATGAACGGCCGCGGGCGTCGCGGGCCGCGACGGCGTCGCCGGCCTCTCAGAGTCACGGCGGGCCGCGCCGATCCGCCGGCGCCGGGGATTCGGTCCGGAGCAGCATCAGGCCGGGCTGCTCCAGGCAGGACTTGACCGCGTCCAGCAGCTCGGCCCCCGCCGCGCCGTCGATGACCCGGTGGTCGGCCGAGAGCGTACAGGCCATGACGGTACCCACGCCGACGCCGGCGCCGTCCGCCACCGGGCGCCTGATCGCGGCCCCCACGCCGAGAATGCAGCTCTGGGGCGGATTCACGATCGCATAGAGGCTCTCGACGCCGTACATCCCCAGGTTGGAAATGGTGAACGTCCCGTCGGCGTACTCGGCGGGGGCGAGGCGCCCCTCGCGCGCCCGGGCCGCGAGGGCGCGGGTCTCGCGGGCGATGGCCCCGAGGTCCTTCCCCTCGGCGCCGCGAACCACCGGCGCGACCAGGCCGTGCGGCGTGTTGACGGCCACCGCGACGTCGACGCGCTCGTAGACGCGGACGGCGCCGTCGACCCAGGCGGAGTTGGCCTCGGGCACGGTGCGTAGCGCGCAGGCGGCGGCCCGGACGACGAGATCGGTGAGGGTGGGCGGCGCGTCCGGGAGGTGCCGCTTGGCGGCGGCGAGGAATCGCAACGCCGCATCGACCCGGCACTCGGTGCGCAGGTAGAAGTGCGGCACCGTCTGCTTGGCCTGCTGCATGCGGGTCGCGGTCACCCGGCGCATGGCCGTCAACGGCTTCTCGTGGTGGGGCGGCTCCGCTTCCCTCAGCGCCCCCGCTTCCGTTGGCGCCGGGGGCGAGGCCAGTCCGACCGGCGCCGGCGCGAAGGGCTGCCCGGCCTCGCCGGAGAGCGCTCCCTCGCCGGACAGCGGCGGTCCCTCGCCGAAGGGTGCTCCCTCTCCGGAGAGCACTCCCTGTGCAGAGGGCGCGTCATCTTCACCGGATGCGCCCCGCCGCGCGGCGAGAACGCGGTCGATGTCGGCCTTGCGGATGCGGCCGTCGGGGCCGGCGGCCCGGACGGCGGAGAGGTCGAGCCCGGCTGCGGCGGCCATGCGAAGGGCCAGCGGCGTCCCCGCGGGAACCTCATCCGGCGCCTCGGGCGACGTCTTCCGCGCTGCGGGCGCCTCGCCGCGGGCCGCCGGGGGCTCGCCGGGCACCGCGGCCTCGTCCCGCGCCGCGCGCGACGCCTCCCCCGCTGCCGGCGTCTCGATGGGAGCCCCGCTGCCCGTCCGCTCCGGATCCGGCGCACCCGCGCCCGGCGGCTCGGAGCGGCTCGACCCAGCTTCGGCGCCCAGGGCGGGCTGAACTCCGTCCTCCGGGGAAGGCGCTGTCTCCACCGGCGGCACACCGGCGGCATCCGCCGCGGCAGGGGCGATCCGTGCAAGCACCGCGCCGACCTCCAGGCCGTCCGTGCCCGGGGCGACGCGGACATCGCAAAGCACGCCGGTGGCCGGGGCCTCCAGCTCGACCGTGGTCTTGTCGGTCTCGACCTCGGCTATCGGCTCGCCCGCCTCGACCCGGTCGCCCTCCTTCTTCAGCCACGCGCCGAACTTGACCGACGTGACGGACTCGGCCAGCCGGGGCAGTAGGATCTCGGTCGTCTCGGCCATGCCTCCCTGCCGGGGAATCCTCTCGTGGTCCGCTCGCGCGTGCGACGCCGGCGCTGGTCGATCCGACTGGCGTCCGCGGACCGATTACAGCGTAACGCAATCCGCGGCCGACTGCGCGATTGCCGGCTCGGACGGCCCGGCCGCCCCCTCGCCGCCGGGCAAGCGGCCCCGGTCAGGGGACTCCTCGTCACCGGGAACCGACCATTCCTCGCCGGCCATCGACCCCGACGTGGCCCGTTCTTCCCTCGACACCCACCCGAAACGGCATATGAAGGGAGCTTCATGGGACCGTCGCCCAGGCCGAGTCGCCCATCTGACCCTGCTCAACGCCGAGCAGGATATCAGGCACACCCACCACATCGACAGAGTGATGCAGCCCGCCGTCTGACTGGACCGCCGGTAGGCGCCCGACGTGTCCGCGTCGCCGTCACGCGAGGCGCGCCGAAGGCAGCCGAACTGCTTCCAACGCAGCGTGCTCGCAGCTCGGGCTATAGAAGCACATGCGACAGTGCCGCCCCTGGCGTGGCGCATCGCCGCCGGACAGTCGCCGGATCCACCGGCGGAGAGCGAGGCAAACCCTCGCGGTGTCCTCGCGACCAAGCAAGAGTCTGTCTTCCTCGCCGCTCACAAGATAGTGCCGGCGCAAGAACACGTACTGCGTCTCGTACTCCAAGAGCGCGGCCACGCCGTAGCCGGCGAGCTGCAAGAGGTCCGGAATCCGGGGTCGCGACGACGAAGCCCTGAAGCGGGTCTTGTAGTCGATCACCTCGATCATGCCGGTCCCGGTCCGGACGAGTCGGTCTATGGTACCTGTCAGCACCACACCACCACCGAGATCGAGTGCGATGCGCTTCTCCGTGCCCAGGGTCTCGCGGGTGTCGCAGGCGAACGCCGTTCGGTAGTGGAACTCCAGAATCTCACGCCCTTGCTCCAGTAGCCACCGGCGCTCTTCCATAGGGGTCTCGGCCGCGACTATCGTCTCGAACAACGCGACCAACGAGTCGAGACCGATCCCGGACGCCTTGGCCAAGTAGAGTCGCGCGAGAGCGAGGTGCAGGCACCTGCCCAACCAGACCGGCGCGGGCCTGAACTCCTCTTCACGCCCCTCGATGTACTTGAAACGATGCGACAGTGGGCAGACTTCGTACGTCGCAAGGCGCGAGAAGCTGAAGACGCCGTGCGCCACTCTCTGCCCTCGCGCCTGGTTCTCGAACGCACTCAGGATCTGTCCCGCGGCCTGCGACGGATCGCTGTGCTCCGTAGATACGCACACGTCCGCAGGGACCAACCGCAGCCGTGTCTGTACCCACTGCAAGTGCTCGGACCAGGACCCGCCTCCCCGCGGCGGTTCACGCTGGCCGCGCTCCTGCAGCCGCCGCGTGGCGGTCTCGAAACTTGCGTCCAGCAGCGCGACGAAGGGCAGGGTCCCGCCGGCTTCGATCTCGAACAGGGTCTGTTCGAAGTCCGGGTGGGCTCCGGAACACTCGTAAACGACCGTCCCGGAACCCGCGAAGCACCCAAGCTCTCGAGCGACCCCCGAGGGGCTCGTATCCGAACGCGCGGCCCTGAGCTGTTCGATTCCCGTGACGCGACCTGCGAGCCGGCGACCGAGCTCCCGGGCGACGGTCGTCTTGCCCGAGGCGACCTGTCCGATCACGACAATCACCCGACGTTCCGAGGTCATGTTCCCAAGTCGGCGCCGTCCTTCTTCTTCGAAGAACTCTTCTCGCCCGTGATCAGACCGCTCAGCACTTGACCGAAGAGCCGGTCCGAAAAACCCGATGCGAAGCTGAGCACAGTCACGAAGGATATCGCCATCGTGAGGTCCGCTGGGATTGTAAGCGGCAGCACATGCGCCAGCGTGGCGCTGTAGACGATGAACGCGTAAACACTGCCCAGTACCGCCCGCACTCCCATGGACCAGATGTACGTCCACGCATAGACGGGCCGTCTCTTCTCTTCACTAATCGTCGACGGAACGATGCTAATCATCGCTCCCAATCCACCGGCGAGGAGGACTGGTCTGAGCCAAGCCCAAGAAAGAGCGGCACCATCAGCCCAGTCCTGTGTATTGTTCACCTCGTCGCCGGAATCCAACATCAGGCCGTTGAGAGAGCACACGACCCCGACCAAAAGTACCATCACGATCACGAAAGAGGCAGCCAGGATAATTCTGATCGCACTCGACCGCTCCTTGACGAGCCGCTTATAGCGTTCCGCCGCCTCAGTCGACTCGTAGGTAAGACTCTTCAAGCGAAACCGAACGGCCTGCTCGGCTTGCTCGTCAAGAACGTCGCCGTCCCTGATCAACCGATCGAGATCCCTCTCCCAAGCCTCGCGTCGCTTGGGGTGCAGCCGGTAGAGCTTCTCACGCAGGCGGTTGGCGGTAGGGACCAACAAGGGAACTGGCTTCGTCAAGCAGAGCTCGGCCTCGACCCTTAGCGCCGCGCGGATCCGCGCGGCCTTGTCGCCTTCCGCACGCGCTTCGGCGACAGCCTGCTCGGCCACCGCGAGATCCTTCAGTCGGTTCTGTTTATCCGCACCGTCGGCCAACGATTCGCAGAGCCGCTTCGCCTGGCGACACTCGGACTCGAGACGATCCAGCCGCGAGTCGAGCTCTGCGTCCAACTCAGGCTTCTGCCGGAACAGGCCCATGCCAGCTTCCTCGTGCCGCCTCGGATCCGAACCGCGGCTTCCGTCCGTTCGGCGCGGATTGCCAACCCCCGAGCACCCTTGCCAACCGCCGCTCCAGCCCCCCCCATCGTGTCGGTCCGCCGCCGAAGGCGACCCGCTCCAGGCCGCTCCGAACCCTCTGACGGGAACCCGGCGCAAGACAGGTCCAGAGATCGCGCACGACGATGCTGTCGTCGTCACGTACGAGTGTGGCAACTCTGTCGCGGAGCGTGGGGACGAGCCACGCGAGCGCGAGCGCTGCTCGCCGCGCAGAAGCGGACTCGAGTGCGGGGACTCGGTCGAGGAAGTCACCGGCAAGCCGCGCACGTTCTGCCGCAGGTGACACGCGCGCCAGGCACGCCTGCGCCGCAACCCGCGCAAGCGGGTGGCAGGGGCTTGAACCGAACGACGCGTCAAGCAGGGCGGCCTTGACTTCTCGCACGATCCGCGGGGAGGCGCCGTCGTTCAGGAGGGCGCTCAAGGCCGAGAGTGCGAGCGTGTCGTGGGACGGCTCACTGACGGCTCGAAGCAGCATGGATCGGCTCGGTTCGGGCCATCCCAGCGTCGCAAGGTAACGAAACAGGCTGCGCTCGACGACCGGATAGCGCTCGAGATCCGTCTCTGCCCGGCCGACCAGCGCCGGGATCCGCGCCAGTGTGGCGAGGTTGTAGACACGCTTCAGCAGCCGCGCGGCTTCCACACGGCCCACGCTCTCCAGCGAGGTCAGGGCCGCCAGAAGCGCGCCGGCCGCCGACCTGGAGCACCCGTTCCGATGGACAGCGATCAGGTCGTTGACGCTCTCGTGCTCCGACGCGAGATTGCGGGTTTGGTAGTCTTGCCACGAAGAGAACACGCGTGTTTTTCGAGCGTTCAGCCTGAACCCGTGGTGGCGGGCGCACATGGCGAGCCGGCGCAACGCCGCGAGTTCGCTGTCCGGCCTCGCAGACAGGAAGAAGTCGTCGATCCAGCGTGTGTGCCCGAGCATGTCCGGCGCCCGCTCGAGCGCCGTATCGACGTTGAGAAGGACCCGGTCGGCGACGAGCCAGAAGAAATCGCCAGGGCACACCGGCAGCCCTGCGGCGGACGACGGAGAGCCGCGCCCGAGCGTCCGCAGCCGCTCGAGAACGCCCGAAGTCAGCCCCTCGATGTCCGGGCCGAGGCCGCTCCGCTCCAGGACACGCGTAATGGCCGGCGCAGAGATGGACGGAAAGAAGTTCTCGATATCGGCAAAGATGACGATCCGGCCTGTGGCCAGCTCCTTCCGAATCCATGCCTGGGCGTCGGAGGACCACTGCTCGTACTGATTCGCTGCTGCCGGGCGAACGCTGTGAGGAGCCTGGGACACCGACGTGGTCGCGCTCGCGCCACGCCATTTCAGTCGGTCGGCCACCGCCTGGAGTAGCGTCGCGGTGTGTGCGTCGGGCAACAACTCGGTCCGAACGCCGCCGCTCTGTTTGGGGCGCGTACACACATCGGCCTCGACCCGTTCGGGTGTGAAGTCCGAGCCTGGAGGCACATCCGCGATCTCGAACTCCGCATGCAGCAGCGGATCCGAGAACAACTGTCCCTCTCGCGCGGATCGACACGCAGTCCACGCGGACCACAGATCGCCGGGTTCGAACGCCATCGCAGGACGATCCTATGCTCGAATGGTCTTCGATACAGAGAATTGGGTCGAGCCCACGCAAACTTCAGACGTGGAGGGTCTCCCCGCGGTAGCCGCTCTGCATGGTCGCGGCAGACGGACTTTGGCGCGACATAGCGGTCCGCCTCAACCGAGGAATCGCAGCACGGCGACGGCGAGGCCGGCAATCGCGGTGCTCGCGCCGATGATGCGCCGGGTCAGGGTGGTGAGGTCACGGCCGATCTCGGCGCGCAAGTTCGCGAGAGCGGCGTCCAGGCGATCGGACGTCACGTGCTCCCCGTGACCGCCAGCGTCCCTGACGACAGCAACGAACGCTTCCGCGAGCTCGCGCTCGGCCCCAGCCAGCGCTGGTGAGCACCTTCACAGCCGCATGGGTGTCGAAGGCGCGGGCATCGCTCACGGAGCCAGCGTATCACGACCGGAGAGATTGCCCGCGATTGCCCGCACCGCCTCGCGAGCACGTCACGCACGCGCCCTGTCGCCCGGAAGCGAGGCGCCGCTCCTGGGCACCACCGCTTTCCGCGGAGCGCCGTACGTCGTGACGGCCGCGACACCCGTCGCTCAGGACTCGCCGGGAGGCGGCGGCGGGTCCTCCGCCTCGGGTGACCGTTCCCGCTCGACCTCGATCGTGCAACCGGTGACCAGCGCGGTAATGGCGCCGATGGCGGCCAGCAGCGGCGCGAACACCGCGCCGACCAGACCCACCGTCAGCGGGAACTCAGCGATGACCTGCGCCTTCTGGCGCACCCGCCGGATGTTGCCTTCCGCCAGCAGCCCTCCGAGCTGATCGAGCACGGCGCTGCCGGTGCCCCCCACCATCTCCCACCAGGTCTGTGCTGACACGAATCCTCCTGCCTGACATTTGACGGATGGCGTGGCGCAGGTCACGCCCCAGGTCGTCGAACCAGCTCCAGCCCCACGATGTTCGCTTCATCCACCTCACCCTGGTTCAGTTGCTCAGCCCCGGTCACACGCAGAGCCGCGCGGCGGCGTCAAGGATGGCGTCGACGTCGAGCCCGCACGCCCGGTAGAGGTCCGGGATGTCGCCCGACTGCCCGAACTGCGTGACCCCGAGCGGCTGCACCCGGTGCCGCCCCACCGAGCCCAGCCAGGACAGGGTCGCGGGATGGCCGTCGAGCACCGTGACGAGCCCCGCCGCCGGAGCCAGCGGCTGCAACAGCCGCGACACCCGCGCGCGCTCGGGACGCCCCGCCTTCACCGCCTGCATCCACCCCTGCTGCAGGCGATCGGCGGAGGTGACCACGAGCACCCCCGCCCCCGGCACGTCCTCGGCAATCTGCCGGCGGGCCTCGACCGCCTCGACGACGACCGGCCCGGCGGCGACGAGGGCGAGCTCGGCCCCCGGCGCGGGAGGGATCAGCCAGTACCCGCCGTCCACGACGTCCGCCCGCACTTCGGGGGTGAGATCGCGTTGCGGCTGGGCCAGCGGCCGGGTCGACAACCGCAGATAGACGGCGCCGCCGTCCTCCGCCTGGATGTGCTCGAAGCTCCAGCGCAGAATCTCCGACAGCTCGTCCACGTAGGCCGGCTCGAAAGACGTGAGGCCCGGCTGCCCCATGCCGATGAGGGGGGTCATCACCGACTGGTGGGCGCCCCCCTCGGGGGCCAGGCTGACGCCGGACGGCGTGGCGACGAGGATGAAGCGCGCGTCCTGGTAGCAGGCGTAGTTGAGGGCGTCGAGACCGCGGCTGATGAACGGATCGTAGAGCGTGCCCACCGGCAACAATCGGGTCCCGAAGAGCGACCCCGTCAACCCCAGCGCGGCCAGCAGCACGAACAGGTTGTTCTCGGCGATTCCCAACTCGAGATGCTGGCCCGTCGGACCCATCGACCAGTCCTGCGCCGACAGCGGCCGGTCGCCCCGGAACACGTCGGCCTGCGCCGACGCGGCGAAGACCCCGCGGCGGTTGACCCAACCCCCGAGATTCGTCGACACCGTCACGTCGGGCGAGGTGGTCACGATGCGGTCGGCGAGGTCGGGATGCCGGCGGGCGATGTCGGCGAGCACGCGGCCGAAACCGGCCTGGGTCGACAGCGGGTCGCCGGGCGGCACCTCGATTCGGGCCGGCACGGCAATGCGCGGGGCATCGTGCCGGCGCGTCGCCGCCTGGTTGAACGGCACCGCGTCGAGAAACGACCGGAGCGTCTCGGGCGAAACGTCGAGCCCCGCGAAGGGATCCCATTCGTCGCCCTCGGCGATGCCCATGCCGGCGCGGAGGGCCGCGATCTGCTTGGGGTTGGTCAGGCCCGAGTGGTTGTCCTTGTGCCCCTCGAACGGCAGCCCGTGCCCCTTGATGGTATAGGCGATGAAGCAGGTGGGGACATCGTCCTGCGCGGCGCGGTGGAACGCCTCGCGCACCGTGTCGAGGTCGTGGCCCGCGAGGTTGGTCATCAACCCGTGCAGGGCCTCGTCGTCGTGCTCGTCGAGCAGCTCGCGGATGCCGCCGGTGTCCCCGAGATCGCGCAGCAGCCGGGTCCGCCAGGCCGCGCCCCCCTGATACGCCAGGGCCGAGTAGGACGAGTTCGGGCAGTCGTCGATCCACCCGCGCAGCGCCTCGCCCCCCCGCCGCGTGAACGCCGCCTCGAGCCGGTGGCCGTACTTCAGGGTGAGGACCCGCCACTCCATCGTCTCGAAGACGGTGTCGAGCCGGTGGAAGAACCGGTCGGCGACGATCGCGTCGAGGCTCTGCCGGTTGTAGTCGATGATCCACCAGACGTTGGTGACGCGGTGCTTCCAGGCCTCGAGCAGCGCCTCGAAGACGTTGCCCTCGTCGAACTCGGCGTCGCCGGCGATCGCGATCATCCGGCCCGGCGGGGTGTCGTCCGGCGCCAGCCCGCGCGCCCGCAGGAACTGCTGGGCGAGGGCCGCGAAGCTCGTCATCGCCACCCCCATCCCGACCGATCCGGTCGAGATGTCCACGTCGTCCTGGTCCTTCGTGCGGGAGGGGTAGGACTGGGCGCCGCCGAACGCGCGGAACCGTTCGAGCTGGTCGCGGGTCTGGTTGCCGAGCAGGTACTGGATGGCGTGGAAGACGGGGCTGCCGTGCGGCTTCACCGCCACCCGGTCGACGGGACGGAGAAGGTCGAAGTAGAGGGCGGTCATCAGCGTCACCATCGACGCGCACGACGCCTGGTGGCCGCCGACCTTCAGGCCGTCGCGGCTCGTCCGCACGTGGTTCGCGTGATGGATCATCCAGATGCTGAGCCACAGCACCTTGCGCTCGACGGCGGCCAGACACCGGGCGGCGTCGGCCGCGGGCGCTCCGGACAGAGCGGCGGAAGGCGGCTGGAACGAAGGAAAGACGGTCATCGCCCTGTCTCGTGTGCGGATGCGGGCGTCCTGACCGGCGCGGCCGGCTCCGCAAGTCGCCGCCAAGCGGCTCTGCCTGCCGACCAGCTCTACTGCGTCGCGACCGCGGCGCGGCCGCTCCGCAGGACGTACTTCTGGATCTTCCCGGTGGCGGTCTTGGGCAGCTCGTCCACGAACCGGATCTTGCGGGGCACCTTGAAGTGGGCCATCTGCTCGCGCGCATAGCCGATCAGATCGGCCTCGCTCGCCGCCGCCCCCGGCGCCGGCACCACGAACGCATGGGGCGTTTCGCCCCACTTCTCGTCGGGCATGCCGACGACGGCGACCTCCTGGATGCCGGGATGACGCATCAGGATGCCTTCGACCTCGACCGAGGAGATGTTCTCGCCCCCGCTGATGATGACGTCCTTGAACCGGTCGCGAATCTCGAGATACCCGTCGGGATGCACGACGGCGGCGTCGCCGCTGTGGAACCACCCGTCGCGCATCGCCTTCGCGGTGGCCTCGGGGTCGTTGTAGTAGCCCTCCATGACCACGTTGCCGCGCACCACGATCTCTCCCAGGGTCTGCGCGTCGTGCGGGACCGGCCGGTCCGCCTCGTCGAAGACCTCCAGCTCGCCCGACGTGATCAGCTCCACGCCCTGGCGCGCCTTCACCACCGAGCGGTCGGCCGGCGTCAGCGCGGCGTGCTCGGGCCGCGGCTCGCACACGGTGATGAACGGCGCGGTCTCGGTGAGGCCGTACACGTGGGTCAGATCCCACCCGAACTCGCCCTCGACCCGCTGAATCGTCGCCGCGGCCGGCGGGGCGCCGGCGGTCACCACCCTCACGCCGGCCGGCACCGCCCCCCGCTGCTCGGGCGGGCACCCGGCCAACCCGATGAGCACCGTCGGGGCCGCGCACAGCATGGTCACGCCCTCGTCCCGGATCAGATCGAACGCCTGCACCGGATCGACCTTGCGGAGACACACGTGAGCGCCGCCGACGGCCGTGACGATCCACACGAACGTCCACCCGTTCGCGTGGAACATCGGCAGCGTCCACAGATAGCGGTCCGCGCAGGTCATGGGGAGGTGCACCAGGGTCCCCACCGCGTTCATGTATGCGTTGCGGTGGGTGATCATCACCCCCTTGGGCCGCGAGGTCGTGCCGCTCGTGTAGTTGATGGTCAGCAGATCCCGCTCGTCGATCGGCGGGCGGTCCACCGCCCCCGACTCCGCGTCACGCAGCGCCCCGTGGTCGAACCACCCCTCGCGCGCGCCCTCCAGGGCCACGTAGTGCTCGACCCCGGGACACTCGCCGCGAATCGCATCGACGGTGTCGAGGAACTCGGCGTGGACGCAGACCACCCTCGCCCCGGAGTGCTGGACGATGTAGGCGATCTCCTGCGGCTTGAGGCGGAAGTTGATCGGGACGAGGACCGCCCCGATCTGCGGCACCGCATAGAACGATTCGAGATGCGACGCGGTGTTGAGCGAGAGGTACGCGACGCGATCGCCCTTGCGCACCCCCAACCGCTGCAGCGCCGCCGACCACCGGTCGCACCGGTCGAAGAACTCCGCGTAGGTCAGGCGGCTGCCGCCGTCCACCACGCACTCGCGGTCAGGGTAGAGCGACCGCGAGCGGCGCTGGAACTCGAGCGGCGTGAGCGGTGTCTCCACGTTCCGCGGGCGCCCTCAGTCGTCGGTCCGGCTCGCGCGCCGGTCCGCGACGATCTGCTCGTAGTCCTCGTCGGTGAGGTACGTGATGTTCACGTGCGCGTGATACATGTCGTCGTAGCTGCGCTGGCCCCACCCCACCCACTGCGTGTGGTCCGGATTCGCCCGATTCGACTCGGTGTTGTCGTGCCAGGCGGTCAGATGGATGACCGTGCCCGCGGGCAGCACCGGGGCCGAGTCGTCGGTGTACACGTAGTTCACGTGCCAGTTGAAGTCGAAGTTGCCCACGTGGTTCAGCATCTCGACCCGGCCGTCCGGATAGATCGCCTCCATCGACATCGCCTTGCCGCGGATGTGCATGTGCGGCTGGTAGTTCTCGAGCCGCGCGGGCAGGGCCAGCGGCACGTAGGCGTGGTGGACGGTCACCTTGCCCGGCGGGATGTCGAGGGTGTCCATCGCCTGCCGGACCCCCAGCGCGCCGCCGTAGACGCGGTACTTGGGCACGTAGCCCTGCGGGTGGAACCAGATGCCGACGTCGGTCGAATCGACGAGCTCCTCGCCCACCGAGTGGTAGTGGTTGTCGAAGGCGATGCGCGACCCCGCCTTCATCAGCTTGCCGGTGTTCTCGCGGAACACGTCGCCAATCTTGCCCACCGCGAACTCGGTCAGGTAGCTGCCCCGCCCGGGCACGTCGACCGCCGCCTCGTGGTCGCCCGGCTGCTCCTCCTGCTGCAGATACACCACCGAGTGATGGGTGATGCGCCGCTCGGACGGACGCACCTCGATGCCCGCCACCCACCGGTCCTCGGTCAACCCGGTCTCGATGATGGGCTGCCACCACTGGTCCTGCCCCTCCGCGGTCTGGGTCCAGGGCTCGGAGCTGACCACCAGATCGGGCTCGCGGCTGTAGCGGTCGGTGAGGCGCCAGACATCCTCGTCGGGCCAGGCGATGGGGGCGGGCAGGTCGGCCGGGTTGCCCCGCGGGGCGCCGGCGTCCACCCACCGCGCGATGGTGTCGATCTCCGCATCGGTCAGCGAGATGTCGTTCTCGAACGCCTGGATGCCCACCGTCTTGTCGAGATGCCACGGCGGCATGACCCGCTCGACCACCTTGGTGCGGATGGCGCGGGCCCAGGGACGGACCTCTTCGTAGGTCGTCAGCGACATCGGCCCCATCTGTCCGGCCCGATGGCAGCCCTCGCAGCCGCGCTGGAGAATCGGGGCCACGTCCCGGCTGAAGGTGACCTCGGCGGTCTGCGCCCCGGCGACGCCG
Source organism: Vicinamibacterales bacterium (assembly GCA_965206705.1). Taxonomy (GTDB): domain Bacteria; phylum Acidobacteriota; class Vicinamibacteria; order Vicinamibacterales; family UBA8438; genus JAJEEA01. The sequence continues at coordinate 5,340 of CBDBKJ010000005.1, read as the reverse complement.
GTGGCCAGCGCGAACGCGGCGGCCGACAGTGCAAGCCGCGAGAGGCGGCGTCCCATGGTCTCGGTCATCATCTGTCTCCAGGCGTCTTCCGATCGGTCTCCGGCCGTCTTCCACCCGCTACTGGCCGCGCGTCCGGCGCACCGGCGGGTCCCTGCTCCGATTCCCTATTCCTCAACGTCGACCGTCACGTAGCCGTTGGTCCAGCAGCAGAAGAAGCCGCCGGCCATGATCGCAGCCTGTCCGCCCGAGTCGTCCCACGCGAGCAGGCGCAGGACGTACTCGCCCGGCGCGTCGAACGTCACCGTCGTCATCGCCTTCCCGGCGTCGTCGACCTCCGGCTCGGTGGTGTCGAAGGCCACGGCGCCAGACCCGCGGTACTTGCTCCAGACCAGTCCCCAACGGGCGGGCCGCGCAGCGGCTCGCGCCTTGCGAACGCCGTCGTCGGCCGCCCACACCGCGATCGGCGCCGGCTCCGACACGACCGCCCGCGCCGACCCCCGCGCGCCGTACTGACCCTGGCCGGGCTCGCCGTCCCGCGACCCGAACCGGAGCACCGGCGGCGTGTTGCCGCTCGTCACCTCCCGGAGCGCGTCGATCTCCCACTCGGGGCGCACGTGCCCGGGAATCGCGATGGTCTCGCCGTACGCGGTCAGCGACCAGGTCAGCCGCCCCTCGAAATCGGCCGGCACGACCACCGCGAACACCCCCGTCTGCCGCCGCGGCAGGAAGTGGGTGGGCTGCCCCCGCTCGGCGGGGCCGGGGTCGAAACGGTTGTCGGGACCGACGGCAATGTCGAGACGCTCGTCGTAGTTCCGGTTGAAGTAGCCGAACACCAGGCTGCGGGTCCCGTCCGGATTGCGGTACCAGCCCTCGAACGACGGCGACACGCTCTGCCCCCGCACGTGCGGTATCGGGGCATCCACCCGGACGTCCTGCGCCGCCGCGCCGAACGCCCCGGCGAGCAGCACGCCGGCCGTCAAGAGCCCGTGGCAACAGCCCCGCCGCATTCGACCGGCGATGCGGCGCGCGGCGGCGCCACCGGCTCCGGGACCGCCGATCCGCACTCGTATGCACCAGTGTAAAGAACTGTTCACGGTGGCTGAGAGTTTGAACCAGGACCGGAATCGTGTCAACGCCGCTTCGACGGGGTAAGATACGCGGTGCCGATGTCACCGTCCGTCCGACCTTCCCGATGACGAAGACCACCGGGGCGCCGGCCCCGCCCGTGCCGTCCGCCCACACCACCGTGTCGGGGCGGCCCATCGACCGGCTGTACACCGCCGGCGACCTCCAGGGGTCCGCGCCGCCGGCGCCGCCCGGCGAGTTCCCGTACACCCGCGGCATTCATGCCAGCGGCTATGCCGGCAAGCTGTGGACCATGCGTCAGTTCGCCGGCTACGGCACCCCGGAGGAAACCAACCAGCGGTACAAGGATCTGCTCGCGGCGGGCGGCACCGGGCTCAGCGTCGCCTTCGACCTGCCGACCCTGATGGGCCGCGACCCCGACCACGCGGTCTCGCAGGGCGAGGTGGGCAAGTGCGGGGTGAGCGTCGCCTCGCTGGCCGACATGGAGCGGCTCTTCGACGGCATTGCCCTCGGGGACGTCACCACGTCGATGACCATCAACTCGCCGGCCGCGGTCATCTTCGCGATGTATCTCGTCGTCGCCGAACGGCAGGGGGTCCCCTGGACGGCGCTGTCGGGCACCCTCCAGAACGACATCCTCAAGGAGTACATCGCCCAGAAGGAGTACATCTATCCGCCGGCGCCGTCGATGCGGCTGGTCACCGACACGTTCGCCTTCTGCGCCCGTGAGGTGCCGCGCTGGAACACCATCTCGGTCAGCGGCTACCACATCCGCGAGGCCGGGGCGACGGCCTTGCAGGAGCTGGCGTTCACGCTGCGGGACGGCATCGAGTACGTGCAGTACGGGGTGGACGCCGGTCTCGAGGTCGACCGCTTCGCGCCCCGCATCTCGTTCTTCTTCAACGCCCACAACGACTTCTTCGAGGAGATCGCGAAGTACCGCGCCGCCCGCGCCCTGTGGGCGACGGCGATGCGGGACCGCTTCGGGGCGGGGGACGAACGGTCCTGGAAGCTCCGCTTCCACACCCAGACGGCCGGCGTGTCCCTGACGGCCCAGGAGCCGCACAACAACGTGGTCCGCACCGCGGTGCAGGCGATGGCCGCGGTCCTGGGCGGCACCAACTCGCTGCACACCAACTCGCTCGACGAGGCGCTGTCGCTGCCGACCCGCGAGGCGGCGATGCTCGCCCTCCGGACCCAGCAGGTCATCGCCCACGAGAGCGGGGTGACCGCCCACACCGACCCGCTGGGCGGATCGTTCTTCGTCGAGCGGCTGACCCGCGACATGGAAGAAGGCGCGCGCGAGTACTGGCGGGCCATCGACGACCTCGGCGGCATGGTCGAAGCCATCGAGGCCGGATACCCACAGCGCGAGGTCGCCGAGAGCGCCTACCGGTTTCAGCGCGAGGTCGAGTCGGGCGCCCGCAAGGTCATCGGGGTCAACGACCGCACCGGCGAGACCGGCGCCGGCGTCGAGACCCTCTACATCGACGAGGCGGCCGCGGCCGGGCAATGCGATCGGCTGGCGGCGCTGCGCGCGAGCCGGGACGGCGCCGCCGTCTCCCGCGCCCTCGACCGCCTCCGCCAGTCCGCCCTCGGCCCCGACAACCTGATGCCGCCGCTCCTCGATGCGGTGCGCGCCCACGCCACCCTCGGCGAGATGTGCGACGCGCTCCGCGACGTCTGGGGCGAGTACGAGGAGGCCGCGTCGTTCTGACGCCGGACGGTGCGGACTCCCGAATGATGTTCCCGTTCCGGTCTGCCCGCCGTCACGGCCCTGCGGAATCGTAGATGTTCTGGCGCCTGCGCTCGTTCCTGACGACGTTGATCTGGCGGGAGCGCTTCGAGGACTCGCTCGACGACGAGGTGCGGTTTCACCTCGCCGCCCACTCGCAACGATCTCGTCTCGGTCCTGCGCAGCGCCTGACGGGGACCGAACCAGCTCGACCCTCTGCCATCGGAGCGCCGGCCGAAGATATCTTGACACTCTACAATCGCGGCTGTATTGTCGATGGTCGAGGCATCAAGCACGACCCATGGGCAAACCGACCGGTCTCGTTCAGGGCACCCTCGACCTCCTGATCCTGCGCACCATCGAGCAGGAACCGAAGCACGGCTGGGCGATCGCCAAGCGCATCCAGCAGGTGTCCAACGAGGTCCTCAGGGTGCAGCAGGGCTCGCTCTATCCGGCGCTGTACCGCCTCGAGAAGGAAGGGTGGATCGCGGGACGCTGGGCGACGACGGACACCGGACGCGAGGCGAAGTTCTACGCGCTGACCCGGACCGGACGCGCGCACCTGAAGCGCGAGATGGCGACCTGGACGCAGCTCTCGACCGCCATCGACCTCGTCCTCCGGGAAGCGTGATGCGCCGCGCCGGCCCGCGGCCGGCTCTTCGAGCCCGGCGAGCCGGCCGACGCGGCCGGCATCGTCGTCAGCGACGCGTTCTGGCGGGGCGCCCTCGGCGCGCGGCCCGACGCGGTGGGCTCGGGGCTGCTCGTCGACGGGCGCTTCCACACGATCATCGGAATCACACCGCCGGGGTTCTTCTTTCCCGACCGCGAGGTCCTGCTGTGGACCCGGTTCGACCCGCCCCGGGCGGCGCCCGGGGCCGAGAACCCCCGCGTGACGGCGTTCTTCGGCCTGGGTCGGCTGCGACCGGGCGGGTCGGCCGAGCGGGCCGCGGCCGAGGGTACGACGGTCGCGCAGCGGTTGACGCAGTCGGCCCTGGGCCGGGACCTGCTGTTCGGGGTCGGCGGACCGCCCGTCGTCCGCGTGCGCACGATGGCCGCGGAGAGCACCGCCGACGTCCGTCCCGCGCTGGCGGTGCTGGCGCTGGGAGTCGCGCTGCTGTTCCTCGCATCGTGCGCCAACGTCGCCGTCCTGATGGTGGGGACGCAACCTGAAGCGGGCGCGCGAGCTGGCCATCCGGTCGTCCCTGGGTGCGGGCCGGCGGCGCCTCCTCCGTCAGCTCGTGACCGAGCATCTCCTGCTGGCCGGCGCCGCCGGGGGCCTGGGCCTCGCCCTGGGCTGGGGATGCCTGCGCGCGGCGAGCGCCCTGGCCGCAAGCTACTTCCCGGGCGTCGGCCACGCGCGCATCGACGCCGGCGCGCTGGGGCTGACCGTGGGGCTGGTGGCCGTCACCGTCCTGGCTTGCGGCATCGCGCCCGCGCTGCGGGGCACCCGCGCGCACCTCTCACGACGGTTGCGGAGCGACCCGGCGGCGGGACACGCGCTCGTCGGGTCGACCGGCGACAACCGGCGACTGCGCGACCTGCTGCTCGCGCTCCCAGGCCGGATTCGCGGTGTCGCTGCTCGTCATCGCCCTGCTGCTCGCGCGCAGCTTCGTTCGGCTCACCGCCGTCGATCCCGGCTACTCTCCCGACAACGTGCTGACGATCGGAATCCGGGTGCCGGGCGGGTTCGAGGCGTCCGACGAGCGGAAGCGTCTGATGGAGGCTACGCTCGCGCGGCTGCGGACCCCTGCCGGGGGTGACCGCCGCCGGTGGCAGCAACATGATGCCTCTGGACGGACGGGCGTTGCTGGCCGGCTTCCCCGTGCGCCCGCTCCCCGACGAGCAGCGCCGGCCGGCCGTGGCCACCACCCTGCGCTACGCGGTCACGCCGGGATACGCGGAGGCCCTGCGGCTGCGGCTGCGCGCCGGACGGCTGTTCGACGACCGGGACGCGGTGCGCGAGAGCCTCCCGATCATCGTGAACCGGGAGTTCGCGCGCCAGTATCTGCCGCCGGACCCGGTCGGCACCCGCCTCATGTGGGGAGAGCCGACGGAGGCCGAGATCGTCGGCGTCGTCGACGACGTCCTGAAGGACGGCAACGACCGGTTGCCACAGCCCGAGATGTACGTGCCGATGGCCGAGCGCGACCGGCTCGGCACGGACGCGCTCGTGGTGGTCCGCGCCAAGGAGCGCGCGGACATCCTGCCGCGGCTCGTCGCCGACCACGTCCGCGGGCTCGCCCCCCACGCCACCACCGAGATCATGCCCCTGGCGGACCGGCTCTCGCTCTCCGTCGCCCGTCCCCGGTTCGCAACCGTCGTGCTGGGCGCCTTCGCCCTCGTGGCGCTGCTGCTCGCGACGGCCCGGCTGTACGGCGCGGTGTCCTTCGCGGTGACCCGCCGGCGCCACGAGCTCGGCGTGCGCAGCGCCCTCGGCGCCACCCGGGGCGCCCTGGTTCGCCTCGTCGTCCGGGACGGCCTGCGGGTGACCGGCGTCGGTCTGGCTCTCGGCGTCGCCG
>CBDBKJ010000004.1:0-1186588 GCA_965206705.1 Vicinamibacterales bacterium | reverse complement strand
TCCAGGCTCTCGTCGTGCCGGCGGAAAACGAGGAACGCCGAGACCGCCAACCCGAGCGCGGTCACCATGAGGATACCGCCGGCGGCGAGGGGCCACGGCCCGGCCAGGGGCTCGACACGCCAGGGGCCGCGATGCACGACCGCGCCGATAATCGTGAAGAGCGCCGGAAGCACCGGGGGAAGGAGGATTCGTCTCATCGGCATGGTGTCTCTTCCGGCCTCCCTGGGCCGGCCGCCTGGCGCACTTCGCGAACGACCACCGCGAACAGGACGACCAGCGGAATCGACACGGCGTTCAGGGCGACGTACTCGACGGGGTGCAGTGCCCAGGCCCCGGTGGCGACCACCGTGTAGTTGAAGGAGAGCGCGGCGTACAGGTTGATGGTCAGCGCGACGAGTCCCGCCCACAGCGCCCGGCGCTGTCCGCGAAAGAACGCCGCCACGAAGTAGAGCGCCAGCAGGGCGCCCGCCGTGTCGATCAGCGCCATGGAGGTCCAGGACGCGGTGGCCTGCGGATGCCAGCCCTCGGCCGGCGGCGGCGGAAAGTCCCGGATCGGCCGGAGCCCGCCGAGGTGCACGACGTTCAAGACGAAGTGCCCGGCCTGGAAGACTGCCGTAGTAGCCGACGAGCCAGCGCATCCGTGACGACTTGAAAACGCTCTGTCGTAGGCAATCATGGGCGCATCCGGTCCCTCGCAGACCTCGGGAGGAAGAGATGCATCATGCCACGATTGCCGCGCTGGTCGCGGTTGCCGCGATCGGGTTTCTGGCGCCGGTTTCCGCGTCCGCTCAGGATCCGGTCCGCGGCGAAGCGGCCGGGGCCGCGGAGTGGACGCTGCCTCGCACCCCCGCCGGCCGGCCCGATCTCCAGGGCTACTGGACCTCCCAGACCTTCACGCCCCTCGAGCGGCCCGCCGCATCTGGGAGACAGGGAGTTCTTCACGGAAGAGGAGACGGTCTGGCTGGCGGGAACGCTCACGGCCGAGGGCGTCGACCCGTCCGCGCGCGAGATCCTCACCCTCATCGAAGTCGACGACCGCCAGGAGATCGAGCGCTACAAGTTCCAGAGTAACCGCACTCCCGACGAGCGTCATCACATCCACTACGACAACGAGATCTGGCTGCGCACGCCGGTCCCCAAGGGGCTGTCGAGTCGGCGAACCTCATTGATCACCCATCCGCGGAACGGCCGACTCCCGCCGCTGACGCCAACGGCCGCGGCGCGGACGGCCGGCGCCTCGGCTGCGCAGGCGCGGCCGAGCGCGTTCGACAGCCACGAGACCCGGCCCTTCTCCGAGCGCTGCCTCGCATGGTCGCACGAGGGCCCGCCCATGATGCCGCCGTCCTACAACGACATTCATCAGATCTTCCAGACACCGGACCACATCGTGGTGTTCACGGAGCTGGCCAACAACCCCCCGCGCATCATCCCGCTCGACGGACGCCCGCACGTCCCGGACGCGATCCGGCAGTTCCCCGGCGACTCGCGCGGCCGCTGGGATGGGGATACGCTGGTCGTCGAGACCCGAAACTACGCCGAGCGGAGACGCTTCCGAGGATCCGGCGCTGGCCTCCACGTCGTGGAACGCTTTACCCGCACCGGCGCCGATCGGATTCACTACGAGTTCACAGTCACCGATCCGGCGACGTGGACGAGCGAGTGGAGCGCGGAGATTCCGCTGGTCAAGACGGACGGCCCGCTGTTCGAGTACGGGTGCCACGAGGGCAACCACGACATTCGCCACATCCTCGAGATCCACCGCAACCTCGACCGGCAGGCGGCTGTCGAAACCTTGGGGACGGATTCCCGGTAGGGACCGGGCCACCCGCCCGCATGGCGTCAGGCCGGAGCGCGTCTGAGGCCCCGGACGGTCGTCGCGCCCGGCGCGCTGGTCAGGGCCTCCCGAATGAGTCAGAGCGGCGGTGCGCGTTCGTGCCAGTCCGTCGATTGCTCGCAGGCGTGCGCGAGGGCGAGCACGTCGACTTCGCCCAGGGCGCGGTCGCTGATCTGCAACCCGACGGGCAGATCCTCCCGGCTGAATCCGCAGGCGACGGTGATCGCCGGAGTGGAGTTGCCCCAGCTATGCGGAGTTTCTGCATAGCTGGGGCAACCTCGGTCCCGAACTCTGCATGAACGGCGAACGGTAGTCGGGTCTCGGTTCGCACGTCGCGTCAGATCCAGCGCCTGACCCGCGCGGCGTACTCCTCGTAGGCGGCGCCCTGGCTCAGTCGGAACCCGCCTCTATCAGCTCCAGCCCCAGCCCGTCGAGGTGGTCCTCGATGAGCACCGCGCGGGTCTCGCCGAACGGATAGGGGCCCTCGACGACGGAACCCCGGCCGCCTCCAGGTGCGCGAGCACGGGGTCGAGGTCGGGGTAGGTGACGGCGACGTGGTCCACCACCTGCCCGCGCGACGGGGAGAGCGGCCGGTCGAGGTCGGGGCCGCACCGGCCGTCCCGGCACTGGCGTGAGTACCACATCCACCCCGCGTTGGCGAGGCGCACGCTCGCGATCGGCGTCCGGAGCTGCCCACGGGCAGGAACAGGGATAGCTGACGTCGCCGATCTCGACCGCGCACGGATCGTACGCCGGGCGCGGCGTCGTCTCGCCGGTGTCGGGGTCGCGGAGCGGCGGCAGGGTCACGCCGAGGTGCGCGACGTACGAGTTGGCCGCGCAGAGCGGCCGCTCGTGCCAGAAGTGGAGGTGGCCGTAGAACAGGTCCTCTGTCGCGGCGTTCCCGTTGAACTCCACCAGGATGCCGTCGCGGGGTCGACGAGATAGCCGAAGCCCTGGCCGCTCCCGCGGTCGCGGGCCGGGTTCGTCCCCTGGCGGCGCGCTCGGCCACCGTCAGGAGCTGGTCGCCGAACGGGGCGAGCCCGGAGTGCGGCACCCCCTCGGTGTCGTCCGGCCCGGTGTAGACGGGCAGGAACCCGAACCGCTCGCCGTCGGGGTCGAGCCCGGTGAGCCGCTCGTAGAGGGTGAGGCCGTCGGTGCTCGGTCCGGTGGTCCAGAACGCGCTCTGGGGGACCGATTGCCGCTGCCCGGGGTCGAACGCGCCGGGGGCGGGAGCGTCGACGGTGGTGTACCGCAGATACACGCCGTCGGCCCCGAACGCCGGCAGCCCGGCCACGGTGGTCCGCTGCCCGGCCGGCCAGAAGGTCTCCCACCAGTCGAGTGTTCGAAGGTCTGGTAGTCCATGCTAGAGAATGCGGAAGTCGGTCCAGACCCCCATCGAGCAGAGCCGCACGTAGAAGTCGGAGAACGAGACCCAGAAGAGGCTGAGCCAGGCGATGAGCATGTGGCGGTGGTTCAGGCAGCTCACGCAGTCGTACGCCCGCTTCTGCAGGGGGCGGTCCGAGATGCAGTCGCGCCGCCCGCCGACGAGGTGCCGCAGTGAATGGCAACTGAGGGTGTAGCCGCCGATCAGCACGGCGTTGAGCGCAAGCACCAGCGTCCCGACGCCGACGCCGAACGAGACGCCGCCCGCTGCATCCTCGAACCAGAGCGCGCTCCAGGCGTCGTAGCTCAGGACGACGACGAAGCCGAGCGCGAGATACAGGAAGTAGCGGTGGATGTTCTGCAGGATCAGGGGGAACGAGTTCTCGCCGCGGAACGCGTTGCGCGGCTCGCCGACGGCGCACGACGGCGGGTCGGCCCAGAACGCCTTGTAGTACGCCCCCCGGTAGTAGTAGCAGGTGACCCGGAATCCGGCCGGCGCCCAGAGGATGAGGAACGCGGGCGAATACGGCAGCCACGCCGGCCACCAGGTCGGCTGCGGCCCGAACAGGCTGTGCGACGAGTCGCCGAACAGCTCAGGCGAGTACAGCGGCGACAGGTAGCTGCCGTAGGCGTAGTGCTCGCCCTGGATCCCGGCCCAGGTCAGGTAGACCAGGGCCGCCGCCAGACCGGCGAAGACGGCGGCCGGCTGCACCCACCAGGCGTCGCGCCGCGACGTCTCCCCGAACCCCCGCACCGGTATCGCGATCTGCACCCGATCCATCTCGATGCTCCGTTGGGCGACGGGAAAACGGGCCCGAACGCGACCCACGACCGACCGCCTCGAACGGGGCGGATTAGCGACTGTCCGCGCGCGGATTCGCCGCTCCCGGCAGCGCCGTGGGGCCGGATTCGCCCGACGATATCCGCACGAGAGGTGATGGTCAAGCTCGAACGGGCGCCACGGTGCGCTACAAGGCAGGCTGACTTGTGCGCAGGTGGAGTTGCCCCGACTGCTGCGTGCCGGGGTCGACCTGGATGGCGACGACTTCGGAGAGCCGCCCACCAAGCTCCGCCTGAAGCGCGATGGGGTTGTCCGGCACCAGACCGCGGATCCCGAACTTACCCGCCGAGGCGGCCACCATGCGGCCGCGGGCGAGGCCGGCGAGGATGTCCGCCGCCGGGGAGCGACTGGCCGTAGCCTACGTGGACGACTGCGCCAACGGCTGGGGAACCGTCCGCGTCGAGGACGCGGCCACTCGCAACCGCCTCCAGCAGTAGGCCGATCTGCGTGTTGAGCTGCTCTCGCCGTCGATCGTCAGCTGGCCGAAATGCGGTGCGAGACGATAGTCCGTACCAGGGCGCTCCAGATCGTCTTGTCCTCCTGGGGACACGTTCCGCCGATTCGACGACGCGGGAGGTCTTGCGACCGCGGAAAGCGCGCAGCGGCTTTTCGCTTGCATCATCTATATTTCTTCTCTAAAATGAAAGAAATGGCGAGCCGACCTTACCTGGGGAACTTCGAGTTGATGGTGCTGCTGGCGGTCATCCGGCTGGATGATGCTGCGTACGGGGTCACGATCTCACGCACGCTTGAGGCCGGCACCGGCCGCGAGATCGCGATTGGCAGCGTCTACGCGGCGCTGGAGCGCTTACAGGAAAAGGGCCTCGTCAGATCCCGGCTCGGAGACCCCACGCCGGAACGCGGGGGCCGCGCAAAGCGGTACTTCCGAGTGACGCCGGATGGCGTGCGCGAGGCCCGCTCCACACGGGAGGCGCTGTCCGTGCTCTGGGAAGGCCTGCCGCAGCTGGAAGGCGGACGTGCATGAGCCCACCCAGACTGGCGATATGGCTCCTCGGCTGGCTGGAGGGCATCAGCAGCCCGCTGGTGGGCGACTTGTATGAAGAGTGGCAACACGGTCGGTCAGCGGGGTGGTTCTGGAGGCAGACGATGAGCGTATTGTATGGACGTGCTGCAAGATACGCCGCGGAGCATCGGCCGCTGGCGTTCCTGGGCCTGGTGGTTATTGGTCTCTACTGGGTCGGAACGCACGTACCCTTGCCCGGCGTGAACACTGACGCGCTTGCACCCGTGACCCGACCCGGCACGCTCGGGCTCTACGGGCTCTACGACCTCTTCACCGGCGGTAACCTCGGACGTGGCACGATCTTCGCTCTCGGCATCATGCCCTACGTCACAGCACTGTGCATCGCCTATGTCGCGACCGAGCTCGGATTCGCGCGTGGCTGGAGCGCCCGCGGGCGCCGGGCGATGGCATGGTCCGTGCGGGGTGTCGCGCTGGTGCTGGGTGTCGTGCAGGCGACAGGGATCGCGATCTGGCTGGAACAGCAGGCCGCCGTGGCCCAGCCCGGCTGGAGTTTCAGACTCACCCTCGTCCTGACCGTCACCACCATCACCGCGTGTCTCATCTGGCTGAGCGATGAGATTAGCAGGCGTGGAATTGGTTGGGGCGTCTCGCTGCTATTCTTCGCGGGGCTGGTGGTCGGTCTGCCGGGTGCCGTGTCGGCCATCCTGGAACAGATGCGGGCCGGATACATCGGCCCCGCCGAGCTCACGGCATTCGTCTGGGGCCTGCTCGTAAGCTCGGTGATCGTCGTGCTCGTCGATCCGGCCCGGTGGTGGTGCCGGCTTGGGAATGCAAGCAGAACAGGGACCGTCTTTGATTAGCGGCAGAGGAGCTCCAATGTTCCCGTCGACGCCTCGCCCGCCGCCACCGTGAACGATACGGCAAGCGTGTGCAACTCGTCGCCGGCGCCGAGACCCCCAGCCGCTTCTCCGGCGTCGACCGCATGCGATGGGAGTTGTGCTGATGAGGACTTGCGTATCGCTGATAGGCCGGTTCTCTGCCGTCGTTCTCGCGCTCGCAGGGGTCGTGTCCGATTTGTGCAAGGACGGGGCCTACGCCGTTCGAACGTTCGTGAAGTCTCCAGCATTCGCGACCGTCGGCGTCTTGCCGCTGACCTTGAGCATCGGCGTGAGCGCGCTCTACTTCGCCCAGGTCAATGCCCTGGTCCTGCGCACGCTGCCGGGCGCTACGGACCCCGATCGTCTGGTCGCGACCCAGGCGCCGGTCTCCTTCCCCGATTTCGAGCGTTTCCGGGAGCAGCGGTCCATCGCTACCCGAGCCGCGGCGTTCATCGGTCCGGTTCCGTTCAGCGTGGCACTCGAGGGTGCGGAGGATGGCGCACAACGAGTTTTCGGACACATCGTGTCACCGGAGTACTTCGTGACGCTGGGCGTCGCGCCCGTCGCCGGTCGGTTGTTCCAGCCAGATCTCGAGATACCGTGGTCCACCCGTGGTAGATCACACCCGCTAATCAGTTACGAGCGGTCATTCCGGGCCCGACGTGTTCAGTCAGGCAGTAATCCTCCCGTGACGGGGGCTAACTGCGTGACGGTGTGGTCAATCCGCCTGTCGCGGGATGAGGACTCTTGGTGATCGGGGTGCTCTAATATCGTCTATCGTCGGCGGAGCGATGGTGTCGCTGTCCGGCGTAGCGGCCCTACGACGCACCCGACCGGCCGAAGAGGGGCAACGCCTCTGCCAAACTGTGTCGTGCGGAGCGACGCACAGGTCAGTGACGATCGTTTGCGCCGACGTCGATGGGTGCGCCGCCCAGCACTCACTCATTGGAGCCCACGGATCACCAAGCCAGCCACTCGACAGACCTCACAGCGGATTTCGGGGCGCCGGCGGCGTCCGTCGAGGCACCGGCGGTCGTGAGAAACGTCGGGTGACGACTCCGGCGCGTCAGAGCGTCATAGCTCCCGACGCTCGTGGAGGCGGACCGCGAGCGCGAGCAAGCCAACGGTTGCCAGCGTTGCTGCCGCGGCGGAGCGGCCGAAGTCGCGAGCCGGGGTCCCCTCGAGCAGAAAGACGATGGCCGCGACGAGCTCACTCGGCAGCCACGGCTTGACGGACGGCACGATACCGAGGATGGGAATGAGCGCAAGGACGCCGAACGTGAGAAGGACTGCGGTCTTTGTTTACCGGGTATCGACGAGAAAATCCGTGAAGTGGCGTGCAGGTTCGGGGCACATGTGCCGATACCTGAAGTATGGCGCGCATGATGGGGGAACGCGGTGGTTCGAAGACGCGTCGGCCCGAGCGGGATCCGCAGGACAAGCGCGTCAAGGAGCTTGAGCGCGAGAACGAGAAATTGACCGATGACTTGGCGCGCACCATCCGCGACCGGGACCGATGGAAGCGTCGTAGCGAGGACCTCAAGAAGCAACTCGACGAGGCGCGTCGTGCCGGCCGCCGCCAGGCCGCGCCCTTCGCCAAGAACCGGCGGCAGGGACGCGGCGGGCGCCCCGGCCGGCGGGCCGGTGCAAGCTACGGCCGGCAGGGACGCCGCCCGCGCCCGCCGAAGGTGGACGAGACCCACCGGGCCCCGGCCCCGTCGGCGTGTCCCGACTGCGGCGGCACTGTCGAAGTCGACCACGTTGCCTCGCAATATCAGGAAGACCTCCCCAAGGTCAGCCCCCTCGTGCGCCGCTTCGACATCGAAATCGGCCACTGCGCGCACTGTCAACGGCGTGTGCAGGGCCGACACCGGTTGCAGACCTCCGACGCGCTGGGGGCGGCCGGCGTGCAGCTCGGCCCCGAGGTCGTGGCCCTCGTCGTCGAGCTGCACAACGAGATGGGTGTCCCGCTGGCAAAGGTCGCCCACGTGCTGCGCCACACGTTCGGCCTCCACGTCACCCGGGGCGGTCTCGCCCACGTGCTCCACCGCGCGGCCCGCGACGCCGCGCCGGCCTACCGGGAGCTCTGCGAGCAGGTTCGCAACGCACCGGTGGTCACCCCGGATGAAACCGGCTGGCGCGTCGGCGGCCTGCCTTCTTGGCTGTGGGCGTACACCACCCCGGAGACCACCGTCTACGCCATCTGCCCCGGCCGCGGGTTCGCCGACGCGGCCACCGTGCTGGGGACCGATTACGCCGGCGTGCTCGTGCGCGACGGGTGGCAGGTGTACCGGTGCTACAAGCGCTCGTTGCACCAAAGTTGCCTCACTCACCTGGTCCGCCGGGCCAAGGAACTGCAGGAAAACCACCCCTACAGTGCCTGGGCCGCGAAGATCAAGGCCGTCCTTCAGGCCGGCCTCGACGTGCGGGACCGCTGCCGAGCCGGCGAATTGAACAGGCGCGGTCTCGACTCCCTTCGCGGCCGACTCGAGGCCCAGCTTGCTCGGCTCGTCGACACGCCGCCGTGGTTGCAAGACGCCAAGCGCTTCGCCAAGCACTTGGCCAACGAATTCCCGGCCGTGTTCCTCTTCCTGCGAGACCCGTCGATAGACGCCACCAACTGGCGGGCTGAACAGGCCATCCGGCCCGCGGTGGTCATCCGCAAGGTGTGCGGCGGCAACCGCACCCGCAAGGGCGCCGACACCCAGCAGGTGCTGTCCAGCGTCGTGCGCACCGCCCGCCAGCGCGGCCTTGACCTGCCTTCGGTGATCGCCGAGATGTTGCGCGCCCGCGACCCAGTTGTTCCCCAAGCCTTCGGGCTCCCACCGCCGCCCGCATAGGCTGGCGACACCCAAACCACCACTTCAGAAGCGCGCCCGGTTCCTGCGGCTCACCGCCGGACGGGTCAAGTGCCGAAACGTTGACCGTGCGAGTCGGCTGCCGGATGGGCTCGCCAGTACGCGGCGGACGGCTCGGCCGACGACGGACGCCGCCGACCGGTCGACGCCCGTGCACCCGACTCCTGCCACGTCACGGTAACGGTGGAGGCAGCCCATTTGAGACCCACCGTCGGCCGAACCAACGTCGGCGCTGCTCCGAAATCCGACGTTTCAAGCCCATTTCAGGCCCGTACTACCCCTGTAAACGAATACGGACTGCGCTTGCGGCGTTGGTGGTCAGGCCGCACGCCGCCGCGAGCATCGCGACCGCAAACGCGAGGTGGATCACGCCGTATACGGTGCCGACCGCCACGGGGAGCAACGGCGGCGGGCCGATGAGGACCGCGGTCAGTGTCCACGCCGTGACGGTGCCGGCGATGAGCGCGAGCGTGGCCGTGAGCGTCGTGACGACATACCGAGGGAGCAGCAATTCGCGCGCGCGGTCCACGCGAGTACGGAAGAATGCCGCCGACTCGGAACGGGCGTCAAACCCCAAGGCGTCACTGCCGACCACGAGCGCGGCCAGCCGGCCCAAGAGGGAGGCGTTCGCGATGAACCGGGCGATGCCATCGGCGGGAGTCGGTTCCGGGATGAGGACGTTCATCTCTCCGCCGAAACGTTCGAGGATCTCGCCGAGATACCGTCCGGTCACCGGACCGATGACTCCGAACAGTCCGTACGTGCCGAAAACGATCGTCCACCGGTAGGTGCGGGTCAGGCGGACGAGCTCGAGATGCCAGAGCGTCATGAGGTCAGATCCAGAAACGCGGTCTCGAGGTTCGTCATCGGCGTCAGGGCAATCAGTCGCTCGCGATGGTCCGCGATGAGGCGAGGGATCTCACGTTCCGCGCGGGCGGTGTCGCCGACGACCAGGCGGATCCGGCCGGGGACCGGCTCGACGGCCTCGGTGACCCAGGGTCGGTCACGCAGCGCGTCGACGAGACCGGTGGCCGGCGGACGCACCTGCAAGGCGAAGACGCTGGCGCTGCGGGCCAACAGGTCGGTGATCGCGCCCTCGAAACGTATCCGGCCGCGGTCGACCACCGCCACGGTGTCACAGACCTGCTGCACGTCGGCCAAGATATGGGTCGACAGGACCACCGTCGCGGTGCGCGCGAGCCGACCGATCAGATCGAGCACCTCACGTCGGCCCGCGGGGTCGAGAGCGGAGCACGGCTCGTCGAGGATCAACAGCGCGGGGTCGCCGACCAGACAGGCCGCGAGTCCCAGGCGCTGGAGCATGCCGCGGGAAAATCCACCAACGGGTCCCCGGGCCTCGCGGAGGTCGACCTCGGCTAGCGGGCTAGCGCCTGCTCGACCCGCGTCCGTGGGAGTCCGGGCGCCATGAGGTGCCGGGCGAGGTCGACGACCTCCGCTGCCGTCAGCCACGGCTCGAACTGGGGCGTGTCGACCAACACCGCGATCTTCCGTCGGTCGACCGCCAAGGTGACCGTGCCGGCCGTCGGGCGTCGCAAACCCGCGACCACCGAGATGATCGTCGTCTTTCCCGCCCCGTTGGGGCCGATCAACCCGTAGGTGCTACCACGCGTGATCTGCAAGTCGACGCGATCCAGCGCGATCGCCGTCCCGTACCACTTGGACAATCCCGTCGCCACAATCAGTGGCGGGCCGGCCGGTCGGACGCCGGACCTCGCCGCAGGACGGTCGGTCGCTCCGGACGTGTTGACCCGCCACGCGACGATGGAGTCGTCGCCCGGTGGATCGTCCCCCGGGCGGCTCCGTCCCATGACGAGATAGGCGATCACGCCGAAGGGGAACGCGACGAGGATGATGAGTCCCCACGCCCATTTGGGGAGCACGCGAACGTCATGTCGCGTCAGATCGATCATGGCCACCGCGACCACCGAGACCGCGAGCACGGCCAGGACGATGACAGGTGTCGGCATGGCTAGACGGCTAGACTAGCCACGCGTGCACGGGAGCGGGGCGACGTTCGTAGGAGTGTGCGTTCTCATCCTGCTTGGAGCGAGCGCATGAGGTTCGTACGCGTGGCGCGCCACGCCGGATAGGCGCCGGCCGCCGTCGTCGTGGTCAACAGCGTGAGGGCGGCCGCCACCAACGTGGCGGGGTCGTGGGGTGACACGCCGTAGAGCAACGCGGTCAAGACGCGGGTCGCCCCCAGCGCGACGACCAGGCCGAACACGATGCCGACCACAACCGGCACCAGGGCCTGTCGCATGACCAGCCACACGATGGCCGTCCGGGAGCTGCCGAGCGCCATTCGCACGCTCAGCTCGCGCAGCCGAAGTCTGACGGACAGCGATACCGTTCCATACAATCCGAGCACGACCAGGCCCAGCGCGAGAACGCCTGTCCCACCAAAGACCGTCGCGGCATACCGGGGCAACAAGAGGACGCCGCCGATGCGCGCGGTGAGCGGTTGCACGTCGAACACGGGCACCGCCGGATCGATCGCGCGCATCGCGTCAACGAGATGCACCATCCGCGGCGGACCAACGGGTGACCGTCGCATGACCAGCGCCGCGGCCTGCCAACCCGACGGATCCTGCAGGATCGACGTAAACACCATGGGTCGCGTGACGTCCCCGAGCGTGCGGTTCTTGAAATCGCCCACAACGCCTACGACCTCCACTGTCCGAGTCTCCGGAAAGCCCACCCCGATGTGCTGACCGATGGCCTGTCGTCGGTCGGGCCAGAAGCGGCGGACGAACGCGTCGTTCACGAGTGAGACCTCGACCGCGCCCGAGCGGTCCGACGCGTCGAATTCACGTCCTTCGATCACCGGCACTCGAAGCGCTCTGAAGGCGCCGGGACCGGCTATCCCGACGTCGACGAGCGGAAGCTCGTGCGACGCCTCGCTGTCGTGTCCGGACAGGCGGAGTCGGGTGAGCCGAACACTCAACGACAGTGGGACCGGCTGAATCCATCCTGCGGCCTCGACGTCTGGAAGCTCCCGGACGGCGGCGGCCGCGCGCGACAGGTAGCGATACGCCTCGTCCTGGTCGTGGCCGACCAGCGCCGGGGCGACACTCGCGACCGCGACGCCTCGCGTCTCAAAGCCGGGGTCGACTTGAATCACGGCGAGAAGGCTGCGTAACGCGAGGCCGCCGACCACCAGCAGCAACACCGCCGTCGTGGCCTGGCCGGCAATCAGCAGCATCCGCCACGTCGTGGCTCCGCCGGCCGCGGATGCGCGGGAGTCGGTCTTGAGCGTCTTGACGATGGAGAGGCCCGACGAGATCCGCAACGCCGGTCCGAGCGAGGAGACCATGGTCGACCCGAGGACGACGATCACCGTGGGGCCGAAGACGCGCCAGTCGGGCACCAGGTGAAGATCGATGGCGGTCGGCACCGCCGGCAGACGGATCTCGCCGAGCATCGGCCCGACCCACGCGGTCAAGAGCAACGCGATGGCGGCCGCGACGCCCGTGAGCAAGATGCCCTCGGCGAGCAACGGACGAATGATCCGCCATCGATGGGCTCCTAACGCCAGTCGGATGGCGACCTCGCGCTGGCCATCGACCGCGCGCGCGAGCACGAGATGCGCGACGTTGACCGAGCAGACCAACAGCAGGAGCAGCGCGACCGCGAGGACGCCGGCGGCTCCAAATCGGGCAAGGGCCTTTGACACGACGGGGTGAATGGACGCCTCCGACAGCGGCGTGAGTGCAAAGGAGCGACCGGCATTCGAGTGCGGATACCGCCGGGAGAGCGTATCCGCCAGGACGGCAACCTGCGTGCGAGCCTGCTCGAGCGTCGCGTCGTCCCGCAACCTGGCGTGCACCCACCACTCCAGCTGTCCGCGGTCGTCGGCCGACTCCCCGCCGGCGTCGTCGAGTGGCTGCCAGAATTCTGGCGCGACCCCTCGAAACAACCCGGTGAACCCCTCCGGGGCAATCCCGACGACCGTTCGTCGTCGGTCGCCGATCGCCAACTCCCGGCCGATGATCCGGGGATCGGTCCCGAAGTGCCGACGCCACGCGGCGTGGCCGAGAACGACCACCGCGCCCGGCTGGTCGGTTTCATCGAATGGCCGTCCGAGCGGGAACGACACGCCGAGCGTGGTGAAGTAGTTGGGGGAGACCTGTTCGCCGATTGCGATCCTGCGGTCCAGTCCGGTGCCAACCACCGATCCCATGCGGCGGTGTGCGACCACGGATTCGAAGGCGGCGACATCTCGGGCGAGATCCGCGTAGTCACCGAATCCCACCGGTTCCTTGCGAAGGACCGCCAGCTCTCCAACGGTCGTGATGCCGACGACCCGATCGGGTGCTCGGACCGAGAGCGGTTTGAGCAGCACGGCGTTGACGGCAGTCAACGCGAGGGTGGTCGCGCTCATGCCGACCACGAGGGTCAGGAGGGCGGTGAGCGAGAACCCAGGGGACCGGCGCAGGATGCGCACGCCGTAGCGCAGGTCCTGCAGCAGCGTGTAGAGCCAGTACAGGCTGTCGGCCTGATGATGCGCCTCCTTGACTGCAGAAACCACTCCGAGGTCGCGGTGCGCGGCGCGGGTCGCTTCCCGTTCGCTCATGCCCCGCGCGAGGTTCTCCTCGACCGCCATCTCCAAGTGGGTGCGGAGCTCGTCGTCGAGCTCCCGTGCGGCTGCGGCGCCGCGCAGGCGCGTCCACAAGCTCGCCAGCCATCGCCGGAGAATCATGGCGCAGCCGGCGCAGCCTCCAGGAACAGCACGACGATCGACGCCGTCCGCTCCCAGCTCTCGACCTGCTTCCGGAGCTGGCGCCGGCCGGCTGCGGTCAGCGCGTAGTACTTCGCGCGCCGGTTCTTCTCCGAGGTGCCCCACTCGGAGCGGATCCAACCGTTCTGCTCCAGACGAAGCAGCGCCGGGTAGATCGACCCCTGGTTGATCTGGAGCCGCTGGCCGGAGGTCTGCTCGATCCTGCGGGCCAGCCCGAACCCGTGGAGCGGCCCCATCGCGTCGAGGGTCTTCAGGACGAAGAGGTCGAGCACGCCGTACGGCACGTCCGCCCGGGACTCTGTCATGTTGTCTCCCTACATGAACAGAATGTACCTTTGTCATGTTGTCTGTCAACAGGGCCTCGTCGGTCTAGTTCCGTTTCCTGGGGGCGCGCGTTTGCTGGAGGTGGCACCTCTGTGACCGGAAAACGTCGCCGCCGCTGGGGCGGAGAGCCGCCGGGCGCTCGGGTCGAATTGGCCGACGGGCGGTGTCGACGAACCTGCAGGCTGGCCACCAAGCGACGAGCTGATGCGGGGCACCTTCGTCGACGAGTCTCCAGGCCGTCGGGCCTGCTGCAGTCGATTGGGGGCAGTCCGTGAGTCCACCATGCGGTGGCGGTTCTTGGTGTCCTGTGCTGACGAAACAGGCACGGCGTGTTGTCAAAACGCCAACGGGCCGTTTTTCTCACCATCCTCGGCCACGAGGTCGGCGGCCAAGCGGGTGCAAGGCCCAGCTCGGGCTCATCGAGCAGGACCTTCAGATGACGACCAGCGATGGACGTGCCGCCCGACGCACCGCCGCCACGAGAATGGACGTGTCGAACGTCACAAGGCGACAGCCTTGCTCAACCGCCAGGGCTAGAAGATAGACATCCGTCAACTGCCGGGGGCGCGAGACGCGCCGGCAGTCCACCACCGCATCATCCAGAAGGCTGACGCTGTCCGCCAGGAACCGGTGGTACGGTCCGGAAATCGCCGTTCGCAACCGCATCACGGCGTCGGCAACGCTCAGCGCGTTCGGATACGCGGGCTGCGACAGAATGCGCACGCAGCCGTTCTGCGTCAGCGGGCAGGACGCCCAACCGTGGTGGATATTGCCCGCGAGCCAAGTCTCGGCCGCCGCGTTGTGCGTGTGGTTCTCGTCGAGCAACGCGACGAGTACGTTCACGTCCAGCAGCGCCCTCAACGTTCAAACGCCCAGATCATCGCGAATCTTGTTGACGACTTCGTTGGTCACCACCGCCCCGCCGGCCGGGATCGGCCTGAACCCGTACCGCTCGCGCGCCTGCATGGCGCTCATCCCGCCGCCTCTGGCCGGCAACGCCTCCCGCAGGAGCTCGGAGACGAACTGTCCGACGGGCTTGCGTTCCTGCGCCGCAAGCGCCTTCGCTGCATTCAGGATGTCCTGGTCGAGATCGAGGGTGGTACGCATTGGCTCTTCCTCTCCACACCGCGACGCCCCCCACACGCAAGACCGCTGGGAGACCCTGCGCCTGTGGCGACGCCGGCGGCTCCTGCGACTCATGCTATCACCCCGGCCGGGGGCACTGTGAACGCCGTCTCGCCGCCTGCCGACTACCGCGCGGCGCTGCCGGAGAGGGCCTCGGCGATGTCCCCCTCGGCGTCGCGCATCAGGCGCTGGAGCTGCTGTCGGGCCGCTTCGACGTCGGTCGGGCAGCCGGACGAGCCGCCCGCCCGTGAAGATGGCGGCGCGCGCCGCCAGTGAGGGCATGGTTGGCCTCGCCCTTTGTTCAAGCTGTCCGCCCAGTTCCGGTCGATCAGGTCCACGTTCACCTTGCCGCCGACCAGCGGGCGCAGGCGCTTCGGGACGCCCGCGCGGAGGCGCTTCGACGGCAGGTCCCGGATGCGCGGGACGAACGCGTAGCCGAGGATCGAGCATGCCGCGAAGACGTCGGTGAAGCCGCCGGTGTCGGCGTACTGTTCGCGAACGCGCCGCCCGGTCTCGTTCATCAGGAGCCCGTCGAGGATGTAGGGCGCTTCTGATCCCGCTCCTCGATCAGCTTCGCCCTGTCTCGTTCGAGGCGCTCGATGCGCACGTCCCGAGGGTCCCGCTGACGCCCGGGTCCCTTCGAATCGTTGCGGTCGTCCTTCTTGCGCGCCATACTTCACGTATCGGCACACGCCCGCCGCACCTGCACACCATTTCGTGGATTTTCTCGCCACGACCCCGTAACCGAAGACGAGCAGCACTACGAGGACCAGTGCGAAGCCCGGTAGCGCCACCGACTCCGCGCGTCCCCGACCGGGAGCGGGGCCGCAGGCGGAGGAGCGCGGCCATGACATCGTGCCGCCGCCGGCGGGCAGTCATAGCGGTCAGGACTCGGGGCCGTCGCGGACCGGCGGGAGGGGCAGCGACCGCGGCACACGGACCAAGCCTTGAGGGGGGATGGAGGGGCAGCTGCCGCCGCCACTCGATGCGGTACGAACGGCTGACCTCCCGATCATGACGAAGCCCAGCGTCTACGTGGAAACCTCCGTCGTGAGCTACCTCACAGCGCGCCCGTCGCGCGATCTCATCATTGCGGCGCAGCAGACCATGACGCGGGAATGGTGGCGCGATGCGCCGGAACGGTTTGTTCTCGTAGCTTCCGAGCTCGTGCTACCAGAAGCTGCGGAGGGTGACACGGACGCCGCCCGCGCCCGCTTGACGGCGTTGGAGATGGTCACGCGCCTCGATACTACCGAGGACGCCGCGGCGCTGACGCAGCGGCTGCTGGACCTCGGAGCGTTTCCCCGCGAGGCGACGGCTGATGCGACGCACGTCAGCGTTGCTGCGACGAACAGGGTTGACTACCTGCTGACGTGGAATCTCCGTCACATCGCGGGCGCCTCCGCGCGGTCGCGGATCGAGCGAGCATGCCGCAAGGCTGGGTACGAGCCGCCGGTTATTTGCACGCCTAATGAACTCATGGAGGAGCAGGACCATGGAGACTAGGCAGACGGACCCGATCATCGCTGAACTCCGGGCTATACGGGAGGCGTACGCCGCCCGATTCGATTATGACGTTGAGGCGATGTTCAGGGACATTCGAGCCAGACAGGAGGCCTCCGGGCGCGAATACGTGCGCCTGCCGGCGCGCCGTACGACCGGCGACAGAAGCCCCGAAACCTCGACACAGATGGAAGCGAATCGATGAGCGACGATTCGGGGGCGGACGGCGCGCGGCGGCCCCCGGCTGGACCGGGAGTCGTGGCGCTCGAAGGTCGAACGGCGGGCAGAGGGTCGCGGCCGAGGTGGCCGGCTGACCAAGCGCGCCTCGCGGACTTGGGGCGGCTGGTGCGCCGACGACCGCGGCGACGGCCCGGGCGACCACCGACCGCGACCGCGCTCAAGCGCCTCGAGGACGGCATTATGCGTGCTCGCGGCTGCGCTCGGCTACAGCTTCGTGAACCTGGAGCGACGGCCGGGGCGCCCCCGCGGCGACGGCGGCGGCCGACGGCGACGGACCGTGAGCAGGCGAGCGCGGTCAGGCGGGTGGTGACGGACGTCTCCGGCCACGACTTCGCCAGCGGCGTCCGCGACGACCGGCCGGGACTCGACAGCTGCCTGCGCGCCCTGCGGCAGGGCGACGTGCTCGTCGTCTGGAAGCTCGACCGCCTCGGCCGCAACCTCGCCCACCTGGTCAACACCGTGCAGGACCTGTCGGCCCGCGGCGTGGGCCTGCGGGTGCTCACCGGCGAAGGGGCGCAGGTCGACACCACCACCGCGGCCGGGCGCCTCGTGTTCGGCATCTTCGCGGCGTTGGCCGAGTTCGAGCGGGAGCTGATCCGCGAACGCACCGTGGCCGGGCTCAAGGCCGCACGAGCTCGCGGCCGCAAGGGCGGGAGGAAGTTCGCGCTGTCGAAAGCCCAGGTGCGGCTGGCCCAGGCCGCGATGGCGCACCGCGACACGTCGGTGTCAGAGCTGTGCCGCGAGCTCGGCATCAGGCCGGTGAAGACCACCGACGAGGCGCGAAGGTGCATCCACTACCTGGTCCGCAACCGCCGCCGGATGCGCTATCCGCGTTTTCGCGCCAGGGGGCTGTGCATCTCTTCGGGAGTCGTCGAGGCCGGGTGCAAGCACACGGTCGGCACCTGGCTCAAGCGCGCCGGCATGCGCTGGACCGTCGCCGGGGCCAACGCCATCATCGCGCTCCGCTGCTGCAAGCTCAGCGGCCGCTTCGAGGATTTCTGGGAGCGACGAGCCGCAAACGCCGCCTGAGGGGCATCTCACAAATCTGACGTGCACCCCCGGCGCAGTCAACGCTGCCGTTCCCGACGACCAGATCCCGGCCTCCAGCGTGGCCTGCGGCGGCGCGGGTCGGACCGAGCGAGCATCAGTCCTGCGACCGACCTCGACTGGGGGCAGCCCGTGTCCACCACCCAACCCGTCTCGAGTCTGGGTCGTGCCGGCGACCGCGGCCTCGTTGACGAGCTACAGCTACGGGCTGACTCCCGCCGGCGACCGGCCGCGATCCCGGTACGGTTCACCCAGGCCCCACCTGGTGCAAGAGGGCATCGCCAATGTTCTGGTGCGATAAGGGACACTCGAACCCCGATGGCCTTGCGGTCATCGGGGGTTCGAGTGTGGAGCCAGCTAGGCGGGTGAGACGTTCTCGGCGCGGGGGCCCTTCGGGCCCTGGCCGAGCGTAAACGTCACGTTGTCGCCTTCGCGCATCGAGTCGAATGGCGTGCTCGTGCACGCGGACTGGTGGAAGAAGTATTCGACGCCGTCGGGCGCGGCGATGAAGCCGTAGCCGTTGTCCGTGATGCGCTTGATCGTGCCGGTCGTAGATTCCATGCGTGAGTCCTTTGAGTGTAGTCGGCCCGAAATAGGCCGTGAACGCGCCGAGGGGTTCTCGTCGAGGCACTGTCAAGTTGACGACGAGAAGTGCGCTCTGCCTCCTCATGAAGGCCGCGCGCCCCAACCCCGGCCGCCGACAATCCCGAAAGGGAGAGCTTCGAGAATGCACGATAATTCTACCCTGAACGACCCACACGAGTGCGCCCGTCGCATCGTCGAGGCGCTCAAGGCTCGGGGGTTGTGGCCGTCGAACGGCGCCGGCGTCGAACTCCCTCCCGCGCGAGAGCCAGGTCCGGACGCGGCATCGGTTCACTGAAATCCGCCGTTATCCGACCCAACCCCCGCACCGCGGCGGCGCCGCTGCTGCTCGGCGTGTTCGTCAAGGTGCCGCCGACACTTCCGCCGGCCGGGTTCGGCCGCGGTCACACACCCATTGCGGACGCACTGCCCCACCGCTATGGACGTTGCGACCTGGCGCCGCTGCCGGTCGCGAGCGCGACCGTGGCAGACCGGACACAGACGATACCCAGGCGCCCGCTCGGCCCCGCAGCTACACAACCCTGCCGCCCGGGCGCGGTCGCGTCGCTCGTGAAGGTCCGTTATGCACCGGACGATGAAACCCTCGTTGCACTAACCTGCATTATTCACGAAGGTCGAGAATCAGTCACCGACGGGGCCTGCTGGACCGCGAGCGGAGCCTCTCGGACATGGCGGCGGGCGCGGCAGGGGGCGTAGCGTGGCCTTCACGGCACCGGGCGGTCGCGGAGGCCAGGTTGGGGGAAGGTTCTGCCGGGACGGGCGGTGGCGCCCGGGACCGAGACGTGCGCCGAGCCCCGCGCGGGCTCTGACTAACCCGCGCGAGCGCCAAGCGCAAGAGCGATGCGCCGCCACGCGTGGAGATGGGGCGTCGCTCGTGGTAGATGCAGGACGATGCGGCGCGCCGAGCCGACGACATGCACCCCCAGCTTCAGCAACCGGTCGCGCAGCCACGTCACCTGGGTGCGGGCACAGCCGGTCCGCGCCGCCCGCAGCCGCAGCTCCTGCATGAGCACGTAGGCCGCCGCGGTCAGCAACACGCGCAACTGGTTCGGCAGGAACTTGCAGCAGCTCGTGCGGTCGATCTGCAGGCCGTCCAGCAACTCCTTGATCCGGTTCTCGATGTCCCCGCGGGCGCAGTAGACCCTCTCATAGACGAAGCGCGAGCTCTGCAAGAGACTCGTCACGACGAAGCGCGGATTGTCCCGCGGCTCCCGACCCTTGAGCCGGACCACTTCCGCCTTGATCACGACCCGGCGTTCGCGGCCCCACGTGCGGGCCGCGTAGTGGGTGTCGGTATAGACGTGCTCGGTTCGGCGTATTCGTTTACAGGGGTAGTACGGGCCTGAAATGGGCTTGAAACGTCGGATTTCGGAGCAGCGCCGACGTTGGTTCGGCCGACGGTGGGTCTCAAATGGGCTGCCTCCACCGTTACCGTGACGTGGCAGGAGTCGGGTGCACGGGCGTCGACCGGTCGGCGGCGTCCGTCGTCGGCCGAGCCGTCCGCCGCGTACTGGCGAGCCCATCCGGCAGCCGACTCGCACGGTCAACGTTTCGGCACTTGACCCGTCCGGCGGTGAGCCGCAGGAACCGGGCGCGCTTCTGAAGTGGTGGTTTGGGTGTCGCCAGCCTATGCGGGCGGCGGTGGGAGCCCGAAGGCTTGGGGAACAACTGGGTCGCGGGCGCGCAACATCTCGGCGATCACCGAAGGCAGGTCAAGGCCGCGCTGGCGGGCGGTGCGCACGACGCTGGACAGCACCTGCTGGGTGTCGGCGCCCTTGCGGGTGCGGTTGCCGCCGCACACCTTGCGGATGACCACCGCGGGCCGGATGGCCTGTTCAGCCCGCCAGTTGGTGGCGTCTATCGACGGGTCTCGCAGGAAGAGGAACACGGCCGGGAATTCGTTGGCCAAGTGCTTGGCGAAGCGCTTGGCGTCTTGCAACCACGGCGGCGTGTCGACGAGCCGAGCAAGCTGGGCCTCGAGTCGGCCGCGAAGGGAGTCGAGACCGCGCCTGTTCAATTCGCCGGCTCGGCAGCGGTCCCGCACGTCGAGGCCGGCCTGAAGGACGGCCTTGATCTTCGCGGCCCAGGCACTGTAGGGGTGGTTTTCCTGCAGTTCCTTGGCCCGGCGGACCAGGTGAGTGAGGCAACTTTGGTGCAACGAGCGCTTGTAGCACCGGTACACCTGCCACCCGTCGCGCACGAGCACGCCGGCGTAATCGGTCCCCAGCACGGTGGCCGCGTCGGCGAACCCGCGGCCGGGGCAGATGGCGTAGACGGTGGTCTCCGGGGTGGTGTACGCCCACAGCCAAGAAGGCAGGCCGCCGACGCGCCAGCCGGTTTCATCCGGGGTGACCACCGGTGCGTTGCGAACCTGCTCGCAGAGCTCCCGGTAGGCCGGCGCGGCGTCGCGGGCCGCGCGGTGGAGCACGTGGGCGAGACCGCCCCGGGTGACGTGGAGGCCGAACGTGTGGCGCAGCACGTGGGCGACCTTTGCCAGCGGGACACCCATCTCGTTGTGCAGCTCGACGACGAGGGCCACGACCTCGGGGCCGAGCTGCACGCCGGCCGCCCCCAGCGCGTCGGAGGTCTGCAACCGGTGTCGGCCCTGCACACGCCGTTGACAGTGCGCGCAGTGGCCGATTTCGATGTCGAAGCGGCGCACGAGGGGGCTGACCTTGGGGAGGTCTTCCTGATATTGCGAGGCAACGTGGTCGACTTCGACAGTGCCGCCGCAGTCGGGACACGCCGACGGGGCCGGGGCCCGGTGGGTCTCGTCCACCTTCGGCGGGCGCGGGCGGCGTCCCTGCCGGCCGTAGCTTGCACCGGCCCGCCGGCCGGGGCGCCCGCCGCGTCCCTGCCGCCGGTTCTTGGCGAAGGGCGCGGCCTGGCGGCGGCCGGCACGACGCGCCTCGTCGAGTTGCTTCTTGAGGTCCTCGCTACGACGCTTCCATCGGTCCCGGTCGCGGATGGTGCGCGCCAAGTCATCGGTCAATTTCTCGTTCTCGCGCTCAAGCTCCTTGACGCGCTTGTCCTGCGGATCCCGCTCGGGCCGACGCGTCTTCGAACCACCGCGTTCCCCCATCATGCGCGCCATACTTCAGGTATCGGCACATGTGCCCCGAACCTGCACGCCACTTCACGGATTTTCTCGTCGATACCCGGTAAACAAAGACGGTTCGGCCACTGGACTCGCTCTGCGCGCGGGCCACCGCCATCGCGGATTCCGCATGCCGCTGCAACACCGCGTTCTTGCCCATCGCGACCACGTAGTCGAGCCCCGGTTCGGCATCCAGGAAATCGAGGATCTCCGGGGTCGCAAAGCCCCCGTCGAGCCGGACGAGAAACGGCGTCGACGGAAACGCCGCCCGCAGCATCGGCAGCAGCCGACACAGCAAGCTCAGGGTCCCGTCGGCCGCCACCGCCTTGCCCGGCCGCAGCACCGCCGCGCACAGATACTGCTCCTTCTCGTCGTTGAAAGTCAGGAACGCGAGCAGCGGCAGATAGCACCAACTGTCGTAGTGCCCGTTGAAGAACGTGAGCTGTTGCGCGCCATGCGTCCGGTCGTCGGTCGGGTCCAGATCGATGGTGATCCGCCACACCCGCCGATGCAGGCGGCGCCGATGCCGCTCGATCACGCACGCCGCCAACTCCCGTGCCATTCGGTAGAGCGCGCCGCGGCCCGGGGCGTTCTCGAATCGCGAGATCGTCGGTTGCGACGCCAAGGGCGCGCCGGCCACGGGGTCTCGCCCGAGCAGCAGCTTGTGGATGGGATCCTCCGCCAAGTGGTCGGCATCGTTGCCGTCGGGATGACCGCACGCGATGCCGAAGATCCGCTGTCCGATCAGCTCCGCGAGCGTGTGCCGAATCTTCTCCGCCACGCGCTTGTCGGCGAGACACCCGGCAAACGCCTTGACGAGGCCGTACACGCGCTCGGCTGCCTTGAGCAGGACGGCGCCGCCGTCGGAACTCGCCTGCTCGCGGTTGAACGTGGCGACGAGGGGCTTGTCGAAGAGATCCGGGAACAGGACAGTCTGTGATATCTTTTCAGGTGTCACGCAGGGGTCTCCGTTGTGGCTAAACGCTTGTGAACACAACGTTTATACCACACGGAGGCTCCTGTGTCTCCCCCAGAATCACCATCTTCACGAATAATCCAGGTTAAGGTAGGTGCGCGCCCAGGCGAGGTAGTAGTTCACCCGAGTTTGGCGTTCGTTGCCTGGCATTGTGAAGGCTTGCTCGGCTTCAGTCACGCCCTCCAATTCGACCACCTTCTCGTCAAGCTCCTGGATGGTGGCCGATCCGCCCAAGTCCTTAAGTGCCGCGATCGTAACGAGCATCATCCCGGGCAAAGCCGGCAGGCTGTCCGCGTCAATCTCAAACCGTCTCTTTACCATTGCGTTGTCCGAATTCTATTGGTGCTCCACAACGACTAGCTTGTCGCCATCTTATGCGAACGCCGTCCGAAATCCCAACCGCGATCGTGGGACATGGCGTGTTCGGGTGGGAAAGACGGGAGACGGAACCGGCTGGCCGATTGTACCGCCCCAGGCCGTGTGCAGCGGCGGGCGGCTGCGATGGGCGGCCGACGCGGCCGATGACAGCGGCGAGGTCCGCGACCACGAACACCCGCGCGCCCGACGGGTGGACCCCCGGCCGTGAAGAGCAGCTGCCCCCGGCCGCACCCGCGCGTCGGGGCGGGGTCGCATCCGAAGGCGACCTCGCCGGACTCCTCTCCGCGGCCGCGGAGGGGGCGGACTCCAGGGCTGCCCCCCCTGGGCGTTCGCCCAAGTGGCGAGGACGGCGGCGAGGTCCGCCGCCCCGAACGGGCCCGCCGGCGAGGCGGGCGCGGAAGCACGCCGCGGCCACCGCCGTCGATGCGCTCGCCGGCTCGGCCCTGGTCGTGGAGCTCGGCGAGGTACGCGGCGAGGATTGGGTCCTCGCGCGGCCGGCTGTTGAGCCAGGTATCAAGGCGTCAGAGCGCGCCGGCATAGAGGGTACCGACCAGATTCCTCCGAAAAGCCCGTCGCCGACTCACGCCAGCACCGGCTCGGGCCCAGCCCCAGCGGTGGTCCGGCGCGGCCGCCGTAGTCGGCCACGGCAACCGGCGCGGCTTTTCATCCCGCGGGGTGGGGGCAGCCCAACGCCCGCACAGAAGTTCCTCCGAAAAGCCCGTCGCCGACTCACGCCAGCACCGGCTCGGGCCCAGCCCCAGGCGGTGGTCCGGCGCGGCCGCCGTAGTCGGCCACGGCAACCGGCGCGGCTTTTCATCCCGCGGGGTGGGGGCAGCCCAACGCCCGCACAGAAGTTCGTGTGCAAATACACGTTAACGGTCACGCACGTTGAGCTTGGCGGGGTCGATGATGCAGGCGAGGATCTGCCGGCGGTCTCTCGCCTGCAGTGAGGCCGGTTGCACCGATTTCAGCCGCCGTCGCGCACTCCTCAGCAGAGGAGGATTCTCATGACGACGAAAACCAGATCACGCCGGACCGCGAGCTCGAGCCCGGCATCAACTGCTTCGAGGTTCGGGTCTCCGCGGGCGGCGACACGTGGCTCGAACGGCGGCGGGGGTGAAGATGGACACCACCCTCGCCCCGACCCGCCCCGCCGCGGCCGAGATCGAGCGCCCGCCGCCAACCGCCCGCCGCCTCGCGGAGGCCTCCATCAGCCCAAACACCCGCCGGGCCTACTCCGGGGCGCTCCGCCGCCTTCGACGCCTGGCTCGACAGCCGGCCGCTCGAGGACGCGGCGTTGGCCTCCTACCTCGCCGAGCTCCACGACCAGGGCCGGTCGCCGGCGATCGCGTCGACGGCGATAGCCGCGGCGTGCTTCCGAACCCGCCTCGCCGGCGAGCCGAGCCCGGCCGGGAAACGAACGGCCCGCGTCCTCGCCGGCTACCGGCGGTCAGCCGGCGATCGCGGCCGAGGACAGGCGCGGCCGTTCGGGGCGGCGGACCTGGCCGCCGTCCTCGCCACCTGCGCCCGGCCGCGGCGTCGAGTCCGAGGCGGTCGCGCCCTGGAGCCGCGGGGGACTGAAGCACATCGTCACCGAGCGGCGGCGGTTCCTCCATCGGTCCAGGGTCGCGGATTCATTGCTCTCTCCTGAGCGACTGGTAGAAGCCCTTGTCGTTGAGGGCGTCCTTCAGGCGCTCGATGGCGGCGTCACGCTGGACGCCCATGCGCTTGGCGATGAGCTCGCGGTTGCGGTCTCGGGCGGTTGCGGTCCACGCGACGTTGCCCTGCTCGACGTCGATGGTGACGACGCCCTTGACGGTCTGGTAGTGCATGGTTCCGTCTACCTCCGGAGCTGCCAGTGGCCCGTCCGAACCCCCCGAGGGGCGGGTGTACCGGGCCGCCCCTGTCTGGCTGGGGAGCCGTGGGAAGCCCGGCCGGGCCAGATGGCAGCCCTCGATCTGCAGCCCTCGATCGCCACCCTCGTCGAGAACCTGATCCGGGATCGTCCCGACGGCTACCGGTGCATCGTTCATCGGCGTCACCGTCACCGTCACCGTCACCGTCCCGTTGGCGGTTAACCCGCCGCTGTCGGAGACGACGTAGGTGAAGCGGTCGGGGCCGTGGTAGTTCGCGGCCGGGGCGTAGGTCACGCGCCCGTCCCCGTCAATCCGCGCCGTCCCGTCGCCGGCGCGGAGACCGACTCCACGTTCAGCTGGTCCCCGTCGGGGTCGGAATCGTTCGCCAGCACGTCGACCGTCACCGGCCTCATTCAGGCGCCGCCCGGCGGGCAAGTTGTCCTGGGTCCAATAAGCGGTATTCCGTTAACTGCGGCCGGCCCCGCGTCCGCTCCCCGGCCGTGGCTCGCCTCGCCGGCGACGCGGGGATTCGATCGCCGGCTGCGAAGTCCGCAGCTCCTTCGCTGCTCCGAGACAAGCTGCCCAGACGACCGGCGCTCTCGAAGGCGACCAAGACGTCGCCGGCCCCAGGAATACCGAGAGGTTTTTTATCGGCCATATAAGTTTTCGATATTAACCTAACCGGTTCCATTATGCCCTGGGGGACGTATTGACTGTCAAGTCCGATTAGACCTAGTATCATCAAGGTGCAGATTGTCTATAAACAAGTGATATAGGTATTTGCACTAAACCGCTTCGCGGTAGACGCTGAATCGACCCGCCGACTCTGAGGCGTCCGGCCAGCCTGTCCCACCGCTGCAGCCGGCCCTCCGTCCTGCCATACGCTCCTCTGCGAGCGCCTGGAATCCCCCAGGGCCTTCGCAGAGGAGCGTCTCATGACATCTCTTCGTCAACGCATGCTCGAAGACATGCAGGTGCGGCAGCTGTCGTCGTGCACCCAACGCACATACGTCGAGACCGTCGCGCGGTTCGCTCGCCACTTCGACCGCTCGCCGGCGCGCCTCGGTCCCGAGGAGATTCGCGACTACCAGGTGTACCTGACCAACGAACGCGGCCTCGCTCCGAGCTCTCTGATCGTCGCCGTGTCGGCGCTCCGGTTCCTCTACCGGGTCACGCTCCAGAAGCGGTGGGCCTTCGACGACGTGATCCCCGTGCCGAAGAAGCCCCGGTCCTTGCCGGTCGTGCTCAGCCGCGACGAGGTGATGCAGTTTCTCGAGGCGGTGAAGGCCGCCAAACATCACGCCATCCTGACCACGTGCTACGCCGCCGGCCTGCGCATCTCCGAGGCCGTCCGCCTCACGGTGTCCGCCATCGACAGCGAACGGATGGTGCTCCGCGTCGAGAAGGGCAAGGGGCAGAAGGACCGCTACGTGATGCTCTCGCCGAAGCTGCTGGCGGTTCTGCGCGCCTGGTGGCACGTCGACCGGCCGCGGCACTGGCTCTTTCCCGGCGAGCCCCCGGAAGCACCAATCACTCCGGGGGCGGTCGGGCGCGCCTGCCACGTCGCCGCCCGCCGCGCGCGCATGGCCAAGCCGGTATCGCCACACGCGCTCCGCCATGCGTTCGCTGTCCATCTCCTCGAGGCGGGCACCGACCTGCGCACGATTCAGCTCCTGCTCGGGCATCGGAGCCTGCAGACCACGGCACGCTACCTGCGGGTCGCGACCACCACCGTCTGCTCGACCGCGAGTCCGCTGGACCTCCTCCCACGGCCCGCATCGGAACGCACCCCGGACGTCGACTGAGCGACGGCCGTGTCACGCGCCGCGCTCACCGTGGCGGAGGTCTTCCGCCGCTACGGCGATGCCTTCCGGACCGAGGTCGGGGCCGCTCTCTCGACGGCGCAGCGCCGCGTGATGACGGCCATCGAGCAGTGCCGCACCGCCGCCCTTGGCGGCCACGTCGAGCAGTGTGACCACTGCGGTCATCGGCGCGTCTGGTACAACTCGTGTCGCAACCGCCACTGTCCGACCTGTCAGTCGCTGGCCCGCGCCGCGTGGCTCGACCGGCGCCGGGCGGACCTGCTTCCCACGGAATACTTCCACGTCGTCTTCACCGTGCCGCCGGCGGTCGCCGAGATCGCCACCCAAAACAAGGCCGTGGTCTACGGTCTCCTCTTCCGCGCCGTCGCCGAGACGCTCCGCACCATAGCCGCCGACCCCCGCCACCTCGGCGCCGAGATCGGCTTCTTCGCCGTCCTCCACACCTGGGGACAGACGCTCGTCCATCATCCGCATCTACATTGCGTCATCCCGGGTGGGGGCCTCGCAAGCGACGGCAGCGGCTGGGTTTCCTGCCGCCCCGGCTTCTTCCTGCCGGTCCGGGTCCTCTCGCGCTACTTCCGTCGGGTTCTCCTCCAGGCGCTGCAGGACGCCTTCGAGTCCGGACAGCTGCGCTTCGCCGGCCGGCTGCAGCCCCTCGGCGACCCCGGGCGTTTCGCCGAGCACCTCCGCCCGGCCCGCGAGGCCGAATGGGTGGTCTACGCGAAGCCACCCTTCGCCGGCCCCGAACAGGTCCTCGACTACCTCGGTCGCTATACCCACCGGGTCGCCATCGGCAACCAGCGCCTGTGCAGCCTCGACGACGGCTCCGTGCGCTTCCGCTACACCGACTACCGCCGGGCCGGCGCGTCCCGCCAGAAGACCATGACGCTGACCGCGACCGAGTTCATCCGCCGCATGCTCCTCCACGTGCTCCCGCCCGGCTTCCACCGCATTCGCTACTACGGCTTCCTCGCCAATCGCGCCCGCCGGCAGAAGCTCGCCGAGTGCCGGCGCTTGCTGCACGCGCCCCCGCTACCCTCGGCCGAGCACGCCGGCTCGGCCACAACCGACTATCGCGAGCGCTACGAGGCGCTGACCGGTCGCTCGTTGCGGCAGTGTCCCCGGTGCGACGACGGGCACATGCACGTCGTCGACTGCCTCGCCGGCCAGTGGGTGTCTCCGGCCCTCCTGGATTCGTCGTGACGAGGCCCACCGACGCCCGCCAGGCACCCTCCGCAGTTCCCGGGGTTCCCGGGCCGGTCGACCTGCGTCTCCGACGCTCCAGCACCGTCGCGGGACGACCTTCGTGGCCGTCCTCACCGACCGGCGTCGGCCGGCAACCTCCACGTACGACCCCGTCGCCGGCATCCCAGCAGTACCTCCCGACGATACAACGCCCATAGTCCAGCAGCGGAGCAGCGGTTCAGTCCAATCCATTCTTAGGTCACCAGCGCGGTGACACGCCTTGCCACTGGCCGGCCGTTCGCCGCCGCGCCGCCAACCTAAGAATGCTCTGCAATATCAAGAACGTAGTGCAAGCCTGACCCGGCATGCTGTCGCCCTTTTCGATGGGAGGGCGAGCGGGATGCCGGCATCGAGGCTGCTGATGAGGAAGATTCGCGAGGTACTGCGACTCAAGGCACGAACAGGGGCTGTCCCACTTGGCGGCAAGGCGGACGAAATCCGGGCCCGCCATCGCCCAGGCCGGCCGGTTGTTGGTTTTGCGTTCTTCGAACGCCTGAAGTTGCCAACTGCACCCAGGCGCAGCCCCGTTTCTGCAGCTTGGCGCGCCTGGCACAAGGCAAGTTAATTTCGGTCAGTGTCCTCAGCAGCCCCCCTGAACTTCCGGGTCACCGTAGGCGCGGGCGCCCTCGCCCGAGGTTATCCCATAACCCCGGGTGCGAGGAGATGGCGCGACGCGGCGGTAACAAGTAACAGGCAGAGAGGAATGCGAGAAAGAGATGGAAGGTACAAGATGATGATCGGAGACGGGAGAAAGACGGTTCTTTTTCGGCCCGCCGGTGTGGTGCTGGCGATGCTCACCATGGCTTGGCTGCCCATCGCGGTGGACGCACGCACTGCCGCCCAGGACGACCGGCAGGCGCAGATCGACGAGCTGGGCGGGGTGCTGGGCATGACCGCGGAGGAGATCGAGGCGCTGGGCCTGTCGGCCGACGAGATCCAGGTCTTGCTGGAGGGCTACCCCGAGGAGACGGTCGTCGTCGGCACGCGCGCGCAGCCGCGCACCGTCGCCGAGTCGCCGGTGCCCGTCGACGTGCTCTCGTCCTCGGACCTCACCAGCCAGGGCGCCGTCAACCTGCAGGACCAGCTGCGCACCATCGTCCCGTCGTTCAGCGTCAACACCCAGCCCATCAGCGACGCCTCGACCGTCGTCCGGCCCGCGATGCTGCGGAACCTCGCGCCCGACCACACCCTCGTCCTCGTCAACGGCAAGCGCCGCCACCGCTCGTCGATCATCGACTGGCACGGGGGCAACGGCGTCGCCTTCGGGTCACAGGGCCCCGACATCTCGGCCATTCCGTCCATCGCGCTGCGCCAGGTCGAGGTGCTACGCGACGGGGCGGCGGCGCAGTACGGCTCGGACGCCATCGCCGGCGTGTTGAACTTCCAGCTCAAGGACGCCCCCTCGGGCGGCGCGATCGAGCTTAACAGCGGCACCTTCGGCGCGGGCGACGGCGAGGCCTTCAACGTCGCCGCCAACGCCGGCCTGCCGCTCGGCGCCACCGGCTTCGCCAACCTCAGCCTGGAGTACGGCGGCTCGAACCCCACCAACCGTAGCGCCCCCCGCAGCGACGCCATCGCGCTGCTGGCGGCGGGCAACAGCGACGTCGGGTCCGATACGCCCCAGGTGTGGGGCTCGCCGCGGGTCGAGGACGATCTGAAGCTGTTCGGGAACTTCGGCTACACCGCCGCCAACGGCGTGCAGCTCTACAGCCACACGAACTACGCCAGCAAGAAGGTGACGGGCGGGTTCTTCTTCAGGAACCCGAACACGCGGGGCGGGGTCTACAGCCTCGACGGCGGGCAGACCCTGCTCGTCGGCGACGCGCTCCTCGCCGCCGGCACGGGGTCGGCGGGGTGCCCCGTCGTCACCGTGACCGGCAACGTCGCCGACCCCGCCGCCCTGCAGCAGGTGTTCGACGACCCGAACTGTTTCTCGTTCCGCGAGCGGTTCCCCGGCGGTTTTACCCCCAACTTCGGCGGTGAGGCGCGCGACGTGTCCCTGGTCGGCGGTGTCCGCGGCTTCACCGGGGGCGGCCTCGTCTGGGACGTGAGCGGCACCATCGGGGCCCACGAGACCGACCTGTTCATCAGCGACAGCGTCAACGCCTCGCTCGGTCCCGACTCGCCGACCGCGTTCGACCTCGGCAGCAACCGGCAGCAGGAGGCCGGCGTCAACTTCGACGTCTCCTACGCGGCCACCGAGATGGTCAACATCGCGGCCGGGGCTGAGTAGCGCAACGAGCAGTACCAGACCGCCGAGGGCCACCCGACGTCTTGGACGGTCGGTCCCTTCGGCCGTGGGCAGGGTTTCTCGGCCGGCTCGAACGGCTTCTTCGGCTACGGGCCCCTCGCCGCGGGCACGTGGAACCGCAGCAACGTCGCCGTCTACGGCGACCTCGAGCTGAACGACCCCGACGGCGCCTGGACCTTCGGGTCCGCGGTCCGGCTCGAGAACTTCGATGACTTCGGCACGACAACCAACGGCAAGGTGTCCGCCCGCGTCGGCTTCGTGCGGGCCGGCGTGAGCACCGGGTTCCGCGCCCCGACCCCCGGCCAGCAGAACGGGTTCAACATCTCGACCATCTTCGACCCGGCCCTCGGCGATCTGGTGAACAACGGCACCATCCCGTCGAACTCGCCGGTGGCGGCCCTGCGCGGCGGCGTGCCCCTCAGTCCGGAGACATCGGTCAACTACACCGCCGGGGTCGTCTTCGTGGCCGGCATGGTTATGCGCTTAACCGTCCCGGTGGACAGGTCGGCGGCCAGCATCCGACGCCGGAACCGGCCGAACACAGCGTTCAAGTTCCGGGGTTGCTTTGACATGCGAAACCAGCATACCCCGGTCTCGTGAAACCGGACGGATCGGGCGGCCGGCGCCGCCACCACGGCGCTCCGGCCACGGTCGCGTGAGCCCCACGGCGGGAAGCCGGCCCCGCTCGTCGAGGGTCTGGGCGTCGTAACGGGGCGACGTCGTCTCGCCGGGACGCGGCCGGCGTCGCTGCCGACGAGTTTTCATCGCGGCGCGACGGCGCGCCTGAGCCGCGACGCCAGAGCACAGGCCCGCCGCGTCGTCGGGAGTCAGCTGCGGCCCGGTCCGCTCGGGTGCGACGACGGCCGGGTCGATGCGCAGCACCGCGTATCCAGCGACGGCTCCGGCTCTGAAGCCGGCCGTGAACACGGGAGTCGGCGTCGACCGGCCGGCTCGCTCCAGTGCGCTCACCGCCGCGCCCAGAGCGTCCCTGTAGCCGGAAGGTCGGCTGGCCGACCGCCGACGGCTGCAGCGCCGCCACCGACGCACCGTCCAGATACCGCGTCGCCCGCGCGCCACGCGCCTGTCTGCCAGTTCCGGATCGCCAGCGCTCCCCAGCGGAGTCTGTGCACCGGCTCATGACCTGAGACTCCAGCGTGTGGCAGGTGCACGCATGGACTTTCCGCGAACACGACGGAAGATCGCGAGTTCTTCCGGTGGGCGGGATTCGTCGACGCCGGCGAGGTTATGGTCGTCGAGACGCCGGCCGTCGAGCCCAGGCGGGCGAGGCGGCGGAGCGCCCTCGGCGTAGGCCGGGGTGTTTGGGGCGAGGGAGGTCTCGGCGCGAACGGCGGGCGCTGGCGCTCGAACGCCGCCGCCGCGAACCGCAGCCGCAGCCCCACCCCTCTGCGGCGAGAGTTGGCCCAGAGCAGGGCGCTCACCTCGCTCGGCGCATCCCGGTCATGAAGAGGGCGGCTTCGCATTCAGCGGCGAGGTCGGCCGCAACGGTGCCGAACTGCCGTCGCCGTGTGTTGCGCGGCGGGAGGTGCAACTGCGTTAGACTTTCGACGCAGATCGCGGAGCACCGGGCCAGATCGCCGAGGTGAGGATCCGGATTGCGAACCTTGACCACGGCGGCTCTCGACGCAGATCGCCGACTTGCGCACCGAAGTGAAGACCGAGATTTGCGGCTCTCGGACACGCGGCTCTCGGCTCCAGGTCGCCGGCGTGCGCACCGAAGTCGCCAACCTCTGGAAACCCGGCTCGTCCGATGGATGGTCGGGAACCGTGCTCGCAACGGCGGCGCTGACCTTCGGAATCCTGCGGTTCCTCGCCGAGGAGGTTTCCGCTGACCAGCTGTTGACCACGAGCGTTCGGGAGGACCGATAGCCATGACAGGCCGTAACGGAGAGTGGGACGGGATCATCAAGGCACGCAAGGCGTTTTTCGCGGCTGAGCAGGCGCTGGTCAAGGCGAGCGCGGATTACGAGCAAGCGCGGGTGGAGTACGAACGAGCGTGCTCCCAGGCTGGAGTAAGCCCACACTACGCACCGTGAACACCGCCGGGGGGTGCAGCGGTTTGTGTTCCTGGTCCGATATCCCCGCTGCGGACGGTGCCAGAAACCCGGCCGGACGAGTACATCGAGGCACTGCGGCCTCAACGACGCGCTGAACCTACCGCGCGGTGCCTTTTCAGAGGTACCGCACGACCGCACCGCGCTCGGCGGTCGCCCCGGCCGAGTAGTGCGCTACCATCCGGCTCGTCGAGCATCACGTCCGGCGTTGTGATGCGCCCCGGCTCGTGAGCTCTGACGCCAGCCCGAACCCGCCCAGGAGTGGGCGGTCAACCCCATCGCCGTCGGCCGCGTCGGCGACGTCGTTTCCAGCGGA
Source organism: Vicinamibacterales bacterium (assembly GCA_965206705.1). Lineage (GTDB taxonomy): Bacteria > Acidobacteriota > Vicinamibacteria > Vicinamibacterales > UBA8438 > JAJEEA01. The sequence goes on along the minus strand of CBDBKJ010000004.1, from coordinate 1,154,194 downwards.
GGGCGCTCACCTCGCTGCGCCGCATCGGACGTACCGGTCGGGGGGCGGACGGCGCGGCGGCCCCCGGCCAAACCGGCAGCCTGGTCGGACTCCACGTCGCGGCACCCGCTTGCCGCGGCCGATGGCAGATGGCGAGGACGACAGCGAGGTCTGCGGCCACGAACGGGCGGGCCCGGCACCTGTTGACCACACGCCTCGAGCCGCGGCCAGCCGCGGAAACGCGGGTCGGACGAACCCGCCACTCGAGCAGTTCGTCTTCCATCTGGTCGACCAGCGCTCCGGGGTGGCCCCTGGTCGGAGCTCGGGCCGGTCGGTGCCGCCTCCAGCGACCGACGGCGCTCCGCGGTCCCGCGGCGACCTGCAGCGCTCCGGACTCCTGGACCACCGGCGACGAGCCCGACGAGCTCGGCTCCCCGCGGCCCACCTGCAGCACTCCGGACCCTGGCCCACCATCGACGGAATCTCGGCCGCGGCGCGCCGGAGCACTGGTCGACGAACCCGTGGAGCCCACCACCGGGCGAGCTCGTCACCAGGTAGCCACTTCGCGAGAACGCCGCGCAGCTTGGCGTCCCCTGATCGCGGCCGGGATCAAGATCGTGGCCGGGACCTTCGGTCCAGAACCTCGGGGGCAGTCCGTGAGTCCGCCACCACCCGTCTGGCGGCTTGCGCTCGTCGGCTGACTCCCGGTGCCGCGCGACGCCGAGTTCGCCCTGGGGCCGGTCGCCCGCTCGTGCTTGACAGCCGTATCGCGGGTCCGTCAGAATCGAAATTGCGGTTGGGAGGGCTGCCTCGGCGGTCCGCTGAGCTTTCGGGCTCACCCGGCTGCGTTTTCTTGTACCGGCCCCCATCCCGGGAAGTCCGTCCTCGACGTGCTGGCGCACGCCTACGACACGGCCCGCGCATCCGCTTGCGTCGTCCACAAGCCGTCGTTTCCGAATAGAGATCCGATGGAGATCGCCTTCGAGGACCTTTGCAGCCGTTTCGACCGGTACCTGCAACGCCTGCGGGCCGCCGGCGACAGGCAGTGGGGACTCTCGTGATTCTCGACAAAGGCGCCCGCGAGACGAGGCTTCAGCAGATGTCGGTCGCGTTCCGGACACTGGGCACCAGCTGGGGCGTCATCCGGAACCTTGCGGACACGCCGCTGTTCGTCGATTCCCGAGCGTCTCGCGTCATCCAGTTGGTGGATCGCCGCGCCGCCCGCTCCCTTGCCAATCTCTCCCAGCTCACGCCGTTGGGTCCTGTGCGGGCTTGAACATGGCCGAAGTCGTAAAAGGGGCCGGGCCGACGGGTCGGACTCGCCGGCGGCGCCCGTGCGGCCTCGACCCGGTGGCGTGGGGACGCCGTGCGAAGGCGCTCCGGACCACCGCTCTCGGCGCGCTCGTGGTGCTGACCGCGTGCGGCGGCAGCCCGACGGGGCCGGGGCCGGCCGACCCGACCGCGGGCCGGGACCGGCAGGTCTGGCGAGAGCTCGTCGTCGCCGACGAGGACCGGTGCTCGCCCTACGACGCGGGGGACTACCGTTATCCCGCGTCGGTCGAGGACGATGTCGTCGCCGGGCTCGGCGGCATCTTCAGCCCCTACACCTGCGAGGCCTTCGCCTCGACCCGCGAGACCGACGTCGATCACGTCATCGCCCGCTCGGAGGCGCACGACAGCGGCCTCTGCCGCGCCGGCGCGGCCACGAGAGAGCGGTTCGCGGCCGACCTCCGGAACCTCACGCTGGCCGCGCCCGCCCTCAACCGGCACGAGAAGGGCGGCAAGGACGCGGCCGATTGGGTTCCCGACCGGAACCGCTGCTGGTTCGCGCAGACCGTCGTCGACGTGCTCCGCAGCTACGACCTCACCATCGACGAACTGGAGATGCACGCCCTCGAGCGCATCCTCGCCGGCTGCACGTCGTCGGCGGTCTCGTGCGACGTCGCCTTCGGCTCGTAGAGGCGGTCCGCAGCATCGGCGGAGCGCATGTCGTTCCACCGTTACGATCTTATTCCAGCGAGGGCCGCCGCACGTGACCCACATCGAGATTCGGGGCGCCCGGACCCACAACCTCAAGGGCATCGACGTCGACGTCCCCAAGCACCGGCTCGTCGCCTTCACCGGCGTGAGCGGCAGCGGCAAGTCGTCGCTCGTCTTCGACACCATCTGCACCGAGGCTCAGCGCCAGCTCGTCGAGACCTTCAGCACCTATGCCCGCCGCCGCCTGCCCCAGCTCACCCGTCCCCCGGTCGACGCCATCCGGAACATCTCGCCGTGCATCGTCATCGACCAGAAGCGCCTCGGGGCGAGCAGCCGCAGCACCGTCGGCACCGTCACCGAGGTCTACACCTACCTGCGGATGCTGTTCTCGCGCTGCGGGCGGCCGCACGCCGGCTGGTCGCACCGGTTCTCGTTCAATCATCCCGACGGCATGTGCCCGGCCTGCAAGGGGCTGGGCAAGCGCATCGCGGTCGACGTCGACAAGCTGCTCGATCTCGACCGGAGCGTCCGAGAGGGGGCCATCCTCCACCCCGGCTACGACGTCGGCAAGTGGTACTGGCGGGAGATCGTCCATGCCGGGGTGGTGCCGGTGGACAAGCCGCTCCGGCGGTTCACCGAGGCCGAGATGCAGCGGCTGCTGTGGGCGGACGGCGTACCCGTCGAGCACGTCTACAACGGCGAGACCTACGAGCGGACCTTCGACGGCGTGGCCCGCAAGCTCGAGCGGCTGCACGTCGACAAGGACGAGGACCAGATGCCGGAGGTGCGCCGGCAGGCCTACCGGCGGCTGTTCACGGCCCGCACGTGCCCGGACTGCGGCGGCGCCCGGCTCAACGCCGAGGCGCTCGCGGCGGAGCTGGCCGGGGGCTGGACCATCGGGCGGCTCGTCGAGAGCGAGCTCTCGGACCTGGACGGGGTGCTGAAGGACCTGGTGGAGGGCGACGATTACGCGCCGATCCACGACGTGGTCGCGACGCTGGTCGGCAGGATGCGCCGCACCCTGCGGCACCTCATCGACATCGGGGTCGGCTATCTGTCGCTCAACCGGGGCGTGCCGACCCTGTCCGGTGGCGAGAGCCAGCGGGTCAAGATGGCCCGCCAGCTCGACTGCGACCTCGTCGACCTCGTCTACATCCTCGACGAGCCCACCGTGGGGCTCCATCCGCGGGACATCGACCACCTCGTCGCCATGCTTCACCGGCTGCGCGACCAGGGCAACTCGGTGCTCGTCGTCGAGCACGACCCCGCGGTCATCCGCGCCGCCGACTGGATCGTCGACATCGGCCCCGGCGCCGGCGACGGCGGCGGCGAGGTGGTCTTCTCCGGGCGCTTGGCCGGCCTGAAGCGCGCCGGCGGCGCGACGGCGCGCGCTGAGGCGCAAGGTCGCCCGGCCGAGGCGGAGCCGCCGACGGTTCAAGGACACGTTCCACGTCACGGAAGCCGGCTCCAACAACCTGCGCAACGTCTCCGTCGGGATACCGAAGGGCGTGCTGACGTGCGTCACCGGCGTCGCCGGGTCCGGCAAGAGCTCGCTCGTGGCGGAGCTCATCGAGACTCTGCGGGGCCCCGGCGGGTGCGAGGCCGTCGTCGTCGACCAGCGGCCGGTCGGCCGCTCGTCCCGGTCGAACCCCGCCACCTACGTCGGCGTGCTCGACGCCATCCGGCGGACCTTCGCCGCCGCCAACCGCGTCTCTCCGGCGCTGTTCAGCTTCAACTCGAAGGGGTCATGCCCGGAATGCAAGGGCCGCGGCTTCCTCCAGGTCGAGCTGTCGTTCCTCGACGACGTTCGCCTCGACTGCAAGGCCTGCGGCGGCCGGCGCTATCGCGAGGAGGTTCTCGAGCTGACCTGGCGCGGCCGCTCCATCCACGACGTGCTGGAGATGACGGTTTCCGACGCCCTGGCGTTCTTCGCATCCGTCGACGTCGCCAAGGCGCGAGCCGGGGGCATAGCGCGCGGACTGCAGCTTCTCGTCGCGGACTGCAGCTTCTCGTCGACGTGGGCGTCGGCTACCTGCGCCTCGGCCAGTCGTCAGGCTGCCACGGCTTCGCGCTCGACGAGCGTCAGGACTTCAGAGGATGCCGCCACCGGAGTCCGGGGAACCGGGCGAAGTCGCCGTCGGTCGTGATCCACTCACAGCCGTGCTCGATGGCGACCGCGGCGAGCCAGGCATCGGGCACCAGATTGCCTCTCGCACCCGCGGCGTCGCACAGTCGGCGGAAGATCCGCCAATGGTCGCGGCCCGGGGAGACCGAAACGCGGTTGGGGCGCGTCCTCAGCTCCTCGGCGAACCGCATCGCGTCCGCCAGGGAGCTTGGTGTCGCGTAGATGCGCGGGTGGGTGACGATGCGCACGAATCCGCTGACAACGAGATCGCTCAGCCCGAAGGCGGCGTCGGCATTGACCGTCGATTCCAGCCAACCTCGGTAGGCATGATGGTCGCGCGCATCTTCCCGGTGCGCGTACACCAGCACGTTGACGTCGGTGAGAATCACTCCACGCCGTCCATCACGTCGAGGAGGGATGCCGAGTCATCCAGATCGATTCCCGGACGCAGCCCGCCGTGTCCCGTGGTCGTGAGCCGTACGCGAGTGCGGGGCTCGCCGGTCGTGCGGGCCAGTCGGGCGCGCAAAGACTCCTCGATGATCGCCGTCAGGGTCATGCCGCACTTGACCGCCTCGCGTTTCGCGTCCAGCAGGAGGGTGTCCGGCAGTCGGATGGTGGTTCGCACGATGTCTGAGCATATTGAGCGTGCGTCAATATGTCAAAGCGAGTGCTCAACCGGATGGGACGCATGCCGGTCACCTGCCAAGTGTGGACGGGTTCGACCGCCGCGCCCAGTGCAGCGCACTGCTTGCGCCGACCGCCATCACGGCGGCCAGGGCGTTGAACAGCATGTCGACGGGGTCGAACACGCGGCTGGGCAGCAGCAGTTGGATGCACTCGTCGAGCACGCCGACGAGGCCGGCCGCCAGCACCGCGAGCAGCGCCGGCCCCGGGACGCGGCGGCCCCGGCTCGCCCGCTCGGTGAGGGCTTCGTGGATGAACAGCGCCACGACGCCGTACTCGATGAGGTGCGAGCGCACGGTCGCGATGGACATCCGGACGAACACCAGGATGTAGGCGGCCGCGACGCCCAGGGCGACCCCGATCTCGGCGCTGCCCGGCCGCGTCCTCAGCCCTTGCGTCACGACCGCCGCCAGCACCAGGAGGCAGCAGAGGATGAACAGCCCCGCGCCCAGGCCGCTGTCGCTCAGGACCGCGGCCAGCGTCCGCGCGAGGCCGAGGGTCGAGTAGATCGCGGCCACGACGGCCAGCGTCCAGGCCCAGAGGCGCCGTTCCCGATGGGACGTGAAGCGCGGAGACAAGGCGATCACGACGGTGCGTCACCGGGGCGGGTTGCCGCCAGCGCCCGCGCCGCAGAGACGCGCCGACTCGGAGAGCGACCCGAGGGCCAGGCGGGCCGCGCCGCGGTAGTAGTCGGTCTCGGCGTGCTCCTCGACGAGCCCGAGGCAGGCGGGGGCCCACGCGAGCAGGTGGTCCTGCAGGAAGTCCTTCTGGGTCCGGAAACAGGTGGCGAGCTGCGCCGTGTCGTCCCCGGCCGCGGCCCCGGTGGCGAGGTCCGACAGGGTCGCCACGAACGCCAGCTCGAGCCCGAGGTGGTCGTCCGGCTCGCGGTGGACGGCCGGCGCCTGCACCCCGAAGCGCTCGTAGATCGCGCGCACCTGCAGGGCGGGCTCCTGGAAGGTGAGCTTCGTCTTGCTGCGGTGGACCGATTCCCAGGGGGCGGCCAGTATCTCGCCGGGGCCGACGAAGAGTCGGTTGTAGTCCCACTCGAGCGCGCCGAGCCCGGCCGGGTCCCACCCCGCGCAGAACGCGTTCAGCAATGCCAGCCCCGCGGCGGTGCGGTCGTCGCGGGACGGGAACGGCCAAGCCTCGAACAGCCGGTCGCCGGCGAATGCGGCCAGCCACTCCGCGCGCGGCGTCTCGTAGAAGCACCGGCTGAGAAAGTGGTACGCGATGGCCTGCTCTTCCTGCCACCGTCGCCACTCGGACGGGACGGTCGGCGCTTCGTTCGACGCGGGAGCCGTCGAGTGCCGACCGTCACCATCGTTCGACGCGGGAGCGGTCAAATGCCGACCCCCACCATCCTTCGGCGAGGAATCGGTCAAGGGCCGACCCCAAAGTGGTTCGATGCGGGAGCGGTCAAATGCCCACCCTCACCCGCATCGCGTAGAACAGGAAGCGCCCGCACACCTCCGACACGAGGGTGAGGCCGAGCGCCCCGCACGCGAGGGCGGAGGCGAGTCGACGCGCGGACGGCCGGGACGAGCCGCGGATGATCGCCAGGACGCCGCCCAGCCCCGCGGCCGCCGCGCCGAGTAGCGCGAGCCGCAGCACGAGCACGCCGCCGTAGTCGCCGGTCAGCCGCGCGGCGCTCGCCGCGGCGGCCGGCAGGGGGTCGGCGGCGAGCGCGGCGAGATGGAGGGGCACGACGACGAACTCCACGGCCAGCGCCGCGATGCCGGCCAGCGCGAGTCCGCGCAGGACAGTCGGCGACGTCTCGCCGGTCCGAGCCTGGTCGTCGTCTTCCGGCGCGAGGCCCCGCACGGCCAGCCCCGCCGCCACGCCGAGGATGCCCAGCCGTAGCGCCGTGCCCCCGAAAGCGGCGGGTGTGGCGAAGCTGTACCAGGCGGGCTGGGCGGGCAGGAGGTAGATGGCGATCTGGCAGCCCACGAACGCCAGCCCGGCCCCCGCCGCGAGTCGCGGCAACCACGTCGCGAGCGCCGCCCGCCTCTTCTTTGCCTTCGGCGCTGAACTCGCTGGCGCTGAGCTGGCCGCGCGCCACTCCTGAGCCGCCAGCGCACCCAACAGCCCCGCGAAGAGGCTCCCGAAGACGATCTCTCGGCTGAGCCACGACGAAGAAAAGTTCACGACGGCACGCGCCGCCTGGAGCGGGGTGGAGAGATGAAAGACGGCCCGCGAAGAGGCCGGCCGACAGCACCCCCAGCACGACCACGAGCGGAACCGGCGCGCGGCGGTTCCGCGGCGTGGTCAGGTAGCGCAGGACCTGCAGGACAAGGAACGCCCCCACCGCCGCCTGGGTCAGGACCGTGAAGACCACGAGCGACCAGTCGCGTGTCTCCATCCGGGGCGCGGTCAGGCGCGGACGAGCTTGAGGGGGATGAAGCGGATCGCCGGCTTGGTGATGTCGGCGTCGGGCAGCGGTCCGAACTGGTCGGTGGCCCCCTGCTTCGCGGCCACCTCGTCAAGGGTGCCCCACTGCAAGGCCTTGGTCGGGCACGCCTCGGCGCAGGCCGGCCCGCCGGTGCCCGCGTCGATGCGGTGCGAGCAGAAGTTGCACTTCTCCATCTTGCCGGTCTCTTCGCTGAACTGCGGCGCGTCGTAGGGACACGCCCAGGCGCAGAGACGGGCGCCGATGCACTTGCTCTCGTCGACGATGACGATGCCGTCGGGCCGCTTCGTGATGGCCCCCGAGGGGCAGGCCTCGGCGCACACCGGCACCTCGCAGTGGTTGCACGACATCGACACGTGGTACATGTACGGCCCGCCGTTGTCGTCGCCCTCCACCGTCCGCACCTTGCGCCACCGCGGACCCAGCTCGACCCCGTTCTCGACCTTGCACGCGACCTCGCAGGTGCGGCAGCCGGTGCAGCGATTGGCGTCGAAGAAGAACGCTACCTGCTTGCTCATGCCGCGTCTCCCTTGGATGCCGCGTTCCCCCTGGCGACGTCCACCATCGACGAGTTCAGCGTGTGGCCGAGTGAAATCGGCTCGTACTTGTCGGGGCTCAGGATGCTGGCCGTCTGCTTCTCGTTGACGCCGCCCCAGCCGGTAGTGACGCTGACCACGCCGGCCATGATGCCGCGCGTCACCTGCGCCATCGCCTCGATCTCCCCGCGGTCGTTGAAGACGCGGATGCGCGCGCCGTCCTCGATGCCGCGCGACTTGGCGTCCTCGGGGTGGATCTGCAGCACCTGGCTGGCCCAGATTTCGGTCAGGAAGTCGTGGTGGTGGAAGCTCGAGTTCACGTGGTTGTGGTTCTTGCGGTTGATGAGCTGCAGCGGGTAGCGCGCGGCCCGCGTCGTGTCCACCCAGGGCGCCTCGACCGGGTGCAGGTACTCGAGCAGCGGGTCGAAGCCCCTCTCCTGGAGGTACAGCGAGAAGAACTCGATGCGGCCCGACGGCGTGTTGAACTTCTTGTCGGCGAACGGGACCCACGGGTCGGGCATGGGATTGACCGGCCCCTCTTCGAGCTGTTCCAGGCTCACCCCGGTCGGCTCGAGCACGTGCCGCAGCAGCTCGTCGTCGGGCTTGTCGAAGTCGTCGCCGAAACCGAGCCGCTTCGCCAGCTCGGTCATGATCCAGCGGTCGGAGCGCGACTCGAACAGCGGCTCGATGGCCTGCGACATGAGCTGGATGTAGCGGCTGCGGATGCCGGCCAGCAGGTTGCGGGTTTCGAAGAGGGTGGTCACCGGCAGGACGAAGTCGGCGTAGCGCGCCGTCGTGGTCATGAAGATGTCCTGCACGACCATCAGATCGATGTTGTCGAGCCCCGCGATGATCTTGCGGGTGTTCGGGTACTGCGTGAGCACCCCGGTGCCCGCCACGTGGATGGCGCGGATGGGATGTGGCTTGCGCTCGACCAGGTACTCGCCGAGCTTGGTGGCGGGGATGCCGTCGACGCGCGGGTTGCGCTGCAGCGGCACCGGCGGGTTGATGGTGCCGCCCTCGCTCAGGTAGCCGCCGTTGTCGTTGACGCCGCCGCCGAGCAGCCCGACGTTGCCGGTGAGCGAGGCCAGGTAGAGGTGGCCGATGACGGTCAGGGTCCCGTGGTCGGTGCGCTGCGCGCCGGCCATGTTCTGGATGATTGCGGCCGGCTTGACCGCCGCGTACTCGCGCGTCAGCGCCGCGATCGAGTCGGGCGGGGCGCCGGTGATGCGGTGCACGACTTCGGGCGTGTAGCGCGCGGCGATGGCGCGCATCCACTCGAGGACCGGCTGGTAGCGGACGCCGTCGATGGTGTAGCTGCCGCGCAGGGCGGCCCGCGCGCCCGGCGTGTCGGCAGGGACCGGCCGTCCGCCGCGCTCGTCCCAGACGACGAAGCTCCCCGGGCCGCTGCCGCCGTTGGTCAACAGCCGCAGGTCGCGCAGATCGACCGGCAGCGTCTCGCCGCCCGCCGGCCAGCTCCGCGACGCCCCCTCGAGGTCGTAGCCGCCCTCGCCGAGCCGCACCAGGAACGGCGCGTTGGTGAACCGGCGGACGTACTCGTCGTCGAACAGCTCCTCGTCGAGCAGTGCGCTTCGAGCGCGGTAACGATTCGCCACCGGGACCTTCCCGGGAGATGCCGATGCCAGCGATCGGCGTCGCGCCCCCGAAGCGGTTCCAGAAGGCCGAGTAGAGCCCCCGCACCCCCGTCGACAGCGTCGACCAGTTGCCGGTCCCCCCGAAGGCGAGGAACGCCTGGTTGCCCCCGAGTCGTTCGCCGGCCCCTGGACGGTGACGTTCCCGATCACCCGCGCCGCCGGCCCCGTCTTCGAGAACGCCTGCCACGAGGGCAACTACAGCATGCCTCTCATCCTGAGCGGCGCGCGCGCCCAGGAAAGCGACCGGCCGTGACCGCGAGAAGGCGACATCCGGCTCGTCATGAGGGCGCGCCCGGCCTCAACGCTGATCGAATTCATTCCGCGTCAGGCTCGTTTCGTTCCGCCTGACGGCATCCTCGTCGCCTGCGGGTTCCCCGCCCTGCCGAGCTCGGCTACCGTGAGTCCATGTCCGGCATCGGCGCCTGCAACAGGAGTCCCGGTCGGCGTGCCCCTCTGACGCTCCGGCGCGTCTGCCTCGTCGCGGCGCTGCTCGCCGGGGTCGTCGCGGCGCACGCACAGGAGGCGAACCGCACCGGCAGCATCCACGGCCAGGTTCTCGACGCCGCCACACGCCGGCCGCTGGCCACGGCCGCCGTCGTGGTCCTCGACCGCGGCGTCGCCACGGTCACGGGCGGCGACGGCCGCTTCACGCTGGGCGGCGTGCCGGCCGGGCTGCATCGCGTGCAGATAGTGCTGATCGGCTACGAGTCGGCGATCCTGCACGACGTCGTCGTGCGGCCGGACCGCGTCACGCCGCTGGCGGTGGCGCTCGACGAGGCCGCCCCGACCGTGCGCGAGGTCGTCGACGTCACCGCCGACTACTTCTCCGCGGAAGAGGAGGCGGCGGTCGGCACGGTGAGCTTCAGCTTCGAGGAGATCCGGCGGGCGCCGGGCTCGGCCGGCGACGTCAGCCGGATGCTGCAGGTGCTGCCGAGCGTGGGCATGGCCACCGATCAGCGCAACGACCTCATCGTCCGGGGCGGCAGTCCGGGCGAGCACCTCACCGTGGTCGACAACATCGAGATTCCGAACATCAACCACTTTCCGACCCAGGGGGCGTCGGGCGGCGTGATCGGCCTGCTCAACACCGACCTGATCGCCGACGTCAGCTTCTCCGCGGGCGGCTTCGGGGTCGAGCACGGCGACCGGCTCTCGTCGGTGATGGTCGTCACCCAGCGCGAGGGCAACCGTTCCGGGCTCGACGCCGAGGTCTCCGCGAGCATGGCCGGCGCCGGGCTCCTGCTGGAGGGGCCGCTGGCCCGTGGGCGCGGGTCGTGGGCGCTGTCGGCGAGACGCAGCTATCTCGAGCTCATCGCCGGGGTCGTCGGCGCCATCGGCACCGGTGGCGCCGTGCCGAGGTACGGCGACTTCCAGGGCATGGCGACGGTCGACGTCAGCCCGACGCATCGGCTGCAGGTGCTCGGCCTGGGTGGCCTGGACGCCATCGACCTCTCGCTCGACGACCGGGAGGACGCCGAGGTCGTCTCCCGCGCCAGGCAGTACGTCGGCGGGCTCAACTGGCGCTGGCTGTGGAGCGGCAACGGGTATGCGGAGACCTCGGTCGCCCGTACCCGCGCGCATCACGGAGTGCACGTCACGGAAGCGGCGGAGAACGAGACGCGGACCCTGTTCGAGAACGAGTCCCGCGAGCAGGAGGTGGTGCTGCGCAGCCACTGGCGCTACCGGCCCCGCGCCGGCACCGCGCTGGCCTGGGGCGTGACGGCGCGCCGGCTGTCCGGCGACTTCGACCTGTTCGCGCGGTCCGACCGCACGCGCCTCGGCACGCGCGGCGAGCGGCTCGACGTGCGCGTATCTCTGACGGGGCACAAGACCGGCGCCTTCGCCTCGGTGGAGCAATCGGTCGGCCCTCGTCTCACCGCGACGCTCGGGGGCCGCTTCGACTACTTCACGCTCAACCGGCGGGGCGCCTGGTCGCCGCGCCTGGGACTGGCCTATGACCTCGACCCGCGCACGACGCTCACCGCCGCGGCCGGCGTCTACCGCCAGACGCTTCCGGCGTGGCTCCTCGTCCAGCATCCGGACAACCGCCGCCTCGACGACCAGCGCGCCAATCACTACGTGGCCGGGGTGCGGCGGCGCCTGACCCCGAGCACGCTTCTGAGCGTCGAGGCGTACCGCAAGGACTACCGCCAGCTGCCGTTCGACCCGGACGATCCGACCGCTCTCGTCCTCGATCAGTTCGCCGACTTCAGGACGCCCGCGCCGGGGCGCCTGGTCGGCGGCGGCCGGGCGCGGTCGCACGGGTCGAGGGCCTGATCCGGAAGAAGCTGGCGCAGGACGTCTACGGTCTGGTGAGCTACGCCTACGCGGTGTCCCGCTATACGGACGGGACCGGGGTCGAGCGCAACCGGACGTTCGACCACCGGCACGTCGCGTCGGTGATGGTCGGCTACCGCCCCAACGACCGCTTCGAGTTCAGCGGGAGGTGGCGGTACGCCGGCGGGCGACCCTACTCGCCCTTCGACCCCGTGCTGTCGGCGCGGGCGGGCGCCGGCGTCGTGCGGCGCGAGCGGATCAACGCCGAGCGCCACGCCGCCTACCATCGCCTCGATCTGCGCTTCGACCACCGCCGGCACCTCCGGAGCGTCACCCTGGTCAGCTTCTTCAGCGTGCTCAACGTGTACAACCGCGACAATGTCTTCCATTACTACTGGGACGCGGACGACAATCGTCCGCACCGCGCCACGCAGTGGGGCCTTCTCCCGGTGGGCGGTTTCGAGCTCGAGTTCTGACCATGACGGCGTGGCTGAAGGCATCGATTCGCGAGCATCCGGCGGGCTGGGGGTGGGCGCTCAACGCGGCATTCTGCACGCTGGTCGGCGCCGTGCTGAGCCTGGCGATGTGCGAGGCGTTGGAGCCGGCATACTTCGCGACCAGCTACGGCATCGGGTTCTCGATCCACGCCTTCAACCTGTTCGCGGACCGGCACGGACCTCCGTGGCTGCCGCGCTGGGCGGCCGGGACCGTCGCGACGGCGTGCGGGATGGTCCTCGGTCTCGCCCTTGGCGGCGTCTTCCTCGATGGCCACCCCTTGTTCCTGCTGGGCAGCAACGTGTTCCTGCTGATCGGCGTCCTGCTGAGCGGTGTGGGCCTCGCCGGCTCCATCGCGGTCGAGCGTTTGTGGGAGGTGCGGAACCGCCTCGAGCGCGCGAGGCGGGATGCGCTGGCCCGCGACAAGGCGTTGGCGGAAGCCGAGCTGCGCGTGCGTTGATCGCCGACGACGAGCCGGCGCTGCGGGTCGAGCTCGAACGCCTGCTCGCGGACATCTGGCCGGAGCTGGGGATCGTGGCGTCGGTCGGGGATGGCACGGCGGCCCTCGAGGCCATCGAACGTCTGCGGCCGGACGTCGCCTTCCTGGACATCCGCATGCCGCCGCCCTCGGGCCTCGACGTCGCGCGGCGCGCCGGCCCGGACACCGCCGTCGTGTTCGTGACGGCGTACGACACCCATGCCGTGGAGGCGTTCGAGCGGGCGGCGGTGGACTATCTCGTCAAGCCCGTGCTCGGGTCACGCCTGCAGGAAACAGTGGACCGTCTGAAGCGGCGGCAGGCCGGCGGGAACCGCGGCGAACCGGATCCGCGGGCCCTCGAATCGTTGATCCGCCGCCTTGCCGACACGCCCGAGTACCTGCACTGGCTGCGGGTCGGACAGGGCGAGCGGGTCGAGCTCGTCGCCGTCGAAGACGTCTGCTTCTTTCGATCCGACCGCAAGTACACTGCGGCGCTGACGCGCGACCGGGAGCATCTGGTCCGCACGCCGATCGCCGAGCTCGTGGCGCGCCTCGATCCCGGGCGGTTCTGGCGGATCCACCGCGGCGGCATCGTCAATGTCACCGCGATCGAGGCGGCGCGCCGCGATCTGCGCGGCCGCTATCGCCTGACGCTGAAGGAGCGCCCGGAGGTGCTGCGGGTGAGCGCCGCCTACGGGCACCTGTTCCGGCGCATGTAGGATCCGACCCCCTGCCGGTTGCCGGCCGCGCCGTCGGCGACAAGCACGGCTGTACCATGATGACCTGCAGAGGCGTTTGCCGGCTGGCGTGGTCGGTCCCGCACTACTCCGCCCGCAGCACCGCCGCCGGGTCGAGCGCGGTCGCGCGGCGCGCGGGAAGATAGGCGGCGAGCCCCGCGAGCAGGGCGAACAGCACGGGGACAGCCAGGTACGTGGCGGGATCCGCCTGGACTCGCCGCATCCCGAGGTGCGGGCCGCGACGGAACGCGCCATAATCTCGACACGCGCATCCGGAACCGTCGGCAACGGAGGACAGGTGATGACCAATCAAGTCCGTTTCGACTCGTTGCTCCAACGTCGGTTGGACCGCCGCGATCTGCTGACCGGGGGTCTGGCTCTGCTTGGACTCGGGGCTGCCCGACGCACCTCGGGCCGGTCTCTCTTCCAGCCTTCCGCGTTTCCGCTCGGCGTCGCGTCGGGCGATCCCACTTCGGACGGCGTCGTCCTCTGGACGCGGCTGGCCCTCGACCCGCTGCACGGCGGCGGCATGCCCCCGGAAGACGTGGAGGTGGTCTGGGAGGTGGCGCGGGACGAGCGGATGGCCGACGTCGTCCAGCGCGGCACGAGCGTCGCCCGCGAAGCGCTGGGGCACACCGTGCACGTCGAGGTGGACGGGCTCGAGCCGGGGCGCTGGTACTGGTACCGGTTCCGCGCCGGCGCCGACGAGAGCACCGTCGGCCGGACCCGCACCCTCCCGGCGGCTGGCGCCGCCGCCGACCGTCTGCGGTTCGCCTTCGCCTCGTGCCAGCACTACGAGCAGGGGTACTTCACGGCGTACCGCCACATGGCCGAGGACGACCTCGACCTCGTCTTCCATCTCGGCGACTACATCTACGAGTACGAAGGCCGCGACGGGCGGGTGCGCAAGCACACCGGCGACGAGATCGAGCTGCTCGACGACTACCGCAACCGGTACGCGCTCTATCGAAGCGACCCGGACCTGCAGGCGGCGCACGCGGCGTTCCCGTGGGTGGTGACGTGGGACGACCACGAGGTGGACAACAACTACGCGAACGCCGTGTCGGAGGAGGTGGGGCTGCCGGCCGAGCTGTTGCTCCGGCGCCGTGCCGTCGCGTACCAGGCGTACTACGAGCACATGCCCCTGCGCCGGTCGTCCCTGCCGAACGGTCCCGACCTGCAGCTCTACCGCGCCTTCGCGTGGGGCGACCTTGCCTCGTTCCACGTCCTCGACACGCGGCAGTACCGCACCGACCAGCCGTGCGGCGACCGTCGCGGGGCAGTCTGCGACGGGATCAACGACCCGGCCGCAACCCTGCTGGGCGAGACGCAGGAGCGCTGGCTGATGGACGGGCTCGACCGCTCGACCGCGCGCTGGAACGTCATCCCGCAGCAGATCATGATGGCGCGGATCGACTACACACCCGGCGTCGACGAGTCCGTTTCCATGGACGTCTGGTCCGGCTACGAGGTCGCCCGCCGCCGGCTCATGGAGTTCCTCGCGACCCGCCGGCCCGCGAACCCCGTCGTCCTGACTGGCGACATCCACAGCAACTGGGTCACCGACCTCAAGGTGGGCTACCAGGATCCCGCCGCGCCGGTGGTGGGAACCGAGTTCGTCGGCACTTCCATCAGCTCCGGCGGCGACGGGCTCGATACCCGCGACTCCACCGCCGCCCTGCTCGTGGAGAACCCGGGGGTCCGGTTCTTCAACGGCCAGCGCGGCTACGTGCGCTGCGATCTGACCCCGGAGCGATGCCGGGCCGACTACCAGGTCCTGGAGTACGTCACCCGGCCCGGCAGCCCGATCTCCACGCGGGCGTCTTTCGTGGTCGAGAACGGGCGGTTCGGCGCACAGCGTCTCTGACCGGCGTCCCCGACCCGCCGGTCACCGTGAGAACGCCCGAGCGGTCCGCTTGGAGCAGCGATCGGTATTGATTTGTCGACTTGGCGAGGTGCAGCCCATGATGGCGGTGCCGGCACGTCCGGGTACGACAATGCAGTTTCCACCGGGCTTCCCGGTCCGCGTTTCGCTCGCCGCGGTCCCCGACTGAAGCTACCGGATCCCGGCGGCTACGCCGTCGGGGTCGTCGCCCAGCCACACCGGCGTGCCGAGCGGCCGCTCGCGCGGCCGCCGTTCGTCGAGGGTGTCGGCGTCGTAGAGGCGGCCGTTCTTCATCACGTAGCGGATGCGGTTGGTGTTCCGGATGTCGTCGAGCGGGTTGGCGTTCAGGACGACCAGGTCCGCGAGCTTGCCGGGCTCGATGGAGCCGAGGTCGCCGTCGAGGCCGACGGCCTCCGCCCCGAGCGCGGTGGCGACGCGCAGTGCGTCGTGCTCGGACAGGCCGCCCGACTGCATCGCCCACAGCTCCCAGTGGTAGCCGAGGCCCTGGAGCTGCCCGTGGCTGCCGACCCCGGCCAGCCCGCCCGCCTCGACGATGGCCTTCACCCCCTCGGCGTGCTGGCGGAAGACGTACTCCTCCTCGCGGAACCAGCCGCCGGGCCCCGCGTCGACTCCGGCTCCGCGCCGGCGCGTCAGCCGGTCGAGGGTGGCGTGGGGGACGAAGCGGCGCAGCTTCGGGTCGTCGTGGGGGTTCTCGCGGGTGAAGAACCAGTTCTCGCCGAACGGCCCGCCGAAGGACACGAGCAGGGTCGGCGTGTAGGCGATGCGGGTCAGGGCGGCGAGGTCCACGACGTCGCGGTAGAGCGGGAAGATGGGGAACGAGTTCTCCAGCCCCGGGTAGCCGTCGATGATCATCTCGAGGTCGTACTTCATGTCGAGCCCGGCCTCGGTGGTCGGCAGCAGCCCCTGCTCTTTCGCGGCCATGACGATCCACTGGCGCTGCTGCCGGTTGCCCGACATGTACATCTTGATGGTCTGCGTGTCGTAATACTCGCTGTAGCGCTTCAGCACGCGCCGCGCGTGGTCGAGGTCCTCGATCTGCTCGGCGTTGAAGACGCCCGGCCCGGTCGAGTAGATGCGCGGGCCCACGATGCCGCCGGTCTCCACGAGGTCGCCGTAGGTCAGCACGTCGGTGGTGGCGGTCTGCGGGTCGCGCGTCGTCGTGACCCCGTAGGCGAGGTTGGCGAGGTAGGTCCACGGCTGCGTCTTGTGGACGCCGAAGCTCGGGCGCATGTGGGCGTGGGTGTCGACGAAGCCGGGGACGATGGTCGTCCCGGGGAGGTCGATGATGCGAGCGGTGTCGGGGAGCTCCACCGCGCCGCGGGGGCCGACCGCGAGAATGCGGTTCCCCTGGACGACGACGTCGGCGTCCTCCAGCAACTCGTCGCCGCGCATCGTGACGACCCGCCCGCCGCGCAGCACCGCGGAGCCGTCGGGGATGTCGCGCTCGGCGTCGACGACCACGCGGATCTCGACCGGCTCGTAGGTGGGGGCGTCCTCGTCGTCTTCGCCTCCAGCGGCGCCGGTCTCCTCCCCGTCCAGGCCCGTCCCGTCCGCGCTTGTGTCGTCCTCGCCTTCCTCGTCTTCGACAGCGCCGGTTTCTTCGTCGTCCTGGCCCGTCTCGTCCTCGTGATGACTGTCGCCGCCATCCTGGTCACCGTCGTCCTGGTCACTGCCGTCCTGGTCACTGCCGCCCTGGTCACCGTCGTCCGGGTCGCTGCCGTCCGGGTCGCTGCCGTCCTGGTCGCTGCCGTCCTGGTCGCCTCCGTCCGGGTCGCCGCGGTCCCGGCCGTCCCCGCCGCCGGCCTCTGCCGCCTCTGCCGCCTCCGCCGCGCGCGCCGCCTCCTCGGCCGCCTCCGCGTCGTCGAGGTCGTAGATGAAGTGGGCGTTGCCGATCGACCAGTGCGCGCGCCGGCCGTCGGTGCTCCACGCGGGGAACTGCCCGCCCACGTCGGTCAGCTTCCGGACCGGCACGCTGGCGCGGGCGGGGTCGGCCACCGACACCACCGGCGTCTCGCCCCCCACGTAGGGCACGGCCAGCGCGTAGAGGTCGAGGCGGACCTGGGCGAGGGCCCGGTCGCCCGACGGCGCCATCAGCACCAGGGACGCCGCGGTGGGGTCGCCGCCGCCCGTCTGCGCCGGTCCGTTCACCTTCACGTGCGCCTTCTCGTCCGTCCCGTCCCAGCGGATCGACACCAGGCCGTCGTCGCGGTGATACAGGAAGATGCGGTCGGGGTCGGTCGTCGCGTGCGGGAACGTGCGCCCGTCGGTCGGCGCCACCAGCGTCCAGTCGCCGCCGCCGGCCGGAATCGAGACGATGTTGGCGCCGGCGGCGGGCGGCATCTGCCACGCCGCCTCGCGGAAGCTGCGGGCCGGCCCCTGGATGGCGGCGAGCCGCTCGCCGTCCGGCGACCACGCCGGGTGCTGGAAGACGGCGGGGCGGGTCGTCAGCCGCACCGGCGGCGCGCTGCCGTCGGCCCGCACCTTGTAGAGGTGGCCGCCCTCGGGCGACCACGTGACGAAGGCGATCCAGGCGCCGTCGGGAGACCACGCCGGCTGCGCCTCCACGATGTCGAGGTCGGTGAGCCGCCGCGGCTCGCCGTCCGGGATCGGCCGCACGTAGAGGCGGTCGAGGGCCGCGAACGCCAGCGTCGTCCCGTCCGGCGACGGCGCCGCGTCGCGGATCTGTCGCACCGTGAACCGCGCGGCGTCATCGACCGGGTACTTGAACGCCAGCTCCGGTCCGATATCGAGCTCGGTCCGCACCCGGAACGGCACCGGGAGCGGTTCGGCCCCCTCGGCCAGGGGGACACGCCAGATCTTCCCGCCGTAGGAGACCACGAGCTCCGACGAGTCGGGCGTGAAGGACATGCCGGGCAGCACGTCGGCGCCCGCCACCGACTCCTGGTCGTCGCGCTGAACCGGATAGGCCAGCCAGCGCTCGTCGCCCGACGCGAGCTCGCGCAGCCGCAGCCCCGTCTGGTCCTCGTGCCGCGTGCCGTAGACCAGCCACGCGCCGTCGGGCGAGACGGTCGGGCGCAGAGCCGAGCCGTAGCGCGACGTCCGCACGTACTGCTCGCCGGTCTCCCGGTCGTACACCGCGAGCTGATACTGCGGGAAGATCGCGTTGTACTGCCACAGGCGCTCGCGCCGCGCGAACCAGATGCGCCGGCCGTCGGGCGCCGGGGCCGGTCCCGCGATGCGGCGCGACGCGGGCTCGTCGATGAGCTGGATGCCGGTGCTGCCGTCGACGTGCCACATCCACAGCTTGGGGTTGCGCCGGTCGCCTCCGGCCAGCGCGCCCGTCCCGGCCGCGGCGACGACGTAGTCGCCGTCGGGCAGCCAGTCCGGCGACTCGTAGTTGTCGGCCGGCGTGTCCGTCACCTGCCGGGGCGCCTTCGACTCGACGTCGATCAGCCACAGGTTCTCCGACCCGTCCCGGTCCGAGACGAAGAGCACCTGCGACCCGTCCGGGCTGTAGCGCGGCTGGCTGTCGTAGGCCATCCCCTCGGTGAGGGGCGTGGCGTCGCCGCCGACGAAGGGGATGGTGTAGAGGTCGCCGAGCAGGTCAAAGACGATGGTCCCGCCGTCCGGGCTGACGTCGACCGAGATCCACGAGCCCTCGTCGGTGTCGAGCGACAGGGTCCGCGCTGGCTCCAGCGGGAGGTCCGGCGACGCGGACGCTTCGCCGGCGTCCTGGGCCGTCGGACCAGGCTGGGTGATTGACACGAACGCTACTGCGATCAGGAACGGGGTTGGACGCATCGGGCTTTTCTCCTGGTGTCGACCGGCTGGGCCTGGACCGCCGCGTCTCCGGCTTCGGGTTCGATCAGCCGCGTACGACCACCGCCTCGCCGGGGTTGGCCCGGGGCAGGATCTCGAGGACCGCCGGGACGAGCGGAAGCAGGTCCAGCAGGCGATTGCTGCGCGCGACCATCACGATCACGGCGATTCGGAACGTCGAGAGCTTCTGTTCGCGGGGCAGACGCCGGTCGACCGTGAGGAAGGCGTCGAACTCCGGTGAGGCAAGGCGCAGCAGGTCACCGTTGCGCTTGCCGGACCATCTCATCTCCGGCACGGTCTGCACCTCGTGCCCGATAAGTTCGCGCTTCAGTCGTCCCGGCAGGCACTCGTCAAGCAGGACGCGCACGGGTCAGCAAAGCGTCCTTCGCCTGTTGCAGGGCCGTAATCGCCTGCTCTCTGGATACCGTCGGGAAGTCCTCGAGGAACTCGGAGAGGGTCTGTCCGGCTTCCAGATAGTCGAGCAGCGCCTGGAACGGCACGCGGGTACCGGCGAAGACGGGAGTCCCGCTCATGACATCGGCGTCGCGGGAGATCGCGAGGGCATCTTCGGACATCAGGAGAACTCGTTGACGCTGCATTCAGCATACACCAGGGTCCCGACGCCGAGCCCCTGACAGCTCATCGTCGGCACGAGACGTTCGGTTGGAGGTGGCACCAGCTCGGAGACGGCGATTTCGTCACGGGGCCTGGTCTTCCAGAAAGACGCGGGCTCGGTCGTGGAAGGGGGCTGGCCCGGCTGAAGGCGTAGAGCAGGATGTTGGCGTCGAACGACGTCACCGCCGGCGCCTCCCGGTCGCTCGATGCGCCTCGACGGTCCGCGCCTCGAGGTCGTCGAGCGCAGCCTCGCGGACCGCTTCGTGACCCAGCCCGCGCCAGCCGACCCGGTCCGACACCGGCGGCCGCCACGGCCCCGAGGGCGGCGTCACGACGGGATGCCGGGCCAGGAACTGCTCGGCCGCTCGCCGCATCGTCTCCGCCAGAGACCACTCCCGGGACGCGGCCAGCCGCTCGATGTCGCGATAGAGCGCGTCCGGAAGCTGGATCTGCATCTTGACCATGCCATCATCATACGTCTCCACGGCGAGGTGATGGGCGGCGTCGTCCTGCGGATACCGATGAGCTGACGGGTCGCGGCGTTGCTCGACTCCCGGTTGCCAGAAGCACATGAACGACCAACAAAGGAGATCCGTCCTATTTGCTGCGAAATTCCGGTGGTTGTCCAGACAGACGAATCCCACCACGACGGGAAGTCGAATGCAGGAGCGACGGTGGAGGCGGTGTCCCGTGGCGACGTCTCGACCTTGCGGCTGCCCCTTGTGCCGGTCGTCGAGGCGTAGCGCCGGGAGCACGTGGGGACAGATGGACCTCAGCGCATCGGTACGGTCCTCTCGGGCCAGCGCACCGAGACGGTGCCGTCGTCGTTGCTGACGAGGATGTCGAACTTCCGCAGCGTGCGCAGCCAGCGGGGCGCGTTGCGCTTGACGAGGAGCGCGTCGTAGTCGGTGGCCGGGTCGCGGTAGGGGGTGCCGTCCCGCAGGACCGCGAAGGCGCAGCGTGCGAGCTTGTGGGCGGTGGCGACGACGGCGCGCTTGTAGCCGCGGCGCACGGTGAGCGCCTTGTGGTGCGCCTGGAATTGGCAATTCTTGGTGCGCGCGGCGGCATGGGCGCACTCGACGAGCACGGCTCGCAGCGTGCGGCTGCCGCGGCGGGCGCGCCCCGTGCGACGCTTGCCGGCGCTCTCGTTGTTGCCGGGACACAGCCCGGCCCACGCGGCGAGGCGACTGGCGGCGCCGAACACGCTCGGGTCGGGACCCATCTCACTCAGGATGGCGCAGGCCGACGTGTGGTCGATGCCGGGGATGGTTTCCAGCAGGCGGCACTGCTCAGTGTGGTCGGCGAGGGCGTTGTCGATGTGCCGGTCGAAGTCCTGCACGCGCCGGTCGAGGTCGTCGTGTCCGCGGATCAGGTCGGCGAGCAGGAGGCGGTCGGTCTCGCACAGTGTCAGGCGCAGGGCATCCCCGAGCAGCTCCAGGTGCGAGCGAACGTGCCTGCTGAGCGAGTCCAGGATGTCCGCGCGGGGCCGTCGGGCGACCAGGCCGTCGAGGATGCGCCGGCCATTGAGGCCGAAGATGTCGCTGAGCACGCCCCCGATGCGGATGCCGCTCCGGTCGAGGACCTTCTGCACCCGGTTGCGCACCCGGCTGCGCTGCCCGACCAGCGTGCGCCGATGGCGGACCAGATTCCGCAGGTCGCAAAACGCCTCGTCGGGCACGAAACTGGGCCGTCCGAGCCCGAACTGACACACCCGGGCCAACCAGCGGCTGTCTTCGATGTCGGTCTTGCGGCCGCGCAGTTGCCGCACGTGCTGCGCGTGCAGCAATTGCGCGTCGATGCCGGCCGCGGTGAGTGCGCGCCACGGCGCCTGCCAGTAGACGCCGGTCCCCTCCAGGGCCGCCGCCTCGACGCGGTGGCCGGTCAGCCAAGCGACCAGGGCGTCCAGGCCGCTTGCCAGCGCACGGAAGGTGCGTGTCTCGCAGGTCGGTTCACTACCGGGCGCCGCACACAGCCGCACCGTGGCCGTGATCTCCATCTTGTGCACGTCGAGTCCCGCGGCGCGGGGATGGACAACGTGCAGGTCATCGTTCCTCATCGGTTCGCCTCCTGTAGGGGTACCGGGCGTGGCGGAGGCGGGGCGGTCGGACGGAGAACTCGCGCCCTGAGGGCGCGGTGCACTTTGCTGCACGTCCACGGCGTGAGGCCGGGTACATTGCGGGGCTCGACGCCGACCGACCAGGTCAGTTTAGTCTCGGGGAAAACGTCCACCATTCCGCAGTAACGACCACTGTCCTGCCTCCGCTCCTATTCTGCCGCGGCCTACACAACGGCACCGAGGCGATTGCCGGACGGTCATCCATTTCATGCCTTCGGGGCGGTGAGGTGGGACCCACCATGACCGTTTAGTAGGAAGGAACTCGCAATTGGAGTCGTCATCTCGCTGGACAAAGGGAGGAGGAACGACATGGCAGGACGAATCGGCGCACGCTTCGGTCTGGTGCTGGCGCTCGTACTGGTGGCGATCGGGGTATGGGTGGCCGGACAAGGCTCGACGATTAGCGCGGTCCAGAGCCACTTCGTCGGGGGCGCGCCGATGCGGGCGGACGTGTCGGACGTTCGCGCGATGCGCCTCCGTTTCGAGCCCGGCGCGCGCTCCAACTGGCACGAACACGGCGGCTTCCAGGTGATCATGGCCGAGGAGGGGCGCGGATTCACCCAGGTGCGCGGCGAGCCGGTGAAAGAGATGCTGCCGGGCGTACCCCACTACGTGGGTCCCAGGGTCGAGCACTGGCACGGCGCGGCGCCGGACGAGCCCATGGTGCAGCTCGCGGTGATGGGCGGCGAGGGTCCGACGCACTGGCTCGAGCCAGTGAGCCAAAAGAGCTATCTGGGCCAGTAGGCAGGGTGTTCCTCGCAGACGGCACCAGCCGGAGAAACCTGGCCGCCGGGTGAGAACAGGTCGTTCGATGCCGACGCCGCCAGCGCGCGGGTCGCGCCGCTCGGCGGCGTCGGCGCACCAGCGGCCGGGCCTCGGCGCCCAGCTCGCAATGAGGTTACGCCTCGCCAGACTACAGGAACCGAAAGACGTCACCTTGAAGTTCTTCGTCCGTGGCGAGACTCAAGGTGCTCCCGCCAACGATCGCCGGCGGGCCGGCCAATCCCTCAATCTTGAATTCGTGAACTTCCTTCCAGATGGTCAGCCAGCGTCTCCGTCCGGGGGGCAGCAAGGTGCGCGCCACGGACCAGGATGCCATATGAGAACGCGCTCGTTGTGGGTTTCGGCTTGACCCACATCAAGGAGAACCGAGCGTACGTCGTCATTCGGCTGGGGCCATCGTGGGCGCCCAACGGCCCCAGGTCGAGGGGCGCTTGGGTTTGGTCCTGGCCGCGGAGCAAGGACTCAAATCGTGATGCTGGCCAGTGACCGACCGCCTTCCGCTACGACCTGCACAACGACTGAAGCGTGCCATTGGCGGGCTGGCGTCACCGCTCCAGCAGGTCCTTCAGCTTCACGCCGGCTGGGACATCTTCAGCGTCCGGCAGGGGCTCGGGCGCCTCGAAGAACGGGTTGCCCGGCGACCACAGCTCGACGCTGTCGGAGTTCTCGTCGTAGTACTCCGGCTCGGTCGTCACGCGGATGGGTTGCGGCATGCCGGGAGCCAGGAGGCTGTACTCGCGCGTCCGCATCGGCCGCACCTCGGCGCCCGGCGGCATCAGGCCCGGGTCGGTGATGACGCGGTCGAGGTCGTCCAGGGTGACGGGGGAGGGCGGGCGTTCCGGCATCGCGAGCTCGTCGTCGAGGGCGGCGTCGATGTCGAAGCCGCTCTGCTCCTCGACGGAGGCCCGCTGCTCGAGGCGGTCGGCGACGTTCCGCAAGTCGACGGCGTCGCGGCCGGCGAGCACGGCGTCGCCGATGGCCCGGGGCATTTCGGCGAGAATCGGCTGCAGGCGGCCCACGACCTGCTCGAAGAGGCGGATGCGGCGGCGCAGCGCGCGGTAGACGGCGGTCTCGACGGTGCCCTCGTAGTGCAGGTTCACGACGCGGATGGCGGCGTGGCGCTGGCCGACCCGGTCGATGCGGCCGATGCGCTGCTCGACCCGCATCGGGTTCCACGGCATGTCGTAGTTGACGAGGGCGCCGCAGAACTGGAAGTTCAGGCCTTTTGACGCGGCGTCGGTGCACAGCAGGAGATCGGCCTCGCCGTCGCGGAACCGACGCTTGACCTGCTCGCGGTCGATGGTGCGCCACGCGTCGGGGCCGGCTGCCGCGGGGATCTCGCCACCGCGCCCCGAGAAGCACAGGACGCGCGCGCCTCCCCGTCCGCGGAGGGTGTGGCGCAGGAAGTCCATGGTGTCGGCGTACTGCGTGAACACCATCACCTGGCGGTACCCGTCGCGCGTCAGCTCGTCGAGGGCCTCGGTCAGGCGCGCGAGCTTGGTGTCGGGGGGCAGCGCGCCGATGCGTTCGAGCAGGCGTTCGACCTCGCCGCGCTCCTCGAAGGCCAGCGCGCGCGCGGCGAGGGCGGCGACGTCGTCGGCGTCGGGGACCTCGTCGAGGGTCTCGTCGTCGGGCGCGTCCTCCCCAAGGGCCGACGCGGCGACGGCCCCGGGCAGCGCGGCGTCGCGGCGCCTCTCAAGGGTCGCGCGCAGGGCGGCGAAGCTGCTGGCGAGGCGGCGGCGGTAGACGGTCATCACGAAGCCGACGGCCGACCGTTCCGCGGCGGACGCCTGCCGGTAGGTCTTCGAGATGTGCTCGTCCACGGCCTCGTAGAGGTCACGCTCGGCGTCGCTCATGTCGACGAAGCGGTCGTCGACGCGCCGGTCGGCGACGGGGGAGGACAGCATGCCGGCCGCGGCGTAGCTTCGCAGCAGCTCGCGGGTGTGCCGCGAGACGAGGCGCCGGACCGGCGTGTGGGCGCGCATGACGGCGACGGCGGCGCGGCGCTCGGCCGCCTCGAGCCGGCGGCGGGGAATGCTCGCCTCGTCGCGCAGGGCGCGAAGCAGCGTGCCGGCCCTCAGGGGCGTGAGTTTGGTCAGACCCTGGACGGCGTCGCGCGACACCGCCCCGTGGTCGCGCTCGACGGCCCGGAAGAGCCGCGCCATGCGGTCGAGCGCCTGCGGCGAGGGGCTCGGCTGGGCGACCTGCTGAAGAAGTCGAGGAACGCCGGCCCCGTCCACTCCGGGGGCAGCCCAAGCAGGTCGAGCAGGTCCCAAACCTCGACGGGATGCACCTGCATCGGGGTCGCGGTCAGCAGGACGAGGCCCCGGGTGCGGGTCTTGATGGCCCGCATCAGCGCGAGCAGGGTGTTCGGGCCGCCCTCGCGCGGGCTGCCGGCGGCGCGCCGGCGGGCGTGGTGGGCCTCGTCGAGGACGACGAGGTCCCACGGCTCGGCCTCGACCAGCACGGCGGCGCGGTCCTTCCGGCGCATGAGGTGGCTCGACGCGATGACCACGGGCTCTTCGTGCCAGCGGCCCGGGTCGATCTCGCGCTCGTGGCGCCCGCGCAGCGCGCGGGACGGGTAGCGGCTGAGCTTGCGCCCGTCGTAGATCGGCCAGTTCAGGTTGAACTTCTCGCGCAGCTCGATCTGCCGCTGCGTCAGGACCGCCCTCGGCGCGAGGACGAGGATGCGCTTCGCCCGGCCCGCCAGCCACGCCTGGCGCAGCAGCAGCCCCGCCTGGATGGTCTTGCCGAGGCCCACCTCGTCGGCGATGAGGAGCTTCGGCGGCCACGGCTCGTAGAGCCGCTCGAGGGCCCGGAGCTGGTGCGGCCAGGGCTCGACGGCCGCGGTGGCCTCGCCGACTCGCGCCCCGCCGCCAGGCAGCGACGGCGCCGGCCGAATGAACGTCCAGACGAGCCGCCGGCGGTCGTCCGGCGAGAGCGGGGGCGGACCCGGCGGGTCCTCTCCGGCGCCCGGGTCGGGAGGGTGGTGCGGGTCAGGTCGGTCAGGCGGCGGCTTCGCCTTCAGGCGCGCGGGCAGATCGGGCGGCAGGAAACGCAGCAGGTCCCGCCGCGCGGCGTCCGGCACGTCGAGCACGATGGCGCGCGGGGAGCGATTGTCCCAGAGGCGCGCGAAGTTCCGTTCTCGGCGGCCACCCGCTCGGGCTCGGGACCCCAGCTGCGGTAGACGTTGATGCTCTCCCAGTTGCGCTGCCAGCCCGCCGCGGTCTCGTTCAGGCTCCCGGTCCAGGCGATCCGGTGACCGTGGCGTTCGACCTCGGAAAGCGGCGGATTATGCTGGTCCATACGTTCCCCGACGACCTGCTGCGGGTACCGATGTTCCGGCTCGCCGGCGGATACAGCGGCAAGCTAGCTCTGCCCGTGCCCCATAACTTTTCGCTGGACTTCATGAAACCACTGCGCTACGGTGCTGGGCATGGAGGTTCAGAATCAGGTCGGGCGCCGCCTGCGGGCTGATCTTGGCCGACTTCACGACGTGCTGAACCGGGCAGCCTCGCAAGGTGTCGGCACTCTCGGACGGGTCGCCGATCGTGTCTGTGACGCATTCAATCTGAGCGATGCCCGCGGCCGGCGGCAGCGCGCGAGTTGCCGCAAGGCGCTGGGCGAGTTGGCGGCGAAGGGCCATATCTCGCTGCCCCGGCCGCGACGCCGGAGCGCCGGGGTGCGCAGGCCGCGGGTACTCTCGCACCCGGTGGCGCCGGCGCGCGATGTGCCTGACGAGGTCGGCAAGCTCCGGGACCTCGCGCTGGTTCGGGTCGAGACCGACGCGCAGCGCCGGGTCTGGAATACACTGATGGCCCACGAGCACCCCCGCGGCGGCGGGCCGTTCGTCGGCCATCAACTGCGCTATCTGGTCGGCTCTGCGCACGGTTGGCTGGGCGGTGTCGGGTTCGCGGCCTCCGCCCGGCGCCTGCGGGCCCGCGACACGTGGGTCGGCTGGGACGACGCGGGCCGGCGCGCCCACCTGCACCGGGTGGTGGGGCTGTGCCGGTTTCTGATTCGTCCCGGCGTTGTCTGCCGCAACTTGGCCTCTCACGTGCTGGGTGGGGCGGCGCGGGCGGTGGGCGGAGACTTCGAGCGCCTCTACGGCTACCGGCCGTGGCTGCTGGAGACCTTCGTCGACGAGACCGAGCACGCGGGGACGAGTTGGCGTGCGGCGAACTGGGTGCGGGTGGGCGAGACTTGCGGGCGTGGGCGGCAGGACCGGCTGCATGCCGCTCCCGAGACGCGCAAGGCGGTGTATGTCTACGAGTTGGAGCGGGCTTGGCGCGAACGGCTCGCGGCGCCCGAGGCGGACACGGCGGCGTTGGCGCCCGGTGAGGGGCTTGACGCATCGTGCTGGGCGGCTCTGGAATTCGGCGGCGCCCGGCTGGGCGATGCCCGCCTGAGTGCGCGTTTGGTAAAGAGCGCGGAACAGATGGCGCGGTCTCCGATGCGCGCCATCACCGGGGTCACCCAGGGAGTGCGCGCTTTGGTCAAGGGACATTACCGGCTCATCGACCAGCCCGCCGACAGCGCGGTGACGGTCGAGAACATCCTCGCGCCCCATCGCGAGCGCACGCTGCAACGGATGGCCTCGGCGCCCACGGTGCTGTGCATCCAGGACGGGACCCGCCTGAACTTCACCGGGCGCGGTCATACCCAGGGGCTGGGGGTGATCGGCGCCAATCAGACCGGGGCCGCGGCCCGCGGGCTGGACCTGCACACGACGCTGGCGGTCGATGCCGACGGGGTCCCGTTGGGGGTGCTGCGGGCCGGGTTCGACGCGCCCCCGGCCCCGGACCCCGATGAGAAGGGCCGCAAGCCGCGCGAAAAGCGGAAGTCGTTCCGGTGGATCGAGGGTCTGCGCGACTGTGCGCAGGCGGCCCGGCGTTTGCCCGAGACCCGCGTGGTCTGCACGATGGACCGCGAGGCCGACTTCCTCGACCTGTTCATCGAGCGCCGCGAGCAGGCGCCGCAGGTCGAGTTGCTGGTCCGGGCGAAGGCCGACCGCGTCCTGGGCAAGGCTACGACGCCGGATGGACACCCGGTCTCGCGCCGTCTGTTCGAGGAGGTGCGGAGCTCTCCGGCCCGCGCCACCTGCACCATCGAGGTGAATCGGCTCAGCGCGCGCGTGAAGGCCAGCAAACAGGCGGCCAAGAACCCGCGGGCGGCGCGCGTCGCCGACACGGCGCTGCGCTACCAGGCGGTCGAGCTGCCGTGCCCCGGGGCGGCGCCGGTCGCGCTGTGGGTCGTGCATGCGCGTGAGGAGCATCCGCCGCCCGGTGTCAAGCCGCTGGAGTGGTTCGTGCTCACCACCCTGCGGGTGACGAGCCCCGCCGACGCCGAGCGGGTCCTGCGGTGGTACGCCCTGCGCTGGCGCATCGAGGATTACTTCCGCATCCTGAAGTCGGGCTGCAAGGTGGAGGAGTTGCAGCACCACACGGCGGAGCGGCTCGAACGCGCCATCGCCATCAACATGGTCGTGGGTTGGCGGGTACAGTTGATGGTCCGGCTCGGGCGCGAACTGCCCGAGCTGCCGCGTGAACTCCTGTTCTCGGACGGCGAACTGCGGGTGCTGGCCGTCTTCGCCCGCTCGCGCAAACTGCCGCCACCGGCCAGTCTCGGCGAGGCGGTCGAGCTCGTCGCTCGCCTTGGCGGGTGGCTCGGACGCCGACGCCAACCGCCCGGCGCGCAGCTCATGTGGTACGGCTATACCCAACTGGTGGCCATGGCCTGCGCCTTCGAGCTGCGCGACGAATACGGATGACATCACCGTGCATCCAAGTCCAGCGAAGCGTTTGTGGGGCACGGGCAGAGCTAGCCTGCATTATTCACGAAGGTCGAGAATCAGTCACCGACGGGGCCTGCTGGACCGCGAGCGGAGCCTCTCGGACATGGCGGCGGGCGCGGCAGGGGGCGTAGCGTGGCCTTCACGGCACCGGGCGGTCGCGGAGGCCAGGTTGGGGGAAGGTTCTGCCGGGACGGGCGGTGGCGCCCGGGACCGAGACGTGCGCCGAGCCCCGCGCGGGCTCTGACTAACCCGCGCGAGCGCCAAGCGCAAGAGCGATGCGCCGCCACGCGTGGAGATGGGGCGTCGCTCGTGGTAGATGCAGGACGATGCGGCGCGCCGAGCCGACGACATGCACCCCCAGCTTCAGCAACCGGTCGCGCAGCCACGTCACCTGGGTGCGGGCACAGCCGGTCCGCGCCGCCCGCAGCCGCAGCTCCTGCATGAGCACGTAGGCCGCCGCGGTCAGCAACACGCGCAACTGGTTCGGCAGGAACTTGCAGCAGCTCGTGCGGTCGATCTGCAGGCCGTCCAGCAACTCCTTGATCCGGTTCTCGATGTCCCCGCGGGCGCAGTAGACCCTCTCATAGACGAAGCGCGAGCTCTGCAAGAGACTCGTCACGACGAAGCGCGGATTGTCCCGCGGCTCCCGACCCTTGAGCCGGACCACTTCCGCCTTGATCACGACCCGGCGTTCGCGGCCCCACGTGCGGGCCGCGTAGCGGGTGTCGGTATAGACGTGCTCGGTTCGGCCACTGGACTCGCTCTGCGCGCGGGCCACCGCCATCGCGGATTCCGCATGCCGCTGCAACACCGCGTTCTTGCCCATCGCGACCACGTAGTCGAGCCCCGGTTCGGCATCCAGGAAATCGAGGATCTCCGGGGTCGCAAAGCCCCCGTCGAGCCGGACGAGAAACGGCGTCGACGGAAACGCCGCCCGCAGCATCGGCAGCAGCCGACACAGCAAGCTCAGGGTCCCGTCGGCCGCCACCGCCTTGCCCGGCCGCAGCACCGCCGCGCACAGATACTGCTCCTTCTCGTCGTTGAAAGTCAGGAACGCGAGCAGCGGCAGATAGCACCAACTGTCGTAGTGCCCGTTGAAGAACGTGAGCTGTTGCGCGCCATGCGTCCGGTCGTCGGTCGGGTCCAGATCGATGGTGATCCGCCACACCCGCCGATGCAGGCGGCGCCGATGCCGCTCGATCACGCACGCCGCCAACTCCCGTGCCATTCGGTAGAGCGCGCCGCGGCCCGGGGCGTTCTCGAATCGCGAGATCGTCGGTTGCGACGCCAAGGGCGCGCCGGCCACGGGGTCTCGCCCGAGCAGCAGCTTGTGGATGGGATCCTCCGCCAAGTGGTCGGCATCGTTGCCGTCGGGATGACCGCACGCGATGCCGAAGATCCGCTGTCCGATCAGCTCCGCGAGCGTGTGCCGAATCTTCTCCGCCACGCGCTTGTCGGCGAGACACCCGGCAAACGCCTTGACGAGGCCGTACACGCGCTCGGCTGCCTTGAGCAGGACGGCGCCGCCGTCGGAACTCGCCTGCTCGCGGTTGAACGTGGCGACGAGGGGCTTGTCGAAGAGATCCGGGAACAGGACAGTCTGTGATATCTTTTCAGGTGTCACGCAGGGGTCTCCGTTGTGGCTAAACGCTTGTGAACACAACGTTTATACCACACGGAGGCTCCTGTGTCTCCCCCAGAATCACCATCTTCACGAATAATCCAGGCTAGCTCACGTCGGGGTGGAGGCCAGCGGAGAACCAGGCGAAGTATGTATTGCGGACCCGGCATCGACCGCAGTCAACACCGATCGACCAGAACAGGTGTATCTGGAGACGGTGCAGCAACACATCGACCTGCTCACGCGCTTGATCCGGGATCGCGAGTACAACCGAGCGGAGCAGCTGCGGGAGTTCGGAGCCCATTGGGAGAGCCTGTGCCGGAATCCGGAGGGAGGAGTTCACGAGCTCTTCGTGACCTGGGATGGGCGCGACGTGCAGGCTCTGCAGGTGAAGCAGCCACAGACGGCCACGGGTGCCGACATCCTGAAGGCCCACATCGCGGTGGCGAGCGCCCAGCAACCCGCATCGGTGTGTGGAGCCGCCAACTGGGAGCACCGCCAGGTTGTCGGGAAAGCCCTCGGTGTGCCACTTGAACGGCGTGGAGCCGCCTCCCGCAACTCGTGAACAACTGTTGCCATGGTACTTCGATGCTGTCGGCCGGACCGATCCGTCGGGACGTCACGAATGGCGGCGGCTACGCAAGCAGAGAAGCCATGACTATTGGCTGATCTTCTCGGCGCCCATTCCGAACGGGAGGGTGCTGTTCGCGATCCGTTGGCATTCGCGCTCAACCGGCCCTCTGCCGTCGTCGGAAGCGGAGGCTGCGGCTGGATTCTGGACGGCGACCCCTTACCGAGTCAGGTCGCTGTCGCGAGAATCGCTAGTTCCGCGGGGCGGCGGTTCACTGGACCTGGGAAGGAAGTCCGTTCTGCTCGTCGGTTGCGGATCGGTTGGCAGCGAGCTCGCTCTGCGGCTGGGATCGGCAGGGGTTGGGCGCTTGATCGTCTGCGATCCGGAGGCGTTCTCGGAAGAGAATCTCTACCGCCACGTCCTGTCGGTGGGGGACATCGGCCGGTCCAAGGCGCACGCGCTCGCACGCGACATCGCCTTGAGATACCCGTGGGTGGACGTGAGACCCTGGCACAAGCGGCTCGAAGAACCGAGGGATGGGAGGTTGCTGCAGTCGTTCGACCTAGTGGTGGTCGCGATCGGTTCGCCGACCGTCGAACGGGTCTTCGCGGACTTCTGTCGCCAGGAGGCCTTGGGCGTGCCGGTACTGAACTCCTGGCTGGAGGGCTACGGAATCGGCGGCCATGCGATCTTGGCAGTGCCCGCGGTCCAGGGATGCTGGCATTGCGCTTACGTGGACCCCGCGACGCTTGCCCGCGGACTCACCTCCAACCTGAATTTCCTAAAGCCGGGGCAGCACGTGATCCGCAACCACGGTGGGTGCGGCACGCAGTTCCTGCCTTACAGCGGGATCGCGGCAAGTGCCACGGCGACCATAGCGGCGGACTTGGCCGCGCGCTTTCTCGGCGGTGGCGTGGCGACCTCGTCGAAGGTGAGCTGGAAGGGGGACGACGTGGAGGCCATGCGCGCCGGAATCGAGGTGACGCGGCGATACCGGCATTTCGGCGAGTCGTTGCGGTTTTTGCCGCTGCACGATGTGAACTGCGACTTGTGTGGTGGATGACGTGCCACGTTTTCGAGGGCACGGACGCTGGGTATACGTGTGTGACGAAGTGGCGGACGTCTGGCTTGCCCATCGCCAGACCGCGGCGGACGCCGCCGAGTCGTTCGGGGTGTTGATGGGGACGACGTCCGTGGACCGTCGCGAGATCTGGATCGAGAGCGTGACCACGCCGATGGCGCACGACTGGCGTAAGCGCCTCTCCTTTGCGCTTCGTGACCCGGGGCATCAGACGGCTGTGCGCCGGAAGTTCGCCCGTTCGCGCGGCCGGACGATTTATCTGGGAACCTGGCACACGCACCCGGAACTGGTGCCGACGCCGTCGAGGATCGACCGCGACGACTGGGCCGCGTGCCTGCGGGCGAATCCGCGGCGGCCACTGGCCTTCGTGCTGGTGGGCACGGGCCAAGTTCGCGTGTTCGTGCGGGCAGGACGGCGATTCAGGCCGCTGATCAAGGAGCGTGATGACGATGGTTGATTCGAAGGAGACCACCGTGGTGCAGACGCACGAATCGCCGATGACGGCGCTCGACACCGTGAAGGACCACACAGCGGCCGTACGGGCACTCGTGACGTGGAACCGCGTCGGCGTGCTGATGGACGACGGGCCGCACGCAGTCGTGACTGTGCTCCTGGACGACCACGTGGTGGTGTCGGCTTTGCCCTTTTGCCTCTCGGCGCGGGAGAGCGTCGGTGCTCTGCGGGCATACGACGAAGACTCCGCCAATCCGATGGAGTTGCGGTGCTGGCAGGGCCGAACGATGACGGGCGAGCAGAGCCGCAACTTGGCCGAATTGACGACCATCTGGAGGAAATCGTCGGGTCAGCGCAAAGAGCAGGTGGAAGAGGGCTGGCTGACGTTCTTCGAGAGGATCGAACTGGATACGCGGAAGAAGGGACGAGGCGCCGGGACTACGGGCTCGACGCGCAATCGGGTCCTACTTGACGCCCATGGACGGTGCATGTTCGACGGCTGCGGCGCCGACCTGACCGAAGACCCGGTGACACGTGAGCGGGGGAACTTCGCCACGTTGGCGCACAACGTCGCAGCGTCGGAGGGCGGTACGCGGGGTGTGCCGTGCCTGTCTGGCAGCCTGGCAGACGATCCTGAGAACGTCCTGCTGCTCTGCGACACACACCACCGCTTGGTGGACACGGTCGCGCGGGCCGACTATCCGGCAGCCGAGCTGTCCGCGATGCGTCGGCGCTTCTGCGAGGCGGCAACCGCACTGCTCGACGCCTTGGCTCTCACGCCGACGCCCGCGTTCTGCGTGGCGTGGCCCGTCCACCGGCAGAGGATCGCGCTGCCGTCGTCGCAGCAGGTGGCGCGGGCGCTGAGACCCATTGGTGCACGGCTGGACGGTCAGCTCCGGACCGTCAACGAGAACGAAGCGGTGTTGCGATCGTTGGAGGGCGAGGCCCTCTGGCACGCTATTGGCACAGCCGTAGAGCAGACGGCGGCTGACATCCTGCTACAGGCACACGGAGAGGGATACCGGGCGGCGCTTTTTGCGATGGGACTGATGCCGGCACTCATCGCGCTCGGCGCGAAGCTGGGGAACAAGTGCGAGATCACGCCGATGTTGCGGTACCGAGAGAACGGTCTCTGGTACTGGCCAGTGAACGAGCCCCGCGGCGATTTCTACTCGATCGAGGGTTTGGATCGGCTATCGAACCGGGAGGACGACGCGTGCCTGCTGCTTGGGCTGACGGCAGTCCCCGAGGCGATGCGTGCGACGGCCGAGTCCCTTCGGACACGGGTCGTTTCGGTGGTTGCTCGCACGGAGTACCTGGGGAACGGCGCCCTCGGGCACCCGGACGATGGCGCGTCGTTTCGGCAGCGGATGCAGGAGCTGCTGCACCGGTTGGGGGACGCGCACGGTGTTCGCCGAGTCCACGTGCTGCCGTGCGCGTCGAACGCGTCGTGCGTGTTCTTCGGACAGTCGTTCGACAGCTACCATCCGGAGCTCGTGATCTACGATTTCGCACCGGACGGAGGCTGCATGGAGCCGAGACTGCGTATCGCGAACGTGAACAACGAGCCGAAGATCGAGGCAGTCGGGGAGATGCGGATGAGGTCCTCCAGTGAGGAAGAGCTGAAGCCTCGCGAATGACCGATGCTCAGACGGTCGCCCCGTCGACCCCACCGATCCGCGTCGCCGGCATCAGAATCGTCAACTGGTTCCGCTTCCGCTACCAAGAAAGGGTTT
Organism: Vicinamibacterales bacterium; assembly: GCA_965206705.1. Taxonomy (GTDB): domain Bacteria; phylum Acidobacteriota; class Vicinamibacteria; order Vicinamibacterales; family UBA8438; genus JAJEEA01. Next base: position 1,120,385 of record CBDBKJ010000004.1, on the reverse strand, counting down.
CGCTCGGGGCTGCCGGCCGTCGCCGGGACCCCCCGGGAGGCCGCCGCGGTCTATCCGGCCGCCTCGTGGCTGTCGCTGATCGAGCCGCCCGGGGCGGGGGAGTTCCCCGGGACCGGCCCCGAGGGCAACGGCATCAGCGAGGAGCTGCGCACCCGCGACGAGTACCTCTACAACGTGAAGGCCTGCCTGCGCTGCCACTAGGTCGGGGGCGAGTTCACGCGCGGGCACCCCGACGGGCTCGACCACGACTCGAGCGCCGACGCGTGGGACGCGCGCGTCCGCATGGGCCAGCGCGGGGCCGAGATGAGCATGTGGATGTCGCGGTTCGGGCGCGAGCGCGGGCTGGGGATGTTCGCCGACTGGAGCGACCGCATCGCCACCGGCGAGGTGCCGCGGGCGCCGCCGCGCCCGCGGGGGGTCGAGCGGAACTTGGTCCTCACCCAGTGGGAGTGGACCGACGAGATGGGGAAGATCCACGACGAGGCGTCGACCGACAAGCGGAATGGGCCGAAATACGCAGCCCGCGCTGCCGGTGGCCGGCCTCGGCCTGCTCAGTCTGCTGCTGGTCGTGGCGGCAGCGCGACTGAGTTCTGGTCGCCTGAAGGCGGTTCCGTCACGCCTCTTTAGGGAACGCACTACGCGGTAGCCACCGCGGTCGAGGAGGCGTTGGCTCCGTGGCGACGGTTGGGCCGACGACGAGGTGCTCCGGCAAAGGCGGGCGGGATGTCCCGCCGTCGCCGCGCGGGCGCGACCACGCGGCTCGCCAACCGTCCCGGGGGGCGGCCCGTGAGTCCACCACCCGCGATCACGGCGTATCTGTCCGCCGCAGGGTTCACGGGGACGCCACGACCACCGCGCTCGAGCCACCCCCAGCCGGGCGCAACAGCGGCCGGCGGCGATCCCGGGCGCGTCGAGACGCGCTATCATGAAATCTTGCGATCACCGGGGTAACGGGAGAAGCAACGACGTGGCCACCACGCAACCCGTCGTCAAGTTCACCTACGAGGACTACCGCACCACGCCAGCGGACAAGCGCTACGAGCTGCTGGACGGTGATCTGATCATGGTTCCTGCCCCGAATCTGAAGCACCAGAGAGTGCAGATGGCGCTGTCGATGCAGCTGAACATGTTCATCAAAGAGCGGGCGTTGGGCGAGCTGTTCAGCGCCCCCTGCGACGTGGTCCTGTCCGACATCGACGTCGTGCAGCCGGACCTGCTGTCCGTCTCCCGGGAACGCGAGCATCTGCTGAGCGGCGGCGAGAACGTGCGGGGTGCGCCGGATCTGGTGATCGAGATACTGTCTCCGGCGACCGCCGACCGGGACCGGGGCTATAAGCGTGAACTCTACGGCAGACACGGCGTGACGGAGTACTGGCTGGTCGATCCAATAGCCGAAACCGTCTCGGTCCACCGCCAACGCGCGGGCGTGCTGGCGGTCACCCACACCTTCGGGCGGGAACAGACGCTACGCTCGCCGCTACTCGCTGACCTCGGACTCCACCTGGACGACGTCTTCTCGTCTTGAGGGACGAACCCCGAACCGGTCCCGGGGCGCAGAGATGAACGGCGCCGCGCCTACGCGCGCGGTACTCGCGAGCTTCCACCGGTCTCGCCGGGTGATCGCCGACCGGGTGAACCAGACTGCCCGGCGACGGCGTTGTGGAAGCGCATCGAGACATCCGCCGGCGCGAGTGCCGCCACGGGTCGCCCCGCCTCAGCGATGGACCGCACCAAACCGACGAGAATGAACGCCGAGGTCGAACGCGACGTGGTAGCCGCCGCCGATTTGGAGCTCGGCGCCGGGCGCGGCGGGAATCGGTTCAACCGGTCCTCATTGCTCGCGGCCCGCGGCGGCCAAGGTCGACGACCTCGTCTTCCTCGATCTCGAGCGCGGCCCGGCGCGCCTTGCGGATCGCCGGCGGACCGGCGTCGTGTCGCTCTCGCCGGAGCTGCAGGGCGGCGGCGGGGAAGACCTCCAGCCGGTCCGGAACCGCCGGCACCGGCACCCCGCGTCGACTCCGACGCACAAACTGCGCCGGGCTTGGGGGCGGACGGCGCGGCAACCCCCGCGATCACGGCGTCGAGGGAGACCACGCTTCGAGGGCGGGGCTCGTCGGAGTCGACCGCGACCAAGCCGGAAGTCATCGGGAGGGTGGTCGGGACCCAGATCGCCGTTGTCGCCGCCGTCATCGGCGCCCTGCCATTCGAGGGAGCCACTCAGAGCTTCACCCCGACCCCAACCCCCGCCCGCCAGAGCCGGGTGCTCCCGCGCGGAAGAAGAACCTCTCACCGAGGGGCACGTCCAGCACGGCCCCTACCTGCGGTCCGATCCTCTGGAGGGTGTAGGCGTCGTCAGCGCAGCGGCTACGCTCCTCCGGAGCCAGGACCCATAGCGCCCGAATGGCGCCTCGGTCGCCCCGCGGCAGCCCGGCGGAACCTGCTCCAAAGAGGCGCGACTCCGACGACGACGTGGAGGCCGAAGGCTCCGATCTCGTCGGGCTCCAGCAGGCCGGCAAGAGTGCCGGGCCTGATGCGGTGGCCGGCCGGTTGTTCGTTTTCCGTTCTGCGAACGCCCTTAAATTGACTAATAGAAGGGGCTCTAGCAGAATGCGGGCAGGCCGCCCTCGCGCCATCATCGTGAGCGCCCGAATGGCTTGTGCGAGGAAGCCGGCTGCTGGTCGCCTGTCCATGAGGCGATGAACGGCTCGATGGAGCCGCACTGTGTCGGCTGAACCGGCTCCAGCGGCTGGACACGTGGCGGGCATCCCCGGGTCCTGCGCCACCGCGACCACAGTGCACCGCTCGACGCGTTCGCTGTCTCGAGTACGTCGAGCCGGCGCCGCCGTTCGTTGCACTGCGAGCGGTGCCGAGCTGAGCGATTGAGGTACGGGGCGATGTTCAGATGGTGGAGACGCCGGGCGAACGGTGGAGGAAAGAAGGCGCCGTTCCGGCGCTGTTTTGAGTCCTCACCGATACTTGCCTATGGGAAATAATTTTACACGGGATGAGCATGGCCGACGGGCCGATGATCGTCATCGAGGGGACGCGCGAGGACTGGCCTGGGGGCGCCAGGACCATGACGCCGCTCGACCACAGCCGGGACCCGAACGGAGCATTTTGGTTCGGCGCCGAGCTTGACCCGGACGGCGGCCAGGTGTGGTTCCGGATCGCCTCGGACGCCGTCCGCCTGCTGAAGGGGAAGACGCCCGCCGACCGCGGCGACCGCCTGATCGACGCCCTCGTCGGCTGGATGACACCGGACCGGCCGTTGAGACGCGAGCTCAGCCGTTTCGATGTCAGGGTCTCCGATGGCGGCGATACACGGATCGAACTTCTGCGGTGGTGAAAGGGATTCGGACAAGCGAGCGAGCCGGGGTCGCCGAGCGGCCGGGTCCGTCGCCCCGAACGCCGGCGAGCAAACGCGGCTGCCACGGCCGTCGAGGCCGTCGACGTGGCTCGCCTCTTGGTCGCGGAACTCGGCGAGGTAGTAGGCGGCGAGGGTTTGGATCGCGGCGTATCTGGCGAGCGATTGCGGAGCGAGGGTACCGTGAGGTGTATGAGAGGTGGGTGTTCGTGGTCCGTGCATGTAGCCACCGCGCTGGCCGCTACGCTCGGCGTGACCGTCTTGGCCCAGGAGGTGCCGAGGACTCCCTGGGGTGATCCTGACCTGCAGGGAGTCTGGGTCGGCTCGACGCTCACGCCGCTCGAACGGCCATCCGAGTACCAAGGGCGGGAGTTCCTGACCGGGGAGCAAGTCGCGGCGCTCGAGACCGCCGCGCTCGCCGAGAAAGAACGCCTGCTGAAGCGGTCTGCCGAGCGGGCCCCGGCGGGGGGGGACGTCGATTACCGGCCTGACGGCAGCCTCGGCTTCGACGCCTTCTGGCTCGACGAAGGCACCACCTGGGAGCCGAGCGGGCGCACGTCGCTGATCGTCGATCCGCCGAACGGCCGAATCCCGTACACACCTACCGCGCGTGACGGCGAACGGCCGCATGGGACCGGCCCCTGGGACTCGCACATCGACCTCGACACGGGCGAGCGGTGCCTCGGTGACGGGCTGCCGCAGATCTGGTTCGGCGACAACCCGAACCACCAGATCCTGCAGACGCCGACCGACGTGGTGATCATGCACGAGATGTACCAACAGCGCCGGAACGGATCATCCCGATAGACAGCCGCCCGCAGACCGGCATCACGCAGTGGAACGGTGAGCCGCGCGGCCGGTGGGAAGGGAGGGCGTTGGTGGTCGAGAGCCGCTACTTCCCGGATCGCTCGCAAGATCGGTTCCGTCACGTCTGGCGGACGCCTACCGCGAAACTGCACGTAGTCGAGCGGTTCACGAGAGTCGATACCAAGAGGATCGACTACGAAGCGACGATCACCGACCCGACCCGCTTTACCCGGCCGTGGACCGTCCGCTTCGCGTTGTCCGCGGACCCGTCGAGGCGGGGGGTGACAGCGGGGCCCCTCTTCGAGTTCGCCTGCCACGAGGGGAACCATGCGCTCAGCAACGTGCTGCGCGGCGCTCGCGCACAGGACGCGGGGGGGCCCGCACCGCGCCACGCAACTCCATCAGGTGCACCGCCTTGATCAGGGTCGTCACCGCCACCGGCGCGACATCGGTCCAGCCCGGCGCTCTCTCGGGTTCGCAGCTCGGCGAGTCCGGCCCGGGCGGAGCACGAGGCCTCGCCGGATCAGTCGTCGGCCGTGACCGCGTTCCGCGGCATCGGTGCTGACGGCGCGCCGGCCGGCACGCCCGGCAACCGCGCGCGCTCTTCGCCGACAGGCTTCGTGGAGTTCGCGGCAGAACTCTAGCCTACGAATCGCCGCCTGCGGCTCTCCGATGGCCGCCCAACCAACCCCCCCGGGGAGTCGGCGCCTCCTTGCAGACGGCGGCGCCGTGCTGCGCGGCGAACTCCTACGCCGTCTCAAGCCGCGCGTAGACGTCTCCGGACCGCCGCCGGGCGGGCCCGGTACGGAGAGCGTTCAGCAGGGCGTCGCCGTCCACCCAGGCCGCGCCGGCGAGCCGATAGGACTCGCCGACCGACCAGTTGAAGCGGTACGGTCCCAGGGTCTGCAGGCGATCGACGCACGTCCGCGTGTAGTCGAGCGTACCGGGCAGGTACTCGAACGAGACCGCGGGCACCGGCAGGGTGAGTCCGGCCAGCACCGCCGGCTCCGCGCCCTCGACGTCGATCTTGACGAACGCGGGTGGGCCGAAGCGGGCGATGAGCGTGTCGAGGGTAATCAGGTCCACGTCGATGTCGCGGTTCCACCGCACGCCGCTGAACACCGGGTCCTCCTCGCGGGCGGTGCGCCACGCGGCCGCCAGCGTGGTCATGGTCGGGGTGCGATCGCTGACCGACAGGGTCGCGGTGCCCGCATGGTCGCCCACCGCGGCTTCGAGAATCGAGACCCGCGGATGTCGGCCGAACAGGAGGCGGAGCAGTCCCGCGAAGTCCGGTTGCGGCTCGAGCGACACCACCCGGCAGCCGAGCGCGGCGAGGGCGCGGGTGCGGTTGCCGGCGTGGGCGCCGACGTCGAAGACGAGGTCGCCGGGTCCGGCGAACGTCGCATAGAGCCGCCGCAGCCGGCGCTGGCGCAACGGAATCGCGTGATAGACCGCCAGGGACCGGATCAGACCGTAGATGCGATTGGGATGCGTCGACCTCATGGCGGTCCATTCTGCGGCGGATGCGAGCCGGTTACAATGCCTGCGACATGCCAAATACAAGCGCGGGCGGACTCCGGCTGCTCTCGGTGGTCATGGGGATCTTCCTGATCTCCATGGGATACGGCAAGCTGGACTGGGCGGGCGACAGCAGCATGCTCGTCGATCAGCTCCGGGACTGGTGGGGACCGGCCCCCGCGATCAGCAAGTGGTACATCGACTGGGTCGCGATGCCCGGCGCCCCCCTCTTCGCCCGGCTCGTGCTGCTGGGCGAGTTGGCCACCGGGACCGCTCTGGTGGCCGGGTACCGCCCGCAGCTCGCGGCGTTGGTGGCGCTGGGCATGGTGCTGAACTTTCACTTCGCCATGGGCCTCCTGTTCACGTCGGGGTATCTGACCAACGGTTATGCGCTGCCGGTGGTGGGCGGACTGGCGGCGCTGGCCGTCGGCGCCCGGCGGCTCCCGTTCTCGGTGACCAGCCAGAGGCCGTGGTGAGACTGCGGGGTGCGCCGGTCGAATGCAGCAGGGTTTTCTCCACGGGCTGCTCCAGCTCGCGACGCCGATGACGACCGACGCGCCGGGTTGGGGTGGAGCGAGGTTCGCCGCGGTGCGGCGCGACGGGGGGCTGTGCGCGGCCCTTCTGCTCGTGAACGTCTCGCTCACCTTCGGCAACGTCTGGCCGACCCTCGGGGTCCGATTCACCGGCGATCTGTCGGTTGAAGCGGCGGCCGGCGTGCTCGCGCTGGTGGCGATGCGCGTCTGGCGGCGAGGTGCTCCGCGCACCGCCGCGCGGTGTCTGGCCGTGGCCTGGCTGCTGCTCGTGACGGGGCGCTACGTCGAGGTCACCGTCGCCTCGCTCTACGGCCGCGAGGTGAATCTGTACTGGGACCTGCAGCACGTGCCGAAGGTCGGGGCGATGTTCGCCTTCGTGGCCGATCCCTGGCTCAAGGCGGGGTTTGTGGCGGGGCTGGTCCTGGCGCCGCTGGGACTCTATCTCGCGGCGCGCTGGGCGTGGGGGAGCGTCGCGGCGGCCACCGGCCGGCCGGGCCCGCGGCGGGCGCTCGCCGGCGCGGCCGGGGCGGTGCTGCTGCTCGGTCTGGCGCAGTGGGCGGGAGTGGCGCCGGGGGGCATCCGGGTGGCCGAACCGATAACTCCCGCCTTCGCCCGCGAGCTCGGCGAGCTGGCCTACGAAGCGAGCGGGGCCGGCCTGCGCGACCTCGGCCCGCCCCCGGCGATGCGCTCGGATCTGTCGCGGGTCGCCGGGGCCGACGTCATCGTCATCTTCCTCGAATCGTACGGGGCGGTGAGCTGGGATCGCGACGCCTTCGTCGAGGCGCTGGCCCCGTCGCGTCGCCGTTTCGAGGTGGCGGTGAGCGAGACCGGCCGCCGCATGGCGTCGGCGTTCGTCGAGTCGACGACGTTCGGTGGAGAGTCGTGGCTGGCCCACATCAGCCTGCTCTCGGGCACCGAGGTGCGCGATCCGCGTTCCAACGTCCGTCTCATGGCGCAGGAACGCGACACGATGGTGAAGCTGTTCGGGCGCCGCGGCTACCGCACGATCGCGATCATGCCGGGCCTCCTGGTGGGCTGGCCCGAAGGGGCGTTCTACGGGTTCGAGGAGATCTACGACCACGCACGGCTCGACTATCGGGGACCGCCGTTCGGGTGGTGGGACGTCAACGACCAGTATGCCCTCGCGCGGGTCGATGCGGCCGAGCTCGCCCCGCCGGTCCGCCCGCCCGCCTTCGTGTTCTTCGCCACCATCACGACCCATGCGCCTTTCGTGCCGGCCCCGCCCTATCAGGCCGATTGGGCCCGGGTGCTGAGCGAGACCCCCTACGATGCGGACGACCTCGACCGCGCGTGGTCCGCCTGGGCCGACTGGACCAATCTCGGTCCCAGCTATGTGGAGGCGCTGCAGTACGCGTTCGCGAACGTCGGCGGGTACCTCCGGTTGCGGGCGGATCGCGATCTGGTGCTGGTGCTGGTGGGCGACCACCAGCCGCCGGCTCTGGTGAGCGGCGCCGGCGCGTCCTGGGAGGTGCCGGTGCACGTCGTCACGAGCCGCACCGACCTGCTCGACCGGCTCGTCGACGGCCACCGGTTCGTACCGGGACTGGCGCCGCGGCGCCCCGCCGTCGCGCGCATGGACGGGTTGCTGCCGATCCTGCTCGATGCCTTCGGCGACGACCGCGCCGCGGAGGAGCAGCCCGCGCCTGTCGAATCGAGATGACCGCGGCGCCGGTCGGCGAATATCCCGATGCAGACGGCGTATTGACACGGTGAGGGGTGGCGCGGCGAGCGCTCCGGGAGTGTGATGGATGGCGCGTGCCTGGGAACTGTTCTGGGACTGGTCGAATCTGATGGCGCTGGGCGGCGATGCCGTCACCTACGCGATGATGGCGGTGGTGGGCACCATCCTGTTCCTGCTGCGTCTCGTGCTGGCGATGTTCGGCGACGTCATCGGCGACTTCGAGGTCGACGTCGATACCGGCACCGATGCTTCCTTCACGCTGTTCTCGTTGCTGTCGGTGATGGCGTTCATCATGGGCACGGGCTGGATGGGTCTGGCGTGCCGTTTCGACTGGGGGCTCGGCCGGCCGGTGTCGGTGGTCATCGCGGTCGGATTCGGCGTCGTGATGATGTTCCTGGCGTCCGGCCTGATGTACCTCACCCGGTCGCTCAATCGCACGGTCACCTATGACCTGGAGACGGCCGTCGGGAAGACCGCGCGGGTGTACTTGACCATTCCCGCCCGGGACGCCGGTCAGGGGCAGGTGCAGGTGAGCGTGTCCGGACGGATGATGACGCTTGATGCGGTCAGCGACGGTCCGGAGCTGGGCGCCTTCACCGATGTGCTCGTCGTCGGCGTGCGTGACGACCAGACCCTGATCGTCGCACCGCATCGTTGAGCCCGCGCGCCAACCGGCGCATGGCCAAGCGTTGCGCCATGGGAACGGCGCGAGAGGGTGGGTTGGGCCGTAAGGACTCTGGAACCACGAGCTGACATCCCTACACAGTTGGCAACTCGATATCGATCCAATTCGTGACCAAAGCAGCAAAGCGGCATTTCCGGGCTGGCGGAGGAACAGGCACAGATGAGGCAGGGGGCAGGTGACGGATGACCGAGATACTCAACTTCGGCACCCTCGGGGTGGTGGCCACGATCGTATTGTTGATGCTGTTCGTGCTGACGATGTTGACCCGTCAGTACCGGCGGTGTCCTTCCAACCGGGTCCTCGTCGTCTACGGCAAGGTCGCGGGGTCTCGCGCCGCCCGCTGTCTGCACGGCGGCGGCACCTTCATCGTGCCCCTGCTCCAGAGCTACGCCTACCTCAATCTGGAGCCGATGACGATGGAGATCGACCTGACGAGCGCGTTGTCGAAGAAGAACATCCGGGTCAACGTGCCGTCCACGTTCACCATCGGGATCTCCACGCAGCCCGACATCATGAACAACGCGGCCGAGCGTCTGCTCGGTCTCGATGAGAAGGCGGTCTCGGCCCAGGCCAGCGACATCATTCTCGGCCAGATGCGTCTCGTCATCGCCACCCTGTCCATCGAGGAGATCAACCAGGACCGCGAGAAGTTCCTCGACCTCGTCAACAAGAACGTCAGCACGGAAGTCAACAAGATCGGGCTCGAGCTGATCAACGTCAACGTGCGGGACATCACCGACGAGTCGGGCTACATCGTCGCGCTGGGCAGGAAGGCGGCGGCCGAGGCGATCAATCAGGCCAAGATCGAGGTCGCCGACGCCGACCGCTCCGGCTCGATCGGCGAGGCGAGCGCCAACCGCGAGATGGCGGTCGAGGTCTCGCGCCAGCAGGCCGATTCGGCGGCGGGGCAGAAGCAGGCGGAACGCGACCAGCGCGTCAAGGTGGCGAAGCTCGAGGCGGAGGGCGTCTCCGGCGAGGCGAACGCCATGCGCGAGCAGGAGATCGTGGTCGCCGAGCAGGATGCGCTGTCGGTTCAGGGAAAGAAACAGGCGGAGATGGACCAGCGCGTCAAGGTGGCTTCGCTCGAGGCGTCGGCGGTGCAGGGCGAGAACGAGTCGAAGGCGAACATCGCCGACTACGAGGCCACGCTGGCCGAGCGTCAGGCCGACGCCACGCGGCGCGGCGAGGTCGCCCTCGCCGATGCCGCCCGCGACGTGCTCCGGGCCGAGAAGGAGCAGGAGTTCGCGAGACTCGAAAAGACCCAGATCGCGCAGCAGCAGATCGAGCGCCAGAAGATCGAGATCGACGCCGAGGCCGAGGCGGAGAAGATTCGCCGCATCGCCCAGGGCGAGGCCGACGGCGTGCTGGCCCGGTATCTCGCCGAGGCCGAGGGCGTCCGGAAGGTGCTCGACGCCAAGGCCGCCGGCTACGAGAACCTGCTGCGCATCTGCGCCGAGCGGCCCGAGCTGGCGCCGTCGCTGCTGATCATCGAGAAGCTGCCCGAGCTGGTTGCCGAGCAGGTCAAGGCGATCCAGAATCTGAAGATCGACAAGGTCACGGTATGGGATTCCGGCGCCAACGGTCAGGACGGCAACGGTGCGACGGCGGGCTTTCTGCGGGGGCTCATCGGGGCGCTGCCGCCCCTGCACGAGCTGGCCCAGCAGGCCGGCATCGACCTGCCGGCGGCCCTCGGCAAGGTGGAGAACCCGCAGGCGCGGACCGGGGACCGGCGCGGATCGGCGTGAACGCCGGCCGCGGCGCCGCCGGCCCGATCCGCCGGCGCCGCCGCGGAGGATGCGCCGCGATGCGAACCGGTCGTCACGCCGCCCTCGCGCTTCTCGTCGTGGCTGCCGTTTCGGGTTGGCCGGCGCCGGCGTCGGCCGCCCAGACGTCGCTCGACGTGATGACGTTCAACATCCGGACGTCGAGCGTCGATGACGGCGCGAACGCCTGGCCCCAGCGCCGGCATCTGGTGGTCGAGACGATCGCCCGGGTCGCGCCGCAGATTCTCGGTCTCCAGGAGGCGGTCGACGAGCAGATCGCGTATCTGGAGACGATGCTGCCCGACTACCGGTGGATCGGCGTCGACCGCGGCCTCAACGGCGGCGTCGGGCTCAGCGAATATACGCCGATCTTCTATCGACACCGCGAGTTGAGCCCCATCGCCTCCGGCAACTTCTGGCTCACCGACACCCCCGACGTTCCTCCCCCACCCCGGCGCGGAGAGCCGTCGCGGCGGTTGCGCCGCCCACGCGGCCGCATCGTCACCTGGGCTCGGTTCTACCACCGGGCGAGCGGCCGCGAGATCTACGCCTTCAACACCCACCTGACGTTGCGTCAGGGACCCCGCCAGTACGACTCGGCCCGGCTGATCGCCGACCGCGTCGCCGCGTTGCCGCCCGGCAGCGCCGTCGTCGTCACCGGCGACTTCAACGCCAGCGCCGGCGACACCGAGACCTGGCGCATCGCGACCGCCCAGGGGTTGCGCGATACGTGGCTCGCCGCGGACGAACGACACGGCCCCCCGTTCACCAGCAACGGCTTCGGACCGCCGCCGCCCCACGACGAAGTGTGGCGCATCGACTGGATCCTCGTCGGGGGACCTCTCGTCGTGCGCGCCGCGCAGACCGTCGTGCACGACGACAACGGACGATACCCCTCCGATCACTATCCCGTCGCCGCCCGCCTCGACTGGCCCCTGGAGTCTGCGCAGTAGTACGGAGCGAACTCCTGGAGGGTTGGTGGCCGTGAGAATTCCGTACGGGGCGCCGAATCTTCATGCCTTCGGGGTGGCCACCCTTCGGCGTGGCCATGAGGGTTTGGGCGGCAAGCGGAGCCGCAAGGCGACGGCTTCCGCGCCAGGTTCGTCGCGCGGCGGCGCAGCTGACTCGCCGACACACGCTGGTCGCGACTCTTTGTGATCGTTGAATACTGCAGACGAGTCGAATGGAGGGCCGACAGTACGGCCACCGAGGTTCAACCGCGAACCACGACTCTTGGTGCTCGTTGAACACCGCGGTTCATTCGGATTGAGTGCCGACTTGCTACCGAAAGCGAGGTTCAACCGCGAACTCGGAGGGAGAGCGATCCATGCCATTCACCCGTCCTGTTGCGGCATTGGCCTTGGTCTTGTTGTCGACCTCGGCGCTGGCCGCCGTCCATCGCGAGGTCGCCGAAGCGACGCTGCGCTTCGCGGTCCGTAGACCTTCGTGTGCGGGGTGGCGAACGCCCCGAGCCGGTGGCGGAGGGCGCCGCCGCGCCAGCTGGTTTCGTCCGGCGTGACCACTGGAGCGTTGCGGACCTGCTCGCACAGTTCCGCGTAGGCCGGCGCGGCGTCGCCGGCGGTGCAGTGCACCAGGTGGGCAAGGCCGCCCGCCGGCGGTGCAGTGCACCAGGTGGGCAAGGCCGCCCGGCGTAACCTGCAGGCTGAAGTTGGTCCCGAGCAGGCGGGCGACCTTCGCCGGCGGCACCCCCATCCGCGTGTGCAACTCCACGACCAGTGCGACGACGCCGGGGCCGAGCTGCGCCCCGGCCGCTCCCAGCGCGTCGGCGGTCTGCAAGGCGTGACGGCCCTGCACCCGCCGCCGGCACTGCGAGCAGCGCCCGACTTCGATGTCGAAGCGGCGCACGGTCGGGCGCACCTCGGGTAGTTCTTCCTGATACTGCGACGCCACGCGGGTCACTTCGACCGCCCCGCCGCGGTCCGGGTACGTCGACGGGACCGGCGCCGCGTGCGTCTCGTCGACCCGTGTCGGGCGCGGGCGGCAGCCCTGCCGGCCGTACTTCGCACCCGGTCGCCGGCCGGGGCGCTGGCCGCGACCTTGCGGCCGGTCCTTGGCGAACGGGGTGCCTGTCGGCGGCCGGCCCGCCGCGCCGCTGCCAACTGTTGTTTCAGGTGGTCGTTCTTGCGCTCCAAACGGTCGACCTCGCGCTTCTGCCGGTCGTTCTCCCGCTCAAGCTCCTCGATGCGCACGTCCCGAGAAACCTGCCCCGGCCGGGCCGCGTTCGAACCCCCGGCGTCTGCCGTTCTCGCGAGCCATACTCGATATATCGGCACACCGTACCAAACCTGCACACCACTTCACGGAGTTTCTCGCCCCGACCCGCTAACCAAAGACCGCTGGACAAGCTCACCAAGTCTCTCACCAACGCGACGCTCGTGCCCGTCGGCGTCCTGAGCCTCGTCGATGAGGGGAGGCGGCCCCTGTCGGATTGTTGTGGCGATGAAGCGGGCCAACGTGTTACATATGTAGCATATATATAATAGAGCGACAAGACCGCCGCTACGTCCCGTCACCCCCGGAAAGTCGCCTTCCTCGGGGGGGAAGATCGGCACGCGCTGAACGTGCCACGTCAGGCTCTCGTCGACGGAGCCAGGGAGGACGCGGAGGTGAGGCTCACGATTTGCGTTCTGAAGTTGAGGACATTGCGGGATGTCAAGGCATGAGGCGCTCCAGTTGGATGGACAGGATAGATTTGCAGGCACGAAGGAGCAATGCCGATGGCAATCCGTGAACTTGCAATAGCAGGATGAATTATTTCGCGCCCAACAAAGGCGCTTCGAGCACGGGATGAAAGACCGCTTCACGAGAGAGAGTCGTTTTGGGAGAGGGAGCCCTTCTCGCGCCACCAGACGGAGAGTCTACCAGCGCGACGAGTTCACTTGTCAATTCTGCCGAAAGCGGTGCACTCGCAGGGAACTAACCATAGACCATCTTGTGCCACTTGACCGCGACGGCCTCGACGAGATTACGAATTACGTTACCTGCTGCGAGCGTTGTAACCAAATGAAGGCTAATCGAGTCTCCTGAAACAGGTGTGGGTAGGGATGGCCCCAGTTCGATGCCGCCCCAGCCAGAAAAACCCCCGCGTTCGCGGGCTCTGCTTCGCCCCGTGACCCCCGCACGTCAGGCCCACGCGCCGACTGCTCCTCGCGCGTCCGGCGTGAAGTCGTCGACGGCCGGGACGCCCCCGTCCAGGCCGGGCCGCAAGGCCCATAACTGCTCTCTGAGCGGAGGGACGGCCGGCGTGTCATCCGAAGGACCGGAGCGCAGCGGAGGACGCGCGTAGCGCGTTGACACGCCGGCCGTCCCGTAGCTACCCCGCCCCACATCCGCAGCAAGCCACCGCACGCCCGCCCCGGAAGCGGAATCCGCGGGTCAGTTCCGAGCTGCCTTTTCGCCGTCAGCCGCGCCTCGTGGACCCGCCGAATCGGCTCCGATTCCACCCACACCTGTTTTAGGAGAGCCGGCTAATCTATCCATTAAGGAGTTTGCCGCATCGTTAGACATTCCTTTATGTGACTTGCCGGTTCATGGTGACCCTGTAATCGACAACGAAGATCTGCCGATTAAGATTCGCCAATTGCGCCGCAGTCTGTACGATCAATACCGAAGGGAAAATCTACGTTTCACTGGCAAGCAGGCTCCGAAGAAATTGGAGAAAGCTTACAGGAGATCGTTTTGGGAGACGGACGAGGGAAGGGCTCTTGAAGAGACCTTTCCGACACTTCCAGGTCACGCCAGGGTCATGGTTCCCGAAATCAAGACGATTGCCAGTAATGCTCGGGAGTTTTGGTTGCTTGTAGAATTGGCCAAATCGGCCACCACACGCAATCTAATCGGTAACTCTCTTACGAAAGGGTGCGACATAGAAAAACGCTTTCGAGACTCGATACCGAAGACCCGAGACGAATCTCTGATGAGGCGTATGAAACAGGCGTTAACCCGGTTCGAGAAGGGCGTTGGAGGATAGAAACCCGAAACTGACATTTGGACCCTCCATGGCAGTCTGTTCGGTGAGTCGGCCTGCTTCGGGCCGCTTTGGCGATGACCGATTGAGTTGACGAGCACCGACGGTGTCCATTTGGTCCCCCAGGCGCGTCAGACCCCCCAGGTCTCGATGAGACGCCCGACCAGTCCGCCAATGGCCGAAAGATCACGCGCCTACAGGCGCCCGGGGGCGTGGCGACGCCGATCAGGCGGCGCACCAGCAGACCAAGGTTACCGCCCGCCGCCGGGATGAGCACCTGCTTGCGGACATTCTCATGACCGCGCACCTACACCCGACACAGACCCTCAGAGGGGTCGTGGCATTGGGCGGGGTGCTGGTTAAAATTAAGGTAATTGGTTACCGGGTGGCAGGTTCTACGGTGCGGGGCCTTGCAGTTCGGGTGCAACAGTGGGCGAAGGCGATCGAAGTAGTCCCACGATCACGGCGTGCGGATTGCACTGACGTTGGCAGGCGGTGCGGATGACCGAGGCCAGCGTCTGTTGCGTGGCCGCGCCGCGCCAGGAGCGATTGCCTCCACACACCTTGCGGGTGACGACGGCGGGGCGAATGGCCTGTTCGGCGCGCCAGTTGGTGGCGTCGATGGCGGGGATGCACAGGAAGTTGAACAGCGCCGTCCATTCCCTGGTCAGATGCGCCGCGAAGCGCTGAACGTCGGCGAGAGGGCCGGGGCGGGTCAGTCGTCGGGCGAGTCGGGCGGCCAGGGCTTCGACGGCTTCGCCGAGGCCGTCGCGCGACAGCCTGCCCGCACGGGCGTCATCGCGCAGGCGCAGCGACTGTTTCAACGAGGCGTGGATGTCGGCGGCGACGCGACTGCGGGGATGGTCCCTGCACAGGGTCCGTCCCCGTCGGAGGAGGTGGGCGAGGCACGTCTGATGGGTGGCTTGGGTGAAGCGCCGATACGGCGCCCAGCCGTCGCGGATGAGCACGCCGTCGAAGTCCGGCCCCAACAGGTTGGCGGCCTCCTCATAGCCTCGTCCGGGCTGAATCGCGTAGACGGTCGTCTTCGGCGCGACGGCAGCCCAGAGCCACTGCAGGTGGCCGCCGACCTTCCACCCGGTTTCGTCCGGGGTGACGGCGGGGCTGTTGCGGATCTGGCGCAGCAGTTCGGTATAGGTCAGCTCGGCCCGGCGGGCGGCGCGATGCACGGCGCGGACCAGGCCGCTCGGACTGACACGGATGTCGTAGTGTTGCCGCAGCAGGGTGGCGATCTTGCCGAACGACAACCCCATCTGCTTGTTGAGGATGACCACCGACGCCACCAACCCGGGGCCCAGTTGCACGGCGGCGGCCCCGAGGGCATCGGAGGTCTGCAGCCGATGGCGGCCCTGCACCCGCCGGCCGCAGTCCTGACAGGCGCCGAGTGCGACCCGAAACTCGCGGACGACGACCCGCGGGACCGGCAGTTCTTCCTGGAACTGGGTGGCCACGCCCGTCGAGCGGACTCGTCCACCGCAAGCCGGACAGCCCGGCGGCAGCGGTACGTCGTGGCGGACATCGACCCGGGTTGGCCTGCACCGGCGTGCCGGCTGGCCGTACTGGACGCCGGCTCGTCGGCCTGGGCGCTTGGGTCGTGAGGTGAGGGTCTTGGCGAAGGGCGCGGCTTGGCGATACCCGGCGCGTCTCGCCGCATCGAGCTCTCGTCTCAGGCGGGTGTTCTGCTTCTCGAGCCGTTCGATCCGCCGCTGCAGCCGTCCGCGTTCACGCTCGGCCTCCTCGAGCTCGCGCTTCACGCGCGTGTGCTCCTCCCGCGTCGGCCGGGGCGCGTCCTGCTGGCTGCGGGTTGGGCGCATACTTGGCTTATCGGCACTTGTGCATTTTTGTGCACCCGGACGTCACCCACCGCGGTCCTTCGACGCCTCGCCCGCGGTTCGACGTCCGCCGCACGCACTGACCCGACCCGGTAACCAATTACAAATGTAATTGGTTACCGGGTGGCAGGTTCTACGGTGCGGGGCCTTGCAGTTCGGGTGCAACAGTGGGCGAAGGCGATCGAAGTAGTCCCACGATCACGGCGTGCGGATTGCACTGACGTTGGCAGGCGGTGCGGATGACCGAGGCCAGCGTCTGTTGCGTGGCCGCGCCGCGCCAGGAGCGATTGCCTCCACACACCTTGCGGGTGACGACGGCGGGGCGAATGGCCTGTTCGGCGCGCCAGTTGGTGGCGTCGATGGCGGGGATGCACAGGAAGTTGAACAGCGCCGTCCATTCCCTGGTCAGATGCGCCGCGAAGCGCTGAACGTCGGCGAGAGGGCCGGGGCGGGTCAGTCGTCGGGCGAGTCGGGCGGCCAGGGCTTCGACGGCTTCGCCGAGGCCGTCGCGCGACAGCCTGCCCGCACGGGCGTCATCGCGCAGGCGCAGCGACTGTTTCAACGAGGCGTGGATGTCGGCGGCGACGCGACTGCGGGGATGGTCCCTGCACAGGGTCCGTCCCCGTCGGAGGAGGTGGGCGAGGCACGTCTGATGGGTGGCTTGGGTGAAGCGCCGATACGGCGCCCAGCCGTCGCGGATGAGCACGCCGT
This sequence comes from Vicinamibacterales bacterium, assembly GCA_965206705.1. Classification (GTDB taxonomy): domain Bacteria; phylum Acidobacteriota; class Vicinamibacteria; order Vicinamibacterales; family UBA8438; genus JAJEEA01. Next base: position 1,103,464 of record CBDBKJ010000004.1, on the reverse strand, counting down.
CGAAGTCCGGCCCCAACAGGTTGGCGGCCTCCTCATAGCCTCGTCCGGGCTGAATCGCGTAGACGGTCGTCTTCGGCGCGACGGCAGCCCAGAGCCACTGCAGGTGGCCGCCGACCTTCCACCCGGTTTCGTCCGGGGTGACGGCGGGGCTGTTGCGGATCTGGCGCAGCAGTTCGGTATAGGTCAGCTCGGCCCGGCGGGCGGCGCGATGCACGGCGCGGACCAGGCCGCTCGGACTGACACGGATGTCGTAGTGTTGCCGCAGCAGGGTGGCGATCTTGCCGAACGACAACCCCATCTGCTTGTTGAGGATGACCACCGACGCCACCAACCCGGGGCCCAGTTGCACGGCGGCGGCCCCGAGGGCATCGGAGGTCTGCAGCCGATGGCGGCCCTGCACCCGCCGGCCGCAGTCCTGACAGGCGCCGAGTGCGACCCGAAACTCGCGGACGACGACCCGCGGGACCGGCAGTTCTTCCTGGAACTGGGTGGCCACGCCCGTCGAGCGGACTCGTCCACCGCAAGCCGGACAGCCCGGCGGCAGCGGTACGTCGTGGCGGACATCGACCCGGGTTGGCCTGCACCGGCGTGCCGGCTGGCCGTACTGGACGCCGGCTCGTCGGCCTGGGCGCTTGGGTCGTGAGGTGAGGGTCTTGGCGAAGGGCGCGGCTTGGCGATACCCGGCGCGTCTCGCCGCATCGAGCTCTCGTCTCAGGCGGGTGTTCTGCTTCTCGAGCCGTTCGATCCGCCGCTGCAGCCGTCCGCGTTCACGCTCGGCCTCCTCGAGCTCGCGCTTCACGCGCGTGTGCTCCTCCCGCGTCGGCCGGGGCGCGTCCTGCTGGCTGCGGGTTGGGCGCATACTTGGCTTATCGGCACTTGTGCATTTTTGTGCACCCGGACGTCACCCACCGCGGTCCTTCGACGCCTCGCCCGCGGTTCGACGTCCGCCGCACGCACTGACCCGACCCGGTAACCAATTACTTACAAATTAAGATGGACCGCGGAAGGCCGACGACAGAACCTTCGAGCCATCGGGATCGTCCTCGTGGCTGTCCTGATCTCGCTGTTGGCTATCCGCCTACGGCGAGGGCTTTGAGGCTGTCCTGGGACTGTTGAGGGCCATCGTCGGGTACCTGTTCGGGAAGGACTCGTCGTCGAACGACGGCACCAACGGCCACGCCGGCGGCAACGACGGGAACAGCAATAGCGGCGAGCAACCGGCCAGCACGGGGTCCGCGCCGGAACTGGGCGGGCGACGACCTCGGCTGTGGTCACGGCAGCAGCAGCGATGACAGTGGGTTGGAACAGAACAACTGTTGTCGGCGGCATCTGGCAACTATCCCGATTGTAGAACCTGGAGAGGACGTTTGCCATCGTGGACCACCCTCACGGCCGGTGAAGGTTCAGAAGCACGGGCAGGGTACGCCGACCGAGAGCGACGTAGACGTGGACGGTGAACCCGCAGCGACCACGGCTCGGAGCGACAGATGGCTTTCGACCGGTTCGCCGACCGGGGTTCGTTCGGGGTTCGAGGCAACACCACCGGCGGCGGGGTTCGGGCTGGCGACACAACCATGGGGAGTGGCGTCGGGAAAGGGGTGTTTCGGATGCTGGGTCGGCCGGCATGTGGCATTGGGGGCGTCATGGATTCTGCGCCGGCGTCGCCGGGGGCATCATCGAGGGCATTCGGCGATGTTCCCGGTCGCAGGGGGATCCCGGCCTTCGTCTCAGGGTGGCTGAACGGGCGTGGCCCCTGCGCTTGCGCGGCTTCGGCCACTCGCGGACAATTGGGTATGTCCCTCGCGGCGCAAATCATCGACCAGCAGGTGTCCGGTATCGTCGAGAGACAGTCGGAGGCCTTCTCCAACGAGTTGCGGCTGGGCGCCGATGAACACAGAAGGCGCTCGATCGCCTTTCTGTTCCTCGTCGCCAAGACCGCATTCGACCTGACGGACGAGCAGACGTTGGACGGAATCGTCGACGGGGGCGACGATTTCGGGATCGATGCGCTGTACTTCGAGCCGCCTGACGACGGCGAGGTTCACGTCACCCTGGTGCAGGGCAAGTACAAGAGGGATCTCGGCGGAGAGTCCGCGTTTCCCGAGAACGGCATTTCCGGGATGATCGCCGCCCTCGGCGCACTGTTCGATCCGGCGCGGCCGGTGCGGTTGAACCGGCGTCTGAACGAGCGGGTCGAAGACATCCGTTCGTTCGTCAGGGATGGCGCGATTCCCCGCGTGACCGCGGTCGCCGCCAACAACGGAACGCGCTGGACGACGCAGGCACAGCAGCGGATCGACAATGCCGCTCCGGACTTCGGCGAGCAGGTGGAGTGGCGGCACATCGGAGCCGAGGAGATCCTCGCTCTCTTGCAGGCGCGGAAGCCGATCAACGCCGACCTGAGGCTCACGGGCGCCGCCAGGGTCGAGACCTTCGACTTCCGGCGCGCCCTGACGGGGCGCATGTCGGTCGCGGAGCTCGCACGGCTGACCGACAAGTACGGCAATCGGCTGTTCGACAGGAACATTCGCCGCTATCTGGGGCTGGCCGGCAAGCGCGTGAACGAGGCGGTTGCGGAGACGTTGCGGGCCCCGGGTCAGCGACCCAACTTCTACTTCTACAACAACGGCATCACGATCACCTGCTCGCAATTCCGCCACAACGCGCTCCAGGGCGAGAACTGGCGGGTGCAGGTGAACGACCTGCAAATCGTCAACGGCGGACAGACGGCGCGCACCGTCCAGCAGATGCGCAGGAAATCGGCTTGGAGGTCGGCGAGGCGGAGGTCCTCGTTCGGATATACGAGCTCGAGCCGAACGATGCCGAGCTGGTGGAGGCCATCACATTCGCGACGAACAGCCAGAACCCTGTCGATCTGCGGGATCTGAAAGCAAACGATGCGCGCCAGAAGGCCCTCGCGCGGTCGATTTCAGAATTGGGATATACCTACCGGGCCAAGCGCGAAGATCGGGCAGTGTCACCCGATGAGTTCACGAGCGCGGTCATCGCCGAGGCCGTCCTCGCTATCTGGCGGCACCGGCCGCACCAGGCTCGATTCAGGAGTCGAGAACATTTCGGCGCGTTGTACAAGACTATCTTCACCCACGAGCTCAACGGCGCGCAGGCGGTCATAGCGGCCCTGTTGCACCGGCACGCGGAAAACCGGCGCAAACGCCCTCCGGAGGATGCACCCGATTTCCTGGCGTACGGCTCGCGTTTCAGCGCCATGCTCATGGGCGGCTATCTCCTGAACGAGATGGGTATTGCGCTCGATCAGCTCGACCACCGCAACTTCGAAGCCGCGCGGGAATTGGTGGAACAAGAGTCGGACGATTACCTGAATCTGGCCGCGGAACGAATAGGAGAGGCGCTCGATCCGTTGTTCACCGGAAGAGAGCGGACTCTGCAAAGACTGTCAGCGACTTTTCGTCGCGCAGACCTGGTCGACATGCTCCTGGAGTCAGTCGAGGCGTAGAGCCAAGGGGGACCAGCTCCGGACCGGCGGCTACAGATAGCGTAGCGGCACGTCGAGGATCACCCTGCGCCTTCTCAGCTCCGGGTAGCGTGGGCCGAGCTGTTGCGGATCGATGGGGCCGGACAGGTCCCCGTCCACGGTGACCCGGTCCGGCAGATAGCGCCGGCAGTGCTTGAACTCGGCTTCGTACTCGGCGGTGGGAAACTGCAGGGTCAGCGTCGAGCGACCGTCCCGGACCTCGATGGCATAGAGGGGGTTCACCGCGAGGACTCCGGCGACCCCCGTGGGGGCGAGGGCGACGAAGCGCTGGCGTAGTCCGGGGCGCCGACTGGCGACGAGGGTCAGGGACGGTTCGCCACTCAGTTGGTCGGGCGGCTGGTCGTCGGTCAGATCGATGCTCGCCTCGTCGATGAGGCGGTCGAGCAGCCGGGCGTCGTTGAACAGGGCGGGCTGGAACGGCGCGAAAAGATCGCGGTAGGCGGAGGGGCTGAGGGGGTCGCCGGCGGAGACGTTCTCGCCCTCGGAGCTGTGGAGGTGGGGCAGGGCGATGATGCCGTCGGGTCGCGCCACGCGCATCATTTCGTGGGCGCACAGCCGCTTGTGCCAGATGTACGGGAAGGCGTCCATGAGGACGACCAGCGAGAAGCGGTCGGCCATGAACGGCAGCGGGGCCTCGGCGTTGCAGCATACGCCGTCGGCGCCGGGCGCCGTGATGTGGGTCGCGAGCCACAGCTTCCGGAAATAGAGATCGGCGATGACCGTGCCGTCACCCGCGGGCGCGGCATTCGCGCTGGCGCCGGCGAGCGCGTGCGTCAGATGTCCGGTACCGCCGCACAGGTCGAGCCAGGGGCCGGGGGGTTGCGCCGCGCCGGGGGGCTGCGCCGCGCCGGGGGGCTGCGCCGCACCGTGGGCGAGGGTCCGCAGGAGGGCCTCGGCGGGGACGAACGTGGGGTCCGAGAAACGGTGCAGGAAGTAGGTGCCCTCGGCATCCGGGGCGAGCAGCGTGATCGCCTTGCGATAGGTCAGCGCGTCGGCCGCCTGCGCGCGGGCGAGCTCTGCGGCCTGCGCGCGCGTGACGTCGAGCACGGTTGCCAGCGCCTCTTCCGGATCGCCGCGTTCCAGGGCATGCATGGCGGCGCGGGTCGCGTCGTCGGCGAGCAGCACGGGGATGCCCGCGATGACCGGGAAGGCGCAGCATTCGCAGCCGAGCACCCCGGCGTCGATCCGGGTCGCGGTGCGGGCGAGGGCGGCGTTGTCGACCACCTGCAGCCGGGTCCCGCAGAAGGGACACCGCATCGAGTCGAGAAGCGTGACCTGCATGTACCGATTCCCTCAGAAGGCTGCAGCCGCCGCGGCCAGCCTGTCGACGATTGTGTTGCCTGGCGCCCCGACCTCGGATCGCCGATACGGATACCGCATTCCGTCGAGAAGCGTGGTGTGCATGACCGATTCCCTCAGAAGGCTGCAGCCGCGGCGGCCAGCCTGTCGACGATCGTGTCGCCCTGCGCGCCGATGTCGGAGCGCCGATAGTGCTCGGTCCCGAGCAGGCGCGGCGCGTCGTCGTCGTCCACGAACCGCAGGGCGCAGTCGTCGAACTGGCTGCGGTGACAGCGCAGGGCCCGCAGCTTCTGCGCGGCGTGATCGCGCGCGTACACGACCAGGGTCGGGGGCGGCGCATCGGCGCCGAAGGCATCGGGGTCGGCGACGCCGAGGATGGAGCGCGCGAATGGGCTCGGGAGCCGGCGCGCGGCGCTGACGCGGGCGGCGTGGTCGACGATGGCGCGCATCGCTCCCGGGGGCAGGGTCACATGGAACAACGCGGGCGCCCGGCCGCGCAGGGCGGCGACGACCGCGGTGGTCCGTTCGTGCACGGCGATGTGGTCGGGATGCCAGTACAACCCGTCCGCGTCGAACGTAATCACGACGTCGGGGCCGGCGCGGCGAATCTCATCCCGGATGTCGGTTTCAAGCCGGTCCGGGGAAACCCATGGCAGCATCCCGTCCTCGTGGTCGAGCAGGCGGACGCGGGAGATACCGAGCACGCGGGCCGCGTCCTCGAGCTCGGCGGCCCGTACTTGACGCAGGGGGCGGTCTCCCGCCGCGGGCGCGCCGCCCGCCGCGGGCGCGCCGCCCGCCGCTTGCCCATGTTCGCCGTGGGTCAGGCAGAGCAGCGACACCTCGACCCCGATCGCCGCGCACCACGCGAGCAGGCCGCCGCTCGCGAGCGATTCGTCGTCCGGGTGGGCGAAGACGACGAGCAGTGACGGCCGCCGGTCGGCCGCCGATCTGTCCAGCGCGCCGTTGTCGGGCCGGTCTTTCGGTGGACTCACTGCTGTCCGCCCTCGTGTCCGGCGGGACCGGGCGCGGCGGGACCGGGCGCGGCGGGACCAGGGCCGGTGGAACCAGGGCCGGCGAGACCAGGGCCGGTGGAACCAGGGCCGGCGGGACGAGGGCCGGCGGGACGAGGGCCGGCGGGACGAGGGCCGGCGGGACCAGGGCCGGTGGAACCAGGGCCGGTGGAACCTGGGCCGGTGGAACCAGGGCCGGTGGAACCTGGGCCGGCGGAACCAGGGCCGGCGGGACGAGGGCCGGCGGGACGAGGCGCGGCCGGCGACCGGGGCAGGCCGGCGGCGTTCGTTCCCGGCCGGGCGCGGTGGGCGGCCACGATGCGCCGGTACAGGTCGATGTGCGCGTCGACCATCCGCTCCGGCCGGAATCGTTCGAGCGCGCGCGCGCGCACCTGCCGGCGGTCGAGGGCCAGCACGTCGCCGAGGCCGCGGGCCAGGGCGTCGAGCGAGGCGTAGGTGTGTCCGGTGCGCCCTTCGTCGACGAGCTCGCGGACCGCTCCTCGATCGAGGGCGGCGACCGGGGTGCCGCACATCATCGCCTCGATCAACACCAGGCCGAACGACTCCGGCGCCTGCAGGGGATAGAGCAGGGCGCGCGCGCCCTGCAGCAGGGCGACCTTGGCCGGCTGGTCCGCCTCGCCGGCGTGGACCACGCGGTCGCCGTCCACCAGCGGGGCCACGGCGGTGCGATAGTACTCGTTCTCGGCGGCAGCGAGGACCAGGCGGTAGCCGGTGCGGCGGGCCGCCTCCACCGCCTCGAGCACCCCCTTGCCCGACGTGAACCGCCCGAGAAAGAGCAGATAGTCGTCGGGGTCGGGCCGGTATCGGAAGACACCGGGGTCGACCGCGTGATGGATGGTGCTGGCCACGTTGAGTCCGGTCAGCAGGTCGGCCTGCGCGCGCGAGACGGCGACGAACGGCGCCTCGGGATAGCGCGACCACAGCGCCACCTCGGCCGTGGACGGCGCATGGTGCAGGGTCTGCACGACCGGGATCGGCGTGGTGCGGGTGCACGCGAGCGCGAGCGGGGCGTACTCGGCCTGGTAGTGGATGAGATCGAACGCGGCGGCGCGTTCGACCGCTGCGGCGAGGTTGAGCAGCTCGCACAGCTCCCAGGGCCACAGATCGGCGTCATGGTTGTAGCCGTCGGCGAACACGGCGTGCAGGCGCGCCTCGGTGGTCGACGAGGCAGTGGCGAACAGGGTGACGTCGTGTCCGCGCGCTGCCAGCCCGTCGGCGAGCATCGCGGTCACCGTCTCGATCGACCCGGATCGCGCCGGGGGGATGGACTGCGCCACCGGTCCGACGAGCGCGATGCGCAACGCGCGGGCTCCGGGTTCCGCGGGTCGCGCCGTCATGCGCCGGCCCTTTCGAGCAGCGGCGGAAGCACTTGCGACGCCTCGAACTGGTCCCGGGCGACACCGGCCGCGGCTTCGGCGTGGCGCGCATAGTCGCCTTCGATCTGCGCGAGGCCCTCGATCGCCTCCTCGGGGGTCGAGAACGCCAGTAGCCCGGCGCCCGCCGGCAGGTGGTCGCTCCAACCGGTATCCTGGACGAGGGCGGGGCGGCCGGCCGCTAGGTAGCATTCGGTGCGGTCGCTGAACCAGCCTGAGCGGTGGGCCACATAGGCGTGCTTGGCCACGCCGAACTCCGCCTTCGAGCCCTGGATGAACGCGCGATAGGCGTCCGCGGTGCGGGACACCTCCATCGCGGGCACAGGTCCCCATCCGTGCTCGGCGAGCAGGTGGTCGGGACCGTTCACCGCGAGGCCGAAGCGGCTCGAAGTGCGCCGCGGCAGATCGAGGAACCGGAGAAACTCGCGGTCCTTGTTGCCGTCGACGTCCTCGAAGCTCTCGGTGCGCCACGTCATCACCGTCGTGAACCGATCCTGCGTGGCCGGGGCCTCGGTGCGCCACAGCTCGGTGACGACGGGCTGCCAGGTCTTCTGCCAGTGGAAGTCGCCGATGGGGACATCGCAACGCGGGGTCCCGATGTTGGCGCCGAAAGTGAACAGGTGGTCGAACCGGCGGAAGAATTCGACGTACCAGGGCACACCCTTGGCGATCGCGAGCTGCGTGAACACCGGGTCCGAGTCGATGAACACCCGCCGGGGGATGCGCGCGTACTCGTCCCGCCAGAACCAGGTGCCGCCGGACAGGTTGATCAGCAGGTCGGCGTCGGCGCAATACGCGCGGACCGCCTCCTTCGACAGGCCGTGATGGACGCCGTCGTAGTTGACGAAGCTCCACCGGTCGCCGAGCCCGTGCGGCGCGAGGGTCGCGTGGATGTGCCGCGTGCCGTAGGACGGGTCGAGCGACACCGCGTCCTGCGAAGGGTCGTAAACGCACTCGCCGGTGTCCTCGATGTAGCAGACCTCATGGCCCAGCGCCCGCAGCCCGACCAGATACATCAGGGAGCACCAGGCCACCCCCCCGAACGGGTAGCGGCCGATGATGCCCGCGAACAGAATCCTCATGGGACCGCCAGGTCCTGCAGGAGCTCGTCGACCGTCGCCGATTCGCGCGCCGGCCAGCCCAGAGTGAGGCGCTCGCACATGGTGCGATAAAGCGTATTGGCCCCGAGCAGCTCGTCGTGCGAGCCGCTCGCGGCCACCCGTCCGCCGTCCATGACGACGATGCGCGTGGCGTCGCGGATGGTCGACAGCCGATGGGCAATCACGAGGGTCGTGCGGCCGGCCCGAAGCTGACGCAGCGCGTCGATCACCGCCGCCTCGGACATCGCGTCGAGCGCGGACGTCGGCTCGTCGAGGAGCAGGATGGGCGCGTCCTTGAGCAACGCCCGGGCGATGCCGATGCGCTGCCGCTCGCCGCCCGACAGCGAGGCGCCGTCCTCGGCGACGTCTGTCCGGTACCCGCGGGGCAGGCGGACGACAAAGTCGTGGACGTGCGCGGCGCGGGCCGCCGCCTCGACGTCAGCGTCGGTGGCGTCGAGCCGGCCGTAGCGGATGTTGTCGGCGATGGTGCCGGTGAAGAGGATCGGCTGCTGCGGGACCAGCGCGACCTGGCGGCGCAGCGACCGCAGCCCGTAGCCGGCGACGTCGATGCCGTCGATGAGAATCCGGCCGCCCTGCTTCTCGAACAGCCGCGGGATCAGGTTCGCCACGGTGGTCTTGCCGGCGCCGGTGGGGCCGACGAGGGCGACGAGCTCGCCCGGATGGGCCTCGAAGCTCACGCCGTCGAGGACCGGCCGATCCGGTTCGTAGGCGAAGTCCACCGCGTCGAACCGGATGTGGCCGCGAAGCCCGTCCGCGTCGATGCTGCCCGGCGCGTCGGCGACTTCCGGGGTCAGGGCCAGCAGCTCGCGCACGCGGCGCGCGCTCACCACTGCCTGCTGCAGCGTCCCGGTGGTCCGGGCTATCTCCGAGATCGGGGTATACACCGCGGCGAGATAGGCGACGACGACGAGCAGGCTGCCCACCGTCAGCCGGCCGTCGAGGACGTGCAGGCCGCCGACCCCGAGGACGAGCGCGGTACCGACGAGCGTCACCCCGGTGACGGTGACGGAGAAGAGCGACTCCTGCCAGGTCAGATCGAGCCGGGCGCGCCGGGTCCGGTCGCCGGCGTCGGAGAAGCGTTCGAGCTCGTACCGTTCGCGCGTGAAGCTCTTGACGGCGGCGATGGACGACAGCACGTCGAGAATCCGCTCGATCAGGCCCGATTCCAGGGTCTTGACCCGTTCGGCCTGGTCCGTCATCGTCCGCGCGTGGTGCCGCAGGCACAGGTACAGGAACGGCGCGACGGTCAGCGACAGCAGGGCCAGGGTGGTGTCGAGATAGACGAGCACCCCGAACATGAGGCTCAGGTTCATCGCGGCGACCGTCAACGGAAAGACCCCGCCGATCACCAGATCGTCCACGCAGTAGGCATCCGCGTCGAGGCGGTAGACGGCGTCCGCGGTCCGGGACGCGACGTGGTGGCGCAACGGCAGCGCCTGCAGGTGATGCAGCAACTGCTCGCGAAGCCGGTAGACGACGCGCTGCGCCATGTCGACCTGCATCTGCGTATGCACCATGCGCACCACCTCGCCGCCGAGCTGCACGAGCACGCCGGCCACGACCACCGCCGCGAGGAGGATCACCGCGTTCTCGAGGGCGGCGGCCGGCAGCCTCGCCGCCACCGCGGGGGGCAAGGGCGTGCCGCCGAGCACGTTGTCCACGAGGACCTTGAGGGGCCAGGGCGTCAGCGCCGTCAGACCGGTCTCGGCGAGGACGAGGAGCACCACCGCGGTGGCGCGTCCGCGATACGGCCGGAGATAGCCGAGGATCCACGCGGCGAGGTTCACCGCGAAATTCTACCAGCCTCGCGGTGCGCCGGCCCCGCGACGGCTCGGGTCACGGCCGCCGATTCCGCACGCCGGATGCACCTGGCAGCCTGCCCCGGGCTGCCAGCTCGGCGCGCAGGACGTGCTTCTGAATCTTGCCGACGGCGGTGCGGGGCAGGGCGGTGCGGAACTGCACCTGCTGCGGTACACGGAAGCTGGCGAGCCGCCGGCGGCACCACGCGATGACCTCGTCTTCCCGCAGCGAGTCGTCGCTCGGCACCACGACGGCGAGAATCGACTCGTCCCGGATGTCGTCGGGCACCCCGATGACCGCGCAGTCGAACACCCGGGGATACTCGCGAATCGCCGCCTCGACCTCGCTCGCGGCGACGTTCTCGCCCGAACGCTTGATCATGTCCTTGGCCCGGTCGACGAAGTGGTAGTACCCGTCGGGGTCCTGCCGGGCGGTGTCGCCGCTCCACAGCCACCCGTCCCGGAGGGTCGCGGCGGTCGCCTCGGGGTTCTTGTAGTACCCCTTCATCAGGGTGCGGCCCGGCGTCCCGCGCACCACGAGCTGACCCGTCTCACCCCGCGGCACCGGCCGCCCGTCGTCGCTCACGAGGTCGGTCGCATAGCCGGCGACGGTCAGCCCCATGGACATGTTGCGCCGTTCGCCGTCGACGGGGTTCATGATCGGCGGTCCCATCGTCTCCGTCATGCCCCACAGCTGCAGCAGCTGCGGTCCGAACCGTTCGCGCCATTCGTCGAGTTGCGCCGGCGTGACGTTCTGCGCGAACAGCACCACCCGCAGCGGATTCGACGCGAGCTCGGGCCGCCGCGGCTGCGCCAGCAGCATGCGGATGGGCGCCGCGAACAGGCTCGACGCCGTGCACCGGTGGGCGATCGCCTGGTCGAAGTAACGGCCGGCGCTGAAGCGCGCGGTCATCGCCATGCTCGCGCCGGCCACCAGGGTGCTCATCGTCGAGTAGTACTGGGCGTTGCCGTGAAAGAACGGCAGCACCACGAGATGCCGGTCGTCCGGCGTCAGGCGAATGTGGTTCGCGACCGTCCGTCCCGCGTAGAGGTAGTTGGCGTGGGTGACGAGCACGCCCTTCGGCCGCGCCGTCGTGCCCGAGGTGTACAGAATCGCCGCGTCGTCGGTCGGTCCGGGGGGCGGTCCGGGCGGGGGAGCGTCGGCGCGCGCTGCCGCCAGCCCCGTGAAGCTGGTCTCCGGAGAACGCGCACCGGGTCCGCAGACGATGACGGACTCGACGTTGGGGCACCGCCGGGCGACCGCCTCGGCCGTCTCCAGGCAGGGCGCCTGGGTGAAGATCGACCGGCTCTCCGAATGACCGGCCAGGTACTCCAGCTCGGCTGCCGACGAGGCGGTGTTGACGGGCACGATGACCGCGCCGATCGCGGCGGCGCCGAACCACAGGTCGAGAAACTCCGGACAGTTCGCGAGCAGCAGCGCCACCCGGTCGCCGCGCCGGAGCCCGAGGTCGCCGAGCAGATGGGCGGTCCGGTTGACGTCGCCTGCGAACTCGCGGTACGTGCGCATCGACACGCCGCCCTCGAGGTCGTCGAAGATGACGAACGGCGCATCCGGCGCCGTTCGGGCGCGCTCCTCCACGAGGGTGCGCAGCGTCGAAGTGTCGGTCCCGGCATCCCGGACGGGGTCTTCGGCGGATGTGGGCTTCAGCGACATGTCGACCTGCTGCGACCCGGAACTGTCACGACGAGCGCACGAAGGTGACAGCGCATGCCATGGTGCTGGAACCTGGGTCGCCCCTCCCGCCGACGTCCTCGCCGCATCCGTCTGCACGACCTCGCGAAGCCGGCGGGTGACCGGTGACCGGCGCGAGTCCGTCGTGGCTCGGAGCGCTCGCCGGTCTCGCGCCGCCCCGGATGGAATCAGTTCACCTTGACGTACTTCCGCAACCTGTGCGGGCCGACGTCGGCCGCGAATACGGCGCCCGTGGCGTCGGCGGTAATGCCCGACGCTCCGGAGATACGGTTCACGTCCGCCTGGTCCAGGTCGGGGTCGGGAATGAAGGCCCGGAGCGAGCCGTCCCGGGCGCTTCCAATGGTGATGCCCCTCGTATAGCCGGGGTTCACCCTGGAATTCGAGTGCGAGTCGCTCACATAGAGGGTGTCGTCGGCCGACACGTGAATCGCGCTCGGCCGGCCGAATTGTCTCCACGCGGCAATGAAGTTGCCGTCCTGGTCGAAGATCTGAACCCGGTTGTTGCTCCGGTCGGCGACGAACACGCGTCCCTGGGAGCCGCCGATGGAGATGTCGTGGGGCTGGTCGAACTCGCCGGGGCCCGCTCCTGTCCGGCCCCAGGTCTTGATGAAGCGGCCATCCCGCGAGAACTTCACCACGCGGTTGTTCTGGCCGTGGCCGTCGGTCACGAAGATGTCGCCATTGGCCGCAACCGCGACCCCGGTCGGCCGATCGAACGTGTCGGGACCGTTCCCGGCCACGCCCGCCCTGCCGAGCGTCATCAACATCTCGCCTTGCGGACTGAACTTGAAAACCTGATGGCCTCTCATCGAGCCTTGCAGGGGACCGGCCGTAGCCCTGGCCGACATGCCGAGCACCGTCTCATCCCCATTGGCATCGGTCGCCCACAGGTTGCCCTCCCCGTCGACGGTGAAACCGTGAGGAAAGGCGAAGATCTCCTCGCCAAAGCTCGCCAGGAGCTGCCCCGACGGGTCGAACTGCAGAATCGGCGGCTCGGACCGACCGACGCACGTGGCGGCGCCTGCCGGCACGGTGTTGAAACAGCGGTGAAAGATCCAGATGTTGCCCCTCGGATCCAGTTGCGCCCTGATCAACTCGCCCCAGCGACCTCCATTCATGTGCGGGGGAAGCGTCGGCCAGCTCTCCACGAGGCGGTACGGGTTCGGCAGTTGACTCTGTCCGCTCCCTTGGGCCTGTCGGGTCTGCGCAGCTACTCCGAATGCGGCGACCGCGACGACGAGGGCGACCAGCGTGAATCCGGTTCGACCTGTGTGCGACATCACAGCCTCCAGAAAAAGAAAAAGAATGAGCGGGCCAACCTCCCCAACGGCCCATCGTTCCATCGACACCGTGCCCGGCGTACCCCATTCTCGCACCGAATCTCGCGCCCGCGCCGGACAATTGCTCGCGCAGGAACAGACGCTTCACCCGGCGCCGGACCAGGTGATCGCCGGAGTCCGGACAGTCGTCCCGATGAACGCCGCCGTGCGGCGAGCGACGGGCGCCGATGGGGGACGCGGCGGCGACGCCGTGCGGCGCTTGACGCGAACGTGGCGCCGAGATCAATGGCCTCCGGGCCGCCGGCAGATCAGATAGGCGGCGCAGGCCCCCAGCGCGGCCTTGAGCATCTCGAGGGTGGTGTAGGCGGCGTGCAGGATGCCGAAGGTGGCGAGGCTCGGCGGCGGGGGGTCGCGGGGGATGAAGTCGAGGCCGCGTCCAATCGAGACGATCGGCGGGGTGATGACCGTCGTCAGGGCCAGGGCGATGGCCAGCATCGCGCCGACCAGCCACCGGAGCCGGCGGTCGCCGGACCGGCCGAGGACCAGCCACAGGGTGACGCCGCCGAGCGGGATCTGGAAGAGGTTCCAGTACCCGAAGAACAGGCGGTTGAGCTCGGAGGACAGATACCGGAGCAGATCGCGGGCGGCCGGCGCCCCGAGCTGGCCGACGCCTTCGGCGAAGGACGGATGCCCGCCGTCCGCCAGCAGGCGGTCGATGGTGTAGAAGTTCTGGGTCGCCACCACGCTGATGCAGACGGTGCCCATCACCCAGAGCCCGAGGCAGAACGTCGCCGCACGAGGTTTCACCGGCATCCCCCTTCCGCACCCGCTCCGGCGTCGACGCCGCGCGAGAAAAAGGCGTTCATTTTGCATGAACGAAACAGAACGGCGACGACATCAGCGTATAATACGGCCACGCAACTTTGTAGCGGGGCGGAAATGACCCGCGGGCGTCGATTTTGGACGGATGGAACACCCGCTACTACAGGTTGACGACAGATAATCCGACAAGACCGGCTAAGACCGCACGCCGAAGCAATGCTCCTGCGGGTCTGCCGGCGGCGCGTCGCTTGGCGAGCACGCGGTCGGGCAGGGCGTTCTGGTCCGGGCGGCATTCAGGCCGGAGCGCGGGCATCGGAACAGGGGCGCCCTTCAGCGCGCCGCGACGAGCGGAGCGGCACAGAGAGCCGAGTCGGTATCCATGGGTTCCCAGCTGAATCTGCATACCGAGACCCTTCAACAGGTCGTCACGTCCGATCCCGTCTGTCTCGATCCGCTCACGCCGGTGCGCGAAGCGTTCGAACGGATGAAGGATCAGCAGCGCGGGGCCGTGCTGATCTGCCGGGAGGGCAAGCTCGTCGGCATCTTCACCGAGCGCGACGCGTTGGCGCTGATGGCCGATGCCGTCGACCTCGATCTGCCGATCGAGCGGGTGATGACCCCCGACCCGGTGGCGTTGTCCGAGCAGGACACGCTCGGCGCGGCCATCGCCAAGATGGCGCACGGCGGCTATCGGCGTTTGCCGATCGTCGACGCCGAGGGCCGGCCCGTCGGATTTCTCAAGGTCGGCAGCATTCTGCATTTTCTCGTCGATCACTTTCCCTCGACGGTGTACAACCTGCCGCCGAAGCCCCACCATTCGACCGAGGCACGCGAGGGGGCCTAGTTTCGGGACCCTACGGCAGGCGCAACTGCGAGTACCAAGAACATGACGCGCGAGTCGACTGAAGCGGTGTCAACGGAAGATCGCCCGGCCTCCGCCGATCTGCCGGCCTCCACCAAGCGGACCATGCTGCTCGACGAGGCGACGGTCAGACTGGCCGGCGACTCCGGCGACGGCATGCAGGTGGTGGGCGGCCAGTTCACCAACACGTCGGCGCTGCACGGCAACGACGTCGCCACGTTCCCCGATTTTCCCGCCGAGATTCGCGCGCCGCGCGGCACCCTGGCCGGCGTCAGCGGATACCAGGTGCAGTTCGCCTCGCGCGACATCTTCACGCCGGGCGATACGCTGCAGGCGCTGGTGGCCATGAATCCGGCCGCCCTCGTCACCAATATCGGGGACCTCGAGAACGGCGGCATCCTGATCGTCAACTCGGAGAGCTTCGAGGCGAAGGATCTGAAGCTGGCCCGGCTCGGGACCAACCCGCTCGAGGACGGAACCGTCGACGACTACCGGTTGATCAAGGTTCGTCTCGACACCCTGAACCGCGAGGCGGTCAAGGAGGTCGAGGGGCTGAGCTCGAAGCTGCAGGACCGGTGCAAGAACTTCTTCGCGCTGGGGCTGATCTACTGGCTCTTCGGCCGTGAGATCGATCCGACCCTGCGCTTCGTCCGGGAGAAGTTCGGCAACAAGCCGGAGGTCGCGGAGGCGAACGAGAAGGCGTTGCGCGCGGGCTGGTACTACGGCGAGACGACCGAGGCGTTCGACCACAGCTACCAGGTCGAGCCGGCCCGGCTGGCCCCCGGCACCTACCGGAACATCATGGGCAACCAGGCTCTGGCCTGGGGGTTGCTCACCGCCGCCCGGTTGAGCGGCAGGGAACTGTACTGCGGTTCGTATCCGATTACGCCGGCGAGTCCGATCCTCGAGGAGCTGAGCGCGCTCAAGCATTTCGGCGTGCGCACCGTACAGGCCGAGGACGAGATTGCCGCCATCTGCTCGGCGATCGGGGCGGCATTCGGCGGCGCGATGGCGATTACCAGCTCGAGCGGTCCGGGCATCGCGCTGAAGGGCGAGGCGATGGGGCTGGGCATGATTCTGGAGCTGCCCATGCTCGTCATCAACATTCAGCGGGGCGGTCCCAGCACCGGGCTGCCCACGAAGACCGAGCAGTCGGATCTGTTGCAGGCGATGTTCGGGCGCAACGGCGAGTCGCCCCTTCCGATCATCGCCGCGTGCAGTCCGAGCGACTGCTTCGACGTGGCGCTGGAAGCCTGGCGCATCGCCACCCGCTTCATGACCCCGGTCATTCTGTTGTCCGACGGGTACATCGCCAACGGCTCTGAGCCCTGGGCCATCCCGGACATGAACGATCTGCCGCGGATTCCGGTAGAGCATCCGGCGCCGCTCGTCAACGGCGAGCCGTTCCTGCCCTACAAGCGGGACGAACGGCTGGCGCGTCCCTGGGCCATTCCCGGGACGCCCGGGCTGATGCACCGGGTGGGCGGCCTGGAGAAAGAGGACGTCACCGGCAACGTCAGCTACGACCCCGAAAACCACCAGCACATGACCAATATCCGCGCCGAGCGGGTGGCCCGGATCGCGGACGACATTCCGCCGCAGGCGGTGAACGGGCCGCCGCGCGGGGAGCTGCTGGTGCTTAGTTGGGGAGGAACCTTCGGCGCCTGCACGAGCGCCGTCGAGGAATGCCGGTCCGGCGGGCTCTCGGTGGCGCATGCCCACCTGCGGTATCTGAACCCGTTTCCCGCCAATCTCGGTGAAGTGCTCGCCGCCTATCAGCGGATTCTCGTGCCGGAGCTGAACACGGGACAGCTCCGCATGCTGGTGCAGTCGCGCTACCTGCGGGAATGCGTTGGGTTGAACAAGGTCAAAGGGAAGCCGTTCACGGTGTCCGATGTCGTATTCAAAATTAGAGAACTGGTGGCGTAGGGTTGCCCTGGGGCAGCCGCAGACAGCATCCCCCGGCGACGCCGCGGTCGCGCTGGCCGAGCCGCCGCCGAGCAATGGCGGTGGCGGGGCGCGCGAGGCGGCGCCCCCGGCGGCCGCGCCGGTCGAGTTGCCGGTACTGAAGGCGGCCGACTTCGCCAGCGACCAGGACGTGCGCTGGTGTCCGGGATGCGGGGACTACGCGATCCTCGCGCAGATGAAGAAGATGCTGCCGTCCCTGGGCGTGCCGCGCGAGAAGATCGTCTTCATCTCCGGAATCGGATGCTCCAGCCGGTTTCCGTACTACATGAACACGTACGGCATCCACAGCATCCATGGACGGGCGCCGGCCTTCGCGACCGGCCTCAAGGCGGCGCGGCCCGAGCTGATGGTATGGGTCATCACCGGCGACGGCGACGGGTTGAGCATCGGCGGCAATCACCTCATGCACGCCATCCGCCGCAACCTCGACGTCAACATCGTGCTCTTCAACAACCGCATCTACGGATTGACGAAGGGCCAGTACTCGCCGACGTCCCCGTTGGGCAAGAAGACCAAGACCTCGCCGATGGGGGCGATCGACAACCCGCTGCATCCGTTGTCCATCGCCATCGGATGCGAAGCCACGTTCGTGGCGCGCTCCATCGATACGCACATCAAGCACCTCGGAATGGTGTTGCGGCGGGCAGCCGAGCATCGGGGCACCGCCTTCGTCGAGGTCTATCAGAACTGCAACGTGTTCAACGACAACGCCTGGCAGTACGCCAGCGACCGGAAGACCAAGGCCGAGCACACCATCGAGCTGGAGCACGGGAAGCCGCTGCTCTTCGGGCAGCACCGCAACAAGGGAATTCGACTGAACGGTCTCGATCCCGAGGTGGTGGAGCTGGGAGACGGCACCACCGAGGCCGACCTGCTGGTGCACGACGAGCAGGCGTCCGAGCCGAGCCTGGCCTATCTCCTGAGCCGGCTTCGCTACGAAGACGGGTTTCCCGAGCCGATCGGCGTGTTTCGGGCCATCGATGCGCCGCGGTACGAGGAAGAGTTGGCGACTCAGGTGGCGTCCGCTCGCGAACGCTCTGGCGAGGGGGACCTGAACGCGCTCTTCAATTCCGGCGAAACCTGGACGGTTCCATGATCTGCCCCTATTGCGGGGCCGACAACCTGGACGGGGTGGACGATTGCGACGAGTGCGGCCAGTCGCTGAGCGACGCGCACCTGTCGGAACCCCCGACCGCGGTCGAACAGAGCCTGCTGGCGGATCACGTGCAGGTCCTCGGCCCCCAGACCCCGGTGGTGGTGTCGGCCGACGCGCCGGTCCGCGACGTGCTGCGGGCGATGGTGGACCGCGGGACGGGATGCGTGCTGGTCGCCGACGGGGATCGGCCGGCCGGCATTTTCACCGAGCGCGACGCCCTGGAGAGACTGAACACCGCGGCGTCCACCCTGGGCGACCGGCCGGTGTCGGAGTTCATGACCGCCGACCCGGAGACGCTGGAGCCGACGGCGAAGGTCGTGTTCGCGGTGCAACGCATGGACGTCGGCGGCTATCGGCACATCCCGATCGTCGATGAACGCGGAGAGCTGGCGGGGATCGTCTCGGTTCGCGACATCCTCCGCTATCTGACCGACAAGATGGGCGAGAGCCAGGAATCTGCGCCCTAGCCCGGATTTCTCACAGCTCGTCGAGATCGGGCCTGATGCGGCGCGGCTGGGGTTCCGGGCGGCCATATCGGACGCCGGCGGTGGTCTGGATGTGGGCGACGACGTGCGCGTGGCGCCAAAATCGGCCCGGTAAGCACACCACACGCGAAAGGACCCCGTGTCCCCCTGCAGTCGTGAACGTATGCCGCCACCTGGCCGACCGTCAGGCCGGGTCGGGCGGCGAGCGCAAACGTTGAGCGGCCATGATGAACAGATCGGCGTCGGGCGCCAGCTCGGACAGCGCCACCCAGATGCACCGCACGGTGACGCGGACGTGGGCGCCGATCTTGAGCAGCCGCAGCCGTAGCGTATCGCATTGGGCGCGGGCGAGCCGGGTGCCCGCCAGCCCCCGGTCGCGGAGCTGCTGGAGCAGGACATAGGCCAACGTGGCCCAGTACAGGCGCAGTTGGTTGGCGCGCAGCGTCGCACTGCTGGTCCGGTCGGCAAACAGCGCCAGTTGCTGTTCCTTGATGCGGTTCTCCATGTCCCCGCGGGCACAGTAGAAATCCTCATACAACGCCTGCGCCGCCAAGGTGTCCGGCGGCAGCGATGTCACCACGAAGCGTGGATTGGCGCCCGCGGGCAGATGCTCGGCCTTGCCGACCACCCGGCGCTCCCGGCTCCAGCTCTTGCGCGTGCGATAGCGGAAGTCCGCAAACACCCGCGCGGCCACCCCGGTTTCCTCGCACTGCGCCTGGGCCTGCGCCAGTTCGGGCGCGATTTGTTCCTTCAACCGAACGTTCTTCGCCAAGCCGATGACGTAGTCCACCGCATGCTCTTCGCACCAGTTCAGCAGCTCGTCTCGGCAGAACCCCGAGTCCCCCCGAACCACGATGGGGACCGACGGCCATGCCTGCCGCACCCGCTCCACAATCCGCGCCAACTCGTCCACCACGCCCGCCGCCCCGTCGATGTTCGAGGGCCGCAACCGCGAGCAGAGCACATGCGCCCCGCAGAAGATATACAGAGGCAGATAGCAGTAGTTCCCGTAGTACCCGTGGAAGAACCGTCCTTCCTGCTGACCGTGCAGCGGATCGTCCGTCGCATCGACATCCAGCACGATGCGCGCCGGCGGCGTCGGGTGCGACTCGATGAACACGTCTACCAGCAGGGCGTCGAGCGCCGCTTCGTCATAGGTCACCTTCTTGTACCGGTCAGCCTCGGCGTCCTTCGGCCCGACCAGTTCCAGCCGGTTCAGCGTGCTCTTCCCCGCCAGCGCGGCCCCCCGGTCTGACGGCCGCACCCGGTTCTCGCCCGTCGGGTCCGCCTTGCCCACGACAGCCGCCAACAGCGGGTCCCGCCGCAGGGTGTCATGGTCGTTCAGATCTTCGTAGCCCAACGCGACGGCCATCACACGCTGGGTCACCAAGTCCTCGACCGTGTGTTCGATCAAGCTTGGGTCCCGGTAGTCCTGGAAGCACTGCGCCGCGCGCCGGCACACGTCGGTGCACCTTTCAACCGCCCGCAGCAGCAATGCCCCGGCATTGGAAGTGATCGTTCCGCCCTCGAAGCTGGCGACCAGCCGACGACGACCGACCCGAGGAAACTCCAGCTGGATTGGTGGCTTACTTCGCGTACACTGTGTCGACAAGGGGCTGCCTCCGTGCATGGCTTGAAGTTATTGCCACAACAACACTTTACGCCATTACGGGCAGTCTCTTGTTCACCACCGGTGAGAAATCCGGGCTAGCGCGACCGCGCGACCTTGCGGTCGCGTTGGAAGTTTCGCTGGCGCGAAACTTCTGCGGCGCAGGGGCGTGGCGGAGGCGCCGCCGGCGATTTCCGGGCTGGAACTGGAGGAGGCGGGCATGGTGGCTGGATGGTTCGCGGCGGGTGCGGCGCTGGCCGGTCTGGGGGTCCTGCTCGGGGCGTTCGGCGCCCACGGGTTGCGCGAGCGCATCGCGCCCGACCTGCTGGCCGTCTACGAAACCGGCATCCACTATCACCTGATTCACGCGCTGGGGCTGCTGGCCGTTTCGTGGGCGGCAGAGCGCTGGCCGAACGCCTGGGTCGGCGCGGCCGGCTGGCTGTTCGTGGCCGGGATCGTCGTCTTTTCCGGCAGCCTCTACCTGCTCGCCGTCACCGGTACCCGCTGGCTCGGCGCCATCACCCCGATCGGCGGGGTCTGTTTCCTCGCGGGCTGGGCGGTCCTCGCCCTGGGTGTCCTGCGCACGGGTGGTTGACCGCGGCGCCCGGCGGATGCCTCCGGCGGGGACGCGTCAACCGGACCGGTTCTCGAGTCGGTCCGGCGCGACCGACTCGAACCCCTCGCACCGCAGCATGGGCAGGCGCGGATACTTCGGGTACCGTGCGTCGTCGTCGGACCGTTCGCACCGATAGTAGTCCTGGTTCGTCCGGGAACGAACCAGACGGGCGTGGCGGCAGCGCAGACACAGCCCCACCCGCTCCTCGCGATCAGCCGTTCGCATCGCCGGTCCAGGTCGTCCAGCCGCGCCCGCGGTGACCGAAATCGCAGCACTCCGGATGCAGGATCTCGGCCAGAATCTCGGCCGAGTCCACGAGGCGCGGTCCCGGCCGGTTGAAGTACTGGTTCCCGTCCGTCATGAAGACGCGGCCGTTCCGGACTGCCGACAACCGCGGCCAGATCGGGTGAGACGCCAGCGGCGCCATCTCGCGGGAGGAACGCTCGATGTCGAATCCGCACGGCATGATGGCGATGACGTCGGGATCGACCGCCGCGAGCTGCTCGAAGGGAAGACCGCCGGAATGCTCTCCGGCCTCCCCCAGGAGGTCCACGCCGCCCGCGCGCTCGACGAGCTCGGGCACCCAGTTGCCCGCGCCCATCAGCGGATCGATCCACTCGATGCAGGCGATGGACGGGCGGGTTCGAGCGGCCGCCGCCCGCACCTGACACGCGTCGAGCCGGTCCACGAGGCGGGTCACGAGCTCGTCGCCGCGTTCCGGAGCGCCCAGCGCCGACGCTACGGTCCGGATGTCCTTCCAGATGTCGGGCAACGACATGGGCTCGAGGGACACGATGCGGGGATGCGAGCCGACGAGCTCGCACACCGCCGCTTCGACGTCCTTCAGGCTCACGGCGCAGACTTCGCACTGCGTCTGGGTAACCACGACCGTCGGCGCAAGGCGATCCAGGAGGTCGGCGCTCACCCGATACACCGACAGTCCGTCGGCGACGATCGCGCGCACCTGGTCGTCGATCGTTCGACCGTCCGCCCCGACCTCGACCTTCGACGTCGAGCAGGCCGGAAGCCGGGCGACGGCGGGGGGATGGTCGCATTCGTGGGAGCGGCCCACCAGCTGATCTTCGAAACCGAGCGCGCAGACGATCTCCGTCGCGCTGGCGATGAGGGATACGATTCGCTGCGTCATCTCAGTACACTTTCAGTGGCGGCGCGCCGGGGTCGGCGAGACCGATCCGCCGGGCTTGGCGATCGAGCGTCTCGAGGGCCGCCCGGCCGGTATCGCCGAGGTCGGTGGTCCAGTCGTTCACGTACAGGTCGACGTGCTGGAACATCACGTCCTCGGTCAGCTCCTGGGCGTGGCGGCGCATGGTGGGGACGGTCTCGCCGCGATGGGCCCGGGCATGGGCGAGCGAGTCGCGGATGACGGTGGTCACGGTCCGAATCGTCTCGGGACCGAGCGCATGCCGCGCGAGGATGCCGCCGAGGGGAAGCGGCGCCGCGGTGGCCTCTTCCCAGACCGCGCCGAGGTCTTCGACCAGGGCGAGCCCATGCGCGCGCCACGTGAAGCGGCCTTCGTGGATGCAGACGCCGAAGTCGGCGGCGCCGGCTTCGAGCGCGGGCATGATGTCGGAGAACACCACCTGCTCGAGAGCGCCTTCGCCCGCATGAAACAGCGCGTAGAGCAGCGTGGCGGTGGTGTGCGCGCCCGGGCACAGGACGCGGGCAAGCCGTGCACCGCCCCCCGGTTGCGGGACCGGCTCGCGGGGACGGGTGTCGGGACGCGCGGCGAGCAGCAGCGGGCCGACCCCGAAGCCGAGCGCCGCGCCGACCGGCAGCACGCCCAACGCGCCCCGCAGCAGCAGCGCGGCGTGAAAGCTGGCCTTCGCCACGTCGAAGTCCCCCGCGAACAGCCGCCGGTTCAGTTCTTCGACGTCGAGCAGCTCGATGCGGAAGTCGAGGCCGCGCAGGCTCACCTTCCGTTCCAGAATGCCGTGGAAGGCGAACGTATCGTTCGGGCAGGTGGAGATGCCCAGGTGGATCGGCGTCACGCGCCGCCGCTCCAGTCGGGGCGGTGCAGCAGGTCGGACGCCACGAGACCGGCGGCGTCGAGCGCGTCGGGAATCTGCCAGCGCTCGAAGCGCCGGTCGCCGACCGCGTTCGAGATGCCGCGCACGATGGCCAGCGGTACCTCGGCGAGCCGGCACGCCAGCGCCACCGCGAAGCCTTCCATGTCTTCGGCGACCGCGCCGGGGAACAGCTCTCGGCGCTCGCGGGCTTCCGCCTCCGTCGCCGAGGCCGTGCACACGCTCAGCAACGGGCCCGCCGCGGGAGGAACCGGACAGGCGAGAGGCAGCGCGTCCGGCCCGTCCGCCTCGCCTTCGCCGCTCCGAGGCCAGTGCCGGAACCCGAGAGCGGTCGCCGACACGAACGAGGCGACGCCGACCCCGACGCCGACCCCGTGCATGAGCGCCGACGGGAAGACGGCGGCGGTGCCGACGGGGAGCCCGAACCCGGGGCCGAACGTCGCCGGCGAGCCGACGACCGGACCGACCCGCTCGGGCTCCCCGTGGGCCGCGATGGCGTGGCGAGCCCGCGCGGCCGCCGCCACCGGACCGAAGCCGCACAGCTCGCAGGGCGCGTCGACCCAAGCCCGGCTGCCGGGCGAGGTGGCGGCGCTCGATCTCGGTGGGGACCAGCACGAGGGTGTGAGGAGCCGTCATCACCCCTGGGTCTCCCGCCGGGCCACTCCCGTCGCCTGGGCCGCCTCGGCCACCCCCTTGTTGAAGACGCTCGGAATGACGTTCGTGGTGTGGGGCATCACGCTGATAATCCTCCGGCAACGAGTCTCATGGGGTCATGCGGGGGGAAGCGTCACGGGTGCCCAAAGTGTATCGCGGGCTGTCCCGGTTCGTGCCTCGCGCGAACGCGGGCCGTGCAGCTAGCAGCCCGTGGTGGAACCCCGCGTTGCACCGAGAGCGGCGAGGCGCCCGCCTGACAAGGCGTGAGGAGGGCGCATATTGGGTATACGCAACCGACGAACAACGCAGTCAGGCGGGATGCATCGCCGCTCGAATGCAGCGGGGACTCTCGCCACGGGCTGCTAGGCCCGCAGGTCATAGCACTGCAGGCGGGGCGCGGCGCCGGTGAGGAGGTCGCGCGTGTTCTGGACGAAGTAGAGCAGGCCGCGGCTCAGCACCGGCAGCGTCCACGACTCGTACGCGGCGGCCAGCCAGGTCCGCGAGATCTCGCGATAGCCGTTCGGGGTGAGGTCCAGCCACAGCAGGTGGCCGAGCTCGCCGAGGGCGAGAAAGTGGCCGTCGACCGCGAGCAGCGACCCCCGGGCGGTGCCGAGCTGGACCCGGCGCTCTCGTCCCCCCTGCTCGAACGTCTCGGGCCACAGCGGCACCTCCCGCCAGACCTCCTGCCCGGTCGCCGCGTCGATGCAGGCGAGCGAGGCGTCGCCCTGGTTGCGGCCGTCGAAGCCATAGAGATAGCCGTTCCGGTGGATCGGGGTGTTGAAGTGCAGGGCGAACTCGCGGGTCGTCCAGACGACCTCGTGGGTGAAGTCGGGCAGGACCCGGAGCAGGGCGCCGCCGGTGCGGTAGCTGGCGGAAACGAAGACCTTGTCGTCGAACACCACCGGACACGAGGCGTTGACCGACTCGTAGGTCCGGCTGCGGAACGGAAACGCGAAGTCGACGGCGCCGTCCACCGGGTCGATCGACAGGAGCCCCCCGGCGGGCGGCGACGACTCGCCGCCCGCGAACACGAAGACCCGGCGTTGGCCGTGCATGACCGCGGGTACCGGGGAGGCGTAACTGGGGCCCCAGTCGCCGGCCCGCCACAGCTCGCGGCCGGTCGCGGCGTCGAAGGCGACCACGCACGCGCCGCGCGGCGCGCCGACGTTGACGATTACGCGGCCGTCGTCGACCAGCGGGGTCGACGAGGTGCCGAAGAAGTCCTGGCGCACGCCGTACTCGTCCTGCAGATCACGACTCCAGAGCCCGCGGCCGGTGGCGAGGTCGAACGCGTGCAGCCGGCTCTCGGCCCCGAGGGTGAACACGCGGCCGTCCGCGATGACCGGGCTCGATCGCGGGCCGTTGTTGTAGCCGTAGCGGTCCCGGTAGCGGGTCGCATAGCGGAAGTCCCACTGCAGCTCGCCGGTCTCGGGGTGCCGGCACTCGACCACCTCCTCGTCGGCCACCCGGTGCAGGAACGCCAGGCGGTCTCCGGCGATGGCGGGGGAGGTGTAGCCCGTGCCCTTCTCCATCTCCCACACCAGGGGTGGGGGCAGCGACCGGCTGAGGCGGGTCTCGGTGGAAACGGCGTTGTACGTGGGGCCGAGGAACGAGGCCCAGTCGTGGGTGACGGCGTCGGGCGACAGCGGGCGCGGCGGGGTCCCCGCCGCCGGCTGCGCGCCGGCCGTCCCCGCCATGACCATCCGGCCGGCGAGCGCCTGCAGCAGGGTCCGGCGAGAGAAGACCTCCATGGCCGGCGATCCTATCCGTTCCCGACCGCCGAAGAAAAGCCGGGCGGGCTATAATTCCGAGGTTTGACCGTGGGACGGTAAAGCCGGATGCAGGCGGAAGAGGGGACGGAAGTGGCGGACACCGGGCCGAAGAGTGCGGTCGAGCTGGCGATGGAACGTCTCCGGCAGCAGGATGCGGCGGCCGGTGACGGCGCGGCGGCCGGCCGCCCGCTGACGGGCGACCAGAAGGCGGCGATCGCGGCCGCCCGACGCGATTACGAGGCGAGCGTGGCCGAGGCGGAGATTCTGGTACGCTCGAAGCTCGCCGCCACCTTCGATCCCGAAAGCCGGCTCGAGATCGAGGCCAACCACCGCCGCGATCTGGGGCAGTTCGCGTCCTCGCGGGACCGGAAGATCGCCGCGATTCGGGAAGGCGCCCGGCCGTGACGAAGGCGGCCATCGTCGCCCTCACCCTCGTCAACTTCCTGCTGCTCGTTCCCGGCGTGACGCTGCCGGTCTACAGCGTCACTATCACCACCGAGGTCGCGGCGTCGATCATCCCGGAGCCGGTGGAGGTCACCGTCTACGAGCAGACTCGATCGATTCTCGGCACGGTGCAGGAGCTGTGGCGCTCGGCCGACTATCTGGTGTCGTTCCTCATCCTGCTGTTCAGCGTTCTCGTGCCGGTGACCAAGGCGGGGATGCTCCTGGCGTCGATCTACGCGGCCGGAGACGTGGTCCGGAAGCGGCTGGTGCGGGCCGTCGACGTCATCGGAAAGTGGTCGATGGCCGACGTGTTCGTGGTGGCGGTGTTCCTGGCGTTCCTGGCCACCCGCGACCAGGCCCAGGCCAACAGCTTCAGCGTCCCGGTGTTGCTGCGGCAGATCGACGTCGACATGCAGACCCGGCTCACCTCCGGGCTCGGACAGGGGTTCTACTGCTTCCTCGCCTACTGCCTCTTCTCCGTCGCCTGGACCCAGATCCTGAAGTACCGCCGGACCGCCTGACCGCAGCGGGTCTCTTGCCACCGGCGGCCAGGCGGGGTCGCCGGGGTGATACCATCGGTCGGATTTGCCACCCACCGTTCTCGCAACCCGGCCGGCGGCGCGGTCGCCGCGGCCGGCAAGAATCGAGGAGTTTTCCATGAGGTTCCGCAGCATCGCCGGCCTGATCGCCGGCATCGCGATCGCGCTTTCCGGTTCCGCTTTGTCCGCGCAGGACAGCCCCGTCGTCGTGATCGAGACCACCCTGGGGGCCATCACGGTCGAGCTCGCCGCCGCCGAGGCGCCGATCAGCGTCGACAACTTCCTGCAGTACGTGGATGCCGGGCACTACGACAGCACCATCTTCCACCGCGTCATCCAGGGATTCATGATCCAGGGCGGCGCCTATTCGGCGGAGATGCGCACCAAGCCGACCCGGGACCCGATCAAGAACGAGGCGGAGAACGGGCTGACGAACGATCGGTATACGCTCGCCATGGCCCGGACCAGCGAGATCGACAGCGCCACCGATCAGTTCTTCATCAACACCGTCGACAACAACTACCTCAACAACGGCGTGCGCGACTTCGGGTACGCGGTGTTCGGACGGGTGGTCGACGGCAACGACGTCGTGGACCGCATCGCCGCCGTGCCGGTGTCGAACACCGTGCCGAACGAGGCGGTGGTCATTCAGGCCATACGCCGGCAGTAGACGACCCTTCCAGCGATAGAGACCCATGCGCGCGGGAGACGCCGGGGGCACGCCCGCGGGGGCTTCCGCGTCCGGCGGTCGGGCCCAGGAGCTTGCGCCGTTTCGCGCCAGCGAAACTTCCAACGCGACCGTAGGGTCGCGCCAGCACGATGCGTGACCGTTGGTACGGCGATGACCGGGACGTCGTGAAGTGGAGCGCCGTCGTGCATCTCGCGCGCCGCGAGGCGATCGAGGACGTTCTGCATGCGGCGATGTATCGTCCCGACGATGAATGGCCGCGGCTCGCCACGGCGCGCGGACCGGCGGCGCTGCCCGACGAGGTCGTCCGCCACTTCCGCGACCTCGGCGACCTGCAACGGCTGGCGGAGCGGACCGGACTGCGCATCGCGACGGTGAAGGAACCCTTCGTCGATCGGGCCGCCTACTTCCAGCGCCTGTGTGAGCGCATCCGTCAGTACGCGGCGCCGGTGGTGGTGCTGCTCGACCCCGATACCGGCCTCGTGCCGGAGACGCCCGGACCCCACCACGTGGCGTCGGCCGATGTGGCGGCGGTCTTCGCCGCGTTGCGGCCGGGCGACCTCCTGGCCTGCTACCAGCACGCCCGCGCGCAGAAGGACTGGCGCGGCCGGGCGCGGCGTGCCTTCGCGAATGCCCCCGGCGTGCCGTCGTTCGAGGTCGAGGCCCTGCGCTCGGACGTGGCCCGCGACGTGCTGCTGCTGGCGGTGAAGAAGGGGGAATAGGGGTGCGGTTCCCGTCGCTGCTGCCCATCGCGGCGTTGGCCGTGGCCGCCGCCGCGCCGGCGTCCGGGGGCCAGTCCGACTTCTGGTTCACGGCCGAGCTGGCGCCCTACCGCGAGCTGGTCGGCGCGTATCGCGACGGAGACGCCGCCGCCGCGATGGCCGGGGTGCGGGCGATGGAGCCGTTCGCGGTGCACGCCCTGCTCGACCGCGTGCGCGAGCCGGACACCAGACTGACCGGGACCGATGCCGATCCGGCCCTGAACGAGCGGCTGTTCCGGGCGGCGGCGATGTTGCACCTCGACGTGGCGGAGCTGCTGCGCTCGCGGGGACTCCACCGCGGTGCGGAGGATCAGATGGAGATCGCGATGCGCTGGGTGAACCTCGCGGCGCGCAATCCGGAACCGATCGGCTCGTTCCGGCGCCGGTGGTTTCTGGGGGCGGCGCTCCTGGCGTTCGAGTACGGCGGGTGGCAGGACGGGGTGACCTTCACGGACCTCGCCTGCGATCTGCTCCTCGACGACGTGGCGTTGTTCACGACGGCCGCGTGGTTCAACGAGGGGCTCGCGCTGGCGCCGATGGACCCCGGAGAGCTGGAGCGGGGCGGACTGTCGCAGGTTCAGGAACGGAAGCGCAGCCGGTTGCTGGCCGCGGCCCGGCGGGCCGGCGCGGCGCTCCGGATCGCCCCGACGGCGCCGGAGGCGACGCTGCGGCTGGCGCGGGTCCGGATGCTGCTGGGGCAGGGGGAGTCGGTGCGCGAGACGTTGACCGGCCTCGTGGACCGCGGCGGGGTTCCGCGGGCGTATGCCTATCTGGGCCGCCTGCTGCTGGGCCGGCTGCATGTGCGGGCGGGCGAGCCGGCCGAGGCCGAGCGCCGGTTCCGGGGTGCGCTCGAGCTGCATCCGGAGGGCCAGGCGGCCCGCGTCGCGCTCGGACGGCTGCTCGAGCGGCAGGGCGATCGCCGGGGCGCGGCGGCCGTGCTCGATCCGGTGCTGCGCGGCGACTCCGGCGCGGCCATCGACCCCTGGGTCGACTATCTGCTGGGGGCGGGCACCGGTCCCGATCTGCGCGATGCCCTGCGCCGGGAGGTGCGGCGGTGACTCGGATGCCGCGCCGCCGCCTGGCCCGGAAATCGTCGCCTTGCGGCTCCGCTTGCCGCCCAACCGACCCTCCAGGGCGTCGGCGCCTCCCGGCCGGAGTCGGCGCGGTTCTACGGCGCAGATTCCTCGCCGCCATCCTGGCCCCACTCGTCGTCGGCGGGACGGAGCCGGCGGCGGGGCAGACCTTTCGCAGCGGGGTCGACGCGGTGGCCGTCGACGTGCTCGTCACGCGCGGGCGCGATTCGGTGTCGGGGCTAACCGCGGCCGACTTCACGGTCCTGGACAACGGCGTGCGGCAGGACGTCGCGGCGGTCCTCGTCGAAGAGGTCCCGATCACGCTGCTGCTGGTCCTGGACACGAGCGGCAGCGTCCGCGGCACGCCCCTGCGGCAGCTGCGGGCCGCCGCCGAGGCGGCCGGAGAGTCGCTGCGGCCGGACGACCGGGTCGGTCTCGTGACCTTCTCCGACAAGCTGCGTCTGGCCGTCGAGCCGCCGTCGCCGCCCGCCGGTCTCTCGGATGCCCTCGACCGGGTGCGGGCGGGCGGTGCGACCGCCCTCTACGACGGCACGTTCGCGGCCCTCGCCCTGCGCGATCGGACGGTGGGGCGGACGGTGGTGCTGGTCTTCAGCGACGGATACGACACCGCGAGCTGGCTCGACCCCCTCGACGTGCTGGACGCCGGTCGGCGCAGCGACGTCGTCGTCTACGGCGTGCGCCACGACCATCTCGCCCGCGAGGGCTGGCTGGAGCGTCAGGGACGCGGACTGGCGAGCCGCTG
The DNA here is from genome assembly GCA_965206705.1 of Vicinamibacterales bacterium. Classification (GTDB taxonomy): domain Bacteria; phylum Acidobacteriota; class Vicinamibacteria; order Vicinamibacterales; family UBA8438; genus JAJEEA01. Next base: position 1,074,076 of record CBDBKJ010000004.1, on the reverse strand, counting down.
GTTCGCGACCGAGCCGCAGCTCTTCCGGCAGGAGTACCTCGCGCAGCTGGCGGCGGACACCGGAGGCTCGGTGTACGTGGCGGCGGATCTCGATCGCCTGCGCGAGGTGTTCTCCCGGGTCGTGAACGAGTTCCGCAGCCGCTATCTCCTGACGTACACGCCGCAGGGGGTCGACGCCGGCGGCTGGCACGAGCTGGAGGTACGGGTGCGCGGGCGCGGCCGCCGCGTGCAGGCCCGCCGCGGCTATCTCCGCTGAGGGGAACGGCTCCCGCCCGCGATCCAGCCACCGGGAGGCGGCGACTCCCGCGCGGCCGGCGCGTCCCGCACCCGCGGGCGGTTCCGCCGCGCCCCGCCCCGTAGCACTTTCTCCGCGGTTCCGGTAGAGTGTCGGCACGCCACCGGGAGGAACCCATGATCCGCACGACATCGTGCGGCACCGCGCTCGCGGCTGCCGTCGTCATCGCCTGCGCCACGTTGCTCCAGACCGCGGTCGGGGCCCAGAACCGCACCGGCGCCTCCGCGCTCCGGGGCGTGCCCGCCCTCCCGCCGCCGGACGGGCCGGTGGTGCTCCACACGGCCGAGCAGCCGCGCATCCGCGTAGTACCGATCGTCAGCGGGCTCGACCACCCGTGGGGGATGGCGTTCCGCCGCAACGGCGACATCCTGGTGACCGAGCGCGACCGGGGCACGCTGCGGGTCATCCGCAACGGGCAGCTCCTCGACGAGGACGTCGCGGGGGTGCCGGAGGTCTTCACCGGCGTTCGGCTCGCGGGGTTGATGGACGTGGTGGTCCACCCCGAGGACGACACGCTGGTCTACCTCACCTACTCGAAGGCCGAGGAGCGCGACGGGCGGCGCGGCGCGACCGTGGCGCTGGCGCGCGGGCGTCTCGACACGGGCGCGGGGGCGCTGACCGAGGTCCGCGACATCTTCGTCACCGACGGCTGGGGCGGCGGCATCGCCGCCTCGCGACTGATCTGGGGACCCGACGGCAAGCTGTACATGAGCGTCGGCGGCGCGTTCCAGTTCGCCGACACCGGGCAGTACGCGCAGGACCCGACGACGCACTTCGGCAAGTTGCTGCGGCTGAACGACGACGGGTCGGCGCCGGACGACAACCCGTTCGCCGGCGACCCCGAGTACCTGCCCGAGATCTACTCGATGGGCCATCGCAACCAGATCGGGCTGGCGTTCCACCCCGACACCGGCGAGCTCTGGGCGACCGAGAACGGCCCGCAGGGGGGCGACGAGGCCAACATCATCCAGCCGGGCGCGAACTACGGCTGGCCGGTCGCCTCCTACAGCCGCCAGTACTCCGGGCTCCCGGTCACCGACACCCCGTGGCTGCCGGAGTTCACCGGCCCCCACGTCATCTGGTGGCCGTCGATCGCTCCGTCCGGATTGACCTTCTACGACGGCGAGCACTTCCCGGCGTGGCGCGGCAACCTGTTCGTGGGGTCGATGACCGTCGGCCGCATCCAGCACACCGGGCACGTCGAGCGGATCGTCTTCAACCGGCGCGGCCAGGAGGTGCGGCGCGAGTGGCTGCTGACCGAGCTGAAGCAGCGGGTGCGCGACGTGCAGCAGGGTCCCGACGGCTACCTGTACGTGCTGACCGAGGAAGACGACAGCGTGCTCATGCGCATCGAGCCGGCCCGCGCCGTCACCGAGGCGCCCGGCAGCATCGTGCCCGCGGTACGGCTCGCCGAGGCCCGGGTCACGCCGCTGCCGGAAGCGGAATGGACGGCCGAGCAGCGCGGGGCCGTCGAGAGATACGCCGCCGGGCACTCCGACAACGTGGTGCGCACGCTGGCCCGGGTGCCGGCGCTGGCCGACCGGGTGCTGCCGTTCACGCACTACGTCGCCAACGACTCGACCCTCTCGCCGCGCCACCGCGCCATCCTGATTCTGCGCACCGCGTGGCTCACGCAGAACGCCAGCATCTGGGCGGCGCACGCCAGCCGCGCGGCCGAGTCGGGGTTGACCGCCGAAGAGGTGCTGCGCATCGCGGAGGGCCCGGGCGACGAGTGGGACGAGTTCGAGGCGCTCCTCGTCGGGCTCGCGGACCAGTTGTTCCGCCACTCGGCGATCACCGATCGGACGTGGGAGATGCTGGCGGAGCGGTTCGACGCTCACAATCTGGTCGACGCGGTGATGACCGTCGCCGCAACCACCACCAACGCCGTCCTCTTCAACTCCCTCGGCATCCAGCCGGATGACGACGTCCCCGCCGAGGCGCGCATCCCGACCGACGACGTCGGCTACCGCGTCGTGGTCCCGGATCGGGAGCCGCCGCTGGCGACGCCGCGCATCGAGCCGGTCGAGGGCGACGGCCTGCGGGTGTCCCGCACGTTCCAGCGCCACCCGGCGATGGTCGCGGCGCGCAACGAGAATCCGCGCTACGTCCTCGACCCTGAGCGGTCGCGGCTGACGCCGCACGACCGCGAGCTGCTGATTCTGCGCACCGGCTGGAACGCGGGATCGGTCTACGAATGGGCGAAGCACGTCGGCAGCGTCGGCCGCGCGCGAGATCACGGCCTCGATCCCGTCTGGATCGCGCAGGGCCGCGATCAGTCAGGCTGGAACGCCAACGAGTTCGCGCTCATCGACGCCGCCAACGAGATGTTCCGCGACTCGATGATCTCCGACGAGACCTGGGCGGACCTGTCGGCGCGGTACGACGCGCACCAGATGATGAGCATCGCCCTGACCGCGGCGCGCTACCGGATGGTGTCGATGGCGCTCAACGCGTTCGGCGTGCAGCCGCAGCCCGACGACGAGCTGTTCCCGGTGCTCGAGGGGTACTGATTCCTCGACGACGATTCCCCGGACGCCTGCGAGAAGGCCGTCGACCGGTTGCTGGCGCGGACGGTGCGCGTCCGGAATCAGTGGCGGGGTGCGAACGGCGCGGCGCGGGCGCCGAGCTCCTCCCGGCGCACGTCCACCTGCGGCGCCGGCGCACCTGCGGCGCCGGGCGCAATGGACACCAGATACTGCATCCCCAGCTCCCGGCCGATGCCGGCGATCGTGTCTCCCAGCCCCGCCGGGTCGTCGATCCGCTCGAAGCGGCCACCGGTGGCGGCGGCGAGGCGCTCGAAGTTCGGGAGGGGAACGCCGGTGACGGAGACCCCGGAGAACAGCACGCCGTGCGCGGCCAGCAGGTTCGCGAGCCCGTCGATATCGCCGGAGAGATCCGCCGCGCGCCGCCGGCCGCGCACCTGCGAGGACTGCAGCTCCGAGCGGGCCATCTCGCTGGCCTGACCCAGCATGACGATGACCGGGCGCGCCGCACCGCGGGCGTGCAGGTCGTTCACGGCTTCGACGATGGCCGCGTCCAACTCGCCGTCGACGCTCTGCATGTCGAGGATGCTGTCGTCGTCGAGGGCGCCGATCAGGCGAGCGATGCCGGCGTTGAGCTGCCGCTGGGTCACCGCGAGGTTGTCGAAGACGGCCACGATCTGGACGGCCGGGGGGGCCGGCGCCACGTCGACCACCTCGAGCTCGACCTCGCCGGCGCGGACGATGAAGTCCTCCCGGGTCAGGCCCGCCACCGGCCCGCCGCCATCGTCCAGCACCGTCACGACCAGCTGGGCCGGCGACTGGGCAAGCGCCGCCTGCGCGACGAGAGCCAGTATCAGAGTCAACGTCCGTTGATGCATGGAATCACCCGAAGAGCGTTTCGCGCCCGCCAGGTCGCGGGGCAGCTTCATACCGCGACGGCCTCCTCCCGCACGAGATGCAGTCTGAGCACTCTCGGCGCGTCATCTTCGTCGAAGTGGCAGAGCACTGCGTCTCTCGCCATCTCCTTCAGGTGTTTCCAGTCGTCTCCCTGGGTGAAAATGCTGTGTCCCAGCGCCCTCGCGTCGAACCCGCCCTCGGGCGCTTCGGTCACCTCGAAAATGATCTCGGCCGGTCTCATGGTGAATCCCTCCGTGGGCGTTTTGTCAGGCCTGGGGCAGCAGTTCGGCGAGCAGTTGCGCCGGGTGCACCGCCTCTGCTTCCGCGAGGTCGTGCACCTGGTGCCGGCAGGACACCCCCGCCGCGACGAGCCGTTCGTTCGGACCCAGGGCGCGGGCGGCAGGCAGCAGCCGCCGTTCGCCGATCTGCTGCGAGACGTCGAAGTGCTCGCGGGCGTAGCCGAAGGACCCTGCCATGCCGCAGCAGCCGGCGTCGAGGTCCACGACCTCGGCCCCGGGAATGCGCGAGAGCAGAGCGCGGGCCGGGGGCACGAGCCCCAGCGACTTCTGGTGGCAGTGTCCGTGCAGCAGCAGCCGCTCGGGGCCGGGTTGCAGATCGAGGCGGACGGCGCCGGCGCTCAGCTCGCGCTCGAGCCATTCCTCGAACAGGACGCAGGCGCCGGCCACGTCGCGGGCCTGTCGTTGCGCGTCGCCGCGCAGAAGCGACGGGAGATCGTCGCGCAGGGCCGAGAGGCAGCTCGGCTCGAGGACGACGATCGGCCGCCCGGCCGCGGCCAGGGGATGCAGGCGGGCCACGGCGTCCTCGCCCCGCCGCCTGGCTTCCCGCAGCAGCCCCTGCGAGATCAGCGGCCGGCCGCAGCAGACGGGGGGTCCGAGCGCGACCCCGACCCCCGCGCGGTCGCAGACGGCGGCCGCGGCCATCCCGATTTCCGGGTGGTAGTAGGTGGTGAAGGTGTCGGCGAACAGGACGACGGACGTCCGGTCGCCGTTGGCGGGGCGGGGACGAGCGCGCCAGTGCGCCCGCAGGTTGCGGGCGGCCCACCGCGGCAGCGCCCGGCGGCGATCCAGTCCCAGCAGCCGCTCGTTCAGGGCGCGAACCCAGGACCTGGCGAGCCACGGGTTGATCAGCCGCGCCAGCGGACTCGCCGCGGCCGAGAGATCGCGGATGTGCCCGAGCAGCCGGGCCCGCAGCGGCGTCCCGTGCCGGGCATGGTAGTCGGCGAGGAACTCCGCCTTGAACCGCGCCATGTCCACGCCGACCGGGCATTCCGCCTTGCAGGCCCGGCACTCGAGACACAGGTCGAGCGCGTCGTAGACCCCCCGGTCGCCGAGCCCCGCCTCGTCCAGCCGGCCGGTCATCGCCGACCGCAGGGCGTTGGCCCGCCCGCGGGTCGAGTGCGTCTCGTCTCGCGTGGCCATGTAGGACGGGCACATCGTGCCGTCCAGGGTCTTCCGGCAGGCGCCGACGCCGCTGCACATCTCGACCGCGCGTCCGAGTCCCCCGAACGCCGCGTAGTCGAAGAAGCCCTCCGGCTGCGGGGTCTTGTATTCGGGGCCGTAGCGGAGGTTGGCGGTGAGCGGGGGCGTGTCGACGATCTTGCCGGGGTTGAACAGCCCCGCCGGATCGAACGTCTGCTTGACGGTCCGGAACGCCTCGTAGAGCTCGGGGCCGAACATCCGCGCCATGAACGGGCCGCGCACGAGCCCGTCGCCGTGCTCGCCGGAGAGCGCGCCGCCGAACTCGAGCACGAGCTCGGCGATGTCGTTGGCGATCGCCTCGAACTGGCGGACCCCCGCCGCGGTCTTCATGTTGACGACGGGGCGCACGTGGAGGCAGCCGACCGAGGCGTGCGCGTAGACGCCGGTGGTGCTGCCGTGCCGCTTCACGATGTCCAGGAACCGGGCGATGTAGTCGCGCAGCCGCTCGGGCGCCACCGCGGTGTCCTCGACGAAGGAGATGCTCTTCGCATCGCCCTTCATCGCCATCGACAGCCCCAGCGACGACTGCCGCAGGCGCCAGATGCGGGCCTGGGCGGCGGGGGCGATGGCCCGGGACGTCCGGGCCGCGATGCCCCGTGCCTTCAGGTCCGCTTCGAGGGCGTCGAGGCGGTCCGGCAGCTCGTCCGCGTCGTCCGCGTAGAATTCCACGCAGAGCAGGGCGCCGGGCGTCTCGCCCTGCAGCACGGCCCGGCGCAACTCGTCCATGGCCGCGTTCTCGCGGGCGTGGTCGAGAATGAAGCGGTCCATCACTTCGACCGCCGACGGCTTGTGCTCGAGGATCGCCGGGGTCGCCCCGAGGGCGTCGAGGAGGTCGTCGAACTCGAGGGTGATTACCGCCTTGGCGTTGGGCAGCGGCACCAGGTTCACCCGCGCCTCGACCACCACACCCAGGGTGCCCTCCGACCCGACGATCAGCTCCGCCAGGTTGAACGGCCGGGCGGGGTCGGTGAACCGGTCCAGGTTGTAGCCGCCGACCCGGCGCAGGATCTTCGGATACCGGCGGTCTATCTCGTCCGCGTGCGCGGGACCCAGACGGCGCAGCATCCGATAGCACGCGCCCTCGAGGGTGTCGGCGGCGCAGGCCGCCTCGAGCGCGTCCGGCGCCAGCGGACGCAGGTGGGCGATCGATCCGTCGCTCAGCGCGACGTGGAGATCGAGCACGTGGTCGATCGTCTTGCCGTACAGCACCGAGCGCGCGCCGCTCGAGTTGTTGCTGATCATGCCGCCGACGGTGGCCCGGTTGGCGGTCGAGATGTCGGGGGCGAAGCGGAGCCGGTGCGGCGCGAGGTGCGCGTTCAGCTCGTCGAGCACGATGCCCGGCTCGATGCGCGCCCACCGCTCGGCCGGGTCGACCTCCAGCACCCGGTTGAAGAACCGCGCCGTATCGAGCTGCAGCCCGGAACCGATGGCCTGGCCCGCCTGCGACGTGCCGCCCCCCCGCGCGGTGATGGACACCCCGTGCCGGCGGGCGATCTCGATGGTGCGGAGCACGTCGTCGCGGTTGCGGACGACCACCACCCCGGTCGGCTCGATCTGATAGACGCTGGCGTCGGTGGAATAGAGGACGCGGCTGATTCCGTCGAAGCGGACCTCGCCGTCGATGGACGCCTCCAGATCGCGTTGCAGGCTGTCGCTCACGCGGGGAGTATATCCCTGCGGCGGCGACCGGCGGACCCGCGAGCCCTGGCGAAACCGCGCCGTTGCACCGGGGCTCGTGAGCCGTTCGCGTGGCACGGCGCGACGAGGGCGCCGGCGAGCACAGGTGACGGCGGACCAGAACGCAATCCAGAGAGCAGCACGGTCCATGCGGGATGAACCGCCGGCGGCACCGCAGCCGAGCCCTCGCCACGGCTGCCAGGGCGGGCGGGTCCGGCGCCGGGATGATAGATTGTCGCGAGCGGTCCGTGGCAGGATCCCGCGTCGAATGCAGCGGGCTCCGGCTACGTGCCGCCGACGTCATCCGACCCCGTCCGACAACCTGAGAGCGTACGCATGTCCTACCGAGCCGGCCGTCACTTCCTGCAGATTCCCGGACCGACCAACGTGCCCGAACGGGTGCTTCGCGCCATGGCGCAGCCGACGATCGACCATCGCGGCCCCGAGTTCCAGGCGCTGGGGCGCGAGCTGCTGGACGGGGTCCGCGAGGTGTTTCGCACCAGCCGCCCAGTCGTCATCTATCCGGCGTCGGGCACCGGCGCCTGGGAGGCGGCCCTCGTCAACGTGCTGTCGCCCGGCGACCGCGTCCTCATGTTCGAGACCGGGCACTTCGCGACCCTCTGGAAGCAGATCGCCGAGCGTCTGGGCCTCGACGTCGAGTGGGTCCCCGGCGGCGACTGGCGGCGCGGCGTCGACCCCGCGCAGGTGGAAGCGCATCTGCAGGAAGATCGCGGGCACGCCATCAAGGCGGTGTGCGTGGTGCACAACGAGACCTCGACGGGGGTGGCGAGCCGCATCCCCCTCATCCGCCACGCCATCGACCACGCCCGGCACCCGGCGCTCTTCGTGGTCGACACCATCTCGTCGCTGGGGTCCATCGACTACCGGCACGACGAGTGGTCGGTCGACGTGACGGTGGGGGCGTCCCAGAAGGGACTGATGTTGCCGCCGGGGCTCAGCTTCAACGCCGTCGGCGAGAAGGCCCTCGCCGCCCACGTCCGCGCGACCCTGCCGCGCGCCTACTGGGACTGGAGCCCGGTGCTCGCGGCCAACGAGAAGGGGTTCTTCCCCTATACGCCGGCCACCAATCTTCTGTACGGGCTCAAGGAGGCGCTGGCCATGCTCCGGGAGGAGGGTCTGGAGCAGGTGTTCGCCCGGCACGCGCGCCACGCCGAGGCGACGCGGCGGGCAGTTCGGGCCTGGGGCCTGGAGGTTCTGTGCGCCGACCCCCAGGAGTACAGCGCGTCGATCACCGCGGTGATGACCCCCGCCGGCCACGACGCGGACCGATTGCGGGCCGTGGTTCTCGACCGCTTCGACATGTCGCTCGGGGTCGGGCTCGCCAAGCTCGCCGGCGCCGTCTTCCGCATCGGCCATCTCGGCGACCTGAACGATCTCAGCCTGCTCGGCACCCTGGCCGGGGTCGAGATGGGCCTGCGGCTCAGCGAGATGCCGATCGCCGCGAGCGGCGTCGAGGCCGCGATGCGCCATCTCGAGGGGTGCGCGCGGCCGGCCTAGGAGTCGCCAAGCCGATGACGTAGTCCACCGCATGCTCTTCGCACCAGTGGGCCGTAGAACGCGGCAGAGCCCGGGGGCGCCACCCCGGCGCAACCGCCGCCGTTAGGCCGAGCCGGTCTCCGGAGGGCGATTCGCAGGCCGGCGCGAAGGGCCGGTCGTGGGACAATCGGGTTGATCGCACGTCGGCCCTGACGGAGAATGTTCCGAGCCGGGAGTGGCGTGCGGCGCGCGGCTGGAGATGCGCCGGCGCGGCGACGTGGCGCGATCCGGTGGGAGGTCGAGAGATGAACGCCAGGCAAGCACGGTGGAGCGGCGGTTTCGTGGCGGGCGTCTGCACGCTGGCGGTTGTCGGCGGCGCCCTTCTGGCGCCGGCGGCAGCGGCGGGGCAGGCGGCGGACGACGTCACGTTCACCCGGGACGTGCTGCCGATCTTGCAGCGCGCGTGCCAGCAGTGTCATCGTCCCGGCTCGGTGGCGCCCATGTCGCTGCTGACCTATCAGGACGTGCGGCCGTGGGCGCGGGCCGTCCGCGACAAGACCGCGCAGCGCGAGATGCCGCCGTGGTTCATCGAGGGCAACGTCGGCGTGCGCCGGTTCAAGGAGGATGCGTCGCTCTCGGACGAAGAGATCGCGACCATCGGCCGCTGGGTCGACGCGGGCGCGCCGCGGGGGAATCCCGCCGATGCGCCGCCGCCGATAGAGCTCACCTCGCTGGACGACTGGCGCATCGGGACCCCGGAGTGGATCGTCGAGGTGCCCGAGCCGGTGGTGGTCGGCGCCGTCGATGCGGATCGCTGGCTGGACATCTGGGCCGATTCGCGGCTGACGACCGACCGCTACATCAAGGCGGTCGAGACCAAGCCGTCTCCCGGCGCCCACCCGGTCGTGCACCACGTGGCGACCTCCATGCGCTGGGAGGAGGAAGACGGCGAAGAGGGCGGCGGCTTTCTCAACGAATATGCGATGGGGAAGAACGGCGACATCTTTCCCGACGGCACCGGCCGCCTGATCCGGGCGGGGACGCAGATTCGCTTCAACATGCACTACAGCTCGGTGGGCGAAGAGGTCGTCGACCGCACCCGGGTCGGCTTTCAGCTCTATCCGGAAGGAACCGTGCCCGACCGCGTGTTGATCTCGCGGCACGTCGGCGACAGCTTCGACACCCTCGACATCCCTGCCGGCGCCGACAACGTGCGCAGCGACGGCTACTACGTGCTGCCCGAGCCGACCCAGGTGACCGCGTTCCAGCCTCACATGCACATCCGCGGGAAGCGGATGTGCGTCGAGGCCATCCATCCCAACGGCCTGATCGAGACGCTGAGCTGCACCGGGCACAACTTCGGCTGGCACATCGTCTACAACTACGCGGACGAGATGGCCCCGCTGCTTCCGGCGGGCACGATCCTTCACGTCATGGGCTGGCACGACAACACCGCCGCCAACCGTTACAACCCCGACCCCAAGAACTGGGTGGGGTTCGGCAACCGGTCGATCGACGACATGAGCTTCGCCTGGATGAGCTTCTTCCACATGCCCGAGGACGTCTACGCCCAGAAGCTGGCCGAGCGGAGGCGCACCAACAGCGAATAGGCGCCGACCGGTGAGGGTTCTTCGAGGGCGGCGACAGGGAGGGCGGAACATGCGGATGCCGGCTCGAGGCGTGTTCGGGGTCGTGGTGGCGGCGGGTCTGTCGGGGCTCGCGCTCCTGGCGGCGGCGCCCGCCGCAACCGCGCAGAACTACCACAGCGGCCAGAATCTGCAGCCGGTCTTCGAGGGATGGGAGCAGAACCCGGACGGCAGCTTCAACATGGTGTTCGGGTACCTGAACCGGAACTTCGAAGAAGAGCTGAGCGTGCCGGTCGGGCCTGACAACTTCCTCGAGCCCGGCGATCTCGATCAAGGGCAGCCGGCGTACTTCTACCCGCGCCGGCAGCGCTTCGCGTGGCGGGTGCGGGTGCCGGCCGACTGGGGGGACAAGGAGCTGGTCTGGACGGTGACCGCCCACGGCCGGACCGACCGCGCCGTCGGGTGGCTGGTGCCCGAGCAGATTATCGACGAGCAGGTGATCGCGATGAACCGCGCCGGCGGCGGCGCTCCGGAGATCGAGAACGACGCGCCGTCGATCACCTTGCCGGAAGGCGATCGGCGCACCGTCGCGGTCGGCGAGACGCTGTCGCTGACCGCGGTGATCGCCGACGACGGCGTGCCCGAGATGCGTCCGGCGCGCAACAGCCGCCCCCCGGGCCGGCGCAACGCCCTGGGGCTGCGGCTGGCCTGGATCCAGTACCGCGGCCCGGGGACGGTCGACTTCGATCCGTTCGTCCGGCCGATGGTCGACCACACGCCGGGGTGGACGCCGCCGCCCCTGCCCGAAGACGGACGAATCGTGACCACCGCCCGCTTCAACGAGCCGGGCACCTACGTGATCAGGGCGATGGCCGACGACGGCTACCTCTACACGCCGGCCGACGTGACGGTGACGGTGACGCCGTAGACGTCGGGGGGAAGGAGAGAGCGATGCACAGGACGCGATTCGCGGTGCTCGGCCTCATGGGCCTGATGTCCCTCGCGGGATGCGGCGGCTCCGCGCCGGCAGAGGAGGCAGCGGTCGGGGACGCGGCGGCGGCCAACCCGATGGACCGCTTCGCGGGCGCGTGGTCGCTGGTGCGCAGCGAGCGCCGCGACGCCGACGGGGAGCTGATCGGCGAGCCGCGCGAGGATCGGGTGGGCTACATCACGTACGACGCCACCGGCTACATGGGGGTGACGCTGATGAGCCCGGCCCGGGAGCCGTACTCCGAGGGCGGGCCGACCCCCGATGAGGCGCTCGCCCAACTCGGCAGCTATTCGTCCTACTTCGGACGCTACAGCGTCAACGAGGCCGAAGGCTACGTCACCCACCACCTGGAGGGCAGCCTGAACCCGGACGGCGCGGGGTCCGACTATCAGCGGTTCTTCACCCTCGAGGGCGGCAACCTCATTCTTCAGCCGCCGGCGAGCGAGGACGGCGCGCGGTCGTTCATCACCTGGGAGCGGCTGCCGGACCTGCCGGACGCCGAGCTCACCGACACCCACCGGCGGCTCTTCGGCTTCTACCGGGTCGAATCGGTGACGCGCGAGGCCAGCGACGGCGAGTCGGTGCCCGCCGACCAGTACGAGACCGCGTACATCGCCTACGCGCCGTCGGGCCACATGTCGGTGCACCTGATGCGGGCCGGCCGCCAGCCCTACGCGGGCGACGATCCGACGGCGGAGGAGGCGCTCGCCGTGGTGGACACGTACGGCAGCTACTTCGGGCCGTTTTCGGTCAACGAGGAGGAGAGCTACCTCGTGCACCACCGCATCGGCAACGAGGACCCGGGCCAGAGCGGCACCGACGCGCAGCGCTTCTTCGAGCTGACCGATACGCACCTGAACCTGATGCCGCCCCCGGCCACCGACGACGAGGGGCGCGAGGTGCAGAGCACCATACGCTGGGCCCGCATCAGCGACTGAGCGGGTTTCGAACCATCCGCCGGGCCCGTATCGGCGACCGGGCGGGCCTCGCACCATGCGCGGGGCCTGTCTGCAAGCGAACTGGCCCGGGAAGAGCGTGGAGGGAATCTCAGATGACGAAGACGATCGCAGTGGCGGCGGCGGCCGGGTTGCTCGTGCTGGGCGGCGCCTCGCCGGCGGCGGCGCAGTTGACGGCGGCCCAGGACGGGCCGATCGTGTACGGGCACCATCACCTGGTCGTGACCAGCATCGACGCGCACAAGCGGTTCTGGGTCGACACCCTGGGCGGCGAGCTGGTCACCGTCGGCACGCTCGAGATCGTCAGGTTCCCCAACGTGCTGGTGTTCATGCGCGAGGGCGAGCCGACCGGCGGCACGAAGGGCACGGCGGTGAACCACATCGGCTTCTCGGTGCCGAGCACCCGGACGACGGTCGAGAAGGTGCGGGCGGCCGGCTACCCGATAGTGACCCGGGACGAGCTGCCGCCGGCCCTCGCCGTCGAGGACGGCCTCGCCCACATCGCCGACCAGGACACCTACATCGCCTACACCATGGCCCCCGACGACGTGAAGGTCGAGTTCGTGCAAAGTGCGACCGATCCCCCGATGGCCCTGCACCACCTGCACTTCGCGGGCTCCGTCGATGAGATGCAGGCGTGGTACGTCGACACGTTCGGCGCGGCGCGCGGCATGCGCGGCGCGTTCCAGGAGGCGGATCTGCCCGGCGTCAACCTGACCTTCTCGGGGTCGGCGGAGACCCCGGCGGGGACCCAGGGGACCGTGCTCGACCACATCGGCTTCGAGGTTGACGGCCTGGAGGCGTTCTGCCGCGAGCTGGAGGCCAAGGGCATCGTCTTCGACCGTCCCTACACCGAGATCGCCGCGCTGAACCTCGGCATCGCCTTCTTCACCGACCCGTTCGGCACCTATATCGAGCTGACCGAGGGGCTGGACGCGTACTAGGAGTCTGGGTCGTGGCACGGCGCCGCCTCCTGCAGGAGGCGGCGACTCCCTGGAGGGTTGTTTGGGGCGGGCGGCGGCGCGAGGCGGCGGCGGAGTCGCAGGCGGCGGCTTCCCGCCTTGAGCCCGTGGCGATGCCCCCGCGGCGGTTTCGCCGCCAGTTCCTGGCGGACACCGGACGACAGGCGCACCCCGGCTCGGGCGGCGTCGCGGCGTTAGGAGGATTCCATGCGCGGCACTCGGCTCACGGCATTCGTCCTGGCCCCCGCCCTCGTCACGGGGCTCGCCGCCACCGCGGCGGCCCAGCCCGGCCAGTGGCCGGGGTTCCGCGGCCCGAGCGCCGGCGCGGTCGCCGACGACCCCCGGCTGCCCGAGACCTGGAGCGAGACCGAGAACGTTGCCTGGGTCGCCGACCTGCCGGGTCTGGGCTGGAGCTCGCCCGTCGTCTGGGACGACCACGTCTTCGTGACCACCGCGGTCAGCGCCGGCGATGAACCGCCCCCGCAGCCGGGGCTGTACGACCCCGGGGCCGACTTCGGGGCCACCCCGGCCGCGGCCGCGCACCGGTGGTTCGTCTACGACGTCGCCTTCTCGACCGGAGAGGTCCGCTGGGTGCGCGAGCTGTACTCGGCGGTGCCGGCCATCGAGCGGCACATCAAGAACAGCTTCGCGTCGGAGACGCCAGTGACCGACGGCGAGCGGCTTTACGTCTACTTCGGGACCATCGGCCTCGTGGCCGCCCTCGATCTCGAGGGCGACGTGGTCTGGACCCGAGAGCTCGGCGTCTTCAACGGCTGGCAGCGGTTCGGGACCGCCGCCTCGCCCGCCCTGCACGACGGGCGGCTGTACGTCGTCAACGACAACACCACCGGGTCGTTCCTGCTCGCCCTCGACGCCCGCACCGGCGACGAGGTCTGGCGGGTCGAGCGCGACGAGAACGAGAACTGGGCGAGCCCGTTCGTGTGGGAGAACGACCTGGGGACCGAGATCGTCACCGCGGGTCGCCGCCGGGTGCGGTCCTACGACCTCGACGGCAACGTGCTGTGGGAGATCGGGGGGATGACCGCCAACGTCGTCCCGACCCCGTTCGCCCGCGACGGGCTGGTCTACATCAGCTCTGGCTATCCCGGCGGGATGCCGCGGCCGGTCTACGCAATCCGCGCCGGCGCCTCGGGCGACATCTCGCTCGCGCCGGGCGAGAGCGGCAACGACTACGTCGTCTGGTACCAGCCCATGCTGGGCACCTACAACACTTCGGCCCTCGTCTACCAGGGCGCCTACTACACCCTGCTCGACCGCGGGTTCCTCCTGAGCCACGACGCCCGCACCGGCCGCGAGATCTACGGCCGCACCCGCGTCCGCCCCGGCACGGGGTTCACCGCCTCGCCCTGGGGGTACAACGGCCGGGTGTTCCTGCTCGGCGAGGACGGCGACACCTTCGTCGTCCGCGCGGGCTCCGAGTTCGAGCTGCTGCACACCAACTCGCTCAACGAGATGGCCCTCGCCACCCCCGCGGTCGCGCGCGGCAGCCTGATTCTACGGACCCAATCGAAGCTCTACCGCATCAGCAACGACGCCGCGAGCTCGCGCTGAAGGTCCGGTTGAGCTTCTCGACGGGCTTCCGGCCCCGGATGCTGGCCGCCCGCGGCCGACGGTGCGCCAGACAACGGAGTACAGAAGCATGAGCCACTCCGAACTGTTGAAACGCATCACCGTACGGCCGGATGTCTTCGGCGGCAAGCCGATAGTCCGGGATATGCGGCTGTCGGTGGAGCTGATCCTGAGCCTGCTGGCGCAAGGGGTCACGCCGGAAGGGATCCTGGACGACTACTCGAAGCTGGAAGCCGAGGACATCCGGGCGTGCATCGCCTATGCGCATGCGGTGATCGTCGACGACACGCTGTGCGCCGATCGGTGACGAGGTCGCGAAGTCTCTCATGCAGGTGATCCAGGCAGTAGTGGAGTCCGACAGGGACGCGCACTGCGGTGACGGTGTCGCTGCCACCAAGAACCGGCTTCCGGCGATGGCGGCGCTCGTTCTCCTGGCGGCGGCGCTGCCGATGGCCGCCGGCCAGCTCCCGGACGGCCTGCGCGAGAGGGCGGAGCAGGGAGACGCGGTCGCCCAGGCGGACGTCGGGCGGCGCTACTACGTCGGAGAGGGCGTGCCGCAAGACGACGCCGAGGCCGCCCGCTGGACCCGGCTGGCGGCCGAGCAGGGCTACGCGCCGGCGCAGTACAGCCTGGGCCTCCTCCACTTCCGGGGCCGCGGCGTCACCGGCGACGACGCGGCGGCGGCGCGGTGGTACCGGTCGGCGGCCGAGCAGGGCTATCCGCCGGCCCAGGCCGCGCTGAGCTCCCTGTACCTCTACGGCGCCGGGGTCGAGACAGACCCGGTTCTCGCCGCCATGTGGATGGAGCTGGCTTGGCAGGCCAGCGTCGGCGCCCCCGACTGGCGCCTCTACGCCGGCCAGCGCGCGGAGCTGGCGTCCGCGATCACCGCCGAGCAGATGGCGGAGGGACGCCGGCTCGCCCGCGAGTGGACGCCGCCGGAACGCTGACCCGCCCGCCTCACTCCCACCGAAAGACTCGCGACGCGATCAGCGTGCACACGCCGAAGACGACTAGCAGGGCGGCGACGTCGCCGAGGTGCGCCGACCAGGGGTCGCCCTGCCAGATGCCCGACAGCAGGGAGACGGCATAGGTCAGCGGAACCACCCGGGAGATCGCCTGCATCGCTGGCGGGAGCGCGTCTATCGGGAAGAACAGCCCGCAGAACGGCATCATCGAATAGAGGGCGAGGCTGCCGAGCGGCGGGGCGAACCGCGCGGTGCGCACGAGACTGGCGACGATGAAGCCGATGGACAGGATGCTCCAGGTGCTGAACAGCAGCGCCACCGAGAAGGAGAACAGCGGAACGTCGGCGCCGGCGGGGTAGTAGCGCCGCCCCGCGAGAATCATCAGGAGGACGGTGACCGCGGTCAGGAGCAGCTTCACCAGCACGTGGGTCACGAGAATGGTGACGGGGCTGAGGGGGGTCGCCCGGAGGCGCTTGAGGATGCCGCCCTCGCGATAGATGGCGATGATCGCGACCAGCGACAGCACCGCGCTGATGGCGATGAAGACGGCCACGAAGACCGGGAGGCCGGTACGCAGGAGGACGGCCGCCGGCGAGGCGGCGTCGGCGAGGCGCGGGCCGAAGGTGCGCCCCAGCACCAGGAACATCATCACCGGGATGACCACCGATCCGATGAGGCCCATCGGCTCGCGCACGAAGATCTTGATCTCGAGCCAGGTGAGCTTGCCGAGGCCGCGCAGCGGAAGGTGTGGGGGCATCGTGTCGGACGGAGCCGGGTCGCGGCCTCCGTCAGTCGCGGATGGAATGGCCGGTCAGCGAGAGGAAGACGTCCTCGAGCGTCGGCTCCTCGGTCCGGAACTCGGTCACCCGCATGCGGTGCTCCGAGAGGCAGTGAATGACCTCGGTCACGAGGTCGCCGCCGCGACCGCGGATGGTGTGCCGGTCCCCGTCCCGGGCGACCGCGTCGGCCGAGCCCAGCCCCGCGAACCGCGCCGCCGCGTCGTCGTGGGCGGTGGTCACCACCACGCTTCGTTGTGGGCAGTGCCGGGCGACGAGCCCGGCCGGCGTGTCGTGGTCGACGATGCGCCCGTGCTCGATGATGGCGACCCGGTCGCACAGCCGCTCTGCCTCCTCCATGAGGTGAGTCGTCAGGAAGACGGTCTGGCCGCGGTCGCGGATGCCCCGCACGAGGTCCCAGATGGCCCGCCGGGCCTGCGGGTCGAGGCCGGTGGTGAGCTCGTCGAGGAACACCAGCTCGGGCGCGTTGATCAGGGCCAGGGCGATGAACAGCCGTTGCTTCTGTCCCCCGGACAGCGTCATGAACCACGCGTCGCGCTTGTCGGTGAGTCCGAGCTGATCGAGCAGCCGGTCTCCGTCGAGCGACGTGTCGTAGAGGGCGGCCCACAGGTCCACCGCCTCCCAGACCTTGATCCGTTTCTGGAGCTGCGCCTCCTGGAGCTGCACGCCGATGCGGGGCTGGAGGGCGCCGGCGTCCCGGATGGGGTCGAGCCCGAGGACCTCGATGCGTCCCCGGTCGGGCTGCCGCAGGCCCTCGACGCACTCCATGGTCGTGGTCTTCCCGGCCCCGTTCGGTCCGATCAGACCGAAGATCTCGCCGGCCTGCACCTTGAACGAGACATCGTCCACGGCCACCGTCTTGCCGTAGGTCTTCCGGATGCCGGAGACGCGGACCACCGCGGTGTCGACCATGCGGGCGTCATCTTACCCTGCGCTGGTCCGCTTGACACCGGCGGCGGAACCCCGCGTCGACCCGTCGAATGCGGCGGGGCCTTGGCCGCGGCCGTCGCCCCCCTCGCCGGTCCGCTTGACACCGGCCGCGGAACCGTTTGCAATGGCGCAGGACTCGGCGTCGTGAAACGGCGTGGAGTCCTGCAGGCTTGGTTGGGGCGGCGGCGCGGCAAGGCGGCGGCGGAGCCGCCAAACGGCCATGGGCGGGCACCCCGCCGGCGCCGGGCGCGGGCGGAGGGTGAAATCGGACGACTCGAGACCGGGAGGTTCGCGATGAGGATTTGGAAGACGCTGGCCGCGGTGGGTTGCGCATTCGGCGTGTTCGGGATGGCTTGGGGGCTGTCGGCCCAGCAGCCGGAGTCGAAGGTGTTCGAGCTGCGCGTCTACAAGGCGGTCGACGGAAAGCGCGGCGAGCTGTCCGACCGGTTCCGCGACCACACCTCCGCCATGTTCGAGCAGGCGGGCATGGAGAACGTGGGGTACTGGAACGCGGCCACCGGTGACGACACCGACGACACGTTCGTCTACATGCTGGGTTATCCGACGCTCGAGGCGCGGGACGAGATGTGGGGAGCGCTCGGCGAAAACCCGGAGTTCCAGCGGATCATCATCTCGGCCGAGCGCTCCGAGGACCGGAAGCTGGTCGACACGATCGACGCGCGGATGCTCGTGCCGACCGAGTTCTCGGCCCTCCGCTAGGCGTCTGCGTCGAGGAGCGACGGGACTCCTGGATGGTTGGTGGGGGCGGGCGTAGCCGCAAGGCGACTTTCCCGGGCCAGGAGTCTGCGCCGTGGAAGGGCGGGACTCCTGGAGGGTTGGTTGGGGCGGGCGGAGCCGCAGGGTGACGCTTTCCGGGCCAGGGGCGGGACACGCGAGAAACGGGGAAACCGATGGCGAACGAAACGACGGCAAGACCCGGCCGGGCGGCGGGTGCGGCGTTGCTGGGCATCCTGGTGCTGGCCGGGTCCGCGGCTGGCCAGCAAGGCACCAGCGGCGAGTGGCGCGTCCACGGCGGCGACAGCGGGTTCACCCGCTACGCGCCGCTCGATCAGATCAACGCCGAGACGGTCGACGATCTGGAGATCGTCTGGCGCCGGCCCGCCGTCGACGCGAGCCTGCACGCGCGCTGGGAGAACCTCCGCTATTCGAACAACCTGCGGTCGACGCCGCTGATGGTCGATGGCCTGTTGTACGCCTCGAACGGCATCGGCCTCGTCGAGGCATTCGACCCCGCGACCGGCGAGACCCGCTGGGTGCAGGACCTGCCGTTCCTCGGCGACGACGAGACCCCGCGGGGCGCCGCGAACCGTGGGGTCGGCTACTGGGAGGACGATGCCGGGGCCGGCCGCATCCTGTCGGTGCGGCCGCCGTACCTGCTGGCGACAGACCCGGAGACCGGCCGGTTGATCCCCGGCTTCGGCGACGCCGGCAAGGTGGACCTCCGGGTCTTCGCCGACACCGCCGAGCTCGTCGACTTCAACTACACCTCGCCGCCCCTCGTCGTGCGCGACGTGGTGGTGGTCGGACAGGCGATGGCCGACCATCCTCTGACGATGGAGAACCGTCCCGGCTACGTGCGCGCCTACGACGCTCGGACGGGGGCGCTGCGGTGGACCTGGAACCCGATTCCCCGGGCCGGCGAGCCCGGGGTCGAGACCTGGCTCGACGACTCGTGGGAGTACTCGGGCATGGGCAACGTCTGGACGATGATGAGCGCCGACGAGGAGCTCGGTCTGGTCTATCTGCCGACAGGGGCGCCCAGCAACGACATGTACGGCGGGCACCGTCCCGGCAACAACCTCTACGCCAACAGCCTCGTCTGCGTGCGGGCCGAGACCGGCGAGATGGTGTGGCACTTCCAGACCGTGCACCACGACCTGTGGGACTACGACAACAACGTCGCGCCGATCCTGATGGACATCGTGGTCGACGGCCGCGAGATCAAGGCGGTGGTGCAGCTCACCAAGCAGGCCATCGCCTATACGTTCGACCGCGTGACCGGCGAGCCGGTGTGGCCGATCGTCGAGCGACCGGTGCCCGGCTCGGACACCCCCGGCGAGTGGATCTCGCCCACCCAGCCGTTCCCGACCAAACCGGCGCCGTTCGACGTGCACGGCATCTCTGTCGACACGCTCGTCGACTTCACGCCCGAGCTGCGGGCCGAGGCCATCGAGCTCGCCGAGCCGTTCGTGCTCGGGGAGATCTACACCCCGCCGTCGATTCGTGGCGACGGTGACGGCGACCGCAAGGGCACGCTGCAGCTTCCCGGCTCGGTCGGCGGGGCCGAGTGGGGCGGCGCGGGCTTCGACCCGGAGACCGGCATGCTCTACGTGCCGTCGGTGACCGGGACGTTCGCGGCCGACCTGACTCCCGGCAACCCGGATCGCATGAACGTGCGCTACACCCGCGGCACTCGCGCGTTCCCCCAGGGGCCGCGCGGGCTGCCCCTGCTCAAGCCTCCCTACGGCCGCATCACCGCCATCGACATGAACACCGGCGACCACGTCTGGATGGTCGCCAACGGCGACGGTCCTCGCGACCACCCGGAGATCGCGCACCTCGACCTGCCGCCGCTGGGACAGCCGGGTCGGGCGATGACCCTGCTGACCAGGAGCCTGCTGTTCGTCAGCGAGGGCGACCCCATCATGGTCCGCACCCCGCCGGGCGCCGGTCCCGACGCCGGCAAGGGGTTCCGCGCGTTCGACAAGGTGACCGGCGACGTGGTGTGGGAGACCACGTTCCCGGCCGGCAACGTCGGCTCGCCCATCACCTACATGCATGGGGAGAAGCAGTACATCGTGCTGCCCATCGGCTCGCTGGCCCATCCCGGCGAGTGGATCGCGCTGGCGCTGCCGTAGGAGGGCTCCTCGAAGGGCCTATAGCCCGCGGCTACAAGGACACGGTGAAACAGGGGAGGGGTCGTCCCGCCCGTTTCGGAGGCCCGACGTCCTCGCCACCCTCCCCTTCGGCCGCGCCCCCGCGGGTCGTCGCGACGGAGCGTTTTCTCGGATTGAAACCGTCTTGGGTCCAATAACCGGGGTTGGACTAAACGGTCATGGTGGGTCCCACCTCACCGCCCCGAAGGCATGAAATGGATGACCGTCCGGCAATCGCCTCGGTGCCGTTGTGTAGGCCGCGGCAGAATAGGGGCGGAGGCAGGACAGTGGTCGTTACTGCGGAATGGTGGACGTTTTCCCCGAGACTAAACTGACCTGGTCGGTCGGCGTCGAGCCCCGCAATGTACCCGGCCTCACGCCGTGGACGTGCAGCAAAGTGCACCGCGCCCTCAGGGCGCGAGTTCTCCGTCCGACCGACCGCCCCGCCTCCGCCACGCCCGGTACCCCTACAGGAGGCGAACCGATGAGGAACGATGACCTGCACGTTGTCCATCCCCGCGCCGCGGGACTCGACGTGCACAAGATGGAGATCACGGCCACGGTGCGGCTGTGTGCGGCGCCCGGTAGTGAACCGACCTGCGAGACACGCACCTTCCGTGCGCTGGCAAGCGGCCTGGACGCCCTGGTCGCTTGGCTGACCGGCCACCGCGTCGAGGCGGCGGCCCTGGAGGGGACCGGCGTCTACTGGCAGGCGCCGTGGCGCGCACTCACCGCGGCCGGCATCGACGCGCAATTGCTGCACGCGCAGCACGTGCGGCAACTGCGCGGCCGCAAGACCGACATCGAAGACAGCCGCTGGTTGGCCCGGGTGTGTCAGTTCGGGCTCGGACGGCCCAGTTTCGTGCCCGACGAGGCGTTTTGCGACCTGCGGAATCTGGTCCGCCATCGGCGCACGCTGGTCGGGCAGCGCAGCCGGGTGCGCAACCGGGTGCAGAAGGTCCTCGACCGGAGCGGCATCCGCATCGGGGGCGTGCTCAGCGACATCTTCGGCCTCAATGGCCGGCGCATCCTCGACGGCCTGGTCGCCCGACGGCCCCGCGCGGACATCCTGGACTCGCTCAGCAGGCACGTTCGCTCGCACCTGGAGCTGCTCGGGGATGCCCTGCGCCTGACACTGTGCGAGACCGACCGCCTCCTGCTCGCCGACCTGATCCGCGGACACGACGACCTCGACCGGCGCGTGCAGGACTTCGACCGGCACATCGACAACGCCCTCGCCGACCACACTGAGCAGTGCCGCCTGCTGGAAACCATCCCCGGCATCGACCACACGTCGGCCTGCGCCATCCTGAGTGAGATGGGTCCCGACCCGAGCGTGTTCGGCGCCGCCAGTCGCCTCGCCGCGTGGGCCGGGCTGTGTCCCGGCAACAACGAGAGCGCCGGCAAGCGTCGCACGGGGCGCGCCCGCCGCGGCAGCCGCACGCTGCGAGCCGTGCTCGTCGAGTGCGCCCATGCCGCCGCGCGCACCAAGAATTGCCAATTCCAGGCGCACCACAAGGCGCTCACCGTGCGCCGCGGCTACAAGCGCGCCGTCGTCGCCACCGCCCACAAGCTCGCACGCTGCGCCTTCGCGGTCCTGCGGGACGGCACCCCCTACCGCGACCCGGCCACCGACTACGACGCGCTCCTCGTCAAGCGCAACGCGCCCCGCTGGCTGCGCACGCTGCGGAAGTTCGACATCCTCGTCAGCAACGACGACGGCACCGTCTCGGTGCGCTGGCCCGAGAGGACCGTACCGATGCGCTGAGGTCCATCTGTCCCCACGTGCTCCCGGCGCTACGCCTCGACGACCGGCACAAGGGGCAGCCGCAAGGTCGAGACGTCGCCACGGGACACCGCCTCCACCGTCGCTCCTGCATTCGACTTCCCGTCGTGGTGGGATTCGTCTGTCTGGACAACCACCGGAATTTCGCAGCAAACCGCTTCGCGGTAGACGCTGAATCGACCCGCCGACTCTGAGGCATCCGGCCAGCCTGTCTCACCGCTGCAGCCGGTCCTCCGTCCTTGCCATACGCTGCTCTGCGAGCGCCTGGAATCCCCCAGGTCCTTCGCAGAGGAGCGTCTCATGCCATCTCTTCGTCAACGCATGATCGAAGACATGCAGGTACGGCAGCTGTCGCCGTGCACCCAACAGACGTACGTCGAGACTGAGGTTGCCCCATCTATGCGGAGCTCAGCATAGATGGGGCAACTCCACCGATTGGGCCCAAGAGGTGCCGAGGCTTTCCCTCATTTGGCTCTGGCCGCTGTCGAGGTAGCGGCGGTGTTGCTGCTGCTGATGCCATGGCGATGGGGAGACTAACCATGGCATCTCCAGTTTTCGCCGCGGCCCACACCGCCGATCGCCTGCGTCGGTTGGTCGAGGGAGCGGCGGAGGTGCGGTTCCTGCGCAATTCAGGGGCACCTGGCCGACGCCTCGGTGCCCCCGAATTGCTGGCGGGTGCAGTCACTCCTCGAGCGCGAACACGAACATCGAGTGTCCCGCCGCCACGGCGACGTACTGCCGGTCGTCGACCATGTAGCTCATCGGGCCGTTGGCGATCATGCCGCCGAGGGGCTTCCGCCACAGCACGTCGCCGGTCTCGGCGTGCAGGATGTGGAAGTCGCCCTCGCGGTTGCCGGTGAACAGCAGGTTCGACGCGCTGGTGAGGATGCCGCTGCTGGTGACGTCGGTCATCGCCACCCGCCACTGCTGCTCGCCGGTGCGCGGATCGATCGCGATGACCGCACCGCCGCCGGCCGCGTCGGTCCAGTTGTTGATGTGCCCGCGACGCAGGCCGGGCACGTTGGCGCCGGCCCCGAACGGATTGGCGGGCCGGCCCCCGAGGAAGACGCGGCCGGGCTGGTACTCCTGCTCCTGGGCTTCGAACACCGACCCGTACGCCTCCCAGGCCGAGACGTAGAAGAGACCGGTCCGGGGGCTGTAGGACGGCGAGTACCAGTTGGTGCCGCCCTGCACGCCGGGGAACGTCGTGGCGCCCGGAGGCTGCGGGGTCTGCACCGGCCGGCCGCTGTCGTCGAGCCCGCTGGCCCAGTTCACCGGCACGAAGTCGGTCCCGTTGAGGAACCGGCCGTCCTCGCGGTCGAGCACGTAGAAGAAGCCGTTCCGGTTGGCCCAGAGCATCAGCTTGAGGGTGCCGCCGGCGCCGTCGGGGGCGTCGATCAGCACCGGAATCTGCACCGAGTCGTAGTCGTAGGGGTCGTTCGGCGTGAACTGGAAGTACCACTCCAGCTCGCCGGTGTCCGGGTCCAGCGCCACCACCGAGTCGGAGTAGAGGTTGTCGCCGGGACGCTGCGCCGGATTCCAGTCGGGTCCGGGGTTGCCAATGCCCCAATAGGTCAGGTCCAGGTCGGGGTCGTACGAACCGGTGAGCCAGGCCGACGCTCCGCCGGTGCGCCACGCGTCGTTCTCCCAGGTCTCGTGCCCCGGGTCGCCGGGACCCGGAATGGTGTAGAACCGCCAAGCCTGCTCGCCGGTCGCGGCGTCATAGGCGTCTATGTAGCCGCGGATGCCGAACTCTCCGCCGGCGACCCCGACGATGACCTTGTCCTTGACCACGAGCGGGGCCAGGGTCAGGGCGTAGCCTTCGGCGGGATCGGCCACGGTCGTCTTCCAGATCGGCGTGCCGCCGATGGCGTCGATCGCGATGAGGTTGCCGTCGATGGTGGCGAGGAACAGGGTGTCGTCGAGAATGGCCAGCCCCCGGTTGACCGCCCCGCAGCAGGGCCGCGCCAGCGGAGACGGCGTGTACTCGTACTTCCAGAACACGCTGCCGCGCTTCGCGTCGAGCGCCACCACGTTGTTGACGGGCTCCGTCAGGTACATGATTCCGTCGACGACGAGGGGAGTGGCCTGAAACGGCTCGAGCGAGTTGGCCTGGAAGATCCAGGACAGCTCGAGCTGATCGACGTTGTCGGGCGCGATCTGGTCCAGCGTGGTGTGCCGGTTGCTCGAATAGGTGCCGGAATAGGTCAGCCAGTTGTGCGGCTCGGCGTCGGCGTTGAGGAGTCGGTCGAACGTCACCTGCCCGGCGGCGCCGGCGGGCAGCGCGGCGGCGAGCAGCATTGGGACGAGGGTGCGCCTGGACAAGGTCATGGTCGACATGGTGGTCACAGTCCCTTCAACGTGAGCAGATAGGCGAGCACGTCGGCCACTTCCTGGTCGTCGAGCTGGTCCATCGCGGACGGCATCGGCGACTCCGCGCCGGCCGTCAGCTCGCGCAGGTCCGCCTTCTCGAGCGACCGCAGGCGCTCGTCCTGGTCGAGCATCTGAATCGTGTAGGTGTCCTCATTGAGCCGGCGTCCGGTCAGGACCGTCCCGTCGGCCAGGACCGCGCGCACCGGCCGGTTCACCGGAAGCATCGAGCCGGTGGGGTCGAGCAGCGACCGCTGGAGGTAGGCGGCGGTGCGAACCGCCCCGATCTCGCTCAGATCCGGCGCCGTGCGCGAGCCCGCGCCGTACACGCGGTGGCACGATGCGCAGGCGCCCTTGCCGGCGAACAGGCCGCGGCCCCGGGCCTCGTCGCCCACCGCGACGGCGCTCAGGTCGAAGTCGCGCATCGTCCGGAGATACGACACGAGGCCGGTGAGCTCGGAACCGGTGAATTCGTTCGGCGGCATCGCGGTCCCGGGGATGCCGGCCCGGAGCAGCGCCGTCAGCTCGCCGTCGGAGCCGGCCCGGCTGTACTCCCCGGCGGCGAGATCGACCCCGGCGACGGCATCGCCGGTCTCGGCGTGGCACCGCACGCAGTTGGCGTCGTAGAGGCGCGCCCCGAACTCGATGTCCGCCTGTTCGTACTGGCCGGCGTGGTCCTGGGCCGCGGCGTCCGTCCCGCCGGGGGCCAGGGCGACGATCAACCCCAATGCCCCGGCTTTCCATCCTGCCGTCTTTCGTACTGCGCTGTTCACCATCATGCGTCCTCAACCCTGGGAGTCGGCGGCGAGAGCCCCGCGGCATTCGACCGGCGATGCGGGCGCCTCGCCGGTCTCGGTGCACGCCACCGGACTCCTGGTCCGTACGTCGGAAGTTCCGTAACCCGCAGAAAGAACGTCAGTTTGTGGGTACACGCGGACGTTGTCAACGCCGCCCGGCCCGCTCCGCGACGACCGGCCAATCCGGCCGCAGTCGTTGCCTGGCGGCTCCGCTTGCCGCCTGAACCTCACGGCCACTCCGAAGCGTGGCCACCCCGAAGGCATGAGAGTTCGGCGCCCGTACGGAATTCTCACGGCAACTCAACCCTCCAGGAATCCGCGCGTTCTACGGCGCAGACGCCTAGCGGAGCGGTATTCGGTTGTCCGGATCGGGCCGGAAGATCAGATACTCGATGTCGGTCTCGAGCTCGCTCCACCAGTGCGGGGTATGCCCCGGGATGATGACGACGTCTCCCTTGGTGACGCGCCGCGACACCCCACCGCGTATGCCGGAGCCCCGGAGGCTGGTGCTGTTGGGGGCCTGGGTCGGGTCGATCAGCTCGCCCCCGGTCACCAGCGTGGCGACTCCCTCCACCATGTAGTAGATCTCGGTCGTGTTCACCTGGTGCAGGTTCGCGCCCCCGAGCGGCGACTGCGGGCGGAAGACGCCGTACACGCCCACCCGGTAGTCGCCGGTGACCTCGACGACGCGAATCGGGCGGTCGCTGACGGCGTCGCGGGGAAGCGCGTTGATGAACTTCTGGATGTCCGCCGACGTGACGTCCGTCGCCTCGGGGGCGTCCTGGGCCCCGGCGGTGGACGCCAGCAGGACGAACAGCAGGGCGGAAGCGGACTTGGGCATGTGGCTCTCCTTGAAGCGCGTCGGGATTCGGACTCACGGGATTATGGCGATCGTCCGCGCGCCCTTCAACCCGCGCGGCGTGGTGCCGCCACCGGTTGCCCTGGCCGTCCGTGCGCCCCTCTGCATTCGAGCGGCGATGCATCCCGCCCGGCGGCGTTGTTCCGACTGAGCCGCGTTGCTCTGCTCTCACGCAGGCCGGATGTCTCCCACATCGCGCCCGGGCCGCCCGGGCGCCTTGCCGTTCGCTGGCGCGCCGGCCCTGGCGCGACGCGGGGTCTGCCACCGGCCCGCGGGCGCGTGACTCCGGCTGGCCCGGGGTGCTATCGTGCACGGGAGTGACGCCGCCCGGGTGTCGCTGACCTCGTCCGAGGACGGGGGTGCGGTCCGCGGGCGGGCCGGTCTCAGGGAGGCAGGGAGAACGAAATGCGCAGGAGCGCCTGGGTGTGCGGAGCTCGGATCGCAGCGGCGTGGAGCGTGTGCGTGCTTGTGGCGTCGGGGGCGGCGGCGCAGCTCGGTGGCGGGAGCGTCGCCGGCGCCGAGGCCGAGGCCGAGTGGCAGGTTCCCCGGACCGCCTGGGGCGCGCCCGACCTGCAGGGGGTCTGGGACTACCGGACGATGACGCCGTTCGAGCGTCCCGGCGAGTTCGCGGGCAAGGCGGTGATGAGCGACGAGGAAGCCGCCGTCTACACCGCCCGCGTGCTCGAGGAGCAGGCCGACTACGATCGCGCCCCCAGCGTCCATGCGAAGTGGTGGCTCGATTACGGCACCGAGCTGACCCGGGACAAGCGCACCTCGCTGATCGTCGATCCGCCGGACGGGCGGGTCCCCCCGTTGACCGACGTGGCCCGCCGCCGCAACGCCGAACGGTCCGCTCGCCGCCGCGCGCAACCGGCCGACGGCGCCGACCATCGCGGGTTGACCGAGCGGTGCATCACCTTCGGGACGCCCCGCTTGCCGGGCGCCTACAACAACAACTACCAGATTCTGCAGACGCCCGACCACGTCGTGATCGTGTCCGAGATGATCCACGATGCGCGCATCGTGCCGCTCGACCAGCGTCCTTCCGCCGGCATTCCCCAGTGGCACGGCGAGGCGCGCGGGCGTTGGGAAGGCGATACGCTGCTCGTCGAGTCCACCCACTATATGGACGAGGGCGGCACGTTGCGGGGCGCGACCGGGGCGGTGCGCGTGGTCGAGCGGTTCACCCGCGTCGGGCCCGATACCGTCCGGTACGAGATCACGGCCGAGGACCCGTCCACGTGGGTGGCGCCGTGGACGGTGATGTTCCCGCTGAAGAAGACCGATCAGGCGATGTACGAGTACGCCTGTCACGAGGGGAACTACGGGCTCGCCAACATCCTCCGGAACGCGCGCCTCGAAGAGGCGGCAGCGCGCGCGGCCACCCAGTGACGCCGGGGCCGCCCGCCCGTGGGCGCCGGCCGTCAGGACCTGCGAAGTCATGACCGAGGACAGCACCGCGCGACCATCCGGGCGCGCCGCCGCCAAGGCGCCGGCGAAGAAGAAGAAAAAGAAGGCGCGCAAGACTCGCGCGCGCGAGACCGGGCCGACCGCCGTCGACCGGCCGGCGGACGCGGCCATCGAGGACGTGGTGCCGTCCGGGTCGAACCACGACCCCGACGTCATCCGGCGGGTCTTCAGGGAGGGGGTCTATCCGTACAAGGATCGGTTGAAGCGCGGCGCCTACGAGCGGCGCAAGGCGGCTTTGCAGTCGGAGCTGCTGAAGGTGCAGCGGTGGGTGAAGGAGTCGGGGACCCGGGTCGTCGTCCTGTTCGAGGGACGCGACGCGGCCGGCAAGGGCGGCACCATCAAGCGGTTCATGGAGCACCTGAACCCCCGCGGCGCCCGCGTCGTGGCCCTCGAGAAGCCCACCGAGCGCGAACGCGGCCAGTGGTACTTCCAGCGCTACATCGAGCATCTGCCGGCGGCGGGCGAGATCGTCCTGTTCGACCGGTCCTGGTACAACCGCGCCGGCGTCGAGCGGGTGATGGGCTTCTGCACCGGTTCCGAGTACCTGGAGTTCATGCGCCAGTGCCCCGAGCTCGAGCGCATGCTCGTCAACAGCGGTATCCGGCTCTTCAAGTACTGGTTCTCCGTGTCGCAGGAGGAACAGGCGCGCCGCTTCGGCCGGCGTCAGACCGACCCCCTGAAGCAGTGGAAGATCTCGCCCGTCGACCTCGCCTCCCTGGACAAGTGGGACGGCTATACCGACGCCAAGGAGGCGATGTTCTTCTATACCGACACCGCCGACGCGCCGTGGACGGTCATCAAGTCGGACGACAAGAAGCGCGCCCGCGTCGCCTGCCTGCGGCACTTCCTCTCGAACATTCCCTACCCCGACAAGAATTCCGACGCGGTGACGAGCCCCGACCCCCTGATCCTGGGCCCCGCCACCCGGGTCGTCGGCCGCGACGAGCCGATGGCGATCGACGGATAGCATGGATCGCACATCCGATTCCGCCGGCAGCCGCCTGTGGGCCGCGTTCGGCCCCGGGCTGCTTTGGGCGGCGACGGCGATCGGCGTGTCGCACCTCGTCCAGTCGACTCGCGCCGGGGCGTCGGCGGGGTTCGGGCTGGCCGGGATCATTCTGCTCGCCCTGGTGCTGAAGTATCCCTTCTTCGAGTACGGGCCGCGCTATGCGGCGGCGACCGGGCAGAGTCTGGTCGAGGGGTATGCGCGCATCGGCCGGTGGGCGCTCTGGCTCTATCTGGTCATCACGATTCTGACGGGCGGCGTCGTGCAGGCCACGGTGGTGATGTTCACCGCCTATGTGACGGGGTTCGCGCTGGGGGTCGACTGGCCGCTGCCGGTGCTGGCGGCGGCGGTCATGGCGCCGG
Organism: Vicinamibacterales bacterium; assembly: GCA_965206705.1. GTDB lineage: Bacteria > Acidobacteriota > Vicinamibacteria > Vicinamibacterales > UBA8438 > JAJEEA01. The sequence continues at coordinate 1,045,401 of CBDBKJ010000004.1, read as the reverse complement.
GTTGCGCGCTGCTGTGGTGGGGCCGGTTTCGCGGGCTCGATCTGTCCATCAAGATCATCGTGCTGCTGCTCGCGGTGTCCACGATGCTGGCGGCGGCGGTCAGCCTGCCGCGCGCCGACTTCTCGACGCTGGCGATCTGGCCGGGCGATCTGGTGGGGCCGGCGGTGCCGTTCCTGTTCCTGCTGGCCCTGGCGGGGTGGATGCCGTCGGCGATCGACATCTCGGTGTGGAGCTCGTTGTGGACCCTCGCCAAGAACGAGGCGTCGGGGCAGCGGTGCTCGGTGGAGACGGCGCGGCAGGACTTCCTGATCGGCTACGTCGGCACCGGCGGCCTCGCGTTCGCCTTCGTGATCCTGGGCGCGGCCGTCATGTTCCAGTCCGGCGAGGCGTTCGCGCCGGAAGGGACGTTGTTCTCGACGCAGTTGGTCGACCTGTACGCGGCGGCGCTGGGCGGCTGGACCCGACCGGTCGTGCTGGTCGCGGTGGTGACGACCATGCTCTCGACGACGCTGACGGTGCTCGACGGCGGCCCCCGCGCCATCGAGCGTTCCATCAGGGTCCTGCGCTCGACGGGGACCGGCCCGGCGCCGTCGGCGTGCGGTCCGGTGTACTGGTGGAGCCTCGCGGCGCTGGTCACCCTGACCCTGGTCGTGATGGGGCTGTTCATCGGCAACCTCACGACGATGATCGACTTCGCCACCACGCTGGCGTTTCTGACCGGTCCGGTGCTCGGCTATCTCAATCTGCGTGCGGTGACCTCCGGCGAGATGCCGGCCGAACATCGGCCCGGCCCGGCGATGCTGGCGTTGTCGTGGACCGGCATCGTGCTGCTGGGCGGGACGGGACTCTTCTATCTGATCACCCTCGTCGGCTGACGGCGCGGGCCCGGCCTCCGGTCCGGCCGGGGCCGGCGGCAGCGGCGACACGGTCGTCCGCCCGCGTGCCGGTCTCGGTCGAGCGCGACGGGGCAGATGAGGAGCTGATTGCCGTCGAGCTACTGATCACCCTCGTCGGCTGACGGCGCAGGCCGGGGCAGGCCGGCGGAGAAGGCGGTCCGGTGCGCGCGCACGCGTGCCCTGGCGTTCGGTTCGCAGGGCCGGCTGATCGTCGTCGGCCCTGCGCGTGCGCACGCTTCGCCCGCCTCAGTCGAGCTCGACGGGGTAAATGAGCAGCCGATTGTTGTCGAGCTGCGGAATCAGGACCCGGCTGCGGCCCAGGTCGAAGCCGATGTCCGCGGCCGGGGTATCCGAGATGATCTCGGTCACCGCGCCCGACGCCGCGACGTGATAGATGGCGTTGGCGCCGAAGCTCGAGACTACCAGCGAGCCGTCTTCCAGCACGACGACGCCGTCGAGCTGTCCCTGCGGCAGCTCGGCCACGACCGTCAACTCGCCATCGGGGGCGACGCGGACGACCGTGTTGCCGCCGATCGGGACCATCAGGAGGCCCTGCGGGGCTTCGATGATCCCGTTGGGCAGAGCCAGCGCATCGCCCTGCGCGATCGCCTGGGCCTGACCGTCGGCATCGAACCGGTAGATGGCGGCGGTGCCGGTCGGCGCGAACCCCTGCGCGGTAATCGCGATGCCGGTGTCGGTGACATAGACCGTACCGTCGGCGCCGACGGCGACGTCGTTCAGGAAGCCGGCGTTCGGAACCGCCCACTCGCCGAGCGGCTCGCCGGAGGTTCGGTCGAACCGGCGTACGACGTCGATGTCCGCCACGTAGAAGCGGTCGGCATGGACCGCGCTGCCCTTGGGGGCGTGCAGCGTCACCCCGGCGTCGGCGCCGTCTATCCACTTCAGGTCGAGCACCTGTCCGTCCGGCGATACCCGCGAAATGAACCCGTTGTCGTCCCGGTCGCCCGGCCCGCCGTTGATGTTCGACACCAGATAGACGTCCGCCTCCGGGTCGTGAAGGGCCGACTCCGGCGTGCTCATGTTGTCGACGGCGATGGGTTCCTGACCGTACAGGGGATTGGCGGTGCACAGGATGGCGGCGAGCAGGAGCGCGCGGCGCCGGTTGACGCGGATCTCGAGGTGGCGTGTCATGTCGAACTCCGGGCGCCGCTCGTGCCGGGCGCCATTTTTTCGTCCTCGTTCCTGGGTTGGCAGCAGAAAGCAGGCGCATTATCGCATGGCGTCCCGACCGGGACCGTGCCGATTCCGACGGCGAACCCCGCGGAAAGCGGGCGGCGTCCTGGCCGAGGCCAAAAAATCGCACGCATGAGAACCGGCCGGTGTATAACAGGCCCTGACGCAGAGGGTGTGATCTTGAGGGTCGAGAGGAGGTCCTGATGGGCACGCGGTTCAGTGGCATTGCCTGGATGCCGATGTCGATTCTGGTGGCGGCCCTGGCGACGACCATCGGTCTCTCGCCGTCGCCCGCCGCCGCCCAGACCGGGGAAGGCGAATACGTGGCGCCCCGTCTGCCGGGCACGGACCATCCCAATCTCGGTGGAATCTGGCAGGCGTTCACCACCGCCAACTGGGATCTGCAGGACCACGGCGCGGAGGCCGGGCCGTTCCCGCGATTGCTCGGGATCTGGGGGGCGCAGCCGCCCGGGCAGGGTGTGGTCCTGGGCAACGAGATCCCCTATCGGCCCGAGGCGCTGGCCAGGAAGCGGGAGAATCTCGAGCGGCGTCTGGCCGTCGACCACGACAACGTGAACACGGTCGGCGACCCCGAAGCGAAGTGCTACCTGCCGGGGGTGCCGCGCGCCACCTACATGCCGTTTCCGTTCCAGATCATCCAGAGCACCGACAGGGTGATCATCGCCTACCAGTTCGCGAGCGCCAGCCGCGCCATTCCGCTGGGCGGGACCAGCGAGGCGCCGGTGGACAGCTGGATGGGATGGTCGAACGGCCGCTGGGAGGGGGACACGCTGGTCGTGGAGGTGGCCGGCTTCAACGACCTGTCGTGGTTCGACCGGGCCGGGAACTACCACAGCGCGGCCATGGAGGTGGTGGAGCGGTACACGCCCATCAGCCCCTACCACATGATGTACGAAGCGACGATCGAGGATCCCGAGGTCTTCACCCGCCACTGGACGATACGGCTGCCGCTGTACCGCCGGGTCGAGGACCACGTGCGGCTGCTGGAGTTCAAGTGCGTGGACCTCGCCGAGGAATACGTGTACGGGGGCCTCGTCGACCCGGAAGGAGGTGGACGGTGAGACTTCGAGGGTGTTTGCTCGTTGCCGCGGCGGTCGCGATCGCGACGGCGGGGACGGCGCCGGCGGGGCAGGCCCAGGACCCCGGTCAGGCCGACTACGCGTCGCCGCGGACCGCGTGGGGCGATCCGGATCTGCAGGGCATGTGGGACACCCGGACCTACACGCCGTTCGAACGGCCGCCCGAGTTCGGCACGCGGGAGTTCATGACCGAGGAAGAGGCGGCCGAGCGGGAGCGCCTCGGGTTGCGTCGGGTGGTCAGCGACGATGACGACGACGCGATCGCCCAGGAGCTGGTGCAGCAGGACGTGCAGCGCTACGCCCGGTCCGACGCGCCGGACGACGGCCGGCCCGGCTTCCGCATCGCCGGCGCCGAGTACAACGCGTTCTGGAGCGCCGACCCGACCACGCCCGGGATCTCCCTGCGCACGTCGCAGATCATCGACCCCCCCGACGGGCGCATGCCGCCGCTGACCCGTGAAGCCCTGGCCATCTGGGAGGCGCGCGAGGAGGCGCGGCGCGTGCGCAGTCAAGCCGACGACTGGGAGGACCGTGGACTGTCCGAGCGGTGCATCACCCGGAACGGCCTGCCCGGAGAGATGCTGGGGAGCAGCCAGCAGCCGCTCAAGGAGATCGTGCAGACGCCGGGGTACGTCAGTATCGTGATGCCCTACGGCTATGTCCGGCTGATCCCGGTGGGCACGGAGGACGAGGACGGTCCGGGACCGTTGGGATCGGGCATTCGCCAGTGGAACGGCGATTCGCGCGGCCGATGGGACGGTGACACGCTGGTGGTCGAGACCGCCAACTTCAAGAACACCGTCAAGACCGTCGTGCCGGCGCACGGGGGACCGTTCGGCGGGTCGGCGCACGTTCACTACTACCCGGGCACCGGCGAGACGCTGCGCCTCACCGAGCGCTTCCGCCGCATCGCCGGCGAGACCCTGGAGTATCGCTACACGATCGAAGATCCGAACGTGTTCGTGCGCGCCTTCACCACCGTCAACTACTTCACGCTCGATCCGTGGACGACGGGCGGCAACCAGGACCGGCTCTTCGAGTATGCCTGTCACGAACACAACTACGGGATGGTGAACGCCATTCGCGGGGCGCGGGTCGACCGGCAGTGGGCGCTGGACGAGGCGGCCCGCGAGGCGGGCATCCGCAGCCGCGAGCTGGAAGAGAAGAAGGCGCGGCTTGCAGAGTGGGAAGCCGCGGAGCAGAGTGGCCGCTAGCGCGACCGCGCGACCTTGCGGTCGCGTTGGGAAGTTTCGCTGGCGCGAAACTTCTGCGGCGCAGGCTCCCGGGCGTCTGCGCCCCGGAACGGTGCGAACGCCTGGAGGGTTGGTTGGCCGGCAAGCGGAGCCGCAGGGCGACGCTTTGCCGGCCAGGGTCGGCTGGGTCGAGAGGAGGTCGGAATGCGAGCACGAACGGTCGTGTTGATTGCCGGAATCGGAGGGCTCGTGGCCGCCGCCGGCGCGCAGGCGCTGGCCCACCACGCGTTCGCGGCGGAGTTCGACGCGAACAGTCCGGTCGAGATGACGGGTACCGTCGTCCGAATGGAGTGGGTCAATCCCCACACCTGGATCCACATCGACGTGGAGCAGCCGGACGGCTCCGAGCAGCGGTGGATGATCGAGGGTGGGCCGCCCACCTCGCTGCTCAGACGCGGGTTCACCAAACGCTCGCTGCTCGCCGGCACCGAGGTCTTCGTCGAGGGATTCCGGGCCAAGGACGGGTCGAACAAGGCCAACGGCCGGGACGTGACCTTCGCCGACGGGAGCAAGCTGTTCCTGGGTTCGTCCGGCACCGGCGCGCCGCGGGACGGCCGCGATTCCACGGAGCCTCCGAGGTAGCCATGATGACGGTCGGACATTCGTCGAGAGCGCGGCGCACGTCGCGCGCGGGTCTTCGCGGCGCGGCCATCCTGACCGGGCTGGTACTGCTGTCGGCTTCCGCGGCCGCCGCCGCGGCGGGTCAGGCCCAGCCGCGGCGGGAGCCCGCCACCTATACGGCCGAGCAGGCCGATGCCGGGTTCGCCGCCTACGCCCAGTATTGTGCGTCGTGCCACGGCGAGACCCTGGACGACGGCCCCTTCGCCCCGCCGCTCCGGGGCACCGTCTTCCGCGAGACGTGGCTCCCCCGGTCGGTGGAGGCGCTGTTCACCCTGACCGCCGAGACGATGCCCGAGGATCGTCCCGGCGCTCTCGACGACGAGACCTATGCGCAGATCGTCGCGCTCATCCTGCAGGAGAACGGCGTCGAGGCGGGCGGCGACGCGTTGCCGGCCGACCCCGACCTCCTCGCAGGACTGGCCCCCGGGTGGATTTCGCAGGGCGGCGGTCTCTCGCCGGGCGCGGCGCTGCCCCCGTGGCCGGCTCCGTGGAACCCCCTCGACGCCATGCAGCCGGTCACCGACGCCATGCTGCACGATCCTCCGGCCGGTGACTGGCTCCTGTGGCGGCGGACCTACGGCGCCTACGGGTTCAGCCCGCTCGATCAGATCGATACCGGCAACGTGGCGGATCTGCGCGTGGCGTGGTCCTGGGCGTTGCCCAGCGGTCCGAACGAGTCGACGCCGATCGTGCACGACGGCGTCCTCTTCGTGCACGGCTACGGCGATCGGGTCCAGGCGCTCGCCGCCGCCACCGGCGACTTCCTGTGGCAGTACTCCCGCCGCCTGCCCCGCGACGCCTCGCCGAGCCTAAAGCGCGGCCTGTCGATCTACGGCGACCGCCTCTTCGTCCCGACCTCGGACGCCCACGTCGTTGCCCTCGACGCGAAGACCGGCGACGTCATCTGGGATCAGCCGGTCGGCGATCTCGACGTCGGCCTGCGGATGACCGGCGGCACCCTGGTGGCGCGCGGGAAGGTCATGGTGGGCACCACCGGCCGGCACGAGGGCGGCAACTACGTCGTCGCGCTCGACGTCGAGACCGGCGAGGAGGCGTGGCGCTTCGGGACCATTCCCGGCCCCGACGATCCGGGCGGGCATACCTGGAACGGCATTCCCCACGGGGCGCGCAACGGCGCGTCGGTCTGGATACCGGGAAGCTACGATCCGGTGAACAACCTGGCGCTCTTCGGGACGGGGAACACCTACGACACCGCCCCTCTCCGCGATCCGTTCGGGCCCGAGGGCACGAACAACGACGGGCTGTATCTCGACACCACCCTAGCCCTCAACCCGGACACCGGCGAGCTCGCCTGGCACTTCCAGCATCAGGCGAACGGGCAGTGGGACCTCGACTGGGCCTTCGAACGCCAGATCGCGGAGCTGCCGGTCGACGGCGAGCCGGCCAGTGTCGTCGTCACCATCGGCAAGCAGGCCATCTTCGACTTCGTCGAGACGAAGACCGGCCGGTACGTCTCGTCGCTCGACCTGGGCATGCAGACCGGCATCACCGCCATCGATCCGGTGACCGGCCGGAAGACCCAGGACCCGTCGCTCATTCCGGGCGACGGCGAGACCAAGCGGCTCTGCCCGCACGTCGGCGGCGGCCGGAGCTGGGCGCCCACCGCCTACGACCCGCGCACGCAGATCGCCTACGTGCCGATCATCGAGGCCTGCATGGACCTGGTGCCGGTCGGCGAGGGTGAACGCGGCAGCCTGAGCACGGGGGTGCGCTGGACGGTGCGCCCGCGTCCCGAGAGCGACGGGCAGTACGGCCGGCTGGAAGCCGTCAACCTGGCGACCGGCGAGACCGCCTGGATCGCGCGGCAGCGGGCTCCGCAGACCACCGGCGCGCTCGTCACCGCCGGGGGAGTGCTGTTCGCCGGCTCGCTCGACCGGCGCATCAGCGCCTACGACGCGGCCACCGGCGACCGGCTCTGGGGGACGCGGCTCAGCGAGGTGCCGAACGCGCCGCCGATAACGTATGCCGTCGACGGGCGGCAGTACGTGGCGGTGATCGTGGGCAGCGGCGGCTATCTCACGCGCGCCTACTCGGTGCTGGCACCCGAGATCCGGAACCCGCCGGACCGCGGCGCGGCCCTGTGGGTCTTCTCTCGGCCGGCACGAGACGTGACGGGCGCGGAGTCTGCGCCGTAGAAACCGCGCAGGCTCCTGGCAGGGTGGTTGCCGTGGAATGCCGTACGGGGCTCGGAGTTTCATGCCCTCGGGGTGGCCGCGCTTCACAGCCCGTGGCCATGTGGGTTCGGGCGGCAAGTGGAGCCGCAGGGGGCGATTTCAGGGTCGGCGGCGCGCCGGAAGACGCGCTCGACGGCGAGCGTCGTCGGGCGGCGGTGCCGTGTTGGCGCCGGCAATGGTGCCGTGGCAATTGGTGTCATGGCAATTGGTGCCATAATGTGCGCGTGAATTCCCTGGAAAGGAGTCGAATGCGTACGAGCATCGTGATGTGCCTGGTGGCGGCCCTTGTCTCTCTCTCCGCCTCGCAGGCGGCCGCGCAGGCGCCGGCCGCCTCGCAGGAGACGGGCGGGCAGATCGGATCATCCGGGGGTCTGTTGATCGACCGGATCGACCCGGAGCGTCTCCGGCAGATCCGAAACGAGCGTACCCGGCAGTTCATCCTGGGCGCCGGAATGATGGCGGCCGGGGGCGTGGTAGGCTTCACGAAGAACGAGTGGACTATCGACGAGGGCGTCATCGGCATTGCGATCGCGGCTCTCGGGGTGTCTCTGTTCGTGGAGCCGTTGACGTGGCGGGATCTGGAGGTCAGGACGACCAGCAACGGCTTGGCTCTGGAATGGTGAAGCGGAGACGAGGCGCCCCTCGGGGCGCTCCTTCCGCTTCGGCCGGCGGAGGCTGATTGAGACAGGTGCCGGCCCTGCGCCGGTGGTCCTGGTGGTACCTCCGTCTACCTCGTGCCTGCGGCGTGCCGTAGCGGTTCGCCGACGCAGTTCGCAGGAAGTATCCTTCTCACGCGCACGTAAGGACACGAAGGAGAAGCCCCATGGGGAACCGGAGGATCGCCCTGATCGTCGCCGCCGTCGTGTGTCTGCCCTTCGCGCTCAGCGGTTGCGACGCGGAGATGACCGCTCCGGAAGCGGAAGGCGCGTCGACGCCCGCACCGGTAACGGAGGACGCGGTCCTCCCGAGCGGGCTCCCGCGCGGCCCCGTCATCGGCACGTACCGGCTCGCCGGACGCAACGTCAAGGACGAGAACGGCGCGTGGGTTCCGGTCGAGGACTTCAACTCCCTCGGGTACATCACCTACGGCGACACCGGGTACATGGCGGTGAACGTCATGCCGCTCGACCGGGAGCCGTTCTCCGACGACGGGCCGACGCCGGAGGAGGTGCAGGGGGCGCTGGAGGGCTACACCGCCTACTACGGCCCGTTCAGTGTCAACGAGGACGATGAGGGGGGATTCCTGGTCCACCACCGGATCGGCCAGATGAACCCCGGCGGCGAAGTGGACGCGAAGCGGTTCTACGACCTCGAGGGCGACCGCCTCATCCTCACCCCGGCGTCCGCCAGCGGGATGAAGGGCGACGCCACGCGCCAGGTCGTCTGGGAGCGGCTGCCGGACGCCGAGCTGTCGGAGGAGGCGCAGCGCTTCGTCGGCTTCCGCGAGCTCCTGTACACGGACCGGTACGAGGAGCGGGGCAGCGAGTTCTGGCACGGTCAGCGGAACGACGGCCGCGCCGGTTCCTGGATCCTCTACACCCCGACCGGCCACATGATGGTGCACCTGATGGCCCGCGAGGGACGCACGCCGTACGCGGGCGCGACCCCCACGCCGGAGGAGGCGATGGCCGCCTACCAGTCCTACGGCGGGTACTTCGGACGGTTCACCGTCCACGAGGACGCGGAACCGCAGTACGTCGTCCACCACCAGGAAGGAAGAACGCGGCCCGTCGAGGGGGTGACGGACGCCGAGAGGCTCTACCACCTCGACGGTGACGTCCTGCGGCTCGGAGGGCGCCCGCGCACGTCCGAGGAGGGCGAGACCAGCGGCGGCCATCTCTACTGGGAGTTGCTGCCGCACCGGCCCGAGTAGCGGCGCAGCGCTCCGCTTGCCGCCCAACCAACCCTGGCCCGGGAGCTCTGCACCGTCCTACGGCGCAGACTCCCGGGGTCCCGGGATCGGGCCCTCGGTGGTCAGCCTGATCCGATAGAGCCCGGTGCGGGCGGTCATGTAGAGCGTGCGGCCGTCGTCGCCCCACGCCACGTTGGCCGGCACCTCGTCCGGCATGATCGTCCCGAGATGCGTGCCGTCGGGGGCGATTACCCAGACCCCGCCCGGGCCGGTGGCGAAGAGGTTGCCGGCGTTGTCCACCTTCAGGCCGTCCGCGGCGCCCTCGGCCGTCTGGTCGTTGACGTCGAAGAAGACCCGGGGGTTCGAGACGCCGTCCTCGCCGAGGTCGTAGGCCATCCACACCTTCTGTTCCGAGTCGGAGTTCGCCACGTAGAGCGTCGCCTCGTCGGGAGACAGCGCGATGCCGTTCGGGCGCGACTGGTCCCGGTACAGCAGCTCCAGCTCGCCGTCCGGGCTCAACCGGTAGATGCCGTTGAAGTCGAGCTCGCGCAGCGGCGAGGCGTCGCGACCCTCCAGCGCCGACCCCGGGTCGGTGAAGTAGAGCCAGCCGTCCGACGCGTAGGCGGCATCGTTCGGGCTGTTCAGCCGGCGGTCTTCGTAGCGGTCCACCAGGGTGGTCCGCGTGCCGTCGGCCTCCAGGCGCGAGATGCGCCGGTTGCCGTGCTCGCACAGCACGAGACGGCCCTCGGCGTCGAGCGTCAATCCGTTCGAGCTGACCGATCGCAGGCCGGTCCGGTCGCCCTCGAACACCGGCTCGATGACGGCGCTCGTCCCGTCCGACTCCGACCACTGGTAGACGCCGTTCCCGCGCACGTCGGAGAACAGCAGGCGCGACTCGGCCGGGTCCCACACGGGTCCCTCGGTGAACACGAAGCCCTCGGCGAGCTTCTCGATGCGCGCGTCGGCCGGCACGAGCGCGTCGAATCGGGGGTCGACCCGGAGGAGCGTGCCGGCGCCGGTGTCCGGTGCGGCCGTTTCGGCCGGCGGAGCCGCCGGTTCGGGTGCGCCGCACGCGGCGGCGAGATATCCAAGCAGCACGAGCGCCGGTCTGGTCATCTTCTCTCCTTGGTTGTCGGCCAACGGTTCGCCGGTTGATTCTACGTGAATGCCGCTCTGCGGCGACGGCATGAAGAGATCCGCGCGTTCTGTGGGGGAGCACCCCTCCGGCAAGGTCACGGTCGTGGGTAGCGACGCGCAGCGCGGGGTGCGGGACTCGACGCGCCGCCGGTGGCGCGGGTTCCCGAACCGCTCGCCGGGACGATGCCATCCGCTCGAGCGCCGCTCGGCCGCTGGCGCCGCTACGGGCCGGCCGTCAAGGAGATCATGCTGGACATGCTGCTGGGGCATCAGCCGTTTCACGTGCTTCTCATCGAGGCGCTGGAGAACGGCGACCTGACCGCGGGCGCGGCCTCGTCGAACTCGTTCGGCCCCGCTGTCGCCGGAGTGTTCCGGCGGGGCGCGAAATCGGGTCAGATGAGGTGGCCGGTCCAGCGGCCGGCAATCACGATGCCGGCCCAGAGCAGCAGCGACGCGCCGCCGGCAATGCGCGCGGCCGGGGGCAGCTCCTCCGCCGTATCCCACCCGTCGATGTTGCGGAAGGTCCGGAAATGAAAGACGGCCATGTTGATGCACGCCAGCGGCAGCAGCATGAACTTGATCTGGAAGGCCGTGTTCTCGACGTAGGCCGGCGCGCGCGTCGCGAACATGCCGAAGCCGGTGATTGCGGCCACCACGAAGGCCGCCCAGGTCCAGGGGAGCAGCTTGCCCGTCACCTGGCTGACCGGGTAGCGGAGCGCGGCGAGGCCGAGCAGACGCAGGTCGACGGTCAGGATCGAGCCGATCACCAGGGCGATCCCGATCACGTGGATCGACTCCAGCAGCGGGAACCACCAGGTGAACCCGATGTGCTGCGAGATGGGGTGGTCCTGCAGCCATTGCCAGATCGACGGGTACGCCTGCAGCTCCTCCCAGGCGAACGGGAACGGGAAGGGATCGGTGATGTACTCGGAGTACGCGATCCAGCGCCCGCCGAGCATGACGCCTATCCAGAGCAGGATCGACACGCCCGCGATGACCCGCGCCGTGAGCAGCCGGTCGGCCGACTGCTCCCAGTAGCCGTGCTCCTTCCGGTTCATCCGGTAGACGAGGAACGCCAGCGCGACGGCCACCAGCAACAGCGAGAACTTGAAGGTGGCGACCGGGTTGTAGACGTAGCGGGCGGGCCGGGCGAGGACGAAAAGCAGTCCGGTGACGGCGTTGACGCCGAGGGCGCACCAGGTCCAGGGCAGCAGCCGGCGGATCATTTCGCTGACGTTCTGGCCCGGCAGCGCCAGGCCCAGGAACTTCAGGTCCACCATGACGATCGAGCCGACCACCGCCGCGATCCCCATGATGTGGAACGACTGGGCGATCGGAGGCAGGCCCGGCACGTTGCCGAGCAGGTACAGCGTCAGCTCGCGGGTCGGGCTGTCCGTGAGCGTCTGGGCCAGGAAATCGCGCATGGGTGTGTCTCGTTGGCGTCGGAATCAACGGCCGATCGGGTCATCCTGTACCAGCCGGAGCCTCGAGATGGTCGAGATCGGTCCGGCGGTCGCGAAGGCGGGATGTCGCATGTCGGGTTTCGTGCCGCCATTCTAGCAGCCTGGGGCAAAGGACCCCGCCGCATTCGATCGGCGACGCATCCTGGCCGAACTGCGTTGTTCCGCCGAGCTGCGCTGTGCTCTGCGGCCACCTGTGCCCGATAGGCTCCCCTCGGCGCGCCCGGGCGCCTTGCGGCCAGCTGGCGCCCTCGCCGAGCTCTCTGCAATGCGGGGTTCTACCACGGCACGGGCTGCAACGCCGGACGGCTCCGGCCGGCCGGCGCCTCCACGAGCCGGCCTGCTCCTCTTTCCCGGGCCCTCGCGAGCCATCAGGGTCGTCGCCGCACGGTCACGGGCAGGCCGTTGAAGGCGGCGTTGCCGCTCAGCGTATCCAGATGGCGATCGCTGGTGACGTCGTTGGCGCTCGCGCCGGCGTGCTCGCGCGCCACGCCGAGGCGGACGCCGTCGCGGTGGTGGCCCCAGCCGTGCGGCAGGCTGACGACGCCGGGTCGCATGTCGTCGGTCACCTCGACGGCGACGGCCACCGCGCCGGCCTCCGAGCCGAGCTCGGCGAGGTCGCCGGTGACGAGCCCGCGAGACGCGGCGTCGTCGGGATGGACGAGCAGCGTGCAGCGGGGAGGCCCCTTCACCAGACGCGGGCTGTTGTGCATCCAGGAGTTGTTGCTGCGCAGGTGGCGCCTCCCTATCAGCACGAGCCCGCCCGCCGTGCCGTCGTCTGCTTCGGCCGCGAGCCGGTCGCGCCCCTCGCGCACGAACGCCTCCGGGGCAAGGTCGATGCTGCCGTCCGGGGTGGCGACGCGGCCGGCGACGCGCCCCGGCTGGAGGGGGCCGAGATCGATGCCGTGGGGTGCGGCGCGCAGCCTCGCGAGGGTCAGGCCGTACGGCCCCGCCCGCAGCATGAGGTCCAGAAGCCGCTCGGGGCGCAGGGCCCGGGCGGCTCGGGCGACCACCCGGCGGAGCGGCCGCGGCGCGAGCGCGCGTCCACCGAGCTCGGCCAGGATCTCCCAGTCGTGACGCTGCCCGGCCGTCCGCGGAACTACCGGCTCGGCGTACTTCGCCACGTTCCGCACGGCAAAGGCGTTGAGGGCGAGGTCGTAGTGGGCGCGCGCGAGCGGCGGCGCGGGCGGCAGCAGGACGTGGGCATGGCGGGTGGTCTCGTTGAGGTACGGGTCGACCGCGATCACGTGATCGAGGCTCCCCAGCGCCCGCTCGAGGCGGCGTCCGTTCGGGGCCGACAGCACCGGGTTGCCGGCCACCGTGATGAGGGCCCGGACCGACCGCGGGCCGGCGAGCTCGATCTCGTCGGCCAGCGCCGCGACCGGCAGCTCGCCGCCGAACTCCGGCAGGCCGCGGGAGCTCCGCCACCGGTCGAACGTGCCGCGCCAACCCAGCCGGGCGAGAATGCCCAGGGCGTCGACCGCGGGCGTCGGCAGCATCATGCCGCCGGCCTCGTCGACGCGGCCCGTCACGAGGTTGAGCGCCTGCTGCAGCCAGGCCGCGAGCGTCCCGTGGCGCTGCGTGCACAGCCCCACGCGGCCGTAGCACGCCGCCCGCTCGGCGTGCGCGAAGGCGGCGGCGAGCCGGCGTATGGCCGGCGGGGCGATCCCGGTGCGCCGGGCCACGCGCTCGGGAGGCAGCTCGCGGACGAACGCGGCCAGGGCGTCGAGGTGCTTCACCCGGCCCGCGAGCCGGCCGAGGCGCACCCATCCCTCCGAGACGATCACCTGCAGCATGGCCGCGAGCAGCAGGGCATCGGCGCCCGGCCGGATGGCGAGATGCTCGTCGGCGGCCGCGGCGGTCTCGGTGCGGCGCGGGTCGACGACGACCACGCGCCCCCCGCGCGCCCGAATGCCGCCGAGGCGGCGGCGCATGTCGGGCGCGCTCATCAGGCTGCCGTTGGACACGATGGGGTTCGCGCCGAGGATGAGGAAGAAGTCGGTCCGGTCGACGTCCGGTACCGGAATCAGCCCGAAGTGTCCGAACATGCGCAGCGCCGCCAGCATCTGCGGCAGCTGGTCGGCGGAGCTCGCCGAGTAGAGGTTCCTGGTCGCGAGCGCCTGTCTGAAAGCGAGCCCGTGGGTCAGCAGCCCGAGGTTGTGGGCGACGGGATTGCCGTAGTAGAGCGCGACGGCGTCGCGGCCGTGCCGGCGGCGGATGGCGGCCAGCCCGCCGGCGGCGCGGCCCAGAGCCTCATCCCAGGAGGCCTCGCGCCAGTCCGAGCCGGTTCGGATCAGGGGCGTCCGAATGCGTTCGGGATCGTGGTGCAGATCGGCGAGGGCCGCCGCCTTCGGACAGACGTAGCCGCGGCTGAACGGGTCGTCGGGATCGCCGCGGACCGCCTGGATGCGCTGGCCATCGACCTCGACCAGCACGCCGCACATCGCCTCGCAGAGCGGACAGGTTGCGGTGCGCGCCGTCGATGGCGGACTCATGTCCGAAAGGCGAACCCGAAACGTCGGGGACAGGCTGGAGCGTGCGGGGCGCGCCCGCGGCCTCGATCCCTCGGGGGAGGTCCCAGGGAACGAAGCCTCATTCCGACTGAGCTCGATGGCCGGACGCGGGCCTCGTGGCGCCGCGTCCGGCTCCGGCAATGCGTTCCCGGGGAAGCTCCTACGCGAGCGCGCTCTCGAACAGGGCGAGAAGACGGCTCCACGCCCGCTCCGCCTGCGGCTCGTTGTAGACCTGGGTGTCCGGCGGGCACCAGCCGTGCAGCGCCCCCTCGTACACCTCGATCTCGGCCGGCAGGCCGGCCTCGGCGAACGCCTCGCGCAGGACGTTCTTCGCCTCGGGCTCGTTCTCGTCGTCGTTCGCGGCGATCGCGAACAGGTAGTGCGCGGTCATCTGCGGCACCAGCAGGTGCGGGCTGTCCGGACTCTCGGTCACGAGGCCGCCGCCGTGGAACGACGCGCCGGCGCCGATGCGGTCGGGCAGGGCCGCCGCCGTGCGCATGGTGATGGGACCGCCCATGCAGTAGCCCATCGTCCCCATCTTCCGGTTGCTGTCGACCGACGCCTGGCTGTCGAGGAAGCTCACGAACGCCCTCGCGTCCGAGACGTGGGTCTCGGGGCTCAACGTGCCCATCAGCGGCCTGACGATGCTGGCCACCTCGGCGAAGTTGGTGCTGTCCACGATGGGCGTTCGCTGCGACCGGTAGTACTGGTTGACGACCAGCACCGAGTAGCCCGACTCGGCGAGCCGCTTCGCCATCTGCCGCTTCGCGGGCCGCAGGCCGAACGCGTCGGGCCAGATGAGGACGCCGGGGTGGGCGCCGCTCGCGGGGTGCACGAAGTAGCTGTCGCAGACGCCGTCGGGGGTCGTGACGTCGATCTCGGACTCGGTGACGGCCTGCGCGTTCGCGGCCCGGGGCAGCAGCATCGCCAGTCCCGCTCCCGCCGATACGGCGCCGAACTGCCGCCGGGTCATCTCCTTCGCGCGCAGGTAATTCGTGTTCTCGGCATCGGTTCTCTCGTCACACATGTCGATCTCCTTGCTGGAATCTCTCCGGGCGCGCTGCGTGGTTCCCGCGCCGGCCCTGATTCTACGTGAAACCGCCCACCTGCAACAGGAGCCGGGGACATCAGCCGCACACCGCCGAAGCGCAAGAAACCGGAGGAGTGCTCGCGGCGAATGGAAATGCCCAAGGGAAAGCGAGTCGTACCAGGAGCCCGGAAACCGGCGGCGACGGCCGCTGCGCCGGTGCGGCGGCCGGAGTTCGCCGTACGGTCAGCAGGCGCCGAGAGCTGGCCCGAGGCGAAGCCTTGGTCAGAACTGCAGCATGCCGCGCAGCATGACCGCGTAGATGGCCCTGGCCGCCAGGCGCCGGCGGCGCTCGGCCTCGAGGCTCACGGTCGCCGCGCGGCCCACGGCGAGGGTCGCGCCGAGCCCGTAGCCCTGTCCGATCTCGCGGGCGAGGCTCATCGTCCCGAAGGAGGTCAGGAGGCCGCCTCCCCGAAGGGCGGGGACGCCGTAGGCGAAGCGGGCATCCATGCGCGCACCGGGCCTGTCGTACGCCATGAAGGCGTTCGCGCCGCCATTCCACAACTGTTGTACGCCGCTCGCGGTCTCGCCCCAGGCCGGGGTCAGGCTCATGGAGGGCCCGAGGCCGGATTCCCCCGGATCCACGCGCAACACCAGGCCGACACCGGACTCCCGCACCGCACCCTCGTGCACCACCAGCCGGCGGGCGTAGCCCTCGATCGTCAGCCCCTGCGGCACGTCCCGGTAGCGCAGCCCGCCCCGGATCTCGAGGCCCGCGCCGGTCTCCCCGTCGCCGCCGTCGTGGCGCAGGCCCAGCTCGCCCCACGGGGTGAGGGTGGCTTCGAAGGGGAAGACGTGTTCGTAGCTGGCTTCGGTGCTCAGCCGCACCCGCCGCATGTCCAACCCCACCGCGCCTATCGCGTTTCCGTCGCCCGCGACCCCGAGGTGCGCCAGTCCGCCCTCGCCCCGGAGCCGCAGCGTCGTGCCGCCGCGGGCGAGCAGCCGGCCGTTGATGCCGACCATCCCGGAGTTCAGCGACGCCACGCTCAACAGCGACCCGGCGCCGAGCTCGTCGTCGATCTGAAGCTCGCCCCAGGCGTGACCGACGGTCCCCCAAACGTCCAGTTGAGGCGTGACCGACCAGGCGACGTAGGGATTGACGCCGGTCAGCCGCAGCACGTTCATGCCGACGTCGTCGGCGCCTCCACCGAGCCCGGTGTAGCTGAACGCGCTCCTCGACCGCGATACGGCTACGCCGGCCAGCGTGTTGGCGCCGAGGGCCACGTCGGCGCCGATCTGGGCGCTGAACGCGACGCCGTCCCAGGAAAGCGATCCACTCCGGCTGCCGGCCAGGTGGTAGTAGTCCGCACAGCCCCAGGCCGTGTAGCGGCCCGCGCCGCCCTGTTCGGAGGGCGAGGGCATCAGGAACGACGAGTTCCCCAGGGCCTGCTCCAGTGTCAACGGCGCGCGAGCGGGCGAGCTCCACGGGTCGGCGGGCGAGTTCCATTGGCCGGCCGGCGAGCTCCACGGGTCGGTGGGCGAGATCCCTCGACCGGCGAGCAACTCGTGGGACAGCGACAGCCTTCCAGCCGAGCCTCGCGCCCCGTTCCCGGCCCGCGTCGCCGAGAGGGGCCGGTCGAACCGGCATGTGACCGCGTTGAAGGCGAGCACCCGCCCCACCTCCGGCAGAATGATGCGGTTGACGGCTCCGATTCGAGCCGTGGGATCGTCGGTGATGGTCCCCACTCCGGTCGCGTCCCCGACCGTCGCTTCCACGGGGTCGCTCAGCTCCAGCGTGAACCGCTCGATGTCATCCGCCAACTCGTCGGTCAGCGTGGACACCGCGATCGTCGCGCTCGTTTCCCCCGGCTCGAAGCGCAACGTCCCCATGGTGGACGTGTAGTCGAGTCCCGCCACCGCCGTCCCGTCGACCGTGCGGAACGACACGGTCACCGTCTCGTCGCCCGCCGGCCACATCGTCACCAGGAACTCGGCCGGGTTGCCCTCTCTCGCCTCGGCGTCGCCGATGGAGAGGACGGGCTCGTCGTCGTCGTTGATGGTGCCGGTGGCGGCGCCGTCCTGGATGGTCGCGGCGTGGGGGTTGCCGAGGTCGAGGGTGAAGGTCTCGTTCCGCTCGTCGATTTCGTCTTCGAGGGTGAGCACGGCAATCGTCTGGGCGGTCTCTCCGGGGACGAACCTCAGGGTGCCCGAGGTCCTGGTGTAGTCGGCGCCTTCCTCGGCGGTGCCGCCCGCGGTGGCGTAGTCCACGGTCACGGTTCTGGAGGTGACGGCGCTCAGGCTGACGGTGAACTCGGCGGGGTCGCCCTCCTCCGCCTCGGCGTCGGTGATGACGATGACAGGCGGCTCGTCGTCGTCGTTGATGGTGCCGGTGGCGGCGCCGTCCTGGATGGTCGCGCCGGCGGGGTTGCTGAGGTCGAGGTTGAAGGTCTCGTCCTCCTCGTCGAGTTCGTCTTCGAGGGTGGACACGGCAATCGTCCTGGCGTCCTCTCCGGGGGCGAACGTCAGGGTGCCCGAGGTCCTGGTGTAGTCGGCGCCTTCCTCGGCGGTACCGCCGGCGGTGACGTAGTCCACGGTCACGGTTCTGGAGGTGATCGCGCTCAGGGTGACGGTGAACTCGGCGGGGTCGCCCTCCTCCGCCTCGGCGTCGGTGATGACGATGACAGGCGGCTCGTCGTCGTCGTTGATGGTGCCGGTGGCGGCGCCGTCCTGGATGGTCGCGCCGGCGGGGTTGCTGAGGTCGAGGTTGAAGGTCTCGTCCTCCTCGTCGAGTTCGTCTTCGAGGGTGGACACGGCAATCGTCCTGGCGTCCTCTCCGGGGGCGAACGTCAGGGTGCCCGAGGTCCTGGTGTAGTCGGCGCCTTCCTCGGCGGTACCGCCGGCGGTGACGTAGTCCACGGTCACGGTTCTGGAGGTGATCGCGCTCAGGGTGACGGTGAACTCGGCGGGGTCGCCCTCCTCCGCCTCGGCGTCGGCGACGACGATGACAGGCGGCTCGTCGTCGTCGTTGATGGTGCCGGTGGCGGCGCCGTCCTGGATGGTCGCGCCGGCGGGGTTGCTGAGGTCGAGGTTGAAGGTCTCGTTCTCCTCGTCGACTTCGTCTTCGAGGGTGGGCACGGGAATCGTCCTGGCGGTCTCTCCGGGGGCGAACGTCAGGGTGCCCGAGGTCGCGGTGTAGTCGGCGCCTTCCTCGGCGGTACCGCCCGCGGTGGCGTAGTCGACCGTAACGGTTCGGGTGGTGGTGGTGCTCAGGGTGACGATGAACTCGGCGGTCTCTCCCTCCTCTGCCTCGGCATCGGCGACGGCGATCACGGGCGGCTCGTCGTCGTCGTTGATGGTGCCGGTGGCGGTGCCGTCCAGGATGGTCGCGCCGGCGGGGTTGCTGAGGTCGAGGTTGAAGGTCTCGCTCTGCTCGTCGATTTCGTCTTCGAGGGTGGGCACGGGAATCGTCCTGGCGGTCTCGCCGGGGGCGAACGTCAGGGTGCCCGAGGTCGCGGTGTAGTCGGCGCCCTCCTCGGCGGTGCCGCCCGCGGTGGCGTAGTCCACAGTCACGGTTCGGGTGCTGGTGGCGCTCAGGGTGACGATGAACTCGGCGGTCTCTCCCTCCTCTGCCTCGGCGTCGGCGACGACGATCACGGGCGGCTCGTCGTCGTCGTTGATGGTGCCGGTGGCGGTGCCGTCCAGGATGGTCGCGCCGGCGGGGTTGCTGAGGTCGAGGTTGAAGGTCTCGCTCTGCTCGTCGATTTCGTCTTCGAGGGTGCGCACGGGAACCGTCTTGGCGTCCTCTCCGGGGGCGAACGTCAGGGTGCCCGAGGTCGCGGTGTAGTCGGCGCCCTCCTCGGCGGTGCCGCCCGCGGTGGCGTAGTCCACAGTCACGGTTCGGGTGCTGGTGGCGCTCAGTGTGACAATGAACTCGGCGGAGTCTCCCTCGCTCGTTACCGCGTCCGCGACGGACAAGGTAGGCTCGGTGCCGCGGCCGCCCCCACCGCCGCCGCCCCCACCCCCACCGCCGCCGCCACCACCCCCACCGCCGCCGCCCCCACCCCCACCGCCGCCACCACCACCGCCGCCGCCGCCGTCGTCGTCGTCGTCGTCGTCGATGATGGTGCCCGTCGCGGCCGCCAGGAACGAGCTGTCGGCGTTGTTGGTGACGGTGAACATGAACGCCTCGGTCGACTCCGCGATGTCGTCCTCCGTCGTCTCCACCGTGAACATCTGCGTGTCACCGGGATTGAACGTCAGGGTCCCCGAAGCGTAGGTATAGTCCGAGCCGGCCTGCGCGGTCCCGTTCGTGGTCGCGTAGTCCACCGTCACCGACTGGCTGCCGCTGCTCAGCGAGACCGAGAACACGGCGTCATCGCCCTCGTTCACCGTCACGTTGCCGACGGTGAAGTCGGTGCGGTCGTCGTCGGTGATGGTGCCCGTCGCGGACGCCAGGAACGTGTTGTCGGCGTTCTTGGTGAGGGTGATCGTGAACGTCTCGGTCGGCTCCGGCGTGGTGTCTACCGTGGTCGGCACCGTGATCGTCTGCGGAACGCCGGGGGCGAGCACCAGGGTGCCGGACGCGCTGGAATAGTCCGACGTGGCCACCGCGGTTCCATTCTCCGTCGCGTAGTTCACCGTCATCGACTGGTTGCCGCCGCTCATCGAGACCGAGAACACGGCGTCATCGCCCTCTTCCACCGTGACGTCGTCGATGGTGAACTCCCAATTGTCGTCGTCGCTGATCGTGCCGGTAGCCCTGCCGTCGTCGATGGTCGCACCGTTGGCGTTGCTCAGTCTGACCGTGAAGGTCTCGTCCTGCTCCCGGTTGGCGTCCTGGACGGTCGGCACCGAGATCGTTCGGGATGTCGAGCCCGACGTGAACGTCAGCGTGTCCGACGTGGACGTGTAGTCCGACCCGGCCTGCGCGGTTCCAGCCACCGTCTCGTAGTTCACCGTCACCGTTTCGGTGCTGGACTTGCTCAGGCTGACCGTAAAATCGGCGTGGTCGCCCTCGTTCACCGTCACGTCTTCGATGGTCAGGGCGGGGAACCTGACATTGGGTCCTTCGTCGTCGAAGACCTGCACGCCGACCTCGTTTCCGAGGTAGGGGCAATTGGTATGGCTGTCCCACACCTCGTGGCTGATGGTCAGCCGGTGATCCCCTCCATCAGTGTCCTGTAGTGCCTCTATCGAGACCGTTCCCCAGTGGTTCCAGTTGTCCTGGGTGAACACCCGACCGATCGACGGCACGAACTGGAACCCGTGTTCGCCTTCGCCGCGGATAGGCACCCCGTTATCGCTGATGCGGAACAGGACCCACCAGTCATCGATGTAGTCGGTTTCCGTTTGCGGATCGACGGGGACGGGTTGCTTCGTCAGCCTCAGGCAATAGGTGACCCTTCCTCCCTCGTCCAGGGTCAGATTGATCCCGGAGGTGGATCCCGATGTCGAATCCGACGGGCAACTGCCGCCCGGAGCGGCTACGACCTCCACCCTGCCGTCGGTGCCGACGTGCCAGGGATGGTCGGGGTCCTTCACTTCCTGGGCGTGGGCGCGCGGGGCCCCGATGGACAGCAGCGCGGAGAGCGTGACGGCGATGACGCCGAGGAGGCGACAGCAGAAGCCGACGAATGGAGAGGTTCTGTGTGTATGGCGCGACATCATGCTCCTGCGTCGAGCTCCGCGGCCGGAAACTCCAGCAAGGGACCGCTCACCTGCGGCGGTCCGGCAAGTTCTGAGAGTTCCGGGGCTGGGAAGCCCGGCAGGGGCACGGTCGTGCGAGGTGGGGCGGCTTCTGGCTCAGGGGGCGTCGATGCCGGCGGGGGAGCGATAGTACGGAACAGGTGCTCCCAAGGAAAACGACCTCCCTCATCCCGTATCATCGTCGACAGCCGGTAATGCCAGAAAAGGACGGGTGAGCGAGAGAACTCGTGATCTTGAGCCAGAATGGAATAGTACCGTATCACACTCTTCACACTTTGCACACTTTGTGGTCACACTTGGCGAGCGGTAGTGGTCGAGTTCACTTCCGCCGCTACCGATACTTGCGGTTGCGGCGAACGCGGACCATGATGGTGCGAACGCCCGCGGTCGCGTCCGGCTCGCCGGAGCGTCGCGCGGGCATCGAGGAAAGGGGTGTTCCGTGCGGGCAGCGATACACGCGAGGCGATGGACGGCGGCGCTCGGCGTCGGCGTGTGGTTGGCCGGCGCGGGCGCGGCGGCCGCGCAAGCCGGCGGGGACGCGCGGCTGCTGGTGCTGTTGCGCGACGCCAGCGCCCTGGCCGTCGTGGATCCGGCGGCCGGGACCGTGCTCGGGCAGGTCCCCACGGTGAGCGGTCCCCACGAGGTGACCGCCTCGCCGGACGGCAAGCTGGCCTTCGTGGCGAGCCCGAGCGACGGCATCTCGGTGATCGACCTCGAGACCCTGACCGAACTGCGGCGTCTCGACATTGGAACCGGCAGCGAGCCGCATGACGTGCGCTTCGCCGGCGGCAAGCTGTACTTCACGGTGGAGGGCTACAAGGCGATCGGCCGCTACGATCCCGCCACCGACGAGGTCGACTGGCTGCTCGGGCTCGGTCAGGACGGCGCCCACATGCTCGTCCTCGGTCCGGATCGGAACACCATTTTCACCGCGAACCGCGAGTCGAACACGGTGAGCGTGGTCGACGGCGCCGCGACCGGTCCCCCCGACTGGCGGGTGACCGCGATTCCCGTCGGCGGCGAGTATCCCGAAGGGCTCGATCTCTCGCCGGACGGCGCGGAGCTCTGGGTCGCCACCCGCAACGACGGCGACGTGTCGATCGTCGACGTCGCGACCCGGACCGTCAGCGAGCGGCTCGACCTGAACCTCGCGGACCCGAACCGCCTGGCCTTCACGCCCGACGGCGCGCGCGTGCTCATCGCGGACTCGGCCACGAGCGTCGTCGTCATGGACGCCGCGGCCCGCACCGAGATTGCGCGGCTCGACCTCGCCCCGAACGCGGTGCTGGTGCGGCCCGACGGCGCGGTGGCCTACGCCGCGCTGCGGGGCGGCGACCGCGTGGCGGTGATCGACCTGGAGACGCTCGAGGTGACGGGCGAGATTCCGACCGGCGCCGATTCGGGTCCCGGGTGCATGTTCTGGCTGGCGGGGCAGGGCTGATGGTCGCGAGGCTTCCCGGGCACGGATCGGAGCAAGCGATGGCGCACACCGGCGGCGACGATGGCGCAAGCCGGCGGCGCGACCGCGCTGATGCCGTCGACTCCGTCGGTGTCGGGCACGATGAATCACGCCCGGTTCCGACCCGGAACCGCGGGCGCCGCGCGATGGTCGCCGCGGTGCTGGCGCTCACGTTCGGCGTGCTCGCGGAGTCCCGCGCCATGCGCCCTCCTCACGCCTTGTCAGGCACGAGCGTCTTTCAGCCCGCTGGCGCCCCCGCCGTTCTCGGTGCAACGCGGGGTTTCACCATGGGTTTCCAGCCCCCGGGTGGCGCTACGGACGATCTGCGCGCGGCGCTCGACGCCCTTGCGGCGGTCGCGGGCGAGCCGCGCATCGTGAGCGCGGCCGGGGTGACCCGGAACGAGACGCCGCTGCTCACCATCGAGAACCCGTCGCCCTTCGACGCCTCCCGGCCCGAGCGCAGAATCGTGCTCGTCGGCGGGCTCGACGGCGATGCGGACGCGGCGGCCCGCATCGTGCTCGACGCGGTGCGGTGGTTCAAGACCGAGGCGCCCGAGCGCGAACGCGCGCGGTGGACGGTGAGCGCGCTCCCCATGGCCCTTCCGGCATCGGGCGGTGCGAGTCGACCTGGCGGGTTCCCGCCCGTCGACGGGTTCTTCGATGACCCCGACCGGCCGGAGAGCCGCTATGTCTGGCGGTGGGTCACGTATCAGGCGCCCGATCTGGTGGTGGATGTCCGCGCCGGAGACGGGTTGCGCATCCGCCGGCGCGCCGCCGGAAGCAGCGGGAGCGACGGGGATGCGGAGATGCCCGCCGGCTCGCTGGCCGCGGCGCTGGCGGACCCCGCGAGTCAGCCGGGTCCTGTCGACACGATGCTCGTGACCGCCGGCGCATCCGACGGGGCGGCGGTCATGCGCGAGGTGCTGGCCGGCGCGCCGGACCGCGCGTCGCCCTTGCGCGACGCCTTGTCCGGCTGGGTGGCGCGCGATCCGCTGGAGGTGGCGCGCGTGCTCGCGCGGCGCTATCCGGGCACGCCGGGCATCAGCTACATTCCCGCCCTCGCCTGGGTGCACTCGCTGCGGCTCGCCGCGCTCGTCGGAGACCCTGCGCTGCGCGACAGGGTCCTGGACGAGGTCGGTCCGTGGCTTTCCGGCGACCGCCCGCTGTTCGGCGATCGGGTCAGCTTTGCCGCGGTGGCGGGGACGATGATCTTCAGCGAGCTCGCGCAGTCGCCGGGCGGCGGCGACGGCGCCGCGGCGGCCAGGCTTGCGGCCGAGGGGGTGGCTCTCGCGCGGGCCGAGACCGCGCCGGGCGTGCCCCGGCACGGCTTGGGCTGGAGCGACGACTTCTTTCTCGGCACCATCGCCGCGGTCCGCGCGGTCGACCCGGATGGCCTCGCCGCCGCCGTTCGCCTCGTCACCACCTACGCGGCCCGCCTGCAGCAGCCGGACGGGCTGTTCCACCACGACGCCGGGGCCCCCACCGCCTGGGGGCGCGGCAACGGGTTCGGCGCCCTCGGCCTCTCCGAGCTCCTGACGGTCCTCCCCGCGGACCACCCCGACCGGGAGGCGGTGCTCGACATCCACCGCCGGCATCTGGCGGCGATGCGCGCCCGGCAGGCGCCCGACGGGATGTGGCGGCAGGTCGTCGACGAGCCCGGCAGCTACCGCGAGACCAGCGTCACCGCGATGACCCTGACCGCGATGGCCCGAGGCATCCGGCTCGGGTGGCTCGACGAATCGTACTGGCCGGTCGTCGAACGGGCGTGGCGGGCGCTCCTCGCCCACGTGCTGGAGGACGGCACGCTGGTGGACGTCTGCATCGGCACCGGGGCGGGCCCGACGCGGCGGCACTATCTCGACCGCCCCGCCGTCAACGGCGCCGACGACCGAGGCGGCGCCATGGCCCTCGGCGCGGCGCTGGAGTACCACGATCTGCTGCAGGCGGATTGAGCGGGAGACTCCGGCCGCGACATGCGCTGGCGCGACCTACGGTCGCGTCGGAAGTCTCGCTGCGCGAAACTTCTACGGCGCAAGCTCCTGGCCGATGATCGCGTTACACCCTCGGGCGGCCGCGGGGGCGCGAACATCGGTCGAGCAACTCGGCGCCGGTGGCGCACACGACGATCCAGTCGCCCACCTCGGCCAGACGGGCCGGGTCTTCGACGCTGGCGAGCAGCTCGGCCAGCCGTTCCGCCGTCTTGGCGTCGAAGCGTTGCGCCGCCAGACGGCGCAGGAGCGCCCGTTGTTCCGCCCGGCCTTCCGCCCGGCCTTCCGCCCGGCCTTCGGCATGACTCGTGGCACGCACCCGGCGCAGAAAAGGGGCGTCTTGCGGGCCGGCGCCGTCCCGGTCGCGCAGCGCCCGGCCGACGCGTTCGAGTACCGCCATCGTCTCTGCCGACAACGCGGGCTCGTTCATTGCGCGGTGAATTTCGGCCGCCGCCCAGCCGGGAAACGCCCGGCTCTCGGTCGACTCGCGGTAGCCGCCGGGGTGCAGTACGTGGATCGTCACGCCCGGCTCGCGGTTCGCGGCCCGGCTTGGCGCGCGCACGTCCGGCACCTCGACCCACAGCTCGGGCAGACCCCAGGACTGGTACAGCGCGAGCTTGCGGCGGCGCACGTCGGTGGTGTGGTCCACTTCGACCACCACGTCCGGCAGGACGTCCTCGCCGACCACCATGACGGCGCCGGCGGGGCGGTCGCGTTGCGGGTACAGATAGACGGTCTGATCCGCCTGCATGATGCGCCGCGTCTCGCCGTGGTCGTCCCGCAACAACAGGTCGGCGGTGCCGAAGGTTTCGATGGGCGAGCCCCGCGTCACCGCGATCAGCCCCGCCATCTGCGCGAGCCGCTGCGACGGATGCTCGTGGTAGAGAGTGACCTGCTCGCACACCATGGCGGTCTCGGTGGCGGCGTCCCAGTACTCGATGCGGCCCTCGTAGTCGTCGATCTCGTCGCGAGAGATGCGTACCGCGCGACAGCCCGGGAACTCGCTGGCGTCGGGCGCCGGCGACGCGGCCGGGTCCTCGGTCAAGGGTGCGGCGGCGAGGTTGCTCGACGGCGCCGTCGCCTCGGGATGTCGGGCGGCCGACGGAGAGCGGGCGAGTATGGTTCTCGGGTTCGTCATGTGTCGTATCCCGGTTCGACGGCCGCGTCGCCTGTGTGCGGGTGGCGCCTCTACCCCATGATAGCGCCTGCCGGACGCTCGGGCCGGCCGCGCGCTCTCGCCCTGTCGGCGGCGGGCGCGTGACGGCGTCGGGCCGGCGGTCGCAAGGACCGGCGCGGACCGTGGTCGGCGTCGTGGTGCGGCGGTTGACGGTCGCGCGGCGCCGCGCTACAGTCCCAGGAGGCTCGCCCATGAAATCTCCCAACGCGCATGAGGCTCGCCCATGAAATCTCCCAACGCGCATGCGCGCGACCAACGGCGAGCGGCTCTACGTGGCCATCCGGGGGACCGGCGGCGGCGTCGACGTCATCGACGCGGTGGCCGAGGAGCACGTGGCGTTCATCCGCATCCTGCGCGGCGTGCACAACACGTTCATGACGCCCGACAGCAAGTACGTCGTCGCGGGGTCGATCGGCGGGTCGACCGCGACGGTCATCGACACCGAGCTCGAGCGGCCGGTCTGGGCCTATCACTTCGAGGGCGGCGTGCGGCCGTTCACCTTCGACACGAATCCCGACGGGTCGACGAAGAACATGTACGTGCAGATCTCCAACCTGCACGGATTCGCGGTGGTCGACTGGGAGAAGCGCCGCGAGGTCCGCCGCGTGGTCCAGCCGGACATTCCCGTGGCCGAGCGCAACACCTACGGCATCCAGGGCGCTCCGGCGCACGGCATCAAGATCACGCCGGACGGCACGACCCTCTGGTCGACGAGCAAGATCAACGGCAGCGTCTACGCCTACTCGCTGCCCGACCTCGAGCCGCTCGGCGGCGTGAAGGTGGGGGTGGTTCCCGACTGGCTGACGTTCACGCCCGACAGCAGGTACCTCTACGTGGCGAACGCCCATTCGAACACCGTCTCGGTGGTCGACGTCGCGACGCGCGAAGAGGTCGAGGTGATTCAGGTCGGCCAGGTGCCGAAGCGGAACATCACCGCCCGGCTGCCGGGGCTGCCGGTGGACGAGTAGGAGTCTGCGCCGTATGACCGCGCCGCTTCCTGCAAGGAGGCGCCGACTCCGTGGAGGGTTGGCTGGGCGCCGAGCGGAGCCGAAAGGCGACGATTGGCGGCTGGGGACTCCGGTCACGCATCCACAGGACCGGCGCCGGCCAGGGGGGCCGCGAGACCGGCCGCCGCTTCTGAAGGAGTGCTCCCGACATGTTCGCACGGACGCTGTTCATCGCAGGCGCCGCGGCCCTTGCGCTCGCCGCCGTCCTCGCGCCGCCGCCGGCGGCCGCGCAGTCGCCGGCGGCGAGACGCTGCTCGGGACGGCGGCGAGACGCTGCTCGGCCTCGACTTCGACCTCTACATCGAGACGGTCGAGCCCGTCTTCCTGAACCGGCGTCCGGGGAACGCCCGCTGCGTCGTCTGCCACTCGACCGGCGGCGGCAACGCCTTCCTGGAGCCGCTGCCGCCGGGTCGGGACACGTGGGACGAGGAGCAGTCGTTCCGCAACTTCGAGCGGGTGCAGCGTCTGGTGGTGCCGGGCGAGCCGCTGGCGAGCGTGCTGCTGGTGAACCCGCTGGTGGAAGAGGCGGGCGGCAGCCACTGGCACGCCGGCGGCAAGCACTGGACGGCGCAGGACGCCGGCGAGTGGCGGACCCTGGCCGCCTGGGTGCGGGGACAGGTCGCCCCATGACTCGGGGACTCCGCCGCGAGGACTCCCGCTGCCCCGAGAACGGCGAGACGCCGGCGCGGCAGGGCGTGGCGAACGCGCCTGGCGGGCGCTTGGCCCGGCGGTCGTTCCTCGGCAGTGTTGCGGTCGTCTTCGGCGTACTCGGCCGCCGCCTCCGCGCGCAGCGGCGGCGGTTCCTCCGCTACCACCCGCTGGCCCGGCCGGTGCTGGTGCCGCGCGAGGCGCTCGCCGCGCCCGGCCGCGCGCGCCGGTTCCAGGCGAGCGGCGTGTTGCTGCCGACCGCCGCGAACCCCGACCAGCCGATTCGGGTCACCGGCATGGTGATGCGCACGTCCGCCGCCGACGACGCGCCCGGTCGCTTCCGCGCCGTCTGCGTCGTCTGCCCGCACGAGCGGTGCGACGTCGACTTCGTCGGCGACCCCGACGACCTGCATCCCGACGTGATTGCGGAGACAGGGCCGGTCGACAGCCCCGTCTACCTCTGCCCCTGCCACAACAGCGCGTTCGCGGCCGCCGACGGCCGCCGTCTCGGCGGCCCCGCCCCGCGCGGCCTCTACCGCTTCCGCGTCACCGACGTCACCGAGACGAGCGTCGTCATCGGCGAAGTCGAAGAAGACGTCCTGCTCTTTTTCTGATCGCGGCGTCGCCGATCGGGCCGCGGGCGCTGACACAGGTGCCTCGTCACGGTCGGGCAGGGGGCAGGAAGTCGGAACCCCCTCGACAGCCGGCCCACGGCTCCGGCGGCCTGGCCGTCGTGGACAACCCCGCCGAGGTGAACCGACAGCCATGACCGCGTGCTCGCTGCTCGATCTCTCTCCCATCCCGGAAGGCGGCGACGCCGCCCTCGCGCTGCGCAACACCGCGGATCTCGCGCGGCACGCGGAACGCTGGGGATACCGGCGCTTCTGGCTGGCCGAGCACCACAACATGCCGGGCATCGCGAGCGCCGCGACCGCGGTGGTCATCGGTCACGTCGCCGCCGCCACGTCGACCATCCGGGTCGGCGCCGGCGGGATCATGCTGCCCAACCACGCGCCGCTGGTGATCGCCGAGCAGTTCGGCACCCTCGCCACGCTTTTTCCCGGGCGCATCGATCTCGGGTTGGGACGGGCTCCGGGCACCGATCAGCGCACCAGCCGCGCCCTGCGCCGCAACCTGGACGGGGACGTCGACGCGTTCCCGCGCGACGTGGTCGAGCTGCAGCGGTACTTCGCGCCCGGTGAGGCCGGCCAGCGCGTGCGCGCGGTGCCCGGCACGGGGCTCGACGTCCCGATCTGGATCCTCGGGTCGAGTCTCTTCGGCGCCCAGCTCGCGGCGGCGCTGGGGCTGCCCTACGCCTTCGCCTCGCACTTCGCGCCGGCCCTGCTGACGGACGCCATCGCGATCTACCGCGCGCGGTTCGAGCCGTCGGCGCAGTGCAGGAAACCGTACGTCATGGCCGGCCTCAACGTCTTCGCGGCCGACACCGCCGAAGACGCGCGGCTTCTGCGCACCTCCGCGCAGCAGTCGATCCTCAGCCTGCGCCGCGGCATGCCGGGCAGGCTGCCGCCGCCGGTCGCCGACTTCGAGGAGCGGCTGTCACCGGTCGAGCGCCAGATCGTCGACCAGGTTCAATCCTGCTCGGTGGTCGGGACGCCCGACAGGGTCCGGGCCGGGGTGGCGGAGTTCGCCGAACGCACCGGCGTCGACGAGGTGATGGTGGTCAGCCACATCTTCGACCACGACGCGCGGCTGCGCTCGCTGGAGATCACGGCCGAGCAGGTGATTGCCGACCCCATCGGCGTTTGACGTGCCTCGGACACGGGGCGTGAAGCGTTCAACGACGTGGAGTCGCGAGGTGACCGAAGACGAGCTGGCCCGCCTGACGGCGTGGCCGCACCCGCTGCTCGGCGCGTCCTTCCGCCCGGATTTCAGGCCCTGCCGGAGCCCGGAGCCCGAATCAGGGCGCAACCGTGACGATCACGTCCTGGTGTGTGGCGAGGCCGCCGTCGTGGGCGAGGCAGCGGAGCACGTAGCGGCCCGGCCGGTGGAAGGTCGCCTCGACGACCCACGTCCCGTCCTCGGGCGGGTCCGGTGTCTTCCAACCCGGCGCCCACGGCGAGTCGGCCCCGGCGCGGTGGTCCTCATAGACCTGGAACTGCGGCGGATTCAAGGTGACGCCGCGGCCCGCGCCTCGGTAGACGATCCAGGCTACGCGCAGGCCGCTCGCGCTGTTCGGCGTGCCCGCCCCGATGCGGGTGGTGCCGATGCGCGGGGCCGGCATGTTCCGCGTCTTCGGCACGCCGTCGTCGCTGGCGCGCGCCCGCAGGACCACGGGCTCGCCGACGGTGGCGCGGCGCACCTGCAGGTCCTCCACCTCCAGCACCGGCCGCTCGTTGCCGAAGATGTTGTAGGCGCCGCCGGCCGGGCCGCCGGCGCCGTTGTTGTTCATGATCGCGATGTCGTTGAGGAAGTAGTCGGGGTGCAGCGTCCCGTAGGCGCGCTCGGTTTCCCCGTGACTGGTGAGCGTCCACACCAGCTCCCGGTCGCCGAAGTCGGCTGGCACCCGGACCCGGAAGACGTGACGGTTCCGCCGCGGCTGGAAGTGCGTCGGCTGGCCGCGGTCCGGGTCGCCGGGTTCCAGGCGGTTGTCGAGGCCGATGGGGACGTCCACCGCGTCCCGGCCCCGGTTCATGTAGCCGAAGACGAGGTTGATCGACCCGTCATCGTTCCGCTCCCAGCCCTCGTAGGCGGGGGCGATGCTGATCTCGCGCCCCGGCGCGTCCTGGGCCCGAACCGGAGCGGCGGCGCCGATGACGCCGACCGCGACGACCGCCGCGGCCACCAGGGCCGTGGCCCCGGCTGCCGGTCCCGCCCATCCGGACTCCCTTGTCGCAGCCATCGCTACTGGCCCCCGGTGTTGTCGGCCGTGGCCGGCACCAGCTCCGAGGGGTCGGGGTAGCCGCACAGCGGGCACCCGAGAACCGATTCTCCCGGCGCGAGACCCAGGCGCTCCCGTCGGGCCGCCATCTCGTCGGCGAACTCCTGGTCGCTCAGCGACACCGCCTGCCCGATGTTGATCATCATGTTGTCGATCGAGCGGTGGCCCAGCCCCGACCAGTTCCGCGGATCGGAGACGTTGGGGTTGGTCGGCGTGTTGTCGAAGTAGCCGGTGATGCGCAGGATGGTGCCCCGCGGCAGCAGCGGCGCCGCGTCGTCCTCGAAGGTGTACACCCGCACCCAGTTGTGGTTGTAGCCGGCGCAGCTCAGAGTCTCGACGTTGTTCTGCCAGATCGCATCGAGGCACATCCGCACCCCCGCCGCGTGCATGTGGGGCTCGTACACCATCATCTTGGTGTGCTCCATCAGAGTGCTGAACGCCTCGAACTTCTGCTCGGCTTCCATCGGCCGGATGTCGAGGTCGACCGTCGCGGGTCCGATGATCTGCACGGTGCGCGTCGGCTCGTAGCCCTCGGGGTGGAACTTGAACCCGATCTCGAGCTGGGCGCGGGTATGGCGCCCGTTCGAGTGCAGATGGGCGGACGGGAAGAGGACCTTCGAGCCCGCCTTCAGCAGCTTGCCGGAGTCGGGGTGGAAGACGTCGGGGTTGCGCCCCACCTCGTGGACCGGCCAGAAGCCGGCCTCGGCCACCGGCCGTCCGTCGGGACCGACCGGCACCATCACGAGATGATGAATGACGTAGATCCCGCCGATGGTGCCGCGCTCGGCCGGGCCCTCGGAGGTGCTCAACTCGCGCATCTCGATGGCCGAGACGTAGCGGTCCTCGGTCAGACCGGTCGGCGATTCGCCCATCGGTCCCCACCAGTCGGGCGCCGACGCCGGGACCTCGACCTCCGGGGACCTGACCACCAGATCCGGCTCGCCGATCTGCCAGCCAGACGCGTCTACGACGCGGATGACGGCCGGGAGATCGACGGGCTCGCCGCGCGGGGCCCCGTTGTCGACCCAGGCCGCGATGCGCGCGATCTCCTCGCCGCTCAGCGAGATGTCGCCCTTGTAGTCCTGGATGCCGATGTCCTTCTCGATGTACCAGGGCGGCATCACGTCCGGCTTGCCGACCCGTCCGGTGCGGTACTTCATGGCCCGCGCCCACGGCCGCGTCTCTTCGTAGGTCAGCAGCGACATCGGCGCCACCGACTCGGGGCGGTGGCAGTGCTGGCAGCTCCGCTCCAGGATGGGCGCGATGTCCCGGTGGTAGGTCACGGCGTCCGCCTCGTTTCCGGACTGGGCCGCGGCCGGCGCGGCGCTCATCGCGAAAGCGGCGGCGGCGATCAGCCCGGCCGCGAACCAACGTCCCCGGAAGCTCGATGCAGGCATCAGGTCGGTCTCCTCACGTGGCGGCGATGTGACGGCGACGCAGCATGCGCTCGAATCGCTCCATGTTAGTGGACTGGCACGGCGGAATCAACGTGCCGTTGCGGCGCCGCTGGGGTAGTCTAGCCTGGAAGTCGTCGCCTTGCGGCTCTGCTTTCCGCCCGGCCCTGCAGGAGTTCGCGACGCGCCACGGCGCCAGACTCCCGGCGGGAGGCGGCCGAAAGCGAGCCCACGGCCGGCGTCGCCGATCGTCAGTGCAAATCGCGGCCGTCCGGGCCACCGCGGCCAGACGACCGCGCGGGAGACGAACGATGTCACGACTGGTGGATATGCGGAGTGCGGGAGCGCTGGCGGCGGCGGTGTCGATGCTCCTGCTCTGCGGGGTGGCGGCGGGCCTCGCGCAGACCGGGGCGGCCGGCGGGGAATGGCGGACCTACGGCGGCGACCTGGGCAGCACGCGGTATGCGCCGCTCGATCAGATCGACGCCGGCAACTTCGACGACCTCGAGGTGGAGTGGCGGTTCCGGACCACGAACCTCGGGCCGTTCCCCGACTTCAACTACCAGGCCACGCCCCTGATGGTCGACGGCGTGCTCTACGCCACCGCCGGCAGCCGCAGGAACGTCGTGGCGCTGGATGCGGCCACCGGCGAGCTGCTGTGGATCCACCGGCTCGACGAGGGCCAGCGGGGGACGAACGCCATCCGCCGCATGTCGGGCCGCGGCGTCTCGTACTGGACCGACGGCGCGGGCGACGAGCGCATCTACACCGTCACCATCGGCTATCAGCTCGTGGGGCTCGACGCCCGGACGGGGCGGCGCCTGCCCGACTTCGGCGTCGACGGCATCGTCGACCTCAAGCGGGACAACGACCAGTACATCGACCCCCTGACCGGCGAGATCGGGTGGAACAGCGCCCCCGTCGTCGCCCGCGACGTGGTCATCGTCGGGGCCTCGCACCGCTCCGGCGGGTCGCCGCCGAGCCGCGAGAACGTCAAGGGCTACATTCGGGGCTACGACGTCCGGACCGGCGAGCGCCGGTGGATCTTCCACACCATTCCGCGGCCCGGCCAGTTCGGGCGCGAGACGTGGCTGAACGACTCTGCCGTCTACACCGGGAACACCGGCATCTGGACCAATCTCACGGTGGACGAGGAGCTCGGCATCGCCTACCTCCCGATCGAGATTCCCACCGGCGACTACTACGGCGGCCATCGGCCGGGCGACAACCTGTTCGGCGAGAGCCTCGTCGCGGTCGACCTCGAGACCGGCGAGCGGCTCTGGCACTTCCAGTTCGTGCACCATCCCATCTGGGACTACGACGTGCCCTGTCCGCCGATCCTCGTCGACATCACCGTCGACGGCCGCGAGATCAAGGCGGTGGCGCAGCCCACGAAGCAGGGGTGGGTGTACGTGTTCGACCGGGTCACCGGCGAGCCGGTCTGGCCCATCGAGGAACGGCCGGTGCCGGCGGGCTCGGTGCCGGGCGAGTGGTACTCGCCGACCCAGCCGTTTCCGACCAAACCCCCGCCGTTCGAGCGGCAGGGGTTCACCCTCGACGAGCTGATCGACTTCACCCCCGAGCTGCACGCCGAGGCCCTCGAGATCGCGGCGCGCTACCGGACCGGGCCGGTCTTCACCCCCCCGATCGTGAGCGGCGAGAATGGCCTCCTGGCGACCCTGTTCGTCCCCAACGGCGCCAACTGGCCGGGCGGGTCGTACGACCCCGACACCGGCATGCTGTACCTGTACTCCCACACCCTCAACCGCGCGACCGGGCTCGTCAACGACTCCGCGAGGTCGGACATGGACTACGTCAGCGGCCGCCAGCGCGTCCCCACGGTGCGGGGGTTGCCGATGATGAAGCCGCCGTGGGGCCGCATCACCGCCATCGACCTGAATGCGGGCGAAATCGTGTGGCAGGTGGCCCACGGCGAGACCCCCGACTTCGTGCGCAACCATCCCGCGCTGCGCGGTCTCGACATTCCCCGCACCGGCCGCACCGGCGGGGCCGGAGGCAGCTCCGGCGGCATCGGCACCCTGACCACGAAGACCCTCGTCATCAGCGGCGAGGGGGGAACGGTCACCACGCCGTCCGGCGCGCGGGGCGCCATGCTGCGCGCCTACGACAAGGCGACCGGAGAGGAACAGGGGGCCGTCTATCTGCCCGCCGCCCAGACCGGCTCGCCGATGACCTACATGCTCGACGGCCGGCAGTACGTCGTCGTGGCCGTGGGCGGTGGCACGTACCACGGCGAGCTTATCGCCTTCGCGCTGCCGTGAGCCCCGAACCGCTTCCGTCCCGGGGGGAGCGCGCCCCGGGTCCTCGGGCGCGCTCCCCCCGGCGAATCGCACCGGCGCTGAACGCCGGCTCTATCGTCCACACCGATTGATGCACGCGACTTCTCGTGACCGCCGCGCATGGCATGGTCGCGAACGGCCCCCGGCTTTGCCCGGGGCTGTCGGGAAATGCCGTCCGAAGGAGAGACGGTCTCGATCCCGGGCACGCTCGATTCGTCTTCGGGCGCCCCGTGGGCGCAGTGGGGCGCCCCGTGGAGCAGGGTGGCTGCTATGATCGGTGGCGCTCGGTCGACTCTCGTCAGGGGAACGCCATGGTCGTAGCAGACATCCAGCGCCATCTGTTCACCGTCGA
The DNA here is from genome assembly GCA_965206705.1 of Vicinamibacterales bacterium. GTDB lineage: Bacteria > Acidobacteriota > Vicinamibacteria > Vicinamibacterales > UBA8438 > JAJEEA01. Next base: position 1,011,223 of record CBDBKJ010000004.1, on the reverse strand, counting down.
CGACTTCGCGCGCATGGGCGAAGTCGGGATTCTCGCGGAGGACGACCGCGTCGAACTAATCGATGGAGAGATACGGGAAATGACGCCTATCGGTCCTCCCCATGCGTGGGTCGTGGACCGCCTGACCGAGCTGGTCGTCACCCGCCTGGCCGGAACTGCGCACGTGCGCGTTCAGAATCCGATTCGATTGGGCCGGCACACGGAGCCGCAACCCGATCTGTCGGTTGCGCGCAGGGGGCACGCCTACACGAATCGGCATCCGGACGCCGCCGACGTTCTGCTGGCCATCGAGGTGGCGGATTCCTCGCTGCACTATGACCGGGTGGAGAAGGTGCCTCGCTACGGCAAGGCCGGCATTCCCGAAACCTGGCTGGTGGACGTCGCTGCCCAAACCGTCACCGTGTATACGGGACCCGGCCCGGAGGGATACGCCCGCGAGCAGGTGCTGCGGGGCGGGGAGCGCATCTCGGCGACCGCGATTGCCGAGCTCGGATTCCCGATCGACGACATCTTCGCCTGAGTCGGGCGTTCGGTTCGCTGCCGGCCGTCGGCCGCCAAGCGAGCCGACACACGTCTTCAACCCGCGCCGAGAGCGGGCCACACGCCTTGGTGCATCCGCCGCGTTCCTTCAACCGGGCATCCGGCTTTCGATTCCATTTCGTGAGGCACGCAATGAGCCGACAGCAGGCTGCCGCCATCCTCGACCCCGCCGATCGGTGGAAGCAGCGGTGCCTGCTGGACGGCGGATCGCTGTTCACCGACGAACGGTTGTGGACACGAGAGTACTTCGAGCAGCTCCGCATTCACTTCGTCGAGAAGGGCGACGAGGGATCAGATCCCTTCTACGAGAAGCTGCGGCGCCAACTGGATCCCGCGCCTCCAGAGGCGAAACGTCTGTGGTCGGAGATGACCTGGGCGTTCTATCTCATCGTGAGAAACGTTGCCCCGGAAACGAAGCGTGATCAAATCGCCAGGGTCTGGGAATGGTCCGGGGTGCAGCTTCCGGAGGATCATTGGGCGCTCAGCGACGCTGTTCTGACGGGATGCTCGAACACCGGCGCCGGGTACCTCACGCATCGATGGCGCGAGCTGCGTTTCGTCGTCTTGGCGATGATCGACTGGTTCTCCCTTTCCAGGCAGGAACGCGAAGCGCTCGCGACCGATCCGTGGAGGTTCGCCGGCTGGCTCGCCGACCGCAGACTCGTCCAGGGACGTCAGTTTCGGCATGCGCTGCTGTTCCTACTGTTTCCGCGCTCGTTCGAGCCCATTCTCGTGGGGAGTCACAAGCGGGAGATCTCGGGCAGCCCTGGTTCGGTATCCACCAGGAGATGCTGGCGTTGATCGGCGCCGGAACGCCCCTGCTTGAGGCCAGCCGCCGGCCGGCCGCATTGTGACCGGCAGTTCGGCGTACTTGGCAAGACACTGGTCGCCCCACATGCCTCGGAGGCAGGGCCCGTTTCTCAGGACGGCGGCGTGCGCGAGCAGCGATCCAGCAGCTCCGAGGCCGAAGCGCAGGTGACGATCCACTCGCCGACGTCGGCCAGGCGGGCCGGGTCTTCCACGCGGGCGATCAGGTCGGCCACCCGCTCCGCCGTCTCGGCACCGAAACGGCGCGCCGCCTGGCGGCACAGCAGAGTCCGTTGCTCGGCGCGGGCCTCCGCCCGCCCTTCGGCGTGGCCTTCAGCCCGTCCTTCGGCGTGACCCTCGGCACGCATCCGGCGCAGGAAGGGGGCGTCGCCCATGGCGGTCCCGTCTCGATCGCGCAGCGCCCGGGCGACGCGCTCGAGGACCGCCATCGTTTCGATCGACAACGCCGGTTCGTTCATGGCTCGGTGGATCTCCGACGCCGTCCAGCCGGAAAACGCGCGGCTCTCGGCCGATTCGCGGTAGGAGCCGTCCGGATGCAGAACGTGGATCGTCACGCCCGGATCGCGATTGGCGGCTCGGCTGGACGAGTGTGCTTCGGGCACCTCCACCCACACTTCGGGCAGTCCCCACGACTCGTACAGCGCCAGCTTGCCGCGGCGCACGTCGGTGGTGTGGTCCACCTCCACGATCACGTCGGGCAGGGGGTCCTCGCCCACCACGATGTAGTGGCCGGCGGGGCGGTCCCGCTCCAGGTGCAGATACACGGTCTGATCGGCTTCGAGGACGCGCCGCCGCTTGCCGTGTTCGTCCCGCAGCATCAGGTCGGCCGAGCCGACGGTCTCGATGGGTGCGCCCCGCGTCAGGGCGATCAGCGCCGCCATGTGCGCCACGCGTTGCCCCGGGTGTTCGTGGTAGACGCCGGCCGGCTCGCACACCACCATGGCCGTCTCGGTGGCGGCGTCCCAGTACTCGACGCGCCCTTCGTAGTCGTCGAACTCCTCGCGGGAGATGCGCACCGCGCGGCAGCCGGGAAACGCGCTGGCGTCAGGCGCCGGCGATGCGGCTGCATTTTCTTCGGCCGGCGGCGGGGCCGGCTTGCTCGACGGCGAGGCCGTGGCCGGACCCGCGGTGAGCGACGGCGAGCGGCCGGGCAGGGTTGCGGGAGGTGTCATGTGTCCTGTCACGACGCGCGGCGTCGCGAACCCGCGGCCGCGGGCAACCCTATCCTGCAACCGGAGGACGAATCGGCCCGCGGGCGCGCGCCGGACGAGTTGCGGGGTTCCGCTACGCCACGTCGGCGCCGCATGTCATTCCTCGGCCCGCTTCCTCCCCCGGTCAGGGGGGATGACCGGACGCGGAAGGGAGGCTGCGTCCTATCGCGGCTTGCCCTTCCGCGTCGTGGACTCTCCAGCACCGGGCCGGCGGCGCCCGGTCCGCCGGCCGCCAGGGCGCTACTCGCCGTCGATCAGCCGCATGAAGTCCACGTGCGAGCCGACGAGGCCGTGGATGCCGACGTGCCGTGCCACGTCCAAATCGAGCTGCTCGATGTTCTGGGCGAGGCTCCGCATGCTGGCGTTGACCGCGGGCGGGTCGGACCCCGGCGCGGGCGGCGAGTAGAGGTCCGCGTTGATCAGAATCCGCTCCGCCGGCAGGTGCACGATGAGCATCGTGCCGGCGTGCCCGAGGCGCAGTACCGGGTGGATGTTCACGACGCGCTCGCCGTCGGTCAGGGTGTAGCCGTCGTCGCCCACCAGCTCGTAGGCGGGGATGCGGTTCCCGGCGAACCAGGGCATGCGCCCCGACAGCAGGTCCGGCTCGAGCGCGCGGGTGCCGGGGTGGAAGAACACGTCGTTGTAGAAGTCGTGGTTCGCCTCGTGGGTGACGACGGTCGCGCTCTGGGCGACGTAGGTGCGCAGGCCGCCGGCATGGTCGGCATGGTGATGGGTGTTGACCACGTAGCGGATCGGCTTGTCGGGGACCACCCGGCGGACCTCGGCGATGACCGCGAGCGACCGCGCCTCGTTCTGCGGCGCCTCGACGACGGCGACGAAGTCGGCGAACTCGACGGCGACGCTGTGGTGGCTGCCGCCCGAGATGCGCCAGACGCCCGAGGCCATCTGCGTGGACCGGACGACGACGGCGGCGGCGGCTGCGCCCTGCACGGCGTCGGGCACCGCCAGCGGCTCGGCGTCCCCGTCGGCCGTCACGTCCGTCACCGTGATCTCCATCGAGTTGTGACCGGGGTTGATCCGCGGATCGCCCTGGTGCGAGTGGATCACGGTCGGGAACATGACGCCGCCGAAGTCCTGGTAGCCGGTGTAGCGGTGGTCGTAGATCATGTCGCCGAACAGCGGGTTCGCGACCCACGTCAGGACGCGTTCGACGAGGTTGTCCTCGTTGATGGTGCCGTTCAGGCGGTGGCCCATCGCCGTGAACGACACGATGGTCAGCTCGCGGCCCTCGAGCACCACGCTGACGGCGCTGGCGTCGTCAGCGGCGGCCGCCGCCCTGAGGAACCCGTGGGGCGACGTCCAGATGTCGAGCTGCCGGACCTCGGCCGCGGCCGGCTGGGGCACGGCGTCGGAGCCGCGCAGGGTCCAGGCATGCTCGCCGCTCGCGAGGAGAATCCGCTCCTGCTCGCCGGCGAGCGGGGTGCCTCCGCCGAGGGCGGGATAGTCGCCCTGCCGGCGGGTATGAGCTTCGTTCGAGGACCGGGCGTCGTAGTCGAGAGTGCGGGCGTAGGCGGTCACCTCGAATCGGGGCCAGTCGTCGGCCGGGGTGTGGCTCTGGCCGACGTTGGCGACCCATCCGGTTCCCGAGTACTCGATGGAGCTCGGGGCGCCCATGGCCTCGCCGGCGGCCTGCAACACGCTCTCGACGTCCTGAGCCGCCGCCGGCGTGGCCGCCAGGGTCGCGATGGCGACGAGAAGCGGGAGCGTTCTTCGCATGGATTCCTCCTGAAAGCGTGCGTGAGTCATGGGCTCGATGATAGTCGGAGACCGCGAGCCGGGACAAGGCCGCCCCGGGTCCCACCGGGTGCGACCGCCGTCCGATCCCGACCGGCGGACCGTCGTCTGGCGGTTGCGGCGCCCGCCCGACAAATGCTGCGCTCCGGACGGTGTGGGATCTCCAAAAGAACCTGCGATTACCGCCCGCCGGTGGTGGTAGAATCCGAAAGTCGTCCGGAGGGGCGGCCGTGACCAACCGGGAGGGCCTGAAGTGGCTGACTACAAACTGCTTGGAAAGAACTATCAGTTGCCGGACCTTCACGCGAAGGTCACCGGCCGTTCGCGCTATGCCGAGGACCATCGGGCCGAGGGCATGGTCTTCTGCAAGCTGCTGGTGAGCCCGATGCCGCACGCGCGGGTGGTGTCCATCGACACCAGCGCGGCCGAGGCGTTGCCGGGCGTCGAGGGCATCCTGACCGCGGACGACCTGCCGGAGGTCGACGCGCCCAACGAGGCGGCCCTGACCAACGAGCCGCGCTACGAGGGCGAGCCGATCCTCGCGGTGGCCGCGGTCGACGAGGAGACCGCCGCCCGCGCCATCGAGCTCATAGACATCGACATCGACCCGCTGCCGTTCGTCCTCGACCCCCTCGACAGCCTCCGCCCCGGGGGTCCGAACGCCCGCACCGACGGCAACACGACCAGGGGGCGCGAGCTGGGCGAGGTCAAGTGGACCGAGGCCGACGTCGCGGGGCTCGCGCCGGGCGAGATTCCGATGGAGGCGGAGGCGACCGGCGAGTGGTCGTACGGCGACCTCGCGGCCGGGTTCGCGGCGGCGGACCTCGTCATCGAGGAGCACTCGTACCACCAGTCGCTCTCGCATCAGCCGCTCGAGAGCCGCACCACCATGGCCTACTGGGAGGGTTCGAAGCTCTACGTGTATCCGTCGGTGCAGAGCACCAACCGGAGCATCGGGCCGATGGCGCGCTGGGCCGGGGTCGAGCCGTCGAACGTGGTCCTCATCAACGAGTTCACCGGCGGCGGCTTCGGCAGCAAGGCGGCCGGCTATGTGCAGGCGCAGATTCCCATCCTGCTGTCGAAGAAGATCGGCAAGCCGGTCATGATGCGGGTGACCCGGCGCGACGAGACCTCGTTCGGCAAGGCCCGTCCCGGCATTCAGGCGCGCATCCGGCTGGGCATGCGGCGCGACGGCCGGATCACCGCGCTCGACATCCACTCGATCGGCGACTGCGGTCCCTACGCGCGGTCCGGCGACCACATGAACGTCGGGGTCATGGGCTCGCTCGCCTACCAGCCGGCGGCCATGCGCATTCGCGGCACCGGCGTCTACACCAACACGCCGCCGCGAGCCGCGCAGCGCGCCCCCGGCGGCGAGCAGTCGATGACGATGCTGTCGCCGATCATCCAGAAGGCGGCGAAGCAGCTGGGGCTCGACCAGGTCGAGGTGTTGAGGGTCAACGCGCCGGAGGGGCAGGCGCAGTTCGGCGCGCCGGGCGTGAACGGCGAGCAGGGGCACGCGTCGAGCGCGTTCGCGCGGGAGGCGATAGACAAGGGTGCCGAGCTGTTCGACTGGCGCGAGCGCGTGCAGCGCAGCGGGCGGCGCAACGGCCCGCAGGTGACCGGTGTCGGTGTTGCCCTGAGCACGTTCGCGGCCGGGGCCTCCGGCGTAGACGGCCTGTTCGTCATCCGGCCCGACGGGCGCATGTCCATCCAGTCGGGCGTCGGCAACCTCGGCACGGGGTCGACCTTCGACATGATGCGGCCCGCCGCCGAGGGCATGGACATGCCCTGGGAGAAGTGCGACGTCGCGTGGGGCGACTCCAGCCGGCACCTGCCGTGGAGCTCGCTGCAGGCGGGCAGCTCGACGGCCCACGCGCACACCCGCGCCAACTGGGCGGCAGTTCTCGACGCGCGGCAGAAGGTGCGTGAGATCGCGGCCCGCGACCTCGGGGGGGTGCCCGACGACTACACCATCGGCGGCGAGCGCGTGTTCCGCACGGGCAACCGGGCGGTGGGCATGAGCTTCGCGCGCGTGGCGCAGCGCGCCATCGACATCGGCGGCCGCTACGACGGCCACGAGCTGCCCGAGGACATCAACGGGATGACGGTGGCCGCGGCGACCGGGCTCGCCGGCCAGGGCCTGATGGGGGTCGCCCGCGACAACTTCGAGGAGGGCGGGCGCCGGATGTCGTTCGTGGCCGGGTTCGCCGAGGTCGAGGTGGACGTCGAGACCGGCGACATCCGGCTCGTCGACTACGCGGCGGGGTGCGACGCCGGCACCATCATCCATCCCCGGGCGTTCGGGGCGCAGGTGTTCGGCGGGGCCATCCAGGGGTTCTCGGTCGCCCTCAGCCAGAATTGGGTGTTCGACCGGCGCTGGGGGCTGATGGTGGCCAAGCGCTTCTACAGCAACCGCCCGCCGGGCATCCTCGACGTCCCGCACGAGGAGCCCATGAAGTGGGGCGCCGCGGACCTGCCGGACCCGTTCAATCCGCTGGGCGCCAAGGGCATCGGCGAGGCGGCGCAGGGCGCCGGATCGGGCGCCGTCGTCAACGCCATCGCCGACGCGCTGGGCCAGAACGGCGACCTCTTCCGGTCTCCGGTGACCCGGGACATGATTCTCACCCAGCTCGAGCAGGCGCCGACCGGCCACGACCGGCTGATGGCCCACGTCTGACGAGAGCCGGTTGCGCGGGGGCCTCCCTGACCAGGGGCCCTCGCCCGCGAACGCGACTCCCGACCCGCCGCCCTCTCGCCGACCATGCTCGGTAGCCACGTGTTGCTGTCGCTGCTGGTCGACGAGGGGGTGACCCACCTTTTCGGCAACCCCGGCACCACCGAGCTGCCGCTGATGGCGGCGCTGCCGGAGTTTCCCCGGATCGACTACGTGCTCGGGGCCCAGGAGGCCGCGGTGGTGGCCATGGCCGACGGCTACGCGCGCGCGAGCGGGCGTCTCGCGGCCTGCAACGTCCACGTCGCGCCCGGGCTCGGCAACGCCATCGGCTCGCTCTACAACGCGATGTGGATCGGGTCGCCGCTGATCGTCACCGCCGGCCAGCACCCCATCGGGCACGGCCTGACCGAGCCCATGCTCTACGCGCCGCTCGAGCCGATGGCGCGCCCGCACGTCAAGTGGGCGGTGGAGGCGTCGCGGCTCGAGGACCTGCCGCGGATCGTGCGGCGCGCCGCCAAGATCGCCCTCGCGCCCCCGACCGGACCCGTCTTCATCTCGCTGCCGGGCAACGTGCTGACGGACGACATCGAGCTCGACCTCGGACAGCGCAACCGCATCGACTCGCGCACCCGGCCCGGCGACGCGGTCCTCGATGCGTTGGCGGACCGTCTGCTCGCCGCCCGCCGCCCCGTGGTGGTGGCGGGGCACGAGGTGAACACCCGCGCCGCCCTCTCGCAGGCGGCCGAGCTGGCCGAGCTGCTCGGCGCCGGCGTGTATCAGGACACCATTCCCACCGCCGCCCCCTTCGTATCCGCGCACCCGTGCTTTCTCGGCATGCTGAGCCGGGACCAGCGGGACGTCGCGCACCGTCTCGGCGCCTACGATCTGCTGATCTGTCTCGGGACGGACCTGTTGCGGATGTCCGTGCCGGCCGCCGTTTCGCCGCTGCCGCCCGGGCTGCCCGTCGTTCAGGTGGGGGAGCGGTCGGCCGACCTCGCCAAGAACTACCCGACCGAGCTGGCCGTGCAGGCGGACGTCCGCGAGACCCTCGTCGCCCTGAACGGCCGGCTGCGCGCCCGCCGCCCGGACGGATACGCGGAGGCGGCGCGCCGCCGCGTCGAGCGGCTGCGGCCCGGGAACTGGTCGGCGGCACGGGAGGCGTTCGTCACGTCGCTCGGGTCCTGCGCCGGGGCGCCGATACACCCCGACGAGTTGATGCGGGTGCTGAGCGACACGCTCCCCGCGGACGCGGTGGTGGTGGACGAGGGGCTGACGTCGTCCCTCGCGCTGCCCCGGCTGTGGCCCTATCGCGACGAGCACAGTTACTACGGGCTCGCCAGCGGCGGCATCGGGTTCGCGGTGGCCGGCGCGGTCGGCATTCGGCTCGCGGTGCCGGACCGGCCGGTGGTGGCGGTGATCGGGGACGGCTCGGCCCTGTACAACATCCAGGCGCTGTGGACGGCGGCCCATCTCCGTCTGCCGCTGGTGTACGTCATCGCGAACAACCGCGGCTACCGGATCCTCAAGCAGCGCGTCCGGGCGGGATACGGCGTCGAGCGCTTTGTCGGCATGGACTTCGACGACCCGCCCATCGACTTCGCCGGGCTGGCCGCCGCGATGGGGCTCCGGTCGCGGCGGGTCGTCGAGCCGGAGCAGGTCGCGCCGGCCCTCGAGGAGGCGCTCGCGCATCCGGGCCCGACTCTGCTGGATGTCGTGGTGGACGGGCGGCCATGAAGTCGCAGCCACAGTCGATCGGCGAGGCGTCCTCGGGGATGAACCGGGCGTATAATCTGCATCGATGGCTCTGTCCCCGCGCGCGGGATTGCGCCTCGGGGCGGAAGTGCCGCGTCCAGCAGGTGTGATGCGGCGCGCCCCGCGGGGGACACAGCGGGTCCGAACAGGCAGCAGCGCGTCCCGTGGGGGGCGTGATCAGGAACCAGACGGGAGGTACCAGATGACTCGAACACGTTTCGGTGCGGCGGCCCTGGCCGCGCTTCTGCTCGTGCCGGCGGCGGTGGCCGGCCAGGACGCGCCCCGGACGCCGTGGGGCGATCCGGATCTGCAGGGAACCTATACGAACAAGACGACTACCCCGCTCGAGCGTCCGGAGGCGCTGGGCGACAAGGAGTTCCTCACCGCCGAAGAGGTGGCGTCCCAGGAGCAGGCCCGGGTCGAGCGCAACCAGGAGCTTCTGCTGGCCGCGCCTCGCCGAACTGTGGCCGGGGGCAACGTCGGCGGCTACAACAACTTCTGGCTCGACGGCGGCACGCGGCCCACGGGCCGGACTTCCCTGATCTCGGATCCGCCCAACGGCCGGCTGCCGGTGCGGACGGCGGAGGCGGCGGACCGCAAGATGGCCCACGATTCAGCCTTTCCCGTCGACGGGCCCTTCGACTCGTGGGAGGACCTCGAGCTGAACGACCGCTGCCTCGTCTGGTCGGCCGGTCCGCCGATGCTGCCCAGCGCCTACAACAACAACTTCATGATCATGCAGACGCCGGGCTTCGTCGCGATCTACGTCGAGATGATCCACGACTTCCGGATCATCCCCATCGACGGGCGCGGGCATCTGCCGACCAGCATCCGTCAGTGGCACGGCGATGCGCGGGGGCGCTGGGAGGGCGACACCCTCGTCGTCGAGACCACCAACCTGCGGCGCACCGAGGCGAACGCGGGGGCGGTGGGCGGCGACCCCGTCCTGCTGCGCATGGCGAACGGCCGGGACGACGACACCATCACCGTCACCGAGCGGTTCACGCGGACCGGTCCCGGCGCGGTGCACTACGAGTTCACCGTCGACGACCCCACGCACTGGACGGAGAGCTTCACGGGCGAGTTCCCGTTCACGGCGTTTCCGCCGGACGAGCTGCCCTTCCTGTTCGAGTACGCCTGCCACGAGGGCAACTACAGCATGACCAACATCCTCGGCGGCGAGCGCGCGCGGGAGCTGACCGACGAAGAGCAGTAGACCGCGCGGGTGCGGACGGTTTCATGGGGCCGGGCATCGTTGCCCGGCCCTTCGTCTTTCGGCGGGTGTCCGGACGCCGGGCTGCAAGCTACGTGGCCGAGCGGGGCGCGCGTGAGACTGAGCGAGATTCGGGACCGGCTCGGCGACAGTCTGGAGGTGCGGGTGACCCCGCGAGCGGCGGCCAGTCGCGTCGACGTGGAGCGGGGGCCGGACGGCGCGATCGAGATTCGGGTCCGGGTCGCGGCCCCCCCGGAACGTGGCAAGGCGAACCGCGAGGTCGTCAAGCTGCTGGCCCGTGAGCTGGGTATCGCGCCGAGCGCGCTCGAGATCGCCCGCGGCGCGGGATCCCGCCGCAAGACCATCCGGATCAAGGGGCGGTGAGGGTTCGCGTCACCGTTGCGCCGCCGGCACCCAGGCGGTCGTGCGCCCGCCGATCGTCAGGTGATCGATGCGGTCGCCGCGCGTGGTCCTCGCGTCCGCGCGCTTGCCCCAGCGGCGGTGGAACAGCCACGTGCGCGGGTAGCGCGCATCGTCGGCGTTCGCGTCGACCGCGCGCTTGACGATCGCTGCGAGCTTGGCGCGCAGGCGCCGCGCCTCCGAATCGGTCAGCGAGGGCGCCCGGCGCCGGGGATCGATCCCCGCCTGATACAGCACCTCGTCCGCGATCCAGTTGCCCACCCCGGCCGCGAAGGACTGGTCGAGGAGGAGCGACTTCACGTTCGCGCCGCGCGCCCGAATCAACTCGGAAAACCGCTTCGGCGGCGGCATCTCCAGCAGCGGGTCGAAGCCGAGCTTCGCGATGGGCGGTTCGCGCTCCGGATCGTCGCGCAGCAGGATGCGTCCGAGGCGGCGCCCGTCGGTCATCGCGAGCTCGCCGCCGTCGTCGAAGTGCAGCCGGATCTTCACGAACCGGGGAGGCCAGACCGCCGCGTCTTCCCGCGGCCCGGACTTGAGCTGCAGCGGCGTGGAAGCCGGCGTCTTGAATCCGCCGGCCATCCCGAAATGGAAGAGCGGATGCGGCGGCGCGTCGAGCACGAACCAGAGCTGCTTGCCCCAGCGCCGCACCGCCTCGACCCGCCTGCCTTCGAGCGCCTCCCGCCAGTGGTCGGGGGCAAGGCCATCGAACACCAGCGGGTCCTCTTCGCACCAGACGCGCTCGATGCGTCGGCCCGCCGCCACCGCCTCCGCGAGCCTGCGGCCCCGCTCGACCTCCGGCAACTCGGGCACTATCGGTCCTCACCCGCAAGTCGCCGCCCGGTTCGGTGGCGTTTGCCCAACCATCCGGCCTGGAATCCGAGCTGTCCTGCTGCGCGGACTCAGGCTACTCGGGCAGCCCGAAGGTGAACACCACGTTGCCGGCGGCGATGGTCACGTACTGCCGGCCGTCGACGGCGTAGGTCATCGGGGCCGAGTGCACCATGGCCCCGACGGCGACGTGCCACAGCTCTTCGCCGGTGGCCGCGTCGAGCGCAAAGAAGTACCCGTCCACGCTGCCGCTGAACACCAGATCGCCGGCCGTGGCCAGCATGCCCGCGGTGGAACGGGGCTGAATCTCGTACTCCCACCGGATGTCGCCGGTCCGCGGGTCGATGGCGCGCACCGCGCTCACGTAGTTCTCGACCGGCAGCGGCCGCTGGAAACCGCCGCCGGTGAACTGATCGCCTTCGACGTAGTCCTCGTCGCGCTTGTAGTAGATGTCCTCGCCGTCGTACGCCTGCACGTAGAACAGCTCGGTGTTCGGGCTGTAGGCGGGAGAGAACCAGTTGGTTCCGCCGACGACGGGCGGCGAGACGAGCGTGCCCTGGGGGGTGGGCGAGGTGTCGGGCACGCGGATCGGCCGGCCGTTCGAATCGAGTCCCACCGCCCAGGTCTGCTTGGCGAACGGAGTGCCGACCAGGAACTCGCCGTTCTCCCGGTCGAGGGTGTAGTAGAAGGCGTTGCGGTTCGCCCACATCATGACCTTGCGTTCCTCGCCGTCAATCGTCAGATCGGCGAGAATCGGCACCTGGATGGCGTCCCAGTCATGCACGTCGTGCGGCGTGAACTGGAAGTACCACTCGAGCCCGCCGGTCTCGTGGTTCAGGGCCAGCACCGAGTCGGAGTAGAGGTTGTCGCCCATCCGCACGTCGCCGTTCCAGTCGGGTCCCGGATTGCCGGTTCCCCAGTACACGAGATCGAGGTCGGGGTCGTAGGCGCCGGTGATCCAGCTCGCCGAGCCCCCGGTGCGCCACGAGTCGCCGGCCCACGTCTGGTTGTCCGGGTGGTCGGGGCCGGGAATCGTCCAGGCGCGCCACGCCAGGTCGCCGGTCGCGGCGTCGTACGAATCGACGAACCCGCGAATGCCGTACTCGCCGCCGGCGATGCCGGTGACGACCTCGCCTTTCACGATCAGCGGGGCCGCCGTCTTGCTGTACCCGGACCGGTGGTCGGCGACCTCCTTGTCCCACACGACGTTCCCGGTGCGCGCGTCGATCGCGACGAGGTTCGCGTCGAGGGTGCTCATGTAGAGCGTCTCGCCCAGTATGGCCACGCCCCGGTTGTTGCGGCCGCAGCAGATGCGCAGGTCGTCCGGCAGCGGGTGGTTGTACCGCCAGAACTGCCGGCCGGTGGCGGCGTCGACGGCCACCAGGTTGCTCGGCGCCTCGGTGATGAACATCACGCCGTCCACCACGAGGGGGACGGATTCCGAGCGGTCGAGCTGCGGGATCTGATAGGCCCACTTCAGCTCGAGCTCGCCGACGTTTCGGTTGTGCACCTGATCCAGTTGGCTGAACCGCTGGCTGTCGAGGGTGCCCGAGTACATCAGCCAGTTCTCCGGCTCGTCGGCCGCGTTCAGCAGGCGCTCCCAGGTGACGGGCGAGAGGGACGGCGATGCGCCGGGGGTGTCGGCCGGCTGAGCGGTCGCGGCGGCGGCGCAGGCGAGAAGGGTGATGGCGGTGGCAAGCCGTTGCATGTCGGTCTCCCGTGTCAGTGGTCGGTCGAGCGGGGCCCGGCGCCCGATCCGCGGGGTCCGGCCCAAGCCGTGACGATACCATGCGTTCCAAGGACCCGAAAAGCCGGATGCCCGATGCCGCACGGCGGCGCCGCGGTTCATCGGCCTCGGCCCGGCCTTCGAGCCGGGGTCGGCGGCGCCCCGGGAGACAGGCCGCGTCGAAGCGGCGCCTTGGGAGACAGGCCGCGTCGAAGAGGTCGTTCGCCGCGGGAATCCCGATGCACGGATCGGCGTCGTTCCCGCCGGACTATGATCGCCCTGCATGCCAGCGAGATTCGGGTCCCGCGAGCTCTTCCGGTTTCTCCACAAGGGACTCGGCCTGAAGAACCTCGTCGACTACATCGAGCAGCGGCAGAAGCTGCTGGGCCTCACCAACCTCGACATCCGCACCGTGATCGACGTCGGGGCCAACAAGGGCCGGGCCGCGCGCAGCTTCCGGCGGTTCTTTCCCGAGGCCAGGGTATATTGCGTCGAACCCATCCCCCGGTTGTGCCGCGCCCTCGAGCGGTGGGCGAAGACCCAGGCCGGCGCCGTCGACGTGTTCCAGCTGGCGTTGTCCCGCGCACCGTCCGAGCAGACGCTGTACATCCATCGGCGGAACGACATCCTGTCCACGCTCCTGGCGCCCGCGGCGGGCAAGAGGGCGCAGTACGAACCGACCACGGTGCAGGTCGATACCCTCGACAATCTCGCCGGGAGGCTGAGACTAGAGGCCGACGTGCTCGTCAAGCTCGACACCGAGGGGCTCGACCTCGAGGTCATCCGCGGCGGCGAAGCGATCCTGCGCCGTACCGCCGCGGTCATCGTCGAGTCGGTCTTCTACCCGAACCCGACCGGGGACGGCGCTCCCACCTTCGAGGACATCGCCGCCGCTCTGCGCGAGCTCGGCTACGTCTACCGCGGCAACGTCCGCCTCGGATGCCACCACGGCACCCCCATGCTGGCCGACGTCCTGTTCGCCCGGCGAGAGGCGGCCGAACGGCTGGCGGACCGGGCGTAGCTCGATTCCGGTTGTCCCGGCCGCGGTCGGCCGAGCCACGACCTCACGACCCCATACAGGCCCGCCAGCTGTCGCAACAAATCTCAACCCATAGCATGATTGCGATGCAATCAAGGCTCTGCTGCCAAGGCCATCGAGTGGGGACGGCCTGGTCACCCGACGGCCGCGACGCGGCGCAGTTGGGCGGCGCACGCCTTGTACGACGGCTGCTTCGAGTAGGGGTCGAAGACCGCGTCGGTCAGGCGGTTCGTCTCCTCGTAGTGCATCGGGACAAAAAGATGGCCCGGTTGCACCGAGCGGGTGACGAACGCGGTGGCCGTGATGCGGCCGCGGCGGGACTCGACGTGGACCGTGTCGTTGGTGGCCACGCCGCGGGCCTTGGCGTCGGCCGGATTTGACCTCCACGTAGACCTCGGCGGGATAGAGCTTGCGCAGGACGGCCGACTTCGCGGTACGGGTCTGCGTGTGCCACTGCGCCGCGCTGCCGCGCCCGGTGAGGAGCAGCAGCGGGAAGCGGTCGTTCGGCGGCTCCGGGAGCGGCCGCGGGTCCTCGTAGAGGAAGCGGGCTCGTCCGTGCTCGGCCTGGATCCGCTGGGAGCGCTCGACCATCGTCCGCAGCGCCGCGTCCCAGCCGACCGGCCGCACGGCGCCGGCCGCATCGCGCCGGAGCGGCGTGGTGGCGCGGTCAGTGGGCCCGCTCGGGGCGCACCGCGTGGAAGTCGGCCGGCACCATGTTGCGTGGCAGGGCGCCCGCGGTCCGGTAGGCCGTCGTCGGCAGCGTCAGGGCCGGTTCGGGCTCGCCGGGAACGAAGAGATGGGTCTCCGATTCATCCACGACCTGCTCGACGTCGACCACCCGGATCGCGATGGCGCCGTTCGGACACGACTGGACGCACGCCGGGGCTTCGCCGGCCTCGAGCCGGTCGCTGCACATGTCGCACTTGCGGACGATCCCTTTGGCGCGGCTGTACTTCGGCGCCTCGTAGAGACAGGCCAGCGTGCAGTACTGGCACCCGAAGCACTGATCGTCGAGGTGCTTGACGATTCCGGTGACCGGGTCCTTCTCGTAGGCGTCCACCGGACACGCGTGCATGCAAGCGGGGTCGAGGCAGTGGTGGCAGGCGGTCGTGACGTGCTGCACGATCGGCAGATGCTGGCTCCCGCCGTGCAGCAGGCCGACGTCGCGCCACGACTCGTCCTCCTCCAGCCCGTTCAGCGCGTGGCAAGCCGCGACGCACGACTTGCAGCCGGAGCAGGCGTCGAGGTCGACGTCGAACGCGTACTGCTGGCCGGGGGCTGGCGGCGACGCCGGCATGAGGGCCGAGTAGCGGCCGGCAAGAGCCGGGCCGGCGTCCCGCGCCGCGTCGTGCGCCTGCGCGAAGCGGGCGGCGGCGGTGACCAGCTGCTGCTCTTCCAGGTAGCGGTCTACGGCGGTGGACACCGGTCCGCGCGCGAGCGCGTCGTCGCGCGCGGCCTCGGCAGCGAGCGCGCCGGGGTTCGGAGGTGCGGACATTGGCATTTCGTGCGCGAAGACCACCGGTCGGCGGCGGTCGATGGCGGCCAGGAAGCGCGCGATGCTCATGACGGGCGTGATCTCCGACATCGGCGTCCGCGCGGCGGCGTGCCGCACGACGTCGGGCCAGACCTCGAAGCTGTGCTTCTTCCCCTTCCAGACTTCGGCCGGGTTGACCATCGTCGTTCCCTGTCTCCTCGTGGGGGTGTCCGTTCTCGTGTCCGCGGTGCTTCCCGGCGCTCCTTACCCGGCCGCTTCCGCCGGCTCGGCCGCGCCGGCCGCGAATCCGGCCTGCCGGCGCGCCAGGGCCGCATCCAGGGCCGTCTGCGCCTCGGTCTCCGTCGTGGTGTCGAACCGGACCGCGAAGGCGAGGAAAGCGGCGTCGGTCACCAGCGCGCCGATAATCGGGAACGCCGTCGGCCATGGGATGGCGCCCCGGAAGAGGAAGCCCGCCGCGACTGCGCCGGCGTTCCCGCCCGCGCCCACGATGCCGGCGACCGATCCGAGCGCTTTCTTGTTGATGAACGGCACGACCGAGTAGGTCGCCCCCTCCGACATACGCAAGAATCGGGCCGGACTCGCGGGCCAGGGGGCGGGGCCGAATTGGTTCAATGAATACAGGCTGGTTCTTGAATGTTGCGGGGGCGGAGCCGCGCGGTCGGAGCCGTCATGAACTCAACATGACGGTCAGGTTTGTCTTGGAACGCAGTACATTTGTGTGGGGTTTGCGCATGACCACCGGGGAGCCAACCGTACCACTGCCGCCGACGGAGTGATTGACCCACTTGACGAGGCGGAGCTCAAGAGCGTTCAGACGCGCATCCAGCGTCTCGTGAGTCACGTGGTCGCCGTGGTCGGCGGCGCGGCCGAGGGCACTGGCGAGGCGGCCAAATGGATGGTGGGACTGGCCGACTACCCCCGGCGGGTCCGGAACGGGGTAGAATTCCCGCGATCCCGGTACGGCAACCTTTGGAGGTGCGGCGATGACCCTCTCACGACGCAAGGCGCTATCCCTGTCCGGTTCCACCCTCGCGGGTCTGTCCCTCGGCGTCCTGCGACCGCAGGATTCCGCGGTCCTGCAGGCGCAAGGTCAGGACGACTGGCCGGATTCGCTCGTCGAACGCCCGCTGCGCGAGGGATTCCCCGCGCCGCTGCCGCTCGAGCCCGACGGGTCGGCTCCCGAACATCCGGAGAGCGCGGCCGGCCCCATCACCGATCCGCTGATGTGGCGCAGCCAGGGGCGGCGGACCCCCGAGATCGAGTTCGACTACCGGCAAATGGCGATCCGCGTCGACACCCGCGGGCTCGGGAGGCTCGCCGGCACGTTGCGGTTCTCGGACCTGGAGCAGCTGCCGGTGGTCTCCGGCACGTACCTCCTGCAGTGCGGGGCGCCGAATCCGCGTGGGATCGTCAAGTGGACCGGCGTCCGGTTCAGCGACTTCGCGGACATGCTCGGGCTCGTCCCCGGGGTGCACTACTGCCGGTTCGTGGCGTCCGACCGCTTCTACGCGGACGAGCCGCTGACGACGCTGCGGCGGCCGCAGGTGATGCTGGCGTGGATGATGAACGACGAGCCGATTCCCCCGGCACGGCGCGCCGTTGCGGCTGATCGTGCCGTTCCGGTACGGGAACCGGAGCGTGAAGGCGATCACCGAGATGACGTTCAGCACGCCCGGACCGCGGATGCCGCCGCTGCCGGCCTGATCGTGCCGTTCCGGTACGGGAACCGGAGCGTGAAGGCGATCACCGAGATGACGTTCAGCCGCCGCTGCCGGCCTGATCGGCGTCGGCTCGGATTGCGCACCGGGTCGGCTGGGCGGCGAGCGGAGCCGCATTCCACGATTTCCGGTCGGGAGTTTGCGGCGGGCCAACGCCGCAGACTCCCGCAGGTTGGGCTCGGCGGCAAACGGTGCCGCCGCCGGCGATTCAGGGGCAGCAGTCTGCGCCGTAGCAGGGCGCAGACTGCCGGAGAGTTGGTCGGTCCGCGATTCCCAGGCCAAGTGCCAGCTGCGCCCGTAAGGTCGCGCTAGCTGCGCGCCAGGGCGGCCCGTAGCGCGCGCTGCGCGAACACCTCCACCATGGCGCGGCGATAGTCGGCGCCGGCATGGATGTCGGCGTTGACGTCGCTCAGGCCGTCGCCGGCGCGGGCCGCGGCTCCGGCGACGCTGTCGGCGTCGGCGGGCCGTCCCGCGAGCGCCTCCTCGACCGCGGTCAGCCGCACCGCGTGCGAGACGGCGCCGGTCAGCCCGAGACGGGCGCCGCGGATGGCGCCGCCGGATACATCGAGGGCTGCCGCCACGCCGACGATCGCGAACCGCGACGCGCGCTGGTACAGCTTGGCGTAGGCGGCGGCGCGCACCGGGGCGAACCGCACCGCGGTGATCAGCTCGTCTCCCGCCAGATCCACGGTGAACAGATTCTGGAAGAAATCGCGCGCGGCGACGTTGCGCGTCCCGCGGGGGCCCTGAATGCGGATCTCGGCGTCGAGGGCGAGCAGGGTCGCGGGGTAGTCCGCCGCGGGGTCGGCGTGGGCGATGCTGCCGCCGAGGGTGCCGCGGTTGCGCACCTGCGGGTCGCCGATGGTGGCCGCGGTCTCGGCGACGACCGGGCAACGCTCGCGCAGCAGGTCCGAGGTGGCCACCGCGTGATGCACGGTGGCGGCGGCGATCTCTATCGCGCCGTCCTGCTCGCGGATGCCCGACAGCTCGGGAATGCGCGCGATGTCGATGAGGGTGCCGGGTTCGTTCAGCCGCAGCTTCATCAGGGGGACGAGGCTGTGCCCGCCCGCGATGAGCTTGCCGGTCCCGTCGCTGGCGGCGAGCCGCGCCACCGCGTCGTCGACCGAGGTCGCACGTTCGTAGTCGAATGCGGACGGAATCACGCCTGGCCTCCGTGGATGATCTGCCACAGCTTCTCGGGCCGCAGCATCATGTCGATGTGGGTGACGCCGAACCCGCTCAGCGCGTCGACCGCGGCCGACACGATGCACGGGGTCGACCCGAGGGTGCCCGCCTCGCCGACGCCCTTGGCCCCGAGGGGGTTGACGGGCGTCGGGGTCACGGTGGCGTCGAGCTCGAACCGCGGGAAGTCGGCCGCGCGGGGAATGGCATAGTCCATGAATGACCCGGTCAGCGGCTGGCCGTCGGCGCCGTAGCAGACCTCTTCGATCATCGCCTGGCCGATGCCCTGGGCGAGGCCGCCGTGAATCTGGCCCTCGACGATCAGCGGATTGATCAGGTTGCCCGCGTCGTCCACCGCGACGAGCCGCAGCAGCGTGGGCTCGCCGGTCTCGCGGTCGATCTCGAGCATCGAGATGTGACAGCCGAACGGGTAGGTGTTGTTGGCCGGCTCGAAGAACGCCTCTTCGCTCAGCCCGGGGTCGAGCCCGGCCGGCAGCGGCACCGGGACGTAGGCGTAAGCGGCCACCTCGGCGAACGACTTGCCGGAGTCGGGCGCACCCTGCACGGAGATGCGCCCGTCCTCGAACACGAGATCCTCCTCGTGCGCCTCGAGCAGGGCGGCCGCGAACTTCGCCATCTTCTCCCTGACCTTGGCGCCGGCCAGGTGCAGCGCGGTGCCGCCGACCGCCTGCGACCGGCTGCCGAACGTGCCGATGCCCTGCTTCACGACGCCGGTGTCGCCGTGGTGGATGGTGACGTGTTCGAGCGGCACCCCGAACTGGTCCGCGAGCATCTGCGCGAACGTCGTCTCGTTGCCCTGCCCGTGGGGCGAGGCGCCGGTGGTGGCGCTGATGCGCCCGTCGCGCTCGATCGTGACCTGCGAGTGCTCCCACCCCCCGGTCGGCAGCGACGCGGACGGACCGAGGCCGCACACCTCCACGTACATCGCCAGCCCCAGTCCGACCAGCCGCCCCTCGGCGCGGGCGGCGTCGCGCTGCCGCTGCAGCTCCTGCCACCCGGCGTTCGCGAGCGCCCGGTCGAGGGCCTTGGCGTAGTCGCCCGAATCGTAGACGGCGCCCATCTGGGTGGCGTAGGGGAACCGGTCGGGCGGGATGAAGTTCCTGCGCCGCAGTTCGGCCGGGTCCATGTCGAGCCGGCGGGCCAGCATGTCCATCGCCCGTTCGACGAAGTAGGTGGCCTCCGGCCGGCCTGCGCCGCGATAGGCGTCGGTCGGGGTCTTGTTGGTGAACACCTCGGTGAGGGTGGTGCGGATGGCGGGGATGTCGTAGGTGGCGTTCGCCATCATCATCGTCAGGGTCGGGATGGCGGCCGTCAGCAGCATGTTGTAGGCGCCGACGTCGGCGATGAGCCGCAGCCTCAGTCCCAGCACCTTGCCCGCGCGGGTCGCCGCGATGTCGACGTAGCCGAGGATGTCGCGCCCGTGAATGGTGGCGAGGAACGCCTCCGAGCGGTCCTCGGTCCACTTGAGGGGAAGACAGAGCTGCTTCGACAGGGACGCCGCGACGTACTCTTCGCCGTAGATGTTGATCTTGGCGCCGAAACCGCCCCCGACCTCGGGCGCGATCGCGCGCACCTGGTCCTCGCCCATGCCGTTCAGGCCGGCGATGAAGGTGCGGAGGATGTGGGGGTTCTGGGTCGACGACCAGATCGTCATCGTGCCCTTGCCCCGCTCGTAGTGCGCGAGCACGCCGCGCGGTTCCATCGCGGTGGGGGCGAGGCGCTGGTTCACCATGCGCTGCGACACCACGACCTCGGCGTCGGCGAACGCCTTGTCGATGGCGCTGTCGTCCACCGTCCTGCCGTCGGGGGAGACGCCGGTGCCGCTCGGCACCAGGGCCACCGCGAGGTTGTTGTCGAAGTCGGCGTGGATCACCGTCGGATGGCCCGTCATCGCCACCTCGGGATCGACCACCGCCGGCCGGATCTCGTAGTCGACCACGATCGCGTCGGCGGCGTCGCGGGCCGCGTAGCGATCGGCAGCCACGACGACCGCCACCGGCTCGCCGACGTAGCGGACCACGTCGGTGGCGACGGCGCGATGTTCCGGCGAGGGAAACGGGGTCCCGATCGGCATCGGGCCGAGAAACTCCGCGATCTGCGCCCCCGTGAACACCGCCTCGACGCCGTCCATCGCCTCGGCCGCGGTCGTGTCGATCGAACGGATGCGGCCATGGGCGACGTCGCTGCGTTTGAAGGCGAGATGCCGCATGCCGACGATCTTCAGGTCGTCGACGTAGGTGCCGTGCCCCTGGATGAGCCGCGGGTCCTCGCGCCGCTTGACGCGTTGGCCCACGAGCTTCGGCAGGACCGGAGAAGCCATCACGACCTCCTCGCGGCCGCGTTCTGCACGGCGTTGACGATGTGCTGGTAGCCGGTGCAGCGGCAGAAGTTGCCGTCGAGCCCGTCGCGAATCTCTGCTTCGGTCGGCGACGGATTGTCCTCGAGCAGGGTCACCGCGGACAGGATCATCCCGGGCGTGCAATAGCCGCACTGCAACCCGTGCTCCTCCCAGAACCCGTCCTGCAGGGGATGCAGCTGGTCGCCGTCGGCGAGCCCCTCGATGGTGGTGACCTCCGAGCCGTCCGCCTGCACCGCGAAGAGGGTGCACGACTTGGCGCTGCGGCCGTCGACGAGCACCGTGCACGCGCCGCACTGGCTCGTGTCGCAACCGACGTGGGTGCCGGTCAGGTCGAGCTGTTCCCGCAAGAAATGCACCAGCAGCAGGCGCGGCTCGACGTCGGCCGTGCGCTGCTTGCCGTTGACAATGATGGAAACCTGAGCCATATGCGTCCTTTCGAAGCGGCCGGGCCGCCGGGCGGACCACTGGATGACGCGCCCGCCTCCTCCCGGAATACGGGTGGCTCGACCGAGCCCGCACGCCGGGTCCGGGTCGCCGCCCGCCGATATGGTGACCCGGGACGCCCGGCCGGCGCAAGCCGGCGCCGGCGATCCGCGTTTGCCGGCAGTTCGACGCGGCGCTTACAATCCACCGACGCACATCGGCGAGAATCGGGCAAGAAGCCGGTGGTGAAACTGCGCGCTGCCGCGCGGCCGGCGAGACAACCGCGCGGCGGGGCGCGACGAGGGCGTGTACTTAGGGTAGGGGCAACCCGCGGAGCGGAACGCGGTCCGCGAAGCAACCCATACCGCACGTCGATGCAGCGTCGGCCGAATGCTGCCGGGCTCTGCTACGGGCCCAGTGAACAGGCGTTCCGTTCGCGAACCACCGTGAGGTGGCGGGGTCGGAACGAGAAGGAGAGGTTCCCATGAGAGAGCGACAGACGAGGCGGGCGACGGCGTTGCGATGCGGCTGGATGCGGGGGCTGGTGATCGCGGCGGCGGTGGCCGCGGCAGTGGTCGCGCCAGCGCCGGCCGGCGCGCAGGACGGCGGGCGGCTGAACAAGGTGATCGAGGCGCTGGAGGGCGGCGGCGCCGCCATCGCCAACCGGGAGTGGCGGTTCGTCGACATGGAGCACTCGCCGTTCTCCGGCGAGCGGGTGCAGCGGGTGCTGGCGGAGATGAACGAGGATCGGGACGCCGACGGCCGGCTGAGCCTGACCCCGCTCGTCCGCATTCCCCAGGACGGCGACGAAGACTTCAAGTGGGCGGTCAAGCAGGTCCTCGACCTCGGCGGCTTCGGCATCATCCTGCCCCATGTCGACAGGGGCGAGGAGGCGGTGCGGCTGGTGCAGGCGATGCGCTATCCGCCGGCCCGCGGCTCGGCCCAGCCCGAGCCCCGCGGCGAGCGCGGGTGGGGCCCCGGCGGGGCGACGCGGCTGTGGGGCCTGAACAGCGTCGAGTATTACGGCAAGGCCGACATCTGGCCGCTCAACCCGAACGGCGAGCTGTTCGCGGTGGCGATGATCGAGTCGCAGGAGGCGGTCGACAACATCCAGGACATTCTCGCCGCCCCGATCAGCGCCATCATGGTCGTGCCCGGCGACATGGCCATCGACCTCGGTCTCGGACCCAATCCGCCCGACCAGAACCACCCCGAGGTCGACGCCGCGTTCCAGACCGTGCTCGAAGCCTGCCTCGCCCAGGACCGGGTGATCTGCGGCCTCGGCGACGGTGCGAGCCGCCTGCAGCAGCGGCTCGACGAAGGCTGGCGCTTCGTGCTGCCCCTCGGCGGGTAGGAGTCGGCGCCGTGGCACGGCGTACCGATTGCCGTGTCACGGCGCACCGATTCTTCGAGCAGACTCCCCGTGGCTGAGCACGACACGCTACCGGCGCACTGGCCGGTGGTTTTCCTCCGATCTCTCGTGCGGAGGCGGTCGAACAGGCGAGCGGTCCCGGCGTTGAGTGGGGCCGCGTCAGGCGGTCAGCAGGCCGGCCGGAATGACGTCGATGCCGTCGGCGCGCCGGTAGGCCTCGTGACCGGTGGTGATGACGGCGGCGTCGAGCAGATCGGGGCCGAGGCGGTCGGCGAGCCACGCGAGCCGGTCGAGGAGGCTCAGGTGCAGGTTGGCGAGGGGGGTGTCGGCGGGATGGCGCACGTGGCGCCCGCCGGGGCTCGCGCCGCCGCCCGCGAGCAGCACCGGCAGGTTGTCCGAGGCGTGGGCGTTGCTGTCGGCCATGCCCGCCCCGTAGACGATCATCGCGTGGTCGAGCAGCGACCCGTCGCCGTCGGGAGTCTCCCGCAGCCGCTCCAGGAACCCCGCGAATGCAGCGGGGTCTCGCCATGGGCTCCTACGTGAACAGGTCGCGTACGGCGACGTTGAAGTCGAAGAACACGGGTGCGCCGTCCAGGGTGCTCGGTTCCGGGAACACCGCGGCCGGGCTCGCCGGGCGATGTACGGTCACCGACCGGGTCGCCGGATCGACCACCCAGACCAGCCGTGTGCCGGCCCGCAGCCAGTCGCCGACCTTGGCCTGAACGGCGGTGGCGGAATCGCTGGGGGATACCACTTCGACCGCGAGGTCGGGCGCCATTTCCAGGAACCCGGCGGGGGTCTCGCCTGTGCCCAGGCGATCGGCGGCGACGAACGCCACGTCGGGCGCCCGGACCGTATCCGGGGCGCGCTGCAGATGGAATCCGGTTTCGGCCGCGAACACCCGGCCCAGGTTCCGGTCCAGGACGTGGTTGCCGATGACGAGTCCGACCTTGTGGGCGACCTGGCCGTGACGTCCTCCCGCCGGCGTCATCACGATCAGGTCTCCGCGCACGAGCTCCGCCCGCTTTCCCTGCATGGAAAGGCGCGAGGACAGGGCGGGAAGCTCCGTCGCCGTCACCAGGGTGGCCCCGGCGGTCAAGACCATGGTTGCTCCCGTGGGACTGCCAAATGCCCCTGTCGCATTCTAACAGTCCGCGGCTCCGGTCGCGGCGTCACTCGCTACGCTCCCGACTGGACAGTGACGCGATTCTCGCCAACCGCTTCCTGAAGTCCGCCGTGGACCGGGCGTCGCGGTCTCCAAGAGGCTGGACCATCCCATCCGCGGGAAGCGGGGCCGCCGGCGAAGACTGCCGCGCGGGCATACGCGACCGCGGAGCGATGCTGCTTCGCGGAACAACGTAGTTCAGGCAGGATGCATCGTCGGTCGACTGCAGCGGGGCCTTTGCCAACGGGCTGCTATGATTGGGCGTTACCAGTGCCGGCAGTTTGCCGCCGGACCGTTCCGGACCGGGAGGACCCTGACCATGACCCGTCCTGTTTCCGTTCTCGCGACCCTGTTCCTGCTGCTCGCCGGCGCCGCGTCGGCCGACGTGGTGCGCATCGAGGTCGACGCCCGCCACGACGTCGCGGACGGCCGGGCCTATGGCCTGGCCGGTTCCTACGAGGCGCTGAGCGGCATGGTGCACTTCGAGGTCGACCCCGCGAATCCGGCCAACCGCACCATCACAGACATCGACCTGGCGCCACGGAACGACCGCGGCATGGTCGAGTTCCGATCGAACTTCTTCCTGTTGAAACCCGCCGATGCCGCCCGCGGCAACGGCACCGTCCTCTACGAGGTGTCGAACCGCGGCGGCAAGGGGATGCTCGGCTACTTCAACAACGCCGCCGGCAGCCGCGACCCGCGCACCGCCGAGGAGATGGGCGACGGGTTCCTGCTCGAGAACGGCTTCTCGCTGCTGTGGCTCGGCTGGCAGTTCGACGTGCCGATGCGCGAAGGCCAGATGCGGCTGTACACGCCGGTGGCGACCGACGACGGAGCCACCATCACGGGGCTGGTGCGGAGCGAGGTCGTGGTGAACGAGCGGACCTGGGACCGGTCCCTCGCCGACCGGAGCCACATCGCCTATGTGGTCGCCGACCCCGATCACTCCGCCAACGTGATGACCGTCCGCGACGGCGCCGGCCAGCCGCGGCGGGTCGTGCCGCGCGACCAATGGCGCTTCGCGCGTCGCGAGGAGAGCGGCGAGATCGTCGCCGATCCGACCCGCGTCTATCTCGAGGGGGGCTTCGAGCCGCACAAGCTCTATGACGTCGTCTACGTGGCGAAGGACCCCGCCCTCGTCGGCCTCGGGCCCGCCGCGGTCCGCGACATGATCTCGCGGATGAAGTACGGCGAGAGCCCCGAGCTGGGTTTGCCGGCCGGCGCCATCGACCACGCCATCGCCTGGGGCGTGTCGCAGAGCGGACGCTTCCTGCGGACGTTCCTCTACCACGGCTACAACACCGACGAGGGAGACCGCCGGGCGTTCGACGGAGTGATGGCCCACGTCGCCGGCGGGGGGCGCGGCAGCTTCAACCACCGGTTCGCCCAGCCGTCGCGCGACGGGCACCCGTTCCTGAACAAGCTCTATCCGAGCGACATCTTCCCGTTCACCGACGCCGTGCAGCGCGACCCGGAGACGGACATGCAGGACGGCCTGCTCTCCGGCATCCAGCCCGGCCACATGCCGAAGGTCTTCTACACGAACTCGTCCTACGAGTACTGGGGGCGCGCCGCGTCGCTCATCCACACCACCCTCGACGGTGGGGCCGACGTCCCGCTGCTGGACAACGTGCGCATCTACTCGTTCGCGGGGGGGCAGCATGGCCCGGGCCGCTTCCCGCCGCGCCGCACCAGCGGCCAGCAGCTGAGCAACCCGAACGACTACTCGTGGTTCTTGCGCCCGCTGCTGCTGTCGATGAACCGCTGGGTCGAGGACGAGTCGGCGCTGCCGCCGGCCAGCGTCTATCCCCGGATTGCCGACAGCGATCTCGTCGCGTGGGACGCGCTGGGGTTCCCCGAGCTTCCCGGGGTCGGCCAGCCGGCCGAGCCGCACCTCGCCTACCGCGCCGTCTACGGCCCGGCGTTCCGCACGGAGGGCATCGCGACGGTGCAGCCCCCCGAGGTGCTGTCCGCGTTTCCGATCCTGGTGCCGCGGGTCGACGGCGACGGCAACGAGACCGGCGGCCTGATGATGCCGGAGGTCGCGGTTCCGCTCGCCACCTACACCGGCTGGAACCTGTTTCACGCGCAGGCTGGACCGACCGATGTGCTGTCGAGCATGCAGGGGTCCTACATCCCCTTCCCGCGGACCCGCGACGACCGCGACCGCACCGGCGACTCGCGGCGCTCGATTGAGGAGCGTTACGGCAGCCGCGCCGCCTATCTCGGCCGGGTGACCGAGGCGGCGCTGTCTCTCGTCGACCAGGGGTATCTGCTGGCCGGCGACCTGGCGCCGATCCTGACCCGGGCAGGGCGCCACTGGGACTACCTGATGGAAGAGGACGCCGGCAACGACCAGCAATGAGGCGGTGAGCGTGGCGCCGTGTCTCCCGGCCGCGGGGACACGGCGCCGCGACCGGTCAGCGGGCGGGCCTGGAAGTTCGAGGGTCGGCCCGGTGCGGGGCCGCCGCGTGCGCCGCCTCCAGCCAGCGCTTCCGCGCGGCGTCGAGACGGCGGCGCAGCTCGTCTCCCGGTTCGACCCGGGGACAGGTGTCGGCGACGTAGCGCAGCCAGTTCCCGACGTAGACGTCGAGCCACTGCCGGTAGTCGTCGTGCGCGCCGTCGCTCGACACCACCGACAGTGCGCGTTCGGCCCAGATGTCGAAACGCCGGAGCGCGAGGTCGAGCAGTTGCCCGCGATAGACGACCGGGTCGAGGGTGATCCGGGCGGTGGCCGCGATATGGGCGTCGCAGCGTGCGAGCGCCCGCCTCGCCTCGCCCGTGGCGGCGTCCCAGATCTCCCGCCTCGGATCGCCGCCGGGGAACGGATTGCCGCCTTCGACCGGGTCCCGGTGCGACCAGCGGGGCACGGCGGAGGGGTGTCGGAAACCCGGTGACATGCCGAGAGTATAATTGGCGCGATTCTGCGCAACCCTGCGCAACTAGGAACGAGGTGACGATGTCGAGAACAAGCCTGCATGTCGTGGTGATGACTTTGGCGCTGTCGGTGGTCGGGGCGAGCGTGGCGCCGGCCCAGGTGCTGCCGAACCCGTATCGACAGGTCGAGGGGTGGGCGAAGCTGCCTGACGGCCGGGAGATGGGCGCGGTCGGCAAGGTGACCATGGATACGGACGGCGAGCACCTGTGGGCGGTCATCCGGTGCGACGCGTCCGGAGAGTTCTTCGGCTGGGAGTGCCTCGACTCCGACCTCGACCCGGTCGTGAAGTTCGACATGGACGGCAACGCCGTCGAGAGCTTCGGCGGCGGGATGTTCATCTGGCCGCACGGCATCGACGTCGACAACGACGGCAACGTGTGGGTGACTGACGCGGTCGCCGAGGCCCGGACCCCCGAGGAGGGGACCCGCGGGCACCAGGTCATCAAGTTCAGCCCCACCGGCGAGGTGCTGATGACCCTGGGCACGCCCGGCGAGGCGGGCGGCGGCCAGGACCACTTCAACGCGCCGGCCGACGTGGTCGTCGCCGACAACGGCGACGTCTTCGTGGCCGACGGCCACGCGAACGAGACCAACAACCGCGTCGTGAAGTTCTCGAGCGACGGCACCTACCTCATGGAGTGGGGCCAGACCGGGTACGCGCCGGGCGAGTTCCGCACCCTCCACGCCATCGCCATGGACAATGACGGGCGCATCTTCGTCGGCGACCGGTCGAACAACCGTGTGCAGATCTTCGATCAGGAAGGCGAGTTCATCGCGCAGTGGACGCAGTTCGGGCGGCCCAGCGGCATCTTCTTCGACGACCACGGGCGCATCTTCGTGGCCGATTCCGAGTCGGACGACCTGCAGAACCCCGGCTGGGAAATGGGCATCCGCATCGGCGAGGTGGCCACCGGCTGGGTCACCGAGTTCATCCTCTTCCCGTGGGGGGATCCGCGTGACCCCGCCGGCAACGGGGCCGAGTTCGTGGCCGTCGACGGAGACGGCAACATCTACGGGGGCGAGCCGCGGCCCCGGACGATTCAGAAGTACGTGCGGGTGAGGCCATAGGGCGATCCGTGTCTGTCTTGCTGGGGGGCGACATGAGGGAGCATCTTTTCGTCGTCGTTAGAAACGCGGGCATCCTGCGCGGTTTCGCGGCGTTGGCCGGACTCGTCGTGCTCCTCCCGTCGGCGGGAGGACCCGACTGGCCGCTCGTGCACGCACAACCAGCTCAGGCCCAGCCGGCGCCTCCCGCCGAGGCGCCGGCGACGCAGGAACCGCCGGCGGCGCAAGGCGAGCCGGCAGGGCGGGCCGAGCCCGAGACGCCGGTAGAGTCAGAGACCCCGGTAGAGCCGGGGCCGCTGTCGTTTCTGGAGGCGCGCTACAGGTCGGACTTGGCGGCGATTGCCGAGTTCCGCCCGGCGCATCCGTTCTGGCAGCACGTATTCACGATTCCAGACGGCCGGATCATCTTCGGAAGCGGGGTGGACGGTCGTCTGCTGGCGTCGTTCCCGACCAGAGGCAACTGGACTCGGGAGGGGGTGTGGTACGACCCCGCGCTCGAGAACGCCCTCGCTGGGGTCGGGTTGCCATCGTCGTCGAGCCGCCGCCGAGACCGGGTGTCCGAGCTGTTGGAGCCGCTCGTCGGCGGTCCGGTCGTGAGCAATCCCACCCGAGGGCGGTTCGTGGCTCCGCACGCGGAGCGCTACGGCCCGTTTCTCGAGCAGTGGGGCGCGATCTACGAGCGATTCGGGGTTCCCGCCGAGATCGGTCTGGCCCAGGCGCTCCTCGAGTCGGGGCTGAACGGGCGGGCGCGTTCAGGTGCCGATGCGCTCGGCTTCTGCCAATGGCTGCGGCGCAACTGGAACTTTCTGGATCGCCTCGATCCGAATGTGATCGAGGTGTACAACCAGACCACGCAGACGGGGTACTGCGCGGCGCATCTCACGATCCTGGCCACGATGTACGACAGCTTCATTCCCGCTCTGTCCGAGCATCACGCGGGCGGGGTCAATGTCGGCCGGACCGTCATCAACGGGATACGGCTGGGCGGGGAGGGCACCCGCGAGCAGTACTTTCTCGGGTCGAAGTACGCCATCGGCCTGCGGGCCATCTCCATTCGCCGCTACCGGGATCTGTTTCGCACCTACGGTATCCGGTCGTTTCTCTATTCGGAGATGGTGTTCGGCAATACCGTCAACATCACGCGCCTGATCGACGCGACGCCGCAGGCGCCGATCTTCGCGATGCGCACGCCGCGCAGTCTGTCGCTGGCCGAAGTGCGCGACAAGACGGGACTCTCGACCGACGAGGTGAAGCGTTTCAATCCGGCGCTCGTTCGCCGGGTGCCAAGGGGGGCGAACGTCTATCTGCCGTCGTACGTCGAGGAGTTCGGCCGCGACGTGTCGTTCTGGCATCGGCCGCCATCGCCCGAGTTCGTGGCGGTGCTCGACGAGTTCGTGCGCCTCGAGTCGGGGGTGGAGCGCTGGCACGACCCCGGGTTCGAGCCGACGCTGCGCGACTTCCAGCGCCGGTTCGAGGAGTCCGACACCGAGGAAGGCACGGTGATGGCGACGACGCTGCGGTACATCATCGGCCAGCTGCGCACGAGCCGCCGGGCCCAGATTCTCGCCGAGTTCCGCAGCAGCGACCGCATCGAGCGCCTGTTCCAGCGAGGGTTGGCGGAGCTTCGCGCGGCCAACTGATCCGGCCGGCCGCGTTTTGCCGGCCGGCGGCGAGCGCGGCGCGACGGTTTTCCGGCGGCATCGGTTGAACGGGGAAGGAGCATCATGCCTCGTCGAATCGTCCTCTGTCTCGGCGTCGTCGGTCTGATCTGGGCGGCGGGACCTCCTGCCGCGCCGGCCCAGGTCGAACCCGATATTCCCCGCACCCCGTCGGGTCGCCCGGATCTGTCCGGCACCTATGACACGGCCACCGTGACCCCGCTGCAGCGGCCGCGGGAGTTCGGCGACCGGCTGACGTTGACTCAGGAAGAGGCCGCGATCATCGCGGCGGACCCCGATGGGCTCGCCAGGGTGTTCAGTCTCGCCCCGGCCGGCTCGGATGAACGGGCGGCGGCGCGGGAGGCGCAGCAGCGGGCCGGGTTCGAGACCGGCGACGGGAACCGCGAGGCTCCCCCGACCGGCGGCGACGGGTCGGGCGGCGCGGCCGGCAACGTCGGCGGGTACAACACCTTCTGGATCGATCGCGGCGAGGCCGCCTTTCAGATCGACGGGATGGTCCGTACGTCGATCATCACCGACCCGCCGGACGGCCGGCAACCGCCCCTGACGGACGCCGCCCGCGCCGCGCGCGCGGCGCGGGGGCGGTCGGGGCGGCCCAACGACGGTACCGCGTGGTGGCTCGATGACGATCTCGACGCGCCCGGGCCCTACGACAACCCCGAGCAGCGCCCGCATGCCGAACGGTGTCTCATGGGGTTCGGGTCCACCGCGGGTCCCCCGATGCTCTCGGTGCTCTACAACAACATGAAGCGGATCGTGCAGACCGACGACACGGTGGTGATTCTGGTCGAGATGGTGCACGACGCCCGCGTCGTCCGCATGAACCAGGACCACAATCCCCCCGAGATCCGGAGCTGGCTGGGCGATTCCGTCGGCCACTGGGAAGGCGACACCCTCGTCGTCGACACCACCAACTTCACGGACAACCCGTCCTTCGGCGCCGCATCCCGGAACCTGCATTCCGTCGAGCGGTTCACCCGGCTCGACGCGGACACCCTGCTCTATCAGTTCACGGTGGAGGACCCCACCGTGTGGACCGCCCCCTGGAGCGGCGAGTACGTCTGGCCCGCCTCGAACGACCGGGTCTACGAGTACGCCTGCCACGAGGCGAACTACTCGTTCGGCGGCATCCTGCGCGGCGCGCGGGTCCTGGAAGAGGACGCGCGGCTCGCGGCCGAGGCCGGTGCGCGCGACTGACGGCGGTCGGCGGCCCGCGGCTCCGCTCGCGGCCTGATCGACCCGGCGGGGAGTCTGTACCGTTCTACGGCGCAGGCTCCCGGGGCGCGGGCGGCGAGAGCGCGACCCGGAAGCCGATGAAGGGCCGGCGGGCGCCGGGGTCGGCGCCCCCGCGCGTGGTCGTGCGGAGGTTGCGGGCGGGGTCGGTGAACGAGCCGCCGCGCATGACCCACAGGGCGTCGGCTTCCAGGTCCCCGCGTTCGGCGTCGTCGAACGGGTAGGGTCGGTACGGGCTCCGCGTCCACTCCCATACGTTGCCGCTCATATCCCGCAGTCCGTAGGGGCACTCGGGGCACGGAACGCTGCCGGCGGGGGCGGCGGCCCCGCTCTGGGGGTTGGCCCGGTCCCATCGCATCTCCCCGCCCCACGGAAAGCGCCGTCCGTCGGTCCCCCGCGCCGCCTTCTCCCACTGGGCTTCCGAGGGCAGGGTGACCTGCCAGCCCGCCTGCAGGCGCTCGGCCAGCGTCGGCGGCGTCTGCGCCGCCTCTCGCAGCTCGGTGTCGAGCCACCGGCAGTAGGCGAGCGCGTCGGGCCACGACACGTTGGCGACGGGATGGTCGGGAGGCGCTTCGAGGGTCTGGGGCTCGGCGGGGAACCCGGTCGCGGCGGCGAAGGCTGCGAACTGCGCGACGGTGACCTCGTAGCGGCCGATGAGGTACGCCGGCAGGTCGACCGTTCCCCGAGCGGACGCCGCGGACCAGCGCTCGTTGTCGAAGGCCTGGGCGTCGGTGGTGGGAGCGGCGCCCATCGGGAACGGCCCGGCCGGGATCTCGACGAAGCCCAGTTGCGCGTCGTCGGGCAGGAACCAGGCGTCGGCGCGGAACCCCGGCAGCTCGGCGGGCGTCGCCGAGGCCCGGGGTGGGGCGCCGGTGGCCGCGCCGCCATCGCCCGGCGCCGGTTGAAGCCCCAGCCAGATCGCCGCCCCGATGATAAGCAGAGCCAGGGTCGCCGGCCCGATCACGCCGGGTGACGCGTTGTCCCGAGACGGGGGAGATGCGGGGGGAGTGGTGGTGGTGGACATCATCGGAAACCCCGTTCGACCCCCGTGGTCGTAGTCGCGGGCCGGGCGGCAAGGCGCCGGGGCGACCCCGGGCGCCAGCGGGCGGGCCGGCCGCTCACGAGCCGGGGACAACCCGATGCGGGCGACGTGGTTTCTGGCAGCATGTTCCCGGCTACGGCCGGCAGGCGAACGACCAGCCGTGCTCGCAGGCCCGCGCCAGGAGCGCCGGCTCGGGCATGTCCAGCAGATTGGGGCCGGCCTCTCTGAGCAGCAGCCGGAGGTCGAGGGCGCGTGGATCGGCCCGGACGACCGACGTCGAGTCCAGCAGGTTGACGCAGCCGGCCTGGAACCGCAGCTCGCAGGCCTGGGAGAAGTACTCCAGCGCGCGTTCGGGGTCGGCAGGGACCACGGTTCCCTGCCGGTGGTGCCGGCCGAGCTCGTTGCACGCCCAGCCGGCGTTGTCGCCGCAGTAGTTGGTCTCGAGCCGGATCAGCCGCGCGCACGCCTGCGGCCGGCCCTCGGCGCAGGCCTGCTCCCAGAAGGGCACGGTGTCTCCGCGATGCCGTCCGTCGGTCGCCCCCGTCGCGGTCATCGCGCCGAAGAACAGCGCCCAGACCCCCATGTACGCCAGGTTCGCGCCGGCCGGGGCCCAGGTTCCCGCCCGCCCTGGCGCCGGCCCGCGCCGGGCCCGGATGGCGGCGGCGAGCCGATCGATTCGCTGCACGCTCAGGTTCAGCAGCGGCACGCACAGCAGCTTGTCGTAGAAGGTGGGGAGGCCGGCCGCCCCCAGCAGTGCATAGAGTGCGAACACCCCCAGCCCGTAGAGCATCCCGAACAAGGCCTTGCCGAGCGCCGTCCGCGGAGAGGTCGACGGGTCGGTGACGAGCAGATGCAGCCCCAGGAACACCGCGCTCGGGATCTCCGAGTCGATGAAGTAAGGCACGCCGGTGACCGCCGAGTACAGCGCGCTCGACCCGAAGAGGACGATCGCGGCGGAGCCGGCGACCAGGGTGATCGAGAACGTGTACATGACGACGAGACCGATCAGGAACAGGAAGAGGTAGATGCGCGGGGCCAGGGTCAGGGTCGAGGCGATGTCCTGGCCCCAGGTCAGGTCGGTGGTGCCGGTCGCGAGCAGCACCAGCGAGAACAGGCCGAGCGAGAAGGCGGACGGGTTGAAGATGTGGGTGCTGCGCCCCTCGCGGCGCCAGCGCACGAACTCCTTGCCCATGAAGCCGGCCGCGAGCATCAGGAACTGCAGGTAGAACCAGTCGTCGCGGAACCACAGGAAGAGATTGGTGCTGAAGATGATCGGGAACGGACCGAACCCCAGCGTGTAGTGCTCGCGGCGCGACCAGGACAGCAGCAGGTCGAACGCGTAGGCGAAGAGGAGCTGGGCGACGAGCAGCCACGCATGGTCGTAGACCGGCCGCCAGAAGTAGCCCCAGTACAGGAAGACCGACAGTTGGACCGCCGCCTGCAGGTAGTGCTGCGGCCGCAGGACGACCCGGAAAGACCGGTCGGCCGACTGCGACCGCAGGCGAAGGTACAGGACCGCCTGCCAGATCGCCAACGCCGCAGCGGCGGCCCAGAACGAGCGGACGAGGACCGCGTTCGACTGCACGCGCGGCGCCAGCGACACCGCAAGCAGCCCGAGCGTCAGCCCCAGGGGAACCGCCAGAAGGCCGGGGGCGCCGGCGGGCGATCCGGGAGCGGCCGGGGGCGGTGCGGGTCGTTGAGGCGGCCGGGGGCGCCGGCGTCGCGAGGCTGACATCGACGATCATCATAGCCCGGCAAGCGTCGCCCGCGGCTCCGCTTGCCGCCCGACCAACCCTCCCGGAGTCCGCGGCGTTCTACGCCGCCGACTCCTGCCCCGGCAACCGTCGCCTGGGGTTCCGCTTGCGGCCCGACCAACCCTCCAGGGGTCCGTGGCGTTCTACGCCGCCGACTCCTGCCCCGGCAAGCGTCGCCCGGCGGCCTGGCACGCCGTATAATTGTCGGTGTCCCGCCCGCGAGCGGCGGGGGAGCGTCTCGTGACCACGGCTACCGACATCTTCATCAACGGCGTCATCGGGGTCTTTGCCGGCATCACGGTTCTGTATCTTCTGATGCGCATTCTCGCAGCCGCCCTGGGCCGTCCCGCCCGCGAGTCGGCCCCGGCCGACCCGGCATCCGACTAGTGGCGTTTCTCGAGCAGCTCGGCGTCCTGGCCGTCACTCCGGGCATGGTGGTCATGTGGGTGATCGGGCTGACCCTGATCTACCTCGCGATACACCGTCAGTACGAGCCCCTGCTGCTGCTGCCGATCGGGTTCGGCATCCTCATCGCCAACCTGCCCCTGACCGGGTTGATGACCCCCGGCGAGGGCCTCATCTGGCGCTTCTATCACTACGGGATCGAGTGGGAGGTCATTCCCCCCCTCATCTTTCTCGGGCTCGGGGCGCACACCGATTTCGGCCCGCTGCTCTCGCAGCCGCGCCTGATCTTTCTCGGGGCGGCCGCCCAGGGCGGCGTCTACGTCACGTTCTTCGCGGCGCACGCGTTCGGGTTCACGCTGCAAGAGGCGGCGGCCATCGGCATCATCGGCGGCGCCGACGGGCCGACGACGATCTTCCTGGCCGCCCAGCTCGCTCCCGAGCTGCTCGGCGCCTGCGCCGTCGCCGCCTACTCCTACATGGCGCTGGTCCCGATCATCCAGCCGCCGATCATGCGGTTGCTGACGACGGAGCGGGAGCGGGCGATCCGGATGAAGAAGGCGCGCAAGGTGACCGCCCGCGAGAAGCTGGTCTTCCCGATCGCCGCGGCGATGGGCATCGTGCTGCTGGTGCCCGCCTCGGCGCCGCTGATCACCATGTTCATGCTGGGCAACCTCTTTCGGGAGTCGAAGGTGGTCGAGCGCCTGACGGACACCGCGCAGAACGCCCTCATGAACATCGTCACCATCCTTCTCGGGGTGAGCGTCGGGGCCACGATGGACGCGGCGACGTTCCTGCGGGCCGATGTGCTGTTCATCTTCGCGCTGGGCCTCGCCGCCTTCGCTGTCGGCACGGCCAGCGGCCTGCTGCTGGCCAAGGCGATGAACCTCTTCACCAGCGACAAGATCAATCCGCTGATCGGGGCGGCGGGGGTGTCGGCGGTCCCGATGGCGGCGCGGGTTGTCCACAGGGTCGGGGCCGAGGCCGACCGGAAGAACTATCTGCTGATGTTCGCCATGGGCCCGAACCTGGCCGGCGTCATCGGCACCGTCATCGCGGCCGGCATCTTCCTGACGATGCTGCGGTAGGGTTGGTCGGTCGGCGACCCGAGGCGCCCCGTGGCGGCTGCGGGGGCAGTAGTCCGCGGCGTGGAACGGCGGTGGACTTCCAGGGGCTCGGTCGGGCGGTAGTAGGAGCCGCCGGGCGACGGTTGCCGGGGCGGGTTTCCGCGGCGTGGAACGGCGCGGACTTCCGGGCGCTCGGTTGGTAATAGGAGCCGTCGGGTGGCGGTTGCCGGGGTTTCCGCGCGGCATGGAACGGGACGTGCTCCTGGAGCGCTGGCCGGGCGGCAAGCCGTGCCGCGCGGCGACGATTGCCGGGCCTTGACGGCAAGTCGATGCAGGGAAAGGACGACGACAATGGCGGAAGACGTGGTGGCGCCTCTGGCCGGGAAGGTGCTGTCGATCGCGGTGGCGGTCGGCGACACTCTCGAGGAGGACGACGAGGTCCTGGTCCTCGAGGCGATGAAGATGGAGACGGTGGTGTACGCCCCGTCCGACGGCACGGTAACGGCGCTGCGGATCGCGGTCGGCGATCAGGTCGAAGAAGACGACCCGCTGGTGACGATCGGGGAGTAACGACGAGGATGAACTTCGAGCTGACTGACGAACAGAAGCTGGTGCAGGAGACGGCGCGCGAGTTCGCCGCGAACGACATCGCGCCGACCCTCGTGGAGGAGGAGCGGAACCACGAGTTTCGCCTGGACCGCGTGCGGCGGATGGGCGAGCTCGGCTTCTTCTCGTGCGCCGTGCCGGAATCGCTCGGGGGCACCGGGTTCGGCTTTCTGGAGTCGGTGCTGATGGCCGAGCAGGTCGCCAAGGTCTCCGCGTCCTGGCGGCTGCCCTTCAACATGCAGAACCTCGGGCCGGCGTTGACGGTGGCGAAGTTCGGCACCCCCGAGCAGCAGGAGCGGTTCATTCCCGGCTGGGTGGCGGGCACGCAGATCGGCTTCTTCGGCATGACCGAGCCCGAGAGCGGTTCCGACGTGGCCAGCATGACCACCGTCGCCCGCGACCGGGGCGACCACTGGGAGCTGACGGGCAGCAAGATCTGGGTCTCGAACGCCACCCAGGGCGACGCGGGGCTGCTCTACGTCATGACCGATCCGGAGCGGAAGCACCGCGGCATGAGCGCGTTCATCCTCGAGCCGAAGAAGGTCGACGACTTCGTCGCGACGGACATCGACACGAAGCTGGGCCTGCACTGCGCGCCCACCGGAGAGATGGCGTTCCACGGCACGAAGCTCCCCAAGGACGCCCTGCTCGGCGAGCCCGGCGACGGGTTCAGGATCTGCATGTGGCAGCTCAACAATACCCGGCTGGGGTGCGCGGCGGGGGCTCTGGGGGTCGCCGGCGCGGCGCTCGACGCCGCGGTGAGCTACGCCAACGAGCGGACCCAGTTCGGGAAGCCGATCTCGCGGCATCAGATGGTGCAGGCGCAGATAGCGGAGATGGCGCTCGAGCACGAGTCGGCCCGCCTGCTGGTGTACCGGGCCGCGTGGCTCAAGGACAACGGCAGGCCCAACCAGTACGAGACGTCGCTGGCCAAGCTGCAGGCGAGCGAGGCGGCGGTGCACGCGGCCAACGAGTGCATGAAGATCTACGGGTCGTACGGATACTCGACGGAGTATCCGGCCGAGCGGCTCTA
Source organism: Vicinamibacterales bacterium (assembly GCA_965206705.1). Classification (GTDB taxonomy): domain Bacteria; phylum Acidobacteriota; class Vicinamibacteria; order Vicinamibacterales; family UBA8438; genus JAJEEA01. The sequence goes on along the minus strand of CBDBKJ010000004.1, from coordinate 974,680 downwards.
TCGCGACGCCAAGTCCCTGCAAGTCGTGGAAGGCACCTCGAACGTGCAGAAGCTCATCATTTCCGGGATCGCGTGCGGGCATACGCCCAACCGCTGAGGCCACCCGGCCGTCCGCGGCAGGACCCCTCGCCGAATGCGCGGGTCCTTCGCCGCAGGCCGCAAGCATCGAGGATCGTGCAGTGAAGCCGTATTTCGAGACGATGGACCGGTTCGGCAAGCCCTTGAAGCCGGGCCGGGTGAAGCGGGCCGCCGCGAGCGCCGAGGCGCTGCGGTCGGTGGAGGCGGAAATCGCCGGTGCGGTCAGGACGGCCGAGGAAGCCGGGTTCCCGGCCGGGAAGATCAACCAGCGGGGCTGGATGACGGTCTACCAGCGGCTCGAGTACCTGCTGGATGCCGGCACGTGGCGACCGCTGCACACGCTGTACAACCCCGCGGAGAACGAGGAGGGCGTCACCAACGTCGTCGACGGCCTGGGGCGCATCGAGGGCCGCTGGGCGGTGGTCATCGGTTTCGACAACAAGGTCATGGCGGGGGCATGGCTGCCCGGCCAGTCCGAGAACATCCTGCGCGCCACCGACCTCGCGGGCCGGCTGAACGTGCCCCTGGTCTGGCTGGTGCACTGCAGCGGCGCGAAGCTGCCCGAGCAGGAGAAGTTCTACGCGAACCGGCGCGGGGCGGGAACGCCGTTCTTCCGGCACGCGGAGCTCGAGCAGGCGGGCATTCCGGTGCTCGCCGGCATCTACGGCACGAATCCCGCCGGCGGCGGATACCAGTCGGTCAGCCCGACCATCCTGCTCGCGCACAAGGACGCCAACATGGCCGTCGGCGGGGTCGGCATCGTCTCCGGCATGGCCCCCCGGGGCGGGTTCGACACCGCCATGGTCGAGGATCTGATCGCGAAGACCCGCGAGTTCACGGCGCGCCCGCCCGGGGACGTCGCCACCCATCATGACGCCACGGGTTTCTTCACCCAGGTCTACGACGAAGAGACCGGCGTCCTCGACGGGTTGAAGGAGTACATGCGGGCGATACCCGCGTACGGGCCCGAGTTCTTTCGCTCGGCCGCGCCGAAGGACCCCGCGTTCCCGATCGAGGACCTGTATCACCTGCTGCCGGCCAACCAGAAGGAGGTCTACGACTTCGACGAGGTGCTGGCCCGGCTGGTCGACGGCAGCGAGCGTCTCGAGTTCCGGCCCGACTACGGCCCCGAGGTGTTCACCGGGGTCTGCAAGGTCGACGGCCGGCTCGTCGGCTGCATCGGCAATCGGCAGGGCTATCTGGGAAAGGGCTATCCCGACTACGGCGACTATCCGGGCATGGGGGGCAAGCTCTACCGGCAGGGGCTCGTCAAGATGAACGAGTTCGTCACCCTGTGCGGCCGCGACCGGCTGCCCGTCGTCTGGTTCCAGGACACGTCAGGGCTCGACGTCGGCGAGCGGGCCGAGAAGGCCGAGGTGCTCGGTCTCGGCCAGGCGCTGATCTACTCGATCCAGCAGACCGACGTGCCGATGATGCTGGTGGTGTTGCGGAAGGGGACGGCGGCGGCCCACTACGTCATGGGCGGCCCCACCGCCAACCGCCACAACGCGTTCACCCTCGGCACCCCCGCCACCGAGATCGAAGTCATGCACGGCGAGACCGCGGCCGTCGCCACCTATGCCCGCCGCGCCGCCAAGGAGCACGCGGCGGGGCGGCCCCTCGACCCCATCATCGACCGCATGAACGCCCTCGTCGACCGCTACCACGAGACCTCGCGCCCCGCATACTGCGCCCGGCACGGTTTCGTCGACGAGGTCGTGGCCCTCGCCGACCTGCGCCGCTACCTGCAGGCCTTCACCGGCGCCGCCTATCAGAACCCCACGTCGATCTGCCCCCGCCACCACATGCTGCTGCCCCGCGTCATCCGGGGGTAGGAGCCCCTCGTCCGTGTGGGTCCGCCCATCCTTGGGCCGGCTCGGCCATCCGTGGTCCGGCGTCCGGCCAATCGTGGAGAGTGGAGGGATCGAAATCCGCGCCGTTCGGCCAGACCAGGGTGCGCGCGACGGGGTCGATCACGACCCGTTCGAACAGGGCGGCATCTCGAAGCGGACCGTACAGTTCGCCGCATAACACGGGTCGGAAATCGATCCGCTGTTGCGTCTCGTTGTCGAACCGGACATCAAGCACGAATGGCGCGATGATCTCGAACGCCGTGACGCGACAAACCGGGTGCTTCATTTCCGTCCCCGCGGGCACGCGTCACCCGCCGAGGCGGTCGAACTTCTGGACGCGCTGCCCGACGTTGACCTCGGTGGTGTACAGATTGCCACGCGAGTCGATGGCCAAGTTGTGCAGCCGATAGAACTGGCCGGCGTTCTTGCCGAGCCGGCCGAAGCGGTCGCGCACCTCGAGGGTGGCGCGGTCGAGAATCCAGACGACGTTGTTGGTGCCGTCGGGGATGAACAGCCAGCGCTGCTCGGGGTCCTCGGACAGGGTGACGCCCGAGACCGAGCCGCTGCCGAGGGTCGCGGGGCGCACGAACGCCTCGGTGAGGAACGTGCCCTGCTTGTCGAAGACCTGCACGCGGTCGTTCGTGCGGTCGGCCACGTAGACCAGCCCGTCGTGGGCGATCGCGACGTCGTGCACCGGGCTGCGGTATTCGCGAATGGGGTCGGCGTCGGGGTCGTACGCCGGCAGCGGGCGGTCGTCGGGACGCTCGCCATAGGCGCCCCAGTGCCGGCGGTACTCGCCGGTGTCGGCGTCGAACACGATGACGCGGCGGTTGCCGTAGCCGTCGGCGACGTAGACCTCGTTGGCCTCGGGGTCCACCCGGATTCCGGCGGGCCGCCCCAGGTTCGCGGTGTCGTTGCTCCCGCCGCTCTGGCCCGCTCGGCCGATCTGCAGCAGGAACTCGCCGTCCTTGGTGAACTTCAGGATGTGGGCGTCGCCGGCCGCGTTCCCGCCGATCCAGACGTGCTCCTGGTGGTCGACGTGGATGCCGTGCTCGCTCTCCGGCCACTCGTAGCCGTCGCCGGGCCCGCCCCACGACCGCAGGACGTTGCCGTCGGGGTCGAGCTCGATGACCGGCGGCGCCGGCACGCAGCACATGCCCTCCTCGCCGCGCTGCCGGGCGTCGAGGGTCCGCGGCCGGTGCAGCACCCACACGTGGTCATCGGCGTCGACATCGATGCCCGAGACCTGCCCGAGCATCCAGTTGTCCGGCAGCTCGCGCGCCCAGAACGGGTCGACGCGGAACTCGGGTACGTCCTCGCCGGCCGACGCCGGTTGGGCCGCGGCGGCCGGTGCGGGGGCCTGTCCGGCATCGACGGCGCCGCCGGCCGGCCCGACGACGAGCAGCAGGGCGGCAAGTCCGAGGTGATGGCGTGGGTTCATCATCATGCCGAGCACGATACACTACAATTCCAGACCGACGCACTGTCGGGAGTCTGTGCGGTAGAACGGCTCGGACTCCTGGAGAGTTGGTTGGACGTCAAGCGTAGCCGCGGCGCGACGATTTGGCGGGTCAGCCGGATACGCGGCCCCGCCCGATGGCGCCGTGACCGGACGACGAGACCCGGACAGCGGCCGGCGCCGCTGAGGAGGAACGCAGAATGAAGTGGCTATTGACCGTCGTCGCCGTGCTGGCCCTCGTCGCGCCGGCCCAGGCCCAGCTCGCCGTGCCGAACGAGGCGGGACTGACCTATGGGCACGTGCATCTGAACGTGACCGACATCGAGGTCCACAAGAAGCTGTGGGTCGACTGGTTCGGGGGCGAGGTCGTCGAGAAGGGCCCGCTGACCGCCGTGAGGCTGCCGAACTTCCTGATCGCGCTGACCGAGCGGGAGCCGACCGGCCCGATGCAGGGCTCGGTGCTCGACCACTTCGGGTTCAAGGTGCGCAACACGACCGAGTTCGTGCAGCGGTGGCGCGAGGCGGGCATGGAGGTCGGGCCGGAGTTCACCGGCTCCGAGGGGTTGCCCAACGCCTACGTCATGGCACCCGACGGCGTCTGGGTCGAGCTGCAGGAGGATCCGGCGCTGAACGTTCCGATCGCCGGCTACCACATCCACTTCTTCACGCCCGAGTTCGAGGAACTGCTCGACTGGTACACGGAGGTCTTCGGTCTGAGCGTCCGGCCGCGCGGCCGCATTCAGACGACGACCGACGTGCCCGGCATGAACATGAGCTTCGGGGCGGGCAGCGTCGACGAGCCGGTGGGCACGCGCGGGCGAGCCCTGGACCACATCGGTTTCGAGGTGGACGATCTCGAGGCGTTCTGCCAGAAGCTGGAAGCGATGGGCATAGAGTTCGACGTCGCGTATCGCGAGATCGACAGCATCCAGCTGAAGATTGCCTTCATCACCGATCCGGCGGGCACCTACATCGAGCTGACGGAAGGTTACGACGCGTACTGAGCGCCGCCGGCTCACCCGTGGCCGCCGCCTGCACGTTGCGGGGCGGCCACGGGCACCTGCCGCCGAACCCGGCCCGTCCCTCAAGACGGGTCGGGGTCCGTTCCATCCGACTGAACGTCTCACCCTCCGCCCGAGAGGGCAAGCCGCTCGGAACGCGCCTACTCGGACCCGCCGCCGAGCCAGGCGGCGCTGAGCGCCTCGCGCTCGACCGCCGCGCCCCGCAGATAGACGTCCACGATGCCGCGGGTGTTCGTGATGTCGTCCAGGGGGTTGGCCTCGAGGACGATGAAGTCGGCGCTCTTGCCGGCTTCCAGGGTGCCGAGATCGTCGAGCCCCATCAACGCCGCGGAGTTCTGCGTGGCGGCGACGATGACGTCGGCGTTGGTCATGCCGGTCAGCACCATGTCCTCCATCTCCGCGTGGGGGCTCCAGCCGGCGCCGCCGTCGGTGCCGAACGCGATGGTGATGCCCTCGGCGCTCAGCCGCGACAGGTTGCGGGCCTGAATGCCGAAAGCCTCCTGGGCCTCGGGACGGTCGACCGCCGCCGCCTGCATCTGCTCGAGCTGATCCGGCGGGATGGTGCCGCTCAGCCAGCTCATGTCGCTCGCCACGCCCGAGCCCGGCAGGTTCGGCACGAGGACGACCTCGGGGCGCTCGATGAACATCTCGACCACCTCGTCGTCGATGTCCATGTCGCGGATGCCGTGCGCGAAGGCGTCGAGGCCGGCGGCCAGCAGCCCCTTGGCGTCCTCGAGCGTGAAGACATGGGCGGTGACCCGGAGCCCATTCTGGTGCGCCTCGTCGATCACCGCCCCGTACAGCTCCGGCGTCAGCTTGTCGAACTGTCCTCCGCGGTCGTCGACCCAGATCTTGATCCAGTCCAGATCCTTCGTCGCCAGCTCCTGCACCGCCGCGCGCGCCTCGTCCTCGGTCGTGATCCAGTAGGGGACCTCGGTACGGCCCGGTTCCGGTGCGGTGATGCCCCGGTCGACGGTGTAGTAGCGGGCAGCGTCGGGGACGACCTCGTCACGGACCCCGAACGCGGCGTCGCCGGTTCCGCGGCCCAGGCCCAGCACCGCCGCGACCCCGTAATAGGCCTTGCGCTGCAGATCCTCGATCAACGTGTCGCGGTTCTCGCTGCGCAGATGGACGTGGGTGTCGACGATCGCGGGCATGACCGTACGCCCCGTCAGATCCACCCGGGCCGCGCCCTCGGGCACCTCGACGGAGGCGCTGTCGCCCACCGCCGTCAGCCGGTCCTCCTCGACGACGAGGGTGCCCGCCTCGATGACGCCGCCGTTGCCGACGATGACCCGCGCCCCCTCGTAGGCGGTGACGCCGGTGGCCTCGGGCTCCGGCGCCGCCCCTCCGCAGGCCGCCGCCAGCAGCACCGCGGGCAGCGAACCGACGGCGAGCCATGACTTCGTGATTTTCATTGGATGCATGCGCTGTCTCCCGTTTTGCGCCATCGAGTTGCGGCGACGGCTTCCTGGTTGCCTATGCCCGACAGGCGCCCTCGTCGCGCCTGGTCACACGGGCGCTGTTCAGTCCGCCGGCGCCCTCACCGGTCCTGCTGCGGCGCGCGGTTTCACCCTGGGCTCCTGTAAGACGGGCCGGCACCGCGCTCTCGTGCGATGCCGGCCCGTCCATCCGTCCGACCGGTCGTGCGAAAGGCGGCTACGGCCGCAGCTCGCGGCCCTGCCGCTCGAGCTCGCGCGCGCCGGCGAGAATGCCGTGCAGGCCGATGTTGCCTTCGTGGCACGCGTACTCGAAGAGCGGGCCGTCGGTGCGGCGGAACGGCATCATCACCGTGAACGGCGCGGTGTACACGGTAGGGTCGGTGATGGTGTACTCGTAGGTCACCCGGTCGGCGTTGATCCGCGTGAACCGCTCGACGAGATGCTTGTTCGGGCTCGTGCCGCGGCTCTCGCCGCCCCGGAACTGGGTGGTCTCGACGACGAACGTCTCACCCTCCCAGTGGCCGCGCGACACCCCGGAGAGCTGCTTGAACGGGGGCTTCGCGACATCGTCGACCGGGATGATGCGGGCGTTGTGCACCATCTCGTTGAGGATCACGACGTGATCTTCGGTCTGGAAGATCATCACGTTGTTGTTGTACGCGCTGGACGACATCGGCGGACCCGCGTTGAACCCCATGATGCAGCGGTCCATCAGGCTGCGGTTCTCGTACGAGTCGTACATGTGCTCGCGGCGATAGGCCGAGCGCTCGCGCGCCGCCTGCTGCGCTTCCGGAGTTCGGGCGGGAAGGCGCCCGTTCGGCGGATCGACGATCAGCGACGTTCGCTTGTCGTCGGTCAGGTCGACGCCCCGCTCGTACCAGAACTCGTTGTAGGACAGCACGCCGCCTTCCGACCGCGGTGCATATCCGGCGTTGCGCGCGCCCTCGACCGGGTCGAAGAGGTCGCGGTTCTGTCGCGTGCGCTCCGACGCCTCGAACGCGGCGGCGGTCTCCGCGTCCAGGGTCTCCTGCTCGGCGAACTGCGTGGGCCGCTGGTACGGGGTCAGCGTCCGGAACGTGAAGATCCCGGAGATGTCCGGGTCGCCATGCGGTGTGCGCATCGGCATCGTCGGGTCCTCGGACTGCGCCAGCGCCGGTGGGGCGAGGGCCAGGACCACGGCCAATGTGAGCAAGCCCGCGAAGCATCTCGTTTTCATCTGTGGTTCTCCTGCGGGGGCGACGGTGCGTCGACCCCGATGGCTCCGGAGCAGCTTCGAGGCACCGGGCGCCGGCCATACTGCTGTGACCGCCTCGGGCAAGCCGCAAGCTGCCCAGCCAGACACAAGATCTCAACTCGGCAGCATACGCACGACGCCGCGGGAATGCAAGCCGCGCGGCCGGGCTATTCGTCGTCCGCGCCGGTCTCTCCCCGCCAGTACCGGGCCTCGATCTCCTCGATCTCCTCCTCGTCCAGCCCGAAGTAGTGGCCGAACTCGTGGATGACGGTCTCGCCGATGGCCTTGACGATGTCGTCCTCGTGCTCGCAGTCCTCGAGGATGGGCTGCTGATAGATCGTGATCCGGTCGGGCAGCACGTTGCCGTGGGTCCAGTCCCTTTCCGGAAGCGGAATGCCCTGGTAGAGGCCGTACAGCGTGTCCGGCGGCTCGATCTCCATCTCGGCCAGCAGGTCGTGCGGCGGCGCGTCCTCGATTACCACCGCCACGTTGTCCATCTCCTGGCGAAAGCGGGGCGGGATCCCGCGCACCGCGCGGGCCACGAGTCGCTCGAAACGCTTGCGGGTCATTGTTGAACAGAGAGGCTCGACGGATTCGACGGCTATACGATGCTATTCTCGTCCGCGCCAGTCAATCACCGTTCGCGTCGCCGGCAGGAGCTCGGTGGCCGCCCATGCCGATGGAGGATGCACTGATGAGCCCGAATCCGACGCCCGCGCCAGCCGGGACACCGACTTCCGGCGCCGTTGGCCGGCCGACGGAGCGGCCGGGACTGTGCACCGTCCTGCGGCGCAGGCTCGGTGCCGCGGTGCAGGCGGTGGCGACGCCTGCGGCACTTCCATGGCCCGCTGTACCTGGTGGACGGCTCAGGCTCCTCGCCGTGGTGCTGGGCATGGCGACGGCCCTGCCCGCGGCCGCGCAGCCCGCCGGCGAGTGGCGCTACTTCGGCGGCGACGAAGCATTCACGCGCTATTCGCCCCTCGCACAGGTCGATCACGGAAACGTCGGCGACCTGGAGATCGTCTGGCGCCGGCCCGGCGTCGACCCGGCCGTGCAGGAGGCATTTCCGGATCTGCGGGTCAACGCCTACCTGCGGTCGACGCCGGTGATGATCGACGGCGTGCTCTACGCTCCCAACGCGCTGGGGCTGGTCGAGGCGTTCGATCCGGCCACGGGCGAGACGGTCTGGCGCCAGGCGCCGTTTGCGGCCACGCTGCAGGAGGTCGCGGGCCGCAGCACGCGGGGGGCCGCCTACTGGACCGACGGCTCGGTCCGGCGGCTGCTCCTGGTCCGGGGCGGTTACCTATACGCGGTCGACGCCCGGACCGGGCGCCCGGCTCCGTCGTTCGGCCTCGCCGACCAGGGCCGGGTGGATCTGCAGTGGGACCACCCCCTCGCCGGCGACTTCGACTGGACGGCGGGACCGATCGTGGTCGGTGACGTGGTCGTCGTCGCCGGCATCACCGGCGGGGCCGGTGACGGCGGGGTCGTCCGCGAGGCGGCGCCGGAGGACGTCCGAGGCTTCGACGTGCGCACCGGCGAGCTGCTGTGGACGTTCCACGTGGTGCCGCGCGCGGGGGAGCCCGGGGCGGAGACCTGGGGGGACGGGGCCGGCGCCTACTCGGGCGATCTGGGGTCCTGGTGCTGCCTGGCCGCCGACGCGGAGCTGGGACACGTCTACGTGCCCCTGTCGGCGCCGACGGGGATGGTCTACGGCGGGCACCGGCCGGGCGACAACCTCTTCTCGGACAGCCTCGTCGCCCTCGAGGCCGCGACCGGCGAGCGGGTATGGCACTTCCAGATGGTGCACCACGACGTATGGGAGTACGACACGGTGGGGCCGCCGACGCTCGGCGACATCACCGTCCACGGCCGGCGCATTCGGGCGGTGATGCAGCCCAGCAAGACCGCGTTCCTGTACGTGCTCGACCGGGAGACCGGCGAGCCGGTATGGCCGATCGAGGAGCGACCGGTGCCGCAGTCGATCGTGCCCGGCGAACGGACCTCGCCGACGCAGCCGTTCCCCACGAAGCCGCCGCCCTTCGACCGGCAGGGCGTCACCGAGGACGATCTGATCGATTTCACCCCCGAGCTGCGCGCGGCGGCGCTCGCGGCGGTCGAGCAACTGGTGCTGGGGCCGCTGTTCACGCCGCCCTGGCCGCGGAGCGACGAGCCCGGCGGCAAGCTCGGAACGCTCACCGCTCCCGGCGGCTGGGGTGCCGGCAACTGGCATACCGGGGCGTTCGACCCCGAGACCGGGATCTATTACGCGGTGTCCCACACCCTGCCGACGGTGTGGAGCGTCGCCCCGACCACCGCCGAGGACGCCACCCTGGCCTGGGCGACGCCCCAGGGGGAGCTGCGCGTGCCGACGCCCCGGCCCCACGGGCTGCCGATCACGAAGCCGCCCTACGGGCGGATCACCGCCCTCGACCTCAACCGCGGCGAGCTGGCGTGGATGGCTCCCAACGGCGACGGCCCGCGCAACCACCCTCGGCTGAGAGACCTCGACCTGCCGCCGCTCGGCATCCCCAATCGCCCCGCGCCGCTCGTCACGGGCAGCCTGCTGTTCCTCGGCGAGGGCAGCGACGCCGTCATCGGCACCCAGCGCGGCGACGGCGACCCGTCGGACCCCGAGCAGGACCAGTCCTGGCGGTGGGGCCGGAAGTTCCGGGCCTACGACAAGGCGACCGGCGCGGTGGTCTGGGAGACGGAGCTGCCGGCCGGCACCACCGGCGGCCCCATGACCTACCTGCATGAGGGCCGGCAGTACATCGTCGTCGCGGTCGGCGCCCGCGACGAGATCCCCGAGTGGGTGGCTCTGGCCCTCCCGTAGCAGGGCGGCGGCCCGCCGATCGGGACGAAACGACGCCGGTATCGTGCAACATTCTCATGAAGAAACGGGGACGCTGACATGGGCGGGGTTTTCGTCTACTGGGACAACTCGAACATCTTCCACGAGATGCAGCGGCTCGCGGAGGAGAAGGATGAAGGTCCGGATGCTCGCTACCGGGTGCGCATCCACTTCGACAATCTGCTGCGGCTCGCGCACGCGGATCGGCCGCTTCGGAAGGCATTCGCGGCGGGATCGATTCCGCCGGAAATGCGGGGACTCTGGAACCGGATGGAGGCTCGGGGCGTGGAAGTGGCGCTGTTCGATCGCGGTCAACCCGATCGCGGTGAACAGGAAATGCCGGATCGGCTGTTGCAGTTGCGAATGCTGGAGGATGCACTGGATTTCAATGGAACGCCCGGCATCGTGGCGCTCCTCACAGGCGACGGAGCGGGATACCTGGAGGGCGCCGGGTTTCATCGGACGCTGGAGCGGATGCACCGACGAGGCTGGAAAGTGGAGATCCTCTCGTGGAGGCACTCCTGCAATCAGCGGATGAAGGGGTGGGCGGAGGAGAACGGCGTATTCGTGGCGCTCGACGATTTCTACGAATCCATCACCTTTCTTGAACCGTCCAAGCCCGGCCACCAGCTCGCAACGGGCCGGCGGCAGGCGGCGTTGGATCTTTCGCGACGGCCGATGGTGTGATTCGTTGCCCGTTGGCAGCGCGGGTGATTGAACGCGTTCGCCGCCACGCTCCCGGGACCTCCGCGCGAGAAGTTGGTGCGCTCGCGGGAGCCGTTGGCGAATCATGCAGGACGGCTGCCAGGCCGCCGCGTGAAGACGAAAGGCATGGGCGCAGACGGCTATCGCGCCTCCCGCAGAATCTCGCGCAGCACCGGGATATCCTCGGCTTCGGGCGATGCCGACGGCAGCGACTCGAGAAAGGCATAGATGTCCGCCAGCTTCTGGTCGGACACCTCCGCCTGCCGGTACGGGGGCATCTGCCGGGGGTTCGGCGGGTTCCGCAGATACCCGATGAACCGGTCCTGCCGGAGACGGGGCGGGTTCAGCCGCGGGCCGCGGCCGGTCTCGGCGGTGTAGCCATGGCAGCCGTAGCAGGTGTAGTCCCTGAAGAGCTGCGCCCCGTTGTCGGCGTCGCCCTCGAGCGTCGCGGGCTCCTGCGCCGCCGACGCGCCCGTGGCGGCGCCGCCGCCGGAGGGGACCATGGCGACGGCCAGCAGGAACGCGGCGACGGCGGCGATTGTCCGCGAGCGATCCAGTGTTCGGGTCTTCACTGCACACCTCCTCACCGCGGTTGACTCACGACGTCGATCAGAGCCGGCTCGCCGGCCTTGACCCGCTCGAGCCCGCGCCGGAGGGCCGGGCCGAGGTCGGCCGGCTGCTCGATGGGGCCCTGCGCATGCATGCCGTAGGCCCTCGCCATCTGCGCATAGTCGATGTTCGGCTCGCGTATCGTCGTCCCGATCGCGGCGCGGTCCACGCCGCGGTTGCGGGCGGCGCACTGTTGCTGCAGGTACATGACTTCCTGATGGTACCCGCGGTTGTTGTGCACGATGGTCAGCAGCGGAATCTGGTGGTGGACCGCCGTCCACAACGCTCCCGGCGCGTAGTTCAGGTCGCCGTCGCCGTTGATGTTGATGGTGATCCGGCCGTGCTCGCGGTTGGCGAGGGCCGCGCCGACCGAGGCGGGCAGAGAATAGCCCATGCCGCCGCCGCCATGCGACCCGATCGAGTGGTACGAGCGCTTCATGTCCCACAGCCGACCCGGCCACCCCCCGATGAAACCCTGCGGGGACGAGAACGACCAGTCGTCGTGCTCGATCAGGGGCCACAGCTCGGCCGCGATGCGGGCCAGGCTGACGGGGCTGGCGTCCCAGCCGTAGCGGGCGTTCCGGATGTCCTGCCGGCGCCGCTCGGCGTGTGCGGCGGCGTGTGCGGCCCCGCGCTCGTCGAAGAACCGCCGCCGGTCATCGGTCATCAGCCGCCGGACTTCCTCGATGAGGGCCGGCAGGGTGGCCTGCGCGTCGGCCGCCACGAGCAGGTCCGCCGCGCCCGATCCCGATCCGTAGATGTTGAAGTTGCTGCTGACGAGAAACTCGGCAGAGCTGATCGTGATCGTCCGGCCGCGTGACGTCTCGGGGCCCCGGCGGCCACCGGGCTCCAGGTTCAGGATGACGTCCGCCGCGCCCGTCCCGGCGCCGGCCAGGGGATGACGCGACGGGAAGTTGAGCCGGGCGCTGCCGCCGTCGACGGGGGCCTGCAGCAGCTCCGCGAGCTCCACGAGGCGGTCGATGCCCTCCTGCGTGCGCGCCGCGAGGCCGGCCGTGATGCGAGGATTCTCCGCGTCGACCAGCATCCGCGCTATCTCCCGGACGGACCCGAGGTCGGCGCTCGGAAAGTGCGGCCGCGGTATCGGCGGCACCGGCAGCGCGCCGTCCATGCGAGCCTTCTGGAGCTTCGCATCAACGACCAGGAGCACCGGCGCCATCGGCGGCGTCGTGGCGATGCTGTACGCCCGCACCGCGGATCGCCCGAGCTCTTCCAGCGAGTCGGGCTGGTGGTCCCACTTGACGAAGCCCCGCACCAGGGCCGCCATGTCGGTGGCGTTGTGCGCCGGCACCGGGCCGTCGTAGTCGAGCCCGGCCATCAGGTAGACGGGCACGCGGTCGCAATAGGCGTTGTAGATCGCCATCGAGGCGTGCTGGATGCCGATGGTGCCGTGCAGCAGCGCCATCATCGGTTTGCCGGCGATCTTGGCGTAGCCGTGGGCCATCGCCACCGCCGACTCCTCGTGCAGGCAGGTCAGGAACTCGGGCATCCGGTTGTCGCCGTGGTTGACGATCGACTCCTGCAGCCCCTCGAAGCTGGACCCGCAGTTCGAGGCGCAGTACTCGAGGTCGAGGGCCCGCAGCACGTCCACCATGTAGTCCGAGCCCGGATGCTCCACGATGTAGGCGTCGACGGCCCGCGAAGGGGGAGGCGCCTGCGTCTCGCGCGCGAGCTGCGCCTCGGTGGGAAGCGGCGCCGCCGGGGGGGCCGGGGCCGCGGGTGCCGCGCTCGCGGTCCGGTCCGCCAGTGCGGCCGCGCCCGCGGCAGCGCCGACCGCGGCGCCCTTCAGGAAGCCGCGACGGTCTACGGGAGCGGTCTTCGCGGTCGCTGCGCTCTTCTTCTTCATGGCTCGGTCTCCTGCGGCTTCACGGCCTGGTCTCCTGCGGCGCACCGCCGCTCGGCGGTCGTCCCGATCTGGCCGGGCCGCGGGACTGCTCCCGCCACCGTCCAGGGCGCGGGACGATCCCGGGGCAGCTCGGCGCCGAACCGTGTGCGATTCCGCCACGCTCGTCGGCGTGGATCGGGCGATCTTGCATTGCCGACGCCTTCCCGTAATAGTAGGGCACATCGTCGGTTTCCATCAGCAAGATCCGTGAGTGTTGGATTTATTGAAGCAGGCGCTGATGTAGAACTTGGGCGCTCGGATGTTTCAGTCAGGAAGATCCATGAGAGCTGGATTGTTCGTGGCAGGCTGCCTGGCGGCGTTCGCCGGGAGCGCCTCGGCGCAGGCGACCGCTCCGGTCGCCCCCGCGCAGGCGACCGCCCCCGTCGCCCCGGCCTCGACCCCCGCCGCCGCCATGTCGCGGGAGGCCGCGCGCAGTCTGCTCGACGACTACTGCGTGCGCTGCCACAACCAGCGGGCCGCCGTCGGACGCGACACCGGCGTTACGTGGGACACGGTCGATCTGACCCGCGTGGCCGATCACGCCGAGGTTCTGGAACGGGCCGTGCGGCGGTTGCGGGCCGGCATGATGCCGCCGGCGGGTTCGCCGCGTCCCGATCCCGAGGTCTACACGGCGCTCACCGAGTGGCTCGAGGCCGAGCTGGACCGCCACGCGGTTCCCCGCCTTCCGCCGCCCGGGCTCCACCGCCTGAACCGCAGCGAGTACGCCAACGTCGTGCGGGATCTGCTGGCGGTCGAGGTGGACGCGGCGCGGCTCCTCCCGTCCGACGATTCGAGCCGCGGATTCGACAACCAGGCCGGGACCCTGGGCCTGTCGCCGGCGCTGCTGGAGGCCTATCTGTCGGCGGCGGCCCGGATCAGCCGGCTCGCCGTCGGCAGCGTCGCCACGCCGACCCAGACGGTCTATCGCGTGGCCGAGGATGCGACGCAGAACTACCACGTCGACGGGCTGCCGTTCGGCACCCGCGGGGGGCTCCAGGTTCGGCATCTGTTCCCCGCCGACGGCGATTACGCGCTCAGGGTGGTGCCGGTCAACATGGGCAACATGGGCAACACCCGGCCCTTCGGCGAGGTGCGCGGCGAGCAGCTCGAGATCCTGCTGGACGGCGATCGGGCGGGGCTCGTCGACTGGGACGAGGCGTTGGGGGTCGGGAGCCGCGGGCGCGGGGCGCGCGAGCTGGCGATCGATCTTCGCATCCCCGTCGAGGCCGGTCCGCACACGGTCGGCGTCACGTTTCTCGCGACCAACCTCGCGCCCGGCCTCGACCTGAACGACGCGTTCCTGCGCAGCACCATCGAGACGGGCGGGCTGCCCGGCTTCACGTTCTATCCGCACGTCGGCAGCCTCCGCATCGACGGGCCGTACGACGCGGCGGGCGCCGGCGACACCCCGAGCCGCCGGCGGATCTTCGTCTGCCGCCCGGCCGCCGTCGACGACGAGGAGCCCTGCGCGCAAGAGATCCTGTCGACGCTCGCGCGCCGCGCCTACCGGCAGCCGGCGAGCCCCGCGGACCTCGACACGGTGATGCGCTTCTACCGGATGGGCCGCGAGAACGGAAGCTTCGAGGACGGTGTCGAGATGGGGCTGCAGCGCATCCTCGCCGACCCGAGGTTCATCTACCGCGTCGAGGTCGAGCCCGCGGGTCTCGCGCCGGGCGACGTCTATCCCATCAGCGACCTGGAGCTGGCCTCGCGTCTCTCGTTCTTCCTCTGGAGCAGCGGTCCCGACGACGACCTGCTCGACCTCGCCGTGCAGGGGCGGCTGCGCGAGCCGGCCGTGCTCGAGGCGCAGGTGCGGCGGATGCTGGCCGACCCGCGGTCGGCGGCGCTGTCCGCCAACTTCGCGGGCCAGTGGCTGACCCTGCGGAGCCTGGAGAGCCAGGTGCCGGTCGTCGAGCGGTTTCCCGACTTCGACGACAACCTGCGGCAGGCGCTCCGCCGCGAGACGGAGCTGTTCTTCGCGAGCCTCGTCGCCGAGGATCGCAGCGTGCTCGATCTGCTGACCGCCGACTACACGTTCCTCGACGAACGGCTGGCCCGGCATTACGGGATTCCGAACGTCTCCGGCAGCCGGTTTCGCCGCGTCGCGCTCGGCGACGGGCACGACGCGCGGCGGGGGCTGCTCGGCAAGGGCGGCATCCTGACCGTGTCGTCGCAGCCCGGCCGCACGTCGCCGGTGCAACGGGGCAAGTGGGTCCTCCAGAATCTGCTGGGCGTCGTGCCGCCGGACCCGCCGCCCGACGTGCCCGATCTGCCGCCGCCGGTGGATGACCCCGCGGGAAACGCCCGCGAGCCGTCGATGCGCGAGCACATGGAGCGGCATCGCGGGAATCCGGCCTGCGCCGCGTGCCACCGGCTGATGGACCCGATCGGGTTCTCGCTCGAGCACTTCGACGCCATCGGCGGGTGGCGTGACGACGAGCACGGCATGCCGATCGACGCCTCGGACGTCCTGTACGACGGCAGCCCCATCGACGGGCCGGCCGGTCTCAGACGGTTCCTGCTCCGCTACTCGGACCAGTTCGTCCGAACCGTGACGGAGAAGCTGCTGACCTATGCCCTCGGCCGCGGGGTCGAGCACCACGACATGCCGGCGGTCCGGGCGATCGTCCGCGGGGCGGCGGCCGACGACTACCGCTTCACGGCGCTGGTCCTGGGCGTGGTGCGCAGCGATGCGTTCCGGATGAACATGAAGGTCGGTGACGTCGTGCCCGCCGCCCAGGCGTCCGCGCCGTAGAACGGCACCGCGGACTCCTGCCGGATTGGTTGTGCGGCAAGCGGATCCGCCCGGCGACGATTTCCGGGTCGGTACGGGTAGGGGAGGCTGACGATGTTCATTGCGAAGCGACAGGTGCCGCGGCGGACCTTTCTGCGCGGGATGGGCGCGACGATCGGGTTGCCGCTGCTAGATGCGATGGTGCCCGCCGCGACGCCGCTGCACGCGGCCGCGCCGGCGCCGACCCGCTTCACCGGCATCTTCATACCGCACGGCGCGGCGCCCGGGTTCTGGATTCCCGAGACGACGGGCCGGCTCTCCGCGTTGCCGTACATCTGGGAGCCGCTCGAGCCGTTCCGGAATCAGGTGGTCATCACCAGCGGGCTCTGGTCCCGATCGGCGGAGTCGCCGCCGGGAGTGACGGGGGCCGACCACTTCGTCGCGGCGGCGTATCTGTGCGCCGAGAAGCCGAGGAAGACGACCGGCGCGGACATCGACGCCGGGACGACCATCGACCAGCGCATCGCCCAGCGGATCGGTCAGGACACGCTGCTGCCGTCGCTCCAGCTCGCGGTCGAAGATCCGGGCGCCAACTCCAGCAACTGCGGCGAGGGCTACAGCTGCGCCTACACCAACTCCATTTCGTGGCAGACGCCGACCCGGCCGCTCCCGATGGAGATCAACCCGCAGGTGGTGTTCGAACGGATGTTCGGCGACGGGAGCACGGCCGAAGAGCGGTTCCTCCGGCGCGAGCAGCAGCGCAGCATTCTCGACTCGGTCACCGAGAGCCTGGCGCGCCTGCGGGTCGACGTCGGCGCGGGGGACCGGGTCCGGCTGGACCAGTACCTGACCGACGTGCGCGAGATCGAAAGGCGGTTGGAGATCGCGGCCCGCGCGTCGATCGAGACCCCGGACGTGGCCGTGCCCTACGGCGTGCCGGGGTCGTTCGGCGAGCACATCGGCCTGCAGTTCGATCTGCTGGCCCTGGCGTTCCAGGCGGACATCACCCGCGTCTCGACGCTGCTCTACGCCCGCGATCTCACCGGCCGCGTCTATCCCGAGAGCGGCACCAGCGCGAGCTTTCACGGGGCGTCGCACCACGCCGAAGAGCCGAGCCGGGTGCGGGAGTACGCCAAGATCAACCGCTACCACGTCCGGACGCTGGCCCGTTTCGTGGAGAAGCTGCGGTCGATTCCGGACGGCGACGGCACCCTGCTCGACCACTCGCTCGTGCTCTACGGCTCCAACATGGGGAACTCGAACCAGCACCTGCACTATGACGTGCCGCACGTGCTGATCGGCGGCGCCTCGGGACAGCTCGAGGGGGGACGGCACCTCGCGTACCCGCAGCGCAACGTGACCACCGGGAACCTGCTGCTCAGCATCATGGACAGGTTCGGCGTGCATCAAGACCGCATCGGCGACAGCACGGGCCGCCTGGCCGGGCTCTGAGCGGAGTTGCTTCCGCGGAGGCCGAAGGCAGAGGGCGGAACGCGAGACGGCGTAGAGCGAAGGGGTTCATCATGCGGCGAGATTTCCATCTCTTTCCGGCGGTGCTGGCGGTTCTGCTGGCGTGCGGCTCGGGCTCGTCCGCGTCGGCGGCCGACCCGCCGCTGATCGAGGCCGTCAGCCGGGGCGACATCGGCGCCGTACGCGCCCTCCTCGACCAGGGGACCGACGTCGACGGACGGTCGCCGGACGGGGCGACGGCGCTCCACTGGGCCGCGTACCGGGACGATCCGGCGATCGCGGGGCTGCTGCTCGATGCGGGCGCCGACGTCGCGGCGGCGAACCGGGCGGGCGTCACGCCGCTGTCGCTCGCCTCGGCCGGGGCGGGCGCGGCGCTGGTGTCGCGGCTGCTCGCGGCCGGTGCCGACCCGAACGAGCGGCTGCCGGGTGGTGAGACCCCGCTGATGATGGCGGCGCGGACGGGCCGCGTCGAGGTGCTCGACGTGCTGCTGGACGGCGGCGCGGCGGTGGATGCCGCCGAGGACCGCCGCGGCACGACGGCGTTGATGTGGGCGGCCGCGAACGAGCATCCGGACGCCGTGCGCCTGCTCGTGGCCCGCGGGGCCGACGTTTCCGCCCGTTCGAAGACGATCCCGATGGGGCGGGGTCCGTATCTGGCCCCAATCGCGCGCGATCGCATCGAGGACGCGCGGCGGGGGGTGGGGCAGGCCGGCGCCCCGGCCCGCACCGCGGATCTCAGCGACGTGCCGCCGCCGACGCGGCCGGTTCGGGACGCGGCCGCCGGGGGCGGCAGCCCGGACGCCGCGCCAGCGGACGAGACGCGGGCCGTGGACGAGGCTCCGCGCGCCCCGGCCCCCGCCGGGGCGCCGTCAGCGCCCCGCCCGCGTCGCCCCGCCCGCGCGCTCACCGGCGGTCTGACCGCGCTGGTCTTCGCCGCCCGGCAGGGCGACCTCGAATCCGCGCAGGTGCTGATCGACGCGGGAGCCGACGTGAACCAGACCACCGAGTACGGCTGGACGCCGCTGCTGGCCGCCGTCCACAACCGGTACTACCGACTGGCGATGCTCTTCCTGGAGCGCGGCGCCGACCCGAACATCGCCAACAAGGGCGGGTGGACGCCGTTGTACGTCGCGACGGACAACCGCAACATCGAGGCGGGGGACTACCCGACCCGCAGGCCCGACCTGGACCATCTGGCGCTCATCCGCACGCTTCTCGCCGGGGGTGGGGACCCGAACGCCCGGATGGCGTCGAGCACCGAGACCCGGACGATCTTCACCCACCAGTGGCTGTACGAGCCGGGCGCCACGCCGTTCCTGCGGGCCGCGCAGTCGGGCGACCTGACCCTGCTGCGGCTGCTGCTGGCGCACGGCGCGGACCCCTCGGTCGCAACCACCAACGGCACCACCCCGCTGATGGTCGTGTCGGGGATAGGCTGGGTCGAGGGCGTGACCTACGAATGGTCCGGGCAGGACACCCTCGACACGGTGAAGCTGCTGATCGAGCTCGGCGCCGACGTGAACGCGGTGGACGACGACGGACGCACCGCCCTGCACGGCGCCGCGCACAAGGGCCGCAACGACATCGTGCGGGTCCTGGCCGATCACGGCGCCGACCTCGCGGCCCGCGACTACGGCAGCCGCGACACCATCCACTCTCTGGCCGGCGTCACCTGGCAGGCGATCGACTACGCCGACGGCCTCGTCCGCATCGGGGTCCAGTCGTCCATCGCCCATCCCGAGACCGCCGCGCTGCTGCGCGAGCTGATGACCGAGGCAGGGCTGCCGGTCCCGCTCGCCGGCCGCACGCTCGATTCCATCTGCGTGACCGCTGCCTGCTAGCAGCCGGGTTCTCGCCGGCGCTCATCGCGGGCACGCGGAGGACGATCAGGCCGAGATCGCGACACGCTGGGTCTCGGCGCGCGTGCAGAAACCGCGTGCCCGAAGTGCGTTCTGGTTGCTTGCCAGCGGTATCGAGGGAAACTCTATTTGCTCCTTACGGTTGGGCTGGGTGGCCCCGGCGGGGGACCGGTACGCCCGGACGTCGTTCGGCGGGCCGAAGGGCGCCGATAGGGGCAGATCCGGGAATCGGTCGCGGTCATCGAAAACAGGTCCGACGCTACCCGGGAACCCCTCCACACCCTCGTCCAGCGGCACGCGGAAAGTCCGGAGCGCTATCGACACGAGGTTGTACTGGCCGACGGTGAACACCCCGTCCATGAGCTGCTTCGTGTCGTAGCGGGCAGCGAGGTCGCCCCACGTCGCGTCGCTGATCTCGGAATCGCGATGCAGCTCGTCGACCGCGCGCAGCAGGGATCAGCTAGCCCGGATTTCTCACCGGTGGTGAACAAGAGACTGCCCGTAATGGCGTAAAGTGTTGTTGTGGCAATAACTTCAAGCCATGCACGGAGGCAGCCCCTTGTCGACACAGTGTACGCGAAGTAAGCCACCAATCCAGCTGGAGTTTCCTCGGGTCGGTCGTCGTCGGCTGGTCGCCAGCTTCGAGGGCGGAACGATCACTTCCAATGCCGGGGCATTGCTGCTGCGGGCGGTTGAAAGGTGCACCGACGTGTGCCGGCGCGCGGCGCAGTGCTTCCAGGACTACCGGGACCCAAGCTTGATCGAACACACGGTCGAGGACTTGGTGACCCAGCGTGTGATGGCCGTCGCGTTGGGCTACGAAGATCTGAACGACCATGACACCCTGCGGCGGGACCCGCTGTTGGCGGCTGTCGTGGGCAAGGCGGACCCGACGGGCGAGAACCTGGCGGGGAAGCACGGCCGTCAGACCGGGGGGCCGCGCTGGCGGGGAAGAGCACGCTGAACCGGCTGGAACTGGTCGGGCCGAAGGACGCCGAGGCTGACCGGTACAAGAAGGTGACCTATGACGAAGCGGCGCTCGACGCCCTGCTGGTAGACGTGTTCATCGAGTCGCACCCGACGCCGCCGGCGCGCATCGTGCTGGATGTCGATGCGACGGACGATCCGCTGCACGGTCAGCAGGAAGGACGGTTCTTCCACGGGTACTACGGGAACTACTGCTATCTGCCTCTGTATATCTTCTGCGGGGCGCATGTGCTCTGCTCGCGGTTGCGGCCCTCGAACATCGACGGGGCGGCGGGCGTGGTGGACGAGTTGGCGCGGATTGTGGAGCGGGTGCGGCAGGCATGGCCGTCGGTCCCCATCGTGGTTCGGGGGGACTCGGGGTTCTGCCGAGACGAGCTGCTGAACTGGTGCGAAGAGCATGCGGTGGACTACGTCATCGGCTTGGCGAAGAACGTTCGGTTGAAGGAACAAATCGCGCCCGAACTGGCGCAGGCCCAGGCGCAGTGCGAGGAAACCGGGGTGGCCGCGCGGGTGTTTGCGGACTTCCGCTATCGCACGCGCAAGAGCTGGAGCCGGGAGCGCCGGGTGGTCGGCAAGGCCGAGCATCTGCCCGCGGGCGCCAATCCACGCTTCGTGGTGACATCGCTGCCGCCGGACACCTTGGCGGCGCAGGCGTTGTATGAGGATTTCTACTGTGCCCGCGGGGACATGGAGAACCGCATCAAGGAACAGCAACTGGCGCTGTTTGCCGACCGGACCAGCAGTGCGACGCTGCGCGCCAACCAACTGCGCCTGTACTGGGCCACGTTGGCCTATGTCCTGCTCCAGCAGCTCCGCGACCGGGGGCTGGCGGGCACCCGGCTCGCCCGCGCCCAATGCGATACGCTACGGCTGCGGCTGCTCAAGATCGGCGCCCACGTCCGCGTCACCGTGCGGTGCATCTGGGTGGCGCTGTCCGAGCTGGCGCCCGACGCCGATCTGTTCATCATGGCCGCTCAACGTTTGCGCTCGCCGCCCGACCCGGCCTGACGGTCGGCCAGGTGGCGGCATACGTTCACGACTGCAGGGGGACACGGGGTCCTTTCGCGTGTGGTGTGCTTACCGGGCCGATTTTGGCGCCACGCGCACGTCGTCGCCCACATCCAGACCACCGCCGGCGTCCGATATGGCCGCCCGGAACCCCAGCCGCGCCGCATCAGGCCCGATCTCGACGAGCTGTGAGAAATGGCTCTCCTAAAACAGGTGTGGGTGGAATCGGAGCCGATTCGGCGGGTCCACGAGGCGCGGCTGACGGCGAAAAGGCAGCTCGGAACTGACCCGCGGATTCCGCTTCCGGGGCGGGCGTGCGGTGGCTTGCTGCGGATGTGGGGCGGGGTAGCTACGGGACGGCCGGCGTGTCAACGCGCTACGCGCGTCCTCCGCTGCGCTCCGGTCCTTCGGATGACACGCCGGCCGTCCCTCCGCTCAGAGAGCAGTTATGGGCCTTGCGGCCCGGCCTGGACGGGGGCGTCCCGGCCGTCGACGACTTCACGCCGGACGCGCGAGGAGCAGTCGGCGCGTGGGCCTGACGTGCGGGGGTCACGGGGCGAAGCAGAGCCCGCGAACGCGGGGGTTTTTCTGGCTGGGGCGGCATCGAACTGGGGCCATCCCTACCCACACCTGTTTCAGGAGACTCTGAGAAATCCGGGCTAGTTCTAGCGAGGCTCCGCCTCAGACCGACGAGACATGTAGGCCTCGGCGTTTGCTGACGGCGGGAACGGACTCCGACCAACTGCTCCAGCCGCGGCTCGGAAGCCGCCTTCATGGTCGCCCGGAGGCGATGGTGGCCGTAAACTGGCCGGTGAGGAGCCCATCGACCGGAGTCCGACCATGAAGGTAGCACGTTGCGTCGCCGAGGTGTTGGCAGAGCACACGACCCTGACCCTGGAGTGCATCGACCGGATGTACCTCAACGTCTACGTGCCCCTGCTCCAGACCGCCGCCGGGGCTGCGTACTTCTTCCGCAAGATGCGGGGCGCGGCCGTGCCGTCGTCGGCCCTGATGGCGCCGATGACCGAACGCTTCGTCAGGGCCATCAAGAGCTTCGCCGCCCGCAACGGGATCGAGATCGTGTCGTTCCGCCGCGGCGAGCGCAAGGACGAGCGGACGCAGGCCCATCTGCGCCGGTGGTCCGGCGGCGAGGGCGTCCTCTACATCGGCAAGGCGCAGGAGAAGGCCCGCGTGGTGCGCACTGAACGCCGCCACGACCCCGCCACCGGTGACACCTACCCGTGGCTGGCCACCTCGACGGCGATGGTCAACCACTACTACTTCTACGCCGTCGACGACGACTTCGGCCCCTTCTTCCTCAAGTTCTGCTCGTACTTCCCCCAAAACGCCAAGCTGTGCATCAACGGGCACGAGTACCTCAAGCGGCAGTTGACGAAACGGGGCATCGCGTACGAGTCGCTCGACAACGGCATCCTGCGCTGCGCCGACCCCGACGCCATGCAGCGGCTGGCCGACACCCTGACGGCGGAGAAGGTCGACGCGCTGCTGCGCAAGTGGCTGGCCCGTCTGCCGCACCCCTTCGCGGCCCGCGACCGGCAGCAGGGCATCCGCTACGACATCTCGATTCTCCAGGCCGAGTTCGCTCTGACCCAGGTCTTCGACCGGCCCGCGCAGGGGCGGGTCTTCTTCGAAGAGGTGGTGCGCGAGAACCTCGACATGGGTCGGCCTGACCACGTGCAGTTGATCTTCGACCGGCGCGTCAACCGACGCACCCCCTCGCGGTATCGCACCCGCGTCATCACCGACGGGGTCACCCCGTCGCTGCACGTCGACTACAAGCACTCGCGCATCAAGCAGTACCACAAGGAAGGGCGCGCCCTGCGCACCGAGACGGTGATCAACGACACGTACGACTTCGCGGTCGGCCGCCGGCTGAGGAACCTCGATGATCTGAAGAAGATCGGCTTCGCTGCCAACCGACGCCTGCTCGGCGTCCAACGCCTCAGCCACGACTGCACCGTCGGCGCCGACGTGCTCGACGAGTTGCACCGCCCGGTGACCATCGACGGTCAACGCGCCTCGGCGCTCCGCTTCGGCGACCGGCGGGTGCAGAGCCTCTTCGCGGCCCTGTTGCGCTTCGACCTGCTGCCGAACGGCTTCCGCAACCGCGGTGGCCCCGCTGTGTGGACTTCGGCCGACGACCACGGCACGGGCCGCATGACCTACGACCTGCGCCGGCTCCGCCTGCGGGGCATCATCGAACGGATTCCCCGCACCCAGCGGTATCGGCTCACCGCCGAAGGGCTGTGCGTCGCCCTGGCCTACCACCGGACGCAGGCGCGGGTTCTCGGTCCCGTCTTGTCGGCCACCCTCGACGGGGAATCGACCACGCGTCTGCGCGAAGCCGTAGCCATCTACGATCGGGAGGTCGACCGCGCCTGGCACGGACAGGCCCTGGCCGTGTAACCGTCGATCACCGAGAATGGAGCTGCCGAAGGAGCGCTCACCCGAAACTTGACTCAACTGTAAAGATCACGCCCGTTCAGAGGAATCTAGCGAGGCTCCGCCTCAGACCGACGAGACATGTGGGTTGACCCGATCACTGACCAAGGGCGAACGAAACACGATCAAAACTTGCCTCATCTGTGAAGATCACGGCCGCTCAAGGAGTCTAGTCCGTCATGGGCTTCGGCGACCGGGGCCATCCGACTACTTGTCTTCGACCGAGGTGCAGGAACCCATTCAGGCCGTTCGGGCGGCCGTCGGGCGCCTCGCGAACACCACCCCGTCGAGGTTCTCAAGCGACCACGAGCAGTATAATCAGCGTGTTCGGATGTTGATGGAGGTCGGCCAATCCGTGTTGGATCGCGGTCTTGAGCCTTCGGTAGAGCTTCAGGAGTTGGATGAATGGACGCCGTTCCGGGAGCCATAGGGCTCCTGCCATCGAAAGTTGTACCCCGCGGCCTCGGTGCCGGACAGGTCGAGAGTTTCACTGGGTACGCCGCGAGGATCAGTGCCCGGATTGCGGTCCCGACTCCAGTGTTCGTGCGGCGCGCCCTTCAGAACGCCCGAGGTGGGGCCCGCCTGCCCCTACGTAGCGCTGTCGTTGCTGCGGCTCGCTGCCTCAACGTCGGCGAACGTGATTCGGGCGTTGCTGCTGCAGTGGGCCGCTTGACTGGTCAGGTTGACCTAGATCGCTTGTCGTACTTCGCGTTCCTCGATCTCTTCGGCGTGCGGGAGCGGGGCATTCTCGTTGTTCACCGGCGATGGTGTCCGACGTGCTGGAGTGAGCACGACAAAGAGCCGTACGAGCGCAAGGTCTGGTGGCTCGCTCTCGTGGACGTCTGTCACGTCCACGGCTGTCTGCTTGAGTCGCGGTGTCTCGCGTGCGGGCGGCACCAGCCCGCGCTCCCTCCGGCCGTTCGAATCCAGGTCTGTTCCTACTGCGGGCATCACTTGTACTCCTCGGCTGTCGTCCCCCCGAAGGGGCCGACCGTCGAGCGGATGCTGTGGTACGCGCGCGAGGGAGCCCGTTTAGTCCACGCTAGCGAGGCGATTGCCCTGACCGGCTCGAACGAGAGCGAGAGCTTGAAGCTCGCGTACGGGCGTCTGGCTCGGCTGGCCCAACAGCGGGATCTTCCCGCTGTAGAGCGGTTCTTCTCCGACGGAGTCCATCGCGCGGTCGGATCGAAGGTCGAAGCACTGATGAGCTGTTTGTGGCGTTTGGACGCGAGCATGCTTGAGCTGTTTTCGCCGGCCGTGCGCGTGATGGTGAGGCAACGCTGAAACTGCTCACTGCTTGACGCGTGACGTGACCAGTGGGTCCGCGGACACAGCTTTCGTTTAATGTCAATTACCCTGACGCCTTTCGCCCTTGGCGCGCTCTGCTCTGGGCATTCCTGGGAAGTGGCCGACGAGGGATTGCTCGCCCAGCAAATCGCTTCCGTCGCGCTTGGCCAGTCGCGCCACGTGGAGCGAGTGCTCGCTGGGGCCGATGTCCGACCGGCACCGACAATCGCCTCCTCGGCCACCGCGGCCATTGACATGTTGACGGTGCTCGGCGATGACCCCTCGCATCGCGACGGCTGGATGTTTCAAGTCATGTCATGGATCGCCGCGCACCGAGCGACCCCCGGTGGATTGATCCGAGCGCCCCAAATGCGCCTCGCTGACAAAGGGTTCGACGGTTTCCAGCTGCGGATAGACAACGATAATCAGACAGTTACCGCCGCCGTGATCTTCGAGGACAAAGCCACGTCCAATCCTCGCGCTACGATTCGCGACCAGGTATGGTCCGAGTTTTCAACCATCGAACGTGGCGCACGTGACAATATCATTACCTCTGAGGTTGTCGCATTGCTTCAGACCCAGCCCGCCCTTGACCCGGACCGTGCGATTCAGAATGTTGTCTGGAGCGCCGTGCGTCAGTACCGGCTCAGCGTCACAGTCGGTCCCGCGCACCGGAGCGACCAACGGAGGCGAACGCTCTTTCGCGGCTACGACACCATCGCTGCGGGATCCGTCCGTCGCAGACATGGAGAGGTGTTCGAGATCCCCAACTTGCGACCTTGGATGGCTCAGCTGGCGGCGAGAGCCATTACTTCTATTCAGGCCACGACCCAGCGCGATGTTTGACCCCGATACTGTTGCTCTGATTCGTCGAGCCCCCGCCCTCGAGGGCCTCGACCTAGCCGCTCTCCCTCAGCGTCTTACGGACGCGTATGCCCGTATCGTCGCCGCGCGCATACGGATTAGTCGGCGGACACCGAGGGCTTCGCCGACGCTCCCGGAAGCCGTTGCGCACACCGTGTCCGAGATGCAACGGTTGGCCTTCGCTATGGAAGGGTTTCTATCGGCAGTGCCGGAGCGCGACGACAGGGCGGCCGCTGCGTTCGTGGCCGGAACCGCTCACCACGTAGCTCTGCTCGCCGAGAGGACAACTGCGACTGCGCCGCGTCCAAGCGCCCTGGGCCCCGACGGTATAGCCCCGGAGGTCTCTGCAACCCTACTCTTTCTCATCGCGGAGGCCACTGCCGATGCGGCAGAAATGTCGAAAGCGCTGTCAGTCCAGACCGACGATGCCGTGGAAGAGGCGTTGCTAACAGCCGTGCAACACCTAGCGAATGGCAGGCTGGTAGAGTTACTAGAGGCCAGCGTTCCATCCCCTGATGTCTTCCTGCAAACCAATCCGGCCGACCAGGCGGTGAGGTCCCTGTACTACATGGTGCTGCATGGCGTGCGCGGATTGGCGGAATTGATCCTCGGACGACAGAGCACGGGTGGTTCGAGTTCCGCCGCCCCTCATGAACTCTTCGAGCAGGTCAAGTCTCTCAGTGTAGAGCCACTCACCGACCTGTTCATGGCGCCAGAAACTGTCCCGTCCAGTCTGTTCCCCGGGCCTCTGCACATGGCGTCACTGCTTTCCGGCGTCTCACGCAACCTAACGCCGAGCGCCTTGGTTAGCTTGCCTCCACCTGCGGGCATCGACCGCGATGGTTGGACCGACGCGATGCGACACATGGCCGGTCGTCGACCCTACCTCTGGCGAAACCACCGGGAAGCGATCGACGCTGGCTACCTCGAGCGCGGGACGTCTTCCGTCGTCAGCTTTCCGACGGGCGCCGGAAAATCGACACTGGCCGAGATTAAGATTGCGGCAGCGCTCCTCGGCGGCGAGTCGGTAGTATTCTTGGCGCCCACGCTCGCTTTGGTCGACCAAACAACCACTACATTGAGGAAGGCCTTCCCGCATGCCAGGGTCCGGGCTCAGCGCACGTTGGAGCCGTCGATGGCAGTCGATGGGGACGAGTTGCCTAAGGTCAGCGTGCTGACGCCGGAAAGTTGTTTGACGCTACTCAGCTTCCAGCGCGAAGTATTCGAAAACGTGGGCCTGTTGGTCTTCGATGAATGTCATCTTCTTCATGGCGGAGACCAAGACAATAGTCAACGAGCCGTGGACGCCATGCTGTGCGTCTTGAGTTTCGCCGCGGTCGCGAAGACAGCGGACTTCTTGCTCTTGTCCGCGATGATGATGAACACGCAGCAGATAGCCGCGTGGATTAGGGCCTTGACGGAACGGCCCTGCCTCCCGCTCGCGCTGACTTGGAAGCCAACACGGCAGGTGCGGGGCTGCCTGGTCTATAGGACGGACGAAATCGCAACGCTTAAACGTCGGCTTCGACGGGGACGCGCGGCCACCCGGACTGCGGGGCCGCCAGTTGCTCTCAAGCGGGAATTGCAGGCCCATCCGTTAGGGCTATTTTGCCTTCGTCAAACTTGGCAAACGACCAAACGAGACGACTATGCTTTAGTTCCGCTATTGGAAGAGCCCGTATTGTTGACGACGGGCGTGGCGACCGACGGCAACTGGTACCTAACTCCAAATGGCAATAAGGTTGCGGCGGCTATGGCCGTGGCGACCGCCGACCGAGGTCTCAAGACGCTGGTTTTCACGCAGACGATTCCGGCTGCCACCGCAACGGCGAAGGAGGCAGGCAAACGACTCGGCCGAGCTGTCTGCGTGCTGACGCGTCAAGAGAAGCGGCTTTACGAGGCGGCGCGCGAGGAGGCTGGCGATGATGAACACCTGTACCTCGAAGTGGACGAGGAGGGGTCCGTAGCGTCGTCGGCGCTGCCACACCACGGCCTTTTGCTGCCTGCAGAGCGAAGACTGCATGAGTCTCTATTCAGACGACGGGACGGTATCCACGTGCTTGTGGCGACATCGACGTTGGCACAGGGCATGAACCTTCCGAGCGAGATCGTGATCATCGCGGGCGATGTGCGTTTTGATGCACTGGCGGGCGAGCTGCGGCAATTGGAGGCGTACGAGCTGCTGAACGCGGCCGGACGAGCGGGGCGGGCCGGGGAGAATTCTTATGGCTTAGTGTTGGTTGTGCCCAGCAGGATCGTGCATTTCGACGACGCGACAAGTGAAATTCAACGACACTGGGTACGCCTTCAAGCCATCTTTTCGCGGAGCGATGCTTGTATCAAAATCGAAGATCCGCTGGTACCTCTTTTGGACGAGATACATGATGCGGCCGCCCCTTTGTCGCGGATGGCCGAGTACATGATTTGGAGGCTGCCGAGGGGCGATCTGACGGACAGGGGCGATCTGACGGACAGGGACGATCCCGACAATGCAGCGCGGGGCCTTCTAGGCAGGTCTTTGGGGGCGTACTTAGCGCGCGTGCAGAACGACGTGGCATGGGTGGACTCCCGAGTCGAGGCAGCTGTCGCGGCGCGGCGGGCGGGTCCCACTAGCACGGAGGACGTCACGTGGGCGGATCAGCTCGCCGCCGCGGCGGGGCTACCAGTTGGTGTGGTCGGTGCACTTGGTGAGTGGTTCGCGAAGCGCGGTGTGGCTGAGGGGGCGTCGGTGTGTGACTGGCGCGACACGATTTTCATTTGGCTCGAGGAGCGGCCGGAACTAATCCCATCGTTTCTCCGGGGTGACGGGCTCAGGACCCTGTTGGGGACAGCTTTCGGGCGGCTTCAGGATGAGTCGGCGCTCGGCCTTGCGGCACTGCCGGTACTGAGGAGACTATCGGAGGAATGGATGGCAGGGAGCACCCTAGCGAAGATGGAGATGGCGTTCGGAACGCCGACGAACCGGCTTAGGAAGTGTACAGTTGCACGCGGGTTTGTTCTTCGAGTTGTGCCGGGGTTGGCATATCTTTGCGGTGTGGCGAAGGAAGTGGTCCGCGCGTCGGTTCCGGAGGAAGGTCTGCCGAGATACGGATTGCTCAGTTTGGAAACACTGGGGTCTTGCGTTCAAGGGGGATTTGATTGCCCGGAAAAGCTGGCTTTGAGTTGGATCGGAGAGCCGGGGTTGTCGCGGGTAGCGATCCATCGGGACTTCGCACAGTTGGGCGGTTTTCTCGATGAGGGGCCTGAATCTGAGGATGTTGGGGGGCTACGGAGACGAGTCCAAAGGGCTGTCGGTGCCTTGGAACGCACCGCGAGGTAGGGTGGCGTTGGCGGCGTTGGCGGCGTTGGCGGCGTTGGTGTCGGCCAAGCTCTTAGTTAGGGTCGAGATAGAGCACCTTGAGCGGCACGGTTAGCCGCTTGCCGCGCATTTGTTCCGTGGTTTCGTCACTCATCATTCACCCCGCACCAGCGCCGGGACGATAGTCCAAATTGGAACCCGCGACGCGGACGGATGGCGAGACTGCGTGGCCGCGTAGGTCCCTTGACAAGGGCAAACGGAGAACCCGGTGCGCCTGCACCCGATCTTCGTGCGCGGCATGCTCTTCCTGTCTGTTCTCTTTATTGCGCAGGGCGTCAGCAGCGACATCCGGGACGAGAAGCGTCTGGGATCTGTCTGCGGCAAATATCGCGGTCATCGAAAATAGCGATCGGTGCCACCAGGGATGCGGCCGCAGCCAGCAGATCCGGGAATCGGTCGCGGTCATCGAAGACAGCTCCGACGCTACCGCGGGAACCCCTCCACACCCTCGTCCAGCGGCACCCGGAAAGTCCGGAGCGCTATCGATACCAAGTTGTACTGGCCGACGGTGAACACCACGTCCATGAGCTGCTTCGTGTCGTAGCGGGCGGCGAGGTCGCTCCACGTCGCGTCGCTGATCTCGGAATCGCGATGCAGCTCGTCGACCGCGCGCAGCAGGGCGCGGTCGAACGGAGACCATTCCGCGGCCTCGGGACCTTCGATGACGCGGAGGATCTCGTCGTCGGTGACGCCGGCCTCGCCCGCGATCCGGGTGTGCTGGCCCCATTCGTACTCCGAGCCGCGGAGATAGCCGATGCGGAGAATGAGCAGCTCCCGCTCGCGCGGCGGCAGGGTGCTGTTCCCGAGCACGTAACGGGCGAAGGTCAGCCATGCCTCGGCGAGATCCGGATGGTGGGCGAGCGTCCGGGTGATGTTGGCCCCGGCGTCGGACGTCGCCAGCGGCGGGATGCGGGGCTCGCGGGGCGCGTCCTGCGCGCCGGCGGCGCTCGCGGCGACGACAACGGCGGCGGTGGCGAGCACGGCGGCGCAACGGCGGCGCACCGCCCATCGAGGCGCCCGCGTGGCGTGACGGCGTCGGGCGAGGCTACAGGTCATGGCTTTCCCCTCCTTGGCGCTGATTATGCCACCGGCGCCCGAAGCGGCGGACCGGGATCAGGGTGCGCCGTCACGGTAGGTGAATTCGAGCAGGGCGCCGGGGTTTTCCAGGGCCGTCGTCCGGTCGCCGGCGTCGTTGCGCGTGGGGCCGACGTTGTCGGTGACGATGTAGAACGCCCTGCCGTCGGGGCGCAACGCGATGTCGCGGTAGCGGTTTGTCGTCTTGAACGTCATCACCGGCGCCCCGGCGGCGCGCAGGTGGTCGGCGCTCAACGGGATCCGGTAGATGGCACCGCGAGTCAGGCTCGCCAGCAGCAGCGAGTCCGCCCAGCCCGGCACACCGCCGGCGTGGGCATGGAGATCGAGTCCGGATGCGGCGACGGTCGCCGCCCCGTTGGCCCGGAAGTCGTAGTCGTCGCCCACCGTGAAGAACGTGGCGAGCGGTGACCTGAAGTCGGGATGGGCCCAGTCGGACTCTCGCTGACTCGGTACCGACGCGGGGGGCTGGCGGGTGTTGGGCAGGTCGCGGCAGGCCACCGGTGACGAGGCCGACCAGTTCGCGTAGGCGTACCCCCGGTCGTCCTGCCGGCCGGCGACCTCCGGCCAGCCGTAGCTGCCGCCGGCCTCGATGCGGTTGACCTCGTCGTCGGTGCTCGGGCCATGCTCGGCCGCGAAGAGCTGTCCGTCCGCGTCGAACACCAGCCCCTGCGGGTTGCGGTGTCCGTAGCTGTAGACGTGGCTCCGGACGCCTTCGAGCACCGGGTTGTCGTCGGGAATCGAGCCGTCGAGGTTCAGGCGGAGGATCTTGCCCGGATAGTGCGACCAGTCTCCCGCCGCCACCTGCTCGGCGGAGGGCAGGACCTGGGAGAGAATCGGGTTGCAGCGGTTCCGCTGCCAGTTGCCGCCCTGATCGCCGATCGAGAGGTAGAGCTTGCGGTCCGGGCCGATCGCCAGCCGGCCCCCCAGGTGATCGTCGTGGGCCGGCAGATCCGTGACGAGGTCGACGGGGTGTCCGAGGGTCCCGCCGGCCGCGTCGTAGGTGTAGCGCTGAATCCGCGTGTGCGCGCCCTCGGGACCGCCGCCTCCGCCGTCGTAATTCCAGGCCACGTAGACGAAGTCGTTGCCGGTCCCCGCGAGCAGCTCGGGATGGAGGGCCATGCCGAGCACCCCATCCTGCAGGACGGCCTGGTAGGCCTCGGGGAGCTCGAGAGCGACGCCCCTGACGCCGTCGGCCGGATTCACCCGGACGATGCGCTTCCCGGCCCGTTCGGTCACCCACAGGTGATCGTCCGGACCCCAGGTCACCTCCCACGGGAAGTCCAGACCCGACGCGACGACGCGGAACGTGAACGACGGCGCCGGCCCGCCGGCCGTTTCCTGGGCGGTCGCCGGACCGCACATCATCAGTACGGCAATTCCTACTGCGCAGGTCGTGCGTTGAAGCATGGGACCCTCTCCGCTCGTCGTCCGACGTGGACACGACCTTCCGGCACGGGCCGGATGCCGTGCACGCTGGACATCGAATTGTAGCTCAGTCGCGAGATCTCTTCGTGCGTGTAGCCGCCGCTGTAGCGCGTGGGTGCGTGCGGGCGATCGGCTTCTACGGCACGCGGGCCCTTCAACTGTCCGGTCATGGTGCCGTTGTGGAGGTCTCCCGGCGGCAGTCGCAGTGCCTGTCGAAAGTTCGGTGCCGATGAGTCGGCGATGATCCTTCCGTTTCGAGTTCAACGACACAGAATGGATGAGATTCCTGAAGGTGCGGCTCTTCTTCGTCGGCGGCTCAAGGAATTTCTGCGAGCGGCACGGCAAGAGCTACTGACCCGTCGAAGGCGTGGTGAGGAGGGCGGTGGGGGCGGCTCGGTAACCGGCGGTGCAATCCCATCAGTGTATCGCCGGGCGTGGTTCCGCTCGTACTCGCGCGCTTCGTGGAAGTCCCAGTACGCATCGAAGTCGCGGCTGGCTCGTAGCGCCCGGAGCTTCAGGACCGCCTCGGCTCCAACCAGGCGCCAGCGTGCGCCGGTCAACTCCATCCGGTCGCGGACCAAGTACCGGCACGTCCCTTCGATGACGCCGGTGGCGATCGGATAGCCCGCCGCGAGTTGAACCGGGAGAGCTGCTCCCGTTGCTGCCGGCGCTTCTCGGCCGCCTTGCGCGTCGCCTCACAGGTCCTCGCGATGCAGCACCACGCCCTTGCCGTCGAAGGTGAGCACGACAACCGACCCCTCCGGTGGCGGCTCGCCATCCTCCGCACGGCGTGCCTCGTAGAAGGCGGGTGCGGGCCGAGGTGACGCGAGTGCGGTGCGGCGAGCACGGCGTCCAGCAGGTGCGGGTGTTCTGGGCGGAAGGCCTCGAGGGGACCTCGAGCTCAGCCAAGCCGGTGGCGGACTGGGGATTCCTGGTCGCCGAGGTCAGCATCGCCGCCCAGCGTGCCGAGGTGGACGCGAGTGACTGGACGAGCGTCTTCCGCAAGAGCCCTCGGTCGGCGCGAGTTCCTTGCGACGAGCGCGGGGCGAGCAAGGTGGCGGACCGTACGGTAGGATTGAGCAGGGTCGCCGGCTCTCCCCCGGCGGCGGAGAAGGCGATGGGGAGGGTGCTCACCACCACAGGGAGACGGGACGATGATGCTGCTCGTTCGCAATCGCGTGAAGGACGCCGCGACCGGTGGAAGAACATCTTCGACGCGCAGGCGGCCGCGGGCGCCGCGGCCGGGTTGACCGTCAAACACGTGTGGCGCTCGGTCGACGCGGCCGACGAGGTGTTCTTCCTGCTCGACATCGAGGATCGCGCTCGGGCGGAAGCGGACATGGCGGCGCCGGAGGCGTCCGCGGTGGGCGTCGACGCCGGGGTCCTCGACGGCGATATCCACTTTCTTGAGGCGTTCCCACCGTCCGGAGCGTGACAAGCGCGGAAACGAACAGCGGCGATGGCCGGGTCCGGCTCCGGCGGGACACCGCCGCGCGCCATGGCATCACTCACTCTGGCCTCCATCCTGGATCGACAGGTCCCCGCGACGCCCTGGGCGGAGGGCGACAACCTGCCGTGGGACGATCCGGCCTTCAGCGAGCGGATGTTGGCCGAGCATCTCTCGCAGCAGCACGACCGGGCCAGCCGGCGCGCGGCGACTATCGATGCGCAGGTCCGGTTCATCGCCCGACAGGTCACCGGCGGGGACGGAGCGCGGGTCTTGGACCTGGGGTGCGGCCCCGGTCTCTACCTGCATCGGCTTGCCCGGCAGGGATGCCGATGCCACGGCATCGACTTCTCGCCTGCGGCCATCCGACACGCACGCGCGGTCGCCGACGCCGAGGCGCTCGACTGCACGTTCCACCAGGCGGACCTGAGGCAGGCCGACCTGGGACGCAGGTACGCTCTGGTCCTGTTGCTGTTCGGACAGGTCAACGTGTTCCGACGCTCCGACGCCAGCGAGATCCTGAGACGCGCCCACGCGGCTCTTGCGCCGGGTGGCACGCTCGTGCTGGAGCCGCAGACGCCCGAAGCCATGCGCGCCACCGGACACGGGGCCGCGACCTGGGCCTCGGT
Organism: Vicinamibacterales bacterium; assembly: GCA_965206705.1. GTDB lineage: Bacteria > Acidobacteriota > Vicinamibacteria > Vicinamibacterales > UBA8438 > JAJEEA01. Next base: position 940,895 of record CBDBKJ010000004.1, on the reverse strand, counting down.
CCGGACCGGTCCGTTCGCCGCCGTGCCACACCTGCTGCTCCATGAACGGTTCTGGGACGCGCCGACCCGCACGGCAACCGAGCGATGGCACATCGTTCACCCAGAAACGGCAAGCGTCGAGCGCTACGCGATGTCCACCTGCAGCTATGACGCGCACGAGCTGGTCGATCTGCTGGCGACGATCGGCTTCGAGCAGATCAACACGCATCCATCGCTGACTGACGATGACGACCGTGCGGCCCCCGGCCTGTTCGGGATGACCGCGGTCCGGCGCGCCTGATGCCGAGCACGGCGACCGTGGGACGAACGGGCGCCGTCGACCTACCGCGGTCAGCGCCCGGCCAAGCCGCGCGCGGCGCCCAACGCCTCCTCGACAACCGGCGCGAGCTCCGGCCGCTTGACAGGAATCCAGCCGGCGTTCCCGCATCGAGGCGCGTGCCTTCGAGCTCCCACGCATAGACCGGACGTTGCCGGAGCAGCCGCGCGGACAGTCGTCGGGCCGTTCGCGAAGCAGGGTGGCGTTCTGCGGCTGGCCAGCCGTGGGCGACGCCAGCAGCTCGGGCCGGCCGCTGTCGGCGAGGGCGCCGTCGAGCGCCTGAAGGGTGGTCACTTCCCCCATCGCGTCGGGTGGCGCCGGATCTCGGGGTTGTCGGCGGCGGAGCTCCCGACCGGAAGGTTGGGCAGGGTGAGTGCCGGCCGGTCGCGCTCGGCTTCCACCTCCTGCCCTTCGCCTCGTGCTCCTTGATAGCGGGCCTGGAAGGCCTCCGTGTTGCTGCAGGAGGAGATCTTCCGATACGCCTGCTGCCCAGGCAGCCACATATCAGTATGGTACGTCGTCTCGGCGGCGAAGCCCATGTCGCCGGTGCAAGAGGGTCACGGTGCGGTAGGGGAGCGGTCCCGGGGGTGGGTGAAGTCGCCGGCCTGGAGCGTCGCCGGTGGGTATTTCAGACGATGTGGAACGGAATGTCGAGGTCATCTGTGAACTCAAAAGGCGGTCCCCTGCGAGTCCTTCGAGAAATCAGGAACGTTCCTTTGGAACACACCCCAGTAATGCATGACCTCTTTGACTCGTTCGCTCCCGTCGGGACCCCTCTCGACTGTTACGGGATCGATCCCTCCCCATTACCTCTGCGACTTCGGCGCGGTCCGTCATCAGTGCCACCGTCGCTTCGTAAATCTCTCCAGCTATCTTCAGGCGCACACGCGGATCGCGAGCCACGTTGCGCGTCCAGGCCTTGTCATTTGGAAACGGTATACGCATTCTGTTTTCATCTGAATGCGCGTGTATGTAAAGTTTGTTGCCACGCCCGACGACGCCAATCGTGACCGAGTGGGGAATGCCGTACCACGTTCGGGTCTCCAACATGATGGTGTTGCCGCGGATCGGGTCATTCACCTGGTTGGCGAAATCCCAATCAGATAGCCGCCTCCCTGACGACCTCCCCTTTGAGCCGCAATCCGGGCCTGGCGATCCGGTTGCTGCGTGCGAACGCCTCGCTGCCGGGGTCCAGGTAGGCAGGCCCGAGACCCACCAGACGCAAGCGTGAGGAGTGCCAAGAGCAGGATACCGACAACCAGAGATCCACCAAGTGCCAATGTTCTCTTCATGCTCGCCCCCCGAAGTGGCCAGACATCGATCGCGGAATCAGCTCACGTCGTTCACGAGCGACCGAGGGCGTCAGCGCGGCACCTGGTCACCGCTACGCTGGAGTCGCGTCTCGCCGCCCCACAGTATCATGCAGGCGCGCTGGTACGGGTGGTGGCGACCGATTACCTGGTCAGCCTCGACACGAACCGCTACTCCGTACCGTTCACACTGATCGGGGCTGCGTCGGGCGATTCGGGCGCCCAGGGGTGCTCAAGGCGTAGACATGACAGCCATGACGTACCTGCGCCGGTCGATGATCGGCTGGACCGCGTTCGTTGCGGCCTCCGTTCAGCTCGCGGGATTGGTCTCGGCGATGCAACGCCCTGCAACCGATCCGGGCGGCACGACCGGCCGGGTCACACTCCCGATCATCGGCACCACTGACCTGCACGGCCGCGTGTTCCCTAACGACGGACGGGGAGGCCTCGCGCTACTTGGCGGGTATCTACGCAACTTGCGCGAGGCCCGAGCGGCCGACGGCGGCGCGGTGCTGCCCCTGGACGCGGGTGACACCTTCCAGGGAAGGATCGCATCCAATCTCTCGGAAGGAGCTCTGGTCGTCGACGCCTACAACGCGCTCGGCTACGACGCGCTCGCCATCGGCAACCACGAGTTCGAGTACCGGGCGGTCGACACCGCCGTCCGGGGGGACGGACCCCAGGACGGACCCCCCGACATGCGCGGGGCGCTCAAGGCCGCTGCCGCGCGCGCACGGTTTCCGTTTCTCGCGGCGAACGTGATCGACACGACGACGGGACGTCCGCTGGTAATCTCGCGGCGGACCCCGCGCACCGGCAGATCCTCCGCGATGTCGGGTATGCCGGTCCCCGGGCGGATGCCCGGACCTTCAGCGTGGAACGCCGACCGCCAGTTGAAATCAGCTACGACTTGGTCTGTTCAAGGTGTGTCCATTCACCATTCGGGCCTGTCGTATCCACGCCAGGATGTCTCAGGGTCGACTGGCTACACTTTGTACACTCGCGGTTGTGGGAGGTAGTGCCGATGATCTAACCACGCTGAGCCAGCACCAGCAGGTGGTCATTGGCATGCGTGATGCGCGTCGCGTCGGGGAACACCTGACGCACGCGATGGCGGAAGGTGTCGATCGCCGCGCGGAGGGCGTCATCTGAATACAGTCTAAAGGTCGAATAATGATATTGGGTGGCTTGTTCGACGAGTCGATCTAACGATGTGGTGACCGTCCACGCGACCGGCTGGGCGCGAACCGACGCGAAGGTCCCGGTGGCCTGCAGGGCCGCTCGCACGTCGTCGGCCCCCAGGAGCCTCGTTTCCCGCGTGGCGAACTCCGGAAAGTGGCGGCCCCAGATCGTGCGGCGGTTTTGCTCTGGAGTGCGCGTGTAGACGACGAGCTGGCCGGATGGGGTGAGCACCCGAGACGCCTCGCGCACAAACCGCGCGAGGTCGACGTGATGCACCGCGTTGAAGCAGGTCATCACGTCACAGCTGGAGTTCCGGAACGGGAGCGTTTCGACGGCCCCGACCAAGTGCCGCGCGCGAAGACCCGCGTGTCCGTGGCGGAGGCGCGCTTGCGTGAGCATCGCTGGGCTCAGATCCAGGCCGATGGGCACAACCTCCATAGCGAGTACTGAGGCGAGGAAATGACTGACCGCGTCCAGGTACCGCCCCGAGCCCGTGGCGAGGTCCAGGAGCCGCACGGGTCTCCCCGGGTCCGCGGTGCGAGCCACGACCGCGCCGATGATGCGCACGGCACCGAGATCCAGCTCGCGCAGCGACCGATACCGTGTCGACACCTTCGCGAAGTGGTCGCTTAATTGGGTCGTGCGGTCACGCTCCTTCCGGGCGTCCGTCCCAAGGGAGTTCTCGACAGTCCATCCTGGAGTGTGTGCCGTGGACATGAGTTGTCTGCGGAACGCCGGACCCGACAGGGAAGTCGATTCAGGTCGCTTCGACGACAGTGAGCAACCGACAGTTTGTCACTCCGCTGGTGATCTGTCAACCAGATGGACCGACGCTGGGACGTGTGCCGATGCGGGGCGTTGCCCGTGAGCTCAGTGGAGCAGGATGTGGGTCAAGACGAGTGAGGCGAGGAGCCCCGCGCCGAACCGTGCTACGCCCGCATCGGGTGCCGCGATCAGGTCGCGGAACGGGATGCGCCATCCGTTGCGCCTCATGGTCGGGGCGGCCACCGCGGTGGAGCTGAGCACGATGACCCACCCGGACCGCACGAGATAGCTCATCTCCGGCCAGACTAGCGTTAAGCCAAAATACATGGCCATGCTGGCGAACACGGCTCCGAGGACCAGACGCCGTGACGGCCGGATCAGAAAGACCGCGGCGGTCACGAGCACCACGAACCCGTTCTTCACGTAGTAGGACAGCTCGTTGAACCAGTGGGTCAGCGGATCGTCCTGGAGACTGCCCGTCTTGAGGGAAACGACCAGGAAGGCAAAGAGCAGTCCGGTCGCGAGAGCGCCCACGATGGCCGATTTCCCCATGCGGACGACGTCCTCGGGGGACGCGTCCGGCCGCAGGTATCGCTTGTAGATGTCGATGGACCACAGCGTGGACACGGCGTGGAAGATGGAGTCGACCGTACTCATCAGGGAGGCGAAGAGCCCGCAGACGATGAGGCCGCGCAGGCCGGCCGGGAGGAACCGGGTGACGAGGGTCATGTACGCCGTGTCCGGGTCGTCGAGGGGTGCGTCGGCCAGGATGCCGGCCAGGGCGATCCCTGGGATGACAATGATGAGCAGCGTGACGTACTTGAGGACCCCGCCCACTAACAGCCCGACCTGGGCGTGCCGCAGACTCTTCGCCGCCAGGGCCCGCTGCAGGATGACCTGGTTCGCGCCCCAGTAATTCAGGTTCAGCAGGTTCATCCCGATGAGGGCGGTCCACGGCATGGTCGGGTGGTCCCGGGGCAGGTGCAGGTGCATGAGGTGTCCCGTCGTGCCGAAGAGTTCCGACCAGCCGCCCAGATGATGTACGGCGACCGTGACCGTGATGAGTCCTCCACCGAGGAGCAGGACGAACTGTGCGATGTCGGTCCGTACGACAGCGCGCAATCCGCCAAGATAGGTGTAGACGGCCGAGAACATCCCCAGGGCGACGATCAGGACCGCGAGCCGCACGGCTTCCCGGTCGCTGATCCACGCGACCATCTCGCTGAAGATGCCATCGAGCGCGTAGGCGGCCCAGAACAACGCCGTGCCTAGGTAGAGCAGCGCGTAGAGCACGATCATCAGCAGTGCGTACGCCAACGCGACCCGCGGCCCGAAGCGCTGTTCGAAAAACTGACTGATCGTGACGACCTTGAGTCGGAGATAGAGGGGGACGAAAAAGAAGGCGGCGATCACAATGCCGAAGATGGCGTTGAGCTCGAAGTTCCCCTGCGCCAGTCCGCCGACGTAGGCCGCGCCCGTCACGGAGAGAAAGTGGCCGGCCTCGATGTTCGTCGCGATCATGGACATCGCGATGGACGGCCACCGCAGGGAGCGCGAGCTGAGGAAATACTCCTCGGGACCGACGCCGACATCGGCGCGCGCACGCAGGCCAATGGCGAAAATGATGGCGAAGTACGCGACGACGATCCCAAGGTCGATCATGGACGTCGGCTAGCGCGCGGGTGTTGGGAACCGACTGATGAAGAAGACGCTCGGCCCACATGTGATCGCATACCGCCCTCGTGGCGTGACTGGAGCGGCACCAGTGGCGTCGTCAACGGCCGATAGAGGGCGCGCGTGTACGACCACACGCCCGGTGCGCGGTGGCCAACCAATACGTTTCTCGCCGCTCTCCCGCATCCCCGGCCTGACCGCGCCCGCCGTGTTCGAGGGGCGATCGACGGGCCGGCCGTGCCTGGCCGCCCGCGTGCGAAGACGGGTCTTCACGTCGTCGTCGAGATTGCGGATCGTGATAGCACCACCGGCCACGGCAAGGTGCGCCGGGACCACGACGGCGCCGTAGTGGGCGGAGCCAGCGGCGTGTTTGCCGTTGATCTTCACAAACACCTCATCGAGGTGCCACCGCCAACCCGAAAACGCGCGCATTCGTCCGGTTGACCAGAACGGAGGCGTTCGGCGACGAGCCGCAGGCGCCGTGCGTCGGGTCGTCGGTCGGGTCCAGATCGATCGTGATGCGCCGCGCCTTCCCGTGCAGGCGGCGGCGATGCCGCTCGATGACACGCCGGGCCAACTCGCACCCCATCCGGTAGAGCGCGTTTCGGCCCACCGCGTTCTCGAACCGCGACAGCGTCGGCTGCGACGCCAGGCGCTCGCCCGCCACCGGGTCCCGCCCGAGCAGGAGCTTGTGGGATGGGGTGGTCGGCGAGGCGGTCGCCATCGTTGCCGTCGGGATGGCCGCAGGCGATGCCGAAGACCCGCTGACCGACCAGCTCCTCGAGCGTGTGCCGGATCTTGTCCGGCGCGCGTTTGTCGACCAGACACCGGGCGAACGCCTTGACCATGCCGTACACGCACTCGGCCGCCTTGAGCAGGACGGCGCCGCCATCGGAGCTCGTCTGCTGGCGGTCGAACTCGGCGACGAGGGGCTTGTCGAACAGATCCGGGAACAGGACAGTCTGTGGTACCGTTTCGAACGTCACGCAAGGGCCTCCGTGGTGGCGAAAACGTCTGTGGACACTGCGTTTTTACCACACGGAGGCTCTCGTGTCTCTACCGAGATCAGCACCCGCCATGAATGATTCCGGCTAAGGTTCGGCTAAGGTCCGGCCAATGTTCACAGGGCTGATCGCCAGTGGTGGCCGACGTCGCCGGCATCGAGCTCGCCGCGGATCGGCGTCAGCTCGAACGGCCGCTTTCGCCCACCGCGAGGCCGCTCCGCCGGCGGCCGGTCTCAGTCCTCGGCCGGATCCGGGGGGGATGCCGCCCCGCTCACGAGCCAGTGCCGCCGGACAGGTCAGCCGCCGGTGGGCGATCCGCCCCCCGTGAACATGGTCCCAATCGCCGGACGTTCGCCCTGAATCCAGCCGATCTTGCTACCGCGCCGCGGCGGGAAACGATGACTGTCCCCGTTCGAGGTCGCTCTCACTCATCTGCCGGGCTTCCCGCGAAGAGAGGTAGGCTTTGGCCTCAGCGAAGGCGGCCTCCGCCTCCGCATACGGTGCCTGGTCGGTGAAGCGGCGCGGTGGGCGACAGCTCGCATCGCTCAACTCTCCCGCAATCGCCGCTTCGCATTCCGGACCACAGGATAGACCAGGACCGTCTTGGGCGCCTCACCGGCACGGCGGCCGTGCCGGTCCATGCGACCTCGACCGCTGGTGGCGCCCAACGCGACCCAGTTGGCGACGCGGTAGCAACCACCGTGGTAGCGGCGGGGATCCAGCAGCGTCTCCACGAGCCAGGGCTCGAGGTTGGAGTGGCGCGGCCAGTCCACCACCAACTGCCCGAGGCCGCGCGCCAAGACGGCGCTGGCGAGGTTCCTCACCGCGACCCACGGCAGCAACAGGAAGCGGCTGTTGTTGACCACGCGCTGGAGATTCCGCGCCCGAGTCGCGTCATCAAGGTCTTCGCACTGGTCGCCAGAGCGTCAGGGCTTGTACAGATTGGTTGCCAGTCACGGAATTCACTGGTCCTTGGGGGCTCATTGTGGTTGACGTCGGGATGTTCTCTGGTGGGTGTCGTCATCTGGTGGGTGTCGTCATCTGGTGGGTGTCGTCATCTGGTGGGTGTCGTCATCTGGTGGGTGTCGTCATCTGGTGGGTGTCGTCATCTGGCGGGTGTCGTCAGCTGTTCGGCCCGTTTCGTGCGATGTAGAAGGTCGTTTCTTCTGGTACACGCGTCGTTGCGGATCGTCGTTTCGGGCTGAGACTCGTCCAGTGAGTGTTCTTGGCTTCTGCTGTCGCGGTGGTCCCGGTCGACCACCTCCGTCGCCGGCTGTCCTCCGCCCCGCCCTCCCGCTGGTCCGCCCGCCACCGCTCGGCGACAGCCCTCACTCGACTTCATCGGATCACCCCAAGATACGATCCTCTCCGCGAAGCTGCACGTCTGGTTGCCACACGAAGCAATAGCCTCCCATCCGAGCGGATGGCTTTCGCACAAGCTGACACCAACCATGTCCTTGAGTCCGCATTTTGGACAGCGGGCGCACCAGTACTTCTGAGTCTCCTGAAACAGGTGTGGGTAGGGATGGCCCCAGTTCGATGCCGCCCCAGCCAGAAAAACCCCCGCGTTCGCGGGCTCTGCTTCGCCCCGTGACCCCCGCACGTCAGGCCCACGCGCCGACTGCTCCTCGCGCGTCCGGCGTGAAGTCGTCGACGGCCGGGACGCCCCCGTCCAGGCCGGGCCGCAAGGCCCATAACTGCTCTCTGAGCGGAGGGACGGCCGGCGTGTCATCCGAAGGACCGGAGCGCAGCGGAGGACGCGCGTAGCGCGTTGACACGCCGGCCGTCCCGTAGCTACCCCGCCCCACATCCGCAGCAAGCCACCGCACGCCCGCCCCGGAAGCGGAATCCGCGGGTCAGTTCCGAGCTGCCTTTTCGCCGTCAGCCGCGCCTCGTGGACCCGCCGAATCGGCTCCGATTCCACCCACACCTGTTTTAGGAGAGCCGTACTTCTCAGCAACCACGCTGAACCACTCGGCGTCATCCCGGTCATCAAATCGCCAAGATGCGGATTCGTCGAGGCATTTCGCTTCCACGATCCAGACGGATTGCATCCGAATTCCCACGCGGGTTTGAGCCATCCTGTTGCTCCCACGGATGAGACCTTCTCAGTCGTCGCACCCCAACAATTCGGACATGAGACGCCATCAGAACTACAGCAGTCCTCGTGCTGGACTCACGAACGCGAGCAACCGCACCAGTTGCCTCAACGGTCTCCACGTATCGGCGCTGGAGATGTACCGGCCCCGCACGATGGCTTGGTTGCCACGTCCGCTCCAGCGCTCGCGGGTCCACGGTGATGGGGTCGGACGACGCGAACAGCTTCCCGAGTTCGGCCGGCGTGGCCGGGTCCATCGCCGTCCAGGCGAGTTCCTCACGCGCCACCTCGAACCCGTCCTCGGCGGCCGTCTTGACCGTCATCGCCTGGTAGATGCGGTGCGGAGTCAGATGCCCCTTGTCGATGGCCTCGCGAAGCATATAGCGGAAGGTCGGTGCCGCGAGTTCGAACAACCGTAGCGTGTCGCGCACGAAGTGGCCGTCCTCGGGGTCCGGCAGCATGTTGGCCTCAGCCGTGCAGGGCGTGGTCGTCCGGGGAGTAGAAGGTGGGTCCGCCCGGACGGTCGCAGAGCGCGTAGTCGGCCCGCGATCCGTCCGGCAAGGCGTGCTCGAAGAGGACGCTCACGCCGTCCGTGAGACTCCACCCAGCGTCCTTGAGCAGAGCGTCGATCCTGACGCGTGAAACGTCAGCCGAACAACCGAAGGACACCGACCACGCTGCCGCCGATGCCGACGAGAGCGCCCACGATGGCTCCCGCCTGAACGAGCATGGCCCGGTAGAGTCTGGATTCCAGGCCGGCCAGTTCGGCGCGTAGCGTTTCCGGCGTCACGTGCTCACCGTGCTCGGCTGCTTGGCGGATGGCATCAGCCAGCACGTCGGCCAGGCGCGTTCGATGCCGGCCTCGGTCAACTGACGGGCGATGGTAAGTGAATCGAACATCAGATCTACGTGGCCGCCTTTCGGTCCCCTCCCGTCCTCGACGGCTCCGGCGACGAGTGCGAGGGTAGGCGCGAACACGGGTCCGCACGACCATCCGCCAGCGTCGCCGAGCGACGGAGGACAGTATACCGTGTGGCGGCCCGCCGCCGGCCGTTGCCGCTGAACACGTAGCGTTGGAGGCTTCCCAGCCAGGTCTGCGCGTGCGCGGGGTCTCGTCAGCCGGCCCGGGCACTCCATCTGGCGGACTTCAACTGCGGGAACCGAATCCGTGAGATCAACCAATGGGCGACGAAGTACTGACGCTGGGCCCGTGCCCGCCGGGGTCGTCGTCCCCCTTCGCCGCGCACGGGCCAAGACCGGCCCAGACACATGACTGCGAGTTTCGCCCGGAAAACCGCGAACACTGCACTGTCACGGAAACCGACGGACGGCTACGGAGCGGTGTCTCACTCCGGAAGCGCGAACACGTAGAGGCCGTTGCCGGTGTCGGGCCGGCGCACCTCGGGGGTCAGGCGCAACGGAATCGTGCTCCAGGCGAGGGCGCCGACGCCTACCGGGATGGCCACGTACTGCCGGCCGCCGACGCCGTAGCTGATGGGGAATCCCTGGACCGAGGTCGGCAGCCGCGTCTGCCACAGCAGCTCGCCCGTCGCCTCGTCGTAGGCGTTGGCGAAGCGGTTCCAGTCGCCGACGAACACGAGGCCCCCGCCCGTCGTCAACGCGGCCGAGTTGAACGGCGTCCGCTGCCGGTGCTTCCACAGGATGCGTCCGGTGCGGTGCATCGCGACGAACTCGCCGAGGTTGCCGCCGCTCGCGGGGTGGTGCCGGTCCACCCGGGAGGCGAGACCGACGCTGCCGCCGCCCTCCCGGCGCTCGACCGAGGTCATGGCGGCGGTGACGCAGGTGGGCTGGACCGGGATGTAGAAGGCCTCGGTGGCCGGGCTGTAGGCCATGGCCCGCCAGCTCTTGAAGCCCGAGAAGCTGGGACAGAAGTCGAGCTCGACGTCCAGCTGCGGGATCATGCCGGGGCGGTACTCGAGACGGCCCGTCCGGCGATCCAGGTCGACGATGTTCTGGTAGCCGAGATCCGTCGCGTTGCGGAACTCCCCGGTCTCGCGGTCGAGCTCCCACAGAATGCCGAGCTTGCCCATCGTGAACACGGACCGCCAATCGCCGGCGTCGACGAGAATCCTCTCGAACGTCTCGTCGAGGTCGTGGGTCTCGCCGGGCACGTGCTGGTAGAACCACCGCATCTCGCCGGTCTCGGGGTCGAGGGCCAGCGTGGAGTTGGTATACAGCGCGTCGCCGTCGGTGCCCCGGCTCGCGCGCGCCCAGGGCTTCGCTTGCGAGACGCCCCAGTAGAGCAGGTCGAGCTCGGGATCGTAGCTGCCGGCGATCCAGGCGTCGCCGCCCGAGCGGAAGATCATCGGCAGGTCGCCCCACGTGTCGCCGCCCGGCTCGCCCGGCCGGGCGATGGTCGACGTCCGCCACAGCTCCCGTCCCGTGGCGGCGTCGTGCGCCGTGATGAAGCAGCCGTCCTCGTAGTAGCGGGTGCAGCCGCTCATGCCCGAGATGACCCGGCCGCGGGCGACCAGCGCGCCGCTGCGATAGGTGAAACCCTGCTGCCGGTCCGCCACCTCGGCCTCCCACGCCACCGCGCCGGTGCGGACGTCGAGCGCCACGAGATGGGCGTCGGCGGTGTTGACGAAGACGGTGTTGCCGTGGATGCTCAAGTTGCGGAGCGTCCAGCCGCGCCCGCCCACGCCGTCCGCGAACGCGCGGCGGTACTCCCAGAGCAGATCGCCGGTCGCCGCGTCGAGGGCCTGGATGACGTTGCCGGGGTTGGCGAGGAACATGACGCCGTCATGCACGAGCGGCGTCGTTTCCTGCGAGCCCGGCTCCATCGCCCACGACCAGACGAGCCGCAGCTCCGAGACGTTGTCGCGCGTGATCTGGTCGAGCGGGCTGTAGCCCCAGCCCGCCGGCGATTGCCGCCAGTGCAACCAGTCGTCGGCCGGCGGCTCGGCGAGCATCGCGTCGGTGACCGGGGTCAGCCGGTCGACCTGGGCGCGGGCCGCGGGGGCCGCGAGCACAAGGCAGACGCCGGCGACAGCGAGGATGCGGATGGTCATGGCGGCGATCCTCCGCGGCTGAACGTGCGCACGTTGGGCGTGCCGGCCTCCTCGATGCGGCACTGCCCGAACCCAGGATCCCCGCGACAGCCGGATCCTCCTTGACGACGGCCTGTCCGCGGGCGTCCGCGCGCGGCGGATTGCCGCGGCGGCTACGGATCGACGAAGTGGAAGTCGGCCGGGCCGTCGCGGCGCGCGAGCAGCACCACGTCGGCGTCCTCGTGCGTGAACCACGCGTGATGCGCCTCCGCGGGGATGATGACGTAGCTGCCCGCGGTGGCCGTGTAGCGGGTCCCGTCCATGACGATGTCCACCGCGCCTTCGAGCACGACCACCGTCTCGGTGTACGTATGCCAGTGCGGGGCGAACTCCGACCCGGCCGGGAACCGCGCGAGGTAGGTCGGGCCGCCCGTCTCCGGATCGGTGGCGATCGGCGCGTTGCGAATGCCGGCGGGAAAGCCCGGCGTGTTGGTCGGTGGTCCCCAGTCGGCCGCTTCCCACTGCAGCACGAGCGGCGACACCCCGTGCTGGACTTCCTGGGCGGCGGCGAGCGACGGCAACGCCAGCATGAGGGCGGCGGCGAGCGGGCAGAGAGGCATCCGTTTCACGGTTCCCACCTTTTGAAGTGCTTCGTTTCGGCGCCCAGCGTATCGCCTTCCCCCGCACCGTAGCAAACACGGTCTGTTGACCGGTCCGCGGAAGGGGCCAGGGGTGGAGTGATCCGCCGCGGCAAGTTCCTCTGGGGCGCCGGACACGCGAGTTGCGTTGAAGGACATCAAGACGGCAGGTGTGAGGCAGCTTTCGAGCCCGGACTGTACAGGCGCTTGTCGATCTCGAAGGGATCGGGTTCGTGAATCCGGAGGCGTCCGAAGCTCGGATGGCGGGGATTGAGAAGGTAGTTGAACTCAAGAGGCACGATGGCCGAGGGCGCCCGCAGAATCACCGTGTGGCCCGCGTCGAGCCATGCTCTCCCGATGTCCTGTAACGCAGGTGGCGGCGGAGTGCGGCGCCAGTCGTCCGGCAGCTCGGACGGAGCGACGGTGACCACGGGCATCGTGTCCGGCACATCGACCGCGACGACGCGTTGCGACGGTATCGAGTTCACGCTGGTGTGAACGAGACTCTCGAGCACGGCCAGCGAAACGGACGCGGAAGTGTGGGCCACCGGACGGCCGGCGGGTGTCCACCGGTCGCCAACGCGGCGCGCTCCTTCCCCGGAGAAGGCGGTGTCGACATACCGGGGCAGGGTCAAGCGGTAGACGCGCACGGGTCAGGCGTACACGCCGAATTCGATCCGCGTGAGAACCTCGTCGACGACATGCACGCCGGCGTCGGTGTCCATCAACGAGAGAGGCGACTCGCCGGACAGCGCGTGATTGGGCGTCGACAACCATGCGGCGGTGTCCCCGTCGTCGTCGAAGACGATCCTGGCGTGATCGAGTACACGCCGGGTTCGGAGCAGCCGATCCGACTCTGTTGGCGAGAGCAACGCGTCGGGCGCCCCGGCCCGCGCCCGGCTCCACTTGCGCTCGGAACAGCCGAGAATCGCGGCGAACCGCGCCACCGGAATCGACCACGCTCGCATGGTCTCGATGGCCCCGCCGACGGCAACGCCGCCGCGGGCGCGCTCGATGCGGGATCGATGGTCGACCTCGAATCGGGTGGCGCCAGTAGCGGAGATCAGCGAATCGGAGCCAGCCATTTGGCGATATCTTACCAGACAAATGGCTGACGTTGAACCGTCGGTGAAAGAGGGCAACGGGGAATCAGGCGCCGCCCTGGCCGAAGCGCAGACGGACGCCGAGGAAGACCCGCCGCGGCGGGGTGAAGCGGATGCCGTCGCCGAACGCGTTGCCGCCGGCGCCGGCGAGCAGGTCCTGGTTGCGGGTGGCGTCCTGGTCGTCCAGGAGGTTGAAGACGTCGGCGAACAGCTCCAGCCGGTAGCCGGGGAGGCGGTAGTTGTAGAGCAGGCGGACATCGACGATGCCGTAGGACGGGTTGCGCAGGGTGCCCACCGCGGTCGGCGCCAGCCACCGTCGTGTGATCCCCGCGAACTCGAACTCGCCGCCGTCCTCCACGCGGATCGGAAGGTTGCGCCCCGAGGCCCGGAACGTGCGGCTCGCGAGAGTGCCCGAGTTCCAGCGCCAGTTCGCGCCGATCTGGAATCCGCGGTCCCAGTGGTACGACGTGCTGATCTTGAACAGGTGGGCGATCGAGCCGGGCTGGTCGCCCCCCTGGTGCGGCGCGCGTGGGTCGAGCCAGATCGCGTCGCCCTGGAAGTCGGCGTTCGAATCAGAGTTGGTGTTGCCGGTGGCGCTGCCGTAGGTGTACGCGGCCAGTGCCTGCCAATTGCTCCGCAGCCGCTGCCGGAAGGTGAACTCCAGGCCCTGATAGTCGCGCGCGCCCCCGGCGAGGGTCGCAATGACGAAGTTCGACTCGGGGAAGTTGTCGTAGCCGAAGTAGTCGAGACCGAGGAAGAGCGAATCGGGGTGATCGACGGGCCCGGGGTAGTTGGTCGTGCCGTCGGGGCGGAACGCGTAGAGGGCCATGTCGTAGTCCTCGATGATGTCCCGCGTCCGCCGCTTCGTGTACAGCGCCATGACGCTGCGGCCCCCGCCGAGGTCGGTCTCCCAGCTCGCCTGGAAGTCGTCGGTCCACGGCGTCTTCGTCGTCGGCGCGAACAGTGCGTCGGCCTGTTGCGGCCCGCCCCGCACCCGGTAGGTCACCCACTGGTCGTTGGCGTAGACCTGCTCCTCGCGGGTCGATCCGCTGAGGGTTCCCGCGAAGTTGGTCAGGTTGTTGCGTATCGGGTCGTAGTACCTGCCGTAGAACGCGCTGATCCGCTGCCGGCCGTTGCCGGCGGGGTCGTACGACACGCTGAGGCGCGGAGCCAGCGTCCAGTCGAAGGTGAAGATGTTCGTGCCGTCGGTCGCGATGTGCGCGAAGCGCTCCGTGCGGACGCCGACGTTGAACGACAGGCGGTCGGTGGCGCTGAACGTGTCCTGCAGGAACAGGCTCAGGCCGTTCGAGCGGGTCTGCGCGCGCCCAGCGCCGACTGGAAGAGCCGGTCGTAGTTGATGGCTCCGTGGGGATTCCCGGCCGTGCCGGCGAACGCCAGGTTGGCCGCGAGCTCGTCCTGGGAGATCGTGCCGTCCCCGTTCCCATCGTAGAGGGCGTAGAACCCGGCCCGATCCGGAAGCCCGTCGACGGTGCGGATGAAACCGTTGTAGTCGCTGCTGTTGGTCGGATCGAAGCGCGAATCGGTGAAGCTTCCTGCGATCAGCTGGCCGGCCGTGAGCCCGGCGAGCGGCCCCGCCAGCGACGTGTACAGCCCGCCGTCGAACACGGTGTCGCGCAGATTCGTGTTCCGCATGAACTCCACGCCGCCGTGAATCGCGTGCCGGCCGAGCTGCGCGAGCACGGTGCCCTTGTAGCCCTCGGTGTCGCGCTGGTCGAGGTCGTCGAGCCCGAAGCCGCCGAGCTGCTCGTCTTCGAGCGTGCGGATGTCGGTGTCCCGGAAGACGATGCTGTTCCGCGCACCGGGCACCGCCGCGAAGTCGGACAGCTCGCCGCCCCGATTGCGGGGATTCGGGGGGCCGGTTCGCTGCGATGGATCCGTGTTCGTCGTGCCTGACGGAATCATAGCCGGAGTGCCACGGGAGGGAATCCACTCGTACCGATCCCCGTTCGGTTTGCTCGCCGGCGCCGCGTCGGCTCTTCGGGCGGGCGGCCCGTGCTACCTTCAAGCCGGAGTGCCCATGCCTACAGCGTTCGCGGGTGTCGACAGGTTTCCGAGGGTCGGTCTCGGCCACATGCCGACCCCGCTCGACCCGGCGCCGAAACTCGGCCGCAGCCTCGGGATCGAGCTCTGGATCAAGCGGGACGACTGCACGGGGCTCGCCTCGGGGGGGAACAAGGTGCGCCAGCTGGAGTTCTATCTGGGCGAGGCGCAGGCGCGCGGGGCCGACACCGTGCTCATCACCGGGGCGGTGCAGTCGAACTTCGTCCGTCTCGCGGCCGCCGGCGCCCGGAAGCTCGGGATGGAGATCCACGTTCAGCTCGAGGAACGCGTGGAGCGTTCCGACGACCTCTACCGCCGGTCCGGCAACGTACTGCTCGACCGGTTGCTCGGGGCGACGATACATCCGTACTCGGTCGGAGACGATGAGACAGCCGCGGATGGGGCGCTGGATCAGCTCGCGCAATCGCTTGCGGGCGAGGGCCGCAAGCCCTACGTAGTTCATCTCGGTCTCGATCATCCGCCTCTCGGGGGGCTCGGCTACGTCCTTGCCGCGGGCGAGGTGATGGAGCAGGCCCGGGCGCGCGGTGTCCGATTCGACGCGGTGGTATGCGCGTCGGGTAGCGGCCTCACCCATGCCGGGACCCTGGTGGGTCTGCGGGCGCTCGGCGAGCGCGTGCCGGTGCACGGCATCTGCGTGCGGCGCGATGCACTTCAGCAGCGTGTACGGGTCGCGAAGCGCACGGCGGAGCTCGCCGCGATGATCGGGCGCTCCGAGGTGCTCGATGCGGACGACGTCGACGTGTGCGACGAGGTGCATCCGCCCGGTTACGGCCGGCTGAACGACGCGGTCCGCGAGGCCGTCCTGCTCGCGGCACGGCTGGAAGCGCTGCTGCTCGACCCCGTTTACACCGGCAAGGCCATGGCGGGCCTCGTCGCCCTCGTACGCTCCGGGCGCATCGCGGCCGGTAGCCGGGTGCTCTTCGTGCATACCGGCGGACTACCGGCGATTTTCTCCTACGCGGCTCAGCTCGAACCCTGGTTCTCCCCCTGATATCGCCCATCGCCGGGGTTCTTGGGCAGCGTGCGTGGACCCGGTGGTTTTCCCGCAAGCGCCGTTTCGTATATCGTGTTGCCCGTGACACTGCACGGAATCGACACGCTCGTACAGGCGGTGCGGCAGCGGATCGCGATGGAAGGGCTGAGGCCCTTCGCCATGCGGACCGGCATTCCTCTGGGCCAGCTTCGAAGCGTCGTCCAGGGCCGCGCAGCGCGATACACGACCCTTCAGTCCATCGCCTCGGTCCTGGGGATGCGGTTGTTCATCGGTCCCGCGGAGTCGGGCGGAGCCGAGGCTCCGCAGCTACCCCGTGAGATTACCCGGGCCCTGCACCTGCCCTCGGACGCCGGTGTCGTCGACGCGGTAGGCCTGATCGACAAGGATGCCATGGCGTTGAAGCTGCGCGAAGGGATGCGGGCCGTGCAGGAGCTGACGCAACGAGCGGCGGTGGCGGCCGAGCTGCTGCCGCGGCTGGCCGGAGAGTCGACGACGACGCGAATGATGCCGTTCGCCGCACACCTCCGGTTCAAGGCGGATACCGGCGAGGTGGAGTTCGAAGAGTCGGCGGACCTGTCGATTGCGGTTGCCGAGAAGGTGCTGCCGCCCTGGGCGCGACCGGATCACCTGACGTGCGTCCGGGCGGCCGGCGACTCGATGGAGCCGACGATCCGTGACGGCGATCTCGTCGTCGTCGACCAGGACCAGCGGGTCCCCGTGGACGATCAACTGTTCGTCGTCCGCACTGGCGGGGGGGTGATCGTCAGGCGCTTGCATCGGATCGGTGACCATTGGAACCTGGTCAGCGACAACCTGGGTCATCTGTCGAGACCCATGGCGGCGGATGATCGGATCGTGGGCCGGGTGGCGTGGTGCGGCCCCCACAGCGATGCAGTTGCCTGACCGGCGGTCCGGATGACCGGCTCCGGTGGTGTCAGCGCGTGCTGGGGTCGGTGCGGCCGCTTCCGGAGGTGCGGCGGCACAATGCCGGACGGGGGATGTCGGCTGGCCATGCGATCGGGTCGGGCCAGTTGTCCGAGAGGAAGCGGATAGCCCGGTCCAGCCTCCGGGTGGTTATCGCGCCGCCGCGCCGCAACCGGGCGATGGTGTCGCCGCTCCCGGTCGCATGGCGGGACACGGTCGACACGCTTCGCCCGGTGTGCCTGGCGAACAAGTCGAAGAGCGCAACCAACCGGCTGGCCGTGTCGTCCACAACACGTCAGCGTGTCACATCTACCGGCCTCTGGCAAGTGGTCTTTTCCGAGTCCGTGTCGTGTTCCTCACGACACTCGACGGAAGAGACCGGTGCCGCCACCGATCACGTTTCTCGCGACCCTCCTGTTCGTTTCCGGCTCTTCAAGCGTCTTTCCTAACGTGGGGCCTCCTGTCGGCACGTTTCGCCTCGAACGGTGAGACGCGAGGGCTGCCGTGATTGTCGACGCCATTGGACTGCTTACCTGAGGAAGGAAGAAAATGCGCTCAACTGTAGAAATCCTGCTCCTTCGAGGAGCCCAGTGACACTGCACGGAGTCGACACCCTCGTCCGGGCGGTACGGCAGCGGGTCGAGATGGAAGGGTTGAGGCCCTTCGCCATGCGGACGGGGATTCCACTCGGCCAGCTTCGAAGCGTGGTCCAGGGCCGGGCGGCGCGCTACACGACCCTTCAGTCGATCGCGTCTGTCCTGGGGATGCGGTTGTTCGTCGGCCCGGCGGAGTTGGGCGGGGCGGAGGCTCCGCAGCTGCCGCAGGAGATCACGAAGGCGCTCCACCTGCCCTCGGACGCCGGTGTCGTCGACGCGGTGGGTCTGATCGACAAGGGTGCCATGGCGTCGAGGCTGCGCGAAGGGATGCGTGTCGTGGAGGAGCTGACGCACCGTGCGGCGGTGGCGGCAGAGTTGCTGCCGCAGCTGGTCGGAGAGTCGTCGCCGACGCGGATGATGCCGTTCGCCGAGCACTTCCGATTCGAGGCGGATACCGGCGAGGTGGAGTTCGAAGAGTCGGCTGACCTGTCGATTGCGGTTGCGGAGAAGGTGCTGCCGTCCTGGGCGCGAGACGATCACCTGACGTGCGTCCGGGCGGCCGGCGATTCGATGGAGCCGACGATCCGTGACGGCGATCTCGTCGTCGTCGATCAGGACCGACGGGTCGCCGTGGACGATCAGCTGTTCGTCGTCCGCACCGGCGAGAGGTTGGTCGTCAAGCGCTTGCGGCATGTCGCCGACCATTGGAACCTGGTCGGCGACAACCCGGCTCATCTGTCGAGATCCATGACGGCGGATGATCGGATCGTGGGCCGGGTGGCTTGGCATGCCCCCCACGGCGATGGGGTTGCCTGAACGGCGACCCGAATGACCGACACGGTCGACACGTTCCGCCCGTGTGCCTGGCGAACAGGTCCGGCAGCGAAACCGACCGGCTGCCCGTGTCTTAAACGACACGACAGCGTGCCACCGATTTTCGGCGAGCGCCCTCTTGCGAGTCGGTCTCGTATTGTCACGACTCGGTGCGCGTCGACCTGCCGATCGCGGCCCTGGCGGTCCTGCGCTCAGCGCACTTCGGAATCGACCCCCTCCTCGCCCTCGGAGCGCGCGATGATCGCGGCGCCGCACGAGTCGCTGAAGACGTTGATGGCGGTGCGGTACATGTCGAGCGGGCGGTCGATGGCGAGCATGGCGAGGACGATTGCCTCGGCCTGCGGGTTGCCGCCGAGCCCGATGGCGTCGAGGACGATGAAGATCACCACGAGTCCGGCCGAAGGCACCGCGGCCGCGCCGATCGACGCGAGCAGCGCCGTCATCACCGCGACGGCCTGGGCGCCGAGCGACAGGTCGAACCCGATCACCTGCGCGATGAAGAGCGCCCCCACGCACTCGAAGACGGCGGTTCCGTCCATGTTCACGGTCGCCCCCATGGGGAGGACGAACGAGGACACCTTGTTCGAGACCCCCACCCGGTCCTGAACCGTCCGCATCGTCACCGGCAGGGTCGCCGCCGACGAGCTGGTCGAGAAGGCGATCAGCAGCGGGTTGCGCATGTTCTTGAAGTGGATGGCGGGGGCGATGCGCCCGAGCACGAACAGGACGACGGGCAGGGTGACGAAGAGGTGGATGGTGAGCCCGGTCCCGACGGTCAGGAAGTACCTGATGAGTGGCGTGAACGACTCGAACCCGGTGGTGCCGACCATCCTGGTAATGAGCGCGAACACGCCGATGGGGAGCAGGGTGATGATGCCGGAGGTCAGCGCGACCATCGCCTGGAAGAACGCATTGAAGAGCCCCGTCAGGGTGTTGCGGGGGCCGTCCGCCTTCAGCGTGGTGATCGCGGCGCCGAGGACGATGCTGAAGAAGATGATGGGCAGCATGTCGCCCGCGGCGGCCGACGACAGCACGTTCGGCGGCACGATGTCGAGGAGCAGATCGACCCCCGACGTGGGGATGTCGAGCTCGGGCATCTCGCCGCCCGCACCGGCGTCGCCGAGGGCGGCGCCTACCCCGGGGCGGAACAGGTTGACGACGATCAGGCCCGTGGACGCGGCGAGGAAGCTCGTCAGGAGGTAGTAGCCGAGCGTCTTGCTGAAGAGCCGTCCGATGGCCCGCCCGCCCCCGATGGAGGCGACCCCGGAGACGATGGAGGCGATGACCAGAGGGACGATGATCATGCGCAGCAGGCGCATGAAGAGGTCGCCGATCCAGCCGATGGCGTTGGCTGCGCTCTCTCCGAAGATCATGCCGGTCAGAGCGCCGAGGAGCATGGCGCCGAGCACCTGCCAGTGGAGCTTGAGATACCAGAGCCGATCTTGGTTGATGTCCATGGTTCAGGGCTGTCTGCCGCGCGTGGCGGCGGCGACGGGTGACCAGTCTTCGATACTCCGCTCGGCCGCGGCCAGCTGGCCGGGCGAGAGCTGCTGCGCGACGACCGCGCGTCCCCGCAGCAGGCCGGTGCGCGCGGGTTCGGCGGCCTGCGACGCGGCGAGGGTGAGCCACAGGTACGCGGCGGCGAGGTCCTGCGGCACGCCGTCGCCGTTGGCGTACATGATCCCGAGGTTCTGCTGGGCGGCGGGGTCGCCCTGGTCGGCGGCCCGGCGGAACCAGCGCGCCGCCTCGGCCGCGTCCCGCGCGACCCCGGTGCCGGTGTCGTAGCTCATCCCGAGGTTGAACTGGGCCCGGACGTGCCCCTGGTCGGCCGCGAGCCCGATCAGCCGGAGCGCTTCCGCGAGGTCCTGCGCGACGCCCCGGCCATTGAAGTAGAGGTTGGCGAGCGCGAACTGCGCCTCGGCGTGGTTCTGGTCGGCCGCCCGCCGGATCCAGCGCACCGCCTCGGCATCGTCCTCTACGACTCCGGCGCCGGCGTCGTAGAGATAGCCCAGGGTGACCTGGGCCGCGGGGTCGCCCTGGACCGCCGCGAGGCGGTACCAGCGTGCGGCGAGGGTGAGGTCGCGGTCGACGCCCGCGCCGGTCTCGTACATGCTGGCCAGGGTCACCTGCGCGGTGGGGTTGCCCTGGGCCGCGGCCATTCGCACCCAGCCCGCCGCCCGCGACCGATCCCGCGGGACGCCGCGCCCGTTGTAGTACATCTGCCCGAGGTTGAACTGCGCCTCCGCGTGGCCCTGGTCGGCCGCGCGCCGGAACCAGCGCACCGCCTCGGCGTCGTCGCGGTCGACGCCGGCGCCGCGGGCGTACATCCGGCCCAGTCGGAACTGGGCCTCCCAGTGGTGTTGCGCGGCCGCCCGGCGATACCAGCGGACCGCCTGGGCATCGTCCTCGGCGACGCCGAGACCGGCGTCGTACCGCAGCCCGAGACCGTGCTGGGCGCCGGCATGCCCCTGGTCGGCGGCCATCCGGTACCAGTGCGCGGCCTGCCCGTCGTCCCGGGGCACGCCGGTGCCGGTCACGTGGAGGCGGGCGAGATTGAATTGCGCCGCCGCATGGCCGGCCTCGGCCTGGGCGCGCAGCTCGTTCACGTCCTGCTGGGCCTGGACCGGGATCGCCAGCAGCACGGCGCTGGCGCCGATGACGAACGTCTGAAGGAGTGGATGCCGGGGCATCGGCTTCGCCCGGAAACCGCCGCCGGGCGGAACCGCGTTCCGTCGAACCGATCCGGCACGAGTTCGCTCCGTTTCCACGTTGTGAACGCCTATCGCGCAGTCGGGATCGCGACGCTGTCGACGATGCCCGCGCCTTCCTCGATCGTGACCATCCGGTCCGCGGGGACGGCGCCGATCCGGTCCACCCGCCCGCTGGGCCAGGTGACCTCCACCGCGTCGGCCCGCGTCCGGTCGCCGAGTCCGAAGGTCACCGGCATCTCGCTCTGCGACAGGTAGCTCGACCCCGTCTTGACCACCTGCCACCGGGTGGCGCCGCCCGCCGTCACGTCGATGCGGGCCCCGATGCCGTCGCGGTTCGAGGCCGTCCCCACCGTTCGGATGCGGAGTACGTGGTTCTCGTTGCCGCCGTCGTTGCGGAGCAGCCGGGGCGACCCGCCGTTGGCGGTGACCAGCACGTCGAGATCGCCGTCGCGGTCGAAGTCGGCATAGGCGGCGCCGCGCCCCACCTGGGGAACCCCGAGCGCGGTGTCCGGCGCGGTCACCTCCTCGAAGCGCCGCCCGCCGTCGTTGCGGAACAGCTGCGGCGGCTGCGCGTAGGTGATGCGGGCCTGCACCCGCTCGACGTCGTCGGCGACGTGCCCGTTGGCGGCGAAGATGTCCGGCCAGCCGTCGAGGTCGAAGTCGAAGAAGAAGCATCCGAACGTCAGAGTCAGCAGGGTCGAGCGGCCGATGGCCGAGCGCGGCCCCTCGTCGATGAACAGCCCGTTGCCCTCGTTGTGATAGAGCGCCATCATCTCGGTGGAGAAGTGGCCGATCACGAGGTCGGCCCGGCCCGAGCCGTCGTAGTCGACGGCGTCGACCCCCATCCCCGCGCGGGCCACCCCAGTGTCGCTGAACGCCACCCCGGCGAGGACCCCGATGTCCTCGAACGTGCCGTCGCCCCGATTTTCGAAGAGCTGGTCGGGTTGGGTGTCGTTGGCGACGAACAGGTCCATCCAGCCGTCGCCGTTGAAATCGAGCATGACGGCGCCGAGCGCCTTCGCCGAGGGGGCGCGCAGCCCGGCCGCGGTCGTCACGTCCTCGAACGTGGAGTCTCCGCGGTTCCGATAGAGGGTGCCGCTCTGCCCCTGGTACGACTCGGGCGTGCAGTACGACTTCGTGTCGCCCGTCAACGAACAGAACAGATCTATCTCCGGCGACCAGTGCACGTAGTTGCCGACGAACAGGTCGAGATGTCCGTCCTCGTCGTAGTCGAACCAGAGCGCGGCGGTCGAGAACCCCGGGTCGCCGACCCCGGCCGCCTCGGTGACGTCCGTGAAGGTGCCGTCGCCGGCCCCCTTGAACAGGCGGTTGGGCCCGAGCACCGTGAGATAGACGTCGACGTGCCCGTCGTTGTCGAAGTCGGCGGCGGCGCCGCCGAGGCCGTAGAGCGGGACGTCGAGCCCCGAGCCGCGCGTGATGTCGGTGAACGTCCCGTCCCGGTCGTTGCGATACAGCGCGGCGTGGGTCCCGGCATCGTTCCGCTCGGGCCAGGCGGTGCCGTTGACGAGCAGCAGGTCCTGCCACCCGTCGCCGTCGGCGTCGAGCCAGAGGGCGCCCGAGCCGAAGGTCTCCGGCATGTACTTGGCGCCGAAGGCGCCGGTGTTGTGGGTGAAGCGGATGCCGGCCGGTTCGGTGACGTCGGTGAAGACGACCGGCGTGGCCGCCTGGAGGACGAGCGTCGAAAAGGATGCGGTCAGGAGCAGAGCGAGGAAGCGTGTCATCGTGTCAGGGGGCGGCCGGCTGCGGATCCGGATGCCTGTGCTCGTGGATGGCCTGCCGTTCGTTGTTGTCTTCGGGCGAGGCGCGGCGGAACGCCCCGGTGATGGCCTGGGCGGCCTCGTCGGCCTTGAATCGTTCGTACAGCGCGCGCTCGCGCATCGCCTCCTCCCGGTTGCCGGCGCCCTGATGGGCCAGCATCAGATTGTAGTGGGCCTGGACGTCTTCGGGGTCGATGCCGAGCACTGCCTCGTAGGTGGCGATGGCCGCGTCGTATTGCCGATCGAGGAACTGCAGGCGGCCTATCTGGCCGAGGACCACGCGGTCGCGCGGATACTGCTGCCGCGCCGCCGTCAGTTGCTCCAGCGCTTCCTCGTAGCGGCCGAGGGCGCGCAGGGCGGTGCCGAGAAAGAAGTGGGCGCGGGCCAGGTCCGGCTCGAGGGCGAGAGCCTGCTCGAGGAGGGGGATCGCGGCGTCGACGTCCCCCTCCTGCAGTCGGGCGCGCGCCGCGTTCACCGGTCCGTCCGGGTACTCGGGGTCGAGGGCCATCACCCGGCGGAACGCCGCCTCGGCCCCCCGCAGGTCGCCCTGCAGCAGCAGGCCGATGCCGTAGTCGTTCCAGCGTCCCCGTTGCCGCGGGTCGCCCGGCGGCGGCGCCGGCGGAGGCGGCAGCGGCGCGTCCGCGTCGATGACCGTCAGGGTGGCGGCGGCTTCCGCCATCACCGTCGTGGGGATGTCCGGAATCGCCTTCACCTGTCCCGACACCCGGCTCGTGTCCCCCGTGAAGACCCACTCGCCGTCGTCGTGGGCGCTGGTGACCGACGGCGCCGGACCCGCCGGGTCGCGGACCCCGGCGAACGCCCACTGGGTGAACCACCACGCGAACTTCCGGTAGTTGACCCTGGCCCGCAGGGTGATGCGGTCGCCGGCGTCCTCCGGAATCCGGAGCCGGTAGTGGACGGTGTCGGCCGCGCCGGGCGGGATGAGCCGCACGTAGGCGACGGATCGGGTCGCCCAGGCGTTCCGCTTGTTGATGGGGTTTCCGTGCTCGTCGAGCTGCAGGCTGCGGTAGAAGTGCGCGCCGGGGTCCACCGGCCCGCTGCCCCCGTCGGCCGCCTCGCCGCTGTGGAGCAGCACGCGTCCCCGATCGTCCACCGCCTCGAGCTCGACCCAGACGTCGAAGGCGTCGACGGTGCCCCCGGGAAAGAAGTGGCCGACGTTGCGGGTGCGGACCACCACCTCGAGACGCACCGATTCGCCGCGCCGCACCGCCACCGGCGCCAAGTCGAGGGGCGCGATCACCTCGGCCGGCGCGGGCCCGCCGGGCAGGCGCCGCCCCGCCCCGAACTGCAGCGACTCCTCGCCGACCGCGAACGTGCTCGACAGCGTGGGCTCGGCCCCACGCGCGACCGCCGCGGCCGGGGCCGGGGCGTCGGCCACGCGGGTGATGCCGAACACGTCGACCGTCACCTGCCCGGCCCGCAGGAAGTCCTGCACCGCCTCGAGCTGCTCGGCGTCCCGGTTGACGAACGGCACCGCGGTGTTCGCGCCGGGGAAGCGGTGCGACCGCACGTACCCGTCGCGCGCCGCGGGGTCGTCGGACCGCACGAGGGGCATGTGGCACGAGCTGCAGGTCTGCGGCGTCTCGGGGTAGTAGAACGACCGCGCGCCCTGCCCGGAGACCCCCGACGCCTGCCAGTTGTCGTACTCGTTGAACCCCCGCACCCACCGGTAGTCGTTGACCGGCAGGTCCAGGTGCACCTTGTGGCACGAGGAGCAGAACTCGGCGCTCTGCTCCCGGTGGAACGGCTTCATGAACGTGTCGCGATGCGGTCCGGGGGCGAGCCGCAGGAGCAGATCGTGCAGGTTCCGCAGCAGCGGCTGCTCGCTGGCGGCGAGGTCGTGCAACGGCGGGTACTCGATGGTGAAGTCACCCTGGCCCATGGTGCTGCCGACGTGGGCGATGGAGTGGCACGACGTGCAACTGAGTCCGGCCTGGGCCTCCGCGGTGTCGATCTGCTCGACGATGGGTCGATCGAAGCGCCCGTTGAAGAACACCGCATGGTCGTGGCAGCCGGCGCACCACTTCGACGGGGCGGTGCCCACCACCTCCTGCATGTACTCGATGGACCGCCGGTACCACTGGTTGTTGAACGACGAGAAATGATGGGCCGACGCGTTCCACTGCTCGTAGATGTCGGCATGGCATCGGCCGCAGATCTCGCTCGTCAGGAAGAAGTCGGCGGGAATGGTGCCGCCGGTGTTCGTCGTCGCCGATGACGGCGCGAACGGGCTGGACGCGCCGGCCCCCTCCTCGGCCATGCTGGCGGGCGGGCGGACGGGGTTCTCGATGCGGTGGGTCTCGCGCCAATCCGCGTCCCGCGCCGCGCGCAGGAGGGGCGCGGCCAGGCCGGCTGCGGCGGCGACGATCAGACCGATGCGGACGGCCCGGATCCACCCGGGCGTCCCGTCGGTCGTGCGCCACAGATGGATGCCCCACAGCATCGCGCCGGCCGCCGACACCGCGACGTGGACCTGCAGGAGCCAGGCGTGCTGGCGGGTGGCGCCGACGACGGCCACTGCCAGCCCGAGTCCCAGCCCTGCCGCGAGCAGACCGACCCCGGCCGGGGCCAGCCGGTTCCCGCCCCGGGAGCGGCGCAACGTCTGTCCGACGAGCGCCCCCACCAGCACCAGGCCCAGCACGGGATGCAGCCCGACGGTGGCGTAGTACCAGATCGACGCGGCCGGCGCCGCGACCAGGTGGACCGCGCTCAGCAGCAGGGCGATGAAGCCGACCGCCGCCAGTGTGGACGTGCGCATCACTCTTCATCGTAACGCAGGACTGCCGCCGCGCGGTGAGACTCGCCGCACGGTTCCCGTCGAGGCGGAGGCAGGCGCGGCGCGAGGCCCGTGCCTCCGGAAGCCGGTGGTAGAATTGCCGGCATGCCTTCGCCCCGAGCCGTCTCTCCGCGCCTCGTCTGGTACTGCGTGCTCAGCGCCCTGGTCGCCCTCGTTCTGGCCGCACCGGCCGCCGAGCGCGAGTGGCTGGCCGGCGACTCGCACATCCACAGTCACTGGAGCGCCGGCTACGACTACCGCTCCAGTCCGCCGACCCCGATCAAGGCGCGGGACGCCATGTACTCCACGCCGCGGAACGCGGCGATGGCGCGGCGCTTCGGCCTGCGGTGGATGGTGACGACCGACCACGGTGGCCCGAACCACGCCAAGTTGAACCTGGAGCAGGCGTACCGCGAGCTGACCCTGTCGCGCGAGCTCGTTCCCGAAGTGCTCCAGTTCTATGGCATGGAGCTCAACATGCCCGGCATGGACCACCACACCCTGATCATTCCCCGGGCCGAGGACGAGGCGTCGGTGCTGCACGGCATCGAGAGCCGTTTCGACGCCAACGAGGACTGGACGCGTCCCCCCGACCCGCGCCGGCAGTCGGCAGGGCTGCGGCGGGAGGCGCTCGAACACATGCAGGCGCTCGAGCGGCTGCCGATTCTGTTCGCGAACCATCCCTCCCGTTCGGCGCAAGGGATCGGGCGCTACGGCCGTGACGAGCCGTGGGAGATCCGCGAGAACAACGACATCGCGCCCGACGTGTACCGCGGGATGGAAGGCGCGCCCGGCCACCAGGCCGCCACCCTCGCGCCCGACAGCCGCAGCCGGTACCGCGGCGCCTACACGAACGCGGGGGCGCAGACCCTGGGCGGCTTCGACCAGATGACCGCCATCGTCGGCGGGCTTTGGGACGCCCTGCTCGGCGAAGGCCGCCGGTTCTGGATCGTGGCGTCGTCCGACTCCCACTTCCACTACGCCGACCCGGTGAGAAGCGGTAGCGACTTCTGGCCCGGCGAGTTCCACAAGACCTGGGTCCAGGCGCATGCCAACCATGCCGACATCCTCGACGGCCTCCGGCAGGGCCGCATCTTCGCGGTCGCCGGCGACCTCGTCACCGAGCTGGACGTCCGTCTCACGACCGCCGGGGGGGAGGAGGCCGGGCTCGGCGCCACGTTGCGGGTATCCCGCGGGGCGCAGGTCACCGCGACGGTCCGGTTCCGCGATCCGGAGGCTCCGAACGGGGCGGGGGAGAACCCTGCCGTGCAGCGGGTCGATGTGATCGTCGGCGACGTGCGGGGGCCGCTCTCCGACCCCGCGACCGACCGCAACCCGACGACGCGGGTCATTGCGCGTTTCGCGCGCGAAACGCTGGCCCGCGACGGAGACCGGTACACCCTCGAAGCGGCGCTGCCGCCGGTCGACGGCGACCTCTACCTCCGGGTACGCGGCACCAGCACCGAGGACCTCGAGCCCCCGATGGACGGACCCGAGGAGAACCCCTGGCACGACCTCTGGTTCTACTCGAACCCGATCTTCATCGAGGTCGAGTGACGGCGCCCTCTTGATCGTCGATCCCTGGTTCTACGTCGCGGCGACCGTCGCGGTGTTGATCGTCGGCATCGCCAAGGGCGGGCTCGGCGGCGGCATCGCCGTGGTCGGGGTACCCCTCATGGCCATGGTCATCAGCCCCGCCCAGGCCGCGGCGGTGCTGCTGCCGAGCCTGATGGTCATGGACGCCCTCGCGATGCGCGCCTACCGGGGGGCCTGGGACTGGCCCAACCTGCGCGTGCTCGTGCCGGCGGCGCTGCTGGGCACGGTGCTGGGCGCGGTGACCTTCGAGTACCTGACCCCCGACGGCCTGCGCGCCCTCGTGGGGGTCATCTCCCTGACCTACTCGCTGCAGTACTTCGTGCCGCGAGCCCCCGCGACGGATCGATCCCCGCGCCGGGCCGCCGGCGTCTTCTGGGGGACGCTGGCGGGGTTCGCCAGCTTCTCGGTCCACGCGGGCGGCCCGCCCCTCCACGCCTACCTGCTGCCCCAGCGCATGGACCGCACCACGTTCCAGGCCACCGGTGTGGCGTTCTTCTTCGTCGTGAACTGGTCCAAGGTCGGCCCCTACGCGTGGCTGGGCCAGTGGAACACCGACAACCTCCTCACCTCGCTGGTGCTCCTGCCCCTCGCGCCCCTGGGCATCTGGATGGGCCGCCGGCTGCACGAGCGCGCGACCGACGAGCTGTTCTTCCGTATCGTCCACGCCTCGCTCTTCGTCATCGGCGTGAAGCTGCTGTACGACGTGACGTTGTGATGTTTACGACACCGTGGTAATGTTTATCGCATGGACGCCGACAGACTCATCGGGTTGGGGAACCTGCTGATATCGATGGCCACGGCAGTCGGCCTCGTCGTCGGCTTGTGGATGCTCAACGGGAAGATCGACCAGCTCGACGGCAAGCTGGACGGGTTGACCGGTCGCGTGGATGCGCTGGAAACCGGACATACCGCCCACGTCAACAGCGGCCTGCACGCGCGTTGATGGACCGGGCACGCACTGCCAGCCCGGAAACCGTCGCCTGCGGCTCCGATTGCCGCCCAACCAACCCCGCCGGGAGCGTACATCGTCCTATGGCGCAGACTCCTCCGGCAACGCCAGCGCGATCAGCTCGGCCGGCGTCTCCAGGGTTGCGGCGGCGACGACGATGTACTGCCTTCCATCGACCCTGTAGGACATGGGGCTGCCCGTCGGGTTGGCGGGCAGCGTGATCTCCGCCACCACCGCGCCCGTCGCCTTGTCGTAGGCGCGGAAGATCGGCCCGCCGGCGCCGTAGCGCGAGGCCACCCCGCCGCGCACCCCACCGCCCTCGCCCATGAACAGCAGCGTCCGGGTGATGAGCGCGCCCACCCGGCCGTTCTGGCCCATGGTCGAGAAGTCCAGCCCGAGCCCCTGCAGGTCCGGGTGCTCCCGCACCTCGCGCGGAGCGCCGCCGAGGGGGGTCATCCACAAGTGGTCGCCGGTGTCGAGGTCGATCGCGGTGATGCGGCCCCACGGCGGCTTGACGAGCGGCAGCCCGCGCGGGCCCGGCGGGTAGATCGGCCCGACCTGGATGTAGTCCGGATTGGTGCCGCCGGGGTCGCCGGGCGCCAGGGCGACGACGATCGGCACCGTCAGCGAGGGCACGTAGAGGACGCCGGTCTCGACGTCCACGCCGGCTCCCGGCCAGTTCGAGCCGCCGCCCCAGCCGGGCAGCACGAGGGTGCCCCGCGTCCCGGACGGATCGTCGATCAGCGACGGCGGGGTGTACAACGGGCCCATCCGGTAGTTGGCCGCGATCTCCATCGCTTCCGCCTTGATCTCCGGCGTGAAGTCGATGAGGTCGTCGACGGTGAAGCCCTGCCTTTCGAACGGGGCCGGCCGCGACGGGATCGGCTGGGTCAGCGAGGTGCGCTCCCCCGGCACGTCCGACTGCGGCACCGGCATCTCGATGATCGGCCAGAGCGGCGTGCCGTCCTCCCGGTCGAAGACGTAGGTATGGCCCTGCTTGGTGACCATCGCCACCGCCTTGATGCGGCGCCCGTCGTGGGTGACGTCGAGCAGGGTGGGGGGCGACGGGTTGTCGTAGTCCCAGATCCCGTGGTGGATGAGCTGGTAGTGCCAGACGCGTTCGCCGGTGCGGACGTCGAGGCAGACGATACTCTCGGCGAACAGGTTGTCGCCGGGGCGGTGTCCGCCGTACCAGTCGTTGGTCGCGATCTCGGTGGGCAGGTAGAGGTAGCCCAGCTCCTCGTCCACGGTGAGCTGCGTCCACACCCCCGAGTGCCCGGTGTAGCGCCACGACTCGTTCTCCCAGGTGTCGACCCCGAAGTCGTCGCTTTGGGGGACGACGTGGAAGATCCACAGCCTCTCCCCGGTCCGCACGTCGTAGCCGCGGATGTGGCCGGGCGTCGCCTCGTAGCCGCTGGCGCCGGTGGGGACGACCTGGGCGACCACGACGTCGTTCGACACGATGGGGGTCGAGATGCATCGCACCTGCGCGCCCGGCTTGTCGATGTCCCGGGACAGGTCGACGAAGCCGCCGTCGCCGAAGCCGTCCACCGGCCGGCCGGTCTTTGCGTCGAGGGCGAGCAGCCGCCCGTCGCTGACGTTGTGGAAGATCGTCTCTTGCTCGCCGTCCGTCCAGTAGGCGACACCGCGTCCCGAGCCCTGCGGCCGCCTCGACGGGTCGTCCTCGGCGCCCGGCTTGGGCTGCGGGGTGTACAGCCAGATCGTCTCGCCGGTCGCCGCGTCCACCGCCGCCACCTCGCTCGCCCCGGTCGACGTGTAGAGCACGCCGCCGATCATGATCGGCGTCGACTCGAAGTTGAAGAACGGACGCTCGGCGGAGTTCTCGGCCTTCCACCGCCACGCCACCTCGAGCTCGTTCACGTTGCCGGCGTCGATCTGGTCCAGCGCCGTGTACTGCGTATGGCCGCCGTCGCCAGCGTAGAAGCGCCACTCGCCGTCCGCCGCGCCGTATTGGGCGAGGGCGGGCCCGGCCGAAGCCAGCACCGCCGTCAACGTCAACCTGCCCACCGTGCGTCCTGTCGCTGTTGCAGTCATTGCTATTCCTGTTCGTCCGTTTCCTCGGGCCTCCCACGAGGCCCTGGGATTGGAGCCTGCCGCCGGCATTCTGTCCGCCCGGCCCGGCGCGGTCAAATCTCCGTCGAATTCCGTGTTCGGGCCGGCGCCATTGTAGAATTCGTCTTTCGGCAACTTGCGAGGAGATCATCCGTGAGCAATCGAACCGTCGTGTGGTGTGTGGCAGTGGCGTTGGTGGGTGCGGCGGTTTCGCCCGCCTTCGGGCAGGAGCCCGGCGAGACCTGGGAGCCTCCGCGGCTGAGTGACGGCCGTCCCGATCTGCAGGGGGTCTGGGACTTCCGCACCGCCACCCCGTTCGAGCGGCCCGAGGGGCTCGGCGAACAGCTGACCGAGGAGCAGGCGGCGGCCATCGAGTCGTTCGCGGCGGCCGCGCAGCAGGCGGCCGACCAGGCCCCGCCGGAGGGCAACGTCGGCGCCTACAACGCCTTCTGGCTCGACTTCGGCACCACCGTCGGCGACGACCGCCGCGCGTCCCTCATCGTGGAGCCCGCGAACGGCCGGATGCCCGAGCTGGTCGAGGGCGTCGCCCGCCAGGCGGGATCGCTCGACGTGGACGTGCCCGGCGAGCGCCCCTGGCGGGTGCGCTCTGCCGGTATCGGGGCCGACGGCCCCGAGGATCGCGGCCTCGCGGAGCGGTGCATCGTCGGCTTCAACTCCGGCCCCCCCATGATGCCGAGCGCCTACAACAACAACATGCAGCTCTTCCAGACCGGGGACCACGTCGTCATCCTGAACGAGATGGTCCACGACGCCCGGATCATCCCGCTCGAGCCGCGCGACCACCTGCCCGAAACGGTGCTGCAATGGGCGGGCGACTCCCGCGGCCGGTGGGAGGGCGACACGCTGGTCGTCGAGAGCCGCAACTTCTCGGACCAGCGGGCCAGCTTCGAGCCCAACGCGCTGGTCGCGCTGGGGCTGGGCTCGACCCTGCGGCTGACCGAGCGGTTCACCCGGGTGAGCGAGGACACGTTGCTCTACGAGTACACGGTGGAAGATCCGGCCACGTTCACGGCGCCGCTCATCGCCGCGGTGCCGATGCGGCGCTCGAACTCGCTCATCTACGAGTACGCCTGCCACGAGGGCAACTACGGCATGGTCAACGCGCTGAGCGGGGCGCGGGCGGCCGACGCGTCGTCGGAGCAGTAGCCGTCTGCGCAGCAGGACGGCGTCGCCTCCCTGCAGCAAGCTCCTGCAGCGTTGGTTGGTTCGGCAATCGGAGCCCCAGGCGACGATGGCCGGGCGAAGATCGTCGGAGCGGCGGGGAAGCTCGGCCGGGACGGGGCGGCACGGCCGCCCCGTGTCGATATGGGACGGACGGAAGGCCTGCAACGGTGACCCTTGCGCGATGGGGGCCGAGGGCCTACCATCCTTTCCGGGAGATGCTATGCGGATGACTTTTCTGCGGGTGTTGACGGTGCTGGGTGCGGCGGCGGTGGTGTCGGGGCTCTACCCGGATCGCGGTCCGGAGGTGGTCCTCGCCCAGTCGCCGGGGCAGGTCGAGTTCCGCCGCGACGTGCGGCCGGTGCTCGCGCAGGCCTGCTTCGCGTGCCACGGGGCGGCCGAGGCGACCCGGCAGGCCGAGCTGCGGCTCGACACCGCCGACTTCATCGAGAGCCTGGTGCGGCCCGGCGATGCCGACGGCAGCCCGCTGTTCCAGCGGCTGACGACGGAGGAGCCCATCGGCCGCATGCCCCCGGCCTCGTCCGGGCGCTCGCTCACCGCCGACCAGATCCAGCTCGTACGGACGTGGATCGATCAGGGCGCGCATCTGGGCGCCGACCCCGTGGCGACGGGCGCCGCCCCGGCCGCGGTGGCCGAGCGCACCGTCGACTTCGCCCGCGAGGTGAGGCCCCTGCTCTCGCAGAACTGCTTCTCGTGCCACGGGCCGGACGAGGCGTCGCGCCAGGCCGGCCTGCGGCTCGACGTGCCCGAGGGCCCGTTCGCCGACCGCGGCCGCTTCGGCGGCCCCGCGATCGTCGCGGGAGACGCCACGGCCAGCCTGCTCGTGCACCGCGTGTCGGCCGACGACGCGGGGGTCCGGATGCCCCGCGGCGGCGAGGCGCTCGACGAGGCCGAGGTCGAGACGCTCAGCCTGTGGATCGATCAGGGCGCCGAGTGGGAGTCGCACTGGGCGTTCATCCCGCCCGAGCGGCCGGTGGCGCCGCCGGTGGCCGACGCCGAGTGGCCCCGCAGCCCCGTCGACCACTTCGTGCTTCGGCGGCTCGAAGAAGCGGGCCTGACCCCGTCCGACGAGGCGGACCGCGCGACCCTGCTGCGCCGCGTCACCCTCGATCTCACCGGCGTGCCCCCGACCCCGGTCGAGCTCGCCGACTTCCTGAACGACGACGCCGCCGACGCCTACGAGCAGGCCGTCGACCGGCTGCTCGCGTCGCCGCGCTACGGCGAGCGCATGGCCGTCGAGTGGCTCGACGCCGCCCGCTACGCCGACACCAACGGCTATCAGACCGACGGCGAGCGGTCGATGTGGCGCTGGCGCGACTGGGTCATCGACGCCTACAACGCCAACATGCCGTTCGACCGGTTCACCATCGAGCAGCTCGCCGGCGACATGCTGCCCGACCCCACCCTCGACCAGCGGGTCGCGACCGCCTTCAACCGCAACCACAGCCTGAACAGCGAGGGCGGCATCGTCGTCGACGAGTTCCTCGCCGAGTACGGCATCGACCGGGTGTCGACCACCGGTACCGTCTGGATGGGGCTGACCCTGGGGTGCGCCCGCTGCCACGACCACAAGTTCGACCCGATCTCGCAGCGGGAGTTCTACGAGGTCATGGCGAACTTCAACAACATCCCGGAGCGGGGCAAGGGCTTCAAGTACGTGAACTCGCCGCCGCTGGTGACCGCGCCGACCGACGAGCAGCAGGCCGAGGCGGACGCGCTGGACGCCGAGCTCGCCGAGGCGCGGGCCGCGCTGGCGGCGCTGGACGCCGAGGCGGCGGCCGCCCGGGGGGCGTGGGAGGCATCGCTCGAGGCGGCGGGGCCGGTCGACTGGAACCTTCGCGACGGGCTGCTGGCGTATCACGCCTTCGACGGCACCGTCGCCGGCATCCAGACGACGGCGGACGTGCCGGCGGTGCTGGAAGACGGGCTGCCGCGGTTCTATCCGGGGATCATCGGCGCCGCCGCGAGCTTCGACGGGCGGCGGTTCGTCAACGCCGGCAACCGCCCGGACGTCGGCTACGACGACGCGTTCAGTCTCGGCGTCTGGATGTATCCGACGGCCGAGAACGGGGTGATCGTCTCGCGCGCCGCCGGCGGCGATCAGGGCGAGGTCGGCTGGGGCCTCTATCTCGAGGACGGCAAGCTTCGCCTGAACCTGTCGACGCGCGTGCTCGACGACGGGGTGGCGGCGGAGACCGCCGACGAGATCGCCCTCGGCCGGTGGCAGCACGTCGTCGCCACCTACGACGGGTCGAAGACCCCGGAGGGCATCCGCATCTACGTGGACGCCCGCCTGCAGGCGCTGGAGCCGCTGCTAGACCTGGTCGGCAACCGGCTGCCGGCTACCCGCTATCCGTTGCGCATCGGCGCCAGCGGATCGGACAAGCCGCGGTTCCGGGGGAATCTCGACGAGGTCCGGATCTACGAGGGGGTGCTCAGCCCGGCCGCTGTCGCGGTGGTGGCGACGTCCGAGACGCTCGGGCAGATTGCCGCCCTGGCCCCGGGGCAGCGAACCCCGGCTCAGGCCGACAAGCTGCGGCTGGCGTTCCTCGATCAGTACGCGCCGCCCGCGATCCAGGAGGCGGTGCGGGCGGTGGCCCGCCTCGAGGCGCAACGCGACGAGCTGTGGGACAGCTTCCCGACCGTCATGGTGATGGAAGAGCGGGTGGTGCGGAAGCCCACCTACCGGCTGAACCGCGGTTCCTACGACGCCCCGGCCGAAGAGGTGTTCCCGGGCGTGCCCGCGGTCCTGCCGCCGCTGCCGGAGGGCGTGGAAGCCAACCGGCTGTCGTTCGCGCGGTGGCTCGTCGACCCCGGGCATCCGCTGACCGCCCGGGTCACCGTGAACCGGTTCTGGCAGATGTACTTCGGGACCGGCCTCGTGAAGACGGCCGAGAACTTCGGCACCCAGGGCGAGTTCCCCAGCCATCCCGAGCTGCTCGACTGGCTCGCCACCGAGTTCATGGACTCGGGCTGGGACGTCAAGGCCCTGCAGCGGGCCATCGTGACCAGCGCCGCCTACCGCCAGGCGTCCCAGGTCACGGCCGAGGAGTACGAGAGCGATCCC
This sequence comes from Vicinamibacterales bacterium, assembly GCA_965206705.1. GTDB lineage: Bacteria > Acidobacteriota > Vicinamibacteria > Vicinamibacterales > UBA8438 > JAJEEA01. The sequence goes on along the minus strand of CBDBKJ010000004.1, from coordinate 906,190 downwards.
GAGAACCGGATGATCGCGCGCGGCCCGCGGCTGCGCCTGCCGGCGCCGATGATTCGCGATCAGGCCCTGGCGGTGTCCGGCCTTCTCGTCGAGAAGGTCGGCGGGCCGTCGGTCAAGCCGTACCAGCCGGAAGGCCTCTGGGCCGACATGGTCGAGGGCGGCTACGGCGACTACGTGCAGGAGACCGGCGACGACCTGTACCGCCGCAGCCTCTACACGTTCTGGAAGCGCACCCTCGGGCCGCCCACGATGATGACGTTCGACGCGTCGACCCGCGAGACCTGCATCGTGCGCACCGGCCGCACCAACACGCCGCTGCAGGCGCTGAACCTGATGAACGACGTGACCTACGTCGAGGCGGCCCGCCGCCTCGCCGAGCGCATGATGACCGAGGGCGGCGAGACCCCCGAGGACCGCATCGGCTACGCGTACCTGCTGTCGACCGCCCACCGGCCCCCGCCGGCCGCGCGCGAGATTCTCGTCGACGGCTACCGGCGCCATCTCGACCGCTACCAGGCCGATCGCGGGGCCGCCCTCGAGCTCGTCCGCCAGGGCGACTCCGAGCGCGACGAGACCCTCGACGTGGCCGAGCTGGCCTCGTACACCATGGTCGCCAACCTGATCCTGAACTTCGACGGCACAATCACAAAGGAATGACGATGGACGCGCATCTCGAACGGCTTCTGACTCGGCGGCGCTTCTTCGAGCTCACGAGCACCGGCATCGGGACGGCGGCCCTGGCGACCCTCTTCGGGCAGGACCTCCTGGCCCAGGCTCCCGGCGGCGGCGCCGGGGCGGCGACCATCGGCGCCCTGCCCGGCCTGCCGCACCACGCGCCGAAGGCGAAGCGCATCATCTACCTGTTCCAGTCCGGCGCCCCCTCGCAGCACGAGCTGTGGGACTACAAGCCGGCCCTCGCGCAGATGGTCGGCGAGGACCTGCCGCCGTCGGTGCGCGGCGATCAGCGCGTCACCACCATGACGGCGGGGCAGGAGCGGTTCCCGCTGGTGCCGTCGATGTTCGAGTTCAGGCAGCACGGCGAGACCCGCACCTGGGTCAGCGACCTGATGCCGCACACCGCGAAGATCGTCGACGACCTGTGCTTCATCAAGTCGATGCACACCGAGGCGATCAACCACGACCCCGGCATCACCTTCTTCCAGACCGGGGCCCAGCTCGCGGGCCGGCCCAGCATGGGGGCGTGGCTGTCGTACGGCCTCGGCAGCATGAACGCCGACCTGCCGACCTTCGTCGCCATGATCTCCAAGGGCTCGGCCCAGGCCGGGCAGCCCCTCTACGACCGGCTGTGGGGCAGCGGCTTCCTCCCGACCCGCTACCAGGGCGTGAAGTTCCTCTCGACCGGCGACCCCGTGCTGTACCTGTCGAACCCGCCCGGGGTCGACGAGGGCACGCGCCGCCGCTACCTGGACGACCTCGGCGCGCTGAACCGGCTCAAGGAGGAGGAGTACGGCGACCCCGAGACGAGCACGCGCATCGCCCAGTACGAGATGGCCTACCGCATGCAGAGCTCGGTGCCCGAGCTGACCGACCTGTCGGACGAGCCCGACAGCACCTTCGACCTCTACGGCCCCGACTCGCGCACCCCCGGCACCTTCGCCCGCAACTGCCTGCTCGCCCGCCGGCTCGCCGAGCGCGACGTCCGCTTCATCCAGTGCTTCCACCGCGGCTGGGACCAGCACACGCGCCTGCCCCGCGGCATCCAGCGCCAGGCCAAGGACGTCGACCAGGCCCAGGCCGCCCTCGTCACCGACCTCAAGCGGCGCGGCCTCCTCGACGAGACCCTCGTCGTCTGGGGCGGCGAGTTCGGCCGCAGCGCCTACTGCCAGGGCGTCTTCAACGAGGACACCTACGGGCGCGACCACCACCCCCGCTGCTTCACCATCTGGATGGCCGGCGGCGGCGTCAAGCCCGGCGTCACCCACGGCGAGAGCGACGACTTCTCGTACAACATCGCCCGCGACCCGGTGCACATCCACGACCTGCACGCCACCATGCTGCACCTCCTCGGCATCGACCACACCCGGCTGACCTTCGCCTACCAGGGCCGGAACTTCCGCCTGACGGACGTCCACGGAAGGGTGGTGGAACCGATTCTGGCGTGAGCGAGCTCGACGAGGGGCGCACATGGAGTGCACGGCGGTCGTGAAGCACTGCGGTGAGTGGTGGATCGGCTGGATCGCTGAAATTCCCGGGGTCAACTGCCAGGAACGCACCCGCGAGGAGCTGCTTCGCAGCCTGGCCGGCGCCCTCGCGGAAGCCCTCGATCTCAATCGGCAGGAGGCCCTGGCCGCGGCCGGCGACGACTATCGGGAGGAGAAGGTCGTCGTTGCATGAAGCGAAGCGCGCTCGTCCGGCACCTGCAACGCCACGGGTGCCGGCGCATCCGCGAGGGAGCGCGCCATTCCTGGTGGCGAAACGAGCGCAGCGGTCGCCTTTCCGCGGCACCGGGAGATCAACGACATCCTGGCGCGCAAGATCTGCCGAGATCTCGCCATCGACGTGATCGGACAGGGGACGTGAGCCGAAGGACCTGATGGAAACGCGGTTCTTCGAGCGACCCATCCTGAACTCGCCCTACGAGTACCCCTCCCGCCACTGGGAGCTCGACGCCGGCGGTCAGCCGACGAATCGGGTTCTCGAGCACCGGCGCCGGGTCTCGTTCGTCACGCCGATCCCGAAGCCGAAGAAGCAGAAGGCCGTCCAGCACGAGATGGTCTTCGACGCAGACGCGAAGGCGCTCGAGGCCGCGACCCAGCAGTACGACCTCACGGAGCTCATCAGCGGCGTCCGGCAGCGCGTGGATCGCTGGCGGGAGCTGTCCGATCCGGGCACCTGGCGCGTGACGCCCGAGACCGCCCGGCTGCTGACCCACTGGCGCCGCCACCGGTTCGGCGACATCCGGCCCTTCTTCTGCCAGGTCGAGGCGGTGGAGACGGCCATCTGGCTGACCGAGGTCGCGCCGGCCCTCGGCAGGGAGGGGCGGCGGTTCCTCGAGCAGATCGACGCGGCCAGCGAGCAGGCCAACCCCGGACTCGCGCGGCTGGCCCTGAAGCTCGCCACCGGCGCCGGGAAGACCACGGTGATGGCGATGCTCATCGCGTGGCAGACCATCAACGCGGCGCGCCGGCCCGGCAGCCGGCGGTTCACCCGCGGGTTTCTGGTGGTCACGCCCGGCGTGACGATTCGCGAGCGGCTTCGCGTGCTCCAGCCGAACGACCCCGACAGCTACTACGCGAGCCGCGAGCTGGTGCCCGGCGACATGCTCCGCGACCTGGAGAAGGCCAGGATCGTCATCACCAACTACCACGCCTTCCTGCGGCGCGAGACGCTGCCGCTCTCGAAGGGCGGCCGCGCCCTGCTCCAGGGGCCGGGGCCGGAGCTGGCGACGCGGGAGACGGAAGGGCAGATGCTGCAGCGGGTCATGCCCGAGCTGATGGGCATGAAGCGGATACTGGCGCTGAACGACGAGGCGCACCACTGCTACCGCGAGAGGCCGGCCGGCGAGGACGACGAGGGCCCCCTCAAGGGCGACGACCGCAAGGAGGCCGTCAAGAATCAGGAGGCGGCGCGGGTCTGGATCTCCGGCCTCGAGGCGGTGCAGCGCAAGCTCGGCCTCCAGCGCGTGATCGACCTCTCGGCGACGCCGTTCTTCCTGCGCGGGTCGGGCTATGCCGAGGGGACGCTCTTCCCGTGGACAGCCAGCGACTTCTCGCTGATGGACGCCATCGAGTCCGGCATCGTCAAGCTGCCCCGGGTGCCGGTGGCCGACAACATCCCGGGCGGCGACATGCCGAAGTTCCGGAATCTGTGGGAGCACATCCGGCCGAAGATGCCGAAGCGCGGGCGCGGCAAGGCGGGCGGGCTCGACCCCCTCAGCCTGCCGGTCGAGCTGCAGACCGCCCTCGAAGCGCTCTATGGGCACTACGAGAAGACGTTCGAGCTGTGGGCGAAGGCGGGCATCGAGGTGCCGCCGTGCTTCATCGTCGTCTGCAACAACACGTCGACCTCGAAGCTGGTCCACGACTTCATCTCCGGCTTCCAACGTGAGAACGAGGACGGGTCCAGCTCTCTGGTGAACGGACGCCTGACGCTCTTCCGCAACTTCGACGAGCACGGCAACCCGCTGGCGCGCCCGCGCACGCTGCTCATCGACAGCGAGCAGCTCGACTCGGGCGAGGCTCTCGACAAGAACTTCAGGGCCGCCGCCGGCGACGAGATCGAGCGCTTCCGTCGGGAGATCGTTGCGCGGACCGGCGACCGCCGGCAGGCCGAGCACCTGTCCGACCAGGATCTGCTCCGCGAGGTGATGAACACCGTCGGCAAGCCGGACACCCTCGGCGGGTCGATCCGGTGCGTCGTCTCCGTCTCGATGCTCACCGAGGGCTGGGACGCCCGCACCGTCACCCACGTCCTCGGCGTCCGCGCCTTCGGCACGCAGCTGCTGTGCGAGCAGGTCATCGGCCGCGGGCTGCGCCGGCAGTCCTACGATCCCAACGAGCACGGCCTCTTCGACGTCGAGTACGCCGACGTCCTCGGCATCCCCTTCGACTTCACCGCCAAGCCGGTGCCGGTCAAGCCGACGCCGCCGCGCGGGACGGTGCTGGTCAAGGCGATGGCGCCCGAGCGCGACGCCTGCGAGATCCGGTTTCCCCGCGTGGAGGGCTATCGCGTCGAGCTTCCCGAAGAGCGCTTGACGGCCGAGTTCGACGACGACGCGACGCTGGAGTTGACGCCAGATCTCGTCGGTCCGTCCATCACGCGCAACGAGGGGATTATCGGCGAAGGGGTCGATCTCAACCTGATCCACACGCGCGATCTGCGCCGCTCGACCCTTCTCTTCCACCTGACGAAGCGGCTGCTCGAGACCAAGTGGCGCGATCCGGGCGAGGAGCCGAAACTCTACCTGTTCGGCCAGCTCAAGCGGATCACCCGCCAGTGGCTCGACGACCACCTCGTGTGCAAGGGAGAAACGTATCCCGCGCAGCTCATGTACCAGGAGCTGGCGGACATGGCGTGCGAGCGGGTCACGGCGGGGATCGTCACGACGCTGCTGGACGAGCAGCCGATCAAGGCGGTGCTGGACCCCTACAACCCGGTCGGGTCGACCGCCCACGTGCACTTCACCACTTCGAGGAAGACCCGCTGGGAGACCGATGCCGGCCGCTGCCACGTCAACTGGCTGGTCTGCGACAGCGACTGGGAGGCCGAGCTGTGCCGGGTGGTCGAGTCGCACCCGCGCGTGCGCGCCTACGTCAAGAACCACAACCTCGGCCTGGAGGTGCCCTACCGCTACGGCTCCGAGACGCGCCGCTACCTGCCCGACTTCATCGTGCTCGTCGACGACGGCCGCGGCGATGACGACCTGCTGCGCCTCGTGGTCGAGGTCAAGGGCTACCGCCGCGAGGACGCCAAGGACAAGAAGAAGACGATGGATGTCTACTGGGTGCCCGGCGTCAACAACCTCGGCGCCTACGGCCGATGGGCGTTCGCCGAGCTGACCGACGTGTACCAGATGGAAGAGGACTTCGAGGGTGCGCTGAAGGCCCGGTTCCAGGCCGTCGTCGAGCGGGTGGCGCCTTGACGGGGACGGGCGCCGACGGCAGGAGTGACTCCCCCGAAATCTCGATGAAGACGACCCGCTACTTCGACGAGCAGGTGCTCCGCAAGCGCCCGTACATCGATCCCGCGTGGTGCGTCGACGTGGTCGCCGCACCGCTCCGGCGGGAGACCCAGCCCGACGGCCGCGTCCGTTTCTGGGGCGAGGTCGCGACCGGCGGCGAGACCGTCCCGCGCGTTCTCCGCGTGGTGACGCTGGCCGACAGTGAGACAATCCACAATGCCTTCTTCGACCGCGGCTTTCGGAGGAATTCGTCATGAAGCTCCACTACTACCCGGAAACCGACAGTCTGTACGTAGAGCTGAAGGCCGGCCCGGGCGTGGAGACGCGCGAAGTCTCCACAGGGATCAACGTCGACCTCGACGCCGAGGGTAACGCGGTCGGTTTCGACATCGACCAGGCTTCCACGAAGCTCGATCTGGCTACGCTCGAGACCCGGGCGTTGCCGGTGCGGTCGTACAAGGCCGGGTGAGCGATCCGCGGTTCCCGTCACATGCCCAAGAAGCGATCCACGAAGACCGTCGAGACCCTCACCCACGGCGAGGCGTCGCGGAAGAACATCCCGACGGCCGAGTTCCGGTCGGTGATGGACCGGTCCGAGCGGAGCCCCGTCCGGGTCGCCTACGAGCGCCGCAACCGCGACCTCGACCCCCAGCTCGTCTGGCGCGGCAAGGACGAGCAGGACTGGTCGGACCTCGTGGTGCAGGCGCCGCCCCTCTACATCCAGGAGAAGGTGCACCCCAAGGTGCTCATCGACGACCTGCGGCGCCGGACCGAGGCCCGGCGCCGCGACCGCGAGGACGCCGCGGAGGAGACCCAGCCCGACCTGTTCGCCGACTTCAACGGCCTGCCGGACGAGGGCGCGAAGACCGAGTTCTACCAGCACGACGCCAACTGGTCGAACCGGATGATCCTCGGCGACAGCCTCCAGGTGATGGCGTCGCTGGCCGAGCGCGAGGGCCTGCGCGGCAAGGTGCAGTGCATCTACCTCGACCCGCCCTACGGCATCAGGTTCAACTCGAACTTCCAGTGGTCGACGACGAGTCGGGACGTCAAGGACGGCAAGGCGGAGCACATCAGCCGCGAGCCGGAGCAGGTGAAGGCTTTTCGCGATACGTGGCGGGATGGGGTGCATTCGTACTTGACGTATCTGCGGGATCGGCTGACGGTGGCGCGGGACCTGCTGGCGGAGAGCGGCAGCATCTTCGTGCAGATCGGGGATGAGAATGTCCATCGGGTGCGGGCGTTGATGGACGAGGTGTTTGGGGCATCGAACGCGATTGCGGAGGTCGCCTTCAGGACGACCAGTTCGTTTACTACCAAGACGCTGTCTCGCTCCGTCGACTACCTGGTCTGGTACGGAAAGGACGGGGGACTTGTCAAGTACAGGCCTTTATATCTGCCAAAGACACTTGCGGATGATAGAGGAGGGCGCTTTACACGTATTCGAGACGTCGATGGCACGCGTCGATTCATGACGGAGGAAGAGCGACAAGACGGGTCATCAGTACCGGATGACGCACTGGTGTACCGCCATGATAACGCGTACTCGCAAGGGCGAGCCTCAGAGCGGCAGCCCTTCGAATTCGAGGGACACACCTTTGACCCGTGGGAGAAAAACTCCCATTGGAAGTGTCGTTATTCCATAGGTGTTCTTCGACTTGCCAGGGCGGACCGTCTCGCACTGCCGACTCAGAAGTCTATCTCGTACGTTCGGTATTTGGAGGACTTTGCAGTCCAGGACATGGCCAACGTGTGGCTTGATACTCAGACCGGCGCTTTTACGGACGACAAGACTTATGTCGTGCAAACGAACGCGAAAGTACTGGAGCGGTGCATTCTGATGGCCACGGATCCCGGTGATCTCGTGCTAGATCCTACTTGCGGTTCCGGCACCACCGCCTACGTCGCGGAGCAATGGGGCCGTCGCTGGATCACGATCGACACGTCCCGCGTAGCTCTGGCGCTGGCCCGGTCGCGGGTCATGGGGGCGCGCTACCCGTACTACTTGCTGGCCGACAGCCCGGAGGGCCAGCGCAAGGAAGCCGAGATCACCGGCGCCGTCTCGTCGGACGGCGCCACGAGGTGCAATGTTCGGCAGGGGTTCGTCTACGAGCGCGTTCCGCACATCACCCTCAAGTCCATCGCCAGCAACGTCGAGATCGACGTCATCTGGGAGCGCTGGCAGGAGACGCTGGAGCCGCTGCGCGAGGACCTGAACGCAAGGCTCGATTGCGACTGGAAAGAGTGGCAGATTCCCCGGGAGACGTTCGAGGACTGGCCGGCGGAAGCGGCCGAGACGCATCGGCTATGGTGGGAGGCGCGCATCGCTCGGCAGCAGGAGATCGACGACTCCATCTCGGCGAAGGCGGACTACGAGTACCTCTACGACAAGCTCTACGAGGACAAGCGGAAGGTGCGGGTGGCGGGGCCGTTCACGGTCGAGAGCCTGTCGCCGCACCGGGTGGTGGCCGTCGACGAGAACGACGAGCTCCTGGACCGCGTGGCGGAGGCGAAGGCCGACTACGGGCCGCGGCAGGATTTTGCGGGCATGATCCTGGAGCAGCTCGCGACGGCCGGCGTGCAGCAGGCGCACAGGGAGGACCGCATCGGCTTCGCGGCAGTCACGCCGTGGCCCGGCTCGTACATCTGCGCGGAGGGGCGCTACGCGGAGGGCGGGGGAGCGGCCGGCCGGGAGAAGCGGGCCGGCATCTTCGTCGGCCCCGAGTTTGGCACCGTGTCGCGCCCGGACCTCGTGGCGGCAGCCCGCGAGGCGGGAGATGCCGGCTTTGACGTGCTGATCGCCTGCGCGTTCAACTACGAGGCCCACGCTTCCGAGTTCGACCGCCTGGGCCGCATCCCCGTCCTCAAGGCCCGCATGAACGCCGACCTCCACATGGCCGGCGAGCTGAAGAACACCGGCAAGGGCAACCTCTTCGTCGTCTTCGGCGAGCCCGACATCGACATCCTGCCGGCGGCCGGAGACGGCGCCGAGGACGGCCGGCTTCAGGTGAAGATCAACGGGGTCGACGTCTTCCACCCCAACACCGGCGAGGTCCGCAGCGACGGCGCCGACGGCATCGCGTGCTGGTTCATCGACACCGACTACAACGAGGAAAGCTTCTTCGTCCGCCACGCCTACTTCCTCGGTGCCAACGACCCGTACAAGGCTCTCAAGACCACCCTGAACGCCGAAATCGACTCCGACGCCTGGGCCTCGCTCCACAGCGACGTCTCGCGGCCGTTCGACCGGCCCGAGTCGGGCCGCATCGCCGTCAAGGTCATCAACCACCTCGGCGACGAGGTGATGAAGGTGTTCCGGGTGTGATCAGGGGCGCCCCATGAAGCCGCGCGTCTACGTCGATACCAGCGTCGTCAGCTACGTGACCGCGCGTCCGGCTCGCGACATCGTGATCGCAGGGCGTCAGCACAGTACCCGGGAGTGGTGGGCGAGCGCGGCGGAGCGGTTCGAGCTGGTGATCTCGGATCTCGTTCTTCAGGAGGCCGCGGGCGGGGATCCGGTGGCGGCCCGCGCCCGCGTCGATGCGCTTGCCTCGTTCGTGCGGCTCGACGCGACGGCCGCGGCGCAGGAGCTGACGGAGCGCCTGATAGGTACCGGCGCAGTGCCGGAAAGGGCTGCGCCCGACGCTGCGCATGTCGCCGTCGCGGCGGCGAACGGCATCGACTATCTTGTGACATGGAACTTCGCGCATATTGCGAACGCGATGGCGAAGCGCCGGATCGAGACCGCGTGCCGGCACGCCGGCTTCGAGTGCCCGGTGATCTGCAGCCCCGACGAACTGATGGAGGATGCCGCGGATGAGCGTTGACCCTATCGTGGCCGAGGTGCGCGCAATACGTGAGAAGCTCGCCGCCGAGTGCGGCTACGACGTCAAGGAGATCTTCCGGCGTGTCCGCCAGCGGCAGGCGGAGTCCGGCCTCGAGTACGTGCGCTACGCGCCGCGGCGGGTTGCGCCCCGGGAGGACGCGGCAGGGCCGCCGGCGGACAACGCTCGGCGGCGGGATGACCATGGAGCTTGAGACGACCACGAAGGTCCCGGTCGAGCGGCTACGGCTGGACCGGGGAAACCCGCGGCTGGTCGGGGTGGCGGCCGAAGCATCCGACGAGTGGATCGTGGCGCGCCTCTACCGATCGGCCGAGCTGGACGAGCTGCTGCAGTCGATCTCCGCCAACGGATACCTCGATATCGAGCCGCTGGTCGTGATGGGCGACCGCGACGCGGACGATGGCGGGCTGACCGTCCTGGAAGGCAACCGGCGGCTCGCCACGCTGCGTCTGCTGCGGGAACCGGCCTTGGTGAGGAGGATCGCGTCCGCTGAGAGAACCCGCATCGCCATTCCGGCGATCGACGCCGCGGTCCGGGGGACGCTCGACGAGCTGTCGGTGTACCTCGTTGCGCACCGGGAGGACGCTCGCGCCTTCATCGGCTTCAAGCACATCAACGGTCCGCAGAAATGGGACGCCTACGCGAAGGCTCGATTCGCGGCCGACTGGTACAGGAAGGGTCGGGCAGATGGGGTCGGCTTGGAGCAGATCGCGCAGGCCATCGGCGATCGGCACGACACCATCAAGCGCATGGTGTCGGCGATCTACGTGCTGGAGCAGGCGCAAGAGGAGGGGCTGTTCGACATCGAGGATCGACACCCTCGGAAGTTCAATTTTTCACATCTGTACACTGCGCTCTCGCGTTCTCGCTACATGGACTACTTGGGACTGGAAGCCGCGTGGGCGAGCCACGACCCGAAGCCGGACCAGATTTCACCGGAGAGGCTGGAACGGCTGAAGCAAGTGCTCGTCTGGATTTACGGATCGAAGGCTGACAACGTGGAGCCGGTCGTCCGGAGTCAGAACCCGGACATCAAGCGGCTTGGCGAGGTGCTCGCCCACGCGGAGGGGGGCACGTCCTGGAGCAGGGGCGAAGCCTGGACGAGGCGCACGCAAGCACGGAGTCTGCGGACAAGCGGTTCACGGCCTCGCTGCTGCGCGCACGGGATCACATCCGCGACGCGGCGGGTTCGCTGCGCGCCTACGACGGACGGGACCAGTCGCTGCTCGACATCGCCGAGGACATCAAGGAAACGGCCGAGGTCGTGCACTCTCGCATGGCGAAGAAGCGGCGGGAAGCACTTTCGGCGGACTGATGGCGCTCTACCTGCCCACGGACTCGGTAAGCAGCTCGCCAATCGATGTCGATCTGGCAGCCGATTACCTGGAGCTCACGGCGCTTCTGGCAGGCGATTCAACGGCTCGAACGTCCGACCTGGCGAACGCGGCGTCGCTGGGCGCCGGGGAGGACCACGTCGACCTGCAGAGCGAGATGTGGGAGGGCGAGGAGGAGATCGTTTCGGGCGCGGTGAACCGCATCGACTCTCGTCTTCGCGTGCTCGGTTCGGTCTATCCGTTCGGGCTCGACGGCGCCGGCGATGTCCTGACGTTCGAGCTGGATGAGCAGTCTTTCGGGGAGGCGGCGTACGTTCTGAGCCTCGTGTTGTCGAATCTCCGGTCCGTATCGCCAGTGCTCGACGGCTCCGGTCATCATCCCGACGAAGACGAGGTGCGCCGACTGCGGACCCACTTTCAGTACTGCGCTACCGCGGCCCTCGCGGCGGAGGCGCAGGGACACGCTTGGTCGTTCGGGTTTCCGCGGCCGGACGGGTCGCCGTTTCTGGGGAAGTTGGAGCAGATCTGGCAGCAGTTGCGCGACGGACGGGTCCAGGCGCAGACCGGAGCGCCTCAGCAGCCGAAGGACGATCAAGTGGATGTTCTCGCCGCACACCTGCACCAGGACAGGCTGCCGGGCTTTCCGCTCTTCGCAGCGCAGGTCGCTACGGGTGCGAACTGGAGGGGGAAGTCGGTAAGAGCGCATGTGGACGTGTTCAAGAGCCGATGGTTCGGGCCGCCGCCGGTGACCCACTTCATCCCCTACATGATCGTGCCGTTCGCAACGGCCGAAAAGCAGTTCGTGGACGATGTTCGCGTGATGGGGAACGTACTGCACCGGCTGCGCGTCCCCCGTCGTGTGTCTGAGGCCGCGCGGTTGGTGGAGGCAGGAATGACGATCGAGGGGTACGATCGGCTTGCGGAGGTCGTGGACTGGGTCGCGGACTACCGGAACCGCGCAGGAGCGCCGTCATGAGGCATCGATTCCACGCGATCTGTCCGTACTTCGCGATGTTCCCCGAGACGTTCGTCGAGAAGCACCTCGCGGCGACTCCGCATGACGGGTTCGTCTTCGATCCGTACTGCGGGCGGGGTACGACGGTGTTCCAGGCGCTGTTGCAGGGAAGAGCCGCAGCCGGCTCCGACCTGAATCCCGTGGCGGTCTGCGTCTCCGGCGCAAAGGGCGATCCGCCCGCGTTGTCCGAAGCCAAGGCGCGCCTCGACGAGTTGCGGCGGGGCTGCCGAGAGCCGGACGACCAAGGCTGGCAGGGCGATCTCGATCGGTTCTTCGACCTCTGCTTTCACCGAGACACGCTGCTGCAGGTACGCTATCTGCGGTCCGCCCTGGACTGGCGGAACCGCAAGGCCGACCGGTTCATCGCGGCGCTGTGCCTCGGCGCGCTTCACGGCGAATCGCACAAGTCGCCGAACTGCTTCAGCAACCGCATGCCGCGGACCATCAGCACGAAACCGGACTACTCGGTTCGGTGGTGGACGCGGAGCGGGTACGAGCCGCCGGCGCGGGACGTCTTCGAGATCCTCGAACGGATGATCGAGTACCGGTTCCGGACCAAGCCCCCGGAGGGATGCGCGGCGATCGTTCAGATCGATGCTCGGCGGGTTGCCGACGCATTCCCGACGCTCGCCGGCCGGGTGACCGATGTAATCACGTCGCCGCCGTACCTCGATACGACGAACTACCGCGAGGACCAGTGGCTGCGCCTCTGGTTTCTCGGCGGCGAGGCGCGGATGCCCCGTGGCCGGGGCGACGACCGGCACTACAACAAGGACCTCTACTGGACCTTTATCCAGGCGTCGATGCAGGGGCTGGCGCCGCTGCTGGCCGAACACGCGAGGATGGTATTCCGAATCGGTGGACGCCGGCTACAGAAGTCGGAGTTGAGAGAAGGGCTATTGCAGTCTTTGGCCCGTGGCCTGGCGCGTGACGTGCGGCTCATCGACGACGGCGTGACGACCGAAGTCGGCAAGACCCAGGCGAATGTGTTTCGGGGCACGAAGGTGTCCCGCTTCGAGGAGCACGACTTCTGCTTCGCGGTGTAGGGTATGCAGTTCCGCATCGCCGATACCGTCACCGACAGCCTCGCGAAGCTGACCGGCGAGCAGCAGAAGGGGGTCAAGACCACCGCGTTCGACCTGCAGATGAACCCGGCCCGGCCGGGGCTGAAGCTGCGCCAGGTCGAGGGAGCGAAGGACAGGGACTTCTGGTCCGTCCGAAGAAGTCGAAGGTCTTCCTGCCGGGGGTAGGCCTGCCGATCTTGGCGCCAGTTTGGCGGTAGGGTAACCGCTGGCTGAATTACGGCCGCTGTCGAATCCAACTCCGCAGGATTCTAACGTTCCCAGCCGCTGCCCCGAGGAGGTCAGGCGTGGTCAAGATAGTGTCTTGGAACATCAACCGCAGTACTGATGCGTGCACCGAGCTAGGAAAGGGGGCCGCAAGATGGATGCGGACGTAGCCCTGTTGCAGGAAGTAGGAAAGGGGGCCGCCCAAGGGATGGCGGACATCCTCGGTGGAAGCGAGGCGTGGGTTCGGCATATACTCGGACGGCTCCGCTCACCGAGTCATCTCCGACCTGACCGGGTTCATCGGCCACACGAATCCCTCGGCCCACCGGATGCTGGTGGCCGGCGACCTGAATACCATCTACGGTGCGAAGGACAACAACCGGTTGGAGAAGCCCCCACGGGCACAGACCATATTCGACCGGATGCGGGCGTTGGGCTTGGAGTTCGTGGGACCGCAATGGCCTGATGCGGATCGGAAAGCGGATCGGGTGCCGCAGGGTTTACCGAAAGACACGAAGAACGTGCCGACGTACCTGTCCGCCCGGCAGCGGCGCAGAATGCACGACGAAGATATCCTCAGCGGCAATCAACTGGACTACGTGTTCGCTTCACGAGGATTCAGCGACAAGGTCCGGGTGCACGCAATGAACGATGTGGAAGGTTTCGGGCCGAGCGACCACTGCCGAATACAGATCGAGCTGGAGTAGCCTCTGGTTGCCGGGTGCTTGAGAACAGGATGCAGTTCCGAATCGCCGACACCTTCACCGACAGCCTCGCGACGCTGACCGGCGACGAGCAGAAGGCCGTCAAGACGACCGCGTTCGACCTGCAGATGGACCCGGCGCGTCCGGGGCTGAAGCTGCACGCGGTCGAGGGAGCGAAGGACAAGGGCTTCTGGTCGGTCCGGGTCAGCCGCGACATCCGGTTGATCGTCCACCGGACCGCATCGAGCTTCCTGCTCTGCTACGTGGACCATCACGATGCGGCGTACCAGTGGGCCGTGCGGCGGCGGCTGGGCCGGCATCCGAAGACCGGGGCGGCGCAGCTCGTCGAGATCCGCGAGACGGTCCGCGAGATTCGGGTCCCGCGGTACGTGGAGGTGGATGTTCCGGCGCCCGCCGGACCCGCGATGTCTGGCCCGCCGCAGGCGCCGCGGACCGCGATCTTCGGCGGCGCGGCAGACGACTACCTGCTGGGCTACGGCGTGCCGACCGAGTGGCTGGGCGACGTCCGGGCGGCGACGGAGGACACGCTGCTCGACCTCGCCGACCACCTGCCGGCCGAGGCCGCCGAGGCGTTGCTGCAGCTCGCCACCGGCGGCGCGCCCGAGCCGCGTGCGCCTGCTGGCGCGGACGCGGATCCGTTCGCGCACCCGGACGCGCAGCGGCGTTTCCGGGTGATGGCGGACGTCGAGGCGCTCGATCGGGCGCTCGACTATCCGTGGGAGAAGTGGACGGTCTTCCTGCACCCTGCACAGCGGCAGCTCGTCGAGCGGGAGTACAACGGACCCGCCCGGGTGTCGGGGTCGGCCGGCACCGGCAAGACCATCGTGGCCCTCCACCGGGCGGTGCATCTGGCCCGCGCGCATCGGGAGAGCCGGGTGCTGCTGGCGACCTTCTCGGATGCGCTGGCCGCGGCGCTGCGGACGCGCCTCAGACGCCTGATCGGCAACGAGCCCAAGATCGCCGAGCGGCTCAGGGTGCACTCGATGAGCGGCATCGGGCGGCGTCTCTACGCGGCCGGCGCCGGCCGCACCCGTCTCGCGAGCGACGCGCACGTCCGAACCCTCCTCGACGGGGCGGCCGCGCGCGTCGAGGGACACCGGTTCAGCGCCCACTTCCTCTGGACGGAATGGAGCACGGTGGTCGACGCCTGGCAGCTCCGAAGCTGGGAGGACTACCGCGACGTGCAGCGCCTCGGCCGCAAGACCCGGCTCGCCGAGAAGCAGCGCGAGCTGCTCTGGTCCATCTTCTCCCGGGTCTGGTCCGCGCTGGCGGACGAAGACCGGTGGACGGAACCGGCCATGTTCACGCGGCTGGCCGCGCAGATTGCGGCGGCGGCGCATCCGCCCTTCGACTTCTGTGTCATCGACGAGGCCCAGGACGTCGGTGTCGCCGAGCTGCGCTTTCTCGCGGCCCTCGGCGGCGGCCGGCCGAACAGCCTGTTCTTCGTCGGCGATCTCGGACAACGGATCTTCCAGACGCCGTTCTCGTGGCGGGCGCTCGGCGTCGACGTGCGCGGCCGTTCTCACACGCTGCGAATCAACTACCGGACCTCGCACCAGATCCGGCTGCAGGCCGACCGGCTCCTGCCCCCCGAGCTTGCCGACGTCGACGGCAACGCCGAGAAGCGGGGCGCGACCGTCTCGGTGTTCAACGGACCGGCGCCGGAGGTCAGGACGTTCGAGTCGCCGGACGAAGAAGCCTCGGCCATCGCGGAGTGGCTGCGGGCGCGGGAGGGCGAGGGCTACGCACCGTAGGCGATCGGTGTGTTCGTCAGATCGGAAGGGCAGGTCGAGCGAGCCATGTCGGCGGTGCGGGCAGCGGGGATGCGGCCGGTGGAGCTCGACGCCGGGTCGGGCGGCGTGTCGGGATCGGTCGGGGTCGGAACCATGCACCTCGCCAAGGGGCTGGAATTCCGCGCCGTCGTCGTGGCCGCCTGCGACGACGAGGTCATTCCTCTCCAGGGCCGGATCGAGCACGTCGCGGACGAGGCCGACCTCGAAGAGGTCTACGGCACCGAACGGCACCTGCTCTACGTCGCCTGCACGCGCGCCCGCGATCGCCTGCTGGTGACCGGCGTCGAACCGGCCTCGGAGTTCCTCGACGATCTGCGCGGGTGAGCGTGCCGATCCTGAACCCTCCACCGAGCGCCACGAGCCGCCGTCCAGGACGCACCACCATCAGTGGGCCTCGTCACAGGCCACGACGAGGAACGTTGTCCGCTGTCGGACGGGCAGGCCGCCCGCGTCCCGTCCAGGTCCGGCGTGCCGAGCGCACGGAACACCAGCCGGTCGTTGGCGACGAAGTTCATGAGTGACATCGACGCGATGGCCATGAGGTTGGCCACCGCGTAGTGGACGCCGAGGCTCGTGGCATAGAGCCCCGTGAAGTACGCGTTGCCGGTGATCGACAACGTGCCGGTGATCAGGTTGAATCGGGCCAGCCGGCCCCACCGCCCCCGTGGGCTCCCGCCGATCCGGTCGCGCCAGGTCCAGCGCTCGTGCCAGCAGAAATTGTGCAGAATGGCGGTCTCGACTGCCAGTCCGGTCGCCATGAGGTAGTCGAGGCCCAGCAGCTCGGTCAGCCCGACCAGGGTCACGAGCTGGACCCCGGTCCCCATGATCCCCACCGAGTTGTAGGTGAGCCAGCGCAGCACCGTCTTCAGGCGGCTCGTCATCGCCATGCTCCGCGTCATCGCTCTGATTCGCGTCATGACCGTGCGTTCCTGTGCTGGCGTGTTTACCGGGGCAGCGGCTCGGCGCGATAGAGCGCGAGCGTGTTGCGTCCCGCCGAGAGCGTGAGCGCGCCGAACATGCCGATGGCGGCGACGACGCCCCCGACGTCGAACAGCAGATACTCCGCGCCCGCCAGCACGACCACGGGCTTGTGGTAGAGACACAGGGTGCCGACGGCCAGCAGAATGCGGAGCTCGGTCGGACCGACCTTGAGCAGCGACACACGGAACACGCCGCGCGCATGCGTCGCCAGATAGACCTCGGCCGAGGTCATCAGGAAGGCAACCAGCAGCGTCAACGCCACCACCGGGGTCATGTACGGCGACAACCCGAGCCCGCCGAACAGGAACAACGCGCCGACGATGTCGATGACGTGGTCGACGTAGAACCCGTACATCGGCCGCTGCTGGTTGCGCACCCGGGCGACGGTGCCATCGAGACTGTCGCCGAACCAGTTCACGGCCAGCGCCAGGACGACCACGACCAGGGCGCCGTCGAACCGCTGCGACGCCCAGAACGCACCGCCTGCGACCGCCATGGCGGCGAGTCCGAGGATGGTGAGGTGGTCAGAGTTGATCGCGCGGGGCAACCGCTCGGCGATCCGGATCAGAGCCCGCTTCTCGACCCCGGCGAGCAGGCTGCCGTGCTCCCGGACGTGACCGCGTGTGGTGTTCGTGCGCATGCTCCAGTCCTCCTTGATGGCGGCCAGGCCGCCGGTTACTGGACAATGCGCAGAGCGCGCGGGAATCGGCTCACGGCCGCTGATTCAGCGGAATGAACTCCCGCCCCAGGCGGTCATGCAGACGTACCCGTTTCCGATTGGGTCCGGCGTCGTCAAGACCGATGTTCCCCGGGGGCGCCGGCGCGTTCCCGGTGCCGGCGGGCCAGGGCGTCATCGGTCGGAACGCCCGAACACTTCCACGCCTGCGCCTCGCAGGGCGCAAAGTCTGGCCGTGCCAGCCACCAATGCGTCGCGTCGCGGTCGGCGGGGACGACGAGAACGCCGTGACCATCCGCGGGTATCATGGCGCGATGGCAGGGGCGTTGATTCACCGAGTCGACCGCCGGCGGGGCTGCGTCGCCTTGGCGCTCACCCTCTTTGCGGTAGCCGGGCTCGCCGCGCAGCAACAGCCGGGGCTGGTCGAGCGGGTCGACGTCTCGCGCGTCCTGATCGACGTGCGGGTCATCGGCGACGAGGGCGAGCCGGTGGCGGGGCTCGAGCCGGACGACTTCGAGGTCCGGATCGGCGGCGAGCCGGTGGATGTCGAGTCGGCGCTGTGGCTCGGCGGCGGCGAGCCGGCTCGGGCGCCCCTGGATTCGACCGGCTTCACCGCGGTCCTCGCGCCGCGCGACCGCCGGCAGCTCGTGGTGTTCTTCGTGCAGAAGAGCCTGGAGGCGGACCGGGCGCTGGGGCTGCTGCGGCTTCTGCAGGACAGCGACCGCCTGCTGGCGGGGGTCGGGCCCGACGACCGGGTGGCCGTCGTGTCGTTCGAGCACCACTTCAAGATCTGGCTCGACTTCACCGCCGACCTGGGCCGCGCGCGCGAGGTGCTCGCCTGGGACGTGATGCACGAGGAACCGCGCGTGCTCGAGCCGCAGGCGGGGCTCTCGATCGTGGCCGGCATCGACCAGGCGGAGGGGCGGGGGATCTGGCAGGTCGAGGACGCGCTGCGGCGGCTCGGCGAGGTGCTCGAGCCGCTGCCGGGTTCGAAGTCGGTGGTCTTGATCGGGTACGGCTTCGATACCGGCTGGACCCGCTACGACCGGGCCCTCGACGCGCTCGACGCGGCCCGCGCGGCGGTGTTCTCGCTCGACGTGACGCAGGCGGACTATCACACCTTCGAGCATGCCCTGCGGGACGTGTCCCACCACACCGGCGGGTTGTTCTTGACGACCTTTCACCATCCGCGGCGCGCCATCGAGCGGGTGGCCAGCGCGGTCGGCGGGCGCTACGTACTGTTCACCCTGGCGCCGGACCTCGAGCCGGGCTCCCATTCCATCGACGTGAAGGTGCCGCGCGGCGCCGGACGGGTGCTGGCGCGCAGCACCTATGTCCGCTAGACGTCCTCGCGAACCCGTATAATGGCGCTCGCAGCAGGGTGTGCTCGGACCAGCGGCCGAGGCGACTCGGCAGCAGGGATGCGGATGATGAGGAACCGGTTTCGCCGTGCGGGTGTCGTCACTCTGGTGCTCGCCGGAGCATTTGGGGGCGCCGCCGCGGCTTCCGCCCAGAACGACGCCGGCGCGCACGCCGTCGCCCCCCTCGCCGAGCAGTACTGCTTCCGCTGCCACGGGCCGCAGACCCAGACCGCCGGCATCAATCTCGCGACGCTGGTGACCGAGCGCCCGCTGGTCCGCAACCGCGAGACCGGCCGTTTTCTGGAGCACGCCGAGCCGACCGACCTCGCCCGCATCCTGCTGCAGGGCATGGGGGTGCCGATCGAGAAGTTCGGCACCGCCGACGGCCCGCTGGAAGGTCTGGCGGGATGAGGATGGAGATCAGAAGAATGGCTCGCCGAAACGTCACGTTGTCCCTGTGTCTGGCGGCGGCGGTTTGCGCCGCCTCGCTGGCCGTCACCGTCCGGGCCCAGTCGGACCCCGGGGACGGGCCCCGTTACCGCAACGGCAACGAGCTCGTCCGCCCCGATGACTACCGGGAGTGGATGTTCCTCAGCGCCGGGCTGGGAATGACCTACGAGGCCGAAGGGGGAGGGGCGGCGGGCAGCGGCGCGCGCCCGCAGCGGTTCCAGAACGTCTTCGTGAACCGGTCGGCCTATAGGGCGTTCAAGGAGACGGGGGCGTGGCCGGACGGCAGCATCTTCGTGCTCGAGATCCGGCGGGCGACCTCCGAGGCGTCGATCAACGTGGCGGGGAACTTCCAGAGCGACCTGCTCGTGCTCGAGGCTGAAGTGAAGGACTCGCGGTTCGAGGATGGGTGGGCGTTCTACAACTTCGGAGCCGCCGGCTCGATGCCGGACGCGATCGCGCCCCTGTCCGCCGCCGACGCGGCGCCGTGCGTCGCCTGCCACACCGACCACACCGCGGTCGAGCGGACCTTCGTCCAGTTCTATCCGACGGCCCTGGAGATCGCGCGCGAGAAGGGGACCCTGAAGCCCGGGTTCGACTAGGAGTCAGCGCCTGGAAACGGCGCGGGCACCGGCAGGGTTGGTCGTGAGGCCGTGCAGAGGAGGAGACGACTCGAACGCGCCGATCAGTCGGAACGCCTGCGGGGCAAGGCGGCCGTCAGCCGAAGCGGGCCAGATGCTCCGTGCATTCGGCCACGCCCTCCTCTATCGGTACCGCGCCATAGAGCGTTCGCGCGCGCTGCCAGAGGACCTTGGCGTCGTCGACCTGACCCAGCGTCTCCTTGAGGATTGCCATCGGTCGGAGGGCGTTCGCGTAGTCGAGCGCCGGCGGCTCGTCCTGCTCGCGGTAGAGGGCCAGCGCCTCCGCGTAGCAGGGTTCCGCCGCGGCCAGGCGTCCCGCCTCGCGATGCACGCCCGTGGCCACTGTCGGCCGGTGCGGCGGCCGGGGCTGGTCGATCGCGCGGATGCGTCGGCGGGCCATCGACTCGCGGCAGTCCAAGCGGACCTGCACATCCTCGGCCGTCGGAACCTGCACTGCGGGGATGACCGCAGTTCTCGGTAGCATACTGGAAACGGCGACCGCTTCATGACACCCTTCGAATTCCATCTTCGGACCCGACTCGTGTTCGGATCGGGCGCCATCGACCGGCTCGGGACCCTGACCCGCGAGCTCGGCTTGTCCCGACCGCTGCTGGTCACCGATCGGGGGCTGCGCGAGGTCGGCCACGTGGAGAGCGCGCTCCGGCGGCTGCGCGACGCCGGCGTCGAGGCCGCGGTCTTCGACGCGTGCGAGGCGAACCCCGACGGCGCGATGGTCGGTCGGGGCGTGGAGTTCGCGGCCGGCTACCGGCCCGACGCCGTCATCGGACTGGGCGGGGGCAGTCCCCTCGACTGCGCCAAGGGCGTCAACCTCCTGCTCACCAACGGGGGGGCGATCGCCGACTACAAGGGCTACGGGCTCGCCCGGAAGCCGTTGCTCCCGATGATCGCGGTGCCGACCACCGCCGGCACCGGCTCGGAAGCCCAGAGCTACGCGGTCATCGCCGATACCGCGACCCACATGAAGATGGCGTGCGGCGATCCGAAGCTCGCCTTCGCGGCCGCGATCCTCGATCCCGAGCTGACCGCGTCGCAGCCGGCCTCGGTCACCGCCGCCGCCGGCTTCGACGCCCTCGCCCACGCGGTGGAGACCGCGGTCACGACGCGCCGCACCCCGGTCTCGACGCTGTTCTCTCATGGCGCGTTTCGGCTGCTCGACGACCACTACGAGCGGACGCTCGCCGATCCGGAAGACATCGACGCGCGCGCGGCGATGCAGCTCGGAGCGTTCTACGCGGGGGTGGCCATCGAGCATTCCATGCTGGGGGCCGCGCACGCCTGCGCGAACCCGCTGACCGCGCGCTACACGATGACGCACGGCGTCGCGCTCGCGATCCTCCTGCCGCACGTCGTGGGCTGGAATGCGGAGAGCAACGGCGACCTCTACCACGATCTCGCGGGCACGCCGGCGGCCGCATCGAATGGCGGGGGAGCCGGAGACCGTCTGGTTCACCGCCTCGTCGACGCCGGCCGATCGGGGGGATTCCCACCCGATCTCCGCACCGCGGGCGTGCCGCAGGCGGACCTCCCGGCTCTGGCCGAGGCCGCGTCCCGGCAGTGGACGGGCACGTTCAACCCGAGACCGTTCGGTGTCCGCGAGGCCCTCGAGCTGTACCAACGAGCCTACTGACCGACGGTCGTGCCGGCGCGGCCTTGGACCGTGCAGGCCGGGACACACTACGGCGATGCGGATTCTCCACGTCGCGGATCGACTGAGTGACCGAGGCGGCGCCGACCTGGCTCTGCTCGGTCTGCTCGACGCCCTGTCGGACGGTCACGAGCAGCACCTCGCCGTGGGCCGTGACGATGGCGCCGTGCGCCCGCCCTGCCCGGTGACCGTCGTACCGCAACTCGACGTCAGGAGGCGCGCCGACGCCGATCTCGCCCCCCTGCTGGCGCGACTGCGCCCCGATCTGGTGCACGTGCACAACGTGGTCAACCCGGCGGTGCTCGAGTGGGCGGTCGGCGTGGATGCGGTGGTGACTATCCAGGACCACCGCTTCTTCTGTCCGGGACGGGGCAAGTTGACCGCGGACGGCCGGGTCTGCGGCGACGCGATGGGCCGCGACGTGTGCGCCGGCTGCTTCGAGGACCGGAGCTACTTCGAGAGCACGCTCGAGCTCACCGCGCAGCGGCTGGAAGCGGTGAGGCGTCTGCGGCTGACCGTGCTGTCGTCCTACATGAAGCGCGAGCTGACCCAGGTGGGGATCCCCGCGGACCAGGTCACGGTCGTGCCCCCCGTTGCGTACGGTCTCGACCCCGACGCGAGGGCCGACGGCCCACCCTGCGTCCTCTTCGCGGGACGCGTGGTCGAGGCCAAGGGTATCCGCGATGCGATCGACGCCTGGCGACTCTCGGGGTCCGAACTGCCGTTCGTCGTGGCGGGCACCGGCCCGTTGCGTCGCGAGATCGAGGCCGAAGGCGTCGAGGTGCTGGGCTGGCTCGACCGCCGGCGTCTCTCCGCGGCCTACCGGCGCGCGGCCGTGCTCGTGATGCCCTCACGCTGGCAGGAGCCGTTCGGCATCGTCGGGCTGGAGGCTCTGACCCTCGGGACGCCGGTAGCCGCCTGGGACAGCGGGGGGGTGCGCGAGTGGCACCCCGGCGGTGATCTGCTGGTGCCCTGGGGCGACGTCGACGGACTGGCGAGGGCCCTCCGTATCCGGCCGGAGCATGGAGTTCGGCCCCCTTGCGGGTTCGAGCCTGAAGTGCTCCTTCGCAGGCTGGAAGCGGTGTACGGCGGGCGCACCCCGAATCCGCAGTAGAGCGAGTCGATCCAGCCGGTGGCGCCGCGCGAGTCGATTCAGCCGCCGGCCCTTGTCCGGACCGAGGGTCGGGATGCGGAAGTCGGATGGTGGTTGCGGG
Organism: Vicinamibacterales bacterium; assembly: GCA_965206705.1. Classification (GTDB taxonomy): domain Bacteria; phylum Acidobacteriota; class Vicinamibacteria; order Vicinamibacterales; family UBA8438; genus JAJEEA01. The sequence goes on along the minus strand of CBDBKJ010000004.1, from coordinate 883,562 downwards.
GTGACGTTCGGCCGCCGGTTCCCGTGGGCTGCGGAAGATGCCTATAATCGGTCCGTTCCCGGTCGTCGACCTTGCCGCGCATTGGCCGCCCCGGCATTCCGCATCGTGAAGAGACGAGGCCGGAACCCGGGCGAGGAGGAGTTGTGATGCACGCGCTCTCCGGCGTTTCAAGACCTCTTCCCTCCGCTTGCGCCTGCGGTCCTGACACTGCGCAGGCCCGTCTTGCCTTAGTGCTCGCCATCGCCCTCCTGCCGGGACTCCTTGCCTCGTGCACGGTCGAGGAGGAGCCGGAAGAGCGCTTCGACGTGGTTGAAGCGACCATCCTCGAGATGCAACAGGCGATGGAGGAGGGGCGGGTCACGTCGCGGGAACTGGTGGAAGCGCACCTGCTGCGCATCGCCTTGTACGAGGAGCGTGTGAACGCCGCCATCGCGGTCAACGCCAACGCCCTCGCGCAGGCGGACCGACTCGACGCAGAGCGCGCCGAGGGGCGGGTTCGCGGGCCGCTCCACGGCATTCCGGTCGCGCTCAAGGACAACGTCCACACGATCGACCTGCCGACCACCGGGGGCGCGCTGGCCTTCGAAGGCTACGTGCCGCCGTACGAGGCGACGCTCACCACGAACCTGCGCGAGGCCGGAGCCATCATCCTCGCCAAGACCGTCATGACCGAGCTCGCGAACTACACCGCCAGCGGGATGCCCGGAAACTACAGCGCGGTGGGGGGATTCGGCCTGAATCCGTACGACCCCCGCCGCGACCCGCGGGCGGGCACGAACGATGGCCGCCCGGTCATGGGCACCGGCGGCTCCAGCTCCGGCATCGGCACCGCGAGCAGCTTCTGGGCGGCGAACGTGGGGACCGAGACGTCGGGCTCGATCCTGTCCCCGTCGAACGCCAACATGCTGGCGGGTATCAAGCCGACGGTGGGGCGGGTGAGCCGCTGGGGCGTCATTCCGATCACGGCCGATCAGGACACGGCGGGCCCGATGGCGCGCACCGTCACCGATGCCGCGATCATGTTCGGGGCCCTCGAGGGTTCCGAGCCGGACCCGAATGACCCGGCGACCTCGCGATGCGAGCCTCCCCCCGATCGGGACTACACGGTCTTTCTCCGCCGGGACGGCCTGCAGGGGGCCCGCATCGGCATTCCGCGAGCGTTCTACTACGACCCGGTCACGGTTCCCGGCTCCGATGAGCCACGCAGCCGACTGTCCGAGGAGGGCAGGGCCGCGATGGCCGACGCGATCGCGGTCCTCGAGCAGCAGGGCGCCACGATCGTCGATCCGGCGGACATCCCGAGCGTCGTGGACCCCGATCCCGCCGGCAACCTGCTCTCGAACGGCGGGAGCAGCGTGCTCTCGTATGGCATGAAGCGCGACTTCAACGCCTGGCTCGCGACCCTGGGCGACACCGCTCCCGTGAAGACGCTGACGGAGCTCCGCGAATGGAACCTGGCTCACGAGCAGGCGGGCGCGCTCAAGTACGGGCAGGCCCGTCTCGACGGCGCGGACGAGATGGACCTGGAGGCGGCCCGCGCCGAGTACGAGACCGACCGCGCGCGGGACCTGCGTCTGAACGGCGAGCATGGAATCGACGAGGTGATGACCGGCCTCGAGCTGGATGCGCTGCTCTTTCCCGCGTCGAGCGGGGCGGGAATCTCGGCTCGACCGGGCTACCCGACCGTGATCGTGCCGTACGCCCTTGTCGCGACCGAGCCGGACCCGCCGATGCCGGAGGGCTTCGAGCCGAAGCCCCGGCCGTTCGGTGTCAGCTTCGCGGGGTTGGCCTGCAGCGAGCCGCGGCTCATCGAGCTGGCCTACGCCTTCGAGCAGGCGACGATGCGCCGGATTCCCCCACCCGCCTTGAGATAGCAGGGCGGCAGCGAAGGTCAGCTCGATCGAGCGGGGTGGGACGTCGCTGCAACCCGTCGGATCCCGAGTCGGAAGAGTCGGAAGGACCGCACACGACGATGTCGATAGCCCACCTTCGCGTCTACACCATCAACAAGGGGCAGATGGAAAGCTGGCTCGATCTGTTCCACGGTCACATCGCGCCGCTGCTGCGCGAGCACGACATCACGGTGGAGGGCGCCTGGGTGAACGATGCCCGAACGCAGTTCATCTGGGTGCGGAGCTACGGTGAGACCCCCGGAGATCTCGAGCGGAAGGAGGCGGCGTTCTACGGGTCGGACTGGTGGCAGGCGAACGTCGACCGCGTCCGCAGCCATCTGGCGCACCGCGAGATCACGGTGATCCGGTCGGCGGAGGGCGCGCCGTAAGAAAGCAGCCGGGACACCTTGCGGCGATGGCACGTTGCGGCGGGTGGTACGTAGCCGAGTCGCCGACGTTGTCGTCATATGTGACGACTACGTCGCCAGTGCCCGATCGTCGATCGCGCGTTGGACCTTCCAGCGCTGCTGGCCCGGAAATCCCATTTCCTGCTCGGACCCCGGCAGACCGGCGGGTTCAGGCGATCTTCGACGTCTACAACATGCTGAACGAGAACTCGGTCATCGAGGAAGACCGGAACTACGGGCCGAACTACCTGCGGCCGACCGCGATCATGCCCGGCCGACTGGCCAAGTTCGCGCTGCAGTTCAACTTCTGATGTCGGTGGGGTCGGTGGGGTATCGACCCCACCGGCTCCCGCCGGCGGCCACGATGCCCGGCCGCGCGGCCCCGGGGGCGTGGCGCGCGGTCAGTCGACCGGTTCGCCGTCCGCGCCCAAGGGCACGATTTCGTAGCCCAGACCTTCGAGCTCGGTCTGGATAGTCGCGCGGTCGCCCACCACCACGATGATCATGTCGTCCATGGCCAGGTGCTTCGCGGCGAGGCGGTTCAGCTCTTCGGCGGAGATCGCGGCGAGGATCTCGTTCTGCCGATCCACGAAGTCGTCGTCGTATTCGATTACAGGGTCGGCATGGGCTTGAGTCACCTTGAAAATGAAGAAGTGTCGGTTGTCCGTGGGGGCCGCGGGAACGGGCGCGTGTCGAAGCGGCCGTGTGGGCGACACCCGCCTACGCGGGCGGCGGCGGGAGCCTGAAGGCCTCGGGAACGGTGGGCTCGCGGGCGCGCAATATTTCGGCCGTCAGCGTCGGCAGGTCGAGGCGGCGCTGACGGGCGGTACGCACGACGGTCGAGAGCACTTGCTGGGTGTCGGCGCCCTTGCGGGTGCGGTTGCCGCCGCACACCTTGCGGATGACCACCGCGGGGCGGATGGCCTGTTCGGCCCGCCAGTTGGTGGCGTCTATCGAGGGGTCGCGCAGGAAGAGGAACACGGCCGGGAATTCGGCGGCGAGATGCTTGGCGAAGCGCTTGGCGTCCTTCAACGGCGGCGGCGCGTCGATCAGCCGACCGAGCCGGGCCTCGAGCCGGCCGCGGAGCGAGTCGAGACCGTGCCGGGTCAGTTCGCCGTTCCGGCAGCGGTCCCGAAGGTCGAGGCCGGTCTGGAGAACGGCCTTGACCTTCGAGCTCCAGGGGCTGTAGGGGTGCTTCTGCTTCAGTTTCTTGCAACGCTGGAGCAGGTGATTGACGCAACTTTGGTGCAAACCCTTGTAGCGCCGGTACACCCGCCAGCCGTCGCGCACGAGCACGCCGGCGTAGTCGGTCCCGAGCACGGTGGCCGCATCTTTGAACCCGCGGCCGGGGCAAATGGCGTAGACGGTGGTCTCCGGGGTGACGAACGTCCACAGCCAGTGGGGCTTGATGACGCGCCAGCCCGTTTCGTCGGGCGTGACCACCGGCGCGTTGCGGACCTGCCGGCAGAGTTCCCGGTAGACCGGTGTGGCGTCGCGGGCGGTTCGATGCAGCAGATGAACGAGGCCGCCGGCGGTGACCTCCAGACCGAACCTCGTCCGCAGCAGGCCGGCGACCTTGGCCAGCGGCACGCCCATCTCGGTGTGCAACTCGACGACGAGCGAGGCGAGTCCGGGGCCGAGCTGCACCGCGGCCGCGCCAAGGGCGTCGGATGTCTGGAGACGATGGCGCCCCTGCACGCGCCGGCGGCACTGCGAGCAGCGGCCGACCTCGATGTCGAAGCGGCGTACGATGGGGTGGACCGGAGGGAGTTCTTCCTGATACTGCGCGGCGACGCGGGTCACTTCGACGGCGCCGCCGCAGTCGGGACACGCCCTTGGCGCCGGCGCCCCGTGGGTCTCGTCGACCTTCGGCGGGCAGCGTCGGGACCCTTGCCGGCCGTACTGCGTCCCGGACCGTCGGCCGGGGCGCTTGCCGGACCCTTGCGGCCGGTCCTTGGCGAAGGGTGCAGCCTGCCGTTTGCCGGCGCGGCGGGCCTCATCGAGTTGTTTCTTGAGGTCTTCGCTGCGTCGCTTCCACCGGTCTCGATCACGGGTGGTGCGGTCCAGGTCGCGGGTGGTGCGGTCCAGGTCGCGGGTGGTGCGGTCCAAATCGTCGCTCAGCTTGGCGTTCTCCCGCTGAAGCTCCTCGATGCGCTTGTCCCGCGAATCCTGCTCTCGCGGGGGCGCCCCCGAACCGTCGCGCCCGCCGCTCTCTCTCGCCATGCTCCATGTATCGACACATGCGCCCCGAAGCTGCACACCACTTCACGGATTTTCTCGACTTTACCCGCTAACCAAAGACTCGTCGTCCAGGCCGTAAGTCAGGATGCGGGACAGGAAGCCCAGCTTCTGGAACGGGGTTTCGTAGCTCAGTGCGTCGCGCTGGCCGATGGCGTTGCGGGTGAAGGCGAGCTCGGCGGGGGTGATGCCGTCCGTCGCGTAGCCGCGGATCTCTTTTTCGAACTCGACGATCGACGCCGCCGTCGCATCGGTCCGCACGCCGGCGCTGGCGGTGAACAGGCCGTAGTCCGCGTAGCCGCTGAACCGCGAACGAGCGCCGTAGGTATAGCCCTTGTCCTCGCGCAGGTTCAGGTTGATGCGGCTGTTGAAGGCGCCGCCGAGGGCGAAGTTGGCGAGGCCGGCCCGGTAGTACTCGCCGGTGGCGTCATACACGAGGGCGCGCTTGCCGATGCGGATCTCGGATTGCGCGGCGCCCGGCTTGTCGACGAGGTACAGCCGGGTCCCGCCGGTGTCGGGGAACGGCCCGAGCGGCGCGCGTTCGACGGCCGGGCCCTGCCACGCCTCGAGCACCGCGAGCTTCGGCAGCAACTCGGCCTCGTCCAGGTCGCTGACGATGACCAGGCTGGCGATGGACGGCGAGTAGTGCGTGGCGTAGAACGCGCGCGCGTCGTCCACGGTCAGCTCGCGAACCGTCTCGGGCGTGCCCATGTCCAGATGGGCCATGGGGTTGTCGCGGCCGAACAGCAGGAGCTCGTAGACCCCCTGGGCGACCCCGGCCGCCTGATCCCGGCTCAGGGCGATGGCCTGCAGCGTCTGGGCGTGCACGCGGTCGAAGTCGGCGGCGTCGAACCTTGGTTCGAGCAGCTTCTCGGCGACGATGGCCAGCGTCTCGTCGAGGTTCCTGGTCAGCGAGCGCACGGTGGCAGTGGTGTAGTTGTCGTCGGCGCGGAACTGGATGGTCGAGCCGAGCATCTGCAGCCGCTCGCTCAGCGCCTCGACGGTCGAGCGTTGGGTCGACTCGTTGAGCATGCCGGCGGTCAGTGCGGCGAGGCCGAGCTGGTCCAGCCCTTCGTCGCGTTGACCGGCGTCCAGACGCAGGCTGATGGCGGTGGTCGGCGTCTCGATGTTGCGGGCGCCGAGCACGCGCACCCCGTTGGCCAGCTCGCCGCGCCAGATGCTCGGCAGCGCAATCGCGGGGTTGTCTCCGGCTGGAGGAATGAGGCTGCGGTCGAAGTCGTCGCGCGCGGGGCGGTAGTCCAGGTCCGCGCCCGACGCGCCGGCGTCATCCGGCAGCGTGCGTTCGGGGCGGCGCCAGGAGTCCTCGGCCGCGCGCAGCGCGAGCTGACCGCGCGGAACGATGCTCATCACCACCGCCGGCTTGTCCTTGATGTACTGCCGGTACACGCGCATCACCTCGTCGGTGGTCACGTTCTCGTAGCGGGCGACGTCGGCCCGGATGAAGTCCGGCCGGCCGGTCATGGTCTGGTAGCTCGCGAGCTGGCTCACCTTGCCGGCCACGCTCTCGAGCCCGTAGATCATTCTCGAGACGATGTTCGTCTTGACCCGCTGCACGTCGTCGTCGGTCACCCCGCGGGCCTCGAGCTCGACGAGGGAGTCGCGGGCGATCCGTTCGAGGTCGGCGAGGGTCTGGCCGGCCGTCGGATTGGGCAGGGCGACGATGGCGAAGGTGCAGGACAGCTCCCGGCAGCCATGGTTCGCCTCGGCCTGGACGGCGAGGCGGTTGCTCACCATGTTCTTGTACAGCAGCGACGTCTCGCCGACGCCGAGCACGTACATCAGCACGTCGAGCGGCGCCTCGTCGGGGTGGAAGCGGTGGACGGTGGGGAACGCCATCTGCAAGAGCGGCAGCGCGACGTTGTCCTCCAGCGAGATGTAGCGGTCGGCATCCAGGGTGACGGCCGGCTTCTCGGGCATGGCGACGTCGGGACCCCGTGGGATGGACCCGAAGTACTGCCGGACCCAGTCGAGGGTCTGCGCCTCGTCGAAGTCGCCGCCGATGGTGAGCACGGCGTTGTTGGGCCCGTACCAGCGCAGGAAGAACGCCTTCAGATCGTCGACGTTCACCCGATCGAGATCCTCGACGTAGCCGATCACCGACCACGAGTACGGATGCCCCTCGGGAAACAGCGCCTCGCCCACCCGTTCGCCCAGCAGGCCGTAGGGGGCGTTGTCCACCCGCTGGCCGCGCTCGTTCTTCACGGTGTCGCGCTGCACCTCGAACTTCTCCTGGGTGACCGCGTCGAGCAGAAAGCCCATGCGGTCCGCTTCCAGCCACAGCAGCTTTTCCAGCTGATTGGCCGGCGCGGTCTCGAAGTAGTTGGTGCGATCGGTGTTGGTCGTGCCGTTCAAGGTGCCGCCGGATTCGGACACGATCCGGAAATGCTCGTCGTCGCCGACGTTCGTCGAGCCCTGGAACATCATGTGCTCGAAGAAATGCGCGAAGCCCGACTTCCCGACTTCCTCGCGGGCCGAGCCGACGTGGTAGGTGATGTCCACGCGGACCAGCGGGTCCGACGCATCTTCGTGCAGGATCACGGTCAAGCCGTTGTCGAGGCGGTACTTCCGGTACGGAATGAACACCTCGTCGCCGGGCTGACGTTCGGCCGCCTCGATCAAGGTGACGCCGGCCGGCAGGACCGGTGCGGTCGGCGCTGCCGCCGCCGGCGTGGCGACTTGCCGCCGGACCCCCGACTGGCAGGCCGAGACGGACATCACGAGACAGGCGGCGAAGAGAAGGAGTTTCGTGCGTTTCATGGCAGGGCCTCGATGTCGTACCGGAGGACGATCGACGTCATCGGGTTGGGGTTGGGTCAACGAGTTGATCGACGATGCCGCTATGCGGGAGGTTCACGTGCTCGGCGCTATCGGTCTGCTTCCGTGCGACCTGCCTGACGGGGTTCGGAATCATCGCGATCGACCCGCCGCGGTTCGTTCCGGGCCGCCTCCGCCGCGCGGCGGGGCTCGGACCGGGGCTCGCGCGGCCGACAGCGGGCTTCGCCGCGGGTCCGGAGCGGCATTGTAGTGCAAACGATCCCCGCGTTTGCCGGTCGTGGCAGATCCCGCCGGCTTCGATTCCATCCAGGATGGCGATTTCCGCTACGTTCGTGCGTCCCGTACGCCTGTCCGGTGCGTGGCGGGTGCGGCACGAATCTCGCAAACCTGGCTGTATGATGGCGTCCATGCAGACGGTGCCGTCGCGGGTCGGCTACACGGAACTCGCGAACATGCCGGAGGACGGACGCCGCTACGAGATCCACGGAGGAGAGCTCGTCGTGGTTCCGTCGCCGTTGCCGCGCCACCAATTGGCCGTACTCGCCATCGTCCGGATTCTGGACGGTTACGCCGCGATCCGCGGCGGCATCGTGCTTGCCGCTCCTCTCGACATCGTATTCGGCGAGTTCGACGTCTTGCAGCCGGACGTCCTGTTCTTCCGGACCGAGCGCTGTCACCTGGTCCAGCCCGCCGTCGTTACCCGGCATGCCCCCGACATCGTGGTCGAGGTGCTCTCGCCCTCCACCGCGGCGATGGACCGGGGCCGAAAGATGCGGACGTTCGCACGATACGGCGTACCCGAGTACTGGATCGTCGACCCGATCGACCGGGAGATCGAGGTTCACAGGCTCGAAGACGGCGCCTACCGGCAGGCGCAGGCCGCGGCGCGTGACGACACCGTGCGGTCGGTGCTGCTCCCGGACCTGCGGTTCCACGCCGACCGCGTCTTCGAGCTCCCCACCGGCCGCGGGCCTGGCCGCCGCACGACGTTCCGGCGATGAAGAATCCAGAAAGCGGGTGAGCGCAGTGCTGGGCTGCGGGACTGCTCCCGCGAGCGTCGGGAAGCCGAGGGTGCGACCAGACGAATCCATCCGGCGAGGACCACCGGGCGAGCATGGGCGCTCGCGGCCGATGGTCCTCGATAATGTGGCGAATGCTGCTCGTCAGTCGTTCGACGGCGCGGGGCCGAGGCCGTGCGCCTGCAGGAACGACCGGATCGTGGCGTAGATGTGCAGGTTCTCGTCGAGGCTGAACCCGCCGTGTCCGCCGCCCTCGACGGTCAGCAAGCGGTTCGGTACGCCGGCCCCGTCGAGCGCCTCGTGCAGGCGGACGGCGTGGGCGTAGGGCACGATGCTGTCGGCGTCGCCGTGGATGGTCAGGACCGGCGGCTGGCCCTGGCGCACGTAGGTCAGGGGCGACACCCGGGCCGCCACTTCTCCGCGGTCGCTGCGGCTGCCGAGCCAGGCCTCCGTGAAGTCGCCTGACGTTCCCGGCGGGCCCTGCATCAGATCGACGACGTCGGTGATGCCATACCAGTTGATGATCGCGGCCACTTCGAGCTCGGCGGTCGAGGTATTGCCCGTCGTCCAGGTCCGGCGGCGGTCGCCGGGGCACTGGCGGTCGAGCCCGGCCGAGGCCGGGAGCATGCCGGTGGTGAGCGAGAGGTGCCCCCCGGCGGAGTTGCCGCTGACGACGATGCGGTCGAGGTCGAAGCCGTACTGCTCCGCGTTCCGATAGATCCAGCGGAGGGCGCAGCGGCAGTCCTCGACGGCGGCCGGGGCATGGGCGGCGTCGGCCATGCGGTACTCGGCGTTGACGACGTTCCAGCCCATCTCCAGATAGGGGAGGAAGGTCAGGGCGGAGCTCTCCTTGTTGCCGTTGGTCCACCCGCCGCCGTGGATGTAGAGCAGGGTCGGGTTTGGCCCCGCGCCTCGCGCCTGGTAGACGTCCAGCTTCAGATCCACCCCGCCGGCGCGCTGGTAGGTGACGTTGGGGACCAGCCGATAGCTGCTGGCCACCTGCACGAACTTCGCGGCGGCATCCGGCGCCTGCGCCGCCGCGGGCGGCGCGGCCGGAGCCAGGAGCGCCGCCGCGACGAGACTTCCGATCCACGCCTGTTGCTTCTGCATTGCGATTACCTTTCCTGCGGGGCTCTGTCGCGCCCCAGCATCCGATACGTATCAGCCCGGAATCTCGCGTGGCGGCTCCGTCGGCCGCGCAACCGACCCGGCAACGGTCCCTGGCAGGACCCGCCTGGCATCGCAACGGGGCCCTGGCCATGGGCGGCTGGCCCGGAAATCGCCGCCCGGCGGCTCTGCGGCCCGGCCAACCAACCCTGTCGGAGTCCGCGCCGTGCCACGGCGCAGGCCGGTGGAGGTCAAGGCCACTCAGTATATCCGCGGGCCGCGCCCGGCCGGAAGCCTGCCGTAGAGGCGCCTGCGCGGGGCGGTTACGGGCGACTGACGGGAAGCGGCCGCGCGCCGGCGAATACCGCCGCGTCACCCAGCGCCTCTTCGATACGGAGGACCTCGTTCCACTTGGCCATCCGTTCCGAGCGGGAGAACGAGCCCACCTTGAGCTGCCCCGCCCGCCAGCCGACCGCGAGATGGGCGATCGTGACGTCCTCGGTCTCGCCCGACCGGGCGGAGACGATGGTCCCCATACCGGCGGCCCGGGCCGCGTCGAACGCGGCCCGGGTCTCGGTCAGGGTGCCCGCCTGGTTGGGTTTGACGAGCAGGGCGTTGCACGCGGCGTCGCGGGCCGCGCGCTCGACCCGCGCGGCGTCCGTCACGAGATAGTCGTCGCCGATCACCTGGACGCGGTCGCCCACCGCGGCGGTGAACCGCTGCATGCCGGCGGCGTCGTCCTCGGCGAGGGGATCTTCGACGGAGACGATCGGATACCGGTCGACCCAGCCGGTCAGCAGGTCGCCGAGGGTGTCGCTGTCGACCACGCGGTGCTCCAGGCCGAGGTGATACCGGCCGTTCCGGTAGAACTCGGAGGCCGCGACGTCGAGCGAGATCGCCATCTCGTCTCCCGGGATGCGCCCGCTGTCCTCGATCGCCCTGACGAGGAACTCGAGGGCCTCCTCGTTGGTGTCGAAGGCGGGCCAGTACCCACCCTCGTCGGCCACTCCCTGCAGGCGTCCGGCATCGGCCATCCGCGCGCCCGCCGCCCGGTAGACCTCCGCCGTCCAGTCGAGGGCCTCGGCGAAGCTGGCCGCGCCGACCGGCATCACCATGAAGTCCTGGACGTCGACCCGCCGGCCGGCGTGCGCGCCTCCACCGAAGATCTGGATCTCGGGCAGCGGCAGCAACGCCGGCTCCCCGTGCAGCAGATACCGCCACAACGGTTGTCGGGCGGCGCCGGCGGCAGCGTGGAGCGCCGCCATCGAGACCGCGATGCAGGCGTTGCCGCCCAGACGCCGCTTGTCCGGGGTCCCGTCGAGGCCGATCAGGGCGCCGTCGAGCCCGGCCTGATCGGTCGCGTCGATACCACGCAGGGCGGGGGCGATGGTGTCCCGGATCTGGCGGACGGCGCGAGTGACGTCGTAGCCGCCGAAGGCGTCTCCGCCGTCGCGCAGGTCGACGGCCTCGCCGCTGCCGGTCGAGGCGCCTGCCGGGGCCGTCGCGCGCCCCGAGACGCGGCCGTGCAGGTGCACCTCGGCCTCGACGGTGGGGCGGCCGCGGGAGTCCCATACGCGGCGGGCCGAGACACGGTCGATACGGTGAGCGGGGTCGGTCATCGGAGTTCGTCCGTCAGCTTCGAGGCGAGAGACCCTCACCCGCGGGCAGGGGCATCGCCGCTACCCGCGAGAACCGAACCCCCCCGGTCACGTCCTGTCGCACGGGCGCCTTACAGCCCGCCGCGAGAACCGAACCCCCTCGGTCACGTCCTGTCGCACGGCCCTACAACCCGCTGGCGCCCTCGCCGGTCTCGGCGTGGCGTGGGGGTTCACCATCCGCGGCCAGGGCCGACGCCCAGGCGTCCCGCGCGGCGGCGAGGGTGGCGACGGGCGCCAGGAGCAGGCGTCGCGCCACGCGGCGCACGTGGTTCCGGTCGCGGTCGGTGGTGACGTACTCGACGGGGGACTTCCCGTCCACGCGCGCCAGCAGCAGGCCGGGCAGAAGTGCCGCCGCCCGCGCTTCCAGGCGCTCGCGGCGCTCCCAGTCCACGCCGCGCAGATAGGCGTCGGTCAGCCCGTCGAACGACGCGAGGAAACCCGGCGTTGAGGCGGGTGTCCACAGGCACTTCAGCAACAAGTGGTTGAGGCAGAAAGCGACGTCGAACGCGGGGTCGCCGTACCAGGCGCATTCGGCGTCGAGAAAGACAGGGCCGCCGGGTCCGACGAGGATGTTCTTGGGGCTGACGTCGCCGTGCACCAGGGTGCGCCGCGTCTCCGCCGTCGTCGCCGCGAGGCCGGTCAGGCGCAAACGCAGGTCCGGATGCCGCTCGGCGGTGGCCAGCAGATACGGCTCGAGACGGATCGCGTGGAAGATGGGGCCGGTGTCGAATCGGTCCCGGAGGTCGGCGCGGTCCGCCGTCGCGCGGTGAATCGCCGCGAGCCGGGTCCCGACCCGCCGGGCCGTCCGTTCGTGCGCCTCGCCCCGGCGGAGCTGCGCTTTCCACAACGGGTGGACGGCGGGATCGAGGAACCCCATCACCAGGCAGTTCGACCCGGGATCGTGGCCGACGAGCGGCGGCACCCACGCCGGGTCGACGCGGGCCGCCTCCTGCATCCACGCCCATTCGTAGCGGCTCCGTTCGACCGGCACTTCCCAGACCGCATCGACCTTGAGCCGGGCCAGGGCCCGCTTGACGCAGACGGGTCCGGCGGGGAGGTCGACGCGCCAGATGTCCGACGACACCCCGCCGCCGAGCGGGGTCATCGCCGGCGTCGCGTCGGCGCCGACGAGCTGCAGCCGGCGCAGGGCGTCGACGATCCGTCGGTCCGGTTCCGGCACGGTGCCTTATCATAACGATACTGGCGGCCCCCGGGAGAACCCGCGTCGAATGGGTAGCGTCTCGGTTTGCCTGAGCCACGGGGACCGTCACAGGAACGCGATACGCATTGCGGCCGACAATGACCAGAAGGTGGCGATGTTCCACTTCCAGGTGCTGAAGAACGCCCAAGAACTCGATGGCATGAAACCGGAAGCGTTCTGCACGGAAGTCGGTGTCCCACTGACGCTGTCAGACTGAATTCCGGAAGATGCTCAGCTTGGCGCGACTCATGGATGATCTGGGTGTCGACCTTGTCTGACTAGGCTACGCTGAGACACTACCGTCGAATGCAGCCCAGCCCTTTGCCACGGGCTGCCAGGAGCCAGCGCCGCAGCGGCGGAGCGGCTCCGCGCCGGCGAGGAGATCGTAGAGACGCGACCGCCGGCCGCGGGGAGACCGCAAGGAGCCGTCCCGGGGCGACCGGCCGAGGGTCTGCCTCCCAGTCAGGGCTGAAGCATGAGTGATGTGATCCGTGCCGTCCGTTGTCACCGCTACGCCGGGCTCGATGACCTCGGCAAGCCGATTCCCACCCCGGTGCCGTTGCGCGACGTTCTCGCTCTCGACGAGATTCCCCGGCCCGCGAACGAGCCGGGGCACGTTCTCGTGCGCGCGCACTACGCGGGCGTGCAGTACCCGGATACGCTCCAGGCGCAGGGGCTCTACCAGCAGAAGCCGAGCCTGCCCTATGTCCCGGGCATGGACGTGTCCGGGACGGTCATCGAGGCCGACGCCGATCACCTGCAGGTCGGCGACCGGGTCATCGCCCAGATGAGCATCGGCGGCCTCGCCGAGGTGGTGAGGGTGCCGGCCGCGTCGGCCTGGCGGGTGCCGGCGGGGGTGGACCTCGCCGCCTGCGCCAATCTCGGCCGCAATTTCTTTCCCGCCTACCACTCGTTGAAGATCCTCGGCGAGGTGACCGCGGACAGCCTGGTGCTGGTCGACGGGGCGTCCGGCGGGGTCGGCATGGCCGCGGTGGAGCTGGCCAAGGCGATGGGCGCGCAGGTGATCGCCGGCGTCAGCATCCCCGAGAAGCGGAAGCTTCCGGCCGGAGCGGGGGCCGACCGGGTGCTCTGCTACGGCACGGACCGCGACGGCTACCGGCGGTTCAAGGAAGAGGTCCGGCAGGCGTCGGCCGAGCTCGGCCACCCCGCCGGGGTCGACGTCGTGATCGACATGGTGCAGGGCGATCTGTTCGAGGCGGCGCTGGTGTCGGCGATCCGGCCTCGCGGCCGCATCTGCCTGGTGGGCTTCACGGCCGGCCAGAATCCGATTCGCCCCGGCCTGATCCTCATCAAGCAGGCGGTGGTCATGGGCAGCATCTGGGCCGGCTGGGCGGCCGAGCATCCGGAGGGGCACCAGCAGAACATCGCGGAAATGCTCGACTTCCTCGCGACCGGGGCCATTCAGCCGCGGGTCGACCGCATCTTTCCGTTCGAGCGGTTCATCGAGGCGTTCGAGCTGTTCGAGCACAACCGCGGCCGCGGCAACACCGTGGTCCGCGTGCACGAAGCCTAGCCCTGGCGAGGCGGCTCGCTGCCGTTCATCTCGTCGAGCGCGCGCCGGGCGAGGACGGTGACGTAGGCGATGGCGGCCACCGAGACCGCGAGGCCCAGCAGGAGCAGCACCCACTCGGCGGCGTCGCGGGCCTCGCCGCCGAGGCTCTCGATGCCGACGAAACCGGCGTAGAGATAGGCCCACGCGCCCGGCAGGGTGAAGATGGCGCTCGAGGTCAGGAAGGTGAGGAAGGGTACTCCGGTGACCCCGAACAGGTAGTTGCTGGCGCTGTAGGGAAGCGTGGGGTTGAGACGGACGAGGGCGACGATGCGCCAGCCGCCGCGGCTGATGGTGCGGTCGACGATCCGGAAGCGGGGGTGACGGTCCATGAGCCGCAGAACCGCCCCGCGCGCGACATGGCGTCCGAGCAGGAACGCGGCGGCGTCGGCCACCGTGGTGGCGACGGCCACGACCACGAGGCCCCAGTCGATGCCGTACACCGCGCCGGCGACCATGGTCAGCGCCGCCCCCGGGACGAAGAGGAGCGCCAGCGCGACGTAGGCGGCGCCGAACCCGACCATCCCGGCCGCTCCGCGGGCGTCCGCCCACTGGCGGAGGGCCGACACCGTCTCCGCGGCCTGCGACGGTCCGGACAGGAGGACCGCCGCCGCCAGCCCTGCCAGCAGCCCGACTACGCCGACGCGCCAGCCGATTCGCACCTGTCCGTCACCGGGTCGCCATGCCAAGGGAGCGGGGTATCGTAGCGCATCGGCCCCGGGCAGCGGTGCATCGGGGTCCGGTGCGCGCCGTCGACGCGCGGACGGGGCGAGGGACCCGCGGCAAGGGCCCGGCAACGCGAGGGGTCCGGCAGGGAATGAGAGCCTGCATCACTCGAGCGCGACGGCAATCACGGAACAGGTCGTGTGCGTACGCCGGACGCCGCGCCCCCGGATGTCCAGCAGTCTACCGCGACAAGGGCGCTGCATTCGACCGGCCGATGCATCCGCGTGGCCGCAGTCGCTCCCGGGACGGCGTAGGTTCGACAGGCCCGTTTGCAGATTGCGGTTTCACCACTGGCTCCTCGACAGCGCGTACAGGGCGATCCCGGCCGCGGTGGCCACGTTCAGCGAGTCGACGTCGTTCGCGATGGGAATCCGGACGAGCCGGTCCATGCACGCCGCGGCCTCGTCGCTCAGGCCGGCGCCCTCGGCGCCGAGCACCAGGGCCACCCGCGGCGGCGGCGCGGTCGCGAGCGCCTGCAGATCGTCGGCGTCCCCGTCCGGGGTCAGGGCCACGGTCGTGTAGCCGTGCGCCTGCAGCCGGTGCAGTCCGGCGGGCCAGTCCGGTATCTCGCCGTAGGGAATCCGCAGGGTGGCGCCGATCGACGTGCGAATCGCTTTCCGGTACAGCGGGTCGCAGCAGCGCGGGCTGAGCAGGACGCTCCGGGCCCCGAAAGCGGCGGCGTTGCGGAAGATGCTCCCGACGTTGTCGGGATTGCCGACCTGCTCGAGGACCACCACGAGTCGGGCGGTGCCGAGCACCGGGAGGTCGGCGTCGGTTGCCGCCGGCGGGCGTTCCCCGATCGCGAGGCATCCCCGGTGAACGTGGAAGCCCGTGACCTGCTTCAACAAGGAGGACGGGGCCACGTACACTGGCAGGGTGTCGAGGGTCGGATCGTCGAGCAGGTCCCTGACGCTGGCGAGCGCGGCCGGCGTCGCCAGCAGCGATCGCGTGATCAGGCGGGGATGGACCAGCAGCTCTCGCACCACGAACCGGCTCTCGGCGACGAAGAGGCCGCGCTGGCGGAACAGCACGGGGTCCGGCACGGCGCGGAAGTCGTGGAGCCGCGGGTCCAGGGGATCGTCGACGGCTTCGATCGGCATCGGTCCCCATCAGGATAGTCGTCTTCTCGTCCAGGGTGATCGCTCATGTCCTACTCGGCCCGCATGGAGTCCATCTCGCCGTTCCTCGCCATGGAAGTGATGGAGCGCGGCATGGAGATGGCCCGCGCGGGCCTCGAGGTGCTGCAGCTCGGGGTCGGCGAGCCGGGGTTCCCCCCGCCCCCCGAGGTCGCCGATGCGGTCGCCGCCGCGGTCGCCGCCGGCGATACCCACTACACCGACAGCCGCGGGCTCTACCGCCTGCGCGAGGCGATTGCCGCCGACTGCGAACGGCGGCGCGGGACCGCGATCATTCCGGAGCAGATCATGGTCACCAGCGGCACGTCTCCCGCCCTCCTCATGGTCGCCAGCCTGCTCCTCGACCCCGGCGACGAGCTCATCCTGCCCACGCCCCACTATCCGTGTTACCCGAACATGGTGGCGATGTGCGGCGGCCGGCCGGTCCTGGTTCCGACCTCTCCCGACGACGGCTATGTCATCGACGTCGACCGCGTGCGGGCCGCGGTCACCCCGCGCACCCGGGGCATCCTGGTGGCCTCGCCGGCCAATCCCACGGGGGCGGTGCAACCCCCGGAGGTGATGCGCGGGCTGGCCGATCTCGGGGTACCGATCCTGTCCGACGAGGTCTACGACGGGCTGCTCTACGACGGCGCGGTCGCCACCTCGCCGCTCGGGATGACCGACCGCTGCTTCGTGTTCGACGGCTTCTCGAAGCGTTACGCGATGACCGGCTTCCGCCTCGGCTACGTCATCGCGCCGAAGTCGGCGATGCGCCAGCTCGTGTCGCTGCAGCAGAACCTGTTCATCTCCGCCTCTCACTTCGTGCAGACGGCCGGCCTCATCGCGCTCGAAGCCGGCGAGCCGCACCGGCGGATGATGGTCGCCGAGTACGACCGGCGCCGCCGAGTGCTCGTCGAGGGCGTGCGCCGGCTCGGCCTCGCCGTCCCCGTCACCCCCACCGGAGCCTTCTACGTGCTCGCCGACGCCCGGCATCTGGGGCGCGACTCGCTCCGGCTCGCGTTCGAGATTCTCGAGCGGACGCAGGTTGCGCTGGGGCCGGGCCGCGACTTCGGCGAGATCGCCGAGGGCTTCCTGCGGTTCTCGTTCGCCGCCGCGTTCGAGGACATCACCGCCGCGCTGGAAAGGCTGGCGCAGGGGCTGCCGGCCCTCGCGGCGTCCTCCGGCCACGAGTCTGCGCCGTAGAACGGCCGCGGACTCCCGGGAGTGGGAGGAGCGCGGAGCCGGCAGGCGACGATTCGTGGGCCGGCCGCTGGCGCACCGCGCCCGATGTCCGGCCGCCCGGCCTCAGCGCTCGGCGATGCGATAGAGCGCCGACACGGTGCGCACGATGAGGCTGCCGCCGGCGACGGCGGGGGTCGCGAGGGTCCACTCGTCGAGCGGGTTGACGCCGAGCAGCTCGAACTCGGGCCCCGCCTTGACGACGTAGGTGTCGCCATCCTCGCTGATGGCGAAGATCCGGCCGTTGTAGGCCCAGGGCGAGGCGGTGAACAGCGAGCCGCCCGGCGACACCCGTTGGCGCGGATAGACCTCTTCGCCGGTGCGCGCGTCGTGACAGATCAGAATGCCGCGATCGAGCAGGGTGTAGTGGTAGTCGCCGTAGACGAGGGCCGACGGGTTGTAGGAGCCGAGCCGGGGGTGCGACCAGGCGACGAACTCGTTGCTCGTGGCGCTCGCGGCCAGCGTGATGTCGCCGGCGGCCCCGGGCCGGATGGCGTAGACCGGCCGGTTCGAATCGGCGGTGTAGCCCGAGTTGACGTAGAGCAGGCCATGGCGGGCGAACGGGGTCGCCACGTGAATCGACGACATGCCCGTCAGTCCCCAGAGCAGGTTGCCGTCGAGATCGTAGGACCGCACGCCCCCCGTCCCGGTCGTCACGATCTCGGTCCGCAAATCGTGCTCCCAGACGAACGGGGTGGCCCAGTTCGAGGCCTCGTCCCGGTCGACGTGCCACAGCTCTTCGCCGGTGGTGGTGCTGTAGGCGGCGAGGAACGACTGCTCCAGGTTGTCGTTCACGAGGAACAGCCGATCGCCGTGCACGACCGGCGACGAGGCGGTGCCCCAGCCCTGCCGCATCTCGTACGTCTCGACCGGCCGGCGCCAGCGCGGGGTGCCGTCGAGATCGAAGGCGAAGAGACCGACGTACCCCAGGTAGACGTACACGCGCTCGCCGTCCGACACCGGGGTCTCCGACGCATAGCTGTTCTTCTCGTGCTTCGAGCCCGGCACCGCCGTGTGCAGGGTGCGTTCCCACCGCACCTGCCCGGTCTCCAAATCAAGGGCGTACAGCACCCACCGCAGCGGGACTTCGGGGGTCTCGAGGTTGTCGCCGGTCATCGGTCCGTCGAACGAGCGGGACTGATATTGGCTCAGCGGCTTGATGGGTGTCTCGACCCCGCTGGTATTCACGACCGAGGTCACGAACACCTGGTCGCCCACAACGATCGGCGAGCTCCACGCGCGGCCGGGAACCTCGACGCGCCAGACGACGTTCCGGGTCGGGCCCCAGGTGTCCGGCAGCGCGGGATGGTCCTCGGCCACGCCTCCGTGACGCCCGCGGAACTGCGGCCAGTCGTTCCCGGCCGACGCCCCTCCCGTGAAGACGATGACCAGGAGCAGCGCGAGAGTGATGGGCTGACGATGCACGGATGCCTCCTGTCCGGGTTCCCGACTGCTCCAGAGTATAGTTAAATCGGGCACGGGCATACCGCGCGCGGTGCCCGCAGTGCGAGGGCATCGGGGAGACGACATGGCGCAGTGGATTCGTTTCGAGCACGCCGGGACCACCGGGTTCGGCACGTTGTCCGGCGATATCATCGCGGTCCACACCGGCGACATGTTCGCGGATCCCGTCGCGTCCGGCGCGACCCTGTCGGTGGACGACGTCGTGCTGCTGCCCCCCGCGCCGGCCGGCAAGATGGTGGCGTTGTGGAACAACTCCCGGGCCATGGCCAAGAAGACCGGGCAGACCGAGCCGCCCGAGCCGCTGTACTTCATCAAGGCCAACGGCTCGTATCTCGGCCCCGGGGGCACGATTCGCAAGCCGCGCTCGTACGACGGCAAGGTCGTGTTCGAGGGCGAGCTGGGCATCGTCATCGGCCGGGAGTGCCGGGCCGTCGACGCGACCGGGGGCGCCGCCTGCATCTTCGGCTATACGTGCGTCAACGACGTCACCGCGGTCGGCATTCTCGGGAAGGACCCGTCGTTCCCGCAGTGGACGCGGGCCAAGAGCTTCGACACGTTCGGCGTCTTCGGCCCGGCGGTGGCGACCGGCCTCGACCCCTTGTCGCTGTCGATCCGCACGGTGCTGAACGGACAGGAGCGGCAGAACTATCCGGTGACCGATCTCTTCTTTCCGCCGGACCGCGTCGTGAGCGCGATCTCGCAGGACATGACGTTGCACCCCGGCGATGTCATCTGTTGCGGCACGTCGGTGGGGGTCGGGTCGATGAAGCCGGGCAGCACCGTGGAGGTGACCATCGACGGGGTCGGCACGCTCCGCAACCGGTACGAGGACCAGGCGTCGGCGTCGTAGAAGCGGTGCAGACCGCGGGCAGGGTCGGTTGGGCGGCAATCGGAGCCGCGGGCTCCGATTGCCGGGCCGTGGGCTCGCAGAGCCGCGGAGTTCTCGCCACGGCCTCGCCGGGCACGAATGGGCGGCAGAGCGGCGCCGCACGCGATGACCTTCAATGGGCGAGTGATTTCGACTTCCGACGCTGGCGTCGGCGCGGCCGATGACAGCATCACGGCAAAACGGGCGCCGGGCCGCGGCGCGGCAGGTGCGAGGAGGACAGGCATGAGGACGCGACACGCAATCGTGCGGGGCATCGGAACGGCAGTCTGCAGCCTGCTGCTGGCGACGGCCGCGGCGGCCGGCCAGACGGCCGAGGGGGAGGCGTCCGCGCGGGATCTCCAGGGGGTCTGGGACTTCCGGAGCGCCATTCCCTTCGAGCGCCCCGACGACTTCGCCGGGCGGGCGACGCTGACGCCGGAGGAGGCGGCCGCATTCGAGCAGGAGCGGGTGGACGCGCAGAACGTCGACCTGTGGCGCGACGAGAACGGCCGGCTGCCGGTGTCCGGCGGCTACAACAACTTCTGGTACGACCGCGGCACCTCCATCGGCGAGGAACGCCGGACGTCGCTGCTGGTCGACCCGCCGGACGGGAAGGTTCCCGCGCGCAGCGCCGAGGCCCAGGCTCGCGGCGAGCGGCGGCAGATGCTGCTCGGACGCGATGCGTTCGGACCCGAGGATCGCGGGGCGTTCGAGCGGTGCATCATGGGGTTCAACTCGGGTCCGCCGATGAACCCCAGTGCGTACAACAACAACATGCAGCTGTTCCAGACCGCCGACCACGTCGTGATCCTGAACGAGATGGTCCACGACGCCCGCGTCGTCCCCCTCGACGGCTCGCCGCATCTGCCCGACCAGGTCCGGCAGTGGAAGGGCGACTCGCGCGGCCGGTGGGAAGGGGACACCCTGGTCGTCGAGAGCCGGAACTTCACCGACAAGACCAGCTTCCGCGGGTCCGGCCCCGACATGCGGCTGGTCGAGCGGTTCACCCGGCTGGACGCCGACCGCCTGGTCTACGAGTACACCGTCGACGACGCCGCGGCGTTCGCGCAGCCGTGGTCGGTGCGGGTGGTCATGCAGCGGTCGGACAGCCCGCTCTTCGAGTACGCCTGCCACGAGGGCAACTACGGCATGGAGAACCTGCTCGTCTCGGCCCGCGCCCGCGATCGCGAGGCGGGGCAGTAGCAGCCGGGCTTGGCGCCCGGGTCTCCCCGCCCCCGGGCGCCGAGCCGACCGGCGCCGCGAGCCTGCGCCGCAGGAGTTTCGCGTCGGCGAAACTCCCAACGCGACCGCAAGGTCGCGCCAGGACCGCGCGGATTCCCGGCGCGTTGGCGGGATTGATCCACGGGTGAGGCGATGAGACACAGCGATAAGCCAAGAAAAAAATGGCGGTAAGTCATGGCGGGCCTGGTGGCAACCGGCGGCATTCTCTGGCCGGCCCCCCCGGCCGCGGCGCAGGACGGCGGCGCACCCGCGGCCACCTACGAGGTGACCTTCCAGGGCAACTGGACCCTCGAGAGCACGCCGGGCGGCGTCGTCTCGAACGCGCACTTCACGACGCTCATCGGCGCCGTGCACAACGACGACGTGACCTTCTGGCAGAGCGGCGGCCGGGCCTCTCGGGGGGTCGAGCAGGTGGCGGAGACCGGCTTCACGGGCAGGTTCCGGTCCGAGCTCGCAGCCTCGCCCCACGCCGCGGCGATCGTCAGCCAGAGCGTCATCTTTGGCGGCACGGGCAGCGCGACCTTCTCGATCGACGTCACCAGGGACCATCCGCTGGTCACCCTGCTGTCGATGATCGGGCCCAGCCCCGACTGGTTCGTCGGCATCGACGGGCGTTCGCTGCTCGACGCGTCGGACCAATGGGAGCGACGTGTCGAGATCGACCTGTTTCCCTACGACGCCGGCACCGAGGAGGGGGAGGAGTTCTCGCTCGACAATCCCGCCACCGACCCGCAGGGCGTCATCACCCGCATCGGGGGCACGGGCAAGTTCTCGAACGAGCCCATGGCGCGGCTGACCTTCGTGCTCACCGCGACCGAGGCGCGGCCGAGGGTGAGCCTGTCGGCGTCTCCCAATCCGGTCGATGAGGCGAGCCCGGTGACGGTGACCGCGACCCTGTCGGAGGCGCCGGCGGACGACGTGACGATTCCGCTGACGCTGACGGCGGGCACGGCCGAGCCGGACGACCACGGCGCGCTGGAGAGCATCACCATCGACGGCGGCTCGACCACCGGCACGGGTGAGGTCACGACGGCGGACGACGTCGACCACGACGACGAGACGTTCACGGTCGCGCTGGGCAGCCTGCCCTCGACGGTGGCGGCGGGCACGCCGTCCTCGGTCGAGGTGACGATACGCGACGCCGGGCCGACCCCGCCGGCGCGGTCCGGGCAGCTCGTCGTGACCCCCGGGGACGGGATGCTCGAAGTGTCGTGGATGGCGGTTCCGGACGCGGACAGCTACACGGTTCAGTGGAGGTCCGGCCCGGAAGAGTACTCCGACGCGCGGCAGCAGACCGTCGCGACGCCCTCGGCCACGCTCCCGGGGCTGACCAACGGCGTGGTCTACACGGTGCGGGTCCGTGCCAGCAACGCCGGCGGCGCCGGCGACTGGTCTGACGAGGCGGCGGGGACGCCGCTTCAACCCGTTCCCGCGCTGCCGGCAGCGGGCGCCGGCCTGCTCGGTCTGCTGCTCGCGTGGCTCGGCGGACGGCGGCGGGCGCCCGGCACGCGTCCGGACTCGTAGTGCCGGTCCGGATGCTTCCGATGCAGCAGCGCCGTGGCGGCTCGGGCCTCGTGGGCGACGCATAGCGTGTCGCTCGCGTCTTCCTCCGCTCCGGTCTTGAACCCTGCCCGGGGCAATCGGTTTCGGCCGCCAGTGGCTGCGCCGCGGCCCCGCCTGTTCCACGGCTTGTGTGGATTTCAAATAGTATGCAGTTTCGATGGTTCTCGTGATTCATCGTTCAGGCGTGGACCGTACGAACGATCGAACGGATTGACGCCGCCATGCCGACACTCGCGCCGGGCGACCGGCTCGGGCCGTACGAGGTAGTCGGCGCCCTCGGCGCCGGCGGCATGGGGGAGGTCTACCGGGCCACGGACACCCGCCTCGACCGCACCGTCGCCGTCAAGGTGCTGACCGCCCACGTCGCCGACAGCCCCGAGCAGCGCGAGCGCTTCGAGCGCGAGGCGCGCGCCGTCGCCGCCATCAACCATCCCAACATCTGCACCCTCTTCGACGTGGGACGCGAGCGGCCGTCGACGGCCGGCCCGCCGATGGACTTCCTGGTCATGGAGTTCCTCGACGGCGAGACGGTCGCCCAGCGCGTCGAGCGCGGGCCCGTGCCCGTCGCCGAGGCCCTGCCCATCGCGGTGGAGATTGCCGAGGCCCTCGACACCGCGCACCGTCAGGGCATCGTGCACCGCGATCTGAAGCCGAGCAACGTCATGCTCACCGAGACCGGGGTCAGGCTGCTCGACTTCGGCCTCGCCAAGCAGCACGAGGCCGGCCCCCCCGGCACGCTGACGCCGGAACCCGCCCGCACCGCCCTGACGATGGAGGGGAGCATCCTCGGCACCCTGCACTACATGTCGCCCGAGCAGCTCGGCGGCCGGCCCGCCGACGCCCGGTCGGACGTGTTCTCCTTCGGCGCTACCCTCTACGAGATGGTGGCGGGGCGGCGGCCGTTCGACGGCCCCAGCCAGGCGAGCGTCATCGGGGCGATTCTGAAGGACGCGCCGGCCCCGCTCCGCGACGCCGAGACCCCGATTCCGCGCCGGCTCGACCGCGTGGTCCGGACCTGCCTCGCCAAGGACCCCGAGGACCGCTGGCAGACGATGCGCGACCTGAAGCGCGAGCTGGGGTGGATCGATCCGACCGGCGAGTCGGACGAGCCCGAGCCCGAGCCGGAGCCGGCCGCCGCGGGAGCCCCGGCCGGCCGCGCCCCCGCAGCGGGATGGCGCTTCGCCCTCGGCCTGATTGTCACCGCGGCGGTGACTGCGAGTGCGGTCTGGACGCTGAAGCCGGCGGCCGGTGCGCCGCCGCTCCCGGTCCAGCGCTTCACCATCGATCTGGCGCCGGGGCAATCCCTCACCGGCGCCCTCACCGTGTCGCCGGACGGGCGCCACGTCGTCTACGGCGTCGACGACGCCGGCGAGACGCGGCTCCACGTCCGCACCCTCGACGCCTTCGACGCGGCGCCGATTTCCGGCACCGAGGGCGCGGTCGGACCGATCGCGGTCGCGCCGGACGGCCGGAGCCTCGTGTTCCAGCTGCGGGACGGAGACCGATGGACCCTCAACCAGGTCCCCCTCGCGGGAGGCACCCGCTACACGATTCTCGAGGCGGACCGCGAGTTCTTCGCCAAGGCGGTGTGGCTGTCCGACGGTTCCATCGTCTACTCCGTCCTGTCCCGCGGAGCCGGGAGCGGACTGATGCAGGTGCCGGCCGCCGGCGGGCCGCCGCGCGCGCTCACCCGGCTCGACGAGCAGCGCGGCGACTACGCCCATGTCTGGCCCCACGTCGTGCCGGGCCGAGACGAGCTGGTCTTCACGATCGCGCGGGCGGGAGGCGGCCGGGCGAACCTGGAGGACGGGTTGGTGGCCGTCTACTCGCCCGCGAGCGGCGAGGTCGGGGTTATTGTCGAGCAGGCCATCGGCCTGGGCTACCTCGAGGCCGGCTACCTGCTCTACGGCGACCGGGGCTCGCTGCTGGCGGTCGGCGTCGATCCGCGCGCACCGGCGACGACGGGCCCCCCCGTGCCGCTCTTCTTCGACCAGGCCGGGGAGGCCCTCCGCGCCAACGCGATGTCCGAGAACGGGACGCTGGCCTACATCGTCGGTCCCGGCGGCATCGGCAGCGCGGATGCCGCGGACGTGGAGGCCGCGGCCGCCGCGCCCGAACGCATACACGTGGTCGTCAACTGGTTCGAGGAACTGAGGCCGTCCCTCCCGCCGCACTGACCTGCGAGACGATCGAGGTTCAGGAGCTGAACGGCGAACGGCTTCAGACGAACGGATTGACGACGGTCAAGTCGGACACACGTTGTCCGGCCTGCAGATCTTCCGTCAGCAGGGTGTCGCAACCGGCCGCGAGCGCCGACGTGGTCTTCACGGTAGATGATGACCTCGTCGGCCGCCATCTCGAACTCGCGTGGGATCCGAAGAGCCTGGTTCCGCCCGTTCCGGAAGAGCCGGGCGTGGCGGGCCGGTCGCGTCGCGCCGCGTTCGCCAGCGAGCATATGCAAAGCCTGTGACTTCAGGCCTTCGGATGTCAATGCAGCTCGCAACCCGGGCCATCCTGGGTCTCGGGCCATCCGCGGCCCAGTCGTCGACCCCGCCGAGGTGCATAGCGGTGTTAGATTGCCGGCCGTTTCGGCGAAGAACTCGCTGGCCGCTGCCGCAACGGATGCGGTCGGCCCACCGAGTACATGACGACGTTGGTGTCGACGAACGTCATTCGATAGCGGTGCCGCGGCCCCGCGACTCTCGGATTACTGCGAGGTGCCGCTCCCAGTGAGGTTCGATGCCGGAGCCTTCCCGCGCGTCACAGGCCGCGAAGAAGCCCTCGACGTCCGACGGGGACTCGAACCGTTCGGGCGGCGACCGGCGATCGAGACGTTCATTGGCGGCGGTTCGCAGCCAAGCGCTCAACGACATCCCTGATTAATCTCCGTTTGCCGCCCTCCAGGCGAGCGAAGGAGCACATCCTGGACCCTTCCGGCGGCCCGAGCGCCCGGGAGGCGCCAGCAAGGGGTGGGTCGTTCCCCTATCGTCCTTCAGCCAGCCCTGAAGCCCGCGAGACCGAGCCGGCCAGTCGATGTTGACCTGTTGATGGTCTCAGGACGCCATGTCCTCTATTGCTTCGGCATCCCACTGCGGCCACGATTACTTCGCGCTGGTCTTGTACACATCGCTACGGTGTCGGACAAAGTGGACGACTATCCGTCTAGCCGGCAAGTCGCGAGTGTAGATCACACGATAGTCGCCCACCCGCAGCCTGCACACACCCCGCCACTTGCCCGACAGTGTCTCAACCCGGACGGTGTCCGCGTTCTCGGCCAGCCATCTGAGTTTCGCGATGACGCGATCCGAAACGGTCGCATCCAGGCGGTCGAGGTCGTCCTCCGCCGTCGGCGTTAGCTCGACGTCACAACTCACCGCGACGACTCAAGCCGCTCAGCGACATCCGAAAGGCTCGTCGTTCTGCCGCCGGCGTCGACCTCTGCGAGCGAACGCTCCAGCTCCTCGGCGAAATCTTCGCGCAGCCGCAATCCGCCGTCCGGATCGCGGAGCAACCCGGCGATGGACTGGACCACGGATTCCCGCACGAGCTGCTTGAATTCGTTTACGGTCAAGTCAGCGATCCGGGGACTTGTCATCGTCTTCCCATCCGTTCGTTACGACGGGCAGCCTTACGGACGGGGCCTTCGCTGTTGCGAGGGCCAGCCCGAGCAGGGCCATTGCTGCCGCCCGGCGCCGGCCACGGCGCGACGGCCGGCAGCGGCGACGGCGGGTCGACCCCGGCTCGAGTCACTGGCTCGCGAGCTCCTCGGCTCGATGGCCGGCGAGAATCCCCTCCATGCCGTAGTTCCCCTCGTGGCAGGCGTACTCGTACATGCCGCCGCCGTTCGCGATCATGGGCAGCACCACGGTCCAGTCGCGCGTATAGGTCGTCGGGTCGCTGAGGGTCATCTCGTAGTCGATGCTGTCCGGCCCGGTGCGGGTGAACCGCTCGGTCAGGCGCAGGTTCTCGACCGGGAATCCGCGGAACACCTGCTGGGCGCTGAAGTTGGTGGTCTCGACGACGAGCGTGTCGCCCTCCCAGCGGCCGCGGGAGTCGCCGTTCCACAGGCGGACGCCGGAGGCGACGTGAGGGCGCCCGTCGAGGGGAACGACGCGGGTCTCGTTGATCATCTCGTTCAGCATGACCACCGCGTCCGGGGTCTGGAGAAGCAGGATGTTGCTGTTGTAGTTGTTGGGCACCCGGGGCGTGCCGCGGGTGATGCAGCGCTCCCACAGATTGCGGTCGGCCCACGAGTCGGCGGGATGGTCGCGCCGGCGCGCCTGGTTCTCGGCGGCGCGCTGTTCCGCCGCCGGGGTCAGCGGTGGGATCCGCCCGTCGGGCGGATCGACGATCAGCGAGGTGCGGGCCAGGGCGTTGCGCGACCCGTCGCGCCACTGCGAGCCGTAGTTGCCGGGGCTGCCGGTTCGCGGAGGTGCGTCGAACGCCGCGAACCGCCGCCGCTCGCGCTCCGCCGCTTCCTCCTCGGTCAGGAACTCGCGGTCGTCGGCGTCCGCCGCCCGTTCGAGCGGGGTGCCGGTGGTCTGGTCCCAGATGCCCTGCAGGTCCGGGTGCCCCCACGGCGTCCGCGGCTGGACCCAGCCCGCGTCCGTTTCCTGGGCGGCAACCGGGGCCGCCGCCAGACCGATCGTCAACGCCGCCGCGAACGCAGCGATACAGGTATAGCGCATGGTCGACCTCCCATAAGCCTGTGGCAATGGCGCAAGATTCCTACCGGTCGCCGGCGACGTTCACGCGAATGCGGTACAGCCCGGTCCGGGCGGTCATGTAGAGGGTGCGCCGGTCCGCATCGCCCCACGCCACGTTGGCCGGGACCAGGTCCGGCATGATCGTGCCGAGATGACGCCCGTCCGGCGCGATGACCCAGACGCCGCCGGGGCCGGTCGCCCACAGGTTGCCCTGCTCGTCGACCTTCAGGCCGTCGGCCGCGCCGCTCTCCTCCGAGCCGCTGGCGTCGAGCAGCAGCTCGGCCTCGCCGAGCGTGCCGTCCTCGGCCACCGGATACGCCATCCACTGCTGCGTGCTGCTGTCCGCCACGTACAGGCGCGACTCGTCGGGCGAGAAGGCGATGCCGTTCGGGCCGGTCTGCTCGGCGAGGCGGACGAGCTCGCCGTCCGCGCTCAGCCGGTAGATGCCGTTCGCGTCCTGCTCCCGCGCCTCGGGGCTCGGCAGCCCGTAGGGCGGGTCGGTGAAGTAGAGCGAGCCGTCGGAGTGGTAGTCGAGGTCGTTGGGGCTGTTCAGACGGCCGCCGTCGTAGCTGTCGACGACCACGCTCCGCGTCCCGTCGGCCGCCACGCGGGAGATCCGGCCGTTGAAGTGCTCGGTGAAGACCACGTTCCCGTCCGGGTCTACGGTGATGCCGTTCGAGCCGACCAGCCGCCCGTCCTCGTGGTCGCCCTCGTAGACCGGCGCCAGGAAGTCGCTGACGGTCCCGTCCGGCGCCCACTTCACGATGCGGTTGCCGGGGATGTCGCTGAACAGCAGGAAGCCGCCGTCGTCATCGACCCACGCCGGTCCCTCGGTGAAGCCGAACCCCCCAGCCAGCTCCTCGATCACGGCGTCGGCCGGCACGAGCGCGTCGAGGGCCGGATCGAGCCGCTCGATGGTCCCCGCGCTCGGCGGCGCCTCCGGCTCGGCCATCGGTTCCGGCTCCGCGCCGCCACACGCCGCCATCACCAGAACGCCGAACAGCACCCCTGCTCGCATCGCGTTTCTCCTTCTGCCGACCCGTCTGTTCGAAGCGTCCCAAGCGTAGCACGGCGGGCGTGTTGGCGGGCGCGGGAGAGGCGGCGAACGGGATCTGCAGGAGCGCGCCAGGACCGGGACGGCTGGAGGCGTCCCATCGACTGGGTTCCGTGTCACACTATTTCGTGCTCGGGGAAGGCTGGAGGATCGCGATGGAGAGCGTCAACATTACGTTGCCCGATGATCTCGCCCGATGGGTGCGGCTTCGGGCAGCGGAGAACGAGCGCAGCGTCTCGGAGTGGATTGCGGGCCACCTCGAGAGGATGCGACGCTACGAAGACGAGTACGACGTTGCGATGAATGGCTTTTTTGCGCGGGCGCCGGATCCGCGGAAGTTGGAGTGGGTCGACGGTCG
This sequence comes from Vicinamibacterales bacterium, assembly GCA_965206705.1. Lineage (GTDB taxonomy): Bacteria > Acidobacteriota > Vicinamibacteria > Vicinamibacterales > UBA8438 > JAJEEA01. Next base: position 855,336 of record CBDBKJ010000004.1, on the reverse strand, counting down.
CAAGCCGACGCGGGAGGAGCTGCATGACCGGGCCGGTCTTCGTTGACACCTGGTCGGGAAGATGCCGGTGATGGCCGAGGCGGACAACCGGGCAACGACGCTGTTCCCCGAGCTGGCGCGGGACGTACTCCCCGCGGTATCGACGGGAGTCCTGCCGTACCAGCAGATCTGGGCGCTCATTCGAGGTGGCCGCATTGCCGCCGCGGAACCGGTCGCCGACGACCAGGTTCAGCCGGCGAGCCTCGATCTCCGTCTGGGTGCGGTCGCCTACCGCCTCCAGGCGAGCTTCCTGCCGGGCCGGCGCTCCACGGTGGAGCGCAAGCTCGACGTGCTGTCGATGGCCGAGCTGGATCTGTCGTCGCCGACGGTGCTCGAAAAGGGGTGCGTCTACCTGGCGCCGCTGATTGAGAGCCTGCGGCTGCCGCGCGGGTTGTCGGCGAAGGCCAATCCGAAGAGCACGACGGGCCGGCTCGACGTGTTCACGCGGCTGATCACGGACTACGGCGCCGAGTTCGAGCGGGTGCCGGACGGCTACTCGGGGCCGCTGTTCGCCGAGATCGTCCCGCGGACGTTCTCCGTCATCGTGCAGCAGGGTGTCAGGCTGTCGCAGTTGCGGTTCGTGCGGGGGAAGCCGCCCCCGACGGACGCCCTGCTGGAGCGTCTGGACGAGGCGGAGAACCTCATCTATCTCGAAGACGACGATCCGGCACCAGCGGAGATCCGGAAGGGCGTGAAGCTGTCGGTGAGCCTCCGGGGGAGAGGCGCGTCGGACGTCGTGGGCTACCGGGGCCGGAAGAACGCTCCCCTCATCGACATGCGCAGGGTGGATCACTACGATCCCGCCGCCTTCTGGAACGAGATTCGGAACCTCCCCGGCGACCGCCTCATCCTGAACCCGGGAGACTTCTACATCCTGGGTTCGCGCGAACGGGTGGTCGTGCAGCCCGACTGCGCGGCGGAGATGGTGCCGTTCGATCCGTCCGTCGGCGAGTTCAGGATCCACTACGCGGGCTTCTTCGATCCGGGGTTCGGGTACGGGGAGAGCGACAAGGGAACCCGGGTGGTGCTGGAGGTGCGGGCGCACGAGGTGCCGTTCGTCATTGAGCACGGGCAGGCGGTGGGCCGGGTCGTCTACAGCCGGCTCCTGGACGTGCCCGAGAAGATCTACGGGGCGTCGATCGGCTCGTCCTACCAGCGTCAGGGGCTGGCCCTGAGCAAGCAGTTCCGTCGTGCGGCGGCCGTGCCGGAAGCGGCGGAGGGCGCCGAGGCGGCGTCGGCAGGGGGCGCTGGGCGCGGCTAGCCGCGCATCGCTCGGGTGTCGGCTCGACGAGCCGGATGAACCTTGGCGGGAGATGACATGCGACGACATTGGAGACTCTGCGCCGGCGGCATCGGACTGCTGCTGGCGTTCCAGCCGGCGGGAGTGGCGGCCCAGGAGGCGCTGCCGGGCTTCACGGAAGAGCGGGCGCGCGAGCACCGTGACCTGGAGGCGCGCTTCGACGCGGCCCTCAGCGCCGACAACCTGCGAGGGTGGCTGCGGCACCTCAGCTCGCGGCCTCATCACGTGGGATCGCCCTTCGGGAAGGAGGTGGCGGAGTTCGTCGCCGAGCGGTTCCGGGAATGGGGCTACGACACCGGGATCGAGACGTTTCAGGTTCTCTTTCCGACCCCGCGACTCCGCCGGCTGGAGATGACCGCCCCGTCGCGCTACACCGCGGCGCTCGCCGAGCCGGTGCTGGCCGAGGACCGGACGTCCGGCCAGGTGGACGAGCAGCTCCCGAGCTACAACGCCTACTCGATCGACGGCCATGTCTCCGGCGAGCTGGTATACGTCAACTACGGGGTGCCGGACGACTACGACGAGCTGGCGCGGCGCGGCATCGACGTCGCGGGGAAGATCGTCATCGCCCGCTACGGCGGCTCGTGGCGCGGCATCAAGCCGAAGGTCGCGGCCGAGAGGGGCGCCATCGGCTGCCTGATCTACTCGGACCCGCGGGACGACGGCTACGTGCAGGGCGACGTCTATCCCGCCGGCGCCTACCGCATGGACGAGGGCGTGCAGCGCGGCTCGGTGGCCGACATGCCGCTCTTCCCCGGCGATCCGCTCACGCCCGGCGTGGGGGCGACGGAGACGGCCGAGCGTCTGGCCCTCGACGAGGCGCCGACTCTCACCACCATTCCGGTTCTGCCGATCTCCTATGCCGACGCCGAGCCGCTGCTGCGGGCGCTGGGCGGCCCGGTTGCCCCGCCGGCGTGGCGCGGGGGGCTGCCGCTGACCTATCACCTCGGGCCGGGACCGGCGGCGGTAGAGCTGGAGGTGGCGTTCGACTGGGATCTGGAGCCGGCGTACAACGTCATTGCGAAGCTGGCAGGCGCGGAGGCGCCGGACCAGTGGATTCTGCGCGGCAACCACCACGACGCGTGGGTGAACGGCGCCCGCGACCCCATCAGCGGGCTCGTGGCGCTGATGGAGGAGGCGCGCGCCATCGGCGAGCTCGCGGGCGGCGGCTGGCGGCCGAAGCGGACCATCGTCTTCGCGGCGTGGGACGCCGAGGAACCCGGCCTCATCGGCTCGACCGAATGGGCCGAGCTGCACGCCGAGACGCTGCGGGGCGGCGCGGTGGCCTACATCAATACCGACGGCAACAGCCGAGGCTTCCTGAACATGGGCGGCTCGCACTCGCTGGAACGCTTCATCAACGACATCGCGCGCGACGTGACGGACCCGCAGACCGGGCTCAGCGTGTTCGAGCGCCTGCACGCGCGCCGCCTCGTCCGGGGCGCGGGTGACGACCTCGACGCGGCATCGGACCATCGGATAGCCGCGCTCGGCTCGGGTTCCGACTACACGCCGTTTCTCCAGCACCTCGGCGTCGCCTCGCTCAACCTTTCCTACAGCGGCGAGAGCGGCGGCGGCTCGTACCACTCCGTCTACGACTCGTACGACCACTATGTGCGGTTCGGCGACCCGACCTTCGAGTACGGGGTGGCGCTGGCCCGCACCGCGGGCCGCGCCGTCCTCCGGCTGGCCGAGGCCGACGTGCTGCCGTTCCTGTTCGCGCCGTTCGGGGACACCGTCGCGCGCTATGTCGAAGAGGTGGCCGCGCTCGCCGACGGCCTGCGCGAGGAGACCGAGCGGAACAACCGGCTGCTCGCCGACGGGCGCTATGAGGCGGCGGCCGACCCCGCGCGCACGTTCGTGCCGCCGCCGCGCGAGGAGCCGGTGCCGTATCTGAACTTCGCGCCGTTACGGAACGCGACCCGGCGCCTCGGCGACGCCGCCGCCGCCTACGACGGGGCGCTCGGCGCCGCCATGCAGGAGGGCGCGGTCCCGAACGAGACCCGGCGCGAGCTGAACCGGCTGCTGACGGTGGCGGAACGTTCTCTCACCCGTGACGCCGGCCTGCCGCGGCGGCCGTGGTTCCGCCATCAGATCTACGCGCCGGGGTTCTACACGGGCTATGGCGTGAAGACTCTGCCGGGGGTCCGCGAGGCGATCGAGCAGCGCGCGTGGGAAGAGGCGTCGCACCAGATCGGCCACGCCGCCGCCGCGCTCGAGGCGCTCGCAGTCGAGCTCGAGCGGGCGGCCGCGTTGCTGAGCGCCCCGTGAGGCAACTGCTCGAGACGTTGATCGTTCCGGAGCCGGAATGAGAATCCTGTCCGATCTCCGTTTCTCGGTTCGCGGTATCGTTCGCCGACCCCTCGCCGCGGCGGTTGCCGTCGCCACGCTGAGCCTCGGCCTCGCGTCCGTGACGGCGCTGTTCGCGGTTACCGATGCGGTGATTCTGCAGCCGATCGGTGACCGCGATTCCCGACTGGTTCGGATATGGAAGGACGACGTCGAACGAGGCGGCGGACTCCTGTTTCCGATCTCGTATCCCGAATATCTGGTGTGGAAGGACGAGGCGACCAGCTTCGACGCACTCGCGGCCATCAACTACGCCGACGGCGCGACGAACGCCTTCATGGTCGATGACCGGCCGGTCACGGCCAACCGGGTGTTGGCCTCGGCCGGGCTCCTGGATGCGGTCGGCGCGAGGCCGGCCTACGGGCGCCTCCTCGAGGCCGCCGACGATGTCGAGGGCGCCGAGCTCGTCGCCGTCGTCAGCCACCGTTTCTGGCGGCGCGTGAGCGGCGACCCGACATTCGTCGGCCAGCGCCTCAGGCCCCCCGGAAGTACCCCGTTCACGATTGTCGGGGTCCTGCAGCCTGACGTGACCTACCCGATCGACGCCGATGTCTGGTTTCCACTGGTTCCCGCGTTCACGAGCGACCCCGACGCGACTCTGGACAGCCCGGGGACCCGACAGTTCCATATCGTGGGACGACTCGCGCCGGGCGTCGCCATCGGCCAGGCGCGGTCCGAGTTGGCGGTCATCCACGGGCGCCTGAGCGCGGCGTATCCGGAGGACTACCCGCGGATGCCGATCGTGGTGACGCCGCTGGTCGACACGGTCGTCGGTCACGTTCGGCCCACCCTTGCCCTCTTGCTGGCCGGCGCCGCCCTGGTGTTTCTCGTCGCGGGGGCGAACGTCGCCATCCTGCTGCTCATGCGGGCCGAGTCACGGCGCGTCGAGATGGCCGTGCGGTCGGCGCTGGGCGCGACTCGCGGACAGCTCTTGAGACAGACCGTGGTCGAGGCGGCGGTTCTCGGGGTGGCGGGCGTGGGCGGAGCGCTGATTCTGGGTCGCGGCCTGCTCGCGCTCACGAACGTCATCGATCCGGGTCAGGTGCCGCGAATCGACGAGGCGTCGCTTGGTCCCCAGGTCATGGCGTTCACCGTCGTCGCGATGACGGCGTGGGTCCTGGCGTTCGGCACCGCTCCTGCGTGGCAGACGCGTGTGGCGAGACTGCGCGGCTTTCTCGCGCATCGCTCCGCCGGGCCGTCCCACGGGGCCGGCCGCCGGCTCCAGGTGATGGCCGTCGCCCAGATTGCGTTCGCCGTGGTGGTCCTCGTCTCGGCCGGGCTGTTGACCCGGTCGCTCTGGCAGCTGCAATCGATAGACCGTGGGCTCGAGTCCGGCGGTGTCGTGACCACGCGCATATTCCTGCCGTGGCAACGCTACGGCAGGCCCGACGAGGTGCGCGCGTTCTACGACCGCGCGGTCGTAGCGGTCGAACGGCTTCCCGGCGTCATCTCGGCCGCGCCGTTTCACCTGCCGCCGGGAACCGCCGCGACCGGCCTCAGCTCTCCGTTTCAGTTCGAAGGCCAGACTCCGGACGAGTCGGCGACGAACGAATGGGCCAATTGGGATATCGCGACGCCGCGGTACTTCGAGACGATGGGGATCCCGATTGTCAGCGGGCGCGCCTTTGCGCGCACCGACACCGCCGATGCGCAGCCCGTGGCGATCGTGAGCGAGCGCACCGCCGCCCGCTACTGGCCCGGCGAGGAGCCGATCGGCAATCGGGTCCGGATCAGCCCGCGATTCGAGTGGGCGACGGTGGTGGGAATTGCCGCCGATCTGAGGTATCGAGAGCTTACCAACGGCTGGATGACGGTCTACTATCCGGCCACCCAGTCGTTCCACTTCGACGCCGGCAACCTTGCGATTCGCACCGAGCGGCCCCCCTCGACGTTGCTGTCCGCCATCCGCGACACGATTCAGGCCGTCGAGCCGTCGATACCGATAGACAGGCTGACGCCCATGGACGAGCTGCTCGCCGCGGAGCTTGCTCGCCCGCGACTCGCGGTGCAGATCTCGATCGCCTTCGCACTTGGTGACGCTCGCGCTGATCACGGTGGGTCTGTTCGGGACGGTGTCGTTCGACGCGAGACAGCGACGGGTCGAGCTGGCGATACGCTCGGCGCTGGGGGCGAGCCCCCGCGCGCTGCGGCACCTTGTCGCGGGGCGGGGGCTGCGGATCGCGGCCGCAGGAGTGGTCACGGGTCTCGCCGCGACCGCCCTGGGAGCGCGCGCCCTGGCCGCGGTGCTGTTCGGCGTCGCGGCGCTCGATCCGGTCACCCTGGCAACGGTCTGCGGCGGGCTGGCGCTCCTGGCCGTGACGGCTTGCTGGATTCCCGCCCGACGGGCGGCGTCCACCGACCCCTCGGAGGTGCTTCGAAGCGGCGACTGAAACGGCCACCCACCTCCGAGGCGTCAGGTTCGTGACGATGGGAGCCTGGACTTGAAGAGCATGCGCAACACCAGGCGGATGTGGGCCGCGCCCAGTCCGAGTTCGTCGATGAACCGCAGGCCGCGCACGCGCCGACACTCGTTCTTCATGGCTTCGACGCTGCCGAACCGCTCGCGGGCGCGGCGCACCGCTTCCACTGGCGAGACCCCGGTGCGGATCAGGTCGCAGGTTTGGGCGTCGAGGTGAAAGCGCACCTCTTCACGTCAGGAACGAGCGTAGGCGTGGAAACAATGTTGCACCCACCGTCGCGAACGACACGGAACGAGACCATAGCAGTGTCCGATGGATATGACTACGGGCCAAGACGTCATGTCTTCATGTCAATACGGTATGGATGGCTTTGACCCGATCTCCTGGCCGCGCCCGGGCGCCTCGACGCGAGGCCGTCCACGACCACGCACCCGCCCGGGCACCCGCCACAACCGCCCTTCTCGCCTTCCGAAGGTTTTCCACACCATGTGCAAAAGCAGTGCAGAACGGCCGCGGCGGCGCTCGTCTCTTCGGCTCGGCGTCGCCGACTGCGCGCTTGTCCGTGACCTCCCGCAATGTCGCGATTGTCGGGGGCGCCGGACCACCACCCGCAGGTGGCATTCCGTATTGATATGGTACGATGCCTGACGATCATGAATGCCCGCGACCCGTACCGCATTCCTCCCGCGAGCGCGCTGATCGCCTTCGAGAGCGCCGTGCGCCACGCCAACTTCACCCTGGCGGCACGCGAGCTGCGCACCTCGCAGGCCGCCGTCAGCCGCCAGATTCACCGAGAAGGGTGGCCGTCAGCCGCCAGATTCTTCTCCGGCGTGCTCACCGAGAAGGGTCGCCGCAAGCCGCTCGCGCGCAAGTGCCTTGAGTTCTTCGACTGGTCCTGACCGCGCCACTTCCGCGCCGCGGGCCGGCCGGAGAAGCCGATCTCGCTCTGCGCCCGCGCGCCGATGGCCTCGTCCGCCTCGATGAGCGGCCGCCCGAGCAGCGGCTGCACACCGAGGAGAGAGAAGATCAAGGCGGTGAACTCGGCGCCGTCGACCGGGGCCGCCCGCCCGTCCCCCGAGAGGACGTTGTCGGGGCCTCTCCGCCACATCAGCCCAAGGTGCTCGAAGGAGGCGAGCTCCTCCCGCCACTGCACGAAGTCGTGAACTGACTCCATGACTGGCCTCGACTCCACGACCAAGCGTGCTCGACCCGCTTGGTCCGTCAGGTCGCATCGACGCGCAGCGGCGTGTGCCGTGCCAGGGCATCGAAGTCGCCATCGCAATGCAGAACCGGCAGGTCGGTGCGGATGGCCAACGCGCCGATGAGACAGTCCATGAGAGCGCGAACGGTCTCGCCGCGACCGCGGCATTGCCGATAGAGCGCCGCCGCCCGGTCGAAGTCGCCGGGCTGCATCGAAATGAGCGCGGCGCGCGCGATGAGCCGCCCGAGATCGCGCCGGTGCCGCTCGTTCCGGGCTCCCGCCAACAGCTCCATACGAATCGCGTCGCACGTCGCGAGGTCGGCGCCGAGCAGCTCCCCGACTCGGATGCACGCCGGCGATCCCGTGTCGCGGAGAAATTCGACCCAGGCAGACGTGTCAACGAGGATCATCGTCGCGTCCCCGCATCTCGTCGAGGTCGCCATCCCAGCCCGAGCCGCGCATCAGGCGGGCTTCCTCGAGGCTGAACGGCTCCGATGCGAGCGATCGCAGCGCGAAGTTGACGGCTTCCCGCTTGGTCGCCAAGCGGTACCGTTTCATGATTGCCGAGCAGGCTTCGTCGTCGATATCCACGTTGGTGCGTGACATACACCAACGATACACCACCCGGGCGGGGCAGCGCGGCGCCCGGCCGTGGCCGTGCCCCCTGAGGGAGTTCTCCCAAAAATGTAGCCCGGCGTTGAAATTTCCACTTTCGACGGAAGAAACTGGAGAGTGACAGAGTCTCAACACACGAGACGACACGGGCTGCTGAACCGCCTGTTGGGAGTGAGACGTGCCTTCAAGACAGTCACTGTTGCGCGGCGCTGTCGAGACCGTGTTCGTGGCCGGGCTGCTCGCCACCGCGGGAGGCGCGTTCGCCCAGCCGGGCGGGGGCGGGGAGACCGCGAGGCGGTCCGCCGCCGACGCCCGGCCGGTGGTTGCGGTGATGCCCTTCGAGAACATCTCGGGCCGGCCCGATGACGACTGGCTGGGCGCCGGGATTGCGGAGACGGTCATCTCCGGCCTGCAGCGGTCGGTCGGGCTGTCGGTCGTCGACCGGCGGGGGCCCGGGGGCGGCGGAACCGGGGCCGGGGCATGGGACGACGACGATCGGGCGCGTAGCGAGGCGCGGGACGCCGGCGTGTCCTGGCTCGTGACGGGCGGGTTTCAACGGGTGGACGAGCAGTTGCGGATCGTGGCGCGCGTCATCGACGTCGAGACCGGGGTGGCCCGGGAGATCGCCACGATCGACGGCTACGCCAACGATCCGTTCGGGTTGCAGGATCGGATCGTGACGGAAGTGGCGGATGGACTGGTGCGCCTGGGGCGCCCGGAGAGCTCGGCCCCGGCCATGCCCCGGCCGGATGCGGGGTTGCCGGCGGCGGCTCGCGCGAGACCGAACGCGGGGGGGCGTCGGGCGGCCGGTCGGCCCGGCCCTGCATCGATCGCCGCGCCGCTTGGCGGCGGTCGCTTCACCGATGCTCCTGCGCCGCGTTCACCGCTGGCGGGGCGCGGCCCCCGGGGTCCGGCGACCGCGGGCGGCGCGGCCACCGGATTCGCCCCGGTCGCTCCGGCGGGGGATGCCGGTGTGCTCTCCGGACGCGTGACGGTGCGGCCGCGGCGGACCTTGACCCCGCCGACCGTCGACGGCCTGCTGGACGATGCGGTCTGGGGGGATGCGGCGCGCATCACCGAGTTCGTGCAGCGGCAGCCGCAGGACGGGGCGCCGGCGACCGAGGACACCGACGTCTACGTCGCGTATGACGACGCGAATCTGTATCTGGCGTTTCACGCCAAGTACGAGAACCCGGACATGATGCGTGCGAATCGTGTCGACCGCGACCGGGCGGGCTTCGGCGACGACACGATCTCGGTCTACTTCGACACGTTTCTCGATCAGCAGCGCGCCTACGTGTTCTCGGTGAACGGCTACGGTGTGCAGGGCGATTCGATCGTCGGCGGTCGGGGCGGTGGCGGTCGGGGCGGCGGCGGATTCGGCGGCGGGGGCCGCGGCGGCGTTCCGCGCGGCGACCGGTCGTGGGATGCGCTCTTCACGACCGGCGGCCAGCTCGTCGGGGACGGTTATACCGCCGAGATGGCCATCCCGTTCAAGAGTCTGCGGTATCCGGCGCGGGCCGGGGGCGCACCCCATACGTGGGGATTCCAGGTCGTCCGGCAAGTCCGGGGCAAGGACGAGACGCTCGTCTGGTCACCGGTGTCGCGCGACATCGCGGGGTTCCTGCCGCAGATGGGGGTCCTCGACGGGATGACCGGTCTGTCCACGAGCCGGAACCTGGAGATGCAGCCGACGTTCACCGCGTTCCGGTACGGCACGTTCGACGAGGCGGCGGGGCGGGTCGTCGATGGCGAGCCTCGTCCCGAGGTGGGGGCCAACTTCAAGTATGCCGTGACCCCGAACCTCATCTCCGACTTCACCCTCAATCCGGACTTCTCGCAGATCGAATCGGACCGGCCGCAGGTCGAGGTGAACCAGCGCTTCGCCCTCTTCTACCCGGAGATGCGCCCGTTCTTTCTGGAGGGGGCCGAGATCTTCCAGATTCAGGCGCCTGTCACCGTCGTGCATACCCGGACCATCGTCGATCCGCAGTACGGGGCCAAGCTGACGGGCAAGGCCGGCAAGACGACGCTCGGGGTGCTGTTCGCCAACGACGAGGGCGCCAGTCTCGGGGTGGACGACGCCGCGAACCCGGCGTTCGGGCAGTCGGCGCAGACCTTCGTTGGCCGGGTCCGGTACGACCTCTATTCCGAGTCGTTCGTCGGGGCAATCGTCACCGACCGCGAGTTTCTCGACGGGTACAGCCGCGTCGTCGGCGTGGACAGCAACTTCCGGATCGGCGCCACCCACCAGATGGGGTTCCGGGCGCTCGGCGCCGACCGGCGCGTAGAGCAGGGAGGCGCCGAGACCGGCGGCCATGCGCTGGATTTCGGGTTCCGGAAGCGGGGCCGCAATCTGAACTACTCGGTGGACACGTTCGCCTTGTCTCCCGACTTCCAGACCGACGTCGGGTTCGTGCGCCGGACCGATCAACGCGAAACCCAGGCGCGGCTCGAGTATCAGTGGTGGCCGCAGAACTGGCTGATCAGTTGGGGGCCGGAGGTTCGGTACGGCCGCAACTACAACTTCGATCAGGTGCTCGAGGACGAGCAGTTCAGGGCCGGGCTCAGCGCCAACTTCGCGAAGAACATCCGCTACCGCTTCGATCTCGACCAGGACATGGAGCGCTACCTCGGCTTCGATTTCGAGAAGCGGCGGTATCGGATGTTCGGCAACGTCAATACGAGCCGGGTGCTCTCGTTCGGCGGCGGGTTCGACTGGGGTGACGAGGTCTACTTCGACGAGTTCAACCCGTTTCTCGGCCGCGAGAGCGGTTTCCGCACGTTCATCAACTTCAGGCCGGTGTCGCGATTCGCCACCAACATCAACATCACGACCAGCCGCTTCATGGATCCGCGGCGCCTCTTCGTTGCCGGTCTCAACGAGGGCGAGCGGGACGAGGACGGCGAGATCTTCAACGTGAACATCCTCCGGACCCTCAACACCTACCAGTTCACGGACCGGCTGCTGCTGCGGAACATCACCGAGTTCAACACCTACGACGGGACGGTCGGGCTGAATTTCCTGGCCACCTACCGCGTCAACTCGGGCACCGCGTTCTACATCGGCTACGACGATCACTACCGGCAGTACGAGCAGTTCGACGACCAGGTGAACATCACCGACCGCGGCTATCGGCAGACGAATCGGGCGGTCTTCACCAAGATTCAGTATCTGTTCCGGTACTGACGGTGACGGTCACCCACGTGGTCAGCGGCTCACGGCCGGCTGGTGACCGTGACGGCAAGGCCCCTGACGGGAATTACCTTGCCGCGTCGCAGGTTGGCGAGCGGGCATCATGAGGCCAGCCTGGCGTTGCCCGACTTTGTGAACAGAAGAGTTGCACAGTAGTGATTCGAGAAGCGCGTCAAGGGAAGCGCGAACGCGCCGGCCCCGGACGCGAGGCTGAAGCGCACCGGCCTGCCGTCAAGGCAGGGCGAACACGAACAGGTTGTTGCCGAAGCTGGGCCGGAGCTCGGGGGTCATCCGCAGGTTGATCGAGGCGTTGGCGGCGGTGCCGGTGCTGACCGCCACGTACTGGCGGCCGTCGACGGCGAACGTGATGGGGTAGCCGCTGACCGGCGAGCCGAGGTTGATCTCCCACAGCACGGCTCCGGTGTCCTGATCGAGCGCCCGGAAGCGGCCGTTGGTGTCGCCGCCGAAGATCAACCGGCCGCCGGTGGCGACCAGCGACATCGTGGCCGCCCGCTGCTCGTGGAGCCATCGGGTCGCGCCGGTCTCGACCGAGATCGCGCGCACGGTGCCGAGCCGGTCGGTGCCGGGGGAGAGCTGGTGCCGGGCCGCCAGCATGTAGGTCGAGTTCCCGCCCTCGGTCGTCGACAGCAGCCGCTGGCAGGCGTTGCGCAACGGGAAGTACATGGTGTGTGTCAGCGGGCTGTAGGCGCCGGCCTCCCAGTCCTTGCCGCCGGCCCAGCTCGGGCAGGCCAGCCGCTCCTGGCCGAGCGCCGAGAAGATGACCTCGGCGTTCTCGGTCACGTCGCCGGTGGCCCCGTCGATGTGGGTGATCACGTTCTGCGCGACGGTCGGGTTGGCCCACAGGAATTCGCCGGTCTCGCGATCCAGCGTGTAGACCACGCCGGTCTTGCCGGGGATGCCCGTCATCACTTTGCGCACCTCGCCCGCCTGCAGGCGCGGGTTGATCCAGGCGACGGCGTCGGCGTCCGGGGCGACCGCGGTGTCGACGAGCAGGCGTTCGTAGGGATGGTCGAGGTCCCAGTCGTCGTTCAGATGCTGGTAGTACCAGACAATCTCGCCGGTGTCGGCGTCGAGGGCGAGCGTCGAGTTGTGGTACAGATGCGCCAGCTCGGGGCCGCCGAGCATGAACTTCGGCGCCGGTGAGGTGACCGAGGTGCCGATGTAGACCAGGTTCAGCTCGGGGTCGTAGCTCGGCACCATCCACGTGCCGACGTGCTTCCGGTCCTCGAACGGCACGCCGCCCCACGTTTCGTCACCCGGCTCGCCCGGCCCGGGGATGGTCCGGCGCCGCCACAGCTCTTCTCCGGTCCGGGCGTCGTGGGCGGTGACGACGCAGGCGTCCGGCGTGGCGGTGGCGCGGCAGCTCCGGCCCGAGATGACCTTGCCGCCGGCCACGATCGGGCCCGCCGTCTGCAGGGCAGGGTTCACGGTGTAGTCCAGAATCTCGGTCTCCCAGGCCATCTCGCCGGTCACGGCGTCGAGCGCCATCAGATAGTCGTCGCCCGTGGTGTCGAGCAGCAGGCGGTCGTAGATGGCGATGGTCCGCTTGGTGGTGACGAGGCCGCCCATGTGCTCGCCGAGGTCCTCGGGCAGATCGCGGCGGTGCTCCCAGATCAGGTCGCCGGTCACCGCGTCGATCGCCTGGATGACGTCGCCGGGGTTCGGCATGTAGAGCACCCCGCCGTAGGCGAGCGGCGTGCCCTGCTGACTGCCTTGGTTCAGGGCGCGGGTCCACACCAGGCGCAGCTCGCCCACGTTGTCGCGGGTGATCTGGTCGAGCGGGCTGTAGCCCCAACCGTCGAGCGTCCGGCGCCACATCAGCCAGTCGTCGTCGGACGGGTCCTGCAGCATCGCGTCGGTGACCGGCGCGAAGTCCGGCGGCTGCGCCGACGCCGCCCCCGTGCCCGAAACGAGTCCCGCGGTGACCGCCATCGAGACCGCCGCGTGCCGCCAGGAGAGCAGTAGAGACATCGTAAGAGGTTCCTTGGTGTCTGCCGTGTGACGCATGGTCCGAAAGCCTCCGAGGGGGCCGATTATAGGTGCACACGGCGGATCTGTCCGATAGCGGCTGACCGCCGTGGCTGACCTGATCGGGTCGGCACGGACTACAATCGGTGTCGTCGCTCTGCCCCGGCGCCCGCCATGAAACGACACGCCAGTCTCGTTCCGCTGTCCCGCGACCACCACCACGGACTCGTGATGGCCCAGAGGCTGATTCTCGGTCGGTCGACCAACCCGCACGCCGACTGGCCGGCGGACCGGGGGCAGCAGGCCGTGCGCCTGATCGAATTCTTCGAGACCGACCTGCGGCCGCACTTCGACGTCGAGGAGGCGCACGTCTTCCCGGCCGCCGCCCGCGACCTGCGTGACGGCGCCGGCCGGACCCGCGCGTTGGTCGCCGAACACGAGGCCATGCGGGCGATGATCCGCGATCTGGCCGCCGACCCGACATCCCGCCTCGACGAACGGCTGACGGCCTTCGGCGAGCTGCTCAAGGCGCACATCCACCAGGAAGAGCGCGTCCTCTTCGAGCAGATGCAGGCCGCATGCGCTCCGAAGGTCCTCGAGACGCTTGGCGCGCGCATCGCGGCCGCCGCCGCGGGCCGGCCTGCCTGCCGGGTGTGAGGAGCCGGCCGTCGCTACGAACCCTGTTGGACGCGACGCTGGAGGACGCACGTAGATGGCGAAGCGCCAAGCGGCGGAGTAATCATCGGCATCCTGATGACGCAGATGTTTCCCGGCACCTCCGACATCCGGGAACGCTTCCGGAGCATGACCTGCCAGGCGATCGTCGAACGCAATTGATCCGCTCGATGGCGACTTCTGCACCGCTGCTGCCGTTGTCGGCGTTCCGGCTGGAACGGTGACCGCGTGGGGTCGCCGAGTCGCACCGTTCCGCCGCGCCGGGGCGTGTTCGCGGCCGGGCGGCGCCGCCGTGCGCGTGCTATTCTGACGGGCAGTTTTGCCAACGCGAAGGAGTGCACGATGATCGAGTTCGGACGTACTGCGGGTTCCGTCTTTGCCGTCATGCTCGCCGGGGTGACCTGTCTGCCGGCCGCCTCGCTGGCCCAATCGGACGCCTACTCGCCGCCCCGGACCGCGGCCGGGCATCCGGATCTGCAGGGCATCTGGGGGAACAACAGCGTGACGCCGCTCGAGCGCCCGGATGCGCTCGCCGACAAGGCGGCGCTCACCGCCGAGGAGCTGGCGCGGGTCGAGGCGACCGCGAATGCGCTCTTCGCCCTGGATGCCGGTGACGCCGTCTTCGGCGATCAGTTCTTCAACGTGGCGATCACCGACGTCGACAGCTTCACCTCGACCGACGGGGGGACCGGCAACTACAACCAGTTCTGGCTGGTCGAGCGGGAGTTCAACAATCGGACGTCGCTCATCGTCGACCCGCCGAGCGGCAAGCTGCCCCAGGCGACGCTGGCCGCCGGGACGGCGGACAAGCTGGCGCGGGAGGGTCGGGGCCGGCCGGCGGTCTGGACCGAGGATCGCGGCCTGAGCGAGCGCTGCATCACGTTCGGTCTGCCGAACCTGCTGGCGGGGTACAACAGCTACTATCAGATCTTCCAGACCGCCGACCACGTGGTCATCGAGCAGGAGCTGATTCACACCACCCGCATCATCCCGCTCGACGCCCGCCGCCACGTCAGCGACGAAATTCGCCAGTGGCACGGCGACTCGCGCGGGCGCTGGGAGGGCGACACGCTGGTCGTCGAGACCCGGAACTTCTCGCCCCTGAGCAACTTCCGCGGCGCCCGCGAGCATCTGCAGCTGATCGAGCGGTTCACCCGAGTGGGCCCGGACGCGATGCACTACGAGTTCACGGTGGTCGATCCGACGACCTGGACCGCGCCGTGGACCGCGCTCGTGCCGTGGACGCGGACCGACGACCCGATGTTCGAGTACGCCTGTCACGAGGGGAACATCGGCATGGAGGGCATCCTGGCCGGGGCCCGGGCGGAGGAGGCGGCGGCGGCCGGGCAGTGACGGCGGCGCGGGCGGCTCGCCGTTCGCGGCCGGCCGTCGGTCCCGGTTCGACAAGTCCGCGCGGCGCGACCCCGCGGCATCCTCGACAATCGGCTGGGGAAAGCGGAGCCATAGGCATTTCCGGACCAGGGTCGTGGCATCATGGCCGGAGACTTCCCGGGAGGTGATCATGGGTAATCGACTGTTCCGAATCGCGGCCGCGGCCTTGGCGATCGTCCTGCTCGCGGCGGCGAATTCCCGTCCGGCGGCGGCGCAGCCGCCAGCCCCCGGCGACGGCGCTTCCGGCTGGACGGCGCCGCGCACCCCGTGGGGGGAGCCGGACCTGCAGGGCATCTGGACCAACGCCACCCTGACCCCGATCGAGCGGCCGGATTCGCTGGCCGACAAGACGGTGCTCACCGCCGAAGAGGCGGCGGATCTCGAGATCCGGTCGGCCGAGAGCCGGGCCGCCTCGGACCGGTTCGTCCTCGGCAACGTCGGCGCCTACAACCAGTTCTGGATGGACAGCGGCAAGAACGTGACCGGCGACCGCCGCACCGCGCTGATCATCGATCCGCCGGACGGGAAGATTCCCTGGACGGAGGCGGGGCGGCAGCGGCTGGAGAGCGATCTCGCGCGCTACGGGGTCGGGCCGTTCAACACTTGGGAGGACGCCGATACCGGCGAGCGCTGCCTGACGGACGGGCTGCCGCTGGTGCCGCTGCAGGGCTACAACATGAACTACCACATCCTGCAGTCGCCGGGCTGGGTGGTGATTCTCAACGAGATGTTCCACGAGTACCGGACGATTCCGGTGGATGGCCGCGCGCACCTCGACGAGGACGTCGGCCAGTTGCTCGGCGACGCCCGGGGAACGTGGGAGGGCGATACGCTGGTGGTCGAGACGACCAACTTCTCGGACAAGCGTCATTTCCTGTGGCGCGCGACCTGGCGCGCGGCGCGGCCGGCGCTGCGTCTCGTCGAACGGTTCACGCGGATCGACGACGAGACCATCGACTACGAGTTCACCATGACCGATCCGGAGATGTTCACGAGGCCGTGGACGGCCAGCGTGCCGATGAGCACCAACCAGGCGTCGCGCGGAGTCACTTCCGGACCGATGTACGAGTACGCCTGCCATGAAGGCAACTACGGTCTGCTGAACATCATGCGCGGCGCGCGCGTCGAGGAGCTCGAGCGATGACGCACATGTATGTGTCGTTCCAGGACGACGACCGGATCGCCATCTTCACGCAGGATCCGGCGACCGGGGAGGTGACCCGGCAGGAGGACGTCGTGGTCGAGGGCGGCCCGGCGCCGATGGCCCTGAGCCCGGACCAGCGGGTGCTGCACGTGGGACGGCGGGGCAGTCAGCAGCTGTCGAGCTTCGCGGTCGACCCGCGTTCGGGCGGGCTGTCCCTGATTCGGACCGTGCCCCTTCAGGGCGAGCCGGTGTACGTGGCGACGGACCGATCGGGGCGGTTCGTGCTGTCCGCCTACTACTACCAGAGCACCGCGGCCGTCCATGCCGTGGGGAGCGACGGTGCGGCGACGTTCCCCCCGTTGGAGTGGCGGTTCACCGCCCACGGCGCCCACGCGATTCTGACGGATCGGTCGAACCGGTTCGCCTACGTGCCGCATATCGCCAACCGGGGGCCCAACGCGATCTTCCAGTTCACCTTCGACGAGGCGACGGGGCGCCTGTCGCCGAACGCGCCGCCGCACCATGCCCCGGAGGCCTATCTCGGCCCCCGGGCCCTGGCCTTCCACCCGGCCCTCGACGTCGTCTACTTCTCCGACGAGCAGGGGGGCAGCGTCAGCGCCTACGACATCGATGCGGGCACCGGCACCCTGGCCCCGCTCCAGACGATCTCCACGCTGCCCGACGGCTTCAGCGGATCCAACACCTGCTCGCAGATCCGCATCCACCCGTCCGGGCGGTTCCTCTACGCGCCGAATCGCGGGCACAACAGCGTGGCCAGCTTCGCCGTCGATCCGGCGACGGGCCGGCTGACGGCGACGGGCCGGGTGTCGACCGAGCCGGTGCCCCGGGCGTTCAATCTCGATCCGGGGGGAGGTTTCCTCTACTCGGCCGGTCTCGATTCCGGCCGCATCGCGTCGTATCGGATCGACCCGGAGGGCGGCGAGTTGACCCCGCTCGAGACCTACGAAGGCGGGAACCGGCCGATGTGGGTATTGCTGGCCGATCTCTGAGCGAGGAATCGGCGCGCCATCCCGGAGGTCGGGCGGGGCGACAGGCAGAGCCGCAGGGCGGCGATTCCCGAACGGGTCGCGCCGACTCGTATCCTCATCACTCAGCGAGACGGGGAGCGTCGCGCCGATCACCGGCCGCCCGAACCGCGCAGTGAGGACGAAGCGATGCACGGCCTGATGATGGACTACCCGCTCTCGCTCGACCGCATCGTCGAGCATGCGGCCCGGCTGTTTCCCCACAAGCGGATCTACACCCGGCGGCCCGACGGCGGGATGCACGACTATACCTACGCCGACCTCTGCCGCCGCAGCCGGCGGCTGTCCGACGCCCTCGCCGGCCTCGGCATCGAGCCCGGCGACCGCGTGGGGACGTTCGCCTGGAACCACCACCAGCATCTGGAGATGTACTTCGGCATTCCGGGTGCCGGCGCCGTCTGTCACACCCTCAACGTGCGGCTCTTTCCACGACAGCTCTCCTACATCGTCAATCACGCCGAGGACCGGGTGGTCTTCATCGACGCTTCCGTGCTCCCCCTCTTCGAACGGGTGGCCGGCGACATCGACTGCGTGGAGCACTACGTCCTCGTCAATGCGCCGCGCGACGTCGAGACCACGCTGCCGCACGTGCTGCACTACGAAGATCTCATCGACGGCGCCGGCGACGGGTTCGAGTGGCGGTCGACGGACGAGCGGATGGCGATGGGCCTGTGCTACACGAGCGGCACCACCGGCGACCCGAAGGGGGCCCTCTTCAGCCACCGGTCGATGTTCCTGCACACGCTCGGCGAGAACCAGGCGATGGGGCTGGGCCTGACCGAGACCGACGTCGTCCTGCCGGTCGTGCCGCAGTTTCACGCGATGGGCTGGGGCCTGCCCTATGCGTGCACGCTGGCCGGCGCCGACGTCGTGATGCCCGGCCCCCATCTGCAGCCGGCGGCCCTGGCCGAGCTCATCGAGTCGCACCAGATCACGGTGGCCGCGGGTGTCCCCAGCATCTGGAACGGGCTGTACCACGAGCTGAAGGCGAGGCCGCGCGACATCTCGTCCATCCGGGCTCTCGTCGTCGGCGGGTCGGCCATGCCGCGAGCCCTCATCGAGGGCTACGAGCGCGACCTCGGCGTGAACGTCCTGCATGCCTGGGGCATGACCGAGATGTCGCCGCTGGGCACGGTGTCGAAGCTGCAGCGGCAGCACCTGGCCCTGTCGAAGTCGGAGCAGTGGGACGTCAAGGCGCGGCAGGGCACCCCGCTCGGCGGGGTCGAGCTGCGCATCGTCGGCGACGACGGGGCGGTCCGTCCGTGGGACGGCGAGACGATGGGCGAGCTTCAGGCGCGCGGGCCCTGGGTCATCCGCAGCTACTACAAGCACGAGCCGACCCTGGATCAGTTCACGGCCGACGGCTGGTTGCGGACCGGCGACGTCGGCACCATGACGCCCGACGGCTATCTGATCATCACGGACCGGACCAAGGACCTCGTCAAGAGCGGGGGCGAGTGGATCTCGACGGTGGCCCTCGAAGCGGGGCTGATGGCCCACGCGCAGGTGCTGGAGGCGGCGGTCATCGCGATTCCCGACGAGAAGTGGTCGGAGCGACCGCTGGCGGTGGTGGTGAGGACCGAGGGGGACGCGGTCTCGCCGGACGAGCTGCGCGAGCATCTCGCCGCGAGCTTCGCCAGGTTCGAGATTCCGGACCGGTTCGTGTTCGTGGACGAGCTGCCCAAGACCAGCGTGGGGAAGTTCGACAAGAAGGTGCTGCGCAGCCGGTACGCCGAAGGCGGCCTGTGAGGCGGCAACCGGTGGGTAGGGCCGGGCTCGCCGCGGCCGGCGGTGGGAACGGGCTCGTCACCAGGAACAGGCGGCGTCGCGCGAGACGGACGCCATAGCGCGAGGAGGTTCCATGGCACGGTCGGGACGCATCGGGTGGATGCTGGCAGCAGGTCTTTTGGTCGTCCTGCTCGGCGCGGGCGGGGTCGGGGCGCAGTCGTCGACGACCAATCCCTGGCGGGCGACCTTCGGCTGGGAGCAGCTTCCCGAGGGGCGCGTGATGGGGACGGTGAGCGGCGTCTTCCCGGACCCGGACGGGCGTCACCTCTGGATTCTGGATCGGTGCGGCGCCAACCAGTGCGCGGGCACCGACCTCGACCCGATCATGAAGTTCGATCTCGAGGGTAACCTCGTCGACAGCTTCGGCGCCGGGCTCTTCGCCTTCCCCCACGGCTTCTTCCTCGACCACGAGGGCTTCCTTTGGGTGACGGAGGGGGGATCGCACGGCGACGCGCGGGCGACGCTGGGCGAGAGCATGGGCATCGGCCACCAGGTGCTGAAGCTGAACGAACAGGGCGAGGTGGTGATGCGCCTCGGCGAGGCCGGCGTCTGGGGCGACGACGAGTCGCACTTCAACGGGCCGTCCGGGGTCGTTGTCGCCCCCGGCGGGGACATCTGGGTGTCGGACGGGCACCGCGGCGGCAACAACCGCATCGTCAAGTTCTCGGGCGACGGCACGTTCCTGATGGCGGTCGGCGGCGGCGTCGGGTCCGAGAGCAAGGAGGCGAACGGCTTCAGCGACCCCCACGACATCAAGATGGACTCGCAGGGGCGGGTCTACGTGGCCGACCGCGGCAACAGCCGGATTCAGGTGTTCGACCCCGATGGGAACCTGCTGTACATCTGGACCCACTACGGGAAGCCGAGCGGGCTGTTCATCGACCGGAACGACATTCTCTATGCCGGCGACGGGCTGTCCGGCATGGTCCGGAGCGGCCCGCCCGACAACTGGCGCAGCAACCTCGGGTGGGAGAAGGGCGTTCGCATCGGCGACCTGAAGACGGAGCAGGCCTGGGTGACGCACTTCATCCCCCAGCATGACGAAGACGTCGGCGCCGGCATCGAGTTTCTGGGCGTGGACTTCGACGGCAACATCTATGCGGGCGAGGTCAGTCGGCGGCGGCTGGTGCGCTACGTTCTGCATCGGCCGTCCGAGCTGCAGGGGCGATAGTCGACAGGCATCGCACCCCTGCGCCGGTCCCGCGACGGCGGCCGGGCGCACTAGAATACGCTCAGCGCGGAAAGGACTGTCGGCGCGGAACGGACCGTCGACACGGAACGGACTCTCGATCAAAAGGAATGGACTCATGCGCAGATTGCACACGTTCTCGGTTCTCACTCTCGCCCTCGGCATGCTGCTGGGCGTGACCGCCGGGTCGGCGGAGGCGCAGTTCAGCGCCGACGACTTCGAGTACGGCGCTCGGTTCGCCCTGCCGGAAGGGGAGGAGTCGCCGATCTGGAACCCCGCGATGCGGAAGCTGCTGGACGGCGGCCCGATGATCGGCGGCACGATTCGGGCGACGGATGCGCGCACCTATTGCGCGATGGCCGCGGCCGGCTACGACTTCATGTGGGTCGAGATGCAGCACGAGGCGACCTCCTGGGAGCAGGTGGCGCGCCTGTGGCGGACCTGCCCGGGACCGGCCGCGCCGGGCACCCGCATCGCGTATGCCAACGAACGCGAGATTCAGCATGCCACCGACATGGGCGCAGCGGTCATCGTGGTGCCGACCATCGACAGCGTCGAGGAGGCGCAGGAAGCTGTCGACTGGACCTACTTCCCGCCCATCGGCCGGCGCAGCTCGGGCGGTGGACAGGGCCCGGGCGAGATCTGGAACAACGTGCCCGGTGGCTACCGGCAGACCTGGAACGACAACGTCGTGCTGCTCCTCATGATCGAGACGCTGGAGGGGGTCGAGGCGGCCCGCGAGATCGCGAAGATCCCGGGGGTGGACGGGCTCTTCGCGGCGAGCGGCGACCTCGGGAACTTCTCGGGCTACGGCGAGGGTGACGCCGAGTACGAGGCGCTGATCACCGAGGTGGCGACGGCCGCCAAGGAAGCCGGCATCCACGCCTGCGCTCCGCTGCGGTGGGCCGACCGGGCCGACTTCACGTGCTTCCAGGCCGGCACCGAGGCGGCCAACATCCGCCGTGGCGCGGCGGCCGAGATCGCGCAGGCCGAGGCCCGGTTCAACTCGACCGGTGGGGGCGGCGCGTCTTCGAACGCGGCGGCGCTTCTCGCCAACCTGACGGCCGAGTGCGGGTCCATCACCTACGAGGACGACTGCTACGCGGCGGTCGAGAGCGCGGCATCGGCGGCCGGTTCCCTGGCCGAGGCGGATCGGGGGCTCATCCTGGGCCGCCTCGGCGAGATCGTGGCCGCGAACCCGAACCAGGCCGGCCGCATCCGCGAGATCGCGGCGTCTGGCGGGCTCGAGGTTCAGTAGGAGGCGCTGCCATGGAACGGCGCTGCCTCCTGTCGGAGGCGCTGCCTCCTGTCGGAGGCGCCGATTCCCGGATGGTTGGTCGGGGCGGCTGCGCCGCAAGGCGGCGGTGGAGCCGCTTGGCAGCGGTTTTCCGGGGCGGCCCGCTTTTGGCCAGCCAAGTTCGGCGTTTCCAGCGCCGGACTTGGCTGGTCGTCCGCCGGGGCTGCCAGCTCCCGGTGCCGGCGAATGTGCCGCGGCTGATGTATGTGCGCCCGCGGGAAGGAGAAGGCTCATGGAGAATCGATGGCGGTGGCTGCCGCTGGTCGCCGTGGCGTGTGCGTTGATCGTGTCGCAGCCGACGGCGGCGAGCGCCCAGTCGGAAGCCGATGACGGGTGGGAGACCCCGCGCACCGCCTGGGGGGAGCCCGACTTGCAGGGGGTGTGGACCTCTGCCACCCTGACCCCGCTCGAGCGGCCGGCCCGCCAAGCGGGCCGGGAGCTGCTCACCGACGAGGAGGCGGCGGCGCTCGAGCAGCAGTCGGCCGCGAACCGGGCTGCGAACGACGGAAAGTCGGCGCCGGGCAGCGTCGGCGGCTACAACCAGGTGTGGATGGACGCCGGGACCCGCATCACCGGCAGTCGGCGCACCTCGTTGATCGTCGATCCGCTCGACGGCCGCATTCCATGGCGGCCCGGCGAGCGGGAGGCCCACGACCGCGAGCGGGCCCGCTACGGGGTCGGCCCGTTCCATTCCTATACCGATGCCGACACGGGGGAGCGTTGCATCACCGATGGGCTCCCGAACATGGTGCCTCTCCAGCCCTACAACATGAACCTGCAGATCCTGCAGACCCCGGGGCAGGTGGTGATGCTGCACGAGATGTATCACGAGCTGCGGGTCATCCCCCTGGACGACCGGCCCCTGACGGGCATCGCGCAATGGACCGGCGAGGCGCGGGGCCGGTGGGATGGCGACACCCTCGTGGTCGAGACCGTCAACCTCGTCGACAAGCCCGACGCCTACTGGAGCTCTCCGTGGCGCAAGGCCCGCTCGAGCCTGCGGCTGGTCGAGCGGTTCACCCGGGTCGGTCCCGAGTCCATCGACTATACGTTCACGCTGGAGGACCCGGAGGTCTTCGCGCAGGCGTGGACCGCGTCGGCGCCCATGACCACCGACCAGGCCTCGCGCGGCGTGACGGCGGGACAGATCTGGGAGTACGCGTGCCACGAAGGCAACCACGCGATGGTCAACGTCCTGAGCGGCGCCAGGATCGAAGAGGCGCGAGCGGAGCAGGAGCAGGACTGACGGGTTCGTCTGCCCGTCACCGGGGAGTTTCGCAGTCCCAGGCCGGCACGCCCGGCTCCGCGGCCGGAGCTTCGGGCGCGCCGCCCAGGGTGCGCACCCCTCGGAGGATGTCGGAAGGCCAGCTACGCGAACGAACTCCGCGTCCAGGAGTCTGCGCCGTAGAACGGCGCGGACTCCCGGAGGGTTGGTCGGGCGGCAAGCGGAGCCGCAGGCGACGCTTTCCGGGCTACCGTGCCGTCGGCGGCAGGGCGAAGCTGAGAATGAGGTCGCCGCCGCGGCGGCCGCGCGAGCCGCCGCCCGAAGCGACGGTGACGAACTCCTCGCCGTCGACCATGTAGACGGCGGGAGAGGCGAAGACGCCGGCCCCGGTGTTGTAGCGCCACAGCTCGTCGCCGGTGCGGGCGTCGAACGCGAAGAAGTAGCCGGCGATGTTGCTGCCGGTTCCCACGAAGACCACCCCGCCCCGGGTGACGACCGAGCCGGCCTGCCCGTACCCTTCGAAGATCTGCCGCCACACGAGCTCGCCGGTCGTCGGGTCGTAGGCCGAGAAGTAGCCCTTGGGGCCCCGCCCAGAATTGAACGGCTGGTCGATGGCGTTGACGTAGAGCAGTCCGGTGTCCGGGCTGTAGGCGATGGGCCCGTAGCTGGCCCCGCCACCCATGCCGGGGGCGAAGATGACGTCGCGGGTCACCCGGGGCCGCGGGGTGTACTGTTCGACCATGCGCTTGCCTTCCGCGTGGTCGGGCGGGATATCGGTCGGAAACACCGGCGAGACCGGCTCCATCCGTTCGCCGTCGGCCTTGTGGGGAATCGGCTGGGTCGGGTAGGGCACCTCGCCCTCGACGTCGGTCTCCGTCGATACCGGGGTCTCGATGATGGGATGGACCGGCTCGCCGGTCTCGCGGTTCAGAATGTAGAGCCAGCTGTTCTTGTTGGCCTGGGCCAAGGCCTTGACCGGCTCGCCGTCGACCTCCATGTCGAAGAGAATCGGCTGCTGGCCGTTGTCGTAGTCCCAGACGTCGTGGTGCACCTGCTGGTAGTACCACTCGAGCTGTCCGGTTTCCAGCGACAGCGCGATGATCGAGTCGCTGAAGAGGTTGGCTCCCGCCCGCATGGTGCTGTCGCCGAACGGGTTTCCGACCGCCGCGTAGAGCAGGCCGAGCTCGGGGTCGATGGACGGCGTCTCCCAGATGCCGCCGCCGTTGCGCCCCCCGCCGACCCAGGTCGGGCCGGCGACGTCCCAGCCCTGGTCGTTCTCGTCCTGGGGGATGGTGTTGAAGTGCCAGATCACCTCGCCGGTCTGCGCGTCCACCGCGAGCACGTGGCCGCCCGGAATCATGCTCTCGCTGCGGGTCGAGCCGACGTAGAGGACGCCGTTGTGGATCTGCGGGGCGCTCGTGAACCAGTAGCCCATCGAGATGGCGGTCTCCACGTCGGGGTAGCGGAGGCTGAGCACGTCGAGAATGACGCTGGCCTGGCCGTTCTCGCCGAACCCCTCGATGGGCTCGCCGGTCTTGGCGTCGAGGGCGAACATGAACGACCCGGCGGCGCTGTAGACGACCCCCTCCGCGTAGGTGACGCCGCGGTGGCGGAAGATGTAGCCCTCGCGGCGGCCGCCGCCGAGCAGCTCGGTCACGTCGTACAGCCACAGCAGATGGCCGTCGGCGGCGTCGACCGCGTAGACGCTGCCGCGCGAGTCGGTGACGTACATGACGCCGTCCACGATGACCGGCGTGGTCTGGTTGCTGACGCCGTCGATGACTCCGTGCTGGAAGAGCCAGCGCGGCGTGAGAAGGTGCGCGTTCTCGGGCGTGATCCGGTCGGTCTCTGCGAACCGGCTCCCGGCCAGATCGAGGTTGTGAAGCGGCCAGTCGACGCTCTGGGCCGCCGCGGGGCCCGCGAAGGCGGCGAGCGTGCACAGGCTGATGACGGCGGCGGTGCGGATAGGTTGCATCGATGTCTTCCCCCAACCGCCCTCCGGCGGTCTGCAATCGCGTTCATGGGCGAGGTGGCCGTGCCCGGATTGTAAACGTGCCGGTCGGTTCACGACAACGCGCCCCGGCCGGGGGCGGGTCGATTGACCCTCGAAAACCGGCATGATACGTTCGCCGCAAGCGGTTGCCCGTCTTGGAACCCCGCGTTGCACGGAGAGCGCGCCGCTCGAATGCAGCGGGGCTCTCGCCACGGTCGGCCAGGATCTGCCTTCGCGCCGGGAGGGATCGAGCGCGGATCGGAGGCGGCCGACGGGGTTCCGCCCGCGATGGGGCAGGAGCCCGTGGCGATACCCCGCGGGGGCCTTGCCGCGGGATCCTGGACGCGCGTGGCCGAGCCACTCACGATGACCAGCTATGACGATGGTGACAGAGCAATGGATGAACGCCAATTGACCAGGAGCGGAGCGTATCGGAGCGACGTGCATCGACCCGCAGTGGTCCCGGCGTGGGGCGCGGTGCTGGCGACCGTGGCGGTCGCCGCGCTGGCGTCGCCGACACTGGCCGCAAACGATGTGATCGACGCGGCGAGAGCGGGTGACGTGGCCGCGGTGCGCGCGCTGGTGGCGGGCGGCGCGGACGTCGACGCCGGGCAGGGGGACGGCGCGACGGCTCTGCACTGGGCCGCGCATCGGAGCGATCTCACGCTGGCCGAGGTGCTGATCGACGCCGGGGCGGACGTCGACGCCGGGAACGCGCTCGGCGCCACGCCGCTGTGGCTGGCGTCGATGAACGGCGACACACCGCTGGTGGGCCGGTTGCTGGCGGCGGGGGCCGACCCCAACCTGTCGCTGAAGATGGGCGAGACGCCGCTGATGAGCGCCGCGCGGTCCGGCGACTCCGGCACCGTCTCGCGGTTGCTGGCGGCGGGCGCCGACGTCGACGCGACGGAGCGCGAGCGGGGACAGACCGCCCTCATGTGGGCGGCGGCGCAGCGCCACGCCGGCGTGGTGCGGCTGCTCGTCTCCGCCGGGGCCGACGTGCACGCCCGCAGCCGGGTCTGGCGCCAGTTGGAGAACACCGCCGGGAACACCAACCCGATCGGCAACTTTCGGATGGCCCACGGCGGCTCGACGGCGCTCCTGTTCGTGGCCCGCAACGGGGACGTCGCCACCGCCCGGGTGCTGCTCGATGCCGGGGCCGACGTCAACGACACCGCGGCCGCCGGCACCAGCGCCCTGGTCGTGGCCGCCCACAGCGGGCACGACGCCCTGGCCGCCTTCCTGCTCGAGCAGGGCGCCGATCCCAACGCGGCCGAGGCCGGCTATGCCGCGCTGCACGCGGCGGTCCTGCGAGGCCAGGGAGCCCTGGTCCGCACCCTCCTCGCCCACGGCGCCGATCCGAACCTGTCGGTCGTCCGGGGCACGCCCGGCCGCCGGTTCAGCGCCGACTACAGCATCCGCCACCAGGCCATCGGGGCGAACGCCTTCTGGCTCGCCGCCAAGTACGGCGAGCTGGAGAGCCTCCGCGCCCTCGCCGACCACGGCGCGGACCCGTTCATGATGCCCGCCAACGGCGTCTCCACGTTGCAGGCGGCTATCGGCCGCGCGCAGATCTCCCAGGAGAACCGGCGCAACCGGGTTGGCGTGCTCGTGGCCGGCGACGTCGACCAGGAGGCGCTGGCGATGGGCCTCGCCCGCGTGGTCATCGCGCTGGGCGTCGACGTGAACACCGCCGACGAGCGGGGAGAGACGCCGCTGCACGACGCGGTGCGGAACGGGTACGCGTCGGTGGTGGAGTTCCTGGTCCGCCGCGGCGCCGACGTGCGGGCTGCGAACAACCGCGACCAGACCGCCCTGACCCTCGCCGAGACCCCGCTCCCCGTGCCCGGCACCAACGGCCGCCGCGCCACCCGCCCCGAGATCGCGACGTTCCTGCGGAGCCATGGGGATGGCGAGTAGGAGGCGAGCGCCGGTCGCGGTGACGGGGCGAGGTTTGCCTGGGCCTGGAATCGGGAGCGCTTGCGCGTCCTGTCGGCTTCTGCCGCAATTGTGCAAGCGCCGGTCGATCCGGGCACGAAGACCGTCAGCCCCGTGAATCCGACGGACACCGCCTGCAGAAGAACTGACGCCTGATGGCGGAGACTCGCCTGCAGCCTGCCGTTTCATGAACCTCGAATAGAACCCCTTCAGACCGGACCGCCGGCGCCGATCGAGTTCTTCGTCGGAAGGCGCGTGGAATGGAGTGCGTGCACGGCATGGACAGTCGGTTCGAATGAGCAGTGACTCCGTTTCTGCCGTCGATCGGGCGGTTCACGCCCTGTGCGCATGCGTGCTGTTTCTGACGGTTCTGTTTCTTTGGCAGCGCACGCATGAACGCTCCTGCTTGGCCCTCGCGTTTCCGATCCTGACCGTTTTCACGATATTCAGCGGTCTGTTGGAGTACAGGCTGGAACGGAAACGCTTCCTGGTCGACTACTATCTCGACCGCGGATCGTCCTTGCGCCGGCGGCTTCGTGGGTCAGGGCTGTCGGTGCTGATCAGCCTGGCGGCGGCGTTGCCGCTGGCTGCGTTTCTCGTCGTCTTCGCGGCGCGCTCTCGTCCCGCCGACTGGCTCTTCTTCTGCGCGGCGGCGGCCGTCGCGCCGATCCTGTTCAGCGCACTGTCGACCTGGCCGGGACGTCATTTCAGGCGTGACGGCGATGAGGGGGCACGACGTACGGCGGTTGCGGACGTACTGGCCGCGCGCATGGCGGGAACGCTCCTGATGGCCGCCCTCACCGTCGTCTATGTCTACTCCAGCTACTACTTGATTCCGGTGCCGGGGCAGGACATCTTCCCCGATTCGCTCGAACGGACCATGGAGGCCTTCTCCCTGCATGTCGGTTCGGCGTGCCCGGTCGTAGATGACACGCTGCGGTTGGCGGCGCAGATCGAAGGGCTGTCGTGGCACTTCGTCACCACCGCGGCGACAGCGCCGTGGATGCACGACGGGATACGACTGCTCTTGTGGGTCGGCTTCTTTCTGAACGCGGCGATAGTGTTCGGCGGGCTCGTTCGCGGGCTGGAGGGTTCCATCCTGCTTGCTTGGCGGCTGGCCGAACGGTATCGGAGGGAATGAGGATGACGATCGGAAACGCGAACGGCGCCGAGAGGGGTCGGAACTCCCCTGAAGGCGAGCAACCGCCGGCGAACGCTCGGGACGTTTCGGATACGGCGCCTACTGCGCTCTCAGGCTCGGCGGGAGCGATGACGTGGGGGCTTCGAACGATCCTCACGCTGATATCGGCTACGCTGCTGGTGTTGATCGTGGCGATGGTGCGCCAACCGCGCCCACAGAGCGATTTGCAGTCTCCGAACCAACCTTCAGTCGAAAGGAACCGCAACGGGGAGGGGGCTGCCCCCGTCCCCGACGACGAACTGGAGGAGCGGGCGGAGAGACAGTGGGAGCAATTTCTGGAGCGCTGGCGCGGTGAACCGTTGCCGCAGACCAACGCGGCTATCGAGAAGCAGATCGACAGGGCTTTTGCTCCGGCCTACGAGCAAATTCCGGCGTTTCTGGATTGGCACTACTCGATCGTCGGGCAGTACACGGAGCTTGGTCAGGCGGCCCTCGGAGCACTGGAGGAGGCTATCGAATCGCGGTTGTTTGCCGACTTGCAGGAACGCATCGGTACCGCGACGGAATCCGTCGGCCGGGTCATGCAGGAGGAAATGCGCACCGAGATCGAGAATTGGCTCCGCCGCGAGTCGCAAACGGTCCCGCCCGGGCTGGCGACGACCTACGAGCGAATGTTGGAGGTGACAGTCGCGAATACGGTCGAGAGATTCACGGTATCCGCCGTCCCGTCAGCCGTCGTGGCAGTCGGCGCCGGCGCCGGCAGCACCGTCGCAGTTGCTGTTGTGGCGAAGGCGGTGGCCAAGAAGGTGATGGCGACGATGGGGCTGAAGACGGTGGGCAAGACGGTTGGTGGATTCTGGAGTCGTCTCGGCGGAGTGGTCGGCGGCGCAACTATCGGGACCGTCCTGGGACCCTTCGGCGCCGTGGTCGGCGGCGTGGCGGGAGGCGCGGCGGCATGGCTGGCCCTCGACGGCGCCGTCGTGAACATCGACGAGCGCCTGCACCGGGAAGACCTCGAACGAGAACTGATCGAGCTGGTCGACGAGCAAAAGGCACGGGTGAAGTCGGCCATGGCGACAGCGGTCGATGAGGTCAAGCTCGAGGCCCTTGAACCTCTTGGTGAGTTCACTCCCTCGGAGCTGAGCAACCGCGACTGACGGGGCGGGACAGACTTCACATGACCAAGGCGGCGGTGACCGGCACCACAACTAACGGCAAGGCCACTTTCTCACCTCGCTGGTGGCAGTTGGAGGAGCTCGACGAGACGCGTTTCCACCTGCACGAAGGCGTCACGGTCTGCGGCCTCCACCCGCCGAGGGTCGAGAAGCGAGAGTGCCGTCCGCTTCAAGACCTTTCGGAACATGCTCGCCCAGGAGCACCGGTGGCCGAAGACCAGGGATTCCTCGGCGCGCCGGTTCATCCTGCTAAGACTGCAAGGGCCGCACTTCCTCGACTTGGCGGCCGGCGGACACTTCGGCTATACGATCGCGTGAGGCGCGATAGATGTCCACGGCCTGCTGAGCATTGAGCCAGAACTCGGGTGTAGTCCGAAACGCTTCTCCCAGCTTGAGCGCCATCCTGGCGCTGACGGACGTTCTCCCATTCACGATACGGTTGACCACCTTGACATCGCAGCCGAGTCGATCGGCAAGCTGCTTCTGGGTGATGCCCAAGGGCCGGAGAAATTCCTCCCGGAGCATCTCCCCGGGGCTCGTTGGTTCGCGTCGCCGGCGCAGGACGGTCATGAACGCCTCCGTTCGGAATGTCAGTGGTAGTCGAGAATGTCGACGTCCGCAGGTCCGGCATCGGTCCAGCGGAACAGGATGCGCCATTGGCCATTGATCCGGATGCCGTGCAGACCGGTCAGTCGGCCCTTCATTCGCTCCAGTCGATTCCCGGGTGGGGACTTGAGGTCATCCAGTGTGTCGGCATAGTCGAGCATGTCGAGTTTCCGGCGTGCGACTGGGGCTATCGCGGTCCAGCCGGCGCTGCGGGGCTCGATGCCGTCCGTAAAGAAACGCTCGACGGCGCGATTGGCAAATCCCTGAATCGCCACGGCCTGACGTCAGTATACCTGATGCAGGTATGCGCCGCGTGGCGTCTCGGCGTCGGCGTAACCGGGCTCGGCGTGCCCGCGCTCGACCGCGCTGTCCAGGAGGCGGCGAGTGATCTCGCCCGCGGTCATCGGCCTGGGAGGTCGACGTGAACGCGGTCGACGAGCACGCCCGTTGCCGGACACACGCACTCGGGCATACGCTGGCGCGGGCCGGGCTATGATGGCGGGATGAGGGAGAGGGTGCGGAAGGGGTGGCTGGCGCCTGACGCGGATGGCGCGGTGGGGACATCGGTGTCGACGGTGGTGGCGCGACGGGGCCTCGGGCCCGAGGGCGATGTGGCGCTGCGGTTTCCGGGATGCCGGCAGATTCCGCTGCTTCGGGATCGGCTCGAGGAGCACGAGGGGCGCATCGAGTACTGGGAGGCCCGGACAGAGACCGCGTGGGTGGTTGCCGAGCCGGTCGGGGGCCTACACGAGGGCACGTCGCGGCGGCTGCCGCATCTGGTGGAGCGGATCGCGATGGTGCGGGGCGCGCCGGTCGCGTCGTTCGGGTCGGTGGATCTGCTGGTGCGGGATGCCGAGGGGAAGCCGGATCGGATGATGCAGGCGGACGAGACGGTGTATCTGCATCCGGATCGGGCGTCCACGCCGGAGGGGTCGCTCGTGATCGGCGAGCACGACCTGCCGGACGTGGTGCTCGAGGTGGACCAGTCGACGGACGTGCGTCCGGGCAAGCTGCTGCTGTACGAGGCGTGGGGGTTTCCGGAGCTGTGGGTGGTCGTGCCGCCGGCGGGGGCGACGCGACGCAAGCCGGCGGGGATGACTATTCACCGGATGCTCGGGGGGCGGTACGAGTCGCTGGCCGCGAGCGTGGCGTTTCCGGGCTGGACGGCGGCGGAGATTCATGCGGGGTTGACGGAGCCGCCGACGGTGCAGAACTACGACGTGCTGGCGCGGGTGGGGCGGGCGCTGGGCGCGCGGGAAGGCACGGGACCCGACGACGATCCGATGCTGCGGGCTCTCGGCGAGCGAACGCTGGCGCGGGGACGGGCCGAGGGCCAGGCGCGGGAGCTGGCGGCGGTCGTACGGAGCATTTTCCGCGCGCGTGACCTGTCCATTCCGGACCCGGTGTCCGATATCTTCGGCAGCGTTCCTCGCGATACGGTGGTCGCGGCGGCACTGGCGTGCACGGATGCGGCGGACTTCAGGCGCCGGCTCGTCGCACCGCGGAGTTGACGTCGCTGTCGCAGGCGCCGGCTCGGCGCGGCGGCACTGGCGTGCACGGATGCGGCGGACTTCGAGCGCAGGCTCGGCGCACGGCGCGGTTGACGCCTCGGTCGCAGGGCGGCCGTCGCGGGGGGGGGCGCGGGCTCGGAGCGGCGCAAGGGCCGGCGCAACGACCCCTTCGATCTCCGGTGGCGTTGCCGCCGGCCTTGTGGCACAGTGGGCGGCAGAGGGTGGAGAGCATGAGCAGGCGAAGATCGGTCGACCGCCGGCGTTTCCTGGCTGGGACGGCCGGGGCGATGGGGGCGGCCGTGTTCGGGCGGTTGCCGCTGGGGGCCATGGTCGAGCAGGGCGCGCCGCCGGCGGTGCAGGGGTGGGACGCGGGGCGGGTCCGGCATCTGCTGCCGGGGGTCAGCGACTCGCGCATCCTGCTGAAGGCGTCGTTCGAGGGTCCGCTGGCGGATACGCCGGTGCTGCGCATCGGGGCGACCGACGTTCCGGGACGCATGACAGACACCGCGGGCGAGTACTGGCAGTTCCACGCGACCGGCCTCGAGCCGGCGCGCCGCCATACGCTGTCGCTGCATGGGGCCGACGGGGCGTCGCTCTGCGAGCCGTGGCCCCTGTCGACGTTCCCGGGCCGGGATGCAAGCCCCGAGCGGTTCCGGATGCTGTTCCATACCTGCGCCGGAGGGCCGGGCGGGTCTTACGAGGGCATCGGCCGGCGGAGCGGCTTTCTGCCGACGGCCATCCGCAACCGGCTGCTGCGCCGCGCCCTGTCGTTCGAGCCGGACGCCGCCGTCGCCAACGGCGACCACATCTACTGGGACCTGCACACCTGGCAGGGCGAGAACGCGGGGCAGCTGAGTCCGAGCGGCCGGACGTCGAGCTTCGATTTCTCGGCCACCGTGTTCGGCGCGAGCAACGAGGCGGCGATGAAGGCGGCGGCGGGGCCGCAGATCGTCCCGGTCTACGGCAGCGACTTCCGCTCGACGCCCATGTTCTTCCTGCAGGACGACCACGACCACTGGGAGAACGACGCGGTCACCGACGATATCGCGAGCTTCCCGATTCCGTGGTTCCAGCTGCAGCTCGCGCGGGCCACGCAGCACCTGTACTACCCCGAGTTCCTGCCCGACGCCCAACGCCCGGCGGGGCTGCCGTGGTCGTCGGCCGGGGACCGTGGCGACCTCTCCGAGAGCTTCGGGACGGTTCGCTACGGTGACCTCGCCGAGGTCCTGCTCTACGACGTGCGCCGGACCCTGAGTCTCGCCGGACGGAACGCGGTGTTCATCGACGCCCAGGTCGAGCGCTGGCTGCTCGACCGCACCGCGTCGAGCGAGGTCCGGCATCTGGTGCACGCGCCCTCGAACCCGTTCGGGTGGAGCGCCGGCAAGTGGGGCGAGTGGTACCCGGACATCCTCGACCGCGAGGCCGGCGCCCTCACCACCGCCGTCGAGAAGCCGTACTGGCAGGAAGGCTGGCTGCGGCAGCACGACCGGCTGGCCCGGGCCATCGGCGCCCAGCCCGGCCGCGCCCCGCTGATCGTCAGCGGCGACCTGCACGCGATCGGCGTCGGCCGCATCCACCGTGCCGGCGGGGTCGACCTGGCGGCGCGGCCGATCACCGCAGTCCTCAGCGGTCCCGTCGGCACCTCGGTGCGGGGATTCCCGTCGGTGGTGCGCGGCATCGGCGCCACGCCCCCCGACCATCTCGACGTCGAGGAGTCGGTGGCGCCCATCGAGGACCACGGCTTCACGCTGTGTGACTTTCTGCCCGACCGCATCGTGCTGCGGCAGTTCCGGTGGGACGTCGACCGCCAGCCGGTCGAGGCGATCGACCGCCTGGAGCCGTTCTACACGACCGAGCTGCCGCGGCCCGGGTGAGGCGGGCGTCCGTCCGTCGTCGTCCGACAGCTGCTTCAGCCGGTGGCCGGTGGAGAATCACATCATGACTCAAACGCGACGAGACTTCCTGAAGCACGCCGGCGCAGCCGGGGTGGCCGCGGCCGGGGTGGCGGCCACGACCCACGGCGGCGCCGCCGAGGCGGGTGCGGCGGCTCAGCCGGCGACGAGCCCGGCGGTGCGGACGGTGCGCACCGCGGTGCTCGAGATCGGCTACGAGGAGCACGGCGACAGCGGGGGATTCCCCATCGTCCTGCTCCACGGGTTCCCCTACGACATCCGTTCCTGGGACGGGGTCGCGCCGCCGCTGGCCGAGGCGGGGTACCGGGTGCTCGTGCCGTACCTGCGCGGGTACGGCTCGACCCGGTTTCTCGATCCCGAGGCGCCGCGCATGGCCGAGCAGGCCGCGATTGCCCAGGACGTGGTCGACTTCGCCGACGCCCTCGGGCTCGAGCAGGTGGCTCTGGCCGGCTTCGACTGGGGCAACCGGGCCGCGTGCATCACGTCCATCCGTCACCCCGAGCGGGTGAGGGCGCAGGTGGCGGTGAACGGCTACTCGGTGCAGGACACCGTCAATCCCGGGGGGCCGGGGTCGGCCGCGGGCGAGGCGCGGCTCTGGTACCAGTGGTACTTCAACACCGAGCGGGGCGTGCGCGGGCTCGAGGCGAACCGGCGCGACATCATCCGCCACCTGTGGGAGACGTGGTCGCCGGGGTGGGAGTACACCGACGAGGCGTTCGACCGGTCCGCGCCCTCGTTCGACAACCCCGACTTCGTCGACATCGTCATCCACTCGTACCGTCACCGGCACCTCAACGCTCCCGGCGAAGAGCGTTTTCTCGCGGTCGAGCGGCAGCTCGCCGAGCGGCCGCCGATCACGGTGCCGGCGATCGTCCTGCGCGGCGACGCGAGCGGCTTCGGCCGGCCGTCGCCCGACCCGTCGGGCGACCAGAGCCGGTTCACGAACCTCGTCGCGCGCCGCATCGTCGAAGGGGCGGGACACGATCTCCCGGTGCAGCGTCCGGATACCGTGTCGGCAGCCCTGCTCGAGCTCCTGGCGTGAGCGGCGCGGCTACGGGACGACAACAGGGGTCCGAAGCCCCAGACCAAGTGCAAGAAGCGGGAGCGGGCAGGACACCCTGCTGCGACCGCGGCAGGCGGTGGTGGCGATGGGGAAGCGGCGCACCTGGGACCCGCCTTACGGATGCCAGCCGATCGCAAACCGGAGCGGGGCTGAACCCCGTGCGCGGTCACCAAGGACGCTGACGGAAATTACCTTGCCGTGTGTCGGACGCGCAAAGCCGCAGAAAACCGGCCGCGCCTGAGTCTGGTTGGCAACTCTATATCGCTCACTGCCCGAAGCGGCGAATGCGACACGGCGGGGGGCTGGCGGTTGCGTTCGCGGGCGCGGACATCTACTGTGTTCACAGGGAGTGGCGGGCGCGGCGGTGATTCGGCCGCCCGCCTCCAGGGAGACTCGCAGATGCTCAAGAAATGTCTCGCGGCGTTCGCCGGCGCGGTGATCGTGCTCGCGGTGGCGCCGATGGCGGCGGCGCAGTCGGACGAGGGCACCATGCCCATGCGCACCCCCGACGGCCAGCCGGACGTGTCCGGCACCTTCACGTTCCGTACGTTGACGCCGTTCCAGCGGCCGACGCGGTTCGAGGGCCGGGAGACCCTGGCGGCGGAGGAGGCGGCGGCCTTCGAGGCGGCCGAGCGGACGCGGTTGAACCGCGACCTCTTCGACCCCGAGACGGGCGCGGCCGGCTACCGGCCCCGCTCGGAAGGGGGCGTCCTGTCGTACAACGAGTTCTGGTACGAGCGGGGCATCGAGCTGACCTCCGACAAGCGCACCTCGCTGGTCGTCGACCCGCCCGACGGACGCCTGCCGCCCCGGACCGAGGAGGCGGCGATGGCGGCGCGGGAGCGCGCGGCCGATCGCCGCGAGCACATGTACGACTCGTACGAGAACCGCAGCCTCGCCGACCGCTGCATCATGGGATTCAACTCGGGCCCGCCGATGCGGTCGGCCTCGTACAACAACAACGTCATGATCTTCCAGGCGCCGGGCTACGTGGCCATCCTCAACGAGATGGTGCACAACGCCCGCATCATCCCCATCGACCAGGACGTCGCGAAGCCGCCGTTCCCGCAGTTCGCGGGGGTGTCGCGCGCCCACTGGGAGGGTGAGACGCTGGTCATCGAGACCACCCACTTCCGCGGCGGCCAGAGCGGGGGGACGGGGCCGAACATGCATCTCGTCGAGAAGCTCACGCGGCTCGACCCCGACACCATCGCCTACGAGTTCACGGTCACCGACCCGACCGTCTACACCGCGCCCTATACCGTCATGATGCCGTTCCGCCGGACCGACGGTCTGCTCTTCGAGTATGCCTGCCACGAGGGCAACTACGGGCTCTACGGCATTCTCGCGGGAGCCCGCAACCTCGAGCTGCAAGGGCGCGAACTGCGGCCCTGAGCGGGGATTCGCCCGGCATCGCCACCGGCGGCTCCACTTGCTCCGGGCAACGTTCCGGGAGCCCGCGCCGCGCCGCGGTGCAGGCTCCCGGCCGCCGGCTCGGCGCGCCGAACGCCCGGCCGGGCGCCGAGCTGGCGCTCGGTCCCCGAGGACGCTGACGGGGACTGACTTGCCGTGTGCCCAATGCGCCAAGCCTCGGAAAACGGGCTGGGCCTGGATGCAGTCGGCACCTGTATCGATCACTGTCGCAAGGAACGCCCCGCAGCCGGAGGGACCGGCCGCGGGGCGTGCGGTGGAGCGGGCGATCAAGGTGGCGGCACGGCGCTCCTGCACCGGCCTCTGCCGCGTGGACGGCCGCCGTCGCCGTCAGTCGGGTAGCAGGCGGGGGACGAACTTCGTCAGGCCCTGAACCGGGCCGACCTCGCCGGCGATGATGTTCCCCTCGGCGTCGGCGGTCACCCCTTCGCCCATCGAGCCGTAGCCTCCCATGCCCGAGGCGCGTTCCGAGACGTGCTCTCGAATGAAGTACAAGACCTCGCCGGTGCGGGCGCTGCCGATGCGCAGCCCCTTCCTCCAGCCGCCGGGGTTGTAGTTCTCGTCAGACTCGGAGTCGATCGCGTAGAGGACGTCGTTGTCGTCGATGAACAGCCCGCTGATGCGGCTGAACTGGTACCACGTATCGAGATGCGTGCCGTCCTGGTCGAAGATCTGGATGCGGCGGTTGCCGCGATCCGCCACGAAGAGCCGGCCCTGCGAGTCCATGGCCAGCGAATGCGGGGCGCGGAACTGGCTGTCCCCGTAGCCCCACGATCCGAATGACGTGATGAACGTCCCGTCCGGCGCCCATTTCGTGATGCGGCCGATGGCGTTGGGACCCGGCTCGTCGAGGAACTGTGCGTTGTGCGACTCGCCGACGAAGATGCTGCCGTCCGGCGCCACGAGCACGTCGTTGGGCTCGGTGAAGTGGGTCGGCGGGTCGCCCGCTTCGCCCGGCGTGCCCAGCACCATCAGCACTTCGCCCTCGGGGCTGAACTTGACGACCTGATGTCCGTTGCGCGGGGCATCCGGCGTGCGCTCGAGCTCTCCGGCGTTGGGAGCGCGGGCGTCGGCCACCCAGACGTTCCCCTCGCTGTCGACGTCCATGCCGTGCGGCCAGGTGATGAGCCCCGCACCGAAGCTCTGCACGACGTTGCCGTCGGGGTCGAGCTTGACGATCGGATCGACGTCTGATTCGGCGCAGGAGTTGACCCCGCAGCGGTCGCCGGCCCAGATGTGGCGGCCGTCGATGTCCACGTTCACGGCGCTGACCGAGCCCCAGCTTCGGCCGTCGGGCAGGGCGCCCCAGTCGCGCACCGTCTCGTAGGGGTTGGGCAGGTTGTTCACCGCTTCGACATCGGCGTGCTCGGGCGGGCCGGATTGTCCGCGCTGGGCCAGCGCGGCGGCCGGCGAGAGCACCAGCAGGGCCGTGGCGAGGGAGGCGCCGGCAAGCGGCCGCCCCCCGGACCCTGAAATCGTGTCAGACCTCATGTTCATCGATTCACCTCGGGTTACGGCACAGGTTCTCCTGTGCACGCGGGACGGGTGGTCCGAGCCCGGTTTCGGTGTCCCGTTCCGGAAACCGCGATGCGGCGCCAAGCGTCATCCTTCGCGCCGGGTATTGTCAAGCACTCGCGCCGCTTGACCCGGTTGGCCGGCTCCCGCAGAATCAGCCTTCAGTCGAAACCTGCGCCGTCGAGCACGGCGCCGAGGCCGGTGAGGCGCGGGATGCATCGCCGGTCGACTGCCACGGGGCCTGCGCCTCGGGCATCGGGCCAGCGGTCCATGGAACGCCTGCCGCCCCGGCTCTTCGCGTTGCTGTTGACGGTGTCGGCGTGCGCCGAGGCGCCGGCCCCGCCGTCCGACGGCGGCGGCTTCGATGCGGTCGAGCTGCCGCGCATCGCGCTCACGCGCGGCGCCGCCATCGACCGCGACGCCGCGCTGGCGCCCGACGGCTCCCGGGTCGCGTTCGTGTCCGACCGGGGCGGGGCGCTCGGGCTCTGGACGGCGCCTTTCGCCGGCGGCGAAGCGATGTTGCTGACCGGCGGGCATGACTTTCTGACGGCGCCGGGCTGGTCGCCCGACGGTTCCCGCCTCGCCTACGTCTCCGGCCGGGAGGGACCGGCCGATCTCTGGATCGTGCCGGCGGCGGGAGGAGAACCGCTACGGATGACCTCCGGCCCCGGACGTGTGCGCGATCCGCGGTGGTCTCCCGACGGGGCCGCCGTGCTCTATTCGAGCAACTTCGAGGGTCGGATCGACCTCTGGACGATGCCGGCGGCCGGCGGCGGCGCGCCGGTGCGGCTGACGACGAGCGGAAACGTCGCCAACTGGGCGCGGTGGTCGCCCGACGGCCGCGAGATCGCGTTCGTTTCCACCGACGGGGGCGCTCGCCACATCCGCGTCATGCCGGCGGCAGGCGGTGAGGAGCGACGGCTGACCACGGCGCCGGGCGCCCACGGTCAGGTGGAGTGGTCGCCCGACGGCGATCGGCTCGTCTTCGTCTCGAACCGTAACGGCACCCCCGACATCTGGGTGACGTCCCGCGATGGCGGACGGGACGTCGCGCTGACCGAAGGGCCGGGGAACGATCAGCGGCCCCGCTGGTCGCCGGACGGCCGCTGGGTGGCGTTCCGATCGATTCGTGACGACCAGGCCGACGTCCGGATCGTGCCCGCGGCCGGAGGGGCGGCGCGGGCGGTGACGAGCGATCCCGCCGAGGAGGGGTTTCCGCGGTGGTCGCGGGGCGAAGCGGCGCTGGTGTTCAGCGTTGCCTCGAGCCGGACCTGGCTGTGGTCGGCGCCGGTCGAAGGCGGAACGGCGAGGGCCCTCACGTCCGGCCCGGACATCGCCGAGGATCCGGCCGTATCCCCGGACAGGACCGAGGTCGCGTTCCTCTCGGGTCGAGCGGGTGCGCGTGACGTGCACGTCGTCGCCGTCGACGGGAGCGCGTCGAGGCGGCTCACCGCGAATCCCGGCGGCGCCACGGCCCCGCGGTGGTCGCCGGACGGCGCGTCCATCGCGTTCGAGTCCGGCCGCAGCGGGAACAGCGACATCTGGATCGTGCCGGCGGACGGCGGCGAGGCCGCGCAGGTGACGACGCATCCCGGGCGCGACGTCGACCCGGTGTGGTCGCCCGACGGCGCGACCCTGGCCTTCTCGTCCAACCGGGCCGGCGGGGCGTCCGACATCTGGCTGGTCGCGCCCGACGGCGGCGAGCCGCGGCGTCTCACCACGCAGGGGGCCGCGCCGGGTCCCCGGTGGCATCCCGACGGCGGGTCGCTGGCGTTTCGCTCGCCGGGGGCGGACGGGCAGGAGCAGGTGTGGCGCGCGCCCGCGGCCGGCGGGCCGGCCGAGCAGCTCACCCGTGGCGGCTACAGCGCCCGCATGGACTACGCCCCCGACGGCAACCGCATCGCGTACCAGGCGCACGACGGGGTCGGGTTCGACATCCACGTGGTCCCCGCCCGGGGCGGCACGAGCACCCGTCTGACCACCGCGGCCGAGGACGAGACCCGGCCGCGGTGGTCGCCGGACGGCATGCGCGTGGCGTTTCTCTCGGGCGAGGCGCCCGATCGCGAGCTGCACGTCGCCGCCGCCGGCGGGACGGTGATCCGCGTCACTCGCGAGGGCGACGTCGGCGGCTTCGACTGGCTCCCGGACGGCTCGGGTCTGGTTTACAGCCTGACCGAAGCGGCCGCGAACCTCTGGCGGGTGGACGTCGGAGAGCTTCTCGGCCGGAGGTCTCAGCCATAGGCCCGCCCGCGCCAGGCCTCGATCTGGCCGCTCGACTCCGCGGGACGACGTTCCAGCGGCGGATATGGCGGGAGCTTCAGGAAACTCCCGCCGGTGCGACGGCCAGCTACCGCGCGATCGAGCGCCCGCACCAGAATGGACCCTCGGCCGATACGAACCTCCTCCGCGGGAACGAACAACGTCACGAGCGGCGGCGAGCCTGATACCGGTAGGCCATAGTGCACGCGAGCCAGCTCGAACGCCGCCGTGCCGTACGCCCGCCAGCCTTCAACTCGCAGCTCGCGGAGCCCGGCGTGGATGGACCGGCTCAGATCGTCACTCGGCTCGATGATGTGCTCTCGTTCATCCTGGGTCACCACCGTTCTATCGGGATACACGGTCAAGCGACCATGAACGCCCAGGCCCAGGGACCATTCGCCCTGGTGCTCGTAGAGCACGTAGTCGCCGCGGTCGGCCGTTTGCACAATCCGGGCCGCCGTCAACAGAGGATCGCCCTTGAACGGGACGGTTACTTCCTCGTAGAACCGTTTGCCACTCCACTCATCTCTCATCCTCCCCCAGCCGTGCGTTCGGAAGCCGACCTCCGAGACGTGTCGGCAGACCCACACCCCCAAGGATGGCTCGAGCCTCCCGCGCCCCCCGCAGCCGTTTTCAGGGCGGCGTCATCCGCAGGCTCGACAGCGTGTTTCTTGGGACACGGCATGAGCTATTGTTGATCTCTTGTGTGCGTCTGGTGATCCGTAGCGTTCAGGACCGAACACCCGGCAGCGCCGACGCGAGTTCCAGGAATCTGGCCGAGACCATGCAGGTCGGGCGTGAGAACGTCGTCGCGTGGTCCCGAGACCAGTCTTGGGGTGCTTCTGAATGGCGAAGAAAACACTGCGACGGGCCGTCGACGACCTGCTGTCGGTTCGTCAGCTCGCGGCCACGTAGCGGACCATTGTCCAGATGTCGTCGACAATCAGGGGCGCTGCCACGCAAGGCCATCAAGCGGCGGGCGCCGACACCCGGCAGGTGCTCGCGAGCGTCGCGCGGACGCCCTCCGACGTCCAGCGACACACGCCGTGCGCGCCGGAGACCATTTTCGTCCCGTCGGACGGCCCTGGCGGGTATACTCCAGCCGGTCTGCGATGGAAACGGCCGGACGGTCGACGCGCCATTCCGTCGCGCATGCATGGATCAACGAAGGACCAGAGGAGAAGAGGTACATGAGCCAGAGCCTGACCGGTGCAGAGTTCAAGGCCGCACTGCGGAACAACACCCCGAAGATGGGGCTTTTCATCAATTCGCACAGCGTCACCGCCGTCGAGCAGCTGGCCCACAGCGGCTACGACTGGCTGCTGATCGACTCGCAGCACGGCCCGATGGGATACGAGACGCTGTCCACCATGATCGGGGGCATCGCCAGCGGCGGCGCGAAGTCGCTGGTGCGGGTGACCGGCTACGCCGACCGCGCCGGCATTCAGCAGGCGCTCGACGTGGGCTCCGACGGCGTGCTCGTGCCCTACATCAACAATGCCGACGAGGCTCGCCAGGCCGTGAGCTGCACGCGGTATCCGACGGCGGGGACGCGCTCGGTGTATTTCCCGCAGCGCAGCATGAACAAGGCCGGGCTGCTCGGCTACGCCGGCCCCGCCAACGACAACATCATCTGCGCCCTGCAGGTCGAGACGGCGGACTGCATCAAGAACATCGAAGAGATCGCCGCGGTGCCCGGCGTCGACATCCTGTTCCTGGGACAGAACGACCTGTGCATGTCGATGGGGCTCTACGAGAAGTACGAGTTCCCGCTCATGTACACCTCGCCCGAGCTCAAGGAAGCCACCGACGCGCTGAAGGCGGCGGCCCGGCGCAACAACGTGATTCTCGGGCTGTTCCTCTTCGGCACCGACCGGGTGGCCGAGTTCCGGGAGCAGGGGTTCAGTCTGATCAGCATCGGGAACGACCTGCACCACCTGCTGACGCAGGCCGGCGCCCACGTCGGGACGCTCGAAGGCATCATGCCCGAGTGGAAGCGCCGCCCGACGGCGCTCTTCTAGTCCGAGGGCGCCGGGCGCGGCGGCAGGCGGTGACAAGCGCGGACGAGCCGCTCGTCAGGCCGGCAGTCCTTGGACCCCGGGTCGAAGGCGTCACGCGCGCGCGGACGAGCCCCGCCGTTTCCGCCTTTGCCGTCGGCCCTGGCGGCAGGGTGTCATGCGCGCGTGGTGAGCCCCGTGTTTGCACCGGTCGGATGCAGCGGGGCTCGTCGCCGCGGCTTTCGGCGGGGAGCCGACCGGGTGCGTCCGCACCCGCTGGTCGGTCGTCCCGGCCGGGAATGCGTGCGATGATCGGTGGCGGCAGGTGGCGACCGCAACCGGGGGAGGAATCTCGGTGTCGATGAAGCAACGCTTGAGCGCGGCGGTGGCTGTCGTCTGCCTGTCGGCGGCGGCCGCCGCGGGGCAGCCGGGGGCGGGCGACGTCGAGTGGCGCTCGTACGCCGGCGATCTCCACGGCACGCGGTATGCGCCGCTGGACCAGATCGACGCCGACAACTTCGAGACCCTCGAGCTGGCTTGGCGCTGGCGCAGCGCCGATGCCCACCTGCCGGTCGACGACGGGTCGGGGGTCGCGCTGGCCCCCGCCGCGACGGTGTTCGACCGCCTCGAGGCCGCCGACCCCGAGCGGTGGGTGACCCGGCCGAGCATCGCCCGGCTCTCGGCCACGCCGGTCATGGCCGGCGGCAGGCTGTATCTTGCGACGCCGATCTACCAGGCGGCGGCCATCGACGCGCGCACCGGGGAGACGGTGTGGGTCTACAACCCGAGGGTGTACGAGGCGGGTAGCCCGCCCCTGCCCGCGCCCTGGAACCACCGGGGAGTTGCATACTGGGAGGCTGGCGGGGAGGCCCTCGTCATCTGGGGGACCGGCGACGGCTCGCTCACCGCGGTCGACGCGGCGACGGGGCTGCCTGACGCGGACTTCGGCGAGGACGGCCGCGTCAGCCTCGAGGCGGGGCTGCCGCGGGCGCGCGAGAACCCGAGCCGGCTGCCGCCGCCGTCCCGGTCGCCGCCCCTCGTGGTGGGGGACACCGTCGTCGTGGGGTCGTCGATTCACGACTATCTCAGCCGGCGCGAGAACGCCCCGGGCTACGTGCGGGCCTACGACGCGCGGACCGGCCGCCATCGCTGGGACTTCCACATGGTGCCC
Organism: Vicinamibacterales bacterium; assembly: GCA_965206705.1. Taxonomy (GTDB): domain Bacteria; phylum Acidobacteriota; class Vicinamibacteria; order Vicinamibacterales; family UBA8438; genus JAJEEA01. The sequence goes on along the minus strand of CBDBKJ010000004.1, from coordinate 812,758 downwards.
CAGAGCGGCGACGCCTACGGGGCCGACACCTGGGCGAACGAGGCGTGGCGCTACTCGGGGAACACCAACGTCTGGGGCAACATCGCGGCGGACCCCGAGCTGGGCTACGTCTACCTGCCGACGAGCACCCCGACGTCCGACTACTACGGCGGGCATCGGCTGGGCGACAACCTGTTCGCGGAGAGCCTGGTGGCGGTGGACATCGAGACCGGGCAGCGCGTGTGGCACTTCCAGATGGTGCACCACGGCGTCTGGGACTACGACAACCCCACCGGCCCCAACCTGATCGACATCGTGGTCGACGGGCGCCCCGTCAAGGCCGTCGCCCAGGTCACGAAGCAGGGCTTCGTCTACGTGCTCGACCGGGTGACGGGCGAGCCGGTCTGGCCGATCGAGGAGCGGCCGGTGGCCACCGACACCGACCTCGAGGGCGAGCTGCTGGCCCCGACCCAGCCGTTTCCCACCCGGCCCGCCGCCTTCGAGTACCAGGGGGCGCGGCTCGACGACCTCGTGGACTTCACGCCGGAGATCCGGCAGATGGCGGTAGAGGCGGTGGAGGGGTTCCGGCTCGGCCCGCTCTACACGCCGCTCTCCCTGCGGGGCACCGTCTTCCGCCCCAGCGCCGGCGGCGGCGCGAGCTGGGGCGGGGCGGCGGTCGATCCGGAGACCGGCCTGCTCTACGTGCCGTCCCGCAACCTGCACTCGGTCATGCGGTTCCGGGAACCCGAGGCGGCCGACGACTCGAACCTGCGCTATCTCCTCAGCCGGGGCAACGCGGCGTTCCTCGGCGGGGGGAACCTGCGGCGGCGCCCGCAGATGCCCGGCGGGCTGCCCCTGTGGAAGCCGCCGTACTCGCGGATGACCGCCATCGACATGCACACCGGCGAGCACCGCTGGATGACCCCGACCGGCAACGGCGACCGGTTCCGCAACCACCCCCGGCTGCGCGACCTCGATCTGCCCCCGCTGGGCGGCGACGCGGGGCGGAACGGCCCGCTGGTGACCCGGACCCTTCTCGTCTACACCCTCACCGCGGGCGGGACCGACGACGGCCCCCGGCTCGTGGCCTACGACAAGGCGACGGGCGAGCCGCGGGGCGCCGTCGATCTGCCGGGAGGCGCCATCGGCACGCCGATGAGCTACAGGCTCGACGGCCGCCAGTACATCGCGGTCACGGTGGGCGGCGAGGTGCCGTCGCTCGTCGCGTACCGGTTGCCGTGATGCAGGAGGTCGGGGAGCCGGGCGGCCGGGACTACGTGACCGGGGCCGAGGCGGCTCGGCTGGAACGGGAAGCGGTCGAGCGGCTCGCCGGGGCGCGGCTGCCGCGGGGAGCGGGCATGAGTCGGAACCGGTCGATCGTGGACATGCCGCCGGTCCCGCTCGTCGAGCACTTCCAGGATTGAGCGTACCGGCCGGAGCGGATACGATGACGGGGTGATCTCCGACGGCATTCGCGCGTTCATCGCGCGCGACTGGCAGCGGGCGCGTGACGCCAAGGACGCGTACAGGGCCGAGCGCGTCAGACGTCTCGGACCGATCGAGGCGATGCGCATCGCCGAAGAGCTGCGGCGGCAGGCGCGGTTGCAGCATCCGGAGTGGCCCGACGCGGCGAGCCGGCAGGGTGATCTGCGCCACCACGTGTGCATGACCGAGCTGTTCGCCCGTGCCGATGCAGCCCGCCGCGCTTTGAAGCAATCACCCACCGAGCCCATCGACGGCGCGACGCCCCTGGCGCCGCGCTCGGTGTCAACCCGCGAATCGTAGGCGGCCTCGGCCACTTGGTCGCGTGCTCGCGCACGACGACGGTACGATAGCGAGCCGGTCATTCCATATCGTCTAGGCCGTCTACTATATCTCCGCGCCCGCGCCCTGTACGGCGGGACGGAAGCGGGCGTCAGAACCGGAACAGCCGGTTGAACTTGACCACGAAACCGGGGTTGCGCAGGTCCCAGCCCCGGTCGGGCCGCAACCCCCCGGTGACCTCGAAGAGGTCGAGCGTGTCGCGCCACGCCTGGTGCAGGAAGCACACCAGCGCGAGGTGGCGGCGCGGGGCCGCCATCTCGCGCACCCGGTCGGCGGACGCGGTTCGCACGCTGTGGAACAGGATCCGCTGATAGTTGCCGTTGACCCAGGCCATGTCGATTTCCAGCATCCCGGTCGCCTCGACGAATTCCAGCCTCGCCAGGAGCCGTTTTCATGCCACCGACCGACGGGTTCGACGAGCTGGCCCTGATGCGGTGCAGAGGCGAGTGCGGTTCCTTGAAGACGAAGCGCTACGGCTCGAGCGCACGGCCTCCCTGCTGGCGCGGGCTCGCGCCTGGCTTCGCGACGAGCACGTTCTCGCGCCGGCCGACTCGGTGCTGCGCCGCGCGGCGTCGGCGACGACCATCCGCGCCAGCCGTTCGCTGCCGGCGGTATCGAAAGCATCCAGGCGGAGATACTGACCGATGCGCCGCTGATGTTCGGAGACCGTCTGCTGCCGGCGGGCGTAGGCGTGGATCGTCTCGGCGTCGGCGCCCAACTGCAGGGCGGCGACTGGGAGCCGTCCGCCTGCGAGACGTGGGGGTAGCGGATCACCCCGACCGAGCGTATCCGAGATTGGAGGTCATGATGGCGACCACGTGCCGGAAATCGACGGTCCGGCCCACGTTCCCCATCGCCGATTCTGTCACGCTGGCGAGATTCTGCAGAGGACAATGGCGGGCGACATTACACCGCGCACCCTGCGCGTGAGCCGGCCCATGCTGGAAGAGGTAAATGGTGGGCGTACCGATATCGGCCCGATGATCGAGCGCATTTCAGTCGCACGGGCGTATGAGGAATAACCGGACGTGTTCGCGGTGAGCATCAATTTCTGAACCGGTCGAGTGACGGCAGCACCTCAGACGCGAAGGGGCGACACGTCGCCGACCACGGGCATGTGGCCGCTCGTGAGCTTCACAACCTTGGCGACGAAGGGTGAGGTCATGGCGCGGACGAGCGCGCTGTAGTTGAGCTGGAACGCAACCTCGGCGCCGACCCTCAGGCGGGAGCCGCCGGAGTCCGCGATGAGGTGGTCGCTGCTGGCCCCAAGGACTGCGATTCCTGGCGGCGGACAGAGGCCGTCAGGGTCGGTGTCCTGGTGCCCGATGGCGAGGATCGTCTGCAAGATGCAGCCTCGATCAGTGACGGGCGGCTTTTTTCCGAACGCGGTTTGCTCGATCTCGCCCCATGGTCGCGATGGTTTTACCTTCAGCTCGATCACTTCGGCGACCAACGTGATGGCATCGGTGTGCAACCCGTCGATGGGCTCGCGACGGAGAGGCTCACGACCGATGAGGACCGATTCACCCAGGCGGAGATTGTTGATGCGCCCGATGTCTGCGCTGCCGAGGGCCCACGGCAGGCTGCCGGAGTTGCCCCCGGAGATGATGCTGAGTCTCAGACCGAAGGTCGCCTCGATCGAATCGGCTAGTGTCGACAGCTCAGCCATGTTCTTCGCGTCAGGCACCACACCGCTGCGACAGGCGAGGTTGGTGCCGATGCCCTTGAGCGCGATATTCGGGAAGCGCAGCGTCTCGCGCACGGTGTTCTCGAGGTCGCCGGGCATGACACCTTCCCGGAGGTCCCCCAGCTCGACCATCAACACGATGGCGTGTGTCTTTCTGGCCTCCGTCGCGGCGGATGAGAGCGCGCTGATAACGTCGACCTCGGTGTTGAAGCTCACGTCGGCGTGCTTGACGACTTGGCCGGCCTGGCCGAGCATCGGAGATCGCGTGAGCGTCATCGACGCCGACACTCGCGCGCGACGCATCGCTTCGATGTTCTCGATACGGGAGTCGCCGAGCGCAGTCACGCCCGCGCAGAGCAGCGTGTTGGCGATGGCAGGGAAGCCAAGGGTCGCCTTGGTGACGCCCGTGACCTCGATACTGCGCTCGGCGAGCGCTTTGACGAGGGTGCTTGCATTGTGGTGGATCTTGTCGAGGTCGATCTCCAATCGCGGCGCGGTCATCAGGCCACGCCCGCTATCTTCTCCTCGAGCTCTGGGAATGCCGCAAGTACCATCTCCACCAGGCGTTCTGGCGAACGGGTGAGCGCATCGGTGGCCGGGATGCCGAGTTCCCACTCATACCGCGTGATAGCCGCGTCGACCTGGACCTCGGTCATGTTCTCGTGGTTAATCGTGAGACCAATGACCTTCGTGTCGGAGAACGTCTGGATGAGATTGACCTCGGAGGCCGCCGTCGGCATCCCCATCTGTTCGTAGTCGCAGCGATGGGTCCGACCCGGTGCGTGCTGCAGCACGACGCCGTGCGGGTGACTGCCTCGAAGAATCAGGCTCGAGGTGGAGTAGGCCGGGTGACTGAGCGCGCCTTGCCCTTCGATGACAATCACGTCTGGGTTCTCGCCCTCGAACGCTTCGACGATGGCGGCTTCCATCTCACCCGAGCAGAACTGCGATGGGACGGCATCGAGTGCGACGCCGTAGCGGACCCCCTGGATCAAGCCGGTTTGGCCGGTGCCCACCAGCACCGCCTTCACGCCTTGGGCGTTGAGGGCCCGGGTCAGGACGGTGGCTGTCGTGCGCTTACCGATGGCGCAGTCGGTACCCAGCACGGCAATCCGCGGGCAGGTGACCTCGGAGAGACGACCACTGAATATCCGGAGTTCCTTCTTCGGACGGGGCTTGCGAACGTCGAGGATTTCCACGCTCCCGGCCGCACTAGCCGCGGCAAATTCTGGGTCGTCGTTCAAGAACTCATGGAGACCGTTAACAATGTTCATCCCGCAACGCATAGCCTCAAGCACGAGGCCTCGCTCATGTGTCGACAACATGCCGGTCGCCGGTGCGAGCCCGAAGATGAAGTAGTCGGGTACAGCTCCGACGTGCGCGAGTGCGTCGGCGAGATCGCGTCGGATGGGGATGGCGTTCGGCTCCTCCCCGAGCACCGTGCCTGAATCGAGACCAGCCTTCTCGCTGTCGATGACCGACAGGATCTCGTACCGCTCCGAGTGACGGACGAGACCGTTGGCAGTCTTGCCGTCGATGGCACCAAAATTTCCCTCGCAATAAACGACGGCGGTTGCGGAGCTCGGTGCCTGGCCCAGCGGACGGCTTACTGAAGACGGACGCGGCCCGTTGCCGTTCCCGCGGCCCACGAGCGGGGGCACGACCAGTTCGTCCGAGTACCGGGAGTCGCCGATGTCGCCCGCCTTGAAATCCAGCGGAGTGATCGCGCCATCGTCCTTGACGTTGCCGTTGCCGGCGGCGAGGACCTTCCCTTGCTGGGGTTTCTCCTTGGCCGTATCCGGAATAATGATGCTGCCAGCGTGTTGCTCGGTGTTCTCGATACGGTCGACGATCAGCCGGTCGTGCAGTGGGCGAATCTTGACAGTCATGAATGTGTGCTCCCCTCTCCGTACGTGACGTGACGGCCTGCATGGAGACGACCCGGACCACGACTACCGTGTTCCGTCCAGGAATCGGAGCAACTCGCTGTCGGTTCCAAGAATGAAGAGCGTCGCGGCATCCATGGTCCGCCCATAGGGTGCCACCAGCCGCCTCACCTGTGGGCCGGCCAGCACCTCGCGACTGAGCAGCGCGTCGGCAATCCGCGTCAGCTCGTGCCTGTGGGGCTCGAGCGGGCGCAGTCGACGTTCTCGGTCACGATGCGCGTGAATGCTATTTTTCCTTCACGCCAACTGCGTCGCGCGCCGCGGCCCGCGATCTCCTGCGACCTGGCGCATCGGCGGGCGCAGGGTGAAAATGAAGCGGGTCGCGCAGGTTCTGGAGCTCCCGGTAGTAGTAGAGGGGCGTCGGTCGTTTTCGCCTGAAGGTCAGCGTCTTGAGAAACTCGGTTTCCTCACCCGTGGCATCGCCGCTCAGCGCCGGATCCTTCAGGAACGCTTGAAGTCCGGGCTCTTCGGCGGGTGGCGGGATGGCTTCTCGTTCCACGAATTCGAATTTCTTCGGATGACCGGGGACTAGGCGGCGGTTCAGGACGACGTCCATGGCGAACGTCGCGACGTCGATGTCCCACGATTCGATGAGCGGATCCAGGAACGTGATGCAGTTGTCGGCCGAGACGTTGAAGACGTCCGTCTCCAGGAACTCGAACACGATGACGCGCATCTGCTCGTAGCTGCGGTCACTGAGTCGGGCGACAGCGCGGAGCCAGTCTTCATCCGCCAGTTCCTCCTTCGTCACGCGCTTGACCACGTCGAGCAGCTTCTGGGTGACTAGGCGTTCCAAGGCGCCAAAGGGCTCTTTCTCGAACAGTGCACGGATGGTCTGCTCCCTTCCCCGGATGCATTTGGAGAGAATCAACGCCCGCACCTGCTTGAACAACGGGGCGGGCGGGTCCAACAGCTTTCTCTTCAAGACCTCCTTCCGCTCGAGCTCGGCGAGCGTGGCCAACTTTCCGGTTGGAAGCTTCAAGAACGCCTCCATCCGGTCGTAAATGTCGGTCCGCTCGGACGCCGGGGGCGCTTTCTTCCCGGTCAGCAATTGGGAAATGTAGGAGTCCGTCACCTGGGCGGCCACGGCCAGCGCTCTCTGCTCGGTCCCCATCTCCTTGAGCCGGCTCCGGATGACGAGCGAAAAATCCACGGGACGGCCTCCGGCCGGGACTTGACTTGACCTGAACTGATTAAATAATGCAGCCAAAATCAGAGAATAGCACATCCAAGTTTACTGTCAACGGTCAGGTGCAGCCGGAGCGGAGGTCGTCGGGTTGGTGGTGGAGTTGCACACGCACCCGGGCGTCCCGCTGGCGAAGGTTGCACAGGTGCTCCGGGCCGGGTTTGGGCTGACCGTTACGCGGGGCGGGTTGGCGCAGGTGCTGCATCGGGGTGACGCGAGGCCGAGACGCTCCCGTCGACGGGCTGCACGAGTCCTGATAGAGCCTGCGGAGTCGTCTCGTGGTCTCGCGGGCGACTGCGCCCTCAGAGCTCCCGCAGGGCGGTGGCGACCGGCAGCCGGGCGGCGCGGATGGCGGGGAAGATGCCACCGACGAAACCCATCACGACGGCCCAGGTGATGCCCTGGACGAGGAGGGCGGGGGTGACGGTGAACGCGAACGCCACCTGGCTGAAGGTCTGCCAGTTGAGGGTGGCGGTCTGGTAGCCGTTGAAGCCGGCATAGGCGAGCAGCCCGCCGAGAACGCCGCCGGCGATGCACAGAGCCACCGACTCGGCCATGACGGAGATGACGACGGGCCCGCTGGAGAACCCGAGGGCGCGCAGCGTCGCGATCTCGCGGGTTCGGCTGGCCACCGCGGTGTACATGGTGTTGATGGCCCCGAACACCGCGCCGATGCCCATCAGGAGCGCGATGACGGTGCCGATGCCGGTGATGATGCCGGTGACCATCTGGGATTGCCCCAGGTAGTAGTCCTCCTCGCGCTCGACCATGACGTCGAGGCGGGGGTCGGTGGTCAGGGCGTCCTTGAAGGCGTCGAAGGTGTCGGGCGATTCGAGCCTCGCGTAGACCGACTGGAACGAGTCGCCGCGGCGGTACGCGGGCTGCAGCACGCGCGCGTCGCACCAGATCTCGGACTCGGCGATGGTGCCGTCGGCCTCGAAGATGCCGACGACCTCCCACGTGTTCTCGCCCCAGCGCTGCGTGGACCCGAGGTCGATGCCCGCGAACTGGGCGGCGGCGCTGCGGCCGACGATGATCTCGTTGGTGCCCGGCCGGAACGTGCGCCCCTCGACAATGCTCACCTCGTCCCGGACGCCGAACGCCGCCGGCTCGACGCCGCGCAGGGGGACGTTCGCCGGGGTGCCGGTGCTCCGTTTCGGCACGTCGACGACCACGAACAGCTCGGCCGACGCGACCGGGCCGCCCGCCGCCCGCCGCACGCCGGGCGCGTCCTTGATGACCCGGGTGCTCGTCAGGGGCAGCCCGCTGCTGAGCTCGGTATCGCTGCCGCCCCGCATGACGATCGCGGTGTCGGGCGAGCCGGCGCCGGCGAGGGCGGCCTGGAACCCCTCTGCGATGGAGAGCACCGCGACGAAGACGATGACCACCCCGGTCACCCCGGTCACCGCGACGAGGGACGAGCCGGCGCGCTGCGGCACGGTGCGCAGCGTGAGCGCGATCATCGTGAACACCTGGGCGAGAAATCGCATGGCTAGGAGCCCGTGGTGAAACCGCGCGTTGCACCGCGCCCGGAGGGCGCCAGCCGATCGCCGAGGTGCCCGCGTGGCAAGGCGCGACGAGGGCGCCTGTTGAGTATAGGTAACAGAGAAGCAACGCAGTCCACGCGGGACGCATCGCCGGTCGAATGCAGCGGGGCTATTGCCATGGGCTCCTACACCTTCCGCAACGCGTCGACGATTCTTAGCCGCGTCGCCTGCACGCCGGGCAGTGCGCCCGCCCCGAACCCGAGCAGGACCACGAGGGCGGCTCCGACCGCGAGATCGCGCGCCGGCATGACGAACGTCGGCAGGAAGCCGCCGGTGGGGTCGCCGAGGCCGATCAGCAGCCGGCCGAGGCCGAGGCCGAGCGCGCCTCCCGCCACGGCAATCGCAAGCGACTCGCCGAGCACCAGGGCCAGCACTCCGCGGTTGGTGAAGCCGAGCGTCTTCAGCACCGCCAGCTCGCTGGTGCGCTCGCGGATCGACTGCGCCATCGTATTGGCGGTGATCACCAGAATCGTGAAGAAGACCGCGAACAGCACCGCGGTGACGATGGCCCCGATGTTGCCGATCTGGTCGGCGAATCCCTGCAGGAACGCCTGCTCGGTCGAGGTCCGGGTCTCGGCCGGCGAGTTGGCGAAGCGTGTGTCGACGGCGGCCGCGACGGCGGCCGACTGCGCGGGATCGTCGATGCGGATGACGAACTGGCCGATGAAACGCTGGCCCAGGGCGTTGGCCTCCATCAGGTACTCGTGGTGGAAGTAGAACGTCGACGTGTCGTAGCCCTCCACCCCCGCCTCGTAGATGCCGTCGATGGTGAACTCCCAGGTCGGGCCGTCGCGGGTGCGGAAGATCGTTCCCTGGATGGGGATCCGATCCCCGACCTCCCACCCGAAGCGGTCGGCGGTCGCCCGGCCGACGATGGCGCCGGTGCGGTTCCGCAGCCACGCCTCGCGCTCGGCGTCGCTCAGCACGACCTCCGGGTAGAGCCGCAGGTAGCTCTCGGGGTCGACCGCGAACTGCGCGAAGAAGTTGCGCGGGTCCTGATAGACGCCGCCGAACCAGGACATGTGGCTGATGTCGGCCACCCCGTCGATCGACGCGATGCGCCCCAGGTAGCTCTCGGGCAGCGGCTGAATGAGCGATATCTTGTGGATGACGAGCATGCGGTCCGCGCCCGCCACCTCGACCCCGGAGCTGAACGCGATGCGGACGGCGGCCAGGTACGAGAACAGGACGAAGGCCACCACGATCGACAGCACCGTGAACAGGGTCCGGACCTTGCGCCGGAACAGGTTCTTCCAGACGAGCGGCAGGAACTTCATGACTCCGGCTCCGCCGAGAGCACGCCCTTGTTCAGATGGAGCGTGCGCCGGGCCCGGTCGGCGGCGTGCGCGTCGTGGGTCACCATCACGATGGTCTTGCCGTGGTCGGCGTTCAGCGCCTGCAGCAGGTCGAGGATCTCGTCGCCCGACTTCCGGTCGAGGTCGCCGGTGGGCTCGTCGCAGAGCAGCAGGGTGGGGTCGGTCACGATGGCCCGCGCGATGCCGACGCGCTGCTCCTGTCCGCCCGAAAGCTGGCGCGGATAGTGTTTGGCCCGGTTCGACAGGCCGACGACCTCCAGCGCGGTGGCCACGTGGCGGCGGCGCTGGGCGCGCGACAGCGAGGTCAGCAACAGGGGCAGCTCGACGTTGCGCTCGGCCGTGAGCACCGGCAGCAGGTTGTAGAGCTGGAAGACGAAGCCGATGTGCCGCGACCGCCAGCGTGCGAGCTTCCCGCCCGACATGCGGTCGATCCGGTCCCCGCCGACCGTCACCGAGCCGTCGCTCGGCGTGTCGAGGCCGCCGAGCAGGTTGAGCAGCGTCGTCTTGCCCGAGCCGGACGGTCCCATCAGCGCGAGGAAGTCGCCCCGCGGAAGGTCGATCGTGACCCCCTGCAGGACGTCGATCCGTTCCGATCCGCGCCGGAACTGCTTGTGCAGGTCCCGGATCTCCACCAACGTCTCCGTCTCGTTCATCGACCCGCCTCCGGGAGCATGGCAAGAGCCTTGCTGCGGGCTTCACGACGGCACCGGGAGCCGGTGACGGCGCCACCGGCCCGCTGGCCGGCACCCGCCGCGTCCCGGACCACGCCCGTCATGGCCGCTGCTGTCTTCTACGTTCCGACCCTGGGCTCCGTTCCGTGACCCTTCCGGTTCACCCAGGTCGGCCACGAGAGCGTCTCCGGAACGATACACGATATTGCGATTGGGTCACCGTCGACGCTGCACGGCCGGCTTCACTGGCCGGCGGCGCCCGTAACGTGGCCGGGTCGGGGTGCTGGATCGCCATGCCGCCGTCGTCGTCGCGGTCCGGCGGGAGGCGCCGCCCGTTCACGCGAGCGGCAATACCGCGAGCTCGCGGTATATCGCGTCCACCTGCCGGTCGGTGTCGGCCAGCGTTCCGTCCGTGCGGATCACCCGGTCGGCCCGGCGCGTCTTCTCCGCGGTGGGCAGCTGGGCGGCGATGCGGCGTTCGGCCTCGTCCCGGCTGAACCCGCGCGCGACCACCCGCGCGACCTGCGCGGGGTGTTCACAGGCGGTGACGATGACCCGATCGAACGACTCGGCCCGAGGGCTCTCGAAGAACAGGGGTATCGCGATGATGGCGAACCGGTGGTCCGGGCGCCGTTCGAGGTCGGCGAACCAGCCGGCGACGGCGGACCGGACGCGCGGATGGACGATGGCGTTCAGGTCGGCCCGGGCGGCCTCGTCGGCGAAGACGATCGCGCCGAGCCGGCGGCGGTCGACCCGTCCCCGGGGGTCGAGGACGTCCGGCCCGAAGCGGTCTCGCAGATCCTGCCACGCCGGGCCGTCCGGCGCGATCGCCTCGTGGGCCCACCGGTCGGCATCGGACGTCGGCACGCCGTGGACGGCGAATCGATCGAGCACGTGGCTCTTGCCGGTCGCGATACCGCCGGTCAGCACGACCCGCATCGTCAGTTCTCTTCGATCGGGGCAATCCGTTCCTCGACGAAGGTGTTCCACTCGTGGCATTGCGGACACTGCCACAACAGCTCGGTGCTGCGGTAGCGGCACTGCATGCACACGTGGGGGTCGAGATAGAACACCGCGCCGCGCGTGAGCTCCATGTAGCGGCGAACCCGGGGCTCGTCGAAGCGGAGGGCCGCGAGGGCCTGCCACACCACCTGATGAATGGTCAGGGCGTGCGGGTTGTGCACCAGCGATTCGAAGAGCAGATCCAGGGCGGCGGACGGCTCGCCGCGATCCGCGAGGTGCCGCCCCAACGCCAGCCGCGCCCGCCAGTCCTGCGGATTGGCGTCCGTCAGGCGGCGGCAAAGGGCCGGGAATCGGTCCGTGTCGCCCTGCTCGCGGCTCGCGCCTTCGACCCGGTCGAGAATCAGGTAGGCCCGGTCCGGTGCGATGTCGGGAACCTTGTCCCAGGTCGCCATCGCCTCCGACAGGCGGCCTTCCCGGCGGTGCAGGTCGCCGAGGTTGAGGTAGGCGGGGACGGCGCGCTCGTCCAGGACGATCGCCGCTTCGAATCGCGACACCGCCTCTGCGCTGTCGGCCTGCTCCAGCGCCAGCAGACCCAACCGGGTCTCGAGAAACGCCAGTATCGCCTGATGCTGCGGCCGTTGGGCGGGATCGGCGAGCGCCGCGAGCCGTTGCCGGATGGTCCAGGCCTCCTGCCATTGCTGCTGCTCTTCGTGCAGCTTCTCGAGGTTCGACAACGCCTGCCGGTTGGCGCCGTCGAGACGCAGCACCTCCGTGAAGGCCTCGAGGGCCCGGTCGACGAAGCCGCCGCGCTTGAAGTCGACCCCGAGACACAGGAGGACGTACGCCTGCTCCTTTCTCGTCAGCTTCTGCCGCTGCAGCAACTGCTGATGCAGCTGGATCGCCCGGGTCACCTGTCCCTTCTCCCGGTACAGGTTCCCGAGTATCAGCTGGATCTCGAGGGCGTCGGCATCGAGGCCGGCGGCGGTGTTCAGTTCCTCGATGGCGAGGTCGAGCTGGTTGGACACCAGCAGGTTGAGTCCCAGCAGATAGCGGGGCGACTCGCGGGCTCGGCGCCGGTCGATCCAGCGTCCCTCGCTCAGCTTGTAGCGCTCCCACGCCTTCCCCGCGGTCAGACCCAGCAGCAGGGCCAGCAGCGCGACCAGCAGCCCCGAGTCGCTCATCAGAACAGCTCGGTGCGCCACAGATCATGGAGGTGGACGACGCCTTCGACCTGTCGAGTCTCGCCGACCACCACGAGCGCGGTGATGCGATGCGCTTCCATGAGGTGGAGCGCCTGGGCGGCCAGGGTCGCTGCGGCGATCGTACGCGGCGCCGCCGACATGACGTCGCCGGCCGTGCGGGCCGACAGCGGCCGGTCACCGACGAGCTGCCGCCGGAGATCCCCGTCGGTGATCACCCCGGCCAGCCGCCCCGCGGCATCGAGCACGCAGGTCATGCCCAGCTTCTTGTCGGTCATCTCCCGGAGCACCGCGGGCATCGGGGCGTCGGTGCGGACGACCGGGACGTCGTCACCGGTGTGCATGAGACGGCCGGCGCGCAGGAGACGCTTGCCGAGCCCTCCGCCGGGATGCAGGTTGGCGAAGTCCTCCTCGCGAAACCCCTTCCTCGCGAGGAGGGTCATGGCCAGGGCGTCGCCCAGCGCCAGCGCGGCCGTGGTGCTGGCCGTCGGCACGAGGTTCAGGGGGCAGGCCTCGACCCGCACGCCGCAGTCGAGGGTGACGTCGGCGGTCAGCGCCAGGGTCGACTCGGGCGCGCCGGTGAGACAGACGAGCCGCGCCCCGACCCGCCTGATGGTGTCGATCAGGCGCAGGATCTCGTTGGTCTCGCCGCTGTGGGACAGGGCCACGACGACGTCGTCGTCCTGTACGACGCCGAGGTCTCCGTGAACCGCCTCGGCCGGATGCAGAAAGAACGCCGGCGTGCCGGTGCTGGCGAGGGTGGCGGCGATCTTGCGGCTGATGATCCCCGACTTGCCCATGCCGGTGACGATGACCCGCCCCGCGCACGCATCGAGCAGATGCACCGCCGCGTCGAACCGGTCATCGAGACGGTCCGCGAGCGCCCGGATCGCGGCGGCCTCGGTCTCGATGACCTGCCGCGCCAGCCTCCGGTCGACCGGCGGAGGCGCCGGGGGGGCGCCGGCACTCGTCATGCTCTGTCTCTGGCCGCCTCGGCGATCCGCAGCACCCGTTCGAGAAGCGGTTGCAGCCGGTCGAGCCGGAGCGCGTTCTGCGCATCGCTCTTCGCCCGGGACGGTTCTTCGTGAATCTCGAGGAAGAGGGCGTCCACGCCGATCGCCGCGCCGGCCGCGGCCAGCGGCTCGATGTACTCGGCCTGGCCGGCGGTCACCCCGTTGCCGGCCCCGGGCAGCTGCAGGCTGTGCGTCACGTCGAACACCACGGGGACGCCGAGCGCCTTGAGCTGCGGGAACGCGCGGAAGTCGACCACCAGATTGTGGTAGCCGAAGCTGACCCCCCGCTCCGTGAGCAGGACGCGCCGGTTGCCGGTCTCGGTGACCTTCGCGACCGCGTGGCGCATGTCCGCCGGGGCGAGAAACTGGCCCTTCTTGAGGTTGACCGCGCGACCGGTGCGGGCCGCGGCGGTGAGCAGATCGGTCTGGCGCGACAGGAAGGCGGGGATCTGGAGGACGTCGGCCACCTCGGCCACCGCGTCGACCTGCGCGGTTTCGTGGACGTCGGTCAGGACCGGTACGTCATGGGCCTCCTTGACGGCCTGCAGCGCGGCCAGACCGGCCTCGAGGCCGGGGCCGCGAAACGAGCGGGCGGAGGTGCGGTTGGCCTTGTCGAACGACGCCTTGAAGATATAGGGAATGCCGAGAGATCGGGCGATGCCGGCGATCTCGCCACCCAGAAACAGGGCGTGCGCTTCGCTCTCTATGACGCACGGCCCCGCGATGAGGGCGGGCGGACCGCCGTCGCCGATGGTTGCGTCACCGATGCTTACGACGGACACGCGACCATTATAGAGGTCCCCGCGCGGGCGCCGGCGGATCGCCCTGCCCGCCTTCGCTCACGGTCTGAAGGGCAGCCGGCCGATCGGTCTTCGACCCCGCCGCCAGCCGCTTGTGCTCGTGGCTCGCGCGCACGAAGTCGGCGAACAACGGGTGCGGATCGAGCGGCTTGGATCGGAACTCGGGATGGAACTGGACCGCCACGAACCACGGGTGGCCGGGCAGCTCGATGGTTTCGACGAACCGGCGATCGGGAGATTGTCCGGAGATGACGAGGCCGTGTTCGGCCAGTGTCGATTCGTAGTCGCGGTTGAACTCGTATCGATGCCGATGGCGTTCGTGCACCTCGCCGACCCCGTAGATGGCATGCGCGCGCGAGCCCGCCGCCAGCTCGCAGGGGTACCGCCCCAGCCGCATCGTCCCCCCGAGGTCGTCGACCCCCAGCAGATCGCGCAGCTTGTAGATGACCTTGTGCGCGGCATCCGGGTCGCACTCGGTCGAGTCCGCGCCGTCGAGCCCGCACACGTTCCGGGCGAACTCGACCGCCGCCCACTGGAAGCCGTAACAGATGCCGAAGTAGGGGATGCGGCGCTCGCGGGCGATGCGCGCGGCGCGCATCATGCCGCCGGTGCCCCGGTTGCCGAACCCGCCCGGGACGAGGATACCGTCGGCGTCGTTCAGCAGGTCGTCGTTGGCGCCGCCCTCGAGCGCCTCCGCCTCGACCCACTGGATGTCGACGGCCAGTCGATGTCGAAACCCGCCGTGGTACAGCGCTTCGTTGAGACTCTTGTAGGAATCTTCGTACCCCACGTACTTGCCGACGACGTGGATGCGAAGGCGATCGACCGGTTGGCGGACACCTTCTACCAGCGACTGCCACGCCTGCATCGAGCGTTCGGAATCGGGCAGCTGCAGCCGCCGGAGCACGTTGCGGTCGAGCCCCTCGTCGCCGAGGACGAGAGGGACCTCGTAGATGCTCGAGACGTCCTTGGCGGTGATCACCGCATCTTCGTCCACGTCGCAGAACAGGGCGATCTTGCCGCGAATCTCCTGGGGGAGAAAACGGTCGGTGCGGCACAGCAGGATGTCGGGCTGAATGCCCATCGACCGCAGGTCGCGGACGCTGTGCTGGGTCGGCTTGGTCTTGAGCTCGCCGGCCGCCCCGATGAACGGCACCAGGGTCAGATGGATGTATAGGGTGTGGTCCCGTCCGACGTCCTGCCGGAACTGTCGAATGGCCTCGAGGAACGGCTGGCTCTCGATGTCCCCGACGGTGCCGCCGACCTCGACCAGCACGATGTCCACGTCGGTCGCCACCGCGCGGATGCAGTCCTTGATCTCGTTCGTGATGTGGGGGATGACCTGCACCGTGCCGCCGAGATAGTCGCCGCGGCGTTCCTTCTGAATCACCGACAGGTAGATCTGGCCGGTGGTCCAGTTGTGGTTCTTGGTGGTGAGGGTGTTGGTGAAGCGCTCGTAGTGCCCGAGATCGAGGTCGGTCTCTGCGCCGTCGTCGGTGACGTAGACCTCGCCGTGCTGGTAGGGGCTCATGGTGCCCGGGTCGACGTTGACGTAGGGGTCGAGCTTCTGCAGCGTCACCCGGTAGCCGTGCCCTTCGAGCAGGCATCCGATCGAGGCCGCGGCGAGTCCCTTGCCGAGTGACGACACGACCCCGCCGGTGACGAAGATGAACTTCACGGGGCGGCCCGCGGCGTTGAGAATCGGATTGCTCATGCGGGAGCTCCGGCGGCGAGACGTCGGCGCACCCGGTCGAGATCGGCGGGCGTGTCGACGCCGATCGGGTCGTCGTCGATCTGCGTGGTCATGATGCGATAGCCGTGTTCGAGGGCTCGCAGCTGTTCGAGGCGCTCGGCGCGTTCGAGGGGGGTCGGTTCGAGCCGGCTCAGGGTCAGCAGGAACGGTCGTCGGTACACGTAGAGCCCGAGATGCTTGTCGACCGCGATGGACGTCGCGGGAGACGCGCCGCGACCGAAACCGATGGCGGCGCGCGAGAAGAAGAGTGCGTAGCCGTGGCGGTCCACCGCCACCTTGACGACGTCGGGATCGTGCCACGCGGCGGTGTCTCGGAGGGGACACCGCAGGGTGGAGATCGCCACCGCGGGGTCTGCCGCCGCCGCCGCCGCCGCCACCGCCGCGTCGATCGCCTCCGGCCCGAGCAGCGGCTCGTCGCCCTGCACGTTGACCACGAGGTCGCAGTCGAGCGTTTCCGCGACTTCGGCCAGGCGGTCGGTTCCCGTCGCATGATCGGGTCGGGTCCTGCGCACCTCGCCGCCGAACGCGGTCACCGCCTGCGCGATCCGATCGTCGTCGGTCGCGACGAGGACGAGGTCGACCGAGCGGGCGTCCGCCGCGTGCCGGTAGACGTGCTCGATCATGGTGCGTCCGCCGATGTCCGCCAGCGGCTTGGCGGGCAGTCGGGTCGACGCGTACCGGGCGGGAATGATGGCGGCGGTGCGTCTGTCGGCGGGTGCGTCGCGGGGGGGTGGAAGCGTGACGGGTCGCACGGCGAATCCTACCACGGACGCCCGGTCAGCCCGTGCCCGTGCGCGTGTCCGATTCGCCTCGACATGGTACGATGTGGGCGGGTGTCATGAGCAGGACGCGTCTGGCGTTATGGGCGGCCGGTACCGCGCTCCTGGCGGCGTGGCTGTCCTCGGCCGCCGGGACGACGCCCGGCGTGGTCCCGGCCCCGCCTCCCGCTGGCGGGCCGGCGCCGCCGCAGACCTCGCCGCCCCCCGTCGAGCGCATCGATCTGGACCGGGAGGTGGCGCGGATGACCGTCTACCTGGAGCAGGCGCCTCGCCCGCGGCCGGTGGTCCGCAACCCGTTCATCCTCGCTCCCCGCGGCTCCGCTGCCGCCGCCTCGACGCCGGAAGCGGCAGTGCCCGCCGGCTGGGCGCCGGCCGCCGCCGGGCCGGCCGTCCCCCTGCCGGTGTCGCTCGCCGGCATCGCGACCGACGAGACGCCGTCCGGTCCCCTCCGGACCGCGATCCTGTCCGTCGCGGGACAGGTGATACTGGCGCAGGTCGGCGACGACCTGCCGGGACGGTATCAGGTCCGGCGTATCGACGAGGACGCGGTGGAGCTGTTCGATCCCGGGCGGCAGGCCTCGTTTCGACTGACGTTGCCGTAGGTCTCGCCGGCGCCTCACGCCTGCCAGGCGGTTATCACGAACGCCTGCTTCACCGCGGGCACCGCGGTGATCTCGCTCACGACCTCGTCGGTGATGCCGTGGTCGCCGGTGTCCTCCTGGTCGATCTTGACCACCGCCACCGCTCCCGCCCCCGCCGGTCCCCGGCCCAGCGCGAACGTCTCGATGTTGATGCCGTGGCGGCCTAGAATCCCGCCCACCTCGCCGATCACGCCCGGCTGATCCTCGTTGCGGACCACCACGAGGGCGCCCTCCAGCGGGGCCTCGATCTGCACGCCGTCGAGGAGGACCAGCCTCGGCCCGGCCTGTTCGAAGAGGACCCCTTCGACCCAGTGCTCGCCGCGGGCGGTATGGAGCTTCATCGAGATGAGGTTCGTGAAGTTGCGGGGTCGGGAGCTGCGCGACTCGATGACCTCGATGCCGCAGTCTCGGGCCACCGCCCGCGCGTTGATCGGCGTGACGTTGGCCAGGGTCGATCCGAAGAAGCCGACCAGGCTGGCCCCCACCAGCGGCTCGTTGTTGCCCTCGGCGAGGCCGCCGTAGTAGCGGAGGGAGAGGGTCTCCGGCCGCTCGGTGGCGATGTGCTTGAGCAGGGTTCCGAGACGCCGCGCCAGCACCGTGTACGGCTGCATGCGCTTGAGCTCTTCGGGGCCGAGAGAGGGGTAGTTGACGGCGTTGCGCACGACGCCGGCGCCGAGAAAATCGCGCACGCAGGCCGCCGTCTCGAGCCCCACCAGCTCCTGGGCCTCGTGGGTGGACCCCGCGATGTGCGGGGTGGTGACGACCTGGGGGAGCCGAACGAGGCGATCGTCGGGCGGGGGTTCGACCTGGAAGACGTCGAGCCCCGCGCCCCCGATGGCGCCCCGCTCGATCGCGTCGGCGAGGGCCGTCTCGTCGATGAGGGCCCCGCGCGCGGTGTTGATGATGCGCGCCGACGGCTTGCAGCGGGCCAGCCGTTCCGCCCCGAACAGCGGCTGGGGGCCGGTGTCCGGCACATGCAGAGTGATGAAGTCGGCGGCCGCGCACAGCTCGTCGAGCTCCAGGAGCTCGACGTCGAGATCGGCGGCGACCTGGCTCGCGATGAAGGGGTCGTGCGCGATGCACCGCATGCCGAACGCGTGGGCCCGGTGGACCACTTCCCGGCCGATGCGGCCGAGGCCGACGACCCCCAGGGTCTTGCCGCGCACCTCGACCCCCAGCAAGCGCTTCTTCTCCCAGCGACCCGCCTTCAGCCGGGCGTCGGCCTGCGGCACCGACCGCGCCGAGGCGAGCAGGAGGGCGAGGGTGTGCTCGGCCACGCTGATGCTGTTGGCGCCCGGGGCGTTGACGACGAGCACCCCGTTCTCGCTCGCGGCATCGAGGTCCACGTTGTCGACGCCGGTGCCCGCGCGCGCGACGATCCTGAGCCGGGGCGAGCCGCCCAGCAGGTCGGCGTCCACCCGGGTCGCGCTGCGTACGATCAGGGCGTCGGCATCCGCGAGGGCGGACTGCAGCCGAGGCCGGGGCCGCCCCGCCTCCGCATCGACGGTCCACCCCTGGTTGCGAAGCAGGTCTGCCGCCGACGACGGCAGGGGATCGGCTATCACGATCTTCATTCGCGCTCGTTTCTCTGGGAGTCGGGGGTGAAACCCCGCGTTCGGCCGAGACCGGCGGGGCGCCCGCGCGGCAAGGCGTGGCGAGTTCAGTGTAGCGCAGTATAATGAGCGGCTGCTGCCGAGGTTCGGCCACCACGCGATCGATCGACCACTCCGGCACGAGCGGTTCGCGAGCCGCCGCCGGGGGAATTTCCACAAGGGTTCCACGGTTCCCGGTGACGATGCCGCTTCGCGCCACGGTGAGATGCTGAAGACAGCACGTGGCGAGGGGGCAGGGTCCGCCACCGGACGGCCGGCGGTGAAAGGGGTACTGAACGCATCATGAATCGAAAAGTCAGCGTCATCGGATCCGGCAACGTCGGCGCCACCGCGGCCCGGAGCATCGCCGACAAGGAGCTGGCCGATGTCGTGATCCTGGACATCCTCGACGGCGTGCCGCAGGGCAAGGCCCTCGACATGCTCGAGGCCTGTCCCATCGAGGGATCCGACTCGCGGGTGCTCGGCACGAACGACTACGCCGACACCGCCGGATCGGACATCGTCGTGATTACCGCCGGTCTCGCCCGCAAGCCGGGCATGAGCCGCGACGACCTGCTGCACAAGAACGCGAGCATCATCCGGTCGGTGACCGCCGAGGTCGTCAAACACTCGCCCGACTGCATCATCGTCCCGGTGACGAACCCGTTGGACGCGATGTGTCAGGTCGTCTATCGGGAGAGCGGCTTTCCGCGCGAGCGGGTCGTGGGCATGGCCGGGGTGCTCGATTCCGCCCGCATGCGCTCGTTCATCGCCGAGGCGCTGAACGTGTCGGTCGAGAACACCCACGCCTTCGTGCTCGGGGGCCATGGCGACACCATGGTGCCCCTGCCGCGGTTCTCCACCGTCGCGGGCATCCCCATCACCCAGCTTCTCGACCCGGCGACGGTGGACGCCATCGTGGACCGGACCGCCAACGGCGGGGCCGAGATCGTCAAGCTGCTGGGTACCGGCAGCGCCTACTACGCGCCGGGCTCGGCCGCGGTCGAGATGGTCGAGGCGATCCTGAAGGACAAGAAGAAGATCCTGCCCTGCGCCGTCTACCTGCAGGGCGAGTACGGCATCCGGGATCTGTTCGTCGGGGTTCCGGTGAAGCTGGGCGCGGCCGGGGCCGAGCAGGTGATCGAGATCGCCCTCGAACCCGGCGAGCAGGCGGCGCTGAACAAGTCGGCAGACGCCGTGAAGGAGCTGGTCGACATTCTGGGGCTCCAGGGGTCTGCGCGGTAGAGCGGTGCGGCATCCTGGCAGGGTTGGGCGGCAATCGGGGCCGCAGGCGATTTCCGGGTTGGGTCCATCTTGAAGATCCACGAGTACCAGGCGAAGGCTCTGCTCGCGCGTCACGGGGTCGCCGTGCCGCGCGGGGAACCGGCGTTCTCGGCCGCGGAGGCCGGCGCCATCGCCCGCCGTCTCGGCGGCCGGGTGGTCGTGAAGGCGCAGATCCACGCCGGCGGCCGCGGCAAGGGCGGGGGCGTCAAGGTGGCCGCCGACGCCGCCGCCGCGGAACGGATTGCGGACGAGATGCTGGGGATGACCCTGGTGACGCCCCAGACCGGACCGGGCGGCCGGGTCGTCGGGCGGCTGCTGGTGGAAGAGGCGCTCGATCCGGCCAGCGAGCTCTATCTCGGCGTGCTGGTCGACCGGGCGGCGGGACGGCCGGTTCTGATGGCGAGCGCGGCGGGCGGGATGGACATCGAGGCGGTGGCGGCGTCCACCCCGGACCTGATACACCGGATGCACGCCGACCCCGGTTTCGGGCTCGCGCCGTTCCAGGCCCGGCGGCTGGCCGAGGCGGTGGGGTTGTCGGGGCCGGCGGCGCGCTCCGCCGCGGCGCTCATGGGCCGCGCCTATGCCGCGTTCACGACCGCCGACGCGTCGCTCGTGGAGATCAACCCGCTGGTGGTGACCGCGGCCGGCGCGGTGCTCGCCCTCGACGCCAAGGTGACGCTGGACGACAACGCGTCGTTCCGGCACGCCGATCTCGTAGAGCTGCGCGACCCCGCGGAGGAAGAACCGCTGGAGATCGAGGCGTCCCGTCACGGGCTCAACTACATCCGGCTCGACGGCAACATCGGCTGCATGGTCAACGGCGCGGGTCTGGCGATGGCGACGATGGACATCATCAAGCTGTCCGGCGGCGAGCCCGCGAACTTTCTCGACGTGGGCGGGGGCGCGAACGCCGACCAGATCCGGAATGCGTTCCGGATCCTGCTGTCGGACACCCAGGTGCGCGCGGTGCTGATCAACATCTTCGGCGGCATCCTGCGGTGCGACGTGCTCGCGGCGGGGGTCATCACGGCGGTCACCGAACTCGGGGTCGACGTGCCGGTGGTCATCCGCATGGAAGGGACCAACGTGGAGGAAGGGCGGCGCATGCTGGGGGAGAGCGGCTTGAACTTCACCACCGCGGACTCTATGGGAGAGGCGGCGCGACAGGTCGTCGAGGTCGCGCGGGCTTGATGAGATGGCGGTTCTGATCGACGAACGGACTCGGCTCCTCGTGCAGGGCCTGACGGGACGGGAAGGCGCCTTTCACGCGCGCCAAGCCGTCGAGTACGGCACGAACGTCGTGGGCGGGGTCACCCCCGGCAAGGGGGGGACCATCCACGAGGGGCTCCCGGTGTTCGACACGGTCGCCGCCGCGGTGCGCGAGACCGGCGCGAACGCCTCGGTCATCTTCGTGCCGCCGGCGGTCGCCGCCGACGCGATCATGGAGGCGGCCGACGCGGGCGTCCGGCTCGCGGTCTGCATCACCGAGGGCATTCCCACCCTCGACACGATGCGGGCGTTGGCGTTCATCGGGGAACGGGACTGTCGGCTCATCGGGCCGAACTGTCCCGGGCTCATCTCGCCGGGGCGCGGCAAGGCCGGCATCATTCCCGGTCACATCTGCCGCGAAGGGCGTGTCGGCATCGTCTCGAAGAGCGGCACGCTGACCTACGAGGCGATCCATCAGCTGACGCGGCTCGGGCTCGGTCAGACGACCTGCATCGGCATCGGCGGCGATCCGTTGATCGGCACGAGCTTCATCGACGCCCTCGGTCTCTTCGAGGGTGACCCCGCGACCGACGCGGTGGTGCTGATCGGCGAGATCGGCGGCGCCGCCGAGGAAGAGGCGGCGGCGTTCATCCGCGACAACGTTCGCGAGCCCGTCATCGGTTTCATCGCCGGCCAGACCGCTCCGCCCGGCCGCCGCATGGGACATGCCGGCGCCATCATCTCGGGCGGCCAGGGCACCGCGGCCGAGAAGATGGCGGCCCTGTCGTCGGCCGGCGTCACCGTCGTCAACAGCCCGTCGGACATCGGCGCCGCGGTGGCCGCGGCCATCCCTGCCGCGTCCTGATCGAGCCGGACGCCGGCGTTTCGAGGGCATGCGCGAAGAACCGGCGTTTGTTATACTTGACAAAGGCCGCCCGGTAAGTCAAAGAACGCATGCCACTGCTCCCACCCGACACCTCCCCGCTATCGCCTCGAGGAATCTGAATGGCCGCGTACGACCTCGCAGTCCAAGAACGCCCCTCCGCATCGTCTGTCGATCCCGTCATCAACGATTTCAGCATCCAGGTCGCGACCGTCAACGGTTCGGGAAGCCAGACGGCGAACCTGGTCCTGCTGCGCGCCATCTTTCAGATGGGTGTCCCCGTGTCGGGCAAGAACCTCTTTCCGTCGAATATCGCCGGTCTGCCCACGTGGTTCACCATCCGGGCCAACAAGAAGGGGTACATCGCGCGCAAGAAGGAGATCGACGTCCTCGTCGCGATGAATCCGGAGACCGCCCGGGAGGACGCGCTGGGTCTGCCGGCGGGAGCCGTCGTCGTCTACGACGCGCCGCTCGATCTGCAGGCGTTGCGCGACGATCTCGTGTTCTACCCGGTCCCGTTCGACACGCTCCTCGGGAAGGTATCGCGCGACGTCAAGCTGCGGCGCCGCGTGCGCAACATGCTGTACGACGGGGTGTTGTCGCGCCTGCTCGGCGTGGAGCTCGACGAGATGGAGGCGGCGCTGCAGCGGCAGTTCGGCAGCAAGCCGAAGGTCGTCGCCCTCAACCGGGAGGCCCTCGACATCGGCTACGCCTTCGCCGAGGAGCATCTGGACAAGCGCGATTCGTTCTTCATCGAGCCGATGAGCGCGAACCGCGGGCGCATTCTGGTCGAGGGCAACGCGGCCGCCGCCATCGGCTGCATGATGGCCGGGGTGACCGTCGTCACGTGGTATCCGATCACGCCGTCGTCGTCGCTGTGCGAGACGCTGATCGACTACCTGCGCAAGTATCGGGTGGATGCGGAGACCGGCAAGGCCACCTTTGCCGTCGTGCAGGCCGAGGACGAGATTGCCGCGCTGGGGATGGCGCTGGGCGGAGGCTGGGCCGGGGCGCGCTCGATGACCGCGACGTCGGGACCCGGCATCTCGCTGATGGGTGAGTTCGTCGGGCTCGGCTACTACGCGGAGGTGCCGGCGGTCGTGTTCGATATTCAGCGGGTGGGGCCATCGACGGGGCTGCCGACCCGTACGGCGCAGGGCGACGTTCTGACGACCGCGTTTCTTTCTCACGGGGATACGCGGCATCCGATGCTGTTCCCCTGCTCTCCGGAAGAGTGCTACTCGATGGCGATCGGCGCCTTCGATCTGGCCGAGCGGTTCCAGACGCCGGTATTCGTGCTGAGCGACCTCGATCTCGGCATGAACACGTGGATGTCGCCGAAGTTCGAGTATCCGGCGAAGCCGATCGATCGCGGCAAGGTGCTCGACGAGGAGGCCCTCGACAAGATCGGCCGGTTCGGCCGGTACCGCGACGTCGACGGCGACGGCATTCCATACCGGTCCATACCCGGCAGCTCCGGTCCCGCCTACTTCTGCCGCGGGTCGGGCCACAACGAGTGGGGCCAGTACAGCGAGCGCGCGGACGACTACGCGAAGAACGTCGACCGCCTCGCGCGCAAGTACGACACCGCCCGCAACTGGATGCCCGCGCCCGAGGTCGAGATCAACCGCCGTGCGAGCATCGGCATCATCGCCTACGGCACGAGCCACTGGGCGGTGATCGAGGGCCGCGACCAGCTCCTCGAGGAAGCCGATCTGCAGACGTCGTACTACCGGCTTCGCGCCTATCCGTTTCGCTCGGGGCTGGCCTCGTTCATCGAACGGCACGACCGCGTCTACGTGGTCGAGCAGAACCGGGACGCGCAGATGGCGTCTCTGATGCGGCTCGAGCTCAAGGCCGAGCTGGCGGGACGGCTGCGCAGCGTCCTGTACTACGCGGGCCTGCCGATCGATGCCCGCACCATCACCGACGACATCCTGGTTCAGGAAGGATACCGGGCAGAGTACTCGGTGGCCGACGGGCGGATTCCGCACGAGGCGGGCGTCGGCGGAGAGTGACGGGTCGGCCGGTGACGGAGCCGGCGGGTCCGCCCGGGCATTTCGCGCCCCGAGTCGGCGCCCCTCGCAGGGAGGCGCGGACGCCGGGAAGGTTGGATGGGCGGCAATCGGAGCCGGCAGGCGGCGATTGCCGGGCGAGGACACACCGTGGCGACAGCGACTTCCCCAGTGAAGATGAAGACCAACCGGATTGGACTCGAGCTGCCCGCGTACCGGGGGGGCAAGACCACCCTGTGCGCCGGCTGCGGGCACAACGCCATCTCGGAGCGCATCATCGATGCCTGCTTCGCGATGGGCATCGAGCCCGATCGCGTGATCAAGCTGTCCGGCATCGGGTGCTCGAGCAAGAGTCCGGCCTACTTCCTCGGCTCGTCGCACGGGTTCAATGCCGTGCACGGCCGCATGCCCTCGGTGGGCACCGGCGCCCTGCTGGCCAATCACAAGCTGGTGGCCGTCGGGGTGAGCGGCGACGGGGATACCGGCGCCATCGGCATCGGGCAGTTCGTGCACCTCATGCGCCGGAATCTCCCGATCATCTACATCATCGAGGACAACGGGTGCTACGGCCTCACCAAGGGGCAGTTCTCGCCGACGGCGGACGTGGGGTCGACGCTGAAGACCGGCGTCGTCAACGATCTGCCGCCCATCGACACCTGCGCCCTCGCGATTCAGCTGGGCGCCACCTTCGTGGCCCGTTCCTTCTCGGGCGACAAGAAGCAGTTGACGGCGATTCTGAAGGCGGCCCTCGCGCACCGCGGCACCGCCATGATCGATGTCCTGTCGCCTTGCGTGACGTTCAACGACCACGAGGGGTCGACGAAGAGCTACGCCTACGTGAAGAGCCATGACGACCCGCTGGAAGAGCTGGACTTCGTGCCGTTCTTCGAGGACATCTCGATCGACTACGAGCCGGGGACCACGCAGGAAGTGACGATGCACGACGGGTCGCGGCTCTACCTGCGGAAGGTCGACGACGTGTACGACCCGACCGACAAGATGCAGGCGTTGCGGGTCCTGCACGAGACCCATGACCGCGGCGAGTTCGCCACCGGGCTCATCTACGTGAAGCCGGTCGCCGATGATTTCCTGACCACGCTGAACCTGGTCGACGAGCCGCTGGCGACGCTGCCGGAATCGCAGGTGCGTCCGCCGAAAGCGGTTCTCGACGAGATCATGGCGGGTCTGGGCTAGGAGTCTGCGCCGTAGAACGGTGCAGGCTTCTGGCAGGGTTGGTTGGGCGGCAAGCGGAGGCCGCAGCGCGACCCCGCGGTCACGTTCGGCGACGCTTTCCGGGATAGCCCGCCGCAGAACCGAGCAGACTCTCACCGCGTGGGCCGGGCGGGAAGCGGAGCCGCCGGGCCGCGATATCGGATTGGCTGCGCGCCGTCCGGCGCCGCGGCGGTCAACGACGAGCAGGGACGCATGGAACAGACATTCGCGATCATCAAGCCGGACGCGGTCTCGTCCGGTCATACCGGGGCAGTTCTGCAGCGCGTCGAGGAGGCCGGCTTCCGGGTGGCGGCGATGCGCATGGTTCGGATGACGAAGGCGGAGGCCGAGGGCTTCTATGCCGTGCATCGGGCCCGTCCGTTCTTCGACAGCCTGACGACGTTCATGTCGTCGGGACCGGCCGTCGTGCTCGCCCTCGAGGCGCCGGACGCCATCGCGCGATGGCGCACGTTGATGGGGGCGACGGATCCGGGACGGGCGGATGAGGGGACCCTGCGGCGTCGATTCGGGAGCTCGATCGAGCACAACGCGACGCATGGCTCGGACGCGCCGGAGACCGCCGCGTTCGAGCTGGGGTACTTCTTTCGGGGCCTGGAGCGGGTCGGGGAGCCTGCGCCGTAGCGCGGCGCCGACTCCCGCGGGGCCGGCTCCGGTTCTTGACCCTGACGGGCGATGCGTAGTAGCATCTGCCCATGCTTCGGTTCCGGGAATTCGGCACCGTCGTCAGGGCTTGTGACTGAAGACACAAGCCTCCCGCTGCCGACTCCGGCCTTCCTGATTTTCTGATGGAAAAGCTTCCCGAGCGTGAATCCGAGGGCCCGGCCGGGCCCCTTGCCGCCGCTCCATCGCTCGCCGTTCAGTTCTTCCTGATTCCCCTCACGGTGGTCGCGGTCGTCGTCGCCGTCTATGGCGGATTCCGCATGATGGTGACCGACGAGCGAACCCCCGAGGAATACCTGCTCGACGTGCGGGCGGGCGGTCGTGACCGGCGCTGGCCGGCCGCCTACGAGCTGTCCCGCCTGATGGGCGATCCGGGCACCGAGGAGAGACATCCCGGTCTGGGGCAGGCGCTCGTGGACGCGTTCGTCGGGTCCGGGGGGGACGACCCGCGCATCCGCCGCTATCTTGCACTCGCGATCGGGCGTCTTCGCATGCCGCCGCCGGATACGATGGCGGCGCTCACCGAGGCGCTCGACGATGCGGACAGCGAGACAGTAATCAGTGTCGTGTGGGCGCTGGCCTCGCTCGGCGACGAAGCGGTCGTGCCGCGTATCGTCTCGATGTATCGGTCGTCCGACGCCGGCGTGCGGAAGATGGCGGTGTATGCGCTCGGGGTGCTGCCGGACGACGGTGCGCACACCACCCTGCGGGCGGCGCTCGACGACCCTGCTCCGGACGTGCAGTGGAATGCCGCGGTCGCCCTCGCGCGTCACGGCGATCCGAGATCCGTCCAGGTGCTGGCCCGCATGCTCGATCGCGATTATGTCAGCGGGCTGGTCACGGCGTCGGAGGCCCGCCTCGATCCCGCGGGTGCGGTGATGATCAGCGGGTTGCAGGCGGTGGCGGGGCTGGGTTCGGCCGGCGTCGGCGAGGAGTTGCGTTCGTCCGTCGCGGCGATCGCAGAGTCCGATCCGAATGTCAAGGTGCAACACGCCGCGCTGCAGACGCTCGATGCGCTCGCGGCGTCGCTGGCGAACAGCGGGGTAGCCGAGCGCAGGTAAGCGGGCAGAGGGCGCGTCATTGGCCCTGGACGCCGATGACGATGGGATAGAAGGTTATGGCTGACGACAACACGACTCCGCCGTCTGCGGACGCTCCCGCAGAAAAACCGGCTCCGGCGGCCGAGCCGGCGGCTCCCGCCGCCGCGGCTCCGGCCGCGAAGAAGCCCGCAGATGTTCCGGCGGCCGCGGCTGCCGATACGGCTGCGAAGGTTCCTGCGGCCTCGGTTGCGGAACCTGCTGCGAAGGCTCCCGCGCCTGCCGCCGAGCCGGTAGCCGCCGCCAGGCCCGCCGCGGCGGCTACCCCGAAGAAGCCGGTTTCGGCGAAGCCGGCGGCCGCGAAGGCGTCGGCCGCCAACGATGCGAAGCTCGCGGGCCGCACCACCACGGCTGCCGCCGGCGTGGCGAGGAAGAAGAAGAAGGCGGCGGTGCCCGACGACACGTCGCCGCTCATGGGACGTCGCGGATGGATGGGGCTGGCGTGGGGTTCGTTCACCGCCGCATCGGCCGGCTGTCTGGCCGCGACCGGGCGCTTCATGTTCCCGAACGTGCTCAACGAACCGCCGCAGCAGTTCGCCGTCGGATTCCCCGAGGAGTACGGCGAAGGGGTCGACGAGCGGTTCAAGGACCGGTTCGGCGTCTGGGTCGTGCGTACCGAGAACGACTTCACGCACGAGGCGTCCGGTTTCTACGCCCTGTTGTCCGTGTGCACCCATCTCGGATGCACGCCGAACTGGCTGTCGGCCGAGAACAAGTTCAAGTGTCCCTGCCACGGCAGCGGCTTCCGGCCGACCGGCATCAACTTCGAGGGTCCGGCGCCGCGGCCACTGGAGCGTGCGCGCATCGTGCGGGCCGAGGACGGCCAGATCGTGGTCGACAAGAGCCGGAAGTTCCAGGAAGAGCTTGGTCAGTGGACGGACCCCGAGTCGTTCCTTCCGATTTAACCGACAATGGCTGATACGAAGACCATCGAACCGAAGGCGCCTGCGCTCGTCCGGGCATGGGACTGGCTTACCGAGACGCAGATCTGGACGTCCATTTTCCGGCACGCAGCGCCGATCAACGATCGGAACCGCGTGCTGGTCATGCTCTCCAACGTGTTTCTGCACATGCACCCGGTGCGCCTGCGCAAGTCGGGCGTGCGGTTGCGCTACACGTGGTGCATGGGCGGCATCAGCTTCTTCCTGTTCCTGGTGTTGACCTTCACCGGGCTGCTGCTGATGTTCTACTACCGTCCGACCCTCGAGTACGCCTACTCGGACATCGTGGGGCTCCGCGAGCACGTGCCGCTGGGCATCATGCGGGAAATGCATCGCTGGGGCGGCCACGCGATGGTCATCACGGTCTGGCTGCACATGTTCCGGGTGTTCATGACCGGTTCGTACAAGCCGCCCCGGGAATTCAACTGGAACGTGGGGGTCATCATGCTGGTGTTGACCCTGTTGCTCTCGTTCACCGGCTATCTGTTGCCGTGGGATCAGCTGGCGATCTGGGCGATCACGGTCGGATCGAACATGGCGCGCGCCACGCCTTTCCTGGGGCACGAAGGCCCCGGGGCGTCGCTCATGGCGCTCGGTGACGTGCAGTTGGTGCACGCGGCCGACGACGCCCGGTTCGCGCTGCTCGGCGGCACGTTCGTCGGCGAGGGGGCGCTGCTCCGGTTCTACGTGCTGCACTGCGTCGCCCTGCCGCTCGTGATCGGCTTCCTGATGGCGGTGCACTTCTGGCGCGTCCGGAAGGACGGCGGCATCTCCGGTCCGCTCTAGCGCGACCTTACGGTCGCGCAGGCTCCCAGGATCGTGCGCCGGGGAACGCCGGCGCGCGCGGATTCCGGTCTGAGACACTGGACGACGGACACGAACCATGGACGCGTTGAAGAGCTTCATCGACCTGTTTGCCGATCCCAAGCTGTTTTTCACCATCACCCTCGTGGCGTTGGTGCTGATCGTGTGGAAACGCGAGGCGTTCGCCTCCAACCGCTGGGGTTGGGGGTTGATGGCCTTTCTCACGGTGTTCTTCGGTTTCGGCCTGACCGACGAGTACTTCAACCTGATCATCACCAAGCCCGACAACGTGCCGATCGTGGGGCTGATCTTCCTGCTGGTGTTCTTCACCTGGTTCTCGATGCGCGAGGCGGTGACCAACGACCGCCGCATCGCCGCCGGCCAGGATCCGATCGAGAAGGATGAGGAGGATCGCGTCTGGACGTGGCCGGACCTCGTCTATACCGAGCTGATCGCGATGGTCGTATGCACGGTCATCCTGATCGTGTGGTCGATCGGGCTCGAAGCCCCCCTCGAACAGCCCGCGAACAACGCCAACACCCCCAACCCGTCGAAGGCGCCCTGGTACTTTCTCGGCCTGCAGGAGATGCTCGTCTATTTCGATCCCTGGCTGGCCGGCGTGGTGCTGCCCTCGCTGATCATCGTCGGGCTGATGGCGATTCCCTATATCGACAAGAACCCCAAGGGCAACGGCTACTACACCTTCAACGAACGCCGGGTGGAAGTGACCCTCTTCCTGTTCGGATTCGTGGTGCTCTGGTCGTCGCTGATCGTCCTGGGGACGTTCCTGCGGGGGCCGAACTGGAACTTCTTCGGCCCGTTCGAGTACTGGGACATCCACAAGCTCGAGGCGCTGACCAACGTTCAGCTGTCCGAGTACATCTGGGTGCGCGGGTTCGGCATGGCGCTGCCGGAGAACTGGTTCGTGCGGGAGATCTTCGGCATTCTGTTGACGATCGGGTACATCGCGGTGTTGCCGGTCGCGCTCGCGAAGAAGGGCCTGACCCGGTACTACGAGAAGCTGGGACCGGCGCGCTACTACGTCACCGTTTTCCTGTTCCTGTCGATGCTGTCGTTGCCGGTGAAGATGTTGACCCGGTGGGTGTTCAACCTGAAGTACGTGGTGTCGATTCCGGAGTTCTTCTTCAACATCTAGTGCAGCGTTCTGGATTATTTTCAATCTACGGCTAGCGCCATGGCAGACAAACGGGCAGTCGGACACGCATACAACATCGATTTCCTGAACGTGGTCTTCGCCGCGTCCAGCCTGTTCGTGCTCTTCTCGACGATGTGGATGGTCTGGGACGACTACGATCGGGAATGGAAGAACTACCAGCGTCAGTTCAGCGAACTCGAGCGCGAGGTGACGCGCGCAGGGCTGGCGCAGGCCGAGCGGGACGTCGATCAGGCGAGGGTCGCCGAGCTGGAAGCTCAGCGCGCGGCGGCCGAGCAGCAGCTTGCGACCAACGCCGCTCAGGTCGCCGACCTGGAAGATCAGTTGGCCGACGTGAACCGGCAACTGTTCGTCGTCACCCAGACCTTCAACTTCACGAAAGCGGTCTACGACGTCGATCGCTATACGTTCGAGGTGCGCCGCGACGAGGCGCATGCCGACGGTCAGGAAGGCGAGGTCGAAGTCGCGGGTGAGGACGAGGTCACCGCTCTCTATGAGCGCTGGTTGGCCGAGGGGCTGGAAGTCGAGCGGTTGACGGCGGAACGGGACGCCATTCGCGCCCGGATCGGCGAGTTCAACGCGGAAGTCGACACGATCACGGCCGAGTTGGGTGCGCTGACCGGAGAGGCGGATCGCCTGCGGGGGCTCGTTGGCGACCTGGCGCCCAACCCTATCGACGATTACCTGCTGAACGCACCGCTGCTCGACTTCATGGCGCCGACGTTGACGGTGCGCCAGACGATTACGCCGAACATCGTGGATGACGTGAACTTCATCCGGGTGCCGAAGATGGACCGGTGCCAGACGTGCCATCTCGCCATCGACCGGGTCGGCTACGAAGACTATCCGCAGCCCTTCCGCACCCACCCCAATCTCGAGACCTACGTGGGCAGCGCCTCGCCGCATTCCCTGGAGTCGACCGGATGCACGGTGTGCCATGAAGGGATGGGGCAGTCGATCTCGTTCGTCGACGCGGCCCACAGCCCCTCGACTCCGGAACAGGTGGCGGATTGGGAAGAGCGGTACGACTGGGAAGAGTCCCATCTCTGGGACTATCCGATGCTGCCGAGCGGGATGGCCGAAGCCTCGTGTGCGAAGTGCCACCAGGAAGAGGTGTTCATCCCGGAAGCCGACAATCTCAACGTCGCCTACGGCATGTACGAGCGCGCCGGCTGCTACGCCTGCCACAAGACCGTTGGATTCGAGAACCTGCGGAAACCCGGTCCGAACCTGACGAGAATCGCCTCGAAGCTCGATGAAGAGTGGGTGGCCACCTGGATTCGCGATCCGCGGGCCGTGAAGGCCAGCACCTGGATGCCGAGGGTCTGGTACAACTCGAACACCAGCACCCCCGAGGATGCGGTGCGCAGCGAAGTCGAGATCGATGCGGTGGTCTCGTATCTGTTCGCCAATTCAGAAGAGCACGAGCCCGCCATCGGGTATCCGGGACGCGGCAACGCCGAGAACGGCCGCCGCCTCTTCGAGTCGGTCGGATGCATGGGCTGCCACATCGCCGGCGACGAGAGCCGGGAGGAGGCCGGTCCGCGCCGCTCCTTCGGACAACCCCTGCAGGCCATCGGCGACAAGACCAGCTATGTCTGGCTGTTCGACTGGATCCGGAATCCGCGCCACTACAGCCCCGAGACGTACATGCCGGACCTTCGGCTGAACGACTTCGAGGTGGCCGACGTCGCGACCTATCTGATGGGACTGACCGGCGACAACGGGACGCAGGCGGGCGCGGTCTACGAGGCCTCGGACGTCGACGAGGCCCTGCTCGAGTACATGCGAGCCATCGTGCCGTATGAAGAGGCACGGTCGGCCATCGCCGCGATGAGCCCCGAGGAACGCCAGCTCGACCTCGGCCAGAGGGCGATCGGCCGCTACGGCTGCTACAGCTGTCACGAGATCGCCGGGTTCGAGGATGTCCAGCCCATCGGGACGGAGCTCTCCCAGGAGGGCAGCAAACTCTTGGCGCAGTTCGACTTCGCGTTCATACACGCGGAGGAGGTTCCCCACACCAAGCGGGACTGGATCGACCAGAAGCTGCTCGACCCCCGCATCTACGACCGCGGGCGCATCCTGCAGCCGCTCGAGAAGCTCCGGATGCCCAACTTCGGCTTCTCCGAGGCAGAGGCGCGCCTGCTGACCACGGCGGTGCTGAGCTTCCAGCGGGATGTCCAGCCGAAGGTGGCCCAGGTGCCGCGCTCGGCGCGCAAGGACGCCATCATCGATGGGCGCAACCTCGTGCGGCGGCGGAACTGCGTCGCCTGTCACGAGATCGAGGGAGACGGCGGGGACTACCGTCAGTTCGTGGAGGATTCCTCCCTGGCCCCGCCGCTGCTGACCCCGGAGGGGGCGAAGGTCAAGCCCGACTGGCTGTATGCGTTCCTGCGGGGACCGATCACGATTCGGCCGTGGCTGGAAGTGCGCATGCCGACCTTCGGATTGGACGACGATCACTGGAACGGCGTGCTCGACTACTTCGCCGCGATCTCCGACACGGTGGGACCGTTCCGCACCCACGATCTGGTGGAGGACGCGGGGACCCTCGAGACCGGTGAGGAGCTGTTCGATCTCCTGCGGTGCCAGCAGTGCCACGTGCTGGACACCATTCCCGAGGATCAGGACGTCGGCAACCTCGCGCCGGACCTGAGAATGACTTCGGAACGGCTGCAGCCCGACTGGATCCTCGACTGGTTGATCCGGCCGCTGGACATTCAGCCGGGCACCCGCATGCCGACGTTCTGGACCGAGTACCCCGGTTCGTTCTATCCGCAGTTCGAGCAGGACGCCAACGAGCAGATCCGCTCGATTCGGGACTATCTGTTGACCTTCAGCGGGGGGCCGAGCCCCTTGCAGGGGAACTGACGCGACAAGGCCGCGCTCCCGGCCGCTTCGCCGGGAGCGCGGCGATCCCGCCGCGCCGGGGCGGCATCACCGTACACCGCATCGATCGCACGTCCGCTGTTCGCCGGACCCCGGGTCGTCAGGCCCACTGCAGATCGGCCGACGCACGGAGCACGGCGCCGGCCTCCTGCATTTCCCGGAGCGCGCGGGGGCCGTCGTCCGGCTCGAGGTCGACGGCAGCGATGGCGTCGGTCAGCAGCGTCACCTGCCAGCCCTTTCTCAACGCATCGAGAACCGTGTGCCTGACGCAGTAGTCGGTCGCGAGGCCGCCGGCGAGCAGGCGGGAGATTCCTGACGCCCGCAGATGCTCCTCGAGCGTCGCACCGTTCTCGAGGCGCCCCTCGAACGCCGAGAACCCGTCCTCGTCCGGTCCGGCGCCCTTGCTGACGATGCCGGCGCCGGCCGGCAGCCGGAGATCCGGGTGAAACCGGGCGCCGTCGCTGCCGGCCACGCAGTGGACGGGCCAGATGCCGCCCCCGGTGACGAAGTGCCGGGAAGTCGCGGGATGCCAATCCCGGCTGGCGTAGATCGGCATTCCCCGGTGGCCGGCGTCGCGGATCACCCGGTTGAGGACCGGGACCACCGAGTCGCCGGCTGGGACCGCCAGGGCCCCGGCCGAGCAGAAGTCCCGCTGAACGTCGATCACGAGCACCGCCGTCGGCGGCTCGGCCTGGGGGGAATGCGATGTCGAAGGCACGGCGAGTGATACATTACCACTCCGTCATGCCCGGAGGGCTGTCCGCCGATCTGTACGAACTGACGATGGCGGCCGGCTACCACGCGGCCGGCGAGATGCCCCGGGCGTCGTTCGAGCTCTTCGTCCGCGCGCTGCCGCCGTCTCGGGGGTTCCTCGTGGCGGCGGGCCTCGATCAGGCGCTCGAGTACCTCGAGTCGTGGCGCTTCACCCCCGAGGACGTGGCCTACCTCCGCACTCTTCCGGCGCTGGCCGGCGTCGGTCCCGGGTTCTTCGACGACTACCTGTCCCGGGTGCGGTTCACCGGAGACGTCTGGGCGATGGACGAGGGGGTTCCGGTGTTCGCCGGCGAGCCGCTGGTGCGGATCACCGCGCCGTTGCCGGAAGCGCAGCTCGTGGAGACCGCGCTGCTGTCGACGGTCCTGTTCCAGACCATGATCGCCAGCAAGGCGGTGCGCGTAGTCGAAGCGGCCCGGGGCCGGGCGCTGATCGAGTTCGGCAGCCGCCGGGCGCACGGGACGCAGGCGGCGATGCACGCGGCCCGCGCCGCGTGTCTGGCGGGGTTCGGGGCCACCTCGAATCTGGACGCCGGGTGTCGTTTCGGTGTGCCGGTGTCGGGGACGATGGCCCATTCGTGGGTCATGGCGCAGCCCGACGAGCTGACCGCTTTCAGGCGCTACCTGGAGCTGTACGGTCGGCGCTCGGTCCTGCTCATCGATACCTACGATCCGCTCGCGGCGGCGCGGTCCATCGTCGAGGCGGGGCTGCGGCCGGGGGCGGTCAGGCTGGACAGCGGTGACCTCGGCGCGCTGAGCCGGGCCGTCCGGGCGATTCTGGACGCCGGCGGGTGTCGAGAAACGCGGATTCTCGCCAGCGGCGATCTCGACGAGCATGGCATCGCCGAGTTGCTCGGGTCGGCTGCGCCGATAGACGGGTTCGGCGTCGGCACCGCCGTGAGCACGTCGTGCGACGCGCCCGCCCTCAGCGGGGTCTACAAGCTGGTAGAGATCGAACGGGACGGGGCGATGGCGCCGTTGATGAAGCGCAGCCCCGGCAAGCAGAGCATGCCCGGCGCCAAGCAGGTCTGGCGCGCGGGCCCGCACGATGCGGCGACCGGCGACCTGATCGGGCTGCCGGGCGAGGCCGCGGCGGGACGCCCGCTGCTGAGACCGGTCATGCGCGAAGGGGTGCGCATCGCGTCGAGTCCGCCGGTCGCCGAGATGCGGGCGGCCTGCCAGGCGGCGGTGCGAGCGCTGCCGGCGGCGGTTCGGGCGCGCCGGGACCCGGCGGCGTACCCGGTCGCCGTCAGTCCGGGTCTGCAGCGGCTCGCGTCCCGCCTGACCGGCGCGGCGGCTGCGATGCCGTCCCGGTGAATCCGCCGGCAGAACCGGTCGCGCCGGCCTCGTCCCGCGCCTCGCCGACCTCGGACCACTGGGCGACGGACTTTCCCCGGCATGCCGGCAAGCCTCCGAGCTGGATGATGGCACGTTCTTGCGTTATCGTATGGCCGCGAGTACCAAGCTGACCGAGGTCGAGGAAGCGCCACGCTGGCGCCCTGTCGATGGCCGTCGACCTCGATCCGGAACGTCTTCGACACCGTGCCCCGGTGGAGCCGCCGATGTAGAATCGGACGGGCTGCCCCATTGCGACCGATCCACATGAAGCACTGGCAGGAAACGTCGCAGATCCTGGGCCGGGTTGCCGAGCTCGCGGCGGCCGGCCGGCGCGCGGCGATGGCGACCGTCGTGCGGATCGAAGGCTCCGCGTATCGGCGCCCGGGCGCCAAGCTGCTCGTGGAAGAGAGCGGCGCGACTCGCGGGGGCGTGAGCGCTGGATGCCTGGAAGCGGACGTGCGCGAGATTGGCATGACCGTGATGCGCGACGGCGTGCCCCGGCTCCGGCACTACGAGACCGGCGACGACGATCGTACGGTGTGGGGACTCGGTCTCGGCTGTAACGGAGCCGTCGACATCTTCGTGCAGCCGGTCACATCGCAGGACACCCTGGACGCAGCGCGGCGCGTGCGCGCGCTGCTGGCGGGCGATGCGCCGTTCGCCGTCTCCACCCTCGTCCGCGGTCCCTCCGCCGTCCTGGGTCGGATGCTCGTGGCGCTGGACGGCCCGCCGGCCGGCTCGACGGGCACCCCGGGCCTGGATCGTGAGTTGGCCCGGCGCGCGGAAGTGCTCCTCGCCGTCGGCGAATCGAAGTGCTACGACATCGAATCGGCCGGCGTGTTCACGGAGGTTCACGTCCCGCCGCCCCGGCTCGTCATCTGCGGCGCCGGCGACGACGCGATGCCCCTGTCGGCCTGCGCGTCGCAGGTCGGCTTCCGCGTGACCGTCATCGATCACCGTCCTGCCCACCTGTCCCGCGAGCGCTTTCCGGACGCGGAGCGCATCGACCGCAGACCCGCCGACGGCCTGGACGGACTGCCGCTCGGTGCGCGCTCCTATCCGGTGGTGATGACGCATTCCTTCGCTCACGACCGGGAGTGGGTCCGGCGCCTGCTCGGGACCGACGTCCCCTACATCGGCCTTCTGGGCGCGTGCGCCCGAAGAGATGAGATCCTCGATCAGATCGACGCGACGGCGACCGACCGGCTCTTCGCTCCGGTCGGTCTCCGTCTCGGTGCGGACGGGCCGGAGCAGGTGGCCGTGAGCATCCTGGCCGAGCTTTTGGCCGTCCGCACGTCGAGCGCGCCGCGCCACCTGCGCGAGAAGGAAGGAGTCATCCATGCAGGCTGAACGGAGCGGCGCGGTGGCCGGCGTCGTGCTCGCCGGCGGCAGCTCGACCCGCATGGGACGCAACAAGCTGTTCTTCGAGCTCGACGGGGAGACGCTTCTCAGACGGGTCGTTCGCCGCGCGATCGACGCCGGCCTCGATCCGGTCCTCGTCGTCGTGGGCCACGAGGGAGAGCGCGCGCGAACGGAGCTCTCGGGACTGTCGTGCACGCCGGTCGACAATCCCGACCACGCGAAGGGCATCAACCGGTCGCTGCGGACCGGGATCTCCCAAGTGCCGGAATCCGCCCGGGCAGCCGTCGTGATGCTGGCGGACATGCCGTTCGTCACGAGCCGCATGGTCGCGGCGCTCGTGGCGCGTTACCGAGAGAGCACGGCCCCGCTCGTCATCTCGGCCTACGGGGACGTCAACGCGCCGCCGATGCTGTACGACCGCGCGTTGTTCCCCGAGCTCCAGCGCATGGAGGGAGAAGGGTGCGGGCGCCAGGTCGTGCGGCGGCACCGCCGCGAGGCGGTGGCCGTCTCCTGGCCGCCGGCGGCGCTCCGCGACATCGACGTGCCCGAAGACTACGAACGGATCAGGGCCGAGCTGGCAACGAGGTGACATCGATGCGTGCCGACATCCTGCAGCGTGCGTCGGATCTCGCCGGTCGCAGCGAGGCGTTCGCGCTGGCCACGGTGGTCCGCCGCGAGCCGCCGAGCTCGGCCCGTGTCGGCGACGCCGCCATCGTGACCCCGAACGGGGGGTTCCAGGGCTGGTTGGGCGGAAGCTGCACGCGGCCGACGGTGGTCCGCGAAGCGCTCGCGGCCCTCGCCGACGGGACGCCGCGGCTGATCGGGATCGTGCGCGACGCCGACTCCGTGCAGAACATTCGGCCGGGACTCTCGGTTTTTCCGATGGCCTGCCACAGCGGGGGAAGCGTGGAGATCTACATCGAGCCCCTGCTGCCCGCGCGGCGGCTGCTGATTTTCGGGGTCTCGCCGGCGGCGCAGGCGCTGGCGCGTCTCGCCGCCGTGCTCGGCTACCGGGTGGAAGCGGTCGATCCGGAAGCCAACGAGTCGCTGTTCCCGGACGCGAGCCGCCTGGTGACCTCCGACGCGTCGATCGAGCCTCCCGGCTCCGGGCAGGACGCCGCCCGCTGCTTCGCCGTTGTCGTGACGCTCGGCCAGCGCGACGAGGAAGCGGCCTGGGCGGCGAGTCGACTCGATCCGGGATACGTCGGAGTGGTGGCCAGCCGCAAGCGTTTCGGACAGCTACGCGAAACGCTGGCCGCGCGCGGCGCCACGCCGGAAGCGCTCGACCGCATCACGAATCCGGCCGGCCTCGACATCGGCGCGGAGACGCCCGAGGAGATTGCCTTGAGCATCCTCGCCGAGATGACCCGCCGAGCGCATGCCCGCCCTGCCGCCCGAGCCGGGGCTTCCTCCGTACCGGTCACGGAGACCGTGGGGGATCCGGCCCCCGGCGCGGCCGCCACGGACACCGAGAGCAACCCGGCTCCCGCCGCGGCCGTCACCGACACCCGGCGCGACCCGGTGTGCGGCATGTCCGTGTCCGTCGCGGCGGCCAGCCACCAGGCCGAGGCAGGCGGGAGGACCCATTACTTCTGCGGCGCCCACTGCCGCGATCGGTTCCTGGCCGAGCCGGACAAGTACGCAACGGCGGCGGGAGCGGAGGCGTAGCGTGCGGCCGGAGGTGCGCGCGACCCAGGCGGCGATGGAGCAGGAGGGCTACATCGCCGAGCCGGCCATCGCCACCGCGGTCTTCCTGTCCCGCGCGATGCGCAAGCCGCTCCTCATCGAGGGGGACGCCGGGGTGGGCAAGACCGAGATCGCCAAGGTGCTGGCCCGGATCCTGGACACCGAGCTGATCAGGTTGCAGTGCTACGAGGGGATCGACGTCAACACCGCCCTGTACGAGTGGAATTACCAGCGGCAGATGCTGCGCCTCCGAATCGCGGGGACGGAGGGCCGGGAACCGACGGAAGTCGAGCAGATGATCTTCAGCCGCGACTGCCTCCTGGAACGCCCGCTGCTGCGCGCCATCACCCGCCGCGACGGCCCGCCGGTCCTGCTGATCGACGAGATCGATCGGGCCGACGACGGATTCGAGGCCTTCCTGTTGGAAATACTCTCCGACTTCCAGGTGACGATTCCCGAGCTCGGCCCGATCACCGCCACCCACGTGCCGTACGCCGTGCTGACCTCGAACCGCACGCGCGAGATCGGCGACGCGCTGCGCCGCCGGTGCTTCTACCTTTATGTCGAGCACCCCTCCCTGGAGAAGGAGGTGCGCATCATCCGCGCCCGGGTGCCGGGGGTCGTGGACGGGTTGGCCCATGAAGTGGCCGCGGTCATGCAGGCGTTCCGCGGACGCCGTCTGCGCAAGGCGCCCGGCGTCGCCGAGACGCTGGACTGGACCCGCGCATTGATGGCCCTCCGCCACGATCGTCTCGACGTCGACGCGGTGCGGCAGACGCTCGGATGCATCCTGAAGGACCAGCACGACCTGCAGGACCTGAGCGCGAACGACGTCGATTCGCTGCTCGCCGACGCAAGGTCGAGAAGCGGCGCCGATGCCTGACCATGACGTCGTGGAACGGCTGGCCCGTTTCGCGGGCCGGCTGAGGGAACGCGGCGTCGGCGTGTGCGTGAGCGACGAGATCGACGGTGCGGCCGCCCTCGTACTGGTGGATCTCGGCGACCGGGACGAGGTCCGCCACGCGCTGCGCGCAGCGCTGAAGGTCCGACGGTCCGACTGGGACACGTTCGACGAGCTGTTCCAGGACTTCTGGGCCGCCGGGGGCGGCCCGGAACGGTCGGAACGGCCGGCCCGTGCGCCGACCCGACCCTCGCCGCCGCGCTCCGACCGGATGGGCCCGGTCCCCCAATGGAGGTGGATCCAGGCAATCGCGCCGCCTGTCGGTGAGCGTGAACTCGAAACGCCCGGCGGAGACCTGCCGGGCTGCTCCGCCGACGTGCTCCTGCGCCGCAAACCGTTCGACGAGTGGAGCGCGGACGATCTGCCCGCCATGGAGCGGCTGCTCGCGCGGGCGGCGCGCCGGTTGAGATGCCGCCCGAGCCGGCGCCTGGTGCCGGTCCGTGCGGGGGGGCGGCTGGATCTGAGACGCAGCTTCCGCCGCGCGGTCGGAACCGGCGGCGAGTTTCTCTCGCTGGCGCGGCGGGACCGCGCGGTGGAGAAGCCGGACGTGGTGCTGCTGTGCGACACCAGCGGATCGATGGACCCGCACACGCGTTTCCTGCTGACCTTCGCGCTGTCCCTCAAGCGCGTGGTGAGGCGTTGCGAGGTCTTCGCGTTCAACACCTCGCTGACCCGGTTGACGCCGTGGCTGACACCGGAGAAGATCGGTCCCACCCTGGATCGTCTGGCCGCCGGCGTGCCCGACTGGTCCGGCGGGACCCGTATCGGTGGGAGTCTGGACGAATTCGTCACGCGGTACCTGGATACGCTGGTGAGCGCGAAGACCGTCGTCGTGGTGCTCAGCGACGGGCTGGACTCGGACGGTCCCGCCGTGCTGGCCGGGGCGATGCGCGCCATCCGGGAGAAGGCGCGGAAGGTGATCTGGCTGAACCCGCTGCTCGGGGACCCGCGCTACCGGCCGGAGGCGCGCGGGATGAAAGCGGCCCTTCCCTTCGTCGAGCATTTCGTTCCCGCGCACGACCTGGAATCGCTCGAGCGGCTCCTGCCGCTCCTGGCAGCCTGACCATGGGTATCCCAATTGAAAAGCAGTTCGTCATCAACGCCGCCTCGCGGGAGGTGTGGGCGTTTCTGACCGATCCGGCAAAGGTGGCGGGTTGCCTGCCCGGCGCCGCGATCACCGGACAGGTCGACGAGCGGACGCACGCCGGGACGATCGCGGTCAAGGTGGGGCCGGTCTCGGCGCGTTACAAGGGCACGGTGCGCTTCGAGCGGCTGGACGAGGAGGAGGGCGTGGCGGAGATCGCCGCGGCCGGCCAGGACGTTCGCGGCAAGGGCGGCGCCGACCTGCGCATGACGAGCCGGGTCGTCGCGCGCGGCCCCTCCGAGACCGAGGTGACCGTGGCGTCGACGGTGAACATCACCGGCATCCTGGCGCAGTTCGGCCGGGGGATCGTCCAGGACGTCAGCGACCAGATGTTCCGGCAGTTCACCGACGCGATGCGGGCCGCGCTGGAGTCGGCGCCCGGCCGGGAGGGCGCGGCCAACCCGGCCGGCGACCGGCCCGCTTCCGGCTCGCCGGACGCGGACAGCGTTGACGCAGCACGTCCGCCAGCGGACTCCGCGGGCGCCCCGGGCCCGGGCGCAGAGTCCGCGGGTGTGCACGCTCGTGCCGGCATCGGTACCGGCGGCCAGGCTCCCGAGAGCGACGCGATCGACGTGGTCTCCCTCGGCGCCGGCGCGGGCGGGCGGGCGCTGGGTCGACTACTGCGACGGCCCGGCTTCTGGCTGGCGGTCGTCATCGTGGCCGCGATCTTGTGGCTGATTGTGGATTAAGGAGCGTCCCAATGATTCCGTCGGCATTCGACTACCACGCACCGAGCACGCTCGACGAAGCCGTGGCGCTGCTCGAACGTCACGGGGACGAGGCGAAGGT
This sequence comes from Vicinamibacterales bacterium, assembly GCA_965206705.1. Classification (GTDB taxonomy): domain Bacteria; phylum Acidobacteriota; class Vicinamibacteria; order Vicinamibacterales; family UBA8438; genus JAJEEA01. The sequence continues at coordinate 771,622 of CBDBKJ010000004.1, read as the reverse complement.
GCTGTCCGGCGGCCAGAGCCTCCTGCCGCTGCTCAAGCTCCGGCTGGGCGACGCCGGCCATCTCGTGGACATCGGGCGCATCCCGGGGCTCGCCGGCATCACCGAGGCGGACGGCTACCTGCGAATCGGCGGGACGGCGCGCGAAGCGGATCTGGAACGCTCGGATCTCGTTCGCGAGAAGTACCCGATCCTGCTGGACACCGCCGCGGTCATTGCCGACCCGCTCGTGCGCAACCGCGCCACGGTGGGAGGCAACCTGGCGCACGGCGATCCGGCCAACGACCACCCGGCGACGATGCTCGCGCTCGGGGCGGAAGTGGTGGCGCGAGGGCCCGGGGGCGAGCGCACCATCCCGATCACGCGCTTCTTCACCGGGCTCTTCGCCACGGCGCTCGCGCCGGCGGAAATCCTCACCGAAATCAGGATTCCCGTTCCTCCGCCGCGGAGCGGCGGCGCGTACGTCAAGCTCGAGCGCAAGGTGGGGGACTTCGCCACCGCCGCCACGGCGGCGCAGGTCACGCTCGGCCCACAGGGTGAGATTGCGCGTATCGGGATCGGTCTCACCAACGCCGGGCCGACGCCGATCAAGGCGACCGGGGCAGAAGGGTATCTCCTGGGGCGACAGCCGGACGCGGAGGTCGTCGCCGAGGCCGCACGGCTCGCTGCGGACGCCGCGTCACCGAGCGCCGACCGGCGCGGGTCGACGGAGTACAAGCGCGACATGGCGCGCGTGCTGACGGGCCGGGCGCTCACCCTGGCGCTGCAGCGGGCGGGAGGGCAGTAGGCATGGCGACACACGACGTTCGGATCACCGTGAACGGGGAACCGCAGGCAGCCGCGGTCGAGTCGCGCCTCCTGCTCGTGCACTGGCTCCGCGACGTGCTGCGCCTCACCGGGACCCATATCGGATGCGACACGACGCACTGCGGAGCGTGCACGGTGTTGCTCGACGGCGAGCCCGTCAAGTCGTGCACCGTGCTCGCCGTGCAGGCCGATGGCCGGGAATTGATGACGGTGGAGGGCCTGGAGCAGGACGGATCGCTGCATCCGCTCCAGGAAGGGTTCCACCAGGAACACGGGCTGCAATGCGGCTTCTGCACGCCGGGCATGTTGATGACCGGGCGCGCCCTTCTCGAGCGGACCTCCGACCCGAGCGAGGCGGAGATCCGGCAGGCGATCTCGGGGAACCTGTGTCGCTGCACCGGCTACGTGAACATCGTCAAGTCGATCGAATACGCGGCCGACAAGCTGCGACAGGAGTCTGCGCCGTAGAACGGCGCGGACTGCTGGAGGGTTGGTTGGGCGGCAATCGGAGCCGCAGGCGACGATTTCCGGGCCAGGAGTCTGCGCCGTAGAACGGGGCGGAAGGGCTAGGAGAGAAACCATGGCACCCCAGACGACGCCGGAAGTGGGCGGCATGGGCCACTCGATGAAGCGCAAGGAGGATCCGCGCTTCATCCGCGGCCAAGGCAACTACGTGGACGACATCCAGCTTCCGGGCATGCTCTACCTGGACATCGTCCGCAGCCCGTTCGCGCATGCCCGAATCACGTCCATCAACACGGAGAACGCGCTCAAGATCCCCGGGGTGCTCGCCGTCATCACCGGCGAGACCCTCAAGCAGTACAACCTGCACTGGATGCCGACCCTGATGTCCGACACCCAGATGGTGCTGCCGACCGAAAAGGTCATGTACCAGGCGCAGGAGGTGGCGGGGGTGATCGCGACGGACCGCTACGCGGCGGCCGACGGGGTCGAGGCGGTGGAGGTGGACTACGAGCCGCTGCCGGTCGTCGTCGATCCGTTCAAGGCGCTGGAGCCGGACGCGCCGGTGCTGCGCACGGACAAGGAGGGCAAGAAGGACAACCACATCTTCCACTGGGAGGTGGGGGACCGGGCCGCGACGGAGAGCGCCCTCGCCGGCGCCGACGTCGTCGTCAAGCAGGATCTGTACATTCCGCGCATCCACGTCGCGTCCATCGAGACCTGCGGATGCGTCGCGGACTTCGACCGGGTCATGGGGAAGCTCAAGGTCTACATGACCACCCAGGCGCCGCACGCCATTCGCACGGTGCTGGCCCTGGTGGCCGGGCACGTCGGGCTGTCGGAAGAGAAGATCCAGGTCATCTCCCCGGACATCGGCGGCGGGTTCGGCGGCAAGGTGCCCGTCTATCCGGGGTACGTGATCGCGATCGCCGCGTCGGTCGTCGTGGGCAAGCCCGTCAAGTGGATCGAAGACCGGATGGAGAACCTGCAGGCCGACTCCTTCGCGCGGGACTACCACCTGACGGCCGAGCTCGGGGCCACGAAGGACGGCACTCTCACCGCGCTGAAGATCAAGACGGTGGCCGACCACGGCTATACGGACGCCGCCGCGAACCCGTCGAAGTTTCCCGCCGGCCTGTTCTCGATCGTCACCGGGTCATACGACCTCAAGCACGCCTTCGCAGAGGTGGACGGCGTGTACACGAACAAGCCGCCGGGCGGCATCGCCTACCGCTGCTCGTTCCGCGTGACCGAGGCCGTCCACACCATCGAGCGGCTGACCGACATCATGGCCCGGAAGCTCGAGATGGACCCGGCCGCGCTGCGCCTCAAGAACTTCATCCCCGCGGACAGGTTTCCCTACAAGTCGGTGCTGGGGTGGGAGTACGACAGCGGCGACTACCACGGCGCCCTCGAGAAGGCGATGGACCGGATCGGGTACGCCGAGCTGCGGAAGGAGCAGGCGGAGAAGCGGGCGCGGGGCGAGCTGATGGGCATCGGCATCTCGAGCTTCACGGAGATCGTCGGCGCCGGGCCCTCGAAGCACTTCGACATCCTCGGCCTCAAGATGTTCGACTCGTGCGAGATCCGGGTCCATCCCACCGGCAAGGCGACCGCCCGCTTCGGCACCAAGTCGCAGGGCCAGGGCCACGAGACCACGTACGCGCAGGTGCTCGCCGAAGAGCTGGGCATTCCCGCCGCCCACATCCAGATCGAGGAGGGAGACACCGACACCGCGCCCTACGGGCTGGGCACGTACGCCAGCCGATCGACCCCGACGGCCGGCGCGGCCGGGGCGATGGCTGCGCGCAAGGTCCGCGACAAGGCGAAGAAGATCGCCGCCTACCTGCTGGAGGTGAGCGAGGACGACCTGGAATGGACGCCGGGGACCTTCTCGGTCAAGGGCGCACCGCAGAAATCGAAGACGATCCAGGAGCTCGCGTTCGCCGCCTACACCAACCACCCGCCCGGCATGGAGGGCGGCCTGGAGGCGGTCTCGTACTACGATCCGCCGAACCTGACGTTCCCGTTCGGCAGCTACATCTGCGTCGTCGACGTCGACCGCGGCACGGGAGAAGTGAAGATACGCCGGTTCGTGGCGGTGGACGACTGCGGCAACATCATCAATCCGATGATCGTCGACGGGCAGATTCACGGCGGCCTCACGATGGGCATGGCGCCCGCGTTGCTCGAGGAGATCAGCTACGACGAGAACGGCAACATTCAGGGCGGGAGCTTCATGGACTACCTGGTCCCCACCGCGATGGAGACCCCCCGGTGGGAGACCGACAAGACCGTGACCCCGTCGCCGCACCATCCGCAGGGCGCGAAGGGCGTCGGAGAGTCGGCCACCGTGGGCGCGCCGCCGGCGATCGTCAACGCCGTGGTGGACGCACTGGCGCATCTCGGCGTGCGGCACATCGACATTCCGATCACGCCCGAAAAGGTGTGGAGGATTCTGAAGGACACCGGCGCCGGCCTCTAGCTAGCGGCGCATCGCGTCGAGCCCGCCCGTCGCCGACACCGGCCGCGACCCGCACGACGCCACCCGCGGCTTCTGGTGGTCGCACATGGGCTGGTTCCTGTGCAGGGCGGCGTTCGACACGCGCTTCGACCGCGTGCCCGACCTCGCCCGCTTCGCCGAGTTGCGCTGGCTGAACCGCTACGACCTCGTCCCGCCGGTCGCCTGTGCGGCCGGTCGGCCTCTTCTGCTTGTAGTACGATCCGTCGCCGCGTCCCCTCACGGCGTGCGTTCATCGACCGGTTTCAGGGTTGCCGGAACGGATGCCGGCAGCATCGGCGGCGGGACCGGTCGGGAAGACCAGATGGCGGAGAACGGCATGATGAGGGTGGCGATAGGGTCGGACCACGCGGGCTTCCGGCTGAAGGCGTTGCTCGCGGACCTGTTGCGGGACCGCGGTCACGAGGTGGTCGACGTCGGCACCGACAGCGAGGCGGCGGCCGACTATCCCGACTACGCGGAATCGCTGGCGCTGGCCGTCCGCGACGGCCGCGCCGACCGTGGGGTGATGATCTGCGGGAGCGGGGTCGGCGCGGGGGTCGCGGTCAACAAGGTCCCCGGCATCCGCGGTGCGGTCTGCCACGATACGTATTCCGCCCATCAGGGGGTCGAGCACGACGACATGAACGTCCTCGTCCTCGGGGCGCGCATCGTCGGGACGGCGCTGGCCCGAGAGCTCGTCGAGACGTTTCTCGAGGCCAGGTTCTCCCGCGAGGATCGGCATCGCCGCCGCATCGAGAAGGTGCGGCGTCTCGAGACCCGGAGCTGGCCGGAGACGTGATGCCGCACCGCGCCCTTCCCGTTCGCCGGCGCTCCCTGACCCGCCGCACCGATTCCCCTGGAGCTTCTCCTGACTGACCCGACGCGGGGATGGCGGCCCGGCCGCGACCTCGAGGCCGCCTTCGACGAACAGTGCCGGCGCTGGGACCGCGACGGTCTCGTCGGCCGCCTGTGGCGGAAGGACGCCGGTCTCTGGACCGGCCGCGACGAGGCGCGGTGGCTGGGGTGGCTGGATCTGGCCGCCGCCGAAGCGCCGGCGGCCGAGCTGACCCGGTTCGGGGACGGCGCGCGGGCCGACGGTCTCACCGATGTCCTCCTGCTCGGCATGGGCGGGTCCAGCCTCGGCGCCGAGGTCATCGGCCGCGTGCTCGGGGCGTCTTGGGAGGCGCCGGGGCTGCACGTGCTCGACACGACGGATCCGGCGCAGATCGAGCGGACCGCGTCCCGCCTCGATCTCTCCCGCACCCTGTGCATCGTGTCGAGCAAGTCGGGCACGACGCTGGAACCGGCGCTGCTGGCCGAGTACTTCCTTGATCGCATGCGGCAGGCGGTGGGGCCCGCGCGGGCCGGCTCGCACTTCGTGGCGATCACCGATCCGGGGTCGACCCTCGAAGAGAGGGCCGGGGCGGAGGGCTTCCGGCAGGTGTGGAGCGGCCGCCCCGACGTGGGGGGGCGGTTCTCGGTCCTGTCCAACTTCGGTCTCGTGCCGGCCGCGGCCTGCGGCCTGGACGTGTCCGCGTTTCTCGCGCCGGCGAGGCGGATGGCCGAACGGTGCGGCCCCGCCGTGCCCGCCGCCGCGAACCCGGGCGTGCGGCTGGGGCTCCTGCTCGGGGTGGCCGCGGCGGCCGGCCGCGACAAGACCACGCTGGTGCTGTCGCCGTCGATGGGCGCCCTGGGGGGGTGGCTGGAGCAGCTGCTGGCGGAGTCGACGGGGAAGGCGGGGCGGGGGCTGATTCCCGTCGTCGACGAGGAGCTCGGCCCGCCCTCGGCGTACGGGACCGATCGCCTGTTCGTCCAGGTGCGGGTGGAGGACGATCCCGATCCCGGGCAGGACACCGCGCTCGCGGTTCTCGCCGATGCCGGGCATCCCGTCGTCACCTTGCGGGTGCCGCGCCGCGAGGCGCTGGCCGGCGAGTTCTTCCGGTGGGAGCTCGCGACCGCCGTTTGCGGGGCGGTGCTGGGGGTGAACCCGTTCGACCAGCCCGACGTGGAGGCCAGCAAGGCCGCCACGCGAACCCTGACCGCGGCCTGGGAGGCAGCCGGGGAATTGCCGGGCGAGCGACCGGCGGCGCAGTCGGACGGGATCGCCCTGTTCGCCGACGCCGGCAACGCGGCGCGCCTGCGGGCCGCGGCCGGCGGCCCGGCGACCCTCGCACGACTGGTGTCGGCCCACGTCGCGAGCGCGGGGCCCGGCGACTACCTGGCCCTGCTGGCCTACCTGGATCGGAGCGAGGCCCACCGGTCGGTGCTGCAGGGCATCCGAGGCCGGGTTCGGGACGCCCGCCGCGTCGCGACCAGCGTCGGGTTCGGCCCGCGCTATCTCCACTCGACCGGCCAGGCGTTCAAGGGGGGACCGGCGACGGGGGTGTTCCTCCTGCTCACCGCCGACGACGCCGCCGTCGACCGGCCGGTTCCGCGCCGCCCCTACACGTTCGGGGCGATCAAGATGGCGCAGGCGCTGGGCGACCTCGAGGTGCTGGCCGCCCGCCGGCGCCGCGTGGTCCGGCTGCATCTGGAAGGCGGCGCGGCGGCCGGGCTCGAACGCGTGGCGTCGCTCATCGGGGACGCGGGGGAATGAGGCGGGCCCCCCGCGGGCGGTCAGCTCCCCGTCCACACCGGGGCGCGCCGGGCCACGAAGGCCTCGACCGCCTTCCGGAAGTCCTCGCTGGTGTAGCAGTCGATGATGAGGTCGTGGGCGAGGGCCGGGTCGGGCCGCCGCTCGCGCTGCAGGCGGCGGACGAGCTCCTTGGTGGCGCGAACCGTCAGCGGGGCGTTGGCGGCGATGGTCGCGGCCGTCTCCGCCACCACCGCGTCGAGGCGGTCGTCGTCGACGACCTGCGTCGCGAGCCCCGCCGCCAGTGACTCGCGGGCGTCGAACAGCCGGGCCGTGTACATCAGGTCCTTGAGCCGCGTCGCCCCCATGATGTCCAGCAACCGGGCGCAGTTGCCGGCCGACAGGCAGTTGCCCAGGGTTCGCGCGACGGGGATGCCGAACCGGGCCCCGGGACCGCAGATGCGCAGATCGCAGGCGATCGCCATGACGCAGCCGCCGCCCACCGCCACCCCCTGGACGCGGGCGATCGTCGGTATCTTCACGCGTTCCAGCCGGTCGATCACCCGATCGAGCCTCGATTCGTATCCGAGCGCATCGTCCGGGGTCCGCAGATCGTGGAACTGGCTGATGTCGGTGCCGGCCACGAAGGCGCGATCGCCGGCGCCGCGCAGAATCAGGACCTTCACCGCGGGGTCGGCGTCGACGGCGTCGCAGGCCTCGAGGAGCGCGTCGTACATCGCCCACGTCATGGCGTTGCGGGCGGCGGGGCGGTTGAACGTGAGGGTGGCGACGGGACTGTCGACGGCGTAGAGGGCGTCAGGCGTAGACACGGATCGTTTCTCCTGGTTTCCTGCTAGTGTGGCGTCTCGCAGGCACGCAATGCAATTCGCTCGACACCGTGGCCGGGATCAATCGCGTCGTTGCGGTCCGGATGAAGTCGAGAATTCTGCATGGAACTTGAGGGACCGGACACCAGGAGTCCGCGCCGCGTAGCGGTGCGGACTCCTCGACGGTTGGTTGCGGCGGCCGCGCCGCAAGCGACGGCGGAGCCGAAAGGCGACGGTTTGACGGGCGGAGGCGATGACATCAGCACTCGACGGATTGCGCGTGCTCGACCTGACCCAGGTGATGGCCGGGCCGTTCTGCTCGATGCTACTGTGCGACATGGGGGCCGACGTGATCAAGATCGAGCCTCCGGCCGGCGATTCCACGCGGCGCATGCCGGGGGCGGTCGGCACCGACAGCCCGAGCTTCAACGCGGTCAACCGGGGCAAGCGCGGCATCGTCGTCGACCTCAAGCAGCCGGCCGGTCGCGAGGCGGTGCAACGTCTCGCGGCCGGGTCCGACGTGCTGGTCGAGAACTACCGGCCGGGGGTGCTGGACAAGTTCGGTCTGGGGTACGCGGCGCTGTCGCAGAGCTGCCCGCGCCTCGTGTACGCCTCCATCTCGGGCTACGGCCAGACCGGCCCGTCCGCCGGCAAGGGGGGCTTCGACCTCGTCGCGCAGGGCGTCTCCGGCCTGATGTCGGTCACCGGCGAGGCGGGGCGCCCCCCGGTCAAGGCGGGGATTCCGGTGACCGACCTCGGGGCGGCGCTCTTCGCCCTCGCCGGCATCCTGTCCGCCCTTCTGGCGCGGGCCCGCACCGGCCGCGGCCAGCTCGTCGACACGTCGCTGGTCGACGCCGGCGTCGCCCTGTCGGTGTGGGAGGCGACCCAGTACTTCTCGGGGCGCGGGGTGCCCGAGCGCCTGGGGTCCGCGCATCGCATGAACGCGCCGTACCAGGCGATCCGCTGCGCTGACGGCTACATGACGATCGGGGCGGCCAACGACCGCACGTTCCGGCGCCTGTGCGTGGCCCTGGGGCACCCGGAGTGGGCCGCCGATCCCGAGTACCGGGACGACACTCACCGCATCCGCAACCGGGAAGCGCTCGCGTCCCGCATCGAGGCGGTGATGGAGACCCGTCCCCGCGCCCACTGGACAGAGCTGCTCGAGAGCCACGGGGTCCCGTGCGGTCCCATCAACGACTACGCCGAGGTCATGGCCGACCCCCACGTCCGCGCCCGCGGCCTGGTGGTGGAGACCGACCATCCGACGCTGGGACCCATCCAGACCCTCGGCACCCCGATCAAGCTCTCGGAGACCCCGCTGTCGCCCGGCCGTCCCGCCCCCCGGCTCGGCCAGCATACGGACGAGATACTCGGTGACGCCGGATTCGCGGCGGGCGAGATCGCGGCGCTGCGGCGGACCGGCGCGGTGGCGTGACCGTCGCGGACGACGGGGTTGCGGCGGACCCGCTGCGGCGGCTCGGTTGCCGCGGATCGCGCCGGCGCTCGCTGAATGAAGCACCATGCCGCCGGGGACTGACGACGGTCAGGCGCATCGCGGACGTGATCGTTGGTCTTGCGGATGAGGAACCATGCCAGACAGAAGCTATCGGATTGCGGTCATTCCCGGGGACGGGATCGGCAAGGAGGTCGTGCCCGCGGCCCAGGAACTGCTCGCCGCGGTCGGGGCGCGGTTCGGGTTCGGTTGCGACTGGACGGCGTTCGACTGGTCGTGCGAAACGTATGCACGCACCGGCAGCATGACCGGGGGGCGCAGCATCGCCGAGCTCGCGGGCTTCGACGCGGTGTTCCTGGGGGCGGTGGGCTACCCGGGGGTGCCCGACCACGTGTCCTTGTGGGGGCTGCTCATCCCCATCCGCCGGCAGTTCCGGCAGTACGTGAACCTGCGTCCGGTACGGCTGTGGCCGGGCGTGCGCACGCCGCTCGCGGACCGCCGGCCGTCCGACATCGATTTCGTCGTCGTGCGCGAGAACAACGAGGGCGAGTACTCGGAGATCGGCGGCCGTCTCTACGCGGGGACGCCCGGCGAACTGGCGGTGCAGCAGTCGGTGTTCACGCGGGAGGGTGTCGACCGGGTGCTGCGTTACGCGTTCGAACGCGCGCGGGCGCGGCCGAAGCGGCATCTGACTTCGGCGACCAAGTCGAACGGCATCATCCACACCATGCCGTTCTGGGACGAGCGCTTCGAGGCGATGGCCGCGGACTATCCCGACGTGCGGACCGACCAGTACCACATCGACATCCTGACCGCGCACCTCGTCCAGCACCCCGACTGGTTCGACGTGATCGTCGCGAGCAACCTGTTCGGCGACATCCTGTCCGACCTCGGCCCGGCCGTGGCCGGATCGATCGGCCTCGCCCCCGGCGCCAACCTCAACCCCGAAAAGTCGCACCCCTCGATGTTCGAGCCGGTCCACGGGTCTGCCCCGGACATCGCGGGCAAGAGCGTCGCCAACCCCGTCGCCCAGATACTGACGGGGGCGATGATGCTGGAGCATCTGGGCGAGAAGCGCGGCGCCGCCGCCATCGAAGCGGCGGTGGAAGCGGTGCTGGCCGCCGGCGATCCCCGGACCGGGGACCTCGGGGGCGCCGCGACGACGGCCGAGATGACCCGGGCGATCATCGCCGCCCTGGGTTGAGCGCACTACGCCGTGGGGTTGGTAGCGTCATCCAGCCGGCTGCGTCAGGCGCGGAGGGGTGAGACCGCCTCGCGTCGGGCGGCGCGCGCCGTGTCTGCTCGGGGGAGCTCGTCACAGTCTGCCGCTGACACCGGCAGAAACGTCGTGTGGGGGATAGCCCTTGCCTCCGGCCGCGGCCGCGAGATTGTCGAGCGCCCGCCCGGGCGCGCCGACGGCGCCAGCCAGTTGGTAAGCCTTCGCACAGACCTGTTCGAGGATGGAGATCCGTCGTTCGAGGTCCCGAATACGCGCGTCTCCGTCTTCCACGACGTTCATGACGCTGCTTCCTACGCGACCGAGGGCTGCACCCAGCCGCCGCGGGCGACAAGCTCGCGGGCGACCCGCGCACGGCTCTCGACGAGGCCGACGGGCACGGGCAGCCAGGCCGCGATGGGTTCGAGGGCGGCGGTGAGCCGTTCGCCTTCGAGCAGGCTTCCCAACAGCTCGGTGGCTTCCTGGCGGATCCGTTCCGTCGACCGGAAGAACACGATCCGGGCCAGCGCGGTCTCCGCCTCCGCCGCGCCGCCGTGTTCGTTGCGCTTCGAGACCCGCAGGATCGTGCTCTCGGCCACGTAGGTCTCCATCGCGATGTCCGCGAGGCCCGCGAGGTACGCCTGGTGGGCGGGGTCGAGCAGACGCGCGTCGTCCAGGTTGTCCCAAACCTGCTGCAGCACGAACAGAAACAGGTGCTTCAGGCCGGCGACACGGGCGCGCAGCCCCGCGAGGCCAGTGTCCGGAGAAGGGCGGTTCCCGGGGGCGGGCAGGCCGGCCACCGCCTCGCGCAGCTCGAGCTCGCCGCGGTCCGCCCGCTTCAGGAGGGTCTTGGCGATGCCGAGCCGGCAGATCTCGCTCGTGCCCTCGTAGATGCGGGTGATGCGCGAGTCCCGGTACCAGCGCGCCGCCGGATACTCCTCGCTGAAGCCGTACCCGCCGTACACCTGCAGGGCGTCGTCGGCCACCGCGTGGTACGCCTCCGACCCGACGACCTTGGCCATCGCGCACTCGACCGAGAACTCCGCGAACGTCCGCAGCTTGGCGTCGAGCGAGACGGCGCCCCCCCGGCCGAGGTCCTCGATGGCGGCATAGACGAGCCCCGCCGTGCGATAGGCGACCGACTCGGCCCCGTAGGCGCGCGCGGCCATCTCCGCGAGCTTGCGCTGGATCAGGCCGAACTCGGCTATCGGCCGGCCGAACTGCCGCCGTTCGGCGGCGTAGCGGGTGGTCGTGGCGAGGGCCTTCTTGGCCGAGCCGGCGCAGTTGGCGCCCATCTTCATGCGGCCGACGTTGAGGGTGCACAGCGCCACCCGATGCCCCTGGCCGATCTCGCCGAGGACGTTCTCGACGGGGACGGCGACGTCGTCGAGCTGCATCGCGCACACCGACGAGCCCTGGAGGCCCAGCAGGCGCTCGTGCGGGCCGACGGTCACCCCCGGCGTCTCCCGCTCCAGCAGAAAGGCGGAGAACGCGGTGCGGTCCACCTTGGCGAAGAGGATGAACAGGTCGGCCCACCCCGCGTTGGTGATCCACTGCTTGGAGCCGTTGACGATATAGTGCGTCCCCTCGGGATTGAGGACGGCGGTGGTGCGGATGTTCATGGCGTCCGAGCCGGCCTCGGGCTCGGTCAGCGCGAACGCCGCCATCAGGTCGCCGCGCATGCAGCGGTCCAGATAGCGGTCGATCTGGGTGGGGGTCCCGAAGTTGATGAGGGGGAGGGTGCCGATGCCCTGGTGCGCGAAGACCGTCGAGGCCAGTCCTCCGAGATGGGACCGGCATTCGTTCATCCCGGCTACCGCCAGCGGACTCAGTCCGAGTCCGCCGTGGGCCTCCGGCACCTCGGCCATGAAGATGCCGAGGTCGGCCGCCTTCTTGAACAGGGGACGGATGACGTCGATATTGCGCCGGTCGATTTCGTCGAGCAGCGGCGCCACCTCCTGCTCGGCGAACTCCCGGATGGACCGCATCATCAGCCGCTCGTCGTCGCCCATATCTTCCGGACACACAATGTCGTCCGGTTCGACATCGTCCACGAGAAAGCGCGCCCCGCGCGCCTGCGACGCGATCTTCATCTTCGTCCCCCGACCCCGCGGGTTCGCCGCCTCGGCCCGGTGGGGCCTCGGCCGATGCGGCGCGGATTCGCCGTTCCCTTGCGCGGGCAAGCGGCGCGGAACCCCGGTACACAGAAACGGGCCGGCATGCGATGCCGGCCCGTCGATGTTGGTTGCGGGGGGGGGATTTGAACCCCCGACCTTTGGGTTATGAGCCCAACGAGCTACCGGACTGCTCCACCCCGCGTCAATCTGTCTATCGGTCGGCCCGTGTCGTTCCATCGACACGAGCGTTTCAACCTGCTTATTGAATTATCATACCCGATCAATTGGATGCGAGCAAGTCTTCGTTCCGTGCGTCGTTCGATGCAAACCGTTCGAGGGCTCGGTCGGGTTCGGCCTCGACCGGTGCACGCCGGTCGGTGACGATGAAGAGCCGTTCGCCGGGACGGATGAGCCCGAGATTCCTGCGAGCCAGTTCCTCTATCGCCGCCGGATCGTTGCGAAGGCGCTCCGCTTCGCGTCCAAGCTGCTGGTTCGTCGCACGCAGAGCCGCGATGGTTTCGGCCAGCTCGCGGTGCTCGTGCCGAATCCTGAGGGTGGCCGGCAGTCCCCGGTCGCCGATCAGCGCGTTCGCTATCAGGATCGCGGTCAGGAGGCTGAACAGCAGCCGCGCGAGATGCCGTCTCTGCCACGACATCTCCTCGCCGGGGCGCACCGGCGGAACGTCGGTCCGCTCCGCGCCGGGAAAGGGGAGGGCGGGTTGCGCGGGCCGCCCCCGTTCCCGGAAGCTCCGCTCCGGAGTGCCGCGCCGCCGGGCCGGACGTCGTACCGCGTGGGGCATGTACTCCGTGTTTCGGTCGAAACGGGCGCGAGGATTAGTTCCCGGCGGGCGGCCTCGCCGGCAGGCGCGGGGGGATGGGTGATCTCTTCCGAAGCGGTGGTGGTCCTGATCACGTTTCCGATGGATGCCGACGTCCGGCGCTTTGCTTCGACCCTCGTCGGCGAAGGGTGCGCGGCCTGCGTGAACATCCTGCCGGACGTCGAGTCGGTCTATCGGTGGGAGGGCCGGATCGAGCAGGCGCGGGAGCGTCAATTGATCGTCAAGACGCAGGGCGCCTCGGTCGATCGCCTGCGCCGCCGCGTGCTCGAGCTGCATCCGTACGATACGCCGGAGTTCCTCGTGATGCGCGCGGTGGACGGCGACCCTCGCTACCTGGCGTGGATCGCGGCGATGACCGGCGGGCCGCCGGCCGGGGGCGACCGTTCGTGACCACCGGCGCGCTCTGGTAACATTCCGACTGCCCCCATGGCTTCGCAGGCACCGGCGTCCGACCTTCCCGGAAAGACGACCGCTCCGCCCGATCCGGCGCCTCCCGCCCGCGCAGGCGGCCGCGGCCGCCTGCGCGTCACGATCGAGACCCTTGGCGAGGTGGCGGAGTTGTTCTCGGCGTCCACGCCGGGTCTCACGATCTTCGCGGTCCTCGCGCTCAAGGCGCTGATCGCGCTGTTCGGCGGCGCCGCCGGCTGGCTGCGGGTCCTCGACACGGCGGGAACCGTGGCCCTCGTGGCCGCACTCGGCTACCTGCTCGTGCGGATGCTGAACCGGCTGCAGCAGCGCTTCCTGTGGCGGGTCCGGCGGAAGCTCGTGCTGTCCTACGTCCTGATCGGTTTCGTGCCGATTCTGCTGTTCGGGGCGTTCTTCGTGGTGTCCGGCTGGCTACTCCTGTCGACGGTCAGCTCCTCGCTCGTGCAGCTCAGCTTCGCCGACGTGAGGGAGGACGCGGACGACCTCGCGGCCATGACCGGCATCGATCTGCGCGGCCGTGTCGCTACTGCCGAGATGCGCGCCGTGCTGGCGGGTCGGGTGGGAGCGGTTCGGGAGCGGTATCCCGATGCGTCGGTCGCGGTGGCCGCGGGGAAGCAGACCGGCCGCGGCCGCGTCGCCGCCGCCGGGCCGTGGCGCCATGCATCGGGCGATCCGGGGTTTCCCGACTGGCTCGGCGACGAGACCGACCCGGGGGGGCTCGTCCTGACCCGCGGCGAGGAGGGTTGGACCCTCGTGGCGCGGGGCGTGCAGCGGTTCGACGCGGACGGGCTGGCCTATGCGGTGGTCGCCGACCTTCCCATCGCCGGCGACGTGACGCGCCGCATGCAGGACTCCCGCGGCGTCACCCTCACCGATTTCAGCGTCAACGCGACCCCCGACGGTGCGGACACGGGCCTCCCGGCGCCGGTGTTCGAAGCCGTCCGGTTCTCTTTCGGGGCGCCGCCCCTGGACGTCGTCCCGGCCCTGAACTCGGTGGCCTTCGTCGATCTGCTCGACTGGTCGACGGGCGAGCGTGGGCGCGGGGACGTGGGCTTCCTGGTTCATCCCGCGGTGTTCTACCGCCAGCTTGCCCAGGGCGGCGACGCCAGCCTCGCGAGCGCCTTCCTGCTGCTGCTCATGTTCATAGGGGTGATGTTCCTGACCATCGAGGCGGTGGCCCTGGTCATGGGCTTTGCCCTCGCCAAGTCGATTACCGGCGCGGTGCACGAGCTGTTCACCGGCACCGAACGGGTCCGGCGGGGCGATCTCACTCACCGTATCCGGGTCGACACCCGGGATCAGCTCGGCCAGCTGGCCGAGTCGTTCAACTCGATGACCGACAGCATCGCCAATCTGCTCACCGAGGCCAAAGAGAAACGCCGTCTCGAGGAGGAGCTGCGAATCGCGCGGGAAATACAGATGTCGCTCCTGCCCGATGCGCCGGCTTCCGTGCCGGGTCTGGCGGTGACCGCGGCCTGCCGGCCGGCGCGGGAGGTCGGCGGCGACTACTACGATTTCATTCGGCTGGACGAGCATCGGCTGGGGGTGCTGGTGGCCGACGTCTCCGGCAAGGGGACGTCCGCGGCGTTCTACATGGCCGAGCTCAAGGGCGTGGTGCTGTCGCTGACTCGCCTGCACCAGAGCCCCCGGCAACTCCTCATCGAGGTCAATCGCATTCTGTCCGCGAGCCTCGACAGCCGGACCTTCATCACCATGACCTACGCGATCGTCGACATCGCGGCCCGCCGCCTGACCTATGCGCGAGCCGGCCATACGCCCCTGATCTACGTGCCGTCCGCCCCCGCGGGACCGCCCACGCCCCAGGTGCTGGCTCCCGACGGGCTCGTGGTGGGGCTGCAGATCGACGGAGCCGAGGAGAAGTTCGCCGAGCTGCTCGAAGAGTCGACGTTTCCGCTCGCCGCCGGCGATCTGGTCGCCCTGTTCACCGACGGCGTCACCGAGGCGATGAACGAGGCGTCCGATCTCTTCGGCGATGAGCGGCTCAGCCGTACCCTCGCCGAGCAAATCGACCTGCCGTCGCATGAATTGGAGCAGCGTATCCTGGGCGACGTCGAGGCATTCGCCGGCGTCGCGGAGCAGCATGACGACATGACCATCGTCCTGCTCCGGGTCGGCGATCCGCCGTCCCCGCGGCCAGCCGCGAGCCGCCAGTGACCGACTCCGATCCGAAGGTCGTGTTCCGGACCCAGTCCACGATCGAGGCCAACGTGGTCAGCGGGCTCCTCGAGACGCGAGGCATCGACGCGGTCATCTCGTCGGAAGCGCCCCATGCCATCTTTCCCCTCACGGTCAGCGGACTGGGGGAGGTACGGCTGACCGTCCACGGCCCGGAGGCCCAGCGCGCCCGTCGCCTCATCGCCGAGTTCGGACAGCAGGTCTCCGACCGATTGATGCGCATTCGGGACGAGTTTCGCGCCGTCGAGGAGGCGCTGGGGTATCGATTCGAGGATCCCGGACTTCTGGAGCATGCCCTGACGCATCGTTCCCGAGCCCACGAAGATGCCAGCGGCGGCGTTCGGGACAACGAATCGCTCGAGTTCCTGGGCGACGCGGTGCTCGGGTTCGTGATCTCGGATCGGTTGTTCCGGGAGTGCCCCGACTGGAACGAGGGACAGAAGTCGAAGGCGCGGGCCGCCCTCGTCTCGACGGCGGCGCTGGCGGGGGTCGGCGAACGGCTGGGTCTCGGCAACCATCTGCTGCTCGGGCGCGGCGAGGAGAGGACCGGCGGCCGCACCAAACGGTCGCTGATCGCCGACACGTTCGAGGCGGTGGTGGCCGCGGTGTATCTCGACGGGGGGATCGAGGCGGTGGGCCGGTTCATCGAACGGTGGTTCAGAGGCCAGCTCGAAGCGGTACGGGCCGGGGAGATCGCCCCCGGCATGACCCGCGATCACAAGTCGGCGTTGCAGGAATTGTTGCAGTCCCGCGACCACGGCCTGCCGCGGTACGAGCTGGTGGGTACCACCGGCCCCCCCCACCGCCGGGTCTTCGAGACCGAGATCCGGGTGGGAGAGCGGGCGCTGGCCCGGGGCGAGGGCCGTACCAAGAAGGAATCGGAGCAGTGCGCGGCCGAGCAGGCGCTGGCGGCGCTCGGGTCGCAGGAGTCCGCGCCGCGGGAGTCCGAGGCGTGAACCGGGGAGACGGTCATTCTCCGGGGGCGTCCGGCGCCACCGCCGGGGTCCGGCCGGCCACGTACTCCTGCACGCCGCGAGACAGGTCGTCGTCGTTCGGCGGCGCCGCCTGTCCGTGCAGGCGCACCCAGAGGCGCAGCAGCGGGTCGGCGAAGCCGTAGCGCTTCCGTTGGGCCACGATCAGGTCGACGTCCTCCAGCCAGGACAGGTAGTCCCGGGTGGCGCCCGGCGTCCGCCCCAGCCGTTGGGCGATCTCGGTCAGCGTGAGCGGTTCTTCGGCCGCGAGGACGTGAAGGATCGCCTTGAGCGCGCCCTGGCCTCGCGCGTGGTGCAGCCGCAGCTCGCAGGAGAACCGGCAGGCCGCCGACAGGGGCGCGCCCGGCCGCAGCTGGGCGGCGAGGGCATCGACCGGACCGGCTCCCCGGGCGGCCGCGCCCTCGCCCAGAAGACGGACATAGCGCGGGCGTCCATCCGTCAGGGCGTGGACGAGCCCTGCCGTGTCGCGCCGCCGGTCTTCCGGCGTGTCCAGACCGAGCCCGGCGAGCGCCGCGCCCACCTCGGCGGGGGTCAGCGGCGGGAGGTGCACGAACTCGAACTGTCCGGGAGCATCGCGAAACAGCCGCAGCGTGCGGGTCGCGAACCGGGTCGCCAGCACGAACCGATTCGGAGTGTCGCAGAGCGACTGCCGGAACGTCGGAAGGGCGCCGCGCAACCCGGGGAAGCTCTCGAAGGTACGTATCTCGAGCATCTCGTCGAGCAGGAACGTGACGGGTTCTCCGGCAGGGCTTCGGGAATGGGTGAAGAAACGGCAGAGCCTGTCGAACGCGGCCTGCGGCGATCCGAGCTCGGGAGTGGCGGCGCCCCCCGCCGGTCGGTGACCGTGGACGGCCCCGCGCACCGACGCGAGGCACCGTTCCGGGGTCGTGGCGATCCGCTCGAGGTCGATGAGCCCCGTCCCGAGCCGCTCGCCGAGGCCGCGCAGCATCGCGGTACGGCCGCTGCCGCACCCCCCGACGATGACGGGTATGCGCGGGGGCTCCGCCTCGAGGGCGGCGAGGAGCCTTCGTTCGATCGCAGGACGTGCAGCCAACCGCATCCCTTTCCCGCGGGGCGCGCCCGTATAGTCGATCAGGGCCCCGCGCGTTCCGCCCGGCATCGATTCGACTGGTGCGCGGCTCGACCCCTTCTGCTACGATCGATCGCTTGGCGCCGCCGACCCGGGCGAAAACCAGGCGGCCGCCCCGTGACTCTGCGCCGAGGACGCGGCCCGATGGCCGGTCCGGCGCCCGCCATCACAGAACGAGGAACAGCGTGAACATCGCCGTCATCGGTGCGCAATGGGGTGACGAGGGCAAGGGCAAGGTCGTCGACCTCCTCACGCCCAACGTGTCCATTGTGGCGCGTTATCAGGGAGGCCACAACGCCGGCCACACCGTGCGGGTGGGGGAGACCGAGTTCATCCTGCATCTGTTGCCGTCCGGCATTCTCCACCCCGGGGTGCGGTGCGTCATCGGCAACGGGGTGGTGATCGATCCGGTGGCGTTGTTTTCCGAGATCGAGACCCTCGCCGCGCAGGGCATCGAGGTCGGGGATCGGCTGCTCATCAGCGACCGGGCCCACGTCATTCTGCCGTATCACCGCGACCTCGAAGCGCTGTCCGAGGCGCGGCGCGGCGATCAGCGGATAGGCACGACCTCGCGTGGCATCGGGCCGACCTACGAGGACAAGGCGGGGCGCCGCGGCATCCGGGTGGCCGACCTCGGCGACGCGTCGGAGGGCGGAGCCCTGGCCTCGGCGATTCGCGCAAACGTATCGGCCCGCAACGAGGCGTTGGGCGGGGCGGCGGCCGACTGGCGGGCGCTGCACGCCGAGGTGTGCGCGGCCTGGCGGCGCCTCGCGGGCTGGGTCGGCGACGCGTCGTTGTTCCTCGCGCGGGCGTTCGAGGCGGACGAGCGCGTGCTGTTCGAGGGCGCGCAGGGGACCCTGCTCGACATCGATCACGGGACCTACCCGTTCGTCACCTCGTCGAACGCGACGGTCGGCGGGATCTGCACCGGCCTCGGCGTCGGTCCCCGCGCCATCGGCTCCGTCCTCGGCATCGCCAAGGCGTACACGACCCGGGTCGGCGAGGGACCGCTGCCCACCGAGCTGCACGGCGCCGAGGGCGACCTGCTGCGGGAGAGCGGCCGCGAGTACGGCGCTTCGACCGGCCGCCCGCGCCGGTGCGGCTGGTACGACGCGGTGGCGGTCCGCTACGCGGTGCGCGTGAACGGCCTCGACGCGCTCGCGGTCACCAAGCTCGACGTGCTCGACGGCCTCGCGGAGATTCCCCTGTGCACGGCCTACCGCCACGGGGAGAGCCTGCTGACGGAGCTTCCCACCAGCCGCACGGTTCTCGCCGGCTGCACGCCGGTCTACGAACGCCTGCCCGGGTGGTCGCGGCCGACCGCCGGGGTGCGCCGGTACCGCGACCTGCCCCCCGAGGCCCAGGCGTACCTGGCCCGAATCGAGGCCCTGAGCGGGGTGCCGGTCGCGATCGTCTCGACCGGCTCCGACCGGGCCGATACCATTCTCGTGCGGGGCGGACTCGTCGACCGGTGGCAGGCCGAGCGGGCGGTGTCGCCGCAGGAGTCGGTGCCGTAGAACGGTGCCGCCTCCCGGCGGGAGGCGCCGCCTCCCGGCGGGAGGTGCCGACTCTCCGGAGGGGGCGGGCGGCAGCGGAAGCCCGAGACGGACGGTTTCCGGGCGGGCGCCGGCCGCGGCCTTCCAGCCCCGGATCGCATGACAGGTCACCCATGACGAAGATGGTTCGGCTCATCGGCGTACTCGCGATCCTGGCCGCCGCCTGCACCGAGGAGGCCCCGCCGGCCGCCGACGAGGCCCGCGCGTTTCTCGACGACGCGGAGACCCGGCTGCTCGATGCCTGGATTTCGGCGGGGCGGGCCGCGTGGGTCCAGAGCACCTACATCACCGGCGACACGACGGCGCTGGCCGCCGAGGCCCAGGCCGGCCTCATCGGCCTCACCATGGAGCTGGCCGCGGGCGCGGCGCGGTTCGACGGGGTCGAGCTGCCCGAGGACCTCCGGCGCAAGCTGGTGCGGCTGCGGACGTCGATGGAGGTGGCGGCGCCGGCCGACCCGGCCCTGCAGGCCGAGCTGTCGGCTCTCGCCGCCGGGATGGAAGCCGCGTACGGCCGGGGCGTGTACTGTCCGGACGGCGACGACGGCTGTCTGTCGCTGCCGGAGCTCGAACGGCGGTTGGCCGAGGTCCGCGACACCGACGAGCTGCTCGACCTGTGGCTCGGATGGCGGGCGGTGGCGCCGCCGATGCGGGATTCCTACGCCCGCTTCGTGGAGCTGGCCAACGACGGGGCCCGCGATCTGGGGTTCGCCGACCTCGGCGAGCTCTGGCGCGCCGGCTACGACATGCCCCCCGATGCGTTCACGGCCGAGCTCGAACGGTTGTGGACCCAGGTGCGCCCGCTCTACGAGTCGCTGCACTGCCACGTCCGCGCGGGCCTCGCCGACGAGTACGGCTCGGCCATCGTCCCTCCCGACGAGCCGATTCCCGCCCATCTGCTCGGCAATATGTGGAGCCAGTCGTGGGCGGGCGTCTTCGATCTCGTCGCCCCCCGGCGGACCGACCCCGGCTACGACCTGACCGACCTGCTCGAGGACGCCGACGTCGGCCCCATCGGGATGGTGCGCTACGGAGAGCGCTTCTTCACCTCGCTCGGATTCGACCCGTTGCCCGAGACGTTCTGGGAACGGTCGCTGTTCGTCCAGCCCGCCGACCGCGACGTGGTCTGCCACGCCAGCGCCTGGAGCCTGGACCTCGGCTCGGACGTGCGGATCAAGATGTGCCTCGACGTGAACGGCGAGGACTTCGTCACCATCCACCACGAACTGGGCCACAACTACTATCAGCGGGCCTACCGGAACCAGTCCCCCTTGTTCCGGGCCGGCGCCAACGATGGCTTCCACGAGGGCATCGGGGACACCATCGCCCTCTCCATGACCCCGGAGTACCTGGTGGAGGTCGGCCTGCTGGACCGCGCGCCGCCCGCGGACCGGGACATCGGGTTGCTGCTGCGGCTCGCGCTGAACAAGGTCGCGTTCCTGCCGTTCGGCCTGCTGGTCGACCAGTGGCGCTGGCAGGTGTTCTCCGGCGACATTCGTCCGGAGGCGTACAACGAGGGCTGGTGGGATCTCCGGACCGCGTATCAGGGGGTCGGCCCGCCGGCGCCGCGCAGCGAGGCCGATTTCGACCCCGGCGCCAAGTATCACGTCCCCGCCAACGTGTCCTATACGCGCTACTTCCTCGCCCACATCCTCCAGTTCCAGTTCCACCGGGCCCTGTGCGAGACGGCCGGCCACGAGGGGCCGCTGCACCGCTGTTCGATCTACGGCAGCCGCGAGGCGGGGGAGCGGCTGCAGGCGATGCTCGAGCCGGGCGCGAGCCGGCCCTGGCGCGACGTGCTGGAGGTGGGCACGGGCGAGCGCGAGATGGACGCCACCGCCATCCTGGACTACTTCGCGCCCCTCCAGGCGTGGCTCGACGAGCAGAACGCAGGCCGGTCGTGCGGCTGGGGGCAGGGCTGACGCCGACGCCCCGTTGCGCACGCAGCGTGCACTTGTCCGCGGTGTCGATTCTGAACCCGGCCAGATTCGCCGCCGTGCGTCGGTGGCGAGCACCGCCGCACCTCACCCCCGCGACGCCGCCCCCGCGCCGAGCGTTCCTCCCGCCTGCCTCGCCCTGACCCCGGCCCGATCGCCGAAGCGTCGCTCGGCCTCTCTTGCTGCCTGGAGCCGGTCGACGGGCTCGCAAGAGTGCCCCACCGCCCCGCGACGCCGCCCTCGCGCCGAGCGTTCCTCGACCTGCCTCGCCTGACCCGGGCCCGATCGGCGAAGCGTCGCTCGGCCTCTCGCGTTTTCCCTGGAGCCGGTTGACATGTCTGTAAAAGTTCTCTATATTTCAGAGAACATGTTTTATAAGAGTCTATCGCGTCTCACCTTGGTGCGGCAAAGGAGGGCGGCGTGACGCGGAATCCGGTCACGACGGTCGCTGTCGCCGCGTTGCTGCTGGCTGGTCTGGCGGACGCGAGCGATGCGGGCCAGGCTGTCCCCGAGACGGTGATCCGGGGTGTCGTGCGCGACCCCGCCGGGCGCCCGCTGGAGGGGGCGCAGGTCTATGTGCGGGGCAGTCAGACCCTGGAGACGACCGGCGCCGAGGGCCGCTTCGAGCTGCGCACGCGCGGCGCCGGCGCGCAGGTGCTGGTGGCGTTCGCGACCGGCTTCTGGCTGTCCGAGGTGCCGCTCGAGCTGGACGGCGCCGCGCACGACGTCGACGTCGTGCTCGAGCCCGCCGACCTCGAGGAGCTGGTCGACGTTGTCGCCCCGGGGCCGGTCGACGCGGCGCCCTCGGTGCAGGCGTTCGGTCCCCTCGACATCGTGCGGCTGCCCGGCGCCCAGGCCGACGTCATGCTCTACGTGCAGAACCTGGCCGGCGTGAACCAGATCAACGACGAGGCGGGGCTGTTCGTGCGCGGCGGCGACTCGGCCGAGGTGCTCACGCTGCTCGACGACGCGGTGGTGCACCACCCCTACCGCTACGAGCGGGTGACGGGGGGCGTCCGGGGCACCGTGGACCCGTTCCTCACCAGCGACATCTCGTTCAGCTCCGGCGGGTTTCCGGCCCGGTTCGGCAACGCACTGAGCGGCGTGCTGGAGATGCAGGGGCTCGGCCGGCCGGCGGCGCCCGCGGGCCAGGCGGCGCTGCTGCTGAGCGGCGTGTCCGGGGTCGCGGCGCTGCCGGTGCGCGCCCGGGGCGGCCTGCGGGCGTCCGGCAACTGGTCGGAGACGCGCGCGATGTTCCGGCTCAACCGGTCGCCGCGGGCGTTCACCCGCTACCCCAGCGGGCTGGACGTGAATGTCAGCGGTCACTACGACTCGCCGGTCCTCGGGTCGTTCAAGGTGTTCGCGATGGCGTTGCGCGAGCGCGTGGGGATCGAGATCGAGGACCAGGCGTTCCGCGGCTTCGTGGAATCGGCCAACGCCAACGCGCTGGCCTACGCACGCTGGGAGAAGATCTCGCCCGGCGGGTGGCGCGCCGTCGGCACCTTCGGGGTGACCGGGTACGGGAGCGACACGTCCGTCGGCGTGCTCGACATCGAAACGCGGGACCGGCGCCACTCGTGGCGCGCCGACGTCTCGCGCGTCACCGCGGCGGGCACCGTCCGAGCCGGCAGCGACGGCGGCCGGACCAGCAACGCGTACGCCGGACGCGTGCCCGCGACCCGCGGGGACCTGGGCGGCGTCGCCGGCTCGTCGGTGTTCGACGTCACCGTCGCCGACCGGCACGCCGGCGCGTACGCCGAGTTCGAGGGCCGGCCGGGCGTGCTCGTGCCGAACCTGGGCGTGCGCGTCGACCGGTTTCGTCTCGCCGGCGCGACCACCGTCGATCCCCGCCTGAGCCTGCTCGTGCGCGCGGGGGCCCGCCGGCGCCTGCGCGTCGCCTGGGGGTTCTATCGCCAGGCGGCGCCGGCGAGCTACTACGAGCTGGCCCGAGGGCCCGTGCACCTCGCGCCGATGCGGGCCGAGCACTGGGTGGCCGGCTACGAGTCCGGCCTGGCCGACGACGCGCTGCAACTGACGGCCGAGGCCTACCACAAGCGCTATCGCAACCTGCCGCTGGAGGCTTTGTCCGGCGGCTTCTCGTCGGGCGGCCACGGCACGGCGTACGGCGTCGACCTGTCCGCGCGCCTGCGCTGGCCGGGGGGCGGCGTGGAGGCGGTCTACGGCTGGCTGCGCGCGCGGCGCCGATGGACCTCGGTCGAGACGCCCTCGGGCATCGAGCTGGCGGAGGGGACGTGGGCGCCCTACTTCGAGATTCCCCACGGGTTCCGCGCGACGGTCGAGTTCGAGCTGACCGACACGGTCGACGTCGCGGCGAGCTGGCGCACCGCGTCCGGGCGGCCGTTCACCCCGGTGGAGGGCGCGCGGCTCGCCGAGGGGGGATACGTGCCGGTCTGGGGAGCGATCAACTCGGCCCGTACGCCGCGCTACGAACGTCTGGATCTCAACGTGAGCGTGCTGGGGCCGTTCGGCCGGGAAGGCCTGATTCTGTTCGCCGGGGTCACGAACCTGCTGGACCGGCACAACGTGCTGGACTACGCCTGGTCGCCCGATTACGCCGAGCGGCGCCCGGTGACGAGCGCGCTACCGCGGGCAATCTACTTCGGATCGACCGTGCTGTTGCGGTGATCCACGACACGGGAGGTGTCATGAAGCTGGAGAGAAGCGTCCCACCCGTCGAGAACCTGTCCGGTCGGCGGTCGATCACGTCGATGCCGACTCGAATGCGACGAATCGTCGCCGCGGCCGCAGTGTGCGCGTTGTTCGTTCTGCCGGCGGCCCCGATCGGGGCGGCGGCCGGCTTCGACGAGACGTTCGCAGCACTGGTCGATCGCCTGGAGCGGGCGTACGTGCAAGGGGACGCCCCGGAGCTGCTGGCGGCCCGGGCGGACCTCGCGGAGCTGCTCGACACCGGCCTGACCGGCGGCCAGCGATCCATCACGCGGTATACGGTCGCGTACGTGAACTGGAGGTTGTTCACCATTCCCGACGGCGTGCCGGCTGACGATCGGCCGGCGTTGCTCGACGACGCCGTGGATCTGCTGACCCGCGACCTGGAGGCCGACGATGGGAACGCGGAGACCCACGCGCTGCTGGCCAGCGTCTACGGCATGCAGATAGACTCTGCATGGAAGGGGATGACCCTCGGCCGGCGGGCGTCGCGGGCGTCCGCGCGGGCCTTGGAGCTCGCCCCGCGCAACCCGCGCGTGCTGCTCCAGGACGGCGTCGGGAAGCTGCACACGCCGGGCATGTTCGGCGGCGGCGCCGACCGGGCGGAACCGTTGCTGCGTCAGGCCGTGGCCGCGTTCCGCACCGAGCCGCCCGACCGGCCGTGGCCGCACTGGGGGCGCATCGATACCTACGCGTGGCTCGGGCAGATCAGCGTCGAGCGCGGCGACCTGGCTGCGGCGCGGCGCTACTACCGGCAGGCGCTGGATGTCGAACCCGGGTTCGCCTGGGTCCGCGGCGCCCTGCTGCCGGCGCTCGAGGAGCGTGCGCCTCAGGAGTAGGGTAGACGACGAGGGGCAGTGGCCTGTCATGACGGATACCGAACAGATCAGGGAAGACCTCGCCTACGTTCGCGCCGCGGCGGAGCGATCGGATACCGTTCAGAATCCGGCGTATTATCTGCTGTGGGCGGCCATCGTGCTGTGCGGCTTCATCCTGCCGGATTTCGCCGCCACCCGGCCCTGGATCGGGACCTACTGGCTCGTGGTGACGCCGGTCGGTTGCGGTCTTTCCGCATGGCTCGGCATGCGGGCGGACCGGCGGGTCGGGCAGGCCGATCGTCGAAAGAGCGTGCGCTCGCTCTTGCACTGGCTGTCGTTCTTGGCGGCGGGCTGGCTCGGCGGGCTGCTGGTCGCGACCGGACAGTTGACTCCGGAAGGGTACGGGGCGTTCTGGGTGCTGCTGATGGCGTTGACCTACTGTCAGGCCGGCGTGCATCTCGACCGGCGGCTGGCGCCGGTCGGCCTGCTGGTCGGCGTCGGCTATCTGATCACGTTCATCGTGCCGGGCTACCGGTGGAGCATGACGGGTGCGCTCATCGCCGCCGCGCTCGTGGCGCAGGCGTTCCTTGGAGCCTCGCCCCGTGACACAACGCGCTGATCCGGACATCGGGGGGCTCGACGAGCTGGCGGCGCTCGACGGGCTCTTCGAGCACCGGGTGCGGCTCGCCATCTGCGTCCTGCTCTCGAAGCACGACGCGATGTCGTTCAGCCGCTTCAAGCAGGTGCTCGACGAGACGGACGGCAGTCTCGGCACGCACCTGCGCAAGCTCGAGAACGCCGGCTACCTGTCGATCGAGAAGACCTTCCGCGACCGGCGGCCAGTGACCTGGTACACCCTGACCCCTTCCGGCCGGGTCCGTCTGACGGACCACATCGCCAACCTGACGCGCCTGATCGACCGGGCCGGCTGATCGGTCGGACCCGGGCGAATCCGCCGGACGCGTCGAGTAGGATCGCCATATGGACCACGTCCTGCCTGAAGACCCGGTTCGCGGTCTCGTCGACGACTACCGCGTCCGGTGTCTCTGGTTTCTTCGTGACGACTACTACCCGGCCAGTGCCGCCGAGTGCGAGCGGGTGCTGCGATGGATCGAGCGGCACGGCGATCTGCCTGCGTTTCGCCGCGTCGCCGAGGTGCGGACATGGCTCTCACGCCGCTCCAGCGCGACGTCTGCCGCCTACTAGCCGACGGGCGCCGCCGCCACCGGGACAGCTACGTGGCCGGCGGCGTGGCGCTGAGCGTCGCCCTGCGCTCGCACCGCCTCTCGCGTGACGTCGATCTGTTCCACGACACGACCGAAGCGGTCGCGCGGTCCTGGGACCGGGACCGCCTCGCGCTCGAATCGGCGGCGTTCGAGGTCACGCCGTTGCGCGAACGGCCCGGCTATGTCGAGGCGGCGATTGCGCGCGGGCGGGACGGCCTGGTCATGGAATGGACGCGGGACAGCGCGTTCCGCTTCTTTCCGCTGGTGGAGGACGACGAGCTGGGGCTCGCGCTGCACCCGTTCGATCTGGCCACGAACAAGGTCCTGGCCCTCGTCGGGCGGCTCGAGGCGCGCGACTGGGTGGACGTGCTGGCGTGCGACGCGCACCTGCAGCCTCTGGGCTATCTGGCCTGGGCCGCGTGCGGGAAGGACCCCGGCTTCACGCCGGGCGGCATCCTCGCCCAGGCGCGCCGCTCGTCCCGCTACTCGACCGAAGAGCTGGCGTCGCTCGCATTCGACGGGCCGCCCCCGCGCGCGTCGGATCTGTCGCGGCAATGGCGCAGCGCCCTCGACCAAGCGGACGCGGTGATCGATCTGCTGCCCGCGGCCCACGTCGGCGAAGCGGTGCTTGCGCCCGCCGCGACGCTGTTCACGGGCGACGCGGCAACGCTGGGTCAGGCGCGCGCGGCGAATCGCCTGCGGTTCCATCGCGGCCGCCTGGGCGGGGCGCTGCCGCGGATCAAGGCGTAGCAGCCCGCGCAGGAAGACCGCTCGATTCGTCCGGGTGCGGCCCGGGGTTCTGTCACGAGCCGCGAGAGCCCCCGCTGCGACGATTCCCGGAACCTGACCCGCCTCCGTCGCGAATCGCCCGGCGGAGGCCGCAGGCGACCTCCCGCCGGGCGGCGGCGCATTCCGCGTCAGCGCCGCGTTCCGTGGCGCTTCAGTTCGTCGAGCGGCCCCGGCCGAACGGCCGCTGGCCGAGAGCGCGCTGCATCACTTCGTACTGCACCGACGTGATGTGGCCGATCGCCTCGATCCAGTACGCCGCGTTGTGGGCGCCGGGCATCTGCATGTAGTTGAAGGGAATGTTCTCCTCGGCCATGTACCCGGCGAGCTCCAGCGCCCCCGCGATCAGCCGGTCCTCGGTGCCGCAATCGAGATAGATGTGCGGCAGGTTCTCCCGCGGGACCTGCTTGATCAGCGTGAACGGGTCGTACGCCTCGGCCTGCTCCGGGGTCGTGAACATCGCGCCCTGCGGCGTCCGTTCCACCTGGCTGCTGAAGCCGTCGATGCCGATCAGCGGGTTCGGTTGCCGGCGGCGGGCCTCCTGCTCGGCCGTCGGCGTGCGCCGCGGCCGCGCTTCCAGCTCGCCCCGCAACCGCGCCGCCGCCTGCCGCCCGTACTCCAGCGCGCCGCTCGTGCTTCCGATGGAGATGAACATCTCGGGGTTCCGGAGCCCCATCGTGATCGCACCGAAGCCGCCCATCGACAGGCCGGTCATGGCCCGGCCCTCGCGGCGGGGGACGGTCCGGAAGTTCCAGTCGACGTGGCCGACGACGTCCCGGATGACGTGGTCCTCCCAGTTGTTCGACTGCCCGTCCCCGCTCTCCGCCCAGTTGACGTACCAGGAGTTCCCGACGTCGGGCATCACGATGATGAGATCGTCGTAGAGGCCGGCATAGAACGGGGCGCCGTTCGCCAATCCCCAGGCGGTGTAGTTCTGCGTCAGGCCGTGCAGCAGATACAGCACCGGATAGCGCGCGGTCGACGTCTCGTAGTCTTCCGGAAGCAGGATGTTGTACTTCATGGTCCGGTCGACGGCGGGGCTGAAGAACTCGACCGTCTGCAGGTCCCGCCCCAGCGCCGGCGCGGCGGCCACAAGCGCCGCGAGCACGAATACCAACGCCGCCGCCCGCACGAGCCTCGATCTCAGCATGCTGTTCCTCCGAAAGGTTGTTGCGGCGTGCGGTTGCTGCCGCCGCGGATGGTCATGCTACCCCGAAACGAACGCCGGGCGAAGCGTACGCCCCGCCCGTCTCGACGCCGCACCTGGGTCTACCATCGGCTCCCGGGCTCGTTCTCGAGCGCGGGTTCGTCGCCTTCGCCGCGGGCGAGGTCGTTGTGGTGCAGCAGGGTGTTGAAGAGCATCCCGAACTCGCCGTGATTCTGCCAGCGATAGCAGGGGTTGGTGGAGAACAGGACGATGCGGCCGTCGCCGCGCGGGACGTCGACGACGGCGGGGCGGCCGTCGAGCTGATTGGCGCCGCGCAGGTGGCCGCCGAGCACGCGGCCGCTGAACGTCATGACCACCCAGTCGTCGCGGAGCCGCCGCGGTACCTCGAGGAGCGGTCCGTTCGCGTAGCGCACGGGTATCCGGTCCGCGTCGTACCCGTAGAAGATCGGATGGTCCGGATCGGCGATCTCCGCCTCGACCAGCGGACCCGGCGCGTAGAAGCCCGACCCGGGACGCCGCGCGTCTATCTCCCGCGTGAGGCCGTACTCCGGCGGAACGTGGCTCGCCTCGCCGAGGGTCACGAGCAGGCCACCGCCCTCGACGAACCGCCGGAGCTCGAGGACGCCCTCGAGGCCCATGCCCCCGGTGATGTCCTCCGATGATCCGTAGTCGCCGAGAAAGCGGTAGCGGGCGGTCTTGGTGTAGGCCCGCGGGCCGCCGCGGGGCGCGACGTCGAAGACCAGCCCCTTGGCGGTCCGGCCCTGGTGCGGAATCAGGACGACGTCGTAGTCCGCCCCCAGATCGCCGGCCCGGACCCGTTCCTTGAAGATGAGGTCGAACGGGATCTCGAACTGATCGAACGCGTGGCGGACCCATCCCACCTCCTGGGTGTCGCCCCAGGTGCTGTAGATCGCGAGCCGGGGGAGGTCGACGGGATGGGTCGCGACTTCCGGCGGCTCGTCGAGGGCCGCCGCGGTCAGGCCGAGGTCGGTCACCGCGGCCCGGAGGCGCTCGGCCCGCGGGCTGCCGGCGGGGGCGGGCACGATGAACGAGCCTGGCGGAAATTCGTGTCCGTCGACCTCGAAGCCTTCCTCGGCGGCGTCCACCGGTGCGGTCCCGAGCCGGTAGCGCAGCGTCGTCAGATTGTTCGAGCCGTAGTGCGCGACCGCGTAGCCGAACCGCGCCTCGCCGCCCCCCGCGACGATTCCCGCGAGCCGCGCCCGGGCGATCGGCTCGACCGGCGCCTCGAGGACCTCGGGGTCGTCGATGGCGACGACGTCGACCCCGTGCATCAATCCCATCGTCCAGCCCGTGTCGTCGTAGGTCCGGAGACCATCGTCCGGAAACGTCTGGTTCCCGAGGAGGATCTTCGCCAGGCGGAAGTACGGCTGGCCGCCCTTGATGACGTACGAGCCGGCGGGATGGGTGTCGTCGCCGAACGCCAGGGCATCGCCGGCGCGGCCGATCTCGATCCCCTGGATGCGCAGCAGGTCGACGAGCGTCGCCACCCGCGTCATGTCGCGCTGCCTGGCCGGGATGACGAAGCCGTGCGGCGGGTCGGTCTCGCCTTCGTCCACCGCGTTCCGCGACTTGCGGTAGAAGTTCTCGAGGAGGACGGCGGGGTTCGACGAGGCGAGCTCCAGAGCGGCGAGGGCGGCCGTCTGGCTGTAGTTGGTGTTGTTCCGCATCGACCACTCGACCTCTTCGTAGGGAGGCGAGGGCCGGTACCATTCCCGGCTCGTTCGCGCCTGCTCGGCGGTGTTGTCCTCGGTCTTCAAACGACGCTTCATGGTCGTCGCGCCGCCGTTGCCGAACGTCTCGTAGAACCGGATCAGCCCGTTGTGGTTCGACGCCATGAACGCCAGATAGCCCGGCGACCACATGTCGACGAAGCCGTGCGTCCACACGCCGGGCATGCCGTAGCCCGTCAGCCGGGCCATCTCGAAGTTCGCGAACCACGGCAGCTCGCCGTAGACGATGGGGTCGAGCAGGGGGTTCTGCGGCGCCTGGCCGCTGAAGGTGTAGAGGAACGGCACCGACTCGTGGAGGTCGTGCATGACCGGGGGATGCCACTGCAGATACCAGTCGAGCAGGTTCCGCATGCTCCGCTGCGAGTAGTTGATGTCCCGGTTGTTGTCGTGGAAGATGTACTTCCCCCAGTACGGCGGGCCCCCGATGCGGTCGCGGTCGTCGGTGATGTCGATCAGGTGCCGGTAGTACCAGTCGACGTAGCGGTCGCGCCCGTCGGGCTCGGCGGCCGGTATCAGGGCGACGATGAGATTGTCGCGGATGCGGTCGAAGAGCGATCCCTCCTCGACCGCGAGCCGGTAGGCCAGCTCCATCAGCATCTCGGGCGGACCCGTCTCGCCGCTGTGCAGGCCGGCCATCAGGAGGTAGATCGGCTTGGACCCCGCGATGACCGCCTGCGCGTCGGTCTCGCTCATCCCGCGGGGGTCCGCGAGCCGGGCGAGGTCGCGGCGGTAGCGTTCGAGGTCCGCGACGGTCGCCTCGTCGGCAATCGTCACCACCACCATCTCGCGGTCTTCGTCGGTACGGCCGATGGGGGCGATCGAGACCCGCGGCGAGGCGTCGGCGAGGGCCCGGTAGTAGGCCAGCAGCTCGGCGTAGTAGGTCAGCTCGCGCGGGGCCCCGGCGTGGTGCCCGAGGACGTCTTTCGGCGACGGAACGGCGCCGCCGGCCGGCAGATGGTCGACCAGTGGGCTGAGGAACTCGGGACGCGTCGTCCATTCGCGCACGCGATCCGCGAAGTCGGCGTCCTGGGCCTGACCGGTTCCGGTCTGGGCCGCCGCGGTTGGTGCGAGCAAAGCGAGAACGGTCCCGGCGGCCGCGATCCGCGCGGCGATCGAGAGGCGCCTCGGGCAGGGGCAGGGCGTGGTGGTCATCGTCGTCCCCGGGACATGCCGACGCGCGGCAGGGGGCCTCGCCGAGCCCGCCCGCAGGTGAGTCGTCGGTCGCCGGCGGTCAGGCGCCGTACTCGGCGTCGCTGACCGCCTCGAACCAGCTGGTCTTCGCGTCGATGTTGACGGCGACGTGGGTCATGGGGCCGTCGGGCCCCGCCCCGTGCCAGTGGCGTTCGCCCGGCGCGACCGCGACGAGGTCGCCGGACGCGGCCTCTCGCACCGCCTCACCGGCCTTCTGGAACCGGCACGTGCCCTCGACGATCTGGAGCAGCTGCGGCCCGCTGTGGGCGTGCCAGTGGGTGCGAGCCCGGGTCTCGAACGCGACGCGGTAGACGTTCGCGGGGGGCGCGTCCGACACCCCGTTCATACGGGTCAGCCGGGCGCGGCCCACGAACGTCTTCGGGTCCGACGGCTCGCTGGCGATGTCCACCAGGGAGAACAGTCTCATGCCGTCGCCGGCCGCCGGCCGTAGCGGACGATGGAGAAGATGGCCAGTCCCGCGATCAGCGCTATCAGATACGTCCCGGCGTTCAGGATCCCCTGGTCGGCGTACGACACGATGAAATAGCCGACCGAGCCCGGCAGCAGGGCGTAGTAGACGAAGGGCAGCAGGGTGATGCGGATGACCGAGCCCTCGCGCCCGAGCAGCCCGACCACGGCCGAGGCCGCGACCACGTTGTGCACGCAGATCATGTTGCCGGCGGCTCCGCCGACCGCCTGGAGAGCGACGATCCACGTCGGGTCGACCGCGATACGCTCGCCCATGCCGAACTGGAACTGCGAGAACATCATGTTGCTGACGGTGTTGCTGCCGGCCACCGCGGCGCCGATGCCGCCGATGAACGGCGCGAAGATCGGCCACGCGCCGCCGACCAGCGAGGCGACGCCGTCGGCGAGCACGATCGGCATCCGCTCGAACCCGGCCGCGCCGCCCATGGTGTTGATGAACACCTGCACCATCGGCACCGTGAACACCAGCGCTATAGAGGCCGCGGCGGTCACCTGCAGCGAGGTCGTCCAGGCCTGCCGGTAGGCGGGGAGGGGGATGCGGTGCAGGAAGAACGTGATGATGGACGTGGCGATGAACAGGCCGCCGGGCAGATACAGCGGCTGCACCGCGTTCATGTCGATGCCCGTGCCGAGAATCGCCGGCCACGTCAGGGAGAAGGACTGCAGGAACTGCTGGAACGGGTCGAGCACCGGCCGCAGGAACACGAACGGGTCGCGCGAGGTCAGAAGCAGCAGCGCGACGATGACGTAGGGCACCCACGCCCGCAGCAGGCTCATCGAGGGACCGTTGTCCGCGGCGTCCTTGACCTCGATCGAGCCGGTCCAGTCGGACGGCCAGCTCGCCTTGTCGCCGAAGTCCCAGGCCTCTTCCGGCTTCGGCACCAGGAACCCCCGCCGCGCGGCCGTCACCACGATCAGGAGGCCGACGAGGCTCCCGACCAGGGCCGGGAACTCCGGTCCGAGGAAGTAGCCGGCGAGGAGGTAGGGGACGGTCATCGACAGGGCCGCGAACAGCGCGAACTTCCAGACCTGCAGCCCCTCCGCGAACGACTTGCGCTCGCCGAAGAAGCGCGTCATGAACGACACCAGGATGAGCGGCACGAGGGTGCCGGCGATGGCGTGCAGCACCGCCACCTTGAAGCCGACGAAGCGGAGGAAGTCGGCCCACTCGCCGCCGACGCGCTCCATGCCGTAGGCGACGAGGGCGGGGTCGGCCGAGAGCCCGGTGTTGACCCCGACGAGGATCGGCGTGCCGGCGGCTCCGAAGCTGACCGGGGTGCTCTGGATGATCATCCCCGCCATGACCGCGGCCATGCCCGGGAACCCGAGACCCACGAGCAGGGGCACGGCCACCGCGGCCGGCGTGCCGAAGCCGGCCGAGCCCTCGATGAACGAGCCGAAGAGCCACGCCACGATGATCACCTGCACCCGCCGGTCCCGGCTGACATCGGTGAAGCCGCGCCGGATGACGGCGATGGCGCCGCTCGCTTGCAGCGTGTTCAGCAGCAGGATGGCCCCGAAGATGATGTAGAGCAGGGTGAGGGCGATGACCAGGCCGTTGAGGGTGGCGGCCGCCACCTGAAGGCCCGGCACCTGCCACACGAAGAGGGCCAGGGCCGCCGCCACCGCGTAGGTGAGCGGCATGGCGCGGCTGGCCGGCCACCGGAGCAGCACCAGGAAGATCGCGACGGTCGCGATCGGCAACAGGGACAGGACGGCCAACGTCATCGTGCCCATCGAGGCTCTCCCTTCAGTAGCTCAAGCGCTGACCCCGGGACGGCCGGGCGCACCGGCGCGCCATTGTAGCGCACCCGGCACGGTTGCGCGACGAACCCCCCCGTCCGGGCGCGGTTGCGGGGGACGACGCGGCGGGGCCCGGCGGCGTCGCGGCCGGCGGTCACGTCATAATAGGTACCGGCAACCGGGGAGCGGGGCAGTGCCCGCGCGACGCATCGGCGGTCGAAGGCGGCGGGGCCTCGCCGCGGGTTGCCGGTGGCTCGGAGTCGCGTTCATGCGCATCGGCATACCGACGGAGATCAAGCCCGACGAGAACCGCGTGGCCATCACCCCGGCCGGGGTGGCCGCGTTCCGCGGGCACGGCCACGAGGTGCTCGTGCAGGCCGGGGCGGGCCGGGGCAGCGCCATTTCCGACGCTGCTTATGCCGCCGCCGGCGCGGCCATCGTCGAGGGCGCCGGCGCCGTCTGGGACCGGGCCGAGCTCGTGCTCAAGGTCAAGGAGCCGCTCGAGCCCGAGTTCGACGCGATGCGGCCGGGCCAGGTCCTCTTCACCTATCTGCACCTCGCGGCGTCGATGACGCTGACCGAGCGCCTGCTCGACCGGCGGGTGGTGGGCATCGCCTACGAGACGGTGCAGCTCGCCGACGGCACCCTGCCGTTGCTCGTGCCGATGTCCGAGGTGGCGGGGCGTCTCGCGGTGCAGGCCGGCGCCGCGTCGCTCGAGCGGATCGCCGGGGGCAAGGGCATTCTCCTCCCCGGCGTCTCCGGCGTGCGCCGTGGCCGCGTCACCATCCTCGGGGCGGGGGTGGTCGGGATGAACGCCTGCGTGGTCGGCGTCGGCTTCGGCGCCGACGTCACCATCATCGACGTCAATCCGTTGCGGCTCGCCTACGTGCGCGACGTCGTGCAGGGGCACGTGACCACCCTCATGTCGAACGCCGCGAACATCGAAGGGGCGGTCTGCGACGCCGACCTCGTGATCTGCGCGGTGCTGATTCCCGGCGCGCGGACGCCGAGGCTCGTCACCCGCCGGCACCTCGAGCAGATGGAGGACGGCTCGGCCCTCGTCGACGTGGCCGTCGATCAGGGCGGAGGCGCCGAGTCGAGCCGGCCCACCACCCACCACGACCCCCGGTTCGTCGAGCACGGCGTCGTGCACTACTGCGTGTCGAACATGCCGGGGGCGGTGCCGCACACCTCCACCTACGCGCTGACCAACGCCACGATGGCCTATGCGCTCGACATCGCCAATCATGGCTGGCGAGACGCGGCCCGCGACCCGGTCCTGGCGGGGGGTGTGAACGTCGTCGACGGACGGGTCACGCATCCCGCCGTCGCCGAGGCCCATGGCCTGGAGTGCGTGCCCCTGGATCGGCTGACCGGCGGGGGGTGAGGAGCCCGATGGGAGACTTCGTGCGCATCGGAGACGCCGCCGACGTTCCGCCGGGCAAGGTGCGGTGCATTCGGCTCGCCGACCGGAAGATCGCCGTCTTCAACGAGAAGGGCACTCTGCTGGCCTACGACGACTACTGCACCCACGTCGGCGGGCCCCTCACGCAGGGGACGTACGAGAACGGCGTGGTGACCTGCCTGTGGCACGGCGCCCAGTTCCGCGTCGCGGACGGGGCGCCCCTCACCCCCCCGGCCGGCGGAAGGCTGCGCGCCTATCCGCTCCGGGTCCGGGACGGCGCCATCGAGATCGATCTCGGGGACTAGCGGATTCGACCGTCGGCGAATCCGTGCGGAACGGGTAGCGGCCATGCTTTGTTCACAGGCGACCATTGCAGTGCAGTTGAGTCCCGTAAGGCAGCTCGCCAAAATAACTTGGATCAGTTGTTGGTTTCTCGTGGCGTAAGACTGTAGGTCTTTGGTTAGCGGGTAAAGTCGAGAAAATCCGTGAAGTGGTGTGCAGCTTCGGGGCGCATGTGTCGATACATGGAGCATGGCGAGAGAGAGCGGCGGGCGCGACGGTTCGGGGGCGCCCCCGCGAGAGCAGGATTCGCGGGACAAGCGCATCGAGGAGCTTCAGCGGGAGAACGCCAAGCTGAGCGACGATTTGGACCGCACCACCCGCGACCTGGACCGCACCACCCGCGACCTGGACCGCACCACCCGTGATCGAGACCGGTGGAAGCGACGCAGCGAAGACCTCAAGAAACAACTCGATGAGGCCCGCCGCGCCGGCAAACGGCAGGCTGCACCCTTCGCCAAGGACCGGCCGCAAGGGTCCGGCAAGCGCCCCGGCCGACGGTCCGGGACGCAGTACGGCCGGCAAGGGTCCCGACGCTGCCCGCCGAAGGTCGACGAGACCCACGGGGCGCCGGCGCCAAGGGCGTGTCCCGACTGCGGCGGCGCCGTCGAAGTGACCCGCGTCGCCGCGCAGTATCAGGAAGAACTCCCTCCGGTCCACCCCATCGTACGCCGCTTCGACATCGAGGTCGGCCGCTGCTCGCAGTGCCGCCGGCGCGTGCAGGGGCGCCATCGTCTCCAGACATCCGACGCCCTTGGCGCGGCCGCGGTGCAGCTCGGCCCCGGACTCGCCTCGCTCGTCGTCGAGTTGCACACCGAGATGGGCGTGCCGCTGGCCAAGGTCGCCGGCCTGCTGCGGACGAGGTTCGGTCTGGAGGTCACCGCCGGCGGCCTCGTTCATCTGCTGCATCGAACCGCCCGCGACGCCACACCGGTCTACCGGGAACTCTGCCGGCAGGTCCGCAACGCGCCGGTGGTCACGCCCGACGAAACGGGCTGGCGCGTCATCAAGCCCCACTGGCTGTGGACGTTCGTCACCCCGGAGACCACCGTCTACGCCATTTGCCCCGGCCGCGGGTTCAAAGATGCGGCCACCGTGCTCGGGACCGACTACGCCGGCGTGCTCGTGCGCGACGGCTGGCGGGTGTACCGGCGCTACAAGGGTTTGCACCAAAGTTGCGTCAATCACCTGCTCCAGCGTTGCAAGAAACTGAAGCAGAAGCACCCCTACAGCCCCTGGAGCTCGAAGGTCAAGGCCGTTCTCCAGACCGGCCTCGACCTTCGGGACCGCTGCCGGAACGGCGAACTGACCCGGCACGGTCTCGACTCGCTCCGCGGCCGGCTCGAGGCCCGGCTCGGTCGGCTGATCGACGCGCCGCC
Source organism: Vicinamibacterales bacterium (assembly GCA_965206705.1). Classification (GTDB taxonomy): domain Bacteria; phylum Acidobacteriota; class Vicinamibacteria; order Vicinamibacterales; family UBA8438; genus JAJEEA01. The sequence continues at coordinate 735,650 of CBDBKJ010000004.1, read as the reverse complement.
GCCGTTGAAGGACGCCAAGCGCTTCGCCAAGCATCTCGCCGCCGAATTCCCGGCCGTGTTCCTCTTCCTGCGCGACCCCTCGATAGACGCCACCAACTGGCGGGCCGAACAGGCCATCCGCCCCGCGGTGGTCATCCGCAAGGTGTGCGGCGGCAACCGCACCCGCAAGGGCGCCGACACCCAGCAAGTGCTCTCGACCGTCGTGCGTACCGCCCGTCAGCGCCGCCTCGACCTGCCGACGCTGACGGCCGAAATATTGCGCGCCCGCGAGCCCACCGTTCCCGAGGCCTTCAGGCTCCCGCCGCCGCCCGCGTAGGCGGGTGTCGCCCACACGGCCGCTTCGACACGCGCCCGTTCCCGCGGCCCCCACGGACAACCGACACTTCTTCATTTTCAAGGTGACTCAAGCCCATGCCGACCCTGTAATCGAATACGACTGTAGTTCCAGTCGCCGTGGAACCTGTCCCGCTTGAGTGAAAGACTTTCCATCTGTTCCGCCGTCACCGGCCGTCCCGTGGGGTAGCTGTTCGCGTCCAACTCGGAACGGATCGCCAAACCGCTCCGCGTCGTCGTGTGGCCGATCAGGTTCACTACCACCTCGCGACTCACCAGCGGCCGGCCCCGCCAGTTCTCCGTGATGTGGCAGAACATCCGGTGCTCGATCTTGTTCCACTTGCTCGTTCCAGGTGGAAAGTGGCACACCGAAGTCTGGAGCCCCGTCTCGTCGGCGAACTGCTGCAGCTCCCACTTCCACAGACGGTTGCGGCTGCCGTTCGAACCACCTCCGTCAGCCGTGATCAACAACCGGCCCGCGGCCGGATAGGATACGCGACCCATCCGCCGCCACCAGCGCCGCAACGTCTCGACCGCGAACGACGCCGTGTCGTGATCGATACCGACGCTCACCCACCCGGCGTCGCGGGTCAGGTCGTACACGCCGTACGGAATCGCCTTGCCGAGTGCCTTGTCCGGAAAATCGTGGACGCGAACCGGTTCCGGGTGGCCGTGCGGACGCCATTCCCGACCCCCGTTCTTGAAGGGTCCGACGAGCTCCTTTTTCTTCGTGTCCACCGACACCACTGGCTGCCGCTGCCGCTGAAAAGCCCGCACCCGGCGGTTGATGTGGTTGAACTGCGCGTCCCGGTCCGGATGCTGCTTTCCCTCCAGCGTCTTGCGGTTCGCTTGCAGACTGTAGCCCAACTCGTGCAACAGCCGGTTCACCGAGCGCTCACTGACCCGGTGGCCCGCGTCTTGGAGTTCCCGCGCCAGCCGCGCCGCACTGCTGCAGGTCCAGCGCAACGGTCCGGTCGGGTCGCCGCGCGTGGCCGGATCGACCACCGTTTCCAACGCCGCCACCAAGCCGGCGTCGTGAACGGCCAGCGCTTTGCGACCCGCCCCCGGGCTGCGCAACCGTCCCGCAATATCGTCGTCTGCCGGCCCATCGGCCAATTCCCGCAGGCCCGCGCCGATCGTCGCCCTCGACAACCCCGTTGCCTCGGCCACCCGCGCAATTCCACCGCGTCCGAGCGCCCTTGCCTCTACCGCCGCCCAACGCCGTCGCGTCCTTTCGTTGAGCAAAGGTCCAATCGCGGCAAACTTCTCCTGTATCACTTGTGTCAGTACGTTGTCCACGAGAACCGAGGATAACACCAATCTCCAAGCATGACTACTTTATTGTGGCGAGAGCCCTTAGTAGCGAGTTTTGAAGTGTGGGCGTCGACAGCTGTTGTGTGACGCTCAGCTCGTCGGCGGTGCACGCCACGCTCGGATTCGGGGGAGGGCGTCACGCACCCGTCTTTCGTTCCGGGGCGATACGCCGTTGGGGGGCGTGGGGCGCGGCGCCGACAGCGCGTACCGCGGCCCTGTGATGGTCAGGTTAGCCAGGACGCTCTGAAACACTGGTCGGTCGGAGCGCATCTGGCTTCGGCGTCGGGCTTGCGGATAGTGCGACGCCGGTTCGCCGGGTCTGCGGGAGCACGAGCGGGGAAGCCGTGGGCACCGGCGGTCGGGATCGGTCCGTAGAGGAAGGATGACGTGACGGTCGAGGTGCTGCCACGCCCGGGGGCGGGTAACGCTACTGACCGGGTGTCGAGGCGGGGAGTACCACGCGCTCGATGGTCAGGAGACGCTGATCGACTTTCGCGAAGGCGATTTCAACGTTGCGCAGCCGTTCGTCGAAGCCGTCGAGGCGCATCTCGATACGGGCCATGCGAGCGTTCATGTCACCGATGCGGGTGTTCACGTCATCGATGCGGGAATTCACACCGGCGACCTGCGTCAAGAGCAGGCCGGCCATGACCAGTCCCGTCCCGACGATGGTCCCGATGACCGCCTTCGTGTCGCTGCTCACGATCTGCAGGATGGCATACATTCGACGATAACGCCAGTACGAAACCGAACTCTCTTGAAGTCCGGTGAATCGACGGCCACTGAGGCCGTCGATTCACGCTGCCGCTCGCGACCGGCGCCTACCGGGACTGATAGGTCCGGCTGTAGCCGGTCCGGCCGTTGGTCATCGACCAGCCCCGCCCGTCGGGCTGCACCGTCGCCTTGATCCAGTGTCCCTCGCAGTCGTCCTCTTCCGTCAGGTTGGCGATCAGCGCCTCGTCGGTATTGTTGGCCGCATCGTCGGTCAGGGTCCGATGCGCCTGCCAGACGTCGCCGACCTCGGCCGAGCCCTGCAGGACGGCGAGCGATTCCGGCGTGCCCCCCTTGCGGGGACCGTTGTTGACGACCGCCACCGTGGGGCGCAGCATCCCGGCGAGCTCGGGACGGACGGCCCCATAGCCGCCGTGATGGGGCACCTGCCACAGGTCGACGTTACCGAGCCGATTCTCGGGGCACGCCAGCGCGTGCTCGCGGTCCGGGGTCAGGTCGCCGAGGTTGAGAAACTGGAACGCGCCGAGCGAGAGCAGATAGCCCAGGCTGTGTCCGTTCTCGCCCATGTCGGGGCCGGGGGCCTCGACGCCTTCGCAGAGACGGTTCGGCATCTGCGGCTCCAGGGCGTCGAGGAGCTCCCGGTGCGAGGCCACGAACGTGAGCTCGAGGCGCTCGAGCGGCAGCTTGTCGCCGGGGGCGACCGAGCGCCGACGGTCGGCGGCGAAGCCGATGTACTCGTCCCACAGGGCCTGGCCGCGTGCGGTGCCCAGCTCGACGCTGTCGCCGTGGTCGACGATCGCGCCGATGGGGACCCGCTCGGCCAGCGCCGGCAGGCCGCCGACGTGGTCGCCGTGGAAGTGCGAGAACAGCAGATAGTCGATGCGGTCGATGCCCGCGTCGTCCATGGCCGCCTGGATGCGCAGCGCGTCACGGGCGTCGGCCCGCGGCCAGCCGGTGTCCATCAACACCGACTCGCGGGCCGGCGTGACCACCAGGGTCGCGGCGCCGCCCTCGACGTCGATCCAGTAGATGTCGAGGTTGGCCGACTCCTGCGCGGATGCGGCCAGGGGCAGGGCGACCATCATCGCGGCCGCGAGGGTTGCGAGGCGCGCGAGGCTCGATCGGGCGGGAAGCGAGGATGAGTGCTCCATTGTGATGCCTTTCTTCTTCTGGGGCGCGGGTCTTCTTCCGCGGCGCGGGGAGCCTGCGCCGGACGGGCTCCCAGGGTGCGATTGCGGCGGATGCCGGTCCCGTCCCGATGTGGGCCCCCTCATCCGCCTCGTGTTGCGCGGTTCCGGTCGGTTCCAGCCTACTGTACTTGGCCCGCGCCGGTGGCGGCGATCCCCGTTCGAGCCTCAAGGGTGTTTGGAGTCGCTACCGCCCGGCGTCCGATGCGTCCGGCCTGACGTACTTCAGGAGCGCGCCTCCGTACGCGACGACCGCACCGTACACCGTCCCGTCGCCGGCGACGGTCACGCCCTCGGGGTTCGAGCCCCCGATGAACGCGTCGAGCGACCCGTCCCGCAGGTTGCCGATCCGGATGCCGTACTCCCATCCCGGATGCTGGCCGTTGCGGGAAGACGCCGAGTCGGCGACGTAGACGGTGTCGTCGCCGGCGACGTGGAGGCCGCTCGGACGGCTGTACTGGTAGAACTCCTCGAGAAAGACGCCGTCCGGGTCGAACACCTGCAGCCGGTCGTTGCCGCGGTCGGCGACCACCACCCGGCCCCGCGAGTCGAGGTCGATCGCATGCGGCGTGCGGAACCGGCCCGGCCCGCCGCCGTGCGAGCCCCATTCCATCAGGTAGCGGCCGTCGGGCGCGAACTTGACGACCCGCGCCGTCGTGTGGGGCCCCGCCCCGGGAAGCTGGCCGCCGTGGCCGTCGGCGACGTAGATCGTGCCGTCGCCCGCCACCACGACGTCGCACGGCTGGTCGAGGGTGTCGCGCCCGGCCGCGCCGACGCCCGGCGTGCCGAGGGTCATCAGCAGCTCGCCGTCCGGGCTGAACTTCAGGACGACGTGGCCCTTGCCCTCGCGGTGAGGGTCGACGCCGTCGGGCCCCTGCGCGTCGGTCACCCACACGTCGCCGCCGGGGTCGACGTGCAACCCGTGAGGCTGAATCATCAGACCGGCGCCGAAGCTGGCGACGAGCGCGCCCGCGGGGTCGAACTTCAGCACCGGATCGAGATCGCTGCCCGCGCACGAGTTGCCGCCGCAGCGCTCCGCCACCCAGACGTGGCGGCCGTCCCGGTCCATGTCGACGCCCCCGGTCGACCCCCACGCCCGGCCGTCGGGCAGCACCGCCCAGTCGCGGACGGTGGCGTACGGGTTCGGGGCGTCGTTCTGCGGCGCGATGTCGGGCTGTGCGCGCGCCTGACCGGCCGTGCCGGCGAGCGCCGCGACAAAAAAAAGCAGCGGGACCGGCCGCACCAGCATGCGCGATGTCCTCATCCCCGAAGCGTACCACGGACTTCCGCTCCGCGGTTTCCTTCGAATTGGCGTCGCGGCCTTCAGGCATGACCCGGATGGACTCGTCCAGGTCGAACGGTTCACCGACGGTGACGTCGGCCCGTCATCCTGGTCGCAGATCTCCGGGCCGAGTACCGGTCCCGGTTTGACATGCTCTGACAGAGTTTATATAGTGCTATATCAGAGTTGATATAGCCTCATGAGCCTCGATCACATCCTCCTCGGTCTGCTCCGCGACCCGGCCACGGGGTACGACCTCGGGAACGCCTTCAGCGAGAACGTCCGGCACTTCTGGTCCGCGGAGCTGAGCCAGATCTACCCGGCCCTCAAGCGGCTCGAGCAGCGGCGGATGCTGCGCAGCCGGGTAGAGCCGTCGCCGAAGGGACCGAACCGGCGGGTCTACTCGCTGACGGGGGATGGCCGGGCCGAGCTGCTGCGCTGGCTGCGCGGCGGCCCCGCCGTCGGCACGGAACGGTTCGCGTACCTCGCCCAGCTCTACTTCATGGACGCGATCGGAGACATTCACGAGACCCGCGTGTTCATGGCGGCGCTCCGCGACCACCTGGCGGGTTGGCTCGCGGGACTGCAGGCGGTCGAGCGGGAGGTCGTCGCCACCCATGGCGATGACGCGGCGCGGTACAGCGACGCGGGTTTCCACCACTTCGCGGCGCTGCGAATGGGCATCCACTCCATCGGCTCGAAAGTGACCTGGTGCGAAGAGACGCTGGCCGCGATCGACCGGCGTCTCACTGCCGCGCCCGGCGCCGGGGCCGCAACCCCCGACGAGCCGCGGAAACATCGGGAGCATTCCTCATGACGCCCCTCGTGACCCGGCTGTTCGACGTCCTCATCCTGGCCCACGTCGCGACGGGGTTCGTCGGCCTCGCGGCGTTCTGGGTCCCGGTGTTCGCCCGCAAGGGAGGGCGGACGCACGTGCTGGCCGGCCGCGTCTTCACGTACTGCGCCTACGTCGTGACGGTGTCGGCGATCACCGCGTCGGCGGGACGAATCGTCTCCTTCCAGGTGCAGGGCATCGGCCTCGCGGACCGGCCCGAGCTCTACGGCTTCGCCGTCCTCCTCGGCTACCTCGGGTTGGCGACGTTCGCCACGGTGCGGCAGGCGATGCGCGTCGTGGAGACCCGAAGGGCGCCCGAGAGGCTGCGGACTCCGTTCCACGAGGCCCTCGCCTGGGCATCGATGGCCGGCAGCGCCACCGTCGTGGCTTTCGCGTTCGCGGCGTGGTCCGACGTCTCGCCGATCCTGTTGGGATTGAGTCCGATCGGCCTCTTCACGGGGGGCGGCATGCTGCGGCTGATGCGCGACCCCGGGGCGCGGCGCATGGGCTGGTTCTACAGCCATCTGGGATCGATGCTCGGGGGCGGCATCGCGTTCCACACCGCGTTCATCGTCTTCGGGGCGCAACGGCTGTGGGCCTACGAGATCGCCGGGCCGCTCGCCATCGTCCCCTGGATCCTGCCGACGGTCATCGGTATCCCCGCCATACTCGTCTGGACGCGCTACTACCGGCGCCGGTTCAGCCCGGCCGCCCCGGCGTGAGGGCGCTCGGCTCCCTTCAGCCCGGGAGTGGACGCCGCCGTCCGCGGGCTGCGGTCCGCGGACGGCCTATAATCGGCAGCAGACCGACCCCGTGCCAAAGATCGAGGCTGAGCCCATGACCAGATTCGCTGCCGTGTTGCTGACCGCCCTCGCCCTGGCCGCCTGCGCCACCGAGCCACCGCCGGCGGCTGTCCGGAGCCTGCCGGCGGCCGGCGGCGTCGCGGCCGCACCGCTCACCCTTGTACGCGTCTGGTTCAACGAGGCGACGGTTCTCGCGCAGACCGAGATCACGCTCGAGGGCCCAGGCGGCGGCATTCCCCTGATCGGGACGCACTCGATGGGTGAAGGCGACTTGATGGCGTCGGTCGGCGGTCCCACCCCCGCCGGCGACTACGCGCTCACCTGGACCGCCACCGGCTCGGGCGGCGCGACCGCGAACGGCGTCGTCGACTTTGCCGTCGTGGCCGACCAGCCCGCCGCCGCACCGGAGGACCCGCCGCTCGAGAGCGGGGCGCCGGCGACCGACCGGTAGGGCATTCTACGGCCGCGGCGCCGGCCTCGGGCAGAACACTCTTCGGCTGGTTGAACCGACGATGACGAACCGCCCGGCCCTGTGCGACGACGCGGACGCGATGACCGCGGACTGGATGCAGCGAGCGCTGACCGCGGGCGGCGCAGGCGATTTCCCGGCGATAAGGGACATTGCGGTCGAGGATCTCGGATCTCCGACCCACGCGTTCGGACGGCTCCTGCGCTGTCATCTGACCACCGACGGCGGTTCCGCCGCGGCGCCCGCGACGGTCATCGTCAAGCTGCCCACCGCCGACCCGAGGGCCTTCCGGTTCGCGAGGTGGCTGGCGATGCACGAGCGGGAGTGTCTCTACTATCGCCGTCTTGCCCCGCACGCTCGCATCCGGTCCCCGGCTCTCCTGTACGGCGATTTCGAAGACCGCACGCACCGATTCGTCCTGGTGCTCGAAGATCTGCGCGACATGGACATGACGCCCCAGGTCGACGGCGTTGCGGCCGAGCGGGCGAGGCTCGCGGTCCGGGAGATCGCCGGATTGCACGGGCAGTTCTGGAACGCGGTCGATGACCCCTCGCTGTCCGGCTGCAGCGACGTCCTCGGTCCGAAGTTCAGACGCTTCATGCAGATCGCCTATCTGGCATGCCTTCCGCTCGTTCTGGAACGCTTCGGCGACTCCTTCTCGGCCGAGACGCGCCGGTTGGCGGAAGCGCTGGGACCCCGGGTCGGGGCGCACTTCGCGGCGGTCGCGGCCGGGCCCAGGACCCTCGTTCACGGCGACTACCGCGGGGAGAACATGTTCTTCGGCGCCGGCGCCGGCGCCGGCTCGGCCGCCGGCGATGATTTCGCGGTGATCGACTGGCAGGGCTGCGGGTGGGGCGCCGGCCTGTACGACGTGGCGTACTTTCTGGCGACCAGCGTCGTCACCGGCGATCGCCGCCGCATCGAACGCGAGGCGATTGCGGAGTATCACGACATCGTATGCCGCCTGGGCGCCAGGGACTTCACGTTCGAGGACTGCTGGCGCAGCTATCGGCAGAACATGCTCGGCGCCTTCATGCCCTGTGTGCTGGGATCCGGCGGTCTCGACCTGGACGACCAGCGGCTTCGGGACATGGTGAAGGAAGGGCTGGAACGGGCCCTCGCCGCGCTGGAGGATCTGGATGCGGGCGAGTTCCTGCCCACCCGCGGCGGATTCCTGACCGCAGACCGCGCCCTCGAAACGCTGTCGCGGACTGCGTACAAGGCGTACAAGCTCTCGCGGCGCCTGCGAACGCCGGCCGGCGCCGGTACCTGACGGTCTCTCGGGAGGAGGGTTCGACCATGTTTCGGAAGCCGGTCTTCTGGGCGGCGTTCGCCGCTCTCTCGGTTGCGTGCGCGGCGTTCGCGGTCGTCAACTTTCCGCGTGCGTTCTCGATCGTCGAGCTCGACCTGGAGATGGACCGGGCCACGGCCCTGTCCGAGGCGCGGCGGATGGCCGGCGAGCTCGACTGGGGACCGTCGGACTACCGGCAGGCGGCGAGCTTTCGGGTCGACGACCAGGTTCGCAGCTTCGTCGAGCTGGAAGGCGGCGGCCCCGAGGCGTTCGCCGGATTGCTGCGCGACGGTCCGTTCTATCCCTACCAGTGGGTCGTCCGGCACTTTCGCGGGGGCGAGGTGCGCGAGACGGAGGTGCGCTTCCTTCCCGACGGGACGCCGTACGGCTTCCGCGAGCGGCTGGCGGAAGATGCGCGGGGCGCCGCGCTCGATCCGGATTCGGCGCGGGCCATCGCCGAGGACGGCGCCGGCGCTCCCTGGAACGTCGCGCTCGATCGTTACGAGCCGGTGGAGACGTCCCAGGAGGCGCGTCCGGGCGGGCGCATCGACCACACGTTCGTCTACGAGCGGACCGGCGCGCAGGCCGGCGAAGGCCGCTTCCGCCTGCGTCTCGTGGTGAGCGGCGACCGGCTGACCGAGCTCACGCACGTCCTGCAGGTTCCCGAGGCCTTCGACCGCCGGTACGAGGCGATGCGCTCCGCCAACGAGGGCATCACCATCGCCGGCAGCTTCCTGATGCTTCTGATCTACGGCGTTGCCGGCATCGGCGTGGGGCTGTTCGTGCTGCTCCGGCAGCGGCGGGTGCTGTGGCGCATGCCGCTCGTCTGGGGCGTGTCGATCGCCTTTGCCCAGCTTCTCGCCGGTCTCAACCAGTGGCCGCTGCTGTGGGTGGGCTACGACACCGCGCTTTCCGAGACCAGCTTCGCGATTCAACAGGTGACGACGCAAATCGGCGCGTTCCTGGCGTTCACCGGCGTCTTCACGCTCTCGTTCATGGCAGCCGAGAGCCTGTCGCGGCGTGCCTTCCCGCACCATCTGCAGTTCTGGCGCTGCTGGTCGCAGGACGGCGCCCGCTCGTGGACGGTGCTGGGGCAGACCGTCGCGGGCTATCTGATCGTCGGCATCGACCTGGCGTTTCTCGTCGGCTTCTACTGGATCACCATCGGCTACCTGGGCTGGTGGTCGCCGTCCGACGCGCTGGTCAACCCCGATTCGCTGGCCACGGTGCTGCCGTGGCTCAGCCCGCTCGCGCTCTCGCTGCAGGCCGGCTTCTGGGAAGAGTGTCTCTTCCGCGCCGTCCCGCTCGCCGGCGCCGCGCTCCTGGGAGAGCGGTTCGGCCATCGCCGGGCCTGGATTGCGGGGGCGTTCGTCCTGCAGATCCTCATCTTCGGGGCCGGCCACGCCGCCTATCCGGCGCAGCCGTCCTACGCGCGGCTCATCGAGCTGATCGTGCCGTCGACCATCTTCGGCCTGCTGTACCTGCGCTTCGGCCTGCTGCCGGCCATCGTCATGCACTTCGCGTTCGACGCGGTGCTGTTCGGTATCCCGCTGTTCGTGTCGTCGGCGCCGGGCGCATGGGTGGATCAGGGCGTCTTCGGGTTGATCTTCCTGACCCCTTTCTGGGTGGTGCTCGGCGCCCGGTATCGCGGCGGGGGATGGACGCAGGCGCCGGTGGCACTGCGGAACGCGGCCTGGAGCCCGCCGGCGGCCGAGGCGCCAACAGAGCCGGCGCACGCGCCGGCGCGTGCGCCGGCGGGTCTGCCGCCCCTGCCGGCGGTCGTCGCGGTCGGCGCGGCCGGGCTGTGCCTGTGGGCGTATACGGCCGCGGTTCCCAGCGAGTCGCCGCGGCTCGAGGTGGCCCGGTCCGAGGCCGTGGCGGCGGCCCGCGAGGTGCTCGCCGCCCAGGGTATCGACCCCGGCGCTTGGACCGAGACGAGCCGGGTGATCAACGGTCTCGGGCCGCAGAACCGCTTTGTCTGGAGCGAGGTGGGCGAGGAAGCCCACCGCGCGCTGCTCGGCGAGTACCTGGGCAGACCGCGCTGGCGCGTACGCTACGCGCGCTTCGAGGGCGACGTGGCGGCGCGAGCCGAGGAGCACGTCGTCTGGATCGGCCCGGACGGCGCCCCGGGGCGGCGGGAGCACCGACTCGCCGAGGAGACCCCGGGAGCCGCGCTGTCGGAAGAGGATGCGCGCACGCTGGCGCGCGATGCGCTCGCCCGGCGCGGCGGCGCGGCGGACCTGTCCGAGGTCTCGGCCGAGTCGTCGCGCCGGCCCGCGCGGACGGACTGGACGTTCACCTTTCGCGACGAGACGGCCGGCGACCTCGCGGGCGGGGAGGCGCGCGCGGCGGTCGAGATTGCCGGCGACGAGGTCGTCGACGCGCGCCGCTATGTCTTTCCGCCCGAGGCGTGGCGCCGCGCCGACGAGCAGAGGCTGGGGACCCTCTCGATTGCCGGCATCGCCTCGACCATCGTCCTGGGGCTGCTCCTGACGGCGGGAGCGGTTGTGGCCGTGGTCGGCATGACCCGGAACCGGTTCGACGTTCGGCTCGCACTGGCCATTGCCGGGCTGACCCTGCTGGTCACCGCCGCCGGCATCGCGAACACCTTGCCGCTGGTCATGCACGGCTTGTCTACGGCTCAGCCGCTCGCGCTACAGCTTGGGATCGGCCTCGTGGGCGGCCTGATCGGCGCCGGGCTGATCGCGGTCCTGTTCGGGCTGCTGGCCGGCCAGGGTGGGGTGTCCGCGCCGGGGAACGAAGGCGCGGCGGACGACCGGAAGACCGCGGCCTGGACGGGTGTGGCCCTCGGGCTGGGGGTTCTCGGAGCGCTCGCCGTCGCCGATGCGGCGCTCGGCCGCGGCCTGCCTCCCTGGTCGGTGCAGGGTCCGGCGTCCTCGGTCGTCCCCTGGCTCGCCGCCGCGCTCGTGCCGGTGCAGGGCTATCTCGCCCTCGCGCTGGTGACGCTGCTCGTGGTCACGTCGGCGAACACCCTCACCGCGCACTGGACGCGCCGGAAGGCGGCCGTCGGGGTGGCGCTGGTGCTCGTCGGGACCGCGCTGGCGCCCGGAACCACCCCCGACGACCTCGGGTCGTGGGCGGTCGTCGGGCTTCTCAGCGGCGCACTGTTGCTGGGCGCCTACGTCCGGGTCCTGCGGGACCGCCCGGCGCTCGTCGTCCTCGCCGCCGCGGCGATGACCGTCCCGGACATCCTGGTCCGCGGGCTGGACCAGGCCTACGGCGGCGCGCTACCCGGAGCCCTGCTGGGCGCCGCCCTGGTTTCCTGTATCGCCTGGCGCTGGTTCGCGCACCTGATGCCGGCGCGGCCGGCGTAGGACAGCGTTGGAGGGGCCCTTTGCCACGGGCCGCGAGAGGAGCATTCTGGCGAAGTGCCTACATAGTGCCGACACGGGAGCGCCAACCCATGCTCACGGAGCGCCGCATCCGGGACGCCCGGCCGGGACCGGGGACCCGGTTTCTGTGGGACGGCCAGGTCAAGAACCTGGGCGTCCGCATCACGCCGAAGGGCGCGAAATCGTACGTGCTGTTCTACCGGGCCGCAGGCCGGAAGCGCCTGGCGACGCTGGCCCGGGTCACGGAGGTGTCGCTGAAGGCGGCTCGCGAACGAGCGGGGCGGGAGCTGGCTGCGATACGGGCCGGCGAGGGTGACCCGCTGGAGCGCCGCCGGGAGGCGACGGAGGCGCCGACCGTCGCGGCTGGCCTGGATCGGTTCTTCGGGGAGTTCGTGCCGGATCGTGTCCGTCTGGGCCGCATGGTCCCCAAGACTGTCAGGGAATACGGCTACGCGGCGAAGCGGTACATCCGCCCGGCGCTGGGGTCGCTCAAGGTGGCCGCGGTGTCGCGGCAACACGTCGAGCGGCTGGTAGCCAAGCTCCCGCCGACGCAACGCAATCGAGTTCTGGCGCTGGTGTCGCGGTTGTTCCGTCAGTTCGAGCGATGGGATTGGCGTCCGCAGAACACGAACCCGGCCCGGGGCGTCGAACGCGCACGCGAGGAACCCCGGGACCGGGTGTTGTCGTCGTCGGAGCTCGCCAGGTTGTCGGCGGCGCTCGAGGAGCTCAACGACCGAGTGCCGGCGAGCGTCGCGGCGATCCGGGTCGCGGCGATCACGGGGCTTCGAATCGGGGAAGTCCTGGCGATTCAGTGGGAGCACGTGGATTTCGAGACCGGCCGGCTCACCATGCCGACGACCAAGACGGGTCGGCGGCATGACCTGCCTGCTCCGGCGCTCGCGATCCTGACGGAGATGCCCCGGCTCGGGCCGTTCGCGTTCACGACGAACGGTACGGTCCCCATGACGTACCACACGGCCCATGTCAACTTCCGGGCCGCGGCGAAGCTGGCGGGGCTGGCGGATGTGCGGTTGCACGACCTGCGAAGAACCACCATGACCACCGCAGCGCGCGCGGGCATCGGGACGCATGTCTTGCGGGACCTCCTCGGCCACAAGACAACCGCAATGAGTGACCGCTATATTCGCAGCGTCGGGGCCCCCGTCCGGGACGCACGTGAGAAGATCGGCGCCGAGATCGCGGCAGCGATGGCCGGCGAAGCGACCCATCCGAGCGGGCAACAATCCGCCGAATGATGTCATGACAGCTGGGAGGTGGCCGCCGAACGAGAGGACTCGGGCGGCATACGGGCGTGCCGCGGGGCAATTCTTCGCGTGGTGCGAGGGCCGAGCCCTCCGCCTCGAGGCTATCTCGTCGCTCCACGTCGCCGCCTACATCCGGACGCACCCCGGGCCGGCCCTGACCGTGAAGCAGCACTGGACCGCGATCCGCATGCTCTGCGACTGCCGATGCGGAGGCAGGACTAACTTCGGATAGGGGAGCCTGGGGTGGCTGCGGCTCCACGAGAAGGGCGGGAAGCGGCACGACGTGCCAGCCCATCACCGGGTCGTGGAGGCCTTCCCCGAGTACCTCACGGCGACCCAGCTCGAGGAGCCGAGGGCGGCGTTCTTCGAGAGCGTGGACCCGGCGCGGCGCCGGCTGACGAGACGGCCGCTGCAGCGGCGCGTCGTCCTGGCGATGATCAAGCGGCGGGCCGCGGCGGCGGAACTCCCGCCCTCAACGTGCTGTCACACGTTCCGGGAAACGGATCACGGCGTACCTGTCGAACGGGGGACCCTCGAGCACGCGCAGCAGATCGCGGGGCAGGCGTGGCCGAAGACGACGAAGCTCTACGACCGCACGTCGGGCACGGTGGCCGTCGACGAGTTCGAGCGCATCGTGATCTAATCGAAACGGCGCTGGGCGAGGTTGTCGCCCTTGTGCGCAGTGAGGTCGCGCTGCCTTGCCGAATCGTAGGCGCCACCGGTGCCGGCTGGGTTGTCGCGCTTCGGAAGCGGCTGACGCTGAGCAGACAACGCTCGGCGAGCCCGCGATCCTCGGGGCCGTGCATCCCGTTACCACCCACCAGGAACCGCACGGGGCGGTCCGACGGCGCGTGGTCGTCGTCGTTGGCCGCGAACTGCTGCGGGGCCCGGGCTGCGGCGACGGAACCCGTCCGTCCGGGGGATCGACGATAAGTGACGTGCGCCGGTCGTCGACCACGCGGGCCCCGCGGCCGTTCCAGAAGTCGTTGTAGCTGATGATGTTGCCGCCGGCCGGCAGCGGCTCCGTCCGGATCCCGGTCGGCCGGTCCGCTTCGATCGTGCGCTGCACGGCAACCGCGTCGATTGCCTCCGCTTCTTCCGGCGTCAGCCGCGGTTGACCGGCGCGAGCCTCTGGCCGCTCGAGCGGCGTCAGGGTGCGGAAGTCCCAGACGCCCTGCAGATCCGGCCGGCCGTCGGCGAGTCGCGGCAACTCGAATCCGGTTCGCGCCCCGCCCGCGCCGCCATGCTCGATGCGGTCACGGGGAGAGTCAGAACGACGGAGCACCTTGGCTTGCTCATCGCATGTTCCTCGATGTGGGGTAGCCGCGCGCTCGCACACGGACCCATGGGGCGGTCCGCTGGCGATAGCCCCGAGCAGCGCACCGAGGCAGTCGGGCGCGAGGCTGTGGTTCCACAGGAATCCTGGCCCCGAGGACACCGAAATCCTGGCCGTCCGGCAGCCACCGAACGGTCGCTGAGCACCCGCAAAGCGGAAGAAGTGTGGCCGAACCCACGCGGGGCCGCACGGTGCCGGTTTCCGCACTACGATAGAGGCGCCGTCATGAGAGCCACAGCGTCTGACGTCTCCATCCGCTACTACCGCCTGAGCCGGGTCGAGTACGACCGTGCCGTAGATGCCGGCGCGTTCGAGCCGGACGCCAAGCTGGAACTCATCGACGGAGGGCTGCGCGCCATGACACCGGAGGGAAGCCGCCACGCGGCCGGGATAGAACTGGTCGCCGAGCACCTGCGACGAGCGTTCGGTTCCGGATTCCACGTGCGGGTCCAGCACCCGCTGGCGGCCGACGACTACTCCGAACCCGAACCGGACGTCGCCGTCGTGAAAGGCTCGATCCGCGACTACAGGGACGCCCACCCGACGTCCGCGGTCCTCGTCGTCGAGGTGTCGCACGAATCACTGCGGTACGACCGGACGGTCAAGCAGCGCCTGTACGCGCGGTGCCGGATTCCCGAGTACTGGATCCTCGCCCTCCCCGAGGCTCGTCTCGAGGTCTACCGCGACCCGGCTGGAGACGGCTACCAGAGCGTCACCAACCACGCAGCCGGGGACAAGGTCGCACCGCTCGCTCGCCCCGACGCACAGATCGTCGTCGACGATCTGCTTCCCTGACTCCAGGAGGTAGCGCCGCTCGCGCCCGGGGCCGCCGCCGGCGTTGGTGGGCCGACGCGAGAACACACAAACGCTGGCCAAGCGGCCAGGATTCGTGTGGATGCACAGAAGCGTCCATGTTGGGCATCTTCTCACGTCACGCCGCGCCGGCTGGACAGACCCCTCACCACGGCGCCCGCGGCGCCCGCCCTGGGGTGAAGCGCCGACGGGATCTGGGTCTCGGTCGACCCGGCGTAGGTCAGTCCGACTGCGAGAGCCCGAGCGGTCCCGCGGCGTCGGCACCGCGTCCCGGATCGGCGACAACGGCACGCCTTCAGCCCACGTGCGCCAGTTCGTGCGCCGTCGTCCGCCCCGGGACGACCTCACCCCGAACCAGGTGCTTCGCGAGCCGCCGGAGGGCGGTCAGCGATCTCGGCCGATAGTGCACCTGCTCGACGCAGACGTTGATGTGACGGGTGCTGCCCGGCACTTTCGCGTTGTGAAGATGGCCGTGCAGGTTCACGCATCCCTCCGGAACCCAACGAAGGGGGTAGTGCGTCATCAGCAACGGCGGGTCGCCGTCGGCGTAGAGCACGCTGTAGATCTCGTCGAAGCCCGGAACGCCGACCCCCGCGATGCCGAGTTCATGGTTTCCGAACACGAGAATCTTGCGCCGACCGGGCGAGGCCACCACCTGCTTGCGGCGTTTCCCCCACAGCCCGGAGAACACGACGTCCCCGAGGCAGATCATCGTGTCGTCCGGACGGACGGTGCGGCGCCATACCCCGAACAGGCGCTTGTCCATGTCCTCCGGACCCTCGAAAGGCCGGCCAAAGACGGAGATCGTCCCCGAGTGACCCAGGTGGAGATCCGACCAAATCCAGATCTCCTGATGGTACTGCTCCCGGAGCACGCCGGCCGCCATCCCGCGCGAAGCCCGCAACATGCCCTGAGTCGTCCGCCGGTCGACATCCTCGCCGGTCGGCGGCTCAAGGTCCTCCTCGAACTGTTGCTCGTACAGCCGTTTCAGCTCGTTGGCGTCCATGACTGAAGCCGCCGTGCCCGCGTCACCGGTCCGCGCTACCGGCCCCCCCCCGGCGCGGGGAGACCGGAAGCCCGCCGCCCACTGCGTCCAGACCCGCACGGACCGGCATATGCACGCCGCGCGAATCCGTGGTCGGTGTTCCTCATGCCCCGGACGAGAGTTCAGACCCCACTGTCTTCGAGATCCGGTCAGCCGTGGTCGCTCCTTCGGGCACGCGGCCGGCCAAGAGGCGCTTCCCGAGCGTGAGCAGGCTCTCGAGCGGGAGGGGCCGGTAGTTCGTATGCTCGACGCACACGTTGATGTGCGGCGTGTTCCGCAGGGGCTCGTTGTTGTGCACGTGGCCGTACAGGTTCACCCACCCCGGGGGGAGTCCGTCCATCGGGACGTGCGTCAGCACCATCGGGGGATCGGTGTCGATCGCCAGGATTCCGGTTGCGGTCTCGTGCTCGGCGGCGTCCACCAGCCCGGTCTTCCTGTTGAAGTCGTGGTTCCCGACCACGAGCAGCTTGCGACCCGGCGCCTCCCGGATCTCGGCCCGGCCGACCTTGGCGAGGCTTCCTGCGAGCGCGACGTCGCCGCCGTTCAGCACGGTGTCGTCGTCGCCGACGACCGATTTCCAGCTCGCCATCATCACCTTGCCCATGTGACTGGCGTTCACGAACGGCCTCTTGCAGTGCTTGATGATGTTGCCGTGCCGAAGGTGCAGGTCCGACCAGACCCATGTGCAGTGCTCGTCGGGTCGGTGAACCCCGATCGGGTGCGTCCGCGTGTAGTCGATGATGCGCCGGATGCCTCGCAGGTTCTCCTTTGGCTTCTTCGTAGCGAGGACTTGGTGAAGCCCCTCCAGGTAGAGCTGCTTCAGCTCGATGCACGTCCGATCGTCGGGCGTCATGGGCTTCGTCCCTCATTGGGCTGCGCTCGACGGCTCCAGCTGCTACCGGAGCCGTCGTGATGAGGCCTGGTAGTCGTCAGCCTAGGCGCGGTCGAGCAGCACGCCATTGCGCAGGTTCGACCAGCCGCGCTCGAATGCGGTGTCGCTGGAAGCCGCCCGATGGACTCAGTCACCGATAGCCGTTCGTGGATTCGTGGTCGAAGAGAGACGTTCCCGAGCGCGGCGTCGTGGCGGCGGCGTACACCGGACGGCCGTCTGCGGCCAACCTGTAACTGACTCGGCGTGCAACCTGGCTCAGTGTAAGGTACGTGATCGGCCTCGATGCCTGCGACCCAGCCCCCCGTCGATTCCCGTGCGGTCCGCGAGCGCCTCGTCGAGGCGTTGCAGCTCGATCTGGTCGGCCCCTGGGCCGGTCATGAGCTGGATGCCGAGCAGTTGCCGGGCCGGGAGCGCCCGTCGAACTGGTACGTCGCCGGCTTTCTCATCCCGACCGGCACCCCGCCGGAGCGGAGCGGCGATGCCGACGAGGACGACGACCTCGACGCGGTTCCCGAGTCGGCGGGCCTGGCCGAGGAGTCGAACGACGAGCGGAAGGCGGCGCGCAAGGCGTTCTTCCCGTCGTCGATCGGGCTGAGCTTCCTCGTGCCCGCGGCCTGCCGTGAGCTGGCGGTCACCGTGCGCTGGGGCGACTACGCGCCGGCCGAGATCGAGGAAGCGGGCGGCGGCAAGACGCCGGTCTGGCGGCGGACTGCGCACGAGGCAGCGTTGTCGGTCCCGCTCGGCGGAGACGCGGGGCCGGTGGTGCGGGACGTCCCCGACTCCGGCGGGCTGCAGCTTCACGTCGTCGAGCGGCCGATCGGCGCGATGGGGAGGGATGGCTCGGAGCTGCCCGCCGGCACGCGTTCGGCGTCGTGCTTCCTGGTGAACCGGCGCACGCCCGACGAGGCACAGCCCGACCGCGCCTATGCCTTCCAGGCCGAGATCGAGGTGCGGGCGGACGAGGGCTTCGTGCCGCGGCCGGACCTGCGTGGGGCGCACGCGGAAGAATGGGACGACCAGGTCGCCGACCTCCACTACGCCGACACGCCGGAGTACGCGACCGGGCACGGCGTCTCGGCCGAGTGGGACCTCAAGGGTGGCGGGTGCCGGGCCATCCGCACCGCCTGGATCGGCGCGGCCGAGGTGGAGAAGACGGCGGCGTCGGAGGTTCCCGGGGTCGAGCTGTCGATGGAGGTCCTGGGACGGCTGGACGGCGGCGAGGCGGCGGCGCAGGCGCTCGGCCCGCTCGTCGAGCAGTACCGGAGCTGGATCGAGGCGCGGCGGCGCGAGGTCGAGAGCGGTTCGCTGCAGAATTCGCGGCGGGAGACGGCGGAGCAGTTGCTCGACTATGCGACGGTGGCGGCCGACCGCATGGCCAGCGGCGTGGCCCCGCTGGCCGAGGATGCCGACCTGCTGGACGCCTTCCGGGGACCGCTCGGCACCATGGCCGGCCTCCCCGAGACGGCGATCGAAACGCTGTCGGCGCGCGAGGTGGACGGACAGGTCGTCAAGCCGAAGACCGTCACCTCGACCGCGACCGTGCGCCGGGTGAAATACCAGATTCAGTCGTTGTTCGCGTGGGGACTGACGCAGGTCGGCATCGCCCCGCAGGGCCGGAACCCGAAGGTCTTGATGAGCGGCGTCACGCTGCCGCCGACGGGCGCGGCGCAGCAGGCCCGGCACGAGGCGGGGGGCGACGGGAACTCGCGGAACCGGGCCGAGCCCTACATGACGGCGCTGGTGCTGGGGCAGCCGAAGGTTCATGCCGACATCCAGGCAACGAGCTGCGTGGGGCGTTCCCACAAGGGCCCGGGGCTGGTGATGACGTTGCCGAACGTCCACAAGCCGCCCGACCGTTCGCACTACGAGCCGTTCCGCCACTATCACGAGACCTTCTACCGATCGGTCGAGGCGGGTAGCGTCACGCCGTTCTCGCCCCTCGCCCCCGACTGCGGGTTCGCCGGCGCGCTGGTGGCCCCGGCGCGACATTACCGACCGCTAACCTGCCTGAATAGCAATCTTCGGTCGTTCTTCTTCGAGCATGGGTTGTTGAATCATGCGATACAATTACGAAACTCTGAACGAATACACCTTCCAACAGCTGGTTCAGGCGTTGATCGTCCGCCAGCACCCGCAGGTCCAGTGCCTGCCGGTAGCCCAACCCGACGGTGGCCGCGACGCGTTCGCCTTCCACGTCCACCCCGAGGGCACAGGGTTCGTCGTATTCCAGGTCAAGTTCTCCCGGAATCCCAGCGCCAAAGACGAACGAGAAGTTATTCTAGACCTAATTAAGACGGAGACACCGAAGGTAAACGAATTGGTCACGCGTGGTGCCACCAAGTACTACCTCATCACGAATGTCCAGGGCACCGCCCACTTGGAGTCGGGCAGCATAGACCGCGCGCACGGGGCACTCACAGAGGCCCTCAACATCCCTGCGCAGGTATGGTGGCGGGACGACATAGACCGCCGCCTGGACGACGCGCCGGATATTCAATGGAGCTACGCCGACGTGCTTAGCGCGGCCGACGTTCTATCGCTATTTGCCCGCCAATTTGGAGTCCTTCCGGACCTTGGATCGGCTCGTACGCTAAAGCGCTACTTGGCTGACCAATACGTTGCCGACCGAGAGGTCAAGTTCAAGCAGGTAGATCTGAAGCGAACACTTACGGACCTCTTCGTCGACCTGCCTCTCCGCGAAAAGGGTTGGCACTACGACCCCGAACGTCGTCAACCCACTCCGAAAGGCCTGGCCCAGGAACTCGACTCCTACTTGAACCAGCTCCGGGTTCCTGACGACCAGGACGAGGAAGTCACCTATCATCTTAACCACTCCGGACTTGCCGCCGCATTCTTCCTTCAAATGCCACTAGCTACCGGCGTTTCGAAATTTGTGCTGGAGGGTGCGCCAGGGCAAGGAAAATCAACGGTCACACAGTTCTTGTGTCAAGTCAACCGCCTTCGCCTGCTCCATAAGACCTCTGAGCTGGACGCCATAGAGAACAAGCACAAGGGCGGACCGGTGCGTGCTCCCTTCCGTATAGACTTGCGCGATTACGCGGCGTGGGTTACGGGTCGCCATCCCTTCAACAAGAATGAACAGGCATACGTGCCGCCGGAAGGTCGCCGGTCGCTCGAGAGCTTTATAGCAATGCAAGTAGCGTGGCAATCCGCCGCGCCGACAATGACTGAAAACGGTCCGAACTGTTCCAGTTCTTAGAGCGGTCCGACTGCGTAATCCTGACGGTTTCGACGAGCTGTTGCGGATCGATCGACGAACGAACGCGGCTTATTTGCCGGCCCAACTGTCGTCGAGCGAGCACACCAATCGTTGCGGATATCGCGACGAGAACGCGGCTTATTGGTGAACTGTGTCGTTCGGCGGAGCGATTTGGTGCACTGTCGGTCTCTACAGATTATCGTCACCAGCAGGCCGGCTGCGTTCGCGAGTTCGCCAGGATTTCCGGAGGATGACTGGATACATCTGGAACTCCGTAACCTCAAACGCGCGAATATCGAAGCCTATAGAGACAAGTGGCTCGCCGCGCAGGGTCTCACCGCGGAGGAACGTGGGATGGTGACGTCCACGTTGGCGGACAAGCTAGATCAACCACATCTGCGTGATCTGGCCCGAAACCCAATGCAATTGGCAATTCTCTTACACCTAATTCATGTACAGGGGGCCGCGCTCCCCGAAAAACGCACAACCTTGTATGAGGAATATATGAAATTGTTCTTCAACCGGGAGGCGGAGAAGTCTGTGGTCGTGCGGGACCACCGGGAACTGCTGCTTGCCATTCACGGCGTTTTGGCGTGGCAGCTTCAGGTGTAGTCTGAGGAGGGTTCGGGTTCTGGCAGCCTCACGAAGGACGCATTGCGCGCTCAGGTCCGAGCTTTTCTGGAGACAGAGGAGTATGACTCAAAGCTAGCAGACGAACTGTTTGCCGGTACAGTGGAGCGTGTGGGCGCCCTTGTATCTCGAGTGGAAGGCACTTTTGAATTCGAAGTACAACCACTGCGTGAGTACTTCGCAGGACGTTACCTGTACAAGACTGCTCCCTACTCACCACCGGGCAGGAAACGCAGCGGGACGCGTCCGGAACGTTTGGACGCTCTCGCACGGAGTTCCTATTGGACCAACGTGACGCGTTTCTTTTGCGGGTTTTACGACGTTGGCGAGCTCGGTACACTAGTGGACGGCCTTCTGCAACTTGACGAACAAGGGGGCTATGGGCTTACAAACCAGCCACGGCGGCTTATCATGATGCTGCTCGCTGATCACGTATTCTCGCAATCTCCGCGCGCGATGAAGCGGTTGGTGAGCTATGTATTGGAGTGGCCCGGATTCCGACGGCTGGCGGCGACGATTGGGCTGCGCGGAGGGCAGGGCATGGCGTTGCCGGAATCGGCGGGACGGCGCATTCTTTTGGCGGCTTGTGACCAGGTACTGGAAGGAGAGGTGGATCCGGCGCGACGGGGCTCTGTGCGGAGGCTCATGAGCCACAATGGTACGTGGCGAGAGCTAAAGGAGCGCTGGAGGGATCAGTTCCGCGGTGGGCTCGCGGCGGCGGATGCATGGCAGGCGGCTATGGACTTTGGGATCACCACACGGTTCGACAGGGATGAGATTGGGGAGTTTGCGGGTGGCGATCTGGGTCGAGAAGTACGTTGGCTTACGTGGGCGGATCATCAGTTGGCGCTTGCGGAGAGGCCGGAGCTGCGGGATGCAGCTCGCAGAGAGTTCTTTGATGGCAGATTGATGTTTTTTCGGCGGCGGCCGTTCGATTCAGATGGCGTATCGGATTTCGATGTATTGGGGCAATACCTGAACATTTACATGCTCGTGGGTTTGTTGGAGGAGGGTTCCGGTGGTAACCATGCCCATCGGTTTATGGAACGTACGGGGTTTTTGTACGGAGAATCGCATGGTAGAGGTTCCGGCGATGCAGACGAGGACTCCGTGGGTACCTTTGCGCGTTTTCTCGTGCGGTTGTTTCAAAGCGATTTTGATGGGTGGCGCACCGAACTATCGAGATGGTGTGAATTGGTGGATAGAGGCTTTGAAGTAGCGCCGGGCAGTGAGCTGCTGGTAGGGGTGTCGGCGATTGCGTCTGGAGTGACCGCGGGCGACGAGGAGGGTGTGTGGGACGGCGACGGATTTGGCGCGACGCAGGGACTGGTGGGACGGGTGTACTTTGCGCGGTGGAAAGGGGGCAACCCGGAGTGGTGGAGGGCGCAACTTGCAAACGCGGGGGACGAGACTCTGGAGCTACTGCTCACGTTGGTACTGGCTTGGGGAACTCCGGATACATTGCGGGAGCTGAAGGCGGAGTTGACGGCGGCGGTTATGGGATTGGAGGGGGCCCGTTGGGTGCGGTTGTGTTCGTTGGTGGACTGTGTCGGGATCGGGGCGGCAGGGCAGCGGACAAGGTTGGAGGCATCCTGGTTTGAGACCGGCGAGGAGCTGGAAGCGCGGGTGGCGCGGGTGATTGTGGGGCGTGTGGAGGATCCAGTGGAAAGACGTAGAGTGTCGCGGCGGGTGTTTGGAACCTACGTTGGAACGGACATGGAGATTCTAAGGTGCGCTGCGGAGTGCGAAGGTGTCGGGCGGGGGGGCGATGATGTTGATTGGGGTCTGGTGGGGCGGTTGTCAGGGCTGGCACAGCGGAACGGTGCGAGAATGATGCTGGGACTTCGGGAGCTCGGGACGGATGTGGAGGTGCCGGCGGACGTAAGTGCGGAGGTGCTGCGGAAGTGTGAAGAGCATTGTGACGAGTTGGTGGAGATGTGCGAGCGGTCGTACGGGCGGAGAGTGGCGGAGAGCGCGGAGAAGGTGTCGATTGTTGCGGAGCGGGATGAGTGGTTTGGGTCGGAGGGGCATTAGTATAGCGGGGTGGCCTTGGTTTGCCTGTGAGGGGCTCCGCGTCGTCAGATCATGGCCAGGTTCGGGGAGTTGGGTGTCGGGCGGGGGCGGAAGGGCGCGTCGGTGGGTAGTGTTCGGATCTGTGTGGAAATCCGCTTGGGTGAACGTGACTTGAAGAAGCAGTTGGTGCAGGAGGCCCTGCAGGAGATCCTCAAGGCGGCGGTGACCGAAGCTGTGGGCGCCGGCGGGCGAGGGCGGACCGGCGGCGGCCGGGGTACAGCGTCGGCTACTGCAGGCGGGGGGTGGTGACGGGGAGCGGGAAGCTCGAACTGCGGGTACCGCGGGACGGCAAGCTCGGTTTCGACGGAGCTGTTCGCCCACTATCAGCGCTCCGAGAGGGCGCTGGTGGGCGGGGGACCGTAGATGTAGGTGGAGGGGGTGTCGACACGGTAGGGTCAAGGGGGTTGCGAGGAGCTGTGCGGTCACGGGTTCTCGGCTGCACCATCGGCGGCATCAACGGGAAGGCTCGCGGGCATGTCGCGGCGCGGAAGATGGACGAGGCCTACCCGTATGTGATTCTCGATGCGCGTTGCGAGATGGCGCGGCTGGTCGAGGTGATCCAGACTCAGGCGGTGCTGGTCGCGGTCGGGATTGGGTGGGCGGTCGGAGGCGGGTGCTCGGCGTGGAGCTGTCGAACCCCGCGCTGTCGCGGAGCCGCCGCGGCAAGGCCGTGGTGTTTCGGCGGGCGTGACGGCGGATGTGATGACGTGCACCCTATATGCACCGTGTGCCAGGACGTGAGTCGGGATGCAGAGTTGACAGAATGCAGGCAAGTGACTATAAAACAAGGGCTGTCTTCGGTTAGCGGGTCGTGGCGAGAAAATCCACGAAATGGTGTGCAGGTGCGGCGGGCGTGTGCCGATACATGAAGTATGGCGCGCAAGAAGGACGACCACGACGATTCGAACGGACCCAGGCGTCAACGGGACCCTCGGGACGTGCGCATCATCGAACGCCTCGAACGAGGCATCGAACGGCTCGAACGAGACAAGGGGAAGCTGATCGAGGAGCGGGATCACTGGAAGCGCCGCAGCGAGCATCTGGAGAAGGAGCTCGAGGCGGCGCGGCGCGCCGGACGCCGGCAAGCGGCTCCCTTCGCCAAGGACCGGCCGCAGGGACGCGGCGGGCGGCCGGGGCGGCGAGCCGGGGCGGAGTACGGGAAGCAAGGGCGCCGACGGCAGCCGACACAGGCTGACGAGACCCACGTGGCGCCGGCCCCGACGACCTGTCCGGACTGCGGCGGCGCGGTCGCGCTGGACCGTGTGGCGTCGCAGTATCAGGAAGACTTGCCGGCGGTGCGTCCCCTCGTGCGGCGCTTCGACATCGAGGTGGGCCACTGCTCGCAGTGTCAGCGGCGCGTGCAGGGCCGGCACGCGCTGCAGACCTCCGACGCGTTGGGGGCGGCTGCCGCTCAACTGGGCCCGAACGTCGCCGCGCTGGTCGTCGAGTTGCACACCGAGCTGGGCATGCCGCTGGAGAAGGTCGTCCGCGTTCTGCGGACCCAGTTCGGACTGACCGTGACCAAGGGTGGCCTGGTCCAACTGCTGCACCGCACCGCCGACGCGGCGGCGCCCGCGTATGCGGCGCTGCGCGAGCAGGTCCGCTGCAGTCCGGTGGTCACGCCGGATGAGACCGGCTGGCGGGTGAACGCGCTCCGCCACTGGCTGTGGGCGTTCGCCACTCCGGAGACGACGGTCTATGCCATCTGCGACGGCCGGGGGTTCGCCGATGCGGCGGCGGTTCTCGGCCCCTACTTCGCCGGCGTGCTGGTGCGGGACGGTTGGGTGGCCTATCGCGGCTTCAAGAAGGCGCCGCATCAAACGTGCCTGTCGCACCTCTTGAGACGGTGCAAGGACTTGCAGGCCGCTCACCCCGACAGCCCGTGGGCGGGCGCGGTGCAGGCGGTCCTTCGGGACGGCCTCGCCCTGCGGGACCGCTCGAACGCGGGCGAAATCAGTGAGCACGGTCTGGCGTCGGCCCGCGGTCGGCTCGCCGCCCGGCTCGGCCGCTGATCGACACCGCGCCGCCGTTGGCCGCCGCCGAGCGCTTCGCCAAGCACTTGGCCAACGAATTCCCGGCGGTGTTCCTCTTCTTGTGCGACCCGTCGATCGACGCCACCAAACTGGCGGGCCGAACAGGCCATCCGCCCCGCAGACCAGCAGGTGCTGGCCAGCGTCGTGCGTACCGCCCGCCAACGCCACCTCGACCCGCGCGCACTGATCACGACGATGCTGTGCGCCCCCGAACCCGTCGTGCCCGAAGCTTTTGCGCTGCCGCCGCCCTCCTGACGGGGCAAGCCCGTCCCCTGCGGGCCCCGGTCCGCACTCACTCATCTCACGCCGAGCCGGCCGCAACCGCCCGCGCCCGCTACACGTGGGTTTCGTCGCCGAACCGACGGAAACGCCCACAAGACGCTCGCCGCAATTCGCAACGTCGGTTCCGGCCGCGCCCCGTTTGCGGCGCCGCCACCGAAGAAGACCCGCGGGGCCTCGCGCCGCACGGGGGAGCGGACGCCCCCGCCGGACCCGCTTGCAGGGCACGCCAACCGGGCAGACTGACTGTTCCCATACGGCAAAAACCGGCCCGCCCAATCGACAATCTGCGCAGGGCGCAACCTCACTCCGCCGTGACTCTCCCGCCCGCCCGGTCCATTTTGGTCCCATTTCTACGGGCGAAAACGGATCGAGCACCCGGTAACCGAATACCAAGGGCTAAGGGCTGGAGCCGGCGAGCGGACTCGAACCGCTGACCTGCTGATTACGAAGCTCGCGCCGGCGTCGGCGGGCGAGAACGGCGGCTAGAGCGCGGTGACCGCGATGCTTCAGGCGCCTGGTGCGAGGCGGGAACGGGTGACGGTATCGGCGGGTTCGGAGGATTGCGACGCGCCGCAGAAGACGGTTGAGGTGCGTGGGCGGCGACGGGCGGCGGCGCGGCGGGTCAGGCGGCGGCGCTGATGGTCAGCGATGACGAACCGACAACCGGGTGTGTTCTCGAGCTGAGCCCGACCACCACCGAGGAGAACGGCGGGAAGACCCCGAGGTCAGGGCGACGTTGACCGGGCCGTGGAGCGAATCCGTCGGGGTGTGACATCGATTGCGTTTCGGATTGTCTCCTGCGAGCAAGTCTCGGCGGCAGGCCTTGCGAACGTCGCGTCGGCGACTCTGGCGTGAGGTGTCTGCGACGTCGGGAACGGTTTCGTTCTTTCAGCTACAACCGGGGGTTCACGATTGCGGCGGGCGAGACCAAGGAGGGTGGGAACGGTGACGATCACCGCGCTCGACGGCACCCAGGCCGGGTAGAAGAAGACCGTCGAGGTGTCGGGCACGGTGACGGAGGGGAACGGCGTACTGCGGGTCTTGCCGCGGATGCGGAAGATCATGGACGACGGACGACAGCGGGGTAGTGCCCCCGACGGGGCCGGTGACCGTGACGCTCGTGCTGACCCCGGACGGAATCCGAGAGAACGACGGCGTTAGCACGGTCACCGCGGTCCTCAACCCGGCGGCGAGCGAACCGGTGACGGCCTCGGCTGTAGCCGCCGCGGACGCGGAAGGCCTCACGCTGAGTGCGAACCGGGAGTCTGAAGTTTGCCACCGGGCAGACACAGAGCGCGGTGACGATTCAGGCAGTCGACGACGACATGTACGGCCCGGACCAGCAGATGACGGCGACGGGCACGGTGGCGGGGCAGCCGGGGTTGGTGGCACCGTACGCCCGGAGCTTGACAATCACCGGTGACGACGACGGCGGGGCGGTGCCCCCCATTCGGTCCCGGTGGAGGCGGGTCACCGGTCGCTTCCAGTGCCCACATAGTGCCGACATGGATGACCACTCAGGTTGGCGAGTTCTCGTAAGTTATTGATTCTATTGGTGGGCCGCGCTGGGATCGAACCAGCGACCATCTGATTAAAAGTCTGTTCTCGACGGTTGTGGGCGGTTGCCGGCCGTTGCGTATTCATGCTCCTAAATCTATGGAAACACGCCAGATGGCCTATCCGTCGGATGCCGTTGTATGCATCGGATTGGGGGTGTATGCTGCCCAAAGTGTTGACTGATTGTTGACTGATTGGACTCGAAGGGCGGCGCGCGATGTTGACCGAGCGGGTGATCCGGGAGGCGAAGCCGGACGGGCGGACGCGGATACTGTGGGACGCGACGGTGAAGGGATTCGGCGTGAAGGTGAGCGCGGGCGGGGCGAAGCGCTACGTGATCGACTACCGCACCGGGGGCCGGCAGCGCCGGGCCAGCATCGGGCGGGTTGGGGAGCTGTCGCTGCGGAACGCACGCCAGCGAGCGGCGCGGGAGTTGGCGTCGATCCGAGGGGATGGACATGATCCGCTGGAGACCCGGCGAGAAGAACGGGAAGCCCCCACGGTCGGTGAGGGGCTCGATCGGTTCTTCGGGGAGTTTGCGCCGGAGCGGGTCAGACTGGGGCGGATGGCTCCCAAGACGATTCGAGAATACAGCTACGCGGCGAAGCGCTACATCCGGCCGGCGCTAGGGGCGTTGAAGGTCGCCAACGTGACGCGCCGGCATGTCGAGCGCATGGTCTCGGGGTTGGCCCGGACGCAACGCAATCGGGTGCTGGCGTTCACGTCGAGGGTGTTTCGTCAGTTTGAGCGGTGGGAGTGGCGAGCGCAGAACACGAACCCCGCCCGTGGCGTCGAGCGGGCGCGGGAGACCCCGAGGGACCGCACCCTCGCACCGTCCGAGCTGGCGGCGCTCTCGCGGGCGCTCGACGACATGGCCGGGGCGTATCCGGCATCGGTCGCGGCGATCCGGTTTGCCGCGGTGACGGGCCTGCGTATCGGGGAAGTGCTGGCGATTCGATGGGAAGACGTAGACTTCGAGCAGTCACGCCTGACCATGCCGGAGACGAAGACCGGGCGACGACAGCATGACCTGCCCGCTGCGGCGCTCGCCATCCTGCGGGGACTCTTGCTGGTGAACGATTGCCACTGGGCGTTCACAACGACGGGCCGCGCCCCGCTCAGCTACCGGCCAGTGCACGTCCACTTCGGCGAAGCGGTCAGGGCCGCGGGCTTGGCCGACGTGCGCTTGCACGACCTGCGGCGCACGGTCATGACGCGGGCGGCGGCGGCTGGAGTCGGAACGCACGTCTTGCGCGACCTGCTCGGTCACAAGACGACGGCGATGGCGGATCGCTACGTCCGTGCGGTCGGTTCGCCAGTCCGCGACGCCCGCGAGGCGATAGGCGCGCAGATCGCGGCGGCGATGGCGGGAGAGGGCGTTCGCGACTGAAGCCCGGCGGGCGAGAGACGTCGACGAGCCCGTCGCGACCCTCGGGCGCCCGATCCGCAACGTGGGCGTGTGGCCTTCGAGGTAGTCGCAGGCTTCGAGACGGAGACCTCGAGCCTGCCCGGAACCGCCGTCGCCGGCCCAGCCATCGAGCCGGTCGCACAACCGGCCAGGTACGTCGGACGGCGGGTCGATGTTCTGGGCGACAGTCGCCCGCGCGAACCCGTGCACGCCGCTGCCAGGGTCCGTTCTCCGTCTACCGTGCCCGCGAAGCCCGGTGGCTCCTCGCCATCCGCGACGCCATCAGCCAGCTCGAGGCGCTCGATCGGCAGCTCGTCACGCGCCGCGACATCGAACAGCTCTTCGGCGTCGGCAAGGTCCGCGCCGCCGCGTTCATGCAGACCTTCGGGGCCGAGCTCGTCGGCAACCAACGGACCTTGCCGCCGGACCAGGCTCCTGCAGCAGCTCAAGAAGCACCGCAGCCGGAACGGCGTTGTGCGGCGACGAGGAGAGACGCGCGCCTGGCCGCCGAGCTCCAGAAGGCCCGGCTGACCGGGGTCCGGTACAAGGTGCCCACCGAGACCATGAGCGCGAAGCTCGCGAACCTGCACGAGGGTCTCCGTTGCTCGCGGCCGGATCCAGGTGCGGTTCGACAGGGCGGAGGACGCCTTGGCGCGCCTCTATGGGCTGGCTCAGGCGCTCGGGAACGACTTGGGGCGGTTGCAGGCACTCGTCGGTCGTTGAGTCGGCGGGGGAGAGGTGGCATGACGACAGAGGCTCTGGCGCCGGCGGCCGCGTCGTCGGCGGTCGCAACGGGCGGAGCACGTTGCGGCGATCCGCATGCTCGGCGACTGGCTCGTCGTCAGCCAAGTCCTCCCGGTGAACCCCGCCGCGGCCGTCCGCGGCCCGAAGCACGTCGTGACGAAGGGCGCGACGCCGGTGCTCTCGCCGGCGGAGGCGAGGAAGCTCCTCGAGTCGAATCGACACGGGCGCCCTGGCTGGGCTCCGGGACGGGGCGCTGCTCTCGGTCATGCTGTACAGCTTCGCGAGGGTGAGTGACTACTTCGGGCAGGGGAGCCGGGGCTGGTTGAGCTTCCACGAGAAGGGCGGGAAGCGGCACGACGTCCCAGCCCACGGCCGGGCGGCGGCCCTCGACGCCTACGTCGAGGCGGGCGGGCTCGAGGAGCCGAAGGTGGCGCTCTTCCAGACCGTCGACCTGGCGGGGCGGCGGCTGACGGGCCGGGCGCTCGACCGGCGGCTCGTGCTGGCGATGATCAAGCGGCGCGCCGCGGCCGCGGGGCTGCCGCCCTCGACGTCCTGCCACACGTTCCGGGCGACGGGGATCACGGCGTACCTGTCGAATGGGGTCACCCTCGAGCACGCGCTTCGTGACCGCGAACGCGGCTGACTCCGACGGTGGCGGTCTTGACAGGGAAGCTGTGGGCCGTGTCGCCGTTGCCCCGGAGGCCGGGCGAGTTCCTGACCCCGCAGCGATGTCTGCCATCTGCACACGGACCGGAGTAGCGCCGATGGCCGCGGAGCGCTGCTTGGCGGCACGCCCGACTTGGTGAATCTCGACGAGATCCGGCCGCGGGTGTTCGAGGTCACTTGGTCGCTGTCGAACGCTACGGACGGGAGGCTCCGCCGGCCCTGAAGGCGGTTGAGCTGAAGAAGGCCGTCTTGGGGCCGTCTTGGGGTCGAGAGCGCCGGGGCTACTGCCTTGGCCGGCCGAGTTCCCGGCGGAAGCGCCGGCCCAGCTCCTGGTGGGTCGTCCGGGTCCAGTCCAGGAGGCTCGTGCTGCCGGTCGATTCCGCCCTCGAGGCGCGACAGTTGCGCGACAGCCCGGTCAGCTCGTCGTCGCTCAGGACGGTCTCTTCCAGGATCCGGCCGGCGACGGCGTAGCTCAGTCGGCACGCCTTCATGGGCAGCCGCAGGGCCTTCGCCCGGCCGCCCGCGGCCTCGGCCACCTCGCGAACGAGGTCACCGAACTCGGGCCGGTCGGGACCGACCGCGTCGATCGTGTAGTCGTCGCTGGAGGCGACCGCCTCCACCACGAGGTCGGCGTAGTCCTCGACGTGGATCGGGCGAATCCGGTACGGCGGTCCGTCCGGTATCGGCACGAACGGCAGGCGCCGGGCGGCCCGCGCGACGTTGTCGATGAGGATCCCGCCCCCGCCGAAGAAGCACGCCGGCCGCAGGATGGCGTAGCTCAGGCCGCTCCGGCGCACGAGTTGCTCAACGACGGCCTTGCCGGCGAAGTACGACAGGTCCGGGTCCTGGCCGGGGTTGGTGATGGACGTCCAGACGAGCCGCTCGACGCCGGCTCGCGCTGCCGCCTCGATGAGCACGGCCGACTGATCGACGGCCTGCAGGTGCGACAGCCACGGGCCCGTGTGCCCGGCAGCCGCTCATCTCGGTCGCGAGGCGGTCGATGTCGTGCGTGTAGCCGATCCGTCGGACCTGCCCGTTGTATGGATCGTCCTCTGGGCCCGGGCTGCGGTTGCTGATCGATCGCAGTGTCCAGCCGTTCGCCAGCAGGCGCTGGGCGACGTGGCGGCCGGAGACCGGGCGCTGGCCGGAGGACAGCGCCCTCTGGTTGGGCTCCCGCTCTGGAGAGCGCTCCCGTCGGTCCAGGAACGGTTGTTCACAGCTCCGGTATCGACATCGTGGTCGGATCGTTCACAGCTCCGGTATCGACATCGTGGTCGGATCGTTGTTCGACGGGCGGGACTTAGCCGAGGTCGGTTTGCTCGAGAGCTGAGAGTTCAACGTCGGCTTGAGGTGTCGGGCTCGCGCCGGGAGGAACGCCATGACTTTGGTTTGTCGGGTTTGTATCCATCTGCCCTGGACCTGGATCCAACGATCCGGATCGGCTTTGCCGTTTCAGCGGTCGCGCGAGGCGGGCACGGGTCCGTGGACCCCGCGGATCGGTCGCCTGTCTCGACTCTCGGCACGACCGTGTCCGCTCTCATCGTGCGTGTCCGTCGCGCTGGCTCACGTCTGGGACCAGCCCAGTATCCGCATCGCGAGGTCGCCGCATCCCTCGAGTTCGTCCCACTCGTCCTCGTCGAGACGCTCCGGCTCCTTACGAGCCGCTTGAGCAGCATCTCGTGTTCGAGCCCGATCTGCGAGAGTTCCGGGTAGACGTCGTCCGTCCGCTCGTGGAGTTCGCGGGCGATGGCGCTCTCGGTTTTCGTCCATCCCAGGATGAAGTACCGGGCCAAGTCCCGGGCTGCGGTTCTGCGTTCGGGTTCGTCTTCGGGGTCGAGCCAGAACAGGTGGATGTCCCTCTTGATGTCCGGTCGTTCCGGCGCCGTGAGCATGGAGCCCTCGTGGGTTACCGCGGCGTGCATTTGGCCGTTCGGGTCAAGCTCCACGCGCACGCGGTGCCATCCCGGCAGCGTCGCCCGGAACGGCACCGGAACACTCCTGATGGCGGCCCTGCAGGCCGTCAAGGCCCAGACCGCACGAGCGGGAGCAGCAGCACTCGACGACCCCGACCTGCACCGGGATATCGTCGAGGATGTCCTCTGTGGACTCGACATCAACGCACACGCCATCCAGCTCGCAGCATGCAACCTGACACTCGGTGCGCCGACCGTCGACTACCGGCGGATGAACCTCGGGACGATGCCCCACGGGCCGCAGGCGGACGGCGACGTTCGCGCTGGATCGCTGGAACTCCTGACCGCTGCCGACGACCCCGACAGCCTCCACGGGCTCCTGAACCCTGGGCGGTCGATGGAGCAGCTCGACGCCGCCCACGTCGACGCCGACGAGCGGATCGAATTCCAGCCGAAGGACCTGGACCTCGTGATCATGAACCCCCCGTTCACGGACAACCAGAAGCGGGCGCGGAAGTTCGGGGCGGCGACGACGAAGCAAATGCAGGCCCACGAGAGCGCGATCCAAGCCGAGACATCGAGACGGGACCCGACCGCGGGCAGCGTCATCAGCGCGAACAGCATCAGCACGTTCTTCACACCACTAGCGGAACACGCGCTGAACCGCGAGACCGGCGTGCTAGCGAAGGTACTGCCAGTCACGGCCTGCACATGCGCATCGGGCCTAGCTGAACGGCGCTTCCTCGCCGAGCGGTTCCACATCGAGCGGATCATCACGAGCCACGACCCAAAGCGCCCAAACTTCGCCGAAAACAGCAACTACCACGAAGCACTCTTAATCGCGAGGCGAAAGGGCTCAGGCCCCGAGAAGCCGACTGAATTCGTGTCGCTCGCCCAGATGCCAGGCGTGAACGCCGAACCGAAGGCCGCGATCGGCGAAACGCTCGAAGCCATCAACGCGATCCTGTCGGGCCGCCACTATGACTGGGGCAGCGTGTGCCGGTGGCCCGCGAACCGCGTGAGAGCGGGCGACTGGACGCCAGCGCAGTGGTACGACGGGACGCTCGCGGAGACAATCCAGCACATCGAGCGAAACACAGGGCTGGAACCTGCCGACCGCCAGTTCACCTTCGAGCCGGACGGGCGGGCGATTCGCGGAAGCTGCGACTACAGCGCGGAGCCGTTCAGGGCTTCCACTCCGTGAGCAACATCGTCCGCCGGACGCTCGAAGGCCAGCCGGATGTCTGGTACACGCCGAAACCGGGAAAGGAGCGCGAGTACGCGAAGTACTGCCGAATGAGACAGCATGTGGTGGTAGCGACCAGTTTCGACACAATCAGCGGACGACTGACAGCCGTGTGGTCAAGAGAGCCCGCTTTCGGGAACTGGGTGCCAGTCGGTAGGAAAGGCGAGAGCCAAGCACGAGGGTTCACGGCATGGTGGAACTCGACGCCCGCACGGCTGATGCTCATGAACCGGAGAGCCCGAAAGCTCACGTACCCGATGTGGTCAATGGCACATCTCCGTGAGATCCGCATCCCAAAGCCGGACAACCCGGCGTGGACAGACCTGCGAGAGGCCTTCGAGCAGGTGAAGAACGTCGAGCTTCTACCGATGCGGGAGGCAGAGACCTGCCCGGCCCGGCGCGTGATCGGCGAGGCCGCCGCGACAGCCCTCGGAGTGTCAGCCGAAACCCTGGCCGACTGGCGACACCGGCTCGCGCGCGAGCCTACCGTGAGCAACAAGTACGCGCCAACAGCACGCGAATCACGGCGCGCTGCGTGATGCGAGTTGAGCTCTCATGGAGGATCTGTTCCCGGCGGATGCCAAGTAGAGCGATCGCCGGGCCCTCAGAGCGGGCTCATGAGACGCCGCAGACGTCGCTGAGCCGGAGCGGTCGGTAGCCCGTGCGCTCGACGCTCACGTTGGCGTGTCGGTGCGAGACCTCCTCGGCGCCGTGCAGGTGCGCGTGGATGTTGCCGGCCGTTATGGGTCGTCGTTTGAGCGGCGCGTGTGTGAGCGCGGCTGGTGGATCGGTGTCGAGCATCAGCGCCCAGTGGCGCTCCGTGAAGCCGGCTCGGTCCAGCTCGTCGGTCTGCCCCACGTCGTGGTTGCCCATGACGAGAATCCGTCGTCCGGGGCAGGCTTGCAAGTCGCCCAAGTGGCGGGGGTCGGTCCAGAAATCGGGGTGGGCGACGTCGCCCAGGCAGATGATCGTGTCCTGGTCCTTGACGGTCGCCCGCCATGCGGCCAGGAGCGCTCGGCTCATCGCTGTCGTGCTGTTGTAGGGCCGCTGTCCGGTGATGATGACCGCGTCCTCGTCCAGGTGAAGGTCGCTCCAGACCCACGTCCGGTCGGCGTCCACCTCGATCACCGGGATGGCCGACCGGGCCAAGTGCCAGCGCATGTAGGGGAGTTCGGCCCAGGGTTCGGGCTCGGGCTTGTTCAGCCGGTTGGCTTCTTCCGACAGCTCGGCTTCCCAGAGGTCGCGGATCTCGGCTGCTGAGACCATCAGTCGCGAGCTGTTCGTCGCGGCTCGGGATTCGCCGTTTGAAGGAGCCATGGCTCGGCCGGTCGTCGGCACTCGTGGGTCGCCTACTCGCAGACGACGCCGTCGCCGTCGCCGTCCCGCATGTACCGGTAGGCCGCGTGGCTCCGAGGCACGGGCGCTATGCCGTGGCGCCGGGCCTCGGCACAGGTGATTCGGCCGTTGCCGTTGTCGTCGTACCGGGCGAGCGCGTCGGTCTGGGCGGCGGGGTTCACCGGCCCGCGGTTGGGCGACGCCGCCGCAACCGCAACGGTTCGTCGTTGCGCCATGTCGATTCCGGTGTCTTCGCATCCCGCCAGCGTGTGTGCCAGGGCGTCGCGCGCGCGGCGGTCGACCGTCAGGCCGTAGGCTCGCTTCACGTCGGCCCGCGGTTGGGCGACGCCGCCGCAACCGCAACGGTTCGTCGTTGCGCCATGTCGATTCCGGTGTCTTCGCATCCCGCCAGCGTGTGTGCCAGGGCGTCGCGCGCGCGGCGGTCGACCGTCAGGCCGTAGGCTCGCTTCACGTCGTCGACGCGTGCCGCTAACTTAACTAACCAGCAGCGGTTCATCGGCGGCAGCCAGCCGCCAGTTCCGCAGGTCCTCGGAGAACCGCCTCCGGGTCGCCCGGTCGGCTCGGCAGAGGCCGCTGTCGTGGGCCTCGGACCGGGCCACGATGTGCTCGATTTCGGTCTCCCGCTTCGTCCCGAACCAGCGCCCGGTGTACGGTCCCGTAAACGCCGCCGAGGCTGCGGACGATGCGGTCTTCGACCGACTGGCTGTACCGGTAGTCGCCGCTGTCGTACGGAGTGCACCGCGCTTCGGGGGCGACGACCAGGCCGTTCCAAGGTCGCGTCCTGCGCCCGCGCTAAAGCGGACGTCGCCATGGCGGTCGTGAGCACTGCCACCACGCCGATGGCCGCGGTGGCGGCCCGGGTGATCTAGCCCACGATTGTCGACCACCCCGGCCTCGCCACCGGGTCCCACGCCACTTCGCCGTCGGCCATCGCGCGCACCTCCTCGTCGCGAAACTACCACACAGCCCGCGCCATGTCGGCCCCGGACCGATGCCCGGGGCGGACAGCCGCGCGAGAACTTGGCCGGCGCCGAGGTTTCCCTCCATTCACAGCGCCGCCGCAGGCTCGGCGGCGTTCCCGCCCGTGCCGGCTTCTTCCGGCGGGTCGACGTCGATGCCGTCGGCCGCGATCGCTTCGCGGGCGAGCCCGCAGAAGTCCCGGGCCGTCTCGGCCCACCCGGCGGCGTCGTCGATCGTCGTCTCGGCGTCCCTGTCCGGGTTCCAGTCGACCTCCGCCTTCCAGGCCTCCCAGAGCGTTCGGATGCGATCCCGCCAACCGGGGTCCAGCACCCCGGGCTCGATCAGGTGCCGCTCGACGCTCGCCGGGAGATCCCTTCGCCGTACGACGCTCACGCCTCTGACGAGGCACCACGCCATGGCGGAGAAGAAGACCGCGTCGAAAGCCGGGCGGGCCGCGATGCCGGGGTCGTCGAACCGCCCGTCCTTCAGCCGCTCGATGTGGTGTTCGAGCGCCTCGAGGTCGCTCCGGGCCTCCTTCAGCCATACCGGCACGGCGTGCCGGATGCCCTTCAGGGTCACCGGCGGACGCTCGCCCGGCCGTCTTCGCGCCGGTCGGCGGACCGGATGGATCTGGACTCCCTCGGCCTCGACGTTCCTCGGGAACGGCAGCTCTCTGTCGATGTCCCGGAGCCAGTCGGCCTCGGTCCGCACCACGACATTGTGGTCGACGCCGCCGGCGTCGTCGTCTCCGTAGATCAGATCCCGCGCGCGCCGCACGGCGTCCGGGGCGTCTCCGACGAGCACCAGGACGTCGACGTCGCTCGCCGGTCCGGCGTCTCCCCGCGCTTTCGACCCGTACACCAGGAGTCGCTCGAGGATCCCACCCGGTGCCTTCCTCAGCCGTTCGAGGTAGTTCTCGAGCCACCGCAGCTCGTCCGGCTCGAGCGTCGGCCGGCTGCGGGGCTCCGCCGCCGCGTGCCCGCGCCCGGTCGCGCCGGGCGCGTCGGTCACGGCGCGTCCCCCTGTCCGGCGGCTGTTCCGGCGCCCGGCCAGCCCTTCGCCCACGCGATGAAGAGGTCGGTCGTGGCGTTCCCGCCCAAGGGCGCGCGATCCAGGCGGTGGGCCAGCCTTCTCAGGTCCGCCACGGGGATCGGCCGGTACCCGATCTGCTCGACGCACACGTTGATCCGGGCGTCGTCCACCGACGTCTTCCGGTGGACGTGCCCGTGGACGTTCACGCAGCCGGCGGGCACGGCGTCCAAGGGCACGTGGGTGAAAAGCAGGTGGGGCTCGCCCGCCAGGTGGGCGCACGCCGCCACCTCGAACGCCCGCCGGAGGCGGGGGATGTGCGCGTGGTCGTGGTTCCCGACCACCAGGACCTTGCGGCCGGGCCTACGCCGGAGGCGGTCGATCAGGCCGTCCGTGGGGCGGCCCATCGCGATGTCACCCAGGCAGAGCACCGTGTCGTGGTCCCGCACGTCGCGCGTCCACTGCTCCAGCAGGTAGCCGTCGCCGTGGTGGCAGCCCCGGAACGGGCGGCCGAAGATGGCGACGCTCGCCTCGTGTTCGAAGTGCGGGTCGGAGAACACCCAGGTCCGGTGTTCGTCCCCCGGGCGCAGCATCGCGCCCAGCAGCCGCCTGGATGCGGCCAGCACGGCCGCCGCAGCGTTCCGGTCGTGGGCGGGGAGGCGCACGTCCGCGACCTGGGCGGCCAGCTGCCGCTGGTAGAGCCCTTGAAGCTCGAACTCGTTCATGCCCGTTTCATGACGGAAACCTTCCGTCCGGCGCCCCCCACTCCTTCGCCGCGGACCGGCGCCGCCCGGATCGCGGAAGCCGCCGCCGGGCCCAGCACCGCCGAAACCGGATCGGCTGGACTGGCCCGGATGGCCGGGATGACCGCGAGGAGGTCCGCGATCGGTGGATGTCGGAGTTGACCGCGGAACCGGCCGCGGCCCGCGGGCAGGGCGCCGCGGACAAACATCCGGTACGGCAGATCCTGACGAAGACGACGATCACGATTCTACACCCGCACCCCCGCCGGACGTGGATCTGGTCCGACCTCCACCTCGGCGACCGCGCGGTGATCGAGGCCTGGGACCCGCCGTTCCGAAGCGTCAGGCACATGAACCGCGCGCTGCTGGCCGAGTGGCGCCGGCGCGTGCGCCCGGTCCTCGTCCTCACTCACTCGCCGTTGCGCCGGGTGCCGCCGAACACCGTGAACGTCCACGGCCACCTGCGCGGCGCGGCGGGCCCGACCAGGCGCCACCGCAATCTCTCCGTCGAGCGCACGGGGTACGGACCGGTGCGCCTGGAGGAGGTTCTGAACGACGCGGCCGGAGAGTCCGCCTGGTACGTAGCCGGCGGCCCGTCGGCACGCACGACGCCGAGGGAGCAGGAGTCCCGGCGCGCGGTGCGCCCGGAGCGGAAGACAGCACAGCAGCAGGCGCAACTCCAGGCCGACCTGGAGACCTTTGTCGATACCATCCGCGGTCCGCTCGCCACGCTCGACTTCGACGCCCGGCAACAACTCGTCCGCACCGTGCTCGAGCGGGTGATGGTCGAGGACGGCCGCGTCGACATCCATTTCGCGATCCCTCTGCCGGATCCGCCGCCGGACACCACCAACCCTTCGGTGTCAACACTATTTCACTTGCGTTCCAACGGTGCTCGGGCACTACGACAGCTGGTGCTACCTGCCGCTGCTGGCCTTCGTGACCTTCGACCGCGAGGCGGAGCAGTATCTGTGCGCGGCGGTGCTGCGACCCGGCAACGCGCAGGCATCCGATGGGACGCTCAGTGTGCTGTGTCGGTTGCTCGCGCTGCTGCGGACCGCGTTTCCCAAGGCACGCTTTCTCGTTCGGCTCGACGGCGGCTTTGCCACCCCGCAGGTCTTCGATTTCCTCGACGCCGAGCCGCGGCTCGACTACGTCGTGGCGATGGCCAAGAACGCCGTCTTGCTGCGCAACGCCGAGCCCGCCCTGGTGGCGGCCCGCACCGAGAATGCGCTCGACGAGAAGACCGCGCACTTCTACCTCGATACCCGCTATCGCGCCCGCACGTGGAGCCGCACGCGCCGCGTGGTGATCAAGGCCGAAGTCGTGCAGCTCGCCGGCCGGCCGCCGCGCGACAACCCGCGCTTCGTCGTGACCAACTTGCGCCAGACGCCGCGCTTCGTCTACGAGAAGGTCTACTGCGCCCGGGGCGACCTCGAGAACCGCATCAAGGAGCTGCACGATGGTCTGCAGATCGACCGCACGAGCTGCAGCAGGTTCTGGGCGAACCAGCTGCGTCTCTTGCTGACGGCCGCCGCCTACGTACTCATGCAGGAACTACGGCTACGAGCCGCACGCACCGCCTGCGCCCGCACCCAGGTGACGTGGCTGCGTAACCGACTGCTCAAGCTCGGTGTCCACGTCGTCCGCTCCGTCCGCCGCCTCGTTCTGCATCTGCCGCGGGCGACGCCCGACCTCGACGCTTGGCGCCACATTGCCCTCGCACTCGGGGCGCGCGCCGGGTAGCGCGCCGTCGTCGCTGCCGCCTCCCCGGAAGCCACGCAAGCGCGCCCGGGGGCGAAGCTGTCGGCGTCGGGCGCCCTCGTGCTCGTCGTGAGCCCGCGACACCGCTCCACCACGCTGCCACCTACTACGTGCGGCCACCGAAGACTGCCTTCGATCGAGGATCAGGCTCGCCGGCGACCGATTCGACAGCTTCAAGAATTATGCGGGCTAGTGGTGTGTCCCCAAAAACTGCTTGACGGTTAGCCGCGCCTTGAGTAGCATGCGGGTGGGCATGAACCACCCCGCCGCACCGCTGCCGCTCGACGCCGAAGACAGGAGCACGCTGGAGATGTGGGCGCGCAGTGCGACAGCGCCGCACCGCGTGGTGTCCCAGGTCAAGGCATTGCTGATGGCCGGTGACGGCGTTGCCAACAGTCGCATCGCGACCGCACTCGGCATCAGCCGGCCGACCGTGTTGGACTGGCGGGCACGGTTTCGTACCGAGGGTTTGGACTCGGTGGGTGCGGTGCGCCCCGGCCGCGGCCGTAAACCCGAGATCACCGCCGACCAAGTGCAGGCCATCGTGCATTCCACCTTGCACGAGACGCCGCCGGGCGCCACCCACTGGAGTTGCCGCTCGATGGCCAAGGCGGCCGGCGTGAGCCGCTCCACCGTCCAGCGCATCTGGGACGCGCACGGTCTGCAGCCGCATCGCGTGACGACGTTCAAGTTGTCGAAGGACCCGGCGTTCGTCCAGAAGCTGACCGACATCGTGGGCCTGTACCTGAACCCGCCGGACCAGGCCGTGGTGCTGTGCGTGGATGAGAAGAGCCAGATTCAGGCCCTGGACCGCACGCAGCCGGGCCTGCCGATGAAGCCGGGCCGCTGCGGCACCATGACCCACGACTACAAGCGGCACGGAACGACGACGTTGTTCGCTGCGCTGAACGTGCTGACCGGCAAGGTCATCGGCCAGTGTCACGGCCGGCATCGGCACCAGGAATTCCTGAAGTTCCTGCGGCGCCTCGACCGCGCGTTCTCGCGCGACCTCACCCTGCACGTCATCCTGGACAACTACGCGACCCACAAGCACGAGGCGGTTCGCCACTGGCTGGCGGCTCACCCGCGCTTCGAACTGCACTTCACGCCGACGGGAGCCTCGTGGCTCAACCTCGTCGAGAGTTGGTTCAGCCAGCTGACGCAACGACGGCTTCGCCGCGGCGTCTTCTGCAGCGTGCCGGAACCCGCGGTTTTGGCGGGTTTCCTAAGAAAACTTGCCCGGACGAGCCCAAGATGTGGTGGTGATCGTGTGCGTGACCACAAGCCTTCACTCATCCGGAGCCGGGCCAGCTGGCCACAGTTTCTGCCCCGACAGGCGGGGCTCAGCCCGAGGACGGTTTCCAAGGACCTGTGGGCGCGCTCTTTGCGTCCACGGGTCCGGCAGCTTCGACAGGCCAGCCTGCAACGGGCCTGATCCGGGTCCCGCAAAGTGACCATCACTTCGATCCCAGGAGCCCGAGTGCCGAAAAATGTCCAGATCGGGCGCAAGAACGGCATGACGCGGTCCGTTGGTGCCGATTGGGGTCCACAGATTCTGCGGAAGAGCCAGAAATCGTAGTAGCGCGTGCGATAGGAGGCAGCAATGACGAAAAGCCAATTCCGTGAGGTTTTGTTCGGAGCGAAACACCCTACCGGACTGCTGGTCGCAGCAGCTACGGTCGCCGTACTCCTTTTCATGCAAGTTGGTGCCGTTGGACAAGAAGCTGGTGCCGTTGAACACAGTGTGTCGGCGCTGCCGTCGACGCAGGAGGCGCCGGGATATAACCCGACGACCCCAGCAAAAGTTGAGCTGGGAAGGCTGCTGTTCTGGGACCCGCTTTTGTCGGGACCCCAAGACGTAGCCTGCGCGACGTGCCATCATCCCACAAACGCCTATGCGGAGGACCGCGACCTGTCGCTCGGCGTGACGGGCACCGGCCGGGGCCGCTTCCGGCGTGACGGGCATCTCGTCAAACGCAATAGTCCGACGGTTCTGAACGTTGCTTTCAACGGCATCGATGAATCGGGCCGCTACGACCCGGCGACTGCGCCGGCGTTCTGGGACAATCGCATCAGCAGCCTCGAATCGCAGGCGCTCGAACCGCTCAAGTCGTTTGAGGAAATGCGAGGGGACACCTACCCGGAGGATGAGGCTCTCGCGAGAGTGGTGGCGAAGCTCCAGGCCAACGCCGAGTACCCGAGCTTGTTCGCCGAGGCCTTCGGCAGCGAACAGCCGGTCACCGCGGAAAACCTAGGCAGGGCGATAGCGGCGTTCATGCGGTCGCTGCTGGCCAACAACGCGCCGTTCGACCGCTACATGCGCGGCGACCGCAGCGCCATGACGCGGGAACAGGTCCGCGGAATGCAGCGCTTCGAGGAGATCGGGTGCATCAGGTGCCACAACGGGCCCATGTTCTCCGATTACAAACTGCATGTCATGGGCGTGCCCGACAACCCCGCTCTTGCATCAGGTGCCACAACGCCCGCCTCCGACGGAGGCGCGCAGAACCCTCCTTGCCCGGCAGCTCCTCCGGAGCCGCGTACTGCAGCGTCCCGAGCAGCGTGCGACAGCTATGCGTTTCGCACGGCGTCGCTGCGAAACCTCGAATTGACCTTCCCATACGGGCACAATGGCATGTTCCGGACGCTGAACGCCGTCGTGGGGTTCTATGAATCCACCATCGCCGGGGAGTCCCGGAACCCGAACGTCAGCTACGAGGAGCTCGATCCGCTGCTTCGCCAGTTGCAGAACGTGGACGAAGAAGACGTGGATCTGATAGAGTTTTTAATTGCTCTGAGCGATGGGTCGTTCGACCGCACGATTCCCGAGCGCGTACCGAGCGGCCTGCCCGTCGGCGGAAGCATTCAATAGACAGAGTACGCGCCGTCGTGGTATGCTGCTACTGGCTTTCGGACACCCGGATTTTGAGGCATAGCGATTGGAGGACTCACATGAAACCGACCTCTCTTTTTGTACTCGGCGTAATGGCGGTCGCGATGAGCGCGCCGGCGCAGGCGCAGGTCTATGAGGAGCGCCGGACCGATACGAAAGACCCCATCGAAAAGCCGTTGCTCGCCGCTCCGAACGCGGCTATGGCCAGGAACGCCACGGTCGTTAAGTGGATTCGGAATCCGGCGAAGAGTCCGGAGGATGACGTCACGGCTGCCGACTTTACGTTTGAAGTTTTGAGGCCCGGCCCCGGCCGTATGATCTGCTACGACCTGACCGGCTGGCCTGGAGAGCGGCCGTGGTCGGTGGAGTGCGTCAGCAGCGACGCCAACATGGCGCGCATCGCGCAGAATCGAGCGTTCGCGGAGATGGGGGCCAAGGCCCAGCCACTGCTGGCAGTGGCCAGTGGAGGCAGGCCCGCCGGGCGTCCTGTCTTGTCGAGCAGCGGCACCGGAGGGATTAGGGATCTGGTTGTGGCCTCCGGGAAAGACGGAACGCGTGAGCTGCCCGAAGTCGGGACCATTTGGTATAACCTCCGGGGCGACAGCCAGGACACCGCCATCTGGCACACGTTTATCGGCATGCCGAACTTCATGGCGGACGAAGTCGGACTGC
The DNA here is from genome assembly GCA_965206705.1 of Vicinamibacterales bacterium. GTDB lineage: Bacteria > Acidobacteriota > Vicinamibacteria > Vicinamibacterales > UBA8438 > JAJEEA01. Next base: position 693,511 of record CBDBKJ010000004.1, on the reverse strand, counting down.
CGAATGTTCGCGACGCGGGCGGCGCCTGGCTGATGTTTGAGGGCACGCCGGACGCCCACATCATGATAAATGGCCGATAACCGGCAGAGAGTTTCTCGGCCTCGGGGTTTTCGACCACGAATCGGGGGGGGGGGTGTGTGACACCTTTCCCCCATTTCCCGCAGGTTGCGAATGACTTCGCTTTGGGTGAGCTTTATGAAATACCTACTGATAGGTCTTCTTGCCTCCGCTCTTCTTGCCTCCGCCACGATGTTTGCAACCCAGAGCAGACAGACTTTCTCAGGCACGATCACCGATGACGAGTGCCCCAGCGCCGATCATTCCGGAATGCGGATGGGGTCGACCGACGCTGCCTGCACCATCGCTTGCGTCGATGACCACACCGTCCCGTTCGTTTTGTTTGACGGCAAAGCAACCTATCTGTTGAGCGACCAGGACAAATCAAGAGAGTTTGCCGGAAAGAAGGTAGCAGTCGTCGGCACGCTGGACTCCAAGACCCAGACGATCCAGGTCAATTCAATGGCCGCGGCTAACTGACCCATCGATCCTCCCGGCATCCACACGGTTTTCGAGTATTTCCTCATCCTACTTGAATTCCATCATGACCTCTAGGCTGTGAGAAATCCGGGCTAGCGTCGGGGCGGGGGGCATGGGCATGGGCGTTGAGGGGCCCCTAACCTGGAAAATTCACAACGGACCCCGGCCCCGGTAGAGACACAAAAGCCTCCGTGTGCTAAAACGCTGTTGCCCACAAACGTTTTTGGCACAACGGAGGCTCTTGCGTGACGAACCCCACGATACCACAGACTGTTCGGTTCCCGGATCTGTTTGACAAGCCGCTCGTGGCCACCTTCGACCGCGAGCAGGCGAGTTCGGATGGCGGGGCCGTGTTGCTCAAGGCGGCCGAGCGGGTGTATGGCCTGGTCAAGGCATTCGCCCGCTGTCTGGTGGATAAACGCGCGCCGGAGAAGATTCGGCACACGCTCGAGGACCTGGTCGGCCAGCGGATCTTCGGTATCGCCTGCGGCCATCCCGATGGCAACGATGCCGACCATCTCGCCGACGATCCGATCCACAAGCTGCTGCTGGGACGTGACCCGGTGGCCGGCGGTCGGCTGGCGTCGCAACCGACGATCTCGCGGTTTGAGAACGACGCGGGCCGCTCGGCCCTCTATCGGATGGGGCGCGAGTTGGCGGCGAGCGTCATCGAGCGGCATCGGCGCCGACTGGGCGGACGGGCGCGACGCATCACGATCGATCTGGACCCGACCGACGACCGGACGCATGGCGCGCAGCAGTTGACATTTTTCAACAGCCACTACGACAGCTGGTGTTACCTCCCGTTGCTGGCGTTCGTGCGCTTCGACCGCGAGGTCGAGCAGTATCTGTGCGCCGCTGTGCTGCGGCCGGGCAAGGCGGTGGCTGCCGACGGGACGCTGGGGGTGTTGTCTCGGTTGCTCCCGCTGCTGCGTTGCGCGTTTCCGCGGGCGCGCTTCCTCGTCCGGCTCGACGGGGGCTTTGCCACCCCGGAAATCTTCGACTTTCTCGACGCCGAGCCGCGGCTCGCGACTACGTCGTGGCGATGGCCAAGAACGCCGTCCTGCTGCGGCACGCCGCGCCCGCCATGGTCGAGGCGCGGGCCAAGAGCGCGCAGGACGACCAGACGGCGCGCGTCTACACCGACACCCGTTGCTATCGAGCGGGCACGTGGGACCATGAGCGCCGTGTCGTGATCAAAGCCGAAGTCGTGCGGCTCGCCGGCCGCGAGCCGCGCGACAACCCGCGTTTCGTCGTCACCAATCTGCGCCAGACGCCGCGCTTTATCTACGAGAAAATCTACTGTGCCCGCGGCGATATCGAGAACCGCATCAAGGAGTTGCTCGACGGTCTGCAGATCGACCGTACGAGCTGCTGCAAGTTCTGGGCGAACCAGTTGCGCGTCTTCCTGACGGCCGCCGCCTACGTGCTCATGCAGGAACTCCGCTTGCGCGCCGCACGCACCGCCTGCGCTCGCACGCAGGTGACGTGGCTGCGCGACCGGCTGCTCAAACTCGGCGTTGACGTCCGCCGCTCTGTCCGCCGCCTCGTCCTGCATCTGCCGCGGGCCACGCCATACCTCGATGCTTGGCACCACATCGCCCTCGCCCTTGGCGCGCGCGCCGGGTAGCGTGTCCTCCTGCCGTCTGCAGCCAAATCCCACAGCCGCTCTGACGCCCCGCAGCCGCCGGCGCTGTCGTTGCCGCACGCTTCGGGCACGCCCCCACCCTGCCACGGCGGCTCAACCACGCCGCAACCTGCCGCCGACACAGTCCGCAGGCTACGCTCGTCCGACGATCAGACCCCACCCGTGACCGATTCGACAACCTCAGGAATAATGCAGGTTAGGTCCTCGTCCAGCTTCGCTTGCCGACGGTGAGGCGGCGTGTCGAGCACTTGGAACAGGCGCGTCAGCCACGGGCCGAGGTCGGAGCCATCGGGGGCCGGCGGCGGAGGCGCGGGCGGGCTCGAAGCCGGGCGGCGCCCAGCGGAGCGCCCGCTGGCGGGCGTCGTCGGCGAGCTTGAGCGACGCCGGCGGCGGGCTGGCCCCGAAGGCGTCGGCCATGGCCTGCGCGAGGGTCTCTTTCCGGTCGGTCTCGTGGGCCTCGGCCCACTGCTCACCCAGCGTCTCGCTGGCGACCTGGAGCATCTCCCGGCGTCCCATGCGGCACCAGAAGTGCTCGAGGTCGGGGCGGTACAGCTCGTGGAATGGGATGTCGAGGGCTTGGGCGATGGCCTCGGTCTCCGGGCGCGCGCCGGGGTCGAAGGCGAGCTGCGGCGTGAGCGCCCGCGCGACGGCCGCCGCGAACAGCCTGCGGCGCTCCTTGGGCTTGAGCGCGCGGAACTGGAGCAATCGCTCGCGTGCGGTCGGGGCCTGCAGCCAGTCGAGCTTCAGGCAGGCGGCCTCCGCGGCCAGCATGCGCGCCCCGGGACTCCTCTGCGCGACGGCTTCCCGGTCGCTGGGGTCCACGCCCTCGGGCACGTCCGGCGTGGCGGTGATCTCGATCGCCAGGGGTCCGTCCGGCCTCCCGCCGAAGACGGCCGAGGCCATCTGGTACGCGGCGAGGTCGAAGGCGAGCTCCAACTCGCACTCCAGGCACGCCTTGACGATGGCGGTGCGGATCAGGCGCAGATCGTCGGCCAGGCCCAGCCGAAGGCCCGCCTCCTGGGTCGCCGCGGCGCGCTCGTCGGGCTCGCCGTGGTCGTACTGCGGCGGGCGGTATCCGGCGCCGGGAGGGGGCGCCGCCGCTCGGCCGGGCCTCGGGGCGGGCGCCGGGTGTTCCCGCTCGTCGTCGCGCGTGCCCGCGACGGCTGGCAAGGGGGGCGCCGTCGGCGGGGTCGGGTCCGACTGCCCGCCGTTCGCGCCGTCGGCGGGGGGCGCCGCCTCGGCGGTGGGGTCGGGGGCGCCGGTGGCCTGGCCCAGTGGTTGGGGTGCGGGCACGAGGTGTTCGTCCTGCCGGCGCACCAAGCCCCTGTGGATGATCAGCTCGCCCTCGCCGTCGATCGTCACGATGCATCCGGAGCAGGCCATCAACTCGACGCTGTACGACTCGCGGGAGTGCATCTCGTCGTCGAGGGCCTCGGCGTCGGTTTCGAGCCTGTCGATCTTGGCGGTGAGCCGGTCGCGCTCGGCCGTGTTGTCCTCCCCGAGGGCGTAGGCCGCCTGCTTGAGCCGGTCGATCTCGGCCGTCAGCTCAGCGAGGCGCGCACTGTCGGCGTCGGTCGGGGGCTCGGGCTTGCCCTTGACGCGCCCGAACTGTCGGGTCACGTCCCACGGCGCCTCGAGGATCGTGTCGATCCAGCGCCAGCCGTCGCCGAGCTCCAGCCGCGCGCTGTGCAGCTTCCTGGAGGCGAGCTCGCTGAGGAGCTTGACGTCGCAGATCAGCACGCTCCTCTCGTCCTCGGCGGCGAACAGGTCCTCCTCGACGGTCCCGCCGGCGGCCTTGTACGCCTTCAGGCCGACGAATCGGGCCCACGCGGATGCCGCCGACACGAGGCCCTGCTGCAGCTCGTTGCGGATCCAGCCGGCGGTCGCGGTGTATCCGTTGTGGCTCTGCATCTTGTTCCAGATGTCGAGTTGCCGGCTGCGGTCCGGCGTGGCCCCGAAGGCCTCGAGCTGGTCGAGGGTCACGTGGCCGTCGCGTGCGTGGCCGAGGATTTCCGGGGCGACGTTGCCGAGGCGCAGCCGCCGCTGCACCGTGCGGACGATCAGGCCGAAGCGGTTGGCGATCTCGCGGACGCTCAGGCCGCGCTCGAGCAGCTTGTGGAACGCCGTGAACTCGTCCACCGGGTGCATGTTCACGCGCACCATGTTCTCGGCCGCGCTGATCTCTTCGTCGATCGCGTCGTCGGGCATGACGCGGCAGGGAATCGGCGTCGTCGTCCGGAACCTGCTCCGGCGCTTCTTCGCCGGGTCGTCGGACCTGGAGCTGTTGCTGCTGCTCGTGTTCCTGAAGCACGCGGCGCACCGGAGGCAGCGAGAGTATCGGTTCGTGGTGTGAACGGAGGAGGAGCCCGAGGACGGCCGAGTGGATCTTCGGATCTCGCCGGCGCTGCTTGACGCCATGCAGACGCCGAGGCAGGAACTCGCAGCCAGCGGGTTTCTGTCCGCCGGCATGGAGGAGTCCTCCGCCGTGGAGGCGCTGGCCGAGGTCGCAGGGGCGAGCGAGAGCGTCGACGTGCGGCCCGCCCTGGCCGGAGGCGGTAACTCGATCGTCCCGTCGCGGTGCCGCGAGGTGAGCGGCTGACGGGCGACCTCCGCGAACGGACCACGGCCGATGCGGCGCTCGACGCGCTGCGGGACGCGGTCGTAAAGTCCGAGGCGACGCGCCGGAAGGACGCGGCCACAGCGGCGTGGCACGCGAAGCCGATCGTGCGTTTCCTCTGCTCGGCCTTCGGCGTCGGCATCGCCGACGTGCGGGTGAGCGATGACAACCTGATCGTGATCGAGGCCACACTCACGGGCGACGGCTCGGTGGAGACGCGCATCGCGGTGGGACCGGAAGGCAACTGCGGGTGCAGGATAAGCGCCGGCGAGACGCATCTTGCGTGCACCGCGCCCGACGGCCGGTCGTTCGAAGCGGTCCTGAAGAGTCGGCTGGCTGAGATCGGAGTGAACGGTCAGGACGACATCGGCCGCGCCTGAGCATACTCACACATCAATGCCTAGCGCCCCCGTGTCGGCCCGAGTGGTGCGATCCCCGACCCGTCAACCGAGCCCTCCTGCTTGGGGGCGGTCGACGGGAATCGGAGAACGGGGCGGGACGCGTGAGGCGGTGCTCTCCTGAGAAGTCGAGCGCCATCAACGCGGAGGTCAGTGGCGGCGAGTGCTGCGGCCAGGATGGTCGTCAGAGCCATCCTCTACGGGCTCGGCGGTCGGACCAAAGGGATCCACTTGAGCGGCCGCTGCGGAGGGTTCCGCAGAATTGGTTGGTCCGAGGTCCGATGCTGCCGCCGCGCGGGTGATGGAAGTTGGGGTGGGAGCGCAGCACCCCCGAATCGTGAGCCGGTCGCGATCCGGAGCGGGCGGCGAGGACAGCGGTACGAGCCGCTACGCGCCCTTCCCGGCAAGTGCGGGCGTGGTCCTGAGCGGTCCTGAAAAGGCTTGCCGGCTGCGGCGGGCTATGATCCCAACGTAGACGCGCCGCGAGAGAGCCTCGCAAGTCCCCCTTCGCGATGCCCCCGAGGATACAGTTCGCGGCTAGCTGAGGTCCTGGGCGGACCGGGCGAACGGGGTCGGGGTCCGAATCGGCGTGACCACCCGACGCCCGATGTCGCTCCCGCACAGGAACAGCGGGACGTGCAGGACGTTGGGTGCGAACCCAGCCACAGCAGGCGGGCGCGGCAAAGGGTGCTGATGTTGAGCGACGCTATTGATCGGGGGGACTGCGAGATCGAGGACCTTGTTGGCGAGGAGACGATTCTGCTTGTCTTGCGGGATCCTCGGCTCCGTCGTGATCGGCTTTTGAATCCGATGAACCGTATGGCGTTCAGATCTCCAAGGCTGAGAATATCACCTCGTTTCGTACAAGGTCAGGCCGTGGGAATGTTTCTGGTCCGCAGACGGGATGCCTACCAAGCTTAGCGAAACAAGCAATGTACGACCTTCACACCCTCGGCTGGAGCAGCTTTCAGCAACTGTGTCTCACCGTGGTGAGGCAGGTCCTCGGGCAGACGGTGGAATCGTTCCTTGATTCCAACGACGGCGGCAGGGACGGCGCGTTTACAGGGACATGGAAGCCGACAGGGGGGGAAAGCCTCCACGGAACTTTCGTTATCCAGTGCAAGCACACGAGCAGACGCAACCATGTCCTGACGAGATCTGAGCTCGATGACGAAGTCGAAAAGGCAGGGGGGCTCGTCGAGCGGGGGCGCTGCGATTCGTACGTGCTCATGACCAACGCCGGCCTTATCTGGCACACGCAACGAGGAGATCAAGACATGGTTCGAGGCCGTCGGTGTGCAGCATGTTGCCATTTTTGGGGCGACATGGATCAGTCAGCAGATTCGCGAGAGCAAGCGTTTGCGCATGCTTGTTCCGCGCGTCTACGGACTTGGCGACCTAAGCCAGATACTCGATGAGCGCGCATATGCTCAAGCCAGGGCTATTCTGGAATCGATGCGCGAAGACCTCAGCAAGGTTGTCGTAACCGAGGCTTACCGGAAGGCTGCGGAGTCGCTGGACAAGTACGGATTCGTGCTGATCATTGGAGAACCGGCCGCTGGCAAGACCACGATCGCGTCGATGTTGGCGATGGCGGCGGTGGACCAGTGGGGGGGCTGCGTGCTCAAGCTCGATGAGCCGGGCAAGGTTGTCGAACACTGGAATCCGCAGGAGCCATCGCAGTTCTTTTGGCTGGACGACGTTTTTGGTGTGCAGCAGTATGAAGACTTCCTGGTGCGAGGGTGGAACCATGTGCTGTCCCAAGCCAAGACGATGCTCGATAGGGGTGCGAAGATAGTGATGACCTCCCGGGACTATATTTACAACAGCGCTCGGCACGACCTAAAGGAAAGTGGGTTTCCCCTTCTCCAAGAAAGCAAGGTAGTGATCGATGTGAAGGCACTATCCGGGGAAGAAAAACAGCAGATTCTCTATAACCATCTAAAGCTTGGAGGGCAACCACTTTCCTTTCACAAAGAGATCAAACCGTATCTCGAGGGGATAGCGGGTCACCCACGCTTCATTCCCGAGACTGCGCGTCGCTTGGCTGATCCGCTATTCACGAAGGATGTGTTCCTCGACGAGTATTACCTGGGTCAGTTTGTGGAAAGGCGTGAACAGCTTCTCCAGGAGGTCCTGCAAGGGCTTGACCGGCACAGCAAGGCGGCGCTCGCACTCATCTACATGCGGAATGGCACGCTAGAGAGCCCGGTCGTTCTAGAGGAATCGGAGACGGAAGCCTTTGAGAGACTGAGTAGCGGCTTGGCGGGATGTGTGACGGCGCTGGCAGCGCTCGACGGTAGCCTCGTACACCTGTCGCAGGCCAGCGGTGATTCTGTCTGGGAGTTCAAGCATCCAACTATCGGCGATGCTTACGCAAACATTCTCGTCCAGAGCCCGGAACACTTAGGGATCTATATCCGCGGCACCGCACCGGAGAGGCTAGTGTACCAAGTGACCTGCGGGGACGTGGGTATAAAGGGGGCGGTCATCGTACCAAGAGCGCTGTTTTCGGAGGTGCTCTCGAAACTGCAAGAGATTGAGCGAAGTAGGGTTTACAAGTCACCTTTCTTGTCGGCGTTCGGTGCGAGGCGTGACCTACAGGGATTTCTGGCTCGGCGGTGCTCAAAGGAGTTTCTCTCGGTTTACGTTGCTGGGAATCCCGGGTTTGTGGACCGCGTGGTGGATCCGGGACTTTTTCTTGACACCGTCCCAGAGGTACGGGTGGCGGAGCGCCTGTATGAATTCGGCCTGTTGCCTGAGACCAAGAGGAGGAAGTTTGTTGAAACTGTGGGCAGCTACGCGATAGAGGGTGAAGACATGTCCGCAGTAGAAGACGTCGCCATTCGGGCGCTCTTCACGGATGACGAATATGGAGAGCTGGTGAAGCGGGTGCGTAGCGAACTTCTCCCTCGCCTCGACGACGTACGTGGAGAGTGGGAGGGAAACTATCCGGCGAACGAGCGGCCGGAAGAGTACATGGGGCAGCTGCTGACGTGGTTTGACAATCTTAAGGATACTTTTGCGGACGATGAAGTCGCGCGGAGCATCATCGAACGGGAGGCTGAGGCGGCGCGGGAGTGGATTGTTGAGAATACGCCGGAGGAGGTTGAACGAAGTCCGCGCAAACTGGGGAACGTGGAGACGGCGGGGGCTCCTCAGGGCGGGCGGAGCATTTTTGACGATATTGATGCCGGGGATGCTCCTCAGGGCGGGCGGAGCATTTTTGACGATATTGATGCCGGGGATGGAGCACGGGCGGACTGAGAAACGGCGAGAGTTTGTAGGGTGTCGGGCGGGGGGGCGCGGGGGTGCTGCCTAGAGGCGGGCGAGACATGAGGTGTGGAGGTGCAGGTGACCGTGATCGACGGGCGGCCCCCGACACTGGTCTTTGGCAGGGTACGCGGACACCGTGACGGTGGCGTACAGGCCCGGCACGACCGCGATCGGCGACGCCGCGGGCACCGCGGGGGGGAGAGTCTCCGGCCAGGCGCTGACCAACGAGGGACCCAGAGACCCGGGCGCGCCGGCGCTCGCGACCACGGATCCGGTGGTGGCGGACGGGCGGAGGTGACGCTCACCTTCAACCAGCCGCTCGAGGCGTCGTCGTTTCCGGCGCCTGGGGCGTTCCAGTTTCGGTTGAAGCTGCGGCCCGGCGAAACGGATACGACGACGGACCGCCCATAGGGTCTCGATCGAGGGCGCGAAGGGTGGTGCTGCACCTGAACGGGCAGGTGTACCCCTGGGAGAGCGGCAAGAACCGGATCAGAGTGCGCTACACGCTAGGCACCAACCCGCTGCGGAACCTCCACGGCACGGAGGCCGTAGGGCTCTCGTCACCGGCGAAGAACGCGAGATCGGATCGTTGCCAGCGCGTGAGGTCCGAGCAGATGGTCGACGACGGCGAGGCGATGGGCTGTGGATACGACCGGGCGCTGGTCCGGGACGCGGCGCCGGACTGCGGAGGATTTCAGGGGTGCGACGAGCGAAGGGGCGACGACGGTCGAGAACGTGGGGGGACGTTGGTCTGCAAGGGTCGAGGCGGTGAGATAACGCGGGGGCGAAATCGGAGGCCGGAGGCCCGGCGGGACTTGGCCGCGTCAGCGGGTGAGGGCTGACTACGCCGTCGAGCAGACGGTCAAGAGCGAGACGGGCGGCCTGGAGCTGGTGTTGAGGCCGATGCGCTATGGGTCGGCACGTTGAGCGTCGATGTCGACGGCTGGGCGGGATGCCGGGAGGGGTACCGGGATCGACGCCGGTGGGACCCTCGTCGTGTCGGATGCCGGCACACGGGCCTGTCTGTAGCCGAGCGGTGCGGATGACTGATCATCCACACGGCCGAAGAGTTTCGCGAGCGGAGCATGGCGGGTATCACACGCGGGCCGGCCCGACGCGGCCACATTCACGTTCTGGGGTGCGGTTCAGCCGGGATCCGGACGCGGCCACCGCGTGACACTGCGTGAGGAACATTCGACGTGATGGTTGGGACGATGTGCCTGGCGCCGCGGGTGGACGGCCGTGACGACCTGGGCAAGGTCCATCGTTGAGCGGGCCTTCAGCCCGCGAGCCGTCACGGGTGTTCAGGTGCTGCCGCTCCCCCTTCAACGCTTCCTCGGCCGAGCGCCGGTCGTGGAGGTGGCGCATCGGCAGGCAACCTCGGAGGGCCGGCCTTGGACTGGCTGGGCGGTGGTCATCGACAGCTGACGGCGGGGTTGGAGACAGGGGCCACTGGCGGGTCGACTGCCAGCGGGACTGCCAGCCGTTTCCGGTTCTGCCAGCCACTTTCTGGCCAGTTTCGACCTCTTCAGTTGTTTGATTTCCCCAATGAATACGGGGTTTATTGAGATTTCACGTCGGCCTTGATCGGTTCCGGAGGCCGACGCTCCATCCAGGCGAGTGGCCGGGCGCGGACGGGTTAGGGATGCCTCAACGGTTGGCGTTGTCGCGGCTGTTGGGGACCGTCCGGCGACGGGCTGGGCTGGCAGCGAAACCCTCGGAAGCTGCGTTGCCTACATAGTGCCGACACAAGCTGCGATTGCCCATTCCGCCAATCCTTGTAAGTTGGTGATTCTATTGGAGCCGGCGAGCGGACTCGAACCGCTGACCTGCTGATTACGAACCAAGTTGGTGTTAATCGTCAGTTTTCGACGACCGTTGACAGTCTGTGAGCGGTGCCCGGGGAGGTGGCGAACTGCAAGTCGACGACAACCGCGTGTGGGTGTGGGCCGATCTGCATCTGGGCGACATCGACGGGCTGGACTTCTTCGGTCGGCCGTTCGCCTCCGTCGACGAGATGGACGGCGTGATCCTGAAGCGCTGGCGCGCCCGGGTCGGTCTGGATGATCTGGTCGTCTGCCTCGGGGACATCGCCCGAGGGAACTTGACGGGGAACGTCGAGCGCCTCGTGGCGCTGCCTGGAACGGAAGGTCCTCGTGTTCGGCAATCACGACCGTTCCGTCCGCGGCTGCGACGAGGTGTACGCGTCGCTGTACGCGCACGGCGACCCGCCGTTGCTGTTGACGCACGTTCCGCTTCGGCAGGTTCCGCCGGGGTGCGTGAACGTCCACGTGCACCTGCCCGCGGGGGGGCCGGTAGCTGGAGGTTGTCGATGTGTGGGCGGAACCCCCGTTGGCCGGAGGGATGGGGTGGTTGACACTGAGGTCCGGAACAGAACATCCCACCACCCGACCGACATCCCTCGGTGGATGCATGTGTCAACGCGGCCTGGCTGCCTCAAAAAAGAGGTTGTTGACTGATTGTTGACTTACGCTATCGTCCGATTCCCGAAAATCCTCGTAAGTTGTTGATTATATTGGTGGGCCGCGCTGGGATCGAACCAGCGACCATCTGATTAAAAGTCAGGTGCTCTACCACTGAGCTAGCGGCCCAAACTGTTGATTGATAATGACTTGCGTACGTTAGCTGGCGGTACTGCCAGCCGGCACTTCCAGCCGAAACGATGAGTTCACCGCCACCGCTTCCAGAATATCGCCTCGAGACCAGCTGCCAAGCCGGAATCACGTGCGATCAGCGTACCACGTCTCGGTGCACACGGGGCAGCCGGGGCCAAGCATTAGTAGGTCAGCCGGGGCCAAGCATTAGGTCGAGAATCATGCGGGACAATCCGCACCTTGCACGGAAGTCGGCAACTGATTTGCGACTAAACATCAAACCGTGTTGAAGAGTCTGCACATGCAGCGGACAATACCACATGGTTCACGATCGGCGATCCCCGCTGGCAAGCCATGTCAGTGGATTGCTCTCCGCGGGCCGTACGGTGTTCACCGCCAGGAAGCCGAGCGGGCGCTCGGGGTCGGACGTGGTGCGTTCCTGGATGCCGCCGAGCGACTGCAGCGCCGCGAGGCACTGCTCAATCCGCGGCGAGGATTCTACGTAGTCGTCGCACCGCAGTACGCGTCCTGGGGGGGCCGCCACCGGCTTGGTACATTGACGCGCTCATGCGCCATGAAGGCCACGCCTATTACGTTGGGCTGCTGAAAGCCGCGGAGCTTCATGGTGCGACGCATCAGGCGGTCATGGAGTTCCAGGTCATTTCGGCCAAGCGCCTGCCGAAGATCCGCGCCGAGCGCAATCTGATCGTCTTCTACTTCCGCAAGAACGTGGAGGCGGTGACGGCGGGGACTGAGGGTCGCAAGACCGATACCGGCACGATGAAGATCTCCTCGGCGGCGCTGACGGCTTTCGATCTGTTGCGCTATCCGCAGGCGTCAGGCGGCATCGACAATGTCGCCACCGTCCTTTCCGATCTCGGCCAGAAGATCGGTCCGGAGGAACTCGCCGCCCTCTCGGTGCTGGTGGAGCGGCCAGTCGTGCAGCGTCTAGGACATCTGCTGGAGCATCTCGGCCACGACGCTCTGACGGAGGCGATGCTAGAGGCGTTGCATGCGCGGGGTTCGCTGCCATGGACCGAGCTCGACCGGCTGGAGGTACGGGATCCGGACTTCGAGCCTGAACCGCAGCAGCGCGATCCGCGATGGCGCGTCATGGTCCGGCGCGTACCGGAACCCGACGGATGATCCCCGCGCACAACATCGTCGCGTGGGGCAATGTCGTTCCCTGGACCGACGGGCGACAGATCGAGCAGGACCTCATCATCAGCCGTGCTCTGGTTGAGATCTCCTCGGACCCAATGCTGCGCGAAGCGCTGCGGTTTCGTGCCGGAACGGCACTCAAGAAGCTGCACTTCCCGGCGTCGCTACGCTATTCAGAGGACATCGATCTTGTCCGTACTTCACAGGGTCCGATCGGTGCAGAGTCCTCGATCAGATCAGTTGCGTGTCGTTTTGGAGCCGTGACTGGGGCGGGCGCAGTTCGAGCAGAGCCCCGTCGCGCCGAAGTTCCGTTTCCGAATCGAGGCCGAGGATGGCGGTGTGCCAGTCCGGTTGAAGATCGAGATCAACACCCGCGAGGTCAAGGCGTTCGATGGGCCGACGGCATTGCCGCTTGAGGTCGCGAATCCCTGGTTCTCCGGAAGGGCGGCCATTTCGACTTTCTCGCGGGAGGAAATGCTGGCGACCCCGTTGGCCGGCGACGATCGCCCACAAGACCAAATGCGCGCCGCGTTACGCTCTCATCGACCCTCTCAGCCGCTCCAATACCCCTGCCATAGGACCTTTGAAATTACTATCCTTCATCGCCTCGGCTCACGCATATGCCCGATTGAAGCCGGTACCAGGTTTCCGCGCTGCCTCCGAATGCCTTGCCGAGGCGGATCGCCATCTCGGGAGAGATTCCCGCACGACAATTGACAATATCCGAAAGCTGCTTGCGACTGACCCCGAGCTTGGGCGCCGCCTCGGACACGCTGAGTCCCAAGGGCTCAAGACAATCCTGGCGAACCGAAAGACCTGGATGAGGTGGATTCTTCATGGCCATGTCCCGATCCCTTCCAGAGAATAACCATAGCCCCAACGAGGATGGCGGGAATCGAGGCGTAGAGCACCCCGTTCCAGCCAAACAGCTGCATGACTGCCCCCGCACTGAAGGAGGCAAAGACCGAGACCGAGACACACCATAATACGTGAAATCGTTAGTGCAGCGTGGCGGCTGGAAGCACGGAAGCGTTCGGCTGGATGATAGGCTCGGGCCAGTAGCGTCGTTCCTCCAACATAGAGGAAATTCCAGCCGACGCCGAGCGCCACCATGGCCAGGCCGTAGTGCAGCATGTGGCGGCCCGCCAGGCCCGCAACCAGGGTGGCGCCAAGCAGCGCCGCTCCCCCAATCATCACCCGCCCGGCGCCGAAGCGCGATGAGAACACCACTGATCAATGAAGGAAGGTACATGGCCACCACGTGGGCCTGGATGACCGCCGCCGTTGCCGCCAGGGAATACCCGTCGACAGCATTCATGGCCAGCGGTGCGGCCGTCATCACGAGAGACATGACGCCCGACCCGATCGCGGCCCCCGTGACGGCCGCGATAAAGAAGCGGTCGCGAGCTATGACGCGCAGAGGACGAGCGCCCCCGGTTGTTTCTTCCTGTATTCGATTACAGGGTCGGCATGGGCTTGAGTCACCTTGAAAATGAAGAAGTGTCGGTTGTCCGTGGGGGCCGCGGGAACGGGCGCGTGTCGAAGCGGCCGTGTGGGCGACACCCGCCTACGCGGGCGGCGGCGGGAGCCTGAAGGCCTCGGGAACGGTGGGCTCGCGGGCGCGCAATATTTCGGCCGTCAGCGTCGGCAGGTCGAGGCGGCGCTGACGGGCGGTACGCACGACGGTCGAGAGCACTTGCTGGGTGTCGGCGCCCTTGCGGGTGCGGTTGCCGCCGCACACCTTGCGGATGACCACCGCGGGGCGGATGGCCTGTTCGGCCCGCCAGTTGGTGGCGTCTATCGAGGGGTCGCGCAGGAAGAGGAACACGGCCGGGAATTCGGCGGCGAGATGCTTGGCGAAGCGCTTGGCGTCCTTCAACGGCGGCGGCGCGTCGATCAGCCGACCGAGCCGGGCCTCGAGCCGGCCGCGGAGCGAGTCGAGACCGTGCCGGGTCAGTTCGCCGTTCCGGCAGCGGTCCCGAAGGTCGAGGCCGGTCTGGAGAACGGCCTTGACCTTCGAGCTCCAGGGGCTGTAGGGGTGCTTCTGCTTCAGTTTCTTGCAACGCTGGAGCAGGTGATTGACGCAACTTTGGTGCAAACCCTTGTAGCGCCGGTACACCCGCCAGCCGTCGCGCACGAGCACGCCGGCGTAGTCGGTCCCGAGCACGGTGGCCGCATCTTTGAACCCGCGGCCGGGGCAAATGGCGTAGACGGTGGTCTCCGGGGTGACGAACGTCCACAGCCAGTGGGGCTTGATGACGCGCCAGCCCGTTTCGTCGGGCGTGACCACCGGCGCGTTGCGGACCTGCCGGCAGAGTTCCCGGTAGACCGGTGTGGCGTCGCGGGCGGTTCGATGCAGCAGATGAACGAGGCCGCCGGCGGTGACCTCCAGACCGAACCTCGTCCGCAGCAGGCCGGCGACCTTGGCCAGCGGCACGCCCATCTCGGTGTGCAACTCGACGACGAGCGAGGCGAGTCCGGGGCCGAGCTGCACCGCGGCCGCGCCAAGGGCGTCGGATGTCTGGAGACGATGGCGCCCCTGCACGCGCCGGCGGCACTGCGAGCAGCGGCCGACCTCGATGTCGAAGCGGCGTACGATGGGGTGGACCGGAGGGAGTTCTTCCTGATACTGCGCGGCGACGCGGGTCACTTCGACGGCGCCGCCGCAGTCGGGACACGCCCTTGGCGCCGGCGCCCCGTGGGTCTCGTCGACCTTCGGCGGGCAGCGTCGGGACCCTTGCCGGCCGTACTGCGTCCCGGACCGTCGGCCGGGGCGCTTGCCGGACCCTTGCGGCCGGTCCTTGGCGAAGGGTGCAGCCTGCCGTTTGCCGGCGCGGCGGGCCTCATCGAGTTGTTTCTTGAGGTCTTCGCTGCGTCGCTTCCACCGGTCTCGATCACGGGTGGTGCGGTCCAGGTCGCGGGTGGTGCGGTCCAGGTCGCGGGTGGTGCGGTCCAAATCGTCGCTCAGCTTGGCGTTCTCCCGCTGAAGCTCCTCGATGCGCTTGTCCCGCGAATCCTGCTCTCGCGGGGGCGCCCCCGAACCGTCGCGCCCGCCGCTCTCTCTCGCCATGCTCCATGTATCGACACATGCGCCCCGAAGCTGCACACCACTTCACGGATTTTCTCGACTTTACCCGCTAACCAAAGACTTCTTCCTCCGCCGAAGGGGTCATCGGCCGCAAGGCAAGGAGGGCGGCAGCGCCAAACAGATAGCACCCCGCAATAGCAGCGAATGAGCCACCGAACGGTGCGTCTGCGACCCAAGCCTCACCCGACGCCATCAGTCCCGGGCCGAGGAAAGCGCCAATGATGGAGCCCAAGAGCACGATTGAGATCGCTTTTGGTGCGGCTGCCGCACCGACACATTCAGTGGCGGCAAAGCGGTATTGCTGAGAAAACGCGGCCGCGCAGCCGATCGTGATCGAGGCGCCGCAAAGCAGCGCGAAGTTGTGAGTCAGGGTTGCAACGAAACCACAGGCTGCTCCCAAGGCGCCCACCGTGGCGCCGATCGCAAAGCCGCGGGCACGGCCCACGCGCGCCATGGTCCACGAAGCGGTGAACGTGGCAACGGCATTGCCCACGATGAGCAGTGACACCGGCAAGGTTGCCAGGGCCGGGTTTGCCGCCAGGCTACGGCCAAGGATGCCGCCAGCCGAAACGACAGCGAACCAGCCGGTAACCGCCACGGCCTGCGCGAATAGCAGAATCGCCAAATTGCGACTGAAGAGTTGGGAACGGATAGCCGGGCCTCCTTGATTAGAGCGCAGACTTGTAGCACAGCGGCACAATAGCAGTCCCCGGCGGTGAATGTCAACAAGTGTGAGACACCAGCGTTGAGAGTTCAAGCTCCCACCTGCACCTTTGCAGGCGGGTTGATCCAGACCTCCACCGGCGGTCCGGCGATGGTTCGTGGTGCGTTGACGAAACGTTCTGGATGCTGGCGACGCCCGCGATCCAGGGCATGCTGCCGTCGTTGGACGACATGGTCGGCGCGGCCGTAATGGACAGTCGCCGGCGTCAACCAGTTCAGGCCCGAATGATAGTGAACGTTGTTGTACCAGCCGAAGAAGTCTCGGCAGAACGCCTTGGCATCCTGGATACAGCCGAAACGTTCGGGGAAACCCGGTCGGTACTTCAGCGTTTGAACCGGGCCTCGGAAAACGAGTTGTCATCGGAAACGTGCGGCCGGGAGTGGGTCCGGGTCACCCCGAGGTCGACGATCCGCGATCCGCGTGCAGTGCGGCCGGGAGTGGGTCCGGGTCACCCCGAGGTCGGCGAGCAATAAAGCCACCGCCTTGGATTTCATCGACGATCCGCGATCCGCGTGCAGAGTGAGTTGATCCTGTTCGATCCCATGCTTGTTACTGCTTGCACGAATCAGCGGTTTCGCCAGACTCGAGGATTCGCAATCGGCCACCATCCAGCCCACCACCTGGCGGCTGAAGATGTCCAGAGCGAACTTTTCCGCCGCTTCCATCAGCCGTTCTCTTCGTCGTTGGGGTTCTTCAGGGAGATCTCCAGTAGCGTGGAGACTTTTTTTCGATTTCGATCACCGTCTCGGCTTGATCCAGCTTCCTTGCCAGCCGCCGCCTCTCCCGTTCCAGTTGGGCAATGCGCTTACCCCGGGGGGGGTCCTTCGGCTGCGCCTTGCGCCCCCGTTTCGCGCTCGTCCCGGTGAACTCGCCAGCATCGCACTGCCGCCGCCAGGCACTCAGGCTCGACGAATACACGCCCTCCCGCCGCATCAACGCTCCCAGCTCCCCCGGCTTGGTGCACTTGTCGGCTTCCCGCACCATCTTCCGCCTATACGCCGCGGTGAACCGCGGCCGTGTGGCCTTATCGGCAACCTCCGGGTCCGGACCCTCCCCATCCGGTTCGGCCGCTTCGCGCGCAACTCCAGTCGGCCTACGGGCTCCTTCCGTTCCGCGCGAGTCTTCCTGCTCGTGTTCGGATTTAGACACCAACACAGGTTATCTTCCTTCCCGCCCTGCCCAATAATAATGGATCAGGCAGGTGTCTCACCCAGGTTGGCACAGAGGGACCTGGTGTTCCGGGACGGTGAGAGCCGCCGGTTCGGGGGGACAACGCACAAATGGGAGGCTGGTGGTTGAGACTGGCATGTGGTCGATGCCAACACGATCGCAGACCCCAGGCCATCTCGCGGGCCGAGGCTCAGGACCGCATGTTCGCCAAGGTGGCCAATCCGCGCTTCTTGCTCGATGTGCGTCCATTGCTGCCGGCCGCGCAGGTGGAGGCTCTGACGGAGGAGTGGGCGGCGGAGTCGTTTCGCCGGGTGTTCGTGATCCTTGTCGATCGGCTGCCCGGCGAGCCCTGGGCGAGGACGCCGGCTATGAAGGAGAGGTTCGGTATTCATGGTGAGAGAGAAAGCCAATGGCCACGATTGGCGCGACGCGCACCCCACGCGAACCGGGAGCCCATCGTTTCGCAAGGTGGTATCGGCGACCCTTATGGACTCGGAGTCGACCTGGACAGTCGCCAGATCACGAACTGGCGTCCAAGCGGGCGGGCCGTGGGCGCTGGCGCCGGCACGCGGCCCGCCGGTCGGTCCGACGCGTCAGTGCACGAAGATCGGAACCGAGGCGACCATCGGTCCCCATTCGAAGCGCAGCTCGCTGTTCTCGAGGTGCAGCGTCAGTTGGTCGACCGGCGAGTCGAGACTGCCGACGGTCATGGGGGTGCGGCCGAGGTCGCGGGCCGGGTCGTACTCGGTACCCCACTGGCCGGTCTCGACGTTGACGATGAGCTCGGTGGTGTCGCCGCTGGTGAGGGCCCACAGGGTGTACTCGCCGGCGGGAACGTGCGTGCCGCCGACCATCAGGTCGCGGTTCGTGACGAAGGTGGTGGCTTCGTCGGCGCCCAGTCGCCAGACGGATCCGTCGAGGGGCTCGACGGTGTCGCCGACGGTCCGGTCTCGGAGGTAGGGACGGCCGTAGGAGATGGAGATGTCGGCGCCCTCGACCTCCCAGGCGACCTGGACATGGGGGCTGCCGGCCTGGCCGTCGTGGACGGGAGTGAGGACGCCGCCGCCGAGCATTTCCGCCGGGGCGGCAGGTTCGGCCGACGCGGCGTCCGGGGGCGCGGGTTCCTCGGAAGAGCTGCCGCCGCATCCGGCCAACGTCAGGATGGCCACCGTCGCCACGAAACCGGACTTCCATACCGTCATGATCGAAGACGCCTCCCGCGCCGGAGCTGGACGGACCGCCTGCGGGGCCCGTCGGGTTCGTCGAGCTGGTTTCCGGGGTGCCGGACCGCGCAACGCACGGCTGGCGCCCCGTGGGGGAGACCAGCGAGCCTGCTTTGACTATAGCACCGGGCGTCGGCCGGAGTCTCTTCGCCGGCGGCGTCGCGGGCAGGCGCTGCCTTTATTGACACCATGGATAACTTTTTGATAACGTTCGGGTTACCGTTTTTGTGCAGCCGGCGGGACACGAGTGCCACGCCGGCCGTGCGTTGCTGTGTCACGAGGCCGGGAGAGCAGTCGACAATGAAGCGCTTCGACGTGGGAGCCAGAGTGCACGAGCCGACGTACGGGCCGGGGTCGGTCATCGCCATCGAGGATGCCTTCACACGGATCCAGTTCGATGACAATACCGTCCGCAAGTTCCTGACGAGCCTGGCCAAGCTGGAACCGTCCAGCGAGCCGGCTCCGACGGCCCGCCCGCGAACCCGCAAGCGCAAGACCGCGACGGCGTCGGCCGGGAAGTCGACGAAGACAAAAGCGGCGAAGTCGGCGGCGTCGGCCGGCGCCGAGCAAGGAGCCGATGCCGGGAAGTGATCCCCTGCCGCGGTGAATCACCCCTCTGCCTGCCGGCCCATCGTTGCCCGGGCCGTGGCCCTTCCGTCCGCGACGCAATCCGGAATACCGACCCCCCGAAAGCCGGCACCGGTGACGAAGACGCCGGGGCAGCGCTGTAATCGCATCTCGATGGCCGCGACCCGGGCCAGGTGCCCGACGTTGTGCTGGGGGTTGGCACGATCCCAGCGGTAGACGCGGGCGAGATCGGGGCGTCGGTCGAGTTCGAGCAGGCCCGCGAAGGTCGCGTGGGTCCGGTCGATCAACTCGTCGTCGGAGCGTTCCTGGACATGGGGGTCGCGGACGCCGCCCAGGAATCCGCGCAGCAGCACCTGACCGTCGGGCGCCCGGCCGGGCCACTTCGACGTCACCCACGACCCCGCCATCAGCGGAATCGCGCGCTCGCGGCGCGGTACTACGAATCCGGACCCGCGGCGGGGCCGGCGTACCGCGGATCGCGGGTAGGCGAGCAGCACGGTCGCGGTCGAGGTGTAGGGAATCTCGCCACACAGCGTCGCGAGCCGTTCGTCGAGGGGCCGGACGAGGGTCGCGGTGACGTGGGCCGGTGTAGCCAGGATGACGCTGCGGGCCGAGATGGGGTCGGCGGTCGAGAGCCGCACCGTATAGGGGGACGGGCCCTGGACCGCGGTGGCCCGGGTGCGGCACCGGACGGCGGCCGGGGGCAGGGTGGCGGCCAGCGCGGTCACCAGCTCCTCGATGCCGTCGGGCAGCGAGCGGAACAGTCCTCCCGGTGGCCGGGGCGCTTGCCGCCGCATCTGCCGGAACGCGCGGATCACGCTGCCCGAGGTGCGTTCGGCCTCCACCAGCCGCGGGAACAGCGCCGGCATCGACAGCCGGTCGACGTCGCCGGCGTGGATGCCCGCCAGCAGCGGCTCGGCGATGTACTCGGCGGCTTCCGCCCCGAAGCGTCGGCGGAAGAAGCGGCCCACCGACTCGTCGGATCCGTCGCCGCGGGGCAGGACGAGGTCGGCGGCCAGACGCAGCCGGCCGGCGGGGGAGAGGAGGTCGCTGGCCGCCCAGGGCCTGACGGCCGTGGGTATTCCGAGGACCGAGGCTTTCGGAAGGGGTCGCAACCGGCCGCGCAGCACGTAGGCGGTTCGGGGCTCCAGCGTCGGCAGCAGACGGTGTCCGAGCCCGAGTTCGCGGCACAGCTCGATGGCGGCCGGTTTCTGCACGAGCAGCGAGTCGGGTCCCGCGTCGAGGGTGAATCCGTCGATGCGTTCGGTGCGGACCACGCCCCCGGGTCGGGGCGTCGCCTCGACCAGCACGAACGAGACGCCGTGACGATGCAACTCGTAGGCGGCGGCCAGTCCCGCCATCCCGCCGCCGACCACGACAACGTCGACATCCGCCATGGGTCGCCGCCGTCGGTCAGGGCGCCCGCCGGATCGGCCGGGGCGAGCCCGACTCGTCCGACCCGCCGCCCGCCGGCCGGCGCCGCATCCCGCACCCCGCCGGTCCCGGTCGAGCACGGGCCTTCACCACCGGCCCCCGGTCTGCTCGTGCACGAAGCGGGCGAGCAGCTGCACATGCTCGAGATTCGTGCCGGGCAGGATGCCGTGGCCGAGGTTGAACACGTGGCCGGCGCGTCCCGCGGCCCGGTGCAGCACGTCGACCGCGCCCCGCAGCAGGCGCTCGACGGGGCCGAGCAGCAGGGTCGGGTCGAGGTTGCCCTGGACGGCGCGGTCCTCGCCGATCAGGTCCCAGCCTTCGTCGAGCGGTATGCGCCAGTCGAGGCCGATCACGTCGCCCCCCGCCTCCCGCATCGCCGGAAGCAGGGTGGCGGTGCCGGTGCCGAAGTGCAGCATGGGGACCCCCGCGGATCGAACCGTGTCGAAGATCTTCCGTGTGTGGGGCAGCGCGAACTCGCGGTAGTCCCGGGGAGCGAGCGCGCCCACCCACGAGTCGAAGACCTGCACCGCCTGCACCCCGGCCTCGATCTGGGCGTGCAGGTAGTCGGCGACGACGGTGGCGAAGGTGTCCGCGAGCTGGTGCCAGGCCTTGGGCTCGCCGTACATCAGCGCCTTGGTCCTCGCGTAGTTGCTCGACGGGCCGCCCTCGATGGCGTACGAGGCGAGGGTGAACGGCGCGCCCGCGAACCCGATGAGGGGGACGCGGTCGGCCAGTTGCACGCGAAGCAGGCGAATCGTGTCCAGCACGTGCCCGAGCGACTCGCGGGGCTCGAAGACGCAGAGCTGCTCGATGCGCTCGACCGTCCGCACCGGCGGATCGATCACCGGTCCCTCACCCTTCACGAAGTCGAAGGGTATGCCCATCGGCTCGAGCGGGAGCAGCAGGTCCGAGAACAGGATGGCGGCGTCGACCTCGATGGCGTCGACCGGCTGCAGGGTCACCTGGGCCGCGAGCTCCGGCTGGCGGCAAATCTCGAGCAGGCTGTAGCGCTCGCGAAGCCCCCGATAGGCGCTCATGTAGCGTCCCGCCTGCCGCATGAACCAGACCGGGGTCATGTCGACCGGCTCGCGGCGGCACGCTTTGAGGAAACGATCGTTCACGTGGAGAACTCCTGGCGAGGAAGGACCGGCAAGCCAAGTGGTCGACCTGGATTGCGTTCGTCATTCATGCTACTGTACTCTTTCTCCCCGGAGACTGCCCGGGGCACCCGTTCCGGGCAGTCTCCGGCTCGCGAGATCGGATGCCTTTCCTTCGGTTCTCCCGCGACAAGCGCGGCTACGCTAACACCTATCTGTGCCATACGTTTCGGCAGGACGGCATCGTGCGGATGCGGCTCCTGTACTGGTTCCGTACGCCCCCTGACATCGAGATCGGACGGCCGGCCCTCGATGCCGACGCGATTCGCGACATCGAGAGAGCGAATCCCGATCTGTCGTTCGATTGGGACGAGATTCTGAAGGCGAAGCCGCTGCCGGCGGCTCCGGACCGCGCCGACGGGGAACTGCGGGAGCACCGATCGCGCCGACGGGGCCGGGGGGCCTCGAGCGGCGGTGCCCCGGGCGATTCCGGCGCCGCACGGGAACCGGCGCCCCGGCAGGCGGCGTCGAGCCCCGCCGCGACCGCTGCGCCGTCGACGGGGTCCGGGGACCTCAAGGAAGAGCGTCCGGCCGCGCCCGAGGGCGGGGCCGAGGCGGCGCCGCGCACCCCGCCGGCCCGGCGCCGCCGGAGACGCCGCCGCCGCGGCCGGGGGAGCGGAGACGAGCGTCCGGCCGCGTCCGAGACCGCGGCCGGCGCCCCGGATGGGTCGCCGGCGGCCGAGCCGGATTCCGATCGCCCGTGACGATGCGTAGCGGGCCCGGCGCTTTGCTATATAATCGGCGAATGGGAATGACAGCTTTCGGTCGGAGTGTCCGAATCGGTGTCGGAACCCTCGCCGCCACCGCCGCGGTCTGCACCCTCGTTTCCGCGCAGTCGCGGCCGGAGGAGCCGGGCCCGACCACGGTTGGCGCCATCGGAGGCCAACAGCCGATCTTCCGCACCGGCGTCACCCTGGTCACCACCGACGTCATCGTGCGCGACCGCGTCGGGATCTTCGTTCCTGACCTCACCCGGAACGATTTCCGCGTCTTCGAGGACGAGGTCGAGCAGGACATCGTCTCGATGGTGCTGGTGCACGGCGGCCGTGTCTACAACCAGCTGCAGCCGACCCCGGTGGCGCAGGAAGGGATCATTCTGCCCTCCTCGCGTCCCGTGGACGACACCGCCGGCCGCATCTTCGTGCTGTTCGTGGACGACCTGCACCTGACCGCGGCGCGCACCCCCAAGATACGGCAGATATTCGAGGAGATCGGAGACAACCTGGTTCACGAGGGCGATCTGTTCGGCATCATCTCCTCGGGGCCATCGTCGCTCTCCATCGACATGACCTACGATCGCGCGTTGCTCTACGCCGCGGGCAACCGGATCATGGGTGACGCGTTGAGCGTCCGGGACCAGGTCATGGCCATGGACACGTCGCGCGGGCCGGCCGAGGTCCTGTACCGCGCCCACGTGGCGTTCAAGACGGCGCGCTCCGTCTTGCGGAACCTCGAGACGGTGAACGACCGCCGCAAGGTCTTCATCTATCTGAGCGAGGGATACGACTTCGATCCGTTCCCCGAGTCGCGCATGTACGGCAGCCTGTCTCAGCAGCAGCGGATGGCGGACTACGGACAGATGGAGCAGGATCAGTTCAATCAACTCTATGGCGCCATGCCCGATCCGTCGACCGATCCGTTCGAGCGCCAACTGCGCCAGGGGCAGCAGTTCGCCAACCTCGACCTCAGCTTCGAGGTGGCCGAGTTGGCGCGGGCGGCCAATCGGGCGAACACCTCGTTCTACACCGTCGACCCGCGCGGTCTGGTGGCGGGCCCCGACCTCGACGTCGAGGTGCCGCTCGTGGAGTGGAACCGCCACATCTGGCAGACGCAGGGGACCCTGCGCATGCTGTCCGAGCTGACCGGCGGCAGGGCGGTGGTCAATCGGAACGACTTCGACGACGCGCTGCGCGAGATTGACGCCGAGACGAGCGACTACTACGTGCTCGGGTTCTATACCAGCAATCCCGACCCGACCGTCAGAACGCGGCGGCTGCGGGTCGAGGTGCGGGACCAGGACGGTTTGAACATTCGGGCGCGCACCCACTATACGTTGCCGCGCCCGCCCAGGAGTTCCACGAACGAGGGAGAGTGACCTGACCCCTGTTGGCCCGGCCGGTCCTCCGGCATCGGTTCGTCTTGTCGCGCTGTGGCTTCTGGACGCGTGACCCCTCGGAGCGGGTGTCGGACGGCGGCGCGGCCGGCGGCGCGCTCCTGGCCGGTGGGCGTGGTCCTGTTCGGTCTGCTCGCCGCCGCCCAGCCGGTCGAGCTCTCCGCTCGGGGTCCGGCGGCGGGAGCACCGGAGGCTCGTCTCTCCCAGAGCATTCCTTCGCCTCGCGTGCGCGCCGAGGCCGCCATCATCTTCGACCCGGTGACCGGGAACTCGGTGTGGGAGCTGAACGCCCGGGAGCCGCGTCCCATCGCCAGCATCACCAAGGTCATGACGGCGTTGCTGTTCCTCGAGCAGGAACCGGATCTCAGCCGCGACGTCGTCATCTCGCGGCGGGACGTCCGCAGGGCGTCGACGACCTACCTGCGGCGCGGCGAACGGGTCAGCCTGCGCGATCTCCTGCATCTGGCGCTGGTGGCGTCCGACAACGTCGCCGCGCGCGTGCTGGCCCGGGCGTCGCCGTGGGGGACGAAACGTTTCATCAGCCGGATGAACGCCCTGGCGGCCGAGCTTGGTCTGGAGCAGACCCGGTTCACGGATCCGTCGGGGCTGCACGAAGGGAACGTGTCGTCGGCCCATGACGTGTCCCGGCTGATCGCGGCGGCGGGCCGGCAACCGCGGATCGCCCGGATCATCCGCAAGCGTTCGCATCGCATCCGGACCAGCCGTCAGAATCGCGTGATCCGGAACACCAACCGCCTGCTCGATACGCGCCCCGACGTGGTGGGGGGGAAGACCGGCTTCATCAACGAGGCCGGCTACTGCCTGGCGACGTTGATCCGGGTCGGCGACCGCGCGGTATCGGTGGTGGTGCTGGGGGCGCGATCGAATGCGGGCCGGTTCCGGGAGACGCGCCGTCTGGCCGACTGGTTGTCGAACCGGGGCCGCGAGCTGCTGACGCCCGCCGACTAGCTAGCCCGGATTTCTCACAGCTCGTCGAGATCGGGCCTGATGCGGCGCGGCTGGGGTTCCGGGCGGCCATATCGGACGCCGGCGGTGGTCTGGATGTGGGCGACGACGTGCGCGTGGCGCCAAAATCGGCCCGGTTAGCACACCACACGCGAAAGGACCCCGTGTCCCCCTGCAGTCGTGAACGTATGCCGCCACCTGGCCGACCGTCAGGCCGGGTCGGGCGGCGAGCGCAAACGTTGAGCGGCCATGATGAACAGATCGGCGTCGGGCGCCAGCTCGGACAGCGCCACCCAGATGCACCGCACGGTGACGCGGACGTGGGCGCCGATCTTGAGCAGCCGCAGCCGTAGCGTATCGCATTGGGCGCGGGCGAGCCGGGTGCCCGCCAGCCCCCGGTCGCGGAGCTGCTGGAGCAGGACATAGGCCAACGTGGCCCAGTACAGGCGCAGTTGGTTGGCGCGCAGCGTCGCACTGCTGGTCCGGTCGGCAAACAGCGCCAGTTGCTGTTCCTTGATGCGGTTCTCCATGTCCCCGCGGGCACAGTAGAAATCCTCATACAACGCCTGCGCCGCCAAGGTGTCCGGCGGCAGCGATGTCACCACGAAGCGTGGATTGGCGCCCGCGGGCAGATGCTCGGCCTTGCCGACCACCCGGCGCTCCCGGCTCCAGCTCTTGCGCGTGCGATAGCGGAAGTCCGCAAACACCCGCGCGGCCACCCCGGTTTCCTCGCACTGCGCCTGGGCCTGCGCCAGTTCGGGCGCGATTTGTTCCTTCAACCGAACGTTCTTCGCCAAGCCGATGACGTAGTCCACCGCATGCTCTTCGCACCAGTTCAGCAGCTCGTCTCGGCAGAACCCCGAGTCCCCCCGAACCACGATGGGGACCGACGGCCATGCCTGCCGCACCCGCTCCACAATCCGCGCCAACTCGTCCACCACGCCCGCCGCCCCGTCGATGTTCGAGGGCCGCAACCGCGAGCAGAGCACATGCGCCCCGCAGAAGATATACAGAGGCAGATAGCAGTAGTTCCCGTAGTACCCGTGGAAGAACCGTCCTTCCTGCTGACCGTGCAGCGGATCGTCCGTCGCATCGACATCCAGCACGATGCGCGCCGGCGGCGTCGGGTGCGACTCGATGAACACGTCTACCAGCAGGGCGTCGAGCGCCGCTTCGTCATAGGTCACCTTCTTGTACCGGTCAGCCTCGGCGTCCTTCGGCCCGACCAGTTCCAGCCGGTTCAGCGTGCTCTTCCCCGCCAGCGCGGCCCCCCGGTCTGACGGCCGCACCCGGTTCTCGCCCGTCGGGTCCGCCTTGCCCACGACAGCCGCCAACAGCGGGTCCCGCCGCAGGGTGTCATGGTCGTTCAGATCTTCGTAGCCCAACGCGACGGCCATCACACGCTGGGTCACCAAGTCCTCGACCGTGTGTTCGATCAAGCTTGGGTCCCGGTAGTCCTGGAAGCACTGCGCCGCGCGTCGGCACACGTCGGTGCACCTTTCAACCGCCCGCAGCAGCAATGCCCCGGCATTGGAAGTGATCGTTCCGCCCTCGAAGCTGGCGACCAGCCGACGACGACCGACCCGAGGAAACTCCAGCTGGATTGGTGGCTTACTTCGCGTACACTGTGTCGACAAGGGGCTGCCTCCGTGCATGGCTTGAAGTTATTGCCACAACAACACTTTACGCCATTACGGGCAGTCTCTTGTTCACCACCGGTGAGAAATCCGGGCTAGGAGCCTGCGTCGTGGAGCGGCGCTGCCTCCTTCAAGGAGGCGCTGACTCCCTGGAGGGTCGGTTGGGCGGCAAGCGGAGCCGTCAGGCGAAGACTTCCGGGCTGGTAGTCCGCGCAGGAAATCTCATTGCGCAACGTCACGATCACCGGCCGAACCGGTTTCCGGCATCGAGCAGGAAGCGCGGGCCAGGTACTTTGCGCACGGCACACCGGTGTGCTGTCCGACGTCGACAACTCTCGCCGCCGGTCCGGGCGGCGTCCATCGTGGAGGGTGATTCCGGATGCGTGACGTGATCATCATCGGGTCCGGACCGGCTGGACTGACCGCCGCCCTCTACACGGCGCGGGCGAATCTGAAGCCGTTGGTCATCGAGGGGATCGAGTCGGGCGGACAGTTGATGCTCACGACCGCGGTCGAGAACTTCCCGGGGTTTCGCGACGGCATCATGGGTCCGGAGCTCATGGCCGAGATGCGGGCGCAGGCCGAGCGGTTCGGCGCCGAGATCGTGTCCGGCGACGTGACGACGGTCGAGATGGGTGCGTCGCCGTTCGTCGTCCGGGTGGGGGAGCAGGCGCACGAGACCCGGTCGCTAATCGTCTCGACCGGCGCCTCGGCGCGGCTGCTCGGCCTGCCGTCGGAGCGCGCCCTGATGGGGCACGGCGTGTCCACGTGCGCGACCTGCGACGGCTACTTCTTCCGCGACAAGCCGATCGTCGTCGTCGGGGGTGGAGACTCGGCCCTGGAAGAGGCCATCTTCCTGACGAAGTTCGCCTCGCAGGTGACCGTCCTGCACCGGCGGGACCGGCTGCGGGCGTCGAAGATCATGCAGGACAAGGCGTTCGCCAACCCGAAGATCGCCTTCGAATGGAATACCGAGTTGGCCGAGGTGAAGGACATCGAACAGGGCGTCGTGACCGGGGTGGTCCTCCGGAACCGCGACACCGGGGCGGTCGAGGAGCTGGCCGTCGACGGGGTGTTCATCGCCATCGGACATACCCCGAACACCCGTCTGTTCGAGGGGCAGATCGAGCTGGACGCCAACGGCTACATCGTCGCCGGCAACGGTACCCGCACCAGCGTGCCCGGCGTTTTCGCCTGCGGCGACGTGCAGGACCACGTGTACCGGCAGGCAATCACCGCCGCCGGCACCGGCTGCATGGCCGCCATCGACGCCGAGCGGTATCTCGAGTCCTTGTAGGTCGAGAACGGCGCCGCCTCCTGCAGGGGGCGGCGACTCCCTGGAAGGCTGGTCGGGACGGCGGAGCCGCCAGGCGACGCTTTCCGGGCCAGGACGTCAGTCGATCCACCCGCCTCCGAGCACCGTGTCCCCATCGTAGAACACCACCGCCTGACCGGGGGCGACCGCGCGTTGCGGCTCGTCGAAACGGACCGCGACCCGATCCTCGGCGAGAGGCTCGATCTGCGCCGGCGCATCGGGGTGCCGATGCCGGATGCGGGCGGTGAGCCGGCCGGACCCGTCCGGGGGCGCCCCGGAGACCCAGTTGACCGACGACGCGGTGAGGCGGGTGCGGTCCAGGGCGTCGCGGGGCCCGACGGTCACCGCATTCGCGGCGGCGTCGATGTCGAGGACGTACAGCGGGACACTGGTCGACAGCCGGAGGCCCTTGCGCTGGCCGACGGTATAGCGATGCACGCCGTCGTGGCGGCCCACTTCGCGTCCGTGGCGGTCGCGAATCGGGCCGGGCGTGGCCACCGCCGGCTCGCGCGCCTCGACGAGCCCGGCGGTGTCGCCGTCGGGGACGAAGCAGAGCTCCTGGCTGTCGGGCTTGTCGGCGACCGGCAACCCGCCGCGGCGGGCCAGAGCCCGGACCTCCTCCTTGCGCAGATGCCCGATGGGAAAGAGGGCCCGCGCGAGCTGGCGCTGCGTCAGCGTGAATAGGAAGTACGACTGGTCCTTGGCGGCGTCGAGACCGCGGTGCAGGGTGTGGCGCTGCCCCGGCGCGGCTCCCGTACGCCGCGCGTAGTGGCCGGTGGCGACGCAGTCGGCCTCCAGGGCGGCCGCCCGCTCCAGCAGGTGGGCGAACTTCAGGTCTCCGTTGCACTGGACGCAGGGAATCGGGGTGCGGCCGGCCGCGTACTCGCGGACGAACACCGAGACGACCGCCGTCTCGAACTGCCGCTCGAAGTTCATGATGTAGTGCGGGATGCCGAGGGCCGCGGCGGTGCGGCGCGCGTCGTGCAGGTCATCGAGCGAGCAGCATCCTCCGAACCGCGAGGCGCCCTCTTGCTGATCGTAGAGCTGCATGGAGAGGCCGATGACCTCGTGTCCCGCCTCGACGAGTTGCAGGGCGGCGACCGAGGAGTCGACGCCGCCGGACATCGCGACCACGACCCGCATCGGCTCAGCGCCCCACCGCGGCGGCGCCGCGGCCGGCGAGCGCGCGAAGGCGATCGACGATGCCGGGCAGGACGGCGACCACCCGGTCCACGTCGGCCGCGGTGTTGCCGAGTCCGAGGCTGAACCGGATCGAGTTCTGGGTGCGGTGGGGCGAGAAGCCCATCGCCCGCAGGACGTGGGAAGGCTCGAGGGTGCCGGACGAGCAGGCGGACCCGGTCGATACGGCGATGCCCTCCAGGTCGAGGGCGATGAGCAGCGACTCGGCCTCGACGCCGTGGAAGCTGACGTTCGACGTGTTCCCGACGCGGGCCTTCGAATCGCCGTTCACGGCGGTGCCCGGTACCTCGGCGAGGATGCCGGCTTCGAGCCGATCCCGCAACGGGGTCACGCCGGGCGCCGCCGCTTCGCGCGCCTCGAGCAGACGGCGCGCCGCCGCCCCGAGGCCGACGATGGCCGGGAGGTTCTCGGTGCCGGCCCGCCGGTTGCGCTCCTGCCGGCCTCCCGTCATCTGCGCATGCAGCCGGGTGCCCCGGCGGATCCAGAGGGCGCCGGCTCCCTTCGGGCCGTTGAACTTGTGGCCGGACAGCGACAGCAGATCGACGCCCAGGCTTCGTACGTCGACCGGAATCTTGCCCACCGACTGGACCGCGTCGGTGTGCATGAGGGCGCCGCGCGCGCGCGCCAGCGCGGCCAACTCGGCGATGGGCTGAATGGTGCCTATCTCGTTGTTGGCGTGCATGATGGAGACGAGCGCGGTCTCGTCGGTCAGCGCTTCGGCGAGCCGCTCGACGGTGACGAACCCGCGCCCGTCGACCCCCACCAGGGTCGTGGGCCGGCCTCTCCGGTCGAGGGCCTTCAGTGTTCGCAGAACCGCTTCGTGCTCGATCGCGCTGGCGACGAGATGACGCCGCGGGGAGTCGCCAACCGCCTCGGCGACACCGCGGATGGCCAGATTGTTCGATTCGGAGCCGCCGGAGGTGAAGACGATCTCGGTGGGCTCGGCGCCGATCAGGCGGGCCACCGCGGCACGGGCCTCGTCGAGGGCGGTCTTCGCCTCCTGCCCGTACGCATGCACGCTCGAAGGATTGCCGAAGACGGTGCGCAGGGCGCTCGTCATCGCGTCGGCTACCGGCGGAGCCACCGGCGTCGTGGCGTTGTGGTCGAGATAGATGCGGGTCACCTTGTCCAGTCTACCAGCGTCTCGAAGCCCGCGGCCAGGCGTCGGCGCCTCGGGTGCTCGCGCCCGCCGCGCAGGGCTTCCCGCCGGCATCCGATCGAGCGCGGAGCCTGCCCCGGGCTCCGGCGGGCTGTCGGTGCGCCGCGCAACTGCCGATAGATGAGATAATCCCGGCGGCGTGGCGTGGTGGACACTGCGCGAGCGCTCGTCGTACCATTGATTCGTCCGCATCCGGCAGGAAGTTACGAGATGCGAAGGGCACGGTCGCGCGGCCGATACGGAAACCGTTCTCCTGGCCTCGGCTCTGCCGCCGAGGTCGCAAGCGGCGCGCCGATTCCGGCACCGCGCCCCACGCCCGGAGAAGTAGTCATGTGGAAGCGGGAAGAACCAGCGGAACCGGTGACCCCTCAGATCGCGAGCGCCTCCGACCTCGCCGAGAAGAGCAGCGCGAACCAGAACGTGATCATCGGCAAGTCGATTGTCGTCAAGGGCGAGCTCCGCGGCAGCGAGGACCTGACGATCGAGGGACAGGTCGAAGGCAAGATCACGTTGAAGCAGCATGTGCTGACCATAGGAACCCATGGTCGAATCCGGGCGCAGGTGATCGCGAAGTCGATCGTCGTTCTGGGTGAGGTCATCGGCAACATCGAAGCGATCGAGAAAGTGGCGATTCGCAACGAGGGGACGGTCGAGGGCGACATCAAGGCTCCGCGCGTCGCCATCGCCGAGGGCGCCAAGTTTCGCGGGGGCATCGACATGCAGCAGCAGGGGCAGCAGGGCAACCGCAACCGGAGCGAGCCGAAGCCGGGACCCGAGCCCCGGCGTCCGGCGCCGTCCCTGAAGGCCAAGAGTGTGTAGAGTGTGCTCGGGCGGGCCGGTACGGCCCGCGGGCCCGCGGGAGTCCCGCCGCGAGCCTGCACGGAACAGATGGCCCGTCCAGTCGTGGCTCTGTTGAGCGATTTCGGCACCCGCGATCACTACGCGGGCACGATGCGGGGGGTGATTCTGGATATCTGTCCGGACGCCAACCTCGTGGACGTGACGAACGACATCCCGCCCCATGATCTCCAGGCCGCCTCGCTGGAGCTGGCCGCCGCCTATCGTTTCTTCCCAGCCGGCAGCATCTTCCTGGTCGTGGTCGATCCCGGCGTCGGTTCCGCCCGGCGCGGCCTGGCCGCCGAGACCGGCAGCCATCGATTCGTGGCCCCCGACAACGGGGTTCTCTCCAACGTCTTCCAGGAGAGTCCGCCCAGGGGGGTCGTGGAGCTGACGGAGCGCCGCTATGCGCGGCCGACCGTCAGCCGCACGTTCGAGGGGCGGGACCGGTTCGCCCCGGCCGCGGCCTGGTTGGCGCGGGGGATTCGACTGTCCGCGCTGGGCCGGCCGGTACGCGACTACGTCACCCTCGACCTGCCGGCGATAGAAATCGGAGATGGAGCGATTGCCGGCAGCGTCGTTCGCATCGACCGGTTCGGCAACCTGGTGACCAACATAGACCGCAGGCACTTCGAACGGCTGGCCGCAACCGGGGGCATCGACATCGAGGTCGGAGGCCATGCGGTGGGGCGGCTGGTGGAAACCTACGCCGACATCGGTCCCGGCGAGGTCTGCGCCCTGTTCGGCGGCACCGAGCATCTCGAGCTCGCCGCCAACGCGGCCAGTGCGGGCGAACGCCTCGACCTGCGGGTGGGTGCGACCGTCCGGATCACCCGACAGTGACCGGCTCCGGACGGCGGCAGACGCCGGTGTCCGGTCGATTCAAGGAGAACCGTGAACCGCATGAGTGACAGCAGTCAGGCCGGCATGGGCACCGACATCACCGCCGCATTGCTCGAGGTCGTCGAGCAGGCCGCCGTCGCGTGCGCGCATACGATGGGACTCGGCGATCGGCACCGGTCCGATCAGGTCGCGGTCGAGTCGATGCGCGCGACCCTGGATCGGGTGCCGATCGACGGCCGGGTGGTCATCGGCGAGGGCGAGCGGGACGAGGCGCCGATGCTCTACATCGGTGAGCTGGTGGGGTCCGCGCACGCCGCGGGGACGAACGCCGACGGCTCCGCGCTGCCGGAGGTCGACATCGCCGTCGATCCCCTGGAGGGGACCAACCTGTGCGCCACCGGGTCGTCGAACGCGATCGCGGTGCTGGCGGTGTCCGAGCGCGGGGGACTGCTGCATGCGCCGGACATCTATATGGAGAAGCTGGTCGTGGGCCCGAGCTCCAAGCATGCCGTCTATCTGGACGCGCCGGTCCGGGACAACCTGCGGGCCATCGCGCGGTGTCTGGATCGCAAGGTCGAGGACCTCGTCGTGATCGTGCTCGACCGGCCGCGCCACCGGCAGCTGATCGCGGACATCCGGGAGGCCGGCGCCCGCATCCGCCTGATCGGGGACGGCGATCTGTCGGCCGGCATCTCGGCCGCTGTTCGGGGCAGCGGCGTCCACGCGGTGATGGGGACCGGCGGCGCTCCCGAGGGCGTGCTGGTCGCGGCCGCGATGCGCTGCCTGAACGGCGAGATTCTCGCCCGGCTGGTGGTGGACACGCCGGAGAAGGAAGAACGGTGCCGGTCGATGGGGGTCACCGACATGGGCAGGGTCTACCGCGCCGCCGATCTGGCCTGCGGCCGGCAAATCACGTTCGCGGCCACCGGGGTCACCGACGGCACCCTGATGAAAGGGGTGCGCTTCTTCGGCGACGGGGCGCGGACGAACTCCCTGGTCATGCAGACCAGTCCGCAACGCATCCAGTTCGTGGACACCATCCATCTGACCGGCGATTCGAACATGGTGGTGCACTTCTGACTGCGGCTGCGCGACCTTCGGTCGCGTTGGAAGTTTCGCTGGCGCGAAACTTCTGCGCTGCAGGCGTCTGGTCCTGTGTCCCGTCGCTGGCGTCCGGCAGGGGGAGGCGTCAGCCCGTCGTCTCGGAACGTCCCTTGTGCTTGCGGTCGCGGAAGAGCTGCCTGGTCTTGTCCGGGTGGGGACCGCCGCGTTGGCGGGGCAGCGGGACGCGTGGTCTCGACGGGCGCTTCGGAGCGCGGGACTTGGCAGGCACGATGATCCTCGATCTGTCCATTATGCGGCATCGGGGCCGACGGTGACAATCGGCCCGGCCGCTCCGGGAGCCGGCGTCGCGAGCACGCGCCTGATCCGCCTGGACGAGACCGCCCCCGATCGAGCCATTCGGCAGGCGGCTGACGTGCTGCACGACGGCGGCATCGTGGCCTATCCCACCGATACGCTGTACGGTCTCGGCGTCGACCCGACCCGGGCGTCCGCGGTCCGGCGCCTGTGCCGGTTGAAGACCCGCTCGGCCGGGGCCGGTATTCCCCTCATCGCGGCCAGCCTTGCCCAGGTCGAGTCGCGAGCGGGCCCCCTGCCGCCGCTGGGGCGCCGGTTGGCGGCCCGGTTCTGGCCCGGTCCCTTGACCCTCGTCCTCGATCCGGAGGCCGCGTTCGCCGCCGGCGTGTGCGCGGCGGACGGGTCGGTGGCGATACGCGTGCCGCGCGGCTTTGCCGCCCGCCGGCTCGCCGCGCTCTCCGGCGGGCCGATCACCGCTACCAGTGCGAACCTCGCCGGCATCCGGCCGGCCGCGACGGCGGCCGAGGTGGCGGCCGGGCTGGGCGCCGCGGTCGCTCTCGTCCTCGATCAGCCGACGGCCCTGGCAGGACCCCCGTCGACGATCGTGGACGTGCGGGGGCGGCATCCGCGGCTGGTTCGGGAGGGCGCGGTCGCCTGGGATCGCGTGCTACAATCGCTGGCGTGACTGGCTTCGCGGCCCGCCTCTCGACACGTCGTGGCGAGGGTGCCGGTGTGCGGGCCGGGTCCGGGCGCGCCGATCGGCCGATCGGCGCGAAACCTCTCTGGACGGGATTGGGCAGGGTGGCAGCGACACATTCCGCACCGGCGCCGATGGGTGCAGGTCGCGCGGCGGCGCCGGGCCGGCGGGTTGCCGGGTCAAGGCGAAGCGCTCAGTAATGAAGAACGCGCGGGCCGCCGTCGTCGTCGCCGCCGCAGTAGGCGCCCTACTGTCGGGGGCGTGCGCCGCCCGCGCACCGGTGGTCACGACCCCGGCCTACCCCGACTATCCGCTTCCCGTCGTGCCGGCCGCGTTCGAGGGGACTCGCGCCGCGTCCGAGCACCGCGATGCCTGGAGCTTTCTGCAGGCCGGGCAGGTCGATGTGGCGGCGCAACGGTTCGCCGGAATCCTGCGCGACACGCCGGCGTTCCATCCGGCGGCGACGGGGCTCGGGTTCGTGGAGTTGGCCCGGGGCGAGACGGGCGAGGCGATCGTCCGATTCGACGGGGTCGTCGCCCAGGTTCCCGCCTACGTCCCGGCCCGGCTGGGACGGGCTGAAGCGCTGTTGCTCGAAGACCGCGTCACCGACGCGATCGTCGATTTCAACGCGGCCTTCGCGGCCGACCCGAGCCTGACGAGCCTGCGCCAACGTATCGCGGAGCTCGAGGGCACGGCCCTGATGGACCAGGTCGCGGTCGCCCGGGAAGCGGTCCGGGCGAGCCGCGACGCCGATGCGCGAGCCGCCTACGAACAGGTCATCGCCGCGTCTCCCGAGTCCGCGTTCCTCTACGTCGAGCTGGCGGGGGTCGAACGGCGGCTTGGCGACGCGGCGTCGGCGCTGGCCCGGCTCGACCGCGCGGTTGCCCTCGATCCGAATACCCTCGACGCCTGGATGCTGATGTCGGAGCTGCATCTCGCCGGCGGCGATCTGGACCGCGCGGAGCAGGCGCTGCTCCGCGCCGACGCCATCGCTTCCGGACCCGACATCGCGCGCCGGCTCGGCGAGCTCGATGCGCGCCGCCGGGCGGCGACGCTGCCGGCCGAGTACGCCGCCATCGAGACCGTGGGGGCGATTAGCCGCGGGCAGCTCGCGGCCCTGCTCGGCGTGCAGTTCGAGTTGCTGCTGGCCGGCCAGGTCGGCGACCGCGCCGCCATCATCACCGACGCCCGCGGTCACTGGGCGTACAGCTGGATGATCGACGTGGCGCAAGCCGGGATCATGCCGGCCGACGTCAACTATCGATTTCAGCCGGATCTGGCGGTGAGCCGCGCGGAGCTCGCGCACGTCCTGGTCCGCATGCTGCGCACCGCCGGGGTGGACCCGGTGCCGCCGGCCGCGCTGCCGCTGTTCTCCGATCTGGATCCGGGACACCTGGACTATCCCGCGGCGTCGGAAGTGGTGGCGGCCAGGTTGCTGCCTCCGCTTCCGCAGAATGCGTTTCAGCCAGGTCTCTCCGTAGCCGGCGGCGAGGCGGTGGCGGCATTGTCCCGCCTCGGTCGGGCGACCGGAAGGGGTCGCTAGCTTCTTGGAGTCAGGGCCTTCGCCGCGGGGCTCGCGGCCGCCCGCGGCGAGGTCCTGCCGGGTGTCCGCGCCCATTGGATGACGTGCCATGTCAGCGTTGACGGTTGCCAACCAACTCACGCTACTGCGGATGCTGCTGATCCCGGCTCTGGTCATTCTGGTGTTGTACGGAATGAACGGCTGGGCGCTCGTGGTGTTCATCATCGCCGGAGTGACCGACGCTCTCGACGGCGTGCTGGCGCGGTGGTGGGGGCAGCCGACGAGCCTGGGTGCGCTGCTCGACCCGATGGCCGACAAGCTGCTGCTCATTTCGACGTTCGTCGTGCTCACCCTCCCCGATCTCGATCTGCCGAATCGGTTCCCGATCTGGTTGACCGTCCTCGTCATCAGCCGGGACGTGATCATCGTCGTGACGGTCGCGATCGCGAACTTCGCGATCGGACGGCGCACCTTTCCCCCGACGATGCTGGGTAAGCTGGCGACGCTGATCTACATCCTGGCGGTTGCCCTCACCCTGCTGTTCAACTGGCTGGGCCACCCCTCGGTCGTCGTGGACGCCGCCATCTACGGTGTGCTGGCGATTACGCTCGTCTCGGGGCTCCACTACATCGTTCACGCCGCGCGGGTGCTGAGCGAGTGAGGAGAACGGGCGGCGCGGGTGTACGCAACCGCCGCGGGGTCCGACCGGAGGTCACCCGGGGCGGGGGGCGCCGGCCAGCGCGGTCCGGAAATAGGCGATGGTCTGCGTCAGGCCTTCCGTCAACGACACCCGGGGCTCCCAGTCGAGGACTTGGCGCGCGCGGCTGATGTCGGGTTGCCGCACCTTCGGATCGTCCACCGGGAGCGGCCGGTGCACGATGCGGCTGGTGGAGGCGGTCAGACTGATGATCCGTTCCGCGATTCCGGTCACGGTCATCTCGTTCGGGTTCCCGATGTTGACCGGGTCGTTGGTCTCCGACCGCAAGAGCCGGAGAATGCCGTCCACGAGATCGCTGACGTAGCAGAAGCTGCGGGTCTGCGTGCCGTCGCCGTAGACGGTCAGGTTCTCGCCGCGGAGCGCCTGGGCGATGAAGTTGGGCACGGCGCGGCCGTCCCGCACCCGCATCCGGGGTCCGTAGGTGTTGAAAATCCGGACGATCTTCGTATCGATGCCGTGGTAGCGGCGATAGGCCGTGGTCATGGCCTCCGCGAAGCGTTTGGCCTCGTCGTACACGCCCCGCGGACCGATCGGATTCACGTTTCCCCAGTAGCGCTCGGTCTGCGGATGCTCGAGGGGGTCGCCGTAGACCTCCGAGGTAGAGGCCAGGACGAACCTCGCCTGCTTGGCCTTGGCCAGACCGAGCGCGTTGTGGGTGCCCAGGGCCCCCACCTTCAGGGTCGGGATGGGCCGCTCGAGATAGTCGATCGGGCTTGCCGGACTGGCCCAGTGCAGCACCGCGTCCACCGGACCGTCGACGCCGATGTAGTTGGAGACGTCGTGCTCGATGAACCGGAAGTCCCGGTCGGCGAGATGGGCGATGTTCGCGAGGTCGCCGGTCGACAGGTTGTCGATGCCGACGACGGTGTCGCCCCGATCGAGCAGGGCCTCGGCGAGATGGGAACCGATGAAGCCGGCGGCGCCGGTGATGACGACTCGATTACCCATGGCGGTGTTTTGGGGCTTCCCGGACGCGACCCGTCTTGCGGGATACGCCGCCGGCGCCGTCCCGGCTCGTTGCGCGGAGACGACTCAGTATGCGTGACGATGGAAGAACACCCGGAGGACGGTCAGCCACATGATCTTGAAGTCGAGCCCCACCGACCAGTTTTCGATGTAGTAGAGGTCGTACTCGATGCGCTTCTCGATCGACGTATCGCCCCGCAGGCCGTTGACCTGGGCCCACCCGGTCAGGCCGGACCGGACCTTGTGGCGCAGCATGTACTGCGGGACGCGTTGCTTGAACTGCTCGACGAAGAACGGCCGCTCGGGCCTCGGGCCCACCAGCGACATGTCGCCGCGGACCACGTTCCAGAGCTGGGGAAGCTCGTCGAGACTGAGCTGCCGCAGCACACGGCCGACCGGGGTCCGCCGCGGGTCGTCCTTGCGGGTCCACACCGGTCCGGTGTCCCGCTCGGCGTCCTCGAACATCGAGCGGAACTTGTACACGCGGAAGGGGCGTCCGTCGAGCCCCATGCGCTCCTGTCGATAGAACACGGGGCCCGGCGACGTGGCCTTGATGAGGGCGGCGATGGCCGCGAACGGCAGGCTCAGGAAAACGAGCGAGACGCCCGCGATGCCGATGTCGATCAGGCGCTTGATGAGGCTGTTCAGCCCCTGAAGCGGCACGTCGTTGATGCTGATGATCGGAACGCCGTCGAGCTCCTCGAGTCGGGCGCGCAGGGCGATGACCTGCAGGAGATCGGGCACGACCTTGACGTCGACGCATTCCCGGTTGGCCACCTCGATGAGCTCGAGCATCTTCACGTGCTCGTCGAGCGACAGGGCGACGTAGAGCTCGTCGACCCCCTCGCGCTGCAGGATGTCGCCCACTTCCGAGAGCGCCCCCAGCACCGGGAGCCCCCGATAGCCCTGGCGGCCGCCGGCTCGGTCGTCGACGAAGCCGACGATGCGATAGCCGAGCTCGCGGTGATGGAGCACCTTGTCCACGACGTGACGGGCGACGTCGCCGGTTCCCGCGACGAGAATCCGCTTGAGGCCCACCCCCTCCTGCCACTGGCGCTCCAGCGCGGCCCGGACCGTGGCGCGGGAGGCATAGGCGAGGATGACGCAGAGCATCAGGAACGCCGCCCAGACCAGCCGGGACACCTCGTAGACGCCCTCGTCCTTCATGTCGGGGGGCACGAAGTACGCCTGGAAGACGAGCGTGCCGGCGAGACCGAGAACGACAGCGATGAGGCCGCCGATCAGCACCGCGAAGAAGTCGTCGACCCGGGATCGGATGCGCTCGTGGCGGTAGGCTCCCTGCAGCCAGAGACCGAAGGGGAGCAGCAGCCCGATGAAGGGTGCGAGCTGGATGTAGGACTCGATGGGCGGTTGGCCCTTGGAGACCGGGATCAGCTCGGTCTCGAACCGGAGCAGATACGCGGCCACGAACATCGTCACGCCGATGCCGCCGTCGATCACCGACTGAATGAGCATGCGCACCCGGACGCGCTGGGTCATCGATGGAGCTCCGAAGGAGATGCGTTCATCAGTCGAGAGACCTCGGTCCCGAGCGCCGCGTCGAACCGTTCGCGGGAAAACCGCAGGGCCTGACGCCGGGCCGCGGCGCCGTCAGGCGGCCGGCGGTGAATTCGGGTGATCGCATCGGCGAAGGCGGCGGGCGTCGACTCCTGCACGAGGATGCCGGTCTCGCCGTCCACCACGGTCTCGCGGGCCCCGCCCTCGTCGAGGGCGACGACCGGGCACCCGCAGGCCTGGGCCTCCACCGGAGCGATGCCGAAGTCCTCGGCGCCGGGCAGCAGAACCGCGGCGGCTCGCCGATACGCCTCGCGGACCTCCTCGTCCGACACCGACCCGAGAAACTCCACCTGCGGTCCGGCGATCTTCTGCAGGCGTGCGAGGTCCGGGCCGCCGCCGATCACCCGCAGGGGCACCCCGGCCCGCCCGCACGCGCGTATCGCGAGATCGACCCGCTTGTAGGGAACGAGAGCCGACACGATCAGGCAGCCATGTCGCGGGCGGGTCGGACCCGGTTGAAAAAACATCGTGTCGACGGGCGGATACACGATACTCGCCCTTCGATTATAGTATCGGCCAATCCTGCCCGCAACATATTGCGAAATAGCCACATAGCGGTCTACCCGGTGCGCCGTGGACGCATCCCACCGGGCGATCGCGCCAAGCCCCCACCGGAGCCACCGGCTCGCGCCCGCGCCCACCCGTTCCGGCCCGAAGTAGGCGGGAAACTGATCCCACACGTACCGCATCGGGGTGAAGCAGCAGCACAGATGCCGGGCGCGCCCCGGCGCGACGACCGACTTGGCGACGCAGTGGCTGGTGCTGATGACGAGATCGAAATCGTCGAGGTCGAGTTGTTCCACCGCGGCCGGAAAGAGCGGCAGCAGCGGCCGGTAGTAGCGGTGCGACCCCGGCACATGCTGAATGAACGACGTCCGCACGGGCCGCGCCTCGATGGTCGGGGACACCGAGCCCCGGACGTGCAGGAGCGCGAACCGCGCGGCGTCCGGAAACAGCTCGCAGATGGCCTCGAGCACCCGTTCGCCGCCCCGCATGCCGGTGAGCCAGTCGTGCACCAGCGCCACGCGGGGAGACTCGGCTCGTTTCGAGGGAATCGGCGCGGCGGAAACGGTTGCGGGAGCCCCCGTCATGGCTGCGCCGCCACCCGACCCTGCAGCCCCGGCGTTCCCGCGATCGGCGCGTCCCAGCGCCGGGGCGCCGAGACCGGCCGGATGCCGGGGGGAAGGTGAGACTTGCGCGCGCGGATCGCGATTTCGCATGCACTACTAGTATCCTGTACAGGCATGTCGCGGACGTCCCCGCCGGTCCGGCCTCCACACGGCAGCGCCGGCCGCGCGCAGCGGGACTTTCATTCCGAGTTCCGCGAGCTCACCGGCAACTCATGAGAATGACGGTCGTCGGCACGGGGTACGTCGGTCTCGTGGTCGGCGCATGCCTGGCCGAGACGGGCAACGAGGTTACTTGCGTCGACGTCGACGAGAGCAAGATCCGGTCGCTGCAGGGAGGGCGCCTTCCGATCTACGAGCCGGGTCTCGGCGAGCTGGTGCGCCGGAACACCGGCAAGCAGCGGCTCACCTTCGACACGACCTTCGCGGGGGCCGCACGCGACTCGGAGGTGGTCTTCATCGCGGTGGGGACGCCATCCGACGAGGACGGCTCGGCCGACGTGCAGCACGTCCTGGCGGCGGCCCGCGACGTCGGACGGGCGATGGCCGGCTATACCGTGGTGGCCCTCAAGAGCACGGTGCCGGTGGGCACGGCCCGGCGGGTGGAGGAGGCGATAGGGGAGGAGACGACCGAGCCGTTCAGCATCGTGAGCAACCCGGAGTTCCTGAAGCAGGGGTCCGCCGTCGACGATTTCCTGAAGCCCGACCGGGTCGTCCTCGGCACCGCGGATGCGCGCGCGGCACGGCTGATGGTCTCGGTCTACAAGCCCTTCACGCGTACCGGCGCGCCGATCGAGATCATGGACTGGGCCAGCGCGGAGTTGAGCAAGTACGCCGCGAACGCGATGCTCGCCACCCGCGTGTCGTTCATGAACGAGGTGGCCAACGTCTGCGACGTCGTCGGCGCGAACGTCGACCACGTGCGTCGCGTCGTCGCCTCCGACCGCCGCATCGGCCCGTCCTTCCTGTTTCCGGGGATCGGCTACGGCGGGAGCTGCTTTCCCAAGGACGTCAAGGCGCTGACGCGGCTGGCCGGGGACTCCGACTACCG
Organism: Vicinamibacterales bacterium; assembly: GCA_965206705.1. Classification (GTDB taxonomy): domain Bacteria; phylum Acidobacteriota; class Vicinamibacteria; order Vicinamibacterales; family UBA8438; genus JAJEEA01. The sequence continues at coordinate 652,787 of CBDBKJ010000004.1, read as the reverse complement.
CTTCAGGATTCTCGAGGCGGTCGAGACGGTGAACGCCGCCCAGAAACGCCGGCTCGTCGACAAGATGGCCGGCGCGCTGGGCTCGCTCGACGGCCGGCGGATCGCCATCTGGGGGCTGTCGTTCAAGCCGCGCACCGACGACATGCGGGAAGCGCCGTCCATCACCATCATCGATGCGCTCCTGGAGGCGGGGGCCGAGGTCGCGGCCTACGATCCCCAGGCCAACGAGTCGGCCCGGAGAATCTTCGCGTCGCGCATCGGCCTGGCGTCCGACGGCTACGACGTGCTGAAGGAAGCGGATGCCCTGGCCATCCTGACCGAGTGGAACGAGTTCCGCGAGCCCGACTTCTCGCGCATGCGCGAGCTGATGCGGGATCCGGTCGTCTTCGACGGCCGCAACCTCTTCGATCCGGGCGAGATGCGGGATCTCGGCTTTCGCTACCACTCGATCGGACGCTGAGCAGGATGAGTACGGTGCTGGTGACCGGCGGCGCCGGATATATCGGCAGCCATGCCGTCAAGGCCCTGCGGGCGGCAGGACGGGCCGTCGTGGTGTACGACGACCTGAGCGCCGGCCACCGCGCGGCCGTGCGCGGCGCGCCGCTCGTGGAGGGAGACGTCCGCGAGACGGCCCGGCTGCAGGCGGCGCTGCGCGACCACGAGGTCTCCGAGGTGATGCACTTCGCGGGGCTGCTGTCGGTGGAGGAGTCGGTGCTCGATCCGGCCCGCTACTATGACCACAACGTGCGGGGGGCGCTCTCGGTGCTCGACGCGATGCGGGCCGGCGGGGTGAGCCGGCTGGTGCTGTCGTCGACCTGCGCCGTGTACGGCAATCCGGTGGCGACCCCCATCGACGAGGATCACCCCGCCGACCCCATCAACGCGTACGGGGACTCGAAGCTCACCATCGAGCATGCCCTCCGCCACTACGGGCGCGCCTACGGCCTGCGGTCGATGGCGCTGCGCTACTTCAACGCGGCCGGGGCGGACCCGGACGGCGAGATCGGCGAGGACCACGACCCGGAGATCCACCTGATTCCGCGCGCCTTCGACGCCGCCCGCGGAGGAACCCCGCTGCAGGTGTTCGGCGACGACTATCCGACCGCCGACGGCACCTGCCAGCGCGACTACGTGCACGTCTCCGACATCGCCGACGCGCACGTCCGGGCCCTCGGCGCGTTGGCGGCCGGGGACGGAGACGCGGCGAGGGTCTACAATCTGGGCACCGGAACGCCGCATTCGGTCCGCGAGGTGATTCGCAGCGTCGAACGGGTGACCGGTCGGCGGGTGCCGGCAACGCCGGCGCCGCGCCGCCCCGGCGATCCGCCGGTGCTCTTCGCCGCCGCCGACCGCATCGGGCGGGATCTCGATTGGCGGCCCGCGCACACGGAGCTGGACGACATCGTCGCGACCGCCTGGCGCTGGCACGAGCGCCACCCGCGAGGGTTCGACTGCTCCTCCTGACCCGTGGATCCACTGCTCCGGCTGCTGCGATTCGTCCTGCCGCACAAGCTGCGCGTTCTCGCTGCGCTGCCCGCCATGGCCCTGTACGCCCTCGCGTCGGGCGGTCTGGCCTACATCATCGAGCCGATCTTCGACCAGCTGCTTCCCGCCGGCGACCGGGTCGGTCTGATCTGCGGCGCCCTGATCGGACTGTACCTGGTCAAGGGGGCGGGCGCCTATTTCTCGGTCTACCTCATGGCCGACGCGGGGCAGCGTCTCGTCCATGACCTGCGCACCGAGCTCTTCGGGCACATGCTCGGCCAGTCCGCGGCCTTCTTCGGCCGCCGCACCACCGGGCGCCTGCTGTCGCGGCTCACCAGCGACGTCAGCCGGGTTCAGCAGGTCGTTTCCGAGACCTGCGGCGACCTGATACGTGAATCCCTGGCGCTGTTCGCGTTCGCGGCCCTGCTGTTCTACCAGGACGCCAGACTCGCGCTGGTATGCATGACGGGGGCGCCCCTGGTGGTGTATCCCCTGGTGCGCCTGGGGCAGAGCGTGCGCAGCACGACGCGCCGGAGCCAAGAGCAGGTCGAGTACCTGTCGCACCTCATCGTCGAGGCGTTGACGGGCCACCGGATCGTCCAGGCGTTCCAGGCCGAGTCGTTCGAGCAGCAGAAGTTCACGCGGGCCTCGCGCCGGCTGTACCGGACGATCATGAAGGTCACCAGCGCGCTCTCCATTCTGCCGTCGGTGATCGAGCTCCTCGGGGGCGTCGGGATCGCCGGGGTCCTGTGGTACGGCAGCCGGGAGATCGCGGCCGGCGACCTGACGGCGGGAGAGTTCACATCGTTCATGACTGCGCTGCTGCTGATGTACGGTCCCGTGAAGAAGCTCAGCCGTGTCAACGCGAACATACAGCAGGCCATCGCCGCCGCCGAACGGATCTTCGAGATTCTGGACACCCACACCGAGACCGGCGACCGGCGGGGCGCGGCCGCGCTGCCCCCGTTCGAATCGAGCATCGAGTTTCGCGACGTGACGTTCCGGTATCCGGGGGACGGCGAGCCGGTGCTGCGGGGCGTCTCGTTCACGGTGCGGGCCGGCGAGGTGGTGGCGGTGGTGGGGCTCAGCGGGGCCGGCAAGTCGACGCTCGTCAACCTGGTGCCGCGGTTCCACGACGTCACCGGGGGGGGCATCCTGATCGACGGTGTGGACGTGCGCGACGTGACGTTGCCGTCGCTGCGCCGGGCCATCGGGATCGTGGCCCAGGAGACGTTCCTGTTCGATGCGTCGGTGGCCGACAACATCGCCTACGCGGCGCCGGGAACCCCTCGGGAATCGATCGTGGCGGTGGCGCGCGCCGCCCACGCGCACGAGTTCGTCGTGGATCTGCCGCAGGGCTACGATACGCTGATCGGGGAGCGCGGACAGCGGTTGTCGGGCGGCCAGCGCCAGCGCCTCACGATTGCGCGGGCCCTGCTCAGGAACCCGCCCATCCTCGTCCTCGACGAGGCGACCTCGGCCCTGGACGCCGAATCGGAGCTGCTGGTGCAGGATGCGCTGGCCAAGCTCTTGCTGAACCGCACCGCGTTCGTGATTGCCCACCGTCTGTCGACCATTCGCCGGGCCGATGCCATCATCGTGCTCGAAGGCGGACGGGTGGTCGAATCCGGTCGGCACGAGGAGCTGCTGGCGCGGACGGGCAGCACCTATGCGAAGCTCTATGCGACGCAGGTGTTCGGACAGGACGGCGAGGAGTTGCGCGCCGGCGGCGAGGGCGCCGTCACCCCGTCCGGCCCGATGGCGAGTGAAACGAGATGATCAAGTCGATGACGGGGTTCGCGGCGGGGAGCCGCGAGCTCGATACGGCGGCCCTCGGGGTCACGGCCCGGACGGTCAACCACCGATATCTCGACCTGCAGGTGCGAATTCCGCCGCTGCTGGCCGCGCAGGAGGTCGAGCTGCGGGGCATCGTGCAGCGGTGGGTGGCCCGGGGACGCGTGGAGCTGGCGGTGACGGCGCGGCTTCTGGGGCAGCCGGACGTCGAGGTTGCCCTGAACGAGCCGTTGGTCGACGCCCTGTCGGCTGCCGTCGAGCAGGCGCGCTCGCGGGGCGTCACCACCGGGGGCCTCGCGGCCGGCGATCTCCTGCGGTTCCCCCAGGCGCTGGTGGTCCGGGAACGGGACCTGGACGAGGCCGCCCGGGCCGCGCTCGCACGCGGCGCGACCGAGGCGGTCGAGGAGGTGCTCCGCGACCTCGACGCCATGCGCGTTCGGGAGGGCGAGTACCTGCAGGCCGATCTCGATGCCCGATGCCGCACGATCTCGGATCTGGTGGGGAGTCTGGAGGCGGCGGCCGAGGCGGGTCGGACCGAGCTCGTCTCGCGGCTCGGCGTCCGGGTCGAGGAGCTGCGGGTGCAGCCCGCCGTCGACGAGGCGGTCGTCGCCCAGGAGATCGTGCGGTTCGCGGCCCGCTCGGACGTCAGCGAGGAGCTCACCCGTCTGCGCGGTCATCTGGCCCACTGGTCCACGCTGAACGGCTCTTCCGAGCCGTGCGGCCGCAAGCTGGACTTTCTGCTGCAGGAGATGAACCGGGAGGTCAACACCCTGGGCGCGAAGGTGGAAGGCGCCGACGCGAGCGAGCTGGTGGTGACCGCCAAGGCCGAGCTCGAGAAGCTGCGGGAGCAGGTGCAGAACGTGGAGTAGGTCCGAGCCCGCCGCGAGCGTCCCGCGGCGGCGGCCGGGTGATTGCGCGCGCGGCGGCGCCCGTCCGGCGGCCCCGGGAGAGAGGAGAGGGGTTCACGCGTGAACGGCAAGGGGAGCCTGTTCGTGGTCTCGGCGCCGTCGGGTACCGGCAAGACCACCGCCGTCGACGCCCTGGTGGCGCGGGTGCCCGGGCTCGACCGGTCCAGGAGCTATACGTCGCGCTGCCCTCGCCCGACTGAACGGGACGGCGTCGACTACCACTTCGTGGACCGGGAGCGCTTCGAATCGATGCGCGATGCCGGCGAGTTCCTGGAATGGGCGGAGGTCTTCGGCCATCTCTACGGCACCCGCGCGCTCGACACGCGGCGGCAGCTGGACGCGGGCCGCAGCCTCGTCCTCGTCATCGACGTGCAGGGCGCCCGGCAGGTCCGCGGGCTCGAGCTGGGCGCCGTCGGCATCTTCCTGCTGCCCCCCTCTCCCGCCGTGCTCGAAGATCGCCTGCGCAACCGCCGCGGCGACCGCCTGACCGAGCCGGAGATCCGGCGCCGGCTGACCGTCGCCCGGCGCGAGGTGCAGCACGTCGCGGAGTACGATTACGTCGTGGTCAACGACGACCTCGAAGACTGCATCGAGCGCCTGCGGTGCATCGTGGGGGCCGAGCTCCTTTCGTGGCGCGCGGCCGGCGCCGCCGCGCAGGCGCTCGCGGCGAGGTTCGACGGGTCGGACAGCGGAGTCGCGCCATGGGACTGATCGCACTCGGGGTGACCGGCGGCATCGGCGCCTACAAGGCGGTCGAGATCGTCCGCCGGCTGCAGGAGCACGGGCACGACGTCGTGGTGATCATGACGTCCAACGCCCGCCGCTTCGTCGGACCGCTGACGTTCGAGGCGATCACGCGGCGGCCGGTCATCACCGATCAGTTCGCGGCCGGCGCGAACGCCACCATCGAGCACGTGTCGCTGGCCACCGACATCGCGGCGCTGGTGGTGGCGCCGGCGACCGCGAACACGATCGGGAAGCTGGCCCACGGCATCGCCGACGACTTCCTGAGCTCGCTCTATCTGGTGACCCGGGCGCCGGTGGTCATCGCCCCGGCCATGAACACGAACATGTACGAGCACGCGGCGGTCGCCGGGAATCTGGCGGTCTTGCGCGAGCGCGGGGCGCACGTGGTCGCCCCCGGCGAGGGCTATCTCGCCTGCGGATGGACCGGCCCGGGAAGGCTGGCCGCGGCGGAGGACGTGGTCGCCGCCGTCGAACGCCGCCTCCGGCCGCTCGCCGGCGACCTCGCGGGCCGGCGCATTCTCGTCTCGGCCGGGCCCACCTGCGAGGACCTGGATCCGGTTCGTTTCATCGGCAATCGCTCGAGCGGACGGATGGGGTTCGCCCTGGCCGCGGAGGCCGCCGACCGCGGCGCGCGGGTGGTGCTGGTGTCCGGTCCGTGCAGGCTGGAGCCACCATCGGCAGCCGAGGTGGTGGCGGTGCGGAGCGCGGCCGACATGCACGCGGCGGTGATGAGCCGGGCGGCCGAGGCCGACGCGGTGGTCATGGCCGCGGCGGTGGCCGACTACACCCCGGGTGCCGGGCCGCGGCCGCAGAAGATCGCGAAAGAGTCCGAGACCCTCACCCTGACCCTGACCCGCACCACCGACATTCTGGCCGCGCTGGGCCGGTGGCGGGGGGACCGGCGCCGGCCGGTGCTGATCGGATTCGCGGCCGAGACCCGTGACGTCGTCTCGCGGGCCAGGGCCAAGCTCGGGGCCAAGCGGGTGGACCTGATCGTCGCCAACGACGTGTCCGGGAGCGACGCCGGATTCGACGCGGAGACCAACGCCGCCACCCTCGTCGCGCCCGACGGCACCACCGACGTGCCGTTGCGGTCCAAGCGCGCGCTGGCCCGCGTGATCGTCGACCGGCTGCGGGGTATGCTGGCCGAGCGCGAGACGGCGGATGCCGTCGAGGGCCCCGACCATGACCGATCGTGAGCAGCTGCGGCGTCACCTGGAGTTCTTCCGGGAGCTGGGCGTCGAGGGGGTCAGCCGCGACGTCCGGTGGCGCGTGCGTGATCCGGCGGACCCCGTGCGCGATCCGGCGGATCCCATGCGCGATCCGGTGGATCCCGTGCGCGATCCGGCGCAGCTCGCGGCCGCCGGCCAGCACACGGCCGGGGTGGCAGCCGACGCGAAGGCCGCCGCCCCGGCGTCGCCGCCGGATGCTTCGGAGACCCTGGACGAGATACGGGGAGACCTCGGCGATTGCACGCGCTGCAAGCTGCATGCGGGACGGACGAACCTGGTGTTCGGGGTCGGCAGCCCGGCCGCCGACCTGGTGTTCGTCGGCGAGGCGCCGGGGCGGGACGAGGATCGGCAGGGGATTCCGTTCGTGGGTCGGGCCGGGCAGCTGCTGACGAGGATCATCGCGTCGATCGGCCTGTCGCGCGACGAGGTCTACATCGCCAACGTGATCAAGTGCCGGCCTCCGAACAATCGAAATCCCGAGCCCGACGAGGTCGCGACCTGCGAGCCGTTCCTGTTCCGGCAGCTCGACGTCATCCGGCCCCGGGTCGTGGTGGCGCTCGGGGGCTTCGCCATCCGGACCCTGCTGCAGACCGATCAGGCGATCTCCCGGCTGCGGGGACGGGTCTTCGACTATCGCGGGGCCAAGCTGGTGCCGACTTTTCACCCCGCGTTTCTCTTGCGCAGCCCCGAGCGGAAGCGGGACGTCTGGGAAGACATGAAGCGTGTCCGCGCCCTCCTCTCGGAGCAGGAGTCTTCGCCGTAGACCCCGCCGCCCCCCGTCCGATGCCCCGCACCGTCTCGGTCGTCGTCCCCGTACCGACCCTCGACCGGCTGGACTACGAGGTGCCTCCGGGCCTCCCGGTGCCGGAGACCGGGACCCGCGTGCTCGTGCCGTTGGGCACGCGGGTGGTGACCGGGTGCGTCGTCGATCGGTCGGAGTCACCGGCCTCAGCCTCCCTCAAGCCGCTGAAGGACGTCCTGGACGCCGAGCCGATGCTGCCGGCGGACGTGGTCGAGCTCGCGCTCTGGGTCGGCGAGTACTACGCCTGCGGGGCCGGCGAGGCGCTGGCCGCCGCGATGCCGCCGCGGGCGTGGGTGGTCAGCGAGCGGCGGGTCGAGATCACCGCCGCGGGCCGGGCCGCGCTCGGGAAACGGCCGGGTCCCGCGCGCCGCCGCCTGCTCGAGCTCCTGTCCGACGGGGCGGCGCACCCGGTGGCGGGGCTGGAGCCGCGAATGACCGCTTCGGGGCTCGCCCGTGGGCGGGGCGGGGCGCACCACGCCCTCGTCGCGGCTCTGGCGCGCGAGGGGCTGGTACGGTTGACGCAGCCCCTGAAGGGATCGGCGTCCGCGTTCAAGTCGGTTCGGGTCGCCCGTCTGACCCCGGACGGCCGAGCCCGCCTCGCCTCGGATGCCTCCCTGGGAAAGCGGCAGCGCGAGGCGCTCGAACGGCTCGGCGAGGCGTCGGCGGGGGTGGCGGTGCCGGCGCTCACGGCCGAAGGGGTGCCGGGTGGAACGATCCGCCGGCTCGCCGAGCTCGGCGCCGTGACGATCGAACGTGCGGTGGTCGAACGGGCCCCGTGGCCGGTCGAGGCCACCGGGGAACCGGACCCCCCGCCCCGTACGCTGACGCCGCAGCAGCAGCTGGTGGTCGATGCGGTGGAGGGAGCGGCGGGGACCGGCGCCTTCGAGGTGGCGCTGCTGCACGGGGTCACCGGGAGCGGCAAGACGGAGGTCTATGCGCGGCTCGCGCGGGCGGCGGTGGCGAGGGGACGGCAGGCGCTGGTTCTCGTCCCCGAGATTGCCCTGACCCCGGGAATCGCGGCGAGCCTGCGGCCGACGTTCGGAGACCGGATGGCGATCCAGCACAGCGGCCTGTCGGACGGCGCGCGGCACGATCAGTGGCATCGCATCCGCCGCGGCGAGGTCGACGTCGTGGTGGGCACGCGGTCCGCGGTGTTCGCGCCGTTGCCGTCGGTGGGGCTGATCGTGGTCGACGAGGAGCACGACGCGTCGTACAAGCAGGACGACAGCCCCCGATATCACGGCCGGGACGTGGCGATCATGCGGGCGAAGCGCAGCGAGGCGCTCGTCATCCTCGGGTCCGCGACGCCGTCGATGGAGAGCTATCGCCATGCGGGCAGCGGCCGGTACCGGCGTCTGGTCCTCCCGTCGCGCATCCGAAGCCGCCCCCTGCCGGCGGTGCGCATCGTCGACATGCGGGAGGAGCTCGCGTCGCACGGACCGGACGTCGTGCTGAGCGCTGCGCTGGCCGAGGGCCTCGAAGGCAGGCTGGCGCGCCGGGAGCAGGCGCTGGTGCTGCTGAACCGGAGAGGGTTCGCGGCCTCTCTGCTGTGCCGCCAGTGCGGTCAGAGCCTGGAGTGTCCCGACTGCAGCGTGAGCCTGACCTTCCATCGCGCGGTCGGGCGGGCGCGCTGCCACTTCTGCGGATACTCGCGGACCTCTCCGTCGGCCTGTCCGATGTGCTCGGGCACGGTGCTGGAGCACGTGGGGTTCGGCACCGAACGGGTGCAGGCGGAGCTCGAGCGGCGCTGGCCGGCCGCCCGCGTCGCCCGGCTCGACCGGGACACGGTGCGGCGCCGGGGCGCGGCGGCCCGGCTGCTTCAGCGGGTGGCGCGCCGCGAGCTGGACATTCTGGTCGGCACGCAGATGGTGGCCAAGGGGCACGACTTTCCCGGCGTGACGCTGGTGGGGGTGGTGTCCGCGGACGTCGGCCTGGGGGTGCCGGACTTCCGGTCGGCAGAGCGCACGTTCCAACTGCTGACCCAGGTCGCGGGCCGTGCCGGCCGGGGGGACACCCCCGGCGAGGCGATCATCCAGACGCTGCATCCCGATCACTACAGCATCCGTCACGCCTGCGACCAGGCCTATGCGCCGTTCTACCAGGAAGAGCTGCGTTTTCGCCGGGCCATGCGGTACCCGCCGGTCGTGTCCCTGGTCTCGGCCGTCGTCCAGGGGCCGGTCCGGGACGGTACCCTGCGGGACGCGGCCACGCTCGCGGCGCGGCTGCGGGCCGCACCCCGTCGTTTCACGGTGCTGGGACCCGCGCCGGCGCCGATCGGGAAGCTCCGCGGCCGGTACCGGGCGCAGCTCTTCCTGAAGGGCGTGCACCGCGGGGAGATGCGGGAAGCGCTCTTGCGGGCCCTCGACGAGCAGCCCCGGCTGAAGCGGCGCGTCGTGGTGGACGTCGACCCGGTGTCGATGCTGTAGCCGTCCGCCGCAGCAAGGGGCTCGCTGTATTCGACCGGTGATGCATCCTGCCCTGGACTCTCGTCGCGCCTTGTCGGGCAGGCGCCTCGCCGGTCTCGGCGCGCCGCCGGGTGCTGCCACGGGCTGCGGCGGCGGGCCGAAGGCGGGCGGCTATTCGCCGCCGATCTGAATGGGAGCCGGGGTGAAGCAGAGCACGAAGATGACGAGCGCGCCCGCCGCGATCAGCGTGCGCGTCCGGTCGAGGGGAACGTCGTGGTCGAGGGTGCGCGGGTGCCGTGGACCCCAGGCGACGAGCATGACGACCATCAGCACGGCCCACGCGATCCAGCTCGGGGAATGGAAGGCGAGGGCGAAGAGGACGGCGGCGGAGGCAACCGTCACGAGGGTCGAGCGGGAGCCGAAGATCGCGTACGAGATGTGGCCGCCGTCGAGCTGACCGATCGGAAACAGGTTGAGGGCGGTGAGCAGCAGCCCGACCCACGCGGCGAATCCCATGGGGTGCAGGTACAACGTATACCCTTCGGGCGCCGCACCCCAGATGGTCCAGGCGGCGAACTGGAACAGGAGCGGCTCGCCCAGCATCATCGTGAGCTCGCCGAGAGCCTCCGGCGGCGGCAGGACACGCGAGAGGCCGACCCCGACGAAGAGGGCGGGGACGGCGACCACGAAACCTGCGATCGGCCCGGCGACCCCGATGTCGAAGAGCATTCGCTTGGTGGGAATCGGCTGCCGCATGCGGATGAAGGCGCCCAGGGTGCCGATCAGAATCGGCGCCGGCAGGAAGTAGGGGAGCGACGCATCGACGCGATAATGCCGACATGCGTAGTAGTGGCCCAGCTCGTGGACGCCCAGGATGGTCATCACCGTCAGGCTGTACGAAAGCCCGTGCCACAACACGAACGGCGCGTCCGTCGAGGCGGAGGAATCGGCGGCGAAGCTGACGAAGCTCTGGTGGTACACGGCTCCGATCACGGTTGTGGACAGGACCGTGGCCAACAGGAGCGCGAGGTTGATCCACGGGCGGTCGCGCCGGGGGGCCGCAGCCGGAAGCCCCTGCGGATGCGGGGGCAGGGGAGTCCCCGCTCGCGGGTCTGCCGGCCAGACCGACGACGGCGGCGGTTCGGGAATCGGAGAGAGAGGTTGGCTCAAGAGACGTCTATCCGTGGGGCTGCGTCAGCCGCCGATGTCCTGGAGGTCCTTGCCGGGCTTGAACCGGATGGTCCGGCCGGGTGGAATGCGAACCTCCTTGCCGGTTCGCGGATTTCGGCCGATACCCCGCTTGCGCGGCTTCACCTGGAAAACGCCGAAGCCTCTCAGCTCGATGCGCTCGCCGCGCTGCATCGACATCCGCATGGCGTCGAACACGGCATCGACCGCCACCTCGGCTTTCACCTTGGTGATGTCGGCAAGCCTGGAAACTTCGTTCACGATGTCGACTTTGATCATGCGCTCTGGCCAACAATGTATGTAACCATCATAGGTACTGTCATTTACGGCTGTCAAGCTGTGGTGAGCCGAGCATCGGGACGGAGCCGCGATGGGACATGAGCAAAACCGGGCCGCGGGACAGGTCGCCCTCGTGGGCCGGCCGAACGTCGGCAAGTCGACACTCTTCAACCGCCTGACGGGAACGCGGCGCGCCATCGTGACCCCGGTGGCGGGCACCACCCGCGATGTTCTCGGGGGGGCGGTGGAGTGGCAGCAGCGCGTGTTTGCCCTCGTCGATACCGGCGGGGTCGCCGGGGCGAGCACCGATCCGATGCAGGCGGTCGTGGCGGATCGCGGCCGCCGCGCCGCGGGTGAAGCGGACGTCGTGGTCTTCGTGGTGGACGGGGGCGAGGGACCGGTGCCGGCCGACGACGAGCTGGCTCGGGAACTGCGGACGCGCGGGGTCCCGGTGGTGGTGGCCATCAACAAGATGGACGAGCGGCGGGCGCGTGCGCAGGTGCCGGAGTTCCATCGGTTCGGCTTCGAGCCGATCGTCGAGATCGCGGCCGAGCACGGACAGGGGATCGGGGACCTGCTGGACGAGGTCGTTGCCCGGTTGCCGGCGGCGCCGGCCGCCGCTGGCGGTGCGGTTGCCGGCGCCGACCCCGAGACCGGCATCGTGGTCGTCGGCCGTCCCAACGTCGGCAAGTCGTCGCTGGTCAACCGGCTGCTGCGCGAGGATCGCGTGCTGGTCAGCCCGACCCCGGGCACCACCCGCGACGCCGTCGACGAGGTGGTGCGCTGGCATCGACAACGGTTCCGCATCGTCGACACCGCGGGCATGCGGCGTCCCGGCCGGGTCTCCGGGGGAGGACACATCGAGGCGGTCAGCGTGGTGCGGGCCCGCCACGCGATGGAGCGAACGGACGTCGCCGTGCTCGTGGTCGATGCGGCGGCGGGGGTGGTCAAGCGCGACGCGGCCATCGCCGGCGAGGCGGAAGCGGCGGGGTGCGGGGTCGTCATCGCCGCCAACAAGTGGGATCTCGTGAAGGACCGCGCCCCGGGGTTCGTGACCGAGTTCGACGAGCAGCTTCGCGACACCCTGAAGTTCGTCGACTACGCCCCCATCGTCCACCTGTCGGCGGCGACCGGAGAGCGTACCGGCCGGCTGCTGGAGCTCATCGACGAGGTCGCCGCCGCCCGCCGGATCAAGGTCACCACCGGTGAGCTCAACCGCGTCGTCACCCGGGCGACCCGCGCCCACCGCCCCTCCGGCGCCAGCCAGCGGTCGGTCCAGATCCGGTACGTGGTGCAGACCGGCGTGGCGCCGCCGACGTTCACGTTGTTCACGAGCCGGGGCGCACGGCTGCATTTCTCGTCCGAGCGGTTCCTCCGCCGCCGCCTGCGGGAGGCCTTCGGATTCACCGGCACCCCGATTCGTCTGAAGGCACGCGGGCGCCAACGCTAGCGTGACCCTGGCGGTCCGCGGGCTCCCGGCCTGCCGGTGTATACTGAAGCCGGCTTGAGCGAGGCGATGGCGACACGGGTCAAGATACCGGCGCGGTCCGTCTACAAGCCTACCGAGGTTTGCTCCATCGCCGGGCTGCAACCCTACGTGCTACGCTCTTGGGAGGCGGAGTTCCCGGAGATGGGGGTGGCCCAGGGCGAGAGCCGCTCGCGGTTGTATCGGCGGGAGGATCTCGACAGGGTTCTCCGCATCAAGGAGCTGGTCTTCACCAAGGGCCTGACCCTCGGGGCGGCCCGGCGCAAGCTCCTCAAGGAGGCGCCAGCGGTGGAGAACCCTGATGCGCCGGCGTTGGACCAGCTCTTGGGCGAAGAGGTCAGGGCGCGGCTGAACGGCATCAAGAAGGGCCTGAACGCCATTCTAGATCTGCTGGCCGAGCAGAAGGCCTGACAGGAGCGCGGAACGCGGAGTCGTTGTCGCTGATGGTCATGTCGGGATGTGGCGCAGTCTGGTAGCGCACCTGACTGGGGGTCAGGGGGTCGCTGGTTCAAATCCAGTCATCCCGACCAGTTCGTGACGACCACCACCAGAGCCCGGCGCCACGTCGATTCGTCCGTGGCGCATCCCCCTCAGGGCTCTGACGCAAAATCACGTTGCCGTGTCCCAGGGCGCCGAGCCCGGAAACATGGGTTGCGCCTCGCCGAAGTCGGCTCGCGATATCGAGCACTGTCCCTACCCGCCGCAGGGTTCCCGCCGCCACGCTCCCGGGCGCGTTGTCGATTCGGGCTGCCGCCGGTGCGCGGGGGAGCCCGACGGGGAGCGCACCCGGTTTTGCCGGTTCTGCTCCCATGGCCGCGTCGCATCAGGGCCGATGCGGACCGCCGCCCGGTGACCCGCGTTGAACCGGCTGCCGTTGTTCGCGCTCGCGGTGGCCCCCGACCGCCGATGCGGACCGCCGCCCGGTGAACCCGCGTTGAACCGCATCGACAATACGGATATCGTCTGCGTGGCGGCGCCGGCCGGCGGCTTGCCGGGCCGGCCGCCGATCCCGGAGCGGCAACAGGAGGACACAGCATGAGCACGCCGGTCGAGAAACCCGCCGACACCGCATCCCTGACGACGTCGTCGATACTCGTCGGCGCTGCCGTACTGGCCGTCTTCACCATGACCGACGCGGTATCCGCCGACGACTGGCCGCAGTGGCGTGGAGAGGATCGGCTCGCCGTGTGGCGCGAGACCGGCATCGTCGAGGAACTGCCGGACGCGCTGAAGGTGGACTGGCGCACACCCATACGCTCGGGGTACTCGGGACCCGCGGTGGCCGATGGCCGCGTGTTCATCACCGATTGGGGCGAAGACCCGGCCTCGCGCACGCTGGACGGCACCGAGCGCGCCCTGGCTCTCGACGAACAGACCGGCGCGGTGTTGTGGACCCACGAGTGGACGACGTCGTATCGCATGCTCTCGATCAGCTACGCGGTCGGTCCTCGGGCCACCCCGACCGTCGACGGCGACCGCGTATACGTGGTCGGGGCCACCGGGCGGCTGTTCTGCTTCGACGTCGAGACCGGCGCGGTGCGCTGGCAGAAGGACTACGTGGCCGAGTACGGCACGAGCGTCCCGGTATGGGGCATCGTCAGCGCACCCCTGGTCGACGGCGACCGGCTCCTGACGGTGGTGGGCGGCGAGCCCGATGCGCTGGTGGTCGCCTTCGACAAGCGGACCGGCGAGGAGCTGTGGCGCGCGATCGAGGTCGAGGCCGAAATGGGCTACGCGCAGCCGGTCATCTACGAAGCGGGCGGAGCCCGTCAGCTGATCGTCTGGCATCCGCGCGCCATCGCGTCACTGAACCCGGAGACCGGTGCGCTCTACTGGGAGCAGCCGTGGGACGTCTCGATGGGCATCACCGTCGCGACCCCGGTGCGGAGCGGCAACTATCTGCTGGTGTCGCAGTTCTTCAACGGTTCGCTGATGATGCAGTTGAACCAGGACCGGCCGGCCGCCACGGAGCTGTGGCGGGGCCGGAGCCGGAGCGAGCTGCCCGGCGAGACGGATACGATCCACTCGATGGTGACGACCCCGATCATCATCGGCGATCACGTCTACGGCGTGGACAGCTACGGTGAGCTTCGCGGGCTCGACGCCGCCACCGGTGAACGACTCTGGATGAGTCCGGACATGACGGCCCAGGCGCGGTGGAGCACCGCCTTTCTGGTGCGGCACGAGGACCGGTACTTCGTCAACAACGACGAGGGGTTCCTGATTCTCGCCCGCTTCACGCCGGATGGGTACGTCGAGCTCGATCGGACGCGTCTCATCGAGCCGACCGGCGGCTCCGGCAGCCGCACGCCGCATGGCCGCATCGCCGAGCGCCTCATCAACTGGTCGCATCCGGCCTACGCGAACGGGTACATCGTCCATCGCAACGATCGGGAGATCATTCGCGCGTCGCTGCGCGCGGCCGACTACTGAGCCGGTTAGCCGGCGAAACCCGCGGCGGCAGGGCCGGATTTCCGCCCGGTAGCGCTAGAAACGGAAGATTTCTGGAACCTTGCGGTGCCGCTTCAGGTATTATTCGGGACACGCCAAGTGACCGGTTCACTCATCTCCAGGAGGGAATGTTGGCAAGAGTCAAGAAGCTCACCGAGGCGATGACGAAGACTCAGATGTTTTCGGACATCGCAGAGAAGACGGAGCTGACCAAGCGGCAGGTCGCCGACGTGTTCGACGCGCTGGAATCGGTCATAGAGCGCCACGTCCGGAAAGGCGCCGTCGGTGTCTGCACGATACCGGGGCTGATGAAGATCAAGATGGTCAAGAAGCCGGCGCGCAGGGCTCGGAAGGACGTCCCGAATCCGTTCCGTCCCGGTGAGAAGATGGACGTGAAGGCGAAGCCGGCGAGCAGCACCGTGAAGATTCTGCCGTTGAAGAAGCTGAAGGACATGGGGTAGCCCTTCGGGGCTCCTGGTACGGCGCCGCGTTCGGCTCGTGAATCGCGGCGCTGTGCCTTACCCGGAATGGGGCGTCACGCGCCCTTCGCCCGGTGGCGGGCGAGCGCGATGGCGGCGTCGGTCTTGCCGGGGTCGACGAGGCCGCAGAAATGGGCCCCCTCCTCGATGATCAGGTAGGGTGACGCGAGTCTTCCGCTGACGACCGACGCCGCTCGAAGCTCGATGAGCCTCGATGCGGTGAGATTGCCGTCGACTCGGCCCAGCACGGTGACGGTGCGGGCGAAGATGTCGCCCTGCACGTGCGCAACGCCGGTGACCGCGACCCCGTGGTCCGGAACCACCACCTCGCCTTCGATCGTGCCCTCGATGATCACATGATCGGTTGCGGTGAGCCGGCCCCTGGCTGCGACGCTGCGGCCGAACGTCATCAATTCGCTGGCGGACGGGTCGGGAAGCGCGGGATCCTCCTCGGCCGGCGCTACGGTGACGGACGGATACCGGTGGATCGTCGCCATGGGTCGATCGTCGGTCTGGAGCGGGAGACGGGGATCGAACCCGCGACCAACGGCTTGGGAAGCCGTGACTCTACCACTGAGTTACTCCCGCTCGTGGCGACGCGGATCCATCTTATCAGAACCGCCGGGGATCAGCTTCGGATCAGCCGCAGCACTTCATCGCGCCGCCTCTCCATCTCGTCCCGCGTGGTTCCCTCCAGATTCAGCCGCAGCAGCGGCTCGGTATTCGACGGCCGCACGTTGAAGTGCCAGGTCGGATACTCGACCGACACGCCGTCCATGCGATAGACGTGGCCGTCGGCGTAGCGTGCGGCGATCAGGTCCAGCTTGGTGGCCACGCGGTCCTGGTCGTCGAGCGCGGTATTGATCTCGCCGGAGATGAAATAGCGCTCGCGAAACGGCGCGAGAAGCTCGCGCAGGGTCTGCCCGCGGGCCGACATCAGCTCGAGGATGAGCAGGGCCGGGATGAAGCCATTGTCGGCATGGAAGTTCTCGCGAAAGTAGTAGTGGCCGGTCACCTCGCCGCCGAAGACCGCATTCTCTTCGCGCATCCGCTTCTTGAAGAACGCGTGGCCGACTCGGTTCATCAGAGCCCGTCCCCCGAAGGCGGCGACGGTGTCCTTGACCGCATGACTGGCGCGCACGTCGTAGACCACGGCGGCTTCCGGCGTCTTGCGGAGAAAGGCTTCCGCCAGCAGGGCGGTGATGAAGTCGCCGGGGATGAACTCGCCCTCGCCGTCGACGAAGAAGCACCGGTCCGCGTCGCCGTCCCAGGCGATGCCGGCGTCCGCCGACCCAGCCCGGACGGCGTCGACGAGATCGCGGCGATTCGCTTCGATCAGGGGGTTTGCCTCGTGATTCGGAAACGTGCCGTCGACCTCGAA
This sequence comes from Vicinamibacterales bacterium, assembly GCA_965206705.1. Taxonomy (GTDB): domain Bacteria; phylum Acidobacteriota; class Vicinamibacteria; order Vicinamibacterales; family UBA8438; genus JAJEEA01. The sequence continues at coordinate 636,150 of CBDBKJ010000004.1, read as the reverse complement.
GCAGAGCCGGGTGGTGCGGCACGGCAGTCGATCGAAGAGCGGGGGCGCGACCACCCCCGCGATGCCGCTGCCGGCATCGAGCACCAGCGAGAACGGCCGGATGGCCGCCGCATCGACGAACCCCAGCACATGCTCGAGATAGTCGTCGAGCACCTCGGCCCGGGTGCAGGCGCCAGGCCGGGCGGCCGGCGCCGGCAGCGCCGATGCCGCCAGCATGTCGCGGATGTCGGAGATGCCCGCGTCGCCGCTGAGCGGAAGCGCCTGCCGCCCGACGAGCTTGACGCCGTTGTAGGCGCCCGGGTTGTGCGATGCGGTGATCTGGGCGCCGCCGTCGAGGTCGGCGCGGGCCACCGCGAAGTAGAGCTGATCGGTGCCCATCAGGCCGATGTCCACGACGTCGGCGCCCTGAGTCCTGGCCCCGGCGATGAACGCCTTCGCGAGACCGGGTGACGAGACGCGCATGTCGCGGCTGACGGCGATGCGCCGCGCCCCGAGGTGGGCGACGAAGCCCCGGCCGATCAGCTCGGCCAACCGTTCGTTGATCTGACCGGGATACAGCCCGCGAACGTCGTAGGCCTTGAATACGCCGGGATCGAAGGTCATCTCTGAATCTCGCAGACGGGGAGCCCGGCCGCGGGGGGCAGGCGTCGACGTCCGGCGGTCCGTGGGATCCCAACAGCCCGTGGCGAAAGTCCCCGCTGCATTCGAGCGGCGAGGCGTCCCGCCTGACTGCGTTGCTCCTCGGTCAAATATGCCCAATATTCTCCCTCGTCGCGCCTTGTCAGGCACGGGCGCTCTTCAGCCCGCTGGCGCCCTTCAGCCCGCTGGCGCACGCGCCGCTCTCGGTGCAACGCGGGGTTTTCACCACGGGCTGTCAGACCCGGCTGTAGGCCGACAGCGTGGACCGGCTCCCCAGCACGGCCCCGGCGCCGATCTCCACCCCGGCGGCAACGTGACACGCCGCGCCCAGAATCGCCTCGCGCACCACCGCATCGGCTTCGACGACGGTGTTCTCCCAGACGATCGATCGCTCGACGACGGCGCGGGGACCGATGGTGCACCCCGCGCCGATCACCGAATCGGCCCCGATGCGGGCACCCTCCTCCACGACGGAGCCGTTCCCCAGAAAGCAGGGGCCGACGAGCTCCGCCCCGGCCGCGATACGGCATCGGGCGCCGCGATACACCGAGCCGGCGGCCGTCTCCCGGAAGGGACCGGCGCCGCAGCGCCCCGCCATCAGGTCGCGGTGCGCCTGCATGTAGCTGGCCGGTGTGCCGATGTCGATCCAGTAGCGGCGATCGACCTGGGCGACGAAGGTCTCTTTCCGGTCGACGAGCGACGGAAAGTACTGGCGTTCGATCGACCACGGCGTATCGTCCGGAATGCGATCGAACGTCGCCGGTTCCAGCAGATAGATGCCGGCGTTGATCGTGTCGCAGGTTATCTCGTTCGGGCCCGGCTTCTCGAGGAACCGCCGCACGTTGCCGTCCTCGTCGGTCTCGACGAGGCCATAGGCCGACGGATTGTCGACCGGCGTGAGCACGATGGTCGCCACCGCCCGGCGCTCGCGGTGCCGGGCGACCACCGCACTCAGGTCGATGCCGGTCAGCACGTCTCCGTTGAGGACCAGGACGGTCTCGTCGACCCCCTGCGAGGCGAACTTGATCGCCCCTCCCGTTCCGAGGGGATGGGGCTCGACCCGGTACCGCACCGGCAACCCGGCTTCCGTCCCGTCCCCGACCCGGGCCTCGATGCGTTCCGGCCGGTAGTTGAGACTCAGGATCACCTCGTCGATGTCCGGGACCTGCCGCAACAGATCGATCTGATAGTAGAGGAACGGGCGGTCGAAGATGGGCACGATCGGCTTCGGAACCTCGAGCGTGAGGGGGCGCAGCCGCGTGCCGAAACCGCCCGCCAGAATCAACGCCTTCATGCGGCGGCGATTGTAGCACCCGTGCCGGCCGGCGGACCGGTTGCGACAGGCTCTTCCGGACACTACAATGAAGCCGTTTTTTCTTCCCGTCCGATGAATCTGCCGAACAGCTTGACCCTGGCCCGCATCTTCCTCATTCCACTGCTCGTGGTGGTGCTGTGGACGGAGTTCGAAGGGAAGGAGCTGGTCGGCGCGGCCATCTTCAGCGTGGCCGCCCTGACCGACTGGCTCGACGGGTTCCTGGCCCGCCGGCAGAAAAAGATCACGACGTTCGGCCAGTTGATGGATCCGCTGGCCGACAAGCTCCTGATCACGGCTGCGCTGATCTCGCTCGTGCAGATGGAGTTGGCCCCCGCCTGGATGGTGGCCATCATTCTGGGCCGCGAGCTGGGGGTCACGGTGCTGCGCAGTCTGGCCTACTCGCGCGGCATGACCATTCCTGCGTCGCCCCTCGGCAAGGTGAAGATGATGGCGCAGGTCATCGCGATCCTGCTGCTGATACTGGGCCGCGAGTATCTGCAACAATTCTTCGTGCTGGGGCAGATCGCGCTGTGGGTCGTCGTGGTGACGGCGCTGTGGTCGGCGGCGGACTACTATCGGCGCTTCACCCTGGTGGGGATGAACCCGAGGAGCGCCCCGTTCGAATCCCCGGCGGCGCCGGCGACCCCGGCCCCGGATGCCGTCGCCGACCGGAAGGGCCAGCGGCTCGTGTCCCCGTCCTGACGGCGGAACCCGCTCATCCGCGGCCGGTGTGCGTCACTGATCCAGCTCGGCTTCCAGCTCGGAGATCCGCTCGCGGGCCTCGTCGGCGTATTCGCTGGCGTCGAACTCTTCGAGGATGCGTGCGAAGTAGGGAATGGCCTCGGTGACCTGCCGGGCGTCGGCCAGCGTCAGGCCCAGATAGAAATAGACCGCGTCCCGATTCGAGTAGTCCGGATCGCTGTCCAGAATCTGCCGGAACCGATTGACGGCGCCGGGGTAGAACTTGACGCGGTAGTAGAACTGGCCGACGGTGAGGTCGTGCGTACTGAGCCGGTCGCGGGCTTCGCGCAGCCGAGCGAGAACCTCTGCCATCAACTCGCGATCGTCCGGATACCGGTCGATGAAGTTCTCGAACTCGGCGATGGCGTTCAACGTCTGGGACTGATCGCGTTCGGCCCGCCGGATCTGATGGAAATGCACCATCCCGACCTTGTACTGGGCGAAGGCCGCGCGGGGATGGGTGGGATAGAGACTGAGAAAATCCTGGAACTCGGCGAGGGCGCGCACGTACGCCTCCGTCGAGCCCTCCTGCTCGAAGCTCTCGCCGATGCCCAGCCGCGCCGGCGCCCGGAACTGGCTCTGCGGATAGTTGTCCCGGATTTCCACGAAGTACTCGCGCGCGCGGCGCCAGTCTCCTTCGTCGAGCGCGGCCGACCCCCGCTCGAACAGGAGACGGTCGGCCTCGACCACGCCGATCTCGGGGATCTCCGCGCGGGGCGTGGTGCAGCCGGCGGCGGCGACCGCGAGCAGCACCGGCAGCACTGCGGCGCAACATGGGCGTCCGCGTATTATCGGCGAAGGGCGGGAACGACGGATCGGAGCACGCTCGTGGTACTTCATGGATGTCTACGCCAGCAGCCTTCGAACGTCGATGGGAAGCCGGGCGGGTCTGCCTTCGCCGTCCACCGAGGCATGGACCGTATGGCCGAGGGCCGTCACGGTCCGATCGCCGTTCCTCCGGACCTCGTACGCGAACTGCACGCGAACCGGCGACATCAGCTTCCCCTGGGTGAGAATCGTGAGCTCATCGTCGTAGCGGGCCGGCTGCCGGTACTCGCAGTGCGCCTCGATGACCGGCAGCATGAATCCCGTCGCTTCCAGATCCCGGTAGGTGTAACCCACGGACCGGAGCAGCTCGCACCGCGCGACCTCGAACCACACGAAGTAGTTCGAATAGTATGCCACCTGCATCCGATCGGTCTCGGCATACCGCACCCGAATCGTGGCGCTTCCCCGAGCCACGGGGTCAACTTTCCCCGGCCGCCGATGCGGAAGCCGGCGCGTCGGCGGCGGCGCGAAGCGCCCGAACCGCGGCCGCAGCGTCCGGGGTCCCGAAGATGGCGGCGCCGGCCACGAGAATGTCCGCCCCCGCTTCCACGACTCGCGCCGCGTTCCCGCAGTCCACGCCGCCGTCGACCTCGATGGGCGCGCCATTGCCCGCCTCGTCGAGGAGCCGCCGGACCCGGGCAATCTTCGCGTTGCTGCCGGGGATGAACGTCTGACCGCCGAATCCGGGATTGACGCTCATGACGAGCACGAAATCGAGCTCGGCCGCCACCTCGCTCAACGTCGACACCGCGGTGGCGGGGTTCAGTACGACCCCGGCCCGAATCCCGTGGCTCCGGATATGTCCCAGCGTGCGGTGCAGGTGCGGGGTGGTCTCGACGTGGACCGAGATTGCCGCCGCGCCGGCGTCCGCGAACCGGTCGATGTACCGGTCCGGGTCGGTGATCATCAGGTGCACGTCCAGCGGGACGGTGGCCACCCGGCGCAGCGCCGCAACCACCGGCGGGCCGATCGTCAGATTGGGCACGAAGTGCCCGTCCATGACGTCGACGTGTATCAGGTCGGCGCCGCCCGCCTCGGCCGCCGCGACGGCCGACCCGAGCGCGGCGAAGTCGGCCGAGAGAATCGAGGGGGCGATGCGTACGCTCATCGACTGACCTCGAGAGAGATCGCCTCGCCGTGGGCGATCTGGAACCCCGTCTGCGGGAACTGGCGCAGGACGACGCCCGGCTCGATGCCGGGATAGGGATGGTCGCCGACGACCGTGACCCGGAAGCCGCGGGCCCGCAGCACTTCGGCGGCGCTTGCGCCGTAGACGCCGATGAGATCCGGCATGACGTAGGTGGCGCCGCGCTCCCCGCGATTGACCAGCACGGAAACGGTGGATACCGACCCTTGGGGCGCCGGTTCCTGTCCGACCACCGCGTCGCTCGGATAGCGGTTGGACCGGATTTCCGAAATGCCGCGCAGGCGCAGGGCGTCCTCCTCGAGCCGTGCGCGGGCGCCGCGTTCCGACTGCCCGATCAGGGTCGGCACCGAGCCGGCGCTCGCTCCGGAGCTCAGCCAGACCTTGACGCTTCGCCCGCTTCGGGTGGTCAACCCGGTGGCCGGATCCTGGTCCACGACGTGACCGGCGGGAACGCGCGGATCGATTCGGGGCAGCGGCTCGACCCGCACATGAAGACCCATTCGATCGAGGTTCGTCGTCGCCTGATCCACGCTCTGGCCGACCAGGTTCGGCACCGAGACCTCGCGGAGCCGCAGGGCGACCTGCAGTCCCACCACCGCGAACAACAGGAAGATGACGCCTGCGGCCGATACCGCCGTTCCGGCCACGAACAACCGCGCCGTCCAGCGCCGCACGGGCGAGCGGGGGGCAGGGAGGCCGGCTGGCCGGCGGGGGTCCCGCCGGGGCGCGGACGAACGACGTACCTGCGCCGTACGCGACGGCTTGTCGGATGGGGCAGACATTCTACTCACAAAATACTACAGGTTCCAACGACCGTCACGGTCCCGCCCGCTCCGAAGTGGCCGCGGGGGCCTCCGCGGCGCCGCGGCGCAGGCTCCCCGGCTCGCGGCCGGGGGGTCGTTGCGGGACGACGCGTCGTTGCAGAACGACGGCGAAGAAGGCGTCGAGTCGATGGCCGGGGGGTGTGGTCGACAGACGCCCCCGATCGTCGAGCACCTCGCGGAGGCCTGGAGCGACCGGGTCTGCCCGATCGGGACGGACCGGTTCGAAGTCGGGATGGGCCTCCAGAAACGCCGCCACCACGTCTTCGTTCTCGTCCGGCTCGCTGGAGCAGGTCGCGTAGACGAGATGTCCGCCGGGACGGACGGCGCCGGCCGCGTGACCGGCCATCGACAGCTGTTCGGCCGCGAACCGCGGGAGGTCGGCGGGGCCCCGCCGCCACCGTATGTCCGGGTCTCGCCGAAGGACGCCCAGCCCGGAGCAGGGCGCGTCGACGAGCACCCGGTCGAAAACCGGGGGGAAGGGGACCCCGCGGCGCAGATCGAGTCTCACGAGGCCGGCGGTCGCCGCCCCCATGCCGGCGAGGGTCTGGCTGAGCAGCCGGAGCCGCGGCGGCCGGAGGTCGCCGGCGACGAGCATGCCGCGCCCGCCCATCGCCCCCGCGATGGCCGTGGTCTTGCCGCCGGGCGCGGCGCAGGCGTCGAGGACGCGTTCGCCGGGGCGGGCGCCGACCAGCTCGGCCACGAGCTGACTGGCTTCGTCCTGGGCGAGAAAGAGTCCCCGGGTCGCGAGCGGGGTCCGATAGGGATTCCCGGCCACCACCGTGAGGCCGTCGCGCGCGAACCGGGTCGGCTCGGTCTCCACGTCGTGCTCGGCCAGCCGCCGCGCGAGCTCCTGGCGCGTGGTCCGGAGCCGATTGGCCCGCAACGTCAGGGGGGGAGCGGTGTTGTTGAAGTGAATCCAGTCCGCGACCGCCGGAAAACCGTAGCGGTCGAGCCACCGCTCGACAAGCCACCGCGGATGCGACGCGGTCACGCTGAGATACGCCAGCCGTGTCTCTCGATCCCCGCTCTCTCCCGGGAGCGCAGGCAACCCCGGCGCCTGCCGGGTCGCCGCCACCCGGCGGAGCACGGCATTGACGAATCCGGCCGCGCTCGTCTTGCCGAGCTGCTTGACGAGCCGGACCGACTCGTTGACCGCCGCCGCCGGGGGTATCCGCTCGAGATACAGCAACTGGTACGCGCCCAGCCTGAGCACCGTCAACACTTCCTGGTCGATGCGCGCAACCGGGCGCTCGGCCGCGCGGAGGACGACGTGGTCCAGCGCGGCCAGCCATCGAAACGTGCCGCCGGCGAGCTCGGTGACGAGCGCCCGGTCTCGATCGTCGGCGAGCGGGTCTCTGAATGCGGCCAGCGCCCGCGGCAGGTCGTCGCCGCGGAGCACCGCCCGCACGACGTCGTAGGCGGCGGTGCGGGCGGGGTTGGTGCGGGTCATGGGAGCCCTTCGCCGGTCGGGGCCGAACGCCGGATGTCGCCAGCGGCGCCATGCGAACGGATCATCCCGGGGGTGGCGCGGGCCGGAAGACGGCGCCGGAAGCGATGCGCCGTCCCGCCAGGAAGTCGCGGGTCGGCTGCGCGCGGCGGCCTTCCGACTGAATCTCGAGGATCGACAGCACGGTGCCGTCGCCGCAGACGACCCGCAACCGGTCGCCCCGGGCCTCGGCGACCGCACCGGGGGAGAGCGAGGGCGCGGCGCCGGCGGACGGCGCCGGTTCGGGCGCGGTGCGGCGGATCAGGAACCGCGATCCATCGAGGAACGTGAACGCGGGAGGCCACGGGTGCAGTCCACGCACGAGGTCGTGAATGGTCCCGGCCGGCCGGGACCATTCGATCCGGCCGTCCTCCCGGGTGAGGCGAGGCGCGAACGTCGCCAGGACGTGATTCTGCGGCTGCTCGCGGGCTCGTCCGCCGGCGATGTCGCGAACCGTGGCGAGCAGCAGGTCCGACCCGAGCGCTGCCAGCTCCTGTTCGACGTCCGCGCTGGTCTCGTACCCGCCAATGGGCCGGGACGCGCTGGCGAGCATCGGACCCGCGTCCATCTCGCGGACCAGGCGGATCATGGTGATGCCGGTCTCTCGCTCGCCGGCGATCACGGCGCGCTGTATCGGCGCCGCGCCGCGATAGCGCGGCAGCAGGGAGGCATGCACGTTGATGACGCCATGCCGCGGCGTCGCGAGAACCGTGTCGGGCAGCATCTGGCCATAGGCGACGACGACACCCAGGTCGGCGCCGCTGGCCGCGAGCCGGGCCGCCAGGGCCGGCTCGCGCGCCCGCTCGGGTTGCAGCAGCGGCACTCCGTGGTCGAGGGCCGCGGCCTTCACGGGAGACGGCTGAAGCCGTTGCCCCCGCCCGCGCGGCCGGTCAGGTTGCGTCACCGCCAGCACGACCTGTTCGCCCGCCGCGACGAGACGCTCCAGCGAGGGCACCGAGAACGCCGGGGTTCCGAAGAAGGCGATCTTCACCACTTGCCCGCGCGCTGGAGCTTGCGCACTTTCCGCACGATCTGCTCGCGTCGAAGACCCTGCATCCGGTCGATGAACAAGGTGCCGTCGAGATGGTCCAGCTCGTGCTGGAGCACCCTGGCGAACAACGTGTCGCCCTCGATCGTGATCTCCGTGCCGTCCCGGTCGTAGCCCCGGACGAGCACCCGGGCCGGTCGGGTCACGCGGGCCGTGAATCCCGGCAGACTGAGGCAGCCTTCTTCTTCCCGTTGCGCGCCGTCCTGCTCTACGATGCGTGGATTGACCACCGCGACGAGATCGTCGATCGACTGCCCGGACGACGGATCGGCGACGAACACCCGCAATCCGACCCCTACCTGCGGCGCCGCGAGACCGATGCCGGGGGCGGCGTGCATCGTCTGGATCATGTCGTCGATCAGCGTGTGCAGGTCGTCGTCGAAGTCGACAACCGGGCGCGCCGGGCGGTGCAGGGTGTCGGCGCCGTGGCGAAGAATGGGGCGGATCATCTATTGCGGTCGGACAGGCCCCCGGCCGGCCCGACCCGGCGCCGTGTCGGGCCGCCGGCCGCCGGCGCACGTGGCGCGGACCCACGCCGGGCGGCGGAGCCGGGAGCTCTCGTCGAGCCTCGCGCTGCCTGCGACGGTCCGGGGGCCCCATGCAAGGTCTCACCGCGGGCTCCCGGGGAGCATCAGCCTTGATCGGACTGCTCGTCCGAATCGGCGCTGCGCTGCTCCTCCGCCCCCAGCTCGCGAAGCACCTCGGCGCTGTTGCCGGCGGGGTACCGGCTCGGATCGTCGATGCGCGCGCGGGTCGCCTCGGCCGCCTTGGCGAGATCGAGCGGGGTCCGACCGGCGCCGTTCTTCGCGTTGACGTTCGCGCCGTGCTCGGCCAGGAACCGCACGATGGTGTTGAAGTTGCGCTGCGCCGCCGCGTGCATCGCGGTATCGCCTCGCAGATCGGCGGCGTTGGTGTCGGCGCCGAACGCGATTGCGGCCTCGACCGCGGCCAGCGTATCGCGCTCCTCGGCGCCGGGGTCACGCAACGCCGTGTTGAAGAAGCGCCCGCGACTGGCCGGTCCCCGCGCTGCCGCGACGAGGGGCGGAATGAAACCGCCGGCTATATGGGGCGGCCCCACCCCGCCTGCCCGCTCGAACACCGTACGCCAGCGCTCCAGGGTCGTCAGTCGGGGATCGGCGCCGGCTTCCACGAGATCGCGCATGATGTCGGCGTCGTGAAACCAGGATGCCAGCCAGTAGGGGGTCGCGCTGACCAGCGACGGGTTGAACGCCCAGTCCTGGCTCGCCCGCCGCAACGGCGTTCCCGACCGCAGCCGGAGGTTCGGGTCCGCGCCGTGCGCGAGCAGGGTGCGCACGAGCGTGCGGTCGCCGCGCAGCACGGCCGCGTGGAGGGCGGTGTATCCGGCCTCCATCGCGTTTGGATCGGCGCCGCGGCCGAGGAGATGGGCGGCGAACTCGTCCTGGCCGCTGTGGGCGGCGAGCGCGAGCGGGGTCGCGCCGGTGGGGGTCGGGTTGTTCACGTCGGCGCCGCCGTCGAGCAGCGCGTCCGCCGCCGCGACCCGGCCATGCCGCGCTGCGAACAGCAGCGGCGTGAACCCGCCCCGGATCCACATGACGCCCTGGTCGTACTGCGACGCGTTGGTGTTGTCGGCGTGCATCAGCCGCGGGCGCGACTTCGAACGGGCGTCGATATCCGCGCCGTGGCGCACGAGGATGCCGGCAACGTCGTCGTGACCCTGTGCCACCGCCCACATCAACGCGGTCTGGCCGCGCGAGCGCTCGGCCGCGTTCACGTCGGCGCCGGCGTCGATGAGGGCCCGCACGCCCCCGGCGCTGCCGCTCCGGGACGCGGTCATGAGCGGCGTCTCGCCCTCCGGCAGCGTCACGTTCGCATCTGCGCCGGCCGCGAGCAGACGCTCGACCATCGGCGCGCTCCCGTTCTCGGCCGCGATCCAGAGCGGGGTCGCGCCGAGCTCGTTGGCCGCGTTGACGCCGGCGCCCGCGCCGATGAGCATCGCGGCAATCCGCTGATCGTCACGGAATGCGGCCCAGTGCAGGGCGGTGGCGCCGTCGGGCTGACGCTCGTCGACGTCGGCGCCCTGCTCCAACAGGCGCTGAACCGCCTCGACGTCGGCCGCCTTGGCGGCGGCAACCAGCGCGAGCCCGTCGGTATTGGCGCGAGCCGGGGAGGATGTCCAGGCCACTCCCAGACAGACGACCAACACGACGAGGCCTCCGATTCGCATCATCGGTCGATCCGCGGAGCTGTTCGTGCTCATCGAATGTCTCTCCTCGACCCGGACATGGCCAACATGGTTTGTCATGTATGACATCGAGCTCGATGCCGCCGGATCATGCTACCGCAGGTGCCGTCCCGGTGGAACCCCCGGACACGGCGCCGCCCCCTCATCGCTCCCGAGCCCGCCCGGCGGCTCCGCCGGCTTTCACAGGGCGCCGCCGGCGGTCGTAAGCCACACCGCGCACGGCGGTTGGGACACTGCACCAGTTGATTTGTCGACGTCGGAGAGGTGCGGCCCATGATTGCGGTACCCGCACGTCCGGGTGCACGAGAATGTCGTTCCGCCGGGTTCCTTGGCGCGCGCGGGTGCACGTCAGGAAAGTGAGGATTTGCCGTCGGGAGTATTGAGCGAGCGCTGATCGACCGAGACCTCGGGTAGGAGGACTCCGACCATGCCCGAGGCGCAGTTGACTGAACCGCTCGATCACGCGGTCGAAAAAGGGGGCGTCGAGGAGCTGTTCGCCGCGTTGGAGGCGGCGGTCGGGGTCGATGTCGACGCGTTCCTCAAACGAGGAAACGTGAATGCCCAGGACTTCGAGACCCTCTTGGAGACCGTTCACCGTCGAGCGCTCGCCACGGCCAGCCAAGCCGTCAAGGTGATTGGCGCGCAGCGTTCGTAGCCGCGCTCGCGGCCGAAGTGGATGCGCTCATCGGGCCGGGGAGCGTCAACGCGCAGGACTTCGAGGCCCTCGAGCAGGCCCTCCGTCGCGAAGCCCTCGGCCTCGCCGCGCAGGCGATGGCGGAGTACTTCGACGCGGACGATTCCGACCATTCGAGTGCGACGATAGCGTGCGCCTGCGGCCAGACGGCGCGCCACGCCGGCCGCCGCCCGAAGACCTTCACCACGCTGTTGGGACCGCTGACCCTCGACCGCGCCTACTACCACTGCGCCGCCTGCCGCCGGGGAAGCTGTCCGCGCGACCGGGCCCTGGGTCTGCAAGCCACCTCGCTGTCGCCGGCCACGGCGCGGATGGTGGGACTGGTGGCGACGAGCGTCAGCTTCGCCGAAGCGAGCGAGTGGATGGGGGAACTGGCCGGCGTGGCGGTCGACCCCAAACAGGTCGAGCGCACCGCCGAAGCGCTGGGCCGCGAGGTCGCGGCCGACGAACGCGAGAGGGTCGAGCCCGCACCCGGCGCGGCGTCGACGATGTATGTGGGGCTGGACGGTACCGGCGTACCGGTGCGCAAGTCCGAGGTGGAAGGCCGGCGCGGCAAGCCGCCCGACGGGGTGGCCAAGACCCGCGAGGTCAAGCTCGTCACCGTGTGGACGGCGGAAACCCGCAACGCCGACGGCCTCCCCGAACGCGACCCCGGGTCGGTCAGCTACAGCGCCGCCGTCGAGAGCGCGGCCAGCCGCCCCACCGACCCGCTGCCCTCCCCGTTCGCGCAACGGGCGTACCGCGAAGCGCGGCGGCGCGGCTTCGACACCGCGGCGCGTCGCGTCGTCATCGGCGACGGGGCCGAGTGGATCTGGAATCTGGCCGGCGAACAGTTCCCCGGCGCCATCGAAATCGTCGACATCTACCACGCCAAGGGGCATCTGTGCGATGTCGCCAAGGCCATCCACGGCGCCGGCACGGACTTGGCCGCCCGGTGGGGCAAGGACCGGCGGGACGAGTTGGACGCCGGGCGGTTCGATGCGATCCTGACCGCCCTGCGCGCCCACAGTGAGACCTGCGAGGAGGCTCGCAAGTGTATCGACTACCTGACCCGCAACCGCCACCGGATGCGCTATCCGGAGTTCCGAGCGTGGGGTCTTTGCGTGTCGTCGGGCGTCGTCGAGGCCGGATGCAAGCTCGCTATCGGCGCCCGGCTCAAGCGCGCCGGCATGCACTGGACCGTGGCCGGCGCCAACGCCATCATCGCCCTGCGGTGCTGCAAGCTCAGTGGCCGCTTCGAGGACTTCTGGGAACGACGGCCCGCCAACGCCGCCTGACAGTCATCTCACAATGATGTCGTGCACCCGGCGCGCGCTGTCCGATTGACACCCGTACCGAAAGCGGGGAAACTATTGTGTCCCGCGCGCGGGAAGCGATCCAATCGTCAGCGGCGGTCGCTCTTCCCGTCGACGGCAGACCGACATCTCATGACACAACAGCAGGGTTCGGCACGGCTACGTTTTTTCGGCGGATTGGGCGTGGCGGTCCTCGCGGCGCTGGTGTGCACCTCGCAGGGTGTGCAGTCCGCGGGGCAGTCCGGGGCGGAGGCGCCGGCGACGGTCTCGCCGCAACGGGCGCTGGTCGACCGGTATTGCGTCACGTGCCACAACAGCGCGTTCGTGGACGGGACCGCCGAGCCGCAATCGCGGCTCGTGTCGCAGTTGCGCGCGGTGGGGCTGGCCCTCGATACCGTCGACATCGACGACGTCGCCGAGGATCCCGAGGTCTGGGAGAGCGTGGTGCGGAAGCTGCGGGTCGGCGCCATGCCTCCGCAGCCGCGTCCGCGGCCCGACAAGGCGACCTACGACGGGTTCCGGCGGTGGCTCGAGGACGAGCTGGATCGGGCGGCCGAAGCCAGGCCTGACCCGGGTCGAACCCAGGCGTTCCACCGCCTGAACCAGACCGAGTACCGGAACGTCATTCGCGACCTGCTCGATCTGGAGATCGACGTCGGCGAGTGGATTCCGGCCGACGCTCCGGACCGCTACGGTTTCGACAACAACGCCGGCGCCCTGTCGCTGTCGCCGGCCCTCTTCGAGCGGTATGTGTCCGCCGGGCGCAAGATCAGCCGGCTCGCGATCGGGCAGGCGCCCGCCGGCGGGACGGTCATCGCCACCTACGAAGTTCCCCTGAACCTGATACAGGAGAGTCAGCAGAGCGAGGATCTGCCCTTCGGCTCGCGCGGCGGCGCCGCGGTGCGGCATCATTTTCCAGTCGACGGCGAGTATCTGATCAAGCTGCGGCTGCGCACCAACTATGTCGGGTACGTGCGCGGCATCGATCAGCCGCATGACGTCGAGATTCGCCTCGACGGCCGGCGGATCCGGCAGTTCACGTTCGGCGGGGAAGCGCCGGGCATGCCCGCCCCCATCAGTTTCGCCGGCAACATCCGGGGCGACGACGAGTGGGAGTCGTACACGCTGCACGCCGACGACGACCTCGAGGTCCGCATCAAGGTCGACGCCGGGCCGCATCTGATCGGGGTGTCCTTCCCGCGGGAGACGTGGGAAGAGGAGGGCGTCCTGCAGCCGCGCCAGGCCGGGTTCGCCCTCGCCATCAACGACATGCCGGACAGCAATCCGGCCCTCGACCGCGTGGAGATCGACGGTCCGTTCACGGTGGACGGTCCCGGCGACACGCCGACGCGGCGCCGCATCTTCACGTGCACACCGGTCACCGCGGCCGACGAGCGTTCCTGCGCGACCGAGATCCTGAGCACCCTCGCCCGGCGCGCGTACCGGCGTCCGGTGTCGGACGACGACGTACAGACCCTGCTCGGTTTCTTCGAGATCGGCCGTCGGGGCGGCAGCTTCGATGCCGGCATCGGCCTCGCTCTCGAGCGTGTGCTCGCCGATCCGGAGTTCCTCTATCGCATCGAGCAGGATCCGGTGGACAGCCCGTCGAATGCGATCTACGCGCTCCCGGACCTGGACCTCGCCTCGCGGCTGTCGTTCTTCCTGTGGAGCAGCATTCCCGACGACGAGCTGCTGGCGGCGGCCGAGAACGGCACGCTTACCGACCCCGGGGTTCTCGATCGGCAGGTCCGCCGCATGCTCGCCGACCCGCGCGCCGCCGCCCTCGTGGACAACTTCGCCGGACAGTGGCTGCACTTCCGCAACCTCGAAGGCGTCTATCCGGATCCGTTGATCTTTCCCGATTTCGACGACAATCTGCGCGAGGCCTTCGAGACCGAGACCAACCTCTTCATCAACAGCCTTCTCCGGGACGACCGGAGCATGCTCGACCTGCTCCGCGCCGACTACACCTTCGTCAACGAGCGTCTCGCCGAGCACTACGGCATCGCGAACGTCTACGGAAACCGCTTCCGCAAGGTGACTTTCGCGGAGGGCGAGCGCGCCGGGTTGCTGAGCCACGGCAGCGTGATGACCGTCACGTCCTATCCCAACCGGACGTCACCGGTGCTGCGCGGCAAGTGGGTGCTCGAGAACCTGCTGGGCGCCCCGCCCCCGGAGCCGCCGCCCGACGTGCCGACCCTGGAAGAAGAGAACGAAGAGGGCGAGCCGCTGACGATGCGGCAGGCGATGGTGCGGCACCGGGAGGATCCGGCCTGCTCGGTGTGTCATGCACCGATGGACCCGATCGGGTTCTCGCTGGAGAACTTCGACGCGATCGGCAAGTGGCGGGAAACCACCGCGGGCGTCCCCGTCGATGCCACGGGGATCTTGCCGGACGGGGCCGCGTTCGAGGGTCCGTCCGGGCTTCGCGATCTGCTGCTGGCGAGACCGGACGATTTCGTCGGCACCGTGACCGAAAAACTGATGGGGTATGCCCTGGGGCGCGGGATCGAGTATTATGACGCTCCAACCGTCCGGAACATCGTGCGTGAAGCGGCTGGCGACGATTATCGCTGGTCATCCATCATCCTCGGAATCGTGAAGAGCACCGCGTTCCAGATGCGGAGGTCCGACTCATGATCATCACCAGGAAAGCTATCCCGCGCCGCACCGTGTTGCGCGGCATCGGCGCCGGCTTGGCCCTTCCGCTGCTCGACGGCATGGTTCCGGCATTCGCCGCCATCCGCAACAGCGCCGCCAATCCCGTCCGCCGGTTCGGCGTCTTCTACGTGCCGAACGGGATGGCGATGAAGCACTGGACGCCCGACGCGGACGGTGCGGCCTTCGAGACGACCCGGCTGCTGAGCCCGATCGCGGCGTATCGCGATCAGATGACGGTGCTGACGGGCCTGAACGGGGTGCCGAGCAACGCCGGCGTCCATGCCAGCGCCGCCACCCGGTTCCTGACCGGAGTGACGCCGGCCCGCACCGAGATGAACCTCCGCGCCGGCGTGTCCGTCGACCAGCTGATCGCCCGGGAGACGGCCCGGCATACGCAGCTCGGCTCGCTCGAGCTGGCGCTGGACAGCCGCGACGTATCCGGTTCTTGCGACGTCGGGTTCAGCTGCACCTACACCAACACCATCTCCTGGCGGAACGAGACCACCCCGCTGCTCGGCGAGAACAACCCCCGAGCGGTCTTCGAGCGGCTCTTCGGCGACAGCGGGTCGACCGATCCCGCGGCGCGGCTGGCCCGCATCCAGAAGGATCAGAGCATTCTCGACTCGGTGTCCGACAAGATCAGCGCGTTGCAGCGGGGTCTCGGACCCAATGACCAGATCCGGGTGAACGAGTACCTCGAGGCGGTCCGCGACATCGAGCGCCGGATTCAGAGGGCCGAGGAGCAGAGCGACCGCGAGCTGCCCGAGGTGGTCCAGCCGGCGGGGATCCCGGCCACTTACGGTGAGCACGCCAAGCTGATGTGCGACCTGCTGCTGCTGGCCTACCAGACCGACCTGACGCGGGTCAGCACCTACATGATGGCGCGGGAGATCAGCGGCCGAACGTATCCCGAGATCGGCGTGCCCGATTCGCACCATCCGACGTCGCACCATCGGGACGACCCGACGCTCTACGAGAAGATCGCGAAGATCAACACGTACCATCTGTCGTTGTTCGCGTACTTCCTCGAGAAGGCGCGCGCGACGCCGGACGGCGACGGCAATCTGCTCGACAACATGATGATGCTCTACGGCGCCGGCATGTCCGACAGCAACCGCCACGACAACAAGGGCCTGCCCCTCGTGCTCGTCGGCGGCGGCTCCGGCAAGCTCCACGCCGGCGGGCACCTGCGCTATGAGCAGGGTACGTCCATCTCGAACCTGCACCTGACGGTTCTCGACAAGATGGGGGTGCACGTCGACAAGCTGAGCAACTCCACCGGCAGGCTCGACCTGCTGCCGGTCGGCTAGGAGCCTGCGCCGTAGAAGTTTCGGCGTCAGCGAAACTTCTACGGCGACCGTAGGGTCGCGCCAGGTGCTTGCACTGCAGAAGTTTCGCGCTGGCGGAACTTCCAACGCGATCGTAAGGGTCGCGCTGCTATCGGGTCGAGGCCCGGTAGTCGCAATACCTTGGGCCCGGCATTCGTGCCGGGCCTTTCTTTTGTTCCGGGGCCCGACGTTCGGGATCCGGCAAATTGCCGTACGACGTCCGGGCGGCCTTGCCGCACCGCGGTTCGGTACACGGCCGCCAGGGCCGTTTGCGACGAGTCCGGAACCGGTGGGAGCGCCGGCCGCCATTGCGGCCGCGAAGGAGGGCGGAATGGTCAGACTGCGCACAGGACTGTTGGCGAGTGTGGCGGCGGGAATGCTCGCCGCGGTGACCGGCCTCGCGGTCGAGGCACAGCAGGGCGCCGGCGGGGTGATGATCGACGCGGACGACATCGGGGGCGTCGTCACCAGCGCTCAGGGGCCGGAGGCGGGGGTCTGGGTGGTCGCCGAGACCAGCGATCTCCCGACCCGGTTCATCCGGATCGTGGCCACCGACGACGACGGGCGCTACGTGCTCCCGGACCTGCCCGACGCCACTTACGAGTTGTTCGTGCGCGGCTACGGTCTCGTCGATTCTCCGCGGGTCACCGCATCGCCCGGTCAGACCGTCGACCTCGAGGGCGTGGTGGCGCCGGACGCCCGCGCCGCCGCCGCCGTCTATCCGGCCGCCTGGTGGCTGTCGATGATCGAGCTGCCGGACGGGGAGCACTCACAGCAGGAACTGGGCAGCCAGGTCACCGGCTGCATGAACTGCCATCAGATCGGCAACCGGGCGACCCGGGAGATTCCGGGCGACATTCTCGACGCCGCCGACTCGCACTTGGCGGCGTGGGACCGCCGGGTCGCGATGGGCCCGATGGGCTCGAGCATGGCGAGCTCGTTCGGGCGGCTGGGAGACCAGCGCCGTATGTTCGCCGACTGGACCGAGCGCATCGCGGCCGGCGAGGCCCCGGCCCAGACCCCACCCCGCCCGGCGGGCATCGAGCGCAACGTCGTCGTCACTCTGTGGGACTGGGGAACCCAGACCGACGGCCGCACCGACAGCGCCGCTTCGGATGTTCGCGACGCCACCGTCAACGCCGACGGGCTGATCTACGGCGTCGTGCAGCCCAGCGACATTCTCGCCGTCCTCGACCCGGTCGAGAACCGGGCCAGCACCATCGCCATCCCGTCGAACGGCCCGACCATCCAGGGGCAGACCCCCGAGTCGCCCTACTGGGGCGACGACCCGGTCTGGGCTCGGCAGTCCGATCCGCGAAGCGTCGCCATGGACGGCGACGGGCGGGTCTGGCTGACCGGTCGCGTCCGCGCCCCTGGCGAGCAGCCGGCGTTCTGCACCGACGGGACGAACGCCTTCGGGGCCCACTACCCCCTGGCCCAGGGCTCGCGGCAGGTGTTCATGTACGACCCCGAGACCGAGGCCTTCTCGGAGATCGACACCTGCTTCTCGGCCGACCACAACCAGATCGGCGAGGACGAACACATCTACTACGGTTTCAACGGCGGGCTCGGCTGGATCGACATGGAGATCTGGGACGAGACCCAGGATGCGGAGGCCGCCCAGGGCTGGTGCGCGGGTGTCGTCGACACGAACCAGGACGGCATCATCACGACGGGGTGGACCGAGCCGAACGAGGCCGTCGACCCGACCCGCGACCACCGCATTCAGTTCGGCTGCTACTCGCCGGCCGTGAACCCGGCCGACGGCAGCGTCTGGTGCTCGGGGAACGGCCGGACCCAGCGCCAGCTCGTTCGGCTGGAGCTCGGCGACAACCCACCGGAGTCGTGCGTCGCCGAGCTCTACGAGCCGCCCCCCTCGGTCATGAACCCCACCGCCTACGGCAGCGGCGGGTTGCACCTGACCACGGAAGGCATCGCGTGGCAGGACTGGCGGGGCAGCGGCCACTTCGCGTCGTTCGATCGCAGCCGGTGCGCCGACATCTCGAGTCCGCAGGCCGACGGGCAGGGATGCCCCGAGGGCTGGACCTTCTACCGGATGGACAAGCCGACCTATCAGAACGCCGAGTTCCCGATCAACTCCGACGAGAGCTACCTCACGCAGATAGACCACCACGACGTCCTCGGCCTCGGGAACGACGTGCCCCTGTACGGCGTCGTCAACACCGACTCGCTCGAGGTCTTCGTGCCCGACACCGGACAGTTCATCACCCTGCGGGTGCCGTACCCCATGGGCTTCTTCTCCCGGTCGTCGAACGGCCGCATCGACGACCCGACCACGGGATGGAAGGGCAAGGGGCTCTGGTCGAGCTACTCGAACTACGCCGCCTGGCACCTCGAGGGCGGCCCCGGCACGAACCAGAAGGCGGTCAAGTTCCAGATTCGTCCCGACCCGCTGGCGCACTAGCCGCTGGCGGGTCGGGCGCTCTCGGCCTGCCCGTGGCCTGGCCGCAGGTCCTCGGATGCGGGTAGCGTAACGCCGGCGCCACCGATGCGTGGCGCCGGTTCCGTCGTCGGTTGGTGCCGTCACGCCGCGCAGGAGAACATGGGCGCTGCCCCGATTCGACTCCACCAGCCTGACGGAGTCGGGAGAGAACACCCGCGCCCTGAAGGTCGACTCGACGAACCCGCTCCGCCGTCCTTGCTGGATGCGTGCGATGAGTAACGCAAGCCTCGACGGCGATCTGCGCGCGGTCTCCCACAGGACCACGGAGTAACGGCTGCCGTCGTCGCGTTCTGTCTGGCCCTGCCACTCCACGGACATGCAGGCGGTGGCTCCGGCCATCGTCAACAGCGGCTCGAAGCCCACGCCGTTGTCGCCGCTTCTTCGTCCGGCCGTCCGGTCGGGCTCATTCGGATCGGCAGAAAGCGCGCGGCTCTTGCGGTCGGACCCGCGTAGTCCCTGCCATGTCGACGGAGTTGCGTGCTCGATATCGCACAGAGAACGGGGTTGTTCCGAAGCGCTTCGTGTCGGCCGGGATCTTGCATTTGGGCGTTGCCTATCGGACGGACCACGGTCAGTTTGCAGATCCGGGATATCGGCGGCGGTACCGGTGCCGGTCGACCGCCCGAACACTCTCCGTGGGGTGTCAACCCTTGTCGGCGGCAGACGCGTCGGGCTCGGAGGGTCAGGAACGGAGGCGCCGGCGAGCGTAGCGGCCGGAATTCCATGTCGGAGGGAATCAGTGCGACGTGACATCCGTTCGGACGATCTGGGTCTACTGGGCCGGAGCGACGTCATGACCCGGCTGCGCGGCAGCCTGCGCCGGGTCGCCGAGTCGCCGTTCCCGGTCCTCATTACAGGCGAGAGCGGTTGCGGCAAGGAGCTGGTGGCGCGCGGGGTGCATCGGCTGAGCGGCCGGCCCGAGCGCCGCTTCGGGGCCGTCAACTGCGCCGCCCTCACCGACGAGCTCGTCGAGGCCGAGCTGTTCGGCTACGTCCGGGGCGCGTTCACGGGCGCCATGACCGACCGGGCGGGGCTCTTCGAGGCGTCCGATCGAGGCGCGCTGTTTCTCGACGAGGTGGGGGAGCTGTCGCCGCGCGCCCAGGCCAAGCTGTTGCGGGTGCTGCAGGACGGCGAGATTCGCCGCGTCGGGGAGACGGTTGTGCGGGCGGTGGACGTGCGGGTGATCGCGGCCACGAACCGCCCCCTCGAGAGCGACGTCAGGACCGGCCAGTTCCGGGAAGACCTCTTGTATCGACTCGACGTTCTGCGCATCGAGGTGCCGCCGCTGCGGGATCGCGGGGACGACGTGGTGCTGCTCGCCGACCACTTCTGGCAGCGGGCCCGGTCGCTCACCGGGAGCCGGGCCACCCCCGCCCGGTCGACCCTGGAGGCGCTGGCCCGCTACCACTGGCCGGGCAACGTCCGGCAGCTCGAGAACATCGTGGCGGCGCTGGTCGTGCGCGGTCCCCGGAGCGGCGTGGTGGGACCGGCGCTGCTGCCGGCCGCCATCACCGGCGGGGCGGGCGGGGCGAACGGCATGCCGACCCTGCACGAGGCCCGGCAGGTGTTCGAGCGCCGCTTCGTGAGCGGCGCCCTCGCGCAGGCCGGCGGCCGGCGGGGCAAGGCCGCGACGGCCCTCGGCGTGACCCGGCAGGGGCTGGCCAAGCTGCTGAAACGGCTGGACCTCGACGGTTCCGCGACCACCGCGGTGCGCTGCAGCGACGATGCTCGTTACGGCGAGCCCTCGGAGCCGTGACCCCGGAGATCGGATCGATCGTGGGCACCTTGCACAATCACGACACGATCAGGCTGTCGCACGTGGTGCCAATCTGAAACCGCGCACGGTTGACAGGCCGGTTAACAGTGAATGATCATGTGAGCGGTGCGACCGAGACCATCCAGGATGAGCAACGACACCAAATGGGTCATCGGGACGGGAATCACCCTCGCCGGGGTGCTGACCGGACTGATGCTTGCACAATTTTCCAGCGTGAACGGCCGAATAGACGACCTTCGGAGTGATATCCGGGGTATCGATGAGCGCTTGCGAACGGTGGAAATCGGTCTGGCTGAAGTCAAGGTCCTGATCGCCGGCGGTGGTCGAAACCAGGCGAGCGGTGGGGGACCGTGACAACCCAAAGATAACTGCGAGGCTCAACGGCTTCTGAAGCCGTCACCGTCAGCCACTCGGCCGACTGTCCGGCTCGTTGCTGGCCCCACCCTCAAACCGCTGCCCACGGTCGCGACTGTTTCCGGTCAGGGCCCAGACTCCTACCCGAACATCAGATTGACGATGAACACGGCGGCGAGGATGCCGGCGGTGTCGGCGAGAAGGCACGCCGGCACGGTGTGCCGGGTGCGGCGGATGCCGACCGCTCCGTAGTACACCGCGAGGGTGTAGAACGTCGTCTCGGTGCTCCCCTGGAAGGTGCTGACCATGTACCCGACCACCGAGTCGGGACCCTCTGCGGTCATGATCTCGGCCATGACGGCGTACGCCCCGCTTCCCGTCAGCGGCCGGAGGATGGCCATCGGCAGTGCCTCGGCCGGCAGGCCGATCAGCGCCGTGAGCGGCGAGAGCACCGTGGTGATCAGATCGATGCCGCCCGAGGCCCGGAACATCCCCACCACCACGAGAATCGCCACCAGGTAGGGAATGATGCGGACGGCGACGTCGAAGCCCTGACGGGCGCCGGCCACCAGCGAGTCGTAGACCCGGACCCCCCGCGTCCAACCGTACATCACGAGGACGGCCACCACCATCGGCAGCATCCAGGCCGACGTGATGGCGGCGAGGATCTCGAAGGGCGGGTCCGTCCGATGTTGCCAGATGAAGCGCCCGAGCAGGGCGCCGAGGACGAGCCAGAACACGAGTCCGACTCGGCCGCGCCCCGGTATCGGATCGAGAGAGGCCGGCGCATCGGGTGCGGACGCCGCGCCATCGGCGGTCTCCGGGGTCGGGGCCTCCGGCGCCGGCGCGGGCTCGGTTCGCCGGTACGCGGGCAGGCGGCTCAGCAGGATGGCCACGGTCACCCCGACGAGGGTCGCGCAGCCGCTGGCGAACCAGGTGGGGAAGAAGATGCCCACGGCATCCTCGGAACCCACCGAGGCTCGCATCGCCACCACTCCCGAGGGAAGGATGGCGAGGGCCGAGGTGTTGATGGCGAGGAACAGGACCATCGCGTTGGTCGCGGTCCCGCGCTCGGTGTTGAGCTTGTCGAGCTCCTCCATCGCCTTGATGCCGAACGGGGTCGCGGCGTTCGCGAGCCCCAGCATGTTGGCGGACATGTTCAGGATCATGGCGCTCATCGCGGGGCTGTCGGCCGGAACCCCCGGGAAGAGCCGATGCATGATCGGTCCCAGAAACCGCGCGATGTGCCGCAGGGCCCCGGCGTCCTCGATCACCCGCATCAGTCCGAGGAAGAACGCCATCAGGCCGATCAGCCCGATGGCCAGCTCGACCGCGCCGCGGGCCGACGAGACTATCGCGTCGGTCAGCGCCTGCATCTGGCCGGAGAGGGCGGCGAGGAAGACCGACACCAGCGCCGCGAAGACGATCAGACCGTTCAGCATGCGTCTGCAGGGGGGCCGCCCGGTGGGCGGGGATCGGGAGCGCCGCGCTACTCCCCGAACACGCTCACCGTGTTGCGGAGGGCATCGACGGCTCGAATGACGATCGGCGCATCGCCGGTACCGTCGAGGACCACCTCGAACCGTTCCACGAGACCGTCGGGCACCCCGTCGAGCGGGTAGACGACCCGCCAGACGCCGTCGCCGGTGTCGATCTCGACCTGTTGAACCGGCGACTGCGCGTCGCGCACGGTGAACGGCAGGACGACCCGGTTGCCCTCGCGCCGCCGCGCCGCCACCTCGATGCGGGGAGCGGCGTTGTCGATGTCGAAGACGGGGCTGTCGCGCTCACCGACCAGGGCCGCGCCGGGGGCGTTCCCCCGCGCATCGGATGCGGTGATCCGCACCCGGTAGGCGCCGTCGGGGACCATCGTGGTGTCCCAGGCGAACACCGTGTTCCGCAGCCCGGTTCGCAGCAGGTGCCACTCGTCGCCGCCGGCCCGCTGATAGGACACGCGGTACTCGAGCGCGTCGCGGTTCCCGTCGCTCGCCTGCCAGCGAAACGTCTGAATGCCCTTCCGGTAGCTCTCGCGGCCGACGGTGCCGGCGGCGGGCCGGGGCGACGAACGCTCGTCGAGTCCGGCAATCGGCGGATCGCTCGTGCTGTACGACTGCTGGAAGACGGTGCCGGGAGGGTGCACCGTCAACTGGGTGATCTCGGGCCGAAGGTTGCGCGGCAGGTACGCGGCGGTCACCGAGGTCAGCACCGGCGATGCGTCGCCGCCGTAGAGGGTGGCCCGCCACTGCAGGTAGCGCGCGTTGGGACTGGTAATGCGGGCGCCCGACGCGTCGGTATAGGCGGCCGACCAGGCGCTCCACGTATCGTTGGGAATCGCGGTGTTTCCGGATCGGCTGGCCAGCTCGATGCGGCTGCCGCCCGGCGTCGCGCTACGCCACCGGATCGTGCCCCACCGGGCCGCCGCCGCGGCGTCGTGCACCTCGGACTCGTAGGTGCCCCGGGGGGCGAGGCGGCTCGCGATCCGCATGACCTTGCCGGGGTTGGCGGTGGCGTACCACATCGAACCGTCGGCCTCGGGCAACAGCCGGGTCACCTGCCGGGCGGGGGCCTGACCCGACAGGACAGTCCGCCGCGGGTTGCGCGACACCCGGTACAGCTTGCCGTTCGGCCCGGTGCCGACGACCAGCGTCCCCGTGTCGTCGAACGCCGCGTCGAACGGGGTGTCCAGGCTCGATTGCCACAGGCGGTCCCACAACCCGTCCGCGCCGATGTGATAGACCGCGCCCTTCTCGCCGGTGCCCGCCGGCCCGGAGGTCGAGGCCTGAGGCGTGGCGGAGGTCGCGGCGCCACCGACCACGACGGCGCTGACGCTGGTGGTCACCGAGACCGTCGGCACCGGAGCGGCGGACGTCGCGGACGGGGCGGCTGGCGCGGCCGCCGCGGACGGGGAGGGCTGGCCGCTCACCGCCACCGCGAGCAGCGAGCCGTCGGGTTGGGGACGCAGCGAGCGGATTTCCTCGTAGGGAGCGTCCAGCAGCACGAACGCGCGGCCGGTCCCGTCGATGCGCAGCACCTGGCCGGGCGACTCCGTGCCGGCCAGCAGGGCGCCGTCGCCGGCGACGGCCAGCGAGAGCACGTGCGCCGCGTCGCTCTCGAAGATCAGCGCGAGATCGCCGGCCGCGGAGACCCGATGGATGCGAGCCGGGTTGCCGGTGGCCACGTAGAGGGCGCCGTCGCCGGAGAGCGCGAGCGCCCAGATGTACGTCTCGTCGGGATCGACCACGACCCGCGGGTCGCCGCCTGCGGTGACGTGATACACCCGCCCGCCCGGCGAGGTGCCGGCGAAGACGCCGCCTTCCCGGTCGGCCGCGAGGGCATGGACGTCGAGCTCGCCGGCATCGAAGACGACGGCCCCGGCGCCGTCGGTCCCGAGACGATACAGGCGCCCATCGGTCCCGCTCCCGATCCACACGGCGCCGTCGGCCGCGCGCGCGAGCGACCACAGGGATGGCTCGGGCGTCTCGAAGGCGATGTCGGCGGCCGGACCCAGCAGGAGCCGGCCCTCGGCGTCCACCGACAGGGCGTCGACCTCGCCGCGCAGGAACTCGGCCTGCGTCGACACCTGCCAGAAGACCGGCGCGGACCCGGTCAGGGTGACGGCGGCCGCGATGAGCACGATTGGGAAGATGCTGCGTTTCATCGGAGAGGATTCAGGGGGCGGCGGGGGACCAGTGGGTGCGTTGCGGCGCCGGTGACTCGGGGCCGCTACGGCGCGCCGAGGTCCAGGTTCAGGACGCGCGCCCCCGATACGACGTGGTCCACCGGAACCTCCCACTCGCGCATCGCGGCGATGCTCATCCGGACCAGACCACCGCCGTATCGATCGCCCCCCAGCACCTCCAGGACCGAGGGGGGGAGCGAGGGCAGCCGGCGGCCGTTCACGACTGCGCCGGCGTCGCGTCGCCGCAGCTGGACATAGAAGCGGTCGTTGCGCCGCGCCGTGTTCAGCGCGTCTATCAGATGGCGAAGATTCGTGGGGCGCGCCGCCTGTCCCGCCTGCTGCCGTTCCTGCAGGGCCAGGGTCGCGCCGTCGGCCACCAGCACCTGCAGCGGACCGCGCGAGGCGGACGGCAGGTCGACCATCACGGTTCGGATGACGACCTCGCCGTCGCGCGTCCGGATGGCCAGGCGCAGGGGCACGGTCCGCCCCGGCCGGGGTCGCGGATCGTCGAGCCAGATGCGTTCCAGCACCGCGGTCCGGGCGCCGTCCCAGGCCGTGACCGACACGTCCACCCGCTCGACCGTCACGGGCTCGAGCCCGTTGTCGATCAACGCCGTCAGCGGCCCCGCGACGTACACCGAGGCGAGGACGGTGGCGGCGTCGCCGGCGAACGTCTCCTCGAACCGGGCGGGCGGATGTCCTTCGAGGGCCACCTCTCCCCGCACTGCATAGGTCGCCGCGCCCACCTGTCGATTGTGCGAGAACAGCGTGTTCAACACCGCGTTGTAGGCGAGCAGCGGCGTGAAGAGGGCGTCGTCGACGACCTGGAAGTCGAAGGTGTCGGTCCGCTGCCGGTCGGGCGCGTCGAGGGTGACGCGGATGGGCACGAGGCGCGGACCCGGGCCCAGACGGCCGCTGATGCCGCTGGAACGGTCCTGGTCGATGGTGCCGAGGGTCTCGCCGACGGTCGCGATGCGGGAGGAGATGGCCTGGCTGGGGAGCACCGTGTGCACGTAGGCGCGGGTCATCGGAAACCGGGACGACCCGAGGTTGTAGAAGGGGTGCCCGAACGCGTACAGCCGGCCGTTCTCGACGAGGGTGACGGTGCCCGTGCCCGCCATCGACAGGTCGCCCTGCATCAGGCTCACGCCCACCGCGTCGCCGGCCTGGAGCGGCGCGTCGGACTGCGCCGCGATCCCGCCGGCCGCCATTCCGCCGACCACCGCGGCGAGGCCCGCCGACCGGAACAGCGGCGCGATGCGGTCGAACGCGTCCGGGGTGAACCCGTTCATGCTGAGGGGGGTCGTGATGGGGCGCAGCCGGACCCCGAACGAGCCCCCGACGCCGGCCGACAGACCCATCGCATCGATGTCGCCGGGCCGCGCTGCGAACGGCTCCGGGCGTTCGAGGCGGGTGGGCAGCAGGCCCGTCAGGGTGTCGGCGGCCAGCGGCAGGGCGAGGTTCCGCGCGGCATCCCCGACCCGCGCCGGCGGCGGCGTATCGTCGCGCAGCATCTCCTCGATGGGCGTGATGCCGGCAATCGTGGCCTTGGAAAACGAGCCCAGCGAGTACGAGACGGCGCCGATGAGCCGCCCGTCGATAGAGACGGGGCTGCCGCTCATGCCCTGAATCACCCCGCTCGCGGCCAGGGGACCCCCGTCGAGCCGGGCCAGGATCAGGTTGCGGCGCGGCCCGAACGAGTTCTCGAGCACGCCGATGATCTCGGCCGTGAACTCGCTCCGTTCCGTGCCGGCGAAGACGGTGACGCCGGTTCCCCTCATCCCCGCCCGCACCTCGTCCACCGGCATCGTGACGGTGGCCGCGGGCAGCACGGCGAGGAAGCCGCCAGCCGCGAGGGCGAGAGCCAGGAGCGGCCTTTGCAGAGGCATGGAAGGCAGAGGCATGGAAGATCGCCCAGTGCGAGCATGCTGGGAGAACGAAACCGTTATAGCGAAGGAAGTGCTCGCCGGTCAAGGGGTAAAGGGCGTTGACGGGAACGCCGGCGGACGGGTAGCGTCCCGGTTTGGAGTTCTCCAGGGGTTGACAGGGGGTCAACGGTAAACAATCATGGGATCGGGAATACGGGTTGAGCCGTTCGGCATGAGCAGCGACTCGAAGCACATGTGGACCATCATCGGTACCGGAGCTGTATTGGCCGGGCTGATGTTGACGCAGGGTTCGAGCGTGAGCAGACGCATTGATCGTCTCGATGACCGCTTGCGGGCAGTGGAGATTGGCTTGGTGGAAGTCAAGGTCCTGGTGACTGGCAGCGGGCTGCATCAAGCGGGAGGCGGGGGTAGGCTGACACTGACTCCACCGCCGCCTCCAGGGAACTGAGCCGTGCGGTACGCATTCAAGAGCGAGTGGCGACCGGCAGATCCGGAGTACCGGACTGCTTCGCGGCGGAATCGGGTCGTCCTCGCGCCGAGTTGCGGGACGCGCGCCTGGCGGGGCCACTGGTTTACCCGGCCCGGAGAGGTGCGTCTGCCCGCCTGAACACGGCCACAGCAGACCGCGACAGCCTCTCCGGCCCCCGGTTGGAGAGGCTTTTTTTGTGTGAGGACTTCCCCGATGACCCGGGCTCGACTGTGCGCCACCGTGACCGCCGAGACCACCGCCGGACTGCGCGCGGCCCGGGACGCGGTGCGCGGCGCCGACCTCGTGGAGCTGCGGCTCGACGGTGTGACCGACCCCGACGTCGACGGCGCCCTCGCCGGCCGGTCCTGCCCGGTCGTGTTGACGTGCCGGCCGGTCTGGGAGGGCGGCCGGTTCGCGGGGTCCGAGGAGGAACGGCGGCGCCTCCTGCGCCGCGCGTTCGAGCTCGGCGCCGACTGGGTGGATCTCGAGTGGCGCGGCGGGTTCGAGTCGCTGATCGCGGAGCGCCGGGGCCGCAACGTCGTTCTGTCGATGCACGACTTCGAGGCCACCCCGGTTGACGTGGAATCGCGGTACCGGGAGATGCGGGCCAGCGGGGCCGAGGTCGTCAAGATCGCCGCTTACAGCCGGTCGGCCGCCGATGTCGTGCGGCTGCACCGGCTGGGACGCGTCGCGCGGGACGAGCCGGCGGTGCTGGTGGGGATGGGGCCGATCGGCGTGCCGACCCGCCTGCTGCCGGCGCACTTCGGCTCGGCCTGGACGTATGCTGGCGACGGGGTCGCGCCCGGCCAGGTGCGCCTGTCCGAGATGACCCGGCGCTACCGGTGTCATCGGGCATCGGCGTCGACGGCGGTCTACGGGGTCGCCGGCTCTCCGATTGCCCATTCGCTGTCGCCGGTCATGCACAATGCGGGGTTCGCGGACGCCGGGATGGACGCGATGTACGTCCCGTTCGAGGCCACCAGCGCCGGCGATCTGATGCAGCTCGTGGAAACGCTCGGGGTGACCGGCCTCAGCGTCACCGCGCCGTTCAAGGAATCGATTCTGGACTACGTGGATGACGTCGACCCGGTGGGCCGGCAGACCGGGGCGGTGAATACGCTGCGGTCCGGCGGCGATGGGTGGCGGGGACTGAATACCGACGTGGCCGGCTTTCTCGCGCCGCTCGAGGAACGCGGCGGGGTCGCCGGGCTCCGATGCTGCGTGGTCGGCGCCGGTGGCTCGGCCCGCGCGGTGGCGGTGGGTCTGGCCGGCGGGGGGGCCGCGGTGACCGTCAGCGCCCGCCGGGCCGAGCGCGCGGCCGAGGTCGCGGACCTCGCGGGCGGGGCCGTGGGCGCCTTTCCTCCGCCGCCGGGTTCGTGGGACCTGCTGGTGAACACCACGCCGGTCGGCACCGCGCCGCACGTTGACGACACCCCCGTGCCGGCGGAGGCGCTGGCCGGCGGGACCACGGTCTACGACCTCGTCTACAACCCCGCTCGGACCCGGCTGCTGCGCGACGCGGAGGCCGCCGGTTGCCGGACCATCGGAGGCCTCGACATGCTGGTGGCCCAGGCGGTTCGGCAGTTCGAGTGGTGGTGCGGCACGCGCCCGTCCACGGATCTGTTCCTCCGCGCGGCGCGGGCAGCCCTCGCATCGCGGAACGAGACCGCGCAGGAAGCGCCGGCATGAGCATCACCTCGTTCGAGACGTTTCGGGAGCTGGCCGCGCGCGGCACGTTCGTGCCGGTCTGCAAGGAGATTCTCGCCGACCTGCTCACGCCGCTGTCGGCGTTCCTCAAGGTGGCCGAGCACGCCGACTACGCGTTCCTGTTCGAGAGCGTGGAGGGGGGCGAGCAGGTCGCCCGCTACTCGTTCCTCGGCAAGGACCCGTTCCTCGTACTGCGGGCGCGGGACGGGCGGACGGTCATCGAGGAGGGCGGTGTCACCACCACCGACCCGGAGCCCTTCCTCGACCGGTTGCGGCGCGTGATGAGCGACTACCGGGCCCCCGTCGTGCCGGGGATGCCGCGGTTCACCGGCGGCGCCGTCGGCTTTCTCGGCTACGAGGCCGCCCAGTGGTTCGAGCCGGGGCTCGGGGCGGTCTGGGAGCGGCGCGACGCGCCCTCGACCGGCGACGATCTGGCCGGCTTCATGGTGTTCGACACGATTCTCGCGTTCGACCACGTCAAGCACCGGATACTCGTCATCGCCAACGCCCGCGTGGATCCCGGCGCGGACCTCGACGCCGCCTACCGCTTCGCCTGCGCCCGGATTCACTTCCTCGAACGGGAGCTCGAGCGCAGCCTGTCCGAGCCGGCGGTGACCGCGTCGGGCCCGCGGGAGGTCAGCTCGAACACCAGCCAGGAGGCGTTCGAAGGGGCGGTGCGGACCGCGAAGGATCACATCGCCGCCGGCGACATCTTCCAGGTGGTCCTGTCGCAGCGGTTCGAGATCCCGGTCGACGCCGACCCGTTCAGCGTCTATCGGGCCCTGCGGCACGTGAACCCCTCGCCGTACATGTACTTCATCCGCATGGGCGGGCTGTCGATCGTCGGCTCGTCCCCGGAGATGCTGGTGCGGGTGGAGGGGCGCCAGGTGATCACCCACCCCATCGCCGGCACCCGTCCCCGCGGCCGGGACGACGCGGAGGATCTCCGGCTGGCGGAGGAGCTGAAGCAGAACGAGAAGGAGCGGGCCGAGCACGTCATGCTCGTCGACCTCGGCCGAAACGACATCGGCCGGGTGTCCGACTACGGGACGGTGCGGGTGGCGCAGTTCATGGAGCTGGAGCGCTACTCGCACGTCATGCATCTGGTGTCCCGGGTCGAGGGACGGCTGCGCGAGGATCGGGACCGGCTCGACGCGCTCGCCGCGTGCTTCCCGGCCGGCACCGTGTCGGGGGCCCCGAAGATACGCGCCATGGAGATCATCTCGGATCTCGAGCCGACGCGCCGCGGCATCTACGCGGGGGCCATCGGCTACGTCGATTTCGCGGGCAACCTCGACTGCTGCATCACCATCCGGACCATCACCCTGCGCGCCGGCCGGGCCCGCGTGCAGGCGGGGGCCGGCATCGTCGCCGACTCGGACCCGACGGCGGAGTACAACGAGACCCGGGACAAGGCCTCGGCGCTCCTGCGGGCCCTGGAGATGGTCTGACGCGAGGCGCGCACCATGGTGCTGGTCATCGACAACTACGATTCGTTCACCTACAACCTCGTCCAGTATCTGGGCGAGTTGGGCGCGACCCTCACGGTCCGGCGCAACGACGCGGTGTCGGTCGACGGGATCGCGGCGCTGAAGCCGGAGCGGATCGTCATCTCGCCGGGGCCGGGGCGCCCCGAGCACGCCGGGGTGACGGTGGACGCGATTCGCCGCTTCGGGGCGGAGGTGCCGATTCTCGGGGTCTGCCTCGGGCACCAGGCCATCGGGTTGGCGTACGGCGCGGCCATCGCCGCCGCACCGACGCTCGTGCACGGCAAGCGATCGATGGTCGAGCACGACGGCCGGGGGGTCTTCAAGGGCATCGAGGGCCCCTTCGCGGCGGGCCGCTATCACTCGCTGGCGGTGGCCCCGGGAACCTGTCCCTCGGAGCTCGAGGTTGCGGCCCGGACCGCGGACGACGGCACGATAATGGCGTTGCGCCACCGCGACTGGCCCGTCCACGGCGTGCAGTTCCATCCCGAGTCGGTGCTGACCGGGGTCGGCCACCAGATTCTGCGGAACTTCCTGGAGAGCTGATGTTCGCCGAGCTGATAGAGAGGCTCCACCGCCGCCAGGACCTGAGCGTCGACGAGGCGGCGGCGGCGATGCAGGAGATCATGGCGGGACGCGCCGCGCCGGCCCAGATCGCCGGGTTGCTCATCGCCTTGTCGATGAAGGGGGAGCGGCCGTCCGAGATCGTCGGGCTGGCGAGGACGATGCGGGCGAACGCGGTCACGCTGCCGGCGCGCGGGGGGCCGCGGTTCGACACCTGCGGCACCGGGGGCGACCGCGCATCGACGTTCAACGTCTCGTCGCTGGCCGCCCTCGTCCTCGCCGGGTGCGGCGTGACCGTCGCCAAGCACGGCAATCGCGCGGTCTCCAGCCGGTGCGGGAGCGCCGATCTCTTCGGCGCCCTCGGGGTTGCCGTGGACGCGGCTCCGCCGGTCGTCGAACGCTGCCTGGACACCTGCGGCATCGCGTTTCTGTTCGCTCCCACGTTCCATCCGTCGATGCGCCATGCGGCCGGCGCCCGGCGCGACCTGGGCGTGCGCACCGTCTTCAATCTGCTCGGCCCGCTGACCAACCCGGCCGGGGTCACCCGGCAGCTCGTCGGCGTATCGCGGCCCGACCATACCGACCTCCTGGCCCGCGCCCTCGCCGATCTCGGGACCGAACGGGCCTGGGTGGCGCACGGCGCCGACGGGTTGGACGAGATCTCCACCACCGGTTACACCAAGGTCTCGGAGTGCCGCGACGGCATCGTCCGCAGCTTCTTCCTGCACCCGGGAGACTTCGGGTTGCCGGTGGCGGCCATCGAGGACATCCGGGCGGAATCGCCGGACGACAACGAGGCGATCGCCCGGGACGTGCTGGCGGGCCGCCCCGGTCCCCCGCGCGACATGGTGCTGGCCAACGCGGCGGCGGGGCTGTTCATCACCGAACGCGCCGCCGACCTGCGGGGCGGGGTCGCGATGGCCGCCGCGGCCCTCGACGACGGCCGGGCGCAGGAGACGCTGACCCGGCTCGTGGCGGCGACGGCCGCGGAAGCGGGGGAGGCATGACGTCCGCCCCGCGTCCCGACCCCGGGCCGGATCTGCTGGCGACGATCGTCGCGGCCACGCGGCAGGCGGTGCGCGAACGCCGGCGCCGATGCCCCGAGACGGTCCTGGCGTCGCAGGTTCCCGCGGGTCTCGCCGGGAAGGCGCGGTTCGAAGCGGCCCTGTCCGCCCGAGGGGGTGCGAACGTGATCGCGGAGTGCAAGCGCCGGTCGCCGTCGCGCGGGATCATCCGCCGCGACTATCGGCCCGAAGTGATCGCCGCGTCCTACGAGCGGAACGGGGCGGCGGCCGTCTCCGTGCTGACCGAGCCGACCTTCTTCGACGGATCGCTCGACCACTTGCGCGCGGTGCGGGCCGCGGTCACCGTCCCGGTGCTCCGGAAGGACTTCATCGTCACCCCCTACCAACTGCTGGAGGCGGCGGCCGCCGGGGCGGACGCGGTGCTGCTGATCGCGGCCGCCCTCGACGACGTCGAGCTGGCCTCGCTGTCGGCCCGGGCGGCGGAGCTGGGACTGGGGGTGCTCGTCGAGGTGCACGATACCGACGAGATGGAGCGCGCGGGGGGGGCCGGTGCGGCGGTCATCGGGGTGAACAACCGCAACCTGCGGACGTTGACGGTCGACGTCGACGCTTCCCGCCGACTCGTCGGGCAGATGCCGGAGGGGGCCGTCGGCGTCGCGGAGAGCGGTCTGCGGACGAGCGCCGATCTGGTGCGGCTCGGCGCCGCCGGGTATCCCGCGTTCCTGATCGGCGAGCGCCTGATGACGGCCCCCGACCCCGGGATCGCCCTGCGCGATCTGCTGGCCGGCGTGGCGGCGGCGAAGGCGGTTCCGGCGGCGGTCGCGGGCACGTCGGCGGGGGGCGTCCGATGAGGGTGCCGGTCAAGATCTGCGGGATCACCCGGCCGCACGATGCGGATCTCGCGGCCCGGCTCGGAGCCGCGTGGGTCGGCTTCGTCTTCTGGCCCCGCAGCCCGAGATTCGTGGAGCCGGAGACCGCCGCGGCGATCCTGGCCGGGCTGCCGCCCCACGTGAGCGGCGTGGGGGTCTTCGTCGACCAGCCGGTGGAAGAGGTCAACGCGATCGCCGATCGGGTCGGGCTCGGCGCGGTTCAGCTGCACGGACAGGAGTCGGCGGCGGCGTGCCGCCAATGCCGGCGGCGCGTCATCAAGGCGGTACGGCTGGCCGGCAGCGGCGACGCCGACGATCCGGACTCGGTCTGGTCCGGGGCGACCATCCTCGTCGACGCGTTCGACCCGGTGCGCATGGGGGGCACCGGACGGCGCGTCGACTGGACGCGCGCGGCGGGGATTGCCCGGCGGCGTCCCCTGATGCTGTCGGGGGGGCTGCGGGCCGAGAACGTGGCCGACGCGGTCCGGCAGGTGGCGCCCTACGGCCTCGACGTGTCGTCGGGGGTGGAGTCGCAGCCGGGGGTGAAGGATCCGGATCGCCTGCGGGCATTCTTTGCGGCGGTGGACGCCGCGGCCCCGGCGGGAAGCCCGGCAGGCCTTGGCAGAACCCCGGGTCGCACCGAGACCGGCGAGCCTGACAAGGCGTGACGAGGGAGCATACTGGGCCTATGGGACCGAGGAAGAACGCAGTCAGACAGGGTCCATCGCCGGTCGAATGCAGCGGGGCCTTCCGCCACGGGCTGCCGGAGCACCAGCCATGACGACGACGGACAGCACCGCCCCGGCCGGCGCGGTGTTCGGGCAGCGGGATCCGGACGCGCGGGGATACTTCGGCGCCTACGGCGGGCGCTTCGTCCCCGAGACCCTGGTGGCGCCGGTGGCGGAGTTGGAGGCGGCGTACCTCGCGGCCCGCGCCGACCCGGCGTTCCGCGAGGAGCTCGTCACCCTTCTCGATCGCTACGTCGGCCGCCCGACCCCGATACACGAGGCCCGGCGGTGGTCCGATCGACTCGGCGGCGCCCGGATATTCCTCAAGCGCGAGGACCTGGCGCATACCGGCGCCCACAAGATCAACAACGCCCTGGGGCAGGCGCTGCTGGCGGTCCGGATGGGCAGGCGCCGGGTGGTGGCGGAGACCGGGGCCGGTCAGCACGGGGTGGCCACCGCGACCGCCTGCGCGCTCCTGGGGCTCGCCTGCGAGGTCTACATGGGGGCCGAGGACATGGCGCGCCAAGCCCTGAACGTGGTCAGGATGCGGTTGCTCGGCGCGACGGTGACCGGCGTGGACGCGGGGAGCCGGACCCTGAAGGACGCCATCAACGAGGCGATGCGCGACTGGGTCACCAACGTCTATGACACCTACTATCTCTTGGGGTCGGTGCTCGGTCCGCACCCCTACCCGCTGATGGTGCGGGAGTTCCAGTCGGTCATCGGACGCGAGGCGCGGCATCAGATCCTGGAGCTGACCGGGCGGTTGCCGGCGGCGGTCGTCGCCTGCGTGGGCGGGGGCAGCAACGCCCTGGGCATCTTCGACGGGTTCGTCGACGATGCCGAGGTGCGGCTGATCGGGGTAGAGGCGGGCGGCGAGGCCATCGTCGCCGGCCGGCACGCGGCCCGGTTCGCCACCGGCGCGGTCGGGGTCCTGCAGGGCACCCGGAGCATCATCCTCCAGGACCTGCACGGCAACGTCGAGCCGACCCATTCGGTGTCGGCCGGTCTGGACTACGCGGCGGTCGGTCCGGAACATGCGTGGCTGCGCGACCTCGGGCGCGCGGAATACACCTGGGTGTCGGACGACCAGGCCTTGCAGGCGTTCCAGCGGGTGGCCCGGCTGGAAGGGATCATTCCGGCTCTCGAGTCGTCGCACGCGCTCGCCCACGCCGAAGCGGTGGCCGCCGACTGCGGACGCGGGGCGATTCTCCTCGTCAACCTGTCGGGCCGGGGGGACAAGGACGTCGAGATCGCGCGCGACCGCGGTCTCGGCGGGAACCCCGCAACCGGCGACGGGCCGGGACCGCCGGAGACGAAGGCATGAGCTCGCGCATTGCCGACCGCTTCGCCGACCTGCGCGCCGCCGGCCGCACCGGTCTGGTGACCTACGTCACCGCGGGCGATCCCGATCTGGAGCGCTCGGGGGGCATTCTGCGGGCGCTGGACCGGGCCGGGGCAGACGTGATCGAGGTCGGCGTGCCGTTCTCCGATCCGCTGGCGGACGGACCGGTCATCCAGCGCGCCTCGGAACGCGCCCTGGCGTCGGGCACGACCCTCGCCGGCACGCTGGACCTGATCGAGCGCGTGCGGGCCGACCTCGGCGCCGCGGTGGTGGTGTTCACCTACGCGAACCCCGTGCTCCGCCTGGGGCCGGACCGATTCGCGGCGCGGGCCGCGCAGGCCGGCGTCGACGGCGTGCTCGTGCTCGATCTGCCGATAGAAGAAGCAGACGGTTTCCGCCGGACCATCGTCGATGCCGGCATCGACCCGATCTTTCTGTTGAGTCCGACGACCACCGATGACCGGATCCGGCGGGCCGCCGACCTCGGCCGCGGCTTTCTCTATGGCATCTCCCGGCTCGGGGTGACCGGAGCGCGGACCGACGTGGCGGCTGGCGTGCGGACCTTGGTGGCGCGGATTCGGGCGGTCACGACGCTGCCCGTGGCCATCGGATTCGGGCTCTCCACCCCGGAGCACCTGCGCGAGGTGGGACAGTACGCGGACGCCGGCGTCGTGGGGAGCGCGCTGGTGGACACGATCGCCCGCGAGGCGGGCTCGGCCGGCCTCGAGGCCGCGGTCGAGCGCTACGTGGCCTGGCTGAAGGGCGCAGACGCAAAGGGAGGCGCGGGCACGGCATGACGTCAGGAGACCGGCAATCCGCATCGCCCGAGCTGGCGGCGGTGGAACGACAGATCACGAAGATTCGGGACCGGATGGACGAGCTCGATGCCCGGATCGTCGGGCTGCTGAACGAGCGGGCGAGTTGCGCGCAGGAGATCGGACGGCTCAAGGAGACGGTGGACCTCAAGGTCTATCAGCCGCAGCGCGAGCAGGAAGTACTGAGTCACGTACGGTCGCAGAACAAGGGCCCGCTCGACGCGGACGCGATCACGCGGCTGTTCGAGCGGATCATCGACGAAGCCCGGCGCCTGGAGCGTTCATCCGGATGACGCGGGCTGGATCGAGGCGGATGAAGAGGTAGTGCGGACGCAGCAAGGAAAGGCGGGGTCATGGTTGTCGTAATGGAAGAACGCGCGAGCGAGGAACAGATTCAGCGGGTCATCGCGCACCTGGTCGAGAACCGGTTCGACGTGCATCGGTCGACCGGGCAGCTTCGCAGCGTGCTGGGGGCGGTGGGAGGCAACCGATCGTTCGACGCCCGCCTCCTCGAGGTGATGGACGGGGTCCACGAGGTGATGCGGATCACCGAGCCCTACAAGCTGGCCAGCCGGACGTTCAGGCCCGAGAGCACCACGGTGTCGTTCGGCGGCGTCCGCGTCGGCGGCGACGAGGTGGTCGTCATGGCCGGTCCCTGCTCGGTGGAGACCGAGGCGCAGATCGCGGCCGCCGCCGCTGCCGTCAGGAAGGCGGGAGCCAAGGTGCTGCGGGGCGGAGCCTTCAAGCCGCGCAGCTCGCCCTACAGCTTCCAGGGGTTGGGCGAGGAGGGGCTGCGGATGATGCGCTCGGCCGCCGACGCCGAAGGCCTGCAAGTGGCCTCGGAAGTGATGGACGTCAACCAGATCGAGCTGGTGGCCCGCTACGCGGACATCCTGCAGGTCGGCGCCCGCAACATGCAGAACTACACCCTGCTGCGGGAGCTGGGTCGCAGCTCCACCCCGATTCTTCTCAAGCGGGGCATCTCGGCGACGATCGAAGAGTGGCTGCTGTCGGCGGAGTACCTGCTGTCGGGCGGCAATGCGAACGTCATCCTGTGCGAGCGGGGCATCCGAACGTTCGAGAGCTATACCCGGAACACCATGGACATCTCCGCGATCCCCGTGGTGCAGAAGCTCAGCCATCTCCCGATCATCGCCGACCCCAGTCATGGCACCGGCCTGCGCGACAAGGTCGCCCCGATGGCGCGCGCGGCCATCGCGGCCGGCGCCGACGGCCTGCTCATCGAGGTCCATCCGGACCCCGACCACGCCCTGAGCGACGGCGCGCAGTCGATCTTGCCGGCACAGTTCGACCGGCTGATGGCCGAGCTGCGGATCATCGCGCCGGCCATCGGGCGCAGCATCTGTCTCGAACCGGCCGCCTATCGCGGCTGGGGGACTTAGCCCGTGGAGTGACACCGGTGAGCGACGCGCCCAGGACTCTTCCCGTCATTCAGCCGCAACCCGCGCCGACGACCCCGCCGCCGTTCGACAAGGTGGCGATCGTCGGGCTCGGGCTGATCGGCGGTTCGATCGCGCTCGCGGCGAGGCGGCACTGGCCCGCCTGCCTCGTCATCGGCGTCGACCGCAAGGAGGTCCTCGAGAAGGCGATGGTGCTCCACGCCATCGACGTGGCCGCCGACGACCCCGTGGTCATGGCCGAGGCCGATCTCGTCATTCTCGCGGCGCCGGTCGAGCAGAACATCGATCGGCTCGCGGACCTGGAGCAGCACGTCACCACCCCCGCCGTCGTGACCGACGTCGGGAGCACGAAACGGACGACGGTCGAGGCGGCCCGCCAGCTTCCGTCGCGGTTCACCTTCGTCGGCGGACATCCCCTCGGCGGCGCCCCCCGGAGCGGGATCGAGCACGCCCGCCCCGATCTGTTCGTCGAGCGCCCCTGGCTGTTCACGCCGGACGGCGCGGCGGCGGCGGGGGTTCTGGAGCGGCTGTCCGAGTTCGTCCGGGCGTTCGGGGCCGAGCCCCACGTGGTCGATCCGGCCGAGCACGATCGGCTCCTGGCGTTCGTCAGCCACCTGCCGCAGCTCGCGGCCAGCGCCCTGATGCACGTCGTGGGCAACCGGGCCGGTGAACGCGGACTGGCGCTGACCGGACGGGGCCTGTTCGACGCCACCCGGCTCGCGTCGAGCCCGCCGGACATTTGGCGGGACATCTGCCGTTCGAACGCCGATGCCGTGGCCGAGGCCCTCGACGACCTCATCGCCGAGCTGCAGGCGCTGCGCGGGGGGCTGGAGACCGGCGCCGAGATCGACCGGATCTTCGATTCGGCCGGGGTCTGGCGAGCCCATCTCGCCCGCCTGCGCAGCGAGCGGCGGCAGGAGTGATGCGGCCTGGACTGCACCGGAAGGGACGCTGACGGAAATTTCCCGCCGGTCGCATGCAGCGGGGCCTTTCGCCACGGTCTGCCACGGACGAACCAATCACGTGGTCGAGTGTCCGGCCGCAATCGGATACATGGGAGTCGGAACCGGTGAGGCACGGCGGCAGCGGGGGAGCGGCCGAATTCGTGGGCGTCGTCGTCCACATGCCCCGCGCGGTGCGCGACGCCATCCTCGACCATGCGCGCCGGGCGCTGCCGGACGAATGCTGCGGTCTGCTCGTCGGCGTCGCCGCCGGCGCCGACACCCGGATCGCCCGCGCCTGTCCCGCCCGCAACCTGCGGCAGAGCCCGACCCGGTATCTCATCGACCCGGCCGACCACTTCGCCGCGATCAGGATCGCCCGCCGGGCCGGCCTCGCGGTGGTCGGCGCCTATCATTCCCATCCTGCATCGGCGCCGTCGCCGTCCGCGACGGATACGCGGGAAGCCGACGACACCGAGTTGCTGTACGTGATCGCGTCGCCCGTCCTGGCCGCAATCCGGGCCTATCGACTCGACGGCGGCCGGTTGAGACGGGTCGAGCTGCGAACGACGGTCAGTCGGGGAATCGGCCGCCCTGAATCGTCACGCGGACCCGGGCCGAGGTGACCACGTCGTCACGGCGCTTGAGATTGAGCCGAATCTCGTAGCGGCCGGCGCTCTGGTAGGTGTGCCGTCGCGAGAAACGGCGGCGGATCTCGCTCACCCCCGGTTCATGGGGCTCGCAGTCGTAGACGCTCTCCGACCGCGTCCCGTCGTCCCAGTCCCACTCGGCGCTGACGCAATAGAAGTCCTCGTAGTCGTCCGGACCTCCCCGCAACAGGCCCGTGAACGAGATCGGGTTCGGGGCGAAAGCGACGTTCGGGCGGGCGCGCAGGGTCAACTCCGGCCGTTCGTCGTCCTGGGCGGCCGCGTCTGCCGGGAACGCCAAGGCGAGCAACGCGACGCCCGCGAGGAGGCCGCCGGCGCACCGCCACGAGCGAGGTCCATGCATGGCCCGATTGTAGCGCGACCGCCATCCGGACGCCAGCACTCGCGGCATCGGTACCCCGGCCGGCCAGCGTCGCCCCGGCGCCAGGCTGACGAAACCCGGCACGGTCGCATCGCCGTCCCGCAGATCGGGCGCGCGCTATAATCCGCCGATGGTGCGTCGTGACGATGCAGGGGGGAAACCGTCTGCGTCAAGCTGTTCCTCTCCAGCGGGTGCAAGTCCCGCCTCGGTAAGCGCCGGAGCGCCGAGTAGCAGGCCCCAGGCATGGCCGGAGACGGCCGTGGCCCGAGCGGGGTGTCAGAAGCCTCTTCGGAGGGAGCAAGTCCGCGGGCCGCAACATGAAGTGAAGCCTGCAGCCTCGACAGATTTACAACCCGAGAGCCGAGCCGCTCATTTCACGGCGAAGGCCACGCCTTCCGCGCCCCGGTCCGGCGGCGTACGTGCGGGAGGTCTCGGCGGGGTAGGGGGCGCAGCACGCGGACACGGAGGGGGACGGAACACGAGAGACCCGTCTGCGCGGCCCGAGTCGGGGCAACGCGGCCCGCATAAGCCGAAGGTGAAAGCGGGAGCGGCGCAGCGGGAGTCCGAGGGGGCCATAGTACTGCGGAGGGCCGTGCAGCAGAACGCGGCCGGAGGGAAGGGCCCCTGCGGTGGGCACGGCGTGGTGGCAAGGACGCGCGAGGGCATGGCCGGCGAGCCCGGACCCAACTCCCCCGGGAGGCGTGTGCCTCTCGACAAAGTGCGCCAATTGCAACGACGCCTGTGGGCCGC
Source organism: Vicinamibacterales bacterium (assembly GCA_965206705.1). Taxonomy (GTDB): domain Bacteria; phylum Acidobacteriota; class Vicinamibacteria; order Vicinamibacterales; family UBA8438; genus JAJEEA01. The sequence continues at coordinate 596,607 of CBDBKJ010000004.1, read as the reverse complement.
GGCCAAGCGGTCCCCGAATCGGCGCTTCCACGCCCTGATGGACCGGATCTGGAGGGATGACGTCCTCCGGGAGGCGTGGCGGCGGGTCAAGCGGAATCGTGGCTCGGCGGGTGTCGATTCCGAGACACTGGCCGAGATTGAGCAGCGTGGGGTCGAGTCATTCCTTGGGGAGCTCGGGTCGGTGCTGCGCGCGGGGACGTATCGGCCGCAGCCGGTCCTGCGGCGGTACATCCCCAAGGCCGAGAGGCCTTGGGGCTCGTTCGCCTGCGCGGCACGATTCGGTATCCGGGGGCAGTGCATGCTGCGACCTGAAGTCCACCTGGTAAGCCGTGTGCGGGAAATCCGCATGCACGGTTTGAACGGGGGTCTTGCTCTCAGTCGGTCGGTTTCCCCGACCGGCACCAAGTAGGATCTACCAATGCATACGGCACACGAGACCCTGCCCGTCGATTGCCGCGCCGGCGCCGTGCGCGGCTGCCAGGCCGACCTTCTCTGCGCGCCAATCTTCGAGGACGACGACAACGACGACCTGCGCGAGCTCGATGTCGCCTCGGCCGGCGCCATCGGCCGGGCCCGGGCCTCCGGCGAGCTGCGCGGAGAGGTTCACGAGCTGTATCTGACGGACGTCGCCGACACGACGTGGGGCACGCGCCGGATGCTCCTGGTGGGGACGGGCCCGCGCGGCGCCTACACGGCGGATCGCGCCCGGACGGTGGCCGGCGCGGCCGGGATGGCGGCGCGGACCCGGAGGGCCCGGCGCCTCGTCTTCGTCTGCGGCGGCTCGGGCGAGACCCCGTCGATGGTGCAGGCGGTCGCCGAGGGGTTGGTTCTGGGGGCGTTTCGCGACAACCGGTTCAAGACCGACGATTCCGAGGCGCTGCCGCTGACCGCGGTCGACCTGGTCCTGCGCCGCGAGCCCGATGGCGACGTGCAGGCCGCGGCCCGGCGCGGGGCGCTTTTGGCCGGCTGCTCGAATCTGGCGCGGGAGCTGTCCAACGAACCCGCCAATCTGTTCACCCCCCGGGTCTTCGCCGACCGCGCCCTCGAACTCGCCAGCGGCCCCCGGACCTCGGTCGAGGTGCTGACCGACGAGGCCATCGCCTCGCACGGGATGGGGCTCGTGCAGGGCGTGGCGCAGGGCAGCGCCGAACCCCCGCGGGTCATCGTCATGCGCTACGAGCCGGAGGATGCCGGAGACGGGACCGGGCCGGTGCTGGGGCTCGTCGGCAAGGGCGTGACGTTCGACACCGGAGGCATCTCGATCAAGCCTTCCGGGGGCATGGACCTGATGAAGCACGACATGTCCGGCGGGGCCGCGGTGGTCGGCGCGATGCGCGCGATCGGACGGCTCGCCCCGCCGGTGCGCGTGGTCGGCATCGTGCCGGCGGTGGAGAACATGCCGGGAGGGCGCGCCATCCGGCCCGGCGACGTGCTGACCGCGGCCAACGGTAAACGGGTGGAGGTGCTCAACACCGACGCCGAGGGGCGGCTGATTCTGGCCGACGCCCTCATCCTCGCGCAACAGCTCGGGGCGACCCATCTGGTGGACGTCGCCACCCTCACCGGCGCCTGCGTGATCGCCCTGGGGCACCATGCCTCGGGCCTCGTGGGGACGCCGGCGGCGTGGGTCGAGTCCGTCCGGGAGACGGCGGCCGGGGCAGGGGAGCGGCTGTGGCCGCTGCCGGCGTTCGACGAGTACGCCGAGCAGCTGAAGAGCGAGACGGCGGACCTCGCCAACATCGGCGGGCGCGCGGGCGGGGCGATCACCGCGGGGATGTTCCTGAAGGCGTTCAGCGGCGACCGGCCCTGGGCCCATCTGGACATCGCCGGAACCGCCTGGCACGAGGAGAACAAGCCGTACTGCGTCAAGGGCGCCACCGGCGTCGGCGTGCGCACGCTGGCGGCGCTGCCGTTCGAGGCCTCGTGGGTGGAGCCGTCCGACGGCCCTTCCCGAACCTGACGGATCGCGGCCGCGGGTGCCGGCACAGCCGCCCATTTCCGTGTCGCGCGGCGGTGCCGGCGGCCGCGCGCTCCCCTCACCGATCGACCCGCGCCGCATTCAGCGGAGCTGCATGTCGACCTCGTCGAAGTAGTCGGCCCCGACGAGCACCTCGCGGGCCTTGCCGCCGGTTCCCGCCGACACCAGCCCGTCCGCTTCCATCATGTCGACGAGACGGCCGGCGCGGCTGAACCCGATACGGAGACGGCGCTGGAGAGAGGAGATGGAGGCCTGACCCGCCGCCACGACGAGGCGCGCCGCCTCGTCGTACAGGTCGTCCTTCTCGAGGACGTCGGCCTCGGCCGGTTTCTCCTCGGCGGTGATCGACGCGTCGTAGGCGGGGCTGCCTTGCTTGCGCAGGAAACCGCAGACGCGCGCCGTCTCCTGCTCGGAGATGTAGGGTCCATGAACCCGCACCAGCCGCGACGAGGCCGGCGGCAGATACAGCATGTCGCCGCGGCCGAGAAGCTGCTCCGCCCCGTTGCCGTCGAGAATCGTGCGTGAATCGACCTTCGACGAGACGCGGAACGAGATGCGCGCCGGGAGATTGGCCTTGATCAGGCCGGTGATCACGTCCACCGACGGGCGCTGGGTGGCCAGGATCAGATGGATGCCGACCGCCCGGGCCATCTGCGCGAGGCGGGCGATCGACTCTTCGACCTCGCGGCCGACGAGCATCATCAGGTCGGCCAGCTCGTCGATGGCGAGCACGATGTAGGGCAACGGCTGCGGAACCTCTTCCGGGTCCGGGGCCGGCTCGTCGGCCGGTCCGCCCTCCACCTCCAGCTCCCGCAACTGTTCGCGCACGTTGCGGTTGTACTGCTCAAGGTTCCGCACCCCTTCTGCCGCCAGCTGCTTGTACCGTTCTTCCATTTCGTGAACGGCCCAGCGCAGGGCGTTCGCGGCCAGCTTGGGCTCGACCACCACCGGGGTCAGCAGGTGCGGAATGTCCTTGTACATGCCGAGCTCGAGCCGCTTGGGGTCGATCAGGATGAACCGCACGTCCTCCGGCGTGGCCTTGTAGAGGATGCTGGTGAGCATCGCGTTCATCGACACGCTCTTGCCGGTTCCGGTCGAGCCCGCGATCAGGAGATGGGGCATCGTCGCCAGGTCGCCCGCGAGCGGCTCTCCATGGATACGCCGCCCCAGGGCCAGGGTCAGCTTGGACTCGCTCTCGCAGTAGGGCGGCGACTCCAGCATCTGCCGCAGGGAGATCTGCTCCCGCAGGCGGTTCGGTATCTGGATGCCGACCGTGGATCTGCCGGCGAGCCGCTCTATCAGAATCGACTCCGCCTGCATCGCCAGGCAGAGGTCGTCGGCGAGACCGGTGACCCGGCTGTACTTCACCCCGGGGTCGGGCTGGAACTCGTAGGTCGTCACCACCGGTCCCGGGTGTATCTGGATGACGGTTCCCCGCACCGAGAACTCCTGGCACTTGTTCTCCAGCAGTCGGGCATTGTCGAGCAGCTCGCGCTCGTCGAACTGGTGCTTCGCCCGCACCGGGTCGAGAAGGGACAGCGGGGGCAGGGTGAAGGCCTTCTCGCGGCGATCCGACTCGCGGCGATCGGGCGTCGGGGCGGACGCCGGCGCCGGCGTGGGGTCGGGCCGGGCGGTCCGGATCGACGGCTGCGGGCTGCTGCGTTCTCCGCGCGGGGCGTCGGGGGTCGGGTTCTGGCGCCCGCGGCGCCTTGCCTGCGGCCGGCCCGGAGGCGGCCCCGCCGCCGCCTTCGCGGGGGCCGGGGTGGGGGCGGCCGAGGCTGCAGCCCGGCCGGGGCTCGGGACGTTGCGGCGCCTGAAGTCGCGTTCGCCCCGGCCCCCGAACATCGCCTCTCGCAGGGCGGCTCCGCTCCGGCCGAGCTCGGCCAACGACCGGCTCAACACCTGCCCGAACGACACCTGGGTCAAGAGGAGGAGGGCGAGGAACAGGAGCGTCAGAATCAGGATGATCGAGCCGGTGCGATTGAGATTCTCCGCGAGGAGGTCGGCCAGCCATCCCCCCAGGTATCCACCGGCCCGGAACGGGCGCTCGGCGGCGTCGAAGGCCGAGAAGGTGAGGGTGAGAAAGGACGCCGTGCAGGCCAGGGTCAGCCCCAGGCCCACCGTCCGGGTGTACGCCCCCTCGATGGGCCGGCACCAGAAGTAGTGCCAGCCGAGCACGAGCAGGACCGGCGGCAGCAGGTAGGCGCTGAACCCGACCAGCTGGAACGACAGCTCGGCCACGAATGCGCCCACGCGCCCCGCGAAGTTGACCGGCGTCTCGTGCCCGTCGGTGCTGAAGTACCAGACCGGATCGAGAGGGTCGTAGGTGGCGAGGGCGACCAGCGAGAACAGCGCGGCGGCGAAGAGGGCCACCCCGAAGAACTCGCTCAACCAGCGTGACAGCGTGGATCGGAACACCCGTCAAACCTCCATGATGACCGGCAGCACGAGAGGGCGCCGGCCCGCCTGCTTTCGAAACAGGCGTTGCAACTCGATGCGGACCCGCTCGGTGAGCAGGTCGTGATCGGATCGTTCCTCGGGGCTGGCCTCGCCGATGACCCCGGTCAGCCACTCGGGCACGGTATCGAGCACGACGCTCGTGCGGTCGTCGAGCACCACGCCGCGGGTCACCACGTCCGGGGTACCCTCGACCCGTCCTTCCTGGCGGTTGACGGCAATCACCGGAACCACTACGCCGTCCGCGGCGAGATGCCGGCGGTGCCGCAGAACCTCGTCGCCGACCTCACCGGATCGCGTCCCGTCGATGAGGATGCGACCGGCCGCGACGCGGCCCGCGATGTGTCCCGCGCCCGGGGCGAGGCGGATGACGTCTCCATCTTCGGCCAGCAACACCGTCGTAGCGCCTCCGTTGACCCGCACGGCGACCCGCGCGTGCTCCGCGAGAAACCTGTACTCCCCATGTATCGGCACGAAGTAGCGCGGCCTGACGAGCGAAAGCAACAATTTCAGTTCTTCGGCGCTTCCGTGCCCGGAAACGTGCACCGCTCTCCGTTCGTCGTGCACCACTTCCGCCCCGCGGCGGGCGATGTGGTCCATGACCCGGCCGATGGCCCGCTGGTTGCCGGGGATGGCGCGCGCCGAGAAGACCACGACGTCGTCCGGCTCGAGCCGGACGTGGCGATGGTCGTCGATGGCAATCCGCGACAGGGCCGCCATCGGCTCGCCCTGGGACCCGGTCGTGACGCAGGCGACCTTCCGGGCGGGGTAGTCGGCGATCTCGGAGTCCCGAATCTGCAGCCCCGCCGGGAGGCGCAGGTGCCCGAGCCGCGTCGCGATCTGCGTGTTCTGGATGATGCCTCGTCCCACCAGGGCCAGCTTGCGGTCGAACTGCGCGGCGAGGTCCGCGAGAATCCCGATCCGGTGCAGGCTCGAGGCGAACGCGGTGACCACGACCTTGCCTTTCGCCCCGGCGAACACCTCTTCGAGCCCCGTCACGACGTCGAGCTCGGACCCCGTGAACCCCGGGCGCTCGATGTTGGTGCTGTCGCCGAAGAAGGCGAGCACCCCTTGCCGACCGAGCTCCGCGAACCTGTGGACGTCCAGGACCTGACCGTCGAGCGGCGTCTGGTCGATCTTGAAGTCGCCGCTGTGCACGATGACGCCGGCCGGGGTGTGCAGGGCCACCGCCACGCAGTCCGGCATGCTGTGGGTGACCCGGATGAGCTCGAGGGTGACGTCTCCGATCTCGGCGGTGTCGCCGGCGTGCAGGGGACGGCAGCGTTCGTCGGGGTCGAAGCCGTGCTCCTCCAGCTTGTGACCGGCGAGGGCGAGGGTCAGGGGCGTGCCGTACACCGGGCCGTCCACCAGCGGCCAGACGTACGGCAGCGCCCCGATGTGGTCTTCGTGCCCGTGGGTCAGCACCACCGCCGAGAGCCGGCCGACGCGTTCCTGCAGATGACCGAGATCGGGAATGACCAGGTCGACCCCGGGCAGCTCGGGTCCCGGGAACATCGCTCCGGCGTCGATCAGGATGGCGGTGTCCCGCCAGGTGACGAGCATCATGTTCATGCCGAACTCGCCGAGGCCGCCGTAGGGGACGACCTCCAGTGCCGGTTCGGCCGCCGAAGAGGGTTCTGTTGTCGAAGTCATGCTTCTTCCTGATTCCATCGGCCGGAAACCGGACCGAGGATGGGCCAGCGAAACTTCCAACGCGACCGCAAGGTCGCGCGCTTGCCGCGCAGAAGTTTCGCGCAGCGAAACTTCAAACGCGACCGCGAGGTCGCGCCTCTATGGGGACGAGGAGGCCAGGGCGTCCGCCAACCCGGCCAGCTCGTCGAGGTCGAGCGTGGCGGGACGGCGGTCCGGCGCCACTCCCGCCCGTTCGAGCAGGTCCCGCGGCGAGCAGGGAGACATGCCGCGGGCGAGCGGACGGAGGGCGTTGAGCACCGTCTTGCGCCGCTGCGAGAACAGGCTCCGGACCATCCGCTCGAACAGCAGCCGGTCGCCGACGGGCACCGGCGATGGACGGAATCGCAGGGTGACCACGGCCGAACGTACGCGCGGCGGCGGCCGGAACGCGCCGGGCGGCAGGGCCAGCGCCCGTTCGGCCCGGGCCGCCACGCGCGTCATGATGGCCAGGGGGCCGTAGTCTCGCGACCCCGGTTGGCCGATGACCCGATCTGCGACCTCGCGCTGCAGCATGAGCGTGGCGTCCTCGAAGCACCCGTGCAGGTGCTGGGTCTCCATCAGGCGGCGCAGGATGGGCGTCGACAGGTTGTAGGGCAGGTTGCCGACCACGCGGGCGGGCCGGTCCGTGCGCCCGGCGCCGGGCTCGGCGACGAGGCGCGCCAGGTCCTGATCGAGGATGTCGCCGGCGACGACCCGCACCGATGCCGGGACGACCGCCTGCAGACGGGCGGCGAGCCGGCGGTCCTTCTCGACCGCGATCACCTCGGCGCCCGCCGCGGCGAGGGGGAGCGTGAGCTGTCCGGTGCCCGAGCCGATCTCGAGAAACAGCTCTCCCGGCGCGGGCCGGATGCACGCCACCAGCTTGGCGACCCACGCGGCCTCGAGGAAATGCTGGCCGAAGCGCTTCCGGGCGGGCGGCCGGGCGGCCGGACGAGTCGCGATCGCCATCCCGGTGGTCCGGCGGGTCAGTGCACCGCCGGCTTGTTCCAGCCGGGCCTGCCGCCCGATTCGGAACAGGCCTTGAGATGTTCCTGCAGCGCCTTGATGAGGTTGGGGACGAACGCCGTCGGCACGGCGATGCGCGACCGGACCGGCGCCTTGAGCACGCTGTCCGCGGCCGCCTCGCGCACCGTCTTCTCCGTCGGCGGCAGGACCTCGCAGAACGTCAGCGTGAAATCGAACGGGGTGTGGGAAATCGCACAGAAGTTCGAGTAGATGCGGGGTTCTTCCGACGTGTCGTCCGGCACGATCGTGAAGTTGATTTGTTTGCGCTCTTCCATGGAATGCCAATCCTTGCGGCCGATGTTCCCGCCGTCCGTCCGGAGCCTCGTGCCCCCCCGGCCGCCGGGAGTCCGGTCGACCCTGTCAGCGTACTCTGCCGCATCGCCGGTCGGCGAACGCGGGCAATCGGCGGGCCGTGCCGCGCCCCAGGTGAGGCTCGCCGCGCGGCGGAGTCCGGCTCACCACCGTTCTACGGCGCAGACTCCTAGTATCGCCGGATCACGCCGATCACGACACCCTGCACCTGCACCGCGTCCGGTTTCGCGATGATCGGGGCGACGGCGTCGTTGGCCGGCTGCAGGCGGATATGTCCCTTCTCGCGAAAAAACGTCTTCAGGGTGACGTCCGACCCGTGGAGCAGCGCGATCACCATCTCGCCGTTCTGGGCGACCTGACGGTTCTCGACGACCACGAGATCGCCGTCGCGGATCTGCTCGTCGATCATCGAGCTCCCGCGCACCCGCAGGGCATAGGTCTCCCGCGACCCCACCAGATCTTCCGGCACCGTCACCGTTTCCGCGCCGACCACCGCCTCGATCGGCGCGCCCGCCGCCACGTACCCCAGCAGCGGCAGGTCGAGGGCGCGGCCCCCCGTCCGGGTCTGCACGAGCTCCACCGAGCGGCTGCGGTTCCAGGCCCGGCGAATGAAGCCCTTCTCCTGGAGGTTCATCAGGTGCTTGTGGACGGTGGCCAGCGACGACAGACCGAACCGGCTCCCGATCTCCTCGAGGCTCGGGGCGTACCCGCGCTCGTCGATGAACTCCTTGAGATAGTCCAGAATTTCCCGCTGTCGTCGAGTCAGAGGTTGCAACGCCGGCCTCCTGAACGGTCGCCGATCCAAAATGCCCATGAAACACGAACGAATCGGGACTCTACACGAAGCACAAAGAAAAAGCGAACAAAATCGTTATATACTGCGGTAGATGGGCAATCGACACGCTGGGTGGGCGGCGGCGTTGACGTTCGTGGCCGGGGGGGCGGTTGCCGCGGCCGGCGCGGGAGCGATGACCGGAGAAATCGAACGGACCGGGGGGACCGGCCGCGCGGCTCAGGCCGGCGATGCCGTCTCCGAGGAGGCCGGCGCGCGATTGGAACGGAAGCTCGCCGACATCCTGCGCCACGCCCTGGAGCCGGCTTCCGGGCTACGGTTGACCCCGCTGCCCGAGTCGGAGATCGCGGCCTATCTCGCCTTCCAGGGGGCGCCTCATCTGCCGGTGGGTATCCGGGAGCCGGTCGTCCGCATCGGAGAGGACCGGCTGTTCGCGGAAGCCGTCATCGACCTCGACGCCATTCGTGAATCCCGCGAGCGAACCCAGTTCGACCTGGTCCGGTACCTGGCCGGACAGCTCGTCGTGACCGCGAGCGGCAGCGTCCGGTCCGCGAACGGAATGGCGCAAGTGGATGTGGAGACGGTGACCGTCGGCGGCATTTCGGTTCCCGTGCAGGTGTTGCAGGAGACGGTGGGGCACTTCACCCGTACCCCCGATCGGCCGGCCGGTACACGGGTGGACGAGCCGATTCCCCTGCCGTACGGCATCCGCGAGCTCCGCCTGTCGCCCGGCCTGGCGGTCATCGTGCAGTGAACGCCGGGTGCGACCGTCCCGTGGCGAGTGGGCAGTCACGAGCGTCCGCCGGTTCCGACCTTCACGTCGAGTTGCGTTTCCTGAAGGGGGTCGGCCCCCGCCGGGCGGCAGAGCTCGAACGGGCGGGGCTGCGCACCTGCGACGATCTCCTCCATCGGTTTCCGCTCCGCTACGAAGACCGCAGCCGCCTCGTCCGCTCGAGCGAATTGCGGCCGGGCGAGCCCGCCGCGGTCCGCGGGCAGGTCGTCAGCACCGGTCTGCGGCAGACCCGCCGCCGCGGCTTCTCGCTGTTCGAGATGCTGCTGCGGGACGACGCGGGCACGTTTCGGGCGGTATGGATGAACCAGCCGTATCTGAAGACGGCGTTTTCGCCGGGCCAGCGGGTCCTGCTCTACGGCACGCCGGCGTGGCGCGACCCGGGCGGACTGCGGCTGACCAACCCGCAGTACGAGCTGCTCGCGGAAGGAGAGGGGGACGATGGTGAGGCCGGACAGGGGCTGCACAGCGCCCGCGTGGTGCCGGTGTACGAACGCATCGGCACCCTGACGACGAAGCAGCTTCGCGGACTGGTGCAGCGCGCCCTCGAGCAGCTGCCGCCCGAGCTCGACGATCCTCTGCCCGCCGACCTCCGGGCGCGCCGGCGTCTGCCCGACCGCCTGCAGGCTCTCCGGGAGGCGCATTTCCCGCCCCCGGGTACCGCGCTCTCGCTGTTGAACCGGTTCCGCACCCCGGCCCAGGTGCGGTTGATCCTCGAAGAGCTCTTCCTCTTTCGGCTGGGCCTGGAGGTGCGCGCCCGGGCGAGGACCCGGGAGAGCAAGCCGCACAGCGTGCGGGTGGACGACCGGATCCGCCGATCCGCCCTCGCGGTGCTGCCGTTCCGGCTGACCCCCGGCCAGGGGGCCGCGCTCCGCACCATCGTCGACGACCTGTGCCGCCCCCACCCGATGAACCGGCTCCTGCAGGGCGACGTCGGATGCGGCAAGACCATCGTCGCCCTGCTCGCCGCCCTCGTCGCCCTGGAGAACGGCCTGCAGGTCGCGTTCATGGCCCCGACGGAGCTTCTCGCCGAGCAGCACTACCTGACCCTGCGGCCGCTGCTGGCCCCGTCGCGTTTCCGGGTCGTGTCGCTGACCGGAGGCCACGGGGCGAAGGCGCGGCGCGAGACCCTCGCGGCCCTGGAGCGGGGAGACGCCCACCTCGTAGTGGGGACCCACGCGCTCGTGCAACAAGCCGTCGCGTTCCGCGCGCTCGGACTGGCCATCATCGACGAGCAGCACCGCTTCGGGGTCCGGCAACGCGCGACCCTGCGGGACAAGGGGCGGCATCCGGACGTGCTCGTCATGACCGCGACCCCGATTCCCCGCAGCCTGGCCCTCACCGCCTACGGCGACCTCGACGTATCCGTGATTCGGGATCGGCCGCCGGGCCGTACGCCGGTGGATACGCGGATGGAGCCGGAATCCCGCCGCGACGCGGTCCATGCGCTCGTCGACCGCGAGCTCGGCCTCGGGAAGCAGGCCTACGTCGTCTATCCGCTCGTCGACGAGTCGGACAAGGTCGATCTCAAGGCGGCCACGGTGATGGTCGACACCCTGGCGCGCCGGTTCCCGGGTCATACCGTCGATCTGCTGCACGGGCGGATGAAGTCCGGCGACCGCGAGGCGGTCATGGCGCGGTTCGCCGGCGGCGCGGTGGACGTGCTGGTGGCCACGACGGTCATCGAGGTCGGCGTGGACGTGCCCGGGGCCAGCGTCATGGTCGTGGAGCACGCCGAACGGTTCGGGCTGGCGCAACTGCACCAGCTCCGCGGGCGCGTCGGCCGCGGGCCCGGCCAGGCGTGGTGCCGGCTGCTGTATCGAGAGCCGCTCTCGGACGTCGGCCGCGCGCGGCTCGAGGCGGTCGCCGGCACCACCGACGGCTTCGAGCTGGCCGAGCACGACCTGCGCCTCCGCGGCCCGGGCGAGGTGCTGGGGACGCGGCAATCCGGTCTGCCGACCCTGCGGCTCGCCAACCTGGTTCGCGATCACGACATCATGGAAGTCGCGCGCGACGAGGCGGAACGCGCGCTGCGGCGCGGCATCGCGGCCGACCTGCTGGCCGGGCTCGACGCCGGCTGGATGGAACGCTTCGGTCTGGCCGGTGTAGGGTAGGAGTGGCGCCTTGGGACAGTGACGGAAATCACCTTGCTGTGTGCCAAGAGCCGGAACCGCAGAAGTGGGGTTGCGTCCGGGCGCAGTTGGCAACTTCAATATCGATAGCTGTTCTTGGAACGGCGCCGACGCCTCGCGGGTTGTTCGGGGGGAAGCGGAGCCGCCAAGCGACGATTCCCTGGCGAGGAGCTGGGCGGGCAGCGGCGCCGCGCAGTCGTGATCTCCCGGACGGACTCGATCTCGACATGCGGATCATCGCAGGCACGCACAAGGGACGCCGGCTGTCGACGCCGCGCTGGGACGGCCTGCGCCCGACCTCCGATCGCCTGCGCGAAACCCTCTTCGACATCCTGGGCCCCCACGTCGAGGGCGCGCAAGTGCTCGACGGCTGCGCCGGCACCGGGGCCGTCGGCCTGGAAGCGCTGAGCCGCGGCGCCGCCCACGTCGTCTTCATCGACCGCGACCCGCGGGCCATCGCGTTGATCCGCCGCAACGCCGCCGCGTGCGGCGTCGCCGATCGCTGCACCTTCCGGCGGGCCGCGTTGCCGGCCGCCTTTCGCCGCCTCACCCTCGCGGTATTCGACCTGATACTGCTCGACCCGCCCTATGGCGCACCGGACATCGGGGCGATGCTGGCCGCCTCGGCCGTCCATCTCGGCCCGCGGAGCCGGCTGGTCATCGAGCACGCCCGGCGCCTGGAACCCCCGGCCCCGCCCGCCCTCGAAGCACTGCGAACCGTGCGCGCCGGCGACAGCGCGCTCCGGTTCTACCGGCCCGCGGAGTCCTCGGACCTGCAGACACGATGACCGGAACCGCCTCGGCCCCCATCCCCGGCGCTCGGAACTGGCGCGACCGCGTGGCCCGCGCGGCGGCGGCGGATGTGGAACAGGCCTCGGACGCGGCGACGATTGCCGAGGCCCGGCGGTTGGCAGACCGGGGCATGGCGGGGGCCCTGGTCGGACTGGGCGGGCTGGCCGCGCTCGGCGGGGTTGCGGGCTGGACGACCGCGGCCGAGCTGCTGGGTCCTGCCGATGCGCCGGTGCACGCGGCGGCGGCGCTGCTGGCGATCGCCGGCGGCCCCTGGCTGTTGCTGGCCCTGCGGAGCGCCGGCCTGCTGCTGCTGCTGCGCCGGCGCGCGGCGCCGGTGCTCGGTCGCCTGGTGACGAACGGCCTGCTCCGGGCGGCCGGGCGGGACGCGGCCGGCCACCCGGAGCTGGCGCGACCTGACGGTCGCGTTGGAGGTTTCGCTGACGCGAAACTTCTACGGCGCAGGCGCCTGGCCGCGGCGACCGCCCGGCGCATTGGCAGCATGCTCGCGGCCGGAAGCGGCCGGCGGCTGGCGTCGGCGGGGAGCGGCGTCTTCTGGACCGCGTACGCACTCTTCGCGGTCGCGGCGATCTGGATGGTCACCGCCCGCGTCGCGCTCGGCTTCGGTTGGGAGAGCTCGTGGATTCCGCCGAGCCTGGGGCACGCGCTGGTCGAGGCCGCGTCGGCGCCGCTCGGCCCGCTCATCGGGAGTAGCGAGCTGACGCCGGTCGACCCGGCCCCGCTCGCCCCCGCCGACGATCCCGAGGCCCTGGCCCAGCGGCGAGCGTGGATCGGGTTTCTCACCGCCGGCGTCACGGTCTACCTGCTGCTGCCCATGGCCGTCTGGACCCTGCTGCAGGCGGCCCTTGGCCACCGGTGGGCCGAGCGGTGGCGGCCGGCCGTCGCCTCGCGCTCCCGGTCGGCTCCCGGCGCGGCCGGGCGCGGTGCCGGCGAGGTCGTGGCGCCGGTCGGGACAACGCCACCGGCGGATGGGGAGGCCTGCGCCCATGTCGTCCGGCTCGAGCGGCCCGAAGAGGCGGTCGAGCTGCCAGCGCCGCTCGACCGTCTGAACGACCTGGGCGACATCGATGCGGCCGCGGATCTCGAGCGCGTACGACGAATCGTCCACGCTGGCGAGGCTCGAGTCGTCGTCATCGGCTGGCTGCCGGCAACACCGGATCGCGGCGTCCGGCGGAGGCTCCGCGCACTCGCCGGCGCCTCGAAACAGACGCCGCTGCTCGTACTCGACGGCGGCGATGCTCTCCGGCGTACCGAGCCTGCCCGCACGGCGGGGCTGCGCCTGGAGGATTGGCGCACGCTCGCGGGGGAGGCCGGCGTGGTTCTCTTCGAATGCGACCTCGCGGCGCTGACCGACGCGAGCCGGGAACGCCTCGCACGAGCCGTCCGGCACGAGCCCGCGGGGGAACGAGCGCTCGAACCGCGCACGGCACGCCGACCCGCACCGGACCTCGGGGCGCGGGTCTCCCGCGATGGTCGACCCGACCTCGACCCCGCTTCCCTCGACGCGGCGTTCGCCGTCATCGGGCAACACCTCGACGGAGCCGATCCGCTGCCGTCCGACGCGGCCCTGGCATCGTGCCTCGGCGCCGTGGCCCGGACGTGCCGTGCCGAGAGCGGCGCCGCCGCGGGCCGCGCGGCGTGGCGGACGCGGCTCGCGGCCCTCCGCGATCTCGACGCCGCGGACGCGACCCGCCGCGCCGCGTCGCTGACCCGCATTGGCGTCGGCCTGTTGCCGCCGGCGCTTCGTAATCGTGCCGTGTGGACAGGGCTCGGCGGGCTGCTCGGCGCGGCTGCCTGCGCCGCCGCGGCGACCGTCGCGCCCGCCGCGCTGGTGGTCCTGCCGGGCTGGGCGGCGACCGGTGCGGGCGTGGCCGGACTGCTCTCGCTCGTCCGGCGCGGTGGTTCCCCAGCGGGTTCGCCGGCCCCCGGGAGCGCGACGGCGCCTCCGCCGGCACGCCTCGCCGAGACGGTCCTCGCGGCGTCGGCGAGCGCGGTGCTGTGGTGGTCGCAGGGCGCCGACGAGGCGCGGACGACGCGCGCGCTCGAGGCGCTCGTCCCGAATCAGGCGGCGCCGGCGTTCGACGACGCGGACGGCGCGCGGCGCTGGCTGGCGGCGGCGCGCGGGCGTGTGGTGACGGCGGCCGGGGGGGAGGCGTGAGCAGGTCCCGAAGCCCGCTCCGGCTCGCCGTCGTCGGTCACACCAACGCCGGCAAGACGTCGCTGCTCCAGACGCTGCTGCGGCGGCGTGACTTCGGCGAGGTCAGTGCCCGCGGCGGCGTCACGCGGGCGGTCGAGGCGGGTGAGGTCGCCGACGGCGACGGCGTCGTCGCGGTTCTGCTCGACACGCCGGGATTCGAGGAGGCGGACCGGTTGCGGGACGCGATGGCGTCGGCCCTCAGCGACCGTTACGACGATCCGCGGACCCTGCTCGACCGCTTCCTCGCGACGCCCGCCGCCGCCGACGACGGTGACCTCGGGCTCGAGGCGAAGGCGGTGCGGGCCGCGCTCGACGCCGACATCCTGCTGTATGCCATCGACGCGCGGGACGCGCCGAAGCCGAGACACCTCGACGAGCTCGCGGTGCTTGCGGCGACCGCCCGGCCGCTCGTCCCGGTCCTGAACTACACGGCGCGGCCCGAGGCCCACCCCGCTCGCTGGCGGGGCGCCTGCGCCCGCCAGGGCCTGCACGCCACCGTCGCGTTCGACGCGGTGGTGTACGACGACGCCGGAGAGCGGCGGCTCCTTGCCGCGGTGAAGGCGCTCGCGCCAGGCCACGACGGGGCCATCGATCGGTGGGTGGCGTTGCGTGCGCGCGAGCGGCGGGAGGCGATAGACGCGGCCACGGACATCGCGGCCGAGTTCCTGGTCAGCGCGGCCGCCGCCGTCGTGGTGACCGCCCCGAAGGCAGGGGGGGAGGCCGACCGGCGGGCGGCGGTCGATGCCGCGACCGCCCGGCTGCTCGACGCCTTGCGGCTGCGCGAGACCGCCACCCGGGACAGGATCGCGGCGGCGTTCGGCTTCTACGGGGCCGAAGCGCGCGCCGTGACGTTCGACGTGAGCGAGGCCCTCGGCGGGGTCGATTTCCTGAGCCGGGCCAGTCTCGAACGCACCGGCCTCTGGGCGGCGGGCGCGGGGGCCGGCCTCGTGACGGCCGGCGCCCTCGTCGACATCGCCGTCGGCGGCGTGTCGCTGGGCGGTTTCGCGGCGCTCGGCGCGGTCGGGTCCGTGCTGGGCGCGGCCGGCGCGAGCGGCAGGAAGGTGCTCCGGCGGCTCCGCGGACAGGAAGAGGTGCGGCTCGGCGACGCCGGCGTCGATCTGCTCGCGGCCCGCGCGGCCGCGAGCATCCGCGCCATGCTCGCGCGCGGTCACGCGGCGATCGAGCCGGTCCCCATCGAGTCGGCGGTGAAGGAGAGCCTGGAGCACGACGCCGGCCCGGCCTGGCGGGCGGCGTGGGCTTCGGCGCGCGGGCGAGCCGACTGGAGCGACCTTTCCGAGCCGCCCCCGAAGCGCGTTTCCGGCCATGCCCGCGCCGAGACCGTCAACCAGGTGGCCGCGGCCCTGGCCGACCGGATGCGCGAGCACCCGGGACCCGGGGCAGAGACGACTGTGCGGGCGGCGCCGGGCGGTCGGGTTCGTCGCATCTTCCGTCGATCCACCGCGGGCTGAGTCTGCGCGACGAAGGGGTGGCAATGCCCCGACGGTCTGCGGCGAGGCCCTGGTGCAGCCCCGCCTGCCGTCGGAAGCCACCCGTGGCGCAGGCTCGTACGTCGCTGCAGAAAAACCGATGGTTGACAGACGGCACGCAGTGCATGACACCATGCAGGCCACAACCCAACGGGGGAGCGTGACACGCCATGGCGACCAACCGGCCCGAACGTATCGCCGTCTATCCCGGCACCTTCGATCCGTTGACGAACGGCCACGTCGACATCATTCAGCGGGGAGCGGCGCTCTTCGACCGCATAGTGGTGGCCATCCTCGTCAACCCCGCGAAGTCGCCGCTGTTCAGCGGCTCCGAACGGGTGGATATGGCGCGTGCCGTATTCGGGTCCCAGGCCGGCGTCGAAGTCGACACGTTCGAGGGGTTGCTCGTCGACTACGCGCGGAAACGGCAGGCCCACGTGATCGTGCGCGGCCTGCGGGCCATCTCGGACTTCGAGTTCGAGATGCAGATGGCTCTCATGAACCGGCGGCTCAGCTCGACGATCGAGACCGTCCTGATGATGCCGGCGGAGTCCTATACGTATCTCAGCTCGCGGCTCGTCAAGGAAGTGTTCGCCCTCGGGGGGTCGATCCACGGCCTCGTCCCCGAGCTCGTCGAAACCCGTCTGGCCGACAAGGCCGGCATCGCCGACTCGCTCTGCGTCTGATCGACCCGCACCGTTCGCCGCCGGGCTCGGTCGCGTATCGGCGTCGCCAGGGTCAGGGCGGCGCGCGATTGGTGGCGAGCACCACGGTCTGCAGATCGGTGGTCGGGTCCGGCCAGAGCAGCGTGCGGAACGTGAGGCGGCCGGTGTCGAGGTAGGAGACGCGCCCGAGCTCGTGCGCCGTCGCGCCGGCCGCCCGCGCCCGCTCGAGGTCGGTTTCCGGCAGCACGCAGAGGACCGGCTCGGGCAAGGCGAGAAACGTCTGGAGCTGTTCGGGCGTGAACAGATCGACGTGCGGCCGGCCCGTGTAGTACACCAGATTGCGCACGAAGACCCGGTAGCGGCCGTACGGCACGTCGTCGGCTCCCGCCTCGCGGACCAGCGCCGCCATCTGCTCGACCGGCTCCGGCCCCGGACGGGACAGAATCGAGTACTGCAGGCTCAGGGCGGTGACCACGGAGGCGCCGGCGAGGGCGGCGGGGAGCAGCCGCTGGCGAGGCGCGAGGGCCGCCGCCGCCACCCCCAGGCCGGACAGGGCGATGAGCATCGCCGCGATCCGTATCGTGGTCGGCGGACCGTCGCTCAGCAGGACGCCGGCCCGAGCCACGGCCGCGCCGAAGAGCAGCAGCACGACGCCGGAGGCGGTTCCGCCGGCCGCCACGAGTCGATCCCGCCCCGACCCGTCCGCGGCCTGCCGGGCCACGGCTCCGGACACCGCCCGGGCCAGCAGGATGGCGAGCGGCGGTAGAACCGGCAGCACATAGCGCGGCTGCTTGCCGATTGATATCGAGTAGAAGACCAGGGGCGCCAGCGCCCACAGGCCCAGCCGAATCTCGGCCGGGCCCATCCGGCGGGCCCCGGCGATCATCCGGCGCACCGGCCGCCACCAGACCAGCATCAGGGGAGACCACGGCAGGAGTCCCCCCGCCACGATCGGCAGGTAGTACCAGAGGGGACGCGGATCGTTGTAGCGGGCGGTTGCGAACCGCTCCACGTTCTCGGCGATGAAGAACCGCTCGAGATACGCCGCCCCGTGCGTCGCGGTCATCGCCGCGAACCAGGGCAGCGTCAACGCCAGGCAGATCGCCGCGAGCAGGCCCACGTCGCCGGCGAGCCGTGCGAGCCGCGGCCCCGGACCGCCCGCCTGCGAACGCCGCTCGACGAGGCAGCGCCAGACCGCTGGCGGGCCGACGATCAGCGCGGGGAGGACGACTCCCACCGGGCCCTTGGTGAGGAACGCGGTCGCGAGGGCGGCACCGGCCGCGGCCAGCCATCCCCGTCGGCGCCGGTCCGCCGGCCCGGGAACGACGAGGGCTTCGAACGCGGCCCAGGTGGCGGCGGTGATGAAGCAGGCGAGCGCAAGGTCCGGCAGGGCCTGCCGCGCCACCGCCACGTATCCGAAGCTGGTGGCGGTGATGGCGCCGGCGAGGACCGCGGTCCTGTCGTCGTACCACCGTCGCGCGCACGCGAACGCGGCCAGCACGAGCCCCAGTCCGGCCAGCGCCGACGGCAGCCGCGCCGCGAACTCGCCGGCTCCCGCCGCCAGATAGGCCAGCGCGACCAGCCAGTAGAACAGCACGGGCTTCTCGAACCGGTGCTGCCCATTGTAGCGGGGCGTCACCCAGTCGCCGCTCTCGACCATCTCCCGTCCCGCCTGGGCATAGAACGCCTCGTCGGAATCGGTGATCGCCGGCCGGCCGAGCCCGACGAAGAACGTCAGGAACGCGAGACCGACGAGGATCATGGCGCGCGCGGACGGCACGGCGGGATTGTATACGGCCCGCCGCGCGGCTCCCGCCCGATAGGTCAGGCAGGGTGCATCGCCGGTCGAATGGGCAGCCGGAGGTATACTGCGGCATGGCCCGAGTCGTCGCCGTCGTGGGTGCGTCGCGAGACCGGAGGAAGTTCGGGAACAAGGCGGTGCGGGCGTTTCGCCGCCGCGGCTACGAGGTCGTGCCGATCACGCCGGTTGCCGACGTGATCGAGGGCCTGCCGGCGTTTCCGTCGGTGCTCGACGTCGCAGGCCGGATCGACCTCGCGACCGTCTACCTGGAGCCGGCGGCCGGGGAATCGGTCATCGAGGAGATAGCCCGGAAGGGGATCGAGGAGGTCTGGCTGAATCCCGGCGCCGACGGCCCCGGCGTCGTCGCCCGGGCTCGGGCTCTCGGCCTGGATCCGATCCTCGATTGCAGCATCGTCGGCATCGGCGAGAGCCCCGCCTCGTATTGACGAACGCCGCCGGGAGTACACGGCTGCGAGACGGCCGTCGCGCGGGTTGACACGTCAGTTCGGGCGTGCCTATACTCGGTTCCGACAGTCACTCCTCGTCACGGGCCTCGTGCTGGATGCCTCGCGTCCTATTCACGCACGGCTCACCGAACTTCTACCTCCAGCTGATCTCCTATGCCAACGAACCAGAAGCGCACGTCAGCGCGCGCATCCACCAGTCCCGCGACCCCGGCGCCGGCCGACACCGACACCGCGGAGCAGCAGCCGCCGCCGCCCAAGCCGAATCGTCGCGCCGCCAACGGCCTGAACATCGGCGAGCTCAAGGACATGAGCATCGCCAAGCTGACGCAGATCGCCAAGGATCTCAGCGTCGCCGGCGCGACCGGCATGCGCAAGCAGGAACTGATCTTTCAGATCCTCAAGGCGCAGACCGAGCAGAGCGGATTCATCTTCTCGGAGGGTGTGCTCGAGGTGCTGCCGGACGGGTTCGGCTTTCTCCGGGCTCCGGACTACAACTACCTGCCCGGTCCCGACGACATCTACGTCTCGCCGTCCCAGATTCGCAAGTTCGATCTGCAGACCGGGGATACGGTGTCCGGGCAGATCCGTCCGCCCAAGGAAGGCGAGCGGTACTTCGCGCTGATCAAGGTCGAGGCGGTCAACTTCGAATCGCCCGACCAGGCCCGGGACAAGCTGTTCTTCGAGAATCTGACCCCGCTGTATCCCGAGGAGCGGGTCACGCTGGAAACCACGCCGGACAATCTCTCGGCCCGGGTCATGGACCTGATGACGCCGATCGGGAAGGGACAGCGCGGTCTGATCGTGGCCGCGCCGCGGACCGGCAAGACGATGCTGCTGCAGTCGATCGCGCAGTCGATCGCCGCGAACCACTCCGAGGTCTATCTCATCGTGCTGCTCATCGACGAGCGGCCCGAGGAGGTCACCGACATGCAGCGCTCTGTCGACGGCGAGGTCATCTCGTCGACCTTCGACGAGCCGGCCCAGCGGCACGTGCAGGTGGCCGAGATGGTGATCGAGAAGGCAAAGCGCCTGGTCGAGCACAAGAAGGACGTATTCATCCTGCTCGACTCGGTCACGCGGCTGGCCCGCGCCTACAACACGGTGATCCCTCCCTCGGGCAAGGTGCTCTCGGGCGGGCTCGACTCGAACGCGCTGCAGAAGCCGAAGCGGTTCTTCGGGGCCGCGCGGAACATCGAGGAGGGCGGCTCGCTGACCATCATGGCCACCGCCCTCGTCGACACCGGTTCCCGGATGGACGACGTGATCTTCGAAGAGTTCAAGGGGACCGGCAACATGGAGATCCATCTCGACCGCAAGCTGGTCGACAAGCGGGTCTTTCCGGCCATCGAGATCCAGAAGAGCGGCACCCGGAAGGAAGAGCTGTTGCTGGGGCCCGAGGATCTCAACCGCGTCTGGGTGCTGCGGAAGGTTCTGAACCCGTTGTCGGCGGTCGAAGCGATGGAGCTGCTGCTCGACAAGATGTCCAAGACTCGATCGAACCAGGAATTCCTGGCTTCGATGCAGAAGATGGGTTGACGATCATGGCGGAAATCAAGGTTCGGGAGAATGGCCCCTATCTGGTCATCGGAGACGACGTCACCCTGGTCGATTGGAACGGCGCGCCCTACCCGATAGCCCGACGGCCCTTCGCGTTGTGCCGCTGCGGCGCCTCGGAGAACCGACCCTTCTGCGACGGCTCGCACAAGACCATCGGGTTCGAGGCGGCGGAAGCCGCCCCGAAGACCGACCCGTCCGCCTGACGACGGCGGCGCTGCCGACCGGCCGCGGTCACGCGGCGATGGGCGCTTCCGTTTCGAAGGCCAGCTCGCCGCCGGCCGCATCAACCCGGATGCGCGCCCCCTCGCGAAGCTCGTGCTCCAGCATGCGCCGGGCCAGCGGATCGAGGACCATCCGCTGCACGGTCCGTTTCAGCGGGCGAGCCCCGTAGACCGGGTCGAAGCCGCGTTCTGCAAGCAGATCGAGCGCCGCGTCGGACACCTCGATGGTCATCCGGCGCTCTGCCAGACGGTCGGTGAGCCGGCGAAGCTGGATTCGGACGATCTCGCGAACGTGGGCCCGGCCCAGCGCGTGGAACAGGATGATGTCGTCGATGCGGTTGATGAACTCCGGCCGGAAGTGCGCCTGGAGGGCATCGAACACCCGGCCGCGCACCACCTCGCCCGCCTCGCCGTCCTCGCGGGCGGCCGACTCCGCGATGAACTGGCTGCCCAGATTCGACGTCATGATGACCACCGCGTTCTTGAAATCGACGGTCCGGCCCTTGCCGTCGGTCAGCTGCCCGTCGTCGAGGAGCTGCAGCAGCACGTTGAGCACGTCCGGGTGCGCCTTCTCCACCTCGTCGAAGAGCACCACCGCGTAGGGGCGCCGCCGGATCGCCTCGGTCAACTGTCCCGCGTCGTCGTAGCCGACATAACCGGGGGGCGCCCCGATCATCCGCGCCACGGTGTGTTTCTCCTGGTACTCGGTCATGTCGATGCGGATCGTCGCGTGCTCGTCGTCGAACAGGAATCGGGCCAGGGCGCGGGCCAGCTCGGTCTTGCCGACGCCGGTCGGTCCGAGAAAGACGAAGCTCCCCAGGGGGCGCGACGGATCCTGCAGTCCGGCCCGGGCCCGGCGAATCGCGTTCGACACCGCGGTGACCGCCTCCTCCTGTCCGACCACGCGTTCGTGGAGCCGGCCTTCCATCTTCAACAGCTTCCGGATCTCGCCCTCGACCAGCCGGCTGACGGGAATGTGGGTCCACCGGCCGACCACCTCGGCGATGTCCGTTTCGTCGACCTTCTCCTTGAGCATGCGGCCTTCCGCGTCGCCGGCGGCCGGCGCCTGGTCCGCGATCTCCCGCTCGAGCTCGGGCAGTCTTCCGTACTGCAGCTCCGACGCGCGGGCGTAGTCGCCCTCGCGCTGAGCACGCTCGATGGCGAGCCGAACCTGTTCGAGCTCCTCGGTCAGCCCGCGGGTCGCCTGGATCGCCGCCTTCTCCTGTTGCCACTGAGCCTGCAGGCGGGTGCGGGTCTCCTTGAGATCGGCCAGCTCGCGCTCCAGGCGCTCCAGACGCTCGGCCGACGCCGCGTCCTGCTCCTTGCGCAGCGCCTCGCGCTCGATCTCGCGCTGCATGATGCGCCGCTGCACTTCGTCGAGCTCCGCCGGCAGCGAATCGATCTCGGTCCGCAGCTTCGCCGCCGCCTCGTCGATGAGGTCGATCGCCTTGTCGGGCAGGAAGCGGTCGGGGATGTAGCGGTGGGACAGGGTGGCGGCGGCCACCAGCGCGGCGTCCTTGAACTGCACGCCGTGGTGAATCTCGTAGCGCTCGCGCAGGCCGCGCAGGATGCTGATGGTGTCTTCCACCGTCGGCTCCGACACCAGCACCGGCTGGAATCGCCGCTCGAGGGCGGCGTCCTTCTCGATGTGCTTCCGGTACTCGTCGAGGGTGGTGGCGCCGATGGTGTGCAGCTCGCCGCGCGCCAGCATGGGTTTCAGGAGATTCGCGGCGTCGATGGCGCCCTCGGCCGCGCCGGCCCCGACCACCGTGTGCAGCTCGTCGATGAAGAGGATGATCCGGCCGTCGGAGTCCGCGATCTCTTTCAGCACCGCCTTCAGGCGTTCCTCGAACTCGCCCCGGTACTTCGCCCCCGCGACCAGCGCCCCGAGATCCAGGCTGATGATGCGCTTTTCTTTCAGCCCCTCCGGCACGTCGCCCCGCGCGATGCGGTGGGCCAGACCCTCGACGATGGCGGTCTTTCCGACCCCCGGCTCTCCGATGAGCACCGGGTTGTTCTTGGTCCGGCGCGAGAGCACCTGGAGCGTGCGCCGGATCTCGTCGTCGCGCCCGATGACCGGGTCGAGCCGGTCCTGGTTCGCCGCCTCGGTCAGATCGCGGCCGTATCGCTCGAGCGCCTCGTACTTGCCCTCGGGATGCGGGTCGGTGACGCGCTGACTCCCGCGAACCGCGGACAGCGCCTCGAGGACCCGCGCCGGCGTGACTCCGTGCGCCGCGAGCAGCTGGGCGGCTGCCGCCCGACCGCCTTCGCGGCTCACCGCAATCAAGAGGTGCTCGGTGCTGACGTAGTCGTCTCGCAGCTGCTCGGCCTCGCGTTCCGCCGCCTGCGCCACCGCGCGCAGGCGCGGGGACGGGCCGGCTTCCGACCCGCCGTGGGCCTGCGGCTGCCGCGACAGCCATTCGCGTGCTTCTTCGAGAATCCGCGGCGGTTCGACGCCGAGCCGCCGCAGCACCGCCGGCGCCACGCCGTCCGCCTGATCGATCAACGTGATCAGCAGATGCTCGGGCTCGATCTGCGGATGATGATGCCGTTCCGCGAGCCGTTGCGCGGCCAGCACGGCTTCCTGTGATTTCTCCGTATAGCGCTTGAGATTCACGGTTCCTCCTTCTCGCCCCCACCGGCGCCCGCGCGGCGTGGAGCTCGTCCGACCGCCCGCTGCCGCGCCGAACGTTCGGAAGATCGTCAGGGCGTGAATGATTATATGCGTCTTTTCATGTTAGATATTTTTATATGTCTATTATCATCTTGATTTGACGTCTCGCAATGCCCGATAGTTCGACGGGATGACCGAAAAAGACAGGTTTTCGTCGCGTTCGGGACTGATCCTCGCGGGGCTGGGGATGGCCGTCGGCACCGGCAACCTGTGGCGGTTTCCCCGGATCGCGGCCGAGAACGGCGGGGCCGCCTTCCTGATTCCCTGGCTGATCTTTCTCTTCCTGTGGTCGCTGCCGTTGCTGGTCGCGGAGTTCGGGCTCGGCCGCGGCAGCCGGCGCGGCGTCATCGGGGCCTTCGCCGATCTGGTGGGGCGGCGCAGCGCCTGGATGGGGGGCTTCGTCGCCGTCACCAGCGTGATGATCCTGCTCTACTACTCGGTGGTGACCGGGTGGACGTTGAAGTACTTCACGGCGACGCTTCTCGGGCACCTGGACGGGGCCGCCGCGGAGGCGTACTGGAACGGCTACAGCGCTTCGATCTGGCAGCCGCTGGGGTTCCAGATCGTCTCGGTGCTGATGGCGGCCGCCATCATCGGCCGCGGGGTCGTCGCCGGCATCGAGCGGGCCAACAAGGTGCTCATCCCGACCCTGTTCGTCCTGCTCGTGGTGGCGGTGGTGCGGTCGGTCACCCTCCCGGGGGCGGGCCGGGGGCTCGCCTTTCTCTTCAACCCGGATCTCTCGCTGCTGGGCAGCTACCGCACGTGGCTCGAGGCGCTGACCCAGTCGGCGTGGTCGACGGGGGCGGGGTGGGGGCTCATCCTCACCTATGCGGTGTACGTACGGCGCGACGAGGACGTCGTGCTGAACTCCACCGCCATCGGGCTCGGCAACAACACCGCCTCGATTCTCGCGGGCATGGCGATCGTGCCGACCGCGTTCGCCATCCTCTCCGAGAACGAGGCGCTTGCGGCGATGGCCACCGGAAACACCGGCCTGACCTTCATCTGGATTCCCCAGCTCTTCGAGCGCATCCCCGGCGGCGGGCTGTTCCTGCCGCTGTTCTTTCTGGCTCTGTTCTGCGCGGCGCTGTCGTCTTTGATCGCGATGTTCGAGCTGGCGACGCGCATCCTGATGGATACCGGGATGCCACGGCGGCGGGCGATCCGCTGGGTCACGGCGGCGGTGATCGTGGGCGGGGCGCCTTCTGCGGCGAGTCTGGCCATCTTCGAGAACCAGGATTGGGTGTGGGGCCTCGCCCTCATGATCAGCGGCCTGTTCATCGCCCTGGGGGTGCGACAGTTCGGGATTGCGCGGTTCCGGCGCGAGCTGGTCGACGTATCGGACCGCCATCTCCAGGCCGGACGCGTCTGGGAGTGGGTCCTGACGTGGCTGGTGCCGCTGGAGTTCCTGGCGATGTTCACCTGGTGGACCTACCAGGCGGTGGCGGTGTTCGATCCGGCCGGGTGGTGGAATCCCCTCCGGGTCGGCTCGCTCGGCACCTGCCTGCTCCAGTGGGGGATCGCCCTGGCCCTGCTGCTCGCGTTCAACCGCCGCATCGCCGCCGCCAGTCTCCGGGGTGGCGCGTGACCGCCCGGAGCGCGTGGCGAACCTCGCGCTCGCCCGAGACCGGGTGGGGCGCCCGCAGAGCCGGCGCGGCCGGGCGCCGATCGGACCGGACAACCGGGGAGCGACGCCGGCCACCGGGGATGCATCGCCGGTCGCATGCAGCGGGGGTTCGCTACGGCGGGACGGGGCGCGGCGCGGCCGCCCGGTTCGACGGGGCGCGGCGATCCTGTGCTAATCTGGAAGCAGGCTCGAATCCAAAAGGAGTGTTCGCTTTGTACCCAGAATTCATGATTGCGCCGATGCGCGAGGAACTGACCCGGTTCGGCGTCCAGGAGCTGCGAACCGCGCAGGCGGTCGACGCGGCGTTGGCCAAGACGCCTGGAACGACGATGGTCGTCGTCAACTCGGTGTGCGGCTGCGCCGCCGGCAGGGCCCGCCCCGGGGTGGCGCTCTCGCTGCAGCATGCCGTCAAGCCGGACCACGTCACGACGGTGTTTGCCGGCGCCGACATCGAGGCCACCGAGCGGGCCCGCGGCTACTTCACCGGCTATCCGCCCTCGTCGCCGGCGGTTGCCCTGCTTCGGGACGGCAAGCTGATCTATTTCATGGAGCGGCACCAGATCGAGAATCAGGAAGCGCAGGGCATTGCGGCCCAGTTGACCGCGGCGTTCGACAAGCACTGCGCCCGCGAGCCGGTCGCCGGCTAGTCGTCCCCGGACGGCTCCGTCGTCGCCGAAGGAGCGCCGGCGGGGGTGAGGCTCCTCGGAAGGGCGGATAGGCGGCGTAGCATCAACTGGGGCGGATTCGCCGTCGATGCGCTTGCTCGAATCGGGTCCCTGGTCCGTGTGGCTGGGGGTCAGCCCGACCGGGGAGGGTACCGCGATCCCTCGTTGTCGCGGTGAGATTTCGACATGGACGCTACTGCCTGGACAGTAGTCGGGACTGCCGTCACGGTTCTGGTCGCGATCGGCGCGTCGTTCCGGAGCCTGCGGGACGAGATGCGCGTTCAGGGTAAGGACCTGCGCGCCCAGGGCGACGACCTGCGCAAGCGCATCGACGCTCAGAGTGAACAGATGGGCCTGCTCTGCGAACGGATGGCCCACCTCGAGGGCCTGCTCGAAGGCTCCCCCTTGAGCAGCGGAGGGCTGGCAACGCCCTGAGCCCCGCGCTGTGGCGCCGGCCGGTGGAGGGCGGAGGCGTCTTCCTCCTTCATGTCCCATACGACCGTGAATCAGGCGGTGGGTGGCTCGGCGGCGGGGCAGATGGTCAACGGCCGGCCGCCGCGATAGCGATCAACGGTCGACCGGACGACGTCCGCCATCATGTCGAGAAAACGCGGGTCGTCGTTGACGGCGGTCGCCCGCCGCATCGTGATGCCGAGCTCGGCGCACACCTCGGCCGCCTCCACGTCGAGATCGTAGAGCACCTCGACGTGGTCGGACACGAATCCCAGCGGACAGAGGACAACCGCATCGACGCCGTGCGCCGCGGCGGTCCGCAGATGGTCGCAGACGTCGGGCTCGAGCCACGGGTCCTGCGGGCGCCCGCTACGGCTCTGAAAGACCAGCGCCCAGTCGGCGCGTCCCAGACGCTCCGCCACGAGCCGGGCCGAGACGTTCAGCTGCTCGCGATACCGCTCGGCGCCGGCCATGCCGAGGGGGATGCTGTGGGCCGTGAACACCAGCCGGGCGCGGCCGCGGTCGGACGTCGGCAGCGTGTCCAGCGCGGTTGCGACCCGCGCCGCCCAGGCCTCGACGAAGCGTTCATGGGCGTGCCAGTCCCCGACGTAGGCCACCTCGACGTCGGGGTGGCCGGCGGCCCGGAGCTCGCGGCGCGCGGTCAGGACGTTGTCGCGGTACTGCCCGCAACTGGAGTAGGAACGAAAAGCGGCGAGGACGAGTCCCACCGCCCGCCGGATGCCCGCCTCGGCCATCTCCCGCAGCGTGTCGGCCAGGAACGGGTGCCAGTTGCGCATGCCGACGTAGACGGGAAGCGGTGGGCCGTCCCGCTCGAGTCGCTCTTGCAGCCCCGCCGCCTGACGGCGCGTCAACTGGGTGATCGGCGACACCCCCCCGAAGCGTTCGTAGTGCCGCGCCACTTCCTCGACGCGGTCGGGCGGCACGCGGCGCCCCCGCAGCACGTTCGCGAGAAACGGCCGGATGTCGTCGAGCCCTTGGGGGCCGCCGAAGCTGACGAGCAGCACCGCATCGAACGGGGTGGGCGGCGCCGGTCGGGTCATCACTCGTTCATGATACCGTCCCGCTCGCGCTCCGACGCCGTGGTCCTGCCGGGTGCGGGGCGTATGGTCCCATTCGGCCAGGGGCGCGGCCCTGCCCCTGTCGTGCCGCCGTCCCCCGGGGCATACGCCCTATAATGGTCTCCACACGTCGCCGTCTTCGACCCGCGGATTTGGAACGGCGAGGGCCGGACCACGCTCGCGGCAGCAACCCTCGAGTCGTCCGATACGCCGCCCCGACAGCGTCGACCACGCCCGGACCCGACCAGGGAACACCATGCCGAAGCTGGCCGCCAACTTCTCGATGATGTTTCACGAGGTCGACCTGCTCGACCGATTCGGGGTAGCCGCGCGCATCGGGTTCACCGGCGCCGAGATTCAGAGCCCCTACGAACGGACCGCGGCGGAGATTGCGGCGGCGTATCGGGACAGCGGTCTCGAGGCGGTTCTCTTCAACCTGCCCTGCGCCCTCGGCGCGATCCCGGGACGCGAGGCGGAGTTCGAGCGGGGCGTGGCGCGGGCCCTGGAGTACTGTCGAGCGACAGGTTGCCGGCAGGTGCACTGCCTGGCCGGCACGACCGACGACACCCGGGCCGGGGCCACGTTCGTGGCGAATCTGCGGCAGGCGTCGGCTGCGGCCCGGCCGCTCGGCGTGCGGTTGCTGATCGAGCCGCTCAACACGCGGGACATGCCCGGGTATTTTCTGACCCACACCGCCGACGCCCGCCGCATCATCGACCGGGTGGGGGAGGACAACGTCTTTCTGCAGTACGACATCTACCACATGCAGATCATGGAAGGCTGTCTGGCCGAGACCATCGAGGCCAATCTCGACGTCATCAGCCACATCCAGATCGCCGGGGTCCCCGGCCGGCACGAGCCGGACGCCTCGCAGGAGGTACACTATCCCTACCTCTTCGAGGTGCTCGACGAGCTGGGATACGGGCGCTGGGTCGCCTGTGAATACCGTCCCGCCGGCGACACGCTGGCCGGGCTCGACTGGGCGCGGCCCTACGGTATCGACCCGGCGCAGGTCCGGTGAGTCGACCCGGCGCCCTCCGAACGTCCGGCGGCGCCCCCTTGCAGGCATGCGACAACTTCTCGTCACCAACGACGACGGCATCGAGGCGGAAGGATTGCGGGCGTTGGTCGAGGCCCTCGCCCCCTTCGGCCGGGTGACGGTGGTCGCCCCCGCCAAGGAGAGCAGCGCCGTCGGGCACGGTCTGACCCTGCGCCGCTCGCTGCAGCTGCGGGAGGTGGCGCCGGGGTGGCACGCGGTCGATGGTACGCCGGCCGACTGCGTGAACATCGCGGCATCCGATGTGATCGGCGGCGTCCCGGATCTGGTGGTGTCCGGCATCAACAACGGGCTCAACGTCGGCGACGACGTGACCTATTCAGGCACCGTGGCGGGCGCCCTGGAGGCGGTCCTGCTCGGGACGCCGGCGATTGCCGTCTCGCTGCAACGTGGCCAGCGGATGGACTATGCGGGGGCCGGGTACATCGCCCGCCAACTCGTGGAAGCGGTGCTTATCGAGGGGCTGCCCGGCCGTACGCTGCTGAACGTCAACATTCCGAGGACGATTCCTCGCGGCATTCGCATCACGGTGCAGGCCAGCCGGAGTCAGACCTTCGGGGTGCGGGGTTCCGCGGAAGCCGGAAAGACATCGGTCCGGATAGATTCGGCGCGGCTCGAGTGGGAGCCGAACGAGCGGTCCGACTACGAGGCGATACGGGGCGGCTGGGTCTCGGTGACGCCCCTGCATCCCGACTGGACGAACCATGCCGCACTCGATGCTGTCGATTTTCTCGCCGAATCGGCTCCAGTTGAGGTAGAATAATCGATTGTGTCGGGGCGTGGCTCAGCCTGGTAGAGCACTCGGTTCGGGACCGAGGGGTCGGAGGTTCAAATCCTCTCGCCCCGACCACCTTCCAAACGTTGTTGGTTCGTCGGCGTCAGGGCACGCGACACCGGTGTTGCGGCCCGGCCGATCCACCGCATCAAACCTGCACACGCGTCGCCGGCATCTGTCGGGGGTGGGGTGATTGTCGCCAGGCGATTCGTGGTTTCCGGTCGCGTGCAGGGTGTCGGCTACCGCTTCCACGCGCGTGACGCCGCCGCCCGCGAGGGCCTCGGCGGATTCGTCAGGAATCTCTCCGACGGGCGGGTCGAGGTCGAAGCCGAGGGCGACCGGGAAGCGATGCAGCGGTTCGAACGCGCGCTCTGGCAGGGCCCGCCTGCGGGACGGGTCGACGCCATCGCCGTGGAGGACGTGCCCCCCCAAGTTGCGATGCCGGTGTTTCGCATCGAGATGGAATAGCGGACGCTGGCGATCGGCCGGTGACGGCCCCGCGGGCGAGGATGGCGTAGCGCACCATGGAACACCTGAAATCGAAGATTCGGCAGGTTCCCGATTTTCCGAAGCCGGGCATTCAGTTCTGCGACATCACGACCCTGCTGCGCGATCCGGCCGGTCTGTCGGACGCGGTGCAGGGGTTGACCGAACCGTTCCGCGCCGAGCGGGTCGATCTGGTGGTGGGCATCGAGAGCCGCGGCTTCATCCTGGGGGCGGCGGTCGCCGACCGATTGAACGCCGGCTTCGTCCCCGCCCGGAAGCCGGGCAAGCTCCCCGCGCGTACGCTGCGGCAGTCCTACGAGCTGGAGTACGGGGCGGACGCCCTCGAGATTCACGAGGACGCGATCGAGCCGGGCCAGCGGGTGCTCATCGTCGACGATCTGCTCGCCACCGGGGGCACGGCCGGCGCCACCCGCGATCTGGTGCGGCGGGCCGGCGGCGACATCGTGGGAATCGCATTCCTCGTCGAGCTGACGTTCCTCAACGGCCGCGAACGGTTGGGAGAGACACCCCTCTTCGTCGGCTTGCGCTACTGACCCTGCACACGACCATGATCGAGATGGCGCTGGTCGCGGTCGCCGCGGCCACCGGATTCGGTGCTTTTCTCGTCGCGAGCGCCCTGCGGTCCCGGCAGCGGGACACGCAGATACTCGGACTGCTGGCGACGTTCGGTCCTGCGACCGAGCGGGCGTACACCGACCCTCGCGTCCTCCTGGCGTGGTATCCGGTCGCCGGCGCCGCCCGGCGGGCCTTCCCGGATGCATTCGCGGCCCTGGAGCCGGACGGTGAACCGCGGTTTCCGTTCAGTGCCGCGGATCTCGAGGCGGCGCATGCCCGGTGGACCACCGATTGGCTCGATTGGGAACGGCGCCAGGACGCGGACCACCGCGCCGGGCGCGAAGCCCTCGAAGCGGAGCTCGGGCAGGCCACCGACGTGACCGCGCCACCGCTCCGGGCGCGTCTCGAAGCGTTGGAGCGGGAGAAGCTCGAACAGTACCAGCGTCGATACGAAGAGTACGTTCGCGTGTCGCGAGCGCTCGCGCAGTTGTCGGGCCGGGAGTAGAACGGCGGCGGACTCCCGGCAGGGTTGGTTGGGCGGCAATCGGAGCTGCCGCCGACGATCCGGGCCAGGAGCCGGTAGTGAACCCGCGGCGGCCAACTCCGCGGGCTCTCGGCGGGCTCCGTCACCACCGAGGTTCCTCGGGAAAGGCAGGCGTCATGGTTGATCTGGATCTCGACCGCTTCATGCGGGGGTTGATTCGCCGCAATCCGGGCGAGCCCGAGTTCCACCAGGCGGTGCGGGAGGTCATGGGATCGCTGATTCCGTTCATGCTCGACCACCCCCGGTATGCCGAAGGCGGCATTCTGGAACGGATGACCGAGCCCGATCGCATCATCGTCTTCCGGGTGTGCTGGCTCGACGACGACAACCGCGTCCGGACGAACCGCGCCTACCGCGTGCAGTTCAACAACGCCATCGGCCCCTACAAGGGAGGGCTGCGGTTCCATCGGAACGTGACTCTCTCGGTGCTGAAGTTCCTCGGCTTCGAGCAGACTTTCAAGAACAGTCTGACCGGATTGCCGATGGGCGGGGCCAAGGGCGGCGCCGACTTCAATCCCAAGGGGAAGAGCGACGCCGAGGTGATGCGATTCTGTCACTCGATGATGACCGAACTCGCCCGTCACATCGGCGAGGACGTCGATGTGCCGGCCGGCGACATCGGGGTCGGGGCGCGGGAGATCTCGTATCTCTTCGGCCAGTACAAGCGGATCAACAACCGCTTTGCCGGCACCCTCACCGGCAAGGGCGTCGCCTTCGGCGGCAGCCTGGTCCGCACCGAGGCGACCGGATACGGCTGCGTGTACTTCGTCGACAACATGCTGAAACGGCGCGGCGAGGGGTTCGCGGACCGGACCTGCGTCGTCAGCGGCTCGGGCAACGTGGCGATCTACGCGGCCGAGAAGGCCATCGAGCTCGGCGCGAAGGTCGTGACGCTGTCCGATTCGGACGGGTTCGTTCATGACCCGGACGGCATCGATTCGGAGAAGCTCGCGTTCGTCAAGGACCTCAAGGAGGTCCGCAGGGGGCGCATCTCCGAGTACGCCGGCCGCTTCGGCGGCGCCTATCACCCCGGCGCCCGGCCGTGGCAGGTGCCCTGCGACATCGCGCTGCCGTGCGCGACCCAGAACGAGCTCGACGCCGACGACGCGGACGCCCTCGTCAGAAACGGCGTCCAGGCGGTCGGCGAGGGCGCCAACATGCCGTGCAGCCTCGAGGCCACCGCCCGTTTCCACGCCGCCGGGGTCCTCTTCGGCCCGTCCAAGGCGGCCAACGCCGGCGGGGTGGCGGTATCCGGGCTCGAGCAGAGTCAGAACGCGTTGCGCATGAGCTGGTCCCGCGAGGAGGTGCACGAACGGCTGCGCCGGATCATGGACGACATCCACGAGAAGTGCTGCACCTACGGCGACGACGGCGCCGGCGGCGTCGACTACGTCCGGGGCGCCAACGTGGCCGGTTTCGTGAAGGTCGCCGACGCCATGCTCGCCTACGGGGCGGTCTAGCCCTGGTCTAGCCTGAAACCGCCGCCGGGCGGATCCGCTTGCCGCCCAACCGACCCTGCCGGGAGTCTGCACCGTTCTGGGGCGCAGACTCCCGGCTCATTCGAATACGTTGATCAGGGCATAGGTGATCGCGCCGCCCTCGGGGACGACGACCTGATGCCACGACCGGGCGGGCACGTGCAGGACGTCCCCCTCGGTGACCTCGAACGACTGCGCGCCCTCGAGCTGCGGTTGCTGCTCTTCGGGAGGCCGTCCCTCGATCCAGTTCACGCGCTCGCCGCCGACCCGCACGGTGCCGGCCCCCTTCAGGACGACGTAGAGGTCCCACTTGTCGGTGTGGATCTCCGGCTGCGTATAGCCGCCCCGGTGAATGATCTGGACGCTGTGCGGCCGGTGGTCGGCGCGCGCCAGGGCGGTCGCCACCACGAACGGCGTGCCCCAGATGCCCTCGCCGTTGCGAAGCGCCTCGTCGAGCTCGTCCTGAAAGCCCGCGACCGCCCCGGCGTCCCAATGGAGATACTCCTCGGGGCGAGGCTCGTTCGGGACATCCCCGAAAGGATCCTGCGCCGCCGCGGCCGCGGGCAGCGCGAGACACGCCAGTACCATGAGAGAGCCTGCGTAGCGCATGTCTTGACCTCCGGTGGCGAGAGTAGATTGAGTGGTTTCGATGGGATCGTAACCGAGTTCCGGCGGGAGCGGAATACCGGGGCGTCGCGGATCTGTTGCTCCGGCGCGGTGCGGCCGAAAAACGGTACATGCTGGACCATCCGGACGAGACCCACGACGTCATCTGTTATCACCGGCCACGGCCAGAGGGCTCGGGAAGCTGGGTGGTGCGACTCGGCGAGACCACCCTGGGCGAGCGGGACTCGCTGTCGGGCGCCATCGACCTCACCCGGTCCGTCGCGGTTTCCAACCGCCGGCCGGCCTGGCTGCTCGACGAGTCGGGATACCCGCTGAAGCCGATGTTGCCGTGGAACCTGTGATTTCAGAATCGGCCCCGCACGAATCTGCCCGATCCGGGGGGCCGTGCGGCCCCTGGCCCGGTCTTCGACCGCTCGGTACCGTCCCGCCTCTGCTAAACTGATGCCTTGCTCGGTACGCGCGTGTAGCTCAGTCGGATAGAGCGACCGCCTCCTAAGCGGTAGGCCCCTGGTTCGAATCCAGGCACGCGCGCCAGCCCGACCGTCACCCGAGGCTCCGGTCTCTGGTACACTGGCGGCGCACGAGGACACCCAAACACCGGGAAGCCCCCGGAAACAGGCAGGAAGACACGAATGAGGCGGAGTGAGCGGCATCATCTGAAGGAAAACGCCCTTGCCGTGGCGATCGCCCGGTTCCAGCACCGGATGGAGAGCTCGGGAACCGGGCTCGCGATCGCCGGCGGCGTCGCACTGGCCGCCCTGGTGCTGTTCGGCGGCTACTCCTGGTGGTCCGTGCGGGCGGAATCGATGGCGGGGGCCCTGCTGGCCGAGGCGCTCGTCGTGGCGGACGCTCCGGTCGTGCCGCCGCCGGCGCCGACCGCTCCACCGGACGGGGGAGCGGACGCGGCGGTGACCGAGGAGCTCCCCTTCGCCCAGCCGCCCGGCTCCTATCCGACGACCGAGGCGAAGATGTCGGCATCGCTGCCCCTGTTGCTCGAAGCGGCCGATGCCTACCCGGACACGACGTCCGGCGTCACCGCCCGATACCGGGCCGCCGCGGCCCTGGCCGCGCTCGGGCGCCACGACGAGGCGGCGGAGCAGTACCAGGGGGTGATCGATCGCGACGAGACCGGCGTCTACGGCCGCATGGCGACCCTGGGACTGGCGAGCGTGCAGATGTCCCGCGGCTCCTACGAGGCGGCCATCGCCCTCCTCGAGCCGTCCTCCGGGTCGGAGGCCGATGCGGCACTGCCGGTCGACGGCGTCCTGATGCAACTGGGGCGCGCCTACCAGCTGGCCGGTCGGTCCGACGAGGCCCGGGCGGCGTTTCAGCGCATCATGGACGAGTTCCCGACTTCGCTCTACTTCACGAACGCCCAGCGCGAGCTGCAGGTGCTGCAGATCGAGGGCTGACGCCGCCGCGCCTCGCCACGCGGGGCGGCGCCCGGGCGTCTGCGCGCAACAGCGGAACCGAGGGCAACGCTTTCCCGCCGGGCGGTTCCGGTCCGGCTCTGCCGCGGGCGCCGGGCACGCCGTCGTGCCGGTTGGGGCGGACGTGATGCCGACAGGAGAGACTCTGCCGTTCACCGTCGGTCTGGTGCAGATGGCCTGTGGCGAGGTTGTATCCGCGAACATCGACAGGGCGGTGCGACTGATCCGCGAGGCGGCGGAACGGGGCGCCCAGATCGTCTGCCTGCAGGAGCTGTTCAGCTGCCGCTACTTCTGTCAGCAGGAGGACGCCAGCCATTTCGACCTCGCCGAGCCGGTCCCGGGTCCTGTCACCGCCCGCTGCGCCGCCCTCGCCGGCGAACTCGGCGTCGTGCTGGTGGTCCCGGTCTTCGAGCGGCGCGCGGCCGGCGTCTATCACAACGCCGTCGTCGTCATCGATGCCGACGGCACCCTGCTGGGGCGCTACCGCAAGACCCACGTCCCCGACGACCCGCTCTACTACGAGAAGTTCTATTTCACGCCCGGCGATCTCGGCTATCCGGTGTTCCGGACGCGGTTCGCCCGGATCGGCCCGCTGATCTGTTGGGACCAGTGGTTCCCGGAAGCCGCCCGGTTGAGCGCCCTCGGGGGAGCGGACCTGATCGTCTATCCGAGCGCCATCGGCTGGCACCCGGCCGAGCGCGACGCGGAGGGGGCGGCCCAGCACGACGCGTGGCGCACCATCCAGCGGGGGCACGCGATCGCGAACGGCGTTTTCGTCGCCGCCGTCAACCGGGTCGGACACGAGGGGCCGCCCGGCGGCGGGCTGCAGTTCTGGGGCCAGTCGTTCGTATGCGATCCGGGCGGGCAGATTCTGGCCGCCGGGTCGGTCGATCGGGACGAGGTGGTGCTGGCGGTATGCGACGGCCGGGCCATCGAACGGCAGCGGCGTGGATGGCCGTTCCTGCGGGACCGTCGCGTGGACAGCTACGCCGGCCTCACCGCCCGCCTGCTCGACCCGCCTCCGGACGGCGGCGAGGCGCCTGCCTGACCAGCCGTGGCCGGTCGAATGCAGCGGGGCCTCGTGGCGCGGGCTTCCGGCCCCACCCCAACTCATGATCGGCCGGCGCGGGGCGCAGCAACCGGCGCCCCCAGGCAGAGCGCTTTCGCATGACCCCGGCCGGCCGACCCGTTCCGCCGTCAGAGCCGCAAACCGAATCCGCGGAGGACCGGTACGTGATGCCGGCCGAGTGGACCACCCACCGCGCGACCTGGATCGCATGGCCGCACAACCGCGCCGACTGGCCGGGCAAGGTCGAGACGGTCCACTGGTGCTACGTCGAGATCGTCCGCCGGCTCACGGCGGTCGAGCCGGTCGAGATCGTCTTCGACGGCACCGGCTCGGAACGGCGGGCCCTCAGACGGTTGGCGCGGGCCGGGGTCGACCTGGCGCGCGTCGGCGCCCACCGCTTCCCGACCAACCGGGGCTGGGTCCGCGACTCGGGCGGCACGTTCGTGCGGCGCGCCGCCACCCGGAACGCACCCGCGGACGTCGCCCTCGTGGACTGGCGTTTCAACGGCTGGGCCACGTACGACGACTGGGCGCACGACAACCGGCTGCCGGGGCGCATCGCCGCCGCCCGGCGGGTGCGGCGCTTCGTCCCGCGCGCCGGCGGCCGGCGCCGGCCGATGGTCCTCGAAGGCGGGAGCATCGACGTCAACGGCGCCGGGACCGCTCTGGCGACCGAGCAGTGCCTGCTCGATCCGGTCGTCCAGCCGAGGAACCCGACCTTGGACCGCGGGGACGTCGAACAGGCGCTGCGGACCTACCTCGGCGTCGACGCCGTCGTCTGGCTGGGGCGCGGAATCGCCGGCGACGACACCCACGGCCATGTCGACGACATCGCCCGCTTCGTCGATCCGACCACCGTCGTCGCCGCCGCCGAGCCCGACCCCGCCGACGTGAACCATGCGCCCCTGGCCGACAATCTCCGCTGCCTGCGGGCCACTCGGGTGGACGACCGCCCCCTCACCGTGGTGCCGCTGCCGATGCCCCGACCGCTCTGGTTCGACGGCCAGCGACTGCCGGCCAGCTATCTGAACTTCTACGTCGCCAACGGCCTGGTCCTCGTCCCGACGTTCAACGATCCGGCCGACCGGGTGGCCCTCGGCCGGCTCGCCGAGCTGTTTCCCGACCGCGAGGTGGTCGGAATCCACGCCGTCGATCTGGTCCTCGGTCTGGGCACCCTGCACTGCCTCACCCTGCAGGAACCGGCCCCCTGACCCAGCTTGCGCGACCTGGCGGTCGCGTTGGGAGTTTCGCTGGCGCGAAACTCCTGCGTCGCAGGCGCCTGGCGCGACTTGGCGGTCGCGTTGGGAAGTTTCGCTGGCGCGAAACTCCTGCGTCGCAGGCGCCTGGCGCGACCTGGCGGTCGTGTTGGGAGCTCCCTGCGTCGCAGGCGCCTGGCGCGACCTGGCGGTCGCGTTGGGAGTTTCGCTGGCGCGAAACTCCTGCGTCGCAGGCGCCTGGCGCGACCTGGCGGTCGCGTTGGGAGTTTCGCTGGCGCGAAACTCCTACGGCGCCGGCGCTTGGCGGGACCTCACGTCGCGTTGGGAGTTTCGCTGGCGCGAAACTTCTACGGCGCAGGCGCCTGGCCCGTGACCCGGCGCTCGTCGAGGAAGAAGGCGGATCGGGGCGGGGAGGGCGTCGCGGGCTTCGGTTCGGCGGTCCCGGCGTCGAAGAGATCGGCTGCGCCGGCCGCGGCCGAGCCGGTCTTCGCGGCGATCAGCTCATCGAGGCGCGACAGCCCGTAGAGCACGGCATCGAGGGCTCCGCACAGGGTCGCGTCGTACAGGTAGTCTCCGATGAACTGCAGCTGAGGCCAGCGCGGGTCCGGACAGTGCCGCTGCCGGAGCGGGCGCAGGGGGACGCCGCCGGGCAGGGCGGAGACCCCGGCGACGCCCGTCCACCGGTCCACGCAGGCCCGGATGAGCAGGTCGGCGCGCGCGGGGGTGACCCCGGGCATGGCATCGAGGACCGCGGCGACGATCTCCCCGTCGGGTTTCGAGGCGTACTCGAGCGCCGGCGCTCCGCCGAGCAACCAGCTCTGGATGCCGACCCCCGCCGCGCCGTCGTCCGGCGACTGGTCGTAGACGGTGACGCCGCCGAAGGCGTCGCTCACGAAGTAGTCTTCCGGAAACTCGTGGCGCCAGAACCGCCGGCCGAACAGCAGGGTCACTCGCAGATACGCGGTGCCGTGGTCGTGATGGCGGACATGGCCGGCGACGGCGTCGCGCAGGCGTTCGTCGGACCACCGGATGGTCCGTATGCCGGCCGGCGGCAGCGTGACGATCAACACGTCGAGCTCGACCTCGCGGCGCTCGCCGGCGGGGTTCCGCAAGGTGACCCGCACCCCGGTCTCGTCGCCGGCGGCGACGTGGGTGACGGCCGTGCCCAGCGATACCGGCGAGCGGACCCGGCCGGCCAGCGCCGCCACGAGCCCCTCGTTCCCGTCCGTCAGGGTGTACATGGTGCAGTAGCCGGGGTGATCGATCAGCAGGTTGTCCATGCCGAACAGCCCGCTGGTGTGGGGCGGCTCCGTGGCCAGATCGCTGTGGCACTGCATGGCCGTGAACCACTCGCACCGCGGTTCATCGATGTCGCCGAGCACGTCCTCGAACGTCCGCCGCTGCCAGGGATGCTCGTTGTCCCGTTCCCGGCCGGCCAGGGCATAGTCCGCCGGCGTGCGCAGCGCCGTGCCCTGCTCCCAGAACCGGCGCAGGCGGTCCATGCCGCGGTTTCCGAGAAGCCCCGCGAGCCCCCGGTCGTCCCGCAGGACGCGATCGCCGACCACGAAGTACGGCGTCCCGGTGAGGGGCCGCGTCTCGAGGCCCAAGTGACGGATCAGACGGCGCAGCTGCGGATTGCCGGCGATGTCGTACAGCTCCGCCACCCCCGCCTCGTAGCTCACGCCGGCCTCGGGGACCCGGGTCGTGCGCACCCGTCCGCCGGGGCGGTCGTTCGCCTCCCAGATCTCCACGTCCACCGCGCCGCCGTATCGGCGTTCGAGCAGATACGCGCTCAGCAGCCCGCTGAAACCGGCCCCGACGATCCCGATCCGTTCCGCCATTTACGCGTTCATCCGTTCCCGCACCCCGCGCCGCGCCGTCTTCCGGAGCGTCGGCGCGAGGCAATCCGTGCCGGCTATTCCGCCTCGCGCTTGAGCTCGGCCAACAGGTTGAGGGCCTCGAGGGGGGTCATGCGGTCGACCTCGGCGTCGCGAAGACGACGCACCACGTCCGGTTCCGCCTGGGGATCCGCGAACAACGCCAGCTGCGTCTGCCCTTCCGGGCTTCCGGCCGGCGGCACCGGGCGTCCCCCTCCCCGCGCCAGCTCGTCCTGTTCGAGACCGTGCAGGAGCTCCTTCGCCCGCTCGACGGTTCGCGCCGGGAGGCCGGCCAGACGCGCCACCTGTATGCCGTAGCTGTGGTCCGAGCGCCCCGGCTCGACCTTCCGCAGGAAGTGAATCTCGTCCTGCCATTCGCGGGCCACGACATGGTAGTTGGCCAC
The DNA here is from genome assembly GCA_965206705.1 of Vicinamibacterales bacterium. GTDB lineage: Bacteria > Acidobacteriota > Vicinamibacteria > Vicinamibacterales > UBA8438 > JAJEEA01. Next base: position 558,205 of record CBDBKJ010000004.1, on the reverse strand, counting down.
CCCCGGCAGCCGGTCGGCGATGTCGGTCAGCTCGTGGTAGTGGGTGGCGAACAGGGTCCTCGGCCGCGCCGCCGGATCCGTCGCGAGATGCTCGGCGACGGCCCAGGCGATGCTCAGCCCGTCGTAGGTCGCGGTGCCCCGGCCGATCTCGTCCAGCAGCACGAGGCTGCGGGAGGTCGCCGAATGCAGGATGTTGGCGGTCTCCTGCATTTCCACCATGAAGGTCGATTGGCCGCGCGTGATGTTGTCGGAGGCGCCGACGCGGGCGAAGATGCGGTCGGTCATCGGCACCTTGGCGCGGTTGGCCGGCACGAACGACCCGATGTGCGCCAAGAGGACGATCAGGGCCGTCTGCCGCAGATAGGTCGACTTGCCGCCCATGTTCGGGCCGGTCAGGATGATCACCTGGTGCGTGGATCCGTTGAGGGTCACGTCGTTGGGGACGAAGGCGTGCCCGACGTGCCGCTCCACGACGGGATGCCGCCCCTCGGCGACCGCCAGCTCGTCGCCGTCGTGCACGTGCGGCTTGATGTAGTCGTGGACCGCCGCCGCCTCGGCGAGCCCGGCCAGGACGTCGAGGCTGGCCACCGCCCGGGCCGAGTCCTGGATGGCCGGCGCCGATGCCGCGACCTCGCTCCTGAGCGTCTCGAACAGACTGATTTCCAGCTCCAGAATCTGTTCGTCCGCCCCCAGCACCTTGTGCTCGTAGTCCTTGAGGCCGGGGGTGATGTAGCGTTCGCCCCCGGCGATGGTCTGCTTCCGATGGTAGTCGTCGGGGACCGCGTGCAGGTTCGCCTTCGAGACCTCGATGTAGTATCCGAATACGCGATTGAACCGGATCTTCAGCGAGCCGATGCCGGTGCGTGCGCGCTCGGCCGCCTCCATGGCGGCGATCTGGTCCTTGCCGCCCCGGCTGATCGCCCGCAGCTCGTCGAGTCGGGCATCGACGCCGTCCCGAATGACCCCGCCGTCGCGGGCGAGGGCGGGAGGCGATTCGCTCACGGTCTCCTCGATGGCGTCGCGCGCCGCCGGCACCTCGTCGAGCTCGGCCGCCAGGCTGCTCGTCAGCGGGGCGTCGAACGCCAGGAGAATCGCCTTGAGCCGGGGGATCGAGGCCAGGGAACGCTGCAGCCCCAGCAGATCCCGGGGCCCGGCCGTCCCCATCGCGGCCCGGGCGACCAGGCGCTCCAGATCCTGCACCGGTTTGAGCGCCTCCCGCAGCTTGGCGCGTTCGGTCGAGCGGAACGCGAACTCCTCGACGGCGTCGAGGCGATTGCGCACCGGTTCGAGATGCACGAGCGGCCGCAGCAGCCAACTTCGCAGCAGGCGGCTGCCCAGCACCGTCACGGTGCAGTCGATTTCCGCGAGCAGCGAGCCGGCTCGGCCGCCCTCGGCCGATCGGACGACCTCGAGGTGCCGGAGCGTAGGCGGATCGATGACCAGCGCATCCGCGGTCTCCCGAAAGGCGATGCCGCGGACGTGAGCCAGGCTGCCCTGCTGCGTCTCGCGCAGGTAGTGCACGAGGGCCCCCGCCGCCGCGACCGCGGCCGGTCGCTCCGCGAGGCCGAATCCGTCGAGCCCGGCCGTGCCGAACTGGTTGGTCAAGGCCTCTCGGGCCCGGTCTTCGGCGAAGACCCCGGGGTCGAGGGGAGTGACCGCCGGGGGGTCGACATCGGGCATCAGGGGAGCGATGTCCCGGTCCTGCGGCGCCACCACCTCGCGCGGCTGCAGCACCGCGACGTCGTCCGCGAGGCTCTGGCGTCCGGCGTCGCCGTCGTACTCGGCGGCCACGAACGTGCCGGTCGAGAGGTCGAGCAGGGCCATGCCGTACCGGTCCGGCGCACCCGAAGCCGCAGCCGGGATGACCGCGATCCCCATCAGGAACGCCGGTTCCCGATCGTCGAGGTACGCCGTGTCGGTGAACGTGCCGGGGGAGACCACCCGCACGACCTCGCGTTGGACGACCCCCCGGGCCTTTCTGGGGTCTTCGACCTGCTCGCAGATGGCGACGCGAAACCCTTTCTGCACCAGCCGGGTCAGGTAGCCGTCCGCCGCGTGGTGGGGCACGCCGCACATCGGAATCGCACCGCCGGCCGCATCCTTCGACCGGGACGTCAGGGTCAGGTCGAGGGCCCGCGACGCGGTGACCGCATCCTCGTAGAACATCTCGTAGAAGTCGCCCATCCGGAAGAACACGATGGCATCGCGGTAGCGGCGCTTCGCGTCGAAGTACTGGCGCATGGCGGGTGTCGGGGCCCGCACAGCAGTGGCGCTGTTCGTCGTGGAGGCGGTCACGGAGCCAATCGGAGGATGGAGGCGTCTTCGGACGCCGCCGGGGTGGACGGGGTGCGACGTTCGGTGGATTGTGCGAGTATAGAAAGCGTGCCGAGAGCAGTCAAGGCACCGAGGAAACGGGATTTTGCTCACGCTGGCGGTCGATACGACGACCAATCGGGGCAGTTTCGCGCTCGCGCGGAGCGGGCGCGTGCTTGAGGAGACGTCGGGCGACCCCGGCCTGACCCACGGCGAGCGGCTGCCGGGTGTGCTTTGCACGCTGCTGGCGCGGCAGGGGATGACCACCGCCGACGTCGACCGGTACGCCGTGGCCCTCGGACCGGGATCGTTCACCGGACTTCGCGTCGGCATTGCGACGGTCCAGGGGCTCGCCCTCGCGCACGGCCGGCCGGTCGTCGGCATTCCCGTCCTGGACATTCTGGTGGACGTTGCCGCCCAGGGGGCCGGGAACGGATCTGCCCCCGACCTGATCGTGCCCTGGGTCGATGCGAAGCGCGGAGAGGTGTTCAGCGCCCTCTACGAACCGGACCCGCGCGGGGCCCCGGCGGACGGGACGGCGGCGGGCCAGGGCTGGCGCGAGCTGGAGGCCCCCGTCTCGGCCCCGCCGGCCGCGGCGCTCGAGAGGTGGGGCGATCGGTTGCGACACGGTTCGGCGTGGGTCATCGGAGACGGCGTGGCGGCCAGCCGCTCGTTGCTGGACGCGCGGCTCGGCCCCGGCTGTCGGCAGATCGACGCAACCCCGCGGCTGGCCGCGGTGATGGCCGCGATGGCGGCGCAGGCGCCGTGGCGCGATCGCGCGGGGGCGCCGCACGCCCTCCGGCCTGTGTACGTGCGCCGGCCCGATGCCGAGCTGGCGCGAGAACGGCGCCGGCAGGCGAGCGGCGGATGACGGCAGCGCCCACGCGACGTCGCCCTCGAATCGCACCGTTCCGGTCCGGGTTTGTCCTATACAGCCACCGGACATTGTGGTACTTTTTTACCCTATAAAACCGCGTCCGGACGCGCGGTCCCACGTCGTAATACGCCTCGAGGAGGTGGCATGGCACAGGACTCGCAGCAGTTGAGAGATCATCTTCTCCAGACCGACAGCGGGTTTCGCCAGCTCGCGGAACAACATCAGGAGCTCGACACCCGCCTCCACGAATTGTCTCGCCTGGATTATCTGTCGCAGCCGGAACGGATCGAAGAGGCCAATCTGAAGAAACGCAAGCTTCAGTTGAAGGACCGGATGCACGACATCCTGCGCCGCCACGCGGATCCCCAGACGGTGTGACGTCTCGGTCCCGGCGGCGTCATGCACATGTTCATCGACCGGGCGGGAGTACCCTTCATCGGCTTGGCGTTGGTGCCGTCGCTGGTTTACCTGGCCGCCGGACTGCCGATTCCGGCCCTGCTGCTGAGCAGTCTGGGACTCGTCGTCGCCCTGTTTTTTCGTGATCCGGCCCGCGAGCCGCCGCAGGCCCCCGGGGTCGTCGTCGCCCCTGCCGACGGCCGGGTCCTGTTCGCGGGAGAGGCGGAACCCGAAGGCGCTCCGCCCGGAACCTGGCTGCAGATCAGCATCTTTCTGTCTCCGCTCGACGTGCACGTGAACCGCGTGCCGATTGGCGGACGCATCACCCGGGTCGACCACGTTCGCGGCACGTTTCTGCCGGCGTATCGGCCGGGGGCCGGTGCGAGCAACGAGCGATCCGAGGTGTGGCTGGAGCATGCGGGGCACACGATCGTGTTTCGGCAGGTCGTGGGGGCGCTGGCCCGGCGCGTGGTCTGCCGGGTGACGCCGGGAACCGCAGTACGCACCGGCCAGCGTTTCGGTATCATGAAGTTCGGTTCGCGCATGGACGTGTTTCTGCCGCCCGGCGCCACCCTCGCCACCACCCGGGGCGATCGGGTGCGGGGGGGCGAGACGGTCGTGGCGCGGCTCGGTGTGCCGGCGGGAGAGAACGGGTCTGCCGCGCGGTGACCGTCGGGTTCGACCGACGCCGGCCCGGCGCCCGCGGAGCGAGGCGCGGCGGAGAGCCCGGGTCCGACGTCGACCGCCGGGCGCGCCGGCAGGAAGCACCGGAGCCGCCGCCTCGGGCTCTGGATAACGTGCGGAGCATCACCATGCCGAAAGTGCTCGCCGTGCTGCGGAACGAGCGCCGGAGCCAGCGCTTCCGGCGAGGCGTCTATCTGCTGCCGAGCATGTTCACCGTCGGCAACCTGTTCTGCGGCTACGCCTGCATCGTCTACGCCATGCGCGCGGACTATGCAACGGCCGCGGTGTTCATCGGGGTGGCCACAGTGCTGGATGTGCTGGACGGCCGTATCGCACGGATGGCCGGGGCGGCGAGCGAGTTCGGCGGCGAGTTCGACTCGCTGGCCGACGTCATCTCGTTCGGGGTGGCGCCGGCGGTGCTCGTCTTCGCGTGGGGCCTCGAGCCGCTCGGCCGTCTGGGATGGGCGGTCGGCTTCCTCTACGTCACCGCAACCGCGTTGCGTCTCGCGCGCTTCAACGTCCAACCCAACAGCCCCGACAAGCGGTACTTCGCGGGGATGCCGAGTCCCGCCGCGGCCGGCGTGCTGGCCGCGACGGTGTTCGCGTGGCCCGGGGGGCTGGGCATCGCCCAGGCGCCGCTCGTGGCCCTGCCGGTGGTGCTGGTGCCCGCCGTCCTGATGGTCAGCCGCATCCGCTTCCGCAGCTTCGGAGCGCTCATCCTGCAGCCACGCCGCTCCTCCGTCGGCCTGCTGCAGTTCGCGATCCTCGTCGCGGCCATCGCCGTCCAGCCCGAACTCGTCCTGTTCCTGATGGCGTACGCCTACCTCGTATCCGGTCCCATCGGTTACGTGGTGGGCCGCGTGCGCCGGTCGGCCGGCCGGCACGACGAGGAAACCGGCGACGCCACCGAGCTGAAGACCGCGAGTACCGGCTGAAGCTCGTCGTTCCGGTCGCTCCCCGTTCAAGGGCCGGCGCCACACCGCCGCGGCCGGCTTGGGCGGCGAGCTCGCCGGTCGCGGGCCCGACGCAGGGGGCGGCCGTGTGGTCATGGATGGAGGCGGCGACCGAAGGGGATGCCCGTGTGGGCGCGCTCGAGGAGTGCACGTCGGCGGGTGGTCCTGCGTGCGCGACGCTGAACGTGATGTGTCTGGACGCGCCGGCGATCGAGGCGGGTCTGAGTCTGGACCGGGCGTCGCGTCGTCGAGTTCAGGAGCGGCTGCAGGCGGCCGGCTACGACGCGGGGGCCGCTGACGGCTTGTTCGGCCCCAGGGGCGGGGGTCCTGGCGGCGCTCGCTGCCGAGGGCGAGCGCCGCACGCGAGCACTGTGCTCCCCCTGGAAGCGGAGCCGCAGGCGCGATTTCCGGGCTAGCGATAGTACACGTGCCGGCCGATCTGGATCGTGCGTTCGCGCGGCACCTCCCACGGCGCCGTCTCGAGCGCCGCCGCGTGAAAGAACAGCGCGCCGCCGGTGACATCGACGATGCGGCCCTCCAGCGCCGCCGCCGCGACCTCGCTGGCGCGGGCCCAGAGCGCCGCGTCCCGCGGCGTCTCGCCCTTGCCGTCGCACCAGAACGTGAACTGACAGCCGGGGTGCGTGCCGCCCTCGCGGACGACCTCGCAGACCGCCGAGGGAAAGTCGGGGTGCGCCCGGCGGTTGAGGACGACCGAGGCCACCGCCGCCATGCCCTCGCGCTCGTCGCTGCCAGCCTCCCAGTAGAGCGCAAGCGCGAGGCACTCCTGCGGATCGTCCTCGGATTGACCCGAGGCGGCGCCGGCCCGCGGAGTCTGGGCCGCCAGGACGAATCCCAGCGCCAGACAGGCCGTCCAACCGAGCGATCGCAACCGCTCTGAAGCAACCGTTCCCGTCGTACGCGATTCCATGTCGTTCTGAAGTATCGGCACATGAACGCAATCCGGACATTCCGCAGTGCGGGGTCACTCTTCCAGCCGGAACTGCACCGCCTCGGCGAGATGCTCGGCCGTGATGCGCTCGCTGCCGGCAAGGTCGGCAATCGTGCGCGCCACCTTCATCATCCGGTGGCAGCTCCGGGCACTGAGGTGAAACCGCCGGCTCGCCGCGTCGAGAATCCGGAGCCCGGCGGGGTCGAGGGCGCAGTGGCGGGAGAGAGCGCGGCCCTGCAGGCGCGCGTTCACCGGCGCCCCGTCCGAGGACCGATTGCGCTCGCGCTGCGTCTCGCGCGCCGCCGCGACCCGCGGGCGGACCTGCGCCGACGCCTCGCCGGGCGCCGTCTCGGTCAATGTCTTGAACGGCACCGCGGGAACCTGGACGCTCAGGTCGATGCGGTCCAGCAACGGCCCGGACAGCCGGCTCCGATAGCGTGCGATCTGGTGAGGGGAGCAGCGGCACGGGCGAGTCGATTCGCCCAGGTAGCCGCAGACGCAGGGGTTCATCGTGACCGCGAGCAGGAATCGGGCGGGAAAGACCACGGTGCGGGCCGCGCGCGCCACCTGCACCGCGCCCTCCTCGAGCGGTTGGCGCAGCACGTCGAGCACGTGGCGCGCGAACTCCGCCGCCTCGTCGAGGAGCAGGACGCCATTGTGGGCGAGGCTGATCTCGCCGGGCCGGGGCATCGCGCCGCCCCCGGCCAGCGCGACGTCCGACGCGGTGTGGTGCGGAGCCCGGAACGGCGGGGTGGTGACGAGCCCGCTGCCCGGCGGCAGCAGCCCCGCCACCGAGTGGATCGTGGTCACCTCGAGGGCTTCTTCCGTCGACAGCGCCGGCAGGATGCCCGGCAGCCGGCGCGCCAGCATGCTCTTGCCGGCTCCGGGCGGCCCGATGAAGAGCAGGTTGTGGCCCCCGGCGGCGGCGATCTCCAGGGCGCGGCGGGCCAGCGCCTGTCCTCGCACGTCGGCCAGGTCCGGGGCCGCGGGGGGCGCCGGCGCCGAACAGGGCGCCGGTGCGGCCGGCCGGGTGGTCCGGCCGGTCAGGATCGCGGCGGCCTCATCCAGCGCGGTCACCGGCAGGACGGTGAGACCGGCGACGATCGCCGCTTCGCCCGCGTTGGCTTCCGGCAGCACCAGGCATTCGACCCCGTCCCGGCGCGCCTGCGCCGTGATCGGGAGGATGCCCCGCACCGGCCGGACCGCGCCGTCGAGCGAGAGCTCGCCGACGGTGACCATCCCGTCGAGCCGATCCCGGGGAACGAGACCGGCCGCGGCGAGCATGCCGAGGGCAATCGGCAGGTCGAACGCCGAGCCCACCTTCTTCATGTCCGCGGGGGAGAGGTTGATCGTCACCCGCCGCTGGGGGAACTCGAAGCCGGAATTGCGGATGGCGCTCTGGATGCGGTCGCGGCTCTCGCGGACGCTTGCGTCGGGCAGGCCGACGAGGGTGATCCCGGGCAGGCCGCCGTCCGACACGTCGACCTCGACCCGGACAGGATGCGCCTCGACGCCGAACAGGGCCGCGGTCCGTACGATGGCGAGCACGGCGGAATGCCATGCAAGGGCGCTGCCGTCGATGCGGAGGCCTGTCGGCGGTGACCGGCCGGGAACGGATGGCAGGAATCGAGCCGCAGATTGGGGACCCGGTGCGCAGAAGTTCCAAGCCCGCGGTGGCGGCCACGACCCGGGGGCGCCAGACTGGGGTCCGCGCGAGCTGGTCCGGCCGCAATTCCGAGGGTCAGGCGATCCGGGGCCGGCGACCCTGCCGGCTTCCTCGAGGTTGTCCCGTTCGACAATCCAGGGCGACCTGCCGCGGCAGCGCCCGGCGCCCCGCCGGTTCACGCTCTGGAATAGCGCCCCGCCCTCGGCTCTTCGAGCTCCGGGGGCCGGCCTCGACCTCCAAGAAACCTCGGCGCCTACCTCGTCGAGTTCGCCGACTGTCGCAGTCGCCCGCCACCCCCTCGGATGTGTCCGCGTCTTCGGCGATAATAGGGGCACATGCTCGACACGCACGCCGTCGCCCGCTCGCTGACCGACGCCGAGTTCACGCCCGCGCAGGCGGACGCCATCACGAACGCGGTCCGGCTCGCCGCCGAGCAGGGCGACCACGTCACGCCCGATCAGTTCAAGGTCGGCTTCGCCGAGGTGCGGACGGAGATCGCCGAGGTGCGGACGGAAATCGCCGCCCTCGACACGCGGCTCTCGACTCAGATCGCCGATCTGCGCACCGAACAGCGGACCCAGACCGCCGAGGTGCGGACGGAGGTCGCCGAGGTGCGAACGGAGATTGCGAACCTTGAGACCCGGCTCATCCGCTGGATGGTCGGCACCGTCATTGCGACCGCGACGCTGACCGTCGGGATCCTGCGTTTCCTCGGCTAGGAGTCTGCGCCGTGGAACGGCGCGGACTCCTGGAGGGTTGGTTGGGCGCCAAGCGGAGCCGAAGGCGACGATTGGCGGGCCAGGCCGCCAGAACCCCCACCGCGCTTACGCTTGGGCGCGCCGCCGCCTTGAGCCTGCCTTGACCACCCGCTCCCGCCAAGTTCCACGACCAGGGACGAACTTAATCGACCGCCTCGACGACGGTCGCCGCGGCGTGCTTCCCGGCTCGCCTCACGCACCGACCGGGTCCTCGCCCAGTGCTGCCAGACCGCCGCCGGAGGGCCATGGCAGCCGCGCTGTCCGCCCCTGCGACGCGCCGCCCCAGACCTCCGGCCGGGCGCGACAGATGGCGGGCGTCGCGAAGCGGCTGTATGGCGAGAGCCGGTTGATAGAGTGCGTATCATGCATCTTGAATGGCCAATGACAGCCCGCTTGGCGACCTTCGTGCCGGACGAGACGCCCATACCGTTCGGCGTCGAATTCTGAGCAGTCGCGCAGGCTGGAAGAAGCGCCCGACCCCTGAAGAGTTCTACAACGCCGTCCGAGCCGAACGCCCGACACCGCGCCAGACCGGGATCATGCGAATGTGGGGGGCAGAGGCAACGGTCAGGGACCTTCTCGATGCCTGGGTGCAGCACGCCTACACGCTCCGGCAGCTTGTTCAGGCGCTGCACCGCGCTCACTTCGACTGCGGATCTCGCATCAGGAATCAACCGATGGACGAAGAACTGACCCTGAACACGACCGGCGGACGGCTGTGGGAACTCGTCAACGCCCCCGATCAAGAGATCTGAACGCGCAAGGGCGACGGGCGGCTTCGCCGACAGGTGTCGAGTATTCATCCGGTCAGTGCCGTTGACACGCGAGTGCACGCAGAGCCGCAAGGCTACGATTGGGCTACTTCTGCACGAAGACGCGGTGCCGTTCTCCGAGGTCGCGGGCGGCGGGGGTGATGATGGTGCGGTCGTTCACGGCGATGCGCCGGTTGGCGTCGACGGCCTGGCGCACGTCGTCTTCGCAGACGAACTCGACCGGCGCGGCCGTCTCGATCGGCATGTCGGCCTCGGCCGGCACGTCGGTCTCGGCCAGCGCGGTCGCGGGAGGAGCCGGCGGCGGGGCCGGCGCCGGTTCGTCAGCCGCGGCGGGCCGGACTGGAGCGGTCGGGGCGGCGCCGGGCGGGGCCGAGGCGGTGCTCACGCCTCGCGCGGCGAGGAACGTGTCGATCCGCCGGGCGAGAAGCTCGGGGTCCAGCCGGCCGGCGCCGGGGCGCGCGGCGGCGCGCCCCGGCGCGGTTGGCGCGGAAGCGGCGGCCGGATCGCGGGGCGGTCGGTCGGCCGGACGTACCTCCCAGGCCAGGCGCTTGATGTTCAGCAGATGCCGCGGCGTGATGTTGTCCGAGGTGATGTTGCCGCCGTGCCCGCCGCAGCCGAGGGTCATGGACGGATCGAGGCCCGTCGTCATGCCGATCGAGCCGAGGGTCGTCGGGGTGTTGACGACGATCCGGAACGCGGGCTTGCGCAGGCCGAACTCGAGGATCACCTGCTCGTCCTGCGAGTGGATGGCCATGGTGTGCCCCATGCCCCCGTAGCGCAGGATCTCCATGCACCGCTCGCAGCCCTCGCGCCAGTCGGCGACCACGTAGAACGACAGGACCGGGCAGAGCTTCTCCATGGACAGGGGATGCTCTCGTCCCACCCCGTCGAGGGAGGCGATCAGGACGCGGGTGCCGGGCGGCGTCTCGATGCCGGTTCGGGTCGCAATCTCCGCCGCCGTCCTGCCGACCAGCTCCGGACTGGGGAGCCGATCCGCGGTGACGAGGGCGGCGGCCAGCCGGTCGGCTTCGCCGGCGTGGAGGAAGTAGCCCCCCTGCCGCTCGAACTCGCGGCGCACCTCGCCGGCCACCGCCTCGTCGACCACGACGGAGTTCTCGGACGAGCAGAGCAGGCCGTTGTCGAAGGTCTTGCCGGTGATGATGTCCGCGACCGCCTTCGGCAGGTCCGCCGTCCGTTCGATGTACGCGGGGGCGTTGCCCGGTCCGACCCCGTAGGCCGGTTTCCCCGCGCTGTAGGCGGCCCGGACGAGGCCGAGGCCCCCGGTGGCGAGGATCAGGGCCACCTCGCGGCGCCGCATCAGCTCCTGGGTGCCCTCGAGGGTCACGGTCGTCATGCAGGTGACGGCCCCCTCCGGCGCCCCGGCTTCGAGGGCCGCCGCCGTCATGACCTCGGCGACGCGGCGCACCGACCGGGCCGCGGCGGGATGCGGGCTCAGCACGACCGCGCACCGGGCCTTCAGGCAGACGAGAATCTTGTAGATAGCGGTGGAGGTGGGGTTGGTCGACGGCACGACGGCGGCGACGACGCCGAACGGCTCTGCGATCTCGACGATGCGCTCGGCCTCGAGCCGCCGGATGATCCCGACGGTGCGCATCGGCTGGATGAACCGATGAATCGTCTCGGCCGCGAACAGGTTCTTGCGGACCTTGTCGGCTTCCTTGCCGTACCCGGTCTCCTCGACCGCCATCCGGGCGAGGGGCGCAGCCTGGGCCGCGGCGGCGGCGGCGGCGGCGGCGACGATCCCGTCGACCTGCTCCTGGGTCAGCTCGGCGAGGCGGGTCTGGGCGGCGCGGGCGCGGCGAGCCAGCGTCCGCGCGTCCCGTATCGAGTCGAGATCCGTGTCGTTCTGGTGGGCCCGATCAGCCATGGCCGGATCTGCGGCGCGGTCGAAACTGCAGGGTCGCTACTGGGCGTCGCGGGGCTGCGGCAGGATCTTCTCCACTTCGCCGTGCGGGCGCGGGATGACGTGGACGGCCACCAGCTCGCCTACCCGGCGAGCGGCGGCCGCACCGGCGTCGGTGGCCGCCTTGACGGCGCCGACGTCGCCGCGCACGAAGACGGTCACGAAGCCGGCGCCGATGTACTCCTTGCCGACGAGCAGGACGTTGGCGGCCTTGACCATGGCGTCGGCCGCTTCTATCGAACCGACCAATCCCTTGGTTTCCACCATGCCGAGTGCTTCGAGAGACATCACCGTTCTCCGCCGGACCTGCCGTTACCCTGGCATCCCGATATGACTGGGCGCAAAATCGCCGCAACTGTAACATGTCGCAGAACATGCGGCAACCGCGCGGGGCCCGCGCGAGGTCGGGCTGCCCGCCGGGTGAAGGGCGTGGCGCGGCCGGCCGCGGGCTGCTAGAATCGCGTCCGGTGGACCGCGAGGCGGCCGTGGCGGCAGCCTGCGCGGGCACGCGCCCGCAACGAGTCCGAACCCATGGAGTTCCATTGCAGGCTCGGCACCGAGACCGGCGAGGTGATCGAGGGTGTGCACGTCGCCGAGAACGAGACGGCCCTGCGGCAGGAGCTGGAGGGCAGGGGACTCTACGTCCTCGCCCTCAGCCGCCGGGGATCGTTCGGCTGGTCGGGTTTCTCGCTGCCGCAGCGCCGGCGCGTCAGGACCCGCGAGTTCCTGATCTTCAACCAGGAGCTCGCCACGTTGTTGCGGGCGGGACTGCCGCTCGTGCAGTCGCTCGACATCCTGCGCCAGCGGATGGACGACCCCGCCTTCAAGGCCATCCTCAATGACGTCCACGACCGCGTTCGCGCGGGAGCGGCGCTGTCGGAGGCGTTCGACGCGCAGGGGGAGGTCGTGCCCGGCATGTACACGGCCTCGCTGCTGGCGGGGGAGAAGAGCGGAAGCCTGGAAGAGGTCATCCGCCGCTACGTCGACTACGTCAAGGTGGTCACCGCCCTCCAGCGCAAGACCCTCTCCGCGTTGATCTATCCCGTCATTCTGCTGGGTCTGTCGATGGTCATCGTGAGCATCATCGTCCTGCAGGTCGTGCCCGAGTTCGAAGCGTTCTACGGGGGGTTCGGAGCCGAGCTGCCCCGGATGACCCGCATGATCGTGGCGGTGTCGAACGCGGCGAGAGGCAATCTGCTGCTCATCGTCCTGGGAACGGGGGCCGCGGTGGCGGCGGCCTGGCGCTGGTTGCAGCGACCGGGCCGGGCGGCGCTGCTCGACCGGGTGGTGCTGCGGCTTCCGGGCATCGGCTCGATCGCGGGACGGTTCGCCACGTCACAGATGTCGCGCACGCTGGCCACCCTGCTCGGCGGCGGAATACCCCTGGTCGATGCCATCGACGTCGCGTCGCGAGCCCTCGGCAACCGGTTCTACGCGGATCAGCTGGCGGTGGCCGGGCAACGGGTGCGCGAAGGCGAGGCGTTCGCGGCGGCCCTGGCCGCGCGCGGGATCTTCCCGTCGGTCGTCATCAGAATGGTCGAAGTCGGCGAGGCGACGGGGGCGTTGCGCGACATGCTGACGAGCGTCGCCGACTTCTTCGACGAGGAGATCGAGACCCGGCTCGGGCGGTTCGTGACCATCATCGAGCCGGTGCTGCTGATCGTGATGGGGCTCGTCATCGCCGCCCTCCTGGTCGCGCTCTATCTGCCCCTTCTGCAGCTTGGATCGGTCCTGGCATGAGCCCTCCCGACCCGACCGCGGCGGCCGGCGGCGAGCCGGGTGCGGAGATGCGCGCGGTCGAGCCGGGCGGCCTGCCGGCGGCCGGCGAGTCGCGGCCGGCCGACCAGGCGGAGGAGGTCGCGCGGGCCCGCCGGCTCGCCGAGCGCTACCGCGTGGCGTTCGTGGACATGGACCGGTTCACCATGGACGCGGACCTGTTCAGGTCCATTCCCGCCGACCTCATGCTGCGGTACGGCTTCGTGCCCTACCGCAAGGCGGGGGAGACCCTGGTCATCGTGGTCTCGGACCCGATCGACCTCCCGAAGATCGACGAGCTGGCCCTGCTGCTGAACACCCCGCTCCGGGTCACGGTGGGGACGTCGTCGGCCATCGAGTCCATTCTCAAGAAGAACGAGGGGTCGCAGCGGGTCCTCGACGAAGCGACCGAGAGCTTCGAGCTGCAGATTCTCCACGAGGACGAGGGCGGCGAGGACAGCCTGACCGTCGAGCGGCTCACCAGCGACATCAGCCCGATCATCCGGCTCGTCGACTCGACGATCTACACGGGCCTGCAGCGTCGCGCGAGCGATATTCACGTCGAGACGCTGGACGACGCGGTTCACGTGAAGTACCGCATCGACGGCACCCTGCAACCGGCGATGCGCCCGGTGGACAAGCAGTTCCATGGCGCCATCCTCTCGCGCATCAAGGTCATGGCGGAGCTCGACATCGCCGAGAAGCGGATTCCGCAGGACGGCCGGTTCAAGGTGCGGGTGCCTGGGAAGACCATCGATTTCCGGGTCTCGATCATGCCCACGGTGCACGGCGAGGACGCGGTGATCCGCATTCTCGACAAGGAGACGATCAGCGAGCAGTTCCGCGAGCTGCGCCTGGACGTTCTCGGGTTCGCCGACGCCGAGCTCCGGCGGTTTCGCCGGGCGATCAAGGAGCCGTACGGCATGGTGCTGGTCACGGGACCGACCGGCAGCGGCAAGACGACGACGCTCTACGCGGCGCTGTCGGAGATCCATTCGCCCGAGGACAAGATCGTCACCATCGAGGATCCGGTCGAGTACCAGCTGCGCGGCGTCACCCAGATCCCGATCAACGAGCGCAAGGGGCTGACCTTCGCCCGCGGGCTGCGATCCATCCTCCGTCACGATCCCGACAAGATCATGGTCGGCGAAATCCGCGACACGGAGACCGCGCAGATCGCCATCCAGTCGGCGCTGACCGGGCACCTGGTCTTCACGACGGTGCACGCCAACAACGTGCTCGACGTGCTCGGGCGGTTTCTGAACATGGGCGTCGAGGCCTATCAGTTCATCTCGTCGCTGAACTGCGTGATGGCCCAGCGTCTGGTGCGCATGACGTGCACCGAGTGCCGCCGGCCGGTCCGGTTGAGCGGCGCGGTTCTGGAAGAAGCGGGCATCGACCCGGCTATCGCGGGGGACCGGGAGTTCTTCGAAGGCACCGGATGCCTCGAATGCAACGGGACCGGCTATCGCGGGCGCACGGCGCTCTGCGAGCTGCTCGACCTGAACGACCATCTCCGCGAGCTGATACTCGCGCGCGCCCCGACCTCGGAGATCAAGCAGGCGATGCGCGCCGAGGGCATGCGTTTTCTGCGGGAGTCCGCGGTGGAGAAAGTGCTGGCCGGCCTGACCACCCTGCACGAGATCAACAAGGTCACGTTCGTCAAATGAACCCGCTCGCCCGCCTGCTCGGACTGTTCGCCGCCCCCGCCCCGTCGGCGGGAATCGAGATCGCGGCCGACCGCGTCACCGGCGTCGTTCTCGATCGGGGCCGCCGGGTGGCGGCGGCCGTCTCCCGGCCGCTGCCCCCCGGGGTGGTGACCCCGGCCGTCAACGCCACGAACATCGCCGAGCCGGATACGGTGCGCGACGTCGTTCGGGCGGTGCGCCGGGCGTTGCCCGGCGCGCCCCGGCGCGTGGCCCTGGTCGTGCCCGACAGCGCCGCCAAGGTGTCGCTGCTGCGGTTCGAGAAGGTGCCGGCCCGCGCCGCCGATCTCGACCAGCTCGTGCGTTGGCAGGCGCGGCGGACCGCACCGTTCCGGATAGAGGATGCCCAGGTGGCCTGCGCGCCCGGAGCCCCTGTCGAGGGTGGAGGGCGGGAGTTCGTCGTGAGCCTGATGCGGCGGGACATCGTGGAGGAGTACGAGGGCGCGTGCGCCCGGGGCGGGGGACACGCGGGGGTCGTGGATCTGGCCAGCTTCAGCCTGATAAATGCGGTGCTCGCGGACGGTCCGCCCGCCGACCCCGACTGGCTGCTCGTCCACGCGGCCGGGGCATACTGGTCGATCGCGGTCGTGCGCCGGGGACACCTGATTCTGTTTCGGCACCGGCCGGCCGGTGTCGGCGATGACGATCTGGTGGATCTGGTGCACCAGACCACGATGTACTACGAGGATCGCCTGGGGGGCGGCGGGTACGAGCGCGTGTTGCTGGCGGTCAGCATGGACGGGGCCACGGCCGGCGACGTCGCGCACCTGCGCCGCCTGATCGGGACCCATCTCGACACCGTCGTGACCCCCATCGCGGTGAACCGGTCGACCGGGCCGGCGGACGACGGCGACCTGCTTTCCGGCGCGGTCGCGGCCTCCGCCGGTCTGCTCGTGCGCGAGCAGACACCCGGGGGCGCCGGGGCCTGAACGGCCGGCGCACCGCGCCGGTTGCCGCGCGCGACCCGTGGTATGTTGCTGACAGTGATGCTGCGGACCAGTCTTGCGACCCGGCCCTTCTACAACGAGCGTATCGTCCGGGTGGCGCTCGGCCTGGTGGCGGCGCTCGGCCTCGTGGTTCTCGCGGCGGGGGTGGTGCGGCTCGTCGACCTTGCCCGCCGCAACGGGGGTCTCAACGCACGCATGGAACAGGCGATGCGCGCCACCGCCGATCTCGCGGCCCGCGCCGCCGAGGCTCAGCGCGCCGCGACCCCGCAGGATCTGACGGCGCTGGCCGACGCAACGCGGGAAGCCAACACCCTGATCACCCAGCGGGTGTTCTCGTGGACCGACTTCTTCAACCGTATCGAGACCACCCTGCCGCCGGACGTGATGGTGACCGAGGTGCGTCCGGAGATCGAGCCGGGCAGGGTCGAGGTGGCGATGGGGGTGCTGGGCCGGCGCCTCGATTCCATCAGCCGGTTCGTGACGTCGCTCGAGACCTCGGGCGCGTTCATCGGGGTGCTGAACCGTCAGGTGGAGCTGACCGACGACGGGATGTATCGTGCCATCGTCCGGGGCCTCTACCTCGAGTCGGCGCCGCTCGACGTCGATGCCGTCGACGGCGCGCGCGAGGGAGAGCCCGCGGCGGACGCGGGGGAGCCGTCGCCGGCGCCGCCCGCCGCCGAGGCCGGGCCCGCCGCCGGCCGCTGAATCGCGTCGCCCTTGCCCAGCGGAGATTCGAACCGGAATGTCGACGACGCTGCTGCGGCGAATCGTCTCGGACAACCGGCGGCTGGTGACGGCCGTCGGGCTCGTGCTGCTGGTGGACTGCCTGCTCTACGCGCTCGCCCTGTACCCCTGGTCGAGGAAGGTCGCCCAGGCCGAGACCGGCGCCGCGGCGGCGGAGACCCGGCTCGCCCAGGTGCGCGCCGGCTACCGGACGGCGGCCGAGACCAGCGCGAGCACGTCCCGGGCGGAAGGCCGGCTCGAGCAGTTCTACTCCGAGGTGCTCCCGCCCGACTTCGCCGGCGCCCGGGCCATCCTCCTGCCGTACCTCGATCGGCTGGCCGCCGATTCCGCCCTCGTGCTCGAGCGTCAGAGCAGCGTGGCGGACCGGGAACGCGGCAGCCGGCTGTCGAGACTGCGAACGACGATGGTGCTCGCCGGGGATTACGAGGATGTTCGCCGTTTCATCCACGTGCTCGAGACGGCTCCCGAGTTCATCCTCGTCGAGGAGGTCGTCCTGAGCCAGGGGAACGAATCGGAGGAGGGCCTCGTGCTGACCCTCGGGGTGTCGACGTACTATCGCGATGCGTCGGAGACCGCCTCGGCGGCAGAGGCGGCATCCGGGCCATGAGGAAGCGGGTGGGGGTCATGCACGCGCTTCGCGCCCGGGCCGGGGCCGCATCGGGATACAGCTTCGTCGAGCTGCTCGTGGTCTCGGCGATCCTGCTCGTGCTGGCGTCCGCGGTCATGCCGCTGACCCGGGTGACGATGCAGCGCCAGCGGGAGGCCGAGCTGCGGCGGGGGTTGCGGGACATGCGCACGGCGATCGACCGGCACAAGGACGCCGTCGATCTCGGCGTGATCGGCGGATTCGACGTGGAAGCGGGCAACGAAGGGTACCCCGCGAGTCTCGATGTCCTGGTCGAGGGGGTCGAGGTCCTCAACGACGCGTCCGGCCGGAAGATGCGCTTTCTGAGACGTATTCCGTTCGATCCGATGACGCAGAGCCGGGACTGGGGGCTGCGTTCGTACGAGGACGATCCCGATTCGCCGCGCTGGAGCGGCGACAACGTGTACGACGTGTACACGAGGTCGAGGGCGACCGCGCTCGACGGCACGCCCTACCGCGAGTGGTGACGATGCGACCGGTGACGACCAGGGCGTTGCGAACCCGCCGCACGGAGTCGCGGCCGGCGGCTGGAACGCGCCCGGCCGCGGGCTGGACCCTCATCGAGCTGCTGGTGGTGGTCTCCCTGGTGGCGACCCTCGCGGCCATCGCGATGATCGGTTACGGGACGGCGGTGACGCGCGCCCGGGAAGCGGTGCTGAAAGAGGACCTCTTTCGCATGCGCGACGCCATCGACCAGTACCATGCGGATCGGAACGAGTATCCGCCGGCGCTGGAGAGTCTGGTCGCCGAGGGGTATCTGCGGGCGATTCCGCAGGATCCGTTCACGCTGTCGACGGCGACCTGGCAGGCGGTCCTGGCCGAGTACGACCCGGCCGATCCTCTCGCCCAGGGCGTCTTCGACGTCCGGAGCGGTGCGAGGGGTACCGGCTTCGACGGGTCGCCCTACGCCGAGTGGTGAAGGGGCGAGTGCGCTCGGCCCGGCACCCGCCGCCGGACGGCCGGAGCCGTCCACCGAGCCGCCCGGCGATGTGTCGACCGGAAACTATCGCCGGCGCCCCCGGCCGGGGGCGGCCCCATCTCCGCAGCCGCGGGCCGTGGGCCGTCCAAAGAGGCCGGTCGCGTCCCGTCTTCCCGCCTCGCCGCAAAGCTCCGGGGGCTATCGGCCCCGTATCCGGCCCCGGCCGGCTCCGTCTCCGAAGTCGCCCCCGCCGCCTCGTTGTGGGAGGCCGCCGCCATCGAGCCGTCCCGCCGCGCCGCCGAGGCCGGCGCGGCCATCCTGTCCGACGCCGATTCCGCCGCCCGCCCCCGGCGCACCCGCGACCGCCGCCTGCGGCTGGTGGACGAAGAGCCACTGGTCGTAGCGCGTGGCGCCGTTGTACTCTCGGAGAGACTCCTCGGGGGACCGGCTGACCACCCCCACGATGCCGCCCAGCTCGTCGTCGGCGCCGAAGGCCTGCGAGAACGGACTCGCCAGAGTGCTCTCGGATCGGCGCGCCAGGCCCGAACCGCGCGAGTCGAACGGATCTCGCCCGATGCGGTCCGAGCGCCGCCCTTCGTCGGGAGTCTCGTCCGAGGGAGTCGCCTCGCCCAGGGCGGCCGCGGCCGAGCCCTGCGTCAGGATCCGGAACGGCTCTCCGGTCATCGGGTCCGGGTACGCGCGGCGGAGGAAGCGCTGCTCGACGAGCATGTCGAGGTCGGTCGGGTAGGCGCCGGGGAAGCGCCGCTGATACAGATCGACGGCCCGCATGTACTGCTGGCCCCTGAACAGCAGCTCCGCTTCCTTCTCGCGATTGGTGACGGTGCGCCACGATGGCATCGCCACCGACATCAGGACGCCCATGATGCCGATGGCGACGAGCAGACCGGCCATGGCGTAGCCGGACTCGGAGCGCAGGTTTCGGGGGCGTCCGCCCGGGCGCATGTCGATATGTTAGCAGCGTAGCGGAACCCCGCCTCGCACCGAGGCGGGCAAGGGCGCCAACGGGGTGAAGGGCGCCCGTGCGGCAAGGCGTGACGAGGGCGCCAGGACTGTCATCCGGCGACGCCTGCCCACCCGCGCGCGTCGATGCGGCGGTAGAGGACGGTCGCGCTCACGACGGCCGTCCCGAGATACGGCCAGGCCGGGCCGCCGGCCGGGAGCACCAGCGCCCCGGTACCCAGCAGGGTGCCGTAGATCAGCCCCAGCCCGGCGAGCCAGTCGATCAGTTGGCCCCGGATCGGCGCCGGCGCCGGTTCACCGAGGCGGGCCGCCACCCGCGCCCACCCCGGCCCGCCGGGGCGCACCCGCCGGTAGAACGCCGCGAGCGTCGCATCCGGCTCGGGGGGCGTGAGCCACGTCACCACCAGCCAGCACGCGGTGGTCCAGGCCACCAGGTACAGCAGCGACTCGGGGAAGGCGATGGTGGTGAACCGGGCCAGCAGGAAGAGGCCGACGACCGGCGCGACCATCGCCGCGATCTCCGACCATGCGTTGATGCGCCACCAGTACCAGCGCAGAATCAGCACCAGCCCGATGCCCGCGCCCGCCTCGAGAATCAGCTCCCACGCCTGGCGGATGCTGTCCAGATACAGCGTGACCCCCGCGCTCAGGACCATGATGCCGAGGGTGGCGACGCGGGCGGCGCGGACGTAGTGGGCGGTCCCTGCGTCCGGACGCAGGAAGCGCGCGTAGACGTCGTGCACGAGGTAGGAGGCGCCCCAGTTGAGCTGGGTCGACATCGTCGACATGAACGCGGCCACGAAACTGCCGAGCACCAGCCCGCGCCAGCCAGCGGGGAGGTGGTCGCGGACGATCATGGCGTATCCCGCCTCGCGGTCCGCGATGTCCGGATACAGAATCAGCGCGGCGAGCGCGGCGAGGACCCACGGCCAGGGGCGGAGACAGTAGTGCGCCAGGGTGAACCAGAACGTCGCCAGCACCGCGTGGCGCTCGTCGCGCGCCGACATCATCCGCTGGGCCAGGTATCCGCCGCCGCCCGGCTCCTGGCCGGGATACCAGCTCGCCCACCACTGGACCCCCAGGTAGGCCACGAACGCCGCGAGCGAGAGGCTCAGCGTCGATCCGGCGCCGGGAGCGGACGGGCCGACGGCGGGCAAGAGGGAGAATGTGGTCTCGGGAAGCTGCTCGCCGAGCCCGGCGAGGCCGCCGACCTCCGGCGCGCGGAGGGCGAAGAACGCGACGGCGAGGGCGCCGGCCATGGCGAGAACGAACTGGATCAGGTCCGTCACCACGACGCCCCGCAGACCGGATACCGCCACGTAGCCGCCGGTCAGCGCGAGACCCGCGAAGACCGCGGTCAGCCGCGTCCACCCCAGGGTGACCTCGAGAATCTTGGCCATCGCGAGGTTGACCCAGCCGATGATGATGCAGTTGATGGGCAGCCCCAGATAGAGGGCGCGAAACCCGCGCAGGAGGCGCGCCGCTCGCCCGTGGTAGCGGATCTCGACGAACGCCACGTCGGTCAGGATGCCCGCCCGCCGCCACAGGCGGGCGAAGAACAGCACGCTCAGCATGCTGCCCAACGCGCCACTCCACCAGATCCAGTTGCCGGCGACCCCGTCGCGGGCGACGATGCCGGTCACCGCAAGCGGCGTATCGGCCGCGAACGTCGTCGCCACCATCGACGTGCCCGCGAGCCACCAGGGCAGCTCGCCGCCGGCGAGAAAGTACTGGCGCAGGCTCTCGCGGGCGCGTCCCGCGACGGACAGGGCGACGGCGACGGGCAGGAGCAGGAAGCCGGCGAGGATGAGCCAGTCGAGCGCGGTGAGGACCATGGCGCGGCTTCAGCTGCCGCCTTCCAGCGCGCGGACCACCGCCTCGTGCACGGCGGGGCGGACCGGGAGAATGGCCTCGTTGGACCGGCTCGGGTGGACCCGGTTGGTCAGCAGCACGACATACAGATCCCGCACCGGGTCCATCCACAGGGACGTGCCGGTGAACCCGGTATGCCCGAAGGCGGCGGGGGACAGCGAGCGCCCGCACGACGAGGTGACGAGCATCGTATCCCACCCCAGCGCCCGCGAGCTGCCGGGCACGCGGGTGCGCTGCACGAAGCGCGCGAACGTCTCCGGCCGGGCGAGCCGCGGCCGCCCCTGCAACGTTTCCAGGGCAGCCCGGGCGAAGCGGCCCACCGCTGGCGCGGTCCCGAACAGGCCGGCGTGACCCGCAACCCCGCCCAGGGCCCAGCCGTTCTCGTCGTGCACCTCGCCGCGGAGAAGGCGGCCCCGCCACGGGTCGACCTCGGTCGGCGCGGTCCGCGAACGCCACGCCGCGGGCGGTCGAAAGCGCAGATCGCCGATCCCGAGCTGGCTGGCGACCTCGTCGAACTGCTCGTCGAGGCCGGCGCCGGCCGCGTCGGCGGCGATGAACGCGAGCAGGATGAATCCGAGGTCGCTGTAGACCGACCGCTTCCGCGGCGGGTACTCCAGGGGCAGGGTGCAGATGGCGTGCTGATAGTCGACACGCCCGCGATGGTCCCGGAAGAACGGCAGATGGGCGGTCAGGCCGCCGGCATGTTCGAGCAGGTCGGCGACCGTCGCCGTCTCGCGATCGCTCCCGCGCCAGTCGGCCAGCCGGCCGCCGACGCGGTCGGCGAGGGTGACGGCCTGCGCGTCGACCAGCCGCATCAGGACCGTGCTCGTCGCGAGGACCTTCGTCAGGGACGCCAGATCGAAGACGGTGTCGAGGGTGGCGGCCTCGTCCTCCTCCTCGTACGAGAGGGTGCCGGCGGCATGGCTCCAGACGGGTCCGGCGCTGCCGCCGACCTCGATGGCCGCGCACGGGAAGGCGCGCCCGCGGATCGCGTCGTCGATCAGCCGCGCCACGGGGGCGAACGCCGGCTGGCGCCTATCCATCCCGTGCCGTCTTCCGCGCGGCTGCCCGGTCTGCCGTCCAGCCCGCCGCGAGGGTGATGGCGGCGCCGGCGAGGACGTACCACTGCCAGGAAAGGTCCGTGAACAGTCGGATGGCCAGCATGCCGGCCCCGCCGCTGGCAATACCGGCATACGCGGTCGTATTCCGGCGATAACCGGCAAGGCCCAGCAGGAAGACCCCCAGGATGAGGCCGTTGGTGAACGACGAGATGCCCAGCACCTCGTCGACGATCCGTTGCGAGAGCGGAATCGCGGCGAGCGCCACCACTATTTGCACGACGCCCCAGGCCACGGTGCCGCGGCGGGCCACCGAGAGGTAGTGTCGGGCCGTCCTCGCGCCGCGGGTGGCCGGAAGGTAGAAGTCTGCGAGGGTGGTCGACGACGACGCGGTCAGGGACGACGACAGCGTGGACATCGCCGCCGCGATGATCGCGGCGACCATGAGGCCGCGCACGCCGGACGGCAGCTCGGTGACGATGAACGCGGGGAAGATCCAGTCGGTCTGCAACTGCCCGTCGCGGGACAGCGCCGCCAGCAGGTCCGGGGCCTGGCCCGTGTAGTAGACGTAGAGCATGACCCCGATGATCAGGAAGAGAACGAACTGCCCGAGCACCACGACGCCGCTCCACAGCAGCGCCTTGCGGGCCCCGGCTCGGGACCGGCTGCACAGGTAGCGCTGCACGATCAACTGATCGGTGCCGTGGGTGGCGACGGTGAGACAGGCGCCGCCCACGAGGCCCGACCAGAACGTGTAGCTTCGGGTCGGGTCCAGCGAGAAGTCGAACAGGCGAAACCGCCCGGCCTCGGACCCGGTGGCGGCCACCTCCGGCCATCCCCCCGGGATCAGATTCAGGAGGACGACGGCCGCGACCACCGAGCCGCCGAGATACACCGCGAGCTGCGCCATGTCCGTCCAGAGGACCGCGGTCAGACCGCCGAGGCAGGTGTAGACGATGGTGACCGCGCCCACCGCCAGGATCGACGCCACGAGCAGGGTGGTGGCCGGCGCGAGCCCCGGGACCAGCGCCGCGGCGGCTGCCCCCGCGGCCGGCCAGGCGAGGAGGGCGGCGCCGAGCACGAGTCCGGCGGCCATGAGCCGGAGGCCGTCGGCGAGGTTCCGCGTCGCCAGGAAGATGGCCGCGGCGAGGCGGCCCACCCCGGCGCCGAAGCGTTCCGCGAGGACCTGGTAGGCGGTGAGGTACTCGCCCCGGAAGTAGCCCGGCAGCAGGAGCACGGTGATGAGCGCCCGCCCCGCGAGGTATCCGAAGACCAGTTGCAGGAACGTCAGGTCGGTCCCGAACGCGAACCCCGGGACACTGATCAGGGTTGCGGTGCTGGTCTCCGTCGCGACGATGGAGGCCATCACCACGACCCACGGCGCCCGCCGGCCGGTCGCGAAGTAGTCGCGGACGGTCGCCTGACCGCGCGCGAGGAAGAGGCCCAGCGAGAGCGTGCCCGCCGTGTAGACGACGATGACTGCGAGGTCGAGCAGGCCCATGGGGGAGGTGCGGTTCCGGCGCGCCCGGTCTGGTCCGGAGGCCGCCGCGACGAGCGTCCGCTCCTTCGGGACCGCCGTCGGGTGGGCGGTCAGGGCCGCGTCAACCGCTGGCGGAGCCGCGGGATCGCGTCTTCACCGATGGCCTGGCGGACGAGGTTGCCGGCCCGCCGGATGCGGACGAGGGCTTTCGCATAGGTGTCGCCGGTCTTCTCCATCACGATCGCCGCCTTGACGTTCCACTTCGCGCGGCCGAGCAGGACGCCGGCCGCGTCATAGTCGAGACCGGTCACCGTCGTGATGATGTTGCGGGCGCGGCTCCGGCGCTGCTCCGAGCCGGTCTGCACGTCCACCATCAGGTTGCCGTAGGTCTTGCCGATGCGGACCATCGAGATCGTGGTCAGCATGTTCAGCACCATCTTCGTGGCGGTGCCGGCCTTCAACCGGGTCGATCCGGCGATGACCTCCGGTCCCACCTCCGGGGCGATGATGACGTCGACGAACGTCTGGAGCTCGCTGCCCGGCCAGCAGGTGACGAAGACGATCTTCACCCCCGACCGGCGGGCCCGGGTCAGCGCTCCCCGGACGAACTGGGTCATGCCGCTGGCGGATATCCCGACGAGCACGTCCTTGCTCGTCAGACGCAGGCGCCGCACGGCCCGGCCGCCCTCTTCGAAGTTGTCCTCGACCCCCTCGCGCGACTTGAAGAAAGCCTCGCGTCCACCCGCCATGACCGCCTGCACGAGGTGCGGCGGCGTGCTGAAGGTCGGGGGCATCTCCCCCGCCTCGAGCACGCCGAGACGCCCGCTGGTGCCGGCCCCGACGAAGACGAGGCGGCCGCCCTTGCCGAACGCCTCGGTGATCAGATCGGCGGCGATGGCAATGCGCCCCTTCTCGCGCTGCACCGCCTTGATGATGCGGCGGTCCTCCTTCAGCATCAGCTCGGCGATCTCTTCCGTGGACGCCTGATCTATCGCTATCGAAAGGGGGTTTATGGCTTCGGTGGGAAGGGACTGCCACTTGGAGGGGTTGGGCATGAGACGCCACCCGGACGGAGGTGCGGCGGATACTACTCCTCGGTCTGTCAGGTGTCAACCGGCGTACAGGGGTTTTCGCGAGAGGGAGCAGAAGCGGCGTGTCCCGGAACCGCGCCGCCTCCAGGGGTTCCGGCCCGCGCCGGGAAGTCCGTTCCAATCCAGAGATGAGCCTGAAGCGGCGGCACGTGAGCCGAGGTGACGGGCGACCGAATCAGCGGATCGAAACAGGGATCCTGGCGCGGGCTACGGAGAGCCGGCGCACGCTGACCGACATTATCTGTCATGGCGGCGACGAGGGTTGTGGCGCGAGCTTCGGTCATGGTCGGGTGCGCGCTTCGAGGATTGCTGCAAAGCACGGAGTCTTCTCTTTGGGCTCTTGATGAAAAGGGAAGAGGATGGCTGTGGGCGCTGTGCGAAACCGCGTTCTTGGCGGTTTTGCAAGCTGCCTGTGGGCGCGTTCTTTGCGTCCATGGGAGCGGCGGCGTCCATGGCCCCCGGCGCTGGCCCAGGCCACGGTGAGTTCGGGGTGGTGCAGGGGGCGGAGTCAGCCGAGGGGTGATGCCCCCCCGGTTGTGCCTATCGGGCCCTGGTGACCGCCCCGTCCCTGTTTTGTGTCGCGGTCCAGGTCCTGCGCCGTCGGGAGATCGCGCCGCGCGTTCCGACGGCACGGTCAGTGGCCCCTCTTCGCCCGGCCGGGACGACGCACATCGAGGTCAACCCTCTGACCGCCCGCGGTACCTGGTGTCCCCGGCCGGCGCGGCGTCGGCGGCGTCGGCGGCGGTTCCGGTCAGGCGCCCGCCTGGTCGAGTACCGCTGGCCGCCCTTCCTGGGCACCCCGTAGTAGTGGACGGCCGGGACGTGCTGTCCAGACCGGGCCACCAAGCCCATCACTCCCATTTGGAGCGGCGGGAGGGCTGATGTCACCCGCACGGCCGGAGCGCGGCGGAAGGACGCGGGCAGCGCGTTGACACCCCGGCCCACCCGGGCGGCCTCCGCCCGACCCTCCGCCCGCCGCGGCGGCGACCCGGTGGCCAAGCTCCAGCGACACCGGGCTGCGGGTCAACGCCGCCCGTCGCGTGGTGTTTCAGGCGGCGGGGTCGATGGCGGCAAACAGGCGGTCGCGGGCTTGGTTGAGGGCGCGTGCCGCCTCGTTGTCGCTCAGGGCGGCGGCGATGGCGTCGAGCTCGTCGAAGGCGGTCCCCGGCTTGAGGCAGGCGGCGGCGTTGGGCAACGACTTGAGCTTCTCGTAGGGGGTCATGACGTTGGCGTAAGGGTAGCGTTTTCGGACGCGGCCCTTGGCGTCGACCTCTTCGACGGGAAAGAGACAGGGGCGGTGGAAGTTGAGGTAGGGGGAGAGGCTCTGCTGGGTGAAGGCGTTGACGCGTTCAGCGTACCGGCTGGGGATGTGGCCGTATCCGAGGTGCTTGCGGATGACCGAGCCGTTCTTGCTCTCGACGAGGGCGTTGTCGTTGCTGCGGCGGGGGCGGGACTTGGTGAACTCGTCGATGTGGAGGGCTTGCAGCAAGGCGGCGATTTTGCGGTTGATGAACTCCGAACCGTTGTCGGTGTGGAATCCGCGGACGTTGAAGGGGAACGCCCGGAGCAGGGCTTCGAGGACGGGGGCGAGACAGGACGTGTCGATGCGCTCGACCGAGCCGACGAACTGGAACTGGGTGACCTCGTCGACGAGGTTGAGGTGATAAAGGCCCTTGATGCCGTCGAGGTCTCCTTGGTGGACCGAATCGACCCGCAGGTAGCCGGGTTGCCCGAAGGGCTGGGGCCGGCGCCGCTCGCCGATGGCGATGTGCACGGGGCGGGTCGGCGCGGGCATCGTCCCGCGGCGGCGTTGATAGGTGGTCGAGTGGCGCAGGTTGTAGAGGTGTCCGTTGGAGATGGCGGCAAGGCGCTCGAAGCGGCGGTCGCCGAACAGGTGCAAGGCCCGGACGCAGAGCTTGCGGGTGGCCGGACCGGAGAGGGTGCCGTGGAGGGCATCGACTTCGGCAAGCAGCCCGATGTCGGCCTTGGTGTAGCGGCGTGGGAAGGGGCGCCGGGGGCGGCGGCGGTCGGTGATGGCGCCTGTGGTCCGGTGCCGGTGCAGCAGGCGGGTGACCTGCGCTCGTGAGAAGCCGGTCACCTTGACCAGGAAGCGGCGGATCAGGCCTTTGTCGGCCTTCCCTTGGCGGGGGTAGTCGAACCGTTGCAGGGTCTCGGCCACGAACGCGTAGGCCTCGGCCCGGGTCTGCGGCTGCAGGTCGAGCGGTCGGCTGCCGGCAAGGAACTCCCGAACCTGGTCCAGGGTCTGCAGGCGCTGGGTGTCGAGCTTCACGATCATCCTCCGATGATCCGGGACCCAGCTCCCTTCAGGCTCATCTCACGTTGGAATCAATCCTCCCTTCAGGCTCACTTCTCATTGGACAAGGCTCCGGGTTGACTTGCCGGGCGGCACGCGGTGTAAAATGCGCTTTGGTGTGCCGAGGCGTGTCATCCGCTGAGATGCAGGCAGGCAATGAAGTCAAACACGACGTTTCCGGTTGCGGTTCCCACCATGGCGCCCGCTCCGCGCGGGTACAGCGGGTGATGTAGCCGGAGAACCGGCAGGGTCCGACACGCCATCATCCGCACCGGATGATGGTTTTTTTTTGCACAGTCGCATGAACGTGGAGATGGCCAGTCGACCGACCCGGGGCGAGTGCACCGTGGGCATCGCCGGTTTCGGGACGGTGGGCGAGGCGGTGGCGCGCATCCTCGCCAGCGGTGCCCATCCCGGCCTGCGGCTCACGCACGTCTGCAACCGGAACGTCGCCCGCAAGCGCGCCGACTGGGCGGGGTCGGACGTGGTGTGGACCGATTCCTTCCAGACGCTGCTCGACAGTCCGGTGGACGTCGTCGTCGAGCTGATCGGCGGACGAGAGCCGGCCCGGACGTGGATAGAGCAGGCGCTGGCCGCCGGCAAGTCGGTGGTGACCGCCAACAAGCAGGTGATGGCGTACAGCGGCCCCGCGCTGCTGCGGGAGGCCGGCCGGCAGGGCCGCCATCTGCTGTTCGAGGCGGCGGTGGCGGGAGGAATCCCGATTCTTCGGGGACTGCGGGAGGGCGTGGCCGGGGATCGCCTGCGGCGGATTCAGGGGATCCTGAACGGCACGTGCAACTACATCCTGACCCGGATGGAGTGCACGAACCTGTCCTTCGAGGACGCCCTGTCGGAAGCGCGGCGGCTCGGGTACGCCGAGGCCGATCCCTCCGCGGACGTCGACGGGTACGACGCCCAGGCCAAGCTCGCGATTCTCGTCGGCGTCGGCCTCGGCCGCGTGGTGGACGTCGACGACATCCCCGTACAGCCGATCACCCCGGTCGCCGCCATCGATTTCGCTTACGCCCGCCGGTTGGGATGCGCCATCCGGCAGGTGGCGCGGGCCGAGCTGGTTCCGGACACCGGCGGCCTGCATGCGGCGGTGCAGCCGGCCCTGGTGTCCGAGGCGTCGGCGCTGGGACGCGTCGGCGGCAGCCGGAACATCGTGGTGGTCGACGGCGACTTCGGCGGAGAGACGGCGTTCTCGGGGTTCGGCGCCGGCGGCGCCCCGACCGCGGTCGCGGTGGTCTCCGATCTGATGGCGATCGCGCGCCGGGACGCACCGGCGGCGGACGGCTGGCTGCCGGCGTCCGGCGAGTCGTCACCGGTGGTCCGCACGTTCGAGTCGCCGCACTACGTCCGGTTCATGATTGCCGACCGTCCGGGCATCATCGCGAATCTGGCGCAGGTCTTCTCGCACCACGGGATCAACCTGGACGCGGTGCTGCAGGAGCCGGGGTGGCCGAAGACCGGGCTGCCGTTCGTCATGACCCTCGAGTCTTGCAGCTCGGCGTCGGTGGCGGCGGCGCTGGCCGACGTCGAGCGATTCGATTTCCACGTGCGGCCGCCGCTCTGGCTGCCGATGTTCGTCGACCGGTCCAACGGGACCGATCGTGCATCAGCGGAGTGAGCGCTGCACCCACACGGCGCGAGTGAAGGGGTCCTGGCGGACCCGAGCGAGAGGGGAGGGACGTCCATGAATGCGTTTTCCGGTCTGCGGTGTGCGATGTGCAAGACCGGGTTTCCATCCGAAGCGTTGTACGTCTGCGATCAGTGCCTCGGTCCGCTCGAGGCCTGCTACGACTACGACACGGTGCGGAGGACGCTCACCCGCGAGTCCATCGCGGCAAGGCCGCGCAATCTGTGGCGCTATCGCGAGCTGCTCCCGATCACCGGAGAGCCCCGGACCGGCCTCGACTCCGGATGCACCCCGCTGGTGCGGGCCCATCGGCTGGGCCGCGAGCTCGGGGTGGCCGAGCTCTATCTGAAGGACGACTCGGTGAACCATCCCACGCTGTCCTACAAGGATCGGGTCGTGCCGGTAGCCGCCACCCGGGCCGTCGAACTCGGATTCGAGACCCTGGGTTGCGCCTCGACCGGCAACCTCGGGAACAGCGTGGCCGCTCACGCCGCGCGGCTCGGCCTGATCTGCTACGTGTTCATTCCGCAGGATCTGGAGCCCGGCAAGATCCTGGGCTCGGCCGTCGCCGGCCCCCACATCGTGAAGATCGACGGCACCTACGACGACGTCAACCGTCTGTGCACGCAGGCGGGTGAACGGTACGGGTGGGCATTCGCCAACATCAACCTGCGTAGCTACTACGCCGAGGGCGCCAAGACCTACGGGTTCGAGATCGTCGAGCAGCTGGGGTGGCGCTATCCGCAACACGTGGTGTCGCCGGTGGCGGGCGGCACGCTGCTGCCGCGCATCGGCCGGGCCTTCCGCGAGCTCCGCGAGGTGGGGCTGGTGGACGGCGAGCTGCCGGCCATTCACGCCGCGCAGGCGGCGGGATGCGCACCGGTGATCAATGCGCTCGAGACCGGGGCCGAACATCCGGAACCGGTGCGGCCGAACACCATCGCCAAGTCGATCGCGATCGGCAATCCGGCGGACGGCTATCAGGTGCTCGACACGATCCGGCGCACCGGCGGATCGGGGGCGCGGGCCACCGACCCCGAGATCCTGGACGCGATAGCGTTGCTGGCCCGGACCGAGGGCATCTTCACCGAGCCGGCCGGCGGCACGACCCTCGCCGCCACCATCAACCTCCTGAAGGCGGGGACGATCCCGAAGGACGAATCGATCGTCGTCTGCATCACCGGCAACGGGTACAAGACGGCGCACGTCATGGCCGACCATCCGACGGAAACGACCCGAATCGGCCGGTCGTTGCGCGAGTTCGAAGCGTTCATGGCGTCGCGGACCGGCCAGCCGGTACAATCCTGAGAGGGTGCATCGTGGCTGCCGGAACCAGCTCCCCGGAATCGTTCAGCGAGATCGTCGAGGCGGAGGGCCACCTCATCGACTCGCGGCTGCTGGCCGCGGTCTTCGACAAGGTCATCGAGCGCCGCGCCCGCTTCGACGTGCTCCAGTTCTCGATCGGCCGCAACAACGACGAGTTCTCGCAGCTCGAGCTGCGGGTCTCGACGGATACCCGCGAGGGGCTCCGTGACCTGGTCGAAGAGCTGATCCCCCTGGGATGTCATCCCCGGCCGCAGGGCGAGGTTCGCCTGGCCGCGGCCGGCGACGGCTTTGTCCCCGACGACTTCTACTCGACCACGAACCACCGGACGCAGATTCGCCACGGCAGCCGCTGGGTCGACGTGGAGCGGCAGCGGATGGACGCGGTCGTGGTGGTGCGCGACGGCCGGGCGGCCTGCCGCACGCTCCGCAACGTCCGACGCGGGGATCAGGTCGTCTGCGGAGTCGACGGAGTCCGGGTCCTGCCCGAGTTCCAGGAACGCGACCGCCTCGGCTTCGCCTTCATGACCGGCGACGTCTCGACCGAACGGCGGGTGGAGGTCAGCGTGTCCCGGGTCGTCAGCATGATGCGGGAGGTCAAGGCGGAGGGCGGACGCATCGTCGTCGTGGCGGGACCGGTGGTGATGCACAGCGGCGGCGGCGGCTATCTGAGCGGGCTCATCCGGCACGGATGGGTCGACGGGTTGCTGGCGGGCAACGCCCTCGCCGTGCACGACGTCGAGCACGCCTTCTTCGGCACGTCGCTCGGGGTGGACCTCGACGCCGGGGTCGCCGTCGACGAGGGACACAAGAACCACATGCGGGCCATCAACGTGATTCGCCGGGTCGGCGGCCTGCGCAACGCGGTCGACGCGGGGCACCTCCGCTCGGGGGTCATGCATGACCTGATCGTGCGGGACGTGCCCTACGTCCTCGCCGGCAGCATCCGCGACGACGGGCCGCTGCCGGATACCCTGATGGATCTCGTCGAGGCGCAGGAGCGGTACGCCGAGATGCTGGACGGCGTCAGGCTCGTGATCATGCTGTCGTCCATGCTCCACAGCATCGGCGTCGGCAACATGCTGCCTGCCTCGGTGCGCGTGGTGTGCGTGGACATCAACCCGGCGGTGGTGACGAAGCTCGCGGATCGCGGATCGTCCCAGACCGCGGGCATCGTGACCGACGTCGGACTGTTCCTGCATCAGTTGTCGGCGCAGCTCGGCGACGAGGCGGCGTCCGGACCGGTCGGCGCCGCCGCCGCTCCGGACGGGGAAAATCGATGACCGCACGGGCGGGCGGCGCGCGTTCGGTGGTCGTGCAGAAGTACGGGGGGACGTCGGTGGCGACGGCAGAGCGCATTCTCGCCATCGCCGACCGGATCGGACGGAACCTGGCCGAGACCCCGCAGCTGGTGGTGGTGCTGTCGGCCATGGGCAGCACCACCGACGACCTCGTCGGCCTCGCCCATCAGGTCTCCGACCACCCCGCGGGCCGCGAGATGGATCTTCTGCTCTCGACCGGCGAGCAGGTCACCGTCTCGCTGCTCGGCCTGGCCCTCCAGAATCGGGGCATTCCCGCCATCTCCCTCACCGCGCCGCAGTGCGGAATTCGCACCGACGGGGTGTTCAACGTCGCCCGCATCCGGACCATCGACACCGCGCGCATTCGCGCCGAGCTCGACGCCGGCCGGGTCGTCATCGTGACCGGCTTCCAGGGCATCAGCGACACCGACGACGTCACGACGCTCGGCCGCGGGGGGAGCGACATCACCGGGGCGGCCCTGGCGGCGGCTCTCGGCGCCGATGCCTGCGAGATCTGCACCGACGTGGACGGCGTGTTCTCCGCCGATCCGTCGCGGGTGCCGGGGGCGAGACAGTGGGCGGAGATCAGCTACGAGGAGGCCATCGAGATGGCATCGAGCGGCGCCAAGGTCCTGCACCCCCGCGCCGCCGAAGTGTGCATGGAGTACGGCGTGCCGATTCACGTGCGCAGCAGCTTCCACCTGCGTGAAGGCACGTGGATTCGAGGAGCGGCAAGCATCATGGAACAAGCCGAGGTGGTCGCGGTCACCGGGGACGCGAAGATCGCGAAGTTCACGTTGCTGGATGTGCCGGACGAGCCGGGCATCGCGGCACGGGTCTTTCAGGATCTGGCGGCCGGGGGCATCAACGTCCGGCTCATCATTCAGAGCGCGAGCTCTGCCCACCAGGGCCGCATCACGTTCATCCTCGACAAGGAGTTCGTCGCAGGCGCGCAGGAGCTCGCCCGGGTCTGGGAAGCCGAGGGGGTGACGAGCGGCTGCGTGGTCGAGGGCGACGTCGCCAAGATCTCCATCGTCGGGGCGCGGCTGGCCTCGACCCCCGGCCTCGCGGCGCGCATGTTCGCGGTCCTCGCGCGCCGGGGAATCAACATCGACTGCATCAGCTCGTCCGAGATGAAGGTGGCCTGCGTCATTTCGGCCGAGCGGCTGGACGAGGCGACCTCGGCGGTGCATCAGGAGTTC
Source organism: Vicinamibacterales bacterium (assembly GCA_965206705.1). Lineage (GTDB taxonomy): Bacteria > Acidobacteriota > Vicinamibacteria > Vicinamibacterales > UBA8438 > JAJEEA01. Next base: position 525,934 of record CBDBKJ010000004.1, on the reverse strand, counting down.
TTTCCGCGGGACGAGGCCGCCGCCGCGACGGCCTGACCCTCACCGACACCACCGATCACGAGCGGGCCTCCTGCCCGCACGCGGGCGCATATATCGGCAACCAGAGCCGTCGACCGGGGGAGAGACCGGTTGCGACGAGCGCGAAGGACGGGCAAGGATGAGCACAAGGATCGAGGCGGGCGTTCTGGGTGCAACGGGCACGGTGGGGCAGGAGTTCATCACCCAGCTGGCGGACCATCCCTGGTTCACCGTCACGTGGATCGGCGCCAGTGAACGCTCGGCCGGGAAAGCCTACCGGGACGCGACCCCATGGCGCCTGCCGGCGGCGCGCCCCGAGCGCATCGCGGAGATGACCGTCGACCGGGTGACGCCGGGCCGGGCGCCGAAGCTGGTGTTCTCGGGCCTCGATGCGTCGGTGGCGGGGGACGTGGAAGCGGAGTTCGCGCGGGCGGGGCACGTCGTGGTCAGCAACGCCCGCAACCATCGCATGGACCCGCTGGTGCCGCTCGTGATTCCCGAGGTGAACGCGGACCATCTGGCCCTGCTGGACGAGCAGGGCACGGCCCGGGGATGGTCCGGCAGCATCGTCACCAACCCCAACTGCTCGACCATCGTCCTCGCCCTCGCCCTCGCGCCGCTGCGCCCGTTCGGTCTCGAGCAGGTGATCGTCTCCACCCTGCAGGCGATCTCCGGCGCCGGGTATCCGGGCGTATCCTCGCTCGACCTCGTCGGGAACGTCATTCCCGTGGTGCGCGGCGAAGAGTCGAAGATGGAGACGGAGACGCAGAAGATTCTCGGCCGGATCTCCGAGAGCGGCGTCGAGCCCCATCCGGTGACGGTGAGCGCGGGGACGACGCGGGTGCCGGTCATCAACGGCCACACCGAGCTCGTGACCGTCTCCCTCGAAGCCGCACCCGCCGTCGACGAGATGATTGCGGCCATCCGCGACTTCCGAGGCCGCCCGCAGGAGCTCGACCTGCCCGGCGCCCCGCCGCGGCCCGTGCTGTACATGGAGGAGGAGGATCGCCCGCAGCCGCGGCTCGACGCCGACCGCGACCGCGGCATGGCGGTCTGCGTCGGCCGCCTCCGCACGTGTCCGGTGCTCGGCTACAAGCTCGTCGCGATGGGGCACAACACCGTCCGCGGCGCCGCCGGCGCGGCGGTGCTGAACGCGGAACTGTTGAAGGCGGACGGCCGGTTGTAGTCGGGGGCGGCGGGGTGCCGGCGCGAGCGCGCCGACACCCCGCCATCGGGTCAGTTGGCGGCGGGCGGGTGGCTCGTATGGTCGACCAGCAGGCGCATCGGGGCGTCGCTGGCAAAGAGCGACGGAACCGTCTCGGGACCCGCGCCGGGCTGCAACGTCGCCGTCACCTGCAGCTCGCTGCCCGCGGGCAGGTCCAACGGCTCGTCGAACCAGTACCGCGTCGGCCACGCCGGGTCCGGCTCCCGAATCAACAGCAGCGGCTGTCTCGAACCGTCCGGCAGCAGCCCTTCCACCTGCAGCTCCCGGGAACCCACCGCAAGCTCGGGAAGCAGAGCGAGCAGGGTGACCTCGCCGTCGAACACGTGACGGAAGGTCAGCTCGCGGCCGGTCGGCTCGAAGGTCGTGTCGACCACCGTCTGCTCGATCGCACCGACCTCGCCGTCGGCCAGATGCAATCCGAGTCGGGTCTGATCGGTGAACTCCTGTCCCTCGGTGATCCAGGTCTTCTTGTAGAGAATCCGCGCCACCAGGTCGGCCCCGGCCGGCAGGGGATAACCGATGCCGTCGAGCCTGACGATCTGCTGGCCCGGCCACCACACCGCGATCGGTTCCGCGCTCTCGAAGCCCGAGGCGAATCCGGGCCCGTCATCCGCCGCATCGGCGGCCCGAGCCTCGCCGCTCGTATCGACGTATACCGAGACGTGGCGCACGACGGCCCGGCTCTCGGGCAGAACGTCCACCGCGCTGATCCACCGGTCGGCCTCGAGGTCGGTGGGGACCACGAAGTAGCGGACGGTCTCGGTCGTGGCGGCATCGAAGACGAACGGTTCCGGCAGGGAGAGCGCGACCGCCGGTTCGCCGAGGGTCCATCCGGTGTTCGGCGCGGGCGCGATCGGTGTCTGGTTCCGCGGCCCCTGGGGGTAGCCGCCGGCGGACCACTCCAGCAGGATGTCCATCTCGTGGGCCGGCAGCACGTGCCCGTTGCTGAAGCTGCCGAAGCCGTCTTCCGCCTTCCAGGGGGGCATGCGGAGGCCGAGAATCTCCTCGCGAATCGACTGGGTCCACGGATAGGCTTCGCGGTAGGTCAGCAGCGACATCGGGCCGACCCCGCCCTCGACGTGGCAGCTTCCGCACTGGCGCTCGAAAATCGGGAAGACGTGCTCGTTGTACGTGAAGCGGGACGCGATCGGCGTGTGCCCGCGGGTGACGCTGCCGAGCAGCACGACGACCCCGACGGCGGCGAGCGCGAGAGCCCCTGGCGTATGACGTCGCATCATCATCCTCCCGAACTACAGCGTTGAACGCGGCGCGAAACGCCGGCGGTGCGGAACGCCGAGCCCGCTGCCGGCCGCCCCCCCGCGTCACTGAATGTCGTAGACGGCGTTGATCTCGCTGACGGCGCCGCCGAAGATGGCGTACGCGCTGTCGACGTCGTTCTTGTTGCCGAGGTCGCCGTACCAATCCAGCAGGTAGGCCGAGCGCACGAGGTGACGAACCGCAATCCGCACCTGATTGCCGCTCGCCGCCGGCAGCCCCGACGCCGACCGCTGCAACGCCAGCGCCAGCTCCTTCGCCTGCAGGGCCGGGATGAAGAGCTCGGTGAACGCCCCGCGCGCAATCAGGTCCTGGATCTGCCGATCCCGCGCCGCGATCTCGACCGCGATCCGGGACGCGTCCTGGGGGATGTCCGGCAGGATGCGCTGGGCCAGCGGCACCGCCTCGGGTGCGTCTCCGCCGAAGGTGACGGACGAGGGTGCGTCGGCGGTCTCCTCGGTGCTCAACGCCCCGAAGATGAAGTCGAAGCGTTCGGCGGGGAAGTCCTCTTCGAAGATGACTTTCGCGGTGAACTCGGCCGGGGCGTCGAAATTCGGGTCCGAGGTCGGGATGAGGGCCTCGAGAAACGCGCCGTCCGGGCTCGGGAAGAGGTCGAAGGCCCTGACCTCGACGAACTCGTCGGTCGCCTCGTCGTACTCCTCAAGGGTGACGGCTCGGCCGGTCCAGTCGCTGACGTCCACCGGCTCCCGGTAGTTGTCGGTCGCGAACAACCGGAACAGCCCCGGCTCGGGGAACGTGCCCTCTATGTGGTGGAAGCTGTCGGGCGCCATGAAAACGATGCCGCCCTGGCGGGGGGTGTGGTCCATATGTGCCCCCGCCGCCGCGTCGACGACGCCGCAGGTCAGCATGACCGCGCCGTAGTACGGATTGCGAACGGGGCCGTCACGCTGCACCCAGGCCGATCCGTTGTCGTACATCGGGCAGTAGGCCCGCGCGAACCCCTGGGGCAGCGCCTGTTCGGCCAGCGATTCGGACAGCGGCTTGAAGCGGGCGCGCATCTCTTCGATGTCGCCGGCCTCGAGCGCATGCATCGCCAGGGCCCGGGTCGCGTCGTCGGTAATGCGAGCGAACTCTTCGAGCTCGGCCACCGCCCTGTCGAACTCATCGGCCGCGAGGGCTTCCTGCACCTCCACGTATTCGCTGAGCTGGCGAGGGAAGTCGGCGGGTTCCGCTTGCGTCGAGCCTGCGGCAACCGGCGCTGCCGCGGTCAGAAGGGCAGGAAACACGGCGAGGAGGACGAAGCGTCTCTGCATTGCTGGCACCCGGCTTGAGTCTGCCTTCAGGAATCGATCGGGGTCGCGGCTCCGACCCATCGACCTTCCTGCCGATAGTATTCGAGAGGGAAAGTATACAACGCGGAAAACGGACCGGACAATCGATGCCCGACCTCGAGGTCGCTCCGGCGGAGGTGATCGGCTTTCTCGACGAGATACGGGTCTCGCGACGACTGGCCGCCAACACCGTGCTCGCCTACCAGCGCGACCTCGGGCGTCTGTGCGCCTTCGCCAAACAGATGAATCGGGCGCTCGCGGCGCTCGATCGCAGCGATCTCGAGGCCTTCGTCCGCGAGCTCATGGTGTCGGGACTGTCGCCCCGATCGGTGGCGCGCCACGTCGCGAGCGTCCGGGGGTTCTACCGGTTCCTCGTCCTGGACGGCCATCTGACGGCGAGCCCCGCCGACGACGTCCAGGCGCCGCGGGCCTGGCCGGCGTTGCCCCGGTTCCTGTCGCTGGACGAGGTCGACCGACTGCTCGACCAGCCCGACACGGAGACGCCGGGGGGGCTCCGCGATCGCGCCCTCCTGGAGCTGCTCTACGCGACCGGCATGCGGGTCAGCGAGCTCGTGACCCTGCGGGTCGGCGACGTCAACCTCGACCGGGGATTGCTGACCTGCCTCGGTAAAGGAGCGAAGGAGCGCATGGTCCCGGTCGGGGGACCGGCAACGGAGTGGACTCGCCGCTATCTCGCCACGGCGCGGCCGGCCCTGCTCAAACGCCGCGAATCGATCCGCCTCTTCTTGAACGCGCGTGGCGGTTCGGCGTTGAGCCGGGTCGGATTCTGGAAGATCGTCAAGAAGTACGGGCATCAGGCCGGACTCAGGCGGGACCTCAGCCCCCATACGTTGCGGCATTCCTTCGCCACCCACCTCCTGGAACGGGGAGCGGACCTGCGTGTCATTCAGACCTTGCTGGGACACGCGGACCTGTCCACCACCCAGATCTACACCCACATCATCGAGGCTCGGCTCCGGGCGATCCACGACGAGTTCCATCCCCGGGCGTGAGCCTGCGGCTCCCGGCCGCGCGTTGATTCCCGCTCGGCGTCGATGGTATCGTTAGCGGTTGCCAGCGCAGCCACAGGGGCGGCTGTACGCTCCGTCGACCCGGCAGGCGCTTCGCAAGACACTTCAGGGCTCGCGGATACGACGAGATCGCATCATACCCATCCGACGCCGTCGGCGCCGGATGCCAGCAATCATCACGCAGCAAGGAGCAATTCTATGCGCCGGACCGGGCAGTATCTCTTCACGTCGGAATCGGTCACCGAGGGGCATCCGGACAAGATCGCCGATCAGGTGTCGGACGGCATCCTGGACGCCGTGCTGGCCCAGGACCCCACCGGCCGCGTCGCCTGCGAGACGCTGCTGACGACCGGGCTGGTCGTGATCGCCGGCGAGATCACCTGCAACGGATCGACCGATTTCACGGACGTGGTGCGAGGCGCGATCCGCGACGTGGGGTATACGCGCGCCAAGTTCGGGTTCGACGCGGACACCTGCGCGGTGCTGTCCTCCATCCACGGGCAGTCGCCGGATATTGCGATGGGGGTGGACCCCGGCGGCGCCGGCGACCAGGGGCTGATGTTCGGCTACGCCTGCCGGGAGACCGAGTCGTTGATGCCGTTGCCGATATCACTGGCCCACGACTTGTGCCGGGGCCTGTCGCAGGCCCGCCGCAGCGGGGCGATCGACTATCTGCGGCCCGACGGCAAGTCGCAGGTGACCGTCCAGTACGACGGCGACAGGCCGGTGCGGGTCGACACCGTCGTGGTGTCCAGCCAGCATGACGAGCATGTCGATAACGATCAGATCCGCGAAGACGTGCTGACCCACGTCGTCAGGCCGATCATCCCCGCGTCGTTGCTCGACGAGAAGACCCGCATCTACGTCAACCCGACCGGCCGATTCGTGATGGGGGGGCCGCACGGCGACGCCGGGGTGACGGGACGAAAGATCATCGTCGACACCTATGGCGGGGCGGCGCCCCACGGCGGCGGGGCCTTCTCGGGGAAGGACCCCACCAAGGTCGACCGGTCCGCGAGCTACATGGCCCGCTACGTGGCGAAGAACTGCGTCGCGGCCGGCCTCGCCGATCGGGTCCAGGTGCAGCTGGCGTACGCCATCGGCGTCGCCGACCCGGTATCGGTGCTCGTCGATACGTTCGGTACGGCCACAATCGACGAGCAGCGCATCAGCGCGCTCGTGCGGGAACACTTCTCGATGACGCCCCGGGGCATCATCGAAACCCTCGATCTCCGCCGGCCCATCTACCGGCAGACCGCGGCATTCGGGCACTTCGGCCGGTCGGAACCCGACTTCACCTGGGAGCGAACCGACAAGGCGGAGCCCCTTCGCTCTGCGGCCGGGCTGTAGCGCCAGCTCAGGTCCGCGTCGCGAGCAGCAGATAGACGGCCGAGCCGCCGAAGATTACGTTGGGGGCCCAGGCGGCAAGGACGGGAGCCACGATGCCGGCGCTGCCGATGGCCGCGAAGACGCTGATGACGACCCAGTAGGAGAGCGCCAGGACGATACCGATGCCGACGCCGGACAGTGCCCCGTGCTGACCGGTGGTGACCGCGAACGGGACCGCGATCAGGGTCAGGATCAAGGTCACGAACGGGAACGAGAGCTTGCGCTGCAGCTCGACCCGAAGCGGAACCACATCGACCCCGCTGGCCGACAGCTCGACGATATAGCGATCCAGCTGCTGATAGTTCATCCGTTCGGCGTCCGGCCGTTCCGTCGCGAAAGTCTCCGGCGAGGCGATGGGCAGCGGGAGCTCCGCGCTGGCCTCGAACGCGCCAGGACTCCGGTCGACGCCGAACTCCCGTAGCCAGACGTCGCGGCCCTGCCACTGGTCTTCGTAATGCGCGACCTGGGCGAACAGTCTCTCGGCGAGACGCCATTCGTCCTCGGCGAATCGATAGGCGGTGAGCCCGTACAGCGCCAGCGCGTTGGGGTCGAAGTGATCGTAGTGATAGATGGTGGCGCCGTCCTCGCCCATGAGCCAACGGCGCTGCAGCAGATCGACATACTGTGGGGACCCCCCGCGAATGACCCGGCGAAGCTCGGTCGCCCGGCGGTTCGCATCCGCCAGGAAGCTCTCGCTCATGCTGAAGAGCGTGCCGCTCCACAGCAGAGCGAAGAAGAAGAGCGGCAGGGAGATCCGATACAGGCTGATGCCGCACGCCTTCATCACCGTGATCTCGCTGGTCTTCGTGAGCAGGCCCACCGTGACCAGCGTGGCGACCAGAGCCGAGATGGGCAGGACGTAGTAGACGAACTGCGGCGTGGCGTACCAGAAGTACTCCAGAACCATGCTCAGCGTCGTATCGCCCCTGAACAGCCGGTCGGAGATCTCGAGGAAGGTCGAGATGTAGAAGATGCCCAGCAGCCCGACGAAGGAGAGCATGACGAGCTTGAGGTACTGCTTGGCGACATAGCGATCCAGCAGGCTCACGCCCCAGCCGGCCCCGCTTCCCAGACTCACGCCGCGTCCCCCCGGCGTCTCGCGCGGCGCAACCGGGAGGGTCGGCCCGGGCGACGCCGGCGAGGGCGGTCTCCGCCGGAGGCGGGGCAGGGCGGGCAGTATCCGATGTTCCCCGAATCGGGCTCGCCACAGGAGCAGCAGCACGCCCAACGCGCCCAGCACGATATTGCAGATCCACGGTGCCCAGTGGGGCGATACCAGGGCACTCTTGGCCAGCGCCTGGGCGCCGAACATCAGGATGTAGTACGCGAAGATGACGCCAATGCCCAGGGAGAAGCTGGCGAGCTTGCCGTCCCTGCGCGTGGTTACGCCGAGGGCGAGGCTGATGAACGCGAACACGAGGCATGCAACCGGCAGGGAGAACTTCTGGTGGATCTCCATGATCGGGTTGTGCGCCGAGAGTCCGAGGGCCTCCAGCTCCGCCGCCCGCGCCTGCAGCTCGGCGATCGTCATCTCGCTCAGCCCGCGCTGCAGGCTGCCGGCGTCGAAGAAGTCTTCCGGGTCCAGACCCAGCACGATCTCGTCGAAGCGGTTGACGTTGTAGGTGGATGGCTCGGCCCCGTCGACGTCGTGCACGGCCCCGGACGCCAGCGCGATATCGACCTGCCGGTTCGCCGGGTCGAGCACGATGCGGCCTTCGTCCGCGATGTAGATCCGCGGCGCGTCGTCGTCCCGGGTGTCGGCCAGAAACACCCCCGACCAGCCGGTGCCCTGTACGTCGACCTCGTTGACGTAGAGAACCATGCCGGGCAGGCCCTGACCGAAGACTCGCGCCTTCACGTCGTCCTGGGTCCCGGCCGCGACGGTCCGATAGACGATTTCGCGGAACGCCTGGTTGGCGTCCGGCAGCGCCACGACGAGGGTGTAGCAGGTGGCGACGGCGGCCAAGACGGCCAGCGCCAAGATCGGGCGCAGCAAGCGGTAGATGCTCACGCCGCACGCTTGCATCACCACGATCTCCCGATCTCCCGACATCCGACCCAGCCCCATCAGCAGACCGATGAGGACGGCCATCGGAATGGTGATGCCGAGTCCCTGCGGCACGAGCGTCAGCATCAGCTCGACGATCGTCCACGTGTCCACGCCCTTGGCAATCAACTCCTGAGCCACCTGCATGATCGGCGGGATCATCAGCAGGAAAGTGAAGATCAGAAGGCTCAGGAAGACCAGCGGCAGGGTCTCGCGCAGGATGTAGCGGTCGAGAATGCGGAACACCCGAAGATTGTACCAATCATCCACGCGCCCCACGTCCGAAATCGCCGCCTGAACGGGGGAGAGCCGGGTTGCGCCGGCTCTCGCCCCCTGGATGGACGAGAGCCATTTCCCGACAGCGCCCCGTCTAACCACCGCAGCAGCAGAGACTTGGAGACGATGTCGGCCCGCCGACACGTCCAGTCCCGGGTCGACCGCAAGATGTAGTGGTCAACGGCGGAATCGACGGACTGACCCCGTGCGCGGCGTGCTCAGTCCCCGCGAAGCCTTGCCCAGACCTCGGCAAAGAAATCGCCCTTGTCGCCGCCTCCTGAACTCTCGTCTCGCACCGACGCGAAGCGCAGCGCCAACTCCGCAAAACCCGCTCTCGCCAGCGCCTTCTGACGCTCGTCTCGCACCGCCGCGAACCACGTAGCACCTGCGCTGACTCCCGGCAAATCGACCGCCGTCAACCCCGGCATCTGCGCCAACGCCGGCGAATTCGACCGCCGCGGATTCGAGGCACCTGCGCTGACTTCCGGCAAGACCAGCTCTTGCCGGCTGACTCCGGCAAATCGACCCGCCGCCAACCCCGGCATCTGCGCCAACGCCCGGCGAATCGACCAACCGCGAAATCGCAGCATCTGGCTGAATCCCGCAAAACCCGCTCTGGCCAACCCTTGATTGGACCCGTTTCCAGGGTCCAATAAGGGATGTTATGTTAACTTACGGATGTTCGTCCCCCTCGGCCGGGCCCCTGGCGATGCCAAAATTGACTCCCAGAGCAAACGGTGTGGACGCTCCTGGTCGCTGGGGCCGGGATTCAGCACGCGGGTAGGTCGCCCAGGGTCACCGGCGGATCGAGCATGGTGTGACCCCCAGTCAGGGTGAAGTGAATTCGCGGTCGTAGGGGTCGTACCCTGAGCTCTGTCGCCGTCCGGTCGCGACGCCGAACGATGTTCGGCGTCAACAACTCTTGCTGTTCGCGTCAGCCATTCTTGCCGGATTCCGGCCGTCGTGCGTCGTGGATCGAGAATCAATCAACGACGACCTGTGGGGGCCGTGTGAGATCGAGGCCGCTGTGAGACATCGCTACGGGATTCTCATCGCGCCCGGGGGCCACTCTCCTGCCAGGAGCTCTCCCGCCCGCACGCGGCGGGAATCCGGCCGCGACCCTCCTGGCTGTACGGTGGCGCCGCCGGTGTGGCGCAGGCGGTGGCCGGGGACGCTGGCCGACCAGGGGCTTCCGGGCGATTCGCTCGGATTGGAAGGTCGAGCCGAAGACGCCTGAGCGCGTGTGGAGGTCCGGCGACCTGCTGTCCGTGAAGTCGTTGGGTGGACCGACGCAGCGGGTGACTGAGAGCACGCAGGGTGCAACCGGAGCACGAACCGCATTCACGGTCCGGAACCGCAGGCCAGCGCCGGCGGAACGGAACTCGGCGTGGCTCGCGTGTGGAGGTCCGGCGACCTGCTGTCCGTGAAGTCGTTGGGTGGACCGACGCGGCGGGTGACTGAGGGCACGCAGGGTGCGACCGGAGCACGAATCGCATTCACGGTCCGGAACCGCAGGCCAGCGCCGGCGGAACGGAGCTCGGCGTGGCTCGACGGCTGGTCGACGGGCGGGGCCGGCCGCCGCCCGGTCGACGCCTCGGGTTGGTCCTGGTCCGCGGTGTTCGGTGTTCGAATCCGGAAGGAGGGGCGGGTCCGGCGCGACGTCGGTGACCACGTCGAGGAGGCGTGGACCGTTCGCCTCCGATGCGGCCGCGTACTACCCGGCGTCTCCGCCGGCGACGCCCGGACCCGGGTCGGTCGCGCGGTCGGCCGCGAAGGCGCTCCAAAGGCGTCGGAGAGCCCAGAGGAGCAGGAGCACGAGTATCCAGAAGAACCAGAACCCGGCTCGCCCCGAGCCGCGCTGTTGCGGGTCTCCATCCGGGCCGGGGGTATTCGTCGACGCGGCCATCGCCAAGTCGAGCTGCGGCGTCTGGTCGTCGGCCATGGTCGGTGGCGTGATTCTCGGCAACCGGCGGGGCATCTCGAACTCGGAGCCGCGGTTCGGGCGGTAGTCGTTCGGAGGGGCTGCCCTCGCCGGGGCCGGGGTGCGCCGCGGTGTCGTTGTCCCCGTGGTTGGCGGCAGCGCGGGCGGACTCGCCGCAACCGTCAGCGGTTCCGGCTCGAGGGCGGGTGCGTCCTCGAGCTGGCCGGCCAGAATCGCCACCGGCAGTTCGTACGGCACCTCCAGGAGGTCAGGGCCAGCGGGCGGCGCCGTCTCCGGCCTCGGCATCGGAATTGCGCCTTCGGCCGGCGGCGCCGGCCGGGTTGCCGTTGCAGGCCTCGCTGTCCGCCGCGGCTTCGAACCGTCGTCGCCGAACTTGATCACGCCGACCATGCTGAAGCGGTGGTCGGAGGGGCTGCCCGGACGGTCGTAGCGTTCGCCGGTGAGCTCGAGCTGCAGGGGACCGCCGAAGAGGCCGGGGATCTGGTCCAGCCCTCCCAGTCGGGCGCCGAGCTGCAGGCGCCGCCCGAGCCCGGCTCGCTCGCCGAAGCCGCCGAAGGGCTCGAACAGGCTGCCCTCCCCGAGCCGCAGCCCGTAACCGACCTGCGCATCGATCCCCGCCTCGTCGAAGCCGGTGTTCTGCGCGGGAATCTGGAAGTGGTCCTGCCACAACGTATCCGCCCCCATGCCCGCGGTACCCCAGGTGGGGCGAACCATCAATGTCAATCCCGGCTGGTAGGCGCCGGCGCCTACACTCGCGGCCAGGCTCACGCCGTGGTCGGAGTAGCCGGTGGCCGAGTGCAGGACGAGGCGGCGGCCCTGCGCCTCCACCTGGAACCGGCCGCCGCGCAGCCGCATCCCGCCGGCCACCTCGAGGCCCAGCCCGGTCAGCCCCGCGCCGCCGTCGTGCCGAGCGCTCACGGCGCCGAACGGCGTCAACGTCGAGCCGCCCGGCCCGTCCAGGTCCTGCGTCAGCTCGATGCCCCCGCGCAAGCGCTGCACGCCAGCGTGGAGGGCGTCGATGGTCGCGTCTCCCTCCGCCGTCGCCAACCGCGCCAGGGACGCCTCGCCTCGCAGCCCGATTCGCAGGCCGCGGCCGACCGTCGCCACCCGCCTCCGACCCTCGAGGAGGCCCAGCGTCAGGCGCAACGGGCTCGCGTCGGGCGCCGTGACGGCCGCGCGGGTCAGGGTCGCGGTGCCCCGCCCGGCGCCGGCCACGGCCCACAGCGTCGTATCTCCGCTGCCCCAGCGCAGATACGGATACACGGTCGTCAGCGTCGTGTTCAGGCGTCCCGCGGCCGTTCCCATCTGCCAGGTTCCGCGTCCGGCGCTGCGCCCCACCGCCACGCCGAACAGCCAGCGCCGGCCGGCCAGGGCGTCGACCCCCACGTATCCCGTGCGGAGGTCGCCTTCGTAGCCGCGTACCGCCTCCGGCGCTCCCCGGAAGGCCTGCAGGTCGCCCTGACCCCATATCGTCCACCGGCGCTGCCCGCCAGCCGTTCCCGCCTGGGTCAGGCCGGCGCCCCCGAAGGTCAGCAGGACGTCGGTACCCTGCAGCGCCTGGTCCCAGCCCATGTTGTCGCCGAAGCCGCCGAAGCCGCCGAAGCCGCCATTCGCGGCAAGCGGTTGCAGCTGCGGATCTGCCGGTGTTCCCGCCAGGCCGGGCGCCGCGAGCCGCTGGCGCAGCGCCGCCGCCTGGGTCAGCCACGCGTGGGTCTGCACCAGACCGCCGGGGGCCAGTCGATTCCAGGCCCCGGGATCGAACCCCTGTCCCGCCACCCTCAGCCGCTGCGTCTCTCCGCCGCCGGTGTCCAGCCTCCGCCCGACCGTCTGCCGGACGCTCGACAGGTGCCCCCGGCCCAGAGCCGCCAGCGTGTCGGTCAGCACCTCGCGCACCAACCGGTTCCCCACCGCCACCCCGAACCTCTGGGTCGCGGTCAACCCAGCCGGATCGCTGGCCGTCACCGTCACCGTCGCCGTCCCCGCCACCACCGCGCTCAGGGTCAGGGTGGATCCGGTCACGGTGACCGTCGCCGCCGCCGGGTCGGACGACTCCGCCGTGTAGGTCAGCGCGTCACCGTCGACGTCGGTGAAGTACGGCGCCAGGTCCAGCGCCAACGGGTCTCCCCCTTCTTCGAGCGTCTGCTCCGGAATGGCCCCCACCGCCACCGGCGCGTCGTTCACGGGCCGCACCGTCAGCGTCGCAGTTGCCGTCGCGGTCAGCCCGCCGGGGTCGGTCACCGTGTACCGGAACGTATCCGCACCGTGATAGTCGGGCGCGGGGGCGTACCGCACGCCGCCCGCTGTAACCGTTGCCGACCCGTGGGACGGGACCGTCACCTCGACGACCCGCAGCTCATCCCCATCCGGGTCCCGGTCGTTCGCCAGCACGTCGACCACGACAGCCGCGTCCTCGAGCGTCTCCGCCGTGTCGTCCTGCGCTTCGGGGGCGTCGTTGACCGAGAGTACTTCCACCGTCACGGTCGCCTCCGCCACGAGCCCGCCGGCGTCCCCCACCGTGTAGCTGAACGTATCGACACCGTGATAGCCCGGGGACGGCGCGTAGCGCACGCCGCCGGCCACAACTCCCGTTGTCCCGTGCGTCGGCGCCGTCACTGCAACGATCTGCAACCGATCGCCGTCCGGGTCGTCGTCGTTGGCCAGCACATCGACCACGACCGAATGGTCCTCCTGGGTCTCCGCGGCGTCATCCGCCGCGGTCGGCGCCTCGTTGACGGGCACGATCCGCACGACTACGTTCGCCTCGGCCTTCAGCCCGGCCGGATCGCGCGCCACCACCGTCAGCGCGTACTGGTCGGGGCCCGATTCGGCGTCCTCCCCAGGACCGACATAGGAGATGTTCCCGCTCGACGACCCGACCGCGAACCGGCTGGCATCACCTCTCTCCAACGCGTAGGTCAGCGCCTCGTTCTCCGGGTCCGTCGCCGCCACGGTGCCGAGAAGAACCTCTGCCGCGCGCCCATCGCGTTCTTCCTGCAACTGGAACTCGTAGCTCCTTCGGGAAAACACGGGCGATGTGTTGGTCTCGTCGTCGTCGTCTTCCTCCTCGTCGTCGTCGATGATGGTCAGCGTCCGCGGCTCCGGCGCCGCCAACCCCGACGGACCCGCCACCGTCGCGGTGACCGTTATCTGCTTGTTCGGGCCGTCCACGTCGTCGTCGACTGCCGTCACCGTCACCGCCCCGGTACTCTCCGTCTCGCCCGCCGGAATCGTCAGGTTCCGGTTCGCGCCGAGCGCGAAGTCGTTCGAGTCGGCGGGCGCCACCGCGGCGGCCGAGACCGTGAGAGTCACGTCCTGGGTGGTGGCTGCCCTCAGCTGCGCGGACACGCGGCTCTCGCCCCCGTTCTCGACGACCTGCTCGGGCGCCAGCACCAGCGTCACCGCCGGCGCCGCCGCTCTCGGCGCCGCCTCGTCCTCGTCGTCGTCGGTGATGGTCAGCGTCCGCGCCGCCGGGGCGGCCAATCCCGTCGGGGCCGTGACCGTCGCGGTGATCGTTATCTGCTTGTTCGGGCCGTCGACGTCGTCGTCGACTGCCGTCACCGTCACCGAGCCGGTGCTCCCCGTCTGGTTCGCCGCAATCGTCAACTCGCGGTTCGCGCCAAGCTCGAAGTCGCTCCCATCCGCGGGAGAGACGGCGGAGGCCGAGACCCTCAGGGTCACCGGCTCGGGCGACGGCGGGCTCACGATGGCGGTCACCGTGCTCACGCCGGCGTTCTCCCCGATCCGGGCCGGCGTCAACACCAACTCCACCGTCGGGGCCCCGTCGTCGTCCATGATCTTCAGCATCTGCGGCAGCGGCGGCAGCGCGTCGCCCGTCACCGTGCCCGTCACCTCGACGATCTTGTTCGGCCCGTCCTGGGTGTCGTCCATCGCGGTAATCGTCACCATCCCCACGCTCGAGGTCTCGCCCACCCCAATCGTCAGCTCGCGATTCTCGCTGAGGACGAAATCGCTTCCGGGGTCGAGAGCCGCACGCGACAGGCCGGGAAGCCCAGAGCCGGCCGACGCGCTCCGGGAGAATTGCTCGGAGGATGGAGAAGCCGAAGACGCGTCGACGTTCACCTTGACGGGTTCGCTCGACGGCCCGGTCAACGACGCTCTGACCTCGCTACTCCCGCCCTCCTCGATCGTGTTCGGGCTCAGGTCCAGGATCACCCTCGGCTTCTCTTCGTCGTCGATGATCGTCAGCATCTGCACCGCCGGGTCCGCCACGCCGCCGCCGCCCTGGGCCGCGCCCGTCACCTCGACCGTCTTGTTCGGCGCGTCGACGTTGTTGTTGACGGCGGCGATCGTCACCGTTCCCGTGCTCTCCGTATCGCCCGCCTCGATCATCAGCTCGGTATCCGGCAGCTCGAAGTACGGCTCATCCGCCGGGGTGACCGGCGCCGCCGACACCGTCACCGTCACCCTCTCGCTCGACGGCCGGTCGAGCGACGCCGTCACCGTGCTCCTGCCGCCGTTCTCGCCGATTGACGCCGGATTGAGCTTCAGGCTCAGCGTCGGCAGCCCGTCGTCGTCGGTGATCGTCAGCGTCTGCGCTGCCGGCGCCGCCACGCCGTTGCCGCCGGTCGCCGACGCCGTCACCTCGACCGTCTTGTTCGGTGCGTCGACATCGTTGTCCACGGCCGTGATCGTCACCGTTTCGGTGCTCTCCAGGTACCCCGCCCGGATCGTCAGCTCCCGATTCACGCTCAGCCGAAAGTCGTTCGCCACCGCCGGCTCCACCGCGGCCGCGGATACCGTAACGATCACGTCCTCGCTGGACAGCCCGGTCAGTGACGCCTTCACCGTGGTCTCGCCGCTGTTCTCCGGGATCCTCGCCGGATCGAGGGCCAGCCTCAGCGTCGGTGTGTCCTCGTCGTCGGTGATTCGCAGCTTCAGGGGAGCAGGCGGGGCCGCCCCGTTTCCGCCGCTCACCGTCCCCCCCACCTCAACCTCCTTGTCGGGGGCGTCCACGGCGTTGTTCTTCGCCGTGATCTTCACCTCTTCCGTGCTCTCCATCTCGCCCGCCGCGATCGTGAGCGTGGTCCCGGTCAGCTCGAACACGGCAGGGTCGACCGGCGTCACCGACACCGACACCGTCACCGCCTGGCTCGATGTCCCGCTCAGCTTCGCCGTGACCGTGGTCTCGCCGCGGTTCTCCGAGATCGGCTCAGAACCCAGCTCCAGGGTCACCGTCGGCGCCCCTTCGTCGTCGATGATCGTGAGAGTCTGGGCCGCCGGGTCGGCCACGCCGCTCTCACCCGACACCTCCGCCGTCACCTCGACGGCCTTGTTCGGGCCGTCCATGGTGTTGTTCACGGCCGTGATCGTCACTGCCCCGGTGCTCTGTTTCGCGCCCGCGGTGATCGTCAGCGTTGTCCCCGTCAACCCGAAGTCCGTCTCGGGGTGCACGACAGGAAAGTGGGGAATTTGCCGTCGGGGGTATTGAGCGAGTGCTGATCGACCGATTCCTCGGGTAGGAGGACTCCGACCATGCCCGAGGCGCAGTTGACTGAACCGCTCGATCACGCGGTCGAAAAAGGGGGCGTCGAGGAGCTGTTCGCCGCGTTGGAGGCGGCGGTCGGGGCCGACGTCGACGCGTTCCTCAAACGAGGAAACGTGAATGCGCAGGACTTCGAGACCCTCTTGCAGACCGTTCACGGTCGAGCGCTCGCCACGGCCAGCCAAGCCGTCAAGGTGATTGGCGCGCAGCGTTCGTAGCCGCGCTCGCGGCCGAAGTCGATGCGCTCATCGGGCCGGGGAGCGTCAACGCGCAGGACTTCGAGGCCCTCGAGCAGGCCCTCCGTCGCGAAGCCCTCGGCCTCGCCGCGCAGGCGATGGCGGAGTACTTCGACGCGGGCGATTCCGACCATTCGAGTTCGACGATAGCGTGCGCCTGCGGCCAGACGGCGCGCCACGCCGGCCGCCGCCCGAAGACCTTCACCACGCTGTTGGGACCGCTGACCCTGCACCGCGCCTACTACCACTGCGCCGCCTGCCGCCGGGGAAGCTGTCCGCGCGACCGGGCCCTGGGTCTGCAAGCCACCTCGCTGTCGCCGGCCACGGCGCGGATGGTGGGACTGGTGGCGACGAGCGTCAGCTTCGCCGAAGCGAGCGAGTGGATGGGGGAACTGGCCGGCGTGGCGGTCGACCCCAAACAGGTCGAGCGCACCGCCGAAGCGCTGGGTCGCGAGGTCGCGGCCGACGAACGCGAGAGGGTCGAGCCCGCACCCGGCGCGGCGTCGACGATGTATGTGGGGCTGGACGGTACCGGCGTACCGGTGCGCAAGTCCGAGGTGGAAGGCCGGCGCGGCAAGCCGCCCGACGGGGTGGCCAAGACCCGCGAGGTCAAGCTCGTCACCGTGTGGACGGCGGAAACCCGCAACGCCGACGGCCTCCCCGAACGCGACCCCGGGTCGGTCAGCTACAGCGCCGCGGTCGAGAGCGCGGCCAGCCGCCCCACCGACCCGCTGCCCTCCCCGTTCGCGCAACGGGCGTACCGCGAAGCGCGGCGGCGCGGCTTCGACACCGCGGCGCGTCGCGTCGTCATCGGCGACGGGGCCGAGTGGATCTGGAATCTGGCCGGCGAACAGTTCCCCGGCGCCATCGAAATCGTCGACATCTACCACGCCAAGGGGCATCTGTGCGATGTCGCCAAGGCCATCCACGGCGCCGGCACGGACTTGGCCGCCCGGTGGGGCAAGGACCGGCGGGACGAGTTGGACGCCGGGCGGTTCGATGCGATCCTGACCGCCCTGCGCGCCCACAGTGAGACCTGCGAGGAGGCTCGCAAGTGTATCGACTACCTGACCCGCAACCGCCACCGGATGCGCTATCCGGAGTTCCGAGCGTGGGGTCTTTGCGTGTCGTCGGGCGTCGTCGAGGCCGGATGCAAGCTCGCTATCGGCGCCCGGCTCAAGCGCGCCGGCATGCACTGGACCGTGGCCGGCGCCAACGCCATCATCGCCCTGCGGTGCTGCAAGCTCAGTGGCCGCTTCGAGGATTTCTGGGAACGACGAGCCGCCAGGGCCGCCGCCTGACAGCCATCTCACAAATCTGACGTGCACCCTCCGTCTCGGCGGCGGGCGGGACGGGGTCCGCGATCACCGTCAGCGTCACGTCCTCGCTGGACAACCCGTCCAGCGATGCCGTCACCGTCGTCTTGCCGCCGTCCTCCGAGATGGACGTCGGATCGAGCTTCAGCGTGACCTCCGGCGCCTCTTCGTCGTCGATGATCGTCAGCGTCTTCGCCGCCGGGTTCGCCACGCCCCGGCCGCCCTGGGCCGACCCCCTCACCTCGACCGTCTTGTCCGGCGCGTCGACGCCGTTGTTCACGGCCGCGATCGTCACAGTCCCCGTGCTCTCCGTCTCGCCCGGGTCGATCGTCAACGTCGTCCCCGTCAACTCGAAGTCCGTCTCCACCGCCGGGAGGGTCGGCTCGACCGTCACCGTCAGCGTCACCGCCTCGCTCGACGGCCGGTCGATCGACGCCGTCACCGTGCTCCTGCCGCCGTTCTCGCCGATGGACGTCGGATCGAGCGTCAGCGTCAGTCTGGCGGTGTCGTCGTCGTCGGTGATCGTCAGCGTCTGCGCGGCCGGCGCCGCCACCCCGTTGCCGCCGCTGGCCGACGCGGTCACCTCGACCGTCTTGTCCGGCGCGTCGACCTCGTTGTCCTCGGCCGTGATCGTCACCGTTTCGGTGCTCTCCAGGTACCCCGCCCGGATCGTCAGCTCCCGATTCACGCTCAGCCGGAAGTCGTTCGCGACCGCCGGCTCCTCCGCGGTCGCCGAGACCGTCACGATCACGTCGGCGCTCGACAACACGTCGAGCGACGCCGTCACCGTGGTCTCGCCGCCGTTCTCCGAGATCGACACCGGACTGAGGGCCAGCGTCAGGGTCGGCGTGTCTTCGTCATCGGTGATCCTCAGCGTCAGGGGGGCCGGCGCGGCCACGCCGTTGCCGCCGGTCGCGGTCCCGCCGATCACCACCCGCTTCTCGGGGGCGTCGAGGTCGTTGTCCACCGCCGCGACCTTCACCTCTCCCGTGCTCTCCGTCTCGCCCGCCTCGATCGTCAGCGTGGTCCCGGTCAGCTCGAAGTCGCCCGCCACCGCCGGAGATTCCGGCCTCGCCGTCACCGTCACCGTCAGGTCCTCGCTCGACGGCCAGTTCAGCGACGCCGTGACCGTGGTCTCGCCGTCCTTCTCCGAGATCGAGGGCGGCGCCAGCGTCAGGGTCACCGTCGGCAGGGCCTCGTCGTCCGTGATCGTCAGCGTCTGCGCGGCCGGCGCGGCCAAGCCGACCGGGCCCTCCTTCACCACCGCCCTGACCGTCACCGTCTTGTCGGGGGCGTTCACGTCGTTGTCCTGCCCCGTGACCGTCACCAGCCCGGTGCTCGTCGTCTGTCCGGCCTGAATCGTCAGCTCCGTGCTCCCGCTCAGCTCGAAGTCCTTCGCCACACCCGGAGCGACCGCCTCGGCGGAGATCGTCAGCGTCACCGGCCCGCTCGTCGCCGCCCCGGTCAGCGTCGCCGTCACCTCGCTGACCTCCTGGTTCTCCGAGATCGAGGCCGGAGCCAGGGCCAGCGTCAGGGTCGGCGCCGTTTCGTCCTCGGTGATCGTCAGGGTCTGCGCGGCCGGCGCCGCCACTTCCGTGGACCCCGACAAGGTGCCGGTCACCGTCACGGTCTTCGCCGGCCCGTACAGGCTGTCGTCGTGGGCCGTGATGGTCACGGCGCCCGCGCTGGACGTCTCGCCCGCCTCGATCGTCAGGGTCGTGCCGTTCAACGTGAAATCGGCCGCGACCGCGGGCGCGACCGGCGCCGCCGCCACCGTCACCGTCACGTCGTCGCTGACAGTGCCGTTCAGGGTCGCTGTCACCGTGCTCACGCCCGCGTTCTCGGAGATCGAGGGCGGCGTCAGCACCAGAGTCACGCCGGTGGTGTCGTCGTCCTCTATGTACAGCGTCCGCGCGCTGGCTTCGGTCACGCCCTCCAGGCCCGACACCGAGCCGTGCACCCAGATCGGCTTCAAGTCCGGCCCATCCACGGGGTTGTCCACCGCGGTGACCGTCACCGTTCCGGTGCTCTGCTTCGAGCCGGAGGCAATCGTCAGCGTGCGGTTCTCGCTCAGGGTATAGTCCTCGGACGAGGATCGGTCTCCTGTCTGCACCCGCACCGTCACCGTCACGTCGTGGTCTACCGCGTAGCCGAGCCATGCCGACACCGTGCTGACGCCGCCGTTCTCGGCGATCGTCCCCGGCGACGGGCTCATGTTGACCGCCGGCATGCCGGGCTCTTCGAACATCACCGTGGCGGTACTCGGCGTGCCGATGATCACTCCCCTGGGCGCGGTCCCGAAGCCGATCTTCACGCCCTCCCCTTCCTCGTCCCTGTTGTCTGCCTGGGGGAAGATCCGGAGGAACGCCGTCGTTTCGTCCGGCTCGAACTCGACGGAGACGGAGGCGCCGTAGAAGTCGACGCCGTGGGTGGCGCCCCCGACCATCTCTCGGGTCAGCGGGATGACCAGCCGCCCGGCGTAGTCGAGGTCGAAGGTCCCGTCCGGGAAGGTGTTCGGAGCGGCGCTCAGGAATATGTTGACCTGCGAGTAGGAAACGGAGCCGTCCGGAAAGTACCCCTCCGGGACGCTGTACTCGGCGTGCTCGAACGATACCGTCACCTCGGTGTTCTGCGCGGCGACGGGGACTGCGGCCAGCGTGGCGCAAGTGAACGCCAGGGCCGCCAACGCCGGGCGAAGCCGGACGGCGGTTGTACCTGGAAGGCCGAGAAACCTCAGTGCCGGGAACATTGTCGTCTCCGAACGGCACCCGTCAGATACAACGGAGCCACTCGGCTACTGCTATCGGCACTTGCGCCAGCCCGCAACAGGGCCACCCGCCGGTTCGAAGGAACCAGAGGGTGCGGGCGCGCGGAGCCCAGGCCTCGCGCCCGCTTCCAGAAGATGCGATCGAGCGAACCGGGCGAATTCCATCCCGGCACGAAAAGGTATCGGCCGCCAGGGCCATCAGGGCAGGTCGCCGTCGCGCGCGGTGGACCGGGTGCCGGTGGGCCAGGAGTCCCGCGCCTCGGGTGTCGATTCGGGGAGGGCGTCGTCGACGGTGCTCCGGACGGCCCGGGAGGCCGTCCGGAGCAATGGCGGCGCGGCCGGTGTGGACGGGGGCCTCCGGCTGCAGCTACTGCGTTGCGCGCCGACTGACGGCGTCAGTCCGTGCGTTTCAACTCTTCGATGATCTCGGTGAGGGCCGAGATGATCTCCTCGCGCTCGACGCTGGACTTCCGGAACTTGAGGTTGAGATTGAAGCTCTTGGCGGGCGGGACGTACTTGAAGACGAAGGCCTTGGGACGCCCCGGTTTCCGTTTGTCGCTCTGTCTTGCGGCTACCGCTCTTGCCTGCTCGCGGGTCGCCGACCCGGTTTCCCGGGTGAGCTGTTCGACGAAAGCGATCATTTTCTGGGGGTCGCCCTGCCTAACCACCTGCAACAGCAGGGACTTGGAGGCGATGTCGGCCAGCCGACACAGCTCTCGAACCTCTTCCGGCATGGCATGGAGCGCGAGAGACTCCGTCACCGAGCTGCGGGATTTGCCGATCCGCCTGGCCACGTCGTCGTGCTTGAAGCCCTGCACCTGGACGAGGGTGTGCAGCGCCTCGGCTTCTTCGAATGGGCTGATGTCTTTCCGTTGCAGGTTCTCGACGAGCGCGATCTCGGTCATCTCCTCGTCGGCGACCTCCCGGATGACGGCTGGGACCTCGCTGAGAGCCAGCTGGACCGCCGCCTGATAGCGCCGCTCGCCGGCCACGATCTGGAACCGTCCCCGTCGCTGTCTGACGATGAGGGGCTCGATGATGCCCTGCTCGGAAATGGAGGCCATCAACTCCGACAGGTCACCCATCACCTGCCTGGGCTGATCCGGATTGGGGTCGACCTGATCGATGGGAACCATGCGTCCGAGGGGAACGCCCGCGGAAGCCGCCAGCGCCTCCACGTAGTGCTCGTCGTGGCGCATCTTGACTGCGCTCGGGAGTCCTTTTCTAGGCACGGTCGATGACCTCCTCGCACAGGCGGTAATAGTCCGATGCGCCCTTGGAGTCCGGGGCGAAGGAGAAGATCGATTCGCGATACGCGGGACTCTCCTCCAGGCGCACGTTCTTCGAGATGACGGTCTTGAATACCTTGGTGCCGAAGACCTTGTTGATCTGGGCTCGAATGTCGCGGCCGAGCGACGTTCGCCGGTCGTGCATGGTGATGAGCACGCCGATCATCTCCAGACTCGGATTGGCTCTCGTCCTGACCTTCTCGATCGTCTCCAGGAGATCGTCGGTGCCCTCGAGCGCAAAGTAGGACGACTGAATCGGAATCAGAAGATGGGTCGCGGCGACCAGGGCGTTGACGGTCAGGAGGCCGAGCGTCGGGGGGCAATCGATGACGACGTAGCGGTAGGTGCTCGTCAGCGGCGCCAGGAGATCCTTCAGCTTGAAGTGGGCGTCGAGCTCGCCGACCATCCGCGCCTCGAGCTTGGCCAGCGAAATCTGCGCCGGCGCGACCGACAGATTCTCCTGCTGCTCGGCCGGCAATACGATATCCGCCAGCGAGCAGCTCTGCTCCGCGAACGCGTCGTAGACCGAGCGGGTGATGGTGGTGCGATCGATGAACGAGAGGGTGCTGTTGCTCTGCGGGTCGAGATCGATCAACAGGGTCTGCCCCTGACGAAGCGACAAGGCCGCGGCCAGATTGATCGCCGTGGTGGTCTTGCCGACGCCGCCCTTCTGATTGGCGATCGCGACGATCATGTTGAGCGGTTTCTGGCAGGAATCGCGCTGAAGGAGCCCAGCTGGACGCAACGATCCGAGCGCGGCTTCATTTTAGAAACGGTCTCGACAACGTGTCAAGCGCGACCCATCACATCTTGTACTTCCCCAGCTCCTCGGGGTCGAGACCCTCGAGCCATTTCTGCAGACGTTCCGAGTCGGCCTTGTCCGGCGTGATGTTCAGGGATTTCGCGCGGTCGATGACGGTGTCCTCGGCGAAGATGGGCGCCCGCACACGCAGCGCCAACGCAATGGCGTCGCTGGGACGGGCGTCGATGGCCACCGCCTCCCCTTGCACCACCAGGTGGATGACGGCGTAGAAAGTATTGTCCTTCAGGTCGCTGACCACGACCTTGTCGACATCCGCCTTCAGGTCGTGAATGACGTTGCGGAGAAGGTCGTGGGTCATCGGCCGCGGGGTTGGCACGTTCTCGATCTGGAGGGCGATGGCGTTGGCCTCGAAGACACCCATCCAGATCGGCAGGACCCGCTGCCCGTCGGCGTCATGGAGGATGACGATCGGCATGTTGGTGATGGGATCCACCATCAGCCCCTTGATTGACATCTCGACCTGCATCGATACGGCTCCGCTTCCGCCCCGTCAACCCAGGGAGCCCGCGGCGATGGCCCCGCTGCTCTCGACCGGCGCAGGTGGATGTGTTTCGCCAGGGTCGGCGAGCTCGCCTCGAAGGCTGAACGGTCCGCTCTCCGTGATGCGCACCCGGACCAGGCGACCCAGCAGGTCCCCGGATGCGGCGCCGCCGAGGTCGCGGCCGGCCGCGGCGGCGCGGAAGTTGACCACCGTGTTCCCGCTGGTGCGGCCGGCCAGCTCGGTCGTGCGCCGGCGGCTCGTCGAATCGACCAGCACTTCGACGACGGCGCCGACGCGCTTCCGGTGAATCTCGGCCTGTATCTCCTTCTGCAGCTCCTGCAGCGCCACGATGCGCCGCGTCTTCTCGACCGCCGGAACGTCGTCGGCGAGCCGCTTGGACGCCAGCGTGTTCGGGCGTTCGGAGTACTTGAACGAGAACATGCTGTGGTAGCGCACCTCGCGGGTCAGGCTGAGGGTGTCGTCGAACTCCCGGCGCGTCTCTCCCGGAAAGCCGACGATGACGTCGGTCGACAGCGCGATGTCCGGCATCGCGCTTCTCAATCGGTCGACCAGATGCAGATAGTCGTCTCGCGTATGTCGCCGGCGCATCCGCGCCAGCACCGGGGTGGACCCCGATTGCACCGGGAGATGCAGGTGTCGGCAGACCTTCGGCAGCGTGCGCATGGCTGCGATCATGCGGTCGGTGACATGGCGTGGATGCGGGCTCGCGAACCGGATGCGCTGAATGCCCGGCACGTCGTGCACCAGCCGCAGCAACTCGGCGAAGTCGCAGCCCGGCCGGTCGGGAGCCGCGTAGTGATTCACGATCTGGCCGAGAAGATGGACCTCGCGATATCCCCCGTCGGCGGCGAGCCGGACTTCGCCGACGATCTCCGCGGCCGGCCGCATCCGTTCGTGGCCCCGCGTGTACGGCACGACGCAGAACGAGCAGAAGTCGTTGCATCCTTCGATAATCGTGATCGCCGCCTTGACCGGGTTTGAACGCCGGGCCACCCCCAGCGGAAACGACACGTTGTCGTAGGGATTGACGTCGACGCGCTCCTGCCCGCCCGCGGTCAACCCCTCCACCATCGCCGGCAGGCGGCTCAGCGCCTGCGTGCCGACGACGAGGTCGACCCGTTGTCCGCGTTCGAGCAGGGCGCGCCCCTCCTGCTGGGCGACACAGCCGGTCACCGCCACGATCGGACGTTTCCCGGCGCGGCCGCCCGGCACCATGCCGAGCTCCGTGTACAGCCGTTCCTCCGCGCGCTCCCGGACGCTGCAGGTGTTGATGACGACGAGATCCGCGTCGTCGACCACCGCGGCCGCCTCGTATCCCGCCTGATCGAGCAGACCGGCGAGACGTTCCGAGTCATGCACGTTCATCTGGCAGCCGAACGTCTCGATGAAGTACTTCCTGGCCACGGTTGCGTTCCCTCGTCGATGGCTGGCCGTCGGCGCGCTCACGGGGCGCGCCGGTTGCGTTTCGCCGGCGTGTCCGGCGACAGCAGCTCTCGTGCACTCTCCAACACCGCGCCCGAGACTCGAGTGCCCGTCATCATCCTCGCGATCTCCGAGGCTCGCGATTCCTCGTCCAACCGATCCACCGCGGCCAGCGTGCGTCCGTCGCGGACCGACTTCGTGACCCGGTGATGACTGGTGCCGTACGCGGCAATCTGCGGCAGGTGCGTGATGCAGAGCACCTGATAGCGTTCCGCCAATCCGTGCAGCCTGGCGCCGACCCGTTCGGCCGCCTCCCCGCCGATGCCCGCGTCGACCTCGTCGAAGACCAGCGTGCGGCCGGGCGCGTCGGTCGAGATCACCGTTCTCAGCGCCAGCATCACCCGCGAGAGCTCACCGCCCGACGCGATGCGCGCGAGAGGTCGGACCGCTTCGCCGGGATTGGCCGAGAAGTAGAACTCGACCTGATCGATGCCTCGTTCCGTCCAGGCCGCCTCCCCGCCTGACGGCTCGCGAAACACCACGTTGAAACGTGTGCGCTCCATCGCCAGATCGGCGAGGCCGCGCTCGATGGACTTCGCCAGCTTTCCCGCCGCGGCGCGCCGGCGATCGGACAGGGCCCGGGCACGGTCCGAGTAGGCGTCGCCCGCCTCCGAGACCGCGGCTTCCAGCGATTCGAGATCGATCGCCCCCTCGAGCTGTTCGCGCTCGAGCCGCAACCGGGCTCGATGGGCGATGACGTCCGCGAGGGTCGGACCGTAGCGCCGTTTCAGCCGCTCCAGCCTGGCCAGTCGCTCCTCGACCGCGGGCAACTGTTCCGGCGACAGGTCGGCGCCCCCGGCGTGCGACCGCAAGGCGTAGGCCAACTCTTCCAACTGCGAGAGCACGGCATCCCTGGACTCGACGTGCTGCGCGAACTCGGCATCGAACTCGGCAAGCTCCTCCACCCGCTTCCACACCCGGTTCAGGACGCCCAGCGCGGCGTGGTCTCCATCGTACAGCTCGGCATAGCTCTCGGCCGCCAACCGATGAATCCGCTCGGCGTTGGCGAGAACCCGTCGTTGCGCCGCAAGCGCATCGTCTTCGTTCTCGAGGGGATCGGTCTCGTCGATATCGCGAAGCTGCAGCGTCACGATCTCGGTGCGTTCGACGGCGGTCGCCGCGCGGGCGCGGACTCGTTCGAGCCCGCGGCGGGCGTCCTGCCAACCCGAGCAGGCGTCTCGCACCGTGCCGCGCAGCGACTCGAGCCCCGCATACCGATCGAGCAGATCGAGGTGGGTCGACGGATCGAGCAGCACTTGATGCTCGTGCTGGCCGTGGAGATCCAGCAGCCGGGCGCCGACGGTCCGGAGACTCGCGGTCGAGACCAGTCGGTCGTCGACGAACGCCCGGCTTCGTCCCTGGGCGGATATCTCGCGTCGCAGCACGCACTCGGCGCCGTCCGCGTCTTCCGCCACCGCTTCGACGACCGCCCGGTCCGCACCGGTCCGCACCAGGCTCGACGAGGCCCGCGCGCCGCGCAGCAGACCCAGGGCGCCGACCAGGATCGACTTGCCGGCGCCGGTCTCGCCCGTCAGGATGGTGAAGCCGGCGTCCAACTCGATCTCGAGACTGTCGATGACCGCCAAGTCCCGAATTCTGAGAAAGCGGATCATGGGCCGGCAGGTGTCCGGGAAGATGGGAAACGCCATCCTATCATAGGTTTGACAGCGACCCGCGGTCGTGTTACTTTTCCCAAGTCGGCGCTTTCCCAGCGGCGCGCTTTTGTAGTTAACGGAGGGCTCGTGGGTGCTCTTGGTTACTACGCCATGGCACTGCAGATGCAGGCCGATGGCGCGTCGGATGGTGGGTTGAGTGGCGGCATGCTCGACTGGGTTGCCCAGTCGACGCCGCTTTCCAAGTTCGTCCTCCTTCTCCTCGTTCTCTTCTCCGTCTATTCGTGGGGTATCGCCCTGCACAAGCTGTGGCTGTTCCCCCGTATCGAACGGCAAACCTGGAGCTTTCTCGACGTGTTTCGGCGAAGCACGAAGTTCTCCGAGGTGAACTCGGCGTGCCGCTCGTTGAAACTCACTCCGTTGGCGGGCCTGTTTCAGGCCGGCTACGCCGAGCTCAACACGCAGTTGCGCCAGGGAAACGACGGAGCCGCCGGCGACCGTCCCACCCTGCGGAGCCTCGAGGCGGTCGACCGGGCGCTGCAGCGGGCGGCGGTGGTCGAAGCGAACAGGCTGGAGCACCGCGTCTACGTGTTGGCGACGACCGCGAGCATCACCCCGTTCATCGGACTGTTCGGAACGGTGGTGGGAATCGTCACCGCGTTCCAGGGAATCGCCGGGACCGGTTCGACCAGTCTGACGGTCGTGGCCCCCGGCATTGCCGAGGCGCTGATCGCGACCGCGGCCGGTCTCGGAGCGGCGATTCCCGCCGTTTACTTCTACAACCATCTGACGAACAAGGTGCGACTCTATCTGTCGATGATGGACGATTTCGCCCTCGAGTTCCTCAATATCGCGGAGAGGAACTTCACGTAACAGCATTGGCTCCGGCACGAAGTCACGAATCAGGACATGCCCACGATTCACAGCCAGGGAACGAACGGCGCATCCGGCGGGAGGCGGCGCCGGGGCGTGCGAACGGGTACGTCGCTGTCGGAGATCAACGTCGTGCCCCTCGTCGACGTCATGCTCGTCCTGCTGATCATCTTCATGGTGGCGGCGCCGATGATGCAACGGGGCATGGACGTGAGCCTGCCGGTGTCGCGGCGCGCCGAGCCGCTCGTCGCCGAACGGTTGTTCGTCACGATTCCATTGACGTTCCGCACCGATCGAGTCGTGCACGTGGGGGATGACCTGGTTCGGGTCGAGGTGCTCCAGGAACGAATGCGCCAGGAGCTCGGCGAACGCGGCGATCGGGACATCTTCGTGCGGGGAGACGGCGACATCACCTTTCAGGAGCTGGTGTCCGTGATCGACGAGCTCAAGGCGGGTGGCGTCGCCAATGTCGGGCTCGTGACCGCGCTGCCGTCGGAACCCTGATCGAACCGACCAGTCCATGCAGTCGATTACCGATTTGGTTCGTCATCGCACGGCCGCAGGGGACGGCCTGGGGCGCACCTGCGCGGTCTCGCTGGCCGGACACGTGGTCCTCATGGCCGCAGTCGTCCTGTTTCCCTCCACCTTCGTCGCCGGCGTCGAGACCGAATCGACGGCCGACGTCATGACCATCAGTCTCGGGGGACCGGTCGGACCCGGCACGGGCGGGCAGGAGGCGCTGGCCGCGCGCCCCGTGCAGGAAGTGCTGCCGCTCGAGGAGGCGAATCGTCCCCAGTGGATTCAGCCGCCCACGCCTGCCCCGCCGGAGATGATTCTGCCGACCGAAGACACCGGCCGCCGCGCGGAGGAGGCGGACGTGCCCCCGGAATCGGCGCCCGACGAGTCGCGGGGACGCACACCGACCCGCGGACCGGAATTGCGGGAAGGCAATGCGCTGGCCGAGACCGGCTCCGAAGGGGACGGCGTGGGCCTTTCCGCCGGCGGACTGGGAGCCAGCGGCGAGCTCGATGTTCAGGACTTCTGCTGTCCGCAGTATCTGGCCGTCATGAGAGAGATGATCCGCAATCGCTGGGACAACCGCCAACGGGTGACCGGCGCGGTGACGATGAAGTTCACCGTCCAGCGCGACGGTCGAATCACGGATGTGGAGCGGGAGACCACCAGCGGCTACTTCGCGCTCGATCAGAGCGCCGAGCGCGCGCTGCGGTATACGGCGCAGCTGCCCCCGCTGCCCGGCGCGTTCGGCGAAGACAGCCTGACCGTTCATCTCGATTTCCAGTACCGACGCTGAGGAGCATCACCGATGGCCCGTATTCCCTGCCGCCCCGCCGATGCCTCGAAGGCTCGCCGCCCCGGGCGCAATCGCGGCGGCATTCGATCGAATCCGTATCCGTCATGGGGTTGGGGCGTCATCGCCGTCGCGCTGTTCCTGCTGGCCGCTCCCCGGTCGCCGGTCTCCGTCGGCGCCGCGGCGGAGCCGATGCAGCGGGATGAGGTCAGGGTGATCATCGGGGACCGCATCGGGGCCCAGTCGAGCATCGCCGTACCGGACTGCCTGCCCCTGACGCCGGATCAGACGGCGCAGGAGGCGAGTCGCACCATCGCCCGGGTGTTGTGGGACGATCTGGACTTCGAACGCGAGTTCAGGCTTATCGCGCGCGACGTCTACGGTACGATTCCGGCCGCGAATTCACTCGAAGAGCTCCCCTTCGATCGCTGGCGGGAGATCGGCGCCGACGGCGTCGTCAGCTGCGCTGTCGCGACCCGCGGCGACGGCCAGCTGGAAATCACCGCCCGCCTGTTCTCGATCCGGTCCGGCGAGTCGGCGTTCGGCGTCCTGTATACGGGCTCCACCCGCAACATCCGCCTCTATGCACATCAGTTGGCGGACGAGATCCACCGGCACCAGCGCGGTCTCGACGGCGTGGCCCGCACGCGCCTCGCATTCGTCTCCGATCGAGACAGCGAATCGGTTTTCGGGCTGGTCGAGAACCGACCGGTGAAGGAGATCTACATCGCCGACTACGACGGCGCCAACCCGCAGCGGGTCACCGTATCCCGCTCCCTCAACACGAACCCCGCGTGGTCGCCGGACGGCCGGTCCATCGGGTACACGTCCTGGGTCAGCGGGTTCCCCGACGTCGTGCTGTCCTACCTGTTCGAGGGGCGTATGGCGACGCCGGTCGAAGGCGACAGCCGCCGGCAGAACTTCCTCCCCGCTTTCTCGCCGGATGGCCGGCGCATCGCCTTCAATTCGAGCCGGGACAACAACAACGACATCTACGTCGCCAACGTCGACGGCACCGGACTGCAGCGCTTGACGAATCACCCCGCGATCGACACGAGCCCCACGTGGTCGCCGAACAGCCAGCAGATCGCGTTCACGTCCGACCGCACCGGTACGCCGCAGATATACGTCATCGGCGCCGACGGCACGGGTCTGCGGCGGCTGACCTTCGAGACGTACTGCGACCGGCCGACGTGGTCGCCGCCGCCGTTCAACGAGATCGCCTATTCGTCGCGAACCGGTCCCGGCCACGACATCAAGGTGCTGGATCTGGCCACGAACGAGGTCCGTCAGTTGACGTTCGGGCTCGGCTCGAACGAGAGCCCGAGCTACTCTCCGAACGGCCGCCACGTCGCGTTCATGTCGACGCGCAACGAAACGAAACATATCTACACGATAGGCCGGGACGGCCGGGGACTGCGCCGGGTCACCTCGGCCGGGAACAACGAAATGCCGAGCTGGTCCCGCTAGGAGTCTGCGCGGTGGTTGGCGGCGACGGAGCCGCAGACGACGTGCGTTTCGGAAGAGCAGGAGAGGAACTGGTGAAGATGCACGATCGACGACACACTTCATGGATCGCCGGAGCCGCGTTGCTGGTATCGATGGTCTGCATCCAGGCCGCATGCTCCGAGAACCCGCCACCGGAGTTCCCGGAGCTCCTGGCGGATCCGCTGCGGATCGACGATCCACCGGAGATTGTCCCGTCTGTCCCGCCGCCCGCGCCGGCACCCGCTCCGCCGTCACCTCCGGCCCCGGAGTCGAGAGTCCTGACGCCGGACGACATCGCTTCCCGGTCGCTCGAGCGGGTCCCGCCGCAGAGCTCAATCGCGCCACCCTGCTCGAACCGGTCTTCTACCTGCTCGACAGCGCCGAGCTCGACCCGCTCGGCCGGCAGGTCGTAGAGGCCAATGCAGAGCTGCTCGCGCGCTTTCCGACCTGGAACGTGACCATCGAAGGACACTGCGACGAACGCGGCACGCCGGAGTACAACCTCGGGCTGGGCGAGCGGCGGGCTCTGGCCGCCCAGCAGTATCTCCTGCGGCTCGGGCTGGATGCAGCGCGGGTTCGAACCGTCAGTTACGGGAAGGAGTTTCCGTTCGATCCCGGACACGACGAGACCGCGTGGGCCTCGAATCGACGGGCGCACTTCGTGATCACGGAGAAGTAGCGGATCGCCGCCGGCCGGGATACGATAGGAGCAGGCCGCCCGCCACGCCCGGGTCCGCGAGCGGCCGTATCTTCCAACTGTTTGCGGTCCAGAGGTAGTGTCGATGAAAGGGCTTCCCTTCAAGTTCGTACTCGGATTCCTCGGCGCCGCGCTCGCAGCGGTTCCCGCATGGGGCCAGAACCGCGAGCACCAGCAGATGATGGCCGACATCCGAATGCTGCAGGAGCAGACGGTACGGCTGCACCTCGTGCTCGGCACGCTGGATCAGACGCTGCAGACCATCCTGACGCGCCTCGATGCCCAGGGCGACGACGTACGCCGGGGGTTCGCGAACCAGCAGCTCCTGATCGACAGCGTGGCGACCGGCGTGCGGGTGGTGCGGGAGAAGGTGGACGAGAACAACGTGCGGGTGTCGTCCCTCGCGCAGGAGGTCGAGGCGCTGCGCATGGCCATGCCGTTGATGGGAGCGCCCCTGACCGATCTCGGTATCGATCCCGAGACCGGCCTGCCGATGAACCCGGAGCTTGCACCCCTCAACCCGGCGCCCCTCAACCCGGGTGTCTCTCCAAAGCGGCTCTACGACACCGCGTACACGGACTACACGACCGGTCAGTGGGCACTCTCGATTCAGGGGTTCGAGGCTTATGTCAGCACGTTTCCCCGATCGCAGCTGGCCGACGACGCGCAGTTCTTCATCGGGCAGAACTACTATGCGGACGGGAAGTTCCGGGAAGCGGCCGAGGCGTTCGATCAGGTCGTGTTGAGCTATCCCGACGGCGACGTGGTGGCCGAGGCGCTGTACAAGCGCGGCCTGACCCTCGAGCGCCTCGATCAGCTCGATCTGGCCCGGGAGACGTTTCAAACCGTCGTTCGGGAGCATCCCGACGACAACATGGCGAATCTGGCGCAGCAGGCGCTCGACCGACTGGACTAACGACTATGGGAAGTGTCAACAAGGTCTTTCTCATCGGCAACCTCGGCCGGGATGCCGAGCAGCGTCATACCCCCAACGGCACCGCCGTCAGCAACTTCAGTCTGGCCACGACGGACATGTGGACCGACAAGTCGGGGCAACGACAGGAACGCACGGAATGGCACCGGGTGGTGGTCTGGGACCGGCAGGCCGAGTCGTTGCAGCCCTATCTCACCAAGGGCAAGCAGATCTGTGTCGAGGGACGACTGCAGACCCGAGATTGGAACGACCGCGACGGCAACAAGCGGTCTACCACCGAGATCCGGGCGGACCGCATCACGTTGCTCGGCAGCCGCGGCGGCGATTCAGGTGGAGGCTCCGGCGGGGGTTCCGGCCGGTATGACCGGCAGGACAATACGTCGGCCGGGGACGGCGAGTCGGCACCGCCGGAACTGACCGAGGACGATATTCCGTTCTGAGCGGCCGCGAACGGTCCGCCCGCGCTTCCGGCCAGAGCGTGCTGCGCCAAGGGGCGGGGCGGGCGCCGTGCCGTCGCGGGCCTCCCCGCCGTTCGCCACCGTGTCGGCTCCGAGCCCGGGCGGAGCGGCAGGTGCCGCGCTATCGGGCGGTTTCCTGGCTGTTCGCCACTCCACGGCCGTAGCGGTCCTCGAGTCGAACGACGTCGTCGAGCTCCGGCGTCGACACCTCGAAGATGTCGGTGGTCTCGAGGGCGGTCATGCGGTGCACCGTGCCCGGCGCGATGTGCACGCTCTCGCCCGGGCCCATCTCGCGCGTCGACCGGGTGTCGCCCTGCCCCGTCTCGAACCGGATACGGCCGCTCCAGACCAGGATCGTCTCGTCCTTCACCTCGTGATACTGCAGGCTGAGCGCCTGTCCGGCGTCCACGTGGATGATCTTCCCCACGTAGCTCCCGGTCTTTGCCCAGTGCAGCTCGTAACCCCACGGCTTGTCCACTCTCATTCGCGCCCCCTCGTCTCGTCGTCGCCGGGCCCGGCGGCCACGTCGCGGTGCCGTATTCGCCATCGCACCCCGGTGATCTCCGACAGCCTCGTCTTCAACTGCTCGGCGATGGCGACCGACCGGTGACGCCCGCCGGTGCACCCGATCCCGATGGTCAGATAGCTCTTGCCCTCGTGGTTGTATCGGGGAATCAGGAACTCCAGCAGATCGGCGGTCTTGTCCAGAAACGGCGCGACCGCTTCGGCCGCGCAGACGTAGTCTCGGACCCCGGCATCCCTGCCGGTGAGCGGCCTCAGCTCGGGAACGAAATGCGGATTCGGGAGAAAACGGACGTCGAAGAGCAGGTCCGACTCCGGGGGGACCCCGTACTTGTAGCCGAAGCTCAGCAGGGTCACCGTCAATCGCGCCCGGCGGTCCTTGCCTTCCACCAGCTCGCCGAAGGCCCGGCGCAGCTCGTGCACCGTGAGGTCGGAGGTGTCGAGCACCAGGTCCGACATCTTCTTTATCTGCCGGAGCCGGGCTCTTTCCGTCAGGATGCCCTCGATTACCGACCCGGCCGGGGCCAGCGGATGCGGCCGGCGGGTCTCGCTGAAGCGCCGCAACAGGGCCGCGTCGGAGGCCTCGAGGAAGATGAGCCAGGTCTGCAGGTGGCTCCGGGCGCGAAGCGCCGTGAACACGCCGGCGAACTGATCGAGAAACAACCGATCGCGGGCGTCCACGACGACGGCGATGGCGTCGTGGCGCGCACCCTCACCGGGATCGAGGTCCGCCAGGGTCGGGATCAATACCGTCGGCAGATTGTCGACGCACAGATAGCCGAGGTCTTCGAGAGCCCGGATGGCCGCGGACTTCCCGGCTCCCGAGAGCCCGGTCACCACGATGAACCGGGCCGCCGGGTTCCCGCTCGCTGCTTCCCGATGGCTGGCGGTCATCACGCGCTCCCCCGCCGTTTCCGGTGGCTCGGCCGGCCGGCCGGCCGTGGCCCGGCCGCCTCGTCCGTCGACGCGCGACGGTGCACCGCGGCCCGCTCAGGGGGTGTCGTCCACCTCGGCCTCGGGATCGACCGCCGCCGCCGCCGACGCGGCATGTCGCCGGCGATCGTGCCACTTCCCCTTCAGCGTCTGCGCCTGGTGGTTGACCTTGTCCACGGCCGTGCCGACCGCCACCTGCCAGTTCGGCCCTTCCGCCACGGCCTGGAGCCGATGATCGTCTCGCGCATGGACGATGAACTCGGATATGCACAGATGGCGCGACGACGACAACACCATTTCGGCCGACACGAGGGCGTCGCCCAGCACCCGCTCGAGCGGCAGCAGTCGTTTGTCGATGAGATCCCGCAGTTCGTCGTTCACCGAGACGTTCCGGGCCGTCAACGTGTATTGCATTGCGTCAGTGTCCTGTAAACAGTCGCTACCTGGAAACAATTTCCGGCCGCCCTCCCCGGCGCGAACCGGGGCGGCGCACCGACGGGCATCCGGATGACGGCAGGCCCGGGTCAGAACAGGACCCGCCGTTGACTCGAGGTGGGGATCTTCATTTCCTCGCGGTACTTGGCAATCGTGCGCCGGGCCAGAATCAATCCGTCGTCCTGCAGAAGGCGCACGATACGCGCATCACTCAGGGGTTTTCCGGAATCTTCCTCTTCGATGATCTTGCGAATGCGCTGCTTGATGGCCACCGAGGACACACTCTCGCCGTAGGCGCTGCTGATGCCGCTGTGGAAGAAGTACTTCATCTCCAGCACCCCCTGCGGGGTGTGCATGTACTTGTTGTTCACGACGCGGCTCACGGTGGACTCGTGCATGCCGATGTCGTTGGCGACGTCCCGCAACACCAGCGGCTTGAGAAACTCGATGCCGCGATCGAGGAACTCGGTCTGGAACGAGATGATGCTGGTGGCGACCTTGTGAATCGTCTTCTGCCGCTGATCGACAGACTTGATGAGCCACAACGCGGATCGGAACTTCTCCTTGACGTAGGCACGGGTCTCGCGGTTGTCGTTCTTCTTGTCGAGCAGCCGCCGGTAGACCGGACTGATGCGCAGTTGGGGCATGCCGTCCTCGTTCAGCATGGCGACATACCGGTCTTCGACCTTCGCGATGTAGACATCGGGAATGACGTGCTGGGAGGCGGTCGGGTTGTAACGGCCTCCCGGTCTCGGATCGAGCTGCCTGATGACCCCGATATGGTGCTTCAGCTCCTCGATCGACAGCCCGAGGCGGCGCGCGATCTCCTGGCCCTGTTGATTCTGGAGCAGCTTCAGATGGTCCCGGACGATCGTCTCGCTCGCGGTGCCGTTCAGACCGAGATGGGCAATCTGGAGCAACAGGCACTCCTGGAGCCCCCGGGCCGCGACCCCAACCGGATCGAAGCCCTGCACCACCTGCAAGACACGCTCGACGTCGCCCGCGTCCCATTGGCCCATCGCGGCGATCTCTGCGACCGACGCTGCGAGATAGCCGTCGTCGTTCAGGTTGCCGATGATCGCCGAACCGATGTCCCGCACCAGCGGATCGTCGTTGCCGGACTGGAGGGAGAGCTGCCACATCAGGTGGTCGGCGAGGGCGCCCGGCGTCGCGAGGGTGTTCTCGATCGGAGGAAGCTCCCGGACCTCGCGCGGCGTGTGCGGGCGATATCCATCGTCGAGATAGTCGCCGAAGAAGTACTCGTAGTCGGAGTCGTCCCAGGAATCCTGCGAGTCCTTGTCGGACGCCGCGTCCGCCTTGTCCGTCTCCGTCCCGTTCGCCGCGTCCGGCGATTCCCCGTCGGCGTCCGGCGGCTCCAGATCCTCGGCCTGCACCTCCTCCAGCATCGGGTTCTCGACCACCTCCTGCGTCAGGAGATCGACGAGCTCGAGGGTCGTCATCGGCAGCAGCTTGATCGCCTGCTGCAGCGATGGCGTCAGGATGAGCTTCTGCGAGAGACGGGTCTGGAGTCGTTGTTGCAGTGCCATGAGCCGGTGTTCTCGATCCGCACGAGCGCGTCGTATCGAGAGTCTGGGGAGAAGCTTCGCGCCAGCGAAACTTCCAACGCAGCCGCAAGGCCGCGCCGCGACCGGAAGGTCGCGCTGTTTCGATTCTAGTGTCCCGCAAGCGCCATCCGCAACATCCCAGGGAACGAACGCGTGCAGGGACGATGACGAACGCCGTCAATCCAGACGGAAATCCGTGCCGAGGTAGATCCGCTTGACGTCGTCGTCGTGCGCGAGCTCGGCCGGAGTCCCGCTGCGAAACACGGCTCCGTCGTGCACGATGTAGGCCCGGTCGGTGATGCGCAGGGTCTCCCGGACGTTGTGGTCGGTGATGAGCACCCCGATTCCGCGCGCCTTCAGGTGGAAGATGATCTCCTGGATGTCGGTGACCGCGATCGGATCGATGCCCGCGAACGGCTCGTCGAGCAGGATGAACGACGGAGAGATGACCAGGGCCCGGGTGATCTCGGCGCGGCGCCGCTCGCCACCGGACAACGTATGGGCCGGAGACTTGGCAAGGGGCGTGAGATCGAGCTCGTTCAACAGCTCCTGCATCCGCGCATATCGAGCCCGGCGAGGCATCCCGACCGTCTCCAGAATCGCCAGGATGTTCTGCTCGACCGTCAGTCCCCGGAAGATCGACGGCTCCTGCGGCAGGTACCCGATACCCTTGCGGGCCCGTTGATACATCGGGTCGTGGGTGACGTCCTCGTCGTTCAGGACCACCCGACCCCGGTCCGGCGCGGTGAGCCCCACCACCAGATAGAACGTCGTGGTCTTGCCGGCGCCGTTCGGACCGAGCAGACCCACCACTTCACCGGACGTCACGCTCAGGCTGACGTTCCGGACGACGGTGCGGCCGCCGTAGGACTTGGTGAGATTCTCCGTCCGCAGTGTAGCCATGCGAGGTGGGCGCCGCCGGTGCACGCGCCGTACCGAATGTGCGGAGGCCGGGCCGGCCGCCGGATCAGAACTACAGCGGCTGGCAGGGGCCGTTGCTGGTCTCGGTTCTCGACTGCTCGCGTCCATCGACCGCCACGAGGTCGGACCCTCGATAGAACGTCAGCACGCGGCCTCTCGTGGTGCTGCACGTCGGTTCGGAGGGCTCGGTCTCGTCCGACTCGTCCGACTCGTCCGGCTCGACCTGCTCGACGATCTCGACGGGGGCGCCTTCCATGTCGTAGCGACCCTCCGCCTCATGGTACACGAGAGCGGCGCCGGTCGCCGATCGGCCCTCCAGTTGCAGCTGCACGGCGTCGTCCGCGGCCAGGCGCTCCAAGGTCCGGCCATCGGCCTGCAGGAAAACTTCGATTTTCTCGGCCCTCAGGTCGCCCTGGTCGGAGCGGAGAACGGCCGACCCCTCGTAGACGGCGTGCCGGGCCGCGTCGTCGTAGACGAAGCTCCCGGCGGCGGCGTCGGTTCGCGAGACGACGTCGCTCCCGGCTTCCTCGTCGATGCGAACGAGCTGAATGGTCGTTTGCACCGACCCGGTGACGGACAGGCCGCCGCTGGCATGGTCGATGGCGATCGTCTCGCCCTCGAAGCTGGTATTGCCCTGCCACATCCGGGCCTGTCCGCTGTAGGTGACCACGCGCGCCGCCTCGTCGTAGTCCATCGCATCGGCCAGGATGTTGATTCTCTCCGTCCGATCCAGGAGGGCAGGCACCACGTCGGCTTCCGCCTCGTCCGGGTCATCCCCCGGCGAGGTCATCACGGTCTGCACGCCGTCCGCCCCCGACACCCTCGATCCGTCCAGGGCGACCTCGAGCGTCGCGGCGGCGATGGTGCGGTTGCCGTCGACGAGGGTCGCCATCCGACCGGCGTCACCGTCCGTCGCGAGGGTGATCGTTCCCCCCAGCAGGTCGTAGGTCGCGCTGGCCGCCTCGGCGTGGCGGGTCTGGTCCTCGAACCGGACGCCGCCGTCGAACCGGACGTCCAGCAGGCCGACCAGTCCCCGGCCCACCCCCGCCTCGAGCCGGTCGGCGCGCACCGTGCGGGCGACGGCGGCGCCGTCCGGCGCGGCCTCGGTGCGCTCGTCGTACTCGACCTCTCCGTCGAGGCGGATTCCCGTCAATCCGGCCTCGGGCGTCCCGGTGGCGGTAAACGCGCGGGCGCGAATCTCCTGCCGGGGGTCTCCGGGAGTCACCGGAAGCCGCACGTGCACCTCGCCGCCGGCCTCCAGCCCGACGACCTCGGTCCCGCCCGGCGCCATCGCCACCTCCATCGTGGCGCTCTCGATCCGCGAGCCGTCCCCGCCGTCCGCCCCCGCCAGCTCGATGGCCGCCTGCCCGGTCAGGGCGACCTGCTGCAGCTGCCGCGTCGCCGGGTCGAACCGCAGGGTGATCTCCTCGGCCCGCGACTCGCGCAGCCCTCCGTCGGTGGCGGCGGTGGAACGAATCCGGACGTCTCCGTGCAAATCGATCGATTCGAGCGCGGTCTGCTCTGCCCCGAAGTAGGCGGTCGCGATGTCCGACACCATCGTCATCTCGCCGGTGCCGATACGCGTCCCCCCCTCGAAGTACATGTAGCGGTCCGCATCGGCGAGGATGGCGCTCGGCGCCGCGACGTCGACCGCCGCCCTGTCGGTGTCCTCGGTCAACCGGACCCGCGCGGCGCCCTCGATGGTGATGATCCAGCGTTCGCGGTCCTGGGTGACGTGGGTCCCTGACGCCTCCATCCCGTCGCGAACCAGCGACGTCGGGCCTGCCGGATCGTGCATGGCCACGAGATTCCGATCCTCGGCATAGCTCGCGTTGCCGGTATGCGCGGTGAGACCGTCGCCGGCCGTCATCCGCACGTTGCCGCTCACCGTGAAATCGCTCTGATCGTCAGCGACGAACACCTCCGACCCGGTCATCGTGAAGCCGTCCCGGTCGGCGCGCTCGGGCACCGTCAGCTCCACGCCGAGGTATCGAATCGACCCATCCGAGTAGGTCAACTGTCGTTCGGCTACGAGCCGCAGGGTCTCCGCGCCGCCGTCGCTCCGAACGAGCTCGATGCCGGCGAGCTCGATGAGCGCCTCGGGGTCCGCCCTGTCGACGCCGCGGGGCGCCATGGCGTCCCTTCGTTCCCGCATGCCGGTGACGAGGAGCGCGGCGAAGACGGCCAGCCCGGCGACTATCGCCCCGCGCGCCACCGTCTGCCATCGGACGCGCCTCCGCCGGCGCCGGGGGCCGCCGGACGCCGGCGGGATTCCGGCCGCCGGTCCCGATACCGGTGCGGGGGCGGAGCCCGGGGCGTCGGCGGCCGGCCCGGCCGCCGCCCGGACGGATTCGTGGTCCACGGCCCTCACTGTATCGAGCTTGCGCGGCGCCGGCAATCGGTCAACCGAATCTGCGGTCCGGGCGTCGGCGCCGCGGCGAACGACCCCGCCGGCCGAACGAAGGGGGCGGCCGCCCTGTAGTAGTATGGGGTGGTGCAGCCGCCCATCACGCCGCTCATCGTCGAGCTGACGGAGCCGGCGACGGAAGAAATCACCGTGGCCGACGTCCTGGTCGGAGCCTTCAGCTTCACCGGCGTGCTCATCGTGGTCGCGTTGGTGCTGGCCGTGCTGTTTGCCGGCAGCCTCATCGGGCTCCGGCGGCTGCGACCGGCCAATTCCGGGAACGGCGGCAACGCTGGCGGAACCAGCCTCGGCCTGCACCAGCCGCCCGCGTCCTGACAGCCGTCGGCAGAATCGCCCGCTGACGCCTGGCAGCCCGCATCAGCCCGGGCTTCCCGCCCGTGGCTCGGTCTCTCCCGCCCGTGGCTCGGTCTCCCCCGCCCGGACGTCGGTCACCGACAGCTCGAGCGTGCGCTCTCCCCGATAGTTGTTCTCGGTCAGGTTGAACGCCAGATCGAGCGCGTCGCCATGGCGCGTCACGAAGTCCGCCCGATCCGCCATCCGCCAGGCAATCGCCCGGAACACGCGCCCCTGCTGCCGCACCCGCATCGCGAGATGCCGGGACTTCAAGACCCGGGGACCGTCCGCGAGCTGAACCGGACCGGAGTGGAACACCGGACGCGGGTTGCCGGCGCCGAAAGGCTCCATCGCCCGCAGTCCCGCCATCAGCTCCGGGGTGATGGCGGCCAGCGGCAGATGTCCGTCGATCCGCAGCCGCGGCATCAACTCCTCCGGGCCGAGCCGGTCGTCGGCGAACGCCGTGATCCGCCGGCGCAGCTCCGTGAGCCGGTCCGATTCGAGGGTGACCCCGGCTGCGTGGCGGTGTCCGCCGAACGTGGTGAACAGCTCGCCGCAGTGTTCCAGCGCCCCGAGCAAATCGAATCCGGGGATGCTGCGGCCGGAACCGTAGGCCAGGTCCCCCTCGACCGCCAGCACGATGGCGGGGCGGTGAAAGAGATCGACGAGCTTCGAGGCGACGATCCCGATGACTCCGCGGTGCCATCCCGCCCCCCAGACGACGAGCATCGCGTGGGCCCCGACGTCCGGATCCGAGTCCACCTTGCGGCGGGCCGCGGCCAGAATCTCCGCCTCCTCCTCCTGCCGGCGAACGTTCACCGCTTCGAGCTGCTCGGCCAGGCTCTTCGCCTCGGCCTCCCGGTCGTCGTCGGTCAGCAGCAACAGGCGGGTCGCGAGGTCCGGCGTGCTCATCCGGCCGGCCGCGTTGATGCGCGGGGCCAGGCGAAACGCGACGTGAAAGCCGGTCAGCGTCTCTCCCAGCAGTCCCGCGGAATCGAGAAGGGCCTGCAGTCCGACGGCATGGCGCTTCCGCGACAGCCGTTCGAGCCCCAGCTTGGCGATGACCCGGTTCTCGCCCCGGAGCGGCACGACGTCGGCGACGGTGCCCACCGCGGCCAGCTTGACGAAGGCCGGCAGCCAGCGCGAACGGTCGCTGCGCAGGCACAGCGCCTGCACGAGCTTGAGGGCGACGCCGACCCCCGCGAGGTCCTTGTCCGGATAGTCGCAGTCCGGCCGCTTGGGGTTGATGACCGCGAAGGCCGGGGGCAGCACCGTGTCCGGCTCGTGATGGTCGGTGACGATCAGGTCGAGTCCGAGCTCCCGGGCCCGGGCGGCCGCGGCCTGGCTGCGGATGCCGCAATCGACGGAAACCACCACCGCGGCCCGTTGTTCGGCAAGACGCTCGATCGTCGCCGGCGCGAGCCCGTATCCGTCCCGGAGACGCTCGGGAATGAAATGGATGACGTTGGCGCCGAGCAACTCGAGCACCCGCCGCAGAATGACCGTCGACGTCACCCCGTCGACGTCGTAGTCGCCGTGGATCGCGATCCGCTCCCCCGCCGCGATGGCGCGCTGCAGGCGGTCGACGGCGAGCGGGAGATCGGTGAGCAGGAACGGATCGTGGAGGTGGTCGAGCCGGGGGTTCAGGAAGCGTCCGGCCTCGTCGGGGGTGGTGATGCCGCGCAGAACCAGCAGTCGGGCGATGAGCGGGTCGAGGTCCATCGACGCCGCCAGGGCCGCGGCCTGGTCCTCGTCGATCGTCTGGTGGTCCCAGATCAACCGGAGCCGCGGCGACGCCGGCGCGGGCCCGCTCATGTCGGACGGCTCATGTCCACGACACGCTTCCCTTTCCGCAGATCTGCTCGGCCGCGAGGGCGAGCTCTTGCGAAGGACGGATGCGGGCCTCCGTCAGTCTGGCTTCGACCCGCAACGGCGGGGTGCGTTCGGGCAGGTCGAGATGCAGGCGAATCCAGCTCGGGCCGCGGTGCATGCGGAAGAGGTCGGCCAGCGCCTGCAGCGTCTCGCGCCCGTGCCGGTCGGTGGAGAGGCGTATCGACAGGGTGCGTCCCACCGATCCGCTCAGGCTCTCGATCGGCCGCACGTCCTCGGCCATCACCCGGGGAACCTCTTCGTCCCGGTCGAGACGACCCGACACCACGACGAGCCGGTCCGGGGCCAGCACGCTGCCGCAACGCTCGTAGGTCTTCGGAAAGACGACGACCTCGACGCTCCCGGTCCGATCTTCGAGCATGAAGACGGCCATCGGGGCGCCCTGCCGCGTCGTGCGGGGACGGTATCCGCTGATGATGCCCCCCAGGCACACCGCGGAATCGCCCGCCGCCGGCGTGTCCACGGTTCGGGCGCCGGCCGCTTCGAGCTGATCGCGATAGCCGTCGATGGGGTGGCCGCTCAGGTAGAGCCCCAGTGATTCCTTCTCGTAGGCGAGCTGTTCCGAGGAGGTCCAGGGTGTGACGTCGGGAAGCTGCACCTCGCCGATCGGATCTTCCGGGGTATCGATCACATCGAACAGCTGCGCCTGTCCGAGCTCGCGGTCCCGCTGCACGCGCCCGCCGTGCTCGAGCGCCCGGTCCACCACCGCGAGCAGCTGCGCCCGCCGGTCGCTGGGCCGGCGTTCCGCCGAGGCGAGGGCCGAGTCGAGGGCGCCCGCCTTGATGAGACTCTCGAACACCCGTTTGTTGACCAGACGCAGGTCGACGTCCTCGCACAGCCTGAAGAGCGACTCGATGCGGCCATGCTCCTCGCGGCAGGCGAGGATGGAGGCGATGGCGCCTTCCCCGACGTTCTTGACCGCGGTGAGGCCGAACCGGACGCCCTCGGGGATGACCCGGAAGCCCATCGCGCTCGCGTTGAGATCGGGGGCGAGCACGGGGATGCCCATGTCGCGGCACTCGCCCAGATACAGCGCCAGCTTGTCGGTGTTCTGGGCCTCTATCGTCATCAGCGAGGCCATGAAGTGCCGGGGGTAGTTGGCCTTGAGCCAAGCGGTCTGGTACGCGAGGAGGGCGTAGGCGGTCGAATGGGACTTGTTGAAGCCGTATCCCGCGAAGAACTCGATGAAGTTGAAGATGGTGACCGCCTGCTCCTCCGGCACCTGCCGCGCCACCGCTCCCTCGATGAACTGCTGGCGCTGCGCCTGCATGACGGCGGCGTCCTTCTTGCCCATCGCCTTGCGCAGGAGGTCGGCGTCGCCCATCGTGAAGCCCGCGAGGTCGCTCGCGATCCGCATCACCTGCTCCTGATACGCGATGACCCCGTAGGTGTCCTGCAGGATCGGCTCGAGGGCGGGCGAATCGTACTTGATCTCCTCCCGGCCGTGCTTGCGGTCGATGAAGCGATCGATGACCCCGCCCTGCAGCGGGCCGGGCCGATAGAGCGCGTTGAGGGCGATCAGGTCGTCGAACCGCTGCGGCCTGGCCTTCCGCAGCGTGTCGCGCATGCCCGAGCTCTCGAACTGGAAGATGCCCAGCGTCTGCCCTTCCGAGAAGAGCTGATAGGTCTTCGCATCGTCCATCGGCAGGCCGTCGAGGGCGATGGACTCGCCGGTCGTCTCGCGAATGTGCTCGACCGCGTCGTGCAGCAGGGTCAGGGTGCTCAACCCGAGGAAGTCCATCTTGAGCAGGCCCATCCGCTCGACCTGCTTCATGGCCCACTGGGTCGTGATCTCGTCTTTCTGGCTCTTGTAGATCGGCGCGAACTCGGTGACCGGCCTCGGTGTGATGACCACGCCGGCGGCATGCACGGAGGCATGGCGGGTGATGCCCTCCAGACGCTGCGCCACCGATATCAGCTCCTTGACCTGCGGATCCCGCTGCTCCAGGGTCTTGAGATCCGGGCTCTCTTCCAGCGCCTTCTCCAGCGTCATCTTGAGGGTCGGCGGAATCAGTTTCGCGACCCGGTCGACGTCGGAGTACGACATGCCCATCGTCCGGCCGACGTCCCGCACGACGGCGCGCGCCTTCATCGTGCCGAAGG
Organism: Vicinamibacterales bacterium; assembly: GCA_965206705.1. Lineage (GTDB taxonomy): Bacteria > Acidobacteriota > Vicinamibacteria > Vicinamibacterales > UBA8438 > JAJEEA01. The sequence continues at coordinate 483,022 of CBDBKJ010000004.1, read as the reverse complement.
TGATGATCTGGGCGACGTTGTCGCGCCCGTACTTGCGGGTGACGTACTCGATGACCTCGCCGCGGCGCCGTTCGCAGAAGTCGATGTCGATGTCCGGCAGCGAGACGCGCTCCGGATTGAGAAAGCGCTCGAAGATCAGATCGAACTGCATCGGATCGACGTCGGTGATCTGCAGGCACCAGGCGACGAGGCTGCCCGCCGCCGACCCCCGGCCGGGGCCCACCGGGATGCCGTGTTCGCGCGCGTAGCGGATGAAGTCCCAGACGATGAGGAAGTACCCCGGATAGCGCATCTTGATGATGACGTCCATCTCGTACGCCAGCCGGGCCTCGTACTCGGCGACGGGGTGCTTCAGGGCTCCCGCGCCGGCCTGCCGGCGCAGGGCCTCGAGGCGGCGCCCGAACCCTTCGCGGGTCACGTGCCGGAAGTAGCCGTCGACGGTGAACGGCTCGGGAACGTCGAAGTTCGGCAGGTGGTTCTCGTCGGTCGCGAGGTCCACGTCGCAGCGTTCGGCGATGGCCACGGTATTCGACAGCGCGGCCGGATAGTCGCCGAACACCGCGCGCATCTCGTCGCCGGTCTTCAGGTAGAACTGGTCGCCGTGATAGCGCAGGCGCTGTTCGTCGCTGACGTTCTTGCCGGTGCCGATGCAGAGCAGGACGTCGTGAGGCCGGCGATCCTCCTGCTTGAGGTAGTGGACGTCGTTGGTGCAGACGAGCGGCAGGTCGAGGTCGCGGGCCATCGGCAGCAGCCCGGTGTTCACGACCCGCTGCTCGTCGATGCCCTGATACTGCATCTCGAGGAAGAAGTTGCCGGGACCGAGGATGTCCCGAAAGGTCGCGGCGGCCCGGCGTGCCCGGTCCGGCTGCTCGGTGCGGAGTCCCGTCGCCACCTCCCCCTTCAGGCAGCTGCTGAGGCCGATGAGCCCGTCCGCGTGCTGCGACAGCAGCTCCTTGTCGATCCGCGGCTTGTAGTAGAACCCCTCGGTGTACCCCGCCGAGACCAGCTTGATGAGGTTGTGATAGCCGGTGAGGTTCTCGGCCAGCAGCACGAGGTGGTTGTTGGTCTCCCCCGGCGTGCCGCTCCTGTCGCGCCGGCTGCCGGGCGCGACGTACACCTCGCAGCCGAGAATCGGCTTGATGCCCCGTTTCCGCGCCTCGTCGTGGAAGATGACGCTCGAGAACATGTTGCCGTGCTCGGTGACGGCGAGGGCCGGCGCACCGGCGTTTCGGGCATGGTCGAGCAGCTCGCCGATGCGGCAGGCGCCGTCGAGCAGCGAGTACTCGGTGTGCAGGTGCAGATGGACGAACTCGGTCATGGGCTGCCGCTCGATTCGCGTGCCGTTCACCTCGACTGACCGCGGCCGGCGGACCTCACCGGGACCGGGCCGCGAGCCTCACTCCCACTCGATCGTCGACGGCGGCTTGCTGCTGATGTCGTAGACCACCCGGTTGACGCCCCGCACCTCGTTGACGATGCGCGACGACACGGTGGCCAGCAGATCGTCCGGCAACCGGGCCCAGTCGGCGGTCATGCCGTCCCGGCTCTCGACCGCGCGGATCGCAAGGACGTGCTCGTAGGTGCGTTCGTCGCCCATGACCCCGACGCTGCGAATGGGCAGCAGCACCGCGAACGACTGCCACAGCCGCCGATACCAGCCGGCGCGCCGGATCTCTTCGGTCACGATGGCGTCGGCGGCGCGGAGAATCGCGAGACGGGAGGCGGTCACCGCCCCGAGAATCCTCACGGCCAGACCCGGACCCGGAAAGGGTTGGCGCCACACGAAAGATTCGTCGAGGCCCATCGACTCGCCCAGCCGCCGGACCTCGTCCTTGAACAGTAGCCGGAGCGGCTCGACGAGCCCGAACCGCAGGCGCTCGGGCAGGCCGCCGACGTTGTGGTGGCTCTTGATCGGCGCGGCCGGGCCGACCACCGACACGCTCTCGATCACGTCCGGATACAGCGTGCCCTGGCCGAGAAAATCGAAGTGCCCGAGCCGCCGCGCCACGTCGTCGAAGACGTCGATGAACGTCCCGCCGATGGTCTTGCGTTTCTCCTCGGGGTCGGTGACGCCTTCGAGGGCGGCGAGAAACCGCTCGCCGGCATCTTCGAAGACGATGCTCAGCCCGAGCCTCCCTTCGAACCGGCTCCGGATCCGCTCGGCCTCGTTCAGGCGCAACAGGCCGTTGTCGACGAAAATGCAGGTCAGGCGATTGCCGATGGCCCGGTGCATCAGAAGCGCCGCCACCGTCGAGTCCACGCCGCCGCTCAGTCCGCAGACCACGCGCCCGTCACCCACCTGACGGCGGATGCGGTCGGTGGCGTCCTCGAGAAACGAGGCCATGGTCCAGTCGCCGGTGCAACCGCATACCGTGGCCGCGAAGCTTCGCAGGATGTCGACGCCCCGCTCGGTATGGACGACCTCCGGATGGAAGAGCAGCGCGTAGAAGCGCCGGGCCGGGTCTTCCATGGCCGCGGCCGGCGCGTTCGCACTCGTCGCCGCGACCCGGAAGCCGTCCGGGATGCGGACGATCCGATCCCCGTGGCTGGCCCACACCCCGATTTCGTTCGGAAGCCCGCCGAAGAGGGGGCTGTCCGGCTCGACCCGGACGGTCGCGTGGCCGAACTCCCGTTGGGGCGCCGGCTCGACCTCTCCGCCCAGCATGTCGGCCATCAGCTGCATGCCGTAGCAGATGCCGAGCACCGGCACCCCGAGGCCCAGGACGCCGGCCGGGCACCGCGGCGACTCCGGCTCGCGCACGCTGGCCGGCCCCCCGGACAGAATCAACCCGGCGGGGCGGCGGGCGGCGAGCTCGTCGACCGGGGTATGGAACGGCACGATCTCGGTGTACAGATTGAGCTCGCGCAGTCGACGGGCGATCAACTGGGTGTACTGCGAGCCGAAGTCGAGCACGAGCAGGGTCTGATGGGACACGCGAGCGACCGATTGATGCGGGACGCGTTACCGATGGACCGGCGCCGAATTCTCGAACGCCGGGGCTGCACGGGATCCCGGCCAGCCGACGCCTATTATAATGACACACGCTCGCCGGCACACCACCATATCTTGTAGTCCAGCGATGAAGACCTCTATCAGATGCGCCTCGGCGGCCATCCTCGCGGCCTCCCTGCTGTCGGGCGCGGCGACCGCCCAGCGGCGGCCCGGGACCCCGGAGCCCGGACCGCTGACGCCTTCGACGCTCCTGCCCGTCGCCAGCCGATGGACCGTCACCCTGCCCGCGCCCGCGGCGGCGGCGCCGGTGGCGTCCGGCGATCGGCTCTTCGCGGCGCTCTTCGACGGCCGGGTGGTGGCGATCAGCCTCGTCGACGGGGCGGAGCTGTGGCAGGTCGAGCAGCCGGTGGTCGGCCAGCCCGCCGCCGGCGGCGGGCTGTTCCACGCGGCCACCCCCGCGGGTCTGGTGGCTCTCGACGCCGAGACCGGCGACGTCCGGTGGGCGTCGTCCCAGGAGGCGTCCGTGTCCGCGCCCCTGCTCTGGACGGCCGGGTGGCTGATCGCCGGGCTCGAGACCGGCGTGCTGCTCGCTCTGCACGCCGGGATCGGCGGGGTGGTGTGGAGGCAGGTCTTCGACGGCGGCATCAGCGTCCGGCCGACCATCGCCGGCGATCGCCTGTACCTGTCTCTCGACAGCGGCCGCATCGCGGCCCTGGAGCTCCTGACGGGCGAGGTGATCTGGGAACGGCCGCTGGGCGGCGCGCCGCGGGAGATTCTCGTGGCCGGCGACCTGTTCGTCGGCGCCACCGACAATCACTTCTATCGGCTGTCCCGGCTTGACGGGGCGCTCCGGTGGCGCTGGCGCGCCGGAGGCGACGTCGCCGGCCTCCCCACCGTCGACGACGAGCACGTGTACTTCTCCTCGCTCGACAACATCCTGTGGGCCCTGGATCGCTCGCATGGTGGGCAACGGTGGCGCGAGCTGCTGCCGGTCCGGCCCTCGGCCGGCCCCCGGCACGCGGAAGACCTGATCATGCAGGGCGGGTTGAGCGAGGAACTCAACCTCTACGGCCCGACCGGCGGCACCGTCTACCATCGGCTGCGCGTTTCCTCGGAGCTGGCGTTCCCCCCCCTGGCGGTCCCCGACCCCCTGAGTGAGGGATCGCTCCTGCTCCTGCTCACCGCCGACGGCGAGCTCCAGGCGATCGGGCGGGCCAGCGGGCCCGAACGGCTCGATCCGGCCGTCACCACCGCCTGGGAGAAGTTCTTCGCGGCAGCGGAGGAGGACAGCGACTCCGGCGGCGACACCGACGCCGCCGGAGATCCCGCCGAGCCGGCGGATGCCCCTGAGGGTGAGACCGCCACGGCTGCGGATGCTTCCGAGGGGGAGACCACCACGACCGCGGATGCCCCCGACGGGGAGACCGCACCCGCTGGTGCGGCCGACCCGGAGACGGACGCGCCCGCGCCGGCCGACCTGCCGGCTCCGGCCCCGCCGCGGTGAGGTGCCGCCCGACCGCCCGTGGCGGCATCCCTGGTCGCACCGGTTGCATGCAGCAGGTTCGCGGCGGCGGGCTGCCTGCCCCCCCGGGCTCCTGCGGTATGCTGGCCTCATCGTGGAATCGGGGCGAGGACAGGCAACCCGGCGGCGGCCCGTTTCCGGCTGGTCTCGTCTGATCGGCGGCGGCGGAATCGCGGCCCTCGCGGTCCTGCTGCTCGGCGCCGCCCTGGAACGGGGGCTGGTCGGCGACCACGCCGCCGCGACCGCGCGGGCGGTCCGCGAGATCACGACGCATGTCGCCGGGGTGGATGCGGCACTGACGCGCGCCGCGCAGGGGCTGGCCGGGCGTGCCGAGGTGCAGGACGGTCTGGCCGGCGATCCACCGGCGGTCCGGCGGGTCTTCGATATCCTGCGCGCCGCCGACGGCGACCCGACCGTCGCCGATCTGGCGATCACCGTCTACGACGCACGTGCGGTCCCCCGCGCGTGGCACGGTCATCCCGCCGAGCTGAGTCCGGAACGCCTCCAGTCCGGTCCCACCGGGTTCGCCGAGGTCGGCCCCGCGGGGCTGCGGCTCGTCCACGTCGAACCCATCGTCGAGCCGGCCCCTCAACCTGGCGGGCCGGCCCGCCGGCTCGGGACGGTCGTCGTCGAGCGCGTCATCTCGTCCGCCCGCGCGAGCGAAGATCCCGATGGGGGTTTCATCGCCCGGACCTCGGTCGGCGATGCGGTCCTGCGTACCGGCGACGATCGCGGCGGCGACCCCCGCGTGTACCGGTTCGATGCAGCGGGGGCGGACGGGGCGGCGCGCATGGGCGTCTCGATCAGCCTCGACGAGATCGACCGGGTGCGCACCCGCTGGCGACGCCGCGTCGTCGCGCTCTTCCTCGTCGTGCTGGCGGCAACCACCCTCGCCGCCGGCGGCCGCGCGCTGGCGGGGCGAACACGTCTGGGCCACCTGCGGCCGTCGGTCATCGCGGCCACCGCGACGCTGGCCGCGGGGGGCTGGCTGTGGCTGGCGGGCCCGCCGGACCTGTTCGCGGGACGCCTGCTGTCGCCGGCCGCCTATCGTTCCGCCCTGGCCCCGCAACTCCTGCGCACCGCCGTGGACCTGTTGCTGGCCGCCGCCGTCGGTACGGTGCTGGTCGTGCTGGCAGGTGAGAGCGCCAACCGCAGACAGTGGTTCAGGCCGGCCCGGCGCTCGGAAACGAAGACCGGACTCGGGGCCGTGCCCCCGGGCGCGTTGGTGCTGATGACCGCGCTGCTCGGAATCCACCACCGGTTCCTGCAGGACACGGTGGCCGGCGCGTCGATGGACCTGCTGCACACGTCCCTGCAGCCGTTCGACCCGGCCCGAACCGCTCTCCAGCTCGCGCTCGTCCTCGCAACCGCCTCGACGGTGTGGGCCACGGCGCTGCTGATGGCCATCGCCCTCGCCCGGTGGCCGGTCCGGCCGCTCTCGCGGCGCGCCTGGCGGTTGCTGCTGTCGATCCTGGTCCCCGCCGGTCTCGCCGCCGCCGCGGGATGGGCGCCGCTCGCGCCATCGCTGCTGTTGTGCCTGGCCGGGAGCGTCCTCGCGTTCCGCGGGCAGCGGTTGATGCACTGGTTCCGCCGCACCGATCCGGTGACCCGCCTGCTCGCGACCCTGTGCGCCATCCTGGTGCCGGCGCTGCCCCTGTATCTCTCGCTCGTGTCCCTGAGCGACGAGGCGAAGCGCAATCTCGTGGCGACCGGCTACGCCGTGCGGGCGGCCGAGCATCCGCAGGACCTCAACCGCCAGCTCGACCGGACCCTCGAGGAGATCGACGCCGAGCTCCGCGCCCGGCCGGCCCTGCAGGCGTTGTCCGGGGCGCCGGACCAGACCGGAACCGGCATCGATTCCGCGTTCGGCATCTGGAACCGGACCGCCCTCGCCGCGTCCAGGTTGACCTCGGCCGTCGAGATCTTCGGACCGACGGGCGAGCTGCAGAGCCGATTCGCCCTGAACATCCCCGACTCGGTGACCGCCTCGCGGTGGACCGGCACCGGCTGCCAATGGGAGGTATTCGGCGAAGTTGCGCCGTTCGGCGCCGAAGAGCGCCGCATGCTGCATGCCGAACGGGGCTTCTGCGGACCCGGCGGCGGCGCGGGTGGAACCCCTGCCGGCGGCGTGGTCGTCCACGTCGCGCAGGTCGACTACGAGTCGCTGCCGTTCATTGCCTCGCGCAGTCCCTACGTGGAGCCGTTCGAGACCGGCCGGAGCGCATCGGCGCCGGGCGCGCCGGGCCACGAGGTCGAGCTCGTCATCTACGGATGGGGACGGCAGCCGGCGTTCCTCTCGAACCAGAGCGCGTGGCCGATCGACGATGCCCTGTTCGAGCGGATCTACGCGTCCCGCAGCCCGTTCTGGACGCGTCTCGTCAAGGACTCCCGCCGGTACGAGGTGTTCCTCACCAATACCCGCGCCGGCGTCTACGCGATTGGCTATCCGGCGCACACCGCGTTCGACCACCTGCTGCATCTCTCCGAGATCGCCGTGCTGGTCATCGCCGCCGGCGGTTTCGTGCTGCTGGCGGTGGTCCTCGCCGCCGTGGTGTTTCCGCGGCTCCGGCGGCGGTTGCCCTACCGCGAGGTGCGGACGCGATTCGCCCTCAAGCTGCAGATCTGGTTCGTGGGGGTGGCGACGGCTCCGGTGGTGGTGGTGGCGCTCCTGATTCAGGGGTACTTCGCCGATCAGTTGCGGGCCGACGTCGAGGCCGGCGCGGTACGGGTGGCGGCGGTGGCGCGCAGCGTCATCGAGGAGTCGGTCACCGTCCAGTCGCCCGACGGGCAGATCATCGCCCGCTTCACCGACGACATCCTGGTCCGCATCGGTCAGGTGATCGGACAGGACGTCAACATCTTCGATGGCCCGCATCTCGTCGCCACGAGCACCCGCGACCTCTACGCGTCCGGGGTGTTGCCGACGCGCACGCCGGACAGGGTCTATCGCGCCATCGCCCTCGACCAGCTGCCCAGCTTCGTGGGCGAGGACGCGGCCGGGTCCCTCCGGTATCAGCTGGCGGCGGCGCCGGTCCGGGTCGGGGGACGCGACGTAATTCTGACGGTGCCGTTGGCGTCGAGGCAACAGGAGATCGAGGGGGAGATCGACGAGCTCAACCGGCGGGTGCTGGGGTTCGCCCTCTTCTTTGCCGCCGTCGTCGGGTTCGTCGGCTGGGCCATCGCCCGCGGCATCGCCAATCCCGTCAAGCGGCTCACCCGGGCCACCAGCCGGGTCGCGCGGGGCGAGTTCGGTCCGCTCGTATCCGATCTCCAGGCGGACCGCATCGAGAAGCAGGTGGCGGCGCGGTCGGCCGACGAGCTCGTCATCCTCGAGGCCGACTTCAACCGGATGGCCGTCGAGCTCGACGCCCAGAGACGCCAGCTCGAGCGCACCCACCGTCTCGAAGCCTGGACGGAGATGGCCCGTCAGGTCGCCCACGAGATCAAGAACCCCCTGACCCCGGTCCAGCTCAACGCCGAGCATCTGCTCCGCGTCCACGCCGACCGCGGATCGCCGCTGACCCCGGTGCTGCAGGGGTGCGTCGACGCGATCCTGAAGCAGGTCCGGATCCTGCGTCAGATCGCCTCCGAGTTCTCGAGCTACGCCTCCTCCCCCGTCGCCAAGCGCGCGCCCGCGGATCTGGCGGCCCTCGTGAACGAGGTCGTCGCCCCCTATCGACCCGGCCTCCAGGGCCGGATCGCCCTGTCGGCCGATCTGCCTCCGGATCTGCCCCGGCTGCAACTCGACGCGGTACTCATACAGCGGGCCATCACGAACATCATCGACAATGCCCTGCACGCGATGCCCGACGAGGGGACCCTCGCGATCGGCGTCGTGCGGCACGCCGCGCAGGTACAGCTGATCATCCGGGACACCGGCGTCGGACTCGAACCCGACGTGCTGGCCCGCATCTTCGAGCCGTACTTCTCGACCCGCATCACCGGCACGGGCCTGGGAATGGCGATTGCGAGGCGCAACGTGGAGCTGAACGGCGGGACCATCGCCGTCACCAGCGAACGGGGCCGAGGCACCGCCGTGACCATGACGCTGCCGATCACGGACGTCCCCGCCCTGGTCCAGGAGCCTGCGCCGTAGAGGTTTCGCGCCAGCGAACTTCCAACGCAACCGTAGGGTCGCGCTGGCTCGCATTGTTCCGTGCGCGGTGACAAGGCCCAATCCCCCAGCGGGTGCGAATGGCATCCGCCACCACGTCGGCCTGTTCGCGGTCGATTCTGGAGGTTCGGTTGGGCTTTCGGCAACCGTCGGCTCGACCAAAGTGGTTGCCGGCGGCGGTGCGTTGGCTAGACCCCCACGCCGGCGGGTTCCGCGACGGTCCGGCCCCGCCGGATGAACTCCGCCTGCACCTCGCGACGCGGCTGGCCGGCGGCCGGAGTCCTGAGGGCGTACTCGCCGTCCGACCCGCAGTCCCACACCGAGCAGTTGTCCTGCTCGTAGGCCGCCAGAATGTCGTCGAGCTGCCGCTTCAACCCGGAGTCCTCGACCGGGATAACGGTTTCGACCCGGCCGTTCAGGTTGCGTTTCATCCAGTCCGCCGACCCGATGAAGTGCTCCGGCTGCCCTCCGTTGACGAACCGGAAGATCCGGCTGTGCTCGAGGAAGCGTCCCACGACGCTGAACACGCGCACCGTCTCCGACAACCCCTCCACCCCGGGGCGCAGGCAGCAGAGCCCGCGGACGTTGAGCCGGATGGGCACTCCGGCCCGGCTGGCATCGTAGAGCTCGTGGATGATCTCCGCGTCCTGGAGCTGGTTCATCTTCGCGTCGATGCCGGACGGCCGCCCCGCCCCGGCATGCTCCGCCTCGCGGCGGATGAGCTCGATGAAGCGGCGCCGCATCGACACCGGGGCCACCAGCAGCTTGCTGCTCTCGGGGTAGGGAATGACGCCGGTCAGCGAGTTGAAGACGGTGGCGACGTCGCTGCAGATCGGCTCGTTGCACGTCAGGAGTCCCACGTCCTCGTAGATCTTGGCCGTCCCCGAATGGTAGTTCCCGGTTCCCACGTGGGCGTAGCGCCGTACCCCGTCCGGCTCCTCGCGCACGACGAGGGCGAGCTTGACGTGCGTCTTGAGCCGCTCCACGCCGTAGGAGACGTGCACGCCCTCCTTCTCCAGGAAGTTGCCCCACGCGATGTTCGGGGCTTCGTCGAATCGCGCGGTGATCTCGACGAGGACCGCCACCTGCTTGCCCTGTCTCGCGGCCTCCGCCAATGCCCGCAACAGCGGTGAATCGCGGCTGGTGCGATAGATCGTCAGCTTGATGGCGAGGACCGCCGGATCCGCCGCGGCCGAGTTCAGGAACCGCAGCACTGAGCTGTCGAAGCTCTGGTAGGGGTGGTGCAGCAGAATGTCGCCCCGGGCAATCTCGTCGAAGATCGCGGCAGAGCTGGGGAGCAGCCTGCGCAGGCGGGGGTGGTCCACCGGCCGATGCGGCGGATGGCGCAGATCGTCGCGGCCCTGTCCGTCGAATCGCTGGAGGTCGCTCACGCCGAGCGGCGCCCGTGTCGGATAGACGTCGTCCGGGCCGATCCCCAACTGACGGCTGAGCCACTCTACCTGGCTCTCCGGCATCGCACTGTCCACCTGCAGCCGCACCACGCCGGCGAACCGGCGGGCCTTCAGCTCGGAGCTGACCTGACGGATGATGCTGCCCGGCTCCATCAACAGCGCGTCGCTGGCGCCGTCCGACGGTTCGACGGCACCCTCCGCCCCGCGCGTGACCCGGAACGCGTGGACCGCGGCGGGCGGCGAGCCGGGATAGATCAGGTCGAGGTTGGCGGCGATGACCTGCTCGATCGGCACGACGCCCGGGCGAGCCTCCAGGGGAATCCACCGCGGGCGGTTGCCGGGCACCTTGATGCGCACGAAGCGGGTGTCGCCCCCCTGCGGGATGGAGACCGCGAGGTTGAGCCCGACGTTGCTGATGAACGGAAACGGATGCTCGGAATCGACCGCGAGCGGGGTCAGGATCGGCTGGATGTTGCGGGCGAAGTAGGCGCGCAGCGCCGCACGCTCGTCCCGATTCAGCTCCTCGTGAGCCAGGATCGGCAACCCCGCCCGGGCCAGCTCCGGCACCAGCTCCTCGCGCCACAGCCGGCTGAGCTCGGTCACCTGGGACAGCAGCTGGGCGCGGCACGCCGCGAGCTCGTCGGCCGGCTTCCGGCCGTCGATGGACAGCTTCTTGGCGCGATTGGCGATCTCGCGCTTCAGACCGCTCATGCGCTTCATGAAGAACTCGTCGTGGAGCATGCCGATGATGCCCGCGAACTTGACGCGTTCGAGGAGAGGCAGGTCGGTACGACCGACCAGGTGCAGGACCCTGCGGGCGAACCCCAGCCAGCTCAGCTCGCGGCTGACGAACGCCCGGGCCGGTCCGAGGGCGGCGAGACGTGCTCTAGTGGACACCGCCTCCCCTTTCGATTCGGGAGCGCACTGTTAATATCTCGCGGGGAATCTCCGCTTGCGTGAAGTCTTCGAGTATAGGACATGCCTCGTGCCGAACCCGATTGACACCCTTCCCGAGAACATCGCCGCCGTCGACCTCGGCTCCAACAGTTTCCACATGCTGGTCGCCCGCACCAAGGGGGGCGAGCCGGTCCTCGTCGATCGCCTGCGTGAAATGGTGCAGCTCGCATCGGGGCTCGACGCCCACAACCGTCTCAGTCCGGAATCCCGCGACCGGGCCATCGAATGCCTGCGGCGTTTCGGGCAGAGGCTCCGCCACATGGCGCCGAGCGACGTGCGCGCGGTGGGCACCAACACGTTGCGGGCGGCGGAGGATGCCGGCGAGTTCCTGCTCGACGCGGAACGGGCGCTGGGGCACTCCATCGAGACGATATCCGGGATAGAGGAGGCCCGCCTGATCTTTCTCGGGGTGACGCAGACCCTGTCCGGACCGCGGCGCCGGAGACTGGTCGTCGACATCGGCGGCGGGAGCACCGAGCTGATCGTGGGTGACGAGGCGCCCCGGCACATGGAGAGCCTGTACATGGGCTGCATCACGTTCAGTCGGGCCCATTTCGGCGACGGCCGGCTGACCGCCGAGAACTGGAGGCGGGCGGAGCTCGCCGCCCTGCAGGAGCTGGAACCGGTTGCCGAGCGCTTTCGGGCCTTCGACTGGGAGGAGGCGGTCGGCGCGTCGGGGACCATCCGGGCCATCGACGGCCTGGTCCGCACCTACGGGTGGGGCCGGAAGGGGATCACCGCCCAGGCCCTCGGCCGGCTGCGGGACACGCTGCTGAAGGCGGGGCGCATCGGCCGGCTGCGGCTCGAAGGGTTGAACCCCAGACGCAAGACCACGATCGCCGGCGGAACCGCCATCCTCTCCGCAGTGTTCGAGGCGCTCGGCATCGACGTGATTCGCCGTTCGGAGGGCGCCCTGCGGGAAGGCCTGCTCTACGACTTTCTCGGCCGCATTCGCGATCACGACGTCCGTGCGCGGGGGGTCGAGGCCCTCGCCGACCGCGCGCACGTCGATCGGAAGCAGGCGGCGCGGGTGGAGCAGACGAGCCTGACCCTTCTGGCGCAGGTGGCCGCGAGCTGGGATCTCGAGGCCCGCAACGCCCGGCAGTTCCTGTCCTGGGCCGCGAATCTGCACGAGATAGGTCTGGACATCGCTCACAACCACTACCATCGCCACGGCGAGTACATCGTCGCGCACGCCGACCTGCCGGGATTCTCGCTGCCCGAGCAGCAGGTGCTGGCGACGCTGGTGCGGTCGCACCGGCGCAAGTTCCCGACCGCGGTCATCGCCGCCCTGCCGCGAAACTGGTCGGTGTGGACGGAGCGGCTGGCAATGCCGCTCCGCCTCTCGGTGGTCCTGCACCGGAGCCGCAGCCCCCTGTCCCTGCCCCCGATCGAGCTCACCGCCGCGAAGAAGACCCTCGACCTGCGCTTTCCCCCGGGGTGGCTCGACGAGCACCCGTTGACCCGCGCCGATCTGGAGACCGAGGCGGCCTGTCTCGAAGAGGCCGGCTACCGGCTGTCGTTCGGCTAGCCCGGATTTCTCACCGGTGGTGAACAAGAGACTGCCCGTAATGGCGTAAAGTGTTGTTGTGGCAATAACTTCAAGCCATGCACGGAGGCAGCCCCTTGTCGACACAGTGTACGCGAAGTAAGCCACCAATCCAGCTGGAGTTTCCTCGGGTCGGTCGTCGTCGGCTGGTCGCCAGCTTCGAGGGCGGAACGATCACTTCCAATGCCGGGGCATTGCTGCTGCGGGCGGTTGAAAGGTGCACCGACGTGTGCCGACGCGCGGCGCAGTGCTTCCAGGACTACCGGGACCCAAGCTTGATCGAACACACGGTCGAGGACTTGGTGACCCAGCGTGTGATGGCCGTCGCGTTGGGCTACGAAGATCTGAACGACCATGACACCCTGCGGCGGGACCCGCTGTTGGCGGCTGTCGTGGGCAAGGCGGACCCGACGGGCGAGAACCGGGTGCGGCCGTCAGACCGGGGGGCCGCGCTGGCGGGGAAGAGCACGCTGAACCGGCTGGAACTGGTCGGGCCGAAGGACGCCGAGGCTGACCGGTACAAGAAGGTGACCTATGACGAAGCGGCGCTCGACGCCCTGCTGGTAGACGTGTTCATCGAGTCGCACCCGACGCCGCCGGCGCGCATCGTGCTGGATGTCGATGCGACGGACGATCCGCTGCACGGTCAGCAGGAAGGACGGTTCTTCCACGGGTACTACGGGAACTACTGCTATCTGCCTCTGTATATCTTCTGCGGGGCGCATGTGCTCTGCTCGCGGTTGCGGCCCTCGAACATCGACGGGGCGGCGGGCGTGGTGGACGAGTTGGCGCGGATTGTGGAGCGGGTGCGGCAGGCATGGCCGTCGGTCCCCATCGTGGTTCGGGGGGACTCGGGGTTCTGCCGAGACGAGCTGCTGAACTGGTGCGAAGAGCATGCGGTGGACTACGTCATCGGCTTGGCGAAGAACGTTCGGTTGAAGGAACAAATCGCGCCCGAACTGGCGCAGGCCCAGGCGCAGTGCGAGGAAACCGGGGTGGCCGCGCGGGTGTTTGCGGACTTCCGCTATCGCACGCGCAAGAGCTGGAGCCGGGAGCGCCGGGTGGTCGGCAAGGCCGAGCATCTGCCCGCGGGCGCCAATCCACGCTTCGTGGTGACATCGCTGCCGCCGGACACCTTGGCGGCGCAGGCGTTGTATGAGGATTTCTACTGTGCCCGCGGGGACATGGAGAACCGCATCAAGGAACAGCAACTGGCGCTGTTTGCCGACCGGACCAGCAGTGCGACGCTGCGCGCCAACCAACTGCGCCTGTACTGGGCCACGTTGGCCTATGTCCTGCTCCAGCAGCTCCGCGACCGGGGGCTGGCGGGCACCCGGCTCGCCCGCGCCCAATGCGATACGCTACGGCTGCGGCTGCTCAAGATCGGCGCCCACGTCCGCGTCACCGTGCGGTGCATCTGGGTGGCGCTGTCCGAGCTGGCGCCCGACGCCGATCTGTTCATCATGGCCGCTCAACGTTTGCGCTCGCCGCCCGACCCGGCCTGACGGTCGGCCAGGTGGCGGCATACGTTCACGACTGCAGGGGGACACGGGGTCCTTTCGCGTGTGGTGTGCTTACCGGGCCGATTTTGGCGCCACGCGCACGTCGTCGCCCACATCCAGACCACCGCCGGCGTCCGATATGGCCGCCCGGAACCCCAGCCGCGCCGCATCAGGCCCGATCTCGACGAGCTGTGAGAAATCCGGGCTACCGGTGAGAAATCCGGGCTAGGAGCCAGGGCTCTGCGCCGCAGGACGGCGTGAACACCTCGAGGGTCGGTTGGGCGGCAGGCGGAGGCGCCGGCCGACGGCTTTCGGGCTGGGAGTCTGCACCGCTTCAGATCAATCGTCGAGCCGGCCGGCTACACGTCGAGCCGGCCGGCTACACGGCAAGCCGGGCCAGCAGGCGCGGGGTGACGAGCCAGAGCAGCTCGCCGCAGGCGGGTCGGACCTCGTCCCACCTGACCACGTCCAGCCGGATGCACGCGAGCGCGGCGGTGGGAAACCGCACCCCGCCGCCGCCGATGAGCGCCGACGCCGTCTCCGAGCAGCCCGGTTCGTGGGCCACCACCAGGAGCGTCTCGACGGGGGCGGCAACGGCCGAGAGACAGGCCAGCACGCCGCCCGACGAGGCTCCGTACAGCTCGGGAACGATATCCGCCGATGCCGGCCAGGCTCCCGAATCGGCGGCATGCCGCAGCGTCTCGGCCGCGCGTACCGCCGGCGAGCACAGAATGCGGTCGGGGGCCGGCCCCGTCCGCCCCAGAAACCGGCCCATGCAGCGCGCCGCCTTCACGCCGCGGGGGGCCAGTGGCCGCTCGCGATCCGGGATCGGTCCGGCCTCCCAGCTCGACTTGCCGTGACGGAGCAGGAGAATCGTCTTCATGAAGCGTCCGGCGGGCGATCCTGGAGCCTTCGGACCAGCTCGCCCCACAGGCCGGCATAGGCGCGAGCGGCCGGACTCGTCTTCGAGAACCCGCACAAGGGCGCCCGCCGCGCGCTCATCTGCTCCACGATGCTGGAATACGGAATCTCCGTCGCGAGCACGGGGCACGGCATCTCGTCGGGGGCGTCGCAAATCCGCCGATGCAGGGTCCGGCGCCGGTCGACCATGGAATAGAACGGCAGCACCTGCACGGTCGTCCTCTGCTGCCGCAGGTGCCGGGCGAGCTGGCCGAGCGTCCGTCGCGACAGCGTCGTCGGAATCGTCGGCACGATCAGGGCGTCGGCGACGGCGAAGACAGCCTCCGAGACGAGCGAGATGCTCGGGGCGCAGTCCAGAAAGACGTAGTCGTAGTCGCCGCCGAGCACCCGGATCTTGCGGATCAGACGACGGACGTACTTCGGGTTGTCGAGCAGCAGGTCGAGATGGCGATACGAGAAGTCGGCCGGGAGCAGGTCGAGCCCTTCGTAGTCGGTCTCGCGGACGTAGCGGGCGAGCGGACGCTTGCCCCGGACCAGCTTCTTCCCCCCGCCGCGCACCTTCATCTTGATCCGGAAGCAGTAGGTGGCCGCGCCCTGCGGATCCAGATCGCAGACAAGGGTCCGCGACCCGGAGGCGGCGGCGAGCCAGGCGAGATTGACGGCGGCCGCCGTCTTCCCCACGCCCCCCTTGATGTTGTAGGTGGCCAGCACCCTCATCGAGACGCCTCTCCGGCGCGTCGAGGCGGCCGTGCGGGACTTCGCGTCGTCACGATGCACCGCGGTTCGAGATCGAGGTCTCCGAACGGGTCGCCAGGAGCTCGCCGAGCTCTGCCGCGGTGCGCGCGGTGACGAACCGGCCGACCTGCTCGACGAGACGCCGTCGCGCGGCCTCCTGCCGCGATTCCAGACGGTCCACCAGCCGTCCCATCGTCAGGAGCGACGGCGCGTTCGCCCCGCCCGCCGACAACAGCTCCTGCGCCGTGTCCTGGAGCTCGCGCTGCTGGATCTGGAGGTCGTTGTACTCGCCGAGGTCGTCCTGCAGCCGTTTGAGCGCACGGACGAACGCATTCACCCGGCCGGCCGCGAACAGGCTCCGGAAGAACTCGATCAGGTACCGCAGCTTCTTGCAGGCGATGCGCAGCTCGTGGATGGTCTCGGCCGGGGTCTCCGCCGACAGGTCGCGCCCGCGCTTGCGCACCCGTGCATGGGCGCGATCGATACGCTCGGCCGCCACCTCCCCGACCGGACGGGCGGCGTTCGCGCCCGCCCCCCCCGCTTCGGCCTCGAGGAAACGGCTCCATTCCCGCTTCAGCCGCTTGTATCGGGCCGAGTCGAGACCCGCGATCTGTTGCGCGTGGGCAGCCTGTCTCCGGCCCTCCAGGTGGTCGGCCAGCGGGGCCAGACCGCCGCCCGCCAGGGCCGGCATTTCGGCTTCCCAGGCGCGCAGGTTGAGCAGATGGACGTCGAGGTCCCGAGACGGACCGGTCAATTGTCCGAGCCAGGCGAACTCGCCGGCGAACCGACGGGTCACGTTCTCGTCGAACACCTCCCCGACCTGGCCGAGACAGGAACGGGTCCGCCGCACCGCGACGCGGAAATCATGCAGGAACTCCGGATCGAGATCCTGGCGGAGACCGTCCTCGTTGACCTGCATCATCTCCCACAGCGCGGCCAGGATGCGCTTCATCGTGCGGTCGGTGCGACCCGCCGACTCGAGGTTCAGCTCGACCTTCCCGGTGTAGTCACCCGGTTGCCGGCCGACCGCGGCCAGAGCCAGATCGAGCTCGCCCTCCGGTCCCTGCGCCAGGCCGAGGTCCTGCTCGAGAAAGCGGCGAACGCCGGCGTAGGCGCGCTCGTACCCGGTCATCCGGGTGAGGCGCAGGGTCGAGGGCAGCCGCCGGCGCCGCCCCGTCCGGCCGGTGGCGGTCCCGCGATCGAGCGACAGGCGCACGACCGCCTTGTCCCGGTGGTCGACCACCGAGAGTCGTTCGCTGCGGCGCTCGATCCGGACGATCGGCAGGAGCCGACGGATGCCGGTCACCGCGAGCAGCTCGTCCCGGAAGCCCCCCGGGGGCAGCTCGCGGGCGAAGCCGGGCGGCCCCGGAAGGGTCGCGCGGTGACGGCGCCGGCCATCGAAGCTGTCCCAGCGCACGAGGCAGGACCCGTCCCGCGCATCGGACAGGACGGTGCCGGAATCGCGATAGAGACGCCAGTCGAAGGTGTCGAGATAGGCGCGGGCGGCGGCCCCTCCCCCTTCGCGGCGAGTCGGAAAGCGATCTGCAAGCCGGGACGCGATTCTGGCGGCAGAGTGCGTCGGGTCGAGCAAGTACATGCGGCACGACATGTCTCCCGCCGGATCGTACACCGTTCGGCCCGGGGCCGAAGTTGTCTCTTTCCGAATCGCGGTCGCCATGGTAGGATTCCGGCCTGCGAGGTGGACGCTGGTCAAACGATATTCCTTCATCGTCGCCGACCGTTCGACCGGAGTCGTTCACCGCTTCGCGCTGAGTTTGCGCCCGAAGCTGGTGCTCGCCCTGCTGGTCGCCCTGCCGCTCGGATGGGGGGCGCACGCCGCTTGGCTCGACGGGTCGCGGTTCGATCCGGCCGAATGGCTCGCTTCGCCTCGCTGGACCGTGAACGACCGATTGCGTTCGTTCAATGCCCTGCTCCAGACCGAGGTTCGGCAATTCAGCTCCGACACGATCGATCTCTCCCGTCGAGTGACCGCCTTGCAGGCCGTCGTCGAGGCCCTGCGCGATGAGTCCGTCGTCACCCCCGGTCTTCGGCGGGCCATGACGCAGTTGGCCGAAGTGGATCGCTCCCGCACCGCGTCGACCCTGCGGGCGGTGGCGCAGGCGGCGCCGACCGAGACCCTCGAAATGCTGCACGATCTGCTCGACGTGCTGGAAATGGAGCTCGCGGTCGCCCGCGACAGTATCGGTCTCCGACAGGATCTGGCCGCGGCGACGCCGTTCGACCTGCCGACCCCCGGCCGCATCACCGCCCGGTACGGGTACCGGCGCGATCCGTTCACCAAGGAGCGAACCTTCCACCCGGCTCTGGACATCTCGACCGGATATGGACAACCGGTCCGGGCAACGGCCGACGGCCGGGTCGCGGAAGCCGGGCGAAACGGCAATCTCGGCAAGATGATCGAGATCGATCACGGCTTCGGCCGGCGCACCCGATACGGTCATCTGTCGGAGTTCGCGACTGCCGTCGGCGAGAATGTCGAACGCGGCCAGGTCATCGGCTATGCCGGCGCCACCGGCCGCGCCACCGGGTCCCACGTCCACTACGAGGTTCTCGTCGGCACCCGCCGGATGAACCCCCTGCGGCTGGTGTTCGCGTCCGGCTCGGTCTCGGCCGACTGAATCCCCCACCCGGATCGGACGGCGTCCTCCCTTGTTCGGCAACTTCCGTCGGCTGTCTGGTGACCCGGCGTCACTCTTGGCGGGGCCTGCGCCGGGGGCACTTCGCGGTTCTCGCGCACGAATGGGGTTCGCCACGAACTCTCGGGCCACCTTGACGCGTATAGACCCCTTCCCTACAATCGATCAATATCCGTGTTCCGGATCGACACCCGCCTTGGGTCATCACATCGACAGCGTAACTCCAGGAGGGTTCTGCCCGGCCCGAACGTCGGGTAGATTGCCCTCGATACGGTCCACTGGACTCGACTGATGCTGCAGAACGTCCTCAGGAAAGTATTCGGCACGCAGAACGAACGCGATCTCAAGCGGCAGCAGCCGGCATTGGTGGAGATCAACGACCGGGAAGCGGCGGTCCGGACCCTCGACGACGCCGGCCTCCGCGAGCGTACCATCGGCCTCCGCCAGCGCGCCGACCAGGGCGAGCCGATCGACGACCTGCTGCCCGATGCCTTCGCAGTGGTCCGCGAGGCAGGCCGGCGGGTGCTCGACATGCGGCATTTCGATGTCCAGTTGATCGGCGGCATGGTCCTCCATCAGGGCAGGATCGCCGAGATGAAGACCGGCGAGGGCAAGACGCTGGTCGCCACCCTGGCCGCCTATCTGAACGCCCTCGGCGGCGGCGGGGTCCACGTGGTCACCGTGAACGACTACCTGGCCCGGCGGGACGCCGAGTGGATGGGGCGAATCTACCGGTTTCTCGGCATGACCGTCGGCGTCATCCAGCACGATCTGCGCGACCACGAGCGTCAGGCCGCCTACGCCTGCGACATCACCTACGGCACCAACAACGAGTTCGGCTTCGACTATTTGCGCGACAACATGAAGTTCGAGCTCGCGCACTACGTGCAGCGCGGACACCGTTTCGCGATCGTCGACGAGGTCGACAGCATCCTCATCGACGAAGCCCGAACGCCCCTGATCATCTCCGGGCCGGCGGAGCAGTCGACCGAGCTGTACTACGAGGTCGACCGCATCATCCCGCGGCTGACGCCGGGCGCCGTCACCCAGGGCAACGTCAAGGCGGAGGATCGCGAAGCCCTGGAAGAGACCGGCGACTACCTGACCGACGAGAAGCACAAGACCGTCGCCCTGACCGAGAGCGGCATGGCGAAGGCCGAGAAGCTGCTGGTCAAGCGACTCAACCCCGGCGGGCTCTACGACCCCGCCAACATGCCGCTCCTGCACCACGTGAACCAGGGCCTCCGCGCCCACGCGCTGTTCAAGCGTGACGTGGAGTACATGGTCAAGGACGGGCAGGTCGTCATCGTGGACGAGTTCACGGGCCGGCTCATGCCCGGCCGCCGGTGGAGCGACGGCCTGCACCAGGCGGTCGAGGCCAAGGAGAAGGTCAAGATCGAGCGGGAGAACCAGACGCTGGCGACGGTGACGTTCCAGAACTACTTCCGCAAGTACGACAAGCTGTCGGGGATGACCGGCACCGCGGATACGGAGGCGCCCGAATTCAACAAGATCTACAAGCTGGACGTCATGGTCATCCCGACCAACCGCTCCCTGGTGCGGATCGAGGAGGCCGATTCCATCTATCGCACCGAGCGCGAGAAGTACGAAGCCATCGCGGACGACATCATCGACAAGCAGGAAACGGGCCGGCCGGTGCTCGTCGGCACGGTGTCGATCGAGAAGTCGGAACGCCTGTCGGGGCTGCTCAAGCGCCGGGGCGTCAAGCATGTCGTGCTCAACGCCAAGTACCACGCCCAGGAGGCGGAGATCGTCGCCCAGGCCGGCCGCCGGGGGACGGTGACCATCGCCACCAACATGGCCGGCCGCGGCACCGACATCGTCCTCGGCGGCAACGCGGAGTACATGTCCCGCCAGCAGACCCTCGCCGAGCAGGTCGCGGAACGGCTGCCGAAGGAAGAGGCCAAGTTCGTCGACGACGACGAGTTCGTGTACTTCTACCACCTGGAGCACTTCTATCGAGTGCCCCGCCCCGACTGGGACCGCATCTTCACCCAGTTCGGGCGGCAGACCGCGGCCGAGCACGAAGAGGTGGTCGACGCCCGCGGGCTGCACATCATCGGGACGGAGCGGCACGAGTCGCGGCGCATCGACAACCAGCTCCGGGGGCGGGCGGGACGCCAGGGCGACCCCGGTTCGTCCCGGTTCTACCTCTCCCTCGAGGACGACCTGATGCGCATCTTCGGGTCGGACCGGATCTCGGGGTTGATGGAGCGGCTCGGGATGGAGGAGGGGGTCCCGATCGAGCACGGCATGGTGACGCGGGCCATCGAGCGGGCCCAGAAGCAGGTGGAGGCGCAGCACTTCTCGGTGCGGAAGCATCTGATCGAGTACGACGACGTCATGAACAAGCAGCGGGAGAACGTCTACACGCTGCGCCGGGAGCTGCTCGACGGTCAGGTGCACGTGGCCGACGACGAGGTCGTCGACAGCCGCCGGTATCTGATGACCCTGGCCGAGGACCTCGTCGATCAGGAGGTCGAGGCCCACTGCGGCCGCGACACTGATCCGGAGGACTGGGACACCGAAGGGCTGTCACGCTCGGTCGGCGAGCTGGCGGGGCTCCCGCCGGAACAGCTCGACGAGCTGGACCTCGACGACAAGAACCCGGACGAGATGCTCGACACGTTGTGGTCGGCGGTCAAGTCCCGCTACGAAGAAAAGGAACAGGCGATCGAGGCCGAGCTGCTGCGGCGCGTCGAACGCGACGTGATGCTGCAGATCGTCGACACCCAGTGGAAGGACCATCTCTACAGCCTGGATCACCTGAAAGAAGGGATCGGCCTGCGGGCCCATGCCCAGAAGGACCCGCTCGTCGAGTACAAGCGGGAGAGCTTCGCCCTGTTCCAGTCGATGAAGGAGCGGATCGACACCGAGATGATCCGCTACCTGTGGCGGCTGCGGCCGATCGTGCAGGGCGAGGGGGCCGAGAGCGGCCGGCCGGCCGCCCGGCAGCGGGCGCCGATGACCCTCAACGATCCCGGCGCCGCCGCCCCCGCGTTCGCGGGCGGCTCCCGCGGTTCGCGCGGCCCGCAGCCGGCGCGAACCGGGGGCGACGACGCCAAGGTGCGCACCGTGCGCCGGGAAGCCCCGAAGGTCGGGCGGAACGACCCGTGCCCGTGCGGCAGCGGCAAGAAGTACAAGAAGTGTCATGGGGCCTGACATGACGGTGGGCATCGAGACCGCGGCGACCCGTTTCGCGGCCACCGAGATCGCGGTGGCCTTGACGTTCGACGACGTGCTGCTCGTACCGCAGCGGTCCGAGGTGCTGCCCGCCGAGGTCGACGTCTCGGCCCGGCTCACCCGCAATGTCACCCTGAATGTGCCGATCATCAGCGCGGCGATGGACACCGTGACCGAGTCGCGCCTGGCCATCGCGATGGCGCAGCTCGGCGGCATGGGGGTGATTCACAAGAACCTCTCCATCGAGGAGCAGGCGGCCGAGGTCGACCGGGTCAAGCGGTCGGAGAGCGGCATGATCGTCAACCCGATCACGTTGTCGCCGGCCGACCGGATCGTCGAAGCCCTCGAGCTGATGAAGAAGTACCGGATTTCCGGGGTGCCGATTACCGAGGACGGCAGCACCGAAGGCAAGCTCGTCGGCATTCTCACCAACCGGGACCTGCGCTTCGAGGGCCGCATCGAACGTCCGATCGGCGAGGTGATGACCCGCAAGGACCTCATCACCGTGCCGGTGGGGACCACGCTTCAGGACGCCCAGGCCATCCTTCACACGCACCGCGTCGAGAAGCTGCTGGTGGTCGATGGCGAGTTCCGCCTCAAGGGACTCATCACCGTCAAGGACATTCAGAAGATGATCACCTACCCGACCGCGTCGAAGGACGAGTTGGGCAGGTTGCGCGTCGGCGCGGCCGTCGGGATCGCGAAGGATACGGTGGAACGGACCGAGGCCCTGGTCCACGCCGGCGCCGACGTGCTGGTCGTCGACACCGCGCACGGACATTCGCACGGGGTGATGGCGATGGTGCGCCAGCTCCGGGAACGCTTTCCCAGCGTGGAGCTGGTCGCCGGCAACGTCGCGACCGCGGAAGGCACCGAATCGCTGATCGCCCTCGGCGTCGACGGCGTGAAGGTCGGCATCGGGTCGGGGTCCATCTGCACGACCCGGGTGATAGCCGGCATCGGCATGCCGATGATCTCGGCCCTCGCCGAGTGCGGGCAGGCCGCCCAGCGCCACGGCATCCCCATCATCGCCGACGGCGGCGTGCGCTACTCGGGCGACATCACGAAAGCGCTCGCGGTCGGGGCCGGCGCCGTCATGATCGGGAGCCTGTTCGCGGGCACCGACGAGAGCCCCGGCGAACTGATCCTCTATCAGGGACGCAGCTTCAAGGAGTACCGGGGCATGGGCTCGATCGGGGCGATGCGCGCCGGCAGCCGCGACCGCTACTTCCAGGAAGACTTCGACCTCGCCAGTCCCCGCGAGGACGGCGAGAAGCTCGTGCCCGAGGGCATCGAGGGCCGCGTGCCCCACAAGGGGTCGGTCGGCGCGATGATCCACCAGCTCGTCGGGGGGCTGCGCGCCGGCATGGGCTACTGCGGGTGCGCCACCATCCCCGACCTGCAGCAGAACGCCAGGATGGTGCGCATCACCCCGGCCGGCATGCGCGAGAGCCACGTGCACGACGTGGTCATCACCAAGGAAGCGCCCAACTACCGCTCGGAGTAGGCCGCCGGAGAGCGGGCCCATCCGTCGCGTGTTCGACGCGCGCGGATTCACGCGGTTCTTTCAGGTTCCGGCGATCATTTGCGGTCCGCGTCACGGGCCTGCACGATCATCGAGGTCGTGACGCGGGTTCCTTGGTGCGAGAAGGGCTCGACCCCGTCCGGCATCTCGATGACGAGCTCGCGTGAATCGCCTCCCCCGTCGTCAATCCGGACCGACACCGCGCCCTGCACCGGGCGCGGCAGCCGGTCGGCCCACTCGATGCAGACCAGCGCGCCAGCTTCCGGCAGCTCTTCGAGGCCGAGGTCGTCGGTCTCCTCCGGTGCGAGCCGGTACAGATCGACGTGCTGGACCCGTCCCCCGCCGTAGGCCTGGACGAGGGTGAACGTGGGGCTGCTGACCTCGTCGGGGTCGATCCCGACGCCCTCGACGAACCCTCGCACGAACGCGGTCTTCCCGGCCCCGAGGTCGCCGAACAGCAGGACCACCGTGCCGCCGGGAAGCCGGCGGGCGAGATCGGCCGCGATGTCCGCGGTCTCCCGTTCCGAGTGACTCTGGTAGCGCGTGTCCACGGTGTGATGTCGTCCCGATAGGGTCTCAGAGCGGCAGGAGCTCCGGTTCCCGGTCATGACGGTCGAGCCTGCCGTCGTCGAGGGCGAGCAGGGCCAGGCCGAGATGGCGCGCCAGGTCAGTGGCGATGAGCCCGGCCTGGCCCTGCTCGCTGGCCGCGAGGTCGCCCGCGAGCCCGTGCAGGCACACCCCCAGCCCGCACGCGGTCTCGATGTCCGGCAGCTGCGCCATCCAGGCGGCCAGGACCCCGGTGAGCACGTCGCCGGCGCCGCCGGTCGCCATGCCCGGATTGCCGGTCACGTTGATCCACACCGCCCCCGCCGGCGTCGCCACGAGGGTCCGCGGGCCCTTGAGGACGACGAAGATGCTCCGGTCCACCGCCAGGTCGCGGGCCACGTCGAGGCGGTGGGCGACCACGAAATCGGCCGGCTTGCCGATGATGCGCCCCATCTCGCCGGCATGGGGGGTGATGACCAGCCCGCGGTCGGGACGCCCCTGGAGTCCGGCGGCGTCGCCGGCGAACACGTTCAGGGCGTCGGCGTCGAGCACCATCGGGGCCGCCGCGCGGTCCACCAGCTCGCGCACGAACCGGGTGACGCCGGCTCCCCGTCCGAGACCAGGCCCGACGGCGAGCACGTCGCACCGTTCGGCGAGGACCGCGCCGGCCGCGTCGGCTCGGACGAGACCCTCGCCGTCGTGGTCGAGCCCCAGGGTCATGTACTCGGGCGCGAGGGCGGCCACCGCGGGCTGGCAGGCGCGCGGCGTGGCGACCGTCACCAGACCCGCCCCGGAGCGCAGGGCGCCGAGCGCGGCGAGACCGGCGGCGCCGCTCTTGCCCGTCGACCCGGCGGCGACGACCACCCGTCCATAGTCTCCCTTGTGGGTCTCCCGGGGCCGGCGCGGGACCTGCTTTCGGGCCCAGGCCCGGGTGATGACGGTCACGCGCGGCCCCGCCACCGCGTCCACGACCGCGGCCGGAATGCCGATGTCGGCGACCACGACGGCGCCGGCCCGGGCTTCCGCCAGGCCCAGCAGCAACGGCAGCTTCGGGGCGCCGAGGGTGACCGTGAGCTCGGCCGCGACTGCCTCGCCGATCATCCCCGGCGTATCTGCCGACAGCCCGGACGGCAGGTCGATCGACACCACCGGAACATCCGAGGCATCGAGGTCGGCGACGACGGACCGCCAGTGCCCCGCCAGGGGTCGCGTCAGCCCGGTGCCGAACAGGGCATCGACGACCACGTCGCATCGGCCGAGATCCCCCCGCGCCGCCGTCCAGGCTGACGGCATCGAGACGTCGACCACCGGAACCCCCGACCGCCGGAGCACCGACAGGTTGATCTCCGCGTCTCCTCCGATCTCCGCCGCCGGCGCCGCCAGGTACACCTGCACGGCGGCGCCGCGGGCCGAGAGGATTCGCGCCACGACGAATCCGTCGCCGCCGTTGTTCCCCTTCCCGCACACCACCGCGACGCGGCCCCCCGGCCGGGGCAGCCGGCGCGACGCGAGAACCGAGACCACCTGCCGGCCGGCATGCTCCATCAACACCAGCGACGGCACGCCGAGATCGGTGATCGCCCGCCGATCCGCCTCGCGCATCTGGGCCGTGTTCAGCACCCGCATCCCGTGTCCCGCCCCAATGACTGCGTTCTCCAATCCGGGGAACCGTCGGCTCTCGGCGAAGTAGCCGGCATGCAACCGGTGCTCTCGGTGAGCGCCGCATTCCGCACCCCGGGCCGCCGCTGCCCCACCGCCGTCGGGGGGGCCTGCTCCCGCCCCCGCGCGCGCCGGCCCCATCACCGATGGCCTGCGCGTATGGTACCGTGGACGGCGTGAATCCGAACCCTGTCGACGCGCATCCCGCCGCGTCCTCCGGCATCGCCGAGGCCACCGTGAGCGTGAACGGGGTCGTGACGTCCGGCGACCGGGCGGTGGTCTCGGTCTTCGACCACGGCTTTCTCTACGGCGACGGCGTCTACGAGACCCTCCGCACCTACAACCGCCAGCCCTTCCTGCCGGATCGGCACCTCGCCCGGCTCCGCGCCTCGGCGGCGCGCCTGTCCCTGGCGATCCCGCCGACGGATCGGGAGCTGGAGGGCCGCATGCGCGACACCATGCGCGGCGTCCACCCGCACGGCGAGGTGACCCTCCGGATACTCGTCACGCGGGGGGTCGGCGATCTCGGCTACGACCCCGCCGTCTGCCGGACGCCGACCATCGTCATGATCGCCCGCGCGCATCGGGAGTCGCCGGACCCGGTGCAGCGGGACGGGGTGCGGCTGCTCGTCGCCAGCGTCGTGCGCAACCACCCCCGCAGCGTCGATCCCGTCATCAAGTCCAACAACCTGCTGAACAACGTGCTGGCGATGCAGGAGGCGGTGCGCGACGGCGCGTACGAGGCCATACTCCTCAACCACCGCGGCGAGCTCGCCGAATGCTCGCAGTCGAACCTGTTCGTGGTGCGGGACGGCGTCGTCCTGACCCCGCCGCTCGATGCCGGGCTGCTCGAAGGGGTGACGCGGAACCTGCTGTTCGAGGTGGGCGCCGACATGGGGGTGCCAGTCCGGGACGCGGTGCTCCGCGAGTCGGACCTGCCGGCCGTCGACGAGATGTTCATCACCAGCACCACCCGCGAGGTGGTTCCGGTGGTCCGGGTGGGCGATCGGGTGATCGGATCCGGCGTGCCGGGGCCGGTGACCGGACGCCTGCTGGCGCGGTTGCGAGAGCGGGCCGATGCCATGACCCGCACCGCGGGCTGATGCCGCCGCGCGGCCGCCGTCGGATGCGGCCGGCGACCGGACGCCCGCTGGCGCGATTGCGCGAGCGGGCCGGTGCCATGACCCGCACCGCGGGCTGATGCCGCCGCGCTGACCCGATTCCGCACGACAGGCTGATCCCGCATGGCGGGCCGATTCTGCGCGGTGATCGGATCCGGCCCCGCCGCCGGCATCGCGTGCGGCCTGCGTCGCCGGGTGACCCGCGCCGCGCCGCCGCTGCCCCGCGGTGTCGAGCCGACCCCTTGGAGCCCGGGAGCTTCAGTCCCGATAGGCCTCGATCGGCGGGCAGGCGCAGATCAGGTTGCGGTCGCCGTGGGCGTCGTCGATCCGCCCTACTGCCGGCCAGAACTTGTTCGCGCGGACGAAGGGTCTCGGGTAGACCGCCTGTTCCCGGGTGTAGGGGTGCGACCAGACGTCGCCGGTGGCCTCGGCGGCGGTGTGGGGGGCGTTCTTCAGCACGTTGTCGACAGGGTCGGCGGCACCGTCCACGATCGCCCGGATCTCCCCGCGGATGGCGAT
The DNA here is from genome assembly GCA_965206705.1 of Vicinamibacterales bacterium. GTDB lineage: Bacteria > Acidobacteriota > Vicinamibacteria > Vicinamibacterales > UBA8438 > JAJEEA01. The sequence continues at coordinate 456,126 of CBDBKJ010000004.1, read as the reverse complement.
GAGGGCGTCGCAGAACCGATCGAGCTCCTCGCGCGGCTCGCTCTCGGTGGGTTCGACCATCATCGTGCCCGGCACCGGAAACGAGACCGTCGGGGCGTGAAATCCGTAGTCCATGAGGCGCTTGGCGACATCGAGCTCGTTGATGCCGTGCGGCCTGAGGGCCCGCAGATCGAGGATCAGCTCGTGCGCGACGCGACCATTGGCGCGGGTGTACAACACCTCGTAGTGCGAGGCGAGGCGCGCCTTGATGTAGTTGGCGCCGAGGATCGCGACCGCCGTGGCCCGCCGCATGCCGCCCGGACCGAGCATCCGCATGTATCCGTGCGAGATGAGCAGGATGCTGGCGCTGCCCCACGGCGCCGCCGCTATCGCGGGGATCGCCCGCTCGCCCCCCACCGCAACCACCGGATGCCCCGGCAGATACGGCGCTAGATGCGCCGCTGCCGCGATCGGCCCCATGCCGGGTCCGCCGCCGCCGTGGGGAATGGCGAAGGTCTTGTGCAGATTGATGTGGCAGACGTCGGCGCCGATCGCGGCAGGGCTCGTCACCCCGACCTGCGCGTTCATGTTCGCCCCGTCCATGTACACCTGACCGCCAGCGGCGTGGACGATGTCGCAGATCTCGCGGATGGCGTCCTCGAACACCCCGTGCGTGGACGGATACGTGATCATCAAACCGCACAAGGCGTCGCGATGCGCGGCGGCCTTGCGGCGGAGGTCGCCGAGATCGACGTTGCCGAGATCGTCGCAGGCCACGACCACCACCCGCATCCCCGCCATGCTGGCGCTGGCCGGATTGGTGCCGTGGGCAGACGCGGGGATCAGGACGACGTCCCGATCGCCGGCTCCCTGATCGCGCTGCCAGGCTCGAATGACCATGAGCCCGGCGAACTCGCCCTGCGCCCCCGAGTTCGATTGCAGGGACACCGCCGGCAACCCGGTGATCGCGGCCAGCGACGCCTCGAGCTCGCGGAACAGGGTCTGATAGCCGTCGGTCGTCTCGACCGGCGCGAACGGATGGACCCCGGCGAACGCGGGCCAGCTGACGGCGCGGATGGCGGACGCCGCGGTCAGCTTCATGGTGCAGGAGCCGAGCGGAATCATCGAGGTGTCGAGCCCCAGATCCCGCCGCTCGAGCTGCTTCAGATAGCGCATCATCTGCGTCTCTGACCGGTGCCTGTGGAAGACCGGATGGGCCAGGTACGCCGACGTGCGAACGAGCGGCTCCGGCCAGTCCGGGAGGGCAACCGGGGCCGGGGCGGGGGGCGACGGAGCGGGGCGGTCGAGGGCGGCCGCGATCAGCGACACGATGTGCGACACGTCGTCCGGGCTCGTGGTCTCGTCGAGAGCGATGCCCACCGCCTCGTCGCCGCGGTAGCGGAAGTGCATGCCGTCGGCGGCGGCCCGGACCCGCAGCCGATCCGCCGCCGCCGGCGGCAGCGGCACCGTGAGGGTGTCGAAGAAATGAGGGTGCGCCGGCTCGAGACCCAGCGCCCGCACCGCCTCCGCCAGCCGTCGGGCCAGCCCGTGCACGCGGGCGGCGATGCCGCGGAGACCGTCCGGACCGTGGTAGACCGCGTAGAAGCCGGCGAGATTGGCCAGCAGGGCCTGGGCGGTGCAGATGTTGGACGTGGCCCGATCGCGCCGGATGTGCTGCTCGCGGGTCTGCAGGGCCATCCGGTAGGCGGGGTCGCCGTGCCGGTCGACGGACAGGCCGATGATGCGGCCGGGCATCTGGCGGACGAAGGCTTCCCGGGTCGCGAAGAATGCCGCATGGGGGCCGCCGTATCCCATCGGGACCCCGAACCGCTGCGAGTTGCCGACCACGATATCCGCCCCGCTCTCGCCGGGCGGGGCCAGCAGCGTCAGGGCCAGCAGATCGGTGCAGACGGCGGCGAGCGCCCCCGCATCGTGCGCGCGGGCCACCGCCTCGGCGATCGGGAGGACCGCGCCGTCCTCGGCCGGTGTCTGGAGCAGGACGCCGAAGACCCCTCCGTCGAGGGGCATCGTCGCGGGATCACCCACGTCGACCGCGATGCCCAGCGGCTCGGCCCGGCCGCGCACCACGTCGATGGTCTGGGGAAAGCAGTGCCGCGACACCACGAGCCGGTCGGCGCCCGAAGCGGTGCGCGATCGCACGCGATGCATCATCGCCATCGCTTCCGCCGCCGCCGTCGGCTCGTCGAGCAGCGAGGCGTTGGCCACCGGCATGCCGGTCAGATCGCCGACCATGGTCTGGTAGTTCATCAACGCTTCGAGACGTCCCTGCGCCACTTCCGCCTGATACGGCGTGTAGGGGGTGTACCAGCCAGGATTCTCGAAGACGTTGCGCAAGATGACGCTCGGGGTGATGCAGCCGTAGTACCCCAGACCGAGATACGCCCGCCCGGGCCGGTTCCGTCCGCCGATCTCCCGCAGGCGGGCCAGGTACTCCGCCTCGGTCTCCGGTCCCGGCGTTCGAAGCGGCGCCTCGAGCCGGATGTCCCGAGGCACCGCCTCGTCGATCAGGACGTCCAGCGAGGCGACGCCGACCGCCGCCAGCATCGTCTCGATGTCGTCGGAGCGGGGTCCGATGTGACGTTCGGAGAACCGATCGGCCTGGGCGTGGGTCACGCGGCGTCCGCCTACTTCACCAACTCGGCATAGGCGGCCGAGTCCAGGAGTCCGGTGGTTGCGGCGGGGTCCGTCAGCTCGATCACCATCATCCAGGTTCCGTGCGGGTCCGCGTTCACCGTCTCGGGGGCTGTCGCGAGCGCCGCGTTCACCTCGGTCACGCGTCCCGCCAGGGGGGAGTACAGATCCGACACCGCCTTGACCGACTCGATCGACCCGAACTGGGCTCCCTGCTCGAAGAGCTGTCCGACCTCGGGCAGATCGACGAACACCACGTCACCGAGCTGGCGCTGCGCGTAATCGGTGATGCCGACCCGGGCGGTCGCCCCGGAGATCGCGATCCACTCGTGGTCCTTCGTGTAGAGCCGGTCACTCGGATACATCGCTGCTCATCTCGGCCGCTTGTAGAACGGCAGCGGCACGACCCGAGCCGCGACCCGGCGCCCGCGAATGTCCACGTCGTACTCGGTCCCCGGCGCGGCCCCCGCCGCGGGCACATAGGCCAGACCGATCGCCTTCTCGATGAACGGGGTCCGGGTGCCGCTGGTCACCACGCCGACCTGCTCGCCGCCGGCATGGACCGCGTAGCCGTGGCGCGCGATGCCCGATCCGACCATCTCGAACCCGACGAGCTTGCGATCGACCCCGGCCTCCCGCTGCCGGACCAAGGCGCTGCGCCCGATGAAGTCGGGCTTCTCCCACCCCACGATCCAGCCGAGGCCGGCCTCGAGCACCGTCGTCGTCCCGTCGATGTCCTGGCCGCTGAGCCGCATGGCCGCCTCGAGACGCAACGTGTCGCGCGCGCCCAGCCCCGCGGGCTGCAGGCCGTGCGGCTGGCCCGCCGACAGAAGCGTCGTCCAGAGCCTCTCGGCCGTCTGCGGGGTCACGAAGATCTCGAACCCGTCCTCGCCAGTGTAACCGGTGCGGGAGATGGTGGCCCGGATGCCCGCCACCTCGCCGGTGGCGAACCGGTAGTACCCGATGGCCGCGAGGTCGACGTCGGTCAGCGACTGCACGACGTCGAGAGCCCGCGGCCCCTGCACCGCGAGCAGGGCGTAGCGCGAGCTGGTGTTGACGGCCACGGCGTCGCCGACCCCGGCGATGCCGTCCCGAATCCACCGGAAACCGGTGGCGATGTTGGCGGCGTTGACCACCAGCAGGAAGTGGTCACCGGCCAGCCGGTACACCAGCAGATCGTCGACGAACGTGCCGTCCGGCGTGGCGAGGGCCGAGTACTGGGCCTGACCGATCTCAAGACGGCTCGCGTCGTTGGTCGAGATCCGCTGCACGGCGGCGAGGGCGTCCGTCCCCGCCACCTCTATCTCCCCCATGTGGCTGACGTCGAACAGCCCGGCCGCCCGCCGGACCGCGAGATGCTCCTCGGTGATGCCGGCGTACTGGACGGGCATCTCCCACCCCCCGAACGGCACCATCTTCGCGCCCATGGCGACGTGGCGTCCATGCAGGGGCGTCCTGAACGGGGTGGGAGCGGAAGCGTCGGTCATGACACGATCAGGTTGGCCGTGGCGGGCAGCCCTGCCGGGAACGCCGGCTCGCGGAGAGAGGTCCGACTGCGGGCGTGGCCGCGACCAGCCGCCAGGACGCCGCAAAACGGCGTAAACGTACTATGGGACCTGCAAGGGGTCAAGACGTACCGTCATCCCGCCGTGGTTCCTCCCGGCCCTTGACCGGTCCCGCATCGCCGTCCTCGACGTCCCGGGGCGGCCGGTCCCGTTGGCGCTCGCCGGTGGCGCAGACCGGGTGGCGCAGGTACGACTGCAGCGTATGGTAGCTGATGCCCAGCACCTCGCAGGTACGCCGCTTGTTGTGGCCGCACTTCTCCAGCATCAGCCGTGCATAGCGGCTCCCCCACGCGCGCATCGACTCGGCGCGGGCAACCGACGGCTGCAGCACCGCTGCGTGGTCTCGGGTCAGCTCGGCCGGCAGATCCGGCAGGCCGATGACGTCGCTGGTCGCCAGGGCCACGGCCCGTTCGACGACCCGTTGCAGCTCCCGCACGTTGCCCGGCCAGTCGTGGGTTCGCAGAGCATCGGCGGCGCTCTCCGACAGGGTCAGCCGGCGCAGTCCATGATGCCGGCCCAGGAAATAGTGGGCGAGCTCCATGATGTCCTCGCGGCGCTGTCGAAGCGGCGGCACGTTCAGCTCGACGCCGGCCAGGCGATAGTAGAGATCGGTGCGAAACCGCCCGGCCTGCGCCAGACCGCGGAGCCGCTGGTTCGTGGCGACGACGATGCGGATGTCCACGGCTCGTGCCTCGTGTCCGCCGACCCGCTCCACCGACAGCTCCTGAATCGCCCGCAACAGCTTGGCCTGGGCGGCCGGCGACAGGTCGGCGACCTCGTCGAGGAACAGGGTGCCCTGATCGGCCAGCTCGAACTTGCCGCGGCGGGCTCGCACCCCGGTCGCGACCCGGTCTTCGATGCCGAACAGTTCGGCTTCGAGCAGCGTCTCGACCAGGGCGGCACAATTCACGGCGACGAAGGGTCCCGCATGCCGTCGACTGAGGCCATGCACCTGGCGCGCCACCAGTTCCTTGCCGGAACCGCATTCTCCTTCGATCAGGACCGTGAAATCGGTCACCGCCACACGCTGGATTTCGTACCGCAACCGGCGCATCGGACCACTCGTTCCGATCAGCGGCTCGGCCGGATCGGGCGGCTGACCCGGAGGGAGCGGTGACGCTTGGTTCCGGGACGCGATCAGCAGGCCGACGACCCGGGCCGCCTGGCGCAGCGCCTGCCGGTCCCATGCATCGAGCGTGAAGCTGGAATCGATCTTCACCTCGAGGGCGAGATTCGCGCGCGAGGGAACCGGCACCGGGAACCGCAGAGACGACACGGCCGGCCCCTCGCGCGCGGCCAGCGGCGGAGCGGGGGCCGTCGTCAGTCGGGCGCCGCGAATCGGAACCAGACACTCCACCGCGGCCGCCACCGCGGCTTCCAGGACGCTGATCTTCGTTCCTCCCGTGGTCCGGGACTCGAGTACGGTGAGAAACTCGGAGAACCGCTGGCGGCGCTCGAGGTAATCACTGTGGTGCTCAACGGGGTCGGGACACGACATCGACAGGTCAGCCATGGTTGAAATCCGCATTCGCGACGCAGTTGCCCCCAAAGGCTCCGGGGTGCTTGTAGAACGGAAGGCTATCGGGCTCCATCACTGAAAACGTTCGGATCATATGAAAATAACACCTCGATGCCAACGTGATTGCACGTGGCGGCAGATTCGGCCACCTGCACCGGGACGCGGACGCGCCTACCGCCCGGGTTGCTTGACGCCTTCCCGTGCGATCCATCCGGGCGTGAGACAATCCGGACATCGAGACGACGCCCGGGACGTCCATCCATGATGCCGATTCTCGGATCGCCGACGACACTGCTGTTGCTGGCCGGGGTTGCGCTCGCGATATGGCGCCTGCGGCGGCTCCGCCGGCGCCCCGCGGGCGGCGGTCCCGGGCGGAGATCGTCCCGATAGAATCGTGGCCCTGCAGCTCCGTGCGGCCCTCTACGGGCTTCCCGGCAGGTCCATCCGCCGCTCGAACCGCATCGCTCCCCGATAGAGGACGCCCCGATGGGGCACGATGGCGGACACCCAGGCGCGCACCACCTCACCGGATACCTTCAGGTCACCGCCGCTACCCGTCAGCTGCAGCACCGTCTTCATGCCGGGCCGAAGACGGGTCGGCGTTTCGACCAGCGCGCCTCCGGACGAGAGGTCGATCAGCACCGCACCGTGACCGGGCCGCAGTCGCGCCGCCCGCACCCAGGCGAGATCGGCCGCCGGCCGGCGAGCGGCGCGGCGGCGCTCGACGGTCCGCCCGCCCGTCACCGGGGCACCCACGAGGCGGTGGCCTCTCTGAACTCGAGGATCCGGGTCCGCCCGGTGGCGCCGAGTACGCGAACCGCGAACTGCCGTCCCGACCGATGGTGCAGATACAGGGTGCCGCTCGTCGCGGTCCCCAACGGAGAGAACGTCAACGTATCCGAGGCGCCGAACCGAATCGGATCCGCACCGGCCGGCAGAGCGTCGCGGTTCGATATCCCCGGCACTCGCGCCGCGATGCCGATGGCGACTCCCGGAAATCGATCCCCGATGCGTTCGAAAGCCGCCAACGGTGCATCTATCCCGCTCCGGACGTCCCGGGCGCGCAGGCCGTTGCCATTCCCGTCCGCGTACACCGCGTATCGATAACCGTCGCCGTCCCGTTCGAACCGCAATCCGACGTGAACCGACTGCATCGCCGCCCGCACCCGCGTCGACTGCGCCAGGGCCGCGAGATACCGGGCGGCGGCAACGCCGCGCATGCCGTCCAGTCCGGTTCGTATCGAGGGAAGCGCAAGCGTTGCCGAGGCCCCGAGCAGCAACAGCACGACACTGAGTTCGACCAGCGAGAAGCCGGCGGCGCGAACGGGCCGATCGGCACGAACCCGTCCGGAACGCCCCGTCGGCCGTGCCGGCGCGCCCCGGAGGCCGGTCTCCAGGACGCGCCGGACGCGGGAGCTATGGACGTTCGCCGGCATCGGGCTCGGAGGCCGTGACGGTGACCAGTGGCCGCAACCTCAGGAAGGTGCGCTCGCCGATGCCGCGCACGTCCATCAGATCCTCGATTCTCTCGAAGCCGCCGTGCTCGCGCCGGTACTCCAGGATTCGCTCGGCGGTGCGCGGCCCGACGCCCGGCAGCGTCTCGAGCTCCATGGACGTCGCGGCATTCAGGTCGATCAGCTCCGACTGCATGCCCTGCGCGCCGGTGGCCGCCGTCTCCTGCACGCCGGCCGCGCCCGTCTGGCCGGCGCACAACGCCAGCACCATCGCCACACCCCACAGAATTCGTCGCATCGTTTTCTCCCTTTGCTGCAATGGACTCGTGGCCACCAGCCCCTCTGGGCTCGGTAACCGGTTTCGCGACCCCGCCGCCGGTGCGATGGCCCAAAGGCCAGGTCGGGCACGCACGCCACCGCGTGGCGGCGGAGCCACGGAGAACACAGCAAGAAACCGGCCACTGCCCCGCGTCGACCGAAAAGGCGCCGTCAACTTCCTCGTTTTCAGTAACTTGCAGCCGGACGTATGCGCAGGGACGACAAGGGTGAGACGTCCCAGGCCTCTGGGGCGCAACCCCTGGTCTACGTCCCGGCCCGACAACCCGGATTCTGCGCCGTCAACCGGAGATCCCGGGCAGACACCGCGAGTTGACATGCCCGGCCCCAGCGGCTGCATAGCACGGATGGAGTCGGCGCGGTCACCGGGCCGCGCCAAGACTCGCGCCCGACGGGTAGCAAGCGCCCCGACCGGACAGGCTCACAGGACGAGGATGTTGTGGGGACGCGCTCCCCGTACCGCGGCCAGCGCAATCGTCTGATCGAAGGTAACGAGGCGTCCGCCGGGGCGCACCGCCAAGCCGAGCAGGTAGACGTCGGCGAGCTGTCTCGAACCGTGAATGCGCGAGTGATCGAAGAGTGCTTCGTCGAGAATCGAGACCGCGCCGCGCCAGAACTCGTGATGCGCGGTCGATGTCGCCGCGACGAGAAGGCGGGTCGCCCTTCCGACCGACACGGGACTGGGATAGCTCGGCTGGCTCAGGATACGGATGCAGCCATTCTGGGTGACGGCGCAGGACGCCCAGCCGTGGCTCACCTCCTGCTTGAACCATCCGTCGGCCCTGTTCGTGCAGAACGTCCTGCAGCTGCGTGCCCGTCGCGCGGGTGCACGTCAGATTTGTGAGTGCGGTGTTATGCGGCGGCGTTTCGTCGTTCCCAGAAGCCTTCGAAGCGGCCGCTGAGGATGCAGCAGCGCAGGGCGAGGATGGCATTGGCGCCGTTGACGGACCAGTGCATGCCGGCGCGCTTGAGGCGCGCCCCGACGGCATGTTTGCAGCCAGCCTCGACGACGCCGGTGGCGACGCACAGGCCCCTGGCCCGGAACGCGGGATAGCGCATGCGCTTACGGTTGCGGCTGAGATAGGCGATGCATTTGCGGGCCTCGTCGCAGGTTGGGGCGTGGTGGGCGAGGGCGGCGACGATGGCGCTGATGCGACCGGCATCGAGTTCGTCGCGTCGTTGCTTCGCCCACTGCGCGGCGAGGTCGGACCCGGGTGTGTAGATGGCCTTGGCGACGTCCCAGAGGTGGCTTTTGGCGTGGAAGATGTCGACGATCTGGATCGCATCGGGGAAACACTCGTCGGCGAGGGTCCAGATCCAGGGCGCGCCGTCGCCGAGGATGACCCTGCGGTCGGCATCGGCGAAACGGCGGCGTTCGGCTTCGCGGCAGACGCGCTGGGCGAAGGGGGAGGGTTCGCGGTCGGTATCGCGACTGGCGGCCGTCTCGATGGCGGCCGTGTAGGAGACTGAGTCCGGGTCGCGCATCGGGATGCCGGTCTTGGGGTGACGGCGTTCGGCCGTCCAGGCGACCGCGAGCTTGACCTCGCGGGTTTTGGCCGAACCGTCGGGCTGCTTGCCCTGGCGCTGCGCGGTTTCGGCCTTGCGCACGGGAATGCCCGTACCGTCCACGCCGAGATACAGGGTAGGTTTTACGCGGTGCGCCTCCGGCTCGACGGCTTGGCGTTCGTCGGCTGCGATCACGCGCCCCAGCGCTTCGGCGGTCCGCTCGACCTGCTTGGGGCCGATGGCGAGTCCGGCCAGTTCGTCCAGCAGCGTGCTGGCCTCTTTGAAGCTGACTCGGGCGGCGGCCGCCGCCGTCATGCGGGTCGCCGCGGGCGACAACGTCGTCTCGTCGATGCCCAGGGTCCGGTCACGCGGACAGAACCCGGTTCGGCAGGACGCGCAATGGTAGTAGGCCCGCTCCAGGGTCATGGCGCCCAGGGCCGTGCGGATCGTCTTTGCACGCCGGCCGGCGTAGCGGGCCGTTTGTCCGCACCCGCAGGGCAGGCCGGCGGCGTGCTGGTCACTGTGGTCGGCGTTGAGCCGCTCGGCAACGAAACGAGCCGCCACCGCCAGGACGGCAGTGCGCAGCGCGGTCTCGGCCGCCTCGAAGTCGCCCAGCGTCTGCGCCGCGTCGGCCCCCAGCAGCCGCTCGACCTCACGTGCCGCTTCGGCCGCCAGCGACTCGGCGGTCACCGCCGTCTGCGGTTTTTTTTGCTGCACTGCCGGTCGCCAGGCGCGCCTCGCTCAGTGCATCGTTGACCTCGATGAACATCTTCGACAATTGCCGGAAGCGGCGATACTCGGCGAGCCGCGCCTGCGTCTCCGGTCCGGCCTGGGCCGGGATGATGCGTGTGACCGTCTTGCCAGCCTGCTTGCGTGTCAGGGACAGGACCGGACCGTGCCCGGGGTCGTCTGGCTTGGCGCAATGACACCCAGCCTTGCCGCATGGTCGGAAGCGCTCGGCCAGCGAACCGGAGCGCATCTCGCCGATGGAGGCGAATTGACTGCGAAGGTGTGCGTGTTGCCGTTCAAGCGCCGCAATCTGTTCATCGGGCATGATCGGGTCCTCGTGCTGACAGTCCATCTACTGATAGATGTCGGCCGATCAAGCCTTGTCCTATACCCCGGAACGAATCCCCTCACTTTCCTGACGTGCACCCCCGTCGCGCCCCGACGTTGTGCAGGGAGAACGAGTGGCGTATGCTGAAGTGTTGCCTGATGCCCTGAGGGGCTGACCCTCCCGGTGTCCCGGTGCGTTCCCTTCGCGTCCCCATCGTCCAGAGGCCTAGGATTCAGCCCTTTCAAGGCTGAGACACGGGTTCGAATCCCGTTGGGGACGCCACCCACCCTTTTCGCCCGTTCCCGAACAATCGTGAGGGTCTGGGTGAGGACCGGGCGCGGCCGTCGTCGGGGCCGACGTTGAACGCCCCGGCCGCAGTCCTGTTCCTGCAGATTGCGACCGAGGTCGACACCCGCTTCGCCCGATGCTCTACGGCCAGGTTGACCGTGGTAAGAACCCGGCGCTCCTCTAATCCACTGAAAAATAGGCGCTTGCGGGTTATCGAGACCGGCAAAGAGCCCTTCTGGCAGGGTGGTCAGGTTGTTGCCGCTGAGGAGCAGCCGTTTCAGGCCGAAGAGACCCGCAAAGATCGCCTCGTGAACGCCGCCTCGCCTCGGGCGTGTAGAAGATGATCATGTCGATTGTCGAACCGTCGGCGCGGGCCGGCGGGTCCTCGCCACTGCCGCCGCCGGCCGGGGCGGACCGTGCTCCCCCGCCGTCCTCATTCGGCGAGCCTCCCTCATGGCGAGTCCAGGTCACGCCGCGCCACGATGGCGCAACTCCATGACGTCCGGGGCTGCGATGCGTGGTCGATGCCGGGTCTAGCTAGGCGTCGCGCTGCATATTACACGGGCCGGCTATTCTCGATACGCAGCGAGAGTGAGACCGACCGGTCGTTTCCCTCTCCCTCGGACAGCAATGCGCAGACCGACCGAGAACCGGCTCACGACGCGGTCGCGAATCGCCTCGGCTCGCGCCTGCGTGCGGAGGGGCGGGAGTTGCCCCGACGCCGCGTGGTAACCTTTTTGACGCCCGCGCGGCCAAGTTCAAAATGCGCGGGAACGCTCGGGTCGGATTCAAGGAGCGGAGACGCGGAAGCTGCCGCGCACTGGGCCGCCGGCGTTCCGGACGAGTGCAGAACGCGCGTCATGAGAAACCGAATCGCAGCGGCGACGCTGGCCTCGGTTCTTTCCGGGGTCGCGGCATCCTGGTCCGCCGCCGGCCAGACGATCCCAGCCGTGGGCGCTCCCCCCGTGGCCGCCCCCTTGGCCCTGACCCCGGCCGAGTACAACAACACCATCGCGGACCTGCTCGGCTTTCCCCGGGACGGCGACCAGTGGCCGGCGCGTCCCGCCCTCGCCGACCGCATCAGTCCCCGGCGCGAGCCGAGCAAGGGCGTCTTCGCGCCGCCGCCCCCGCCGGTCTGGCCCTGGCGGTTTCCGACGGAGGCCGGCTCCAACGGATTCGCGGGCATCGCGCAGGGGCAGGCGCCGTCGTCCTACCAGGTGGAAGAGCTGCACCTCGCGGCGATGCACTTCGCATCGTTCGCCCTGGTCTCGCCGGCGTTTTTCGCCTGCGAGGCGTGGACCTCCCTGCCCGCCGCCGAGCAAAGGAACTGTGCGTGGACGAGCCTCGAGCGCTTCGCCCGGCGGGCCTACCGCCGGCCTCTCGACGCCGGGGAGATCCGCCGCCTCGAGCGCTTCTGGCAGGCCAATGCGGCGGCCGGACGGCTCGACGAGGCGGTCGCGCTGACGGTGGCCGGGGTTCTGCAGACGCCCACGTTCCATTTCAGAATCGACCCGCGCCGGGGGGCGGACGGCGCCGTCTCTGCGCCCCTGAGCCGGTGGGAGCTGGCGTCGCGCCTCTCCTACTTCCTGTGGGACTCGATGCCCGACGAGGCGCTGTTCGCGGCCGCGGAAACGGGCGAGCTCGCCACCCGGGCCGGCATCGAGGCCCAGGCCCGCCGGATGCTCGACGACCCGAAGGCCCGCCCCGCCCTTGTGCGCTTCCACCACCAGTGGCTCGGCACCGACGACGTCCTGCTGGTCGCGCCGGCCGCCGGGCCTTCGGGCCGCTGTTCGGGGTCGAGCCGCGCCTCGCCACCGCGCGCGACGACGACGTGGAGTGGCCGGCCATCATGGGGCCGGTGCGCCACTCGCCGAAGATCGAGACCGAGCTGTTCGTCGAACAGACCCTCTTCGACGGCGCCGGCACGTTCACGGCCCTGATGACCGACCACCACGGCTACATGTCGGAGGCCACCGCGCCGATCTACGGAGAGAACGCGAAGCGCATCGAGGGCCCCGAGGTGACCCGGACGATCGATCTCGTGGTGGCCTCGATCGGGCGACGGAAGCCTCTGACCCTCTATCCGGCGAGCTTCCCTTCCGAGGAGCGGGCGGGGGTGCTGACCCTGCCGTCGGTGCTCGCCCTCGGCGCCTACGCGGTGCAGCCGGGGCCCATCCTGCGCGGCGTGCGGGTGCTCGAGCGGCTCGCCTGCATGCACCTCGGCACGCCGGTCCAGGGCGCGGAGACGGCGCTGCCCCCCGACACCCTCGCCGCGGAGAGGACCAACCGCGAGCGCACCGCCTCCGCCACCCGTCCGGGGACCTGCAACACCTGCCACCGGACGATCAACCCGCCGGGATTCGCGTTCGAGCACTACGATGCTGTCGGCCGGTGGCGGTCGCACGACAACGGGCAGCCGGTCGATGCGAGCGGATCGCTGGCGCTGGCCGGCGGGGAACGGATCACGTTCACCGACGGCGTCGACTTCGCGCGCCAGCTTGCGGCCAGCGGCCGGGTGAGGGACTGTTACGTGCTGCACTGGGCGCGCTACGCCCTCGGCGATCGGCTCGACGCGGCGCCCCCCGGGCTCGACGCGCTGCAGGCCGGTTTCCGCGCCGACGATTCCATCAAGACGTTGCTGGCCTCGATTGTCGGCAGCGACCTCTTCCGACGGCGGCCGGGCGGCGCGCCGGGAGGGCACGAATGATCTCGCGACGACACCTGTTGGAGTTGGGGGGACTCACCGCCCTCGGCGCGGCGATTCCCGATGCCGCGCTGCGGGCGTTGGCCCCGGCCGCCTTGCCGCCGCGGCGCCTCGTCGTCATCAGCCACTGCCACGGCTGGCCCTACGAGGCCTGGCGGATGCAGCCCCCCGGCCGGTCCACGGCCGGGCCCTGGACGCTCGACTTGGCCCCGCTCGCCGAGGGTGACCTCAGCCGGCCGCTCGCCCCGCTGCACGCGCACCGGCAGCGCCTGCTCGCGCTCGATGGGTTGTCGCTCGCCACCGCCGAGCTCGACACCGGGGGCAACCGCCACGACCGGGGCTGGATTCACGCCTGGACCGGCGACAACGCCGATTTCGCGGCGCGGGATACGCGGGCCGTATCGCCGTCCCTCGATCAGCTCGTCGCCGCGCGCATCGCGAGAGCCGACCGGCTTCCCTCGCTCGAGCTGTCGCTCGACGCCGCCCTCGAGGCGGGCCGGCCCATCAGCTACAGCCTGGGGGGCATGCGGCTGCCGGCCGAGCGGTCGCCGCTGGGGGCCTGGAACCGGGTCTTCGGGCCGGCTTCGTCCGGCGACGCGGTGGGCAGACGCCGCCGCACGACGCTGGACTTCGCCTATCGCGAGTATCGAGAGCTGGCGCCCCGTTTCACGGCCGGCGAACGCGCCCGGCTCGAGACGCATTTCGGACTGGTCGAGCGGTTGGGTCATCGGCTGGAGAGCCTCGCCACCCTCGCTTGCGAGGCCCCGGCGCGCCCCGCGGCGGAGTTCGAGCGGTACGACCTGCGGTTCGACGCCTTCACCGACGTCATCGCGGCCGCATTCAGCTGCGACATCACCCGGGTGGTCTCGCTGTCGCTCGGCGAGATGCCCACGGCGGAGTTCGGCGCCGACCACATCAGCGACAAGGTGCACAAGGGCATCGCGCACTACATCCACGAGGACCCGGCCAAGTACGGCGCGATGAGCGACTACGTCCGCCGTCACGCCAGCCAGGTCGCACGCCTCGTGAGCACCCTCGAGGCGATTCCGGACGCCGGCGGACAGTCGGTCATGGACAACACCCTCATCGTCTGGGGCTCGGAGCTCGGCGACGGGTGGCACGGATACTGTCACTACTGTCCGGTGCTCATCGGCGGCGCCTGGGCGTTCACGGGTACTACGGGAACTACTGCTATCTCAGGACCGGGCGCTACTTGTACTGGCCGCACGAGACGCCGGCGGAGATGCGCGTGCCGTCCCAGGTCCTGACGGGCGGCGCCACGCGGTTCTCGGGCCTCCCCCACCAGCACATGCTGGTGAGCGTCGCCGGCGCGATGGGGCTGGACGTCGACCAAGTCGGCCTGAAGCACGCGCGCGGGCAGCGCGGCGACTTCATCGACGTCAGCGGCCCGCTGCCCGGCCTCGCCGTCTAGCCCGGATTTCTCACCGGTGGTGAACAAGAGACTGCCCGTAATGGCGTAAAGTGTTGTTGTGGCAATAACTTCAAGCCATGCACGGAGGCAGCCCCTTGTCGACACAGTGTACGCGAAGTAAGCCACCAATCCAGCTGGAGTTTCCTCGGGTCGGTCGTCGTCGGCTGGTCGCCAGCTTCGAGGGCGGAACGATCACTTCCAATGCCGGGGCATTGCTGCTGCGGGCGGTTGAAAGGTGCACCGACGTGTGCCGACGCGCGGCGCAGTGCTTCCAGGACTACCGGGACCCAAGCTTGATCGAACACACGGTCGAGGACTTGGTGACCCAGCGTGTGATGGCCGTCGCGTTGGGCTACGAAGATCTGAACGACCATGACACCCTGCGGCGGGACCCGCTGTTGGCGGCTGTCGTGGGCAAGGCGGACCCGACGGGCGAGAACCGGGTGCGGCCGTCAGACCGGGGGGCCGCGCTGGCGGGGAAGAGCACGCTGAACCGGCTGGAACTGGTCGGGCCGAAGGACGCCGAGGCTGACCGGTACAAGAAGGTGACCTATGACGAAGCGGCGCTCGACGCCCTGCTGGTAGACGTGTTCATCGAGTCGCACCCGACGCCGCCGGCGCGCATCGTGCTGGATGTCGATGCGACGGACGATCCGCTGCACGGTCAGCAGGAAGGACGGTTCTTCCACGGGTACTACGGGAACTACTGCTATCTGCCTCTGTATATCTTCTGCGGGGCGCATGTGCTCTGCTCGCGGTTGCGGCCCTCGAACATCGACGGGGCGGCGGGCGTGGTGGACGAGTTGGCGCGGATTGTGGAGCGGGTGCGGCAGGCATGGCCGTCGGTCCCCATCGTGGTTCGGGGGGACTCGGGGTTCTGCCGAGACGAGCTGCTGAACTGGTGCGAAGAGCATGCGGTGGACTACGTCATCGGCTTGGCGAAGAACGTTCGGTTGAAGGAACAAATCGCGCCCGAACTGGCGCAGGCCCAGGCGCAGTGCGAGGAAACCGGGGTGGCCGCGCGGGTGTTTGCGGACTTCCGCTATCGCACGCGCAAGAGCTGGAGCCGGGAGCGCCGGGTGGTCGGCAAGGCCGAGCATCTGCCCGCGGGCGCCAATCCACGCTTCGTGGTGACATCGCTGCCGCCGGACACCTTGGCGGCGCAGGCGTTGTATGAGGATTTCTACTGTGCCCGCGGGGACATGGAGAACCGCATCAAGGAACAGCAACTGGCGCTGTTTGCCGACCGGACCAGCAGTGCGACGCTGCGCGCCAACCAACTGCGCCTGTACTGGGCCACGTTGGCCTATGTCCTGCTCCAGCAGCTCCGCGACCGGGGGCTGGCGGGCACCCGGCTCGCCCGCGCCCAATGCGATACGCTACGGCTGCGGCTGCTCAAGATCGGCGCCCACGTCCGCGTCACCGTGCGGTGCATCTGGGTGGCGCTGTCCGAGCTGGCGCCCGACGCCGATCTGTTCATCATGGCCGCTCAACGTTTGCGCTCGCCGCCCGACCCGGCCTGACGGTCGGCCAGGTGGCGGCATACGTTCACGACTGCAGGGGGACACGGGGTCCTTTCGCGTGTGGTGTGCTAACCGGGCCGATTTTGGCGCCACGCGCACGTCGTCGCCCACATCCAGACCACCGCCGGCGTCCGATATGGCCGCCCGGAACCCCAGCCGCGCCGCATCAGGCCCGATCTCGACGAGCTGTGAGAAATCCGGGCTAGTTGACTGTCCTGGAACAAGCTTTTCCGTCCGGCCGCCGACGCGCACCCGCAATTGCTGAAGAGACGGGGTAGCGGGTTGGACGGCTTTCATGCAGGACGGTCCACTAGTTGACTGTTCTGGAACGAGCTTTTCCGTCCGGCCGGCGCCGCGCACCCGCAATTGCTGAAGAAATGGGGTAGCGGCATGGACAGCTTTCATGCAGGACGGTCCACTAGCTAGTCGGTCGTTGGCGGGGCGCGCGCACGCCGCCACGGGGTTTCCACGGGTGACGTCCGTCTGACGGCCGCAACATCGGTCGACTCAAGGCAGGAAACCAGCGCGAAGAGAGCTTCCCCCCGGGACACCAGTCGGACGATCGATCACCGTCCTAACCGGCGTTTGCGGTCAGATACCGGCGGCCGGACAGGACCATCGCGCCGAGGCCCAGCCACGTGGCCGCGAGCCAGAACAGCCCCCCGAGCCAGGGGATCTCGAACAGCAGATACAGCGCCAGGACGCCGACGGCCATCGCCGCGTACGGCGAGGCGCCGGGGCGGCCGGCGCGGGCGAGCAGCCGCCCCCCGGCCCAGACCGCGATCGGGAGCTTGGCCACGTACAGGGCCACGCCGAACAGGAGCCCGACGATGATGCCGATCGGCAGTCCCACCACGGTCACCATCACGACGACGGCCGCGACGGGGACGATCAGGAACGCGCCGAACCCGAGCAGCGCGCCGAGGGTGGTCTCTCCCGCGATGGCCGCGACCAGCTGCTGCACGATGCGCCGGAACAGCGCGACCGCCAGCATGCCCGCCAGCAGCGCGGCGCCGGCCTGCCAACTCCAGAAGAGAACGCTTCCCGCCGCGCTGCCGTCGGAATCGTCCTCGTCGGCCGGCTCCTCGTAGCGCACCGTCCCCGCCACCCGGGCCGCCGCTTCCGGAGTCAGGGGGATGCGCGCGCGGTAGTCGAGGTCGCCGTCGATGCGCGCGCCGGGGCCCAGTTCGAGACGGTCGGTGATGACGTTCGCATCGCCGAGCACCGTGCCGCGGATGACGATCTGCCCCGCCGCCACGCGAAGGTCTTCCTCGACCGTCCCCTCAATCTCCACGTTGCTGCCGGCGGCCGCGACTCCTCCCCGAATTACGGCGCCGTCGAGCAACTGCAGCTGGTTGCCCGCCGCGATCAGATCGCCGTCGATCGTGGCATTCACGATCATCTGATCCCCGGCTATCCGCGTGGAGTCTCCTACGGGGCCGCGCAGATCGATAACCCGGCCCGCCGCGAAGAGATCCCCGTCGACCTGCCCGTCCACGAACACGCGCTGGGCCGCCGCCACCAGGTCTCCGGCCAACCGCCCGCTGACGCGGACCGCCTCGCCCACGGTGTAGAAGTCGCCCTCGCGGACCTCGCCGCTCGGGATGGTCACCACCGCGCCCGCCTCGGTCTCCTGCGCGCCGGCCGGCGCCGGCGCCGCCGCGAAAGCCGCGGTCAGAAGCAACCCCATCGATGCCATTCGAGCCATGTGTCGTCCTCCTGTCGGGATGGTGTCGTCTCTGCGCCGCCGGAAGCAACCCGATTGCGATCGGCGGTCGTCCGGGGCGCGCCAGCGGTCGGGAACCGCCGATGGCCGGTTGGCGGCCGGTGGCGAGAGGCTCCGCCGGAGTCGATCGGGCGGTGCGCCCCGCCTGACTGCATTGTGCCCGCGGTTGCTTCGCGGTCACCCCAGACCCGATATGCTCTCTCGTCACGCCCGAGTCGCACGGGCGCCCTTCAGCCGCCGCGGCCCGCGGCCCGCGGGCCGCGGTGCGACGCGGGTTCTGCCGCGGACCGCCCGGCTCACCACGGGAAGATTTCGCGCAACCGCCGGGCCTGCCGGCGGGACAGGGGCACCGTGCCCGCGCCGGGACACACGATCGTCCAGGCGCCCGCATCGGCCGGCCGGACCTCGACGATCCGTCCGAGGTTGACGAGGCAGCTCCGGTGCGCCCGAAAGAACCGGCCCCGGAGCTGCGCTTCGAGATCGGACAGGCTGCGGTCGACGAGGAACCGCCCCGTGGCGGTCCTCGCGAAGACCAGCGTCTCGTCCGCCTCGAACCAGACGATCTCGTCGGGGTCGAGCAGGAGAACCCCCGACCCGCGCCGGACGCTGACGCGGTCCAGCTGGGGCGATGCGGCCGCACCGCCGCCGACCACCTGTCGCAGCGCCTCGATCTCGTCGAGGATTCGCCGGCTCGAGAGGGCGGCTTCGATCCGTTCGCGGGCGCGGTCGAGGGCCAGGGCGAACCGCTCCCGGCCGACCGGCTTCAGGAGGTAGTCGATCGACCGCACCTCGAACGCGGGCACCGCGTAGCGGTCGTAGGCGGTGACGAAGATGACGTGCGGGACGTGACTGACCCGCTGCAGGACGTCGAAGCCGGTGCCCTCGGGCATCTGCACGTCGAGGAAGCACAGGTCCGGCGTGGTCTCGTCGATCAACCGGACCGCGGTCCCGGCGTCGGCGGCCTCGCCCGCCAGCTCGAAGTCCGGATGTACGGCGAGCAGCCGCTTCAACCGGTCGCGGGCCGGCTTCTCGTCGTCGACGACGGCGCAGCGATGCCTCATGGCGCGGCCTCCGCGCGACCGGAGAGAGCCGGTTCGCCCGGCAGAACGAGTCGGGCGCGGGCGCCCGCGCCCCCGGGGGCGGCGGCGAGCGCGATGACCGCGCGGCCGCCGTACGCGGTCTGGAGCCGGCGGGCGATGTTGCCCAGCCCGTGGCCGTTGCGGATCAGGCGCTCTCCCGGGGCGGAGAGTCCCACCCCGTCGTCGACGACGTCGATGCGCAGCGCCCCTTCGTCGAGGGCGGTCGAGATGGCGATGCTTCCTCCCCGCGCCCGCGGCGCGAGCCCGTGTCCCACCGCGTTCTCGATCAGGGGCTGGAGGATCAGGCCGGGCACGGGCAGCGCCAGCGACGCCGGATCGACGTCCCAGCTCACCCGCAACCGATCGCCGAAACGGGCGTGCTCGATCCGCAGGTAGCCCCGTGTGAAGGCGATCTCGTCGCGGAGAGGGACAGGGGCGGCGTCGGCGGCGTCGAACGCATAGCGGAACAGCTGCGCGAAGGTCTCCAGCAACTCCTCGGCCTGGCGCGCGTCCTCTTCCAGCAGGGACGCGATGGTGTTGAGGGTGTTGAAGAAGAAATGCGGGTTGATGCGCGCCTGCAGCGCGGCCAGCTCGGCCCGCGCGGCCTCCTCGCGCAGCCGAGCCTCGACCAGCCGAACCTCCCGCATCTCGCGCAGGGCGTCCTGCAGCCGCAGCCGCATCTCCTCGTAGCCGAGCACGACCCCTCCGACCACCAGGGCGAGGACGCTGTTGAGAGCGACCACCGCGACCGCGAGCCGGGGCTCGCGGAAGACGAACAGCGGATAGGCGCCGAGCACCGCCACGCTGCCGAGGACCGCCCCCGACAGCAGCGCGAGGACGAGCAGGGGGAACCGGAGCAGGCCCGAGCGACCCCGCAGCCGCGGGAACAGCCAGACCGAGCCGACCATCGCGGTGAGGCCGACCACGTTGGCGAAGAGCACGGAGATCACGAGGATGGGACGCTCGACGCCGTCGCCCAGGAACACGCTCGAGCCGAGGCCGACGGCGAGACCGGCGAGGCTGCTGGCCGTGATCCACAGTCGGGCCTGGCGGCCCAGACCTCCGTTCGTGCGCGAGCGGTTCACCGCACCCTCGCGAGGACGAGGGTAACGTCGTCGTGGGCGTCGACGGGGCCGCTCCACTGCAGGAGGGCGTCGAACACGGTGTCGATGACCGCCTCGAGGGGACGCGCGCGGTGGGCGCGCAGCAGATCGGCGAGCCTCGCCGCCCCGAACTCTTCGCCGTCCGGCGCCGGCGACTCGGTCACGCCGTCGGTGAACAGCGCCAGCAGGTCTCCCGGGGCCAGGGTCAGGGCGCCGGTCTCGTAGGCCGCGCCCTCGAACAACCCGATGGGCATGCCGCCATCCTCGCAACGCTCGGTGTCGCCCTCCCGGACGAGGATCGCCGGCAGGTGCCCGGCGTTGGTGTAGGACATGCGGCGGGTTTCGCGATCGAAGGTGGCGAGAAACGCGGTGGCGTAGCGCGCGGCGGAGGACGCGCCGAACAGCGCCTCGTTCAGACCCGCCGCGAGCGATCCCGGCGTCCCCGCGGTGGGGAAGCGGCTGCGCATGGAAGCCTGCAGGCTCGCCATGAGGAGGGCCGCGGGCACCCCCTTGCCGGACACGTCAGCGATGACCAGACCCAGCCGGCCGTCCCCGTCCAGCAGGTAGTCGTAGTAGTCGCCGCCCACCGCGATGGCGGGCCGGCAGACCCCCGCCAGCTCCAGCCCCGGGATGGGGGGCGCTTCACGCGGCAGCAGCTCGCGCTGCACCTCGCGGGCCACGGTCAGCTCGCGCTCGAGCGCGTCCCGTTCCCGGAGGATGCGGTAGGACGCCTCGATCTGGCGGCGCATCCGGTCGTAGGCGCCGAGGGCCACCGCGACCCCCGCCGCGAGCACCGCGTTGAACGCGACGAGGAGGAGGGCGGCCCGGGGCTGCGCGAGAACGTAGAAGGGATCGACGAGGATGACGAGGATCGAGCCGAAGATCGTGCCCGACACCACGATCAACGCGTCGAGCGCCAGGCGCAGCGCCCCCGGCAACCGCGCCAGGAGCGGGAACACGAGCCGCGCCGAGATGTACGCGCTGTATCCGACGACCTCGGCGAACAGCACGCTCAGCCGCAGGACGGGGCCGAGGTCGGCGCCGGCCCCGAACGACACGCCGGCCGCGAACACGACGCCGACCGCGAGCCACGACGCCGTCCACCCCACGAGGAAGTGCCGCCCCGGAGCGGCCACCGCCTCGGCCGGGCGCCGGGCGCTCAGGGCCTGCGCCGCGGTGGAAGACGGAGTCATGGCGAATACAACGGGCCTGCAGGATGACAAAGCGCGGGCTCGCCCGTCAACACCGGACATCGTATCGACCAGCCGCCAGCCGGCGAATCAGCGCGCCAACTCGACAACATGCCTGACACCGGCTGGCCGTGTCAACGACGAGATTGACGGGGCGCCTGTGCCTGCGCCCCCGCGGGCTCGATCCGCTCGACCGGTACCGCGCGCCCGTCCCGCAACACGTGCCGGGCCGCGCCGGTTAGAACGCTCCAGCCTCCGTTCCACCGCTCGATGCGGGGGCGATGCCCGGGAAACGGGTTGGAGCGGCGAAAGGCGATGTCGCCGGACACGAAGAAGAGCAGGCCGGGGGCCGCGTCGCCCCGGCAGGCGGGACTCCGGAACACCAGGGCGTCCTGGTTGCCGTCGCCGTCGAAGTCGCGCTGGTCCGGGAGATCGAGACACATGTCGTCCGTCTCCCCGAGCACGACGTGCTCGCGGTTGCCGATGCGAGCGACGAGGATGTCGAAGAAACGGGCGCCCTTCACGATGTGGTAGACAATCGGGCGGCTCGACTCGGGCACGTCGGCGCGCCCATCGGGGACAGCGTTGCCCTCCGGACCCTCAATCGGTCGTGAGTCGGCTGTCTGCGGCGCAGGAACAGCGGCCAAGGCCGAATCGGCGGCCGGCGCCGGATTGGTGGGGCCGCCAGCCGCCGGGCCCGAATCGAACCGACAGCCGGCGAACGCGCCACAGAGAACCACGGCCGGGAAGAGCCGGCGGCAAAGGGCCGTCGCCGCGCGGGACTTCGCCACGGGCTCCTCAGGCAGAGGCCGACGTGATGTCAACCGCGCTGCGGCGGCCGGTGCTCAGCCGAGCACGCCGGCGTAGCTGTCGGCGTCGAAACCGACCAGCAGGGTCTTGCCGACCCGCAGGAGCGGCGCCCGCAGGTTGCCGGTAGCCCCGACCATCGCGTCGAGCACCGCGTCGTCGGGGGCGCCGCGCGGCTCGAAGCGCTGGACCTTCCGGCCCTTGGCCACGATGACGCGCGACGCCGCCGCTGCCAGCTCGCGGGCGTCCGACCGGTCGAGCTTGCGGCTCGCGGGCACCCGTTCCGCGACGTCGATCCCGTTGGCTTCCAGGAACCTGGAGGCTCTTGCGCAGCTCGTTCAACCGGATCGGTGGTAGTACCAGTCGACCCTACTGCCCATCGTTCGCCGCCGCCTTCTCGATCGCCCGAGCCCCGGTCAGCGTGCCGTCCATGCCGTAGTTGCCCTCGTGGCACGCGTACTCGAATATCGGGAGATCGCTCTGGCGCATCGGCAGCTCCACCGACCACGGCCGGGCCCACGTCGTCGGGTCCGTCACCGTGAAGCTGTAGAGCAGCACGTCCTCGCTCATGCGCCGGAACCGTTCGACGAGGTGGAGGTTCCTGCTCGAGTTCCGGAAGCTGGTCTCCCGCAGGAAGTTCCTGGTCTCGACGACCAGGGTGTCCCCGTCCCAATGGCCGCGGGAGTCGCCGGTCCACAAGGGCACGGCACCATGGTCACTGCCGTCGAGGGGGATGATCCGGGCGTTGTGCACCATCTCGTTGAGCAGCACGACGTGATCGGCGGTCTGGAAGATCTGGACGTTCATGTTGTAGGCGGCCGGCAGCATCGGCGGTCCCGAATTGAAGCCGGTGATGCACCGCTCGCCGAGCGGGCGATCTTCGGGGCCCTCGGTCGGCCGCTGGTTGATGCGCAGGCGTTCCGCGGCCCGGGCCGCCCCCGCGTCCGTCAACGCCGGCACCCGGCCGTTCGGGGGATCGACGACCAGGGAGGTCCGGCGGGTCTCGACGACGGAGTCGCCGCGGTCCCACCAGAAATCGTTGTAGGCGAGGGCGAGGTCGCGGCTCTCGCGCGTGCCGTTCACCAGTCCCCGGTCCGTCGTCTCCAGCTTCCTGGCCTCCCGATCCCGGTCGGCGTTGCTCGAC
Organism: Vicinamibacterales bacterium; assembly: GCA_965206705.1. Taxonomy (GTDB): domain Bacteria; phylum Acidobacteriota; class Vicinamibacteria; order Vicinamibacterales; family UBA8438; genus JAJEEA01. Next base: position 433,062 of record CBDBKJ010000004.1, on the reverse strand, counting down.
TGCACCCTTTCGGCGGCATACGAGGCCACCTCCTCCTCGGAGAGGAACTCCTGCTCGGCGAACTCTTCCGGGCGCTCCAGCGGGGTCACGGTCCGAAAATCCCAGATACCGCTGAGGTTGGGGTGCCCGTCGGCGGTGCGCATGGCGGAGGTCTCGGTTCCCGACTGGGCGGCGGCCGGGGTCGAGAGCGACAGCGCGAGCACGGCGCTGCCCGCGAGCACGGCGACTGTTCGAATGATCATGGTCCTTGCACCTCGATGAGAATGAGCGGCTACCCGTACACCGGGGCCGCTCAGGGGGGATTCAAACGGCTTCAGTTGCAAACCGACCTACTTCGCCGCCTCGGCCGCGGCGGCCGCTTCCGCCACCCGCGCACCGGCGAGGATGTTGTACAGGCCGTAGTTGCCCTCGTGACAGGCGTACTCGAAGACCGGCTGGTCGTTCCACACCATCGGCACCTCGTAGGTCCACGGCCTCGACCACACGGTGGGGTCGTCGATGGTCGCCTCGTACATCAGGACCTGCGGGGACACCCGCGTAAAGCGCTCGGTGAGACGCAGGTTCGCGTCGGCCGACCCCGACCGGAAGCTCGTCTCGCGCAGGAAGTTGCCGGTCTCGACGACCAGGGTGTCTCCCTCCCAGTGGCCGCGCGAGTCCCCGGTCCACTGCGGGATGTCGATGGCGGGACGCCCGTCCAGGGGGACGACGCGCGCGTTGTGGTTCATCTCGTTGAGGAGGACCACGTGGCCGGGGGTCTGGAAGATCTGCACGTTGTTGTTGTAGCCGCCCGGTGTCATCGGCGGGCCGGCGTTGAAGCCGGTGATGCAGCGCAGCTGCAGACCGTTGGCCCCGAGGTCCTCGACCCAGCCGCCCGGCGTCGGCTCGTGGTTGGCGACGCCATCCCGCGCCGCGCGCAACCGCGCCTGCCGCTCGGCCGCCTCGGACACCAGCGCCGGGATCTTCCCGTCCGGCGGGTCGACGACCAGCGACGTGCGCCGGGTGTCGACGATGGTGGTGCCCCGGTCGAGCCAGAAGTTGTTGTAGAAGCCGGGGGCGCCTTCCTCCCCGCGATCCACGCTCGCGGTGACCGTCGTTCTCACGGCGGGACGACTCAGGAGGTCTTCGTTGCGGGCCACGGTCTCCTGCTCCAGGTTCGCGGCCTCCTCCTCGGTCAGAAACGCCTGGTCCGCCAGCTCGTCGGGACGTTCCATCGGCGTGATGGAGCGGAAGTCCCACACGCCCTGCAAATCGGGCGCGCCCCACGCCGTCCGCGGCACGGACTCGTCCGCGGCCTGCCCGGCCGCGACGGCCGGCGCCAGCATTCCGAAAGCGACCGCGATCACGATCGCCCGACCCGTCCCAGCGCGATATCGATGGTTCATCTCACTCTCCTCGTCCACCTGCACGACACATGCATGATGGTCCACTTCCCCGACCGGGCGCAAGACGCCGCGGGCCCCGTCGGTGCGGACACCCACCGCTTCAGTAGTCGGCCGCATCCAGCGAAAAACTGACGATCTCCTCGTCGTTCCGGGTGTAGACATGCCGGTTGGCGTAGGCGGGATGGACCCAGCTGACGCTGCGCAGCTCCCGCCGATTGCCGGGGGCGGAGGTCGGTGCAATCAATTGGGTGCGGCTGATCTCCTCGTAGCCGGCGGGGCTCAGCGCGGCGATGATCAGCTCGCCCCGGTCGTTGTTGATGAATACGCGGTCCCGGTTCTTGACCATGAACCCGGAGACCCAGCGGCGGCGTTCCACCGTGGCCTCCTGGGTCTCCCAGATGCGCTCGCCGGTCTCCGCGTCCAGGCACCGGAGCTGGCCGTAGCTGCAGATGCCGTAGATGTAGCCGCCGTCGATGATCGGCGTGGCAAGCACCGCGTGCAGGCCCTCGGTACGGATCTCGCTGTTGCTGCCGCCCTTCCAGGCGATGGTCGCCCCCGGACGGTCCTGGTTGAGGGTCAGCATCATCGGACCGTCGTAGAACGTGGTGAAGAAGAGCCTGGCGCCCACCTGCACCGGCACCGCCACGGTCATCGCGCCGCCCACGATGTACGGCTGCCGCCAATAGGTCTCTCCGGTCACCGGGTCGAGCGAGGCGACCTCCTCGGGGTTCCAGACGATGAGCTGCCGGGCCCCGCCCGCCTCGATGATGATGGGCTGCGCCACCCCGAGATCCGCCTCGCTCGGCAGGGCCCGCCACAGCTCTTCCCCCGTCATCTTGTCGAAGGCGACGACCCGGGCGTCCGGCGAGGCGCCGACCAGGCAGATGAGCCGCTCGCCGTCGACGAGCGGGGCGCTGGCGAAGCCCCAATCGAAGCCCCACTGCATGCGGTCGACGCCGTAGTCCTCGCCATAGTGCTTCCGCCAGAGGATCTCGCCGGTGTCGGCGGCCAGGGCCGACAGCATGCCGGTGCGGCCCAGGAAGTAGACCCGGTCGCCGTCGACGGTCGGCGTCGCTCCCGGTCCGATCTCCCATTGGATGCCCGCGTAGTCCGCTTCCCAGGTCTGCGTCCACAGTATCTCGCCCGTCGCCTCGTCGAGGGCGAGCGCCCGCTCGACCCCGCGCATGCCCTGCTGCGGCTCCCAGTCGGTGATGAACACGCGGCCGTCGACGACCGACGGTCCGGAGTAGCCGGCCTTGATCGGGGTGCGCCAGCGCACCTTGAGACCGTCGTCCGGAAACGCGCGGACGATCCCGGTCTCGGTCCACACCCCGAGGCGCCCTGCCCCGCGGAACTCGGGCCAGTCGTCGGCGGCCACCTCTGCCGCGCCCCCGGCCAGGCAGGCCGCACAGGCCAGCGCCGCGGTCAGTTTCGAGCTTGTCATGCGTGCGTATCCCCAATCGAAGGCTTGCGTGAACCGTTGCGCGTCCGCGAGAAGAACGAAAGCCGGGTCGGTCAGCGCGCGGCCAGCTCGGCGTACAGCGCATCCACGGCGGCCTGCAGGCCCGTCAGGTCGTAGCCGGCATACCGATCCGGCATCTGCAGCGCCGCCGCCGCATCCCCGGCGCTGCTCCCGGCCGAGAACTCGCGCTCGACCGCGGTCACGAGGTCCCGGGTGAACTCGGCGTACTCGGCCAGGTCGTCCCAGGTCAGGAACCCGCTCCACGCGCGAGCCGCGCCCCGGTCCCGGCGCCCCCGGCCCGCGTAGGTCGTGGGGAACGGTCCGTGCCCGGTGATGACGCGGGCGACTCCCTCGGTCGCCGCGACGGCGCGATCCAGCGCGTCCGGGAAGGCCAGCCCGCTGCCGCCCCGCTCGAGATCGATGACCGGGACCGCCTTCGTGGGAAACAGGCCGCCCACGTAGGCAACGCCCTTCTCGGGAAAGACCACCACGACGTCTCCGTCGGTATGGGCGGGACCGAAGTGGTACAGCTCGATGCGATCGAGGTCTTCGAGCAGCGAGAAGCGATCGGTGAACGTGGTCGTGGGCAGCCCCGGACCGTCTTCGGCGTACAGGCCGTCGCGCAGCATCGCCGCCCGGGCGTTGGCATGCGCGACGATCGTGACCGCGCCGGGGAACTCGGCGTTGCTACCCGCATGCTCCTCGTGGGCGTGGGTGTTGATGATGGTGGTCACCGGGAGGTCGGTCACCTGCTCGACGACCTCTCGAACCGCCTCGCCCCAACCGGGAGGCTTGGTGTCGATCAACACCACGCCGCCGTTGATCTCGTCGATGAGGGCGAGACCGTTCCCGCCGCCGCCCCCGAGGTGGTAGAGGACGTCCCGGACGTTCAGGGTGTCCATCTGAACGACCCGGTCGGTCTGCGCGACCGCCGGTCCGCCGATCCCCGACGCCAGAACGACCGCGGCGGCCACGCCGATCCACCTCACGTGATGCCTCCGGCGCATGCCACCTCCTCGCCCGGGAATCGTCGCCCCGCGGCTCCGCTCCCCGCCAAACCAATCCGTCAGGAGTCCGCGCCGTTCTACGGCCCGGACTCCTCGCCCGGGAATCGCCACCTTGCGGCACCGCTTCCCGCCCAACCAACCCGCCACGAGTCCGCTACAGAACCTGGGCCTGCCGCATCACCGCCTCGCACTTCCCGCGGATCTCGGTGGCCACCTCGAAGGGGTCCCCCTGCACGAGCTCGGCCCGGAACAGCTCGACCGAGAGCGCGCCGGTGAACTGCTTTTCGGCCAGCTTCTCGAGGATGCGGACGACGGGGGCGATGCCGTCACCGGGAATCAGCCGCGAGTCGTTGTCGATCAGCTCCCGCGGCGTATCGAGCAGGTCCTGAAAGTGGGTATGGGCCAGCTCGCCCGGCTCGAGCAGGTCGAGGTCCTCGAACTTGCTCAGACCCGACCAGAAGTGGAAGAAGTCGATCATGGGCCGGACGGCGGGATGGGCGGCGGCCCGAATCATCGCCAGCGACGACGTCAGCGTGGACAGGTGCGTCGACGTCCGCGTGAACTCGATCATCGCGGTGAGGTCGAACTCGGCGGTGATCTCCCCCACCTCGTGGATGCACGCCGGGGTCGCGTCGAAGTCGTCCGCGGTGACCCGCCGATTCGTCACCGACGGCGAGTAGATCTTCTGCAGCCCCAGGCTGGCGAACTGCTCGCAGCGGCGCCGCCAGGTGTCGAGCGAGGCCTCCCGGGCCGGCCCCGGAATCCACAGGTCCGGCAGCACCACCGCAGCGGAGACCGGCGTCAACCCCGCGTCGGTCAGGACGCGCCGCGCCGCCGGCAGCGTGTCGTTGGCGAGGAAGTCCAACAGCAGCCGGTCACTCAGCTCGACGTACCGGATGCCCGCCCGCGCCCAGCCCTCGAGCGAGCCGCGATAGCCGGCGGCGCGGGAGGTGTTCTGGTGCATCGACAGCAGCATCCGGCCGGGCTCGGCCGACTGCGCACCGGCGAGCCGCGCGAGCGGAACCGCCAAGGGCGCCAGCAGAAGGGTTCTTCTCGTCAGCATCGATTCCCACCTGTCATCGTCGACGATTGTCGAGTGCGTTCGTCGTCGCTCCGGCAACCGCTCCACCGCCGGTTCCGGCCCTTCAGTCGCGGGCCGCCGCATCCGCCTCGTCTTCCTGCAACCGCGCGCCGGCCAGGATGTTGTAGAGCCCGTAGTTGCCTTCGTGGCACGCGTACTCGAACAGCGGCTGCGGGTTCTTCGTCATGGGAATCTGGTAGGTCCAGGGCTGATCCCAGGCGTTCGGGTCGTCGACCGTCACCCGATACATCAACGTGCCGTCGGATACCCGGGTGAACCGCTCGACGAGGTGCAGATCTGCGGTGGTCACGCCGCCCCGGAAGCTGGTCTCGCGCAGGAAGTTCCTGGTCTCCACGACCAGCGTGTCCCCCTCCCAGTGGCCGCGCGAATCGCCCATCCACTGCCGCACCCCATCTTCGAGATGCGCGCGGCCGTCGAGCGGGATCACCCGCGAGCTGTGCACCATCTCGTTGACCAGGACCACGTGGTCCTGCGTCTGGAGCACCTGGAGATTCTGGTTGTAGCCCCCGGGGGTCATCGGCGGGCCGGAATTGAAGCCGAGGAGACAGCGGACCGCGAACATGCCCGCCCCGAGGTCCTCGACCCAGCCGCCGTAGGTCGGCGAGTGGCGATTGACGCCGGCCCGCGCCTCTCGCTGAGCCTCCTGCCTCGTGGTCGCGGCGGCCGACAGGGGCGGCACGCGGCCGTCGGGCGGGTCGATCACCAGCGACGTCTGGCGGGTCTCGCTGAGCTTGTTGCCCGGGTCGAACCAGAACTGGTTGTAGTTGCCGACAACGTCCGCCGGCTCCTGGTCGTCGCGCACCGCGAACGCCGCGAGACGGTCGGCCTCGAACTGAGCCGCCTCCTCGGCCGTGAACACGGCCTGATCGGCGAGGGAATCGGGCCGTTCGAACGGCGTCAGGGTGCGGAAGTCCCAGACGCCGTTGAGGTCCGGGGCGCCCCAGGCGGTCCGGGGCATGGCATCGGCCGCGGTCGCCGCCGGCTGGGCGTATGCCGAAACCGGCGCGAGAACGCCTGCCGCGAGAACGAGCACCGCACACGTCGCCGCCGCGTATCGTTGGATGGTCACGGACCTTCCTCCTTCGCTCTGCTTCCGGGTCCCCTTCAAACTGTCGATCAGCGCATGATCGCTCCGATGCCCGCCGCCGTCAACCCGGCCGGGGGAGGACACGGCGGAAGGGCGTGAAGACGGGCCACAAAAGTGTATGCTAAGTGCATGGCCGTCAAGACAATCACGATCGACCTGGAATCGTACGAGCTGCTCGCCGCGCGCAAGCGGCCCGGCGAATCGTTCAGCCGCGTAATCAAGCGCACGCTCCGGGACGAACGATACACGGCGTCGCACCTCCTCGACCACATCGACGACGTCCTGCTGGCCGGGGACACGGTCGCCGTCCTCGAGACGGTGGTGGACGAGCGCGAGCGCGATCGGCCGGATCCCGTCGTGCTGGAGAAGTAGCCGTGTTCGTGGACACCTCGTTCGTGATCGATCTCATGCACGAACGCCGTCGCGGACAGATCGGTGGAGCGACGCGGACAGTGCGCGCGCACGGCGCCGTCAAGCTGCGCATGCCGGTCTTCGTACGGTGCGAGCTGGAAGCCGGCGCCCGCCGGTCTCGGGACCCGGAACGGGAGCTCGACCGCGTGGCTCGACTGACCGACTTCATGGAGCTCGCGCTGCCGGGGCCTGATTTTGCGCCGCGTTACGGCGAGATCGAGTGGGCTCTGCGCAGCCGCGGCATGATGATCCCGACGATGGATCTCCTGATCGGCACGCTGTGCGTCTGCGCAGGGGAACCGATCCTCACCAGCGACGAGCACTTCCGGCGGATTCCCAGCCTGAGCGTAGTCCGGTTCGACCAGGCGTGAGCCGTGGACGCCCTCGTCCCCGCGAGCGCCCGGGCGTCCCCGGCCGCGGCGTGAATGCCCGCCGACGATCCCGCGGGTATACTGTTCCCCCCCTGACAGTTCGATTGGCGGATTCTGCGGTTTCTCGTTGCACCACGGGAGGTTCGAATGCGGGCACGTCCCATCGTTTCGCTCAGCGCGATCGTCATCCTCTCGCTCATCGCAGGCCCGGTTGACGGACAGACGCCGCCGCGGCTGCCCGACGGCCGGCCGGATCTGCAGGGGGTGTGGGACTTTCGCACCATGACGCCGCTGCAGCGGCCAGAGGCCCTTGCCGAACGGGAGTTCCTGACGGAGGAGGAAGCGGCGGCCCAGGAGACCCAGGTCGCGGCGCGCCGCGCCCGGCTGCTGGAGCCCAGCGAGGTGCGGTCCGAACCGTTGCCGGCCGGGGGCGGCGGCCGCGCGGTGGGCGGATACAACGACTTCTGGCTCGACTACGGCACGACGTTCGTCGAGGATCGCCGGACGTCGCTGATCGTCGATCCGCCGGACGGCCGGCTGCCCGCGTTGACCCCCGAAGGCGAATCTCTCCGGCAGGTGGGATCGCTGCTCGAAGACCTGCCGATCACGTTGCCGGTGCGGGTCCGAAGCGCCGGCACCGGCGCGGATCGGCCCGAGGACCGCGGCCTCGCCGAACGCTGCATCCTGGGTTTCAACAGCGGCCCGCCGATGATGCCGAGCGGCTACAACAACAACATGCAGCTCTTTCAGACCGCCGACACCGTCGCGATCCTGAACGAGATGGTGCACGACCTGCGGGTCATTCCGCTCGACGGCCGCCCGCAGCTGCCGGCGGGCATCCGCCAGTGGGCCGGGAGCTCGCGGGGGCACTGGGAGGGCGACACGTTGGTGGTCCAGACCACCAACATGACGGACAAGACCGGCAGCTTCGAGCCGTCGGCGACCACCGCCATCGGAACCGGCCTGACCGTCACCCTGACCGAACGGTTCACCCGTCTCGACGACGACACCCTGGTCTACGAGTACACGGTGGACGACCCGGTCATCTTCACCCGGCCGTTCACTGTCGCGGTGCCGATGCGGCGCTCGGCCGAACCGATGTTCGAGTACGCCTGCCACGAAGGCAACTACGGCCTGTTGAACATCCTGACCGGCGCCCGCGCCGAGGATGCCGGGGACCACTGAACTCGGCCGGCGTGCGTGCCGTTCCCGCGGCCCCTGTCGCGGCTGACGCCGGGAACGGCCGGCACGCCCCCGGCACGATCAACCGCGATCGAGAATCCGGTTCCAGCCGGCCACCTGCGCCTGCTGCGCCGCGAGCAGGCTCGACGCATCGCCTTCGATGGTCACGGTGGTCATGACGTCGTTCTGCGCGATGGCGTCGACGACGTCCTGTCCCGAGACGACCTTCCCGAACACCGAGTGCCTGCCGTCGAGATGCGGCGTGGGGCCGTGGGTGATGAAGAACTGGCTGCCGTTGGTGCCGGGGCCGGCGTTCGCCATCGAGAGAATTCCGGCCGAGTCGTGCCGCCGGCGGGGGCTGAACTCGTCGGCGAAGTTGTAGCCGGGGCCTCCGCGGCCGGTGCCGGTGGGGTCGCCTCCCTGAACCATGAAATCGGCGATGACCCGATGGAACTTCAGTCCGTCGTAGTACCCGCGCTGCGCCAAGTTCACGAAGTTCGCCACCGTCAGGGGGGCGTCATCGGCGAAGAGCTCGACGCGGATGTTTCCCTTCGACGTGTCGAACACCGCCACCAGATCGTTGCCTGCATTCACCATCACCGCTCTGACCTCCAATGATCGGCCGCTCGGGTCCCGCCGCTTGCGGGCCCACGCCGAGCCGGCGCGGACCATTCTCACACGGCTGTCACGACCGAGCCTTCCGTCGCCGGGCGCGATGCCCGAGCAGGCGCCGGAGCCGCACGGCATGCGCCCATTGAACGGCTCGCGGGGAGTTGATAAGGTGGGGCGTTACCGATGGACGGTCGAGTCCACTCTGTTGAAACAAGGAGCGTTGGCATGCCGCATGTTGTCCGGTTTCTTCTGTTGGTCGGGGCGGTCGTGCTGGTGGCGCCGACTGTGACCCATGCCCACTTCAAGCTGGTCGAGCCAGCCTCGTGGATCGTCGAGAACGAGCGCGGCGATCCGCAGAAGGCCGGCCCCTGCGGCGGCTCGAACGCGGATTGGGGCACGGCGAGCAACATCGTCACCAAGGTCGTGGGCGGTTCGATGCTGCCTCTCAAGATTCTCGAGACCATCTACCATCCGGGGCACTACCGCGTGGCCCTGGCGGTCAACTCGCCGACCGAGCTGCCGCCCGATCCGGAGACCAAGACCCGACCGAGCCACCGCGGAGAGTGGGACCGGCCGTGGTCGCTGGCCGCGATGGTTGAGGTCCCGGCGCAGCCCCCGCTGCTCGCTGACGGCCTGTTCATCCACCACACGCGGGAGCCGACGCCGATCGAGTTCGAGACGGAGGTCCGCGTTCCCAACATCAACTGCGACAAGTGCACGCTGCAGGTCATCCAGTGGATGGCGGAGCACGCGTACAACAACCCGGGCGCCTACAGCTATCACCACTGCGCCCACCTGCAGATCACCGCCGACGAGTCCCAGCCGCTCGATGAGGGCTGGCCGGCCCAGCACTAGCCAATCCGGCCCAGCACCAGCGCGACCTTACGGTTGCGTTGGAAGTTTCGCTGGCGCGAGACTTCTACGGCGCAGGCTTCTGGTCCGTCCAGTCTCCGGTCAGGCCCGCTCCGGCGGGCCGCCGGTTCGAACGCCCCGCCGCATTCGCCGACCGCATCACGCCAACTACGGCTGATGCCGCCGGGGGATGGCGGCGGGGCTGTTCTGTACGGCCACCGCAAGGGTACCCGCCGGGCGCGTTACGCTCCTTCGGCGGCTCCCCCGGACAGACCCGGCAGTCCTCGGCGGAACAGAGGATTTCAGGCCGGACTCCGCACTCCCCCACTCGGGACCGGCGCCGCCGCTGACAGCTCTGCTCGACAGTCCGGACCGCGACACCCCCGGCGAAGCCTCCGGATGCGATAATGGGGTGCTTCCGCCCGCGTCGCACGAGGAAGCCAATCCGGAGGTGTGGTGATGAAGGCATTACGAAGCTTGGTTCCCCTCGTTGCACTCGCGCTGACCGCCCTCGTGGCCGCGGCCCAGCCGGAGCCCGAGACGATCATCCGCGGCGGCGAGGTCTTCACGGCGGGCGGACGTCGGCCGGCCGACATCCGGGTCGTCGGCTCCACAATCGCCGAGATCGGCACCGGACTCGCCGCCCGCGACGAGAACACCCGGGAGATCGACGCGAGCGGGCGGCTGGTGCTGCCGGGGGGCATCGACCCCCACGTGCACCTCGGCGGCGTCCGCATGGACGACTACACGTCCGGCTCGGCCGCGGCCCTCGCCGGGGGCATCACCACCATCTCGAACTTCGGCGGCGTGGGCGTCGGCGAGACGCCGGCCGAGACGGTGGCGCGCGCGGCGACGGATGTGGAAGCGCGGTCGATCGCCGACGTCATCTTCCACCCCATCGTCTCCGACCCCGCCACCGCCACCCCCGAGACCCTCGCGGCCCTCGCCGACACCGGGCAGACCACCATCAAGGTGTTCATGGTTCGGCCCACGTTCGACGCCAACGCCCCCGGCTTCGTCTCGACGATGCACGCGGCCCGCGAGACCGGCGTGCTGATGATGATGCACTGCGAGGACGCGGCGCTCGTGCAGATCACGTCGGAGCGGATGGCGGCCGAGGGACGGGGCGGGCTCGAGCACTTCGCCGACGCCCGGCCGGTGGCGGCGGAGGTCGCGGCCACGCAGCGCGCGGTGGCGATGGCCGAGGCGACGGGAGCGGCGATCTACATCGTCCACCTGTCATCGGAACGCGCCCTGCGGGTCGCCGAGGCGGCGCAGGCGCGCGGTCTGCCGGTATACGTGGAGACGCGCCCCATCTACCTGCACCTGACGCGCGAGCGGTTCGACGGTCCCACGCCGGGCCTGTACATCGGGCAGCCGCCGCTGCGGGAGCAGAGCGACCTCGACGCCCTCTGGGGCGGGATCGCCGACGGAACCATCCACGTCGTGGCCACCGACCACGTCGCCTATACCCGCGAGCAGAAGCTCGACCCGGCGCAGAACGTCGTGCAGCACCGCGCGGGAATGAGCAATCTTCAGGTGATGCTGCCGATGATCTACTCCGAGGGCGTCCGGGCCGGCCGCATCACCCTGGAGCGTTTCGTCGAGGTCACGTCGACCAACCCCGCCAAGCTGTTCGGGCTGTACCCGCGGAAGGGAACGATCGCGGTGGGGTCCGACGCGGACCTGGTGCTGTGGGATCCGGACGAGACGCGGACGATCCGCAACGAGGACATGTTCTCGGGCAGCGGCTACTCGGTGCACGCGGGACGGGAAGTGACCGGCTGGCCGACGCTGACCCTGCGGCGCGGCGAGATCGTCTATCGCGACGGCGAGGTGCTGGGCGCCGCGGGCAGCGGCGAGCTGGTTCGCCGCGACCTCTGGCGCGGCCCGCCGCTCTGAGCCGGAGTCCAGGCAGGCCGCCGACCCATCCACCCGCGAAGCCTGTCACCCGGCCGGTGACGGACGTAGCCGAGGCTTGGCGCATTGGAGCCTCACCGGTTCAAGCACGGGCGTCGCCCGCGGCTTCGACAACCGCCGCGACAGGCTGGGCCGGATGCAGTAGCTTGGCACGCCGGCAGCGACCAGCTCAATCCGTATCACGTCGCGACGATCTGGACCGGTATGCCCTCGGGGTCCCGAACATGGAATCCGTAGTCCAGGTTCTGATCCGGGGTCAGCCCACGCTGCTCGAGCGCCAGGGTCACGGACTCGCGGTCGAACCCGTCGATGGCTATCGCGAAGTGGTCGACGATGCCGGTGGGCGGCTTGCGGTGGAGCGAGACGAGGATGCCGCTCGTCCCCATGCGGACGATCTCGTTGGCCCGATCCTCGTTCAGAATCGACAGGCCGAAGACCTCCTGGTAGAAGGCGATCGAGCGTGGGAGATCCGTCACCTGAATGCTGATGTGGTCGATCCGGCTGGAGCTGAACGGCGTTCGCTGACGCGCCGACGCGCCGGCCGCACCGGCGCCGGCTGCCGCCAACATCGCCAGGCTTCGCACCAGATCCCGCCGAGAGACGCGGCCCTGCTCGAATCGGCTCAAGAGATTGGAAATGATGCCTTCCACGGGGAACCTCCTTCGTGACCGGGTGAACGACCGGGATCCATCCGCCGCCTCGCCGGAAAGCGTCGCCTGCGGCCCCGTTTGCCGCCCAACCAACCCGGCCAGGAGTCGGCACCGTTTCCACGGCGCAGACTCCTAGCGCACGCCGTTCATGAACCTCGCCCGCAGCGCCTCTCGGTCCACCCGCTCGCCCCCGAGATGGACGCTGTCGATTCGCCGCGTGTTGTCGATGTCGTCCAGGGGGTTCGCCTCGAGCACCACGAACGAGGCACTCTTGCCCACGGCCACCGTACCTAGGTCTTCCAGCCCCAGGATCTCGGCGTTGACCCGCGTCGCCGCCTCGATCGCCTCCATCGGCGTGAGCCCGCAGCCCGCCATGTCGCGCATCTCGGTGTGGGTGGTCCAGGCGACGCTGACGCCCGAGTCGGTGCCCATGCCGATGCTCATCCCCGCCTCGCGATTGCGGGCCAGGTTGCGGCACTGCAGCTCGAAGGACTCGCCGGGGCCCTCCTCCTCCAGACGCTCGGCCTGCGCACGCAGGCTCTCGACCTCGAACGGCGGCAGGGTCTCGCTCAGCCACGGCAGGTCGTCCTGCCTCACCGGCGAGCCCGGGAGGTTCGGGATGGTCCAGACGTCGGGAAGTTCGCGAACCAGCGCCATGTACTCCTCGTCGACGTCGCGGTCGCGTACCGTGTGCGCGAAGCCGTCGATGCCCGCGCGCAGCAGGTCCTTGGCGTCGGCGAGGCCGCTCGTCGAGCCGAGGTGCGAGGCCACCCGCATGCCGCGGGCATGCGCCTCGTCGATGATCGCCCGGTAGACCTCCGGCTCGAGCTTCGGGACGGCGCCGCCCCGATCGTCGACCCAGATCTTGATGATGTCGACGCCGTGCCCGTGCAGCTCTTCGACCGCCGCGCGCCCCTCCGTCTCGGTCTGCGCCCCCCGCGGTATGCCCAGCCGGTATTCCTGCTGCGGGCCGGCCGTCGGCGTGGCGGCGATTCCCCGGCCGGACGTCAGGAAACGCGCCGCGTCCGGAATGACGGCGCTCCGCAGGTCGAACGCCAGCGCCTCGTCGAACTCGAGCCCCAGGCTCATCGTGGCCGCGACCCCGTGATAGGCCGACCGCTCCAGATGCTCGACGAGGTTGGCCCGCGTGTAGTTGTCGGGGCTGTGCGAGCCATCCTTCACGTTCGTCAACCCGAGGTGCTGGTGCGCGTCGATCAGCGCGGGGATCACCGTCTTCCCCGACAGGTCGACCTGCGCGGCGCCGTCGGGAGCCTCCCGCTCGCCCGCCTGTCCCACCCAGGCGAAGACACCGTCCTCGACGAGAAACGCGGAGCCCGCGACGGGCGGGCCGCCGCTGCCGTCGATGAGCGTGGCCCCCTCGAACCACGTCGCGTTCGGCGCCGCCTCCGGCTCTTCATCGGCCGGGGCGCACGCCGCGGCCGCCACCGCCAGGGCGCCGACGAGGGCCCAGCCCCGTAGCCGGGCAACCGCCCGTGACACGCCGTGCGATTCGAGATTGTCCATTCGACCTACCTCCTCCGCCGCCGCCGGAGCACCGCGGGATCTTCCCAAGCTGACCAATACTGCACCATCCACGCGGTTGAAGCTGCGACGGTCGTATTCTACGGCCCCCGAGCACCGTGGAACCACCCTCACGGAGTTCCGCGCAGCGTCAGGGCAGGGCGAGCGCGATCAGCTCGGCGCCGCCCGCCGCGCTCGACGTGCCGACGGCGACGACTATGTACTGCTTCCCTTCGTACAAGTGGGTGATCGGATTGCCGCAAGGGAAGGCGGGCAGTCCCCCCAGACAGACGCCGGTGTCCTTGTGGCGGGCGGTGATGGTAGGGCGGCTCGACCGGAACAGCCCGGGTCCGCCCCGGGCCAGCGTCAAGTCAAGAGCATTGAGTTATAAGACGTACGTTTTAATATATAAAATGATATTTTTGAGGTATATATGCCATGAAGAGACTCGCTGAAGATACGTTGCATCGATGGCTGACGGCACGGCGCCGGAAGCCGCTGGTGCTGCGCGGGGCGCGGCAGGTCGGAAAAACGACCCTGGTTCGTCAGTTCGCGGCGGCGGCCGGAATGGCGCTGTGCGAGGTGAACCTGGAGCGGCATCTACCTCGACCGGGTGTTCGAGAGCCTGGATACGGGGCGTATCCTCCGCGAGCTGGAGATGCTCGGGGGTACCCGGCTGGACCGGGCAATACTGTTCCTGGACGAGATACAGGCGACACCGCGGGCCCTGCCCGCCCTGCGCTACCTCTACGAGGACCGGCCGGACCTGCCGGTGGTGGCGGCGGGGTCGCTGCTGGAGTTCACCCTCGCCGAGCACGGATTCTCGATGCCGGTAGGGCGCATTCAGTACCTGCACCTGGGACCGCTGACGTTTCGAGAGTTCCTCGCCGCCGTCGACCCGGCCGCCGACGACTCGGCCGCCGACCTCGACCCGGACGCGCCACCGACCGACGCTGCGCACCGTCGACTCGGGCGGCGGCTTCGAGAGTACCTCGTGGTCGGCGGCTTGCCCGAGGCGGTGCTGGCGTACTGCGAGTCGGGTTCGCCGGTGGAGGTGGCGGCCGTGCACCGTTCCATCGCGTCGACCTATGAGGACGACTTCGCCAAGTACGCGCGACGGACGCCGCTCGCCCGCCTCCAACGGCTGTTCCGCATCGTGCCTCGATCCGTCGGGCATCCCGTGAGCTACCGCCGCCTCGACCCGGATGCGCGCGCGGCGGAAGTGAGCCACGCGATCGATCTGCTGGTCAAGGCGCGCGTCTGCCACCGGATCTCCCACAGCCACTGTTCGGGACTGCCCCTCGCCGCCGACGCCGGCAACCACGCGAGAAAGCTGCTGTTCATGGACGTCGGGCTGATGAACCACCTGTGCGGTCTGCATCTGCCGGAGATCGAGGCGCTGGACACCACCCGGCTGGTGAACGAAGGGGGCATGGCCAACAGTACGTCGGACAGCAGCTGACTTCGCTGAGCGGCGGCGACGGCCCGCCCGAACTCCACTACTGGCTGCGGCACGCACGGCGGGGCAACGCGGAGATCGACTACGTGATCGCGCACCGGGACTGGATCGTGCCGATCGTGGTCAAGGCCGGGCGCAGCGGCTCGCTGAAGTCGCTCCTCCAGTTCGTCCACGAGAAACGGCCGCCGATCGCGGTGCGATTCGACGCCAACCCGCCCAGCGTGCAGACGGTCCGTCACGCCATCCGCACCGCCGCGGGAACGCAGGACGTGACCGCGCGCATTCTGTCCGTGCCGTTATATGCGGTCGAGGCGCTGCCAGGGCTGCTCCAGGCCCTGCGCTCGGATACCGTTCGTGCAGCCGTCGCCGTGCCGGAAGATCCCGAGACCCCCTGATGCCTCGCGCACCCGGAATCGACCGTCAGGCGCCTACCAGTACAGGACGGCGAGACCGTCCACCCGGCTGAAGCTCCGACGGTCGCGCGTGGCGACCGAGTAGCCGAGATGCACGGCTGTCGCCGCGATCATCAGATCGTGCGCACCGATGGGTGTCCCTTTCCGTCCGAGATCCGCGGCCAGCGTCGCATGCACTCGCGCCGATTGCAGCTCGAACGGGACGACGGGCAAGACCCCGAGCCATAGCTCGACGAACGCGCGCGCCTGCACAAGCCGCACGCCGCCGATCCGGTGGGTGCCGTGAAGCAACTCCGAGGCGGTGACGGCGGCGATGCCGACCGGCTCGTCGGGGCGGGTGTCGAGCGCTGCCTGGAGTTCCAATCCGCCGCGTTCGGCCGCGATGAGGACGCTGGAGTCGATCAGCGTGCCCATGGATTATTCCCGGGCACCTCGGCGCGATTGCAGAAGGCAATGCCTTCCTCCACCGCCTTCAGATACTCCTCGCCGGCGGACGGAACGGACCCGGAACGGACGAGCTCGGCGAAGTCGCGAATCGTGACGGTCTTCGCCTTCACCGGACCGATCTCCGCTACCGGCGTCCCGCCGCGCTCCACCACGTAGACCGCGCGGTCCTCCCGTACCCGGTCGATGATGGCGCCGAAGTTCTTCGCGGTCTCCGTCGCCGTGACGACACGCGCGCCGGATGACGCCGCCGACCGAGG
Source organism: Vicinamibacterales bacterium (assembly GCA_965206705.1). Classification (GTDB taxonomy): domain Bacteria; phylum Acidobacteriota; class Vicinamibacteria; order Vicinamibacterales; family UBA8438; genus JAJEEA01. Next base: position 416,927 of record CBDBKJ010000004.1, on the reverse strand, counting down.
CTCCACGCCCGTCTCTCGCAATCGTCTTGTCATTGGTAGATCCTACTTGGTGCCGGTCGGGGAAACCGACCGACTGAGAGCAAGACCCCCGTTCAAACCGTGCGTGCGGATTTCCCGCACACGGCTTACCAGGTGGACTTCAGGTCGCAGCATGCACCGCCCCCGGATACCGAATCGTGCCACGCAGGCGAACGAGCCCCAAGGCCTCGAAGAACGGACGACGCCAAGACTGCGCCCGACCGGCCGCCAGACGAGACCCCGCGCGCTTGAGAAGCAGGCCGCGCAGGCGCTCTTCCACGTACCGGTCGAGTTGCACGAAGTGGTTCGCCGCATTTCCCGTCCGGAAATACTGCCCCCACCCCCGCACAGCCCGGTTGACATCCGCGATGACCAGACGCAGGTCCGTGTGGCAACGGCCCCGAGGGGTCAGCGCCCGCACGCGGGCTCGCACCTGCTTCATCGCCCGCCGTGACGGCCATCGGTGCAGGTAGTACACGCGTCGCCGCGCCCGTGACCAGATGGGACCGCTCATGCGCTTGCGCAGGTGACACCCCAGGAAGTCGAAGCCCTCACGTCCGCCCGACAGGTCGACCACTCGCGTCTTCTCCGGATGCAGCTCCAGACCAAGCCGGGCAAGCACCAGACTCACCCGCTCTCGGGCCGACTCGACCGCCGCCTTCGTGTCGCACATGACCACGAAGTCGTCCGCGTAGCGAACCAGCGTCCCAAGGTGAGACCACCGGTCCTCCCACAGCCGGTCGAGCACATGCAGGAAGATGTTCGACAGCAGCGGCGAGATAACACCCCCCTGCGGAGTCCCCGCCAGGGTCCGGTGCACCTGCCCCGCCTCCAACACCCCCGCCGCGAGCCACAGCCGCAGCAGTCGGAGGACACGCCGGTCCGAGATGCGCTGGCGAACCAGCGTCAGCAGCTTCTCGTGCTCGATGCTGCTGAAGTAGTCGCAGATGTCGGCGTCCAGCACATGGGTGCCACCCCGCGCCCCGCGGACGCGAAGAACCTCCAGCGCCTGCGTCGCGCTCCGCTTCGGCCGAAACCCATACGACGAGCCACGGAAATCCGCCTCGAAGATGGGACTCAACACCAGCGTCGCGGCCATCTGCGCAACCCGGTCACGGACCGTCGGTATCCCCAGCGGTCGCCGTCGGCCATCGGCCTTGGGGATGTACCGCCGCAGGACCGGCTGCGGCCGATACGTCCCCGCGCGCAACGCCGCGCCGAGCTCCCCAAGGAATGACTCGACCCCACGCTGCTCAATCTCGGCCAGTGTCTCGGAATCGACACCCGCCGAGCCACGATTCCGCTTGACCCGCCGCCACGCCTCCCGGAGGACGTCATCCCTCCAGATCCGGTCCATCAGGGCGTGGAAACGCCGATTCGGGGACCGCTTGGCCGCGGCCCACAGGCGTCGTTGCAATTGGCGCACTTTGTCGAGAGGCGCACGCCTCTCGGGGGAGTTGGGTCCGGGCTCGCCGGCCATGCCCTCGCGCGTCCTTGCCACCACGCCGTGCCCACCGCAGGGGCCCTTCCCTCCGACCGCGTTCTGCTGCACGGTCCTCCTCGGTACTATGGCCCCCTCGGACTCCCGCTACGCCGCTCCCGCTTTCACCTTCGGCTTATGCAGGCCGCGTTGCCCCGACTCGGGCTGCGCAGACGGGCCTCTCGTGTTCCGTCCCTCTCCGTGTCCGCGTGCTGCGCCCCATACCCCGCCGAGACCTCCCGCACGTACGCCACCGGAACAGGGCGCGGAAGACGTGGCCTTCGCCGTGACATGAGCGGCTCGGCTCTCGGGTTGTAAATGTGTCGAGGCTGCAGGCTTCACTTCATGTTGCGGCCCGCGGACTTGCTCCCTCCGAAGAGGCTTCTGACACCCCGCTCGGGCCACGGCCGTCTCCGGCCATGCCTGGGGTCTGCTACTCGGCGCTCCGGCGCTTACCGAGACGGGACTTGCACCCGCTGGAGAGGAACAGCGTGACGCAGACGGTCGCCCGGCCACGTCATCACGACGCACCATGTCCTCATGTTACGATCATGCGGAATATGCGCAACCGGGAGCCGAGGCTCCCGACCGGGGCTGGGTTCGCATCCCCGAGCCGCGGCGCCGGTCGTTGCCCTCCCCGCTCAGGGCAGGGCCAGTGCGATCAGCTCGGCCCCGCCCTCGGCGCTCGATGTGCCGACGGCCACGGCTATGTACTGCTTCCCTTCGTGCAGGTACGTGACGGGATTGCCGTAGGGGATGGCAGGCAGCCGCACCGACCCCAGATAGGCGCCGGTGCCCTTGTCGTAGGCGGTGATGGCCCGCGCCGCCTCGACCATGTCCTCGACGTACCGCCCGCCGGAGTTGACGACGAGCAGGGTCTTCGTCACCAGCGGGCCGCCGCCGTGCATGCCGTTGTGGCCGCCGAGGGGCGGCAGGTCGAGGTCACGCAGCGCCGGATGGTTGCGCGGTCCGTCGCCGTGGGGGCTCATCCAGGCGTGGTCGCCGGTGTTCAGGTCGATGGCGGTGACCCGCTTGTAGGGAGGCTTGACCAGGGGCAGCCCCTGCGGCCCCGGCACCGGCGTCGCCCACGGGTCGGTGAAGTAGCCGACGGTGGCGGGGGGCGGGTACTCGACCAGCTCGACCGCCCGCAGGCGGGTCTGCGACGGCACGAAGAGCCGTCCCGTCTCGGGGTCGACGGCCGCGCCCGGCCAGTTGATGCCGCCGCCGGGGCCCGGCGACTGGATGATCGGCCGGCCCTCGCCCCGGACCGGCGGCGGGGTGAAGATCGGTCCGAGCTGCGCCCGCTCCGCGAGCCGCAGCGCCGCCGCGCGGAGCTCGGGAGTGAAGTCGATCAGGTCGTCGACGCCGATGCCCTGCAGATCGAACGCGGCCGGCTTCGTCGGAAACGGTTGGGTCGGCGAGTACCACTCCCCCGGCACCGTCCCGGCCGGGACCGGCCGCTCCTCGATCGGCCACACCGGCTCGCCGGTCACGCGGTCGAACACGTACACGAAGGCCTGCTTGCTGGTCTGCGCGATCGCCTTGATGTCGCGGCCGTCGACCCGGATGTCGAGGAGGTTGCCGGCGGTCGGAAAGTCGTAGTCCCAGAGGCCGTGGTGCACCGCCTGGAAGTGCCAGACCCGCTGCCCGGTCTCGACGTCGACGGCGATGATGCTCTCGGCGAACAGGTTGTCGCCGGGACGCATGCCGCCGTACCAGTCGTTGGTCGGCGTCCCCGTCGGCAGATAGACGTAGCCCAGCTCCTCGTCGACGGCCATCGTGCCCCACACGTTGGTATGGCCGCTGTAGCGCCACGACTCGTTCTGCCACGTCTCGGCCCCGAACTCGCCGCCCTGGGGAATGGTGTGGAAGATCCACTTCATCTCGCCGGTCCGGGCGTCGAAGGCGCGGACGTGACCGGGGTCCGCCTCGCGGCGGGTCAGGGAGCCGTCCTGAACGATGCTGCCCACGATGACGGTGTCGCCGACGACGGCCACGGGCTGCGAATGGGTCAGGCGGGATCGGTCGATCGCGCGTCCGAGGCTGCCGCTGAGATCGACGGCGCCGTCGGCCCCGAAGTCCGGGTACAGGCGGCCGGTGCGGGCGTTCATGGCGACGAGCAGCAGGTCGTGGGTGGCGATGAAGATGCGCGCATCGTCGCTCCGGTCATCCTCCCAGTAGGACACCCCGCGGTGCTGCCAGCCCATGTTGGCGGGACGTTCGAGGCGGTCGTAGGTGCCGGGGTCGTACGACCAGACCAGCTCGCCGGTGCCCGCGTCGAGGGCCGCGACCTGCCCGAGGGCAGTGCTGGCATAGACCAGCCCGCCCACCATCAGCGGGGCGGTCTTGAACGGACCGGGGCGGATCGCCTCGCGGCTGTCCGCGACCTCGGCCGAGAGCGACCGCCATCGCCAGGCGATCTCCAGCTCGGTGAAGTTCTCCGGCGTGATCTGGTCGAGGGGCGAGTACTTGGTGTTGGCGGGGTCCGCTCCGAACGCCCGCCACTCGCCGGCTGGCGCCGATGGTTGCGCCGGCGCCAGCGATGCCGTCACGCCGATCATCCCCCCGAGCAACACCGCACCCGCCACCACGCCCCGTTTCGGCACGCCCGTCATGTCATCTCCTCCTGACCGGCCATTCTCGCATGGGAATACCCGGGTATGGACATCCCCTGGTAGTATGCCACTCATGAAGGTGGACAAGATGAGCGTCTCGTTCGAAGCCGGTCTTGGCGACGAGATCCGCAGGGCCGCTCAGGCGGCCGGCGTCGGACTCTCGTCGTGGTTGGCGCAGGCCGCAGGCGCCAGGCTCCGGGCCGAGGCCTTGCGTGAGTTTCTCGACGCCTGGGAAAGAGAACACGGCGTCTTGACCCCCGACGAACTGGCTCGGGCCGAGGCCGAGCTCGGTTTTCGAACCGGGGGGCCGGGAACGTGAGCGCGCTGGTGCTCGACGCCGGTGCGTTCTTCGCGGTGGAACGCAACGACCGCACCGCCATCGCTCGTCTTCGGCTTGCCCAGCAGCGCGAGCTCGACTTGCGCACGAGCGCCATCGTGCTCGGCCAGGTGTGGCGGAGCCACGAGGGTCGCCAAGTCCGCCTCGCGCGTTTCTTGCGCGCGGTCGACGTCCGGTCGGTGGACGAGGAGATGGGTCGTCGAGCCGGCGTCCTGCTTGCCCGAGCGGGAACCAGCGACCCGATCGACGCGACCGTCGTGCTGGTCGCCGACACCGGCGATCGGATTCACACGAGCGATCCGGCCGATATCGGACGTCTCCTGGCCGCGGCCGGCACGCAAGCCACCGTGATCGCATGCTGACGCTGCCATCGTCACGCAACACCAGCGGACCCGCGTGGGCCGCCGAACGCGCCGCCACCTGGCGCCCGAAACTCACTCCGACAGGCAACATCCGCGCGCGGACGGAAGCATCCGTCGCGGCGAATCAGCGTCTCGCCTCCGCGGCGCGGACCGTATTCGACAACAGCATCGCGATCGTCAGCGGGCCGACCCCGCCCGGCACCGGCGTCAACGCCCCCGCGATTCCGGCCACCTCCGGGTGCACGTCGCCGACGACGGTGGCGCCGCGCCGTGCCAGGACCTCGAGACGCGGCGAGTCCGGCCCGAACAGCGCCGCGACCCGATCCCGGTCGGTCATCCGCGTGGTCCCCACGTCGATGACCGTCGCTCCCGGATTCACGAAGTCCGCGGTCACGAATCCCGCGCGCCCGATTGCCGCGACCAGGATATCCGCCGACGACGCGACGGCCGGCAGATCCCGCGTCCGGGAGTGGCACACCGTCACCGTCGCATGCCGGTGCAGCAGCAGGGCGGCCATCGGCTTCCCGACGATGTCGCTGCGGCCGATGACCACGGCGCGCTGCCCCTCGATGGGAATGCCGGAACGATCGAGCAGCTCGATCACGCCGGAGGGGGTCCCCGGCGCCAGTGCCGGCCGGTTCTGAACCAGTCGCCCCACGTTGACCGGGTTGAACCCGTCGACGTCCTTGGAAGGCTCGATGGCGTCGAACACCTGCTGCTCGGCGTCGGCTCCCATGCCCGCCGGCAGCGGGGACTGCACCAGCACCCCGTCGACCGCCGTGGACGCATTGAACCGCGCCACGATCGCCATGACCTCGTCGAGGGCCGCGTCGGCCGGCAGACGCTGGAGGTCGGCGCGGATGCCGAGCGCCTCGCAGGCCCGCACCTTGTTGCCTACGTAGATCTCCGACCCGCCGTCGTCGCCCGCCAGCAGAATTCCCAACCCCGGCGGACGCCCCGCCGCAGCCGAGAACCGGGCGATGCGCGGTTTCAGTGATTCACGAATCGCCTCCGCCACCGCCTTGCCGTCGAGGCGCCTCGCCTCCGCCATCCCGCTGCTCTCCATCGAGATCTGCCCCGAGAATCGTAACAAACAGCTCCGCCTGCCGCCCAACCGGCCTCCAAGATTCCCCACCGCTTCGCGACGCAGACCCCCGGCCGCAGAACCGTCGCCTGCGGCTCGCCAGCCGCCGAACCCACCCGCCGCTGCGCCGCTCCGTTCCGGGCAGCGCCTGCATGTTAGCAGGTGCCGTCAGTCCTCCCCACCGTCGGCGGCGCGGGATCCCGGCGTCTGCCCACACCGTTCGCCCTTTGCACTTCTATATACTGTCGCCCCGACGCCCACCACAGGCTGGCCGCCCCGCTCCGCCGGGACGGGATCGGAGCGCAGGCATGGACACGATCGAGCAGATCATCCGGACCGTCAAGTTCTACGTCGACAGCTTCGGCATTCCCGTCGGCGAGCAGGTCGTGCCCCTCAAGGTCATCGCCCTGCTCGGGGTCGGCTCCTTCCTGACGGTTCGGCTCGGGTTCGTCCAGTTGCGGCGCCTCGCCCACGGGTTCGCGGTGACCGCGGGCCGCTACGACGACCCCGACGAACCGGGGGACGTGTCGCACTTCCAGGCCCTCACCACCGCCCTGTCGGCCACGGTGGGCATCGGCAACATCGCCGGGGCGGCCTGGGCGATCCACTACGGCGGCCCCGGATCGCTGTTCTGGATGTGGATGACGGCGCTGCTCGGCGCGGCCACGAAGTTCTCGGAAGTGACCCTGGCCCAGCGCTACCGCGAGGTGCACACCGATGCTCCGAAGCACGAAGGCACGGTGACCGGCGGTCCGATGTACTACATCGAGCGGGGCCTCGGCGACGGCTGGCGGTGGATGGCGCTGTTCTTCGCCGTCGCCCTCGGCTTCACCGCGTTCATCACCGGCAACGCGGTGCAGGCGAACACCCTGGCCGACACCCTGGAGTCGAACTTCGGCACCCCCAACCTCGTGACCGGGCTGCTCGCGGCGACGGCGGTGGCGGCGGTCATCCTGGGCGGAATCACGCGCATCGGGAAGGTCACCGCCATCCTCGCACCGCTCATGGCGGGGATCTACGTCTCGGGAGCGCTGCTCATCATCCTGATGAACGCCGGCGCGGTCCTGCCGACGTTCGCGCTGATCTTCCGGGAAGCGTTCAATCCCACCGCCGGGGTCGCGGGCACCGGCATCGGCGTCCTGCTCGTGACCCTCAACTGGGGCGTCAACCGCGGGCTGTTCTCGAACGAGGCGGGACAGGGGTCGGCGCCCATCGCCCACGCCGCGGCCAAGACCGACGAGCCGGTGTCGGAGGGGGTCGTGGGGCTGGTCGAGCCGTTCATCGACACCATCGTCATCGTCACGATGACCTGCCTGGTGATCATCATCACCGGCGTGCACGACGATCGCGTGCCGTCCGAGTTCACGCTGGCCGGCGGCGACCTCTCCTACGTGGTGACGGCACCCGACGGGGCCCTGCGGGAAGCCGACCCGCCAGACGGGATCCGCGTGAACGACGGCCGTCAGGAGACCACGGCGGGACAGGCGGCCTTCGCCTGGCACGACGTGCCGGTGGAGCGGTTCTACGTCGACGAAGCGCAGACGGTGCCCTTCAGCGGCACCATCGACCCGGGCGGCGGCGCCGCCACCGGCGACGACGGGACCGCCCATGACGTGCTCTACGGCGACGCGCCCGAGGGGGGCGCCCCGCTGACGCAGCTGGGGTTCCAGCGCGGACTCAGCCCGCTCGGCGACTGGGGCGGACTGATCGTGGTGCTCTCGGTGGTGCTCTTCGCCCTCTCCACCGCCATTTCCTGGAGCTACTACGGCGACCGTTGCGCCGCGTACCTGTTCGGGGCGCAGGCCATCCTGCCCTATCGGCTGGTCTATGTCGGCATGGTGTTTCTCGGCGCGTTGATCGCCCCCGCCGCCGCCTGGGACCTGGGGGACATCGCTCTCGGTATCGTGATTCTGCCGAACCTGTTCGCCCTCGCCATGCTGTCCGGCCAGACCCGGGCCTTGATGGACAGCTACTTCGACCGAAAGCCGTGGCTGCGGAAAGGGAGAAGTCAGTCGAGAACGTCCAGGTAGGCGCGGACCCGGCGCGCCGGATCGTCGCCCGCGAGCAGGTCGGAGATGACCGCGACCGAGGCCGCGCCCGCCGCCACGACGGCCGGGGCGGTCTCCAGGGTGATGCCTCCGATGGCCACCACCGGACGATCGCCGGCCGCCCGCGCCGCCTGCCGCACCGCCGCGAGACCGACCGCCGCGTATCCGGCCTGCTTGGTGCGCGTGTCGTACACCGGGCCGACGGCGAGATAGCTCACCGGCTGACGCCGCGCCGCCTCGACCTGGGAGGCATCGTGGGTGGACAGGCCGAGGACGGCGGCCGGTCCCAGCAGCTTCCTCGCAACGCCCGCGGGAAGATCGTCCTGACCGACGTGGACGCCGTCCGCACCGGACATCAGGGCCACGTCGCAGCGGTCGTTGACGACGACCTGCGCGCCCCGGGGGGCCGCGAGATCGACGATCTCGCGCGTCCATTCCACGAGGGTCCCGGTGTCGACGCCGGGAGCCCGCAACTGCAGGAGACGGGCGCCGCCGTCCAGGTACGCGCGAGAGAGATCCACGGGCGTCCGGCCGGCGCGGGACGCCGACCCCGCGTCGACGATCGCATAGAGCCGGGGCCAGCGGCTCATGCCGCCGGCGCTCCGGCCGCGACCATCCGATCCAGAAACGTCGTGGTCAGGCGTCCGGCGAGAAAGTCGGGGTCCTGAAGAATGCGCAGATGCAGGGGGAGGGTCGTGTCGACGCCTTCGACGACCATCATCCCCAGCGCCCGGCGCATGCGGGCGATGGCCTCGGCGCGATCGCGCCCGTGGGCGATCACCTTGGCGAGCAGCGAATCGTAGAAGGGCGAGACCATGTCGCCGGCATGGGCCGCGGTCTCCACCCGGATGCCCGGCCCCCCGGGCAGCACCAGGGTCCGGATCGCACCGGGGCTGGGCGCGAACGTCTCCGGATGCTCGGCGTTCACCCGGCACTCGATGGCGTGTCCGGCGAGACGCACGTCGTCCTGCGCCACCGCGAGCGGCTCTCCGGCGGCAATCCGGATCTGCTCCTTGACGATGTCGACCCCCGACACCATTTCGGTGATTCCATGCTCGACCTGAACGCGTGGATTGGCTTCCATGAAATAGAACCGGCCGTGCCGGTCCATCAGGAACTCGAACGTCCCGGCGTTCACGTATCCGACGGCCCGCGCCGCCGCCACGACGAGCCCGCCGATGCGCCGGCGCATTCCGGCCTCGAGACCCGGTGCAGGGGCCTCCTCGATCACCTTCTGCTGCCGCCGCTGCACCGAGCACTCCCGTTCACCGAGATGCACGGTGCGGCCGCGGCCGTCGGCCAGCACCTGAAACTCGATATGCCGGGAACCCTCGACGTATCTCTCGAGATAGACGCGGGGGTCGCCGAAGGCCGCCTCCGCCTCGCTCGCGGCGGCCCGAAACGCATCGGGCAGCCCGCCGGCGTCTGCGACCAGCCGCATCCCGCGGCCGCCCCCGCCGGCGATCGCCTTGACGAGGAGGGGATATCCGATCTGCCCGGCCTCCCGCGCCGCCGCCTCCGGGTCCGCGATGACCTCGGTACCGGGCACCCCCGGCAGGCCCGCCGCCTGCATGGCCTGCCGGGCGCGGGCCTTGTCGCCCAGCAGCCGCAGCACCTCGGGCGGCGGCCCGACGAACGCGACGCCGGCGGCCGCACACCCTTCGGCGAGGTCCGCCCGTTCGGACAGGAAGCCGTAGCCGGGATGAATCGCGTCGGCACCGGTGGTCTCCGCCGCCGCCAGGATGGCGATGCGGTTCAGATAGCTGTGGCGGCTGGGCGCCGGTCCGATGCACACCGTCTCGTCGGCAAACCGCACCGGCAGGCTGTACCGGTCGGCCTGGGAATGCGCGACCACCGTCCGGACGCCGAGCTCCCGGCAGGCCGCGATGACTCTCAGGGCGATCTCGCCCCGGTTGGCGACGAGGACCTTCTCGAACATGACAGGACCGCACAGGGGCCGGGGCCGCCGGCGACGCCAGAAGCCTGCGCCGTAGAAGTTTCGCGCCAGCGAAACTTCCAACGCGACCACAAGGTCGCGCTAGCAGCCCCTGGCGAAGGGCCCCGCTGCATTCGCCGGAATCGGTGCGACGCGGGGTTCCATCCGGGCCGCTAGCCGCCGGAAGCCGGCAGGATTGCGAACAGCGGTTGGCCGTACTCCACCGCCTGGCCGTTCTCGGCCAGGATGTCGACGACTTCGCCGGCGAAGTTCGCCTTGATGTCGTTCATCAGCTTCATCGCTTCGATGACGCAGAGAACGTCCCCGGACTCGACCCGGTCTCCGACCTCGACGAACGGCGCCGCATCGGGCGCGCCGGCTCGATAGAAGGTCCCGACGACGGGCGCGTTGACGACCGTCGCCACCGGCTCGCGGTCCGCCGCGGCCGGCCCGGCCGGGTGCGTCCCCGCTGCTTCGCCGGGCGAACCGGCCGCCCCCGCCTTCCGAAGACGGACCCGCAGGCCATCGGACTCGAGCTCGAGCTCCGCCAGCGCGTGCTCGCGCATCAGGTCCAGCATCCGGTCCAGCACGGGGCCGATCCGATCGAAATCCATGGTCACGAAACCAACCGCCGGGAGCGGCCGCCCCCCCGATGACCGCGCAGAGGGATCGGGAACGTCCCGTTGCCGGACCATTAGACCACAACGAGATCGAGCGGAACGTCCGTCAGCAGCTCGCAGCCGGTCTCCGTCACGACGACGTCGTCCTCCAGCCGTATGCCGCCCTCCCCCGGCAGATAGACCCCGGGCTCGACGGTGATGACCATGCCGGAAGCCAGCCGCACGTCTTCGGGACCGTCGGCCGCGTGCCGCTTCCCGATGCGCGGGGCCTCGTGGACCTCGATCCCCAAGCCGTGCCCCGTGCCATGCCCGAATGCGTCCCCCAGCCCCCGGTCGGTCAGGGTGTTGCGGGCCGCGCCATCGACCTCGCCCACCGCCGTACCCGGCCGGACGGCGGACAGCGCCGCCGCATGCGCCGCCCGCACCGCGTCGTGCCAAGCCGCCGCCGCCGGGGGCGGCGGGCCGAGGGCCGCCACCCGCGTCAGGTCGACGCAATAGCCCTCGTGCACGCCTCCGAAGTCGAGCAGCACGAGATCGCCGGACCCCAGCTCGCGATCCCCGGGGCGTGCATGGGGCAGGGCGCTGTTGGGGCCGCTCGCGACGATCGTCTCGAAGGCCGGGCCCTCGAACCCGGCCCGGCGGACTGCCCAATCGATGTCCGCCGCGACGTCCCGCTCCCGGCGCCCCGGCCGGAGGCCGGCCAGCATCTCGGCCATCACGTCCGAGATGCGATCGCCGGCCGCCCGCAGGATCGCCAGTTCCCGCGGGTCCTTCACCAGCCGGCTCGCCTCCACGAGTCCCGAGGTGCGTTGCAGCTCGACCCCCGAACCGGCGAGGGTCCGCTCGATCCAGTCGTACCGAGCCAGGGTCATGTGATCGGTCTCGATGCCGAGGCGGCACGACCCGCGCGCCCGCAGGAGCTGACACAGGGTCTCCTCGTACGACGTCTCGACCTCCGCCAGCTCGATCGGCTCGCCGGGGGCCGAAGCGTCGTCGATCACGCGCCGAGCCGCCGTGACGTAGCGCGAGTCGACGATGAGGGTGGCCTCGCCGGGGCCGACCAGCAGCATGCCGGCACTCCCCCGAAAGCCGGTGAGGTAGAAGATGTTGGCGGCGTGGGTCACGAGGAGCAGGTCCAGCCCATCCACCCGTTCGCGCACCTGCATGGCCTCGCGAGCTCCCGCGTGCTCCGTGAAGAGGCCGCGTCTTCGCCGAGACCAGTACCGAGCGTTCTCCACGAGCCCTCTCATCCGTCGACGGGCGATGCGACAGCGGGGACGCCGCTCTCGCCGACGGGGAACGATACCCCAACCGGCGTTCGACTCCCACACCCGTCACGGCCTCACGATGCGGGGAGTGAGGAAGATCATCAGCTCGTCGGTGCTCTCGTTGCGGGCGGTGCTCTTGAACAGCCATCCCAGCAGAGGAATGCGGTGCAGGCCCGGCGTACGGCTGTTCTGCCGGCTGCGGCTGTTCTCGTAGATGCCGCCGATGACCGCCGTCTCGCCGTCGGCAACCTGTACCGTCGTCGCCGCCCGCTGGGTCACGATGGCGGGAATCGGAGGAGTCCCGAGCGCCCGAGCAAAATCCGCGAACGAGTTCTCGACATCGACCTGCATGATGACGGTGCCGGCCGCGGTGATCTGCGGCGTCACGCGCAGGGTCAGCGCCGCCTCCTTGAACTGCACCGTGACGGTGTTGTTGGCGACCGTCTGATAGGGAATCTGGTCGCCCTGGAGAATCTCGGCCTGAACGTTGTTCTGGGTCGTCACCCGGGGGCTCGAGATGATCCGCAGCTCGCCCTGACTCTCGAGCGCCGACAGGACCACGTCGAGGTTCAGGGGACCGTCGACCGGACCCAGCGCAACGCCCAGCGCCGAGGTCGGCGCACCGACGCCGAGATCGACCCCGGTCGCGAGGCTCTCGTCCGGCGGCGCGCGCACCCCGCTCCCGGTCGTTCCCGGCCCCGGTGAGACGCCGGCCCCGACGCCGTTCGGAGCCCCGCGGCGGCTGAGCCCCCATTGCACACCGAGCGCGCGCGCCGAATCGTGTCCGGCCCGCACGATCCGCGCTTCGATCTCCACCTGGGGCTCGGTCCGATCGAGCGCGTCGAGCAGATCGTCGAGGGTTGGCCGTCGATCTTCGAGATCGCGGACGATGAGCGTGTTGGTCCGGGGATCGGTGAACACCTCGCCCCGCGGCGACAGGAGCGTGCTCGTGAGCAACGGCACGAGATCGTCAGCCCGGGCGTAGCTCAGGGTCCGCGTGAACACCACGAGCTCCCCCGCCTCCGCCTCGCGTTGGGCGAGAACCGCTCTCGCCTGCGCTTCCTCCTGCAATCGTTCGATCGTGGCGATCCGCACCACCGTACCGTCGAGCTCGTAGGCGAGCCCGTTGGCCCGCAGAATGACGTCGAACGCCTGATCCCAGGGCACCTGCGTGAGGGCCACGTTCACCTCGCCCTGCACGCTGGAATCGATGACGATGTTCAGAGTGCTGATCTCGGCGAACACCCGGAGGACCGCCCGCAGATCCGCGTTCTGGAAGTCCATCGACACCGGGTCTCCGGTGTACACCGGACCCGCTCCGGCCGGCTGGCCGGGAAACCGGACGGACCTCGGCGGCCCGAGGTCGCGGGCAGGCCGGTCCCCTCTGCGCAATGAGGGACGCCGCGCGGACCGGCGGGCGGTTCCGGCCGCCGTCTCCGCCTCCCCGGGGGCGGGCTCGCCCCGTTCCGCGTGCGCGGCCGGCGCCGAGACGGCCGATGCGGCCGGCCCGGCGACTCCGGGGCGCAGCGGCGCACGGCCGGCCGGCGCGGCATCGGCGCCCGGCTCGACCGGCGGGTCCGGCTGGAACACCACGCGCAACCTCGGCGCCATGGGCTCCACGGGCTCGACGCGGTACCGCGCGGGACGCGCCAGCTCCAGAACCACCCGGGTCAAGGCGACCGAGTGACGGTCGACCCGCACGCGGTCCACCGGGTCGATATCAACCGGCAGGGCCGCCGCGGTCTCGGCCGCCAGACCGGGGAAATCGACCACCAGCCGGGGTCGAAAGTGCTCGACCGTGCGGATCCGACCCGGCGAGAGCGCGCCGTTCCCGTGGATCGTGACCGTGACCCCCTCCGGCCCGACCGCGGTGTCGACCGCCACGATCGCCGTCGCCGGCGGCATCGGCGCCGGACGCTCGGCCGCCCCCGCCGGCACGCAACCCAGCAGCGCCCATCCGATCGCGCAACCGCCCCGTCTTCTCATCGCGTGCTCTCCGTATCGCGAAGCGGCCTGCGCACTTCCCGTGCCGTGACCGGGGCCGAATCGTCGGCATCCCGCAGGAACAGCACGGCATCGCCGCTGATTCCCCGCACCGCACCGTCGTACAGGCGGTCCCCCGGCCGCACCACCCAGGTTCTGCCATCCGGCGCCCCCAGCACCGCCAGACGGCCTTCCCGACTCGCGACGACGCCGCGCAGAACCGCCTCGTCGATCCCGAGGCCGGGCAGCCCCTCGGGGCGTTCCGCCGGCGTGTGCCCGCCGGATTCGGGGACGATCGGACTGACGAAGGGATCTCGACGGCCTTCCGGTTTGTAGCCGGCCGCTGTCGCCGGCGCCGGCCGCGCCGCCTGCGGGGGGCTCGGCGGGGGCTGCCCCGCCGTCGCCGCGACCGTCCCGCCGAGCCCCACGAGCACCGCGCGCAGCACGCCGCGGCCGATTCTGGAATCGCCCATCTATGGGACCTCCCCCGGTCCGCCCTCGCCGCGCTCGGACGAGTCCGTCAGCACGAAGGCGGTGGCCGTGCATTCCGCGGTGACCGTGCGATCCGGCTCCTGCGAATCGGCGGCCCGGATCACCACGTCGCCAATCGTGACGATGCGGGAGAACCCGCCGACCCGGTCGAAGAACCGGGCCAGGTTGTGGTAGGTGCCGTCGAGGTGCAGCCGGTACGACCACTCGGTATGCAGGTCGCGGGCGACCGGCGGCTGGGGCCTGAACGCCCGGATCGTCAGATTCGACTGGACCGCAAATATCTGCAGGCGCCGCAGGAGGGCGGAGACCTCCTCCGGTTCGGGCAGGACCGCGCCGAGGCGGCTCAGTCGGCGGGTCACGGCGTCGACCCCGCTCTGCAACCGCGCGAGCGCCGCCTGGTCCCGGCGCGCCTGCGCCAGCGCGTCCTGTTTCCGCGCCAGGGCCGCGCGTTTCTCGTCCAGTCCCTCGAGCCCCGGCCCGAGGTGGTAGAGCCGAAAGACGAGGAACAGGGCCGCCGCGAGGGCCGCCGCCGCCCCTATACGTCCATGCCATGGCAGTCTGCCGAAACCGATTTCCATGCTCACCACCTCCGGGGGACCGTGGGCGAAGGCCCCGCTGCACCGGCGGCCATCCCGCGCGGCAGCTCACTGCGACCTGAGCGAAAAACGCGCCCGTAGCTCGAAATGAACCACCCCCGCCGTCGCGTGGGCTTCGAGCCGGCTGTCGACGATCTCGATCGGCGGGACGAAGTAGCCGGACGACTCCAATCCCGCTACCAGATCGGTCAGGCCGGTCATCCCCGTCGCCCGCCCCGCTATCCCGATGTCGTCTCCCCGCTGCCGAAGCTCGGTCAGCCAGACGCCGTTCGGCAGGACACGGCTCATCTGGTCGAGAAGGCGCACGGGCGCGCCCTGCGCCGCTCGCAGCGCTTCGGTCAGCGCGGCGCGACGCGCCAGCTCGGCGCTCTCACGCTCGGCCACGTCCCGCTTCGCCGCCACGCCGGTGAAGCCGGCCAACTCGCGATCCAGGGTTTCAATCCGCTCGTCGAGGCCGTTCGACGCAGTACGAATCGAAAGCGCCTGCCAGAGCATGAGCGCCAGCGCCCCCGCAACGATGCCGCCGCAGGCCAGCGCCACCCCCCATCCGGCGTCGGCCCGGGGCGGGATGCCGGGACGGGGCTCGAGGGCCAGCAGATTGATGCGAATCATCGGTCGTCCCCGCGGCGCAGGGCGAGACCGACCGCGACCGCCACGGACGCGCCAAGCTCCCGGTGTCGCTGCCCGCTCTTCTTTCCGGGGTCGGCGGCGATCCGGCGAAACGGATCGAAGGGTGAGACGGGGATGGCGAATCGCGTCTCGAGCGCCGGCAGGAAGCCCCGGATGCCGGCCGATCCGCCGCTGACCACCAGCTCGTCGATGCGCCCCGTGGCCGCCGTCGCCTTGAAGAAATCGAACGTCTTCTCGATCTCCAGCAGCAGGTGCTCGGTGATGGTCCCGACGATGGGGTCGGCGTCCTCGGGGCCGGCCCCGTCCACGGACTGCCCCCGCTTGAGGCGGTCCGCATCGTCGAACGAAAGACCCAGCTCTGCCGCAAGCGCCTCGGTGTACGCGTTGCCCCCCAACGAGATGTCGCGGGTGAAGAGCGACTGCCCGCCCTCCACGATATTGATGTTCATGCCGTTCGCCCCGGCGTTGACGAGCATCGTGACCCGCGCCGCGTCGATGCCGTAGTTGATCTCGAAGGCGTTCTGCAGGGCGAACGCCGCAACGTCGACCACCACCGGCACACCGCCCGCCCTGAGAATCACGTCCGTGTAGTCGGCAATCTTGTCCTTCTTGGCGGCCACGAGAAGCACGTCCATCGATGCGCGGTTCGCCGCGTCGCTGCCCGCCTGCAGCACCTGGTAGTCGAGATTGACGTCCTTGACGTCGAACGGGATGTACTGCTCGGCCTCCCACCGAATCGACTCGGCCAGATCGTCCTCGTCCATCAGCGGCAGGGTCACTCTCTTGACGATGACCGCGTTGCCGGACACCGCGGTCACCACCCGTCTCGTCCTGATGCGGTTCCGGTCGAATGCCTGACGGATGACGTCGGTCACGACGTCCCGGTCCACGATGTCGCCGTCGACGATGCTGCCGCGAGGCATCGGCTCGCTGCCGACCGCCGCCGCTTCGCGGCCCCGCGACATCCTGCGCAGCGTGACCGACTTGACCGCACTCGACCCGATGTCGAGCCCGACCAGCGATTCCGCGCGGCGAAAGATCATGTCCGTCCACCTCCCGGGCAGGGTCGTGCGCCGGGACCCAAGGATTGCCCGGCACTCTTGGCATAGCAATTTCCGATCCGTTTCCGCACGGTCTCGATTCCGCCCCTGCCCACGGGGGCCGGCGCGCCGCGGCCGGGGACCGCGTCTTCCGCACCCTGCGGAAACCGCCACCGCGGCCGGTCGAGAAGCGGCAAATCTTGACACCGCGGCCAATTGCGCATAGCCTTTGGGTTTACGTTTGCGGCCGGGGGGGCCGCTGGAGAGTAGATGCCCACGTTTGTACCGTCAGCCCAGAGCATCGAACGGCGATGGCACGTCATCGACGCTGGCGAGCACGTGCTCGGCCGCGTGGCGACGATCGCCGCAAAGCTGCTCCAGGGGAAACACAAGCCAAAGTACGCGCCGTTCCTGGACACCGGCGATTTCGTGATCGTCACGAACGCCAAGCAGGTCAGACTGAGCGGCGCCAAGGAAGAACAGAAGCTCTATCGCCGACACAGCGGATACGAAGGCGGTCTCCGGGAGATACGGGCCAAGACGATGCGGCAACGGATGCCGGCCCGGATCGTCGAAGAGGCGGTGCGCGGCATGCTGCCGAAAACCAAACTGGGCAAGCAGATGTATCGCAAGCTGAAGGTCTACGCCGGACCCGAACATCCGCATGCGGCCCAGCAACCCACGCGATTCGAGGTGTCCTGACGTGGCGGCGACGACTTTCTACGGTACGGGGCGACGCAAGTCGTCGACGGCGCGGGTGTTTCTGAAACCGGGATCGGGCGATCTGGTCATCCGGGGAACCTCGCTGGAGAAGCGTTTTCCCTCGGAAGCGGTGCGTACGCGCATCACCGCGCCGCTGCAGGTCGCAGAGGCCGCGGACAAGGTCGATATTCTGGCGACCGCCAAGGGCGGCGGCGTCACCGGTCAGGCGGATGCGCTTCGGTTGGGCATCGCGCGGGCCCTCGTCGCCTTCGATGGGGAACTGCGGCCGGTGCTCAAGAAGGCCGGCATGTTGACCCGCGACGCCCGGATCAAGGAACGCAAGAAGTACGGTCTGGCAGGAGCCCGCAAGCGGTTCCAATTCAGCAAGCGCTGAGAGCCGAGGCGGAGCAAGCAGGAACGGCGCGAGTCGGCCGGATCGGCCGCGCGCGTTCCGCAGAGTGGATGGAGGAACCTTGACGTCGATCGCCATCAAGGACCTGCTCGAGGCAGGCGTGCACTTCGGGCACCAGACCAAGCGCTGGAACCCGAAAATGAAGCCGTACATCTTCGGAGCGCGCAACGGCATCTACATTATCGACCTGGGCCGGACCGCCGCACTGTTCGACGAGGCGGAGGCCTTCGTCCGAGGTCTGGCGGCCGACGGCAAGACCGTGCTGTTCGTCGGCACCAAACGCCAGGCGCAGGACCTCGTGGTCGAGGAAGCCAGGCGTTGCGGCATGTTCTTCGTGAATCAGCGGTGGCTCGGCGGCCTGCTGACGAATTTCATGACCATCCAGCGCAGCATCGCGCGACTTCGCGACATGGAGGCGATGGTCGAAGACGGCCGCTACGACACCTTCTCGAAGAAGGAAATCGCACGCATCGAGAAGGCAAAGCGGAAGCTGCACAAGAATCTCGATGGCATCCGTAACATGTCCAAGCTGCCGGACGCCGTCTTCGTGGTCGACACGCGGAAAGAGAAGATCGCCGTCGACGAGGCGCGAAAGCTGAAGATTCCGGTCATCGGCATCGTGGACACCAACTGCAACCCCGATGACGTCGACTACGTCATTCCGGGCAACGACGATGCGTTGCGGTCGATCCGCCTCTTCCTGTCGCGGATTGCCGATGCCGCCATCGCCGGTCGCAACCAGCGAGAATCGTCGCAGAGTGCGCCGGCCGGCCCGTCGGCCGCCACGCCCCCCATGACGGACAATCCGGCGCCAGCGGCGTCTCCGGCCTCCGCCTGACAGCCCCGTAGCGAGGTTCCGCGCCGGCTCTCGCCACGGGCTGCTGCCGTTTCGAGCTGCGTCGAGACGGCGCCCGTCACGCGGGGGGGCTCGGGCCGTGCATCCCGAACGTCCCCTTCGCGCGAGACAGGCGCAGGGAACCTGCAGGAGACCCCTCGGACCAAGGGCATCTCGCAACCGAGCAACCGTGGCCGCGCCGGCCGCCTGACGCATCGACATCCGATCGCCGGGTTCGCGCACCGAACCGGATCGACCGGGTCACCATTGCATTAGAGGTAGATTGAAGAATGGCTATTTCCGCCGCACAGGTCAAGGATCTCCGGGACAAGACCGGAGCCGGATTCATGGACTGCAAGTCGGCCCTCACCGAGGCCGAGGGTGACGTCGAGAAGGCAATCACGATCCTGCGAACCCGCGGGCAGGCGCGCGCCGCCAAGCGGTCGGGCCGGAGCACGAGCCAGGGCCTGGTCGGCAGCTACATCCACATGGGCGGGCAGGTCGGTGTGCTGGTAGAGGTCGGATGCGAGTCGGACTTCGTCGCGCGAACCGACGAGTTCCAGCAGCTCACCCGCGAGATCGCCATGCACATCGCGGCCGCGAGCCCGGTGTACGTCACGCGGGATCAGGTTCCGGGCGACGACGTCGAACGGGAGAAGGCGATCTTCCGCGCGCAGTTCGAAAGCTCGAACAAGCCGCCGCAGGTCATCGACAAGATCGTCGACGGCAAGATGAACAGCTACTACCAGCAGGTGGCGCTGCTCGATCAGCCGTCCATTCGCGACCCCAAGACCTCGATCGGCGACCTCGTGACGGCGGCCATCGCCAAGATGGGCGAGAACATCACCGTCGTCCGGTTCGCACGGTTCAAGATAGGAGAGTCGGCGGACTGACCCCGCGGTTCTCGCGCTGCGGACGGTCACCCTCTTTTCGCGAATCGCCGGGCCGCCGGTGGTGCCCCTCCCGCGGCGACGGGGTCCGGGTCGAAGCCGCGTCGGCCCCCGCCCCGGCGGCTGGGCTATAATCCCGACACTCGATGGCTGCCCCCGCCTACAAGCGCGTCCTCCTCAAACTGTCCGGCGAGGCGCTCCTGGGCGATCGCTCGTACGGCATCGATCCGCTCGTCGCCAATCAGATCGCCGGGGACGTGGCCGACGTGCGGAAGCTCGGGGTGGAGATCGCCGTCGTCATCGGCGGCGGCAACATCTTTCGCGGCCTCGCCGCGAGTTCGAAAGGCATGGATCGCAGCACTGCCGACAACATGGGCATGCTGGCGACGGTCATGAACGCTCTCGCCCTCTCCGACGCCCTGGAGCGCCACGGCGCGGCTACCCGGGTCCTGACGGCTATAGAGATGCGTACCGTCGCCGAACCCTTCATCCGGCGGCGCGCGGTCAGGCACCTCGAGAAGGGACGGGTGGTGCTGTTCGCGGCAGGCACCGGCAATCCGTATTTCACCACGGACACCGCGGCGGCGCTCCGGGCCATGGAAGTGCACGCCGATGTCATCATGAAGGCCACGAAAGTGGACGGCATCTTCACCGCCGATCCGGCTATCGATCCGGCAGCGACGCGGCTCGATTCGCTCTCGCACCACGAGGTGCTGGAACGGCGGCTGAACGTCATGGACACCACCGCCATCTCCCTGTGCATGGACAACAAGCTTCCCATCGTGGTGTTCAACCTGAAGACACCGGGCAACGTCCGGCGGGCGATGATGGGAGAACGGGTCGGATCCGTGGTCACCACGTAGCCGATCACCGCCCCTGGTGCAGTAAAGGAGCGAGGGCCGCGATGAACGTGACCGACGAGAAGAGTGCCGTGGTTGAGTGCCGGGCCGGCATGCAGGGACAGGTTGCCCACTTGCAGCACGAGTTGGCGGGAGTGCGCACGGGACGGGCATCGACCGGCATTCTCGACTCCGTCCGGGTCGAGAGCTACGGCACGCAGATGCCCCTGAACCAGGTGGCCACGCTATCGGTGCCGGAGCCCACGCTGATCGTCGTGCACCCCTTCGATCCGAGCCAGATAGGCGCCATCGAACGCGCCATTCAACGCGCGAACCTCGGGCTGAACCCGGCCAACGACGGCAAGATCGTCCGGATTCCGGTTCCCCCGTTGAACGACGACCGCCGGAAGGAGCTGTCGCGCATCGTCCACGCGCTCGCCGAAGAGGGGCGCAGCGGCGTGCGCGGCGTACGCCGGCACGTCAACGACGCGTTGAAGAAGCTGCTCAAGAACCACGAGATCTCCGAGGACGACGAGCGGCGGGCCATCGACGAGGTGCAGAAGATCACCGACGAGCATATCGCCCGGATCGAGGAGCTGCTGAAGGCGAAGGACGCGGAACTCCTCGACCATTGACGGTCGATACCATCATGTCCACCCGCTTTCACCTCGAGTGTTCCGTCTCGTGCGGCGCGGGGCCGTTCGAAGCCGGTCAGGCCCATCACTTGTGCTCATGCGGCCGACCGTTGCTGGCACGCTACGATTGGGCGCGCATCGGTGCAACCTGGTCCCGCGAATCGCTGCGCGATGCCGTGCCGTCCATGTGGCGGTACGCCCCGGCGCTTCCCCTCGACGACGGCGACCGGGCGGTGACGTTGGGCGAAGGGTGGACCCCGATGTTCCCGGCGCCCGCGCTCGGGGCCGAGCTGGGGCTCGACCGCCTGTTCGTCAAGGACGAAGCACTCAATCCGACCAACTCGTTCAAGGCCCGCGGCATGTCCGCCGCCGTCACCCGTGCGCATGCGCTGGGCGCGGCCACCCTCTCGGTGCCGTCGGCCGGCAACGCGGCCTGCGCGCTTGCCGCCTACGCGGCGAACGCCGGCATCGAGGCCCGCGTATTCATGCCCCGCGACGTCAAGACGCCGTTCATTCGCGAGTGTCACTTGCACGGCGCGGCGGTCACCCTCGTCGACGGCCTGATCACCGACGCCGGTCGCATCGCTGCCGACCAGGGGCGCCGGTCGGGCTGGTACGACGTCTCCACGCTCAAGGAGCCCTACCGGGTCGAAGGCAAGAAGACCATGGGCTACGAGATCGCCGAGCAGCTCGGTTGGCGCTGGCCCGACTGGATCATCTACCCCACCGGCGGAGGAACCGGAATCGTCGGCATCTGGAAGGCGTGCGAGGAGCTCGAGACCCTCGGCTGGGTGACCGGACCGCGCCCGCGGCTGGTGACGGTGCAGGCCGAGGGCTGCGCACCGATGGTTCGCGCCTTCGACGCCGGCGCCGACACCGCCGATCCTTGGGAAGGCGCGGCGACGGTGGCGGACGGCCTGCGGGTCCCCGCGGCGGTCGGCGACATCCTGGTGCTGCGCGCCATCCGCGAGAGCGGCGGGACCGCGGTCACCGTGTCGGACCGCGACATGGTGCAGGGCATGCACGATCTCGGCCGCCGGGAAGGCATCGGCGCCGCACCGGAAGGCGGGGCCACCCTCGCCGCCCTGCGGCAACTCGTCCGTGACGACGTGATTGCGCCGGACGACGAGGTGATTCTGCTGAATACCGGCGGCGCCCTGAAGTATCTCGATCTCGTCGAGGAGCGGTGAACGCCGCCGGCGAGGTCTACGGCGCGATACGTGCTCCAGCTTGCGGGTTCTGCGGGTTCGCAAATATCGCGCTTCACTGTCAGGACGCTGACGGAGATCACCTTGCCTTGTACCGGGCGCGCCAAGCCTCAGGAACCGGGCAGCGCCCGGGTGCAGTTGGCAACCTCATATCGATAGCTGTCCCTGGCGTCAGGGCCTCCTTTCGACATAGCCGACGACGACCTCCCCATCGAGACCGAAGCCAACGCCTGGAGGCCGCGAACTTCTTCGTACCGCGCAAACTGGCGGCGCTTCGGCCGCTCCCCAGCGCAATGCATCCCGGGCGCACCCGGGTTGGCCCTTACCGGCAGTTCTACTGTCCCGGCTATTCTACAAGTTGTTTTTGATAAACGACTTACCGTCTCAGAAGTGGTGGACCGCATGGGATTCGAACCCACGGCCTCCGCGTTGCGAACGCGGCGCTCTCCCAGCTGAGCTAGCGGCCCATCATTTAGAATCAATAACTTATAGTGTTTGCCCAGGAACTGCAAGCCCTTCATGCCGACGGCAGACCTGCGGTATAACTGACAGATGGCGTATCACGCGGTTTTTCGCTGTATTGCGGGATGCCCCGGCGAGCATCCGATCTGGGACCCCATCTACCGGTGCCCGTCGTGCGGCGACCTGCTCGAGGTCTCTCACGACGTCAAGATGCTGAAGGATCGGTCAGCCGGGGCCTGGATGCGTCTGTTCGACGAGCGCTACAAGCGGACGACCTGGCCCTACGGCTCGTCGGTCTGGGGCAAGAAGGAATGGGTGTGCCCGGATGTCCGGGACGACTGGGTCGTCTCCATGGACGAAGGCGGAACGAACCTGTTCTGGGCCGAGCGTTTCGGGCGCGAGCTCGGGATGGACGACCTGTGGGTGAAGCTCTGCGGCAACTCGCACACCGGCTCGTTCAAGGATCTCGGCATGACGGTGCTGGTGTCGGTGGTGCGGCAGATCAGGGCCGAAGGCGGCACGATTCGAGCCGTCGCCTGCGCATCGACCGGGGATACGTCCGCGTCGCTGGCCGCCTATGCCGCGGCCGGCGGCATTCCCGCCATCGTCCTCCTGCCCCGCGGCAAGGTCTCGACCGCGCAGCTGCTGCAACCGATCGCCAACGGCGCGCTGGTCCTCGCTCTCGACACCGACTTCGACGGGTGCATGGCGATCGTCCAGCGCCTCTCCGAGGACGAAGGCATCTACCTCGCCAACTCGATGAACAGCCTGCGGCTCGAAGGGCAGAAGACCGTGGCCATCGAGATCGTGCAGCAGCTCGACTGGACGGTTCCCGACGTCGTCATCATTCCGGGCGGGAACCTGGGCAACGTCAGCGCGTTGGGCGCCGGGTTCCAGATGATGGCCGCCCTGGGCCTCATCAACCGCCAGCCGCAGATCGTCGTGGCCCAGGCGGAGGCGGCCAATCCGCTCTATCTGGCGTATCGACGCAACTGGGAGTTCGAACCGGTCGGCGCGAAGCCGACGCAGGCCTCGGCGATCCAGATCGGCAACCCGGTGTCGGTGCGAAAGGCGATACGCACGCTGCAACGCCACCGCGGCATCGTCGAGCAGGCGTCGGAAGCCGAGCTGGCCGAGGCGGCGGCCCGGGCCGATCGCACCGGCATGTACAACTGCCCCCACACCGGGGTGGCGCTGGCCGCGCTCATCAAGCTGCGCGAACGCGGACAGATAGACGCCAGCTCGCGGGTCGTCGTGGTGTCGACGGCCAGCGGCCTGAAGTTCACCGACTTCAAGCTCGGCTATCACGAACGCCGACTGCCTGACGTCCCGGCCACGCACGCGAACATGCCCGTCGAGCTGCCCGACGACTACGACGCGGTCCGGCGCGCCATCGACGAGCACGCGACGAGCTGACCCCGGGGCTCCCCGACCCCGCCACCCTGGTTCATGCTAAGATAGCTGGCGACGCCGCGCGAGATGCCCATCTACGAGTACCAGTGTGCGCAGTGCCGGCAGCATTTCGAACTGCTGGTCCACACCGGGGCGAACCCGGCCTGTCCGGCCTGCGACACGCCGACGCTGCAGAAACATCTGTCCGCGTTCTCGGTGGGCCGTCCGAGCACGGCATCCGCCGGTCTGGCGTCCGGGGCCTGCGGCAGCTGTGGCGACCCGCGGGGTCCCGGCGCCTGTTCGATGAACTGACTCCGCCGCCGACGCCGGCCCGGTGCTCGCGAGCATCGGGGAGCACCGGGACGCGCGGTCGTGCCAGACACCAGCGAGGAGCGTACAGCAGCATGTCCGTGCCCCGGATCACCAAGGAAGCCTTGAAGGCGCGTCTGGAGGAGGACGCCGCCAACGCCCCGGTCATCATGGACGCCCGGCTCAAGTATCCGTACGAGCACAGTACCGTGACCCTGCCCGGCGCCCGGCGCGTGGACCCGAGCAACGTCGACACGTCCGAGCTCTCCCCCGACCGGGACATCGTCGCCTACGATTCCGATCCGGAGGAGCTGGTGAGTGCGCGGGTCGCGGCGACGCTGATTCGCCAGGGATTCCGGGCGAGCGCACTCGAGGGCGGGTTGGCGGACTGGATGACCGCCAAGTATCCCACCGACGCGAAGGACGCGCCGAAGCAGGCCCCGCCCAAGGCCGGCGATCTGAAGGGTTAGGGGCGTCGGCCGGGCGCAGCCCATCGATGCGAATCCCTCGTGGCATCGGCGTGATCGGCGTCGCGGCGACTCTGTGGATGCTGTCGCCCGCGCCGTCCGGGCAGGAACCGGCATCGTCCGCACGATACGCGGCGCTGGCCCTGCGGCCGATCGTCGGCGACGCGGCGGGCGTCTGCGCCACCCCGGCCATCTTCAAACGCCATCTGCTGTCGGGCTTCGCTCCCCCGTCGGCCATGCTCTCGATGGCCGACTCCGAAGTGCCCCACGGGCCGCTCTGGTACGACCAGAACCCGCGGCTGCTCCGCGCCGACCACGCCGGCGGGCTCGCGTTCGACAACTTCCTCGTCGCCGGCGACGTGTCGACCCTGACGTTCGAGCGCCTGTCTCTCAGCGCCGGCGCCGACGCGGGCTATGTCGTCCGGGAGACGTGGCAACGGGTCGGCACCACCGACATCGGCGGATATCTGATCAGCATCTTCAACCCGAGCTGGGACAGCGCCGCGCTGTGGGACGGCGTCGGGTGGCAGCGCCGCGGCTTCGACCACCCCTACGTGCGGCTCGGGACGCTCCTCGTCCCGCCGCCCGCCGATGCGACGCTCGATGACGGCGATGACCGCGTGGAGAGGTTCTCCATCAGGCTGCGCATGGCGCCGTTGAACGTGCCGGCGGCGCCGGTGACGCAGATCGACGCCGACACCCAGTATGCGAGCCACGTCGTCAACCTCGTCATGCCGGCCTTCGGCGACGGCCGGCTGTCGACCGGCGACTACGGCTACGAGCTCGACGAGGCCGCCAAGCGGTTCTACGCGCATTTCAGGGACGAGTACGCATCGATCGCGTTCGTGCCCCGACAGCAGCACGTCGTGCCCTACGACGGTTTTCATCACAACGTCCGGAACCCGATTGCCGGCCTCGGTGCCCTGTCGGTGTTCGACAATACGGAGGAGTACGGCAGCGCCGGGGTGCTCCGCTCGGTGGAGGTGTATCCGGACGTGTCGTTCACGTCCAACGCCACGTCGACGCACGAGATCGGACACCAATGGGTCGACTACTGGGACTGGTCGGGGCTGGCCGGCGGCATCGATCGCGCCGGGCTCGATCCCGACAGCCACACGCCCCTGCTCTATCCGGGCGAAGTCTACGCCGGCGCGGTGCTCGACGTGACCCGCCGTGTCGCGGCGGTCGCCGGCGGGACCGCGTTCGCGATCGAGCAAACGCCGGCTCCGGCCCTTCTGCACCCGACGACCCGGTATCGAATGGGGTTGATCGAGGCGGCCGCGGTGCCGGAGGTCCTGGTCTTCGACAATCAGGGCCAGTTCGACCCGTCCGACGCCGCCGCGCCGGCGGTCGAAACCGCGATCGACGGCGCCTGGAGCCGCGTCCACGTCAACGACGCGCTGGCCGAGCATGGGGTGCGCAGCGGACCGGTGGACGACGCGTGGTCGCGCGTGACGGTCGTGGTCTCGCGGGACGGGTTGTTGTCGCAGGAAGAAATGAGCTACTGGAACTTCTTCGCGGCCCGCCATGCGGCGACCGGCGGGGTGACGGCGTGGGAAGGTGTTCCGTCGTTCTTCGAGGCCGCCGGCGGCGCGGTAGAGCTGCGAACCGACGTGACCCCGGTGAACGCGGCCAAGATCGTCGAGTCGGTCGAGGTTGGCCACCGGCCGATCGCCCCGGGCGAGTTCCGGGGCGTGCAGCTCGACGAGCCGGTGCCCGCGCTCATCGCGGTCGGCGAGAGCCTCACGATCGCCGGTACCGTGACCACGACCGAGCGCGACGACTTCGCCCTCGCCTGCGCCGCCTGGTTTCTCCATGGCACCGAAGGTGATCTCGCCGACATCGTCGCGTGCGACGCCATCGCCGGCAATCGATTTTCGATACCGTACAGATTCACCGACGGCGACGTGGGCCGCCACAGACTCCAGATCTTTCTCTATGTCGACTTGACGACACATATCTTCTTCGCCTCAATCTCCGGCATCACGGTAGCCGCACAGGTCGCCTCCGAGTCGGCTGCCTCCGGCCGGCGGGGACGCTGAACACGCGGCCCGATCCCGGGGCCCTACAGGTTGCGCCCCGCTGGTCCTCACCGATGGAACACCCCTGCCCTCCCGGCGGGCCTCGTCATCGATCCAGTCTTCGAGCCGATTCGAGAACCGGCTGAGCGACGCCGGAACCGCCG
Organism: Vicinamibacterales bacterium; assembly: GCA_965206705.1. Lineage (GTDB taxonomy): Bacteria > Acidobacteriota > Vicinamibacteria > Vicinamibacterales > UBA8438 > JAJEEA01. The sequence goes on along the minus strand of CBDBKJ010000004.1, from coordinate 390,082 downwards.
ACCGATCCGTCTCGACCGCTTCAATCCCCATATCGCGTGATAGGATGAAGCTGATCGGGCGTAGAATCACACGCCAACCGGCTTCGTCGATTTCCACGAGCGCTGCAGACTGGATGGGATCGGGCGGACAGGCTCCCGTGAACTCGTAAGCCGGCTGGCGAATGCCGTATGCGTGACTGGATCCGTTCGGTTGGGCTCGCCCTCGCGGCGACCAGTTTGACCCTCGGGGGCGCGACGCTGGGGGCCGGCGCCCAGCCGCTCGCCGAGTCTCCCGAAGATCTGCAGCGTGCGCTGCAACGGCGCTACGATCTCGTCCGCGACTTCTCGGCCCAATTCACGCATACCTACCAGGGCGGCCTGCTGCGAACGACCCTCGTCGAGCGGGGTACGGTCCTCGTGAAAAAGCCCGGCCGAATGCGCTGGGACTACCGCGAGCCGGAACGCAAGCTCTACGTGTCGGACGGCGAGTATCTCTACTCCTATCTGCCGGAAGACCGTCAGGTGATCATCGGCGAGCTCCCGGCCGGCGACGAAGCCACCACCCCCGCCCTGTTCCTGGCCGGCGCGGGAAGCTTCGCCACCGACTTCACGGCGGCGTTCGACGCCGTCGACGATCCGCCGCCTGACAGCCGCGTCCTGCGCCTGACGCCGAGGCGGGCTGAACGAGACTTCGAGTTCCTGATCGTGGTCATCGACGCGCCCTCGCTGGCCATCGTCCGATTGGTGGCCTACGACCTGCAGGGCGGCGTCTCGACCTTCTTCTTCTCGAACCTCCGGGAGAACGTGGGCCTGTCCGATCGGCCGTTCACCTTCAACATTCCCCGCGATACCGATGTCATCGACACCACTGCCTCCGGCGCGTTCCGCCAGGAATCCGCACCGTAGAACCACGCAGATTCCCACAGGATCGGCTGGGCGGGAAACGGGGCCGCAAGGCGACGATTCCCGGGCCGGCCGCCGGTCCCCGTCCGCCGCCGCCGGGTGGATCGCGGCCGGGCTCTGTCTGCTCCTCGCCGCCGGCTGCGCGACCACCGCGCGGGACCGGGCCCGCACCGCGGAGCTGGCCGAGAACTTCGACGAAGCGGTAGTCGAGTACACGCGCGCGCTGCAGGATCGGCCGGACGACCGGACGCTCCAACGAGACCTCGAGCGCGCCCGGCTGCGAGCCGCGCAGTACCACCAGGCGGAAGGGCTGCGCCTCGCCGGTCTCGGGAACTACGAGGATGCCCTCGTGGAGTATCAGATCGCGGCCGAGCTCAACCCCGCCGGCGGCGACATCCAGGACGCGCTGCGCGAGACCGGAGAGCGGGTCCTGACCCGCGAGGCGGCCCGGCGCGCCGGCCAGACCGGGATCGAGGCGTTGATCGAACGGACCCGGTTCCTCCCCCCGGTGGGGCTGGAGTTGCCGGACGACGTCCTGCCGGACTCGCTCGTCTTTCGCGACGCGAGCACGCGCGACGTCTTCACCGCGCTTGGGTTGTTCTCGGACGTCAACGTGGTCTTCGATCCGGCCTTCGTCGACCAGCGGCTCTCCGTCGATCTGCGCGGCGCGAGCCTGACAGCTGCCTTCACGTCGGTGGCCCGATCCACGCAGAACTTCTACCGCGTCACCGCGCCGCGGACGGTCACCGTGATTCCAGACACGACCGCAAAGCGGACCGAGTACGAGGACGAGATCGTTCGGACCTTCTATCTGAGCAACGCGGACATGGCCGAGACCGTCGCCCTGCTCCGCCTCGTCCTCGATCTGCGCCGGTTGTCCCCGGTCACCGCCACCCGGTCCCTTTCGATTCGGGATACGCCGGAGCGGGTGACCGCCGCGGCCCGCCTCATCGCCACCATCGACAAGGCGCCGCCCGAGGTGGTGATCGACGTGGAGCTGCTGGAGGTCGACCGGCAGCGGCTGCGGGCCTACGGCCTGCAGTTCGCAACGGCCGGTTCGGCGGGTCTCGACGGGGCCGTGAGCATCGATCAGGCCGGCGGGCTGTCCATCGACGACCTGGGCAGCCTTACGGCCGCGAACATCTTCGTGGCCAACCTCCCGGGACTGTTCTATCGCCTGCTGAAACGCGACCAGCACACCCATACGCTGGCCAACCCCCAGGTCCGCGCGTCGGCGGGAAAGACCGCCGAGGCGCAGTTCGGCGACGAGGTGCCGGTCCCCGTCACCACGTTCACCCCGTTCGCGGCCGGCGGCCTCCAGCAGCAGCCGGTGACGTCGTTCAACTATCGCGACGTCGGCGTCAACATCGCGATCACACCCCAAATCCACCACAACGACGACGTATCCCTCGATCTCGTCATCGAAGTGGTCAGCATCTCGGGCATCGGGTACGGGGACCTGCCAACGTTCGGCAACAGGTCGATCACCACGACGATTCGCCTGCGGAACGGCGAGACCAACATCCTGGCGGGGCTGATCCGCGACGACGAGCGCGAAGTGATCGAGGGCATTCCCGGCCTGAGCGACCTGCCGATCATCGGCCGGCTGTTCGCCCGCAATCGCCTGGAAACCCAGGAAACCGACATCATCGTGACCCTGACGCCGCGCATCGTCCGGGGCCTCGATCTCGAAGAAGCCGACCTGCGGGCGTTCCGGGTCGAAGACGATATCGGCAGACTGGACCAGACTCTCAGGAGGCAGGACGCCAGAGAACCGGTGCCGGTCCCCGGTGCGCTTCGACCGCCCGGGCGATTCTCACCCGCACCCGTTCCGCAACCCGGACAGGTTCTCCCGATCCGGCCCCCGCCGCTCGATCCACCCCGGTAGCCCGGCAGCCCGGGGCGGAGACCCGCACGGCCCACGAACTCTCGACCGTTCTCCGTCCGACAGGACTTGCAGCAGGTTCTGTCCGGTGGCGGAGACCCGCCGGCATTACGGACTCTCGACCTCTATGCGGGCCCCCAGGGTGAGCAGGCGCTCGACGAGCTGGGCATAGCCCCGCTCGACGGTCTCCAGAGGATGGATGCGGCTGGTACCGGTCGCGGCCAGCGCGGCGGCTATGAGGGCCATCCCCGACCGGAGATCCCGGCTGTCGAGGGTGCGGCCGATAAGGGAGGCCGGCCCGTCGACGATCATGCGGTGGGGATCGCACAGGAACAGGTTCGCGTTCATCCCGCTCAACTGTTCGAGGGCGAACAGGCGCAGCTCGTACATCCAGTCGTGAATCAGCGTTCTGCCCGGCGCCTGGGTCGCGAGGACGCAGATGAGACTGACCATGTCGCTCGGGAATCCCGGCCAGGGCGACGTGGTGATCTGCCGGATGGCTGCCGGCGCCGACGGACGCAGCCGCAGCCGATCGTCGTCCACCTCGCAGTCGATGGCCATTCTCCTGAGCACCGAAGTGATCGGTTCGAGGTCGCCGGGGGCGGCCCCGTGCACGTCGATCTCGCCACCCGTCAATGCCGCCGCGACCACCCAGCTTCCGGCCTCGATATAGTCGCCGCCCAGGCGATGCTCGACCCCCGTCAGCCGTTTGCCGCCGGCGATACGCACGGTGGACGTGCCGGCGCCCTCGACCTCGGCGCCCATCCGCGTCAGGAACCGGCAAAGCTCAACCACGTGCGGTTCACACGCGGCGTGTCGAATCTCGCTCTCGCCCGGGGCGGCGGCCGCCGCGAGCAGGGCGGTCTCGGTTCCCGTCACCGACGCCTCTTCCAGATACACCGAGGCGGGCCGCAGACCGTCCGGCGCTTCGAGCAGGTAGTCGCCGGCGCGATCCATCAGACTCCGGACCCCCATCGCCTCCAGCGCCTGCAGATGGGCCGACAGGGTCCGCCGCGCGGGAAAATCGCCGCCCGGCGGCGCCAGACGCACCCGGCCGAGCCGCGCCACCAGAGGGCCGCACAACAGCACCGAGCCACGCAGCCGACCGACGAGGTCGCTGTCCGGGATATCGCCGGTGATCTGCGCGCAGTCGACCCGCAGAGTGGTGGTGCCGGTCCCCTCGATGATGGCTCCGAGCCCCCGCAACAGATCCGACATCACCTGCACGTCCTTGATGCGGGGCACATTGGTGAGGACGCAGGTTCGGTCCGTCAACAGACAGGCCGCCAGCAACGGCAGCGCCGCGTTCTTGTTGCCTTCGACGTCGATGCGGCCCTCCAGGCGATGACCGCCCTCGACCACCAGACTCGTCAGACTGCTTCCCACCGGTCTCACCATGCCGGATTCATCCCCGCCCGAAAACCGCCGGCTGCGGCTACGCTGCCCGCCCAACCAGGCATCCCCGTCGTCCTCCCGCGCAAACCCTGCCCCGGAAACCGTCGCCGGCCGCTCCGCTGCCCGCCCCACCAACCCTCCAGGGAGCGGCGGCTCGTTGCAGGAGGCGGCGCCGTTCTACCGCGCAGACTCCTGGTCGAACTCGCCCAGATAGACGACCTCGTCGCGCAAAAGCACGCCGAACCGATCGGCCACCGCGGTCCGGCACGCCTCGATGAGGCGGCGCACGTCCCGCGCGGCGGCGCCCCCCGCGTTCACGATGAAGTTCGCGTGCAGGGGCGACACGACCGCCCCCCCGAGCCGGCACCCCTTCAGGCCCGCGCGTTCAATCAGGGCACCGGCCGATCGCGGCAGCCCGTCCGGCAGCCGGCCGTCCTCGGGGCGCGGGTTCTGGAATACGCACCCCGCCGACGCCAGCCCGAGCGGCTGCGTCCGCTTGCGGAACGCCAACGACCGGCGGGCCGCCGCACGCAGCCCCGCCGACGCCCCCGGGCCCACCCGAAACTCGGCCCAGCGCACCAGCTCGCCGCTGTGCTGCACGCGGCTGTCGTCATACCCGAACGCCATGGACGCCTGCGGCACGACGAGTTCCGTGCCGAACCGGTCCACCAGACCCACCGCGGTCACCCGGTCCCCGATCAACCGGCCCTCGAAATGCACGTTACCGCGAATGGCGCCGCCCACCGTGCCCGGGGTGCCGGCCCACCGTTCGAGACCGGCGAGGCCGCGTTGAATCGTCCAGCGCACCAGCTGGTTGACGGTCACGCCGCCGTCCGCCCGCACCGTGCCCGCGCCGGTCTCGGCGATCTGCCCGTGACGCAGGCGCACCACGAGGCCGCGCACGCCGGCGTCGGCCACCAGCACGTTCGAGCCGCCGCCCAGCACCGTGAGCGGCAGCTTCACCACGTTCGCGATCCGGATCGCGGCCGCCAGATCCGACGCCTGCGCCGTCTCGACCAGCCAGTCGGCCGCTCCCCCGGTACGAAGGGTCGTCACGTTCGCGAGCGGCGCAAGCGGCCGGACGCGGGCGCCGAAGATCTCCGCGAGGCGGGCTCCTGCCGCGGCGACCTCCGCCGCAGAGAGCGGGCGGGGTGGATGCGGGCGACCGGACGGCTCCATCACGAAGCCACCGGTCTTCCCCGCTCGGTTCCCCACCGGCCCGACGCACCCGGTCCGCGACCGGAGCTCGGCGGCGCGAGCTGCATCAGTCTCTGCTCCATCTCGATCAGAGCGGCGACGGCGTCCCGACGGTCGCAGACCTCGAAGGCGATCCAGTCTCCCGGAGCGAGCTGCCCGGCCACTCCCAGATCGGCGGTGATGACGGTGCCGACCACCGCGTAGCCGCCGGTCGTCTGCCGATCCGCCATGAGCAGTATCGGGTGGCCGGAGGGAGGCACCTGCATCGTACCCGGCGGGGTGGCTGCCGACAAGACCGGGGCGGCGTCGGCGATGCCGATCGCGGGTCCCTGCAACCGATACCCCATCCGGTTCGAATCGGCGCCCACCGTGAACCGGCTGTCGGTGAAGTGCTCCAGGACCCCGCCGTCGAACCGCTGCAGGTCAGGTCCCGGCAGGAACCGTACCGTGCCGCCGCCGGTCGGCAGGGGAAACGAAAGCCGCCGCCGTCCCGGGACGGGTGCTCCACCGGCGGCGCCGACGTCGAGGCGGTCGCCGGCCCGGAGCGGCCGGCCGCCAAGGCCGCCGAGGCGGCTCGCCAGATCGGTGCTTCGGCTGCCGAGCCGCGGCGGCACGTCGATGCCCCCGCGCACTGCCAGATAGGCTCGAGCTCCCGCCGTCCGGCCGCCGAACGAGAGGCGGCTGCCCCGCCCGGCCCGGCCGGCGACGCCGGCCCGCATCGGCTGCCCGTCGAGAAACACATCGAACCGGGCTCCGGCGACGGCGAAGACCGTGTCGGCGAGAAACTCGAGCTGCGGGCCGACCAGGGTCACCTCGAGAGTGGCCCGGTCCGGGGCGTTGCCGACGAGCAGATTGGCCATCCGATGCGACACCGGGTCCATCGGTCCCGCGACCGGCACCCCGAGATGCTGGTAGCCCCATCGCCCATCGTCCTGCACCGTGGTCAGGAGACCGGGGTCGTCCACCCGGATCACGCCCCGTCTCCCCCCGCCGGCGCGCCGGGCGGCGCCGGCTCGAAACGGACGCGATCTCCCGGACCGACCAGGCCCGGGGGGTCGCGCCGGGCGTCGAACATCCGGACCGCGGTGCGCCCGATGAGGCGCCACCCGCCGGGGGCGGCGGTCGGATAGACCCCGGTCTGCCCGCCGGCGATGCCCACCGAACCGGCCGGCACCGCCAGACGCGGCGTGGGGCGCCGGGGCATCGCGATGCGGGGGTCCACGGTGCCCAGATAGGCGAACCCGTGCAGATACCCGACCAGGTAGACGCGATAGACGGTCGCGGCATGCCGCCGGGTGACCTCGGCGGCCGAGCACCCCGCGAAAGCGGCCACCTCTTCCAGGTCCGGACCGTCTCCTCCCCCGTAGCGCACCGGGATCACGACCTCCCGGGGCGGGTCCGCGTCGGACACCGGCGTGGTCGCCGCCGCTTCCAGCGCCGCCCACACCCGGCCGGCATCCGCCCGCAGGGGATCGATGTACACCGTGACCGCATGGTAGCTCGGGACGACGTCGCGCACGCCCGGGTGCCGCGCGGCGGTGACCCGCGCCGCCGCCGCCACGACCCGGGCGTTGATGGCGGGATCGATGCGCGCCTCGAACTCGAGGGTGATGGCGGCATCTCCGGCCAGCCGTACGCGCCAGTCCCGCGCGGGATGCGCCCGATCGGTCACGGTCCGCACCGTCTCATCGGACGCCCGTTCCGCCACCGGACTTGGAGGAAGCCGCGAGGGCCTCCAGGAGACGTACATGGATGCCGCCGAATGCCCCGTTCGACATCGCCACGACGAGGTCGCCATCCCGCGCCTCGTCCACCACCGCCCGCACGATGTCCGGCAGTTCGGGAAGATACCGGGCGCGACCGCCGCCGTCGCGGATTGCCGCGGCCAGCTCCGGTTCCGACAGCCGCTCGGCGTCCGGCAACGTCGAGCGGTATACGCGCCAGATGATCGTCTCGTCCGCACCGCCGAACGCCTCCGCGAACGCCGCCTGGAAGATCCGCCGGCACGAGGAGGCGGAGCGGGGCTCGAACAACGCCCAGATGCGGCGCGACGGGAACGCCGCCCGCAATCCCGACAGCGTCTCGCGGACCGCGGTCGGATGGTGGGCGAAATCGTCATAAACCGTCACTCCCCGCTCGCGCCCCCGGACCTCCAGACGCCGGCGAACCCCGGCGAACCGGGCGACCGCCGCGGCGAGGGCGGAGGCCTCGAGCCCGACGGCGCGGGACACCGCGAACGCCGCCAGCACGTTCCGCACGTTGAAGGCGCCGACCAGGGGCATACGCACCCGGCCGATCGGCGAGCCGCGATGCTCCACCGTCATCGCGGTTCCGTCCGGCCCCGGCTCGACCGCGGTCGCCCGCCAGTCGGCGCCGCCGGCCAGGCCGAACGTCTCGACCCGGCAGGGCGCCCCGGCCCCCATCTCGAGCGCGGCGGGGCTGTCGGCGCCGACAAGGAGCAGCCCCCGCCGCGGAAGCAGGGTGACGAGCCGCCGGACCGCCACCTGAATCGCCTCGAAGTCGGCGTAGATGTCGGCGTGATCGAACTCCAGGTTGCCCACCACCGCGATGTTCGGAAGGTACTTCAGGAACTTTGCCGTCTTGTCGAAGAACGCGCTGTCGTACTCGTCGCCTTCGATCACGAACTCGCGGCCCTGTCCCAACCGGTAGCTGGACTCGAAGTTCCCGGTCACGCCGCCGATCAGGAAGCTCGGATCGCGGCCGCCCTCGGTCAGCATCCACGCCACCAGCGACGCGGTCGTCGTCTTGCCGTGCGTACCCGCGATGACGATCGAACGGCGGTCCCACAGCCACGTCTCCCGCACCATCTCCGGCAGCGAGCGATAGCGGATCCCGCGGTCGAGCACCGCCTCGACCTCGGGATTCCCTCTCGACACCGCGTTCCCGATGACCACCAGATCGATATCCGCGGTGACGTGCGACGCCTCGAAGCCGTCCAGACAGGGGATTCCCCGGGCGGCGAGGAAGTCGCTCATCGGGGGATAGACGTGCTCGTCGGAGCCGCCGACGGCATGGCCCTCCTCCTCGAGCATCGCGGCCAGGGTGGCCATCGCCGTGCCGCAGATTCCGATGAGGTGTACCTTCATTGTCCGGTTGGAGGCCGCCCTGCCCTGTATCAACAGACCGCCGTTTCGGTGACCACGAGGCGGGGGCGGGCGCCGCTCACCACCCGCACCTCGACCCCCAACGGCACCGTCAGGGCCGGTCCCCGCGTGTGACCGGTCGGGAACCCGAACAGCACCGGCCCCGGAAAGGCATCGAGAACATCGGCGACGACACCGCAGGCGGTCACCTGGCCGTCCGGCTCGTCGCACCCCGGGAACTCGCCGCACACCACCGCGGCGGCGCGGCCCAGCACGCCGCTGGCAATCAGCTGGGTCAGCATCCGGTCGATCCGGAAGGGACGCTCGCCGATCTCGTCGAGCAGCAACACGTACCCGGCCGGCGGAGAGAACGCCTGGGGCGTGCCGAGCGACGCCGCCAGCTGAGTGAGCGTACCCCCGAGCAGCGGTCCGCGCACATCCCCCGACCGAAGCGTCCTGAGCCCGTCGGCCCCGAGCTCCCCCATCGGCGCCGGGGTCATCAGGCCGCGCCGGAAGGAATCGGCGTCGTAGGCCGTATCGCCGCCGGCCAGGTCGACCACCATCGGCCCGTGAAAGCAGACCACCCCGCAATGGGTCGTGAGATAGACCAGCAACGCGGTGAGGTCGCTGTGGCCGATGAACACCTGAGGCGTCGCACCAACGTCCGCGCAATCGAGCAGCGGCAGGATCTGGGCGCTCCCGTATCCCCCGCGCGCCCCGATCACGGCGGCGATGGAGGCGTCGCGCCACGCCGCGGTCAACGCGGCAGCGCGGTGGCGGGCCTCTCCCGCCACGTACCCGCGGCGGGCGTAGACCCCTTCAGTGACCACCGGCTGCAGACCGAGCCGCGACAGCTCGGTCACGCCCGCGTCGAAGCGGCTCCGGTCGAACGGACTCGCGGGCGCCACGACCGCGATCCGGTCACCCGAAAAGAGGCGGCGGGGCTTCAGCATCTGGCGTCGAACCCCGCGGTCCCGCGTCGCATGGCTTCAGGCGTGTTCGACACACCCCCGAGCGACAGCCTGGAACTCGGACCGCGGCTCCCCATCAGGCTCGTGCGATCGCTTCCGCCACCGACTGGTGCTCGGCGGAACCGATCCGTTCCAGAATCTGCCGGGGCGACAGCGGACGGCGCGGCCGGTCGCCGGCCAGAAAACGCGCCTTGACACGCTGTTGCCGGGCCCACGCCTCCTCGACCCGCCGGCGATCCAGCTCGCCGGCCTCGACCGCATGAATGATCGCCTCGAGGACCGACGCATGACGTTCGACCGATGCCCCGCAGACGAGGAGGGTGTCGCACCCGGCCTCGATGGCCTGGACTGCCGCCTGCTCCACCGTCCGGTCCGCGGTGATCGCGCCCATCTCCAGGTCATCGGTGACGATGAGCCCGCGATGACCGCACTCGCGCCGCAGAATTCCGTCGACGATGGTGCGGGAGAGGGTCGCCGGATTCTCCTCGTCCAGGGCCGGATACACCACGTGCGCGGTCATCACGGCCGCGACATCGGTCGCCGCCGCGGCCCGGAACGGCGCCATCTCGTGTGCGCGGAGCCGTTCCGGATCGTGCTCGACCACGGGAAGCTCGCGATGGGAATCGACGAGGACATCGCCGTGTCCCGGGAAGTGCTTGGCGCAGGCCGCCACCCCACCCTCCTGCAGACCGGCGACGATGCTGCAGCCGAGCCGCCCCACCGTCTCGGCGTCCGACGAGAGCGCCCGATCTCCGATCACCGGATCCGCGGTGTCGTTGTGGAGATCGAGGACCGGCGCGAAATCGAGGGTCACTCCCACCGCCGCCAGCTCGGCCGCCAGCGCCCGCGCGAAGCGTCCCGCCAGGGCCTCGGCGCCATGCCTCCCCAGATTGACCATGGCCGGCCATTCGGTGAACGGCGCGCGCAGCCGGGCGACCCGCCCCCCTTCCTGGTCGATCCCGATCCACAAGGGTGTTTCCCGCGCGAGCCCCTCGACCTCGAACGTCAGCTCCGCGACCTGCTCCGGCGCCTCGACGTTGCGCGCGAACAGCACGACCCCGCCGAGATCCCATTCGCGGGCGAGCGCACGAAGCTCGACCGGCACCGTGCATCCGCCGAATCCGGCCATCATCAGCTGTCCCACGTGACGATGCAGAGCGGTCACGATCGGCACTCCCTCTCGAAGCCAGGCAGTAGCCTGCGGACCGGAACCGACGGCCGGACGGGGCGGGGGGCGATCACCCTGCGATTATAATTCGCGCGTGCAAGTGCGCGCTTCCGCCCCCACCCGCATCGATCTCGCCGGCGGCACCCTCGACATCTGGCCGCTGTATCTCTTTCACCCGGGCGCGCAGACGGTGAACGCGGCCATCGGGCAACGCGCCGTCTGCACGGTGTCGGCGAGCCCGGACCGCCGCCTGCAGGTCGTGTCCGAGGATACCGGCGCCGAGCTGTCCGCCGACGGATGGCGGCAGCTCGCCACCGACGGCGACAACCGCCTGCTGGCTCACATCGTCCGGTTCTTTCAGGTCGACGGCGTGCGCATCGCGACCCGCGCGGCATCGCCCCTGGGAGCCGGCATCGCGGGCTCCTCCGCCCTCAACGTCGCGGTATGCGCCGCCCTCGCCGAATGGTGCCGGGTGGACTATCCGGCCGAGCAGCTCCTGACCCTGGCGATGAACCTGGAGGCCCGCACCCTGGGGATTCCGACCGGCGTTCAAGACTACCGGCCGGCCTACTACGGCGGCATCTCGGCGATAGAGCTCGGACCGGCCGGCGTGCGGCGGGTTCCGCTCGACGTCGACCCGGCGGACCTCGGGCGCCGTATCGTGCTGGCCTACAGCGGCGACTCGCGATCGTCCGGCATCAACAACTGGGAGATCACCCGACGGCACATCGAGGGCGATTCGACGATCGTGGCGCACTTCCACCGCATCGCGGAGATTGCGGCGGCAACCCGGGACGCCCTCACCCGGCACGATTGGACGGAGCTCGCGAGACAGGTGACGCTCGAATGGCGCGAACGGCAGGCCCTCGCACCCGGGGTCACCACGCCGGCGATCGATCGGCTGTTCGGGACCGCGGTCGCGGCGGGCGCGGCGGCCGGGAAGGTCTGCGGAGCCGGCGGCGGCGGATGTGTCTTCTTTCTCGTCGAACCGCACCGCCGCGACGCAGTGCGCGCGGCGGTGGCCGGGGCCGGCGCCCGCCTTCTGGAGAGTCAGATCGATCTCGACGGCCTCCGGGTCGAACGCCTCGACTGACCGCTTCCGAGGCCCCGACGCAGTCCCCCATCGCGGTGCAATCGGCGAGACGGCCGCTCGGCGAGGCGCCGGGGCGCCCCCGGGCACGGCAGAACCATGCGGCAACGACGACCGACGCAGGAACGAAGATTCGTGCCGGCCGGGGCCGCGCCCGCATCCGATGCGCGGGGCGCACCCCAGAACGAGGATCGGCACGAGTAGGTCCGGGAACCGCCCGAGGTTGGTCGAGGCGCTGAGCCGGGTGCTCGGACGGCAAGGTCTCCGGCCGTTTCGGCTTCGTGCGGGGCAGCGTGAGCACCGGGTTCCGGGCGCCGAATGGCGGAGTGTCGGCGACCTCGCGGCGGACGACGCGATCCCGCCGCGGGGCGTCACGGCTGGAGGTAGCTGCGGTAGTTGTCGTGCGTGATACGGGCGGTCACCACCTCGCCCTGGCCGCCGAGGGAACGTCCGGCCTCCTGGTTGATCGTGAAATCGAATTGCCCGGCGTTCCCGATATTGAGGGTAATCTCGTCCTCGGCCTCATAGGATTCCTCTTCGCCGGCCTGCATGATGCGGGACACCATCAGTTCGCCGTCCACCGTCAGCGACACCCAACTCTCGCCCCGGGGGCGCAACACGATGGCCAACGGCTCCGGGATCGCCGTCACTGCCGCGCTCTCGCTCTCGACCGGCGGGAACGGCGGCGGGGCGGGCACTGCATCGACCACCGCGCCCGTATTCTCCGGACCCGGGGAGACAGTCGACATGCTGCGCAACCCCACGACCAGCACTACCGCCAGCGGCACGCCGACGACCAGGAACTTGACCAGGGTCTCGACCACCTGCCGCGTGCTGGGCAGCTGCTCCTGCTCGTGCTGCGCGGCCACTTCCTGGATAGCCTCGACCGGGGCCTGCGCCATGAAGTCACGCGTCGTCTGCTCAGGATCCAACCCGACCTCGTTGGCATAGGCTCGCACGAACGCCCGCGTGAAGATCCCACCCGGCAACGGGTCGAAATCGTTCTGCTCGAGAGCCTCCAACGCGCCGATGGAGATCTTCGTCGTCGAGGCAATATCCCGCAGGTCCAGGTTCCTGGCCTCGCGGGCCGCGCGAAGGCGCCCTCCCACGTCCGAGGACGGGTCGCGCGGCGCGTCCGAATCGGTCGACGTGACGTTCAGTGCTTCTCCGAGCATCGGCGGATCTCCGCTGCCACTGCGCTTATTGCATCGAAACTGCCCGTGGGTCCGGGCTCCGCGAAGAGACCGATCGCGGCCACCCCGGCCGCCCCGGCATCCAGCACTTCCCGGGTCCTCTCGACGGTCACGCCGCCGATCGCCAACACCGGAAGCTGCACCACCCGAGCCGTCGCAGCGAGCGCATCGACGCCGCAGGGAGGCAAGCCCGGCTTCGACGCGGACGCGTACACCGTGCCCAGGGTCAGATAGTCCACGCCGCCCTTCGCGGCCACCCGCGCCGCCTCGGCCGCCCCGTGCACGGAGCGTCCCAGCAGGAACCCGCGAGGCAGATGACGCAGCATCATCGGCGCGGCAGCCGAAGAGGTCCGCAGATGCACCCCCGCGGCCCCTGCCGCCAACGCCACGTCGAATCGATCGTTGACCAGAACGGCACTCCCGCTTCCTCGCGCAACGTCGACGGCGCGGGACACCAGATCGAAAAGCAGCCGATCCGGCAGGTTCGGTTCGCGAATCTGAATGAGATCCACGCCTGCGTCGACCGCAGATGCGATCTGCTTCTCCACGAGGTCGGTACCGCCGCCTTCCGGGGCCACCCGGCACCGGCTCGTGACCAGCGCAATGAGCGGCCGGCGGCTCAGGGCTTCCGCAACCAGGAGCCGGCCTCCTCTGCGAGCGCGCGCTCCACCGCGGGCGGCGACAGTCGCTCGGGTCCGGATCTGCGGCGCAGAATCGCGGCCCCGAACGTGACCGTCAACTCCCAGACGCCGATGCCGAGGCTCACGAGACCGACGCCCGACACCGCTCCCCGGACCCCGTCCAGACGAGCCACGCTGCCCCAGAACGGCAAAGTCTCGACGAACAGGTTGCGCTCCCACACGGTCGACCATGGCGCCACCAGCAGCACCAGACCCGTCTCGAGGAAGTAGACGATCAGCAGAAAGCGCGACAGTCGGTGAATCTCACCCTCCCGGAGGGGCCGAGCCCGCTATCCGATGGTATCAGACAAAGAGGACGGTCGAAACGTTCGGCGATGCGCCGGCGAGTATCCGTAGCGGGCTACCGCCGCCAGATGCTCCCGGGTCGCGTATCCCTTGTGGCGATCGAATCCGTACCGATCGTCCACCTGATGCAGACGTACCATCTCACGGTCGCGGGTCACCTTGGCCACGATCGACGCGGCCGCGATGCATGCGCATTGCCGATCTCCGCCGACCACGCCGCGTTGCGGAATGAAGAGCGACGGGACGCGGAACGCATCGACGAGGACGAAGTCCGGCAACGGCGCCAACCCGCGCAGGGCATCCTGCATCGCCGCCAGAGACGCTCGATGGATGTTGATCCGGTCCACCTCTTCCGGCCCCCGCTCGCCGACCCCCCACGCCAGACAGGAATCCGTGATCCGGTCGTAGAGGCGCTCGCGCGCCGCGCCGGTCAGCAGCTTCGAGTCCCGAAGCCCGACGAGGCGCCGGGGAGACAACACCACCGCGGCGGCCACCACCGGCCCCGCCAGACTTCCCCGGCCGGCCTCGTCGACCCCGGCGATCCGGACGAACCCGATCCGGTGCAGCTCGTTCTCCGCCGTGCGCCGCGCCGACGGCCGCCGATTCCGGGACGCCCGGGTTCGACCCACTACTTCTTTTTCTTCGATCCCTCGGTGGGCCGTCGCCGTTCGCGCAGGCGGGCCGCACGGCCCCGCAGGCCGCGAAGGAAGTAGAGCTTGGCCCGCCGCACCCGCGCCGCGCGTCCGACCTCGATCTTGTCGATCGACGGCGAGTGCAACGGAAAGATGCGCTCGACGCCCTGTCCGAACGACACCTTCCGCACCGTGAACGTCGCCCGGGGCCCGCCGCGGCGAATGGAGATGACCACCCCCTCGAAGACCTGGATGCGTTCCTTCTCTCCCTCCCGGATCTTGACGTGCACGCGAACCGTCAGGCCCGGTCGAAGATCCGGGCGCTCACGCAGTTGCTCCTGTTCTATCGTCTCGATGGCATTCATCTGACCGCTCCAGCCTCAGCGCGCCGCGCCGGTTCCCGCCGGCCCGCCCGCCGCACAAATTCGCGTCCGCGAAGTCCGATCACTCCTCGCGAACACGGCTCTTCAACGCCTCCAGGATTTCCCGATCCTCGCCGTCCAGGGCCGCGGCGTCCAGCAGGTCCGGCCGTCGCGCCAACGTTCGCTTCAACGCCTCGCGCTTTCGCCAGCGGCGGATCTCGCCATGGTGCCCCGACAGCAGGACCTCGGGCACCGCGTGCGCGTCGATCACCGCCGGTCTCGTGAAGTGCGGATGATCGAACAGCCCGCGCACGAACGAATCGTCGTCGACCGAGCGGGCGTCGCCCACGACGCCGGGCACGAACCGGGCAACCGCGTCGACCACCACCGCCGCCGGCAACTCCCCGCCGGTCAGCACGTAGTCGCCGATGGAGATCTCTTCCGTCGCCACCAGCTCCCGCACGCGCTCGTCGACCCCCTCGTAGCGGCCGCAGAGCAGCGCGACATGGCGCAACCGGCTCAGCCGCAGAGCCTCATCATGCGAGAACGACCGGCCCTGCGGCGACATCAGCACCACCGCATCCGGCGGGCCGTATCGGTTCCGAATGGCGGCAACCGCATCCACGAACGGCTCTGCCTTCAACACCATCCCCGGTCCCCCGCCGTAGGGCACGTCGTCGACGGTGCGATGCCGGTCCGTCGTGTACTCCCGCAAATCGTGTACGCCGAGCTGCACGATCTCACGCTCCAGCGCCCGGCCCAGCACACCCTCCCGCATCATCAACTGCATCATCTGCGGGAAAACGGTGACGATGTCGAACCTCAGTATCGCCCTCCATCACCCGGCGTCGCCGCGGGAACGACGCGAACGGTTGAGATCCAGCAGTCCCTCCGGGGGGTCGAGGACGATCACCCGCTCCCGCGGATCGACACGAACGCAGATCGGAGCGGTCAGCGGCACCTGCACCTCGCCGGAGGCGTCTTCGATGACCAACCGGTGCACGTCACCACCTCCCTCGATCGAGAGGACCGCTCCCACCACATGCCCCCCGACCGTCTCCACCCGGCATCCGATCAACTCATGATAGTAGAACGTATCGGCCGGCAGGTCTCCCAGGGCCTCCGGCGGCACCCGGACCTCGGCGCTCGCCAACGCTTCCGCACCCGGGATGGTCGCGACTCCATCGAAGCCGACGATGGGCCGGCCCCGGTGAAAGCGCACGTCACGGATCACGAGCCGTTCAACTTCCTCCCGGCGGCGAACGTAGACGGCGTTTCCCGTCCCGAACCGCTCCTCGACGAAATCGGTATCCGGATTGATGACGACCCGGCCGGCGTTCCCGTGCGGCCGCGCGATGAACCCGACCGTGATCATCGCATCCCAGTCGAGCACCGCCGCGGCTCGATTCTCCAGACCCGCGACAGCGAGACGACGGCCGGCCGATACGCCCTCGGCGGCCTCCCGCGCCGATGCCTCCACAACCGCCCCCCGCTACCGATCGTCGACGAAATCGACGACGGCGCGTCGCTCCTCCGTCTCGGCCGCGAGCGTCGCCAGCAACCGTATGCACGCCGCCGTGCGGCCCTGACGTCCAATCATGCGGCCGAGGTCCTGACCGGCGGTCGACAGCTCGACGTAGGTCGTGTCCTGCGCGTCCCGCTCCGTCACGGAGACATCCTCGGCACGATCCGCCAGCTCGCGGGCGATGAGCTCTACGACATCCCGAGCACGGCTCATGCGGTCACCGCGGGCTCGTCGCCACCCGATGGCGCGGGAGCGGTGTCGGACGCCTCCGGCTCTCCGGGCGGCGCCGGCGGAGCGGGATGCCGCACAAGCAACGTGCGGACGGTGTCGGACGGACGCGCCCCCTTGCCGATCCAGTACGCCACCCGGTCGTGGTCGACCTCGACCACCTCCGGCTCCGTGCGCGGATTGTAGTGCCCCAGCAACTCGACGAACCGACCGTCCCTCGGCGCCCCCGATTCCATCACCACCACGCGATAGAACGGCCGCTTCGTCGTCCCGACCCGACTCAATCGAATAGTCAACATGTCGCCTGTCTTCTCCTCATCCCGCGCGCTCCGTTCCCGCGGTGCAGGCCTCCGGCGGCAACCGCCGCCCGGCGGCTCCGCTCACCGCCCAACCAACCTCCGACCCGCGCTTCCGCCGCACAGATTCCGAGGACTATCGTCCGGGAAACCGCATCCCCGGCGGCAGGGCCATGGCCCGACGGCCGCGCTTCCCTTTTCGAGCCCGAGACGCCGTGCCGACCGAGCGCAGCACTCGGCGCATCTCGATGAACTGCTTCAAGAGACGATTGACCTCCTGGACCGTCGTCCCGCTCCCGCGGGCGATCCGGCGCCGGCGGCTGCCGTTGATGATCTGATGCTGGGCCCGCTCCCGCGGAGTCATCGAGTCGATCATGGCCGTGGTCCGCCCGAGCGCCCCCGCGTCCACTTCGCCGGGCAGCTGCGAGGCCATCTGCCCCATCCCGGGAATGAGATCCATCAGGCGATCCAGCGGCCCCATCCGCTTCACGGCGGTCAGCTGATCCCGCATGTCCTGCAGGGTGAAGTCGTTGCGCCGGAGCTTGCGCTCGAGCCGCGACGCCTCCTCGTGGCTGACCACCTGCTCCGCCTTCTCGACGAGCGACAATACGTCGCCCATCCCGAGCATGCGCGACACCAGCCGGTCCGGATGGAACGGATGGAAGTCGTCGATCCGCTCGCCGTCGCCGACGAAGGCCACCGGCACCCCGACCACCGAGACCACCGACAGGGCCGCGCCACCCCGGGCATCCCCATCCATCTTGGTCAGCACGACGCCGTCGATCCCGATCCGCCGGTTGAACTCCCCGGCGCTCTTGATCGCGTCCTGACCGGTCATGGCGTCCGCCACGTAGAGCAGATCCGACGGCTCTACCGTGGCCTTCACCGTTTCCAGCTCGCGCATCAGGTCGTCCGCGATATGCAGCCGTCCCGCGGTATCGACGAGCACCGCGTCGAATCCCATGGCTCGCGCCGACTCGACGGCCCCTTCGGCCCGAGCCGCCACACCCGTCCCGGGATCCGGCTCGTGCACCCGAATGCCGGCGTCGGCGGCCAGCACTCGCAACTGCTCGATGGCGGCCGGCCGCCGCACGTCGGTCGACACCACCAGCGCGTGCCGCCCCTGCCGCTCCAGCCACTTCGCCAGCTTGACGGTGGTGGTGGTCTTTCCCGCCCCCTGCAGCCCCAGCAGCAGCACCACCTGCGGGCGTTGGCGGCTCGGCGGCAGGCCGCCCTTCCCGTCGCCCAGCAACGCCCGGAGCTCGTCGCGCACGATCGCCACGACCTGCTGGGTCGGGGTCAGGCTCTCCAGAACCGCGCGGTCGACGGCGCGGTCGCGCACCCGATCGGTAAAAGCGCGGACGACCTTGAAGTTGACGTCCGCCTCGAGGAGGGCCAGCCGGATCTCGCGCAACGCGGTTTCGACCGACTCGGGAGTCAGTCGAGCATCGCGGCGCACGGCGGCGAACACCGATTGCAGTCGTTCACTCAGCGAGCCGAACATCTGTAACCAGGGGGAAGGGGATCAGACGTAACCGCTTATGATAGCGCTCTACCGGCGCCTCTTGTCAATGGAAATGCGGCCGGGGAAGCGTGCGGCGCGTCCGCTCACACAGATTTCAGGGTGTGTCCCAACTTGGCCTTCTTGGTCTGAAGGTACGAACGGGCCGGTCCGCTGGTCGGCACCTCGAGGGCGATCGAGGCCACCACCGACAATCCATATCCCTCGAGCCCGATGAACTTGCGGGGGTTGTTGGTCAGAAGCCGCATGTTCTTCACCCCGAGCTCGCCCAGAATCTGCGCGCCGATCCCGTAGTCGCGCTGGTCGGGCTTGAACCCGAGCCGCTCGTTGGCCTCCACCGTGTCGTATCCCTGGTCCTGGAGATGGTAGGCGCGGATCTTGTTGGTCAGGCCGATGCCGCGACCCTCCTGGTTCAGATACAGGAGAATCCCCCGGCCCTCGGCCGCAATCCGCTCCATCGCCGCGTTGAGCTGGGGACCGCAGTCGCATCGGGCGGAATGGAAGACCTCGCCGGTCAGGCAGCGGGAATGCACCCTTACGAGCACGTCCTCACCATCCCCGATCTCGCCCCGCACCAGCGCCACGTGCGTCTCGCCGTTGACGATGCTCTCGAACGCCACCAGCTCGAAGTCACCGTGTTCGGTGGGCAGCTTCGACGACGCCACCTGCCGCACCAGCCGCTCGTTGCGCATGCGGTACTTGATGAGGTCGGCGATCGTGATCATGGGCAGCTTGTGCCGGCGGGCGAAGCGCTGCAACTGCGGCACCCGGGCCATCGTGCCGTCGTCGTTCATGATCTCGCAGATGACGCCGACCGGATGAAGACCGGCAATCCGCGCGAGGTCGACGGCGGCTTCGGTCTGGCCGGCCCGCACCAGCACCCCGCCGTCCCGCGCCCGCAAGGGGAACATGTGACCGGGACGGGCAAGATCCCGAGGCTTGGTGGCCGGGTCCGCCGCGGCCTTCGCGGTGGCGGCCCGATCGGACGCCGAGATCCCGGTGCTCGTCGACTCCTTCGCCTCGATCGACACGCAGAAGGCGGTAGCGAACTGCGACGTGTTCTCCCGCACCATGAGCGGAATGTCCAGACGGTCGAGCCAGTCTCCGATCATCGGGAGACAGATCAGGCCCCGGCCGTGCTTCGCCATGAAGTTGATCAGCTCGGGGGTCGTCTTCTCGGCCGCTATCGTCAGATCGCCTTCGTTCTCGCGGTCCTCGTCGTCGACGACGATGACCATCCGTCCCTCGCGAATTGCATCCACCGCCTCCCCGACGGGGGCGAACGGCCCGCGACGCGGCTCGTCGGCCAGCGTCAACCGCTCTCGACCGCTCCGCTCACGCGTGCTCTGCTCAGCCATGACGCTCCTCGCCCGGAAACCGCCGCCTCGCGGCGCCGCATCCTGCCCAACCGACCACCCAGGGATCCGCGCCGCTACGGCGCCGATTCCCGCCCGCCGCCAGCCGGCCCGGATCTCCCGAATTCTCCGACCTCCAGGGCCCGGACGACGTACTTGCCGATGATATCGCACTCGAGGTTGACGACCGTGCCGACCTGCGCCCGCCCCAGGGTGGTGTGGTCCCAGGTGAAGGGCACGATCTGCACATCGAAACCGGTGTCCCGCAGTCCGGCCACCGTCAGGCTGATGCCGTCAACGGCAATCGATCCCTTGCGAACCAGGTAGGGCGACAGCTCGGCGGGAAACGACACCGAGATCCAGTGGAACTCGGCCTCGTGCCGAATGCCTTCGATCCGGCCGGTGCCGTCGACGTGTCCCTGCACGAAGTGGCCGCCCACCCGCGTATCCGCACGCATGGACCGCTCCAGGTTCACCGCGTCTCGCAGGCGGAGCGCGCCCAGATTGGTCACCCGCCTCGTCTCGGGCGACACCTCGGCGGAGAACGACGCCTCGTCCGCGCGGATCACCGTGAGGCAGACGCCGTTGACCGCGATGCTCTCTCCCAGGGCCAGCTCGCACGCCACCGGGGTCCGTATCCCCAGCCGCAATCCCTCGGGGATCGGCGCCAGCTCGGTCACCTCGCCGAGCCCCTCAATCAAACCGTTGAACATCGGCCTCCAACAGGACGTCCTCGCCCAGGCACCGGGTCCGCACCCGGCCGAGGGCGGCAAGAGAGAAACGCGCGTCCGCCATCCAGGGGACTCCGGCCGGCCCCAGGGTCGCCGGACACAAATACAGCCGTACCCGATCGACGATCCCCGCCGTCCACGCCGCGCGATGGACCTCGGCTCCGCCCTCTAGCAACAGGTCGCTCACGCCGTACGACAGGAGCCGCGACACCGCCAGGGCGGGATCGCGCGCCACCAGGCGCTCGACGGTGGCGCCGGCCCTCTCCAGCGCCGCCGCCCGGTCCGGCCAGGCGTCCACCGCGTCCTGCGTGGTCATGACCACGACCGGACCCTGTGTCAACGTCGTCAGCACCCGCGCGTCCGGCGGCGTACGCATCCGCGTGTCGAACAGGACCCGAACGAACGGACGCCGCCGGGCGGGGCCCCGCGCGGTCAGCCGCGGATCGTCCACGAGCACCGTCTCGGACCCGACGCCGATGGCGTCCACCGCCGCCCGCACCCCCTGGGCGTGGTCCTGCGACCGCGGGCCGCTCAGGGGGGTCCGCCGGCCGGGGGCGGCGGCGATGCGTCCGTCCAGACTCACCGCCGCCTTCAGGGTCACGAACGGCCGCCCCCGCCGCTTCACGGTGAAGAACGCCTCGTTCAGGCGCGCCGCGCGTCGGCGGCCGACCCCCACCGCGACCTCGATCCCGCGGGCGCGCAGAGACCGGATGCCCCCGCCGTCCACGCGCGGGTCGGGGTCCTCGACACCGACCACGACCTTGCGCAAGCCGGCCTCGACGATGCGGTCCACGCAGGGACCGGTCCGACCGGTGTGGCAACAGGGCTCGAGGGTGCAATAGAGCGTCGCCCCCCGCGCCGCCGCGCCAGCCTCCTCGAGGGCGACAATCTCGGCGTGGGGGGCGCCGGCCCGGACGTGATGCCCGCGGCCCACGATCCGGCCCCCGTTCCAGACGACCGCCCCCACCATCGGATTGGGGCTGGTGGACCCGCGCCCGCGCGCCGCGAGATCCAGGGCCAGATCCATCAGCGCATCGTCGGTCATGCCGGGCGAGAGCCGCGAGACAGGGTCGCCGCGCATCGACCTCCGGGTCACCATCCCGATTCGAACAGGGCGTCCACGTACTCCACCGGCGAGAACGGGAGCAGATCGTCGATCTGCTCTCCGACCCCCACGTAGCGGATGGGCACCCCCAGCTCGGCCGTGATCGCCGCCGCGATCCCGCCCTTCGCGGTGCCGTCCAGCTTCGTCAGCACGATTCCCGTCACCCCCGCCGACTCGAGGAAGGCCCGGGCCTGGGACAAACCGTTCTGCCCCACCGTGGCATCGAGCACGAGAAGGGTCTCGTGGGGCGCCCCCGCGACCGCCCGCCCCGCCACCCGCCGAATCTTCTCGAGCTCGCCCATCAGATTGGAACGGGTGTGGAGGCGCCCGGCGGTGTCGACGAGGATCGCATCGCGCCCCCGCGCCTTCCCGGAGGAGATCGCGTCGAAGACCACCGCCGCCGGGTCGGCGCCGGGACGGGCCCGGACGAAGTCGGCTTCCACGCGACGGGCCCAGACCTCCAGCTGTTCGACCGCCGCCGCCCGAAACGTGTCCGCGGCGCAGATGACGGGCCGCTCGCCGGCCTGCATGAGCAACCGCGCCAACCGGCCCACGGTCGTGGTCTTGCCGGTCCCGTTGACCCCGACGACGAGCACCACACGGGGTCGTTCGGCGGCTGCGGCGGCCGGACCGGGGGAATCGAGCACCCGCAGCAGCTCCGCCTTGACGACCGAGCGCAGATCCCCGTTGCCGGCCCGATCGCGCACCGCTTCGACGAGACGGGTGGTCGCGGCGACCCCGAGATCCGCTTCGAGCAGGATCTCCTCCAGCGTGTCGAGGGTGTCGATGGGAGCGGCCGCGCCGTCCGGCGCGCCGCGGCCCGGCGCCCCACCGGCGGCGGGTTGGGCATCCGGCATATCGTCGAGACGCCCCCGCAGCTGGCCCGCGGTCCGCCGCAGGCCGGTCCGGAGCCGTTCAAGGAAGCTCACGATTCCCCTCTCTCACAGGTCCGATTCATGCCGCTGCCGGCGCAGCATGAGCTCCTCGACGGCCGCCCGAACGTCGATCCGACCGGCCAGGACCGCGCCCATCTGGACGGCAATCGGCAGATCCACGTCGTGCCGGCGTCCCAGCTCCAGGGCCGCGTCGGTGGTCTTGACGCCCTCGGCCACCGACCGCATGCCCGCCAGTATCTCATCGAGCGTCCGACCGCGGCCGAGCTCGCGGCCGACGTGCCAGTTCCGGCTCAGCCCCCCGGTGCAGGTCAGCACCAGATCGCCCAGCCCGCTCAACCCGGCCAGGGTCTCGCGCCGTCCTCCGAGAGCGCACGCCAATCGGGAAATTTCCGCCAGACCGCGAGTGATGACGGCGGCCAGGGCATTCGGTCCCAGACCCAGCCCATCGACGACGCCGGCGGCAATGGCGATCACGT
Organism: Vicinamibacterales bacterium; assembly: GCA_965206705.1. Classification (GTDB taxonomy): domain Bacteria; phylum Acidobacteriota; class Vicinamibacteria; order Vicinamibacterales; family UBA8438; genus JAJEEA01. Next base: position 367,083 of record CBDBKJ010000004.1, on the reverse strand, counting down.
TCTTCATCGCCCCCCCCACTTCGACGCCGATGACGTCGTCGCTGGCGTACAGCCGGAAATACGCGCCCGCCCGAAGCTCCTGCTGCACCCTGCGGACGGCATCCCTGCGTCGACTCGCCACCGACACCGCGGTGGGAGCGGACCGTGCGATCTCGGCCGCGAACGACGGACCGGAGAGCACCACCACCGGGCGCGACGGGCCCAGCTCCTGCTCGATCACCTCCGACATGCGGTTCAGCGAGCCGGCCTCGAACCCCTTGGTCCCGCTCACGATCGTCGTTTCCGAACCGAGCATCGGCTCGGCGCGGCGCAGGAGGGCCCGGGCGCTGTGCGACGGCACCGCCAGCACCACGGCGTCCACCCCGTGAGTCGCCTCTTCGAGCGACGCCGTCGGTGTGACCGACGGTGGAAGCATGGCTCCCGGCAGGTACGGTCGATTGACGCGATCCCGCCGCAACCGATCCACCAGCTCGGGGTCGCGCCCCCACAGCCGCGACCGTTTCCCGATCCGCTCGAGATGTATCGCCAGCGCGGTGCCCCAGGCACCGGCCCCCAGAACCGCCACCTCTTTCATCGATCCACCCGCGTCGCCACCGCCATCACCATCACTGCGATCCACTGTACACGTTCATGCGCCGGCGGACCGACGCAGGGCAGCCGATTCGAGCACGACGTACCGGGCGCCGCGATGCGTCTGCCGGCTCTCGTACAAGGTCACGCGGTCGACCAGCCACCGCGGCGTCTCCGGCCGAAGGTCCGACAGGGCCCGCGCCACGTCGTGCCGGCTCCGCGCCGGCCACCGTTGCATCCGTCCCAGCGTGAGATGCACGCGGAACGGCCGGGTCTCCGGCGGCCACCCCACCGACGCCAGCCGGCGGTCGAGCTCGGTCCTGACGGCGGCGAACCCGTCCCGTCCCTCGTCGATGCCCAACCACACCACGCGGGGTGCGCCGGACGCCGGAAACCGTTCGAGCCCCGACATCCGGGCGGTGAACGCCCCGGTTTCGAAGGGCGACCGAAGCACGCCCCGCACCGCATCGGCATCGGCCTCCGTCACCTCGCCGAGGAAACGGAGCGTGACGTGCAGCCGTTCCGGTGCGACCCACCGTATCCGCACCGGCCCGCCGCTCTCCGGACGGCCGGCCGGCGCGTCGCCCTCCAGACGGCCGGCCAGGGCGCGAGCGGCGCGCGCGGCCGCGGCCCGGGCCGCCGGATCCGGATCAATCGCGGCGAAGAGTCTCACGCTCCCCCGCGCCGCGCAGGAGCGCCCGCCGCAGCAGGTCCAACGCGATGCGGGCAGCCTGACCCCGGACCATCGCACGGTCGCCGGGCAGTCGCACGGTGGTCGCCGCCTCCGCGGTTCCCGGGCCCACGACCGCGATACACACGGTGCCGACGGGCTTGCCCTCGGTACCGCCGCCGGGCCCCGCCACCCCCGTGACGCCGACGCCGAGGTCGGCGCCGCCCACCCGCCGCGCCCCCTCCGCCATCGCCAGCGCCACCGCCTCGCTGACCGCGCCATGAGCCTCCAGAACCGCCGGGGCGACCCCGAGCACCGCCTGCTTGACGGCATTGGAGTAGGCGACGACGCCGACATCGAGGTACGTGGAGCTGCCCGCCACATCCACGAGCCGCGCCATCACGAGTCCACCGGTGCACGATTCCCCCACCGCCGCCCGGAGGCCGCCGCGCGCGAGCAACGCCCCCACGACTTCCGGCAGCGCACGGCCATCGGTACTGAACAGGTGATTTCCCAGCGCCTCCGCCAGCTCCCCCGTCGCCCCGTCGAGGACCGCGGCGGCGGCCGGCTCCGAATCGGCCCGGGTCGACAGGTGCAACTCGACCAGCCCCGGCGACGCCAGCACCGTCGTCTCGACCGCCGGCTCGGCCTGGCGCCATCGTTCGTAGACCGGTTGGGCCCGCTCCTCGACATGCGACTCCCCGCGGCCCGCCACCCGCAGCACCCGCCGATACAGCCGCCTTGCCGTCGCCCGCGCGGCCAGCCGGCCCTGCACCAGCGCCGTGAACATCGGCTCGAGCTCGCGCGGCGGACCCGGCAGGAGGACGACGACCCGCCCGCCGTGCTCCATCCAGAGCCCCGGCGCGGTGCCCCGCGGGTTGGCGAGCACCACCGCGCCCGACGGCACCCGCGCCTGCCGCCGGTTGTTGTCCGGCATCGTCCATCCGCGACGGGCGAAACGCGCCTGCAACCGCTCGAGGATGGCCGGATCTTCCTGCAGCGGGCGGTCGAGCACCCTGGCGACGGTCTCGCGCGTCAGGTCGTCCTCGGTCGGGCCGAGCCCACCGCAGATCACGAGCAGATCGACCCGCGCGAGCGCCGCCTGCACGGCGGCCGCGAGATCGTCGACGTGGTCGCCGACAATCGACTTGCGCCGGACGACGATGCCGAGCTCGTTGAGCCCCGCCGTCAGGAACAACGAGTTCGTATCGGACCGGAACGGGGTCAGCAGCTCCGTCCCCACCGCGATGATCTCGGCCGTCGAGAGCGGCTGGCCCGAACCCGGGGCGGTCGTCGGTCGCATCGGTCCCAGTTCAGCGAACCTGCCAGGGGGAATTCAGACTCCCGCCAGCCAGAGGAGGAGACGAAGCAGCGCCTGCGCGTACAGCCCGGCGACGAGATCGTCCGCCATCACCCCCCACCCCCGGGGCAGCCGTTCCGCCCGGCGGGCGGGAAACGGCTTCACGATGTCGAACAGGCGGAATGCGATGAATCCGACCACCGCGCCCCCGAGGCCGACGGGGACCGCGGCCAGCGTCAGCAGCATCCCCGCGGTCTCGTCGATGACGATGAGGCCGGGGTCCCGGCGTCGATACGCTGCCTCGGCCCGCGACGCGACCACCACCCCGATCGCGGTCACCGCCAGCAGCACCAGTCCCTCGACCGCCAACGATCCCGAGGCCCGGACCGCCCAGAACAGCATCAACCCCGCCGCCGACCCGACGGTTCCGGGGGCGGCCGGCGCGTGGCCGCAGGGGCCGACGGTGGCGATACCGAGGGCCACCCGTTGAAGCCATCCCTCCGCCGGAGGCCCCGTCACACCATCCCGCCTTCCCGTGGCGGTCGGCGCGCGGCCGGCGGCACGGCCAGTACGCGGGTGCCCGCCAGCACGTCGTGCAGGGCACGGCCCTCGGGCTCGAAGAACATCCAGACGACGCCGATGCCGGCCGCCAGGGAGACCGTGGCCCACAGGGTCCGAACCACGGCCTTCGGGACCGAGACCGGACGCCCTCCGGCATCCGTCACCCGCAGACCCCACGCCATCTTGCCGATCGTCTGGCCTCCCGCCGCCGTCAGGCCGACCACGTACCCCGCATTCAGCAGGCACAAGAACGCGGCCAGGGGCGGCAGCGGCAGGACGTCGAACGACTGCAGGTCCAACCCGGCGAGCCGAAGGGTCAGCCACACCACCGCCGCATCGAGACCGGCCAGCAGCAGGAGGTCCAAACCGCCGGCCACCATGCGCAGGCTCGGCCGCGCCGGCCGCAGCCTGACCGGCTGGATCGCCGGGGATGCCGCATCGGAAGACGGGCGGCGCGTCGGTCCACCCGGCCGCTCGCGCCGCTCCAGGTGCGACGATCGCCGCACTCGGAGCGGCGCCCGAACCCGCGGTTGCGGGGCCCCGGTATCCGGCTCCGGCGGGAACAGCTGCAGGTCTGCAACGGAAGAGGCGGGTACGTCCGGGTCCGTTGAGGAACGCGTATCCCGGCGGAGCTCGGCCCGGTCGCGACGAGAAGGGGTCAGGACCGCCTCCCGCGTCTGCCGGTGGTCGGCGACCCCCATCGTGACGGCAACCGCATGGTCACGCCGGGAGCCCCGCGCTCGACGCGCGGCGCCGGTCGAACGCAACGGTGTTTCTGACACCCTCTGCGGGGAACGACGCCCATGGCAGGGGCCATTGTACCAGCCGGCATCCGCGGGCCGCCGCCGAACCCCATGGTCTGTGCTATACCTGCGGCATGGGCCTGATCGAAGCGGTTCCCAACGTCAGCGAGGGGCGGCGCAGAGAGGTGATCAACGCCCTCGCCGCCGCCGTCTCCGGCGTGCCCGGGGCGGCTCTGCTCGACACGTCGTCCGATTCTGCCCACAACCGCACCGTCTTCACGCTGGTCGGCGAGGCGGCTCCCTTGAAGGCCGCCCTCCACGAGCTCTTCGCCGCCGCGCTCGCCCGCATCGATCTCCGCACCCATACCGGCGTCCATCCCCGTATCGGCGCCGTGGACGTGGTCCCCCTGGTTCCCCTGGACCCCGGCGGCATGCCCGCGTGCGTCTCGCTGGCGACCGAGCTCGGCGAGACCATCGCCCGGCGATTCGACCTGCCGGTCTACCTGTACGAGCAGGCCGCCCGCACGCCGGGCCGACAGCGCCTCGAGCGGATTCGCCGGGGCGGCTTCGAGAACCTGGGCGAGAAGATGCGCCGGCCGGAGTGGCGGCCCGACTTCGGTCCCGCGACGCCGCATCCGTCGGGCGGAGCCGCCGCCATCGGCGCCAGACGCCTGTTGATAGCCTTCAACGTGAACCTCGACACCGGCGAGCTCGCCGTCGCCCGCCGCATCGCCCGGGCGATACGGGCGTCGAACGGGGGTCTCGACGCGGTCAAGGCGATCGGCGTGGCAACCACGCGCCCCGACGTGGTGCAGGTGTCGATAAACCTCGTGGACTTCGAGCGGACGCCCCTGCACCGCGTATTCGAAGCCGTCCGGCAAGCCGCGGCCGGGCACGGAGTCGAGGTCGTCAACAGCGAGATCGTCGGCCTCGTTCCAACCGCCGCCCTCGTGCCGGCCGCCGCGCACGCCCTCCGCATCGACGAGTTCACGATGCAGCGCGTGCTGGACCGCCGCATCGCGCCCCGGAACGCGTCCCCGCCACCCGGGACCACCGCGGCGACGTGACCGCCGCGCCTCAGTCCTTGGTGTCGAGCAGGCCCTGCAGCTCGGTCATGAACTCGCCGACGTCCCGGAAGTGCCGATACACCGAGGCGAACCGGACGTAGGCGACCTTGTCGAGACGCCTGAGCTCCTGCATCACGAACGTCCCGATCTCCGCCGTCGGAATCTCCTTCTCGGGGCGCTCCTGGAGAATCGCCTCCACCCGATCGGCCATCGCTTCGACCGCCGCCACCGTCACCGGCCGTTTCTCGCACGCCTTCAGCATCCCGGACGTCACCTTCTGGCGCTCGAACCGCTCGCGGCTGCCGTCCTTCTTCACGACCATGTACGGAATCTCGTCGATCCGCTCATAGCTCGTGAAACGCCGGGCGCACGCCAGGCACTCGCGCCGGCGGCGAATGACCTCGCCTTCCCGGCTCTCGCGCGAATCGACGACCTTGTCGCCGAGATGGCCGCAGAACGGGCACTTCATGGTGATCTCCGAACCTTCCGGTCCCTCATCGCCGCCCGCTTACGCCGAGCGGCGTCCCCGCGATGCGCGCTCAGCGGGGCGGGCGCCCCAGGAACCGTGGAAAGGCCTGACTGCGTCGTGCCTCGGTCGCATATGCCCGACATGCTTCCTCGTCACGCCTTGTCGGGCAGGCGCCTCCCCGATCCCGGCGCGACGCCGGCTTCCGCCAGGGGCTCCTGGACCACGGGCCGCGACGCGCCGGCGCCGTCACCGCGCGGCCCCGCCGTCGAGGTCAGGTTCACCATCCCCCGGAACGTGATTCCGTCGCGCACCATCCACGCCATCCCGGCGATCGTCACCGGGGCGAACGTTGCGGCGTGCAACACCAGGGCCGCGCCGACCGCCGCGTCCACCGGCACGTCGTAGAAGCCGGTCAACCCCACCTGGACCGCCGCGTGGAATCCGCCGACGCCGGCCGGCGTCGGCACCGCGACGCCGAGCGCCATCAGCACCATCAACAGCAGACCGCCGCTGGGCGGCAATGCGATCCCGAACGCCCGACAGCCCCACCAGGCGGTGGCGCTGACCAGCAGCCACATCAGCAGCGACCACAGCACGGCCTGCAGCAACCGCCCCGGATCGCGGGCCGCACCGAGCCCCGCGCTGAAACGCGTGATGAAACGACTCGCGGTCGCGCCCGGACCATGCGGCGCCCGGCGCTCGGCCCAGGCCGCGATGGCGACGACCCACTCGGGACGACGCGCCGCGGCGGAGACCAGCGTCAACACCACGCCGGCGCCGACGGCAACCGCCAGCCCGCCCGCCTTGAGGGCGCCGAGGACCTGTTCGTCGGTACTGGGCAACTGGCTGCTGAACGCCAGCAGAAACAGCCCGAAGAGCAGAATCACCGCCAGCATGTCCAGCAGACGCTCGACCACGATCGTCGCGAGGGTGGCGCTCATGCTGAGCTGCTCGCGGCGTGCGAGGAGATAGGGCCGCACGACCTCGCCCAGACGCGGCACGATGGTCGACGAGGCGAACCCGATGACGGTTGCGCGGGTCGCCGCCCCGAAGCCGACCGCTCCGAGGGGCGCCAGCAACAGCTGCCATCGCTTCACGCGAACCACGTAGGCCACGGCGATCCCGGCCACCGACGCCCCGATCAGGTCGGGGCGGGCTTGCCCGATCTCCGTCCACACCGAAGCCAGGTCGGTGCTTCGAAACACCCACGCCATGAGGGCCGCGGCCAGCCCGACAACCCCGACGGTCCGAAGATGATTGCGCATGCGTGCGGAAGTCTCTCGCAGTAGTGTGTCCGTGGAATCCGGCCGGCGCGGCGCCTGTCTGCGAGGCGCCGACAGGCGTGATCGGGTTGCAGGAAGAAATCGCGCGCAGGCCGCGACGGCGAGAACCGGACCGGAGGCATGCAGCCCATGACCGCGCCTCCTTGCCGCCTGCGCGTCTCTTCGGTAAGCTACGATTCTACATGCTCCCGGGCATCGGTCGTCTCCATCGACGATGCCGACGCCCCTTCTCGCACCCAGTGAGGTCATCGTGACGTCCGCACCCGCACTCTTCGAAACGTCGTTGGAGGGACTGGAACCGCAGCGCCGCGGCAAGGTTCGCGATCTCTACGCGGCCGGCGACCATCTCCTGATGGTTGCGACCGACCGCATCTCCGCCTACGACCTGGTGCTCGGATCGACGATTCCCGACAAGGGCAAGGTGCTGACCCAGCTCTCGGCGTTCTGGTTCGCGCGCACCGGATCCATCGTGGAGAACCACCTGCTGTCGACCGATCCGGACGACTATCCCGCGGCCTGCCGGCCCCATGCGGAGACGCTGGGGGGACGGTCGATGCTGGTCCGGCGCACCGAGCCGATTCCCGTCGAGTGCGTCGCCCGCGGGTATCTCGCCGGCTCGGGCTGCGCCGACTATCGGCGTACCGGTGCTGTCTGCGGCGTCGAGCTTCCCGCCGGCCTGCAGCAGTCGGACCGGCTGCCGGAACCCATCTTCACGCCCGCGACCAAGGCGAGCACCGGCCACGACGAGAACATCACGGCCGAGCAGGCGGCCGAGATCGTCGGCCCCCGGCTGCTCGCCCGGCTCCGAGAGCTGACCCTGGCGCTCTACGCGCACGGGGCCGAGCACGCCGAGTCGTGCGGCATCATCGTCGCCGACACCAAGTTCGAGTTCGGATTGCTGCGGGCGGACGGCGGCGCGCCGCCCGGCAAGGACTTCGGCGAGGGCGACGAGATCATCCTGATCGACGAGGCGCTCACCCCCGATTCGTCCCGCTTCTGGCCCCGCGCGACGTATCGGCCGGGGGTGGCGCAGCCGAGCTTCGACAAGCAGTTCGTCCGGGATCATCTGGACGCGGTGCACTGGAACCGCCAGCCGCCGGCGCCGGCCCTGCCGGACGACGTCGTGGCCAGAACCCGCGAGAAATACCGCGAGGCCTACCGCCTGCTGACCGGCGCCGAGCTCGACTGAACAGGGATACCGCGGCCTCGGACCGACCGGCGAACATCCTACGCCGTCCGGACCGAGACCCGGACGTCGCCCGCCTCCGTCGGCTCGGTGTTGATCTCCTCCCGTTCGACCGCCCCGTCCATGAGGTGGATCACCCGATGCGCGTGCTGGGCGACGTCCGCCTCGTGGGTGATCAGGACGATGGTGTTGCCCGAGCGGTGCAGTCCTTCGAAGATCGCCATGATCTCGCGCCCCGTCTTCGAATCGAGATTGCCCGTCGGCTCGTCCGCGAGCAGCAGCGACGGCTGGTTCACCAACGCCCGGGCGATCGCCACCCGCTGGCGCTGCCCGCCCGACAGCTCGTTCGGCCGATGGCGCATCCGTTCCTCGAGCTCGACCAGTTGGAGGGCCGCCACCGCCCGCTCGTGCCGTCGCGACGCAGGCACCCCGGCATAGATCAGGGGCAGCTCCACGTTGTGGAGCGCCGACGCCCGCGGCAGCAGGTTGAACGTCTGGAACACGAACCCGATTTCCTCGTTCCGGATGCGCGCGAGATCGTCGTCGTTCATGCGGCTCACGTCCTTCTCATTCAGCCGGTACACCCCCCTGCTGGGCGTGTCGAGGCAGCCGATGAGGTTCATCAGGGTCGACTTCCCCGACCCGGACGGCCCCATGATCGCGACGAACTCGCCGCGCTCGATGTCGACCGACACCCCGCTGAGCGCGTGGACCGACTCGGTCCCCATCCGGTAGGTCTTCCACAGATCGTCGGTGTGGATGAGCGACATCCGTCCTCTGCCCTCCTCCGTCCATGATACGCGGCCGGTCCACCGCCCGACCACGCTACCCCCATTGACGCACGGCGGCGGCTCGGAGTTCCGTCACCGCGAACCCCTCCCGCACCCCGCTCCCCATTCCCGGGGACAGAATTGGCCCCACGCCTGCGCTAGCGCTAGCCGCCCCCGTGCCGCCTTGCGTGTGGCCGTATTCGATTACAGGGTCGGCATGGGCTTGAGTCACCTTGAAAATGAAGAAGTGTCGGTTGTCCGTGGGGGCCGCGGGAACGGGCGCGTGTCGAAGCGGCCGTGTGGGCGACACCCGCCTACGCGGGCGGCGGCGGGAGCCTGAAGGCCTCGGGAACGGTGGGCTCGCGGGCGCGCAATATTTCGGCCGTCAGCGTCGGCAGGTCGAGGCGGCGCTGACGGGCGGTACGCACGACGGTCGAGAGCACTTGCTGGGTGTCGGCGCCCTTGCGGGTGCGGTTGCCGCCGCACACCTTGCGGATGACCACCGCGGGGCGGATGGCCTGTTCGGCCCGCCAGTTGGTGGCGTCTATCGAGGGGTCGCGCAGGAAGAGGAACACGGCCGGGAATTCGGCGGCGAGATGCTTGGCGAAGCGCTTGGCGTCCTTCAACGGCGGCGGCGCGTCGATCAGCCGACCGAGCCGGGCCTCGAGCCGGCCGCGGAGCGAGTCGAGACCGTGCCGGGTCAGTTCGCCGTTCCGGCAGCGGTCCCGAAGGTCGAGGCCGGTCTGGAGAACGGCCTTGACCTTCGAGCTCCAGGGGCTGTAGGGGTGCTTCTGCTTCAGTTTCTTGCAACGCTGGAGCAGGTGATTGACGCAACTTTGGTGCAAACCCTTGTAGCGCCGGTACACCCGCCAGCCGTCGCGCACGAGCACGCCGGCGTAGTCGGTCCCGAGCACGGTGGCCGCATCTTTGAACCCGCGGCCGGGGCAAATGGCGTAGACGGTGGTCTCCGGGGTGACGAACGTCCACAGCCAGTGGGGCTTGATGACGCGCCAGCCCGTTTCGTCGGGCGTGACCACCGGCGCGTTGCGGACCTGCCGGCAGAGTTCCCGGTAGACCGGTGTGGCGTCGCGGGCGGTTCGATGCAGCAGATGAACGAGGCCGCCGGCGGTGACCTCCAGACCGAACCTCGTCCGCAGCAGGCCGGCGACCTTGGCCAGCGGCACGCCCATCTCGGTGTGCAACTCGACGACGAGCGAGGCGAGTCCGGGGCCGAGCTGCACCGCGGCCGCGCCAAGGGCGTCGGATGTCTGGAGACGATGGCGCCCCTGCACGCGCCGGCGGCACTGCGAGCAGCGGCCGACCTCGATGTCGAAGCGGCGTACGATGGGGTGGACCGGAGGGAGTTCTTCCTGATACTGCGCGGCGACGCGGGTCACTTCGACGGCGCCGCCGCAGTCGGGACACGCCCTTGGCGCCGGCGCCCCGTGGGTCTCGTCGACCTTCGGCGGGCAGCGTCGGGACCCTTGCCGGCCGTACTGCGTCCCGGACCGTCGGCCGGGGCGCTTGCCGGACCCTTGCGGCCGGTCCTTGGCGAAGGGTGCAGCCTGCCGTTTGCCGGCGCGGCGGGCCTCATCGAGTTGTTTCTTGAGGTCTTCGCTGCGTCGCTTCCACCGGTCTCGATCACGGGTGGTGCGGTCCAGGTCGCGGGTGGTGCGGTCCAGGTCGCGGGTGGTGCGGTCCAAATCGTCGCTCAGCTTGGCGTTCTCCCGCTGAAGCTCCTCGATGCGCTTGTCCCGCGAATCCTGCTCTCGCGGGGGCGCCCCCGAACCGTCGCGCCCGCCGCTCTCTCTCGCCATGCTCCATGTATCGACACATGCGCCCCGAAGCTGCACACCACTTCACGGATTTTCTCGACTTTACCCGCTAACCAAAGACGTGTGGCCGCCCCCGCCGTGCCGGTCAACCGAATCCCACCTCTTCCTTCCCAAGGCTCCGCGGTCCCCGAATCCCCGATCGCAGCCCAACCGCCCGACCGCCCTGGCCAGCTCCGAATCACGAAACCCGCTCTGTCCTCCAAGTGCCCGCAGTTCCTTGACATGAATCAAGCCAGTCCATGCCACAAGTCAACGACGACCGCCGCCATCAGTGCTAGAAGTGCCTTGTGTACATCGCTGACACTCCTTGTCGCCCCATCATAGGGTGCCCTGCGGCGTCAGTTCCAGCGCCCTTCTTCGGGGCAATGGAGCGGGGCCGCGGCGCTCCATTGCGCATATCCAGGTGGACCAAGTGCACAAGGCACAGGCGTGCGCCCACTACCTCCTTCACCACTCCCCTGTGTCTTTCTCCGTACCGTAGGGCATCCCCTCCTCCCAACCGAACCAGGTGCCTAGGACACTACACCAACTGCACGAAAGACCCAAAGCTACAGATAGTCGGTGCCGCGACCGGCTGCCGTGCCGCTTGAGAGGGGCCTCATCAGGCGCTTTCTCCTGAACACTTCACTGCGACTTCGCGCCAGCGGCTCAAGGTAGAACAGCCGGAAAGAGGTCGATGGGCACTATGAGCATTTTAGGTCAAATCACTACGACGGCGACGGACTTCGCAATGGAATTCCGACGACAAGTCCTCAAGGACGTCACCTCTCATCTGGTCTTGCTAGGTACTGTTGTCGTCACCTGGATCGTAACAACCGAAATCCTTTTTGTAGTTTTTAGTTTTACCCGCATATCCGTCGATCTCTCTGCCTGGATGATCGTGGATGCAGTATCTTGGACGACAAACCAACTCTTCTTCCAACCTCCCCCCGGCGAGATCCCCTTTCACCCTCTTCAGCTATGGGCGCTGTGCGCACTGGCGCTATTTTCTGTTGCCGCCATACCGCTTGTACGTGGAATTTTCCGCTTTTTTCTTTTTCTTGTGGTAAAGGAAGGCAAAGTTCAGCCTGCTGACAAACGACACGTTGCCTATGCATGGTCATCCGGTGTGATTGGATTGCTTTGTGTCTTGCTGGAAGCACTGACAATCTTCGACTTCAGCACCGAGGACCTCCTGCTTGGTGTTGGCGGACTGAATATGCTCGTCGAAGAAATTCGACTTCTCAAGAGAAGCACAAGAGAATAGCAAAATACAGCCAGGCAGAACACGTGCCAAGATCACGTAAAACGTCAGAGGTGACTTCTCATGACTCTCAATATGAAATCCCTAATACAGATTGTGGTCGTAGTTGGGTTTCTGCTGTTAGGGCAACTGTTCATTGACCGATTGCCGATTGGCCCCGAACCTGAAGTCGAGTTGCCGTCTTCAGGAGTGATATTAGAGGCTTGGCCCGCCGACGGCGAGGTAGAGCTGCGCTGGACGCTGGGCGATCTCGCCTCGGCACTCGACAATTGGGAATATCAGCAAAGGCTGGCAGGCGGTTCCTATGGGATGTGGACAGCCATACCGGAGCGTGCCTCGCCTGAAAGGCGATATGGTATCGAAGGCCTCACAAACGGCCTCGTCTATGTCTTTCGCGTGAGACTCTCGAACGGAAACAGGGTCGGGTGGAGTAACGAGGCAACCGTGGTGCCGATCCCAATGGCGGACGGGCCTCCTCCCCCAACTGATTCCTGTAACAGCAAGGAGTTTGGCGAGGTGCGTTTCGCTTTGAATTCCTATACTATCGATATGGACTTCCAAGGAAACCGATCCGCCTTGACCAAGATCATTCGTAAGCTTGAGAGTGAAGTGACGGCCGACAGGCGGGTTCTCGTGACGGGATACGCGAGCGCGGGGGGAAGGGCGTCCTACAATTTGGATCTATCGGAGAGGAGGGCCAATAGGGTGGCCGGATATCTAGAAGAGCGGGTGGACGCTGAACTTGCTCCACTGGCGATGGGCGAAAGACACGAAGAGGTAATTCCTGACCGTTTGCACGAGAAGCACCAGAGGGTAGCCGTTAGGTTGTGTGAGGCGAAAACTGAAGACCTGAACTTGGCTACAGACGATCAATCTAGCGGTATGTCACAGTAACAATCTTACGGTTCAGCTTCCGTGGGCCCGACACGGCCACCCCTCAACTGGTTCCCGATAGTCACCGGTTTCGGGGTCTATTGAAAGGAGCTTGCGAAATGGACAACGGGATGGTAGACGTCATACATCGGATTCTAGATTGGGCGATTATCGGCGAGAACGCCTTCTCCAACGGTGATGCCTTGGCGGTGGCCCAGATCGTCATTCTCCTCTACGCTTTCCGGGACCGCTTTTTTACGGGCTTCTCGCTCCAACGCCTAACGAGAGATGTAGAGCGCATGGAAAAGCACCTCAGTAACCTCTACGGCGATGTCCAGTACGTGCGAGGTGCCATCCAGAACGCGGGATTGAAGGTTGGGCTTGGCTCCAGGGAGTCTTGACGCGGCTTACAGATGCGTGGCGACACGGTTGCCGGCGGCAACACCGACCCATCGACGGAGGGAATCCAACTGCCACTACTCCGGCAGCGGAAGCTGGCGGCTCTCCGTTTCCCGCGCCTGGTCGAAGGCCGGCACCGGCTCGGCCGTGCGCACCTGCTCCAGCCAGAACACGCCGTCGTAGGGGATGGAGTTGCCGCGGGTGCCGATGAGGTCGGCGTCGCCGTCACCGTCCATGTCGCGCACGAGGAACTTGTCGAACATGCCGCGGACGCGGCGCGAGACGTCGTGGCGGGTCCAGGTTCCGGCCGGGTCCTCGGGCTGCTCGAACCACGCGAGGCGGCCCGCCCGGTGCGACGGGGACAGCTCGGGCGCGTCGGCGTCGCGCGGGTCCTGGCTGTAGGCGCCGGAGAAGGCGTCTAGACGGCCGTTCCCGTTGATGTCGGTCAGCACGAAGCCGACCAGCCGGTCGGGGGTGAGGCCGCCGATGGGATGCGGGTGCCATGCACCGGCGGGGTCGGCCGGCTGTTCGAGCCAGGAGAGGCCATTGCGCTCGTCGCGGATGGCGATGTCGATGCGCCCGTCGCCGCTGAGGTCGACGAATTCCATGTTGAAGCCGGTGACGACGGCTTCCGGCTCGATTTCGATGCGGTGCTCCACGAAAGCGATGTGGTCCTGGCTGACGTTCTCGAACCAGAAGATGCGCCGTTCCATGCGCGAGCCGCCGATGACGTCGAGGTCGCCGTCGCCGTCGAGGTCGAACGGCTGCGAGTTGATGGGGACGATGACGCGGGCCAGCTCGTGCTCGACCCAGGCGTCGCCGTCGAGCGGGTCGTCGGGAATCGCGAACCACGACACCGGGTTCTTCTCGGTGGTGCCGCGCGCCGGGTTCTGACCGCCCTTGTTGGCGGCGACCACCTCGAGCCGGCCGTCGTCGTCGAAGTCGGCGAGGAAGACCCGGATGTACGACCCGCGGTCGAGGGTCGAGGCGGGGATGACCCGCTTCCACCGCTCGGCCCGCCCCGCCGCGCCGGGGTTCTCGAAGTAGATGAGGTGCGAGAGCTCGCACGCCACGACGACGTCGGGATAGCCGTCGCCGTTCATGTCGCCGATGGCCACGTCCTCGGCCGCGCCGGCTTCCTCGCCCTCGGCCAGCGTGTAGAGGTCCCAGGTGTCGGGGTCGGTGGATCCGTACGCGATCCGCACGTGCCCGTCGGGCACGCCGTCGTAGGTGGTGTCGGATTCGTGCACGGAGACGATGTCCAGGTGGCCGTCGAGGTCGAGGTCGGCCATCGCCAGCCCGTCGCTCCCCGCGAGGGCGACGCCGCCCACCGCGAGGTCGTCGATGATGTGCTCGCGCCAGGAGATGTACGAGCCGTCAGCCGCCTTCGCGCGTGTGGCCGTCGAGGCGATAGTCGGGGCGCCGTCACCAGACTGGGCGGCAGCCCGTTCCCCCGCCGCCATGCCGGCGGCGACTACCAGCGCGCTCGCGAACCCGACGACCCGCCGCGCCCACCGTGCGTTGACCCGTGCATGCATGATCTGCTCCTCGGCTTCTAGCGCTCGCCCGCCGCCGGCTTGACGGTCACGGTGACGTTGACGGGGGTCACGTAGACCGTGTCGTCCGCTACCGCCTGCAGAATATAGGTACCCGGCTCGCTGAAGCCGACGCGTGTGACGGCCCGGCCACCCTCGCCGATCTCCGGCACCCGCGGGTCGAAGGTCACCGTCCCGGGCCCGCGCCAGTGCAGCCACGTGACGGCGAGACCTGTCGTCGCCGCCTGGCGCGGATCGACGATGGCCTGCGATTTCGGGCCGCGGCGGGCCCGCCGCTCGGCCAACCGCGGGTTCGGCGGCGGGATGCCGTCGTCGCCGGCGGCGACGACAATCTCGAGCGTATCCGGCAGGGTGACCTCGTGGTGGTCGCCGCCCTCCAGACCGATGCGCGGGCGCTGGTTGTCAGCGTAGCCCTGCGCGCTGCCGGACCCCCGGTTCAGACGCAGGACGCCGCCGTCGATCTCCCAGACCGGCCAGAGGTGGCCGATCGCCTGGTCGGTCCGACCGTTGTGGGTGACGGTCCAGACGAGATCCTCTTCCCTCCCCCAATCGGCGGGCACGCGCACCGTGAAGACGAACTGCTGGCGCCGGTTGTAGAAGTGCGTCGGCTGTCCCCGGTCCGCCGGACCCGGCTCGAACGCGTTGTTCGGACCGACGGGAATTACCGGTTGCTCCTCGTAGTTGCGGTTCAGGTAGCCGAAGACCATGGTGAACGACCCGTCGTCGTTCCGCTCCCACCCCTCGAAGACCGGCTGTACGTTCTGGCCGCGGTTCCAACGCTCCTGCGCCGAGACGGCGGAACCCATCGCCGCCGCCAGCAACGCGGTCAACACGGCCGCGTGGATGTTCCTGCTCTGAGACCTCATGACTGCTCTTCTCGTGACCCTTCCGAACCCCGCAACGATCGAAGCCTCCGCGATCCGCCGATCGCGAAGGCCTCGGTCGAACCCGCCCGCAAACCCGTTGGTCCGGGCTCCTAGTCGTTGTCGTCGGTCAGCGCCTGCCGCGCCTCGACTTCCTTCTCGAACGCCTCGTCGTCGAGCTCATACCAGCTCACCCACGAGAAGCTCATCTCGTCGCTCGACCGCTGGCCGAAACCGGCCCAGTTGGTCGGGTCGTCGTTCCAGCGGTTCGCCTCGGAGTTGTCGTGCCAGCTCGTCACGTGCAGGATCGTGTCCTTCGGCAACAGCGGCGCAACTTCGTCCTCGTAGTTGTAGACGATGTGCCACCCGAAGTCCCAGTCGGCGCAGCTCAGGATCTGCTTCGAGTTGTCGGGAAGGATCGCTTCGAGGCACTGCCGCTTGCCGAGGTTGTGCAGGTGGGCCTGGAACGCGGTGATGTGGGCGTTCTCGCGAAGACGGTAGTAACCGTCGTGCCGCACGTTCGAGGCCCCGGCGGGGATGTCGAGATCCTCGTCGTCGCCGACGTGGGCCGAGATCAGCTTGCGCTCGGGCTCGACGCCCTTGGGATAGAACTGCAGGCCGACGCGGGTCCGATCGGTGGTCTCGACCCCGATCGCGGCGTAGTGCATGTTGAACTTGATCTTGGCCCCGGCCTTGATCAAACGGCCGGTGCCGTCGGGGAAGATGTCGCCGTTCTTGCCGAGCGCGTACTCGTTGAGGAAGGCGTAGTCGTCATCGTCCGACTCGGGGTCCGAGTTGCTGGTCACCGCGTGATGGACGACCGGGAACCCCGCGATCGACGGCTTGGTCTCGACCGCCTTCACCCAGCGGTCTTCCGTCAGGCCCGAGTCGGACACGAGGTCGCCCCACCAGTTGGGAGCCTCGGGCGCGACGACGAAGGGCTCGGGAAGCTCCACGATCCAGTCCGGCTCGCCTATCTTCCACTCGGCGATGTTCCGGAACTCGCGCGCCGGCGGCAGGTCCTCGGGGTTGCCGCGCGGCGCGCCGGCGTCGACCCAGGCGGCGATGGTCTCGACCTCGTCGTCGCTCAGCGAGTAGTCGTACTTGAACCCCTGGATGCCGATGTTCCGGTCGACGTACCAGGGCGGCATGGTCCGGGTGACCACCTTCTCGCGGATCGACCGGGCCCACGGCCGCGTCTCGTCGTAGGTCAGCAGCGACATCGGTGCAATCGAGCCGGTGCGGTGGCACTCCTGGCAGGAGCGCTGCAAAATGGGGGCGATGTCCTTCGTGAAAGTGATTGCATGCGCCTCGTCCTGCGCCTCGACGACGGCTGGCGCCGCAACGACGCCGAGCGCGGAGGTCAGGACGATGGCGAGACCGGCGCGGCAATGCGGTGTGAATGACATCTCGATATCCTCCCGGACCGAATCGGGTGAAGCGCGGTTACACGGTTACGGGCCGCAGTCTACCGCGGCCGACTGCCTATTGTGAACCAGGATGGGCCGCGACGCCAAGCGTTCGCTGACTGACGCCGTGACGCCGCCGGGACGATGGCATGCATTGAATCCGCAGCCGCACCGACGTCAACGGCGGAGGGCAAACACGTACAGCGCGTTGCCGGTGTCCGGGTGAACGATGTCGGGGCTCAGCAGCGACGGCACCCGGCGCGGGCTGCCTCCGCCTAGTCCGGTGGAGACGGCGATGTACTGGGTGCCGTCGACCCCGTAGCTCACCGGGAACCCCTGCACCGAGGTCCCGAGGCGGGTCTCCCACAGGACGTCGCCGGTGGCCGCATCGAAGGCCCGGAAGTAGCGGTCGACGTCGCCCGCGAAGG
Source organism: Vicinamibacterales bacterium (assembly GCA_965206705.1). GTDB lineage: Bacteria > Acidobacteriota > Vicinamibacteria > Vicinamibacterales > UBA8438 > JAJEEA01. The sequence continues at coordinate 349,858 of CBDBKJ010000004.1, read as the reverse complement.
CGAGGCCCCCGCCGGTCGTCAGCACCGCGGTCATGAACGCGGCCCGCTGCTCGACGCTCCAGCGCTCCTCGAGGGTGTCGACGTCGTACGCGGCCAGCTTGCCGAGGTTGCCGTCGGTCCCCGGCATCTCGAACCACAGCCGGTCGGCCTGCGAGCCGCCCGAGCCGATCTCCAGGGCCACCTCGCGACCGGCGATCTCGAGGCAGCTCTGGCTGAGGGGGATGATCAGCAGCCGGCTCTCCGGGCTGTAGGCGGTGGCGTGCCAGTTGTGGCCGCCGGCGGTGCTGGGGCAGACCGACACCCAGTCGCCGATGCCGGCGTCGGCGATGTCCTGCCGGTAGGTCACGATGCCGGTGTCGGGGTCGATCGACTCGAACACGTTCTGGAACACGGTCTCGGCGTGGCCGAGGAACTGGCCCGACTCGCGGTCGAGCTTCCACAGGATGCCGTGCTTGCCGATGGTCAGGAGCGCCTTCCGCCCCTCGCTCTCCACCAGCACCTGCTCGAACCCCTCGTCGAGATCGAGGGCCTCGCCGGGGACGTGCTGGCGGTACCAGCGGATCGAGCCGTCGGCGGGGTCCAGGGCGAGCGTCGAGTTGGTGTAGAGCGCCGGGTCGTGGACGGTCAGCCCTCGGCTCGCGGGAACCCACGGCTTGGCCTGGGCGACCGGCCAGTAGAGCAGATCCAGCTCGGGGTCGTAGCTGCCCGGAATCCACGAGTCGCCGCCGCCCCGCAGGGCCAGCGGCAGGTCGCCCCAGGTGTCCCCGCCGGGGTCACCGGGGGCGGCGATGGTCAGACGGCGCCACAGCTCCTCGCCGGTGTCGGCGTCGTGGGCGGTGATGAAGCAGCTGTCGGGCATGAACCGCGAGCAGCCGTTGATGCCGTTGACGACCCGACCATTCGCCACGATCGGCCCGCTCGAGTTCGCGTAGCCGTCGTTGTAGTCGGCCATCCGGGTCTCCCAGACGACGTCCCCGGTCCGGCTGTCGAGGGCCAGGATGAAGGCGTCGCGGGTCCCCAGGAACAGCTTGTCGTCGTAGATGGCGAGGTTGCGGCTGTTCGCATCCCGTAGCGCCTCGGGCAGGGGGCGGCGGTACTCCCACAGCAGGGTGCCGGTGGCGGCGTCGAGGGCCTGGACGACGTTGCCGGGGTTGGCCAGGTACATCACGCCGTCGTAGACGAGCGGCGTCGGCTGGTTGCGGCCGTCCCCCATCGACCAGACCCAGGCGAGCTGGAGGTCGCCGACGTTGTCGCGGTCGATCTGGTCGAGGGGGCTGTGCCCCCACCCGTCATAGGTCCGCCGGTAGATCAGCCAGTCGTTCGGGTCGGGGTCGCGCAACATCGCGTCGGTGACGGGAACGCGCTCGGGGACGGGCTGGAACCGGCGCGTGCCCCCCGGCAGGTTCGGCGCGGGCGCCGACGCCCCGACCGCGCCGCCACCCGCGGGGGCGGTGACGCCGCCGAGGGCCACGGTCCCCGGCGCGAACCCGTTCTCGCGCAGGATGTAGGCGACGACGCTCGCGTACTCCTCGGGGGCGAGCGATCCGCCGGCGCCCGGCGGCATCGTGACCTGCACCAGCTCTATCAACTCCTCGGCGGACCGCTCGTCCCACGCGCCCCGGAACGTCGGCCCGGACAGCTCCGGCGCCTCGAACGAGCCGGTGAGGTTCGACATGTGGCACGTCGCGCACATCTGCCCATAGATCGCTTCGCCGGCGTCCGCCTCGGCCGCGACGTAGGCGGTGGAGGCGAGCTGTCCCGCCGCCGGCGCCGCCAAGGCCAACACCGTCACCGTCGCGGCGACGCCGGTGGTCCACCGCGAACCGTCAGGATATCGGCTGCCTCGTAGCTGCATCAGCGCCCTCCATACCTTCCCTCGGCACCGCCCAACCATGGGTTCGTCCCTGGCGCCGCCCCTCGGTTCACGCCTGGTGCGCCCCATCGGTCATCCCTGGCGCCGCATCATCGGTCAAGCTCTGCGCGCCCCGGTCGGTCATCCCTGGCGCCGCCATCGGTCAAGCTCTGCGCGCCCCGGTCGGTCCATCCCTGGCGCCGCGTCATCGGTCCACCTCCGGCGCCGGCCGACGGTTCGTCGCTGACGCCACGCCATCCTGACGCCACGCCCATCGGCCGCGCCGTCAGTACGCGAGGGCGTAGCAGTCGCGCCGCGGGTCGCCGGCGGCCAGCCGATTGCCGGTGGCCGGATCGATCAGGACCGCGGTCGCGCAGCCGGACATCCCGAACGGCCGCACCTCGTTCACTTCGTGTCCCCGGCGCCGCAGCTCGTTCGCCACCTCCGACGAGATGTTCGATTCGAGGTCCATCCGGTTGAAGCCGGCGGCATGCGGCCAGAAAGACCCGTGGAGGTGCTGGGTCCGGACCCGCGGCCACACCAGCGCGTCGTGCAGATTGGGGTACCAGTCCCCCCAGAACTCGACGACGTTCAGGAACGCCTGCAGAATCGTCTGGTCCTGGTTGTCGCCGCCCGGCGTGCCAATCGCCATCAGCGGCTCGCCGTCCTTGAACACGATGCTGGGCGTCAACGTGTAGCGCGGACGGGCGCGGGGGCGGATCTGGTTCGCGCGGGCCGGATCGAGCCAGAACTGCTCGCCGCGGGTGCTGAGTCCGATGCCGGTGTCACCGAGAATGACCCCGCCGCCGGTCCAGCCGCCGCTCGGCGTGGCGTCGAAGACGTTGCCGTCCTTGTCGATGACCGCGATGTGGGTCGTGTCCTTCAGCCCCCCGGCCGACGGCACGAACGACCCGTCGGGGTCGCTGGCGGCCACCCCGTCCGCGATGTCGGCGACCCAGAACGGCCACTCGTCCACGGCGGGGTCGTGGGGCAGCGGGTCGCCGGCCCGGAACGCGACCGACGCCCGGCCCGCATCGATCTCCGCCGCACGCTCCCGGGCGTAGGCGGTCGACAGCAGGCCGTCGGCCGGCACGTCGACGAAATCGGGATCGGCGTAGTAGGTGTCGCGGTCCGCGTAGGCCAGCTTCATCGCCTCGACGACGGTGTGGATGTAGTCGGGGCTGTTGTGACCCATCGCCTGCAGGTCGAACTCCTCCAGGATGTTGAGGGTCTGCAGCAATACCGGCCCCTGGCTGTTGAACCCGTGCTTGTAGATGGTGTAGCCGCGGTAGTCGGTGCTCGTCGGCTCCTCGACCCGCGAGTAGAACTCGGCGAAGTCGCCGAGCTCGAAGGGGGCGCCGTGCTCCTGCAGGAAGGCGACCATGTCCTCGGCGATGTCGCCCTTGTAGAACCGGTCGCGGGCGGCGGCGATGCCCTGCACACGGCCGAGATGGGCCTGGGCCCGTTCCGCCTCCACCATCTTCGTGAGCGTGGCGGCCAGGGTCTCGAACCTGATCGTCTCGCCCGCCTTGTACAGCGACCCGTCCGGCTTCAGCCAGAACCGCTGGTTGTCCGGCCACGCCTCCATGAACCCCAGGTTCGCCTCGACGGCGCGGGCCGTGAGGAGCCGCAACGGGAACCCGTGCTCGGCGTACTCGATGGCGCGGGCCGAGACCTGCTCGAAGCTCATCGTGCCCCAGCGTTCCAGGACGGTCAGCGCGCCGTGCAGCGCGCCCGGTACGACGGCCGGGTCGAGACCCTCGCCGAGGAGGTCGCGCCCGCGCGACTCGTACCACTCGATGCTGGCGCCCTTCGGGGCCCAGCCCTGGGCGACGACGGAGGTGACCCTGCCCTCGGCGGCCGGGTACACCAGAACCAGCGCCTCGCCGCCCAGCCCGTACAGGTCCTGCTCGACCACCCCGCCGACGAGCAGCGCGGTGACCCCCGCGTCGAACGCGTTGCCGCCCTGCACGAGGGTCTCGAAGGCGGCGGCCGTCGTCAGGGGGTGCCCGGTGGAGAGACCGGCGGAGCGCCCCGACACCGCCGGGCGCTGCGCCTGCAGCGGCGCGGCGAGGGCGACGGCCAATCCGGTCAGCAGACAGACAACCCCCGGCGCACGTCCGTACCGGCGGAACCGGCGGTCGCCGCCTGTGGGCGTCCAGCCGCCGGTGAACGCGTGGCATCCTGTTCCGTTCTGCATCGTGGCCCCCCAATCGCGCATGGCTGAATCGGGCCGATTATGGCACGGTACCGCCCGCCGCGGGCCGCCGGCGCGTTCCGGACGTCCGGCCGCCTCACGGTTTCTCTTGACCCGGAAGCGCGAAGGGGGGAGACTTGACGTTCTTCGACGGCAGCCCAATACGTTTTTCGGCTGCGCTTCCCTCCGGGACGCGCGGCGGATCGGGAAGGTGAGCGCGACATGTCGCCGCCACGCGTCCCGTGCCGCTTCACGCAGGCAACGCGCCTGTGCGCCCCGTCACTCGCCCGAGTTCAACGTCCTCGAAGGCCGCCGAGCGCCGGCCGACGTCCTGGCGAATCCGAACCGCCGTCCCCGGTGGGTCCGCGACCGAGCTGGTCGCCCCACCTTGCACGATTCGTGATAGCCGGTCGCCCCTCCTTGGCACGATTTCGTGATTCCTGAAGGGAGAAGAGGATGGCAACGAGAATTATCGTCGGTCTGACGCTCGTCGCGGCCATCGTGATGGTCGCGGCACCCGACGCCGATGCAGGCGGCATTCTGTCGCTGGCGCTGATCGTTCTGGGCGTGGCGTATGCCTGGATGGCGGTCGACGCGAACGACGCCACGGCCTACCTCGTGGTCGTCGTCGCGGCTGGTGCTGCCGCACAAGCAGACGTGCTCGGCGCCATCCCCGCGATTGGCGCCCAACTCGACGGCCTCCTCGATGGTGTGATTACGGCGGCGTACGCCAGTGCCATCACCGTGCTCACCACGCGGGTCGTCAACCAGCTCAAGGGCTGACGACATCGGTCACCGGCCCGCTTCACTGGCAGCATCGAAGCATTGCGCGGGCACAGTTCTGGCCGGCGTACGCCTGCCGCTTCCGGGGGGACGCGTAAGCGGGCAGGCGGCCGGCGCCAGTCGGCGTTGGTGACCCGGCGCCCAGGCAGATCCACCGGCCGGTGGGGCATGTGCCCACCGGCCGGTGGCAGCCGATCTCGCCGGCGACGGATGTTCCGGCCGGGGCTGCCCCCCGATCCGACCGGCGCCGCTACCGCGAATCCCGGCGCTCCGAGGCGACCTGCTCCAGGTAGAGGTTCTCCAGGCGCTCGACCGCGGCGAAAAAGCCGTCGCGGTCGACGAACGTGTCGGGGCTGTACTCCTGCCCCGCCTCGTACTTGTCGTGCAGGCTGTACTGGCCGCCGTGCGCAGAGACCCAGACGTCGACGTCGAGCGCCTTCTGCGTGCGGAACGTCTCCGCGAAGTCGTCGGCCACGCCGGGGTAGGTGGGATCGACCACCAGCCGCTTCCCCGGGTTGATGGTGCCCATGTTCGCGATCGCGACGCTGTAGTCGCGCCCGCCTTCCTCGACGGTCATGAGGTAGCTCGAGCTGCCGGCGGTATGCCCGGGGCTCTCCAGCACCGTGAGGCGCGTATCTCCCAGCTCCAAGACCTCGCCGCCAGCGATGATGCGGTCGACGGCGACCGGCGGGAACGACTCGCGGCCCCCGAAGTGCGGATCGCTGAATCCGCCGTCCTCCAGCACCGGCGCATCGCCGGCCGTCGCCCACATCTCGGCTCCGGTGATCTCCTTGATTTCAGTGAGGGCGGCGGTGTGGTCCCAATGCGCCTGCATCGTCAACAGCACCCTCACGTCCTCGAGCCGGAACCCGAGCGACTCGATGTTCGCGCCGATCATCGCGGTCGAGTCCTCCACGCCCGTGTTGATCAGGAAGTGGCCCTCGTCCGACGTCACGAGAAAGACCGCGAGATCGTAGGTGCCGACCGCGTAGAGGTTGCCGATGACCCGGTGGCCGGGAAAAGGCCGCGTCCACCCTTCCGGTTGGGCGGCGAGCGGCGCGGCGACAACCAGGGCGAGCACAGAGGCAACGAGCAGACGGCGCAAGTCGATTCTCATGACAGTCACTTCTCCCTCTGCCGTTACCGGCTCGCCGCGGCGGCTTCCGATTCCTCTACGCGATGCCCCCCCAGAATGCCGGGCATGCTGTAGTTGCCTTCGTGGCACGCATATTCGTACATCGGCTCGTCGCTGCGCCGCATCGGAATCGACGCGGTCCACGGGCGCGTCCACGTGTCCGGGTCGTTGACGGTGTACTCGTAGGCGAGGGTGCCGGCGTCGACGCGGGTCAGCCGCTCCACGAGCGTCATGTTCCGCGTGGTCCCCCGCCACCGGCGCTGGTCGTTGAAGTGCGTCGTCTCGATCACGAGGGTATCGCCCTCCCAGCGGCCGCGCGAGTCGCCCGACCACTGCCGGACGTCGTCGCGGAGCGCCGGGCGCCCGTCGAGCGGCACCACCCGCACGGTGTGGACCATCTCGGTGATCAGGACCACATGGTCCGGCGTCTGGAACACCTGCAGGTTCTGGTTGTAGCCGCCGGGGGTGATGGGCGGACCCGCGTTGAAGCCCAGTATGCACCGGTCGAACGCGCTGCGATCCAGCCAGGAATCGGCGGGATGCTCCCGCAGGTACTCCCGCCGCGCCTCGGTGCGCTGCTGCCCGTCCGGCGACATCTCCGGCAGCCGCCCGTTCGGCGGATCCACGATCAGCGACGTGCGCCGGGTGCCGACGGTGCTGGTGCCCCGGTCGAGCCAGAAGTTGTTGTAGAAGCCGGGAGCCCCCTCCTCGCCCCGGTCCACGCTCTGGGTGACCTCCGTGCGCCGGGCGGCCCGGCTGGCGAGCTCGACGTTCCGCTCGACCACCTCCTGCTCGAGGTTGGCGGCCTCCTCCTCGGTCAGGAACGCCTGATCGCCCAGCGCTTCGGGCCGTTCCAGCGGCGTGATGGTGCGAAAGTCCCAGACGCCCTGCAGGTCGGGGGCGCCCCACGCCGTCCGCGGGGCGTCCTGGGCCGCGGCGGGCGCCGACGACGACAGCCCGACCGCCAACACCACCGCCGCCGCGCTCACGGATTCGAGAAGTCGATGACCCATCTGAAGTCCCTCCTGGTTGGCGTCCACAGGCCCAATATACTCTCTCAGCGGCGCCCCGCCGCCTCGTCCCCGGCGGCGGGGCGCTCCTCGGCGCGCGCGCCGCTCAGCATGTTGACGATGCTGTAGTTCCCCTCGTGGCACGCGTACTCGAAGAGGGACTCGCCGGTCCCGCGCAACGGTAGCTCGCCCGACCAGGGACGCGTCCACCGCGACGGATCCTCGACCGTGAACTCGTAGCGGAGGGTGTCGCCGTCGACCCGCGTGAACCGTTCGACCACGCGAAGGCTCTCGGTGCGGCCGCCGTTGGCGGCCCGGATTCGGACCACGTCGTTGCCGAACGAGGAGCCCTCCTCGCTGCGGGCGATGCGGCGCGTCTCGACGACGAGCGTATCGCCCTCCCAGCGGCCCCGCATCTCGCCCAGCCACTGCGGAACCGGTTGTCCCGGACGCGGGCGGCCGTCGAGGGGGATGATGCGCGTGTCGTGGATCATCTCGACGTGGATGACGACGTAGTCGGGCGTCTGCAGAATCAGGTAGTTGTTGTTGTAGCCGGTCGGCAGCATCGGCGGCCCCACCGACCAGAGCATGCAGCGGTCGTTGAGGTCCATGTCGGCCCAGGAGTCCGCCGGTCCGCGCTCGCGCCGCGCGGCCGCGCGGCCGTCCTCGTCCTGCTGCGCCGCCGGCGTCAGCGGCGGGAGCCTGCCGTCGGGGGGATCGACGATGAGCGACGTCTGTCCGGTGGACGTGGTCCCGCGATCCAGCCAGAGATTGTTGTAGAACCCCGGCGCCCCCTCCTCACCGACGTCCACGCTGTCGGTGACCTCGGTTCTCCGCGCCGGCCTGAGCAGCAACGCCGCGTTCCGGTCGAGGATCTCCCGCTCGATATTCGCCACCTCTTCGGCCGTCAGCCGCTCCCGCCCCGCCAGGTCGAACGGCCGCTGCAAGGGGGTAATCGTCTTGTTCGTGTAGGTGCCCTGCAGATCGGGGTCGCCCCACGCGGTGCGCGGCGCCGTCTCCTGGCCGGCCGCGGAGAGCGGAGAAAACGCGACGACCGCGAGCACGACAACGGCAACGAGGGATCGAACAGTCATCCTGACCTCCGTGAGCCGCGTGACCTGCTTTCCGCCGCCGCATCGGAGTCGCGGCCTCTCCTGCGCGGCGCCCGGCCGCTCCATGCTACGCCCTCGAGGGTCCCGCCACAACCACGACCCGACGATCACGGAGGCACGACCCGGCCCTCGAGAATCCGGTTCCGGCCGACGGCAGCATCGGGTAGTCTGTCAACGAGCTGGGCCACAGAACGCAACCCCTGTCCGGGAGGCCGACCATGAACCGAAGGTTTGCACTGTCGATCGTCACGGGTCTCGTTGCCGCCGGCGCGGCCGCGGCGACCGCTCAGACCGTCGCCACCGGCCACGGTGAAGAACGGTTCAACACCCGACTCGTCGGAATGCACGACCTGCAGGCCCGCTCTGCCTACCAGCCGCTGCCGGTCCGCCAGGGAACGCGCCGCATCCTGTACGTCGGTCACCACGCCGGCGAGCGGCCGAATCCGCTGACGGGCGCGGTCGAGCCCAACGGAACCTCGGTCGTTGACGTCACCGCCCCCGACACGCCGGTGTATCTGGCGCATATCCCGGCGACGGGCGGCGCCAGCGGCGCCCAGATGGTCCAGGTGTGCGGGGGCGATCAGCTCCCGGAGGCCGACGCCGGACGGTTCTTCCTGCTCCGGTCGAACGGCAACCGAAGTCACGAGATCTGGGACGTCACCGAGCCGGACCGGCCCGCCTTCGTGCAGACGGTGGCGGAGATGGGTCGGACCCCGACCGGCGAGCAGCATACGCACAAGAACTGGTGGGAGTGCGACACCGGCGTCGCCTATCTGGTCGGAACCGTCGACGGCTGGCGCGCCCCCCGCGTCCTGCAGATCTGGGATCTGGCCGATCCGGCGGCGCCGCGGCGGGTCCGGGACTTCAGTCTGCCCGGGGTCCAACCCGATGCCGGCGGCCCCGTGCCCGGCGGATCGGGGGTGCACGAGGCGGTCAAACTCGGGAATCGCGTGTATCTGGCGTACGGCACCTCGGCCAACGGCGCCGTGCAGATTCTCGACCGGGACCGACTGCTGCGCGGCAATCCGGACTCGGCCGCGCCCCTCGCTTCGAGTCCCGCCGCCCTGGCGTTCCCCCAGATCGGCCGCATCGATCTGCCGTCGTACTGGGGCGGGCACACCGCGATGCCGCTGCTCGACGTGCCGATCGCCGACTACGCGGACAACCGGGACCACGCGACGCGGGACTTCCTCTTCGTCGTCTCCGAGTCGGTCGGAAACGCGTGTCAGGAAGCGCGCCATATCACTTTCATGCTCGACATCACCGACGAGGCCCACCCCCTGCCGATCGCCACGTTTCAGGTGCCGGAATCGAGCGGGGCGTTCTGCGAACGGGGCGGCCGCTTCGGTCCCCACGCGCCGCAGTGGTCGATGGAGGCCCCCTTCTACGGAAAGCTGATGACCGTGTCGTGGTTCAACGCGGGCGTGCGGGTGATCGACGTTCGCGACCCCTTCCACCTCGAAGAGGTCGCGTTCTACATTCCGGCCACCACCGAACGCACCGACGAGCGGTGCGCCACCATCGACGGCGTCGAGACCTGCCAGGTGGCCATCCAGACGAACAACGTCGAGGTCGACGACCGCGGGCTGATCTATCTCGCCGACCGCGCCGACACCGGCCTCCACATCGTCGAGCTGACGGGCCCGGCCGCGGCGATCATCGGCCACGAGGCGCCCTGATGGACCGGGCCTCGGCAGATTTCGTTCCAATGCACCGCAACTCCCGCAGGGCGCGGACTCCGATCGGAAGAACTGCAGCGAGTAGCTCACCCTGAGCCCGCGGCCCATCTCGGGAGCCAAGTTCTTGATGGCGCCCCGGCTGGCGATTGGCGTCGATTGCGACGCGGGGGACGCGCCCGTACGACAGGGACGACGCGGCCGACGCGCCGGTCAGGAACTGACTACATGACGCACGGCCTCCGGATGCCCCCCGACGTGATGCGCGAGCTCGCGACGCACGTCACCGAGATTCTCGTCGAGCGGAACGCGGGCCTGCGGGAGGGGCCGAGCTCGTTCTCACCGCCTCTCTCACGAACCAACGCCGTCGGGAAATCTGCCGGAGCGCCGCTGGCCCACCTGCGGTCGTCCGGCCGTCCCCTGCGGGACAGGTTACGGGTTGTCGCTCCGGAACCGGAGGGCCTCGGGCCAGTTCGGCATGCGATTCCGCTCCGGCGATGGGCAACGGCGAGGTCGGGAAGCCGACGGCAGTTGGATCATGCACCCCCGTGGACCGCGCAGTGGGCGCTCGATTGGCGGAGTCTCCGGGTCAGCCCCCGGCCGCCGTTCCGCCTCCACGAATCCGGCCCGGAAATCGTCGCCTGCGGGTCCCGCTCGCCGTCCACCGAGCTCATCTGGAAGGGCACTACAGGGGCCTTCCTGCGTGCCCCCGGTTGCATCCGTCGGCGCGCTCGTCACGGGCCGAGGGGCGGCGTGTGCACCGGGAGACGGCGCGCCCGGGTCGCCTGCTCGAAAGCGTAGCCGAGGGCCAGGAGGCCGGGTTCGTCGAACGCTCGACCGAGGAAGGAGAGGCCGACGGGGAGACCGTCGCCGGTGAAGCCGGCGGGCACGATCAGATCGGGGAAGCCGGTGAGATTCGCGTACCGCGTCGCCGAGCGGCCTCCCCCGCCGGTGGGCGCGGGGGCGACGTCGACCCGCCCGGGCCGCCGGGGCGATGTCGGATACACGATCGCCGCGAGGTCGTCGGCGTCCATCAGCCCGCGGATCACGGTGCGCACCATCGGCAGGCCGTGCTCGACCACCGCGCGGTACTCCGCGTCCGACAGCTCGCCGCTCGCGTCCTCCTGACGCATCAGGCGCCACCGGCCCGGGTTGTGCCCCGACCCGTCGGCAGGCGCGGTGAGACGAACCGACGCCTTCACGAGCTCGGCGAGGCTCTCGGGAAATCCCGCCTCCAGGGTCGCCAGATACTCGGGGATCTGCGCGCGGAACTCGCGGTAGCGGACAACGGAGTAGAAGTCGCCGCTCGCCTCGAGCAGCCATCGCGGCAACCGCACGTCGACGATGGTGGCGCCGGCCTCGCGCATCACGTCCAGAGACGCTTCGACGACCCAGTCGACATCGGGGTCCTGGCCGAGAAAATCCCGCGCGATCCCGATGCGGGCGCCGGCGAGCCCGTCCGGCTCGAGATACTGCGTATAGTCGGTCTCGAAGCGCCCGCGGCTCGCCGCGGTGGCCTCGTCCGCCGGGTCGACGCCGGTCAGGACGCCGAGCGCGGCGGCGACGTCGTACACGTGCCGACCCATCGGACCGGCGGTATCGAACGACAACGCGAGCGGGACGATGCCGTCGCGGCTGAGCAGACCGAGGGTGGGCTTGAGGCCGACGATGCCGTTGGACGTCGACGGCGAGCGAACCGATCCGCCGGTGTCGGTCCCCAGCCCGACCTGCGCGTAGGCCGCCGCGATCGCCGCGCCGGTACCCCCGGACGATCCCCCCGGCGACCGCACCATGTCGTGGGGATTGCGGGTGCGCCCGCCCAGCGAGCTCATCGCCCCGCCCGAGGCGAACTCGCTCATGTTGACCTTTGCCAGGATGATCGCGCCGGCGCCGCGGAGCTGCCGGACCAGGAAGGCGTCGTCGGGCGGCATCGAGCCGGCCAGCATGACCGATCCGGCGGTGGTCGGCAGATCGGCCGTATCGAAGTTGTCCTTCAGGACCACCGGGACGCCGTGCAGCGGAGACCGCGGGCCGTCGGACCGCCGCTCCGCGTCGAGCGCGCGGGCACGCTCGACCGCGTGCGGATTCAGGCTGATGACGGCATTGAGCTTCGGGCCGGCGTCGTCGTAGGCCGCGACGCGGGCCAGATAGCGCTCGACGAGCTGCTCCGACGTCAGCGTGCCGGCTTCGAACGCCCGATTCAGGTCCTCGATGGTGGCGGAAGTGACGTCGACGGTCTGCCCGCCGGCGACCGGGACCCAGGCGAGCCCGAACAGCAGGATCAGGCCGGACAAACGGCGGCAGCTTCGACTCATCTCAGGCCTCCCGGAATGAAAACGGCACCACGATACCCGATCCGCCGGGGCAAGCGCGTCTCGCTGCCACGCGGGTTTGCCCCTCGGGCTCCTACCCCGCCGGCAACGCGAACGCGACGAGGCGCGCGTCGGGGCCGGCACCGGTGGCAATCAGGATGAACTGCCGGCCTGCGCGCGAGCGATAGGTCATCGGGTTGCCGCTGGTGCGGAACTCGGTAGCCAACCGGGTCACCTCGCGGCCGCTCGCGGCGTCGAACGCGTACAGATACGGATCGCCGCCGCCGAGGAAGACGAGCCCGCCGGCGGTGACCATGGGACCGTTGGCGCCGGGCGTGCCGAGGCGGTCGGGCAGGTCTACGCCGCGCAACAGCGGATGCGCGCGCATGATCCGGCTGCCCTCGCCGAACGGCACGCTCCAGGCGATCTCGCCGGCGTTCAGGTCGATGGCGACGAGCCGCGCGTACGGCGGCCTGATGAGAGGAATCGGCCCGAGCCGGCTTCGTTCCGCCGCCACATACCCGCCCAGCCCCCGGAAGATGCCGGCCGAGCCGCCGCGCGGACAGTTGTTGGTGTAGGCGACGTCGACCTCCGGCAGGTTCGGATCGGTCTCGCACACCTGGTTCGGCGAGACGCCCTCCGAGGTTCGGACGTAGAGCCGGTTGGTGGACCGGTCGAGCGCCGCACCGCCCCAGTTGGCGCCGCCGTCGACCCGCGGCCGCTGTAGCGTGCCGCGCAGGCTGGGCGGCGTGAAGAGCGGCCCGAGCCGATAGGTCTGCAGCTCGTCGACCGCGAGCCGGTGGATCTCCGGCGTCAGGTCGTTCGCGTCGTCGAGCGAGACCCCCTGCCGCGCGAACGGCGGCGGCTTCGTGGGAAACGGCTGCGTTGGATACGGCACTTCGCCCGGCACGTCGGTGTCGACGTCTACGGGGCGCTCCTCGATCGGCCAGACCGGCTCGCCGGTCACCCGGTCGAACACGTAGGTGAACCCCTGCTTCGACACCTCGGCGACCGCATCGATGGTCCGGCCGTCGACCTCGAGGGTCATCAGGTTCGGGGCCGACGTGAAGTCGTAGTCCCACAGCCCGTGGTGCACCGCCTGGAAGTGCCACTCGCGCTCGCCGGTCCGCGCGTCGAGGCAGACGAGCGACTCGGCGAACAGGTTGGCGCCGAGACGCCGGCCGCCCCAGTAGTCGCTGCTCGGGGTGCTGGTGGGCAAATACAACAGCCCGCGCTCGGCGTCGAGGGACATCAGTCCCCAGACGTTGGCGTGGCCGGTGAAGCGCCACGAACCGCCTTCCCACGTGTCGGCCCCGAACGCGTCGTTCGACTGCGGCACGGTGTAGAAGACCCAGCGCCGCTCGCCGGTATGGACGTCGAACGCCTGCACCGAACCCGGGGTGTCGAACCGCTGCTGAATCCGATCCGGCACGCGGCTCCCGACGATGACGAGGTCCTCGAAGACGACCGGCGGCGAGGTCTGGTCGAACATCTCGTGGGTCACCGGGTTCGGGAAGCTCTCGGTCAGCAGCACTCGGCCGTCGTCGCCGAACGACCGGATGCGCGTACCGTCCGCCGCATCGACCGCGTACAGGCTGTCGCGGCTGTTGATGAAGACCCGCATGGCGGCGGCGTCCGCGCCCCGGTCCGCGTCGGCCGGCCAGACCGCGACGCCCCGGTGCTTGAAGCCGCCCGGAGGACCGCCTTCCGGCCCGGTCCGCCACGCTTCCGGATCGAACGCCCACAGCTCGTCGCCGGTCTCGGCGTCGAGTGCGACGACCCGCGTGTACATCGTCGAAACGTAGACGACGTTGCCGATCATCAGCGGCATCGCCTCGAAGCTGCCCGGGCGCGTCCGGAACTCCTGGTTGGGCAGCTCGTTCGGCTCCCACGTCCAGGCCACCTCGAGCCGGTCGACGTTGGAGACGTCGACGTCGGCCAGCGGCGAGTACTTCGACGCCCCCTGATCGGCCCCGACGTAGGGCCACTCGACCATGCTTCCGGGCCGGTCCTGCCCCGCCGCCGGCGCGCCGGCGACGGCGGCGATCAGGGCCGCGATGACCACGGCGTGGTTCTTCATCTGCATCGGATGCCTCGCTCGACGTTACCGCGTCACGGAAAGTTGGTCTTGATGATGCTGCGATCGATTTCGGCGAGCGAAGCCACCCCTGCGAACGCCATCGCCTGCCTCAGCTCCGCGTTGAGGATTTCGAGCACCTTCCGAGCGCCCTGCTCGCCGAACGCCCCGAGCCCCCAGCGCGACGCGCGCCCGAAGCAGACGGCATCGGCGCCCAGCGCCAGCGCCTTGAGCGCGTCGCTGCCGCGGCGGAACCCGCTGTCGATCATCACCGGAACGCGGCCGCCCACCGCCTCGACCACCTCTTCCAGCACCTCGAGGCTCGAAGGGCCGTAGTCGAGGGCCCGGCCGCCGTGGTTCGAGACGATAACGCCGTCCACCCCGTGCTCGAGGCACTTCTTCGCGCCTTCGCCGGTGAGGACGCCCTTGGCCAGCATCGGCACCTCGCACATCGGCCGGAGGTCGTCGAAGAGGGCCCACTCGTACCAGAGCCGCCCGGCGCCGACGCGATACGGGTTCGGGGGATTCGGCCGCTCCCGCCGCGTCACCCGGCGCGGCGCGCCGCCAAGGTGCCGGACGTGCAGATCGCGTTCGTAGTAGGACGCCTGCTGATCGATCGTCACCACGATCGTCTGCGCACCCACCTCCTGCGCCGTACCGAGCGCGGCCCGGTTCGGCTCCATCTCGCGCGACGCGTAGCGCTGGAACCAGAGCGGTCCTTCGGCGGCCTGAGCGATCCGCGGAAACGGAAAGCTCGACACGTTGCTCACGATCATCGTGGTCCCGGTGGTCGTCGCCGCCCGGTGCATGCCGAGCTCGCCGTCCGGATGCAAATCGCGCTGCCGCGCCGTCGGCGCGAGCATGATCGGACTCGGCATCGTATGGCCGAACAGCTCGGCCGAGGTGTCGACCGACGCCGGATCGACCCCGCCGCGGCCGATGAGATCCACCCAGTCGAACGCGTCGCGGTTGCGATACAGCGTGAACTCCGATTCGGTGCCGTGCGCCGTGTAGTCGTAGACGGCCAGCGGTACGTTGGCGCGGAAGATCGGTTCGAAATCGAAGATGTCGCGCATCTCTTCGAACCCGAGAAACCGCCGGTGCGGGCCGAGGGGCCACGGGTCCCGCTGCGCATGCAGCAGCGGCGACGCCGCCATGAATGACGCCAGCCCGTACAGCGCCTTTCTCCGGGACATTCCGTGACGCCATCGCTGCTCAATCTTCCCCACCATTGCCTCCTGCGATAGAGAGACCGTGCGGCCGAGCCCGGAAACGGCTCGTGCCGACGCCAGCAGTGTATCAACAGATGTCCATCCTGCACCCCCGAGGCCGGCATTCGGCATCATTGCGAGCCGCCCCACCCGGGTTGACGGCCCGAACCGGGCGCTCGGCGCCGAGAGCGGCCGAATCCGAGAGGGCTACCGCCGGGGTATCGCGGACTGGAAGGGGTTACGCCCCCGAGGCACTGGATGCGCAGGACCGGAGCCGGCTACGACGCCGCAGTGACCCGCCGCCAACCGCCGCGGCGAAAATCACGCCGGCACTCGACCGCCGCCCCCCGGGCGGGGCGGCGCTTTCATCACCCGCCGCGGGCTGTTTCGTATTCGACAAGCTGTCGCTGCAGGAGATCGTCGAGAAGGCGGTCCACGTCCCGTTCAAGGACATCCCGGGAAACGTCGTATTCGGCATGTACACGATCCAGGATGGCGCCGCGGGTCGCATGCTCTTCAATCAGGGCCCACACCGCAGCTCCGACGTCGTCCAGGCCGAAGTAGTGCCCCGAACGCATGTCGGCCACGACCATCTGATTCCCCAGGCGGGCGCAATGGGCCTGATTCGATACCTTCAACGGCGTGTCCGTTCGCATTCGCGCCCCCCTCAAGCTGCCGTGGCATTCATCCACGGGCGCTGTTTCCCAGCGACGGCGTGCTGCAGCCAGGCATCCAGCGTCAGGGTCGACAGCAGGCCTCCGAGGTTCGGCGCGTGTCCCTGACGCGCCAGATGCATGGCGTTCCGCAGGCGTTCGCGGTCGACGACGCCCAGCTCGACCAGCATCGACGACTCGACCAACTGGTCGAGAACCGGCCATTCCTTCCTCAGCCCCGCATAGGCCGCATGTCCCGTCGATACACTCTGCGTACGGCATCGGACCGGCTCGGGCAGGATGCCCTTCATGGCGCGGCGCAGGATCGTCTTCGGCTCGCCGGGCACCGCCTTCAGGCTCCACGGCATCGCGAGCGCCAGCTCGACCAGGGGCCGGTGCAGGAAGGGATACCGGATGTCGCACGCCTTCTCCAGGTACCCCCGCAGCAGGAAGCCGGTAATCCAGCCGACCCGTTCTACATGCCACTGGTCGGCGGCTCCCCGCCCCGCTCGCGGCATGCTCCCGTGCCTGGCGCGCTCCTCCAGGCTCCAGGCACCGACGAAACCGCGTTCGATCCAATCGTGCATGCCCGGCGACGGGCCGTAGCTGATCCGGGACCGGCCCAGCAGCGGTCGCAGACAGTACTGCGACACGAGGTTGCTCAACGGCATCTTCAGCACCCGCTGCCACCGGTCCACCTCGCGCCAGAGCCGCACCAGCCGGGCGCGGCGCAGCAGGTCGGAGAGATGCACCGGCTCCTGGTGCTTGCTCAGGACGACCGCCTCTGCCCCGATGCCGCTCAGAAGCACGGGAACGCCGCTCCCCGCCAGCAGCGGCGGGTACTGCGCGTGCACCCCGAAGAACGCGGCCGCCGAATGCGGTTCCTCCCAGTACTGCACGGCCTCCCGCAACCGGCTGAAGGGATGGTGGACGTCGCCGTCGACGTCGTGCCGGTCGACGTTGTCGGCCTGCGCAACCGCGGCTGCCCATTCCCGCTCGTCGCTCAACGTCGACTCGCCGAACACGACGGTGACCGCCGACAACCGCGACCGGCGGCGTTGCCGGGCGGCCACGCTCACGATCGACGAAGAGTCGAGCCCGCCCGAGAGGTCCGACCAGACCCCGTCGACGCCGGACGTCCGGCTCGCCACGGCGTCGGAAAAGGTGTCCCGGAACTGGTCGACCCACTCCCGGTCGGCACGGCGGCGGCCCTCACCTCGCCCCCGCCACTCCCAGTACCGCTCGATACGGACCCGCCCGTTCTCCGCGACGAGACGGTGGCCGGGCTCGAGCCGCGACACGCCGCGATACGGCGTGCGGCCGGAGCTCGGGCGATCCACGCCCAGGGCCATGCGGTCGGCGACGTACTCCAGGTCGATCGATGGAGTCTGCGGGCAGGTGACCAGCAGTTGCCGGAGCTGCGTGGCGAAACCGACCCGGCCGTCCCGCACGAGCACGTACAGCGGCCGCACGCCGAGCGGGTCTCTCGCGCAGACCAGCCGCCGGGCGCCGCCGTCCCACAGGCCGAACGCGAAGTCGCCGATCAACCGCGATGCGCACGCGTCTCCCCAGGCCTCGTACGCGGCCAGGGTCAGCCCGGCGTCGTCCATCGACGCATCGGCGCCACGGCCCGACAAGTCCGCAATCAGCTCCCGGCGATTGTCGATGCGGCCGTCGAAGACCAGGACGCGCCGCGCGTGATCGCGGTTCGTCGATTGCGCCACCGTCGGACAAACGCCATCGGCGGGAGCCGCCGTGCACGCGAGCCCGATGGAATCCCCGATCCAGCAGCTCCGGCGGCTTGAAACCAGGATTCTCGCGGCATCGTTCATACGCAGGACCACCCGGCGCTCGACCGGCCCGCCGTCGAGCGCGTGGATGCCGCCGATCGCACGAAGGGTCCCTCCAGCCATCGGATCACCGCGCCAAGTCAAACCGGCGAGCAACGCCGGCCGCGCTGGATGCAGCGCCCGTCGAAGGCAGCGGAGTCTTCGACCCCCGCGACCCGGTCGAAATGATGGGCACGTAGGGCTCGTGCCGCCAATCGTCGGTCGCGTCGTCCAGCACTTCTCCCAGGCACTCGACCCACGCATGGGCGCCGAACGGATAGCGCTTCACGCCGATGTGCAGCATCGCGGGAACGCCCCGGCGCCGCAGAAGCAGGTAGAGGGTCAGGGCCCGCGGCAGACAGTCGAGGCGCCGGCGGTAGTAGTAGCGCGTAGCGGTCCGCACCGCCGCGACGGTTCGGCGCACCGTGCGCCGTTGCGACGCCGGTGCTGCCACAGTCGCCGATCCGCGGTTCCACGATTGCACAAACCGATACACGTGAGGAAAGCCGAGAACCCGGAAACCGACATCCAGAAGAACAAAGACCAGCAACGCCTCGATTGTCATGTTCCTGTACGCATCTCGTTCGCTGTCGGTTCGGGGCAGGCAGCCGAAACATCGGCTGCCTGCCCACGATCGATTTCCGGTACCGAAGCGCCGTCCGAGCCATCGTCGTCCTGCGGCTTCGCTTATGCCTATGCGCCCCTAAGAACCTGCCGTTTCCACGGGAACAGACTTCTAGGGCCAGTTTCCGAACAACCCTCCGTTCTCGCCGTCGAGGCAGTACCCAAAGCAGTCGCCGGTCATCGCTTCCATGGAACCGAAGTCGACGACGCGCGGCGCGACGTACGCCTTCTTCTGCTTCTTTCGAATCGCCATGCTCTTCCTCCCCTTGTGCTAAAGCCGTTGATTCGAGGACGGGAGCATCTTCTCAGTTTCAACTGCCTCGAGGCATTGCCGCCCATCAACCCGCTCTTTGACAGGAATCAAGGCCCCTTCCTCGGGACGCGGAAGGGCGGCGCCGTTGAACGCCGGAGATGGTACGGATGGAAGATGCGGCAGAAAAAAGGCCGCGAGGTAAGCGTCAAGCCTCGGCTTCCATGTGCGCTCGGTCCATGGCGGACGGTATGGCTACCTGCCGCCGAGGGCTCGCGACGGCGGCGGGCAGCACGACCGTAAACGTCGCACCGCGACCGAGACGGCTGTCGACCTTTATGCGCCCGCCGTGCGCCCGCACCACATGCCGGGCGATCGCCAACCCGAGGCCGGTGCCCGCCACACGTGTGCTTCCCGCGGCGACCCGGTAGAACTCGTCGAAGACCCGTCCCTGCTCGTCCGGCGCAATGCCGATACCCGCATCCGCGATGTCGACCGCAACTTCGCCGCCGCGGCGGCGGAACTCCACGCGCACCCGGCGGCAACGCCCCGAGTACTTCATCGCGTTGTCCAGCAGATTCACGAAGACCTGCGCCATCGCGGTCGAGTCAACGTGAACTTCGGGCAGCCGGGTTTCCAGACCGGTCACCGCTATCGTGAACCCTCCCTGCGCGCGGCGCGTGTCGACCGCCGCCACGGCGGCGGCGACGACGTCTTCCAGCGCTGCCGCCCCGCGATGATAGCGGACCTGTGCCGATTCGATGCGGCCGAAGCTCAGCACGTTGTCGACGAGGTGCCTCAGACGGGCGCTTTCCTTCTCGATGCGGCACCCGTACTCGACGACCTTGTCCGGCGCCGTGACTCGCCCGTGGCGCAGGAGCTCTCCGAACACCGCGATGGACGCCAGCGGCGTGCGCAGCTCGTGGGAGACGTTGGCCACGAATCCGCTACGGAGCCGTGAAAGCTGCCGCTCCCGCCGCGCCGCCCGCCACGTGAGCAGCACGCCACCGATCGCCATCACCGACATCAGAATCGACAGCACCCAGCTCGTCAGGGCGTCCGACTGCAGCACCTGCGCCGCCGCGGTGTGACGGCTCCGCGCGGACAGCTCCAGGTCCTGGAACACGAAATCGAAGCGACCCGTCAGTACGTCGGCCTGGCCCGGCTCGTCGTGCGTGGCCGCCATGACCCGTCCCGCGCCGTCCGTCACCCTCACGACCAAGTTGTCCCGCACGTCGTCGGCGAGCAGGTCCCCAGCGCCGGCGAGGGCCCGCGGCAGATACTCGCGTTCAAGTCGATGGGAGTCGATGACGAAACCGGCAAAACCGACGGTCGTTGCGTCCGCATCGGTGACGAACCGATAGAGGACTCGGTTTTCTGCATCCACCTCGTCCACGTAGATCTCGGACCCATTCAAGTGCTGCATCCGGCGCAACCGCAGCAGCGTGCCGACGCGCAATGCGACCAGCTCCGTCGCGCGGTTGGTGACGATGCCGATATGACCGGTCTCGGGATCGTAGTACCCCGTCTCGCACCAGCAGCCATCGAGCGACCCGGCGAACAGCAGGCGAGCTGCCGAAGTGTCGACCCCATCGAAGTGCCGCGCGACCTCGTCGAACCGCTGGGCGGCCACGGCGTCCGCCGGCACGCCCAGCATCTCGTGCGCCGCGTCCTCGTACACCCGTTGCACGCCGGCCGCCACCGTGTCCAGGTACCGCGTCAGGGTGGTCTGGTGCGCAATCAGCTCGACCTGCGCCAGCCGGCGGCTCGACACGTACTGCAGGACGACGATCGCCAGCAACGGAACCAGGACGATCGCCACTTCGAGCCGCCACCGCCGATGGAAGGATGCGAGGCCGTTCATGTCGCCCTCCTGACGCGTGTTAACGATATCAAACAATGCGATATATATAACACGGAACCGGTTGCCCTGAATGGGCCCGCGTGAAACCCGACTATCCGGCGTTCACCGGCCAGCCCACGTCTCGGGGGACGGGGTCGGCCTCGTAGAGCGCAGGCGGATTCAGGATGACCAGACGATCGCGGCGCAAGCGGATCACCCCGTCCTGCTGCAACCGGGCGAGGACCGCGTTGAGCTGCGTGACCGAGACCGAGAGCAGCCTCGCCAGCTCGCGCCGCGCGATCGGCAGGCGTACGTGCACCTCCTTCCGGAGGTAGCGGGTCTCGTTGGCATCGAGCAACCGCCGCAGCAGATGCTTGAGTCGAGTCTCCGGCGATAGGTACGTCCGGTCCCCGGCGCGCTCGAGCCGGTCGACCATCTCGCGGCCGTACATCTGGGCGACGCGCCACGACAGGTCGGGGTCCACCCGCACGAACCCGAGAAACCGCTCGCGGGCGAGCCCACGCACCGCACAGTCGGTCACCGCGATCACGGAGACGGGGGTCTCCCGCTCCGCGATGAGCGATTCCGCTCCCAGCAGCCAGCCGGGAAACCGCAGGCCGATGGGGGCAGGCGCCCGGTCGGTGTCACGCCGTTCGAGCTTGACGATCCCATCCGACAGCAACTGCACCCGTTCCGGCATCTGCCCCTGCGGCAGGAGCTCCGTTCCCGCCGGATGCGTTTCCGGCGGCTCCAGATACGCCCGCCACCCGCCAATCTCGCCAGTCCCCGCGGTCGCCATGCGTCGTACTCCCGCCACCGTGCTCAAGACCGGATCGCTGCCTACCCGTGCACGTCTACCGGGGTCGTCAGCACCTCGCCCCCCTCGACGTCGTCCTCCGCGAGCCGCCGGACGTCGGGAACGACGATGCAGCCCTTGCTGACGCGAATGACCCCATCGTCCCGAAGCTGGCGGAAGAGCCGGCTGAGATGGGCCGGCGTGATCGCGATCAGGCTGGCCAGCTCGCATCGCTTCAGCGGCAGCGACAACCGCACCCCGCCGTTGCCGCCCCGCGGCGATGCATCCCGGATCAGCCGGCGCAGAATCCGTTCCAGACGTTGCCGGGACGTCGCCGTACCCAGGTCGGCCATCTGTTGGAACTGGCTCAGCACCTCCCGGCTGTGCATCTGGTGCACGTGCCAGGACAGCGCCTCGTGCTTCGCCATCAGGTCGAGAAACGCCTGCCGGGTCAGCCGGCGCAGCCTGCACTGCGTCACCGCCACCGCGCTGGCCGGATGGGCCTGGAACACGAGCACCAGGGCCGCCCCCAGGAACCAGCCGCGTCCCCGCAGGCCGAGAATCTGCTCCCGCCCGTCCGGACCCGTCCGGACGAGCTTCGCCAACCCTTCCTCGACGTAGAACACGTCGCCCGGATCGCCCCCCTGCTGCATCAGCACCGCCCCCACCGGATACGTCAGCGCCGAGGGCAGGAAGGGAAGCCAGGAGTCCGTGCGACCGGTCTCGCGAGCGTTGACTGCGCCTTGCGTGTCACCTGCCATGCCCCAATCGTGGGGCGGCGCGACGTAAATGTCATCATCCTACTGTCAAAGTTGTCTGTAAAATGTAAATTCCACCCCGATAGTCGCCGCAAAAGGTGGTAGAACCTTGATGTATGGAACGTCCGCGATGCTGACCTGCCGCGAGAGAACGGTCGCTGACGCCCGGCAGAAGGAGAGCGAGTGACCGTAGCCGACGCGACTCCCTTGATTGCGCTCGCCAGGATTCACAGGCTGGAGCTTCTGCGTGACCTCTACGATCAGGTGCTGATCGGATCCGCCGTCCGGGCGGAGACGATCGACGCGGGCAGAGCCGTCCGGGCCCTCGGCGTGGAACAGATCGAGGGCGCGGTCGACGCCGGCTGGCTCCGGATCGTCCGTGCGACCGAGGCGGAGAGCGGCCTCATGCAGCGCTTGTCGCAACGTTCCCGGCTGCATCAGAGCGAAGCCGAGTCGATCGCGCTCGCCCGGGCGCGGAAGCTGCGGCTCGTCGTCGACGACAAGGAGGCTCGAAGCGTGGCGGGAACCGTCGGTGTGCAGCACGTCGGCACCGCCTTCGTGCTGCTGGAGGCGCACCGGCGCCGCGGCCTCGGCCCCGACGCGCTGGAGAAGACGCTTCGGGATCTCGGCAGGATTCTCTGGCTCTCTCCATCGGTCGTCGCCGAGGTCCTCAGACGCGCCCGTCAGGCGCAGCGATGAAGGAAGCGATGAAGAAAGAGCAGATGGTCGGAGCCCGGCTGCCCTCGGATCTGGTGCGTGAGCTGGAGTTCATCCAGAACGTCGAGCAGTCCGACCGCTCGACCACGGTGCGCCGGTTGCTCTCGCGGGCGATACGGGAATGGAAGCTCGAGCACGCGGCCCGCCAGTACGGAGATCGCAAGGTCTCGCTGGCCCGGGCCGCACTCGACGCCGGAGTCTCCCTGTGGGAAATGATGGACTACGCGCGAGCCGGCAACGTAGCGGTCCAGTACGATCTCGACGACCTCGAGCGCGATCTGGAAACCGTGACCGCCGAGCTCCCCCGCGGCAAACCCTGAGCGACTCCGGGACTACCCCGTGAACTTGTAGCCGACCCGGTGGACGGTGACGATCCAACGGGGGTCCGAGCCGTCGTCCTCGATCTTCTGGCGCAGCTTGGCGACGTGCATGTCGACGGTACGGGTCAGGGGGGACATGGCATCGTGGTCCCAGACCGCGTCCAGGATCTGGTCCCGGCTCACGACCTCGCCACGATGCTCGATGAAGTACTCCAGCAACCGGAACTCCCGCGGCAGCAACCTCAGCAGCCGGCCGCGTTTCGCGACGTTGCGGGTCTGGAAGTTCACGGTCACGTCACCGAACTCGGAGGCGCGCGGCCGCCCTGCGAATCGCCGAGACCGCCGCAGCACCGCTTCCACGCGCGCCACGAGCTCGGTGAAGCTGAACGGCTTCGTCACGTAGTCGTCCGCGCCCGCCTGCAGCCCGACCACCTTGTCGAGCTCCCCGTCCTTGGCGCTCAGCAGGACGACCGGCACCGTGCTGCCCCCGGCCCGGAGCCTCCGGCACACCTCGACCCCGGTCAGCTCGGGCAACATGACGTCGAGAATGACGAGGTCTATCCCGGACTGCTCCGCGAGGCGCAGGCCGTTGGCGCCGTCACGCGCCAGCAGCGTCGAATAGCCCTCGTAGCGCAGGCCGTCGGACAATCCCGCGGCCAGCGACCGGTCGTCCTCCACGATCAGGATCCTGCTCACCGCCGCCTCATGAAGCGCACGACTCTACGGATGGGCGGCGGGCCGCCAGCCATCCGCCTCTGACGGAAGCCGCACGAGGAGAGGTCGTGCAGGCGCCTCCCCTCACGCCTGCTCACGATATCACCCGCCGCGGGCAGCCGGCCTCGCGGCCTGCCCCGGGAAGCGCGGTTGACACTCTGTTCCGCCGACTGCTAGTATTGTCAGTCTGTAACAGAGAGTGCTAACCCCTCCCCGACTTCAAGTCAATTCCGGGGAGGGATTCCTTCCACAACTCAAGGGAGTCGGACACACCATGGCAATCAAGGTACGACCACTTCACGACCGCCTCATCGTGCAGCGTCTCGAGGAGGAAGAGCAGCAAGTCGGCGGCATCATCATTCCGGACACCGCCAAGGAGAAGCCGCAGCAGGGCAGGGTCGTCGCCGCCGGCAAGGGCAAGGTCAAGGAGGACGGCGGTCTGCAGCCGATGGACGTCGCGGAGGGCGACACCATTCTGTTCGGCAAGTACTCGGGACAGGAAATCAAGCTGGACGGCGAAGAGTACCTCATCATGCGGGAAGACGAAGTCCTGGGCGTCGTGCAGTGACCGGCGGCCACGATACCCAACCCGGCAGGCGGCCGGCCGCCGCCGCGCCGGTCACGTCGATTTTGACCTGATTGGAGCACATCAACATGGCAAAGCAGATTGTCTACAGTGAAGGAGCGAGGCAGAACATCCTCGCCGGCGTCGATCAATTGGCCAACTGCGTCAAGGTGACGCTGGGGCCCAAGGGGCGCAACGTCATCCTCGACAAGAAGTTCGGGTCTCCCACCATCACCAAGGACGGCGTGACGGTCGCGAAGGAGATCGAGCTGAAGGACGCCCTCGAGAACATGGGCGCCCAGATGGTTCGAGAGGTCGCCAGCAAGACGTCCGACATCGCCGGCGACGGCACCACCACCGCGACGGTGCTCGCCCAGTCCATCTATCGCGAGGGCGCGAAGAACGTCGTGGCCGGCGCGAACCCGATGGAGGTCAAGCGGGGCATCGAGGCGGCCGTCGCCGCGGTCGTGGAGAACCTCGAGAAGCTGTCGCGCGCCGTGAGCGGCGACATGATCGCCCAGGTCGGACAGATTTCCGCCAACAACGATCTGACCATCGGCCGGATCATCGCCCAGGCGATGGACAAGGTCGGCAAGGACGGCGTCATCACGGTGGAAGAGGCACGGACGCTCGAGACCTCGCTCGAGGTGGTCGAGGGCATGCAGTTCGACCGCGGCTACCTGTCCCCGTACTTCGTCACCGACGCCGAACGGATGGAGGTGGTGCTCGAGAACCCGATCATCCTGATCCACGAGAAGAAGATCAGCTCGATGAAGGATCTGCTGCCGCTGCTCGAGCAGGTGGCCCGCCTGAACCGGCCGCTGCTCATCGTCGCGGAAGACGTCGAGGGCGAGGCGCTCGCCACCCTCGTGGTCAACAAGCTGCGCGGCACGCTGCAGGGCGCCGCGGTCAAGGCCCCGGGCTTCGGCGACCGGCGGAAGGCGATGCTCGAGGACATCGCGACGCTCACCGGCGGCAAGGCGATCACGGAAGACCTCGGTCTGAAGCTCGAGAACATCGGCATCGAGGATCTCGGCAAGGCGAAGAAGGTCACCATCGACAAGGACAACACGACCATCGTCGAAGGCGAGGGGACCCACGCGGCCATCGAGGGGCGGGTCAAGCAGATCCGCACGCAGATCGATGAGACCACCTCCGACTACGACCGCGAGAAGCTGCAGGAGCGACTGGCCAAGCTGGTCGGCGGCGTGGCGGTCATCAAGGTCGGCGCCGCCACCGAGACCGAGATGAAGGAGAAGAAGGCCCGGGTCGAGGACGCCATGCATGCGACCAAGGCGGCCGTCGAGGAGGGCATCGTGCCCGGCGGCGGCGTGGCCCTGCTGCGCAGCCAGACCGCGCTCGCGAGCCTCAAGCTCGATGGCGACCAGCAGATCGGCGTGAACACCATCCGGCGCGCCCTCGAGGAGCCGATGCGCTGGATCGCCGCCAACGCCGGTCAGGAAGGGTCCATCGTCGTGCAGAAGGTGCGCGAGCAGCAGGCCGACGAAGAGGGCTTCAATGCCCAGACCGAGGTCTACGAGAACCTGATTGCGGCGGGGGTCATCGATCCCACCAAGGTCGTGCGGGCGGCGCTGCAGAACGCGAGCTCGATCGCGTCGCTGCTGCTCACCACGGAAGCCCTCGTCAGTGAGATTCCGGAAGACAAGAAGGATGCACCGATGCCGGGCGGCCACGGCGGCATGGGCGGCATGGGCGGCATGTACTAGGAGAGTCCTGCGCCGTAGAACGGCGCAGATTCCTGAGGGGTTGGTTGGGCGGGAAGCGGAGCCGCAGGGCAACGCTTTCCACCCAAGCCCTCGGCGGGGATGGGAAGACCGGTCTCGCCGGCGCTTATCGGGCAAAAAGAAGGGGGCGAGCACCGCGCGGGTGCCGCCCCCTTTCTCGTGTCGGCTTCCGACCCTCTGCGACTCCGGGATCGACTACCGCAAGGTGAAGGACAGCTCGATGGTCACGAGCACCGCGACCGGCTCGCCGAACCGGGTCCCGGGCTGGAAGCGCCACTGCCGGGCGGCCTTGATCGCCTCCTCGTCGAGACCGAAAACGCCGTCTAGCGACCGGACCACGGTGACGTCGCCGACGGAGCCGTCCGGGAGGACCACCGCCTCGACCAGGACCACCCCCTGGACCTTGGCCCGCATCGCCTCGGCCGTATAGCGCGGGGTGACCTCCCGCAGAAGACGCGGCGTTTCGACGCCGTTGCCCGGTCGAAACACACCGCCTCCGGAGCCGCCGCCCTCGCCGGGCCCCAGGCCGTCTCCCTGACCGGGACCGATGCCGCCGCCGGATCCCTCGCCGGCGCCGCCGTCCGTTCCGCTCCCGGCCGAGTCGAGGGCGCCGGACAGGAGCCCCTCGAGCAACCCCGTCCGGGTCTGAAGCGAGGCCGCCATCGGCAGGGCGGAGAGCTGCATGTTCTGGAATTCGAGGGGTTCCGGCTCCGGTTCCGGCTCGGCCGGGGCTTCCACTGCCTCCGGCACTTCGATGGGCACGTCCAGATCGTCCTCGCCGGCCACCTCGACCTGCCGCGGCATCTCCAGCGACTCGTTTCCACCGCCGCCGCCACCGCCCCCCGGCCCCGCCTGGGGTATCCAGACGATGCTGTAGTTGGTTCGGTCGACCTCGAAGATCTCTTCGACGGGGGCGGCCCGGATGACGAGCAGGACCACGGCCACCCCCAGCACGTGACTCAGGAACGAGGCGCCGAGGGCGCCGCGGATCCGGCCTCGCTGAACCCCGAGGAACGGGACGTAGTCGGCTCCGCCCTCCAGCTTGATGGACACCCGGCCGGGCGCCGACGCGCCGTCGCCCGGCTTTCCGGAGGTTCTTCTCCCCGAGCCGCGGGTCGCCGACCCGGCCTTGCGCCGACGCCGCTCAGGCGGCGTGTAGGGCTGCCGGTCCGGGGAAAACGGGAGTGGTCCGAGGTTCAAGCCATCGCTCACGCGAAGCGCTCCCTCCTGACTCGTCCGTTCGACGCGAACCGCTCAGACGCGGCCGGCCCACGCGCCGATGGAGGCGTTGCCGCCGCCATAGGCGAACATGACGGCCAGCGCGTCCGCGGCCCGAGGTTCGCTGTGCACGCCCACCAGCACCCCGCCGCGCGCGGTCAGGGTCTCGAATATGTAGCCGTCATGGGCCTGGAAACCCACGCGCCGGATGGTCGCGGCGATACCGGCGCTCCCCAGGTCGCCTACGTTTCCCTGCAACGCCCCGACCAGTGGTCCGTGCGCCACCACAGACCCGATTCGGGCGAGATCCAGGGTGTCACCATCCACTCCGAAGGTGCGCTTCACGAGTTCGACCGATTCGGGGCTCTGCCGGCTGATGAGCGACAGAGACTCCGGCGCAAACCCCTCCTTGCCCAGGGCTTCGAGACCCCGTTGCGCCCAATCGACATCCTGAAAAACACCAACCGTGAAACACTGCCGCGCCGCATCGTCCATTCCGCGCCCTTGTCGGTTCTCTACCCTGGCTCCAACTGAATCGCTTCCGGCGGGGCTTGTCCCGAACGGACAGCACCCACCCCCCGAGTTTAAACGATAGACGCCGATGATGGCAAAAAAACCGCCGGAACCCCGGGGCTACAGGACGATCCGCTTCTCGCCGACCCGCCGCGTCAGACGTTCCCGGTCCAGGTACTCCAGCAGTGGAATCGCGAACTTCCGGCTGACCCCGTACCGATCCTTGAAGGTGCCGACGTCGATGGTCGCCGGGTCGGTGATCGCCTTGAGGGAGGCGAGGTCGGCTTTCAGCGACTCGATGGCCTCGAAGTCGAAAACCAGCGGTCCGACCCTGACCGCCGCCTGTTGACGCACCAGACGCCTCAACACTCGTTCGAGCAGCTCTTCGTCGACGCCGAGCTGCTCCCGAATCGCTCCGGGGGCCGGCGGGCGCAACCCGGCATTCCGCAGCAGGGCGATCACCGCGTCGCGGGTTCGAACCTCCTCCGGCGACAGGGTCACGCGGTGGCTGGGCAAGGCCAGGTGATCGCGCACCACCAGACGACCGTCTTCCGCCAACCGATCGAGCACCGCCTCGAAGATGCCCGGGCCGGCGTGACGGAAAACGCGCTCGCGCGCCTCCTCCCGCGGAACCCCGTCACGCAGAGGATGCATTCGATGGAAGTCGGACACCATCGCCAGCAGACGGTCGCGGCCGTCCCGCAGCGACTCGACTTCGAGGAGCCGGTCGCCGATCCGCCGCACCGCCCCGAGGACGGACAGCCGCTCCACGACCCCGCCGACCGACTCGGGGGCCAGGCCCGCCCGGGCCACGAGCGCCGTCACCGGCAGCCCGGTCAACCCCCGCTCCCCGATTAGAACCGCGAGCGCCCGATCGTGGTCGGCGGTGTCGGCGGCCGACATCCCCTTCAGCAGCTGATCCATCCGCGTGCGCGTCGACGCGGTCCGGATGCCCCCCCGTGGGGGCAGCGGATCGAGCACCCGACCCCCGGCAATGGTCAACGGCGGAGAGTACGCCCGCAGAATGAAGCGATCTCCACGGGTCAACACGGCGGCCCCTTCGAGACGCAATCGTGCGAACGCCCGGCCACCCGGCGGCAGGGCGTCGGGTGCGTCGCTGCCCGCCACCGCGCCGGCAAGGCCGGGCCCGAGGGCCACCCGCCCCAGCACTTCGCACGTTCCGTGATGGAACCGCACCCGCGAGCCATGCCGCAACCGCCGGGCCGACGGCAGCAGATCGATCACCCCGTCCAGGCACTCGGTCGCCTCGAAGCTGCCGGGGGTGACCGCGGTCCCCCCGCGGGTCACGTCGGACACGCCCACCCCGGAGAAGTTGGCGGCCACGCGCTGACCGGCGACGGCTCTCGACTGAATCGCGCCGTGCACCTGCAACCCGCGAACCTTGACGTCGACGCCGGCCGGGAGCACCGTGAGGGTGTCGTCGACCGCCACCTCGCCCGAGACCAGGGTCCCGGTCACGACGGTGCCGAATCCCTTGACGGTGAAAGCGCGATCTATCGGCAGCCGGGCCGCGCCGCCCGCGGTGCGCGCGCCGCACCGTCCCGCCATCGCCAGCAACGCCCGGCGCACATCCTCCACGCCCTCGCCGGTCCGGGCGGAGACGGGAACCACCGGCATGTCCTCGAGCGGCGATCCCGCGAGCAGATCGGCGGTTTCGAGCTCGACCAGCTCGACGGTCTCGCGGTCGACCATGTCGGTCTTGGTGAGAGCCACGATCCCGCTCGTCACCCCGAGGAGACGACAGATGTCGAAATGCTCGCGGGTCTGCGGCATCACCGACTCGTCGGCGGCGATGACCAGGAGCACGCCGTCGATGCCGCTGGCGCCGGCCAGCATGTTCTTGACGAAGCGTTCATGACCGGGGACGTCCACGAATGCAAGCTGGGTATCACCGTCGGACCAATTCGCGAATCCGAGATCGATCGTGATCCCGCGCGCCTTTTCTTCCTTGAGCCGGTCCGGATCGGTACCGGTCAGGGCCCGCACGAGCGCGCTCTTGCCGTGGTCGATGTGGCCGGCGGTGCCGATGACGACATGGCGTGTCATGGCATCAGCCCCGCCGCCGGGTCCGCGGGTGGGAGCGGGGGCCGCCGGTCTTCGCCGGCCGGCGAACGCGCGTCACGCGGCTGCGGCGCGGACCCCGGTTCCGCTCCGAGGCGCGGACCGCATCGAGAATGTCCACCACGCCCAGATCGATCTGACGCCGCGCCGCATCGACACGCACCACCTGCACGGTGACGCGGTCGCCCAGTCGATAGACCTTCCCGGTGGTCTCGCCGCAAAGGGCGTGATCGGACTCCGCGAACCGATAGTAGTCGTCGGCCATGCTGGAGACGTGCACCAGCCCCTCGACGAAGTGCTCGATCAACTCGACGAACAGCCCGAAGCGGGTCACCCCGATGACATAGCCGGTGAACTCGTCCCCGACCTTGTCCGCCATGAAGCGGACCTTCTTCCATTGGACGATCTCCCGCTCGGCGTCCACGGCGCGCCGTTCCATGGCCGACGCATGCCGCGCGATCTCCGGCAGCTCGTCGGCGAGCTCGGCGACGCGCTCCTGCGGCACCCGGCTCTGCCGGGACTGCCGCAGCAGCCGGTGCACCACGAGATCCGGGTATCGCCGGATCGGTGACGTGAAGTGCGTATAGACCTCCGACGCGAGACCGAAGTGCCCGATGTTGACGGCGTCGTAGTGCGCCTTCTGCATGGTCCGCAGCATCAACAGCGCCACTGGCCGTTCTTCCGGCACCCCGTGCAGCCGCGCCAGCAGGCGTTGGAAATGCCGCGGCTGCACCTGGTCCGGGGGTACGCCCAGTCCGTATCCGAGCGTCGCCGCGAAGTCGTCGAAATCTGCGACCTTGGCCGGGTCCGGCGATTCATGGACCCGGAACAGCGCCGGCAGCCCCCGGTCCTCGAGGTGCCGGGCCACGGTCTCGTTGGCGATCAGCATGAACTCCTCGATGATGCGATGCGCCACGTTGCGGTCGGCGGCCACGATGTCCTCGACCAGGCCCGCCTCGTCCAGCACGAGCCGGGTCTCCTGCAGATCGAAATCGAGCGAGCCGCGATCCGTCCTCCGGGCGCCGAGCCGCTGCGCCACCGCATCCATCGACT
Organism: Vicinamibacterales bacterium; assembly: GCA_965206705.1. Lineage (GTDB taxonomy): Bacteria > Acidobacteriota > Vicinamibacteria > Vicinamibacterales > UBA8438 > JAJEEA01. Next base: position 318,813 of record CBDBKJ010000004.1, on the reverse strand, counting down.
CGAACATCGGCACGAGCGCCGCGTACCGTTCCCGGACACCGGCATCCCGCGCCGTCAGGATCGCGTCAACCTCGGCATAGGTCATTCTCGCATCGGAACGAATCACGCCGTCGTGCAGCTCGTATCGAACCACGCGGCCCTGCCCGTCGATGTCCATCAGGCAGGACTGCACGAGCCGATCCACGCCCGGATTCAGACTGCAGAGGCCGGTGGCCAGCCGGGCCGGGAACATGTGAATCGCCCGTTCCGGGAAATACACCGACGTGCCGCGCCGAAAGGCCGACTCGTCGAGGGCGCTTCCGTCCGCCACGTAGTGGGCGATGTCCGCGATGTGCACGCCGAGGCGCCGGTGCCCGTCGGGCAGGATTTCGAGGGTGATGGCGTCGTCGAAGTCCCGCGCCGTCTCGCCGTCGATGGTGACCGTCGGCCACGCACGAAAGTCCGTGCGCCCCTGCAGGTCCGACGGCGCGACCGCCTCGCCGAGCCGGTTCGCTTCCGCTACCGCGTCGGGGTCATGCCCGTCGGGCAGTCGGTAGTTCCTGATGACGAGCTTCGTGTCGACACCGGGATCGTCCAGCCGGCCGAGCACCTCGACCAGGTGTCCGACCGGCCCGCGTCCCCCGGCCGACCACCGGTCGACCGCCGCCACGACCATCTGACCCGGCTCCGCCCCGATCTTCCCCCCGGCGGGAATCCGCAGGTCCATGACCACCCGCTCGTCGAACGGTACGACGCATGCCCTCCCGGCGTCATCGACGTCGTAGCGGCCAACCACGTCGGTATTCGCGCGTTCCAGCACCTCGACAATCCGGCCCTCGACGCGGTCGCCGGCCCGCTCCACCCGCACCGTCACCCGGTCGCCGTGCAGCGCCCGATCCAGATTGACACCGGCGACGTAGATGTCGTCGCCCCCGTGTTCGGGGGTGACGAATCCGAAGCCGCGCGGGTTGACAGCCAAGCGGCCCACCACCAGATGCATCCGATCCGCGAGGCCGAACCGATTCCCGCGGACCCGGATCAGGTCACCGGCGGCGACGAGCCGCGCGATCTGCCGGCGAAACCGGTATCTTTCGGATCGGGCGATCTTCAGCACGCGCATCAGCTCCCGGATCGTCGCCGGGTGATGCACCCGATCGCGGATGCTCCCCACGATCGCCGCAGCCTGTCCATCCGGCCGTTCCACCATATCCGTCATCGCGCCAGGCGCTTGCGCCGTAGCAGTTTCGCGCCAACAAGACTGTCAACGCGACCGCAGGGTCGCGCGAGCACCACCTGAAGATCTCCGACATTGGTACCGGTCGGTCCGGTTCGAACGAGATCGCCGAGCCGATCGAAATACGCGTACGCGTCGTTCTCGGCCAGATATGCCGGCGGCGGCGGCAGATGCAACTCCCCGGCGCGGATCGGGGTCCGGGAATCGACCAGCGCCCCCGCGGCGTCGGTCGGGCCGTCCACGCCGTCGGTGCCGACGCTGGCCAGCACCGCCTCGGCTCCCAACCGGCCCATCTCCCCCACCGCGGCCAGGGCCAGCTCCTGGTTGCGACCGCCCCGGCCGCCCCCGGACACCGTGACGGTCGTCTCGCCGGACGACACGACGCACCACGGCCCGGCCGGCGCGGTCACCACCCCGGCCGCGCGCGCCGGATGATCGGCGCCCGCGACGCGGGCCTCGCCGATGACCGGCTCGGCAATCTGCGTCACCTCGTATCCGAGCCGGCGAGCCGCCGCGGCGGCGCCGGACATGGCGTCGCGCCGGCTCCCGATCACCCGGTACATCGCGCGGTCCGGTGCCGGCGACGCCTTCAACGTCTCGGCCGCGCGGCCGTCGCGGCCCCGTTCGAGCAGTCGGCGCACCCGAGGCGGCACGCGCGGCCGTATCGCGGGACGGTCGACGATGGCCAGCGCGTCGGCAAACCGGGTCGTGTCGCGAACGGTGGGTCCGGAACCGATCACCCCGGGATCGTTCTCCACCGGCGAGACCACGTCCGAGATCGCGAGCGTCAGCACGCGCCCCGCCGCCGCCAAGGCCAGACGCCCCCCCTTCACCCCGGACAGGTGCTTTCGGACACAGTTGAGCTCGTGAATCGGCACCCCCGCCCCGAGCAGCAGCCGGGTCGTCTCGATCTTCTCGTCCAGACCGACCCCGGCCGCCGGCAGCGACAGCAGCGCGGACGCGCCGCCCGACAGCAGCACCACGAGACAGCCGGAGGCAGGCACGTCGGCTGCGCAGCGCAACGCCTCCCTCCCGGCCTCGACGCTGCCCGGATCGGGAACCGGATGACCGCCGCGGTACCAGGCTACCGGCGCCGGCACGGACACCGCGGGCCCCGGTCCCACCGCGACGCCGCGCCGGATCGGCCGATCGACGGCGGACACGAAGCCGTGCAACATGCCCGACGCCGCCTTGCCGGCGGCCACGAGGCTCAGTGGACCGTGCCCGATGAACGATTGAACCGCCGGATCGGCGAGGACCTTCAGGACGAGCCGGGCCGGCGTGACCTCGGCAATCGCCGCGTCGACGATGTCGAGCGCGTGTTGGCGAACCAGCGACAGCGAACGGGATGGAGATGTCAGGAGGAATTCAGTGAATAACAGGGGGATCCGACCATGCCGACAGCTTCGTCACGCCGTCGAACGAACGAAGCAGGCCACTGACCACCCGATCAACGTCGGCACTGCCCTTGGCGCAGAGCTCATCGACACGGGCCATGACGTGGCGAAGCGCCGCCTCCATCTCGCTGATCGTGCATTCGGAGTAGGCGTCCCGCTGCCGCCGCAGACAGTCGCGATGCTTGAGAAACTCTTCGCGGTAGAACTCGATGCGGATGCTGTCGAACGCGGACCCCTCCGGTGGACAGAGGTCCACCAGCAGGCCCGCGAGCGCATTATCTGACCGTAGCATGAATTACGGATCCTCAGTCTATGCGTGAACGACGGGCACTGTCAACGATGGTCCCGGCCATCCGGCCGCCGGGCGCTGCTCCACGGCGTCAGTCATCGCCCGACAACGATCGCCGCAGGAGCGCATTGACGAGCTTCGGATTTGCGCGGCCCCGGGTCGCCCGCATCACCTGCCCCACCAGGAACCCCAGCGAGCCCTCGTTGCCGCGGCGAAACCGGGAAACGGCGTCGTCGTTGTCGGCAATCACGCGGCTCACGACGCCGAGCAGCTCTCCCTCATCGCCGATCTGGGCGAGCCCCTCGGCCTCGACGATCTCCCGGGCCTCGCGACCGGTCCCGTACATGCGCTCGAAAACCGTCTTGGCCGCGCTCCCGCTGACGACCCCGGTATCGACCATCCGGATCAACCGGCCGAGGGCATCCGCGGACACCCCGACGACGTCGATCTCGTCGCCGTCCGCCTTCAGCCGCCGGGTCACCTCCCCCATGACCCAGTTGGCCGCCGCCTTCGCGTTCCCGGCCGCCGCCGCAACCGCCTCGAAGTAGGCGGTCGACGCACCGGTATCGGCCAACTGCGCGGCTTCACCGGCCGAGAGGTGGTAATGGCGGACGAGCCGCTGCTTCCGCGCCTCCGGCAGCTCCGGCAGTCCCGCCGCCACCTCCGCGACCCACGCCTCCGACACCTCCACCGGGGGCAGATCCGGCTCGGGAAAATACCGGTAGTCGTGCGCGTCCTCCTTGCTGCGCATCGACACGGTACGATTGGCCGCCGTGTCCCACAGGCGGGTTTCCTGTTCGACCTGCCTCCCGGCGCGGACGACCTCCGTCTGCCGCTGGATCTCGTACTCGATGGCGCGCTGCAGGAACCGGAACGAGTTGAGGTTCTTGACCTCGACCTTGACCCCGAGGGCCGACGCTCCCGCGGGGCGAATCGAGACGTTCGCATCGCACCGCAGGCTGCCCTCCTCCATGTTGCCGTCGTTGACCTCCACCGCGGTGAGAATGCCCCGCAACCGGGTGAAGAACCCGGCCGCCTCGGACGGCGATCGGAGATCCGGATGCGTGACGATCTCGATCAGCGGCACCCCGCTGCGGTTGAAATCCAGATGGGTGTGGCGATCGACGTCGCCGGCGGCGGCGTGCAGCGACTTGCCCGCATCCTCCTCGAGATGTACGCGAATGATGCGCACGAGGCGGGGGCCGTCGTCCTGCATGTAGCTGACCTCGCCCCCGGTGGCCAGGGGATGCTCGTACTGCGAGATCTGATACCCCTTGGGCAGGTCCGGATAGAAGTAGTTCTTGCGGGCGAAGACCGAACGCGCCTGCACGGTGCAGCTCAGCGCCAACGCGGCCCGCAGGCCCAGCTCGACGGCGCGGCGGTTGAGCACCGGCAGCGCGCCGGGCAGCCCGAGGCAGACCGGACAGACGTGCGCATTCGGCGCCGCTCCGAAACGCGTGGCGCATCCGCAGAAAATCTTCGTGGCGGTAAGGAGCTGGGCATGGATTTCGAGCCCGATGACCGGCTCGAAGACAGGTTCGTTCATTCTACGGCACAGACTCCTGGACGCTGCCGACCGATACCCCACGCGCGGGGCCGGCCGCGGTGACCTCGGCCGAGACCTCGCCCGCGAACCGCTCGAAGTTCTCGGCGAACATGCCGGCCAGCCTGCCGGCCTGGACATCGTAGTCGGCGGGGTTGGCCCAGGTCCGCCGGGGCTGCAGCACCTCGGACGGGACGCCCGGACAGACCAGCGGCACCTCGAACTTGAAGACCGGGTCGGTCGCGGTCGGAACGTCGTTCAGCTCGCCGGACAGCACCGCGGCAATGACGGCCCGGGTATGCGCGATGGGCATGCGCCGCCCCACCCCGAAGGGTCCTCCGGTCCACCCGGTGTTGACGAGCCAGGTCCGCGTGGGATGTTCGGCGAGCCGCTGGCCGAGCAGCTCGGAGTAGGTGGTCGCCGGCCACACCATGAACGGGGCTCCGAAGCAGGTGCTGAACGTGGCGTTGGGTTCCGTGATCCCGCGTTCCGTCCCCGCCACCTTGGCGGTATAGCCCGACAGGAAGTGGTACATCGCCGAGGCCGGCGACAGGCGCGCGATCGGCGGCAGCACCCCGAAGGCGTCCGCGGTGAGCATCACCACGTGACTCGGATGCCCGCCCCGTCCGGAGTGCACGTACGAATCGATGGCCGCGAGCGGATACGCCCCCCGCGTGTTCTCGGTGACGGAGTCGTCGTCGAGATCCAGCTGGCGGGTCACCGGATCGACGGTCACGTTTTCGAGCACCGTGGCGAACCGCCGGGTCGTGGCGTAAATCTGCGGCTCGGCCTCGGCCGACAGCCGAATCATCTTCGCGTAGCAGCCACCCTCGAAGTTGAATACGCCGCGGTCGCTCCAGCCGTGCTCGTCGTCCCCGATGAGACGCCGGGCGGGGTCGCTCGACAAAGTCGTCTTGCCGGTCCCGGACAACCCGAAGAAGACGGCCACGTCACCGGAGGCACCGACGTTCGCCGAGCAGTGCATCGGCAGCACCCGCCGCGACGGCAACAGGTAGTTCATCACCGCGAACACCGACTTCTTGATCTCGCCGGCGTAGCTGGTTCCGCCGATCAGCACCAGGCGCTTCGCGAGATTCAGCAGGATGAACACCTCGGAGTTCGTCCCGTGCATCCGTGGGTCCGCCCGGCAGGACGCCGCGTTGATCACCGTCAGCTCGGGGACGTGGTCCGCAAGCTGCGTCCGGTCCGATTCCGTAATGAGCAGGTGACGGGCGAACAGCGCGTGCCAGGCCTTCTCGGTCACCACCCGCACCCGCAGGCGGTGGTCGGGGTCGGCCCCCGCGTAGCAGTCCTGCACGAACAGGTCCCGGCCGCGCAGATGTTCGACGACCTTCCGGTGGACGGCGTCGAACCGGTCAGGCGCGATCGGACGATTCACGTCGCCCCACGCGATCCGGGACGAGCTGGACGGCTCGTCCACGAGAAACCGGTCGCGTGGAGACCGCCCGGTATGGGGACCGGTGCGAAAGACGAGCGGTCCGGACGTGGCGACCGTTCCCTCGCGGCGCGCCACCGCTTCCTCGTAGAGAGCAGCCGTCGACAGATTCCAGAATACCGATGCCGGATCGACGATTCCGACAGACTCCAACCGCTGGTCCGCACTCACGTTCAACATCCGTCCTGTCTCTCCACCGTTACCCGTCGTGTACAGCCGCCGTCATCCGGCTGCCGCCGAGCGGGCGCGAAGCCCGCCGGCAGCCCCTGCCGGGCCGCCCGATTCGTCCCGCAGCGAACAGGACATTCCCGCAATCATGATGCGTGTCTCGCCACGGCGGGGGAAAGGACTCCACCGTCCAGGAAGGCTCGACCGGGGTGTGGAATTCAGGTCTCCAGACAACGGTACCGAAACGACGGCGCGGGCGCGGATCGGCCCGCTGCCGCGCCGATTTTACCGATCGGTCTCCCCCTGCGTCAATGTGCGGTGCGAGGGCGGCCATTCCCTCTCGCCGGCAGGGGCTGCGCGCGCGGCGCCGGTGGGCCGCAACTGTAATATAATGCGGGCAGTGGGGATGGTATCGACCTCGCCGGACAACGGCCCATCGCGTCGAGCAGCAAGGCACCCGAGATCCGCGGAGACGACCGGGAACCTGCATGCTGCGATCGAGACCAGACTCGCGGGGCAGGTGAAGCACCTGCTCGCGGGCGGGCAGCGCGCAGAGGCGGCCGAGCGGTTCGGAGAAATCGTCGACCGGCAGCAGCGCCGGGCGGCCCGTATCGCCTATCACTATCTTCGCGATCCGGCCGAGGTGGACGAGGTCGTTCAGGATGCGTTCCTCAAGGCGTTCACGCACCTGCCGTCGTTTCGCGAAGACCTGTTCTTCGAGCTGTGGTTCACGCGCATTCTCGTCAATGCGTGTCTCGATCGATTGAAAGCACGCGGCCGCCGGGCACGCTGGATGATACCGGCGGAGACCCGAGAGGGCCTGCTCCCGGACGGGCCGCCGAGCCGCGAGCCGTCACCGGAGGCAGTGCTGCTGGCCAAGGAGCAACGGGCGCGATTGGAAGTGGCCATCGACCGCCTTCCGCTTCGCCAACGCACGGCGATGATTCTGTGCCATCTCGAAGGACGACCGGCGCGGGAGGTCAGCGCCATCATGGGGCTCAACGAATCGACCGTGCGCGTGCACCTGTTTCGAGCGGTACGGAAGCTGCGGGCAGCGCTCGACCGCGAGAGCTGGATCGGCCGCAAGGTCGTCGTGCCCGGACGGCGGGCGCACGGCGGGTCGTAAACGGGACCGCGGCCAAGCCGCACCGGAGGCACAAGGGCGCGTTGACCTAGAGAAGAATGACTGCGCTTCTGCAACGCTGGCGCACCCGCATCGGTTGGCGTCATCCCTCGCGGGAGCGTCTGCTGGAAGTAGTGTTCGGCACAACCGACACGGTGGCGGCGATCTCGACCGCGCGGCACCTGCGCGGGTGCCCCCGGTGCGCGCATCGCGCCGACGACCTGCGGACCTTCCTCGACACGCTGACCGGTGCCGCCGGCGCCTCCTTCGACGAGAGCCTCCCGGCCGGCCGGCTCCAGGCTCAACGAACGCGAATCAACCACCGGTTGGATCAGGCGGTCGGGAAGGTCGAGCCGGCGCGGGTTCTGGCATTCCCGTGCCACCGCAGGCCGGAGCGCCGGATCGACCTTCGTCCCGCCCGGTGGGCCCTGGCCGCCACGGCCGTCGGATTGGCCCTGGGCATGGTCACCGGACAACTCCTGCACTTTCATGCGTATCCGGCGCCGGCCCGCGATACGAACGCGGGCGCAGCCTTCGAGGCCGGTGCCGAACCACGTGCCGGAGCCGGCGTCAACGGCACGCTCGACATGACCGGCACCATCGAGCTTCCCCCCGCGTCGGCCGGCTCGGCCATCGCCACGGCGCCACTCACGTTGAGCGAGTTCGAGCAGGTGATGACCGAGGAGACGTTTCTCGATACCCGCGACGTCGCCTTGATCAGCCTTCCGGTGTCGGAACTGGAATCCATCGACGCGCTCACGCCGCACGTACGCGACCTCGCCGCAACCATCCGATGATCCGTAACGCCGCGTCCTGGGCCCGCAGACCGCGGCGGGCGAAACCGTCGCCCCGCGAGGGAACCGCGACCTGCTCGCCATGATCGAGACAACGCAGCCGGTCCGGATGTTCCGCAAGGGACTGGCGTTGAAGAACGAGGTTGCGGGCGAGCTTGCCGCGCACTACCACAGCGCGCTCGTGGACGAGGTGCGGGCCGCCAACTACCAGCGGAGGCTGGGACGCCTGCATTTGCACCTGGCGAGCGAGTTCGGTTTCTGCTACGGGGTCGACCGCGCGGTCGACTACGCGTACCAGACCCTTCGACGGTTCCCGGAAAGGTCCATCCATCTGACCGGCGAGATCATCCACAACCCGCGGGTCAACGATCGGTTGCGGGATGCGGGCATCCGGTTTCTGAGCGACCCCGGCGAGAGCGTGCAGGCCCTTGGACCGGACGACGTCGTCATCCTTCCGGCATTCGGGGTCACGATCTCGATGCTCCTGCACCTGCAGCGTCAGGATTGCACGCTGGTCGACACCACGTGCGGATCGGTCCTCAACGTGTGGAAGAACGTGAGCAGGTACGCGCGTGAGGGGTACACCGCGATCATCCACGGCAAAGCGAAGCACGAAGAAACCGTGGCCACCGCCTCGCAGGCCCTGCAGCACCCCGGCGGGCGGTCCCTCGTCGTTCTCGATCGGGCCGAAACGGAAGTCGTGTGCGACTTCATCCGACACGGCGGCGCCTCCTCCTCCTTCCTGGCGAAGTTCGGCGGCGCGGCGTCTCCCGGCTTCGACCCCGACCGCGACCTGCAGCGGGTGGGCCTGGCCAACCAGACCACCATGCTGATGTCAGAATCGCTCGCCATCGGAGAGATGATTCGGCAGGCCGTGGTCGACCGATACGGGGAAGACGACGCCGAGCTCGATCGGCACTACCGGGCGTTCGACACCATTTGCAGCGCCACGCAGGACCGGCAGGACGCCATCGAGACCCTGCTCTCGACGCAGAACCTCGATCTGATGCTCGTCATCGGCGGATACAACAGCAGCAACACCAGGAACCTGGCCCGATTGGCAGGTGGTCGGGTCCCGACCTATCACATCGCCGACGCCGACGATCTGGTGTCGAGGCGCGAGGTTCGACACCGTCCGGTGGATGACGAGCGGCGGTCGACCCCGGTCGCGGAAACGCGGAGCCTCGACTGGCTTCCCGACCTGCCGGTCGTCAACATCGGTCTGACCGCCGGCGCCTCGACACCTGACTCGGCCGTCGGCCAGGTCATCGACCGGCTCGGTACGCTCGCGGACGACCGTCGGGGACAGTAAACATTTCCCGTTTTTTGAGAGTCTTGGAAGGGAAGAACGCGGTCGATTTACGGGAGGACGCTCGATGCGCTGGTGGGGTAGTGTCTTGGTCGTTCTTGCCGTCGCGATCGCCTCGGCGCCGTTCGAGGCGGGCGCACAGAGTCGGCGGCCACATCAGTGGTGGCAATCGGACGAAGTGACGACGTGGCTCGATCTGAGCGAGGAGCAGGCCGCGGATCTGGATCGGATCTATCGCGACGCGCTCCCGAACATGCACGAGTCCTACCATCGTCTGAACGCCGAAGAACGCACGCTTTCGCACCTGATCGCCAACATGCGGGTCGAGGAAATCGACATCACCCGTCAAATCGACCGCGTCGAGGCGGCGCGGAGCGAGCTCAGCAAGACCCGCACCCTGATGGTGTTCCGCATGTATCGCGTCCTGGATCCCGCGCAACGCACGGCGCTCAAGGAATGGATGGACCTGAAACCGGACAACGAGGGCTCCGGGCGTTCCAGAAGCCGGTGCGGCTAGCGACGTCCGCGGCGCTCCGGGCATCCTCAATCGTCCTCGCGCGAGCGTCCGGACCGGTCCGCGGCGAAAAGAACAACGTATCCCGCGGGAAGATTCGGTCGGCCCGGCGGGTCTACATACACGACAACACGACGCGGAACACCGGAGTGCGCCGGCCGCCGAGGCCGCCGGAAGCGCAGTCCGGCGAGTCGCGAAGGAGCAGTATCGACATGTGGAGCGTTTCGTCTCGAGCAGTTGGCGCCGCCGCCCTGGTATTGACGGCGGCTACCGCCGGAGCCCAGCCCTCCCCCGCCGGGCATGTCGAGAATCTGCTCGCCCAGGCCCGCTCGCGGCTGGCCGCGGTGCAGACCCCGGGCACGGGGCCCCGGATCGAGCTGACCCTGGACGACGCGATCGCCAGGGCGCTCGAGCGCAACCTGGACCTGGCCGTCCAACGGCTGAATCCGCAGGTGTTCGATCTCACCCTGGCCCAGCAACTCGCCGTGTACCGCCCCACGTTCGACACCGCCTTCTCCAACAATTCGCGCACCAACCCGTCTTCGACCCAGCTCGACGGCGGCGAATCGGTCGTCAGCGACAACGTGTCCGTGGACACGGGGGTGAGTCAGGAGGTCGGTTGGGGCGGCGGCCGCTACCAGTTGAACTTCAACAACAACCGGTCCGCGTCGACCAATTTCTTCAGCAGCTTCAACCCCAGCTATCGTTCGAGCTTCCAGGCGTCCTATACCCAGCCGTTGCTCCGAGGGTTCCGGATCGATCCCAACCGGCAGCAGATCCAGGTCACCCGCATCAACCGCGACATCGCCGACATCGACCTGCGCCAGACGATCACCAACACGGTATCGGCGGTCAGAGACGCCTACTGGGAGCTGGTCTACGCGACGCAGACGGTGGCGGTGCAGCAGCAGGCCCTCGAGCTCGCGGAGGCGCTCATCCGCGACAACGAGGCCCGGGTCGAGATCGGCACCCTGGCGCCGATCGACGTGGTCCAGGCCCGTTCCGAGGCGGCGGCCCGCCGCCAGACTCTCGCGCAGGCCGAGCAGGCCCTCGCGACGGCCGAGCTCATTCTGAAGCAGCTGATCGTCGGCGGCACCGGCGACGAGTACTGGAGGGCGACGTTGAACCCGATCGACCTCCCCACCCTCGCTCCGGGGCCGATCGACCTCGAGGGGACCATTCGCGGCGCCCTCGATGAACGGACCGACCTCGCGCGCTCGCGGCGCCAGCTCGACATCAACGAGGTGAATCTGTCGTCGATGCGCAACCTGAGGCTGCCCGCGGTCGACCTCGTCGGCAGCTACCAGTTGCAGGGACAGGGCGGCACGCGTTTCCTGCGGTCGGGACTCGGCGGCGCGGTGTTGACGGAGGTCCCGGGCGGCATCAACGACGCGTTCGACCAGTTGGTCGACGCCGACTACCCGGTGTGGACGGTGCAGGTCAACGTGAGCTATCCGATCGGCCCGAGCCCGGCCGACGCCGCCTACGCGCGAGCGCAGTTGCAGACGCAGCAGGTCCAGGCGCAGCTTCGGCAACTCGAGCTCCAGGTCGCCACCGAGGTCACCAACGCGGTCCTCCAGATCCGGGCCATCGCCCGGCGAATCGAAGCCGCCATCGCCGCCCGCGAGCTCGCCGAGGAACAGCTGGCGGCCGAGCAGAGCCGCTTCGAGGCGGGGTTGTCGACGAATTTCTTCGTGGTTCAGGCGCAACGGGACCTGTCCACCGCACAGGACGCGGAGCTTCGCGCCATCCTCGATCAGCAGAAGGCGCTCATCGAGCTCGACCGCGTGCAACGAACGTCATTGTCTCAGGCGGGGATTCAGATCATTCAGTAGCCGCCCCGAGCCGGGTCGCCGCAGGCTCCCGATCGACACGCACATGCAGTGAGGATTGCGCCCCATGAAGAAGGTTCCCATCGTCATCGTCCTGGTCACGCTCGGGATCACCGCGTACGGCTACCTCGGATTCCGGACGACGGAGTTCGTCCCCGAGGTCAGCACCGTGGCCCTCGTCCGGGGCGACGTGGTCGACACCGTCGGCGCGACCGGGGCGCTCGAGGCGGTCACCACGGTGCAGGTCGGCAGCCAGGTCTCGGGCATCATCGAAGCACTGTACGCCGACTTCAATTCCATCGTTCGCGCCGAAGACGTCATCGCGCGCCTGGAGCCGTCGCTGTTCGAATCGCAGGTCGAGCAGTCGCGCGCCAACCTCGCGCGCAGCGAAGCCGACGTGCAACGGCTGCGCGTCTCCCTGGAAGACGCCCAGACCCAGTTGCGCCGATCGGAGGAGCTCGCGGCCCGCGATCTGATCTCGGCCTCCGAGCTCGAGGCCTCGCAGGTCGCGGTTCGATCCGCCGAGGCCCAACTGCTGTCGTCCGAAGCCGGTGTGATCCAGTCGCGGGCGTCGTTGAACCAGAGCGAGGTCAACCTGGGCCACACCGTCATCACCGCGCCGATCGACGGCATCGTCATCGCGCGGCAGGTCGACGTCGGACAGACCGTCGCGGCGAGCATGTCGGCTCCGGAGCTGTTCATCATCGCGGCCGATCTGACCAAGATGCAGGTCATCGCGAACATCGACGAATCGGACGTCGGCCGGATCCGGCCTGGACAACCGGTCACCTTCACCGTGGACGCTTACGGGGCCGAGGAGTTCGAGGGGACCGTCTCGCAGATCCGGCTCGAACCGGTGGTGCTGCAGAACGTCGTGACCTACGCCACGGTCATCGACGTCCCGAACAACGATCTCCGGTTGAAGCCCGGGATGACCGCCACCGTCACGCTCGAGATTGCGAGACGCGAGAACGTGCTGCGCGTGCCGAACTCCGCGCTGCGGTTCCGCCCGAACCCCGAGATGTTCGCGGTGTTGAACCAGCCGGTGCCGGAGGTTCTCCAGCGCGGCGGCGCCCCCGCCGGGGGCGGAGGTTTCGGCGCCGGAGGCGGTCGTCCAGCCGGACCCGGCGGCGCACCCGGCGGGGGGCGCGGCGGATTCGCCAACATGCCCGAGGCGGAACGCCAGGCGATGCGGGAGCGGATTCAGGGCATGACGCCGGAGCAGCGGGCGGAGTTCTTTGCCGCCCGCCGAGGGCAGGGCGCCGGCGGCGGCCGGCCCGACGGCGGCCCCGGGGGTGCGAGACGCCAGGGCCCCCGAAACGCGGGGCCCGCCATCCCCACGGTGGAACGCGGAGCCAGGACCATCGACGCGTTGTTCGCACCCCTCGAGGTGGCCGAGACCACCGGCCGGGTCTGGGTGATGGACGGAGACCGGTTGGACGCGGTGGAGGTGCGCCTGGGGGTGACCGACGGCACCGCGACGGAGCTGCTCGGCATGACGGGCTCGCGCCCGCGCCCGCGCCCGCCGGCCAGACCGGCTCCCGACCCCCAGGTCGTCGAATTGCGTCAGCAGATCGAGCTGATCGAAGACCCCGGGGCTCGCCGTAGTCTCGAGCAGATGCTCGAACGGCTCGAGGCCGCCCCGGCGACGACCCCGTCCGAGGCGCCGATGCTCGCTGCCGCCCTCGAGGACGGCACCCAGCTCGTCACCGATGTGAGCACTCCCGAGGCGGGCGGCCCGGCCGGGACGGCCGGGTCCTCCTCGCCGCTCATTCCCCAGTTCGGCCGGGGCAGACGCCGCCGGTAGGTCCCGGAGACCGTCATGCCGACGAACATCGCCGTTCACGATCTCACCAAGGTCTACGACCTCGGGGAGATCCAGGTCCGCGCACTCCGCGGCGTAACGCTGGAGATCCGGACCGGTGAGTTCGTGGCGGTGATCGGACCGTCCGGTTCCGGGAAGTCGACGTTCATGCACATTCTGGGATGCCTGGACCGGCCGACGTCGGGACGCTATCTCCTGGATGGGGACGACGTCTCCACGCTGTCGAAGAATACGCTGGCCACCGTCCGCAGCCAGAAGGTGGGATTCGTATTCCAGGGCTTCAACCTGCTGCCGCGCACCAACGCCATCGACAACGTGGAGCTGCCGCTGCTGTACAACGGCAACGGCCTGCGAGCCCGGGACCGTCACAAGCGGGCGCGCGAAGCCCTCGCCGCGGTCGGGCTCAGCGACCGCGCCGGCCACCATCCCAGCCAGCTCTCGGGCGGACAGCAGCAACGCGTGGCGATCGCTCGCGCGCTCATCAACCAGCCCGCCATCCTGCTGGCGGACGAGCCGACCGGCAACCTCGACAGCCGCACGAGCATCGAGGTGATGGACATCTTTCAGCGCCTCAATACCGAGCGCGGCATCACGGTCCTGTTGATCACCCACGAGCAGGACATCGCGGAGTACGGCACGCGCATCATCGCGTTCCGCGACGGCCGGATCGTGAGCGACAGGCCGAACCCGATCCGGCGCATGGCCGCCGACGAGCTTGCGGCCCTGCCCGAGGACGACGACGCGGTAGAGCCCGCCCTCAACATCCTGCGCCGGGCGCAGCTCGAGCTCGCCGAGCTGGACGTCGACGAGGCCGCCGAGGCGCCGCCGGACGAATCGGCGCCCGACCGGCAGACAAGCGGCAACCGAGATTCGACCCCCGGGAACCAGCCGCCGAAGGAGTAACCCGCCATGTCACTGCTGCTGATCTTCCGCACCGCCCTCAAGGCCCTGGGACGCAACAAGATGCGCACCGCGCTGACCATGCTCGGCATGATCATCGGGGTGGCCGCGGTCATCACCATGGTCGCGCTGGGCACCGGGGCGCAAGAGGAGATCGAGACCCAGATCCAGGCGGCCGGCACCAATCTGATCATGGTCCGCGCCGGCAACTGGAGCCGCGGCGGCGTCAGCGGCGGCATGGGGTCGTCTCCCCGTCTGAAGGTCAAGGACGTCCAGGCCATCCGGGAGCAGGTTCCCGGCGCCCAGTATCTGACCGCCACCGTCAATACTCGCGACCAGGTGATTGCCGGGGGCCAGAACTGGTACACGCGCATCGAGGGCGTCGACGTGGAGCTGCCGCTCATCCGGTTCTGGGACGTCGAAGACGGCGTGTTCTTCACGCCGACCGAGGTCTCCAGCGCCGCCAAGGTCGCGGTGCTCGGGTCGGTGGTGCGCGACAACCTGTTCGGAGAAGGCATCGACCCCGTCGGCCAGACGATCCGCGTTCGCAACCAGTCGTTCAAGGTGATCGGAGTCATGGAGGCGAAGGGCTCCGGCTCGTTCGGTGAAGACCAGGACGACACCATCTTCGCACCCTACACGACGGTCCAGCGCAAGCTGCGAGGGCGGGACGGCACCAACATCTCCGGCATCAGCATCTCGGCCCGCTCCGCCGACGACATTCAGCGGGTTTCGGAGCAGATCACCGGAGTGCTGCGCGCCGAGCACCAGCTCATCCCCGGCGAGGACAACGACTTCATGGTCCGCACCCAGGACGACATCACCAGCATGCGCACCGGCATGACCCAGACGATGACGATGTTCACCCTGGCCATCGCCGTCGTCTCGCTGATCGTCGGCGGCATCGGGATCATGAACATCATGCTCGTATCCGTCACCGAGCGCACGCGCGAGATCGGACTGCGCATGGCGGTCGGGGCCAAGGGCAAGGACGTCCTGTGGCAGTTCCTGGTCGAGGCGATCGCCCTCAGCCTCGTGGGTGGCCTGATCGGCGTCGGCGTCGGCTTCGCCGTCTCCGGGGGACTCACCGAGTTCCTCCAGTGGCCGGCCCGCGTGCCGCCGGACGCGGTGGTGATCTCGGTCGGCTTCGCGGCGGTTATCGGAGTCCTGTTCGGCTTCTACCCCGCGTGGAAGGGTGCGCAGCTCGATCCCATCGAGTCGCTGCGATTCGAGTAGGCCGCAGGGCGCCGGCCCTTGCGTGGCCCGGCGGGGGACGCCGGTGGCGAAGGCGATCTGACTGCGATTGATGCTGCTTCCCGGGCGGGCGCACTGCGGGATCGCCACCCTCAGGCCCCGCCGGCGCGCAGCTGGCCCAGTAGTTGAGACACGGTCTTGCCGGTCACCGGGTCGACGAGCGCCGGCGCGATCTCGGCCAGCGGCTCGAGCACGAAGGTCCGCGAGCGGAAACGCGGATGGGGCAACGTGAGGGTAGGCGAGTCGAGCGCCAGTTCGCCGACGAGCACGAGGTCGAGGTCGAGCGTGCGCGGAGCCCCCGGATAGGAACGAACTCGCCCCCGCTCTCCCTCGATGGCGAGGAGCCGTTCCAGCAGCCGGGCCGGCGTGGCGCGGGTCTCCCCCACCAGGGCCGCGTTCAAGAAGAGGGGCTGGTCGACCGCGTGCTCGGGGCGGGTCTCGATGAATCGGGAGACCACGACGTTGGAGAGCATTCGCCGCAGTCGGCTCACGGCGTAGACGAGGTGAGATGCCCGATCGCCGAGGTTGCTCCCGAGGGCCACGGCCGCGCGTCGCTCCGATGATTCCATCGGCCGCCTCGCCACACCGTCAGGAACCGCGAAAAGGGCCGGGTGCCGGTCGCCGGCGGGACCGTCACCGCGCGCTCTGCTTCTCCTTGCAGGTGATGCATACGCGCGTCCACGGAATGGCGTTCAGCCGGGCCTCCGCCACCGGTTCGCCGCAGTCCCGGCCGCCGTAGGTGCGCTCGAGACGCCACAGCGCCTCCTCGATGGCCTGCAGTATCTTGGCGTCGGTCTGCTTCAGCTTGAGCTGAATGTGGACCTCGTTGTTACCGGCCGCGCGTGGCGTTCAGCCGGGCCTCCGCCACCGGTTCGCCGCAGTCCCGGCATACGCCGTAGGTGCCCTGCTCGAGACGCCACAGCGCCTCCTCGATGGCCTGCAGTATCTTGGCGTCGGTCTGCTTCAGCTTGAGCTGAATGTGGACCTCGTTGTTACCGGTCGCCTGATCGGCCAGATCCCCTTGGCGACTGCTCGTCCCCTCGGGCGCCTGAATCGGTTTCGCGCCCGCTCCCATCGTCAGGATTTCCGAGCGCTTGCGCAACAACGCGTCCCTGTAGCGTGCCATGTCCATCGGGACTCTCCGGTACCAGCGTGCCGTCACGGAGCCGCGAGACGCTCGTCAGCGAAGCTCCGACCCAGGCCGTCCCCGCAGTCAAATGCGGCCATCGTGATCGCCGCCTGCATCGAATCGCATCCGGCATCGAACCCATCCGGCGCGCACTGCAACTGACAATAATACCAGATGCTCGCCGAGCGCCGACCCCCGGGACGGCTGCGGCGGAAGCGGTCGCCGCTGGCTCCCGGCGCCCCCCTCCCGACATCTGCGGCACGGGACAGGCCGTCGCGGCTACTCCGCCCGGAGCGTGCTCAACGGCTTTCGGCGCAGCATGTCGAGGCTGGCCACCACGCCCACGCTCCCCACCACCAGCGCCGTCAACAGGACGCCCGCGAGGTTCACGAGCGGCGCCGGGTCCCAGTCGATCTCCAGGAGGTGCCGGCTCAGGCCCCAGGTCAACCCGAGGGCGCCGGCCGATCCCACGATGCCGGCGAGGATGCCCAGCGTGCCGTACTCGACGACGAGCATCAGCACGAGGCTGCGGCTGGTTGCGCCGAGGGTCTGGAAGATCGCGGTCTCGTACCGACGCTGGAACTTGGTCATCGCGACCGAGCCGATGAGAATGAGAACCCCGCTGAACAGCGCGATGCCACCGACCACCGAGATCGCGAGGGTGACGTAGTCGAGGATACGCCGGACGGTCGCGAGCACCTCGAGCCCGTCGATGACCGAGACGTTGGGGTACCCGGCCACCAGATCGCGCTGCAGGAGGGCGCGGGCCTCGGTCTCCGGGGGACCGCGCAGAAAGGCGATGAAGCTGTGCGGCGCCTGATCGAACACCCCCGGGCTGAACAGGAACATGAAGCCGCCGCTGCGGGAGTCGTCCCAGTCCACCGCGCGCACGCTCGACACCGCCGCCCGGACGTCGCGTCCCAGCACCCGGAACTGAAGGACGTCGCCGATCGCCAGGTCCAGCCGGTCGCGGATACTCTCTTCGACCGAGACCTCGGGCTCGCCGGGTCCGCCGGGCTCCCAGAACGCGCCTTCGACGACCCGTTCGTTGGCTTCGAGATGATCCCGGTAGGTCACCGTGAACTCGCGGCCGACCCCCCGCCGCCGCACCGCGCGGCGGCCGTCCAGCCGCGTCCGCCGGCCGTCGACGCCGGTCACGCGCGCCCGCAGCACCGGAATCAGGGCGGGAACGTCGCCGATCCGCGCGCCGAGGAGCTCGCGCACCCCGTCCCGTTGATCCTGCTGAATGTCGATCAGGAACATGTCCGGGCTGTCGTCGCGGATCTCCAGAGCGAACGCCCCGAGCAGGTTGGCCTGCACCGCGTGGATGCCGATGACGAAGAAGCTGCCCAAGCCCACCGCGAGGAGAATGACGCGGGTCTGGTTGCCCGGTCTCGCGAGATTCAGGACGGCGTGGCGCACCGCGAACCGCGCGCCGGCGCCCAGCGGCTGAATCAGGCGAATCAACGCCTGCCCCACCCCGTGCAGCACCACGGCGACGGCCGCGAACCCGCCGCACACCCACAGGCCGGCCTCCCACGACGCCGCCTGCCAGCTCGCGAGGGCGACCAGGCCCGCCGCGAGCGCACCGACCACCGCCCAGCGGACCCAGTCGCGCGCCGACGCCGTGATCAGGTTCCACCGGATGAGCGCCAGCGGCTTGATGGCCCGCATCTCCAGCAACGGACCCAGCGCGAACAGCAGCGACACCAGGATCCCGACCCCGAGCCCCTGCGCCACCGCCGACCCGGTCACCCCGTAGGACAGGTTCTCCACGCCGGCGACTGCCGCCGCCTGGGCGGTCAGGGACGACGGCAACGCCGCCAGCATGCCGGCGGCCAGGGCCACCCCGAGGAGCGCGCCGCCGAGCCCCAGGACCGTGACCTCGACGACGTAGATGGCCAGCACCTGCCCGCTCGTCGCGCCCAGGCACTTGAGAATGGCGACGCTGCGCACGCGCTGCTGAACGAAGACGCGGGTGACGCTCCACACCCCGATGCCCCCGAGCACGACCACCACGAACCCGATCAGGCTCAGGTAGTCCTCGGCCCGGGACAGGTTGCGGGCAATCCGGTCCTCGGTGTTCCGATAGGACCGCACGCGGACGAACTCGTCGCGCAACGGCTCGCGCAACGACGCAACCAGCGGGTCGATGCGAGGCTCGGGGACCTTGACCAGGATCTGTCGCTCGGCCTGCGTACCGAGGGTCAACAAGCCCGTCTCCAGCACGTCCGCGTAGTCGACCAGCACCCGCGGGCCGAAGCTGAACGCGCCGATGCCTCCCCCCGGCTCCCGCAGGATGACGCCGCGGATCTCGAAGCTGCCGTTGCCGATGAGGATGTCGTCTCCGACCGCGACGTCGAGCTGGGTCAGCAGCTCCGGCCGCACCAGCGCTCCCCCGCCGGCGAGCAGCCCGTGGTGATAGGCCCGGCCGTCTTGCAGCAGGAAGCTCCCGTAGAACGGGAACGCGGCCTGGACGCCCCGCAGCTCGACCACCCGCGTCGAGACCTTCGACTCGTCGGCCGGCCGCGCCATCGTCGGGGTCTCGATGGAGAGAGTCCGCGTGAGCCCCGGTTCCGCGCCGAGGATGCCGTCGATGGTGGTTTGGGCCGCCTCCGACCAGGGCTGCTCCGACTCGATCTGCACGTCGGCCGCCAGCAGGGCGCGCGTCTCGCCGGCCATCGCCACGCCGACCTGCTGGATCACGGAACGCAACGCGACGATGGCGCTCACGCCGACGGCCACGCAGACGAAGAAGAAGGCGAGCCGCCGCCACGATGCGCGCAACTCGCGGCCGACCATGCGGATCACGAACATCATTCGAGCCCCTCCGGAACCGGCATCGGGGACACCTGATCGGTGCGGCCGTCGCGCATCCGCAGGGTGACGTCGGTTCCCGACGCCAGATCGCTGTCGTGGGTCACGAGCACGATGGTGGTGCCGCGCGATCGGTTGACCCGACGGAGCAGCTCGACGACATGCCGTCCATTGGCGCTGTCCAGATTCCCGGTGGGCTCGTCCGCCAGGAGGATCGGGGGTTCGTTGGCGAGAGCCCGCGCGATCGCTATCCGCTGCTGCTCGCCCCCCGAGAGTTGCGCCGGGTAGTGCCGGGCGCGGCCTTCGAGCCCCACCTCGGACAGCAGCGCCGCGGCCCGGTCGGAGGCCCGCGCGACGCCGGCGATCTCGAGCGGCACCAGCACGTTCTCGAACGCCGTCAACGACGGCACGAGATGGAAGAACTGAAACACGATGCCGATCTTCCGGCCTCTGAGCCGAGCCAGCGAGTCCTCGTCGAGGGCGGAGATCTCCACGCCGTCGATCGTGATCTCGCCGGTGGTCGGCGCATCGAGCCCCGCGATCAGGCCGAGCAGGGTCGACTTCCCGCTGCCGGACGGTCCGACGATCGACACGTACTGGCCCGAGGACACGGTCAGGTCGAGGGGTTGCACGATGGTCAGCGGCGCATTCCCGCTGAGGACGGTCTTCGAGACGTTGCGGAGCTCGATCATGGGTTCACTCGACGGACGGCGACGGTCTCGGTGCGACGCGGGTTCTACCACGGGTTGCCCGGCCCTGCAGGATGAAACCGTCGGGACTCGCCGGCGCGCTTCGAATCTCCCGATGCGGCCCGCCGGGGACTTGGTGACCGATATGGAGCTACCAACTTCGGCGAGGTACGACCCGTGATTCCAGTCCGGCCCGCCCGGGACACGGCAACGTGATTTCCGTCAGTGTCCTTGCCGGTTCATGGGGTGATCGCAGGCAGCAACGGCTCGATCGCGTTCCGGACCCCCGCCGCCACGATCGCCGCTCCGTCTGCGTTCGGGTGAATCCCATCGGCCTGGTTGAGGGCCGGATCGGCGGCCACCCCGTCGAGCAGGAACGGCAGGAACGCCACGTCGTGCTCGCGGGCGAGGTCTTCGAACACCGCCCGAAACTCGGCGGTGTAGGTCGCCCCGAAGTTCGGAGGCGCTTCCATGCCGGCCAGCAGGACCCGAATGCCGCGGCCGGCGGCCAGAGCGAGGATCTGCGAGAGATTGCGTTTCATCTGGTCGGCCGGGAGCCCCCGAAGCCCGTCGTTGCCGCCCAGGGCCAGGATCAGGATGCGCACGTCGCCCTCGAGCGCCCACTCGGCGCGGCTCGACCCGGCCGCGCTCGTGTCGCCGGACACCCCCGCGTTCACCACCGTCACCGCGTAGCCGTCGTCACGCAGCGCCCGCTCGAGGCGCGCCGGATACGCGTCGTCGACGTCGAGCCCGAGCCCCGCGGTCAGGCTGTCTCCGAGGGCCACCAGCAACGGGCCGGGCCGGCCGGCCGCCGCATCCGCGGCGGTCAGCGAAGCCGCACCCCGCGCGGCCGCCGGAGCCGTCGATTCGCCCCCGCCCTCCGGGGCCGCGCCGCAGCCCGCGAGGCCCATCCCCAGCAGGACGGCCAGCACCCGCCGAACGTCCCGCGCCAAGATCCCTGTCATCGACCTAATGTTATTACGCAACCGCGGTGACGCCGGTTCTCGGAGTCGGTAGCGAGGCCCGGCGCATCGACCCGGCGATGCCGGACACCGATTGCCCCGCCCCCGCCCGCCATTCCGGCGCCGGCTCCGGCGGAGCCCGGACGGGCTCCCGCCCCACCCTCCGGCAACCCCGCGACCGGCGGAAACCGCCGTCATTCCCGATTCCCGGCGCGCCGGCCGCGAGCGGCGGACCACGCGCGCCAGTACAGGTAGAGGTTGACGAGCAGCAGCGCACCGCCGAGGACGGCCTGCATGCCGCGGGTCAGGCCGGCCGGATAGATCACCGCGGTGACGTAGTGCTCGATGAAGCCGCCCGGATAGCCCGACGCCCCCGCCTGCCGCCGCAGCCAGACCTCGAGCGGGGTGAGCGGACAGACCCCGCCGGACCACTCGATGGCGACGCCCCACGCGACCGCCGGCAGATGCAGCCAGGCGAGGCGCGGGACCCGCCGCAGCAGCAGCGCGCCCCCCGCCGCGAACAGGATGAACGCCGCATGCACCAGCAGGACGAGGTCGGCGAACGCGCCATACATGGTGTCAGCTCCGGCTCGCGAGCGCCCGGTCGCCGAATCGACCTTCCGTTGTGTCGTCGGGCGGCGCGTGTAGAATAGGCCCATTCCCTGGCGGCCGCCCCGTTCCGTTACGAGGTCTCATCTGATGAACGCCACCCTTCTCTCCGTTATCGGCCTCGCGATGATCTACGCCGGCTACCGGTTCTACTCGAAGTTCATCGCCGAACAGATCTACCGGCTCGACCCGGATTTCGAGACCCCCGCCCACAGCATGCGGGACGACGTGGACTACATCCCGACCAACCGCGTCGTCCTGTGGGGCCACCACTTCACGGCGGTGGCCGGCGCCGCGCCGATCATCGGACCGGGCATCGCGGTGATCTGGGGCTGGCTGCCCGCCTTCCTGTGGGTCATCGTCGGCACCATATTCTTCGCCGGCGTCCACGATTTCGGCGCGGTTTGGGCCAGCATCAGAAACAGGGCGAAATCGGTCGGGTCGCTGAGCGGCGACGTCGTCAGCCCCCGCGCCCGCACCCTGTTCATGGTCGTCGTCTTCTTCCTGTTGATGATGGTCAACGCGGTGTTCGGGGTCGCGATCGCGGACGCGTTTCAGGAGACCCCCAGCAGCGTCATCCCGGCGTGGACGGCGGTCTTCGTCGCCATCGGCATCGGCATCCTGATCTATCGCATGCACGTGCCGATCCTGTGGCCCACCGTCGCCGGCACGGTCATCCTGTACGCGGTCATCTATCTCGGAGAAGCGGTACCGATCTCGTTGAGCCCCGCGCTCGGCCTGCCGGTTGGCGCGCAGTGGATTCTCCTGCTGTTCCTGTATGCGGGCATCGCGTCCCTGCTCCCGGTCTGGCTGTTGCTGCAGCCGCGCGACTACATCAACGGCATTCAGCTCTTCGTGGGACTCGGACTGCTCTACGGCGCGGTGCTCATCGCGAACCCGACGATCGTCGCCCCGGCGATCAATCCCAATCTGCCGGCGTCGGCGCCGCCGCTCTTCCCGCTGCTGTTCGTCACCATCGCCTGCGGGGCGATCTCCGGCTTCCACGGGCTCGTCGGTTCCGGCACCACCTCGAAACAGCTCGACAAGGAGACCGACGCCCGGTTCGTGGGGTATCTCGGCTCGTCCGGCGAAGGCTCGCTGGCGCTGGTGGCGATTGTCGCGGCCACCGCCGGGTTCGCCACCCTGGGTGACTGGGAAGCGATGTACAGCGAGTTCGGGAACGGCGGCATGGCGGCGTTCGTGCAGGGCGGGGCGCGAATCGTCTCGGCCGGCGTCGGCATCTCGACTCAGTTCGCCGCGACGCTCCTGACGGTGATGGCGGTGCTCTTCGCCGGCACCACCATGGACGCGGGCGTCCGCCTGCAACGCTATATCGTCCAGGAGTGGGGCTCCATCTACGGCATTCCGATCCTTCAGAACGGCTACGTGGCCACGGGCGCGGCGGTGGCCGCGTGCCTGCTGCTGGCGTTCGGCGCCGGCGGTCCGAGCGGCGAGGGCGGCATGCTGATCTGGCCGCTCTTCGGGACCACCAACCAACTGCTGGCCGGACTGACCCTGATGATCATCAGCGTGATGCTCGTGAAGCTCGGGCGGCCGGCCCGTTACACGCTCATCCCGATGATCTTCATCACCACCATGGCCCTCGCCGCCGCCCTCGTCCAGCTCACGACGCTCTATGACCAGGGCGGCATCCTCTACCCGCTCCTGTGGATCGACGTCATCATCGTGCTGCTGGCCATCTTCACCATGCTCGAGGCCGGATCGGCATTCATGCGGGAAAAGCGGGCGGCGGAAGCCGCCGCGAGCGCCTGATCGCGTCCGGCCGCGAAACGATGCACCCGCGGGACATCCGACAGACCATGGAGCACGGCATGACCCCGAACCCGGGATGGTTCGCACGGCTGCAACACCTGCTCGACGAGTTCTACGCGGCCCCGTATCGGGGGGCCCTGGCGCGCGCCCGGCGGGACGAGGACGACCTGTTCATGCTCTTCGTCTTCGCCGAGCTCATGGGGGTGCCGAACCCTGCGGCTTACTACACCCTCGAGCTCCAACCGGTGCTGCTCGAACGCTTTCACGACTGGCATCGCCGGCAGGGGCTGGAACACTCTCCCCTCGACGGTTTTCGCTGTTGCTAGGAGCCACTCGTGAAGCCGGGGGCTTTCGCCACGGGCGCCTGGAGCGAAGGCCGTCCGGGGGACATCACGCGGGAGCGCCGCCCTGCTCGTTGAGATCCTGAACCGCCCCATCCTCTTCGTCGGGGGCAAGGGCGGCGTCGGAAAGACGACGACGGCGGCGGCGCTGGGCCTCGCCGCCGCCGCCCGCGGCCGGCGCTGCCTGCTCGTCTCGACCGACCCCGCCCACTCGCTGGCCGACCTGTTCGGCCGCCCCGTCGGCGACCGCGACACCGCCATCACCGCCTCGCTGTGGGCGCTCGAGATCGACCCCGATCGGCAGGCCGACGCACACGTGCAGACCGTCAAGGCCCGCATGAAGCGTCTGGTGCACCCCCGCCTGTTCGACGAGATCGACCGGCAGCTCGATCTGGCGCGGCTCGCCCCCGGCACGATGGAGGCAGCGCTGCTCGAACGCGTCGCCGAGGTCATGACGCTGGCCGGGCGCGAGTACGACCGGGTCATCTTCGATACCGCCCCGACCGGGCACACCGTCCGGCTCCTGTCTCTGCCCGACATCATGGCGGCCTGGACCGACGGGCTGCTCGGTCACCGCGAACGGTCGGCGCGGCTCGGCTCGGCGCTCCGGCATCTGGGCGGGGGACGGGTTCGCGGCGACGAGCTGTCGAGGCTGGAGACCGCCGCCGACCACGAAGCGGGCAGCCGCGACGCCCAGCTCGACGACCTCCTGCAGACGCGGCGTCGGAAGTTCATCCGAGCCCGCGAGCAGTTGCTGGATCGCACCCGGACCGCCTTCGTCTCCGTGCTGAATCCGGACCGGCTCTCGGTGCTGGAAACCGTCAGGGCGCACGAGGTCCTGCGCCGGTTCAAGATACCGGTCTCTGCCCTGGTGGTGAACCGGGTGCTGCCGGACGAGGCCGACGGCGCGTTTCTCGCCGCCCGACGGCAGCAGGAGGCACGCTACCTGTCGGAGATCGATCGGGTGCTCGCGGGTATCCCGCAGGTCCGTGTTCCCCTGCTGCCCGACGACGTCCACGACCTCGACACCCTCCGCGCGCTGGGCCGGCGCATCGCGGGCGGTGACCCAGCCCCGGAGCCGTCCGACGCACGGTAATGGGATGCTATGGCCGGCAAGACCGGCGCGCACATCAGGCCATCAGGCCGACGGTCCGCAGCAGCATTCCGAGCTCATCGTCGTGCAGGGCCGCCCGTTTCAGATTGTCCGGCATGAAGCGCTTTGTCAACGCGTCCGCAGTCGGTGGCTTGCGGTACTCGGGCCAGAGCTTCTGCAGTTCCTGCAGGGCGTGCCGCGCGGCCACTCGGGAACGCTCGCGTCCCGAATGCAATCGGAACAGCAGGCCCTCCAGGTTGGGCCGCAAGTACACCAGCCGTAGACCGTATCGCCCGGCGGCGACCGACGCATCATCTCCCTCCCGCAGATCTTGCTCGACGCGATCGGCATCCAGCAGGACGAGCCTGTCGGCGAACTGCCGTCGCGAGGAAGAGCGGACGAGGGCGCGGCCGGCGTCCTCGACCACGGCGAGCGAACCGCCCCCGCCAGCTGCCGAGGCGCTCAAATGCACGTGAAGCCCTTCCTGATCGCAGCACCACTGGAGCAATGCGATGAACGCCTCATCGCTCCGTCCCTCCACCCCGATGAAGAAGGCCTTCCTGGGCGGGACCACCGGCCGTCGGCGCATCCGTCCTACCCGAACGTCGGCACACCGCCCAGCATCCCGGCGCGGTACTTGGGATACAGGCGGTTGACCCGGCGCAGACCGCGCACGTCCTGCGCCCCGTGGACACTGGTGGCGCCCGACTGGTCCTTCTCGACGATGAACAGCTCCTCCTTCTCGAGATCGTCGAGCAGGCCCACGTTGTGCGCCGCCGCGAAGAGCTGCGCGCCTTTCGCGTTTGTCTCCGGCGACTGAAAAAAGTGGAGTATCCGGCTGGCCATGTCGACGTGAAGGCCGCTGTCGAAGTCGTCGAGGACGACCGGTGCGCCGACCGAGAATGCTTGGTGAAGCTGCGGCAGCAGGTGGAACAGGCGCTTCGTCCCGCTCGATTCCAACGTGAGGTACACGGGCTCGCCGAGTCCATGATGGTCGAACAGCGCGTAGCCTTCGCCTTCTTTCGACATTGCAGTTCGCACGCGTGAGATTCCCAAATCGCCGCGCTGAATCTCGTCGTTGATCCAGGTCTCCAACTCCGGATCGTGCTGGACCATCTGGACGACCGAGTCAGTCGGAATCTGCCAGGGTTCATCGTGGGAAACGTTGCTCAGGACAATGACGTTGTCCAGCCAGGACTTGATCCTCTCAGCCAGCGGCACGTTGAACGCCGCCAGCGTCGCGATGATCGAGGCGTCTTCACGAACCGCCTTCAGCCGCTCGTCGCCAGCCTTGAGCCCGAAGTCGCGGGCCGCATGGATCGAGACTCCGGGAACTCGCCGGTCGAAGAGGCGGCGGGGCCGGCCATGCGGAAAATGGCACAGCGTCTCGTGGAGCACTACCCGGCGCCCTTCGGCGGTAGCCGTACCCACGGCGACCTCGTAGCGAAACAGCTTCGGCGTCGAGCCCGGAGACAGCCAGTCGGCTTCGAGGTCGATACGGATGCGGGTAGGATCGAGAGATGGCTGTCTGGCCCGAAAGGGCTCGAACAGAGGGAGCCCACGCTTACCGGACGGCGGGGCCGAGAGGACGGAGGCAAAGCAGGCGACGTCGTGCAGCGCGGTGAGCAGCTTGGTCTTGCCCGATCCGTTCGGCCCCATCAGCACCGCCACGGACGGCAGGCGAACGTCCGGCCGGGCGCGGCTCTGCCGGAAACGCGGCAGGTCCGGGGCGGTCTTCGGAATCCTCAGGTCAAGCACCGCCTCTTCTCGAATCGAGAAGTAGTTAAAGACGGATATTCGGTGAATCATTCCTGAATTTTAGCATTTTTTTGTCATGATCAAGATTTAACTATCTCGATTACCGCATCCAGACCCGCGAGCACTGATCGCGTGTGTTCCGAGCTTCCGCCCCGCCAGCGGAAGGCAACCACGGCGGAGCGAGGAGAGCCTTCCC
This sequence comes from Vicinamibacterales bacterium, assembly GCA_965206705.1. Classification (GTDB taxonomy): domain Bacteria; phylum Acidobacteriota; class Vicinamibacteria; order Vicinamibacterales; family UBA8438; genus JAJEEA01. The sequence goes on along the minus strand of CBDBKJ010000004.1, from coordinate 291,829 downwards.
GCGCCAGGAACCCATGATGGCCCGCCCCTGCCGGTCCCGCTTGCGGGCTGCCGACGCACTCGCGGGCCGGTCGACTCGTTCACGCCGAGATGCCGCAATTCCGGCGCGCCGGGAGTCTGCCCCGCGGACGCGGCGCAGACTCTTCGCAGGACTGGTTGGCCGGTAAACCGGAGACGCAGGCGACGACTTCGGGACTAGTAGCGATAGTGTTCCGGCTTGTACGGGCCCGCGACGTCGACGCCGATATAGCCCGCCTGGTCCGGGGTGAGAGTGGTGAGCCGGACCCCGAGGTGGTCGAGGTGCAGCCGGGCCACCTTCTCGTCGAGACGCTTCGGCAGCATGTAGACCCGCTTGCCGTACTCGCCCTTGTTCTCATGCAGGGCGATCTGGGCCAGGACCTGGTTGGTGAACGAGGCGGACATGACGAAGCTCGGATGTCCGGTCGCGCACCCGAGGTTCAACAGACGCCCCTCCGCGAGCACCATCACGCTGTGGCCGTCCGGAAACCGCCATTCGTCGTACTGGGGCTTGATGTGGATGTGCTGAATGCCCGCCACCTTCTTGAGCCCGGCCATGTCGATCTCGTTGTCGAAGTGCCCGATGTTCCCGACGATGGCCTTGTCCTTCATACGGGCCATCTGTTGGGCCGAGATGATGTCCTTGTTGCCGGTAGAGGTGATGAAGATGTCGGCGCGATCGATCATCCCGTCGAGGGTGTTGACCTCGTAGCCCTCCATCGCCGCCTGCAGGGCGCAGATCGGGTCGATCTCGGTGACGACGACCCGGCACCCCTGGCCCCGCAGGGCCTGGGCGCAGCCCTTCCCCACTTCGCCGAAGCCGCACACCACCGCGACCTTCCCGCCGAGCATCACGTCGGTGGCCCGCGCCAGGCCGTCCGGCAGGGAGTGCCGGCAGCCGTACACGTTGTCGAACTTGCTCTTGGTCACCGAGTCGTTCACGTTGATCGCCGGAAACAGGAGCGTGCCGGCCTCCATCATCTCGTAGAGCCGGTGAACCCCGGTGGTGGTCTCTTCGCTGACCCCGCGGATCGCGGGGCTGACCCGCTGCCAGTGCCCCTTGTCGCGGGCCTGGATGTTGCGCAGAAGATCCAGGATGACGCCCCACTCTTCCGGCTCCGTCTCCGGGTCGAACCCCGGCACCTCCCCGATCTGCTCGAACTCGTAGCCCTTGTGCACGAGTAGCGTGGCGTCGCCGCCGTCGTCGACGATGAGCGCGGGGCCGCCGCCGTCCGGCCAGACCAGCGCCTCGTTGGTGCACCACCAATAGTCGGCGAGGGTCTCCCCCTTCCACGCGAACACCGGGATGCCGCGCGGATTCTCCGCCGTGCCTCCGGTCTCCGGCCGTCCGACGGCCACCGCCGCGGCGGCGTGATCCTGGGTCGAGAAGATGTTGCACGACACCCACCGCACGTCGGCGCCGAGCGCGTCCAGCGTCTCCATGAGCACCGCGGTCTGGACCGTCATGTGCAGGCTGCCCATGATGCGCGCCCCCGAGAGGGGCGCCTGTCCCGCGTACTCCCGCCGGAGCGCCATCAGCCCCGGCATTTCCTGCTCGGCCAGCCGGATCTCGTTCCGCCCGAACGCGGCCAGCGACAAGTCGGCCACCTTGAACGCCACGCGGCCCGCGCGTACCGCCTCGTCGAATGCATGTGTGGTCTCAACCGCCGTCGGTCCCATTCCTGTCTCCTTGCTCGACCCGCCCGCCGGCCTCGGTCCGGCCCCGGCGCCGTCGATCGATGTCGTGCCGACCGTATGCCGGCGATGGCTCAGTCGCTCCTGGCGATCCGGTAGAGCTTCGACTGGGTGCGCAGAATCACGCTTCCGCGGGCCACCGCGGGTGTCGCCAGCGCCATTTCGTTCAGAGAGTTCTTGTGGAGGATCTCGAACTCGGGTCCCGCCTTGACCACGAAGGTGTCGCCGTCCTCGCTCAGCAGAAAGATGCGGCCGTTGTAGCCCCACGGGGACGCGGTGAAGCCGTTCCCGATCTCCAGGCGCCGCCGGCCGTAGATCTCCTCCCCGGTGGCCGCGTCGTGCGCGAGGAGGAAGCCGCGGTCGAGCAGGGTGTAGTAGATGTCGCCGTAGACGAGCGCGGTGGTGTTGTAGGTGCCCAGCAACGGATAGGCCCAGACGACGTGGGAATCCTGCGAGTAGGTCCGGCTGCCGGGGAATCCCTCCTGCAGGCCGCTCGCGACCTCCTGGTAGATCGAGATGTCGCCGGCCGCGCCCGGCTGGATGGCATAGACCGGCCGCAGGGCGCCGCCCGGGTACCCCGAGCTGATGTAGACCAGCCCGTGGCTCGTGAACGGGCTCGGGGTCGTCAGCAGCGACATCCCGCCGAGCTCCCACAGCAGCCCGCCGTCGAGGTCGTACGAGCGGACCTTCCCGGTGGCCGACGTCACGATCTCGGTGCGCAGGCTGTTCTCCCAGACGAGGGGGGTCGACCACGTATGCCCCGGCTCGTCGCGCTCGACCCGCCACACGTCCTCGCCCGTCGCGACATCCAGCGCCGTCAGAAACGACTGCGTGGTGTTGTCGTTGAGGACGTACAGCCGGCCGTCATGCAGCGTTGGGGAGGACGCGGTGGCCATCGCCTGCATCGTGTTGAACGTCCCGATGTCCCGGCGCCAGATCTCCTCGCCCTCGAAGTCGAGGGCCGCGACCAGTCCGATGGGGCCGAAATAGACGTAGACCCGCTCGCCGTCGGTGACCGGCGTCTCCGAGGCATAGCTGTTCTTGAGATGCCGGGTAATCCCGGGCACCGCGCGGTGCAGCTCGCGCGCCCACCGCACCGCGCCGGTCTCGAAGTCGATGTCGTAGACCATCCAGCGATGCTCGCCGCTGGCCGGCACCGACCCGTTGTGCTCGCCCGGGTCGTACAGGCCGGGAATCGGCTGCACCTCGTCATCCGCCGCGCTGACCGCGGAGGTGACGAAGATGTGATCGCCCCAGACGATCGGCGAGCTCCAGCTCAGCCCCGGAACGTCGATCTTCCAGGCGACGTTCTCGATCTCGCTCCACCGGTCCGGCAGGGCGGGGTCGTCGGCCACGTTGCCGGCGTTCACCCCCCGGAACTGCGGCCATTGCTGCGCCGCCGCGTCCGGCCCGGGGGCCAGCAGTACGCCGAGACCGAGGATGCCGATCAGCAGGATGCGTTTCATCGTCTCGCTCCTTGTCCGGACCGCGCCGGCAACGACGATGCGGCCGGAAACGTCTCGATTGTACCAAACCGGCGGCCCGCCCGACCGCCGCCCCGGGTCCAGCCCGCCGCCCGGATCCGAGCCGGACAGCTTTCGGCATCGTGCTGACGCCGGACGACGAACAACCCCATGGGAACCTCGTCCACGTCTCCGGAACGCGACCAACGATTGTATGCTGCCCGCACGGTGGCAGCGGTACGAGCCGGTACGGGCCGATGACGCGGCGGGCATGGAAAACGTCGCGGACAACGGCTACACTAGGGGCTTGCGCCGCAGGAGTTTCGCGCCAAGCGAACTTCCAACGCGACCGTAAGGCCAGGCTGGCAGCCCTTGATGGACCGCGCCTCTCACCGAGACCGAAGTGCAGCGGGGTCTTGCGCCACGGGATGCCGGGAGTTTGCGCCGTAGAACGGCGCGGACCCCTGCAGCGTCGGTTGGGCGGCAAGCGGGGCCGCAGGCGGCGATTTCCGGGCCGGGCGGATTGCTCGCCCGCGAGCCGGGCTCGCGGGCTGCGATTTCGGGCCGGTCGCCCCGCCGCCACCGGAAACGCGCAACGGCGGTCCCGGCGGCCGCCGAAGAACGGGAGTGAGCGGACGATGGTGAACGCCGCACCGGCCGCCGTTGCCAGGGTTGCAGTCTGCCTCGCGCTCGGGTCGATCGCCACTCCGGCGGTCGAGGCTCGTACCGCCGCCTCCGACGCGGCGCAGGCGGTGGTGAACGAAACCTGCCGGCGCTGCCACAACGACCGGGCGCGCTACGGCAACCTGTCGCTGGACCACTTCGAGGTCGCCCGGGCCGGCGCCGACCGACCGCTGGCGGAGAAGATCATCCGGAAGGTGCGCACGGGCCTGATGCCCCCGGCCGGCGTCGTCCGTCCCGACGAGACCGATCTCCAGGCTCTCGCGGGGGTTCTGGAGACCCTCGTGGACGGTGTCGCGGCGGATCGACCGCTTCCCGGACGCCGCAGCTTCCAGCGCCTCAATCGCGCCGAGTACGAACGGTCGATCCGCGATCTGCTGGCCCTCGACGTCAGCGCGAGCGACTACCTGCCGCTCGACACCAAGAGCGCCGGGTTCGACAACATCGCCGACGTGCAGCTGCTCTCCCCCACCCTGATGAACGGCTATCTTCGGGCCGCGGCCGAGATCAGCCGGTTGGCCGTCGGCGACTCCGAGGCCGGCCCCCGGGAGGCGACCTACAAGGTCACGCGGTGGGTCTCGCAGCGCGAGCAGGTCGACGGGGCGCCCTACGGCTCGCGGGGCGGGCTCTCCGTCGTCCACACCTTCCCCGCCGACGCGGACTACCGGTTCCGGGTCTCGTTCCACCACGAGACCACCGGCGAGCTGTTCGGCAGCGGGCGCGGCGCGCTGCACACGGCGGAGCATCCCGAACAGATCGAGATCTCGATCGACGGCGAGCGCGCCGCCCTCCTCGACATCGACCGGTGGATGCACGTCTCGGATCCCGACGGCGTCAATCTCCGGACCGATCCGATCCACGTCACGGCGGGACCGCATCGGGTCTCGGCCGTCTTCGTCCGCCACCTCGAGGGCCCGGCGCAGGACCTCATCTCGCCCCACGAATGGTCGCTGTCGAGCACGAGCGTCGCCAACGCCTACGGCTTCACGAGCCTGCCCCACCTCCGGGATCTGGCGATCCGGGGGCCGCTCGATCCGGTCGGGGTCTCCGACACGCCGAGCCGGCGGCAGATCTTCACGTGCCGGCCCGCCGCCCCCGGCGATGCGCCGGCGTGCGCCCGCGAGATTCTCACCCGGCTCGGGACCGCCGCCTACCGCCGGCCGCTGACCGCCGACGACCAGCGGTCCCTGCTGGCGTTGTACGAGAGCGGTGCGGCCGAGGCGGGATTCGAGGCGGGCATCCGGATGGCCCTCGAAGGCACCCTCGCCAGCCCGCACTTCGTGTTCCGGTTCGAAGCGCCCCCGGCCGGCGCCGACCCCGCGGGCGGCTATGCCGTCTCGCACCACGCGCTGGCGTCCCGCCTGTCCTTCTTCCTCTGGGCCGCGGGTCCGGACACCGAGCTCATCGACCTCGCCACCGCCGGCCGCCTGTCGGACCCCGCGGTGCTCGACGCCCAGGTGCGGCGCATGCTCGCCGACCCGCGGTCGGAAGCCCTCGCCACCCGGTTTGCCGCCCAGTGGCTGCGGCTCCCCGATCTCGATGCGATGCACCCGGACGTCCGTACCTATCCGGACTTCGACGAGCAGCTCAAGGACGCGATGCGGCGGGAAACGGAGCTGTTCTTCCACCACCTGGTCCGCGAGGACCGGAGCCTGCTCGATCTCTTGACCGCGGACTACACCTTCGTCAACGAGCGTCTCGCCAGACACTACCGGCTCCCCGGGGTCGTCGGCGAGGGCCATCGGCGCGTGACGTGGCCGGACGACCATCCGCGGCGCGGGCTGCTGGAGCACGGCAGCGTGCTGACGCTGACCTCCCACGCCGACCGCACGTCGCCGGTTCTTCGGGGCAAGTGGGTGATGGAGGTGCTCCTCGGCAGCCCGCCGCCCCCGCCGCCGCCCGACGTTCCCGATCTCGACGATACCGCCGTCGCGGCCGACGGGCGCCTGCTCTCGGTGCGGCAACGCCTGGAAAACCACCGGAGGAGCCCGGCGTGCAGCTCGTGCCACCGGATGATGGATCCCATCGGGCTCGCCCTGGAGCACTACGACGTGACCGGGGCGAGACGCCTCAAGGACAACGGCAACCGGATCGACTCGTCGGGCGAGCTGTACGACGGCACGCCGGTGACGAGCGCCGGTGATCTGCGCACCGCCCTGCTGAGACGACCGGCTGCGCTCGCGCGCACGTTCACCGAGAACCTGATGGCCTACGCGCTCGGGCGCCGCATCGAGTACTTCGACATGCCCGCGGTCCGCGACATCGCGGGCGCGGCCGAGACAGACGGACTGCGCCTGTCCCGCTTCATCCTCGAGATCGTCCGCAGCCCCGCGTTCCGCACGCAGGGCCGAACCCCGGCTTCCGTGGAGAACTGATCCGCATGACCTTCGTCACCGGCAAGCATCTCCGACGCCGTACGTTCCTGCGAGGTCTCGGGACCGCCGTCGCGCTACCCTTCCTCGATGCGTTCGTTCCCGCCGGCCGGCCATGGCGCCGGGTGGCGGCGGCCCAGTCGCTCGACGATCCGACCCGGCTGGTCTGCATCGAGAACGTACACGGCGCCGCCGGCAGCACCTCGTACGGCGCCTCGCGGCACCTCTGGTCGCCGGCCGCGGCGGGGCGGAAGTTCGATCTGACCCCGAGCGCCCTGAGCCCCCTCGAACCGTTCCGCGACGTGCTGACCATCGTCAGCGATACCGACGTGCGGCCGGCGGAAGCGGTCGTTCCCCCGGAAATCGGCGGGGACCACTTCCGATCGAGCGCGACCTTTCTCACCCAGTCGCATCCGAGACAGACCGAGAGCTCCGACGTCCGGGCCGGCGTCTCCATCGATCAGCTCTACGCCCAGCGGTTCGGCCAGCGCACGCCGATTCCGTCGATGCAGCTCTGCATCGAGAACGTCGATCAGGCCGGAGGCTGCGCCTACGGCTATTCGTGCGTCTATACCGACACGATCAGCTGGGCGTCGCCGACCGAGCCGCTGCCGATGATTCGGGATCCCCGGCTGGCGTTCGATCAGTTGTTCGGAGCCGGCGGCACCCCCGGCGAACGCGCCGTCCGGCGCCGACAGCAACGCAGCGTGCTCGACTTCATCACCGAAGAAGTCGCCCGGCTCACCCCCACACTGGACTCGGCGGATCGCCGGCGGATGGATCGCTACCTGACGGACGTCCGGGAGATCGAGCGACGGATCGAGCGCGTCGAGGCCCGGAACCTCGGCGGCGAGACCCGCGAATTGCCCGTCTCGCCGGCCGGCGTTCCCGATTCGTTCGACGAGCACGTCCGGTTGATGTTCGACCTGCAGGCGCTCGCGTTCGAAACCGACGTCACCCGGGTGTTCTCGTTCAAGCTGTCGCGCGACGCCACCGGGCGCGTCTTCCCCGCCAGCGGCATCACCCGGGGCTTTCACCCCGTTTCGCACCACGGCGGGCGAGAGCAGAACATCGAGGAGTTTGCCCGGCTCAACCGCTATCACGTGAGCCTGCTGCCCTACTTCCTCGGCAAGCTGCGGGCGCTCGAGGAGGGTGACGCCAACCTGCTCGACCGGTCGATGATCATCTACGGGTCGCCGATGGGCGACCCGAACGTGCACAACCACAAACGGTGCCCGCTCTTCGTGGCCGGCGGGGCGAACGGCCGGCTGGCCGGCAACCTGCATCTGCGCGCGGCTCCCGGCACACCGATGGCGAACGCGATGCTCGACCTCATCCACCGGCTGGGTCTGGACGACGTCGAGCAGTTCGGCGACAGCACGGGCGCGCTCTCGTTGACAGCCTGAGGACGGACCGGTCCACGGTCGATCGCCTGGAGAAACCGATGCTTCGAATCCGGATTGGCGCCGTCCTGACGTTGCTGTGCCTGGCCTCCGGCGTCGGGCGGGCCGCCGTCGACGCACCGCTCGCCGATGCGGTGATGCGTCAGGATCGCGAGACGGTACGCACGCTGCTGGCGAACGGCGCCGACATCGACGCCCCGCGCGGCGACGGCATGACCGCCCTGCACTGGGCGGCGCGGCACGGCGACCTCCGCACCGCCCGCCGGCTTCTCGCGGCCGGCGCCGACGTCGAAGCGGTGACCCGACTCGGCCGGCATACGCCGCTGCACGTCGCGAGCCGGGCCGGCCATGCCCCGGTGATCGCCGCCCTGCTGCAACACCGGGCGGACGCGGCGGCGGCGACCTCGGCCGGCGCCGCCCCGCTGCATTTCGCCGCGCAATCGGGGAACGTCGACGCTGTCGAAACGCTGCTGGCGCACGGCGCCGACCCCGACGTGCGCGAACCCCGGTGGGGCCAGACCCCCCTCATGTTCGCAGCCGGGGCAGCCCAGGCCGCGGCCGTCGCGCCCCTGCTGCGGTGGGGCGCGGACCCCGGAATCGCCGCGACCGTCGTGGACATCGCCGCCCGCAACACGCTCGACCAGGCGGACAGCCGGCGGCGGCGCGCCCGCGTGGCGGCGGCCCGCGCCGGGCGATCGGCCGGCCGCAGCCCCGGCCGGCGCCTCCGGTCGCGGCGCCCCGCTCTGCCCCAGCCCCGGCCGGCGTCCCGATCGCCCTATCGGTCGCCGGCCCCGGCGCGACCGGCGGACGCCGAGACCGATCGACAGGAAGAACCGGAACCCCTGGGCTTCGCCGATCTCGTCGGGACCCACGGCGGACTGACAGCGCTGCTGCTCGCCGCGCGCGACGGCCACACCGGCACGGCCCTGGCGCTGGTCGCGGGCGGCGCCGACGTCAATCAGGTGAGCGCCGCCGACGGCACGAGCCCCCTGTTGATCGCCGCCATCAACGGGCACTTCGATCTGGCCCTGTTGCTACTCGAAGCCGGAGCCGCCCCCACGCTGGCCAGCCACGCCGGCGCGACGCCGCTCTACGGGGCGCTCAACATGCACTGGGCCCCGAAGGCCCGGCATCCACAGCCGACCGACCACCTGCAACAGACAGCCTCCTACCTCGACGTCATGCGGGCGGTGCTCGAGGCCGGCGCCGACGTCGACGCGCGGCTCGCCAAGTCGCTGTGGTACACGACCTACAACCGCGACCTGCTCGGGGTCGACCGCGCCGGCGCCAGCGCCTTCTGGCGCGCCGCCTACGCCCTCGACGTCGAGGCCATGCAGCTTCTTCTGGACCACGGGGCGGACCCGCATCTGCCGACCGTCACCGTGCCCAATCGCCGGCTGCTTCCCTATCCCGATCCATCCGGTCTGCGGCCGGTCCCCCTCGGCGGCCCCGCCGTGTCCCCGCTGCTCGCGGCGGCCGGGGTCGGATACGGCCAGGGCTACGCGGCGAACTCCCACCGCCACGTGCCCGGCGGCTGGCTCCCCGCGGTCCGGTTTCTCGTCGAGGAAATCGGTCTGGACGTCCATTTCCGGGACCACAACGGATACAACGCGATCCACCATGCGGCGGCCCGCGGGGACGACGGGTTGATCCGCTACCTCGTCGGCCGGGGCGTCGACGTCACCGAGATGAGCCGCCGCGGACAGACGACCGTCGACATGGCCAACGGCCCCGTGCAACGGATTCAGCCGTTCCCGGACACCATCGCACTGCTCGAGGGCCTGGGCGCGAAGAACAACCACCGCTGTCAGAGCTGTTGACTTCGGTTTACCTTGGTTCCAAACGGGCGCGACGTGGGTGAAACGCGGGTTGACACGGGCTCCCGAACCTCCCCGAAACGACGCTCCCTTGCGCCGTTTTGGGTTATGATGCGCCTTTAAAATGGCCCCTGCGCCCGTCGAAGTCGCGCTCACCGTTCAGCCGCGCGCCCGCATCGATTTGCTCGATGTCCGCCGTCGGGTGTCGGAGACCCACGGCGACGTGTTGGACCCGTTCCCGCTGGCGTTGTACAGCTCGTTTCACACCACCGCCGGCTATCTCGATCAGAGCCTGGCGACCCGCCTGAGCCGGAAGCGCGGTGGCCTCGGGTCGTACCTGTCCTTCTTCCGCGCGGTGTTCCCTGAAGGGGCGGGATACAAGCACGATCAGCTCGACCTCCGCGAGGAACTGTCCGAGGCGGAGCGTCGGACCGAGCCCCCCAACGCCGACTCGCATCTGGCGTTCATCAGCGCCGGGCTGCGCAACTGCGTGACGTACCGCGGTCGGAACGGGGAACCCGTCTACCTCATCGATCTCGACGGCGTCTACCGCGGCCAGGCGCGACAACGCGTGACCACGGTGCTCGGATACAGCACCGAGGAGGAGGTGGCGCGCGACCGCGTCACGGTGCCGATGTCCGCGCATCCCGTCGACTCCGTCAGTCTCAAGGACCCCCGCTTCGGGGTGTTCGAGCGCTGCGACGCGCTCATCAGACGACACGGCGTCCAGCAGGGTCGCATTCAGCTCGCCCTCGGCCCCGGTGAGGAGCAGGCGGGCCTGACCGTGAACGAGTACGAGACCCTGCTCATGCGCCACGACCTCGCCGAGGTCCTGCGCAATCCGTTGCGGTTCATGGCCGAGAACAGCCGGGATCTGCTGTCCGATCCCCGGTCCATTCCCAACAAGACCATCAACTACGCCAAGTACGATCTCGTGCAGGTGTTCAACGAGCTGTTCGATGTCCTCCGCCTGAGCGACTCGGTGGTCGAACGGATTCTGTCCCGGTTCTTCGTCGCCCCCGCGCGCCGTTTCCTGCAAGTGAAGCGGTCGGTGAGCCTGCCTGTGTCCGATCGCGAGACCCCGGGCACGGGCCGTCTCGCGCAGGGACGCTACCAGAGCCCGATCCTGATGCAGTGGCGGCGGAACGAGCCCCGCACGCGCGTCGTCGACATCACCGTGACCCGTTTCCGCTGACAGCAGATCCGTCGCCGCCAGCCCGTGGCACAGCCCCGCCGCACCGACCGCAGAGACGCCTGCCTAGCAGTGTGACAAGAGCAGCCGGTTGGGCGGCGTGATAGAGAGAGGACGCCGCTCGGCAGGCGCATCGCCGGCTTGGCGCCGCGAGTCCGTGCACGGGCTGCCAGAAACCGGAGCTCCCGGATAGAATTGGCCGCGCGACAGGCACGCCTCATGAGGAGACAGCCATGACCGTCGAAACCACGCAGCGCGTCGAAACCACGCGGCGCCGATTCCTGCAGACGCTGGCCGCCGGCAGCGTCGTCCATCCGATGCTGGCCGGCCGCCCCGCGGAGGCGCAATCCGACCCGGCCGAATCGTTCTGGGAGGAGGTGCGGCGACAGTTCGCGTTCCGCGAGGAACGCGTGCCGATGAATGCGGCGAACCTCTGCCCGTCGCCGCGGGCGGTGGCCGAGCGGGTCAGCGCGCTGACCCGCGACATCGACGTCGACTGCTCGTTTCCGAACCGCGCGAAGTTCGGCGCGCTGCTCGAGGCGTCGCGCGAGGCGGTGGCGGCGCAGCTCGGGGTCACCGCCGACGAGATCGCCCTCGTGCGCAACACGAGCGAGGCCAACAACGTCGTCAACGCCGGGCTCCCGCTCGACGCGGGCGACGAGGTCGTGGTGTGGGACCAGAACCATCCGACCAACAACGTCGCCTGGGACGTACGGGCGGCGCGCTACGGCCTGACCGTGACGCGGGTGGCGACGCCGGCCGCGCCGTCGGGCGTGGATGAGCTGGTCGCCGCCTTCGAGCGCGCCCTGACGCCCCGCACCCGGGTGCTGGGCCTGACGCACGTCTCCAACGTGAGCGGCGTGCGACTGCCGGTACGCGAGCTGTGCGACGTGGCTCACCGCCGCGGCGTTCACGTCCACGTCGACGGCGCGCAGAGCTGGGGGGCGCTCGACGTGAACCTGCGCGACCTCGGATGCGACTCCTACACCGGAAGTGCGCACAAGTGGTTTCTCGGACCCAAGGAGGTCGGACTGCTCTACGTCCGCGCCGACCGGGTGGCGGAGATCTGGCCGAGCATCGTGGCGCCGAGCTGGGGCGGCGACGTGGCCCCGCGTCCGCGCGGCGCCCGCAAGTTCGAATCACTGGGTCAGCGCGATGACGCCGCCCTGGCCGCCGTCGCCACCACCGTCGCGTTCCAGAACCGTCTGGGAATGGCCCACGTCGAGGCGCGCGTCCTGGAACTCGCGACGGTGCTGAAGACCGGGCTCCTCGATGCCGGTTTCGAGCTCGTCACGCCGATGGCGCCCGAGCTCAGCGGCGGCGTCGTGATCGCCGCCTGCGAGCCGGAACGGCGGGGTCCCCTGGTGACCGCTCTGTACGAGCAGTACGGCGTCGCCGGTGCGGCCACTGGCGGACTGCGGCTCTGCCCGCACGTCTACAACACCCGCGCTCACGTACATCGCGCGGTTCGCGGCGCGGCGGCGCTCCACGCCCAACGCCTCCAGGCATCCACCGGCGGCGAGGACACCGGCCTCTTCGCCGATGCCCGAACCGCCGGCAGCGGGTCCCGCTCGAGCAGACCCGTGCACGCCGCCGCCACCCACGCATCGACCAGTGCAGGCGCCGCCGGCGACGTGCGCATGCCGACGTGATCCCCGTTCCCTTGCACCGCGGAGCCTCCCCCGGGATCCACTGACCGCGACCGTGACGAGACGTCCCATGATGGAATCGAACACCAGCGACCGCGCCCAGGACATCCGCTACGAGCCCGACGAACGGCCGCCGCACCCTCTGGCCCTGGGACTCGGCTTCCAGTACGCCATGCTCGCCGTCGCGGGAATCGTGGTGACCCCGGCCATCGTGGTGCGGGCGGCCGGCGCCGGCGACGACTACCTCACGTGGGCGGCCTTCGCCGCGCTCGCGATCAGCGGCGTCACCACCGTGTTCCAGGCCCTCCGCATCGGACACATCGGCTCCGGCTACATCCTGATGATGGGCACCTCCGGCGCGTTCATCGCGGTCTGCGTCACCGCGCTCGCGGAGGGAGGTCCGGGGATGCTCGCCTCGCTCGTCGCGGCCTCGGCCCTGGTGCAGTTCGCCCTCTCGGCGCGCCTGGCCCTGCTGCGGCGCATCTTCACGCCGACCGTCTGCGGCACCGTGATCATGCTGATCGGGGTGACCGTCATGCCGATCGTCTTCGACATGCTGCCCCAGGTGCCGGACGGCGCGTCGCCGGCGGCGGCGCCGGTCAGCGCCGCCGTCACGATGATCGTCACCGTCGCGGTGACCCTGCGCGCCACCGGGGTCTGGCGTCTCTGGGCGCCGCTCATCGGCATCGTCTCGGGCTGCCTGGTCGCCGCCGCGTTCGGCATCTACGACACCCGGCTCATCTCGGAAGCGGGCTGGATCGGGCTGCCGGCCGGCGACTGGCCCGGACTCGATCTCAGCTTCGGCGTGACGTTCTGGTCCCTCCTGCCGGCGTTCATCTTCGTGACCCTGATCGGGGCCATCGAGACCATCGGCGACAGCGTCGCCATTCAACGCGTGTCGTGGCGGAAGCCGCGAGCCGTCGACTTCCGCTCGGTGCAGGGGGCGGTGGCCGCGGACGGGCTGGGCAACCTGCTGTCCGGCCTCGCGGCGACGGTGCCGAACACGACCTACTCGTCGAGCATCGCGGTGGCCGAGATCACCGGTGTGGCGGCCCGCCTCGTCGGCGTGTACATCGGCGCCGTCTTCGTCTGCCTGGCGTTCATGCCCAAGTTCATGGGCCTCATACTCGCGATCCCGGGTCCCGTGGTCTGGGGATATACCGTCGTGCTGCTCTCGGTCCTGTTCGTGCTCGGCATGAAGGTTGTGGTGCAGGACGGCATCGACTACCGCAAGGGGGTGGTGGCCGGCGTCGCGTTCTGGATCGGCACCGGTTTCCAGCAGCAGTGGATCTTCCCCGAGTCCCTGGGTCCGTGGTGGGGCGGCCTGCTGGGGAACGGCATGACCGCCGGCGGCCTCGCCGCGATCCCTCATGACCGGGTTCATGGAGCTCGCGCAACCGCGGCCGCGACGTCTCCGGACCGGACTGAACGTCGACGCCTACCCGAAGATCGACACCTTCCTGGCCGAGTTCGCGGCCCGCCTAGGCTGGAGCGAGGCGATGACCGACCGGGTCCGCGCGGTCGGCGAAGAGACCCTGCTCACCCTCACCGCGCCGGGCGAGGAGGACGGGGCCCCCAGGGGGCGGCACCTGCTGCTGACGGCCCGGCGCGACGGCCCCGCCGCCGAGCTCGAGTTCGTGGCCGCGACGGACGAGACGAACATCGAGGATCAGATTGGGTTGCTCGGGGACCGGGCCGGCGGCGCGCCGGGTGACCGCGAGGTCTCGCTGCGGCTGCTGCGCCACTTCGCCTCGTCGGTGCACCATCAGCAGTACCACGACACCGACGTGGTGACTGTCCGCGTGGAGCCGACCGCAGCCCGCTGACTACCTGACCCTGACTCGGTTCTAACGGTTTCCGCCCGGAGCGAGACCGCTCAGCACCCGTTTCCGAGAGCCGAGGCGAGGAAGTGGACCGCGAACTCCGCCGTCTGGTTCCGCAGGTCGACCTCGGCGACCTCCAGCGACCGCAGCCCGCCCGACGCGGCGACCCGCTCCATCATCGTATGGACTTCGTGAACCGTCAGCCCCCCCGGAACCGGCGTACCGACCCCGGGCGCGGGCGTGGAATCGAGCGCATCCACGTCCAGGCTCAGATGGAAGCCCGCGGTGCCGTCGAGGACATCGGGGCGCTTCTGACCGCCGGCCTGCGGCTGGTGCTGATGCTCGCCTGCGCTCTGGCGGCGCCGGCCGCGGCCCAGTCCACCGATGCCGGCCAGCCGCGCGCGGCGTTCACCGGCCGCCTCCACTGGGACGCGGGCACCTACCGGCAGGCCCGGGACCCCGGCGCCGGCGACAGCGCACGCCAGACCCGCACCCTGCTCCGCCGCGCCCGGCTCGGTGTGGAGGGCGCGGCCGGGCGCTTTTCCTACCTCGGGGTCCTGGAGGCCGATACCGACGCCATCGACCGTACCCACGCGTTGGAAATCGAAGAGATGGCGATCTACTACTCGCCGTCGGACCGGGTCAGGATCGGTGTCGGAAAGATGAAGATTCCCGTGACGTTCGACGAGAGCACCTCGTCGAACGACATCAGCTTCATCGAGCGCTCGCTCGCGGTGGACGTGTTCACCGACGAGACCCTGGGTCCCAAGGTGACAAACGCTCAGGTCTGGTTCTACGGCAGCAACCATCTCGTCGAGGCGGCGATGCACCTCGCGCGCGACAGCGGCGGCGCGCCGGATGTCGATACGCGTGCGAAGCGGGTCGGCTTCACGGGCCGGGCGGCGTTCGCGCCCGTCCGGACCGGCACGACCGCCGTGCACCTGGGCGGCTGGGTGGACCGGTCCGGCGGTCCCGTCGGCGACGCGCTATGGGGCTACGGCCCGGAGCTCGACGTCACGGGCCTTCTGACCCTGTCGGGCCGCCGGCCCGTCGGCCGGTTCGAGGCGCTGGTTCACCGGGGTCTCGAAGCGGCCTGGCTGCACGGGCCGTTCTCGCTGCAGGCCGAAATCGTCGAAGGACGGTTCCACCGCGCGGAGAGCCCCGACTATGCGGCCGGCGGATGGTATGCGCAGGTCGGGTACGTGGCCGGCGGGGCCAGGCGCTACGACATGCGAGAGGGGGCCTGGTCCGCTCCCGCCGTCACGCAGGCCGTCACCGACGGGGGAACCGGCATCGTGGAGTTCTCGCTGCGCTACAGCACCGTCGACTTCGGCGAGCCCGTGAACTCCACCGGGACCCGGCCCGCGGGCGACACCGGGCACACCGGCCGGCAGTCGAACGTCTCCGCGGGCGTCAACTGGTATCTCACCGGTCACAGCCGGGTGATGTTCAACGCGATCCACGTCGACCTCGACGGCGCCTTCGGCCGCTACCGCGATCCCGGGGTGGCCGGCGGCATACCGGTGTCGTACGCCAGGTACGTCACCGGCAGCTTCCGGATCTACGGCGTGCGGTGGCAGTACCACTGGTGAGGATCGGGATCGGATGTCCCGGATCCGGCCGGCCCGCGCCCGGACCGTCTCCGCCGCGGGCATTCCGGCAAACCGGCCTCCGTCATCCCGCGGGGCGGCCGCGTTGGGCGTCGCCGCCGGTCCCACCCGCGGCAGCATCTCGACGAACAGGTCGCGGTCCGCCGCGCGGGTCAGTTCGTCCGGACCTGCCGGGCCCACGACCGGTTCGCGGCGTACCAGTCCACGAGCCGCTTCACGCCGTCCTTCCAGGCGGTGCGCGGCTCCCAGCCCAGCAGCCGCTTCGCCTTGGAGACGTCCGCCCACGTCGCCGGCGCGTCCGCCGGATGCCGCGGCCGATACTCCACCCGGGCGCGCCGCCCGACGCAGGTCTCGACGAAGCGCAGCACCTCGAGCAGCGGCGCCGGGGCATTCGCGCCGAGGTTGACGACCTCGTAGCCCAGAGGCGCGAGACCGGCGACGGTGCCCCGTGCGACGTCCTCGACGTAGGTGAAGTCCCGCGATTGCGTGCCGTCGCCGTACAGCACGACGGGGCGCGCTTCGTGAATCCACTGCACGAACCGGAAGAGGCTCATGTCCGGCCGGCCGGCCGGGCCGTAGACGGTGAAGTAGCGAAAGACCGTGACGTCGAGTCCGAACAGATGATGATACGCGTGGCACAGCGCCTCGGCCGCCAGCTTGGTCGCCGCGTACGGGCTCGGGGCCCGGCTCGTGTCCGCATCCTCCCTGCAGGGCATCGCGCTGTGCGCGCCGTACACACTGGAACTCGACGCCAGCACGAACTTTCCCACCCCGCGGTCGCGGCAGAGGTTCAAAAGATTGAGGGTGCCGGTGACGTTCGTGTCCACGTACGCCCACGGGTCCTCCACGCTGGCGCGAACCCCCGCGCGGGCCGCGAGGTTGATCACACCGTCCACGGGCGGCTCGCGATCGCACGCCGTCTCGAGCGCCGCACGATCGGACACGTCCGCCAGCCGGAACGTGAAGCCCTCGCGCGCCCCCAACCGATCGAGCCGCCAGTGCTTCAGCCGGACATCATAGGCGTCGTTCAGGTCGTCGACGCCCAGAACCGTGTGACCGGCATCGAGCAGCTCCCGCGCGACCGCGGCGCCGATGAATCCCGCCGCCCCCGCCAGCAGATAGTTGGCCACGTGATCACGAGCCGGAACCGCTCATCAGGCGGTCCATGCCCGTCTCGTAGATCTCCCGGACCCGCGTGGTGATGTCCCGATAACGCGCGAGCAGCTCACGCCCCGACATCGGCTTGTGAAGCCGGCGCGCGAACGGCTCGACCGCGTCCGGATCGGTCGAGATGACGCCGCCGCCGCTATCGGTGGCGATGCGCAACACGGTCTCCAGATCGCGAAGAAAGAGGTAGGCGTCGCGAAGCGCCGCCGCCTCGCCCGGGCCCAGGTAGTCCGTCTCGGGAAACGCCGCCAGCAACCGCCGCGCCCCTGCGACCCGGAATTCCGGGCGGGCCGGTCCCTCCCTGAGCTGCAGCACCTGGAGCAGGAAGTCGATGTCGGCGAGGCCACCGCGGCCGCGCTTGAGATCGAGCTGGTCGCCGCCCCCCTCGTTGGCGAGCTCGCGTTCTATCCGGGTGCGAACCCGCCGCGCGTAGGCCGGCACCTCGGATGACCACGGCGCGTACACGAAGCGGGTGACGACGGCCCTGACCTGTTCGGCGAGGGCCGGGTCGCCCCCCGCGAACCGAGAGCGCGTCCACGCCATCCGCTCCCAGATCTCGGCGCGTTCGTCCAGATAGCGTTCGAAAGCGACGAGGGAGATGGCGAGGGCGCCCATCCGGCCCTCGGGACGCAGCCGCGTGTCGATCTCGTAGGCCGCCCCTGCCCCCGTGCGCTTCGAGAGTAGGTCGTAGACCGCGCGCACGAACTTCTGTTGCGGTTGGAACCAGGACGCGTCACCGGTGTAGAGAAAGACCAGATCGAGATCGGAGTGCACCGTCAGCTCTCGGCTCCCGAGCTTGCCGAGGGCGAAGACGACCCAGCCGGTCTCCGCATCCCCCGGCGCCGGCCCCGGCGAGCGGTGGCGCGCGACCACCCGCGCCGCCGCCTGCAGGGCACAGTCGGCGACGAGCGACATCTTCTCGTTCAGTTGGTCGAGACGACGCTCGGTCAGCCATTCGACGAGCGCCTTGAACTCCTGTATCGCCTTGACGCGTCGAAACGGATCGAGGCTCGAGGCGAGGTCGGGCCCCGCCTCCACCGCGCCGAACCCCCGCACGACCTCGTCTCGGAACGTGTCCGGATCGACGACCGCGCGCACGAGCGAATCGAGCAGCTCGGGGTAGGCGGCGAGCCGCGCCGCATAGAGGTCCCCGGCGGTGAGACCCGACAGGAGCCGCCGGCGCAACTCGTCGTCATCGAGCAGGGTGCGGTAGAGCGCGCCGGCCGCGCCGGATCGCACCGCCACCCGCTCGAAGCGGACGAGCGTCCGGCTCAGCCCGGACCGCGGCGTCTCCCCCGCCAGCATCGCCGCCAGCAGATTCGCCAGGAGGTTCCGCGCAGAGGACCAGCCGTGCGACGGCACCGCGTCGAGCGCCCGCATCGCGTCGAGGGCGCTGTCCGGCTCGTCGACCCCGGCCTCCACGAGCCGCGCGCGCGCCTCGTCGTCGGTGATGTCCCCGGCCAGCAGCCGGAACACGGCGCGGCCGGCGAGGCCGCCGTCCTCGGCGTCCTCCTCGAACAGGTCGGTGTAGGTCGCGTGCACGCGGTCCCGGTGGCGGTCCAGCACCGCCTTGAGGCTGTCGAGGTCGTCGAACCCGAGTCGCCGCGCCAGCGCCCGCAGCCCGCGTTCGCTGCCGGTGAGGCTGTGGGTCTGCTGGCCCTGCGCGACCTGCAGGCCGTGCTCGACGTTGCGAAAGAAGATGTACGCGGCAATCAGGTCCTGCTGCACCTCCGCTTCGATGAACCCGTGCGATCCGAGCTGATCGAGCGCGGTCAGGGTGTGACCGGTGCGGAGAGCGGGGGTGGCGCCGCCGTAGATCAACTGGAACACCTGCGCAAACAGCTCGATCTCCCGGATGCCCCCGCGCCCCTCCTTCACGTTCTGGTCCAGATCGCCGTGCCGGCCGTGCTCGCGGTCGGCCCGCGCCTTGTACAGGGCGAGCTCGGCGATGGCCGCATGGTCGAGATACTTGCGGTACACGAAGGGCACGATCAGCTCCACGAACCGTTGTCCGAGCGCCGGATCGCCCGCGATCGGCCGCGCCTTGAGAAGTGCGAACCGCTCGAACGTCTCGCCGAGGGTCTCGTAGTACTGCGCCGACTGCTTCAACGAGTAGACGAGGTTCCCCCGTTGCCCCATCGGCCGGAGACGCATGTCGACCCGGTAGAGATAGCCCTCCGGGGTATGCCCGGCCAGCAGCGTGGTGAGACGTCGTCCCAGCTTCTGGTAGCGGGGCTGGGCGGTTCCGGTCCGATCGTCCGGGGCGTCGTAGACGTAGATGAGATCGATGTCCGAGCTGTAGTTCAGATCGCCGCCGCCGAGCTTGCCCATGCCGATCACCGCGAACCGGCCCGGCAGCGGACCCTCGGCCGCCGTCTGCTCGGCCGTCGCGATATCCAGCACCTTGTCGACCAGGGTGTCGGCCAGGTTCGAGAGCTGCGCGGTCGTCGTGGTCAGCGTCTCCCGGTTCATCATGCCGAAGAGATCGGCAGCCGCGACTCGCAACGTCTCCCGCCGCTGAAACCGCTTGAGTCCGTCCACCTGGTACTCGATCGTGGTGCCGGCGTCGATCAGCCGGGCGATCTCCTGGTCGTAGTCGGCGCGGTCCGGCGGCGCCCCGTCCAGCTCGCTCCGCAACCAGTGCAGGTAGCCGGGGTTGCGGATCAGAATCTCACTCAGGAACGGAGAGGTCCCGAGGATCTGCGTCAGGATGTCCAGGACGAGCGGGTCCACCTGCAGAGTGCCGATGAACGCCGCTTTGGGCGTGCGGGTGGCGACGTAGCGGCAGAACCCGACGACGGCCGCGTCCGGGTCGGGGGTCGTGGCAATCTCGTCGAACAGCAGCTGGGCGAGATCTCCGAGGGCCAGACGGATGGTCAGGTCGTCGGCGAGCTCCTGCAGATGCCGGTCGGCGGCCGCGCCGTCGCGCACCCCGAACCCTTCGATGAACCGCGCCGCCGCCTCCGGGGTCAGATCGGGCCCCAGGAAGATGTCTCTCGGCGTCACGGCGTTCGGTTCCGGCGGCATACCGTCGCCTCCAGGAGCCTATGCGACGTCCGTCTCGCCGGTACGGATGACCCAGCTCTGCTCGACCGGCAGCACGAACACCCGGCCGTCACCGATCTCCCCGGTGCGGGCGGCGTCCATGATGACCTCGACGGCGGCGTCGACGGCCTCATCGGCCACGACGATCTCGATCTTGGTCTTCGGCAGCAGACTGATGTCGTACTCGCGACCGCGATAGACGGTGGCGTGGCCGCGCTGGCGGCCATGCCCGCGCACCTCGGTGACGGTGATACCGGGGATGCCGCGCTTCGCGAGCCCGTCCTTGATGATGTCGACCTTGTTCGGCCGGACAATGGCTTCGATCAGCTTCATCGCACTATCCGCGTTCGGTTCACCGGTCCCGCGTACGGTCCGGTGCGTTTCGTCCTTCAGACGAGTGTACACATTCCGCGCCGCTCGAAACACAGCCGCCCCGCCGGAACCGCGGCCATCGTCCGGCGCGAGCCTCGACCCGCGTGGCGGCGACGGCGCCAAACGCCGCCACCGCCCCGGCCGGGACGTCTTCAGCGTAAGCGCCGCGAAGAAGCCCGGTTCCGGCGCACGTCCGACCGCACGGCGGGCTATCATACCGGACGGCCGCCACGGCGCGGCACATCGTGCGTGGGTGCCGGTTATGGTACGATCGCCTCTGCTCGCGGGGCGTACGGCGTCGCCCACGCCAATCGCATTTTCAGTTCGAGACGAGTCGTACCGTATGGTCGTCGGCATCCCTGCAGAAACCTTCCCCGGCGAGCGGCGTGTCGCCACCGTCCCGGCGGTGCTCGCGGCCCTGATCAAGGCAGGACTCGACGTCCTTCTCGAGCCCGGCGCCGGGGTGGCGGCGGGATTCCAGGACGCGAGCTACGTCGACAAGGGCGCCGCCCTCGCAACCGATCGGGCGCACCTCTTCGCCACCGCCGACGTCGTTCTTCAGGTGCGCGCACTCGGCGCCAACCCCCAGGCCGGACGCGCCGATCTGGAGCTCATGCGGGCCGGACAGGTGGTCATCGGCCTCTCCGAGCCGCTCGGCGAACCGGCGGCGGCCCGCACCCTGGCGGACCGCGGCGTCACCGCGTTCTCGATGGAGCTCATTCCCCGGATCACACGCGCCCAGAGCATGGACGCCCTGTCGTCGATGGCCACCATCGCCGGCTACAAGGCGGTGCTCGTGGCGGCCGAGACCCTGCCGCGCATGTTCCCGATGATGATGACGGCGGCCGGAACCGTCACGCCGGCCCGGGTCTTCGTGGTCGGAGCGGGGGTGGCGGGGCTGCAGGCGATCGCGAGCGCCCGCCGGCTGGGCGCCAAGGTCGAGGCCTACGACGTGAGGCCGGCGGTCAAGGAGCAGGTGGAGAGCCTGGGCGCCTCGTTCGTGGACCTGCCGCTCGACACCGGCGCATCGGAGGATGCAGGCGGCTACGCCAAGGCCCAGGACGAGTCCTTCTACGCCCGGCAGCGCGAGATGATGGGCCGGGTGGTGGCGGGCAGCGACGTCGTCATCACCACCGCCCTGATCCCCGGACGGCCGGCCCCGGTGCTGGTGACCGACGAGATGGTGGCGGGGATGACCCCGGGCTCGGTGGTGGTGGACCTGGCCGCCGAGCGGGGCGGCAACGTCGAACCGTCGCGGCCCGACGAGGTGGTCACGGCCCACGGTGTCACCGTGCTCGGCCCGACCAACCTGCCGTCGACGGTGCCGTACCACGCCAGTCAGATGTACGCCCGGAACGTGTCAGCGCTGCTGCTGCATCTGGTCCGGGATGGCTCGATCGCGCTCGACCCCGACGACGACATCACGGCGGGCACGCTGGTGTCTCGCGACGGCGCGGTCGTCCATCCGCGGGTGCGCGATCTCCTCGAAACGGCCTGACAGCGCCGAGGTGGCCCCATGGATGCGTTTCTGCCCCTGCTGACGATCTTCATGCTGGCCGTCTTCGTCGGCTTCGAGATCATCACCAAGGTGCCCCCGCTGCTCCACACGCCGTTGATGTCGGGCAGCAACGCGATCTCCGGCATCACCATCATCGGAGCGCTCCTGTCGGTCGCGGCCGAGGGTCGCCTCAGCACGGTCCTCGGGTTCATCGCCCTGGTGCTCGCCACCGTCAACGTGGTCGGCGGGTTCCTCGTGACCCACCGCATGGTGGGCATGTTCAAGAAGAAGGACTGAATCCAGACAGGACCACGGTGTGAGCGCTGTCTTCATCGATCTGACCTACTTGCTGGCGTCGATCCTGTTCATCTTCGGGATCAAGGGATTGACCCATCCGCGGACGGCGGTCCGCGGCAACCTGCTGGGCGCAACCGGCATGTTTCTGGCGGTCGTCGCCACGCTGGCCGACCGCGAGGTGCTCGGCGCCGGCTCACTGAGCCTCGGCCACATCGCGGCCGGCGTCGTGCTCGGCGCCACCATCGGCGCCACCATCGCCCTCAGGATCCAGCTGACCGCGATGCCCCAGATGGTGGCATTGCTGAACGCATTCGGCGGCGGCGCCTCGGCCCTCATCGCAGGGGCGGTGCTGAGCACCGGGGGCGAGCCGACGGCGCAGACGGCGGTCGCCACCGTCGCCTCCGGCATCATCGGATCGGTGACGTTCTTCGGCAGTCTCGTTGCCTTCGACAAGCTGCAGGGGCTGCTGCTGCCGGACCGGCCCGTGCATTTTCCCGCCCAGCAGGTGATCAACGCGCTGCTCGGGGTGACCGCCCTCGCCCTCGGGGTGCTGGTCGTCGGCGACCCCGGCGAGCTCACGAACTATGCCCTGCTCGTGGCGGTCGGGTCGGTGCTCGGGGTGCTCCTGACGATACCGATCGGGGGCGCCGACATGCCGGTGGCCATCGCCCTGCTCAACTCCTATTCCGGACTGGCCGCCGCCTCCACCGGCTTCGTGCTGGACAACAACATCCTCATCATCACCGGGTCGCTGGTGGGCGCCTCCGGCCTGATCCTGACGCGGATCATGTGCAAGGCGATGAACCGCTCGCTGATGAACGTCCTGCTCGGCGCCATCGGTCCCGACAGCGGCGGCGTCGCGAGCGCCGACGACGTCTACGCCGGGCGGGTCAAGAGCGCCTCGCCGGAAGAGGTGGCGATGCTGTTCGACGGCGCGCGGCGGGTGGTGGTGGTGCCCGGCTACGGCATGGCGGTGGCGCAGGCGCAGCACCAGGTGCGCGACCTCGCCAACCTCCTGGAATCGCGGGGCACGGAGGTCGAGTTCGCCATTCATCCGGTGGCGGGACGCATGCCCGGACACATGAACGTCCTGCTGGCGGAGGCCGACGTCGACTACGACAAGCTGCGGGAGATGGACGACATCAACCCGTCGTTCGAGCAGACGGACGTCTCCCTCGTCATCGGCGCCAACGACATCGTCAACCCCGTCGCCCGAACCGATCCGTCCAGTCCGATCGCCGGGATGCCGATCCTCGACGTCGACAAGTCCCGCACCGTGGTCGTCGTCAAGCGGAGCCTGTCGCCGGGCTTCGCGGGCATTCCGAACCCGCTCTTCGCCGCCGACAACACCCTGATGCTGTTCGCCGACGGCAAGAAGGCGGTGCTCGATCTCATTGCCGCGGTCAAGGAATCCTGATTCCGGCGGCGTGCGCCACGGCCAGACGCCCGCCGTCCGGGAAGGCCCGCGGTGTGACCGTTCAGCGGGGCTCTTGCCACGGGCTCCTTCGGCCGGGGCCCCGGCATGACGACGGCCGGAAGGCGAAGCTGAGATGACGTTGTCGACGGATCCGCCACAGGTGCTGAGGCTGACCGGCGTGCGGCTGATCCGGGACCGCTCGACCATTCTCGAAGGCATCGACTGGCAGGTGCGGGCCGGCGAGCGCTGGGTGGTGCTGGGCCCCAACGGCAGCGGCAAGACCTCCTTGTGTCAGATTCTCACCCTCTATCAGCACCCCTCGGCCGGCTCGGTCACCGTGCTCGGCGGCGAGCTGGGCCGCGTCGACGTTCGGGCCCTGCGCCTGCGCATCGGGATCACCAGCGCCGCCCTCGCCGCGATGATCCCGCCCGCCCTGACGGCCGAGCAGATCGTGGTCGCCGGCAAGCAGGCCGCGCTGGCCCCCTGGTGGCACCGCTACGACGAGGCCGATTGGGCCCATGCGCGAAGCTGTCTCGCCCGCGTCGACTGCCTCGAACACGCCGGACAGCGCTTCAGGACGCTGTCGTCGGGCGAGCGCCAGCGCGTGCTGCTGGCCCGCGCGCTCATGTGCACGCCGGGCCTGATGGTGCTCGACGAGCCGAACGCCGGGCTGGATCTCCCGGGCCGCGAGCAGTTGGTGAAGACCCTGGCCACGCTCGCCCGGACCGACGCCGGGCTCCCCCTCGTGCTCGTCACCCACCATCTGGACGAGATTCCGCCCGGGTTCACGCATGCGATGCTGCTCGTCTCGGGCCGCATCTCCGCCGCCGGCCCGATCGAGCAGGTGTTGACTCCGTCCCGATTGTCGGCGTGCTTCGGGCTCGCCCTCGATGTCGACCACCGCCACGGCCGCTGGCACGCCCGGGCCGCCGGCTGACCGGCGGCGGCCAGGCTCGGCCGCGCCCGCCGCCGACCCGCCGATCACGAGCCGAAGGCGTCCTGGACCGGTCAGGACGCCTCGAATACGCTCGTCCGCAGTGCGTCGACGAGGGAGTCCACGACCTGGGTGAAGTCGCCGGTCTCGGCGTACATCCGGCGCTGGAGGGCGCAACTGGGTCCGGCCTCCATCATGTCGGGGATGCGCATCAGCTCCGCATGGCTGCCGAGCCGCTTCGACACGGCCTCGAGCGTCTCGACCAGTCGATGGATCGACTCGGACAGGGGCTCGAGACGGCCCTCCTCGTCCACGATCACGTCCGCATCGAGGGCCCACCGGGCGGCGCGCCACTTGTTCTCGCGGACGATCCAGTAGCGCTGCAGCGGCAGATAGATGCCGTTGTCGTACTGGTCGCCCAGCCACACCACCAGCGCCTGAATCAGCGCGGTCATCGCGACGATGTCCTCGAGCGTCGGCAGCCCGTCGCAGATTCGCACCTCGACCGTGCCGAACTCCGGGTGGGGCCGGATATCCCACCAGATTTCCCGCACCGACTCGATCGCCCCGGCTCCCACCAGAGTAATCATCAGGCGCTGGAACTCGGCCCAGTTCAGGAGCCGGTAGGGCAGCCCCGCCGTCGGCAGACTCTCGAAGATCTTCACCCGGCAGGAAGCCAGCCCCGTCTCCTCGCCCTGGAAGAACGGCGAGCTGGCGGACAGCGCGAGCAGATGGGGAATATAGGTGGTCAGCGCGTTGAAGATGGCGATCGCCTTCTCGCCGCTCTCGATCCCCACGTGCACGTGCAGGCCGAAGATCATCAGGCGGCGGGCCGGCCACTGGCAGCGGTTGGCCAGCAGGTGATAGCGCTCCTTGTCGGTGATATCCTGCTCGACCCACCGCGAGAAGGGATGGGTGCCGGTGCTCGCGAGCTGGTAGCCGAGCCCGTCGCACAGTTCGAAGAGCGAACGGAGACGTTCCGCCAGCTCCCGGCGGACCGCCGCGACGTCGGCGCACGGGTCGGTGTTGAGCTCGATGGTCGACTGGATCAGCTCCGGCTTGAGGTGGGCGACGTTGCCCGCGCGCTCGAGAATGGCGGAAGCCCCGGACACCAGATTCCCGGTCTCGGGATCGATGATCTGCAACTCCACCTCGACCCCGAGCGACGGACCTGCCGAACCGTTGAACGAGATACGCATGGTTTCACCACGGGCGGCCGGAGACCCGCGCGGCGGCCCTCCGCGCCCCCCGGACGCGGGCCAGTATACCCGCTCGCCGCCGATCCCCGCCGGACCGGCTCTCCGGCGGGACGGCTTCCCTTTCCGTCCGCAACGATGAGATAGTGGACTCGTGCCCCGCGCGACACCTCGCTCCACGCTCGTCCGGTATCTGCTCTATCAGATTCCGGGATGGGTGGTGGTCCTGGGCGCCGCCCTCGTGCTGTACCGCTGGGGCGTCCTGCCCGGCTGGGCCGGCGCGCTCCTCGTGGTGGGCTGGCTGATCAAGGACGCCGCGCTCTATCCGTTGCTGCGGACCGCCTACGAGATCGACACGAGGAGCGCCATCGAACGGCTGATCGGGTTGCGGGGGGTGGCGGTCGAGCCGCTCGCGCCGCAGGGTTACGTCCGGGTCCGCGGCGAGCTGTGGCGCTCGGAGGCGACGACCGGAGATCCGGCGATCCGCCGCGGTCACCCCGTCACCGTCCACGCGGTACGGGACACGACGCTGATCGTCCGCCCGGCCCCCCCGCGAAATGCCCGGGAGAAGTCTGCGCCGTAGCGCGGCGGCGCGCCGCGACCGCGGCCGTCATTCGGCGGGTGACCAGGATTCGCTCCGGCCGTGTCCCCGCGCTGCGTTCAGGAACGGGTCACGCGGGATGCCCGGCACGACCGCCAGCGCGTTCTCGTAGTAGACCTTCCGCAGAATGTCGTCCGGCAGGCCCATCCCGTAGAGCTTCCAGAACGCGTGGTAGCGCCGGTAATAGTCGAAGTACTCGTCGCGGGTCTCGAACGTGCGCCAGTAATAGGGAAACTCGTCGGCCGCGTAGGAGTCCTTCCCGAACAGGATCCGGTCGGCGTAGGCGGCGAAGAAGGCGGCCGCGGTCCTGGGCTGGCGGCCGAGCTCGTAGAGAATGGCGCCGGTTTCGACAACCACGTTCGGCAGCCGGTCGAGCAGGGCGCCGAGCCGGCCGAGATCGTTGGCGTGCCACCCCATGTGGGCCGCAATGAACCGGGTCTGCGGGTGCCTCGCGAACAGCCGATCCCGCTCCGCCATGATGGTGTCGAAGCTCGGGAAGCGGTCCGCCGGAACCCGGCGTCCCGGCCGGACGATCAGCTCCAGCCAGCGCTCGTTGTAGCGGTCGACCGGCTGGAAGAACTCGCTCGGCTCGCCGGTGTGGATCAGCACCGGGATGCCCAGGCGCGCACACGCATCCCACACCGGGTCGAGCTCGGCGTGGTCCACCGGCACGCGCTGCCCCTGCCCGTCCCGCACCGTCAGTCCGAAGTCCTTGAAGATCTTCAGCCCCACGGCGCCGGCGGCCACGTCGCGTTCGAGCTGCGCGGCCGCGCGCGCGCCGAACCCCGGCCGCACCCCGCCACGAAAATCGAGGTTGGCGAAGAGGACCATCCGGTCGGGGTGGGCGCTCGCCCGGATCGCCTCCACGCCGCGGGACAACGTCGCGCCGGACCCGCCGCTGAGGTTGACGAGGACCTGCAGGTTCAGCGCGTCCATCTCGCCGACGATCCGCTCCCACCGGGCCCCCGCGAGGCCCGGGCGATGGTGGCTGTGCACGTCGACCACGGGGAACTTCGCACGGGGCACCGGGTGCTCGGGCACGACCAGGGTGGATCGCGGCTGGTAGTCCTGGACCGTCAATCGGTCCTCCGGCCGGGCCCCGGACCGCTGCGACTGGGCCGTCAACGACACTGCCAACCCCAATCCCGCGATCGCGGCCATCCCGACCAGCTTTCGATGCGACATCATTCCCTCCAAGACACCCGCGCACCCCTGCAGTTCGACGGGCCTCGCCGGGGGGCGCCGGGGGGCGCGACAACGCGCCGTAGCAAAGAGCGCCGCAGTGGGACGATAAGCCGAATTCTGTACTCGACGCCGCCCCCGAAAGGGACGAAGCCGAGCGACGACCATTCCTCTAGCCCCGCCATCACTGGCGGGGTCGAGCAACCTACCCGGAGGCTTCGGACGGGCCGCCCTGATGACGCCTCCCTATTTGGTCTTGCTCCGTGCGGGGTTTAGCCTGCCATCCGCCTTGCGGCGAACGCGGTGCGCTCTTACCGCACCTTTTCACCCTTACCCGTCGACGCACCGAAGTGAATCGGACCGTCTCGAGGCGGTATGTTTTCTGTGCCACTTTCCTTCAGGTCGCCCTGACCGGGGATTACCCGGCGCACTGCCCTCTGGAGTTCGGACTTTCCTCCCCACCCGATGCCATTCAGCGGCATCGTGCGCAGCGGTCGTCTGTCCCACTGCGGCGCGTCAACCCTCCCTGTCGTCAATCAACGGCCCCCGCCGCCCACGGCAGGGGCTCGGCTGCCTGTCGCCGATCCGGATGCGGCGCGGGGTTCCGACACGGACCGCCGGTCATCCGTCCGTGTCCTGTGAAATACCATACTGCTCCAGCTTCTTGTAGAGATTGCTGCGCGGCGTGTCGATGACCTCCGCGGTCCTGGAGATGTTCCAGCCGTGCTCCCGCAGCTTGTCGATCAGGAATGCGCGCTCCGCCCGCTCCTTGAACTCCCGCAGGGTGCCGGCCTGACTCGCCGCGAGCCCCGCCGCGCCATCCCGCGAACCGCTCCGTACCACGGCGCGGACGTCCCTGACGTCAATCGTCTCACCCGGGGTCATCACCAGCAACCGTTCGACCGTGTTCTTCAGCTCGCGGATGTTGCCGCGCCACCGCTCGCCGGCCAGCGCATCGACAGCCGCCGGCGTGAGCTCCCGGGGCCGGAAATTGTTGTCCCGGCAGAACAGCGCGGAGAAATGGCGGACCAGCCGCGGAATGTCCTCCCGCCGGTCACGCAGCGGCGGCACCTGAATCGGGATGACGCTGAGTCGATAGTACAGGTCCTCGCGAAAGCGATCGCTGCCGATCGCCTCCTCGAGGTTCCGGTTGGTGGCGGCGAGCACCCGCACGTCGACCTCGATGGTCCGGGCCGATCCGAGCCGCTCGACCTCTCCCTCCTGCAGCACCCGCAGCACCTTGGCCTGCGTGCGGAGGCTCATGTCGCCGACTTCATCGAGAAAGATGGTCCCGCGATCCGCCTGCTCGAACTTGCCGATCTGCTTCTGGGTCGCCCCCGTGAAGGCGCCCCGCTCGTGCCCGAAGAGCTCCGATTCGATCAGCTCCTCGGGAAGCGCGGCGCAGTTGACCTGCACGAACCGCTCGCGGCCCCGCCGGCTGTTGCGGTGAATCGCCCGCGCCACGAGCTCCTTGCCGACCCCGCTCTCCCCCTGGATGAGGACCGTGCTGCTCGTGGGGGCGGCCCGGCCGATCGCATCGGTCACCCCCTGCAGCGCCGGACTGTCCCCCACCATCTCGTGACGAATCTCGGCGAGCTCGCGGTAGCGGCTCACCTCGGTCTGCAGCCGGTGCTGCTTCAGGGCGTTCCGGATGTTGAGCTTGAGGACGTCCCCCTCGAATCCCTTCTCGAGAAACGTGAACGCGCCCTGCTTCGTCGCCTCGACCGCGGTGCTGATGGTGCCGTGACCGGAGATCACGATCACGGGGACCGCATCGCCGCGTTCCCGCATCCGCCGCAGCACCTCCAGCCCGTCCATCCCCGGCATCTTCACGTCGAGCAGCACCAGGTCGACGGTCTCGGATCCGATCAGGTCGAGACCCTCCCGGCCGCTCCGCGCAAACAGACACTCGTAGCCCTCGTACTCGAGGGTCATCTTGAGCGCATCGCGCACGCCTTCGTCGTCATCGACCACCAGAATCCGCTCGTGCATCCCGCCGGTCATTATAAGTTTCGAACGCCGGAACCGCTCGATCACCGGAAACCGGGTGGGCAAGCGAGCCGGAGATGGCCGGGTTGGTTGGCGGTGGACAGAGCTGCAAGCTGACGACATCGAGCCCGGCTGGGCGGCAAGCGGGGCCCTTCCGGGCAAGGGTTTGGTTGGGGCGCCGGCCCAGGCAGCGGCGGCGCCGCCGGCGACGCTTCGAGGGCCAGAAGCTTGCGCCGCAGAGTTTCGCGCCAGCGAAACTTCCAAACGCGACCACAGGTCGCGCCAGAAGCTTGCGCCGCAGAAGTTTCGCGCCAGCGAAACTTCCAACGCGACCGCAGGTCGCGCGCTAGCGGTCGCGGGCCAGCACGTAGTCGGGCAGCGCCATCAGCGCATCGAGCTCGGGGCTCGGGGGGAAGCCGTGGAGAAAACGCTTCGCCCCACTGGCGAACTCCGCCGCCCGCTCGAACGCCAGATCCAGCACGCGGTGCTCCGCCAGCAGCCCGCGCAGCTCGTCCCAGGCCTCCGGCGTGAACCGGCGGTCCCGCACCATGGCGTCCAGCAGAACCCGCGCTGGAGCCCCCGCCTTCCGGAGCAGATAGATCGCCGGCAGGGTCATCTTGCCCTCGCGCACATCGCCGCCGACCGGTTTCCCGAGCACCGTCTCGTCGGCGGTGTAGTCCAGGAGATCGTCGACGAGCTGGAACGCGATGCCGAGACTGATGCCGTAGTCGCGCAACGCCAGCTGCTGGGCCTCCGAGAGCTTCCCGAGCATGCCGCCGATCTGGGCGCAGCCGCCGAACAGGTGGGCGGTCTTGCGCCGGATGATCTCCAGATGCTCTTCCTCGCTGATGTCCACGTCCCCGACCTTGGTGAGCTGGTAGAGCTCGCCCTCGATCATCCCCCGCGTGACGTCGCAGAGCAGACGCACGAGCTCGAGCGAGTCGACGGTCAGGGCCATGCCCATCGACTTGATGTAGAGGTAGTCGCCGAGCAGGACGGTGATGTCGTTGCCCCAGCGGGAATGAACGGTCTGCCGCCCGCGCCGAATGACCGAATCGTCGATCATGTCGTCGTGCACCAGGGTGGCGGTGTGGATGAACTCCACCACCGCGGCGTAGAGCGTCGCGTGCTCCCCCTGATAGCCGCCGAGACGCGCGCACATCAGCAGGACCGCCGGTCTCACCCGCTTGCCGCCGCTCGTCTGGAGGTAGCGGCCGATCTCGGGAATCAACTCGACCCGCGATTCGATGTGTCGAACGAAGTGCTGCTCGACCGATTCCAGATCCTGGCGTATGGGATCGAAGATCTCGGAGAGGTCTCGGGGTACGGAAGTTGTCGGCACGATGGCAGCTCGCGCCCCGGATTTCAGCATACTTGCGATCCCGGAGTCAACGTGACAACCCTTCAGGAAGCCGCGCGGCCCTCGCGCGGGGGCTCGCCGGCGGTGGAAGCTCCGGGGCGAAGAGCGCCTCGAACGCGGCCGAGGTTCGCGCGCGCACCTCGTCGGCGGTCGTCCCCCGAACGCCGGCCACGACCTCGATCACGCGGGTCACCCACGCCGGTTCGTTGCGGCGCCCTCGATACGGCACCGGGGCCAGATACGGGGCATCGGTCTCGACGAGCAGCCGGTCCCAGGGCACCACGGCGGCCGCCTCCCGCACGGTATCCGCCCGCTTGAAGGTCGCGATACCGGAAAACGACACGTGAAACCCGAGGGCGACGGCCCGCCGCGCTATCGAGGCGTCGCCTGTGAAGCAGTGAAACACGCCGCCCGGCGGCGTCGCGCCCTCGTCCTCCAGGATCGCGAACGTATCCTCGTCCGCCTCGCGGGTGTGGATGACCACCGGTCGCCCCAGATCGCGCGCCACCCGGATCTGGCGTCGGAACACCTCGCGCTGGGTCTCGCGCGGCGCGAAGTCGTAGTGATAGTCGAGACCGATCTCGCCCACCGCGCAGGTGCCCGCCCGTTCGGCGATCGCCGAACGCAGCCGCGGCCCCACCTCGTCGAGGCACGCGGCGAACTCGCCGGCCTGGTGCGGATGCACGCCGACGGCGAAACCGACCGCCGGCCAGACCGCCGACACCCGGCGGGCGCGGGCCGCTTCGGCCGCATTGGTGGCGTCGAGAATGCACAACGCACCGCGGAGCCCGGCCTCTCGGGCCCGCTCGACCACCGCGTCGAGATCGTCCTCGAACGCCTCGTCGGCGAGATGACAATGGGAATCGAACATCGGCGGTCCCCCACCCGCCCCGTTATCGGACCCGGGCCCCCGGGGGCGCGGCGGCCGGGTCGTCCACCCCCAGCAGCACCGGCCGGCCGTCGGGATCGGTCGCCGCGAGAATCATGCCGTTCGACTCGACCCCCATCAACCTGGCCTTCTCGAGGTTGGCGACAATCACCACCGAACGCCCCACCAGGGTGTCGGGAGCATAGGCGCGCGCGATGCCCGCCACCAGGGTGCGCTCGCCGGCCCCGTCGTCCACCGTCACCTTCAGCAGCTTCTTGGATTTCGGAATCGCCTCGACCGCGAGCACCTTCACCACCCGAAGCTGGACCTTCATGAAATCGTCGAACGAGATGCGCGGCTCGTCCTCCGGGGGCGCCGGCGCCGCGGGCGCGGATGCGGGCGCGAGTGCGGAACCCCCGGGCGGCTGGCCGGACGAAGCCGCGTCCGTTCCGCCCAGCGGCCCCGCGGGGGGGGTGTCGTCTGTCATCGTCGTCCCTGTTCCTTTCGCTCCGGCAACGCCAGTCTCATCGGCCCCGACACGGAGGCGCCGCTTGCCGATGGCCGGCGGGGCTGTTCCCTTCGCCGCGGCAACACCGGCCGCATCGGCGGCGGTCTCACCGGCGCTCGCACCCGCCTCGAGCCGCGGCCAGAGCGGTGGTCCCTGGACCACCTGCCGCTCGCCGCCCGACCAGGCGGCGTCGGCATCGAGCCGGCTCTCGGCAATCGGCCGCGTCCCGCCCATCCGCCGCCAGATCTCGGCGCAGGACGAGGGCATCGCCGGCCACAGCAGTAGCGCCGCAATCCGCACCGCCTCCACCATCTCGAACAGCGCCTGGTCGAGCTCGTCGCGGCGGTCGGCGTCCCTGGCCAGCACCCACGGCTCGCACCGGGTGATGAACTCGTTGGTGGCATCGATCAGATCGAACGCCGCCGCCATCCCCGCATGGAGCTGGTACTCGTCGAGCGCCGCCCGGTACCGCCGCACCACCCCGGCCGCGCAGTCCGCGAGGCGAGGCGCCGCGCCAGGCACGGGGGCCACCCGCCCCCCCCGGTACTTGTGCGCCATCGCCGTGACGCGATTCACCAGATTGCCGAAGTTGTTCGCGAGATCCGCGTTGTAGCGCTCGTCGAAGCGCTCCCAGGTGAAGTCGCCGTCCTGACCGTAGACGATCTCCTTGACGAGATACAGGCGGAGGGGGTCCGGCCCCAGCCGGTCGGCGGCATCGAGCGGATCGACGCTGGTCCCCAGCGACTTGCTCATGCGCTGGCCCTGCCAGTTCACCCACCCGTGGCCGAAGACGCGCCGCGGCAGCTCGATGCCCGCGCTCATGAGCATCGCCGGCCACACCACCGCGTGAAAGCGGGTGATGTCCTTCCCCACCACGTGCAGGTCGGCCGGCCACCAGGCCGAGAACTGCTCCTCGTCGGTGCCGTACCCCACCGCAGCCATGTAGTTGGTCAGGGCGTCGAACCAGACGTAGACCACGTTCGACGGATCGAACGGCAGGGGAATCCCCCAGCGCTGCCCCGTGCGGCTGACGGAGATGTCCTCCAGCCCGCGCTCCAGCAGCCGCAGCATCTCGTTGCGCCGGACGTCCGGCTGCACGAACGTCGGATGGGCCGCATAGTGGTCCAGCAACCCGTCCCGATACCGGGACAGGCGAAAGAAGTGGTTCTTCTCCTTCACCCAGTCCGGCTTGCTGCGGTGCACCGGGCACTCGCCGTCGACGAGATCCTTGTCCTGCTTGAACGCTTCGCACGAGACGCAGTACCAGCCCTCGTACTCGCCCTCGTAGAGGTCGCCGGCGGCCGCGATGCGCTCCACCAGGGTCGTCACCGCCACCCGGTGGCGCGGTTCGGTGGTACGAATGAAGTCGTCGAACGACACGTCGAGCTTCGCCCAGACCTCGCGAAACACCTTCTCCATCCGATCGCAGAAGGCCAGCGGGTCGAGCCCGAGCTCGGTCGCGCGCTGAAAGACGTTCTGCGAGTGCTCGTCATTGCCCATGACGAACCGCGTCGACAGACCGCACAGCCGGCGATAGCGCGCGATGACGTCGGCCGTCACCTTCTCGTAGGCGGTACCCAGATGCGGTCGGCTGTTCACGTAGTCGATCGCCGTGGTCAGGTAGAAACGGTTCATCTTCCTCGCACCTTCGACACCGGCCCGCCGCTCACCGGACGCCCGGCCCCGCCGCCAATCCCGCGTCCCGCGACGCCTGAACGGCAGCGGCGTGGACCTCTTTCACCGTCACGCGGTGCGTGCGGGCCGCGCGGGCGCAGTCCTCGAACTCCGGCGCCACGTTGACGATCGCGGCGCCGCGCCGAGCCACCTTGCATCGTATCTCGCCGTAGCCGGTCGCCACCGGCACGATCTCCCGCGCCAGCACCTCCCGGGTCACCTCGCCGTAGCGGACCCCGATCGTGCTCGTCTCCCGGAACAGGGCCGCGCAGACCGCCTCGCGGCGAGCCGGCGGTGCGAGAACCGTCACCTGCGTCCCGGGGCGGTTCTTCTTCATCTGCACCGGGATATAGAACACGTCGACCGCTCCCGCATCCCGGAGATGCTCCATGAGCACCCCGAAGATCTGCGGATTCATGTCGTCGATCTCGCAGTGGACGGCGACGACCCGCTCTCCGGACGGGCCGTCCGCCGGCTCGCCGACGAGCACCCGCAGCACGTTGGGATATCCCCGAGGGTCGCGCGACCCGGCCCCGTAGCCGATTCGCTCGATTCGCATCGGCGGCAAGGGTCCGTACTCGCCCGCGAACTCCGACACGAGCAGGGCACCGGTCGGGGTCAGGAGCTCGCCCCCCGGCTCGCCCGCGTACACCGGGGCGCCCGCGATAAGCGCGGCCGTCGCCGGCGCCGGCACCGGCATGGTCCCATGCGCGCAAGCGACGGTGCCGCTCCCCAGGTTGACGGCCGAGGCGACGATCCGCTCGGCCCCGAACCACTCCAGCGCAAAGACGCCGCCGACGATGTCGATGATCGAGTCGAGGGCCCCCACCTCGTGCAGATGCACCTTCTCCACCGGCATCCGGTGTATCGCCGCCTCGGTCTCCGCCAATCGCCGAAACAGCCGGGCCGCCCGCGCCCGGGACGCCTCGGCGAGCGCCGACCGGTCCAACAGCGCGAGAATGCCGGAGAGATGGCGGTGCGGATGGCCCGCGCCCTCACGATCGGTCTCGGCCACCGTGAACTTCGTGGCCCCCACCCCCGAACGGCTCACCGGCTTGGCCGAGACGGCGCACTCGTCGCCGAGGGCCAGACTCCCCAACGCCTCCTCGAGGCGCTCGAAGGGCAGACCGGCATCGAGGAGGGCCCCGATGACCATGTCGCCCGACGCGCCGGAGAAACAGTCCAGATAGAGAATCCGTCCCATGCGTCCTCTGGCCCGGAAATCGTCGCCTGCGGCTCCGATTACCGCCCAACCAACCCTGCTAGCAGTCTGCACCGTTCTACGGCGCAGACTGCTAGATTCGCCCCATCTCCTTGAAGCTGCAATACTTGGCGTCGGCCAGGATCAGATGGTCGATCACTTCGATACCCATCACCAGGCCCGCCTCGACCAGCCGCGCCGTCAACGCCACGTCGTCGCCGCTCGGCGTCGGGTCGCCGGACGGATGATTGTGGAACAGCACGATCGCCGCCGCCCCGCCGCCGGCCGCCGTCCGGAACACCTCTCGCGGATGCACGAGGCTGGCGTCGAGGGTCCCCGTCGACAGCAACGCGGTCTTGAGAACGCGGTGCTTGGTGTCCAGCAGCACGATGCCGAACTGTTCGACGGCGCGGGCGCCGTAGCTCGGCAGCAGGAAGGACGCGACCTCCCGTGGAGAACCCAGACGCTCGCGATGATCCGGCGGTCGCACCAGCGTGCGGCGCCCCAGCTCGACGGCGGCGAGCACCTGCGCCGCCTTCGCGGCTCCGAGGCCCTTGAAACGGGACAGGTCGCCGAGAGACTGCCGCGTCAACCCGTGCACGCCCTGCACCGCGGCCAGAACGCGGTTCGAGACGTCGAGCGCGCTCGCGTCGCGAAACCCGTGACCGAGGACAATCGCCAGCAACTCGTTGTCGCCCAGACCTGACGGCCCGAGACGTTCGAGCTTTTCGCGGGGTCGGTCGTGAAGAGCGAGTGATTTCATCGTACCACACGCCGGTGCGGGACCCGGACCGGATCCGAAGACACCGGCGCCCGCGTCCCGGCGGGCCACCGCCGCAATTCCTTGCAAGAACCGCGCGCACCCCGACGAGACGCCGGTTCGCAGCGGTTGACGCGGGATCAGCCGACCGTTCCGCGCACGGCAGCGACCGCCGTCCCCGCTGCACGCGAGGGGTGTACGCGTACCCTGCATGCGGCCGTGGCTTCGGAGCTTGCGTGGTTTGCACGGTCGGAGCCGCCGGCCCGCAGCATCGTGCTGGCGCGACCTGACGGTCGCGTGGAAGTTTCGCTGGCGCGAAACTCTACGGCGCAGGCGCCTGGCGCGACCTGACGGTCGCGTTGGAAGTTTCGCTGGCGCGAAACTTCTACGGCGCAGGCGCCTGGGCCGCCGGCTCCCGGCCCAGCCAGTGTCCGGTCATGACGACGTCCGCCCATCCGGTGAGATGTATCCCCTCGTCGGTCCACCGTACGTGCTGCGCACCGCCGGGGGAAACCACCTCGAGGTCGCGCGAGGCCCCGCCGAAGGCGGCGGCCGCCACCGCACTCGCGCACGCGCCGGTGCCCGAAGCGGCGGTCGGACCGACGCCGCGCTCCCAGATGAGTATCCGTATTCGGGACGCCGACTCGACCTCGACCAGCTCGACGTTGGTTCCCGCGGGGAACGCCGGGTGGATGGCCAGCGCCGCACCGAGACGGTGCAGGCGCGTCTCGTCCACCACGCCGCCGAGCACGATGCACTGGGGGTTGCCCACCGACAGCTCCACGACCTCGACCTGCTCGCCCGCCGCCTCCAGCCGCCGCTGCCGCAGGCCGACCGGCGATCCCATGAGGGCGTCGAAGGTCGTTCGGCGCCCGGCCGACTCCACCCGGGTCAATGGTATCGCCCCGGCATCCGTCTCGATGACCGGGTGCCGGAGCGACGGCCGCTCGCGCACCACGATGGCGGCCAGACAACGCACCGCGTTGCCGGAGACCTCCGCCCGCCCGCCGTCGGCGTTGTAGAGGGTCATCCGGGCGCCCGTCCCGGTGGGCGCGTAGAGCACGAGCCCGTCCCCCCCCACCCCGCTGTGGCGGTCGCAGATGTGGCGGGCCAGCGCGGCGCGCTCGCCTTCGGCGGTCTGGTCGACGGGGACGAAGAGGAAGTCGTTTCCGTAGGCGTGGGCCTTGACGAGATCGAGGGGCATCGCTCTCCAGGTCCGGTGCGGATATCGTTCTCGGGGTTCGGGTGCGGATCAGGGAGCCAACGGGCTCTGGAACACCCAGGTCAGGCCGGCAGTCACCCCGAGTTTCGGATCGAACGACGTGAGCCCCGTGAACAGCCCAGTGTCCAACCGGACGGCGCCGCGCGTATACCGGAGCCCGAAGGTCATTCGACCACGGGACTCGGTGCCGGGCGGGGGCGTCCCGCGCCGGGTGCTGATACGCCCGTTGATCTCGCCGACGATTTCCGAGGCGGTGGTAATCGCACGGGCCAGCGAAATCCCGTAGGTCAACACGTCGTTCTGCCGGTCGCCGCGGGTCGGATCCGACAGGATGCCAACGCCGACGTTGCCGACGAGACGAATCGACTGCACCGTCTTGCCGACCAGCAGCGACTGGAAGAAATCCATCGTATCGAGTCCGAGCCCGCTCTCGTTGGTGGCGTTGGGCAACCGAGTCGCGAACCGCAGGCCGACGGCGGGCATCCGGGCGCCTTCGCCCACGAGCTTCACCTTGGCCCCGATCACCGCGTCGTCCCAGCCCTGCGTGGTATCGCCGGGAACCTCGAGCATGTGGTCCAGCGCTGCGGGAAAACGCTCGGAGATGACGAGGCGGCTGATCGACACCGCGTCGAGCTGTATCTCGGCCCGGGACCCCATGCCGAAGCTCAATCCGAGCCTCGGCATCCGCAGCAGCTGCCCCTTGAGCCCTGACACGGGATAGATGTGCTCCCAGGTCTGGTCTATGCCCGCCTCCAGCAAGACGAGACGGTCGCCGACCGGCTCGGGGTCCTCGGTCAGCAGCGGTCGCTGTTGGGCCAGCGCCGATCCCGCGGCCAGACAGAATCCCAGTCCCCAACACCCCAGACGCGTCACCCTGCGGCTCATCCCTCTCCCCGTTCAGAACGCCTTCCCGGTATCCAGGAGGATCGTCACCGGTCCGTCGTTCACCGAGTGGACCATCATGTGGGCCTGAAACGTCCCGGTCTCGACCGCGACGCCTCGATCGCGGAACCGGTCGACGAGCTCCTCGTACAGGGTGCGCGCCTCGTCCGGAGCCGCGGCCCGGTCGAACGACGGGCGGCGCCCTCGCCGGCAGTCCCCGTAGAGCGTGAACTGTGAAACGAGCAGAAGCCCGCCATCGACCTCGCGCACGGAACGGTTCATCCGCCCGTCGGCGTCCGCGAAGACACGCAATCCGACAATCTTGTCGACCAGGTACGCCGCGGCGTCACCCCCGTCGTCACGCGCAATCCCCACCAGGACGAGCAGGCCGTGCCGAATGCTGCCCACCGCCCGGTCGTCGACCGTGACCCGGGCCGAGGTCACGCGCTGCACAACCGCTCTCATCTGTTTCCTGAAGCCCGCGCCGAGAAGCACCCGGCAATGTCCGGCCGGGTCGTCCGGGACACCCGCCTCGCCGCGATCAGACGACCGCCGCCGGGCCGGATGACGACGGGGGTCCGGTCGAGGATGCGGCCGCGCTCGCCCTGAGCTCGGCCACCGGGTTCAGGCGCCGGTCGAGCAGATGCCGCCCCGCGACGTTGCCGAGCGCCTTCAACATCGACTGCTTGACCCCCGCATGCTCGCGTTCGAGGTCGAGCAGCAGACGCTTGACGCGCTGCCGCTGCAGACTCAGATCGCCGCAGGCCGGGCAGCAACAGCCGATCACCGGCAGGCCGACCTGGCGGGTGTAGTCCCGCGCCTCCTCCTCGCTGACGTAGACCAGCGGGCGGATGACCACGTGACGTCGATCGTCCGACACCAGCCGCGCCGGCATCGCCTTCAGGGAACCGGCGAAGAACAGGTTCAGCAGCAGCGTCTCGATGAAGTCGTCGGCGTGATGCCCGAGGGCGATCTTCGTCGCCCCCACCTCGCCGGCGATCCGGTACAGCACGCCGCGCCGGAGCCGCGCACACAGCGAACAGGGGGTCGCCCGTTCGTCGAGCTTGTCGTCGATGATGGCGCCGATCGACGTGTGCTCGATGCGAAGGTCCCAACCCCGCTCGGCGCACGCCCGCGAAATCGCGTCGTGCTTGTAGTCGCGATAGCCGGAATCGACGTTCACCGCCACCAGCGTGAAGTCGACCGGCGCCCGCCGGCGCAGCGCATCCAGCAGCTGCATCAGAGCCCAGCTGTCCTTGCCGCCGGACAATCCGACCATGACCCGGTCACCGTCTTCGATGAGCTCGAAGTCGACGATGGCCTTCGTCATCTTCCGGGCCAGCTTCTTTTCGAGTGCGCTCTCGTACGCCATGGCTGCACTGTTCGGGATGTAGTTGCCGTGTACCGTTCCGGCCGGGCAGCCCTTGGCAAGAGGCCCCGCTGCATTCGACCGGCGATGCCGTCTCGGGCCGCGCGGGGTTCCACCACGGGGCTACTGGAGACGCGGAATGCGGCGATGCCGGCTCGACCCTTGCGGTGCCTGGCGAGCACCGTGGCAGCCAGGCCCCGGCCGCGCGGCCGGCCCGTGGTTCATGATACGACGAAAGGCGCGGGCGGGCGATGCCCCGCGAGACCGGTCGACAGACCCGCCGGCCGGCGTCAGTCGAGGAACCTCTGCGACCAGCGTTCCAGCACCATCAGGCTGAACAGCAGATGGGCGTGGTCGCGTCGGCCCGCCAGATGCTCGTCGACCCGGCGGGTGACCTCCGCGGGCTCGAACCAGCCCCGCCGGCGCACCTGGTCGGGCCCCAGCAGATCCTGCATCAACGGCGCCCACTGATGCCGCAGCCAGGTCCGGGTGGGAACGGAGAATCCCGCCCCGGGCCGCCGCAACATCGGCTCGGGAAGCAGCGGGCGCATCGCCTGCTTCAGAATGTACTGACGTTCGCCGTTCCGAATCTTGAGGGACCCCGGCATCGAGAACGCGAGCTCCATGACGTCGACGTCGAGGAAGGGCGCTCGCGTCTCCAGCGAGGTCGCCATGCTCGCCCGATCGACCTTCACGAGCTCATCGTCGCTCAGGAACACCTGCAGATCGGCGTAGAGCTGGCGGTTGAGCAGGTCGTCGGTGTGGGCTCCCTGCAGATGCCGCCGAATCGGCGCGTACACGTCGCTGTCGACGAGGGCGCGCCGGAGCGCGGGCGTGTAGAAGTGCCGCTTGGCCGGCACGTCGAGAAACGTCAACCAGCGGTAATGCGCGATGTTCCTGGGCGCCGTCGCCAGCCTCAGAGCGAAACGGCGGAGCCGGTTGATGACCCCGTACTTCCTGTCGCTCGGGGGCAGCAGGGCCGTCGCGGCCGAGAGCAGCCGCAACGCGGCGTCGGGAACCACCGTCGAGACCCGTCGGGCCAGGGCCTCCGTCCGGTAGGTCTCGTATCCCCCGAAGAGCGCGCCGCTCCCGCTGGCGGACAGGACCGCCGTCACGTGCTGGCGCGCGATCTGCGAGACCAGGAAGGTCGGGAACAACGACGCGTCGGCGAACGGCTCGTCGAAATGGGCCACGACGCGTTCGAACAGCGTCGCGAGGTCGGGATCGACCACCCCCTCCCGATGGTCGGTCCCGAAG
This sequence comes from Vicinamibacterales bacterium, assembly GCA_965206705.1. Lineage (GTDB taxonomy): Bacteria > Acidobacteriota > Vicinamibacteria > Vicinamibacterales > UBA8438 > JAJEEA01. Next base: position 251,308 of record CBDBKJ010000004.1, on the reverse strand, counting down.
TGGGACGCCACTGTGCGGGCTCGGGGAAGCTCGTCGTAGCCGGCCGCGTCGAACCCCAGACTGAACGTCGCGACCGGCCGGCCGGCCGCCCTCTCCGCCATCATGCCGACGATGGCGGTCGAATCGACGTCCCCCGACAGGAACGCCCCGAGGGGGACGTCCGACATCGTCTGGGCCGCCACCGCCCGCGACAGCGTCTCGCGGAGCGCCGATGCCGCCTCGTCCTCGGTCCAGCTGCGGACCGGAACCGACGCCACGTCCCAGTACCGCTCGACCTTCACGGATCCGCGCTCGTAGACCAGGTAGTGGGCCGGGGGCAGGGTTCGCACATCCGCGAAGATGGTCCTCGGGGTCAGGACGTACTCGTACGTCAGGAACTGATCCAGCGCCTCGAAGTCCATCTCCCGCGACACTTCCGGCCGTACGAGCAGCGCCTTCATCTCGGAGCCGAACAGGAGGCGCTGCGGCGTCTGCGCGTAGTAGAGCGGCTTCTCACCCGCCCGGTCGCGGCCGGCGACGAGGCGCCGGTTGCTCCCGTCCCACAACGCGAACGCGAACATCCCCCGCAGCCGGGTCAGCACGTCGACGCCGAACACCTCGTAGCCGTGCAGGATGACCTCGACGTCGGAGCGACTGCGAAAGCGGTGCCCCCTGGCGATCAGCTCCCGGCGCAGTTCGCCATGGTTGTAGATCTCCCCGTTCGCCACGAGGTGCGTCGACCCGTCCTCGCTCGAGAACGGCTGCTGCCCGTTGCGGACATCGACGACCGACAGCCGGCGCATGCCGAGGCCCACCCCCGGCCGGACGAGCTGACCGAACTGGTCCGGCCCCCGATGACGCAGGGTCTCGACCATGCGATTGATCTGCGTCGGATCTACCGGGCGGGCGGGGTCGCGTTCGACGATACCGGCGATACCGGACATGAATCGTGATGGAAAAGACCAGCAATGCCGCCGCCCGCGGCCGGATCGAGGCCGGCCGCACACGGAACGCGACGATGGTACAATGGGTGTGGCCCATAATCATCAGTTTCTTTGACGAAGTGCGGTGGGCCGTTGCGCTTCTCCGGTTCATTTCTCCCCGCGCAGCATCCCGCTTCGATTCGGCCGGGGGTTCCGGCGAACCACGCGCGTGCTCCTCTTCGCCGCCATCCGGCGGACCCATGACCGAGCCATGACGCACGTCGTCTCCCGTCTCGCCGCCGGCGCGGCCGCCGTGACGCTCCTCGGGGCATGCGGCGGACCGGACGTCGGCGCGGTGCTGACTCCGTTCCGGGTGGAGCTGGACCGGCTGGCGCGCGAAGCGGAAGCCTCGGAGCGCACCGCCGTCGCCGGGGTGGACGACTGGCTCTTCCACGGCCCCGAGCTGCGGCACGTGAGCCGGGACGACTTCGGGGACCCGGACGCCGGGGACGGGTCCCCGGGACACACCACGGCGGAGGCCGGGCCGATTCCGGCCATCCTCGACGTGCATCGCCGGCTCGAAGCGCGGAACGTCGAGCTGCTCGTGGTGCCCGTGCCGCCGAAGTCCGTCATCTTCCCCGAGAAGGTATCCGATGCGCTGGCGGTTCCGATTCCGGTGCCTCGTCTCGACCCGGTCCTGCAGCAGCTCTACGATCGGCTCCGCGCCGCCGGCGTCGACGTCCTCGACCTGACGGATCGCTTCATCCGCGAGCGGTTCCATTCCGAGGGGCCGCTCTACTGCCGCACCGACACCCATTGGTCGGGCAGCGGATGCACGACGGCCGCCGCGGCGATCGCGGCCGACGTCCGGGCTCGACCGTGGTACGCGGAGCTCGACACCGAGTCGTTCGGGGCGAGCTGGTACAGCACGAGCATCGACGGCGACCTGACCGGGCCGGGTGGGGTGCCGTCGGGCCGGGAGGAACTGCGCCTGCGCGGGGTGATTCGCAGAGCCGGGAGCGAGCGGGCGTCGGTCGCTCCCGATCCCGCGAGCGCCGTCCTGCTCGTCGGCGACAGCCACGCGCTGGTGTTCCACGCCGGAGGCGACCTGCATGCCGCCGGCGCGGGCCTGCCCGATCAGCTCGCCTTCGAGCTCGGCGTCCCCGTCGATCTCGCGGCGGTCCCGGGCCCCGAGGCAACCGCCGCTTTCGCGGACATCCTCGGACGCACCGAGGCCGACCCGGACTACTGGAGCCGCAAACGGCTGGTCATCTGGTGCTTCGCGGCGCGTGCGCTCGGCGAGCGCGACGACTGGCGCTTGGTACCCATCGCGCCGTGACCGAAATTCCCCTGGTGGACCTCCGGCGTCAATATGCGTCGATCAGGCCGGAGATCGACGAGGCGGTGGCGCGTGTCCTCGAGAGCGGGCAGTTCGCGCTCGGACCGGAGGTCGCCGCCTTCGAGCGCGAGTTCTCCGCCTACTGCGGCACCGGGCACGGCATCGCCGTCAACTCCGGCACCAGCGCCCTCCATCTCGCCCTCCTCGCGGCCGGGGCCGGACCCGGCGACGAGGTGATCACGGTCCCCTTCACGTTCATCGCCACGGTGGCGGCCATCCGCTACACCGGAGCGACGCCGGTCTTCGTCGACATCGACCCCCGCACCCGCACCATGGACGCGAACCGGGTCGAGCGGGCGATCACCGCGCGGACGAAGGCGGTAATCCCGGTGCATCTCTTCGGCCATCCGGCCGACCTGGACCCGTTGCTGGCCCTGGCCCGCCGGCACGAGGTGACGGTGATCGAAGACGCATCGCAGGCGCACGGCGCCGAGTACCGCGGCCGGCGGGTGGGCGGCGTGGGCGACCTCGGCTGCTTCAGCTTCTACCCCACCAAGAACCTCGGGGCCTGCGGCGAGGGCGGCATCGTCGTCACCGACGACGACGGGCACGCCCGGGCGATTCGCGCGCTGCGAAGCTGGGGCGACGACGAGCGGCATCCTGGCCCGCGTGCCGGCTTCAACTACCGGATGGAGGGCCTGCAGGGCGCCGTTCTCCGGGTCAAGCTGCGTCATCTCCCGGGATGGACGGAGGCCCGGCGCCGCATCGCCGCCGCGTACGACCGGGCGCTGGCCCCGACCGGCGTCACCGTGCCCGCGGCCCGACCGGACGTCCGCCACGTCTACAACTGCTACGCGGTGGAGACGCCGCATCGGGACCCGCTGCGCCGCGCCCTCGCGGCGGACGGAGTCCGGACCGGGCTGCACTACCCGATCCCGATCCATCTGCAACCCTGCTGCGCCGATCTGGGAGGAAGCGCCGGCGACCATCCCCATGCCGAGGCGGCCGCGGCCCGCACCCTGACGCTGCCCATGTATCCCGAGCTGCCGGACGACGTGCCGGCACGGGTGGCCGGGATCGTCCGGCGGGTCCACCAACGGTAGTCCCGGAGGATATCTCGGGGTGCTCAGGCCGCGTCGCGATCACGGCGCCCCGCGAGGAAGCCCTCGAGCGAGCCTTCGAGCTTGGCCATTCGCTCACGCTGATCGGCGAGCTCGCGAGTGACCCCGTCGAAGCGCTTGTTCACGTCGTCGAAGCGCTTGTTCACGTCGTCGAAGCGCTTGTTCACGTCGTCGAAGCGACTGTTCACGTCGTCGAAGCGCTTGTTCACGTCGTCGAATCGACTGTTGACAGCGTCAACCCGTGCGTTGACACCGTCGATGCGACCGCCCAACTCGCGGCGCAGCTCGCGGATGTCGAGCCGGAGCCAAGCGAAGAGCCCGACGAGAAGAGCCGGCGTGAGCCACTGCGAGAGATCCGGCATGTATTGCGAGCTTACCACTACCTGCAGGCCGCCCCCGGGCCGGGAGCTTCCTCACCGTGGCGATTCGGTCGGCGGTTCGTAGTAACGACGATAGTCCTGGCCGATGCCCCGCCGGAACAACCACCCGCCGAGCGGGCCCAGCCACCGCAGCAGGTGGTGCATATGCCGCAGATCGGTCAGCTCGATGAGGTTCCCATCGAGGTCGCGGGCGAAGAACAACGTGTGACCGTGGGGCGACCGCTCGGGCGGGCTGACGATCTCCACCCCCTTGCCCAGCAGGTAGTCGTGCCAACGCCCGGTGTCCCGTACGTTGAAGCAGATGTGGGTCAGCCCCACCCGGTTCCAGGCCACGGGCGCCGCCGGCTCGTCGGGCCGGAACTCGAAGATCTCTATCACCGCCCCCCCGGGGACCCGGATCCAGCCGATGCGGCAGGTCGGCTGGGGCGCATCGACCCCGAAGAAGCCCTTCACCCGGTCCGCCGGGGCATCGGACACCCCCACCAGGGGGCATCCGAACACGTCCCAATAGAACCGGACGGCCCGGTTGAAGTCCGACACCGTGATGCCGGTGTGGCTGAACGAGCGTACGCGCACGGCAGTGTCCTCCTGGTTCCTCGCCCCGTCACCCGGCCCCGGTCGCAACCGGTCCCGGCGTCCCGGCCGCCGGCGGGCCGGGACCGGCGCCCAGCTCCGTCTCCCGGATGTGGTCGGCCACCCGGAGCGCCTGGGCGACGATGGTCAGTCCCGGGTTGACCGCCGACGACGATGGAAAGAACGACGCATCGACGACGAAGAGGTTCTCGACGTCGTGCGACCGGCACCAGGGATCGAGCACCGAGCGGCTCGGATCGGTCCCGAAGCACAGGGTGCCGCACTGGTGGGTCGTATTGTGGATCGACCGCGGATGGACGTAGACGATCCCGAGTCCGAGCCGGCGCAGCATCCGCCGGACCTCGCGGACCAGCCGCTCGTGGGCGCGCACGTTGTTCGGCCGGTAGCGCAGCCGGATGCGCCCGCCGGCATCGACGGTCACGCGGTTGTCGGTCCGGGGCAGGTCCTCGGTCATCGCGAGCCAGTCGAGGCCCCGAGCCACCCAGTAGTCGAAGAACTTCAACGGCATCCACGGCACGGCGGTCCGGGCCATGACGCCGTGGGTCCGCCCCTGCGACTGGATCTGCCCCAGCGGGTAGCCCCCGTCGGGCCCTCGAAAATAGAAGTCGTTGATGGCCACCGTCTTCTGGAACACGGTGTAGTTGCGGCGGAACGGATGGAACCCCGCCATCATCGTGGCGAGATGCGCCATGTAGCGCCGCCCCGCAAGCCCCGACGAGTTCGCGAGACCCTGCGGGTGGCGGTCGTTCGCCGACTGCAGCAGCAGCGCCGCGGAGTTGACCGCCCCGCAGGACAGGACCACGACGGACGCCTCTACCCGGCGCCGCTCGCCGGCGTGGTCGACCTCGACCGCCTCGACCCGCCGGCCGCCCGGATCCGTGAGCAGGCGCGTAGCCCGCGCATCGGTCCACAGCGTGACGTTGTCATGCGCGGCCGCGGGACGGATGCAACACACGTCGGCGTCGCTCTTCGCGTCGCGGTGGCACGGAAAGGAGTTGCACGTGTCGCACAGGATGCAGCGTCCCGGCTCCCCGGGGCCCCGGAGCCCCAGCGGCAGCGGCGAGGGATGCAGTCCCTGGCCGCGGATGCGGGCCACGTAGGCGTCCACCTGCTCCGCGTGGGGAACCGCAGCGTGCGGGAACGGTTTCCGCGGCGCCTCGGTGGGGTCCTCGCCGGCCGTCCCGTGCACCTCGTACAGACGTTCCGCCCGCTCGTAGTACGGTTCGAGGGTGTCGTAGCCGATGGGCCAGGCCGGCGACACGCCGTCGACGTGCTCCAGCTCGCCGAAGTCCTCGCGGCGCAGCCGGAAGAGGACGCTGCCCCAGAACTTGGTGTTCCCCCCAACGCAATAGTGGGTATAGGGGCGGAACGGGGCGCCGTCGCCGTCCAGCCAGCTCTCCGACGTCTGGTAGCGCCGGTGCTTCCAGACCGCGGCGGGATCCCGGTTCTCGGGTTCCTGCGGCACGAAGCGGCCCCGCTCGATCAGCAGGATCCGGGCCGGGCTGTCGGCCAGGGCCCGGGCCAGGGTGCCTCCCCCGGCGCCCGTCCCGACGATGACGATGTCGTACCGGTCGCTCCGCATCACCGTTCCGATTCCGGGCGTACAGCGGGCCGACGCGGGAATCGCCGCCTTCGGCTCCGCCTGCCTCCCATCCGACCCGACTGACTCCGCGGCCCTGCACGGCCCGAACTCCCGACCCGGAGCTCGCCGCCATGCGCCAGCTCCGGCCGGGTCAGGGCCCGTCGACCGCCGCCGGGGGCGCCGCGGCCGTATCCGACGCGTAGATCTGGTCCATGATTCGCTGGTCGTCCATGGCCGCCTCCAGGCTCATCTCGGGCCGCCGACCCGAGCGGATGGCGCTCACGAAGTCGCGGTACATGGCCTGATATCCGCGCATGTCCCGCACCCCCGGAAACAGCAGCCGCGGCCAGCCGCGGCCCCGTACCAGCACGAACCCACCGTTCGACTCGAACGTGATGACGCCGTCCCGACCGAACAGCTTCGACACCCGGACCCCGCGCAGCAGCGAGGGCACCTCGCGCGAGTAGAACAGCGCGCCGGCCGCGCCGTTCGCATACCGGAACGCCGCCAGCATGCTCTTGGCGCGGCGGTCCGGGCCGCGCCGGGAAGGGGCCGGCGCGAACCCGGCCGCGCTCGTGATGGCCATGCCCAGGCTGTTCGCGAGGTGCAGCCAGTGGATGCCTTCCTCGAAGAAGGCATCGCCCCCCGCCATCCCTTCGTCGTTGCGCCAGTCGTCCGCCGGCTTCAACCGCTCGACCACCGTCGTGAAGTGGGCGAGCACGAGATCGCCGATGACCCCCCGGCCCAACAGCCGCCGCAGACAGACCGCCAGGGGCTTGTAGTGGTCGTTCTCCCCGACCAGCACCACCCGGGCGGCGCCGTCCCGCGCCGCCTGCACCCGCCGGTAGTCCTCCATCCGGAGGAACGCCGGCTTCTCGACGAGCACGTGCTTGCCGGCCGACAGCGCCTGCAACGCCAGATCGAGATGAAACCGCGGGGGCACCGCGACCACCACCGCGTCCACCCGCGAGTCCTCGATCGCGGCGGCATAGCTGCCGTAGCTGCCCGCGCCGCGATAGCGACGCCGATAGGCCTCGGCCTTCGCACGGTCGCGGCTCGCGTAGCTGCAGACAACCGCTTCGCGCAGTCGCCGCAGATTGCGGCTGTGCACGCCGGTGATGAACCCGCATCCGAGAAACGCCAGATGCACCGGCCTCTCCCCCCGTCCCGCATCCGAGGCCGGCATGCCGGGTCACTTGCGGAGCGACGGCGCCGCCGCCGGCTCGCCGGCCGGCGTCTCCAGCACCTCGCGGACGTAGTAGGTCGGCTTGTCCTGCGATTCGTGATACGTCCGCACCTGCAGCTCCGCCAGCAGCCCGAGAGTCACGAGCTGCACCCCCGTGAACAGCAGCAGTATGCCGAACAGCAGCAGCGGCCGGCCGCCGATGTCCTGCCCCCCGAACAACCGGATGTACGCCAGCCACGCCGTTATCGCCGCGCCCGCCACCCCCATCGCCAGTCCCACGAGCCCGAAGATCTGCAGCGGCCGGGTCGAGTAGCTCAACAGGAACTTCACCGTGACGAGGTCCAGGATCACGTGCGGCGTCCGCGACAGGCCGTACTTCGAGCGCCCGTGCCGGCGGGGCCGATGATTGACGACCATCTCCGCGATGCGCACCCCCTGCTCGCTCGCGATCGCCGGAATGAACCGGTGCATCTCGCCGTAGAGGCGCAGCGACTTGACCACCTCCGCCTGAAACACCTTGAGCGAGCATCCGTAGTCGTGCAACCGCACCCCGGTGACCCGGGAGATGATCCGGTTGGCGACGAAGGAGACCAGCCGGCGGGAAAGCCAGGGATCCCGGCGCGCCTTGCGCCATCCGCAGACGATGTCGAACCCTTCGTCCAGCTTGTCGACCATCCGCGGAATCTCTCGGAGGTCGTTCTGCAGGTCGCCGTCGGCGGTGGCGATCAGGCGTCCCCGGGCGGTCGCGAACCCCGCCGAGAACGCCGCCGTCTGTCCGAAGTTCCGGCGCAACCGCACCACCCGCATCCGGGAATCCGATGCCTGCAGCCGGGCGAGCCGCTCGAAGGTCCCGTCGGTGCTGCCGTCGTCGACGAAGACCATCTCGTAGGTCCGCCCCCAGGCGTCGAGGGTCTCCGTGAGCTCCTGGTAGAGCGCGTCGACGTTGGGTGACTCGTCCAGGAGGGGAATGACGACGGACAGCTCTGGACCCATGACTCGTGCAGTGCAGACGCGGCTCGGCCGGATTATAGCCGCACGCGGCGGCGCCCGGGACGGCGGCGCCGCCCGGTTGCGCCCGGCGGGCCGGAACGCCGCCGGCCGGGCTCTCCGGGCGTCGCCCGCACCGGCGGCGCCGCCCGGCCGTCAGAACCCGACGTTGAACGTGACCGCCGTGGTCATTCCGCCCAGATCGATCCGCTCGTCGAGGAACCCCTGGTCGATGCCGACCACGCCCTGGACGTCCTGGTACCGGAACTCGACCCCGGCGGCGTAGCGACCGCCCACCAGCCGCACCCCGGCGAGATAGACCCGTCCGGTGTCGCGGCCGGCCGCCACGTACTCGTCGTAGTACACGGTCTGGTCGGGGGAACCGAAGTCGATGAAGTCCCCGACCTCGTCGTACCGCCAGTTGAACAACCCGATTCCGACGCCGGCGTACGGCTGCAGCACCGCTCGCCGCCCGAACGGAAAGAAGCGCGCCGTCCCCGTGACGGGCACGACCTGCAACGTGAAATCCTGCTCGATCTCGTAGCCGTCGTAGTCGACGAAGTCATAGTAGACGCTCAACACGGTCCGCTGGTACCAACCGGCCCCCACCCCCACCTCCACGTAGTTGCCGACCCCCAGGAGCCACTCGGCGCCGACGGCGGTGCCGTTGAAATCGTCGAGCGCGAAAGCGAACTGTTCCAGATTCCGGGCGACGACGTCGTCCCCGATCCGCGCACCCGCTTCCCGAACCGTGAAACGCCCCAGACTCAGGCTCAGCCAGCTGTCCTGCGCCAGGAGCGGCGCGGGCCAGGAGACCGCCAGCAGGGTCGCCAACGCCATCCGCCGCATCGACCTCATCGACATCGCATTCTCCTCACGGGCCGCCGTCGCCGGAGTTGCGCCGCGCCTTCGTGGCACGCCCGGCCTCCTGTGCGAACCGACGACCCGACAGCGAAGGCAGCAACAGTCATGCCAAGACCACGATTCCAACCAACTTCCTCTATTTCAACAGGTTGCAGGATGGTCGGTAGAATCGCCGGTGTCCTGTCCGGATCGCACGCCGTCCGATCGGGAGCACGCGCGCCGGCTGGGGATGCTCCCGGCCCGGGAAAGCGTCGCCTCCGGAGCCTGCACCGTCCTACGGCGCAGACTGCCGGGGCGCCGACTCCGGCGGGAGCACGTCGAGGATGTAGTCGAGCATCCGATCGCCGTCGAAGATCCAGCGGCCGGCGAATCGGCGTCCCTGCACGATCAGGGGCAGCCAGTGACGGTCGTCCTCCCACATCTCCTCGAAGGGGATCGCGTCGAGGTCGAACCAGAGCGGCGCCGCCTCGTCGGTCTCCACCGGCTCGCCGTCGACATCCGACGCGCGATACACCCGGACGAACGTCGAGTAGCCGTCGACGAACTGGAAGCAGTGCTCCCCGAGCCTGACGAGGTGAAGCGGGGTCACGCCCAGCTCTTCCTGCATCTCGCGGACGGCGCAGTCGTCGAACGACTCGCCCGCCTCGCGCCGGCCGCCGGGACCGTTGATCTTGCCGGCTCCCAGTCCGCGCTTCTTGCGAATCAGCAGAATGCGCCGGTCCTTGATGACGAAGACGAGCGTCGCCGGGTCGGCGGCCCGCCAGGACGTCCAGTCGATCTCGCGCACGCGCCGTACCTGCATCTCGCAGCTACCTGCCGGACATCCACGCGCCGGGTGGACGGCTCGCGATGATCCGAAGCATCTCGTCGTGAATCCCGCCGTTCGAGGCGACGATCTCGTCCCCGTGGGTGTCGAACGCGGCGCCGTCGAACCTCGACAACCGCCCGCCTGCCTCTTCGACCACGAGACTGGCCGCCGACATGTCCCAGGGGTGCAGGCGCTGTTCCCAGAAGCCGTCGAACCGGCCCGCCGCAAGGTAGCACAGATCGAGCGCGGCAGAGCCGAGCCGGCGCACCGCCCGCGCCCGCGCGACGAACGCGCCGAACAGCCCGACGAGGTCGCCCACGTTGTCGTGCACGTCGTAGGGGAACCCGGTGCACAGCATCGCATCGAGCACCGAGCCGGTCTCGGATACCCGCAGGGGGGCGTCGTTCAGCCACGCCCCGGCGCCCCGTTCGGCGGTGAACAGCTCGCGACGGGTGGGATCGAAGACCGCCGCCACCACCGGCCGCCGATCGACCTCCAGCGCGAGGCAGGAGCAGAAGATCGGCAGGCCGTGCGCAAAGTTGACGGTGCCGTCAAGGGGGTCGAACACCCACCGGTGCCGGGCCCGAGCCCCGCCGGTGTCGTCTCCGAGCTCCTCGGCCAGCACCTCGTGATCGGGGAACCGCTCCGCAATGACGGCGCGGCCCATCCGTTCCACTTCGAGATCGATCGCGGTGACGAGATCGATCGCGCCCTTCTTGCGGATCTGCAGGTTGCCGCCCAGATGGTCGAGCTGTATGGCCCCGGCGCGCCGAACGATCTCGACGGCGGTGGCCAGCCAGACGGAAGGGTGCGCCATATCGGATGCGGCAGGCTCTCGCCCGGTCAGGAGACGGCTCCGACGGTCTTGACCATCACCACCTCCATGCCCCCCTCCGGCGCCCGCTGCATGCGCACGTCGTCCATGAGACTTCGCATGAAGAAGATGCCCCGGCCGCTCGATTTCAGCAGGTTCTCCGGGGCCAGTGGATCTGCGATCTCGACCGGGTCGAAACCGTCGCCCTGATCGACGACCCGCACCGTCAGTCGTTTCGGATCGGCCGGCGGCGCCAACGCGAACTCGACCTTTACCAGCTTGTCCTCGATATCCTGATTGCCGTGCTTGATGGCGTTGATCACCGATTCACGGACCGCCACGCCTATCCAGTGAATCGAGTCGCCATCGAAACCGACGAGCTTCCCCAGCTCGTCGCAGACGACCTGGACGAAGTCCAGCATGTCGAAATGGCTCCGGAACGTAAGACGAACGACATGGTCGCTGGCCATAACGGCAACTGTCTCGGGTCGGATGGGCCGTTTCCCCCGGTCTCCCGGCACGCCGCGGGGACACCCGGATCCTGCGTCGGGCGCGACGCCAGTGCGTAACATACTGTCCGTCCCCGATTGACGCAAGGTCGCCCGTCGATTCACCCGTGGGACGGGAACGGCGGGGGCGCCCCCTGATCGGGGGCATCGCCTGATATAGTGCACTGAATGGCGTCCGTCGTCGTTCACCCCGCCGCCCGCGTCCGCGGCCGCGTCTCCATCCCTGGCGACAAGTCGATCTCCCACCGGTATGCACTGCTCGCCGCGCTCGCCGGCGGGCGGTCGACCATCGCCGGCTATGCGCCGGGAGCCGACTGCGCCTCCACCCTGACCTGTCTCCGGGGGCTGGGCGTCCGGGTGGAGGGTCCCCCGGCATCCGACGGCGGAACGAGCCGGCGCGTCGTGACCGTGGACGGCCGCGGCGTCGGCGGACTGGCGCCTCCGACGGCGCCGTTGGACGCCGGTAACTCCGGCACCACCCTGAGGCTGCTCTCGGGCGTCCTCGCCGGCCACCCGTTCACGAGCGTCATCACCGGGGACGGCTCGCTCCGCCGCCGGCCGATGCGCCGAATCATCGAGCCGCTCTCCCGCATGGGCGCGCGGGTGACGGGAGAACTGGACCGCCCGCCGCTCACCATCGCCGGTTCGCCTCTCGGCGGCATCGATTTCACCCCGCCGGTCCCGAGCGCACAGGTCAAGAGCACCGTGCTCCTGGCCGGGCTGCATGCGACCGGCGACACCACGGTCAGAGAGACGGCCGCCACCCGTGACCACACGGAACGCGCCCTGCCCGTGTTCGGCGTCGAGCTACACCGGCGCGACGGCGTCATCACGCTGCGCGGTGGACAGAGCCTGCAGGCGGCCGAGCTCACGGTGCCCGGCGACCTGTCGTCCGCGGCGTTCTGGGCGACCGCCGCGGCGGCCCTGCCCGGATCGGACATCACCCTCGACGACGTAGGGCTCAATCCCACCCGGACCGGCATTCTCGCCTGGCTCGCACGCGCGGGGGCCGGCATCGACCTGCTGGGGGTCACCGAAGACGCCGGAGAACGCCGCGGGTCCATCCGGATCCGCCACGGCGGCAACACCGGGCTCGTGGTGGGACCCGCCGACGTGCCGGGACTCATCGACGAGCTGCCGGCGCTGGCCGCGCTGGCCACGCATGGCGGAGAATTGCAGGTCACCGGCGCCGGCGAGCTGCGGCACAAGGAGAGCGACCGCATCACCGCGTTGGCCGACGGCCTGCGGGCGCTCGGGGGACACGTCGATGAGAGCGAGGACGGATTCCACGTCGTGGGCCGCCGGCCGCTTCAGGGGGGCGAGGCCGATGCCGCCGGCGACCATCGGCTGGCCATGGCCTTCACCATCGCCGCCCTGGGCGCCCGGCAGCCGAGTCGCATCCGCAACGCCGAGGCCGTCGACGTGTCGTACCCCGGTTTCTTCGATGTCCTGGCTTCCATCTGCATCCGCGCCCAGGAGTCTGCGCCGTAGAACGGTGCAGATTCCTGGCAGGGTTGGTTGGGCGGCAATCGGAGCCGCAGGCGACGATTTCCGGGCCAGGAGGCGGCAGCAGAACCCGGCGGCGCACCGAGACCGGCGAAGACGCCAGCGGGCGCAAATCGCCCGTGCGACAAGGCGTGACGAGGGGGCAGGATGCCTGGCCGGTCGAATGCGGCGGGGAATCTTCAGCCCGGACCCGGCTGCGGTCGATGCGCACTGACAAGATCTATCTGGTCGGGTTCATGGGCGCCGGCAAGAGCACCGTTGCCGGCGCACTCGGGACCAAGCTCGGGTGGCGTGTCGACGACATCGACGACCTGATCGAAGCGCGCGAGCGCATGACCGTCGCGGACATTTTCTCCCGGCGCGGGGAGGCTTGGTTCCGCAGGGTCGAACGCGAGGTGCTGGCCGCCCGCATCCCCGTGCGCCACGCGGTGGTGGCGACCGGAGGCGGCACCTACGCCGACCCCGCCAACCGATCGTTGATCAACGGAGACGGCGTCTCGATCTGGCTTGATGTATCCTTGTCGCAGGTCATCGAGCGCTTGCCACGAGACGGACGACGGCCGCTGGCAACGGATCGAGCGAGCATGGTTCGACTTTTTCGGAACCGGCAGGCCGCCTACCGCCATGCCCATGTACGCCTGGATGCCGGCGCGGCGTCGCCCGGCGAGCTCGTCGAACGGGTCGTCGACTGGCTCGGTGTCTAGGAACCCGTCATGAAACCCCGGGTGACACGGAGACGGGCGGGTCGCTCGTCCGGCAAGGCGCAACGCGGGAGCATATCGGGTATGTGCGACCGAAGAGCAGCGCGGCCGGGGCGGAAGGCATCGCCGGTCGAATGCAGCGGGGATTCTGCCTCGGGCTCCTCCACCCCCCATTGACTCGAGGCCGTTCCCGATGCGTTTCCTGATTCTCAGCGACATACACGGCAACATCGATGCGCTCGACGCGGTCCTCGCCCGCACTCCCCCCGACACCTACGATCGCCTGCTGGTGCTGGGCGACCTGGTCGGCTACGGGGCGAACCCGAACGAGGTGGTCGAGCGAATCTTCGAGCTCGAGCCCGATGTGATCATCCGGGGCAACCACGACAAGGTCTCGACCGGCGTGGAAGAGCCCGACGCCTTTCGCCGGGTGGCGGCGGAGGCGGCCCGCTGGACCCACAAGACGCTGACCGCGAAGAACCGGGAGCGCGTGGCGGCCCTGCCGGCGGGACCGAAGATGGTCAACCGCGATGTCGAGGTGTGTCACGGCGCGCCGTCCGACGAAGACACCTACATCGGCGACGAAGAGGACGCCGCCCGGGCCTTCGAGGCGTCCCGTCGCCACATCTGCTTCTTCGGCCATACCCACGTGCCCGTCGCCTACGTGCAACGGGGGTCCGACGTGGCGGTCACCCACCCCATCCCGGGGGGGCCCGACACGACCGTCATCAACGTGGACAAGAAGTGGCGCTATCTCATCAACCCGGGCTCGGTCGGACAACCGCGCGACACCGATTCACGGGCGTCCTACGCCGTCTACGATTCGAGAAAGCCGCGCATCGAGCTTCGGCGGGTGCCCTATCGCATCGAGCTGGCGCAGCAACGCATCACCGAGGTGGGACTTCCGGAGAGCCTCGCGTTCAGGCTCGGTCTGGGTCGGTAGGGGCTCGCGGCACCGCGCCGGACCGCGAGCGCGCCGGGGGACGGCGCGGCGTCAGGCTTCCCGCGCCTTCCTGCGAGCCGCGCGCTCTTCCCGCCGCCGCAGATCCGCGGCATAGGCGTCCGCGGCGGCGCGAGACCCGAGAATCCACCCGACCACCAGCCCCAACAGCAGGATGGCGGGGATATAGACGAAGTGTCCGGCGGCGGGCATCAGGACACCAGGAAGGCGATGCGGGGACTCAGGCCCCGTCCCTTCCGCCGTCGACACGGCGAGTCACCTCGGCGAGCTCCGCCTCGACGGTTCCCAGCCTCTGCCAGATCGTCCATAGGTAGCCGACGGCGATCGCCCAGACCACGGCGTAGGCGGCGGCCACGAGCGGCGCCGCCGGCATCTGATCCTCGGGCGGAATGTCCGCCATCGGTACGAACCCGTCCTGGGCGGCGGTGGTGGGCGGCTGGGCCGCATCCAGCACCGCCGCGCCCGCCGCGACGCCGACGACCAGCCCCAGCACCAGCACCCGACACGCCCCGCACGGAGAGGCGGCCCGCCGCAACCAGTCACGCAGACGCAGAATCCCCACTAGTCCTCCTCCACCGCCAGATACAGCCGGTCGAGCGCCGCCCGCTGCTCTTCCAGCCGAACCCGGGCCGACAGCAACGCCATGCACAAGACGATGAACCCGGCGAACGACCACCAGAGCGGGAGGCCGAAGTCGACCGGAAGCGTGGGCACCACCGAGGTCCGGGGATGCACGGTGCGCCAGATCTCGGTCGAGATATAGAGGAACGGCACGTTGGCCATGGCGAAGATCCCGATGCCCGCCGCCAATCGATCGGAACCGGCCCCCCCGTACTCGCGCAGGAGCAGATAGGCCACCAGGATCAGCTCCAGGATCACCGCCATCGTCAATCGGGCGTCCCATTGCCACCACACCCCCCAGGCCTTGATCCCCCACAGGGGTCCGGTGATCAACCCCATCAACCCGAAGATCACCGCCATCTCGGCCGCCGCCACGGCCAGACGGTCGGCCGCCGGCTTCTGCCGGAAGAGGTACTGCACGCTGGCGATGCCGAGCACGAAGATGGCGAGGAACATCGCCATCCACGCCGGAAAGTGGAAGTAGAAGATCTTCTGGACCAGTCCCATCGTCGATTCGTAGGGGGCGCGGATGATGACGATGGGCGCGGTTACGAAGAAGAACAGCGACAGGGCCGCGAGAACCGGAAAGACGCGTCGATTCATCGGTGTCATTCTGTCATGACCGGCTCGAATGTCCATAGCGCGAGGGTCAGGAACACCGCGTCGAAGAAGAACAGGAGGCTGATCCAGAGCCGCGCCATCGCGAGATCCGGCTCCGGCTGGATGAGTACGGCGGTTCCGCTGACCCCCATGATCAGCACCGGGATCGTGATCGGATACAGCAGCACCGGCAACAGGACGGCCCGGCTGCGCGTACGCACGAGCATCGCGGAGAACAGCGTCCCCACGCTCGCGAACCCGAGCGTCCCCAGCGACAGCAGCGCGAAGAGCCGCAGCGGGAACTGGAAGAGCGGGGCCTGGAACAGGAAGGCGACCATGACCACCATGATCGCTTCCACCACCGCCAGGAGCAGCAGCAGCCCGACCAGCTTGCCGACGAAGATCGCGGGGCGGGCGACCGGTGCGAGCAACAGGCCGCGGAGGGCGTCGTGATGCCGCTCCCGCTCGAAGGCGCGGCCCAGAGCCAGCGTGCCCGAGAAGGCGATGGCGATCCACAGGATGCCGGCGGCCGCCCCGTCGACGGCGCGGCCGCCGCGGACGAAGCCGAACGAGAACACCAGAACGCAGGAGATCGCGAAGAAGACGGTCGTGAACAGCAGCTCCCGGCTGCGCGACTCGACGCGCAGGTCCTTGCGAACCACGAGCCAGGCGACCCGCAGAAACTCGTTCATCGCGCGTCCCCGGCGGCAACGGCGGCCCGGTACCGGTCGCGCAGCGTCCCGTCGCCGCCCAGGGGCCGCAACCGCCCCGCCCGCAGCAGCAGCGCCTGATCGAGCAGGCCGTCGACGATGTCGAGGTCGTGGGTGGCGAGCACGACGATCCGCCGGTCGGCTCGCAGGGCTCGCAATCGCCGCACCAGCTTGCCGCACGACGCCTCGTCCAGCCCCGTGAACGGCTCGTCGAAGAGGGCCAGGCGCGGGTCGTGCAGCAGCGCGCGTTCCAATGCCAGCCGCTGGCGCATGCCGCGGGAGAATCCTTCGACGACGTCGTCCGCCCGGTCATCGAGGCCGGCCCGCACCAGCGCGTCCTCCGCCTCGCGCCGGGGGTGGTCGAGGCCGTGGAGACCGGCGAAGAACTCGAGATTCTCGCGCGCCGACAGCTCGGGATACAACTGCAGGTCGTGGGACAGAAAACCGATTTGCGCGCGCAGGGCCGCGCCCGCCTCGCCGGCCGTCACCGCGCCGTAGCGCACGCTCCCCGCCGAGGGCGCGGCCAGGGTGGCCAGCACCGACAGCAGGGTCGACTTGCCGGCCCCGTTCGGGCCGAGCAGCCCGACGATCTGCCCGGCCGCGCAGCCGAACGACACCCGGGACAACGCCCGGCGCCGGCCGAAGTGACGGGACACGCCGTCCACGGTGATCCGATCGAAGTCAGCGGAATTGGAATACGGCACGCGGCTTCAGCACGGGGACGGTAGAACCTCACGAGCGTGATCGACGCCTGCGGATCATGCCGGCACCTGACCGGAGAGGCGGACGGCCGGCGACGGGCCGACCGCCAGACCGTCGTCCAAATCCTGCAGCACACCCCGGAGCTCGTCGATCAGATCGGCCCGGCGCGTCCCGTACCGCGTGGCCCCGATCCGGCCCTGCCGATGCTGCAACTCTACCTTCACCAACTCGGTGAACAGCTTCTCGCGGCGGCGCTGCAGCGCCTCGCGCGGATCCGGCCCCGGCTCGCCGCCGGCGCCCACCGACCCCAGAATGCTGATGGCGACGATCAGCCCCGAGAGGGACAGGGCAACGATGCGGGGCCATCCGCTGTGGTGGGGCAGGCCGCTCAGCTCCAGGACCACCGGCTCCCCCGCCGCCAGGCGCCGGCCGGTGCCCCAGATCAGGGGCGATCGACCCGTCTGCTCGGCCGTCATCTCCCCGCGCCGCTCGATCTGGGTCGACGCCACGTCCATCGTTCCCCACTTCTCGACGAAGACCAGCAGCTGGTCGAAGTCGGCGGGAAACACCTGCGACAGCACCAGACCGTCCCCCGAGTAGGGCAGGATGGCGCCCACGTGCACCGGCGTCACCCCCGGCTCGAAGGTTCCCTGCACCCACACCCGCGGGCCGTCGACCAGGGTCCGCGGCGTCGAGCTCTGCATCACCGTCCCCGCCTGGGCCCCCGGCGGCAACTCGAACTCGAACGGCGGCTGCGGCTCGACCGGGCCGCCGGCCTGGTTGAACACGTCGAGCAGGTAGTACACCTCGATCTGCTCTTCGCCGAGCTCGATCAGGATGCGTGACTCCTGGCTCAGGGTCACCCGCCCCGGACGCGCCGCGGGGCCGGAGTCGGCGGTCCCGGCGTCCCCCGCCGTCCCGACCAGCAGGACCGCAACCCCGCCCCGGCCGGGAGCCGCGAACGGCAGCGACTCGAGCAGCGCCCCGTCCAGCTCGGTGGCCACCGTCACCTGTTCACCGGGATTCAGGCTCAGGAACGTCGCACGTCCCTCCGCATCGGTATCCGCCGTCGACACCCGATCGCCGGCCCGCAACTCGACCACCTGTCCGGCCACGTTGTTGGCGAAGCTGCCGCGGATGACCCGCACCGTTATCGCCCCGTCGGACAGATTGGGGTCGGGCCGTGGGATTCCCGACATCTGCCGCGGGTCCGGCTGCGCCAGCGCGGACAGCGCCGCGAGGCACAGCAGCAGTACGCCGGCGCCGGCTCGTCCGGGCCCGCAGATCGCGCGCGGCGGGTCCGCCCTGCCGCCTCCGGCGCGCCCGGTTTCGGGCGGTACCCCGGTCATGCCTCCGCTCCCGACAGCGCCGCGCCGCACGCCTTGCAGAAACGGGCGTCCACGTCATTCGACGTCCGGCACTGGCCGCAAGACAGCTGCGAGCCGCCGGCGGACGCGGCCGCCGGCTTGGGAGTCCGGCCCAGCCGCTCGTGCAACTCGCGCTCGATCACCGCGAGAAAGTCGACCGCTTCGACGTCGAGCTGCTTCATGAGGCGAATCGCCCGCGCCCGCAACCGCTGGCCCATCTCCTCGAAATCGGTATCCGAAACCTTGCCCATCGCCCGATCGAACTCGAGCTCCTTGATGGACCGCAGCACCAGGGTCTTCTCCCGCTCGACCGCGGCCCGGCTCCGCGATCCGACCATCACGGTCGTCTCCTCGAACGCGGCCTGGGTCAACGGCGTGATCGCCCGATAGATCATCAGTCCCACGAAGCCGGCCGCGCCGACGGCCAGAGTCAGCAGGATCGCCCCGACCGGGTCCGACGGTCTGGCAACGAGGATGGCGACCGTCGCCGCCACCAGGGCGGCCAGGACGAACAGATGCCAAGGACGGAACGAGGAGGTATCGATGGCCCGCTTCATGGACACGGTAACGCAATGCGCCGTCTCGGCGCGTCCGGGAACAGGGTGACGGTGGTGGGCAAGGGATGTCTAGTCGAGATCCCGGAGCTCGTCGTCCAGTCGGGCCTCGAGCCGGTCGCGCTGCTGATCGGGCCCCCGATCGTCGTCGGCCGGCGGGTGCTGTCCGGGACGCGTCCAGCGCACCAGCGCACCGCCCAGCGCCACCGCGCCGGTCGCCGCCAGGAAGTACGGGAAGAGCCAGGCGAGACGGTTGAAGCCCTCGTCGAGAGGCGCGGCCAGCCCCTCCTGGCTCTGGTGCTTGTTGATGTAGAAGCGCAGCACCTCGTCGCGGGTCAGCCCCTCGGCAACCAGGTTCTTGAGCTCCTCGCGGGTGGCGGCGGCCTCGGCGCACGTGCACTCGGCGAGTATCTTCTTGCCGCAGCCCGGACTGCCGCACATGCAGACCAGCGATCGCTGCAGGTCGAGCTCGAGGGCGCTGGCCGGGACGTTGGCGTCCTGCAGCGCGCTCTCGAGCTGGCCCGGCTGCGCCGCCGCGAACGCCGGCGCCAGCGCCGTCAGGGCGAACGCCAGCAGCACCGTCGACGCCGTCGCGGCACCCTGCGGCACGGTGGCCCCCGCGTAGGCGAAGGCGCTCTCCGGCAGCAACGCAAGGCCGGTGCCCAGCGCCAGCACCGTGAAGCCGAACCAGATCCAGTTCACGAGCGGGTTCACGGTGATCTGAAAGCTCGCCGCCTGATCGCTCAGTTCGTAGCCGGCCAGCACGATGTAGAGGTCGTCGGCGATCGTCCTCCGCATCGCCACCTCGGTCGTCGGCTCGCTCTCGTGCTTGAAGAAGAACCAGCGCGCCGGATACAGCTCGCCGAGGACCTCGCCGTCATCGAGCACCGTCATGTGCGCGGTGATCATCTGCTTCTGCGAATCGGTGTTCTGACTCAACCGGTCGTAGCGCACGGTATACGGACCGAGCTCGTGCGCGTCTCCCGGCTTCAGCAGCACCTGCGAGTCGAGCTTGTAGCCGGCCCCGGCGAAGCCGAGGAACATCAGCACGATGCCGATGTGGACGACGTAGCCGCCGTATCGGCGCCGGGATCGGGCCACCAGCCCGATCATCGCGGTCAGCAGATCCGTCCCCGTCGCCTCCCGCCGCACCGCCGCGCCGCGGATGAACTCCTGGCTGATCGTGCCTACCACGAACGCGCACAACGCGAAGCACAGCCCGGACACCCAGACCTGAAACCCGATCGCGTACAGAGCCACGCCGGTCACCACCGCGAGCGTGGCCGGCCACATGAACTGGTACCGCAGATTCGAGGGCGACGACCGGCGCCACGCCAGCAGCGGACCGATCCCCGTCAGGGTGAGCAGGATGAGGCCGATCGGCAGCATCCATTTCGTGAAGAACGGCGGGCCGACCGTCAGCCGCATCCCCGTGACCGCCTCGCTCAGGGTCGGGAACATCGTGGCGAACAGCACGAAGACGGCCGAGAACAGCAGGATCCAGTTGTTCACGAGAAACGCCGCCTCGCGCGACACCCACGATTCGAGCTCGTTCCGCGCCCGCAGCAGGGGCAGCCGGTAGATCACCAGTCCGAAGCTGAAGACCAGCAGGACGACCATGAAGACCGTGAACATCCACGCGAGCGCGATGTCCTGGCCGAATGCATGCACGGACTGCACGATCCCCGACCGGGTCATGAACGTTCCGAAAATGGTCAGGAAGAACGTCAGGATGACGAGCGTCATGTTCCATACGCGGAGCATGCTGCGCCGTTCCTGCACCATCACCGAGTGGAGAAACGCGGTCGCCGTGAACCAGGGCAGCAGGCCGGCGTTCTCGACCGGATCCCAGCCCCAGTAGCCGCCCCAGCCCAGTTCCTCGTACGCCCAGATCATGCCCAGCGTCAGCCCCAGCGACAGGAACAGCCAGGACATCATCGTCCACCGGCGCACGGCCCGCAGCCACGAGTCGTCGAGGTGCCCGGTAATCAGCGCCGCCATCCCGAAGGCGAACGGAATCGTCATGCCGACGAATCCGGTATAGAGCGATGGCGGATGAATCGCCATGTAGGGATTCTGCAAGAGCGGGTTCAGTCCCCGCCCGTCCAGCGGCGAGGTCGTCAGATAGGTCGCGAACGGGTTCTTGTGGACGATCATCACGAACAGAAAGAACATCTGCACGACCGCGATGACCGCGACGACGTAAGGAATCAGCTCGCGCTGCCGCTCGCGATTCGACCGGATGGCGATCGACCCGAAGATGGCCAGCAGGGTCACCCAGAACATGATCGACCCGTCCAGCCCGCCCCAGTACGACGTGAACTGGTAGAACAGCGGCTGGGCCGAGTCGGAGTACTGGTCGACGTAGCGGATCGAATAGTCCTCGGTGACGAAGGCATGGATGATGACGGCCGACGCCAGCAGCATCAACGCGGTGACGAGATACGAGGCGCCGATGCCGCTCTCGATCAGCCGCGAGGAGCGGCGTCTCGCCCCGGCCACGGAGACCGCGGCGGCATAGGTGCAGACGACGAAGGCGGCCAGGAGGATGAACGAACCTAGGGATGCCATCGTGATGAGACCTCGGACGAGGAGTGTTCGAAAGCCTGCGGTCCGCAGGCCGCACCCGCCGAAACTGCCGTGGCTCCCGGCCGGGCGTCAAACGGGAGAAGCGCCACCGGAAAATCGTCGACTCTGCGGCTCCGCTTGCCGCCCGGGCAGCCCTGCGGAAGTCCCGCGCCGCTGCACGGCGCAAGTCCCTAGTAGCTGGACGCCGCGGCTTCCAGGGTGGGCTTGGGCTCGTACTTGGACGGGCACTTGGCCATCACCCCGTTCGGCTTCACCGCGAAGCCGTGGGGCGAGAGCTGCCCCGAGATGACCACTTCCGAGCCGTCCTGGAAGGTGTCGGGGACGATGCCGGTGTACTCGGCGTCGATCACGGAGCCGTTGTTCTCGACCTTGAACCGATACTCCAGGGTATTCGGCTTGACCAGCCTCGACCCCGGTACCACGTACCCGTGGACCTGCAGGTTCTTGCCGTACCACGCGTCGGGCTCGGCCAGGACCTCGTCGACGTGCATGTAGTACTCGGTGCCCTCGGCAAGGGTTCCCCAGAGCAACCCGCCGAACGCGGCGGTCAGAACCAGGGTCGTCACGATCATCTTCGCGGTCTTGGCTGGCATGCTGCTGCATCCTCTGGCACGAAACGGATTCGCCGGATATCGATAAGGATACCGTGACGACGCCCGGCCGGTCAACGTTCCGCGCCCGAAGGGGTGCACGTCAGATTTGTGAGATGGCTGTCAGGCGGCGGCCCTGGCGGCTCGTCGTTCCCAGAAATCCTCGAAGCGGCCACTGAGCTTGCAGCACCGCAGGGCGATGATGGCGTTGGCGCCGGCCACGGTCCAGTGCATGCCGGCGCGCTTGAGCCGGGCGCCGATAGCGAGCTTGCATCCGGCCTCGACGACGCCCGACGACACGCAAAGACCCCACGCTCGGAACTCCGGATAGCGCATCCGGTGGCGGTTGCGGGTCAGGTAGTCGATACACTTGCGAGCCTCCTCGCAGGTCTCACTGTGGGCGCGCAGGGCGGTCAGGATCGCATCGAACCGCCCGGCGTCCAACTCGTCCCGCCGGTCCTTGCCCCACCGGGCGGCCAAGTCCGTGCCGGCGCCGTGGATGGCCTTGGCGACATCGCACAGATGCCCCTTGGCGTGGTAGATGTCGACGATTTCGATGGCGCCGGGGAACTGTTCGCCGGCCAGATTCCAGATCCACTCGGCCCCGTCGCCGATGACGACGCGACGCGCCGCGGTGTCGAAGCCGCGCCGCCGCGCTTCGCGGTACGCCCGTTGCGCGAACGGGGAGGGCAGCGGGTCGGTGGGGCGGCTGGCCGCGCTCTCGACCGCGGCGCTGTAGCTGACCGACCCGGGGTCGCGTTCGGGGAGGCCGTCGGCGTTGCGGGTTTCCGCCGTCCACACGGTGACGAGCTTGACCTCGCGGGTCTTGGCCACCCCGTCGGGCGGCTTGCCGCGCCGGCCTTCCACCTCGGACTTGCGCACCGGTACGCCGGTACCGTCCAGCCCCACATACATCGTCGACGCCGCGCCGGGTGCGGGCTCGACCCTCTCGCGTTCGTCGGCCGCGACCTCGCGACCCAGCGCTTCGGCGGTGCGCTCGACCTGTTTGGGGTCGACCGCCACGCCGGCCAGTTCCCCCATCCACTCGCTCGCTTCGGCGAAGCTGACGCTCGTCGCCACCAGTCCCACCATCCGCGCCGTGGCCGGCGACAGCGAGGTGGCTTGCAGACCCAGGGCCCGGTCGCGCGGACAGCTTCCCCGGCGGCAGGCGGCGCAGTGGTAGTAGGCGCGGTGCAGGGTCAGCGGTCCCAACAGCGTGGTGAAGGTCTTCGGGCGGCGGCCGGCGTGGCGCGCCGTCTGGCCGCAGGCGCACGCTATCGTCGAACTCGAATGGTCGGAATCGCCCGCGTCGAAGTACTCCGCCATCGCCTGCGCGGCGAGGCCGAGGGCTTCGCGACGGAGGGCCTGCTCGAGGGCCTCGAAGTCCTGCGCGTTGACGCTCCCCGGCCCGATGAGCGCATCGACTTCGGCCGCGAGCGCGGCTACGAACGCTGCGCGCCAATCACCTTGACGGCTTGGCTGGCCGTGGCGAGCGCTCGACCGTGAACGGTCTGCAAGAGGGTCTCGAAGTCCTGCGCATTCACGTTTCCTCGTTTGAGGAACGCGTCGACGTCGGCCCCGACCGCCGCCTCCAACGCGGCGAACAGCTCCTCGACGCCCCCTTTTTCGACCGCGTGATCGAGCGGTTCAGTCAACTGCGCCTCGGGCATGGTCGGAGTCCTCCTACCCGAGGAATCGGTCGATCAGCACTCGCTCAATACCCCCGACGGCAAATTCCCCACTTTCCTGTCGTGCACCCCGCCCGAAGGGAACGGCGCTCCGACCGCGTAATGCGTGCTGTCGCCGGGGGCCGCGCCGAGTTCGCCGAGGAGACCGTCGACCAGCTCGACCGGCAGGCCCACCACGTTGGTGTAGGACCCCTCGATGCGGGTGACGAACCGCGACGCCCGCCCCTGGATCGAGTATCCGCCGGCCTTGTCGGCCGGCTCGCCGCTCGCCACGTACCACGCGACGTCCTCCCGGCTCAGCGCACGGAAGACCACCCGGGTCGACTGCACGCCGCCGCAGCACCGGTGCGCGGCGTGCAGCGCGACGCCGGTCAGCACGTCGTGGGCCCGGCCGGACAGCCGCCGGAGCATGCCGGCGGCGTCGACCTCGCCGTTCGGCTTGCCCAGCACCGCGCCGTCGATCACCACCACCGTATCGGCTCCGAGCACGATGGACCCGGGGTGGCGGGGAGCCACCGCGGCGGCCTTCTCGCTCGCCAGCCGGCGCACCAGCTCGTGCGGCGTCTCGCCCTCGAGCCGCCGCTCGTCGATATCCGCCGGCTCCACCTCGAACCGGTATCCGGCGCGGGCGAGCAACTCGACCCGCCGCGGCGACCGGGAAGCCAACACGAGAGCCATGGCGATGGATGTTACATTACAGTGAACGGGGTGCGGGCGATGCTCCGCAACCCGAGGAGCGCCAGGGCGATGATCGCGGCACGGCATTGCACGACGGCTGCACTCGGCGCGCTGCTGAGCGACCAGCCGCTGTCGCCAGGCAAGGTTTCGCTGGCGTGGCGGATCGCGGTCGGGCACGCCATCGACCGGGTCACGCACGTCGCGCTCGATCCGGACGGCGCTCTCATGGTGACCGCGGCCGACCCGCAATGGGCCCGCGAGCTTCGCCGCTCGCTCCCGTTGATCAAGACCCGGTTGAACCGGATGCTCGGAGACGGCGTCGTGACGCGCATGGAGGTATCGGGCCGCACGACCCGGGAGGAGAAGCAGTCTCATGCGAGAGTCGGTCATCGTTAGCGCCGCGCGTCTGCCCACCGGGAAGTTCCTCGGCGCCCTCAAGAGCCTGCCGGCCACCGATCTGGGGGCTCGGGTGGTCCGCGAGGCGGTCGCCCGCGCGGGTATCGAGCCCGAGCTGGTCGACGAGTGCATCATGGGCAACGTGGTCTCCGCCGGCGCCGGCCAAGCCCCGGCCCGGCAGGCCGCGATCCGGGGCGGGCTCGGCGACCACGTCGCGGCCCTGACCATCAACAAGGTCTGCGGGTCCGGCCTCAAGGCAGTCATGCTCGCCTCCCAGGGCATCGCGACCGGAGACATCGACGTCGCGGTGGCCGGGGGCATGGAGTCGATGAGCAACTGCCCGTACATGCTCACGCGGGCGCGCGAGGGCATCCGGATGGGCAACGCCGAGGTCCTCGACTCGATGATCCACGACGGGCTCTGGTGCTCGCTCGAGAACCAGGGCATGGGCATCGCCTGCGAGGCGGTGGTCGAGCGCTACGGCGTCTCGCGGGAGGACCAGGATGCGTTCGCCGCCGCGAGCCACCACCGGGCCGCGCGCGCCATCCGCGAGTGCTGGTTCAAGGACGAGATTCTGCCGGTCGAGATCCCCCAGCGCCGCGGCGATCCGATCCGGCTCGCCTACGACGAGGCGGTCCGGCCCGACACCAGCGCCGAGGCCCTCTCCAAGCTGCGGCCCGCGTTCAAGAAGGACGGCGGCACCGTCACCGCCGGGAACGCCCCCGGGGTGAACGACGGGGCCGCCGCCGTCGTCATCATGGGCGCCGACAGGGCGGATGCCCTCGGCCTGACGCCGATGGCCCGGGTGGTCGGACAGGCGGTGAGCGGGCTCGCGCCGAAGTGGCTGCTGATGACCCCGGTCGAGGCGGTCCGCAAGCTCCTGGCCAAGGTGGGCTGGTCGATGGACGACGTCGACCTCGTCGAGCTGAACGAGGCGTTCTCGGCCCAGGCCGTCGCCGTCGTCCGCGAGCTGGGCATCGACCCCGATAAGGTGAACGTCAACGGCGGCGCGGTCGCCCTCGGCCACCCCATCGGGGCCAGCGGCGCCCGCATCCTGACGACGCTCCTCTACGCCATGCGGAACCGGAACGCCCGGCGCGGCGTGGCCACCCTGTGCCTGGGCGGCGGCAACGGCGTGGCCCTGGCCGTCGAACGCTGAGGAACGCACGCTGCCGACGCACCCGACCGAGGTCGCCTTCGAAGACGTCGTCTACTGGCCGGCGGGCTCGCGGGATGGGAGCAGGACGCGCTCCAGCGTGTCAAGACGTTGTTCGACCTTCCCGACGGCGACCTGGACGGCATCCAGGCGTTCATCGAAGCGGACATGGCCGGCTCGGAGATCGCGAACCTCGGTGCGCACGTCGTCGATACGGGTGTTCACGTCGTCGATACGGGTGTTGACGCCAGCGATCTGCATCGACAGGATGGTGACCGCGGTGAAGCCGGTACCGATGATGGTCAGAATGAGAGCGCGGGTGTCACTCACGATACCCAGCGTAGCACGGATGCGCACGTCCCGATAAATCGCAAACATGCGGTCGATAAGGCCAGCGCAGCCTGCGAGCTTGCGACCTGGGAGTCTCGCGCCAGCGCAACTTCCAATGCGACCGTAGGGTCGCGCTACGGCGCGGACTCCCGGTCCTCCACCTTCCAGAAGGCGATGCCGCCGGCCTGCTTGCCCACGTCGACGGCGCCGACCCGCTCGCCGGTGGCCAACCGGTAGATCTCGACGGTCCCCGGATCGGCGCCGACGCCTTCCAGCGTAACGAACGCGAACTCGCCGTCCGGGGTCACCACCACCCCGTGGGGAATGGTGCGACTCGTGGGCGTGCGGGCCGTCTCCTTTCCGCTCTCGAGGTCCCAGAACCCCACCGCGTCGCCGTTCTTGTAGGTGGCGGCGAGCCGCGTTCCGTCGGCACTGACGTCGATGTTGTAGGGACCCGCCCCGGTCTCGAACGTCCGCTCGATGCGCCAGCCCTCCAGGTCGATCTCGAAGATGCGGGCGACGTTGTTCCCGGTCACGTAGACCTTCCCGTCCGGGGTGGGCCGAGTGACCCACGTCGGCATCACGCCCTCGCCGAGCGAGAGCCGGCGGGTGATCTCGAACGTGAACGCGTCGAGCTCCACGAGCTCGAAGTCCATCATGTTGACCGAGTAGAAGGACGAGCCGTCCCGGCTGAGACGCCCCCCATGGGGCCGGACGCCGGTGTCGACGCGGGCCACCTCGGTCATCGTGTCCACCTCGACCACCGAGATGCTGCTGGCCTCGAGCGGACCGTGGAGATTGAAGTTCACGGCGAAGAGCAGCCCGGTGGCCGCCGACACGTCGAGGGTCGCGGGAAACAGGCCGAGGGCGACGTCGCCGATCCAGACGTCGGTGCCGGTCTCGTACTTGTGCACGCTGCCGTACGGAAACCCGTGGGCGATCGAGACGTACCAGTGGCGCCCGTCGGGGTCGACGTTGACGCCGTGCGGCCCTTCGACCTCGGCCGGGTAGCTGCCGACCGTCACCGTCTTCACGACCTCGGCGCCCGCCGGCCCGTAGCGGACGATGGACACCTCGTCGTCCGACTCCGCCGCGACGTAGACGTAGTAGCTCCGCCGGGGAGCTTCCGGCTCCGCGGACGCCGCCGGGACCGCGGGGCCGGCCAGCAGGCCCGCCATCGCCCATGCACCCATCGCCCGGCGCCTCTGCACCATTACCCTGCCTCCTCCGTCGCCCCGGCGCCCGCCAGTCCGGAAAGCGTCGCCTGGCGGCTCCGCCTGCGCACGCCAGACCCTCCAGGCGTGCGCGCCATACCACGGCGCAGACGCCTACTGCGGCTCGCCGACGATGCGGCCCGGCCCGGTCCGCTCCTGCAGCCTCACGGCCCAGAGGCCGGTGTTCCAGTCGGTGAAGAAGACGTGCCCCTTGTAGGGCTGCGGGCCCCAGACGAACGGGGCGTTGGCGATGTAGCCGTCGGGGTCGGCCGGCACGTACATCGCGATCTCGCGACCCTGGCGGTACAGATCGCCCATCAGTTCCCCGGAGACGTCGACCACCCGAAGGCCCCCGTTGTAGTAGCCGACGTACAGGACATCGTCTTCGATCCACAGGTTGTGCGAGCCCGCCTCGGGCACCTGGTAGCGGGCCACCTCGTGCGGGTTGTCCCAGTCGCTCCAGTCGATGATGTGGATCCATCCCGCCGCGCGCGAGGGCGAGCCGCCGCGCTGGTTGCTGTAGCCGCCATACGGAAACGACTCGTCACCGGCGAACAGATAGAACTTTCCGGTGGACTGGCTCCGATAGGGGAAGGCGGCGTGGTTCCATCCGCTGGGGTACGCGTACCGGCCCAGCTCGACCGGCTGCTCGGGGGTCCCGCCGCGGCCCCCGCCGCCGACGTCGACAGCCACGACCCCGTCGGTCCAGTTGGACGAGAACGCCACCCCGTCGCTGACCCAGACGTCGTGGACGCTGTGGGCGGGGGTGTCCAGCTCGAACCGCCCGACCCGGCGCGGGTTGCGGGGATCTTCGATGTCGATCACGTCGTAGCGCCGGCCGGCGCTCAGGGCGAAGACGTGGTCCTCGGAGATGAACACGTTGTGGACCCCGCCGGTGAGCTGGTCGGTGAACTCGGCGAGCACCGGAACCCCCTCGCGCGGGTTGCCCACGCCCAGGATGACGATGCCGTTCCTGCGATCCGACGCCCCCTCGCGGCTGATAATCGCGATGTCTCCGTCCTCGGACACCTTGACGTCGTTGACGGTGCGGGCATCCACCTGCACTTCGTGCAGCTTCTCGATGTTCGCCGGATCCGTCACGTCCCAGATGAACGAGCGCCCGTCGGCGCCCCAGGTCCCGGTGATCGCATAGTCCCGGCCGTCCGTCCCCTCCCAGATCCACAGATCGGAGGTGTGCCGGTCGAGCACCCTCCCGCGCCCGACGACCTCGACCTCGCGGCGCACGTCCCGCCGGTCGATGGCGATGGTGCTCGACGCGGAATGGCGGCCGGTGGCGGCCACGACGGTGTAGAGCCCGGAACGCTCGGCGACAAAGCGTCCGTCCTCGGTGATGTGCGCGGCGGCGCCGGCCGCGATGATCGCCGGCGCGGTCTCGCCCCCCACCGCGAACTGCACGGGGACGCCGCGCACCGGCAGCCCCCGGGCGTCCCTGGCGGTGGCGGTGAACCGGACGACGTCGCCGGTCAACCCGCTCGGGGTGCTGGCCCGCAGATCGAGCAACGTCACCGGACTGGTCTCGACCTCGATGGTCAGGCGGTCGCTGACGTCCTCGGCGGTCGCGGTGATCTCCACCGAGCCGGGCGCGTGCAGGGTCACGAATCCGAAGCGATCGACCTCCGCCACGCCGGCATCGGCCGAGGTGAACGACACCGGGACGTCCGTCCGCACCGTGCCGATGACGTCGACCACCTCGACGGCCAGCCGCGGGCGGGTGCCGACGTAGTACTTCGGCGGCAGGCCGGTGAAGGCGATCCGCGCCGCGGCCGGCGGCGGCACCGTCACCGGCACCTCGATCCGCACCCGCGCTTCGGGCCGGCGGTCACGGCTGCCCGGATCGGCCGGCACGAGGGCGATGAGCGTGAACTCGCCGGGCCGATACGCCTCGACCTCCCCGCGGCGCGTCACCCCGACGCTGCGCCGCGCGCGGGAGAAGTAGACGACCGTCGCATCGTCGACCACCGCGCCGTCCGCATCCCGGACGGTGGCGGCCAGCGTCGCCTTCTCCCCCACCGCCAGCGTCAACCGGTCCGGCGTGACCTCGAGCGTGAGCGCTCCCGTTTCCGGCTCCGCCTGCGCTGCCGCCGGCGACGGTGCGGTGGCCAGCGCCACGACGCCCGCGAGCACCGCCGCCGCGCATCTGAAATCTGTCACGGATTCCTCCTCCACCCGCGGCGCCGGGCTGCGCTGCATCAAGGCCTGCGATGGCTGCGCGCTCCCCTCGTCAGCCCGGGGCGGTCACGATCACCTCCGAACCTGCGACACCGGCCGCCCCATTGTAACGCCGCCGCCGGAGCCCGTGGCAGGACGCGTTTCACCGTGGCCCCCTGGCAGATCCTGAGACTTGCGCCGGTCTTCCCGAGCGCAAAATCCGGCATCCGCCTGTCTGGAGGCGAAAGTCAAGATATGTTTTAAGATATTGATTATATTGTGGATAACAAGATTTTAATATTCTACTTTCGCTTGACATCGGACTGGCACGATCCTAGAATGCTGGAACCGTGACACCGGGGTTGGGCCGCGCGATACTGCGCCGGTCGACGCTCCGGCCAAACCCAGACACGGCGGTCACGTGCGCTCGCGGGAAACCGTCCGGAACGATGACGCCGACAGGTCGAGAGGTATCCATGCCCGAGGATCGGAATCTGCGCGAACGTGACAAGGCCATCGACATGGCGGTGGGCCAGATCGAGAAACAGTTCGGCAAGGGCTCCATCATGCGGCTTGGGCAGGACTCGGTCACCGCCATGCCCCACATCTCGACCGGATCGATCAGTATCGACCACGCCATGGGGATCGGCGGCGTTCCTCGCGGCCGCGTCGTCGAGATCTTCGGGCCGGAGGCGTCGGGCAAGACCACGCTGACCCTGCAGGTCATCGCCCAGGCCCAGCGGCGCGGCGGCACCGCCGCGTTCGTCGACGCCGAACATGCCCTGGACCCGACCTACGCGAAGAAGCTGGGCGTCGATCTCGACAACCTGCTGGTCGCACAGCCCGACAACGGCGAACAGGCTCTCGAGATCGTCGAGGTCCTGGTACGGTCGGGCGGAGCCGACGTGGTCGTCGTCGACTCGGTGGCGGCCCTCGTGCCGCGGGCCGAGATCGAGGGCGAAATGGGCGACGCGCAGGTCGGATTGCAGGCGCGGCTGATGTCGCAGGCGCTGCGGAAGCTCACCGCGGTGGTGGCGAAGTCGCATACCTGTCTCATCTTCATCAATCAGCTTCGCGAGAAGATCGGCGTCATGTTCGGCAACCCCGAGACCACGACCGGCGGGCGCGCGCTGAAGTTCTATTCGTCGGTCCGGGTCGACATTCGCCGCATCGGCGCCATCAAGGACGGCGACCAGGTCACCGGCAGCCGCACCCGGGTCAAGATCGTCAAGAACAAGGTCGCCCCGCCGTTCCGCATTGCCGAGTTCGACCTGATGTACGGCGAAGGCGTCTCGCGCGAAGGCGACCTCCTCGACCTCGCCGTTGCCCACCGCCTCGTCGAAAAGAGCGGCACGTGGTTCTCCTATGACGGCGAACGGCTCGGGCAGGGACGCGAGAAGGTCAAACTGTTCCTGAAAGAGAACTCCGGGGTATTCGAATCGATCGACACCCGGCTCCGGAAGGCGCTGCTACTCACCACCGAGACCGAGCCGCAGTCCGCACCGGCGGCGCCCAATCTCCGCGCCGCCAAGTAGCAACGAACGGCGGGAAGCCTGCGGCGTCGAAACCGGCGCGGACTTCCTGCAGACCCGATCGGGCGGGAAAACCGAGCCGGAAGGCAACGCCTTCCGGCTCGGCGCTATGGAGCCGGATACTCCAGGGTGAACGGATCGGGCAGCGGAATGCGTACCGCCTCGCCCGGACTCAACGCATCGAGGGAGAACTCGGGCCGCTCGGGGTCGCCGGCGAGAATCGCCTCGAGATTGCCGACCACGAGAATCGCCAGGGCCTCGGGGTCGAGGTAGCGCTGCGCCACGTCCAGCACGTCGTCTGCCGTCACCGCCGCGATGTTGTCGCGGTAGGCGGCGAGATAGGCCGGGTCCCGACCCGTGTATTCGTCCCCGGCGAACAGGCCCGCCGTTGAGGCGGCGCTCGAGAAGCTCCGGGAGAACGTCTCCACGAAGTAGGCGATCGAGTTCCGCAACTCGTCCGCCGTCACCGGTTCGGTGCGGATGCGCTCGATCTCTTCGAGCACGATCGCGGTCGCCCGGGCGACCGTCTCGCTCCGCGACTGGAACCCGGCCTGAAACACCCCGTCGTAGTAGACGCCCACCCCGAAGTTAGAGCTGGCGCTGTAGGCCAGCCCCTCGTCGGAACGGACGCGGGTCAGGAGCCGGGCGCTGAACCCGCCCCCGCCGAGAATGTCGTTCATCACGAGGAGCTTGTACCGGTCGGGGTTGTCCCGCGTGGTCCCGAGATGGCCGATCGCGACCCGCCCCTGATTCACATCCGGCTTGTCGACGAGGTAGAGACCGGGCGGCGGCGTGAAATCGGGCGCCGGCACGGGCGCGACCGCCTTGTCGCCGGCCTCCCATCCGTCGAACCGCCGTTCGAGCTCGGCCAGGATGCCGGCGGTGTCCACGTCCCCGGACGCCGCGACCATGAAGTTGCCCGGGTGGTAGTACTCGTGGTGGAAGGCCGCGAGGTCGTCGCGCGTGATCGTCTCGACCGAGGCCCGAGTGCGCGGCCGGGTCGAGAAGTGCGCATTGCCGCGCATCAACCGCTGCCACTCCCGCCGCTCGATGCTCCCGGTCGCGTCGTTTCGGCGCTCCATCTGCTGAATGGCCTGGCTCTTGGCCAGGGCCAGCCGCTCTTCGTCGAACCCCGGGTTCCTGAGCATGTCGAAGAAGAGGTCGAGACAGGCATCGAGGTCCCGGGTCAGGCAGTTCACGCTGGCGCCGCCCGAGGTGGCGCCGATGTTGCTGCCGATCTGCGCGGCCAGGAAGGCGGCCTCCTCGTCGAACTCGGCCGCGCTCATCGCCGTGGTTCCGCCGGCCCGCATCTGGCTCCCGGTGAGGCCGGCCAGCCCGACCCTGTCCGGCGGGTCCAGATAAGAGCCGGTGCGAACGGTCACGGACACCGTCGCGAGCGGCAGCTCGTGGTCTTCCACGACGAAGACGACGACGCCGTTCGAGAGCTCGTGCCGATGATCTGCCGCCGCCGGCGGCGTGAAGTCGAGCAGCTCATAGGTCAGGTCGGACGGGTGGGCAGGAATCGTCTGCGCGGCCGCGGTCACCCCCAGCAGCACGCCGAACGCCACGAGCCCCACGGCGCAGGCCGTACGACCCCTCGGATGCCTGTGCATGTTCATCATCTCCCGCCCTCCTCAACGGCGGCCTGCCGCTCGCGCAGCAGCTCGAGGACCACGGCCACCATGTCCTGATTCTCGGGCGGCGCCTGCGACGATGCCTGCTCGAACTGCGCGATGAACTGCGCGACCTGCGCCGCGGCCAGTTGGGCGATCATCGCCTGCATCTGGCCAATCTGCGCCTGCTCCTCCTCATCGAGCCCGGCGAGGCGCGGATCCGGCGCCTCGTCCGACGCCTGCCGGTAGTAGATGGCCACCGTCCGGTTCTCGGGCTCGAAGTAGGTGTCGGCCACCCGCATGATGTCGTCCGCGGTCACCGCCTCGTACAGCGGCGGATCGGAGTTGAGGGTCTCCCAGCCGCGGTTCGCCTCGCGCATCAGCATCGAGTACATCAGGAAGAAGTTGCCCTGCAGCTGGCGGAAGTTGGACGCGGCGTTCTGGTTCTTGACCTTCTGGAGCTCGCGCGCGTCCACAGGCTCCGTCTTCAGCCGCTCCATCTCCGCGTACAGCGCCTGCTCGACCTCCTCCGGCGTATGCCCCTCTGCCGCGATGCCCCGCAGCTCGAACATGCCCTCGAACTTGAAGCCGGACTGCCCGCCGGACGCCCGGGTGGCGACGCCCTGGTCCTCCACCAGCGCCCGGTAGAGGCGCCCGGTGCGGTCATTCAGCAGCTGGCCCAGCACCACGAGGGCCGGCTCGTCGACGTGCCCGTCCGGCACCGAGTGATAGCGGACCACGACCTGGGGGTTCGTCTCGGCGTAGGCGTGCATCCGCTTCTCGCTCATTTGCGGCATCTCGCGCGTGCGCGGCTGCGGCGGGAACCGGTCGCTCGGCGGCAGCCGGCCGAAGTAACGCTCGGCCAGCGCCTTCGCCTCGTCGGGGTCGAAGTCGCCGACCAGCGCCGCCGTCAGGTTGTTGGGCGCGTAGTACAGATCGAAGAACCCCAGCGCCTCCTCCCGCGTGATGCCCTCGAGATCGCTCGGCCAACCCACGACCGGCCAGCCGTAGGGCGACGACTGCCAGAACAGCGCGTCGAACTGCTCCTGGAACTTGCCGGTCGGCGTGCTGTCGGTGCGCAGCCGCCGCTCTTCGTGAACGACCTCGCGCTCGGCGTAGAACTCGCGGAACACGGGGTTCAACAACCGGTCCGACTCCATCCAGAACCACAGCTCCAGCTTGTTGGCGGGCACGTTCACGAAGTACAGCGTGAAGTCGTAGCTGGTGCCCGCGTTCATCCCGGAGGCGCCCTGTCCGGAGTAGATACGGCTGAAGTCCTCCTTGACGAGCAGCTCCTCCTGCTGCGCGAGCAGCCCATCGAAGCGATCCAACAGCTCCTGGTGGCGGCCCGTCCGCAGGGCCGGGTCGTTCGCGTCCTCGACGCGTCCCAGCCGCTCCTCCTCGAGCAGAGCCGCCTCCTCGACCCGGATCGCCGCCTTCACCTGGTCGAGCTCGGCGATGATCTGCAGGTCCTGCTCGATGTTCCGGGTGCCGATGGTCGCGGTGCCCTTGAACATCATGTGCTCGAAGAGATGCGCGACCCCGGTGATGCCGGGCCGCTCGTAGACCGATCCGACCTTGGCCACCCACCCCGCCGCCACGTTCGGGTCCCCCGGCCGCGGCAGCAGCAACAGCCTCATCCCGTTGTCGAGCACGATCTCCTCGACCGGCACCTGTTGCGCCGCCGCAGTACCGCCGGCGCACACCGCGGCAAGCGCCAGCGCTCCCACCCATGTCCTCATGATGCCTCCCACCACGTCCGGCCGGGCGCCCCGGCAGTCCTCCTTCTTCGAGTGTTTCACAACGCGCCGACGGAACCAAGCAGGCGGCGGTCAGCCCGGACATACGCTACACTAGCCGTACAGGAGCGCGGGCGAGCTGTCCCGCGGGCGCCGCGCCGGTCCCGGCCCGACGCGAGGTTCGGCGCGGATCTCCGGCCAGCGGCGTCCTTGGGCATGCATCGGCAATCAACCCGCCGGGCACCCTCTTTGCGCAACGACCACGCCGCCCCGTCCGCCATGCCGGCGCCGATCCTGCCGCGCTGGGTGCGCGCCGCGGACGTCCTGACCGTCGTCCTCGGCGTGGCGGCGCTGCAGGCCGCGTTGTTCGGCGGCTTCCAGATCCCCGGTCTCTCGGTCACGAATCCGTGGCGGCCCCTGGTCATGGCGCTGGTTCTCGGAGGCCTGCGCCACTGCCTGTTCCGCGCGGCGCCGCTGCCTGCGCGTCTGTGGCGGTGGACCCGCCGGGTCTGGCTGACCGACCCCGTGCGGGACGCCTGGGGCCGCACCGTGGCGGCCCGGATGGAACGCTGGCCGCCGCTGGACCTGAAGTTCTTCCGGGCGCTCGATTTCCTCGTTCTCTCGGTGGTCTCCATCTCGTTCACGGCGATCGCCCTGTTGGCCCTCAACCGATTCGACGCCCGGATCGCGGTCGTCGCGGGACTCATCCTGAGCACCGCCATCCGATTCTTCACGCCGGCGTGCTTCGACGCCGAGCGGGCCTCGGCCGGCCGGCCGATCGCTCCCGTACTCGTGCTCGTGCTGCTCACGGGCCTGTTGTTCCGCACCGAGCCGTTCCTGTCCCTGGACGGCGGACAGGACTCGGGCGTGTACGCCAGCATGTCGGCCCACCTCCAGCGGCACGGCTCGGCGTTCGTGGACGACCGATTGCCGGACGCGCTGCCCGACCAGCGGACGCGGGACATCTACCGCGCCGGCCTAGCCGCCGAGCACGAGCGCGCGAGCTCCGTGCAGCCCGGCATCCACCGCTCGCCCACGCGCGGCGACCACGTTTTCCGGTTCTACCATCTGCACCCGTTGTGGATGGCGACCTTCGCCGAGCTCTTCGGGGACCGCGCCCGCTTTCACGCCCTGGGCTTCTTCGGCCTGCTGGGGTTGCTCGGCCTCTCCCTGCTCGTGTTCGAGCTGACCGGCTCCCGCCGGGCGGCGTTCGCGGCCGGAATTCTGGTGGCGACCAATCCCCTCCACGTCTTCTTCAGCCGGCTTCCCGTCAGCGAAGCGGTCGCGCTGGCGTTCTCGTCCCTGGGGTTCTACTACTTGGCGCGGGCGTTTCGCGGCATGCGGCAGGCCGCCCCGGCGGCGACCACCGCATCCCTCGCCGCCCTGGCCGCCGCCAGCGTGTCGCTGGTGTTCTTCGTCCGCATCACCGGCTTCCCGTACCTCCCGGCGCTGCTGCCGCTCTTCGGGCTCGGCGTCTGGCTGACGCTGCGGAACCGCCGGGCGTGCGGCCGCCAGATCATCGGCTTCTGCGCCGCCGTCGCCGCGCTGTACGGCGTATCCGTGCTCTACGGTCTGGTGTACTCGCCCGGCTACGCCCGGAGCGTCTACGGGCGGACGTTCGGGAGCGTGTTGGGAGACGGCTGGCCGCTCGTCATCGCGGGCGCCGCGGCTCTCGCGGTGGCCGGGCTGGCCGAGTTGGCGCGCAACCCGCGCCGCCCCGCGGTACGCCGGTTTCTCGTGCTCGCGGCCGATCCGCGCCCCTGGATCAAGCTGGGCTCGCTGATGATCGCGGGGGCTTTGGCCGGCAGCCTCTTCCAGGCGTACCGGATCGGGTTCACCGACAGCTACGCGAACGACTCCTTCTTCCAGGGGTTCGGCATCATCGGATCCGGCGCCGGCATCTTTCTGCAGTCCGGTGCGGCGGGCTGGCTGCTGTACGTATCGCCCTGGCTCGCGGGCATCGTGATCTGGGGCATGCACCGGCCGCCACCCCGCTGGCCCCTCGCGCTGCTCTACGTCTTTCTCGCCGTCTGCATGGCCGCCACCCTGCTGCTGCAGGTCCCCGTCATCTATCAGCACTACTCCTACGCCCGGTACCTGCTCAGCGAGGTCGTCCCCTACAGCCTGGTCATCGCGGTCGCGGTGGCCTTCCTCGCCACATCGGGCACCTTTCGCACCCTCGGAGTGACCGCGATCCTGGCCGCCATCTCGTTCCAGTTGTTCTTCACGGCGAAGCAGATGCCGGTCCGGGAGGGCGTGCAGCCCTACGACGTCATGCGCCGGATCGCCGACACGGTAGGGAGCGACGTCCTCCTGTTCGACGTCGAGGGGTTCCGGGGCGAGGCGAACCACCCGACGCATACGCGGCTGCAGACGCCGCTCACCTACTATTTCGGCCTGCACGTCTTCCCCTACACCGCGACGAGCTCCCTCGACGACCTCGTGCAGTCGTTCGAGGGCGCGGCCGGCGGCAAGCGCCTCTGGCTGCTCAGCCCCGCCGCCAACCCCTACCCGGGGCTGGAGCTCTACGAGACCTTCGCCTACCAGGACCGGACGGTTGACAGCTCGGCGACGATTCCCGTGACCATCAACGAGCGCTACTGGCCGCAGACCCTGTTCCTGTACCGGCAGCCCGCGGACCGCGCCGCCCGGGTTACGCACCGAGGCCCCGCGACCGCACGTCGTCGACCGGGCGGCCCTTTGCGTCTCTCCCCTTCGAGGGACCAAGCCTCCCCCGGCCTCCGCGGCGGTGCGCCGGTACATGGGCTACACTAGGAGTCTGCGTCGTAACGGTGCAGACTCCGGCAGGGTTGGTTGCGTGGCAATCGGAGCCGCGGGCGACGATTGCCGAGCCAGGCGCACCGGGAGCCACGGTGAAGGCCCCCTTGCGCTCGGCTGGTGAAGCGCCGCGTGGACCGAGCCGCGAGGGACGACTTCGGGGGCCGGCCGGCGGCGTCCCATGGCATCCATCGGCATCAACCGCCGGGCACCCTCTTGCGCACCGACCACGTCCCCCCGTCCGCTACGCCGGAGCCGATCCTGCCGCGTTGGGTGCGCGCCGCGGATGTCCTGACCGTTCTGCTCTGCGTGGCGGCGCTCCAGGCCGCGCTGTTCGGCGGCTTCCAGATACCCGGCCTCTCGATCCGGAATCCGTGGCGGCCCCTGGTGATGGCGCTGGTCCTCGTCGGCCTGCGTCACTATCTGTTCCGGGCGGCCCCGCTCTATCGGCGTCTTTGGGCCTGGAGGCGCTGGGTCCGGTGGATCGACGCCGTGCGGAACGCCGCGTCGCGCTGGGCGGCCGGCCTCCAGGCGCAACGCGGCTGGCTCGAAGCATTGCACATCACCGGCCTCTGGAGCGTGGCCGTCGCGCAGCCGCTCTTCGAGGTCGTGAGCCGCAGCCCCGAGTTCCTGGTGGCGCACGATGCCCGGCCGGGCAGCCTGATCGCATTGGTGCTGGTGCTCGTTCTCGCCGGTCCCGCCGCGTGCCTGATCGCAACGCGGCTGCTCCGCCGACTCGGCCCTGGAGGGCACGCGCTCGCCGTTGGCCTCGTGGTCGGCGGGCTCGTAGCGGCGATCACGCTCGCGGGCGTCAGGCAGGTCGCCGCCTTGGGCGGCGGCGTGTCCTTCGGCGCGGCGGTCGCGAGCGGCACTCTGGCGGCCGGGGCGTACGTGGGGTTCTCCACCGTCCGCCTGTTCGCGACGTTTCTCTCGCCAGCGGCCCTGGTGGTGCCGGCGGCGTTCCTGCTGCAGCCCACGATTGCGCCGTTCCTGTCGCCGCCCGACACCGATCGCTTCGAGGGCGTCACCTTCGACGAGACCCCGCCGGTCGTCGTCGTGGTGTTCGATCAGCTACCGCTGGCTTCGCTGCTCGATCGAGACGGGCGGATCGATCGGACGGTGTATCCCAACTTCGCCTCGCTGGCCGACGACGCCACGTGGTTCCGCAACGCGAGCGCGGTAGCCGGCCTGACCAACTTCGCCCTGCCGGCGATCGTCACCGGGAACTACCCTTCTCCCGACCTGCTGCCGACCGCCGAAGATCATCCGCGGAGTCTCTTCACGGCGTTCGGATCGCGCTACCGGCTCCACATCCACGAACCGCTGACCAACCTGTGTCCCGAAACGCTGTGCGGGCGGGATCGGCCGAGCATGGGCGCCTGGCTCGTCTCGGCGCTGAGCGACCTGTCCATCGTCTACCTGTGGACGGTGCTGCCGGAGACCGTCGCCGAAGCCCGGCTGCCACCCGTGACACAGAGCTGGCGGGACTTCGCGAATGCCAGCGAGGCGACCTTCGGCGGCCGGTGGAGACTCCGTCGTACGCAAGATCGGCGCGCCGCCGTGGTCGATTTCATCGCGGAGATCGCTGCCGGCACCCGACCGACGCTGCACTTCCTGCACGTGCTGCTGCCGCACGAGCCGTGGCTCTACTCGCCCAGTGGACAGCAGCTCAGCCGGGAGACGCGCATCATCGGAGGCATGGGGGACGGCAGGTGGAGAAACGATGCCCGGGCCATCGCCCTGAACTACCAGCGGCACCTGCTTCAGGTGCAGTACGTCGATACCGTCCTCGGCCGGTTGATGGAACGCCTGCGCGAACTGGGCATGTACGACGGCGCCGCCGTTGTGGTCACCTCGGACCACGGGCTGAGCCTGCGCCCCGGACTCCCTTCCCGGACGCCGACCGCGGCCACGTTCGTGGATGTCGCGTCGGTGCCTCTGCTCGTCAAGCTTCCCGGCCAGCAGGACGCGCGCGTGGTGACCGCCAACGTCGAAACGATCGACGTCCTTCCGACCCTGGCCGCCGAGCTCGGGATCGGGCTCCCTTGGGCAATGGACGGATCGAACGCGTTCATCGAGGGCGACCTGCATCGATCCGCCAAGACCATGTTCATTCACCGCGCAACGAGGGCGCAGACCGGACCGGCGGATCTCGGCCCGGCCCTCGCCGGCGCAGTCGGCCGCAAGTTCGCGATCTTCCCGACCGGAGATGCCAGGGATCAGCCTCGCCTCGGGGTCCACGACGATCTCGTGGGGGTGCGCGTGGCGGACGTACCCACCGGTCGGCCCGCCGATTTCGAAGTGGCGATCGATTCCCGGGCGTTGCTGGGCGACGTCGATCACGACTCGGACTTCGTGCCGGCGCACATCACCGGCGCAATCGTGGCGCGAGAGCCGGAAGCGCGTATTCCGCCGCTGGCCGTCGCCGTCAACGACGTGGTGGCGGCCGTCACCGGGATCCATCCCTTCCGGGTCTTCGGACGCGATCTGGCGTGGGAGGTCATCGTCGACCCACGTGTGCTCGCACAGGGCGCCAACACCGTGGCGGTCTTCGCGATCCGGGCCGTCCCGAACGGATCCGTGGTGCTGGATCCGGTCCCGGCAGTCGGTACCCTCGGCGCCGCGATCAACCTGCTGAGCACCGAGGCGGAAGTGCTTCTGGACGCGACGTCGTCCGGTTTCTTCTCGAGAGAG
Source organism: Vicinamibacterales bacterium (assembly GCA_965206705.1). Classification (GTDB taxonomy): domain Bacteria; phylum Acidobacteriota; class Vicinamibacteria; order Vicinamibacterales; family UBA8438; genus JAJEEA01. The sequence continues at coordinate 211,334 of CBDBKJ010000004.1, read as the reverse complement.
TGGGCCGCAAACCGCTTCTTCCGCTGGACGACCGACACGGCTCGCCTGTCGGTGTCGATGGACCCGGAGAGGCCCCCGTCCACCCTCACCGTCGAGGTGCTCATGACCGGGCCGGCGAAGCGGCTTCAGGTCGCGGTCGACGGATGCCGCCTGTTCGACGAGACCATCCAGGGACGCTGGACGCAGACGTTCGCGCTCGACAGGTGCCGACTCGACTCGCCCACCCTGGAGATCGAACTGACGGGCGACGTGCACACCCCGTCAGCGAGCGACACCCGGGCGCTCGGGGTCGCCGTCGCGTCGATCGAACTGGGCCGAGGGACGGAATGACGGACGGGCGGGCTGCGGCCACGCCCTTCGCGTCGGGATGGCGTGCGCGACGCGGCTGACGTCAGCCGGCACGGGTGGGACCGGCACCGCGCCCTATGAGCTTGCGCCGTAGAAGTTTCGCGCCAGCGAGACTTCCAACGCGACCGTAAGGTCGCGCTATCGCGTCGCGGGGGTCTTCGGCCGGCAGTGGTACAACGTGCGCGTACCGTTCTGTTCCCGGTCGCGCCTGACCACGTCGAAGTGCTTCTCCAGGAGGGCGGCGGCAGCCGCGGCGGAATACTCGATGGCCTGATCGCGCCGATGGCGCAGGAGCCCTTCCACCATCGGATCCCCGCGATCGACGACCTCGATGACGACCTCCGCGTCGAACCCGGCCAGCCATTCGACGAAGTCGGCGAGCGGAACGTTGCGGCCGACAACGACGTGATGCATCAGGGCCAGGCAGAGGATGAGATCCGGGGCGTCGCGGTCGGTCAACGGCCGGCGTTCCATCCCGCGCCACCCCAGACCGGGCGACGGGTCCGCGACGTCCGCCACCAGCGGCAGGATGGTCGCCCGGTTCTCTGCCTTGAGAGCCGCGTACAGGCGATCGACGACCAGATGGTCGGAATCCAGGGCCAGAACGTACTCGGCATGCTCGGCGGCCAGGCGGGAATATGCGCCGGTGTTGCAGCCGATATCCCAGACCCGCGACCATCGGCGCGTCGACAGCACGCGCTGAACGAAACCCGTCTTCCGCTCGAGGTCGGCGGGGGTGTAGGGCTGCGTACTCTCGTAGCTCGACCAGGTGGAACGTTCCGGGGTCCAGCCCAGGCGCGCGACGGTCCGGCGGAGGCGTGTGAGGTTGTTGCGGATCAGCGCCGCACCGAACCCCGCGGCGCGCAACTCGGCCTTGACGTCTCTGTCCGCTTTCTCGTAGCGGGTCTGGGCCTTCGCCTGCAGGTGCACGTGCGTCAGCACGCCCGGCCGCAGATAGTCGCGCGCGGACAGCCATGATCGGCATTCTTCGGCGGTGATCCCGTCGAGACGCCCGCGCAGCCAGGGCTGGAACGGCACGTTGCGATACGCCTGGAGAAAAAGTGGATAGAGAAACGTCTCGCAGAACTGCCGGTATCCGGCCCAGGGATCGCCGGGTTCGTAGGCGGTGAACGATCCAAGGTCGATGAAGGTAGGGCGCGAACCGATCCACTGGACGTTGAACGGCGTCGCGTCCTTGAGCGTCATCTCCTCGTCGATGGCGGCCAGGGTGAGGTCGAGCTGCAGCAGGGCGGCATCCTTGAGCATCCGGAAGGACCACTCGTACGGGTAGGAGACCACCGGAAGGCGCTGGTGCTCGAGGACGGCCGCCCATTCCGGCCCAAGATCGGGCAGACCGGTCCGGTCGTCCACTCGTCTGGTCGGAATCAGGTGACCCCGCTCGGTGAATCGGGCGAAGAAGCGAGTCGCTTCGAGCCGGGTCCAGTCGGCGAGCGCCCGTACACTGAGGCAACGGAACACAGCGCCATCGTGAACGAAGACTCTCGTGTCCGGATCCCGGAACGAGCCCGGGTCGAAGCGCGGGAAGCGGCTGGGTTCCACGGACGGTGCTACTGCGAGTCCGGTCCGGCGTCGACGTCCTTGCTGCGGTAGAGGACGCGCCCTTTCAGCTGATGCCAATAGAGCCTGGCGACGACCCCGACCGCGGCGAAGCCGCCGAGCAGCACCTGGAGCAGCATGCTGCCGCTGCCGGGATCCAGGTACGCGCCAACCGGCACCTCAAGCGCGAAGCATGCCAGGAAGACCATCGCGGGCCATGCCCGTACGGCGGGTGTCCGACACTTCATGGTGGTATGGTAACAGATGCAACAGCACGGTGGACACTCTCAGTCTTGTCCAATGAGAAGTGAGCCTGAAGGGGGGATTGATTCCAACGTGAAATGAGCCTGAAGGGGCCGGGTCGCGGATCATCGAAGGATGATCGTGAGACTCGACACCCATCGCCTGCAGACCCTGGACCAGGTTCGGGAGTTCCTCGCCGGCAGCCGACCGCTCGACCTGCGGCCGGAGACCCGGGCCGAGGCCTACGCGTTCGTGGCCGAGACCCTGGAGCGGTTCGACTACCCCCGCCGGGGGAAGGCGGACAAGGGCCTGCTCCGCCGATTCCTGGTCAAGGTGGCCGGCCTCTCACGCGCGCAGGTCACCCGCCTGCTGCACCAGCACCGGACCACGGGCACCCTCACCGACCGCCGCGGCCCCCGGCGCCCCTTCCCCCGCCGCTACACCAAGGCCGACATCGGGCTGCTCGCCGAAGTCGATGCCCTCCACGGCGCCCTCTCCGGGCCGGCCACCCGCCAGCTCTGTGTCCGGGCCTTGCACGTCTTCGGCGACCGCCGCTTCGAGCGCCTCGCCGCCATCTCCCACGGACACCTCTACAACCTGCGCCGCTCGACCACCTATCAGCGCCGCCGCGGGACGATGCCCGCGCCGACCCGCCCCGTGCACATCGCCATCGGCGAGCGGCGCCGGCCCCAGCCCTTCGGACAACCCGGCTACCTGCGGGTCGATGCCGTCCACCAGGGCGACCTCGACGGCATCAAGGGCCTCTACCACCTCAACCTCGTCGATGAGGTCACCCAGTTCCAGTTCGTCGGCTCGCTCGAGCGCATCGAGACGCCCTGCCTCGCCCCCGTCCTCGAAGCCCTGCTCCAGGCGTTCCCCTTCAACGTCCGCGGATTCCACGCCGACAACGGCTCGGAGTTCATCAATCGCAAGGTCGCCGCCCTGCTGCAAGGCCTCCACATCGACGAGTTCACCAAGTCCCGGCCCCGACGCAGCAACGACAACGCTCTCGTCGAGACCAAGAACGGCTCGGTCATCCGCAAGCACCTCGGCCACGGCCACATCCCCAACCGGTACGCGGAACGCGTCAACGCCTTCACGCAGCAGGTCCTCTCCCCCTACCTGAACTTCCACCGCCCCTGTCTCTTCCCCGTCGAAGAGGTCGACGCCAAGGGCCGCGTCCGCAAACGCTACCCCCACGCCAACGTCATGACCCCCTACGAGAAGCTCAAGTCGTTGCCCGACGCCGACGCCTGCCTCAAGCCGGGAATCTCCTTCGACCAGCTCGACGCCGTCGCCGCCGAGATGAGCGACAACGACGCGGCACGCGCCCTCAACCAGGCCCGCGACCGCCTGTTTGCCTCCATCGACCCCGCCGCCTGAACACCACGCCACGGGTGGCGTCGACCCGGCAGCTCGGTGTCGCTGGAGCCGGGGCTGGCGGGTCGCCGCACGGGTGAACGGGGGCGCTGCCGCAGCACGCCGCCCTTCGGCCGGCGTGCCCGTTGTCCGGCGGGTCGGCCCGCCGCACAGCGGCGACGGGGGCACGGAAGTCGCCGCCGGCGCCTGCCCCCCGCGGGCGTGCTCCCGGTCCGCTGTTGCCCCGGGCCCGCCGACGGGCGACATCGTGAACGTCCGGCCGGTTCCGGGTACCGAACCGCCTTCCCCGAATCCGTTACGTAACGGTGTAGAATAGCCTTGTGGCGTTGACGAACGCGGAGCGGCAGGCGCGTTACCGGGAGCGGCGGCAGGCCGGCGAGTCCCGGATCCGGTACCGCCGGCCGGCGGACCGGAGACCGCGGCCACAGCAGTGGGACGACGCGGTGCAGACGCTCCTGGCGCTGCAGGACCAGTACCGGGAGTGGCGGGACGCGTTGCCGGAATCCCTCGCCGGGTCCGCGACCGCGGAGTTGCTTGAGCAGGTCTGCGATCTGGACCTGTCGGTACTGGAGGCTGTCGAGCTGCCCAGGGGCTTCGGGCGTGACGGCTAGCCCGGATTTCTCACAGCTCGTCGAGATCGGGCCTGATGCGGCGCGGCTGGGGTTCCGGGCGGCCATATCGGACGCCGGCGGTGGTCTGGATGTGGGCGACGACGTGCGCGTGGCGCCAAAATCGGCCCGGTTAGCACACCACACGCGAAAGGACCCCGTGTCCCCCTGCAGTCGTGAACGTATGCCGCCACCTGGCCGACCGTCAGGCCGGGTCGGGCGGCGAGCGCAAACGTTGAGCGGCCATGATGAACAGATCGGCGTCGGGCGCCAGCTCGGACAGCGCCACCCAGATGCACCGCACGGTGACGCGGACGTGGGCGCCGATCTTGAGCAGCCGCAGCCGTAGCGTATCGCATTGGGCGCGGGCGAGCCGGGTGCCCGCCAGCCCCCGGTCGCGGAGCTGCTGGAGCAGGACATAGGCCAACGTGGCCCAGTACAGGCGCAGTTGGTTGGCGCGCAGCGTCGCACTGCTGGTCCGGTCGGCAAACAGCGCCAGTTGCTGTTCCTTGATGCGGTTCTCCATGTCCCCGCGGGCACAGTAGAAATCCTCATACAACGCCTGCGCCGCCAAGGTGTCCGGCGGCAGCGATGTCACCACGAAGCGTGGATTGGCGCCCGCGGGCAGATGCTCGGCCTTGCCGACCACCCGGCGCTCCCGGCTCCAGCTCTTGCGCGTGCGATAGCGGAAGTCCGCAAACACCCGCGCGGCCACCCCGGTTTCCTCGCACTGCGCCTGGGCCTGCGCCAGTTCGGGCGCGATTTGTTCCTTCAACCGAACGTTCTTCGCCAAGCCGATGACGTAGTCCACCGCATGCTCTTCGCACCAGTTCAGCAGCTCGTCTCGGCAGAACCCCGAGTCCCCCCGAACCACGATGGGGACCGACGGCCATGCCTGCCGCACCCGCTCCACAATCCGCGCCAACTCGTCCACCACGCCCGCCGCCCCGTCGATGTTCGAGGGCCGCAACCGCGAGCAGAGCACATGCGCCCCGCAGAAGATATACAGAGGCAGATAGCAGTAGTTCCCGTAGTACCCGTGGAAGAACCGTCCTTCCTGCTGACCGTGCAGCGGATCGTCCGTCGCATCGACATCCAGCACGATGCGCGCCGGCGGCGTCGGGTGCGACTCGATGAACACGTCTACCAGCAGGGCGTCGAGCGCCGCTTCGTCATAGGTCACCTTCTTGTACCGGTCAGCCTCGGCGTCCTTCGGCCCGACCAGTTCCAGCCGGTTCAGCGTGCTCTTCCCCGCCAGCGCGGCCCCCCGGTCTGACGGCCGCACCCGGTTCTCGCCCGTCGGGTCCGCCTTGCCCACGACAGCCGCCAACAGCGGGTCCCGCCGCAGGGTGTCATGGTCGTTCAGATCTTCGTAGCCCAACGCGACGGCCATCACACGCTGGGTCACCAAGTCCTCGACCGTGTGTTCGATCAAGCTTGGGTCCCGGTAGTCCTGGAAGCACTGCGCCGCGCGTCGGCACACGTCGGTGCACCTTTCAACCGCCCGCAGCAGCAATGCCCCGGCATTGGAAGTGATCGTTCCGCCCTCGAAGCTGGCGACCAGCCGACGACGACCGACCCGAGGAAACTCCAGCTGGATTGGTGGCTTACTTCGCGTACACTGTGTCGACAAGGGGCTGCCTCCGTGCATGGCTTGAAGTTATTGCCACAACAACACTTTACGCCATTACGGGCAGTCTCTTGTTCACCACCGGTGAGAAATCCGGGCTAGAGCTAGACCACCGGCGACAGCTTCCCCTTGGCGGCCACGAAGCGGAGCCGGGCGCCGGCATCCGGGAGGCCGTTGATGTCTGCAGGACGCACGGCAGCGGTCCGGAGGTCGCTACCGCGTAGCTGCGGGACGGCCGGCGTGTCAACGTGCTGCGCACGTCCTCCGCTACGCTACGGCCCTACGGGTGACACCCCGTCCGCCCCGCGGCTCAGATGGCAGTTATGGGCCTTGCGGCCCGGCCTGGACGGGGCGTCCCGGCCGTCCACGACGCTCACGGGACGCGGTGGACCGCCGGATTGGGGGATGGCGCGCCGGACCGGACCGCCGTCTCGGGGCTGCAGCCGCCGTCGGCGCGGCCGACCGCTCCCGGCGGAAACCGCCGCCGGCGCCTGCTCCCGCGGGCGTGCTCCCGGTCCGCTGCTGCCCAGAGCCCGCCGACGCACTGCGGAACAACGTCTCACGGGACGTAACCGTCCGACCCCCGGCTACTGACCCGAGTCCACGCCTCAAGGTGGGAGTCGGCGGCGGCGGGGACCCGTGGGCTTCCCGGGGCTGGACGTCGCGTCGCCGAGCAGCTTTGCCCGCGCAGGATTGCTGCCCTGACATGCCACCGAGGGGGCCGCGTCTGGCCTCGTCGCCGCCCGTGACCAATAATGTCGGTCAGCGTGCGCAGGCTCTTCGCAGCCCGCGTCAGGACCCCTGTTTCGGTCCGCCGATTCGGCCGCCGTCACCTCGGCTCACGTGAAGCCCCTTCAGGCTCATTTCAGGATTGGAAACGACTCTCTCCTTCGCGCTCTGATGCCGTCGTCTCGAGCGGCACGACGGTGCCGGCCCGCTTCCAGATCCGTCGCAGCGAAACCGAGCTCTGGGCGATTCACCGAGATGGAACCGTGTTTCGCACCGACCCAGGCGAGGAGCCTGCCTGAAGAGACGCGCCAGCCGGTTGCGCCGCAATCGCGCTCTGCGGTATGTTGATGGAGCTGTCGCAACGGACGCAACCCCGTTCCGGCACGTTGCCCCCGGAAGCCGGAGCGCGCAACGTCCCGTTCCTGATGTGCCGAGGTAGCTCAGTCGGTAGAGCACATGACTGAAAATCATGGTGTCGGCAGTTCGATTCTGCCCCTCGGCACCATTCCCTAAAGCACTGAATCAACGGGGGCTCATCAGGGCTGCGTCGTCAGGTTTGCAGGCGCCTCAGCTACAATACGGGGCACTTGGCGCGACCTTACGGTCGCGCGGGCTCTTGGGGGCATGCCATCTCCGTTGTGGCGCGCTGCCAGAAGCCGCCGTCCATCGACTCGCCAAGTTTATCGAGGAGGAACGACAACATGAAGCGCCGTATGCCTGTCCTGTTTGCGTTGGCCGCCGCACTCGTCATGCTGCCGGTCGGTACCCACGCGCACTTCCAGTTGCTGGAGCCGACGCCCTGGATCGTCATGAACGACCTCGGCAACCCGCAGAAGGTCGGACCGTGCGGCGGCAACCCGAACCGCGACAACGCCGAGATTCTGTCCGGCGTCGTCACCGAGGTCACCGGCGGGTCCGATCTGCACTTGAAGATCCAGGAGACCATCTTCCACTCGGGCCACTACCGCGTCGCGCTCTCGGTGAACTCGCGCAACGAGTTGCCGGCGGATCCGCTCACGTTCGAGAAGTACACGGACAGGGGCATCTATTCGGTCTGGGGTGCGATCCAGAGCCCGCCGCAGATCCCGGTCATCGCCGACGGCCTGTTCAGGCACTATCCCGGAGAGGGCCAGGGCCCCTCGTTCCGACCCGAGACCCCCATGGATCCCTGGGAGGCCGACATCCCCATCCCGAACATCAACTGTGAGAACTGCACGCTGCAGGTCATCCAGTTCATGGCCGATCACGGGTACAACCAGCCGGGCGGCTACTCCTATCATCACTGCGCCGACCTGAAGATCACGGCCGATCCGTCCAAGCCGATCGATGACCGCTGGCCGACGGCGGAGACGACCAACGACTGACGGCGATGGCGTGATCAGCCTCGCGCTCCGACCGTGGCCATCGTGGGGGCGGGCACGCTCTTCGATGGTCACGGCGGCCCTCCGCACATGATGCGGCTGCCCTGATCGAGGACTCGCATATCGTTTCCGCATCTTCTTCTTGTCGCCGGAGCGTGACGGCGAGAACTGGAAGCCCGGAACCCTGCCTTCGTACCGTGGGCATGCTCAGCCTGCGCGTCCTTGTTCACGCAGGATTCCTGATTCGAGGTTTTGGGACCGTCAGTTCGTCGTGGCCGACCGCGTCCGCGAGGCACGCCTGTCCGGGCCGCCGTTTTGTGGATCACCTCGGCACCATCCTGAGTGCAGACCCGGCATGGCTGCCATCGGGATCCGCTACAGCCGAAGCCCTCTGGAACCGAAACACTCCACGGCGGCAACCCGAACCGGGGGCCGCTGCAAACCCGAGAGCCACGCGCGTGGAACCAGATCGGATCGAATCATGACGAAGAACAACAACTTGTACTTGGCGATCGTTCTCTGCGGCACGCTGCTGGCCGCCGCGTGCCAGAGCGCCAGTCCCACGGAGCCGACGCCGGTCGAGCCCGAACCCGAACCCATGCCGGTCACGCTCACCGGGAGCTGGAGCGGGTCGTTCACCGGCGCGCTCATTGTCTCTGACATGGTCACCGCGACACTCACCCAGACCGACAACATGGTGACCGGAGAGTGGTCCTCCCCGATGCCCATGATCCTCGTGGGGTTCGGCGCGCCGGCGGAGGTCAACCTTCAAGGTCCCGTGACGGGGACCGTGACGGGCACGATGGCGGATCTGTCGTTCGGATTCCTCGCCATCCCGGCGTTCGAGACGTACTTCGCCGAGGGCTGCGAGCTTTCCCTGTCGGTGTCGTCGTTCACGGAAACGATGCTGGACGGCACGTGGACCACGAACATGTCGTGCCAGCCGCCGGTCACCGACAGCGGCACCATGACGCTCACCCGGCAGTAGCCGGCAGGACCGCCCGCTACGGTAACGCCAGCTCGGCGCAGAAGGCCGCGAACGGGAGCACGCGCGTGTCGGAGGCCGCGTCGCCGAAGTCCCCGGTACCGAGGTGAACCTGGTAGAACCGGGGAATCTCGGTCCGCGCCCGAATTCCAGGTTGCGCAGGTCCTCGTGCACGACCCGCGCTGCACGCTCGCGCATCCACCGCCGATGGAAGCGCTCCTCGCCCGCAGAAACGGCTCGGGGAAGCCGCCTTCGACGGGGACGTTGTCGGACCCGAGCGGCACCGGGTCCCGCTCGACCCCCGACCATGCTGCCGGAGTCCGTACCGTTCTGCGCCGCAGACCGCCAGCCCCCTGCCGCCGCCTCGGCGGCCGCGCCTGCCGCCCTACTCGGCCAGCGGATCCGGCCGGATCTGGAACCGGACGATCTCGCTGGTCATTCCCTTGCCACCCTCCAGGTGAAAGGTCGAACCGGTGTTGAAGCTGGCCCACACCCCGCGGCCCTTCCAGCCCGCGGCGGGGTCGTCGATGCGGCCGTCGAGACCGCGGCTGTAGAACCCGAGCGGATAGGGCACCCGCATGGTGACGAACTCCCCCGTCCCGGGCAGCAGGGCCAGCAGGGCGTCGGAAGTCGTGCCAGTGGTGATGGGCACGTTCTCGCCGAGGCCGAGCGTATCGAACTGATCGACCCAGTGGTAGTAGTGGTAGTCGGCGTTGGCCGACCCCTCGACGCCCTGCATTCGGGGCCCCGGCGTCTGATAGAGTGTCCACCCCTCGGCGCAGTGCTGGCCCGTCGCCTCGGGGCCGTTGAGCACCCGGCACTTCGTGCGGTCGAAACTGGCGACATGGCCGCTGCCGCCCAGCGCGGTCCACACGAGCCCGTTGCGGTCCACGTCGATGCCGCGGGGACCGTAGCCCCACGCGTCGGGGTCCCCTTCCGGATCATACGGCGGCTGGTAGACCTCCGCCTTGCAGGTCTCCGGCGGATTGCCGCCCCGCTCGAGCCGGATGAGCTGTCCCGGCACCGGGAACCGCCGAGTGATCCAGACCGACCCGTCCGGATGGGGAATGACGCCGTAGGCCCGCTGGAACTTGTCGAGGCTGCCGACCCGCGTGTCTCTCGCCGGGTCGATCTCGACCGCGCCGTCACGGCTCGGCTCGTTCCACGGCTTGGTGATGGTCCCGTCGCCGTTGGTGTCGATGACCGTCGGGCACCAACCCTGCGCGGCCCGCTCGTCGCCGGTCTCCTCATAGAGCCGCGTGTTCAGCCAGCCGACCGCCTCGGTGGAGCCGCTCAGCCAGAGGGTGTCGTCCGCGTCGTCGGCGAACTGCAGGTGGTGGGTGAAGTAGCAGGTGTCGATCAGCTCGAACTCGCCGGTCCGCGGGTCGTAGTACGACACCTGCCGCGACTCGGCCCGGTGCTGAATCGGATAGTACCGCGCGAACGCATGGTCCGAACCCTCCAGACACCACGCGGGCACGTCGTTCGGCCGGACCGCCTGGGTGATCCAGACCCGGCCCCGGTCGTCCATCATGGGGTTGTGGGCGCTCCGGCTGACCAGCCCGGCCGACTCGTCGCCCCAGTACAGCGACGGCACCCGCGCCGACGACCCCTGGTAGGAGTTCGCGCTCCGGGGCCGCTCCACGCGGGTCGGCAGGTCCATGCGCACCGACTGGTGGACGCCGATGTCGGTAATGACGAGCCCCGCCCCCCCGACGCCGTAGATGGGCCCGTTCGGATAGAGGGTGGGGTTGCGCTTGTCGGTCGAGACGTTGTCGTGCACCATCCCCTGGGGGTGGCCCCACCCCCACGAGCTGAGGACCAGGTTGCGCTCGACGCCCCGCGGGCGGGGCGGCGCCGGGGGCAGCGCGCCGGCGCGGATGCGATCCGTCCACTCGGCATACAGCCGGATGGCGCGCGGCCGGCCGATGCGGTTGATCTCGGCCGCCATCGCCGGCCCCGCCCCACCCGCCTGAATGCGGTAGTTCCAGGCGTCGGCGGTCGAATCGAAGTCGTCGAGGTCCAGCATGGGCATCTCGCGCGTCGCGTAGTTCCCGAGCTGGTGGCACAGCTGGCAGCCGTCCTTCATCCGGTCGATCCAGTCGGCCTGCGTGCGCATCGCGGTGCCGATGCCGTTGCCGCGAGGGCCGGTGCCGGGAAAATCGCTCGCCGGAGGCACCTCGAGCAGCGAGTACCAGTAGTTCGCCGGATAGATCTGCGCCGCCTCGCGCGGCGTGGCCGCGGCGCGCACCGCCAGGTCGAGACGGTCGCCGGGCTGCGCGGAGGACTTCTCGGAGTCGACCAGCCCGTAGCCGCGCACCCACACCTCGTAGGAAGCCGGCGGGAGGTCCGGCACCAGGAAGCGCCCGGCGTCGTCGGTCACCACGGTCTTGCGAAACGTCGCCTCGAAGTCGCCGGTTTCGGCGATCACCCAAACGCCGGCCTCGGGGCCGGCCGCGCTCGTCACGACCCCCGCGATGTCATCCCCGGCGGCCAGCACCCCCGGCGCCGGGCCGCCCCCGAGCAGCAGCGCCGCTATCGCTGACAGACCCACGCCCGAAAGCCACGCCGTGCGACCTCTTGCGCTCATGTCGTCTCTCCCCGTGTTGCGCTCGCGCGAAAGTCGTCGCCTCGCGGCTCCGCTCCCCGCCAGCCAACCCTGCAGGAGCCGCGCACCGTCCGAGCTCAGCCGCACTATACAACCCCGCGGTCCCCCCGGCCACGCCAGCAACGGCTCGCGGCCGCCGGGCCCGGAAAGCGTCGCACGGCTCCGCCTGCCGCCCCCCCAACCCTCCGGGATTCGCGCCGTCCTACGGCGCCGACTCCTGCAGATCCAGGGTCGGCGTCGTGGCCGGCGGCTCGCGCCGGTGCGTGCCCTGCTCGTAGGCGTAGGCCAGGCGCAGCAGGGCCGCCTCGGCGAACGGGCCGGCGAGGAACTCGAGACCGATCGGCAGCCCGTCGTCGGTCAGACCGGCCGGCACGGTCAGGGCCGGGAAGCCGACCACCGGACTCAGGTACCGGTTGTTGCCCCGGGCGTAGGCGTCCTCGGTGTCCGCGTTGGTCAGGACGTCGGGGGCGATGACCGTCGTCTGGTGATCGAACGTCGCGTAGACCAGCGCATCCAGGTTCTGGTCGGCCAACACCGAGAGGATCGTACGTCTCAGATCTTCCCGGGCGTGGAGAACCGGCAGATAGGCATGATCGTCGGTCGAACGGCCCACCACGCCCATCAGGCCCTTGGCCCGCCAAGGGGTGACCCGCCCCGCCAGGAGGATGTCGCGCAACGTGCGGACCGGGGCCTCGGGCAGCTCGGCCAGATAGGCGTCGGTGGCTTCTTCGGTCTCGAAGTTGTTCCGCACGTACGTTGCCTGCGCCCGGTCGAGATCCGGGATCTCGACCGGGTCCACCACCACGGCCCCCAGGCGCTGGAAATCCGCGACCGCCCGATCCACGAGCCGGCGCACCTGCCGGTAGTCGTCGGACTCGGGATCGGTCTTGGCGTCCATCGACTCGCGAATCACCCCGATGCGGGCGCCGCGCAGGCCGTCGACGTCGAGACCGTCGGCGTACGAGTCGGGGGTGCGGCCGGCCGCATAGGCGGTCACCGGGTCGTTCGGGTCATAGCCGGCGATCGCGTCGAGCAGGACCGCGGTGTCCCGCACGGTGCGGGTCATCGGGCCCAGCGTATCGCTCGAGGGATTGGCGGGCATCATCCCGTAGCGGCTGACCAGGGGCACCGTCGGCCGCAGGCCGACCAGGCTGTGCACCGCGGCCGGACCCCGAATGGAGCCGCCGGTGTCCTCGCCGATGCCGACGAGGCCGAAGTTCGCGGCGATGCCGGCGCCGCTGCCTCCCGACGACCCGCTCGGGTTGCGGGTCGGGTCGTAGGCGTTCCGGATGATGCCGAAGGCCGACCCGACGTAGCGCGACGCGAACTCCCCCATGTTCGTCTTGGCGAGGATGATCGCCCCCGCCTCCCGCATCCGGGTGACGATGGTGGCGTCGCGGCCGGACATGAACCCATCGAACAACGCCGAGCCGTAGGTCGTCGGCATGTCGCGGGTCTCGACCTGGTCCTTGAGGAGCACCGGAACGCAGTGCAGGGAACCGACGCGGCCCGAGTCGGCGAACGCGGCGTCGAGGGCCTCCGCCTCCTCCACCGCGCGGGGGTTGACGAGCTGGATCGCGTTCAGCGCGGGGCCGGCCTGGTCGTACGCCTCGATGCGGGCGAGGTAGCCCTCCACGAGTTCGCGGCACGTCAGCTGCCCCGCCTCGAAGGCGGCGTGCACCTCGTCGATGGTCGTCTCCATCAGCCGGAAGTCCTGCGCGCCGGCAACGCCGGCCATCGACAGGGACAGCGACAGCGCCCAGGCGATCGCCGCCGGCCGTCCCCGCCGCCGGGATGTGCGGTTGCGGCGCCCTGCGGACGCCGTCGCGGTCATTTGTGTCACCGGTTCTCCTTGGAATGAGTCGGGGCCGGATTATAGCTCCCTCGGCTGGTCAGCCGCGAGCGGGGCGCCATCCGGTTGGCGGCGGCCGGATCGGTCACGACCTCGGCTGGTCCCTGCGAGAGCGGGGACGCCGGCTGCCTGCGCAGATCGGCGGTGAACATGCTACGCTGACGACCATCGCGGTACGGGTGCCCGGTGGCCCGGGAGATCGAGCCGGGTGAGCCGCCGCGACGCGAACCTGCCCCGCGGCCCCGGGCGGCCTCCACGCAGCCATGTCCAACGAGATCGTCCTCGCCGCCCTCGTCGTCGCCGTCATCCTCGCCATCTACCTGCTCCGGCACATCATCGTGCTCGCCATTCGACTGGTCGTCCTCGCGGCCCTGGTCCTGGCCGGCTACTGGGTCTGGCAGCATCGCGGCGAGCTCATCAACGCGGCCGAACCCTATCTCGGCGGCCTCGGAGACCGCCTCCGGGAGCTGGATCTGCCGGCTCTGCCGGACGTGCTGGATCTCGCGGGTGCGTCCGAGGACCCCGGCGCGAGGGACGACACCGGCATGCCGGTGACCGCCGGCCTCCCGGGCGAAGACGAAGCACCTGATACGCCTGAAGAACCCGCAAGCCCTGAAGACACCGAGGAGCCGGACCGCCCCCAAGACCCGAACGTCCCGGAGTGACCCGGCCCGCCTCGGCGAGGCGGCCAGCGATCGCCGAGCGACGCGAGCGAACCCGCATCAGATGGAGAACCCGATGTCACAACCGCAGATGAACCGGCGGACGCTTCTCAGGGCGATGGCCGCGGCGGGTGTCGCCGCCCCCTTCACCGCCGCGGCGGCCCCGGCCGCCGCGGCCGGCCGGTCGGCCGCGGCGCAGGCGGATATCGCCCCCTTCACCATTCAGGTCAGCGACGAAGCGCTCGACGACCTCCACCGCCGGCTCGCGGCCACGCGGTGGCCGGGCGACGCCCCGGGCGAGCCGTGGACCTACGGCACGGATCGCGCGTTTCTCGAAGCGCTGATCGCCTACTGGCGCGACGACTACGACTGGCGCACGCACGAAGCGGCCCTGAACACGTTCGACCACTACACGACGGAGATCGAGGGACAGCAGATCCACTTCGTCCACCAGCGGAGCCCCCGCGAAGGGGCGCTGCCCCTGTTGATGACCCACGGGTGGCCCGGCACCGTCTGGGAGATGCTGCCGTCGGTCCGCGCCCTCGGAGACCCCGCCGCGCACGGCGGCGACGCCGCCGATGGGTTCCACGTCGTGGTGCCCTCGATCCCCGGTTTCGGGTTCTCGGGCGAGCCCCTCGAGGGCACCGACATCGCCCGCACCGCCGAGCTCTGGGTCACCCTGATGGACCGTCTCGGCTACGACCGCTTCGGCGCCTACGGCAGCGACTGGGGGGCCGGGGTCACCCGGGCGCTCGGGGCTCGGTTCCCGGATCGGGTCGTCGGGGTCCATACCCCCGGCGCGCCCCCGCGCGCGCAACGTCCGCCCGCGACTGACGAGGAACGGGACTATCTCGCCCGCGCCGAGGCCTGGTCGGTCGACGAGACCGGGTACCAGCGCATTCAGGGCACCAAGCCGCAGACCCTCGCCTACGGATTGACCGACTCGCCGGTGGGGGTCGCGGCGTGGATCACCGAGAAGCTGCGGTCCTGGAGCGACTGCGACGGCGACGTCGAGACCCGCTTCAGCAAGGACCAGATTCTCACCCTCGTCTCCATCTACTGGCACACCCGGACCATCGGCACCAGCGTGCGCTACTACTACGCCAACGGTCTGGGCAGCTCGCGCCCCCGCCGGGTACCGGGAGGACCGGTGCAGGTGCCGCAGGGCTTCGCGCAGTTCGTGGGCATTCCGTCGCGGACGGGGCCGCCCCGGTCCTTCGTGGAAGACGTGCCGGACAACGTCACCCACTGGTCGGTCTTCGACACCGGCGGGCACTTCCCCGCGATAGAGGAATCGGAGCTGCTGGTCGGAGACCTGCGCCGGTTCTTCCGCACCCTGCGCTGAGAGGACGCGCCCGGGGAGGAAGCGCGACCTGCGCCGACGTTGGAGCCTGTCTTCGCCGCGGCGATTCGCCGGGTGGGCGAGCACTCCGGTGCCCCTCGACGACTCGCACGGAGAAACAGCCTCACCCTTGCCTGCCCCGTGCGGCGCGGGCGCACAGGCCGCCGGCAAGCAGACCGAACAGGTGGGCCTCCCACGAGACCTGGTCGTCGCGCGGCAGAACGCCGGCGATCATGCCGCCATAGACGAGCGCCACCAGCATCGAGACGGCGACGGAGGGCAGACTGCGTTCGTAGTATCCGCGGCCGACCAGAAAGCCGAAGTAACCGAAGACCAAGCCGCTTGCGCCGACGTGCGCCGCGCTCCGACCGAACGTCCACAGGCCCAGGCCGCCGAGCGCGACGATGGCGAGCGTCGTCGCCACGTAGTAGGCGACGCCGCGGATGGCCACCATGCCGCCGAGAATCAGCAGGGGGACGGTGTTGGCCAGCAGGTGCGCGAACGAGCCGTGCACCAGAGGCGCGCCGAAAATACCGAACAGGCCGTCGAACCGACGCGGCACGATGGCGAGGGCGTAGACGAGGCGCTCATCCACGAGCAGACCGTAGAGGGACACCGCCCATATCAGGGCGGTACCGGCGCACAGAGTGGCGGCCCGCGGTTTCCACACGGACAGGTCAATCACTAATCACGCCCCAGGAGCCCACCCGCGTGGTCGCCCGTTTGCTACGTCATGCCAACCCGAAGAACGCTGCGTCGACGACGCCGATCCCCGAGCCGCGAGCCGCCGCTCCGTGGAGACCAGGTCGCGAGCGGCGCCGGTGATCGTAACACCCAGCCACGGTCCGTCGTGCGACCGCGCCCTGCCGGGGGTCCGGCCCGTGGTCAGCATCCACACACGGCCGACGCGCCGGAGTCCGCTGCTATCATGTTCAGATGGCTGACGTTGCCGACCTGGACGATCATTCGCACTCGGCGCGCGGCACCGGCACGGCGACGGCAGGCATCGGCACGACGGCGCCGGCCGCGGGCGCCGGCCGTCGGCTCCTCGCAAACCTCCGCTTTCACGGATGCCGCTCCCTGCCGCTGCTGCGCGACCGGTTCGACGATTTCGACGATCGGCTCGAACACTGGGACGCAGGGTCCGAAACCGTATGGGTGGTGGCCGAAACGCCGGGCGGTATCCACGAAGGCACGTCCCGGCGACTGCCGCAACTGGCGGAGCGGATCGCTCTGGTGCGCGGCGCGCCGGTCGTGGCGCTGGGCGCGGTAGGCCTGGTCGAACGCGACGCCGACGGCGCGCCCATCCGCGTGATGCAGGCCGACGAGACCCTGTATCTGCATCCTGATCGGGCGGTTCTGCCCGACGGGTCCCTGACCATCGGCGAGCATGACCCGCCCGACGTGGTGCTCGAGGTGGACTACACGACCGACATCCGGCCCGGCAAGCTGCTGGTGTACGAGCGGTGGGGCTTTCCGGAACTCTGGGCGGCGGTGCCGGAGGGGGCGACCCGGCGGCGGCCGGCCGGGGTCACCATCTACATCCTCGACGGCGGGCGGTACCGCTCAGCGGCGGCCAGCATGGCGCTACCGGGATGGACCGCGGCAGAGATCCACGCGGCCCTGACCGAGCGAATTCCCTCGGCCGGGACCGACCGCGTGCTCGAGCGGGTGGGCCGGGCACTCGGTGCGCAGGCGGGCACCCAACCCGACGACACCCCGCTGGTCCACGCCCTCAACGAGCAGGCCTACGCGGCCGGACGCAGCGTCGAGCTCCTCGCCACCGTGCGCAGCGTGCTCCACGCGCGCGGCATTCGACTGGCGGAGCCGCTGCCGGTCGGGCCCTCCCCCTTCGGCGGGGCCTCGCGGGACGAGGTGACGGCGGCAGCCGTCGCCTGCGTGGATGCAGCCGACTTCTGGCGTCGACTCGGCGTTTCGCGCCGCTGACGCCGCCGCGCTTCCCCGCCGCCGCTGCAGGATTCGGGTCCGTGGCGGTGACCGAGTTCCAGCGGAGCGTGTGCAGAAACGTCGCGAACTGGCGCGGCGCGTCGAAACCCCGGCCGGCGAGGTCGGCCCAGCCCTCCTGCTCCAGGATGCGCCGGTCGATTTCGCGCAGTTCCGGAAGACCTCGATCGTCCGCCCCTGCGCGTCGTCGTCGGCGCACGCCAGCCGCACCCGCGCCGACTGACCCGGCACCGGCGGCAGAGATACATCCTCGACCAGCCAGTGGCGCGAACGCACCTGAACCAGTTCGCCCGCGCTCGGGAAGGTGCTGCGGCGAGGACGTGGGGTTCATGCGGGGTTGGCGGCGAACGCCGCCAGTGACCGTTTGAGCGCTGACCCGCGTCAGGTGCTCCGAGCCGCCGAGCCGGGGCAGACCGCCCAAGAGTAGCCCCTGCCGGCGCCGGGGGGTACCCCGGTCGCCGGCAGGAGGCGCGAGCGCAATCCGAGATTCCCCCGCTACCCGTCGGTCGACCGCGACAGCTCCGACAGCTCGGCGAGCCGTTCGCCGGTGCTGTCGCCGAACGAGTCCACGGGCACGCCCAGGGTGTTCAGCAGCGTCAGCTGCAGGTTGGTCAGGCGCTGGGTCTCGGCCGGATACTGGACGTGGCGTCCGCTCGCGATGCGCCCGCCGCCGCCGCCCGCGAGCAGGATCGGCAGGTTGCGGACGTCGTGCGAGTTGCCCTCGCTGATGGCGCTGCCGTAGAGCGCGACGACGTTGTCGAGCACCGTCCCCTCGTCGCCGTCCGGCATCGACGCCAGCCGCTCCAGGAAATAGGCGAAGAGGGTGGTGTGATAGGCGTTGATCTTGGCGAGGCTCTCGATCTTGTTCTTGTCGCCGCCGTGGTGCGAGATCGGGTGGTGCGAGTCGGATACGCCGATCTGGGGATAGGTCGCCCCGCTCTGCTCGCGGCCGATCTGGAACGTGATGACCCGGGTGGTATCGGTCTGGAACGCGAGGGCCTGCATGTCGAACATCAGCCGCGCATGCTCGTCGTAGCTGACCGGAATGCCGGCCGGCGACTCGACCACCGGCAGCTCCCGCCCCTGCGACTCGGCGTTCTGGATGCGCCGCTCGATCTCGCGGACCGACTGCAGGTACTCGTCGAGCTTCGCGCGGTCGCGGCTTCCGAGGCCGCCCTGCAGGCGGTCGACCTTCTCGAGCACCGAGTCGAGGATGCTGCCCTGCCGCCGCAGCCGCGCCGCCCGCACCTCGGGGTCGGTGCTGTCGACGTTGCCGAAGAGCCGGTCGAACACCACGCGGGGATTGGTCTCGACCGGCAGCGGGGTCGACGGGCCGCTCCACGCCAGCCGGTTCTGGTAGGCGCAGCTGAACCCGACGTCGCAGGTGCCGACGCCGTTGACGGTGTCCGCCCCCTCCAGGCCGAGCTCCAGCGAGGGCAGCGGCGTCTCCTGACCCACCGTGTTCGCCAGAATCTGATCCATCGAGATGCCGAGCTGCAGGCTCGAGCTGCCGGTGGTCGGCAGCGGCTCGATGCCGGTCAGGAAGGCCCCGGCCGGCTTGGCGTGGGCGCCGGAGGCGCCCGAGCGCGACCGCGCCCCGGTGTTGTCGAGCCCGCTCACCAGCAGCAGATGGTCGCGATACGGCTCGAGCGGCTTCAGGGTCGGCGTGAACTCGAAGCCCCGCCCCTCCGCCAGGGGCGTCCACCGCTCCATGATGATGCCGTTCGGCACGTACACCGTGCAGAACCGGAGGGCGGGCTTCGCCGCGGTCTTCGCGAGCGCGGTTGCCGCCGGCACCATGCTGTCCAGCAGCGGCAACGCCAGGGTGGCGCCGACGCCCCGCAGAACCGTCCGGCGAGGAATGGCCTTCTTCGTAATGATCATGACTCCGCTCTCCGCATCAGGAAGGGGGTACTCTTGACGATGCCCGAAACGAGCGACGACCACGTGATCGCGTCCGCCGCCGACTCACGGCTGATCTGCCGGACCACCGGCATGTCGTAGTGCTCGAGGGTGCGCCCGAGCGCATAGGTCAGCATCTTCTCGGTGACGGTCTCCACGAACTGCTCCTCGCGGTCGAGAATGACGCCGCGGAGCCCGGCCAGCCCATGCACCTCGGTGCCGTCGACGAGGGTGCCCGAGGCGTCGATGGGGATACCGGTGTCGAACGGCGTCCCCCCCTCGTTGGTGGTCCGCCAGCGCCCGATGGCGTCGAACGACTCCAGGGCGAACCCGAGGGGATCGATGACGTTGTGGCAGGTCGCGCACACCGCGTTCGCCCGGTGCTGCTCGAGCCGCTCGCGCACCGAGCGCGGCGCCCCGTCCTCGCCCGCGGTCGGCAGGCTCGGAACGTCGGGCGGGGGCGGCGAGGGCGGCGTCCCGAGGAAGTTCTCGAGCAGCCAGACGCCGCGCACCACCGGCGAGGTGCGGTTCGCGTACGACGTGATGGTCAGGATGCTGGCGTGGCCGAGCAGCCCACCGCGGCTCTCGTCGGGATAGTCCACCCGGCGGAAATGGACGCCGTACACGTCGGGAATGCCGTAGTGGCGGGCGAGCCGGGCGTTCACGAAGGTATGGTCGGCCCGCAGCATGTCGAGCAGCGGCCGGTCCTCGCGCAGCTGGTCCTCGAGGAAGAACTCCGTCTCCTGCCACATCGCCTCGCGCAGGTTCTCGTCGAACGCGGTGTAGGTGGCGGTGTCCGGCACCACGTTCCGCAGCTTGCGGAGCTGCAGCCACTGGCCCGCGAAGTTCTCGACGAGGGCCCGCGACCGCGGATCGGCGAGCATGCGCCCGACCTGCCGGTCGAGGACGCCGGGGTCGCTCAGCTCGCCGCGCTCGGCGAGAACGAGCAGCTCGTCGTCGGGAATGCTGCTCCACAGGAAGAACGACAAGCGCGACGCCAGCTCGAGGTCGCTGACGCGGTACGCGGTCCCCGGGGCGGCCCCCGCCGGGTCGGCCTCGATGCGGAACAGGAACTCGGGGTCGACGAGCAGGCGCTCGACCGCGGCCTGGATGCCGCTCTGGAAGCCGCCCTCGGCCCGCCCCATCTCGTAGAAGTCCAGCAGCGTGTCGACGTCGGCCCCGGCGGCGGGCCGGCGGAACGCGCGGCGGGCCAGTGCCGACAGAATCGTCTCCGCGCACGCCCGCTCGGCCTCGACAGCGGCGCCGGCCGGTTCGCAGGTGAACAGCGCGTCCCGGCTCGCCAGATCCGCGGTTCCGTCGGGGTCGTAGGGACCGATGATCTGCAGCACCGACACCGCGGGGTTGCCGTCCTGCATCTCGTCCTGGCCGTGCGAGTAGGTCGACCGGTCGGCGGGCAGCGGCAGCAGCCCCTCGGGCAGGGCCGACTGGCGTTCGAACGCCACCCCCACCCGGTGCCGGCCGCCGGTCACCGTGGTGCGCACGTCGAGCCCCTTGTCGGCGGCGAGGGCGTACAGCTCCCATTCCGGGAACGACCGGGAGTCGTAGACCTGATCGAACTTGCCGGCGTAGCCCATGGGGGGCAGTTGGCCGTCCTCCCACTCGCGGCCGACGGTGAACGTGCCGACGCTGGCGCCGTCGAGGCGGACGTCCATGAGATGCGGCCGGCCCATGCCGCGCACGTAGCCGTACTCCTGCTTGCGCAGGCTGACGCGGATGACGTACTCGCCGGCCACCGGGAAGTGGTGCTCGACGGCGACGCCGCCGCGGGACCCCAGCGGCAGATCCAGGCTCACCGCGCCGTCCTGGTTCAGCCCCCCGTGCACCGGGTAGGTGTGGGCCACCGGCCGGAGCGCGGTGTCGCCGACGACGAGCTGGCTGATGCGCTGGGCCGCGGCGAGATAGCGGTCGATGAGGGTCGGCGAGACCGAGAGCACCTCGGCGATGTTGTCGAAGCCGTGATGCTCGTCGTCGGCCGGCAGCAGGGCCTGGGCGTCGATCTCCAGGCCGAAGAGGTCGCGGACGGCGTTCGCGTACTCCACGCGGTTGAGCCGGTGCACGGCCGAACGCCCCGGGTCGGGGGCGGCGAGGGCGGCACGGTCGAGCTCGCCCTCGAGCCACGAGACGAAGGTGTGCGCGGTCTCGGCGTCGGGCCGGGGGCGGCCCGACGGGGGCATCTCGCCGGCGCGCAGGCGCCGTACGACGTGCTCCCACGCGGCCGCGGCGCCGCCCACCCGCGAGAGGTCCATCGTGTCGAGAGTGAGCCCCGCGGTGCGGGTCCGCTCGTTGTGACAGGCCACGCAGTACCGATCGAGCAGCGCCCGGCCGTCCGCGGCATTCGCCGCCCCCGCCGCGGCCGCGGCCGCGAATTGAGGCAGCGACACGACGGTCCCCCTGGCAAGGCGCGCACCCGGCGCCGGCTCGGCCTGCAGCTGAAGCTGACCGGCCGCGACCAGGACCGCCACCCCGAGGCCGACGAGTGTCCTACGCACCATATCGTTCATCTCCCAGCCGCCCGCGGACAAAGCCCCGCTGCATCCCTCGGGCCGCGGATTCCGCTTCCTCTTGTGCATCGCGAAGGCAGGCGCCCTAACCGCCCGCCGCGTTCGCGACCAGCCGGTCCACCAGCTCTCTCGCCGGCGTGCCGTCCTCGTTCTCGATGTCCAGGTCGGCCCCCGCCGCGATCAGGAGATCGGCGACCGCCTTGAACCGGTTCCGCGCCGCGCCGTGCAGCGCCGTGTTGCCGCCGCGGCCCGACTCGTTGATGCCGGCGGCGCCGCCGGCCGCGACGACGGCCCGGACCGTCTCGAGCACCCGGCCCTCGTTGCCCCATTCGGCCGCGACCAGCTCCGGCGCGATCAGCCGGCTCCGCCGATTCGTCGACCGGCTCAACCCGAGGCCGACCGCGGCCATCAGGGCGGTGGTCCCGTCCTCCAGGGGGATCTGGGGGTCGGCCCCCGCCTCGGCGAGCGCGCGCACGATGTCCGGTTCGAGATACTTCGCGGCGAGGGTGAACGGCGTCGCCCCCTTCTCGCGCAGGGTGAACACGAACTGGTAGGTCCAGCGGGGCACCGGGGTGCCGCGGACGAGCGGCGCATCCGGGTTCGCCCCCGCCGCGAGCAGCGCCCGCGCGAGATCGGGCTGCGACCGCAGCACCGCCGCATGGAGCGCGGTATACCCCGCCCCCGCCGCGTCCGGGTCCGCCCCCTGCCCCAGCAGGAACGCCGCGAGACGCTCGTTGCCGCTCATCGCCGCCACCACCAGGGCGCTGTTGCCGTCCGCCGCCCGGTCGTTCACGTCCGCGCCCGCCGCCAGCAGGGCCCGCGCCGACTCGATGTCCCCGTGCCGGGCCGCGAACAGCAACGGCGAGAACCCGCCGGCGTCGAACCACGACGCACCCTGCGGGCTCGTGGTGCTGCGCTCGCCGGTCCCCCGGAACTGCCGCACCGTCCGGGTCCGGGCCTCGACCGCGGCGCCGTGCTCGATCAGCACCCGGGTCACCGCGGCCTGGCGGTTGGCCGCCGCCCACATCAGCGCGGTTTGCCCCCGCGCCGGCTCGGCGGCGTGGATATCGGCCCCGTGCGAGAGCAGGGCCCGCACCGCCCGCGGATCGCCGGTGTGGGCGCACCGCATCAGCAGCGTCTCGCCCGACCCGAGCCCGAGGTTGGGATCGGCCCCGGCCGCGAGCAGCCGCTCGACGGCGCCGGGGTGCCGATTCGCGCAGGCGGCCCACAGCGGCGCCGCCCCGTAGTCGTTCTGCGCGTTCAGGTTCGCGCCGGCCCGAACCAGGCCCTCCAGCGCGTCCGGCTCGTCCCAGTACGCCGCCCAGTGCAGCGCCGTCGCGCCATCGGGCTGCCGGGCATCGACGTCCGCGCCGGCCCCTATCAGCGCCGCCACCCGCGGCCAGTCCCGCGCCTTGGCCGCGTCCGCGAGCCCGCCGTCCGCGCCGGCGGCAGCCGCTCCGGGCGCCCAGACGCCCGAGAGCGCAAAGACCATCACGACCGCGGCCGCGCACGATGGCCGGCCCGGGTTGGCACGACGCCGCCCGAAGGATGCAGTTGGGTACATATGTATCCGCTCGCTGCGCACAGTACGGCAGCCTGCGGCCATTGTCAACGTATCTCGCCGCAATGAGCCGATTCCCGCACCCTTCGCGCATTCCAGGGGCGAGGAGGGATCTCTGGCGCTCTGCGCCCGCGCGCAACTCCCTGGGTGAGTGAGAATGGAGAGGAGGTACGTCCATGCGTATACGGATCGCTCTTGCCGCAGCCGCGATCGCCATCGCAACGCATCCGGCGGCGGCGCAGTCGCGGGGCGCGCAACTGACGACAGGGCTGAGCCTGGCGTCCCTGGGCGCCTACGCCGCGTTCGCCGACAGGGACTGCAGCAACATCCCGCTGACCGTCCTGAAAAACGGGCAGTGCGAGTGGCGCACCCTCGGGGGCAGACACCTCGGAGTGCCGCCCGATCTGCCTCGGCGGCAGATGGCCGTGGGGCTCGCCGCCGCCGGAATCGGCGGGCTCATGGCGAGCGGTGCGTGGGCTCCCTCGCGGGCCGTCGATGCACTGGCTACGGCCGGCGCAGGTGTGATGCTGCTGACCGTCGCGCGCAACGAGAACTACGTGCCGGGCACCTTTCACACCGAGGGCGACGACGGTCGGTGGTTCACGCAATGCCCGCACGGCCAGGGATCCTACGGCGCCGTGTCCGACCCGTCCGGGGCCGGATACGACTTGCCCGAATGCAGGCATGCGTCGTTCAACAGGCTGAACGCGATGTGGGCCGGCGTCGCGGCACTCGGGCTGGCGGCCGGCCGCTGGCTGTGGCGGGACGAGCCGAAGCTGAACGTCGAGGTCCGACCCGACGCAATAGCGGTCAGCAAGACCATCGAGTTCTGACCGGCAGCGCGAACCGCCAGAGAGGAGGGTCCATGAACGTCCGCGCCGCAGTGCTCGTCGGCGGAGTGCTTCTGCTTGCGCCGGCCGCCTCCAGCGGCCAGAACCGGTTCGAGATCGCGACCGGCGCCCATTACGGCTTGAATCAGCGGCCGCTGACGCCCGGCTGGGCCGTATCGGGCGGGTTCCGGATCGATCAGCAGGACTTCGTGGTGGAAGCGGCCTGGAGTCGACACGTGAGGACCCGGGAGCTGCGTTTCGGCTTCGGCCCCTTCGACGAGGACTTGGGGAGCGAAACGAGCAGCAGCCGGCACCTGATGCTGGCCGCCGGCGTCAGAGGCGGCCAGCGGCAGGGTCAGCGCTTCTCGCCCTTCTACCAGGTGCTTCTGGGTGGACTGACGACGCGGTTCAGGACCGACTACGAGTGGCCGGCGTCGATCGACACGGAGGCGGAGAACGCCAATTGCGGCGGATTCGCCGGGGACCGACTGCTGTTCCCGTGCTTCAACCTGCCGTACCCGGAGTACGAGGAGCAGCGCCGACACTCGTTCCTCATGCAGACCGGGGTGGGCCTGGACGTGCGCGTTCAGCAGAGGCTCAAGGTCCGGCTCGCGACCGACCTGCTCGCCCTTGCGAATCGCGAACGCGGCACGGCCGTCGTGCCCCGGATGTCGATCCGCGTCGTCGTCGGGTTCTGAGCCGATCTCGGCGGCGGGCGGCAGCTCCGCGGCCGGCAGGTCCACATCGCGCAGCGGCACGGACCGTGAGCGCGCGGGCCGCGTCATGCAAGGCCTCGTGGGGGCAGCACACCGGGGCGCGGTCAGAGCCAGGCGAACTTCACGGCGAACACCCCGGCAATCACGAAGACGCCGGCCGGGCACTCGCTCCACCGCCCCGCCAGCGTCTTGCTCACCACGTAGGTGAGGAAGCCCAGGCCGATGCCGTCGGCGATTGAGTACGTCAGGGGAATGGCGATCACCGTCACCACCGCGGGGCCGTACTCGGTGATGTCGTCCCAGTCCAGGCTCACCAGCGGCTTCGCCATCAGGCACGCCACGTAGAGAATGGCCGCCGCCGTCGCATACGGCGGGACCGACTGGGCCAGCGGGGCGAAGAACAGGCAGGCGAGGAACAGGCCCGAGACGACCACCGCGGTGAGCCCGGTGCGGCCGCCGGCCGCGGTGCCGGCCGCGCTCTCGATGTAGCTCGTGACCGGCGAGGTGCCGAGCAGGGCCCCGCCCACCGTGCCTGTCGAGTCCGCGATCAGGGCGCGGTCGATCCGGGGCAGCCGGCCCTCCGCATCCAGCAGGTTGGCCTGCTGCCCGACTCCGATCAGGGTGCCGGTGGTGTCGAAGAGGTCGACGATGAGGAACGTCAGGATGACCGCGATCATGCCGCCCTGCAGCGCGCCGGGGATGTCCAGGGCGAGCAGGGTCGGGGCCGGGCTCGGCGGTGCCGCCACGAGGCCCATCCACTCGGAGACCCCGAAGACGAGACCGAGCACGGTGACCCCGAGAATCCCGATGAGCACCCCGCCAGGCACTCCCCGCGCGGTCAGTGCGACGATGGCGCAAAAGCCGAGCAGGGCCAGGATCGGCGCCGGCGCGAGCAGCTCGCCGGTGGTGACCAGCGTGGCCGGGCTGTCCTGGATGATGCCGGCGTTGCTGAGGGCGATGACCCCGAGAAACACGCCGATGCCGGCCGAGATGGCCAGCTTCAGCGCCCGCGGCACCGACTCGACGATCCACCGGCGCACCCGTATGACGCTCAGCACCACGAACAGGACCCCGGACACGAACACCGCGCCGAGCGCGACCTCCCAGCTGTGCCCCATCCCCAGCACGACGCCGTAGGCGAAGAACGCGTTCAGCCCCATGCCCGGGGCCAGCGCGATCGGGTAGTTGGCGTACAGCCCCATCACCAGGGTGCTGAACGCGGCCGCGAGACACGTCGCGACGAAGACGGCCTCGAACGGCATGCCCGCGTCGGAGAGAATCTGCGGATTGACGAAGGCGATGTAGGCCATCGTCAGGAACGTCGTCGCCCCCGCCGTCACCTCCGTGCGGACGTCCGTCCCCGACTGCGACAGCCCGAACTGGCGTTCCAGGAATGCGGTCACCGGCTCCCCCCATCGCCGGCGGCGTCAGGTCGCGTCGCCGGCCTGGGCCCGCTCCGGGCCGCCCCACGGGTGTGACGGCCGGGCGGGCGTTCAATGCACGGCGGGCAAGTGCAAGCGTCCGAACACGGGCGAAGCGTAGAGTCTACTATCTCGCCGGCCTCCGCCACCGCACCGGCGGCGCCGGCTGCTCCCGGAACGCAGTAGTGGGCCGGCCGGCTCGTCAGAGCTGCTCAGGCCGCTCCTTGTCGCGGCGGACCAGGCTCGCGAGCACCCGGTCCGGCAGATGCCGCACCAGATAGCGAACGAGGATGGACATCCGCCACGGAAACTCGTAGACCTTGCGCTTCCGGCGGATGGCGCGGGCGATGAGGCGGGCGGCGCGGTCGGTCTCCATGAGGAGGGGCATGCGGAACCGGTTGCGTTCCGTCATCTCCGAGCGCACGTAGCCCGGATGCACGGTGGTGGCGGCTATTCCCGCCCGAGCCCAGTCGGGCCGCAGACCCTCGACGAGCCGGGTCAGGGCGGCCTTCGAAGCGCAGTAGCCGGCGGCGCCGGGCAGCCCGCGGTGGGCGGCGAGGCTGGAGATCACCACGACGTGGCCGGCCCCGCGGTCACGCATCGACGGCACCACCGCCTCGATGGCGTAGAACACCCCGAAGACGTTCACGCGGAACTCGGCCTCCAGCGCGTCCGCGGCGGGCACCAGGGCATCGGTGCCCAGCGCGATCCCGGCGTTGGCGACGAGGAGGTCGATGGGACCCAGCCGACCCGTCAGGGTGCGTATCGCGCCCTGAATCTCGTCGCGCCCCGAGACGCCGGCCGGTACGCATTCCGCGCAACCTCCGTCGTCGCGGATGCTCGCAGCCAGTGCCTCCAGCCGGTCCGCGCGGCGGGCAATCAGCCCGACCTGGTATCCCTCACGGGCGAGCTCGACGGCGAGAGCCCGCCCGATCCCGCTCGACGCCCCGGTGACGACGGCAACCCGTCCCATGGTGTTCTGCCCTCCACAGCCGCGGCGTAACGAAGCCCCGGCAACCCGCGGCAAGACGCCCGCTGCTCGACGTGCGGTGCGACGCGGGGTTCCTCCAGGCCGCTGGCAATCGCCGGCGGCATGCCGCCGGCGCCGGCCGCCGCGGCTTCCGCACAGAGCAGTGCAAACCCAGGGCCAACCGCGGCCGTCTTGCGCCGGAGCCCCGGTCCCGGTACAGTGGCCGGACGAGACCGAGGGAGGATACAGATGGGCAAATCGACACGCAAGGATGCGCGCGTCAGTCGGCGGGCCTTCATCAGGCGCAGCGCCACCGCCGGGGTCGGCGCGACGGCGCTGGCCGGAGCCGGCGCCCCGCGCGCCGAGGCCCAGAACTTCTGGGACCTCAGGGCGGACCTCGTCACGATCGGGGCCGGGACCGCGGGACTCGCGGCGGCCGTCTCCGCCCTCGATCAGGGCGCCTCCGTGATTATGGTGGAGGAGAACGTCGACATCGGCGGACACGGCATGTGCTCCGGGGGGCAGGTTCACCTCGGGGGCGGCACGAGCAACCAGCGGAAGCACGGGGTCGAGGACTCGGCCGAGCAGGTCTTCCTCGACTGGGTGCGCCACGACCACATGCAGAGCCGCTACAGCGACCGCGACCTCGTGCGCGCGTTCGCGGACGAGAACGCGGCGACGTTCGAGTTCCTGATCGAGAACGGCGTCGACTTCCAGGACCACCTGACCGGCCCGTCGCAGGCCTCCCAGGTGCCCCGGCAGCAGCGCACCGTACAGTGGCCGGTGGCGAGCGAGCGGGTGACGCACCATCAGACCCGCGTCGGATCGGGACTCGTCCGGGCGTTGGAGAAGAGCGCGCGGGCGAAGGGCGTGGAGGTGCTGCTGCGCCACAAGATGACGAGCATCGTCCGGGAAGGCCCCGCGGCGGGACGCGTGCTCGGCATCACCGCCGTCCACGACGGCCGCACGGTGAACATCGCGGCGAACAAGGGCGTCCTCGTCGCCACCGGCGGCAGCACGAGCAACGTCACCCTGCGCCGGACGTTCGACCCGCGGCTGACCGAGGAGTACCAGGTGGCCGGCGAGCCGTGGTCGCGGCAGAGCGGGGACGGAGAGCTCGCGGCGATGGGCGTCGGGGCCTCGCTGTGGGGCACCGCCAACCAGACCGTCGAGGAGGGGATAGCGATCTCGAAGACGCGCCACATCGGTTGCCAGTGGGGCTACTCGAGCCTGATCTGGCAGCCGGACAGCCGCATCTTCGATCTCGCCCGCGCGTCGGGCCTGAGCGTCACCGACTGGCAGGACGTCATCCTCGTCAACCAGCTCGGCCGGCGCTTCTGGAGCGAGACCGACGCCCGCTACGACTTCTTCGCGGCGGCCATGGCCTATACCGGGGACGAGTCCAAGCGGAACGGGGGCGGGCCCATCTGGGCCATCTTCGACCACGACGCGGTCGAGCGGGAGGAGTGGGACCCGCGGCCCCCCAACGTCGATCCGGACGGCTTCTTCTACACCGCCGACACCGTCGCCGAGCTCGCTGCGGCCATCGCCAACCCGTACCAGGCGAAACCGATTTCGCCGGCCGCCCTCGAGGAGACGGTGGCCCGCTACAACCGGTTCGTCGACGCCGGCGAGGACGCGGACTTCGGGAAGCGCAACCCGCGCTACAAGATCCAGACGCCGCCGTTCTACGCCGCGTGGTCCACGCCGATCCTGCACGACTCGCTCACGGGACTGCGGACCAACCCGCGGGCGCAGGTCATCGACATCCGCGGCGACGTCATCCCCGGCCTCTACTGCGCCGGCGAGTCGCAGGGCGGTTTCGCGCAGCACGGCCTGGGCCGCTGCCTCGTCTTCGGCCGCATCGCGGGCCGGGACGCCGCCGTGAACGGCGGGAACGCCTGACGGGAAGCTCGACGGTGACCGACGATCCGCAGCCGCCGCACCCGACGAGCGTCGCCGTCTGGGGGGTGCCGTCCCCCGTCGCGGCGGCCTCCCGGTTCGCAGCGACGGTCGGGGTGAAGTGCTCCGCCGGTTGTGCGCTGGCCGGGCACGCCGTCGTGATCCGGGACGGGACCGGCCGCGGCGTCGGCCAGGGAACCTTGGGCGCGGAGCCAGCGGCGGGAACCCGCGCGCTGTACTCGGCGGTGGTCACGCTGACCTCCCCGTCCGAGCCGGGGGTGTATGCCTGGACCGCCGCCTTCCCGGGCGCGGCGGCGGAGCCTTCCGCCGCCGCGCCGACGCCGCAACCCGAAACCGCGCCCGCCACGGCAGCGGAACCACGGCACGAGGGTGCGGCGGCGCCGTGGCATGAAGCCGCGGCGTGCGTGTTCAGCTTTCGCAGCGTCGAACCGCCCGAGCACACGGTCGCCGTCACCGTCACCGTCGTGGACAGCGAAACCGAATCACCCCTCCGCAAGGCCGATGTGCACCTGGGAACCTACCGGACCTCGACCGACACCGACGGCAAGGCGCGCATCGAGGCGCCCCCCGGTCGATACGACCTGTACGTGCGCAGCCCCGGCTACGCCCCGTACACCGATCCCGTCACCGTGACCGCAGACGCCGCCCTGCGGGTCGTCGCCGCCCGCGTCTCCGACGCCGACCTCGACGACGACCAGGTGTGGATGTGACGGGCGGCCCGCCTCGGTCTTCCTTCCAGGCAGGGCGCTCCCGGCGGCGGGCGCGCGCGTCGGGCCACGAGGTGATGGCGGCCCGGCTCAGTCTTCCTTCCAGGGGTTGTTGGCGAAGATCGCCAGCTCGGGCCAGAGGGCGCGGGGGTGCAGGGCGAGCGCGGCCATGATCGTCTCGGCGATGTCGACCGCGTACAGCTTGTTCGGGTTGTTGCGCCCGCTTCGCCCCATCCAGTCCGTCTGTACCTCGGACGGGCATACGCAGACGACGTGCACGCCGTGCGGGCGCAGCTCGGCCTGCCAGCACTGGCTGATGCCGCGCACCGCCCACTTGCTCGCGGCGTACACCGTGCCCGTCCCAGCCCCCTTCATGCCCGAGGTCGAGGCGATGTTGAAGACGTAGCCCGCCTGCTGAGCCTTGAGCAGCGGCACTACGCGGTTCGTCAGATCGACGAGCCCGAACACGTTGATGTCGAACAGCGTCCGCATCCGGTCCATGTCGATGTCGCCGACTTCCGCGAGGTAGCCGACCCCGGCGTTGTTGACGAGCACGTCGATGCCGCCCATGCGGTCGACCGCGGCGTCGACGGTGCGCCGGTTGTCGTCGGCCCGCGTCACGTCCGCGCGCAGGCCGTGGGCCCCGCTCTCGGCCGCCACCTCGTCGATACGACCCTGGTCGCGCCCGGTGAAGACCACCTCGTGGCGCTGGGCTCGGGCCAGCGAGACGAGCGCGGCGCCGATGCCCTGGCTGCCGCCGGTGATGAGAAAACGTCGAGTGTCCATGTCCGCTCCTGGTATGAATCCGCAACACGCCCCGGTATTCTAGTGGCTCGTGGCCAGGCCGCGCGTCGCACCGGGGCCGGCGGGGACGCGGGCGGGCGGCAAGACGCCAGCGGACTCTTCGGCGCCAGCGGGCTGCCGGGCGCCCGCAGGCTGCAGGATGCCCGGCGACAAGGCGTGACGAGGGAGCATCCGCCGCCGTGCCTCGGCGTCCGACGCCGGTGCGCAACAGCGAGGTTCGGGTGGGACGAGCCGAACGACCGCCGCGAGCTGCCCGGGCATCCGACACGGCGGCGCGCAACGGCGAGGGAGTCGATGATGGCGATGCGGGACGCGATACGGTCGGTGGCGGTCAACGCACTGCTGCTGCGGGAGCGCTGGCAGAGCGGGGTGAGCTACAACCCGCTGTCGGCCGAGATGGCGCAGGACCCCTACCCCACTTATGCGAAGCTGCGCGGCCGCGATCCCGTGCACCGCAGTCGGCTGATGGACGCCTGGGTGTTCTCGCGCTTCGCCGACGTGGACACCATCCTCCGCGACTACCGCCACTTCTCCAGCGACCCGCGCAAGCGTGTCGCATCCGGCCGGCGGGCCAGCCTGCCGAACGTGGAGGAGCCGAGCATGCTGTTCCTCGACCCGCCGGACCATACGCGGCTGCGGGCCCTCGTCAACAAGGCCTTCACCCCGCGGGCGGTCGCCGCCCTCGAGCCCCACATCCGCGAGCTCATGAGCACGCTCCTCGACGCCGTCCACGATCCGGTCGCCTTCGATCTCATGGAGGCGGTGGCCAAGCCGTTGCCGGTCATCGTCATCGCCGAGATGCTCGGCATCCCGCCCGAGGACCGCGCGCAGTTCGCGGTGTGGTCGGACCAGCGCGCCCGCATCCTCGAGCCGACGCTGAGCCCCGAGGAGCGGGAGGCCGCCGAGTCGGCCATGCGGTCGCTCGACGCCTACCTCATGCCGATTATCAGCGAGCGGCGGGCCGACCCCAGGGACGACATCATCAGCGCCCTCGCGCAGGCCGAGGAGGAAGGCGACCGCCTGACCGAGCGCGAGGTGCTCATCATGCTGCGGCTGCTGCTGGTGGCCGGCAACGAGACCACCACCAACCTCATCGGCAACGGCATGCTGGCCCTCCTGCGCCATCCCGACCAGCTGACGGCTCTGCGGGAGGACCCCGGGCTCATTCCGTCCGCGGTCGAGGAGCTGCTGCGCTTCGACTCCCCGGTGCAGGTGGACGTGCGCAGCGCGCTGGACGACTGCGAGGTGAACGGCTTCCGCGTGCAGAGGGGCGACAACGTGGTCACGCTGCTCGGCGCCGCCAACCGCGACCCCGACCGGTTCGAGGCGCCGGACCGGCTCGACGTACGCCGCGGCGATCAGAACCACCTGGCGTTCGGCCGCGGCATCCACCACTGCCTCGGCGCCCCGCTCGCCCGTCTCGAGGGCCGTGTGGTCCTGGAGGCGCTGCTCGAGCGCTTCTCGTCGCTTCGGTTGCTCGAAGATCGCCCGGCGTTCCGCAGCAGCGTCGTGCTGCGCGGCCTCCTCGCCCTGCCGGTCGCCGCCGCGCCTGCGTAGCAGCCCAAGGCCAGAAAGCCCCGCTGCATTCGACCGGCGATCTATCCCGTTTGATTGGGTAGTTCCGCGGAGCCGCGTTGCTCCGCGGAGCCGCGTTGCTCCGCGGAGCCGCGTTGCTCCGCGGAGCTGCGTTGCTCCGCGGTCACGCAGGCCCGGCAGGCTTCCTCGTCACCCCTTGTCGCACGAGCGCCTTGCAGCCCGTGGCGCCCCCGCCGGCCTCGGTGCAACTCAGGCTCCCCCGGGTCGCTGGCGCGCCGAGACCGACCTGGACTTGTCCGCCCGAACCACCTGTGGTTCACTGCGTCTTCAGAAGCGTGCGGGATGCCCCGCTGCGGCGGCGATTGGCGGACGACATGATGAACAACGGTACGAAGCAATCCCGGATCCGGCCGCCGGCATTGGTGCTCGCGGCGGCGCTCGCCGGGGCGTGCACGGGCGGAACGCCCGACCCGGACCCGGCGTCGAACGCGGGCGGCGGCGCGCCGGCGTTTCCGGCGCCCACTTTCCACCACATCCACGTCAACTCCGTCGATCCCGAGCGCGCCCTCGACTGGTGGGCGACCCTCTGGCCGGCCGGGCAGCGGACCACCGTGGCCGGGCTGCCGGCGTTCGAGGCCGACGGCGTGTATCTGCTCTACACCACCGTCGACGAACCTGCCCCCGGCGCGTTCGACCCCGAGCCGCGGCAGTCCGCCCCGCAGAGCGCGTTCTGGACGACGGGGCCGAGCACCGACGGCCTCGCCCTCTACGAGCGGCTGACCACGCTCGATCCGGAGGGCGAGCGGTTCGGGTTCCTGCCGGTGTACACCGGGCCGGACGACACCGAGGGAGTGCCGCATTCGGGGCTGGCGCCCTTCGGCGACCAGTTGCTGACGGTGGCCGAGATGGCCGAGCGCGCCGCCCGCGAGGGCTCGAGTCCCGCACGCGACCGCGCGAGCGGCCAGGACTTCGGCTATCTCGTCGACCCCGACGGCATCCTCGTGGAGTTCAACGGGAACGCCGCGACCGAGGACCTGTTCTACGGCCACCTCCACTTCTGGCACGAGCAGCCCTTCTGCGCCGCCAACTGGTACGTCACCCACCTCGGCGTAACCCTGCCGCCGGCCCGCGACCCCGACACCGGCGAGACGGCGCCGCGCCCGCCGTACGACCCGTGCGCGGTCGAGATCGGCGACGTCAGCTATCCCTCGTTCCTGCCGATGGGCCAGCTCCGGACGCCGATCGCGAGCGTGCGCCTCGCCAACGCGGGGTGGATGTGGTACTCGCGCCAGTGCCGCGACGGCCGGTGCGGCCCCGCGCGGTGCTCATCGAGGACCTCGACGGGCTGGCGTTGGAGCTGATAGAGGCGGGTTCGGACTGAGCCATGAGCAGCAGCGGCTTGTCCCGCGGATGCGGTGATGCGACTGCGACGACCAGGGCCAACCGCTCACCGGCACGATGCTCGACTACGCGCTCCCACGCGCCGACGCGCTCCCGGAGCCCTCGTCGACATCGGCCGCATCGACGAGCTGAAGGGCATCCCCGAGAGCGACGGGGGGCTGACCATCGGCGCGCTGACGACCCATGCGGAGATCGGCGACATCTTCGCCTCCGCCGAGTACCGCAACGCGATGGCCGCCGTCTACTCCCGCCGCGCTCTCGGTGTCGCCCGCTCGCGGGCGGGCTGAGAACTTCGCCGCAATTGTGCAGACAGCCGCAGGGGGCGAGCCGCAGCTTGCCCCCTGCGCATCTGAGAGAGACCACACGATGAACGCTCAGCAAGAGGTAAAGAACGCGCAGAAAGCGTGGGCGGAGTCGAAGGGCATTCCGTTCGGTACTAGCGGCTACGTGCGCGACGTCGAGATCAATCTCCGGGGATGTTTGTCGGCTCATGCACGGGCTGGCTATGAAAAAGGAGACGGCAACGAACTAGAAGGGCACATGAAGGCGCTGCACTCATCCTCAGTGCTGGTCGCAAATGTCTTCGACTACTGGACCGACAGGGATAAGGTGCCTCTCTTGCAGGCTCTGGACATTAAGGCCGCTGGCGCAAAGTCGCTGGACTTCGAGGCGAAGTTCCCAACTGAGGTCAGCGTGGAGCGCGGTTCCAACCCGCCCAATCTCGATGTCGCCATAACCTTGGACTCGGATTGCGTCATTGCGATAGAGAGCAAGTTCATTGAGTGGATGTCGCGTTCGACCAAGGGCAAGTCCGATTTCAAGCCAGCCTACTTTCCCGAGTCTGGTGAGCGTTGGACAGAGAAGGGCCTACCGGCATGTCAAGCGTTTGCCGAGGAACTACGTGCCGAAGAACTCCGCGGAGGACGGCAGCAGTTCGAGCATCTAGCCTAGACCCGCGACAGCTCCTCAAGCACGCTCTTGGGTTGGCGACACAGCGAGGGCGCGACTTCAGCCTCTACTACCTCTACTACGACTGGCCGGGAGAGAGCGCGGAAGCGGGCAAGAGGTCGGAAGCGCACAAGGACGAGATTGCGCGTTTCGCCGACCGTGGAGGGGGTGAGATTCCGTTCAAGCCCCTCACCTACCAACAGGTCTACCAGTCCCTCCGCGACTCCCTCCGCGACTCCCTCCAAGGCAACCCTGAGCACGCGGAGTACCTGGGCTACCTCGGCGACCGCTACTTCTCCGGTAAGCGAGCCCCCGCGTGAAACCCGCCTCCGTCGACGAGACGCCGAGGACACGGGGGGCGGCACGGTTGATCCGTGGGAGGAGGACGCGCCGGCGCTGGCGGGCCTGGCGGCGGCGGTCCGGGGGCGCGTCGCGCTCGGCGCCTGGGCCGACACCCGCGTCGACCACACCGGCGACCCGCTGGCCGGGGCCCCCACGTCCCCGCGGTCGGGGCGGTGTCACGCGCGTCACCACGGCTTCGACCTGCATGCCGGGTTGTGCGTGCCCGCTGACCGGCGGCCGTCTCGAACGATTCTGCCGCTACGCCCTGCGGCCTCCGGTCGCGCAGGAACGCCTTCACCTGACCGCCGCCGGCCACGTCCGGCTGACATTGAAGAGCCCGTGGGCGGACGGGACCCCCCATCTGGAGTTCGAGCCGATCGATTTGCTGGGGCGGCTGGCGGCACTGACCCCGCGCCCCCGGATCAACCTGGTCCTGTATCACGGCATGCCGGCACCGCGGGCCGCGTGGCGTGCCCTCGTGATCCGGTTCGAGTCCCCGGATCGCTCCCGCCCGGAAATCGCGGTCCACCCCGACTCCGAAGTCGCGGGGGACCCCGGCGCTGCTACCGAGGAAGCCTCCGGCGCCGCGAATCCCCCGCCGGCGGACAATCACCACTGGACGGCGTTGATGCGGCGCAGCATCGACGTGCTCGCGTGCCCCTGCTGCGGAGGACGCCTCGCGCTGATCGGGATCATCGACGATCCGGCGGTGGTCCCTCCGTCAACCTGGGGCTGCCGCCGACGGTCCCGGAGCCCTGTCCCGCCCGGTCTCCCCCGTTGTTTCTCGCGCCCTGAGCGCCCCGGTCGCCCGCGGTGCGACCGGGCGCCACGCCCCCGACCCGTCCGGTTCCCTGCCTGTCTCATCCGTACGAATCAAACCGCTCGGCGTGCGCCCCCGTGCACGGTCGGCCTGCCTCCGTACGCGCCTGGTGAGTCCGTTCGAGCTTGACGATCGCTCCTCATTGGGACAACATCGGGCGAATCCGGGCACCGCGCTGGCTGCGGGGGGCGAATTCGCCTGAGGACAGTCGCTGCCAATCCGCGAGGACAGGCTGGACCAACGCGACCGAGACCGGAGCGTCTTGCCCGGGTGCCGCGGTGCTCACCGGCGGCCGAAGAACCAGGCGCCATCGGGACTCGAGGTCGCATGTCGCTGGCCGCCGCGGTGTGGGAGGAGTTCGAGCGCTCACTGAACGCCCCGAGACGGTCGTGGCCCGCCCGGGGATGTTGACCGTCGGACGCCTGCGCTCGTGATAGCCCGGGATCGGTCTGCCGATCCCGCTTCGACACCATTCTGAAAGCCCCCCAGGGAGGAATCGAATGAAGACGACACGCCGTGGATTCGTAGGAACCATCGCGCTGGGTGCCGCGGCTGGTGCCCTGACCGGCACTTCACCGTTCAGCAAGCGGGCCAGCGCCCAGACTCGGGAGGCCGCGAAATCCGGTATCTATGATGGTGGCGTCATCCAGCTCAACCAGAACGAGAGTGCCCGCGGCCCCGGCCCGAAGACCGTCCAGGCCATTCAGGCCCACACCAACAAGCGCATGGGCCGCGGCTATTCACCGGATCACGTCAACGAGCTGAGAACGGTCATCGCCGACTACTACGAAGTCGGTACCGACAACGTGCAGCTGGCCACTGGCTCCACCCCTTTGTTGCAGGGGTCGGTGCGGGCATTCTGCTCGGCGACCAAGGCCTTCCTGACCCCCATGCCCACCTATTCGACCAGCTTGAGCACCGCCCGACGGATCGGGGCCAAGGCGACCGAGGTGGATCTGGACAGCTCGCTCGCCATCGATCTCGAGGCGCTGGCGGAGGCGTCTCGCGGCGCAGGCCTGGTCTATCTCTGCAATCCCAACAACCCCACCGGCACGGTACACGGACCCGGAGCCGTCGAGCGTTTCGTGCGCCGCGTGCTGCGTGAATCGCCGGACACCATGATTCACGTCGACGAGGCCTACATCAACTACGCACGGCCCGGCAGCATCGAGACCGCAGTGCCTCTGGCGCTGGAGGACGAGCGCGTGTTCGTCACCCGTTCCTTCTCGAAGGCACATGGCATTGCGGGCTTGCGTGTCGGATACGCCCTCGCCCAGGAGCAGACCCTGGCCAAGATCCGCGGCGCCTGGGGCATGGGCGACGTCAACATGCTGGGCGCGATAGCTGCGATCACCGCGTTCGAGGACACAGAACACATCGATTCGGAAGGGCGGGAGAACGCCGAGATTCGCGACGGCGTCATCGCTGCCTTCCGCGACATGGGCTTCGACGTGCCCGACTCCAACACCAACCACATCTTCGTCAACATCGGACGCCCCGCAAGGGAGTTCCGCGAAGCGTGCCTGAAGCGCAAGGTGCTGGTAGGCCGAGATTTTCCACCGTTGCATACCACGCATTGCCGAATCTCGATCGGCAGCCGAGAGGAGATGGCGGCGGCAATGAAGGTGTTCAGGGAGGTCTTGGTGTGAGGGGGAACGACGGAGCTGCGACGCCAGTTCCACGCCGTACAGCCGTAATTCTACCTTTGACGTGATGGGAGGGGGCAACGATGTCAAGCATCGTCCGGCTCGATCGAAGAGCCTTCATGAGAAACGCTGGCGCGACCGCCATCGCCGGTGCCACTGGCGGCCTGGTCAGCGGCACGAGCTCGGCGGCGGCGCAAAGCTCAACCAGCATCCCACGCTTGCCGAACGGCAGGTATGATTTCGACACTCCCTACAATCGTGTCGGTACCGACTGTTCCCGGTGGGACTCTCCGGCCCTCCGGTATCCGGAGGGTGTGTTCAAGTACGGCATGGGTGTGGCGTCACTGGACTTCGAATGTGCGCCGTGTATCACCGAGGCGCTACAGGAGAGAATCCAACATCACAACTGGGGCTACCTGAGTACCACCCAACCCCTTCGAGAGGGCATCTTGAAGTGGAGTGGTGAACGCCACGGTCTGGATCTGGACCCCGCCTCCATCGTCATCTCCGACGGTGTTTATCCGGGTGTCATCGCGGCGCTGCGATCGTTCGTGCCGATCGGGAACAAGGTGCTCTTGACCACACCGGCGTATTCGGGGTTCTACGCAATGGCCCGCGCTGCCCGGGTGGATACCGTCGACAGCCCGATGCTCTACCAGAACGGGCGCTATGAGATCGACTGGGACGACCTGGAATCGAAGATGACCGCGGAGGTGCGCGCGACGATCGTCTGCAATCCACAGAATCCGACCGGCAACGTGTGGACGGAGGAGGAGTTGCTCCGCCTCGGCCGGCTGGCCCTCGAGCACAAGGTCGTCGTGCTGGCGGACGAGATCCACTCTGACGTCATCCGTGCCGGGCACAGATACACACCGTTTGCGAGCCTGCCGGATGAAGCCGTGGTGAACAACAGCGTGTCTTTCAACGCCATTAGCAAGACCTTCAACCTGGCCGCGATGAAGAACGCCTACTACTACTCCAAGAACCGCACCCTGCTTGCGCGCGTGAACCAATACCACCGCGCGGAGCTCAGCACGCTTGGCGTGGTAGCCAATACCGCGGCGTATCGGGACGGCGCCGAGTGGTTCGACGAGGCCAACGCGTACATCGATGACAACCACACGTTCGTCGAGAACTACGTCAACCAGTACATGCCCGACGTAGGCTATACGCGCAACGAAGGCACGTTCATGACCTTCCTGGACTTCAGCAGGGTCATGGAGCGTATCGGCGCCGAAGAGATGGCCGCGACGCAGGGAGACGACACTGCCGAGGAGTACTTCCGGGACTGGCTGACCTACCGGTCAGGTGTCTATCTGAATCCTGGTTCCAGCTACGGCAGCGGCGGAGAAGGCCACGTGCGAATGAACGTGGCCTCGTCTCGCCGGGTACTGCGGGAGGC
Source organism: Vicinamibacterales bacterium (assembly GCA_965206705.1). Classification (GTDB taxonomy): domain Bacteria; phylum Acidobacteriota; class Vicinamibacteria; order Vicinamibacterales; family UBA8438; genus JAJEEA01. Next base: position 172,613 of record CBDBKJ010000004.1, on the reverse strand, counting down.
GTGTGAGGCGATGGCCGCGGCAGTTCGCAACGTCTAGAGCCGGGTCACGGCATCGTAATTGGTCAGCGCGTCGCGATTCAGAATCCGAATATTTGGATTGTACTTTTGGCGCGAATGTGACATAAACCCGGTGTGCAGCGCGATTGCAACGGAGACGAGAGGTCGAAGCCCACGTGGCGCGAGCGGGCCGAGCAACTGCACCGTGACCTCGAACGGGTGGAGCGAGAACGAGAGCGGTTGCAACGGGAGATTCGGCGGCTGCATAGGCGCAACGAGTGGCTGGAGGACCAGAACGCGCGGCTGAAACGGGAACTGGCCGCGGCGCGCCGAGCCGGTTGTCGTCAAGCCGCACCGTTCGCGAAGCCGCTCGCCCGCAACCCACGGCGACCCGGCCGCCGGGCGGGCGCCAACTATGGCGTCGCGGCGCGCGGGGCGCGGCCGTCCCGGGTCGATGAACGGCACGACGCACCGCTGCCCCCGGCCTGTCCGGATTGCGGGGGCTCGTTGCGGCCGACGGGTGTGGCCACGCAGGTCCAGGAAGAGCTGCCGGTCCCGCGGGTGGTCGTCCGCGAATTTCAGGTGGCGATTGGCGCCTGCCGGGCGTGCGGCCGCCGGGTGCAAGGCCGGCATCGGCTGCAGAGCTCCGATGCGCTCGGGGCCGCCGGGGTGCAACTCGGCCCCCAGGCGGTCGCGTGGGCAGCCATCCTCAACAAGCAGCTCGGGCTGTCGTTCGGCAAGGTTGCCACGCTCCTGCAGCAACACTACCTAGCAAGGCTAGCAGCCGTCGGGCGTGGCTGTCTAAGATGGGAGATGGTGTTCGGGACGACTATGGCGAGTGGCTCGGATATAGCACGGCCGACGGTTGGGCCAGACGTATCGCATTCGATCCGCCGGTCAGCGATGGGGTGATCCTAATCCACCCCAATGCGTCTATTGACGATCTACGGTTTCGGTTCCGAGTCACTCTGCGGGGGCGACCGCGCGTTAGACGCAAGGTTGTCGTTATTCCTGAATGACCGCGGCGGAGGAGCTTTGCGAGGGCCAAGTCGGGGTTCCCGAACGGCAGGGTTGGTCAGCTCTGGGTCGACCACGCACGCCGCGACCGGAGTCCCCCTGGGCTCGCCGGCCCGAGGTCGTCGCCGGTGGTCAGGGAGCACTGCAGATCGCCGCGGGGGCCGCGCGATCAGGCCGCCGCTCGGAGGCGTGTGGTCAACAGGTGCGGGTACGGGTCATCCGCAATCCGAAGCGACGACGGCGAAATCAGCGGCTGACGTACGGGAGTACTATCGGTCATGCGGAATCGAAGCCGGTCCCGACCGCCTGACCGCCGAACGGGTCCGGTCAGCCGTCACAGTTCTGGGCGTCCGACTCGACGCCGGCGTGCCGGTGCTCGGCGGCGGGGCGGGGTGCGCTTTGCCGCCGCCGGAACCGTCGTCGTGCCCTGGCAGGACGGCGCGGATGATCTCGGAGATCCGAGGACGACCAGCTCGGCGACCTTGGCCGCCGCCGCGCAGCGGCGGCGGGGGTGAGCGAGCGGGCGGCGCGCAAGTGGCAGAGCGGGCCGTTGCGTTGCCGTCGACGACGAAGGTATAGTTGTCACAATAGAGGCTGTCAAGCTACGGTGCTTTGGTGCTCGATCCTACAATCGTCGGAGACACACTCCAGGTATAATCTGCTGACTCGCAGCAGCTTATGCCCCTCGAACCCCTGCTGGTTGGTGACGAGCAGCGGCTGAGGAGCCAAACGGGTGAGATCGACGACGGTACTCGATTCAGGAGCCGAACATTCATGGCCATGAAGTCTGTGCTGGTGGTGCTCGGTGTGCTCCTGTTCCCCCCGTCCGGCGTTCTCGCCCAGCCGGCCACGTCAGCAGAACCGCCGGACGTGCCCGCCGACGTCGAAGAGTGGATGCGCACCGCATGGGGCATGGAGCCGCAGGTGCTTGGCGTCACCGACACGCACTTTCTGTCGTCGTTGAGCGCGAGCGAACGGCAGGGCGCGTTTCTGTTCAAGCAGCGCTGCAACACCTGTCACTACTCGACGATGTCGACCACCGGAGGCGCCGGGGCAGGCCTCGTCGACGCGGCATCCTACGGGCCGCCGCTCTCCAGGACGAATGTCGAAGGGGAGGACCGCGAACGCGCGGTGCGACGGCTCATCTCCGAAGGCTCAGCCACGATGCCGGCGTTCAGGTACGCCCTCCGGCCCGAGCAGATCGACTCGATCAGCCCGCCGGTGGTGGACCGGCTGGTCGAGCTCTCGTCGCCGAGTGTGGCCGACCCCGTGTCGTTCGGCGAGACCGCCGGTCCCCTGTGGGGGACCGGCACATCGACGTCAGGCGAGAGGCTCGAGGGCGTCACCGTGTCTGCCCGGGCACCGGGGCGGAACGTCACCACGAGCGTGTTCACCGACAGTGACGGCGAGTACCATTTCCCGCCGCTCGAGACTGGACGGCCCTACAAGGTCTGGGCACAGGCCCAGGCCTTCGAGGCGGGCCGCGCGGAGGTGGCGCTGAGCGAGGCCGGGGCCAGACAGAACTTCACGCTCACCCCTACCGCGGACTTCCACAATCAGCTGACGGGGAGCCAATGGTATGCGGCGCTGCCGGACGGCACCCGTGAGGACCTCCGGATGAAGGAGGTCTTTCGGGCGGCCTGTATGGGATGTCATCCGCAGAACTTCACGCTGATCAGCCGATTCGACGAGGCCGGCTGGCGGAACATCATCGACGTGATGAGCCGGATGCACCCGTATCGGTATGGCACTCCGGCCGCCGCGGCCCGTCGCCAGCCGAACGCGATCATGGTCCACTTCCGGGATGAGCTGGCGGCGTGGCTGGCGAAGGCGCGTGGTCCGAGCCCGTCGCCCATGACGTTCACGCCCCGTCGTCCGACGGGGGACTCGACGCTGATGATCGCCCGCGAATACGACGCGCCCGAGCCCGGTTTCGGATTGCCGTTCTTCAACGATGGCAGCACCGATTGGGCGCTCGGCCCTGTCGATTTCATGGACGAGTCCAAGCACCACGCGATGAACGCCACGCTGGATGCCGATGGAAACGTGTGGATGGCCGACATGTTCAACATCACCCGCACCGTCGTCAGATACGACTGGCGGACCGGGCACGCGACGAACTTCGTGCTGTCGGAGACACCGGACGCTCCCCCCGCGAATTCGCACGACATCATCCGGGACGCCGCCGGGGTCGTGTGGTTCGACATGAGCAACATTGGTGCGCTGGGGCGCATCAACCCGCGGACGGGCGAATCGGCCATCATTCGCCCGCCCGAGGGGGCACGCGTGGGGCCCTGGATTGGCGGCGACGGGCGAGGTGGCATCTGGGCCGCGGGGGCGACGAACGACGCGAAGGCGATGCGCTACGACACGAGGACCCGCGACTGGACGCTCTTCGAGAACCCGGTTCCGAACGCCTCGAACTACGGGATGACCGGCGATGGCGCCGGCAATGGCTGGTGGTCGACCGCCATTCCGCGGGACGGGTTGATGAAGGCGGACATCGAGACCGGCCAGGCCACGTTCGTGCCTCTACCCGAAGCGGTAAACGACAGGAGCGACCTGTTCACCGCGGAGGAGCTGGCGGTCTTCGCCGATCGCCTGACGTTCTACGGCTACGGGAGGCCGGGCGCCGTGGCGATTCGCAAGCCAGGCGCCGATCCGCGGAGCACCACGTTCTGGGGCTGCTCGTGGTACGGTGGCGGCCTGCTGAAGCTCGACAGCCGCTCTGACCTCGAAGAGATGTATCCCTTTCCGCCCGAGCATGAGGACGGGAACTGCTACGAGACGTCGGTGGACGAAGACGGCATGGTGTGGCTGCCGTTCACGCATGGCGATTCGATCGCGAAGTTCGATCCCAGCACGGAAGAGTGGACCAGCTATTCCCTGCCGACGATCGGGACCAAGACCCACGGGCTGCAGGCGGTGACGGTGAATGGCCGCACCCAGATCGGCATGGGCTACCTTGGGGCCGGGAAGGTGGCGAAGCTGGAGTTCCGGTCGCGGGAGGAGCTGCAGCGACTGAAAGCGGAGACGAGACCATGAGCATGGCTCAGTACGTCCTGCGATGCCTCGGGCTGGCCGGCGCCCTCGCGGCGCTTCCGTGCTCGGCGCTGGCGCAGCCGGCCGACGAGGCGGGCCCGCCCCGTACGCCCTGGGGCGTGCCGGATCTCCAGGGGACCTGGTCGCTTCCCACGATGACGCCCCTCGAGCGACCGGCCGAATTCGAGGACAGACTTCGTCTCACAGAAGAAGAAGAGGCGGAGTTTCTTGCCACGCGGCGGAGCCGCATCCGCGAGGGGCTCGCTCGGGCCCTGAGCGCCGACTTCGAGCTGGGCGATGGCGGGGTCGACCAGTCCATCTACGACCATCCGCTGCTGGACGGGCGCACGTCGCTCGTCGTCTCACCCGAGAACGGGCGGATTCCACGCACCGAGGAAGGCCGCTACCGGGTGGGCATGCCAGGTCGGCGTATGAGCGGCATCCCGGAGGGCCCCGAGGACCGGGCACTGGACGAACGCTGCATGATGGGCGGGATGCTGCCGCTCCGAGGGAGTGCGTTCCCGGCCCGGATCTTCCAGACCCCGGATCATGTGGTCATCCACTACGAGTTCATCAACGCCACGATCACGGTCCCGCTGGACGACCGGCCGCAGGTGTCCAGCGCCATCCAGCAGTGGACCGGGACCTCGCGCGGCTCCTGGGACGGCGACACCCTGGTGATCGAATCGACGAACTTCGACCCGCGCTGGACCTTTGCGGGGTCCGGGGCGGGTATGCGTCTGGTGCAGCGTCTGACGCGGATCGACCAGGCCACGATGCATCAGGAGTACACCGTCTACGACCCGGACTCGTTCACGGAGCCGTGGTCGGCGGAGTACCCTCTGACCAACACCGAGGAGCCGATCTACGAGTTTGCCTGTCACGAAGGCAATCGGAGCATGACGCTGCTGTTGAACGGCGCGCGGGCCACCGAGCAGATGGCCCGGTTCGTCGGCGCGTTCGGTCTCTCGTCGTTCGAGCGGGTCGGTGGGGCGGCCGCGGACGGTTCGGCGTTCACCGACGGGATGCTGTCGTATGACGCCAGCGGCCGGGTGTCGGTCCAGCTTTCAAGCCGTGAGAGCTATCTGGCCTACTACGGCCGATATGACGTGAACGTCACTCGGAGAGTCGTCGAGCATGAGGTCGAGGGCGGGTCTCGACCGGATGTGCGGGGCAGGACGCTGAGCTACTCGTACGACCTCGCGGACGACGGCGACACGCTGGTGCTGTCGCTGATGGGTGACGACGGAGTTGAGAGCCGCGCCACCTGGCAGCGTCATCGCTAGTCCCTCCGGACTGGGTTCGTCGCGGTTCGAGGCCGGCGAGACGTGCGACTTGACACGGGCCGCGAACGGCGCCTACTATATCCGCAACGGATATAGTTGATGCCCAGAAGAAAGGCTCTCCTAAAAGTCTTCGTTTAGCGGGGTAGGTGACCCCGCCTGAAATCCAAAAATTTGTACTTGTACTATTTTCGGGGGTGTGGCATAACCTGGTGGTGCCACGGCAGCGTCCTCCGGCCGAGCAGGGTCCCGGGGATTCCCACATTGGGGAACAAGAACGAGCGATCGAGCGACTGCGCGACGAGCTGAAGCGGGTCGAGCGGGACCGGGACCGGTGGAAGCGGCGCAGCGAACGACTCGAGCGGCAACGTGACCACCTCGAGCGGCAACGCGACCATCTCAAGAAGCAACTCGCCGCGGCTCGGCGGGCAGGATTCCGACAAGCAGCGCCCTTCGCCAAGGACCGGCCTCAAGGTCATGGCGACCGTCCGGGTCGCCGCCCGGGCCCCCAGTACGGTCGGCGGGGGTGCCGCCGGCGGCCGGCGTAGGTTGACGAAGCTCACCGGGCGCCGGTGCCTGCGGCGTGTCCCGACTGCGGCGGACCGCTGGTGGTGGCCCGCGTGGCCACGCAATACCAGGAAGACCTCCGGGTGGTGCGGCCCGTCGTGCGGCGCTTCGACATCGAGGTTGGCCACTGCGCCCACTGTCGTCGGCGCGTGCAGGGTCCCACCGGCTGCAGACCTCCGATGCGCTGGGAGCGGCCAGCGTGCAGTTGGGTCCAGAGGCCATCGCCCTGGTCGTGCGGCTGCACACGCACTTGGGAACGCCGCTGGCCAAGGTCGCGCACCTGCTGGAGACCCAATTCGGTATCACCGTCACGCCCGGCGGCCTCTCGCATGTGCTTCACCGAACGGCTCGGCAAGCCGCGCCGAGTTACGCCGCGTTGTGCCGGCAGGTGCGGGGCAGCCCGGTGGTCACACCAGACGAGACGGGCTGGCGCGTCGGTGCCGTCCGCCACTGGCTGTGGGCCTTCGCCACGCCGACGACCACCGTTTACGCGATTTGTTCCGGTCGCGGATTCAACGACGCGGCCACCGTCCTCGGCCCCGACTTCGCCGGCGTGCTCGTGCGCGACGGGTGGGCGCCGTATCGCCGCTTCAGCCGCGCCCTCCACCAGACGTGTCTGGCCCACCTGCTCCGCCAGGCTCGGCACCTGGCAGCCGACCATCCTCGCAGCCCGTGGGCCGCTCGGGTGCGGGCGGTTCTCCAGGACGCTCTCCAACTGCGCGACCGCCGAAACGCCGGGTCTGTGAGCGAACATGGTCTGGCCACCGTCCGCGGCCGGCTGCTCGCCCGACTCGGGCGGCTCATCGAGAAGCCGCCGAGGCTGGATGCGGCCGAGCGCTTCGCCGCCCACCTCGCCGTCGAATTCCCGGCCGTGTTCGCTTTCCTGTGGGACCCGTCGGTCGACGTGACCAACTGGCGCGCCGAGCAGGCCATCCGGCCCGCCGTCGTCACCCGCAAAGTCTGCGGGGGCAATCGCACTCGCCGCGGGGCGGACACCCAACAGGTGCTCGCCACCGTGGTGCGGACCGCCCACCAACGTCACCTCGACCTCGCCCCCCTGATCCTCTCGATGCTCCGCTCCCGCCGACCTGCCGTGCTCCAAGCCCTCCAACTGCCTCGCCCGTAGAGACCAACGCGCAACGGGTCGCCAACACGTCGAACGCCGCCGCCGTCACCGGCGCGCCGGCCGCCTACGTGGTCCCCTTCGAGGCTCCGCATCAAGTCGTGCTCACGGACCTACCCGCTAAACAAAGACATTTTCATTAAGCCGGGTATCGTGCAAGCGCCGACGGCCCCTTTCTGGACATGGCGCTCTATGACCGATTCCAGCGCCTCGAAGACATCCGCGACCTGCCGCCTCGTCAACGCCGTGTTCTCCGCAATATCTGAAAACAGCTGCGTTTTCGTCATGGCCACGGTGAGTTTCTTGACCCTTGCCAACATGTCCCTCCTTGGAGATGAGTGAACCGGTCTCTCGCTTTGCCCACATGGTACCCCGATCCGGCCCGGTACCCTGGGCAGGCGACTCCCGCTACCCCGCGCGCAAAGGGGCGCGGCCCGCGGGGCAGTTCAGCCGCAGCTCTCTGCTCTCGTCATCACGCCGCGTGGGATGAGCCAGCCGTGTTCGGCCCAGACGACTTATCACTGGTGGTTGCAGGTCGACGCGGGGGCAGTCTCACGGACTGCCCCCAATCGACTGCAGCAGGCCCGACGGCCTGGAGACTCGTCGACGAAGGTGCCCCGCATCAGCTCGTCGCTTGGTGGCCAGCCTGCAGGTTCGTCGACACCGCCCGTCGGCCAATTCGACCCGAGCGCCCGGCGGCTCTCCGCCCCAGCGGCGGCGACGTTTTCCGGTCACAGAGGTGCCACCTCCAGCAAACGCGCGCCCCCAGGAAACGGAACTAGACCGACGAGGCCCTGTTGACAGACAACATGACAAAGGTACATTCTGTTCATGTAGGGAGACAACATGACAGAGTCCCGGGCGGACGTGCCGTACGGCGTGCTCGACCTCTTCGTCCTGAAGACCCTCGACGCGATGGGGCCGCTCCACGGGTTCGGGCTGGCCCGCAGGATCGAGCAGACCTCCGGCCAGCGGCTCCAGATCAACCAGGGGTCGATCTACCCGGCGCTGCTTCGTCTGGAGCAGAACGGTTGGATCCGCTCCGAGTGGGGCACCTCGGAGAAGAACCGGCGCGCGAAGTACTACGCGCTGACCGCAGCCGGCCGGCGCCAGCTCCGGAAGCAGGTCGAGAGCTGGGAGCGGACGGCGTCGATCGTCGTGCTGTTCCTGGAGGCTGCGCCGGCTGCGCCATGATTCTCCGGCGATGGCTGGCGAGCTTGTGGACGCGCCTGCGCGGCGCCGCAGCCGCACGGGAGCTCGACGACGAGCTCCGCACCCACTTGGAGATGGCGGTCGAGGAGAACCTCGCGCGGGGCATGAGCGAACGGGAAGCGACCCGCGCCGCGCACCGCGACCTCGGAGTGGTTTCTGCAGTCAAGGAGGCGCATCATCAGGCCGACAGCCTGTACTGGCTCTACACGCTGCTGCAGGACCTGCGCTACGGCGTGCGCATCCTGCGCCGGTCCCCTGGGTTCTCGCTCACCGCCCTCCTGACCCTCGTGGTCGGCATGAGCGCGACCACCCTCGCGTTGACTGCCGTCAACGCCGTGCTGCTCAAACCGCTCTCGGTCCGAGCACCCGATCGGGTCGTCGGCATCACGACCGTTGGAGAGCTGGCGGTCCTTCGCAAGGAACCGGTGGGATTCGGTGACTACGCGGATCTCGCCCGAGATGTCGCCGCCTTCGAATCCGTGGTCGCACACCGCCGCATGGGATCGGTGGTTGGCACCGGACTGGACCGCAGGATCGCAATCGGCGAACAGGTCTCCCCCAACTACTTCACCACGCTCGGCGTGTCGTTCCCGCTCGGACGGCCATTCGATGAAACCGACCAGCCGGGCGCGGTGGTCGTTCTCGGCCACGCCGCGTGGCGTCGGCACTTCGGGACCGATCCCCGGATCATCGGCCGGGAGTTGGCGATCGGCGACCGACGACGAACGGTCGTCGGGATTGCCCCGGAGGGGTTCACCGGGTTGTTTCGAGGGGTCGCGCCAGAATTCTGGCAGCCACTCGACGACGCCGGCGGGGAGTCGGCCGACGACCGCGGACAGCTGGAGTGGTGGGTGCACGCCAGGTTGCGGGACGACGCGACGCTCGAGCAGGCTCGCACGCAGGTTGCCGTCCTGGCGGATACGCTCTCCCGGCGGTATCCGCACTCGAATGCCGGTCGCTCCTTTGCACTCACGCCGCTGTCGGAGGCGTCCATTCACCCCGTCGTGTCAAAGGCCCTTGCCCGATTTGGAGCCGCCGGCGTCCTCGCGGTCGCGCTGCTCCTGCTGTTGGTCTGCTCGGTCAACGTCGCGCATCTCGTGCTCGCGCGCGCGGTCGATGGCCAGCGCGAGGTCGCCATCCGACTGGCGTTAGGAGCCCATCGATGGCGGATCATTCGTCCGTTGCTCGCCGAGGGCATCTTGCTCACGGGCGTCGCGGCCGCCATCGCGTTGCTCTTGACCGCGTGGGTCGGGCCGATGCTCGGCGAGATCCGTCTGCCGGCGGTGCCGACCGCCATCGATCTTCACCTGGTGCCCGACTGGCGCGTCTTCGGCCCCACGGTGATCGTCGTCCTCGGGTCGACCATGGTCTCCTCGCTCGGACCGGCGTTGCGGATCTCGTCGGGCCTCTCCATCGTCAAGACGCTCAAGACCGACTCCCGCGCATCCGCGGCCGGCGGAGCCACGACGTGGCGGATGCTGCTGATTGCCGGCCAGGCCACGACGGCGGTGTTGCTGCTGGTGGTCGGCGGCCTCGCGTTACGCAGCCTTCTCGCCGTGATTCAAGTCGACCCCGGCTTTGAGACGCGAGGCGTCGCGGTCGCGAGTGTCGCCCCGGCGCTGGTCGGCCACGACCAGGACGAGGCGTATCGCTACCTGTCGCGCGCGGCCGCCGCCGTCCGGGAGCTTCCAGACGTCGAGGCCGCAGGATGGATTCAGCCGGTCCCACTGTCGTTGAGTGTTCGGCTCACCCGACTCCGCCTGTCCGGACACGACAGCGAGGCGTCGCACGAGCTTCCGCTCGTCGACGTCGGGATAGCCGGTCCCGGCGCCTTCAGAGCGCTTCGAGTGCCGGTGATCGAAGGACGTGAATTCGACGCGTCGGACCGCTCGGGCGCGGTCGAGGTCTCACTCGTGAACGACGCGTTCGTCCGCCGCTTCTGGCCCGACCGACGACAGGCCATCGGTCAGCACATCGGGGTGGGCTTTCCGGAGACTCGGACAGTGGAGGTCGTAGGCGTTGTGGGCGATTTCAAGAACCGCACGCTCGGGGACGTCACGCGACCCATGGTGTTTACGTCGATCCTGCAGGATCCGTCGGGTTGGCAGGCCGCGGCGCTGGTCATGCGACGGTCACCCGTTGGTCCGCCGCGGATGGTGCATCTCGTTGACGCGATGCGCGCGATCGATCCGGCGGTGCCCGTGTTCGACGTGCAACCGCTCACCGCGCGCATCGGCGGCGTCCTCTTGTTGCCCCGGTATGCCGCGACGGTCTTTGGTGGGACAGGCGTTCTCGCGCTGGGCCTGGTCGTGCTCGGATTGTATGGAACGGTATCGCTGTCCGTCAGACTTCGGCTGCGCGAGCTGAGCGTGCGAATGGCGCTCGGCAGCTCCCGGACGGCCATCGTGTGGCTGGTCATGCGACAGGCCCTGGTGCCGGTTGTGGTCGGCATCGTGTTCGGCCTGGTCGTCGCGCTGGGGGCGACCCGCGTCTTGACCGCGTTGCTCTACGGCGTGTCACCCCACGACCCCGCCACGTTGGTGGCGGCCGCCCTCACGCTGTTGACCACGACGACGGCGGCCGGCGCCTATCCGGCGTGGCGCGCCACGCGTACGAACCTCATGCGCTCGCTCCAAGCAGGATGAGAACGCACACTCCTACGAACGTCGCCCCGCTCCCGTGCACGCGTGGCTAGTCTAGCCGTCTAGCCATGCCGACACCTGTCATCGTCCTGGCCGTGCTCGCGGTCTCGGTGGTCGCGGTGGCCATGATCGATCTGACGCGACATGACGTTCGCGTGCTCCCCAAATGGGCGTGGGGACTCATCATCCTCGTCGCGTTCCCCTTCGGCGTGATCGCCTATCTCGTCATGGGACGGAGCCGCCCGGGGGACGATCCACCGGGCGACGACTCCATCGTCGCGTGGCGGGTCAACACGTCCGGAGCGACCGACCGTCCTGCGGCGAGGTCCGGCGTCCGACCGGCCGGCCCGCCACTGATTGTGGCGACGGGATTGTCCAAGTGGTACGGGACGGCGATCGCGCTGGATCGCGTCGACTTGCAGATCACGCGTGGTAGCACCTACGGGTTGATCGGCCCCAACGGGGCGGGAAAGACGACGATCATCTCGGTGGTCGCGGGTTTGCGACGCCCGACGGCCGGCACGGTCACCTTGGCGGTCGACCGACGGAAGATCGCGGTGTTGGTCGACACGCCCCAGTTCGAGCCGTGGCTGACGGCAGCGGAGGTCGTCGACCTCGCCCGGCACCTCATGGCGCCCGGACTCCCACGGACGCGGGTCGAGCAGGCGCTAGCCCGCTAGCCGAGGTCGACCTCCGCGAGGCCCGGGGACCCGTTGGTGGATTTTCCCGCGGCATGCTCCAGCGCCTGGGACTCGCGGCCTGTCTGGTCGGCGACCCCGCGCTGTTGATCCTCGACGAGCCGTGCTCCGCTCTCGACCCCGCGGGCCGACGTGAGGTGCTCGATCTGATCGGTCGGCTCGCGCGCACCGCGACGGTGGTCCTGTCGACCCATATCTTGGCCGACGTGCAGCAGGTCTGTGACACCGTGGCGGTGGTCGACCGCGGCCGGATACGTTTCGAGGGCGCGATCACCGACCTGTTGGCCCGCAGCGCCAGCGTCTTCGCCTTGCAGGTGCGTCCGCCGGCCACCGGTCTCGTCGACGCGCTGCGTGACCGACCCTGGGTCACCGAGGCCGTCGAGCCGGTCCCCGGCCGGATCCGCCTGGTCGTCGGCGACACCGCCCGCGCGGAACGTGAGATCCCTCGCCTCATCGCGGACCATCGCGAGCGACTGATTGCCCTGACGCCGATGACGAACCTCGAGACCGCGTTTCTGGATCTGACCTCATGACGCTCTGGCATCTCGAGCTCGTCCGCCTGACCCGCACCTACCGGTGGACGATCGTTTTCGGCACGTACGGACTGTTCGGAGTCATCGGTCCGGTGACCGGACGGTATCTCGGCGAGATCCTCGAACGTTTCGGCGGAGAGATGAACGTCCTCATCCCGGAACCGACTCCCGCCGATGGCATCGCCCGGTTCATCGCGAACGCCTCCCTCTTGGGCCGGCTGGCCGCGCTCGTGGTCGGCAGTGACGCCTTGGGGTTTGACGCCCGTTCCGAGTCGGCGGCATTCTTCCGTACTCGCGTGGACCGCGCGCGCGAATTGCTGCTCCCTCGGTATGTCGTCACGACGCTCACGGCCACGCTCGCGCTCATCGCCGGCACCGTCACGGCGTGGACACTGACCGCGGTCCTCATCGGCCCGCCGCCGTTGCTCCCCGTGGCGGTCGGCACCGTATACGGCGTGATCCACCTCGCGTTTGCGGTCGCGATGCTCGCGGCGGCGTGCGGCCTGACCACCAACGCCGCAAGCGCAGTCCTTCTCACGTTCGGCGTCCTTGCGCTCATTCCCATCCTCGGTATCGTGCCGTCCGTCAAGCCGTGGCTGCCGAGTGAGCTCGTCGCGGCCATCGTCTTTCTGCTCGAGGGGACCCCGGCTCGCGACTTCGGCCGCTCCGCCGCGGCAGCAACGCTGGCAACCGTTGGCTTGCTCGCGCTCGCGGTCCGCCTCCACGAGCGTCGGGAGCTATGACGCTCTGACGCGCCGGAGTCGTCACCCGACGTTTCTCACGACCGCCGGTGCCTCGACGGACGCCGCCGGCGCCCCGAAATCCGCTGTGAGGTCTGTCGAGTGGCTGGCTTGGTGATCCGTGGGCTCCAATGAGTGAGTGCTGGGCGGCGCACCCATCGACGTCGGCGCAAACGATCGTCACTGACCTGTGCGTCGCTCCGCACGACACAGTTTGGCAGAGGCGTTGCCCCTCTTCGGCCGGTCGGGTGCGTCGTAGGGCCGCTACGCCGGACAGCGACACCATCGCTCCGCCGACGATAGACGATATTAGAGCACCCCGATCACCAAGAGTCCTCATCCCGCGACAGGCGGATTGACCACACCGTCACGCAGTTAGCCCCCGTCACGGGAGGATTACTGCCTGACTGAACACGTCGGGCCCGGAATGACCGCTCGTAACTGATTAGCGGGTGTGATCTACCACGGGTGGACCACGGTATCTCGAGATCTGGCTGGAACAACCGACCGGCGACGGGCGCGACGCCCAGCGTCACGAAGTACTCCGGTGACACGATGTGTCCGAAAACTCGTTGTGCGCCATCCTCCGCACCCTCGAGTGCCACGCTGAACGGAACCGGACCGATGAACGCCGCGGCTCGGGTAGCGATGGACCGCTGCTCCCGGAAACGCTCGAAATCGGGGAAGGAGACCGGCGCCTGGGTCGCGACCAGACGATCGGGGTCCGTAGCGCCCGGCAGCGTGCGCAGGACCAGGGCATTGACCTGGGCGAAGTAGAGCGCGCTCACGCCGATGCTCAAGGTCAGCGGCAAGACGCCGACGGTCGCGAATGCTGGAGACTTCACGAACGTTCGAACGGCGTAGGCCCCGTCCTTGCACAAATCGGACACGACCCCTGCGAGCGCGAGAACGACGGCAGAGAACCGGCCTATCAGCGATACGCAAGTCCTCATCAGCACAACTCCCATCGCATGCGGTCGACGCCGGAGAAGCGGCTGGGGGTCTCGGCGCCGGCGACGAGTTGCACACGCTTGCCGTATCGTTCACGGTGGCGGCGGGCGAGGCGTCGACGGGAACATTGGAGCTCCTCTGCCGCTAATCAAAGACGGTCCCTGTTCTGCTTGCATTCCCAAGCCGGCACCACCACCGGGCCGGATCGACGAGCACGACGATCACCGAGCTTACGAGCAGGCCCCAGACGAATGCCGTGAGCTCGGCGGGGCCGATGTATCCGGCCCGCATCTGTTCCAGGATGGCCGACACGGCACCCGGCAGACCGACCACCAGCCCCGCGAAGAATAGCAGCGAGACGCCCCAACCAATTCCACGCCTGCTAATCTCATCGCTCAGCCAGATGAGACACGCGGTGATGGTGGTGACGGTCAGGACGAGGGTGAGTCTGAAACTCCAGCCGGGCTGGGCCACGGCGGCCTGCTGTTCCAGCCAGATCGCGATCCCTGTCGCCTGCACGACACCCAGCACCAGCGCGACACCCCGCACGGACCATGCCATCGCCCGGCGCCCGCGGGCGCTCCAGCCACGCGCGAATCCGAGCTCGGTCGCGACATAGGCGATGCACAGTGCTGTGACGTAGGGCATGATGCCGAGGGCGAAGATCGTGCCACGTCCGAGGTTACCGCCGGTGAAGAGGTCGTAGAGCCCGTAGAGCCCGAGCGTGCCGGGTCGGGTCACGGGTGCAAGCGCGTCAGTGTTCACGCCGGGCAAGGGTACGTGCGTTCCGACCCAGTAGAGACCAATAACCACCAGGCCCAGGAACGCCAGCGGCCGATGCTCCGCGGCGTATCTTGCAGCACGTCCATACAATACGCTCATCGTCTGCCTCCAGAACCACCCCGCTGACCGACCGTGTTGCCACTCTTCATACAAGTCGCCCACCAGCGGGCTGCTGATGCCCTCCAGCCAGCCGAGGAGCCATATCGCCAGTCTGGGTGGGCTCATGCACGTCCGCCTTCCAGCTGCGGCAGGCCTTCCCAGAGCACGGACAGCGCCTCCCGTGTGGAGCGGGCCTCGCGCACGCCATCCGGCGTCACTCGGAAGTACCGCTTTGCGCGGCCCCCGCGTTCCGGCGTGGGGTCTCCGAGCCGGGATCTGACGAGGCCCTTTTCCTGTAAGCGCTCCAGCGCCGCGTAGACGCTGCCAATCGCGATCTCGCGGCCGGTGCCGGCCTCAAGCGTGCGTGAGATCGTGACCCCGTACGCAGCATCATCCAGCCGGATGACCGCCAGCAGCACCATCAACTCGAAGTTCCCCAGGTAAGGTCGGCTCGCCATTTCTTTCATTTTAGAGAAGAAATATAGATGATGCAAGCGAAAAGCCGCTGCGCGCTTTCCGCGGTCGCAAGACCTCCCGCGTCGTCGAATCGGCGGAACGTGTCCCCAGGAGGACAAGACGATCTGGAGCGCCCTGGTACGGACTATCGTCTCGCACCGCATTTCGGCCAGCTGACGATCGACGGCGAGAGCAGCTCAACACGCAGATCGGCCTACTGCTGGAGGCGGTTGCGAGTGGCCGCGTCCTCGACGCGGACGGTTCCCCAGCCGTTGGCGCAGTCGTCCACGTAGGCTACGGCCAGTCGCTCCCCGGCGGCGGACATCCTCGCCGGCCTCGCCCGCGGCCGCATGGTGGCCGCCTCGGCGGGTAAGTTCGGGATCCGCGGTCTGGTGCCGGACAACCCCATCGCGCTTCAGGCGGAGCTTGGTGGGCGGCTCTCCGAAGTCGTCGCCATCCAGGTCGACCCCGGCACGCAGCAGTCGGGGCAACTCCACCTGCGCACAAGTCAGCCTGCCTTGTAGCGCGCCGTGGCACCCGTTCGAGCTTGACCATCACCTCTCGTGCGGATATCGTCGGGCGAATCCGGCCCCACGGCGCTGCCGGGAGCGGCGAATCCGCGCGCGGACAGTCGCTAATCCGCCCCGTTCGAGGCGGTCGGTCGTGGGTCGCGTTCGGGCCCGTTTTCCCGTCGTCCAACGGAGCATCGAGATGGATCGGGTGCAGATCGCGATACCGGTGCGGGGGTTCGGGGAGACGTCGCGGCGCGACGCCTGGTGGGTGCAGCCGGCCGCCGTCTTCGCCGGTCTGGCGGCGGCCCTGGTCTACCTGACCTGGGCCGGGATCCAGGGCGAGCACTACGCCTACGGCAGCTACCTGTCGCCGCTGTACTCGCCTGAGCTGTTCGGCGACTCGTCGCACAGCCTGTTCGGGCCGCAGCCGACCTGGTGGCCGGCGTGGCTGCCGTATTCGCCCGCGTTCCTCATCCTCTGGGCGCCGGCCGGATTCCGGGTCACCTGCTACTACTACCGGGGGGCGTACTACAAGGCGTTCTGGGCCGACCCGCCGTCGTGCGCCGTCGGCGAGCCGCGCAACGCGTTCCGCGGCGAGAACTCGTTCCCCCTGATCCTGCAGAACATCCACCGCTACTTCCTGTATCTCGCGCTCGGCTTCGTCGTCGTCCTGAGCTACGACGCCTGGAGCGCGCTCTGGTTCGAGGATGCAGCGGGCGGCGTCTCGTTCGGCGTCGGCGTCGGGACGCTGGTGCTTGCGCTCAACGCCGTGCTGATCGGCGGCTACACCCTCAGTTGCCATTCACTGCGGCACCTCGTCGGCGGGCGGCGCGACTGCATCTCGGACCGCCCCCTGCAGAAGCGGGCGTACGACTGCGTGAGCTGCCTGAACCACCGCCACATGCTCATCGCCTGGCTCAGCCTCTTCTGGGTCTCGTTCTCCGACTTCTACGTGCGGCTCTGCTCGATGGGGGTCTGGACCGACTTCCGCATTCTCTAGCATGGACTACCAGACCTTCGAACACTCGACTGGTGGGAGACCTTCTGGCCGGCCGGGCAGCGGACCACCGTGGCCGGGCTGCCGGCGTTCGGGGCCGACGGCGTGTATCTGCGGTACACCACCGTCGACGCTCCCGCCCCCGGCGCGTTCGACCCCGGGCAGCGGCAATCGGTCCCCCAGAGCGCGTTCTGGACCACCGGACCGAGCACCGACGGCCTCACCCTCTACGAGCGGCTCACCGGGCTCGACCCCGACGGCGAGCGGTTCGGGTTCCTGCCCGTCTACACCGGGCCGGACGACACCGAGGGGGTGCCGCACTCCGGGCTCGCCCCGTTCGGCGACCAGCTCCTGACGGTGGCCGAGCGCGCCGCCAGGGGACGAACCCGGCCCGCGACCGCGGGAGCGGCCAGGGCTTCGGCTATCTCGTCGACCCCGCGACGGCATCCTGGTGGAGTTCAACGGGAACGCCGCGACAGAGGACCTGTTCTACGGCCACCTCCACTTCTGGCACGAGCGGCCGCTCTGCGCGGCCAACTCGTACGTCGCGCACCTCGGCGTGACCCTGCCGCCGCTCCGCGACCCCGACACCGGCGAGACGACGCCGCGCCCGGCGTACGATCCGTGCGCGGTCGAGATCGGCGACGTCAGCTATCCCTGTTCCTGCCCGTGGGCAGCTCCGGACGCCGATCGCGAGCGTGCGCCTCGCCAACGCGGGGTGGATGTGGTACTCACGCCAGTGCCGGGACGGCCGGTGCGGCCCCGACCTCGACCGGCCGCTCTCCCCGTCGCGCGGGCAGGTGGTGGACCACGTCGCCGTCACCTACCCCGACCTCGACCCCGTGCTCGCGCACCTGGAGGCGGCCGGGGTTCCGTCGTCGAGGGCCCCTATCCGTTCGGCGAGACCCGCGCGGTGCTCATCGAGGACCACCTCGACGGGCTGGGGCTGGAGCTGATAGAGGCGGGTTCCGACTGAGCCAGGGCGCCGCCTACGAGGAGTACGCCGCGCGGGTCAGGCGCTGGATCTGACGCGACGTGCGAACCGAGACCCGACTACCGTTCGCCGTTCATGCAGAGTTCGGGACCGAGGTTGCCCCAGCTATGCAGAAACTCCGCATAGCTGGGGCAACTCCACTCCGGCGATCACCGTCGCCTGCGGATTCAGCCGGGAGGATCTGCCCGTCGGGTTGCAGATCAGCGACCGCGCCCTGGGCGAAGTCGACGTGCTCGCCCTCGCGCACGCCTGCGAGCAATCGACGGACTGGCACGAACGCGCACCGCCGCTCTGACTCATTCGGGAGGCCCTGACCAGCGCGCCGGGCGCGACGACCGTCCGGGGCCTCAGACGCGCTCCGGCCTGACGCCATGCGGGCGGGTGGCCCGGTCCCTACCGGGAATCCGTCCCCAAGGTTTCGACAGCCGCCTGCCGGTCGAGGTTGCGGTGGATCTCGAGGATGTGGCGAATGTCGTGGTTGCCCTCGTGGCACCCGTACTCGAACAGCGGGCCGTCCGTCTTGACCAGCGGAATCTCCGCGCTCCACTCGCTCGTCCACGTCGCCGGATCGGTGACTGTGAACTCGTAGTGAATCCGATCGGCGCCGGTGCGGGTAAAGCGTTCCACGACGTGGAGGCCAGCGCCGGATCCTCGGAAGCGTCTCCGCTCGGCGTAGTTTCGGGTCTCGACGACCAGCGTATCCCCATCCCAGCGGCCGCGCGAGTCGCCGGGGAACTGCCGGATCGCGTCCGGGACGTGCGGGCGTCCGTCGAGCGGGATGATGCGCGGGGGGTTGTTGGCCAGCTCCGTGAACACCACGATGTGGTCCGGTGTCTGGAAGATCTGATGAATGTCGTTGTAGGACGGCGGCATCATGGGCGGGCCCTCGTGCGACCATGCGAGGCAGCGCTCGGAGAAGGGCCGGGTCTCGTGGCTGTCGAACGCGCTCGGCCGCGCCTGCGCAGCCGAGGCGCCGGCCGTCCGCGCCGCGGCCGTTGGCGTCAGCGGCGGGAGTCGGCCGTTCCGCGGATGGGTGATCAATGAGGTTCGCCGACTCGACAGCCCCTTGGGGACCGGCGTGCGCAGCCAGATCTCGTTGTCGTAGTGGATGTGATGACGCTCGTCGGGAGTGCGGTTACTCTGGAACTTGTAGCGCTCGATCTCCTGGCGGTCGTCGACTTCGATGAGGGTGAGGATCTCGCGCGCGGACGGGTCGACGCCCTCGGCCGTGAGCGTTCCCGCCAGCCAGGCCGTCTCCTCTTCCGTGAAGAACTCCCTGTCTCCCAGATGCGCGGGCCGCTCGAGGGGCGTGAAGGTCTGGGAGGTCCAGTAGCCCTGGAGATCGGGCCGGCCGGCGGGGGTGCGAGGCAGCGTCCACTCCGCGGCCCCGGCCGCTTCGCCGCGGACCGGATCCTGAGCGGACGCGGAAACCGGCGCCAGAAACCCGATCGCGGCAACCGCGACCAGCGCGGCAATCGTGGCATGATGCATCTCTTCCTCCCGAGGTCTGCGAGGGACCGGATGCGCCCATGATTGCCTACGACAGAGCGTTTTTCAAGTCGTCACGGATGCGCTGGCTCGTCGGCTACTACGGCGTCTTCCAGGCCGGGCACTTCGTCTTGAACGTCGTGCACCTCGGCGGGCTCCGGCCGATCCGGGACTTTCCGCCGCCGCCGGCCGAGGGCTGGCATCCGCAGGCCACCGCGTCCTGGACCTCCATGGCGCTGATCGACACGGCGGGCGCCCTGCTGGCGCTCTACTTCGTGGCGGCGTTCTTTCGCGGACAGCGCCGGGCGCTGTGGGCGGGACTCGTCGCGCTGACCATCAACCTGTACGCCGCGCTCTCCTTCAACTACACGGTGGTCGCCACCGGGGCCTGGGCACTGCACCCCGTCGAGTACGTCGCCCTGAACGCCGTGTCGATTCCGCTGGTCGTCCTGTTCGCGGTGGTCGTTCGCGAAGTGCGCCAGGCGGCCGGCCCAGGGAGGCCGGAAGAGACACCATGCCGATGAGACGAATCCTCCTTCCCCCGGTGCTTCCGGCGCTCTTCACGATTATCGGCGCGGTCGTGCATCGCGGCCCCTGGCGTGTCGAGCCCCTGGCCGGGCCGTGGCCCCTCGCCGCCGGCGGTATCCTCATGGTGACCGCGCTCGGGTTGGCGGTCTCGGCGTTCCTCGTTTTCCGCCGGCACGACGAGAGCCTGGACCTCCGCAAGCCGACCCGGCGCCTCGTCTCCGTGGGCCCCTACCGGATATCGCGCAATCCCGTCTACCTCGCGTTCGTCGTCTTCATCACCGGCCTCGGCTGCGCCAACAACGCTGCCGCCGTCATGCTGGCCGTCGTCCCCGCCTTCGCCGCCCTCAACTGGTACACCATCCCGCACGAGGAGGCCTATCTCCGCCGCAAGCTGGGAGCGGAGTACGACGAGTACGCGGCGCGGATCAGACGCTGGATCTGACTCTCGGACAAGAACTCGTCGAAAAGAGCAGGTGCACCAAGTCAGGCCGTCACGCCGACCGTTCGGCGCTCTCGTTCAGCCGCGTACGCCAGGCAGGCCCGCACGTCTTCGCGCGACAGTTGGGGAAACTCCGTCAGAAGCTGCTCCTCGGATGTACCGCCGGCCAGATACCCGAGCACGTCACCGACGGTGATACGGGTGCCTCGGTTACAGGGCTTCCCGAATCTGAACGTCGGATCGATCGAGATTCGCTCAAGCTGCTTCACACGATTCAGTGTACGCCAGTAGAGTCGTCCCGGGACATGGGCAGCACCTGCAGTGAACCCACGCCGCACACGGCTGTCCAGTCAGTTCGCGTCTTCCAAACCGGTACGGAAGATCTTCGACCGGTGCCATGTCAGGTAGCGCTCGTGAGCACCGTGGAGTCCCTCGACCTTCAGTGACCTGTCCAGCCCAAGAGCCGACCGGGCGCCGGAGCGGAGAGCGTTCGAGACGAGCATCGTTCCGTCCGTCGCGATCGTGATGAAGCCGGCGTCGAACGCGGCATCGAGATGAGGCGCGAGCAGCAGGCCGTTGAAGACGTCGAGGCGCTCCGCATCCGTGGCGCAGTCGGCCCAGGGCTTGATGTGGCTCGCGCGCAACAGCTCGGGCACGTCGAGGGCGGTCAACGCGCAACGGCCGTCCCAGTACTCCAAGAGGCCTCGGCGGAAGACATCCTGACCGATTCGCTGGACGACCAGGCGCTCGGCTTCCGTTGCCCGCGGCAGATTCGCGGTCTCGTCCTCGAAGACGCGAAGCAGCGCATCCGGCAGCGTCCGCGAGAGCTGGAACGCGCGGCGCAGCAGGCGATGCAGTGCGGCGACGTCGCTGACGGCCAGGGCGCCGGCGGCGACGCTCGGGAGCCGGTCGGTGCACGCCGTGCCGAGGCCGCCCAACCCGGCGATGACGTCCGCGCGCGAAGCGGCCGCGAGGAACCGGGATTCTCCGGCGGCCGAGAGCCAGATGCACATCGACGTCTGACTGCTGCCGAACGAGAGCCAATCGACCGTGCGCTCCCGCTCGAGGTCGAAGCCGTTGTCGGTCGCGGCCTTCTCCAGACGGGTGACGGTGATGGCGGTCAGCATCACCGACCTCGGCCCAGCGTCCGCCGCAGCCATGAGACGCGGATGCTCACGAAGGCAGGGAGCTGACCGCGGCCGAGGAGCCTGCGGGCGCGCGCGGCCCGCTGCTCCCTTGATGCCGTCCCCTGCCCGAAGCCCCGCCGGAGCCTGGTCTGTTCGCTGTCCATCGCAGCACGGCGAGCGGCCACGAGAGTCGGGTGATTGAGATTGAGGATGGCCCGCCGCGGTCTTGCCTCATCTTGGTGGTCGTCGTCGATGGCCAGCTTGAGAGCTCTACGCGTCGCCCCGTCCATGCGCACGTTTTGGCGGACGTACATCTCGCCCTGGCTGGTAAAGCCGACCAGATCTTCGTAGTCGAGTTCCGTGGGCCAGGGAAGGTCCGGATCTGCGTCGTGGGCCTTGAGGGGTCGGTCGTCCTTCCGGACACCGCACGTGTCTCTCGTTGAGCACGAGAGGTACAGGTTGCGCCAATGAAGGGCATATTCCGGAGCTCTGCTCCGGGGGCGCCAGTGCTCGACATGAGGTGAAGAATCGCTCTCCGAGAGCGCCCGCTCGCAGTAGACGCAGAGCGATTTCTGCTCGCCGCGCATGACCTCACGCAGCTTGGCCTTGTCGAGTCCGTCGAACGCCGCCTTGGCGAACTTGACCTTGTTGGTCCGGCTTGGCAGCGCAGCAAGGTACTCTTCTTCCGCATCTGCCAGCCCTCGTGGTTCCTGCCCGTCGGGGCTCACATTCGAGGGTGGCGAGGGCTTCTCCAGTCCCCGCATCTACTCCTCCATGAGCCCCTTGGCGCGGATGAGCGCGGGATCGGCATCTCCCCATCGCCCCACCAGTTCCCCATAGAGCCGATCCGCCTGCTCGCGGTCGCCCCGATCGATCGCGTCGTGAAGAAGACGGAGCGCGACTACACCTTCATCGTCGCGGTCGTCGGTACGCATGAGGTCGCGCAGGATCGCGTTCGTGTCCCGACCCGACACGAACACGTCCCGCTCCTGAATTCGACCGTCGACGAGGCGCCGCACCTGACGGTTCTCGGCGCTGCTCAACACCTGCGGGGAGTGCGTGGTAACGACGAACTGCAGTCTCGGGAAGGCGTCGCGAAGCCGTGGAAGCGCCACCCGCTGCCAGCTTGGGTGCAGGTGCAGGTCGAGCTCGTCGATGAGCACCACGCCCTCCACGCGTGCGGGCGCGTCGGCGCCGTCGAACTCGTTGAGCATGACCGCGCGGCGGGCGATGTCCGCGATCAAGGCGATGAACACGTGGTAGCCGTCGGACAGCTCCGACCACGGGGCTGCGTGCCCGTCCTCGAAGCGCACCACGGGATTCTGCACCGTAGCGTCGTACCAGGCGTCCTCGACACGCGGGGTTGCCCGAACCGCCGCTTCCAGCACGGCCTTGTGGAAGAAGCGCTCCGATTCTGCCCGGTCCCTCCGGCTCACGTCTCCGAGCATCTCGTCCTGGAGCCACTGCAGCAGCGGCGCCTCATCGAGGTCCGGTTCGAGCGAAGAGTCGTAGGCTTCCCAGCGGTCCCCCATGCGCTCGACCTTGCCACGGCGGTCCCGCTGCCGTCCCAACCGATCGACGCCGTACCATGCGAGCAACGGCCACCGATCGCCAGGCGTTCGAACCCGCTCCAGCGCCTCGAGAATCGGTCGATGCCGCTTCGTGGTCCGTCCCGATCCCGGCTGAGCCGCCGTCGACCACGTCACGGATTCGGTTTCCCCCACATCCGCGGTCCACGCAAGCTCGCAGCGACCGACCGGCTCCCTTCGCCCCCTCTCGTCGAGCGTCCGCAACCTGATGTCGCGCGCTGCGCTGAACCGCGAGGTCTTCGGCGACCCCCTCTGGAACACGCCGAAGCCCATCGCGAGAGCCGTGAGCAGCGCGGTCTTTCCACCGCCGTTCTCGGCGAAAAGGACAGTGGTGTCTTCCTCGATCGGAAGCGTCAACTCCTCGAAGCAGCGGTAGTTGCGGGCCTGGATCTCGCGGAGGCGGAATCGGCTCATGTCGCCCTCCTCGGTGGTCCGAGCGGCGAGTCGTAGGGTATACCTTTCGCGGCCGCCGCCGCCGCCAGCGCGTCATAGGTCTCCAGCACCACTCGCTTCGTCCGATACTCGCCGTACTCACGCGCCTCCGACCGCGCGAACACCGGAAACGTGTCGAGGATATAACCGGAGTCGTCCCGCGAGATGCCGTACAAGTGGAAGAAGGCGGCGTCGATCTCGCACCGAAGCCGAAAGCGGCGCTCCGCATCCCAGAGGAAGGGCGGGCCGTCGTCACCGCAGCCCTCGGCGAACGCCTTCAGGTTCCATGCGGTATAGGTGAGTTCCAGGACACGCGGGAGGAGCCAGTCGCGAACTCGCGTTGAGGGCGCCCAGGCCACAGGCATCGCATACGCCTCAGGGCCGATTGCCGGAAGTTGCCGCATGGTGAAGTACTTCAAGCTAAGCCCGCCGACCTTCTGCCTTGCGCAATAGTCAAAGGCTATACTCGATAAGTTCGCGTAGAGCGCCGCTACGAGCTGGGGAGCATGAGACGGCATCATCAGCAGAAACTTGTCGTTCACTGCGACCCTCGGAATGATGCATGCGACAACGGTACGTATACTCGCTCGCGAATCTGTCACGTCGCGCCAACCGAGTAGCCAATCCTGATCCCAGACCCCATCGAGCTGCGCATCGACCTTCTCCTCTGCGACCCAATAGAACGGCAGCGGCGCGTATTTCGGATCGGCGAGCTGCACGTCAGATGGGGATGGCAACCGGTGTGGTCTCTTTCCCACGGGCGCACCCTCAAACGTGCCGCTCCTGTGATTGTATTGGTGGCTCATCTTCGCCTCGTACAGAGGCAACATGACGTCTCCGTCCTTCTCGAACCAGTCGGCATCCAGCCGCCACCCGGCCGAAGCCAACTCAGCCCGCGTACGGAACAGGCCGGAGTCGTTCGCCATGTCGAACATGCGCAGGAATCTCAAGCCCCACGGGTTGCCGTCCGGGGCAGCCTCGCGCCAGAGCACGCCGGTGCGCCGGTAGATCGCGAGCGCGATGGCGGCGTCACGCTTCGTCCGAAAGATGGGGCAGGTTCCGGTGTTCGGATTGATGGTCTCGATATCGCCTGCGCTCAGGGTGAAGTGGCGCTCCGGATCGTCGGCGTCGGAGATCGCCTGCCCCTGAAACAGGAAATCGGCCGATAACGGCGGGTCGCCCCCACCGGAGAGAGTGGTCAGAGCGAACCGCAGCATGTGGCCCTTGCCAGCCGTAAAGAAACCCTCGTTCTCGAACTCCCACATCGACTGTAGAGCCCGCGTCGTCATGATGGCCTGGAAGTAATCCTTGGTCGTGTCATCCGTTGCGATACCACTCGGCACGATGAATCCAGCACGACCGCGCAAACCCAGCACGCGGAGGTTGTGCTCCGCGAACAACGCGTACGTGTTCACGTCGCCCCTTCCGCACAGTGGGTAACGGCCAGATTGCCGCACGAAGTGGCTCTGCCCCTGCGCGATGCGCGTCGCCCGGCTCCACTCCTTCCAGAGCACCGGGTCCGTGGCTGGCAGCGCTGCGATGCGCTCCTTTCGCGCGGCAGCGTTTCGTGCTGTCGCGATCGAGGGCTCGCGCTTGCCGAAGAACTCCTGCTCCTGGAGCTTGACTCGCTCCCACGGCGGGTTGCCGAGCACGACGTCGAAGCCGCCACGCGAAAAGACATGCGGAAACGCAAGCGCCCAGTGGAACACGCCGTAGTCCTCAGCGATTTGCCGCGTGGTCTCGACGAGCATCGGGGAAGGCGGCCCCTCCCCGTCGCGGAGCGCGAGCCACGCCGCCGTCGTCGGCGCCTCCTCGACGGCCGGGCCGGGTTCGTCCTTGGGCCACAGGAAGGCGGCGCACCACGCGTCGGCCACGAGCTTCTCGTGCTCGTAGGCCTCCGAGGCGAGCACCGCGTTCCACTGCTGCTGCTTTGCGGCCAGGGCGGCGGCGTCGGCGTCCGGGGCCTGCTCGACGGCGCGTATGGCGTCGCGCAGGGTAGCCGTTTCGCTTCGAGGTTCGAGCAGTAGCCGCCGCTGACCGGCAATCTCCTCCCGGTTGCGCTTCTTGAGCGCCCGGGTGACCTGGCTGACGTCTCCCTCCAGGACCGTCCACGCGGCGTCGGGCACCTGATCGCCCATGAGCGCGCGGGTCGCGCCGATGAGCGAGTTGCCGCAGCGGACGTGACTCTCGAGGAACGTGAGGGGCAGGCCCCGGTCGAGCGACTCCATCCAGAGGCTCACCTTGCAGAGTTCGACGGCCAGCGGGTTCCTGTCGACGCCGTAGATGCACCGCCGGACGACGTCGCGGAGGGCACGCTGATAGTCGTCCGGCGTGGGCGTGCCCCCCGCCCTAATGCGCGCGACGCGGTCGGCGAGCCGGCGCGCCGCCGCGAGCAGGAAGTGCCCCGACCCGCAAGCGGGGTCGACGATCGCCAAGTCCAGAAGGACATCGACGGGACGCTCGGGATGTGCGTCGACCGTGCGTTCGACCACGGGGTCGAGGGCGCTGTCGAGCAGGACCTGCACGAGCTCGTCTGGCGTGTAGTAACTGCCGGTCGTCTTCCGCGCATGGCCCCGGCTCTCGCCGGCGCCCGCGAAGGAGAACGACCGGCCGTCCCCGGTGATCTGCGGGACCAGCTCGAGAAGGCCCTCGTAGACGTAGCCGAGCTCGTCCGCACCCATGTCGCGCCAGTTCACGCGAACGAGCCCGGAAGGCTCGCGAAGCCACGCAAGATGGAAGAGCGCTCCGAGAAGCGCGTGGTTCTCGAGTCTCGCCGCATCGAGATCCGGGCACTCCTCCGGCGCGAACAGGCCGGCGAGGGCGGGCAGCCCGAGACGGAGTTCGCCGCCGGCGAGGCTGCGGAAGACGATCCTGACGACCTCCCACTGGTCGCCCTGCCGATCGTGGGCGCTGCGGCGGACGGCCCGATCGCGAAGCCGGCGAAGGCCGTAGCCATCGGCATAGAGGCGGCGGGCCGACTGGGACGCGTTCTTCGGGTGCAGCAGGTCCCGTTCTTCGACCGTGAGCAGGAAGACGAGCCGGTAGACCAGTCGCAGAAGCTGCCCGAAATACCCGTCCCTCGTCAGGCCCCCCGCGTGCAGTGCGGCCCGGAGCGTCGTGTTCGCGGGATGGGAAAGGAACCCCTGCCCCAGAATCTCGAGCGCATCCTGGAAGCCGGCGCTCAGCCTTTCCCGCGCCCGAGTCCCCTCTTCCCGCCCGGCTTTCCGCCACGCCTCGAGCGGGCATGTCCCGTCCGGCTCGCCGGCGCGGCCGAAGCGCGACTCGTGCGCGAGCAGCCAGAGCGCGGCGAAGTCGGGGTACAGGTCCTCCGTGAAGATCCGGCCGAGGTCGGCTTCGATCCACGCCGGCCGCGTGAGGCTCGCGTTGTCGCGCGCGATGCGCAGCGAGAGCCCGTCCGTGGCGAGGCCCCAGAACATCTCGCCGGACGCGTTCAGGGTCTCCTGCAGGAGCCCGAACGCGCTACGGCGGCGCTGGTCGTCGCCGAGCTCGGGCAGGAGGGTGTCCAGGCCCGCTCCCACCCGCGCGACGACGACGGGAATCCGGTCGCCGAGGGCGAAGAACCGGACCGGATACACGCGATCGTCGATCGTCCTCGGCTCCGCGCCCGCCACGGACGCGAAACCGAACGCGTCGCGCAGCAAGGGCTCGACGAAGCGCTCGGCGAGCGTGCGGGCGTCGCCACTCGCGGCGCGGCCTGCCTCGAGCTCGCGGAAGCACGCCTGGGCGATGCGCCAGCTCCGGGCAATTTCGTCGCGGACGTCGAGCCCCTTCGGAATGCGGTAGTCGGCCGCCTCCTGCGAGCCGGCCCGGCGCTGCGCCACCCGACCGAGCCACTCCGCCCCGAGAAGGCCGCCCACGATCGAGAGGGCGTCGAAGGCAATTCGTGCCTCGGCCGGGCGGCTTCCGCGAGGCGCCATCGTCACGCCACCCTCGGCAGGAGCACGTAGACGCCGATCACGTCGGGGCGCGGAACGGCCTGTACGGCGGTGCTCCCGGTGGCCCGACTGGCTTCGCGGACGCGCAAGTGGTCGGCGAGCAGGGCGCTTGCGCGCGCGCTCGAGAAGGCCTCGATGTCCGCCGCGCGCTCGGGAAGCGCGGCGAGGGCACGTGCAACCTCCCGCTCTCGAACGTGCCGCGGGGGATCGTCGGCGGGCGGGAGCGCGAGCAGAGCCAGCGCCTCGGGTCCGGTGATCGGCGCCGCCGTTCGCGGGCCGACCCAGGCCAGGGCGGTCGCCTCCTCGACCATCAGCGGCTCCCGGCCTAGCTTTCGCGACAGAAGCTGGTGGCGCAGCCGCAGCAGCACGACGGTGGCGCGGGCTCGCACGCCCTCGGAGATCCAGCAACCGGCGCGCCCGAGCACCGACGGGTCGCCGGCCGAAACGTCGCCGTCATCGACCGAGAGGGTCCGCCCGAGCAGCGTTTCGGCGAGCACCGCGACGAGGGGATGGCTGCGCTGCACGGGACGGCATCCGGGCGCCGGCGGGTACGCGAAGTCGATGGCGACCGTGCCTGCGATGTCTTCGGCTGCCAGACGCTCGCGAACCTCGGCCGGCAGCGGCGTGGTCGGGACCTTGAATCCCCGCCCGAGCGGTTCTAGCCCGGAACCGAGCCGGGCGAGAGCGCGGCCCGCGAAGCGCTGCACGTCGTCGCGACCGCCGACCGCGGCGAGGCTCTTGCGCCACTCGGGCAGCACGTCGTCGGGCTTGATGCGCCGCTGGGCGAACACGGTCCGGTTCTTCTTCGCCTTCGCCTTTGCGTCCTCCCAATCGTCGTCGAACAGCTCGAGCTGTCGGCCTTGGTCGACGCCGCTACGGCCCCGCCGCCGCAGGAGCACGGCCTTGAGCAGCGCCTGCGTGAGTGAGCGGCCCTCGTCGGGCACAGGTACGGGAACGCCGAGCTCCTCCCGGATGCGCGCCGCCTTGCGCAGGATGACCTGGAGCACGGCGCCGTCCACCGGGTTGTTGACACCGTAGAGGAGCGTGGCGCGCACGGTCTTGCTCGGCTGACCGAAGCGGTCGACACGACCCTCCCGCTGCTCGTGGCGCGTCGGGTTCCACGAGAGGTCGTAGTGAACGACGGCATCGAAGTGCTCCTGCAGGTTGATGCCCTCCGACAGGCAGTCGGTGGCGACCATGACCCTGGCGCTCTCGGCCGCGCCGGTCCGCGCCACACGCTCCTTGCGCTCTTCAGGGGGCATCTCGCCGGTCACGGCGCCGACGGCGACACCCTTCAGGTTTTCGCGGAGGTGGCGGGCGACGTAGCGGGCCGTCGCAATGAAGCGACAGAAGACCACCACGTTGAATCCGGCCTCGACCAGCTCCGTGACGTGTTCCGAGGCGACCCTTAGCTTCGGGTCGCCTCTCTGGCCCGCGAGTCTCTCTGCCTGCTCAATCAGCCGTGCCAATGCCGGGCTGTCACCGCCGGCCGGGGGCTCGACGTCGTCCGCTGTCAGCGCGTCGACGTCGCCGTCGAAGATGCGATCGAGAAGATCCTCGCGGGCCTGTTCATCGAGATCCTCGCCAGCGCGGGTGCGCAGGGCGAGCACGGCCGCAGCGGGACTCGACCCCGTACAGCGAAGCAGCGCCAGCGTTCCCCAGAAATTGAGGCACTGCCGCTGCTCGTCACCGGTGCCCGTCTCGACGACCTCGGCGCAGTAGTCGAGCACGTCGTGGAGGAACGCCTCCCAGGCGCCGCTGAGCTTGTAGGTGATCTCTTTCGTTTTGCGACGCGGGAAGAGATCGCCCTCGCGCCACTCGGCGATGTCGGGGCGCCGTCTCTGGACGAAGTGGTTCGCGAGGCGCTCGCGGAGACGCGCGCGCTCGGCGCCCGTGACTTCCGCCAGGCGCTCGAAGTCCGGGGCGAGCAGGCCGAGCAGCCGGTAGAAGGCAGCGTCATCGCCGCTGTGCGGGGTCGCAGTGAGCATGACGAGGTGCCGCGACGCGCTGTCGGCCAGACCCCGGAGCAGTTCGTACCGCTGATGACGGCCCCGGCCGGACGAGGCGCATGTGTGGGCCTCGTCGACGATCACGAAGTCGGGACACGCCTGGAGGAAGTGGTCGCGCCTCTCCCGGGTCTTGATGTAGTCGAGACTGACGACCGTGTGCGGGTGCACCGCGAAGATGCTGACGCCCGGTGGAATGCCCCGTTCCAGGCGCCGCGCGCTCCGGGCGGTGACGGGCGCGGCGCGGATGTTGAAGCGAACGTCGAGTTCGGTGACCCACTGGTCCACGAGATGCGGCGGACAGAGGACGACGGTGCGATCGATGTCGCCGCGGTCGAGCAGCTCGCGTGCGATGAGCAGGGCCTCGATCGTTTTGCCGACACCGACGTCGTCGGCGATGAGCAGGCGCACCGGATCGAGCTTGAGCGCCATGAGCAGCGGCACGAGCTGGTAGGCTCGCGGCTCGACCGAGATCTGTCCGAAGCTCCGAAAGGGCCCGGCGCCCCGTCGCAGCGAGAGCAGCAGTGCATCGCGAAGCAGGAGAGCAGAGTCGTGACCACCGAGCTGATGCGCGGTGGGCAACGGGAACCGTGCCTCGCGAACCGGCTCGATCTCGAGCGGCAGGTGGATGAGCGTCCGATCCTCATCCGATCCCGTGACAGGACGGACGCAGAGCGTCTCCGCCGAGCTTCCGGTGAGGACGACCCACTCGCGCCCGCGGGCGCTGACGAGGCTTCCGGGCGCGTAGGCGAGGTCGCTCATGACGCCTGCCCCAGGGCGGAAGCCAGCCGCGCGAACGTCGCGTTCCAGCCCACGGGATCCTCGAACCGAATCACTTCGAAGCCAAGGTCCTCCAGTGGCTGCAGAGCCGGACGGTCGGCCTCGTCGATGAGCGCGGCCACGTAGTGCTTGCGCCAGACGCAGCGCAAGGATTGGCCCCCTGCTGCGAATGGCTCCGAATCCGGCGCGGGAAAGCCGCGGCGCGCCGCTTCCGCGAGCCACCGATCCTCGCGCGACACGGTGACAGCGACAGAAACCTCCCCCGGGGCCCCGGTGACAGTGGCGGCGATCGGGTGCGTCCGCGCCCTCTGCGCCGTGCGCCCGCGCGCCAACCGCAGCAGCATCGTGCGAGCGTCCTCGTCGCGACGATCGAGATTCTCGTGATCGGGCTGGTTGTAGTACGACATCAGGCAGCGATAGCAGGCCGCAACGCAGGCCGTCCCCGGCTGGTCCGAGAGTGCGGATGTCGAATCGGGCAGAGCACCGTCGACGGCGAGATGCATGATCTCCAGCGCCATTCTTGCGACGTTGGCGAGACTTGTCTCCTGGCTCACGAGCCGCGTGAGAACGCCGGCGCCGCCCTCGGTGGCCTCGTAGAGCAGGAAGCCGTTGCGGACGTCACGCGTCGGCATCGGTTCGGCGAGCATCTCGCCTTCCTCGAGTTGGAACACCGCCTCGATGCCACGCAGAATCGCATGCTGCACGGTGGCCAGCGCGACCTCCGAAGGAACGTCGCCGACGGGCTGGAACAGGAGCGCGTTCTTGCGGTCCTGAACGCTGGGAACGATCCACTGCCGAGGCGCAACCGTGGGATCGTTCGCACCATCCGCGTCTTCGTCCTCGTTCTTGGCCCAATACCCGGACACCGGATCGATGTGGAAACCGAGAGCATGCTTGTCGGCTCTCCGGCGCAGGCCCTTGTTGAGGCGCGTGATCGTTGCCCCGGCGCCGTACGCCATCCGCACTATCTCGCCTTCCTCGTCGGAGACCGACGCGACCCGCACGTCGAGCTCCTGACCCCGGGTCGCCCATTCGAAGGTCGTCTGCAGGTCGAAGCCCTGGCGCTGGCGTTCTTCGTCGTTTGCGGTAATGTGCTCGGCTGGCTGCGTGGCGACGTTCTCGATGCGATACGTGTTGCCCACGACCTCGGCGTCACCGAGCGACGCTCCGCAGGCGTGGCACATGGACAGGTCGTCGCCGAAGTGTCCTCCGCCGCAGATCGCGCAGATTCGCAGGGCCTTGGTGGGCAGTTGCGAGTCAGGCGTTGCCGACTCGCGGTGCCCGAGCGAGAGGAGCGCTCGCACCACCCGGTAGGCGCGCCCCTCGTGATAGACGAGGCTGCGAGGTCCGAACTCGGCAAGCGCGAGGAAGCGCGGACGCTGAAGGTAGGTCTGCCGCCCCCGGCCATCCCGACTCGCGGGGATGTACGCGAAGAGGGGCAACCTGGGAAAGTTGTACCCAGGCAGGAAGCCCTCGGTGGCGAGGTAGCGGTACGTGTAGAAGTCGCTCGAGAGCGCGCTCGTGCCACGCTGGAGCAGGTCGAGCTGGTCCACCGCCTGCGCGTGCCGCGTCTGCGCCGCCCGCTTCTCCCGGTAGGGAGTGGAGTAGTCGTCCATGGTCCTCCGCGCCGCATCCCGCTGCTCCTCGGCGGCGGCAAAGAGGTCTCGCCAGCGTTTGAACGCCTCGTCGAAGCGCTCTGCCGCCGACGCCACGATGGAATCCGAATAAGCGTCCCGGCCTGTGTACCAGGGTGCAGGCTCGGGCGTGAGATCGTCGGCGACCAGGTCGAGGATGCGCCGAATCCGGTCGCCTGCGTCTTCGGCGACACGCTTGTGCTCGAGCGCGGCCCTGATGTCTGGGTTGAGCGGACGACCGGCATCGTTGAGGAGGAGCAGCTCCGCGATGCAGTTGTCGAGCGGCTGGTCGACGCACGAAAGCCAAACCGCCTGGAGGTGGCTGTCGATCAGGTCGCGGTTCGTGAGCTCGAGGACCGGCGCACGCACCTCTCCGTAGACCATCGCCTTGGGGTCGCGGAAGAAGTACTGGTCGTGGGGGCTCTGCGAAGACGCATACGTGACGACCAGCGCGGCCTGTCCGTTGCGGCCCGCGCGTCCGCCGCGCTGGGCGTAGTTCGCCGGAGTAGGCGGGACGTTGCGCATGTGGACGGCGTTCAGCGCCGAGATGTCGACGCCGAGCTCCATCGTCGGGGAGCAAAACAGGACCGGCAGAAACCGATTGGTCTCACCGACCTCTCGGAGTCGCCTGTCGTCCTTCGTGAGCTCCCCGCGCTCTCGATCTCCGAAGCGGAAGCGCTTCTCGCGGATCTCTCGGTTGTCGGGATCGACCTGGGCGGTGTGCTCGCGCGCCTCGAACCCGAAGAGCGGGTGTGTTGGAGCGCGGAGCATCCTGGCGAGGTTCTCATACAGGTCGCGAAAGAACGCGTTCTGCGTGGAAGCGCTGCCGTCTGCCGGCGCATCGCCCAATCGGAAGACGACACAGGCGTCGTTGAGGCGCCAACCGGGTTGGTCGAACGGTGTGTTCTCCTCCGACACGAGGCCGTGCGTCGCCCCTGCACGGAGGAGGTCGTTCACCAGCCGGTCGAAGTCCTTCGAGTTCAGGTCTCGGATGGCCGTGTCGCCGCCCCAGAGGCTCGACGAGCGTAGCGTTCGCCCGAGACCGCTTCGTGAGCCGCCGCGCGCGATCAGGTCCATGTCGCGGAGCGTGCTCGCCCGGCGCGTGGGGGCGACGACCATCAGCCAGCGCGCACCTCTCGGCTTCTCGTCACTGCCGATTCCCCAGGGCGGCCGGAGGCGGCTGTGCGACTTCGCGACCAACTGCTCGAGGACGGCGGCATCGAGAACCTGGCTGCGAATCGCCATCCACTTCCGCATGTGGTCGAGCAGCTCGCGATAGAGCACCGCGCGGACAGCGTGGCTGGCCTGCTGCAGCAGGGGGTGCGAGCTGGCGAACAACTCGTCATCCGCGGCAAGGTCCTCGAGTCCGACGTACTCCACCTGCACCATGCCGAGCTGCTCGAGGTTCGGGTTCGTGTACCGCCAGCCGCGTCGCTGATCGAACCAGACGCGGTAGGCCAGCACCTGGCGAAGCGTGCCCTCGGCCTCCTGCAAGTTGAAGCCGCGCAGCGTGGGTTCGAGCAGCCACTCGGCTCGGATCTGGGGGTCCGGCCGGTCGAAGCCGAGCGTCCGCTGCGGCGCAACGCCCAGCTCGTCGCTGCGGAGTCCCGTCGAACCGGCATCCTGCAGCGCACCGAGGAAGCCTGCGCGGACCAGGCTCACGAAGAGGAAGTCGTTGAAATGGCCGGCCTGGAGCGCGGCGTCCTGGCGGTTGTCGCTAAAGCCGAGCAACTTTCGCGTGTAGGGGCCCAAACCCGACTCGGCACCGTGCATCCAGCGCAGAGCGCTGGCGACGAGCACCGTGGTCGCCGAGCTGCGGCCCTCGGCCGAGAGAGAGGCGAGACGCGTGCGGTCACGGGCTGCGCCGCCCGGAGTGTTCCCGCAGCGAAGGCAGAGTCGGAACTTGCCGGGCAAGAACCACACGGTCGTCCCCGAACCGACGCGCCCGTCGGCCGCGACCGCGAAGCGCCGAGCACGCGCGTCGCGGTAGTACGCCTTGAGCCGCAGCTTGCCGCGGGCGTCGAACTCGATCCACGTCTCCGGGTAGTCCTCGTCGTGGCCGGCGAAGGTGAAATCGGAATCGTTGGGCGGGTGCGGCGTCAGGAAGCCGAAGACCTCGGCCTCGGGTCGCGCCTCATGCCCGGCTCGGTCGGCCTCTTCCCGCCTGGTCGGTGGCGCGTCGTCGATGTCGCGCGCGAGAAAAACCGGAGCCCCGTCCCGCTGCGCCAACCGCACCGGGTGATACTCGTGCCCACACTCGCGACAGAAGTGCACCGCGTAGAGGCGCTTGTCCGCGTGCCCCGGGAGATACTGCTGACCATCGACCGTCACCTTGCGGGTGCCGGGGGGTTCGATGGTCGCATAGGCGTGCCCGGCGCCCGAGATGAACTGGTGAAGCTTGAACGCGAAGAAGCTCGTCTCGCTTCCACGAGGGTTCGAGGTCCGTGCGCGCTCGGGGACGCTCGACACCAGAAGAAGGTCCCGCAACGCCCTGCGGCAGGCGGCACGAGGCCGGCCGGATTCCTCCGAGAGCTTGGCCACCGCCCCGGTCACGGTCATGGGCTTCGCCCGGATCCAGTGCTGGTCGACCTCGGAGAACGAGATGCCGAGACGCGTCTCCACCCACACCGCGAGCGGGTGCTCCCTGAACGCCGCGTCGGAGATGTCCGGCGGTACGCCAGTATCGATGGCCTCGCCAAGATGCGGCCTGACCGAATCTGCGGTGGCCTTTGAAACAGTGATGCGCTCGAGCGTCTCGCCGATGACGTTGCTTTCGGCGATCTCGCTCCCGAAGAGCTTCGAAGTCACGCCTGCCACAACGCGGCTCTTGTCCTCGATTGATCCTTCGCTCGCCATCGTGGCCGACGTGCCGATGCACAGGAGCTTCTCGGGCTGAAGGCGCTCACGGACACGGCGCACCAGCAGCGCCACGTCCGCACCCTGGCGGCCGCGGTACGTGTGGAGCTCGTCCAGGACGAGGAACCCAAGGCCCGCGCAGTTGCCGATGACGCGGCGGTCGACCGCCTCCTGCCGCGTCATGAGAAGCTCGAGCATCATGAAGTTGGTGAGGAGGATGTCCGGGGGCTCGTCTGCAACCCGCCTCCGCACTTCCGCGTCCTCCTGCCCTGTATAGCGGGCGAACGTGATCGGCTGGTCTCCAGGCACCTGGCCGATGAACTTGTCGAGCTCCTCCATCTGGGAGTTCGCGAGCGCGTTCATCGGGTAGACGACGATGGCGTGCGTACGGCGTTGCGCGCTCGTCCGCCGTGCGTTCAGCACGTGGCTGACGATGGGGATGAAGAAGCAGAGCGATTTGCCGGACCCCGTACCGGTCGTCACTACGAAGCTCTCGCCCTGTGCGGCGAGCGCGACGGCCTGCTCCTGGTGCTTGTAGAGGGCCAGCGGCTGACCGTTCGCGCGGAAGATGTCGGCGCAGCCAGGGTCGAGGACGTCGTTCGCTGCCAAGGCGCCGACGTCCGTCGTGCGCTTGTAGCTCGGGTTGATCTGGATGAGCGGCTCGGGCCAGTAACGCTGCTCGGCGTAGATGGCCGCGACCTGTTCCTGGATATCCCGAGCGTGGATCGTCGTGAACGACGTCGCGAAGCGCTTGTACTCGTCGACGACGCTGTCGCGCAGCGCGAAGACATCGAGCACTGGCGGGTTGCCCGACATTGCCACGTCCGAACCCGGTGTCGGTGCGCTGCTCCCCGTCATCGTTCGACCGGCTCGAGGCGAAGAATCGCTCCGTCGTCGGCGTCGGTCAGCACGTAGAGCAGCCCGTCGGGGCCCTGGCGGACGTCGCGGATGCGCTGCCGCCACTCGGTCAGCAGCCATTCGCGGCGGGCTTCCTGCCCGTCTTCGTTGAAGACGATGCGCTCCAGATGCCCGGTATTACGGATCATGCCGGTGCGCAGCGCGCCGACGAACAGGTGGCCGCGCCAGCTGGGGAAACGGTCGCCGTCGTAGAACACCATGCCGGACGGGGCGATCGACGGCAGCCAGACGATCTCGGCCGGCTCCATCCCCTCCTGCCAGGTCCGCGCCGCGACCCGCCCGCCGGAGTACTCGCGGCTGTAGGAGACGACCGGCCAGCCGTAGTTGGCCCCGGCGCGGATGCGGTTGACCTCGTCGCCGCCGAGGGGGCCGTTCTCGTTGGCCCAGAACATCCCGGTCTCGGGATGCATCGCCGCCCCGAGCTGGTTCCGGTGGCCGAGGGAGTAGATTTCCGGCCGGTAGCCGTCCCGTCCCACGAACGGGTTGTCGTCCGGAATGCCGCCGTCGTCCAACAGGCGGATCACCTTGCCCACCGTATCGCCGGGATCCTGCGCCCGCGGGCCGCCGGTGGTCGCGCCGAACGCCCCGCCGACGGTCATCAGCAGGCTGCCGTCGGGCGCGAAGACGACGCGCGAGGCGGCGGTGCCGCCGACCAGGTCCGACTGGAAGAGATCGCGGACCTCGGCGAGCCCGCTCTCCGTCAACCGCCCCCGCGCCAGCGTCACCCGGGCGCCTTCGCCGGCCGGCTTCGAGTAGGTCAGGTACACGAGCCCGTTCTCGGCGAACCGCGGATGCAGGGCCACGTCCATGAGGCCGGCCAGTCCTTGCGCATAGACCTCGGGCACCCCGGCGACCGGCGCGGGGTCGAGCACGCCGTCGCGAACGAGGCGCAGCCGTCCCGGCCGCTCCGTCACCAGCAGCCGCCCGTCGGGCAGGAACGCCAGCCCCCAGGGATGCTCCAGCCCGCGGGTCACCACCACCATGCGAACCCGCGGCTCCTCGGCGGTGGCGAAGATCACCGGCTCGTCGGGCAGGGGCACCGGCGGCAGACTGGGAAGCTGGGCGGCGGCGCTCACCGACACCGCGAAGGCGCACCCGCACGCCAGGGCCACTTCCACGAATCGAACTCTGTGCGAACCGCGTGTCTGCACTCTCATCGGCAACCTCCGCCACGGGAATACCGCCCACCAGCAGCCGGGGCAAGCGGCCCCGCTACGTTCGAACCGCGCTGCATCCTGCCCGAACCGCAATCGTCCTGCGGAAGCTGGGTTGCCTCCGCGGTCCCCATGCCCCTCGTCACGCCTTGTCGCACGGCCGCCTTGCCGCCCGCGGGCGCGTCAGGACAGTGACCGGCGCTCCATCCTGCCTGACTGCACCGTTCCTCGGAACTGCATTGTGCTCCGCGATCACCATGCCCGGTCTGCTCCCTCGTCACGCCTTGTCACGCGGGCGCCTCGCAGCCCGCTGGCCCCCTCGCCGGTCTCGGTGCAACACGCGGTTCACCACGGCTCTCAGGACGCCGACTTCGGTTCCGGGGCAACGCGCCGCAGGCCGCGCAGGAAGCGGTCCGGCGCGACGAAGCGGGTGTGCCAGTTCAGCCAGTCGTCGGGGTGCCGCCGGTATACGGGATCGTCCTCGAGCACCGCGGACGCCGATGGGTCGTAGACCGGCTGATCGTGCGAGGGCAGGGGCCCCACCGTCTTCGCGTGGGTGGTGTTGAAGTCGCCGTCCTTGACCCAGCCGTCGCCGATCAGCACGAAGTCGCGCCGCCACCCCGCCTCGGGCGGGGCCGGGGCCGGAAAGCGGAGCCGCATCTCGTCGCCGGCGTTCATGATCACGTAGCGGTCGTCCACCCCCGCCAAGAGCTCCCGGACGTCGCCGAACCGGGTATGGAAGCCGACGAGGTCCCTCCACTTCGGTCGGTGGTTGGCGATCTCGTAGTCCGGCACCTCGAGGCCGCGCGGCCCCAGCAGCTCGGTCCGCGAGTAGCCGCGGTAGCGGAGGTCGGCGACGGCGGGGACGAGGCGCGTCTCGCGCCGCAGATCCGGCTCCAGCCGCGGGGCTTGGCCAATCCAGTCCCAGTAGATCTCGAGGTTGGTCCGCAGGCGCAGGCGCCGGGGCCGCCGCCCGTCCGGGAAGCGCGGCACGTCGATGACCATCGTCTTGAGCTTGCCGGCCGGGAAGCCCAGATCGGGGTGCACGACCACCCAGCGCCCCTTCGCGTCCAGCGCCTCCATGGCGACCCCGCGGGGGATGGGATGCTTCCCCTGCCCGAGGGCCACGTTGATGCTGCTGTCGGTCGGATAGACCCAGCCGTGGGCGAGCAGGGTCACCGCGTCCCAGTCCTCGACCGCCTCGTCGAGCTCGAGCTCCAGGTAGTGGGGCCGGGCGACGCCCTGGTGGGTGCCCTCGTCGAACGACGCCACGTAGCGGTTGTCCCGCGCCGCGACAAGCTCGCTCACGTCGGCGCCGGCGTCGTCCCAGACCCGGGTCACGGTGCGGGACGGACCGGTGACGACGGTGTCCAGCGACACCGGATCACGGGCGAAGCGCTCGTCCACCCAGACCTCGGTGTCCGGCGGATGGTCGACCGCCAGCAGGGACACGTGGTCGAAGAAGTGCGTCTCCCACAGATCGGCGGTGATGCGCAGGTCGTACTCGCCGTCCACCGCGGCCAGCAGATCGCCCCGGATGAGCACGCGGTCTTCGGTGGTGGCGACGTCGGCGGTGTCCTGCGCGTTGATGCGCAGGCCGAGGGGCGAGCGCCAGATGAAGTCGGTGACGAACTGCATCCGGGTCCCGTCGTGGGCGAAGAGCCAGGGGCAGGACCCCTTGAGCCGTTGCTCGGCCACGATCACCTGGTTGGCGGCGAACTCGAAATCGGCCTGGGTCACGCCGTTCGGCCAGCTGATGCGGGTGACGTCGGCCTGGGTCTGCACCCCCAGCCCGAAGTGGGCCGGCGCGCCGGTGAGCACCTGCTTCTGCACGAGCAGACCCGCGCGCACCTCGATCTCGCCACCCACCCCGAAAGAATTGATGCGCTGGTCGCCGGCCGCGATCTGCGCGCGGGGCCGAATCTGCTGCCAGCCGTAGCCGGCGCTCGCCTGCCCCGCGAGACGCACCGGCTCCCCGTCCTGCACGCCGACGAGATCGAGGAGGCCGTCGCCGGTCAGATCGAAGGCGGCGAAGATCTCGGCATCGACGTCCGCGGCGAGCGGCTCGAGCCGGGCCCCCTCGTCGGCCAGCCATATCGCGGTGCCGGACGCGCCGGACGCGAGCACGTCCAGGGCTCCGTTGTTGTCGAGGTCGGCCAGCAGCAGGCGGTGGGAGCCGGGCGCAGCCCCGGTGGGCAGCGCGGCCCAGGACGCGGCCTCGCCCGTCTCCCACTCGTCGCCGGTCCAGCTTCCACGCCACAGTCGGCCGGTCGCGTCCAGCAGCGCGAGGTCGAGCCGGCCGTCGGCGTCGAGGTCGCCGACGGCGAGACCGATCACCGCTTCGGACAACTGCAGGGGGGACGTCGGATCGAACCGTCCCGCCTGGCGGTTCTCGAACAGATGCACCGTGCCGTCGCCGTCGAGCAGCGCGGCGTCCGGGTCCCCATCGCGGTCGAAGTCGCCCCACCCGAAGTCCCGGAGGACGGTCACGCCGGGGAATGGGCTCTCACGCCGCCACGTGCCGTCGGCGTTGTTGCGCAGGACCGCGGGCGCCCCCGCGGTGGGACCGAGCACGATGTCGAGGTCCCCGTCCATCTCCGTGTCGGCCGCCCAGACCCCCCAGGCGTCGAGGGCGGCGGAAACGACCGGAGCCGCGCCGGCGGGATCGGCTCCCGCGGGCGACGCCGGCGCCGGCGTCGCCTCGGCGAAGCCGTCGCCCTCCTCGTCCCGCGCCCACAGGCGAAGCCCCCCCGGTCCGGCGAGGGCCAGGTCCATCCGATAGTCGCCGTTCCAGTCGAGGGCGAGCAGGCCGTTGCCGGACGGCGACGCTCCCGCCGGCCCCGCGGGAAACGGGAGGCCGGCGCCGCCCGGGTCGCCGAGACGGCGCGCCTCCCGCCCGTTCGCGACGAAAACCATCGGGGCCTCCTCGCCGCCCGGCACGACCGCGACCACCGCCTGGGCGTCGGAGGCGCCGCGGTCCAGCGGCTCGGCGACGTAGGCGAGGGTCTCGTCCCGGGGCGAGGCGATGGCGGGCGGCGACGGCAGCCGGAGGAAGCGCATCAGGGGCTCGGCGATCGCCTCGGCGCTGACGCTCACCCGCGCCTGGTCCTCCCGGAACGCGGCGAGGCGCACGAGCACGTTGCGCAGAAGCTGGGCGGAGGTCGCGGCCCGGCGCCAGTCCCCCTCCCCGATCGCCGCCACCAGCCCCTCGAGCTGGGTGACCGCGAGATCCGGCCACCCCCCGGTCATCCCCTGCAGGCGCTCGACGGTCTCGGAGAGCGCCGGCTCGTCCTCCCGGCGGGCCGCCACCCGCGCGTGCTGCACGAGGACCGCGAGGTTGCCGGGCTGACGGTCCCGGATCGCCTCGAATTGCGCCTGAGCCTCGGCCGCCTCGGCATCGCCGCCGGCCCGGTCGAGCTCCTGGGCGAGAGCGTAGCGGGCCCGCAGATGGTCCGGATCGATCTCCAGCACCTCACGGAACCCGGCGACGGCGTCCTCGAACCGGCCCTGGAAGCCGGCGAGCTGGGCCTCGAGGAAGCGGACCTCGGCGCTGTCGGGGGCGAGGCCGCGGGCCGCCTCGATATGGGCCGCGGCCTCCGTCTCGTTGCCGAACCCGACGTGCACCACGGCCAGGTTCGCCCGGATCGCCGGCTCGTCCGGGGCGAGCGCCGCCGCCCGCTCGAACTGCGCTTGCGCATCGTCCAGCAGCCCGACCTCGAGGGATGCGAGACCGCGGTAGAACGCGCGTACCGTCTCGCGGTACTCGGGGGATATCTGCGACGACACGCCGGTCGGCATGCCCCCGCAGGCGACGAGGCCGAGAGCGACCGCGACACCGCAGGCCGCGAGCAATCCGAATCCGACAGACAGTCTCATGTATCGTCCCTCAGGGGTTCCGGGACGCCCGCAAGCGGCGAGGCCGAGGGTGACGCGACACCGCAGCACGCGAGCAATCCGGATCCACAGACAGTCTCATGGGTATCGTCCTTCAGGGCTGCAGGCTGCGCCTCCGGCGCCAGCCCCCGCGGAGCCGACGGGCTAAACCGGGCGGCGCCGGCACCGGCGCAACCTCCGCACAGCCGAACCGCCGCCGGCAGCCCCTGCGGAACCGACGGGTAGTCCGGGCGGCGCCGGCACCGGCGCAGCCTCCGGGCAGCCGAACCGCCGCCGGCCCCCGGGCAAACCCACTGGGCAGCGCCAGCACGTCATGATAGCAAGGTCGCGGAACCGCCGGGGACGGGCAGGCGCGGGCCGCGCGCCGGCGCCCGAGAGACGCCAAGCGCCGGAGACGCCGGACCGCCCGCGGCGGGAAGGCCCGGCGAACGCGGCAGAAAACTAGACGTCGCTCAACTCGGCGAGCCGGCCCGTGCTGTCGCCCACCTGCTCCGCCGGCACGTCGAGCTTGCCGAGCAGCGAGAGATAGAGGTTCGTCAGCGGGGTCCCCTCGGCGAAGCGTAGGTGCCGGTCCCCCCGCAGGCGTCCGGCGCCGCCGCCGGCGAGCAGGATCGGCAGGTTCTGGATGTTGTGGAGGTTGCTGTTGCTCATGCCGCTGCCGTAGAGAATCATCACCTGGTCGAGCAGCGACCCGTCGCCGTCCGAGGTCTCCCGAAGCCGGTCGAGATAGTAGGCGAAGAGCCCGGTGTGATAGGTGCCCACCTTGATCAGCTTGGCGAGGCTCTCGGGCTTGTTCTCGTGGTGCGACAGCGCGTGGTGCGGGTCGGGCACCCCGATCTCGGGATAGGTCTGGGCGGTGAGCTCGGGCGTCATCAGGAAGCTGACGACCCGGGTCATGTCGGTCTG
Source organism: Vicinamibacterales bacterium (assembly GCA_965206705.1). Lineage (GTDB taxonomy): Bacteria > Acidobacteriota > Vicinamibacteria > Vicinamibacterales > UBA8438 > JAJEEA01. Next base: position 131,260 of record CBDBKJ010000004.1, on the reverse strand, counting down.
GTACGCGAGCACCTGCAGGTCGAACATCACCTTGACGTACTCGCCGAACGAGGCCGGCACGCTCGCCGAGGGGCGCGCCACAATCGGCAGCTCGCGGTCCGAGTCGGCCTCGGCCCGCTGAATGCGCCGCTCCACGTCGCGCACCGCCGCGAGATAGTCGGTGAGCTTCGCCCGGTCGGCCGACCCGAGCCCCTTCCGCAGCCGCGCCACCTTCCGGGTCACCGCGTCGAGAATGCTCTGGTCCTGGCGCCGCCGCGCTCGCCGCGCCTCGGGATCGGTGGTGGCCCCGTCGCCGAACAGCCGCTCGAACAGCGCCCGCGGGTTGCTCTCCATCGGCAGCGGGGTGGTGGGCGTCCGCCACGACAGCGTGCTGATGTAGGCGCAACTGAAGCCGGCGTCGCAGGCGCCGGCGAACTCGGGCAGGCCGATGCCCACTTCGAGCGAGGCGAGCTGGGTCTCCTGGCCGAGCGCCGCCGCCGCGATCTGGTCGACCGACGTGCCGGCCCGGAAGTCCGCCCCCTCGGTGGGCTTGGCGTGCACCCCGGTCAGAAACGCGCCGGTGATGCGTCCGTGGCCCCCCGCGGGGTCCCCCGGCATCTGGGCGGCGGGGGCATGGTCGAGCCCGGACAGAACCTGCAGCCGGTTGCGGAACGGCGCCAGCGGCTGCAGGATCGGGCTGAACGCGAACCCGGCGCCTTCGCCCGCCGGGGTCCAGTTGTTCATGACCGCCCCGTGCGGCACGTACACCACCCCCAGCCGCGGCTTCGCCCGCGCCGCGGTCCGCTCGAGCGCGGTCAGCGCCGGAACCATGCCATCCAGCAGCGGCAGGGCCACCGCGGTCCCGAGGCCGCGGAGCACGGTACGCCGGGAAAGCGCCTGTCGGGTGATGATCATGGCTCCGATCTCCTCATCTGGAACGGGAGGCTGCGGGTGACGCCGAGGATTATAGACGACCAGCGGTAGTCGTCGTGGGCGGCCTCGCGCACGATCGCGCGGACGGACGGCCGGTCATGGGGCTCGACGCCGCGTCCGAGAGCATAGGTCAGCAGCTTCTCGGTGACGGTGGCGACGAACTCGCCGCGGCGGCCTTGCAGCACGTCGCGCAGCGCGGGCAGCCCGTCGAAGGCGGCGCCGTCGGGCAGCACCCCGGCGGTGTCGATGGGGGCGCCGCCGGCATCGGTGTCGCGCCACTGCCCCACCGCGTCGAAGTTCTCGAGAGCGAAGCCGAGCGGGTCCATCCGCGCGTGGCAGTTCGAGCACACCGGGTTGGCGCGATGCGCCTCGAGCCGCGCCCGCAGGGACGTGGCCTCGCCGCCCTCGCTCCGCTCCTCCAGCTCCGGCACGTCGGGCGGCGGCGGGGGCGGGGGCGTGCCGAGCACGTTCTCCAGAATCCACTTGCCCCGGACCACCGGCGAGGTGCGGGTGGCGAGCGAGGTCACGGTGAGGATGCTGCCCTGCCCCAGCAGACCGCGCCGCTTGTCATCGTTCCACTTCACCCGCCGGAAGCGCGAACCGTACACGTCGGGGATGCCGTAGTGCCGGGCCAGCCGCTCGTTGACGAACGTATAGTCGGCGGTCAGCAGATCGACCACGCTGCGGTCCTCCCGCAGCTGACTCCCCACGAAAAGCTCCGTCTCGCGAATCAGGGCGTCGCGCAGGTTCTCGTCGAAGGCGGGAAAGGCGTTCACGTCGGGGCTGACGGTGCGCATGCGCCGCAGATGCAGCCACTGCGCGGCGAAGCTGCCGACGAGGGTGCCGGCCCGCTCGTCGGCGAGCATGCGCCCCACCTGCGCCTCGAGCACCTCCGCGTCGCGCAACCGGCCCGCCGCCGCGGCATCGAGCAGCTCGTCGTCCGGAATGCTGGCCCACAGGAAGAACGAGATGCGCGCCGCGAGCTCGACGTCGCTCAGGCGGTACGCCGTCGCGGGGGCGGCGTTCGGCGGGTCGCGCTCGATGCGGAAGAGGAACTCGGGGTCGACGAGGATGCTCTCGAGGGCGCGCCGGACGCCCGCGCGGAAGTCGCCCTCCGCCCGTCCCTCGCGGTAGAAGGCGAGGAGATCCTGCAGGTCCTCGCCGGTCACCGGCCGGTGGAACGCCCGGCGCGCCAGGGTCTCGACGATACGCGACGCACAGGCCTCCTCGTCGGCCGCACCCGCGGGCTCGCAGACGAAGATGCGGCGGCGGCTGGGAGTGTCCTCCGCCGGGGCGCGGGAGGCCTCCCCGTCGTACGGCCCCTCGATCTCGAAGCTGTCGAGGGCCATCGGCTCGACGTAGCCCCGGCCCGTCGAGAACGTCCACAGCGGCAGGCGGGCCGGCGCCACCCCCTCGGGGGCCATCGTCCGTCCCGTGAACGAGACCGACACCGACCGCGTTCCCCCGCGCGCCGCGAAGCGAACCACGAGGCCATCCTCCGCCACGCTGGCGCCCGGCGACCCCGCCGGCGCGTCGTCCGGCCAGCGGCCGGCGCGCAGCAGGGCGATGCGCTCGCCGTCCACCCGGACGTCTATCTCCTGGGGCTCGTTGCGTCCCCGGTTCTGGCGCAGCTCGATGCGCAGCACGTAGTCGCCGTCGCGGGGAAAGTGATGCCGCACGGCGCCGCCGCCGCGCGACCCGAACGGCAGGTCCTCGCTCATGCGGCTGTCCTGGACCAGGAGCGGCGACACCGGATACCGCACCACGTCCGCCTCGATCGAGGGGTCGGCGACAGCAAGGCGGCTGACGGTGCGCGCGGCGGACATGTAGCGCGAGAGCAGCCCGGGCGCGACGGTGAGGATGGCCGCGTTGTTGTCGAAGCCGAACGCCATGTCGTCGGCCGGCAGCAGGGTCTGCGCGTCGACGTCGAGGTGCAGCAGGTCGCGCACCGCGTTCGCGTACTCCAGCCGGTTGAGGCGGTGGATCGCCGGCCGCCCCGGATCGGGATGGTCAGCCGCCCACCGGTCCAGCGACCGCTCGAGCCACGCGCCGAACGCGTCGTAGACGGCCGGCTCGGGGCGTGGGCGACCCGGGGGCGGCATCGCCCGGGTATGCAGCTTCTGCAGGACCTTCTCCCACAGCTCGGCGTGCCGGCCGACCCGTTCGAGATCGACGGTATCGAGGGCGAGGTTTCCGGCCAGCGTGCGCGTGTTGTGACAGGCGACGCAGTAGCGGTCGAGGACCGCGCGGTAGGTCGACGGCTCCGCCGCGGCCTGCCCGGCCGCCGGTTCCGCCGCCGCGGCGGCCGGCCGCCCGGCGGCCCCCGCAGGTTGCGCGGGCGTGGCCGCCGCACCGAAGAAGATGGCCCCGAACACCAGCGCCACCACGCCGTGTACGACCGCTGGCGACCGACCATCGCGCATCATCCGCGTTCTCCTCTCACCGCCGGGTGGGTCCCCACCGGCGGCCCGGAACCCCAAACCGAGCGGGTCCGCCTTCCGCCCGCCCCCCCGCCAGGCATCGGCGCCAGAGGCGCAGGCTCCTGGCCCGGAAATCGTGGCCGGCGGCTCCGCTTGCCGCCCAATCAACCCTGCAGCAGTTCGCGCCGTTACGGCGCAGGCTCCTAGCAGCCCGTGGCGAAAGTCCCCGCTGCACTCGAGCGGCGATGCATCCCGCCTGACTGCGTTGTTCGTCGGTTGCGTATGCCCAATATGCGCCCTCCTCACGCCTTGTCAGGCGGGTGCCTCGCCGCTCTCGATGCAACGCGGGGTTCCGCCACGGGCTGCTAGCGGATGGCTCCCTGGCTGAAGTTCTCTATGAAGCTCGACCGCACCGTCTCGTCGCTGCCGAGCGCTCGCAACAGCTCGGCGGTGCTTCCGCCCCCCAGGCCCGGCAGCAGGATGTGGCCGCCGCCCTCGGCGATCATCAGCGGGGTGATGCCGCGGTCGTCCTCGACGTTCACCAGCGATCCCCGGTCGATGAGCAGCTGCACGATCGCGTCCGACCGGATGTGGGCGGCGCCGTGCAGGGCGTTGCGGCCCCGCAGGTTCACCTCGTTGACGTCCGCCCCCAGCTCCAGGACCAGACGGACCCCCTCGAGGGCCCCGTCCCCGGTCACCCGGGTCTCGGCCGGCACCTGCCCCAGCCCCGCCGCCACCATCAGGGGTGTGGTGTTCTCGTCGGTCGCGGCCCGCGTGTCGGCGCCAGCCGCCGCGAGACGGCGCATCACCTCGACGTTGGCGTCCATCGCGGCCAGCAGGAACGGGGTGGCGCCGACCAGGCTCACCCGAAAACGGAGGCTCGCGAAACCGAACTGCGGCGGCGCGCTGCCGAGCCGGACGTCCGGATCCGCTCCGTGGGCCAGCAGCGCATCGACGAGGGCCAACCTGCCCTTGCGCAAGCCGTTGAGCGACCGCCATTCCGGGTCGCCGTCGGTGTCGATGCCCCGCAACCGGCCGGTCAGCTCGGTGTGCCACGACCCCGCCGCCCAGTGCAGCGCCGTATATCCGGGACCGTCGGCGTTGGGGTCCGCCCCGTGCTCCAACAGGGTCATCGCCAGCTGCGCGTGGCCGCGCACCGCCGCGACGTGCAACGGCGTGGTGCCGTCCGGCGCCGCCGCGTTCACGTCCGCGCCGGCCGCGACGAGGTGTCCGACGAGCGCCGGATCGTCCTCGCGCGCCGCGATCAGCAACGCCGTGAACCCGCCCTTCGAGCGCGCCTCGACGTCCGCGCCGTGGTCGAGCAGGATCCGCGCAACCTCCGCGTGGCCCGCGCCAGCCGCCCACATCAGCGCCGTCTGGCCGTGCCAGGGCTCCGCCGCCGACGGGTCGGCGCCCCGGACGAGGAGGGCCGTCACCGCCTCGACGGCGCCGGTCCGGGCGCAGGTCATGACCGGCGTCTCGCCGGTGTTGCGAGCCCGATTCGGGTCCGCCCCCGCCCCGAGCAGCCGGGTCACGGTCGCCCCCGCCCCGTTGTCGCACGCCAGGCCGAGCGGCGTCACGCCGTAGTCGTTCGCCGCATCGAGCGCCGCGCCGGCGCCGACCAGCAGGTCGATCAGCTCGACGGCATCGTGGTACGCCGCCCAGTGCAGGGCCGTCGCGCCGTCGGGCTCGGCGGCGTCGACATCGGCGCCCCGATCGATCCACGCCCGCGACGCGCGGACGTCCCGCGCCCTGACCGACGCGATCAGGGCGACGTCGTCATCGCTGGCCGACCCGGCGGCCGAACCCGCGGGTGCGGCCACCAGGCACACGGCCAGCCAGCACCATCCTCGTGACCGCCTCTCGGCACCCATCGTCGCTCCTCCACGCCGGTCGGTCCGTCGAGTCCACCTTCGCGTATCCGCCCTATGATGCCAACTCCAGCGCCGAGTCCGCAACCCGTAGAGGCGACGCCGCCCCTCGCGGCGGCGGACCGGCTCGCCACGCCCCTGGAATCGCTGGCCCCGGGCGGACCCCGACGGCCGCGATCGAGCCTGACGCCGACCCGGACCGGCATCACGCCGGGGCGAATCCGCACGGCGCAGCACCGCTCGAACGTGGTCTGTCCACCGGTCGCCGGCCGCCGGAATGCCCGCTTGCGACGCCGCATCGGTCGCGCCGGCCCCGGGGGCGGCACGAGGCTCCGGCCCACCCGGCGGTTGCGTTCCGGCGTGGTTTCGGTCAGCATTGGCCAGGGAGGTTGCCGGGTGGCGCTTCGGATCGACCAGCGGGACGTGGGTGCAGTCAAGGTGCTCGATCTGGCCGGCAAGCTGGCCGGGGACGCCCCCGATGCGCTGTGGGATCGGATCGACGATCTGCTCGACGGCGGCCACTCGAAGCTGGTCCTCAACCTCGGCGGCGTGACGTTCATCGACAGCGCGGCCCTCGGCGGACTGCTGGCAAAACGCTCCGCGGTCCTGAACGCCGGCGGCCAGCTCAAGCTGCTCAATCTGACCGAGCGGGTCTGGGACCTGATGGTGACGACCAAGCTCGAGATGGTGTTCGACACCTTCCGCTCGGAGGCGGACGCCATGCGGAGCTTCCAGTAGAGTCGAGCGGGTGAGTCGAGAACGCGTGTCCAGGCAGACTCCCTCGAATGTCGTTCGCGTGCTGCTCGTCGAGGACGACCCGGGCAAAACCGCCCAGGTGCGCGCCCTCCTGCAGCAGGCGTCATCCCCTTCCTTCACCGTCGAGGTCATGCCCGCGGCCCAGGACGCGCTGGCCGAGCTCGACGTGCGCTCGTACGACGCGGTGCTCCTGGGGCTGTCGCGGCAGGCGGCCCAGAGCGGCGAGGGCTTCGACGTCATCCGGCACCTGGGCAGAACCGCGCCGGTAGTCGTCCTCGGCGACCTCGACGACGAGGACGTCGCGGTCAAGGCGGTCAAGCGCGGCGCCCAGGACTACCTCGTCAAGGACCGGCTCATCGACGAGCTGCTCGTGCGCGCCATCCGCTACGCCCGCGAGCGCCACCGGCTGCTCGCGGAGCAGAACCGGCGCATGGAGTACGAGCTGAAGATCGCCGCGTTCGTCCAGCAGTCCTTCCTGCCGGGAGACATACCGGCGGCCCCCGGTCACGACATCGGCGCCTACCTGCACGCCAGCGGCCAGGTCGGCGGCGACTTCTACGACTGCATCGAGCTGACGGACGACCGGGTGGCCCTCGCGGTGGGCGACGCGTCGGGCAAGGGGATTCCCGGGGCGATCCTCATGGCCGAGACCCAGGGCATCCTGCGCGCGGAAGCCGCGACGTGCGCGACGCCCCTCGAGCTCGTCGAGACCCTCAACCGCGCGCTGCTGCACGACAAGAGCCAGGACCGGTTCGTCACGCTCTTCTACGGCGTGCTGACCGCCTCGACCGGGGAGTTCAGGTTCGTCAACGCGGGGCATCCGCGGGCCCTGATGCTGGACGGGGACACCGAGTCGAGCCTCCTCTCGACGGGACCGCCGCTCCGCCTCTTCGCGGAGGCGGCGTGGGAGGAGCGGACGGTCACCCTCGACGTCGGCGCCCGGCTCGTCGTCTACAGCGACGGCGTGAGCGAGGCGCAGAACAAGGCCGACCTGTTCTTCGATCTGGACGGGATCCGGGGGGTGATGGCCGAGCACCGGGACAGCACCGCGCCCGAGCTGGCCAGGCACATCTGTCACGCGGCCGAGCGGTTCGAGCGTGGCAACCCCGACCCCGGCGACGACAAGACGGTGGTCGTGGTCCGGGCCCTGAACCGCTGATCCGAAACCGCGCAACCCTCACGCGCGACGCCGCTTCAGCAGCGTCACCTGATTGCCGGTGGCGTTGTAGCGCACCTCGTCCAGGAACGTCTTCATCAGGAAGATGCCGCGGCCGGTGGGCCGCTCCAGCTGATCCGGCCGCGTCGGGTCCCGAACCCCAGCCGAGTCGAACCCCCGCCCCTCGTCCCGGATGACGAAGCGCGCCGCGTCGGACTCCAGGGCCACACCGACGTGAATGCGGCGGTCGCAGTAGGGTGCGACAAGGCGGCGTTCCTTCGCGAGGGCCCGGTACGCGCGCGCGTCGTGCTCGCGTATCTCCGAGCGGACCTCGAGGTTGCCGTGGTAGCAGGCGTTGGTCAGCGCCTCGTCGAGCGCCGTGGATACGTGGTGACACTCGGACTCGTCGAACATGCCGCAATCCTGCAGGATGCGCGTCAGGTAGCCGACGAGCGACGAGAGCAGATCGACGTCGTTCTCGAGGACAAAAGACGCCGCCCGCAGGCGCCCGAGGAGGCGGGTGTCGCTCTTGCGCTCCCGATACACGTCCAGCATGCGCTGCACCACCTCGACGAGGTCGCGCACCAGCAGCTTCTTGGGCACGTAGCTCGCGGCGCCGGCCTCGAGGGCGCGCGCCGCGAGCTCCTCGCTCCCGCGCGCGGTCATCAGGATCACGGGGACGAGCGGGTGGTCTTCCTTCGCGTGCTCGACGAACGCCAGGCCGTCGAGCTCGGGCATCACGACGTCCGTCAGCACGAGGTCGACGGCGTCGGTTCGCATGCGGGCGAGGGCGTCCCGGCCGTGCTCGGCGTACAGCACGCGCCACGACGCCCGCTCCAGCAGGGTCCCCGCCAGCTCACGGTCGGCCGCCGAGTCGTCCACGACCAGGATGCTCGCCACGATGCCGTCTCCGTCTATCCGGCGCCCCGGACCCGGTCGCGGAGCTCGCCCACGACCGCGTCCAGCTCCGGCTCGAGGCCCCCCCAAGCGGCGGCGGACGGCGCCAGCGCGCCGTCCCGGCAGCAGTCCTCGAGGGCCTCGGCGAGGGCCACGACCCGGGCGCCGTCGAACGACCGGAGGGAGCCCGCGATCGTATGCGCCACGCGCCGCGCCACCGGCAGATCGCCGGTCTCGAGCGCGGTTCGGAGCTCGGCGACCAGTGCGGGATGCTGGCCCAGGAACCCCTCGATCACCTTGGCCAGCAACTCCCGGTCGCCGCCCACGGTCTCCAGGGCCGAGTCCCAGTCGAGACGGGGGCCCGACGGCGCTCGCCCCTCGCCGGTCCACGCCTCTCCGCCGACGGCTCGATCCCCGGCGCCCCCCGCCGACCCGCTGGCGGACGCCGCGTCCGGCCCGGCCGGCGCGCCGCTCTCCACGACGGCGGCGATGGCGTCGAAGAGCTCGCGGTGGCGATACGGCTTGAGCAGGAAACCGTCGAAGCCGGCGGCCAGGCACCAAGCCTCGTTGCTGCGCGACGCGCGCGCGGTCAGGGCGAGGATCGGCGTGTGGCCGACGCCCTGCTCCTGCTCGCGCTGCCGAATCGCAGCCGTCGCCGCGTAGCCGTCCATCTCCGGCATCTGCAGGTCCATGAGCACCACGTCGAACCGCTCGGCCGCGCAGGCGGCCACCGCCACCGCGCCGTCGCCCACGGTGCGCACGGTGTGGCCCTCCCGCTCGAGGAAGGCGACCGCGACCCGCTGGTTGGCGACGGAGTCCTCGACCAGCAGCACGCGGAGTGGCCGGCCCGCGGCAACCGGGGCGTGGCTCGGCGGCGCCTCGGCGACGCCGGTCGCGTGGAGATCGAACCGCGCGGTGCAATGGAACGTGCTGCCCTCGCCGGGCTCGCTCCGCAGGCCGATGGCGCCTCCGAGGGCGTCCACGAGCCGGGAGGCGATGGCCAGTCCCAGGCCCGTGCCCCCGTAGCGCCGCGTCGTCGACGCGTCGGCCTGCACGAACTCCTCGAAGATCACTTTCTGCTTCTCCGGCGGAATGCCGATGCCGGTGTCCGACACCTCGAAGCGCAGCCGGACGCCCTCCTCCATCGGCTCGTCCCGCCGGACGCGCAGGGTGATGGCCCCCCGCCGGGTGAACTTGATCGCGTTCGACAGCAGGTTGGACAGGACCTGCCGCAGCAGCCGGGCGTCGCCGACGAGCGCATCCGGCACGTCGGCCGCGACGTCGTGCGACAGCGTCACGTCCCGGCCGTGGAGGCGGGGCGCGTGCGATTTCACCAGGGTGTCGACACGCTCGCGGAGGCGAAACGCGTGCGGCTCGACGACCAGCTTGCCCGCCTCCATCTTCGAGAAGTCGAGAATGTCGTTGATGATGTCGAGCAGCGCCTCGGCCGATTCACGGAGGGCATCGAGGTGGTCGCGCTGCCCGGACGTCAGGTCGGTCTCGCCCAGCAGCTCGGTCGTCCCGATCACGCCGTTGAGCGGCGTGCGGATCTCGTGGCTGACGTTGGCCAGGAAGATGCTCTTGGCCCGGTTGGCGCGCTCGGCCGCGTCCCGTGCCACTCGCAACTCCTCCGTCTGGCGCCGCAGGTCTTCCTCCGCGTGCTTGAGCGCCGTCACGTCGGTGTGGCAGCCCAGCAGCCGGATCGGCTCTCCCTTGTCGTTACGGACGGCGAGGCCGCGGCAGCGGACCCACACCGTGCCGCCGTCCCGATGGCGGTAGCGGACTATCTGATCGTAGGGATGGTTCGCATCGGCGAGGTGCTTGGCGAAGTTGTCGAGGGCGAGATCGCGGTCCTCCGGGAAGATGTTGGCCATCCACCACTCGGAGGTGTTGGGTATCTCGTCGTCCTGATAACCGAAGAGCGTCTTGAACCGGGGACTCATCCATTCCTGGTCCTGGCGCTCGACGTCCCAGTACCAGATACCGTCCAGCGAGCCGGCCTGCAGGAACTCGAAGATAGCCCGGTCCTTTCGGACCAGCTCGTAGAGCTCGGTCTTCAGATAGTGTTCTTCTTCGCCCATGCTGCACCTGCCGTTCGATCCCGCTACGGCAGCGGGCCGGAGACGACGCGGCCGATGAAGGGCCCCGCGCGAAGACGGCCCTGCAGACCGGGGTCCGCAGGGCCGTCGGAAGGACACGGGGCGCCGTAGCGCCGCCGTCAGGCGATGACCAGCGTCCGCGGATGCTGGTTGTTCTGCTCGAGGAAGGTCTGCTTGACTTCGAGCTCCGTGGCCGTCGGCTGCCGGTAGCCGTTGGCGTCGGTGGCGCGGGAGGTGACGGTGTGCTCTCCGGGCGTCGCCCCGTGCCAGTCGTAGGTGAAGAACTTCCACGAGTACTTCTCGGTCATCGTGGGGTCGAGGGTCGCTGCCTCCCAGGGACCGTCGTCCACCCGCACCTCCACCGACTCGATGGGGGTGCCGTCGTGCATGATCACCCCGAAGACGCGGTGGTGATCTCCCATCTTCGTCACCCGGGCGATGTACGACTTCAACCGCATCTTCGTGATCGCGGTCTCGACCCACTTCATCTCGCCGTTGATCATCTCCCCCTTCAGCGTGCGGTACCAGCGCGCCTGGTACTTGCCGAGATAGGCGTCCTCCTGCACGTTGATCTCGGACAGGAACTTGACGTTGGGCGCGCCGTACCAGCCGGGCACCAGCAACCGCAGGGGACGGCCCTGGTGCGCGGTCAGCGGATCGCCGTTCAGCGCATAGGCCAGGAGCGGCTCGTCCGACAGGGCGATGTCGCGCTGCAGGCTGCGGCCGTACTGCTGGTCGACGTTGTAGGTCCGGCCGCGGAACAACACCTCTTCTTCACCGTGGTCGGCTCCGAAGAAGACGATCTCGCGCGCCCGATCCTGCAGACCGGCCCGCTCGAGCACCGCGCGCAACGGGACGCCGGTCCACCGCCCGTTGCTCGACAGCCCGTTCAACGGTCCGCGGTTGCCCGAGCACTCGAACCCGAACACCAGCTCGCGGCTGGGCATGCCGCGCAGGTCGGCCAGCGACAGACTGAGCGCGTTGTCCACCATGCCCGACACCTGCAGCCGATACGCGTCGGTGTCGACGTCCGGATGGCCGTAGTGCTGGGTGGTGAACCACTGGTTGGCCGGCGTGATCGGCCCTTCGATGTTCCGGACGTCGATGATGCGCCGGTCCGGCGTCCGCTCCAGCACGATCTCTTCCGGCAGGTCGGTGAACTGGACCAGCTCTTCGCCCTGCGCCAGCGCAGGAAACGCCCACTCGGGCACGCCGAAGGCCCCGAGCCCGGCCAGCGCGACACCCCCCCGGAGTACTTCGCGACGAGTCGTCTGTTTCGACATGAGTCTCTTCCTTTTCAGCATGCGGCTCCGCCGCTTGGCGGCGAAACCCTCTGTTCACATGCGGCTCTGGACGGTCATGCTATCAGCATCCCGACCGCGGCGCTACGGAACCCACTGCGCGGGCGGTGCTACGGCTGTCGCAGCGCGACGCTCCGGCAGTCGCAGCGCGACGCCTCACGCCAGTCGCAGCGCGGCGCCTACGGCGTCGCGGCGTAGATGTCCTCGACGTACGGGGTCAGCCGCTCGGCCGGACCCGAGTTGTAGCCGCCGAACCGCGCCGGCACCTCCCAGCCCGCCGCGAAGTCCGCGGCCGAGGTGCCCGCCGCCTTCGCCGCCTGCGCGTCGGAGACGAACGCGCCCACGAACTCGGCATATTCGGCGAGATCGGCCGGGGCCATGACGGTGCTGTGGCCGGTGATGATGCGTTCGACGCCGTCGATCCCCTCGGACGCCTTGCGCAGGGTCTCCGGATAGTCGACGCCGCTCCCGCCGTTGTTCGAGTCCATGATCGGGATGTTCTTGCCGGGGAACGCATCGCCGGAGTGCATCACCCCCAGGGCCGGGAACACCACCCAGGCGTCGCCGCCGGTGTGGGCGCGGCCGAAGTAGTGCAGCTCGACCCGGTCGTCGCCGCGGCCCAGCGCCAACCGGTCGCTGAACGTGGTCTCCGGCAGCCCGAGCCCGCCGTTGTCCTCGAACGGGCTCGGCCGCGCGGGGCGCCCCAGCCCCCGCACCGCGTTGTTCTCGCGCATGAGCGGCAGCGTGTTCTCGTGCGCCACGAACTCGACCGCGGCGGGAAACTCGACGTTGCCGTCCACGTGGTCGAAGTGGGCGTGCGTATTGATGATGGTGGTGATGGGGTTCGGGGTCAGCTCGCCGACCTTGTCGATGAGGGGCTGCCCCCATCCCGCGAGCTTGCTGTCGACCAGCACCACCCCGCCGTCCGTCACGAACGCGGCCGAGTTGCCGCCGCCCCCGCGGAGCACGAACAGGTTGTCCTCGAGCTGCTCGACCTCGATGGTCATCTGCCCCGGCTGGCCGGCCAAGCCGACCACCGACACGACCCCCACCAGCACCACCGCACCGAGCATCGCCACTCTTCTCATGCCATTCCTCCGGAAAAGAACACGCGTTCAACGAACCAGTACGTCCCCGCCGCGATGACCCCGACGGATCCCGCAATCGCCAGCCGCCGGCCCGCCATCTCGCTGCGCGCCCGCAACGCGGTCAGGGCCGAGGCGACCACGACCGCCACCGCCACCTGCCCGATCTCCACTCCGAAATTGAACGAGAACAGCGACCAGCCCAGGGCGCCGCTCGGCAGGCCCATCTCGCGCAGGACGCTGGCGAAGCCGAACCCGTGGATCAGCCCGAACACGAGGGCGATCCAGACCCGCATGTCGCGGCCGCCGCGCACCAGCAGATTATCGGCGCCGACGTAGACGATGCTGAGCGCGATGATCGGTTCGACGACGTTGCCGGGCGGGCTCACCAGATCGAGCACCGCGAGGGCCAGGGTGATGCTGTGGGCGATGGTGAACGCGGTGATGACCATCAGCAACCGGCGCAGCGAGCCGCCGAGCAGCAGCAATCCGATCAGGAACAACAGGTGGTCGGGCCCGATCAGGATGTGGTGGATCCCTTGCGGCACGAACTTCTGGATGACCGCGAAGGTCCCCTGCCGGCTGCCGACGAAGTACTCGTAGCGAGGAGCGCCGCCCCCCAGAATCGCCTGCGAGGTCAGCTCCCCTTCGTCGTAGACGTTGACGAACGTCTGATGTTGCGGGTCATAGGGGAACATCACCGCTTCGACGTCGATCCGCCCCGGCTCCCCCTCCAGCTCCACGCGGCCACGCAGGCTGACCGACTGCCGCTCCGGCAGCGGCTCGGGGTCGGACCACGCCTCGACCGCGACCCTGCGGCCGTCCACGGTGATCTCCAGCCGCTCCCCGATCAGGGCGGCGAGGAGCGCCGCGCGCGTGCCCAGCCCGCCCGGCTCGAGCACCCGGTTAGGCGGCTGAATCGCGAGCTCGTAGGCGACGTCGAAGGCGTGGACGACCACTTCAAGGTCGATGGTCGTCGACTGGATGCGGACGTCGACGAAGCTGAACGGCGCCGGATGCGCGGCGGCCGGCGCGGGAATCCAGGCCGCGGCGGCGAGGCCGGCGCAGGCGACGAGGCGATGAGCCCACCGGGTCATGGCCCACAATGGTAACGCAGACCCGCGCCCGTCCGAACCACCGTGCGTCTCCTCCCGAGGCTCTATACTTGCGAGCGACTTGACTTGCGAGCGACTCGCGAGCGCACGGCCGCGGTGGACCCGCCGGCCGGAGACCGGGCGCCGCCGCGACCCGAAGGGAGAATCGCCATGTCCAGAGCCATCACCCGCCGTCAGGCCATCCAGGGTCTCGCCGCCATCGGCCCGGCTGCCCTTGCCATTCCGGCCGCCGGGGCCCCCTTGCCGCCGGCCCGCCCCGCTGCGGCCGCCCGTTCACGCCCGGCTGCGCAGGCGGCCCCTATCGGCCCCTACGACCCGGACGTGCTGCCCGCGGGGGTACGGTCGCGCTTCGTCAACGACATCAACGGCCTCCGCGTCCACGTCCTCGAGGCCGGCTACGACGGCGACCGCCCCGCGCTGCTGCTGCTCCACGGCTTCCCCGAGCTCGCCTACAGCTGGCGCAACGTGCTCGTGCCCCTGGCCGACGAGGGCTACCACGTCTTCGCCCCGGACATGCGGGGCTACGGCCGGACGACGGGCTGGGACGCCGACTACGACGGCGACCTCGCCGCGTTCCGCCGACTGAACGTCGTGCGCGACGCCCTGGGGCTGGTGCACGCCTTCGGCTACCGCTCGGTGGACGCGGTCATCGGCCACGACTTCGGCTCGCCCGTCGCGGCGTGGTGCGCGAGGATCCGGCCCGACGTGTTCCGCTCGGTGGCGCTGATGAGCGCCCCCAACGGCGGTGGCCCGACCCTGCCGTTCGACACCGCGGACGACCCGCCGGCCGAGCCCGCCGACCCCGGCCCCACGCTGTTCGACGACCTCGCGGCGCTGCCGCGGCCCCGGAAGCACTACCAGCGGTACTACCGGACCCGCGAGGCCAACGCGAACATGTGGCGCGCGACGCAGGGGCTGCACGCCTTCCTGCGGGGCTACTACCACTACAAGAGCGCCGACTGGCTCGGCAACCGGCCCTACCGGCTCGCGGCGCGGACGGCGGCCGAGATGGCGAAGATGCCGACCTACTACATCATGGACCTCGCCGACGGCATGGCGGAGACGGTGGCCAAGCACATGCCGTCGGCCGACCACATCGCCGCCAACTCGTGGCTTCCCGACGACGAGCTGAGGGTCTATGCCGAGGAGTACGGCCGCACCGGCTTCCAGGGAGGCCTGAACCACTACCGCTCGGGCGGCATCGGGGCCCCCGAGCAACAGCTCTTCGCCGGCCTGACCATCGACCAGCCGTCGATCTTCATCGCCGGGTCCAGCGACTGGGGCAGCTATCAGGGCCCCGGGGCCCTCGAGCGCATGCAGGAGGAGGCGTGCACCGACATGCGGGGGGTGCACATGGTCGACGGCGCCGGCCACTGGGTGCAGCAGGAGCAGCCGGAAGAGACGGCCCGGCTCCTGATCGAGTTCCTGCGGGGACAGGCGTAGCGAATCGTCGCCGGCGGCTCGGTTTGCCGCCCAACCCGCCCGCCAGGAGTCTGCACGGTGTCTCCAGCGCAGACTCCTGGCCGAACCATCGGAATCGAAGGAAACCGCGGTGAGCTTCCTCGTTGCGCTCTTTCTCGCCCTCCCGGCGGTGGTGCAGACCGATGCGTTGCGGGTCGAGCCGACCTACGGAGTCGCCGGCCACTACGGCACCTGGACGGTGACCTACGAGGTCGGGCCGGGCGGCCTGCGCGCGGGCGCCGCACTGCGCGTGCAGCTTCCCGACACCTGGCACGCCGGCCTTCGGAACTCCGCGAACCGCCTGCAGGCCACCGACCCCGCCGGCGACCACTACGTCTCGGCCGAGGCGTCTCGGGCCGGGGTGCGGCTGACCACCGAGGTAGAGTCGGAGTCTCCCGCTTTCCTCGTGAAAGCGTCGCGTCCCGGGCTCGACGGGCGGATGGAGCGCTACGTCTTCGTCGTGCGGGTCACCGTCGCCGAGGGCGAACTGGACGCCGGCGACGCCATCCGGGTGATGTACGGCGACACCCGAGGCGGCAGCCGAGGCTTGCGCGCGGCCATCGTCTCGACGCGGCCCGAGCCGATTCTCGCGGCCGTCGACCGGGACGGCGGCGGCGCCTTCGAACCCGTGTTCCACGACGCCGCCCTCACCGCGCACAGCGGCATCGCCGCCGCGCTGCGGCTCAGCGGTCCCGCGACCCTGGTGGTCGGCGAGACCGCCGCCCTGCACCTCGCGGCGGTGGACCTCTACGAGAACCCCGTCACCCAGTTCCGGGACGAGGTGGCCCTGCGCGTCCTCCAGGGGGACGTCGAGCTGCCCGCGGCGGTGCGCATCGACCCCGGGCGCGGCCATGGGACCGTCTCGTTCACCCCCCGCGGCCCCGGCATCGTCCGGCTCGAGGCGGTGACCCGCGCCGGCATCCTCCGCACCCGCAGCAACCCGATGCAGGTCTTCGCCGAGGCGCCGGCCGAGCGCATCTACTGGGGTGACCTGCACTCGCACACCCGGCACAGCTTCGACGGGGTCGGCGACGGCGCCTTCGACTATGCCCGCTACGTGTCCGGGCTCGACTTCCACGCCATGACCGACCACAGCCAGACCAGCGTCGACGGGTTCACCCGCGGACTCGGGCCGGCGGTGTGGGAGGAGTACCGGGCCGCCACCGAGGCCAACCACGCGCCGGGCGAGTTCGTGACCCTGCACGCCTACGAGGCGTCGTTCCGCTCTCCTTTCGGACACCACAACGTGTACTTCCGGGGCGCCCCGGGTCCGCTCCTCGCGCCGCAGACCGTGACCCTCCCCGAGCTGTGGGCGCGGCTCGAGGCGGGACAGGCCCTCACCATCCCCCACCACACCGGCAAATTCCCCGCCCCCCTGACCACCGACGCCCACGACCCCGAGCGGCGCCGCAACTTCGAGATCTATTCCGCGCACGGGCTCAGCGAGTCCTACGACCCGACCCACCCCTTGGCGTTCGAGCAGAGCGACTTCACCAACTACTCCACCTCGGCACCGGACGGCCTCACCGCACAGGACATGTGGGCGCGCGGACTCCTGCTCAGCACGATCGCCGCCTCCGACGACCACCGCGCGCACCCCGGCCAGCCGCACTGGGGCGTCGCCGCGGTCCGCGCGCCGGCCCTGACCCGCGAGGCGATCTTCGACGGGCTGTACGCGCGCCGCACCTACGGCACCACCGGGGCGCGCATCCTCCTCGACTTCACGGTCGAGGGCGAGCCCATGGGAAGCGAGACCACCGCCGACGGTCCGCCCCGACTCCAGGTAGCGGCCCACGGCACCGACGTCATCGAGTCGGTGCAGATCCTCCGCTTCTCGACGGCGGAAGGCGGCTTCTCCGTCCTCTTCGACCTCGAGCCCGACGCGCTCGACTTCACGTGGTCCGGCGTCGACGGCGGGTTCCGCGACGACGCCGTCTACTACGTGCGGCTGCGTCAGCGCGGCCACGTCCGCGGCCGGGTGGTGATGGCGTGGTCGAGCCCCATCTGGGTGACGCGGGCGCTCTGATCGCTCCCCCAAGGGCGACCGGGTCGCGAATTCCCAGCGACGCGCCGTTGCCGCGCTGGTCCCGGGCGACTCTCAAGTGGAGAATGCCTCGACGCTTCTGGAGACCGCAGTAATGAACCAAACGACGATGCGGGCCCCACTGCCGCGAATCGAGTACCTGAAAGTGGGGAACTTTCGCGCGCTGCGCGACGTGGAATTCAAGAACCTCACGCCGATGACGGTGTTGCTCGGTCCGAACGGCAGCGGCAAGTCCACGGTGTTCGACGTGTTCGCGTTCCTCGCCGAGTGTTTCGAGGACGGTCTGCGCCGTGCCTGGGACCGTCGGGGCCGAGCCAGGGAACTGAAGACCCGTGGGGCCAAGGAAGCCGTAACCATAGAGATCAAATATCGCGAGCGGCCGAATGCCCCACTGATCACCTACCACCTGGCCGTCGATGAAGTCGCTGGCGCCCCAGTGGTCGTCCACGAATGGCTGAGATGGAAGCGCGGTAGATGGGGAGCGCCCTTCCGTTTTCTCGAGTACCGGCACGGCGAAGGCCGCACGGCGAGCGGCGAGGCGCCGGACGCCCAGGACCAGCGGGTCGAGACGCCGCTCCAGTCACCCGATCTGCTTGCCGTCAACGCACTGGGACAGTTCCAGGAGCACCCCCGGGTCGCGGCGTTGCGCGACTTCATCATGGGCTGGCACGTGTCGTATCTGTCTGCCGAGGGCGCCCGCGGTCAACCCGAAGCGGGTCCCCACGAACGGCTGACCAGAACCGGCGCCAATCTGGCCAACGTCATCCAGTACCTGAGCGAGCGCCACCCGGAGCGGCTGGAACGCATCTTCGACACGTTACGTGCGCGTGTGCCGCGTATCGAGCGTGTGCTGGCCGACACCATGCAGGACGGCCGTCTGTTGCTGCAGATCAAGGACGCCCCGTTCGACCACCCGGTGTTGGCCCGGTTCGCTTCCGACGGCACGTTGAAGATGCTGGCCTACCTCGTGCTGCTGTACGATCCCGAACCGCCACCCTTCATCGGAATCGAAGAACCTGAGAACTTTCTGCATCCGAGACTGCTGCACAACGTGGGCGAAGAGTGTCGTGCAGCCAGTGCGCGCACGCAACTGCTCGTCACCACGCATTCGCCTTTTTTTCTTGATGCCCTGCGCCCCCAGGAGGTCCGCGTCTTGTGGCGCAACCAGCACGGCCACACACGGACGCGGCGAATCGACGAACTGCGCGGGGTGTCCGAGTTCGTGGAGGCCGGCGCGAAGCTCGGGGACTTGTGGATGGAGGGCCAGTTCCGAGCAGGAGACCCGTTGAGGAACCAGGGCACGCCCGCTCCCCCTTTCGGCGGAGACGACGAATGAGGGTACGCCACGTGGAAGTGCTGACCGAGGAGCTTTCCATGGAGGCATTTCTCGAAGTGCTGTTGCCCCGCCTGCTGCCCGCGGACACGACCTTCGATATTCACTCGTTTCAAGGCAAGGCCGGATCTGCTGAAGAACCTGGGAAGCCGCCTGCGCGCCTACGCGCGATGGTTGCCCAGGGAGTACCGGATTGTCGTGGTGGTCGATCGCGATAGTGGAGATTGCCGGAAGTTGAAGGAGGAACTGGAATCCACGTCGACTGGATCCGGCCTCCTTACCCCCTCGCAAGTCACCGACGGTCGCTGGCAAGTTGTCAACCGCGTTGCGGTCGAGGAGTTGGAGGCATGGTATTTCGGCGATTGGGAAGCCGTGTGCGCCGCGTATCCGCGAACGTCACGGAATATTCCGCGGAAGGCTCCCTACCGCGATCCAGACGCGATCCGAGGCGGCACATGGGAAACGTTCGAACGAATCATGCAGCGCCACGGCTACTTCGAGGGAGGATTGAGGAAGGTCGAAGCGGCGCGGACCATCGCGGAGTTCATCGATCCGACACGCAACCGGTCAGGCAGCTTCGGGACACTTCGGGACGCCATCGTCGAGGCCACTGCAATGAATGACGCAAGCACCCGAGGCTCAACAGCCTGAGACGGCAGTTTCCGGATCGTACTCTTCACGAAAGCAGAATAGCGCCCTTACACTCGACGTTGGCAGCCCGGTATTCGGATCAGTCTTGTATTCCCCCTCGACTCGATCCCCTCGCCTCAGAAGATCCGACCCCTTTACCATTGACAGTCTATGGGAGCTCGGGATACGCTTGCTCCTGTCACATAGACACTCTATGCAAGGAGCCGCGAGTGAAGCCCAATCGGAATCCGGAGATGCTGCGGGGCACGGTCGAGCTGCTGATCCTGACCGCGCTCAGCCGCGGCCGCCGACACGGCTTCGGGATCGCGCGCTGGCTGGAGGCGACGTCGGACGACAAGCTGCAGCTCGAGGAAGGCTCGCTCTACCCCGCGCTGCACCGCATGGAGCGGCGCGGCTGGCTGGAGGCCGAGTGGGGGATCTCGGAGAACAAGCGGCAGGTGAAGCTCTACCGCCTGACACCCCGGGGCCGCGCCCGTCTTCGGAGCGAGACCGAGGGGTGGACGGCGTTCGCGGCGGCCGTCGGCCGGGTACTCCAGGCCGCCGAGGCCGCGTAGGGGGTGGGTCGATGGCGCGAACACCGATGTGGCGGCGGTACGTCCGGTTCTGGGGATCCGACGTGCGCGCGGACGTGGACGCGGAGCTCGACTATCACGTGCGCGAGCTGACCGAGCGGCTCGTGCGGGAGGGCCGCGGCCCCGTCGAGGCCCGTGCGGAGGCGGAACGCCGCTTCGGGGACTACGCGCGGGTCAGGACCGCGTGCGTCGACATCGACCGCGGGTGGGAGCGGCAGCGGCGCTGGCGGCAGCTCGTCGCGGACGTGTCGCAGGACCTCCGGATCGGCGCCCGCACTCTCGCGAAGAACCCCGGGTTCACGGTCTCCGCCGTGGTCGTCCTGGGCCTGGGTCTCGGCGCCGCGACGGTGATCAGCGTGATCAACGCCGTCTTCGTTCGTCCGCTGCCTTTCCCCGAGCCCGACCGCATCGTCAGCGTGGTCCGCTACCAACCGTCCGGCGTGGCCGGCAGCCACTCGCAGGCGGCGGTGGCCCTCGCGCGCGACCACAGCCGCGCCTTCTCGGCCCTGGCGGGCATCGGCGTGAGCCCCGGGGTCAACCTCGCCAGCGACCGCGGCTCGGCGTACATCCGCAACGTCGAGGTGACCGCCGGCTTCTTCCGGGTCCTGGGCGTCGAGCCGCACCTGGGCCGCTCTACGGGCTCGTCGCCTACGCGGTGGCCCAACAGACGAAAGAGATCGGCATTCGCCTCGCGCTGGGCGCGTCGGGCGGGCGGGTGACGGCGCGCTTCGCGCGGCAGGGGGTCGTGCTCGCGGTCGTGGGAGGTACGCTGGGAGTCGGGGCGGCGGTCGTCGTCACCGAGATGCTGCGGCGCCTGACGGGTGCGCAGCCGCTCGATCCGTGGACCGTCGCCGGCGTGCTGCTGGTCCTCGGCGCGGTCAGCACCGCCGCCACCGTCGTGCCGGCCCGCCGCGCGGCGCGGGTCGACCCGATGCTGACCCTGCGCGCCGAGTGAGGCGCCACGCACGCCATCCGCCGTTCACGCGAACGGATCGACGATCCGGACGCCGCTCGCCTCGAAGTCCCGTCGGTTGCGAGTGGCCGGCACGACTCCGTTCGCGAGGGCGGTCGCCGCGATGAGGCTGTCCTCGACCTGCGCCGGCCTTCCCCGGAGTCAGGAGACGCGCCAGCAGCTCCGCCCACCGTAGCCGGTGTCGGGACCCCACGGCACGCAATGCACGCGCCGGCGGACATCGTCGAACCACCTCTGAAGACGTTGGCTCAATGGAAACCGAGAGCGAACAGAAGCGCCGTGCGGATCCTCTCCAGCACCGCCGGAGAAACGGACCCGACGAATCGGCGCAGACCGGCCTTCGGGACGGTGATGACGTGGTGCAGGTTGATTGCGGAGGTGCTCTTCAGGCCGCTGTCGATCCCGACGACGACCTCGGAGGGAACGCCGCGGACAGTGCGGGTGAGCGGCGCGACGGTAACGCTGTTCAAGACCGGGATCATGTCGGAACGGGTCAGCAGCAGCACCGGGCGCTGCCTGTCCGGCGGCGCGAACCGGAACATCCAGATCTCCCCTCGCCTCACCAGTCGTCCCCGCCTTCGGGCTCCGGCGCCTCCGGCATCGCGACCGCCTGAGCCCCGATCAGCCCGTCGAATTCGTCCGGACGGACTGGATGAGCCTCGTAGCCGGCTCGGTCCTCGGCCACCAATTGGCGTCGCCGCTGGCCGTCGAGCCATTCCCGCAACGCCAGCCGGAACAGCTCGGAACGTGTCTTGCGGGCGATCTGGGCGGCGTGGTCCAGGTGCCCGAGCAAGGGCTCGTCTATGGTTACGGATATTGTCTTCATATTGTAAATTACATTGTATCTGACCACGGTACGGCCGACAATCGGGCCGAGCAAGAGCGGCTCCGGGTCACCTGCGCGTCGCGGCCAGACTGGCTTCCAGGCGCTCCTCAACAGCGCGGGCGCTGATGACGCCGGCGTAGACGTAGAGCTGCCCGGGGAGGTTCTCGTCGAGGACCTCCTCGCTGACGCGCAGCCGGCGGCTGACCGCGAAGACGATCGGCTGCGGCAGCCCCGCCTCCACCAGCTCGACGCGGCGCCACACCGCCTCGCGGCTCCAGTAGCCGAGCGCCTCGAAGTAGACGCGATGACCGGTGTCCACGTGGGTGAAGATGAGGTCGGGCACGCACAGGCCGAGGCCCGGCACGTCGAGCAGCTCGTGCGCGACCTCCACCGTCCACGCCGTCTTCATCTCTCGGAACCGGTCGCGCAAGCGAGCGACCTCGTCGGGCAGCCGCGCATCGCCGCCGGCGGCATCCGACGCCGGCTCCGCTTCGAGATGGAATTGCAATGCCTGCCGCTCGGGACCCCACAGAATCTCGGCGTCGAGCTCCCAGCGGCAGCCGCAGGCATCGAGCGCCGGCAACAGGAGCGCGAGCTTCAGGCCGTAGGCGGTGACGGACCGGAACAGGCTGAACGGTCCGTCGATCTCGATGCGGCACGCGCCGCCGGGAAGCCGGGTGGCGACGTACAGCAGCCGATGGAACTTCAGCCGCCGGAAGAAGAGCCGGAACCCGCCGGGGTCGGGCCGCTCGAACGTGACGACGACGCGCACCGCGCGCAGGAGGATCGCCTGCTGCTGCGCGGTCTCGTAGGCGGCGACCAGCGGCGGCCCGCCGACCGCGTCGAACCGCGTGAGGACCTGGTGCTCCTTCAGGTCGGCGAAGAGCGCGTCCGGAACGTCGCGCGCGGGCAGGCCGCACTCCCCCGCCGCCCCCGCGATGACCGCGTCGGCCTCGAAGCTCTCCTTGTCGTCGAGGGCGCGCCGGACCGCGGCCGCGCGCGCAAAGACGGCGCGGCGCACCGCCGGCGGGTCCACGTCGCCGCGCGTCTCGAAGACGCAGCGGTCGCGCACGAGCTTCCGCAGCCCCTGGAGCAGCTTGTAGTCGGTGGGCTCGCACGGCACGTCGTCGCACGCGGCCTCGAACGCCGCCCGTGGCTGACCGACGGCGGCCTGCGCGGCCGCGATGTACCCGTCCGCCGCCGCGAGCAGCCGCTCCCGCTCGGCGCGCCCCAACCGCCGCGCCTCGATGCGGCCGCCGCGGCGCCGCACCCGCACCAGGTCAGTCGTCAGCAAGGGGCCCCCGGCGCCGCTCGCTGGTGAAGACCTCCGTCGTCTCGTTCGCGACCAGCTCGTAGAGGACGGCGGTCTTGCCTCCCTGCTTGCGGAGGATGCGGCCCAGCCGCTGCACGTGCTCGCGCGCCGACCCGCTGCCGGAGATGACGATGCCGACGTTCGCGGCCGGCAGGTCCACGCCCTCGTTCAGGACCTTCGACGCGACGAGCGCGTTGTAGACGCCGGCCCCGAAGTCCTCGAGGATGCGGGTGCGCTCGGAGACCTTCGTCTGGTGCGTGATGATCGGCGCGAGGAACCGGCGCGACAACGCATAGGCGGTGCGGTTGCGCTCGGTGAACAGCAGCGCGCGGTCGCGGCGGTGCCGGTGCAGCAGGTCCTCCACGTAGGCGAGCTTGGACGGGGCCGCGAAGGCGAGCTCCTTCTGCCGCTGATAGGCGGCCATGGCGCGACGCCCGTCGGCGCTCTGCGACGAGCGCATGACGAACTGCGACCAGCCGTCCGGGCTCGACATCCGGATGCCCTGGCCGACGACGAACGCCCGGTAGACGCCGCGCGCCTCGTCGTAGGCGCGGCGCTCGCCGTCGGTCAGCTCCACGAGAATGCGCTCGACGGTGTGGTCGGCGAGATAGTCGCCGGCGAGATCGCGGACCCGCTTGCGGTAGACGATCGGTCCGACCAGCGAGTCGAGGTCGGCGTGGCATCCGTCCGCGCGTTCCGGGGTCGCGGTCAGACCGAGCCGATAGGGGGCGAGGCAGCGCTCGGCCGCGAGCGCATAGGCGGGCCCGGGCAAGTGATGGCACTCGTCGAACACCGCGAGGCCGAAGCGCGCGCCGAGGTGCTCCATGTGGAGAAAGGCGGAGTCGTAGGTCGAGACGGTGATCGGCTCGACGAGATGGTCGCCCCCGCCCAGGATGCCGATCTCCGACCGGAACCGCTCGCTCAGGAGCCGGTGCCACTGCCCGACCAGATCGAGGGTGGGGGCCACGACGATGGCGTCGCGGCGCACCGCATCCATGGCCAGCAACGCCACCTCGGTCTTGCCGGCCCCAGTCGGAAGTACGACGACGCCGCGCCCCTGGGCGCCTCGCCATGCCTCCACCGCTTCGGTCTGGAACGGCCGCGGCTCCCGGCGGACCCGCAGACCGCCGTCCAGGACACCGTAGCGGCGGGCCTCGTCCTCGTAGGCGATCCCGCTTCGGACGAGGGCTCGCACCACCGGCGCATAGGCGGCGGCGGGCGCCCGGAACCGCCGGGTCCGCGGGTCCCACCGGCACCCGGCCGGCATCGGCAGCTTCGACTCCGCGTCGAACCCTTCGATGTCCAGCGTGCCGGCGGCGAAGCGAAGGCGGACAGTCCCGCTTCGGACGAGGGCTCGCACCACCGGCGCATAGGCGGCGGCGGGCGCCCGGAACCGCCGGGTCCGCGGGTCCCACCGGCACCCGGGAGTTTCCGGCAACGATCACTTCCAATGCCGGGGCATCGGCCGGCGCGCGGCGCAGCGACAGTCATCTCCCGTGGCGGTCGGTCATCGCGCCGCCGCTCATCATACGCGGCGTCTCCACGGGCCGTGGCCCAGCCGGCGACCCCACGAGAGCCGCTTTTCTCAAGTGAAGGCGTCGCCGGCTGGGCCAGGACCCGCTACCCCGCGCGGCGTCGAACGCCCGCTAGTCTAGCTAGGGACCGTCCTGCATGAAATTGTCCATGCCGCTGCCCCGCTTCTTCAGCAATTGCCGGGTGCGCGTCGGCGCCCGGACGGAAAGCCTGTCCAGGACAGTCAACCAGTTCGAGCAAGGCGGCGCCACATCGTCGTCGATGGGGATGGCTGGAGCTGGATGCTCGGCCCTCTTCTCGAGGATCGCGACCCGGGTCGACCGACCTGCACCGACCTCGGAGTTGACTCTGATTTTGGCGCCACCGGGTGGTCTATGCTGTGCTCCAGACGTACGCGCGCGCGCGTGGACCGTCCTGACGGCGGGACGGCGGACGCACCCGCACGGCGGCGGTGGAAGACGAACGTCCGACCTGCACCGACCTCGGAGTTGACTCTGGAGCCGGGTGGTCTATGCTGTGCTCCAGACGTACGCGCGCGCGCGGTGACGGCGGGACGGCGGACGCACCCGCAGGCAGTACCAGAGGAGTCCACAGATGTCCAAGCTCAGTCGGCTCGACCGGCGCGCCTTCCTGCGCAGCACCGGCATGACCGCGGTCGCGGGCGCCGTCGGCACCACGGTTCCCCTGGCGGCGGAGGTCGGCGGCGCGGCCCGGCGGCAGGACGGCCGCTACGACTTCGACACCATCTACAACCGCATCGGGACCGACTCGTCGAAGTGGGACGCCCAGATTGCCCGTTACGGCCGCGACAAGATCGAGGTCGGCATGGGCACCGCCGACCAGGATTTCCAGATCGCGCCGGCCATCACCCGCGCCCTCCGCGACCGGATCGGGCACGAGAACTACGGCTACATGTCGATTCCCGCCTCCTACAAGGAATCGATCGTCGACTGGAACCAGCGGCGCTACGGGCTCGCCATCGACCCCGACACGATCATGCACGCGGCCGGCGTCCACCCCGGCATCATCAGCACCCTGCGCGCCTTCTGCCCGCCCGGCAGCAAGGTCCTCATGCAGGCGCCGGGCTACAACGCGTTCTACACCGACATTCGGGTCGTCGGTTGCGTCGTCGAGGAGAGCCCGTTGCGGCTCGTGAACGGCCGCTACCAGATGGACTTCGAGGACCTCGAGCGCCGCATCGACCACGATACGCACGCGTTCATCCTGTGCAACCCTCACAATCCCACCGGCAACGTCTGGTCACGGTCGGACCTGATGACCCTCGGCGAGATCTGCACCCGCCGGCGCGTCGTGGTGCTCTCGGACGAGATCCACTGCGACTTCGTCACGAAGGGCCACACCTACACGCCGTACGCCTCGCTCGACGACGAGGCCATCGTCCGCAACAGCCTCACCTACAAGTCGGTGAGCAAGTCCTTCAACCTGTCGATGATGAAGTGCGCCTATCTGTTCTCGACCAACCCCGACTATCTGGACCACATCCAGGGGGCCGGACAGCACCGAGGGTCGATGAACACGCTCGGGATCATCGCAGCCGAGGCGGCCTACAACGAATGCGAGGACTGGCTCGATCAGGTCCTGGAGTACATCGACGGGACCCAGGACTTCGTCGAATCGTACGTCAACGCGAACGTGCCCGGGGTAGAGACCGTCAAGCCGGAGGGCACGTACCTGGCGTGGCTCGACGTCGCCGCGGCGATGGACAAGGCCGGGATGAAGCAGGCGGCGGACGCGTCGGAGCGGCCCACCACGCCGGAACAGGAGTTCCAGCGCTACCTGGTGGACCACGCCCACATCCACCTGAACCCGGGGTCCAGCTATGGCCTGGGCAGCGACGGCCGCATGCGGATGAACATCGCCACATCGCGCCAGCTCGTCGAGCGCGCGCTCGGCAACATGGCGAAGGCCCTCGCCACGGCCTGACGCCGGAAGCCGCGGGGCCGTAAATCGTCAATGACGCCGGCCGCCGCGGCTCGCCGAACCGGCAGCGACGGCGGCCGGCCGCAAGCTCGGTGAATCGTCACCGACGTCGGCCGCCGCGGGTTCACCGAATCGCCACCCGCCGACGTCACCGGGCGGAGGCTCCCGCCCGGTGGCCCGCCGGCGTCTCCCCTTACTCCGCCAGCGGATCCGGCCGAAGCTGGAAGTGGATGATGGCGCTGCGCCTCCCCTGGCCGCCCTCGATGTGCCAGTTCAGGTTCGACCCGTAGTTGGCCCAGAGCCCGCGGCCCTTCCAGCCGGCGTCCGGATCGTCGATGCGGCCGTCGAGCCCGCGGGCGAAGAAGCCGAGCGGATAGGGCACCCGCAGGACGACCCACTCCCCGGTGTCGGGCAGCAGCGCGAGCAAAGAATCCGATCCCGACCCGGGAGCCATCGGGACGTTGGGGCCCAACCCCAGCGTGTCGAACTGGTCGACCCAGTTGTAGTTTTGGTTGACGATGTTCCGCCGGCTTCCGCCGGCGTTCAAAACTCCCCGTTTAACGGGCGTTTTCGCAGTCCGTGATTCCGCCGGGCTCCGCCCGCATCCCGTGACATCCGTCCCGTAGGCTGTCACATGGGCTGTCAACCGTCCGCCTTCGGCGCGAGGATCGCATCCATCTGCTCCGCGGCGTGATCCCGCAACGTGGGCATCATGTGCGCGTAGAGGTCCATAGTCTGGCTGATCCGGGAGTGGCCCAGCGTCGCCATGATGGTCCGCATGTCCACCCCTTGGACCAGCAGCAGCGTCGCGGCCGTGTGGCGGAGATCGTGATATCGGATGTCGGGCAGCCCGGCGGACCGCAGGATCGCCTTGAAGGTCCCGTGCAGCCGGCCCCGGTCTATCGGCGTCCCGATCGGCGTCGTGAAGACCAGCCCCGACTGGCGCCACTCGGGGCCCGCCGCCAGCTGTTCTTCGAGCTGGCGGGTCCGATGCCGGCGCAGCGCCGCGGCGACGACGCTCGGCATCGTGATCGTCCGGCGGCTCCGATCCGTCTTCGGCTCCTCGAATCGCGGCTCCCTGCCGGCTCGCACGAGCGTCTGCTGCACCGACAGCTGGCCCGCTTCGAGATCGACATCCTCCTCCCACCGCAGCCCGAGGGCTTCCCCCTGCCGCAGCCCGAGTCCGAGCGCGACCGTGATGAGAGCTTCCAGACGGTGGCCGGTGACGGCCGCCAGGAGGGTGCCCGCCTGTCGGGGCGTCAGCGGCGTGATCTCGCGGGTGCGGTGCCGGGGCGGGTCGGTCAGGACCGCGACGTTCCGGGAGACCAGTTCCCAACGCAGGGCCTGGTTCAGAGCCGTTCGCAGGACGTCCCGCGCCCCACGAGCCATGTAGGCGCTACCGGACACCTTGACGCGACGAAGACACTCGGCTACGTCCTGCGGCGTGAGCTGGGCGAGCCGGATGCGATCGAGGTTGGGCAACAGGTGGGCACGTACGATCTGTTCGTAGCGCGTCCACGTCCGCTGCCGGACCCCTTCCTTCTTGATGTCCAGCCACCGGCGCAGGAAGGTGCCGACCGTCTCCTGCTCCGGGACGGGGGGCATTCCGTGCGCCTTCCGGTGCAGCGTTTCCCGCAGCTTCCCTTGGACCTCGCTTTTCGTCCGCCCGTAGAGCGACTTGCGGCGGCGCTTCCCGTCCTGCCAGCCGAGATCCGCCTGCCCCATCCAGCGGCCGTCGCCGCGCTTCGTGATGCCGCCTTCCCCGCGGCCTCGCCGTGCCATCGTCCAATGCTCCTGCGTCGGGAGTACGATCGTGACCGGGTGCCTCCGGCAAGCCCGCCCAGAGAACGGGCCATGCCCAGATGGCCGCCGCCAGAGGCGCCCGCCTGGGTCCCACGTGACGGACGCTCACGCCGCCGCCGCGCGACGCGCCTCTGCCCGGGCGCAGACAACCAAGCAGCCCCCACGCCGACTATAGCACGCTCACCGAGCGGTATCACTCATCCTCCGGCGGCCACATCCCCTGTTTCTCCAACCAGGCCACGGGTACGCGCCGGGAGCCTCCGACGAGGGTGTACGGGACCTTGCCGGCCATCATGAGGTCGTAGATCTTGGTCTCGCTAACGCTGAGGGCCAGTGCCGCTTCCCAGGGTCGGACTAGGACCCGCTTCACTGGTGCCGTCGACTTGCCAAGCGTTCTCCTTCTCGGTGACACGATCCCCACCTCCTTTCTGGTCTCGACCCCGCCGTCCATCGGGGGGATCGCGACACTCGGTTAAAGGCTGTAGACGGGAGGTCGCCGGGAGGACCGGATTCGTGGGAAACCGCGCCCGTTGGAGGGGCCTTTCGGGCAAGAATAGCTGTTAAGTCATTCAAAATCAGCGCTTTGCGAATTTACACACAATTAACATCTATGCAAGATTTAGCGGGCGGGGTGCTCGACCGCTGGACGCGGCGCTGTTGTCGAGGTCTTTGCGGATAGAGCAGTAACAAGTCCTTATTCGGCACTAGGTTACAGTAAAATCACAAAAGATCGATCTCGGGTACCTGCTGCACAAGAAGCCCGCGCGGGGTCCCCAGGCATTCGACCTGACCTACGGGAAGGCCCACGTCTTCTACCCGGAGGTCTCCGAAGGGCGGTGCACCTCGGCACTGCTGCTCGACATCGATCCCATCAGGCTCGTGAAAGGCAGCGCCACGAGTACGTGAACGACCGGCCGTCCGTCTCGTCGTCGATGATGTCGGTGGCGATGACGCGAACCCTGCGGAACGCGGTGCGGGGCGACTGCAAAGACCGCGCGGAACTCGCCCGCACACCGATCGATCTGACCATGACCCTCGCGGCGGTCCCCTGCCGCGGCCAACATGATCGAGGACCTCTTCGGTCCACTCGGCTACGCGATTGGAGGCCGAGGCCGACGACTCGACCCCGAGGGCGCGCACCAGAACATCACCCTCAAGGCGACGAAACGGCTCAGCGAGATGCTGACGCACGTCTACGTGCTCCTGCCGGTGCTCGACAACCGGAAGAACTACTGGATCGGCGACGCGGAGCTCGAGAAGCTCATGGCCCAAGGCAAGGGCTGGCTCGAGGATCACCCGCACCGGGATCTGATCGTCCAGCGGTACCTCGGGCACCGGAAGAGCCTGACCAACGAGGCGATGTCGACGCTCGGGACGGAGCAGGACCCCGCCGGCGACCCCGCCGAGCCGGCCGGGGGCCCCGCCGTCGACCCCGGCCGAGCCCGGCCGGGGGCCCCGCCGGCGAAGCGGCGGAGACCCCCGAGGGCGCGGCGCGCCGCAAGAGCCTCCACGAGCAGCGGCTCGACTGGGTCGAGAACGAGCTGCGCGACAGCGGCGCGGAGCGGGTCGTGGACCTCGGATGCGGCGAGGGCCGCCTGCCGCGGCGCCTGCTCGCCGAGCCGCGGTACCGGGAGATCGCCGGCGCCGACGTGTCGGCGCGGTCGCTCGAGATTGCGCGCCGGCGGCTCGGGATACGGAAGATGAAGGCGGCGGACAGAGAGCGCATCAGCCTGCTGCAGACGTCGCTCGTCTACCGCGACGCCCGGCTGGCCGGCTTCGACGCCATCACGCTCGTCGAGGTCATCGAGCACGTCGAGCCCACGCGGCTGGATATGTTCCAGCGGAACCTGTTCGACAACATGCAGCCGCGCACGGTCCTCCTGACGACGCCGAACCGCGAGTACAACGTACGGTTCGAGAACATGCGGCCCAACGGGCTGCGCCACCGGGACCACCGGTTCGAGTGGACCCGCGCCGAGTTCGAGGCCTGGGCGCGGAAGACCGCGGAGACCCACGGATACACGGTCGAGACCGGCGGGGTGGGACCGGAAGACCCCGAGGTGGGACCGCCCAGCCAGACAGCGAGGTTCACCAGATGCAGCAGATGACCATGCCCGACTTCGGGCTCGTGATGCTGATCGGGCCTTCGGGCTCCGGGAAGACCACCTTCGGCCGCAAGCACTTCCAGAAATCGGAGATCCTCTCGTCCGACCTGTACCGGACGGTGGTCGGAGACGACGACCGGTCGAGCCGGACGACCCGCGCCGCGTTCGACGTGATGGGGTACATCGCCAGGAAGCGGCTCGAGGCCCGCCGCATCGCGGTGATCGACGCGACGAACCGGCACCGCGAGCACCGCGCCGTCTTCGCGAACCTCGCCCGGCAGCAGAACGCGCCGCTCACGGCCATCGTCTTCGAGCTGTCCGAGAACGCCTGCCAGCGCCAGAACGTGAAGAGAACGGACGACGAGCCCCGGCCCCACCACGTCATCCGACGGCACTGGCAGACCCTCAAGCGGAGCATGAAGACCCTGCCGAAGGAGGGCTTCCGGCGGAAGCTCCGGATCAAGTCCCCCGAGGACGGCGCCGACGCCGAGATCCGACTCGAGCCCCTGATCTGCGACCGGCGCAGCGACACCCGGCCGGTGGACATCATCGGCGACGTGCACGGCTGCCGGCAGGAGCTCGAGGACCTGCTCGCCAAGCTCGGGTACCGGATCGAGTCCGAAGCCGCGGACGACGGCGGGACGCGGTACCGCGTCCCGCCGGGGACCCGCCGGGCGGTCCTCCTGGGGGACCTCGTGGACCGCGGGCCCGACAGCCCCGGGACCCTCGAGCTGGTGATGGACATGGTGGAGGACGGCGCCGCCGTCGCGGTCCAGGGCAACCACCACAACAAGCTCATGCGGGCGCTGGCCGGGCGGGACGTCCAGAGGAGCCACGGGCTCGCCGGGACCATGGAGGCGCTCGAGAGGCGCCCCGAGGCGTTCAGGGAGCGCGTGAGGGCGTTCCTCGAGTCGATGGCGAGCCACTTCGTGCTCGACGGCGGGAACCTCGTGGCCGCCCACGCGGGGATGGCCGAGCACCTGCAGAACCGGGCGGGCCGCGACGTGCGTGCGTTCGGCCTCTACGGCGACACCGATGGGTCCACCGACGAGGACGGCCTCCCCGTCCGCGGCGACTGGGGCAGGGAGTACCGCGGCCCGCCGCGGTCGTGTACGGCCACACCCCCACCGCGAGACCCGAGTGGGTCAACAACACCCTCTGCATCGACACCGGGTGCGTGTGGGGCGGGCCCCTGACGGCCCTCCGGTACCCCGAGCGCGAGATCGTCCGGGTCCCGGCCCGGCAGGCCTACCAGACACCGGCCCCGAAGGCCATGCAGACCGGGGCCCAGGAGGGCCCGGACGGGCAGCAGGCGGCCGACCGGGAGCTGGACCTGTCCGAGCTCCAGGGGGTCCTGCGGATCAACAGCCGCCTCGACGGGACGGTCACCGTCAAGCCGGACCGCTCCGCCGCGGCCCTCGAGATCATGAGCCGGTTCGCGGTGGACCCCCGGTGGCTCATCTACATGCCCCCCACGATGGCCCCCTGCCGGGCCGCCCGCGACGGGGACCTGCTCGAGCGGCCCGCCGAGGCGTTCGAGCACTACCTACCAGAAGCGCGGCGTGAAAACCGTCGTCTGCCAGGACAAGCACATGGAGTCCCGCGGAATCGTGGTCGTCACACGCGACGGCGGCCACGGCTGCATCTACACCCGGACGGGCCGGCGGTTCTGCGACGACCCCGAGCGCGAGGCGGCGGTCCTCGACCGGTTCCGGGCGGCGTTCGACGAGGCCGCGCTGTGGAGGGCCCTGAAGACGGACTGGGCGTGTCTCGACTGCGAGATCATGCCGTGGAACGCCAAGGGGGCCGGGCTGATCAAGCGGCACTTCACGCCGGTCGCCACGGCGGGCCGGATGGGGCTGACGAAGGCGATCGAGGCGCTGAGAAAGGCCGGCGGGCGCGACGCGAGCCACGGGCAGCTGCTCCAGTCGATGGAGCGGCGCCGGGAGATGACCGAGCTGTACGACACCGCGTACCGCCGGTACAGCTGGCCGGTCGACACGATCGAAGACCTGAAGATCGCGCCGTTCCACCTGATGGCCACCGAAGGCGCCGTCCATGTCGACAAAGGCACCACTGCCACATGGCGACGATCGACGCGCTCTGCCGGCATGAGCCGATCCTCCGCTCGACCGAGCACCTGACGGTCGATGTGAACGACGACGACCAGGTGGCGAACGCCACCGACTGTTGGACAGGCCGGACCTCGGCCGGCCACGAAGGGATGGTGGTGAAGCCCCTCGAGTTCGTGACCCGCACAGAACACGGACTCATCGCGCCGGCCGTGAAGTGCCGCGGCCGCGAGTACCTGAGGATCATCTACGGACCGGAGTACACGCGGGAGGACCAGATGGCGCGGCTCCGGAAGCGGACGGTCGGCCGCAAGATGGCGCTCGCGCTGCGCGAGTTCGCGCTCGGCGTCGAGAGCCTCGAGCATTTCGTGCAGCACGCGCCGCTGCGGCGGGTGCACCAGGCCGCCTTCGGCGTCCTCGCACTCGAGTCGGAGCCGCTCGACCCGCGGCTCTGACAGGCGACGGAGACGACGCGTCGTGGTCTCCGATACAGACTACGGGGCCGTTCCGAGGCCATCGCCTCGAATACCGCGGTCGAGTACACCGGCGTACAGGAGCAACGACACATGGACAACAGCGAGAGCGGACGACAGACACAGCGGCCGCCAGCGACGCCGACCGGAGCGGTGGGCACGGTTCTGCCGGCGGGACGATCCGGGGGCCGCGACACGTTGGTTCCCGGGCGCCGAGCCGCCGACGGTCCCGAACGTCCGAAGCCCCTACATGGTGAAGACCATCCTCGTCGACGAGGACGACGACGGGTGCCGGACCGGCGTCTACCTGTACTGGCCGGACGCGGCCGCGTACGACACCGGCTCGCCCAACGAACGCGAGGAGATGGTGGGGACCCGTCCGGATCAACGGCGAGCGCGTGCTCGAGGAGCTGTGGCGCCAGCATCCGGCTCCAGTTGTCGATCGCGCCGTAGCTCTTCGGCGTCTCGTCCTTGGCTCGCCGGAGTTCTCCGGCGGCCCGGATCAGATGGTTCGTGAGCATCGTCTCTACGATGTCGGTGAATAGTGTGTCGACCTCGAGCGGGTCGGCCTCCGGAAGACGAGGCAACTCCACCGCGAGCTGGTCGGGGAGGGCCACGCCTCGAGCGATGACCCGACGGCGGCGCAGCACCGCCGGAACACCCGGTTCGGGAAGCTGAACGACCCCGCGACAACGGGAGACCGATGGCCCGGCCGGCGGCGAACGCGAAGCGCACCGCGACGCAACCGCGTCGACAGCGACACCCGCCGACAGAGGAAGACACCCGAGAGAGGAACCGCGACCGATGAACGAGCCCGACAAGAGAACGACCCTCGTGGACGGCGTCCCCGTAGCGAGAGCGACGTCGATGGACGACGCACCGGCCATCCGCCTGACCGACGGATGGAACGCCGCAGACCACGAGACGTCACGGCTGATCGAGGTATGCGTCCGGGACGCGAACCCGGACGGAGAGCACCTCTTCATGGAACTCGACGCGGTCGTCAGGGCGGTGCCCCGAAGGCAGCTCGAGGACGCGGTCCGCAACGTGAAGACTGAGACGCCGCCGACGAGCGCCGACGAGACCGCGAAGACGCTTCAGAACACCCGGAACCTGCTCGCCAAGTACCGCCGCATCATCGAGGGCGAGCCGATGCGCCAGGTATTCCTGATGGCGCAGATCCACGGCGCCCCGTACCGGGGCGAGACCATCGACACCGACGTGGTGGACGCGGCCGTCGCCGACGCGGACCGGATACTCGGCGCGAGCGCGTGAACCGCTTCACGACGGCGAGCGGCACCGATCGCGGAAACGGTAGACTTCCGTCTGAGATGATGCTCAGGCGCGGTGCGGCCGCGAGCCAGGCGACCCGCGCTGGCGCGCGCCGATCAACGACGTACGAGCGACCGAACACGGCGGCAACGCCGCGGACCAGCGTCAGCGCGTCTGCGGTGAATCCCGGCCAATCCTGGCGCCGCAACGCGCAGCCGAGATGAACCCACGTCGTCGACGACATCGCTCAGTTGCGGCTCCCGTCGGCGTCCCCGTCGTTGTCGTCCTCCTCGCTATTCAGCTCGAAGATGAACCGACGGATCTCAGCCATCTGGCGGTCCGAGCTTTCCCTGCCCGCTCGAATGTCCTGCCGGATGCTGGCGGCGGCACTCTCAAGGCGGGCATTCGTCGCAGCCATCGCAGCCTCCACCTCGGAGGTGACGAGCCCGCGCAAATTCCACATCGCCCCAACGACGGCCAACAGGATCACGAGAGCGCACCCCGCACTGACCACGAAACATTCCGGCTTCCGGCTCAGCTCCATCAAGACCACCCCTACCCACCCTTCCGGCAGCACGGTAAAATCAGAGAATGGACCGGCACAAGCATACCCCCAGCAACGCACCCCGCAACGCGGGGCTCGACCGCTTTCACACGTGGCGGAACTCCAGCGGCAAACCGCACCCCGCTCAGCGGGGATCAACCGCAGACGCCCTCAAGGCGCTACAGACCTGATCCGCGGGATCTCGGGGACAGCATGGCGAGCAAACCAAAGAGAGCAAAACACCCCACAGACGCGGGGACCGACCAGTCGTCCCCAAAGGGCCGCGAGGACGACTCCCAGGCACCCCGCACAGGCGGGGATCAACCCAAGAGGAGTACCCTGCGGCCGGGAAGAAATACGAGCCCGCGCGTGCGGGGATCGACCGGTAGGAGAGAGCAGGGGAACCGAAGAAACCCCGCACACGCCGCCGGCATCGACCGAGCCGCCCCAGCGGGGATCGACCGCTCGCGGGACCGGATGATCCGTGACATCGACCGCCCCGCACGTGCCAGGATCGACCCGTTCGCAGGGCGACAGCGGCCCCGCCCCGCACGTGCGGGGATCGACCGGACGGTTGGTCGGGTTCTCAGCTCAGGAATGAATGACCCCGCACGCGCGGGGATCAACCCGTCGATGCTCAGCAACCCAGTGGCGCGACGTTCAAAGCGTTTCCCCGCACACGCGGGGATCATCCGTCGAGAAGACGGCCTAGTCTCTGTCATCCACGTCCCCACAGAATCCACAGACGAATCCCAGCGCGATCAGGTACAAGACCAAAGCCTGCATGATTCACGAAGACGGAGAGTGAATCAGCTACAGCACCGGGACACTCAATGAATATCCGTGAGAAGCTTCTGGCAGCGATTGACGCCAGCAGTCTCACCGACCGAAAACTGTCCGTGCGCGCAACCGGGAACACCGACACCATCCGCAACATCCGCAGAGGAGTGACCCCCCGGGCCGACACCCTCGAGAAGCTGTGCCACGCGATGGGCATGATCCTCAAGATCACGCCGGTACCCAAGCCGCCCGAGAGCCAGGGCGCCGCGGTCACCAGAGCTGGACCAGCGATGTTCACCGGAGACCGCGAGCTGCCCGTCTACGAATGGACCGACCCCTCGGAGGACGGCCACCGCCGGCGGACCGAAGAACGGACATGGGCGCCAGCGCCCCCAGAGGTATCCGACGAGCAAGCATTCTACGTGCGGATGCCCGACGACTCCATGACACCGGCGGAGATTCGGAAGCACGACTACTGTCTCGTCTCCCCATGCAGCCCGGTCCAGGTTGACCAACGCATGTGGCTCCGGATGCGAACGGGCCGGGAGACAATCAAGTGGGTTCTGCGGCTCACGCCTGACGGATTCGACCTCGGTGCCTGGGACCCTGAGAAGACACGTCAGACGGCGCCGACCGCCAGCTTCTCGAAGCGCGAAGACATCGTCGAGCGCGGCCCCGTCATCGCAACGTACCGCGAGCAGCCAGCCCTCTCGAAGACCCTCGAGCAGCACGCCAGCTGGCGGCCCGGCCTGCTCGTAGACCTGTGGCGATCAGCACAATTCAGCATTGCGCTCAGGGCAACGACTGATCAGCTGGGCCAAATCCTGTCCACCGTGAGGAACCTCGAGAAAGAACTCAAGCACCTGTCGGTAAGGGGCGAGATCTCAGACTCGCAAGCCCGACAGGTCTTGAGAGCGCTGGCCTTCATCATCGACGAAGGTCGAGAATCAATCACCAACGGAACCTCCTCGACCACGAGCGAGACCTCTTGAACATCTGCTCGAGCACGGCAACGACGGACAGGAACTCGCGGAAGACATCCGCAAGCAGGACAAGAAGCTCCTCGACCATCTTCACAAACAGTCAGCAGCAGGAGATCAACCACGGAGACATGCTGATGTACCGCCGGAAACGCACCCTGCAACACGGGGCTCCACCAGCCGACGGGATGCAGCGAATGTAGACCCCGCGACCCGGGGATCAACCCGAGAGACCCAGCCCAATACGGGAATCCACACACCGAAACGACATCCCCACAGGGGGATCAACCGAGCTCCCGCTGTCGAAGACCCGAGAACCGCGAAGCCCCGCACGTCCAGGGGATCGACCGGGCCACAGTTGCATGGCGCAGACCATCCCGACACCCCCATCGGACTCACCGAATCCCCGCAGAGCTGGGGATACACCACGGAGCACAAAGCAGACCGTGACGCCGCACGGGCGGGGATCAACCGAAGGCAAAGCGCGAGCAACCTGTGAGAAAGTCACCGCCCTGCCAGCACGGGGATCGACCGAAGAACAAGCCACGTCCCGCGACAAAATTCGCAGCACCCCGCACGCGCGAGGATCGACCATTGCTCCCAAGTAGTGAATCCCCGCGTTCCGGGGTACATGTTTCGAAACGCCGTAGCACCACACTTCGACGAAAGACCCCGATGGGGTCGACATGCCGTCGGTCCCCAGGTCGAGGCTCCGGTCAACAGCCCCGCCGGTGCAGCCTTCGGGCATTCCACTACGGCCCCCCAACGGCCCCACGATCGCGTTGAGGCAAGCTTTAGCCAGACAGATGACCAACAAGGCACAGCCGAAAGGCCAACGCGCCAAGGCCCGAACGCGCCGCACATCCGGGGATACCCCCGCCGGAAGACGAAGACCGCCCGAGACCCTGTACCCTGCACCCGCGGGGATTGACCGTGTCTCGGCCACCGGTGAAGATCAAAACGAATCCGAACCCCAGGGCGAATCGGACCCATTGGGGATCGACCCGGGAATCCACCCCCAAGTACTGCCGCGCGCCGGAGACCCCGACAAGACGCTACAGAACCTGATTGCGGGAAGACTCGACGAGCTCGGTATCGGCCCGTTCACCGCCGCGAGAGTCGCCGGAATACCGCAAGACACGATCAGGAACGTCCTCAGAGGCCAGTCCCCGAAGTACGCAAATCTCCGGAAGATTTGCGACGCGCTGCACCTGCGACTGACAATCGAGCCGATCGAGGGCAGAGACGCAGCGCCGAGATCACCGACAACAGAGTCGAAAGAATCGACGGAAGGTCCTAAGAACCCCGCAACCGGCCGGCAAGCAGCAAAAGAAGACGTCCGGGCGAAGTACGACACGAGCAGGCCGCGACAAGAGATCGTCGACCACCTTCGCGGAGTTCCCAAAGAGATCATCGCCGAGGTGATCGACGAGATGCTCAACGAAAGAAGCCACGAGGACGCCGAGGAACTCAGGGAGATGGCGTCCGACGCCGGACATGAGATATATTGACGAAGCGGTGCCGGAAACGACAGCGCCGACCACGTCAAAACATGGTGTAGCATGCTTGACTCAGATAAGCTGAGTCGTGAATCAGCCGATAAATTGAGTCGTGGCTCAACCATAGGGATGGAAGACTCCGCACCCCGCGACGTACCGCCGCGAACGCGGAGATTGACCGGGGGACCGACACTGCCCATCAGCCTTCACGCGGGGTTTCCCCGCACGTGGGGAATCGACCTCGCCCAGCATGTGCGGAAATCAACCGCGCGCGCGCGGCCCGACGAAAGAATTCCGTTCGAATCACCCCGCACACACGGGAATCAACCAGTGCACGGGCGTTACGTGCATGCACCACTAGCCTCACTAGATCAGGGTTGTTAAATGAACTAGAGCGCCGGGACCCCAAGTCTCCGCCCCGTTTCTCCGGGGACCCCTAGATCGAGGACTAAGAACAATTCGGAAGAATTACCGGCGTACACGCCGGTCCAAGGAAATGCCAGAAAATGCCGCTCGATCGCGCCGAAACGAAAGAAATTCGGGTTTCTTTGGGAGCAACCGCAACCTGCTAAACCCATCGGGCGCCGAGACCCCGAAAGCCGCCTTTCGCGGCCAATTACCCAATTTAACGAAAGCCGGAAGCGGGGATCCACAGAATTTACAAAGAGAATTTACTCGTAAACCCCACTCGCGTGGGGATCGCCCGCCGGGTTGACACCGCCCCGCGCACGGGAATCGACCCCGACCCCGACCCCTGTGAGCGCTCGGACTTCGGCTACCCCGCCCTAGCGGGGATCGACCCCTTGACCGGCGAATCCGATGGTAACCCCAGTGTGGGCTCCCCGCACATGCGGGGGATCGCTCATGGCCCGCGCCACCGGGCCCAGAGGGGAACCAGCTCCCCGCGCATGCGGGGGTAGAGCCGCGCTCGACGCGGACGACTTCATCAAGGTGTCACGCGACAGGGGAAACTGACCCCCTGGCGACATTGAAAACTGACCCCCCTTGGCCAAGGAGGAGTCAGACAGATGAATGGATGCGAGGATGTCGGCCCGTGGGCAGGGAGGCCACGGGCAGAGATGATGAAATCCGACGAGGTGGAGGCGATGCTGCATCTGCATGCGCTCGGTTGGCCGCCGAGAAACCGACGCCCGCTTCTACCGAAACTCATCAACAAGCCTCCCGAACAGCCAGCACCCGCCGACCCACTTCCCCACGTCTACGAAGAATCCCCGCACCCGCGGGGCACAAACCGAAGTTACCGCCCGCACCAGAAGCGGTCGATCCCCGCATGAGCGGGAAAACCGGTCGCGGGTAGGCGAAGCCGTTCGAGCGGTCGGGTTCATCCCCGCTGACGCGGGGTAGCGTTGAAATCCTGGCAGCAGGTACGGTCGATGGCCAGGTCGATCCCCGCGTGCGCAGGGTGGAGCTATCTAACCGCATTCTCGGCCGGGCTGACGTCGGTCGATCCCCGTGTATTCGGGGTAGCCGGTCCAACGCCGCACCATGGCAGGTCGATTCCCGCAGGTGCGGGGTACAAGGTGGAATCGGTCCAGGACACCGGACGGGTGGATCCTCAAGAGGGCGATCCCCGCAAACGCGAAGTAGCAGAACGCGAGAACCTGTCAATCCCCGCAACCGCGGGGAACACACCGAGCTGGCCGCGCGCACGAACAGCAGCCGATCTCCAGCCGCACAATGTTCAAGCTCAAGCCGCGTAACTGGATCCGCAGCGATCGATCCCCGATTCGAGCGGGGCGACGCGCCAAACCGCGAGACTTCCCCTGCGGCGGTCGATCCCCGCACACACGGGGTAAAGGCCGACATCGCCGTCTGAACCAAAAAGCCGACGAGGTCGTTCGGACAGCGATCGAGCGCCTCTTTCCGGCCGACGGTCGATCCCCCGGTCGATCCCCATACGTGCGAGGACCACGTCCGAATCCCGCGAACTCGAGCGAAGCGCTCGATCCCCGAACACCCGGGGCAAAGACCCTAGTCGCCGTCTCGGCCTACAGCGCGGATGATCCCCGCCGACGCGGGGTTGGGCCGACACAAACCGATCCCAGAACACAGCCTGGACAACCGCCGGAGACCGGCGCCCGACACCACAGCGAGAAAACGGCTGATCCCCGAACACCCGAGGTACACGACGCGAGCGTCGCTTTGACGCCAAAGACTGGACAATCGCCGAAGACCGGCGCACGCAACCAAGACCAGTCAACACCCGTTCCCGACCAACTCCTCCTTCACAACCCGTGAACAACCCACCGCCCAAACCGCCGCCGAGCGGCAGATTCCGATCACGCCCCTGATCCAGGCTGAAGACGTCGAACCGCGAAACACGCTCATCGCGACAAGAGCCGCCGATCGGAACCGATCGCGCAATTCCCCAATTCAAGGCCCTCAGTCCGATCAATCCGATCACGGACGCGACCACAGGCGCAACGCGTCGAGCCGACGATCGACTTCGAAGTCCGATCGGGCCCTGATCAGAACCGATGAGCGCTCTCCGCCCAAACACCACCACCAACGACTTCAGTCCGATCACAAACGAAACCCGTTTCGACCGCTCGAGGCCACGCAACTCGATCAGAGACGACGAGGCCGGAAGCACTGCCTGACAGTCCAACCCGTTCAAAACCGATCCAGCCAGTCCAGCAGTCACCACCCGTTCAACCCCCTCAAGCCGATCCACCCGATTCAACTTCCGCAAGACCCGATCACCAAAAACCACGGCGCCGAGGCGCAAACGCCGATCACCGCGTGAACGTCCCACGACGCCCCGAGAGCCGATTCACCCGATCCTCGCCAACCAAACCTGATCACCCGATCGCGGCTGGAAGCCGAAAACGACGACTCGAACCGTCGTCGGCCCGACAAGGCCGCAACCCCAAATCTCGCGATTCTCGCGATCAACCGGATCCTCACCAGCCAAACCCCTTCACCCAAACCCGACCGCCAAGGCGGAAAACCACCGCAGTCAAGCGAGCGGCCTCGAGGGCGCCGGGAGCCACCGAACCGCCAAACCGACCTCGCTGCGGATCCGTCCGCAATCGGGAATCTCGCCGATCACCTCGCCCGAGCCCAACATTCCAAGCTCACCAATCTCGCCAACGACAACCAATCCCCTGTAGCCCCCACGCTCAGCCAACACCTCCTCGACCAGCGCCCGCACCAATTCCGACGAGCCCGGCAGCAGCCAGCAGTACACCAACGACGCTCCGCGAAGACCCCTGCAGCCGATCAGCTCGTGCAAGAAAACGACGCGGTCGGCAACGCCGGCGGCCACCGCCTCTCGCCGCGAACGCGCCACCAGTCCAGCCGAAGCCTCAATCCCAATCCCCGTACAACCCGTCCTCGACGCCAACCCGACCAGCACACACCCATCACCCGATCCCAAGTCCACCACCAGATCCGACCTCTCGACCCCTACCCTTTCCATTAGAAGATCGACGACAATTCCAGGAGCCGGGCGCCAAGGCGCGAGACAGACCGACGAGACTTCGAGTGCCTCGAGACCATCCCCGCCGATCACGCGCCAGCGCGGAACAACGAGACCAGCACGGTCCTCGCCGGCCGAAAAGTCACTCACGGGAGCCACCTCGCCTCACCCTAACCGCACCCCGAACTCGGGATCCACCCCGCCTGACAACGGGGATCCCGACGCACCCGCATGCGGGGATCCACTTCAATCCTCGTCGACCAACCGGATCCGGCACCACCGGCTCGGGCGACACGTCGCCCGGGCGCTCCGACCACCGGGCCGAAACCGACCCCTCACCCTTCGGGCCACGCCTCCCAGTCAAAGCCAAGCGTCCCGCTAAGATGGGCGCCCGACCGGTACCCCTGAGACCGCAAGTACACGACATCGTTGACCAGCGCCGGCAATCCCCGGCGCACCGCCTCGCGCAACACGAGCGACCTTGAAAGCTTCAGATCCGCGCAAACCCGATCCAACGCAAGCGCGAACGAACGCGTCACGCTGAGCTTCAACCGCACGTCGTGCGGCTCCCACAACG
The DNA here is from genome assembly GCA_965206705.1 of Vicinamibacterales bacterium. Taxonomy (GTDB): domain Bacteria; phylum Acidobacteriota; class Vicinamibacteria; order Vicinamibacterales; family UBA8438; genus JAJEEA01. The sequence continues at coordinate 89,455 of CBDBKJ010000004.1, read as the reverse complement.
CGAGCAACTCCTCGAGATCAACAGCCATCAGACGAACCATCCCCGAGAACGGGGCTCCGGAAAACGAACGGCCGACGCCCTGCATCCGGGCAATCCCAGGCAATCCCCGATCCAAAACCAACAGGGAATCCCAGGAATCAAAAGCCGGAACACCAACACTACGTCAATCAAGGTCTCCCCCAACTGAACCCGATCCATCCCCTTCATCAGCCAGCTCAGCGGGAAAAAGACTCTCAAGCACTGCCTCAACAACCTCGCCAGACGCATCCGACGAGACGCCGAAAACCGCGGCCTGGGCTGTCGCCATCACACGAACCTGATCGATCCCGAGGTCCGGCTCCTGATCGACGAGGACCCGACAATAGTCGCCCAACATCACCGACGGCGACGAGGTAACCGACTCCTTCCGATCCGAACCTGAGCCAGCCAAGCCGCCTGAAGCGACATCAAAATCTGCACGGTGTTTTTCACACCAAACCGCAATCGACCGGTACCCGCGCTGTAAAGCCATGCGCACCAGCTCGCTCCTCGACAAGCCGAAACGCCGGGAAAGCGCAGCGTACTGCTCCGCAATCGTCGACGAGACAAACGCAACAATCCGGACTTTTGCATCACTCGACATCAGACCAATCCCCTCCCATCACGAAGTCACGGCGAAAACTTCCACGAGATCCGACACTGTCGGCAGACCGCGATTACCCAATGCACGAAGAGTACCCTAAACGTGCCATCGTCAAAAACACTACAAAAATAGAGTGGACTGGACCCACCAGTACCACATGAAATCCACTACACACTCAGGTCACATGTACATGAATACTGCACTCGTTTTGCCCGTAAAACCCGACAATTTGCCCATTTCTCTAATGACCCCAGAACACCCCCAATTCAGTGACCTATCAGTACCTAAGCTTGTACAACATTCTGTTAATTAAGACCCTCAACCCAAGGGTTAAGGGAGCGACCCCCCTCGGGTCGCTCCCACGGACGATTTTTCCCTGCGGGAAGGCGATTTCAGGGTGCCCGGTGGGCTTACGTACAGTGCACTAGGGCACGTTCCGTGCACCACGGAGAACCTCCGCAGAGGCGGACGAGAGCGCGCCTGGTGCACTAGCCGTGCAGCTGATCCGGAACGACGAGAAGACGGCCTGCGGCCGACAGAAAATGCTGCGCATTTCAGCGCGCGGGCGCGAAGAACTCGTCGAGCAGCCGCCGGCGCAGAGACCGAATTTCAGCGCGCGGGCGCGAAGAACTCGTCGACCGGCCGCCGGCGCAGAGACCGGATTTCAGCGCGCGGGCGCGAAGAACTCGTCGACCGGCCGCCGGCGCAGAGACGACCGGATTTCAGCGCGCGGGCGCGAAGAACTCGTCGACCGGCCGCCGGCGCAGAGACCGGATTTCGGCGCGCGGGCGCGAAGAACTCGTCGACCGGCCGCCGGCGCAGAGACCGGATTTCGGCGCGCGGGCGCGAAGAACTCCATCGAACAGCCGCGGCAAGCGAGACCGCATTTCGGCCAGCGAGCCAAACCCCGAGCGATCACGACGCTCTGACCGAGTGGGTGAACGTCACCGCGTTCACCGAGAGAACGCGCCACCTGCTGATGCAGTGCACGAAGGGAATGCTCGTCGCGATCTCCGGGAACGTGACCAAGGAGTTCTACACGAACCGCTCCTCCGGCGATCGGGAAATCAGCCGGACGATCATCGTCGAGGACGTGCTCTCGACCGCGGGCAGCCTGCAGCCGGACGTCTCGCACCCGGCCGACATGGACCTCGAGATCAAGACGCGGCTGACGGATCTGGTGCCCCAGGCCGAGCCCCTGCCGGAAGACGGGCTCCCGGACCTGGACTGACGAGAGCCCCGAAACGCGCACGGGCCGACCGCAGGTCCGAAGGGAACTGCGTCAACGAGATGCCGATCTGCACCGATCGCGACAGGGCTCAGGAGCGCGACCGGCCGAGCATCGGGATGCCGATCCGGTCCGCAACCGACATCGGCCGGCTGCATGTCGCCGCCACCAGCGACGCGCCGAGCGGCCCCGGCGCCAACACGACGCGAACCCGACACGCCACCGGGCGAACACGAGATCACCGGCCGGGCGACCCGAAACAGGACGCGGTTGCGATCGCACGGTGGGCCCCGAAGCACCGAAATCCCATGCGCGTTCAACCGGCGGACTCAAGCAACGCCCGGCCGATCCGAACCCCGAAACCGGGTCACGCACCGACGCGGCGCCACACCGCCGCAACGCGCCGACGACGAGATCGAGCGTGACGGCGCGACGCATCCACAACGCGACCGACGTCCGTCGAGCCCGCGGAATCCCGCGAGCTCGAACGCAAACGAGATCGGAAACGCACCCGAAGATCGCGGGCAACCGGTCAACCAGCGCGACCGGTCCGCAACGGCAATCGACGACTCGAGGCCGACCTACGCGCCATTCACCGCGCCATCCGCGCGCCGGCAAGGAGCACCGGAAGCCGTCAACCGCTCGCCGAGCCGACGAGCACCCGAGCGAGCGACGCGCCCAGGACACGCCCGAAATCGAAACGAAAGCGAGAGAGTCGAACGCGCCATGACACCCGGCGACGGCCCCGGCAACGGCCAGAGAGGTTCGGGGCGCAAGCGCACGCCGCACCGTCCGCGGCCGAAAACGCGCCCCGGACTCGCGTCGACAACGCGTCGCTGAATCGTCGACGCAGGACGATCCGCGCCCATCGCGGTCGACGAACGCAAGGCGCATCCGCTCGGCCGCCGGCGGAATCAAGCCGACGCGGGTGATCGCCGACGTCGAGACACCGACCCCTCAAGGGCCGAGAAGACGCCGAAACGGCGAGCGGGTCCACCGACCGGCGACCACCGCCGAGACCTCGTTCGGCCACTTGACCGGGAGAAACCGATGACGCCACGACCTACGCCAGACCGCCCTGCTGTCACCGACACCACACCGGAGCCGCAGGCGACGAGCCTCCTGACCGGAGGCCGTCGCGGCCGGATCGGTCTCACTAAGCCACCGCCTCGAGATCGCTGCGGATCTCCGCGAGCGGCGACTAGCGGCGCTCAAGCGCGCCAGCCGCGAACACGACGAGGACGCCGTCGACGCGGCGGAGCGCGGGTACGACGCGGCCATGAAGAGACTGCTCACACTGCCTGTGCGGCCGACCGGGGGCGTCAAGAAATGGCGCGAGCTCGACTTCACCAGCGCCGATCCGGCGATGCACACCCACTGGACCGACTGACCGACCAGGCGGGCCAGCTCACGCCCGGGCGCCCTCGCGACCTCCAGGTCGCCGACCGGCCCGCCGCCCGGCCGACGCCGATCGGGGGCCACGGACGCGCCATCAGCGATTCGCACCCGCGGCCGCCCGACCGCTGACCGAGCAGCTCGAAGACCGATCTGCAGCGACACACCCGAACGCGATCCGCGGCCGCGACCCGACCCGAGCCGCCCGCTGAGCCGCCCGCGGGCCAGCACGAAGAACCGGAGCGCGCCACCCTCGAGCGGCGCGCCCGCGGCCGACGACGATACCGGACACACGCGGTCGAAGCGCGACACGCCGTCCACAAACGCGTCGGCCCAGCCGAACACCAACAGCCCACCAAGGCGTCTTCACCGCCTCGACGCGTACCGCGGGCGCAGCGGTTCCACCGACCGTCTCGACCGGCGGCGCTGCTGAACGACCTCCAGGCGAGCGCCCGGGGAACGCGCCCGATCGACCGCGCGCGCACCATCACGATGCCTCGAGCCCGAACCGCCCGCCATCCGGAATCCCATCAGGAACCGGCGGTTCGATCGCGGACCCCACCCGGAGCAGAACAGGATCCCGCCGGAGAAAATGCTCCGCACCGCTACGCGGACTCGAACGGACGATGACAAGAGCCGCACTCGAAAGTGCGGAGAACGGCGATGGGAACTCGCCGAGGAGCACCAGGTGAATGACGCGGACCGGCGCGATCAAATCGAGTCGCTGAGGATCCCGAGCTGCACGCAACCCCGAAGCGCGCCGGCCGGCAGCCGCCGGCCACACACCACAGGAGACGACAGCCATGCCGAACTGGATCACGAACGAGCTGAAGATCGCCGGACCCAAGGGGCCCGTCGAGACGCTGGACGCGGAGCTCTGGGACCGGGAGCAGGCCGCGAAGGACGGGAACGGATTGAGGTTCGACGTCGCCGTGCCCGCCGTGCCGGCCGACACCGAGTGGATTCCGGGCTACCCCGGCGGCGACTTCGGCGAGAAAGCCTGGGGCTGCCGGGCCGTGAGCCACACAGGCCGCCACGAACGGATCGTGACGGAATCGACGCAGGCGTGGCTCGACGCGCACCCCTACCTCTTCTACTTCGGCCTCGAGGACTTCGCGTACAACCTCACCGGCGACACCGAAGCGTGGCTCGGCTCGGCCGACCAGCGCGCCGCCGTCATCGATGAGGCCGCCCCCGGGCGGGCGGCCCCGACGGCCATCATCTACCGCTTCGACACCGCCTACAACCCGCCCGAGCCGTTCGTCGAGAAGCTCGCACGACGGTATCCGCACCTGTACCTCGGCCTGACGTGGCAAGGCGAGGTGCCCGACATGCACGGCATGTCGGTACACGCTCCCCGGCGGCAGGACTGGCCGGTGAACGGCCAGCCCGCCATGCCGCCGGAGGCGATGCTCGACCCCGAGCTGGCGGAAGCGGCGCGCCGGACGCCCCCGCCGTACGCCGCGGCGCGCGACATCCACGAAGGCGCGGGCGTCCTCCACGCATCCGCGCCGTAGGCGGCGCGAATCTTCGAACGCCGCCGGCGAACCGGCGAAGACGGCGCCGATCAACCGACCGCGCCGTGCGGAGCCGACCCCGAAAGCGCGGACCGCGATGCGCCCCTGCGGCCGCGCGCCGAATGCCGGCGACCCCCGGCCAGGAGCCGCCGGACACGGCCGGCGCCGCTCGAGAGCCGGCGGCTCGAGCACCGACCCGGCGCGGACCCGGTCGAGAGATCACGGTGCGACGCCGGCACGGTGCCGCGCTGCGGAATCCCACGGACGACGAACCACGGCCGCACCCGACGGTGCGGACGACGGCGGCCACCGATCACCGAGGAGCACTCCATGAACGACGCGGACCGGCACGATCAGATCGAGGCGCTCACCGCGCTGAAGGCCCTGCTCGACGACGAGCCACGAGTTCACCCCGTGGAAGGTCGAGAGCTACGATCTCCACGACGAGTACAGCCACGGCGATCCGCCGACCGACGGCGGGCAGCCGCCGATCGCGGTCGCACAGTTCCCACGCGGCCCAAGCGCGATCGTGCTCGAGAGAGCGCTCTTCCTGAACGGCTACAGCCAGGCTGCTGAGCGCACCCGACGATGACCCGGACCTCAACGCCCCGCGGGCCGACGACGGGCGGACATGGCTCGACATCCCCCAAGTCAGCCTCCTGGACACCCGGATCATCCTGAATGACGGGAAGCGTGCACACGGCGGAGGCCAATGGCCGGCCACGGCCGAGCGGATCGAGATCGACACCACCTGGAACCTGAACGGGAAGACGAGCCGCCGGACATTGGCGACCGACCTCGCGTTCGGACGCACGGACATCGGCGACCCCCGGTTCGCGTACCCGTTCGTCACCCGGGACTCAGGGCTGGCGGCCCAGCCGCTGGAGCTCGAGAGGTTCATCCTCGTCGCCTACAGCGGCGCCGACCGCTACGAGCCCGACGCCGACGAGCTCGCCCAGCACCGGGCGACCGCCATGGCGGCGACCGATATCGCCCTGAACGGCATGGATGGCTGGCTGACGGCCGTGAGCCGGCTCGTCCAGCAGAAGCTCCTGGTCTGCCTCCAGGCCGACGTCCGACCGGCGGACGGGATCCGAGTCCTGCTCCATGACGAGGCGGCCGCGCCGATCAAGACCGAGAGGTACAGCCGGAGAGATCCCTTGCGAAAGGCGATCGACACGGACCCGGGACCGGCGCGCGAGCGAGCCAACCGCCTGCGGTATGAAGGCGGACCGTTCCACGGCCACCGCGGAATCCTGCTCGGCACGCCGGTGACGCCGCACTCGAAGCTGTGCGGACGCTCGTCGAGATGTACGACGAGCGCTTCGGCCGACCGCTCTGGGAGCCGGAGAGCCCGGTCCACGGCCGAGTGATGGGGCTCGACCCGAAGCTCGGCGGCATGGCCGCGGAAGCGGGAATCAAGAACGGCCGACACGGCGTCGTCTGGGCTCACGAGACACGCCCACTGCCGAGCCGGAGACACCCGAGCCACGGGGCTACGACCGCCGCGGAGCCGGACGAGCCGGGCCCGGTGATCGTGCACATCCTCTCCGCGGTGGAGCACGACAAGCTGCGGAAGCGGGTGCTCGGACCGCTCCTGCAGGCGGTCGTCGACCACGAGGCGGAGCGCGGAGAGCACACAGCAGAGCACGGCCACCCCGTGCGCGAGCTGCTGGCGGAATGCAAGGCGCGGCGCAAGACGACCCTCGCCGGCGGGTAGCCGAAGGATCGCACAACTCCGGACGACCGCCTCCAAACGGGGAGGACGGCCGGATCTTCGATGGCGCCGCAGGCGTCCACGACGAGGAGATCATGAACAACGCGAACAAGCACGCCGACGACCTGATCGACCACGCGCACGACTCGAAGACGGTCCGAAGTCTTGCCTTAGAGCCGCTTGCGAAACTCCTGGGGCTGGCGGCTTGGCGCAGTCCTCAATTCTCCTGGTAAACACCCATTCGCCCTGGATCGCCGACTGGATGCCGGCTCCGGAGGACCGGCGGCACGCCGAGAGGTGGAAGTAGGGCTGTTTCGACGTGTCGCCGACCGAGCGTCGGAACACCGGTGGGTGACTGACGCCGGTCGGGCGCCGAGGGGCGTTGCCGGCGGTGCGCTGGTTATGTCACCAGGCGTACGAGCTGGTCGGCGATGAGTGCGAGCACGCCGAACATGCAGTGACACATCACTTTCGAGGCGCCACGGACCCGGACATGGCGACCGCCAAACTCGTCCTTGAGTCGGCCATTGACGCGCTCACCCGCCGTACGCTCGTTGTAGCGAACCTGCTCGGCAAGCTGAAAGCCGAGATTTTTCAGGCGCCGGGCTTCGGTTCGCAGTTCCTCCGCCAGCGTCTTGTCGCGGCGGGGGTTGGTGTCAATCAACGGGACGTGGCCGAGTGAGCGGCTGTGCTGCCGGATCGGTTCCGCGTCGTAGGCGGCGTCCATCAGGTCATACAGATTGGTCGTCCGCCCGGCCGACAACGTCGCCAGCGGAATGGCGGCTTGGCTGTCGTGCAGCGAGGCGGACGTCAGCAGGCAACTGATCGGAATCTGGCCGTCGGCCACGTCGATGTGCAGCTTGTAGCCGACCCAGGTGGACTTGTAGCCCTTGCTGTCCTTCTTCATGCCGACATCACAGGCGGTCGGCAGGTCGTCGAGCATCGCCGGCAGGCTCATGGTCGCCTGCCGGTCGAGGCGCTTGAGGACCTTCGGTCGTTCCTCACCCTTCTTCAGCCGTCCCCGTTTGCGCTTGGGCGGCGGAGGTGCCTTCTCCTTCGCGGCCGGCTTCTCGCGGGCCTCGATGGCCGTCGAGTCGCGAGAGAGGTGGCCCACCAGCCGGTCGCGGTGGGTGTTCCAGATCAGCGCTTCGTGCACGCGCTGGGGCAACTGCGTGTCCGAGAACTCGGCGAAGGCGCGCGAGAAGACCGACTCGCTCGGCACCTCACTCCTTCGCTCCCAGCCGCAGATCCGCCGCAGCACCACGTCGGTGTCCAATCGGTCCAGCAGCACGCGCGTCGTCGGCATGTCGTAGACCGCCTTGGCCACCAAGGCCCGCGCCATCGCCGCACGGTCCTTGGGCGGACGCCCCGGCACTCGGAAGCGCCGGGGAATCATCTGCTCGATACGGATGACCTCCAGGGTCTGCACCAACTGCTGTTGTTTCTCGGTCAGCGGACCCAACACGCGCTCCAACTGCGGAAACAGGGCATGCTGGATCGACTGCCAGTAGGGGGCGAAGGCGACGCGCAGGTGATTCATTTCTTGACCACTCCTGTTGCCTACTGTACACTTACGAGCAAAGAGGATGCCAAGCAGCCAATCGATGGCCCACGACGAAGCGATGCATCGGTACGAGGAAGAGTACGATGCGCTCAAGGCGAAACTACAAGCGGTCGGGTTCATCGGCCAGGGCAGCGTCCAGACCCGCCGTATAGCCTGTGGGTCGCCCACCTGCCGCTGCCATCACGACCCGGACGCCCGCCACGGCCCCTACCACTACTGGACGCGGAAGGCCCGCGGAAAAACCGTCGGCTTGAAGCTCACCGAAGACGAACTCGGCCTTTACCGGGAGTGGATCGAGAACAACCGTGAACTGGAACGGCTCGTGGAGGAAATGCGCCGCATCTCTTCGCGTGTGCTTGCCCTCATCACAGGCAGGCAGGCTCCATGAACCCCCGCGGCTCCGGCTCCCCGGCCACAGTGGCGGTCACTGTCATCCTGCGAACGCTGCGTCCCGTCCGCTGACCCTCGCTCGCCCCGCGGCCTCAGGCAAAAACTCGGCCGAACACGCTTTTCGCAAGAGGCTCCTTACCTATATATATAGTGGGGCGCCGGTGGCGTCGGTCACGTGTCGTCGAGGAGAACTCCGACATCATGCCGGGGCGGAGCCGCCCGACCGGGAGCGGGGCCAAGAAGCCCACCGCCCCCTCAACGGAGACTCCGAAGCCGGGGCGCGACCACGCCGGCCACTTGAACAGACTGACCCTCCGGACCGCGACAAGCAGCCGTAGCCCGGAACGGAGGGCGGCGAATGGTCGTCCGGGGCCGGGGCGAGCTCGTCGGAGGGATCCAGACCCGGTCACAGGGCCGGTCAGGGCCCGCCAGCAGCGGTTAACGCGCTGACCGGGCGGCACTTAGAACAACTTCGAGGACGCCCTTTCTGCTCTACGTTAGTTCAAGGTCGTGCAGAATACCGGCTCGGCCGACCTCCACGATCGCCCGGAAATGGGGTCCCCGGGGGGGGCGGGGTCGAGTCGTCGAGGACAGCCGAGGAAACGCTCAGGGTCGCCCCCACGCGACGCCGCCCGGCGCTGGCCTGAAGCAGCTGCTTCCAGACCTGGCGACGCGGTGTGGACCGAACGCGGTGAGAGAGCGTCGGCGAAGGCCGGAACCTGAGCCCGCCGTGGCCGGCGACCGCGACGAGTCGCGGGGAGGGGAAGAGCCGCGGACAGTTCAAGGGCGGGGGTGTATTCAGCAAGCGCTCCGCGATTTCACAAACGAAAGGAACGGGGGCTGGCGGAGGACCGCCAGCACAGCCTGCCTCGAACGAGGCTGGCAGGAGTCGCAACGCACACGACAACGGACCGGATCGACGACATCGAAGGCATCACCTCGGGAGCCCGCATCGCTTGAAGGACGATCAACGCGGAGTCAACGCGGGTCATCATCTGGAGGGTCCAGGGTGGTCCATGGCATTCAGGAATGTGTGCGGGAACTCCCGGACCGCGGTGTTCACGGGCAGCCAGTCGTACGTGAACACGATCACGGCGTGAGTGCGAAACGGGGAGCGGAACGGCCAGTGGTGGCCCCGGCCCTGGTGGCAGCGGGAGCGCCGTTGAATGCACGGCTGCGGGCCGGCGGCATGCTGCCGGCCCGGGGCTGCTGAGCACACTGAGCGGCTGCGGCTGCGCCAGCGTGGACGCCCCCGCCCAAGGGCGGGCCTCCGGCGGGAATGCCGGTGCTCCCGGGTCCCGGTGGAGTCTTCGGGCCCAATGCGGATCAGCTGCGGCCACCGCAGTCCGGCCTCCGGGTCAGCACGACTGACGTGAGGCGCCTCCGGGCCGCCGGCGAATCGCCGCAGGCCATGTCGGAGGCCACGGCGGCGCTCCTGCCGCGCGGCATGCACCCGCCCAAGCGGATGGGCGTGGGCAATTCCGTGTGGGCCGAGGGCTGGGCGGCGCGGGTCACCGGTCCCTCGAGACCACAGGTCGGCGAGGTCTTTGCGCTTTCCCTGCATTCGAGGAATGAGCGACGGGCCGTTGCGGTGACCGAAGTCCTCGGCGGTCAACCGGCATCTGGCGTACGCAGGCGGTTCCTCCGCACCCACGAGGTCGGTCCGGCGCTGCTCGGGATGTGGCCAATCAGGATCTGAGAGAGCACCTCCCGGCGCTCACCGGCGTTGCTCCCCCCTCTCAGAGCGCGCGGCCCGAGGCTCCCCTCCCGGCCGCCCACCCAACTGGAGCGCCCGGGAACACAGCGGCCTGCCGGGCCGCACCAAGGAACTGAAGGGCAAGTTCTCAGACGCTGGTCTATCGAGGTGCCGGGGGGACCTGCGTACGAAGCCTGTCCGGCTCATCAGGAACATCAAGTAAAGGAGGCAACACCGTGAACAAGCAGTCATCGCCCGTTCGCCGGTGGTTGCACGCCCGGCGGCCAAGACCGCCGCCTGGGACTCAACCGGCAAGTCTGACGTTGAAGTACACCGTGACGAACGTGCCGGGGGGTGGCCGGCCTCAGGATCGTCGAGTTCGCGCTGGCCGGGCCCCTCGACGGCCCGGAGGCCGCCCGGGCATGGGAGCGCCGCGCCTACATCGGCTCCGACGCGGAGGCGTCGGAGGAGGTGCTCCTGGACCAGGCGCGCCGGTACTGGCTCTCGGACAAGCTGCTGCTGCCGACCGAGGCCAATGCGCACCCGACCGACGGGTTCGAGGGCGGGGGGCGGCTCCTGGGGCGGCTCCCCGCGGTGACGACCCCGCGGCGCCCACCCGGGGCTGAAGGCTGCGGCCGCTTCCCTGTAGCGGCCATCGCCGACGACTTGCCCGTGGGCGGCAACGCCGTCCGCGGGATCCTGAAGGCAGTCCCGCACCTTTCTATTAGACGGTTACGGCACAACGCACCCGGTGTGCGTGCTGAAGGGTTTGTCCTCACCATCGATCCCCACGTCCATCGAACGGGGGAACCGCGGGGCGGTTCAGACGAGGGGGGAAGAGAGAAGGGTAAATGAAGAGCGCGAGGTTGAATCCAGGGCTGCGCCATTTCACGGACGCGGCGTTGTGTGGCGCAGGTGCACCTGCGCAAAACAGAGGCTCCGGCTCACAACCACATCAGAAGGAGGTACGCGTGAGCAAACCGTCATCGTCCTCTCGCTGGCGGCCCGCGCGTCGCCCGCGGCCACCCCCGGAGAGAGGCCCGGGGGAGCCATCTCCCGAATCCGCAACGACCCCGTAAACCCGTTGTTCGAGAGTGAAAGGAACAGAATCCAATGACAGACAAGCACATCCAACACTATGACCCGTTCGCTCCCACACAGAGCAAGATTTGCGAAGCCCGCCAACTGGTCAGCTCGTCGCTCACCGCCGACGCTATGCGGCTCATCGAGCGCGACACCCGAAACGAGCTTTCGGCGGACGGCGGGTTGAGAGAGGCGCTGGCGCCCATCCACCGGAAGGCGTTCGAGATCGTGGCCGGGGTTGGATTGGAAATCCGGCATCGAGGGCTGACCTACTCGGCGATGCCGGACCAAGGCCTGGGCACGGGGATCCGGATCGACGTGGAGTTCGCGCTGGCCTTGCCCGAGGCTCTCGACATCTTGCTCGTTTGGGACGCTCGGGCCGGCCACGGCTACGGCGCAGAGCAGTCACGACAGGGGCTCTGGGAGGCCCAACGCCGGTATTGGCTCTGCGATCAGCTGGAGCTGCCCACTGAAGGCGATGCGGAGCCGCCCCCGCCGATGGTGCTGGCCAGCGTTTCTTGGTGGTAACGACGGGTCGGAACGACCGTCGCGTCCCGCGGTGAACGACACGCCGAGGCGCAGACAGCGCTGACACGCGGCCGTCGCCTACGACAGCGGGGCAGCCCATCGAGGGTTGACACGCGGTGACCCGAAAAACTCGGCCGTGGCGCCGACCGGCGCCACGGCCGCTCGTGTCGAGGACGGGCTGATGTCCCGCCCGGGAATCTCCGGCGGCGTGCAGATCTGGAGAAAGGAGGGGGAGCACCCCATGAGTGACGGGAACAAGAACGCGGCGCGAGAGGCGCTGCCGGCCGAACCGCAGCGGCCGTCGATCACGTTGCCGGCCGAACTCGCCGTCCATCTCGGCCGCGAGTTGTCGGCGTCGGCGGTGGACGACAACGGATGGACGGACCTGCACTACGCGGCGGCCCTGGACTGGCCGGCGTGGCCCGGGTGCTGCTCGGGGCCGGAGCGCCGTTGAACGCGCGGCTGCGGACCGACAGCGTGCTGCTCGGCCCGGGGCTGCTGAGCACGCTAAGCCGCTGCGGCCAGGACCGGTTCAGCCGGTGCCTCCGGACCGGCGCGCCCCCGCTGCACATCGCTGCGCCGAGGGCCACGCACCACCTGCACTGGGCGGCGTCGGGCGACGCCGCGGCCGCGGTCGAAGTGCTGCTTTCCCACGGGGCAAGCATCCATGCGCGGGCGGACGACGGCAGCAAGCCGTTGGATGCCGCGGCGGCCAGGCACGCCTGGAGGGCGGGGCGCGCTGTTGCTGTCGAGCGGCGCCAGTACGGGGACGACGCACGACGACGGCGCCGCCTCCTTCCTGGATACAGGTTCGGGGACGGTGCATTGACACGCGCGCGGCCGACGACGAGTGGTCTGTCGCGCACAGGAACAGGAATTCGGGACGGTGAGTGATGCAGAAGATCGTGGTGAAGAACGAAGACAAGCGAACGGCGTCGGACTCCGGCGCCGCCGATGACCGGCGCGTGACGCTGGTCTTCCCGGCGACCAGCGACGAGTACAAGCAGGCGCGGGCCGAGGTGGAGTCCTGTCCCCAGGCAGCCTCCGAAGCGCGAACCGGCGATCGGGGTGGAGACGAGCGCGTGACCCCGGCCGGAGAAGAACGAGCCGCAACGGCGGAGCCGCCGGCCGGCGGCTACTACGTGGTGACGACCGACGGGCAGCGGCGGGCCTGGGGCCTGCCGGACCTGGAGCACGGGATGGCCGCCCCCGACACCGCTCCCGGGGATCCGGACACGCCGGAGACACCCGAACCCGTCCCGGTGATGGACCCCGAGGAGGCGATCGAGCTGCTCTGCGGGGACGGCGCGAGTCCGGCCGCCGACCCGGCCCTCGTGAACGGCGCTGTCGGCGAGATCTTCGCGGACGCCATCGAGGGCCGGCGTCGCGGGCGGGCGGGTCCGGGGCCGGTCGTGAACCTGAAGCACGACCGCGGTCCCATCCCCGCATCGGTCCACGTGACCTTCCGGGAGCTGTGCCGCCAACCGCGCATCCACAACCTGCTGGAGTCGCTCGACGAGCTCATCGAGCCGCTCAAGCGGTCGGTCGCGCCGGGCCTCGAGGCCGCCCGCCGGGAGGTCGCCGCCTTGCGAGAGCGGGAGGTCACGCCGGAACGGCTGGGCGAGACCGGCGGCCCGGACTCGGCCGACGAGCGGACCGAGCGCGTCGCGAGGACCTGCTGGACCATCCAGAGGCGCCTGCGGAAAGTCGGCGGGCGTCTGGGGCGGCTCGATTTCGCCGGCATGAAGATCACGCCGTCGCCGTCCGCGTTCCGGCGGTTCCTGGAGCAGGTCGAAGAGGACCCGGCCGGGAACATGCCCGAGGAGGGACTGGTCGCGAGGTGCGACGAGGCCCTGCGGGGGTTCGAGCGGGCAGCTGGGGAGGCGGTCCGCCGCATCCGTGCCGTCGCCGACGCCCGGCGCCAGGTCGAGCGCGACGCGTGGAACGACACCGCCCTCAGACGGATCCGGCATGTGCTGCAGCGTGTCGAGGAGGCGCAGCAGGCGCTGGACGACGACACCCTGCCGAACGAGAAGGTCGAGGTCGTCCGGGAGGGCTTGAAGGAAGAGGAACAGCACGCGGCCGGGCGGCTGGAGGCCGAGGCCCGGCATGTGCTCGGACAGCTCGAGGCGGCCGACCTGCCGGTCGACGTGCTGACCCGGGCGCTCGACGAGCTTCGCCTGGCGCAGACCCTGGGGAACGAGGCCGGCGCCGTGTCTCTCGAACGGCTGAGGTTGTTGGGGGCCCTGCCGTGGACCGCGCGGGCGCCCGAGCGGGTCGACGTCGAGGCGGCGATGGCCGAGCTGGACGCGGCCCATGCCGGCCGCCCCGAGGCCAAGACGCGCATCCGGCGGTTCCTGGCCACCCGCCAGCTGAACTCGGCAACCTGGACGGTGGAGGGCCGCGCCGGCGGGTCCTGCGTCCGGGACCCTGCGGCCCCGGCGGCCCTGCGCCGCCTCGTCGTGCGCCCGCCCCGGTCCGCCAAGAGGGCCCCCGTCCTCTGCTTCGCCGGTCCGCCCGGGGGCGGCAAGACCTCTCTCGCCAAGCTGATCGCCCGGGCCCTGCGCCGCCCGGCGGTGCTCGTGGCCCTGGGCGGCGTCTGGGACGAGACCGCCATCCGCGGACTGCCGACCACGTTCCGGACGCCCGAGGCGGGCCGGGTCGTGCAAGCGCTGGAGGAGGCCGGGGTCCGCAACCCCGTCATCATCCTCGACGAGATCGACAAGGTCGGCGGCCGCACGCACAATCACGGCGACCCGTCGGCGGCCCTGCTCGAGCTCCTCGACCCCGAGCAGAACACCCGCTTCCGGGACGTCTACCTGGATGTCCCCTTCGACCTCTCCGAGGTCCTGTTCATCGCGACCGCCAACGACTTGGCGGCAGTCCCCCCGCCGCTGCGGGACCGGCTCGAGGTGATCGCGGCGCCCGGGTACTCGGAGGAGGAGAAGGTCGACATCGCACGGCGAGCCCTGTGGCCCGACCAGCTCGATGCTGCCGGGCTGTCCGCCACCGGCTTCTGGACCCGGACCCCGACGGTGGCGCATCGGGCGGGGCCGGAGGCGACGCCCGGTGCCGCGCCCGTCCGCAGGCCGGCGGTGGAGGTGCTCGCCGGGGAGACGGCGGCCACACCGCGGCCCGAGGCGGGTCCGGCGATGGACCCGCTGACGGCGGGACCAGTCCAGATCACGGATGCGGCGGTCCTGGAAGTGGTCCGGGGCCACACCTGCGAGGCGGGGGTGCGGGAGCTCGCGCGGCAGCTGGGCGCCATCTGCCAGTTCGTGGCGTGCCGCCGGGTCGACACCGGCGACACCGGCCCGTTGACCGTCGTCGCCGACGCCGACGAGGCCGATGGGCTCGCACCGGGCCGCGGCCACGTCACGGTGGCGGAGACCCTGGGACCGCCGCGGTACGCAGGCTTGCTGCCCGATGGGGTGCGGGACGCGCTGTCGCGAGAGCGGGACCGGGTCCTGGGCCTGCATCCGGCCGACCCCGCGGCGGTCGACGCGACCACGTGGGTCGAGGTGATCGAGGGACTGCCGTGGCGGCGGCAGTCGGGGGAGCGGCTCGGGGCGCCGGCGGTGCTGCGGGAGGTCCTCGACCGGGAACACGTGGGCCGCGGGCGTGAGAAGGACCAGGCGCTCGACTACCTGATGGCTCGCCACGCCGGCGAGCCCACGGTGCTGTGCCTGGCCGGCCCGGCCGGCATCGGCAAGACGGCGTTCGCCCGGTCGCTGGCCGCGGCCGCCGGCCGGCGATTCGTGCGCGTCTCGCTGGGCGGCGTCAAGAGCCCGGCGGGGATCCACGGGGTCGCCCGGCCCGCTCCCGACGCCGCGCCGGGCCGGCTCGTGGACGCGCTGCGGCGGCTCGGCCCCCTGCCCGGCCGCGCCGGGGACAACCCGCTGGTCCTGCTCGGGGAGCTCGACCGGGTGGACGAGACCGCGGCCCACGCATTGCTCGGGGTGATCGACCCGGTGCGCCACGGCGCGTTCCTGGACCGCTACGTGGGCTTGCCGCTGGACCTGACCGGGGTGCTGTTCGTCGCCGCCGCCGCCGACCCGGGTCGCATTCCGCCGCTGCTGGCCGAGCGGCTCGAACTGCTGCCGTTGACCGGCTACACCGACGCCGAGAAGCAGCGCATCGCGGCCCGGCATCTGATCCCGCAACGTCTCGCGCGTCACGGGTTGTCGGCCGATGAGCTGTCGTTCTCCCCGTCAGCCCTCCGGCTCCTGCTCGGGGGCTATGCGCGCGAGCCCGGGGTGTGCGGCTTCGACGACTGCATCGACACGGTCTGCCGGCGGGCGGCGCGTCTCTTGGCCGACGGTGTCCCGCGCCTCGGGGAAATGGGGCCCGAGAGGCTGGCCCGGTGGCTCGGGGCGCCGCGGTTCCGCGACGAGGAGATCACCGGCCGGACCCGCCGGGCGGGCGTCGCCCTGGGTCTGGCCGCCACTCGCGCGGGCGGCGAAGTGCTGGTCGTCGAGGCGGCGCGGCTCCCGGGCAGCGGGCAGCTGCGCGTCACCGGGACGGTCGGGCCGACCACGATGGAGTCGGCGAACGTCGCGCTGACGTGGGTGCGCTCGAACGCGGCTCGGCTCGCGGGCGTCGACGCCGGTTTCAACGAGGGGGCCGACGTGCATGTCCACCTGGCCGAGGCCTCGCGGGGGAAGGACGGTCCGTCGGCGGGGGTCACCCTCGCCGTCGCCGTCGTCTCCGCCCTGAGCGGCCAGCCGGTGCGTGGCGATGTGGCGATGACCGGAGAGCTGACGCTGGCGGGACGGGTCGAGCCGGTCGCGGGCATCCGGGAGAAGGTGCTGGCGGCGTCCCGGTCCGGAATGACGGCGGTGCTCCTACCCGCGGCGAACGCGCCCGATGTCGTCGACAGCTTCGGCGACGAGCTGCCGGGCGGCATCACCGCCCGCTACGCGACGACGATGGACGATGTGCTCGAAGTAGTGCTGCCCGATGTCGTGTCGACGCCGCGCGGAATGGCTGCGGCGTCGACGCCCCCCCGCCGGCGCTGAGACCCGCGCCGCCGGAGGAAAGACCGCCACAGGGGGAGAGAAAGAGCGTGACACATGAGTACTGTCTGCGAGCGGCCCGCCCACCTGAAGACCGGCGGGGGCGCGTACGAGTTCGGTAGCGCTTGCGCGAATCACGAACGACCACGATGACGGCCCGCCTTCGGCGGGCAACGACGCCGGCCGCGGCCGGCTCGACATGCTGCTCCTCCTGGCACGAACCCAGAGAACACCAGCGGCGCCGGATGGGCCGACGTTGCAGTGCCGATCAACCCCCGCCCAACCCTTTGCGCGGGCAGAACGAGAATCGGAAGAACACCGGACCGCCTCCGCCGAACAACATCAAGCGAAACATCCCCGGTTTGAGAGGGAACCCCCGGCGCTCTCTTGCGGGCCGGTCCCTCGATGACCGCCCGCGACAGAGAGACTGACGGTTACGTCGCGGCGTGAAATACACGCCTGGGCGACGCCGCATCCCCGGCCCTGCCACGCACGGCCTGCGAGCCGCGTGACGGTCGAGGCTGCGCAAGTTTCAAGTACGCGCGTCTGTGGATGCGCAGGAAGACCTGCGCAAGAGAAGCAGGCTGCCACCCTCACAACGAGGAACCAGAAAGGAGGCACGGTGCGAGAACCATCGTCACCCGGGTCGGACCCTCCGTGGCCGAGACCGCCGCCCGCTTTGAGAGTCATCCCGCAACTTTGACGCAAATCCCGTAAACCAGTCTCAAACAGAAGGAAACCATGACGAGAGACGAACACACCGACCATGACCCCACCGACGAGGTGGAACGCTATCACCTGGATCCGACGAGGGCAGCGAGAATTGCCGAAGCGATTCGACTGACGCGGCCGCTCGTCCCTGGACTCCTGTCGCTCATCGAGCGCGTCCTCGGCAACGACCCCACGGCGGAGGAGCCGTTGAAGGCGGCGGTCTCGGCGGCCTACGAGAAGGCCTGCGAGGTCGTGGCCAGCGTCGACTTGGAAATACGACGTGGGGTACTGGAGTACACGGTGGTGAACACACCTGGGCTGGGCGACGGCCTGAAGATCGAGGTCGAGTTCACGCTGGCCGCGCCGCTCGACGGCACGGACGCCGTGATGCCGGATCGCCACTGCTACTTCGGCTACGGCGCGGAGGCCTCGGAGGAGTTCCTCCTGGACTCTGCACTCGGTACTGGCTCTGCACGAAGCTGTGGATCCCGACCGAGGCCGATGCGCACCCGCCGGAGTGGGTCGTGTGGGAAGAACCTCCCCACGCTGACGACCCAACGACGGGCGCACAACCCTGAGTGCGGCGGCCGCCTACGGCCGCCGGCTATTGCCAACGACCTGCTCGTGGACGGCGTCGCCGTCTGCGAGCAGGGTTCACCGTGACGTCACCTGCCGATGTCGGCATGCAGCTACCGCGGCGTCGAATCGATCCTCCGGCACCGACTCGACGAGACCGCCGCCGAGCCGCTCGCACGCACCGAGCTGTCGACCACGAAGTTCACGAGGTGGTCTACCAACGAGGGCCATCCAAACCGGTGTTCTCGCACCGGGAAAGCGAGGTATTTAATTGTGAAGAGACAACGCAAGGACTACTACACTGGCGATAACTACCTTCACGCCCGCGATGAGGCGTTTGAACGTTCCAAGGGCATGTGCCAGTTGTGCGGCTGCCGAAAGGCGACCGTGGCGCACCACCATGCGACGGAGTATCCGCCCCCGGAAGCTGTGACCGGCAACGACTTCACGGCGCTCTGTCAGACTTGCCACAACCTGACGCATTATGCCACATTTGTGGCGAAAGTGGGGTTGTCGGAGATTCAGCTCCTGGAAGCCCTGTCGAAGCTATTCTCGAAGCGTTTTGGTATGCCCATCGGGAGGCCGCGGGGTCTCGACAACGGCAAATGGGGCGCTCTGATCTTCTCTATAAGGCAGCCCCACGTCGGGGATGCCGTGATGCTCTATCTGAAGAAACAATGTACCTGGAAGGAGGCAACGGTGACTGCGGTCATCGAGGGACAGCCCGGAAACTGGCTAGTCCGTCAGAAACTCTGCAAGGAGAGCCTTTTGAGCCAGCCGTCACTTGAGGCACCTGAACGTCACACCGGCTGACGTCACCTGGAAGTCGGGCGGCGCGGAGCTGGCCGGCGTCTCGGCCACCGGCGCCATCTCGAACCGCTCGCAGTCGTTCACGAGCGCATGCGCCAGCGATTACAGCCGCTCCACGGCGTTCGTCGCGCCGTCGAACCGCACCCGGGATCCGGCCGCCCTCGACCGACACCCCTCCGGCAGGTTCGCCAGCTTCCCCGCGGGGCCCGCGACGGGCAGCCTCGCGGTGAGGAGGGTCGGGCCGAGGTTCTTCGAGCTGACCTGATGACGTCGGGGATGGCGAGAAGCCACCGGGCTTCGCGGGTACCCTGAACTCCTCACCCGCCGTCGGGCGGAGCCGCTCGACAGCGCCGCCCGACGGCTTCTCCAGTTCTATCACCTCCGCGATGCACCGCAGGGGGCTGACGAAGTCCATCACGACAACCTTCTCCTTGCGGGACGCCATCCAGTCGGCGGGCGATACCGCGCAGATCAGCACCAGAACAGGGGGACACCCCATGAGTAACAGGAACAAGAACGCGGGGCGTGAGCCTGCCCCGACAAGGCCGGCGCGTCGTCCATCGATCACGTCGCCGACGGAACTCGCCGTCCATCTCGGCCGCGAGTTGTCCGCGTCGGCCGTGGACGGTAACGGCTGGACGGACCTGCACTACGCGGCCGCCCTGGACTGGCTGGCGATGGCCCGGGCGCTGTTGGCGGCGGGGGCGCGGCTGGACGCGCGGCTGCGGGCCGACCGGGAGCCGCTGGGGCCGGCGTTGGTGAGCACGCTGAGCGGCTGCGGGCAGGACTGGTTCCGCCTGCTCCGGCGGAACGGCGCGACCCCGCTCCACATCGCGGCGGTCGCCAACGCGAGCGAGGCCGTAGGGGTTCTGCTCGAGGGCGGCGCGGACCCGGACGTGGCCGATGCGACATCGGCCACCCCGCTGCACTACGCGGCCGCGGGCCACAGCGGCCCGGCCGCGGCCGTGCTCGCGGCGCGCGGGGCCGACGTCAGCGCGGCGACCACGAAGGGTGTCACGCCGCTGCACGCGGCGGCGCGGCGGGACGCGGTCCCGGTGGTGCGGGTGTTGCTGGACCACGGGGCCGACGTGAGGGCGCAGGACGTCGGAGGCGACACGCCGCTGCATCGGGCGGCGTCGGGCGACGCGGCGGCGGCGGCGGCCCTTCTGCTCGACCGGGGGGCCGACACGGCCGCGCGGGCCAACGACGGCGTGCCCCCCCTGCACGTGGCGGCCCTGAAGAACGCCGGCCGGGTGGCGCAGGTGTTGCTCGACCACGGCGCGGACGTTGGCGCGCGGGTGAACGATGGCGTGACTCCCCTGCACGTGGCGGCGCTGAAGGACGCCGCCGGGATAGTGGCGGCGTTGCTGAGCCACCGGGCAGACCTTGGCGCCGAGGACGCCGCGGGCCAGGCGCCCCTGCACTGGGCGGCGATGGGCGATGCGGCGGCCGCCGCCGCCGTGCTGATCGACCACGGGGCGCACGTCCATGCGCGGGGGAGCGATGGGTCCACACCGTTGCACGCGGCGGCGTTCAACAACGCCGCCGTGGCGGTGCGGGCGCTGCTGGAGCGCGGCGCGGACATCCATGCGAGGGACGCCGCGAGGCTGACGCCTCTGCACTGGGCGGCGGCGGGCGATGGCGGGTCGGCGGCGGAAGTCCTGCTGGCCCGCGGGGCGGGCATCGACGTGCGGTCGGCGGACGGCTCGACGCCGTTGCGCGAGGCGGCCCGGCGGCAGGCCTGGCGGTCGGCGTCGGTATTGCTGGCCCACGGCGCCGACCCCCAGGCCATGGACCACGACGACGCCACTCGGTATACGGAGTCGGAGACGGTGCATTGAGGTCCGCGACCCGACGCGCGGAGTGGTCTTGGCGGCCTCACGGTCAACGCCGGCCGCACCGGCCGGCAACGATGAACGGCGATTGAGGAGAAGGAGGGTTCAGGAAATGGATTGGTCAGCAGAGATAGAGATAACGATACTCACGTCGGCCGGCGTCATCATTGCCGCGATCCACTACTTGTTGTTGGTCTTCGAACTCGGCGTCGTCCGCGACGACATCCGCCGCCTCGCCGAGCAGGTGCGCGAGAGAGGGGGACGCGGTCACGAACGCCCGTGCGCGCACGACGGTGTGACACCCCTGCATGTCGCGGCGCTGAAGGACCCCGGCCGGGTAGCGCGGGTGTTGCCCAGCCACGGAGTGAACGTCGACGCGCGTGCGGACGACGGTGTGACCGCGCTGCATGTGGCGGCGATGAAGGACGCCAGCGGGATCGTGGAGCGTTGGTGACCCACGGGGCTGACCTCAACGCCACCGACGCCGCGGGGCAGGCGGCGCTGCACTGGGCGGCGTCGGAGGAACGCCGTGGCCGCGGTCGAAGCCCTCCTGGACCGCGGGGCGAGCCTGCACGCGCGTGCGGACGACGGCAGCAAGCCCTTGGACGCAGCGGTGCGCGCGGAAGCCTTGAAGGTGGCGACACTATTGGTGGCGCGCGGAGCCGGCATCGAGGAGACGGACGACGACGGCGCCGGCTCCTTCCCGGATGCAGGGTCGGTCTTCGGAGAAGGTGTCGTCTTCCCCGCGAGCGCGGGGGTGTACCCCTGGAGATCGGCAATGAGTCTCTGGTCATCCTCGTCTTCCCCGCGAGCGCGGGGGTGTACCGGCCCCCGGCGGCCGGTGAATCCGGCGCCCGCCGTCTTCCCCGCGAGCGCGGGGGTGTAACCCGGCCTGTATCGGCGCCCGGTGGGCGGAAACGAGTCTTCCCCGCGAGCGCGGGGGTGTAACCCATCAAGAGTGCAACGGTGAGGGCTGGCAGCCACAGGCGCAGGAGCGCAGCTCCACCCTCGACCGAACCGCCCCCGCAAACGAACTCAGGGCATGAGCTCCATGAGCCACACGCCCCCAGCGTGCCTCGCCGGTCGCCGGCGCTCGCCGCCCGTGCAGCCGGGTCCGTCGTCCGCTTTCGAGCGGAGCCCGGCAGCGGCGCCCGCCCGCGATGGCATCAGGTCCGGTGACCTCTACCGGTACGTCGGGCCACAGGGCGAGCTTGCGCGAGCAGGGCCAGATCGCGTCCTAAAACCGGAGGACCGTGACGCGGGGCGGGCTAAACGTAGGATTTCGCCCCCTTCCCGCAAACAACCCGTTCGTGCTCGACGGCGTGCTCTACCACGAGAGCGACCTCGACTGTCGAAGAGCACTTGCTGGAGGTTCACGAGCGCTGCGAGGGCCGCGGCGGCGGCTGACGCCACCACGTGTCACGACAGCATCCCCTCGCGCCCCGACACGGAAGGACTCCAGCACCCACCACCTCGACGAACTCGCTTCCCAGGCCATCCCGCGGCGTGGTCCTGTACGATCCGAAGCAGATCGCGAAGGACGGCGAGCCGGCGACGAGACCTGACCGGCGCCGCGGAACTGAATCGAGCGTGTGATGACGACGGAGACGGAGTTCAAGATCATGCCTGTGGAGCGTACGGGCGGCGTTCTCTTGTGCCGTCCGAGGCGGTGTAGGAAACGCGCTTGCACGGTGGCCCGGTCGGCCGCCATCACGGCCAAGGACGAGAGCGAGGAGGTCGCGGCCAGAGAGCGGGCCGCTCCGCAGACCACCTCCGGGGGCGCTGCCCCCGGACCCCCGCAGAACGACACTAGCTGCATTGGATTAGTGCAACGGTTTGTCTCATCGGGTCCGGTGCCGGTACCAGGTTGCTCTAGAGACGCGCTCGGCGTCCCAGGGGCGGGCCTGTGTGAGCGGGATGGTCGGCCGCGGCTTGCGGACCCGCTGGTAGTACCACGTCCGGCGCGAGACCCCTTCGGCCTTCCACGGGCGGGCTGCCTCGTTGGTGACGCTGGGGTCGGCGGACCTCCGGATACTGCCCTTCTCGGGCATGGACCCGCGTTTTCCCTGCCGCTCGCGGAAGTACGGCTGGTGGCCTTGGGCCGCCCATCTCTTCATCGACCGGTTGATACTGGCCAAGATGTCCCGGATCTCGTCGATGGGCAGCGGCACGGGGAACTTGGCGCTCAACCGGTCGATCTCGTACTCGAGTTCGGCCTGGGTTTTCCGGTTCCCGGTGTGGAAACCGTGACCCGCGAAGCGCTGCAGGGCCCGGTAAAGCGTCACGTTCCGGCCGATCGGCGTCTCGAGGGCCTTGCGGGATCCCCCCCAACCGGCCGGCACGAATTGCCCCAACTCCTCGAGCGACCAGCCGCGCCCGAGGTACTCGGTCGTGTATGTGGAGCTCTCGGGGTTGTGTGCCAGAACCCCGACGTAGCCGGGGTCACCCCCGAGTTCCTGGTTGTAGAAGTCGGCGATGCGGGCGAGGAAGTCGAGCGGCGACCGCCGCGCGTGGGGATACCGGTGAACCGGCGTGCTGAGCGCCCAGACCCCGTGAACGCCGCCCGACGACGGCCGCCTGACGATCCACGACGGCATTTGGACCGCCTTCGCGAGGACGGCGCCGAGTAGGCGATTCCGGGAATTGGGACCGTCAAGGTCGACGACCAGGGCGGTGTACGACGTCGGCGTGCGGGCGTATTCGATCTCGTCCCAGAGCCAAGCCTGCGCGGCGGGAGCCCGCCAGCAGGCGAACGGCGCGCCGAGCTGTTTCGTTCGGGCAACGAGGGGCCAGGGGTGCATGTCAGCCAGGCCGCCTTGGAGCACGGACGGGGGAATGTCGAGCAGACTGAGCTGGGGTTCTCGGGGCTTGTCCATCACCCCCAAAAACTGCAATGCCGCGGCCGCCGGCGGCCGCGGGCGCAACGCTGCTTCACCTCGACCGCGCCTAGGGCTCGCCTAGGGCCTACCTGGACCGCGGGGAGCGGCGCTGGGCCGATACCCCCATCCACGGCACGACCAAGCGGCAGGTCACCGCCGTGTTCGCCGAGGAGCGGCCGGTCCTCCGGCCCGTTGCCGCGGCCGCTCTTCCCACCCACAGGCAGCCCTGGGGTTACTTGCCCTCAGTGGTTTCACTTGTCGGTGGTGGGTCGGTGCCGGCCGCCGCCGCGATGGTCGCGGCCAGGACGCCTGGCACGGTCGGATGCGGGTTTACACACGCCAAAAACCACCGTATTCATTGGTGAAACCACGAAACGGTCGCAGGTGTGTAAGCTTGGGGTGGCGGGCGGGGAGCGCACACGGGAATCTCGGCGGTGGCACGGCCCCCGGCTCCTGCACGGCGCCCGACCGGGCACAGCCCACTTCCCCGTCGACGGGTTCTCTGGGGCGAGGAAGGGCGATGGGGCTGCCAGAACTCGAGAGCGGGAGCAGTGCCGGCCGCCGCCGCGATGGTCGCGGCCAGGACGCCTGGCACGGTCGGATGCGGGTTTACACACGCCAACAATCCCCGTATTCATTGGTGAAACCGCGAAACGGTCGCAGGTGTGTAAGCTTGCGGGTGGCGGGCGGGGAGCGCACACGGAATCTCGGCGGGGGCACGGCGGGTTCTTCTGGGGTTGAGGAAGGGCGATGGGGCTGCCAAGAAACTCGAGAGCGGAAGCAGCGCCGGCCGCGATGGTCGCGGTTCCAGCGGGGGGGACGACGCCCGGAAGCGCGGTCGCGGCCGAAGACAACGACGGATACCTGAGCGTCGATGGCGCGTGACCACCGGACCGCGCCGCGGACTGTTTCCAGATCGATGTCGACGTCGGCCAGGGGTTCCGGCCCAGCGACCACCGCCGAGGTGATGCGGCGTTGCGACAGCGGGAGCTGTTTCGGAGCGGCGGACTACCCCGCCGCGGTCGGCCGAGACGCCCGCTCAGGCGGCGGTCCTCCGAACCAGTGCACTTCCCCTGCCGGCCGGGCTCGATGAACACGAGGAGCGATAGCCAGACCTACTGCCCTGGCGTCACGTGATCGTCGACGAGTACCAGGACGTGAACCCGGCGCAAGCCGCCTTCGTCCACGCCCTGACGGCGCCGCGGCAATGGATGAATGTGCACGCCGGCTGTTACCGGATCAAGCAGAATGACAGCCCGTCTGCAACCTCCAGGCCGAGGGCCTTGACGGTCCGGGGCATTGCCAAGCGGTCTCGCGGCCCCGCCGCCGACCTTCGTCCAACTCCACGACCCTCGTACTCGGCGGCCAGCGCCCGCCCGGCTCTCGCTCGACCCCCCGGGGGCAAAGCTCGAGCGCCCGCCGCCGACCGCGCGGGCCGCCTCGCGGAGGTCCAGCCCGAACACCCCGGCGTTCGCCGAGGCGCTCCGCCGCCTCAACGCCTGGCCCCCCGACCGCCCGGGTCCCCGCCGCCGGTTGCCGCCGGCCCGTCGGCGATCGCGCCCGCCGCCAGGCCGTGGCCGTTCGGGGCGGCGCACTTGGCTGGCCACCGTCCTCGCCACCCAGTCTGCGCGGGCGCGGCCTCCGCGTCGAGTTCGACGAACTGTCGCCCTCGAACGCGGCAGCCCGCCCCGACGGGTTCGCAAGGAGGACCTTTGGTTGACAATGAGCCCCATTGCTCGTCGTCGTCGACATGCCCTGGGCGAAGTTGACACATGCCCCGTTATCCGACCCAAGGCGGGCGCCCGTGGGCGCACCCGGCCCCCCCGCGGGTCCGCGAGACCGGGGTGCCGAGCGAGGCGGAGTGGGAGTACGCAGCGCGAGCGGGGACGACGACCCGTACGGCGGACACCTACGCCATGTCTTTCAGCTTCTTGAGCGGCAGAACCTTCACGGAGGTGCTGGCCGGCTTGGCCTTCACGTCCATCGTCTCGCCAGGCCGGAACGGATTCGGCACGTTCTTCCGGGCCCTTTGCGCGGGCTTCTTCATGACCTTGATCTTCATCAGGCCGGGTATCGTGCAAGCGCCGACGGCCCCTTTCTGGACATGGCGCTCTATGACCGATTCCAGCGCCTCGAAGACGTCCGCGACCTGCCGCCTCGTCAACGCCGTGTTCTCCGCGATATCCGAAAACAGCTGCGTTTTCGTCATGGCCACGGTGAGTTTCTTGACTCTTGCCAACATTTCCTCCTTGGAGATGAGTGAACCCGTCTCTTCCCCTTTTTGCCCGCATGGTACCCCGATCCGGCGAGCCCGACACCTTGGGCTGGCGACTCCGGCTACGCCGCGCGGGATGAGCAGCCGTGTTCGGCCGAGATGACTGTCGCTGGTGGTTGCAGCAGGTCGCGAGGGCGGCCGGGTCCATCTGCCCGCGGACCTCAGCCGCGCCGAGTGGATGGCGGCGCGACGAGGAGGAAGGTGCTCCTCGTCGCCAGCGCCGCTCACCACGGCGCGACGCCTCCGATCGACGCCGGCAGGTCCTCGCGGGTCGCTCGGGCCGCCGCCGCGAGCCACCTGGGTGGCTCGCCGGCGAGGGCGGCGGGCGGTCCAGCCGGTCGGCTATGGTCACACCGGTCAGGCGACTACAGCGATGGGCGGGCCACACCACGCTACCCGGCCCACGATGCGATCGTCCGCGGTCATGGGTCTCGGCAGATGAGCCAGGCTGTCACTGACCAGGCTCCACCGACCGTCGACCTGCCGAAAGCGCTTGACCACCAACGCCTCGCCGATGCGCACGACGAACAGTTGCTCGTCCACCGCGACCCGGCGCTCCTGGGCGACGACGACGAGACCGCCGTCCGCTGACTCCAGCGAATCGCCGGCGGCCCGGACGCACGTCAGGCGAGCCGCTCGCGCCCAGGACGGCAGCACCCTCTCCGCAACCGCGATCGACAAGTCGGACGACTCCTCGAACTCCACCTCGCCGGTATCCGCCTCGAATCGGACGTGCTCGGCGAACGGAATCATCCGCGTCGTCGACCCGGCAGCCACCTGTGGCAGCAGCTCTGCCGCCTCCGTCGCGAGCCCCGTCATCTCCTGCACGAGACGCATGCCCTTGCGCAACGTCGACGCGACGGCGTCCTGGTCGATCGCGTCCACCGCGTCGATCACGCTGGCGTCCGAGGGCAGATCGAGCGCCCTGGTGAGCTCCGCGGGGAGCGGCGGAGCCTCCATGCCGCCCGGCTCCGCCGGGGCGACGAACAGCCGCATCCCCATGACGGACGCGATCGACTGGAGGGTGGTGTGTCGCGCCGCCCGGCCCTGGATGACGCTTCGAAGCTGGCCGAGCGGAATCCCGGTCCGCGTGGCGAAGGGTCTCAGCCCTTCCGTCTCGATCCGCTGACGAACCAGCTCTACAAAGGCATCTACTCCGTGAAGTGTCATCGGCTCCCGTACGGACTTCTCGGCGCAATGCTGTTGCAGGTTCAGTGCGCGTAGCTCCACAGCGCGAGATGGACCCCGCCGAACCGTCCACCGGGCCTCCTCGGCCGTTGACGCTCTGCCTCGTCGCGCCGTTTGACGCCCTGCTCGCCACGGGGCCAGCGAAAACTAGGTGGACGCACCCGTCTGCCCCTCCAAGGGCGAACCTCATTCGTTGACATCCCCGTCCCAGGACCATTACTCTCCAGCACCATGAGTGTCATCGCACAGGCAATTGCCGACCGACAAGGCGAAATCGACCGCCTCCAGGCCGAGATCAAGGCGCTGACCGACGTGGAGCAGCTCCTCGGAGCCTCCGCTCCGGCGGCGCGCTCCGCGTCGCGGCGCTCCTCGCCGAGAAAGGCGACCGCCGCCTCCGCAGAGAGCCAGCCCGAGGTCAAGCCGCAGAGGAAGCGCCGGGAGATGACGGCCGCGGAGAAGAAGGCGGTATCGGAGCGCATGACCGCCTACTGGGCCGAACGGAGGAAGAAGGCCCCCAAGAAGAAGGCCGCCAAGAAGTAGGCAGTCTGCAGCTGCCCGCGCCGGTGCTCGACACGGCCCTGGACAACGGTAGACCCGTCTCCGTCGACCGCCATTCCGACCGGCATCAGGTTAACGGAACCCCGCTTATCAGACCCACCACCCGGCCGCGGCGGTCGCGCAGGCCGTCGCGGGCGACGCCGATCACGACAAGTCCCCCTCGATGGACTTGGTGATCGCCGACGGAACGACCGGCTACCCTCTATCTGTGGTCGACCATCCATCGGCTCAGGACACCGCGCCGGTGGCCGGCGAGGCCCAACTTCCCTTCGACGGCTGCGGGGAACCCAAAGGTCAGGAGGAAACTCTGTGCGACGCATCGTGACGTTCGGACTCTGCGCCCTGGCGCTGCCCATGCTGGCGGCCGGGCAGACCAAGGACGACTTCGAGTTCTGGGACCAGAACAACAACGGCGACCTGACGTGCTCTGAAGCGAGAGACGGTCCTGACGGGGGGCTACGGCTGCCCGCGTACGAGGACGACCGCGACGGCACCGGCATCATCTACGGGTGGCTCCAGCGCAGCCGATCGAGCGACACCGACAACGACGGCGTCGCCTGCGAGTCTACGCCGAACGCCGGCGGCTACGTTCCCAACGTCCAGCCGGTGGAGCCGCAGGGCTGCCCGGCGGACGCAGAGACCTGGCGGGGGCTGCAGGTCTGCGAGGAGCAGCCGCGGGAGGGCTACGACCGCGACGCCTTCGGGTCCGCGTACTCGAGCCTGGAAGACGACATCATCGACATGCTGCCGAGCACAATGAAGGCCCAGGGACAGGTCTATACGCCGTACTCGTGCCTTGCGTTCGAGACCAGGGCGGACGGAACCGCGGCGACGGACATCGAGCACATCGTGGCGCTCGCCGAGGCGCACGACTCCAGAATCGCTGACGACCGCCGGCGGGACATCGCGGCCGACCTGGACAACCTCACGATCGCGGATCCGACCGTGAACCGGTCCCAGAAGGGTGACCGGGACGCAGCGGACTGGACGCCCGACCGACACGGGCGGTGGTTCGCGGAACGGGTCATCGCCGTCAAGCTGGAATACGGGTTGAGCGTCGACCCGGCGGAGCGGGACGCCCTTGAGAGACTGCTTGCGGGCGGCGGGGCCGAGCTGAGCTGCGTGGCCGCGGACACCACGTCGCCGACAGTGGCCATCAGCAGTGAGGCGAGCGCCCCGGTGACCGGCTCCTTCTCGATCGCGGTCGCTTTCTCCGAACCGATGACCGGCTTCGAGCTCGAGGACCTGGTCGTCGGAAACGGCAGCGCCTCGGAGGTGCAGGGGAACAACGCAACCTACACGGCGACGATCACGCCCGAGGCCTCCGGCACCGTGACGGTGGACATCGCGGCCGGCGTGGCGCAGGACGGCGCCGGGAACCCAAGTGCGGCGGCCGACCAGTTCTCCATCACCGCGGATCTGACGCCGGTGCCGGCTCTGCCGCTGGCCGGCGCGATCGCGCTCGCGGTCCTGTTGCTGGTGGGCAGCGCTCGCCGACGAACGGCGCGTTGACGGTGCCGCGCGCGATAAGATGGCTGGTGGGCAGGGTCACCGACCAGCCTTGGCCAGGGAGAGCAGTCATGCGCCGTCGAGACGTCATCCAAGCACTGTGCGGCCTGCTCGGCGTGGGTGCCATTGCCACCCGCCCAGTGCGCGCCGCCTCACCGCGACAGACCCTGCTGGCTCGTATGCACGTCGCCGGAACTGCCTACTACGACGCGGAAACGGTTGCCGAGCACCTGCGCCCCGGGCACGGTCTTGGGCTTCGGCGCCAGCCCGGGAACCGCTACGATGCACTGGCTATCGAGGTCCTCGGACCCGAGGGACACAAGCTGGGCTACGTGCCCCGCGAGCGCAACGAGATGCCCGCCCGGCTGATGGACGCTGGCAAGCGTCTGTCCGCGCGGGCGGAATCGATCACGCATCGAGGCAGCTGGTTGAACATCCAGGTCTCGCTGTACCTGGACGACGCCTGACCCCTGCGTCCGCCGGCGCGCGAGCCGATGCCCTCTCGCGGCCGCGTTGTTCGCGCCGGAAGCTGCCCCGCTCGCCTCGGGCACTTCGTCGTCGGCCCGTCCTTGGCTTCGAGGTGTTCGAGCACCGAGCGCACGTCCCCCGCGTCGAAGACGTGGGGACCTCGGCAATCGCTCAGCGCGTCGACTTGGCGGCGCAGGCGTTCGGCCGCCGCACCCGGCGTTCCCTGAAAGTACTCGTAAGGCATGTGCAGCCTCTCCAGAGCAGACGGTACCACGCGACTATCGCCAGGCGCCCGACCTACTTCCAGGTGCTCATCCGCTACAGGTCCGTCGGCCTGGGCGAGACCGGTCGGCTTCGGCGGCGGAGCTGTGGGAGGCAGTCGACGAGGACGGCTTCTTCGACTACAGCTACCATCTGCTGTATCCCGCAGGCGTCGAGACCGCAGGCACACATCGCACCTGAGGCGGATGCAGAGCCCCACTGACCCGGCAGACCGGACCGGCACCATCGGCGTCGAGGTCCTTCGACGCCACCTACGGGGCCGGCTTCCAGGCGTCGGACGACTCGCCCCACGCCGTCGAGTGCGAGCTGGTCGAGGACGGCGGGGCGTTCGTCGCGCACCGGCCGACCGACGCGGACCGCCCCCGCCGCGTCGCCTTCGTCGACGGCACCCTACGCACCGAGGCGCGGCTGACCCGCACCGGCCCCGACGGCGAGGTGAGCATGGGCCTGGCGGGAAGCTGGGCGGCGGGGGCGGTGCTCGTCGATGGGGACGAACCGGCCCGCTTCGACCAAGTGACGACGAGGCGCGCCGTCATCTTCACGGGCGGCCAGCCCGTCCGGCTGCCCGACCACCGCGACGGCTGGCGCTGGGAGCCGTACGCGGTCGACGGGGCCGACGTCGACGCAGCGCGTCAGCAGCTCCAGCGCCTGATGCGTGACGCCGAGGCGGACATCGCCGAGGCCCTCTCGAACGACGGGTGGCTGACGGTGCTCGCCGGCCCTCTGCACGGCATTCGGCACCGCCGCGGCCTACCCGTCATCGGCTACGTGAAGACGCACCACCGCCGCATGCTCGCCCGCGAGCACTGGGTCAGAGTGCCGGAGCTGACGGCCGGGGAACGGTCGGGCCTCTTCGCGATGAAGGACGCTCTCTACGGCTGCTACCTGCGCGTGGGTGACCCCGGACCGTGGGCGGGCCCCTGGGCGGGCATCGCCCGCCTCGAGATGCCGTCAGGCATCGGCCGCGACGCCGCGGTCGAGGTGGCGGAGCGAGCGGCGGGCTGGCTGCCGGTCTTCGCGTCGGCGCTGCACCGGGACGCGCGGGCCCCGGTGAACCTGACGCCGATCGCGGGACCTCGAACGGCATCTGCACCGGCTGCAGGGGGAAGCACGCCTTGCCCTGCGCGCGGTGCGCGAGGCGGTGCTCGAACGCAACCGCGAAGGACGGCCGGCATGATCGACGACGAGGGGACGCATCGGGCTCGTCGCCCCGGTGAGCTCGGGCCGGTGGACCAACCGCGAGGCGGGTCGCGCCGCCGCGCGTAGAACCCCGGCGCCGCGATCGGAGAGCCAGCCGTTCGAGCACGACAGCCGCACCGCCAGCGGCGGGGACGGACGCCCCGCAGGGGGGCCGCCCTGGAGTCCGCCCCCGGACGCGCGTACCCTGTCCGACGATTTCCGGCGGCGCAGGTGGGAGGGGCTCGCCATCGGCCTCATCTGAGTCGTGCCCCAGACAACACCGTCTGGGTTCGGCGCCGAGCTCGACCCGGACGGCAACCAAGTGTGGTTCCGGATCACCTCGGAAGCCGCTCGCTTTTCGGTGCCGCCCTCGACGGGCCACGCGCACACACCGAACGCCCGCCCCTCGCCGGCAGGGCAGGGACCGAAGCGACGCAAGGCCGCCTGCGGTCCTGCAGCGAGTCCTGTCCTCCTGCAGCGCGGTCTTGCCCGCTCCCGGCCACCCGCGCAAGCTCGCGGAACCCCGCCTACCAGCCCAGCGTGGCCCGGCCGAGGAACCCGTTATCCGTGCCGTCCAGCATCGGACTCTCCCGCCGCTGCGCATCGACGCCCAGCTCGAAGTTCAGACTCTCCCCGTCGAGCACTCCGAGGCCGTAGCCCACCCGGTAGTCCCGTCCGTATTCCGAGGTGCTGAATCCGACCCGCGGCGTCCCCACGAAGTGGCTCCCCACCGGCAACCCGTAGCCGACCTCGCCATCGAGGCGGTTGCCCGACGCGAGGCCGCCGTGCGCCATGCCCGCCATCGTCTCGCGTCCCCACATCGCCTCGGCCCCGCTCGCCGCCTGACCGCCCCACGACGGCGCCACCCGCGCCGCGAAGCCCAGCGGCGTCGCCGGCGTCGGGTTGTAGCTCAGAGACAGCGCCATGCCCCGCTCCCTGAACCCTTCGGCCTGGTGCACCACCAGCATCCGCACCCGCACGTCGACCGTCAGCCCGGTCGACGCGTCCGACACCACCAGCCCGCTGCCGACATCCATGCCGGCGCCGGTCTCGGCGTCCCCGCCGTCGTGTCGCAGTCCGACCTCGACGCTCGGCTTGAGCAACAGCCTGCCGGCGAGCATGTAGTCCCGCGAGCCCTCCAGCCC
This sequence comes from Vicinamibacterales bacterium, assembly GCA_965206705.1. Lineage (GTDB taxonomy): Bacteria > Acidobacteriota > Vicinamibacteria > Vicinamibacterales > UBA8438 > JAJEEA01. The sequence goes on along the minus strand of CBDBKJ010000004.1, from coordinate 57,285 downwards.
CGTCCGGAAGCGGGTCACCGCCGCCTCGGTCGCGTTCAAGCGTCCCGCCGGGCCGTCCACGCCGTCGATCGACGTGCCGACCCAGAGGGCATCGGCCTTGAACGCCAGCTCGAAGCTGCTCGCGCCCCCGGTGACCAGCTCGCCCCGTGTCCCGGCCGCCGCCATCGCCATCGACAGGCCGCTCTCCAGGGCCGGCCCGCCGTCGGGTGTCAGCAGCAGCCCGCCGGAGCCGTACCCCGCCACGGTCCAGACGGAGATGCGGTCGGTCGCCTTGTAGCCCAGCCACGGGTAGAGACCGGTCACGGCCGAAGCCACCTGCCCGCCGGTGACGCCGGCGTACTCCCCCAGCCCCCGGCTGTGCGACAGCGACAGGCCTGTCACCAGCGGCCCCTTCGCGTAGTCGGCCCCGAACATCGTCGTGCGCACGTCGCCGCCCAGCGACAGCGCGCCGTCGCGCCCGGAGAAGTTCGACCGGGCGCCCCGGCTCCAGAACGAGAGGATGCCGCCCTGGCGCGTCTCACGGTTGAGCGAGAAGGCCGAGCCGGTCAGCATGTCCCCGCCCCCGAGGCCCATCTGGAGCAGGCCGCCGCCGTGCGGGCCGCCCTCCAGACTCGATGGGCCGCCCATCAGGCCCGCCCCGCCAAGCCCCGGCCCCGCGCCCATCGGCCCGGCGACCGCCGCCATCGGCGTGCCCCCGGCATGCCCCGGCATCCCAAGCGACGCCGTCCCACCAGCCGGCGAGCCGGCCATCGCACCGTACGCGCCTGCACCGGGCCCGTTCACCCCAGCCGCCCCGCCGAACTGACTGAGAAAGCTGAGCGCAAAGTCGCGCTCCATGCCCCGGCCCAACTCGCGCCCCGCGAACTGGCCCCGTAAGCCCGGCTCCCGCGGCGCCTCCATCCGTTCTTCCACGTGCTCGACGACGTGCACCGCCGCCGCCCGCCCGAACCGGGCCATCAGCGCCCGGGGCAGCGGGTCCGAGTTCGTGATGGTTCCGGTCGCCGTCGCCTCGCCGAGGCGCACGTTGTCACTCGCGTTCGAGAGCGTCAGCGTCAGCGTCTCCGAGCCCTCGTCATGGCTGTCGTCGAGCACCGGCACGGACACCGTCTTCGTTGTCTCCAGCCGCCCGAAGGTCAGCGTGCCCGAGGTCAACGTATAGTCCGCCCCCGCCGTCGCGCTGCCGTCCGAGGTCGCATACTGCACCGTGGTCGTCGCGGCGCGGGCCTTGCTCAAGGTCACCACGAACGCGAGGGTTGCGTCCGCGCCTTCCTCGACCTCCACATCCGCCACCGAGAGGGCCGCAGGCCCCGCGCTGCTGACCGAGAGCCCGCCAGGCAGCGTGCGCCCATCTGCCGTGCACACCCCGGGGGCGGTGTCGCACGCCGTCGTCCCGTTGACCCGCACCGTCACGTCGCCAAGGCCCGACGGAGCCATGCGCAGGGTCCAGCCGTTGTTCTTCCCCGCCACGAGCCGGCTCGCCGTCTCGATGCTCCCGCCCGTCACGGCGAAGAGTCCGTTCTGGACCGTGCGGAAGCTCAAGCCTGCAGGCTCCGCGGTCAGGTGAAAGCGGATATCGAACGCCGTCGACCCGTCGTGCTCGGCGGGCACGCCCGAGAACGATGCGGTGAACGGCACCCCCCGCACCGTCGCCGAGACCGCACGCTCGAGCGCGCGCGTGCCCACGCACACCGCGTTCGCTTCGGAACACGCCCGCGTCGGGAGCGTGATCGTGATGTTGCCCGATTGGCTCGGGGTCATCGTCACCTCCCAGGCGAGGTTGCTGCCGCCGGTCAGGCGCCGCGCCTTGTCAACGGTCGCACCGGTCACCTCCAGCAGCCCGCCGGCCACCGTCGTGTAGCTCAAGCCCTCGGGGGCCTCGCTGAAATGCAACTCGCCGCTGAACGCGCTCGACCCATCGTGGCTCTGCGGCAGCGCGCCGAAGCGCGCGGTGAACGGGTCTCCCTCGCTCCGGGTGCCGAGCCCCCCCGACCCAGTCTTCGCCGCCCCCGAGTGCTCGAGCGCCGCGTCCGCGCTGGTGGCCTGGCTGCGGATGGTGCCGCCGTTCAGGGCGAGGCTGTCGATCGGCACCAGCATCGAGGTGTGCGAGCCGTCCGTCGCGGTGAGCGTGTAGCCGAAGACGAGCGCCGTCGTGCCGCTCCCCCGCAGATACGGCGCGCGTCTCGATTCGGTTCCGCCCAGATCGAGCCCGATGCTCGGCGTGCCGCCCGTGGTGTCCACCGTCACCGCCTCGCTGAACGTGAGCGTGACCTCGGCGGTCTCGCCGCCGGTCCAGGCGCCGTCCGAGCCCGATTCGCTCAGCGCCGGCGCGCCCGTGATGGTGGGCGCTGCGACCTGCGAAGACGTCGCACGCTTGACCACGGCGTCGTGGCGCAGGTCGGCGGGGTAATCGTCGAATGAGTACCCATTGGACGTCCCGCTGATCCTGAGGGTATTACTCGCGTCGTGGACCGAATTGGGCGCGATGCGCAGGCTCGTGTGCGGCCCGTTGAAGATGGTGCACTCGAAGAGCAGTGAAGCCGAATCCTCTCCGCTTGTGTATTGGGCGGTGGTACTTTTCGACCGGCACCACCCCGGTGTCCAGACTGAGGGTCGCCTCGAGTTGTCAAACTTGACCGTCCCGCCGAACGTCACCGTGATGTCCACGTCCTCGCCATTCGTCCACTGGTTGTCGCTCCCGGCCTCAGAGATTTCGATGCCCGTAATCTCGTTCCCGTCGCCTATCGCGTATGCGAAGTTCCCCGAGACCAGGACCGGCATGCCCTCACCGCTGTAGCTCCTATATACGCCGCGGCTCCACTCGCAGCCGATCAGCTTGTAGTGCGAAACATGCGGGAACGGGATGTGCGGCTGGCCGCACGAGGAGTCGGCCTGAGTGCCTCCCTGGGCTTGGAGCTTGCTGAAGTTAGACGTTTGCTTGACGGACATCGTGGGGGTATAGCTGACGTACAACGGGTACGGCTTGTTCAGCGTGAGCACGACCGTGCTGCCGGTCACCGTCAGGCTGGAGACGGTCGGCGCCGTCGGCTGGGTATCGGTGTACTTGCTCGGAATGGTACTCACGCTCGTTGTGAAGTCCGACGCCGCCAGCCCGCTGCCCGAGTTGAGCGTCCGGTCGTAGGTGAGCGTCACGGTCGAGTGCTCCCCGGTCACGCTCACCAGCTTTGGCGCCTGTGCCTGGGCCGGGACGGCTGCGACGAGCCCCGCCAGGAAAAGGAACGACGCCACGAGGCGGCGGTACGGGCCGGGCCGCCCCAGCGGAGAACGTGAAGAGCCCCTCAGCGCCCCCCCCAGCCTGCCTCGGAACCCTGAACATCCGTTTTGCCTCATCATGCGGCTTGTCCTTTCCGTGCGTGTGCTGGTCCTTGCACCGGTTGAGTTCGGGTGTCAACGGATGGTCCGGCTGCAGCCAGACGAGGAGGGCGTCGATCAGGCGGTCGCCACGGGCCTCGGCGCCCGCATCCGACGGACGGCCTCCAAAGGCGATCCGGAACCCCACTTGGCTGCCGTTCGGGGCGAGATCGGCACCGAACCACTTGCGACCGCCCTGCCGAACGCACCGTCTGATGCGCCGGAACTGGTGTCCAGGCCAGCTCGACGAGAACCGCGAGCGCAATTCATGCGCTTGCGACTACCGCTCATCCCCAGGAAAAAGCAGGACGCTACGAGTATGCCAACGGCCCTGGCGACGCACAAGATGGGCGTCGATAGAAATCAGATAGCCGGCGAATCAGACGGTCGGATGCGATGAGCCGTCCATGACGACCGGCATGTAGCTCCCGTAAATTGGCCAGTAGGTGGCGATCCGAGGCATCGGCGCCACACACTACCGGTCTCTCGCGGTCAGCGTGCCGAACGGTCCGGATGGCGGAAGGGCGTGCCCGGCGGCGGTCAGGACAGGGCGCCCAGCGACTGCGCGTAGCGCACCGCGTCCGCCCGCTTGCTGGAGCCCGTCTTGCGGTAGATGTTCCGCAGGTGGTAGCGGATCCCTTCTTCGGTGATCCCGAGGCGGCTGGCGAGCGCCTTGTTCCCGAGGTGCTCGCCGACTTCGACCAGCACCGCCAGCACGTCCCGCTCCCGTGGCGAGAAGATCGGCGCGGGGGCCGTGGCCGGCGCGCCCACGTGCACGAGCATGGACTCGGCCGCCCGCCGCACGTCCGTGTCGAGGTCCGAACCGAGCAACCGATGCAGGACCACCCGGCTGACCTCCCGGTGGCGCACCAACGGCCTGACATAGCCCACCTCACGCGTGCGGCGGAGGAAGTCGACCAGTCGCGCCAGCGCCCGCTTCGTCTGTCCGGCACGCTCGGCGATGACCATCGCCAGCGCCAGCCCCCGCAGCAGGGTACGGGTCAGCCCATGCGCCGACGCGGTGTCGCACAACCGGCTCGCGATCTCTCCGGCGGCTGCGCAGTCCCCCTGCGCGACCAGCACCCGCACGCGTGCGCACGCCAGCGATTCCATCGTGCGCCAGGACTGCCGGTCGAGATTGAGCAGGTCGGGCAGGCCGCATGGCAGCCCGTGGTCGCGCCAGACTTCTCCCGCCTCGTCGGCACGCCCGACCTCCACCAAGTAGTACGCCAGGAGCGCTGACACATTGTCGGACAGCCTCGGGGTGTCCATCGACCGCAAGCCGTCGACTGCGGTCGTCAGGAGCTGGATGACGGCCTCCTGGCCGTATTGCTCGAACGTCAACTCGGCGCTCACCGCCATCGCCGTGGCATGGATGTCGCTCCAGAGCCCCCGCAGTGCCACCACATTCTTCAGCGTCCGCGGCTGGATCCGCTTCTCGTGGTTCCGCTCGAGATCGAGCTCGATCGTCAGCACGTCGGCGGCCACGGCGAGGCAGGGATCACCGGAAAAGAACTTTCGCGTGCCGCGCCGTGCCCGCGTGTACAGGTCGGTGGCCTCTTGCACCCGTCCCTGCGCCATGGCCGCCATCCCCAGGCACATGTCCACGAAGACGGTGCCGAACCGCACGTCCTCGGTGAAGTGCTCCTGCGATTGCAGGCCGTACCGGCGGCACGCCTCGAAGTCGGCGCGTTCGTAGCAGGTCACGCAGAGCAGGTGGTGCCGGGCGCGGACAACGAACGGGACCGGTGTCTCGCCATCGGCGGCCCCGCCGCCGACCGTCATCAGCGCATCGATCTCGTCCTGCGCCAGTCGATCGGTGCCGCTGGCCAACATCCCTTGCGTGAAGATCCGGTCGACGGTCAACGCATCGGCATCGCCACCCTCCCGGTCGCGCGTGAAGCCGTCGGTCCGCTGCCGGACCGCCTCGTAGAGCGCGGTCGCCTCCTCGAACTTCAACGACAGGCGGAGAATGATGCAGTGCAGGAGCGCGAGCCGCGGATACCCCGCCAGGAACTCCGGGGTCAGGAACCGGTCGGCCGCGATCAGCCGGATCACGCCCTCCCGCAGCCACAACGCGTAGGCGCCGAAGCGCTCGATCAACTCGCCGACCAGCCGGCTGTCGCCCGCCGCGCTCGCATGGCGCCACGCCGAGGGCAGATCGTCCCGGCGGGCCAGCGCGAGTGCGATCCGCCCGTGCAGGGCGCGCTTGCGGGCCGGGTCTTCGACCGAAAGCAGCCCGACGCAGTAGTCCCGGAGCAGCGGGTGCATGCGCCGCACGGTGCGGGCGCGGTTGATCGGCGCCAGCAGCCCATCCAGCGACGACACCGCGGCGATCCGCACCCGCGCGTCGCTCGAGCCGAGCACCTCGTCCACGAGATCGTCATCGAGCCAGTCAAAGACCGCCAGATCGAGCAGGCAGGCGCGATCCGTCGCCGACAGGTCGCGCAGCAGCCGCACGCCGACGTAGTTTTCGGTGAGGCGCGCCGCGTCCGCACCGAGCCACTTCGCCTCGTGGGCGCGCATGTTGCGATAGACCAGCAGCGCGACGGGCCAGCCCGCCGTGCGCTCCACCACCGTCGCCAACTCGCGTCGGGACAACTTCCCGTGGAAAAACTGGGCGATGTCGGCGGTCGAAAACCGGCACTGCCGCACCCCGACAACGATCGCCTCCCCGGCGAGGACGTGCGTGGTCAGGTCGAGTCCCGGATCGGACCGGAACGCCATCGCCAGGTGGAGATTGGCCGGGGCGCGCTCCAGCAGCAGATTGATCAACTGGACCGTACTGCGCGGCAGGTGATCGACCTCGTCGAGCACCAGCAGGCACGGGGCCGCGTGCAGCTCGATCACATTGGCGAGCATGCCCATCTGGTGCACCGCCGGCGACGAAGACCACGTGTCATGCGCACTGAGCAGCGCGAGATCCAGGCCGGCGTGCTCGAACGCGGACGCGAGGCAGCCCCCGAACAGGCTCGGCGTATCGTCCTCGTCCAGCGAGATCCAGCCGGCAACCAGCCCCTGCGCCTTCACGCCGCACACGACGTCCGCCAACACGGTGGTCTTGCCGAAGCCGGCCGGTGCCCGCAACACGGTGAGCCGCCGCTCCAGCAGCCCCTCGAGGTGGTGTAGCAGCGACGCACGACGCACGTATCCAGCCGGCGGCTCCGGTGCCAGCACCTTCGCTTTCGGCAGCCAGGACGGCACGACGCTCGACGCGGAGAGGTGAGGACCGACCGAACCTTCAGCAACGGACGCCATCAACAACGCTTTTGGAATGTACCGAGGGGACCACGATTACCGCGTTCCGAACGAGTGCGATACTACACGGTTGATGTGTTTTTGACGTGGACGTGTGGGCGTATATCGTGTAGTTTTCGTGACCTATCAAGAAGAACGCAACGTCCCGCGCATGAGTTGTGGCCCGAACGGGCCACAACTCATTGCCTTTGACCGGCAGGGGTGACCTTATGGGGAGTTCCGACGCGCTACGGCGGGAGAACGACGCGCGAGACCGCATCTCCCGGCTGAACGAGGCCATTCTGCGGATCAACGGCAGCCTCGACCTGAGCACCGTCCTGCGTGAGGTCATCGACAGCGCGCGTGCGCTGACCGGCGCCCAATACGGTGTGATCACGACCCTCGACGCAGGCAAGCAGGTCCCGGACTTCGTCAGCTCCGGCTTCACGCCCGACGAGCACCGGCAACTCACCGACTGGCCCGACGGACCGCGGCTCTTCGAGCACCTGCGGGACATTCCGGAAACGGTGCGATGGCCGGACTTCCCCGCCTACGTCCGGTCGCTCGGATTCTCGGCCGACCTGATACTGGTGAAGTCGATGCAGGCAACGCCAATGCGTCACCGGGGCGAGTACGTCGGCAATTTCTTTCTCGGCGACAAGGAAGGCGGGCAGGAGTTCACGAACGAGGACGAAGAAATGCTCGTGCTGTTCGCGGCGCAGGCGGCGACGGCGATCGCCAACGCGCGCACGCACCAGAACGAACAGCGGGCTCGGGCCGACCTGGATCAACGCCTTGATCCTGCGCCTGCAGGCGCTCAACCCCGGACAGACACCGCCTCGACCAGTCTGTGTCCTCTCTGCGCTGCCGCCCGGGCGAGATTTCGGCAACCCACCCAGCGCAGTAACCGGGCCACGCAGTACCACGTCTTCCACCGGATCCTCCTCAACCAAGTCCTCGTCGACATCGCCCACCGCCTGGGTTCAAGACGCCGTGACGACCGGGGTCTTGAGGGGCATGCGTAACGAGGGGCATGCGCAACGCCAGTGCAGCCGTCACAGCACCCGCTCCCTCATCTGAGTCGTGCCCCAGACAACACCGTCTGGGTTCGGCGCCGAGCTCGACCCGGACGGCAACCAAGTGTGGTTCCGGATCACCTCGGAAGCCGCTCGCTTTTCGGTGCCGCCCTCGACGGGCCACGCGCACACCGAACGCCCGCCCCTCGCCGGCAGGGCAGGGACCGAAGCGACGCAAGGCCGCCTGCGGTCCTGCAGCGAGTCCTGTCCTCCTGCAGCGCGGTCTTGCCCGCTCCCGGCCACCCGCGCAAGCTCGCGGAACCCCGCCTACCAGCCCAGCGTGGCCCGGCCGAGGAACCCGTTATCCGTGCCGTCCAGCATCGGACTCTCCCGCCGCTGCGCATCGACGCCCAGCTCGAAGTTCAGACTCTCCCCGTCGAGCACTCCGAGGCCGTAGCCCACCCGGTAGTCCCGTCCGTATTCCGAGGTGCTGAATCCGACCCGCGGCGTCCCCACGAAGTGGCTCCCCACCGGCAACCCGTAGCCGACCTCGCCATCGAGGCGGTTGCCCGACGCGAGGCCGCCGTGCGCCATGCCCGCCATCGTCTCGCGTCCCCACATCGCCTCGGCCCCGCTCGCCGCCTGACCGCCCCACGACGGCGCCACCCGCGCCGCGAAGCCCAGCGGCGTCGCCGGCGTCGGGTTGTAGCTCAGAGACAGCGCCATGCCCCGCTCCCTGAACCCTTCGGCCTGGTGCACCACCAGCATCCGCACCCGCACGTCGACCGTCAGCCCGGTCGACGCGTCCGACACCACCAGCCCGCTGCCGACATCCATGCCGGCGCCGGTCTCGGCGTCCCCGCCGTCGTGCCGCAGTCCGACCTCGACGCTCGGCTTGAGCAACAGCCTGCCGGCGAGCATGTAGTCCCGCGAGCCCTCCAGCCCCGTCCGGAAGCGGGTCACCGCCGCCTCGGTCGCGTTCAAGCGTCCCGCCGGGCCGTCCACGCCGTCGATCGACGTGCCGACCCAGAGGGCATCGGCCTTGAACGCCAGCTCGAAGCCGCTCGCGCCCCCGGTGACCAGCTCGCCCCGTGTCCCGGCCGCCGCCATCGCCATCGACAGGCCGCTCTCCAGGGCCGGCCCGCCGTCGGGTGTCAGCAGCAGCCCGCCGGAGCCGTACCCCGCCACGGTCCAAACGGAGATGCGGTCGGTCGCCCTGTAGCCCAGCCACGGGTAGAGACCGGTCACGGCCGAAGCCACCTGCCCGCCGCTGACGCCGGCGTACTCGCCCAGCCCCCGGCTGTGCGACAGCGACAGGCCCGTCACCAGCGGCCCCTTCGCGTAGTCGGCCCCGAACATCGTCGTGCGCACGTCGCCGCCCAGCGACAGCTCGCCGTCGCGCCCGGAGAAGTTCGACCGGGCGCCCCGGCTCCAGAACGAGAGGATGCCGCCCTGGCGCGTCTCACGGTTGAGCGAGAAGGCCGAGCCGGTCAGCATGTCCCCGCCCCCGAGGCCCATCTGGAGCAGGCCGCCGCCGTGCGGGCCGCCCTCCAGACTCGATGGGCCGCCCATCAGGCCCGCCCCGCCAAGCCCCGGCCCCGCGCCCATCGGCGTGCCCCCGGCATGCCCCGGCATCCCAAGCGACGCCGTCCCACCAGCCGGCGAGCCGGCCATCGCACCGTACGCGCCTGCACCGGGCTCGTTCACCCCAGCCGCCCCGCCGAACTGACTGAGAAAGCTGAGCGCAAAGTCGCGCTCCATGCCCCGGCCCAACTCGCGCCCCGCGAACCGGCCCCGTAAGCCCGGCTCCCGCGGCGCCTCCATCCGTTCTTCCACGTGCTCGACGACGTGCACCGCCGCCGCCCGCCCGAACCGGGCCATCAGCGCCCGGGGCAGCGGGTCCGAGTTCGTGATGGTCCCGGTCGCCGTCGCGTCGCCGAGGCGCACGTTGTCACTCGCGTTCGAGAGCGTCAGCGTCAGCGTCTCCGAGCCCTCGTCATGGCTGTCGTCGAGCACCGGCACGGACACCGTCTTCGTCGTCTCCAGCCGCCCGAAGGTCAGCGTGCCCGAGGTCAACGTGTAGTCCGACCCCGCCGTCGCGCTGCCGTCCGAGGTCGCATACTGCACCGTGGTCGTCGCGACGCGGGCCTTGCTCAAGGTCACCACGAACGCGAGGGTCGCGTCCGCGCCTTCCTCGACCTCCACATCCGCCACCGAGAGGGCCGCAGGCCCTGCGCTGCTGACCGAGAGCCCGCCAGGCAGCGTGCGTCCATCTGCCGTGCATACCCCGGGGGCGGTGTCGCACGCCGTCGTCCCGTTGACCCGCACCGTCACGTCGCCAAGGCCCGACGGAGCCATGCTCAGGGTCCAGCCGTTGTTCTTCCCCGCCACGAGCCGGCTCGCCGTCTCGATGCTCCCGCCCGTCACGGCGAAGAGTCCGTTCTGGACCGTGCGGAAGCTCAAGCCCGCAGGCTCCGCGGTCAGGTGAAAGCGGATATCGAACGCCGTCGACCCGTCGTGCTCGGCGGGCACGCCCGAGAACGATGCGGTGAACGGCACCCCCCGCACCGTCGCCGAGACCGCACGCTCGAGCGCGCGCGTGCCCACGCACACCGCGTTCGCTTCGGAACACCCCCGCGTCGGGAGCGTGATCGTGATGTCGCCCGATTGGCTCGGGGTCATCGTTACCTCCCAGGCGAGGTTGCTGCCGCCGGTCAGGCGCCGCGCCTTGTCAACGGTCGCACCGGTCACCTCCAGCAGCCCGCCGGCCACCGTCGTGTAGCTCAAGCCCTCGGGGGCCTCGCTGAAATGCAACTCGCCGGTGAACGCGCTCGACCCGTCGTGGCTCCCGGGCAGTCCCTCGAACCTCGCGGTGAATGGGTCTCCCTCGCTCCGGGTGCCGAGCCCCCCCGACCCAGTCTTCGCGGCCCCCGAGTGCCCGAGCGCCGCGTCCGCGCTGGTGGCCTGGCTGCGGATGGTGCCGCCGTTCAGGGCGAGGCTGTCGATCGGCACCAGCATCGAGGTGTGCGAGCCGTCCGTCGCGGTGAGCGTGTAGCCGAAGACGAGCTCCGTCGTGCCACTTCCCCGCAGATACGGCGCGCGTCTCGATTCGGTCCCGCCCAGATCGAGCCCGATGCCCCAGCGATGCTCGGCGTGCCGCCCGTGGTGTCCACCGTCACCGCTTCGCTGAACGTGAGCGTGACCTCCACCGTTTCATCCGCGGTCCAGGCGCCGTCCTCGCCCGCTTCGCTCAGCGCCGGCGAGCCCGTGATGGTGGGCGCTTCGACCTGCCCCAACGGCAACCCGGGCGGATCCGGCCTGACAACTAGCGGGTGGTCGGACCATTCTCCTGCCCCCTCGCAAGGCCCGGTCCCCTCGCAGTCGTTTGCAAGATAATTCCTTCCGCGCATCTGGATTGTTCGCACCCCGTCACGGGGTCCTATCACCCGCACATAGTTGTAGATTTCACCCTCATCATTTATGTTGCTAAACGTATCCGGCGGGATTTCGATATGCTCGGGTTCTCCGGCAGCGAATTGGTAGTGTAGGAGGAGCCCGCCGGCGTCGAGTTTCGGCCAGCTTAGCTCCCAGTGCGTGAGAACGATTAATTGCCCGCCGGAAACAATCACTTTTTTTTCATGGGGGTGCGGCCACGGCCTAAGCGTCAGTACAGGTTTGCTGGGCGGACGCGGGTTTGTCTGCGCCTGGGCAGGCGTCGCGTCGCTCAGCACCAGCACCGCAAGCATGGGAACCGCAAGTGCAAGAATCTGAAACAGACGCCCGACCCCGAGGGAGGGGCGGGCCGGAGGGCAGGTCGCCGTCCTCGGTATTATCCAGCCCGTCCAAATCAGAGACGCGGTCCACCAAAGTGACATCCAAAGCGGCTGGCACCCGGGGGACTCGGACGATCTCCAGCGCTGCCGTGGCGGGATTGTTGGCGACGGGGGTGGCCCCCCCGCCGCTCCGCGGCACCGGAAGACAGCCGCCCCGAAGGCAAACCGCATTGTCCGGCGTACGCCTGCAACCCAAGACTCGTTCCGTGATATCGTCATAGATGTGACTCCTCCTGCAGAGTGCGGTTTTGACAGGCCGCCAGCTAGAGTCCATTGCTTGCGCGCACAGCCGCGCCCGCATCCGGCGGACGGCCTCCAAGGCGATCCGGAACCCCACCTGGCTACCGTTCGGGGCGATATCCCGCACGATACCAGTAGGAACGATTGCCCGTGCTGCCATTGAAAGTGAAGCAGCGACACGTCACCGCCACGTAGGACTGCCCGGCCGCGCCGCGTCCGCTACGACCGCGCGTACTCGGTCTGCCTGCGGTCCAGCGGCCCCGACGAGTCTGCCCTCCTGCAGCGCGGTGCCCGCTCCCGGGCGCCCGCGCAAGCTTGCGGAACCCCGCCTACCAGCCCCAGCGTCGCCCGGCCGAGGAACCCGTTGTCCGCGACTCCCTGCATCGAACTCTCCCGCCGCTGCGCATCGACGCCCAGATCGAGGTTCAGACTCTCCTGATCGAGCACTGCAAGGCCGTAGCCCACCCGGTAGTCCCGTCCGGAGCGTCACGGTCGAGAACGACCCGGTCGCGCTCAGCAGCTCTGGCCCCTGCGCCTGGGCCGGGACGGCCGCGACGAGCCCCGCCAGGAAAAGGCAGGACGCCACGACGCGGCTGGGGGGGGTACGGGCCGGGTCGCCCCAGCGGAGAACGTGAAGAGCCCCTCACTGCCGCCACCAGCCTGCCTCGGAACCCTGAACATCCGTTTGTCTCATCATGCGGTTTGTCCTTTCGTGCGTGTGCTGGTCCTTCCCCCTCGGCCCGGGTCGCAACACCGTGCCGCGTAGGGCAGACATCCACGTTTAAATTCCCTGCGGGGGCCCAAAGACGTATGGCAGGAGAGAAACTCGAATGATGGCCGAGTATGCCAACGGCCCTGGCGACGCACAAGATGGGCGTCGATAGAAATCAGATAGCCGGCGAATCAGACGGTCGGATGCGATGAGCCGTCCATGACGACCGGCATGTAGCTCCCGTAAATTGGCCAGTAGGTGGCAATCCGAGGCATCGGCGCCACACACTACCGGTCTCTCGCGGTCAGGGTGCCGAACGGTCCGGATGGCGGAAGGGCGTGCCCGGCGGCGGTCAGGACAGGGCGCCCAGCGACTGCGCGTAGCGCACCGCGTCCGCCCGCTTGCTGGAGCCCGTCTTGCGGTAGATGTTCCGCAGGTGGTAGCGGATCCCTTCTTCGGTGATCCCGAGGCGGCTGGCGAGCGCCTTGTTCCCGAGGTGCTCGCCGACCTCGACCAGCACCGCCAGCACGTCCCGCTCCCGTGGCGAGAAGATCTCCCTTACCGCGAGCCTCGCCCGCCCGGCCGAGACGCCCGCGACCTGGACCGGCACCTCGAGGTCGCGCAGATCTTCGAGCACCAGGACGAATCGGTGCGTAGCTTCGTCGAAATCGCCGTACAGGAGGGCCGGGGATCGGATCGGCGCATGCCGCGCCAAGCGGCGGTAGTACAGGCACTCGCGCTCATGCATCCACATCCACCTCGCGAACCGGAACGCCCTGCGGTCCGCGGGCGGCAGCTTGACGATGACGGTGGCGGGATCCGCGGCGAGGCCGCCGTCGGTGGTCAGGTGACAGCGCAGGAGCCTTCCGAAGGCATTGGAGGCTGACCCGAGGTCCTCGACAACGACGTCCCTTATCGCCGGATAGTCGGATGCGCCGCCCGCGGCCAGGGCCCGCTGCATCCAGTCCGCGTCAATGGTGGCAGGCAACAATCGCGTCACTCGACCTCGATGTACCCCGAGGGCTGTCCTCCGTCAGCGCCCTGGAGACTCGAGGTCGTCGAACACGCACGCCCTCACGGGTCGGCCGGGTGTGGCTATACGGTAGCCGACCCCGCGCTCGGTCAGGATGTAGGCAGGCTTGGCCGCATTGTCGCCCAGCTTTCGGCGGAGCTTCTTCACCAGGGTTCGCACCACCGTCGAATCGGCGGCGTCCCGCCCGCCCCGCACCTGGCGCAGCAACGCTTCGGACGTCAGCACCCGTCCCGCGTTGACCGAGAGCAGGCGGAGGAGCTCGTATTCGCTGGCCGTCAGTTGCACCGACTGCCCCGCGACGGTCACCTTGCGTTGCTCGTAGTCGATGGCCAGGTCTCCCAGCAGGAAGCGTTCCGGTTCCGCCCGCCTGCGCAGAGCCGCCCGCACCCTCGCCGTTAGCTCCGTCGGCGAGAAGGGCTTGACGATGTAGTCGGCGGCGCCGAGCTCCAGGGCCCTGGCGATCGTCTCGTCCCTGCCATAGCCGGAAATGAAGATGACCGGCAGGTCGGCCAGTTGAGGGATGCGCTGCATCAGCTTGATGCCATCGGTTCCCGGCAGCATCAGGTCCAACAGGACCAAGACAGGCTTGTGCGTCTCGACGAGGTCCGTTAGCTGCCGTGGGTCGCCGGTCACGACCGGGGCGTAGCCGGCCGGGATGAGCGCGTCCCGCACGTAGCGCAGCGTCTGCGGGTCGTCGTCGACCACCAGGATACACGACGGATCCCGCCCTTCCCTCGGCGAGGCGGAGCGGCTCGCGACCACGCCGGTCGCCGCGCCGGCGGCCTCCTCGGCCACCGGAATCGTGAACGTGAACCGCGTCCCCCGGCCCGGTCCGCCGCTCTCGGCCCAGATGCGACCCCCGTGCGCCTCCACCAGCCCCTTGCAGATAGCCAGGCCCAGGCCGTATCCCCCGGCCCTACGGTTCCGGTCGCCGCCGGCAACGCCGGTGTGCTTCCGGAACAGGTGCGGCAACTGCTCCTGCGGCACGCCCTGGCCCTCGTCCGACACCGAGATCGCGACGTGAACGCCATCCGGCGCTACGGCGACGCGGATGGGTGGCGCATCGGGAGAATGCCTCGACGCGTTGGACAAGAGGTTGTTCAGCACCTGCACGATGCGCCGCCGGTCGGCCATCACCCGGGGCAGATCCGGCGGCAGGTCGATACGCACGGCTTGCCTGCCGCCGCCACTCAGGAAGGTGTTGCGCGCCTGGTCCACCAGGCCGGCCACATCCGCGGGCTCCGGAGCGACCGACAGCGTGCCGGTTTCGATGCGTCCCGCATCCAGCAGGTCGCTGATCAGGCCGAGCATGTGGTTGGCCTGATCGTCGATGATCCGGTGGAACTCGCGCATCTCCGCAGGGTCCAGCTCCGGCGAGGTGCCCAGCAGAGCGGCGGCCGAGCCCTTGATCGAGGTCAGTGGAGCTCGCAGCTCGTGGCTCACCATGCCCAGGAACTCGGTCTGCAATCGCTCCAGCTCGTTCAGCGGCGTCAGGTCCTGCATGGTGGCGACCACCGATTCGACCACACCGTCCGCGGAACGAATCGCCGTGGCGTTGACCAGTATCCTGACGCGGCGACCGTCGGGGACCGATAGCACGATCTCCTCGGCCCGCACGGTCGTCGTCTTGCGCAACTGCTGCGCCAGGCGAAGCTCGTCAAGGGTGAGCTCCCGCCCATCGGGGAACCGGCACGTCATCGACTGCAGCAGAGCCTCGCGGGATTGGCCCGGCGAGCGCATGCTGTTGATGATCCGCCTCGCCTCCTGATTGAACGACACCGGTATTGCGGTCCTGGCGTCGAGGACCACGACACCCACCGGCGAAGTCTCGATCAAGGTATCCAGGCCGGCCCGAGCCCGCTGTTCGTTCTGGTGCGTGCGCGCGTTGGCGATCGCCGTCGCCGCCTGCGACGCGAACAGCACGAGCATTTCTTCGTCCTCGTTCGTGAACTCCTGCCCGCCTTCCTTGTCGCCGAGAAACAAATTGCCGACGTACTCGCTCCGGTGACGCATTGGCGTTGCCTGCATCGACTTCACCAGTATCAGGTCGGCCGAGAATCCGAGCGACCGGACGTAGGCGGGGAAGTCCGGCCATCGCACCGTTTCCGGAATGTCCCGCAGGTGCTCGAAGAGCCGCGGTCCGTCGGGCCAGTCGGTGAGTTGCCGGTGCTCGTCGGGCGTGAAGCCGGAGCTGACGAAGTCCGGGACCTGCTTGCCTGCGTCGAGGGTCGTGATCACACCGTATTGGGCGCCGGTCAGCGCACGCGCGCTGTCGATGACCTCACGCAGGACGGTGCTCAGGTCGAGGCTGCCGTTGATCCGCAGAATGGCCTCGTTCAGCCGGGAGATGCGGTCTCGCGCGTCGTTCTCCCGCCGTAGCGCGTCGGAACTCCCCATAAGGTCACCCCTGCCGGTTAAAGGCAATGAGTTGTGGCCCGTTCGGGCCACAACTCATGCGCCTGGTGCGACTCTCGTGCGCGACCCTTGCCCCCCTTTCCACCCAGCCTTGAGAGAGCTGGCCGCGACGAGAGTTTGGCGACCGGAGATGGTCTGGATCGACGCACGACCCGTCGGCGCGTCCGTGTGCCAGCGGTACGGATCGCGACGCCAAACGCCGCCCGCAGCCGGCACTCTACGACTGGACGATCTGGCGACGGGACAGTGCGGCGAAGAGGCCGCCTCGCCGCATCAGATCGTCGTAGCGGCCGCTCTCGACGATCCGGCCCCGATCCATCACGAAGATCCGGTCCACGTCGCGAATCGAGCTGAGCCGGTGGGCAATGACGACGCGGGTCGCACTCAGCTTCCTGATGGACGCCTGCACGGCGGCCTGGGCTCGGTTGTCGAGAGCGCTCGTCGCTTCGTCAAACAGCAGAATGCGGGGCCGGCGGGCGAGGGCGCGCGCGATCAGCAGACGCTGCTTCTGCCCCGCGGACAGCCCCGAGCCATGGCTCGTCACCACGGTCCGCATCCGCATCGGCATGGCCCGAATGTCCTCGTCGAGCGCCGCGGCGCGCGCTGCCTCCCAAGCGCCCTCGGCGCCGAGCGGCGACATGCCCGCAATGTTCTCGTAGATGTTTCCGGCCACGAGCTGGCCGTTCTGCGGTACCACGCCCATGCAGCGTCGAACCGCGACCCGGTCCAGTCCCGAGAGGTCGTGGCCGTCCAGGAACACGGAGCCCGAGGCCGGTTGCTCGAAGCCGAGCAGCAGCCGGAAGAGGGTGGATTTTCCACACCCCGACGGTCCCACGAACGCTACGTACTCTCCCGGGTCGATGCGGAACGACACGTCGTCGACGGCGTTCGGCTGATGCGAACCGTAGCGAAACGTCACGTTGGCGAACTCGATGCCGCCCCGGAGGTCGCCCGGGTCGCCGCCCCCGTCGGCGTTCTCGGGTCTGGCCGCGAGAATCGGGCGCACGCGCTCGAGCAGGGGCAGGATGGAGACCGCGGTCGTCGCCGCGATCGTGAGGCTGATGACCGCCGCCGTGAGCTGTCCGAACGCCGCGTTGAACGACAGGAATGTCGCGAGGTCCAATGCCGGCTGCGGCTCCTCGGGTGTGCCGCCGTAGTGAACGAGACCATAGATGAGGGCCAGGGCCAGGGGCTGGAACAAGCCGTTGAGCGCGTGCTGTACCGCCGCCCACTGCCGCGCGGCGAGCGCGGACCGCTTCTGCTCCGAGAACTGCCGCGCCCAACGCGCCAGCGCATAGGTTGTCGCGTTGGCCACTCGGAGCTTCGACAGGCCGTTGATCATCTGGAAGGCGAAACCGCTGATGGCCCCCTGCGTTCGGTACATGTCGCGGTAGTGCCGCAGCTGACGGTATGAACAGAAGCCGGTTGCGATCGACGTCACGAACAGCACCGCGCACACAACCAACGTGAGCCGCCAACTGTAGTAGAACAGCAGCAGCAGGCTGAACATCGAGAAGAGGCTGCTCACCGCCGCCTGCACCACGGCCCCGGTCAACATCTGGCGGACAGTGCCGATGCTGCCGGCGCGGTCGGCGAGATCGCCAGCCGTGAAGTCCCGGAAGAACGGTGCCCGCAAGGCGATCAGCCGGCTCCAGATGGCCGCCTGCAGCCGCTCATCGATACGGCCCTCGATGCGCAGCACCGCCAGCCCCTGCACCACCCCGAAGACGGCATTGCCGAGCCCGACCAGGGCGAGAGCGCCGAGCGCCGCGACCCACGATCCGAAGTCCGCGCGGGGAATGAACTTCCCGAGTACCTGGCCGACCAGCAGCGGAACGAGGAGCGCCGCGAGGCCCGCCAGCGCACCGACCGCGCAGACCGTGCGGAGATCCCGGTGCGTCGGGAACAGGGCGAATCGAAGTACCGTGCGGGCGTTCTCGGCGTCGTCCGGCAGCGACGGGTACAGGGCCACGCCCTCGGCGGCGATACCGGCCGCGGTCCGGGCGTTCACGACAACGTCCGCGCCGGTTTCCGGGTCGGCCGCACGGTAGCCGCCGCGGTTGTTCGTGATGACGGCGAGGGGTTTCGCGCCCGGTGTCGTGAAGCCGACGAACGACGGACCATCCCGCTTCCACCAGCGGCGGGCGAGAGTGATTCGCCGGGTACGTATCCCCGAACGGCGGGCCAGCGCCTCGATCGTGCCGGCCGTCTCTCCCGGCCCGTCCGGCACGCCGGTCCCGGCGGCGCAACTCGGCTGCACGGCCAGCGTCGCCCCGCCCGATTCGGCTACGAGCCGTACGGCCGTCGTCAGAGCGGTGCCGCCGGTCGAGCCGACCCCCCCGCCGCTCCGCGCTCCACCCAGCACGTCGCCCAGCACGCCGAGCGAGCCCGACACCGAGACGCGCAGCGCCTCGTTGGAATCGCGCCGCCGCGATGCCAGCGCGGCGCCGGCTTCCGCCTCCGCCAGAATCGCACGCTCCAGGATGCGAGAGGCAAAGCGCAAGAGCGCTGGCCAGAGCTGCTCCGTCAGTAGCGCGGTGGGCGTATGGACGGCGGTGACGACGGCGTCGGCGTCAATCTCGAACCACGTATGCTCGGTCAGCGGCAGCAGCGGCTCGCCCACCGCTGCGGCGACCAGATCGGTGCGTCCGAGCAGGCGCATGGGGACCGTGGCCGACACCCAGACCACATCGCCGTGTTGCGCGCTCAGGACGGAGCCGGACGGGTAGCTCACGTTCGGGTCCGCCTCGATCTGCACGGCGTTGCGGGGCGGCGCGCAACCGCGGACGGCAAACTCCGAAAGCTTGGAGATCCAGGCGTCGATCCAGGTGACTGCGGCCAGATCGAACCCTTCAGCGGCCACGCCGGCGCGCTCGCCCTCGATGATGACCGCATCGAGACCCGGCACCGCGAGGAAGCCGAACACGCGCCCGGCCCGGGCCGGGTCCGCGGCCCGATCGGCGCCGAACGCCATTTCGCCGACCGCCACGCGGGTGACGAATCGCCGCCGCCCCACGGGCCGGTCTCCCTCCAGCTCGACCGCGAAGATATCCAGGTATCCCCGCTCGACGAGATAGACGCGCTCGGCGTCGTCCATCACGAACGGTTGCGTGGCGTCCGTTTCCCTCCGCACGCCGCGGAGACGCTCAAGGGTTGGGGTCGGCACGGTCGGAGGAGCCCGTCACCAGCGCACGGTAGAAGCCTTCCTCGGCCATCAGGTTCTGGTGCGCGCCGCGCTGGACGATTTGGCCGCGGTCGAGCACGACGATCTCGTCCGCGTCCCGGACGGTACTGAGCCGATGCGCGATGATCACGCAGGTACAGCCTCGTTGCCGCAGGTTCCCGTCGATCTTCATCTCGGTGATCGGGTCGAGCGCCGCGGTCGCCTCGTCGAGCACGAGGATGGCCGGGTTCCGGGCCAGGGCCCGGGCAATCTCGAGCCGTTGGCGCTGTCCGCCGCTGAAGTTGCTTCCCCGTTCCTCCACGCGTGAGTCGTACTTCCGCCCCCGAGACGCGATGACGTCGTGAATCGCCGCGTCGCGCAGCGCCTGGACGATGTCGTCTTCCGAAACGGTCGGATCCCACAGGGACACGTTCTCGCGCACGGTGCCCTCGAAGAGGACGAGCTCCTGGTCGACGTAGGACAAGCGCTCGGACAGGTGAGCGGGGTGCATGTCGCCGAGGTCGCGCCCGTCGATCCTCACCGTGCCGGACCAGGGCGAGAGCAGGCCGCAGATGAGCCTGGCCACCGTCGACTTGCCGCTGCCCGAGCTGCCGACCAGCGCCACGCGCCGGCCCGGCTCCATGGAGAGCGAGAAGTCCTCGATCAGCGGCGGCCCCTTGACGTTGTAACCGAAGGTGACCCCGTCGAGCTCGACCGATCCGCGCGGCGGCGGCGGCGTCAGGTCGGCTGCATTTCCGTCGATTCCCCGCACGGCCCGCTCGTCCGGCTTGTAGTGCAGTACGTCGTCGAGCCGGGCGATGTCGCCCCTGACCGTCTGGATGTCTGCACCGAACCGGACGAGGCCTTCCGCGGGCCGGGAGAAGCTCTGCATCAGGAGCTGGAAGGCAACCAGACCTCCGATGGTCAGCGTGCCGTCGAGGACGCGCAGGCCGCCGCCGCCGAGCACCGCGATGACGCCCAGGAGCGAAAACAGCGGTGGGGCGACGCCGGCCAGCGTGGTCGTGAGCATCAGGCGCTGGCGTGCATCCAGGGCGTTCGCGTGCATGCCCGCCCAGCGCGTGAAGAAATCGCTCTCCGCGCCGTTGGCCTTCAACGACTCAATCATGTGGACGCCGTCCACCGATGCGCCGTCGAGCCTGCCCTTCTCCTTCAGTAGCCTGCGGTTGGCATCCTGCCGCGCCCTCGAGGCGAGCCGCAGCACGGTGAGATTGGCCGCCACGATGCCCGCGGCAAAGAGAGTCAGCGGCACGTCGTAAGTCAACATGACCGCCGCGTAGAACCCCATCGCCGCCACGTTGATCACGTTGACGGCCAGCTCGTCCGACAGCAACCTGGCGACAGTGTCGTTCGACGAGACACGGTTCACGAGGTCGCCGGGCCAGCGCTGGCCGAAGAACGGCATCGGCAGCGTCGCGAGGTGCCAGAAGAAGCGCGTCGTCATCAGGATGGAGAGCTTCGCCTCCATCCGGGCGAGGAACGCCCGCTGCAGCCACACCAGAGCGCCCTGCAGCCCCGCGGCCGACACGAGCCCGATCAGCAGGGCGACGACCCAATCGCCGTTGCCGAGAATCAGCACGTTGTCGACGAACACCCGGGCCATCGTCGGCACCGCCACGCCCGGGACGAGCAGCGTCAGCGTGGCCACCGTGGCGAACGCGAGCGCCCCCCGGGCGTTTCCGAAACGCGCGCGCAGCCCGCGAACGATGCTCGGCTTCGAACCGCCCTTCCGAAAGCGCCTGCCCGGCGCGAAGGCCAGTCCAATGCCCGAGTAACCGTCGTCGAACTCGGCGGCCGAGATCCGGCGAGGTCCGTCGTTGGGGTCGTTGATGTAGAAACGTCTGCCTCGAATGCCCTCCAGAACGACGAAGTGGCTGCGGTCCCAGTAGAGGATCATCGGGAAGGGAAGCTCGAACAGCGTCTTCCTCGGGTGGGCGAAGCCCCTCGCGACCAGGCCGTACTCGCGCGCCGCGCGAACGATGTTTGCCGCGTTCGCGCCGTCCCGCGACACGCCGCATCGGGTGCGCAGCTCCTCGAGCGAGACCCACCGGCCGTGATGGGCGAGGATCATGGCGAGGCAGGCGACGCCGCACTCCGTGGCCTCCATCTGCAGGATGGTCGGCACCTTCAGACGCCCCCCCGGCCAGCGCCGAAGATTGCCCCTGAGCTCCGGGTTCAACGGCCGGGTCCTTCCCGGGTGGACAGCGCGAGGGTGGGGTGGGTGTCCGACCTCGGTCCCGAGCCCCGCTGGAGACGCTGGCCGCGGTGCAAGCCGGAAGGACGTGGTCCGCGTTCCGGGGCGCCTCGCTCGGGTCGGGCCTGCCGGACAGCAGCGTCAGGGCCGCCGGTCACGGCCCGGAGAGGTGGGGCTGACGGGGCCGGGACCCCTTGGCGATCTGCGGGCCGACGGCGTGGACTCAGTAGCCCAGCCATTCCTTGATCATCGGCACCACCAGCGAGATGGGCGGTTGAGAATCGACCTCGATATCGATCTCTGCCAGCGTGCCGGCGGTGACGTTGACCTCCGCGCCCTTGGCCGATGTCCAGGCGAGGCCGCTGGCGGTAGCGGGATCCGGCGTCAGGGCAATACGGCCGGCATAGGGTGCGCCGTCGCTCCAGAACGCTTCCGCCAGCTCCTGGTTCTGAAGGGCGGCGGCCATGCTGTCGACGCTGGCCGGAAACTCGGAGAGACTCGCCACGGCGCCGGTCATGTAGCCGTACTCTGCGCTCCGCACCGTCGTCGGCGATATCAGGACCGGCATGCCCGTCTCGACCCGCTTACCCTCCGCCGACGGAACGTACACCAGCACGTCCAGGCCCTCCTCGCCAGCCCCGATGCCGAGTACGGACTGCCCGGACTGCAAGACGGCGCCGGCCTGCGCCTTGACATCGGTGACCACCCCGGAGATCGGCGCCCGCAGGCGCCAGGTCTCCATCACGGTCTCGATCTCCTCCACGTCCCGCTCTGCCGCCACGAGGTTGATCTCCGCCTCGGTGAGCTGCGTCCTGAGCTGCGCCTGGCGACTCAACTCGGTAGCCTCGAGCTCGTCGCGCCGACGCATCACGTCGAACAGGTTGCGGCGCGCGAAATCCACGCTCTGCTCGCTCAAGTCGGCCCGGTACTCCGTCAGCAGTCCCTCTTCAAAGAGAACAAGGTCGCCGCGATGGCGCTTCCGGGCGTTCTCCAGCAGGTCGCGTGCGCTCTGCTCAAGCGCCTCCAGGTTCACCCCCCGCCGAGCGAGGTTGCGCTCGGCAAGGACATCGGCCTCGCGGGCTTCCGCCCGGTGTTCGCGGAGGGCGCGCGTCAGTTCGTCGACGAGCGCCAGCGCGGTGGCATGCCGTTCGACCGTCTCGACGTCGTGGAGCACGGCCACGACCTCGCCTGCCGTCACCGTATCGCCGAGAGACGGCAGCACCCGAACGAGTGTGCTGGCGGTGCGGGTCGCCACGTCGTGGACCGTGCCGCCGCGACTGAGGACAATGCCGTGCGCGGGCACGTAGGTCGCGATCCGACCCAGCCACGCCCAAGTGACGGCGGCGGACACGAGGGCGCCCAGCATCAGCAGCGCCAGCCAAGCCCTTGGCGTGGTGACGTGCAGGGCCCGATCGAAGTGCTCGACCCCTCTCAGCTCTTCGCTCGCCTGTGGCACCGTTGCGCCCCCGTTCCGCCAACGCGACGTACACGTTGGTCGCGGTCCCGGCCCGCGGGTTCAGCGTGCGCGAAACCCGGTCTCAGAGGCTCCCTTTCACCTGACGGGGACAGCCCCGCCAAGTGCGTTCACCAGTGAACGACCTAGTAGGAACCCATCCCCACGGCATTCAACGCGTTCTTCCAATCCGTCCATTCCTGGTCAGATACACCCGAACCCGGGCCCCTCTCGATGGTCACGGTAAACGTCTCGCCACCGGCCAGCTTCTCCAGTTTGGCATCGTCGAGGAAACGACCGAGCACCTGGGTCCTTCCGGGATCGACCTTCGTCGGATCGATCGTCACCGTCAAGGTCTCCGGCTCGGGGTCGGCCGTCTCATGTACTTGTGTATTCGTCGTCATCGCTTGCTCTCTCCTCTGTGAACGGGCCTGTCCTCCGCCTCACGCCAACAGCGTGTATCTCTCCCCCGAAGCATTTATTGCACCCGCCGATTGTGTCTGTCAACGTTGCTGCCGACAGTGTTCCCAGCTCATGTGCTAGTAATTTTTCAGGGCTGACAGTCTGTAAAACTGTTAAATGCCTAGGCTCTGGTCGGCCATTCTGTCAACTTTGACAGCGACAAAGCGCATCGCAATGCTGTACACGTACCCAGCTAACTTCGGGTCGTCACATCGGTTCGCGCAGGCGGTGCGGGGAGGGTGAAGGAGGGGAACGAGGGCTGGAACTGAAAAGTGCGGCGCGCCGCGGCAGTGTGCCTGCCCGTAGGTGCTTCCGTGCCGTTTCCGTTCCCCGCGGTGCTCCAGAGAAGAGGCGGAATCGTCATGAGCGACCAAGACGCGTTCGAGCGCAATCAACGCGGCAAGGAATCTGGACCCGGCCTTCTGGTTGGATCCGGTGGACGCGGCGAGCTGCGCCGAGTCCGAAAACGCCCGTGGACAGGCGTGTCAGTCGCCGGCTTTGGCCCGCGGCGTCGGCCTGGGCGAAGGGTGGCGGGTCAGCGGCCGTAGCGCTTGTTCAGGCAGGCACAAGAATGACGAACCGGCTGGCGGCGCGGCGGCGCACCGAGACGGTCTCGGCGTCGGAGCAGGGCGCCGGGGAAAGCCGCTCGTGGTTCCGTCGCGACGCCGCGCGCGGGGGGCGGCTGATCGAGCGGGTCTCGTTCTGCTACACCCGTCGAGCGTTTTACGGCGAGGACGCTCGTGGAGGTCGCCAAGACGGCGCAGTTCACGGTGCCGGTCGAGATCGAGTGCATCGTGATCTGACCTCACCCGAGCTCGGCGAGCGACAACACCAACCGCACCAGGTCCGCCTGCCGCGAGATGGAGTGCTTCTGGTAGATCTGCTGCAGGTGCCAGTAGATGGCGCGTTCCGTGCGACCCGTCGCCTCGGCCATGTCGCGCACGCTCTTGCCTTCCGCCAACCAGACCGCCACCTGAGTCTCCCCCGGCGTCAGCTCCAGGGTCCTGGCCACCAAGTCGGGGTTGACGCGATGTTGGCGCCCCGGCTCGGCAATCAGCATCAGCGCGGCGACGTGCCGCGCTCCGTAGTCGGGTTGAGGAACGCCTACGGGCTTGACGTGCACCACGAACGGCGGCAACACCGGCGAGCGGCGGAGTAGCATCGACCCACTGACTGCGACTGGGCCGGAGGCCGGCAGCGCGGCGCCGACCAGCTGCTGGAGACGGACCTGGTCGGCCGGCGCGCGGGCGCGCAGCATCCCGGCCCGGTCCGACAACCCGTCGCCGTGCCGCAGGATGCTGCGGGCGCGGTCGTTGGCCGCCATGATCCGGCCGCGCCGGTCCAGGTGGATGACGCCTATCCGCCGGTTGTCGAGCAGGGCGGTGACGGTCGTGTTCCGCGCCTCGGCGCGGACCAGCGCCTGCCGGACGCGGACGAACTGCCGGATATGGGGTAGCAGCTCCGTGACCATCATGATCCGCGAAGATCCCCAGCCGTCCGAGCCGACGGGGTCGCCGACGCCCCAGCTGATGTGGGACTCTTCCGGTCCGTCGAGGCGCACGTTCAGGCTGTCCTGCATACCGGCCCGGCGCAGCATCTCGTTGTAGGTGGGCGAGGTCCTCAACTCCTCGGCCGTGTACAAGTCGTTGATGTGCACCAGGCGACTGTCGGGCAGTTGCCGGAAGCGCGGTACACGTTCGTCGGTGGGATGGTAGTCTTCGAGGTACTCGCGCTCCAGGTCTTCGCGGCGCTGCCCCCTGCAGTAGGCCCCGACGAAGAGCGCCCGGACATCGTCCTTCGGGCCCTCACGAACCATGAGGCCATTGGCTGTCAGGCCGCAGGCCGCGTCGATCAGGGCCGAGGCGACCGGCCAGCGGTAGTCGTCTAGCATGGCGTCGTACACCGCCGCCAGGATGCGCTCGACCGCGTCTTGCTCGCCCATGACGTTCCCCTGCCACGCCCGCGACGGATCACGCCAGCCTGCGTGGGGAGCGCGGGCTCCGGTATTCGCGACACTTTTTTACCACCTTGCACTCCCCCTTGAACCTATCAATATTGACAGATAAGAGTCAGGCTATAGGTTAGATCTAGCCCGGTAACCCTAGCACAACAGCGAATAAAGAGCGGACGCGACACCGCGGGGCAGCATCTTGACAGACGGTTGACCTTCCCTCAAGAATCCTTCAAGGAGATAGCCCCGGTTCCACAATCAGCACCAGCGCGGCGACGTGCCGCGCTCCGTAGTCCGGCGTCGGGCGGTGGCGCGCCTCGCCGGGGTCCATGCCCGAGTGGCTGCGGTCCGGCGGGACGCCACCGAACAGGCGTCGACCGCGATCGTCCGGGCGGTGCGGCGTATCGGTATCGAGGACATGTCGGCCCGCGGGATGGCGCGCCGGGTGGCCGATGCTCCCAAGTCGCGGTTGCTCGCGCGAATCAGCGTGAAAGGCGGCCGGGCCCGCTGGCGGACGGCGGACCAAGCCCGAGCGCCAACGGCCGCAGAGGCGATGGCGTCGGGTGGCGCGCGGCGTACTGGACGAGAGGTGGGGTGCCGGTGATCGAGGTCGGGGTGTTGTTCTACGCGGTGTCACTGGTGGTTGCGGTGGCCATAGGGTGGTTTGCGCGAGTGGCCTTTCGAGAGGACCTCCGCACCCGAGGCTCGGCGTCGTCGTCGGGGCAGACGCGCCGTCCGCCCCCGCAGCCGTTGGCGCTGGCCGAAACACGACGGCGACGATCCACCGGCCCGCATCTCCGAGCAGAAGCACGCGGTCACCGGGTGGTAGCATGCGCGTGAAGGCAACCTGCTGCAGGCGCTCGCCCGTCGCGACCGGCGGATCGTCCCGGTGGTCGCCCGCGTCGGCGTGCGTCCGGGCATCACGCGGCCGGACCCGGCCGGTCGGTTCCACGTGGTGGGCTTCGACGCCGTGAAGAACCTGGAGGGTGTGCGGCCGTGCACCGGAGTCGGGTCCGTCGAGAACGCGGGCATAGCCAAGATACAAGATAGGAGACGGGATTGACTACTCGGCCACGCGGCGAGCGGCGACGAATCTACGCCGTTGATGTGGGTACCACACTACCCGACAGACACGGACAGCCGCGTTTTGGGTGGGCGTGCGTAGATCCGGAATTCCCGGAAGGGATTGGCGGCTCTTCTAGTATCGAACTGTTGAGCGCCCGGCTAGTTGAGGACCTGACAGCAGGCCATAGCATCGCCTTGGGATTCGAAGCACCGCTCTTCATTCCGGTCCCCAACGCATCTTCTGATCTATCCCGAGGCCGTAAGAACGAAGGGAGCCCGTCATGGGCTGCGCCACCCGGACTCACCGTCGCCAGTCTTGGGCTGCATCAGGCGGCCTGGATTCTGAGGTCCATCGCCGGCGGTTGTGTAAGCCTGGTCGATTTTCGGCTCGCTCCGACCGCCTGGCCACCCACAACGCGCGCCACAACGCTATTCTGCTGGGAGGCCTTCGTGTCTGGAGCCGCACACTCATCGTCACACATTCAGGACGCGGCGACAGCAGCCATGGCGTTTGTGGACCAAGAGCGTGGCTTGGGCGAGGCCACGACGGTGACCGCGGAGAACCCGCTATCGCTCATCGGCGCGGCGGCGCTCTGGAGCGGCCTTGTTGTCGACCCCGAAGTACTTCGTACACCAACGGTCGTGCTGAAACCTGCCACACCGTTTCAAGGGAGCGTGCGCCTCGTAGCCCCGGATGGAAATTCCCCGCGCCTGACAGCGTAGTGCCCACCGGGCCCAGCCTTGGCGCTCGGCGACGTAGGTGAGGCGGGGTGGTGGCTGTCGAGTCGTCGGAGCGCGGCGGCCTCGACGAGACGGCGGGTTGGTCGGCGGTCGCTCGCTCGAGACGGGTGGGTGGTGGACTCACGGACTGCCCCCAGTTGGGGTCGCAGGACCCGGCATCACCCTGATCGCCCGATGCCTGCGGCGGTCTGGAGTGGACGCCGTGCCAGCGACCGGCGCGGGCGAACGCGTTGACGAGCGACCCGTCGGCCGCGGGCGCTCGCCGGCGACGTTCGCCGCCCAGCACCTGGGGTCGACTTGCTGGCCATCGTCGGTGTCCGAACGCCGCGGGCGTGATCAGCCAAGGGCTGCAGCTCGTCGAGGAGGTCGGTGGTCGCCGGCGTTCATGACGAGGGCAGCCTGGAGTTCCGCCCCGGTGGCTGCCTGCGCCGAGCGCCACAGCGCCCACGAGCCCCGCGCGATGGCGTAGGCGTCCGCCGGACGCCTACGCCATGTCTTTCAGCTTCTTGAGCGGCAGAACCTTCACGGACGCGCTGGCCGGCTTGGCCTTCACGTCCATCGTCTCACCGGGCCGGAACGGATTCGGCACGTTCTTCCGGGCCCTTTGCGCGGGCTTCTTTACGACCTTGATCTTCATCAGGCCGGGTATCGTGCAAGCGCCGACGGCCCCTTTCTGGACATGGCGCTCTATGACCGATTCCAGCGCCTCGAAGACATCCGCGACCTGCCGCCTCGTCAGCTTCGTCTTCTCCGCGATATCCGAAAACAACTGCGTTTTCGTCATCGCCTCGGTGAGGTTCTTGACTCTTGCCAACATTCCCTCCTGGAGATTGAGTTAACCTCGTCTCGTGCTTCGCCCGCGCATGATACCCGATCAGGCGGACCCGACACCCCTGGGCTGCGACTCCGGCTACGCCGCGAAACGGGCGCGACCCGCCAGCGCGGGCCAAGCGGCGCCGCTGGGGGTCCTCGTCACCGTCACACGCGCCCCGAAGTTTGACGGAAGGCGCCCGACCGAGGCCGCGCCGGACGCGCTCGACTGTCGAGCTGCCGTCGACGGTTCGGCCGCGACCACCTAGTCGGCTTGGATGGCCAATCATCGGTGTCCGCCGCGGGCCTCCTGCGCCTCGACCGGCCACTGCCCCCAACCCGGCAAAGGGTGACCGCGCCGGCTCCGTCTGGCCGCCGAACTATCGTTGGGTTAGAATGGAACCCACTGGAACGCGCTCGGGCCGGAGCCCAGAGCGCGTCGAGCGACGGACGATACAGCCCCCTGGGACAACCCATGAGTGTCATAGCAAAGGCAATCGCCGACCGCCAAAGTGAGATCGAGCGCCTGCAGGCGGAGATCCAGGCGTTGAACGACGTCGACAAGATGCTCGTGACCTCCGACGGCGGCCTCATTGCCTCCGAACCTCGTGTCGAACACCGTCATGCCCGCGAAGCTGTACTCCGGCGGGGCTTCGTTCATCTCGCGCTGCATGGTTCCGGTGCGGTTCGTGACAAGCGTCATCGCCAGCTACGACGTGACCGCGTCTACGCAGATCAACGTCCGCACCGTCCGCCCACGCCACCCGAGTCCCCGCGCCACCTCGCGTCGCCAGCCAGCCCTCGGGCTTTGCGGTCCGCCCCGCCGCGCTTCACTCGCCAACACGGCAGCCCCCCGCGGTGGCGGGCAGACGCTTCCGGCTTCTCTTCGCACCTCACCCGACAAAACTGCGCAGCCTACATCGGTACGCTCCCGTACCCGCTGGCGGAAAAGGATCGCTGGTGTCGCCGGACTCCGCTGCCTTCAACGCCTGTACGACCAGCTTCTTGACACGCATCTTCACCTGTCGCGCCGTCGTCGTGCCATCGGTTCGGAGTCTAGCCGCAGAAAGAGCTTGCGTGACTGCGCCACACGATATTGGTGCGCCATTACTCGCGGCGAACATCTCAAGGAACCGAAATTGTTGGGACTCCGGGCTGACCTCCTGCAACTCCGCCCCACACACCCAAACCTTCTTCAGCCTCCCGTCGACCACGAGTTCGGCTTCTTCCGGCGCCCGGTCAATCGCAGCCAACCGTTCCCCGAATCCGCACGCGCCCGCCCCGTCCCGGATGACCTGTCGCCGCCGCGGAATGGGACCCTCCAACCTCACCGTCGGCAATCCCGCCTCCTCACGCCGGCCTCCGGGCACTAGCAGCACTACATGCGCACCGTTCGCGCACACCCGCAGACGCACCCCGATGTCGCGTCCTGGTTCTCGGATAGCGTACGCTACATACAGACGCTCATCACCTACAGAACTCACGCCCAGTTGCAGCACTTCGTCGCCCGGGCTCCAAACGACGCCGCCCTCCGCAACGCCCAGGGTCGTACGGAGATATTGCCGCAATAGTTCAGGAGCCAACTCGAGTCCCTCCACATCTGTGGCGGTCAACGTCCGCGACGGCACCTCGCTCACTTCGCTGACACCGTGAAAACTCCATTCCGATATCTGCTGAACGCGAAGAACACGTCCGGCTTCCGGGTAATCTGGATGCGCAACCGCCTGAAGTTGGACGCGCCCCAGCACCCCTTGTTGGACAAGAGCATCCATCTCCACGCCGAACACCGCCCGCCAGACCGAGGCCGAATGCCGCCACGGATACAGTGACCACATATCACGCTGATCTGTCCCTGCCGCTGCCATTCGAATGCCAATTGCGTCAAGAAGTTCTTCTATCTTCCGTTCATGTCTCTTTTGCGACACCTCGATTCGACTCGGCGTTCTCACAGCAACTACGACGGGCCGCGTACTCTTACCGATGATATCTACCCTTAGTTGCGCTTCCACGAATGTGCCCACAGTCAACGAGAGCCCAAGACGCTCGATAAGCTCAAAACAGTCCCGGTCACGGAGCACAATACGGCTTCTATCTCCACACTCCCACACACAGTCCGTTAGCCGCACTTGACTAACACCGAAGACACCATGAGCGTCCAGAGCGGCCCGTCCCCGCTGCTGGAGGACTCCAAGGCTACACACGGCATCGCCGTTAAAGAAGTCTTCATCCGCAAAGAGTACCAACCCGAGCGTAGTGCGATAAAATTCGACCATCGACGGAGCACGAGCCGCGATTCGCAGTCGTCCAAACGGAGCCTCGTACCGGATAATATCGCCGTGTACTGGACGGAATGGAATAACCGCTCTCGCCTTTTGCCCGGGCACCACGGCAAGTGGCTTCTTCAGTCGGTCGCTGCGCAGAATGCTGAATACGTAGACGCCGTCATCATCGAATGCATCCACTTGGATGTGGTCGCCGAGATCAGAGGCTTGGCAGTGACGCAGAAGCGCCGCGTAGAGCGCCTGCCGGTGGTTCCCCAGGCCGCTTAGCGTCTTTGGTTCTTTGGCCAAGAACTCATTGTAGCGGCGCCGGTCACCTCTCTCATGCATATGCGTCTGGGCCCTCGCGAGTACGTCCGCCAAAGCCGCGTTATCGCGCTGTGCCAGATAGAGCCTAATGGCGAGCTCGCGCTCGCTGGCGTCGGCCGGAAGTGTATCTAATTGTACGTGCCTTTCTGACATAATAGACACGATGGCCTCACGACCCGCCTCGGTACCCAATGTATACAATATCTCAAGCGCATAGAGCAGGTCGGCCCCGAGGTCATCGGTGCGGACGGCTTCGCGCACATCGTCGTGGGTGAAGTGCGTCTGCTTGTCGCCGAGGGATGCAGGCCAGCCGATCGTCGCGAAGACGTCTCGCCAGAGATCGAGCGGCACTTCCTCGATTGCGGAGGCATCAAGGTACATGAGAGGTAGCTGCATGCCGTTACCCACACTAGTGTGGCGCGCGCTCAGTGCGTTACGCGCGCCTCTCGTCCGGAGCGTTGAGCCTCAGTCTCGCATGGGCGCGGCGTCGGACACAAGCAGATCATGCAGGACCCGGCGGGTGGCAACACGTTCCTGCGGACCGTGCCCGTCACGAAATCGAAGCTGAGACGGACGGGGGGATTCTCCGTACCGGCGTAGTGAGTAGTCAGTCGCATTAGCTCAACGACAGCAGCACCGGCGATGGTGGTATTGAAGGCGATAACGCTGGGTTGGGGGATGTCGGCCCCGGTTACGTAACCCGCCGCCGCCTGGCTAGCACGCGCGGCTGGCGACAGCGACTCGGTCCGGAGTTGGTGTGGATTGATGTGGCCCCAGCACGCAAGGCAACGGCGATCCGGACCGACAATGACCACTCTGCCGGCGCCAGCCTCAATGCGACCCGTGGCATCCACGCGAAAGGCACTGCCCATGTCGATCACGGGGATTGCGTGCGTATAGGCGAGACGGTTCAACAGGGCGCGTGGCAGGTGGCGGTCCACGCAGGAGAGGACAACATCACAACCCTCAACAGCGGTGAGCGGAATGTCCCGCCCGAGGTCGCCGCGCTTGACGTGGATTTGTGTGCCGAGACCCAGACCTGCCGCGTACCGTGCCGCGACGTCGACCTTCATCACCGTGTCCGCATCGCAAACGGTGGCGCCGATGATCCGACTAACATTGGAATGTGCGACGCGGTCGTTGTCGATGACGGTGATCCGGCCGACGCCGAGATGGGCGAGTTGCACAAAAGCAAGGGAGCCGGTCCCACCAAGGCCAACGATTGCAACGTGAAGGCTCCGGAGTACGTGTTGGCCAGCCGCACCGAGGGCGAGCGCTTGGCGGTCAAACCAAGGGTCGTGTGTTGTGGGTGGCGTCATGGTGTGGGTGCGGACCATCTTGCCGACGATGCGAAGCACCAACTCTGTAGTACTGCCCCGCTGGCTCCATAGGCGTGCAGCGGGTGCACGCGTGCCACCAGCGATGACGATGGACCCGTGAGGGCCCGGCATCTGGGCGAGGAGGGACGGCATGAGCCGGGAGTCTCCGGCGTCGTCTGCCATGGAAAACCACGGCCGATGCGACCCAGGGTGCGTGTGAACCGTCAAGACCGACAACCCCTGGTCGCGCGCAGGTCGTATCAATCGGTTCAGGGCAATGGGCGCGATGCGCAACTGGTCGCTACGTCGGATCACGTAGCCGTCGTCCGGAACGGCCAAGAGGTGCCGTGCAAGAAGCACGTGGCCACCCGGAAGACGCTCAGCCAGGACGACGCCAGCACTCTCCACGTCGCGGCGGGCGCACAGAGCCTCGGAGAACGGGCGCCACTGTGATTCAAGAATACGGAGAGTCATCATGAGTCTATCAATCCTGCCGGAGAAGGCGGGCAGCGACGCACCGCAGGAAGTCACGCAAGCGGCTGACGCCGGGGGTCCAGGCTCCCGGCGCGAGGTGCCACGAGAACCGCTGCCACTCGTTGCCGAGGAGCCGTTCGTTGCACGTCGAGCGGGGAAGGCAACCGTCGGGCGTCCGGACCGCGGGGCGGAGCCAGAACATGTCGGGCGCGGCGTCGGGGAAGCCGGGTGGCAGCTTCACGAGAAGCTGTACGCGGTTGGGCGTGAAACACAGAGGCAGCGCGTAATCGGAGATGATGAGGAATATCCAGCCGCCGGCTGCGTGGTGGAGGGACAGGCGCTCGGGTGGGACACCACCATCGCGCAGCAGTGCGGGCGTCGGCGACCCATAATCGGCGGGCGGCTGGCTGTGCAGGTGGTCGCCGTCCTTGAGGGTGATTTTGGCCTCGTTGGCAATGACCTCATCCTCCCCTCGCTGCTGAAGGAACAAGACGTCCTCCAGCGGAACGCCGGCGAGCTTTTTTAGGCTTGTACCAGTCTGGGTCGGGTCTTCCAGGTGGTACTGCTTTCTGTTGATGAACACTTGGATCTTGGAGCTCATGAGATTCTGGCCTTTCGTTGGCAGTCGCGGGGTGATCCGTTTCGGTTTTCGAGTCTAGGTGGAACGCGGATGTGGGTCAGTTACGAGGCTGTTACCGTGTGGGTGACCGGCCCGTAACAGCTAGCCGACGGCTTCGCAGGATATGGGGTCAGCCTGACCGCCGCGGGGGGGCGAGGGCCGGCCTTGGGGGGACGTCTCACGGACCGGCGCGGCGCTTGGCGGGGTTTTCCTCTGGTTGTGGGGCTCGGCGACGGCGGCGGCCAACGCACGACGCCGCTTGACCATCGCCAGGACCACCCGCGGCGTGCGAGCGCCCGTCCCCGGCAGCCGGCGCGCCGCGCCGGCTCGCGGGCGGCGGGGCCGAGCTGAGCTGCGTGGCCGCCGGACACCACGTCGCCGACAGTGGCCATCAGCAGCGAGGCGAGCGCCCCGGGGACCGGCCCCTTCCCGATCGCGGTCGCTTTCTCCGAACCGGTGACCGGCTTCGAGCTTGAGGACTTGGTCGTCGGCAACGGCAGCGTCTCAGAGCTGCAGGGGAACAACGCGACCTACACCGCGATGATCACGCGCGGGGCCTCCGGCACCGTGACGGTGGACATCGCGGCCGGCGCGGCCGAGAACAGCGCCGGGAACCCGAGCGCCGCAGCCGACCAGTTCTCCATCACCGCGGACCTGACGCCGGTGCCGGCTCTGCCCCTGGCCGGCGCGATCGTGCTTGCCCTGTTGTCCGTGGCGCGCGCCAGCGGACGGCGAGGACGTAGCTCGGTACCGCCCACCGGCCGTGGACGCGTCGTCCGAAGCGCTGCACGGGAACGGGCGCACTCGGCCGCGCGGCCGGAACGCTGTGGGCTGGCTGCCGGTCTTCGCGTCGGCTCTGCACCGGGACGCGCGGGCCCCGGTGAACCTGACGCCGATCGCGGGCCTCGAACGGCATCTGCACCGGCTGCAGGGGAACGCACGCCTTGCCCTGCGCGCGGTGCGCCAGGCGGTGCTTGAACGCAACCGCGAAGGACGGACGGCATGATCGACGACGAGCGGACGCATCGGGCTCGTCGCGTCGGTGGACTCGGGCCGGTGGACCAACCGCGAAGCGGGTCGCGACGCCGCGCGTAGAACCCCGGCGCCGCGATCGGCGAGCCGTTCGAGCACGACAGCCGCACCGCCAGCGGCGCCGGCGGAGGCCCCGCGGGGGGCAGCCCTGGAGTCCGCCCCCGGATGCGCGGTAGCTGTCCGACGATTCCGGGGGGGCGGGCCCCGCCCCCTCCCCGCCGCCGGAACCTCTGGGCCGGACCCCGCCCGCGGCGGCGAGATGTCCATGCAGGTTGAGGGCGCGTGTGTCGATACGTGAAGTGTGGCTCCCAAGAACGACAGTTCGACCGCGCCCCAGCCGGGGCAGCCCTCTCGGGACGTGCCCATTGAGGAACTCCAGCACGAACGTCAGAACCGCGAGGTTGCCCCCGCCGTCGCGGATGAGCGCAGAGACCCCGGCCATGCGTCGCAGCCCGCGCGCCGGACCATGCCGACCACGCCACCAGACCCCTCGCTACGCCTGCCAGTTCCGGCGCTTTGCGAGTACGTCTTTCGTGGGCGCGTGGACGCCATCCGCCCCCTCCTCCGCCGCCGTCGAACGCCTTGAGTCCGTCGTCCGCCGAACACGCCCGCCAGCCCTACCGCACGTGCCGAAGTAGCCCGGTTCCGACCGAGGTCACATGCGTCGTGCGGTCGGCGTCCGGTCCACCGGCGAAACTCGGCCACTCCGTCGCCCCTTCGCCCGGTTCTCTGTCATCGCTGACAATCGCCTGAGCCGTCGCCCGCGGCTGTGCGCCCTCCCCGCTTCAGTCCGTGCCGTTCTTCCACCTGTGACAAAGTCCATCCGGTGCCGTAAGCGTAGGCATCACCACTCGGTTCGTGTATGACTTGTATCCCATCCCGATCCAGACACACCCACCACTCCCGCTCTTCATACCAATACGCCCGCCACACCTCGACGCCGCCTAATCCCACCAAAAAAACCGCGAGCGCTATTCCCCCCACTACACTCCCCTCCTTCCCTCCGTCCCTTCCCGCGCTGGAGCGCCACCGCCACAGAGTCGCACCGGCTCGCCACGGCTCGCCACGGGTCAGCACTGATCCCTCACCCTCCGACCAAGCCCCTTCTCCAGTTTAACGACTGCCGTCCCGCGCCTCCAACAACGTCTCCGGTTGAATTACCCGCAACGCAAAGGCCCCATCCCCTCCTCGTTCTTCCTCTCCACCGGCCTCGCCATCGGCCCCCCCACTGCCACCCGGTTTCGTCGTTCCGAAAAGGTAACAAATATTCTCGCATCGAAATCGCGGACCCCCGGGTCCTCCCCTGCCCGGCTGCCCAGCCACTCCCGGTTCGCCCCCTTCCACGTTGGGAATCACCCCGATACTCGTATCTTCGCTCAATGGCCAGTATCGTATCGTCACCCTGCCTCCATCACCCCCCGAAGCCGCATTGCCCCCGCGTCCGCCGCGCCCGCCGCGGCCGCCGTTGCATCCGCAATTCCCTAGCTGCATCTGACAGCTGCCGCGTGCTCCCCTTTGTCCAACGCCGCCCGCGCCTCCGTCACCACCTCGACCGCCCCCCACATCGACAAACAGACCCCCAATACTAACGACACCCATCACAATGTCCACGTCTCTACCCCTTCTTCCCTCGCCTCCGTTTCCTCCCGGACCGCCCGTCCGGCCGCTTGAGCACAACGACACACCCCCACCCGGCGTCACACCCGCCTCCCCGGGTTGGCCATCGACTCCGCCCGCTCTAATGGTAACATTCCCGCCTATCGTCACTTCCTGCGCGCGTATCTCAAGTCCTGATACCTCATCATCAAGTTCCATGATAGCGCCGTCCTCCATAATCCACCGTTCAACTTGAATAACATTGTTTTCCCCCGACACTCTATAAATCTCCCCCTGCCCCACCAGGAGCTCCTCTGCTGCCCACACTTGCCCGAACGCCGGGCTCGCCACGATCCCTGCAAGCCCCAGCATCACCACCCGCCACACCGTTTGTCTCCCAACTACGCCGACACATATCCACCCGCTCCCTCGTCCTAACCTTTGCAGTCTCATTCTCTTCCTCCCACAAAAACAACCGTTCGTCAGTCACGACCACCCATTCGACGCGACCTTGGGCGTACCCGGTCTGTATCCTCTCTCCCGCCGCTCAAAGCCACTCTTGCTCCACCTTTAGCGCCCGGCCGTCACCGACCTTGCCACGCGCAGTCCCAAGTTCACCTGCCGCAGCCGTCTCGTACCGAACTCCCGATTCTGCGCCCGAACAGCATAACCCTCATCCCGCCACGATCCACCCCGCAGCACGCGTCGCCCACAGTCTCCACCCTCTCTCCACGCACCGCCGTTACTCGGCGCTCCCTCATAGTCACCGTGCCAACAATCCTCCACCCATTCCCATACACCACCCCTCATGTCGAACACACCAAACTTCGTCGCCTGATTTGCCACGTATTCCCACTCCGCCTCACTCAAGAGCCGGTATGGCATGCCCGTCCTCTCGCTCAGCCACACAACATAATCCTGCGCCTCCTCCCAACTCATGCACGCGGCAGCCCGCCCCCTATCCTCCTGTCGCGCGCACGTCGGAACTAGGCTCTCCTGCCCTGTCGCTTCGAGATATGCCGTAAACTCCCCCACAGATACCTCCCACACCCCTACCGCGAACGTCTCTACCGCTACCTCCCGACGCGGGTGCTCGTCTGCATCTCCCTCTCCAGTCGGATTCCCCATGTAGAACGTCCCCCCAGATACCACAACTACCTCCGGGCACACATCACACCCTAGGACAACCCGCTGACCCGCACCCGCCGCCACCTCAGAACCCAAAGCGCCGCCACACAGGACCCCACCCATGACACACACCGTGCACCAAGCCCCAAGCCACCCCCGCATCATCTTGCTAACCTCCCCCCCCAATCCGTTTCCACGCCCCTCTACCCGGCGCGCCGACCCCTATCTCTATCCGCCATTGCCCCCGTCGCGCCTCTGGCGTAGTCTCTCGAGTTCTACCTCCCTTTGACGCTCTATGTTAGCCACATCCCGCGCAGCCCCAGCACGGATGGCCTCTGCCTCGCGCTCGCTCCGCGCCACCGCCATCCGGGCGTTTGCGTCGATTTCTGTTTCCCGAATCTTGGCGTCCGCACTGAGCCGCGCGAGCTCCATTGCGTGCCTGTTGTTCTCGCGCGCCAACTCGACCTCACTCGCGGCGCCGATGCGAGCCGTTTCCACCGCTTGTCTATGTGCCTCCACAGCGGCCCGCACCTCCGCGTCGGATTCTACCCGTGCCCTTTCCAACGCCTTCTCCGCGGACGCGATACTAGCCTCTGCCTCAGCCTGCGCAGCTCCCGTGAGTGCCGCCGCGTCAATTCGGGCCTCTTCTAACGTCGCATCCGTAGAGGCTCGCAAAGTCGCCATCTCGCGCCCATGGGCGACCGCTCTACTCTCCATGTCCCGTCGAAATTCCAGGACGTCACGCTCGCGGCGCGTGTACTCCTCCTCGAGTTGTGCCTGAAGCGTGCCCAACTCACTTCTTGGCGTGCCGAATCCGATTGCGTCCAGGAGCCGCGTGGCGATCCACATTGTGCGGTGCCACCTTTCCCCGTAGATGGATTCCAGATCCAGGCGCGCCCTCTCTAGCCGCTCCATATGCACGGCGTCGAACGCTGCGCGGAATTGCGCCGCAATAAATGCTCCTCCGTACGCACAATCCAACTCCGCGTCTATCGTACTCACTGCACGCGCGAACACGGTGGCGCGAAACGTACTCACTAGCTCATAATCGCTCAAGACTGCGGGATCATCGCCGGCCTGAGCGACATGAGTCCAGGCGCGGTCCGGATCGCCTAAGCGCTGCCTGCATGCAGAAACCATAAAGGCGTTGGCGTACGCCGCTATTGCCTCCACGGCGTTGGCTCCAGGTCGGGTGTCAAGACCAAGCGTGGACCCTGAGTCCCAACCATGCTCTACGATTAGCGGGCCTATGTATTCATATTGATACGGTAACATTGGAACTACAGGGACAAGGAGGCCGCGTGGAAGCACGGCCGTCGTGACGACCGCGGTATTGATGATGTCGAGATAGTCGAGAAGAGACCGCGTTGCGTCGCGCCTGGCGAAGATGCGGCCATTGGCTATATGGCCCGGGTCTAGCGTCCAGTAAGAACCGTCATTTGCAACTGCAAATGCGGTCCCGCGGAGATCGCGCGCCCGCGCGTCGGCGCGCTCGCGCTCCGTCGCAGAAGTGGGGGTGCCGGGCAGTCTCTCAGTGAAATCAACGTACGCATATCCGGTCGGCCCCAGGGCAATCTGGAGAGCTTCATCCAGAGGTATGCCCTCCTCGATGCGCCGTATGAGATCGGGGTCGACGTAGCGGTCCACGAGTGCGAGTGTGCCCACCCAACGCAACTTCTGTTCGCGCGTGAGGTCGGACGCGGTTGGGGGCGCCAATAGTCGGTACCGGTGGCCGTCAGGGGTACGCTGAAAGGAAACGGGGGAGAAGGTGCCGGATGGCAGGTCGTCGAGAGAAACGCGGGTCAAGTGCAAGACAACGAACTCGAGAAGCTGCAGTTCCGCGTCCCTGGCCCGCCTGTGGCTGTCTACGGTGTCTTGATATACCGAAGCGATCTCGCAAATGTTGAGGCCGAAAGAGGCGCGCAGTTCCTCGACGATCGGTGCTCGGCTGAGGCAATCTTGCTGCAGGCGACGAAAGGTGGCCGCCGTTTGGACGGCTGAAGGGCGTGAGGCGGTCTGCTGAGAGTGGGCCAGTGGCGGGTAAGCGAGATCAGCGACTAGACATGATGTAACCAATAACCAGGAGAGCATCGTACGAACGAGGCTCTGTGTTACGATAGTCCGGGCGGGCAATACATGGGCTATATGGGCTAACATGATAGAGTTCCCCTTTACAAGCTATTTGCCCCACGACGCCCGGGCGAGCGCGCGGCTCGGTAGACGAGCGGGTCGCGGGTGGAGAAGAAAAAAGCCGATCACGTTGGTCTCCCTGCTGTGCCGTACCATAAATATGGGCCAGAGACACTCCGGGTCAATGCCGCCGGCCTGACGGGGGTCGGGCCGGACCGGGGCAGCCCCCCTTCAGTCAGGGTGGCAGCCGCGTTGCGCTTCCGCTTGCTTGCGGCCGCCGTGAGCTGTCTTATTGTGGGCGGTCGCGTCACTCTCTGCGGCCAGCCATGCGGCATTCGAGTTGTTGGGGTGAACGCGACAAGGCCCTCGCCAGTACAGGGGCAGTGAATTTGCGTGAAAGCAGAGGGCCTGATAGTAGTGGCCCTGCGGTAGCGACGAAGACCATGCAGTGGTCACGGCAGCTGCGATCGCTGCCGAGAACGCCACCATGAGCAACCAAGAGCGATCTCGTTTCACTGTGACACCCTCCGTCGCCGCTAAGGTCCTATAGTTGCCGGGCGTCGGCTCCGAGCCGGCGCATCACCGGTGGTGGATCTCCAGGAATGGGCAGTTGGCCCGGCGAGCGCGACGGTCTGCTCCCCGTCAGCTCCGCCCGGCTGCCCGGTCATCTCAGTCCGCAACCGGTTGTGACTAGTCGGACGTGAGCTGATCGCCGTGCTCGGCAACATGGCGCACCGCGTTGATGATGGCATCGGCCTGAGCCGGCGTGACCTCGGGCGTCGGTTCAGCGGGCGGCCGACACCGTGCGTGTCGAGCATGCGCCCTATCATATCTCGGAAGACGGCGAGCACAACCCGGGGTGGCCTCGTCCATCTCGAGGAGGATGTCCGTGATCCGCGCCGCCGGCGTCCGCCGCCGGTGTATAGGTCGGCGACCAAGTCAGCGCCCCGTCCGGCACGGCTGTCGTCGATGCTCCCGCCGGGCTCGGCCGGCAGCGGCGCCTCGATGTCCAGCGTGCGCAGCATTCGCGGGGTGTAGCGGCGGAAACGGCTTGTAGCCCCCCAAGAGACGTGATTCAACGGATCCGACACGGTCGTGTTCATGAGGGCGTCCGCCTTGGCGACAAGGTCGCGGGGACCCTCCCAGCCGCTTACCGGCGAGCGACGGCGTCCTTCACAGGGGTACCGACACCATTCGTGTAGAGTCGAGGGGAGGCGCGTGGCCGGTAGGGGGTCGGTGGCTCTTCCGGCCGCTTTCGCTCCGGGCCGCAGGCCGACTCCCATGGGTACGTTTCCTCCCCCCGCTCTCCGAACCCGGCGGGCCGATCTCGACCCGGCGGACAGCGGCGCGGCGGCCGCTCGGCCGCGGACCACCGGACGCCGCCGGCCCCGCCGCGGGAGGCCGCGGCGGACCGGCGCCCCGCCGGCCGGGTTCCAGCCTACGGCCCGCCGGGTGGCGGAGCTACGCCACCAGGGCGGATTCTCGGTCCCCGAGTTCGCCGGCCTGCTCCGCGTATCCGCGTCGACGGTGTACCGCTGGGAAGCGGCCCGCGGGCCGCTCGCCCTCCGAGCCGGTCAGGAGGACGCATTGCAGGTGTTGTACCGGGCAATCGAGAAACGCCAGACTTGAGTGATCCTGCGCGGTCGTGGCCGGAGCGCCGTGGCAGACGCGCCGTCCGCCCCCGACCCGCGGAGAGCACGACGAGCGCCCTCCAGACTTCGACTCGCCGCGGGCCGGCCCCCCGGCCGCGCAGTGACGGCGGACCCGGACGGGGCGGGAATGGACGACGCGCCGTCCGCCCCGGTTCGCTCAGACCACACCCGCTCCACCGGTTTTACGCTTGCCGCCCGTCGAAGTCCAGTCACGCGGGACCGCCGGATCCCGAGGGGGCCACCCGCGGTCGAGAACAGCAGCGTCGCCACCAGGTACTCCACCTTCCACGGTACGCCGGCGATGTCGAACCCACGATTCGGGTGGTTTGCGGGAGGGGGCGCAATCGTGCGCCAAGCGGGTGCCCCGCCCAGCGCTGCGGGCTTCCGGTTCACGCGCGTCGCGCGTTCCTATCATGTATCGGAATCCAACCCCATCTCATTGATAAATTGAGACGGTGCCTTTGGCCATCCGTAATAACGCCGTGATCGAGTGACCGTAAGTGTCTCCTCGACGCGCGTAATGGCCACGAAACAGCTGCGGCGTTCCTCCTCCACTTCCCTGCTCAGAGAGCCTCTCTGAAGCGCTTTGAATGACGGGAACACGTGCTGCGCCATGCCCGTCAAGTAGACGTGCCGGAATTCGAGGCCCTTCGCGGCGTGCACTGTCATGCACCGCAGAGTGTTTCTGCCCGGCCGTGGTTCTTTTGACGCCAGATCGAGTTGCAGCAGGTACGCGCTCAACGGCAGGACACGGCCGTACTCCTTGTTGACCTCGTCGTGGAGCTGTTTCCAGGTTCCCGCTTCATCTGCGGTGAGCCCCAAGTCGTCCTCTCCGTTCCACGATCGCCAACCCCCGTTGACGAACTTCTCGACGACGGCCGGGAAGGCCAGCGCGTCTACCAGATCGGCGCGAATGCGGTCCAGCGCATTCGCCGGGGGTCCCGTAACCCCTTCCTGGGCGCTGTCGGCCCACGCCCGCAGAAAGTCTCCGCCTACGAGCGCAGCTGCCCCGGCGACCGCGTCCGCCTCGAGGGCTACGCCAGCCAGCGCTTCCCAGGCGCGACAGAGTCGTCGCAGGACATCACGGTCGTGCCGTGCATTGGCCAATCGCAGTGCTTCTACGAGCACACGCGCCGCGGGCGATTCGAACTCGCTCTTTCTCCGCGCCAGATACGCGTCGTATCCGGCCTGACGCAGCGCAGCGGCGACACCGTTGACGAGGCGACTGGTACGTCCTAGCACGACGCACTCGCCAAGCCGGAGATCCCGGGCGCAAATGTCGCCCGCTAGGAACGCCCCCTCGTCTTCTGGGGAGGCGAACACCTTGTAGCGTACAGTTCCTCCTCCTGTACTCGAACGCCGCTGTGCAGCAATCGGCAACTTGCCTGGCGTACGACGCGTATTCTGAACGATCAGCCGGTTCGCGAGCTCCACGATCGGCGGTGGGCAGCGGTAACATTCCGGTAACTGAACGGTCGTCAGCTCGTAATCACAGCGTAGTGCCTGAAGCCGCTTCGGACTCGCGCCGTTCCACTGGTAGATGATCTGATCGTCGTCCGCGACCACGAACAAATTGTGGTGGCGCCCAGGCGCAATCAGCCGCAACAGATCGTATTGAGCCCTATTGGTGTCCTGAAACTCGTCGACGCAGACGTGGGTCCAACCGAGGCGCACGACCCGGGCGACGCTCGGCTTCTCCACTAAAAGTCTGCGAGCAAAATACAGCATGCCGGGGAAATCCAGCCGGTTGCCAGCTATCAATGTGTCGCAGTACCGTCTGTATAGCTGCGGTGCCCAAGCAGGAAGGCGCGTCGCCGGCAATGTGCCGTCGTACGATTCCGCAAATAGCCGGTCGACGAATTCTAACAGATTTTTGCGGTCCAGCGGTATCTCGGCGGTGTCGTCAAAGTCCCCGATGACGTCTTCCAACACTGCCATGCGATCTTCGTCTCGCGTAAGCGGCATGAAATCCGGTCGCAGACCGAGATGGCTACCGTGTTGCCGCAGCAGGTCGCCGGCGAAGCTGTGGAACGTACACAGATGCGCGCGGTCCGCGTGCCGTCCCAGAAGCTGGTTAAGACGCTGCCGCATTTCGACGGCGGCCTTGTTGGTGAACGTGAGCGCCAGCGCCGACGCCCGTTCGCTCTCCTCGATCACTCTGGCCATGCGCAGCGTCAGTACCTCGGTCTTACCCGAGCCTGGTCCGGCCAGCACCAACAGCGGCCCGCCGCGCCACGAAACGGCCTTCCTTTGGTTCGCGTTGAGCATGTCATTGGAGATCACAATCAGGCACCTCGCGCCAGAGAGATGACCTTCGTCAGCACACGGGCAATCTCGGGCGTCACGCCGGGCGCGCCGCGATTATCCAACTCCACGGCGACCTCTGCGGCCGCCTGCGTTTTGGCGCGGCTCGGTAGATGCGTAGCGTACTCCAGCCAGTAGTCAGGGTCACCAAGCGCCTTCGTGACCCGCCGGAGATTCTGCTCGGGCATAAAGCGCGCGTACACGTCGTCGTACCCGTGACTGAGAAGGTGAACTTCGACATTCACGTAAGGAAAAGCGATCCGATCCAACGCCGCAGCTCCATTCAGGTGTGCCGTCACCTTCGGTTCCGTGCTATTTCTCTCGTTATCGTCGTCACCGACGCAGTACCAGGCGATGCCGAGAGCGTTGGCTACCTTAGCCAGCAGCCCGACATCCGTCTGCCGGTATTCGACTAGTCTCACCCCTTCACGATGCAGGTTCTGACCGAGGGCGCGGGCGGCGGCCGGGTACACCCACGTTTCGGTTTCGCCCTCCACCAGCAACCAGCAACGTGCAAACAACAACTCGCCCCGTGCTCGACGTATGTAGTAGTTGAATTTCCTCGACTCCTCGCCGGAGAGCAGTTTGGAGTGCACTCGGAACGCGCTGATGCCATCGCGGCCTCGGGCCAACCGGCGAACGTTAAGGATGTCCGCCTCCGCTAGGAAGTCGCCGCTGTGCGTCGAGATTAGCTTCTGGCCGGCGAAACCCTCCATGAGCTGCCACAACCCCCGTATGGCCGCCGGGTGGAGATGCGCCTCCGGCTCCTCCAAAGCCAGGATCGGCGCTTCCTCGTCGAGTTGCATCTTGAGGAAGGCCGAGAACAGCATCAGAACCGCGAGGCTCTGCGTCCCCTCGCCATGTCGGGCGACGGGGATTTTTGCACCTGTCGTGGTGCCAAGATGGAGCTGGGCCTTGGCCAGCATGTCGAACATGCGCCCGGGTACCGCGTCTATGGAGACAACGTCACCCGTAGCCAACGACACCACATCCTGCACATGGCGGAGCTCCTCTTGCACCTGGTTGAAGCTACTATGGGATGCAACCACCAGGTCATTCACTTCCTGCAGTTTCTGCTCAATTTCGGCCTTGCGGTCCACAGGAAGGTGCGAATCCCGGAGAAACGGTCGCCAGAACGGACCTTTGGGATCGAAGTGGTGGGCGGCATCACGAAGGGCCGTGAGGTAATAGTACGATACGTCCTGCTGCAACCGCGTGAGCGCGCGCTGCTCAACGTTGACGAGAGGGTCTCCGGCGAGATCGAGAAACGACCAGTCCTGCTCAAAGTCTCTGCTCATCGGGTCGTACGCGCAGGTCACGCACAGGCGTACGTGGTTCCGGCCGGTATCATCCACCTGGAGAATCCCGTTCCGGTTGAGGCGACCGACCAGCCCGTCACTCCACGCACCGCTGGCGCATTCCGAGAAAGTGATGGCG
The DNA here is from genome assembly GCA_965206705.1 of Vicinamibacterales bacterium. Classification (GTDB taxonomy): domain Bacteria; phylum Acidobacteriota; class Vicinamibacteria; order Vicinamibacterales; family UBA8438; genus JAJEEA01. The sequence goes on along the minus strand of CBDBKJ010000004.1, from coordinate 13,294 downwards.
ATCCGGATCGGGTCGGCCGACGAGGGCTCCGCGCTGGCGTTTGGTAGGTGAAAGTCGAGGGCCTGGAAGACGACGCGTCGTCGAGGGCCGAGGTCCCGGAGGCAGAGCCGCAACGCGTCGAGCACCGACGTCTTGCCGGAGTTGTTCTCTCCGATCAGTACCGTGACGTTATCCAGATCGAGATCAAGCCGCCGGATGCCGCGAAAGTTCTCTATGCGTATTGCCGAGATATTCACTCTCATCTTCCTCGATTAGTGTTGGATGCGCGTAGCCTTCGCGAACCCTCGTCGAGAGTCCAACGCGCGACCTGAACGCGCGGGGCGGAGGGAGCTAGTCGATCCAGGCGGACTATCGAAGGCCAGCTCAGAAGTCCATCGAGTCCCGCGCTGGCCGGCGACGGCCGCGCGCCGGCGGTCCAGCACCTCACGTCCGAAGCGTTTCATCCTCCTGTGCCACCGGGAAGTGCCGCCGGCCAGCGCTTGATCATGGCCAGGACCGCCCTCCAGCGTCAACGGCCGCGCCGTCAGCGGGCCGGCCCCGCTGACGACGGGCCCGGCGCGGCCGTGGCGACCCGTCCGGCGGCGCTCCGCGGTCGACGACCTTTGCGCCGAGTTCCACGACCCCAGGGCCGGGCGCCGGCGAGTGGCCTGCCGGTGCTGGCCGCGGCGGCGTGCTTCCGGACCGTCTCGCAGGCGAACCGAGCCCGGCCCGGGAACGAACGGCCCGGGTGCTGGCCGGGCTACCGACGGACCCCGCCGGGCCATTCTGGGGAGGCGAACCTGGCCGCCGTCCTCGCCGCCTGCCAACGGCCTCGCCGGGCTCGGGCGCGGCGGCGAGTCGAGCGCCTTGACCGCCCACTCAGGACGGTTGGGGGGCTGGCGTCGGAACTGAACGAGCCGCGGCGCGTCGACCACCGACGTCATGCTCGTCGGGAACTGGAAGACGAGCCGGTGGTGGCGCACCTACCGCCTACGGTTCGGACGGCGACGCGGCCTAGCTCGACGCCTGGTGCCCTCTCGTACGTAGCCGTCGACGAGCCCCCCGGCCGGCGATGCGGCGCGCCTCTCGGGCGAGGTCGCGTATGGGCCGGCGACGGACCGGCGGTGAGCGCCCCCGCCGCTGGTTCCCACGCGTCTGACGGGCGACGGGGTCCTCGTCCACACGCGCCCCGAAGTCAACTGGTAGCGGCAACATGAAAAGGGACCCCGTGGCCACTTGAAAAGGGACCCCCCTGAGCACTCGGAAACAGCGATCCCCTGGCGATGATCGACGGGGCGAGACACGGTCGTCTCGTCGACTGAGCCAGGAGGACGCGGAGGTGATCAGGATGTCCCAGTGGGACGAGATCCGGCACTTGCATCTGGTGGAGAGGGTGCCGAAGAAGGAGATCGCGCGGCGGTTGAAGTTGGACGTGAAGACGGTGCGGCGATCCATCAGCCGGTCGACGCCGCCGGTGCGGGTGTCGCCGCCACGGCCGGGGGACCCTGGACCCGTGGCGGGAGCGGATCAGGCAGTGGCTGCGCGAGGAGCCGCGGTTGACCGCGAAACGGATTCGTCGGTTGTTGCTGCCGATGGCGGGACCGCTCCCGGCGCGGACGGTGCGCTGGTACGTCGCGGGACTGAGGACGGCCACCACGAGGAAGGAGGCCTTCGTGCACCGCAGCGTGCTGCCCGGCACGACGATGGAGGTCGACTTCGGCGAGTCCTGGGTCGACATCGCCGGCGTGCCGTGCAAGGTCAAGTACCTGGTGGCGACGCTGCCGTTCTCCAACGCGTACTTCGCCAAGGCGTACCCGGTCGAGCGGATCGAGTCGCTGCTCGACGGCATCGAGTCGGCGTTCCGCTACTTTGGGGGCCTCGTGGACCGCCTCGTGCTCGACAACACCTCGCTGGCGGTCAAGGACGTGTTGGCGGGCCGGGACCGGGTGCAGACCGAGGCGTTCGATGCGTTCCGGGGCGGGTATCCGTTCCGGGCCGAGTTCTGCGCGCCGGCCAAGGGCTGGGAGAAGGGTCTGTGGAGGGAGGTGTGAAATACGTCCGGAACCTGGTGTTCCGGCCGCGGCTGGCGGTCGAGAGCTGGGCGGCGCTCAACGCGGCGATCATCACGGAGCTGGAGGCCGATTTGCCGATGCGCCACCTCGACGACGGGCGCTCGGTCGAGGAAGCGTTGGCGCAGGAGCGGGAGCACCTGCGGGCGATGCCTGCTCGCCTTCCCGCCACCTGCCGCGTCGTCGCGCGAGTGGCCGACAAGTTCGGACACGTCCGCGTGGACCGGGTGTCGTACTCGGTGCCGATCCGCCACGCCTACCGGCCGGTGTGGGCGAAGCTGTATCACGACCGGGTGGCGATCGCGGTCGGCGCCGAGGTGGTCGCCGAGCATCCCCGGGCGTTCGTCCGGGGCGCGAAGGTCCTCGATGCGCTTCACGTCCTGCCGTTGCTGGAGCGCAAGCACCGGGCGGTGGCCGAGGCGACAGCGCTTCACGACTGGCGGCTGGCCCCGGTGTGGCAGCGGGCGCGGGCGGAGCTGGCCAAGCACACGCGCAAGCCCGATCAGGAATGGGTCCGGATGCTGCGGCTGATGGAGACCCACCCGGCCGCGGCCGTCGAGCGCGCGGTGACGGCCGCCCTCGAGCGCCATTCGCCGCGTCTGGAGACGGTGCGGCTCATCCTCCGTCAGCAGCAGGCCGGCCCGCCGCCGGTGTGCCCGCCGGTCGCAGGCGTGCGTCCCGAGCTGGCGCGGATCGCGGTACCCACTCCGACGCTGTCGGCGTATGACGCGCTGGTGGAGGGCGCCCGCTGATGGCCACCACAATTGCCGAGCCCCCGCATCTGGCGGCGGACCTGAAGACGCTGTGCCTGTCGACGATCGGGGCGCAGTGGCGGCTGCTGGCCGAGCAGGCCGCCCGCCAGCGACAGGCGCCGGCCGACTACCTGGCGCAGCTGGTGCACCTGGAGGTGACCGGACGCCGGGAGCGCCGCATCCAACGCCGCATCCAGGATGCCCGCTTCCCGATGCTGAAGACGCTGGACGCCTTCTCGTTCGAGGCGCAGCCCGACCTCGACCGCGACGCGATCCTGCAGGTCTTCGACTGCCGCTTCGTCGCCGACGCCGCCAACGTCGTGTTCGTCGGCGGAGTCGGCACGGGGAAGACGCATCTGTCCATCGCCTTGGGGATGACCTGCTGCCAGCATGACTACCGGGTGCGGTTCGTGACCGCGGCCGAGCTGGTCACGCTGCTCGTCGAAGCGCAGCAGCAGGGCCGGTTGGCCCGCAAGCTCGCCCAGCTCGCCCGCTTCGATTTAGTCATCGTCGATGAGCTTGGCTACGTTCCGCTCGACAAGGCCGGCGCCGACCTGCTGTTCGGGTTCATCAGCCAGCGCTACGAACGCCGGAGCCTGGTGGTGACGACGAATCTGCCGTTCGCGTGCTGGTCCGAGGTCTTCCTCGACCCGACGGCGGCCGCCGCGGTCATCGACCGGATCGTGCACCACGCGACGGTCCTGCAGACCACCGGCGGCAGCTTCAGGCTGCAGGCCGCCAAGCGGAACCAGGCGCCGGCACCCGGCAAGAGGGGAGCCCGTTGATGCCTCCGGGTCTGTCCACGCTGCTCGCCGAGCGCTACGAGCGCCGCTCGGTGATGGTGACGAGCAACCTGGTGTTCAGCCCGTGGGACCGGAACGTCCGGGCGCCGAGCCGCCTGTCACCGGTCCGTTACGTAACAGTATGGAGTAGTCGTGGCGTTGACGAACGCGGAGCGGCAGGCGCGTTACCGGGAGCGGCGGAAGGCCGGCGAGTCCCGGACCCGGTACCGCCGGCCGGCGGACCGGAGATCGCGGCCACAGCAGTGGAACGACGCGGTGCAGACGCTCCTGGCGCTGGCAGGACCAGTACCGGGAGTGGCGGGACGCGTTGCCGGAATCCCTCGCCGGGTCCGCGACCGCGGAGTTGCTCGAGCAGGTCTGCGATCTGGATCTGTCGGTACTGGAGGCTGTCGAGCTGCCCAGGGGCTTCGGGCGTGACGGCTAGACCACCGGCGACAGCTTCCGGTTGGCGGCCACGAAGGGGAGCCGGGCGCCGGCACCCGGGGGCCGTTGATGCCTGCGGGGTCGTGCTCCTCGGTTCGGACCCGCCCCCGGGATGCACGGCAAGCTTGTCGGGAGGTCGGCGCCGCGTAGCTGCGGGACGGCCGGCGTGTCAACGCGCTGCGCGCGTCCTCCGCTCCGCTACGGCCCTTCGGGTGACACACCGCCCGCCCCGCGGCTCGGATGGCAGTTATGGGCCTTGCGGCCCGGCCTGGACGCGCGCGTCCCGACCGTCCACAACGTCCCAGGGACCCGGCGCGCCACCGAACTCCGAACGCCGCACCGGACCGGAACCGCCGGCTCGGGATTGGGGTCGGGGACGGCGGGTTCCCGGCGGGTGGCGCCAAGTGCGCCGTTTCGCTGTGTCGAAGGAGGGTTGATGTACTGACAGAGCCAACCGGGGGTCCCTTTTCACGTGGCCGCAGGGGTCCCTTTTTTAGTTGCCATTTCCAGTCGAGGAGCACCGCGATCGGTTGACGCTTGGACGGCCGGCGAGGGCCGCGCGAACACCGCAAGCCCGACCAGTTTCGCGAGGTCGCGAACCTGACGGCCGGTGCCGGCTCTGCCGGTTGCCGGACGCGATTGGGGGGCGGGGTACTGGGCCTGCGGCTCAGGCGACTGTCGCGGTCACGGCGGCCCGTGAGGAAGCCTTCCAGCGAGCCCTCGAGCTTGGCCATACGCTCTCGCAGTTCCGCTAGCTCGCGCTTCCCGTCGTCGAAACGCTTGCTCACGTCGGCGGCGAAACTCTCGATACGGTCGTTCAATTCCTTGGCGAGGGTGTCGACGCGGCCGTTCAGCTCGCGACGCTGCTCGCGGATGTCGCGCCGTGGCGGACGCACCGTCCGCCCCTCCGAAGGGCGGCGTCACGGGGGTCAGCTTTCGTAGTGTCATGATCTGTCACCGCGTCGTCGTATGCCCGCAGGCGTCAAGACCGCGGGTACACATCGCACCTGCGCCCCATTGGAAGGCGGGCCGCTGGCCGAGGGCTGCAAGATCCCGCTACCCTGATGCCCATGACCGGCGACGGACCGCAGATCGTCATCAAGGGGAGACGCGAGGACTGGCCCGGCGGCGCGCGGACGCTGACGCCGCGCGAGCCCGGCCGAGAACCCAACCGGCAGACCTTCTGGTTCGGGGCCGAACTCGACTCGGACGGCAGCCAGGTGTGGTTTCCGGATCACTTCGGAGGCGGTCCACCGGATGCGAGAAGCGGGCGCGGGACGTCGGGAAGAAGCTCGACCGGCTCGCGGCGCGGCAGGGCTGGCACACCTTCATGGCCGGCCAGGCGTACGCGGTGGCGACCGGGAAAGCGCCCGCGAAGCGAAACGCGGAGGTCATGGCGGTGGAGCAGGTCATGCGCTGGCGGTCGGAGGTGTCGCGGTTCGCGCCCGATCGGCTGGTGGAGTTCGACGAGCTGATCGCGGACGCGCTGAACAACCCGGCGCCGGTGCAGAAGGCCGACCAGTGAGCCGACCGCGCTCCAGGGCGAACGAGGTCTTGCGGGTCGAGAGCGGCTGATCGCGCAGCAGCGTGGCGAGCGCTGCCGCTGGGCCAACGGGGGCAGCCCTGGAGTTCGCCCCAGCCGCCCGGAGGGGGGGGCGAGCGCCGCTGACATCCCCATCGCAGGACCACTACTCTCCAGCACCATGAGTGTCATCGCACAGGCAATTGCCGACCGGCAAAGCGAAATCGACCGGCTCCAAGCCGAGATCAAGGCGCTGACCGACGTCGAGCAGCTCCTGGGAGCCTCCGCCCCGGCGGCGCGCTCCGCGTCGCGGCGCTCCTCGCCGAGAAAGGCGATCGCCGCCTCCGCAGAGAGCCAGCCCGAGGTCAAGTCGCAGAGGAAGCGCCGGGAGATGACGGCCGTGGAGAAGAAGGCGGTATCGGAGCGCATGACCGCCTACTGGGCCGAACGGAGGAAGAAGGCCCCCAAGAAGTAGGCAGCTCGTCCCACCGTGCAGCTGCCCGCGCCGGTGCTCGACGCGGCCCTGGACAACGCTGGACCCGTCCCCGCCGACCGCCATCCCGACCGGCATCAGGTTAACTGAACCCCGCTTATTGGACCCCACCGGTCACCGCGAGCGGCGGCTCGATTGGCGCGGCCGCTTCGTCGGGGCCTACACCAACTCGACGTTCACGCGGCGTCCGACCATTGCGGCGGCCCGTTGCAAGCTGCCGAGCGTGATGTCGTTTTTCGGATCGAGCAGTCGGTCCACCTGGGTGCGGCTCGTCTTCAGCAGTGTCGCCATCTTGTTCTTGGAGATGTTCTGCTGCTTCATGGCCTCAGCAAGCTGCCACGCGACGACCTCCTTGATCGCCTGCGCTTGCGTTTCCTCGAAGATGCCTTCCTTCTTCAGGAAGGCATCGATGCTCGATCCCATATGGGCCTTGTTCATCGTTCCAACTCCTTCTGGCGTGTTCGCGCCGTTGCCAGTTCCGAATCTGGCGTTGCCCGCGTTTTCTTGATGAACCCGTGCAGCACCACCAAGTGCTGGCGGTAGAGGCACAGCAGCACGCGCGCCGTCCGTTTCGTCGGCAGGTCCGTTCGAATTTCCCAGAGGCCGTCGCCCATCGGGCGGCACAGCGGCATGCCTATCGGCCACCGCCATTGCGTCCGGAGCAGATCCTTCCCTATCTCCTGACGCTCGGCTTCATCCAGCCGTTGCAGCCACTCCCTCACGGGTTCGCGACCCGCCACCGTACGGTAGAAGATCAGCGGGATTTTTTGTGGCGTCGGCTTGTCGGCCACCCTGCACCTTAAAATGTGCAGTTAACCATGTCACGTTGGAAATGGCAACCAGAAATGAGACTCACAGGCGCCGCGATCGGGCCGAGCCGTTCGAGCACGACAGCCGCACCGCCAGCGCCTCGCGGCGGACGCCCTGCGGGGGGCAGCCCCAAGGCAAAAGCCCTGGACCCGCCCCCGGACGCGCGGTAGCTGCCCGACGATTCGGGCGGCGCGCGGGCGAGGCTCCCCCCGCGCCTTGGGGCCGCCCTTACCGCGGCTCGCAGCGTCCGGACGGCGCGGGCGACGCCACCCTTCACGAACGGCACGTCCCTCGTCTCGCCCTCCTGGTTCGGTCTTCCCGCGGCGGCCGGTGACGAGCGCCCCGTCGCCGGCCGCCGCGTCGGCGCGCCGTCGGCCACCGGAGGACGCTCACTTCGCTCCGCCGCAGCCCGGCCATGAGGAGGAGCCCCGCGATGACGGGCGTCGAGGCGGTCCGCACTTGAGCGCGACCGCCGGCCGCGGCCGCGTTCGACTGCCTGGCTCGACCAGCCGCCCCACGACCGCCGCCGCCAGCCCTGGCCGCTCGCCCAGGCCGCCCGTGGCCGCCGTCGCATGGCGGACGCGCCGTCCGCCCCCGGCCGGCGCAACCACCCCAGCGATCGCCAGCAGATCGCTCCTGTTCGAGCAGATCCCTTCCGTTTTCGAGCAGGTCGCTTCGGCAGCCCTGGTGACCAGCTCGCCGGGACGCGGCGCTCGTCAGCTCGCCCGGCGACGCCCGTGTTTCCCGGAGCTGCAGGTTGAACTTTCAGGCGCACGGCGTGTAGCCGTTGCTGCTGCCGCTGTCGGCGAGGGCTCTGGAGGCAATCGGCGTCGGGATAGCGCTTGCGTCCCTCGGTGCGCCACCACTTCTCGATGCAGGCGACCGCGAACGCCGGGGGTTGTCGGCCGATAGCGACGAAGACGGTGCGACTTTGGTTAGCGGGTAGGGTGAGAAAATCCGCGAAATGGTATGCAGGTTTGGTGCGCGTGTGCCGATACGTGGAGTTGTGGTTCGCACGCGCACGCCGTCCGCCCCGGTCGCTGACCCGGATGCTGAACCCCGGATCCGTGGGCGCACCCGGTCCGTCCGGGTCCGCGAGGCCGGGGTTATGCCGGAGAGGGTTCCCCATGTCAAAGCAACCCCGAAACCTGAACGCTGTGTCCGGCCGGCTCCAGCGGCGGATGCTGGTCGCCCAACTGTCCACCGGGACGGTTGGCAACGCGTCGGAGCCCGCGCGCCGGACCGTGCCGGTCACGCCTCCCGAGCCGCCGTCACGCCTGCCAGTCCGGGCGCTTGGCGAGTACGTCCCCGGCGGGCGCGTGGACGCGATGCGCCGTCTCATCCGAGGCCGTTGAACGCTCACACGCGCCCCAAAGTTGACGGAAGAGCCGTTATCGGCACCCAACGTCCATCAGAACCAGCCCGTAGCTGCAGCTCTGAGGGCTGCTCCGTCCCGGAACGAACCAGGTCGGCGAGCTTCGCAACCCGGTCACCGACTCAGAAGGGTCGGTTGACCAGGACGGTGAGCCGGCGAGCTGGTCGACCAGGGCTCAGAGATCGTCAAGGGCTAGGCGATGGTTCTCGGCGCCTTTCACGGCGCACTGCCACAGGCTGCTAACTAATGAAGGGGTCATCAGGTGCCGATACCATCCTTGAGCCTGTCAGGGAGCGCGGATCGACCGGGAAGACCTGGGTGGGCGAAACTCGAGCGTCTGTCATGATTGCTGATAGGACAACCCTCTCGATCGCGAAGGCGGGTGAGTTGGTGGGAGTCACCCGCCGCACGATCTACAACTGGATCGCCGGTGGCAAGGTCGAGTACGTGCGGACGGCCGGCGGTTCCGTGCGGATCTTCGTCGATACACTGTGGCGCGATCCGCATGCCGGCGTCACCCGGCCGGATACGCACGGAACCTGGGAAGACGTCTCAACACCCTCAGAGGTCTGAACGTCGCGCTGCCCCGGCTGCCGGCACCGCTGCGGCGCGCCTTACCCGTGCCCTGGTCTGGCGCGCCCCCGCAAGCCGCGACCGGGGCTTCCGCACCGTCCGCCCCCAGAGCCCGTCACGGTTGTGTGTGCGTCCGACTCGACGCCGGGGGTGCCGTGCCGGGAGGTTCCGGACCGCCGGCTGGAGGCTTGCGCCGGCCACCGCGTCGTGTTCCCTCTCGCCGAGACTGCAGGGCGGCGCGGCGGGGACGGTCTCGAAGGATCCGAGGACGGACCAGGTCGACGACCTTGGCCGCCGTAGCCGCGAGCGAAGTTAGTTCGCCCAACCGGTCAGCAACCGGTTCAGGCGTTCCACCACGACCCCCGGCGGCAGGCGCACGTCTCGCGGCGTCGTCAGCATCGACTAGGCGGCCGCCACGGGCCGCCGGCGTCTTCTCGGGCATCCGGCCGATGGCATCCTCGTCGATTCGGAACCAGTCGCCGACGTCGAGGTCGAGCTCGGCCCCGCCGGGTGGACTCGCGCGGGGTCAGGCCTCGGGCCGCCGGGCCAGTCCTCGCGCGTTCCCGCGATGACGATCGCCGCCGTTCACGGCCCAAATTTATGGCCGATAAAGGTAATTCTCCGTTTCTGGCCGACCACACTGGCCGCTCGGCACGGACCGCTCGTTCATCGTCGCCCCCCGGAGGCCACCCCGCGACCTCCGTCGACTCCGTGTCTGCCCTCGACCGGAGCAAGAGCATCGGGGCGGACGCGCCGTCCGTCCCCAAGCCGACTACACCTTGCCGTTCCGGCGCCCTGACCAGCTCCTCCAGCTCCGGGGATCTGCGACGGCTCCTTCACAGCTGCGATGCGCCAGAGCGACCCCTTCCGCGGCGGCGGGGCCTTGACGGTGCAAACGACGGGGCCTGGGCTTCGGCGCGACCTCGAGCATCTGCTCGAAGAGGCGGTCGCCGCCGGCGTCCTCACTGGGTTGGCTTATCTGCCTTCCGGTCCTTCCTGGCTGTTGAGCGATCTGGATCTTCGTCGGCTCGGTGTATAGTTGGGTTAGGAGCCGCTCCGTGAAGGTGAGCAAGTCTTCTGCCGCCGCCTCGTCGAGGGTTCCATCATGGGCCGCGTCGTTGCCATCGTCCTTCACAACGGACGACAACTCTTTGAGACCCTCTGGCAGTTTGTCGTTGTCGAAGAGCCACTCCAAGCGCGGAGACAGATTCAGCTTCGCCTTACTGGATGAGGCCAGTTTCTTCGTTGCGAGATCGATCTATGGAGCGCGACGTTCGCTTTCGCACGGGCCTCGGCATCACGGCCACGCTGAAGTGGTCGCGCATGAATCTCTCCCACGTCGCCGCCGCAAGGCCTCGGATCGATGGCGCCAGCCGTAGGCGGAGAAATCGCTTCGCTTACCTATTGGGCGCTGGCAATGGGGATAGTCCAAGTTCCTTCAGAAGCGCGTTGTGCTTCGCCGTGGCCCCTTGAATCTGTTTCTCGATCGCGACCAACTCCTTATGCGTGCCCGACAGATCGATCGCGACCTCCTGCTCGGCCGTGCTGACATAGCGCGAGATGTTCAGGTTGCAGTCGTTGGCCTCAAGCTCGTCCATCTCCACGCGTCTGGCGTACCGCTCGATGCTCCCCGGACGCTGCTGGTAGGTGGCGACGATCTTATCGATATGCTCGTCGGAAAGGTAGTTCTGCCGCTTGCCCTTCTCGAAATGCTCGGACGCGTTGATGAACAGGACATCATCGGGTTTCTTACACTTCTTCAGGACGAGGATGCAGACCGGGATGCCCGTCGAGTAGAACAGATTCGCCGGAAGGCCGATGACGGTGTCGATGTGCCCGTCGTCAAGGAGCTTGCGGCGAATCTTCGCCTCCGCGCCACCGCGGAACAGCACACCGTGCGGAAGGATGATCGCCATCACGCCGTCATCCTTGAGGTAGTGAAACCCGTGCAGCAGGAACGCGAAGTCCGCCGCCGACTTCGGAGCCAGCCCGTAGTTCTTGAAGCGCACGTCCTCGCCCAACGCCTCGTTCGGGTCCCAGCGGTAGCTGAACGGCGGGTTGGCAACCACGGCGTCGAAGTGGGGCTTCTTGGCCGGGTTCGTCTCGCGGAGCAAGTCCCAGTCGTTGGTCAGCGTGTCGCCGTGATAGATCGCGAACTCTGAGTCCTTCACCCCGTGCAGCAGCATGTTCATCCGCGCAAGGTTGTAGGTGGTGATGTTCTTCTCCTGCCCGTAGATCTTGCCGATGCCATGCGACCCCATGCGCTTGCGCACATTGAGCAGCAGCGAGCCCGAGCCGCAGGCGACGTCCATCACGCTGGCGAGGTGCTTCAGCTTGCCGGTCTTCGGCTCCTGGCTATCGAGCGCGACGATCCCGGAAAGGATGTCGGAGATCCGCTGCGGCGTGTAGAACTCACCGGCCTTCTTGCCCGAGCCGGCGGCAAACTGGCCGATCAGATACTCGTAGGCATCGCCTAAGGTGTCGCTGTCGGTCGAAAACTCTTCGAGGCCCTCGGCTATCTTGGTGATGATCGTGCAGAGCTTCGCGTTCCGTTCCGAGTAGGTCTTCCCGAGCTTGTCAGAGCCGAGATTGATTTCCGAGAAAAGCCCGGAGAAGGTGCTCTGGAACGATTCGTTCTCAATGTACTTGAAGCCGACCTGGAGCGTGTTGAGCAGCTCGCCGTCCTGGGTGAGGGCCATGTGGGCGATGCTGGCCCAGAGGTGCGCGGGGCGAATGACGTAATGCGCTTTGAGCCGCATTTGCTTCTCGAAGGCCGACACATCATCGGGGTTCTGTTCGTACCAGACAGACAGGGAGGACCGCCCGCCGTTGCCGATGGCGTTCGGGTTGGGGTAGTCGCGCCCGAGTTCCCTTTTCGCAGCCTGCTCGTAGTTGTCGGAGAGGTAGCGGAGGAACAGGAACGCGAGCATGTAGTCGCGGAAGTCATCCGCGTTCATCGCTCCGCGGAGTTGGTCTGCGATAGCCCAGAGCGTCTTCCCAAGTTTTTTCTGGTTCTCCTCTGTCATGTCGCGTTACTCTTTTCCATTGCCGGCTCACCCAGGGAACAAGGCGGGATTGAAGGGGTATTGGTTGATGAACTCGTGGAGGATTTTCCGAAAGTAGCGTTTGTTCTCCTCCAGCATCTCCTGCGGTTCGAACAACGAGTAGTTCCCGTGGCTGAGCATGTTGATCAACCGCGTGTGAAGAATGCCGTCTTCATCGTCAGCGTCGCGTTTGATGCACGCGGAGAAGTTATCGTAGCCATGAAAGCTTGCGGTCTTCTCCAGAATTGCGCGGAGCATGTTGAAGTGATGGGTGTACAGCCTGCCATCGCGATCCACCTCGTAGAGCTCAGCGAGCGCAGCCACATGGTGGAAGAATGGCGTAGCCCCGGTCTCGCGCAGGAGAAGCCCCTGCGGCGACCCGTCGCGGCTGAGAAAATACTTGGTCGCCCTTTTTAGCTCATTGCACAGCACGTTGAAGAACAGTGTGTGGTGCGTTGAGATCACCGTCTTCAGCCGGCTCTCTGGCCTCTTGAGCAGCTTTGCCAGATGATGTGCCACGGCGATGGCGTTGTGCTCATCGAGCGATGAGATCGGGTCGTCAATGTAGATGTGTTTTACCCACTTGTAGGGACCGGCTTCGTCGTCATCGAGCGCGAGCTCGACGATGGCGAGGAAGAAGCACCAGATGAAGATGTTCTCTTCGCCCCGGGAGACTTTGATGGACTCTTCGCGGCGAGTTTCGTACTCGTCTCCGCCCTCTCCCCTGCCCTGGGTCCGCACTGTCAGCCTCGTTGCCGGCGGTGCCGTCCTTCTTCACCCTGAACTCTCGAGCGAAGACCACCTCCCAGCTGGTGGTGTCGATCCGGAACTCGAAGTCTGCGTAGCGGTCGAGCAGGGTGCGGATGCGATTGTCCATCTCCATGGACTCGAGACCCACGAAGAAGGTCGAAGCCGTGTTTAGCTTCAGTTTCCGCTCGCTGTCATTCTCCAGGTCGTTGTCCCACAGGAACAGGTCTTCGGTAAAGGCGTTGAAGTAGAGTGTGTCGCGCTCTTCTGTCTCGCCATCTGTGTTGACGGCTTTGCCGAGGTCTTTGAAGGCCGTGGACAGCCGTGTCTTGCCGGTGCCGTTGTAGGCATAAAGCAGGACGAACTTCTTGGTCTCCAGCTCTTGCCGCAGGTGTGCGGCGAGGGCGATGAGGTCCATGAACGTCGTTGCGTCGCTCATGACTCACTGCCCGCCCAGCGAGGGAAAGAGCTGTAGCAGCAGGCCCTGCTTGTGAGTCCGCAAGGTGGCGAGTCTAGCCACTTGCGCGTCGATCAAGGTCTCGTGCGCTGAGAGGCAGTCGGCGATAGCCTGCTGTTCGGCGGGGGCGGGGAGCGGCACCGGCATGTCAGTGACCATTGATCGCCTAACCGAGTCCACGGAGTTTTTTGCGCTCACCCGTCGCACCCGCGGCCCGAAATGCTCCGAAAAGTAGAAGAAAAAGAAG
>CBDBKJ010000003.1:0-635397 GCA_965206705.1 Vicinamibacterales bacterium | reverse complement strand
CTCGGCTCGGTTACCACGTTGAGTACCACATTTTGACTCGGTTGAGTGCCGTTTGGTGGGTCTTCGGGCTGAATCGCCTTTTGGGGTACCTGTCGCTCTCCGTACGTGCAGACTGCCGAGCGCAGGATCTCTCTCGCGCCGACCCATCGGTTCAATGCAAATCTTCGGCACGACGGTCTGCGCTGTTTCGCCTCGGCCGGTGGGGTGTTGCGGGGGCGGCCGTCTGGTCGGACGTCTTGTCGGTGGATCACTTTGGGTGGTCGCCGGCGGTGTCCGGTCCTGAACGCGTCCTTCGGCGTGAAGTTGCGGGCGGCAGCGTGAGGGCCATCAGTCTCCACTTCGGCGTCGACCATCACACGGTCGAGAAGGCGATCCGCTGGTTCCGGTAGTGCTGAGGTAGGCGTGGTCCGTTCGGCGGGTTCATCTTTTACTCACCCGTTCCAGTACTTCGTCGAGCCGGATCGGCTTGTAGCCGGTGCGTTCGACGGTGACGTTTGCGTGTCGCTCGGTGGCGTCTTCCTCGCCGTGCAGGTGTCCGTGGATGTTGACCGCCGGCACGGGCCGCCGACGGAGCGGAAGGTGTGTGACGGCCGCTGGGGGATTGGTGTCGAGGATCACCGCCCAGTACTGGTCGGTGAAGCCTGCCGCCTGCAGCTGCTCGCGCTGCCGCACATCGTGGTTCCCCCTGATGAGGAGCCGCCGGCCCGGGCAGGTCCTCACGTCGTTCACGTGCTCCGGATCAGTCCAGAAGTTCGCTACGGCGACGTCGCCCAGGCAGATGATCAGGTCGTCCGGTCGGACTGTCGCCCGCCAGCTGGCCAGCAGCTCCCGGTTCATGTCTTCGGTGGTCGGGAATGGTCGACGCTTCAGCAGGGCGAACGTGTCGTCTCCCAGGTGAAGGTCGCTCCACAGCCATGTCCGTTCCGGGTCCGGCCTGATCACCGGGATGTCCGTCCGGAGGAGATGCCAGCGCATGTACGCCAGCTCCTCCCAGGGCTGGGGTTCGGGCTCGTCCAGCCGTGCGGCTTCTTCCCGCAGATCGGCTTCCCAGAGGTCTCGAATCTCGCCGGCGGTAACCATGGGTTTGGCGCGCCCGGGGGCGCCGTCCTCCAGCCGCTTCTTGGTCCCCCTGGCCCCCGACCACGGGGGCGACCGTGGTGACGACGGATGAGATGGTGGTCGACTACGGTGCAGTCAGACGTCACGCGCCCGCAGGGCCAACGTGGGTCAGTTGCTCGGCCGTCGTCTGCCCCGGCACCCGCTCGCCCTTGGCCAAAGACGTCGCGAGACGGCGAATTGCCGTCAGCGATCTCGGCTGATACCCCACCTGCTCGACCACCACGTTGATGTGTCGAGTTCCCGGCGGAGTTCCCGTGTGCCGATGCCCGTGGACGTTCACGCAACCTTCTGGAACCTGCCGGAGCGGCACGTGCGTCAGGAGCAACTCGGGGCTGCCCGGCACGTAGATGGTGCTGAAGACCTCGTCGAATCCGTCAAGATGTCCCCCGAAGGTGTCGTCGAACTCGTGATTGCCGACCACGAGGATCTTCCGGCCGGGTGCCGTTCGGAACCGCTTCAGCCGATGGCCCGAGAGACCCACGATCGCGATGTCGCCCAAGATCACGATCGTGTCCTCGGGCTCTACTACCCGTCGCCATGCCCCGAACAGGGCGTCGTCCATCTCATCGGGGGTCTTGTAGGGTCTGTCGAAGACGCTGATCGTCATGGCGTGGCCGAGGTGGAGATCGCTCCACAACCACACCTGCGCGTGGTCCTCCTCGTGGAACTCACCCGGCCGCATGTGCCTCGACGCAGAGAGCAGTTGCCAGAAGCCCCGGCGTTCCTCTAATCCGAGACCGAGGTTGCCGATGTCGTACCGAAGCTGCCTCTCGTACAAGGCCTTCAGGTCTTCGGCTGTCGCGACCGTGCTCACTGTCTTCGACTCCGGGGTCGTCAGAGGGTGGGTGACTTCGCCTGGGATGAAGGTGTGAAGGTCAACGACTGGTCCCGCTCCGAGATGATCTGGACGTCGAGTGAGGTGGTCTAGACCGCCTCGACCTCGAGGATGTACGGCAGCGGCTCCGGCGAATGTTTCGTCTCTGGGGAACGGGAGCCACTCCTCCTCGTGGTCGGAGTTGTCTACTCGCAGACCACGCCATCGTTGTCGCCGTCCCGCATGTACTGGTACGCCGGGTGGGTCCGCGGAACTGGCGCGATGCCGTGGCGGCGCGCTTCGGCGCACGTGATCCGGCCGTTTCCGTTGTCGTCGTACAGCGCGAGCGCGTCGGTGTCGCCGGTGGCCGTCGTCGACCCGTGGCTTTCGGGTGGCGACGCTGCTGCGATGGTTCCGCGCGGTGTCATGTCGATGTCGGTGTCTTCGCATTCCGCGAGGGCGCGCGCCAGGGCGTCGCGCTCGCGGCGGTCGACCGTCAGGCCGTAGGCCCGTTTCACGTTGATGACGCGTGCCGCGAACCAGCAGCGGTTCATCGGCGGGAGCCAGCCGGCCGCGTCGTGGTCCCGCTTCTGATTGCGGTTCACGCTTGGCGCCGCGAGCGTCAGGTTCCGCAGGTCCTCGGAGAACCGCCTCCGAGTTCTTTGGTTGGTCCTGCAGAGGCCGCTGTCGTGGGCCTCGGACCGGGCCACGATGTGCTCGATGTCGGTTTCCCGCTTCGACTCGAACCAGTGCCCTGTGTACGGTCCGTAGACGCCGCCGAGGCTGCGGATGATGCGGTCCTCGACCGACTGGCTGTACCGGTAGTCGTCGCTGTCGTACGGGCTGCACCGCGCTTCGGGGGCGATGACCAAACCGTTCAAGGTCGCGTTCTGCGCCCGCGCTGGGGCGGGCGTCGCCATGGCGGCTGCCAGCACCGCCAGTACGCCGACGGCTGCGGTAGCGGTTCCGGTGCTCTTGCTGTTGTTCGATTTCATCATCTCTCTTGGCTCTGGTCGGTCGCTGTCGACTCCGTCCCGGTGTGCTTGCCGTCGGGCGGCCCGCCGTCCATGCAGCCCACGGATTGTACAAGGCGGGTGCAGCTTCTGGGGCGGAGCGTTCGCTTGGCGGGGTGCTTCGCGGATGTTGCGCCCGATGGGGAGCGGGATGGCCCAGTCTGGCGGGTACCGGGCAACGCTACGCTGCTCGCGGCGGCGGGCTGTTCCGGCGTCTGTTCGGCGGACTCGCAGCTACCTGTCGTACCTGCCTCGCGCCGCGACCTGGGGAGTATTCGGGGTCGGCTGTCGCCGCCGATCCAAGAGTTGCTGTCGGGGGTCGGTAGCTGCTGGAGACCGGTCGCCCGTTTTCGCCATTGCGGTGGTCCTGGTGCAGACATTTCGACGCTATGCGTCAGCTACAGCGGGTCGCCGAAGGCCCAAAGCCCGCGAGTCGTGTCGTCTTGGGGGGCGACTTCCGCCAGCAGGCTGATCTGCACAATCTCGTCTTCGTGTATCCGGTCGTGGAGTCACGAGACGGTCGTGACCCGCTCGTGTAGGCTTGCTGCTGTCCCGCAATCCTCTGCAGGCTGTTGTACGATGACGCCGCTCTGGGGCAGGTGTCTTCCCAGCATGGATGAGTCAGCATGACCGACACGCCGTCTTCGCCCGCGCCAGCTGGCGAACATCATGAGCACCAGCCTGTTCTGCACACGCCGTACGACGAGCCCGATCGGCACTGGAAGCTTGAGCACCACCAGACGACCGGGGAGGTCGTGGCGGGGCGGCGTCCGGCTGAGCAGTCTCTTCCGATGGGAGCGCCCCGCGCGGAGCAGCTGAAGCTGCTCGCGAGTCGTCCAGATGGATCGTCGGTTTCCGGGATCATCGACACCCTGCGTGCAGAGGTCCGAGATTGGCGTGACCGCCACTGGCCGGGCGCGACCGAGAACACTCGGCAGCTCCTCGAGTACTGGGCCCGCCCGCCTGGCGAGGGCCCGCTCTACAGCCCGTTCTACGCCCAGCGCGAGTCCGTGGAGACGGTCGTCTACTTGAGCGAGGTCGGCAACGGCGGGCACGAGGTCGTCAAACGGCTGAAAGCGCTGGGGCAGGAGTGGAGCCGCGGCCTGACGAGGCTCGCCATTCGGATGGCGACGGGTACCGGCAAGACGAACGTGATGGCGATGCTGATCGCCTGCGCGACCGAGAACACTCGGCAGCTCCTCGAGTACTGGGCCCGCCCGCCTGGCGAGGGCCCGCTCTACAGCCCGTTCTACGCCCAGCGCGAGTCCGTATCGGAGACGGTCGTCTACTTGAGCGAGGTCGGCAACGGCGGGCCGACGAGGTCGTCAAACGGCTGAAAGCGCTGGGGCAGGAGTGGAGCCGCGGCCTGACGAGGCTCGCCATGGCCGGATGGCGACGGGTACCGGCAAGACGAACGTGATGGCGATGCTGATCGCCTGGTACGCCGTCAACCGTCGCGCGGAGCACCGTCACCACAGCCTCGGGCTGGCCCGGAATATCGGTCGCATCGTCGTCGTCGCGCCTGGGCGAACTATCGCCCGGCAGCTGCGTGTCCTCGATCCGCGCCGGACGGACAACCCGTACGATCAGCAGCGACTGTTGCCGCCCGCTTTGCGGCGTCGGCTGTCTCAGGTTCACGTCACTGTCTTGAACTTCGAGAAGCTCCAGCCCCGCGGGACACGCGGCCCTAGGCGGTCTTGAGACCCCGGGAAAGCGGAGCGAGACCCTCGCTTGGGCTCGTGTTGATGAGTCGGAGTCAATCGAGACGTACGAGGAAATGTGGACTCGCCTCCTTGGCCGACCCAGTTCCCGCCACGGTGACCGCGTCGTCGTGCTTAACGACGAAGCTCACCACTGTTGGGAGCGGGCGGCCGACGCGAAGACAACCCGGCGTAGCGGCACGAGCCAGGGTGTCTGGATGCAGGCTATCCATGAGCTCGACAACCACCGGCACTTTCGGGTGGCCCAGATCATCGACCTCACTGCGACCCCGATCTTCATTGATCCGCGCAATACGCATAAGCCGACTGGTGTCAAGATCAAGACGGACGAGCCCTTGGTGCCGTGGATCGTCAGCGAGTTCGCCTTGATGGAGGCCATGGAGGCCGGGCTCGTCACGATCCCGATGCCGCCTAGGCGGACTGACCAGGCCGATCGGCGCATTTTGCAGAACCTCTACGAGGACAACAACGGTCGCGATCTCGACTCTGCGGAGAGTCGCCTGAAGGTCCGGAACGCGTTGCATCTTCTGTACAGCGACTACGAAAAGACGTTCGCGGTTTGGCAGGCGCAGGCGGAGCGGGATTCATCAGTCGGTCATCCTGTGGTCATCATCATTGCCAACTCGAAGAAGAACGCCCGTGCGTTCATGGACATGCTCGGTGGCCGGCTTCGGCCGGGCACCGATGACCTGTACGACTCCCCGGAGGGCGGGTTTTCCCTCTTGTCGAACGTGCCCCGTCAGGGGGCTTCCAAGGCGGAGTGCCTTGAGCGGCCAGCGAGGACGATCCTCGTGTACTCGAAGGGCGCCGGCGCTGCTGAGAAGAGCGAGGGTGACCGGTTCGATCAGGGCGCGATTGGTGTCCAGGACGTCAAGGACAGCCGTCAGCTCGAGGAGATCTTGGCCACGGTTGCTGTGCCAGGTTCGGCCGGCGGCCACGTTCGCTGCGTCGTCAGCGTCGGCATGCTTACCGAGGGGTGGGACTGCCGCTGGGTAACTCATATCCTCGGTTACCGGAAGTTCGGCAGTCAGCTGCTCTGTGAGCAGACGATGGGCCGGGCGCTCAGGCGCCACGACTACGAGAACCGGATCGAGGCCCGTCGTCAGGATACCGGCCAGGTCACCGAGCGGTTCGAGGCGAGCTATGCCACCGTTCTGGGTGTCCCGTTCGAGCGGTATGGGATTCAGGGCAGCGGTGAGGGCCGCGACTCCCCCGCGAAGCCCCAGACCGACGTGCACGTCGTTGACGACCACCGGGTCCCGTTCCGCATCGACGTCCCGGACTTTAAGGACTACGCGGTCGTTCATGAGACCCCGGAGGTTCGGCTTAACCCGGATCGCGTGACGGCGTGGACGCTCACGGCGAAGTCCGGTGGCATTGAGGTTCGCTGGGCCCAGGTGCGCGGACCGATCGGCCGTGACCGGATCCTGGTGAACCAGCAACCGAGCCATTCCGACGAGCCGGTGTGGCAGCTTGCGGCCGCGGTCGCCAGGATCTTGTCGCAGCGGTGGAGCGACGAGGACTCAGCGACCCGTTACCGCAGCGCGCGGCTCTTCAGCCATTGCTTGGCGGTGGTCCGCCAGTGGCTCGCGTACGAGCGGGTGAACATCGCTGTTGACCAGTACCGCGTGTTGCTCGATCCCAACGTCCAGGACGAGGCTCGGGACCAGATCGTTTATGCGATCGAGAGCGTTGGTGGTGACCTTGTCACCCGCGTCGGCGTTCCCGCCGACCCCCATCGCCCTCGGCGCTGCGCTGGTACTTGGCGCCCGTTCAAGACGACGCTCACGAAGATCGTCCCGCTCGAGCGGTCGGAGCTCAACGTCGCGGTGTGCCACAGCCGCCTTGAGATGGTGATTGCGGACGTTCTGGACGGGCATCCGGACATCGACGCTGTCGTCCGGAACCATGGCCCCGAGCGGTTCGAGATCCCCTACAAGACCGAGGGGAAGTGGGCGAAGTTCGTCCCGGATTTCTTCGCGCGGGCGAAGCCTGTCCGTGCTGGATCGGGGGCTGCACTTCCTGGGGTCGTGCCTCATCTCATAGTAGAGGGCAAGGGACCGCAGGATCCGAAGGCTTCGGAGAAGGCCCGCTGGACCCGTGAATGGTGGGCGCTGTGCGCCGATCAGGCGGCCGCCGCCGATGGTGCTCCGGAGCACCGCTGGGCGTACGTGCAGGTTGTGCCGGGCAGCAACATCGCTGCGTTGATCGAGCGCGGCCTAGAGGAGGCGGTCGGGAGATGAGCGATTCTGGCGCGTACGAGCATGGCACCCGCCGGTCTAACAACCCGAGCGTGGAGGCCGTAGAGACGGCCTCCGAGGAGCGCCGGAAGCCTCGTCAGCATCGGAAGGACGTGCGGGAGCCTCGGCCGACCGAGCCCCGCCTTGAGTGGAATCGGGCTCCGGAGAAGAAGACTGCGGTCGCGCCGATGCTGATGCGGGCAGAACAGATCGACCCGTCGGCGTGGTTGGACGCGCTGCGCCCAAAGAACGGGCAGCCCGACATGTTCGTCTCGTTCAACGAGTACCGGGAGCCTGGAGCGGCTCGGCTTGAGTGGTACGAGCATGCCGGTAACTGGTCGAACCGCTTGATCCACGCCGACGCCCGCCGGGCGATGGCGTCGCTTCTTGAGCACGAGCATCTGGGCGGTTCGGTCCAGATGGTCTACTTCGACCCTCCGTACGGCATGGACTTCGACGCGAAGCTGGGGAACGACACGCTCACGCGCCGGGCGTTCATCGACACGTACGATCGCGGGGTTCACTCGTATCTTGATGCGGTCCGGGAGACCGCTGTGCTCGCGCGCGAGCTCCTGACGGAGTCGGGCAGCTTCTTCATGCAGATCGGCGACGTCAACGTGCACCGGTGTGCGATGGTCCTCGACGAAGTCTTTGGGGTCGAGAATCGGGTGGAGACGATCTCGTATGCGACCGGCGGTGGCGGCAGTTCCACGAAGTCGATCGCGAAGTCTGGCGACTACATTCTGTGGTACGCCCGAAATCGCGAGGAGATGTTGTTTCAGGCGCTCTACGAAGAGCAGACTATCGAGGAATGGTGCGACACGCAGACGTTTGGCGGTGGTGGCGGCGACTTTCCCGACGGAAGGCGGGTCCTGAAGCCGGAGGAGCGTCGCGACCCGAAACGGAACATACCAGAGGGAACCGTCGTGTGGCGGATGCAGGGCTTGACGTCTCAGGGTGCAGCGCCGGAGGGAGCTGGACAGGGGCAGCCCTTTACGTGGAACGGCATCCAGTTTGGACCGGAAGGACTCGAGAACTATCAGTGGAGGGTAGACCGTAAGGGCCTCGAGAAGTTGGCGGCAGACGACCGTCTGTGGAGCAACGCTCAGCCTGGAAGTCCACGAGCGACCGCGCAGCAGTTGAGTTATAGGCACTTGCGCGCGGAGATGCCCGGGCGCCGTCTCACGAATCTGTGGCCTAAGCCGATTAACCCTAGCGATAAGCGATACCCCGCCCAAACTGGCGAGCTCGCGATTCAGCGTTGCATGTTGATGACGACGCGTTCGGGTGATCTGGTGCTTGATCCGACCGCCGGGTCGGGTACGACGCCCGTCGTGGCTGAAGAGTGGGGTCGGCGCTGGATCGGCATCGACACGTCTCGTGAGGCGCTCGCCGTGTCGCGTGAGCGGGTTCTGGTGCGGTCGTACACTCAACACCTTCTGGTCGGCACCCCGGCTGGATTTCAGCGCGAAAACGAGCTTCGGGCTGAGGTCGGTCAGCTGGGACTGGGCGATCAGCCCCGCGGAGACCGGGATCCTGCGACGGGCATCGTCGTCGAGCGGATGCTTTACGTGTCGGCTGCCACGTTGGCTTACCGCGGTCGTCCTGGCAAGCGCGCGAAGCGCGAGTGGACGTGGCTTGTCGACCGCCCCGTCGGCGCGAAGAAGGGAAGGCGGGTCGCGAGTCGGTTCACTGTCGAGACCGAGTACTTGGATGTGTATCGCAGCCCGGAAGAGCTGCTCACGCCGCGGGAAACGGCTCGCCAGCTCAGTTGGCGCGAGCACATCCTACAGATGCTAGACGAGAAGGGTATTGGCTCGAACGAGGGTACCCGCTGGATGGTCGAAGCCTTGGAGAGCGTGGGTGCTGGCGACTCCGACAACAATCAGGTGGGCCGGATCACGCACCGTTGCTGTCTGATCGACCACACGACCGGGAAGAAGCTGGATGCCGTGATCGCGATCTGGCCCCAGGATGCCCTGGTTGGTACCGACAGCATTCAGCGCAACGTGCGCGAGGCGCTCAGCCGTCATCAGCGGGAGAACAAGCTCGCCCTCATCGTCGTCGGCGCGGAGATCGATGGCGGTTCGCATCAAGCTCTTGACGGTGGGGAGTACCAGATTCCCGTCGCGCGGATCGAGGCTGGCACAGAGCTTCACCTCCGAGAGGTCAAGCGCCGCAAGAGCGATCCCGAATCGCCTCTTCTCTTGGTTGCGGAGCCGACCGTCGAGGTCGAGAAGCTGGACAAGAGCCATCACCGAGTCCACGTGCACGGGTGGCACGAGTACAATCCGGTGACCGGGGAGGCCAGCTTCATGACCCCGGAGACGGTTCGGATGTGGCTCCTTGATACGGACTATAACGGAAGCGAGTTCTGCGCGCGCCGCATCCACCTGAGCGCGGATCTTCGGAAGGACGACAATCGTGATGTTCTGGAGAAGATTCTGGGGCGCGATCGCGATCGGAATGCTGTCAAGGCCGTTTTCGGCAACGTCAGCGAGCCGTTCTCGACACCGACGAACGCGGCGCGTGAGGTTGCTGTCCGCCTGATCATCGGGAACGGCAGTGTTCTGACTTGGCGCGGGCAGGCACTTGCGTAGGCGGTCTTCTGTTCTACGCACCGTTCCTTGATCTGGCGTGGGTGTCATGCACCCGGTTCCCGCTGATAACCCGCCCTGGGGCGGGCTTGGTCGGGTTGCTCTCGTCCGCCCACGACGAGGAGAGGTCAGCGCGACTCGCTGACCTCTGACATCGCTGGACGTAGCTGCTCCGCGAGCCAGTGTCAACCTTTGCTTGAGGCTTTCTCCGCTCCGGCGGTCGGGCCATTAGCCCAGAGCGTCATCGTGATGCTGAGGGTTCGGCGCAGACTCGTCGGCGCGGTCGACGTTCGGGCGGTGTTCGTGGCGCAGGGCGCGGTACGCGCTCGCTTGGTAAGCCGCGTCTCTCTGGCGGCTTCCATGTCCGTCACGTCCTGTCGCTGGTGTTCGGCCTTGATGACGAGACCGGCTTCATGCTTCGGGAGGCGCCTGTCGCGGCGTGCCGATCATGGCGCCCACGACTACGCCGACGATCTCCCAGTCCTCGGTCTGTTCATCGATCACGATGGCGCAGTGCTCGGGGTTCTTGCTGCACGGTCGCAGCTCGACTCGATCGTTCGCTCGGTCGGTGGAAGCACTTCAGCGTGATGTCGGTGCCGATCCTGGCCACCACGATGTCGCCCTCAGACGCGTTCGGCGTGCGCTTCACCGCGACGATGTCGCCGGACCTGTACCCGACCGAGGACATGCTGTCGCCCCGCACCACGACGTAGAGATCCGCCTGTGGGTGGAGTCGGCGGGCCAGGTCGTCGGGCACCCGCATGACCGCCTTGCTCTCGTCGGCCAGGATCGGCGTTCCGGCGGCTACCTCGGGTAGCTCGTCGGGGTCGAACACGGGCGTCCCCTCTCGCAGCAGTCTGATGCCCCGGTCCATCCCGGGGTTGAGCTGGATCCAGCCCTTCCTCTCGAGAGCGTGGAGGTGGTAGGCCGCGGCCGACCCCGAGACGAGCTTCAGGCTCCGCGTGAGGTCGGTGCGGGACGGGGGCACGCCCCACTTCCGGATGTGTTCCCGGATGTGGTCCAGAACCTCCTGTTGCCGTTCGGTGAGTTCTTCTCCCCGCATTTCTGCTCGATGGGGGTTGACAGCACGGTCCAGTACTGGTTGAATCGTGCTGGTCTTAACAACCCAGGGGTCAACGCGACCCAGGTTCAAGTTTACCACGGAGTTACCTCCCGTCAGGGCCGGTCATGCGCACGAAGCTGTTGCGGTGCAGAAATGACGTCAAGGTTCAGCTCGTCTACCCGTCGACGCTCGAAGAGTACCGGCAAGTTCTCGACGCGCTCGGCGGTGCCTCTGCGGCGGTCGCGAGCGGCGAGTCGGACTCCGTTGCCGCCGGATCCCGTCCGCGGAACGCCGCCTACGTGGTCACGACGGCGCAGCAGCGCCATCTGTGGGGTCTTCCCGACTTGACGGTGTCCGGCCGTGCCGTTCCCGTGGACGAGGCTCGGGCGCTCGACCTGCTTCACGACGCGGCCGTCAATCCCGACGGGGCGGCCGAGCTGTTCCCCGGCCGTTCTCCCGAGGTCGTTTCGGCTTTGGAAGCCCGCACGCCCGGCGGTTCGTGGTTCGACGCGGTGCGTGGTTTTCTCTCGCCCGGCGCGCGCGTCGATCAAGCCGTCAGGGCGCTCGATCGTGCCGGTATGCCCAGTGCTGTTCACGAGGCGCTGTCCGACGGAGTGGCCCACGCGTTGGGCCCGGGAGCCGAGGCGGCCCAGGCGGAGCTTGATCGGGTTCGGGTGCTGCTCGACCTGCCGTGGACGAAGTCCGAGCCACAGCGGTTCGACACGGAACACGTCGCGCAGGTTCTGCGCCGCACCCACGCCGCCCTCGACGGCGTCCAGGCCCGCATCCTCCGGTTCCTGGGGTCGTGTCCCGAGGCGCGCGACCTCCTCACCTTCGAGGGTCCGTGCTCGTGCCGTCGCGCGGAGGCGGACGCCTTGCCCGCCCTCGTCGTTCGCCCGGGATGGGCTCAGGCTCGGGCCTCTGTCCTCTGTCTTGCCGGTCCCCGGGGGACCGGCAAGACGTCGCTGGCGCACGCGATCGCGGAGGCTCTCGGCCGGAAGCCCGTGAGCGTGTCCCTCGACGGCGAGGCGACCAAGCGGCAGATTCTGGGGTCGTATCGCCGCACCCCCGGCTGCGTGGTCGACGGCCTGCGCGACGCCAAGGTGAACAACCCTGTCTTCATCCTCGAGGGGATCGACCAGGCGGGCGACGCTGACGAGGATCCCCACCCGCTGCTCGACGTCTTGGACCCGTCGAACCGCACGGCGTTCAAGGACGCGTACCTCGCTGTCCCGCTTGATCTCTCGGGGGTCCTGTGGATCGCAACGGCGACCGATGTCGGCGCGATTCCCGCGGAGGTGCGGGATTGCCTGCACGTCGTCGACCTGCCGGCGTACACCGAGCAGGAGAAGCTGGCGATCGCCCAAGAGCATCTGTTGGCCCGTCCGTTCGACGACCCTCTGCCGACGTCGGCGGGCATCTTGGCCCTCGAACCTGCGGCCTCGGCCGCGTCGGCGGGAGCCGTCTCGTCGCTGTCTGGTCCGGTCGCACCCGTGGCCTGTCCGACCGTCGTCGCCGATCGGGTCGTTTCCTCGGTCGAGGAGTTGAGGGCGTTGTCGACGGGGCCGCTGGCGGGCGCAGGCGGCGCGGGCGAGCCGTGGCGCACGGCCGCGTCCCGGGGTGACATCAGCTTCGAGCCAGAGGCGATCCGCCGGGTGATTCTGGACTACACCAGTGAACCGGGCGTGAAGGACCTGAAGGGATGCCTCGCCGAGATCTGTCGTCAGGTCGCGCTGCGACGGTCGCCGGAGACCGAGGGGCCGGACATGGTCACGTCGGGTCTCGTCCCCGCGCTCCTGGGGGTTGGCTCGGTCGACCCGTTGCCCTTGGCTGTGCGGGAGGCCATCGAGGCCGAACGGGTGCGGAATTCCTCCGATACGAGCAGCGACGCTTCCCGGCCGAGCCCCTGGATCGAGTGGCTGGAGAATCTCCCGTGGACGAAGCGCAACGACGCCGCGATCGACCTGAAGCGCATCCGGCGAGTGCTGGACGCCCGACAGGCGGGGCTCAAGGACGCGAAGGCGGGGGTCATCGAGTACTTGGCCGCGCGCAAGCGCAACCCGAGAGGCACGGGCGCCGTTCTCTGTTTCCTCGGCCCCCCTGGGGTCGGGAAGACCTCGCTGGCGCAGTCCATCGCCCAGGCCATGGGGCGCCGGTACGTGCGGCTGCCGTGCGGCGGCCTCCACGACGACACGGACCTGCGGGGCCACAACCGCACGTGGTACAGGTCTCAACCCGGCTCGATCCTCCGCGAGCTCCGGCGGGTCGGGTACAGAGACCCGGTCGTCGTGCTCGACGAGGTGGACAAGGTCGGGCCCGCGCCCGCCGCGGTGCTCCTCGAGGTACTCGATCCGGAGCAGCAGGGCCGTTTTCGCGACTCGTTCGTCGGGATCCCGTTCGACCTGTCGGAGATCCTCTTCATCGCGACCGCGAACGAGTGGACGCAGATCCCGCCGCCGTTGCAGGACCGCCTTGAGGTCGTCCAGCTGTCGGGCTACACCGAGGCCGAGAAGGTCGCCATCGCCACGACGCATCTGATTCCGGGGGAGAACAAGGCCGCGGGTCTGATGCCCACGCCGGTTCGAATCACTGACGGCGCGTTGCGTCAGATCATCCGGGACTACACCAGTGAGCCGGGCATCCGGCAGCTCGCCCGGCGCATCAAGACCGTCTGTAGAAAGGTGGCGCTCGGCCGGGAGACCGGGGACCGAGCGCTCGACCGTGAGCGCGTCACGGCCAGGGACGTCCGGCGGTGGTTCGGCACCGACACCGGCGACGCCGAAGGGCTCGACCGTCTCCGTCGGCGGCTCGACGCTCCGGCCATCCCTTCCGAAGTGCGGTCGAAGGGTCGTCAGGTCTCCGACCGCCTGTCGTCGTCCGGCTGGGCGTCGACGGATCCGGAGTACATCCGTTCCCGGGAGTACCTGGAGTGCCTTGCGGATCTTCCGTGGAACCTCCGCACCGTCCAGAAGGTTGACTTGGCCCAGGTGCGCCCGAAGCTGGACGAGCACCATGCCGGCCTCGCCGGGGTGAAGGAACGTCTCCTCGACCATGTCGCCGTGCATGTCCTCAATCCCGAGCGGCCGAATCCGGTGCTCTGCCTGAAGGGCCCGGAGGGGGTCGGCAAGACGTCGCTCGCCCACTCTCTGGCCAGGGCCCTCGGGCGCGTCTCCGCGCAGGTGAACTGCGGGGAGCTGGTGGACGCCGCTGCGTTGCTGGGTGACCCCAGGGGCGGGCCCGGCCGGGTCATCACGGAACTGCGGCGTGTCGGCGCCGGGAATCCCGTGTTCGTCCTGGACGAACTCGACCGGCTGAGCGACCGGGGCGACCTGCCGCCTGCGGTGCTGGAGCTGTTCGACTCGGGTCAGCGCGCCACCTTCCGCGACCGCTACCTCGATCTTCGCTTCGATCTGTCCGATGTCCTCTTCGTGGCGACGGCCACCGGTTCGCGGTCTGTGCCGTCGATGTTGCGCGAACGGCTTACGGTGGTGGATGTCCCGGGGTACACCCCGGAGGAGAAGCAGGTCATCGCGGTCGAGCACCTGTTGCCGGCGGCGATCCGGCTGAACGGGCTCGCCCCCGAGCATGTCGAGGTCACCGACGAGGCGCTTCGGTCCGTGATCCGCGGCTACGCCTGGGACAACGGCCTGTGGTCTCTGCTCAATGAGCTCGACACGTTGTGCCGGAAGGTGGCGCGCCGCCGGACCGAGGGAGAGATGTCCAAGGCCGTGATCACGCCGGAGACGGTCGCCGAGACGCTCGGCGCACCGACGTTGGTCGAGCCTGATGTCGCGGATCGCATGCGGCTGCCGGGTGTTGCGATCGGGCTGGGGTGGACGCCGTACGGCGGCGACGTGCTGTTCGTCGAGGTATGCCGGATGCCCGGCGCTGGGGAGCTCACCTTGACGGGGTCGCTGGGTGACGTGATGAAGGAGTCGGCCAGGACGGCCGTGTCGTGGGTCCGGGCGAACGCGGGGCGGTACGGCCTGGACGAGGCCGCCTTCCGGGAGACGGATTTGCATCTGCATGTGCAGGCAGCCGTGGAGCAGAAGGACGGGGCCTCGGGTGGGGTCGCGCTGGTGACGGCTCTGGTGTCGTCGTTCACAGGCCGCGCGGTCCGGGCCGACTTCGCCATGACCGGCGAGATCACGCTGTTGGGCCACGTTCTCCCGGTCGTCGGTATCAAGGAGAAGGTCTTGGGTGCGAGTCGGCGCGGGTTGACCCATGTGGTCCTGCCTCGGGAGAACTGGAAGCATTTCGAGCAGGATGTCGCCGGTGATGTCCGGTGCCGGATCACAGTGCACTACGTGCGGCGGGTCGACGACCTGCTGGATCTGGTCCTGCTCCCTGCGGAGGCGGCGGTCGGCCGTCCGCTCGAGTCGACTCCTTCCCGGCAGGCGGGGCGTTAGTGGTTCGGAGATCACGAGACATGGTCAAGAAGTCTGTCTTCGCTCTCGGCTGGCGCCCGCTCGGCTCGCGCGAGCGCTGCTGGCAGGTTCGCGAGTGCGTTGATGTTGCAGAAGCCGCGCGACTCGTGGCGGCTTTGGCGCGTTTCGACGGAGGCGGGCGGTGGCGCGTGTACGACATGGTGACCGTGCCGGCGGAAGGGGGTTCGGTGAAGCTCGTGCGCCGGAGCGTGGTCGCGGAAGGTGTCGTCCTTCCGGACGTTCCGGTGACTCGTCTGCCGGGTCCCGTCGCGGCTCTCGGCCGGTGAGCTCGTCGCGTTCAACATGGAGGTGGCTTGTGGCTCACGTATCTGTCTACCGCGTTGGCGCCGTCGGCGCTGATCCCGTGCACGTGTTCGGCGGCGAGGCTCACGATCTCGACCTCCGTTGCGGTGCTTGGCTCGGCTGGCTTCCGCTGGATCTGGTCGCGTTCGCCGGGTCGGGTGTCGCCCTGGCGCGTGACCGGTGGTTGACTGTGCCGTCGCGCCGGTCGGAGCGTGCCCGGCCTGTTGTTGCCGGCGACTTGGTCACCGCTCGGGACGCCGCCGGCGAACTCATCGCTCGCGGTGAGTTCGGGCTGACCGCGTACACGAACAGTCCCGCGGACGTCTCGTCGGACGGGCCGCTGTGGGCGTCGTCGGTCGCCGTGTTGGTCGCTGACGATCTGGCGGTGTCCGTCGATCGGCTCCGCGGTGCTCACGCGGTCTTGGCCGAGTGCGTTGACGGGGTGGAGCAGGAGCGGTTGGCTTTGGATGCCTGTCAGCGCAGTCCGTCCGGTGAGTCGCCGGTGCGACGGCGTTGCGGTCGGGCCGTGCGGGATCTGCAGGAGCAGCAATCTCGTTTTCATCAGCTGCTTGAGGCGGTCGTCCACATCGGCGTCTTCGATCCTGCGGGCGCTCTTCGGTGATCGTCGGTTCGCCTTCTTCTCGACTGTGTCCGTTCCGTGGTGCCGCCTGATGGATCGTCAGAACGCGTTGGCTCGTCAGCCCAGGACTGCGGGTGTTCTCGCCCGCGGCTGGGACAGCTTGTCGCTCTCGGCGATCTCGCCCTGGATTGCGGCGACCGGCTTGCACCCGTTGGGCGGCTTTACCGCTTCCGTCCGTGTCGACGTGTCGGTTCCTCTATATAAAGGTGCGTCCGAGCCACCGGACCTCGCCCACGGTGATCGCGTTCTCGGGCCAGGGCTGTGTCGGCCAGGCGGTTTTGTCCGGGTTGTCGCAGTGCAGGAGCCAGCCGGCGTCGGGGTCGTGCCTCACGCGTCTCACGACCTGATGGTCCCCGATGCGGACCACGACGATGCTCCGGTCGCGGCGGTCGGTCGCCGCGGTGTTGACGAGGATCGCGGATCCGTCCGGTATCGTCGGTTCCATCGCCTCGCCCGTCATGCGGACGATCCGGCACGCGTGAGCTCTGAGCCCGTGCTTGCGGAGCCATGATAGGGGAACTTCAGTCGGCGGGTCACGGTCTCGTCGCGGATCTTCCCGTCGGCCCCGACCGTGGTGTCGAGCTGGTCGACGCCGACGTGCTCCTGCCAGTCCGGGTCCAGCGGCTCTGCGTGGCCCTCCTCGAGATCCCGGATGCGTGCGGTCTTCGTTTTCAGCTCGGACGCGATCTCGCTGGGCCGGTCTCGGGTCGTCGACCCGGCCCAAGAGGTGGTCGAGCGAGGTTTCGAGCGCATCGGCGATTGCGATCGCGTTGCGGAGCGAGATCCCGCTCTGGTCGTGCTCGACGGCCGAGACCTGGCTGCACGATGTTCCTGCTATCTCAGCGAGTCGGGTTTGGGAGAACCCTTGCTGCTTCCGCCTCGTGCGGACGCGGTGTCCGGCGATGTGGGCCTCAGCGATTTGACTTTTCTCCAGCACGGGAAGTACCCTCTTGTTGAACGAGGCCGAGAAAAATGTCGGTCTCACGCCAAGGTCATCTGGCCCACGCGCGGTCGGGAAGAGCGGCCGCTCTCCCTTTTTGGGACACTCGCCACCCTCTGAGGTGGACACCACGTCTGGCAAGGATCAGATCTCCTGTTAGAACGCAGGAGATCTCTGTCGCAGTGGTCCCGTGCAGGTTCTTCTGCACGGGGGAGGTGGTGTCAGGTGGTGCCATTCTCGGTTGACCGTCCGTCTACACCTGTTCTTTCCAGGCTACGATTCGTCGTGCCTGGTAGCGGTCCACCCGCGTCTGGCGAAGCGTACTGGTGCCGGGTTCTACTCATTGCCGATCCGGCATGCACTCAACGCAGGCGTGGAGCATCAGGCCCGTTGGCTTGGTTCTTGAGGTGGGTGTGCCGATGGTGCAGCTGGAGCGACGGTGGTGCGGGCCCGGCCCGCTCACGCGGAGGAGGGTGTTGGCTGCGAGACTTGGTCGAGTTCGTGAGTTGAGTGCGAGGGTGCGCCGGAAGCCTGACGGCTCCCGGCGCTAGGTCGAACACCGTTCTCCAAGGGTCTGTCCTACCAGGCCCGCGGAGGGGATAGCGGCGCGGGAGTTCATCCCACCCACGATCCTGGCCGGAATTGTGCCCCTTTGAGGCCGTTTCCGTCAAGGACACCGTGAGGCGGGTGCTCTCCCGTTGCCGCCGGGGAGGACTCGTCATGTCACGTCGAGGGAGGCATCCTCACAACCGGTTGAATATTCCGTTCGTGAATTCCGCGCCTCCCGGCAGACACGCCGACGGGAACGGGTTGTATCTGTACGTGCGACCGAGTCTCGCGCGTTCGTGGATTCAGCGTGTCACGATCAATAAGCAACGGACCGATTTGGGCCTCGGCCCGTACCCGCTGATAACTCTGGCTTGTGCGAGGCGTGTCGCGATCGAGAACCTCCTGTTGGTTCGTGACGGGGGGGATCCCAGAGTCAAGGCGGTGTCCACCGAGGGTCCGACGAGTCCGACCTTCCGTGAGATCTACGAGATCGTCACCGAAAATCGCCGTTCGAATTGGAAGAAGAAGACGAGTGAAGCCTCGTGGTGCCGTGGCTTCGATAAGTACGTGCTCCCGGCCATCGGCGATAAGGCGGTTGCGACCATTTCGCTCAGCAATGTTCGGGACATTATCCTCCCGCTCTGGGGCGGCCGCAACTCGCCCGGTTATCTCTTGCGGCAGAACATCGAGGCTGTCTTCGATTGGGCCGTTGCGGAGAATTACCGGGTCGACAATCCTGCTGCCAACTTGAAGAGACTCCTTCCGAAGCAGCGGTCTCATATCCGCCACCATCCGAGCCTTCCGCATGACGAGGCTCGTGAGGTTCTGGCCGAATGGCTGGAGCTTCCTGTGAGAGAGCCCGTAAGGCTGGTGGTGCTCTTCATCGTCCTGACCGCTGCGCGTCTCAGCGAGGCCACTGGCGCGACCTGGGGAGAGATCGATTTCCCCAGGGCGCGTTGGCAGGTGCCGGGGGAGCGCATGAAATCGGGGCAAGCGCACACCGTTCCTCTTTCCCTCCAGGCTCTGGAGGTTCTCAGGCGGGCCAAGGAGCTGAAGGGCCACGGCTCCTTGGTGTTCCCGGTCGTGGATCGCTATGGCAAGGTCCGGCCCCCCACTCAGGAAATGGTAGGTGACGCGCTCCGGAAGTTGGGGAGACTAGACGAGAAGAAGCAGTCTATCGTGATGCACGGTTTCCGGGCCACTTTTCGAAAGTTCACTATCGAGATCGCAGGGGCCGTACATGAAGTTTGCGAAGCCGCGCTTGCGCATGGGGAGTCGGACGTCACGGTGAAGTCGTACACCCGCGACGCAGATCCTTTCGCTTCCCGGACGGCGCTGATGCAGCGGTGGGCGGACTACGTTCTCCCTTTCTCGGAGAGATTCGGAGACGGTTAGTGGCTTCCGTCTTTTCTGTCGTGCGGCGGCTTCGCACTCGGATTGGCCTCTCGTCAGCTAGTGATCTGGCGGTCCGGAGCCGTTACCACGTTCGGTACCACAAAAATTTCTCGTAGGGAGGATCGACGTTTTCGAGCCTGTTGCACAAGTCTTGGTTTATCAGTGCTTTACGCCCCGCGGCCCGACTGCGGTTGGCGGAAGCCTGCTTTATCAGTGCTAGCGGTTTTATCCCCGCGTGTGCGGGGAAACCGCTCTGACGATGCCAGGGATTCGGCGGTGCGGAGGGGTCCATCCCCGCGTGTGCGGGGAAACCGTGCCTCGTGAGATCCTCGGATTCCTCCTGTGCGGTCCATCCCCGCGTGTGCGGGGAAACCCGTCAGCTACGCGAGTCTCCGAATGGATGCAGCGGTCCATCCCCGCGTGTGCGGGGAAACCCGGAGATGACCCCGGCGCAGGCGCGAAAGCGGGGGTCCATCCCCGCGTGTGCGGGGAAACCCGTGACAAGGGGGGGCACCTGATGCTCGTGGCGGGTCCATCCCCGCGTGTGCGGGGAAACCCAAGTCGCCATCCATCCCCGCGTGTGCGGGGAAACCCGTACCGCCGCCCTCCTATTGCTGACCATCGCGTCGATTGGAGCGGTCCATCCCCGCGTGTGCGGGGAAACCACCTCCGCCGATCGGGAAGGGTCCATCCCCGCGTGTGCGGGGAAACCGGGTCCGTGCGGGCGGCGTGCGTCGGGTCCATCCCCGCGTGTGCGGGGAAACCTCTCCATCCCCGCGTGTGCGGGGAAACCGACGATGCATGGCATCCCCGCGTGTGCGGGGAAACCTCTGTCAGATTGTTGACGGATCTTCGTCTCGATTCAATTGTCAAAGAGCGGCGACGTGGAGTCTCAGCACATCACAGTCTCTTGACGAGAAGTACGCCATCGGCATCCCGGATCTCCTTTGGCGGATCGCCAAGATGTCGGAGCGCCAAGCCTCCGGCGACGGCGCCGTCACGCCAGATCATCGCGACCGCGCCGTTCCCGAGCGTAGTGAACCAATCTTCGAGCACTGTCCAGACACGCTCGCGCACGCCAGCGGAGAGATCCGGCGATACGTACACGCCCGGCGCGATCTCAAGCATCGCCGAGGCGAGGAAACCGCGGTATCTCGGCTCCACGTCGCGCGTGACGACCACCGTCATGGGCACGGTCACGCCTCCGGCGGGGATGGATCCTCGATTTCGTCGAACAGCGCCTTGATTCGATCGATCATCTTGGGAATCGTCCGTTCCCGACTCAGCGTGCGCCCGCATTCGCGCCGGGTCACGCGCTCGATGTTCTCGCCGGCGGCTTCCCCCATGACCTTCTTGGCGGCGCGGAACGCCACCGGGATGGTGACCGAGTCGCGATACAGATCGGCGATGTCGAGCACGAACGATTGCCCGGAATCCTCATGGATGAACCCGAGTTGCGGCAACGTCGCCGTGGCGGACACGGCGATAGCGGCCGCGGCCTCGACCGCGCTCACCGCGTGATTCAAAGCCTGGTTCGGCGGGTCGTTCGCCGCCGGCCGCGCGCGATCGTAACGGCGTCCGCGCCATTCGATGCCGATCTGCATCGCCATCAACCGATAGGTCTCCTTCATCCTGGCGCCTTCGATGCCGCGCAAGACCGCGATATCGCGATGAGGCAATACCTCGCCCATGCGCCAGGCGTACATGCGCCGCGCGACCTGCAGCCGAACGTCGGTGTCCGCCCAGGCCCTGGCCTGTTTTCTCGCGAGTCCCGAACGGTCGGCGATCAACGGCGGCGCGGTGTAGCAACGCACGCCGTCCTGGCCGACGGCGGCCAGCGCCGTACCGTGCCTGGCGAGCAGCCGTAGCGCGTCGTGGCTGACGGTCGAGCCGGGACCGAGCAGAATCATGGAGACGCCCTGAAACGGGATGGCGTAGTGCCCCGGCTCGAGGGGGTCGTTATCCGCAGTCTGCGGGCCGCGCTCGAAAGAGAGCGTCCCGTCGCGCGCCGTCAGGGCGCCACGCGAGAGCCAGAGGAGCCCGGATCGGTCGGCGTGCGGAATGCGGGCGGTTTCGAGTCCGAGGCGTCCCTTGAGCATCTACCGCTCCGGCGCGGGGCGGTGCGGCGGGCGCAGGAGAAGCATGCCGTAGCCATACGCGCGATGCCGTCCAACGCCATGCCGAAGAACTCCCGCGAACGTCTCCTGATTGGACACCGCAAGCGTTCCGTGCAGGATCGCGTCCGGCCCCTCCGGCGTTCCGGAGCTGCCACGAACAGCCCGAGTTCGATTGACAGAGACCAACCTGCACTGCTCCACCGCGACGGCATCACCGAAGCGTTCGGAGAGCCACTCCGTGTAGACCGACTGGCGAGTGACGCCGGCCTTCGCCGCGGCCTCATCGGGATCGGCCCATCCTGATGGGAACTTCCGGATCACGTCTACCCTGAAGGCGTCCACCTCCGAACCCTTGGACAACGAGCGGCCAAGCTGTGCGTCCGCGAGATCGTGGCGCAGCCGACGCACCGGCCGAAGCCGAAGATCGAAGCCGAGGCGCCGCCCCGGTTCGAAGTAATGCGGCAGGCGTTTCGACCGCATTTTCTCGGGATCGAGCACGCCCAGGCAGTCCGGTGGAGCCACCGCGTCTGCCATATCGCGCAACCCGGCATCGTCTACATCCGCATAGCCGTAGAGCGCCGCAGTCGCCCGACGCTCGGACGCGAACAACCGGAAGGGCTGCAGGACGCCCTTGCCGAACATCGCCGACAGGAGGACGTGGAACGCGTAGCCCGCGTCGAACGAGCCGCCCCGGATCAACCCCCGATTGCCTGCCCAGCGACTGAACCCTCGCATGTCGAGCGGCACATGAATCAGATGGGTCGTCATGCTTCGTCTCTCGACGCGGAAAGCGAGCCCTCGCAGATGCGGCGCCCCCCGCCATGCAGACCACTGACCCAGTTGCGTTCGTCCGTCAGGGTCGTCGTCCGGTAGGCGCCAGCCGCCCCCTCGGTTTCCGGCCAGAACGCAAGGAGCCCGTTCGCATCCGCTGGCGCCACGGCACGCAAGGCCGCACACGCATTCGCCGCGTCCATCACCCAACCCCCGAAAATCCGCGCAGACGGCAAGCAGGACTTGCGCCCGATAAAGAGTGGCCTTGCAGGCCGATCAAGAGCCGCCGCCAGAGCCTCCATCGTGGGGTCGGCGTCGGCGGGGTCGAGCCGAAGCACAACGGCCAGACGCAAGTCGGCGTGATAGTCCCGCCAGCGTTGATGTGCCCCTGCATATGTCGCCGCTCCGCCGCCGCGTCCCCCGGGAACGCCCCGGGTAGTCCATGCCCGATCGTTCTTGCCGAGTTGTGCGGTCTGGTAGTCCGTCATTCGGCTCAAAGCCACATCCCGCTCCCACACGGCGCCAAAGACGATCCGATCCTGCAACGCCTGATGTTCAGTACGCATCGCCCGCGTCCAGCCAAGCGCGTTGGCGAGCAGCCCCGTCAGCATGGACTGGGCCGGTACGTTCCGAATCACACCGTGGGCGTCGATCATCTCGCCGCCGAAGGCGGCCAGCGGAGCCTGGAATCGCAGATGCATCCAACGCATCAAGCCCTGCCCGTTCGCATCACAGTGCCCGACCATTCCGAAAGCTCGTCCAGCGACGGCGCCCGGTTCGCCCCGGGCATTGCCGCGTCTTCAAGACTCATCAAACGCCGCACTTCACCGGTCTTGTACGCTGTATCCAACTTCTCCAGATAGCTCTTCACCGCCGCCTCGGCAGCAACCCGAGTGGCCGGCTTGCACGGTTCTCGAAACGCCTCTGCCAAGCTGCGCGGCTGCCGATCGCCGGCCTCGACCAGCATCCAACTCGCGTACCCGTATGGCGCGGTCGGCCCCAGTTTTGCCCCGGGCGACACCGTGGCGATCAGGTGAACGAGCCGCGCCGCGACCTCGCCGGCCATCTCGGTGTCTCCGCCCAGATTGTCGAGCAGCGTGCCGCGGTCGAGCACGACGTAGCCGTAGAAAAGCCCGGAAGTCAACTCGGTCTCGCCGATGTGGTCGGCTCCCGCATCGTCCTCCGTCCGTTGCAGATCGTCGACCACCGTGAAGTAGTCGCTCTCGCTCTCCTCCGAGTGCACCGTAAAGGCATGCGCGACATGGACGGCCGCATCGATGTTGGCTTCGACATCCGACGTAACCATGCGGCCGAACAGCGCGGCGGCAATGCCGCCGGGCATGGTGCAGACCTTTCTCAACTCTTTCATGTTCGCTTTCGAGTTCTTGACCCACTTCGCCGCCGCGTCCTCAGCCGCTGTCGGGTCGCCTCCATGGTCTCGCGCCATCTTCCGCGCTTCGCCGGCGAGATACGCAATCTCCGGCTCCCCAAGCAGCAGGGGTTGCCGGTTCGAACGCTTGTCGCCCTTTTCCCCGTACACGGCAGTCTGGAAAGCTGTCTCGATCGCCTTGATGGCGTCCGGTTCGTGGCCGGCACCCTCCAACGGCTGCATCACGCGCCGGGTCACGGTTTCGCGGGACCGAACGCTGGCTGTCGCGCCGTCGATACGCTGCAGCGCGAAGTCACTGTCCGCTACGCGCCAATGCCGCTTCAGACACTGCGAAGAGATCCGCGTGCGAGTCGCACCTCCATACGTGATGCGCTTGGCGAGGCCGGAATCGTCGCGGTTCAGAAGCACGGCCGAATAGCCGTGCAGGCTGTGGACCTGGAGAAAACGGGCGTCAGGCATCGGTCGGTGTCTCCGTATCTTGGGACCTGCGCCTGGCGGCAGCATCGGCGCGGTAGTAGTCACGAGCTATCCGGCGGTCCGTGCTGTCATCGCCGTACAGGATGAAATAGCCCAGGGTCACGAGATCGAACTGGTTGAATTCGGTGGTTGCCAGGCGCCGGCAGATGCGAACCGCAAGCTCCGAGCGCAAGTCAGGCGAGGCCGCCAGAAGGCGGGCAAGGCGCAAGTCTGAGATGCGAGCAGAGTGGAGCACCTGCCCCATGGGAAGCGAATGGTTGTGCGCCGATCTCTTGGCAGGATCCCGGCCTTTCGGAGTCAGGATCGCGATCGCCTGAATCAGGCCCCCCCAGCGGGACTCGTTGTGCTTGCCGTCGACGGGACTGTACTTGGCAAGCAGCCTCCAAAAAGCAGCCGCCCCGGCGCCGTTGCGGGGGCCGCGGCGGAGTGCTGCTGCCGGTCCCGGATCGAGACGCGCAATCTCCATCGCGATCTTCGGAATCGCTTCTGGTAGATTCTGCGTCGCGGGCTTGCCTTCCGTTTCTGGAAGCGCTTCTTCACGCGGCATTGTCCGTCTCCTGCACCCCGAAGATTTCGGGTTGATCGCTGAACACGCTCCGGGGTCCCCGAAGCCGTCCGTGGAAAGCACTGAACGCTCGCGCACGCGCCCGGTGGCGTCGAACCGCCGGGCAAGGCACGGTCTCGACCGCCTCTCGGAGAAGCGTGTCCGCTGCTTCGATCGTGCCTCGTACAAACCCGGCACGCTCGGCCGCCCTGTCCGCATCGTCCGCCGCCACGAATCTACGCTCGAGGGCTCCGAAGAACAGTGCGTCGACCGCCGCGTCGAAACGACGAGCGTAGGGATTGGCATACATCCGGTCCGCCTTCGTGACATCGCTCGCGAGCTTTCCGCCACTGGCGGCCACGGCAATGCCGAGCCGCAACGCCCTCTCGACTTCGCGAATCTCCTCGATCTGGGCTTCGGCGATGCGCGCCAGCACGTCACGCTGTTCTCGTCTGCCGAAAGCGGCGGTGGTCTTGTGGTCGAAAGCGATATCGTTGCGTTCGTGGTACCCGTCAGTCTTTCCCTGACCGCCGGCGACACCACGAGCAACCACCCGCCAGCGTCCCGGCATCGTGGAGTCGACCCTCATGGCTGGAGGAAGACCGAAGGAGTCCCGATCGAGGAGCAACTTGGCCAGGCGATCGTACCGAAACCCGGCGCTTGACAGCGACAGCGCCTTGGCGTCCGTCGCACCGACCGGAGTCCAGAAATCGCCAAGATTGCCATGCGCCTCCTTCGCGGCGACGCGCGCCGCCTTCGAGGACGCGGTCCAGGCCACGATTTCTCGATCCTCGGCTCGCAGCCGCACGCGGCGGCAGATTTCGAGGAAATAAGGATCCAACCTGCGCAAATCGAGCGACGTCGTACCGTCCCACGGCTCCAGCCAGAGCAGGGCCACCCCGTGCTCCGGATCGAAGTAATCCCGATGGCTGTCCAGCAGCGAGGCGCGCCCCGCCAGCATCCGCCGCAAGTCATGGAAGAGATGCGCACCCACGCCGTCATCGGCAGGCGCCAGACCCAGACAGGGCCGCGAAGAGTATCCACCGTTCATCCGAGCGATGCTGTAGTTGCCCCTGCCGAGCTGTCCGGCCATGGTCTGCAAGTCGATCAGCGCCAACATCCAGTCGTCCGGCGCGCCCCCCAGCGCAACCGCTTGCTTGACGTCGTGATTCTTCGCCGTGACCAGAAGGTCGAGATCGTCCGGAGTCGTGACCCGCACGCGATACTGCCCCAACCCGTTCGGCGCCGGACACTGCATGAAGGCGGGCTGCGCAGGATCGTCGACGACCAACTGCCACGGTTCGTCGTCGCTGAACGCCGGCGTCAGGTTGCGGAGCAGAGCGCACCACTCGCCCGCCGTCCCCGGCGGCGTGGCCCCACCGGCTCGCTGCACCGCGATCGCGCCGAGTTGGGCCAGGAACGCATGCCAAGCATGCCGCTGGTGCGGACGCAACGCAGAAAACGCCGCCACACCGTCCGCCGCCAACGCCTCGTACACCTCCGGCAACGACATCACCGCCGATGTGCGGTCGACCAGACGAACCCGAATCAGCGGGTCCGCGAGCAGATTATGCATGCCGGGATCGTATTCCGGTCCGATCGTATGTCAACCCGCGGCCACCGACCTGCAGCAACAGGCCACCTGGCACAGGCTCTGCCCGGGCGGCCTCGATTTCTTCCTTCCCGGGCAGCTTGCCCCGGAACAGATGCGCCGGCAGATTGAAGGTTCGAACATCGGTACCGAACGGCCCGGTCACGGGATCAGCGAGCACGATGCGCGGCCCATCCTCGCCGAGCCGGGTGCGGACACGCTCGTCGAGGTCGGGGAAAGCCAGGCCTTCGTCGAACTGCTCTTCCCTGGTGAGCGCGTTTTTCCGGGCGACCCCGCCTTTGGCTGCCCGCAACCCGAACACTTTCGCCTCGTGTGCCAGCCAGCGTCCCCCGAGCGTCTCGGACAGAAGGCGCAGCACCTCCGGATGTGTGGCACGCTCGACGAGCATCCTGTTCATGGTCGGTATGGACCACGTCGTGTGGTTCGCAATGAGCCC
This sequence comes from Vicinamibacterales bacterium, assembly GCA_965206705.1. Taxonomy (GTDB): domain Bacteria; phylum Acidobacteriota; class Vicinamibacteria; order Vicinamibacterales; family UBA8438; genus JAJEEA01. The sequence continues at coordinate 609,229 of CBDBKJ010000003.1, read as the reverse complement.
TCTCGTGGCTTCCAGGCCAAGCAGGTTCTCGTAGATCCCGCCGCGATCGGAAACGCCGAGCCCATGCTTCAGGAGCGATCCGTCGAGTCCACTCTCCAGCCCGGCATCGGGAACGAGCACCAGGCATCGCGGTGCCCTGCAGTGCTGCGGCCGGTCTGCTCGTTCGTGCCGGTGCAATCGGCCCATGCGCTGCAGCAGAACATCGACTGGGCAGATATCCGAAATGAGGAAGTCGGCATCGATGTCGAGCGACTGCTCGAGCGTCTGGGTGCCGATCACGATCATGCCGCCCGGCGGCCGATCTCCCTTGCCAATGGCTCGTTCCACGGCATCGTCCAGCCGCGTGCGATCTTCGGCGGCAAAGCGGCTGTGATGCAGCGCCGGCCCGCGTGCGAGCTCCAGCAGGAGTCGCTCATCTTCACCGCGCTGTTCCAGGACCGCGCCGAACACATCCTGTGCGCTGGTGACCGTGTTGCGAATCACGAGGACCTTGGCCCCATCGCGAGCGGCGGCGACAGCCGACCGGGCGATCGCGGCGGACTCGCCCAGAATCGGCAGGAAGCTCATCGAGACCGACTTGGTTGGCCCGCCGCCGGTGATGGCGCATGTCTCCGAGGCGCGGTCGCCCGCCGCGAGCGTGAGGGCCGGGTAGGGCGTATCTTCGGCGTCGTGCGGGGTCGGGAGACAGGGCCGTGCAGATCTCGACATGAAATTCGACCGCGCCGCCGCGCCGAGGGTGGCCGACATCAGCAGGGCATGCCCGCCGAGCGCCAAGTGCCCCTTGAGCACGCCGAGCAACAACTCGGTCATGTAGGCGTCGCTGGCATGCACCTCGTCGACCACCAGCAGGCTCCGCGCCAGCGAGGCCGCACGGAAGTGCGCCCACTTTATTTGCAACCCGGCGAGCAGCGCTTGATCGACCGTCCCAACGGCCGCCGGCGCGCTCATGTACTTCCGGGCGCTCTCCGCGGACCAGCGCGCCAAGCGCGTCTCCTCGTCGGGCTCGTCCTCCCAGAACACTTCGAACTTCTCGACGCGTCGCCCTTCCGCGCCTCCAGCTACGAGATAGCCCGGTACCGCAAGAACCGTCTGGACGTGCGCCGCCGCCGGAAAAAGGCGGTCCAAGGCTTGGCGGATTCGGCCGTGCAGTTGTTTCGCCGCGGCGCGTGTCGGCACCGCGAAGTACAGCCCGTCCACAAGGCCGGCACGCCACAACGCAGCGAAACGCAGGACAGCCGCCTCTGTCTTCCCGGAGCCGGTCTCGCTCTCCAGAATCAGCAGCGGCCGATCGAGCGGCGCCGCAGACACGGCGCGCTGCGATGGACGCGGCTCGGGGTGGTTGAACAGCGTTCCGATGTCCGCGGCGGCGATGTCCGCCGGCCAATCGATCCGCCGGAACCCCTTGCTCCTGACGGTGTCGATCGCGATGCGCCGGGCACGTTCGATATAGTGCGGATCCGCCTCCGGCTCGTATTCGAACGCTTCATCATCCGACCCGAGCTGATCGGCGAGGGCCACGACCCCGGCGAACAGATGCGCCAGCGCCGGAGCGTCTGGCATCCGTGGCCCATCCCTGAACGCATCCGAAAACCAGGAGCGCCCTCGCTGGTTCAGCAGGGTCGCTGTCGCCGCCGGGTCGTAGCCCGCGAACGGCCTCCACAACTCCGGTGGTCCGCCTCCCGAGTGCGTCGGTCTGCGTGCCGGCCGACCATGATGGGCGAGCATTGCGTACAGCAGCGCGACCACGCCGCCACCCCACTCATTCACGATGTCATGGAGACCCAGACGCGTGCAGATGTCAGACTGATCGAAGCCCAGTAGTGCTTCTGCGATGTGTCCGGCCGGCTGCGGACCGCGACGGGGCAACTCGTTCTGGCGCCGTACCTTGAACTGGAAGCCGGCGTTCAGCTTGCCGAAGTCATGGAGATACGCGATGTACGTCAGCCGGGCGGCGGTCGTGTCGGACAAGCCGTCCGCTCCTGCCGCCTGGTCGAATCGCGCCCGCAGCACGGGATCGCGGAGCAGTGCCTCGAAACAAGCTGCAACGTCGGCGCAATGATGTTCGAGACGGTGGACGCGGCCTGACGGCGCGTCGAACTTTCCCCATGCCTCCATACATCGCTCTCCCCGGCTTCATGGCCCGTCGAACCCGCTGTGCATCAGCGCCATCGGCGGCGCAGTTGTCGCGCCCCACGCCATGACATCCTTCGTCGCGATCGACTTCGAGACCGCCACCACCCGCCCCGACAGCGCGTGCGCGGTCGGCCTCGCCGCCGGCTGCGGCGGCCGGATGGTGCTCTCGCGAACCTACCTGATCCGGCCGCCCAGCGCGCGGTTTACGTTCACCGACCTCCACGGACTGGGCTGGGACGAGGTGCGCGACGCCCCGACCTTCGCAGAGTTGTGGCCGACGCTCAGGGCCTGGATCGACGAGGCGGGGTTCGTCGCTGCCCACAACGCGCCGTTCGACCAGAGCGTCCTGCATGCGTGTTGCGCCCGGTACCGGTTGCGCCCGCCCCGGGCGCGGTTCACCTGTACCGTTCAGCTCGCCCGGATGCAGTGGGGAATCCGCCCGACGAAACTGTCCGACGTCTGCCGCCGGCTTAGCATCCCGCTGCGTCACCACGACGCGGGATCGGACGCCATGGCGTGCGCACGCATCGTGCTCGCGGCCCAGGCCGACGGTTGGCTGGGGCCGGGGCGCCGGCCGCCATCCCGGGCCGAGCCCGCTACGCGTGAGCGAGCGAGGCGGGCGATGATTCGTGTCGGTGCCGCGAGCGACCAGGGGCGCCCGGCGCGCTCGCGGTGGTCGGCGGTCGTCCGATCGCTGCGGATGTGGTGGAGGCGTCTTCGAGCCCTGCGCGATCCCCGGTGAGCTACGGCGCCGCGGTCGAGAGCGCGGCCGGCCGCGACCCCGACGCGCAACCGCCGGCATTCGGGCCAAGCGCCTGTGCCGTAGAAACGGCGCGCACTCCTGCAGGGTGAGTTGGGAGGAAGCGAAGCCTGCAAGGCGACGGTTTCCGGGCCAGGAGCCTGCGCCGAAGAAGTTCGCGCCAGCGAACTTCCAACGCGAACGTAAGGTCGCGCCAGGAGCTTGCGCCGTAGAAGTTTCGCGCCAGCGAAACTTCCAACGCGACCGCAGGTCGCGCTAGCGGCCGCCGCCGGGGCGGGCGCCACGCGATTCCAGGAAGGATGCGACGGTGCGCATGCGCGCCATGCGGGCGCCGTCGAGGGCGGTGAGGCCCGCGGCGTCGGTGGCGTTGATGTCGACGCCCAGCTCCAGGGCGACCTGCACGGCGTCGAGGGCCAGCAGCTCGGTGTCTTGCGGACCGGGGGGCAGCCACGCCTGCAACCGCCCGCCGCCCATGCCGGCGGCGGCCATCAGCGTGGTGATCGATTCCGTTCGGGTCTCGGTATAGCGGAGCTTGTAGCTCGCGTGGTGCACGAACCGGGGATCGGCCCCGTGGTCGGCGAGCAGGCGCATGACGTCGGGCGCCGCGAACCGCGCGGCCAGCCAGAAGGGGGTGGCCCCTATCAGCGCCGGCCGGAAATTGAAGTCTCGGGAAGCCCGCCGGGTGGGGGTCCAGGTGCGGAGCACCGCGTTGGGGTCGGCGCCATGGTCGAGCAGGGTCGCCACCATCTGCGCGTCCCGGCGCATGACCGCGGCGTGGAGCGCCGAGAACCCCGCCTCGGCCGCGCTCGGGTCGGCGCCGGCCTCGAGGAAGAGCGCCACCAGCGATTCGAATCCGGCGTGCGCGGCCATGGTGACGGTGCTGACCCCCCAGGCGTTCGTATCTCTTACGTCAGCGCCGGCCGCGATCAGCAGGCGCGCCGAGGCGATGTCGCCGGAGCGCGCGGCGAACATCAACGCGGTATTGCCGCCGTGGGGAACATCGGCGTTGTACTCGGGCTGGCTGTGCGGCGGCACCGCCATCATCTGGCTCCACACGTCGGAGCGCGCATGCACCGCCGCCCCGTGGACCAGCAAGACCTCGACCACGTCGGAATGGTGCTGCCCGACCGCCCACATCATGGCGGTCTGGCCGCGGGGGCCGCGGACTTCCGTGTCGGCCCCGTAGGCGAGCAGCAACCGAACCACGTCGGGGGCGCCGGCGCGCGCCGCCACCATCAGCGCGGTTTCGCCCGCGAGCAGCGCCCGGTTCGGGTCGGCCCCCGCCTCGAGCAGCGTCGCGACCAGGGCGGCGCTGCCGTTCTGGCTGACCGCCCACAGCGGCGTCACCCCGAGGTCGGTCGCCGCGTTCACGTCGGCCCCGGCCCGCAGCAACCGCCCGACGGTCTCCGCATCGTCGCGGTGACTAGCCCAGTGCAGCGCGGTGGCGCCGTCCGAGGCGGCGGCCGCGACGCTCGCGCCGCCGTCGAGCAGCGCTGCGACCGCCGCCGCATCGCCCTGCTTGGCGGCGTCGACGAGGGGCGGCGTCTCGGCAAATGCAACGGTTCCCGCGGTGGACAACACCACCGCGGCGACGACTACGCGGACTCTCAACTGGCGCATGGTGGGTCCCCCGCCGGTCGGTTGGGGCGCTGGCGGACCACCTTGCCGCGCCCCGGGGACGCGGGCAAGGGAATCCGTCGGCGGGCCCTCGTTGAACCTCGCAAATCGAAATCGCTCGAAGTCCTTACAGCAGCCCGGTCAGGGTGTCGACGGGCAGCGCACCGGTGCTGCCGCCGATGCGTTCGACCGGCACGTCCATCTTGTCCATCAGGGTGACGAGCAGGTTCGCCATCGAGGGCTCGTCGGTGTAGTTGATATGGCGTCCGCTCGGCAACCGGCCGGCCCCGCCGCCGGCCAGCATCAACGGCAGGTTGATCCCCGAATGCCGGGTGCTGTTCGACAGGCCGGACCCGTAGAGAATGGTCATGTGGTCGAGCAGCGAGCCGTCGCCGTCTGAGGTCGCGCGCAGCTTCGCCAGATAGCGCGAGAACAACGCGGTGTGATAGGCGTTGATCTTCGACATGTGGGCGACGAGCGTGGGGTCGTCGTTGTGGTGCGAGAGCGGATGGTGCGCCTCGGGCACGCCAATCTGCGGATAGGGCCGGGCGCTCTGCTCCTTGCCGATCATGAACGCGATCACCCGGGTCAGGTCCGACTGCAGGGCCAGCACCTGCAGATCCATCATCAGATCGTAGTGGTCCTCGAAGTCCGCCGGCGCCCCCTGGGGCTGTTCGAGGGTGGGCAGCTCGAGATCGCTCTGCTCCTCCGCCTTCTGAATGCGGCGCTCGACGTCGCGAACCGCCTCGGTATACTCCTCCATCTTGACCTGATCGTGCGGCCCGAGCTCGCGCCGCAGCGCCGCCAGCTTGTCCCCCACGGAATCGAGCAGGCTCTTGTGCTGCTGCAACCGGGCCGCCCGCGCGGTGCGGTCGGTGGTGCCGCTGTCACCGAAGAGCGTCTCGAACACCGCCCGCGGGTTCGCCTGGGTCGCCAGCGGCTGGGTGGGACTGCGCCACGACAGGGTATGGGTATAGACGCAACTGAGGTTGCCGGTGCAGGCGCCGGCGTTGTTGGGCGGATCGAGCGACAGCTCGAGCGACGGCACCTGCGTCTCGTTCTGGAAGTGCCGCGCCAAGAGCTGGTCCATCGACACGTCGGCGATGATCTCGATCTCGTTCGTCCCGCCGCGGGTGGTGCCGGTCAGAAACGACCCCGACGCCCCGGCGTGAATGTAGTTCCAGCTCGCGTTGAGGCCGGAGAGCACGATGAGCTGGTCCTTGAACGCGGCCAGCGGGGCCAGAATCGGCGACAGCTCGTAACCGGTCCCCTCGCCTTTCGGCGTCCAGTACGGAATGGCCATGCCGTTGGGCGTGTAGAACGCCTGGAAGCGGTGCACGGGCCGCGCCGCCGCCCGTCCCCGCAACGAGAAGGTGGGGTGCATCGCATTGAGGAACGGCAACGCCACCGTGGCGCCCAACCCGCGCAGCACCGTCCGCCGCGGCAACGTCTTCGTCAGGAACGTCATGGATACCTCTCTCCTCGCCGGGAACATCGTCGCCTTGCGGCTCCGGTTTCCGCCCAACCGACCCTCCGGGAATCCGCACCGCCGGACGGCGCGCCCCCCGGTTTCAGTTCACCGATTCCGTTGTCCGAACGCCCCGCAGACGGAACGTCGGACTCTTCACGATGCCGACGACGAGCGATGACCAGCGATAGCCGTCATCGGCCGCGTCGCGCACGATCCGGCGCACGGCCGGCCGGTCGAAATACTCCAGCGGACGACCCAGCGCATAGGCCAGCAGCTTCTCGGTCACCGTCCGCGGGAACTTCTCCGGATCGTCGAGCAGGAGGGCCCGCAGACCCGCCAGACCGTCGATGCGTTCACCGGCGGTGGTCGTGCCGGTCGCATCGACCGGCTGACCCGACTCGTCGATGGTGCGCCAGCCGCCGATGACGTCGAAGTTCTCGAGGGCGAACCCGAGCGGATCGATCACCGAGTGACAGCTTGCGCACGCCGGGCTCCGCCGATGCTGGGCCAGCCGCTCGCGAATCGACGGCGGCCGCACGCCGGGCTCCTCCTCGAGCGTCGTATCGACGCCGGGCGGGGGCGGCGGCACCGGCAATCCGAAGATGTTGTCGAGCAGCCACTTGCCGCGCAGGACGGGCGAGGTGCGGTCGGGATAGGACGTGGTGGCCAGCAGGGCGCCGTGCGCGAGCAGTCCGCCGCGCTGGGAGGAGTTCGGTAACGGGACCCGGCGCAGCCGGCTGCCGTAGATCCCGGGAATGCCATAGTGCCGGGCCAACCGCTCGTTGACGAATGTATAGTCGGCATCCAGCAGCTGGTGGACGCTGGTGTCGCCGCGCAGCGTGTCGGCCACGAACAGCTCTGTCTCCTGCCTGAACGCCTCGAGCAACGTCTCGTCGTAATGGGGATAGGGGATCGGATCGACGACGACCTCGGCCACCCGGCGCAGATTCAGCCATTGGGCGGTGAAGTCGTCCACCAGCGCCTCGGTGGCGCGCGGATCGTCGAGCAGCCGTCGGGCCTGCTGCTCGAGGACCAGCGGGTCCGACAGCGTGCCCTGTTCGGCCAGGGCCAGGAGCTCGTCGTCGGGAACGCTGCTCCAGAGGAAGAACGACAACCGCGACGCGAGGGCCAGGTCGTCGAGCGGGTAGGCCCTCTGCGACGCCGGCAGATCGATCGGGTCGCGCTGCACCCGCAGCAGGAAATCGGGATCGATGAGCAGCCGTTCGAGCGCGAACTGCACGCCGTGCTCGAAGCTGCCGGCCGACTGCCGGCCCTGATCGTAGAAATCGAGCAGCACCGCGACGTCGGTATCGGTGACCGGCCTGCGATACGCCCGCCGGGCCAGTCTGGACAGAATCTCGCGGGCGCACGCCCGTTCATCCGCCTGCGCGTCGGGCCGGCAACTGAAGATGGCCTGCCGGCTGGGGGTGTCGGCGACAGAGCCGGCCACCTCGTACGGCCCGCCGATCTCGACCGCGGCGACCGCCGCATAGCCCATGTAGATCTGGTCGTTGGTGAGCACCCGGCCGCGCTGCAGCGGCTGCGGCAGGCCTTCCGGCTCCCACAGCTCGCGAACGAACGACACCCCGACGGTGTGGGGACCGGCATCGACCGGCACCTGGATGTACAGGTGATCGTCGCCGGTGAGCTGCATGAACGCTTCCCACTCGGGGTCCTTCACGAACCCCGGCTCGCCGGCGCCGGCGTAGCTGGCCGCCCCCGGGATTCCGGGGGCGTCGCCACCGACGGTGAAGCGCCTCAAGAGCCGCCCGTCGAGGCGGACGTCTAGCTGCTGCGGCCAGCCCATGCCCATGAGATAGGCCTGATACTGGCGGCGCAACCGCACCCGGATGACGTACTCGCCGTCGACGGGAAACTGGTACGGAACCGCCAGGCCGCCCCGCGAGCCGAGCGGCAGGTCTTCGCTCTGCCGGCCGTCCTGGACGATGTGCAGGGGCACCTCGTAGGTGTCGAACCCGGCCGCCGGCGGCGGCAGTCCGACCGCGAGACGGGTGACCTGCCGGGCCACCGACAGATACCGCTCGAGGCTGGCGCGCGAGATGCTCAGGACGTCGGCGAAGTTGTCGAAGCTGCCGTCGGCCGTCTCGTCACCGGGCAGCAGCGAGGCGACATCGACCTCGAGCGCGAACAGGTCGCGGACGGCATTGGCGTACTCGGTCCGGTTCAGCCGATGCACGGCGCCGCCACGGCCGGGAGACGGGGCGGCGGCCCAGGCCGCGTCGAGCACCCCCTCCAGATGGGCGGCGACCGTCGCATAGGTCGCCGGATCGGGCCGCGGCCGCCGCGGCGGAGGCATCGAGGCCGCCCGCAGCTTCGCGATCACCTTCTCCCAGAGTTCGGGGTCGGCCTCGGGATGGGCGGCGTCGACCCCGTCGAACGTCAGCTCTGCCGTGCGCAGCCGATCGTTGTGGCACGCGACACAGTAGCCGTCGAGCATGGCCTGCACGTCGGCAGTTGCCGCCGGGGTCGTGGACTCCTGTGCCGACAGGCGCTCGACCGCAGACATCGCGACGAGACAGGCGGCCCCGGCCGCCCACGACACCCCGACACGCCACCAGACACCGAGCCGACAACCGTCACGAATCAACCGCATGCCTGTCCCCGTTCCATGTCGTCCGGGTCGTCCTGCACGTCCGCGGGCGCACTCGCCCCCGGGCACACTCGGGCCGGTCCATTGTGCACCATCATCACCAACTTCGCAACGCGAATTCCCGCCGTCCCGCCGTGGCCGCCGCCGGCGAGCGGGTCGCAATCCGGCGACGCGCTCACGCGAACGGATTGCGAACCGTCACGCCCGTGAAGTTCAAGCGTGGAGTCGGCCACGGCGGTGGACCTCCTGTCGCGGCAGCCGGTCTCCGGCGCTGAACGTGTCGACGCCGCGCAGCGTCTCGTGCTGCAGACGCTTGCGCCGGTCGAACTCGATTTCCCGAACCGCCGCCGACAGCGAGGTGCCGCGTTCCGCCGCCTTGATCCAGGCGCGCCGGTGGATGTCGTCGTCCATCGGGACTGTGATGTTCTTCATGTTCACCGTTGTCACTCAAACCACCATCCGTTCAGTCAGGGACGCCCTTCGACTTCCTCGAAATACGCGAGCGCCCCGGAAAAGACGTCGCTCGGGTGGTCCTTGCAGAGCACGAAGAGACGATCTCGTGCCCGCGTCATGGCCACGAACAACTGGCTGACCTGCATCGCGCGCTGTTCGGCGTACTCGGCATCGGTCTGCCGCGCGGCGCGAGGCCGGGGGAAGGCCGCGGTGCCCAGCAAGAACACCGCCTTGAACTCGAGGCCCTTGGCGCGGTGGAAGGTATCCACCTTGACGGCGTCGTTAGGCTGGCCGTCGAACTGGCTCAACGACTGACAGCGAAGGTCCGCGTCCCGCAGCCCCTTGAGCGCCTGCTGGGCGCGGTAGCGGTCCGGCGCGAACACCCCGATGTCGCCCCCGCCGACGTTGCCGGCGCCCGTCAGCCGCCTCACCTCGTCGACGACGAACGCGACCTTGGCGGCCGCATCCGCGACCCGCACCAGCACCGGTCTGGGACCGCCCCGCAACGCCTCGTGGGCCGCATCGCCACGCGCCCGGCCGCCGCCCTCTTCGTCGTCGACCCGTTCCGATCCCGCACAGGCCATGGCCACGTCGATGATCGGCCGGGTGTTGCGATAGTTGACTCGCAGCACCGCGCTCCTGCCGCGGACGTTCACCCCTGCCTGGGCCAGGGTGAACCCGCCCACCACCAGCTTGATCACGACAACGGACATAGGGAGGCGTTCCCCCCGGCGCACGCCTCCCTATAATGGAGGCGCGAACGCCGGTCGAACCGCCGGCTGGCATCTGGAGGTCGAAAGGATGAAGAATCGCGCCCTCGCGCTGCTGGCGGGGCTGGCCCTCGCCCCCGCGACGCTCGACGCGCAGCCCCGCCCGACGCGGCCCGACGCCCCCGGCCTCCACGCGATCGTGGACGCGCGGGTGGTGACGGTGTCGGGGGCCACCCTCGAGAACGCCACGGTGGTGATGGAGGACGGCGTCATCACCGCGGTCGGCGCCGGCGTGGACGTGCCGGCGGGGGCGCGGGTCATCGACGGCGCCGGGAGGACCGTCTATCCCGGGCTGATCGACGCCCTCACCACGCTGGGCCACGGGCGGGAGCCCGAGCCGGGGGCCGGCCGCGGCGGCGGGGGCGGAGACGGCGACCGGCCCCACGCGTGGGGACCGGAGGACCGGCCGGGGACGACCACGTGGCTGACCGCGGCCGACGGCCTCGACCCCGGCGACGAGCGCTTCGAGCGCTGGCGCGAGGCGGGCTTCACCTCCGTCGTCACGACCCGCCACGAAGGGCTGGTCACCGGTCAGGCCGCGGTGCTCAATCTGGGGTCGTTCGAGCGCCCGCGCGAGCTGGTGGTCGCGAGCCCGGTGGCGATGCGGGTGAACCTGCAGGACCGCGGCCGCACCTACTCGGGGTTTCCGGGCAGCGCGATGGGCGTCTTCGCCTACCTCAAGCAGCTCTACTACGACGCCGCGCACCACGAGGACGTGTGGGCCGCCTACGAGGAGGCCCCGCGCGGCCGGCGGCGGCCCGAGTGGGACGGGGCCCTCGAGCCGATCCGGCGCCAGCTCGGCGAGGGCTGGCCGGCCCTGTTTCCGGCGTCGAGCCGCTCCGAGGTGGCGCGCGCCCTCGCCACCACGTCCGAGATGGGCGTCCGGCCGGTGGTCTACGGCGCCCACGAAGCGTACGCCGCGGCCGACCTGCTGGCCGCGGGCGGCGCAAGCGCCCTGGTGAGCCTGGACTGGCCGGCGCCGCCCCGCGACGGGGACCCCGACGAGGTTCCGACCCTCGCCGAGCTGCGGCGGTACGACCGCGCGCCGACGGCGCCGGCCGCCCTCGCGTCGGCCGGCGTGCAGTTCGCGTTCTACTCCGGGGGGCTCGACGATCCGGCCAAGGCGCTGCCGGCGGCGCGGCGGGCGGTGGCGCAGGGGCTCTCCGCGGAAGACGCGGTCCGGGCGTTCACCCTGTCGGCGGCCGAGATCTTCGGCGTCGCCGACCGGCTCGGCTCGATCGAGACGGGCAAGATCGCCAACCTGATCGTCGCCGACGGCGGGCTCTTCGACGAAGGCACGGCCATCGAGACGGTCTTCGTCGACGGCGAGCGCTTCGACCCGGGCGACGGGGGGGGCGGAGACGAGGAGTCGGCCGGGGACGGCGGCGAGGGCGCGCCCGATCCCGCTGCCCCGCTGGTCCCCCTGGCCGCCGACCGCGGGCCGTACCGCGACGACCCGGTGACCTTCATCACCGGCGCGACCCTCCTCACCGCCTCGCGCGGGACCATCGAGAACGGCGACGTCGTCGTCCGCGACGGCCGCATCGCGGCGGTGGGGACCGGCCTCGAGGCGCCGGCGGGGGCCACGGTCGTCGATGCGGCGGGCAAGTACGTCACCCCCGGCATCATCGACGCCCACTCGCACCTCGCCGCCCTCAGCATCAACGAGGGTTCGGTGAACGTCTCGTCGATGGTGACCATCGAGGACGTCATCCGCCCCGAGGACGTCGGGATGTACCGGGCGCTCGCGGGCGGGGTCACCGCCATCAACGTCCTGCACGGCTCGGCCAACCCCATCGGGGGCGGCAACGCGGTGCTCAAGCTGCGCTGGGGCGCCGACGCCGGCGGCCTGCTGATGGGCGCGCACCCCGGCATCAAGTTCGCCCTCGGCGAGAACACCACCCGCGACCGCAACCCCGACCGTTATCCCGGAAGCCGCATGGGGGTGCAGGACGTCATCCGCCAGGCGTTCGTCGACGCCGGCGCCTATCTCGCGGAGTGGGACGCGCACCGGGCCGGCGACGGCCGGGAACCCGCCCCGCGCCGCGACCTGAAGCTCGAGCGGCTCGGCGAGGTCCTGCGCGGCGAGCGGTGGGTGCACGCCCACAGCTACCGCGGCGACGAGATCCTGCAGCTGCTGCGCGTGGCCGAGGAGTTCGGGTTCACCATCCGCACCCTGCAGCACGTCCTCGAGGGCTACAAGGTCGCCGACGAGATCGCGGCCCACGGGGCGGGGGCCTCGACCTTCTCGGACTGGTGGGCGTACAAGGTCGAGGCGTACGACGCCATCCCCTACAACGCGGCCCTGATGACCGACCGCGGGGTGCTGGTCTCGATCAATTCCGACTCGGGCGAGGAGATCCGCCACCTGAACCAGGAGGCGGCCAAGACCATGAAGTGGGGCGGGCTCGACGAGGATGCGGCGCTGCGCCTGGTGACCCTGAACCCCGCGATGCAGCTCGGCATCGACGACCGGGTCGGCTCGATAGACGAAGGCAAGGACGCCGATCTGACGGTCTGGGAGGGCCACCCCCTGAGCATGTTCGGCAAGCCGGTGCAGACCTACGTGGACGGGAAGCTGTACTTCGACGTCGAGCTCGACCGCGAGCGGCAGGCCGCCGTCGAAGCCGAGAAGCAGGCCCACCTCGCGAAGCTCGGGCTGAAGCCGAAGGCGGAGGAAGACCGATGAGACGCATCACCGACATCCGGGGAATCGCGACCGCGCTGCCGCTTCGCGCCGCCCCCGTGCTCCGAGCCGCGAGTGCCATCGGCACCGCCCGCACCCTCCGAGCCGCTGGCGCCGCCCGGGCCGCTGGCGCCCGCTGCGTCGCAGTCGCCGTTGGAGCCGCTGTCGCCCTCGCCACCGCCGTTCCCGCCCCCGCGCAGACCTATGCGATCCGTGGCGGGACGGTGCACACCTTGGCCGGCGAGCCCTTCGTGGGGACCGTCGTCATCCGCGACGGCCGCATCGCGGCGGTGGGGCTCGACGTGGAGGCGCCGGCCGACGCCGAGGTCGTGGACGCGGCGGGCCGGCACGTCTATCCGGGGCTCTTCGACGCCGTCTCGCGGCTCGGGCTCACCGAGATCGGCGCGGTCGGCGTGACCAACGACGCCCGCGAGCAGGGCGGCTTCAACCCCCACCTGCAGGCGGCGACGGCCATCCACCCCGCGAGCGAGCACATCCCGGTGGCGCGCGCCAACGGGATCGCGGCGACCTTGAGCGTGCCGCAGGGCGGGGCCATCGCGGGGCAGGCGTCGCTGGTGGGGCTCGACGGCTGGACGGTCGAGGAGATGCTGATCGACCCCGGCGCCGCGATGGTCGTCAACTACCCGTCGCTGGCGGGCGGCTTCGGCGCCCGCGGCGACTGGTCCGAGCGGCAGGAGCGTTACGACGAGGCGGTGGCCCGGCTCGACGGGTGGCTCGAAGCGGCGCGCGACTACCACCGCGCGGTCGAGGCGGGCGCCGGGGTGCGCCGCGACCTCGAGCTCGAGGCGGCGGCGAAGATCGTGGAGGGCGGGATGCCGGTCCTCCTCGCCGCCAACGGCGAGCGCGACATCCGCAACGCCGTCGAGTGGGCCCGCGCCCAGGGACTCGACTTCGTGATCGCGGGCGGCCGCGAGGCGTGGAAGATCGCCGACTGGCTGGCCGAGCACGACGTCCCCGTCATCCTGGGGCCGACGCAGTCGATGCCGGCCGGCCCCGACGAGTCCTACGACGAGGCCTACGCCAACCCCGGCCGGCTGCACGCGGCGGGGGTGCGCATCGCCTTCGCCTCGTTCGGCTCGTCCGACTCGCGGACCCTGCCCTACGAGGCGGCGCAGGCCGTCCCCTACGGGCTGCCGCGCGAGGCGGCGCTGGCCGCCGTCACCAGGAACGCGGCCGAGATGCTGGGCTTCGACGACCGACTCGGGACGATCCGGGAGGGCCGCATCGCCAACGTCATCGTGACCGACGGCGACCCCCTCGCCATCCGCACGCGGGTCGCCGAGCTGTTCATCCTCGGCCGCCGGGTGAGCACCGACAACCGGCACCGGTCGCTGTACGAGCGGTACCGCGCGCGGCCGCGCTGACCTGCCTAAGCGTCAGCGGCAGCTTGGAGGGTCAACGACCACTACCTCACCCTTGTTGAGAATCCGATGATCGGCTGCGGCGAGGGTGGCGCGCGCCGGTTCTTGCTGCGGATGCGCGTTCGTCCTTTGCACATTGCGGTGCTCCCCATCCCCGTGACACGTGGTCAACATCGGGGGACGAGCAACCGTCGTCATGCTCCCGCCTCCGCGCCCTCGGCCGCAGCCGTTCGGCCGGCCCGCTCGCCTTCGATCCAGCCTTCCAGTCGCGCCAGCCGGCGGTCGATATCGCCGACCCGGCCGGCCAGTGCCTCCACCGCCGCGGTCAGCCGCGCGTCGAGAGCGTCCACCCTCGCACTGAGCGCCGCGATCTGTCGCCAGAGCAGCCCGCCGAGAGCCACCATGACGCCGATGGTTGGCCAGTCAACTGTCACGCCGCGTCTCCCTTCCGGCTTTCCGGCGCAAAGGCCTTCGCCGCCATCTCGCCCGCCTCGTCCAGGGCCTTGTCTGGCGCGCTGGGCGCTCCAGCCTCAGCCGCGCCCCGCGCCATGAAGAGGTGTAGCAGGTTCGGCACGTCGGCGTAAGAGAGCGTACGCGTCCGGGGCGAGCACAGTGTCGGGATGCCGTGCCAGCACGAAGCCGGTCTCGGCGCCGCAGACCACCCCCAGACGATGGGTCTTCACATGGTTGCTCAACGGGGCGGCGACGTTCATGATGACCGCGCCGTGCCTGAAACCGGCAGGCGTCATGCGCTGCAACTCCCCTCGGACGAGCGCATGCCGCCAGCCGTCGTCGGGCAGGCGAAACAGCTCCTCCGCGGTCATGATCCGGCCCGCAGCCGACGTAGCCGAAGACGAGAACGATGCTGGCTGGGACATGCCACCCTCGGACGCTCGCCGCGTTTGCACGAACAGACCCGGTATACCGTGCCCGGAGCGCGAAACCGGCCCGACGCGGAAGCGCCTCACACGGACCGTCGCATGCTGGACGAACCGCGGATCACCGCGTGGCGCCGGCCGCACCCGACCCGCCCGCGAGCCGGGACGAACCGCGGATCACTGGGTGGCGCCGGCCGCGCCCGACCCGCGCGCGAGGCGCTCGGCGTCGACGAACATGGTCAGGACCACCCCGTCCCAGCGTCCGTCGCCGCTCGGGCTGCCCTCGGCCGCGGACCCCATGGGCATGGCCCCGGTCAGCGACGCCGCCCGGCGGTAGGCGCGCGCGAGGTACGAGCGCACGAGGTCGGCGCGCGCCTGCGACTGCCGGAACTCCAGGGCTACGCCGCCGCCGGCGGCGTAGCCCTCGACCACGATGGGGCTGTCGCGGGGATAGGCGAGCAGTCCCGCCATCGCCTCGTCGAGCCGCGCGACGGCGCCCGCCGCCAGCGTCAGCCGCCCCGCGCCGTCGGTCTCGAACAGCAGATCCCCCTCGACCCAGATGCGCAGCGGCGTGTAGCGGTCGTCGCGCATCAGCTCGCGGTACTCGTCCCGCGTGAGCTGGTCGAGGTTGTAGAAGCCGCGGTCGGCGAAGAAGCCGCTGAAGGGCCAGCTGCGTTTGAGCGCCTCGGTGTTCTCGGCGATGTCCGCCATCGCGTTGCGGGCGAGGGCCGCCGCCTCGCCGGCATCGGCGAGCAGGCGAACTGCCTCGCCCTCGGGGCCGCCGAGCCGGCCGACCGCCAGCTCGACCTGCTGGGCGCTCCTGCGGACCGCCCGCATGGTGGCCTCGGTCTCCTCCACCGTGCCGACGAGCCCCTCGTAGAGCGCGTCGTCCTCGAGCAGCCGGCCCACCGTGCCCTCGCCTTCCGACAGGCCGGCGACGAGCGATTGCGTCTCCGCCAGCACCGCCAGCGCGCCTTCCATGACCTGGGCGCTGGCGCCGGTGATCGCCTCGATGTCCGCGCCGACAGCAGTGACGAGCTGCGTGGTCGACTCGACGGTGGTGCCCAGATTCCCCAGGGCCCGGGCCATCTCCTCGCGCAGCCCGCTGAACTCGTCGGCCACGGTGCTGAAGGTCTCGCGGCCCTCCGCGATGAGGTCGGCGATTTCGACCGCGTCGACCCCGCGGATTCGGTCGCCGTCCTCGACCGACGGCGCCTCGGCGCTGCCCTCCCGAACCTGGATGAACACCGACCCCAGCAAGCCGTCGGTCAACACCGCCGCCACCGAGTCGGTGCGCACCAGGGGCCGCAGGTCCTCGCGCACCCGCATGCGCACCAGGAACCGCTCGCCGGGGTTCAGCGGGATCTCGATGCCGAGAACCTCTCCCGCGTCGAAGCCGGCGAGGCGGACCCCGGTGCCGATGGCGATGCCGGTGACGTTGCCGAAGTCCGCCTCGACCTCGAACCGCTCGGCGAACAGCAGCCGGCGGTCGCCGATCATGAACAGCCCCACCGCGAACAGCAGGAGCCCGCCGATCACGAACGTCCCGACCAGAGCCAATCGCGGGGAACCCATACGCTCATCCCTCCATCTGCGTCACAGCGGCGCTCTGAACGAGACGGTCCAGCTCAAAGATCGAGCTCCCGCTTGACGTCCTCGAGCGTGTGCGTCCTCCCGGCGGCCAGGTCCCCGCGTCCTTCGTTCAGGAGGCGGCGTCCGCTCTCGCTCAGCTCCTCTTCGTCCTCCGGAGCAGCCAGGGCGGCCCTGATCAGCGGGTCGCCGTGTGCCGTCAGGTATTGGAGATACCGCTCGGCGGCAAGCCCCTCGGCATCGGGCAGGCGATCCACGAGACGGTACAGCCGATCTCGGAGATTGGCGTCCATGCTGGTCATTTTACCGCGGCCCCGCGCACCAGGACGGTCTCCAGCTCAGCACTATCCGCCCGCCTCCGACGCCAGGAACTGCCGCACGATGGCGTGGCGGCTCCGTTCGAGCTGCTCGGCCGAGCCGCGCTCGAGCACCTGCCCCTGGTGCAGGAACACCAGCGTGTCCCCGATGCGCCGCGCGCTCGGGATGTTGTGGGTCACGATCACGAGCGTCGTCCCGAACTCCTGCCTGACCCGCACCAGCAGGTCGTCGATCTCCTCGGACGTCACCGGGTCGAGCCCCGCGCTCGGCTCGTCCACGAGCAGGATCGGCGGCTCGAGGACCATCGCCCGGGCCAGCCCCGCCCGCTTCCGCATGCCCCCCGACAGGTCCGCGGGCATCTTGGCGTAGTCGCCGGCGAGGCCGACCAGCCCCAGCGTCGCCTCGGCGCGGTCGCGTATCTCGCCATCCGGCAGACGGGTGTGCCGGCGCAGGGGGAAGGCGACGTTGTCGCCCACCGTCAGCGAGTCGAAGAGCGCCGCGTTCTGGAACAGGAACCCGACCTGCCGGCGCACCGCCGCGACGGCCGGCGCGGGCAGCCGGGTGAGGTCCTGCCCCTGCACCAGCACCCGCCCCGCGTCGGGGGCGAGCAGCCCGACGATGTGCCTGAGCATGACGCTCTTGCCGGTGCCGCTGCGGCCGAGGACCACCGTGGCCCGGCCCCGCGGCATCTCGAGCGACACGTCGTCGAGCACCGTGAACCGCCCGAACCGTTTCGACACGTGGTCGAGGCGGATCGGCGCGCCGTCGCCGGTCATTGGGCGGTCTCCGGAAACAGGAAGAAGATGAGGCGGACGAGCACCACGTTGGTCCCGATCATCAGCATCGAGGCGAGCACCACGCTACGGGTCGCCGACCGGCCCACCCCCTGGGTCCCGTGCGACGTGTGCATGCCGATGTACGAGGCGGTCATCGCGATGATGAAACCGAAGACCATCGTCTTCAGCGTGCCGGGCAGGTAGTCGGTGAACTGGACGATGGAGAACGCGGCGTCGAAGTAGGTGCGGAACGCCATGCCGGAGATTGCGGTCTCGGCCACCCAGCCGCCGACGATGCCCGTGAAGTTCATGACGGTCGTCAGGATGGGCATCGCCACCACGCAGGCCACCATGCGGGTGACCACCAGGAACTTGAACGAGTCGACGGCGACCGCCTCGAGGGCGTCGACCTGCTCGGTCACCTTCATCGCCCCCAGCTCGGCCCCGATGCCGGCGCCCACCCGTCCCGAGACGAGCAGGCCGACCACAAGGGGACCGGTCTCGCGCACGAGGGCCAGGGTCAGGGCGGCGGGAACCAGGGCCTCGGCCCCGAACCGCTGGAGAGAGGCGCGGGTGTGCATGGACAGGACGATCCCCACCGCGAAGCCCGCGGCGGCGACGAGGGGCACCGACAGCCACCCGATCTCGTAGAGCTGGCGCGCCGTCTCCTTCAGCTCGAACGGCGGCCGGAAGGCGTCGCGCACCGCCCGGCCCGAGAAGAGGACGGCGTCTCCGGCCCGCGCGAGGCGAGCCACCACGTGGCGGTCGAGGAAATCGGACATGCGCGTGTTCCGTTCCGGCGGCGCCTTGGAACCGGCGCCGGCCCGCGAAGCGGGTTCGCAAGAACCCCGTCAGAAAACCCACCAGGCCAGGCCCAGGCTGACGATGGCGGTACTGGTGTTCAGCCGGCGGGTCACCACCGACTCGCCCCTCAGCAGCGTCAGCTCGGGGCGGTTGACGAGATAGCCGCCGAACACGCTGACCCCGAACCTGCGGCTGACGTCCACCCAGACCGACCCGCCGGCCCGCCAGACGAAGCTGTTCTCCACCGCTATCGCACGCTCGGGCCCCGCATCCCCGGTGTCGATCCGCAGCCCGTTGAACGCGTAGCCAGCGACGACCGACCCGGCCGCGCTGACGCGCCCGTCCCCCACCCGATACTCGACCCCGCCCATCACCGGCCGCACGCTCAGGCCCGTCCCCGGCGAGACCCCGGAGCCCGCCGCGAACCGGGTCTTCATCCAGCTGAAGGCGAAGGTCGGGTTCAGGCCCGCGCTCGGCCCGAGCCGCAGGATGGCGCCGAGCCCGAAGGTCCGGTCCAGCGTGCCGCCGGGCGGGGACATCGCGGTTCCCGAGACGCCGACGCCAATCAGACGTAGCGGATCGCCGCTCGGCGGCGGCGCCAGCGCGGGGAGGGTGGTCCTCGGGCGCGTCCGGGGCGGCGGGTCGCCGGCGACGACGGCGAGCTCCGACCGGACGCTCGCCACTCCCTCGACACCGCGCGCGAGCGCTACCGCGCGGTCCGCGTCGGCGGCGGAGCGGACGGCGCCCTGCAACGTGACCGCGCCACCGCGCGCCACGACGTCGATGGGCATCGTGCCCAGCTCGACGTCGTTGACCAGCGCGGTCTTGACGCGGACGGCCAGCAGCGCATCCCGGGCGGCGTCTTGCGCGCCCGCGAACGCCGCCGGCGCGAGGGCGCCGCCGCCCAGCGCCAACCCTGTCGCCAGCAATACCGCGATGCGCGACGGTGCTACAGTGCAAGTGTGGATCAACTCCTCGCCCTCGCCGGAATCAACGTCACCGTGACGGTCGCATTCGCGGTGCTCCCATGGCGACAGAACACCGCCCTGGGGCAACGCGTGGACAACCTCGCGGCAAACGTTGCGGATGTCGGCCGTCGCCTTGCCCGCCTCGAAGGAGTGTGGATCAACTCCTCGCCCTCGCCGGAATCAACGTCACCGTGACGGTCGCATTCGCGGTGCTCCCATGGCGACAGAACACCGCCCTGGAGCAACGCGTGGACAACCTCGCGGCAAACGTTGCGGACGTCGGCCGTCGCCTTGCCCGCCTCGAAGGATGGCTCGACCGCGACAGACAACTGCGCCGGCCCGATCCCGAGCAGGCCGGTGCGACCGGTTGACGATTGGTCCCGGCATCTGCGCGACCTGTTCGCTGACATTCTGACACCCCGAAGCGCCCCCGGCGCAACCCCGCGGCCTGACCGGAAATCGAAGCTGGGCGCACCGGCTCCGCCGGTCGGGCCGCGGCATGCCGGCGGACCCGACCGCTACCCCTGGCGGAAGAACGTCGCGGTGATCGTGTCGCCGACCCGGTTGAAGCGGTCCTGCAGGGCGTCGATGAACTCATGCAGTCCCCCGCTGATGACCTCGCCGGCGTCGGTATAGTCGAGCTCGGACGCCAAGCGGCCCAGCAACTGTTCGGCCCGATTGGCGAAACGGCGCATGGGGGTGCCGGTGACCCCGTGCAGCGAAGCCTCGGCCTGCGTCACACAATAGCTCACCGAGCGCGGAAAAGCCCGATCGAAGAGCAGGAACGCCACCACCGACTCGCGCGACACGAGCCCGTAGGTGCGGCGACAGGCTTCGAACCCGCTCGCCGAGCGCAGCAGGGCGCTCCATTGCAGATCGTCGACGGGCCGGCCGACGTCGGCGGCCGACGGCAGCAGCAGGAAGTACTTGACGTCGAGGATGCGGCTGGTCTGGTCGGCGCGCTCGATGAAGCGGCCGAGGCGGGCGAAGTTCCAGGCCTCGCCATGCTCCATGGTCTCGCTCTGGGTGCCGGTGATGACGTGGCTGGCCCGCGTCACCGACCCGAAGAAATCGACGGCGGCGCGCAGGGCGAGCTGTCTCGCCTCGGGCGCGGTGACGCTGAGATAGAAATCGTTGATCTCCTGCCACATCTCCGAGGAAATGCTCCTCGGCCATCGATCTCGAGGTTCAGGTTGACCCCGACGACCCGGGCGACATTGGCCGCCCGCTCGACGTAGCGGCTCATCCAGTAGACCGACTCGGCGGTGCGGCTGAGCATGAGGCCGACTATCCCAGAACCCAGGTGTCCTTGCTGCCCCCGCCCTGCGACGAGTTCACGACCAGCGAGTCTTTCGTCAGGGCGACGCGGGTCAGCCCGCCCGGCAGGACGAACGGCTCGCTCCCGAAGAGGATGTAGGGGCGCAGGTCGACGTGACGCCCCTCGAACCGGTCGCCGACCAGCGTCGGCACTCGCGACAGCGCCAGGGTCGGCTGCGCGATGTAGTTCCGCGGGGCGGCGGCGATGCGGCCGGCGAAGTCGGACCGCTCGGCCGCGGTGGAGTGCGGGCCGATGAGCATGCCGTAGCCGCCGGACTCGTTGGCCGGCTTCACCACGAGCTCGTCCAGATGGTCGAGCACGTAGGCCCGGTCGGCGTCGCGCCAGCACAACCAGGTCGGCACGTTGGCAGTATCGCCTCCTCGCCCAGGTAGTACCGAATCATCTCGGGCACGTAGGCGTAGACCACCTTGTCGTCGGCCACCCCCGTCCCCGGCGCGTTCACGACCGTGAGCCGCCCGCTGCGGTAGGCGTCCATCAGGCCCGGGACCCCGAGCACCGAGTCGGGCCGGAAGCACGTCGGGTCGAGAAAGTCGTCGTCGATGCGGCGGTAGAGGACGTCGACCCGCTCCAGCCCGCGGGTCGTGCGCATGAACAGGGCCCCGTCGTTCACGATGAGATCGCGGCCCTCGACGAGCTCGACCCCCATCTGCTGCGCGAGGAACGAGTGCTCGAAGTAGGCCGCGTTGAAGATGCCGGGGGTCAGCACCGCGACGCTCGGGCGACCCGCGCCCCGGGGCGCCACCCCTTCGAGGGTGCCGAGGATGACTGCGCAGCAGTTCCCCGTCGGCCAGCCCTTCGATGCGCTCGATGAGGGGGCGCGCCTCGGGCCGGGGAACGCGCCGTCCTCGAAGAACAGCCCCTGCGAAAAGCCTGCCGCGTTAGCGCGCAGCTTCGCGCGCGTCCGCCTCGAGAAGGCGGGCGCCGCGCAGGATGCCGCCGAACGAGTAGTTCGCCTCGTGACAGGCGTACTCGTAGACCCGATCTCCGCTCGCGGGCCAGACGTACTCGCCGCCCCAGGGCGCGGTCCATACCGTCGGGTCGTCGACGGTGAACCGATACAGGAGGGTGTCGGCGTCGATGCGGCTGAACCGCTCCACCACGTGCAGGTTCCCCGAGGCGCCGCCGAGGGACGGCCGGTCGCTGAAGTTGGTGGTGTCGACGACCAGGGTGTCTCCCTCCCAGTGTCCGACGGAATCGCCGAGCCAGGTCCGGATCTCGGGCGGGGCATGCTCCTGGTTCATCCGCACCACGCGCGCATCGTGGACCATCTCGACAAGAATCATGAGCGTGTCATCGGACTGCACGATGCGCTTCAGGTTGTTGTAGAGCACCGGCAGCATCGGCGGCCCCGCAGTCGAGCCGAACCCCATCAGGCACCGCTCGGCGAGCGGGCGCTGCTCGGGGTTGTCGTAGGGGCCCGGCGCATCCAGATCGGCTTCGAGCCACCAGGCGGTCCCGGTGTTCGGCCGCGCGTAGGCCGCGGCCAGGGCCGCCCGCGCGGCCTGCGCCTCGGCGGTCATCGGGGGCTGCCGGCCGTTGGCCGGATCGGTGATGATGGAGGTGCGCCACTGTCCATCGATCTGGAAGCCCCCGTCCCCCCGGTCCATCCAGAACGAGTTGTAGCCGCCCACGTTGCCGGCCGCCCCGGTCGACCCGTCGCCGCCCACCGGAGGCGCCTCGCGCGGCGCGTCGGCCACCACGTTCCGCTCGTCGGGAATGTTGAAGATCCCCTCGAGCGACTGGCCGCCGGCCGCAAGAGCGGCCGCCTCTTCCTCGGTCAGGGTCAGCTTGTCGCCGTACTCCGCCGGACGCTGGAGCGGGGTCAACGTGGCGATGTCGTAGGTCCCCGAGAGATCCGGCCGGCCGTCGGGCCGGCGGGGAATATCCTGGTCCGACTGCGCGAATGCAGCCGTCGCCATCAATACGAGTGCGAGCGAACCCGCAAGACGCATGGTCGTTGCTCTACCCACCATCGGTTGCCTCCATCAGACCCTCGGCGCCGCGCCCGCTCACCGGAGCGTCCCGGACACCGGCTCTCCGACAGTCTACCCCGGATGCCGGCGCGCGGGCGGCGTCGATCGAAGGTCGTCTGCCCCAATGACGACCGTGAATCGGCGGCCGTCCGGCGTCACGGCACCGCACCGGCCGGCGCTTCCGCCGGCAGCGCGAAGACGTAGATCGCGTTGGTTCGATCCCCGCCCACCGGCACCGCCAGGTACTGCCGCCCCCCGACCGCGTAGGTGATCGGGAACCCCGATACGGAGGCGGGCAGACGTGTGTGGAACAGGACGTTCCCGCTCGCCGCGTCGTGGACGTCAAGGTTGCGGTCGGTGTCGGCGCTGATCACTAGGCCGCCGGCGGTCGTCAACGCCGCGGCCCCGGGCCGGGTCATCATCGAGTGGCGCCACAGGATGCGCCCCGTCCCGATCTCCATCGCGACGAGGTGGCCGCGGTAGGGGGCGCTGTCGGGATGGACGGTGCTGCCGCGCGACAGCCATCCCGTGTTCCCGTAGTACCTCGCGCCGGGCACCCGCTCGATCTCGCCGAAGGCGCCGCTGACGCAGGTCGGGTGGATCGGGATGTAGAGAGCCTGCGTCTCGGGATGGTAGGCGGAAGCTCGCCAGTTCCGGATGCCGCCGAAGTCGGGGCAGAACGCGAGCTCGACGTCCTTCACCGGAACCATCTCCGGCCGGTAGGTCGCTCTCCCGGTGTCGGGGTCGACGTCGAGGACGTCCTGGTAGCCGAGGTCGTGCGCCGCGACGAACGCGCCGTTGTCGCGGTCGAGCTCCCACAGAATGCCGAGCTTACCCATCTTGAACAGCGACCGGCGGCCGTCGTGGTCGATGAGCACGCTCTCGAAGACATCGTCGAGATCGTGCGTCTCGGCCGGCGAGAACTGGAAGTACCACGACAGCTCGCCGGTGTCGGCGTCGAGGGCGAGCACGCTGTTGCTGTAGAGCGCGTCGCCGTCGGTGCCGCGGGTGAGGCTGGCCCACGGTTTCGCCTGCGACGTCGACCAGTAGGTGAGGTTGCTGTCGGGGTCGAAGCTGCCGGGAATCCACGAGTCGGCCCCCGCGCGATACAGCAGCGGCAGATCGCCCCACGTGTCGCCGCCCGGCTCGCCGGGGCGCGCGATGGTCGACGTCCGCCACAGCTCGTCCCCGGTCGCGGCATCGTGGGCCGAGATGAAGCAGACGTCCTCCTTGAAGCGCTCGCACCCGGTCATGCCGGCCACGACCTTCCCGTTGGCGACGATGGGACCGCTCGTGTACCGGTAGCCGAGCGCGTTGTCGGCCACCTCGTGGTCCCACGCCACCTCTCCCGTGCGCGCGTCGAGGGCGACGATGTGGGCGTCGGCCGCGTTCAGGTACACCTTGTCGCCGTAGATCGCGATCGACCGGCTGCGCGGGTTCAGCACCGTCTCGACAATCCCGCTCAGGTCGCGCCGGTACTCCCAGATGCGGTCTCCGGTCACCGCGTCGACCGCCTGCACGACGTTGCGCGGACCGGCGAGGTACATCACGCCGTCGTAGACGAGCGGCGTCGGCTGATTGACCCCCGGGGGCATCGGCCACCCCCATGCGAGCTGAAGCCGGTGGACGTTGCCGCGGTCGATCTGGCTCAGCGGGCTGTAGCCCCACCCGTCGAGGGTACGCCGCCAGTTCAGCCAGTCGGCCGGATCGGGGCTCTGCAGCATCGCGTCGGTAACGGGCGCGAAGTCGCGGTCCTGCGCCGCGGCCGGCCCGCCGGCGAACAGGACGATGGCCGCAACCGCCAGGACGACGGCCGCGAGAAAACGGCATCCACAACGGAATCCGGTATGCATCGGTGCCTCCTTGCTGGCGCGAGCCGCCGCGCCCGTCGCGCCACGAACCGGCGGCCGCGGGTCGCGACGGTGACCCGGTCCACTATACGGACCGCGCCGGGCAGGGTCCAGAACGCTCATGCGCCGGCTCCTCCGGGTCGACGGTCGACAGATCCGCTTCCGCCGTGTCCACGTTGACGGCCACTCCCCGGCGAGTGACAGCGCCGCGGCGGCGGCTCGGCTGTCCCTACTCGGCCCGCAGGGCGTCGGTGGGATTGACGCGCGTGGCGTGCAGCGCGGGTCCCAGGCAGGCGACGACCGCCGCCGTGAGGAACAGCGCGGGTACGGCCGTGAACGTCGGCCAGTCTCCCGGTCCGACGTCGTAGAGCAGCGGCGACAAGAGTCGACTGGTGCCGGCGCTCGCCGCGAGACCGAGGACGAGACCGAGGATCGTGAGCCGGCAGCCGCGTCCGACGACGAGGCCGTGGACGTGGGCCAGTGTGGCGCCCAGGGCGATCCGGATCCCGATCTCCCGCTCGCGCTGGCGCACCACGTAGCCCATCAGGCCGTAGAGGCCGACCAGGGCCAGGCTCAGGGCGAGCCCGGCGGACGCCGCGGCGAGACCGGCGTGCACCCGCGACTCGCGGGTCGCGGCCCGCCGCAGCTCGGTGAAGGTCGCGGCCTCGGAGAGGGCAATCGCCGGATCGAGCCCTCCGGCCCGGCGGCGCAGCAGCGTCCCCACGTCCGCCGCGCCGTCCCGCGCGCGGACCGTCACGTAGGCGTCCCCTTGCGGACGTTGCCGGTACGGCACGTACACCATCGGCAGCGGCGCGAGACGGACGTCAGGGCCCGCGGTATCGCCCACGACGGCCACGATGCGGCGGGGATGCTCTTCACCCGGCACGTGCAGCGCTGGGAGAAGTGGAAGGCGGCCAGCGCCTGGCTGACCACCGCCACCGGGGCGCCCGCCACCGCGTCTGCCCGGCTGAACACGCGCCCCGAGCGAACCGGGATGCCGAACGTCGCGAAGTAGCCGCCGGTGATCGCGTTGAGCTGCGTCTCGACGGGGGTCTCGGGTCCGACCCGGCTCGAGTCGGCGAGCCGCACCTCCGCCCGACCCGGAGTGTCTCCCGGGCGGCGGGTCGAGGCGCTCGCAGCAGTGACGAGGCTCTCGGTGCGAAGACCGTCGAGGAGCCGGTCCACCGCAACCCCGGCGCGATCGGGATCGTCCTGCCAGGCGCGGGGAAACACCGCCCGCAGGCTCGCCCCGTCGGGTGCGTCGAAACCCTGGTCGATCCGCTGCGTGTTCCAGGCGCTCCGCACCAGGAGACCGCACCCGACGACCAGTATCGTCGAGACGGCCACCTGCGCCACGACGAGCGCGCTCATCGCGGCGGACCGCCCGGCGGCGCTGTACGAGCGCGACATCGTCGCGAGGCCGGGCAGGCCGCGGAGGACCCGCCACACCGCGGGCACCGCGAAGGCGCACCCGGTCACCGCGGTGACGGCCAGCCCGATGCCCAGCACGCGGCGGTCCGGCACGAGGTCGAGCTGATACGGCACGGTCAGGGGGAGCAGCGGCGCGAGCGCGCTCGACCAGACGACGAGCGCGCCGGCCCCGAGGCCGCCGGCCGCCACGAGCAGGGCGATCTCCAGCCCGAGCCGTCGCACCAGATCGACCCGCGAGGCGCCCAGGGCTCGACGAATGGCCAGCTCGTGCCGCCACTCGGTCGATCGCGCCAGCAGGAGCGTCGCCAGGTTCGCGCACGCCACCGCCAGGGCGGCCGCCGCCATGAGGGCGAGAATCGTCAGGAACCCGGCGACCTCGTCCCTGAACTCGGGCCACAGCCGCAGGTAGCTCGCAGGAAAGGCCTGCACGCGCCACGGCGCCCCCGTCTCCGGGTAGTAGACGCTCTCGCGGCGGTCTCGCGCGAGGACCTCGTCCAGCGGGTCGATGCGGGCCTGAACCGCCTCCAGGGGGGTGCCGGGGGCGAGGCGGCCGAGGGTCTGGAACACCGCGAAGAGGTGACGGTACCGCCCGACCGACTGTGTGTCGCGATAACATCGACGCCATGCCATGGATCCGGACCCTCGGCGTCGAGGCCGCCTCCGGCCGTCTCGCCGCAAGCTACCGCGCCGCGGGGGACCGCGCCGGGCGCGTGTTCGGCATCTTGCGGACCATGAGCCTGCAGCCGGCGGTGCTGGACGCCTCGGTCAGGCTCTACGTGACCCTCATGAAGGACGCCGGCGACCTTTCCCTCGTGCAGCGGGAGATGCTGGCGACGGTGGTGAGCCGGGCCAACGACTGCCACTATTGAATGCTGCAGCACGCGGACGATCTCCGGGCCGAGATCGCAACGGAGGGCGGCGACCCGGCACTGGCGGACGCGGTGCTCGCCGACTGGCGCGGCGCACCGCTCGACCCGGTCGACTTGGCGCTCTGCGCCTATGCCGAGAAGCTCACGCGGAGGCCTGCGGCGATGACCGAGGCCGATCTGCAGCCGCTGCGCGCCGCCGGCCTCGGCGACCGGGCGATCCACCACGCCGTCCAGGTCATCGCCTACTTCAACTACATCAACCGCATCGCCGATGCCGTCCACGTCGAGCTCGAGCCGGAGATGCCGTCGTACCCCGACGGCTCGCGGTGACGCCGGGGAGGACGGATGGCTGTCGCCGACACGGGCGAGTCGTTTTGCCCCTCGCCCGCCGCCAGGACATCGGATTCGCCGGGCTACTGCTCGGCATACTAGAATCACGCCAGGGAACGCAGTCGGCAATGCGGCTGCGAGCAGCGGTGTCAAAGAGATTCGAACGGAGCACAGTCATGAAACCCGTCGACGCACCGCATCTCATCCGAACACGCTGCCGGACGGCGACGCCCAGGCGCGGTTCCCGGGTCGCGGCGATGGGTGCCGCGATGTGTTGCGCAGCGGTGATGGCGTCCGCGCAGCCGGCTGACGGCGCGCGTACGCCGTGGGGCCATCCGGACCTGCAGGGGGTGTGGGACTTCCGGACGATCACGCCGTTGGAACGGCCGGCCGAGCTTGCGGGGAAGGCCGTCCTCACCGAGGAAGAGGCGGCCGCGTATCAGACGCTGGAGAACCGCCGCCAGAACCGCGACCTCGTCGATCCGGAGAAGGGCGGGGCGCTCTATCCCCCGGAATCGCAGGGGGGCGTGGTGCCCTACAACGAGTTCTGGTACGACCGCGGGACCACCCTGGTCGAGGGCCGGCGCACGTCGTTGATCGTGGATCCGCCGGATGGACGACTCCCGGCGCGGCGCGCGGGCGCCCTCGAGCAGATCGGGTCGGCCGGCGAGGATCTGCCTGAATCCCGCCCTGTGCGGTACCGGGTCGGGGGCATCGGAGCCGACGGTCCGGAAGATCGCGGGCTCGGCGAGCGGTGCCTGTTGGGGTTCAACAGCGGCCCGCCGTTGATTCCCGGCGCCTACAACAACAACATCCAGGTGTTCCAGACACCCACTCACGTGGTCATCCATCACGAGATGGTGCACGACGCGCGGATCGTGCCGCTCGACGGGCGCCCGCATCTGTCGGAGGCGATTCGCCAGTGGATGGGCGATGGGCGCGGACGTTGGGACGGTGACACGCTGGTGGTCGAGACCACCAACTTCACGGACAGGACGGCGAGCTTCAGCCCCGCGCTCACGAGCGCGCTGGGAACCGGGGCGACGTTGACCCTGACCGAGCGGTTCACGCGGGTGGATCGTGACACGCTGCTCTACGAGTACACGGTGGACGATCCCACCGTCTTCACCCGCCGCTTCACCGCGGCCATTCCCATGAAGCGATCCGAGCTTCCCGTGTACGAATACGCGTGCCACGAGGGGAACCGGGGGCTCGCGAACATCCTCGCGGGGGCCCGGCTGGCCACTCCGAATTGAGTCCCGCGGACGCATCCGGCGAGACCTGCGCAGGTCGGGTCGGATGCCCGCGGGACGAGAGGTTATTCATGAAACGACTTCATCTGCTGGCGGCAGGACTGGCCCTGGTTCTCACGGGTTGCGGAGAAGGCCCGCCTCCCGAGGGGGCGGGCGCCCTCGCGCTCGTCGGGGCGCAGCTGATCGACGCGACCGGCGCGCCGCCGGTGGCCGACTCGGTGGTCGTCGTTCGGGATGGCCGGGTCGAGAGCGCCGGTTCCCGGGACACGACGCCGGTGCCCGACGGCGCGGAGACCCTCGACCTGACCGGCAAGACGATCATTCCCGGTCTCGTCAACCTGCACGTGCACTATCGAGAGGGACCGGAGGAGATCGAGCGTCAGTTCAGGCCGCAGCTCTACTACGGGGTGACCACCGCCCGGAGCATCGGCAGCGATTCACCGGAGCGGGTCGCCCACCTGCTCGGGGCCGCCGGCCGTTCCGACGCCCCCAGGACCTATACGGCGGGGCTGGGATTCTCCTACCCCGGCGGGTTCAACGCCGCCGGCCGGAACGCCCCCACCACCGAAGAGGAAGCGCGGGCGTTGGTGCGGGACCAGGTCGCGCTCGGCGTCCACTTCATCAAGATGTGGGTCAACGCGGTCGCCGAGCCGGGCCTGAAGATTCCGCCGGAGATACGGGCGGCGATCATCGACGAGGCCGTGCTGAACGGCGCCATCCCCGTCGCCCACATCGACGACGAAGCCGATGGCCGCCAACTGGTCGAGGCCGGCCTGCGCGACTTCCTGCACAGCACCGTGCTGACCTTCGGCCCCGGCGCCGGCGTCCCGGTGGACGATCCCGACCCCTCGGCCGAGTTCATCCGGATGTGCCTCGACAACGGCGTGTACTTCACCCCCACCCTGTCCATCGTCCAGAACCGCTGGCACTTCGCCGAGCATCCGGAGCTGCTGGACGACCCGGCGCTGCGCGCCGCGTTCGACCTCTACAACCCGGATGCCCTGGCCGGATTGGACGACCCCGCGCGCAGGGCGGAGATCGTCGACGATCCGGGATTCGAGGACCGCAAGGCCGCGTTCCGACAGGTGCAGGACTTCGTGAAGACGATGCACGACGCCGGGGTCACGGTCGCGCTGGGGAACGACGCCGGGACCCCGAACGTGCCGTTCGGCTGGGGCATGCACCACGAGATGGAGCTGTACGTCGAGGCCGGTTTGACCCCGATGGACGCCATCGTCGCGGCGACCGCCACCGGCGCGGCGCAGATGCCTCCGGTGGGCGAGGCCGACTTCGGCACCCTCGAGGCGGGCAGGGTCGCCGACCTCGTCGTGCTGAACGCCGATCCCCTGGCCGACATCCGAAACACGCTGGAGATCGACCGGGTCATGCGACTCGGCGAGTGGGTGGACCGTTCCGGATTGCTGCCGGCGCCGTAGTCGGAATGAGCCCGTGGTAGACCCTCCACCACGGGCTGCCGGCCCGGATTTCTCTCAGCTCCCGGAGGGCGGGATGTTCCCGCCCTCCGTCCGGCCTCAGCGCTCGGTCATGTAGTCGAGGGTGAGGTTGGTCAGGGCGCGGACCCCCACCAGGAGCGCCTGCTCGTCGGCGAAGAACAGCGGCGAGTGGTTCACCGGCGCGGTGGCCGGGTCCCGGTCGTTCGGGGTGACCCCGAGGAAGAAGAACAGCCCCGGCACCTCGTGCTGGAAGTAGGAGAAGTCCTCGGCGACGGTCATCAGGTCCTGCACCACGACCGGGTCGTCGCCGGCGACCCGCTGCAGGGTCGGCACCATCCGCCCGGTCAGCTCGGGGTCGTTGACGGTCACCGGATACCCGTGGGTGATCGACACCTCGGCCGTCGCCCCGGCGCTCGCCGCGATCTGCTCCGCCGTCTGGCGGACCCGCCGATGGATCTCCTGGCGCACGTCGGCGTCGAACGTCCGGATCGTCCCCACCATCTCCACCTCGTCCGGGATGATGTTGCCCCGCAGGCCGCCGTGGATGCTGCCGACGGTGATGATGGACGGGGTCAGGGTCACCGGAAGCTGGCGGCTGGCGACGGTCTGCAGCCCCAGCACGATCTGGGAGGAGACCACGATCGGATCGATCCCGCCCCAGGGGGCCGCGCCGTGGGTCTGCCGTCCCCTGACCACGATACGGAGCCAGTCGGCGCTGGCCATCGTGCTGCCCGCCCGGTAGGACAGCTGCCCCACCCGCTCGGGGCCGACGTGCAATCCGAAGATCACCTCCGGCCGCGGATTCTCGAAGGCGCCCTCTTCTAGCATCAGCTCGGCCCCGCCGCGCTCGCCCTCCGGCGCCCCTTCCTCGGCCGGCTGGAAGATGAACTTCACCGATCCGGGCAGGTCGTCGCGCACCGAGGCGAGCACGTCGGCCACCCCCATGAGAATGGCGACGTGGTTGTCGTGGCCGCAGGCGTGCATGACGCCGACTTCCTGGCCGTTGTACATCGCCCGCTCGCGCGACGCGAACGGCAGGTCCACCTGCTCGGTGACCGGCAATGCGTCCATGTCGGCGCGCAATGCGACGACCGGTCCGGGCCGCCCGCCCCGCAGGGTGGCGACGACGCCGGTATGCGCCACCTCCGTCCGCACCTCCATGCCCAACGAGCGCAGATGGTCCGCGACCAGAGCGGCGGTGCGGAACTCCCGATTGCTCAGCTCGGGATGCTGGTGGATGTCCCGCCGCCAGGTCACCACCTGCGGCTCGACGGCGCGGGCGCGTGCTTCGACGGCCTGCCGCAGCGCGTAGACATCCGGGTTCTGGGCCAGCGCCGGCGCCGCGACGGCGGCCAGCAGCACCCCCGCGGCCGGCCGGCGCCACGCCCGCCGCACTCGCCGCGGTTGCTCGATTCTGTCTCGATTCACAGGTTCCTCCCGGTTTGCCAGACAGCCCGTGGCGAAGGCTCCCGCTGCATTCGACGCCGGGTTTGCCACGCGGCCGCTGGCATCCATTGTCTACCAGAATGCCGGTCGGGCCAGCCATCCGCGGTGGCAGGCGGGTGGGGCGGAGCCCAGCCGGAGGGCTTTGACCGAAGAGGCCGAAGAAGTGATAGAGTTACCGGGCGAGCGCAGCCGGCGGCCCCGAAGCCGAGCCGAGGCTGTTTCCGATCCGACAGGCGCCGGCGACACGACATCTCCTCAGCGACATCTCGCGGGAGCGTGCCCGGCCGGGTTTCCCACCCAGACCTGCCGGGTTCGGATCGAGTCGGTGAGATACGTAGTGTCCCGGTCCCCGCGGACTCTTGCGCGGGCGGTCAGGGACGCTCTCACGGCACACGTACGCGAAGCGCATTCTGAACTCTGGCGTCCCAGGTGAGGGGAACGCGGCTTTGGCGACCCGCCGCGCGCGGAGTCGAGCCCCCCCGAACCGGACGCCTTTTCGCGCCGCATGGCGGTCCGTCGATGCGCCGGGTTCCCACGCCCCGCAACCGGACCGCCGCTGGCGCGGGAGCTCGAGACCGATGCTTGATGCGAATCACGTGAGCCGCGGTTCGGCAGCGACTGACGGCCCGAAGCGCGTGAAGTACGTCCGGAAGCTCGAGCACATCGAACAGCTTTCCGCGGAGGAACGGGACCGGCTGGGGCCGGTGGCGTCCCGATACGTCTTCCGCGCCAACGACTACTATCTCGGCCTGATCGACTGGGACGATCCGGACGACCCCATCCGCCAGTTGATCATCCCGCGCGAGGAAGAGCTGACCGACTGGGGCAAGCTCGACGCCAGCAACGAAGAGTCGGTCACGGTGGCCCGCGGGGTTCAGCACAAGTACACCGATACGGTGCTGCTGCTGTGCAACGAGGTGTGCGGGGCGTACTGCCGCTACTGCTTCCGCAAGCGCCTCTTCATGGACGAGAACGACGAGGCCACCAACGACGTGACGGAGGGACTGCGGTACATCGCGGACCACCCCGAGGTCACCAACGTGCTGCTGACGGGCGGCGACCCGCTGCTGATGAGCACCCGGCGGCTCGTGGAGATCTTCGAGGCGCTGCGCGCGATTCCCCACGTGCAGATCATTCGCATCGGCTCGAAGATGCCGGCGTTCGACCCCTACCGGGTCCTCGGAGACCCCGAGCTGCAGGCCGCGTTCCGCAAGTACTCGACCCCCACCCAACGCATCTATCTGATGGCGCACTTCGACCACCCCCGCGAGCTGACCGACCTCGCGATTCAGGGCATCGACACGTGCCTCCGCAACGGCGTCATCTGCGTCAACCAGTGCCCTCTCATCCGGGGCGTCAACGACGACCCGCGCGTGCTGACCGAGATGTATGCGAAGCTATCGTTCATCGGCTGCCCGCCGTACTACCTGTTCCAGGGGCGGCCGACGGCCGGCAACGAACCGTACGAGATTCCCATCGTGCGGGGCTGGTCGATCTTCCAGCAGGCGCTGACCCGCGGGTCGGGGCTCGCGCGGCGGGCGCGCTACTGCATGTCCCACGAAACCGGCAAGGTCGAGGTTCTGGGGATCGACGACGAGCAGGTGTACCTGCGCTACCACCAGGCGAAGTTCCCGGGCGACCTGGGACGGTTCTTCGTCCGCCGCCGGAACGACGAGGCCTACTGGCTCGACCAGCTCGAGGTCGTGGACCGCGAGCCCATGCACGCCTGAGCCGCCGCCTGCGAGCGGCGGTCATCGGCTCGATGCCTGCCGGAACCGCGACGCCGGGCTCGCGGGCGTTGCCCGGAGCCCCGCCGGCGGCCCGGGCCGTCGTGCTGGCGGTCGCCGCCGCCTGCGCGGGCGCCGCGATCGACGCCGCCGCGCAAGGCAGCGTCGCGGGCGACCGGGAGACGCTGGCGGCGTTCTACGACACGACCGGCGGCGCGGACTGGACGGACGACACCAACTGGACGTCCGACGAGCCGCTTCACACCTGGCACGGCGTGACCACCGACGCCGACGGGCGGGTCGCGGGACTCTCGCTGCCGGAGAACAACCTGGCGGGAACCCTCCCGGCGGCGCTTGAGAACCTCACCAATCTCCGGCGGCTGGAGCTCGGCGGCAATCGGTTCAGCGGATCGATCCCGGCCGAGCTGGGAAACCTGGCCGACCTCGAGGAGCTGTCGCTCTGGAACGAGGACGACTATCTGGACGCCGAGGACAACGGCCTGACCGGCGCGGTCCCGGCCGCGCTGGGGAACCTCGCCGACCTCACGCGGCTGGATCTCCGCGAAAACGACCTGACCGAACCGATACCGGCCGCGCTGGGCAATCTGACCAACCTCCGGGAGCTGGACCTCGGGCGAAACGGAATCACCGGGGCGATCCCGGCCGCGCTGGGGAACCTGACCAGCCTCCGCCGGCTGGACCTCGGCCGCAACCGGTTGACCGGGACGATCCCGGCCTCGCTGGGGCGCCTGACCAGCCTCCAGGAGGTGGATCTCGGTGGCAACGACCTGACGGCGGGGCCTGTTCCCGAGTGGATCGGCAGCTTGGCCAGCCTCTCGGAGCTGGCCCTCTCCCGCGCCAACGTGACCGGACCGATCCCGGACTGGCTGGACGGCCTGGCCAACCTCCGCGAGGTGGACCTCTCCTACAACTGGGGCCTGTCGGGACCCCTGCCGTCGACCCTGGACCTGTCGCATCTCGAGCAGCTCGACGTCTTCGCCACCCGGGCGTGCGCACCCGCCGCCTGGCTGCCCTGGGTGGAAGCGATCGACTTCACCGGCGCGATCTGCGGGTCGCGGTCGGACGTGATCGACGTGGCCGTCTTCCATACGCCCGCCGCCCGGGACGCCGCGGGGGGACCGGACGAGATCGAGGCGGCGATCGACCTCTACATCGCCGAGACCAACCAGGCCCTCGAAGAAAGCGGGGTGCGCACCCGCGTCGCCCTCGTGGCCAGAGAAGCGGTGGACTACACCGAGACCGGCGAGTACGAAACCGACATCGACCGTCTCGAGGATCCATCCGACGGCCACATGGACGGCGTGCACGCCGTGCGCGACCGGGTCGGGGCCGACCTCGTGCATCTGATCGCCGGCGAGCTGGACGTGTGCGGCGTCGCCAATCTCGGCGGCCCCTTCGGCATCACCCGCCACGGCTGCGGCGGCCGCACCTTCGCGCACGAGCTGGGACACAACCTCGGGCTCCACCACGACCGGTACGAGCTGCTGCAACGACGTGGACAAGCGTTGTCGTCGCATCCCGGGTACGGCTACGTCAACCGGCGGGCGTTCGACGCCGGCGCCCCGCCGGACAGCCGCTGGTTGACGGTCATGGCCTACTGGACCCGGTGCGCCGACAACGGCGTGGCCTGCACCTCGCTGCTCCGCTTCTCCAATCCGCGGCAGACCTGGGGCGGCGACCCGCTGGGAGTACCCGCCGACACCGATTCGATGGGCGAGGCCGGCCCGGCCGACGCGGTGGCCGTGCTCGACGCGACCGCCCCGGTCGTGGCGGGCTTCCGGCGGAAACCCGCCAACCGGGCGCCCGCGGCGGTCGGGAGACTGCCGGACCGGACCCTGCAGGTAGACGGCGAGGTGGAGGTGGTGGACGTCGCGGGGGCGTTCCGGGACCCGGACGGCGACGCGCTGACCTACGCGGCGGCCTCATCCGCACCGTCGGTGGCGCGCGTGCGGGTGGCCGGCGCGCGGATGACCCTTACCCCGGCAGCCGCGGGCGCGGCCACTATCTCGGTGACTGCCACCGACACCGCCGGCTCGAACACGACCGCGGCGCAGCGCTTCGTGGTGACCGTGGTCGCCGCGGGGTGCGCGTTCCGGGTGACGCCGGAGCACCACCACGTCCCGTGGACCGGCGGCTCGCTGCAGAGCGCCGTCACGACCAGCCCCGGATGCGTCTGGGCGGCGACGAGCCGCGCGGACTTCATCCGGGTGACGGCCGGCGCCAGCGGCACGGGCCCGTCGACGGCAACCTACACGGTGGCGCCGAACCCGGGCGTCCCCCGCAGGGGCGCCGTGATCCTGGCCGGCCGGCGCGTCACCGTGTTCCAAGCCGCGACCGCCTTCACCGACCACCCGATCCGGCCCGGTGCGACGCCGATCAAGGCGGTGCATCTCCTGGAACTACGGGCGCGGATAGATGGCCTGCGGACACCGGGCGGCCTGTCGCCGTTCGGCTGGACCGATCCCGTCCTCGTCCCCGGTGTCACTCCGGTCGAACGCGTCCATCTGATGGAGCTGCGCACGGCCCTCGACCAGGCGTACAGGGCGGCACGCCGGCCGCCGCCGCGCTACACCGATCCCGAGATGTCGGCGGGGGTGACCGTCATCCAGGCAGCGCACGTGATGGAGCTGCGCGCCGCGGT
This sequence comes from Vicinamibacterales bacterium, assembly GCA_965206705.1. Lineage (GTDB taxonomy): Bacteria > Acidobacteriota > Vicinamibacteria > Vicinamibacterales > UBA8438 > JAJEEA01. Next base: position 573,678 of record CBDBKJ010000003.1, on the reverse strand, counting down.
CGTGGCGCTGGAATGAGAGGCCGGCCGGCTCGTTGACCTGGCGCGGACCTTGCGGTCGCGTTGGAAGTTCGCTGGCGCGAAACTTCTACGGCGCAGGCGCCTGACCTGACACGCGCCACCGGATGCCAGAGGAGTCGGACTCTGCTCCCATGACGCGTGCCAAAGTCGCCGGGTGTCGGCGGTCTCGCCGGCTACTGGCCTGCGGTCGCCGCCCGCTCGAGGAAACGCGCTCCGCTGAGCGCGTTCGGCACCGCGTAGTTCCCCTCGTGGCAGGCGTACTCGAATATCTGGTAGTCAGGCTCTGCCGTGAGCGGCATCGAGAGCCTCCAGGGTGCGGTGTAGACGTTCGGATCGGTGACCGTCACGTCCCACATGATGGTGGTCTCCGACACGCGCTCATAACGCTCGACCACGTGGAGCGCGGTGCTGGTCGGAATGCCCTTCAGGCGGCCGCCGGCGAAGCTCGACGCGATCCAGCCGCGGTTGTGGAAGTTCCTGGTCTCGACCACCAGCACGTCGCCTTCCCAGTGCGCGCGGGCGTCACCCATCCACTGGTCGATGCGGTCATCGACGAAGGCGTGGTCCGAGAGCGGGATGATGCGCGCGTCGTGGATCATCTCGTGGAAGATCGCGACGTGGTCCGCCGTCTGCAGGATGCGGTAGGCGTTGTTGTAGCCGGCCGGCAGCATCGAGCCCGGGACCCCGCGCGAGATGCACCGATCCCAGACGCTCATGTTCGCGTAGTGGTCGCCCTCGTTCGCGAGGCGCCACGCCTTGGTGTCGAGCGCCCACTGCTTGACCGGGGCGCGGCCCGTCGGCGGGTCGACGACGAACGAGGTCTGCCCGGTCGACAGCACCGTGTCGCCCGAATCGAGCCAATAGCTGCCGTAGCCGCCCACGTTTTCGCCCGCCTCGTAGCGCCGGGACGGCGCGGCGTCCTGGGCCACCTGGCTCTGGGCCCGCTGCGTGTTGCGGGTGGCCATCTCCTCGTCGCTGAGATAGGCGCGGGTCTCGCTCGCGGGCCGCTCGATCGGCGTGATCGTCTTGTTCCCCCAGATGCCCTGCAGATCCGGCTGGCCGTCGGCGGTCCGCGGCGTCGTCCAGCCCGGGTCGCGGACGCGCTCAAGCTGGGCCGAGGCCGGTGCCGCGACCAGCGTGAAGGCGAGGGCAACGCAGGCGCCGATGCACATCCAAGAAGCATTGCGATTGGTCATGAGCAGGTTCCTCCCACGGTCAGATCATAGCTGATTTGCGGAGGTCCTACGACTCCCTGCGAGTGGCAAACCAGCGCCGTCCGGTCAAGCTCGACGAAATCGTGAATCTCTGGCGCCGAGACGATGCACGTCAGGTTTTTCCGAAACACCTGTTCCAGTTCCCTGTTACCGATATTGCCGGTCGCTATCAAGAGCAGCTTGTGAGGACGCCCACGCAGCAGGAACGAATCGACGAAGTCCTCGTCCTTGGTGACCAGCACGCACCGCTCGCGAACGGACAGGTCGTTCATGGCCGCTCGCTCGAGGAGTCTCGAAGCGTCATCTTCGTGTTGCACTCGGACCATGAGGTATTCTACTGGACCGGGTCGATCCCGGAACACCTCAGACGGGACGCTCATGGCCTGGACGGTGCCGGATTACACTCGAAGCCAAGTGAACGACGCGGGGGTGACCGTTGTCGATTCGTCTGCCTCACTCCGGGACAAATCGCGAACTCGCACCATCGTCAACAACTGGCGAGCTTCGCACAGCTTCCCGCTGAATGCGCTGCAGATGAACTTGCGACACACGCTCGCCGGGTTCGGCGAGGCGGCACTGGTCGCTCAGCGCCTCAAACGATTTTCGTCGATCGAAGCAAAGCTCCGGCGTTCCCACCACATGCAACTCGCCCGGATGCAGGACATCGGCGGCTGCCGTGCGGTCCTCCCATTCGCCGAGGATGTTCTCGATGTCGTCCGCAAGTATGACAAGAGCCGGGCACTGCACGAGCCCCTGAGGCGTTTTGACTACCTCACATCGCCGCGAGACAGCGGATACCGCGGCGTCCATCTCGTCTACGGCTACCGGACGAGGAGCGAGGCGCACTCCGTGTACGGCGGCATGCGGGTCGAGATTCAGCTTCGGTCGCGATTGCAGCATGCGTGGGCGACCGCCGTCGAGACCGTCGGGACCTTCTCGGGCCAAGCATTGAAGTCAAGCGAGGGCAACGAGGCGTGGCTGCGCTTCTTCTCGTTGATGGCGACGGAGCTCGCCTACACCGAGGAACTCCCACCCGTTCCCGGCACGCCCGGCGATCGAGGGACGCTGCGTCACGAACTCGTGCAGTTGGCCTCGGAACTCGATGCCATCACTCGTTTGGAGGCGTACGGCCGCACCTTGAAAATACTCGAAGGCGACGTCCGAAACGGCCGCGCCGCCTACTTCCACATCTACCTGGATCTCGCCGGCGACAACGTCCGCTGGAACGAGTACTCCGCAGACGAGCGCGAGGAAGCGATTCGCGCCTACGAAGAGGTCGAGACCGCCATCCGGCGCTTCCCGGGCGCCGAGACGGTGCTCGTCCAGGTTGGCTCCGTCGAAGCCCTGCGGCGCGCCTACCCCAACTACTTCGCCGACACGAGCGTATTCGTTGCCGAACTCAAGAAGGCAATCGAAGGACACGGGCGCTCCTGAAACGACCACGCGCTCGCGCCGGACCCCCGACCAACACGTGCCATAGTAGGGACGAACACGGACAAGTACTGCCCGAACGCGACCCCGGAGCGGACCACGACTCGCAGCCCAACGTCTTAGGCTTAGAGGGCCGGAATCTCACGCTCTCGTGTCGAGCGCCGGAACCGCAACCGTCTCTTCGCTACCGCCACAGCTGCGGTCAACTTGCCCTTCTCCGGCGCGAAAGCCCTCTCAGTCTCGAGGAGCGCGTGGCGCTCACTCTCTCGTATTCCATCGCTGGCTTCTGCCACCTCGCGCAGAAACGCGAGAGCGTTCTGCAGAATCGCCGGTGCATGGCAATCCCGGTTGGATCGCGTGAAATTCACGAGATTCTTGACGAGATCACTGAACCCGAGAGCGGTTTCATTCACCATGCCAACGGCCAACTTCACGAATCTCTCGTCGTATCCCCAGGTCTCAACGAAGTACCGGCTGATTCTGACCCGTTCCCGCTCGTGGAATTCGCCATCGATGGCCGCCAGTTTCACCGCCAGCGAGCAAACCAGATCGAAGATACTGACGGCCAACAAATCAAGCGGAGTATTGATGAACTTCGGAATCTCGACTACACGGTTCGAAGAGAGGCCATCGAGCTTCCTGGTGATGAGCGTCCAGGCGGCCCCGGAAAACACGGCCGTCCCGATGACCCACCCGATGGGTGTTGCCGCCGTCGCGAGCCCCAGCGCACCAAGAATACCCGCGGGAAAAAAGGTCGTGGCGACGGCCGATGAACCGGCGACCGTAGCCCCCACTCCTGCCGCGCCGAGAGGCCTCAGCAGCTCGAACACTCTCTTCCTGATCGTCAGCGACCGGTAGGCCTTCGCGCCGATGTGCAACTCGTTCTTGAAGCAGAGAGGATGCGACAGCGGCGAATCGATTCCCAGTTCAGCGAATCGATCATGCCAATTCCGCAGTCTGTCCGCATCGTCTCGGATCATGCGCATCGTCTCGGATCATGCGTCCCCTCGGGTCCGTCTTGAGCGTGGTGAACTGATTGCAGATCTCCGCCACGCGACGCCCGATGTCCTTCTTGCGCAGATCCTCAAGCGTCCCCTCGACCAAACCGAACGCCGCCAGGATGACTTGGAACATCGGCGCGATGAGGAAGCCGATGATCGGGATGAGACCGATCAGGTGACCGACGACGAGGCCGAGGATCACCCCGAACGTCGCGTTGGGGAACTCGCGCATCAGAAACAGCACGATGTCCAGAATCTTGCGTCCGATCCAGATGACGACCTTCCCCGTAGCCGTCACCACTTCAATCGACTTCTCCAGAATCGAGTGAAGCCTGAACTTGGCGTCGGCCGAGACGTTCAGGTTGTCAATCCGCTTCCTGACTTGTTCCCTTGTGAACTCGCACGCGTTGAAGGCCTCAATCGCGTCGTCGTCCATAAGCTGCGCATCGCCGGAGAACTCTTCACCCTTTGCATCATTGGCGATGATCCGCATTGCGCACCTCCCCCCGTCTGGCGACTCCGCGCGACCGGTCGCACGGCCGGCCGAGGTGCACTCGGACGCCTCGCGCGTAACTTGGAAACAGCAAGGGCGGCTCGGTGGCCGGGAGCCATTGGCTTCCGCCCGCGCACAGCCGCCCATGACAGCCCGGCGCCCCGCCCCCGACAGGGAGGCGGGGCCGGAGGATCAGACGAACATGCCCATCGTCTTCAGCTTCTCGCCGAGCACCTTCTCCGCGTCGGGGTGTCCCAGGAACTCCTCGATGAGGCTGGCGTAGACCCGGCGGAAGTCGACGGTGTGCTGCAGGTTGTCGCCGTGGACGAGCTCGGTGAGGCTGGGCGGGGTGCTGTACTGGCCGCCCTGGACACCGCCGCCGACCACGAAGGACACGTTGGCGGTGCCGTGGTCGGTGCCGAGGTTGGTGTTCTCGGGCACCCGGCGGCCGAACTCGCTGTGGATGAAGACGGCGACCTCGTCCTGCTTGCCGAGGCGCTTCATCTCCTCGAAGAAGGCCCAGACCGCGTCCGAGCAGTACTGCACCTGCCGGTTGTGCGGGCTCTCCTGGTTGACGTGGGTGTCGAACAGGCTACGCTGCAGCCGGACGTAGTAGAGCCGGGCCGGGAAGTCGTTCTCGATCAGCGCCACGACCTTGTCGAGGTCGAGGAGGCGCAGGTCGGGGTTGCGGGTGCGGTTGTAGTTGTCCCAGGCCTGGCTGACGAGGGCGGAGGCGTCGCGGGCGCTCTGGTTCACGTCGAGCAGGAACTTGTGGGCGGCGCTGCGCGCCTCCTGCCCCACCCCGAGGTGGTCGACGTACGGCTGCTGCGGGTGGAAGACGGCGCGGGTGAACGCGGACGGCTGGTCGAAGACGACCGGCACGTGCTGCCGGGCGCGCACCGCCATGCTCTGCGTCGACGAGATGTTGACGAGGTAGTTGGGGGTCCCCGTCGGGTCGAGGGCGTCGGCGGTGCGGCCGTACCAGCCGTACTCCTCGCCGCTGTTGGGCGCGCCGGTGTGCCAGTACGAAGCGGAAGTGAAGTGCGAGAACGACGGCTGGTCGTAGCCCGCGCCGTGCACGACAGCCACGTTGCCGTCGTTCCACAGGCGATGCATGCCGAGCATCGACTTCTGGAAACCGAAGTGCTCGTCCACCTTCAGGACATCGGCCTCGCGCACCCCGAGGTTGGGCCGATGCCGGTACAGCGCGTCGTTGCTGTAGGGCACGAACGTGCTCAACCCGTCATAGCCCCCGAACCACTCGAAGACCACGAGGATCTTGCCCTCGGTGGCCGCGATCGCCTTCGACGCCGCCCCGAACAGGGGCGGCAGGGGGCTGACCGCCCCGGCCAGCCCGAGGGCGATGCCGCGACCGCCGATCTTCAACGCTTCGCGACGGGACACGCCGCTCGCCTCACACAACCGCCGGCCTCGATTAGTCATCGTCATGTCCCACCTCTAGTTGATCTGGTACTCCGGCGTGCTCATGATGAGATGCGCCACCAGGCGCAAGGGATCTTCCATGTACGTCTCGGCGCGTCCGATGTCCGAGGTGCCGAGCTCGTCCTCCAGCAGCGCCACCAGCGCGTCGCGCATCGACGGGGCGATCGGCACCCGGAGGAACCGGCCCAGCAGGTAGTCTACCGCCTCGCCGCCGGTCGCCGCGCCCGCCTCCCGAATCATGCCCGTCATGTCGATCCGGGCCCCGCCGCGGGGGGTCGGAATCAGCTTGCGCACCGCCCGCTCCCACCCGCGGTAGGTCGATACGCGAGTGTTGAACAGCTCGTCCCGCTCGAGCGCGGTCAGGTCGAACGCCGACATGTTGGCCGGGTCGTCGAGGGCGATGGCGCTGCCGAAATCATAACCCTCCCGCAGCCGGTTTCCCACTTCGCCGGCGCCCCGGCGGGACAGGAAGTTCGGATCGCGGAAGTTGACGATGTCGGGAAACAGGAAGTCGAACGCGACGTTGCCCCGCTCCTGGATGAGGGCGGGGGTGATCCAGGCCCGGCCCTGCGCCCAGCCTGCGACCGACGGGGGGTTCAGCAGATGCTGGCCGAGGGCGGTGGTGGTCCGGTTGAAGTCGGGCACCCCGGGCACGTCGTCGGCCCCGAGGTGCTTCAGCAGGGTGACGACGTGCTCGACCGGCCCCTTGATGTGGGCGCCGTAGCTGGCCTCGCTGTAGAAGTCGCGCGAGCGGAACAGGGTCGAGAGCAGCGGCCGCAGCTCGTAGTCGTTGTCGCGGAGAATCGCCCCGAGATCGCGCTCGAGGGCCGGCGACAGCTCCTCCCGCACGAAGAAGCGGTAGATCTTGGCGGCGATGTACTCGGCCGTGACCGGCTGCTCGAGGATGATGCGCAGCACGTCGACGCCGTCGAAGTTGCCGGTCCGCCCCAGGAAGTCCTTGGGATCGTCGTCGTGGAGGGCGGGGTGGACGACGAAGTCGAGGTTCTCGAAGTTCCAGCCCGTGAAGGCGCGGGCCGCCTCGCGGATGTCGGGCTCGGTGTAGTTGCCCACCCCCATGGTGAACAGCTCCATCACCTCGCGGGCGAAGTTCTCGTTGGAGGCGCCCTTCACGTTCACCCCGGCATCGAGGTAGTAGAGCATCGCCGGGTCCTGGGCCACCGCGATCAGCAGATCGCCGAAGTTGCCGGTGGCATGCCGCTCGAAAGTGTCGATCTGGAGAAGCATCTTGCGGTAGTCGCGGACCTTGCTCTCCGCCGTCGCGAAATGCCCGTGCCAGAACAGCGCCATCTTCTCTTCGAGCGGCCGGTTGGTGTCGAGCATCCGCTCCCCCCACCAGTAGCCGACGCGGCGGGTCTCCAGCAGGGTCGCGCGCAGCCAGTAGAAGAACCGGTCGGAGATCGGCTGCGCATGGCGGTTGACGTGGTCGGGCTTGACCCGGACCCCCATGCTCTCGCCGTTCCTCAGCCCGAGCTCGGTGGCGGCGGGGCGGCTCGGCGGGAAGTGCAGCAGCCCCTCGTCCCAGAGCCCCGAATGCTCGAACGGCGCGAGATGGCCGTTGGCGGTGTCGTCGTAGTACACCAGCGACCGCACCGCCTGCTCCAGACCCCGGGCGGCGAGCTCGGCGATCTCCTCGGGGCTGCCCCCGAACCCCGCCCGGCCCAGCAGGTGCGCGGCGCGGTCGGCGTTCCAGTCGGCGGCGGTGATGGGCGTCAGGTCTCCCACCCACGACGCGGGTCCGGGCGACCATGCGGGCGCTTGCGCCGACGCGGCGCTGCCGGCGAGCACGAACGCGAGCGCGGCGCCGGCCACCGCCGTCACCGGGTGGTGTCTTGTTGTCATCGGCGAATCCTCACGACCTGCGATCCGATCATTCCCCCGGATCATGCCTTTATACCTCAACGTCCGGAATCTGAGTAGTCCGATCTGGAATCCGGGCTGCCCGGCGCCGCCAATCCCGGGTCTGCCGGTCATCCGGTTGTCATCGTACGCGAGCCAGCCCGGAGAGTAGCTTCCCGGTCGCAAATCCCCGCGGACGCGATGGTCGGCTACAATGCCGGTTGCGGTTCGAGCGTGGTTCACCGCACCCGGTCTACTGAGAATCTCTGAAGAAGGAGTCAACGAAATGCAAGGTGCATCGCACGCCAGAAAATCGTCCATCGGTCGCGTCGCCCGGACGCTGATAGTCGCAAGCCTCGGCCTGGTCCTGACCTCGGCGCCCGCCCAGGCCCAGGACCTGAACGCGGACTCGGCCGCCGCCCTGAAGGCCGCGTTCATGGCCGACATCGAGGTGATGCGCGGGAAGTTCCTCGGGCTCGCCGAAGCCTTCCCGGCCGAGACGTACACGTGGCGGCCGATGGAAGGGGTCCGCTCCGTATCGGAGGTCCTGATGCTCATCGCCAGCGAGGGCTACGGCTTCGTGCCGATGGCGGTCGGCGCGCCGACGGCCATGAGCCGCGAGGAGTCCGGGGCCCTGAACGCGGTCACCGACAAGGCCGAGGTCATCGACCATCTGAACAAGGGCTTCGACTACGCGCGCGAGCAGCTCGAGGCGCTGGACCCGGCGACCCTCACCAGTGCCCGCAACCTGTTCGGCCAGGAGCGAACCACCCCCGCGATCATGATGTTCGTGGGCGGCGACATGCACGAGCACCTAGGCCAGTTGATCGCGTACGCCCGGACCAACATGATCGTTCCGCCCTGGAGCCGCTGAGCTCGGTGGACGGGCCGTCGGCCGCGCGCGGCGGCGGGTGAGTCGGGAAGGCCCACCCGTCCGCCGCGCGCGGTGCGGCAGGGACAGCAGACAACCGTGCCGGGGCGACTGGCCGCCGACCGGCGACAGGAGGAATCATGAGGCGACTGTTTCCCGTGTTGTTCATGGCGGCGGCGTGCCTGCTCGCGATGCCGGCGCCGGGCGCCGCGCAGTGCGAACCGGACGGCGACGTCCAGTTCGTCTGCGGGCCCATCAGCCCCGAGGATCTCATCCAGATACCCGATTCGCCCTGGGTCATCGTCGCCAGCATGGTGGACGACGGCTACCTGTCGGCCGCCGACAGCCGCGACAGCAGCACGGTCCGGCTGTTCCCCACCATGACCACGCCGCCGCGGGCGCGCCACGACATGGCCCGCTACGGCGGGTGCCCCGGCATGACCACCGAGCAGTTCCGGGCCCACGGCATCAGCATCCGCCCGGGGGACGATGACACCCACACGCTGTACGTCGTCCGCCACACGGACCGCGAGGCCATCGAGGTCTTCGAGGTCGACGCCGGCGGCGCCGTCCCGTCCCTCACCTGGGTCGGGTGCGCGGTGGCCCCGGAGGGCCTCGGGCTGAACGCGGTGGTGCCGCTGCCCGACGGCGGGTTCGCGGCAACCAGCCCCGCCACCGGGGACATTTGGGAGTGGCAGCCCGACGGCGAGTGGACCCGCGTTCCCGGCAGCGTCGACATCGGCCCCAACGGCCTCGAGATCGCCCCCGACGGCGAGTCGTTCCTCGTCGCCGGCTACGCCGCCCAGTCGATCATCCGCCTCCCGCGGGGCGCGGACGCCATGCCCACCGACCGCATCGAGGTCGGCTTCTACATCGACAACGTGCACTGGGCGCCCGACGGCACCCTGCTCGCGGCCGGCCACCGCGCCCCCGAGCGGGCCCGCGTCGGCGAGTGCGTCCGCGGCGTGACCTGTGAAGGGGTCACCTCGCACGTCGCCCGCGTCGACACCGAGGCCCTGACCGCGGTGGAGATCTTCAACTACCCCAGCAACGACCACCTGCGGCTGGGCACCGCGGCGATCCAGGTCGGCGACGAGCTCTGGGTCGGCGGCGTCGGCGAGGGACTCCGCATCGCGCGGGTGCCGCTGCCCTGACCCCGTCTTCCGACAGTCCACTCGGCGTCCCCGCGCCGCGCCGCGCCGCGGCCGGGGACGCCGGGCGTCAGAATCCTCACAATGCGACATGACCACTGGGAGAGGAGGTCCGCTCCCAGTTCCACCGGGCCGCGCCCGGTGCCGCACGTCCGCTATTGCTCGCGTTGACAAGCCGTTCGCTTCGTTTCCAGGATAGCCAGCCGACATGATGGAACAGGGTCTGCAGAAGCTGCAGGAGATTGCCACGAGGATGAGGGAAGAGCGAGAGCAGGGCTTGGCCCCCAATCCACCTGCTCCGACCGTCCGTGAGTTCATATCCTGGTTCGGGTTTCAGCGTCGCAGCTCCTGGCTGATCGGCAAAGTGCGCGACGAAATGGAGGCCCTCGGCCTCCATTCTGAACCGGATTTTGAGAACGCCTATATCGACAGCAAGATCTGTTTCAGGGACTCTGCCGAATCGCCGCCGCCGTCGGACAGCACGTTGCGCGTGGACGCGCTTGAGGCCGCCCATAACGAACCCGCGACCGTGGCTCCCGACGATGACCTGAAGAAGGCCACTACACTGATGTTGTGCAACGGTTTTTCACATGTCCCCGTCGTGACGGGAACTCGGGATGTCAAGGGAATCGTCACCTGGGAATCCATCGGGAGATCGGCAGATCAGTCAGGCGACAAGGTTCGCTATTACATGACGCCCGCTCACGTAATAGACGGACGCCGCCCCTTGTTCGATGCAGTAAACATCATCACCCAACACGGCTACGTCCTGGTCAAGGGTCGGGACAATTCCATTACCGGAATAATCACTGCGAGTGATCTCAATCATCAATTCCTACAACTGGCCGAACCGTTCCTGCTTGTCGGCGAAATCGAGCACCATGTCAGACGGATGATTCACGGTAAGTTCACCCGCGAGGAACTTCTCAGCGCGAGCGAAACATCGAATGGCAGAAGTATTGACGACATCGCCAGCCTGACATTCGGGGAACACTGTCGTTTGCTCGAGAACAAGGAACGATGGGACAGATTGAATCTTCATGTCGATCGTGGAGTCGTTGTGCACCAACTGCACGAGGTCAGGGAGATCCGAAACAACGTGATGCATTTCAGCCCTGACGGACTTGAACCAAAGGACATTCGAAAACTGCGCGAGATGACACGATTCTTCCAGGACCTCGCGCAACGCCGAACGGCCGCGCCGTCTTGATCTCCGGTCCCTCGGATATGTCGAAGGCGCGCCAGTACGACGGCTTCTTCGCGCCAGGGCGCGGTCAGTCCAACGGGTACAGACATCGGAGCGAGGAACCCGACCCTGGCGTCGCCCGCTGCGACGGCGATGCACATTGCAGTCTCAGGCAGTAGGATTCGATCTGTGCATTCCGGCGTCCGACTCTCCATCTCCACCGGCGACATCACGACGCTCGCGGTCGACGCCATCGTGAACGCCGCGAACGCCCGCCTGCTCGGGGGCGGGGGCGTCGACGGCGCGATTCACCGGGCGGCAGGGCCGGATCTGCTCGCCGAGTGCCGCACCTTGGGGGGTTCCGCCACCGGCAGTGCGAAGATCACCGGCGGGTACGACCTGCCGGCTCGTTATGTGATTCACGCGGTCGGACCGGTCTGGCGCGGTGGGGCCAGGGGCGAACCGGAACAGCTTGCGGGCTGCTACCAGCGGGCCATCGAGCTGGCCGGCGAGCACGCGCTGAAGAGCGTCGCCTTCGCGGCTATCAGTTGCGGCGTCTACGGATACCCGCCGGAGCAAGCCGCGGCAGTGGCGGTCGGCGCGGTTCGGACCGCCCTCGCCGGGGCACCATCGATCGAGGAAGTCACCTTCGTTTGCTTCGAGCCCCGCGTCAAGGCTGCGTTCGAGCGCGCCCTCGCGACCACGCATACCGGGTGACGGTCACGCGCCAACCCGCATGGCGGTGCGGGTGGGCTGCACTGGAATCTACGATGCGTCGAGCCCCAACTGGATCCGCAACGCTCGATCCAGGGCCATCGTTTCCTCCGGCGTCAAATGGCCGAGCAATTGACCGATCCGATGTCGCGATACGGTGCGAACCTGGTTGGCAACGGCCCTCGACGGGTGGGCGAGACCGCTCGAACGTGAGTCGCAACGCGATTCGTACGGCCGCAGCTTCCGGTCGGGCAGGCTCGTGACAGGCACGACCTGCACGACTGTGTCATGACGGCACGCGACGTTGTTGGACACGACGGCGGCGGGCCGAGTCTTCTTGATCTCACGCCCCTCGGCGGGGTCGAAACGAACGAGCACGACGGCGCCGCGTGCCAAGGGTGGATTCATTCCGAGACCTGGGCGTCGACACCCTCCCACTCCCGGTTGAGTTGCTCCGCCTCGGCGGCGTCCGCCCGATAGGCCTCTTCCAGGCGGCGGTCGAGCTCGCGCGCCCGATACACCGAGAGCGCTTCGCAGACCACGGCGCTCGCATTGGACGTCGATCGGAGATACTCCGCGACGTCGGTGGGGACGGAAAAGGTCATCCGGGTTCTGCCGGCAGGCTTTGCGGTGGACATCGGACGCTCTTCAGCACTCTTCGGGGTCAACAAGACGGTCATACCAGGAGTATGACAAGATATACCACGTTTCCGTATTCCAAGGAAGGGACCATCGCCAGCGGCGATGCGCCACCGATCCGCTGGCGCGATCCCGCTCAGCGTGGTCTGGATGCACGTCGCGCTGGCGGACCGGGGCGCGGGTGTTCCGCAAGCTGGTCGACCTGCTCAAGCCGGCCGGCCTGATCGTCCTCAGCCTGCGTCACGGCCCGGTGGAGGCGTCACGCACGATGCACCCCGTCTCGGCCGATCAGATCCGCCGGCTGGCCCGGGACCATGGCGCCTTCGCCGAGCCCTGCATCGCCGACGAGGACCACCTGGGCCGGCCCGATGTGTGCGGTGGACCCGGGTGGCGGTGCGGTTGCCGGAGGGTCGCTCGTGACAGCGCGCCCGACGGTGGTTCGTCGCGAGAAGCGGCGGTCCGCCTGGTCTAGGCGCGGACCGGGCAGGTCCGCGTCGCATCGCGCATCGCGCGACGGCACTCGAAGCAGAGATCGTGATGCCGTTTCCGGTTGACGCGCCGCCCACGGGTATACCGCGTGCACAGCGCCTTGCGCTTGCCGCACTGGCGGCACAGCCGGCCATGCCGAATCGCTCGGACTCTCGACCCGCGGCGCCGTTGATCGACCTCCGCCGCCATGTCCAGATTCACCATGCCTCGCCTCCGCGTTGTCCCTCATGAGTCGTATCGGCCGCAAATGCACGCGACCGTAGCCTCGGGTGGCGACTTCCTCCTAACTGATAAGACGGGTTCGGACCCGAATCGGTTTCCGGCTCGATCGGCAACGTCGTGACGGCACGCGACGTCGTTGGATACGACGACGGCGGGGCGCGTCTTCTCATGCCAGGACCAGGGTCGGATCGGCCAGCGCCTCGGCCACCGGCAGCAGCTCGATGCCGTTCCGGTACTCGCGGCGCTCTCCACCGAAGAGCAGCACGCAACGCGCCATCGGGTAATCGTCCTTGAACTGCGCAAGTCCACGCAGATCGGCCGCCCGAACGGCGCGACGGCGCTTCACCTCGACGGCGAACAGCCCGTCGCCCCCGTAGGCGATGAAGTCGACCTCCGCCCCGGCCGCGGTGCGCCACGTGAACAGCTTGAGATCGAGCGACCGGTAGGCGATATGGGCGCGCAACTCCTGATGGACGAGCGTCTCCAGGGCCGCGCCGTCGATCTCCTCGGGGCTGTCGAGCGGTCCGGTCGGCCTGATCGCCCGGTACACGCCCGCGTCGAACAGGAAGAACTTGGGATGGGCGGTCATCCGCCGCTTGGCCCGCCGGGTGAAGACCGGCACCCGCGTGGCGATCAGCAGGTCCTCCAGCAGATCGAAGTAGGCGACCGCCGTCTTGCGGTCCACGCCGACATCGCGGGCGACCTCGGCCACGTTGAGCAGCGCGGCCTGGGAAAAGCTGGCGCTCTCCAGGAACCGGCCGAACGCCGCGAGGTTCCGGGTCCGCCCTTCTTCGATGACCTCCTGGCGCAGATAGCTCTCGACGTAGGACGCCAGGTATCCGTCCGGATCCGGCTGGGTGTACACGGAGGGGAGCTGGCCGTGGACCAATGCCCGCTCCATCGAGAAGTCGGCGCCCGCCTCGACCGCGGTCAGGGGATACAGATGATGGGTGCGCGCCCGTCCCGCCAACAGATTGACGCCGCGGCGGCGCAGACTGCGCGCGCTCGAACCGGTGAGGATGAAGCGCCGCTGCTCGGTTTCGATCAGCCGATGGACCTCGTTCAGGACCAGCGGGACCCGCTGCACCTCGTCCAGCACGACCCAGTCGTCGTGCCGCGGGGGAATCAGCTCCCGCAGGCGATGCGGCCGCGTCAGCAAATCGAGGTAGAGCGCATGGTCGAGCAGGTCGAGGTACAGCGCGTTTGGAAACCGCTGCCGGAGCCACGTCGTCTTGCCGGTGCCGCGGGGGCCGAAAAGGAAGAAGCTCTGGTCGCTCCCGGCCGGGATCTTCAGTATTCTGGGATACACACTCCCATTTTACATGGATATTCGGGAGTATCGAACCCGAATCCACCAGCGCGCCCGCGGGCGGCGGCTTCGCCAAGCGGCCGGCGATTTCGCGCGGTCAGGGCAGGCGCAACGCCGCGAGCGATCCCGGGAGGTTCGCACCGGCGACCTGGACCACGATGTACTGCCGGCCCTCGTGGAAATAGCCCATCATGCCGTACTGGCCCGAGGCGGGCAGTTCGACGGTGCCGACCCGCTCGCCCGTCCGCTTGTCCAGCGCGTGGAGGCGCGGCGTGCCGCCGGTGCCTTCCGCGGTGATGACCAGGGTGCTGGTGACCATCGTCACGGGATGCGACTCGAGCCCGGTGTTCGGGAGGTCCACCCCCTGCAGCGCGGGGTGGTTGCGGATGCGCTCGGGGGTGTCGCCGTTCGGCGTCTCCCAGAGCTGCTCGCCGGTGTTCATGTCGATGGCGACGATGCGGCTGTACGGCGGCTTGAAGATCGGGAGCCCCTGCGGCCCCCGGAAGTCGCCGCGGTTCAGCACCGCGAACTCGGCGATGGTCCGGCCGGTGGTCTTGATGTCCTCCGGCACGTCGATGGCGGCGCCCGCCACGATGTTCTCGGACCGGCATCCGCGGCGGGTCGAGATGTAGAGGATCCCGGTCTCGGGGTCGGCCGAGGTCGGCCCGAAGATGTTCGACGCCCCGCTCGGACAGCTCACGAACGACCGGAGCCCGGACGGGTGGCCGCGCTGGATCGGCGGATTGAAGATCGGCCCGAGACGATAGTTCCCGGTGATCTCGATCGCCTCGGCGCGCAGCTCGGCAGTGAAGTCGATCAGGTCGTCCTCGGTCAGCCCCTGCATCTCGTACGCGGCCGGCCGGGTCGGCATGGGCTGGGTGGGCGAGAGACGCTCGCCCGGCACCTCGGACTGCGGCACCGGCCGTTCCTCGATCGGCCAGACGGGCTCGCCCGTCGCCCGGTCGAAGGTGTAGGCCCAGCCCTGCTTCGTGGCCTGCACCACGATGCGGCGCGGCCGCCCGTCGACGGTCACGTCGAGGGCGACCGGCGCGGTGGGGTTGTCGAAGTTCCAGATGTCGTGGTGCACGGTCTGGAAGTGCCATTCGCGCTCGCCGGTCTCGACGTCGAGGGCGATGACGCTGGTGCCGAACAACCCGTCCCCCGGCCGGAACCCGCCGTAGAAGTCAATGGTCGGCGGATTGGTCGGCACGTAGACGAGCCCCAGCTCGGGGTCGGCGGACATCGGCGCCCACGACGACACGTCGCCGGTCCATTCCCAGGCGTCGTTCTCCCAGGTCTCGTGGCCGAACTCGCCGGGCCGCGGGATGATGTGGAACTTCCACTTGTGCGCGCCGGTCCGGGCGTCGTACCCCATGATGTCGCCCGGCACGTTCTCGATGCGGGTCTGGTTGTAGCCCTGCTCGGCCGAGTTGCCCACGACGACGACCCCGTTGACGACGATCGGGGGGGACGAGCTGGTGACGTAGCCCAGCTCGCGGGGAATGCCGAAGTCGGGGTCGTAGGCGCCGTCCCAGCTCTGCCACGGCCCCCAGTCGGCGATCAGGTCCGGCAACAGGTCGATGACCCCCGTGCCCGGGAACCCCGGAAGCGGCACCGGCGTTCCCCAGTCCTCGAGAGGCAGCCCCGTCCGGGCGTCGAGGGCGTAGAGGAAGAAGGCGGGGCTGATCGTATAGATGACGCCGCGGCCGTCGATCTCGGCATAGGCGACGCCCTTGCCGTACCCGTTCCGCATGCCCCGGTCGAACCGGGTGGTATGCGGCTCGCGGAACGTCCAGAGCGTCTCGCCGGTCGCGGGGTCGATGGCGGCCACGGTGCGGCGCTCGCCGGCCACCGTGTACAGCGTGCCGTCGACGTAGATCGGGGTCGATCGGGACACCCCGAGCCGCCCCGGCCCGAAGTTGTCGCCCCGCCAGAGCCACGCCACCTCGAGGTCCTCGAAGTTGTCGGCGGTCACCTGATCGAGGGGAGAGTAGCGGGTATGCGCGGCGTCGCCCCCGATATAGCGCCATTCTCCGGCGTCCTGAGCGAGCACCGGAACCGCGGCCAGGAGCATGCCCGCGACGGCGGCGACTCCGGGCCGGAACCGACAAACGGACTGCACAACTGTCATGGGCTTTCCCCTTCCCCTCGTTATCCGGTCCGACCGCCGGCGCGACACCGATCGCGCCAATACGAACCCTCGCCTCGGGCTCCCGGCCGCCCGCGGTGAACATCGGACCCACCACCAGCAAGGCTCTGCTTCAGCCCGACGAGACCCGCAGGGCGGCGAGATACCACCGTTAGCCTCTGAACAGCTTGGCCTTTCGGCCCGCTGGCGCCCTCGCCGCTCGCGGTGCAACGCGAGGTTCCACCCAGGGGCTGCTAGGGCGCCGGCAACGCGGCGAGCTCCAGGCGTGCGAGCGCGCGCCCGTTCGCCGGCAGGTCCGCGTCCCCCGCGGGATAGTCGTTCAGCTGCAACAGATAGGCGACGATGGCGGCGTACTCGGCGGGGCGGAGACTGCCAGGGTCGGCCTCCGGCATCAACGTCGAGATCGTCTCGAACAGATCGCCGACCGGCCGGCCCACCCAGCTCAACCGGAACCGGCCGCCCGAGAACTCCCCGGTGTCGTGGCAGGCGGCGCAGACCTCGCGAAACGTCCGCTCTCCGCGCGACGCCTGAGCCTCCGTGAAGGCGCCCTCGAGCACCGAGCCGGCGGGCGGCTGAATCGACGACGCCCCCCTCGCAGAGGCGGCGATCGCCCCGCCCCCGGCCAGACCCGCCGCCAACGCCAGCACCACCCCCGCGAGGCTTCGACGGGCGAAACCCCGTGTCGGCAAAGCGGCTCTCTCGCCGCCCCTCACCGCGCCCCCCCGGCGTCGCGTTCGACCGCGCGCGACGACGCCAGCAGGTTGGTCATCCCGTAGTTTCCCTCGTGGCAGGCGTACTCGAACACGGGTCCGGTGGCGGGACGCCACGGGACCACCCCGGTCCAGGGACGGGTCCACACCGTCGGGTCGGTGACCGTGAACTCGTAGCGGATAGCGTCGTCGCCCACGCGGGTCAGCCGCTCGACCACGTGGCGGTCGACGCTCGAGCCGAGGTAGTCGGTCTGCGTGTAGAAGTTGCGGGTCTCGACGACGAGGGTCTCCCCTTCCCACCGGCCGCGGGAAACGCCGAGCCACTGGTCGACGTGGTCCGGCAGCGCCGGGCGGTCGGTCACCGGAATGAAGCGCACGTCGTGAATCTGCTCCTGGAAGATGACGACCCACCCCGGCGACTGCAGCACGTGCACGTGGTTGTTGTAGCCGCTCGAGGTGATCGGCACCGGCCGGTAGACGAGACAGCGGTCCCCGAGGTCCATGTCTTCCGGTCCGTGCGCCGGCACGCGGCCGCGCTTGGCGGCGGCCAGCCGCTGACCCTCGGGATCGGCCGCACGGGCCAGGGCCTCCGGCGTGCGCGCCGGCAGGCGGCCGTCGGCAGGGTCGGTGATCAACGAGGTCCGGCCGGTCGAGATGCCCCGGTCCCACCAGAACTGGTTGTAGGCCAGGGCCACGTCCTGCTCGCGGGTCAGCTCGCTCCGGCGCTCGGACGTGGCCCGGACCTCGGAAGCGAAGTTGGCCGCCGCCACCTCTTCCTCCGTCAACCGCTCGCGGCCGGCGTACTCGGCGGGGCGTTCGAGCGGCGTAATCGTCCCGTGATTCCAGACCCCCTGCAGGTCGGGATCGCCCCACGGCGTGCGCGGCGCGGCCGGCGCGGCGGCCGCCACCGCGGCGGCCGGCGACCGCCGGGCGGCCCCCGACGCACCGCCCAGGTCCGGGCGCGGGTCGCCCACGAAGCCGTCGCGGTTCGGCATCTCGATCTGCGGCAGCGTGCCGGCGTCTATCGGGTCGTCCTCGCCGATGATGTCGTTGAGGTAGAGCACGTAGGCGACCGCCGCGTACACCTCGTCCGGCGCGAGCGAGCCGGGCTGGTTGAACGGCATGGCGCGATTGACGTAGTCCCACAGGGTGGTGGCGGCCGGCCAGTAGCTGCCCACCGTCTTCCGTGCCTCGTCGCCGGCCAGCGATCCCTGTCCGCCGGCCAGCCGGTCGTCCGGACCCTCCTGGCCGGTCGCCCCGTGACAGGCGGCGCACCGGCGGTCGTAGAGCGCCCGGCCCTCGGCCGCGGTCCCGCTTCCCGCCGGCAACCCTTCGCCGGCCGGGCCGATGATCGGACCCCAGGCCTCGATCTCCTCCGGGGTCGCCGGACGCCCCAGATCCGTCAGCGCCGTCCCGCCGGAGGACGTCTGCGCCGCGACGACGCCGGCGCAGACCACCGGCAGCACCACGCCTGCGAGAGCGGCCCTCACACCCCATTCAGACATCGACGTTCTCCACCTGGCCGTCGGCCCGGACCCGCCAGGCCTGCAGCACGTTGTTGTGGTAGCTCGACCGCGTGCCCCGTACCTCGAGGAGCGCGGCCCGCGCCGGCTGCCGGTCTCCGGTCTCGTCGATGCACCGCGAGACGAGCGTCACCGGCGAGCCGTCCCAGCGCCAGTCGAGGCGGAACCGGGTGTGGGCCAGCGGCAGCACCGGATCCTGCAGCTGGGCCTCCGCCCACGACCCGCCGCCGTCGGTCGACACCTCGACCCGCTGCACCCGGCCTCTTCCCGACCACGCGAGCCCCGAGATCTGGTAGAACCCCGGCCCGTCGAGCCGCTGCCCGGCGGACGGCCGCGTGATGACCGACTTGGCGTCCATCACGAACGTGAACTGCCGCGCCTCGCCGTTCGGCATCAGGTCGGTGTATTTCGAGGTCTCCTCGCGGGTCTGCCACGGCCGGTCGACGAGTTGCATTCGCCGCAGCCACTTGATGGAGATGTTGCCCTCCCACCCCGGTATCAGCAGCCGGACCGGATAGCCCTGGGCCGGCCGCAGGGCCTCGCCGTTCTGGCCGTAGGCGACGAGCACGTCGTCCAGGGCCTTGTCGAGCGGCACGCTGCGGGTCATGCGGCACGCGTCGGCCCCCTCGGCCACCAGCCAGCGGGCCTCGGCCCGGACCCCCGCCTCGCGCAGCAGCACCGACACCGGCACCCCGGTCCACTCGCTGCAACTGGTCATGCCGCACGACGCCTGGGCGTCGGTGTCCGGCTGGGCGGGCGACCACTTCACCCGGCCGTTGCCCGAGCACTCGATGAAGTACACGCGGGTGACTGCCGGCAACCGCCGGAGCTCGTCCATCGTGAACACCAGCGGCCGGTCGACGAGACCGCCGATCGCCACCCGATGCTCCGCCGGATCGATATCCGGAATCCCGGCGTGGTGCCGCTCGAAATGCAGCGCCGACGGGGTGATGCTGCCCTCGAGGTCCTGTAGCGGGGTCAGACTGCCGGCCGCCTGCTCGTAGCGCGCGCCGCGCACGCGACGGGTCGCAACCTCGAACCGCGAGCGACCGCCGTAGCCGCTGACCCCCGCACCGAGGGTTCGTCCCGCGCGCTCCTGACCGCAGACCGGCAACGCCGGCAGGGCGACCGCGGCAGACCCCAGGGCCGCCGCCTTCAGAAATCCCCGGCGACTGCGCCGGGAACCGAGGTGGGTGTCACGCTGTGGCATCGGTGTTCCTTTCGGGCCGAACCCGGCGGCCGCACGAGATCTGTAATCCGCGGTGGAACAGCCCGTGGCAGAACCTGACCCGGAAAGCGCCGCCTTCGGTTTCGCTTCGCGCACGGCAATCCTACAAGAGTCTGCCTCGTTCCGGGGCGCAGACTCCCAGCGCGGTTTGCACTTAGGGTATGGGGCCGGCAGGGGGCTGTCAATGCTCGTCCAGCCGCCGGCACGCCGGCCCCCGGGAGACCGCGAGGGCGCGGGTCCCACGGTTCGGGTCGACTATTCTCGACAACGTTTCAGGTCGCGGGTGGTGCGGTCCATCTGTCGATTGGGCCCCGTCGCAGCTGCCGGGGGAGCCTGGTCGGATAGACTTGGCCATTCGGCCCTCGCCCCACGGTGTCCCCGGCCGCCGTCCAATCGATCTGATTCAATCAGGGGGGGAATTCCTCTTGGGGTGGGCCTGCGCAAGACAACCACCGATGAACCCTCCCGCTCCCCCCACCGAAGGTCAGATCCTGACCGGTCCCCTCTTCAACGAGCCGATGCGCGTGGAGACCGTGACCGAGACGGGGCCCGGCAGCTGGACGCTCGGTCTCGTCGGCACGCGGTCCGAGCGCTTCCGGCGGGTCTCGCTCGGGCCGGCCGAACTGGCCGGACTGACAGTTCTTGACAGCGGCTTCCGGTATGACGGAGACGGCGCCCTGCTGCGGCTGGGACTGCAGGCCCACGCGCTCGGGATCGCCTGGGAGTTCGACCCCTACTTCGGGCTGTCGGTCTCCCGTGTCGACCCGCTGCCGCACCAGTTGGAGGCGGTCTACGACCACCTGCTGAAGCTGGCGCGCGTGCGGTTCCTGCTGGCCGACGACGCCGGGGCGGGGAAGACGATCATGGCCGGGCTGCTGATCCGCGAGCTGCAGTTGCGCGGCCTCGCCGAGCGGATCCTGATCGTCGCCCCGTCGAACCTCGCGTTCCAGTGGCAGCGCGAGCTGCAGGAGAAGTTCGACGAGACGTTCATGGTGCTGAAGGGAGGCGAGCTGCGGGGCCAGTTCGGCGTGAACCAGTGGATGCAGCACCCGAAGGTGGTGACCTCGCTCGATCTCGCGAAGCGCGAGGAGATCCTGCCCGGCCTGCAGCAGGTGAGCTGGGACCTGGTCGTGGTGGACGAGGCCCACCGGATGTCGGCGCGCGACGAGTCGCACAAGAGCCAGCGCTACAAGCTGGGCGAGCTGCTGCGCGACTCGTCCGACCACATCCTGCTGCTGACCGCGACCCCGCACAAGGGAGACCCCGGCAACTTCTCGCTCTTCCTCCAGCTCCTCGACCGCGACGCCTACGCCGACGTGCGCTCGATCCGACAGGCGATGGACGCGGGGCGCGCCCCGTTCTACCTTCGGCGCACGAAGGAGGCGATGGTCCACTTCCCCGAGCGGGACGAGGACGGGCAGTGGACGGCCCGCAAGATCTTCACGAAGCGCATTCCGGGCACGGTGGACTTCGCCATCGACGGACCGGAGTTCGACCTGTACCGGGAGGTGACGCGGTTCGTGAAGCGCCAGAGCGCCCGGGCCGCTGCGGCCGGGGACGATCCGCGCGCCCGCGCCGTGGGTTTCCTGATGGCCCTCTACCAGCGGCGCCTCGCCTCCAGCACCCGGGCCATGCGGCGCAGCCTCGGGAACCGCGCCGACCGTCTGGAGCGCGCCCTCGAGCAGGCCCAGGACCTCGCGCAGACCGCCCCGCCGGTTCTGCCCGACATGGACGAGCTGGAGGAGATGGAGGACGGCGACCGAGAGCGGCTGGAACGGTTGCTCGATGCGATCACCCTGGCCGGGAACGCGGACATGGTACGCGAGGAGATCGCGGAGCTCCGGGCCCTGGCCGTCCGGGCGCAGGAAGTCGAGGACGCGGGCGTCGAGGCGAAGCTCGCGAAGCTCGAAGACCTCCTTCGCCGCCAGGGGTTCTTCGACCGGCCGGATCAGCGGTTGGTCCTCTTCACCGAGTTCAAGGACACCCTCGACTACCTCATCGAGAAACTCGAAGCCTGGGGCTTCAAGGTCGCGAGCATTCACGGGGGCATGAAGCCCGGTTCGCGAGACGAGCCGGGTACGAGGCTCCACGCCGAGCAGCAGTTTCGCGAGGGCGTGGTCCAGGTTCTCGTGGCGACCGAGGCCGCGGGCGAGGGGATCAACCTGCAGGTCTGCAACATCCTCTTCAACTACGACATCCCCTGGAACCCCAACCGTCTCGAGCAGCGCATGGGGCGCATCCACCGCTACGGCCAGAAGAAGGACTGCCTGATCTTCAACTTCGTCGCCACCAACACCATCGAGGGGCATGTCCTCCAGCGCCTGCTCGACAAGCTTCAGGAGATTCGCGACGCGCTCGACGACGACGCCGTCTTCAACGTCGTCGGCGAGGTGCTGCCGGCGGCCCACGTGGAACGCGTGCTGCGCGACTACTACGCCGGCCGGCTCGGCGACGAGGACCTGGAGGAGCGGCTGCTGCGGGACGTGGACGAGGGGCACTTCCGCAACATCTGCCAGAACGCCCTCGAGGGGCTCGCGTCCAAGAAGCTGAACCTGGAGATGCTGGTCGAGCGCCGCGCCCGCGCCCGGGAACGCCGGGTCGTACCGGAGACGATCGCCCGCTTTCTGCGGGAAGCGGCCCCGCTCGTTCCGCTGAGGCTCGACTTCATCGGGGGGCTGCCGCACACCTTCGAGCCGACACGAACGCCGGCGTCCCTGCGCCGCTACGAGCGCGAGCCCGACTGGCGGCTCCCGGAGCTGGCCGCGCGTTATCCGCGCTGCAGCACCGATCGCGACAACGCCCAGAAGCACGCACTCGAATGGGTGACGCCGGGCCATCCCCTGTTCGAGGCGATCCGCCGCCATGCACGCGAGCGGGCGCTGGATCCGCTCGCCCGCGGCGCCAGCTTCCATTCGCTCGCGCACGACGCACCGGCCCGGGTCGACTTCTACCGGGCGCGGGTCGTCGACGGACTCGGCCACGTGGTGCACGAGAGGGTCTTCGCCCTCGAGCTGGCCGGCGACGGCGAGCCGCGAGGCTGCGAGCCGGGTGTGCTCGGCGACCTGGCGCCGGCCCCGGTTCCCGATGTGCTGCCGGAGGTCGCCCACCGGCCGGAGCCGGCGGCCTGGCTCCAGGAGCACGTCCTGGAGCCGTTCATCGAGGAGACGCGAGCCGAGCGCCTCGCCGAGGTCGAGCGCGTGGCCGATCACGTGGAGCTCTCGCTGAAGGAACTCGTGCAGCGAGCCGACGACGAGATCGGGAGGGCCCAGGTCGACCGCGAGGAGGGTCGCCAGGGCGCCGAAGGCCGCCTCGCGATGGCCGAGGAGCGGCACGCGCAACTCCTCGCCCGCCGCGAACGCCGCCGCGAGGAGTTGCAACAGCAGCAGGCGCTCTCGCTCCAGGGCGTCGAGCGGATGACCAGCGTGCTGATCCTGCCTCACCCCGACCGCAGCGCCGCCGAGGTGAGGCGCCACCAACCGGACCCCGCGACCGAAAAGACGGCCATGCGCGTCGTCATGGACCACGAGCGGGAGCAGCGACGGCACGTCGAGGACGTGAGCGCGAAGAACCTCGGCTATGACGTGACGAGTCTCGACACCGCGTCGGGCGATCTCCGCCTGATCGAGGTCAAGGGACTGGCCGCGACGACCGGCACGATCCTGCTGACGCCGAACGAGCGCCGCGTCGCCGAGGACCGGCCCGACTGCTACTGGCTGTACGTCGTCACCGACTGCGGCCAGACGCCCGTTCTGCAGGAGCCGATCGCCGATCCAGCCCGGTTTCCCTGGAACGAGGTGAAGAAGGTACAGCACTACTATTTGAGCGTCGACGTGATGACGCAGCCGATGCGGGTTCGGGAACGCCTCCCGGACCACGGGGGGAAGAGATGAGCATGGGGGAGGAGAGAGGCCATGCCGAAAGTCGGACCGCGCTGGGGGAGAGCGGTGTGACCGAGGGCGCAGGCCACGATGGACGACGCCGGGGCGGTGTGACGCTCGACCCCCGCACGCTGCACGACATCATCCGCCGAGTGGTCGAAGTCGCCCGGCCCGAGCGGATCATCCTGTTCGGGTCCGCCGCCCGCGGGCAAATGACGCGCCATAGCGACGTCGATCTGCTGATCGTGACGGAGACCTCGGACAAACACCGGCTCACGGCCCGCATCTACGGCAGCCTCCGCGGCGTTGGCGCGGCGGTCGATGTCGTCGTGGTCTCGCCCGGCGACGTGGAACGCTATCGGGACTGTCACGCGCTCGTGATCAAGCCGGCGCTGACGGAAGGGAGGGTAGTGTACGATGCCGTCCGAGCGCTTCCCGCCCAATGATCCACGCGAATGGATGAACCGCGCCAGAAGCAATCTGGCGCTGGCGAAAAACCGGACTCCGGACGTGTACCTGGAGGACCTGTGCTTCGAGGCACAGCAGGCGGCCGAGAAGGCCATCAAGGCCTTGATGATTGCGCGCAGCCTCGAGTTTCCGTACGTGCACGACCTGGTTCGCCTGTTGTCGCTGGTCGACGGCGCAGGGTGGACGGTTCCGGAGCGCGTCTGGAGGGTCAAGGAACTGACTCGCTACGCCGTGACAACGCGCTACCCGGACATCGGCCATCCTGTCTCGGCGCAGGAGTACACCGATGCCGTGGAAATCGCCGAAGACGTGGTCCGCTGGGCCGAGGAGAACCTGTGATCCCGAGCGAGTGCAAGCGCCTCGCGGAGGTGGACTTTCCCATCGCCGTCGTGTCGAAGCATGCGGCGCGAGAGAAGTCGATCCGCCACGGGCATCCGTCGACGCTGCATCTGTGGTGGGCGCGCCGCCCGCTGGCGTCGAGCCGGGCCATGCTGCTCGCGTTGCTGCTGCCGGACCCGTGCGACCCGCTCTGCCCGGAGGCCTTTCGTCGAATCGCCGCCCGCCAGATTCGACACCTGGCCGAGCATCTCATCAAGACCAGGGCTGGTTCCGAATTGCTGATCGCGGATCTGAAGTCCGACTTGAGAAGCAGGAAGCCAGGAATAAAGGGAGAGGCTGAACGGGAGGCTGGGCGTAGAGCGAACCTCTGGCGCAACCTATCGTCCGATGCCGAGCGTTGGACTCCGACTCGGGTTCGCAGCGCCCTGTTGCATCTTCTGGCACATGGGTCGGCGTGGGAGTGGTCCGGCGCGGAACCGTTCCTCAACGTGTGCCGCAACCTCGTGAGGGCCGCCCACAGCGAGGAGGCTCCGCTCGTCGTCGATCCCTTCGCCGGCGGCGGGTCGATTCCGCTGGAGGCGCTCCGGCTCGGCTGCGAGGCGTTCGCGAGCGACCTGAACCCCGTCGCGTGCCTGATCCTCAAGGTGATGCTGGAGGACATCCCGCGGCATGGGCCGAGGCTAGCGGACGAGCTTCGCCGCGTCGGCGGCGAGATCAAGGTGGCGGCAGAAAAGGAGTTGGCTGACCTCTATCCCGCGGACCCGGACGGGGCGACGCCGATCGCCTATCTCTGGGCGCGCACGGTGCGCTGCGAGGCGCCGAACTGCGGGGCCGAGATCCCGCTCATGCGCTCCTTCTGGCTGTGCAAGAAGGCCAAGCGGAAGCGGGCGCTTCGGTGCCGCGTAGAGCGGCCCGCCGACGAGACGCCGCGCGTCGGGTTCGAGGTGTTCGAGCCGCGGGCGGAACAGGAGGTGCCGAACGGCACGGTGACGCGCGCCCGGGCAACGTGCCTCTGCTGCGGCGCGGTGCTGCCGCCGGAGCGGGTGCGGGCGCAGCTCGCCGCGGAGCGGGGCGGCGCGGACGTCGTGTTCGACGCGGAAGGCCGGCGCGTCGACGGGGCGCGCATGACGGCGGTGGTCACGCTGCGCCCGGACGCGAGCGGCCGCCACTACCGTCTGCCGACGGACGCGGACTACGCGGCGGTGCGACGGGCGCAAGGGCGGGTGGCGCGCATCCTAGCAGAGTGGGAGCACGGCGGCAGGCAGGGGCTGTGTCCCGTACCGGACGAGCCGCTGCCGCCGATAGGCACGCTCGGCTTCCGCGTCCAGCGCTACGGCATGCTCCAGTGGGGTGACCTGTTCACGGCGCGACAGAAGGCCGCGCTAGTCGGGATCGGTCGGGCTGTTCGGGAGGGGGACTTCGAACAAGCGACGCGCAACGTTCTCGCAATGGTCGGAAGTCGTTGTAGCGACTACGATAGTGCAGGTGTTGGGTGGGCTCCTACAGGAGAATTCGTCAAGGGAACTTTCGCCCGGCAAGCTCTGCCGATCGTATGGGACTTCGCCGAGCCCGTTCAGTGCCGGGACTCCTCAGGGAGCTTCGAAGGAGCGCTTGACTGGGTTGGACGAGTCGTCAATTCCTGGCCCGGTTCAGGCGTCAGTCAATGTCAGCAGGCCGACGCCACCAAACACCCCTTGCCGGACGAAACGGCCGGGGTCTGGTTCACCGATCCTCCCTACTACGACGCCATTCCCTATTCGGACCTCTCCGACTTCTTCCTCGTCTGGCTCAAGCGCACGCTGCCCGCCCACGCACCGCTGCGCGACTCGTTCGATCCCCACAACCCTCTGTCGCCCAAAACAGCCGAGGCGGTGCAGGACGAGACCAAGCAGGTCGACGGACGGCCCAAGGATCGCGCGTGGTTCGAGGAGACAATGTCTCGCGCCTTTGCGGAGGGACGCCGCGTGCTGCGCGAGAACGGCATCGGCTCCGTCGTCTTCGCACACAAGACCACCGAGGGCTGGGAGGCGTTGCTTTCCGGCATGATCCGAGGCGGTTGGACCATCACTGCCTCATGGCCCATCGCAACGGAGAGGCCGGGCCGGCTTCGGTCACAGGACTCAGCCGCCCTCGCCACCAGCGTCCACCTGGTCTGTCGACCGCGCCCCGAGGACGCGCCGGTCGGCGATTGGGCCGACGTGCTTCGCGAGCTGCCCATCCGCGTCGCCGGCTGGATGGAGCGCCTGCAGGGCGAAGGCGTCCGCGGCGCCGATCTCGTGTTCGCCTGTATCGGCCCCGCGCTGGAGATCTTCAGCCGCTACCGCGCCGTCGAGACCGCCGAAGGCCACCCGGTCGGTCTGCCGGAGTACCTGGAGAAGGTGTGGGAGGTCGTCGGTCGCACCGCGCTGGAGACCGTGCTCGGCGCAGCGGAAGCGAAGGCCCGCAACGGGCTGGCGGGCGCGCTTGAGGAGGACGCGCGGCTGACGGCACTTTTCCTCTGGACGCTGCAGGCGACCACCGGCGACGGGCCCCGCGAAGTCGACGCCCAAGATACGGACGCGCCGGGCGACGACGTCGAGAACACATCTGCCAGCAAGTCCAACGGTTTCTCGCTCGTCTTCGACGTCGTGCGCCGCTTTGCACAGCCGCTCGGGATCGATCTCGAGAAGTGGGAGAGGCGCACGATCGACACGAAAAAAGGGGTGGTCCGCCTGCTTCCGGTAACCGAGCGGGCGACGCAACTCTTCGGCGAGCACGGCTCGCAGGCGGTCGCTGCGTGGCTGGAACAGGAGGCGGGGGCCGGAGCGGATCCGCTCCAGGGCCTGCTCTTTCCGGACCGACAGGGAGGTGCGGCGGTTGCTGTCCGGGAGCGGCCACGGCGGTACGGTGAGGTCGACAGCGTCGATGATCGTTCCGCCGCCCGCCCCGGCGCGACGACTCTCGACCGGGTTCATACCGGGATGCTGCTGCAGGCTGGTGGGCGCACCAACGCACTGCGGGCACTGGCGCAGGCGGAGCAGGAGCGGGGCCCGGACTTCCTGCGCTTGGCGAACGCTCTGTCCGCCCTCTATCCAAGGGGCAGCGACGAGAAACGCCTGCTCGACGCGATGCTGCTGGCGGTCCCGAGGTAGACGCTGCCGGGCGCGGACACGAGGCGAACCGATGGACGAGGTACGACTGAAGAGCTTCCGTTGCTTTCGGGAAGAGCAGACCGCCCGCCTCGCGCCGCTCACCCTGCTCGTGGGCGAAAACAGCACGGGCAAGACTTCGTTCATGGCCTTGATTCGTGCTCTGTGGGATGCCGCCTACGTACAGGCGATTCCCGATTTCAAGGAGCCTCCCTACGATCTCGGCAGCTTCGACGAAATTGTCTACAACCGATCGGGAAGGGCCGGCGGTAGCGAGACGATCGAGGCGGGAGTAACAGTTAGGCGGTTGCAGGAACCGGATGATGTCGGCGAGTACTGGGAGGATGGACCCTATCGTGTTGATGTGACGTTCGTGCGCCAAGGTACTTTTCCGGTTCCGGCAAAGTGGTGTCTCGCGCGCGGCGACATCTCGGTCGAAGAACGCATTGAGAGTGAGTTGCGGTCGTTTCGCTACCGAACGCCGAACGGCGAGTGGCACGAGAGCCGGCCGGCTCACGATCCTTTCGTCATCGGGACCCGCGCCGGAATGCTCGGGAGCGCGGTGCTCGATCTGTCGTTCGCCCCGTTCCAGGACAAGGAGCCGCGGTCGTCCAAGCCAAGCGCTCTGCCCTGGAGTGGCCCTTCCTCCATCGCTGGGGAAGATCGGGAGCAGTTGTACGGGCTCATCCACGGATTCTGCGGGTTCGACCTTCCGGGACCCAATGAGAGACCGTTCGCCAGCGCGCCGGTTCGCTCGAAGCCGCGGAGGACTTACGACCCAGCACGTCCGGCTCGCGATCCGGAAGGCGAGAACATCCCCGTGTACCTTTCCGAGGCGTTCTTCGAAGAAAGGGAATCGTGGGAAGTCTTGAAGGACGCCCTGGAGGCCTTCGGTCAGGAGGCCGGGTTGTTCGACGAGATAGCAGTTCGGCCACTGGGCAAGCGAGGTAGCGAGCCGTTTCAGATCCGGATACGGAAACGCGGCAGACGGGTCAAGGGGCCGGCGCGCAACCTGATCGACGTGGGGTACGGCGTCAGCCAAGTGCTGCCGATCCTCACCGAGCTCTTCCGGGACAAACGCACGTCGATGTTCCTGTTGCAGCAACCAGAGGTGCATCTTCACCCGAGCGCTCAGGCTGCGCTCGGAAGCCTGTTCTGCCGGACCGCGCGCAGGAGTCGCCAACTCGTAATCGAGACGCACAGCGACCATCTGCTCGACCGGGTTCGCATGGACGTGCGAGACGGCAGCACGGAGTTGACGCCAGATGACGTGTCGATTCTGTTCTTCGAGCGCGGCGACCTAGACGTACGGATCCATTCGCTGCGACTAGATGGCGAGGGTAATGTCCTCGCCGCGCCCGCGAGCTATCGCCGCTTCTTCCTGGAAGAGACCCGGCGGTCACTGAGGTTGTAGGATGTGCGCCATTCTCGACAACGACGCGGTCCATCAGGTGTTCGGCGTGAATCGGCCGGCGGCCGGACGAGCGTTTTTCGAGTGGATCGACTCCGGCCGCGGACGTCTGGTCGTCGGCGGCAGGTTGCGGCGGGAGCTCGATGGTAACCACGCGTTCCGCAACTGGCGTCGGCAGGCGGTCCTGGCCGGACAGATTACGCTCCTGAACCACGCGATCCTGTCCGATCGGAGTTTTGCGGGCGAGGAGTATCGCTGGCTCGAGATCGTCCGGCGGGAGCTGGGAGAATGGTGCACGCACTACCTCGATCCCGCTCTGGCGATGCGGGCCCCGCGTTCACCGGCGGATGTCTTCGACATCGGTTCGTACGGGGAAGACATTGCACCGTTCCTGTACAAGCTGCGGGCCGAGGAGCCGGGCCGCTTTCGAGCCGTCTCCCACGCCACTGCTATCGCGCCGTTCGATGCGACCGGGCCTTGGTTCAAGGACTCGGAGATCGCGGCGGCGCTGACGAGTCAGGCCGAGGACGGTCTGTTCGAGAACCTGATGATGCGGGGGCTGATCGATGAGTGATTCGCCGGTCGCTGGCGGTCCGAGCTTGAGGCTTGGTGTCTCAGCTTCGTGTGAGAAGATCCGTTCAGGAGGAGGTCGTTGATGAACGCGGGCAGGATCGAGTCGCTTAGCATCCGGGGGTTCAGGTCGCTCGCGGACGTCGATCTGTCCAACCTCTGCAACGCGAACGTGCTGATCGGCGCCAACGGCTCCGGAAAGTCCAATTTCATCCGGTTCTTCGAGATGTTGAGCTGGATGCTGCGGTCCCGGCGACTCGCGGAGTTCATCGGGTTGCAGGGCGGCGCGGACGACCAGTTGTACAGGGGCAACCGCGTCACCCCGCGCATTGAGGCGGAGCTTGCGCTGCGCACCGAGGCCGGCCGGAATGACTACCGCTTCGCTCTGGCTCACGCCCACCCCGACCGCTTCGTCTTCACCGACGAGGCGTTTCGCTTCAGTAGCGCGGATTTCACGACGGACGCACACTGGCAACACGCCCCCAGCGGCCAGGCGGAGGCGGCGATCGTGGATGTCGCGCAGGGACCGCCATCACCGGGTGTCAACGCGTCCACCGCGAGGGTCATCGTTCATCTCTTGCGGAGCTGCGCCGTCTATCAGTTCCACGATACGTCCGATGCGTCGAACTTCAAGAAGCAGTGGGACGTGGAGGACAACAACTACCTTCGCACGCACGGCGGGAACCTCGCCGCCGTACTCCATCGGCTGGAGCAGGAAGACGTACGGCGGTTCGAGCTGATCTCCCGCCACGTCCGGCGCGTGCTGCCGGTTTTCGACTGCTTCCAGGTCGACGAGAGCTACGGCAAGGTGTCGTTGCGGTGGAAGGCGGTCGGAACGGACAAGACGTTCGGCGCGCACCTCACGTCCGACGGATCACTTCGCTTCTTCGCCCTCGTCACCCTGCTCAACCTGCCGCCGGAAATGCTCCCGAACGTGCTGCTGCTCGACGAGCCGGAACTCGGTCTGCACCCGGCCGCCATTGCCCTGATCGGTGGCATGATCAAGTCGCTCGCCGTCGACCGGCAGATCATCGTCGCCACGCAGTCGCCGCTGCTGGTCGACGCATTCGACCTCGACGAGATTCTTGTACTGGATCTCAAGGACGGACGGACGACGTTCAGCCGACCTGATGTGGCGGGATATGGACGATGGCTCGAAGAGGGCTTCATGCCGGGTGAGATGTGGCAGAAGAACCTCATCGGAGGGCGCCCGTGACACGTCTCTCCGTATCAGTGGAAGGACGAACCGAAGAGGAGTTCGTAAAGCAGGTTCTTGGGGACCATCTGCGGCAACGACGAGTCGACCCTACACCCATTCTGCTTGGTCGCGGGCGGAGCGGGTCGCGCGGCGGTAACGTGTCGTCAGATCGACTCGTGTCGGAGATGGTGACGTTGCTTGGGTCCTTCAATGCGGTGACGTCTCTGGTCGACTACTACGGATTTCGGGACAAGGGAGACAGATCGGTCGCCGATCTGGAGAAACCAAGCTACGCACGAGGGTCGGTCGCGGCTGGGACGAAAGAAAGGTGATTCCGTATGTCCAGAGACACGAGTTCGAAGGGCTGCTGTTCTCGGATGTCCAGGCCTTCGTGAATCAGCCGGGTTTTCCGGATGCGTGCGTTGACGAGCTACGAGCGGTTCGCAATCAATTCACAACGCCCGAGGACATCAACGACGATCCCGGAACGGCTCCGAGCAAGCGTATCGGACGCGTGATTCCGCGGTACGACAAGGTTCTTCACGGCCCCGCGTTGGCCGCCACAATCGGCCTGGGCACAATCCGCTCGGAGTGCCCACGGTTCGACGCCTGGGTCGCGCGCCTGGAATCGCTGGGGGACGGAATAGGCGTCGCGCGGGACATGATCGACGGGAAGAGGAGACACGCACGCGATGGCGCTTGATCCCTGGTACAAGATCGCACTCCCGCGCGAGGAGGTCCGCGAAGGGCGCTCGTTCAACCCGGACGAGTTCGCCATTGCCCTGGAGCAGGTCGTCGGCGGCACGGCCCCGACGGACTACCGCGAACCCAAGGCGTTCTTCGCGCGCACGTGCTTCACGCGGGCGTTGCGCGAGCACGCGGGGATGGTGCTGCGGCGCCTGGCGGGCAAGACGGCCAACACGTCGCCGGTGATGACGCTGGTGACGCAGTTCGGCGGAGGCAAGACCCACACGCTGACGGCGCTCTATCACCTGGTGACGGCCGGCGAGTCCATCGGGGGCCTGCAAGAGGTTAGCGACCTGCTACACGACGCGGGACTGTCGGCCGCGCCGACGGCGCGCGTGGCGGTCTTCGTCGGCAACGCCTGGGATCCGCAGGAGGGGCGGGAGGCGCCGTGGGTCGATGTCGCCCGACAGTTGGCCGGAGACCGAGGCGTCGAGCTGCTCGGCGCGAACGCGGCGACCACGCCGCCGGGCACCGAGGCTCTCGGCCGCGTGTTCGCGGCGGCCGGCGCGCCGGCCCTCGTGCTGTTCGACGAGGTGCTCAACTTCGTCAACCGCTACCGGCACATGGCGGATCCGTTCCATGCCTTCATCCAGAACCTGACCGTCGCGATGACGGGGACGACGCACGGAGCGGCGGTCATCAGCCTGCCGCGCAGCCAGGTCGAGATGTCTGATTTCGATCTGGCGTGGCAGAACAAGATCACCAAGGTCGTCCGGCGCGTCGCGAAGGACCTGCTCGCGAACGACGAGACGGAGGTGAGCGAGGTGGTGCGGCGGCGGTTGTTCGACCACATCGGCGACGACCGGTTCCGGAAGAAGGTGTCCAGGCTCTACGCCGACTGGTGCTTCGAGCGACGCGAGCGGCTTCCGCCGCAGTGGACGCTCGTGGACAGCGCCGCCACGGAGGCGAAGGCGCGCGAGCACCTGCGGGCGCGCTTCGAAGCCTGCTATCCGTTCCATCCGGCCACGCTGTCGGTCTTTCAGCGGAAGTGGAACGCCCTGCCGCAGTTCCAGCAGACCCGCGGCACGCTGGCGATGCTGGCCCAGTGGATCTCCTGGGCCCACCGCGACGGCTTCACGAAGGCGCGCACGGAACCGCTGATCACCCTCGGCTCGGCCCCGCTCGACGTCTCCGACTTCGCCGGCGTCGTGCTCGGCCAGCTCGGCGAGTCGCGCCTGTCAACGGCCATCGACGCCGACATCGCCGGCGTGCAGGCGCACGCGCGGGCCCTCGACGCCGACAGCAAGGCCGCACTCCGCGACATCCACCGTCGCGTGGGAACGACGATGCTGTTCGAATCGTCGGGCGGACAGGTGGACCGGGTGGCCCATC
Source organism: Vicinamibacterales bacterium (assembly GCA_965206705.1). Taxonomy (GTDB): domain Bacteria; phylum Acidobacteriota; class Vicinamibacteria; order Vicinamibacterales; family UBA8438; genus JAJEEA01. Next base: position 540,959 of record CBDBKJ010000003.1, on the reverse strand, counting down.
TGCCCGAGCTGCGTTTCGCGCTCGGCGAGCCGGCCATCGAGACCACGTCCGTCGACAGCGCGGCGATGGCCCTGGAGGAACGCTCCTACTTCCTGCGCCGCGTCGGCACGGACGGTTTTCGGATCAGCTATCGGCCGACCATCAAGAAGGTGGTCAACGACCGCCGCGCGTCGCTGGACGAGGAAGGCGAGATCCGGCCCGCCCTCCGCAACCTGGTCAAGGAGGCATTCGACCGGGGGGCGACCATCCCCCGAGTCTGCTTCCCCGACGACGCCGCGTCGATTCCGGACACCCCGAAGCTGACGCTCGTGGTGATGGATCCCGAGGTGGAGTGGACCGCCGCGGCGGACGACGACGTGCGCAAACGCATCGCGGAGTGGACTCGCGCCCGCGGCGCGTCGCCCCGGCTGTACCCGGGCGCGCTCGTATGGGCGGTCAAGAAGCCGGGCCGCGAGCTGCGGGACAGGGTGGAGCAGTGGCTCGCGTGGAAGCGTGTCGCCAGCGAGATCTCCGCCGGCACCCTGGGGAGCGAGCTCGACCGTACCGATCGGGCGGACATCCATGGCAAGGTCCGGGAAGCCGGCGAGGCCGCTCGCGAAGAGGTGTGGGGGGACTATCGCTTCGTGGTCATCGCCGACGCCTCGGCTCCCGACGGGCTGGCGAGCATCGACCTCGGCGCCGGTCACTCCAGCAGCAGCGAGAGCCTCTGCGGGCGGGTCATCTCCGCGCTCAAGTCCGGCGCCCTGCTCAACGAATCGGTCGGCGCCGGTTATCTCGAACGCAACTGGCCGCCGGCCCTGAAGGAGGACGCCGCCTGGCCGCTGGTCGGTCTGCGCCAGAGCTTTCTCGACGGCTCGCTGACGCGTCTCGTCGATCCGGACGCCGTGCTGCGTCGGAAGATCGTCGAGTTCGTGGCCAAGGGCGACTTCGGGCTGGGTTCCGGAAGGTCCCCGCACGGCCGGTTCGAGCGCGTGTCGTTCGAGGAGACTGTCTCACCCGAGGACGTCATGTTCGAGTCGGACGTCTATCTGCTGACCCGAGGCTTGGCCGTGAGGCTGAAGGCGCCGCCTGCGCCGGAGCCTACGGCGCCGCCGCGACCAGAACCCGGCTCCGATGAAACAGGCGGCGGTTCACCGGGTCCTGGACCAGGACCGGACACTCCGTCCGGTCCGGAACCTCCGCCACCACCCGAGCCGCAGACACGAAAGACGCTCCGCATCCACGGCGGCATCCCGCCCGAGGTCTGGAACCGAGTCGGAACACGACTCCTGCCGAAACTCCGCTCGGGTCGCGACCTGAAGGTGGGCGTCACGTTCGAACTGACCGCCGACGGCCCCGGAAGCGATGCTCTCCTGGCCGATCTGCGACAGATCCTGGATGACCTGCAGCTCGCTGAACGCATTCGGATAGACATCGAGTGATGGCCTTGATCTGGCCCGCCAATCGTCGCCTGCGGCTCCGCCTGGCGCCCAACCAACCCTCCAGGAATCCGCGCCGTTCTACGGCGCAGGCTCCTCCAGCTCTAGCAACTACGGTCAAGGGGGGCGAACGGCTGATTCGTCGATGCTTCAGCTTTTCGTCACCGAACGACAACGCACCTGCACGTCGGTCATAGCCTCGACCTTGGGCTCGTTGTTCGCGTTGGCGATACGCAGTCTCGGCACCATGCAGCCTCGCTCCGGGGCGAAATCGTAGATCAGGAGCTCTGGGTGGTGGCTGTCGAAGGACTGTCCGAAGAACACGCACGCCGCGTTGGAGGCGCACGGCAGCACGTGTACTCGCCGAACACCATGCGTGTCCCCCAACCGGTGCAGCAACTCCTGCATCCGCTGGCGGAACGAGGCGCCATCCAACGGGTGACCCAGGGCGCCGTTGCCGAGGTACTCCGTGCGGGCGATCACCGATACGACGCCGGTGCCCAGGGACTCGGCCGTCGACCGCATCGCCTCTGGGACGGCCGTCAACCCCAGCAGCAGGCACGCGTCGTGCTCCCCGTCCGATAGCTGATCCAGACCCTCAATCGAGTAGAACTCGCCGCGGGGCTCGTTCAGTGGCCAGTACCAAAGACCGTTCTCCCGGTACCGCAACATCGGCGTGATGTCGCACTTGTTCCCCAGCTTCACGCCGAGCGCGATGAGTGCCGGCATCAGCCCCATGGCGAAGAGTGCCGCCCGGTATCCCTCCCCGTGTGCCTGGAGCAGGATGTCAGCCGCGGTCTGCTCTACGGCCATGCTCATCGCGCGCCAGAGGGCCTCGCCGTCCAACGACCGCAACACCGCTTCGTTCTCGTTGACCGTCCGGAGCTGGCCGTCCAGCCGGGCGCCAATTGGTCTCAGCGCCCGCACGACCTGCTGAGGCGACGGCAGCGCGATCCGTTGCCGGTGCACGGGCCATGCCACGCAGAAAGCGGGTGTTGGCGTGAGAGCCAAGGCGTCGAGCAGTTCGGTCGCTGCCTCACAGAAGCGCCGCCGCATTGCGGACAGTCTGTCTGCCGGATAGTCGGCCCTCGCGACCGTATCCACTAAGCGGTGGTGTGTGTCGCAGAGCAGCAGGATGTTCTCAGGATCGTCCGCGAGGCTGCCAGACAGGTACAGCACACCCCGGGTACCGCCCTCCGACGCTGCGACGTTGTGCGCCAACGTGGCGAAGTTCCCGCGCACACGTGTCACCGGGTCTTCGGTCAGGTCGGCGCCGCAGCCGTCGAACATGCACCGTCCATGGGCGTCAAGTAGGACCTGATTGCGCGTCGAGCCGGTAATCCCGGTGCCTCTTCCCTTCTTCCGGGTATTCCGTGCGATGCTCTGGAAGAACGTCAGCCAGTCCTCTGCCGCCTGCTCCTTGCGCTGACCCGACGATTCCCTCCAGATGGTTGTCAATTCGGCCAAGTCGCGTGTCTGTTCGGCCGTCATCGTGCGGCCCTGCCAGCACCGCAACTGCATGGAATTGGCGGAACCTTCGTCGTATGCCTGCAGAGCTCTGACGCTGCCTGCCGCGGAGAGACAGAAGCGCGAAGCCGAGACCACCATGTCGTCATCCAGGAGCACGGTCAGGACTGCATTCGGCCCATCGTCCATCAGCACCCCGACGCGGTTCCACGTCACGAGCGCCCGCACGGCCGCTGCGTGGCCCTTCACCGCGTCGAGCTCCGTCATCGGCGATTCGCGCGTCTGCGCCACGGTGGTCTCCCTCGGATCAACCATCGTCATCAGGCTCCTGGATCAGCGATCTGAATCGCCGTCGCACCTGCACGAACACGCGGATCTGGTCTGTCCCCACTAGCACGAAGGCCAGCGCGCGCCCCGGATTCGCCCGCAGGCACGCTGCCCAGTCGTTGCGGTCTATGCGCGACGGCGCCGGCAACGGTTCCGCGTGCGAATGCCAGGTCCCGAGATATATCGCCTGACCAGCCGAACGGGTGAACTTCCGGCGCACGGCCCGTTGATGCCCCGGGTCGCGCAGGGCGAAGGAGAGGCGCGTCCGCCGGTCGCCGGCCAATGGCGTGGTCACGCTCTCGATCCAGATGTCGCGTCGACCGACGGATGTCGTTCCGATCAACACGCCGAACGACTCGGGCGCGTCCGCCGCCGTTTGCCGATGCGCATGCCAAACGGCCGCCACTTCGTCGGTCACGTGTACCCGCGCCTGTTTCCCCGAAAGTGTTGCACGCCGCTATCCACCACAGCAGTCGCAGTTGTCGTCGTGCAGCGGCAGAATGTAACGACTCGCGGAAACGCCGGTCCGGCGCACGGCCCGTTGATGCCCCGGGTCGCGCAGGGCGAAGGAGAGGCGCGTCCGCCGGTCGCCGGCCAATGGCGTGGTCACGCTCTCGATCCAGATGTCGCGTCGACCGACGGATGTCGTTCCGATCAACACGCCGAACGACTCGGGCGCGTCCGCCGCCGTTTGCCGATGCGCATGCCAAACGGCCGCCACTTCGTCGGTCACGTGTACCCGTCGCCTGTTTCCCCGAAAGTGTTGCACGCCGCTGCGGAAACGCCGGTATCTCCGCGTCACCTCAACACCCGCGGGCATCACTTGCGCGTGGTCCCCCTTCCAGCTTACCTTCGACGACGTCGACACATCACCGGCCAGAAAGCGCACGCCTAGGTCCGCCGCCATCGTCGCCGTGGAGCTTGCCGCGATCCCGCTGTAGGGCAAGAACTGCGTGCCGCAACCCCCGAGGTTGCGGAACACGTCCTGCCCGGGTTTCAGGAAATTCAGGTTCGAAGTCAGTCCGCGGCCGAGCGTCGTGGGGTCCACGTAAGCGCAATGCCAGCATCCCTTTGCCCCGGGCAGTGCCAGGATCGCATGGCCGCCGATTCCGTAACCTTCGAGCCAGGAGTTCATCACCGGCACGTCCACGGCGGCCTGGCGACAGGACTCCGCGAAGAACCGTTCGACGGTAGGGGAACCGATCGCGATCACAACTAGGTCGAATGACTGCAGGACGGTCGGATCCCGCAGTTCTTCCAGCCGCTCGCACCAAGCCGTGACTTCGGCCCAGGGGTGCCTCAGCGCAACATAGCGCGCAAGCGCCTGCGCCTTTGGCGCGCCTATGTCCCCCACGGACAGGACGTGGCGGTAGAGGTTTTCCTCCGAGAACGTATCGGGATCGGAGACGGTCAAGCACCCGACTCCTGCCGATGTCAGTCGCAGAGCGAGCTCACTGCCGACCGACCCGCAACCGACGAGCAGAACGGACTTCCTCCTCAGGTCCAGCGAACCGCCGCCCCGCGGAACTAGCGTTTCCCGCGCCAGCGACCTGACTCGGTAAGGCGTCGCCGTCCAGGGTCTGGCTGCAGCCTCTGCTTCCGACGATGGCAAGGGACCGGCCGAGGGCGAATGCCAGTGGATCGCGAACGTAGTCTTCCCGTCCAGAATCGGCGCCGAGAAGACGAGCCAGTAGTCACGGCTGTTCTGCTTGCGGAGCCGCCGGCATTGGTGGCGGCCCGACGAAACGGCCCGGCGGACAGCATTGAAGTACCATGGCAACAGCCGTTCAGGAGTGGGCGCTGGCTCGACGCCGCTCAGTGGCACAGCTAACGCTTTCCCGACAACTTGGCGCCCGTCCCAGTCGGCGGCTCCACACACTGACGCAGGTTGCTGGGGGTCGGCCAACGCGATGTGCCGTTTCCGCAGATCCGCACCCGATGTCGCCCGCGGTTGCCTCACCTGCAGACCCTGCACGTTGTGGCCGTCCCAGGCCACGAAAAGCTCGTTGACTCCCGCTGGCGACTTGCGGCACAGGATCTCCCAATGGGCCTCGAACTCCCGCAGTTGCTCCGCCCGGTTGTACTCGGGATCCTCGATCAAGCGGGTGAGCATATCGACCTGTTGCTGCACCGTCTCCAGATACACCCGCTCCGGGCGGTCGGTGTTGACGGCGGTGGATTCCGGGTCCCCGATGCACACCTCCCCCAGTTCGCCGTTGCGCTCCACCCCGACGTGAGCCAGCTTGCCGTCGTATCCGCCGGCGAGCCGGAACATCGGCGCACGCAGCAAGCTGACCGAAAAGGTATGAACTAGCGTGATTCGCCGTTTTCCGACGTCGAACACCACGCTCAGCGTGGCCGGGTCGGCCGTCAGCTCGACGGCGTAACCCGCCTCTTCCAGGCAGCTACGGATGTGCTCGGGGTTCATGCGCCTTGCGAGTGGGTCACGATTCCCGGGGCCGCGTAGACCGCCTTCTTGGCCTTGGAGCTTCCCGTCGGTGGATCCGGTACCTTGAAGTCATCGCCGAACAGCTGGTTCAAGATCTCGCACTGCTTGCGTTCATCGCTCAAGGCCTCGGCCTCGGCCAGCTTGTCCTTCAGGCGCCGGAGCTTGTTGTGCAACTGCGTCCCCGTGTCGAGGCTCGATCCGTCGAAGATGTCGCGGTAGGGCTCCACGGGAAGACCGACGCAGGCCCGGTACTCCCCTGTCTCCTCTTCATGGAAGTAGTCTGCGTTCAGTATCGCGTCGACCGTGGCGCGTAGCGCTGCCAAGTCCTGGCGCGCGCCCTCCGTGCTGAACGTTGGCACTAGCTCTCGTTTCACCATGACGGTCAGTCCGATCGAGAACACCTTGGTGGCGACCGTCTCGCTGAACTGGACGTCGCGCCAGCGCTTCAGATAGCGCACCAGCCGACGGAACTGTGCCAACACGTCCTGCGCTTCTTCCGCGTCGTAGTCGCTGTCGTCGTCGATCCACTCGAGGAGGCCGAGCGGATCGGCGATCGACCAATCCCGGTTGTTCTCGTCGGAGTTCTCCTTACCCACCGCCAGATGGTACTGGTCCCCAGACCGCTTGTAGACAATGAAGTCGATGTGAACGTTGTCGCTCGCGTAGTCCGCCGTCACGCACGGCTTCTTGATCTTCGCGTTCTTGAAGCCTCGGTCCTCAAGGACGTCTAGCGCCTTCTTCTTCGGCGTAACCGGGTTGTCGGGTGCCTTCTCTTCGTCGATCACCAAGGCCCTGTCTACATCGTAGTCGCCCGAGATCGGCACGATCCCGGTGTGCGTTCTCAACGAACCTTGGATGAAGTCTGAAACGACGGGATAACCCGCCTCCCTGAACGCAGTCTTGACCTCCGCCTTGATGCTGTCGTCGCGTTTCCGGGCCTTCTTGTAGGCGTCGTCCTCGCGGCCCAGCTTGATCCTGTCATGGAACTTGTCGAAGTGGGTCTGGATGCCCATGGTTCCCCCGTTGAGGGTTGTTGTTGACGTAGTAGTTATCCACTCTGGTGTTCTCTTCTTGTTGACGCACGCCGTCAGGTGCTAGCTGTCATTAGCTTACACCATCCGCAAAAAAAATCAAAGCGCCAACTGTTCCTCCGCCGCTACGGGGAACAGGACATCTAGCCGCAGTCGCGCAACCACTGGGTTCACGTCGAATGTCTCTGCGAGCAGCCGAATCGCCGGCTCGCGTCGATTCGCGGGCAGAATCGGCGTTCCGATCAGACCGCGAGGTGTGAGAGCGGAAACGAGCGCAGCCTGTACCAGCGGTTTGGGCAGAAGAAGCACTCCCATCGCTTGATTCGCCTGATACTCCCACCAGGGCGGCTTGCGATTCGGTGGCGTCTCCGAACCAGAGATTCCCCCAGAGCGGCAGAGGATCTTTGGCGACGCGGGGTCGTCAAGGCCGTCGCGGAACAACGACGGCGGCGGGGTGCCGAGGGCAAACAGAAGAGCGTGAAGCAGGCCGTGACCGCTCTCATGGGCGAGAGTTGTCCGCAATCGTCGCTCGGCGACCTGAGTGCCCTCGTCATCCAGGGCTTTGGAAACGACGATCTCCGCAACTCCCTCGGGACTGAATCGGGTGAAGCCCAGAAGACCCACGGGTAGCTCCTCGTATGACGGCTGGATCTGGAAGCGTTTCTCCACGAACCGATCGATTCGAACAGGGGCCGGTTCGGCTGGAAGCAGGTCGGCCCGTCTCAACTCATCCTCGCAGATCTGCTCGAAGTCCTTCTGTCTGAAGAACGGTTTCTGGGTGGACGGACCGGCGTTCGCGCGAAAGCTCTTCATCGTTTCTTGTTCCTGTCGTCAAGGTACCGCAGCAGATCCTCCGGGTCAACTCCGTCCTCGACAACTCTCCGCAGCGCGAACCCCATGGCGGGGTTGCTGGCGGCCATCCGGCGCAACTCGCGGATAGGGGCGCGAGCATCGTGGCGTCGAAGTTCGGCAACGGTTGTGTCGAGTTCGCGCGCTAGCTTCGACAACACGTCCTCGGAAGGATGCCGGCGTCCAAGCTCAACGTCCGAGAGGAAAGGGGCAGAAACTCCGAGCTTCTTGGAGAGCTCCCGAACCGAAAAGTCCTTGCTCTCCCTCAGTTCCCTGAGGTATTCGCCGAGAGTCTTCTCCATGCGTCGTCAGGTGTCAGCTTACGCTGGTCTGTGTCTGAGGTCAACTCCGCGGCGGGGGGCGGCGAGCGCCGGACCCTGACCCCCATTCGTTCGGGCCTCTCTCAGCCCGGACATCGTCCGGGCCTGGATGGCGGTCGCCGGAAGCTGCTTCAGGGCCGGGCTCGCCAGGGAGCCGGGCTCGGCCGGAGAAGGCAGGGCCGGGCGCTGGCGGACGGCTGCTGACCGGTGCCACGACCGGCTTGCCCGTTCGTCGTACAAGCCGCGCCACCGTGCTCGCTATCTGGACGGCAGCCCCTCCGGCGCGGAGGCGTCAAGTTCAGACAAGGTGGCCCTCGAGCGCGTTGAGCCCGACCGAGACGGCCGAACTGTTCTTCATGGTCGGGTCGGGATGCGACCCGGCAAGCTCGGTCCCCTCCGCCTAGCGCAACAGTACGTCGGCGGGGATACCGAGATGTTCGTCCAGCGCACGGGCCATCGGCATCGTGATGGACCGCTTGCCGGCCAGAACCTCTGAGACCTTGGCGCGGCTGCCGATGAACGGAATCAGATCGCGCGGGCCGAGGCCCACCTGCTCCATGCGGAACTCGATGGCCGCCACGGGGTCGGGACAGCCCATCGGTTCGTTCTCGCTCTCGTACATCTCGACGCGGTCGGTGAGCGCATCGAGTTCCCGACCGTCCGGGCTGCCGGGCTCCGCGTTCATGAGCTCGTCGATCCGGGAGAGAGCGGCGTCGTAGTCGGTCTCGTTCCTGATCGGCTGGATGTCCGTCACATCACACCTCCTCCACGTCCACGCCGTCGTAGTCGGCGTGCGTGCCGACGATTCTCGCACGCGAGACATCACACCAATTCTGGCATGTCTCGACTGGTATTCGTGTGGATCCACACGGAGAACCGTGCGCCCAATTGTTTTCGTGACAGCGAAGACGATTTTTTGTATACTCAAAATTATGGCGAATCCGGTTGCGGCCTTGCTCACGTTCGCGCTGCTCACCGCCGTCGGCGTGGGGCTGTTCTGGCCCGCCGGGGGCCTGATCGGCCGGCTGCGCCGGCTTGCCGACCTCGACGAACGCGTACGGCTGGAGGACGCGATCAAGCACATGTACATGTGCGAGCGCTCGCACCAGCGCTGCTCGCTCGACAGCCTGGCCGGGCGGCTGGGAATAGCGCGGGCGCGCGCCGCCTCGCTGATCTCCCGGCTCGCGGAGATGCGCCTCGTGCACATCCCGAGCACCGGCCCCGCCCTGACCGACGACGGCGAGCGATCGGCGGTGCAGATCGTGCGCACGCATCGCATGTGGGAACGCTACCTGGCCGACCGGACCGGCGTGCCGGCCGGCGAATGGCACGCCGAGGCGGAACGGATGGAGCACACGCTGTCGGCGGCGCAGGTCGACGCCCTCGACGCCAGCCTGGGGCATCCGCTCTGGGATCCGCACGGCGATCCGATCCCCACGCCGACCGGCGAGATGCCGCCCGAGCCCGGCTTCGGCCTGCCGGCGGCGGAACCGGGGCGGACGGTCGAGATACTGCACCTGGAAGACGAACCGCGCGAGATCTACGACGCCCTGCTCGAAGACGGGCTGTCGCTGGGCACCCGCCTGGAGATCCTCGAACGCACCGACCGCACCGTCCGCCTGCGCGCGCACGGCCGCTGCTGGAACCTCGACCCGGTGACCGCGGACAACGTCACCGTCCGTTATCTGGCGGAGGACGAACCGATCGACACCAGCCGGACCACCCTGCTCGACGCGCCGCCGGGACAGACGGTGCAGGTCATCAGCATCTCGCGGGCCTGTCAGGGGGCGCAGCGCCGGCGCCTGCTCGACCTGGGGCTGGTGCCGGGGACCGCCGTGACACCGGAGCTGACGAGCGCGGCCGGCGACCCGACCGCCTATCGTATCCGAGGCGCGTTGATCGCGCTCCGGCGCACCCAGGCGGGGCTGATCTGGATCGATACGCCGGACCTCCCGGCGCCACAAGAGGTTATCTGATGGCGAATTGCGCGGAACACCGAGCCGACAACCTGGTTCGACTCGGCCTGAGCCCGGACCGCTGGGACGTGCTGGTCGCCCTCGCCGGCAATCCCAACGTCGGCAAGAGCACCGTCTTCAACGCCCTGACGGGCCTGCGGCAGCACACCGGCAACTGGCCGGGCAAGACCATCGTGCGGGCCGAGGGCGCGTTCGCCCACCGCGGCTCCCGGATCAAGCTGGTCGATCTGCCGGGGACCTACTCGCTGCAGGCGGGCAGCGCGGACGAGGAGGTGGCGCGCGACTTCCTGCTCTTCGGGCGTCCAGACGTCACGGTGGTGGTGGTCGACGCCACCCGTCTCGAGCGCAACCTGCACCTCGTCCTGCAGATCGTGGGCATCACCGATCGGGTGGTGGTGTTCCTGAACCTGATGGACGAGGCCCGCCGCCACGGCATCGCCGTCGACGCGGCGCGACTCGAGAACGAGCTCGGGGTGCCGGTGGTCGGCGGCGCGGCCCGGAACCGGGTGGGCATCGACGAGTTGCTCGACACCGCCCACGAGGTCGCGACCGGAGAGACCCGCACCACCCCATTCCGCCTTGTCCGGCACGCGCCCGCCGTCGAGCGGGCGGTGGCTTCCCTGTCAGAGACCGTCGAGACAGCGTTTCCGAGGGTGGCGAACAGCCGCTGGGTGGCGGAGCGCCTGCTGAACGCGGACGACGCGGTAGTGACCGCGGTGCGTTCCGGCGAGCTGGGTCAGATCGGCGCTGACGCCAACGGCGGCGGGGGCGCCGAGGCGCCGGTTCCGGAGGCGGCCCGCCAGCAGGTGCTGCAAGAGACGCGGCAGCTGCAGTGGGATCTGCCCCCCGACTTCCACGACACGATGACGGAACGGACCTACCACGCCGCGGAGGAGATTGCCGAGGGCGCGACGCGCCGCGGCCTCGGACGGGCCGGCTTCGACCTCGACCGGCGGCTCGACGGGCTCCTGACCAGCCGATGGCTCGGGTTCCCGCTGATGCTCGCGATCCTCTCGGTGGTCTTCTGGCTGACCATCGAGGGCGCGAACGTCCCGTCGAGCCTGCTCGCGACCCTGTTGATCGACACCGTCCATCCCTGGTTGACCGGGGCCGGCGAGGCCCTGCGCATGCCCTGGTGGCTCAACGGCCTGCTGTTCGACGGCATCTATCTCGCGACAGCGTGGGTGATCGCGGTCATGCTGCCCCCCATGGCCATCTTCTTCCCGCTGTTCACCCTGCTCGAGGACTTCGGCTACCTGCCGCGGGTCGCGTTCAATCTGGACTCGCTGTTCCGCCGCGCGGGCGCCCACGGCAAGCAGGCCCTGACGATGTGCATGGGCTTCGGGTGCAACGCGGCCGGGGTGGTGTCGACCCGCATCATCGACAGCCCCCGGGAACGGCTGATCGCGATCATCACGAACAACTTCTCGCTGTGCAACGGGCGCTGGCCGACCCAGATTCTCATCGCGTCGATCTTCATCGGGGCCCTCGCGCCGGCCCATCTCGCGGGGATCGTCTCGGCCGCGGCGGTGGTGGGCATCGCGGTGCTCGGCATCGGCATGATGCTCGCCGCCTCGTGGCTGCTCTCGCGCACGGTGCTGCGGGGCGAGGCCACGAGCTTCAGCCTGGAGCTGCCGCCCTATCGTCCGCCCCGCGTGCTGCAGACCCTCTATACGTCGGTGATCGACCGCACCCTGATCGTCCTCTGGCGCGCGGTGCTGTTCGCGATTCCGGCGGGCGCGGTCATCTGGCTCATCTCCAACATCACCCTCGGCGACGCGAGCCTCGCCGCGCATTCCGTCGCGTGGCTCGACGGACCGGGCCTCCTCATCGGGCTGAACGGGGTCATCCTGCTCGCCTACGTCGTCGCCATTCCCGCCAACGAGATCGTCATCCCGACGGTGCTGATGCTGACGGTGCTGACGGCCAACGTGGCGGGGGCGGGTCAGGGGGCGGGGGTGATGTTCGAGCTCGACAGCACGGAGGCCACCGGCGACCTGCTGCGGGCGGGGGGCTGGACGCTGCTCACGGCCGTGAACCTCATGCTCTTCAGCCTGCTGCACAACCCCTGTTCGACCACCATCTACACGATCTACAAGGAGACCCGCAGCGCCCGCTGGACCACCGTCGCCACCCTGCTGCCGGTGGCCATGGGCATCGCCGTCTGCTTCGTGCTCACCCAGGTGTGGCGCCTGCTCGCCTGACCCGGCGGCCGTTGCCGGCCTTGCGCAGGCCTTTGAGCAGTATGGCCGGCAGCTTCTTCAGCCGCTGCGTTCGCGGATCGACCTCGAAACCGCCGGAGCTCGCATCCCCGAGTGGCCATGGCGGCGGTGGCCGTGGTGTGATGTAGTAACACTACCGGTTGGCGCAGCAAGGGTCGATAGACTCGACCGGTGACCACCTGTCGCGCTGCTGGTGAAGCGGTGTCACCGCCTGCCGCGCCAAGGAGAGGGAAACGATGGCGAGACCACTTCACGTCCGGCTGTACGGTACGCTGCTCTGTCTGCTGGTGCTGCTGATGTCGTCGGCCGGCCCCGAACCCACCGGCAGGCTGAACGCCCAGGACCGCCCACTGAAGGCGATGGTGCTGACGGGCCAGAACAACCACGGCTGGCAGGTGCTGAGCGAGCACCACCGGTCGATCCTGGAAGAGACCGGCCTCTTCGAGGTGGACGTGGTGACCAGCCCGCCCCGGGGGGCCGACATGAGCGGGTTCGCCCCCGCGTTCTCGGACTACGACGTGATCGTCCTGGAGTACAACGGGGATTCCTGGCCGGGACGCGTCAGGGAGTCGTTCGAGCGCTACATGGTGAACGGCGGCGGCCTCGTCTATGCCCACGCCGTGAACCATACGTTCACGAACTGGCCCGCCTTCAACGAGATGATCGGCATCGGCGGGTGGGGCGGGCGCGACGAACGCCACGGTCCCTACGTGAAGTACCGCGACGGCGGGCTGTTCCTGGACCACCAGCCGGGCCACGCCGGCGAGTGCGTGGACCCCCACGAGTATCCGGTGGTCACCCGCGAGCCGGACCATCCGATCATGCGCGGGCTCCCACGGGTCTGGCTGCACGGCACCGACGAGCTGTACAGCAACCAGCGCGGGCCCGCGAAGAACATGACGATCCTGGCCACCGCGTGGTCCGACCCCGCCCGCGAGGCGCACTGGGGGGTGCGGACGCACGGCACCGGCGACGACGAGCCGATGGTGCACACGGTGCGCTACGGCCGCGGGCGCGTCGTCGGCACCGCCATGGGCCACGTCGACGGGGGCGCGCCGCTGGGGTCGGGCCCCTGGCCGGCCATCGAGTGCGTCGGGTTCATCACCCTGATTCAGCGCGCGGCGGAGTGGGCGGCCACCGGCAACGTCACCCAGCCGGTGCCCGACGACTTCCCCGCCGCGAACGGCGTCAGCCTGCGGTAGGAGTCTGCGCCGCGGCAAGGATGGTGACGGGAACCACCTTGCCGTGTGCCAAGCACGCCAAGCCGCAGACAACAGGCTGCGCCTGGGTGCGATTGACGGCTCATATCGATCACCGTCCTGGCAGCCCGCGGTGGAACCCCGCGTTGCACCGAGAGTGGCGAGGCGGGACGCATCGCCACTCGAATGCAGCGGGGACTTTCACCACGGGCTGCCAAGGCAGAAGCTCCGGCGGTTGAGGCTGCGGCGCCGCAAAGGCGACGATTGCCGGGCCCGAGACAGGCAGTTCGACATCGAGGCGAGAGCGCCTCCGGAATCGACCCATGCGCATCATCCCCGCCCGCGTCCTGCTCGTCCTGCTCGTCCTGCTCGCCGCATCGGCCTCGTTCGGTCCCGCCGATCGGGCGGTCGGCCAGCCGAGGCCGGAACGCCCCAACATTCTCCTGATCATGGCCGACGACGTCGGCTACTCCGACATCGGCCCCTACGGGTCGGAGATCCGCACCCCGCACCTCGATCGGCTCGCCGACGGCGGCCTGCGCTTCACGCAGTTCTACAACATGGCGAAGTGCGAGACGACACGGGCGGCGCTGCACACCGGGCTCTTCTTCGCCAAGCGCGACGCCGACAACGCGCGCTCGCTGGGGGGGCTGCTGCGTGACGCCGGCTACCACACCGCCATGACCGGCAAGGAGCACTTCAGCGGCTGGGTGCCCGAGCACGTCCACGCCCGGCACAACTTCGACGACGCGCTGACCTATCCGGTCATCAATCAGTACTTCGTCCCCCCGGACGGCGCGTGGCAGAACCCGTTCTTACTCGACGGGGAGGAGATCGCGGTCGCGGACATGCCGGTCGCGGACCCGCCGTTCTACAAGACCGACGTCCTGACCGACTATGCGCTCCGCTTCCTCGACAACGCGGAGGCGAGCGGGAAGCCGTTCTTCCTCTACGTGCCGTACCACGTCGCCCACTATCCCCTGCAGGCCCGACGAGGACATCGCGCGCTACCGCGGCTCGTATCGCCGGGGATGGGACGCGGTGCGCGCGGCGCGGTACGCGCGCATGCGCGAGCTGGGGGTCATAACGCGCGCCTCAGCCCGCCGGAAGACAACGTCGAGTATCCGCCGGGGATGGGACGCGGTGCGCGCGGCGGGTCCACGAGGCGCGGTACGCGCGCATGCGCGAGCTGGGGGTCATGTGGGGCGGGGTAGCCGCCCAACGCGCGCCTCAGCCCGCCGGAAGACAACGTGGACGAGTACCGCGGCGCCGTACCGGGGCGACATCTACCGCTATCGGGAATGGGAGGGCCTGACCGCCGCCGAGAAGGACGCGCTCGACCTGGAGATGGCCGTCTATGCGGCGATGATCGACCGGATGGACCAGAACATCGGCCGGCTGCTGGCCCGGCTGACGGAGATGGACGCACTGGACGACACCCTCGTCCTGTTCCTCTCCGACAACGGGTCGTGCCCCTACGACAGCAACCGGGACTTCTCGGTTCCCCCCGGCGGACCCGCGTCATACCGGACCCTGTCGGCGGCGTGGGCCAACGTCGGCAACACCCCGTTCCGCTACTACAAGCAGTACGGCCACGAAGGGGGATCGCACACCCACTTCATCGCCCACTGGCCCGCCGCCATCGAACCGGGGCTCTCGGACCAGCCCGCCCACGTCGCCGATCTGCTGCCGACCCTGCTCGACGCGGCCGGCGCCGCCTATCCGGCGTCCGCGAACGGACGCCCGACGCCGGTGCTCGACGGCAGCAGCCTGCTGCCGGTGTTCCGCGGCGAGACTCGCTCTGCGCCGGACATCCTCGTGTCGGGGTTCACGGAACGCTTCCGCATGGTCCGCATGGGCGACTGGAAGCTCGTCCGCGTCAACGCGCAGGCGTGGGAGCTGTACAACCTCGCCGAGGATCCCACCGAGCTCGACGACCGCGCCGACGACGACACCGCGACCCTGGATGCCCTGGTCGCCGCCTATCACGCGTGGATTCGCGCGCACGCGGCGGTCGTCCCCCGCTTCGACGAGGTGCCGTGACGGTTGCATGACACAGGCCGGCCGGTGGAAGCCGGAGGCGCCTCGGACCGCGTTCGGGGTGGTAGGATGCCCACGCGGTTCGGCGCGCCGCCGGCTGACCCGGCTCGGCGTACCGCCGGCTAACGCGGTTCGGCATCCCGCCAGCCGACACGGTTCGGCGCACCGCCGGCCGACGCGGTTCGGCGTACCGCCGGCCGACGCGGTTCGGCGTACCGCCGGCCGACGCGGTTCGGCGTACCGCCGGCTGACGCGGTTCGGCGTACCGCCGGCTGACGCGGTTCGGCGCCGGCGCCGGTCGACGCGGTTCGGCGCCGGTCGACGCGGTTCGGCGCCGGTCGACGCGGTTCGGCGCCGGTCGACGCGGTTCGGCGCACCCGCCGGTCTGACCCGGCTCGGGCCGCTCCCGGCCGCCCTTGAACCGCCAGACCGCGGAGACGCACGCATGCCTGTGGTCGACGTCGACGGGCTGACCTTCACCTACGCGTCGGGAACGAGCCCCGCCGTCCGGAACCTGTCGTTCCGGATCGACGGCGGCGAGATCTTCGGGTTCCTCGGACCCAGCGGCGCCGGCAAGTCGACCACCCAGAAGGTGCTGATCGGCCTCCTGCGGGGCTACCGCGGCGCTGTCTCGGTGCTGGGCCGCGACCTCGCGGCGTGGGGGGGCGACTACTACGAGCGGATCGGCGTCTCGTTCGAGCTGCCCAACCACTATCTCCGGCTGACCGGCATCGAGAACCTCAGCTATTTCCGGGCGCTGTACCGGGGGGAGACCCGCCGGCCTGAGGCGCTGCTGGAGATGGTGGGGCTGGCCGACGACGGACAGCGGCTCGTCGACGAGTACTCCAAGGGGATGAAGACGCGGCTCGGGGTGGCGCGCGCCCTGCTGAACGACCCGCAGTTGATCTTCCTCGACGAGCCGACGGCGGGGCTCGACCCCGCGAGCGGGCGGGGCGTCAGGAACCTCGTCCGGGAGCTGAAGCAGGCCGGGCGCACCGTGTTCCTGACGACGCACGACATGACGGTCGCCGACGAGCTGTGCGACCGCGTCGCGTTCATCGTCGACGGGGAGATACGGCTCGTCGAATCGCCGCACGATCTGAAGCTCGCCCACGGCGCCCGGACCGTCGCGGTCGAGTACGACCTCCGGGGCGACACCGGGCGGCGCGAGTTCCCGCTCGACGGGCTCGGCGCCGACCCCGAGTTCCTGGCCCTGCTGCGCGAGGCGACCGTCCACACCCTGCACACCCAGGAAGCGACCCTCGAGGACGTCTTCCTGCGCGTCACGGGCCACAGTTTGCAGTGAACCCATGCACCGGCTGGCCGCGACCGTTCGCCTCGACCTCCGCCTGCAGCTGCGGAACGGCTTCTACTACGCCGTGGCCTTCGTGCTCGCCTGCTGGTTCGTCCTCCTCACCCGACTCCCCGCCATCGACTGGAGCTACGTGCTGCCCGCCGTCGTGTTCGGGAACCTGGTGATGGTGAACTTCTACTTCATCGCCGGCCTCGTCCTCCTCGAGAAGGGCGAGGGGACGCTGGAAGCCCAGGTCGTGACCCCGCTCGCCGACTGGGAGTACCTCGCCTCGAAGACGGCGACGCTGGCCGCGCTCTCGCTCGTCGAGCAGGTCGTCATCGTCTGGTCGGCCCACGGCGGCGGCTTCGCGGGCGGTCCGCTCGTCGCCGGCATCGTGCTGGCCGCGGTCCTCTACACCCTGGTCGGCTTCCTGCTGGTCGCCCGATACCGCTCCGTCAACGAGTACATGTTCCCCTCGGTCCTCTTCACGATGGTCCTCTCGCTCCCGATGCTGCACTATTTCGGCCTCTGGGACACCTGGCTGCTCTATCTCCATCCCTTCACCGCGCCCCTCGTGCTGCTGGCGGGGGCCTTCCGGCCGATTCCGCCGTGGCAGTGGGCCTACGGCGTGCTCTACTCCGCCGCGTGGGCCGGGGTGCTGCTGCTCGCCGCCCGGCGGACGTTCGACCGGTTCATCGTCGCCCGCGAGGGAGGGCGCTGATGCCGACGGCGGCCGCGGTGGTCCGCGCCCTCGGCCCGATCGACGCCAGGAACGTGGCGCGGGACAGCATGCTGCGCTGGCTGGTCGGCACGCCCATCGCCTACGCTCTCGCCTTCCGCTGGGGTGTCCCCGTCCTCCGTACGTGGCTCGGAGAGCGCTACGGGTTCGAGCTCACGCCGTACTACCCGCTCCTGGCAAGCTTCCTCGTGCTGATCACCCCGGCCCTGATCGGCGCGGTCGTCGGGTTCCTGCTGCTCGATCACCGGGACGACCGCACCCTCACCGCCCTGCAGGTCACGCCCCTCACGGTGGAGGGGTACCTCGCCTACCGCATCGCCGTCCCGATGGTCGTCAGCGTGCCCGTCATGATGGCGTGCATCGCGATCGCGGACCTGGTGGCGATGGGAGTCGTCCCCGCCCTCGCCGCCGCCGTCCAGGCCGCGCCCGCCGCGCCGCTTTTCGCGTTGTTCGCCGCAGGGTTCGCCTCGAACAAGGTGCAGGGGTTCGCGCTGCTGAAGGGCGTCGGCGTCCTGACCTGGCCCCCGGTCATCGCCTGGTTCGTCTCGTCGCCGTGGCAGGTGGCGTTCGGCCTCGACCCGCTCTACTGGCCGCTCAAGGTCTTCTGGATGCTCGAGGCCGGCGAGCCCCGGGTCTGGCTCTACTTTCTCGCCGGCCTGGCCTACCAGTCGTTGCTGATCGCGGTCCTCGTCCGGCGTTTCAAGACGGTGATGGCCCGGTAGCGGTGTGCCGGTCCGGGAAGCCCTGCCGGGGCAGCGAACGAACGTTGCTCGTCGACGGGCAGGAGACCGACAAGGAGGGTGAGATGCTCAAGTGGAAGGTAATGGCCGTAGCGGGACTATGCTTCGGAATGGTTGGCACGGCCTGGGGTCTGGCCCAGCGCGAGAGGGCACCCGGCTTCTATGAGCTCCGCATCTACACCGCCCAACCGGGCAGGAGGGATGCCCTGGCCGAGCGTTTCGCCAGCCGCACTGCCGACATCTACTCACGACATGGGATCACGAACGTCGGGTACTGGATCCCGCAGCAGTCCGATGAGGATCTCGGCATCGACGAGGACGACACGTTCATCTACATCCGGGGCTATCCGTCGCAGGCCGAGCGCGATCGCCGGCTCACGGCTGCCCACGACGACCCCGAGTTCACGGAGGTCGTCCGGATGCAGGAGCGCGATCCCGAGAGGAGGCTCATCGTGAGAGCCCACAACATCGACATGGTGCCCAGCGGACCTCAGACCGCGATCAGGATCGCACCATGAACGCGCATCCTTCGGGTCGGGCCTCGTCCGGACCGTCCGTGACCACATCCGGTGCAGTGCGATTGCTGATCGGTCACGATCGCGTAGCCGGATCGACCTCAAACAGGAATCATGCGCTCAGCACGGAAGCATGCACGACCGCGCTCTCGAGGGTGAGCGCCTGACCGACCGCCCTGGGGCTGCCGAGGTGACACTCGACGCCCAGGCCCAGGCCGGGCGCCTCGCGGCACGCCGCCTTGCTGATGCGGCCGAGCTTGCGCAGAACGCGGCTGGCCGACGGGCGCCCGTTGGCGGTGGGCCGCTCGAGCAGGTAGGAGCGCACCAGAGCTGCCCAGTGGGGCTGTAGCAGTCCGGGGGCGCCGAAGACCTCGGCGGCGACCACCCGGGGTCCGTGGGTGACGACGATGCCGCACTGGCCGGGCAGGGGGCCGAGCGCGCCGAGCTCGTCCGCCGCCGCCCGCCGGTCGGGCTCGCGCTCGAACACCGAGTCGGCCGCGGCCATCGCCCGGGTGGGCGACGCGACCCGGAGGCCGTCGAGCTCCGCGTCGATCGAGCCCCACACCGCGTGCTGGTCGCCCCGGCGCGCGTCCGCGGTCGCCGCCTGCCGGGCGACCGCCTCGTTCTTGGCCCGCCGCACCCGGCGGTGAGTGTAGGTGGAGCCGGCGGCGAAGTCGCGGCGGCGCCCCCATCGGCCCGCTTCCAGGCACGACACCGGGATCTGCAGCTTGGCGGCAGCCGGGACCAGCACGCTGACGTTGAGGGTGCGGTTCTGGTCGCCGCCGAGGAACTGCTCGCCTTCGACGAGCAGGATCGGGCGGTCCGTGGGATTGGCCGCGGTCAGGGTCGGCACGGACGCATCGGCCAGCTCCTCGATCACCCGTCCCGATTTCGGGCCGGTGGCGATGGCCGGCAGGGGGTTGTCCATCACGTAGACGGGGAAGAACGAGACGCCGAGACGCGTGACCGGCCGTCCGATGGCGGCCCGCTCCAGATCGACGAATGCGCCTGCCGTGCTCCTGGTCATAGGCTTCTCCTGGTTCGTGTAGCTCCCGCCGGACCGCACCGGGGGTCGGGGCGGCCGTGGCATGTCCGGTGACGGGTAGACACCGGACACGATAGAGGAAGGGTGTGTCAGAACCTGTCAGGAGGTCGGACCGGTCCCGGCGGCGTCAGTCGGCTCGGACGCAGGATCCACTGGACCCGGCGGCTGAGCGCTAGCACCGTGTGGAGAACTACTCGGGTGATTGCACTCGGCGTCGCGGCTCGGCACGACTCCACGAGTATCACAGGCCACACTCGTAGCCGCTCCATGCCGGGACCGTGCTACGATTCCGTGCTGGGCCTGCCCCGGGTCACGTCTCTGGAACGCCAAGCGAGATGAACGCCAACACGCGGCTCGACGCCTTTGTTCCCGAACCGTTCCGGCGCTTGGCGGCTCCCCCGCGTGACCTGCCGCGGCTCGCGAAGGACTCGTCGGCCATGAGGATGATCGGGGCCGCCGTGGGGCAAGTGCCGACCCACCATCGGCTGCTGCTCGGAGACGCCAGAAACGCCGTCCTGCCCCCCGAATCGGTCCACCTCGTAGTCACGTCACCGCCGTACTGGACTCTAAAGCAGTACCGCCATGCCGCCGGCCAACTCGGCGGGATCACCGACTACGATGAGTTTCTCGATCAACTGGATGCAGTCTGGCGCCTGTGTCACAGGGCCCTCGTGCCCGGCGGCCGGCTCATCTGCGTCGTGGGCGACGTCTGTCTGTCCCGGCGCGCTAACGGCGGCCGACATACCGTGGTTCCTCTTCACGCCTCCATCCAGGACCGCTGCCGAGCGCTTGGATTCGACAATCTCGCGCCGATTATCTGGCATAAGATCGCGAACGCGGCGCACGAGGTGGAGCGGGGAACCGGCGGCTTCCTCGGCAAGCCGTACGAGCCCAACGCCGTGATCAAGAACGATGTCGAGTTCATTCTGATGCAGCGGAAACCGGGGGGCTACCGCAAACCGAGCATCGCCGCGCGAACGCTCAGTCTGCTGTCGGAGCCGAGCTTCAGGAAGCTGTTCCGGCAGGTTTGGACCGATATCGCCGGCGCGTCGACCCGGGACCACCCGGCGCCGTATCCGGTGGCACTCGCCGACCGCCTCATCAGGATGTTCAGCTTCGTGGGCGACTCGGTGCTCGATCCCTTCGCAGGAACGGCTTCGACCCAGGTCGCCGCCGCCGCGTGCGGCCGCGACAGCGTCGGCATCGAAGTGGACCCCGTCTATTACGACAAGGCGCTGGCCCGCCTACGGAACGACACCACCAGTCTGCTGAGCACGGCCTACGTCAGCTCCGGCCAGATCGACACCGAACCAGGGTTGCCCGCCACGGCGTAGGCAGGCTACGCATGACTACCGCCCAGGACGCCGTTGACGATCTCTACCGCGTAGCCGTCGTCGAGAAGAGGAAGACCTCGACGTCGCGGCTCGACGTGCTGGCGGATTTCTGCGTGCAGGAACTGACGCGCCTTGGCCTGGAGGACGTCGAGAAAGAGGCCTCGATTCCCGGCGCCGGCCGCGAGAAGAAGTGGGACGTGGCGTGGCGCTACGACTACACTACGAAGCATACGAAAGAGGTACGCCTTCTTATCTCGAAGAATATATCGAAGCGGGGATGAAAGAACGGCCATCCTTCCCAACAGGACCAGTGGCAGACCTTCTGGGGTTCCTTGAGCGTCGCCGGTCGAAGGGGCTGGAGCTGCTCGTTATTCTGACTGCGGCAATTGTTGGCGGCGTTACAGGCTCATTGCTCACGATTCTCGCGAGCTAGGGACAGCCGTAGCAAAGTGGCTGGACAGCAGTCCAATGACAAGGTGCACGTATCCTACATACGGGCTCGGAATACCGTGCCTGCGGCGCGTGAGGGTGTGTCCTGCGACCAAGTCTCGACCGCGCTTCGTCGGCGCACCCCCGCCCGGGGACGCCAATCCGACAACGGATGTGAGCAGGTTCGGCGAATCGGATCTCTGTCTCGGCGGGTCCTGAGCCGCTGAGGGATCGACTCGGCCCCGAGCCGGGGCGACCGCTGGCGGCTGCGGCTAAACGGACAGGACGGGTAGGCGGCGCCCGGTCGGGCCGGCACGTCGCCAGGAACCGACCCTGGGCGGCGTCACTCGGCCGGACGCAGGACCCATTGGACCCCGGCGACCACCACCGCCGCGTTCAGACCCAGATTCTCTCCCGCGGTGCCGGCGTTGGAGATATGGTGGTTGCGGAGCTCGACGATCAAGCCGGGCCCGCGCCGCGGAACGGTCCGAACGCCCAGACCGTAGACGATCTGAAAGTTGAAGACGCGGTCGATTTCCGACACGTCGAGCGAGGTCCAGAGCAGCCCGGCCCCGCTGGCGAGGTACGGCGTCCACCGGCGGTCCCGCCAGACGTGATAGCGGCCGCCCAGGGCCAGCCCGCCGCTGACGGCCGTGACCGGCCGGTCATAGAGGAGCAGCGTGCCCTCGCCATGGAGCTCCAGGTGGTCGGTGACGAACCGTCCGAGCTGCGGATGGAACGCCACGAAACGGACGTCGTTCTCCGTCTTCCCGTAGCCCGGGACGCCGTACCGCCAAGCGTCGCCCCAGCCGCCCGACAGCCCCCGGGTCCAGTAGCCGGCGGCCAGACGAGGCTGCTGGCCGGCGGCCGAGAGCGGCAGCAGTGTCATCAGGAGGATGCCGGCCAGCGCGCACCCCCGGACGCGGTCACGAAGCTCGTGAACCGTCACGAGCTAACGCGCGACCACCGCCGGCACCCGCACGAGGACGTAGGTCACGTGCCCACCCTCCGGCGCGAGGTAGCCGTGGGGGGTGCGGGCGGGGATGTGCAGCACGTCCCCCGCCGCCACCGGATGCCGCGTCCCGCCGGCAATGCCGGACCCCCGGCTCCCGGTCCGGTCGAGCATCTCGCCGCCCACGAGCACCCCGCCCTCGCCGCTCGTCACGAAGACCAGATCGATGATGTCGTCGTGGATCTCGGGCACCCCGTCGGCGTCGCGGTGGATGTGGCGGAAGCGGTGCGACCGGGTCGGGCTGCCATAGTCGGCGAGGGTCTCGCGGGCCGACCGGTCGGGGCCGATCCGCTGGTCGAGAGCGGCGCGCCTCTCGTCGAGCTCGCCGGCGCGCCACAGGGCGAACCCGGGCGGCTCGAAATCGAGCGCCGGGGCGTCGGGCGGCACGACGCGCTCGCCGGTGAGGGCCGGCAGCCGCACCAGCACGTAGGTCACGTGCCCGCCCTCCGGCACGAGATAGCGGTGCGGGGTGTCGGCGGGAATGTGCAGGATGTCCCCCCGGTCGACCGGATACCGCACCCCGCCCGCGATGCCCGTCCCCCGGTACTCGCCGTCGCCGCCCGCCCGGTCGACAAGCTCGCCGCCGACGACGAGGGTCGCCGCCCCGCTCTGGATGAACACCACGTCCTCGATGTTGGCGTGCTGCTCGGGAAGGCCGTCGGCGTCGCGGCGGATGAACCGGAACCGATGGGATCCGCCGACCTCGTAGTCGGCCAGGGTCTCGCGGGCCGAGCCGTCGGGACGTATCGTCTCCGACAGGGCCGCATTGCGCTCTTCGAGCTCGGCCGCGCTCCAGCGCACGAAGCCGGGCTCGGGGGTCTGCAGGGCCAGCGCAGAGGCGGTGGCGAGGGCGAACAGACGCGCGATGACGACCATGGGCGGGCTCCTCTCTCGTGTTCCCGATCGTATTGCATCTCCGGCCCGGAGTCTGCCGCGGCACAGGGGGCTCCGGGAAGGCGGTCGCGAGAGAAGCCGGGCCTGCCCGTCGTGCACCCGTTCGAAGGCTGAGCGACCGTCAGCGACCACGTCAAGCGCGACAGCACAGCCGGTAGCGGCCTCGATCTGCGGCGGTTGCGCGACGAACGCGAACTGCACCCCGACTCGATTCGCGACGGCGGCGCCGCCCCGACGGCGTGCCGACGGCCAGTCAGGCCTCGGTCGGCCGCTCGCGGGCGTGCAGGCGGTCGGCGTGGTGGTGCTCGGTGCAGTGATCCAACGACTGCTCCACCTGGATGGTGACGTGCTGGATGCCGAAGTCGCGGGAGGCGATTGCGCGCAGGCGGCGGAGCACCGGTTCGAGGCGGCTGCCCGGGTAGTCGGGATCGACGACAACGTGGGCGGCGAGCGCGTCGTAGCCCTCGGAGATGGTCCAGACGTGCATGTCGTGAACCTGGACGACGCCTTCCACGCCCTCCAGCTCGCGGCAGAGACGGGACACGTCGATATGGTCGGGGGCGCCTTCGAGCAGAACGTGGACGACCTTGGCGAGCAGGCGCCACGTGCTGAGCAGGATCAGGATACCGATGATCACGCTCAGGATGGGGTCGGCGAGGGTCCACCCGAGGGCCCAGACCAGCACGCCCGACACGACGACGCCGACCGAGCCCAGCAGGTCGGCCATCACGTGCCGGAAGGCGCCTTCGACGTTGACGCTGTGCCCCGCTGACCGGTGGAGAATCCACGCCGCGAGCACGTTGACGACGAGGCCGACGGCACCGACGGACAGCATCAGCCCGCCGTCGACGTCGGGCAGATCCCGGAAGCGGTGGCTGGCCTCGACGACCACCCAGGCCGCGATCACCCACAGCGTCAGCGCATTCAGCAGGGCGGCGAGGATCTCGAGACGGTGGTAGCCGAAAGTGCGCCGCGCGGACGGGGGTCGATCCGCGAAGTGCATGGCGAGGAGGGCGAGACCGATGGAAGCCGCGTCCGTCAGCATGTGCCCGGCGTCGGCGAGGAGGGCGAGGCTGCCGGACAGGATGCCGCCGGCGACCTCGGCGACCATGTAGCCCGCGATCAGGACGAGCGCCGCGATCAGGCTCCGCTTGCTCTTCCCGCGCAGGGCGCGGGAATGGTCGTGTCCGCCGCCACCGTGCTGCCCATGCGCGTGATTGGGGTCCTCGTGCGCGTCAGCCGCGTGGCGGTGGATGGAGTTCATGACACGATGGGCGTCTCCGCGCGCTGCTGCGGCGCGGGCTCCTGGCCGGCAGGCCAATTGTCGGTCGCCGCGCCCCGCAAATCAATCCGGGGACCTCGCTCGACCGGCGATACATCCTGCCCGACCGCGTTGTTCCGCGGAGCTGCGTTGTGCTCCGCGGTCGCGAATGCCCGATATGCGCCCTCCTCACGCCTTGTTCAGGCGGGCGCCTCGCCGCTCTCGGTACAACGCGCGGTTCCACCACGGGCTGCCCAGGGACCGCCAGCGCCGTCGCGCGATATCATGAGCCCGACAAGGAGAAACCATGACCTTATCGAGTCGAGCGCTGTTCGCCGCGCCCATCGCCGTCCTGCTGTCGGCCGGGAGCACGCCGGGGCAGATCACGCACATCGATCTGCCGGTCGTCGAATCGCCGGCGCTCGGGGGCGAGTCCTTCGGCGAAGCCGGCCGGTACGAGCGCCTGCGCGGGCTGGTCACGGGCGAGGTGGACCCGGAAGATCCGCGGCACCGGGACATCGTCAATCTCGACCGCGCCCCCCGCAACGACCGGGGACGCGTGGAGTACCGCGCCACCGTCGAGATCCATCGGCCCATCGACATGACCCGCTGGAACGGCGCCATCTTCCACACCGTCCCGAACCGGGGCGGGACGGGCGCGGGCGAGCGCGCCCTCCTGGAACGCGGGTTCGCGTTCGTCCGCGTGGGCTGGCAGGGCGACATCGCGCCGAACGACTCGAACATCGTGGCCCTGTTACCGGTCGCCGCCGAGGCCGACGGCTCGCCCATCGTGGGCGCGGCCCTCGAGGAGATGATCTTCAACGACGACGCGTCCCGGTCCCGCTACCGCCTGACCTATCCGGCCGCCTCGCGCGACCCCGCCGGCGGGATGCTCTCGGTCCGGACCACCCAGACGGCAAAGCGGCAGGCCCCCGCGGACCTCGCGTGGACCTATGTCAGCGACACCGAGATCGAGGTCACGCGGCCCGCCGGGTTCGACGGCGGCGCCATCTACGAGTTCATCTATCAGGCCAGGGACCCGATCGTGCTGGGCCTCGGGTTCGCGGCGATGCGCGACACCATCTCGTTCCTGCGCTACGAGGCGGCGGACGACGCCGGCGCCCCCAACCCGCTGGCCGAGAACGACCTGCCCCGCACCGCGCTCTCGCTCGGCATCTCCCAGAGCGGACGGATGCTGCGCGACTTCCTGTACCAGGGGTTCAACGAGGACGTCGCCGGCCGGATCGTGTTCGACGGCATCCATCCCAACATCGCCGGATCGCGCAAGACGTTCACCAACTACCAGTTCGGCCAGCCCGGACGCTGGCAGAAGCAGCACGAAGACCACGTCTATCCCGGCGACCAGTTCCCGTTCACCTACGCCACCCTGACCGACCCGATCAGCGGCCGGACCGACGGGCTGCAGGAACGGTGCGCGGCGTCGGACACCTGCCCCCGGATCGTCCACAGCGACAGCGAGGCCGAGCTCTGGCAGGCGCGGGCGTCCCTCGTGGTCACCGATCCCGAGGGCGGGCCCGTCGAGCTGCCGGACAACGTGCGGGTCTATCTGCTGGCGGGCACCCAGCACGGCGGCGGTCCCGGCGTCCACACCCGGCCGCCGACCGCCGGCATGTGCCAGAACCTGAGCAACCCGCTGGCCCTGGGCCAGATTCGCGCCGCCCTCAGCCTGGCGTTGTACGCCTGGGTGGACCGGGGCGTCGCACCCCCGAAGAGCCGCTTCCCCACCGCGGACGGCGGCGGGCTCGTCCCCGCGGCCGCGGTCGACTTCCCCGCTGTCCCCGGGGTGACCTGGTCGGGGTCGTACAACCCGCTGCACCTCGCCGATCACCGCTCGCTGCCGCCGATGCTCGGAGACGCCTACACGGTCCTGGTCGGCCGGACCGACGCCGACGGCAACATGATCGACGGCGTCAGGCATCCCAATCTCGTCGCCCCCATCGGCACCTACACCGGCTGGAACCTCCGGCGGGCGGGATTCGCCGAGGGCGCCCAGTGCCGCGCGACCGGCTCCTTCATCCCGTTTGCGGCCACCCGGGCGGCCCGCCAGGCGTCGGGAGACCCGCGGTCGTCGCTCGAAGAACGATACGCGGACCACGCGTCCTACGTGCGCGCGGTCGGCGAGGCAGCGGAGGCCCTCGTACAGGACCGGCTGCTCCTCCGGGACGACGCGGACGACATCGTCGCGCTCGCGCACGGGAGTCGGACTCGATCGGCGGAGACCGTTCAGCAGGATTGAAGGGCCGCTTTCTCTGTGGCGGTTCAGCGATAGTGTCAACACCGCACCCACCAGGGGCCGGGCCGGCGGCGCAGTACGACAGCTTTGCCGACATCTACGGCGTCTGGACGGAGACCGCACCGGGGGCCGAGACGAACCGCCAGTTCTATGTCGAGGCGTGCCTCGCGGCCGGCGGTCCGGTCGTCGAGCTCGGCGTCGGCGACGGACGCATCGCGGTCGAAGCAGCGGTGCGGGGGTGCCGAATGATCGGCGTCGACGCCTCTCCGGTGATGCTGCGGCGCTGCCGGGAACGCGCCGCGCAGGCCGGCGTGGGCGACCGGATCGAGCTGCAGGAAGCCGACTTTCGCACCTTTCGGATCGACGAGCCGGCGGCGCTCGTCACCCTGCCGTACCACAGCATCGGCCACCTGACGAGCATGCAGGCCAAGCGGCAGGTGGTGCGCCAGGTCTTCAGCCAGCTCCGGCCGGGGGGGCGGTTCATCTTCGACGACTTCGTGATGACCCCCGACGCCGCGGCCCGGATGCGTCAGGTGCAGCTTCGGGCCGCCTACCAGTCGGCGGCCGGCACGGATATCCTGTTGTGGGTCACCTCCCGAGTGAACGAGAAGGCCCGTGCCATCTCGGTCGTCACCTCGGAGGACCACTTCACGGCCGACGGCCGGCCGGAATGGCGCCGCTACCGGCGGCTCGAGCTGAGCTGGCTCGATCCGGACCATGCCCGGATGCTGCTCCTCGAGACCGGATTCACGATCGACGCCTGTCTGGGGAGCTTCGACGGGACGCCGTTCTCGCCGGACACCGCGGCCGAGCAGATCTGGATCGCCCGCAAGCCGGGACAGGAGTCGGCGGCGTAGAACGGTACAGCCTCCTCGCAGGGATGGGTTGGGGCGGCCGCGCCACGTGGCGGCGGAGCCGCAGGCGACGGTTCCCGGGCTGGCGCCACCGTCTCCTGCAAGGGCAGGGACGGGGAACGGAGCCGCGAGGCTGCGGTTCTCGGGTCAGGGAAGCACGGAGCCGCAACGCATGATCGGAACCGCGGGACTGAGGAATCTGGAGGTCGCCGGCATCGTCGGGGTCTACGCGCACGAGCGGGAACACCCCCAGCCGCTCCTCTTCGACATCGAGGTCGACTACGACCTGGCGTCTGCCGCGCGGTCGGACGCCCTGGCGGACGCCATCGACTACGACGGCATCGCCGCCGCCGTCGGCGAGCTGGTTCGGCAGCGGCGGTTCGCGCTCCTCGAGGCCCTGGCGGAAGCCGCGGCGGGGCTTCTGCTCGAGCGGATCGACCGCGCGCAACGCATCCGGCTGGAAGTCCGCAAGCCCCAGGCGGTGCCCGCCGCCGCCTGCGCCTTCGTCCGAGTGGAGCGCGCCCGCTCGTGAGCCCCGGGCACGACACTCCGGTCGCGGTGGTGACCGGCGGCGCGCGCCGCCTGGGACGCCGTCTGTGCTCGATGCTGGCGGCGCGGGGATACGACCTCGTGGTGCTCTATCGCACGTCGAAGCAGGACGCCCGATCGCTGGTTCGCGAGGTAGAGGCGACGGGACGCTGCGCTCGTGCGCTGGCTGCGGACATCGGGGTCGAGCGTGACGTGGCGGCGGTCTTCGACGACATCGCGGCGGTGGAGGGCCGAGTCGATCTCCTCGTGAACAACGTGGGCAACTACAATCCGCAGCCGGTGACCCGGCTCGACCCCGCGGGGTGGGACGCGACCCTCGCCGCCAACCTGTCCGGCGCGTTCTACTGCTGCCACCACGCGCTGCCGCTCATGCCCGACGGCGGCAACATCATCAGCATCGGCATGGCCGGCCTGGAAGGCATCCGCGCCAACGTCCACGGCGCCGACTACTACGTGAGCAAGACCGGGCTCCTGGTCCTGACCCGGGCCTTGGCGAAGGCGCATGCCGGCCGGCGCATCCGGGTGAACATGGTCTCGCCGGGACAGCTCGAGAACTCCGTCGACCTGCCTCCGCCCGACAAGATCGGCAAGTGGGTTCCGCTGGGACGCGCCGGCCGGCTGGACGACGTCACGCAGGCCGTCGAGTACCTGGTCGACGCGTCCTACGTGACCGGGGTCAACATCGACGTCTCCGGCGGATACCGGCTTTGATTCGTCAGCTTCGGACGCCGGACAGGACACCGGCCCGAGGAGCGAGGGCGTCCCGCCCGCGAGAGGACATGGCCGGGATCGTCGAGAGCGGCGGCGTGGTGCATCCGAACGGACCAGGCGTGCCGACCGCGCTGACCGCGACGACCCTCTGCCCACTCTGGGACCGGGCGGCGGAGTGGGCGCGACGCCTGCGAATGATCCAAGAGGCGCGGCGCTTCCTGTATCTGTCCACCTACTACATCGAGTACGACGAGTACGGCGCCGAGCTGCTCGCGCGCCTGCTGCAGGCCCAACGACGCGGGGTGGCCGTCAATCTGCTCATCGACGGCTTCGGCCAACGTCTCGGTGGGGTCCTGATGTCGGCCGCGGTCAAGGAAGCCCTGCAGGACCGGCTCGACGCGCTGTGCGACACCGGCGCCGTGGTGACCGTGTACCGCCCTCCCCACCCCCTGCAGCGGCGCCTCGGCGGCGGCCAGCACGTCAAGATTCAGGTCTCGGAGCAGGGCGAGGCGATCTTCGGCAGCAGCAACGTCACGCGGACCTCGTTCGAAGGATGGAACGAGTACTCGGTCGCGCTCCGCGGCCCCATCGTGCGCACCCTGCTCGAGAGCTACCGGACCATCGGCGGCGAGGTCGACCCCGCCCACCTGCGCGAGCTCTGCCAGCGCGCCGCCGGGGCGCCGGGAGACATCGCCCTCGACTACTGGATCTGCAACCCCAATCTCCACCAGGCTCGCCGCGGTCCCCTCGGATGGCGCGGGTCGAACGTGGTGACCGAGCGCATGATCGACATGCTGGACGCCGCGCGGCACCGCGTCCAGCTCACCACCTTCTACTTCAAGCCGGCCCCCGCGCTGCTGGATGCGCTGCTGGCGGCGGCCCGGCGCGGGGCGGAAATCGAGATCTACCACTCCCACCGCGACGCGCTGCCGGCCACGGACCTCGCCTGGATCGCCGCCGCCGCGGGCTATCCGCGGCTGCTGGACGCGGGGGTCCGCATCTACGAGAATCGAGGCGGCGAGCATTCGAAGATCGTGCTCGTCGACGACGCCTGGGTCGCGTTCGGCAGCTACAACTTCGAGGACGCGGCGCACGACCGGCTGGCCGAGGCAATGCTCGCCACCCGCCACCCGGCGGCCATCGCCCCGGCCCGGACGATCTTCGACAACCTCCGGGCCGATCCGCGCAACACGCCGGTCGACCGCCGGTTTCGCCGGAACCTGTCGGCCGGCCCGCGGCTGCGCCTCGCGCTGCTCGGCCGTTTCAAGCGGTGGATGTGATGCCCGACGACCTTCGCTTCACCGAGATCGAGCACAAGTTCGTCGTCGGCGACGACTTCGACATGACGCGCTTCCGCGCCGCAGTCGAGCGACTGCATCCGACGCGCACCAGCGCGCTACGGGTCCGCGACCGCTACTTCCTGACCGAGGCGGGCCGACGCGGGCGGTTCATCCTCCGCCACCGCTACGATCCCGAACTGCACCATCTGACCCTGAAGTCGCTGGCGCGCGACACGGAGGTGCGCTCGGAGATCAATCTGGACCTCGGCCACCACGCGGGCGATCAGGCGTCAGCCGTCGACGCGTTCGTCGACCGGCTCGGGGTGACCTGGAACGGGGTTCTCGAGAAGGACCTGACGGTCTGGTACTTCCCCGACATGGAGGTGGCGCACTACCGCGCCTCGACGGAGGCGCGCGCCGTCGAATGCGTCGAGTTCGAGGCCACCCTCAAGCACTCGCTCGCCGCCGCCCTGCGCACCGTCGAGCGCTACGAGCGCGCGACCGGCTTCGGCGACGTTCCCCGCTCGCACCGCTCGCTCCCGCAGATCCTGTTTCCCGAGATCGCCGCGCTGGAAGGCACCGCGGGTGAGAAGGACACGGGCTGACCAGCGTGTTTCGGCCGTCCCGCCCGCGGTGGTATGCTCGGAGACGCAGGCGCGCAGGGGCGCCTGATCCGCCGAAAGACACCTCACCGTGCCGGCCGGGCGCGAACGCCTTTCGCACTTTGCCAACCTCGGGGCCTGTTGGAGCGGACGACCCGGACGACCCCGACTGGGAGCGGATCGGCCGCGACTGGGTGAAGCCGGCGAGACCGGAGGCCCGCGAGCGGCTGTACTGGAAGCTGATTCGGGTTCGATTCGACGTCGGCGACCCTGATTCCGTGCGCCGTTCGGCACTCTGAACCCGTCGAACACGCTGGGGCGGCCCGGGGCCCGACCCGGACCTGCCGACCGGACAGGGTGCGGTCACGTACCGGCGACCGTCAAGCGGTGGAGGGCGACGCGATGGTCCGGCCAGGCTCCCCATCGATACTGGCGTCGCCCCGCGAACGACAGACGATCCGCATGAAGTTGTCGTAGATTCGGCGCGCGTTGCGGTTGAAGCCGGCCATGCCGGCCGCCGCCGCGGCCTCGAAGCCGGGCAGGGCGCCCGCCCCGAGCGCACGCTCGAGGGCCTGCCCGTAGGCGGGCACCGCGCCCCACTCGCGCACCGTCCTCTCGGTGATCTCCACGTGATACTGAATGCTGTAGGCGTGGCCGCCGACGCCGAGCGCCTGCACCGAACAGGCGCGCGACGCCGCGAGAACCCGGGCGCCGGCCGGCGGCTGCAACACCTCCGCGCCGTGCCATTGCAGGCAGGCATGGGTAGCCGGAACGCCCTCGAAGATGGGGCTCTCCCGGCCCGCCTCCGTCAGCTCGACGTCGAAGATGCCGATCTCGGGCTCGGCCGCCGGCCCGACCTCGCCGCCGAGGGCCTGGGCGAGAAGCTGGTGCCCGAGGCAGAAACCGAAGAAGGGCATCTCCCGCTCGACGACCGCCTCGCGAATGGCGGCGCGCTCGGCCTCGAGCCATGGATGGAGGTCGTCCTCCCAGACGTCCATCGGGCCGCCCATGACCCACAGGGTGTCGTAGGCGCCGAGGTCGGGAATGGACTCGCCGGCATCGAGCTCGACCGCGCGCCATTCGATGCCGTCCTCGCGCATGAAGTCCCGGAAGACGCCGGGATGCTCGATGGGGATGTGCTGGAAGACGAGGATCCTCGGGTCGGTCGCTGACATCGGGCGTGTCTCTCGGGGTGGTTCGGACAAACGAACGAAGTCGTGTCCGGGCACGACAGCGTGTCCGTTGCGCGGCGACGGGGCTCGTCAGTCCGATGCGCTCAGGCAGCTCAGCGGGCCGGGCCACTCGAGGATCTGCCGGTCCGCGGTCATCAACCGGTGCCCTTCCAGCGCGGTGGCCACGATGATTCGGTCGGCCGGGTCGCCATGGATCTTCGCGAGCAATCCCGCCCGGGACGCAATGCCGCCATCGACCGGGATCTCGATCAGTCCCTGGTTCAGGAGGTCCCGACGCCACGCGTCCGGATCGAGCAAGAGACCGAGCCGGCCTTTCCGGACGCACATCCCGACCTCCCAGAAGGAGATGGCCGATACCGCCGCGTCGCCGTCCTGCAATGCGCGCCCGAACGCGTGACGGGCTCGTGGCCCCAATCTCCGGTCGCCGCTCTCATGCCAGATCAACACATGCGTATCGACGACCGTCAAAACAAGTCCTCAGAGTCCTCGGACTTCTCGTACCATTCCGGCGGCATGGGCGAAACGATGTCACCCTTTATCTGAATGTTGTCCCGATTGCGGCCGAACCAGAGTCCGGGCTTCTCGCGGTACGGCACCAGCCGCGAAACCGGTTGCCCGTTCTTGGTGATGACGATCTCCTCGCCGGTCTCCGCGACCTCATCCATGAGCTTCAGGCAGGTCGCCTTGAACTCCGAGGCCTTGATGATGCGGCTGCCGGTCCGTTTGTCCTGGTGTGCTCTCACGGCACCCTCCCGAGAATCCGAACGCAATACTACCATGGTCATGACCATGGTCATATCGGGCCAACCCCGGGGGGCAACCGACGATGAACGGCCCTGGCCCATTGCGGCGCTGAGGCAGAATCGAGGGCCTCCAACGCGGCAATCACGTTGCCGATCGAGCCCGCTTCAGCGCAGCCCCGCAGCCAGCTCGGCCGCCATTCGCTCGTCGCGGGCGATGGCCGTGCGCACCTGATCGGGCCGAGTCTGGAAGCAGTCGAGGCAGACCGCCGGGTCGACCGCGTGGCCGGCAGCGTCGAGCCCGCGGGCTTCCATCAACACGCGCAGCCGGTCCGCGGTATGGGCCTGGGCCTTGAAGAAGTCGGAGTAGCTGAGACCGTTCGCCAGCGCGAGCGGGGTCCACCCCTCGACGGTGCGGGCGTCGAGCGCCGCGCCCTGCTCGGCGAGATAGTCGACGACGGCGTTCACCCCGCGGAATGCGGCGCCGTGCAGCGCGCTCTCGCCGCGCTCGTTCACCGCGTTGACGTCGGTTCCGAGCTCGACGCACATCCGCACGGCATCGAGCACCTCGCCCTCCTGCCCCGGCAACGAGCCGCCGTCCTCGCCGGGGATGAAGATGGCGACCCCCGCCGCCACCATCAACGGCGTGGTGCCGTCGACGCTCGGGATCCGCGGGTCGGCGCCCCCTCGACCAGCACCCGCATCGCCTCCGTATCGGTGTTCTTGGCGGCGAGGAAGAAGGCGGTCGCCCCCAGACGGTTCAGGCGGCTGCGCTGGCCGTCCTTCATTCCGTTGACGGT
Organism: Vicinamibacterales bacterium; assembly: GCA_965206705.1. Classification (GTDB taxonomy): domain Bacteria; phylum Acidobacteriota; class Vicinamibacteria; order Vicinamibacterales; family UBA8438; genus JAJEEA01. The sequence goes on along the minus strand of CBDBKJ010000003.1, from coordinate 507,415 downwards.
CATCCGCGCGTCGACGTCGACCCCATGCGCGATCAGCTTCCGGACCACGTCGATGCTGTCGACGCGACCCGTCGGGATGGGCCCCGCGACGCCGCCGCTGGGGTTCGGCCGCCGGGTGCGCACCGTCTGGTGGAGCGCGTTCCAGCCCGCGCCGGTCGCCGTCGCGTCCGCGCCCCGGTCGAGCAGATGGCTCGCCAGCTCCCAGTGGGCGTTGGCGGCGGCCACCACGAGCGCGCTCTCGCCGTCGGACAGGGTGTCGTTCACGTCCGCCCCGGCGTCGAGCAACGCTCGCGTCGCCTCGATCGCGCCGGCCCGGACCGCGAAGAGCAGCGCCGTGAACCCGGTGGGCTCCGCGGCGCGGAAGTAGCTCCGGCTGGGCCGCGGCTCTCCCGTGGTCCGCACGTGCAGGCCGGCCCCCAGCTCGGCCAGCGCCCGGACGGCCGGCGCGTTGTTCCGCGCCGCCGCCCACATCAGCGCCGTCTGGCCGGCCACCTCGTCCCGCCGGTTCGGATCGGCGCCCGCCGCCAGCAGCACCCGCACCGCATCGGCGGGCCCGGCGCGCGCCGCCGTCATCAACGCCGTCTCTCCCCCCGGCATCGCCGCATTCGGGTCGGCGCCGGCCGCCAGCAGCACCTCGAGCATCGCCGCGCTGCCGTTGGTGGCGGCCAGCGCAATCGGCTGCACGCCGTAGCGGTTGGCCGCCGCCACGTCCGCACCCGCGTCGATCAGCAGGCCGGCCAGATCGCGGTCGTCGTGGTGCGCCGCCCAGTGCAGCGCCGTCGTGCCGTCGACCGCGGCGGCGTCGACGTCCGCCCCGCCGGCGACCAGCGCCCGAACTCCCGCCGCGGCGGCCGTCCGCGCCGCCGCCACGAGCCGCGGATCATCGGCGGCTGCGTGCGCCGACACGCCGAGACCCGGCAAGCCTGAAATCGCGACCGCGAGAACGACACCCCGGATACTCGTGCCCATGACCTGTTCCTCGCCGTGGTCCGGCAGATCCTTCACACCGCACGATTCGCGATCGGTTTCCGAATCGCCGGCATGCGATCGGTCGGGGTCTCCATGACCCTCTGATTCGAATCGGTCAGCGCGGCATGATCGAAAATGACCCGACTCGAACGACACATGCGGTCTCCCTCGCCCCGGAGCCTGCGCCGGATGGACAGACACAGGACGATCCACCCGCTAGCGCGACCTTACGGTCGCGTTGGAAGTTTCGCTTGGCGCGAAACTTCTACGGCGCAAGCTCCTACACCCCCGCCAGCCGCCCCGTGCTGTCGGCGATGCGGTCCACCCGGACATCCACCTTCTCGAGCAGGCTGAGCCCGAGGTTCATGAAGGGGGTGTGGAGCGGGTACCGGAGATGGCGGTTGCCGGCCAACCGACCCGCGCCGCCGCCGACGAGGGCGACCGGCAGGTCGAACGGGGTGTGGTGGTCGCCGTCGCCCATGCCGCAGCCGTAGAGCAGCATGCTGTGGTCGAGCAGGGTGCCGTCCCCGTCGGGAGCCGCCCGCAGCTTCTCGACGAAGCGGGCGAACAGCGACAGGTGGTAGACGTTCACCTTGGTGTACTGCGCGACGTTGTGGGCGTCCATCTGGTGGTGCGAAATGGTGTGATGCCCCTCGGGCACGCCGATGTCGGGATAGGTCCGGCCGCTCTGCTCGCGCGCGATCTGGGTGCAGCTCACCCGGGTGACGTCGGCCTGATACGCCAGCGCGAGCAGGTCGTAGAGCAGGGAGAGGTGCTCGCCGTAGCCGTCCGGCACGCCGGTGGGCTGATCGAGCGACGGCAGGGGCGTCTCGGCGTTCGCCAGCTCGGCCCGCCGGATGCGCCGCTCGACCTCGCGCACAGTGGCGAGATACTCGTCGATGCGGGTCCGGTCCGCCGCGCCGAGCCGGCCCCGGAGCTGGCCGAGACGACCGGTGACCGCGTCGAGAATGCTGCGGTCGGTACGCAGGTCGGCGACTCGCGCCGACACGCTGCCGCCGTCGCCGAACATCCGTTCGAAGACGACGCGGGGGTCGCGCTCGTGGGGAAGCGGCGTGGTGTCGTCGCGCCACGACGTCGAGTTCAGGTACGCGCACGCGTAGCCGTTCTCGCAGTTCCCGACCAGGAAGTTGGAGTCGGTGGTCAGCTCGAGCGACCGGATCGAGGTAGCGGCCCCCAGCACGTCGGCCGCGTACTGGTCGACGGTCTTGCCGGCCCGCAGGTCGGCGCCCTCGGTCTTGTTCGGCAGCACCCCGTTCAGCCAGCCGGCGTGGGCGCGGCTGTGCACGCCGCCGCCTTCGTTCGGGCTGACCACGCCGCGGTTGCTGAGGCCGCTGACCACCGTGAGCTGATCGCGGAACGGCGCGAGCGGCTGCAGGATCGGGGTCAGCTCGAACGCCGATCCGCCGTCCCCGGCGGGATGGAAGTTGGGCAGGAACATGCCGTTCGGCCCGTAGAAGAAGCCGACCCGGCGGACCGGCGCGGCGGCCCTCGCGACCGTCGAGAGCGCCGGCGCCATCGCGTCGAGGAACGGCAGCGCGAGGGCCGCCCCGAGCCCGCGCAGCACCGTCCGCCGCGGCAACGACTTCCTGGTGATGATCATGGTTCCGCTCTCCTCAGACGAAACGGGTCGCCGAGCACTATGCCCAGCACGAGGTCCTGCAACCGGTAGCCGCCCGCCGATGCGTCGCGCAGAATGCGGCGCACCGCGGGCATGTCGTAGTGCTCGACCCCGCGCCCCAGCGCGTAGGTCATCAGCTTCTCGGTCACGGTGGTGACGAACCGCTCGGGACGCCGGGTCAGGGCCGCCCGCAACCCCGCCGCGCCCTCGAACGGCGTGCCGTCGGACAGCACCCCCCGCTTCCCGGGAAGACTCCTCTTCGACGGCACGGCGTCCGCCGGTGCCGCCCCCCCGGGGCGCATGACACGCCAGTTTACGCCGTTCGCCTGCCTCTGGGCCAGATCCGCCCGCCGGGCTCCGCCGGCCCGCCCCCAAGCTCGCAGGCTCGTTCAGGGCAGGCCCCAACGTGCCGGATCGACCTCGGGCCCGTTTGCCAGGGCGGTTGCGCGGGAACGCGGAATCACGGTACGGTCATGCGGCAGATTCGCGCCTGGGGGGTCCCCCGGGCGGTCCATGGCGATGCGGACTCTCCTCCACCGGCTGATCGGCTCCGTCACCTCGATTCGTCCCGAGGAAACGGCGCCGGTGGCGTTGATGTTCGCCTACTCGTTTCTCGCCATGACGTCGTACAACATCGTCAAGCCGCTCACGCGGTCGCAGTTCATCGCCACCCTCGGGTCCGACAACCTGCCCTACGTGCTGTTCGTCGCCGGAATGCTGATCGGCGTCGTCATGCACTTCTATACCAACGCCATTCGCCGGCTGCCCCCCCGGCACGTGATACCGGTCACGCAGGCCGCCATCATCGGTCTGCTCGTCCTCTTCTGGGGACTCCTCCAGACCGGCGGGGGATGGGTCACCGTCGCCTTCTACTTCTTCGGCCTGATTCTCGGCATCCTGCTGATCAGCCAGTTCTGGACCCTCGCCAACGACATCTTCGACGCCCGCCAGGCCAAGCGCCTGTTCGGGTTCATCGGCGGCGGGGCCAGCCTCGGCGGGGCCCTGGGAGCCGGAATCACCGCGTTCCTCGTCGAAGAGGTGGGCTCCGAGCAGCTGGTGCTGGTCAGCGCCGCCGCCCTCGCCGGCTGTACCGGCATCGTGCTGCTCCTGCTCCGCCGCCACCACGCGGGCGAGCCCGCCGGCTTCGACGCGGCCGACGGCGGCGTGGGGGGCCGGGAGGCGATCCGGCTGCTCTCCGAGTCGCGCCCGCTGCAGGTGCTGGCCCTGACCGTCGGCTGCGCCGCCGCCGGCGCCACCGTCGTCGACCAGCAACTGAGCATGGCGGCGGAGGCGATGCGCGGTGACAGCGGCGGCGACGGCATCGCGGCGTTCCTGGCCGAGGTCACCGCCTACCTCTCCATCGGCGGATTCGTCGTGCAGGTGGCGCTCATCAGCCGCATCCATCGCTCGGCCGGAATCGGCGTGGCGCTCCTCCTGCTGCCGATCGGCTTCAGCGCCAGCGCGGCGCTCATCCTCTTCACGGGAGCGCTGTGGGCGGTCGCGGGGGCTCGGGTGCTCGGCTCGACGATGCGCTACACGCTCGACAAGACGACGCGCGAAGTGCTCTTCGTGCCTCTGCCGACCGAGCTGCGGCACCGGGTGAAGCCGTTCATCGACGTCACGATGGACCGGTTCTTCAAGGCGCTGACGGCCGTGCTGCTGCTCGCCCTCATTCAGCCGTGGGGTCTCGGGCTCGACTGGCGCCAACTGAGCTACGCGAGCCTTGCCATCACCGGACTCTGGATCGCCGTCGCGATCCGGGCGCGCCGCGAGTATCTCCGGTCGTTCCGGGCCAGCATCGACGCCCGCACCATCACCCCGGATGCGGTGATGACCCGCGCGGGCGAGGCCGCCACCATCGAGACCCTCGTGGAGGAGCTGTCCAACCCCGACCCCGCGGCGGTGCTCTACGCCATCGAGATGCTCGAGGCGCTGGACAAGCCGCACCTCATCACCCCGCTCCTGCTGCGTCACGAGTCGGGGCCGGTCCGGGTGCGCGCGCTCCACGCGCTGGCGTCGGGCCGCTCGCGCGTGGCCCACCGCTGGAAGGGCGCCGTCGAACGGATGACCCGCGACGACGACGTCGACGTGCGCGCCGCCGCGCTGGAGGCCCTGGCGGGCCTCGCCGGCCAGGATGCCGCAACCATGATGTCGGACCATCTCGACGACCCCGAGCCCCGGGTGGCGGTGGCCGCGGCCGCCGTCCTCGCCCGATCGGGGCGCGAGCCCGACGTGCTTCTCGCCGAAGCGACGCTTGGAAGACTCATCGAGGACACCCGAGACACCGCGGTGGTGGGACGGCGCGAGGCGGCACGGGCGCTTGCCAGGATCCCGGACCCCCGTTTCCGTACCTTGCTGGCAACGCTGCTGTATGACCATCGAGTCGAAGTCGTCCTCGAAGCCATCCGCAGCGCGCGGGCACTCGGCGCGTCGGACGGACTGTTCCTGCCGGGACTGCTGTCGAGGCTCGGTCACCGCAATCTGAAGCACGCGGCGCGGGAGACGCTCGTGGCCTACGGCGAGGCGGGCATCCCGGCCCTCCGCTATGCGCTGGAGAACTTGCACGAGCACGTCTGGGTGCGGCGGCACATCCCGTCCACCCTGGCCCTCCTGCCCCACCAGGCGGCGATGGACGCGCTCGTCGGCAGTCTCGACACGCCCGACGGGTTCCTGCGCTACAAGATCATTGCGGCCATCGAACGTCTCCGGCGCAGCCACCCCTCTCTGGTCGTCCCCGACCTCGTGATCGAGAAGCTCCTCATGAAGGAGTCCACCCGGTACTGCAACCTCCTGACCCTCGGCAACAACCTCTTCAAGGACGCGCCGGCCCCAGCCGACGCCAGGCTGGAACGCACCCGCAACATCGAGCGGCGGGATCCGGATCGCGCCGCCCTGCTCGACCCGCACGATACTCTGCTCGAGCGCGCGCTCCGCGAGCTCCTCGAACGCAACCGGGACCGGATCTACCGTGTGCTGGGAATCCTGCACGAGGTCGGTGACGTCGCGGCGGCCCGACACGCCATCGAGTGCGGTGACACCAGGCGCCGCGCCCGCGCCATCGAGTACCTCGACAATGTGCTCCCGGGCAACGTCCGCAAGCGGATCCTGCCCCTCATCGACGAGACGCCCCTGTCGGCGAAGGTCAAGCACGCCAACATCCTGCTCGGCACGAGGCCGCGCGACATCGAAGATACCCTGGCCCAGCTGATACACGATACCAACCCGGTGATCGCGGCGACGGCTATCCACTTCGCAGCGGAGCACGCCCCGGGAACCGTGACCGATGATCTGGAATGGGTGCGCGCCCACCGAAACGCCACCGATCCGCACGTCAACGACACCGCCTCCTGGGCTCTGTCCCTGGAAAGGCGCAACCGGATGTCCACCGCGGCGGACCTTCACGGGCTTCCCACGGTGGAGCTCGCGAATCGGCTGAGCCGCATCCCGATCTTCGAGTTCGTGTCGGTGGACGAGCTGTTCCGGGTCATCGAATCCGGCCGCGAAGTGTGGTACGCGGCCGATCAGCCGGTCAGAATGGAAGGCACGACCGAGGCGGTCGAGCTCCTGATCGGGGGCTCCGTCCGACGGTCCGTCAAAGCCGACGGGGGCGAGGCCCTCCGAGCGCCCGGCGTGCTCGGTCTGGAAGAAGTGCTCCAGGGCGCGCCCACCACCCGGCCGACGTGGGCGAACGAACCCTCGGTCTGCCTGCGTATCCAGGCGGCCGACTTCATGGCGATGGTGTCCGACGACATCCTGCTGGCGCAGGGACTGTTCCGCCTGCTGCTGACCCCCTCGGACGGGCGGCGCGACCGCAGCCCCGCCCACGTGCCGGCGGTGACGCTGCCGGGCACGGCGCTGCAGCCGTTCGACGAGGCGATGCTTCTGCGGCACCATCCCCTCCTGGGACGGGCGGCGGCGGCCGAGCTTCTCGCCCTCGTCGGGGCGGCGCGGCGGATATCGCTCGAAAGCGGAGAAGGGCTGTTTCTGGACGACGACCCGGCCGCGTTGTGTCTGGTGCTGGAGGGCGCCCTGCGGCTCGAATCGGGCGGCGCCGCGCCGATCGTCGCGGGACCGGGGGGCACCCTGCTGGTGGCCGAGACCCTCGCCGGCGCCGTGGCGGGATGGCGGGCCACCGCGGACGGATCGTGCCGCGTCCTGCGGGTGGAACGGGACGACGTGTTCACGGTATTGTCCGATCGGGTCGACTTGCTGCAGGATCTCTTCAGCGGCGCGCTCGCGGGGGGATCCGCGCTCGCCGACGCCGCGCCCGCGGGACTGCCGGCGCGGTGACGCGCCGTTCGTGGAGGCCAGGCATGCGCAGAACTCATCGGTTCCCGGCGCTCGTCGCGGCGGCGCTCGTGCTGTGGGTCCCTGGCGCCGCGCAGGCCCAGGACGCCGCCCCTGCCCTCTCCCCGGGGGCGATGGAGGCGTTCCTGCTGAACGCCGAGCTGTCGGACTTTCGCGGCGCCGGCGCCGGCGTGACGGGCTCGCAGCGCGCCAGCGGCTCGGACGGTCGACTGACCCACGACGTCCACATCCAGACCGTCGACGTCAGCCGCTCGCGATTCGTCGTTCCGGGCGCCCGGGTGGAGCTCAACTTCAGGGACTCCTACCGCTACAACGTCGCCGCCTATCGCCTGGCCGCCCTGCTGGGCATCGACAACGTACCCGTGTCGGTCCTGCGACGGGTCGACGGCGAGCGGGCTGCGGTCACGTGGTGGGTCGACGACGTGGCCATGACCGAGGGGGAACGGATCGAGCAGCGGACGCTCGGGCCGGACCCCACGAAGACGGGCCGGCAGTTCTACACCCAGTACGTGTTCGACGAGCTCATCCAGAACCGGGACCGGAATCAGGGCAACATGCTGTGGACGTCGGACTGGGAGATGTGGCTGATCGACCACACCCGCGCGTTCCGCCAGGACGTCGAATTGACGAAACCCGAGCGGATGACGCGCATCGAGCGGGAACTGCTCGACAACCTCCGCCGCCTGACCCCTGACGGCCTCGAAGCGGCCCTCGACGACAGCCTCACCCGGGGAGAGCGGTCGAGCCTGATGCGGCGGCGCGACCTTTTGCTGCAGCACTTCGACGACCGCATCGCGCGCCTCGGCGAAGGCGGCGTGGTCATGGACCCGGAGCCTATGCCCTAAGGCGAGGACCGGCATGCAACCCTTCGTTTTCCCGGCGTCCCCGACCGCGTGCCGCGCGGACCGGTGCGCCCGCATTCGCCGCGGCGCCGGTTCGGCGGCGGCGATGCTGGTGCTGCTCGCGGCCGGCGGCGCTATCGCCCCCGCCGGGGCCCAGCTCGGTCCCGACCGCGTCGTCGCCATCGGCGATGTCCACGGCGCCGGCGACCAGTTGCGCGCAATCCTGCGGCAGACCGGCTTGATCGACGGCGAAAGCGGCTGGAGCGGCGGAACGGCGACGCTGGTGCAGACCGGCGATTTCACCGACCGGGGTCCCCAGGTGCGTGAGGTCATGGACCTCTTGATGCGGCTCGAGGAGGACGCGCGGGACGACGGCGGCGAGGTCCGGGTTCTGCTGGGCAACCACGAGACGATGAACCTGATGGGCGACATCCGGGACGTCACGCCCGCGATCTTCGCCAGCTTCGCGTCGGACGACGCGGAGCGGCGGCGCGAGGACGCCTATCGGAAGTATGCGGCGCACGTGTCTCGGCGGCGGACAGACCGGGACGGTCCACACCCGGAGCCGATGTCCCGAAGCGAGTGGATGCGAGCGCACCCGTCCGGTTTCATCGAGTACCTGGAGGCGATGGAGCCCGACGGGCGGTACGGCCGATGGCTGCGGGACAAGTCGATCGCGACCGTGGTCGGGGACACCGTCTTCCTGCACGGCGGCCTTGCGCCGGGCCTGGAAGCGACCAGCGTCGAGAGCCTGAACGACACCGCGCGGGAGGAGATCGAGCGCTTCGACCGGCACCGGCGCCGTCTCGTCGACGCCGGCGTCATCCTGCCGTTCGCGACGTTTCAGGAGATCTTCGCGGCCGTGGCCCTCGAGCTGCGTGCCTGGATCGAGCGGTTGTCCCCCGACCGGCGCGGGCGTCGGGGTCCGCGGCGGGTGACGCGCGAAGAGAAAGCGCACTTGGATGTGCTGGTGGACCTGCAGACCATCCACAGCTGGTCGATCGTCGACCCCGAGGGCCCGCTCTGGTTCCGCGGACTCGCACTGTGGCCGGATCTGGACGTCGACGCCTTCATCGATGAGGTGCTGGAACGTTTCGGCGTTGCGCGCGCGGTGATCGGCCATTCGGTCACCGCGTCCCGGCGGATCACCGGCCGCTTCGGCGAGAGGGTCTTCCTCATCGATACCGGCATGCTGCAGGGCACCTACCAGGGCCGGGCCTCGGCGCTGGAGCTGCGGGACGGTCGGGTTACCGCCATCTATCCCGAGGAACGCATCATCCTGCTCGAGGCTTCCGTCCCCTCGCCAAGGTGAAGCGCTGACGCGTCGGAACCCGTTCAGACGAGGCGAACGAGCCGAAGACGTACACCGACGCAATCGGACAATCGCACCGCAGACCGGCCGCGATCCGTCTCAGCTCTCGAAGGACGGACTGACGCGCGCGAGGATCAAGCGAGCAGACCGCAGACACTGCTCGGCATCCCCCTCTTCGTAGCAGGCCGCCGGCGCCGTCCCGGTGTCGAGCCCATTGGAACAACGCGTCGGAAAGAATCGGGCGGCGTGCCGCGTCCGGCAAATCACGGGACGATCCGTTGCCGCCGCGGGCCCCACCGGCCCGGCTGCGCGAGGAAGCGGCCGGGCAGCGTCGCCGCACAGGCCGGGCAGCGTCCCCCGGCGTCGAGGCGCCACCGGGTGATGCGGTACCCGTCGCGGCCGATCAGGACGTCGCCGCAGCCGGGGCAGCGGGTGGACTGCCCGTCCTCGTCGCGGATGTTGCCGGTGTAGACGTACCGCAGTCCGGCGCGCAGGCCCTGCTCGCGCGCCCGGCGGACGGTGTCGGCCGGCGTGGGGGCCGCGTCGAGCATCCTGAAGTCGGGGTGGAACGCGGTGAAGTGCAGCGGCACGTCCGGGCCGAGATGCTCGACCAGCCAGCCACAGAGGCGATCGACCTCGTCGCGCGAGTCGTTCTGTCCCGGGATGAGCAGCGTCGTGATCTCCAGCCAGACCTCGGTCTCGCGGGCGAGCCACTCCAGGGTGTCGAGCACCGGCTGCAGGTGGGCGAAGCAGATGCGGTGGTAGAAGGTCTCGGTGAAGGCCTTGAGGTCGATGTTGGCCGCGTCCATGTGGGCGAAGAGGTCGCGGCGGGCGTCCGGCGACACGTAGCCGCTCGACACCGCGACGCTCCTGACGCCGCGCGCGCGGGCCGCCTTCGCGCAGTCGATGGCGTACTCGGCGAAGATGATGGGGTCGTTGTAGGTGAACGCGACGCTGGCGCATCCGGCGCCGGCGGCGGTTTCCGCCACCCCCGCCGGCGCGGCCGCGGCCGACAGCACGCGGTCCTCCCGCGCCTTCGAGATGTCCCAGTTCTGGCAGAAGCGGCAGCCGAGGTTGCAGCCGGCGGTTCCGAACGAGAGCACGCTCGACCCCGGGTAGAAGTGGCTCAGCGGCTTCTTCTCGATGGGGTCGATGCAGAAGCCGGTGGCCCGGCCGTAGCTGGAGAGCACGACCTCGCCGCCGCGGGCCTCCCGCACGAAGCAGAACGCCCTCTGCCCGTCGCGCAGTCTGCACAGCCGCGGGCACAGGTCGCACTGCACGCGGCCGTCGTCCAGGGCATGCCACCACGAGCCGCGCACGACCCCCGGCGCGATCTCGTCGCGGACGACCCCGCCGGCCTTGGGGCTCTGCATCTTCGCAGTCTGGATCTAGCGCGACCTTACGGTCGCGTTGGAAGTTTCGCTGGTGGAAAACTCCTACGGCGCAAGCTCCTGGTGCTGCACCATGACTGAACACTCTGGTGTGCGGTGCTGCGATTCGTCGATGATGCGCGCTGTAAACTCAAGTCTGTGTCCGAAGACTATGACGTGACAGGCCACTAGTTGAGCACGTCGAAGAGATAACTGTACTTCAGAATGACGCTGCGGCCGGCGGCGCCCAGCATGAAGTCGCCGAGCCCCTCGGTCTCGTTGTAGACCAGGAACAGGCCGGTGTTGGCGTCCTGCAGCCAGCCGAACCGCAGGTTCACCGACCACAGCTCGTCGCTGTCGTTGTACTGCAGCAGGCCCTGCGCGAAGACCCGGGGCGAGAAGTTCCAGGCGAGCTGGGTCGAGACCAGGTTCGTGACGGCCTGATCGGCCGGCAGGTCGATGTGGTTGCGGCTCCAGTTGAGGAGCAGGTTCAGGGTCTCGCCGTAGCGCACCCCGAACGACGGCCCGTACGACCGCAGGGTCCCACCGAAGAAACCGCTGCCCTGAAACCGGAATCCCGCGTTCACCGGCGCCGACCGATCCGAGGTGTAGTTGAGGGACACCTCGTTCCAGTCGTACGACCCCGGCAGCACCGGCACCCCCGAGATCTTGAACGACTCGACCACCACTTCCTTCCGCACGTTCCACGCGGTGACCGCCACCGAGCTGTCCTCGAACTCCCAGAAGTTGTCCATGTGCACGAGGGAGCTCTCGATGAAGCCGCGGTCGTAGTTCCAGAACCGGTTGAACGTCACGTGCGGGCGCATCTCCTGGACCTTGAGGAAGTCGTCCGGCCGCCACGTATAGAAGAGGCCCCCGTCCACCCTGCGGAACCCTCGGCGGCGCACGAACCCGACCTCGGGGTTGAAGTTGTCGCCCATCTCCATGTAGCCGGCGCGCACCCGCCACGCCTGCGCGTTGTAGTCGACGGCCACGTCATAGGCGTGGTCCTCGCCCACCTTTCCGGGGGTCTCGGTCCGGGCCGCGAATCCGGACACGATGCCGTTCTGGCCGAAGCCCCACCGGCCGTCGAAGCCGAACGTGCGGTTGTAGTCTTCGTCCCCGGCCAGATCCCCGGTCGCCTGGCGATTGACGAAGAGCCCCCCGACGCTCGACCGGTTGGGCAAGTCCCGCCGCACCCGGGCCACGCCGAAGTTGTTCGAGGCAACGTCGCCGGAGGCCGCGGTCTGCATGTTCAGCAATCCGACGGTGACGGTGTCGGAGACCTTGCCGGACATCCGGGCCCCGCCGAGAATCGGAATCGCGTGACCGTCGGGGGCGATACCGATGCGGCGGCTGAAGAACAGCTCGGTCTGGCTCGGGTCGTTGAAGGCGGCGCCGCCGCTGTTGGCGACCGTGAAGGCGCCGGCGTTCTCGAGAAAGAACGGCCGTTTCTCGGGGAAGAACAGGTTGAACCGGTCGAGGTTGATCTGCTGCTGGTCGACCTCGACCTGGGCGAAGTCGGTGTTGACGGTGAGATCGAGGGCGACGCCGGACGTCAAGCCGTACTTGAGGTCGCCGCCGAAGTCGCCCAGCATCGTCGTCTCGCCGGAGCCCGGAGCCGTGTGATCGACCACTTCCCCCACGACGTAGGGCGTGATCTGCAACGTGCGCCACAGCCCCTCGGGCGCCTCGACCCCCGTCAACTGGCCGGCCAGCGACACCCGGAACAGGTCGAACTGCCGCGGCAGCGGCGCCCAGTAGGCCAGCTCATTGCGGCGCCGGATGTTGCGCTGGAAGTTCACCCCCCAGGTCTGGACGCGGCCGGCCGGAAAACGAACCGTGCGAAACGGGATGGCGAACTCGGCGCTCCACCCGATGTCCGAGGTCGCGGTCCGCACCTGCCACACGCCGTCCCAGTTCAGGTTGAACCCGCCGCCGGCGCCGAACGACGTGCCTCCGCGTCCCATGCCGCTGCCGCCCGCTCCCTCGTTCACGAGCTGGCCGTCGTACTCCTGACCGGACGGGCTGGTGCCGAACACGAACCCGTTCTGCCGATCGAGAAAGGTATCGAGGATCAGCTGGAAGCTGTCGCTGTCGGCGAGCGACGAGTCGCGGCGGCTGTCGGTCACGATGATCGCGCCGGGGTCGCGGTCGTAGCAGACGACGCCGACGTAGATCGTATCGTCGGTGAAGACGACCCGAACCTCCGTGCGCTCCGACGCCGGCTGCCCCTCGTCGGGGGCCGTCTGCCGGAACCCCGTCGCGGGCGGCGCCCCGTCCCAGACGGGGTCGCCGAGGACGTTGCCGTCGAGCAGCGGAGCCACCTCCACCCGCACCGCGCCGGCCTGCCGCCCCGCCCCGATGGCGAAGCCGGCCGCGGTCCGCGGTTGGGCGATCTCTCCCGCAGACCGGTCCTGGTCCTGCCCGCCCAATGCCGGTGCGCCGCCCGCGAGCCCGGTTGCGGCGATCAACAACAGGCACGTTCGGCGCCAACCCGCAGGCGCGCGGGTGGCGGCCATCGCTCTCCTGTAACGCATCCAACTCCCTCAATCCAGCGCGCGACGAACTCGATGGCGTCTCGCGGCACCTCGAGCCCCGCCGGCGCGGCAGTGTCCTGACAACGCGGACTGGCGCGGCCGATTGGACTCCTGTCGGCAGGCGCTTGCCGCCGGCGCGAGCCCCCCGCGTTGTCCGGTTCGTTTGTCGATGTCGATCAACGCCGGTGACCGTATCGTGCCCGCCGGTGACGATCACTCTAGCAGCATTCGGATTGCGGGTCGCGGCCCTGGCCGGCCACTCCCGCCCGGCGCGCGGCCCGGGTCGACCCTCTGGCCGCGCTCCGGGACGAAGGGAAGGCCGGCGGCGGCCGGCGCCCGCCCCACCGGAGAACGCACCGCGTTGCCGATGCTTCCCACTATCATCAGGAGGCCGGCGCGGCAGGAGGCCGGCGCGGCAGGCGCCGCGTCCGCCCTACCGGAAAACGCACCGCGTTGCCGATGCTTCCCACTATCATTCGGGCATGATGCACAGTGCGAGCGCTCCCGCGCCGCGTCGCTGGACGCCGGGCGTGGCGTTGCTGCTGCTGGCGGCGCCGGCCGCCGCGGTGGCCCAGACCGAGTTCCACTACCAGTACGGCCGGTTCGCCAACCCGTTTTCGGGAGTGCGGACGTACGCGTCCGTCCTCACCTTTCAGCAAGCGTCGCGCTGGTCGCTCGGCGACAGCTTCCTCTTCATCGATTTCACCGACGACGGCGGCACGGACGGCTTCGACGAGAAGAGCGTCTACGGCGAGTGGTATCCGTCGCTGAGCCTGGGCAGGGTGTCGAACCGGACGATCGGCGCCGGACCGATCCGCGACGTGGCGATCATCAGCGGCTTCAATTTCGGCAGCGACGCCAATATCTTCAAGTACGTCCCCGGCGGGCGGCTCTCGTGGGACGTGCCCGGCTTCTTCTTTCTGAACACCGACTTCGGCGCGGCCTTCGACAAGAGCAGCGGCGTCGAGGGAGGCGGAGCTCCGCGGACCGGCACCAGCTTCGTATTCGACGTCAGCTGGGGCGCCGGGTTCGACGCCGGCCGCCAGTCGTTCCTGTTCGCCGGCCACACAAAGTACATGGGTGCGACGACCAACGAGCTGGGCGGGGACGTCAGGGCGTCACTCCTCGCGCAGCCGCAGCTCGGCTGGGACGTCGGCAAGGCGATGACCGGCCACGCCGACCAGCTCTTCCTCGGCGTGGAGTACCAGTACTGGTGGAACAAGCTGGGCGTCGAAGACGGCGATAACGTCGCGCAGCTGTGGGTGATGTGGCGGCTCTGACTCACGCCACCCGGGCGTCGATTCCAGCTCACCACCGGAACGCGCGCCGGCCGGCCTCGGCATACAGCCGCTGAACGACGTCGGCGGCGACGGTTCTCTCCAGGTACGGGATGGCGACGGTGTAGCCGCCGGCCGCGGCGCCGGCGGTGTCGATGCGCACCGAGGCCATGCCGTGGCGGCGGTCGAAGGGAGACTCGGCGAGCCCCACCGTCTGGATCCGGGCAAGGGGAACGATCGCCAGCTTGCGGGTCCACCAGCCGGACCGGAACAGCACCCCCCACCCGGTGAGCGCATAGGCGGCGTGCGCCACGTAGCGATCGGCATGCAGACACGCGGTGAACGCAGCGGGGAGCGCGATCACGAGCCCCCAGGGACCGGCGGCCAGCCCACCGAGCAGCGTCAGCGCGGCGGCGGCCCCCAGCCCGCGGACGAGGACGCGCCGCCGCGCCCGGCCGGCGAGCGGCCGCCACGCCACGCCGGGCAGATCGACATCCGGCAGGACCTGCCGCAGGAGGCTCGCGACCTGCGCCGTCTCCACCATCGGCGCCAGCCACTGGCTCTCGGCCTTCGGGCCGCCGGACGGCGAATCGAAGTCGAGGTTCGCATCGTCCGAGTCGGCGCCGCCGACGGTGCGCAGCTCGAGCGACTGGCGCCGGAACCACCGGTGCAGCGGGGACTCGGTCGCCGTCAACGACTGGATGCGGCCGGTCGGAATGGTACGGGAGACGCGCGTGAACAGGCCGTAGTCGGCGCCCAGGTCCGATCCGCGGCGGGTCAGGGTGAAGCCGTGCAACTGGAGCAGGAACCAGCCGACCGACAGGATGCGGAGCACGACGAACGCCAACGCCACGAGCGCGGCGACGAGCAGGACGGCGGTCAGCCCCGGGCTGGCCATCCGGACCCCGGTCAGCCACTCGGCCGCCGCGCCGAGCGGCAGCCGGTCCGCGGCGAACCGCAGCACCGGCTCGAAGGCGTTCTCATCCGGGCGCCCCTGCGCGAGAAGGCCCAGGACGGCTCCGACCACCACCATTCCCTTGTTCGAAACGATGCCCAGCTTCACCAGCTCGCTCGCCGGTACCTGCAGCAGCACGCGCTCGCGCGGCGCGCCGCGGGCATCTTCCTGCGCCCCGGTCGGCCCGTCCGCCGCGGCCGGCGGCGCCGGCCGACCCGGCAGAGCCCCGACCGCCGCGCCGCCGGCCGACGCCGCCGCGTTCGCGTCCCGAGCCGCGGGCCGGCCGGCGAACACCCGCCCGTGCATCTCGGCGACGGCGTCGAGCGACAGCACCCGCATCACCGCCTCGGGCCGGGTGCCGCTGGCCGTCTCGACCCGCACCAGCGCGACCTTGCAGAGGCGGTGGAGGGGGTTCCGCACCAGATCGATGTTCTGGATGCGCCCGTACGGAATGTGGCGCTCGGTGCGGGTCAGGAGGCCGTCGCGCACCACGATCTCGTCCTCGGCGAGGCGGTAGCGGTAGACCCGGTGGTGGAGCACCGCGGCGGCGATGACGGGTCCGATGAACAGCGATCCCCACAGCTCGTATCCGTCGCCGCCCGAGGCCACGAGCAGCAGCAGGACCGGTACGATGAACCCCTTGGCGAACTGCGCGGCGGTGAAGATCCAGGACAGCGGATGCAGGCGCCGGTCGTCAGACGCCACGGCCGCCTCCCGCCTCGACCAGCCGATCGCGAAGGGCGAGCGCCGCCCGATGCCCGAGGCCGCTCAGCGTGACCGACGCGTCGCGCGTGCCGGCGGTGTGGATGACCAGCGTGGCCAGATCGAAGTAGCGCTGCACCGGGCCGCGCGACACGTCGGTGTGCTGGACGCGCGAGGTCGGGACCGAGGTGACGGTGCGCCAGACGACGCCGCGGCGGATGGTGACCCCGTGGGCGTCCAGGCGGTAGCGCACGTGCCGATACCGCACCGCGGGCCACAGGTAGCACGCCGCCGCGGCCGCCGCCGACAGCATCAGCACCGCGGCGGCGAGACCGGCCGCGCGCAACCCGCCCAGCGGTGTCGCAACCGCGGCGGCGACGACGGCGGCCAGGCCCGACAGCGACCCCGCCGCCACCCAGACCGCGCCGGCGAGCCGCGCCGCGGTCACCGACGCCGGATCGAGCGGCTGGTCGGCTTCGCCGGCGTCCGGGGGCGCGGCGCCGGGGGCGGCGGGCTGCCGGCCGGGCGGCAGGGCGGCGGCAGAGCCGACCGGCCCACCGCCAGGCGGCGCGGCGCCGGCTGCGGCTGCCGCGTCACTTCCGGGATCGGTTTCGAGAGGCATTCGGTGCAATTCCGGGACGGGTCGCGACGGCGGTCGGCATGACCGCGGCGGGTCAGTTCGAGAGGAACGGGCGCAGATCCTCCAACCAGTTGACCACCACGTGGATCTGCTTCAGCGTGTCGGCCTGTTTGATCATCAGAAACCGCCCGTCGGGGGCGATGTCGTAGTTGCGTGCAAGGTCGTCGAGATAGCGGCCCTCGAACAGCCGCACCGGCTGGCCGGCGCTGAACGCCGCGCCCGTCCCGTCGACAGCGACCGCCATCATGGCCTCTTCCTGCCGATAGTAGAGCTCGTCGCCGTCGGACGACCACAGCGGCGCGGTGCCGCCGGCCGTCGAGATCTGAACCCGGCCGCCCAGCTCGGGAAACCGCTGCACGTACACCTCGTTGCGCCCGGACTCGTCCGAGCGGTACGCAATCCAGCGACTGTCCGGCGACACCACCGGGTTGCTCTCGGTGAATTCAGACACCAGCAGCGGAGAGACGGCGCGGTCCGCGTCCAGTCTCATCACTTGCAGGTCCAGAGTCTGCGCCGCCGCCGGGCCCGTCCGCACCCGGCGGCTGAACACGAGGGTCCGGCCGTCGACCGACCACGACTGGGGCCATTGCAAATCGGGGCTCGTCGACAATCGCTCGACCGGTCCCGTGCCGTCGGCCGCCCGCAGATGGAGATTGGCTTCGCCGTCGCGTCCCGACGTGAAGACAATCCGCTGGCCGTCGGGCGTCCATACCGGCGACTCGTCGTCACCCGGGTCCCGAAACAGCGGGCTCAACGTGTCGCGGGCGAGGTCGAACACCCACAGGTCGCGGGCGTTCGGCGCGCCCCGGTCGAGCGCAATGCGCCGCCCATCGGGCGACACGCGCGCAATGCGGTACAGGGCCGGATCGAGCGGCAGGGGGTCTTCGGCGCCCGCCCGATCGACCCACGTCAACGTGCGCAGCCCCTCGTCCGGCCGGCGAATCCAGGCGCGCGTCGCGCCCTCCACGCGCTCGTTCACGAACGGAGTCGGGTTGTCGAGGACATCCGTCGGAATCTGGATCGGCTCGCCGTCGAAGGCCAGCGTATCCGGATCCAGCCGGCGCGCAATGACGGCGCCGCCGGGCGCCCCGTACAGCCAGTGCCCCGTCTCGAGGTACCTCCCGAACCCGCTGCGCTCGATCAGGACGCGGACGGCGCCGTCAGGCGAGTAGACGGCCTGTTGCACCCGCTGATCGCTCTCGGTGCCGGCGACGACCCGGAAGAAGATCTCCTCCCGCCCCGGCACTACGCTGGGAGCGATGTGCGCCATCTCGCCAGGCCGGTCGCGCACCCGCGTCAGGGGCTGCGCCTCTCCGCCGGCCGCCGGCACGCGGACCAGTCCGGTCCCGATCACGCCGAGGACGATGGTGCCGTCGCGGCGCCACACCGCCCCCCCCAACTCGCCCGAGCCCCGGGCGATCTCGAGCAGGCTGCCGCCGTCCGCCGGGATGCGGTTGAGCGTCCATCTCTCGCCGGCAATGCGGTTGCCGAAGCCGACGTTGCTGCCATCCGGCGAGAAGAACAGGGGATCCGCGTCGACGTCGTCCGTGCCCGCGATCGGCGTCGATGCGAACGCGTCGAGGTCGCGGAGATAGAGCCGTGTCGTGCCGGCCTCCCGCACGCCGTAGACCAGGCGCCGCCCGCCGGGCGACACATCGAGGCTGCCGGTGAGCTCCTGTCCCTCGCCGACCTCGATGACCAACCGCTGCACGGCGGCGACCGGCGGCTCGGGCATCGGTTTCAGCACCCAGGCCGCGAGCGCCGCGACCACGGCCGACGCAACCGCCGCCAGCGCGAGGCGCCGGCCGGCCGCGGCGGAACCGCCGGCCGGGGTGGACACCGCCCCCGCCGGATCGTCCGCGTCCCCGGCCTGCGCCATCCAGCGCAGCTCCCGCTTCAGATCGTGCATCGTCTGCCAGCGGTCCTCGGGGTCCTTGGCCAGGCAGGTCCGTACCAGTCGGTCGAGCTGGCGCGGCAGGCGCGGCCGGGCGTCGCGCAACGGAGCCGGCTCGTCCCTCAGAATCGACCCGATGACGCTCGCCTGACCGTCGCCGTCGAACGGCCGCGCGCCGGTCAGCATCTCGTACAGGGTGGCGCCGAACGCGAAGATGTCCGAGCGCGCATCGACGGGCTTGCCGTCGAGATGCTCGGGCGACATGTACTGCAGCGTGCCGAGCAGGCTGCCGTCCGCCGTCAACGCGGCGCGGGTCGGCGCCGCCGACGGATCGTCCGCCGCACCCGGCTCGCGCAGCTGGGCCAGCCCGAAGTCGAGCAGCTTCACGCCGGTGGACGAGAGCATGACGTTGCCCGGCTTCAGGTCGCGATGGACGATGCCCCGCCGGTGCGCAGCGTCGAGCGCCTCGGCGATGTCGCCGGCGATGCGCAACACCTCGTCCAGCGGCAGCGCCCCCCGTTCCAGACGCCGGGCGAGCGTCTCCCCGTCGAGGCATTCCATGACGAGGAAGTCGACGGGCGGACCCGGCTCGCCCGGCCCCGCCGCCGCGCCGTTCGCCGGCGGCTGGCGGCCGACGTCGTGCAGGGTGCAGATGTTCGGGTGGTTGAGGGCGCCCACGGTGCGCGCCTCTTGCTCGAAGCGCTCGCGCAGGGCGGGATCGGCGGCCACGTGCGCCGGCAGGACCTTGATGGCGACGGTGCGATGCAGGCGCGTGTCCGTCGCCCGGTAGACCTCGCCCATGCCGCCCGCGCCGAGGGCGCCGACCACCTCGTAGGGCCCGAGCCTCACGCCTGGAACCAGTGTCATGCGCAGGGCGCGTCGTACCGCGTGCACGGGACCGACGGCCTGGATTCAGCCTATCACGGCCGGGGGGTCCGCCACGGGGAGGCCCGACCGTGACGAAACGCATCTCTTCGCAGCGTCGCCCGGCACTCGGCGGGCGGTTGATTCATCCCGCCTGACTCCGTTGTTCGGACGGACTGCTTGCAGTCCGTGGTTGCGATATGCCCAATATGCGCCCTCCTCAACGCCTTGTCAGGCACGGGCGTTCTCCAGCCCGCACGCGCACTGCCAAGGACCGCTGGAGGGTTGGCAGAGCGAGGAGCGAGGCCCGAAGGTGACGATTCCCGAGTCAGGCTTCCGCCCCACGAGGGTGAAGTTCGGGAACGTAACGGGATGCTAGAATCGCCGGTCAAGGCGGCTGGTTTCCCTGAACGCACCCGAAGCGAGGCCACATTGAGCAAGCCGACCCGCACGACGGTCCGCACCCCGTCACCCACGGCATCCCTCGGGCGCCGCCGCTTCCTGCAGACGATGGGCGCTGGGGCCGGAGCCGCCCTCGCCGTCGGCGGCCGCCAGCCCGCGGCCCGCGGCCCGCGCCGCCGCCGGACGCGCGCCCACGGTCCAGCCGCAGGCGTCCCCCTACGTCGCGGTCGTCGGCGCAGGAACCTTCGGCATGTGGACGGCGCTGCACCTGCGCAGCGCCTGGGCTCAGATGCTGGGCGTCCGGGTGACTCTGGTTCGCCGAGCCGGGACGATGCGCTCCGATCCTCGTCGCTCCGAAATCCACAGCAGGACCTACAGCGATGTTGAACCGCCTGAAGCTCGAGAATTTCAAGGCTTGGCGCGAAGCCGATCTGACGTTCGGCAAGGTGACCGGCTTTTTCGGCACCAACAGCGCCGGCAAGAGCAGTCTTCTCCAGTTTCTCCTGATGCTCAAGCAGACCCGAAACGCCACCGACCGAGGGCTAGTGCTGGACTTTGGCGGTCCGCTCGAGTTGGTGAACCTCGGAGGATTCACGGATGTCGTTCACCGCCATACCGAGGACGGACGAATACGGTGGCAGCTCGACTGGACGCGGCCCAAACCACTCAAGATCACCGACCCCCTTAACCCCCGCAGTGAACCGCTGTTCACTGGCGACCGCCTTCAGACCCTCTGCGAAGTCGGCCACCAAGACAAGCGCCTGTGGCCTCGGGAGCTCGCCTACAGACTTGCCGATGTGAGTTTTCGGCTGCAACCGACCTTGGACACCAAGCGGAAATTCAAGCTAGTAGCCGACGGATCAAACTTCTCCTTCCTGCGAAACCGGGGCCGCCCGTGGGCGCTTCCGCCGCCGGCCAAGAGCTACCTGTTTCCCAGTGAGACAAGGAGCTATTTCCAGAATGCGGATTTTCTCGGCGACCTGGAGCTCGCGTACGAGAATCTGATGGACTCGCTCTACTATCTGGGTCCGCTGCGTGAGTACCCGCAGCGCGAGTATCACTGGGGCGGCTCGAGTCCTGACGACGTTGGTCGGCGCGGCGAGCGTACGGTGGACGCGATACTCGCAGCCACTCGAGACAACCTGAAGAGGCGTCTCTGGCCCCGAGCACGAGGGGTACGGAAGATACCATTTCAGCAGATCATTGCCCATTGGCTCAACAAACTGGGGCTGATTCGCAACTTCAGTTTGGAGGAGATCGCGGAAGGAACCAACTTGTACCGGGCGATCGTCAAGACATCCCCGCGGGGCGTACCGACGGCACTGCCGGACGTCGGGTTCGGCGTTTCTCAGGTCTTGCCCGCCCTCGTCCTGCTCTACTACGTTCCGGAGGGCGCAACAGTGCTGATGGAGCAGCCGGAGATCCATCTTCATCCCGCGGTGCAAAGCGGTCTGGCAGATGTCATGCTCAATGTAGCCGCCGTTCGGAACGTGCAGATCGTGGTAGAGAGCCACAGCGAGCACTTGATGCGACGCCTTCAGAGACGTGTGGCCGAGAAGCGCGCACTCTCCGAAGACGTGAAGCTGTACTTCGTGCACTCGAATCGGGGTACGGCAGAGCTTTCGGATCTCCGCCTGAACGAATGGGGCGAGATCGAGAACTGGCCGGACAAGTTCTTCGGCGACGAAATGGGCGAGATCGCAGCGATCACGGAAGCTGCCTTGAGGAGAAGGATGGAGCGGTCCGGATGACGGCCTTCGTGGTTGACACCAACGTTGCGGTGGTCGCCAACGGATGCCATCCCGCTGCCGACGCCCGATGTCGGTTGACGTGTGTGGAGCGTCTGAAGACCCTCGCGGCTGAGGAGGTCATCGCGATCGACGAGGGGGGCCTCATTTTTGAGGAATACAGAAAAAACCTGAGTCTGTCGGGAATGCCCGGCGTCGGCGATGCATTCCTGAAGCACGTATTCAACTACCAGTATCGGGAAGAACGAGTGCGAAGGGTCGCAGTGAGGCCTTCCGAGAACGACCGACGGGGCTTTGAGGAACTACCGGAGAACACCTTCGATCGCTCGGATCGCAAGTTCTTGGCCGTTGCGCTCGTCGCAGAGGCGGTCGTGCTGAACGCGACGGACAGCGACTGGAACGAGCATGAGGCGTTGATCGACAGCCTGGGAGTGGAAGTCACTGAGCTCTGTCCACAGTATGGGGCTTCGAAGAGAGCTCGGCGTGGGTAGCAGTGGCGGACAAGCCGTCCGACATGCCGTGGATCCCAAGTATCCCAGTACGCCGTACTGGCCGTGGTCGCCCGCGCTCGGTCGGGCGGACGACGTGCACGCGAATCCATGTCACTTCGTGGGAAGTCCGGTCGTCGTGACCGAGAAGCTGGACGGCGGTAATACTCTGCTGCACGCCGGTAGAGTCTACTCGCGGAGCGTGTCGGCTCCGTGTGACGGCAAGTGGATGGCAATGGTGAAGAAGCACCATGCCTGGAAGGTGAACGAGCCGGACGTCTACCTCTATGGCGAGGATATCTATGGCGTACACAGCATCTCATACGAGCCGGTGGCAGAGAATGAGACCTTCTACGCTTTCTCACTTCGCCACGGCGAGGGTGGGTTCGCGGCGTTTGCGGAGGTCGAGGCGTACGCGAGGGCCCGGAGGATTCCTGTCGTGCCCGTCCTGTTCACCGGTTGCTTCCGCTCGGTTTCAGAGATTCGCGCATTCCTGGAGCGCGCCCACGGCGATCGGTCCGCGCTGGGCGGTGAACGCGAGGGAGTGGTATTGCGGCTGGCGCGAGAATTCCCGGCAGTAGAGTTCCGGAACAACGTCTGCAAGAGCGTCCGCGTGGGCCACGTGCAAACCGACGAGCACTGGACCCGGAACTGGAGGCCGTGCCGAATCGCACGCCATGCAGGATGAAACGCCCCCGGACGGTCGATTCGGTGAGCTGCGCCGTCCCCGCCACTCGCCGCCGACGGTTGCCGACCGTGAGGTCGACAACGACTTCTGGACTGCTGTGAACCACGCCGGCCGGCATCTCGACCGGTAGCTGCGTGGCATCCGCTGGATTGTCCCGGCCGCCTCAGAGACCGCGCAGCCCTTCGGTCAGTGCGATGGACACCCCCCACGGGTCGGTCAGGAAGGCGTACCCGATACCCCCGGGACTCCGGCGGTACGGTACGTCGAAGGCGATCCCCTGCGCTTCGAGATCGCGGCAGAACTGCTCGAGGCCGTCCACCTCGAGGCCGATGTGGTCGAGCATGCGGCCACGGGTGGGCGCCCCGCCGGCGTCGGGATTGTAGGAGAAGTTGAAGTTGATGCCCGGCAGGTCGACGGCGTCGTAGCGCCAGCGCATGCCCGGCGTGCCGCCGAACGTCGCCGCGTACCACCGCTGGGCCTCCTCGACGGCGTCGTCGATCAGATAGAGATGCAGGTGGTGCGACACGATCGGCGCCGGCAGGGGCGCGTTGTGCCGCTGGGCGACGGCGTCCGCGGTTCCGTCGTCGACGGTGAAGGTCAGGTTCGTCGCCGTCTCGTCGAACAGCTCGATGCGCTCGCCTTCCGGCGTGAAGACGTTCCCCACGCCCCGCGTCGGCGCCGGCGGCTCGAACGCGAATCCGGCCGCCGCGATCGCCTCGAGCGACTGCACCCTGAACGCCATGTGGTTCAGGATCGACCCCTCGGTGCCGCCCGACGGCTCTCCCTCGTCGAGAAGCACCAGCACGTCCGGAAACGTGATCACGGTCGTCTCCCCGAACGTGGTGCGCTCGCCGCCGAGCGCCACCCAGAACCGCGCATTGGCCTCGACGTCGCGCACGTGGTAGTGCAGATGGCCCATCGCGACCCCCGCCTCGTTCGAGGGCGCCATCTGCGCCAACGCGGGCGCCGCCGCCCCAGCCAGAAGCACGGTCGCGAGCACGCGAATCATTCTGCGCATGGTGATCCTCCCCCGCCGCGCCGAAACCCCGGCCCGGAATCGCTGCCCGCCAATGCGGGGATCTTGGCAGCGCTCATGCCGAAAAACCCTGTTTTTCGGCGACATACCCGCCGATTCTCCCCGAGTCGATGGGCCCGCTCTGGTGAAAAGGCCAGACGGCCCGAGGTTGGCCGGCCGCGAAGCGCAGCCGGCGGACGGCAATTGCCCCTCAGCGCGAGAACAGGTAGGTCATCTTGACGGCGAGCTGCCGGTTGCGGAGCCACGGCGTGTTGTAGTTGCCGTAGATGCCGGGGGTGTACAGCCCCAACTGGTCGTACAGCCGCATCTCGTCGTAGGCGATGTAGATGTCGCTGCCCGGGCTGTAGATCCAGTTGAACCGAACGCTGGTGCTGAGCTCGCCGTAGGTCGAGTTGTACTGGGTCAGGGTGCGCAGGGTCATCTCCGGCGAGAGGGCGAAGTCGAATCGCAGCGACGAGAGATCGGCGACGAAGGTGCCCCACGGCAGGTCCACGTCGTTGCGGTCGAACCGCAGCTCGGCGGCGACGCGGCTCGTGGCCCGCAGCCCGACGGTGGCCGTGGAGTTGACGCGGGTGCCGCCGAAGAACGTCTGCGGCGAGTAGCCCAGCTCGCCGTAGAGGCGGCGCGACGGGTCGCTGCGATAGCGGTAGTTCCACTCGCCGAAGCGGTACGTGCCCGGCGGAATCGCAACCTCCTGGCCGTAGATCGTGAACGGGATGTCGAGCTGCTCGAAGTGGTCGTTGTACCAGAACGTGAACGACGACCCGTCCTCGAAGTAGGTCCCGATCATGTGGTGGATGCGCCGCGTCAGCAGCCGGTTGTTCTGGTCGGTGGTGTAGGCGATGTTCCACATCGGGTCGAACATGCGGATGCCCCAGCGCCCGGGGCGGGGGTCCCACTCGCCGTGGAACTTCGAGGTGCGGATGCCGACGCGGGGCACGAAGCCGACCTCGGCGTTGAAGTTCTCCTGCAGGTCGATGTACTCGCCGTAGACGCTCCACGACGGACTCAGCCAGGTGGCGCGGGCGTACGCCGCCATGTCCCTCCCCGGCTCGCCGGGACATCGAACCCTCGTCGTGGCGCTCGCGCCGCAGAGCGCCGTCTCGGTCTTGGCCAGGAATCCGTTCACCGTGAAGTTGCGATGCAGGGCCAGGGTGGTGTCGGTGGCCAACGTCCGGTTGAAGTGCGCGTCGTTGATGGAGCTCTTGTCGATGACGATGCCGCCGACCTTCGACCGGGACAGGATGTCGCGGCTGTAGCGTCCGACGAAGAAGTTGTCGCCGGCGTTGCCGAAGGCCTCCTGCGTCGTGATGTTCATCGCGGCGACGTTGTGGCGGTCCACCTTGCCCGAGACGCGGGCGCCCCCGACGATCGGCACCGGCTGGCCGCGGTCGGACAGCCCGATGCGCCGGGTGAAGAACAGGTCCGCGAGGCGGCTGAACCCCGAGGAGGCCCCGACGTTGAACATGCCGGCGTTCTCGAGAAAGAAGTCGCGCTTCTCGGGGAAGAACAGGGGAAAGCGGGTCAGGTTGACCTGCTGCTCGTCGACCTCGACCTGCGCGAAGTCGGTGTTGAGGGTCACGTCGAGGTTGAGTCCCGACGCGAGCCCGTACTTGACGTCGAGGCCGACGTTGCGGAACCCGCTCCCGTCGAGCTCGCCGCCGCCGATCACGCGATCCTGCCGCCCCCCCGACAGCACATAGGGGGTCACCCGCAGGTCCATCCCCTGGTCGACGCCGGTGATGCCCGTCATGGTGCCGGCCAGGCTCACCCGGGTGAGGGTGTACTCCTTCGAGATCGGGGCCCAGTACACCTGCTCGTTCTTCCTGCGGATGTTCCGCATGAAGTTGACCCCCCACACCTGCTCCTCGTTCTCGGGGAAGCGCAGGGTGATCATCGGGATCGCGATCTCGGCCGTCCATCCCTCGGGGGTGCGGTGGGCCACCACGTCCCAGACCCCGTCCCAGTTCACGTTGATGTTCGACGTGTTGGTGCCGCGCCAGCCCCCCTCGCCCTCCTCGGACACCTGTTGCTCGAGCTTGGCCCCGAGGGGGCTCGTCACGAACATGTAGCCCGAGCGGCGATCGTGGAAGGTGTCGAGGATGACCTGGAAGTTGTCCTCGTCGAGGAGCCGCAGCGAATCGCGGCGCATCTCCGTCGCGATGACCGCATCGGGAGCCGAGTCGTAGGCCTCGACGCCGATGTACAGCGCCTGCGCGTCGTACAGCAGCCGCACCACCGTCCGCTCGGTGGCCGGCTCGCCCTCGGCCGGCTCCTGCTGCACGAAGTCGTCGACGACGGCCGCCGACAGCCACACCTCCTCGTCGAGCCGGCCGTCCACCACCGGGGGCCGGTCGACCTGCCGCGGCTCCACCCGCAGCGACCGGACCAGGGACAGGCCCGCCCTCGGGGCGTCGCTCCCCTCGAGGATCAGCGACTGGCCGCCGGCCAGGGGGGCGCCGCCGCTCTCCGCCGCGGGCGCCGACTGGGCGGCGGCCGGCGCGGCGGCGACGACCGTACAGAGTCCGACCGCCAGGAACCAGGCTGTTTGCATGTTGCCACCATTATAGCCGCCGCTGACGTCATCGTGGGAGAGCGTCCCGTTCAACCGGGTGACCTCCTCGATGCGCAAAAGGCCGCTCCCGGGGCAAAGATCCTTCGCGGGCGTCGTGAACGTGGCGAATCGGCGGCACATCTCCTACACTCAAGGCACGGAACGGCGAAGATGCACCTCCTCGCCGGTATCGGCGATGAACGAGACGTCCGCCGCTGCCCGTGGCCGCCAACGATGCACCGGATCCGGCCGGCGCAGGCGGACGGCGGGAACCCTCCGGGGGCGTGCCGGCGGCCCGGGTGTCACGCCGGCAACGACCACGATGCAGACGAGGTATCGCCCCATGCCATCGCCCAGCCGCTTCCACGCTGCCTGCCTGACCCTCGCCGCCGGCATGCTGGCCGCACCCGCCGGAGGCCAACCAGGCCTCCACGAGATACGCGTCGAGAGCCCCGCGATCGCCTCGGGCGCGACGATGCCGCGGTTGTACACCCCGGATGGGCGCAACGTGTCTCCGCCCATCACCTGGACCCGTCTGCCGGCGGGCACCCGCGAGCTGGCCGTCGTCTGCGCCGACTTCGGCGCGGGCAGTCCGCCGCCGTGGGTGCACTGGATCATCTACGGCATCCCCGCCACTGCCGGCGGGTTGCCCGAGGGCCTGCCGATTCTGCCGGAGACCGCGATGCCGGCGACGCTTGCGGGGGCGATCCAGGGACTGAACGGGTGGCGGCGGCCCTACTATCGGGGGCCGGCGCCGCCGACGGGCACCCCGCACCTGTACCACTTCACGGTGTACGCGCTCGACGAGGCGCTGGGGCTCGAGCCCGGCCTGACCCGCCGGGAGCTGCTCGAGGCGATGGAGGGCCACGTCATCGGGCGGGGAGACCTCGTGCCGATCTATGAGCGGTTCTGACGATCGAAATGCCCCGTGGAGTACCCGAGAAGATGACGCATGCCTGGAGGTCGATGGCGGGACGGGTGGTTGGGCGAAACGCGGGGCCGCGAGGCGACGATGTCCAGGCCTGGAGTCTGCGCCGCAGAACGGCGCGGATTCCCGGAGGGTTGGTTGGGCGGGAAGCGGGGCCGCAAGGCGACGATGTCGGGGCGAGGCTGACAACGTGCCCAGCGCGTCCCGCCTCGGAGCAAGGCATGGTCGGGACAGACCCCACGCGGTCCGGCGACGCCCGGTAGATACGAGGAGCAACCCATGAATCACAAAGGTACACAACTCATCTCGCGCCGCGCCCTGTTGCGCGGCGCCGGGGCGGCAGGCGCCGCCGCGGCCGCGGGCGCCGCGGGGGTGTCGGCCGCCACCGAGGCTCCGGTCCAGGCGCCACCGGCCGGTCAGGCTCCCACCACTCCCCCGGCAACCGCCGCGGCTCCGCCCCCGTACGAGCAGTTGACGGCGGAGGAAGCGGACCTTCTGGAAGCGATCGCCGACCAGTTGATCCCGAGCGACGACCTGGGACCGGGGGCGGTGGCCGCCGGCGCGGTGGTCTATGTCGACCGGGCCCTGGGCGGCGCGCTGTCCGAGTCGCGCGGCGCCTATCGCACGGGTCTGGCCGCCTTCGACCGCTACTGCCGGGCCTCGCGTGGCGCGCCCTTCCGCGAGCTGTCGCACGTCGATCAGGTCTCGGCCCTCATCGACGTCGAGACCGGCGCCGCCACCGGGGCGCGCACGGGCTTCGCGGGCAGCTCCGCCGCGTTCTTCAACATGGTGCGCAGCCATGTCCTGCAGGGCACGTTCGGCGACCCGTACTACGGCGGCAACCGGAATCACGTGGGCTGGGACCTCATCGAGTATCCCGGCGTGAGGACGGCGGTCTGGCCGCGGCTGCAGACGCAGCTCGAGGCCGGCGAGCTGCCACCGAATCACCGGTCCGCCTACGACTCCGAGTACTTCGACAAGGCGGTGGTCCGCGCCGCGAAGGAGGAGCCCCGCCATGGCGACTAGACTGCCGGGAACCGACGTCGTCATCGTGGGGCTCGGCGCGGCCGGCGGGGTGGCCGCGCTGCCGCTGGCCGAGGCCGGGCTCGACGTGATCGGGCTCGAAGCCGGCGGGCGCCTGACGCGGCGCGACTTCGCCCCCGACGAGATCCGCAACAACGTGCGCACCTGGCCGTTCTCGGTCCAGAAGTGCGCCAACGAGGTGCCGACCCTCCGCCGCACCCGGTCGGACACCGCGACCCAGGGCGGCGGCCACCCGATGATGAACGCGGTCGGGGGCACGACGCTGCACTACTGGGCCCAGAGCTGGCGGCTCAATCCGTGGGACTTCGAGGTCGTCTCGGCGACGAGGCGGCGGTACGGCGGGTCGCGCCTTCCCGAAGGGTCGACGGTCGAGGACTGGCCGTTCGGCTATGCCGAGCTCGAGCCCTACTACGACCGGGTCGAGCACGAGGTCGGCGTCTCGGGACAGGCCGGCAACGTCGACGGCCGGCGCGACGAGCGCGGCAACCCGTTCGAGGGCCCCCGCCGCCGTGACTACCCGATGCCCGCGCTGCGCTGGACCGGGTTCCTCGACCGGATGGCGGACTCGGCGCGCTCGCTGGCGTGGCAGCCGTTTCCCGGACCCGCCGCCATCAACTCGCGAGCCTACCAGGGGCGCTCGGGCTGCATGTATCACGGCTTCTGCAACCGCGGCGGGTGCCACGTCGACGCCAAGAACTCGCCCGCGGTGACGACGATTCCCCGGGCCGAGGCCACGGGGCGGCTCAACGTCGTCACGCATGCCCACGTCCGGCGCATCGAGACCGACAACCAGGGCCGGGTGACCGGCGTCACCTACCTGCAGGATGGGGAAGAGTTCTTCCAGCCGGCCCGGTTCATCCTGATCGCCAGCTACACCTACGAGAACGTGCGCCTGCTGCTGCTGTCGAAGTCACGCGCGTGGCCGCTCGGGCTCTCGAACAACCACGCGCAGGTCGGCCGGCACTATCTCAGTCATCATCAGGGGGCGGGGGTCACGGCGCTCTTCCCTTACGACCTGCACGCCTGGTACGGGCTGCCCGCGCAGGGGGTCGCCGTCGACGACTGGGCCGACGACAACTTCGACCACGGCGACGTCGACTTCATCGGGGGCGGCAAT
The DNA here is from genome assembly GCA_965206705.1 of Vicinamibacterales bacterium. Lineage (GTDB taxonomy): Bacteria > Acidobacteriota > Vicinamibacteria > Vicinamibacterales > UBA8438 > JAJEEA01. Next base: position 478,098 of record CBDBKJ010000003.1, on the reverse strand, counting down.
CTCTGGGTCTACTCCGACCGGCGTCCCATCGCCGCCGCGAGCATGAGCACGTTCGGGCGCGCCCCTGCGTGGGGCTCGGCCTGGAAGGCATTCATCCGCGAGAACGCCGACCGGACGAACAGCGCCTACATCCAGAAGACCACGCTGCCCTACGAGTCCAACTACCTCGACCTGGACCCGACGGTCACCGATCCCGTCGGCGATCCGGTGATCCGGGTGACGGCCGAGTACAAGCGCAACGAGCTGGCCATCGCCGAGTTCCTGCAGGACAAGATGGAGCGGTGGTACCGGGCGGCGGGCGCGGTCGAGGTGGTGCGCGGCGGGCTGGGCGGACAGATGGGGGTCTCGACCCACGCCTACGGCGGGACCCGCATGGGCGACAACCCCGAGACCAACGTCGTCGATCGCTACGGGCTGTCGCACGAGGTGCCGAACCTCGGCATCCTCGGCGCTTCGGTCATGGGGACGAGCGGCGCCCGGAACCCGACGCTGACGGCACAGGCCCTGGCGTGGCGCACGGCCGAGCATTTGGCGAGCAACTGGCGCTCGATCGTGGAGTAGGAGTCTGCGCGGCAGGACCGCGCGATCGTCCGGGGGTCGGCCGGGAAGGAAGCAGAGCCGCACGGCGACGATTTCCGGGCCGGGGCCCGGCAGGCTTCGCGCCTTGCAGGCCCGAGGGGGAGGAGGACCGACCGGCGGCGGGCGATGGCGCGGCGCCTTCGGTCGGTCGCCTCCGCCCGCACGTCCGGCGGCTGGCAGGAGTCTGCGTCGTGCGTCGCGGACTCCTGAGCGTTGGTCGAGCGGGGAGGAGCCGTCTGCGACGATCTCCGCGCTACGCCAGGACGCGCAACACGACCCGCCGGTTCTGCGCCCGCCCCTCCGGCGTGTCGTTGGGAGCGACCGGCTGATCTTCACCGTAGCTGATGATGCTCATCTTGTGGAGAGGGAGCTGATGCGCCTCGTGGAGATACCGCCGCGCACTGTCGGCGCGCTCCATGCCGAGACGCGCATTGTTCCCGGGCGCGCCGGTGGCGTCCGCATGCCCTTCGATCTCCACGAATGACGCGATCGGCAATGCGCGCAGGTCGGCCACGAACTGGTCCAGATACATACGAACCTCGTCCGGCAGGGCGGCGTCCGAAATCGCGAACCCGGCGACGTTCTCGTCGATCACCATCTCGTACACGAGACGCCGGTTCGCGCTCTCGAGGGTGTTGCCCAACTGGTCGGCGGTCCTTTGCGCCATGCCCGCGGCCATCTCCGCCGAGCTGGCGATGGCGAACGCATTCTGGGCCGTCTGCTCGACCGCATCAATCCGAGCCGCCGTTTGCTGTACGATTGCCTCCGAATCGTCCAAATCGCGGCGGAGCTGCGAGACCTGCGCGCCGACCTGCGTTTGAATCTGTGCGGCGGTTTCTTCCACGAAACCGGTCGTGGCGCAGCCGCTGAGGAGCGCCACGCTCATCACCACCGCCGCCGATGCCGTTAGTCGCATGAGGGTCCTCCCTGCCGAGTTCGATCTGCCTTGCCCCTGTCCCTGCGGCAAGCCCCTCCGGCATCGTGGATGGGAGAAGCTCGCAACGGGACCAATCCCACGTGGCGGGATTACTGACAGTATCGGCGCCTCACGCCGGGAACTTCAGATGCCGCCGGCCCGCCGCCGGCGATTTCTGCCGATGACGCTGCTGGCCCTCCTTCTCGCGAGCCCGGGGGGCGGCGCGGCGCACGCCCAACCGCGGCCGGAGGCGCCGTCTCGCCCCGCCCCCGCCCGGCCGATCGTCCGGCCGCCGCGGGTGCCGACACCCCCGGTCATCGACGGCCGGCTCGAGGACCCGGCCTGGAGCAGCGCCGCCCGCATCAACGAGCTCGTCCAGCGCCGGCCCCTCGACGGCCCTCCCGCCAGCGAGGCGAGCGACGTCTACGTCGCCTACGACAGCGACAACCTCTATCTCGGCCTGCGCGCGCACTACACCGACCCCGGCATGATGCGGGCGAACCGGCGCGACCGCGACCAGACCGTCGAGGACGACCTGTTCCTGATCTACTTCGACCCGTTCCTCGACCAGCAGCGGGCCTACGTCTTCACGGTGAACGGCTACGGGGTGCAGGGCGATGCGATTCTGCGGGCGGGGGCCCTCGGGGGCGGCCGCTTCGGCGTCCCGCGCGGCGACGCCTCCTGGAACGTGCTGTTCGAGACCGCGGCCGAGATCGTCGGCGACGGCTTCGTCGCGGAGATGGCCATTCCGTTCAAGAGCCTCCGGTATCCGCAACGGGAACCCGGGTCTCCCCACCAGTGGGGGCTTCAGATCGCGCGCATCATCGGCGGCAAGGACGAAGCCGACGTCTGGTCGCCGACGTCACGCGACATCGCCGGCTTCCTGCCCCAGATGGGCCTGCTCGACGGCATGACCGACCTCTCGCGCAGCCACAATCTCGAGATCCTGCCCACCCTCACCGCGACCCGCTTCGGCTCCCTCGACCGCGACACCGGCCGGTTCCGCGACCGGGACCCGTCCCCCGAGGCCGGCGTGAACCTCAAGTACGGCGTGACGTCCAATCTCACCGCCGACGTCACGTTCAACCCCGACTTCTCGCAGATCGAGTCGGACCTGCCGCAGATCGAGATCAACCAGCGGTTCGCGCTGTTCTACCCCGAGCTGCGCCCCTTCTTCCTCGAGGGGGCCGAGATCTTCAACATCCGGGCGCCGATCACCGCGGTCCACACCCGCACCATCGTCGATCCGGCGTACGGCGCCAAGCTGACCGGCAAGGTGGGACGGACCTCGCTCGGGGTGATGTACGCCAACGACGCGGCGCCGGGAAACGTGGACGATGCCGCGGACCCGGCCTACGGGCAGGCCGCGCACACGTTCGTGGGCCGGGCGCGCTACGACCTCTACGCCGAGTCGCACGTCGGGGCCATCTTCACCGACCGGGAGCTGCTCGACGGCTACAGCCGGCTCGCCGGCGTCGATTCGAACTTCCGCCTCGGCGACACTCACGCGGTCGCGTTCCGCGCCATGAGGACCGACCACCAGGAACGCGGGAGCGACGACCCGACTCGGGGCCATCTGCTCGACGCGAGGTTCAGCAAGAGCGGCCGGAACCTGCGCTACGCGGTGTCCTCGTACGCGCTGTCGCCCGAGTTCAGGACCGACGTCGGGTTCGTCCGCCGCAACGATCAACGCTATACCTCGGTGACCGGGGGCTACCGGTGGTGGCCGGAGCACTGGCTCCGCAACTGGGGGCCCGAGTTCGTCTACGGGCGGAACTACGACTTCGCGGGCGTCCTGCAGGACGAGGTCTCCGACGCCGGCATCAATCTCGCCCTGGCCCGGAACATGTTCGTCGCCACCAACGTCCGGCGGGAGCTGGAGCGGTTCGGCGGCATCGACTTCGTCAAGACCCGCGCCCGGGTCTTCGGCAGGGTGGACACGAGCCGGCGGGTCGGGCTGTCCCTCGAGTACCGCCGCGGCGAGCAGATCCGCTTCCACGAGGACGCGCCGTACCTCGGGCAGGAGCACGGGATCACCGCCTCGATCAACCTGCGTCCCGTCTCGCGCCTGCGATCGGCAATCAACGTCACCACGAACCGCTTCATCGATCCGCGCCTCGACGGCGGCGCGGGGTTCGATGTCCGGATCTACCGTGCCCTCACGACTTACCAGCTCAGCAACCGCCTGCTCTTCCGCAACATCGGCGAGTACAATACGCGGGACGGGACGCTGGACCTGAGCTTCCTCTTCACCTACCGCGTCAACGCGGGCACCGTCTTCTACGCCGGCTACGACGACCACTATCAGCAGGCCGATCGAATCGACGGGGCTCTGCTCGACTGGCACGACGTCGGCGGCCGGGGCCTGCGCACGATCGGGCGCCAGCGGACGAACCGCGCGGTCTTCCTGAAATTGCAGTATCTCTTCCGGTACTGAGCGGGCGAGCCAGCGATGTCGCGCGTGAGACTGTTCCTCGATGTGATCGCCCTGGCCCTGCTCGCGGTCCCCGCCTCGGCGCAGAATTCCACGACGGGGGCGCTGGGCGGGGTCGTCATGGACCCCCCAGCAGGGGGTGCTGCCCGGCGCGGTGATAGCCGCGGTGCACGTGCCGACCGGCACCCCCTACGAAGCGTTCGCCCGGGTCGACGGCCGCTTCGACCTGCTCGACGTGCCGGTCGGCCCCTACGCCCTCGAGGTCGGCATGAGCGGCTTCGGGACGCGGGCGCTGTCGGGCGTCGTCGTCACCCTCGGCGAGACGACGGAGGTGCCGATCACGCTGCAGCTCGCGACGGTGACCGAGGCGGTGGTGGTCACCGCGGATGCGAGCTCGGTGTTCTCGCCGGGGCGGTCGGGCACCACCGCCAGCGTCGCGGCCGGCGTCATCGAGACCCTGCCGACCCCGAGCGGAGCCTCCAGGACTTCGCCCGAACGAATCCGTTCTTCGTCAAGACAAGCCGGAACGCCGACTCCGAGAGCTTCCTCAGCGTGGCGGGCCGCAGCGGGCGGTACAACAACATCCAGATCGACGGGGCCGTGAACAACGACGTGTTCGGCCTTGCCGGACAGGGGACGCCGGGCGGCCAGGCCAACACCCAGCCCATCAGCCTCGACGCGGTCAGCGAGCTGCAGTTGGTGGTCGCCCCCTACGACGTGCGGCAGAGCGGTTTCTCGGGCGGCGGCATCAACGTCATCACCCGCAGCGGCGCGAACACCTTAAGCGGGACGACCTACCTCTACAGCCGCAACGAGGCGCTGGTCGGGGCCGGCGTCGACGACGTGCCGATCGCGACCTTCTTCGACCGGCAGTACGGCGCGAGCGTGGGCGGGCCGATCGCGAGAAACCGCGCGTTCTTCTTCACCAACTTCGACCGGCAGCGCCGCGAGACCCCGGTGGGCTACTCCCTCGACGGCTCGTCCGGCGTCGACTTCGGCAACCTGGCGGCGGCGCAACGCATCGCGCAGGCGGCGAGCCACCGTTACGACTACGACGTCCCGGGCGGCTTCGGCGAGATCATCCGCGGGAACCCGAACGACAAGTTCTTCGTGCGTTCGGACATCAACCTCTCGCCGGGGCATCGGCTGTCGGTGCGGCACAACTACGTGGGCGGCGACGCGGACGTCGGATCGCAGTCGAACTTCCGATACCGCTTCTCCGACAACTTCTACCGGTTCCGGAGCGACACGAACTCGACGGTCGGGCAGCTCGACAGCACGCTGGGAAGCGCCGTGAACCAGGCCCGGATCAGCTACCAGCGGATCCGCGATCGCCGGGGGCCGCGCGCCGACCCGTTTCCGCAGGTCACCATCACCCTCGACGGCGGCGAGGAAATTCGTTTCGGCACCGAGCAGTTCTCGACCGCGAACGCGCTCGACCAGACCATCATCGAGATTCACGACGACCTGACCTGGGTGCTCGGCCGCCACCAGCTGACCGTCGGAACCCACAACGAGCTGTTCGAGTTCCGCAATCTGTTCATCCGGGACAACTTCGGCGTCTACGAGTTCGCGAGCCCCGCCCTCTTCGAGCAGGGGCTCGCCCAGTCCTACAGCTACAGCTTTTCGCGGACCGCCGACCCGCGGCAGGCGGCGGCGTTCCGGGTCTATCAGCTCGGCTTCTACGCCGGCGATCAGTGGCGGGTCCGCGACGATCTGACGCTGACCTACGGGTTGCGGCTGGATGCACCCATCTTTCCGGACCTGCCGGCGGCCAACCCGCTGGTCGACACGCTCTACGGCCGCAGAACCGACGTGGTGCCCGCCACCCGGAACTGGTCGCCGCGGGTCGGGTTCAACTACGACCTGAGCCCGAGCCGAGAGATCCGCCAACAGGTGCGCGGCGGGCTCGGCCTGTTCCACGGCCGGACGCCGTACGTCTGGCTGTCCAATCAGTACTCGAACACCGGGAACGAGTTCCAGCGCATCCGGGTGTTCTTCGACCCGGACAACCGGATTCCGTTCTCTCCCGATCCGAACGCCCAGCCCACCGGCATCGGCTCGGCGTCCACCAACGAGATCAACCTCGTCGATCCCGAGTATCGGTTCCCCCAGCTCCTGCGGGGCAACCTCGCCTACGACCGGGATCTCGGGGTCTTCGGCCTCGTCGGCAGCGTCGAGCTGCTGTTCTCGCGGACGGTCCGTGACATCGACTACCGGAACCTCAACCTCGTCGAGACCGGGGCCGCGCCGGACGGGCGACCGACGCACGCGCGCCTGCACCGGGACTACAGCAACGTCATCCTGTTGACCAACACCGGCGAGGGCGGCAGCTGGACCCTCGCCGGCAAGCTGGAGAAGCGGTTCGGCGACAACTGGTTCATGAGCGGCTCGTACCTGTACGGCCAGTCGCGGACCGTCAACGACGGCGGGTCGAGCCAGGCCACGTCGAACTGGCGGTACCTCTACAACGACGGCAACCCGAACGCGGTGCCGGCCGCGGTGTCGGACTTCTCGCCGGGGCACCGTTTCAGCCTGTCGGGCTCGTACCGGATTCCGGCCGGCCCGGCCGCCGTGACCCTGGCCGCCTACTACGATCTCCGGCAGGGCCGGCCCTACAGCTACCTCGACGGCAGCGACTCCAACGGCGACGGAACCCGGGGCAACGACCTGCTCTACGTGCCGCGCAGCGCCGACGAGATCATCGTCGGGAACGGCTCGTTCGACGACCTGATGCGGTTTCTGACCGACGGCTGCGACGTCGCCGGGGGCGCGATCGTGCCGCGGAACGCCTGCCGGGGACCGTGGGTCTCCCTGCTCGACCTCCGCGTGGGCATCGACGTGCCGGCGGGAAGCAACGAGATCGAGTTCTTTCTCGACGTCCAGAACCTGACCAACGCCTTCGACCGTGCGAACGGCCTGGTCGAGTTCGCTTTCTTCCAGAACCTCCAGCCCGTCCGTTCCAGCGTCGACGACGCCACCGGCCGATACATCTACAGCCTGAACTCGCCCGCGCGGCCGGGCTTCGAGGGCGACCGGTTCACCCGAGACGACCTGCGCAGCCGGTGGCAGGCCCAGACCGGCGTGCGCTACTCGTTCGGGCGCCGGTAGCAGCCCGTGGCAGAACCCCGCGGGGCCTCTTGCCACAGGGCCGCGCGGCGAACGGGCCCCGCGCCGCGGTATCGTTAGAGCATGGCCCCTCTGGACGTGCAGCCCGACGCCCCCCCGGACGACCCGCGCGCCGCGCCGGCCGAGCCCATCGGCGCCGGGACCCGCGTCCTGCTGATCTCGGTCTTCACCATCGCCACCTGCGGGCTGATCTACGAGCTGCTCGCGGGCACCATCGCCAGCTATCTGCTGGGCGACAGCGTCACGCAGTTCTCGACGGTCATCGGCGTCTATCTGTTCTCGATGGGCGTGGGATCGTATCTGTCGCGCCACGTCCGGCGCGATCTTCTCACCCGGTTCATCGAGATCGAGATCCTGGTGGGCCTCGTCGGCGGCCTCTCCTCCCCCGCGCTCTTCTTCGCGTTCGCCGAGATCGACACCTTCCGCGTCGTGCTCTACGGCTGGGTCGCCGCCACCGGGGTGCTGGTGGGGCTGGAGATCCCGTTCCTCATCCGCATTCTCGAGGACGAGTTTCCGCTGCACGACCTCGTCTCGCGGGTCCTGTCGCTCGACTACCTGGGCGCGCTGGCGGCGTCGCTGCTGTTTCCACTGTGGCTCGTGCCGCAGGTCGGACTGATGCGGTCGTCGTTCGTCTTCGGCGGGCTCAACGTGCTGGTCGCGGTGTGGACCTGCCACCGCTTCCGCCGGCACCATCGGCGGCCGTGGCTCACCGCGCAGGCCTATGCCGCGCTCGCGGTGCTGGGGCTGGGCGCGGTGTTCGCGGACGACCTGACGACCTGGTCGGAGCGGCGGCTCTACGACGATCCGGTCATCCTGTCGCGGTCGTCTCCCTATCAGCGCATCGTGCTGACGCGCGGCGGCGACGGGGTCCGGCTGTTCCTGAACGGCAACCTGCAGTTCTCGACCCTCGACGAGTACCGCTATCACGAGGCGCTGGTCCATCCCGGGCTGGCCGCAGTCGCCGCGCCCCGCCGCGCGCTGGTGCTGGGCGGGGGTGACGGCATGGCGGTCCGCGAGATCCTGAAGGACGACCGCGTCCGCGAGGTCACGCTCGTGGATCTCGACCCGATGATGACCGAGATCTTCCGAAACCACGATGCGTTCGCCGCCCTCAACGGCAACGCGTTGCGCTCGCCCCGGGTCGAGGTGGTCAACGCCGACGCCTTCGTCTGGCTCGAGTCCAACCCCGCCCGCTACGATTTCATCGTCGTCGACTTTCCCGACCCCCGCACCTACTCGCTCGGCAAGCTGTACACGACCACCTTCTACCGGCGGCTCGCGGGCCACCTGAACGCCGGCGGCGCGGCCGCCATCCAGAGCACCTCGCCGCTCGTCTCCCGCCGGGCGTTCTGGAGCGTCGTCGAGACCGTCCGCGCAGTCGGGCTGCACGCCCGGCCCTACCACGCGCCGGTCCCGACCTTCGGAGAATGGGGCTACGTGCTGGCGTCGCCGGAACCGCTGGCGTTGTCCGATGCGTTCCCGCCGGAGCTGCGGTTTCTGACCCCGGCGACCGCGCGGTCGCTGTTCGAGTTCCCGGCCGACATGGCGGCGGTGCCGGCGGAGGTGAACCAGCTGAACAACCAGATCCTGGTGCAGTACCACGCGGAGGGCTGGGCACAGTACGCACGGAGCCGCCCCTGACCGCCCTGGCAAAAGGCCCCGCTGCATTCGACCCGCGATGTATCCTGCCTGAACTGCGTTGTTCGCGGAGCTGCGTTGTGCTCCGCCGTCACCTATGCCCAATATGCTCCCTCGTCACCCGGGCGCCTTGCAGCCCGCCGGCGCCTTGCAGCCCGCCGGCGCCTTGCAGCCCGCCGGCGCCTTGCAGCCCGCCGGCGCCTTGCAGCCCGCCGGCGCCTTGCAGCCCGCCGGCGCCTTGCAGCCCGCCGGCGCCACGCGGGGTTCTGCCAGCCACGAGCCGCTGACCGGCCGATGACCGGACCCCGGATCCTGCCGAGCCGCGGACTGACGCGCCGGGACGTGCTGCGGATCGGTCCCGGCGCCGCCGCGGCGATGGCCCTCGGCTGCGGCCCCCGGCCGCCCGCCTCGGCCGAGCGGGCCCTCGACGGCGGGCGCATCACCGGCGAGATCGTGGGCGCGTCGCATCAGACCGGGCATCGACTGCGGGAGGGCGCCCGGCCCGAGCCGCAACAGGTCCGCGACGTCCCCGTGGTCATCGTGGGCGCGGGCATCGCGGGGCTGTCCGCGGGGTGGAAGCTCGCGCGGAGCGGCGTGCGCGACTTCGTGGTGCTCGAGCTCGAGGCAGAGGCGGGGGGCAACGCGCGGTGGGGGGAGAACGAGGTCTCGGCGTACCCCTGGGGCGCGCACTATCTGCCGGTCCCCACCGCCGAGGCGACGGCGACCCGCGAGCTGGTGGCCGAGATGGGCCTGATCCTGGACACCGGCCCGGACGGCGAGCCGGTCTACGACCCGCGGCATCTCTGCCACGCCCCCCAGGAGCGCCTGTTCATCGACGGCGGGTGGCGCGAGGGGCTGTCGGCGCGAGACGTGGTGGACCCCGCCGGCGGTTCCGCCGCGGCGGCGGAGCTCGCGGCGTTCGAGGGGCAGATGCGGCGGTATCGGGACTATCGGGACGCGCGGGGCCGCCGGGCGTTCGCCCTCCCGATCGCGGCCGGCGCCACCGACCCCGCGATCGTCGAGCTCGACCGGATGTCGATGCGCGAGTACTTCGACGGGGCCGGCTGGTCCTCTCCCCGGCTGCGCTGGTACGTGGACTACTGCTGCCGCGACGACTACGGCTGTACGCTCGAGACGACCTCCGCCTGGGCGGGGTGGCACTATTTCTGCTCGCGCCCCGACGACGTCGAGTACCTGACCTGGCCCGAGGGCAACGGGCGCATCGTCCGGCACTTCCTCGACCGGGTGGGCGGAAACGTCCGCCCGGGGATGCTGGTCTATCGCCTGCGTCCGACCGGGAACGCCGGCGACCGCGGCGTACCGGGCGGCGGCGTCGACGTCGACGCCATCGACACCCGCACCGACACCGCGGTGCGGTTCCGGGCGCGGCACTGCATCTACGCCCTGCCCCGGTTCACGGCGCCCTACGTGATCGACGGGTACGCCCTGCCCGGCCTCGAGTCGTTCACCTACAGCCCGTGGGTGGTCGCCAATCTGACGGTGGATCGGCCGCCGGACGGCGCGGCCTGGGACAACGTGCTCTTCGACAGCCCGTCGCTCGGCTACGTCGTCGCGACCCACCAGGACCTGCGGACGGCGCCGGGGCCCAGCGTGCTGACCTGGTACCTGCCGCTCGCCGTCCCGAACCCCGACGCCGCCCGCGCCTGGATGCTCGAGCGCGAATGGCGCGACTGGGCGTCACTGATTCTCGCCGACCTCGTGCAGGCCCATCCCGACATCGAGTCCCGGGTGACCCGCATCGACGTCATGCAGTGGGGGCACGCGATGATCCGGCCGACCCCCGGCTTCGTCTGGGGCGAGGCGCGGCGCCGGGCCGCCGCGCCGCACGGCGCCATCCGCTTCGCCCACTCCGACATGAGCGGCATCTCGGTCTTCGAAGAGGCGCAGTACCACGGGGTGCGGGCGGCCGAGGACGTGATGCGGGCGCTGGGCCACGCCCACGCGACCTCGCTGTAGATCAGGAGTCTGCGCCGTGGAACGGTGCAGACTCCCGGCAGGGTCGGTTGGGGGGGGCGACGGCGGCGCCGCCAGGCGACGGGGAAGCCGCAGGCGCCGCTTCCCCGCTACGCGGGCGGCGCGATGCCCATCTTCTTCTTGAGCTCGGCCAGCGAGTCGGCGCCGGCGCCGGGGGAGGGCGCGGCCAGGGCCCGGTCGATGTCCTCGTCGATGGTGCCGCCGACGTCGGCGAGCTGGTCGTAGGCCTCGGCGAGAGACTCCTCCTCCTGCACCTTGTGCTTCATCTTCTCGAGCATCGCGACGGTGCCGGAAGCGTCGGCGCCGGCGAGCTGCTGGTTGATCTTGCGCATCGACGACGCGGTGCGGGCGCGGGCGCGCAGGGTGATCACCTCGTTCTCGTACTTGGCGATCTGCCGCTTGAGGTCCTCCACCTTGGCCTGGAGCTGGTCGGCCATCCGCCGCTGGGTCTCGTGATCGGCGCCCACCCGGCCCGCCTGCCGCACCTCTTCGTCCTTCTTCGCCAGCGCCGAGGTGGCCAGAAGCTCCGCCTCGGCCGCCGCCATCTCGCCGGCCTCGGCCCGCCGGAGCAGGAGCATCGCCTTGCGCTCGTACTCCGCCGCCCGCTTCTTGTGGTCGTCGCTCTCCTTCTGCATGCGAATGGCGAGCGACTTCACCTGGGCGAGGCTCACCATCGCGGCCTGGAGGTTCTTCTTGAGATCCCGAATGCCCTGCTCGGTCATCTTGATCGGATCCTCCAGTTGATCCATCGCGGAGTGGGCGTTCGACTGGGCGACCTTGAACATTCTGCTGAAGATACTCATGGCTACTTCTTCCAGTACGTGATCAGCTCGGCGCCGTACTCGGCCAGCGCCAGGGAGAGGGCCCGGACCGAGCCTTCGAGCTCGTTCAGGTCGAGGTTGGCGAGCTGCAGCGTGTCGCGGTAGAAGATGCGCCCGGCCGTCTCGTCGAGGACGAACGCGCCGTGCACCAGCGTGTTGTTCATCTGCAGCAGCCGGGTGAAGAGATCGCCGGGCTCGGGCGGCACTGCGCCGATCAACTGCTCGATAATGACGATGGGCGGCTCGCAGTCGATGACCAACTGCTTGATGCCGTTGTCCTCGTCGTCGACCACCACCAAATCGTCAGCTTCGTTCTCCGCGACGATCGTGAGCCCGAGATCGAGCAGATGGCCCTTGACCGTATCGAGATGCTCAGACATCCATCGCGCCTCCTTGCGCGTTCCCGTTCGCCGGCGCCGCGCCCGCCGTTCGCGGTCGCAGCCGCGCCGGGATTCTCTTCTGATTGACGATCCGCGCGGGCGCCAGGTTCACTGCCCGTCCCGTGGCAGAGACCAGGTTCACCGCCCGTGCGGGCGTTGGTTCACTGCGCGGCGGCCGCCCTCCGTCCGCGGGCCGAGATCACCACGAGGCGGTCGGCGGCAGCGACCTCGGTATCGGCGGCGGGGTTGGTCACGATGGCGCCGTTCTCCTGCCGCTTGATCGCCACCGCGATCATGTCCCCGTCCCGCTTCAGGGCGGAGAACACCTCGAAGAACGGCCGGCCGGCCAGCGCGGGCGGCACCGGCACGGTGACCAGGTCCTGCCCGACGCGGGCGCTCAGCAGTTCGCGCAGCACGGTGGAGATGCCGTGGTCGAGGGCCGCGGTCGACATGACCCGGCTGCACAGCTCGGCCCCCACGACGATCTCGTCGGCGTGGGCCCGCTCGCAGTGCCGCACGTTCGCCTCGGTGGCCAGCTCGACGATGGAGTAGACGTCCCGGTTGAGGCTCTCGACGGTGAGCGTCGACAGCACCGTCTTGGCGTCCCGCGCGCTGTAGTCGAGCGTCCGATCCCCGATAATGACAGCGGTCGCGGCAGTCTCGATGCCGGCCCGCTTCAGGTTCTCCTCGGTCACGTCGCCGCGCACGAAGTGGAGCTTGTCGTCGGCGACGGGCTTCGCGTCGACGTCCGCCACCAGCACGATGTCGTCGTCGGCGCAGCGCGCATCGGCCCGCAGGTCGGCCAGGATCTCCTTCATCCGACCGTTCCAGCCGCACAGGATGATGTGCCGTTTGAACTCGTACGACTCCATGCCCCGGTCCTTCCTCATGCGCTGCTCGACGAACACCCCGGCGATGGTGGCGGTGAACATGCCGAGCACGCCGATGCCGAAGAACATCAGCACCGCGCCGATCAGGCGGCCGCCGAGCGAGACGGGAGAGATGTCGCCGAAGCCGACGGTGGTCAGGGTGACGACGGACCACCAGAGCGCGTCGGGCAGCGACCGGCCCTCGAAGAACGCGAGACCCGCCGTCCCGCCCAGGATCAGGACCGCGATGACCCCCAAGAGCCGGAACAGGTTCTCCCGGCGCATGAAGCCGAGAAACCGACTGACCGTCCGCCCCACCGGGGACGTGAGGATGCTCATGTTCCATGCGGCCGCCCCGCCAGCGGCGGCCGGGCTTCGCCCGCGAACCGGCACCTGCGGCTCCGGCGGCGGCTCAGAAGCCCGTGGCAAGAGCCCGGTTTCGACGCGGGCTCTTGCGTCTGTGCCACCGCCGAGACCCATCCGCCGGCCCTGCGGTGGCAAGACCCCCGCGGTCCAACCACGGGCTTCTACAGCGCCAATCCGATCAACATGGAAGCGGCGAGGTAGGACACGCCTTCGATGACGCCGGCCCCCGTATTGGGCCGCTCCTGCACCAGCTCGTCCGTCAGTCGCGCGCCGGGCAACAGCACCTTGTCGGCAAAGAGCCGGACGAGGGGCAGCAGGATCAATCCCACCGCCAAGTAGTACCCGAACTCGGTCAGGCTCTCGTTCCAGGACACGAAGTCTCCCTCGCCGGCGAGGCGGATGACGTTGCCGAACCCGACGAGGACCCCGGCGAAGGCGATCGCGACCGCGATGTTGTTCCGTTCGATCTGGTCGTGGAGGTCGTACGACGTGATCCGGTCGTACAGGATTCCGGCGATGACGAGGGCGGCGAGACCGGTGACCCAGAACACCAGCCCCGGCAGCATTCCCCCCGCGCCGGACATCGCGCCGGCCGTGATCATGCCCACCGCGACGTAGTTGGCCCCTTCGAGGATGCCGACGCCGACGTTGCGGTCTTCGACGATCTCGCGCTCGTTGTCGAATCTCGAGAACACGAGCCGGTCGTTGACCCAGGCCGAGAGGTTGAGCAGCACGATGGCTAGTCCGCCGTAGATCGCGAGACCGATGACGTCGTCGAGGAGACTGATCGAGGCGGGTCCGGACAGAACCCCGCCCAGCACGATCACGAGCCCCAGATAGTAGCCGGCGACGGTGACGGCCAGGGCCAGGTTGTCCTTCTCGAGCAACTCGACCCGGAGCACGAAACGCCGGTGGAGTACGTCGTACACCCACTTGCCGACGGCCAGCAGGACGAGAACGACCGCCAGGTAGACGAAACCGGCCAGGATCTGATCCACGGACATCACACGCCTCCCGAGGCCTATTTCCCGAAGCTGCGGACGCCGCCGGCCATGCGACCGCTGACGCGCTGGCCGAACGACCGGCTCTGCGTCGCCTGACGCGCCTGTTGCCGGCGGAAAAAGTCGGGGCTGGTCTGCCGGGTGGTCGACCCGTTGGTGCCGTACACGCCGCCGCCGGGCCCGTAGTACGTCTGGCCGCGGCCTCGCGCGTCCCGATAGCCGTTCCAGTCGTCCCGGTAGATGGGACGCCCGAAGCCGCCCATGAGGTTGCTCAGCAACGCGTACTGGCCGTAGAACTCCCAGAACGATCGACCGCCCCCGTCGTTGCGCCATTGCCCGTACCGCTCGTCCCCCACCTGCTGGTAGCCGGGCGGATGCTCGTCCCGATCGACGGTCCCGCCGGCGCCCTTCGACAGGACGACCATGCCGAGCGACGACCGATAGCGCTCGTAGGTCCCGGAGTCGACATCCTGCCACTCGAGAACATGCTCGGTGTAGACCGGCTCCTCCGATCCGGGTTGCGGCTGGCCGACGGCGACGCGGTACTGATGCGAATATCCCCACCCCTCGTCGGTCATGTCCTGCAGCACCACCGAGTACTCCGGGTACCCCTCGAGCTGCTGCCGGATCCGATCGAGGGGCGACTGTGTCTCGCAGGACGCGGCGGTGAGCAGCGCGACGGCCAGCAGCACGCGGCAGAGACCCCGCCGCGCGGCTTCACCGCGGGCTCCCGGCGCCCTGCGGCGGCCACCCATCCACGGGCGCGACGTTGGAGGAAAGCGGCGGTTCATTCCGGACTCCCGGGCAGAATGTGGGTGAACTGATAGTCCTCGACCACGCGGCCGGCGGCCGCCGTGAACTCCGTCTCGCTCCACTGCTCGATGCCGACGAACGCGGTCTCCGCCCCGTCCACGTACTCCCAGCGGATGACCTGCTCGCCGGCGCCGGCGCCGTCTGGAAACTGGTGCCCGGCGCAGGAGGCATCGAGACGGTAGGCGGCGCCCCGGAAGACGATGCGTTCCGGCGGATCGTCGTGGTCGAGAATGTGCTGCCGGACGTCGCCGTCGATGTCGCCGACGGCGATGCGGCTCGACAGCGACCAGGCGTCGTCCGCCCGCTCGAGATAGCGCTGCTCCCCGCTCCGCGTGAGCTCCCACTCCTCGATGTCGTCGTCCCGGCCCGAGAACCGGTAGCGGCAGTAGGCGGTCACCTCCCAGGTGTGGAGGTCGTAGTCGACCAGATAGCCGACCTTGAGCTTCTCGAGGACCAGATCCGCGAGGGGATCCGGGGCGTCTTCCTTCGGTTTCCGGCCGAACAGCCGGTCTGTCAGACCCAGGGGACCACTCCTTCGGCGTTGGGGACCTGCACTAATGCTAATCGCTCCGGTGCGATTCCGCCAGCGGCCGGGGACGCCGCGGGCTCTCGAAGGGCGGGTCGAGCGGCAAGCGGAGCCGTCGGGCGACGATTTCCGGGCGAGGAGTCTGGGCCGTGGAACGGCGCCGTGAGCTGGATCAATCCGCGCTTCGCCCTGCCGGAGCAGCCACGCTCTCCGGAGCCCACGGGGAACCGGTGGACGGTCCCGAAAAACCCGGGCCGCCAACGGTTGTCCCTCGGTTATGATGGCGTGTATGGGGCTGTTGGTCGGCATCGCCAATCTCGTCGTCCTGTTGATCGTGATCGAGAGCTGGGTCAAGGCATCGCCAATCTCGTCGTCCTGTTGATCGTGATCGAGAGCTGGGTCAAGGGTCGTATACCCGAAGCCCTCGCCAGGACGCTGGCCGAGCGGATGAACGACCCCGGGAATCTGTCCAACAGGCGGCTCGACGGCCTCGACCGACGCTTGGGCGAACTCGGCACTCGACTCGACGGCCTCGACCGCCGCACGGGCGAACTCGGCATGCGGCTCGACGGCCTCGACCGCCGCCTGGGCGAACTCGACACCCGGATCGACGGCCTCGACCGTCGCCTGCGCGGGTTCGACACCCGGATCGACCGGGTCGACGCCCAAGTGGCCGTGCTCAACGCCCAGGCATCGAAGCAGATCTCCGATCTCGACAGACACGTGCAGGAACGGCTCCGCGCCCTCGACAGCCGGCTGCGCGCCCCGGCGACCGACGCCGGCGAAACGCCGAGCTGACGGCCCTCGCGCGACCTTACGGTCGCGTTGGAAGTTTTGCTGGCGCGAAACTTCTACGGCGCAGGCTCCTGGCAGCTCGTGGCGAAAGTCCCCGCTGCATTCGGTGCAACGCGGGGTTCCACCTCGGACTGCTAGTGGTATGTCACAGTGACAATCTTACGGTTCAGCTCCCGGGGCCCGACACGACAATACCCCAACCGGTGCCTGAAAACCGCCGGTTTCGCAGTGTTTCGGCCACGGGTGCGAATGTGTAAAGCCATTACGCAGACATACCACTAGGGACCGCCGATTCCACCGGACATCGCGCGCAGGTTGGACTGCGCCCGGGCGATCTGCTCGGCCGTCATCCGGCTCGCGACGGCGTCGCGGGCCTGGACGAAGGCGGCGCGCTCCGCCGGCGAAACCTGCAGGGCGGCGAGGCTGAACCACATGTGGGCGGCCACGAGGTCCTGCGCGACGCCGTGGCCCTCGGCGTACAGGCGGCCGAGGTGGCCCTGCGCGTAGGGATGCCCCTGGTTGGCCGCCAGCCGCACCCATCGCGCCGACTCGGCATCGTCCTGCGGAACGCCGCGGCCCTCGGCGTGGACGAACCCCAGGTAGTACTGCGCGTCGGGGTATCCCTGGTCGGCCGCGAGGCGGAACCACCGCACCGCCTCCGAATCGTCCTGCGGGACCCCGCTGCCTTCGAGGTACGCGAACCCCAGGTAGTACTGCGCCTGGGGGTGTCCCTGCTCGGTGGCGCGGCGGAACCACCGCACCGCTTCCGCATCGTCCTGCGGCACGCCGCGTCCGCCGGCGTACAGGGCCCCGAGATTCGCCTGGGCCTGGGCGTCCCCCTGCTCGGCCGCGAGGCGGAACCACCGCTCCGCCTCCGAATCGTCCTGCGGAATGCCGAGCCCCCCGGCGTACATCGCCCCGAGGCTGGCCTGGGCCTGGGGGTGTCCCTGGTCGGCGGCGCGGCGGAACCACCGCGCCGCCTCGGCTTCGTCCTGACCCACCCCGCCGCCCTGGGCGTACAGGATCCCGAGCTGGAGCTGCGCCTCGGCGAGCCCCCGCTCGGCCGCCAACCGAAGCCAACGCGCCGCCTCGGCTTCGTCCTGACCCACCCCGCCGCCGACGAGGTACATCATGCCGAGCTGGCCCTGCGCGAGAGCGTGCCCCTGCTCGGCGGCCAGCCGAAGCCACCGAACCGCTTCCGCATCGTCCTGCTGGATCCCGCGCCCCTCGCCGTACGCGAACCCGAGGTTGGCCTGTGCCTGGGCATCCCCCTGGTCGGCCGCGAGGCGATACCACCGGACGGCCTCGGCATAGTCCCGCGCGACCCCGAGCCCCTCCGCGTACAGCATGCCGAGCTGGCCCTGCGCCTCGGCGAACCCCTGCGCCGCCGCCAGCCGAAGCCACCGAACGGCCTCCGCGTCGTCCCGCGGAACCCCGCGCCCCACCGCGTACAGCATGCCGAGCCGGCCCTGCGCCTCGGCGAGCCCCTGGTCGGCCGCCAGCCGAAGCCAACGCGCCGACTCCGCATCGTCCCGCTGAACCCCGCGCCCTCCCGCGTACAGCGCCCCGAGCTGCCCCTGCGCCCTGGCGTCCCCCTGATCGGCCGCGAGCCGAAGCCACCGCACCGCCTCGGCATCGTCCCGCTGAACCCCGTAGCCCCCGGCGTACAGCGCCCCGAGCTGCCCCTGCGCCGCCGCGAGCCCCTGGTCGGCCGCGAGCCGAAGCCAACGCGCCGACTCCGCGTCGCTCCGGGGAACCCCGCGCCCCTCCGCGTACATCTCCCCGAGCCGGCCCTGCGCCGCCGCGAGCCCCTGGTCGGCCGCGAGCCGAAGCCAACGCGCGGACTCCGCATCGTCCCGCTGAACCCCGCGACCCTCGCCGTACATCGACCCGAGATCGAGCTGCGCGTCGACGTCGCCCTGCTCGGCGGCAAGGCGGAGAGCGTCGACGTCGAGGGCCGGGGAGCATGCCCAGAGACCGGCGAGCAGCCCGCAGGCGACGGTCGAGGCGAGGACCCGGCGGCAAGCGCCCCGGGGCGCCGTTGCACCGCGGGCTCGCACGCGCCGGCCAACCATGGCGATGGACGGCATCAGCAGGATCGCGCGATCACACGGGAGCGCCCGAGGCGCTACCTGGACTCGAAGGCATGGTGAGAATGCGAGTGGTCGCGGCGATTATACGACAGCGGCCGGGTCGTCGCCGCGTGTCTGGTATAGTCGAACCTGGTGTCACCCTGTCGAGCCTGGGCGCAATCGATCTTCCCGCCGGTCGTTCGAGGAACGGGGGCCGGTCTGCTGTGCGCCCTGGCGTGGGCATGCGGCGCCGCGCCCGGCCGTGAGACCCCGGTCGACGAGCGCGGCGCCATCCTGCCCGACGGAGCGCCGTCGGACTTCTTCACGGCGCAGCCGGTCGGCGACCCGCGCCGCGACGGCGAGCGGCCGCAGATCGCGCACGTCGAGATCGTCGACCTCGACGCCGACGGCCTCCCGGACATCCTGGCCTGCGACGCGGTCCGGAACCAGGTTGTCTGGATCCGCCAGTTCCCGGCGGGAACCTACACCGAACAGTCCATTGCCGACGACATCCGGGCGCCGGCGCACGTGGAGCCGACCGATTTCGACGGCGACGGCGACCTCGACCTCCTGGTCGCGAGCCTGGGAGAGCTCTTCCCGAGCGACCTGCGCATCGGCTCGGTCGTCGTTCTCGAGAACGACGGGAATCAGCGGTTCACCAGCCACGTGGCGGCAGAGGGAATTCCCCGGGTCGCCGACGTCCGGGCGGGCGATCTCGACCGCGACGGCGACCCCGACCTCGCGGTGGCCGCCTTCGGCTACGACCACGGAGAAACGCTGTGGCTCGAGAACCGGGGCGAATGGGCGTTCGAGGCCCACGTCCTGCAACGGTTCTCGGGCGCCATCAACGCGATCGTCGTCGACCTCGACGACGACGACGCCCTCGACATCGTGACGCTGGTCAGCCAGGAATGGGAGGAGATCTGGACCTTCGCGGGCGACGAGCTGCAGTCGCAGCTGCTCTGGGGCACCACGAACCCGGACTTCGGCTCGAGCTGGATCACCCTCGTCGATCTCGACCGGGACGGAGACCTCGACATCCTGCACAGCAACGGCGACGCGTTCGACTACGCGCCGGCCAACAGCCGGCCGTGGCACGGCGTGCAGTGGCTGGAGAACCGCGGCGATCTGGCCTTCGAGCCGCACCGCATCGCGGACCTGTCGGGCGCGTCGAGCCCCCAGGCCGTCGATCTCGACAGTGACGGCGACCTCGACGTGGTGGTGTCGAGCGCCTACAACCGTTGGGAAGACGAGACCGCGCACAGCCTCGTGTGGCTGGAGAACAACGGGCAGATGCAGTTCGCCCTGCATCGCATCGCGCGCTCGCCGACGCACCTCATCACGCTGGCGGCGGGCGACCTCGACAACGACGGCACCGCCGATCTCGTCACCGGCGGCATGCATATCAGCGGTCCCTTCGACCGGATGTCGCGGGTGACCGTCTGGAGCAACCGTGGCTCGCCGTCGCCGTGACACCCGCCGCGGCGCAGCTCGGCCGGCCGGACCGCCCGCCGGACCGATCGCGGCTGGGGACTCCCGCCGGGACGCGCGCCGCGGGGCCGCCGCCCCGGCCGGACCGCCCGCCGGCGCAAGGGACGATCAGGACGCGCGCCACGGGGCCGCCGCCCCGGCCGGACCGCTCGCCGGCGCAGGGGATAATCGGGACGCGCGCCGCGGGGCCGCCGCCCCGGCCGGACCGCCCGCTGGCGCAAGGAACGATCAGGACGCACCCCGCGGGGCCGCCACGCCAGCCGAGCCGCCCGCCGCGGCCGGGCGTTCGGGACCGCGCCGTCGCCGGTGGCTGGCCTGGGCCGCCGTCTCCGTGCTCGGGGGCGTGCTGCTCTACGCGGGGGTCTCCCAGGCAAGGCGGGCGGCGTACGCGGCGCGGCTGCCCGCGCTTCCCGAGCTCTCGGGCCAGCCGCCGGCGCTGCGCGAACACCTCGAGACGGCGGATCGCGCCGCGAGAGACCGGCCCACGTCCGCCGAGGCGGTGGGGGCGCTCGGCCTCGCCTACCACGCCGACCTGTTCCTGGAACACGCCGTCCGCGCCTACGCGGCGGCCGAGGCGCTGAGCGGCGGCGCGTGGCGCTGGACCTACTACCGCGCGCTGGCGCACGGCCTGCGCGGCAACACCGAGGGACTGGCCGACGGACTGCGCCAGGTCGTCGCCGCCGCTCCGGCCTTCGGCCCGGCGTGGTGGCGGCTCGGGGAGGCGGAGTTCAAGGCAGGACGCTACGACGGGGCCGCGCAAGCGTGGCGCCGCGCCCTGCCGCTGGGCGAGCCGACGGCAGAGGCGGCCGCACCGGCGGACCGCGCCCCGGGGGCGCCGGTGTCCGCGTACGCGGCGCTCGGCCTCGCCCGCGTCGCCCTGGTGCAGGGGGACCCGGAGGGCGCGGCGGATCGGCTGGAGGCGGTGACGGCGGCGGCGACCGGGTTCGGTCCCGCCTTCCGGCTGCTCGGCGACGCGTATGCGACGCTGGACCGGGTCGAGGACGCGGCGCGGGCGGTGCGGACCGCGGATCGCTTACCGCAGTACGAGCCCTATCTCGACCCGCTGTCCGAGGCGCTCGTCCGGGAGTCGCGGAGCACGACGTTCCTTCTGCAACAGGCCGCCACCGCCGACCTCACGACGAACGCCGCCTGGCGCGAGTACCTGATTCGGCGGGCCCTGGCGTTCGACCCCGACCACCAGGTCGCCCTCGCCGAGCTGGCCAGGATGTTCCGGCTGCTGCGGCGCTACGAAGAAGCGCTCGAGCTGCTCGAGCGGCAGCGGCGCCTGCGGCCGGACGACCTCGGAGTCCTCGCCGACATCGGTCGCTGCCTGTCCGGTCTGCGGCGCTACGCCGAGGCCGAGCCGGTACTGCGGCGCGCACTGCAGGGCCTCGACAACGCCCCCACCCGCTACGAGCTCGGCCGGGCGCTCGCCGAGAGTGGGCGGCTGAGCGAGGCCATCGCCGAGTATTCGCGCGCTCTCGACCACAACCCGAACCATCCGGGAGCCCTCAACAACCTCGGAGTGGTATTGGCGAGCCAGGGCCGGATGGACGAGGCGGCGCGCCGCTTCGAACGCCTGATCACCGTCGACCCCGGGGACGCCGGCGCCCACGCGAACCTCGGCCTCGCGCTGGCCGCGACCGGCGCGTCCGATGGCGCGGCGAACGCGTTCCGCGAGGCGTTGCGCCTCGATCCGGCCCATTCGGGCGCGCGCGCCGGGCTGCAGGACCTCGAGCGGCGGTGACGCCGCCGGCAGTGTCGGTCGCCACGACGGTGCTCGGGTCGGATCGACGATGAAATCGAGCGGCTGACCCCGCCAGCGTAGATGTACGCAGTTTACCGACCCACGTGCCCCGATCACGCGGCACCGTGCAGGGCCAATGGAACGGGTCTGCCCGCACCACCCATCCGATCGAAATCTCCCATCCGACTCCAGCCGGCCGCCCGATCCACCGGTCGCCGTTACGTTCTCCGTATGCGTGCGTGAGGGGAAACGCCGGGATGGAGGCGACGCCGGCGGTACAAGAAAAAACGGAGCCGGGAGAGATGGCTCTCTCCCGGCTCCGGGCGAAGGCAGGGCCGACCGCGCGGGGCGGCTAGAAGCGGGCGGTGACGGCGAAGCGGATGACGCGGCCTTCCAGCACCCTGGCTGCGCGCTCCCAGTTCGACAGGGCCTGGTAACTGGCTCCCGTGCTGCCGCGCGAGCTCCGCGAGCCGGAGCTGTGCTCGATCTCGACCCCGTTGTTGAGGGCGTTGAAGAACTCGAGACGCGCGTCGTAGCGCCAGCTCCCGATGTTGAACACCTTCTGGATGTTCACGTCGAACTGTGTCCAGTACGGCACGAACTTCACGCTGCCCACCGGGATCATCGGGTACCAGTCGCCTGTGGTGCTGCGGGCGACGGTGGCCACACCCGCCGGCACCAAGCTGGCGCCGAGCACGCACGGCGCCACGCAGTGGCCGGGCTGCCCGTAGAGCGCCTCGGAGTAGGTCGAGAGCAACTCGTTGCTGGACGTGCGGCTGACGTAGAGCCCCTCTTGCAGGCCGCCATATTCCGCCGCGCCGCCCGGATACGCCTGCAGCGACGCACCGACCTGCAGATCGCCGAGGCCCGGCAGCGAGAACGGCTGCGTGCCCGACAGCTTGAACTCGTTCCGGAACGGCCGCGGATAGCCGCCGCGATCGCAGAACCGCAGCTGTTCCGGCTCGTCGCCGCGCTCGAGGATGTCGGAGCAGGCGTTGACCTCGCCGCCGTACCGGGTCTCCGCTCCGCCGCTGCTGGTGTTGTATACGTAGATCGTGGTGCGTCCGGCATCTTCCACCGACCAGCCGCCGAACAGGGTGCCGCCGCCCGGCAGCCGGCCCTGCGCGCTGAGCTCGAAGCCCTTGTAGACGTTGGAGTAACCCGGGCCCCGGGAGCGATCGACGTAGCCGTCGGTGGCGGTGCGCACGGACGGGTCGATGCTGAAGACGGTGAAGTCCCCGGCATACGGGTACGGCCGCGCGACCTGGAAGTGCCGGATGCCGGCGTACGCCGGATCGGGGCTGCCGTCGTCAAACGCGCCGAAGTCGGAGAAGTTCCAGTTGTCGTTGCCGTCCGCCCACGTGTCGTGGTACGTGCGCCGGCGGAACTCGCCGCTGAGCGACAGCCCCGGGAAGACCTCCTGCTGGAGCCCGATGGTCCAGATGCGGTTGCTCTCGCGCTCCAGGTTGTTCAGGTCGGGCGTGCGGTTGGGAGACGTGACGGACCCGAAGGTCACCGACTCCCGCGCCCCGATTTCCCAGTTCTGGGCGACGTCGTCGCTGTTGCTCCCGTACGGGTCGAGCCCCGAACAGTCGGTGCCGGCCAGATTCATGTGGCAATCGAACCAGTCGCGAGCGTCGGTGCCGGCCGACGCGTACGAGTAGCGCGACACCGTGTTGCCGCCCAGGACACGCACGTACTTGTTCCAGCCGAACTTCAGCGCCGTCCGGGCGTCGCCGAACACGTCGTACGCGACGCTCAGCCGCGGCGAGATGTCGGGACCGAACTTGGGCAGCTCGCTCTGCAGGCGCCCCGGCTGCAACTGCGCCGGCACGAACCGACCCTGGCCCTTGGGGGTCTCGGGAACCGAGATCGCGCCAAAGTCCATCCGCAACCCGTAGTTGAAGGTCAACCGGTCGACGGTCCACGAGTCCTGCGCGTAGATGCCGCCATCGTAGTCGAGCTTGTACCCCAGATAGGAGGGGTGGTTGTAGACCAAGACCTGGTCAGGCGTACCGATCGTGCCGCAGGGAAAGCCTCCCTGGTCGTTGACGCCATTCTGGGGATGGTCGCAGCCGACGAAGTCCAGGGTGCGTCCCAGGTTCGGGGTCGCCTCGTAGCGCTGCTCCAGGTTACCGTTGCTGTTTCGGGTGAATCGGTTGTGACCCTTGGAAAAGTTCATCCCGAACTTGAAGCTGTGCGACCCGGTGACGTACGACAGCGCGCTCTGATACGCCCAGCGGTGCGAGTAGTTGTTCTGCTCGCCGCCGGGCTTGGCGCCGTACACCAGATCCAGGTGGTTGTCGCGACGCGCGACGACGCTGTACCAGGGGTCGCCGCCCATGGCCGGCGACAACTGCGCCATGGCCTGGGCCGAGCCGACCGCGGGGAAGCAGGGCGTTTCGAAGCAGGACGCCAGCGCATCGGGCGACGGCTTCTCCTGAGCGATCGGGATCGAGCCGTACCGGTAGTAGCTGGGGTCCCAGTCTTCGTAGATCACCGAGAACCCGAACTCGGCCAGCATCCGGTTGCTCAGCGTGCCCGTCCACTTCGCCGTCCCCGTGTCGTAGTGCGGCGAGGTCCAGGACGACGCCGCCGTCTCAAGGTCTTCGCCGAAGTTGTGGTTGCTGAACCGGCGCTTCCGCACCTTGTCGAACATGGCCGAGATCTTGTGCTGCTGGGTCATCTGCCACGTCAGCCGCACGTTCGCGCTGGTGATGCTGTTGTTGTCGAGCCCCGGCGTTCCGTCGCGGTGGGTGCTGTTGAGTACGCCGTTGTTGACGGCGTTGCGCCGCGCGGTCGAGAAAAACCACAGCTTGTCGCGGACCACGGGGCCGCCGAACGCCCCGTTCAGGTCGTAGATCAGGTCGACTTTCGCCGACCGGGCGACGCCCAGGTCCTGCAGCCGCTGGGTCAGGTTGCCGGCCTGCAACGCGGCAGGGGTCTGGCCGCCGAAGAAGTTCCCGCTGTACTGGTTGCCGCCCTCGTTCGGGATCATGTTGATGCGCAGGCCGCCGGTCTGCGTCTCGGCCCCCTGCCCCGACGTGGTGTACGACGTCTCGGCCGCCAGCATCGGGTTCAGGTAGGCCTGGTACCGGCCGTCGCTGATCATCGTGTTGATCATCATCCCGTCGACCTGGACCGTCGTGTGCGACGAGTCGAGCCCGCGGCCCAGCATCCGCGACTGCTGCACCCCGGAGGTGCCGCCCACGTCCGGCTTGCGGACCTTGACGCCCGGAACCAGCAGGGCATACGACCACATGCTGCGCCCGGTCGGAATCGCTTCCTGGGTCTCGCGCGTCATCACCTCGACGCGCTGCACCTGCTGCACGTCGACCACCGGCGTCTCGCCCGAGACCGTGATGGTCTCTTCGACCGAACCGACGGCCATGACCGCGTTGATCGGCAGCGCCACGTCGGCGCCCAGGATGAGCTGGTCGCGCACCAGCGTGCCGAAGCCCGGCAGGGTGAACGTCACGCTGTACTCGCCCGGCCGCAGGTCGACGATGCTGTAGCTGCCGGTGCCGTCGGTGAAAACGACACGCGACCCTTCGATCAAGACCGGGCTCGCCGCCTCGACAGTCACACCGGGCAGCACGCCCCCGGTGTCGTCAGCGACCGAGCCCGCAATCGAGCTCTGCGCCACCGCAAATGCGGGCGCCAGCAGCAGAACCGCTGCCGTGACCGCCAGGAACCTTCCAAACCTCATGCGCGCACCTCCTCCATCAGACACAACCACAGAAACATCTGCTTCCATTCAACTGCCATACGACTTGCCGTAAATCGCCAACCGAAACTCGTGCCGAACGCCGAAAACCGCTTGCCTTGCCCGCCGCACGCGACCCTACGGTCGCGTTGGAAGGCGCGAAACTTCTACGGCGCAGGCTCCTAGCCGTCAGTTGCGCCGGGCGCCGAGCTTGACGACCACGCCGAGCGAGAACGACAGCTCCTTGAAGCTGCCATCCGGGTTCACCAGCGACGACTGCGACCCCGGGTTGCTCTGGTCCGGCGTGGGATACCGCGTCAGCCGGTAGTCGGCCTGGATGCGGAACGCGGTGTTCGGGGTCACGTCGACGTCGACCCCGCCGCCCGGCTGAATCGCGAAATGGGTGGCGGTGTGCGCGAAGAAGCCGATCTTGCGCAGCGATCGCGCGAAGCCGAACAACGCATGGAAGTAGGGTCGGACGCCGCCCGCCTGCATATGGAACCTCGGGCCGACGACGACGCTGGCGGTCTGGATGTTCACGTGGCAGACCGTGAGCACCGGCGAGCAGTACTCCTGCTCGGGCCGGTTGAACGAAAACGCCTGGAAGTCCTGGTCCGGGTCGGGCCGCACCGGCATGTCCATCGGCCCCCCGGAGTACATGTCGCTGGGGTCGATGCCCCGCCGGTAGTGCCCGTTCACGTCGAAGGCCAGCGACACCGCCTCGTTCAACTGCAGCGACGTGCCGATGAAGAAGCCGGCGGGCAGGTTGGACGCGTTCGCGGCCAACTGATCGTTCGTCAGGAACGAGTACCCGACCGCGATGTCCCCGCCCGTCTGCGCCGCCGCCGGCTGCGGCAGGCAGACCGCGGCGACGGCCAACATACAACCGAATACAAGACGCTTACGCATTATTCACAACCTCCTCCGAGAGCCATCCACCGTCTGCACCCAGTCGAGCTGGGACTCCACGACGCAATCGAACGCTGGCGCTGAGCCAGCCGGGCTGGTGCTGCTTAACCTATATGCAAGCACCGTGCCGTCCACTTGCCGAAACCAGAAACGCCTGATCCACGTCTGTACCCGTAGCCTTTGCAGACTCCAAGCCGCGCATTCATCCAATTCATTGGATAACGGCATCCAATGAATTGATGAGGTGGCGCGTACACACGAGCAACGGGGGACACGATCAACGGTGAACCCTACCCGTTTTGTAGCCGGCCGGTCAACAAGAATCTCGATCGGCGGACCATGCCGAACGAGCGGCTGCCGCCGAGGTCGAATTGCAGTACACTGGCGAGCGATGCCCGAACGGGTGCGCACCGCCTGCATGCACGGCGCGGCGCGAGTCGGCATGGCGGCGGTGCTGGCGGCCGGCGTCGTCCTGACCGCCGGCCTGCGAGCCGGCATCGCGGCCGGCGCGCCCGGAATCGCCCCGCCTCCCGTCGCCCAGCCGGTCACGTTCGCGAAAGACATCGCCCCCCTCTTTCTGACGCACTGCGCCGGCTGCCACCGGCCCGGCGGGGTCGCGCCGTTCAGCGTGCTGGCCTACCGCGAGGTCCGGCCGTGGGCGCGGGCGATCCGGCAGGCGGCCCGGACCCGGTCGATGCCGCCGTGGAAGCCCGAGCCGGGGTACGGCGGCCCGTTCGTGGCCGAGCGGCGGCTGAGCGACGCCGAGATCGACCTGATCGCCCGCTGGGTCGACGGCGGCGCCCCGGAGGGGAACCCCGCCGATCTACCGCCCATGCAGGGGGCCGGTCCCGCGGAATGGCGGCTCGGCACGCCCGATCTCGTGGTCGAGATGCCCCAGCCCTACACCCTGCCCGCGGGCGGCGACGGAGACGATGTCCTCCGCAAGTTCGCGATCCCGATCCCGATCGGGGAGATGCGGTACGTGAAGGGCGTGGAGTTCCAGCCGGGGAACTCCCGGATCGTGCATCACGCCAACCTGAAGATCGACCCGACCCCGGCGTCCCGGCGGCTCGACGCCGAGGACCCGGAGCCCGGCTACGAGGGGGTCACGCCGTTCGACGCGCGGTTCCCGTTCGGCTGGTTCCTCGGCTGGACGCCGGGGCAGGTGCGCCCGCTGGCCGCCGACGGCATGGCGTGGCGTCTCGACCCGGGCTCGGACCTGCTGCTCGAGTTGCACCTGACGCCGAGCGGCGAGCCGGAGCCGGTGCAGGCGCGCGTCGGCTTCTTCTTCACCGACGAGGCCCCGACGAAGATCCCGTTCACGATTCGGCTCGGCAAGCAGGACCTGGACATTCCGCCGGGGGCGACCGGCTTCCGAAGCGTGGACCGGTACGTGCTGCCGGTCGACGTGGAGGTGCACGGCGTCCAGCCCCACGCGCACTATCTGGCCGAGGAGGTGCGGGGGTACGCCACCCTGCCGGACGGGACCCGCCGGCCGCTCATCCGGATCGACGACTGGAACTTCCACTGGCAGGACTTCTACCGCTATGCGACGCCGTTCGTCCTGCCCCGCGGCACCGAGCTGGCGATGGAGTTCACCTACGACAACTCCACCGCCAACCCCGACAACCGGTTCGCGCCGCCGCGGCGGGTGACCTGGGGGCAGCTTTCCGCGAACGAGATGGGCGACCTGTGGATTCAGGTGGTGCCCCGCCGCCGCGCCGACCTCGAGCCGCTGACGCGCGACCGGCGGCCGATGGAGCTCGCCGAGGACATCGTGGGGTTCGAGATGGTCCTGGCCGCCGACCCCGACCAGGTGATGATGCACGACGACGTCGCCTCCTTGTACATGGAGTTCGGACAGATCGAGCAGGCGGTGGCGCACTACCGGGAATCGGCGCGCCTGCAACCCGAGTCGCCGGCCGCCGCCTACAACCTCGGCACGACGCTCCTGCAGGCGGGCCGGCTCGACGAGGCGGCCGTCCATCTGGAACGGGCGCTCGGGCTGGACCCGGCCTACGCCCTCGCCCACAACAACCTCGGCGCCGTCTTCCGGCTGCAGGGCCGGCTGGGGGACGCGGTGCGGCACTTTCGGCAGTCGCTCGCGATCCTCCCCGACGACGGCGAAGCGCTCTACAACCTGGCCAACGCTCTGATGATGCAGGGGGCGCTGGACGAGGCGGTCACCCTGTACGGGCGGGCGCTCGACGTGCAGCCCGACGCGCCCGAGCCGTCGGCCGAGCTGGCATGGCTGCTCGCCGCCCACCCGGACCCGGCGCGGCGCGACCCCGCCCGCGCCGTCGAGCTGGCGGAGCGGGCGGCGGCCCTGACCGGGCAGGCGCAGCCGGCGGTGCTCGACGTGCTGGCCGCCGCCTACGCGGCGGCGGGCCGGCTGGACCGCGCCGTCGCCACCGCGGAGACGGCCCTCGGCCTGGTGCCGGCGGGCCGCGACGACATGGCCGCGGTCATCCGCCAGCGGCTCGACGAGTACCGCCGCGCCGGGGCGGAACGGACGGCGCCGGCCCGGTAGCGCGGCTGCTTCCCGGCCATCCGATTCCAGCATGTCTTCCGGCCACCGCCGACGCCGCCGCCCCGCCCCCGGGCCCCGCCGCAAGTCGGCCGAGGCGGGGCCGGCCCGTCCCCGCGCCGGCCGCTCGGCCGACGGGTTCGGCCGGGCCGCGCTCGGCATCTTCGCTTTCGCCCTCGCCGTCCGGCTCATCCACGTCTGGCAGCTCCGCTCGGCTCCGTTCTTCGGCCTCGCGATGGGCGACGCCCAGAGCTACCACGCGTGGGGGCTGGAGATCGCGGCCGGCGACTGGCTGGGCCGCGAGACCTTCTACCAGGCGCCGCTGTATCCGTACTTCCTCGGAGTGGTCTACACCCTCTTCGGCCCGGACCTGCTCGCGGTGCGCCTGAGCCAGATCGTGCTGGGCTCGGCCTCCTGCGCCCTGCTGGCGGTCGCCGGGAACCGGCTCTTCTCGAGGCCGGCGGGCATCGCGGCCGGCGTGATGCTGGCCGTCTATGCCCCGGCGCTCTTCTTCGACGGCCTGATGCAGAAGACGGCGCTGGGCCTGTTCCTGCTGTGCGTCCTCCTCGTCCTCCTCAGCCGGCTCGTCACCGAGCCCGGCCGGCCCCGGGCCTGGCTCTGGCCCGGCGTCGTCCTCGGCGGCCTCGTGCTGACGCGCGAGAACGCCCTGGTCTTCGCCGCCGTCCTGCTGGGATGGCTGGTGCTGTCGCGCGCCGCGGGCCGGCGGCGTTTCGCGCGGGCGGGGGCGCTGGTGCTGGGACTGGCCCTGGTGCTCCTGCCGGTGGCGGTGCGGAACCAGGCGGTCGGCGGCGAGTTCCTGCTGACGACGGCCCAGTTCGGACCGAACCTGTATATAGGCAACAACCCCGACGCCGACGGCACCTATCGGCCCCTCGTGTTCGGGCGCGGCGACCCCCGGTACGAACGCCGGGACGCGACGCAGATCGCCGAGCGCGAGCTGGGGGCGGCACTGACCCCCCGACAGGTCTCGCGCTACTGGACGGGCCGGTCGCTGGAGTACATCCGCACGCAGCCCGGGGACTGGCTGCGCCTGACCGGACGCAAGGTGCTGCTGGCGTTGAACGCGTCGGAGGTGGCCGACACCGAGGACCAGCTCAGCCACGCCGACTGGTCGGCGCCGCTCCGGCTCGCCGGCGCCG
Organism: Vicinamibacterales bacterium; assembly: GCA_965206705.1. Classification (GTDB taxonomy): domain Bacteria; phylum Acidobacteriota; class Vicinamibacteria; order Vicinamibacterales; family UBA8438; genus JAJEEA01. The sequence continues at coordinate 448,224 of CBDBKJ010000003.1, read as the reverse complement.
TGTGGCACTTCGGCCTGCTCGTCCCGCTGGGGGTCGCGGGCATCTGCCTGACGTGGGGGCGGCGCCGGCAGCTGCGGCCCTTCCATCTGATGCTCGCCGCCTATGCGGCCAGCGTCGTGCTGTTCGCGGTCATGGGCCGATATCGCCATCCCCTGGCGCCGCTGCTGATGCTGTTCGCGGGGGCGGGGGTGGCGGCGGTGTGGCAGATGGCCCGGACCAGGACGGGATGGAGGACCCCGCAGGCGGCGTGGGCAGGGGCGGCGGCGGCCGGCCTGCTCGTCTTCTGCAACTGGCCGATGCTCTCGATGAGCGACATGCGCGCCGTTACCGCGCTGAATCTGGGAACCGAGCTGCAGGCGGAGGGACGGCTGGACGAGGCGATCGAGCAGTATCGGCAGGTGCTCGCGCTGACCCCCGACGACGCCCTCGCCCACAGCAATCTCGGCACCGCGCTCGCGGCGCAGGACCGTCTCGACGAGGCGATCGGCCACTACGAGCGCGCGCTGGCCCTGGCCCCGGGGGATGCCGACGCGCACTCCAACCTGGGCAACGCCCTGATCGCGCTGGGCCGCATCGACGACGGGGTCGCGAGCCTGCGGCGGGCCCTCGACATCGACCCGGGCTCGGCCGAGGCGCACGCGGCCCTGGGCATCGCCCTGCATGGCGGCGGCGAGCTCGAGGACGCCATCGTGCATCTGCGCCGCGCGATCGATCTCGGCGCCGCCTCCCCCGACCTCCACAACCGGCTGGGCATCGTGCTCGGGTCCCGGGACCGGCTCGACGAGGCGGCGGTCCAGTTTCGCCAAGCCCTCGACCTCGCCCCGAACCACGTCGACGCCCACGCCAACCTCGGCACCGCGCTCCAGATGCAGGGCCGGCTGGACGAGGCCGTCACCCGGTTCCGGCAGGCCCTGCGGATCGCGCCCGACCATCCCGATCTGCAGGCCCGGCTCGACGCGGCGCTCGCCGAGCTCGCGGGGCGTTGAGGCGCCTCAGGACTGCTCGACCTGAAAGATCTTCCGCTTGAGTTCCTTCCGGGGCAGATCCTTGTACTCCTCCCAGGACGCCAGGATGCGCTTGCGCTCCTTTTCGATCGCCTTTGCTATCGCCCTCTCGATCGCGGCTTCCCTGATGGCCTTGCGCGTTTCAAACATCCTTCTCCCCCCATCGAACAGCGCCGCCAGCGGCACCACGAACGCCCAGTACAACCGGGACACCGCCGTTTCGAACCCATGGTACAGCCAGGAACTCGATTCCGACCAGATCTGCAGAATCGCCACGCCGGCGCACCCGACGACGGCGAATCCGACGGCCTGAAACCCGATGCCCCGTTCGGACGGATCGTTCGTCAAGCCGGTTGTCTTCATCGACCAAGTCAACCGCAAGGACTCTGCCACCAGGCACTGTTCGTGCGGAGGCCACAACTGCGGCGCCACTTCCCGTGTTCGACGTCATCGCGTCTCCGCTGGTTCCTGGTCGCGTGCCCGCCCGAACGCCCTGCCGGACCTCCCAACGCTACTCCAGCTCGTCGTCCTGCCACGGGGTGCGGCAGGGTTCTTCGCGGAGGTATCCCGCGAGGTTGGCGGACATGCGCTGCACCGCCGCCGGCTGCCCCGCCTCGGCCGCGACGGACATCGCGAGGCGCTGCCACTGCAGCGCTTCGGCGAACTGGCCGAGCTCGGCGTGGGCCATGGCCACCGTCTCGGCGACGGCCGTCGTACGGAGCTGCCCGGCCAGGGCCTGCGCCAACGCGAGCGCCCGCCGGCCGTCGCGTATCGCATCGTCGGGGGCGGCGGCGAGGAGGCGGGCCAGCGCAAGGGGAAACGCGGGTTCCCAGGGATGGCGCTCGACGCCGGCGAGCAGGCGGTCTCGCGCCTCGGGGTAGCGCCCCAGCTTCACGAGAGCGAGCACCAGGCCGAGCCGGGCGTCGCGGCGGTCGAGGGTCTGCTCGTAGTAGGCCAGCGACGCCTCGCCCCGGCCCGACCGGCGCAGGGCCTCGGCGAGCCGGAAGTGCGCCTCGCTGCCGTCCGGGGCATTCGTGGCGGCCAGCGAGAAATGGCCGATCGCCTCCTGGGCCCGTCCGTCCCGCTCGCGCACCGACCCGATGGTCAGGTGCGCCCGCGCGGTCAGCGCCGGGTCGAGCCGCGCCGCTTCCGCAAGATAGGCGACCGCCGCTTCCGCATCGTCCCCCGACAGATGCAGGGCCATCCCCAGATACCAGTTCAGCATCGGGTCGTCGGGGGCCTGCGCGAGAGCCTGCCGGAACCGGCCGAGAGCTTCCGGCCAGTCGCCGACGGCGCTGGCGTCGAGGCCTCGGACAAGGTGGTCCTGCGAGTCGGCCGGGCCGCCGCCGGACCCGCCGGCGGGCGGGCGCAGATCGAGGGGATCGAGCGCGATCGGGGTCGGCGCCGCGTCCCCTTCCCGGACGCGGTAGGCCCGGTCGAGACCGACGCCGGCGTACACGTCGGTCTCCCCGGTGACCGGCCAGGTGACCGCCACCGACCGGATCGCGCGCGCCGCCCCGAGCCCGATCTCCTGCTGCAGGCTCGACCCCCCGAAGCTGCCGCCGAGCCCGACGGTGACGTGGATCTCGCGATCGCCGTCCGGGGTGACCGTGGCGACCGCGATCCGGGCGCCGATGGCGGCCCGGTTCGAGGCCACCCCCTCGAGCCGCAGGGTCAACCAGCGGTTGCCGTGGCCGGGATTCAGATAGAGGGCGTTCGGGAAGGTATCGCCCTCGAAGGCGCCGCCGGAGACGTGGTACAGGTCCTGATCGCCGTCGGCATCGACGTCGCCGAACGACACCCCGTGCCCCTTCTGCAGGTGACCGAAGCCGCCGGACGAGGTGACGTCCTGGAAGCGCTGCCCCGCCGCGTTGCGAAACATGAGGTTGGGGATGAGCATCCGGTAGTCGGGGTCGCCGGTGCCCAGGTACAGGTCGAGGAACCCGTCGTTGTCGAGGTCGCCGAAGTTCGACCCCATGCCGACCATGATCCGGCCGAGCCCCATGGCCTCGGTGACGTCGGTGAACGTGCCGTCGCGGTCGTTGCGGTAGAGGCGCGGCAACTGGCCGCGGTGCGGCTGCCCGAGGCGCTCGAGGACCACGTCGGCGAGCCCCCCGCTGAATCCGCTGACGAAGAGATCGTCCCACCCGTCGTTATCGTAGTCGAAGAACCAGGTGGGAAAGCTCACCGGCGGCCCCTCGACCCCCGCCTCGGCCGCCGCGTCGCGGAACGACCACGCGCCGCCGGGGGCGGGGCCCTCGTTGTGAAAAAGCAGGTTGGTTTCATCGGGGCGGAGCCGCGTCACGTAGAGGTCGAGCCGGCCGTCGTTGTCGTAGTCGCCCCAGACCACCCCCTTGACGAATCCGATCACCGCCACGCCGGCCTCGGCCGCGACGTCGGTGAATGTGCCGTCGCGGTTGTTGCGAAACAGGCGGGACGGATAGTCGGTCGCGCCGGCCGGCTCGCCCCGGGACTCGTTCCCGATGAACAGATCGATCCAGCCGTCGTTGTCGAAGTCGCCCCACGCCGCCGCCTGCGTCGGGGCCGGCATCAGCAGACCGGCCGCCTCGGTGACGTCGGTGAACGTGCCGTCGCCGTTGTTCCGCAGGAGCGAGTTCGGGTGCCCGGTGTCCAGCCACGCGCCGCGCAGGACCAGCAGATCGAGAAACCCGTTGTTGTCGTAGTCGGCGTGGATGACGTGCAGGCCGCTGACGAGGCCGTCGAGCCCGGCCTCCGTAGTCCGGTCCGAGAACGTGCCGTCGCCGTTGTTGCGGAGGTACCGCAACTGGTTGGGGTTCTCCCCCGCCGCGACCGTGAACAGCCCGGCCGACGACGCGACGACGTCGAGGCGCCCGTCGCCGTCGAAATCGTCCATGACGCTGCCGCCCTTCCGGCCCCCGACGTCGACGCCGAGCTGCCCCGCCACGTCGGGAAACCGGCCCACGTCATGCTCCGAGCGAAACGCCTCGGGCGGCACGAGCCACACCTCGGGCACGTGGAACGGATACTCGCCGAGGGTCATGTAGGCGAGATTGAGCAGCCACTGCGCGGCGAGGGCGGTCGAGAGGTCCGGCGGATCGCCGAGAATGCGGGTGTACTCCTCGATGGCGCGCCGGGCCGGGCCGTCGTCCGGGTGCACCGCTCCCCGGCTCACCGGCACCGAGCAGCGGGCGGTGGCGGGTCCGGGTACGCAGTTGCGCTGCATGGCCACCCGCAGATGGGACAGGGCCAGGAGCTGCCGCACCGCGCTCGCGAACGTCGGCGAGACCGACGGGTCGCCGGACGCCTCGCGCAGGATGTCCTCGAATGCGGCCGCCGCCGCTTCGCTCTGGCCTGCGTAGAGCCGGTATCGCGCGATCTCCGAGCGGTACCGCAGCCGGTCGGGCAGCGTGGACGGCGGGATTACCGCCGCGAGGGCCTCGGCCCGCAGCGAGCCGGCGTAGGGATTCGTCTGCGACCCGCCAGCGGCGATCGCCCCGAGTCGCGCCACCATCGCGGCGGTGCCCGACTCGCGTGCTTCCTCCTCCTGGCCGGCCGACGGGATCGCCGAGAGCGCGATCGCCGCAACCACGAGGAACCCGTGACGAAACCCCGCGAGGCGCCGACACCGGCGAGGCGCCCGACCGGCAGGGCGCGGCAGGGCAGCGCCCCGGAACCTTCGCCGGGCCACCGGTCCCTCACCCCCCCCGGTCGTGCTTTCGGACGATGCGACCGGCCGCGCGCCGCCGGTCGACCGTCGACCCTCGGTCATGGCAGCTGCGCCCGCAGCTGGGCGAGGTCCGGGTGCCCGGGAAGAATCGCCTGCGCCTCGTCGAGCCGGTCACGCGCCTCGTCGAGGCGGCCGAGGCCGGCGAGAGCCAGCACATATCCCATCCAGGCGTCGGCGAACCGCGGATCGGCCACCACGACCTGCCGGTAGTGCTCGAGCGACGCCTCCGCCCGCCCCGTCACCCGCAACGCATCGGCGAGACCGATTCGGGCCTCCAGATAGTCGGGCTGCCGCCCCACCGCCTCCGAGAACCGTTCGGCCGCCTCGGGGTAGCGGCCGTCTATCATCGCCACCATGCCGAGGCCGAAGTGCGCCTTGGCGAAGTCGGGGGACCGGCGGATGGTCTCTTCGAACTGCTCGACGGCGCCGCCCGGGTTGCCCGCCATCATCAATACCGTGCCCAGCCGGTGCCGCAGCGCGGGGTCGTCCGGGGCCAGCTCCAGCCCCCGGCGGAACAGGTCTTCCGCCGCCGCCACCTGCCCGCCCTGGAGCGCCCGCAGCCCGCGCGTCTCATAGGTAATCGCGCTTTCCAGCACCCCCGAGTAGGCGTCCAACAACGGATCCGGCACCGCCGCCACCCCGCTCCCCCGCCGCCGGAGATGCGCCCGGGCCTCGTCGAGATTGCCAAGCTGCCGATAGGCCATCGCGAGCGGATAGTGCAGGCTGGTCGCGGCCTGGTCGGCGGTCAACGCCCGCCGCAGGTAGTCCACCGCGCGCGCGGCGTCGCCTCTCGCCAGCGCCGCGCGTCCCACGCCGGCCAGCGCGGCGGCCGAGCCGGAATCGAGCTGCAACGCCCGCATGAACGCCTGCTCGGCCGCCTCGGGCCGGCTCTGATCGAGCAGCGTCTCGCCCAGCCGCACCGCCGCGGGCAGATCCGACGGCCGCAGCTCGTGCGCGCGTGCGTAGAGCTCGGCCGCCGCCGCGCGGTCGCCGTCGACGGCGTGGAGATGGCCGAGATAGTACGGCCATCGCATCGCGTCGGGGACGAGATCGATCGCACTGCTGAAACAGGCGGCGGCCGCCTCGTGGTATTCGGCGGCCATCAGCACCAGGCCGAGCTCGCCGAAGGCGTTGCCGAGCTCGACCGGCGGAGTCCGCGGCTCGGCGAGCCTCGCGGTCAGGCGCGCGTGATGCTCGCGCACCTGGCGCTGGACGGATACGGCGACGCCCGAGAGATCCGGCAGGACGATCGGCTGCCGCGGACCGCCCTCGCGCATCGCCCGCCCGTTTTCCCGACGCGGCGAAACGGACGCGCCGTCCTCGGGCGCGGCGCAGGCGCCGGCCACGGCCATGACGCACCCCAGCAGACCCGTTCTCAGCCGGTGTCCCGTCATGTTCAGTCGCCCTCGCCTTCGCGCAACGTCGTATAGCGGCCGGGAGGGACGTCGTGCCACGCCTCGGTGCGGCCGCTCGGCCAGGTCACGCGCACCTCGACCGGCGCCGACGACGTACCCAACCCGATCAGGACGCGCGGATCCTGGGCCGAGGCATAGCTGCCGTCGGACCTCGCCCGGCGCCATACGCGCGATCCGTCCTCGCGAACGACTTCGACCCGGGCCCCGAGCATGTCCCGGGACGCGGCGCCGCCGACGAGCCGCAGGCCCAGCCACGGGTTGCCGTCGCCGACCTCGTTGACGAGCAGACGCACCGGACCCGCCCCGTTGCCGATCAGCACGTCCACGTCGCCGTCGTTGTCGATGTCCCCGAACGCGGCCCCGCGGCTCACCTCCGAGAGTCGGAACACCGCGCCGGCGCGATCCGTCGCGTTCTCGAACCGCCCGTCCCCCCGGTTGCGGAACAACAGATTGCGTTGCTGCAACGGAAACGGGTTCTCGGGCCCGAGCGCGTCCATGTTCCGGGTGACGTGGCCGTTGACGGAGAGCAGGTCCAGCCAGCCGTCGTTGTCGAAGTCGAACCACCCGGTCCCGAAGCCGGTGTAGGGCAGACTGGGCAGACGGATGAAGGTCTGCATGCTCTGCTCTTCGAACAGCCCGGAGCCGTCGTTGACGTAGAGGGTGCTGCCCTGGCCGATGAGCTCGGTGACGAACAGGTCTTCGTCACCGTCGTTGTCGAAGTCGCCGGCATCGACACCCATGTCCGCCTTCGCCTCGCCGCCGGCCCCCAGCGCCGCCCCCCACAACGGCGCCTGATTGACGAAGGTCCCGTCGTGCCGGTTGATCCAGAGCTGGTTCTCCTGCTGGTCGTTGGCGACGAAGAGGTCGATCCAGCCGTCGTTGTCGAAGTCCGCGGTCGACACTCCGAGGGCCGGTCCGAACTCGTAGGCGACGCCGGCCTCCGCCGTCGCATCGACGAACGTGCCGTCGCCGCGATTGCGATACAGCCGGTCGGGTTGGGCGCGATACACCTCGGGCGGACAATAGTCGGGCGGTCCCGACCGGTTGAAGCACGGGATGTGGGTATCCAGATTGAAGCTCAGGTAGTTGCCGACGAAAAGGTCGAGCCAGCCGTCGCGGTCGTAGTCGAGAAACGCGGCCGAGACCCCCCACCGGTCCGGATCGTGGGTGCCGCTCTCGTCCGACACGTCCGAGAACGTCCCGTCGCCGTTGTTTCGGAACATCCGGTTCCGGTCGAACCCGGTCAGGTACAGGTCGACCCAGCCGTCGTTGTCGATGTCTCCGGCCGCGATCCCGATGCCGTGCCCGCCCGCATTCAGCCCGCTCTCGGCCGTCACGTCCGTGAATCGCAGGCGAGGCCCGTCCGGCGACGGCTGCAGGTCGTTGCGGTAGAGCCGGTCGGTAAGCGGTCCGTCCGGCGGCGGCATGAGCGGCTCGTCGCTCCCGAGGGTCCGTCCCTGCACGAGATAGACGTCGAGATCGCCATCGTTGTCATAGTCGAACAACGCCACCCCGGGTCCCATGATCTCGGTCTGGTGGAAATTGCCCGACATGCCGTTGAAGTGCACGAAGTCGAGTCCCGCCGCCCCCGCGCGATCCGTGAACCACTCGCCGGGCGCAGGTCCGGCGGCGGGAGGGGCTTCCGACGCCGAGGGCGCGCCGGCGGCGTTGTCGAGCGGCGGCGTGCAACCGGACGCGCACACGATCATCAGGCACAGTAGCCCGCCGGCGGCCGTCCGGGTCAACTGTCGCAGGGCCACACTTGTCACGCTCGCATCGAATCGGCAGGGGTTCGACAACCGCGCGTCGATTATCCCACCGCCCCCGGCCCCCTGCAAGACGGGCGCGGGCGGCGGCGCCAACGCCGGCGGTTCGGCCGGCAGGGTTCAAAGTCACCCTGGGAGCCTGCGCCGTAGAGGTTTCGCGCCAGCGAGACTTCCAACGCGACCGTCAGGTTGCGCCAGTTCCGGCCTGGAAGACGGGCGCGGCGGCGGCAACGCCGGGACGTGTAACATGAAAGGCACTGGAGGCGTTCTTGACCACAACCCTGGACCGTTTCAATCTCGATACTCTGCGCTCCCGCGAACGGGAGCTGACCGCCACCTACGAAGGCTTCCGCTCTGCCGACCTGTCCCTGGACCTCACCCGCGGGAAGCCGAGCCCGGCCCAGCTCGCGCTGTCCGACGACCTCGACGCCGCGCACGGCCCGCTCGCGGCCGCCGACGGGACCGACGTTCGAAACTACGGTGGACTCGACGGTCTGTGGGAAGCCCGGCGCCTCGGCGCGGCGTGGCTCGGCGTGCGGCCCGACGAAGTGATTGCGGGGGGCAACAGCAGTCTCACGCTGATGTATCTCTATCTGCTGAACGCGTGGCTCCACGGTCCGGCGGGGCCGGACACCGCGTGGCGCGAATCGGGACCGGTACGGTTCCTGTGCCCGGTGCCCGGCTATGACCGGCACTTCGCGATTCTCGAGGACCTCGGCATCGAGATGCTCAACGTTCCGATGCAGGACGACGGTCCCGACATGGACGAGGTCGAGGAGCAGGTGCGCTCGGACGCCTCGATCCGGGGCATCTGGTGCGTGCCGAAGTACTCGAACCCCGGTGGACAGGTCTATTCCGAGGCGACCATCGATCGTCTGGCCCGGCTCGCGGCAATCGCCGGCCCGCACTTCCGCATCCTGTGCGACAACGCCTACGCGGTCCACGATCTCGACGACGACCCGCCCCGGTTGGCCAACATCATGGACGCGTGCCGGCGCCATCACACGGAAGACAGCCTGGTGCTGTTCGCTTCGACGTCCAAGGTCACCCGGGCCGGGGCCGGCATCTCTTTCATGGGCGGTTCACCCGCCACCCTGGACTGGTTTCGGCGGCGGATGCAGGTGGTCACCATCGGACCGGACAAGGTGAACCAATTGCGGCACGTCCGTTTCCTGCCCGACCTCGACCACGTGCGGGCGCACATGCGGAAACACGCCGCGATCCTGGGTCCCAAGTTCGAGCTGGTATTCCGCCGGCTGTCGGAGGCACTGGACGGAACCGGGACCGGTTCCTGGACGACTCCCCGCGGGGGCTACTTCCTGTCGTTCAACGCCCGTCCCGGTCTGGCCGGCGAAATTGTCCGGCTCGCGGCCACCGCGGGGGTCAAGCTCACGCCGGCGGGCGCCACGTTCCCTTATCGACGGGACCCCGACGACACCAACATCCGGCTGGCGCCGACGTTGCGTCGAACTGCGCCTATTCGTGGTATGCGTCAGACCAGACAGACGCTGGCCGACCGATAGCGGGCGACGCCGGGCTCATGGCAACGTTTCGCCCACGAACCCGGCATGAAACCGGTGTGCCGCCGGGACCGGCGGGCTACTTCGAGCCTTTCTTTCTCCGTTCGGCCCAATAAGCGGTCATCCGCGCGGATACCGCCTTCTTCTCTTCGGCCGACATCTGACGGCGCTTTCTCGGCGGCTTGTCCCCGGACCTTGTCTCCGCCGCCGCGGCGACCGGAGCGGGAGCGTTGGCCGCCGCCGTCTTCCTCGGCCGGGAGGATCGCCGAGGCGCGGGCTTCGCCTGCGGTGCCGAGGGCCCCAAGAGCGTCTCGACGTCACTCAACGCCTTGATCTCCACCTGGAGGCGCTCGATCTCGCTTTGCCGTTCGGCAATTGCCTGTGCAATGACACTCATGAGGATAAAGAGTAATAGCGTGCAATAGGAAATGTCAAACACCGCGCGCTCGTCATCACGTGCGCGATGGGCGGGCGGGCTTTCGACCGGGCCGGAGAAGGGCGGTGAAACCGGCGCGGTTGTGGTAACTTATTCGGGACTGCCGCATCCGTCGGGGCGTGGCGCAGCCTGGTAGCGCGCCTGCTTTGGGAGCAGGAGGTCCCCGGTTCGAACCCGGGCGCCCCGACCACCTTTCTCCACTCGAATGAGCCGAGCCGCACCCACGCGGGGTGCGGCTCGGCTCACCGCCTGGCCGGCCTCGCCAGCCGTCCGCGCCGTTCCGCGGCACAGGCTACTGCCACCGTCGGCGGCGCAGGCTACTGAAAGAAGGCGACTCCGTGCCACGACTCGCCGGCGGGCAGCTCCCAGCGGCCGGCACGAACCTGTTCGACCTTCGTCAGCGAGTTGTCGAACACCACGGTTTCGGGGCTGACCGCCCCGCTCTCGGCCAGGTCGGCGAACCGTTCGCGGGACACCCGGGCGATACCCGTCTCGTCGCGATACAGCACCGGTGCATGGTTCACGAGCTCGAGGCCCAACTCGGCCTGCAGCCCTTTCATGCGGCGCACGAGAGCATCCACGGAGCAACCGGACGCGCCGGCGGCCCGCTCGTCGACGGCGACGAAGACGAACTGGTCATACCGCACATCGCGAGCCGCCGTCAGGGGAACCTCGTGCGCGGCCCACTGGTCGATGAAATCATCCACCTCGCGGGTCACGCGCGCGCGTTCTTCGCCGGCCAGGGGACGCTCGGCCGCGAAAATCCAGAGGCGGGCGTCCGGCGGCAGTGCATCGAAGGTGACACGTGGCATTTCTGCAAACCTCCTATACGGGCTCTTTCACGGTAACGGCGTCGAGGAACGGCATCATTCCCCGGAGCTCGGCCCCGACCTTCTCGATTTGATGTTCCTGCTCGGCCCGCCGCTGCGCCATGAACCAGGACCGGCCGGCCTTGTCCTCCGCGATCCACTTCTCGGCGTAGGCCCCCTCCTGAATGTCCCTGAGAATGCCCCGCATCGCCTCGCGCGTGGCGTCCGTCACGACCCGCGGACCGCCGGTATAGTCGCCGTGCTCGGCGGTGTCGCTGACCGAGTAGCGCATGTAGTTGAGACCGCCGCGATAGATGAGGTCGACGATGAGCTTCAGCTCGTGCATGCACTCGAAATACGCCACCTCGGGCTGGTAGCCGGCTTCCACCAGCGTTTCGAAACCTGCCTTGATCAGCGCGCTGACGCCTCCGCAAAGGACCGTCTGTTCGCCGAACAGGTCCGTCTCGGTTTCTTCCGCGAACGTCGTCTCGATGACGCCGGCCCGGGTGACCCCGAGCCCCTTCGCGTAAGACAGCGCCAGGGGCTTGGCGTTCCCCGTGGCATCCTGCTCGACCGCGATCAGCGCCGGCGTGCCGCCTCCCTCGAGAAACACCTCGCGCACGCGGTGGCCGGGCGCCTTCGGGGCAATCAACGTCACGTCGACCTCAGGCGGCGGGGTGATGGTCTTGAACCGGATATTGAAGCCGTGGGCGAACATCAGCATGTCGCCGGGCGCGAGATTCGGGGCAATCGACTGATCGTAGATGGCCCGCTGTTTCGTATCGGGCGCGAGGATCATTATGACGTCGCCCCATGCCGCCGCCTCGGTCCCGCTCTTCACCGTGAGCCCGTCCGCTTCCGCCCGGGCGCGCGACCGGCTGCCGTCGGCCAGCGCCACCTGCACCGAAACCCCGCTGTCCTTCAGATTCAGCGCGTGGGCATGACCCTGGGAGCCGTAACCGAAGATCGCGACCTTCCTGCCCTGTATGAGTGAGAGGTCCGCCGAGTCGTCGTAGTGAATCGTTGCCATTCTCGTTTTCGCCTCGCTGTCGGGATGATCCCGAGGTGCCTGGGAGCCCGCGGCCACCGGCCCCGCTGCTTTCGAGCGCCGCTCTCGGTGCGGCGCGGGGTTTCACCACGGACTCCGGATGGGGACCAGGGATTGCGCCAATCACACGGAATAGGAAACGTGGTCGCCGGGATCGACCGCGACCGAGGCGCCGGCCGGCTCGGTCGCCACACTCTGCTGCCCCCGGGACATGGCGACCCGCCCGGTTCGCACTATCTCCAGCACGCCGTAGGGCTGCAGGACGCCCAACAGGCCGTCGATCTTGTCCTCGGTGCCGGTCGCCTCGACGATCAGGGAATCGGGCGCCACGTCGACGACGCGGCCCCGAAACGTATCGACGATCTGCATCACCTGCGTGCGGGTCTCCTGGGTCGCCGCCACCCTGATGAGCATCAGGTCCCGGATGACGGCCGCGTCGCCGGTCAGGTCGGTCACCCGCAAGACGTTCACCAGTTTGTACAGGTTGGCTTCGACCCGCTTCGCGCCATTGTCGTCGGTATCGACGACAATCGTCATGCGAGAGACGCCGGCCACCTCGGTGCGGCCGACCGTCAACGACTCGATATTGAACGCCCGGCGGCGAAACAGCGACGCCACCCGGTTCAGAACGCCCGGTTTGTCCTCGACGTGCACGACAAAGGTACGCCGCATGGCCCTCTCAGATCGGTGACACTGCATGAACGCGACGGGAGCGGCCGCAACTAGTCGTCCGCCGTCTCGACGATGGGACTGGGGCTCGGCCGCCGGATCATCGCCTGCAGGTCGGCACCGGCCGGCACCATCGGATAGACGGTATCTTCCTGCTCGACCCGGAAGTCGATGACCACCGCACCGGGCTCGGCCCGCGCCATCGCCACCGTCGGCTCGACGTCCTGGCGCCGAGAGACCGTCGCGCTGCGCAGGCCGAAGGCTTCGCCGAGCTTCGCGAAATCGGGACTGAGCAACGGCGTGGCCGCGTATCGCCGCTCGTAGAAGAACTCCTGCCACTGGCGCACCATGCCCAGATAGCCGTTGTTGATGATGGCCACGTTGACCTTCACCTTCTCTTGCGCGATCGTGGCCAGCTCGCACATCGTCATCTGGAAGCCCCCGTCACCCACGATCACCCACACCTCGGCATCGGGCCGCGCGAGCTTCGCGCCGATCGCGGCCGGCAGGGCGAACCCCATCGTGCCCAGCCCCCCCGACGTGATGAGCGACCGGGGTTCCTGATGGTGGTAATACTGCGCTTCCCACATCTGGTGCTGGCCGACATCGGTCACCACCACCGCCTTCCCGCCGGTCATCCGCCAGATGTCGTTGATGACGTGGGCGGCATACAAATGCCCGCTGTCCGGCAGGTTCTGCACGTCGCGAACCGCCGAATCGCCCTTCATCCCGGCGATCGCGCCGAGCCACGCGCCGCGGTCGCCGGGCTCGATCCGCGGCAGCAGGTCGCGCAGCACGTTGGACAGATCGCCGGCCAGGGTGACGTCCACGATGACGTTCTTGTTGAACTCGGCCGGGTCGATGTCGATGTGGATCTTCCGCGCGTTGGGCGCATAGGTCCTGAGGTTGCCGGTGACGCGGTCGTCGAAGCGCATGCCGAAGGCGAGCAGGAGGTCGGCCTCCTGAATCGCCTGGTTCACCCACGCTTCGCCGTGCATGCCCATCATGCCCAGGTTCAACGGATGCAGAGCGGGAAACGACCCGATGCCGAGCAGGGTCATCGCCACGGGAATGTTGGCCCGCTCCGCGAGCTCGCGAACCAGATCCATCGCCCCCGACAACATGACACCGTGCCCCGCGAAGATGACCGGACGCTTCGCGCTGTTGATCAGATCGACCGCCTGCCGGCGCTCGGCCTCCGACGCCCGCAAGTCCGGCCGATAGCCGGGCAGGCGGACCGGGCTGCCGTCCCACACGAACTCGGCCGAGGCCTGCTGGGCGTCCTTCGTGATGTCCACCAGCACCGGTCCGGGACGACCGGACCGCGCGACATAGAACGCCTCGTGGATGGTCGGCGCCACCTCGGAGACCTGCGACACCAGATAGTTGTGCTTGGTGATAGGCAACGTGACGCCGGTGACGTCGGTTTCCTGAAAGGCGTCCGACCCGATCAGCCGGCTGCCCACCTGCCCCGTGATGCAGACGATGGGCGACGAATCGAGCATCGCGGTGGCGATGCCGGTGACCATGTTCGTGGCGCCGGGCCCGGACGTGGCCACGGCCACCCCGACCTCGCCGCTGGCCCGCGCATAGCCGTCGGCCATGTGGGTCGCCCCCTGCTCGTGCCGCACCAGGACGTGCCGGATCGGATACTCGAGCAGAGCGTCGTAGGCGGGCAGAATCGCGCCGCCGGGATAGCCGAACACCGTGCCTACCCCTTCGCGAACGAGGGATTCCCACAGAATCTGTGCGCCGGTTCTCATGTTTCCCATTGACCGTACCCGTCGTGGCGGAGACCCGCGGTCCCTCGCCCGGAAAGCGTCGCCTTTCTACGGCGCAGACTCCTACGCCACCGTCACCGCACCCTCGGCCGCCGATCCCACGAGACGGCTGTACTTCGCCATGACCCCGGTCACGTACCGCGGCGGGGGCGCCTGCCAGCCGCGCATGCGCTCGGCCATTTCCGCCTCGTCGACCTCGACCCGCAGCTCGCGCGCCTGGAGGTCGAACACGATGATATCGCCCTCGCGCACCGCCGCGATCGGCCCCCCCTGCGCCGCTTCCGGCGCCACGTGCCCCGCCATGAGCCCGCGGGTGGCGCCGGAGAACCGGCCATCGGTCAACAACGCGACGGTATCGCCGAGGCCGGCCCCGACGATGGCCGCGGTCACCGCCAGCATCTCCCGCATGCCGGGCCCCCCGCGCGGCCCTTCGTAACGGATCACGACGACGTCGCCGGGTTGCAGCGTACCCTTCTCCACCGCCTCGAAGCAGGCTTCCTCGCTGTCGAACACGCGCGCCGGTCCGCGATGCTTCCGGGTGCCGTAACCGCCGGCCACCTTGACGACGCATCCGTCCGGAGCCAGATTGCCCTTCAGGATGATGAGCCCGCCTGTGGGGGTTATCGGATCGGAAACCGGCCGCACCACCTCCTGGCCGGCCGTTTCCGTCGCCGCCTGCGCCTCTTCCCCGATCGTGCGGCCGGTGACGGTGATCTGCTCGGACCGCAGCACGCCCGCCTCCAGCAACCGGTGCGCGAGCAGGCGGCTCCCGCCGGCCCGGTACAGATCGGTGGCCACGAAACGCCCTCCCGGCTTCAGATCGGCCAGCAGCGGCGTCATGCCGCTGATGCGGTCGAAATCGTCGATGGTGATGTCGACCCCGGCTTCGCGCGCGATCGCCAGCAGATGCAGCACCGCGTTGGTCGAACCGCCGGTGGCGGCCACCGACGCGATGCCGTTCTCGAGCGCGGCCCGGGTCATGATCTGGCGTGGCCGCCGATCCGCGAGGACCAGATCCATGATGAGACGCCCCGATTCGGTGGCGACGACGTCCTTCTCGTCATCCATGGCCGGCACCGCGTTGTGGCTCATCGGCGAGATGCCGATCAACTCGCAGACGGTCGACATGGTGTTGGCGGTGAACTGTCCGCCGCATGCGCCCGGACCGGGGCACGCCGCGTCCTCGAGCGCCTTCAACTGCGCATCGGTCATCTTGCCGGCCGCGTGGCTTCCCACGGCCTCGAAGACGTCCTGGATGGTGACGTCGTGGTTCTCCCACCGCCCCGGGGCAATGGAACCGCCGTAGAGCACGAGGCCCGGAATGTCGAGCCGCGCCACCGCCATCACCCCGCCGGGGATGGTCTTGTCGCAGCCCACCAGCACGACGAGCCCGTCGAACAGGTTGCCGCGGGCGACGAGCTCGATGGAATCGGCGATTACCTCGCGGCTGATCAACGAGGCGCGCATCCCGTCGCTGCCCATCGTGATGCCGTCGGAGATGGACACCGTGTTGAACTCCATCGGCGTGCCCCCGGCGGCGCGAATCCCTGCCTTGATCCGCTCCCCGAGCCGCCGCAGATGGAAGTTGCACGGCCCGATCTCGATCCACGTATTCGCGACCCCGATGATGGGCCGGCGCAGCGCGTCGTCGTCGAACCCGACCGCCTTCAACATCGATCGGGCGGGGGCCCGGGACGGACCGTCGGTAATCGCGCCGCTACGGGTCTTGCCAGGTATACCGGTCATGAGCGGATACTTTCCCACAAAAAAGGGCCATCACCCGGCTGTGGATGATGGCCCGCGAATCTGCTGCGTCCGTCGAGTGCATCACCCACTGGCCGACGGCGTAGTCATGACGCCGACGCCGCGAACGCCGACCGCGAGGGAGCAACGGGACGCGCAATTCATTGGACACACCGATTCGGAAACGTACTCCATTCTAACGCGGCGCCGGAGCCGGTCTCAAGACCCTATTTTCTCACCGCTCCGGCAGCGGCTCGCCCTCGGGCACGAAGCGCAGGGCGACGCCGTTGTTGCAGTAACGCTTGCCGGTGGGCTGCGGCCCATCGGGAAAGACATGCCCCTGATGCCCGCGGCAGCGGGCGCAGTGATACTCGGTCCGCGGCAGGATCATCTTGAAGTCGCGCTTCGTGCCCACGCTGCCCTCTATCGGCGCGAAGAAGCTCGGCCAGCCCGTCCCGCTCTCGTACTTGCTCGCCGACTCGAACAACGGCTGATAGCAGGCGGCGCACACGAACGTCCCGGCGCGCGCTTCGTGATTCAGCGGGCTGGACCCGGGCGGCTCGGTCGCCTCGCGGAAAAGGACCGCGAGAGACTCTGCCGGCAGCAGCGCGCGCCACGCCTCCGGCGATTTCTCCCAAGCCTGATTCATCTCGGTCATGACGGTCTCCCCCGGGAGGATACCACCGCTGCCGGCCGCGCGGCTCGGGGGCGGCCCGTAGCAGCGGCGTCGGGTGACGGACGTCTTCGCGATGCCGGGAGCCGGCAGCCCGCCGGGGAACCGGACGGATCTCGCGTCAACCCGGGTTGACCGGCGGACGCGGCCCGGATTCGACGCGGCGTGCACGGCATCGTTGGCCGCCACGAAGACGCGGGGACCGTGCCCTCCCGACACCCCGGGTTACCCGCAGCCTCGACGCTCGCCGGCCGGCCGCCGACCGCGAGCGATTCCCACAACGTGTTCCAGGTGTTTTCGCGTCCCTCGTGTGTCGTGGCACGGCCCTTGTAATCGTTCAGGCACGGGATGTCGGACCGATTCGACACCCGCGAGCGCGACATGGTGTCGCGTAATAGTATGGGAGGGAATCGTGCAGAAACGAAGACTACTGGCCACCGCAACGTTGATCGCGCTCGTGTTCTCGGTCGGCGCCCTGCAGCCGGCCCCGATCGGAGCGGCGCCCGAGCTCGCACCCCACACCCAGGCGGCCGCGCCGTACGCACCGTCGTCGGCGGATGGTTCGGCCGCTCCGCAATGGTCCTACGCGTGGGGATTTGGCCAGACGGCGGGAGCAATATTCGCCGTTGCCGGCACAGTCACCTGCGCGCCGTTCATCTGGATCGGCGCCGTAGCGTGCGGACTCACCGGGGCGGCGTAACCGTCGCGGGAAGACGGTGAGCACGACGGGAATCTGAAGCGAACGGACACCGACATGCGGAAACTGGACGGTTGGTACCCATCGTGGTCGGTGTTGTTCGCGGTCAACGTCCTGCTCTTCAGCTTCACCGTCTGCGGCGGCTGGTTCAGCGCCGATCGCAGGGCAGAACAGGTCCAGGTGCGCCCGCCCGTCGAGGTCACCAGCGACCGCATCCGCTCGGACGCCGCCCATATCCTGCGCGGCAACCTGCGGGTCGCGGCCGGACTGCTGGCGGGCGGGTGCACACTGGGGCTGTTCACCCTCGTCGGGCTGTTGTACAACGCGTTCCTGCTGGGATACGGCCTGTCCGCCCTGACCCGAGGCGCCACCGAGGTCGTACCGTTTCTGGCCAGCTACGTACCCCTGGAGTTTCTGGCCTTCATACTCGTCGCCACCGCCGCGCAACATCTGTCCCTCGGGGTGGCGCTATGCCTGGCGACGGGAGAACCGGTGCGGCTCAAGCCCGGAGCCCTCAGTCTCGTCATCGGCGGTGCGCTGCTGGTCGTCGCCGCCGTCGTCGAGGCAAGCGTGATGCCCGCGATTGCCGCCATAGCCGAGCAGGCGCCCCCCACGAGAGACATGCAATGAATGACGCCATCGTCGAGCTGAACGAAATCCGACGCCGGTTTCCCGGCTTCGAGCTGGGTCCGCTGTCACTCCAGTTCCGCCCGGGCCGTATCTACGGTCTGCTCGGACCGAACGGAGCCGGGAAAACGACGTTGCTCGACATCGTAGGGCTGCAGCTCAAGCCCACCGGCGGCGCCCTGCGGTCGGCCGGCGAGCCCATCCGCTGGGGCTCGCTCCGCTGGAAGACGCGGCTCAGCTACGTGCGTGAGATCGTCCCCTTCTACGACGAGCTCACCGTCTCCGAGACCCTCCGGCTCGCGTCCCGCCTCTACGACGGCTGGGACGCCGATGTGGCGGCGCGGCTCGTTGACACCCTCGAGCTACCGTTGGACAAGCGGGTCGGCAAGCTCTCGAAGGGCACGAAGGTCAAGCTCGGCATTGCCAGCGCGCTCGCTCATCGCGCCGACCTTCTCCTGCTCGACGAGCCCACCGCGGGTCTCGACCCCACGGTCCGCCAAAGCGTTCAGGCCATCGTCCGCACCCTGGCGCAGGAGCACCCGCGTCTCTGTGTCGTCCTGTCGTCGCACATCTTCGAGGACATCGAGGAGACGGCCACCGACATCCTGATACTGCGAGACGGCCGTCTCGTCTTCGAGGCGACGGCCGACGTCCTGCGGTCATCGACCCTGTACCGCGCCGCCGCCGACACCGTGAGCCCTTCGCCGGACCTCCTGGCCCGCTGGAAGAACAAGGACGCGGAGTGGCTGCTCGTGCTCGGGAACAGCGCGCTCGATGCGGACCTGCGGCAAAGCGCGGATCATCTCGAGGACCACCCGTCGAGCATGCTCGCCGCCGTATATCACGGCACTGCGCACTTCCGCGGAGACAAACGATGAACCTGAAAATGCTCCGGACCCTGGTCGCCAAGGATCTCCGCCTGCACGGCCTGCCGCTGTTGCTGATCTTCGCCGGAGTGCTCTCTTTCCTCGGCTTGGTGATTCGCTTGATCCCAAGTGAAGCGTCGCCGGTGGGATTCGTGACCAACGCCAACATCGTCATGCCCTTGCTGTTCGGCGAGTGGCTGATCGCGCGCGAGCGTTCGACGCGCTCCTTTGCCTGGCTGCGCTCCCTGCCGCTGGACGACCGAACCCTGGCTCTCAGCAAGTTCCTCCTCGCGTCCGCCGGCTGTGTGGTGCTGTGGACGGTGTCGTCCGGACTGTTCGCGCGAGAGGTCTGGCAGACCCGGGGCGAGGCACTCGTCGTGCAGTGCGCTTTGCTGGCATTCGGAGCGCTCTGCCTCGCAACGAGATGGCGCATCAACTGGCATCTGGCCCACGCGGTACCGTTCGCCATCCTGGGCGTCTTTCTGTTGTTGTTCATCGCGTTCGCGGGTGAGGGCACTGCGACACACGACGCGCTCATCGCCTTCTGGAACGCACCCTACGGCCCCCTCCTCGCGGTCGCCGGCCTGCTGCTGGCCTACGTTGCGATCGTCTGGAACACGGTCCGGTGGGTGGAGCGGGCCGACACCTGGCAACTCGTCGACTGACTTCGTGAATCGGAGCGCGACCATGCACCTGCTCTTGTGGAGTCCGGTTCGTTTCTTCGAGACCCGCCGCGCCGGCGGCCTGCACTGGCTGACCGCCAGCGGCGCGCCGGCGCTGTGCGCCGTGTTGCAGGCCGTCACCGGCTCGATTACCAGCGCCAAGATCCTCCCGGCAATGGAAGAGGCACTCGCGGTCCTCGACGTCCCATTCCCCGATTTTCCGCTGCAAGGCCTGGCATTCGTCGCGGGTCTGACGGGCTACCCGATGTTCTTCGGCGTGCTGTTCCTCGCGGTGCTCGCCCTCGACATTCTGGCCAGCGGGTCGGAACAGCCGCGTCTGCTGGCGAAGTTCACCGCGGTCGGCTTCTACACCCAGGTACCGTGGTGCATCGTGATGGTCGCCATCGCCTGGTACTGGACGCCGGCGCCGTTGCGCCTGCCGGTGGGAGCCTCCGAGGCCGACATCATGGAACAGATGGCCAGCTATCAGCTGACCGTCCGGTCGGGACCGCTGATGTCGACGGGACAGCTACTGGGACACTACTCCCAGCTCTGGCTCTCGGCGGTGCTCGCCATCGCTCTCAAGGTGGTCGGATCGTTGTCCGTCCCCGCCACCGCCGCGGTCGGTACGGTCCTGTTCATCGTCTGCATGGCCGGGCCTATCTTCAACCTGGTGCTCGGGGCGCTGCAATGACCGACCTCCTCCAGCGCCACACCGTGGGCGCCGGGTTCGCCCAGGTGCCGGCCGATCTCGCCTTCGACGCCGAACGCGACCGTCCCCGTCTCGCCGACGCCGTCGAGCGCCGGTGTCCGCCCATCCGCGGGATCCTGGCCGGCCTGCGGCGGCGGCTGCCCGTCGCCCGCAACGCCGGCGCGGGTATCACCGGGCAGTTCTACCGGCTGCCCAACCACTACCGCAGCCTCTGCTGCGCCATCCGCGACCTCGGCGGACCGGAACGCCTGTGGGAGGGCGACGTCATCGCCCTCGAGGGCACCGAGCCGTTGATGGCCGATTTCGACGACTACCTGCGCTGGATGATGACGGCGCCGTTCCGGGACAGCGGCCTGCCCATCGGGCTGCACTTCCCGCTGGTCGCCGACATCCCGCCCGGCGCGATGCCGCTGGACGAATGCGATCGGGCCCAGCGACTGGCGGCGGCGCTGCACGAACGGCATCTGACCCTCTACGGCGAGCTGGCGCGGGCGCCGGTGCCGCTGGCGATACACCGATGTTCGGTGGAAGAAACGGCGCGCTACGTCGAGATTCTGCGCTGGCGGCTGCCCCGGCAGGCCTTCGAGCGGGCCGAGCTGCGCGCGCGGGGGGGTTGCGGCGTGGCGGTGTGGTACTACCCCACGGCCCCGATCCGCGTCGACGACCTGCGGTTCCTGGCCGGCGCGAACCCGCACTTGCGGCCGGCCCCGGAGGCCGGCGAGGAAACGATAACAGGCTGGTGCCGCCAGTTCGCCCGGCTGCTGCACCTGGGGTTCATGCCGTTCGCGCCCTGGAACGCCGGCCGCGGATCGTGCGTGGACGCCGGCAATGCTTGCATCGACGGCGGATTCGCGGACCTCTTCACGCTCGTGCCGTTCGAATCGATTCCGGACGACCGGTGGTTTCGGCGCAGCCTGCTCGACAGCGTCCGGAGGCTGTCGGATACGGTGTCCATGTTCGCCGTCTCGCTCGGCGCCCGGCCGGCCGGTCCACCGGACCCGAGCCTCGAGGCGCTGACCCGGGTCTTCCTGGGTCCCCGCCTGCTCGCCCACCTCGAGACGGAGATGCCGGCCGGGGCCGGGCTCGACTCGAGAATCTCGTCGTGCTTCAGGCTCGACCGTCTCGAAGAGCTGGTCGCCGCAAGCGCGGAGTCCCCGCCTCCGTTCCGTCCCTACGGGCCGGCCCAAGCCGCCGGATGAGCAGGGAGCGCCCACGCGGCGAGAGCGGCGTTGGGGGGACCATGGAGAAACGGTCCGTCCAGGAGCCTGCGCCGTCGAAGTTTCGCGCCAGCGAACTTCCAACGCGACCGTAGGGTCGCGCCAGATCGGCAGGTCACGGAGCGGCATCCGGTATGCCGGCTCCTCGTCCACCCGTGTGATAGAGTGGCCATAACCCGATGGAGATCATGGATTTCGTCGCCGCCGTCGGTGCAGTCGCAGCTCTCCTTGGAGCCGTCTTCGGGTACGTCAACGGACGAGACATCAGAGAGCTCGGGGGACGCGTAGACGAAATCAGCCGCACCTTGACCGCGCACATCAGCACGCCCGGCCTTCATCGATAGGCTGATTCTCGCCACGGCCTCCTGGACCCGCTATGGCTGAACGCGATGTCGATGCCGAACCCGACTCCGGGATCGACGATTCCCCGGACACTCGGACCGGTTCGGTCACGCCGCGACACCGGTCGATGGGCCTGTGGCTGATCACGGCCGCTCTCGGCCTGTGGCTCGGCGCCATGCTGTTCATGGTGGGACCGGGGAACCCGGCCGAGGAGCCGGTCTCCAGCTCGCTTCCCATAGCCGGCGCCGCGCCCGGGACCGGCCTCGCCGATGCCGGCGCAGGGGCAGCGCCTCGCGGTCGGTCCACCGAACCGCGCCTGATTCCCGCCTCGCGGCGCGACCCGGCGCCGGGGTTCGCCCTGCCGGACATGGACGGGGGAACCGCGACGCTGCGCGACTACACCGGGCGGGTCCTCCTCTTGAACTTCTGGGCGACCTGGTGCCTGCCCTGCCGGGCGGAGATGCCGTGGTTCGTCGAGTTCGAGACGGCGTTCGGGGACGACGGCTTCGCCGTGCTCGGGGCCTCGCTGGACGAGGCGGGCCCCGACATCGTCGGACCGTTCCTCGAACGATCGCCGGTCAACTACCGGATCGCCCTCGCCGACACCGCCGAACGACTCGCCCCCTTCGCTCCGATGAACACGCTCCCCACGACCTGGTTGATCGACAGGCAGGGTCGGATCGCGGCCGAACACGTGGGTCTCGTGAGCCGCGAGGCGATCGAGGCCGAGATTCGGCTGCTTCTGGACGAGTAGCCGACCCCGGCGCGCCGCGCCGGTCTGTACCGTGAGCTACCGCATCGTCAACGCCCGCATCGTCAACGAAGGCGCCGTCATCGAGGGGGACCTCTCGATCGCCGGGGGCCGCATCGTCGGGATCGACGCGGGCGGCTCCGAGGGCGCCGCCGTGATCGACGCCGCGGGCGCCTGGCTCCTGCCGGGGGTGATCGACGACCAGGTGCACTTTCGGGAGCCGGGATTCGAGCACAAGGCCACGATCGCCACCGAGTCGCGGGCGGCCGTCGCGGGCGGCGTCACCAGCTATCTGGAGATGCCGAACTGCAACCCGCAGACGGTGACGGCCGAGGCGCTGGAAGACAAGCATGCCCGCGCGGCCGCCGGCTCGATGGCGAACTACGGGTTCTACCTCGGGGCCACCAACGACAACCTCGAGGCGGTGAAGGCGGTCGACCGGCGGCGTGCGTGCGGCATCAAGGTGTTCATGGGTTCGAGCACCGGGAACATGCTGGTGGACGACGAACGGACCCTCGACGGCATCTTCGCGAGCGCGCCCCTGCCGGTGGCCACCCACTGCGAGCACACCCCGACCATTCTCGCGAACGAGACCCGGGCGCGGGCCCGGTACGGGGATCGGATACCGTTCAGCGAGCATCCGCGCATTCGCTCGGCCGAGGCCTGCTACCGCTCGTCGAGCCTCGCGGTCGAGCTGGCCCGGCGTCACGGCACGCGCCTGCACGTGCTGCACATCACCACGGCCCGGGAGCTCGGACTGTTCGAACCCGGAGACCTCGGCGGGAAGCGGATCACGGCGGAGGCGTGCGTGCACCACCTGTTCTTCGACGACACCGCCTACCCGACCCACGGCGCCCGCATCAAGTGCAATCCCGCCATCAAGTCGGCCGCCGACCGGGACGCCCTGTGGGCGGCGGTCAACGACGGCCGGATCGACGTCATCGCCACCGACCACGCACCCCATACGGCGGACGAGAAGGCACGCCCCTACGCCGCCGCCCCGGCCGGCCTGCCACTCGTCCAGCACGCCCTGCTCGCCCTGTTCGAGCAGGTGCGATGCGGCCGGTGCACGGTCGCCACGGTGGCCGAGAAGACCGCACACGCCCCGGCGCGCCTGTTCGGCATCCGGGAACGCGGGTTCATCCGGGATGGGTACCGGGCCGACCTGGTCCTGTTGGACCCGGCGGCGGCGAGCTGCGACGAACCGATTCTGTCGAAGTGCGGGTGGAGCCCGTTCAGCGGGTTCCCGTTCACCTCGCGGGTCCGGGCGACCTGGGTGAACGGCGAGCTGCGGTATCGCGACGGCCGGTTTCTCCCCGGCGCCGGCGGACGCGCCCTCGAGTTCGACCGGTGAGGACGGCGGGGGACGGGCGCCGCCACCCCGGAGGGCGGCGGCTTCATGCGGTCGGACGGTACGCCGTCCTGCCTTCGATCTGGCCCGGCTAGATTCCGTCTTCCATGCGGACGGTGATGGTCTCGCACAGCCCTTCGAGGGTGCGGTGCTCGTCGTCGCCGATCTGCACCGTCATCCGATACTCGCCGCCCTCGAGCTGCATCTCCATGCCGTCGGAACCGTCGCCGAAATGCACCCAGGGATCGGCGGCCGGGATGATCTCGCCGGCAGGCAGACAGTCGGTGTTCACACCGAGATGGTAGTGCCCCACGCCCTCCCGCACACTGGTCACTTCCTCGGGCACCGAGCCGATCTCGAAGTTCTCGACGCCGAACGTCAGACCCAGCGGAATCTCGGTCGCATGATCGGTCTCGTCACGCGGGGCGACGAAGAACACCCGCGGCTCCATCGATTCATCGGCCGCCGCTTCTTCCATCGACTCCGCGGCGCTCTCCGGCGCGGCCTCCTCCGTGCCGCCGCCGCAGGCCGCCGCACCCGCCGTGACGAACACCGTGACCGCCAGCATTCCCTTCAACCTCAGTGACATCTCCACGTGAACTCTCCCCCTTTTCGTTTGACGCTCTTTCGGAGATCTTAACCGGTCTTGCCAGTCTTGAAACGATCCGCATCCAGGCCGCCGGACCGTGGCGCGGCCCGCCGCCGGGGTCCGTCCCGGCCATCCGGCCTCGTTCCCCAGGTTCCATCGGGATGGCGATACCCGCTCGCCACCCGCCCGGCCATCAACTGGGCCGATAGGCCAGCACGAGCCCGGCGCCGGCCGCGGCCATGACGAGCCCCAGGAAGAAGACCGGCGACGGGAGGTTCTCGGGCGGGTTGTACAGCATGGCCACGAACACGCTGACCACCGGCGCCCCCGCGAAGACGAGCGGCGGCACCACGGTGGGGCGGCCGCCGTTGACGAGGGCGAACACGATGCCGAGCGCCCCCAGGGCGCCGAGCACGCCGGCCGCGATCGTGAACGTAACGCCGCCCGAGGTGAACAGGTCCCAGCTCCCGGCCCGTGCAATCATCGTCCCGGGCACCAGGATGGCGACGAGCAGGTACGCCACGCCCACCATCAGGAAGGCGTGCACGCCGCTGCCGCCCAGCGCGACCTGCCCCTTGTGCAACGTCGGAATATACGTGCCCCAGCTCAGTACGGTCAGCAGGACGAACGGCAACCAGCTACGCATTCGGATCTCCTCCCGCGGCTGGGCGGGCCAGCCCCGGCGTCGGACAAGGGCCGTATTGTACATCCGCGCTCGTCCCGCCGGCCGCCGGAATCGCGGCCGACACCCGAGCCCGATCCCCGGTCACGCGCCAGGACCGGTCAATCGCCGGGTGCGGTATCCGGTTCGGCGATGCGCGCGGCTCGGAACAGCAGATCGGACGACTGCAGGATCTTCGCCCGCAGGCGGGGCGGATAGCCGGACTCGAGCTGGTCGAGGAACCGGCGGACGGCGACGGCGGCGAAGGCGGAGTTGTGCCCGCCGAGGGTCGCGTCGAGCCAGCCCGCCGGAAAGAAGATGTCGCCGGTGCGCTGGATCTCCACCAGCAGATCGAGGCCGGGGCGGATGAACTGCCGGGCATGCGCGGCCCGGAGGGGGTGGTGGAGATAGCCCAGCGCGGCCAGCACCCAGGGCTCGCGTTCGCGGTTGGCGGCATCGCCCAAACTGGCGAAGAACCGCTCCCGCACCTCCGGATCCGCCGACAGAGCGGGCCGGAGGAAGTCGAAACGGGCCCGCCGATCCGGGTTCTCGATGCGGCCGGCCTGCAACGCCAGGATCTCCGCGGTGCCGGGCGCGCCGCGAACCGCCAACGCGGCGCCGAGGGCGGTGAAGTCCCGTTCCGAGAGCGTCACCCCCGGCACGGTTTCCTCCTCTGCCCAGATGCGCCGCAGCCGCGCCACCCCGTCCGGGGTGCGGACCAGTCCGCGCCAGGCGCGAAAGTAGGCGGCCCTGCGCGTGGTCTCCGCGCTGTTCTCCACGCCGGCCCAGAGGATCGCTTCGACCCGCGGGGCCGCCGCCCGGCGTGACGCGTCGCTCATGAGTGACCAGCAGGTGGTCGAGAGGTAGCCGAGCAGCCGCTGGGCATTCTGCTCGACCGATTCGGCCGCGAGGCCGCGCAGCAGCAGCTCGAACCAGTCTCCGACGGGGATCTCCCCCTCGAGCACCGCCTCCCACAGCGTGCCCCAGGCGATGCCCCGGGTCAGCGGGTCCGCGATATCCGGGAGCGCCGTCATCAGGAAACCGGTGCTGGCCGCATCGAGCCGGAAGCGGCCGTACTCCACCCCGGTCGCATTCGGCAGCACGAAGCGGGGGGCCGGCCGGTCGAGGTCGACCGACGCCGTGCCGCCGGCGAGCAGCAGGGGCATCCGGACCTCCGCGTCGTCGTAGGCCAGCAGCAGCTCGATCTGCTGCGGCCAGAGACGCGCGCGGCCGGCCGGGTCCGACTGCACCAGCGTGAGCCGGCCGCCGCCGGAAGCGCCGTCCCCGGACTCGCGCCGGACGGTGACGGTCGGGCGGCCGGGCTCTTCCACCCACGCCGCGCTCCAGGACCGCAGGTCGGTCTCGGTGCGCCGATCGAGGATGTCGATGAGCTCCGGCCAGGTCGCGTTGCCGTACTTGAACGCCTGCAGATACTCGCGCAGGCCGTCACGGAACCGCGCCTCCCCCACGAGCCGTTCCAGGTGCCGCATCACGACCGGCGCCTTCTGGTAGATGATCGGTCCGTAGAGGGCCCCCGCCTCCTTCAGATTCTCCAGCGGCTGCCGGATGGGATTGGCGCCCGCGGTCCGGTCCACGGCGTAGGCGGCCTGGTGATGCGCGAGAAAGAACCGCAGGTCGTGGTCCACCTCGGGGAACGACGGGTGGACGATCTTGGCGGCGAGGAAGTTCGCGAACACCTCCTTCGTCCAGACGTCGTCGAACCAGTACATCGTGACGAGGTCGCCGAACCACATGTGCGCGGTCTCGTGGGCGATGAGGCTGGCCCGCCCGAGGTACGCGGCCTGGGTCGCCGACTCGTCCAGCATGAGGCTCGACGCGCGGTAGAAGATCGAGCCGGGATGCTCCATGCCGCCGTACTGGAAGGGCGGGATCAGCGCGAAGTCGAACTTGCCGAACGGATAGGGAATCCCCGTATAGTCCTCGAGCCAGTCGAGGGCGGCGGCGTGCAGATCGAAGATCGCCTCCCGATTCCGCGCGACCCTGGCGGCATCGGTCTCGCGGTGGAACATCCGCAGCCGGCGGCCGGACCGCTCGGCCGTCTCGATCTGAAAGTTCCCGGCCGCGAACGCGAACAGATACGTCGGAATGGGCTGCGTTTCGGCGAAACGCCAGGTGACCCGCCCCTCCGCGCCGGCAGGGCCCGGCGCCTCGACGGCGCCTCCGTTGGCCACCGCGACCCAGTCGTCCGGCACCTCCAACGTCAGCTCGAAGCCCGCCTTCAGGTTGGGTTGATCGAAGAGGGGCAGCGAGAAGTGCGCCCGGTCGGGCACGAAGAGCGTATAGAGAAAGTCGTCGTTCCGGTTGAGGGCCTCGTCGCCGGCCTCGAAGTCCAGCTCGACCCGATTCTCTGCATCCGGGCGCAAGGCGGCGGCCGGCACCATGACGTGATCGTGGCGGGCGACCCACCCGACCGCGGTTCCGTTGGCCCGAACCGCGGTCACCCGGTCGGCGGGGTCCTTGAAATCGAGCACCAGATCGCGGGTCTCGGGATCGGACCACACGAAGCGGATCTCGACCGTCCCCTCGAGCCGCCGGCCACGGTCGCGCGGTATCCGGAGATGGTAGCGGTAGCGCAGGTCGGACAGCGTCGCGACCCGGCGCTCGGCCAGGGTCCAGGACACCCCCTCGTCGATCTCGTTCACCGGCATCGCCTGTTGCCCGGACACGCCGCGCATCGAGCCCAACCCGAGCGCCAGCGCGATCGCGAGACACCGGACCGCGGGTTTCGATGGCATCATGTCGTCGGTTCTCCGTACCCCGCCGCTCTGCGGCCCACCGCACGGTTCGACCGGCTGCGGGTCCCTGCTCCGGTCGCGCCTCGCCGGAAATGGTCGTCTCGCGGCGGCACCGCCGCCCCGGACCCTCATCGCCACCCCGAAGGCATGACAATGGAGGCGGCGCCGCTCGACGCCGGAGCTTCAGGTCCCGGTCGGTCGCGACGGCGGCCGGGACGTTCGCCGCCGCCGCGCGACCTAACGGTCGCGTTGGGAGTTTCGCTAGCGCGAACTCCTACGGCGCAAGCTCCTGGCGGGTCAGGGTTCAACCAGACAGTCCCCGACGTACTGCTCCGGTCTCGACGTGAAGCCGACGAGCTGGGTGTCGGTGTACTCGTGCCGCGTATGCACCGCCATCAGCCGGCCCTCCGTCGTCTCGCGATCGATCACGGTCGTGGTATACAACGGCCCGACTGTGAACATCTGCACCAGATGCAGGTAGTCGCCGGTCTGGCGCACGATGATGTGCGAGGCGCCGTAGGGACCGACGATCTCGGCCGTCGCCCCGTCCGTGTCGATCTCCTCGAAGCGCAACGACAGCGTCGAGGGATCGGTGCTGGCCCCGGCGTCACCGCCGGTCCAGCCGGCCGTGGTGATCACGCTGAACGAACAATCGAGAACGGTCGCGTCGATCAGCCGGTCTTGGGCGAACGCGTTCGGGAACGCGGCGATCAGGGCAACGAGCAGCACGACGGCGATCGTGCCGGGTCTGGTGCGCGGCATGGGTCCTCCGGTTGGGGTACACTTCCAGGCAATTCTATGAGAATTTCCATCCTTGCGTTGCTCTTCGCCACGGTGGTGGTCCTCGAAGGACAGTCGCCCTTCGATCCGTTGCTGCAGGAACAGCTTGCCCGGTTGTTCCCGAAGGCCGCCTCCTTCTCCCCGAAGGAAGGGTCGCCGCCGCACTTCAAGGCGCTGGCGGCCAACGGCGACACCATCGGATTCGCGTTCTGGACCACCGAGCTCGAACCGTTGGAGCGCGGGTACGACGGGCCCATTCAGGTGCTCGTGGGTGTCGATCTCGACGCCGAGCTCACCGGGGTCATCGTCGTCCGGCACCACGAGCCCTACGGCTACTTCTCGGTGGACACCCCCGAGTACGCCGCGCAGTTCGTCCGGAAGAGCGTGCGCGACCGGTTCCGGGTCGGCGCCGACGTCGACGGGGTGGCCACCGCGACCATCACGGTCCGGAGCGCGACCCGGGCGGTGCGCAACGGAGCCCGGCGCATCGCACGCCAGTTCCTGCGTCCCGAGGGGGGCCTGCGGTGATTCGTGAGCTGCGAGCCGTCGGAGCCCTGGCGGTGCGCAACGGAGCTTGGCGCATCGCACGCCAGTTCCTGCGTCCCGAGGGAGGTCTGCGGTGATTCGTGAGCTGGGAGCCGTCGGAGCCCTGGCGGCGCTGCTGCTCGCGGGTCTCGGGCCGGCCGCCGCGCAGCACGGGCTCGAGGCCGCCACCGCCACCCAGCCCGAGACCGAGACCGAGGCGCAGCCCGAGCCCGGCCCCGCCCCCGCGACGCCGGCATCCGAAGCATCCGCCATCGAGCCGCAGTCGGCCGATGACGGAGGAGACTTCGAGGAGGACGGCGACGCCTGGGGCTTCGACGACGAGGAGGGCGACGATCCCTGGAGCTTCGACGACGACGAAGAGGACGCCGAGACGTGGGGCGCGCTGCTTCGCGACCAGGCCGCCGATCTCGCGTTCTTCACGGGCTTCGCGACGCTGGTCCTCGTCGGGTTCTTCAGAAAGAGCGTCTGGCTCAAGTACGTGACCCTGGCCGCCGCCATCGGCTACCTGGGATTCACCAAGAGCCAGCTCATCTCCGTCGTCAACATCTACGGCCTGGTGACCGGGAACATGCCGGTCTTCCGCTACAGCCTCGCCTGGTATCTCTTCGCGGTGTTCACGGTCGTCACCACCGTGCTCTGGGGCCGGCTCTACTGCGGGCGCGTATGCGCCTTCGGGGCGCTCACCCAGCTGATGGACCGGGTGGTCCCGGCGCGGCTGCGCGTCGAGGTGCCGCCGTGGCTCGAGACTCGCGCGGCGTGGATCAAATACGGCCTGCTGGCGGCGACGCTGGCGTACTTCCTGGCGACCGCGGACATCCCGGCTTACCGCTGGGTCGAGCCGTTCTGGATGTTCACCCGGCGGGGCTCGACCGCGATGTGGATCGGGCTCGCCGTGCTGCTCGCGGCCACAGTGTTCGTGCGCAACCTCTACTGCCGGTTCCTCTGCCCGGTGGGCGCGTTCCTGGGGATCCTGTCGAAGCTCACGGTCTTTCGGATCAAGCGGTGGAAGGAATGCAACACGTGCAAGATCTGCGAGAAGGCATGCGAATGGGGCGCCATCCAGGGACCGCGGATCGTCATGACCGAATGCGTCCGCTGCGACGACTGCGAGCGGCTCTATGCCGATGTCAAGAAGTGCCCGCACTGGCTGCTGCTGTTGCGCGCCAAGCTGAAGCAGCGGCGGGCGGCGCCCTCCATCCCGGTCCGGCCGGTCGCATCAAGCTGATGGCCGAGTGAGGAAACGATGCCGATCTACGAATACGAATGCCGCGGCTGCCGGAAACAGTTCGAACTGCTGGTGCTGCAGGGCACCGAACCCGCCTGCCCGGCGTGCCGGGGCACCGATCTCGACAAGCTGTTGTCAATCGCGTCGGTCAGCTCGGACGGGACCCGGCAGCGCAATCTCGGCACGGCCCGTCAGGCCGCCAAGAAGATCCAGCGCGACAAGGCGCACGCCGAGCACGAGGCGTACCACCACCATCACCACTGAAGGACGCTGACGGAACCACCTTGCCGTGTCCCGGGGCGCCGGCAGGGAATCCACAGCTACGTCCCCTGAAAGCAGAACGCGGGCGGCAGGGCCATCGCCCCGCCGCCCGCGGCTCTGGTTCCCGTATGCCTGGCGGCTACACGCCCGACAGGTGCTTCAACTGGCCGGTGCTGTCGCCGAGCCGCTCGGTCGGCACGCCGACCTTGTCGAGCAGGCTGAGCTGCAGGTTGGTCAGGGGGGTGTCTTCGGCCGCGCGCACGTGACGGCCGCCGCGCATGCGCCCGGCCGCGCCGCCGACCAGCAGTATCGGCAGATCCACGTGCAGATGCTGGTTGCCATCGCTGATGCCGCTGCCGTAGAGCATCATCATGTGGTCGAGCAGGGTGCCGTCTCCGTCCGGCGTCGACTTCAGACGTTCGACGAAGTAGGCGAACTGCTCGATATGGTGCAGGTTCAGCTTGGCCAGCTTCTCCATCTGCACCGGGCGGTTCTGGTGGTGCGACAGACCGTGGTGGGGGTCGGGGATGCCCAGCTCCGGATAGGTCCGCGGGCTGACCTCGCGCGACATCATGAAGGTGATGACCCGGGTCATGTCGGTCTGCAACGCCAGCACCTGCAGGTCGAACATCAACCGCGCATGCTCCGCGAAGGTATCCGGAATGCCCCCGGTGGGGCGGGCCAGCTCGGGCAGCTCGACGTGGCTCTGCGCCTCGGCGAGCTGGATGCGCCGCTCGATGTCGCGAATCGCGTCGAGGTACTGGTTGACCTTGTCGCGGTCGCCCGGCGCCAGGGTGTGCCGGAAGCTGTCGACCTCGTGCGCCAGCGAATCGAGAATGCTGCGGTCCTCGCGGATGCGCGTCAGCCGGGCCGCCTGACTCGTGTCGTCGGTATCGCCGAACAACCGTTCGAAGACCGCCCGCGGCTGGTTCTCCATCGGCAGCGGGGTGGTCGGGTTGCGCCAGGACAGCGTATTGGCGTACGCACAGCTCCAGCCCGCCTCGCACGCGCCGATCAGCTCGTTCGGGTCGAGACTGAGCTCGAGCGACGTCAGCTGGGTGTCCTGCCCGATCTTCGACGCCGCGATCTGGTCCATCGAGGTCCCGCCGCGGATGTCCGGCCCCTCTGTCTTCTTCGGATGCACCCCGGTCAGAAACGCCGAGGCGGCGCGCACGTGGTCTCCGGTGCCTTCACCCGGCAACGGGAACATCGGTTCGCTGGCGAGCCCGCTCACCACCGTCACCTGATCCTGGAACGGCTTCAGCGGCGCCAGCGTCTGCGGCAGCTCGAAGCCCCGGCCGTCGACGGCCGGAGTCCACTTGTCCATGATGATGCCGTTGGGCACGTAGCCGACGTACAGCCGCGCCTGGGGCCGCGCCGCGGTGTTCCGCATCGCCGACAGGGCCGGCACCATGCCATCGAGCAACGGCAGCGCCAGAGTCGCGCCGACGCCGCGCAGGAAGGTCCGCCGGGGCAACGCCATCTTGGTGATAATCATGACGCGGGAGCTCTCCTCATCTGAAACGGCACGCTGCGGGCGATGCCCGCGATGATCGCCGACCAGCGGTAGTCGTCGTCCTTCGCCTCGCGGACGACTCGACGTACGGCCGGCGCATCGTAATACTCTACACCGCGCCCCAATCCATAGGTCATCAACTTCTCGGTCACGGTGGTCACGAAGCTGTCCGGCCGCTTGAGCAGCGCCGCGGCCAGGGACTCGGGTCCGTCCACCGGGGTCCCGTCCACGAGCTCGCCGGCCGCGTCCACCGGCGTCCCCGCCTCGGTCACGGTCCGCCAGCGCCCGATGGCGTCGAAGTTCTCCAGCGCGAACCCCAGGGGGTCCATGACCCGGTGGCAACCCGCGCACGCGGGATTCTCGCGGTGCACTTCCAGCCGCTCGCGCACCGAGCGGGGCGCCGCGCCGCTGTCGTCGTTCTCGGCCAGCGCCGGCACGTCCGCCGGGGGCGGCGGCGGCGGCGCGCCGAGGATGTTCTCGAGGAGCCACTTGCCGCGGACCACGGGCGAGGTGCGATGCGCGTACGAGGTCACCGTCAGCAGGCTGCCCTTGCCCAGCAGGCCGCGCCTCGGCGACAGCTGGCCCGCGAGGGTGACGGGCCGGAAGTGATTCCCGTAGACGTTCGGGACGCCGTAGTGCTCGGCCAGCCGCTGATTGACGAACGTCTCGTCCGACGTCAGCAGCTCGAGGACGCTGTGGTCGCGGCGTATCTGGCCGTCGAGGAACAGCTCCATCTCGCGCGCCATCGCCGCGCGGAGGTTCGCGTCGAAGTCGGCGAAGGCGTACGGATCGGGCGCCACCAGCGCCATGTTGCGCAGGTACAGCCACTGCCCGCCGAAGTTGTCGACGAGCGACGCGGCGCGGGGATCGGCCAGCATCCGCGCCACCTGCGCCTCGATCACGCCCGGCTGGCGCAACTCGCCGCGCTCGGCGAGGTCGAGCAGCTCGTCGTCGGGAATGCTGCTCCACAGGAAGAAGGACAGCCGCGCCGCCAGCTCGTGCTCGCTGATGCGGTACGGCGCCCCCGGCGCGGCTCCGTCCGGGTCCCGCTCGCGCCGGAACAGGAAGTCGGGGCTCACCAGCACCCGGCGCAGGGCCATCTCGATGCCCGCGTCGAAGTCGCCGCCCTCACGTCCCAACTGGAAGAAACCCAGCAGCATGTCGAGGTCGCGGTCATCGAGCGAGCGGCGAAACGCCCGGCGTCCCAGACTCTGCAGAATCTGCCGGGCGCAATCCACTTCTTCGGGGCCGGACGGGACGGCGCCGGCGGGGGGGCGGCAGACGAAGATGGCGCGCCGGCTGGGGGTATCGCCGCGGCCCGTGACGTTGTACGGCCCCCGCAGCTCGATCCGGCCGATGCCCGGATCGAGGGTCTGGTCGCCCGCGTACTCGTAGCTGGTCACCGCGTAGTGCGGTCGGCGCATGCCTTCCAGCACCGGCGCCTGATCGACGAAGGTCACCGCGAGCATGTGCGGGCCGGCGGGGACGGCGAAGCGCACCGCCTGCCCGTCGTCGGCCGAGTTCCGGTAGTCCCGCCGCGGCTGGTCGGCGCCCGACGCGTCGGACAGGGGGCCGCCCACGGTCAGGGTCCGCACCAGGGTGCCGTCGAGCCGCACCTCGAGCTCGTGCCGGTCGGTCAGGCCGCGTAACCGTCCGTCGTAGGTGCGGGCCAGGTAGATCTTGACGTCGTACTCGCCGTCGACGGGGAAGGTGTGCCGCACCGCCAGCCCCCCCCGCGACCCGAACGGCAGGTCGTCACTGACTCGTGCATCCTGCTTCAGATACTTGTCGACGGCGAAGATCTCGGTCGCCGGCGCGAGACTGGGGTCTCCCACCGCCAGCCGGCTGATCTTCCGGGCCGCCGACAGATAGCGCTCGGTCAGCATCGGCGACACCGACAGCACGTCGGCGATGTTGTCGAAACCGTAGCCGGAGTCGTCGGCCGGCAGCAGCACCCGGGCGTCGATCTCGAGCGCGAGGAGGTCGCGAACGGCGTTGGCGTACTCGGCGCGGTTCAGACGGTGCACGGCGGGACGCCGACCGGGGTTCGGGACGGCCGCCGACGCCGCGTCGATCGCCGTTTCGAGGCGGGCGACGACCCCGTCGTACTGCGCCTCGCTCGGACGCGGCCGGCCCGCCGGGGGCATGGACCGCGCGCGGAGCTTGCGTACCACCTTCTCCCACAGCTCGACCTCGCCGGCGTGCTCGCCGACCCCATCGAAGTCGACGCCCTGCAGGGAAACGCCCGCGGTCAGGGTCCGATCGTTGTGGCACGCCACACAGTGGCGCGTGAGCAGGGCGCGGTCGTCGGGCCGGGGCTGCGCCAGCGCGGCGTCGATACCGCCCCCCCAGAACGACAGGAACGCTCCGGCCAGAACCGCCGGGAAGCCCGGTGTACGTGCGTGACCGTATGACATGCTCAATCAGTGGATGGAGTTGCGCTCGAAGCCCGCCGCTGCATTATCATGAAGGCCACGGCGACAGTCAAGCGACGCGGGCGGGCGGACGCGGGACGCGCCCCGGCATCCGGACGGCAAAGAGACCGAGAACCCATGCAGGCACATCCAACGACGGCGGCCGCGATCGTAACCGGTGTCCTGGCGACCACGCTCTCCATCACGTCGCACGCCCAGCCGGGCATCGATCCGCCCGATCTGGTGGCGGCGGCGAGACGCAGCGATCACCAGGCGGTCCGCGCCCTGATCGAGGCGGGCGCCGACGCCAACGTGACCTACGGAGACGGCACCACCGCCCTCCACTGGGCGGCGCACCGCGATGCGCTCGCCATGGTGACCGACCTGCTCGCGGCCGGCGCCGACGTCGACGCCGGAGACGATCACGGCGTCACGCCGCTGGCGCTGGCCTGCCTGAACGGCAACCGGCTCGTCGTCGAGACCCTGCTCGCCGCCGGCGCGGACGCCAACGCGGCGCGCAGCAACGGCGAGACGCCGCTGATGACGGCCGCGCGGGTCGGCAGTCTCGACGTGGTTCGGAGCCTGCTCGCGGCGGGCGCGGACCCGAACGCCGCGGAAGCCACCCTCGGACAGACCGCGCTGATGCTGGCGGTGGCCGAGAACCACACCCCGGTGGCGCGCCTGTTGCTCGAGATCGGCGCCACCGCCTCGGCCCGTTCGACCAACCGGTTCACCCCGTTGCTGTTCGCGGCCCAGCAGGGCAATATCGAGGCGGCCGACCTGCTGTTGTCGGCCGGGGCCGACATCGACGAATCGGCGCCCGACGGCATCGGCGGCAACACCAACGCGCGCGCCCGGTTCGTGGCCGAGACCGACGCCGCCGCCCTGCTCGTGGCCATCGACAGCGGCCATTCCGAGCTCGCCCGCTTCCTGCTGGCGCGGGGGGCGGACCCCGACCACGACGGCGCGGGACGCACCGCCCTGCACGCCGCCGTGCAGCGCAAGATGCCGGAGGTGGTGGCGGCGCTGCTCGAGCACGGCGCCGACCCCGACCCCAGGATGACGAAGCGGCTGCCGTTCGTTTCGCGGCGCATCACGCAGGGCCACGGGATGTCGCCGTCCAACATCGGAGCC
This sequence comes from Vicinamibacterales bacterium, assembly GCA_965206705.1. GTDB lineage: Bacteria > Acidobacteriota > Vicinamibacteria > Vicinamibacterales > UBA8438 > JAJEEA01. The sequence continues at coordinate 412,544 of CBDBKJ010000003.1, read as the reverse complement.
ACACCGTTCTTCCTGGCCGCCAGCTTCGGGGACCTCGAAAGCATGAAGCTCCTCGTGGAAGGCGGCGCCGACCCGACCTTGCGGGCCGACGACGACACCACGGCGCTGATGGTGGCGGCGGGGGGCGACTACGTGGAGGGCGCGGACAAGTACGGCGTCCGCTGGTTCGGCGACAACCTGTCTTTGCAGCAGTCGGCGCTCGAGACGGTGAGATACCTGCTCGAGCTCGGTCTCGACATCGACGCCACCAACGTCCACCAGCAGACCACGCTGCACGGCGCCGTCTATCTCGGTGGCACCCTGCTCGTGCCGTATCTGGTCGAGCAGGGAGCCGAGATGGACATCGTCAACATCCGGGGTCAGACGCCCTGGATGATCGCGGCCGAAGGCGAGTACCGGTCCGGCTCGTTCTACACCCACAAGGAAACGGGCGAGATTCTCGAGCAGCTCGGCGCCGACACCACGCTGGGCGAGGATCTGGGACCCAACTTCCGGGAAATTCTGGCCGCGCGCGAGCAGCAGCCGTAGTCTGCTCGTCCCGGCAGCCCGCCTGCCTCACCCGCGGCCAGCCGGAAATCGTCGCCCCGGTTCGCGCCCCGCCCGACCAGCCCTCCCGGGGTCGCGCCGGTTCGGCGGCGCAGACCCGGGGCTCGGAACTCGTCGCCCCGCCGCGCCGCTTCCGCGTCCAACCCGGCCGGCCGGATTCAGCCGGCGAGGTTCTCCAGCAGCGCGTCGACGCCGGCCTGGGCCACGACCTCGTCCTGATCGGGGGTGCCCGAGCTGCAGCCGATGCCGGCGACGATCTCCTCGTTCACGAACACCGGCAGGCCGCCGGCCACGATCATGAAGCGGCCCTGGTTGCTGACATGGATGCCGAACGCGGGGCCTCCCGGTCCGCTGACCTCGCCGTAGGCCCGCGTCGAGCGCCGCGCCGCGGCCGCGGTGAACGCCTTGCTGATCGCCACGTCGATGCTCGTGATGCGGCCGCCGTCCATGCGGTGGAACATGAGCAGGCTGCCGTTGTCGTCGGTGATCGCAATGTCCATGTCGACGCCGATCTCGCGCGCCTTGGCCTCGGCCGCGGCCATCATGACCCGCGCGTCCTCGAGTGTCAGCTTCTGGGCTGTTCGCATGAAGTCTCGTCCTCCCGCCGCGAATTATAGCGGGGGCGAATGCGCGTTCATGACGGAGCAGTTCTACGAGGGGCGCTCTCCGTGCCCCGGGAGCGGTTCACCAGTCGGACGCGCGCGCCGTTACGGCACGACGGCTGATGGGTCCATGCCCGTCGGACGCGACAAGATGGCGACGAGGCCCTCTATCGCGGACGGGGGAGTGAGGCCGACCGGACGGTAGCCGTCACGACCGGCCGCGGCAATCTCCGCTTCGAGCGTGCCAATACGGGTGGTGGTGACGACCCGGAATTCTGTCGCGACGGGGTCAGCCGCTTCATCCCGTTCCAGGATGACAGATGTTCCGACCTCACGCACGCGAAAGCCGGCTTCCCCGGCCTCGTTAAGCCGGGCCTCGAGCTTCGATTCCGTCTCATCCGCTCGACGGCTCTGCCGGCTGCTCCTGTTCGACCGCACTGCCGATCGATTCGGCGGCACGCGACACGGACCCCGACCCGACCTGCACCCGTTCCTGGAGGGCGGCAGGGGCGCCAGCCACCGGGACGAACTCCGTGAGTCGCCCGCTCGACGGCTCTGCCGGCTGCTCCTGTTCGACCGCGCTGCCGATCGATTCGGCGGCACGCGACACGAACCCCGACCCGACCTGCACCCGTTCCTGGAGGGCGGCAGGGGCGCCGGCCACCGGGACGAACTCCGTGAGTCGCCCGCTCGACGGCTCCGCCGGCTGCTCCTGCTCGACCGCGTTGCTGGTCGATTCGGCGGAACGCGACGCGGACACCGGCCCGACCTGCAGGCCGGCGACGACGATCGAGGCCGGCACGAGCACGCCCAGACTCCCGAAACGAGCGAAGCGCGTCAGCGGACGCCGATTCGTGCGGGGATTCAACATGGTGGACAACCTCCATTCCAGGTTGGACCGACGTGCCATTGCCGGCGCCGGCAACCACGTCCGCCGGTGTTTCCGAACCTCTCTCGCAAGCTCGACGAGATGCGTCGCGCAGGTGGCGGCGGGAACGCCCTGGGCCAGCACGAGGTCGTCCGCCGCGTGCTCGCTCTCGCGACGGAGCCGTGCACGGACCATCCAAGCCAGCGGGTTGAACCACCAGACACAGCGCAACGCTTCGGCCGCCATCTGCAGTATCCAGTCACCGCGGCGCACGTGCGCCAGCTCGTGCAGCAGCACGACGCGCATCCGCTCCTCCGACCACTCGGACGCCGATGCCGGCAGCATAACGGCCGGCCGCCGCCAGCCCCACGTCGCCACCAGCCCCGGACGCGGACCCAACAGGAGGTCGACGCCGCGGTTCAGGCCGCACGACCGCGAGAGGTCGGCGCACAACCGAAGCCACCGCCCGTCCGTCACACGGCTCGACGACGCGCGGAACCATCGGAGCCTCGCCAACCCGACCAGAAGCACACCGAGACCCGCGAACGCGCCCACCAGCCAGATCGTCACGGCCAACCGGCCGACGACATCGTCGCTCGCGACGGCCGCCGCCGCGGGTCGAGACCGGCTGGGTCGGGGACCTGCCGGCTGCAACGCAACGACCGATCCGACCACGTCGGCATCTACCGGTTCCGTGAACCGGACGTAGGGACCCAGCTGGAGCGCGTCGAACAAGAGCGGTCCGACCGGAGCCATCCGCGCCACTGGCGGAGTCGGCAGAACGTGGAGTGCGGGCACCGCGACAGCCGACACGACGCCGACCGCCAGCACCCAGTGCCTCGCGGAGGCCGAGCTCCTGCGCAGAAGCAGGGTACCGATCAGCGCCAGGAGCAGGATCGCCGACACCTTGAGGGTCAACACGGCCAGAAGGCTCATCACGGTTCCTCCCGTTTCCCGCTCGTGTCGTTTCCGTTCGGCCCGTTGCCGCGTGACGCGCCCGCGGATCGACCGGCGCTCTGTTGCGCCGCTCTCGCGTCCGAGACGACCCGTGCGATCCGATCGAGCTCCGGCTCGGTCAGACGCCTGGCCTCCCCGCCGAGCAACGCGGCCACGGCCTGTTCGGCCGACCCGTCGAAGAACGTCTTGACGAGATGCCGCAACGCCGACCGGCCCGCGGCCCGACGAGGCGTCACCGGGCGATACACGTACCGCAGCCCCTCTTCCTCATGGCGTACATGCCCCTTCTTCTCGAGGATGCGCAGCTGCGTGCGGACGGTCGACGAACTCGGGTCGCCGGGCAGCTCTTCCCGGACGACGCTGGCGGGGGCGCGGCCACGCCGAAAGAGGATGTCCATGATCTGCCGCTCGCGACGCGACAGCCGGCTGTGCCATGGTCCTGCCATGCTCATGAGTTGACCCCGGTTCCGGGCCGTCCGCCCGGCCCTGTCGCTATTTTTATAACATGAAAGCCATTAAATTAACAAGCCGCTCCGGTCCCTGACGGCAACCAGGTGATGCGGGAGAACAACGCCCGGGGGAGCCCCACGGCGCGTGCCTCGTCGACGCGTCGCGCCGCCGCGAGATTGTCGCTGGCGGGGGGGGCTTGTCGAAAAAGTCAACAGAAGCCCCGTTATCCGACCCAAGGGGGGAGCCGAGCGGCGACCACTCACGGTCGCGGCAGGCTTCCGAAACGGGCCAGGATCCGGCCGCGGGCAATTCCCCCGGGTACCGAGCCCCGCGACGGACGCCCGTGATAGGATGCGGCGTCATGAAACGCATACTGCGCCGCATCGTTCTCGCGGGCGCCCTCTGCGCCCTGCCGCTCGGCGTTCCGACCCAGGCACAGGAGAGAACACCCGTGAACGTCGCATCGCTGGGACCGCAGATCGGCGAGCTCGTCCCCGACTTCTCCCTGACCGACCAGAACGGCCGCATCCGGAATCGCGATTCGATTCTGGGACCCAACGGCGCGATCCTGCTGTTCCACCGGTCGGCCGACTGGTGACCGTACTGCAAAGCGCAGCTCGTGGAGCTGCAAGACCGTATCGAAGAACTGCGGGGGAGAGGCCTTGGGGTCGCGGCCGTCAGCTACGACTCGCACGAGGTGCTCGCCGACTTCAGCCGGCGGCGCGGCATCACCTTCCCGCTCCTCGCCGATGACGACTCCGCCGTCATCACCGACTTCGGCATCCTGAATACCGTCGCCATCGAGGCCCAGGGCCCCAACGGCGACGACCCGGACGTCGTGGCGGACGTGGCGAAGTACGTGTCGGTGTTCGGCGCGGGCCCGAACGTAGTCGGAACGCCGTTCCCGGGAACCTTCATGCTCGATCGCGAGGGACGCGTGACCGCGCGGTTCTTCGAGGAGTTCTATCGAGAGCGGAACACCGCCGCGAACGTGATGCTCCGGCTCGGCGAGGGGCTGTCTCCCATCGCCGCCGTCGAAGGCTCGACCGCGCACCTGAAGTTCACGGCGTTCGCCAGCGATCCGGCCATCACCGTCGGCACCCGCTTCTCCGTCGCCCTCGAGATCCAGCCCAATCCGGGCATGCACCTCTATGCCCCGGGGGCCGAGCAGCTCGGCTATCGGGTGATCGGACTCTCGCTCGCCCCCGTGCCGCACATCCGGTTCGAGCCGGTGGCGTTCCCGGCCTCGGAGATCTACCACTTCGAGCCGCTCGACGAGCGGGTGCCCGTCTACCAGGCCCCGTTCACCCTGCAGCAGGAAGCGGTGGTGTCGGGCGCCCCGGCCACCGAGGAAGCCCTGGCCGAGGTCGAGACGGTGACCCTGGCGGGGACGTTCGACTATCAGGCGTGCGACGACCGGTTGTGCTTCGATCCGGTGTCGGTGCCGCTGTCCTTCACCTTCGACGTCGACCTGCTCGACCGGCAGCGGGCCAACCGCTAGCCGGCTGAATCCCCCCGGTGTCCGCGCCACTCTTCGGCGCGGACACCGGAACATCGGCGGCTCTTCTCCATTCCCGCCGCCCGCCGCCGGCGGCAGCACCGCCCCGCTTTCCATCATCCTGGCGGACCCGGGAGCCGGCCGGGCGCACTTGGAGCAGCGGTCCCGCCGTTGCCCAGGCGCCTCGCCGATAACGGCCACCCCGGGCGCACTTGGAGCGCCCTTGACCCAGGCCGCGGCCTGGGCGTATCTGGAGCGGGGCGGCATCAGCGCGATCTCCTGCTCGATCCCACACGGCCGGCCCGGGCGCACCTGTAGCGCCGGCCCGCGAAGTACAGCCGACGCGGTCAAGAGCGGGAGAGCCCGCCCGGGCGCACCCGCAGCGGCGTCGCGCGACAGCCAGGCCCACGGTTCGGTGACCGGCAGTGGTTATCATGTAGTCAGCGTGGAACTCCGACGTTTCAGTCTCGAACGGTACAAGGGCTACGCACGGCGGGTCGAAGTGGAGCTGGCTCCGCTGACCATCCTGGTGGGGCCCAACAACTCCGGAAAGACGGCGCTCGCCCAGGCGATCCAGTTGCTCGCGGGCGGGCTGGCTCCCCCGGACGTCGACGCGCGGGAACCGCTGCCGCTGGAATCCGGCGGGCTCCGACACGGCGAGACCTTCGAGGATCTCGTGACGGGGCGCTCCGTGCACGGTCGGCTGCAGTTCTCCGTCACCCTGGCCGGCGAGGGCGGCGAATCGTCGCTCTCCGCCACCGTCACTAACGTCATGGCGCCGGGACGAACGTCCGAGCGGCAGATTTCCGACTGGCGGCTGCAGAGCGGCGGCCGGGAGATCCTTGCGGAAAGGCAGGGATTCGACGAAGCCGCCGACTACCGCATTTCGGTCCCGGGGGATCCGCCGGACCTTCGTCCCTTGAGCTGGCGGGGGTTGCTACCCGAGCAACCCGACGCGCTCCCCGAATGGACCCGCCCGCAGGCCGACGCACTGAAGGCCTGGGCCGCAGGTGTTCGTCACCTGCGTTGCCCGCGGCATCTCCGCGCGTCGGCTCTTCACGCGTCGGAACGGGCACCCGCGAGCATCGGACCCGACGGACGAGATTCGCCGCTGGTCCTGCTCGCGGACGATGCACTGCGCGAATCGGTCCGCGACTGGTACCGCAAGACCTTCGGTGTGCCAATCGACTTCGTTCCGCAGGCCAGCTACTTCGACTTGATGACAGGAACGCCGTTCACGAACACCTACGTGCGCATCGAGCAGGCGGGCCGCGGACTCTCCCATGTGCTGCCGGTCGTGGTCACGGCGCTATCGGCACGCCGGGCGGGCTCCGGCATCGACGTCATCGAGCATCCCGAGGCCGAACTCCATCCCGCGGCGCACGCGGACATCGCAGAGCTCCTCCTCGAGAACCTCGCCGGACCCGCACGCCCCCTGATCGTCGAGACGCATTCGGAGATGATTCTCCTCCGCGCGCGGCGCTGGGTGGCGGAGGAACGGCTGCCGGCCGGGCACATGCTGGTCTACTGGGTTCACACAGAGCCGGGACGCGGGTCCGCACTCGAGAAAATCCGAATACGCGAGAACGGCGAGATGGAGACTTGGCCGGAAGGCGTCTTCATCGAGAACTACGAGGAGGTCCTGGCCATCCTGCGCGCCGCCAGAGGAAGGGCGTAAGGGCGTGCGCATCGTGATCGACGTCAGCGCGGCGGACGATCCGGACGCCCACGAGTGGCTGGACCGTACCCTGTACCGGCTCGCAGACGGCTGGCACATCTGGGACCTGACCGCTACTCCGGATCTCCCCGCCCTCCAGGCCACGACGTGGATCGGCCGCCCTGGCGCGCCGGGTGGTCACGCGCGCGAACTCCTCGTCAGGTCGACTCAGCGTCGCGCGTGGACACCCGTTCTGCACGGGCGGCGCGTACGTGTGACCGCACATCCGACCGCGGCAGATGATCTATCGCCCGAGGAGGCCTTCCGGCTGGCCGACGAACCGCTCGTGATCCTCGTCGAGAACAGGGAGAGCGACGGCCCGTTCGTGGAGCGAGTGGTAAAGGAGTTCGACAAGAGGGGACTCGGCAGGGTCTGGGAGCGTGGGGGCACGCCGATTCGATTCGACAGCGTCGGTGGCACCGGCCAGATGCGGCGGGAGGTCGAGAGACGAACAAGCGATCTGCGGTATCGCCCGCGGCTGGTCACCGTCATCGACAGCGACCGGAAGGGTCCGGAGAGTACGGAGAGCCGGTCCGCCCGGCGGCTGCGCAAGACCTGCGAAGATCACGGCCTGCCCTGCTGGGTACTCGCCAAGCGGGAAGCCGAGAACTACCTGCCGCGGGTTCTCCTCGACGCGAGGCCCGACGCCGGCGCCGGCGCCGAGCACAAGAGACGGCTCGAAGCGTGGGACAGACTCAACGACGATCAGAAGGACTTCTTCGACATGAAGCACGGCCTGCCGGAGGCTCCCTCGCAGATTGAACGGGACCTGTTCGATGAGTTACCGGACTCCGACCGGGAGATCCTCGCCCAGGGTTTCGGACCCAACGTGTACGAATGCTGGAACCTCTGGCACGTGCGGGAGGTCGGGAACGAGTTACGGACTCGCGGACGAGGCGACCTCGAGCGTGGCATCGAGTTGATCCGCCGGGAACTGTAGCAGGCATGTCCGACATGGATAAGCACACCGAAGTCGTTCCGGAAGTCATCTTCCTGGGCAAGCTCGTGGAACGCGTCGCCGCCGGCAGGATCCGCGTCCCCAGGTTCCAGCGTGCCTTCGTGTGGAGTCAGCCTGACCTGAGCCAACTGCTCGACAGCGTTCGGCAGGGCTTTCCCATCGGCTCGATCCTCGTCTGGGATACGGAGAAGGAGATCCAGTCCACCCCCGGGATCGGCCCGTTGGAAATCACTCCGAGTCCGGACGGATCGGTTGGGTACTTGCTCGACGGCCAGCAACGCGTCTCGACCCTTGCAGGGACGCTGCGGCTGACCGACGATATGGACCCGATCGTGGACCACATCGACTGGCGCGTGTACTACGACCTTGAAGATCAGGCATTCATCGACCACCGCAAGCTGACGAATGACTCAGACCCAAGGTACTTTCCCGTGCGCAGCCTGCTCAACACGGCGGGGTTCTTCGAAGCCTGCCGTCGGATACAAGACCAGGTCGACGACGAGCGTCGAGCCCAGCGCTGGCTCGACGAGGCAGACCGCCTTTCGAGCGCCTTTCGAGACTATCAGCTCCCGCTCATTCACATCCGCGAGGCGGACCTGGAGAGCGCTGTCACGGTCTTCGCTCGCCTGAACCGCACCGGACGCAAGATGGCCGCGGACGAACTGGTGTCGGCGCTGACCTACCAGGAAGGAGAGTTTCATCTCGCCGGCATGCTGAATGGGTTCAAGGCCGAGTTGAAGAAGATGGGCTTCGGCAATCTCGATCGCGTCTTTCTTCTCAGGTCGGTGCTCGCAGCCCTCGAACTGGACATCTACGCCAAGGACTGGGCGGACCTCATGATCAAGCCGGAAGTCCGCGAGCGACTCCCGGAAGGGTTCAAAGCCGCCACGCAAGGCATCAGACTCGCGCTGCAGATGCTCCGAGGTTTCGGCGTCACCTCCGACCGCCTGCTACCCTACGGACTGCAACTGGTGCTGCTCGGCGAGTTCCATCGCATCTGCCCGCAGCCGGCAACAGGAACGGTCGATCTGCTGAGGCGCTGGTTCTGGGTGACGTCGTTCACGGGCTGGTTCGGCGGCGTCAATACGGCGCAGGCCAAGCGCGCCATGGAGGAAATCCGGGCCCTCGCGAAGGAGGAGAGCGAGACGTTCGACGTGGTCGACCTGGACATGCCGGCGCAGCCGTTTCCCGACCGTTTCGACGCGCGAAGCGCCCGAGTACGCGCATTCCTGCTGTACTTGGCGTCTCTTCGTCCTCGATCGCTCAGAGGCGGCGCCGACCTGGAGCCAGGTCCGCTTCTGTCCCTCCTGGGAACCGACGCGGTAGGCTACGTGTGGTCCAACCCCGACCCGCCCGAACTGGTTTCCAGTCCGGCGAACCGGTTGTTCGTGGACGAGGATCATGTCGGACAGGCGTTGGGCGCGCTGTCCGCGCTGGACGACGACGTGCTGAGGAAGCTGCTGCCGACGCACGGCTTCCCGCTCGACTGCATTGGCCGGCTTCGAAACGATGACAGGGCCGGTCTGATAAACGCGCGGCTGGCTACCCTGATCGACGGCGAGCGGGTCTTCATGGACCAGCGGCGCGTGACTCTGCCCGCAGAACGGACGGCGCCGGCGATTGCGGACAGCGAGGCGTCAGACGACGAATAGAACCGAATTCCCTGACCGCCGGGCGCCGATCGGCCAACAGCGTTCGGTCCGTCGGCTGAGGCGTTCGTCCTACCGAGCCCCCACACTCTCGCCGCGGGCGCCCAGGTCGAGGGCGACGATACGGGCGCGGTCGCGGGCATAGAGGGTGGTCCCGACGAGGGTCGGCACGGTCCAGGACCGCGTGTCGAACAGCTGCGTGGTGGCCAGCCGCTCGAGGCCGTTCGGACTCAGCCGGACGAGCGAGAGGTCGCCGTCCTCCTCCAGGATAATCGCCTTCCCGTCCCCGTAGACCATCGTCGCGCGGCTGAACCCGCGCTCGCGCCAGGCGGTCTCCCCCGATTCCATGTGGGTGGCGGTCAGCACCGCGGTCGCGCCCTGACCGCTCGTGCCGTAGATGAAGTCGCCGATCTTCAGCGCGTTGAGAAAGGTGAACCGCAGGCGGCGATCGGCCCACAACGCCTCGGTGTGCACGACGTCGCCGTCGGGCACGAGCCGGATCGCCTGGCTGCCGCCGATGTAGCCGGACGAGAAGAACAGCACCTTGCGCTCCGGGTCGTAGTGGGGAATCTGGAAGTTGAAGTCGTTACCGGCGTCGTGCGGGTGCGCCCAGAGCACCTGCCCGGTGTCGGGGTCCATGCCGACCACCGCCTGGCCGGCGAAGACCACCGCGTGGGTCCGGCCGCCGACCGGGATCAGCCCCACCGCCGCGTGCGACACCAGGAAGCTGCCGCTCTTCCAGACGACCTCGCCGTCACGCTGCCGCAACGCCATCACCGACTGGCCGGGTCCCCCCACCTGCAAAAGGATGGTGTCCTTGTAGGGGGTCGGACTCATCCCCGACCCCGGCTTGATCATCGATCGGATCAGCAGCGGCGGCGCGCCGAAGTCGGTGATGAGGTTCTTCGACCACAACAGCTCGCCGGTCTCGGAATCGAAGACGTGCAGCTCCTTGTTGCTGCCGACGGTGAACAGACGGCCGCCGGCCAGCAGCGGCGTCGCGTGCGGCCCCGCCCCCTGATCGAAATCCTGGTTCTTCGACGCGTACTCGTGCTCCCACAGCGTCGCACCCGTCGCCGCATCGAGGGCGATGACGGCTTCGCGCGGCGTCCACGGCGCGTTGCCGCCCTCGCCGTGCGAGACGCGGTACATGGTGAACAACCGCCCGCCGGAGACCAGGATGGAGGAATGCCCGGCGCCCAGGGGGCGACTCCAGATCTCGCGCGGACCCGAGGCGGGCCAGCGCTCGGCGAGACCGGTCGACTCGGCCGTGAAATCGCGGTTCCGCCCCGCCCACTGCCGCCACTCGCCTTCCTGCGCGCCGGCCGTCGCGGCGCCGAGGAACATGACCGCGGCCAGAATGGTTCCGATCGGCGTCTCGTATCTCGTCATCGCGCCGCCCCCTCGCGCGCAGCGTCCGCGCCGTCGGCCCGAGGCACGTCCTGCGGGAACTCCTTGCACGGCATCGCCCAGGTCTCGCACGCGCCGACGGGCCGATTCGAACGATAGACCAGCCGGTTGCGGGTCTCCCCGTCCGGCGTCCCCGTGGTCACTTCGATGGTCAGGGTGCCGCCGTCCGGGCTCAGCGACATCACCTCGTGCATGGTCATGTCGCCCTGCATCCCTTCCGCCACCAGCCGCCCGCCCTCCCACCGCGACGCCGCCCGCATGGTGGTGTCGCGGCCGACGGGAATGGTGAGCTCGCGCCCGGGGGTATAGGACCACGCCTTGAGGCCGTTGGTCTCGGCGCCGACGACCACCGTGCCGTTGGCGGCATGGGTGATGAACAGCCGCCCGACGTCGTCCCCGCCGCGGCCGCCGCTGAACGCCGGCGCCGTGAAGTCGCTCGCCTCGTGATCGAGCGTCCACATCCCGGAGAAATCGGGACGCTGCGCGGACACCAGCCCCGCGGCCAGCAGTATCCCCACCACCGACCAGACGCATCTGCAACCCTTCACACGTGTCCTCCTCCGACCAGTCATCCGTTCAGTCTGATCCCTTCAGCGCCGTTCTGCAAGCGCACTATAATCGGTGCGGCGACGACGAACTGGCGAGGGTTCGTCCGACGACCTGGGACCATCGTGCCGCCAACGAGCCGATCCGCGGGCCGCCCAGCGCTCCCCCCCGGGTCGGCTCGCGGCGTGGCGCCGCGTGGCCCGGCTCGCTCCTTGCACCTCTTTCACGTGTGCCGATTCCGCCTGAAGCACCCCGTCCGGTGACCCTGGAGGTCGACGAACCGGTCCTGCTCGAGACCCTCGGGCGGTACTGGGGCTACCACGAGTTCCGCCCCCTGCAACGGGAGGCGATCGCCGCCAACCTGCAGGGCCGCGACAGCGTCGTCGTGCTGCCCACCGGCGGCGGCAAGTCGCTCTGCTTCCAGATGCCCGCCCTCGTCGGGCCCGGCGGCGGGTTCGGCCTCGTCGTGTCTCCGCTCATCTCGCTGATGAAGGATCAGGTGGACGGCCTGGTGGCGAGCGGCGTGTCGGCGGCCGCCCTCAACGCCTCCATCACCCCGGACGAACGGCGCCGGGTCTTCGCGGACCTCGACGAAGGGCGTTGCCGGCTGTTGTACGTGACGCCGGAGCGCCTGGTCGGCGAGGGAGGCGAGCCGTTCCGAGCCCGGCTCCGGACGTGGGGCGTCCGCTTCGTCGCGATCGACGAGGCGCACTGCATCAGCCAGTGGGGACACGAGTTCCGCCCCGAGTACCGACAGCTCGCGCGGGTGAGAGACGACTTTCCCGGCGCGGCGCTGCACGCGTTCACCGCCACCGCCACCCGGCAGGTGCGCGAGGACATCGTCGCGCAGCTCGCCCTGCGCGATCCGGAGGTGCTCGTCGGCTCGTTCGACCGACCGAACCTCGTCTACCGGGTGCGGCCCCGCACCGGTCTCAAGGAACAGATTCGCCGGGTGCTCGACCGTCACGCGGGAGAGGCGGGCATCGTCTACTGCCTGTCGCGCCGCGAGGTCGAGTCGATCGCCGAATGGCTGGAAGGCGAGGGCCACCAGGCCCTGCCCTACCACGCGGGCCTGCCGGACGAGACGCGGCGGCGGCACCAGGAAGCGTTTCTCGAAGAGCGGGTGGACATCATGGCCGCGACCGTGGCGTTCGGCATGGGGATCGATCGCTCGAACATCCGCTACGTGATCCACGCGGGGGCGCCGCGATCTCTCGAGCACTACCAGCAGGAATCGGGCCGCGCCGGCCGGGACGGCCTCGAAGCCGAGTGCATGCTGCTCTACTCGGGCGCCGATTTCGGCCGATGGCGCCAGATGCTCGACAAGAGCGGAGAGCTGTCGGACACCGCGCGGCGGCTGCTGACCGGCATGGAGCGATACGCGGCCGGCACGCGCTGCCGGCACCGTACGCTCGTCGAGTACTTCGACCAGCCCTTCGACCGGGAGACGTGCGACACCGCCTGCGACTGGTGCCTCAAGGAGCTGGAGCGGGTCGACGACGCGCTGGTCCTGTGCCAGAAGATCCTCTCCACGGTGGCCCGGCTGCAGCAGCGTTGGGGAGTCGGCCACGTCGTCGACGTGCTGCGCGGTCGCACCACCGACGCGGTGACCCGGGGGCGCCACCAGGCGCTCAGCACGTTCGGACTGCTGGCCGGCGTCCCAATCGCCGAATTGCGCGGCTATCTCGACCAGCTCGTCGAGCAGCATCTGCTGCAGCGCACGGCGGGCGACTATCCCGTGCTCCAGCTCACCGAGCACGGGGTGGCGGCCCTGAAGGGCCGGGCCGACGTCGAGCTCTACCGACAGCCCCGGCCGGCCCCGGGCCAGCGAACGCGCCGGCCCGCGTACGACCCCGCCACGTGGGAGGGGGTCGATCGCGAGCTGTTCGACGCCCTCCGGCAGTGCCGGCTCGAAGTCGCGCGAGCCCGGGGCGTCCCGCCCTACGTCGTATTCCACGACAACACGCTGCGAGACCTCGCCCGGCGTCGCCCGACGACGCCGGCCGAACTCCTGCAGGTCTACGGCATCGGCGCCCGGAAGGCCGAAGACCTGGGACCCATCGTGCTCGACGTGATCCGCGACTATCGCGGGGAGCCCTCCGATCGGGGCTAGTGGTATGTCACGTCATAGTCTTCGGACACAGACTTGAGTTTACAGCGCGCATCGTCGACGAATCGCAGCACCGCACACCAGAATGTTCAGTCATGGCGCAGCCCTAGGGCTGGAAGGCGCTCCGGAGCACCGCCTCGTCATTCGCCGACACCTGGAAGAGCTCTTCGGGATAGCGCCGATAGCGGATGATCGATTCATAGATGCCGGGCGCATTCTGCCGATCGAGGGCCAGCCCCGCAAGATACTGCAGGCGGAGACTGCGGTCGCGGTTGATCTCGGCATCCCGCAGCCACGGCTCCAGGTCCGAGGCCCGGCCGGCGTAGGTCAGCAACAGCTCGAAGGCGGAGCCCAGCCCCACCTCGTCGAGCGAGGCCCGCAGCTCCGGATCGCCGGCAAGCCGCCGGGTGATCTCCCGCCCATCGACCCGCGTCGAGCCCGGGTGGCCGACCAGCACCAGGTCGTATCCCTCATCGAACACGCCACTGCTCCACAGGGTCGCGTCGGGATAGGCGCGCGCGAAGGTCGCGATCTGACTCTTGGCCGACGCCTCGTCGGTCTCGTACAGCGGCACCCACTGCGCGACGACGCCGCCGGGTCGCAGCCGCCGCCTGACCAGGTCGTGGTACTCGACGGAGTACAGGCTGGCCGCGCCGCGGACCCAGGGATGAATCGGATCCGAGGTGATGACGTCGAACTGCTCCTCGGTCGTGGCCAGGAAGTGGCGGGCATCGTCGTAGATGAGCTCGGTGCGGGGATCGAGCCGCACCGCATGGTTCTCTATCGCGAACCGGTCCGATGCCTCGGACACGCGCGGCTCGATCTCGCAGATGACGATCCGTTCGACCTCCGGGTACCGGGTGAAGGCCCCGGCGGTGATCCCCGCGCCCAGCCCGACGACGAGGACGGTGCGCGGCGCACCGTGGACCAGGGCCGGGACATGTCCGAGCATCCGCTCGAGGCGCAGGTCGAGATCCATGGTCGACGCCACCACCTTGCCGCTGATATGGAGCTGGCGGTATCCCTCGTTGCTGTCGCTCACCGCGACCGAGGCGTTCACGCCCTCGTCGACGAACAGATAGCGCTCGATCGTCGCCCATCCGTCGATGTCGCGCCCGAAGGCGATCAGTCCGGGCGGGGAGGCCGGCACCGCGAGCACACCGATTGCCGTCACCGCGATCACGACCCCGGCGGCCAGGATTCTGCGCCGCGGAACGACGCGGAGCCCGTGGCGAGAGCTCCCGGGGCGGCCCTGCCCGCCCGTCCCGCTCGAACGCGGAATCTCACCGCGGGCTCCCGGGGCGCCCCGCCGCCGCCGCGGGCCCCGGCCGGCCCCCGAGCCGGCGGTCCGGGCCGCCGGTCCGGCCGTCAGGAACAGCCGCGCCGCCCCGGCCGCCGCGATCAGGACCAGCAGCTGCTGCGCCTGCCGGGTGCCGAGCCCGGGAATGAACACGAGACTGAACAGGACGGCGCCGGCCAGCGCGCCCGCGGTATGCCGGACCGACACCCGGGCCACGAGGCGGCCGGCGTCGGCATCGCCGGTGTTGGCGGCGGCCAGGGCCAGCGGAAAGCTCGCCCCCCAGCAGAGGGTGGCGGGACCGATTGCGGCCGCGCAACGGGCGAGGTCGTACAGGAACCGGTGCCAGGGCGAGCCGACGTCCCACGAGAGAACGTCCGGTCCGGGCAGCCACAGCGGGAGCCGGTATCCGATCATGCCGGCGGCATAGGGAAGGGCCGCGAGCAGGCCGATCTGACACCACCCCAGGGCCGCGCCGGGACGGTCGGTCCGGGCCGCGACGCGGGCGCCCCCCGCGCTGCCCAGCCCGATGCCCGCCAGGAAAACGGCGAGAATCAACGAGAAGTTGTAGACGGTCGCGCCGAAGAGCAACGAGAGCTGACGGGTCCACACGACCTCGGCACCGAGTGCGGCGAATCCCGACAGGAAGATGACGGCCAGCGCCGCCGGACCCGCGGCGGCGGCCGGCGCAGGGGTCGCGCCTGCACCGGGGCCGGCCGCCGCGTTCCCGACCGGGGCCTTCGCGACCGGCGGCTCCGCGCCGCCCGCCGCCGGGCCTCGAACCCGGCCGATCGACGCGGCCAGGCCCAGGGCCGCCACCGCCACGGCGGCGTTCAGCGCGACCGCGGCGAACGTCGCCACCACCGTGTCGTGCACGCGCAGCAGGTAGAAGCTGGCGAGGAGCACGCCGAGCACGGCTCCGGCGGTGTTGGCGGCATAGAAGCGGCCGATCCGACCCACGCCGGCGCGCGAGGTTCCCGCCCAGCGCGCGGCGGCCGGCAACGTGGCGCCCATCAGCACCGTCGGCGGCAGCAGACAGGCCACGCAGACCGCGGCCCGCAGCAGGATCCCTCCCAGGCCGTATCCCACCGCCGCCAGATAGACGACCCGAACGGCCGGGAGCACCAGGAGCAGAACGACCCCGACGACCCCGATGGCCAGCTCGAGCCCGGCATAGACCCGCAACGGGTGCCAGGACCGCGGAACGAATCGGGGCAACGCGATGCTTCCCAGCCCCATCCCCCCCATGAAGCTCACCAGGAGGGCGGCGACCGAGATCGGCGACGACCCGATCACGAGCTGCAGGACCTGGAACCAGACGATCTCGTAGATCAACGCGGCGCACCCACTCCCGCAGAAGAGGAAGTAGAGCGCAACGGCCTGCCGCGAAGGAGACTGGGTCACCATGGACAGTGACGCGGCCGGAAATGGGACGGTTGCCCTTAACGCCGATGCAACTTACAATTAACACATATTTAACATTGCGGAGCCGGCGCCCACCCGTGGCCGGCTCGGGGAGGCACGCTGATGAAGAGCCTGTTGGGCATCGGACTTGCCGGCTTCGTCATCATCGTCCTGGCCGCCGCCAGCGTGCAGGCGGCCGCGACGTCCACCCAACGATCGCCCACCAGCGAGATCGGAACCGCGACGGAACCGTCGGGGTTCTCCAGACCCCAACCGACACTGCTCGTCGCCGCGCCGGGCGAGGTCGAAATCAGCATTCTGATACAGCCGACCGAACACTCCCGCGAGCTTCGTATCTTCGCCGATTCGGGCTCGTACTATCGGAGCACGACCATCGGCCTGCGGGGCGTCGATTCGGAACCGCTGCACAGCTTCATCTGGCGCGGGTTCCCCGCCGGTGACTACGAGGTCGTCGGAGTCCTGCTCGATGATCGCGGGAAGGAAGAGGTCGTCGTGCAGGCGGCGATGCGAGTCATCATCCGCTAGGGTCGCTAGGGTGCCGTCTCCGAAGTTCGTGGAACAAAGAAACCGCGAAGAGTCCCTTTCAAGACCGGTCAAGAAGCGAGTAGGAATTGTGGCGCGCCGACTCCCTGGCAGGGTTGGTTTGGGGGGCGGCGGCGCCGCCATGCGGAGGCGGCGGCGCCGCAGGCGATGGTTTCCGGGCCAGGAGTCCACGCCGGGGAAGGGGGCGGCGGGCGGAGCTTTCCGGACCCGGTCGGGCGGAGAGTGGAGCGTACGGTGACGATGCCCGCCCCACCTCCGAGCCAGACCCGATGTCAGGCACGCGGCGAGATCCCCGCGGTCCACCACCGGCTCCTCCGCGAATGCGCGGGGACGGGTCGTCGAGTCCCGTCCCCCGTTCCCGGGTCAGGTCCGCACGCGGATGACGACGCGGCGATTCTGCGCCCGGCCCTGCGGCGTGTCGTTCGGCGCCGCGGGACGCGCCTCCCCGTAGCTGAACGTGTTCATCTTGTGCAGCGGCACGTTGTGCTGCTCGTACAGATACCGCTTCACGGCCTCGGCGCGCTCCATCCCCAGCTCGAGGTTGTAGTTCTCGCCGCCGGTCGAATCGGTATGCCCCTCGATCTCGATGAACTCGTTCTGCCCGTCGGCCGAGAGCTGTCCGATCAGCTGGTCGATTCTCGCCCGCGCCGCGTCCGGCAGATCGTTCCGGCCGGAGGCGAAGTTCCCCTGGTCCTCGCTGAGGGTGACCTCGAAGATCAAGCGGCCGGCCATCGCCTCGATGTCGTCGACCCGCGTGCCGACCGCGTCGGCCGCCATCGCCGCCCCATCCGCCGCCGCCTGCGACATCTGGGCCGCCTGTCCGGCCTCCATCGCACGCTGGTCGACCTCGCCGATCCGCTCCCCGTTCTGGAGCGTCCGCTCCTGGGTCTCCTCGACGGTAGCCGCCACGGTATCGATCTTCGCGTCGACGACGGCCGTTTCGGTCCTCACGAATCCGCGGGTCGCGCAGGCCGGCGCCACCACGGCAATCACGGCTGCCAAAGTCACCACTTTCAACATCGTCACTCGCATGGTCTCTCCCTCGCTACAGGTCGTCGATCCAGTTTCGCCCGTCCCGCCACGTAGCCATGGCGGGCATGAACCGCCAGTCGATCATCCGCCGTCAGAACCTCGATGGGGTGCCAGCCCCGCCGGAAGCCCGGCTTGAATGTCAGCACGTACTGATACCGCAGGCCCGCCAACAAGTCCCGCAACGCCTCAAGCATATCCTCTTCGGTGCTGGTGGCGCGCACGCTCCCGCCCGTCCACCGCGCCAGATCCGCGAGGGTCGCCGACAGGCGGGCGCTGTCGGACCCGCCCGCCCCCCCCGGCCCGTCGCGCCGATCCAGCCGGCCGCCGACCGTGAGGAGGTGGACCGGCACCGCGATGGCGCTCGCCGCCCCGGACACCTCTTCCACCGTGCGGCGGCTGCCGGTATCCACTCCATCGGTCACCACGAGCAGTGCGCGGTGGCGATTGCCGCTCTTGCCCACGAGAGCCGCGGTGTCGGCCACCGCGTCATAGAGCGACGTCCGGCCGTACGGCCGGCCCGTCAGATCCACCGCACCGAGCCGATCCAGATTCTCGGTGAACGGCACGATCTCGTGCAGCCCGGTATCGAACGAGAAGAGTGCGGCCTCGTCACGGCCCGGCCGCAACGAGCCGATGATCGACCTGACGGCGCGGCGGGCGCGCGCGATGTTGCCGTCGATCGCCATGCTCCCGCTCATGTCGAGCAGCACCGCGATTCGGAGCGGCGCATCGCTCTCGAAGACGCTCCGGATGGGACGTCCGAACCCGTTGTCGACGAGCCGAAAATCCGGGCAGACGAGACCGCGCACGATGCGTCCCGCGGGATCGCGAACGGAGACGTTGACCGTCACCATGTCGACGCCGGAGCTGAACACCGGCGCCGCGTCCCGCGTCGCCGCGATCGTACGCTGCCCCGCCGGCGCCGGAGCGGACAGCAGCAACAGGCCGAGTATCGAGAGTGTCGCGCGTGGCATGTACGCAACCGGTTCCACGGTCGTCGCGAACGTTCTGACATTGATTCTACGGGTTTTCGCGCCAGTTTTGCACGCGCGATATCGGTCGCCGGCCGCGGTGCGGCGGCGAACCCCGGCGCGATCGGGGCGGCCGCCCGGGCCGGGATCACGAGAGCGCGGCCGGCGGCAGGAGCCGCGCCACTTCGCGCGACGCGGCGCGCGCGGCCGGGGGAATCGTGCACGGCTCGATGTCGCCGGCCGCCCCGTACATCTCCAACCGGCGGACCTCCGCCACCAGCCGCGCGGCGAAGGCGGTCCGGCTCCGGTCCAGGTGCTCGATCAGCGATCCGGCGGGAGGACACCCCCGCACCGCCACGCCGGGGTGCTGCCGGGCAAAGGTCGCGAGACACCGGCGCATCGCGAACCCCTTGGCGACGAGCAGCGCAGACCGCGGCATCCGCCCCGCCGCCGCAAGCTTCGTCATGCCGAACCTGACGTTCTCCAGCGTGTTGCGCGCGCGGACCTCGGTCGTGATGGCCGAGACCGGCACCCCCCGGCCCACCAGCTCATCCTGGAAGACGAGGGCTTCCGGCTTGTCGAAAACGTGCTCGGTCATCGGACCGGCCCGTCCCGAAACGAGTATGCGCGGCGCCCATCCCGCCGCGTAGAGCTCCGCCGCCCGGCGCGGAACCTCCAGCGCCCGGCTGCCGAAAACGAAGATGACGTCGCTGGGCAGCGGCGTCTGGATCGGACACAGATAGCTCCAGATCGGATGCAGCAGCCGCACGTAGGCTTTCTCCTCCAAGCCGTCGATCCGCACGGGGATCTTCTACCACGGGCGGCCGGGAGGCGGCGGAGGCGGCGGTCGAACGGGACCGGTCCGTACGCTATGATTCAGACAGGATCTCCGACCGACGCCCGGCCCAGAGAGCCCACTCCCGTCGAGCATCATGTCCGCGTGGTCACAACCCATTCGCCCGGCCCACCGGCTCGCCGGGCACCCGGCGAGCCGGTGGCGAAAGCCCGCCCCGGTTTCACCCCGGGCTGCTGCCGAGGCGTCGGCCGCCGGAGCCCTGACGAGACGCGCGAGGCGGCTCGGATGGGTGCTCTGCCTCCTGCTCGCGACCCCTCTCGCGGTCGGTGGTCAGTCCGACCCGGAAGGGCTGACGGTCATCTCGCGGGACGGCCGGCGGCCCCTGCCCACGGTCACCATCGGCGGGCGCACCATGGTCGCCCTGACCGAGCTCATGGAACCGTTCGGCCTCCGCCTGGGGGACGACCGGCAACCCGGCCGGTTGACGCTCCTGCGCGGAACGGCGGTGATGGTCCTCACGGCAGACGACGGGATCGTGTCCGTCGCGGGGCGCCTCGAGTCGCTCAGCGCCCCCCCGGTGGAGCGCGGGGGCGTCTGGTACGTGCCGACCGACTTCATCGGCCGGGCGCTTCCCCTGGTCTCCGACCAACCGGTCGAGCTGCGGTCCCGCTCGGGGCTGGTGATCCTCGGCGACGTCCGGGTCCCCCAGGTGGTCGCCCGGTATCAGCGCACGGGACGGCAGTCGCGGCTGCGCCTCATGGTCACCCCGACCCTCGAGCCGCGCATCGAGCAGGCGGCCGACCGACTGCTCGTCACTTTCGAGGCCGATGCCGTGGACCTCGTGCTGGGCGATTTCGCTCCCGACGATCTGCTCCGGCGGGTGCTCGTGGACGACCGGCGGGCCCGGCTGGAAGTCGAGCTCGGCGACGCTTTCGGCAGCTACACCGCGACCAGCGCGCCGGCCCTCGGCGGCAGCCTCGACGTGGTCATCGACCTGAGACCGGCGGCGGCGGCCCGAACCGCCCCGCCCGCCGCGCCCGCTCCGCGCCCCGCCGGGGGGACCGAAGAAGAGGCCGAGCTTCCGGCCCTGGCGGATCTCGCGCTGCCGACGACGGTTCGCGCCATCGCCATCGATCCGGGACACGGGGGCACCGATGCCGGGACGCTCGGTCCCGAGGGCACCATCGAGAAGGACGTCACCCTCAGCGTCGCCCGCCGGCTGCAGACCGCCATTCAACGCCGGCTCGGGCTGCGGGTGGTGCTGACCCGCTCGGGCGACGCCGGCGTGACGCTGGACCAACGCGCGGCCATCGCCAACAACAACCGCGCCGACCTGTTCATCAGTCTCCACGCGAACGCGTCGGTGCGGGAGAGCGCCGCCGGGGCCGAGGTCTTCTATCTCAGCCCGACCGAGTACGACTACGACCCGGGTGACGTGCCGGCCGGCGGCGAACGGATTCCCGTGGTCGGCGGCGGCACCCGGGTGGTCGATATCGTGCGCTGGGAACGGACGCAGCTCCGCTTCGTCGAGCGGTCGGCCAAATGGGCGCAGACGGTCGCCGAGGAGCTGGCGGCTCGGCTGCCGATGAGCCCGCGGGGCGTGCAGCAGGCGCCGCTGCGGGTGCTCGTGGGCGCCAACATGCCGGCCGCCCTGGTCGAGATGGGGTTCATCTCGAATCCCGAGCAGGAAGCTCAGCTCAACTCCCCGGCGTTTCAGAACGCCGTCGTGGACGGGCTGCTGCGCAGCATCGTCCGATACCGGGACCTCGTGGAACAGGGCTTCTTCCTCGAAGATCCGCTCGCCGACGACGCGACGCCGGACGAGGCGGAGGAGATCCGGAGGCCGATTCCATGACCCGGACGACCTGGCTGTTCAGGATCGCGTTCGGCGCGGCGGCGCTGGCCGGCGCCTGGGTGCTGTTCGTCGGCCTGCCTCGATGGTACCCGGCCGAAGAGTCCCCGATCGGCGCGGCGCCGGACGGCGCGGCGCCGGACGGCGCGACGCCGGGTACTCGCACCGTCTCGACGCTGTTCTACGTTTCCGACGACGGCATGCGGCTCGTCGGGCTCCCGCAACAGTTGGCGCGCGAGGCGAACTCGACCGCCCAGGCCCGCGTCATCCTCGAGGCCCAGCTCGCGGAGCCGCCGGCGCCGCTCTTCTCGCCGATTCCCCCCGGCACCGCCCTGCGCGCGGTCTACCTGACCGGGGACGGCGATGCGTTCGTCGATCTCACCGAGGAGGTCGCGCTCGGTCACTCCGGCGGGTCGCGGGAAGAGCTGTTCACGGTGTACGCCATCGTCAACGCCCTGACCATGAATCTCGCCTCCGTCGACGCCGTGCAGATCCTGGTCGACGGCGTCGAGGTCGACACGCTGGTCGGCCACGTCGACCTGCAGCGCCCGTTGAGACAGAACCTCGATCTGCTCGAAGCCCCGAACACCGACTGGGCGCCGGCCGACGGCGCGCCACCCGAACCGGATCGCTCGTCATGACCCCTACCCCTCGCGGCGATGCCCGGCCCGCCGACCAGCTCAGGCCGACCCGTTTGACCCCCCACTATCTCGAGCACCCCGAAGGGTCGGTCCTCATCGAGGCGGGACGCACCCGCGTCATCTGCACCGCGAGCGTCGAAGAGAAGGTGCCTCCCTTCCTCCGCGGCAGCGGCAAGGGCTGGGTGACGGCCGAGTACGGGATGCTGCCGCGCGCCACCTCGACGCGGACCGCCCGCGAGGCGACCCGCGGCAAGCCGAGCGGGCGCACCCAGGAGATTCAACGGCTGATCGGCCGCTCGCTGCGGGCGGTGACCACCCTCGAAACGCTCGGGGAGCGCACCGTCTGGATCGACTGCGACGTGATCCAGGCCGACGGGGGAACCCGCACCGCGTCGATCACCGGCGGGTTCGTCGCACTCGTCTTCGCGTTGCGGCGGCTTCGGGAGCGCGGCGCCATCAGCCGCATGCCGCTGATCGATCACGTCGCCGCAACCAGCGTCGGGATCGTCCGCGGCAGCCCGCTGCTCGACCTCGCCTACGAGGAAGACTCGAACGCGGAAGTCGACATGAACGTGGTCATGACCGGGGATGGCCGTTTCATCGAGGTGCAGGGCACGGCCGAGGGCGCGCCCTTCTCTCGTACGTCGCACGATGCGCTGCTCGCGTTGGCAGAGGCCGGCATCCGCCGACTGGTCGAGATGCAGCGCGATGTGTTGGGAGCACCGACCCTGCCGTGACCGGCGTGCGCACGTCCCGGTTGCTCGTCGCCACCACCAATCGCGGCAAGCTCAAGGAGATTCAGGACATCCTGGCCGGGATGCCGACGGTCCTGGCAACCCTCGACGACCATCCCGGACTCGCCGAACCGGAAGAGACCGGCACCACGTTTGCGGCCAACGCCCGCCTGAAGGCGTGCTACTACGCCGGGGCGACGGGAGAGCTCACCGTCGCCGACGACTCCGGACTCGAGATCGATGCGCTGGACGGGGAGCCGGGGGTGCGCTCGGCCCGGTTCAACGGCGAGTCCTACGCGGACAAGTTCGCCACGATACGGCGGATGCTCGCCGAGCGGGGCACGGACGCCAGCACCGCGCGTTTCGTCTGCGCCCTCGCCCTCGCGAGCGCCGGCGGCGTCCTCTGGGAAACCGCGGGCGTCGTCGAGGGACGCCTGCAGCTGCCCCCCCGCGGGTCCGGGGGGTTCGGGTACGACCCCATCTTCCACTATCCCCCCTACGGCCGCACCCTGGCCGAGGTGACGCCGGAAGAAAAGGCGGCCGTCAGCCATCGGGGGCAGGCGTTCCGGCACCTGCGCCGGTACCTGGCGACCACCCGGCCGGTGTGAGAGCCCCGGGGTCCCGGCTCACGTCCCCGCCGCGGGCCCGTCGAGGCCGGTCGACGCCTCGCGCGCGTGCGGCAGCTCGATGGTGAACGTCGTGCCGCCGCCGTCCCGGTTGGCCGCCCGCACCGATCCGTGGTGCAGACCGATCAGGTGCTTGACGATCGCCAGCCCGAGCCCGGTTCCACCCGGGTCGCGGGGCCGCGCATCGTCCACCCGATAGAACCGCTCGAAGATCCGCGTCAGGTCCGCATCAGGAATCCCCGGGCCGCGATCGGCGACGGTGATGCGGACCGTGCCTTTCTCGCCGGCCGCGCCGAGCTCGATGGTGCTGTCGGCCGGGGCGTAGTTGACGGCATTCTCGACGAGATTACGGACGGCGTCGTGGAGCTTGAGGGGGTCGGCCAGCACCGTGCCCGCGTCCGGGGCGACGGAGGTCCTGACGTCCAGGTGCTTGCTCTCGACCAGCGGCGCCAGCTCGCCGGTCACCGAGCCGAACGTCGTCTCCAGAACGCAGGGGATCAGGGCCAGCTCCTCCTGTCCCGCATCGAGACGGGCCAGCCGCAGAAGGTCGCTGACCAGGCGCTCCATCCTCGCTCCGTTCCTGTCGATAATCGCCAGGAAACGCCGTTCCTCGGGACGCACCTCGTCGAGGAGGGCCTCGACCCCGCCCCGAATCGCGGTCAGCGGCGTGCGCAGCTCGTGCGACACGTTGGCGACGAAGTCCTGCCGGACCTGATCCGCCCGCCGAAACTCCGTGACGTCGTGGAGCACGAGGGCCACACCCCGCTCGCCGTTGGCCGCGAAGGGCCGTGCGTTCACCAGCAGCACCTTGGGGGGGTCGGTGTTCAGCCGCACCTCGTTCCCGGGCCCGGCGTCACCGGCCACCGCCGCCGCGATGACCCGGGTCACCTCGGGATGCCGGATCAGCTCCACGTGGAAGCGTCCGGTCGGGTCGCTGTCGATGCCGAGCATCCGCTGGACGGACTCGTTGGCGATCTGCACCCGGCCCTCCTCGTCGATCACCAGGACCCCCTCGACCATCTCCCCGAGAATGGCGTCGATGCGCGTCCGCTGACCGGAGAGGTCCCTTACCTGGCGGGCCAGCTCGCGCGCCGCCTGATCGAGGGCCCGCGCCATCACCCCCAGCTCGTCGTCGCCGTGGTCGAGTCCGACCGGAAACGGAGTCCCGGCGGTATAGTGCCGGGCCATCTCGGTGAGCGCCCGGACCCGCCGGCGGAGCCGCGCCGCGGCGACCCATGCGACCGCCAGGGCCGACCCCACCGCCACCAGGAACCCCGACGCGAGCGCGCGGATCACGGGGTCGAGCCTGTCCTCGACGTTCATCGGCGGCGTGCGCGCCGGCCAGACGATCAGCGCGACGGTGACCAGGGCCGCGGCGGCGACGGCGGTCGACGTCAGGAACAGGCGGGTGGGCAGCCTCACGGAACCTCGAGCAGGTGGGCAGCTCGGAACGACGGCGCGGCGGCGGCTCGCCAACCGTCACCGGTTCTCGATGAACTTGTATCCGAACTGCTTGATGGTCGCGATGTGTTCGACCAGCATCGGCAGCTTCTCGCGCAACCGCCGAATGTGCACGTCGACGGTGCGGGTGCCTCCCGTGTACTGGTACCCCCAGACGTCGGAGAGCAGCAGATCGCGCGACAACACCCGGCCGGCGTGCTCGATCAGGTACTGCAGCAGCAGGAACTCCTTGGCCGTCAGCCGGACCGGCCGTCCATCCTCGCTGACCTCGTGCCGATCGAGATCGACGACCAGCGAACCGAACCGGAGGATCTTGTCCGGTCCGTAGGGCTGGGTGCGGCGCAGGACCGCGCGCAGCCGCGCCACCAGCTCTCTCGGGCTGAACGGTTTCGTCACGTAGTCGTCGGCCCCGAGCTCGAGCCCCTGCACCCGCGACTCTTCTTCCGCACGCGCCGTCAGCATGATGATCGGCACCGACGCGGTCTGCGGGTCGCTGCGCATCTTCCGGCAGATCTCGAGGCCGCTGAGCCCCGGCAGCATCAGGTCGAGGACGACCAGATCCGGCCGCTGGCGTATCTGCGCCAGGGCGTCGGTGCCGGTTCCGACGACGCAGGTGCTGAAGCCCGCCCGCGACAGGTGGTGCTCGACCAGCTCCGCGATATCCGGATCATCCTCGACGACGAGTATGCGGCTGGGCATGGGCAATGGGTCTCTGGCGGCCACCGGGTCGCTACCGCCCGCGGGGTGGGGCCGGATCGGGGCCGCGGGCCCCGCCTTCGCGTCCGTGATGGCGGACGTCGCGCCCCGACACGATGAAGATGGCCTCCTCGGCGATGTTCGTGGCGTGATCGCCAATCCGCTCCAGATGTCGTGAAATGAGCAGGATCTCGAGCGCGGGCTGGGTCACCGCGGAATCGGTGCACATGACGCCGAGCAACTCTCGGAACACCCGATCCTTGAGTCGGTCGACGGAATCATCGCGGTCGAGAACCTCCCGCGCGAGCCGGATGTCCTGCCGGACGAAGGCGTTCAGGGAGTCGCGCAGCATGCCCTGGGCGATGTCCGCCATGCGGGGAACGTCGATCAGGGGCTTGACCGCGGGATGCTCCAGATACCGGAGGGTCGCCTCGGCGACGTTGATCGCGAAGTCGCCGACGCGTTCCAGATCGCTGTTGATCTTGACGCCGGACACCACCACCCGCAGATCCGTCGCCACCGGCTGATGCAACGCGAGCAACTGGAAGCACCGCTCGTCGATCTCGATGTGCAACCGGTTGATCGTATCGTCTCCGGCCAGCACCCTCTCGGCCAGCGCGTGGTCGCGGTCGACCAGCGACTGCACCGCGGCGCGCACCTGCTCCTCGACGGCGCCGGCCATCACCAGCAACCGCTCCTTGAGGTGGTCGAGATCGTCCTGGAGGTGCGGCATTCAATCTCTCGACGATCCCTTGCGTGTTACCCGAGGCGGCCGGTGACGTAGTCTTCGGTCAGCTTTCGGGCCGGAGCCGTGAAGATCCGGCTCGTCAGGTCGTGCTCCACCAGCTTCCCCAGCCAGAAGAACGCGGTGCCGTCCGAGACGCGCGCGGCCTGCTGCATGTTGTGCGTCACGATGACGATCGTGTAGCGCCCCTTGAGCTGATAGACCAGCTCCTCGATACGCTGCGTCGCAATGGGATCGAGAGTCGACGCCGGTTCGTCCATCAGCAGGATGTCCGGCTCGACGGCCAGCGCCCGCGCGATGCACAGCCGCTGCTGCTGGCCGCCGGACAGAGCGAGCGCCGACTCCCGCAACCGGTCGCGCACCTCGTCCCACAGGACCGCCGCCTTCAGGCTGGCTTCGACCCGATCCTCCAGCTCGCTCCGAGATTCGGTCAGGCCGTTGATGCGCAATCCGTAGGCGACGTTCTCGAAAACCGACTTGGGAAACGGATTCGATTTCTGAAACACCATGCCGACCCGGCGGCGCACCTGCACCGGGTCCGCATCCGGCGCGTAGATGTCCTGCCCGTCGATCGCGACCGATCCGGTCACGCGGGTCGCCGGAATGATCTCGTTCATCCGGTTCAACGCGCGGAGAAACGTGCTCTTGCCGCATCCCGAGGGACCGACGCATGCCGTGACCTGATGGGCGGGAATGCGCATCGACACGTTGTCGAGGGCCCGCGTCTCGCCGTAGAAGCAGCTGAGGCCTCTGACGTCGACCTTCGTCCCGGTATCGACGGCCTCGTGGCGGCCGCCGCGCACCGCGATATCGGCCAGGGACGGTATCGCCATGCTGCGTGAGTCCATGGTCCAGAAGCCGGTCCGGCCGGCGGCGGCGCCGTCACCGTCGATATCGGTCCCGCAGCCAGGCTGCGAAGCCGTTCATCGCGAGCAGCAGGACCAGCAACACAATGATACCGGCAGCCGCGGTCTCGAGAAACGCTTCCTGCGGCCGGGACACCCAGTTGAACACCTGGATCGGCAGCACGGTGAACGGCGACCAGATGCCGTCCGGCGCGAACGGCACGTAGGTCAGGGCGCCGATCGCGATCAGGGGCGCCGTCTCCCCGATCGCCCGCGACAACGCCAATATCATCCCCGTGAGCATGCCGGGCAGGGCGACCGGCAGCACCTGATGCCAGACAGTCTGCCACCGCGTCGCTCCCAGCGCATAGGATGCTTCCCGCAGCGACGGCGACACGGCCCGGAGGGCCTCGCGCGAGGACAGAATCACCACCGGCAGCACCAGCAGGGCGAGGGTGGCGGCGCCGGCCAGGACGCTCCGGCCGAACCCCAGGGTGCGCACGAACAGCCCCAGCCCCACGAGCCCGTAGATCACCGACGGCACCCCCGCGAGGTTGGCGATGTTGATCTCGATCAGGCGGGCCCACCACCCGCGATCGCCGTACTCTTCCAGATAGACCGCCGCCCCCACGCCGACCGGTACCGCCAGGACGACGGTCAGGGCGAGCACCCACGCCGTGCCGGTCAGGGCCGGGAAGATGCCGGCGATCTCGGCGCGGCGGGACGGCAGGCCCGTCAGGAAGTCCCAGGACAGCCGGCCCAGCCCGTCGCGCAAGATGTCGGCCAACAGAATCGCGAGCACCAGCAGCCCGACCAGGGTCGCGCCCAGCCCCAGACCGTGCAGGACGAGGTCGGACAGCCGGTCCCGCGACCCCCGGGTCACGCGTACGCCTCCCGATAACGCCCGCGCAGCCAGTTGCTGACGAGATTGAGAGACAGGGTGCTGATGAAGAGCAGCATGCCGACCGCGAAGATCGTCCGGTAGGCGAGGGTGCCGGCGGGGGCGTCGCCGAGACTGATCTGCACGATGTAGGCGGTCATCGTCTCGATCGGCACCAGCGGATTCAGGGTCAGCCGGGGCTGCTGTCCGGCCGCCATGGCCACGATCATCGTCTCGCCGATGGCCCGCGAGACGGCCAGGATGGCGGCGGCCGAGATGCCCGACCACGCGGCCGGGAGCACCACCCCGAGCGTGGTCTGCATTCGGGTCGCCCCCAACGCCCGGGACGCGTCCCGGAGACCGCGCGGAACCCCCTGCAGCGCATCCTCCGACAGCGAGGACACCAGCGGCAGGATCATGACGCCCATCACGAGACCGGGGCTGAGCGCGTTGAACCCGGACAGCCCCGGAATCCATTGCTGCAGGAACGGGGTGACGACGAACAGGGCGAAGTAGCCGTACACGACGGTGGGCAGGCCCGCGAGGACTTCCAGCACCGGCTTGACGCCCCGGCGCACCTTCGACGGCGCGTACTCGCTGAGATAGATGGCGGTCAGCAGCCCGGCCGGAAGCGCCACCGCCATGGCGATGGCCGACACCAGCAGGGTGCCCACCACCAACGGCAGCACGCCGAAGGACTCCTGGAAGAAGAGCGGCGTCCACACCGTCCCGAACAGGAACTCGAACGGCGACACCTCACGGAAGAACCGCAGGGTCTCGATGGACAGGATCGACAGAATGCCGACGGTCACGAGGATCGACACGCCGGCGCAGGCCCGGAGCACCCACTCGATGATGCGCTCGATGCGGTCCTGTCGTGTCCGCGCCATGTTTCGCAGTCCAGGTGAAAGCCCGGGCGGCCCGGCGGCAGGCGAGAAGAGCCGACGCCGCCGCGCGTCATTCGGATCGGCTCAGCAACGCTTCCAGCGAGGCGAGCTCGTCACGCTCGCCACGATACATCGTCCCGACGACCCGGTTGTCCACGCGGCGCCGCGCCAGGGCGTACTCGCGGTCCGTCAGCGGCACGTACCCCACCTCCCGCACGAGATCCGCGCCTTCCGTCAGAAAGTAGCGCACGAGGCCGGCGACCCGGGGTCGATCGAGGGCATCCGGGTTGACGTACAGGTAGACCGGCCGGGACAGCGGCTGATAGGTCCCCTCCCGCACGGTGTCGGGCGACGGTCGGATGGGGCCGGCGCCGTTGGTGTCGTCCCCGTCGTCGATCGCCGCCAATCCGAGCCGGTCCCGGTTCTCCTCGTAGTGGGCGTAGCCGAAGAACCCCAGCGCCAGCTCGTCGTTGGACACGCCCTGCACGAGCACGTTGTCGTCCTCGCTCGACGTGAAGTCGCCCCGGCTGACCCCCGACTCGCCCACGATGGCCCGCGTGAAGTAGTCGAACGTACCCGAGTCGACCCGAGTCGATAGCTCGCGGTCCGGCCACTCGGGGCGGATCCGGTTCCAGCGGGTGACGGTCCCCTGGGCGGCGGGCTCCCACATCCGTTTCAGGTCGTCCGGCGTCAGCGTCTCGACCCAGTCGTTCTCCGCATGCACCACCACCGCAATGCCGTCGTACGCGATCGGGAGCTCGACGAAATCGATCCCGGCGGCCGCGCACGCCTCGATCTCGACCGATCGGATGGGGCGGGAGGCGGTCGAGATGTCCGTCTCCCCCGCGCAGAACTTCTCGAACCCCCCGCCGGTGCCGGACACCCCGACGGTCACCCGGGCCGCCGGGTCCACCCGCTGATATTCCTCCGCCACCGCCTCGGCGATCGGAAACACGGTGCTCGACCCGTCGACGGCGACGACCCGCGCGGCCCCGTCGCCGCGGCACGCCGTCACCCCGGCGAGCGCGACCAGAACCCCGAGGCCGGCGACCGGCAGGGCTGGAACCAGCCGCGACGCGACCGACCGACGACGACATGCCCCGCCTGCCATGTCCCTACACTAGCGCGACCTACGGTCGCGTTGGAAGTCTCGTAACCGGTGTGTCGACAGCCCGTGCCAAGAGGCCCGCCGCGTTCGGATCCCGATTCGGCCGGCCGCCGTGGACCGGATCCCCTCTGAATTAACGCGGATGCAACGATTCCGTAATGTCGCTGTCACAGCCGCTCTGTACCTTTGCACGCATGACACTCAGTGAAGACAGCCCTCCCGCCGCCGGTCTGCCGCGTGCCGGGCGAGACACGGTGCGCGGAGACGACCGGCGGCGAACGCGGTTCCGGATCCGAATGGCGGCGGTTCTGTTGCTCGGCGCGGCTCCTGGCGCGGCGCAGGACACGGGACGGGTCGCCGGGGTGGTCATCGACCAGACGAACGCGATCACCCTTCCCGGCGTACCCGTCGAAGCGGTCGGCACCACCTACGTCAGCTATACCGACCTCGACGGCCGGTACGACCTCGAGCTGCCGGCCGGCGAGCACCAGCTGCGAATCGCGCTCGGCGGCTATGCCGAGCAGCTCGTCAACATCGAGGTCGTCCCCGGGGGGGTCACCGAGGTCCAGGTCTCGCTGGCCACCAACCGTTTCGCGGAAGAGGTGGCGGTCGTCGCCGCGACCCTCGAAGCGCAGAGCTCCACCGCGTCGGCGCAAATGATGATGCGGATGCGCGCCCCGTCGGTGCAGGACAACATCGGCGCGGCCGAGATGCGATCGAACAACGACTCGGACGCGGCCGACGCCATGAGCCGGGTGACCGGGGTTTCGGTCGTCGACAACCAGTCGGTCTTCGTCCGGGGTCTGGGCGAACGCTACAGCAACACGACCCTGAACGGCGCGACCCTGCCCACCACCGAACCGGACCGCCGGGTGGTGCCGCTCGACCTGTTCCCGACCGGCCTCATCGACAGCGTCCAGGTCAGCAAGACCTACACCCCCGACAAGCCATCGCAGTTCGCGGGCGGGCTCGTCGAGATCATTCCGCTGAAGCTCCCGACCGAGACCGCCTACGAGTTCTCGCTGGGCGGCGCCTACAACACCCTCACGACCGGCCGGAGCGGCCTCGACTACGACGGGGGCAGCGCGTGGAGCGGGTTCGACGACGGGACCCGGCAGCTTCCCGCCGGATTCCCCGATCGCAAGGTCATCCGCGGCGGCCGGTTCACGAGCGACGAGCTGGGATTCCTGCGGAGCGACCTGGAACGGCTCGGAGAGGCGTTCAACAACGTCTGGGATCCGGTGCGAAAGGACCAGCCGATGAATCAGTCCTACAGCGGACTGTTCGGCGGCCGCTTCGGCAAGCTGGGCGTCGTCGCCACGATACGGAATTCGCAGAACTCGCAGATCACCAACGAGCAGCGCACGTTCTACAAGGTCGGCTCGGGCGGCCGCATCGAGCGGTTCAACGGCCCCTACGACTTCGACGAGACGCAGTTCGTCTCGACGGTGGGCGGCGTCGGCAACCTCGCCTACCAGTTCAACCCGAACCATCGGCTGTCGGTGGACAACTTCTATACGCACGTCGGCACCGACGAGACCCGCACCTTCGAGGGGTTCAACAGCGACGCGGACAACAACATCCGCAACCAGCGGCTCTTCTTCGTCGAGGAGCAGATTCGCTCGCACCACGTGGGCGGCGACCATCTGTTCCCGAACGCCTCGAACAGCCGATTCGACTGGAAGGTCGCCTTCTCGCAGGCGGACCGCGCCGAACCGGACCTGCGGGAGGTGTTGTACGAGTTCGACCCCGCGCGCGAGGCCTTCGTGCTCGCCGACGAGTCCCAGAGCGGACTGCGCCAGTTCAACGACCTCGCGGACGACAGCCTCGAGTTCAACCTGAACTGGTCGTCGCTGGTGGAGAACTGGGCGGGGCTCCCGACCCAGTTCAAGTTCGGAACCAGCTATATCGATCGCAGCCGCGACTTCCTCTCCCGGCGGCTGCGGTTCGTCCCGACGAGCACGCGCGGGCTCGACCTCTCGCTGCCGGCCGAGGACCTGTTCACGCCGAGCCACATCGGCCCGAACTTCCAGCTCAAGGAGGAGACGCGGCCGACCGATCAGTACGACGCCGCCCAGGAGACCCTGTCCGCCTACGGCATGGTCGACCTCCCGCTGGCCGTCCGGCTCCGGCTCGTGGCCGGGGCGCGGGTCGAGAACTTCCGGCAGCAGGTCGACACCTTCGACCCGTTCGCCCGCGCCGTCTTCGGTAACGCGGACATCATCCGGGCCGAGCTCGACGAGACCGACATCTTCCCCGCCGTCAACCTCGTGTACTCGATCCGGAACAACCAGAACCTGCGGGCCGGGTTCAGCCAGACCGTCAATCGCCCCGAGTTCCGGGAGCTCGCGCCGTTCGAGTTCACCGATGTGGTCGGCGGCCGGGCCACCGTCGGCAACCCCGACCTGCAGCAGTCGCTGATTCAGAACCTCGACGTGCGCTGGGAGCTGTTCCCGGGCGCCGGGGAGGAAGTGGTCGCGGCCAGCTTCTTCTACAAGAACTTCGACAACCCGATCGAGCGGATCGTCGAACCGACGGCCCAGCTCCGGACCTCGTTCACCAACGCCGATTCGGCCCGCAACGCCGGCTTCGAGATCGAGGGGCGCAAGGCGATCAACCGGTATCTCTTCGTCGGCGCGAACTACACCTGGGTCGACTCGGAGGTCACCCTCGACGCCGCGGCCCGCCAGGTCCAGACGTCGCTGGTGCGCCCCCTCGCCGGCACCTCGAAGAACCTCTTCAACACCATGCTGGAAGTGAGAAACGGAGGCTACTCCGGCCGCCTGCTCCTGAACTTCTACGACGACCGCATCAGCGACGTCGGCTCGCTCGGTCTGCCCGACATCGTCCACGATGCGCGGAACTCGCTCGACTTCGTCTTCTCCAAGCGGTTCAGCCAGGTCAGCTTCAGACTCGCGGTCACGAACCTGACCGACGAGCCCTACGTCTTCCGGCAGGGCGGACTGGACCAGCGGGTCTACAAGCTCGGCCGCACCATGGCGTTCGGCCTGTCGGTGCATCCCTAGAGAACGTGCGGACTCCCGGCCAGGGTTGGTTGGGCGGGAAGCCCCCCGCAGGCGACGGTTCCGGGCAGACAGCGTTCCGGGGCACCGGGGGCCGGAGATTCAGAATCATCCGAACCAGGACCAGACAGACATGTGGACCAATACGCACGGCACGACCATCGGCGGCGCCGCGACGGCGCTGCTGCTCGCGGGCGCCGGAATCCTGCTGGCCGGAGAATCGGCATTCACCCAGTCGACGACCACGTGCCGGACCGTCGACGGGATCGACAAGGAGATCTGCGTCGTCCAGGGGCGCATCGCCAGCGATACGACCTGGGGCACCAGCAGCTACTGGGTGCTGCGGGGCGCGGTCTTCATCGAGGCGCCGGCCCGGCTCACCATCGACGCGGGCACCGAGATCTTCGGAGAGTTCGCCACCAACGGCACCCTCATCATCGCCCGCGGCGCCCAGATTCTCGCCAACGGCACCGCCAGTGCCCCGATCGTGTTCAGCAGCGACCAGCCGATCGGTGAACGGGGGCGCGCCGACTGGGGCGGGCTCATCATCAACGGCCGTGCCCCGCTCAACGTGCCGGGCAGCGAGTCGGTGGGCGAGGGCGATGCCGGGGTCTACGGCGGGACCGCTGCCGCCGACGACAGCGGGCACCTGCGCTACGTCCGCGTGGAGTTCGCGGGCACCGAGTTCAGCCCCGACAACGAGCTGAACGGCATCGCGTTCCAGGGCGTGGGCAGCGGGACCGAGGTCGACCACGTCATGGTGAAGTACAACAAGGACGATGGCCTGGAGTTCTTCGGCGGCACCGTCGCGGTGAAGCACGTGGTGCTGCAGGGCATCGCCGACGACAGCGTCGACTGGACCGACGGCTGGACCGGCAAGGGGCAGTTCATCATCGTGATGCAGAGCGGAGACGACGCCGACCAGGGCATCGAGGCCGACAACAACGGCGACAACAACGACCTGACGCCGCGTTCCAACCCGACGCTGTACAACCTGACCCTGATCGGCGACCCCGACACGACCGAAGGCAGCGAGAGCGACATCGGCATGTTGCTGCGCGAGGGCACCTCCGCGACGATCCGGAACTTCATCGTCCTCGGATTCAAGGAGGCCTCCGTCGACATCGACCACACCGCGACGTTCGATCAGGTCGACAACGGGAGCCTGACCCTCGGCAGCGGCATCATCCACGGCAACTGCGTGGTGAGCGGCTGCGACGCCCAGTTCCGGACCGACAGCGACGACGAGGCGGCGTCGATGACGACGCAGGCATTCGTCACCGGCAGCTCGAACATCTCGTTCGTCGACCCGATGCTGGCGGCTCCCTACGACCTGTCGAGTCCCGACTATCGGCCGGCCGCGACGTCGCCGGCGCTGAACGGGGCGGTGGCGCCGTCCATGCCTCCCAGCGACGGCTTCTTCGACACCGCCAACTTCATCGGCGCCGTCGGACCGGCCGGCGGCGGACAGGACACGTGGTGGCAGGGGTGGACCGATTTCGCGACCAACTGACGGCGTTCCTCCACGTCCTGCGTGACGACACCCCCCGTCGACCGGTGGGGGGTGTCGTGCATGCGTTCATCCTCACCCTGGCGCTCACGGCGTGCGGCGCCCCGCTGCCGCTCGCCAACCCCGAGCCTTCCTCGGAAGCCCTCGCCACCGCCGTCCTCGACGCCCTCGCCGACGGCGACGCGGACCGTCTCGCGGGGCTGGCCCTCAACGGCCAGGAGTTTCGCGACGTCGTCTGGCCCGAGCTCCCGGCGAGCCGACCGGAACGCGGCGTGCCGGTGTCCTATGCCTGGGGCGACCTGCGCCAGAAGAGCTCGAACGCCCTGCGCCGACTCGTCGCCCGCTGGGGCGGGCACCGCCTCACGCTTCTCGCAGTCGCCTACGACGGCGAGACCACCCACTACGACACCTTTCGCGTACATCGCGAAACCCGCCTTCGAGTGCTCGACGAGACCGGCCAGGAAACCGAGATGCAGTTCTACGGGTCGACCCTCGTACGCGGCGCCGAATACAAGGTCTTCAGCTACGTCGTCGACTGACCGCGACCGGCCCGACGGCAGGCAGAGCCGCATCCGGGCTATAGTTCGCACGGATGTCGAGGCGGCGCCTACCGCCGGAGCGCCGCACCGACGCGCGGGCCGCCAGGTCCAGCATCCGTCCCGGGTCGACCGCGCCGTCACGACACGGAAGGACAGATTGGCCATGGCACCGAGACGGGACTTTCGGCAGACCAAGATCGTGTGCACGCTGGGTCCGTCCAGCTCGACGGCGGGGCAGATCGAACAGCTCGCCGCCGCCGGCATGAACATCGCGCGGCTCAACATGTCGCACGGCAGCCACGCCAGCCACCTGAAGGTCATCCGGATCGTCCAGAAGCTCAACAAGCGCCTGAACCACCCGATCGCCCTCCTGCTCGACCTCCAGGGACCGGCCATCCGCACCGGCGACCGCCTCGGGCACCTGTCCCTCGAGGTCGGTCAGGAGTTCCACGTCACCGTCGGCCCCACCGAGAATCCGGAGGAAAGAACCATCCACGTCGACTACCAGGACATGGTGCGCCAAGTGAAGGTGGGTGATCGGATCACCGTCGACAACGGGCTCATCAACCTGGAGGTGCTGGAAGCACGCGAGCACGATCTGCGCTGCCGGGTGCTGGACGGCGGGGTCCTGGGATCGCGCAGGCACATCAATCTTCCCGGCGTGCGGATCAACCTGCCTTCGATCTCCGAACAGGACGTCGCGGACCTCCGTTTCGCGGTGGAGCACGACGTCGACTTCCTCGCCGTGTCGTTCGTGCGCAGCGCCGAGGCGGTGCGCGATGCGCGGCGGATCATCGCCGAGGCCGGTGGGCACCCCATGCGGATCGTCGCCAAGATCGAGAATCAGGAGGGCCTCGACAATCTCGACGAGATCATCGCCGAGACCGACGGCGTCATGGTGGCTCGGGGCGACCTCGGCGTCGAGGTGGAGTACGCGCTGCTCCCGGTGGCCCAGCGCGACATGGTGCGGCGCTGCACGATCGCCGGCAAGCCGGTGATCGTGGCGACCCATCTGCTGGAATCGATGATCGACAACCCGATGCCGACCCGGGCCGAGGTCACCGACGTCGCCAACGCGGTGTACGAACAGGTCGACGCGGTGATGCTCAGCGGGGAAACGGCGACCGGCAAGTACCCGGTGCGTTGCGTCTCGGTGCTCGACCGCATTGCCCGGCGCATCGAGAAGGAACGCGGGCTCGAGCTCCACCGCGACCGGGAACCGCAATCGATTCGCGAGCAGTTGGCCCGGAGCGCCTGTCTACTCGCCGATTCGCTCGGATCCCGGGCGATCGTCGTCATCACCATGCGGGGCCTGCTGGGTCAGCTCGTCAGCAGCTTTCGCCCGCGGGGCGCCATCATCTACGCCTTCACGACCACCGACACCGTCCGCCGGCGGCTCTGGCTCTCGCGAGCCGTGGTGCCGTTCACCCTCGACCTGACGGAGGAACCGGAACAGGCGGTGCTCCATGCCGTCGAACGCCTGAGAGCGCACGATCGACTGGTGAGCGGCGAACCCGTGGTGATCGTCGCGAACGTCGCCACCAGCCACGGCCACGTGAACGCCATCCAGGTGCGCACGATGGAGTAGTGAGCGCGCGACCTTCGGTCGCGTTGGCGGTTTCGCTGGCGCGAACTCCTGCGGCGCACGCTGCGCGACCTTCGGTCGCGTTGGCGGTTTCGCTGGCGCGAAACTCCTGCGGCGCACGCTGCGCGACCTTCGGTCGCGTTGGCGGTTTCGCTGGCGCGAAACTCCTGCGGCGCACGCTGCGCGACCTTCGGTCGCGTTGGCGGTTCCGCTGGCGCGGGACGGATCTCACGGGCGGGGATCAGAAGAGACGGAGCGTCACGAGGGTGAGGATGGCGGGAACCGCGAAGAACACCGCGAGGACGTAGGCGAGCGCGAGGCCCTTCCGCTCCGCCCCGAGCTCCGCGATCCAGCCGGCGCCCCGGAGCGGCACCCGCCGGAGCCACGGCACGCCGTAGACTACGGTCACCGCGAACAGGTTGAAGAGAAAGTGGGCCAGGGCGATCTGCAGCGCCGGCTCACGGTTGCCGCCCGTCACCGCGGTCGCCGCCAACAGCGCGGTGATCGTCGTGCCGATGTTGGCGCCGAGCGTGAAGGGATACACCTCCCGCAGAGTGAACACGCCGCCGGCGGCCAGCGGCACCATCAGGCTGGTGGTGGTCGACGACGACTGCACGAGGACCGTCACCACCGTCCCCGACAGAATGCCGGCGCCCGGCCCCCGGCCGATCGCCGCGTGCAGGAGCCGCCGGGCCCTGCCCACCATGACCGTCTTCAGGGCCCGGCCCAGATAGGTGATCGACACCAGGATCAGCACGACGCCCAGCCCGATCAGCAGGACCGCGCCCCACCGCTCCGGCATCGGATCGGCCAGCATCCCGGCCATCGACCGGCCCGGCCGCACCGCACTGCCCAGCACGTCCCACCCCCCGGTCGAGTAGGTCCCCAGCGATACGAACGTGGTCAGCAGCGCCGCGCTCGCCCGTTCGATGAGGCCGAAGACGACCTCGACCGGCAGGAAGATGGCGATGCCGAGCAGATTGAACCAGTCGTGCACGGTCGCCGCCGCGAACGCCCGTCTGAACTCGTCGGGACGACCCATGTGGCCGAGGCTGACGAGGGTATTGGTGACGGTCGTGCCCATGTTGGCGCCCATGACCATCGGAATCGCGACCGAGACCGGCAACCCGCCGGCCACCAGGCCGACGATGATCGACGTCACGGTGCTCGACGATTGCACGAGCGCGGTGGTGAGGGTGCCGAGGAGCACCCCGACGAACGGGTTCGTCGCGAAGGCGAAGAGCCGCTCGGCGCCCTCCCGCCCGCCGACCGCCAGACCGAAGCCGTCGCTCACGACCCCTACCGCGACGAGCAGGAGATAGACCATGCCGGCGACGATGCCCCACGCCGCCATCGGGCGTGGGGCGGATAGATCGGGGGTCCCGACCTCCGTCTCGAGATTCTGAACCATGCACCACCCTTCGTGATCGCACGTGCTCCTGCCGCCGACATGGTACCGCCTTTGCCGCCGGCAGGAGCCGGCGGGCGGCGGGCCATCACCGTAAAGCGACGGTTTTTACCTGTCCGTTACACAATGGACACATCCGCGACATATCGGGGGCCGCCGGGGGGCGACCGGCGCGATTGGACGCGCCTGCGCGGACCGGAGATAATGGCGCAATCGTTCGCGCCGCCCCTGCCCGGACGTCCGGCCGCCGGCCGAGAAGGGCGCCCGGCAGCAGCTGCGGACGACGATTCCGGCGAGGACAAACCGGCATGTCGCAATCACACCAGTTGAAAACACGCCTGCGCAACCTTGAAAAGCATCTGGCCCAGGAAAACCCGATCCTGCTGCGGACCGTGGCGAGCTTTCGCAAGCTCGACAAGGTGTGCTACCGCCTCGGCCTCCTCGCGCCGGAGGACTCTTTCGCGACCCGCATCTCCTGGTGGCCGATGATCTCGCTGCTGGGCACCTACTCGTCCGGCAAGTCCACCTTCATCAACCACTACGTCGGACAGGCGCTGCAGCTCACCGGGAATCAGGCGGTCGACGACCGTTTCACGGTGATCTGCTACACGCACCAGGATGAAGCCCGGGTGCTGCCGGGTCTCGCCCTCGACGCCGACCCGCGCTTCCCGTTCTTCCGGTTGAGCCGCTCCATCGAGGACCTGGCGATCGGCGAAGGCCGGCGCATCGACGCCTACCTGCAGCTGAAGACCTGCGGCGGCGCGAAGGTCCGGGGCAAGATCATCATCGATTCGCCCGGCTTCGACGCCGATGCGCAACGCACGTCCATCCTCCGGATCACGGACCACATCATCGACCTCTCCGACCTCGTGCTGGTGTTCTTCGACGCCCGCCATCCCGAGGCCGGCACCATGCGGGACACGCTGGACCACCTCGTGGCCCAGACCATCACCCGGCCCGACTCCAGCAAGTTCCTGTACGTGCTGAACCAGATCGACGCCACGGCCCGCGAGGACAATCCCGAGGACGTCATCGCCTCGTGGCAGCGCGCGCTCGCCCAGAAGGGGCTGACCGCCGGCCGCTTCTACCGCATCTACAACCCCACCGCCGCGGTGGTCATCGAGGACGACACCCTCCGCCAGCGGTTCGAGGCGAAGCGCGACCACGACCTGCAGGAGATTCACGACCGCATGGAGCAGGTGGGCATCGACCGGGCCTATCGGGTGGTGGGCGCGCTGGAACAGACCGCACGGGACATCCAGGACCTGTTCGTCCCGAAGCTGGAGGCGCTGCTGGTCGAGTGGCGGCGCAACGTGTTGCGGCTCGACGGCGTCGTCTTCGGCCTCGTCATCGCCGCCGTCGGCGGCTGGACGCTGTGGACCGGAACCTGGGACGGTCTGAGCTTCTCGCATCCCACGTGGGCGAGCCTGTTCGCCCTGGACCCGCTATTGCGGCTCGTGGCGCTGGCCGCGGTGCTGCTGGCCGGCGTCTACGTGCACGCGAGGCTCCGTGGCCGCGCGGCCCGGTCGGTGCTGGCCAGATTGGCCAGGCAGCCGCCGGACGCCCACGGCACCCGGTTCGCCGACAGCCTGCCCCGCGCGTTCCGCAACAGCGCGAGCGGCTGGCGCAGCATCTTCTGGCGCCGCCCCGTCGGATGGGAGGCCCGCTTCCGGCGGCGGGTCGGCGACGTGCTGCTGGAAGCCAACAACTACGTCCAGCTCCTCAACGACCGCTACACCGATCCCTCCGGCACCGGCGGCGCCGACAGCGGACGGTAGGGCCGGCGACCCTACCCGGTCACGGAGCCGGGAACCGGGCGATGCGGTCCGATCCGGCGATGCCGCCGAGCCAGATCTCGTCGCCGACCTGCAGGCCGACCGTCCCCAGAATGAACTGCTCGTTGGACGGATAGCGCACGATCTCCTCGGCCGTCAGCGCGTCGGGGTCGACCCGCGCCACGCGCGACGTCACCCCGTCGCAGCGCCGCTCGCCCAGGCACTGGAAGATGGACTCGGGCGCCTCCCCCAGATGGCCGGCCGCGAGCAGCGAGCCGTCCGGAGCCCAGCGGACGTTGTCGATGTGGAACCCGACCTCGACCGCGTCCTGCTGGACGGGGCTCTCGCCGCGGGATACCCGAATCAGCGACCGGGTGCCCCAGCCGCCGATGTACAGCCACCGCCCGTCCGGCGACGCGACGATGCCGTTCGGCCCGTTGGTCTCCGTGCCGGGAACCGCGGTCCAGCCGGCGTCCGGGGCCCACTCCCACACCCGGCCCTCCGGCCGCGCGAAGTGGGTCGCCGCGAATCCGCCGGCCGGAAGGGCCGCCACCGAGTTGAACGTGACGCCCTCGGGGGCCGCCGCACACCGGTCCAGGTCAGCACCGGCCGCGGTCCGCGGGCGTCGAGCTCGAAGACCTCGATGGCCTCGCGCGCCCCGTGCCGCACCACATAGAGCGTGTGCCGGCCGCCGGACCCCGGCCGCAGATTGAGGCCGTGCGGCCGGAAGCCGCCGGTCAGGGGGCCGCCGCAGTCACCGAAAGCGGGATCCGGCCGGGAACCGAACGAAGCCGTCGGGAACAGCACCGCCGAGCGGTGATCCCGGGTGTCCGTCGCGTAGAGGTAGCCGTCGTCCTCCATGCCCGCCACGATGACCCAGGGCGACTCGGGCACCGCCACCAGATCTTCGGGGCTCACGGGACCGCAGACGAACTCGACGTCGCCGTCGGGCCGGCACTGCGCCGCACTCGAACCGGCGCCCGCCGCCAGACACAGCCCCGCCGCGACCACCACCGCAAACAGCCTTGCGCGCATGTCTCTGCTCCTGTGACGAGTTGGTTCCGGGACCGTCTCGGTTACTCTAGGCGCCTGCGCCGTAGAAGTTTCGCACCAGCGAACTTCCAACGCGACCGTCAGGTCGCGCCAGCCGCCCGTGGCGAAAGTTCCCGCTGCCTTCGACCGGCGATGCGTCCTGCGCCTCGCCGGTCTCGGTGCAACGCGGGGTTCTGCCCAGGCTGCCGGCCGCCCGGGATTCGACCGATTCTACCGCTACCGGCCGGAACCGCTCTCGAGACGATGCAGATCGCCCACGACAAGACCGCCAGCGCGGCGCGCGGCTTCATCCTGCAGGCCACCTACCGCATCCACGACGGCGCGCCCGTCGTCCACCTCTACGGCGTGCTGGAACAGGGCGGCACGTTCCTCGTGCGGGATCGCCGCGAGGTCCCGCGTTTCTACATCCGGCGCGAGGACGCCGCCCGGGCTCGCGAGCTGGGCGCGGGGCGCCAGCGCGACTCCGCGCGGCGGACGTTCGACGGCGAGCCGGTGGTGCGCGTGGAAGTCGCGGTGCCCCAGGACACACCGCCCCTCCGGGACCGCCTGCACGACCACGGAATCCGGACCCTCGAGGCCGACGTCCGTTTCGCCGTCCGATACCTGATCGACCGCGACATCCGCGGCGGCTGCGAAATCGCCGGCGCCTCGACCCCGGGCGAGCGCATCACCCGCGTGTACGACGATCCGGAGCTCCGCCCGGCAGCGGTGACGGTGTCGCCGTCCGTGCTGTC
The DNA here is from genome assembly GCA_965206705.1 of Vicinamibacterales bacterium. Classification (GTDB taxonomy): domain Bacteria; phylum Acidobacteriota; class Vicinamibacteria; order Vicinamibacterales; family UBA8438; genus JAJEEA01. The sequence goes on along the minus strand of CBDBKJ010000003.1, from coordinate 371,067 downwards.
CTTCGACATCGAGACGGACCCCTCCGCCGCGCGACTGCTCGCCATCGCGCTCTACGGCCTCGGCGCCGACGAGGTCTACCTCGTCGACCCCGAAGGACGCCCCGTGCCCGAAGGCGCCGTCGGCTGCGCCAGCGAACGGGAGGCCCTCGACGCCTTTGCCGTCCGCGTCCGCGAGCTCGACCCGGACGTGCTGACCGGCTGGAACGTCGTCGACTTCGACCTGAAGGTGCTCGACCGGATTGCGGGGCGCACGGCGGCTCCGCTGCAGCTCGGCCGGGATGCGGGACCCGTCCGCGTGCGTCCGGCCCGCGGCTGGTTCGGCAGCGGCCAGGCCTCCATTCCCGGCCGCCTCGTCCTCGACGGCATGGACCTCGTGCGCGGCGCCTTCCTGCGCTTCGACGGCTACTCGCTGGACCGTGTCGCAAGCGAGGTGCTCGGCGAAGGCAAGGTGGCGCTGGGCCCCGGCGGCGCCGAGCGCGGCAACCGGGCGGAGGCGATCCTGGCGCGGTTCCGCGACGATCTCGGCACGTTCGCGGAGTACGCCCGTACGGACGCCCGGCTGGCCCTGCAGATCGTGCAGAAACTCGACCTCGTCACCCTGGCGACGGCCCGCAGCCGCCTCACCGGCATGACCCCGGACCGCGTCTCGGCCAGCATCGCGTCGTTCGACTTTCTCTACCTCGCGGCCCTCGGCAAACGGCGGATCGTGGCGCCCACCGTGCGGTCCGACGATGCGCGGGTGTCCCGGCACCAGGCCGGCGGCCACGTCTTCGAGCCGGTGACGGGCATCCACGAGAACGTCTGGGTCTTCGACTTCAAGAGCCTGTACCCCAGCGTCATCCGCACCTTCAACATCGATCCGCTCGGCTACGTGGCGAATCCCGGGTCCGGAGACGCGGTCGTGCGGCTCGACGGCGACGCGGCGTTCCGCCGCGGCGACGCCATCCTTCCGGCGATGCTGGACGAGTTGTTTCCGCAACGGGAGGCGGCCAGGCGCGCCGGCGACGCCGTCGCCTCGCAGGCCATCAAGATCCTCATGAACTCGTTCTACGGCGTGCTCGGCACGCCGGCCTGCCGGTTCCACAACACCGCCGTCGCCAACGCCGTCACCGGCATGGGCCGCCGCCTGCTGCGCTGGTCGAAGCGCTGGTTCGAGGAACGCGGCTTCGACGTGCTCTACGGCGACACCGACAGCCTCTTCGTGCGCTCGGGCTTGTCCCTGGACAAGGCCCGGGACGCCGGTCCGCGTCTGGCCCGGGAGCTGAACGAGGCCCTCGCCGCCCACGTCTCGGCCGAGTGGCAGGTGACGAGCCGCCTGGACCTGGAGTTCGAGAAGCTGTATGTGAAGCTCGTCCTGCCCTCGGTCCGGCGTGGCCGCGGCGGCGCGCGCAAGCGCTACGCGGGGCTCGTCGACGGGCGCCGCGGGGTCGAGTTCGTGGGCATGGAGGTGGTGCGCCGCGATTGGACGGCGCTCGCCAAGGACGTGCAGCGCGAGCTCTACGCACGGCTATTCGCCGGCGAACCGGTGGCCGGCTATCTCGCGGATACCGTCGCGGCGCTGCGGAGAGGCGAGCTCGACGACAAGCTCGTCTACCGCAAGGGCCTGCGGAAGCGTCCCGCCGCGTACACCGCGAGCACGCCGCCGCACGTCGCCGCCGCCCGCAAGTCGCGGCGCCCGGGCCGCGTCGTCTCCTACCTGATGACCGTAGCCGGCCCCGAGCCCCTGGACGCGCTGGAACACGCGCCGGACCGCGAACACTATCTGGACAAGCAGGTCCGCCCGGTTGCCGAACCGGTGCTGGCCGCCCTCGGCCTCGACTTCGATCGGGTGGTGGGCGACGACGCGCAGTTGTCTCTGTTCTGACTCGTCAACGGTTATCTGGGGGTTCCCGCAGCCCGCCACGTCGGCTCGTCGAGCGCCCCCGTCTCGGCCAGGAGGTCGTCGAGCCGCCGGCTCAGCCCCCGGAACAGGGCCGCGACCTCGGGGTCGGCCCGCTGCGCGATCTGCCGGTCGATGGCGCCCGCCTGGGTCTCGAGCCGGATGTCGCCGAGCAGGTTGCGCATCTCGCCGGGGTCGGTCTCGAGGTCGTAGAGCTCGTAGCGGTCCCACACGCCATGGAACCGCATGAGCTTGTAGCGGTCGCCCCGCACCCCGAGGACGGTCGGCGTCTGGGGGAACGCCCGCTCCCAGAAGTACTCGTAGAGAAAGGCGTCGCGCCAGCCCGCGGTCTCCCCCGTCAGCAGGCCCAGGAACGACCGGCCGTGCATGGTCTCGGGGACCGGCGCCGCGCCGGCCGCGAGCAGGGTGGGGGCGACGTCGATGTTCAGCACCATCTCGGGCCGCCGCTGCCCCCCGCGAACAGCTCGGGACAGTGCACGATCAGGGGCACCCGGATGGACGCCTCGTACATCGTGCGCTTGTCGATCAACCCGTGCTCGCCGAACTGGAACCCGTTGTCGGACATGAAGACGAGCAGGGTCGAGTCGAGCAGATCGAGCTCGTCGAGGGCCTCCACCACCCGCCCCACGCTGTCGTCGACAGCCATCAGGGCCTCGGCGTACTCCTGCACGAACCGGTTGAAGTCGGTGCGCCCGTCGTACATGCCGTCGACACCGTGCCAGCTCGTGCGCTGGGCCCGCACCCAGTCCGGCTTCCCGCGGTAGTTCGTCTCGGTGTCGGCCATCGACGCCGGCCGGACGTAGCCCCGGTCCGAGTACGCCCCGCGGTGCCGCTCGGCCGGCGTGAACGGCGCGTGCACCGCCTTGTGGGACAGGTACAGCAGGAACGGGTCCCGCCCGCGCAGGAACTCCACCGCGTAGTCGGTCAGCAGGTCGGTCGTGTACCCCTGCCGCTCGACGCGGGTCCCGTTGACGTTCAGCGTCGGGTCGACGTAGGGACCCTGCCCCCGGAACGAGACCCAGTGGTCGAACCCTGGACGCGGATCGTCGCTCGCGCCGCCCATGTGCCACTTGCCGACGAACGCGGTGTGGTACCCGGCGGCCTGGAGGCCGACCGGAAACGTCGGCAGATCGCGGGGCATGGCGGTGCTGTTGTCGAGCACCTGGTGGGTGTGGGCGTAGAGCCCCGACAGGATCGACGCCCGGCTCGGCGAGCACAGCGACGTGGTGACGAACGCGTTCTCGAACAGGATGCCGCCCTCGGCGAGTCGGTCCAGGTGCGGCGTCTCGAAATAGTCGTTGCGGAGCCCCTGGCCGTCGTAGCGCTGATCGTCGGTGAAGATGAAGACGATGTTGCGCGGGCCGCCGGCGCCCGCGGACGCCTCCTGCCCCCCCTGCGCCGGCGCCGGCGGCGCGAGCGTCCACGCCACCACGACGCCCGCCGCGATCCACCCTGCCTGCTGCGACACGTTCACCCTCCTCGCCTCTCCGCGGATCCTCGCCAGCGTCCGCGGCCACAGGATAATGCGGGTGCACGACATCATTGTGAGATGAGCGTCAGGCGGCGTTTGCGGCTCGTCGCTCCCAGAAGTCCTCGAAGCGGCCGCTGAGGATGCAGCAGCGCAGGGCGAGGATGGCGTTGGCGCCGGCGACGGTCCAACGCATGCCGGCGCGCTTGAGCCGGGCGCCGATCTGCTTGCATCCGGCCTCGACGACGCCCGAGGAGATGCACAGGCCCCTGGCGCGGAACTGGGGATAGCGCATCCGGTGTCGGTTTCCGAACACATAGTGGATGCATTTGCGGGCCTCGGGCGTCGTCTCGGCCTGGGTGCGCAAAGCCCTGACGAGCGCACGGAGCCGTCCGGCGTCCAACTCGGCCTGCCGGTCCTGGGCCCACTGGTGGGCCAAGTCCGTCCCGGCGCCGTAGATGGCCTTGGCCACATCGCACAGATGCTGCTTGGCGTGGTAGATGTCGACGATTTCGATGGCGCCGGGAACTGCTCGGCGGCCAGGTTCCAGATCCAGGCGGCGCCGTCGCCGATGACGACCCGTCGGGCTGCGGTGTCGAAACCGCGCCGTTGCGCCTCGCGATGGACGCGGTTGGCGAAGGCGGCCGGCTGCGGGTCGGTGTCGCGGCTGGCCGCGCTCTCGACCGCGGCGTTGTAGCTGACCGACCCGGGGTCGCGGCGAGGCCGGCCCTGCGGGTCGCGCCCTTCTGCCGTCCACACGGTGACCAGCTTGACCTCGCGGGTCTTGGCGGAGCCGTCGGGCTGCTTGCCGCGGCGCCCTTCGACTTCGGCGGGGCGTACCGGCACGCCGGTACCATCCAGGCCCAGGTACATCGTGGGCGCGGGCGCCGGTGCGGTGTGCTCAGGAACGGCGCGCTCGTCGTCGGCGACTTGGCGTCCGAGCGCTTCGGCGGTGCGCTCGACCTGCCTGGTCTCGACATCTACCCCGGCCAGGGCCGCCAACAACTCGCTCGCCTTGGCGAAGCTGACCTCGGCCGCCGTCAATCCGACCAAGCGCGTGGTGGCGGGCGACAGCGCGGTGCGTTGCAGACCCAGGGCTTGGTCGCGCGGACAGCTTCCGCTGCGGCAGGCGTCGCAGTGGTAGTAGGCGCGGTGCAGGGTGAGCGGCCCCAGCAGCGTGGTGAAGGTTTTCGGGCGGCGGCCGGCGTAGCGCGCCCGCCCGCCGCAGGCGCACGCGATGGTCGAATCCGAATGGTCGGAATCGTCCGCGTTGAAGTGCTGTGCCATCGCCTGCGCGGCGAGGCCGAGGGCTTGGCGACGGAGTGCCTGCTCAAGGGCCTCGAAGTCCTGCGCGTCGGCCCTCCCCGCGCCGATGAGCGCATCGACTTCAGCCGCCATCGCGGCTACGAACGCTGCGCTCCAACCACCTTGACGACCTGGCTCGTCGTGGCAAGCGCTCGACGGTGAACGGTCTGCAAGAGGGTCTCGAAGTCCTGCGCATTCACGCTCCCCTGTCTGAGGAACGCGTCGACGTCGGCTTCGACCGCCGCCTCCAACGCGGCGAACATCTCCTTGAAGCCCCCTTTTTCGGCCGCGTGATCGAGCGGTTCAGTCAACTGCACCTCGGGCATGGTCGGAGCCCTCCCACTGAAGGAGTCAGCCGATCTGCTCTCGCTCAATACCCCCGTACGGCAAATCCTCACTTTTCTGTCGTGCACCCGGATAATGCAACCGGCTCGACTCTTGACGGGACCCCATGTAAGATACGTCTCTGTATCTGTACGCGTGCCGCCGTACGCGCGGGGTACACGTACGCGTTCGCCACCGCGAACGCCGGAACGCGGCGAGGGTCGACATGCGCATACAGAAGAGAGCCGCCCTGACCGGGCTCGCGCTGGTCTGGCTGGTCGGACAGCCCGGGCTCGCGGGCGCCCAGACGCGGGCCGTCGGCCCGGAGCAGTCGCTCGTCAACCGGTACTGTCTCGGGTGCCACAACGATCGGGCGCTGCAGGGCGGGCTGTCGCTCGAGGCCGCGCCCCTCGGCGACGTCGCCGGCCACCCCGAGGTGTGGGAACGGGCGGTCCGGAAGCTCCGGGCCGGCGCCATGCCCCCGGCGGGGTCGGCGCGGCCGGATGCCGCCGCCTACCAGGGCCTGCTGGCCTACCTCGAGACCGAGCTCGACGCCCGCGCCGACGCCGCCCCCAATCCGGGACGGACGGATACGTTCCGGCGTCTGAACCGCACCGAGTACCGCAACGCCATCCGCGACCTGCTGGCCCTCGATGTCGACGTGGCCGCCCTGCTCCCCCGCGACGACGCGAGCTACGGCTTCGACAACGTGGGCGTGGTCGAGCTGTCGCCCACCCTGATGGAGCGGTATCTCGGGGCCGCGCAGAAGATCAGCCGGCTCGCCGTGGGCAGCCTGGCCGTCGTGCCGGGCAGCCGGGTCGTCACCCTGCGCCCGGATCTGACCCAGGAGGGACACCTCGCGGGGCTGCCGTTCGGCACCCGGGGCGGCACGACGGTCCAGCATACGTTTCCCCTCGACGGCGAGTACCAGATCGAGGTGCGGCTGGCCCGCAACCGGAACGAGAACGTCGAGGGGCTGCGCGACCCCCACGTGGTCGAGATGCTGCTCGACGGCGAGCGGCTGAAGCTGTTCACGGTGGTCCCCGACCGCAACCGGCTCGGCGGCTACTACGCCGACGAAGGGGTCGACAAGCACCTCAACCTGCGGCTGCACGTCTCTGCCGGCCCGCATACCGTGGGCGCCGCCTTCCTGCGCAAGAACGTGGCGCTGATCGAGACCGAACGGCAGCCGTATCAGGCGCAGTTCAACCAGGATCGGCATCCGCGCCAGCAGCCGGCGGTGCATTCGGTGTCGATCAGCGGCCCGTTCAACCCCAGCGGCGCCGGTGAGACGCCGAGCCGCGACCGCGTCTTCACGTGCCGGCCGGCCACCGCGGCCGACGAGGCGGACTGCGCGTCCCGCATCATCTCGACGCTGGCCCGGCGGGCCTACCGGCGGCCGGTGTCCTACGACGACATCCGGATGCCGCTCTCGTTCTATGAACGCGGCCGCGACGGCGGCGGCTTCGAGGCCGGGATCGAGTTCGCGTTGCGGGCGTTGCTGACGAGTCCCGAGTTCCTGTTCCGGATCGAATCGGACCCGGAGGACGCCGCCCCGGGGACACCCTATCGGCTCGGGGACTTCGCGTTCGCCTCGCGCCTGTCGTTCTTCCTCTGGAGCAGCATCCCCGACGACGAGCTCCTCGACCTCGCCGAGGCCGGGAAGCTCGACGACCCGGCGGTGCGCAAGGCGCAGGTGCGGCGCATGCTCGCCGACCCCCGGGCGGCCACCCTGACCACCAACTTCGCCGGCCAGTGGCTCCATCTCCGCAACCTGGAGACGGCGGCGCCGAACCTGCGCCGGTTCCCCGACTTCGACGACAACCTGCGCCGCGCGTTCCGGCGGGAAACGGAGCTGCTGTTCGGCAGCGTCGTCGACGAAGACCGCAGCGTTCTCGACCTCCTGCAGGCGGACTACACCTTCCTCAACGAGCGTCTGGCCCGACACTACGGCATCCCCGGGGTCTACGGCAGCCGGTTCCGGCGAGTCGAGCTGCCGGCCGACAGCATCCGCGGCGGGTTGCTGGGGCACGGCAGCATCCTGACCGTCACCTCCTACGCCACCCGCACGTCGCCGGTGCTGCGCGGCAAGTGGATTCTCGACAACCTGATCGGCATGCCCCCGCCGCCCCCGCCGGCGAGCGTGCCGCCCCTCGAGGAGCCCGAGCCCGGGGTCGCCGCGCGATCGATGCGCGAGCGGATGGAGGCGCACCGCGTGAATCCGGCGTGCGCCGCCTGCCACCGCCTCATGGATCCGGCCGGCCTCTCGATGGAGAACTTCGACGCCATCGGCCGGTGGCGTGACCGCGGCGACGACTGGAGCCCGATCGACGCGCGCGGGAGCGTCCCCGGCGGCGGCGACTTCGAGGGCGTGACCGGGCTCCGCGACGCCGTGCTCGCCCGTCCCCACGTCTTCGCGGGCACCGTGACCGAGAAGCTCCTCACCTATGCGCTCGGGCGCGGGCTCGACTACAACGACGGCCCGGCGGTGCGGCGGATCATCCGCGACGCCTCCGGCGGCGATTACCGGTTCTCGTCCCTGGTGCTCGGCATCGTCGAGAGCATCCCGTTTCAGATGCGGAGGTCGCAGTCATGATGATCAGCAAGATGGCGCTGCCGCGCCGGACGTTCCTCAAGGGTCTGGGCGCCACGGTGGCGCTGCCGTTGCTCGATGCGATGGTGCCGGCGTTCACCGCGCAGGCGGCCACCGCCGCCAACGCCCCGCGGCGGCTCGGGTTCGTGTTCATCCCGATGGGGATGAACCCCGCGCCGTGGACCCCGGCGGAAGTGGGCCGCCTGAGCGGGCTCTCGCCGTCGCTGGCGTCGCTGACCCCGCATCTCGACAACGTGACGGTGGTCACGAACCTGGATCTCGAGAACGCCCACACCACCGGCAACCACGCCTCGTCGAACGCGGCGTTCCTGAGCTGCCTCCGGGGGAAGCGGACCGAGGGCAGTGACTACGAGCTGGGCATCACCGTGGACCAGATCGCGGCCCGGGAGATCGGCGCGGACACGCCGATTCCGTCCCTGGAGCTGGGCACCGACCTGATCGTGCAGGTCGGCTCCTGCGACAACGGCTACGCCTGCGTCTATCAGAACAGCCTGTCGTGGGCGTCGCCGACCTCGCCGCTGCCGACCGAGGCAGACCCCCGGGTGGTCTTCGAGCGGCTCTTCGGCGACGGCGGGACGACCGAGCAGCGGCAGGCGGAGATGCGCAAGAACGCCAGCATCCTCGACTGGGTGCTCGACGACATGGCGAAGCTGCAGCACCGGGTGGGTCACGCGGACCGCGTGCGGGTCGACGAGTACGTCAGCACCGTGCGCGAGGTCGAGCGCCGCATTCAGCTCGCCGAGGAGCAGGCGTCGAACTCGCCGCTGCCGGACCTGACCCGCCCCACCAGCGTTCCCGTCGAGTGGGAGGACCACGTCAAGCTGATGTTCGACCTCCAGGTGCTGGCGCTGCAGGCGGATCTGACGCGGGTGATCACGTTCCAGCTCGCGCGCGAGGCGAGCACCCGCACCTATCCGCAGATCGGGGTCCCCGAGCCGCACCACCCGATCTCGCATCACGTCAACGATCCCGAGAAGCTGGCCAAGCTCGCGAAGATCAACGCGTACCACGTGTCGCTCTTCGCGTACATGGTCGATCAGTTGAAGTCCGCCGCGGACGGCGACGGCTCGCTGCTCGACCACTCGACCTTCATGCTCGGAAGCGGCATGGGCAACCCCGACGTGCACGACCACCGCAACCTTCCGATCGTGGTGGCGCGCGGCGGCGGCGACAAGCCGTGGGGCGGCCGGCACGTCGAGTACGACAAGGGGACGCCGCTCGCCAACCTGCACCTCGCGCTGCTCGACGATGTGGGGGTGCATCTCGACCGGTTCGTCGACAGCACGGGGCACGCCATCGAGGTGATGGAGCCGCTTTCGCTCTGAGCGCTGCCTCTGAGCGATTCGGCGCCTCCGGCATCGCGTTCGGGCTGATCCTCAGATCCCATTGAGGATCAGCCCACCGGCCCCATGCCGGACCTCATCCGTCGGCGCAACCGTTCGACACCCTCGGCCGCCGCGTGACCAGACCAACTCGGGAGACAACCGCATGACTCGGCTCAGACTGATCGGACTCACGTTCGCAGTGCTGCTGGCGTTCGCGCAGTTGACCGCCGCGGCCGACCTGCCGCTCGTCGATGCCGTCAAGGCGGGCGACACGGCGCGCATGCGAGCCCTCATCGACGCGGGGGCCGACGTCAACGCGGCCGAGCCGGACGGCACCACCCCGCTCCACTGGGCCGCCTACGGCGCCGACGTCGAGGCGACCCGGCTGCTCCTGGAAGCGGGCGCCGTCGCCAACACCGGCAACCGCTACGGCGTCCGGGCGTTGTCGCTGGCCTGCATCTCCGGCAGCCCCGAGGTGGTCGCGGCCCTGCTCGACGCCGGCGCCAACCCGAACAGCACCCTGACCGAAGGCGAGACAGCGCTGATGACGGCGGCGCGCGCGGGCAACGCGGACGTGGTCGAGCTGCTGCTGGACGCCGGGGCCGACGTCAACGCGCAGGAGCACTGGAAGGGGCAGACGGCTCTGATGTGGGCGGCGGCCGAGGGGCACGCCGCGGTCATCCCGGCCCTCGTGCGCTACGGCGCCGACGTCGGCGCCCGGTCGAAACGGGGGTTCACGGCGCTGCTCTTCGCGGCGCGTGAGGGGCGCACCGACGTCGTGCAGACCCTGCTCGAGGCGGGGGCGAACCTCGACGAGCAGATCTCCATCAATTCAACGCTGACCGCCGGCGGCGTCGAACGGCGGCGCGCGTCGGACGCCGGGCTGAACGCGTTCCTGCTGGCCGCGGGGAGCGCCCACTTCGAGCTGGCCGCCTATCTGCTCGACCGCGGTGCCGACCCCAACGGCGCACCGCGGGGCTGGACCGCCCTGCACCAGCTGAGCTGGGTCCGCAAGGCGGGCATCGCGGGCAGCAACAACCCCGCCCCGCGCGGCTCGGGCGACATGACCAGCCTCGATTTCGCACGCAAGCTGATCGCCCACGGCGCAGACCTGAACGCCCGCGTCACCACGCGCCCCCCCGCCGGCATCACCGGGCTGAACTTCATCGGGGGCACCCCGTTCCTGCTCGCGGCAAGGACCGGCGACGCCGCGTACATGCAGCTTCTCGCCGGGTTGGGCGCCGACCCGTTCCTGACCAACGAGGACAACTCGACCGCACTCATGGTCGCGGCCGGCCTCGGCACCTCGTCGCCCGGCGAAGACCCCGGCACCGAGGCCGAGGTTCTCGATGCGGTCCAACTGGCCCTCGATCTCGGTCTTGATATCGACGCGGTCGACGACAAGGGCGAGACCGCCATGCACGGCGCCGCCTACAAGCACCTGCCCGAGGTGGTGACCCTGCTGGCCGAGGCGGGCGCCGACGTCGACGCCTGGAACCGCGCCAACCAGCGCGGGGCCACCCCACTGGGCATCGCCGTCGGCATGCACCGCGGCATGAACATCCTCAGTTCGCCGGAAACCGCCGACGCCATCCGGGACGCCCTGCACGCGGCCGGTGTCACGCCGGATCAATAGCCGCTCACTGTTCCTGCTCACAGGTCTCAGAGGCCCGCGCGTCGAGGACGCGCCGGCCTCTTCTGAGGGGCCTTGTGCCCGCCCGGTTGAGTTCCACCGCCTCGATCGCCCCGCCGGCCGGTATGCCCTTGGAGCCGGCGGGTGCCCGGCCTGTCAACGTCCCGTTGCGGTCTCGCTCCGTTCCTGAACGCGGGCGCCCGCCAGCAGGTTGGTCATGCCGTAGTTGCCTTCGTGACAGGCGTACTCGAACAACGGCGCGTCGGTCCGGGTCATCGGAATCATCGCCGTGAACGGCTGCGTGAACGTCGCCGGATCGTCGACCGTGAACTCGTAGCGCAGGCTGTCGCCGCCTTCGCGCGTGAAGCGCTCGACGAGCCGCGCGGTCTCGCCGGACCCGTACGAACGGGCGATGGTGTAGAAGCTGCCGGTCTTGCTCGTGAAGTTGGTCGACTCGACGACGAGGGTGTCGCCCTCCCAGCGCCCCCGCGAATCGCCGAGCCACTGGCGGACGGCGCCGGGCAGGTGAGGCACATCGCCGAGGGGCACGATGCGCGCGTCGTGGACCATCTCGTTGAAGATGACGACGTGGTCCGGGGTCTGGAGAATGTGGATGTTGTTGTTGTAGGCGCTCGGCAGCATCGGCGGGCCGGCGTTGAAGCCGAGCATGCACCGCTCGGACAGACCGAGGTCTTCCGGCCCGTGCGCGGGTGAGCCGATGACGACCCGCTCGCGGACGGGACGGCGCCGGGCCGCGCGGCGCGCCTGATCGGCGTCGTCCACCCCGTCGACCCGCGCCGGGATGCGGCCGTCCGGCGGATCGACGATGAGCGACGTGCGCAGGTCCGCGGTCAGGTTGTCTCCGTAGTCCCACCAGAAGTCGTTGTAGGCGCGCTCGACATCGCGCCGGGCGCCGCCGTCCCGCCGGTCGGCGTTGCGGCTCTCGAGCGCGGTGTTCCGGAACGCCGCGGCTTCCTCCGCGGTGAGAACCGCCTTGTCGCCCAGCGCCGCCGGGCGCTCCAGGGGCGTCAGCATCCGGAAGTCCCAGACGCCGCCCAGGTCCGGCGCGCCCCACGGGGTGCGGGGTCCGGCCGCGGTGGCGACGGCGCGGACGGTCGCGGCGGCGTCGAACAGGGACAGGTCGATGGCGTTCGCCATCGCCTCGTAGCCGGCGTCGGACGGGTGCAGCCAGTCGCCGGCGTGCAGGTCCCACCGGAACCGCGTCGGCTGCTCGGGGTCGCGCACCGCGGCGTCGAAATCGATGACACCGTCATACGCGCCGCTGGTGCGGAGCCACGCGTTGAGGGCCTGCCGCTTGGCCTCGCCCGCCTCCGTCCAGTAGAAGGCGCCTTCGAACGGCAGGAGAGTGCCGCCGTAGATGGTCAACCCCCGCGCGTGCGCCCGCTGGATCATCGTCCGATGCCCCGCGATCAGGTCGTCGACGGCCGGCCACGGATCGTCGAAAGCCATCCCGATGTCGTTGGTCGTCTCGAGGACGATCACGTGGGTCGCCCCCGGCTGCAGCAGCACGTCGCGGTCGAACCGTGACAGGCCGCTCGGTCCGAACAGCGCGTTCGGGTTCGGCGGCTCGCCGGTGTCGGGGGACCCCGGACGACCGGCGCGGCGCAGGATGCCGAGCCCCGCGTTGTGGCTGAGCACCCGGTTGCCGGCGATGCCCACGTTCAGGACGCCGGGGGCGGCGTCGCCGTGCTCGGCCGCGAGCCGCCGCGCCAGGAAGTCGGGCCAGCGGCGGTTCGCGTCCACCGTCGAGCCGGTGCCGTCGGTGATCGAATCGCCCATCGCCACAATGGCGCCCGGCGCCGTCTCCGTCCACACGTCGACGCGCGACAGATAGAACCACTGCTGCGTGTCGCGCTCGTCATCGAACTGCTCGGCCCCGACGTGATTGCCGGGTGCGGACACGTACGTCGTCGTCAGCCCGGTGAGGTGCCTGGTGGCCGGCGAGGTCGACCCCCAGGTGTCGCCCGGCAGATGGAGATCGACGACGAGATCGCTGAGCGGCGCCACCGCGAGGGCGACCGGATCGCTCAGCACCGTCGAGCCCGCCTCGATGGTGACCGACGGATGGCCGCCGAAGGTCAGATGGGCGCCCCCGGCGAGCGCGCCGCCGGCCCGCGCGGCGAGGTGGGCGGCGCCAACCTCGAGAGGCTCGGTGCCGAACAGGTTCGTGAGGGTCACCCGCACCTGCGACCCGCCGATGCTCGTCCGGATGACCTGCCGAATCGTCTGGTTCCGCACCCGCACCGGCGTGCGCGGCGCCGGCTGCGGCACCTCTTCCGCCTGCACCTCGGGCGGCGGAGGCTCGACGGCGAGCGGCCCCGTCGCCCAGGTGCCGACCCACCGGCCCTGCGCGGCCGAGACGGCAGGAGTGGCAAGGAGGATCGCGGCGACGGCGGCCAGGGCGATTGCGAGGGTACGCCCGCCCGCGGCCCGAAGAGCCGGACCGACGAGCAGCCGGAACGTGCAAATCCTGTGAGTGATCATCCTGCAATCCAGTCTTCGCCGCTTCGCCGCCGGGAACCTGATCTCCAGTGACTCGATCCCCCCGGACCCTTCGCGACGCTGTTGTATTGTACCGTCATGTCCCTGAGCGGACACTTGGCAGCCCGTCGCGAGATCGAGGTCCCGGCCGCGTCCGGCATGGGGAACGCCGGAGCCCGCAGCGTCAGGACGCCCCGACGAAGCAGCGCGAAACCGTCGTCCGACCGGCGACTCGCAAGACGTCCGGGTACCAGGGCCGGGGGCCGGGTGGTGGCCGCGCTCGCCCTGGCGTTCCTCGGCGCCGGCTGCGGCGGGAACGACGACTTCCGCAGTCCTACCGCTCCGACTCCCCCGCCCGCATCGGTCCCGGTGGCCCAAGGCCTCGACATCGTCGGCGCCCCGCCGGGCGGCCTGATCGTCGGCTATACGGTCGGCTTGCGGGCGCGCCTGACCTACAGCAACGGCGCGTACACGATCGTGACCGCGGCGTGGACCTCGAGCGCCCCCGCGCTGGCCTCCGTGGCCGAGGATGGCACTCTTCGGGCCCACACCGCCGGGGTCGTCACGGTCACGGCGCGGGCCGAGGGCCACAGCGCCACCGCCAGCGTCGAAATCCGACCACCGGGACCCGATGAGACGCTCTGGAGACAGTTCGCGTTCAACGACCACGACTGCCGTACTCCGGCCGCATGCCGGGACGCCGGCTATACGTATCGCGACCTGGCCGAACGCGTGCTGTGGCGGCTGCCGACTCCGTCTCCCGACTTCCTCCTGCTGGCGGGCAACCTGAATCGGGAAATCCTCGATCGAATCCGGGAGACGATTCCGCACGCCGTCCTGCAGTTGACCGGAGTCCCCTACACCGGCCGGATCGACACGGGGCCGCGCAATGTGCAGGAGTCGACCGGGGGGAACTGGATCACCATCGAAGGCGGCGGGCCGGAGCAATCCCCGACGTCTCCTGCCTGCCGGAACATCGAAATCAAGTCGTCCGAATGCGGGCGGGCGTACATCGGACGCGAGCGCGGATGCATCGTGCTGAACACTCAACGGCAGTCATGCCTGACGCAATCGCTGCTCATGCACGAGATCGGCCACGCGCTCGGCTTCCACCACACGCCCAACGGTGAGGACATCATGCATCCCACTGCCCTCGGGCGCCAGGGCGGGAACTTCTCGCCCCTCGAGCAGCACCATGGGCGCTTCGCCTACACGCAACCGCGCGGCGCGCGATACGCCGACATCGCCCTCGGCGCGTTCGGTCCTGGTGCACCCCGGCTCGTGCCGTCACCGTTCGATCACGGTGGAATCGCTGTTGACTAGACTGTCGTGGAGAAAAGTTGCCGCCACCTCGGTCGTTCTTCCATACATCTGGCGCCAGTTTGGCGGTAACCCCAACTTCCAAGAGACAGTCCACTACGTAAGCTCCTGAGACCCGTCGGTGCGCGGATGCGCTATGTGTCGGGCAGGCCCTTCCGTCTCGGCTTGGGGTCCGAGAGAGCCCTCGGGGCTCGTGACGGCGATGATCTCTGGGGAGACAGCCTGTGGAAAGTCACCGTCCGGGCGGGGCGGTACGGAGTATTCCGTCTACTCGCAGACCTCGCCGAGCCCCTGGACGGAGGTCACGTTGAGGCTGTCGACGGCGTCCTCGCCGCCGCCCTCGTCGCGAATCAGCAGGCCCTTGGTTTCGACCTTGTGGCCGAGGTAGGCATCGGGACTCGGAAAGACGTACAGCAGCTTGAAGGCGCGGTCGCCGAGCTGGATCGCCTGCGCCTCGGCGAGCGCGTCGCCGGTCGAGGGGGACGGGTCGGACGCCCGGACCTCGGGGCTCGCCGCCGACAGGCCCCAGCCGGCGTGCCCGTCGCCGGTCAGGCAGCCGACCACCCGCACCAGGGCGAAGTTCGGCACGACCCCCGGCCCGTCCTCGCCCTCCACCCGGACGTGGCCCAGGAGACCGGACGAGAGCTCGGCGTCGCCCGACGGGAAGCCGTTCCGCTCGAGGACGTAGCTGATGATGTCGACGTAGGCGTCGCCGGACAGGTTCTCGGAACCGTCGGGGGGCATCGACTGCATGCGCTCGAACAGACCGTCGAGGGTCAGCCCGGTCCAGTCGCGCAGGAACACGACGCCGGTGAGGGACCGGCCGGCGCCCCCGGTGAGGTCGGCGCCGTGGCAGCGCTGGCAGCTCGCTTCGTAGCGCTCTCGCCCGCGGGCGGCCTGCCCGGGAGTGAACACCCCGTCCTTGACCGTGGTTTCACCCTCCGGATCCTGATTCGACATCGCGGTCAGGGACCCCGCCATCATCGCCGCCACCGCGGTCGCCGCTATCAGCACTCGCATCGTCTCGCCCTGCCTCGTTCCTGTCGTCGTGCAGGCCCGGTTTCACTCGGACCACACTTCCCCAAGTCTCCTAGCGGGTTCCGAGCGACTCGAGCAACCGGACCGTGGCCGGCGCGGCCTCGATGTTGCCGGTCCGGCCGCGGGCCACGATGGCATACGGGGTCTGCCCCCGCCGATTGACGATGTCCAGGTCGGCGCCATGACCGACCAGCAGCTCGACCACGCCGTCGAAGCCCTTGTCGACCACGTAGTGGAGCGCCGTGTTCCCGTCCTCGTCCACCGCGTTGACGGAGGCGCCCCGGTCGAGCAGGAACCGCATCGCATCGCGGGTGCCGGCCTCGTCGTACATCTGGGCCTGGAACGCCGGCGTCTTGTGCAACGTCCTCTCGCGCCGGTCCCACACCGCATAGCGCCAGCCGGCGCCGGCCGCGAGCATCAGCGGCGTCCATCCGTTCTTCAGCGGCAGGCGCGCGTCGGCGCCGGCCCCGGCGAGGGTCCGCATGATGTCGGTCTCGGTGAACTTCGCGGCGAGGGCGAGGGGGGTCGCGCCGAGCAGGTGCTCGCCGAGCATCAGCACCTGGCCGTTGCGGGTGACCCTCGTCGCCAACGTCACCTGGGCGTTCGGGCTGGCCCCCCGGGCGAGCAGGGCCTCGACCACCGCGAGATCACCGGTCAGCACCGCCGCATGCAGGGCGGTATAGCCGGCGGCGGAGGCGTTCGGATTGGCGCCCCGCTCGAGCAGCGTGAACACCAGATCGCGGTGTCCGCCGTGCGCCGCCACCACCAGCGCGCTGGCGCCGTCGGGCGCGGTGTCATTGACCCAGGCGCCGGCATCGAGCAGGCGGCGCGCCACCGCCACGTCGCCGTGGCGCGCGGCGAACAGCAACGGCGTGAACCCGCCGACCTGCGTCTCCTCGGCATCGGTGCCGTAGCTGCGTCCGAGCTCGCCGTACCGCAACTCGGACTGCAACCGCCGGCTGATGACCAGCCGGCGCACGCGGGACCGCGCCCCCACGTCCGCGCCGTGGTCGAGCAGCAGTTGCACCACCTCGGGATGCCCTTGCGCGGCCGCCCACATCAGCGCGGTCTGCTGCTCCAGCGATTCGCGGGCGTTGACGCCCGCGCCCGCGTCCACGAGTCGCCGCATCGCATCGAGGTTCCCGGTCCGGGCGCACGTCATGAGGACGGTCTCGCCGGTCTCGACGGCCGCGTTCGGGTCGGCGCCCGCCGCGAGCAGCAACCGGACCATGCCGGCGTTGCCGTTCTCGCAGGCGAGGCCCAGCGGGGTCACCCCCAGATCGTTCGCGGCCCCGGCGTCCGCGCCGGCGCCGGTCAGCCGGCGCGCCGTCTCGAGGTCGTCGTGATACGCGGCCCAGTGCAGCGCGGTCGCGCCGTCGGGTCGGGCCGCGTTCACGTCGGTCTCTTCCGGCCCGCCCGCCGCGTCGATCAGGGCGGCGACCGCGGGGGCCTGCTGTCGCTCGACCGCGTCGATCAGGCGCAGGCCCGGACTCTGGGCGGACGCCCCGGCGACGGCGAGCACGAGCCCGCCGCCCACGAGGCCAATGACCCCCGACAGTGAAATCCGCACAGGCATGGCGTCGTCCCCGTTCAGATCCCGGTCAGCCGCTCGGGCCCCCGGCCGGTCACGAGATTCGGGAGCGGTCCGGTGCTGTCGCCGATCCGTTCCACCGGCGCCCCCAGCTTGTCGAGCAGCGACACGTGGAGATTGGCGAGCGGGGTGCGGTTGCGTTCCGGATACTCGACGTGCCGCCCCCCGGCGAGCTGCCCCGCCCCGCCGCCGAGCAGGACGACCGGCAGGTTGTAGGGCGAATGCGCGTTGCTGTCGCTCATGCCCGCGCCGTACATCAGAATCATGTGGTCCAGCAGCGAGCCGTCGCCGTCCGGCGTCGCCCGCAGCTTCTCGACGAACGCGGCGAACAGGCTGACGTGATAGCGGTTGATCTTCGTCAGCTTGCGCAGCGCGTCTCCCACCCCGCGGTGGTGCGACAGCGGATGGTGCGCATCGGGCACGTCGATCTCGGGATAGGTGCGGCCGCTCAGCTCGTGGCCGCTCATGAACGTGGTGACCCGCGTGCGGTCGGTCTGGTGGGCCAGCAGCTGCAGGTCGTACATCAGGCCGGTATGCTCGGCGAAGCCCGCCGGCGCCCCCATCGGCCGGGTCAACAGCGGGACTTCCCGGTCGCCCTGGGTCTCGGCGACCTCGATGCGCCGCTCGACGTCGCGCACCGCATCGAGATACGCGCCGAGCTTGCGTCGATCGCCGACGCCCAGACTGCCCCGAAGCCGCGTCACGTCCGCGCGAATCGAATCGAGGATGCTGCGCTGCTCGCGGCGGCGCACCTCGCGGGCGGCGGGGTCGGTGGTCTCGTTGTCGCCGAACAGCCGCTCGAACACCGCCCGCGGATTGTGCTCCATCGGCAGCGGGGTCGCCGAATCGCGCCAGGAAACGGTGTACGAGAAGGCGCAACTGAAGCCGCCGCTGTCGCACGAGCCGGCGAAGTTCGCACCCTCCAGCCCCAGCTCGAGGGACGCCAGCGGCGTGTGGCGCCCGAGCTCGCGGGCCGCGATCTGGTCCATCGAGACCGCCTCCGGATTCCACAAGCCCGGATGCACGTCGGTCAGGAAGCGGGTCGCGGCGCGCGAATGGCTCCCGCCGCGGATCCCCGCCGGCGGCGTGCAGTTCAGCCCCGACAGCACCAGCATCTGGTCGCGGAACGGAGCCAGCGGCTCGAGAATCGGCGACACCTCGAACCCGGCGCCGGTCGTCGCCGGCGTCCAGTTCTGCATCACCATGCCGTTGGGCACGTAGACCGCGCCGAACCGCACCGGCGCCGTCGCCGCGCGGGCGCTCAAGGTCGGCACCATGCCGTCGAGCAGCGGCAGCGCCACGCTCGCACCCAATCCCCGAAGCACCGCGCGACGCGGAATCGCCCGCCTGGTGATGAACGTCATGATTCCGATCTCCTCATTTGAAACGGCACACTCTCTACGATGCCCTGAATGATCGACGACCAGCGATATCCGCCGGCGTGCGCGTCGCGCACGATGCGGCGAATCGCGGGTTGATCGAACGACTCCATGCGACGGCCGACGGCGTAGGTCAGCAGTTTTTCCGTCACGGTCCGGACCACGCTGGTCTCGTGGGCCAGCACCGCGTGCCGCAAGGCGGCGGGGCCGTCCACGGCGGTGCCATCGGCGAGCGCGCCGACGGCGTCGACCGGGGCCCCGTACTCGTCGGTGCCCCGCCACCGCCCGATGGCGTCGAAATGCTCCAGTGCGAACCCCGGCGGGTCCATCATGCGATGGCAGGCGGCGCAGGCGGGGCTGGCCCGGTGCCGCTCCATCCGTTCGCGCATCGTCCGCGGCGCCGACGCCCCGTGGTTCTCTTCGAGCGCCGGCACGTCCGCCGGGGGCTCGGTAGGCGGCATGCCGAGGACGTTGTCGAGCAGCCACTTGCCCCGCAACACCGGCGACGTCCGGGTCGGATAGGCGGTCACCGTCAGCAGGCTGGCATGACCCAGCAACCCGGCCCGATCGCCGCCGACGGGCACCCGCCGGAACCGTTCCCCGTAGATGCCGTCCCGGCCGTAGTGCCGGGCCAGCCGCTCGTTCATGAAGGTGTAGTCCGCGCTGAAGAGCTCCATGACGCCGCGGTCGCCGAACACCTGGCTCTCGAGAAACGACTTCGTCTCGCGCTCCATGTCCACGCGCAGGTTCTCGTCGAACTCGAAGAACACGTCGGCATCGGGAATCACCCCCCGCACCCGGCCGAGCTGCAGCCACTGGCTGGCGAAGTTGTCGACGAGGGCCCGCGCCCGGGGGTCGGCCAGCATGCGCCGCACCTGCCGGTCGAGCTCGTCCGGCTCGGAGAGACGACCGGCCTCGGCCGCCGCCAGCAGCGGCTCGTCCGGAATCTCGCTCCAGAGAAACAGCGACAGTCGGGACGCCAGCTCCAGATCGGTCAGCCGGTACGCGGTCCCGGGGGGTACGCCGGGAGGATCGCGCTCGATGCGGAACAGGAACTCGGGGGCCACCAGCAGCCGCTCGATCGCCTTCCGGATGCCGGTCTCGAAGCCGCCCTCGTTCCGGCCCTGCTCGTAGAACGCCAGCAGCGTGTCGAGGTCGTCGCCGGTCACCGGCCGCCGGTAAGCGCGCCGTCCCAGGGACGACAGGATCTCACCCGCACAGCGCTCCTCGTCCGCCGCCGCGTCCGGCCGGCAGCGGAAGATGCGGCGCCGGCTCGCGGTGTCTCCCGGACCGGCGGCATCGTAGGGGCCGGTAATCTCCACCCGTTCGACCGCCGCGTGTCCGTCGTAGAACCCGAGGCCGCTCAGCGAGAACCCGGACAGCCGGCGTTCGAGAATCCCCGTCGCCTCGGTGCGCGCCGCCACGAACGACACCCCGACCAGATGCTCGCCGGCCGAGGCCGGCACGTCGACCTCCAGGTCGGCGTCGGCGTCGATCGACACGAACTGCTCCCACGCCGGGTCCCCGCGGATGGTGCCGAAGAAGCTGTAGGCCGAGGGGTACCCGATACGGTCGGCGTCCCCGACGGTGAACCGCCGCACCAGTCGTCCGTCGAGGCGGACCTCGATGTGCTGGGCGGTTCCCATGCCCACGATGTAGTCGTAGATCATCCGGCGCAGCCGGATCTTCACGCGGTAGTCGCCGTCGAGCGGAAAGTAGTGGCGGACGGCCAGCCCCCCGCGGGACCCGAACGGGAGCTCCTGGCTCATGCGGTCGTCCTGGTACAACAACCGCGGCGTCGAGTAGGTGGCGGCGGCGAACCCGGGACCGATGGCGGGGTCGCCGACCGCGAGCCGGCTGATCCGGTTGGCGGCGGAGAGATAGCGGTCGAACAGGGCGGGCGACACCGAGAGGGCCTCGGCGTCGGTGCTGAACCCTTCCTGGTTCACGTCGTCCGGCGGAAACAGCAGCCAGCGCTCGTCGACCTCGAGGTCGAGCAGGCTCCGAACCGCGTTGCGATACTCGGGCGTGGTCAGGCGCCGCACGGCAGGCCGGCCCGGGTCGGGGTGCTCGGCCGCGGCCGCGTCGAGCGCGGTCTCCAGCCAGCCGAGAAACTGCTCGTGGACGTCCGGGGCGGGACGCGGCCGGCCGGCCGGCGGCATCATGCCGAGCCGCAGCTTCCGGACGATCTGCTCCCACACCGCGGCGTCGGCGCCGACGTCGGCGGCATCGAGCTGGTCGAAGCCTACCGGCACCAGTCCGCTGGCTTCCCGCGCACCGGTGTGGCACGCGAGGCAGTAGCGTTGCAGCAGCGCCTGGGCGGACGCGGCGTCGTGCGGCGCCGCCGACGCGCTCTGGCCAGCCGACACCGCCGGCGGGGCCAGGGCGGCCAGCGCGATCACCCCCGCGGCCGTCCGCCGGATGGTCCGTGTCGCCCTCGACAGCATCATGTTTCTCACCGTATCGGCAGTCGGCTCGAGCACGGCGACCTCCCGTTCGATGCACCCCATCCACGGCCGCCGGCCGCTGCCTTCGCTACTGTAGTGCCAGCCGGGCCCGTTGGCAACCAGATTCCCGACATTCCGCCAGATGCGGCTTCGTCGGGGCCATGACGGGCCGCTCTCGGGGCCGCCCCGGAGAAGGCCCGACCTCCGGACGGGGGTCGCGCCCCGCCGCATTCCGGCTGGCGGCGGCCAGTGTTTGCCCGCGAGCCGGTTGGTGTCATAATCTCGCGGACATTCCGTCACATCCGCGTAGCCGGTTGAAGGAGTTCACTACATGAGAATCCAGGCGCGGACGCTCGCGATCGTCATGGGGATCGGAGCGCTGCTCGTCATCGCCGCTCCCAGCCAGGCGAACAACGAGGGCGACGTCACCTACTACCGGGATGTCCTGCCGATCATCCAGGACAACTGCCAGAGCTGCCACCAGCCCGAGGGTCAGAACCTCGGCGGGGTCCTGGCGCCGATGTCGTTCATGAACTATCAGGAGACCCGCCCGTGGGCCCGCGCCATCGCCCACAAGGTCGAGGCGCGCGAGATGCCGCCGTGGTACGCGTCGGCGCCACAGGGCGTCTTCTCGAACGAGCGCCTGCTGACGGATACGGAGATTCAGACGCTGCTGAGCTGGGTCGAGGCGGGTGCTCCGGCCGGCGAACGGACCGACGCGCCCGCGCCCCGGCAGTTCGTCGAGAGCACGAGCGGCGGCTGGTCGCTGGGCACGCCGGACTACGTGTTCAAGCTGGACGAGCCCTACTTCATCGACGACGACGTGTACGACCTGAACATCAGCTATTTCAAGACGCTGACCGAGGCGGAAC
Organism: Vicinamibacterales bacterium; assembly: GCA_965206705.1. Lineage (GTDB taxonomy): Bacteria > Acidobacteriota > Vicinamibacteria > Vicinamibacterales > UBA8438 > JAJEEA01. The sequence continues at coordinate 349,349 of CBDBKJ010000003.1, read as the reverse complement.
TGCCGGGGGACGTCTGGGTGCGCGGCTGGGAGTTCAAGACCGACGCCGGCACCGTCGCCCACCACATGTGCGGCTTCGTGCGCGGCCCGGCCCCGGGCGAGCGGCCGATCGAGGAGGTCGCGGCCGAGGAGGGCGCGGCGGGCACCGGCCAGCTGCTGACGTGCATCGCGGAAGGCGCCGAGGCGGTCATGCTGCCCGACGGCTACGGCCTGCGGCTCGAGGCGGGGTCGACGCTGACCTACAACATGCACTACCACAAGAACCCCGGCGAGGGCACGGGCATCTCGACGCAGCCCGAGATCGCCTTCTTCGTCGAGGACCGGCCGGTGCAGTACAAGGTGGTCAACGACTCCATCGGCAACACCGGGTTCGAGATTCCCCCCGGCCACCCCAACTACCGGATCGGCATGTCCCGCACGCTGGATGAGGACATCCAGGTGCTGACCTACTGGCCGCACGCCCATCTGCGGGGCAGCGCGTCCCGCTACACCGCGTTCTATCCCGACGGCCGGGAAGAGCTGCTGCTCGACGTGCCGCACTACGACCAGGGGTGGCAGGAGACCTACAAGTACAAGGAGCCGAAGCTGCTGCCCAAGGGCACCCGCATCGACATCAGCTTCTGGTACGACAACTCGCCGGAGCGCGCGGCGCGCTCCGGCTACCGCTCCGGCGACTCGCCCGGCCACGGTCCCCGGACCGACGACGAGATGTCGCTGGGCTTCATCGGCTACGCCGTCGAGCTCGACGAGCCGGCGAACACCACCGACGACGACTAGCAACGAACCACCCTGCCTTGGGAGACCCGCGCCCCCTTCGGGCGCGGGTCTCCCGGCTTCCCTCCCCGGTTGGATACGCCATGCCTGCTCTGCGATTCCGCCTCGTCGCGTGCTCCGTCGTCCTGTGCGCCCTGACGCAGACCGCCCCCCCGGCGCACGCGGGACAGGCGGATGAAGACGCGGACGGCCTGATCCGAACCCAGATGACCCTGAACGGGCGGCAGGTGAGCGTGGCCTACGACCCCGCGCTGCCGTCGGACCACCGCTCGCTGCTGGTGCTGCGGGCCGGCTCCGCACGGGCGGCGGTGCGGCTGGGGCGGCTCGAAGGCCATCGCTCGCTGGCCATCGGGACGCTGGCCCCGAATCCGGACGATCCGGGCCCCGGGCCGGATCACGACCTCTGGCTGATGCGCACCGCCGCAGGCTGGGTGCTGGACGCCCGGCCGGTCGAGGAACCCGCCGATCCGTCCGAGGACGCCGATCCGTCCGAGGACGAAGAAGCGACCGATCCGTCCGACAGCGAGGAACCCGCTGATCCGTCCGGTGAAGCGGGTGACGAGAACGCCGCGGACGCCGCCGCCGAGGACGGCAGCTCGGATGCCGCCGAATCGGCCGCCGCCGAAGCGGATGCCGGTGGCGAGGAAGCGGATGCCGATGGCGAGGACGACAGCGAGGAGGCGGACGACTCGCCGCAGCCCGGCCGAATCCTCCTGGCTCGTCACCCGCGCACGGAAGAGGCGGAGACGCTGTCCGTCGGGCTGCTGCCGGCCGGGGACGCGGCCGGAACGATGACCTTGTCGTGGGGCCGGAACGACTGGACGGCGGACTTCGAGTTCGTCGAGCTGCCGCCGCGGCCCCGCCCCGAACGCACCTCCAACGTCAGCCCGGGCACCAGCCTGACCCAGGACTCCGACCTGGAGGCCCGCTACCGGGCCGCGGCGCTCGGGTCCCGCAACGAGACCGCCCTCGTGACGCCGGGCGGCGCGCGCATCCAGGTGCTTTTCGAGCAGGAGCTCGGCACCGACGACGTGGACTTCGCGGCGCTGGAGTCGATTGGAGACGGCGACCTCGTCCAGCTCACGCAGGGCGCGGTCATCCGGCTGAGGAGCGAGGTGCCCCTGCGGTTCGGCGACACCCTGATCCCCACCGGCAACCTCGCGCCCGACTTCCCCGGCTCGTACGGCCTCTGGCTGCGGGCGGCCGGCTCGGGCTGGAACCTGGTCTTCAACAACGAGCCGGACTCCTGGGGAACGCAGCACGATGCGGCGTTCGACCTCACCGAGATCGACATCGCCCACACCCACGGCGGCCCCTACGAAGATCGCCCCCTGGCGGTGTCCCTGGTGCCGGTGGACGACGACCGGGCGCGCCTCGTGATCCACTGGGGCCAGCACGTCTGGTCCACCGACTTCACCCTCGAACCCTGACGGCCAGCCGGTCCGGCCGCGTGCGTCCGACGAGCTCGCGACGGCTCGCCTTCTCGGATTCCTCGTCCAACCAGGCGAAGCCGCTCGGTCCGCCTGTGACCGACGAGTCGCGACAGCTCGCCTGTTTCGCGATGCGGCCTGCCCGGGACGTTGACGGAAACAACACTAGCCGTTGCACAGCCGTGCCGGGACCGGCATCACGGGTTGCACTCCCGCCCAAGTCGACGAATCGATATCGATCGGTGTCCTTGGGACGCTGACGGAAATTACCTTCCCGTGTGCCAGGCGCGACAAGCCGCAGAAAGCGGGCTGCGCCTGGGTGCAGATATCGATCACCGTCCTCATCGCCGCGCGGTGGGTTGGGAATGGGTTGGCCCCTCCCGCCAGCCTGCCGGTGTGCGAAGATACCGTCATACACGGGCGGGCGGTCGCGTGCCGGAGCAGCCACTGGAAAAACCCGGATCGGCGAACCCGTCACGACGGCGAACAACGAAACTGGAGGCAACCATGAGACCTCGTCATTTCCCCGTATTCGCGGCGCTCGGGCTGGCCGTTGCCGCGACCATCGCCGGCGGCGGGCTCTCGAGGCTGGCGGCATTGGCGGCGGGCGGACAGGCCGGGTCGGCCGACGCCGCGGCGTTCCAGTTCGACGCCACCTGGCCGAAGCCGCTGCCCGACAACTGGACGCTGGGCAACGTGGTGGGGGTCGCGGTGGACGCCCGCGACCACATCTGGGTCGTCCACCGTCCGGGCAGCCTGAACGCGCAGGAGCGGGGCGCGGACGCGACGCCGCCGCTGGCGGAGTGCTGCCGTCCCGCGCCGCCGATCATCGAGTTCGACCAGGCCGGCGACGTGGTGAACGCCTGGGGCGGCCCCGGTGACGGCTACGAATGGCCGGAGTCGGAGCACGGCATCTTCATCGACCATCTGGACAACGTCTGGCTGGCCGGCAGCGGCGGCAACGACTCCCAGGTGCTGAAGTTCACCCGGGGCGGCGAGTTCCTGCTGCAGATCGGCCGGCAGGGCCAGGGCGAGGGCAGCAACGACCTCGCGAACTTCGGCCAGCCGGCCGAGATCGACGTCGACCCCGAGACGAACGAGGTGTACATCGCCGACGGCTACGGCAACCGCCGGGTCGCGGTCTTCGACGCCGATACCGGCGAGTACAAGCGCCACTGGGGCGCCTATGGCAACCGGCCCACCGACGACCCCTACACCTACGACCCCGACGCACCGCTCTCGCAGCAGTTCGGGCGCCCCGTCCACTGCGCGACGCTGTCCGGCGACGGGCTCGTCTATGTCTGCGACCGGGTCAACGATCGCATCCAGGTGTTCCGGAAGGACGGCACGTACGTGAACGAGGTGGTCATCGCGGGCCGGACCCGCGGGTTCGGGTCGGCGTTCGACGTGGACTTCTCGCCCGACGGCGACCAGCGGATTCTCTACAACATCGACGGGATGAACCAGAAAGTCTGGCTGATCGAGCGGTCGAGCCTCGACATCCTCGGGTCGTTCGGCTTCGGCGGGCACATGGCCGGCGGGTTCACCGCCGCCCACAGCCTCGCCGTCGATTCGAGCGGCAACATCTACGTCGGCGAAACGCTGGAAGGCAAACGGGTGCAGCGGTTCGTCAACATGCAGTAGCGGCGGCCGACCGGCGGCCCGGGGGCGAGCCCGGGCCGCGGTCAACCACCTCGCCCTCGATTCGAGCGGCGAACATCTACACCGGCGAAACGCTGGAAGGCAAGCGGGTCCAGCGGTTCGTCCACATGCAGTAGCGGCGGGCCGGTCCAGCGGCGGGCTCGGGCCGCGGTCAGCGCACGAGACGGCCGTCGCGCACCCAGACCTCGCCGCCGACGGTCACCGTGGTGTCGGTGAAGAAGTTCCAGCGGACGTAGCCGCCGGTGACGGTTCCGCCCAGCTCGGAGTTGTCGCCGAGCGAGAGCCGCACGATCCCCGCGCCGTAGCCGTAGTACGGAATCCAGGGGTTGCGCTCGGGCACCGCGAGCAGCGGGTTGAACCCGAGCGCGAACTCGCGGAAGGCCCGCGCCTGTTCGGGAACGCCGGCCAGTTCCGCCTCGGCCGCCGCCTGTCCCGACTCGGCGGTCACGCCGGCGACCCGCCCGTCCTCGATGCTCACCCGCAGGCCGGTGACCGGCCGGCCGTCCCACTGCGACGGCGGAAAGACGATGACGCCGTTGACGGTCTCCTCGACCGGGGCCACCCGGATCGCCCCGGACGGCAGCTCGATCTCGCGGTCGATCAGAATGACGCCCCGATCCGTCCGCGCCTTGGAAGCGTCGCCGTCGCCGAAGTTCGCCGGCCGGTCGCCGATGCGGAACCGGATGTCGGTCCCCAGCGGCGACGTGACGCGGACCTCGGCGCCGCGCATCGCGTCGACGAAACGCCGCTGGACCGCCGCGAGCGCCGCGTAGTCGGTGTCGAGCAGCGCGCGCTGATACGCGGCGTCGATGACCGCTTGCGACGGCATCGGCTGCCCCGGCAGGGGGAACGCGCTGCCGTTCTGGGTCCAGTGGAAGTGGATGGTGCGGCCGATGCCCTCGTGCAGCAGGTCCTGCAGCGCCGCGTACACCGCGTGGTCGGGCCGCGCCCCCGGCAGCATGATGGCGCCGTCGACCTCGCGGAGCATCTCGCGGTAGATGGCCCGCGCGGCCGCGGTGCCCTGCGCCAGCAGGTCACCGTCCCAGTCTTCGGGATACGGCTCTTCGACGACGTCGATCACCCCGAGGTCGACGGCGCCGGCCCGCAGCAGGGCGTACCGCAGCGGGGGAATCAGCTCGTCGAACTGCCCCGGACGCGCCACGAGCAGGATCCGCTCGCCCGGCTCCGGCGCCAGCTGCGCCACCAGACGCTCGGCCATCGCCGCCCACTGCATTGTCAGGCGGGGCTGGGCCAGGGCGGAACCGGCCCCGATCGACAGGATGAGGCCGGCCGCGGCAACGATACGCATGACACGTTTCATGGTGCGAGTCTCCCGATACATCTCTCGCGCGCGCCGTCCGCGCCGCGAAACTCCATGATGGGCTGGGCGGCGCGAGGTTCCACCAAGGGCTCCTACGGCCAGAGCCAGCCGAAAGTGCCGGCCGTCAACACGGCGTAGATCAGCCCGTCGAACATCGTCAGCAAAGTGTAGCGCCAGCTTCGGTGCCACCAGATGGTGCTCTGCAGGATGGCCAGCGAGTAGCCGGCGAAGGCCACGGTGCCGACGACGCGAAAGACGATGCCGTAGTCGGCGCCCGGTGCGAGGGTGAGGCCGGCCGCGTAGCCGGCGACCGCGCCGACGATCAGGCTGTAGACGAACCACTGCCCCAGGCTCTTGCCGATGGATGTCGACCCGTTGGGAAGCACGGTCAGGAACGCGACGGGGCCGCGCGCCATCTTGTCGATGTACTCCGGGGTACCCATCTCCTTCATGCTCGAGGGGCACGGGAGGGCGTAGTCGCCCGGCGGAATCTCGAACGGCCGGAGCGCGTCCATCACCTTGCCTTCGTCGGGCATGGGGCCGGCATCGCCGGCGTGATACGACAGCAGCATGTGGATGACCGAGCTGGCGACGAACACGAAGACTGCCGACAGCAGCACCGGCAGCCACAGCGATAGGATGCACACCATTGACGACCTCCCGCCGAGATGGCTCTGGCGGCGAAGCATACCCTACTCTCGCGATCCACCGATGGCCGAATTGCGATAACATCCGCTCGCATACCGTCGAGACGACGGGTCTTGCCGGTGTCCGCGAAGAATCTACGCCGTGGGCGGCGCGGACGCGTGAGGGTTGGTTGGGCGGGGAGCGGAGCCGCGAGGTGCCGATCTCCGGGTCAGTCTTGCCGGGCCGATGAGAAGGGGTACACCATGCTGCTGGCGCTACGGTTCTGTCGTTCGGTGTTCCGGGTCTCTCGATCGACCCCGGTGCTCGGCCTGATGCTGGGAATCGCGATGATCGGAACCGATGCCACCCTGCACGCCCAGACCGACGACGCCCTCGGCCACGGCTACAGCCGGCCGGCCCGGAGCCCCCACGGCAGCCGGTCCGAGGTGATCGCGCCCCACGGGATGGTCGCGGCCAGCCAGCCCCTCGCGGCGCAGGTCGGTCTCGACATCCTGAAGGCCGGCGGCAACGCCGTCGACGCGGCGGTGGCCGTCAACGCGGTGCTCGGCCTCGTCGAGCCGCATATGAACGGCGTCGGCGGCGACCTGTTCGCCCTGGTCTGGGACGCCGACACCGAACAGCTCTACGGGCTGAACGCCACCGGGCGCGCGCCGTACGAGATCAACCGCGAGACGCTCGTCCGCCAGGGCTATAGCCGCATGCCCGGGTCGGGGCCGCTGACCTGGACGGTGCCCGGCGCGGTCGACGGCTGGCACGAGCTGCTCGAACGGTTCGGCACGATGACGCTCGCCCAGGTGCTGGCGCCAGCCATCGGCTACGCCCTCGACGGTTTTCCCGTGAGCGAGATCATCCGGGGCCAGTGGGCCTCGTCGATGCCGTCGCTGGCGCAGTGGCCCGACTCGGCCGCCACCTATCTGCCCAACGGCCGGCCGCCGCGCGTCGGCGAAGTCTTCAAGAACCCGCGGCTCGCCGCCACCTACGAGGCGATTGCCCAGGGCGGCCGCGATGCGTTCTACAAGGGCGACATCGCCCGGCGCATCGTTTCCTTCAGCGAGGCGAACGGCGGCTATTTCACGATGGCCGACTTCGAGGACCACGACTCGGTCTGGGTCGATCCGGTCAGCACGAACTACCGCGGCTACGACGTCTGGGAGGTACCGCCGAACAGCTCCGGCATCCTCGCCCTGATGATCCTCAACATCATGGAGGGCTATGACGTCGCGGCCCTCGGGCACAACTCGGCCGACGCGATCCATCTCTACGCCGAGGCGAAGAAGCTGGTCTGGGCCGACCGCGACACCTATGTCGCAGATGCCGACGCCAACGAGCTGCCGACGCAGCCGCTGATCTCCAAGTCGTATGCCGAAGCCCGGCGGCAGCTGATCGACCCCGAGCGCGCGGCGACCGCCGTCGCGCCGGGCCAGCCGTTCGACCACAGCGACACCGTCTATCTGACCGTGGTCGACGAGCACGGAAACGCCATCTCGCTCATCGAGAGCATCTTCGGCGGCTTCGGCTCGAAGGTCGTACCGGGCGACCTCGGCTTCGCCCTCCAGAACCGCGGGTCCGGCTTCTCGCTCGAGGCAGGCCATCTCAACTCGCTCGAACCGCACAAGCGGTCGCTGCACACCAACATGCCCGGCTTCGTCACCAAGGACGGCAAGCCCTTCATGCCGTTCGGCGTCATGGGCGGCTCGATGCAGCCCCAGGGCCACTGGCAGGTGCTCTCGAACATCATCGACTTCGGCATGAACCTGCAGGAGGCGGGCGACGCCGCGCGGGTGCGCCACAGCCCGAGCAGTCAGCCCGGCGGCACCGTCGCCGTCGAGCCCGGCGTCTCCGACGAGGTCATCGCCGAGCTCCGGCGCCGCGGCCACCACGTCGTCCGCGCCGGCGGCGGCGGCATGGGCGGCTACCAGGCCATCATGATCAACCCCGAGACGGGCATGCTGCACGGCGGCACCGACGTGCGCAAGGACGGGCAGGTGGTGGGGTACTGATCGAAAGTCAGCGAGCGACGAAAACCTACGACACGGGCACAACCGAGAACTCGTGCACCCAAAGTTCGCCGCCAGGCGCTGCAAGGGACTATCGAGTCTCCTGAAACAGGTGTGGGTAGGGATGGCCCCAGTTCGATGCCGCCCCAGCCAGAAAAACCCCCGCGTTCGCGGGCTCTGCTTCGCCCCGTGACCCCCGCACGTCAGGCCCACGCGCCGACTGCTCCTCGCGCGTCCGGCGTGAAGTCGTCGACGGCCGGGACGCCCCCGTCCAGGCCGGGCCGCAAGGCCCATAACTGCTCTCTGAGCGGAGGGACGGCCGGCGTGTCATCCGAAGGACCGGAGCGCAGCGGAGGACGCGCGTAGCGCGTTGACACGCCGGCCGTCCCGTAGCTACCCCGCCCCACATCCGCAGCAAGCCACCGCACGCCCGCCCCGGAAGCGGAATCCGCGGGTCAGTTCCGAGCTGCCTTTTCGCCGTCAGCCGCGCCTCGTGGACCCGCCGAATCGGCTCCGATTCCACCCACACCTGTTTTAGGAGAGCCGGACTATCGGGCAAATGGAAGAAGTCCGGCTACTACAGCCGTGACCCGTCTCACCAACAGGCGAACCTCAACCTGCGCCTACGTCGCAGTCTCAGTTGGATCGAGCGTGCGGAGCACGAGAGGAAGGACTGCGATGCCTCGTTCGTCTTCTATTGGATAGCCTTCAACGCGGCGTATGGACAGCAGGATTCTCCGTGGAACGACCCAGGAAAGGAAAGGAAACTCCTTCACGGATATGTGCAGCAGATCATCGATGAAGATTGGAACGCCGTCAGGAAGGCCATCTGGCCTCACCTCGAGTCTCCTATCAGGCGTTTGATGGACAACGAACATGTGTTCCAGCCATCCTGGAAGCCCCAAGACCTGGAACCCGTTAGTCAAGACTGGAAAAAGACGTTTGACAGAAACAGGAGGCAAGTGAAGACGGCATTACACCAACGCACTCTCACGCTCTGGCAGAACACTCCCGGTTCCGCCGATGGGTCGCCGGGCCCCCTGTGCATACTGTTCGATCGCCTCTACACGCTGCGCAACCAATTGCTGCACGGCGGCGCCACGTACGCCGGCAGCGTCAACCGAGAACAAGTCGAGAACGGCGCCCGGATCATGGCGAGTCTGATGCCGTGCTTCATCGAGGTCATAATGGACCACCCGGAGAAGGATTGGGGACTTCCCCGCTACCCCGTCCGCTCCGACTTGTTTCCTCGCCGGCCGGGCTAGCAGCCCGTGGAAGAAGTCTGTTCGCTCAGTCGGCCTGTTCAGGCGGCTTGGCGATGAGCGATTGAGCCGACGAGAGCTCAGCTAGGCTAGCTTGGCTAGCTTGGCTAGCTAGTGGTCCGTCACGTCTAAATCTTCGGACACGAACATGGGTTTAGGGCCCGCAATCGTTGACGAATCACAGCCCACGCACCCGAACATTCAGTCATGACGCAGCACTAGTTGGATGGGCCGATCCGTGAGATCCCAGATGGCAAAGGGGAACGGAGGAGACTATCCACTACCAGGATTCAGGGTCGGACGAACCTGAATCAGGCGAACCAGTCTTCCACGCTCAGATTCGTGAAGTCGTCAAAGTCGTCCGTGTTGCGCGTGACCAGCGTCAAGCCGTTGGTCGCTGCAACCGCGGCGATCTGGCCATCCACGAAGGGAGGCACCCGCCCGCGACGGGTCAACCGTGCGCGTTCTTCGGCGTGCCATCGTGCGGCGTCGCGATCGTACGGCAGGATCTCCAGAAGCAGTACCCGCTCGAGATAGCGTGTCAAGCGCTGCTTGCGCACGCCGTCCGGCATTCGGGCCAATCCGTACTGAAGCTCGTGGAGAATCGGAGCCGCTGTACACACTTCGTGCTTGTGTGCGTGCAGACGGGACTGGACGCCGGGGTCGGGGCGCCGACGGGCGCGTTCGGAGAGGATGTTGGTATCGAGCAGGTACCTCAGTCGGGCCATTCGGGCTCCCGGGGCGGGCGGCGGTCACGCCACCCATCCACTTCGTCCGGCGTCAGCTCCGGCCAGTCGAAGCTCTCCTGCGCGCGCCAGTCCGTGATCGCCTGCCAAAAATCGCGCCCGGCGGACCCCGATTCCAGGCGTTCGTATTCGTCCCTGGAGACCAGAACGGCGACCGGTTTTCCGCGTCGCGTGATATGCACGCGTTCTCCGTCCTCGGCCATGTGAATCAGTCGGGTCAGCGTGTTTCTAGCCTGTGCGATGGATACTTCGACCATGACTCCCAGCCTTGGTGGCCATAAATATAGCCATCTTAACACGGAACCGGGATCAGCAAGCCGGGGTAGGGGATCGTCGAGCGGCGGTCGCTGACGGTGAGTTCGAAGCCGTGCGCGAATCGCCGGACCACGGGGTAACGCCGTCATGCGGTGAATCGCTGCTACAATCTCCGCGAATCGTGCGGAGAATGTATATCCACGAACAGGCAGACTGGCCGCGGCTCCACTGGAGCCCCGAGGCGCTGGCCGACACGCTGGCCGACGTCAGGCACCGGCAGGGCCGCCTCCTCGGCCGCATGGAGACCCTCGGCTTCGCTCTGCGGCGCGAGGCGGTCCTCGGAACGCTGGTCGAGGACGTGGTGAAAAGCAGCGACATCGAGGGAGAGAAGCTCGATGCGGCGGAGGTCCGCTCGTCGGTCGCGCGGCGTCTCGGCATGGATGCCGGCGGCATCGGCCAGGCGGGTCGCGATGTCGAGGGTGTCGTCGAGATGACGCTCGACGCGACCAGGCAATACGACCAACCCCTCACCGCAGAGCGGCTGTGCGACTGGCACGCGTCCCTCTTCCCGACCGGCCGTAGCGGGATGCGGCGAATCGCGGTCGGGCGATGGCGCGACGAACGCGCCGATCCGATGCAGGTGGTCTCCGGTCCGATCGGCCGCGAGCGGGTGCATTTCGAGGCCCCGTCAGCGGCACGGGTCGACGCGGAGATGCGTGCCTTTCTGCACTGGTTCGATGCGCCGGCCGAGACCGACCCCGTGCTCCGGGCGGGGTTGGCGCACCTCTGGTTCGTGACCATCCACCCGTTCGACGACGGGAACGGCCGCATCGCCCGGGCTGTCGCCGACATGGCCCTGGCCCGTTCGGAGCACAGCTCGCAGCGCTTCTACAGCATGTCGTCGCAGATCCGGGCGGAGCGCGCCGCCTACTACGACGTTCTGGAGCGAACGCAGCGGGGCACGACCGACGTCACCGACTGGATGACGTGGTTTCTCGCCTGCCTCGGCCGGTCGATCGCGGCGGCGGGGACGGCGCTGGCCGCCGTCCTCACGAAGGCCCGGTTCTGGGAACGCGCGGCCGGTATCGCCCTCAACGACCGCCAGCGCCGCGTCCTGAACCGTCTCCTGGACGGTTTCGAGGGGAAGCTCACCACGTCGAAGTGGGCCAGGCTCGCCAAGTGCTCCCAGGACACGGCGCTGCGGGACATCACGGCCCTGGTCGACCACGACCTCCTGGCGCGTAATCCCGGCGGCGGGCGCAACACGAGCTATCGCGTCGTGACCGAGGGCTGAGGAAGTATCTTCGGTTGCCGTGCGAGCGGCCAGCGGCGGCCGAACCGGCCGAGACGCAGGTCCCCACGTGGCTCGCGGGCCGCGTCGGCAATGCCGTCTCTACTTGCCAGGTTGCGGACACGTTCGAGGGCGGAATGTACGATCCCGCCATGCGGATGCCGATCAAGCTCCCGTCGCCGGAAGGCCGTCGTTTCGACGTGGTCGGGTTCGGCCTCAACATGACCGACCTGCTGGTCGTGGTCGAGCGTTTCCCCGACCCTGACTCCAAGCAGCCGATCCGGCGGCACGCGTACTCGCCGGGCGGCCAGGCCGCGAGCGCGATGGTGGCGTGCGCCCGGCTCGGCTGGCGTGCTCGCTACGTCGGGCGCTTCGGCGACGACGACAACGGAAGGCATGGACGGTCGAGCCTCGCCCGCGAAGGGGTCGACATCAGTGCGTGCGGGGTGGCGCCCGCCACGCGCAATGGGATGTCGGTGATTCTCGTCGACGAAGGAACCGGCGAGCGCACGGTGCTCTGGTCCCGCGACCCCGGACTTGACATGAGCCCCGAGGATGTCGTTCCCGCGACGGTTTGCGCCGGCCGGGTGCTGCTGGTCGATTGTCACGAAACGGCCGCCGCAACCACGGCGGCGCGCGAGGCACGCCGAGCCGGGATTCGGACGGTAGTCGACGTCGAGCACGTTCGGGACGGCATCGACGCGCTACTCGCGGAGATCGACGTGATAGTCGCGGCGAAGGACTTCCCGACCGCGCTGACCGGCAAGGGCGCGCCGGGCGCGGCTCTGCGGGCAATCCGGGACGCCTACGACCCGGCGCTGGTCTGCATGACGCTCGGCGCGGAAGGGAGTCTGGCCCTGGTCGGCGACGTCGAGGTGAGGACGGCAGGGCTCCGGGTGCCGGTCGTCGATTCCACCGGCGCCGGCGACGTCTTCCGCGGTGGCTTCATCTCCGGGTGGCTGCGCGGCGGCGACGCCGCGGAAGTCGAGTACGTGCTGCGCTACGCGAACGCGGCGGCGGCGCTCAAGTGCCGCGGCCTGGGCGCCCGCGAGGCGAGTCCGACGCGGGCAGAGGTCGACGGGCTGCTCGGCGGTGGGCCGAGCTGACGGCGGCGGCGCAGGAACCGACCGCCTGACGCGCCTTGCCGTTCCATGACGAACCAGCTACAGGCCTTGAGACACCGCGTCGCCGAATGGTATGATGAAACATCATACTTCTGCAACGATGCCGAAAGCCAAGGTCGCCCTCACGCTCGACGCCGAACTGCTGGATCAGGTGGACACCCTGGTCTCGGAACGACGGTACCGCAACCGAAGCCAGGCGGTCGAATCGGCCCTCGCGGAGAAACTCGGCCGGCTCGCCCGCACTCGGTTGGCGACCGAATGCGACAAGCTCGACCCGGCCCTCGAACAGCGGCTCGCCGATGAAGGCCTCGCAGGTGAGTCGTGGCCCGAATACTGAGGGGCGACATCCGCTGGGCGGACCTGAACCCTGTTCGCGGTCACGAACAAGCCGGCCGGCGCCCTGTCGTCGTCCTCAGCCATGACGTCTTCAACGAACGATCGGGCACAGTCATCGCGGCTGCCGTTACCAGCCAGGAACCCCGGGCAGGCTTCCCCCTCACGCTGCAGCTCGGTGCGCCGAGACTCCCCAAGCGCTCGTGGGTCAAGGTCAGCCAAGTCCGAACGCTTTCGAGCGAACGCATCGGCCGGCGGCTCGGACGGGCCTCCGTCGAGGAACTGGCTGCCGTCGTCGACGGTCTGGTCGAGATCATCGGTTAGCTGCTGGCGAAGACTTCGTGCGCGACCTCGGACACCTCCTTCGCGCATTGCCGCAGCAAGTCGATTTCGTCTGGTGTCAACATCCGGGGAGTGGGCGAGGTGCCGAGCCTCCGATTGAGCAAGTCAATCGAAGGCGTGGCCGAAGTGCTCGCGCCGCCGCTTCTCGAGGTCCGGTCCGTGCTCTTGTCTGAGCGCATGGAATTGCTCCTACCGGAGCATCCGCTCCGGCAGGGCGAAAACATACATCGCGTTGGGCGCCCCCGGCACCCGCCCGCCGCCGACCGGGATCGCCAGATACTGCCGTCCGTCCACCGCGTAGGTGATGGGGAAGCCCTGCACCGGCGCCGGCATCCGCGTGCGGAACAGCACGTCGCCCGTCTCCACGTCGTTGATGTAGAGGTAGCGGTCGCCGTCGGCGGTCACGACCAGACCGCCCGCGGTGGTCAGGGCCGCGGCCAGCGAGCGCAGACGCGTCGAGTGGCGCCAGCGCACCTCGCCGGTCTCGATGTCCATCGCCACGAGGTGGCCGTCGTGGTCGGGGCTCTTGGGGTGGGGCAGGCGTCCCGCGGACTGCCAGCCGGTCCAGCGCGGGTTCGAGTAGAAGGCGAGATCGCCGGGCGGATGCGGCTCGCGCTCGACTTCGCTGAACGTCCCCTTGACGCAGGTCGGATGGATCGGGATGTAGAGCAGCCCGGTCTCGGGGTGATACGCCGACGCGCGCCAGTTGCGGATGCCCTGGAAGTCGGGACAGAACTCGAGCTCCTCGCCCGGGTTCGGAATCACGCCCGGGCGGTAGGTGGTCTTGCCGGTCACCGGGTCGACGTCGACCAGCGTCTGGTAGCCGAGGTCGTGCGCGGCGACGAACGCCCCGGTCCGGCGGTCGAGCTCCCAAAGGATGCCGAGCTTGCCCATCTTGAACAGCGACTGCCGCCCGCGGTGATCGATGAGCACGCTCTCGAACACGTCGTCGAGGTCGTGCGTCTCGCCCGGCACGAACTGGTAGTACCAGTCGAGTTCGCCGGTCTCCGGATCGAGCGCGAGCACGCTGTTCGTGTACAGCGCATCGCCTTCGGTGCCGCGCGACAGCCGCGCCCACGGCTTGGCCTGCGAGGTGGACCAGTAGGTGAGGTTGGTCGCCGGGTCGTAGCTCCCGGGAATCCAGGCGTCGCCGCCGGCCCGGAACGTGGTCGGGAGGTCGCCCCACGTGTCGCCGCCCGGATCGCCCGGCTGGGCAATCGTCGACGTGCGCCACAGCTCGGCGCCGGTCTGCGGGTCGTGGGCGGAGATGAAGCACGTGCCGTCCTTGTAGCGCTCGCAGCCGGTCATGCCGGCGACGATCCTGCCGTTGACGACGATCGGCCCGCTCGTATAGCGGTAGCCGAGCCTGTTGTCGGCCACCGTGTGGTCCCACACCACGTCGCCGGTCCGGGCGTCGAGGGCGACGATGTGGGCGTCGTTCGTGTTCAGGTAGATCTTGTCGTCGTAGATCGCGATCGACCGCGTGCGCGCCCGGAACGAATCGTCCGGCGACCCCTCGAACGTCTTGCGATACTCCCAGAGCGGGTCACCGGTGACGGCGTCGAGGGCCTGTACGACGTTGAGCGGATTCGGCAGGTACATGATGCCGTCGTAGACGATCGGCGTCGTCTGCGACAGGCCCGTGGCCATCGTCCACGACCAGGCCAGCCCGAGCTGGTGGACGTTCTCCCGGTCGATCTGGTCGAGCGGGCTGTAGCCCCAGCCGTCCAGCGTCCGCCGCCAGTTGATCCAGTCGGCCGGGTCGGGGTCCGCGAGCATCGCATCGGTGACCGGCGTGAAGTCCGCATCCTGGGCCGCCACCGGTCCGACACCGATGACCGCGGCCACGAACAGCGCCAATGCGCCCGTCCCCACCCGAGAGGTCGTCCACCACGTCTTCGTGCCCATGCTCGCCCCCCTCCGTCAAGTCGCGCCGGGTGAACGCGGACGTCCACCGTTCTCAATCGCCATCATACCCGCCTTCCGCCGGCGGTCCCGCCAGCCCGCCAGCGTGAAGGGTGCTCGGCGGCTGGCTGATCCCGGTACCGCTGCTGACGCCGCCCCTGTCGAGCCCCCGGCTCGAATGACCGGACACCTTCGATCTACTTGCGTCCCAGTGAGGCACAATGTGGCTCGGCTCCCGGATTGACCGGAACCTGCGCAGGCGGGGAGAGAGCGAGGCCAAACGCTGGCACTCGCTCCCCCAATGAGGCCGCGATCACAAGAGATCGCGGAAGCGCCCTGCTGGTCTACCGAGGCGAATGATCCTCGCAGAGCTTCAATGGTGCCGCCGGAGCGGAGGAACTCGGATGCGTCGCGCTTAACGAGATATTGACAGAAGCACTCTTTATCTGCAAGGATAATTTTAAAGGGGGACGTTGAGATGATAACAACTCTGAAGATCAACTACGCTCGGGTTGAAACGATGCAGGTTTCGGTTGAAGTGCTGGAAGCAGATCTCAGATCCGGAACCCAATGGCGCAAACCCGTAGATGAATCCGGAGACAGGATTCCCTCTCCGATCCGCCGGATACGATCGAAAGACGAAGATGTCTGATGCGTTTGCATCGACGGCGTTCAGAGCTGCTGGAATCAGCAGAGGCTCGCTTCAGCCGCGCAGTAGTGACAGGTTCTGTCACCCGGACGGGCAATATGGTAATCGAACAGACTGACCGTGGGACGCGGAAACCGTTGTGATCTCGATCGAATTCGGCCAGACATTCGAGGCGTTGACCGGCCACGCACCATTTCCGTGGCAGCGACGGTTGTTCGACCGGTTGCATACCGGCGATCTCCCGCCGGCCGTGGACATTCCGACGGGTCTCGGCAAGACCGCCGTCATGGTGATCTGGCTGCTGGCGCGGGCTGCCGGCGCGCCGCTGCCCCGCCGGCTCGTTTACGTCGTCGACCGTCGCGCGGTTGTCGATCAAGCTACGGATGTTGCCAAGACGATTCGAAAGCGGCTGACCTGCCCGGACCTCGATCAGGTCCGGCGCGAACTGGGACTCGCCGGCAGGGAGTTGCCGATCTCGACCCTCCGCGGCCAGCACGTCGACAACCGGGAGTGGCTGGAAGATCCTGCAGCACCGGCGATCATCGTCGGCACCGTGGACATGATCGGCTCCCGGCTGCTGTTCGAAGGGTATGGTGTCTCACGGCGCATGCGGCCGAACCACGCCGGGTTGATGGGCTGCGACACCCTGGTGCTGCTGGACGAGGCACATCTGTCGCGTCCGTTTGAGCGCCTTCTGCGGACGATCGAGGTCGAGCGGCGGGCAACGGCGGGCACAGATGCCGCCTCGGCGCCCGGGCAGTTCGCCGGCCCTTCCGCCACCGCCGGCCTTCCACCGGCCTTCCGGGTGTTGCCGCTGTCGGCCACGCTGGGCTCGGCTTCCGGACCCGGGACGCCATTCACCATCGATCGCGAAGATCGAAAGAACGAGATCGTCCAGGCGCGGCTCAACGCGTCGAAAACGCTCACCGTCGAGGATCTGGACACGAAAGCGTCGATCGAGACCGTACTCGCCGAGCGGGCCTGGACTCTCGCGCAGCAGCAAGCCGAGGCGGCGGGCCAGCCGGTGCGCACGCTGGTCTACTGCGACAAGCGCAGGGTGGCGGAGAGCGTCGCGCAAGATCTTCGCCAGCGGGACAAACGCGCAAAGAGCGGCGCGGCGGTGATTCTATTCGTTGGCGGGCGTCGGGTGTACGAACGCGAGGAGGCCGCGAACGAGCTACGGCGGCATGGTCTGCTCGCTGGCGGCGACGACCTTCCGACCGCCCCAGTCTTTCTGGTCGCAACGTCGGCCGGGGAGGTCGGGGTCGATCTCGATGCGGACCATATGGTCTGCGATCTGGTCGCCTGGGAGCGCATGGTGCAGCGCCTTGGTCGCGTGAACAGACGCGGTTCAAGAGCAGCTCGCGTGCTGGTGATCGATCAAGGTCCGCCCGAGGCGAAGCTGGCCGCAGAAGCGGATGTCGCTCGCCACCGGGCCGCGAAGGAACTGCTGAAGAACTTGCCGCCGAACGGAGACGGCGGTCAGGCCGGGCCGGCGGCGCTCACTGATGTCGGCCGATCGGCGGAGCGGCGCGAGCAGGTAGACAAGGCCTCGACGCCGATGCCGCTCCATCCGGCTCTCACGAGGCCGCTGATCGATGCCTGGGCGATGACCTCACTGGCCGAGCACAGCGGGCGTCCCGAGGTGGAACCCTGGCTGCGGGGGTGGGTGGAGCAGGACCCGCAGACCACGGTCATCTGGCGGCGCTGCCTCCCGGTGCGAATCGAGGGTGTTGGTGCTGGCGCCCGAACGGTCCGTCTCCGGGACCGGGTGACCGAGGCGTTCTTCGAGGTGGCATCGCCTCACGCCGCCGAGCGGCTCGAGACCGAAACGTGGCGGGTCGTGGAGTGGTTGAGGAAGCGGGCGCGAAAGTTGAAGAAGACGCTGGAAGCAGGACGACTCGGCGAGCGCGAACTCGAAGCCGCCGAGACCGACGACGGCGAGAACCCGACGGAGACTACTGGAGCTACTCCGACGGCTCCGTTGCATTCGGAAGCACCGGCCGCGTTCGTGCTCGACAGCGGTGGCAAGCCGGACGACGTGCTCAGCCTGAAGCAGGTCGGCAGTGACCTGCCGGTCAAGGACCTCGAACGGAGGCTTGCAGGGCAGCTGGTGGTGGTGGATGCCAGGATCTGCGGGCTCGGCGACGGATTGCTCGATGCCGGTAACAGGAATCCGGTTCGGACCGTCGAGGACAACTGGGGCAACTCGGAAGCGTGGGACGAAGCGGTTCGGAACGGTGGCGAGACGGCCGGACCGCCGGCGGTCCGGGTGCGCTTGTTGAGTGACGACGAGCGCAACGGGCTCGTGGCCGAGCGCGAAGCGACGCACGAGAACCCCGGACAAGTGTCCGATGCGTGGCGAGAGTCGTGGGCTGAACCGTACCGCGTCTCGGCGGCGGACCAGCCCCTGACCTGGCTGATCGTCGAGAAATGGCATGGCGAGGCCTCGGAAGAAGACTCGCGCGCCATGGCGCCAACGCTTCAAGGGCTGGAAGAGCATCAAGAGTGGGCCGCGCGGGAAGCCGACCGAATCGCAGCCGCTCTCGATCTGCCGAAAGCAGATCGGGCAATGCTCGTGACCGTGGCGCGGCAGCATGACGAAGGCAAGCGGACGCCGCGCTGGCAACGGGCGTTCAACGCGCCGCGTAACGACGGACCGTACGCCAAGACCCCCGGGCCGGTGAACCGACATGTGCTGAACGGCTACCGCCATGAGCTGCAGTCGCTGCTCGACGCAGAGAAGAACGGTCTGGACGGTCTCGACCGTTCCGATCCGCGGTTCGAGCTCGCGCTGCATATGATTGCGGCCCATCATGGCCATGCGCGGCCAGCCATGGGAGTCGGAGGCTGCGATCAGTTGCCGCCGTCCGAGGCGACGCGGAAAGCCTACGAGATCGGGCGGCGCTTCGCCCGGCTCCAGCGCCAGTGGGGCCCGTGGGGGCTCGCGTGGTGGGAGGCGCTGCTGCGGGCGGCCGACCGGCGCGCCTCCCGAGCGCTCGACGAGGCCGTCCAGGGAGCGCGGAAGAAGCCGACCACCCAGACGTCGCGAACTGCCTCGCCCGAACGTGAGTTGGGTCAGTTCCCGGCGCCAGCCGGAGGAACCGACTGATGGCCATCGCCGTGGTCCCCGTCGACCTGGCCAATCCCGGCCAGGTCTTCGCCTGCCTCGGCTTTGCCGAGGCCGCCGATGTGCTGCTGGGCGCAGCCGAGGGCGGCTTCGACTGGCAGGAGCCCGACCGCGTCCGGTTCCGGCTCGCAGCGGCCGGCGACGAAGATCCGGTAGTCCGTGTGCTCCGTTTCCTCGACGAGGCGACCGTGACATCGCTCGCGCCGCCCGACTCGGACAACAACACTGGGAAGTGGAACATCGACACCGTCGTCGGTGATTCGTCCGCGTTTCCATTTCCCGATCCCGAGAGTCCGGCGAAGTTGCCGGCGCGGCTCACGGACGGCGACGGATGCGCGATCGTTATCGACTATTGGGGCGACGCGACGAGGCGGCGTGACAACGTCAAGTTCTGGGCGGGCGCCGGTGGATACCCCGGCGCCGCACTGGCGCGCGACGCGCTCGAGCTGGTGCGTGGGCGCATGGCAGATCGCGACGACGCTCCCTTCTCAGTCGATGCGCTCCAGAGCGGTAGCTTCCGGTTCGACTGGCGTCGCGACTACGTACCGATTGACGCCGGCTTCTCGCCCAACCTCCACGGCGCGGTGGTGATGCGCGGTTATCCCGCCGTCGAACTCCTGGCAGCGATCGGGCTGACCCACGCTCGGCCGGTGCGGCACAACAAGTTGAGCTACAGCTACGGCGTCGCCAGCCTTTCCGGGACCGACCTGCACGATCTGATCTTCTTGCGCGCCGCACTCGGCGCCCGGCAACCGCCCTTTCCGGGCCTGCCGTTCCGCAAGTTCCACATGCAGCTCGATTGGCCTGGGCAGGAGAACAAAGCCCGCTGCATCACCAGCGTCATCGAGGAGAGTGTGTCGACATGATCGAATTCGACGACCGTTTCGCCGAGCGTTGCGACAATGAGCAGGCAGGTCCCGTCGCGCTGACCCTGCGACAGAAGCTGCTGCCGGTGGAGGGGGCGGACTCGGTGATCTTCCCCCCGACGTATGCCGGAATCGGCTACAACGTCGACACCTTGTCAGATGGCACGAAGGTTGCGACCGTCGACAGCGTCGGCGCACAGGCGAACCGGCTGGAGCCGCTGTTCAAGACCACCGGAAACGGGGCGGCCGAGAACCCGCTCGCCAGGCTGGTGCCGCAGGTGACCATCGCGTACGGCGACGCCAAGTCGGTCTCCATTCTCGATGCAGGGCATCGTCTGGGCGACGCGCTCATCCGTTCGACGGCGCTTGCTGCCCAGGCGAATGACGCGTTTCGCGCATACCAGGACACCGGCGATGCGAGCGGCATCGCGCGTCTGGCGCCGACATCGGTCGTATTCGGCGCCTGGGACTCACGCGATACGCAGGCCAAGCTCCCGCGCATTCTGCAGTCTGTCATCCGGGCCTGGGATGTCGACGAGTTGACGCGCTCGGCGCAATACAACCCTCCGGTCGATTACGCCGCGCTGGAGGTGTTCAGTGAGGACGAGAAGAAGAAGCAGGAAGGAAGCGCCAAGAGCCAGTTGGCGCAGCGAGGATTCGTGCACGTGCCGGCAACCGAGCAGCATGGCGGGATCGTGGTCCACGGCGAGATTCGTCGCGACGTGACGATCAACCTGATCGCGCTGCGGCGCCTGCAGGGCGATGATGGACCGGTTCTGCGCCGCTACGTGCTGGGTCTGGCACTCGCGGCGGCGACCGCGCCGCTGGACGGGTTCCTGCGACAAGGTTGTCTCATCACGCCGGACCCCGCGGCGCCTGGGATTTGGCAAGGGGTGGAGCGAGACGGTGTGCGACACGAGGTTGCGCTCGACGAGAAGACGGCGCTTGCGCTGGCGCAGCGAGCCGCAAAGGATTTCGGCGTCGCAGCCGATCGGACGGTCGCCTTCGACAAGGCGCTCGCCAAGAGCGACGCCAAGAAGAAAGCCTGACCGATGCAGCGCGCTCTTCTCGTGACCGTTCGTCTCTACGAAGGCCGCTATCACGGTCTCGACGACCGTCACGCATGCGAGTGGCCGCCGGCCCCGGCCCGGCTTTTTCAGGCGCTGCTGTCCGGGGCAGCCCGCGGCGCGACGGTGCCAGCGGCGGCGCAGGCGGCGCTCGACTGGCTGCAGACCCTTCCGCCGCCCGTGATCGCGACGCCGCGCGGCATCCCCGGCCAAGCATGTCTCAACTACGTCCCCAATAACGACATCGACGCCGCGTTGCCCGGAAGGCGCTTCGAGGACGCGGTCGCCAAGACGCGGGTCGGCAAACGCATCCGGCCGACCTTGTTCGATGCCGCGGCGCCCATCCTCTATTGCTGGTCCGTCCGCCACGGTGACGAGGGACACGCATCGGCGCTGTGCGTGGCGGCCGATGAGATCTATCAGCTTGGCCGGGGCGTGGACATGGCCTGGGCGGAAGCGGTCGTCGTCGACTTCGAGGACGCGGAGCGCCGTCTCTCGGGACATGGCGGGATCGTGTACCGGCCTTCCGGAGACGGTACAGGGAGCCACTACCTGCTTTGTCCGCGACCGGGCCTGCGGCAGAGTCTCACGGCCCGGTTCAATGGCATGCGCGAGCGCTTTCGAACGGGCGGGACCGCACGCAAGCCGGTTCTCGCCTTCGTGCAGCCTCCCAAGCCGCAGCTCCGGCGAGTCGCCTATGGAGCAGAGCCGTATCGCTTCGTGTTCGAGTTGCGGGAGGGCGATGCGCGAGCGGACTACGCCGGCTGGCCGCTGAGCGGCGCGGCCGAGTTCGTCCAGAGCGCCCGCGACAAGGCCGCCGAGCATCTCCGCACCGCGATTCCCGATCTCGGAGACCCGTTGGAGCGCTACTTGATCGGCCGCGACGCGGGTGCCGCGGAGAAGTCCTCGCGGGTGCGCATCGTGCCCATTCCGTCGGTGGGCCACGAGCACGTCGACCCGTCCATTCGCCGGCTGGCAATCCGGGTTCCGCAGAGCTGTCCGCTGGCTCCGGACGATGTCGCCTGGGCGTTCTCTCAGGTCGCCTGGGCGGATGACGACGGCGTGATCGTACGCGAACTCCACCGGGTCGATGATGATCGCATGGTCGCGCGTTTCGAGCAGCGGGGCCGGCATTGGCGGAGCGTCACGCCGCTCGCGCTGTCGATGGCCCGCCGGCGGCGGATCGATCCGGATCGCCGAACCGAGGAGGCGAAGGGCGGCGCCGAGCGGGCCGCCGAGGAGGCGCGCGCGGTTGCGGCCGTTCATAACGCGCTGCGGCATGCCGATGTCTGTGTCCCCGTAGCGAGGGTCCTCGTGCAGCGCGAGCCCTTCGCTCGTCGCGGCGCGCGCGCCGAACGGTTCGCGCCGGGCACACGCTTTCCCAAGGAGGCGCTCTGGCACGCGGAGATTACCTTCACGGAGTCCGTATCGGGCCCGCTTCTGCTGGGCGACGGCCGGTTTCTCGGTCTCGGCCTCATGCACCCGGATCAACAACAGGTGCGAGGGGTGCTTGCGTTCGCCATTGCCGGGGGACTTGCGGACGGCGCCGAACCGTCGGTCGTCGCACACGCCGCGCGGCGCGCGATGATGGCGCGGGTACAGGCCGGAACGCGCCGCGGCGCCACGATACCAACGTACGTGAGCGGCCATCGACCTGATGGGAGCCCGGCCGGCGATGGAACGCACCGCCATATCGTGATCGCCGCCGACCTGCCGCACCGGCGCCTGCTCTATGTCGCACCAAGTGAGCTTCAGCGCGGCGGTATACGCTGGCGAGACATCGCTGCGGACCATCGTCTTACAGCACGCGCGCTCGAAGGCATGGACGTCCTCCGCGCCGGCCCTGCCGGCCGTCTGACACTCGTTCCGGCGGCTCTCGATCCGGAAAGCGATGTTCTCTTCGCCCCAGCGCGAGTATGGGAGAGCGTGACGGTCTATGACGTGACGCGTCATCATCGCGGTCTCAGCGCTGAGGATGCGCTCAGGCTCGATGTCGGGTCAGAGCTCGAACGCTGCGGCTGGCCCCTGCCCCAACCGAAGTCCATCGACGTGCTCGAGGTCCGGCGCGGACCGCGCGGGGGACTGTCCGGCCGGTTGCGGCTGAGGTTCCGCACCGCACAGGTCGGCCCGCTGCTGATCGGCCGGACCGCGCACAAGGGGGGAGGGCTTTTTGCTGGCGCTGACGGCTCTCCCGGTGGCGTGGGCCCACGATCGTCAGTCGATGGGGTCGCTCGATGAGGACGACCGAGGACTCGAGGTTGCGTCCATGACCAGACGCGGACTGCCGATCGGCATCCAGACCTTCCGGGAGCTTCGCGAGCGCGACTGCTACTACATCGACAAGACCGCCTACATGCGGCGGCTGGCCGACGAGGGCAAGCACTACTTCCTCTCGCGCCCGCGCCGCTTCGGCAAGAGCCTGTTCCTGGACACGCTGAAGGAGCTGTTCGAGGGCGACGAGGCGCTGTTCCAGGGGTTGGCCATCCACGACGGCTGGGACTGGTCGGTTCGCCATCCGGTGTTGCGCCTGAGCTTCGGCGGCGGCCAGTTTCGCGGGCCGGACGATCTCCCCGCGGAAGTAATGGACCAGTTGGAGACCCTGGAGGCCGAGGCGGACATCACCGGTCGGCCCGGCGCCGAGCCGGCGCGTTTCCGCCACCTGATCAGGGCGCTGCATCAGCGCACGGGGCAACGGGTGGCGGTGCTGGTGGACGAGTACGACAAGCCAATTCTGGACGCGCTGGACGTACCCGAGGTGGCCCGCGCCAACCGCGACTTCCTACGTGGTCTCTACGCGACCATCAAGGACAGCGACGCGCACGTCCGATTCACGTTCCTGACCGGCGTCAGCCGGTTCTCGAAGGTGAGCCTGTTCTCCGGACTCAACAACCTCACCGACATCACCCTGGACCCCCGCTACTCGGCTGTCTGCGGCTACACCGACGCGGACCTCGACACGGTGTTCGCAGCCGAGCTCCCGGGGCTCGACCGCGACGAGATCCGAAGCTGGTACAACGGTTATAGCTGGCTCGGCGAGGAGCGAGTCTACAACCCCTTCGATATCCTGCTGCTGTTTCGCAACCGGAAGTTCGATGCCTGGTGGTTCGAGACCGGGACCCCCTCGTTCCTGATCGACACATTGCAAAGCCGCGGGGTCAGCTCGGTGGCCCTCGACGACATGATCGCCAGCGGCGACCTGTTGTCATCCTTCGACGTCGACGACATCGCCACCGAAGCGCTGCTGTTCCAGACCGGCTACCTCACGATCACCGGCGCGGAGGACCTCGGCGGCAAGACCCTCTATCGGCTGGGCTATCCGAACCGCGAGGTGCGCCAGAGCCTGAACGAGCGCCTGCTGCGCGCCATGAGCCCCGATCCGTCGCAGCAGGCCACACGCGAAGTCCAGCTCTACACGCTGCTGCGGGCCAACGACTTTGCCGGGCTGAGGACGCTGTTCGAGGCGTTCTTCGCGAGCATTCCCCACGACTGGCACCGGAAGAACGACATCGCCCGCTACGAGGGCTACTACGCCAGCGTGTTCTACTCCCACTTCGCGGCCCTCGGCCTGGACATCGCTCTGGAGGACGGCAGCGCGCGCGGTCGCCTGGACATGGCGGTACGCTTCAACGCTCAGGTGTACCTGTTCGAGTTCAAGGTGGTGGAGCTGGCGCCCGAGGGCGCGGCGATCGCGCAGTTGAAGGCGAAGCACTACGCGGACAAGTACCGAGGCCTGAACCGGCCGATCCATCTGGTCGGCGTGGAGTTCAGTCGGGAGACGCGCAACATCGCGGCGTTCGACGTCGAGCGGGCCTGAGCGGCGGGAACAGGCCAGACATCGATACTCTCCAGCTGCCGCCGCTCGTCCGCTCGATCAGCGCCGGCCACCCCGCGCCATGAGGCTCACCCCCACGGTTGACGGGCGGAACGGCCGAAACATCCCTTGCCGCTTCACTGGGAGGTCGCCGCCGTGCCAGCTCCGGAACTTCGAGCGCCGCCGGTCCAGCCCGTCTCCTCCGACACGCCGCCGCTCGTGCCGGCGCGCATGGTCAACGAATACGTCTACTGCCCGCGGCTGGCCTACCTGGAGTGGGTCCAGGGCGAGTGGGTCGAATCGTCCGACACGGTCGAGGGCCGCCACGCGCACCGGCGGGTCAACCGCGACGGGGGGAAGTTGCCGCCCCCGGCCGACGTCGAAAGCACCACGAAGCTGCACGCCCGCTCGGTCACGCTGTCGTCCGACCGCCTGGGACTGATCGCCCGGATGGATCTGATCGAGCTGGAAGGCCGCCGGGTGGCGCCGGTCGACTACAAGCGGGGGAAGCGGCCCCACGTCGAGCGCGGGGCGTACGACCCCGAACGGGTGCAACTCTGCGTGCAGGGTCTGCTTCTGCGCGAGCATGGCTACGACTGCGACGAGGGGGTGCTCTACTTCGTCGGAAGCCGCGAGCGGTTGCGGGTCGTGTTCGACGACGAGCTCGTCGCCGCCACGCACAAGGCGGCCGAAGGGTTGCGGCGCCTCGCTGTCGACGGGGTCATTCCGCCGCCGCTCGAAGACAGTCCGAAGTGTCCGCGCTGCTCGCTGGTCGAAATCTGCCTGCCGGACGAGGTCAATCACCTCACCCGGGCCGAGGTCGCCCCGCGTCCGATCGCCGTGCCCTGCACCGATGCGTTGCCGCTCTACGTCCAGGCCCGCCGCGCGAAGGTGTCGAAATCGGGTGAAACGCTCGTCGTGACGGTGGACGACACGAAGCAGGCGACGGCCCGGCTCGAAGAAACGTCCCAGGTCGTCGTCATGGGCAACGTCTACCTGACGACCCCCTGCCTGCACGAGCTCATGTGGCGCGGGATTCCCGTCACCTGGCACAGCTTCGGCGGCTGGTTCTTCGGCCACACCACCGGCAACGGACACAAGAACGTCGAACTGCGGACGGCGCAGTATCGGGCAAGCTTCGACGAGTCGACGTGTCTCGCATTCGCCCGGGGACTCGTGAGCGCGAAGATCCAGAACTGCCGCACGTTGCTTCGCCGCAACTGGAAACGTGCCGACAGCAGCAATCCCGTCCTCGTCGACCTGAAGAGCGACAGCCACCGCGCCGCCCGCACGGACTCGCTGCCGGAACTGCTCGGCGTCGAAGGAGCCGCCGCCGCCCGCTACTTCCGGTCCTTCAGCGCCATGCTGCACGAAGCCGCGGCCGACACGGAGTTCGCCTTCGAGTTCCAGACGCGCAACCGCCGTCCGCCGAAGGACCCCGTCAACGCGCTCCTCTCGTTCGCCTACTCCCTGCTCGTACGGTCCTGGACGGTGACGCTGGCCGCGGTCGGGTTCGACCCCTACCGAGGTCTCTACCACCAACCCCGCTACGGCCGACCTGCGCTCGCGCTCGACCTGATGGAACCGTTCCGCCCCCTCGTCGCCGACTCGGTGGTCGTCCAGGCCATCAACAACGGCGAGGTCCGGCCCACCGACTTCAAGACGGCGGCCGGCAGCGTCAACCTCGGCCCCGACGGCCGGCGCCGATTCATCTCCACGTTCGAGCGCCGCCTCGGTCACGAGGTCGTCCATCCAATCTTCGGCTACCGGGTCAGCTACCGCCGCCTGATGGAGATGCAGGCCCGGCTGTTCGGCCGCTTCCTGCTTGGGGAGCTTCCCGAGTATCCGAACTTCACGACCCGGTGACCCCGTGGAGCACCTCTACATCGTCGTCTACGACATCAGTGACCCCAAGCGGTGGCGGCGCGTGTTCAAGCTGATGCAGGGATTCGGCGAGTGGGTCCAGCTCTCGGTCTTCCAGTGCCGCCTGAGCCGCCGTCGTCACGCCGACCTGGTTGCGCGCCTCGACGGGATGATCGATCATGCAGCGGACCACGTCGTGCTCGTCGACATCGGCGTGGCCGACGGAGTCGAGCCGCGCGTCGTGAGCCTCGGCAAGAAGTTCCAGGCGGTACGCCGAGAGCCCGTCATCGTTTGAAGGCCTGCCGCCGGCGGCGCGAGCGCTCCAGTGCTGCCGCAACACCGGGGAGCACTCGAAAGCCGGTAGATCCTTGAAAACTGAACAGTTATGATCCCTCCATGGTCCGTCGCAACGCATCGGCGACCGCTTATCCGCCACAATCGCAGGACTTCTCGCGATTCCGCGGTGAACACCTTGAATCGTAACGGGTTACGAGCGGTCCGTTTTCCGCGGTCTTCGACCGCGGCCTCATTGAAGCGGTCTTCCGCGGTCTCGACCGCGCCTCGGCCACGCCGGCTCGTTTTCCGCGGTCTTCGACCGGCGTCAAGCGCGCGGACGATCGTTTTTCCGCGGTCTTCGACCGCGGCCTCATTGAAGCGCGGTCTTCGACCGTGAAGCGTCCCGATTGATCACGCGTTTTCCGCGGTCTTCGACCGCGGCCTCATTGAAGCAAATGCAGTCGGTGTCAGTGCGGTTGGAAGATGGGACGTTTTCCGCGGTCTTCGACCGCGGCCTCATTGAAGCGTCCACTACGGCGAGATCACGATCGACAAGAACCCGCAGGTTTTCCGCGGTCTTCGACCGCGGCCTCATTGAAGCCGCCAGACTCGAAAGTGATCCGTATGTCAGCCTCAACAGTTTTCCGCGGTCTTCGACCGCGGCCTCATTGAAGCGACACCAACTTTCCGACGATGCAGGGGTTCCACGACGTTTTCCGCGGTCTTCGACCGCGGCCTCATTGAAGCTGCGCGAACACGGTCTCGCACTCTTCCCACTTGCGGGTCGTTTTCCGCGGTCTTCGACCGCGGCCTCATTGAAGCCCGCCTAAGCCCTTGTCGTAGCCGCAGAGGCCGCTCAGTTTTCCGCGGTCTTCGACCGCGGCCTCATTGAAGCCCGTCTCTCGGTGTCCGGCCGGCCCTCGGCGCCCGGCGGTTTTCCGCGGTCTTCGACCGCGGCCTCATTGAAGCATCGATTCCGGCTGGGAGCACAACCGCGCCACGGTCGTTTTCCGCGGTCTTCGACCGCGGCCTCATTGAAGCTATGTTGACGAGGCTCAGCACCAGGTGGTGAACCGGACGTTTTCCGCGGTCTTCGACCGCGGCCTCATTGAAGCCAGTAGATGGCTGTGCGACTCAAGGCGGCTCTCCAGGTTTTCCGCGGTCTTCGACCGCGGCCTCATTGAAGCAGAGCATGCCGATGTTGGCTTTTCAGAGTCTCTCCCGGTTTTCCGCGGTCTTCGACCGCGGCCTCATTGAAGCTGGCAGTGGGTCTCGACGTGGGCCGTGGCGTTCCGGAGTTTTCCGCGGTCTTCGACCGCGGCCTCATTGAAGCTCAACGAACCAGAGCGTCGTCCCGTCGCTGACCGCAGGTTTTCCGCGGTCTTCGACCGCGGCCTCATTGAAGCTCATGGGCGGCCTACAACGGCGGGGCCGGTTGGATCATCCGTTTTCCGCGGTCTTCGACCGCGGCCTCATTGAAGCACGCGGATGCGCCTGAGCCGGCCGCCGTAGGACGCGAGTTTTCCGCGGTCTTCGACCGCGGCCTC
The DNA here is from genome assembly GCA_965206705.1 of Vicinamibacterales bacterium. Lineage (GTDB taxonomy): Bacteria > Acidobacteriota > Vicinamibacteria > Vicinamibacterales > UBA8438 > JAJEEA01. The sequence goes on along the minus strand of CBDBKJ010000003.1, from coordinate 321,051 downwards.
ATTGAAGCACCGCGGCCTGGCACGCTCCGATGGCGCGGTCGCCGTGTTTTCCGCGGTCTTCGACCGCGGCCTCATTGAAGCCGCTGGGCCGCCACTTGGTGGACCGAGTGGCAGACGCGTTTTCCGCGGTCTTCGACCGCGGCCTCATTGAAGCATCCTTGGCGTCGGCCGCCCGACCGTTCACGCGAGGTTTTCCGCGGTCTTCGACCGCGGCCTCATTGAAGCGGCGTCAACCTCAAGAACAGCGTCAAGATCGCCGTCGTTTTCCGCGGTCTTCGACCGCGGCCTCATTGAAGCTCTTCATCATTCCCATGATGGCATTGTTCCGGTATGGGGTTTTCCGCGGTCTTCGACCGCGGCCTCATTGAAGCATCTTGTGGACGATGGCGTGGAACGTGGCCCCTGAGCGTTTTCCGCGGTCTTCGACCGCGGCCTCATTGAAGCGGCTCTGCGAGCGACCCGGGAAACCCGCGGTCGGGGTTGTTTTCCGCGGTCTTCGACCGCGGCCTCATTGAAGCGTCTCGCACTTCCCGATGGCCGCCGGCGACACCGTGGTTTTCCGCGGTCTTCGACCGCGGCCTCATTGAAGCGGCCCGCAGAGAAGCCTATCGGCAGGCGCTCCACTCGTTTTCCGCGGTCTTCGACCGCGGCCTCATTGAAGCTCGAGCGGTCGGCAGACGTCCGTCACGACGGAGAGCTACACGTTTTCCGCGGTCTTCGACCGCGGCCTCATTGAAGCGCCGGTTCCGCGGCTCCCCCCCATGCTCCCGAGCGTGGTTTTCCGCGGTCTTCGACCGCGGCCTCATTGAAGCTCGAAGGTGTCCAGGGCCGGCGTTGAGCTTGTCCACCGGTTTTCCGCGGTCTTCGACCGCGGCCTCATTGAAGCCTCGTGGACTTCGCCGTCCGCCGACGTGACGCGCTTCTGTTTTCCGCGGTCTTCGACCGCGGCCTCATTGAAGCAAGGAAGCGGAACGCCTGCGGTCCGCGGGGTCGCTGACCGTTTTCCGCGGTCTTCGACCGCGGCCTCATTGAAGCGCGAGGATACGCATGTCGTCGGTTCCTCCGTTTCGGCGTTTTCCGCGGTCTTCGACCGCGGCCTCATTGAAGCGTTTGGAACCCGCTTGACCGCACGTCCTACTGCTGGCGGCGTGTTTTCCGCGGTCTTCGACCGCGGCCTCATTGAAGCACCTCGTCGCCGGCCGCGGCAACCAGGATCTCCGGTTGTTTTCCGCGGTCTTCGACCGCGGCCTCATTGAAGCCGAGAGGTGGACAACGACTCCGATTTCGAGTTCGGGAGTTTTCCGCGGTCTTCGACCGCGGCCTCATTGAAGCGCCGGCGGGGAGATCAAGCGCGCCTACTTCGACGTGGCCCGGGTTTTCCGCGGTCTTCGACCGCGGCCTCATTGAAGCCCCCTGCTCATCCTCCGTCTCGGGCTCGACGTCGGACGTTTTCCGCGGTCTTCGACCGCGGCCTCATTGAAGCAATGTCGAGCGCCGCCGGGTTGTTGTTGTCATTCAGGTTTTCCGCGGTCTTCGACCGCGGCCTCATTGAAGCCCCACGCGCCGGGCTCGTCCGCCACGACGAACGGGAGTTTTCCGCGGTCTTCGACCGCGGCCTCATTGAAGCGTGTAGCAGCCATCGTAGTCGGCTACCGGCGACCGAGTTTTCCGCGGTCTTCGACCGCGGCCTCATTGAAGCGCTCCGGACCTTCGACAGCTTGAAGCTGCCGCGGTCGTTTTCCGCGGTCTTCGACCGCGGCCTCATTGAAGCCCCCCTACAACAACAGCGGTATTCGGTTACCGGGTGCGGGACTGATTTTCTCCAGTGGAAATGGGCGGAAATGAACCGAGCCGTCGGGGAAGTTGCTGCATGACGAGGTTGTCCCCGCGCAGATTTGTCGGCATCGCAGCGTCGGTCTCTGTGGCTGTGAGGAGGCCGGAAACGAGGGGCACGAGGGGCGACTCGCCGGCCGGCGGACCTGCGCAGAGCATGGAGTCTCCTGAAACAGGTGTGGGTAGGGATGGCCCCAGTTCGATGCCGCCCCAGCCAGAAAAACCCCCGCGTTCGCGGGCTCTGCTTCGCCCCGTGACCCCCGCACGTCAGGCCCACGCGCCGACTGCTCCTCGCGCGTCCGGCGTGAAGTCGTCGACGGCCGGGACGCCCCCGTCCAGGCCGGGCCGCAAGGCCCATAACTGCTCTCTGAGCGGAGGGACGGCCGGCGTGTCATCCGAAGGACCGGAGCGCAGCGGAGGACGCGCGTAGCGCGTTGACACGCCGGCCGTCCCGTAGCTACCCCGCCCCACATCCGCAGCAAGCCACCGCACGCCCGCCCCGGAAGCGGAATCCGCGGGTCAGTTCCGAGCTGCCTTTTCGCCGTCAGCCGCGCCTCGTGGACCCGCCGAATCGGCTCCGATTCCACCCACACCTGTTTTAGGAGAGCCAGAGCATGTCGCTGTTGAGAGCGCCCATGGCAGACTCGCAGTCCCATTGTCGCCAAGGCAGCTTGTCGGCGCGTCATCGGCAGCGACGGTCGGTCCGGCTGGTTCGCTCGCGGAGCGCTGGGTCTGGCGGCTCCGCGGCGCACCCCGGTCCCCCGCGGCGGCGCGAGACCACGCGGGTCCCGGCGACGGCGCCGCCGCCATGAGGGACACGCGGCGGGGACCGACGCCGCGAACAGCGGCGAGCTGCCTGGTGGCGTTCCCGCCGCTGGCGGCGAAACCCACGGGTCGCGGGCTCGGGCGGCGGCGGGACGGCGCGGATTGAGTGCGGGCCGGGGGCGCGCAGGAGGACGGGAAGCGGATGAGCGGTTTCCACGCCGCCCGGCGTCAGGCGGGCGGCGGCAACGCAAGCGCTTCGGGCACGACGGGTTCGGGGGCGCACAGCATCGTCGTGATCAGCGAGCGCGGGTCGAGGTTGCGTTGGCGGGCGGTACGCACGACGCTGGCCAGCACCTGCTGGGTGTCGGCCCCGCGCCGGGTGCGGTTGCCGCCGCAGACCTTACGCGTGACCACTGCGGGTCGGATGGCCTGTTCGGCCCGCCAGTTGGTGGCGTCGATCGACGGGTCGCACAAGAAGAGGAACACCGCCGGGAATTCGTTGGCCAAGTGCTTGGCGAAGCGCTCGGCGGCGGCCAACGGCGGCGCGGTGTCGATCAGCCGGCCGAGCCGGGCGGCGAGCCGACCGCGGGCCGACGCCAGACCGTGCTCACTGATTTCGCCCGCGTTCGAGCGGTCCCGCAGGGCGAGGCCGTCCCGCAGGACCGCCTGCACCGCGCCCGCCCACGGGCTGTCGGGATGAGCGGCCTGCAAGTCCTTGCACCGTCTCAAGAGGTGGGCCAGGCACGTTTGATGCGGCGCCTTCTTGAAGCCGCGATAGGCCACCCAACCGTCCCGCACCAGCACGCCGGCGAAGTCGGGGCCGAGAACCGTCGCCGCCTCGGCGAACCCCCGGCCGTCGCAGATGGCATAGACCGTCGTCTCCGGGGTGGCGAACGCCCACAGCCAGTGGAGGATCGCGTTCACCCGCCAGCCCGTCTCATCCGGCGTGACCACCGGACTGCAGCGGACCTGCTCGCGCAGCGCCGCATACGCGGGCGCCGCCGCGTCGGCGGTGCGGTGCAGCAGTTGGACCAGGCCGCCCTTGGTCACCGACAGTCCGAACTGCGTCCGCAGAACGCGGACGACCTTCTCCAGCGGCATGCCCAGCTCGGTGTGCAACTCGACGACCAGCGCGGCGACGTTCGGGCCCAGTTGAGCGGCAGCCGCCCCCAACGCGTCGGAGGTCTGCAGGGCGTGCCGGCCCTGCACGCGCCGCTGACACTGCGAGCAGTGGCCCACCTCGATGTCGAAGCGCCGCACGAGGGGACGCACCTCGGGCAGGTCTTCCTGATACTGCGACGCCACACGGTCCAGCGCGACCGCGCCGCCGCAGTCCGGACAGGTCGTCGGGGCCGGCGCCACGTGGGTCTCGTCAGCCTGCGTCGGCGGCCGGCGGCGCCCCTGCCTGCCGTACTCCGCCCCGGCTCGCCGCCCGGGACGCCCGCCGCGTCCCTGCGGACGGTCCTTGGCGAAGGGGGCCGCTTGTCGGCGGCCGGCGCGCCGCGCCGCCTCGAGCTCCTTCTCCAGATGCTCGCTGCGGCGCTTCCAGTGATCCCGCTCCTCGATCAGCTTCGCCTTGTCTCGTTCGAGGCGCTCGATGCGCACGTCCCGAGGGTCTCGCTGAGGCCCAGGACCCTTCGAACCGCCGCGGTCATCGCTCTTGCGCGCCATACTTCACGTATCGGCACACGCCCGCCGTACCTGCACACCATTTCGTGGATTTTCTCGCCACGACCCGCTAACCGAAGACCGCAGGACTTCTCGCGATTCCGCGGTGAACACCTTGAATCGTAACGGGTTACGAGCGGTCCGTTTTCCGCGGTCTTCGACCGCGGCCTCATTGAAGCAGCCAGTGGTCCGTGCCCTCCTGGGCGCTCTTCCCGGCCGTTTTCCGCGGTCTTCGACCGCGGCCTCATTGAAGCGGCTTCGATTGCCGGCACTCGCAGGAGGTGGCCGAGCGGGTTTTCCGCGGTCTTCGACCGCGGCCTCATTGAAGCAAGGACGATACGGACGCGGCGAAAGAATCTGTCGGAGGTTTTCCGCGGTCTTCGACCGCGGCCTCATTGAAGCTGGCGGCGTGGGGAACGATGGTCGACGGCATGCAGGCGTTTTCCGCGGTCTTCGACCGCGGCCTCATTGAAGCATCGTTTACAGGTCAACGATTTGGCGGGTGCCGCAAGTTTTCCGCGGTCTTCGACCGCGGCCTCATTGAAGCATGGGCCGTTGCTCACCGCCCGGCGCGCTCGGGGCCGGGTTTTCCGCGGTCTTCGACCGCGGCCTCATTGAAGCAGCTGCTTGAGGGTCCGCGCGTACTTGCCGTCGATGGTTTTCCGCGGTCTTCGACCGCGGCCTCATTGAAGCTCGATGGGCTCGACGCCGGAACGTGCCGATACCGCCGTTTTCCGCGGTCTTCGACCGCGGCCTCATTGAAGCAATGTCGAGCGCCGCCGGGTTGTTGTTGTCATTCAGGTTTTCCGGCTCTCCTAAAACAGGTGTGGGTGGAATCGGAGCCGATTCGGCGGGTCCACGAGGCGCGGCTGACGGCGAAAAGGCAGCTCGGAACTGACCCGCGGATTCCGCTTCCGGGGCGGGCGTGCGGTGGCTTGCTGCGGATGTGGGGCGGGGTAGCTACGGGACGGCCGGCGTGTCAACGCGCTACGCGCGTCCTCCGCTGCGCTCCGGTCCTTCGGATGACACGCCGGCCGTCCCTCCGCTCAGAGAGCAGTTATGGGCCTTGCGGCCCGGCCTGGACGGGGGCGTCCCGGCCGTCGACGACTTCACGCCGGACGCGCGAGGAGCAGTCGGCGCGTGGGCCTGACGTGCGGGGGTCACGGGGCGAAGCAGAGCCCGCGAACGCGGGGGTTTTTCTGGCTGGGGCGGCATCGAACTGGGGCCATCCCTACCCACACCTGTTTCAGGAGACTCGGTTTTCCGCGGTCTTCGACCGCGGCCTCATTGAAGCCCCACGCGCCGGGCTCGTCCGCCACGACGAACGGGAGTTTTCCGCGGTCTTCGACCGCGGCCTCATTGAAGCGTGTAGCAGCCATCGTAGTCGGCTACCGGCGACCGAGTTTTCCGCGGTCTTCGACCGCGGCCTCATTGAAGCGCTCCGGACCTTCGACAGCTTGAAGCTGCCGCGGTCGTTTTCCGCGGTCTTCGACCGCGGCCTCATTGAAGCCCCCCTACAACAACAGCGAAAAGGACTACACACCATGTTTTCCGCGGTCTTCGACCGCGGCCTCATTGAAGCAGCTAGTAAATCTAAACCAGCTTCATACGCCCCTCTGTTTTCCGCGGTCTTCGACCGCGGCCTCATTGAAGCACTCTGGCGGTGGGCAGGAATGCCATCGTCTTGGAGGTTTTCCGCGGTCTTCGACCGCGGCCTCATTGAAGCCCGAAACCACACTGATCCTCGGCGGGCTTCTGGTGGGTTTTCCGCGGTCTTCGACCGCGGCCTCATTGAAGCCTTGAGCGCGGCGACCGTGCTGGTGAAGCTCTGCCCGGTTTTCCGCGGTCTTCGACCGCGGCCTCATTGAAGCGTCGTCAGCGGGCGCTTCTCGCCGGCGCGGGTCACGAGTTTTCCGCGGTCTTCGACCGCGGCCTCATTGAAGCGGCGTGCTGGGCGTCGATGACGACCTGCTGTAGACGGGTTTTCCGCGGTCTTCGACCGCGGCCTCATTGAAGCCGAGAAGTACAGCGCCGGCTCGCCGACCGGATGGTTGTTTTCCGCGGTCTTCGACCGCGGCCTCATTGAAGCTTTGCCATGGCCGCCTTGGATTCCTCGGCCTTGGCGTTTTCCGCGGTCTTCGACCGCGGCCTCATTGAAGCGAAATCCAGGAATGAGGTTTAAATGAGTAGAGAAGTTCGTTTTCCGCGGTCTTCGACCGCGGCCTCATTGAAGCGGTATGACTGTCGGTAAGGTGCGTATTCCGTGCAAGTCGTTTTCCGCGGTCTTCGACCGCGGCCTCATTGAAGCACGTCGGGCGTCCCGTTCTACGACGCGCTGATCGAGTTTTCCGCGGTCTTCGACCGCGGCCTCATTGAAGCGCGTTGGCAGCCCGCACGGCCTCGGTCAAGGTGCGGGTTTTCCGCGGTCTTCGACCGCGGCCTCATTGAAGCGTAGGCCGTCCCTACGGTTGTGTTGGCAGCCTCCCATGTTTTCCGCGGTCTTCGACCGCGGCCTCATTGAAGCGGCCACCGGCTCCGGCAGCATCTCCGGTTCGTCCGCGTTTTCCGCGGTCTTCGACCGCGGCCTCATTGAAGCGGGGGCGGCCGGAGCGGCGGCCGGAACTCCCCCCCCCGTTTTCCGCGGTCTTCGACCGCGGCCTCATTGAAAGCTTGGTTGCGGAGGCAGCGGGCGTCGTCTCTCAGGTTCTCGTTTTCCGCGGTCTTCGACCGCGGCCTCATTTGAAGCGCCGAGCACCCGGCGCCGGCGCCGTGCTCACCGTGCCCGTTGACACCCGGCCGCTCGTCTGACGGCTGGAGAACCACTTTCCACGGGCGCGGACTACCCCACTCGGGCTAGTAACGCTCGCTGTCGCTGGCCGGGGCCATCGGCCACACCTCGGACGGCTCGCCGTCGACGGTGGCGCCCGCGTGCATGATGGTCGGGGCGGCTTGCAGGAACTCTGACGGAAATCCGAGCGACGGCGCGGAAAGGCGGTCGAGCGCCTGGACCTGCTCCGGGGCGAGCTGCACGTCGAGGCCGGCCAGGTTCTGGTCGAGCTGGTCCAGCGTTCGGGCGCCGATGATGGTCGACGTGACGCCCGGTCTGGCCTGCACCCAGGCGAGGGCCGCGGCGGCCGGGGTCGTGCCGAGTGCGGCGCCGATGCGGACCAGCTCGTCGACGATGCCGAAGGTGCGTTCGTCGAGATGGGCCGTCACCCGGCTGCCCCGCCCGGGATTGGCGCTGGCGGCGTTTTCGCGGGTGTACTTGCCGGTCAGCACGCCGCTCCGCAGCGGAGACCAGGGGGCGACGCCCAGCCCCAGCTCGCGCGCCATCGGAATCAGCTCGCCCTCGACCGTGCGCTCGATCAGGGAGTACTCGATCTGGAGCGCCACCAGCGGCGTCCAGCCCCGAAAGCGCGCCAGCATCTGCGCCTGGGCCGTCTTCCACGCCGGCGTGTCGGAAAACCCGATGTAGCGCACCTTGCCCGCGCGCACGAGGTCGTCGAGCGCCCGCATCGTCTCCTCGATCGGGGTGAACCGATCCCAGAGGTGCATCCAGTACAGATCGATGTAGTCCGTGCGCAGGCGCCGCAGCGACTCGTCGCACGCCGCGGTCAGCGACTTGCGGCTGGCGCCGCCGCCGTTCGGATCGCCGGGATACAGGTTGGCGAAGAACTTGGTGGCGATGACCACCCGGTCCCGGCCGGGGCCGCCGGCCCGCAGATAGTCGCCGATGATCGCTTCGGAATGTCCCTTGGTGTACGCGTTCGCGGTGTCGATGAAATTGCCGCCGCGGTCGAGGTACCGGCCGAGCATGGCTTCCGACGTGGTCACGTCCGAGCCCCATCCCCAATCCTCGCCGAAGGTCATCGCACCGAGACAGAACGGACTGACGCGCAGCCCCGAGTCGCCGAGTGTCGAGTAGTGATCGAGTGCCATTGCGTCAGTCTACCGCCATGTCAGCGAGCCGTAGTAGGCTCGATCCTGATGAAAAGGACGCTGATGCTCTCGCTATGGCTGCCCTTCGGGGTCTTCGGGATCTCGCTGCTGCGCTTCGGCTTCGACCCGGGCGTCTCCGCCGGTCCGGGCCAGACGCTCCTGGCCCTGCCGGCGATGGTCATCGGGCTGGTCTTCGCCTGGCCCGGCGGCCTCCCGCTGACGATGGCCCTCCAGCGGCTGCATCCCCGCTCCCGGCCGCTGGCGTACGGCTGCGCGGCCGTGCTCTGCCCGCTCTCGGCCGCCGCCGCCACCCTCGGCGGCCTGTTCGGACCGTTCGGCATCTGGATATACGCGGGGATCGTCTCGCTGCCGGCGTGGCTCGTGCTCGGGTCCGTGCGGTGGCTCGCACGGCGGCGGAACCAACCGGCACCATCGGACGGCAATGCGTCGAGAGCCGATTGAGCCCGCTCGCTGGTGCTAAAGTCTTGGCGGTGCAATGACTGGACGCAGGCTGCCCATCGGCATGCAGACCTTCATCGAGATCCGGGAGAGGAACTGCTACTACGTCGACAAGACCGCTACGTCGAGCGGCTGATCGACGAGAGCAGGCACTGCTATCTGTCGCGCCCGCGGCGTTTCGGCAAGAGCCTTCCAATCGCCGACACTGCCTTGGCGCACAGCCTGCGGCTGTACACCAGGAACCCCACGGGCGCCGGGCGGCGGCTACCGTGCTCTCGGCGCTCCCGGCCTCAGCAGGGGCCCGACGGGCAGTGACAGCGACAGCGTCTCGGTTCTCGGCGTGTAGCAGATGGTCTCGCTGCAGACCTGGAACAGCACCGACACCGGCACCACCAGCTCGTCGGGTTGGTCGCGGTTCCCGGGGTTGAACAGCTCGGCGTTCGGGGCCACCGGAATCGCGACGTCGACGACCCCTTCGTAGACGTTGAGCGTGACCCCCAGCGCCGGGAACTCCCGGGGGTGCGTCGCCGGGTATCGTGCGTCGCCCACCCTCAGCCCGAACGTATCCGGTATCGTCGCCTCCGAGGCGATGTACCCGTCCGGCAGAGGCCGGCCATACATGTGCAGGCCGTCTTCGAGCTCGAACCGGACGTAGACCGTCGACTGGGTCTCGAACTTCAGGGCCGTATCGGACAGGAAGGCGGAGACTTGTACCTGGTCGGTGCCCAGCTCGATGGCCGGCACCTCGTGACGCACGAGAATCTCGCCGAGGACCGAGTCGCGGATCGAGCCGGCCGACTCGCGGGTGGCGTAGTGGCGGTGGAAGAACTTCTCGGTGACCACGCCCTGCTCGTCCGTCACGTAGACGCCCGGGAACGGCACGCCGTAGAAGCTGCGGCCGGCCGCCTGCTCGGGGTCGTCCGGGGAGACCAGCGTGTTCAGGATGCCGAACTCACGGATGACCGCCGAATCGGGGTCCGACAACAGGTCGTAGGTCACGTCGTACTGGTTGGCAAAGGCCAGGAGCTGCTCCTGGCGGTCATAGCTGATGCCGTAGACGCGGATGCCGGCGTCCTCGAAGAGATCCAGATTGTCTTGCAGCTCGACCAGCTGCGTTCGGCAGTACGGTCACCACACCGCCGAGCGATAGAACACCACAATCGACTTCGCATCGCCCCGATCGGCGTGGTAGTCGACGAGCCGGCCCTGCTGGTTGGGCAGCGAGAACGACGGCAGACGCTCGCCGATCTCCGGCCCCGTGGGAAACTCGTGCGACGCCGGGTAGCGACGGCCGGGATGCTCCACCGGGATGCCGATGGTGATGCCGAGGTCGTCGGTCCGGGTGCCCGGCTCGAGGCTGTCATGCGCGGGCCGCACCGACTCCGGTGTCTGCGCGGCGGCCGTGCCGACGACCGGCAGCAGCAGCATCGTCATCATCAGAACTTTGCGAAATGCCATCATCCGTTCTCCACGCCCTTGCGACCCGCTGAACAAAACAGCCGATCATACCGCACGACTCGCCGTTGCCGGCGCCGGCTCTCAGAACTGCAAGCCCCGGCGGAAGCGCCCGTTCATCGGGGGCCGCCCTGCTGTCGCTTTCCTCTCGGAAGGCGGGTTCCCGGCGGCACCTTGTGCAAACGCTCCGGAGGAGTATGCTCAAGCGATGTCCGGGCCGGCAAAGCGCCCCGCGATGGTCGGCGGGGCGACGCTCGTCGTCGTTTTCGCTCTCCTCGCGGGGGCGGGCGGGGCCATTCAGCACCCGGGGGGAGCGGGAACGCCCGGCCGGGTGACGCTGTCGATCGTGGGCACCACCGACGTGCACGGTCGCGTGTTTCCGCGGGACGGGCGCGGAGGAGTCGCGCAGCTCGGCGGGTATCTGCACAACCTCCGCGCGGCGCGGGCGCGGGACGGCGGCGCGGTGCTGCTGCTGGATGCAGGCGACACCTTCCAGGGGGGGATCGAATCGAACCTGTCGGAGGGCGCGCTCGTCGTCGACGCCTACAACGCGCTGGGGTACGACGCGCTGGCCATCGGCAACCATGAGTTCGATTACGGGGCGCGCGACACCGTATCCGCGAACGGCGCGCCGCCCGACATGCGCGGTGCGCTCAAGGCGGCGGCCGCCCGCGCGCGGTTTCCGTTTCTCGCGGCGAACCTGATCGACGAGGTCACGGGACGCCCGGTGGCGTGGCCGAACGTCCGGCCGTCCACCCTCGTGGACACCGCGGGTCTGCGGGTAGGCATCGTGGGGGTGATGACCCACGACGGGCTCCGCATGACCCTCGCCGCCAACGTCCAGGGGCTTCGCACGGCACCGCTTGCCCCCGCCGTCGAGGCAGAGGCGCGGCAACTGCGCCAGCGCGGCGCCGACGTGGTGGTGGTCCTGGCCCACGCCGGCGGGTGGTGCGAACGGTTCGACGACCCCGCCGACCTCTCGTCGTGCGACGACGATGGAGAGATCTTCCGGCTGGCCCGGCAGCTGCCGGCCGGCCTCGTGGATGCGATTGTCGCCGGACACAGCCACGCGGCCGTGGCTCACGTGGTGGCGGGCATCCCGATCGTCCAGGCGTACTCGCGGGGGGCGGCGTTCGCTCGCGTGGATCTGACCGTCGAGCGCGGGGCCGGAGTCGTGTCGGCGCGCGTCTTCGCGCCGCAGGCGCTGTGTGCGGCCTTCGGCCCGGAGGGGGCCTGCACGGCCGGCGGCGCCCCGCCGCCGCACTACGAGGCGGCGCCGGTCGAGCCCGACGGGTCGGTGACGGCGGCGATGCGGCCCGAGCTCGAGCGGGTGTACCGCTGGCGCGAGGAATCGCTCGGCATCGTCCTCGAGACCCCCCTGACGGGGAACGGAGACGGGCTCGAATCGCCGATCGGCAACCTCTTCGCGGATGCCTTCCGCGCGGCCGTGCCCGGCGCGGACGCCGCGATCGGCATGGGTGCGCGACGCGGTGGACTGCGCGCCGGCTTGCCGGCCGGCGCCCTGACCCGCGGGCCGCTCTACGACGTGTTTCCGTTCGACAATCGCGTCGTCGCGCTCGTGTTGACGGGGACGCAGTTGCGGCAGGTCCTCGCGAGAGAGGTGTCCCGGCGGCGACGCGGGGTCGCGAGCGTGTCGGGGATCCGCGTTCGCGTGACCTGCGCGGGGCAGAGGCCGGAGGTCGAGATAGTGCGTTCGTCGGGAACGCCGGTCGACCCCGCCGAAACGCTCACCGTGGCGACCACGGACTTCTTCGCGGCACGGGCGCGCTTCGGCTTCCGTGCAACGGCACCGGCGACGGCACCCCAGGTCAGAGATGCCGTCGCCGGCTGGCTCACCGCGCGTGGCGGCCGGCTGAGCGCCGCCGACCTTGCGGACCCGCCCCGCTGGCAGCCGCTCGACGGCGCCGCCTGCCTGGCTGGCGACTGATTCGCCCGCCGAGCTGGCAGTCGCTCAAGGGCGCCGCCGGCCTCGCTGCCGACCGAGTTCGCCCGCCGAGCGAGGCCCCTTCATCACTGCCCGGCGTCGACGAGCTCGGCCAGCCGCGACATCGGAGCAGGACTCCCGTGTACCCCTACGATCGTCTCGACGTCGAGGCCCAGACCGACCAGGTTGGCGTGCAACGTGCGGGCGCTGGCGTTGGCGGCCTGCGCCGTGGAGCTGAAGAGGTCGGCCTGCACGACCATCTTCTCGCTTGGGAGATACGCGATGAGCATGCCCGCGGCATGGGCGAGCCCCTGCACGGTGTGAAGCTCCACCGTCCTCGTCTCGTCGGCCAGGACGTATTTCTGGTTCACGGTCTCGAAGATGTAGCCTTCCGACCACTCCTCGGGCGGAAACAGCGAGAACCGGTCGGGCTCCAGGGTCCAGATGCCGGCCCGAAGCACCTCCTGGTAGTAGGGCTTGTTGCCCTCGTGGGTGACGACGGTCGCACCCTCGTGGACGTACGCGCGCAGCCCGCCCAGATGGTCCCAGTGATGATGGGTCGTCACGATGAACCGGATCGGCTTGTCCGGTATCAGTCGGTACACTTCGCCGATGACCGCGAGCGACCGTGCCTCGTTCAGCGGCGCCTCGATGACCGCCACGTGGTCGCCGAACTCGATGGCCACGCTGTGGTGCGAGCCTCCCGCGATCAACCAGACGCCGTCGGCCACGCTCTCCGACTCCACGTTGAGCGGCTGGGGGCTCGCGCTCTGCACGTTGTCCGGCACGGCCGGCGTCGCGTCCGCCACGTTCGCCTGAAGGTCCGAGACCGTTTCCAGGCCGAACGCATGGTCGCCACCGCTGACGTTCGGCGCGTGCGCACCGTCGTCATAGTCCTGATGCTGGTGGAACCGGGGAATCTGCACGCCGCCGACCTCCCGGTAGTTGGTGTAGACGTTCTCGTAGTACATGTCGCCGACGACCGGATTGGGCACCCACGTCTGTGTCCGCTCGAGCAGCCCGTCCGGGTTGATCGTGCCGTTGATACGGTACTTCCCGAACGCGATGAACGAGACCACGGTCGACCGGCCGCCGTACTCGTGGCGCGTGACCATGGTCGGATCGGCCCCCGGCGCCATCGCGCCCCTGATGAAGCCCCAGGGCGTCAGGAGGATCTCGAGCTGCCGTAGCTCGGCCGCGGCCGGCTGCGGAACCGGCTCTCCCTGCGCGTTCAGGGTCCAGGCGTAGTCGCCGCTGACGAGATCGGTGAACTGTCTCGTGCTGCCGCTCCGGACGTACTCCTCCTTCGACGACGGCGTTTCGAAGTCGATCGTCCTCGTGTAGCTCTCCAGCTCGACCCGCGGCCAATCGCGATCGGGTGAGACGTTTTGTCCGACCCGGCCCTGCCAGCCGGTACCGGAGTATTGAATCGACGTCAAGTTCTCCATGCCCATCGCGGTCGCAGTGGCCTGCAACACGCTTTGCACGCTCTGCCCCGCGGCAGGCCCCGTCATCATCGCCAACAGGCTCAGCGAGAGCCACAATCGTCTAGTCATGGTTCACCCTCCTTCAGGTGAACGCGATTATGTCTCAACCGGGAAGCAAGTCAACCGCGCCGTGCGGGGCGCTGGTGAAGGGGCTCACGAAGGCGGCGCCGCCCCGCCCCGTCCGTTCCGGGCACGCGGGGGCACAGGGCCCCTGGCGCCACCCTTCACGCCGTCCGTCGCCGGTCAGGCGCTCCTCGATTGACGGCACGGTCGCATATCGCGGTCGCGGCTGCTACCATGACTGCCCTGCCGGCCGCCGGCGGGCGTACCAGAAGTGCGCGGACCAGATTACGGGAGCAGAGGCAATGAAAACCGGAGTACGAAGCAAGGCCAGTCGATCGTCGTCAGGGGTGCGCGAGATCGCGCTTGCGGTGGCGTGCGGTTTGCTCCTGCCGTGGGGCGCGCTGGCCCAGGGGCCCGGAACCGAGAACGGGGAATGGACCTACCTCGGCGGAGACGCCTGGCACACGCGGTACACGACGGCCGACGAGCTCGATCCCTCGAACTTCGAGCAGCTCGAGGTCGCCTGGGAATGGAACGCGACCAGCTTCGGCCCCGCCACGGCGCGGGCCACGCCCTCCCTGGTCGGGGGCAAGCTCATCACCGTCGCCGGCAACCGGCGCCACGTGGTCGCTCTCGACCCCGCGACCGGCGAGCTGCTCTGGAGCTTCCGCGAGCCGAACACCTACCGCTACGAGTACTCGATGCGCAAGGGCTACGGCAAGGGCATCACCTACGCCGAGATCGACGGCCGCGGGGTCGTGTTCGTCACCTCGCCGGGCTTCTTCCTGCACGCGCTCGACGCCGACACCGGCGAGCCGCTCGAGGGCTGGGGACGTCCGGTGCCCCTCGACGGCTTCGGCTCCACCGGGACGGTCGACCTCGTGGAGGATCTGATCGCCGACTGGGGCCCCTGGACGAGCATGGACCGGCCCTACGACCCCTTCATCGGCATCCCGAGGGAGATCGGCTACATCACGGCGTCGTCACCGCCGATCGTCGTCAACGACACGGTGGTGGTCGGCAACTCGGCCGAGCAGGGCTACCTGCAGACCCGGGTCGAGAACGTGCCGGGCGACATCCTCGCCTACGACGCGCGGACCGGCGACTTCAAGTGGAAGTTCCACGTGGTTCCGCGGCCGGGCGAGGTCGGGCACGAGACCTGGGAGAACGACGCCTGGCAGTGGATCGGGGACGTGTCGTCCTGGGCCCCGATGTCGGCGGACCCCGAGCTGGGAATGGTCTACATCGTGACCAACGGCGCCACCATCGACTACTACGGCGGGCACCACCCCGGCGACAACCTGTTCAGCACGAGCATCATCGCCCTCGACGCCGAGACCGGAGAGCGGCGCTGGCACTACCAGATGGTCCACCACGACATCTGGAACTACGACACCCCGACGGCGCCGGTCCTGATGGACGTGACCGTCGACGGGCGCGAGGTCAAGGGGCTCTTCCAGGCGACGAAGCAGGCCTTCCTGTACGCGATCGACCGCGAGACCGGCGAGCCGATCTGGCCCATCGAGGAGCGCGCCGTCCCGCCGTCCAACATCCCGGGCGAGCGGCTCTCCGCGACCCAGCCGTTCCCGACCCGGCCCGCGCCGTACGACCTCCAAGGGCGGACCGAGGACCACCTGATCGACTACACGCCCGAGATCAAGGAGCGGGCGCGTCAGGTGGCGCTCGAGAACAACCTCTTCAACGGGCTGTTCGATCCGCCGACCCACATCGACGACCCGGCGGGGCCGGCGTGGAACTGCCCGGGCGGCGGGGGCGGCACCAACATCTCGGGGCCGGCCGTGGGTGACCCGGTGGCGGGCGTCCTGTTCGTGAGCTCGCAGAGCGGCTGCTTCCGGCTGCAGGTGATGCCGGGCGTGGACTCGCCGCTCGAAGAGCTCGAGCAGTCGGGCACGACACACACCGACTGGGCCGCGATCGCGACGACGGTGCGCGGCAGCATCGAGGCGGCCACCCTGGACGGGCTCCCGATCTGGAAGGGGCCGGTCGGGCGGATCACCGCCATCGACATGAACACCGGCGAGCACCTGTGGGTGGCGCCGAACGGGGACTCCCCGCAGGCGACGCAGGACCGGATCCGCAATCACCCCCTCGTGCAGGGGCTCGACGGCGTCGAGGTGAACCGCGGCCGCGGCGGGAACTCCGCGATGGTGGTCACGCCGACGATGCTCCTCGCCGGCGGCCAGACCGCCGACAACACGCCGCACCTCTTCGCCATCGACAAGCGAACCGGCGAACGGGTCGGGGCGGTCGAGATCCCCGGCCTGACCCGCTACGGCATGTCGAGCTGGTCGCACGAGGGCCGGCAGTTCGTCATCATCCAGTTGCGGGACGGCCTCGCCGCGATGGCCCTGCCGGTCGAGGGAGATGACGCCGGGGACGGGCACTGACGCTTCCGGAAATGAACAGGGGGCTCGTCTGCGTTGACGACGCGCCCCCCTGTTCCGCTCACACCCGCGAAGAGGACTACGCCGATCGCGGCTGCCGAGGTGGCAGCGTGCCGTCTTCCGCGCCGAGCTCGTCTCTAACCGTGCCCGCCATGATCTCGCACGGACCCGAACCACTCCTCGATTTCGCAATACCCGCCGGCTATCGTCATCCTTGTGAGAGAACACATGAAGAAAGCAATCACGCTCGCTCTGCTGCTCGGCGCGCCGCTCGTCGTTCTGGCCGGTCAGCAACCCGACGACGTCGACACCCCGCGCACCGCCTGGGGCACGCCGGATCTGAACGGCGTGTGGAACTTCTCTTCCAACGTCCCCATGCAGCGGCCGCAACGCTACGGCGACCGTGAATTCATGACCGCGGAAGAAGTGGCGCAACTGCGCACCCGCCTGGCCGCGGCGGACGCGGCATCGGACCAAGCGGTGCCTCAGCGAGAGGGCGGTCCGGGCGGTTACAACGACTTCTGGGTGGAGAGCGCGGGAATCACCGACTACATTCGCACGTCCCACATCGTGTACCCCGCCGACGGTCGGCTACCCGGCGTCGCGGACGGCGTGAAGGTGATCGCCGGCGGCCTGGGACCCGATATCACCGGGGAGCGGCCGGTCCGCTTCGTGGTGGGCGGCATCGGCAAGGACGGCCCCGAGGATCGCGGCCTGTCCGAGCGCTGCATGGTGGGCTTCAACTCCGGCCCGCCCTTTACTCCCAGTCTGTACAACAACAACATCCAGATCTTTCAGAGCGAGGATCACGCGGTGATTCTCACCGAGATGATTCACGACGCTCGCATCGTGCCGATTGGAGCCGGCGCTCCGCTGACCGACGCCATCGGACTCTGGTCGGGTGACTCGCGCGGCTACTGGGATGGAGACACCCTGGTGGTCGAGACCCGGAACTTCAACGGCCTGACCCAGAGCTTCGGCGCGTTCGGCACCTCGGACGGCAAGTTGTTGACCGAACGCTTTTCCCGGGTCGATCGCTATACGGTGAACTACGAGTTCACGATCGACGACCCTGCCACGTTCACCGACAAGTTCACGGCGATCGTGCCGATGACCAGCGTCGCCGGCGAGCTGCACGAGTATGCCTGCCATGAAGGCAACTACGGGATGGAGAACATCCTGCGCGGCGCCCGGGTCGAGGAGCAGACCGCCGCGGGCGGCGGCTCCTAGCGCGACCTTACGGTCGCGCGGCGTCGCATCGAGATCCGGTCCAAGCCAGCGGCAGGCGCGGCGGCCGCGGGGAGAGAGCATATGCGCATCGTGACCCGGCGGGGCCTCGGCGCCGTCCTGATCTGCCTCCTGTGCGGCGGGGCGTCCGCCCCGGCGCAGTCCGTCGCTGACGACTACACGCCGGTGACCGGAGACATGCTGCTGAACCCGCCGCCGGAGGACTGGCCGATGTGGCGGCGGACCTACGGCCACTGGGGCCACAGTCCGCTCGATCAGATCGATACGTCGAACGTCGGCGGCCTGCGTCTGGCGTGGGCCTGGACCATGGAGGAGGGCCGGCAGGAGACGACGCCCCTCGTGCACGACGGGATGATGTTCCTGGTGCAGCCGTGCGACTTCGTCGAGGCCCTCGACGTACGCGACGGCTCGCGCCTCTGGCAGTACCGGCGGGAGCGGGTCGAGCACGCGGCGGCGCTGGCCTGCGTCAACCGCAACGGCGCCCTCTACGACGACAAGCTGTTCATCGCCACCCACGACGCCCACCTCGTGGCCCTGAACGCGCGGACCGGCGAGGTCGAATGGGACGTCGCGGTCGGCGACTGGACCATCGGCCAGCACTACTCCGGCGGCCCGATGGTGATCAAGGGGAGCGTCGTCGCCGGCATGTCCGGCTGCTATCACCTCAACACCCGCTGCTGGGTGTCGGCCCACGACGCCGACACCGGCGCCGAGGTGTGGCGCACCTACACCATTCCCGGCCCCGGCGAGTACGGCTACGACAGCTGGGGAGACGTTCCCGACGAAGATCGGCGGGGCGGCTCGGCCTGGAACTCGCCCAGCTTCGACCCCGAGCTGAACCTCATCTTCACGGGGGTCGGGGTGCCGATTCCCTGGGGCTCGGTGCAGCGGGGCACCGGGGACGGTGACGTCCTGTACACCAACTCGACCCTCGCCCTCGACGCCGACACCGGCGAGATCGTCTGGTACTTCCAGCACATCCCCAACGACGAGTGGGACCTCGACCATCCGTACGCGCGGCTCGTCGTCGAGACCGAGGTCTCGCCGGGCGACGTCGCGTGGCGGAGCGGCTCGATCACGCCGGGGAGACGGCGCAAGATCGTGACCGGAATCCCCGGCAAGACCGGCATCGTGTGGGCCCTCGACGCCGCGACCGGGGCCTTTCTCTGGGCCCAGCCCACGAACCGGCAGAACGTCGTGGCGGACATCGATGCGGAAAGTCGCCGGGTCATCGTGAACCAGTCGCTCAAGTTCCCGCAGGTCGGCGAGCCGGTCTTCGTCTGCCCGAGCGCCCTGGGCGGCATCAACTGGCAGGGCACCGGCTACCACCCGGGGACGAACGTGCTGTACGCGCCGACCAACAACGTCTGCATGAACCTGACCCTGAACGAGTTCCGCGACCGGCCCGGACTCCACCACGGATCGGCGCGGATCGCCCAGGAACCGGCCCCGGACATCGACGGCCAGATCGGGCAGTTCAGCGCCATCGACCTGACCACGGGCGAGCCGCGGTGGGTGTACCGGCAGCGCGCGGGCATCGGCGGCTCGGTGCTGACCACCGGCGGCGGCCTCGTGTTCGTCACCGACGACGCCCGACGCTTCCGCGCCTTCGACGCCGCGACCGGCGACATCCTGTGGGAGCAGATCCTCAACTCGAGCGCGGGCGGGTTCCCCGTGTCCTACAGGCACGACGGCGTGCAGTACATCGCCATCGCGGCCGGCGGCGGCATCAACTTCCGGGGGCTCACGCCCGAGATCCGGCAGCCGGGCGGCGGCAACATGCTCTTCGTCTTCCGGCTGCCCTGACCGCCCGCAACGGAACCCCGCGTTGCACCGAGAACGGCGAGGGCGCCAGCGGGCGCAAGAGGCCCATGTCATGCGCCCGGCCCGGGCCGGCGGATCAGCGGTCCCTTTTCTACCCGAGCACCGACCACCGGCAAGAGCCGCTGCGCGCGGGTTGCATTCGGTCGCCGTTCGGCTACACTTTGCGAACCGACGGCCGGCGGCCGCGCGCCGATTCGAGGCGGCCACCGCGGGCTCGCGAGGAGAACTGAGGATGACTGGACGAAGGGAATTGTCCCTCTCGTTGTTGAACTTTGCGAGTGACGGACTCCCTGTTTCCGCTACGAAGCCGTCTATTCTACGCCGCGTCAGCAACCGCGCCGTCAGCAACCGCGCCGTCCGGCGGGGCCAGCGCGTCCAGCGCGCCGACCAGGTACCGCAGGTCGCGGTAGCCCCGCACCCGCCGGAAGCGCGGTTCCGCCTCCACCAGCGCACTCGCCACCCAGCGTTGGATCATCTGGCCGCCGCGCCACCGCTTGACCCGCCGCGTGTCGCCCTCAACGCTGCCCATCAGGTTCTCGATGATGTTCGTTGTGCGGAGAGTACGTTCAAGCGCCCCCGTCAGACCGAGCCGCTGCACCGTCAGCGTCTCATTGAGGCCCTCCCGGATGGACGCCGCCGCGCCGGGGTGGGCGCGCTCCAGGGACCCCGCCAACCGCTTCAGCACTCGCGCCGCGCGGTCCGCTGAATCGAGGTCCCAGGCATCTCGCAACGCCTTGCCGACCGAGGCGTGAAGCCGTTCGGGCAGATGGCCGAGCACGTTGCGAAGCTTGTGCAGTTGGCAACGTTGCACCACGCCGCGAGAACCGAAGACATCGCTGACGGCCCGGCGCAGCCCCGGCGCCCCGTCGATGACGAACAGCAACGTCCGGTCGGTCGGCGCGCCGCGCGTCACCAAGTCACTCAGCAGACCCGTGGCCACCGCCGCCGTCTCGGTCGCGCCTTCGCGCACACCCAGCACGTGTTTGCGACCCTGCGTGTCGATCCCCAACGCGACCACCAAGCAGTGGTCCCGGAAGACCTTGCCGTCGATGCAGATTACCCGCAGGTCCAGCTCGCCCAACGGCCGGCTGAGAAACGCCCGCAGCCGCGTTGCCGACAGCGCCACGAACCGCCGAGACACCGCGCTGCTCGACGTCCCCCGCTCCGTCACCTCGGCCGGGGCCGGGTCCAACGTGCCCGCATACCGCCGCGTCGACACCCCGGCGGCGACCGCGGCCAGCGTGTGCTCGTCCAGCGGGTCGGTGGCCGCCGCCCATTGGAAGCTCGGCAGGGGCACCTCGCCGGCGCCGCGCCGAACCCGCAGCCGCGGCACGGCCACTTGGCGCCCGCCAAGCGTCACCTGACTGGCCACGCTCCCGCCGCGCCACGCGGACCGCTCGACCTGATGGCGCCCCTTCGGGCCGCACAGGTCTTCTCGGTCCCCCTCCATCATCGCCTCCAGGACCTGCATCCCCGTCCTGATGCACAAGCCATGGAACGCTTCCCGGACACCGTTCAGCACGCCGAGCACCGGCAGCGGCACCTGAATCGTGACGGCCCGCGAGCTTGGGGGTTGGCTGGATTGCTTCCGCCTGTCATGCTTTGCCATGGGTGGCTCTCCTCCTGTTGTTTGCACCCCTGTCCTACCACAGACAGGGGCGAGGAGTCGCCACCCGCTTCACCTCAGTTCAACAGCCTCCGGGACATCCCCCATGGAGGGGAAGAACCCCATCATGATGCGCGACAATCGGTTCGGCTTTGGGCTCTAGCGGGTCGGTCGGGGGCGGTGCCCCGCCCCCCCCGGCGGCCGCTGCGCGGGGACCCCGCATGCCCCTCCGCGGCCGCGGAAGGGCATGCGCACGCCCCGCTCGGTCGGGGCAGCGCTCTGGCTCGGAACTCGGAGGATCTCAAGGAATGCAGGTCGCATCTCGAACAAGTCTCTCGCTACGGCTCGTGACCGCCGTCTCCGTCGGTCTCGCGCTGCTGGCCGGGTCCCCGGCGGCCGCGCAACCGTCCACGGTCGAGTTCACCGTGTCCGGGACCTCGACCATCCGGGGATGGACCTGCTCGGTGAGCGGGACGGCCGAGGTGACGCCCGGCTCGTCCACCCCGGCGCCCGGCTTCGCCGCCGGCGTGCAGTCGGCGACGCTCACCGTGCCGGTGGCCGACTTCGATTGCCCCGACGAAACGATGACCGAGCATCTGCTCGAGGCGATGAAGCCGGCCGAGTTCGCCGAGATCACCTTCCGGCTCGATGGCTACGAAGCCTCCGGCCAGGGCGCCGAAGCCAGCGGCGCGCTCACCATCCAGGAAATCACCAAGGCGGTGAGCTTCCCGCTCGCGCTGACTGCGTCCGGAGCCGGCGTCGAGATCGCGGGAGAGCTGCGGCTCGACATGACGGCCTACGGCGTGGAGCCTCCCGTCGTCATGCTCGGTCTCCTGAGAGTGCGGCCGCAAATCCGCATCGAGTTCGAGGGGCTCCTCGTCCCGTAGGACCCCCCGCCGCGGATTTGTCGTAGTCCGGTGCCGGGTACAGGATTCCCGCGCGAGAGGGAGGCCGGTGGCAGCAGCGACGCGGCACGGATTTCGTGCCCGGTCTCCGGAGGCCCCGACCCGACTTGGCGCGACCTTGCGGTCGCGTTGGAAGTTTCGCTGACGCGAAACTTCTACGGCGCAAGCCCAACCAACCCTTCCGGGAGTCTGCACCGTTCCACGGCGCGGACGCCTACCCCAACAGCGACAGCAGGAACCCGGCGGCGACCGCCGACCCGATCACGCCGGCCACGTTCGGGCCCATCGCGTGCATCAGGAGGTAGTTGTTCGGATTGGACTCGAGGCCCACCTTGTTGACGACGCGGGCCGCCATCGGCACCGCCGAAACCCCCGCCGCGCCGATCAGCGGGTTGACCTGCCCTCCGCTCAGGCGGTGCATGGCCTTCCCCATCAGGACGCCGGTGGCCGTGCCCACGGCAAACGCCACGAGCCCGATGGCGAGGATGCCGAGCGTCTCGACGGTGAGGAAGGCGTCGGCGGCGAGCCGGGAGCCGACCGCCAGCCCGAGCATGATGGTCACGATGTTGATCAGCTCGTTCTGTGCGGTCTGCGAGAGCCGCTCCACCACGCCCGCCTCGCGCAGGAGGTTGCCGAACATCAGCATGCCGACCAGCGGCGACGCCGAGGGCAGCAGCAGGACGACAAGCAGCAGAACGGTGAACGGAAAAAGGATGCGTTCGGTCGAGGACACCGGACGCAGCTCCTCCATGGCCACGGCGCGTTCCTTCTCCGTGGTGAGCGCTCGCATGATCGGGGGCTGAATGATGGGCACCAACGCCATGTACGAATAGGCGGCGACGGCAATCGCCCCCAGAAGATCCGGACTCAGCCGCGAGGCGAGGAAGATCGCGGTCGGACCGTCGGCGCCTCCGATGATGCCGATCGCGGCGGCATCCTGAAGCGAGAACTCGATCGCCGGCACGACTTCGCTCATGGCAAGCGACCCGAGCAACGTGAGGAAGATGCCGAATTGCGCCGCCGCGCCCAGTATCAGCGTCTTGGGGTTGGCAATCAGCGCGCCGAAGTCGGTCAGCGCGCCGACCCCCAGAAAAATCAGCAGGGGGAAGACCCCGGTCGTCACGCCGACGGAATAGAAGTAGCCGAGAATCCCCTCGGGGCCGCCGATGTCGGCCACGGGAATGTTGCTCAGGATCGCGCCGAACCCGATCGGGATCAGCAGCAGCGGCTCGAATCGTCTGGCGATGCCGAGATAGATGAGGCCCCCGCCGACCAGCATCATGGCGATCGGCCCGATCCCGTCGAAGTTCGCAAGACCGGTCGTTTCCCAGAGCCTCAGGAGTAGATCGGATTGCATGCGGCGCGTTCTATGAGTCCAGGAGACTATGAGTCCAGGAGACTATGAGTCTAGGAGATGTAGAGCAGGGGGTCGCCCTTCCGGACCTGGCTGCTTTCCTGGACGGCAATCGAAACGATGCGGCCCGCGCGGGTGGCGCTGACATTGGTTTCCATCTTCATCGCCTCGAGCACGAGGACGACATCGCCGGCGGCGACCGCCTGCCCGGGCCGCACCCGGACGGCGCGCACCGTTCCCGAAAGCGGCGACGCGAGCGGCTCCCCGGTGCCGGATGGCGCGGACACAGGCGCGGGCGCAGGCACCGGCGCGCCGGCCGGCTGGATCGAATCGACGGCGCCCTCGGGACTGACCTCGACGTCGTAGGCCGTCCCGTTGACATTGACGCGGTACCGGGCCGGGCCGGTGTCGGCCACCGGGGCAGCGGCCGGTGCGGCCGCGAGCGCCGGGGAGGACGCGTCTTCCCAGGGCGGCGGCTCGAATGCCGACGGGTTGTTCCTGTTCTTCAGGAACTTCAGCCCGACCTGACCGAACAGCGCGTAGGTCAGGACGTCTTCGACTGGATCGCCGGCGCGCCGGAACCCCTCTTCTTTCGCCAGACGCTCCACTTCGGCGGTCAGCTTTCCCATCTCCGGGGACAGCAGATCGGCCGGCCGGCAGGTCACCGGATCGTCCCCGTTCAGCGCCCGCTTCTGGAGATCGGTGTCGACCGGGGCGGGAGTGCGGCCGTATTCGCCGCGAAGAACGCCCGCCGTCTCCCGGGTAATCGTCTTGTAACGCTCCCCGGCCAGCACGTTGACGATCGACTGCGTCCCGACGATCTGCGACGTCGGCGTGACCAGCGGAATGAAGCCGAGCTCTTCGCGCACGCTCGGCATCTCTTCGAGCACTTCGTCGAACCGGTCGGTGGCATCCTGTTCACGGAGCTGGTTCTCCATGTTGGTCAGCATGCCGCCGGGAACCTGAGCCGTCAGGATCCTCGCATCGATGCCGCGCAGCGAGCCCTCGAAACTGGCGTATTTCTTGCGGACGCCGCGGAAGTAGGCGGCAATCTCTTCGAGCAGCCCGAGATCCAGGCCCGTGTCCCGGTCCCGGCCCTCGAGAATGGCGACGACCGATTCCGTCGCCGAGTGACCGTAGGTGTGACTCATCGACGAAATCGCGGCATCGGCCATGTCGACACCGGCCTCGACGGCCTTCACCGTGGCCGCGGTGCTCATGCCGGTAGTGGCGTGAGAGTGCAGCGCGATCGGCACCGACAGCGTTTCCTTGAGCCTCGACACCATCTCTTCGGCCACGTAGGGCTTGATGAGGCCCGCCATGTCCTTGATGCAGACCGAGTGACAGCCCATGTCTTCGAGACGCTTGCCGAGATCGATCCACGCGTCCATCGTATGCACGGGGCTGATCGTGTAGGACATGGCGCCCTGGGCATGCCCGTCCGTCTTCAGCACGGCCCGGACCGCGGCCTCCAGGTTCCGCATGTCGTTCAACGCATCGAAGATGCGGAAGACGTCCATGCCGTTCTCGGCGGCTTTCTCGACGAACGCGTCCACCACGTCGTCGGCGTAGTGCCGGTATCCCAGCAGGTTCTGCCCGCGCAGCAGCATCTGGGTCTTCGTGTTCGGCAGGGCCTTGCGAAACCGGCGCAATCGTTCCCAGGGATCCTCGCCCAGGAAACGGATGCAGGCGTCGAACGTCGCGCCGCCCCACAATTCGACCGACCAGAAACCCGCCTTGTCGATCTTCTCGCAGACCGGAAGCATGTCTTCGATGCGGACGCGGGTAGCGAGGAGGGACTGGGCGGAATCGCGAAGGACCAACTCGGTGATGGCCAGGGGTTTCTTCATGCTACCGCGCGTCCCTTCGATATGCAGCCACGGCGGCGCTGATGGCGGCGATCAACTCCGTCCCGCTTCCCTCGACGCCGGACGCGCCAGAGGCATCCGCGACCGGGGCGGGAGGGCCCACGGCGAGCGCGAGGCGGGACATTCCCTTGACGGCCAGAACCAGCAGGGTGAGCAGGACGAACACCACGCCCATCCCCGCGAGCATGAGCCGGACACCTTCGCCGAGTATCCCCGCCAAACGGCCAACCTCCCTCGAAGCGCTCTGTCGACAGCCCGAAACCGCACATGCTAGCACAGGAATACGGACTGAAGCCGTCCGGTTCCGCGGCCACCCTGCGAGCAGGAGGTATGCCGCCCGCGCATTCCCGGGCTTCATCGCGGCTGCAGATCTTCGATCTCCCGCTCGTTCACGCGGTCGATGATCCTGGCGAAGGCGCGGGTGACCGCTTCGATTCCCTCGGCCGGCACCGTCGCGGCGGTCTCGTGGTCCGAGTGAAAGTACTCCGGCGCGTCGATCAGCCAGACCGACGGCACGATCTCCTCCAGCCCCCGGATCTCGCCGACGGGGCCACCCGCGTCGATCAGGGTCGAGACCCCGAACGTCTCGTAGGCGTCGGTCGCGATGTCCCGGAGCCCGGGACTCCCGCTGACGCCCCACATCAACGCGGACGAACGGTCGGACCACCCGAAGCGGTTCCCCAGCATGTAGACGTCGACGGCGCCGGTGTGCTCGGCGTTGATCAGCAGCGCCGTCCTGTCGAGCACGGTGCTCGCGTTGTCCTCGATCCACGCGACTCCGACCCGGGCGCTGTTGTGGTGGCCCGGCGTGCCCACGAACTGGATCGTCCGGCGGCGGCGCTCTCGGGGCAGGGCGGCGAAGTACTCCGCGAGGGCCACCGTCGTCGCGACCCCCGCCGCGTTGTCGTTCGCCCCTTCGAACCAGCCGTCCCGGTGGGCGACGATGACGATCTTCTCGTCGGTCATCCCCGGCAGCGTCGCCCAGACGTTGGCCGTCTCGAGACCTGCGACCGTCTCGACGTCGAGGGTGACCCGGACGCGCGGCGCCGGCCCGCCCGCTTCGAGCATGGCCCGGAGCGCGTCGCCGTCCTGCTGCCCCAGAGAAAACGTCGGCGCCTCGGTCCCGGTCGGGTAGAACTGCGTCCGGATGTTCCCGGGCAGGGCCACGCTGACCAGAATGACGGCGGCGCCCAGGGCGTCGGCCCGCCGGACCGCGCCGTTCACGGTGGCGGAGTGCCGCAGGGTGCTGCGCATCGGCATGCTCGCGATGAGCGCCGCCTTCCCGGCCACGTCCCGGCCCGCGACATCGGCCTCGGTCCCCAGGCCGACGTACACCACCTCGAGGTCGAGACCGCCGGCCGGCGTCCCCGGGGTGGCGTAGGCCGGCTGGGCCGTCTCGAACGTGATCGCCCGCGCGCCGGCCGCCGCCGTCACCGACCAGGAACGCGGCATCCATTGCGGTTCCAGGGCGAGCGCCTGCGTCCGGACCTCGGGAACGCCCGCCGCGCGCAGCTTCTTCGCCATCCACGCCGCGTTCTCGGCATCGGCCTCGGTACCGATGATGCGCCCCCAGAACTGATGGCCCGCGTCCCGGTAGCGGCGCGCGATCGCGGTCAACTCCTCGACGTAGAGCTTCAGATGCTCCCCGTCGATGGCGCCATACGGCGTCCCGATGTCCGAGCGCTCCGCCGCGCGCACCGTCGCCTCGGCGTCGTGCTCGAGGATGTAGCCGGCCGCGAGGTTGGGCGCGACGACCTCCTCGACCGCGTCGACGTAGCCCTGGTGGCTGGGGTAGAGCCCCGCGAGGGTGTGGGCGTCGAACGGCTCGTGCGTGCCGTACAGCCGGCAGAACCGCTGATTGCCGGTATTGGCGCCGGTGTTCGTCGCGGTGGGCGCCGCGTGCGCGGCGAGCCGGATGCCGCCCAGGACGTTCCCGTGTCCGTCGCGCGCGAAGACCGCGGGCGGACCGACCGACACCGTGTCCAGCGGCGGCGCGATCGGCGGGGGCGTCCCGTCGTCGACCCAGCGGACGAGGTGGTCGAACGCCGCGTGCATCACATGCCGGAACGGCACGCGGCTGTACGAGGGACGGTCGCAATCGGGAACGCCGGTCTCGGCCGTAGCCGGGTCGCGTCCCGCCTCGAGGGCCGCGACCCGCGACGACTCGGTCCGAAAGAAGATGTCGACGTGCGACGAGCCGGCCACCTCCCAGCTCCGGAAGGTGTCGGTGTCGGGCTGCCGAATCGCGGCCCGGCTGACCATGTCGCCTTCGGCCATCAGCTTCCAGATCTTGACGTCCTGGTCCTGCCGGATGCGGTTGCCGCCCCCGTGGACCACCACGGCGTCGTACACCGGATCGCGGGGGTGGACGTTGTTGAGATACACGGAGAGTCGACTGGCCGACTGCGAGTGCCCGGTGGCGAAGAGCCGCGCGACGTTCAGCCCGCCCAGCACGTCGACGCTCCCCGGGTCGCGCACGGCCCCTCCCACCGCCGAGAAGATGTCGTACGACAACGCGTCATCCTCGACCCTGCCGTCATGGGTCACGTCGAGCGACCCGTAGCGGGCCGGGCTCCACCGTCGCAGGTGGTCGACGCCGACCCGCTGCGCCGACACGCCGATCCAGGCGTACCCGTTGCGCACGAAGTACGCGCCCGCCTGGAACCAGTCGATGTCGAGGTCGCGGCCGGCCGTCACGTTGTTCCACTCGACCACGACGGTGCCGTTGAAGCGCTCGGGCGAGACGGGGCGTCGTACGACGAGGCGGGTCTTGTACGGATGGCCGCCGTCGACGATGTCGCCGGTGGTCAGTTCCGGCGTCGTGTATCGGTTGGCGGCGCCCTCGATGAAGAACTCCTCCTCGACGTAGCCGTGCCCGGCGAGGTCGATCGCCGACGTCGAGAAGACGAAATCGCGCGAGGGGTCCCCCGGCGGCACCGACACCGCGATCGGCCCGGTGATGGTCACCGGCTGCGCCCGGGCCGCCGCGGCGACCGCGATCAGGAGACAGACGAGCCCTGTCGAAACGTTTGAGCGTCGCATCCGAGTTCCTCCCACTTCGCCAGCTCGCGCCTATCGAGTCGCCTGACCGAACCCGAGCTCCTCCACGAACGTCGACGACATCCGCTCGACCTTCCTCGATCAGGCGCGCGCCGTTCACCGCGATGGGGTCTCCATGGGACGGCCTCGGCATTCCGGATCGAGAGTCGTTTCGGGCCCGGTACGCGCTCGGCGCCGTCAGCTCGCGCCGATCCAGTACAGGCAGCCGGGGCCGGCGCCGTCGCCCATCGGAATCTCGAGGGTGACCTCGAGCGTCTCGAGATCGACGACCGTGACGCGGTCCGCGGCCCTCAGCCCGAGAAAGGCGCGCCGGCCGTCGGGCCCCACCAGGACCGCGCCGTCGCCGGTGTCGGTCGAGCCCACCGTCACGCGCTCGATCACGCTGCGCGTGGCCGCGTCCATCACCACCAGGGACGCGGCCTCGCCGTCGATGATCAACACGCGGCCGTCGGGCGTGAACTTCAGCCGATTCGCGTCCCGCATGCCCAGATCGAGGGTCTCCACCACCCGGCGGCTCTCGACGTCGATGATCGACACGCCGCCGTCGCCCCGGGTCGCCGTCCAGAGCTCGCTACCGTCCGGCGACAGGTCGATGCCCTCGGGCCTCTCTCCCGGCACGGGAATATCGGTGAGGCGCGCGCGCGCGGGTCCCGCCATGACGTTCTCGACCATCGTGACCGAGTTGGAAACGGTGTTCGGCATGAACATCGCGCCCCGCTCCCGGTCGAGCACCAGCATGTGCGTGCCGTCCTCGCCGATCCCGAGCGTCCAGTCGATGGCGTCCGCCGACGGGTCGTAGCGCCCGATCGACTTGTAGCCCTCGATGGTGAAGTACACCTTGCCGTCGGCGAACAGCACGTCGTGCGTCTGGCTGCCGGGGCCGGGGTCGACCCGGCGGATCTCTTCCTGCGCGGCGATGTCGATGACCGAGATCCCATCCACCATGCTCGCCACGAACGCCAGCCGGCCGTCGGCCGACGCGGTCACTTCGTGGGGGTCCCGGCCCGTCGGCACCCGCCCCAGTTCGCTCCCCGTCGCCGGATCGACGATCGCGAGCGCGCTGGCATCCCTGAGCAGCACCAGGAGTCGTCCGGGTGACGGCGTCTGGGCGGCCGCCACGCCGAGCGGGGCGACCAGGGCGACGAGCGCGCCCAGCGAGAGCGAGACGAACCTGCGAAGCGAAGTCTTGACCCGTCTCATCTGATATCTCCTTCTGCGACTTCTGGCCCCACCGCCGGCACCGCGGCGGCGCGACCCGCCAGCGGCGCGAGGGACCCGGAATCAGCCGATCATACTCGGCCCGCGTCTGGACCTCGCGGCGCCGAGTGACGCATGGTGGTCGATTCCACTCTACGCCAGATGCAGTTGTCGAGCTTCCGCAGTCTCTCCGCGGGCGCAAATCGAGGTCGTAGCGAGCCTTGGCCGTCACCACAACGCCTCGCCGGCCCAGCGGGTGATCCGTCGCCGGGACCGCCCGACGCTACGCGCGTCATCGCCGGCGTTCCCGCGGGAACGCGATCACCGCCTTGCACGCGGCTCCGACCCGGACGCCGCACGCCCCGACGTTGGCGACGGGGGCGAAGTCGAGGACGCGCACCGCCGTAGTATCGAGCAGGTGAATCCAGGATGACGTGTCAATCAGGCTCAACGGAATTCTCACTTTGACGGCGCTGCGCCCGAAGCTCATCCGCTGTGATCATCTCGGGGTAAGTGCCGGCGAACTTGAGGAGCTCGGCCATGCGCCGGCGCCGATTGAAATCCGAGAGGGCCGTCACCACGGCCTCCCCCTCGGTCTTCGCACCGGTGAAGCGCATGGCATCCGCCAGCTCGTCGACCGGGATATCAATCGTCGTCTTCATGAAGCAATAGGAAGCTGGCGCGCTTGGTTGGCATCGGCGTGTGTCGAATGGCCGGAGTCTACTGTCCGAGCAGGCTCCTGTACGGATAGCACTCAGCCAGAGATTCTTGGAATCTGCGAAACGCAGGCAGATTCCCGAGGGGACTGTAATCGGAGATGTACTCCGCAACGCTCACGCGCCGATTCACGATTGAACGCTTGAAGTTCCTGCCGCGCCGGCCAGCGGGCGAGCCGGCCGCAAGGAAAAGGAGTTCGTCCAGCCGATCCTTTGGATTCGAAACGCTCTCGATTTCGGCGATCCCCGGCACACTCACCTGAGAGAACGGCGAGCCCGCTGCCTTGGTGACGGCGGGTCCGTCGAAGAAAATCCTCGACGCTTCCATGTCGTTTCCGAAACTCCGGTTCGAGTATTTCCACGTCCGGATCCAGCCGGTGTATCGCCCACTGGATGACCGGGACGAGCAATCGGTCCGTTCCTCCGTCGGCCACAATGGACCAGGTCAACTGCCGGTTCACTTGGCCGATCCAAACTCGAGCTTCAACTGACCGAAGTCGGAGTTGACCGGCGAGCCTCCGATGAAATCGACGACCGCCTGACGGCCCAAAGGCTGCGCGCCCGTTTCCGTTCCGTTCGACAGCTCGGCCCGCCACGCGCCCGAGATCGGCCGAAACGTGCTGATTGGCCCCTCCTGCTTCGTGAGCGCCCGCTCGACGAACACGAGCTCGTGGACTTCGGGAGAATGCGTGTTGAGAACGACTTACCGCAACGGATTGTCGGCGCCGACCGGATCGCGTCGAACAGATTGCTCTTGCCGACGCCGTTGTGGCCGATGAAGCAGGTGAACGGCCCGAAGCGAATATGCGCTTCCCGGATGCTCTTGAAGTTCTTGACCGACAGGCTGACGAGCATCGGCGGACAGGCTCAGTGGCGCAACGGGCGGAACATCGGATGACGCCGCTGCCGGACGCCTCATCGGGTTCGGACGGTCGGATTATCCCACATCGCGCATAGGCCCTACCGCCGCCACGCGAACAGGCGGCTCAGGATGGCCCGCTGGCGGTCGCCGAATCGCGCCTTGCGCATCTGGTTGGCAGCCTTGCGCCACGCTTCGGCCTGGGTGGGATAGGGGTGGATGGCAGAGCCGATGGCGCCGAGGCCGGCGCCCGCCTTCATCGCCACCGTCACCTCGCTGATCAGGTTGCCGGCGTCGGCGGCGACGACGGTGGCGCCGAGGATGCGATCGGTGCCCTTCCGGACGTGGACCCGGGCGAAGCCGGCGTCCTCACCGTCGAGGACCGCGCGGTCGACCTCCGCGAGGGGTTGCGTGAAGGTCTCGACCTCGATGCCCTTCGCCCGCGCGTCGGTCTCGTACATCCCGACGTGGGCGATCTCGGGCTCGGTATAGGTGCACCAGGGAATGACCAGCGACTCGGTCGACGCCTTCCCCAGCCCGAACGGATGCGGGAACAGCGCGTTCTGAATCACGATCTGGGCCATGGCGTCGGCCGCGTGCGTGAACTTGAACGGAAAGCAGATGTCGCCCGCCGCGTAGACGCGGGGGTTGGTCGTCCGCAGGCGGGCGTCGACGGTGACGCCGCTCCGGTCGTACCCCACGCCGGCCGCCTCGAGACCCAACCCCTCGACGTTCGGCGCCCGGCCGACACCGAGGAGAATCTCGTCGACGCTGACGTCCTGCGCTTCGCCGCCGGCGGTATAGCGGATCCGTTTCACGCCGGCATCCCCCTCACCCGTCCCGGCCGCGGCCGGCTCCACCCCGGTGATCGCGGCGTCGAGGACGAAGCGCACGCCGTCGTGCGCCATCCGCGCCTGGACGACGGCGGCGGCGTCCGGATCCTCGCGCGGCAGGATGCGGCCGGCCTGCTCGATCACCGTGACCTCGCTGCCGAAACGCGCGAACGCCTGGGCCAGCTCGCAGCCGATGGGGCCGGCCCCGATCACCGCGAGCCGCGGCGGCAACGCGGTCAGCGAGAAGACCGTCTCGTTGGTGAGATGGCCGGCGTCCGCCAGCCCCGGAATCGGCAGCGCCGCGGCGCGCGCCCCGGTGCAGACGGCGGCGCGCGCGAACCGCAGGGTCGCGCCGCCCACTGCGACGGTGTCCCGCCCGGTGAACCGGGCCTCGCCGATGAAGACGTCGACGCCGAGCCCGGTGAACCGCTCGGCCGAGTCGACGTGGCTGATCTCGGCCCGCAGCCGGCGCATGCGCGCCATCGCCGCGCCGAAGTCGCGGTCGACGCCGCCGGGGAAGGTCAACCCGAACGCCGCGCCGTCGCGCGCCGACGCCCACACCCGCGCGGCCCGGATGACCGCCTTCGACGGGACGCAGCCGACGTTGAGACAGTCGCCGCCCATCAGATGCCGCTCGACGAGGGCCACCCGGGCGCCGAGTCCGGCCGCGATCGCGGCCGTCACAAGCCCCGCCGTCCCCGCCCCGACGACGACGAGGTTGTAGCGGCCGTCCGGCGTCGGATTCCGCCACGCGGGCGGATGGACGTTGGCGGCCAGCTTCCGATTGAAGGCATCGTCGGGCAGCAGTGCGGCAGAGCTCATCGAGAAATGATACTCGTTGGGCGCGAACGCTCGCCGCCCGGCTCGCGACCGTCCCGCAATTCGGTGCGCTACACTAGGCCGTAGAAGTTTCGCGCTGAGCGAAACTTCCAACGCGACCGCAAGGTCGCGCCAGATGCCAGCGTCCGTCCCCCGCCGGCCGGGCCTTCCAGGAGGAATCATGCTCTTTGCCGACCCCGCCAGCCTGCGGATACCCAGCGCCGAGGAGGCGCTGCCCGGCCGGGACGAAAGGATGCCGCTGGCCGGGGGCCACTTCGTCAACGGCCGGTCGATCGCGCCCCCGTTCCCCGACGGGACGACCCGGGCGGTATTCGGCATGGGCTGCTTCTGGGGGGCCGAGAAGACGTTCTGGAAGCTCGCGGGCGTCTACACGACCGCCGTCGGCTACGCCGGCGGGCTCACGAAGAACCCGACGTACCGCGAGGTGTGCAGCGGAGGAACGGGCCACACCGAGGTGGTGCTGGTCGTCGCCGACCCCGCCGTGCTCCCGTTCGAGGGGCTCTTGCAGGCCTTCTGGGAGAGCCACGACCCGACCCAGGGGATGCGGCAGGGCAACGACGTCGGCACCCAGTACCGCTCGGCCATCTTCACGGCCGACGCCGGACAGCGGCGCATCGCCGAGACCTCGCGCGACGACTATCAGGCGCGGTTGACGCCGGCCGGCTTCGGCCCCATCACCACCGAGATTCGCGACGCACCGGCCTTCTACTACGCCGAGGACTACCACCAGCAGTACCTCGCCAAGAACCCGGGAGGCTACTGCGGCCTCGGGGGAACCGGCGTCCGGTGCCCAGCGGGCGTGGCGGTCGCCGGTGCCTGATTCCCCGCGCCCGGTTCCGGTCATCGACTGGACCGGTTACGAGGCCGTCCTGTTCGACCTCGACGGGGTGCTGACGGCCACCGCGCGCCTGCATGCGGCGGCCTGGACGCGGCTCTTCGACGACTATCTGGCCCGGCGGGCGGCGGCGCGCGGCGAGCCGTTCCGACGTTTCGAGCCGCGCGACTACGCGCAGTTCGTCGACGGCCGGCCGCGCTACGACGGGGTGCGCACGTTTCTCGCGTCGCGCGGCATCACGGTGCCCGACGGCGCGCCCCACGACCCGCCGGGACGGGAGACCGCCTGCGGCCTCGGGAACCGCAAGAACGCACTCTTCTTCGAGATACTGGCGATCGAGGGCGTGGACACCATAGCCGGCACGGTGGCGGTGGTCCGCCACCTACGGCGGCACGGGGTGCGCACCGCCGTGGTCTCGTCGAGCCGGAGCTGCGCGGCGATCCTGGACGCCGCCGGCATCACCGGCCTGTTCGAGCTGCAGGTGGACGGCATCGTGGCCGACCAGCGGGGCCTGGCCGGCAAGCCGGCCCCCGACACGTTCCTGCATGCGGCGCACGCGATGGGGGTCGCCCCGGCGCGCGCGGTCGTGGTCGAGGATGCCATCGCGGGCGTCGCCGCGGGCCGCGCCGGCGGGTTCGCCCTGGTGGTCGGCATCGACCGCGCCGGCGCTCCCGGCGATCTGGCTCGAGCGGGCGCGGACTGCGTGGTGACGGACCTCGCCGATACGCTGCCGGACGGGGCCACGGCGGCCGCCGCGGCCGCCATCGAGGACGCCGGCTGATGGACGACCGCTACCACGCCCATCTCCCCCGCGACGTCTATCCGCTGGACGAATGGCGGCTCGTCGAGACGCGCTTCGACCCGCGCCGCGTGGGGACGTCGGAGTCGCTGTTCACGACCGCCAACGGCTACCTCGGCCTGCGCGGCACCAGCGACGAGGGCCAGCCGGTGGAGCACAACGGCACCTACGTCAACGGCTTCCACGAGACCTGGCCCATCGTCTACGGCGAAGAGGCGTACGGCTTCGCGAAGCTGGGCCAGACCATCGTCGATGTGCCGGACGCGAAGATCATCCGGCTGTACGTCGACGACGAGCCGTTCTTTCTGCCGACGGCGACCCTCGACCGCTACGAGCGAGTGCTCGACATGCGCGCGGGGACCCTCGACCGCACCCTCGTCTGGGCCCACTCGTCCGGCCAGCGCGTCTCCATCCGGTCGCGCCGGCTGGTCTCCCTCGAGCACCGGCACCTCGCGGCGATCTCCTACGAGGTGACCCTGCTGGCCCACGACGCCCCCGTCGTCATCGTCTCGGAGATCGCGGCGAGCGGGCGCTCGACCAGCGCCAACGGGGACCCCCGCACCCGGCAGTTCGGGTGCGAGGTGATCGAGCCGCAGCTGAGCCGCGCCGCCGACCGGCGCATCGTGTTCGGATACGCCACTCGTTCGAGCGGCATGAGCCTGTCGTGCGCGGTCGACCACGAGCTGCGGACCGACTGCGACTATACGACCGAGGTCCGCTCGGAGGGATCGGACGGACGGATCGACTTCTCGATCGACGGCAAGGTGGGCGCGCGCATCCATCTCGTCAAGTACATCACCTACCACTCGTCGCGGCGCCCGCAGGCCGACGAGCTCTGCGAACGGGCCGACCGGCTGCTGAATCGCGCGGTCCGGCGCGGCTTCGCGGCGCTGCTCGACAGCCAGCGCCAGTTCCTCACCGACTTCTGGCACCGCAGCGACATCGTGGTGAAGGGACAGGCGGAGTGGCAGCAGACGATACGCTTCAACCTCTTCCACATCTGCCAGGCGACGGCGCGGGCCGAGGGCGTCGGCGTGCCGGCCAAGGGACTGACCGGCCCCGGCTACGAAGGCCACTACTTCTGGGACACGGAGATCTACCTGCTGCCGTTCCTGAGCTACACGACGCCCCGCATCGCGCAGAACCTGCTCCGAGAGCGCCACGGGCACCTCGACGATGCGCGGCGGCGCGCGCGAGAGATAAATCAGCGCGGCGCGCTCTTTCCGTGGCGGACCATCGACGGCAACGAGGCGTCCGCGTATTACGCGGCGGGCACCGCCCAGTACCACATCAATGCGGACATCGTGTACGCCCTCCGCAAGTACGTGGACGTGACCGGCGACACCCGGTTTCTCGCCGAGGTCGGGGCCGAGATCCTCGTCGAGACCGCGCGCCTCTGGATCGATCTCGGCTTCTTCGACCGTCACGACGGCACGTTCCGCATCAACGGCGTGACCGGACCCGACGAGTACAACACCGTCGTCAACAACAACCTCTACACCAACCTGATGGCGCGCGAAAATCTCTGGTACGCGGTGGAGACGATCCGCGCGCTCCGCGCCGCCGATGCGCCGCGGTTCAAGCTCCTGGTGCGCGCCACCGGCCTCGACGCCGGCGAGCTCGACGCCTGGCAGCGCGCGGCCGACCACATGTACCTGCCCTTCGACGAGCGCGACCGCGTCCATCTGCAGGACGACTCGTTCAAGGACAAGGAAGACTGGGATTTCGAGAACACCCCGCCCGACAAGTACCCCCTGCTGCTGCACTATCACCCGCTCGTCATCTACCGCCACCGGGTGGTCAAGCAGGCGGACGTCGTCCTGGCCATGTTTCTCCTCGGACGCGAGTTCTCCCTCGGGCAGAAGCGGCGCAACTTCGTGTACTACGACCAATTGACGACACGCGACTCCTCGCTCTCCTGCTCGATCGAGAGCATCGTCGCGGCCGAGGTCGGCGAGGCGGACAAGGCGTACAACTACTCGCTCGAAGCCGGGTTCATGGATCTCGCCGACGTGGCCGGCAACGTCCAGGACGGCTGTCACATCGCCTCCATGGGCGGGTTCTGGATGACCCTGATCTACGGCTTCGCCGGCATGCGGGACGACGGCGGGCGGCTCACCTTCTCGCCGCGGGTGCCCCCGCAGTTCGAGAGCCTCCGCTTTCCGCTGCAGATCCGCGGCCGGCGGCTGGAAGTGGAGTTGACGCCGGCGTCGGCAACCTACCTGGTGCGGGGCGACGAACCCATCGTCATCGCCCACGAGGGCGAGACGATCGAGCTGCAGCCGGACGCACCCGTCACCCGTCCATCCTCTGCCGGCGGCCCGCCGCCTGCCGTTGCCGAAGAGTCTCAATAGCGCAAGAAAAGGCGTGGCCGATCCGTCCTCCACCCGGAGACGCCAATACCGGTCTGGGTGTTGGGCAACCAGCGGAATAAGGCGCAGAATGACACGCGGAGACGAATCATGAACTGGAACGCACGGTACAGCATCGAAGGAGAAAAACACGGCTCGACCTCACGCCGCCCCCGCCGGGCCTCGGCTCTCGCGGCGCTGTGCGCGGCCCTCGTCCTCTCGGCCGACGCCGGCGCCTTGGCGCAGGGGCGCCAGACCGGCACGATTCGCGGCGTCGCCCTCGACGCCCAGGGACTCTCGCTGCCGGGGGTGACGGTGACGGTCAACTCGGCGTCGCTGCAGGGGACACGGACCGCCGTCACCGGCGTCAACGGCAACTACGAGTTGATCGGCCTGCCGCCGGGCGAGTACGAGATCGTCTTCTTCCTCGACGGGTTCGCCGACGTCGTCCGAACCGCCGCGGTGCCGCTGGGCGGCCAGGTCGGCGTCAACGCGGCGATGGCGCCCGCCGGCGTCACCGAAACGGTGCAGGTGCTCGGGGTGGTGCCGCCGCCGATCGCGACCATCGAGAACAGCTCGAACATGATCGACGACGAGATCAACGCGCTGCCGGTGGGGCGGAGCCTCTTCGGCATTGCAGCCATACAGCCGGAGCTGACCACCAACACCCCGAACGGCGGCCAGGTGACCATCAACGGGGCGTTCGCCTACGACAACGTCTTCCTGGTGGACGGCGTCGACATCAACGACAACCTGTTCGGGACCTCGAACGGCCTCTTCATCGAGGACGCCATCGAGGAGACCCAGGTGATCACCTCGGGGATCTCCGCCGAGTACGGACGGTTCAGCGGCGGGGTGATCAACGCGATCACCAAGAGCGGCGGCAACGTCTTCTCGGGCAGCTTCCGGGCCAACATGTGGAAACCCACCTGGACCGCCCAGAACCCCTACGAGGTGGAGAACGAGGTCCCCCAGGAAGGCGACCTCGTGGACAACACCACCTACGAGAGCACGCTGGGCGGCCCCATCATTCGGGATCGCCTCTGGTTCTTCGGCGCCAACCGTATCGAGCGGCAGTCCTCGAGCGAGGTATTCGACCAGACCGGCATCAGCTACGATGAAACGAGCAAGAACGATCGGTTCCAAATCAAGCTCACCGGCACTCTGACGCCGGGGCAGACGTTGCAGGGCAGCTACATGCGCAGTCCGACCGCCCGGATGCAGCCGACCTTCGGCTTCAGCATCGATCCGACCAGTATCACGGAGTCGGAGCGGCCGAACGACCTCGTGGTCGCGACCTACCGGGGCGCGCTCGGCTCGAGCCTCGCGGCGGAGTTGCAGTACTCGCAGAAGCGGTTCGGCTTTCGGGGCTCCGGCGGCACGTCCACCGATATCTTCGACTCGCCCTTCATCACCGTGTGGCAGGGGCTGGGTCACTACAACGCCCCCTACTTCGACGCCAGCGATCCGGAAGACCGGAACAACCGGCAGGTGACCGGCAACGTCACCTGGTTCGCCTCGTCGCCCACCTTCGGCTCCCACAGCGTCAAGGCCGGGTTCGAGCGCTACACGTCGACCAACACCGGCGGCAACTCGCAGTCGTCGACCGGCTACGTCTTCTACGCCCCCTACGCGGAGGGACCCGACGGCGCCCCGCTGCTCGACGCCGACGGACGGCTGATCCCGGTGTTCGACCCGTTCGCGGCCATTCTCCAGAACTGGCTTCCAGTGCGAGGCGCGCGGATCGACATCAACACCACGTCGTTCTTCGTGCACGACACCTGGGCCCTCGACGACCACCTGTCTTTCAACCTCGGGGTGCGGGGCGAGACCGTCGGCAGCGAGGCGACCGGCGGCATTCAGACCGTCGACACCAGCGCCCTCGTGCCGCGACTCGGCGTCGCCTACGATCCGGCCGGCCACGGGCGGCTGTCGCTGCAGGCCACCTACAGCCACTACTCCGGCAAGTACAGCGAGGCACAGTTCGCGAGTATCACGAACGTCGGCAACCCGAGCGTGTTCGAAGCGGTCTACGTCGGACCGGGCGGGCAGGGACGCGACTTCGCGCCCGGGTACGACCCGAACAACTACTTCACGTACGACGCCGACTTTCCCACCCGGAACGTCTTCAACGACGCGAACCTGCGATCGCCCCTGACGAAGGAGCTGACCCTCTCGGCGGGGGGGGCTCTCGGAACCCGCAGCCACCTGAAGCTGACCTTCATCAGACGGTCGACCGGGGGGGTTATCGAGGACTTTCAGGACCTCACCACCGGGGAGACGCAGATCGTCGCGGACGGCGAGGATTACGGCACGTTCGTCAACCGGGTCTTGCGGAACACCGACGAGCTCGAGCGCCGGTACGACGCGCTGGTGCTCGACACCCGCGTGCAGGCGACCCGCAACTTCCTGCTCGACGGAAGCTGGACCGTTCAGCTCGGCAACGAAGGGAACTTCGAGGGCGAGGGAACCAACACGCCGGGGAGCTCGTCCAGCGCGTTCGACTGGCCGGAGGTGACCCCCGCCGCCCGGTACTTCCCGTACGGGCGCCTCAACGACTTCCAGAAGCACAAGGTCCGCCTGTGGGGCATCTACAACCTCGGCCTGGGCTGGGCCGGCCGAGTCGATCTAGGCGGCATGTGGCGCTACGACTCGGGGCTGACCTACAGCCTCGCGTCGGGCGGCGTGGGGCTGACCCCGCAGCAGGAGATGATCCTGGCCGATCTGGTCTACGCGAGTACGCCGGGGTCGCGGGCCATCTACTACTCCGGACGCGGCACGGAGGACTTCGCCGGCTACACGCGGCTCGACCTCTCCGCGCAGTGGGAGCTGCCGATCTGGCGGGAGGCGCGGCCGTGGCTGAAGTTCGAGATGTACAACGTCCTGAACAACGACATTCTGCTCACGTGGGACACCACCGTCGACCCGAACTACGACGGATCTCTCGACGAGCTCGGGCTGCCGACCACGTATACGGAAGGGCCCCGGTTCGGCGAAGCGACCAGCGCCGGAGACTATCCCAACGGAAGAACCTACCAGGTCGCGCTGGGCTTCCGCTTCTAGCGTGCGAATCGTCGCCTCCGGATCCGAGCACCGAACGACGGCACTCCAGGGGCTCGGCACTGTTCCAACCGTGCCGAGCCTCTGCCCCGGCAATCACCACCTGCGACCCCGCCGCGGCTTCGCGGCGCCGTCGCCCCCGACCAATCCTCCAGGAGTCTGCGCTGTTCCCCGATGCAGGC
This sequence comes from Vicinamibacterales bacterium, assembly GCA_965206705.1. Taxonomy (GTDB): domain Bacteria; phylum Acidobacteriota; class Vicinamibacteria; order Vicinamibacterales; family UBA8438; genus JAJEEA01. The sequence goes on along the minus strand of CBDBKJ010000003.1, from coordinate 281,495 downwards.
TCCTGGGCCCGAACAACCGTCGCCCGCGGCTCCGCCGCTTACCGCCGAACCAACCCGCCAGGGAGTCGGCGCCTCCGGCGGGAGGCGGCGCCTCTGGCGGGAGGCGGCGCCTCCGGCGGGAGGCGGCGCCTCTGGCGGGAGGCGGTGCCGTTCGACGAACCAGACTCCCGGCCCGGAAACCGTCGGCCTGCGGGTCAATAGCACGGCCGGGGAGACGGTCCGCCCTGCTTCGCCCCGGCCTTGGCGGCGCCGCTCCTTCATGTCGATTCGTCCCGCCGGCCCTCCCACGACTACAATCGGTCGGTGCTGAACGTGGGAGGGAACACGATGAAGAAGACAGTGAGCGCGTTGTCCGTCGTCCTGTCGGCGGTGCTGGCGGCATCGGAACCGGCGGCCCAGCCCGCCGGCGCGGATCGGACGGTCACCGAGGCGCAGTACGAGGGGTGGAAGACGGAGCTGACCAACTGGGGGCGGTGGGGCGCCGACGACGAGATCGGGGCGCTGAACCTCGTTACGCCCGCGAAGCGCCTGCAGGCGGTGGCGCTGGTGGAAGACGGCATCACGGTGTCCCTGGCCGGCGACGCCGACACGGTCGAGGCCGTCGACAATCCGTCTCCCTACGAGCACACGATGGTCGGCATCAGCTCGGACCAGATCGCCGTCCGGTACCACGGCATCTCCCATACCCATCTCGACGCCCTGGCCCACATCAACGACGACGGCGTCTTCTACAACGGCTACACGCCGGACGCCGACACCGTCGTCGAGAACGGGCACGAGAAGAACTCCATCCACAACCTGAAGAGCGGCATCGTGACGCGCGGCATCCTCATCGACATCCCCCGGCTGCGGGGCGTGCCGTATCTGGAGCCCGGGACGCCGATCTACGTCGAGGATCTGGAAGCGTGGGAGGAGCAGGCGGGGGTCAGGGTCTCATCCGGCGACGCCCTGTTCATCCGCACCGGCGTCTGGGCCCGCCGCGCCGCCGAGGGGCCGTGGCTGCGGGGCCGCCGGCCGGGCGGCCGGTCCGCGGGGCTGCACCCCTCGGTCATCCCGTGGCTCAAGGAGCGGGACATCGCGTTGATGGGCAGCGACCACCCGACGTACGTCGCGCCGTCCGAGCTGCCGGGGGCCGTCCACGACTTCGCGCTGCTGTACCTCGGCGTGCACCTCTTCGACAACTGCGACCTGGAGGCCCTCGGCGAGGCGGCGGCGGAACGCAACCGCTGGGAGTTCCTGCTGATGGCGGCGCCCCTGCCGATTCGCGGCGGAACCGGCTCGCCGCTGAACCCGATCGCGGTGTTCTGAGCGGAGGTGCCGCCCGGTCGTCCGGAGACCGCCAACGACCGGGCCGATGCGAAGGGTTGCGCGCGGTGCGCTGGGGGCGGGGCCACGCCGCCACAGCGACCGTGCGGACGGGTTGATGCGGTTGCGAGGGCGCAGAACGGACGCCGACTTGCCGCATCGCGGCGACATCCGAGCGGCGACTACGCGCACGGTCAGGTTGCGTCATCGACACCGTCGGCGCGTGCGGGCCGGAAGCTCAGCATCAGTTCGACCAGCGCACGGTACCCGTGCGGCCGCTGCTCGATCAGGCCCTGCTGCAGGAGCCAGTTGAGGTCCCGTGTCACCGTCTTGTCCGTCTTGCCGGCGTAGAGCTCGGCGAGAGCAGGGTTGAGCCGACGGAGGTGCGCTCGCGAGACCGGCTTGTCCTCTCCAGTGAGGGCAAGCACCAGCTCGCGCCGCCGATTGAGGGCCGGCGACCGCCGCTCTTCCCGAAACCGCCGGAATACGAAGTGCTCCCACGCGATGGACAACTGGATGGCGCTGATGCGGCGGCACTGCTCTCCCAGGCCGTCGACGAGCCCCCGCAAGGCATACAAGACGAACCCCACGGGGTCTCCGCGGCCGCCCGCCGCGCGGCTCGCCCGGTTGAGCTGCCGGTAGTACTCGACCCGGGTCAGGTTGTAGTGGTTGCTCAGGAGCTGCGCCGACGTCAACGGCACCCCGGCCCGGGCCAGCAGCATGAACTCGGCCAGCCGCGCGGTGCGGCCGTTGCCGTCGCCGAACGGGTGAATCCACGCGATGTAGAGGTGAGCGATGATCGCGTGGAGGATCGCGGTCGCAATCTGATCGGCCCGCTGGTCGCCCAGCTGTGAGACGTCGCGGTGCTCTTCCTCCAGCCACCGGCACAGCCGGGCGAGCAGGAACTCGCAGTCTTCTCGGGGCGCGCCCCGGTAGCGACCGACACCGACGGCGTGGGCCGGGATCTCGCCGGGAACGACGCCTTCCTCCAGGTGCTCCTCCAGGCCGTCGAGCACTTGGGCATTGAAGGCGACAATCTCCTCAGGAGTCAGCCGGAGGGGGTCGCCACGCAACAGTGCTGCCGCGATCGCGTTGCAGGCGCGGACGACGTTGTCCACTTCCCGGCCCAGATACTCCTGCGACGGCGGCAGTTCGCGGCGTCCTTCGACCCGCGCGCGGATCTGCTCCGTGCTGAGCGTGTTGCCCTCGATCGCGGTGGTCGCCTGCACCCCCTTGACCAGGTAGAGCTTCTGCATGTCCTCGGCGTTCCCGGGCGGCAGGGCGGACCCGGAGATCTGCTCGCAGCGCGCCACCGCCTGGCCGAGCAGCGTCCACAGGCCGGGCGGCGCGGCGCGGAGATCGAGCGTGAAGTTGATCCACGGGTGGCTGCGCTCGTACTCGCGACTGGTCATCGGCGTCTCGTTCTCCTTGGGTCCGGGCTTGGCTCACGAGTCCGACCAAAGACTCCGGATATCGACGCCTACGATTTTAGCCTGAAAATTGTCCGTATTTGTGTCCCAAGTCATGTCCCATTTACGGTCCAGGTTGCAGAGGCCGGTCATCCGCGGCCACGCAGCCGAGCCCTCGCTTTCTCGCGCAGGTGGAATCGGCTATGCTTCAGCCTGAGCCAATACCTGTACAGGAGTGATTCCCATGAAGACTCGCGAAATCTGCCGGCTGCTCGTCGTGACGGGCATCCTGTTCGCTCTTGCGCTCTTCGCCGCGTTGCCTGCGGCGGCCCAGCTCGACCGGGTCCGAGCCCCCAACTGGACCATACCCCGGACGCCTGACCGCCAGCCGGACCTCCAGGGCGTCTGGGGGAACAAGACGATCACGCCTATCGAGCGGTCCGAAGACGAGACGCGCGCCTACCTGACCGACGAGGAAATCGCCGCCCTCAACCAGGGGCGAGCCACGACGCTGGCGGCCCAGGACGCCGCGCCCGCCGGCCGCACGGTGGCCAGCAGCACGCTCGGCAGCGGCTACGGCAGCTACTGGCTCGACTCGGGCGACACCGTGCTGTCGACCGGGCAGACCTCGATGGTCGTCGACCCGCCGAGCGGCCGGGCCCCCGTCCAGCAGTGGGCCCTGGACGAGAAGGCATGGCGCCTGGAGCACGAAGGCGACCATTACCGCAACATGAGCGTGTGGGACCGGTGCATCTCGCGTGGAGTCCCCGGTTCGATGCTTCCCGCCGGCTACAACAACGCCTATCGCATTCTGCAGACGCCCGACCACGTCGCCATCTACCACGAGATGATCCACGACGCGCGCATCATCCCGCTGTCAGACCGGCCGTTCGTCGATGGCCGTATCCGTCAGTGGATGGGAGATGCGCGCGCGCACTGGGACGGTGACGTGCTGGTCGTCGAGACGAGGAACTTCCACGATCGCGGCTGGGTCGCCTCGAGTGGGGCCGGTCGCCGCCTGAAAGGCATTCGCGTCACCGAGGCGCACCACGTCGTCGAGCGGTTTCAGCGTGTCTCGGAGACCACCCTCATGTGGGAAGTGACGATCACCGATCCGAACGTCTACACGTCGCCCTGGCGAATCTCGATGCCGTTGACGGCCGAGCCCACCTACGAGATGTTCGAGTACGCGTGCCACGAGGGAAATTACGCCGTACCGAACGCGCTCAGCGGGGCCCGCTTTCTCGAGAAGCGTACGAAGTAGACCAGACCCCAAGGGCGGCGGGCTCGACTCGACGGACAACGCGCAGGCTGAGCCGGCGGTGAGAGTCCCCGCTGCATTCGGGCGGGGATGCACCCCGCCCGAACTGCGTCACTCGGACCAAGGTCGAACGCTCGACGACTCTCTACGCCTTACGGTTGGACGATCTCGATGCGGACGCCGTCCGGTCCGGTGACGAACGAGATCATCATTTCCTCGCCGAGCGGGTTGGTGAACGGGCGGGGCTCGATGTCGAACTCGACGCCCTTGCCCTTGATCTCGTCGGCGGCGGCGGGCAGGTCGGGGAACTGCCAGCCGAGGTGGTCGAAGGCGCGGCCCAGGGTAGGCGCCAGCTCGCCTTCATCGCGGGAGATGAGCAGCCAGACGGTGCCGTAGCGCAGGCCGGCGATGCGCCCCTTCAGGCTGTCCCGCTCGCCTTCGAAGATGTGCTCGTACCAGTCGAGGGCGGCGGCGGGATCGGCGGACCGGAGGTGCAGGTGGTGGAAGCCCAGCCACTCCGTGTCCTCGACGACCTCGATCTTCGTGCCCCACGGATCCTCGACGAAGGCGAGCTTGAAGAGGCCGTCGATCTCCCGTATCGGATTGAGAATCTTGACGCCGGCCGCCTCGAACGAGGCCATCTTGGCCGCGAGGTCGGTGAACGAGAAGCCGATGTGGTCGACGCCGCTGCCGACGCTCGGACCGGTCGGCTCGCGCTCGAAGAAGATGATCAGGGTGTCGCCGGCGGCGCAGGCGTTGTGACGCCCGTAGTCGGTGCACCCCATGTGGGTCATGTACCACGCCTTCGCCTCGGCGGCCGAGGTGGCGACGAGATGGATGTGGTGGTAGTCGGCGGCGGCGGCGACGGCGGGGGTGCCGGCGAGCCAGGCGAGCAACGCGACGGGCAGAAGCAGCTTGCGAATCATCGGTTTCCTTTCAGGTGGTCGTAGTCGGAAGAGCCTGCGCCGGTGAACCGCGCAGACTCTCACAGGGTTGGCGATGGCGGCAAGCGGAGCCGCGGGGCGACGATTTCCGGACCACGAGGCTGCGCCGCAGAAGTTTCGCGCCGGCGAAACTTCCAACGCGACCGCAGATCGCGCTAGCGAGCCTGCTCGAGACGCGCGGTGCGCAGCATCCCCACGATGGAGTAGTTGCCCTCGTGGCACGCGAACTCGTAGATCGGCTGCGTGCGGCGCTTCAGCGGAAGCGCCGCGGTCCACGACGCGGCCCAGGTGGCCGGGTCGGTGAACGTCATCTCGTAGGTGAGGGTGTCGGGGCCGCTCAGCGTGAACCGCTCGACCAGATGCAGCCCCTCGGCGGCGCCGCGGTAGTAGCTGTTCTCGGAGAAGTTGCGGGTCTCCACGACCAGCGTATCGCCGTCCCAGTAGCCGCGCGAATCACCGTTCCACTGGCGGATGGCGTCCGGGAGATGGGGACGCCCGTCGAGCGGGATGATCCGCGCGTCGTGGAACGCCTCGCTGATGAACGCAACGTGGTCGGCTGTCTGGACGACCTGGTAGAAAGTGTACGGGCCGGCGCCGAAGTTGCCGCCCAGACGGGGTACGCCGGTCGTCACGCACCGGTGCACGTTGTTGAGGTCTTCCGGACCGGTCTTGAACTCCCACCCGGTATCCACTGCCGCCTCCCGCGCCTGCGCGGCCGGGGTGAGGGCGGGAATGCGCCCGTCCGGCGGGTCGATGACCAGGGACGTCCGGTCGGTGACCTCGACGTCGACCATGCCGATGGAGCTGCTGGTGGACCAGGCCTCGTAGGTCTCGACGTCGTTGAGGGCGGCGAAGAACGCTCCCTCGGGGGTCGTGAACGCGCTTCTGCCGTTCCTGAAGATCCGCTCCGTCCGCGCGCGCAGGGTGGCGACCTCTTCGTCCGTCAGATACGCGCGGTCCGCGAAGACCTCGGGCCTCTGCAGCGGGGTGGCGGTGTTGCTCAGCCAGACGCCCTGCAGGTCGGGGTGGCCGTCCGCCAGCCGGGGCGGAGCCCAGTCTTCGGCCGCGGTCTGCGCAAGGGCCGGAACCGCGGCCGGCGCGAGCGCGATCAGCGCGGCCAGCGCCGTGGTCTGTGCGAAATGGCTGCCTCGCATCGGTGTTCCTCCTGTGTCCTGGGCGCCGGTCCGTCCCTCAGCGGGGCGGGCGTGCGGGCGCCGGCGGGGGCGCCGCCGCCGCGCGCGGCGCGTAGATGTCGTAACCCTCGGCCGCCTCTTCCGCTTCGGTCGGCGGCGACACCCCTTCCGCGAGCATCGCCTGCTCGACCGCGGCCACCGTCACCGGCGACGGCTTGAAGTTCCCGAACCGGTACCCGCGGGCGATGGACAGGGGCGACCAGCCGAACTGGTTCTTGCGCGCCCAGACGCCGATGTCCGCGCCGCTGGCCGCGAGCAGCCCCACCACCGCCGGCAGGTTCTTGTAGGCGGCGCCGTGCATGGCCGTCTCGCCCCTGCCGTCGACGGCGTTGACGTCGTTCCCGAGGTCGAGCGCGAGCTGCACCGCATCGAGCACGTCCTCCTCGGTGCCGGCGTCCTCGCCCGGCGACCGCGTGCCCAGCCCCGCCGCCGCCATCAGCGGCGTGCTGTTCTCGGCATTGGTCATCAACGGATCGGCGCCGAGGTCGACGAGGGTCCGCATCAGCTCCACGTCGGCCACCAGCGACGCCAGCATGAACGGGGTCGACCCCAACTCTTGATGGCGGGTGTTGTTCAGGTTGCGACGGATCGACATCCGCGCGTTGACGTCGGCGCCGTGCTCCACCAAGGTGCGCACGAGCTCGAGGCTGGTCATGCGCCCGGACCCGGCGGGGGCGGGATCGTTGTCGCCCACGCCCGGCTTGCGCACCTTGGGGATGAGGTGCAGCGCGGTGTATCCGGGGCCGTCCGCCTTCGGATCGGCCCCGGCCGCCAGCAGCGCCGCCGCCACGTCCCGGTGGGCATTGGTCACCGCGAGAAGCAGCGGAGTGGTGCCGACCCGAACCGGCCGCCCGGTGCGGTAGGTCTGCTCCCCCCGAGCGATCTCGTCGACCGCGCCGTTGACCCCGGCGCCGGCGGCCAGGAGGGTGCGGACGACGCCGAGGTGTCCCTCGCGTACCGCGAACAGCAAGGGCGTGAAGCCGGAGTCGAGGGGGGTGGTGAAGTCGGCGCCCACCTCGATGAGCGTCTCGACGACGTCCACGTGCCCTTCCGCCGCCGCCCACATCAGGGCCGTCTGCCGGCGTCTCGGCTCGGTCACCTCGATGTCCGCCCCGTACGCGATGAGGGCCCGGACGACCCCGACCCGCCCTGAGCGGGCGGCGGTCATCAGCACCGTCTCGCCCCCCGGCAACGTGGCGCCGGCGTCGGCGCCCGCCTCGAGCAGCCGCCTGACCGTCGCCGCGTTGCCGTTCTCGGCGGCCAGCGACAGCGGGATGACGCCGTAGCGGTTCGGCGCATGCACGTCCGCCCCCGCGTCCACGAGGCGGCCCACGAGGTCCGCATCGTCGTGATACGCGGCCCAGTGCAGGGCGGTCATGCCGTCGACCTGCGCGGCGTTCACGTCGGCCCGCTGGTCGAGCAGGCGGTCCACCGCCGCCCTGTCGCGTTGTTGGACCGCATCGGCCAACGGCGCCTCGGATGCCGCGGCGACGAACGGCACCAGACCGACGAGCGCCACGACCAGGCATCCGGCCCGGAAATCGCCGCCTGCGGCTCCGATTGCCGCCCGACCAACCCTGCCGGCAGTCTGCGCCATTCTGCGATACATCGTTCCGTCTCCCGTGCCCGCCATCCCCGAACCGGTTCTCCCCCGACGGCGGAGGAGAACGGACGGGACGCGGGCCGCTTCCCGGGGAGCACATGGCGAGGCCCCGCTGCATTCGACGCCCCGCTCGATCCCGCGTGGGCCGCGCCGCTCCCCGATTGTCCCACCCGTCTCGGTCGAACGCGGGTTCCCCACTTGCGAAGCGACCCATGGTCGAAGCGGCTGACGCGCCTGCCCGCCCGTCTCGGGTCGAACGCGGTTTCCCCCGGACTACCGCCGCCGAATCTACAACGCCACCGGGTCGAGCAGCGTGTCTATCGTGCCGGTGCTGTCCGACCAGGTGTCCAGCTCGACCCCGACCTTGTCGAGCAGGGTCAGGTGCAGGTTCGCCATCGGCGTCGGCTCGGCGTACCGGATGTGCCGCCCTCCGGCTGTCCGGGCGGCGCCGCCGCCGGCCACCACCACCGGCAGGTTCACGTGATCGTGCACGTTGGAATTCCCCATCCCGCTTCCGTACATGTACAGCGAGTGGTCGAGCAGCGACCCCTCGCCGTCCGGCACCGACGCCAGCCGCTCGAGGAAGTACGCGAAGAGCGACACGTGGTACTGGTTGATCTTCGCGAGCATGGCGAGCTTCTCGGGATCGTTGCCGTGGTGCGAGATCGGGTGATGCGGATCCGGCACCCCGATCTCCGGATAGGTCCGGTTGCTCGTCTCCCGCGCGAGCTGGAAGGTGATGACCCGGGTGACGTCGCCCTGCAACGCCAGCACCTGCAGGTCGAACATCAGCTTCGCGTGGTCCTCGTAGGCGGCCGGCACCCCGATGGGGCGATCCAGGTCGGGCAAGGGATTGTGCTCGGTCTCCGCCTCCGCCCGCTGAATCCGGCGCTCGACCTCGCGCACCGTGTCCAGGTACTCGTGCACCCGGGCGCGGTCGCCGGGGCCCAGCTCGCGCTGCAGCCGCGCGATGTCGTCGCGCACCCAGTCGAGCAGGCTCGCGCGGCGTCCCAGGGCGGCGCGCCGCTGGGCCGCGGTGCCGCCCTCGCCGAACAGGCGCTCGAACACCATCCGCGGATGGGCCTCGGGCGGCAACGGCGAGGTGGGCGACGACCACGAGAGGTTGTTCTGGTAGACGCAGGCATAGCCGTTGTCGCACTGACCGACCATGTCGAGCAGGTCCATCGCCAGCTCGAGCGAGGGCAGCTGCGTCTCCTGCCCGATCTGCCGGGCCGCGATCTGGTCGACGGTGGTGCCCAGGTAGTAGTCGGTGCTCTCGGTCCACTTCGCCTTGGCCGCGCTGAGGAACGAGGCGTTCGACGTGGCGTGGGTCCCGGGGTACGCGTTCCGGAGCTCGAGATTGCTGACCACCGTCAACTGGTCCTGCACCGGCGCCAGCGGTCCCAGGCTCGGAGAGAGCTGCGTCAGCTTCCCGTCGACGGGCGGGGTCCACATCGCGATGTTGGAACCCATCGGAATGTAGACGAATCCGAGCCGCCGGACCGGCCGGGCCGCGGTGTTGGCGAGCGCCGTCATCGACGGCACCATCGCATCGAGCAGCGGCAGCGCCACGGTGGCTCCGACGCCGCGCAGGAACGTCCGCCGCGGCAACGCTCTCTTCGAAATCATCATGATGCTTTCCTCATCTGGAACGGCATGCTCTCGACGACTCCCAGAACCAGCGACGAGAGACGGTAGTCGTCCTCCCGCGCGGCCCGGAGAATGGCCCGGACGGCCGGCGCATCGGTATGCTCGACCCCGCGCCCGATCGCGAACGTCAGCAGCTTCTCGGCGACCGTGCCCACGAAGAGCTCGGGGCGCCGCAGCAACGCCGCCTCGAGCTCGTCGACGCCGTCGACGGTCGTCCCGTCGAAGAGCGTCGCGGTGGCGTCGATGGGGGTCCCCTCGTCGGCGTCCCGCCAGCGCCCGACCGCGTCGTAGTTCTCGAGGGCGAACCCCACGGGATCCATCAGCTTGTGGCAGCTAGCGCATGCGGGGTTCGCCCGGTGCGCGCTCATCCGCTCCTTCATCGAACGGGCCCGCGCGTCCGTCCCCGTGTCCTCCAGCTCGGGCACGTTGGGGGGCGGCGGCGGAGGCGGCACCCCCAGCACGTTGTCGAGCACCCATTTCCCCCGGATGACCGGCGACGTACGCGTCGCGTAGGACGTCGCGAGCAGGATGCTGCCCTGGCGCAGCAGACCGCCCCGGGTGCCTCCCTCGCCGAACTCGACGCGGCGGAACCGGCTGCCGTAGACGTGCGGCACCCTATAGTGCTTCGCGAGCCGCTCGTTCAGATAGGTGTAGTCGGCCCGCAGCAGGTCGAGGACGCTGCGGTCCTCGCGCAGGACGCTCTCGACGAGCATCTCCGTCTCCTGCCGGAACGCCTGCCGCAGGTTGTCGTCGAAGTCGGGAAAGGCCCGCATGTCCGGGGTAATCGACTCCAGGTTCCGGAGATGCAGCCACTGGCCGGCGAAGTTGGTCACGAGGTTCGAGGCGCGGGGGTCGGCCAGCATCCGGCGCACCTGCCGCTCGAGGCCCCCCGGCGCGGTCAGCTCGCCCCGTTCGGCCGCCGCCAGCAGCTCGCCGTCGGGAATGCTGCTCCACAGGAAGAAGGACAGCCGCGACGCCAGCTCGAGGTCGCTCAGGCGGTACGCCGCGCCCGCCTCGACGCCGTCGGGGTCGCGCTCGACCCGGAACAGGAACTCGGGGCTCACCAGCACCGCGGCCAGCCCCATCTCGATGCCGGCATCGAAGCCGCCCTCGTCCCGGGCCGCGCGGTACAGCTCGATCGGCCGCGCGAGGTCCGCCCCGGTCACCGGACGCCGGTAGGCCCGCCGCATCAGGTTCGACAGGATGTCGGCGGCGCAGGCATCCTCGCCGGCCCGCGCGGCCGGCCGGCAGGTGAAGATGCGAGCCCGGCTCGGCGTGTCGCCGGCCCCGGCGGGGTTGTAGGGACCGACGATCGAGATCTCGTACACCGCCGGTTGCACCCGCGGGTGCCGGTAGTAGTTGAAGTGGGCCTGGTACGGCTGCCGCTCGGTCTCGAGCAGCAGCTCGGGCTTCTTGGGGAACGTGACGGCGAGGGCATGGGGACCGGCGACGACCGCCACCCGCCGCGTGAGATGCGCGTCCAGGGTGTGGTGGGACGGCTGAAGGCTCAGCGCCTGCTCCACCACCTGCTCCGCCGGGCGCACGGTGAAGTCGCCCACCAGCTCGCCGTCGAGCAGCAGATGCAGGTCGTGCGACTCGCTGAGGCCCTCGATGTGCTCGTTCCGGTCGCGGGCGAGCCGGATGCTGATCTCGTAATCGCCGTCCACCGGGAAGGTATGCGACAGCAGGGCGCCGCCGCGGGTCCCGATGGGCATGCCGGGCAGGTGTCCTTCCTGCGTCAGGTCCGGCCGGGTGCGAACCGTGATGCCGCCGGGCCCGAGGCCGGGGCGCCCGACCGCGAGGCGGCTGATCTTCTCGGCCGCCCCGACGTACCGCTCCAGCAAGGTGGGCGAGAGATTCCCGACGGTGATGTTGTCGAACCCGAAGCTCGACGAATCGCCCGGCAGCAGGGCCGCCACATCGACGTCGAGGGCCAGCAGGTCCCGGACCGCGTTGTGATACTCGGTGCGGTTGAGCCGCCTGAACGTCTCGGAGCGTCCCGGGTCCGGCGCCGCCGCGGCGTGGCGGTCCAGGGCCGTCTCCAGGGACGCGATCGCCGCGGCGTACGCGGCCTCGTCGGGCCGGCGGGCGGCGGCGGGCGGCATCTGCCGGGCGCGCAGCTTCCGGACGACCCGCTCCCAGACCTCCGTATGGTCGGACAGCGCCTGCCCGGCGATGGTGTCGAGGGCGAGACCCGCGGTGCGGGTCCGGCTGTTGTGGCACGACAGGCAGTAGCGATCGACCACGGCCCGATACGCGTCCCCGTCCGGCGCCTGCCCGGCGCCGGTCGCCGGTGCGGCGCCGAGCGTACCGGCGAGACCGCCGGCCGCCAATATCCCCGCCAGATTCCGGCGGAGTCTCCAACGTCGCCTCGGTCTGGACATCCGGCTTCCCCCCGTCACGGGATACCTCGGTGGCCGTGACGTTTTTTTCTGGCCCCTTTATACACCGATCCGCGCTTGATCGGGGTTCCACGGCCACGAATCCGTCTTATCATTATCGATGGCGCCGCGCCGACTGGCACGACCGATCCTAAATGACGGCGTACATCGGAAGAGCCGTGTCTGACCATCCACGCCCCTTCACCATCGATACGGATCGGCGCGGGCGAGGCGTGCACATCGCCCTGATCCTGATCGGTATTCCGTTCGTCGTGTCGCTCGCGGGGCTGGGACTCCGGTCGCCCCTGTCGCAGCTGGCATTGCTTGGCGAAGACATCCTGGCCGTCAGCGCCGTCGCGAGCGGCGCCGCCGTGCTGCTGGTCGTCGCCGGGGCCTGGGCGGTCGACTGGTGGACCGTCAGGAAACAGGTACGGGCGTTGGCCGCGGTGAACCGCCAGCTCGAGGTGACGAGCAACGAGATCGAGACGGAACGCGCCCGGCACACCATGGAACTGAAGATCAAGACGATGGCGGTCGAGAACCGGCACGATTACGACCCGTCGCATCGGCCGCCGGGCGCCGACCTCGAGATCCGGCCCACCGTCCTCGATGCGGTCGCCGAGTCCCCGAAGCTGCCGGAACGGACGTCGTGACTCCACGGAACGCCAACGAAATCGTGACCGCGCTGGACCGGAGCATGCGCCGGGTGCGGGTGTCGCTGGTGCTCTACGGCGTGCCCTGCCTGATCTCGCTGGCCGGGCTGGGGTTTCGCACGACCCTGACCGGCATCTCGCCGGGGCTGCCCGATGTCCTCGAGATCGCGGCGACCGTCACCGCCGTCGGTCTCCTGCTCGTGATCATGGCGGGCTGGCTGGCCACGCGGCGCGCGCTCAGGCAACTGGACCTCAGGCTGCGCGAGTCCAGCGCCCGGCTGGCCCTCAATCGCCAGGAGATAGAGGCCGCCAAGACCCGGCATGGGCTCGAGCGCCAGATCAAGACGCTGGAACTCGAACAGGCCGTGGCGAGCCGGGAAGCCCGCCTCCGGATTCGAGAGCTCGAACGCGCGCTCGATCAGGCCCCCCCGGCGCTGCCGGCGGCGCCCCCCGAGCCGGCCGCGGCCCAATCCGCGCGCCGGGCCCCGCCGGCGACCTTGAACCGGCCGCGCAGGATTCTGCCGGAAGTGGACCCCGAGGAACCGGCCGCGGCCGCCGACGAAAGCGCGTAGCGCTCCTCAGCGGAACTCGATCGGCGGCGGCGAGACCAGCTCCACGGTCGCCGCGGTCACGCGGAGCGTCGAACGTCCCGCGGTGCCCGAGATAATCTGCAGGCGGACCGCGCCGTCGGCGCCGGTCATCGATTCGACGGGCCGGATGGTGTCCGCGGCCCGGCTGGAGACCACCCGCACCGGCGCCCCGGCCACCAGATTGTTGAAGTTGTCCCGCACCGTGACGGTGATCTCGGCCGCCGCGCCCCCGCCGGCGGGAACCGCCGCGGGCGACACCGCCACCGTCGAGGTCGTCGCACTCGGACTCCCCGGAACGACCCCCACCTCCGTCGTCCCGGCGACCCCGTTCGACTGCGCCCGCACCTGTCCGGTCCCCGCCGCCAGCCCCGTGAAGATGCCGCGGGCGGGTTCGACGGTGCCGACGTCCCCCGACACCTGCCACTCGACCGCATAGCCGGTGACGGTGTTCCCCCGGGCGTCGAATCCGGCGGTCTGAAACTGCAGGAGCTCGCCGGACGATACCTCGGGAGCCGCCGGCTGCACCTCCAGCACCGCCAGCGTCCCCGGCGTCGTGGCGACGTCCGCGGTCCCGACGACGCGGCCGGCGGTGGCCGAGACCACCCCGGTGCCGGCCATGGTCCCGCTGAACCGACCCTCGGCGTCCAGGCTGCCGACACCGTAGGTAACGCTCCAGTCCGGATCGATATCCACCAGATTGCCGTACGCGTCACGACCGGCGGCGGTGAACGCCTGCGTCGTATCGCTCGCCACGTTCGCCCGCGCCGGCGCGACCACGATGGAGGCGAGCGCGCCCGGGGCCACGTTCATCTCCGCCTCGGCCGCCAACGAGCCGCTGGTCATCCGTATCACCGCGGGCCCCGCCCGCGTCGGGACGAACTGCTCCGCGGCGTGGATGGACCCCGCGCCGCGGACGATCTCCCACCGGGGCTCGACGTCGACGACGTGACCGTCCTCGTCCTGTCCCACCGCCGACAACTGGATCCGTTCGCCGGCCGTCACGTCGGCGCGATCCGGGTCGCGGACGATCCGCAGATCCGCCAGCGGTCCCGGCGACACCCGCACCGGCCTCTCTGCCGATACGTCGCCCGACCTGGCAACGATGCGGCCATTCCCCGGGGATGCCGCGACGAACCGTCCCTCGGCGTCGACCCGGCCGACGCCGCCGGTCACCTCCCACCGCGGCCGGACCACCACCTCGTTGCCGTTCGCGTCGGCCCCGGTCCAACCCACCGGCCGCGTCTCGCCGACCCGCACCTCGGCCGGCGCGTCGAGGTCGATGGCGGCCAGGGGGCCGGGCGCGACCCGCACCTCGGCAACCCCCGACAAGGCGCCGATCGTCGCGACCACCGTGCCGACCCCGCTGGTGACCGCGGTGAGCCGGCCGTCCTGCGTACCGATCGCGCCGACGCCGCCGGTCACCGTCCACGCCGGCGTCACCGGCCGCTCGTTCCCGACCGCATCCCGGCCCACGGCCTCGAACGCCTGCACCGAGCCGGAGGTGATGTCGAGCAGCCGCGGGGTCACCGCAATCGAGGCCAGGGGTCCGGGAGTGACCCGAATCGCCGCCTCGACCGACAGGTCCCCCGTCGCCGCCACCAGCGTGACCGCGCCGGCGGCGGTGCCCACGAACGTGCCGCCGGCGTCGAGTCGCCCCTCGCCCGCCGACAGGCTCCACGCCGGCTCGACCGTCAACCGGTTGCCCACACCGTCGACCCCGGTCACCACGAACCGCTGCGACGATCCGGCCACCACGGTGGCGGTGCGCGGGGCCACGGCGAGACTGGTCAGCGCGCCGGGGACCACCTGCACGTCCGCCGTGCCGCTCACCTCTCCCGACCGCGCGACCACCTGCGCCTGTCCGACCGGCCCCCCGGTGAAAGCACCGCCCGGGTCGATCTGCCCGACGGCCGACGACAGCTCCCAGGCCGGTTCGATGGCCACCTCGTTCCCGGCCGCATCGTGTCCGACGGCCACGTAGGCGGCGGTGGTTCCGGCCGGGACCTCGGCCTGCGCGGGACTCACCGCGATCGATTCGAGGGGGCCCGGGACCACCTGGATCACCGTGGAGGCCGCGACGCGGCCGGAGGCGACGACCAGCCGCGCCGTACCGGCCCGCACCGCCCGGAAACCCCCCGTGTCGTCGAGCTCGCCGACCGCGTCGGACAGGCTCCAGGTCGGGGCCAGCGGCACCTCGTTGCCGCCCGCGTCCTGGCCGACGGCGCGAAACTGCTGCTCGGTCCCGCTGGCGAACGTGGGGTTGCGCGGTACCACGGCAATCGTCACCAGCGGCCCCGCCGTCACCTCCACCCGGGCCTCGCCCCGCAGATCTCCTGCCGCGGCCACCACCGCGGCCTCCCCGACCCGTCTCGCCGTCATGACCCCCCGGTCGTCCAGATCGCCCACGTCCCGCGTGAGACTCCACCGCACGGTCCCGTCCGGGTCACCCGGATCGAGGGCCACCTCGTTCCCGCCGGCGTCACGGACGACGGCGCGCAGGGTGACCGCCTCACCGGATTCGACACGCACCTCGGCCGGCAGCACCTCGATGCGGAACGGCGGCCCCGCCACCACCGCCAGCGGGCTCGACGCCACGACCCCGCCGGCCTCGGCCCGCACCCTGCCCCGGCCCGCGGTTCCCGCCGTGAACGTCCCGGACGGCTCGAGCGCGCCGATGTCTCCCGCGAGGGTCCACCGCGGCCGCACCCCGAGCTCGCCCCCGTTGTCGTCGAAGCCGGTCGCTTCGAAGATCAGGGTGCCGCCCGCCACCAGCTCCGCCCGTTCCGGCCGGATCGCCAACCGGGACAGACGTCGGGTGGGCACGACGAGCGTCCGCGGCGGCAGACCCGGCACCGTGACCTCGACCGTGTTGTCGCCCGGGTCGGGGGCGGTGGTGAACGTCCGGGTCAGCGACCCCGCGTTGTCCGTCTCGCCGCCGGCGAGGTCCAACGCCGACCCGTCCGCGGCCGCCTGCAGATCGACCGGGACATCCGATACGGGATTGCCGAAGCGGTCGGTGACGGCGACGGCGAGGATGACCATGCCGCCGTTGACGGTGCGCTCCGGATCGGCGGTCGCGGCGACGCCGGCGGGCGGCCCGGGCAGGCCGGGCACGACGAGGGACGCCGACAGATCGCCGGCGACGGCGTCCATGCGGTTCTCGCCGGCCTGATTCGACGCGGTGAGAGTGACGCCGGCGGTGCCGGCCGCCCCCGTCACCACCTCTTCCGCGCTCAGGACCGTGCCCGGGGTGTCGGTGGACAGTCGAATCACCTGGCCCGGCACCGGCGTGTTCAGGTTGTCCCGAACCGCGATCCGAATCTGCACCGACTCGGCGACCGAGACCGCATCGACGTCCGCCTCGATCACGAGCCGTTCCGGTTCGCTGCCGACACATCCGACGACCGCCAGAAGGCCGCTCGCCACCGCGCATACCAGGAGCACACTCCGCCTGCGTCGTTCGTTCATGGCTCTACTCCTCACGCGCAAGGTCCGGCGCATGCCCGATTCTACTATGCGGGCCGAGGGCTTCCCCCGCCAGCCGGCGCCGCTATCGAGCGCGACAGCCAACGCTGAGGGACATGGGCCGGGCTGCTTGGCCAGAAGGGCGATGACCACGAACGGGCCTATCTCGAGCACCTGGCGGCGCAGGGCGTGACGTGGACCGACGACGCGGGGCCACGGAAACCGCTGCGGCTGGACGATATCCTGATGGTGGCTCCCTACAACACCCAAGTGGCGGCATTGCATCAAACGCTCGGGTCACGGGCGAAGGTGGGAACGGTGGACCGGTTCCAGGGCCAGGAGGCGGCGATCGTCCTATACAGCATGACTACCTCCAGCCCGGAAGAAGCCCCACGGGGGATGGAGTGGCGACGAGCCGGGCGCGCTGTGCGTGCATCGTCGTAGCGAGCCCCCGGCTGTTCGAGCCGGAATGCCGCTCCGTCCGGCAGCTGCGGTTAGCGAACGGGTTGTGTGCACTTCCGATCGAAGCTTGACGGCTTCGGTCGAAGGAGGTGTTCAGGTGCGGAGCTCCAAGCGCAAACACGACGCGGCAGCAGCAGTGCGCGTTCCGGCCAGAATAGCGAGATGTTCCGCGTTGTCCATTTGCGAAACTCCGCAGCGCGCCATACAGTACGCACATGGGTTCTGCCCGATCGACGACATCCGTGGCGAGTGCGTTTCGTACCACGCTCGATCTGTTCGACACGGGCCTGAAGCTGAAGTACCAGAGTCTGCGAAGAAGTCAGCCGGATTCGAGCGAGGCGGAACTCGAGCAACAACTTCGGCGGTGGCTCTTCGACCGACCAGGAGCGGAATCCGGTGACAGTCCCGGACCACGAGTCGCCTGGGCCGACCGGCGGGCGGACCTCGCTCGAAGAGGCCCTGCATCGGATTGATGCCGACCTCACGCACGCCCACGCTTCCTTTGCGTTGATCGGCGGCCTGGCGGTCTCCGCGAGAACCGAACCGCGGTTCACTCGAGATGCGGACCTGGCTGTGGCCGTGGCGGACGACAACGAGGCCGAAGCCCTGGTCCACACGCTTCATGCGCTCGACTACCGCATCGAATCCGTCGTCGAGCACGAGGCCGTAGGACGGCTCGCGACGGTGCGAATCGTGCGCTCGCCTGCGCCGCGAGCAATCGTCGTCGATCTCTTGTTCGCCTCGTCCGGGATCGAAACGGAGATCGTGGCCGAGGCCGAGCTCCTCGATCTCCTGCCACATCTGTCGATGCGCGTCGCCACCACGGGACACCTGATTGCACTTAAGGTGCTCTCCCGCGACGACGTGACCCGCCCGCAGGATCTCGTCGACCTCAGAACGCTGCTGCGCGTCGCCTCCGAGGCCGAACTGGAACGTGCGCGGCACGCGCTCACCCTGATGGCCGCCCGAGGCTATCACCGTGGCCGCGATCTCATCGCGGACCTGGACGGGCTGCTGCGCACCTGACAGCCTACCGTCGTGCTTCGGCGTCGAGCTCAGCAGGGTCGGCGGTTCGAAGCCTGGCGGTCGTCGCTCTTCCGGACCCGTTCCGATCCTGGCTCAGAGGGCGTCGCGCGACATCAGGAAGGCGTGCACCTGCCAGATCTCGTCCTGCGACAGCAGCTCCTCGAAGGCGGGCATGTTCGTGCCGTCGCGTCCCCGCGCAACCGCGTCGAGGAACCGGCCCGTGGGCAGTCCGGTCTGGAACAGGTTCGGGCTCGCGGCGCCGCCGGTCCGGTGGCAGAGGGCGCAGCGCGCGCGGTAGATGCGCTCGCCGGCCGCGACCGCGGTCTCGTCGCCGATCACAGGGTTCACCGGGTCCCCGACCGCGGAGGGGGCCGCAGGGGGCGGAGAGGGCGGAGCGACGGGCTCGGCGCCCTCGGTGGGCTCGAAGCCGTACCCCGGCAGGACGCGGCCGCCGAGGGTGTGGCCGGGCTCGCCGACGCGGGGCAGGCCGCCCGGCAGCGGCGTCAGGTTCGTCCCCGGCTGCACGGTCCGGGGACCCCCGTCGAGCGCGAACACCCACAGGTTCCCGGCCTTCGGCTCGGTGTAGTAGAAGATCATGTCGCCGCCGATGCCGCCGGACGGCACCGCCAAGTACTGCGTCCCGTCGAGCTCGTAGGTGATGGGGCTGCCGATGATGCCCGAACCGGTCTGAAACTGCCACAGCACGTCGCCGCTGCGCGCGTCGATGGCCATGAAATAGCCGCGCATGTCGCCCGTGAACACCAGTCCGCTCGAGGTGGCCACGGCGCCGGCCCAGAACGGGGCCGGGCTCACCACCCGCCACAGCACCTTCCGCTCGACGACGTCGAAGCCGACGAAGTTGCCGGGGTTGTCGCTCGTCAGGTACTGCTGGTAGTCCCCGCCGTGATACGCCTCGCCGTTCGTCGGCGGCTCGAACTGATCCTCGGCCCAGAACCGGTAGCCCATCGCCCACTGGTTGGACATGAAATAGAGCGCGCCGAGCTCGGGGTTGTAGGCGAGGGGCTGCCAGTCGATGGCGCCCTCGAGGCTGGGGATGATCGGTCCGACCTCGGGTCCGCCGGACTGCGCGACCATCTCGGGATTGACCTGCGGGCGGCCGGTCTGCGGGTCGAGGCCGAAGGCCCAGTTGATGCCGGGCACGATGGGCTCGCCGTACAGGAACCGGCCGTCGGTGCGGTCGAGCGCGTAGAAGAAGCCGTTCTTGTCGTGGTGGAACAGCGCCTTGACGGGCCCGTGGCCGGGCAGGGTCAGGTCGGCCAGCACCGGCGTGCTGACCGCGTCGTAGTCCCAGCAGTCCCAGGGGGTGTACTGATAGCCCCAGCGGATGTCCCCGCTGTCGGCGTCGAGGGCGACGGTCGCGGCCGACCACTGGTTGTCGCCCCTCCGGACGTGGCAGTTCCACGGCGCCGCGTTGCCGGTGTTCCAGTAGACGAGGTTCAGCCCGGGATCGTAGGCGCCGGTGGTCCAGGTGGGGGCGCCGCCGTTCCGCCAGGTGTCGCCGGGCCACGTCTCGTTGCCGGGCTCGCCGGGGCCGGGGATGGTGTAGGTGGTCCAGCGGAGCTCGCCGGTCATCGCGTCGTAGGCCTTGACGAAGCCGCGGATGCCGTACTCGCCGCCGGCCACCCCGGTCAGGACCAGGCCGTTGACCACCAGCGGCGCACCGGTGATGCTGTAGCCCTGCCGCCAGTCGACGACCTCGGTCTCCCACGCGACGGCGCCGGTGTCCCGGTGGAGCGCGATCAGCCGCGCGTCCATCGTGCCGACGTAGACGAGCTCGCCGAACAGCGCCACGCCGCGGTTGTTCGACCCGCAGCAGTAGACGCGCTCGACCTCGTCGGACATCTCCGGCTCGAAGCCCCACTTCTTCGCGCCGGTCCGGGCGTCGATGGCGAAGACACGCGACTCGTCGGCCGAGAGGTACAGCACGCCCTCGTGCAGCAGCGGGGTCGCCTGCAGGCCGCGGTTGTCCCCGCCGGTGGCGAACACCCACGCCGGTTGCAGGCGGTCCACGTTCTCCGGCGTGATCTCGTCGAGCTCCACGAAGCGGTGGCCCTTGTAGTCGCGGCCGTACATCAGCCAGGAAGAGGTGTTGCCGGCCGCCTGCTCGAGATCGCGCGTGGTGACCGTCTGCCCGAACGCCGGGCGGGACGAGCCCGCCGCGAGACAGACCGCCGCGATCGCCACCAGAGCGCGCGAAAACCGCATCTGCATCACCTTCCTCCTCCCCGGTTCCTGCGGAGAGGGCACACTGGGGACTCGTGCCGTGGGCAAGCCCTCACGGTGCAGTCCGCGCAGGCCCGATCAAGCTCGACTGGCTCGCCTGTCCGGCAAGACCGTCCAGCGGCCCGAACCGACCCCGTCCGGTGACGAACCGGTCGGCACCCGGCCAGTCGGTCACTTCACAGTCCGCCAAAGATGAACGCGTTGTGCTGCGGATCTATGGCGAATCGAATCCTCTCCAGAAAACCGGTATAGCCGATGAAGTTCCCTGCGGGCCATTGGCGCGATACGAAGACGGTCGAGTCGACCTCGAGGGAATCGCCATCGTCGGCCACCAGGGTCGTCTTCGCTCTCACGAGTCTCCCCTGGACCGTTCCCATCCTGGAGTTGATGGTCATGGGCTCACCGTCCCCGTCGAACAATCCGAGTTCATCGGCCAGCTCGGCGCTCAGCACCGACCAGGAGGCTCCGGTGTCGAGCATCGCGAGAACGCGGATGTCGCCGAACTTGACCTGGACATGAACGCTCGCAGTCTCCGAGGGATAACCCGGGGCCTCGTCGAGAAAGCAGGATCTTCCGGACGCGAAGACGGATCCGTCAGGCCAATGGAGCATCGCGGTCGCTACAGGCGATGCAGGAACGGCTTGACGTGCGGGGCGAGCTGCTCCAGCTTCCGTCGCAAGGCAGCCAGGGACTCATCGGCCGCCAGGAGCTCGCCGTCGGCCAGAGCGACCCACCTGCCGGCATGGCTTCCGCCGTTTCTCCGCAACCACTCGAAGTTGTCGGCACTCTTCGGCCCTGCAGGCAGTCTGCGCCGGACGACCGGCTCCGCCAGCACCACCAGCACACGTCGCAGGGATTCGTCCAAGGCCTGGTCCAGGGGAACGGCATCGGCCAGCTTGCGCGCGGCCAGGACGCGATGGTCGGCCAGAAGCTGACGGAGCATCACCTCGATAGCCGCCGTCGGCCGGCGTGAAGCCAGATCCGCCGTGGCCTGGAGACTCGTTCCGCGCTCGACGGGCGGCGGGGCAACACGAACCTCGACGTCCTGGAACCCCCAGGCATCCCTTCTTCGGGCGAACGCGCCCGGGTCGATACGCGGAGGGCCCGTCACGAACCACCCCCGACCCCCGCTGAACCCGGTACCGTCGGCCAGCGGCCACGGGTGTCCGACATCCACCGCCGCAGCGAACGGCGGTTCCACCGGATGGTCGATCTCGAGACGCCCAAGCTGCTGTCCGAACATGGCCCTCTCAGGCGTTCTCCAGGCCCACGGCCGTCAGCGCCGCCCCTGCCCGTTCTTCCGCCAGAATCCGGATCGCCGCGCTGGTCCCGACTGCTCCGTCCATCACCATGAATACCCGAACGAAGAGACCATCCTGGACCACGCGGGACACGTCCAGGGTCAACGTGGAACTGAGCATCGGTGGAGCTTCACCGAAGTACAGGGCGGCTCCGGCGCCAAGACAATCTCCGAAGCCGTCGATGTTCACCGAGTTCGGAACGAATCGGCGGACGAACTCGGCGGCCTTCATTCCTTCGATCAGTCCATGATAGGCGAACGAAATCGCATGGGTCTTGAAGCGAAGCTCGGGCGATGCGCGTCGGACCGCGCCGAGCACGCCGTCGACGGAGTCCACGATCTGCGATATCGGCGAGGAGGTATGGAAGCGAACGCTGTCCAGACCGATCCTCACGTTGGCCTTGCCTCCGAACAGCCCGACCCCAAGACCGGCGCCGCCCACGGAGCCGTTACCGGCGTCCGGACGCAGGTCCATGCTGGAAAGACCGACGTAGGCCAGTTCGTCCAGCAGCGCGTCGTAGAGCACGGGAACCTCGTGAACGACAGGCCAGAGTCGAGAAGCGAACTTCGATTCGAACTCGATCTCAGACTGCTGGATGGTGAATCTGTTCATGGCGATTCACTTCCTATGATACTTCCACCCTTCGACCCATCAGCCGCGAGCGCCAACCATTACAGGCAGGACGGCGCCGATCTCGCCCCGCACCACCACGTCGGCGATGCCGTCCAGGGGGGTCGGCTCGCGGTTGACGATGACCAGGCGCGCCCCGGCCGCCTTCGCCACGCGGGGAATCGAGGCGGCGGGCTCGACCACCAGCGAAGAGCCGACCGCGAGCAGCAGGTCACAGGTCTCGGCCGCCGCCTGCGCCCGCGTCATGACGTCGAGCGGCATGGATTGGCCGAACGAGATCGTCGCCGGCTTCAGCAGCCCGCCGCACGCCCGGCAGCGCGGCGCCCGCTCGCCCGCCTCGATGCGCCGGCACGCGTCGTCGGACGTGATCCGGTCGCCGCACGTCAGGCACACCGCCTCGGTGGTGGTGCCGTGGAGCTCCAGCACCGTGTCGGCCGGCAATCCCGACCGCTGGTGCAACCGCTCGATGTTCTGCGTGATCAGGGCCGGCAGCCGGCCCTGGCGGTGCAGGTCGACGAACGCGTAGTGTCCCGCGTTCGGCTGCGCCTCGCGCATGGCGGGCCACGCCGCCGCCTTCTGGCGCCAGTACTCGACCCGCCCCGCCTCGCTCGACACGAACTCCTGGAACTCGACGGTCCGGTTCCGCGCCCACACCCCGTCGGGGCTGCGAAAGTCCGGGACTCCCGACTCGGTCGAGATGCCCGCGCCCGTAAAGCCGACGATGCGCGACGCGCCGGCGATCAGCTCGCGGGCAGTCTGCTGGTCCATGCCGTGATCCTAGCAGCCCGATATGGACCCCTCCTCATCGACCAGACCGCGGTCGCCGTGCAAGTCGCTCGTCGATGCCCTGTCAGTTCCTGACCGGAAGCGAGGCCCGCCGCACAGTGGGGTTAGCCGGCTGCGCCCCCGCCGGTCCCGGGGAACACGCGATTCAGCAAGCTCGTCGGGTTCTTCCCCGCAACCAGGGGGGATTACATCAGAAGGTGCCCAAAGGGGGCAGGGTGTGGAGGCGGGGGGTCAACCGCCCCGCGTGAACAGCACCACGAGCCACCAGAACAGCATACCCAGACCGCCCGCTACCGCGTAGAGGGCGCACGCGAGCACCAGCACGCCGGCGACCTCGCCAATGATCCTCATGGAGGTGGCGGCTCGCCGGGGGAGAGCGCGGGTGGGGACGGGTCAGCGCTCTTCAACGACGGTGATTCGGGCACTTTTCGATATAGTGCCACGAGCGGACTCGGCGCGGTAACATGGTCTGTTTGCCATGTCTGCCGAGCCCCTGACCTATCCCCGGATTGCGGCGTTCTGGCTGCCTCTCGCCGGCACCTGGGTGATGATGGCGGCGGAGGGGCCGTACCTGGCCGCGATCATCGCCCGGCTGGCACAGCCGATCGAGAATCTGGCCGCGTTCGGGGTGGCCTTCGCGCTCGCGATCATCATCGAGGCGCCGGTCATCATGCTGATGGCCGCCTCGACCGCCCTTGTCACCGATGCCGCGAGCTACGCTGCGCTGCGGCGTTTCACGTACACGCTCAGCGCGGCGCTGACCCTCGTCCAGGGCGTCGTGGTGCTCCCCCCGGTGTTCGACTGGATCGCGACGTCGCTCGTCGGCCTGCCGCCCGAGGTGGCCCGTCTGACCCACCACGGGCTCGCCATCATGCTGCCGTGGCCGATGGCCATCGGGTACCGGCGGTTCCGGCAGGGCCTGCTGATACGCCGCCACCTGACCCGCCTGATCACCTACGGCACCGCGCTGCGTCTCGCCAGCATGACCGTGGCGGCCCTGGTCGCGGCGCGGGTGCCCGGGCTGCACGGCATCCACGTGGGCACCATCGCGCTCTCCACCGGGGTCATCGTCGAGGCCCTGGCCAGCCGCTTCATGACCCGGCACGTCGTGGCGTCGATCGAGAGCGGCCGGGCCGACCCCGCGGCGGCCGACCCCGTGTTGACGATGCCGGCCATCTTCCACTTCTACCTGCCGCTGGCCATGACCTCGGTCCTCGCGATGGCGGTGCAACCGGCGGTGACCTTTTTCGTGGGCCAGAGCCGCGCTCCCCTGGAGTCGTTGGCGGTCCTGCCGGTCATCCACGGGTTGACCTTCCTGTTCCGCGCGCTCGGGCTGTCGTATCAGGAGGTGGGGATCGCGCTGTTCGGCGACCGCTGGCAGCAGTACCGGCCGATCCGCAACTTCGGATGCGTGCTCGCGGGACTCGCCGCCGGCAGCCTCGGGCTCATCGTGTTCACCCCGCTGGCCACCGTCTGGTTCCAGGACGTGTCGGGCCTCTCGCCCGAGCTCGCGGCGTTCGCGCTGCTGCCGGCGCAGATCCTCGCGCTGCTCCCGGCCGGGTCGGTGTGGATCTGCTTTCAGCGGTCGGTGCTCGTCCACGCCCGCCAGACGGCGCCGATCACCTGGGCCGGAATTCTCGAGGTCGCGGTGGTCGTGCTGCTGCTCACGGTCACCACGCAGGTGCTGTCCTGGGTCGGCGCGGTGGCGGCGGCGACCGCGATCCTGGGAGGGCGTCTGGCCGGCAACCTGTTCCTGCTGCCGTTCACGGCGAGAATCGTGCACCCCCCCGCGGCGGTTCCGGCGCCGGCGCCGGGCGCGGCCGGCGCCGTATCACTCGGCGGGTGACGCCACCGCCCTTTCGACGAGGGCGCGCACATTCGCCGGCAGGTCGAGCGCGAGGGCGGCGCGTTGCCCGGCATCGGACATCTTCCGCCACGTCTTGCGAAGCACCCCGAGCAGCGTCTCGTCGTCGTGCTTCGGCGCGAAGTCGGCCAGGTAGTGCTCGATGAAGACCAGGCAGATCACGTCTTCGAGAAGCTGAACGTCGGGGTCGGCCTTCAGCCGCTCCTTGCGGAGCAGCGACTCGACCCGCGCCACGACATCGTCGCGGTAGCCGACGCCGCGCAGGATGGCGGCGGCCGTCGAGGCATGAAAACGGGCCAGGTCCGTGCGCCACCGGCGGTAGCCGTCGCGGCCGTCCGGGTAGTCGGTGCGGGGGATCGTCCACCGCCGAATGTGCTGGCAGCGGGCGGCCAGCCGGACCGCTTCCGGCGCATCCGGCCGGAACCGATCGAGGCAGGCAGTCATCCGACGGGCGTAGACCAGCTCTTTCGGCTGCGCGACCCCGTCCACGAGCTCGCGGTTCGGGTCTTCCGCGTTCGCCGCGTCGAACCGTTCGCCGGCGCGCCGGAACAGGTCGGTGGAGGTCATCGGAGATTCAGAATCGGGGGTCCGCCGGTCTGCCGCTCCCTCCGCCTCACCTACCCGCGCGATTCTCCGCGGCATCCGCCCGTGCCGCCCCTTCGGTTGGCGTTGAGAGCGAAAACGAAACCCAGTATGCCAAAGACGAGCCCAGCCATTCCCATCACCATAGCTACTATTGCAAACGTGGTCATGGTTTCTCTCCTCGTCAAGCCGCCCATGCCAGGGTGCCTGCTTCACGCGCTCTCCGCTCCATGAAACCGGAAGAACCCGCCGAGGCTCGACACGCCGACCGCGACGCTGCAGCAGAAGATCAGGACGATCTGTCGCATCGCTGACTCTCAAGCAAATCCTACCCCGGAAAGCCGACTTCCGATCCCCGGGGATTCCTGCGCCGGGACGAGCTCCGGCAGACCGGGTCCGGTTGCGCGCGGTCACCACTCGGCGCATGATCGCCGTACCCATGATCTCCGCTCTGACGTCGGCGTTTCCGCTCTGGGTGCTGGCCGCGGGCATCGCGGCGCTGATCCGGCCGGGTTTGTTCACGTGGTTCAGCGGCCCCCTGATCACCATCGGCCTGGGCGTCATCATGCTCAGCATGGGGATGACCCTCGGGTTCGACGACTTTCGCCGGGTGGGGCGCGAACGCGGCCGGGTGCTGCCGGGGGTCGTCCTGCAGTACACGCTGATGCCGGCGCTGGGGTGGGGCCTCGGGTATCTCTTCGCGCTGCCGACCCCGTTCGCGGTCGGCCTCGTGCTGGTCTCGTGCTGTCCGGGCGGCACCGCCTCGAACGTCATCGCGTATCTGGCGCGGGCGGACGTCGCGTTGTCGGTGACGCTGACGGCGCTGTCCACGCTGCTCGCGGTCGTGATGACGCCGGTCCTGACCGCCCTCCTCGCCGGCAGCCGGGTCGACGTCCCGGCCGGCGGGCTGCTGCTGAGCACGGTCCAGGTCGTCATTCTGCCGGTGGCCGCGGGGGTGATGCTCAAGTGGCGGTTCCCCCGCGCCATCGACCGGGTGCTGCCGATTGCGCCGCTCGTGGCGATTGCCGCCATCACCCTGATCGTGGCCTCGGTCATCGGCGCGGGACGCGAGCGGATCATCGACGCCGGCCCGCGGCTGGTCCTCGCGGTCGTCAGCCTGCACACCTGCGGTTTCCTGTTCGGCTATCTGGCCGGCCGGCTGGCGCTCGGGCGCGAGGTGGCGGCCCGGACGGTGTCGATCGAGGTCGGCATGCAGAACACCGGGCTCGGCGTCGTGCTGGCTCAGCAGAACTTCGCGAACCCCCTGGTGGCGATCCCGAGCGCGATCGCCAGCGTCTTCCACTCGCTGGTCGGGAGCCTGGTGGCGGCGTGGTGGCGGCGCCGCTCCCCCGAGGGCACGAACCGCCGCGACCGACGGGAGGCCGGTTCATGCTGAGTGTCGTTTCACACGGGAAAGGGCGTGAACATTGGTTCTCGTTGACGGAAAACACGGACCGCCGAAGCAGTCGCTCGGCCAGTGGCTGGTCGCCAACGCGCCCGGCGGCGGACCGCTCGAGCTCGAACGGTGCGATGAAGGTCCAGAGCGTCCCGGCCTGTTCGACGACTGGACGGAGGACGACTGGAAGGCATGTGATCGGTTGCAGGTCACTGTATCGGGTCTCCCTCGCCGGGCAACGTGTAGGTTCCCGGCCGCAGCCCCACGACGAAGCTGCCGTTTCTCAGCGACGGCTTGTTGTAGCGCAGGGTGCCGGAATGGGGCTCGGGGTGGCCGGAGCTGCGGTGGACGCAGTCGCCGGCCGCGACGTCCCATTCCATGGTCGGGCCGAGCCGCGGGTAGACGTCGGCCCGTCCCTCGGCGACCACGCAGAACTTCAGCGAGCTGCCGCGCTTGACTCGCTCGACGACGGTCATCGGCTCGAGAAACCTCTCGAGGGCCGCGCTGGGGTGGGACCGGCTCTCGACGACGCGGAGGGGATCGGACGGACTGGACAGGGTCGACCGGAGACGCCGCGGCGGACCGTTCCCCTCTCGCTTCCACGCGCCCTCCCCGGTACGGGCATAGTAGAGCAACCCCGCGACGGGCGCCGCCACCACCCCGAGCACCGGGGCGCCGTCCTCGATCAACGCGACGTTGACGGTGAACTCGCCGGTACGGTTGACGAACTCCTTCGTCCCGTCGAGGGGGTCGACGAGCCAGTAGCGGCGCCATCGCCGGCGCACCGCGTAGGGGGGTATCTCGTGCTCCTCGGACAGATACGGGATCGCGGGGTCCAGTGCGGCCAGCCCGTCGCGCAGGATCGCGTCGGCCGCGAGGTCGACGCCGGTCACCGGCGACCCGTCCGCCTTCGCCCGCACCCACGTGTCGCCGGCGCGATACCGTTCCAGCACCGCCGCGGCGGCGCGCAGCACCACTTCGTTGACGGCTTCCATCGTCACCATGGCGCCCCAGTGTAAGCGGTCCTCGCCGGCAGGAGGGCGGGCCGCGGCGCGAACCCCGTCCGGCAACTCCCTCGCTCCCGGTGCCCTGCATCCCCCGCCCTGCATCGACCGCGGGCCGATCGGGCCGGGCCCTGCTTCAGCGTGGAAGAACCCGGCCGGGGATCAAGCCACGCAGAACCCGGTCGACCGGCACGCATCGAATGCCGTTTCGCTCCAGGGCTTCCTCACCCCGGATACCGGAGGAGCGGCGACGACTCGGGGTAGTCCCCGTGGAGCGTCCTCAGCCCCCGGAGGTCGCTCGGACGCACCGACCGGCTGTTCCTGACCTCGATGGCATGGAATCCGGCGAGACCCGGCCTCGGCAATTGTGACATTGCGGCTCTTGACTCGGCGGGCCGCCGCGAGGTACAAGATAGGGGTTGTGACGTTGTCCGAAGGAATGGCCTGTTGTTGCTGTTGTCCGGAGGCCGCCGAGGCCCCCACGCTGACGGTCGTGTCGAGGTGATGCACAACGCCAAGAGCTAGCAAGCACCAACGCGAGAGACCGAAAGCCCGGGGCCGAAACGGCCCCGGGCTTTTTTTTGTTGAACCCGCGGCTGCGACCGACGCGCCCGCCGACCGCGAGGATGCATCACGACTTGCGACGGCGCGCCCGGCGCCATCCGTATCACCGCTATCGGCCATGTCCACACCGGCAACGACGCCCCTCTTTCCGGCGTTCCTCAAGCTGACGAACCGGCCGGTGACGGTGGTCGGAGGCGGGCCGGTGGCCGCGTCCAAGCTCCGGGCGCTGCTCGATGCGGGCGCGCGCGTGACCGTCGTCGCGCCGGACGTCACGGACGCGATCGCGGGCAGCGGTGTCGCCATCCGCCGCCGCCGATTTCAGGCCTCGGACCTCGACGGCGCGTGGCTCGTGGTCGCGGCGGCGCCGGCGGACGTCAATCGCGCGGTGGCGCTGGCCGCGGCAGGCCGACGTCTGTTCGTCAACGCGGTGGACGACCCGCGGAACGCCAGCCTCTATCTCGGAGGCGTGGTCCGGCGGGGGGGCGTCACCGCGGCCATCTCGACCGATGGCCGGGCGCCGGCCCTGGCGGGGCTGATTCGCGAGGCGATCGAGGCGCTGCTGCCCGAGGACGACGTGCAGCGGTGGCTGGCCGTCGCGGCGGAGCAGCGGGCGGGATGGGTCGCCGGCCGCGTGCCGATGGAACGGCGGCGGCCGTTGCTTCTGCGGGCGCTGGCCGCCCTCTACGACGACCGAACGACGACTGCAGAAGGATGAGACCGCGACCCCGGCAACCGGCGGCGCCCGTTCGACGGCAGGTGACCGGTGTCATCGGCGCCGCCCCCGGACCCGCCCCGACCCCGGGATTCGTGTCGCTGGTCGGGGCGGGTCCGGGCGAGCCGGGGCTGCTGACGGTGCAGGCGCTGGACCGGCTGCGGACGGCCGATCTGGTGCTCTACGACGCCCTCGTGGCCCCCGAGATCGTGGCGTTGGCGAGCCGGGCGCAGTGCTTCTGCGTCGGCAAGCGGGCGGGCCGCCGATCGGTGCGTCAGGACACCATCATCCGCATCCTCGTCCGCGCCGCCCGCCGCGGACGCCGCGTCGTCCGGCTGAAGGGGGGCGACCCCTACGTGCTGGGGCGGGGCGGTGAAGAAGCCCTGGCCCTGCGGAGCGCCGGAATCGGGTTCGAGGTGGTGCCGGGGCTGACGACCGCGATCACCGCCCCCGCCCTCGCGGGAATCCCCCTCACCCATCGCGGCGTGGCCTCGGGGTTCGTGGTCGTGTCCGGCCACGACGCATCGAGCTTTCGACCGGTGCTGAGCGCGCTGGCCCCGGGGTCGCTGACGATCGTCGTGCTGATGGGGCTGGGCCGCCGCGCCGCGGTGGCGGCCTGCCTGCTCGACCGCGGCTGGTCCGCGGACACCGCGGCCGCGATCGTGTGCGCGACCGTCGCGCCGCGCACCCGCGTCTGGACCGGGACGCTGGGACAACTGGGGGCGGCCCCGCACCCCGCCGCCGTCGACATCCCGGGCACGATCGTCATCGGCGACGTCGTCGATCTGCATGCAGTGCTGGACGAGGCAATGCCGGACGCCGCGATGGCGGTCGAGCGAAAGGGCTGGAGCTCACGATGACCTGGAAGGACAGACTCGGCGACCGCATCCCGGCGGAGCTGGCGCGGGAGATCGACACCTACGAGAACCAGATCGCCCTCAAGCGCCAGGGGCGGATCGACGACAAGGTGTTCGCGGAGACCCGCCTGCGGCGCGGCGCCTACGGACAGCGCTACGACAACGGGCAGCGGAACGACGGCAACGGGGTCAAGGCGCTCGCGTTCCCCTCGAACGGCCGCACCAAGGGTCCCGACACGATCTGGGACGCCCCCGGCATGCAGCGGATCAAGATCCCGTTCGGGGGCGTGACGCCCGAGCAGATGGACACCCTCGCCGACCTCGCCGAGGAGTACAGCGACGGGATCTGCCACATCACGACCCGGCAGGACGTGCAGCTCCACTTCGTCCACCTCGAGGACACGCCGTCCCTGATGCGCCGCCTCGCCGCCGTCGGCATCACCACGCGGGAAGCGTGCGGCAACACCGTCCGCAACGTCACCGCCTGCCCCCTCGCCGGCGTCTGCCGCGACGAGACGTTCGACGTGACCCCCTACGCCCGGGCGTCCATGCGGTTCCTGCTCGGGCATCCCGATGCCCAGGACTTCGGCCGCAAGTTCAAGGTGGCCTTCTCGGGGTGCCGGCAGCACGCGTGCGGCCTCGTCAACATGCACGACTTCGGAGCGATCGCGGTGACCCGGGAGACCGGCGCGGGGACGCAGCGCGGGTTCGAGGTCCACGTCGGGGGCGGCCTCGGCGCGGTGCCCCACGAGGCCAGGCTCTTCGATCCGTTCATGGCCGAGGCCGACGTCCTCCCGACGCTGCAGGCGATCTCGCGGGTCTTCGCCCGGCTCGGCGAGAAACGCAACCGCGCCCGCGCCCGCATCAAGTTCCTGGTCGCCCAGCTCGGGATCGACGAGTTTCGGCGGCTCGTGGAGGAGGAGCGCCGGGACCTCGCCCCCGACGAGCGCTGGACCGCCTATCTCGACGACCTGTCGTCGGCGGCCGAGCAGCCGCTGAAGGACGGCGAGCCGCTCGACGGGGAGCCGGGCGCGTCGAGCTTCGCGGCCTGGTCCCGCTCGAACGTCTATCGCCAGCAGCAGCCGGGATACGCGGCGGTGACGGTGAGCCTGCCGCTCGGCGACATCGACAGCGACCAGTTCCGCCGGCTGGCCGACATCGCCCGCCGGTTCGTCGGCGATACGGTGCGAACGACCGTCGAGCAGAACATCGTGCTGCGCTGGGTGCGCGAGTCGGACCTGCCCGCGTTGCACCGCGAGCTGGACGCCATCGGCCTGAGCCGGCCCGGCGCGCAGTCGATCGGCGACATCACCGCCTGCCCGGGCACCGATACCTGCAAGCTCGGCATCGCCTCGTCGCGGGGCTTGGCGGCCGAGCTCGAACGGCGGGTCCGGCAGCAGATGGACACCCTGGACGACGCGGTCCGCGAACTGCGGATCAAGGTCAGCGGATGCTTCAACTCGTGCGGCCAGCATCACATCAGCGACCTCGGGTTCTACGGCGTGAGCCGGCACGTGCGGGGGCGGGTGGTTCCGCACTTCCAGGTGGTGCTCGGCGGCAAGTGGGTCGAAAACGGCGGGGCCTACGGGCTCGCGATCGGCGCGGTCCCGGCCCGGGAGATCCCGGAGGTGGTGAAGCGGATCACGGATCGTTTCGTGCACGACCGCCTCGGGGAGGAGACGTTCCACGGGTTCACGGCGCGGATCGGCAAACGGGCGCTGCGCGGCATGATCCAGGACCTGATGGCGGTGCCCGACTACGACGCGGCGCCCGACTACTACCGC
Source organism: Vicinamibacterales bacterium (assembly GCA_965206705.1). Lineage (GTDB taxonomy): Bacteria > Acidobacteriota > Vicinamibacteria > Vicinamibacterales > UBA8438 > JAJEEA01. The sequence continues at coordinate 249,829 of CBDBKJ010000003.1, read as the reverse complement.
GACTGGGGCGATCCGCGCGAGTTCGGAATCGGGGACATGGGGGTCGGCGAATGCGCGGGCGAGGTGGTGTCGCTGACCGAGTTCGACCTCGTCGGGGCCGAGAGCCAGGTGTTCGAAGCTCAGCTCGAGCTCGAAGCGGGCAACGTCGCGCAGGCGGACGCGCTGGCCTACGGGGCGATGCTGCAGGCGGCCAGAGGCCTGATCAAGACCGAGTTCATCGACGTCCCGGACGACCCGGATCGCATCGTCGCCGAGTTCCGGACCCGTTTCTACGACACCCAGGTCTTCTTCGATCGGTTCGCCGGCGGGAAGTTCGCCCAGTATCTGTTCCGGCGGCACGCCCGCACCGGGCCGCCCGCCGGCGTCGACTCGGTGCGCCGGTCGATCGAAGAGGCCCAGCTCTTTCTGGAAGCCACCCATGCCTGTGAGGCGCGGCTGGCCGGCGCGCCGGCGGCGCCGGCGCTCGGAGCGGCCGTCTCGGGGAGTCTCGCGTGAACGCCATCGCAGCCGCCGCACCGGACGCCACGACCGTGCAACGCATCGCCCTGAAGCTCTTTCTGGACGAGGGGTCGGCGCTCTCGCCGCGGGACGTCATCCCCGTCTTCCATCGCTGGATCCAGACCCGCGCGGTGGACGGGCTCCTGATCGACGTCGCCGACTATACCCACCTCCCCACCGGCCCCCTGGTGCTCCTCGTGGGCCACGAGGGGCGATACGTCCTCGACCGCGGCGGGAACCGGCTGGGGCTTCAGTACGTGCGAACGCAACCGCTGGACGGTCCGCTGGAGACCCGGCTGCGCACCGTCGCGGGAATGCTGCTGCGCGCGGCCCGGCTGCTCGAAAACGACCCTGCCCTCGCCGGGCCGGTACGCTTCCGCGGCGACGAGATCGAGTGCGTCTCGAACGATCGTCTCCTTGCCCCGAACACGCCGGACACCCTCTCGGCCCTCGGTCCGGCCTTCGAATCGTTCCTCGCCCCGCTGTCCGGCGGCGCACCCTGGACCCTGACCCCTCACACCGGACCGGGGACGCGCTTCGGCCTCCACGCGAGCACCCCGGCCGGGACCCCGATCGAGATCCTTCGCAGACGGCTGGACGCCGGGACGGGCTCCTGAAACGGTCCCGCGGCCGGGCCGCCGGCAGGCAGCGGCGCAGATATTAGAAACGCTAATACTGCAATGCCCCGCTATTAGCCGTTTGTGATAGATTGATCGGCCACATGCACGTCGAAACGCTGAACATCTTCTGTGACGTCGTTCGGCACCAGAGCTTCTCGCGCGGCGCCAGGGCCAACTCGGTCAGCCAGTCGGCGGCCAGTCAGGCGGTGCGCCAGCTCGAGCGGCACCTGGGCGCCCAGCTGATCGACCGGTCCAAGCGGCCTTGGCAACTGACCCCGGAGGGCCGACTGTTCTTCAAGGGCTGCCAGGAGCTCGTCGAGCGCTACCACGAGCTGGAAGACGCGGTGCGGCACCGGCAGAATCCATCGGGCCGGACGCTGCGGCTCGCGACGATCTACTCCGTGGGGGTCCACCATCTGTCGCAGTACGTGGATCGGTTTCGCACCGCGGTCCCGGGGGCGGAGGTCGACCTCCAGTACATGCACCCCGCCGAGATCTGCGAGCAGGTGCTGAGCGACCGGTGCGACCTGGGGCTGATCTCGTTCGTCACCCCGCGCCGGGAGCTCGCGGTCATCCCCTGGCAACGCCAATCGATGGTCGTGGCGTGCCCCCCCGCGCATCGGTTCGCGGCCCTGGCGGCAGAGCGGGGCGGCGTACGGCCGGGAGATCTCGCGGCCGAGCGATTCGTGGCGTTCGACCGGAAGCTGCCGGTCCGCCGCGCGATCGACCGGTTCCTGCGGCGCCATCACGTCGAGGTGACCGTCACCGCGGAGTTCGACAACATCGAGACCATCAAGCAGGCGGTCGACGAGGAGGCGGGCATCGCGATCCTGCCCGAGCCGACCCTGCGCCGCGAGCTGCGCCGCGGCACCCTGGTGCAGGCGCCGCTGCTGCTGCCGGCGGGAGAGCCGCCGCTGGTGCGGCCGCTCAGCATCGTGCATCGAAGCAATCGACGGCTGCATCCCGCCGTCACCGAGTTCATCAAGCTGCTCGGCGCCGATGAGACGGCCCGCGTGACCGCCGCGGCCGGAACCCGCCGGACCGCGAGAACCCGCGGCGCACGGCCGCGGACCTCGGCCCGAACGACGGGCAGCGACCCACAGGGAGCGAACCCATGAGCGGATCGGAAGGACGGCCACACGCAACCGGCCAGGGGCTCTACGATCCCAGGTTCGAGCACGACTCCTGCGGGGTGGGGTTCGTGGTCCACATCCGGGGGCAGCGCTCGCGCAAGCTCGTCGATCAGGCGCTCGAGATCGGCATCAACCTGCTCCATCGCGGCGCCTGCGGGTGCGAGCCCGACACCGGGGACGGCGCCGGGCTGCTGCTGCAGATTCCCGACCGGTTCCTCCGGCGCGAGACCGCCGCGCTCGGGTTCACCCTGCCCCCGGAAGGGCAGTACGGCGCGGGCATGCTGTTTCTGCCGCGACAGGCGAGCGCGCGGCGCCGGGTCGAGGCGCTGATTGCCCGCATCGTCGACGAGGAAGGCCAGACCCTGCTCGGCTGGCGCGACGTCCCCACGGACAGCAGCCCGCTCGGCGCCACCGCGCGCCAGGGCGAACCGGTCATCCGGCAGGTGTTCGTCGGACGGAACCCCGCGCTCGGCGCCGGCCCCGGCGCGCAGCTTCGATTCGAACGCAAGCTCTACGTCATTCGCAGGCGCATCGAGCACGCCGTCGACGGCCTGGAGCTGGACGCCGGCGACGGGTTCTACGCGGCCAGCCTGTCGTCGCAGACCATCGTCTACAAGGGCATGCTGATCGCCGACCAGGTCACCACCATGTTCCCGGATCTGGTGGACCCCGACCTCGCGTCGGCGATCGGGCTGGTCCACTCGCGCTTCAGCACCAACACGTTCCCGTCGTGGCCGCTGTCCCATCCCTACCGCTACATCGCCCACAACGGCGAGATCAACACGCTGCGCGGCAACATCAACTGGATGCGGGCGCGCGAGGCGTTGTGCGAGTCGGATCTGCTGGGGGACGACCTCCGGAAGCTGTTTCCGATCATCGAGGAGAACCAGAGCGATACCGCCACCTTCGACAACGTGCTCGAGTTCCTCGTCATGACCGGCCGATCGCTGCCGCACGCGGTCCTGATGATGATTCCGGAACCGTGGAGAAAGCACGAGTCGATGGCGGCCGACCGGCGGGCGTTCTACGAGTACCACTCGGCCCTGATGGAGCCGTGGGACGGCCCCGCCTCGATTGCGTTCACCGACGGCACGGTGGTCGGGGCGGTCCTCGATCGCAACGGGCTGCGTCCCTCCCGCTACTACGTGACCAAGGACGACCTCGTGGTCATGGCGTCCGAGGTCGGCGTGCTGGACCTGCCGCCGGAGAACGTGCTGGTCAAGGAGCGGCTGCATCCGGGACGCATCTTCCTGGTGGACACCGCCCAGGGCCGCATCATCGACGACGAGGAGATCAAGTCGGGGCTCGCGGCCGAGCATCCCTACCAGGCATGGCTCGACGCCCAGGTCGTCCAGCTCGCCGAACTGCCGCCGGCCCCCGCCCCGGCGCCGGTCGATGGTGAATCGCTGCGGCGGCGCCAGCGGGCGTTCGGCTATACCGAGGAAGACCTGCGGCTGCTGCTCGGCCCCATGGCCGCGCAGGGCGTCGAGCCGGTCGGATCGATGGGCACGGATACGGCCCTGGCGGTGCTGTCCGACCGGCCGCGGCTGCTCTACGACTACTTCAAGCAGCTGTTCGCCCAGGTCACGAACCCGCCCCTCGACGCCATCCGCGAGGAGCTCGTCACCGACATGAGCTCGACCCTGGGGGCCGAGCGGAACCTGCTGAAGCCGGAGCCGGAGTCCTGTCACCAGATCCGCATCGAGTATCCGATCCTCGACAACGAGGAGACCGCCCGGATCCGGCACAACCCGGACCCCGCCCTGCGGGCGGTGACGCTGTCCACGCTGTTCGACCCGCGCGACGGCGCGGGCGGCATCGAGACGGCGATGGACGAGCTGTGCGGCCGGGCCAGCGCCGCCATCGCCGACGGCTGCGCCCTGATCGTGCTCTCGGACCGCGGCGTGGACGCCGACCACGCCCCGATCCCCGCCCTCCTCGTCACCGCCGGCGTGCACCACCACCTCGTGCGCGAGGGCACTCGGACCCGGTGCGCCCTGATCGTCGAGTCGGGCGAGCCCCGCGAGGCGCACCACATGGCGCTGCTGCTGGGGTACGGGGCCGGCGCGATCAACCCGTATCTGGCGTTCGAGACGATCGAGGAGATGATCGAACGGGGCGACGTCGCGGACCTCGACCCCCGGCAGGGCATCCGCCATCACATTCGCGCGCTCACCAAGGGCGTGCTGAAGGTGATGTCGAAGATGGGCATCTCGACGCTGCAGAGCTATCGCGGCGCCCAGATCTTCGAAGCGGTGGGGCTGAACAAGGCGTTCGTCGATCGCTACTTCACGTGGACCGCGTCGCGGCTGGGGGGCATCGGCATCGACACCGTCGAAGCGGAGGTGAAGCAGCGGCACCGGCTGGCGTTCCCGACCCGCGGCGACGAGGACGACGAGCTCGACAGCGGCGGCGAGTATCAGTGGCGGCGCGACGGCGAGTACCACCTGTTCAACCCGGATACCGTCTACAAGCTGCAGCACGCCACCCGCAGCGGACAGTACGCCATCTATCGGGACTATGCCCGGCTGGTCAACGACCAGAACCGCAAGCGCGCGACGCTCCGGGGCCTGTTCGCGCTCCGGCCGGCCGCCGCGCCGATCCCCCTCGACGAGGTCGAGCCGGCGGAGTCCCTCTTCAAGCGGTTCGCGACCGGCGCGATGTCGTTCGGGTCGATCAGCGCCGAGGCCCACGAGACGCTGGCGATCGCGATGAACCGCATCGGCGGCAAGTCCAACACCGGCGAGGGGGGCGAGGACCCGGCCCGGTTCGAGCCCGACGCGAACGGCGACCTGCGACGGAGCGCGGTCAAGCAGGTCGCCTCGGGACGGTTCGGGGTCACCAGCGAGTACCTCGTGAACGCCGACGACCTGCAGATCAAGATGGCGCAGGGGGCCAAGCCGGGCGAGGGCGGCCAGTTGCCGGGGTTCAAGGTCTACCCCTTCATCGCCAAGATCCGCTACTCGACCCCCGGGGTCACCCTGATCTCCCCGCCGCCGCACCACGACATCTACTCGATCGAGGACCTCGCGCAGCTGATCCACGACCTGAAGAACTCGAATCCGCGGGCGCGGGTGCACGTCAAGCTCGTGGCCGAGGTGGGCGTGGGCACGGTTGCCGCAGGGGTGGCCAAGGCACACTCCGACGTCGTGCTCATCTCCGGGCACGACGGCGGCACCGGCGCCTCGCCGCTGACCAGCATCAAGCACGCCGGGGTGCCCTGGGAGCTCGGGCTCGCCGAGACGCAGCAGGTGCTGGTGCTGAACCGCCTGCGGGACCGCATCGTCGTGCAGACCGACGGACAGATGAAGACGGGCCGCGACGTGGTCATCGCGGCCCTCCTCGGGGCCGAGGAGTACGGGTTCTCCACCGCCCCGCTCGTGGTCTCGGGATGCATCATGATGCGGGTCTGCCATCTCGACACGTGTCCGGTCGGCATCGCGACCCAGAACCCCGAGCTCCGGAAGCAGTTCACCGGACGCCCCGAGTTCGTCGAGAACTACTTCCGGTTCGTGGCCGACGAGGTGCGCGAGCTGATGGCCGAGCTCGGCTTCCGCACCATGGAGGAGATGATCGGCCGCGTCGACCGACTCGATACGACCGGCGCCGTCGACCATTGGAAGGCGAGGGGGCTCGACCTGTCGCCGATCCTGCTCAACCCCGACGTGCCCGACACGGTGGCGCGGCGGCGGGTGCGCGGGCAGGACCACGGCCTGGAACGGGCGCTGGACAACACCCTGATCGAGCGCTGCGCGCCGGCGATCGAACACCGGACGCCGGTGGCGTTCACCCTGCCGATTCGCAACGTCAACCGGACCGTCGGCACCATGCTGGGGTCGACCGTCACCCGCCGGTGGGGCGGAGCGGGGCTGCCCGACGGAACGATCGACGTCACGTTCACGGGGTCCGCCGGACAGAGCTTCGGCGCGTTCCTCCCGACCGGGATCACCCTGGCCATCGAGGGAGACGCCAACGACTACTTCGGCAAGGGACTCTCGGGGGGACGCCTCGCCGTTTATCCACCGCGGGCCGCGACGTTCGTCGCCGAGGACAACATCGTCATCGGCAACGTCGCGTTGTACGGCGGCACCGGCGGCGAGGCGTTCGTGCGCGGCGTCGCGGGAGAGCGGTTCGCGGTGCGCAACAGCGGGGTCAGCGCGGTGGTCGAGGGAGTCGGCGACCACGGCTGCGAGTACATGACCGGCGGCCGCGTGGTGATTCTGGGACGGACCGGCCGGAACTTCGCGGCCGGCATGAGCGGCGGAATCGCCTACGTGCTCGACCGAACCGGGACCTTCGCCGACCGCTGCAATCCCGGCATGGTCGATCTGGAGGCGCTCGACGACGACGACGCCGAGCTGGTGCAGCGCCTGATCAGGCGCCACGTCGATCACACCGCCAGCGCCTGCGGGCAGGCGGTGCTCGACCAGTGGAGCACGTCGCGTCCGGCATTCGTGAAGGTGATGCCCCGCGACTACAAGCGGGTGCTGATGGCCGAGGCGAAGGCGCGGGCCGAGTCGCGCGAGCCCGGTTTCGCCGAGCTGGTCGGCACCGGCGCCGGCTAGGAGTCTGCGCGCCGCGGTTGCCAACAGCCGGCCGGGGCTCTATATTAGGGGGTTCACGCTACCGTCCGCCTCGTTGCCCAGACGGTCCGGTAACGCTCGCGGGGCCGGTTCCGGCCCCGGCATACAGAATCATGGGAAAGCTGAAGGGATTCGTCGAGATCGACCGGCAGAAGCAGGCGACTCGCGACGTCGTGGAGCGGATCCACGACTGGCACGAGGTCTACCTGCCGTACGCCGACGAGGACCTGCGCTCGCAGGGGGCGCGGTGCATGGATTGCGGAATCCCCTTCTGCCACCAGGGGTGTCCGCTGGGCAATCTGATCCCGGACTGGAACGATCTCGTCTACCGGGACAAGTGGAAGTCGGCGAGCGAACGCCTGCACAAGACCAACAACTTTCCGGAGTGGACGGGGCGCCTTTGCCCCGCGCCCTGCGAGGGCTCCTGCGTGCTCGCCATCAACCGGGACGCGGTGACCATCAAGTCCATCGAGATGGCGATCGTGGAGCGGGCGTTCGAGGAGGGCTGGATTCGCCCCGAGCCCCCCGTTTGCCGAACCGGCAGGAAGGTGGCCATCGTCGGCTCGGGTCCGGCCGGGTTGGCGGCGGCCGATCAGTTGAATCGGGCCGGGCACGAGGTCACGGTGTTCGAGCGGTCCGATCGCATCGGCGGGCTCCTGCGCTACGGCATCCCGGAGTTCAAGATGGAGAAGCGGTTCCTGAACCGCCGCCTCTCCATCATGGAAGCCGAAGGCGTCGCGTTCCGGCCCAACACCGACGTCGGAACGACGGTGCCGGCGGAGGCGCTCCGACAGCAGTACGACGCGATGCTGCTCGCGGGCGGGGCCGGACAACCGCGCGACCTGAAGGTGCCGGGGCGCGAGCTCGCGGGCATTCACTTCGCCATGGACTACCTCTCGCTGCAGAACCGCCGGTGCGAGGGCGACACCATCACCGACGACGACTTCATCACCGCGAAGGACAAACGGGTCGTCATCATCGGCGGTGGAGACACGGGCGCCGACTGTCTGGGCACCGCGCACCGGCAGGGGGCCCGCTCGATCCACCAGTTCGAACTCCTGGCGCGCCCCCCCGAGCAGCGGAGCGAGAGCAACCCGTGGCCGGAATGGCCCAACGTCTTCCGGGTGTCCGGGGCCCACGAGGAAGGCGGCGAACGCGTCTACTCGGTGTCCACGGAGCGGTTCTCCGGCAACGCGGCAGGGCAGGTCACCGCCCTGCACGCGGCCCAGGTCGAGATGAAGCGCGAGAACGGGCGGCTCTCGTTCACCCCGGTCCCGGACAGCGCGTTCGAGCTCGAGGTCGACCTGGTCCTGCTCGCGATGGGGTTTCTCGGTCCGACCCGCGGCGGGCTGCTCGACGAGCTCGGGGTCGAGCTGACGGATCGCGGCAACGTGTCGCGGGACGAGAACTGGATGACCACCGTCGACGGCGTGTTCACGGCGGGCGACATGCAGCGCGGCCAGTCCCTCATCGTCTGGGCGATCGCCGAAGGCCGCAGCGCGGCGGCCGGCATCGACAGGCACCTGATGGGCGAAACCCGGCTCCCCATGCCGGTACCCTGACCGCGCACCGGGCCGGACGGCGCGCTCCGCCCGATTCCTCCAAGCCTCCCAACCCAGGGGCCAACCGCAGACCGGAAGCCCGCCTCATACCGGCGGCCGACACAAGGACGAAGACGACGTGGTGAAGGAACGCGGGTCGACGGACATCGCGCGACTCGAGACGCTGGCCGAGGTCAACGGCGCCCTCGCGGGAGGATCCAGCCTGCGGGCCGCCCTCCAGCGGGTGATGCAGCTCCTCGACCGGCGCGACAGCGTCGTGTGCGGATCGATCACGCTGCTGAACCCGGACTCGGGGCTGCTTCACGTGGAAGCCTCCGAGGGCTTGACCCCCGAGGGACGCTCGGCCCGGTACGGCATCGGTGAAGGCGTGACCGGCCGGGTCGTCGAAAGCTCGAAGCCGGTCATCGTGCCGCGGGCGAGCAAGGAACCCACGTTCCTGAACCGGGCCCGGCGCAGGAATCTCGACCAGCGCGACATGAGCTTCATCTGCGTCCCGATCAGGACCCCCAAGAAGGCGGTGGGGGCCATCAGCATCGACCTGCCGTTCGAGAAGGGACGCGACTACCAGCGGTACGTCAAGTTTCTCGACGTGGTCGCGACCATGATCGCCCAGGCCATCCGCGTCAATCACCTCGTGGATGCCGAGCGCCAACGGCTGGCCGAGGAGAACGTCCATCTGCGTGGGGAGCTCCAGGAGCGCTACGACTTCGCGAACATCGTCGGCACCAGCAGCCCCATGCGGCAGGTCTACGGCCAGGTCTCCCAGGTGGCTGCCGCCAACACGACGGTGCTCGTACGCGGCGAGTCCGGGACCGGCAAGGAACTCATCGCCCATGCCATCCATTACAACTCGCCGCGGGCCAAGAAGCCGTTCATCAAGGTGAGCTGCGCCGCCCTGCCCGACTCCCTCATCGAATCCGAGCTGTTCGGCTACGAGCGGGGCGCGTTCACCGGCGCCCAGGCCCGCAAGAAGGGGCGATTCGAGCTGGCCCAGGGCGGCACGCTGTTTCTGGACGAGATCGGCGATCTGAATCTCTCGACCCAGGTCAAGCTGCTCAGGGTCCTGCAGGAGCGCGAGTTCGAACGCCTGGGCGGCACCGAGCCGGTCAAGGTCGACGTGCGCCTGATCGCGGCCACCAACGCCGCCCTCGAGAAGGCGATTGCCGCCGGCACGTTCCGGAACGACCTGCACTACCGACTCAATGTCTTCGCGATCTTCGTGCCGCCGCTCCGGGAACGGAAGACCGACGTGCTGCTGCTGGCCGACCATTTCCTGGAACGCTACGGCGTCGAGCACGGCAAACAGGTCAGGCGCATTTCGACCCCCGCCATCGATATCCTGATGGCCTATCACTGGCCGGGCAACGTGCGGGAGCTCGAGAACGCCATGGAACGGGCGGTGCTCGTGTGCGACGGGAGCGTCATCCATGCCCACGACCTCCCGCCGTCCCTGCAGACCGCCGAAGCCTCCGGCACCGTGATGAGCCAATCGCTCGCGGATGCCGTGGACGCCTACGAGAAGGACCTCATCGAGGACGCCCTGAAGGCGACCCGCGGCAACCGCGTCAAGGCCGCCTCCCTCCTCCGTTCGACCGAGCGGATCGTGAGCTACAAGGTCAAGAAGTACGAGATCGACTGCGCCCGGTACCGGACCTGAGCCGGGCTCGCGGCCGTGAGCGCAGGGCTCCGCCCGCCACCCCGACCGGCCCTGCCGGGAGTCCGCACGGCGCTTGCGGCGCCCGGCCGCCCTCGCGGTTCCGCACCGCCGGGGCGGCGCCGTCCCGGGGTTCGGCGCACCGCGCCGCGGCGTGATATGGTGGCCGGCATGTCGTTCCCCAGATGCCCTCACAGGGAGACCACGATGCACCGCATCGCCGTTATCGCCGTGCTCGCAGCCCTCGCCGCCGGCGCCGCGCCCGCCCTCGGTCAGGCGCCGGACGTGCGCCCGGTCACCGACGCCATGCTCGCGGACCCGCCTCCCGAGAGCTGGCTGAACTGGCGCCGCACCCAGGACGGATGGGGGCACAGCCCCCTCGACCAGATCACCCGGGACAACGTCGGACAGCTCCGGATGGCGTGGTCGTGGGCGATGGAGACCGGATCGCAGCAGACCACGCCGATCGTGCACGACGGCGTGATGTATCTCGCCAGCCCCGGCAACGTCGTGCAGGCGCTCGACGCGGCGACCGGGGACCTGCTCTGGGAGCACCGGCGCGAGTTCCCGACGGCGCGCGGCCGGGGGCGGCCGAACCGCAGCATGGCCATCCACGGCGATCGGATCATTCTGAACACCGCGGATGCGAGCATCGTCGCGCTCGACGCCCGGACCGGTGAGGTGGCGTGGGAGACGCAGGTCGCGGAATCCGCCAAGGGGTACAACTACACGGGCGGATCGCTCGTCGTGGACGGCGTGGTGATCTCCGGCATGGCCGGCTGCAGCCGGTTCTGGGACGACGGCTGCTTCATCACCGGGCACGACGCGGCCACCGGGCGCGAGCTGTGGCGCACGTCGACGGTGGCGCGGCCCGGCGAGCCGGGCGGCGACAGCTGGGGCGACCTGCCGATGATGTTCCGGGGCGGCGGCGACGCCTGGATCACCGGGTCCTACGACCCCGGCCTCGGGCTCACGTTCTGGGGGGTGGCGCAGGCCAAGCCGTGGGCGCAGGTGAGCCGCCGGACCGACGGGGACGCCCTCTACACCAGCTCGACCCTCGCCCTCGACCCCGCCACCGGCGAGATGCAGTGGTACTTCCAGCACCTGCCGGGCGAGTCGCACGACATGGACGAGACCTTCGAGCGGGTTCTCGTCGAGGTCGACGGGCGGCCGTCGGTCTTCACGATGGGCAAGCTCGGCATCCTGTGGCAACTCGACCGCGAGACCGGCCAGTACATCAACGCCACCGATCTCGGCTACCAGAACCTCGTCGACATCGATCCGGCAAGCGGACGGATGTCGTTCCGGCCCGGCATGATGCCGGTGCTGAACGAGCGGCTCGAGTTCTGCCCGAGCCACTCCGGCCTGAAGAGCTGGCGCGCGATGGCCTATCACCCGGAGACCGAGGCGTTCTACATCCCCCTGACCCTGAACTGCCAGCGCAGCATCTACAGCGACGTCGAATGGCGGGAAGGGGGCGGCGGCGCCGGCATGGTGGCCCGCGAGAACTTCATCCACCCCGACAGCGGCGGCAATCTCGGCGAGTTCGTCGCCATGCACGTCAGCGGCGAGATCCTCTGGTCGCATCGGAAACGGACCCCGTACATCTCGGCCGCGCTGACCACCGCCGGCGGCCTCGTCTTCGTCGGCACGTTCGACCGCCGGGCCTACGCCTACGACGTCGCGACCGGCGACCAGCTCTGGGAGACCCGCCTCCCCACCTCGGTGCAGGGCTTCCCGGTCACCTACGCGGTCGACGGCCGGCAGTACGTCGCGATCGGCACCGGCATCGGGGGCGGCAGCTGGACGACGATGCCCCTCGAGCTGACCCCCGAGAAGCGGCGTCCCAACGGCGGGAACGGACTGTTCGTCTTCGCGCTGCCCGACGAATGAAGGGGCTGCTGTTCCTCTGCGTCGCCAACTCCGCCCGGAGCCAGATGGCGGAGGGGCTCGCCCGGGCGCGGTGCGGGCCGCGGGTCAGGGTGGCGAGCGCCGGCTCGTCGCCGACCGCGGTCCATCCGCTGGCCGTCGCGGCCCTCGACGAGGTCGGGATCGACATCAGCGGGCAGGTGTCGACGAGCGTCGACGCGGTCGACCCGGGTTCCGTCGACGTCGTGGTGACGCTGTGCGCAGAGGAGGTCTGTCCGGCGTTTCCCGGACGGGTGCGCCGCCTGCACTGGCCGATGCCCGATCCGGCGGGTGCGCCGGAGTCGGACGCGGACCGGCTCGAGCGGTTCCGATCGGTCCGGGACGCGATCGCCCGGCGGCTCGACGAAGTCTCGCTGGCGCAAGACTTCTAGGCGAGAGCCACTGACCGGACCGGCGCAGACCCGTCCGGATCCGGCTGAATTCATGTTCCTTCCCCTCGGCGACGAGCCGAACCCCCGCGGGACACCCGTCGTCACCTGGACGCTGATGGGGGTCAACGTGGCGGTGTACATGCTGGTGTCGCTGCCCCTGAGCACGATGCGGCCGGCACTGGACGACCCGCTCCTGGCCGACTACGTGCGCGCCCTCGCCCCCCAGGGACGAGTGGCCTTCGAGGCCCTGTTGCAGCAGGTGTCGGCCTACGACCTCGTCGTCTTCGCGCACGGCTTTCGCCCCGCCGACCCGAGCGCAACCGCGCTCCTGACCTCGATGTTCCTCCACGGCGGGTTCATGCACCTCGCCGGCAACATGCTGTTCCTCTGGATCTACGGCGACAACGTCGAGCACCGCCTCGGACGGTGGCGCTATCTGGCCGCCTATCTCGGCACCGGGGTCCTGGCGACCGTGTCCCACGCGGTCCTGGATCTAGGTTCGGCGCTGCCCATGGTCGGCGCCTCGGGGGCCATCTCGGGGGTGCTCGGCTTTTATTTCGTGTGGTTCCCGCGGAACCGCGTCCGGCTCTGGATCATGTTCTTTCCGTTTTTCATGAACGTCGTCTACGCCCCGGCGCGGCTGGTGCTCGGCGTGTATCTCATCGTCGACAATCTGCTGCCGTTCCTGGCCACCCGCGGCGCCGGCGGCGGCGGGGTGGCGTATGGCGCGCATATCGGCGGCTTCGCCGGCGGACTGGCGTACGCCTGGTGGAGCGCACGGCGCGAGGTCCACGCGCAGCCGGCAGAGGTCGAGCCGGGGGCGCCGGCGGAGTCCGACCAGACCCCGGCGGAGTCCGAGCGGGGGGCGCCGGCGGCCGACCCGCTGGTCGTCGACGCCGACCCGTCGTCGACCCGCGGTATCCGCCTGTTGATCGCGACGGGCGAGCACGAGGCGGCGGCCGCCGCGTACTTCCGGCTCAGTCCGGCGCGGACGGTGCGGCTGCTGATGCCGCGCGATTCCCTGGAGTTCGCCCGGTGGCTGGCGAACCACGACCATGCCGACGCCGCGCTCGTGGTCTATCAGCGGCATCTCCGCGACTATCCGCTCGGTCCGAATCTGGCCGAGGCCCACCTCGGGGCGGGGCTGGTGCAGCTCTACGCGCGCAACCAGCCGACCGCCGCCTATCAGCATCTGATGGCGGTGCTCGACACCGACCCGCATGCCGAGACGGAGGCCTACGCCCGGCGCGCGCTGGCCGATATCGCCCGGCGGTGAGCGCGAGCCGGCGCGGCGCACGACCGCCGCCGGGTCGTTCCGTCCCGACGCGGCTCCCCGGCGCGCGCACCGACGCCGGCGAGCGCGCGACCGGTCGATTGCGGATGGCGTCCCGACCGCCGCCCGGGGCGCGTCCCGACCGCCGCCCGGCGGCGCGAAACGTCGGATAGCACTCCGCGGCCGACAATTTCGTAGCTCTCGCAGACCCGGCAATTTTCCCCGCCGCACAATTCCCCCCGGATTCATTGGGCCTATCGCCCATGCGGACGCGACCGGCCAATGTGGCCCGGCAATTGCTTGCAAGTATGACCGAGAAGACGGGAATGCGACCAGACAACTGTCGCGTTGACTGCGTCCCCCGTTGCGGATGCGGTGACACGTCGATCGGGAATATTCCAGGAGAGTCGAGATGAAACTGATCAGCGCAATCATCAAGCCGCACGTGCTTGATGACGTCAGGGACGAGCTCGCCAAGGCGGGTGTTCAGGGTCTGACGGTCACCGAGGTCAAGGGCTTCGGACGCCAGAAGGGACATACCGAGGTCTACCGGGGAGCCGAGTACACCGTCGATTTCGTGCCCAAGGCGAAGATCGAGACGGTGGTCACGGACGAGCTCGTCGAGGCGGCCAGCAACGCCATCACCCAGGCCGCCCGGACCGGGTCCATCGGTGACGGCAAGGTATTCGTCAGCGACATCGATCAGGCCGTCCGGATCAGAACAGGAGAGATCGGGGACGAGGCGCTGTAGGGCGCCCGCGCCACAGAACGGCCGAGACGCCCGACAGGGCGGGACGCGCGGGAACCGGAGCCGAAAGGCGAGGACTTCCGGGCGAGCCCCGAAAGTTGCACCCACGACATAGAGAAGGACACTCCCAATGACGAATACGCTGCCGCGGCGGGTCGGTCGCTACGCGCTGTTGCTCCTGGGCCTCGTGCTGGCGCCGAGCGTGGCGTTCGCGCAGGACGTCTCGCCGGAAATGTTCACCGTGAACAACACCTGGATGCTGGTCGCCACCTTCCTGGTGTTCATCATGCACCTCGGCTTCGCGGCGCTGGAGAGCGGCCTGACGAGAGCCAAGAACACCGTCAACATCCTGTTCAAGAACACCGCGATCATCTCCATCGGGCTGCTGACCTACGCCATCGTGGGTTTCAACCTGATGTATCCCGGGGACTTCAGTCTCGGCGAGTTCTTCGGATTCGCAGGGCTCGGGCTCGACCCCGGCGCGGAAGGCCAGACCTCGGCCTACAACCCCGGCTACACGTACTACACGGACTTCATCTTCCAGGGCATGTTCGCGGCGACGGCGGCGACGATCGTGTCGGGCGCGGTGGCGGAACGGATCAAGCTCGGGTCGTTCCTGATCTTCACCACCATCTACGTCGCGTTCATCTATCCCATCGCCGGGTCCTGGAAATGGGGCGCGGGCTGGCTCGACCAGATGGGCTTCTACGACTTCGCGGGGTCGACCCTCGTGCACTCGGTCGGCGGCTGGGCCGCGCTGGCCGGCGTCATCGTGCTGGGACCGCGGCTGGGCAAGTACGTCGACGGCAAGATCCGGCCCGTCGCGGGGCACAGCATGCCGCTGGCGACGATCGGGGTGTTCCTGCTGTGGCTGGGCTGGTACGGGTTCAACGGCGGGTCGGTGCTGAGCGCCGATCCCGCATTGGTATCCCTGGTGTTCGTGACGACCTCGCTCGCGGCCGCGGCCGGCGTCATGGGCGCGATGGCCGCCTCGTGGGGGCTGCAGCACAAGCCCGACCTCAGCATGGTGCTGAACGGAGCGCTGGCCGGCCTCGTCGGCATCACCGCCGGCGCGGACACCGTGGGGGTCATGTCCGCCATCATCATCGGGCTCGTCGCCGGCGTCATCGTCGTCGGATCGGTGCTCCTGCTCGACCGGGCCAAGCTCGACGATCCGGTGGGGGCCATCTCGGTCCACCTCGTCTGCGGCATGTGGGGCACCCTCGCCGTCGGCATCTTCAGCACGAACCCGGAGCACTCGTTCCTGACGCAGCTCATCGGGGTCCTTGCCTACGGCGCCTTCTGCTTCCTCGCGGCGTTCATGATCTTCTTCGCGCTCAAGGCGACCCTCGGGCTGCGGGTGGATCCGGAAGAGGAACGCATGGGCCTCGACGTGGGCGAGCATGGCATGGAGGCCTACGGCGGCTTCCAGATTACCCAGGCCTGAGGGCCTGACCCGCGACCAGGGTGCGCCCGCCGAACGCCGAGTTCGGCCGGGCGCACCCCTTCACGGCACGAACGCGACGGCGTTTTCCGACGGACAGGAAACGATGTTGGCGGGAGGTATTCGCCACCGACGCACGATGCGCTCGTCACAGGCATGACAACGGTTTTCACAGGAGAGGAATCAGGGAGATGACTTCGACATACACACCCACTATCGCGAACCGCCTCGCCCGCGGCATCCTGGCCGCGGCGGCCGCGTGCGCCCTGCTCGCCGGCCCCGCCGCCGCGCAGAACTCCGGCAACATCTCGATGAGCGCCGGGACCGACATCGTCAACCAGTACTACTTCCGCGGCATCATTCAGGAAACCGGCGGCTTCATCATGCAGCCGTTTCTCGACGCCAGCATCAGCGTCGGCGCCGCCTCGATTACCGCCGGCACCTGGAGCAGCCTGCACTCCGCCGGCGACGCCGGATTCGATGGGGCGGCGGAGAGCTTCTACGAGACCGACTTCTACGCCGGCATCGGCGGCGCCGCCGGTCCGGTCGGCCTCGACATCACCTACACCGCGTACATGAGTCCGCGCGGCAGCTGGGGCACGACCAAGGAGATCGCGCTCGGCCTGAGCCACGACAGCGCCGTCGCGCCTTCCGCCACGTTCGCGTTCGAGCTCAGCGGCGGCGCCGAGGGCGGCCCGAACAAGGGCACCTACCTCGAGCTCGGCATCGAGCCGTCGGCGCCGCTCGACGGGCCGGTCGGCCTGTCGTTCCCGGTGACGCTCGGCATGAGCATGAGCAACTACTTCGAGTACATGGACGCCAGCGGATCGATGACCGACGCCAAGTTCGGATTCTTCAGCGTTGGCGCATCCGTTGGAATCCCTCTCAACACGCCGGAGGAGTACGGCTCGTGGGAGCTCGGCCTCGGGTTGAACGCCCTCATGTTCGGCGAGGGGCTCAAGGCGATCAACGGCGAGGAATCCGGCTTCAAGCCGATCGCGCTCTTCGGTCTGAGCGTCGGCTACTAGCGCGACCTGCGGTCGCGTTGGAAGTTTCGCCGGCGCGAAACTTCTACGGCGGGCGAAAGCCCCCGCTGCATTCGAGCGGCGATGCATCCTCCGCCGCTCGGTGCAACGCGGGGTCCACCACGAACTGGCAGGAGTCCCTGCGACGGTCTCCGGCGCCGGACCGCCCGGCGTCGGATGTCACTCGCGAAACTCTGCCGCCCCTTCTGGTAAGATGTACCGTTTGCGGACCGCTCGCCAGAATCGATGATCAGCACTTCCCTCGACACCGCATCCGCGGAAGGACCGTCGCCGGCCGATGCCCTCCGCGCAGCGCGCGAACGCTTCGAGGCGGACATCCGGCAGGCGCGCGGCGGCCGGCAGGCGGCCCTGGAGTACTCGACCGCGGTGGACCGGATACTCGCCGGGCTCCTGGCCGCGGCCGACGCGTCGACGGCCCCGGCCGCGCTGGTGGCGGTCGGCGGGTACGGCCGGCGCCAACTCTGCCTCCACTCCGACATCGACCTCCTGATCCTGTTCGGGGGCCGGATCACGAGAGCCGAGGAGCGGCTGGTCAAGGCCCTGCTCCACCCGCTGTGGGATCTCGGCTTCGACGTCGGGCACCAGGTGCGGCAGGTCGACGAGCTCGAGCACGTGGAGACCGACAACCCCGAGCTCCTGGTCTCTCTTACCGAGGCCCGGTTCCTGGCCGGCGAGACGGCGGTCTACGACCGGTTCACGACCTGCGTCCGGGACGGCGGGTCACCGTGGCGCCCGGCGACCGTCGACGCGTTGCACGAGCTGGTGGCGGAACGCCACCGGCACTACAGCCACACCATCTATCACCTCGAACCGGACATCAAGGAAGCCCCCGGCGCCCTGCGCGACGTGTCCGCGATCCGGACCCTGCTCGCGCTGACGGCTACGGAGACCGACGGTGCGGCGCCCCTCATCGCAGGCCGCCGCGACGAGGCGGTCGACGAGGCCGAGGAGTTCCTGCTGCGCATCCGGTCGATGGTGCATCTCGACAACAAGCGCGATCAGAACGTCCTGAGTCACGAGCATCAGGAGACGGCGGCAGAACGCTTCGGCTCGCCGGGCTCCAAGGCGCGGACGGTCGAGGCGCTGATGAGCGTCTACTTCCACCATGCCCGCATCGTGGCGCGGGTGCTGTCGCATGTCGTCGAGGGCACGAACCCGGCCCCGACCCCGGTCGCGACCGGCGCGGTCGCGGACAATATCGAGCGCAGGCAAGACGGGGTCGGCTTCGTCGACACGGTGCGCGCGTCGCTGCAACCAGGCACGTGGCTCGGCGTCTTCCAGGCGGCCATCGACCAGGGCTGCGCAGTCGCCCCCGACACCCTCACGTTCATCGAGCGGCACGGCGACCGCTACACGTCGGAGCAGTTCTTCCCGGGAGAGGCCGAACGCGAGCAGTTCCTGCATTTCCTGAGGCCGAGAGCCGGCCTCTACCCCCGGCTGTCGGAAATGCACGAGAACGGGCTGCTCGGCCGCATGTTTCCCGAGTTCCGCAAGATCTACTGCCGGGTCATCCGCGACTTCTACCACAAGTACACGGTCGACGAGCATACGCTCGTGACCATACGCAACCTGTCGGACCTGACCGACCTCGACGCGTGCACGCCGTCGCGGCGGCGGTTCTCGGGTGCGCTGGCCGAGCTGGACGAGCCCGAGCTGATCGTCCTGGCGTTGCTGTTTCACGACGTCGGCAAGTGGACGAACAAGAACCACGCGGAAGAGGGCGTCCGCATGGTCGCGGGACCGCTCCGCCGGCTCCGGGTCCCCCCGACCGCGGCCCGGACCGTCGAGTTCCTCATTCGGCACCATCTCGTCATGTCGAAGACGGCATTCCAGCGAGATACCCAGGACCCGGAGGTCCCCCGGCAGTTCGCCCGGCTGGTCGGCACCGAGGACCGGCTGAGGATGCTGTGCCTGCTGACGCTGGTGGACATTCAGGCCACGACCCCGGAGACCCTCACGCCGTGGAAGGAAGAGCTTCTGTGGCGGCTGTACGTCGACACCTACAACCACCTGACGCTGGGCTACGGCGACGAGCTGATTGCGACGGGCGAGCGGAGCGTGGACGATCTCGTGGCCGGCCGGCCGCCGGAGATCACCTTGGAGCAGGTGACGAGGTTTCTCGACGGCCTGCCCCAGCGCTACCTGCGGCTCGTCGACCCCCGGCGGGTGTACGACCACATCGTGCTGTCCCGAGACCTCGAGCCGGACGCGGTGCGGGTCAATCTCGAACGGCAGGACGAGGTGTGGGAGCTCAGCGTCGTCACGCGGGACCGCCCGCGCATCTTCTCGAAGATCTGCGGGGTTCTGTCCTACTTCGGCATGGACATTCTCCGGGGCCAGGCGATGAGCAATCGCGAAGGGGTGGTGCTCGACCTGTTCCGCTTCGTGGACGCCGATCAGTTCCTGGCCCTCAACGAATCGGGCCCATCCGAGCTCACGCACCTGCTGCAGGAGGTCCTGACGGGGGCCGTCGATCTGGAATCGATGCTCAAGGGACGCGAAGCGGCGGCGCGGGCGCGGGGCCGCCGGATCCGCATCCGGAACGTGGTGCACTTCGACCACTACTACTCGGACCGGTACACCGTCCTGGAGGTCGGCGGGACCAACCGATGGGGACTGCTGCACCGTATCAGCCGGGTCATTTCCGAACATGGATGCGACATCGACCTGGTCCTGATCTCCACCGAAGGGGATCGCGCAACCGACGTGTTCCACCTGACCCGCGACGGCAGCAAGCTGTCGACCGACATGGAGCACGATCTGCGCACCGATCTCGAAGCAGCGTTGAGTACGGGGGAGGCACCGCGGGAGCCTGCGCCGTAGAACCGCGCCGCCTCCTGGCAAGGAGGCGCCGACTCCTGGCAAGGAGGCGCCGACTCCCCGGAGGGTTGGCCGGACGGAGAGCCGAGCCGCGGGGCGAGGGTTTTCCAGGCCGGCCGGCGGAGCGGACCGCGCCGCGGGAGAGCCGGTCGGTTGAATCGGAACCGGGGATTCGACGCGCGACGACCGAACCCCTGCCCGCAGTCCAGACGTCGCAATGAACGGTGACACAGGGAGGAAACACGGATGACAGCGAACGATGTGATGGCACTGATCAAGGAGAAAGGGATCTGCGCGGTCGATCTCCGGTTCATCGACCTGCCGGGCCTCTGGCAGCACTTCACGATTTCGGCGAAGGAGTTCGACGTGGACGCCTTCGAGGAAGGCGTGGGATTCGACGGGTCGAGCATCCGCGGATTCCAGGCGATCCAGGAAAGCGACATGCTGCTGTTCCCGGACGCCTCGACCGCCTTCGTCGACCCGTTCTTCGAGCGGCCGACGCTGAACATCATCTGCAACATCAAGGACCCGATCACCGGCGAGTCGTACTCCCGCGACCCCCGGTACGTCGCGCAGAAGGCCAATGCCTATCTGAAGAGCACCGGGATTGCCGACACCGCCTACTTCGGGCCGGAGCCGGAGTTCTTCATCTTCGACGACATCCGGTTCGGTCAGAGCTATCAGCACGGCTTCTACCACATCGACGCCGCCGAGGGCTTCTGGAACTCCGGCCGGGACGAGCAGCCGAACCTCGGGTACAAGCCGCGCTACAAGGAGGGCTACTTCCCGGTTCCGCCGATGGACAGCCACCAGGACCTGCGGACCGAGATGATGCTCGAGCTGGAAAAGGTCGGGGTGGAGGTCGAGGTGCACCACCACGAGGTCGGGACGGCGGGACAGGCCGAGATCGACATGCGGTTCGACTCGCTCGTCAACATGGGCGACAAGCTCATGAAGTACAAGTACGTCGTCAAGAACGTCGGGCGGCGGCACAACAAGACCGTGACCCTGATGCCCAAGCCGATCTTCCAGGACAACGGGTCGGGCATGCACGTGCACCAGAGCCTCTGGCTGAACGGGAAGAACACGTTCTTCGAGGCCGACGCCTACGCCGGGCTCAGCAAGACGGGACTGCACTACATCGGCGGCATCCTGAAGCACGCCGCGGCGCTGCTCGCGTTCTGCAACCCGACCACCAACTCGTACCGCCGGCTCGTCCCCGGCTACGAGGCGCCGATCAACCTCATCTTCTCGATGCGCAACCG
The DNA here is from genome assembly GCA_965206705.1 of Vicinamibacterales bacterium. GTDB lineage: Bacteria > Acidobacteriota > Vicinamibacteria > Vicinamibacterales > UBA8438 > JAJEEA01. The sequence continues at coordinate 228,883 of CBDBKJ010000003.1, read as the reverse complement.
CAGCGCCGCCGTCCGCATTCCGGTGTACTCGGGCAGCGAGAAGGCGAAGCGCATCGAGGTCCGCTTCCCCGACCCGACCTGCAACGGCTACCTGGCGTTCAGCGCGCTGCTCATGGCCGGTCTCGACGGCATCCAGAACGCGATCACGCCGATGGGGCCCCTCGACAAGGACCTCTACGATCTGCCGCCCGAGGAGCATGCGAAGATCCCGAGCACGCCGGCCAGCCTCGAGCAGGCTCTCGACGCTCTCGAGGCCGACCACGAGTTCCTGCTGAAGGGAGACGTCTTCACGCGGGACCTGATCGACACCTGGATCGACTACAAGCGCGGCGAAGTCGACGCGATCCGCCTGCGGCCGCACCCGTGGGAGTTCGCGATGTACTACGACATCTAGGCGCTTGACGGCGCGATTCCATCCGATTCCACCGGAATCGGAAGACCGGGCATCGGGAGGGGCCGCCGGCTTGCGCCGGCGGCCCCGATTCGTTTCCGGCCACCCCCCTTTGATACACTGCACGCAATCGGTCTTGACGCTCGCGACCATCCGTCCATCAACCAGCGCTCGCATGACCACACAGGCTGCCGTTCCGACCGTGCCGTTCTGGGTGAACGGCCGCCGTGCCGCCGCGGCCGGCGCCCGCGAGGGGATCGTCACCGATTCCGCGACCGGGCAGACGGTGCGGACCGTACCGTTCGCGACCCCCGACGACGTCGACGCCGCGGTGCAGAGCGCCCGCGCCGCCTTCCCCGCCTGGCGCGACACCACCCCGCTGCGCCGGGCGCGGATTCTGATGCGGTTCCGGGATCTCCTCGAACGGCACAAGGGCGACATCGCGCGCGTCATCACCGAAGAGCACGGCAAGACGGTGCCCGACGCGGCCGGCTCGGTGCAACGCGGCCTCGAGGTGGTCGAGTTCGCCAGCGGCATTCCCCACCTGCTGAAGGGCGAGCACGCGGAAGACGTGGGCGCCGGCGTCGATTCCCACTCCACCCGGCAGGCCCTCGGGGTCTGCGTCGGGATCACGCCGTTCAACTTCCCGATCATGTGTCCGCTGTGGATGGCCCCGGTGGCCCTCGCCTGCGGGAACACGTTCGTGCTGAAGCCGTCCGAGAAGGACCCGTCGGCCAGCATGATGACGGCCGAGCTCTTGCACGAAGCCGGCCTCCCCCCCGGCGTCTTCAACGTGGTGCACGGCGACAAGGCCGCCGTCGACGCGCTGCTGACGCATCCGGACGTCGCCGCCGTGTCCTTCGTCGGTTCGACGCCGGTCGCGCGGCACGTCTACGAGACGGCCACCGCGCACGGCAAGCGGGTGCAGGCCCTCGGCGGCGCCAAGAACCATGCGGTGGTGCTGCCGGACGCCGATCTCGACGCCGCCGCCGACGCCCTGATCGGCGCCGCCTACGGCTCGGCCGGCGAGCGCTGCATGGCGATCTCGGCGGTGGTGGCGGTCGGCGAGGCGGGAGACGGCATCGTGTCGCGCATCCGGGAACGGGCCGCCGCGGTGCAGGTCGGCCCTGGCGACGGCGAGGGAATCGACATGGGTCCCCTCATCACCCGCGACCACCTCGACCGCGTCACCCGCTACGTTGACCTCGGTGAACGCGCCGGGGCCGAGCTCGTGGTCGACGGCCGCGGCGTAAGGGTCGCGGGACACGAGGGCGGGTTCTTCCTGGGACCGACGCTGTTCGACCGCGTGACGGTCGAGATGCCCATCTACCGCGACGAGATCTTCGGGCCGGTGCTGGTGGTCGTACGGGCCGACACCTACGACGATGCGATCGACATCGTCAACCGGAGCCCGTACGGCAACGGGACCGCGGTGTTCACCCGCTCGGGCGACGCGGCGCGCCGGTTCGCGCGCGAGATTCAGGTCGGGATGGTCGGCGTCAACGTCCCGATTCCGGTTCCGATGGCGTTCTTCTCGTTCGGGGGGTGGAAGGGCTCGCTCTTCGGCGACCTCCACGTGCACGGAGAAGACGGGGTCAGGTTCTACACCCGCACGAAGGTCGTCACCACCCGGTGGCCGGACCGGCGCGAGGCGGTGAACCTGAGCATGCCCACCCTGAAGTAGGCGTCTGCGCCGTAGACGGTGCCTCCGGACGGGAGGCGCCGGCGCCGGCAGGAGGAACCCGATGGCTGAATCGAACGCCGGCAACCGATGGCTCCCGTTGATCGGGGGCACGATGCTGAACGTGGTGCTCGGCTCGTTCTACGCCTGGAGCGTCTTCGTGCTGCCGCTCGAAGGGGAGTTCGGCTGGGCCCGCGAGCAGACGTCGACGACCTTCAGCATCGGCATCTTCACGATGGCGGTGACGTTCGTCCTCGCCGGGCGCCTGCACGCCACCGTCGGGTTCCGCACCCTGGCCGCCGTCGGGGGGATCCTGTTCAGCGCCGGGTTCTTCCTGGCCAGCTTCACGACGTCGCTGACGGCGCTCTACGTCACCTACGGCCTCATCGCGGGCGCGGGGAACGGCATCGGCTACTCGGTCGCGATTCCGGTCGTCTCGAAGTGGTTCCCGGACCGGCGCGGTCTCGCCATCGGCATCGCGGTCGGCGGCTACGGCGCCGGGTCGGGCGTCTTCGGACCGCTCGCCGACGAGCTGCTGATCCCCGGTTGGGGGTGGGAGACGACCTTCCGGATCTACGGCATCGTCTTCTTGCTCATCTCGATCGCCGGAGCCTGGCTGCTCAAGCCGGCCCCGGACGGGTACGCGCCCGAAGGCTGGGACCCGAGCCAGCTCAAGGCCGCGGTGACCCGGGTGACCCGCGACATCGCCCCGTCGGAGATGCTGCGGGGCAGCTCGTTCTACTTCCTGTTCCTGGCGTACTTCTTCGGCGCCATCGCGGGGCTGGGGCTGATCAGCCAGCTCGTGCCGTTCGGCACCGAGGCGGGAATCACCAGCGTGGCGCTGATCGGCCTCGTCGTCGGGGCCGTCGGCAACACCGCGGGGCGGGTGCTGTCCGGGGCAATGTCCGACAACCTCGGCCGGCTGAACGTGCTGCGGCTGATGGTGGTGGTGTCGGCGGTGGCGATGCCCCTGCTCTATCTGCTGGGCTCGACCGTGGCGTTCTTCGTGCTCGGGGTCTTCGCCGTCTACTTCTGCTACGGCGCGCTGCTGGCGGTGTTCGCCGCGACCTCTGCCGACTTCTACGGCACGAAGCACCTCGGGGTGAACTACGGCCTGCTGTTCCTGGCGTGGGGGCTGGCCGCGGTGGTCGGGGCGCGGCTCGCGGGCCTCGTGTTCGACACCTTCGGCAACTATCAGCTGGCGTTCTTCGGGGCCGCGGTGCTGTCCATCGCCTCGCTCGTCTGCCTGTACCTGGCGAAGCCCCCGACGGCGGACGAGGCGGCCTGACCCGCGGCGGCACCCAACTCCATGTCTGCGATCATCCAGCTCATCGGCAACCTCGGCGAGAGCCTGTCCCGCTTCACCCAGCGCTGGATTCCCGACTCGTGGGTGGTCTGCATGTCGCTGACGGTGATGGCGATGATGCTCGCCATCTTCGGCGCGGGAGCGGGCCTCAACGAGACGGCGCTGGCGTGGGGCGGCGGCATGTGGGCGCTGCTCGAGCTGGCGATGCAGTTCGCGATCGCCCTGATCGCCGCCCATGCCTGCGTGTCGTCGCGGCCCGCGTTCCGGTTTCTCGACTGGCTCGCGAGCCGCCCGGACGCGGACCGGCCGGTGCAGGCGGTGGTGCTGCTGGGGCTGTTCTCGATCGTCGTCGCCTACTTCAACTGGGCCGCGAGCGTCGTCGCCTCGGCCCTCTTCCTGCCGTTCGTGGTCCGGCGGAACCCGGGCGCGGACATCCGGATTCTGATTGCGGCCGGCTATCTCGGCCTCGGCACCGTCTGGCACGGGGGGCTCTCCGGATCGGCCCCGCTCATCATGGCGACGGCCGGGAACCCCATCACGACTCCCCCGCCCGGGGCCGAACCCCTCGTCGACCGGCTGCTGCCGGTGACCGAGACCCTCTTTAACTCGTTCAACCTCGTCTACCTCGCGATCGTGTCCGCCGTCGCTCTCGGCATGGTCGCCATGCTGCACCCGCGCCGCAACGCGCGGACGCTGACCGAGGACGAGCTGGCCGCGATCATGCCGGCGATGCCCGAGGAGACGAAGCCGACGACGCCGGCGGCGGGCATCGAGGCGTTCCCGGGGTGGATCTTCCTCGCCGTGATCCTGATCGGCTATCCCCTCGGGCACTCCATCGTGACCCAGGGGTTCGGGGCGAGCTGGACCATCAACGCCTACAACGCGGTGTTCCTGATGGGGGCGATGCTGCTGCAGAGACGGCCCGCGAACCTCGTGAGGGCGTTCGGCAACGGGGCGCGGACGGCGTCGGGCGTCATCCTGCAGTTCCCGTTCTACGCCGGCATCTTCGGGGTCATCAACGGCACCGGCCTCGGCGACTGGCTGGGGGCCCTGTTCGTGCAGGTGGCGACCACGGAAACCTATCCGCTGATCGTCTACATCTACTCGGGCGTCGTGAACGTGTTCGTGCCCTCGGGCGGCTCGAAGTGGCTGATCGAGGCCCCCTACCTGCTGCCGGCGGCCCGGGACCTCGGCGTGTCCCCGACCACCACCCTGCTCGCCTACTGCTACGGCGACTCGACCAGCAACCTGATCCAGCCGTTCTGGGCGATCCCCATCCTGACCGTCACGCGGATGAAGTTCGGTGACGTGCTCGGCTACAGCGGCCTCATCGCGGTGGTCCTGTTCCTCGTCACCGCGGTCGCGATGCTGCTCGTGCCGTCGACGCTCTGAACCGGGAACCAGAGCAGTCGCTTCAGATCGTCGACACCGCGACGCGCATGCTTGAGAATGTGCGCAAGCGTCGACCGCTTGACCGGACGATGGGCCGGCGAATGTGGCTGCCTCGCTGGCACAGGACGACCCAGCCGTCACGGCACAATGCGGCGACGATCTTCCGATAGTGGAGTGACGGGACCTTGGTCACACGACCAATTCGCGTACTTCCACACCCTCTCGGCCGGTGAGGTCGCCTTCTGTCGGTTCAAGGTACAGCTCGATTGCTTCCCGGATGTTGGCAATCGCGTCGTCGACGGTGTTTCCCTCGCTGATGCACCCTGGAAGACTGGGAACGTGCACGGTGTAACCGCCCTCGTCGCTGGGTTCCAGTACGATCTTCAGTCTCATCGAACTTCCCCTGATCGCAACCCCGCCTCGCCGTCCCCCGACATCAGAATACACGCCGACCGGCCGTCCGAAGCACCGGCACGCTGTACCGGCGCGACCGATCACGCCGGCGGCGGCACGAACTGCGGGAGCACGTAGGCGAAGATCATCGTGACCACGGCCATGAACAGGGCCAGGATGATGCTGTGCTTCAGCGTGATGCGGAAGAGGCGGCCCTCCTGCGACGACGCCATGCCGGTGGCGGCGACGGCGACGGCGATGCTCTGCAGCGAGATCATCTTGCCCATGACCCCGGTGGCGGCGTTCGTCGACGCGGTGAGGATGGGGTTCAGCCCGAGGGCGTTGGCGGTGACCACCTGCAGGGTGCCGAACAGCGCGTTCGACGACGTGTCGCTGCCGGTCAGGAAGACGCCGGTCCAGCCGAGCATCGCGCTGAAGAACGGGAAGAGGACCCCGGTCGCCGCGAAGGCGAGCCCGAGGGTCGAGGTCATGCCCGCGTAGTTCATCAGGAACGCGAGGGCGAGGACCGACGCGATGGTCAGCAGCGGCTTCTGCAGCTGCTTGAGCACCGCCCCCACGATGCCGAAGAACTTCCCGGGGGAGAGGCCGATGGTCAGCGACGCGGTGAACGCGGCGAGGAAGCACGACGTGCCGGCGGCGGACAGCCAGTTGAAGTTGTACACCGCGGCGTACGGGGACGGCTCGGGGGTCAGCGGCGGCACGCGGGTGACGACCTCGTGCAGCAGCGGCACCGGGATCGTCGTGCCGAGGGCGTTCAGCAGGCCCTGGAAGGGCGGGTAGCGCCACGCGAGGACGAACCCCACGAGCAGCATGTAGGGGGTCCACGCGGACACCAGCTCGCCGGTCGTGTGGGTGCGCGACTGCGTCGTCGCCGCGACGTCGCCCTCGAGGCGGAACGGCTGCTCCGGCTGCCAGATCTTCATCGCCGTGACCATCGCGATCATGGCCGCGATCGACGCGAGGATGACCGCGAGGGCCGGCCCGATGGTGTTGGTGACCACGAACAGCACCACCGCGAAGGTCACCGCGCACGCCAGGACCTGCGGCAGCACCTCCAGGGACCGGCGGAACCCGGACATGACGACCACCATGTAGGCGGGGATGATGATGCCGATCAGCGCGCACAGCCGCCCGGTCATGGCGCTCAGGCCCGCCTCTTCCAACCCGGTGACCTGGGCCAACGTCACGACCGGGATGCCCAGCGAGCCGAACGCGACGGGCGCGGTGTTGGCGATGAGGCAGATGAACGCGGCATAGAACGGGGAGAACCCCAGACCGGTGAGCATCGCGGCGGCGATGGCCACCGGCGTCCCGAAGCCGGCCGCCCCCTCGATGAACCCCCCGAAGGCGAAACCGATGAGCACCGCCTGCAGACGGCGGTCGTCGCTGAGCGAGCCAATCGAGTCCTTGATGATCTCGAACCGGCCCGAGTCGAGGGTGACCCGGTACAGGATCAGCGACGCGATGACGATCCAGCCGATGGGGAACAGGCCGAACGCGGCCCCGTAGACCATCGCGGACCCCGCCTGCAGGACGGGCATGCCGTACACGCCGACGGCCAGCACCACCGCCGCCCCGAGGGCGGTGAGGCCGGCGATCCACCCGGGCTTGCGCCGGACTCCCAGCATGTAGAAGAGGATGACGAGAGGGATGGCCGCGGCGATCGTCGAATAGCCGAGACTGTCCGCGATGGGCGTATAGTCCTGCTGCCAACTGCTCAACATGGTCGGTATCCGTCGTCAGAGATGTCCGGCAAGCCGAGTGAACGCGCCACTGTAGCACGCCGGGACGACGGGTTGCACACAGGACGGGACGTGGAGAAGCCGTCGCGTTGGACGTGCACCTTACATGTGGTTTCCGCCGGGCCGGGGCTGACACCCGAGCTTCGTGGCCAATTTCTCAGCCTCCCGCTTCGAAATCATGCCTGATGATGTGCCGCCCCAGTACACGGAATTGCATGGCTGGAGTCCTGCCGAGGGTTCGTGGATCCGCCGCCGCCAAGTCGTCGAAAATATCCAGGATCCAGGATGCGAGACCGGTCTTCGCGTCCTGCCTGTCATTGCCGGTGACAGCCAGATCCGCTTCGGAAAAACGGGCGACTACCGCCCCCGCTGCGATCGCCTCGAAATCCACCGGAATCGGCTGCCGCAGCTCGAAGCGAACCTCGTATGACGCGGGAATCGATTCGATGTAGGTGTCGTGATCTTCCACCTCGAGATGCGCAGCCGCGGCAATGCGAGAAGCCGTGCGTAGGACGTCGGTTGACCCGCGGGAGTCGGCGCCGCAATCAGCCCGAGAATCAGCGTCCAACCGACGAGTCGCGGCAGGGTCATCTCGCGCGTCCTCCGCTTCCGTCCGCGGACGCAGCGTCCGGCTCGACGAGATCGGCCGGTGGCGGAGACGGCGCGGTGTCGATCTCCGGATACAGCCAGGAGTGCTCCAGGCCCGGATGCCGCCCCCCGTAGCGGGCCGGGATGTCCTGGGTCCAGTTGCTCGGAATCGTCAGGCAGAACGCCAGCAGCCCCGCGAAGGCGAGGCGCTGGGACACGCGCGGCGGCGCATCCCCCGACCACCCGGGCGAAGCCGCGGCGCCGAACCCCCATCCGGCGCTGCCCTTCAGCCGTCCCAGCCTTCGCAGGCGCGAGCGGTAGAGGGCGGCGGCCCCGACGACGGCCATGACGATGTTCAGGGTCTGGCCGGTGCCGAGGGCGAGCCTATGGGTGGGGTACTCGCGGAAGAGGTCGATGAAGAAGCGCGGGAACGCGTACCAGAAGACGAAGCAGGCGGCCAGGGCGCCCGGCGTCGGGTTCACCCGCCGCACGTGCAGCAGCCAGGCCATCAGCAGCAGGTTCTTGGCCCCGTCGTAGAGCACCACGGGATGACGGAAGCCCTCCGCGTAGGGGAACTGCACGGCCCACGGGACGTCGGTCACCGCGCCGACGATCTGCCCGTCGATGAAGTTCCCGCTCCGCCCCATGCCCATCAGGAACGCGGCCGGAATGACCAGCGCGTCCGCCACGAGCAGGAACGGCTTGCCGTGCCGGCGCGCGAACAGCGCCGCGCCCAGCGCCCCCCCGAGCAGCAGCCCGTGCGTCGCCATGCCCCCGAGCCACCACGCGGGCAGCAGGTGCAGATGCTCGCGGTAGAAGGGCCACTCGTCGAACGCGATCTCGAGGGCGCGTCCCCCGACGAGCACCCCGACCGTCATGTACAGGCTCAGGCTCCACACCTCGCGGGGCGTCAGCCGCAACCGCCCGCCGCCCCGCCTGAGGAACAGATGCAGCTCGAAAAACCCCAGGGCGAAGCCGAGGCCGTACCACCAGAGGTGGACGCCGCCGACGTCGAGCAGGATGGGATCGATGCGGTGGGTGTACGGTCCGAGCATGGCCCTTCAGCGTAGCGAGCCGTTGGCCGGCAAGTCGAGCGTCCGGAGCTCCTCACGCAGGATCTCGCCCGGATGCACCGGCCGCATGCCGTTCTTGGGAGGCATCGGCTTCTCCATCGCTCCTACGCGATCCGGACGGTGATCGGCTCATGTACCGCGCGACCTCGTCGGCACCCGCGGTTGCCGCGACGTCCGTCTCGGGGAGTCGCTGCCCGGGACCGCAGCCCCACTATCCTCGGCGAGAGTCTCAGCGGTCTCTTGCGACGCTGGTGGGTCGGCCGCACTTCGCCGGCGCGCCACGCCAGCGCCAGACTCCGCAGAAACCGGCGAGGTCGGCATCGCGTTGCGGCATCGGATGGACCGTCGCCCCCGCGGCCAGGGCGGCCAGGTGAACAGCCTCGGCGTCGTGGCCGACGCAGTCCGCCTTGACTTCGATTGTCCACTTGTCAGATTCTTCCTGTTGCTGACCCGGACCGAAGCCAAGGTCAAGCCGTCGAAGCGGGACGGAGCGCTAGCGCCGCGCCTTGACGTCGGCGCGGATGTTGTGCCGGCCGGCGATGTCGTCTGTGGCCACGGCACCGCGCTCGCGCAGTGTGCAGCGCCCGGCACCGGGGTGGACGGGACTGGCGTTCCCGAGGCCGTTGAAGAACGGAACCATCCGTCGGCCGCCGGGTTCCCGGCTTCACCGTACGGTCCGGGCCGGAGCTGACCGGCGGGAATTGCGCGCGGGTCGTGGACGAGCGGGGAGGGGCCGGAGTCCTGCGGTCGGACGGTGGCGAGGAAGGGCAGCCCGACCGCGGCTGGCGCGGCGGATCGATGCCGTGGAGGGTGCGGCGAAATGCAAACGCAGAAGTGGTGTCTCGTGCTCCTTGTGGCCACATGGCCTCTTGGTTCTTCCGCGAAGGCTCAAGAACGATACTGTTTGGTGGAGGCACAGTTGGAGAGTCGTCACCGGAGGGTGTATGCAGGCGCTGCGATAGGCGTCGAATGCCAGGGTAGCTTACACTCGCCGCCGTTCGGGAACTGGGGAGTCGAGAATCAGTTCTTCAAGAAGGAGAACGGAAATCAGTTCAGGGGTTGGCATCCGCACGGGGAGCAACGTCAATGGAACTCATGCACGACCGACGAGCGCTTCGACCAAGACTACAACTTCGATGAGCGCGCCGGTCGGATGACAGCGCAGAAGGCCGACCCGGATGACATCCAGGAAGTGGGAAGTTGGTCGTTCCCGGCGACGGTGGCGGGGTCGTGCGGAGCGTTGCGGTCCGTTCCGGTGAGCAACCTGTACATGGAAATCTACGAGCTCGATCCGGTGTGGCCCGACGCGCACATCGCCACGTTGCGCTACCCGTCGCTCGATATCGAACTGTCGTGCCCGTCGGGCGGCCACTGGGAGTGCTCTGGCGAGTCCAAATGGGTATGGCCGGTGGTCGTGGGACCGGCCTCTTCGAGGGTCGATGCGCAGGTACGCGTCACCATCCGAACAACAAGGGCAACGAGGTAGACCGTGATGCGAACCGCAGGCCGCTCCGTCGTCGCGTTGGCACTGCTGTTGCGTGCGCCGCTCCCATCTCCGGCTCAAGACACCAGCGCCGGCCATCAAGGGACTGGTGCTTGACCACGAGACGAATCAGATCATCGAGAGTGCCGTCATCACGTTGTTCGTGCAGACCTCGCGAGATGCCCGCTCGCCCCGACGAGCGCACGCCACTTCGGCGGAGTCCGTGCTCCACTTCAGCGAAATACGCACCGCCGCACTGACGAATGGCTGACCCGATCGCCTGGTACGACGCCAACGCCGACGCCGCCGCAGCCCGATACGAGGGCGTGCGTCCCGAGCGGCTGCAGGGCTGGCTGGCCGACCTGCTGCCGGCGGCGCCGGCCGTCGCTCTCGATGTCGGGGCGGGGAGCGGCCGCGACGCTGCGTGGCTCTCGTCCCGGGGTTACGACGTGGTCGCCGTCGAGCCCTCACCCCGCATGCGGACGATCGCGCGAGAGCGCCACACCGAGCCCGCGATCCGGTGGCTGGCGGACTCGATGCCCGCCCTGCGCCGCACCCTCAGGACCGGCTTGGCGTTCGACGTGATCCTGCTCAGCGCGGTCTGGATGCACGTCGCTCCGTCGGACCGGCGGCGGGCCTTCCGCAAGCTGGTCAACCTGCTCAAGCCGGGCGGCCTCATCGCCATCAGCCTGCGCCACGGCCCGGCCGAGGCCTCCCGCGCCATCCACACGGTCTCGGCCGACGAGATCCGCCGGCTGGCCCGCGACCACGGCGCGTTGGTCGAGCGGTGCGTGACGGCTGACGACCACCTGGGCCGGCCGGACGTGCGGTGGACGCAGGTGGCGGTGCGGTTGCCGGACGACGGGACGGGCGCACTTCCCCTGCTGCGGCACGTCATCCTGAACGACGAGAAGAGCTCCACCTACAAGCTGGCGCTGTTGCGCGTCCTTTGCCGCATCGCGGACACCGCCGCCGGCCTCGCGCGCCATCCCGACGACGACCACGTCGCGGTGCCGATGGGCCTCGTCGCCCTGACCTGGCTCCGGCTCTTCAAGCCGATGCTCGAGGCTGACTTGCCGCAGAGTCCCGGCAACCGTCGGGGCGGCGACGGCCTGGGCTTCGCGAAGGCCGCGTTCACGCGTCTCGGCACCGACCTGTCCCATCACGATCTCCGAGTCGGCATGCGGTTCTCGGGCGACATCGGCAAAGCGCTGCACGAGGCGATCAGGGACGCCGCGCACACCATCGCGAGGATGCCGGCCACCTACATGACCTACCCCAACGGCGGAGCGATCCTGCCCGTCCGGAAGGAACGCACGATTCGGCGTCCCGCGGACGTGCTGCTGGAGGACGAGTACCTCACCGGCTTCGGGACGATGCACGTCCCCATGCACTTGTGGACGGCCCTCCAGCGCTACAGCGTCTGGATCGAGCCGGCGCTGCAGGCCGAGTGGATCCGGCTGACGAAGAAGTATGCCGACAGGCAGGGGCGACAGATCGACGACGCTCGCTTGTCGGCAGCCATGACGTGGTCCGACCCCGAGCGCGACGTCAGCGAGGCACGCCAGCAGGCGGAACGCCTGCTGGCGGCGGGCGACCTCACCTGCGTCTGGAGCGGTACACGCCTGACGTCGGGTGGATTCGACATCGATCACTGCTTCCCCTGGGCCATCTGGCCGTGCGGCGACCTGTGGAACCTCATGCCGGTCCACCGGAGGATCAACCAGCACGAGAAGCGTGACCGACTGCCCGGGGACCGAATCCTCCGTTCGGCGCAGGATCGGATCCTGACGTGGTGGAACTCTGCCTACCAGGACCGTGCCAAGCCGGTCCTCGCCGAGCGCTTCACCTTGGAGGCGGCGGCGAGCCTGCCCGGAGTCTTCTCGCCAACGCCGCATCTCGACGACGTGTACTCCGCACTGAGCCTCCAACGCATGCGACTCCGACAGAACCAGCAGGTCCCGGAGTGGAACGGCGAGAAGTACCTGCCCGCCTGGTGAACTCCGCCTTGGGTTCCTCAGAAGTCGCCGGACCGCCGCCCCGCGGTCTCCGGCCGCGTTTCGGGTCTGCCGTGTCGCCGCACCATGGAGACAATCCTGTAGAACTGCGCGCTCCTCGGCCAACCGGGCTGCCGGCAACGCATTGCGCGGATGGTCTCATGCGGAACAACAGGCGATGCCGCGATCACGAACCGAGTCCAGCACGAAGGCCGACACCTCCGCGTCGTACTCCAGCCCCTCGATGAAACAGTGGTGTATTGAGGGCCGGGCGGCGAACTCCCGTTCGCCCATCTCGTAGAGGCCCACGCAGACGGCCCGGTAGCAGGTGATGCGGTTCACCGGCACGTCGAGCGCCTTGGACAGCGCGTTGGCCGACAGGTCGAGCGCCTGGAGCTCGTCGCGCAGGATCTCGCCCGGATACACCGGCCGCATGCCGTTGTTCGGAGACATCGCCTGCGCCATTCGCTAGTGATAGTCCACAATCTCCACGTCGCACGGCCCGTCGGCGTCCCAGCGGAAGCAGACGCGCCATTCCCAGCGCCTCAAGCACGCGTTGACGAGTCATGGGCACTGCTCGCGGGCAGGCATCCTCGACGGGGCTCCATCTTCCGGCGGAGTCTGGCACCTAGCGCGACGGGAGCCTGGACGACCGTCCGCAACGGACGCCAACGATCGCAGATACCCGCGCAAAGGACCGCAGGAGGCCGACCTCCTGTGACCAGTCACTCCCGCGAGCGCGCGGCGATGTCGCCATCACGACCCCGTGTGCAGCCGGAAGGCGGACGCCTCCGCGTCGTACTTCAGCCCCTCGATGTAGCGGTGGTGGATGGGAGGTCGGGCGGCGACCTCCTCTTCGGTCATCTCGTAGAGCCCCACGCAGAGCGCCCGGTAGCAGGCCTCGGCGGTCGTCACCGGGACGAACTCTCCGTTCGTAACCACGACGCCCCCAGTCCGGCTACGCTCCGTGTCTCCGTAGCGGCACACCACCTCGTAGGTCCCGTCGGTGACTCCCGCCCGCAGGTCCAGCTCCCAAAGCTCAATGGGAGCGTTCGAGTCGTTCCCCTTGATGATCGACCAGGTCATCGGCAGGTTCATTCGCTGCCACTCTTCGTACATCACCTCAGGAAATCCCTCTTCGTGCTCTGCGACCCGTGGCCTTGCGAGAGTCTGCGACTCCCACCCGGACGCGAGGCTTCAGGACTCGCAGCGGTCGGAAAGCGTGGTGATCGAGGTGAGATTCAGCAGGTCGGCGCCGCCCGCTGTATCGGGGTTGAGGAGGCCCTTCGCCCACACCTTGTGACCCGTGTGGCCGGCCACGCCGAACTCGTCCAGGGTGCCGATGAGACGGATGGTCCGCGCGCCGAGCGGCGTGTCGGCCGGTGGCTGCTCGGGCATCCGTTCCTGCTGGGCCTCGGGCTCGGTGGCGCGGACGAGGTGGAAGCGATTGCCCTCGCCACTCTCGACGCAGCCGACCGTCACCATGAGCGGCATGGGCTGAGCGGCAGGCGCTATCGAGAGGCCTACCGCGAGGAGCGGCAGCGCGACGGCGAGGGGACGCCAAGCCGGTGGAAGCCAAGCCGCAGAACGCCGCACGACCGGACCCCTCATCGGCTCTCCGCGCCCGCTACAGCCGCGCCGGAGATGTCCTTCGTCCACCAGGCGGTGCCGAAGTTCCTGAAGGGGCCGCCGTCGACCGAGATGCGCGACTCGACGCGGTAGTTGACCGGCGACACGAGGCGCGTGGTCAGCCGCAGCTGGACCTGCTGGCCGTCGACGTCGAAGGGCGGCGTCTCGTAGTGGATGGTGTAGAAGCCGCCGAGGTCGCCGCCTATCCGCCCCGCCTTGAACAGCTCGAAGCCGCGGCTGTCGACCTCGTGGCGGGCGAAGACCTTCTGGTCGGCGAGATAGATGATGCGGGCATCGGCGGTGAACGGGCCGTCGGGCCCCTCCGCCTCGATACGGCTCGTGTAGTAGCGGCCGTTGCCGGTCGAGAAGACCTCGGTGCCGTCGATCCGGCCGCCGGGGCCGAGGGGGCTCTCGGGCACCCGCCACTCGAACTGCCAGACGCCGGGGAAGTAGGCGTCGTAGTCGAACAGGGGAGTCTCGTCGCCGCTCTCGGTGGGGCGGCCCCGGTCGGGTATCTGCCCCTGGGGGCGTGGGGGCTGGGGCTGCCCCAGCGCCGTCGACGACGCGAAGAGCCCCAGCACGAAAGACAACGCCACTAGCCGCCCGCGCATTCGAATCGGTCCTTTCCCGGCTACCGCTACTCGCCGGCGCCGGTCGGTGACGCAACCGCCCACGGCAGGGCTGACAGCGCCACCGACCGCCACGTATCGAATCGGTCCTCTCCCGGCCCGAGCTACTCGTCGTCGGTGGTGGCGACCTTCGTCAGGTCCTGGCTCTCGACGGTGTACTCGGTGAACGCCTGGTACATCTCGTCCCAGCTCTGCTGGCCCCAGTAGACCTCGAGGTGGGGACCGGGGTTCCACCGGTTGCCGAGCGAGTTGTCATACACTCCGATGCCGGTGATCTTGCTGCCGGCCGGCAGGCGCAGGGGCTCGGCCAGCTCGTAGTGGATCTGCCAGTTGAAGTCGAACTCGGGGACGTCGAGAATCGTCTCTTCCCGGCCGTCGGGCCAGGTGACGACCCACCGCAGGCTCTTGCCCCGCAGGTGCATGTGGGGCGAGAGGCCGTACAGGGTGATCGGCTCGCTGACGGGGGTGATACCGGTGATCTTCCAGTCGTCGGTGTAGGGCGGGATGTTCGGGATGGCCCCGCGGCGGACCCGGCCGGTCTCGGGGTCGCGCACCGGCTTCACCTCTTCGCCCTGCACGATGTAGATGTCGGCGCCGAAGGGGTCGGTCGGGAACGCGTTGCCGGCCTGCCGGGTCAGCACCTCGTGGGTCACCGGCGCGGTGTTGAACCAGATGCCGAGCTTGCTGCGCTCGGTCGCCTCGACCCCGATGGGGTTGTAGTGCATGGTCCAGCGGACCCACTTGTCGGCGGCGAGCCGCTTGCCGGTACCGGGGCGGTGCCGTTCGACGCCGCGGCCGGGCACGTAGGACAGCAGCTTGCTCGACCCGGGCAGGTTGACCTCGTTGAAGACCCGCTGCGCGACCTGCCCGGACGACTCGGACGAGGCCTCGGTCTCGGACTCGGGCCGCCGGGGCAGCGGCGCCCGCAAGAGCGAGTTGCCCTCGAGGTCGTGCAGCACGCCGTCGATGACCTGCGTCCCCCAGGGGAGGTCGACGGTGTAGGCGCCCGAGTGGTGGACCAACCGGAAGTCGCTCGGCCGCAGCTCGAGCACCTCGGCGAACCGGTCCTCGTCCCACGGCATCTCGGAGTAGAAGTCGATGTAGTCCTCTTCGCCCTCGGCCGCCACCGTGTACTCGATGGGCAGCTCGAACACGTAGTCGGGCTCGCCGCCCTCGTAGGTCCATCCGGCCGGGAAGTCGGGCTGCGCGGGCATGTCGGCGGGGTTCCCCCGCGGCGCGCCGGCGTCGACCCAGGCCGCGATGGTGTCGATCTCGTGCTGCTCCAGATATCGCTCGTTCCGGAACTTCATGCTGTTGCGGGGGTCCGCCGGCCACGGCGGCATCTCGCGCGAGAGCACCAGGTCCTTGATGGACCGGGCCCAGGGACGGGCGTCGGCGTACTCGATCAGGGTCATCGGCGCGATGTTGTCGGGCCGATGGCAGGTCACGCAGTTCTCGTAGAGGATCGGCGCCACGTCCTTGGTGAACGTGGGAACCGACTCGGGCGCCTGCGCCGCCGCAAGCCCGCCGCCGACGCCGAACAGGGCCGCCAGAACCGCCGCCGAAATGCGCATCCGCATGGCAACTCCTCCAAGCTCCAGCCTCGCCGCACGGGCGCGGGCCGCGACCGGCCGGAGCCAGGCGCGCCGCGACCGGTATGACGCGGCAACGTGGCCCTGAACTTACCATAAAACCGGGGTCCGGACGCCGGCCGCGACCGCCCGCGGTATGATTGCCAGGGTGGTGCTGGCCCATTGGACGCGCACCGAGGAGATTGCGAGATGCCGAGGCCCGAAGAGGCTCTGTCTGCACGGACTCGCCCCCGGGAGATTCCGCCAGCGCGACCGCAGGCGGACCCGACCGACGAAGAGCTGAGCGACGACGCAATCCGCGCGATCGCAGAGGGACGCGCGGACCACGCTGCCGGCCGCACCTTCACGATGGCCGAGATCAAGCGCGAACTGGAAATGGACTCCTGAATCCGTCCTGCACCGCTCCCGCGTCACGGAAGCCCCCAGTGTAACGATCACCGCCGTCGGTACGCCTCACGCCGATTGAGAATGGCGTCGATCTCGATCGCGCCCTTGTCGAACCGCGTGAAGAACACGCGCCAGTCTCCAACCCGGAGACGAAGGCCCGCTTGAATACGCAAGCGCTTGACGTCACCGGTGCCCGTCTCAGCGTACTGCTCGATGCCGGCGATGATGCGGACGCGGGTTCGCGGATCGATCCGCCGTAGATCGCGTTGCGCCCGGGCTGAGAACAGAACGACCGTCTCAGTCAATCTTCCACCGTCGCCGATGCCGCGGACGCTCCGGGCCGCTACGACACTGAGCCCTGCCGCCGGTCGAGAATCGCCTCGATGCGGTCCATCGTGCGGTCCATGCGCGCGATGAGGGCGTCGTAGGGGGCGTGCGTCGCCAGGTCGATGCCGTACTCGCCGAGGAGCTCGCAGGCATAGCGCGAGCCGCCGGCCGAGAGCACCGCCAGGTAGTCGTCGCGCGCCTGCGCGTCGCCGGCGAGGAACCGCTCGGCGAACAGGGCGGCGGCGATGGAGGTGGCGTACTGGAAGACGTAGAAGTTGCCGTAGAAGTGGGGAATGAACATCCACTCGACGGCGTAGGCGGGGTCGATGGCCATGACCCCGGCGTCGGCGCCGTGGTAGCGCCGCAGCAGCGACCCGTAGAGGCCGGTCATCTTCTCGCCGGACAGGGCCTCGCCCGCCTCGACCGTCTCGTGGATGGCCAGCTCGAACTCGGCGAACATCACCTGCCGGAAGAAGGTGCCCCGGATGCCCTCGAGCGCCGCGCCGAGATGGAACAGCCGCTCGTCGTCCCCGATGTCCTCGGCCAGCAAGTGCTCCTGCAGCAGGAGCTCGTTGGTGATCGAGGCGATCTCGGCGATGAACGTGGGATAGCCGCACGTCTCGTAGGGCTGCCCCTCGTTGGCGAGCCGCGTGTGGATGGCGTGGCCCCACTCGTGGGTGAAGGTCGAGAGGTCGGTGAACCGGTCGTTGTGGTTCAGCAGCAGGTACGGGTGCACGTCGTAGACGTCGCCGAACATGTACGCGCCGGGCGCCTTCCCGGTCTGCGGGTACACGTGCATCCAGCGCCCCTCCAGCCCCTCGCGCAGCAGGTCCCGGTAGTGCGGGCCGAGGGGCGCGGTCGACGCGAGGGTGAGGGCGGCGGACTCGTCGATGCCGAACGTCCGGTCGGACGCGGCGAGGGGCGGGTAGATGTCGTAGTAGTGCAGGTCGTCGAGGCCGAGCATGCGCCGGCGGATGCGGAAGTAGCGGTGCAGCGACGGCAGGTGGCGGCGGGCCGCGTCGAGCAGGGTGCGGTAGACGGCGGCGGGGATGTTCGGGCCGGAGAGTGCCGCGTCGAGGGCGCTGTCGTACCGCCGCACCCGGGCGTGGAAGACGTGGGTCTTGACCTGCGTGTCGAGCATCTGTCCGAGGGTCGCCTGGTAGACCTTCCAGGCGCCCCAGAACCGGTCGAAGACGAGCTTGCGGTCGGCGCGGTGCTTCGACGCCCGGTGCAGGGTGTAGGCGGCCTGGTCGAGGGTCACCGTCTCCCCCGTGGACAACGTCACGGTCGGGAACGCCATGTCCGAGCTGGTCAGCATCGCGTAGATGCGCTCGGGGCCCTGCACGACGGGGCCGGTGGCCGCGATGACCTGCTCGGACTCGTCCGACAGGGTGTGCGGCGCGTGCCGGAGGGTGTCGCGGAGGTTGAACGCGTGCGGGGCCAGACCCGGCTCTTCCGCGATGAACCGCTCGATCGTCTCCGAGCCGACCCGCAGCAGCTCGGGCGAGACGAACGCGACGGTCTCGGCGAACCGGGACCGGAGGGCGGCGGCGAGGCCGCGGCGCTCCTGCGCCGCCGCCAACCGGCGGTCCTCGTCGGCCTTCAGGAATGCGTGGACGAACACTCGCGAGAGCTCCTTGTCGGCCGCGGAGATGGCGTCGAGGGCGTCCCGCAGGGTCGCGGAGTTCTCGCCGAGCCGCCCCTGGTAGCCGGCGAGGGCCTCGACCCGCTTCTCGAGGGCGGTCCTCGCCGCGTCCCAGGCTTCGATGCCGGGGTAGATCTCGCCGAGGTCCCACTCGATCTGCCGCGGCGGGGACGGCTCGACGTCGAGGGCGGTGGCGGTGGCTGTCGTCGTCATCGTTCGCGGTTCACTGTGCCTGTCCGTTGCCCACGAGCTGCCGCAGCACGAACTTCAGGATGCCGCCGTGCCGGTAGTAGGCCAGCTCGTCGGGCGTGTCGATGCGCACGCGCGCCGTGAACTCGCGAGCCGAGCCGTCCGGGGCGGCGGCGCGCACCCGCACCGAGCCGCGCGGGACGAGGCCGTCCGCGATGCCGGCGACGTCGAACGCCTCGCGGCCGGTCAGCCCGAGGCCGGCCGGGCTGTCGCCGTCCTCGAACTGCAGCGGCAGGACCCCCATGAACACGAGGTTGCTGCGGTGGATGCGCTCGAAGCTCGTGGCCAGGACGGCGCGGACGCCGAGCAGCATGGTGCCCTTGGCCGCCCAGTCGCGGGACGAGCCCGAGCCGTATTCGCGGCCCGCGAGGACGACGAGGGGCACGCCGGCCGACTGGTAGCGCATCGCCGCGTCGTAGATGCTCATCTGCTCGCCGTCCGGCTGATAGCGGGTCCAGCCCCCCTCGGTCCCCGGCGCGAGCTGGTTGCGGAGCCGGATGTTGCCGAAGGTGCCCCGCATCATCACCTCGTGGTTGCCGCGGCGGCTGCCGAACGAGTTGAAGTCCTTGGGCTCGACCCCGCACGAGACGAGGTACGCCCCGGCGGGGCCGTCGGCGGGGATGGCCCCGGCCGGCGAGATGTGGTCGGTGGTGACGCTGTCGCCCAGCAACGCGAGCACCCGCGCCCCGTGCACGTCGCGCGGCGGCGCCGGCTCGGGGTCGAGGTCGTCGAAGAACGGCGGGTTCCGCACGTAGGTGGAGGCGTCATCCCACTCGAAACGCCGGCCGCCCGGCGCCAGCAGCCCCCGCCAGCGGTCGTCGCCGTCGAAAACGCCGCGGTACTTGTCGGTGAACTGCTCGGTGCGGACGGCGGCGGTCATCGCGGCCTGGATGTCGGCCGCCGACGGCCAGAGGTCGCGCAGGAAGACGTCGTTGCCGTCCCCGTCCTGGCCGAGCGGGGCGGTCGTCACGTCGACGGTCATCGACCCGGCGAGCGCGTAGGCGACTACGAGGGGCGGCGACGCCAGGTAGTTCGCCCGCACCTGCGGCTGCACGCGGCCCTCGAAGTTGCGGTTGCCGCTGAGCACCGACGTCACCACGAGGTCGCGCGACCGCACCTCGGCGGATACGTCCTCGGGCAGCGGCCCGCTGTTGCCGATGCAGGTGGTGCAGCCGTAGCCGACGAGGTTGAAGCCGAGCTCGGCGAGCGGGGCCAGCAGGCCCGCCGCCTCGAGATACTCGGTCACCACCATCGACCCCGGCGCGAGGCTCGTCTTCACCCACGGCTTGGGCTTCAGCCCCCGCGCGGTGGCCTTCTGCGCGAGGAGGCCGGCCGCGATCATCACGCTGGGGTTCGACGTGTTGGTGCAGCTCGTGATGGCCGCCACCACCACCGCGCCGTGGTCGAGACCGGCCCGGTTGCCGTTCGCGCGGATCGTGGCGCCGGGCAACAGGGTGTCCAGCGCCCGCGTGAAGGCGGTCGCCGCCTGCCCGAGGGGCACCCGGTCCTGCGGCCGCTTGGGTCCCGCGATGCTCGGCTCGACGCTGGCGAGGTCGAACTCGACGACGTCGGCGTAGACGGGGTCCACGTCCGAGGCGCCGAACATCCCCTGGGCGCGGGCATAGGCGTCGACCAGCGCCACCTGGGCGGCGTCGCGCCCGCTCAGCCGGAGATAGTCGAGAGTCATCTGATCGATGGGACAGATGGCCACCGTCGACCCGTACTCGGGCGACATGTTGCCGAGAGTCGCCCGGTCGGCGAGGGTCAGCGAGGCCAGCCCGGGGCCGAAGAACTCGACGAACTTGCCGACGACGCCGTGCTGCCGCAGCCGCTCGGTGATCATGAGGACGAGGTCGGTGGCCGTCGTCCCCTCGGGCAGCCGGCCGACGAGCTTGAACCCGACGACCTCGGGGATGAGCATCGAGATCGGCTGCCCGAGCATCGCCGCCTCGGCCTCGATGCCGCCCACGCCCCACCCCACGACGCCCAGGCCGTTGACCATCGTGGTGTGCGAGTCGGTCCCCACCAGCGTGTCGGGATACGCCATGGGCCGGCCGCCGTTCTCGTCCACGCACACCGCGCGCGCCAGATACTCCAGGTTCACCTGGTGCACGATGCCGGTGTCGGGGGGCACCACCCGGAAGTTGTCGAACGCCTGCTGGCCCCACTTCAGGAACGCGTAGCGCTCTCGGTTCCGCGAGAATTCGAGCTGCGCGTTCAGGTCGAACGCGTCCGCGCCCCGGAAGTGGTCGACCTGCACCGAGTGGTCGATGACCAGCTCGGCCGGCTGCAGCGGATTGATGCGCGCGGGGTCGCCGCCGAGGCGGGCGACGCCGTCCCGCATCGCCGCGAGGTCCACCACCGCGGGGACCCCGGTGAAGTCCTGCAGGAGGACCCGCGCCGGCATGAACGCGATCTCCTGCGTGCGGCCGGCCGCCGGATCCCACTCGGCGAGGGCCCGGACGTCGTCGGCGGTGACGCTGCGGCCGTCCTCGCGGCGCAGGAGGTTCTCGAGCAGGACCTTCAGCGAGTACGGCAGGCGCGCGACCCGCGGGAAACCGGCGCGTTCGAGCGCCTCGAGGCTGTAATACGACACCGTGGTGTCGCCGGCGGACAACGAGGCGAGCGTGCCAAACGTGTTGCTCATGAGCGTCTTCTTCAGGGCGGTTCCAGAGGGACGGTCGACGGAGCCCGGATCAACTGATCATTGTCGTTCACCGTCTCGACCGCGCGCAACCGGTAGTCTCTTTCCAACGACACGTGAGCCTGAACGGGGTTCTTTCCAACGACACGTGAGCCCGAACCGGGACCGGGTCGCGGCTCATCGGAGGATGACCGCGGCGCCGTTCACCCGGACGCCGCCTCGCCGAAGACCTCTGCCTCGAACGTGTAAACGGCGGCGCCGGTCCGCCACGCATCGGCCGGCAACCCCGCCTTGACGCACGTCTGCGAGAGGAACGTCTCGCGGTCCCAGCCCCACTCCGCCGGCACCTGCGGCAGCAGGAGGGCGCGGTGCCGCCCCTGCTCGACCATCACCCCGTGCCGGCCCACCACCGTCTCGGCCGGATCGGTGACCCGGCGGAACGGAGTGAGCACCGAGATCTCGAGGCGAACGTCCGCCAGGGCCGAACGCGGAAGCGGCGGAAACCGCGGGTCGCGGGTCGCGGCGTCGGCCGCACACCGCGCGACCACCTCGGCGAGGGGCTCGTCGTCCTCGACCGAGCCGATGCAGCCCCGCAGCCGGCCGCCGAGCTTGATGCTGACGAACGCCGCGGCCGGCTCCGCGAGGGCGCCGGGCGACGGCAGCGATTCGGGCCGGCGGTCCTCGAGCCGCGCGGCGATGGCCCCGCGCGCGTGGCGAAGCAGCCGCTGCCGGTCGTGCGGCGTGAGCATCGGCTACCCTCGGTGAAGGGGGCCGGCCGCACGCGGCCCTGGAAGACGGCGGTGACGGCGCGAACCGTCTTCCGCCGCGTCGGACCTGCGCTCGGCCGGAATCGGTGCGACGCGGAGCTCCATCACGAACCGCCGGGCCGTCCGTCCGCGGCGGGCGCCCCACCGTCGTCGCCCCGCTCGAACACCGCCGCCAGGTAGCCGACCACGGCCGACTTGTCGCCCGATACGTCGCCCGAGTCGGCCCGGCGCAGCACGCGCGCCCGGTCGGCCCCGAGCCGGGCCGCGGCCAGCATGACGGCGATGGCCGCGCCGCCCCCGCAGGCCACGTACCGCCCCCGCTCGTTGAGCGGATGACCTTCGTACTCCGAGAGCAGGCCGGAGGGGTCGAACCGGGCGACGCGGTCGACGACGACCTGGTCGAGAGCAGCGGCGCGGTCCGCGGGGAAATAGTGCGAGAGGTCGGTGCTGGCCACCAGCAGCGGCGTCACCCCCGTGCATGCCTCGGCGAGGGCGCCGGCCAGCGCTTCGATGGTCGGACGCTCCTGATACCCCAGGAGCAGCGGCACGATAGGGACGCCGGGCAGCACTTCCTGCAGAAACGGAAGCTGCATCTCGAGCGCGTGCTCGCGGTCGTGGGCGGCGGGGTGGGTGCCGACGACCGGTGAGGCGAGCAGTCGGTCGGCGACTGCGGCCTCGATCGCCACCCGCCCCAGCGGCGTCTCGAACGCCCCGTCCGGCCAGACCGCCACCCCCTCGAAGCCGTGGTAATGCGAGGGGCCGACGAGAAGGACGACGTCGTAGCGGCGGCCGGCGACGGCGCGGTACGCGTATGCCGCAACCGGCCCCGAGTAGACCAGCCCGGCGTGCGGCGCGATCAGGGCGACGACGTCGCCGGCCGGGGTCTCCTCCACGCCGGCCAGATGGCCGCCCACCGCCGCCCGCAACGCCGCGGCGGCGCCGGGATACCAGGTTCCCGCCACGGCGGCCGGACGAATCGCATCGGAAGACTGGAAACCAGGCATCGCCTCGTGCTTCGGCGCGGACTCCCTCGTCAGGACTCGGGCGCATCCCGCGGCGCCGTTCCCGCCTCCGGCTCGTGAAGCTGACGGCCCTCACCCGCGGGCTCGCGCGGCGGGACCCCGAAACCGAACGACAAGGCGATGCGCACCCCCACGTAGACGAACAGGGTGAGAATGGCCGGGGCCCCCATGACGAGCCAGAACGGGTCGACGGTGAGGCCCACGAACAGAGACATCACGCCGAGAATCAGCATGATGCCCACCATCCACGGCGGATGCCTGAACAGCGGTCGGTCGTCGCTCATGGCGCGGTGCGATTGTCGCACAACCCCGACGGCCCGGGGCAAGACCGCCCGACTCCATTGGACCGCGATGCATCTCGCTCGTCGACCGACGACGGGTTTCGTCGACCGATGGGTCTGAAGGACCTCGTCGACGGAGCGTCGTCGTCCTGCCCGAGCCGCGTGTTTGCGGGAAGCTGCACGGCTCCGCGGTCCGTCCGCACGGCATGCTCTCCCCGGTCACGCCGGTCACGCATGCGGGGTGCTACACTTGCTCCTGGCCGTGGCGGCGAGGGACGGGGCCGCGGAACCGCGGTCACGCCACGCGGCTCGGGGACGGCCGGATGCAACGCCGCGCGGCGGCGCCCCGTCCTGACGAAGACTTGGTCGCGGATCGGGAGAGTTGCCATGAGAGCGCGCACTGGGTGGTTGGTGACGATGGCAGTGACGGCCCTCGGGATCGGCGCCGCCGTGAGCGGCGCGGCCGGCGCCGGCGCGAACGACTACGCCGACGAGATCGAAACGTGGCGGGCCGACCGCGAGGCGCGGCTGAAGGCCGACGACGGTTGGCTCACCGTGTCCGCCCTGTACTTCCTGCCCGAGGGCGAGAGCAGCTTCGGATCGAGCCCGCGCAACGACCTCGTCCTTCCCGACCCGTTCCCGGCCGAGGCCGGCGTGCTCGAGCGGCGCGGCCGCACCGTGTCCGTGCGCGCGGTGGGCGACCCGCTGACCGTCGACGGCGAGTCCGTCGCGGCCGCCCAGCTCTATCCGGCCGAGGGGCGGGTGACGTTGACGATGGGCCCGGTGTCGTTCTGGGTGCACGAGAGCGGCGAGCGGCTCGCGATCCGCGTCCGGGACACCGAGGCCGCCATCCGCCGGAACTTCATCCACCTCGACTGGTACCCCGTGGACGAGAGCTTCCGGGTGCGCGGAAAGTTCACGCCGCACGCCGAGCCGCTGACCGTCAGGACCATGAACATCCTCGGCGACATCGAGACCTACCAGAGCACCGGCCACGTCACGCTGACGGTGGCCGGCCGCGAGGTGCGCATGCTGCCGGTGAACTCGGGCGACCGGCTCTGGTTCATCCTGCGCGACGCGACGAGCGGCGACGAGACCTATGCGGCGGCGCGCTTCCTCTACGCCGACGCGCCCGACGCCGACGGGTGGACCACCGTCGACTTCAACAAGGCCTACAACCCGCCGTGCGCGTTCAACCCGCACACGACGTGCCCCCTGCCCCCGCCCGACAACCGGCTCGACGTCCGCGTCGAGGCGGGGGAGAAGAACTATCGCGGCCCGGGCGCTCACTAGACGCCTCCTCGAGCGGCCGTGATCTGACCCCTTCCTGGTCGAATCGGGGCGAGCCTCACCTATCTGTTCCTCGCCCTCTTCGATCGTGCCTCGGCGAGAGCCTTGCCGCCCTTCGGTCGCCCTGACCCTGCGGCGGCCCCGGCGGCGGCCAACGTCTGCTACCATTTCGGACCGTGTCTACCACCCTGACGCGGGCGGATGTCGACCGCATCGCCCGGCTCGCCCACCTCGAGCTGACGGAGTCGGAAGCGGAGCAGTTCACGCGCCAGCTCGGCGGCATCCTCGCGTATTTCGATCGCCTGAACCGGATCGACACCACCGGGGTCGCGGCCACCACCCATCCCGTCACGTCGGCCCCGGTCATGCGCGCCGACGAGCTCCGGCCTTCGATGCCGTCGGACGACACGTTCGGCAACGCACCGGACCGCGGGGCGAACGGGCTGTTCAGGGTGCCGAAGGTCATCGGCTGATGGAGGCGGCCTCGATACAGACCATCGCCGACGTCCGCGCCGCCCTGCGGGACGGCGCCACCGCGGTCGACGTCTGCACCCGGTTCATCGACCGCATCGCGGCCCACGACGGTCCGATCCGGGCCTTCACCCACCTCGCCGCCGACCAGGCTCTCGAACGGGCGGCGGAGCTCGACCGGCGGGGACCCGACGCGCCGGGGCTGCCCCTGCTCGGGGTCCCGATCGCGATCAAGGACAACATCTGCACCCGGGGGCTCCCGACCACCGCCTCGTCGCGAATCCTCGCGGGGTACGTGCCCCCCTACGACGCGACGGTCATCGAGCGGCTGACCGCGGCGGGAGCCGTCGTCATCGGCAAGACGAACTGCGACGAGTTCGCGATGGGGTCGACGACCGAGCACTCGGTGCGGGGAGCGACCCGCAACCCCTGGAACCTGGCGTGCGTCCCCGGCGGTTCGAGCGGCGGCTCGGCCGCGGCGGTGGCGGCGCGGCTGGCCCCGCTGGCGCTGGGCTCGGACACCGGCGGCTCGATCCGCCAACCGGCGGCGTTGTGCGGCATCGTCGGGTTGAAACCGACCTACGGGCGGGTGTCCCGCTACGGGTTGCTGGCGTTCGCCTCGTCGCTCGACCAGATAGGACCGTTCGCGCTGACGGTGGCCGACGCGGCGGCGCTGCTGCAGGCAATCGCCGGGCCGGACCCCTGCGACGCCACGTCGGCGGCGGCGGCGATCCCCGCCTTCGAAGCGGCCGCCGCGGAACCGCTGCGCCAACCGACGATCGGCGTACCCTGGACGATCCTGGAGAACGGCGTCGACGACGGCGTCGGCGCCGCGTTCGCCGCGGCCATCGAGTCCCTGCGCGGCATGGGCGCGACCATCGTCGACGTCCCCCTGCCGCACGCCGAGTACGCGGTTCCGGCGTACTACATCGTCGCCCCGGCCGAGGCCAGCTCGAACCTCGCGCGCTACGACGGGGTGCGCTACGCCTATCGCGCGCCCCTCGACGAGGGGGACGCAACGTTGGGGCGGATGTACGACCGCACGCGCCACGACGGATTCGGCGACGAGGTCAAACGGCGGATCATGCTGGGGACCTATGCGCTCAGCGCGGGCTACTACGACGCGTACTATCTCAAGGCGCAGCAGGTCAGGACGCTCATCCGCGACGACTACGACACCGCCTTCCGACGGGTCGACGCGGTCGCCATGCCCACCACGCCGACCACCGCGTTTCGACTCGGCGAGCGCTCGGACGATCCGCTGCAGCTCTACGTGGGCGACGTCTTCACGGCCAGCGCCAATCTGACGGGGCTGCCGGCGGTCAGCGTGCCGTGCGGGCGGGACGACGCGGGGCTGCCGGTCGGCCTGCAGCTCATCGGCCGCGCATTCGACGAAGAAACGCTGATCAGGCTCGGCGCGGCGTACGAGGAGTTGGCGCCGTGGTGGCGCGAGCCGCCGCCGTCGGCAGCCACGGGCGGCGGCTGACGCGGCGGCACGCCCCGCGCCGACCGGGCGCCGCAGCCCCGCTCACTCCTGGGGGTCGGATTCTTCCAGCAGCTCGGGGGTCCTGAGCTGGTCGGCGGGACCACGCGGCACGCTCGGGGAGAGGTAGACGGCCCCGGAACCGAGGCGATCGTCGAGGCTGCGCACGACGGGGCTGCCCTTGTGGATGGCTCGATGCTTGGTGAAGCCGACGATGACGCAGAAGCCGACGAAGACGGCGAGGAGAAAAACGGTCGACAGACCCAGCCCCTGCAGCACCCCGATCACGAGCGATTGAATCTCACTCACGAGCCGACTCCGGCAACTCGTAGACGACGAGCCCCTGTTCGACGTGTTCTTCCTCCATGGCGACGGTTTCGAGGCGGACCACCATGTCGGGCCGTTCGCCGGTCTCGGGGTCGGGCCGCAACGGCGCAAGCCGCGGCAACGCGCCGCGCCGCAACTGCTTCGCGCGTTGCGCGGCCACGTCGACGAACAGAAACCGGTTTTCGACCGGCGGCATCGGCTCGTCGGGAATCCGCGGCATCGGGATCGGCTGGGGAACCGCGGGCGACTCGGCCAAGTCGCCCGATGCGGTGTCGAAGTCCTCGTCCATGGCGTTCATCGTACTCCAAGAAGCGCCGCCGAGTCGACCGGGAAGAACGCCGAGCCCGTCCGCGGCCCTCGGAACACGAGCGGACCACGGGCCGGCGGCCGCATCGATCTCTCGGCGGGTCGCCATCCTGTGCGATCATGGGCAGCGCGCGACCGAACGCGCAACCGGCGGCCGGCGGCCCGGATCGCTCGCGCCCGCCCCGGCCAGATCCCCTGGCCGTACCGAATCCATGAAGATTCTGTTCACATGAAGATTCTGTTCACATGAAGATTCTGTTCATAGGCGACATCGTGGGAAAGGCCGGCCGCGCGCTCACGCGACAGGGGGTCTCGGCGCTGGTCGACCGGCACGACCTCGATCTCGTGGTCGCCAACGTCGAGAACGCGGCCGGGGGCAACGGCATCACGCGCGAGATCGGCGAGAGTCTTCGCGACCACGGCATCCAGGTGATGACGTCCGGAAACCACATCTGGGACAAGAAGGAAGCCCTCGACTACATCAAGCTCGAACCGCGCCTGATCCGGCCCGCCAACTACCCCGCCGGGGTGCCCGGCGCCGGCCACGTGGTGGTGACCGCCCGGTCGGGCGAGCAGGTCGGGGTGATCAACGTGATGGGCCGGGTGTTCATGGCGCCCCTCGAGAACCCGTTCACGGTGGTCCGGCGGGAAATCGCCGCGGTTCGAGAGAGCGCCCGCATCATCCTGGTCGACTTCCACGCCGAGGCGACCTCCGAGAAGATCGCCATGGGATGGCATCTCGACGGCGAGGTGACGGCGGTGGTCGGCACCCACACCCACGTGCAATCGGCGGATGACCGCCTGCTTCCGAACGGCACCGCGTACATCACCGACGTCGGGATGACCGGTCCCCACGATTCGGTGCTCGGGGTCGAGAAGCAGGTGGTGCTGCGCCGGTTCCTGACGGCGCTGCCCGGGCGTTTCGACACCGCCCGCGGCGACCCGCGCCTGCACGGGGTTCTCGTGACCGCCGACGCCGCCACCGGGCGCGCGACGGCCATCGAACGCCTGAGCCTGACCCCGGCCGACATGGAGGCGCCGCCGGCGCCGGGCGCCTCGTGACCACGAACCCCGGCCTGCCGTTCGACGCGGCGCCGCCCGGCCGCCGGCCCGGCCGGCAGATCGTCACCGTCACCGAGCTGACGAACCGCATCCGCGTGCTGCTGGAATCGACGCACGGGCAGGTGTGGGTCGAAGGCGAGATCGCCAACTGCCGGTTGTGGAAGACCGGACATCTGTACTTCACCCTGCGCGACGAGAACGCCCAGCTCAAGGCGGTGATGTTCCGGTCGGCGGCGCGCTATCTGCGCTTCACGCCGGAAGACGGGCTGCGGGTCGTCGCCCGCGGCCGGGTCACCGTCTACGAACCGAAGGGCGAGTACCAGATCGTCTGCGAGCATCTGCAGCCGCAGGGCCTGGGCGCGCTGCAGCTGGCGTTCGACCAGCTGAAGCGCCGGCTCGAAACGGAGGGGCTCTTCGCCCCGGACCGGAAACGTCCGCTGCCGGTGCTGCCGCGGCAGATCGGCATCGTGACCTCTTCCGACGGGGCCGCGGTGCGGGACATCCTCCAGGTGCTGGGGCGGCGTCACCGGACCGCGCACGTCCTGCTGTGTCCGGTCCGGGTCCAGGGCGAGGGCGCCGCCGATCAGATCGCCCGCGGCATCCGGCGACTCTCGCAGCAGGACGGCGTCGACGTGGTCATCGTGGGGCGGGGCGGCGGCTCGCTCGAAGACCTGTGGGCGTTCAACGAAGAACCCGTCGCCCGGGCGATCGCGGCGGCGCCGGTCCCCGTCATCTCGGCCGTCGGTCACGAGATCGACTTCACCATCAGCGACATGGTGGCGGACGTTCGCGCCGCGACCCCTTCGGCCGCAGCGGAAATCGTGGTGGCGGGCCGCAGCGACCTCGTCGAACGCATCGACAGACTCGGCGAACGGCTCCGGGCCGCCCTCCGGGACGCGGCGACGCGAAGGCGCGTCCGCCTGGTCGACCTCGATCGGCGCCCGGGCCTGGCCGGGTGGCCGGGACGGCTGGCGATGCGCGGGCGGCACGTGGCGGGGTTGACCCACGCCGTCGGCCGGCTCGCCCACGCCGACCTCGGTGCCCGGGCACGGCGCCTCGGCGCCCTGCAGTTGCGCCTGGAGACCTGCGAGCCGGGGCGGCGGCTGGAGGCTGCGCGGACCCGGCTGGTGGCCGCGGGGGGCCGCCTGGACGCCGCCCTCGCCCGGCGGCGCGAACGGGCGCAGGGACGGCTCGCCGAGCTGTCGGGGCGGCTCGACGCCCTGAGCCCGCTCGGGGTGCTCGGACGCGGCTATGCCATCTGCTGGCAAGGGGACCGCCGCGGGATCGTCCGGGATGCGGCAGCCGTCTCGGTGGGAGACGACCTCGTCATCGGACTCCACCGCGGGCAGCTCGGTTGCATTGTCACCGGCAAGGATGAGCCGCATGAATGACAACATCAAGGATTTCGAATCGGCCATCAAGGAGCTGGAGTCGATCGTGGACACGCTGGAACGCGGCGATCTGCCGCTCGAGCAGTCGCTGCAACTGTTCGAGCGCGGCGTGCAGCTGTCCCGGTTCTGCCACACCCGACTCGAAGACGCGGAACGCCGGATCGAGATCCTGACCGAGCGCGGCGAACGACAGGCGGCGCCGGACGCCCTCACCACCGGTCCGGGGGACGACGGGACATGAGCGGCGGGGAGGCCTTCGACCGCTATCTCGACGCCCGTCGCCGCGAAATAGACGCGGCGCTGGACGAGGCCCTCCCCGCACCACCGGCGTGCCCTCCGCAGATCGCGGAAGCCATGCGGTACAGCGTCTTTGCCGGCGGCAAGCGCCTGCGGCCGATCTTGACCCTGGCCGCGGCCGAGGCGGCGATGCCGCGCCGGCCGGGCGCCGCCCCCGCGGAGGACACGGGGCGGAGGCTCGCCCTCGCCGGCGCCTGCGCGGTAGAGCTGATCCACACCTACTCGCTCGTGCACGACGATCTCCCGGCGATGGACGACGACACCCTGCGGCGGGGCCGCCCCACCTCTCACGTGGTGTTCGGCGAAGGTCTCGCCATCCTCGCCGGAGACGCCCTCCTGACCCGGGCCTTCACCCTGCTGGCCCGTTCCCCGTCCCCCGCGCCGCCGGGGTTCGAGGCACGCCGGCTTCGCGCCATCGCGCGTGTTGCCGAGGCGGCCGGCGCGGCCGGCATGGTGGGAGGCCAGGTCCTGGATCTGACCGCCGCGGGGACCGGGTCGGAGCCCGGGCCGGCGCTCGCGGCGGCCGGCCCGGAGGCGTGGCTTCGCGAGGTGCACGAGCGCAAGACCGGCGCCCTCATCAACGCCGCCGCCGTCATCGGTGCGATACTGGCCGGCGGCGGCGAGACGGCGGTGCGGGGCGTCGACGCCTACGCCGCCCACCTGGGGCTGGCGTTCCAGATCGTGGACGACATTCTCGACGTCGAGGGCAGCACCGCCCAGCTCGGCAAGACCGCGGGAAAGGACGCGGCCGCCAGCAAGCCCACCTACCCGTCGATGCATGGCCTCGACCGATCGCGGGCGCTGGCCGCCGACGCCGTCGACGCCGCCCGCGATGCGCTCGCGTCGGCCGGGCTCGGTGGACGGCTGGGAGACATCGCGGAATGGGTGCTGTCCCGAACCTCGTGATCGACGACGACGGAGCCCGGCCCTGATGCCGCCGCGCGTCCGGCTCGACACGCTCCTGCACGAACGCGGCCTCGTGAGCTCGCGGACGCGGGGGCGGACGTCGGTGCTCGCGGGACTGGTCCGGGTCGACGGCCGCCCTGCGACCAAGGCCGGCGCCCTCGTCCGGACCGACGCCGAGGTGACCCTCGACGCTCCCGATCACCCCTACGTCGGACGCGGCGGGGTGAAGCTGGCCCACGCCCTGGACGTCTTCGGGATCGACCCCGGCGGCGCCGTCGCGCTCGACGTCGGCGCCTCCACCGGCGGCTTCACGGATGTCCTTCTGAGACGCGGCGCACGCACCGTCGTGGCCCTCGACGTGGGCCGGGGCCAGCTCGACTGGCGGCTGCGGCGAGACCCCCGCATACGGGTTCTGGAACGCGTCCACATCGGCGCCGTCACCCCGGAGGGCCTGCCGGCGGGCCTGCGCCGGTTCGACATCGTGACCGTCGACGTGTCGTTCATCTCGATAGGCCGGTTCATCGATCGACTCCCGGCCCTCCTCGCGCCCCGGGGCGATCTGGTCGCCCTCGTCAAGCCGCAGTTCGAAGCCGGCCGCACCGAGGTTCGGCGCGGCGGGCTCATCACGGATCCGGACGTGCACGAACGCGTCGTGGAGAGCGTCGCGGCCGCCGCCGCTGCGGTAGGATTGAGGCGCGTGGCGACGACCCCCTCACCGATCACCGGGACCAAGGGCAACCGCGAGTTCTTCCTGCACCTGCAGGCCGCGGCCGAACCGTGATGGGCGCCGACACTTCCTCGGCCGGAACCGCCGTCACCGGGGTCACCCGGGTCGGCATCATTGCGAAGGCCAGCCTCGCCGCGGCGGCGCCGGTGGTTCGGGACGTCGTCGCGTGGCTCGAGCACCGCGGCCTGCAACCGGTGGTGGAAACCCACACGTCGGCGCTCGCCGAGCTGACCGCGATCGCGACCGCCGACGTGTCGGCCCTCCCCGATGCCTCCGACCTGATTCTGGTGCTCGGAGGCGACGGCACGCTCCTCGGCATGGCCCGCCAGATCGCGGTGGCGGCGGCCGATCCCCCCATTCTCGCCGTCAACTTCGGGGGGCTCGGCTTTCTGACGGAGACGACCCTCCCGGAGCTGTTCGACGCGCTGGCCTCGGTGGTGGAAGGCACCGCCCGGATCGACGAGCGCCGCATGCTGCGGTCGCACACCCTGCGCGGCGGCGCGACGACGGGGCAAGGCGTCGCGCTGAACGACGTGGTCATCACCAAGAGCGCGCTGTCCGGCATGGTCGACCTGTCGGTGTCGGTGGGTGACCAGTTCGTGGCGCAGCTCCGGGCCGACGGCCTGATCGTCTCGAGCCCGACCGGCTCGACCGCCTACAACCTGTCGACCGGCGGCCCGATCGTGCATCCGCTCGTCAACGCCGTCGTCCTGACGCCCATCGCCCCCCACATGCTCGCCAACCGCCCCCTCGTGCTGCCGGAGAGCGCGGCGATTCGCATCCAGCCCGATCTCGCGGCCCGGCGGGTGCAGGCGTTCGCCAGCTTCGACGGACAGACGGGCTTCGAGCTCGAACCGGGCGACGCGGTCATCGTGGAGACCGCCCCGCGCCCGCTACGGATGATTCGCGCCGCCGCGCGACCGTACTATGCGGTGCTGCGCGAGAAGCTCGGCTGGGCGGCGCGGTGAGCGCGCGACCTGCGGTCGCGTTGGGAGTTTCGCTGGCGCGAAACTCCTGCGCGGAAGCCTCCGCCCGACCGCGCGACCTGCGGTCGCGTTGCGAGTTTCGCTGGCGCGAAACTCCTGCGCGGACGCGTTGCGAGTTCGCTGGCGCGAGACTTCATTGGGCTCAAGCCTTCTGGGCGCAAGCTGACGGTCGCGTTGGGAGTTTCGCTGACGCGAAACTTCTGGGCGCGAGTTCTTTGCGGCGGGAGCCCCGCCGGGTCCTCGCGAATCAACCGCCGCTGATGGGCGGGTGGTGGATGATCTGGATGGTGTTGCCGTCCGGGTCGTGGAGATAGAGCGATCGGGCGCCGTCTCGGTGGGTACGGGGCCGGGACGCGAGCGCCACGCCGTGCGCGTCGAGATACGCGGCCCAGCGGTCGACGTCGCCGGCGTCCCGCACCAGCAACCCGAGGTGGTCGAGTCGGCCGGGTCCCGCGGCATCGTCGGGACCGGCGCGATGGAGGGCGAGGTTGTCGGCGCCCGACGTCAGGTAGACGTTGTCGGCGTCCGGCTCCCACTCGACCGCGAAGCCCAGTCGTTCGACGTAGAACCGGCGCATGTCGTCGAACGCCTTCGCGAAGAGCGCGAGGTGCCGAATTCCGAGATGTCCCGGCCGACCGGTCATCTCCGCAGTTTATCAGCCGGCGCCGGGCCGCCGGCGACGGCTTCCCGTGGCAACCGGGCAGGGAGGGCTGTTAGAATTCCAGGCATGGCTCCCCGTTCCGCGGCCCAGGCTCGTTGCGCCCTCTGCGGGGCGAAGGAAGTGTCGGAGCCTCGCGGCGACGCGAAGTACTGCCGCGACTGCTGGGACAAGAAGGTCGCGGTCGAGGATGTCGTCGCCCGCGAGTTCGCCGTCAAGCGGTACATCCGGGCGCACAGCGCCGAGAAGTACCTCGTCTACCACTCGACGCTGAAACGCCCCTGCGGCCAGTTGATCGTGGTGGACGACGGCTACGATCTTTTCCTGACGCTGGTGCTGTATCCGACGTTCGGGTGGGACGAACCGGCGTATCATCTCGAAGGCGACCCCGACGGGCGGGCCTTCGCGGAGCTCCTCGTCGACGTGGTCGCGGCGGAAGTCATCGAGCCGTGGGGCGGGGGCAAGTGGCACCTCGAGATCTTCCGGGCCAGCCATGCGGATCCGGAGGACTGGAACGGTGAAATGTGAGACGCTATTGAGGTTTCCGGGCAACCTGCCCTATAATTTGCCCATCCTTGTTGATTGCGTGATGCACCCGGAGGTCAGTTCATGAGAGACCTGAAGCTCGCGGCGTTGTTCGGTTGTATCGTGGCCGTCGGAATGTCGGTCGGCTGCGGCGGCGAAGCCGCCGAAGCCGAAGAAATCGACGTAAGGCCACTGGCGGTCCCGATCGATCTGCGCGATCTGCTCGCGAACAAGGGCGAGACGGATCTGGTCGCGACCATCCGCGGCCCCGGGCAGGTCGGCTACCTGCAGCCGATCTCGGGGCGCCAACGAACCGAGATGGTCACCTCGTTCCGCATTCAGAACAACTCGACCGGCGCGCTGGCCGCGTTCAAGGTGGACGAGTTCTGGTACGATCGCGGCGGCGATACGGTGACGGGCGGCAGCTTCCGGATGGAGAGGCCGTTTCTGCAGGGCGAGGTCATCGAGGTTGAGCTGCGCATTCCGCGTGACACGCGGATGTCCAGCAGCAACTACGAGTTCAGCCACAAGAACGGCGTGATCGAGGCCACCCTCTTCGAGGAGATGGACGAGCCGACGCCCATCGAAGAGGAAGAAGGCGCCGAAGCCGAAGAGGCTCCCTGACCGGGAGCCCTCCCCGCGCGCAGGACCCTCGCGACCTGCCGGTCGGGCGGCAAGCGGAGCCGCAAGCCGACGATTCTTGCGGGATGGCCGCCGAAGGCGCCAAACGGATTACAGATCCGTCTGGCGCCTTCTTGTTTGCCGACACCGCGAACGCACCGTTTGGCGAACGATTCGCTCGTACGCGCCGATCCGCGGTGTCCGCCGACCATCCAGGTGGTTGCGACGTCCATACCGGTAGATGACGTGGACGCTTGCCTGCCGTGATCGGGCCGCTGCTATACTGCACGCCATGAGCCTGGACCTCGCCGCCGTCCAGCGTGCCCTGCGGGACGACGGGCTCGACGGGTGGCTGTTGTACGACTTCCACGGGTCGAATCCCATCGCCCGGCAGGTGGCGGGGTTCGACGACGCGGCCAAGATCACGACGCGGCGCTGGTACTACCTGATTCCCGCGGGCGGGCCGCCGCGCGGACTGGTCCACGCCATCGAGGCCGATCGCCTCGACCACCTTCCCGGGAGCAAGACCCGATACGCGGAACACGACACCCTCGACGCCGGCCTGCGCGAGCTGTTGACGGGGTGTGCGACGGTGGCGATGGAGTACTCGCCACGGTGCGCCATTCCCTACGTGTCGCGGGTCGATGCCGGCACCGTCGACGCGGTCCGCGCTCTCGGCGTCGACGTCCACTCGTCCGGCGATCTGATTCAGCGGTTCGAGGCGGTCTGGGACGCGGAGGCCCTGGCCTCGCACCGGGCCGCGGCCGGCGCGCTCCATGCGATCAAGGACCGGGCGTTCGACCTCGTATCGCACCATCTCCGAGACGGCCGTCCGCTCACCGAGCTCGACGTGCAGGACGCGATGGCCGGTTGGTTCGACGAGGAAGGCCTGGTCAGCGACTCGCGGCCGGTCGTGGCCGCGCAGGAGAACGCCGGAGACCCGCACTATCTCCCGACGCCGGCCCGGCACCGCCGCATCGGGGCCGGGGAAGTGTTGCTGCTCGACCTGTGGGGCAAGAAAACCACGCCGGGCGCGGTCTACGCGGACATCACCTGGATGGGATACACCGGCGCCGCCGTCCCCGCCCGGTACGCCGACGCCTTCAGGGTCATCCGCGACGGTCGGGACGCCGCCGTGGACCTCGTCCAACGGGCGGTCGAGGGCGGGCGCGAGCTGCAGGGGTGGGAGGTGGATCGGACCGTCCGCGACCGGGTCGACGCGGCCGGGCTCGGTCACCGGTTCGTCCACCGGACCGGACACAATCTGGGCCGCGAGGTCCACGGCAACGGCGTCCACCTCGACGACTTCGAGACCCACGACGAAAGACGGCTGCTGCCGGGCACCGGTGTGACCATCGAGCCCGGCGTTTATTTCGAGGACTTCGGACTTCGAACCGAGATCAACCTCTATGTCGGATCGGATTCGGCGACGGTGACCGGTCCGCGGCAGGAGGAGATCCGGTCCCTGGGCCAGGAGTCTGCGCCGTAAACGGAGCAGACTCCCTGGGCTACGACACCGGGTGTGGAGGGCAGGATGGCTACAGGCAGGAACACGTTCTTTTCGGGAATGCTGATTGCGGTCACCTCGATCGCGATCGGTCTCGTGCTCGCGGCTCGTCTGGATCTCGTGACCGACTCGGCGGCGCAGAGCTTCAACGCGTCCCCGGAACTGGCCCTGCCCGAGACGAACAGCCAGCCGATCACCGGACAGCTCGGGGCGAACACGTTCCGCGACATCGCCGCGGCCCAGAGCCCGATGGTCGTCAACATCAGCACCGAGTCTCGAAGCCGGCCCGGCGCTCAGGACGAGCTGTTCCGGCGCTTCTTCGAGGACCAGCCCGAGCCGGACCGGGAACGCCGGTCGCAGTCGGCCGGCACCGGCTTCGTCATCGACGGGAACGGATTCATCCTGACCAACAACCACGTGGTGGCCGACGCCACGAAGATCGAGATCTCGTTCTTCGGTGACGAAGGAGAGTCGTACGAAGCCCAAGTCATCGGCCGGGACCGTCTGACCGACAGCGCCCTGCTCGAGCTGATCGAGCGGCCTGACTATCCCCTTCCGGCGGCGACGTTCGGCGATTCGGATCAGATGCAGGCCGGCGACTGGGTGATGGCCATCGGCAACCCGTTCAACCTGGGACACACGGTGACCGTCGGCGTGGTCAGCGCGGTGGGCCGGCCGTTCGAGCAGGTCCGCGGCAGATCTCAGAACGTCATCCAGACCGATGCCGCCATCAACCCCGGCAACTCGGGGGGACCGCTGCTGAATCTCCGGGGCGAAGTCATCGGCATCAATACCGCCATCGTCAGCGACCGTCCGAGCAACCTCGGCATCGGATTCGCCGTCCCCATCAACACCGTGCGGAACCTGCTGCCCCAGCTTCGCACCGGCCGGGTGACCCGGGGAGTCATCGGCGTGCAGATCCTCGCAGTCACCAGCCAGGACTACGAGTACCACGGGCTGACCGAGCGCATGGGCGCAATCGTGTCGGCCATCGAGCCGGGCGGACCGGCCGACGACTCGGACCTCGCGCTGGGCGACGTCATCGTGGGCTTCGACGGGGAACGGGTGGAGGACATCGCGGATCTCCAGCGGAAGGTCGTCGAGACGCGGCCGGGCACGCAGATCGAGCTGAGCGTCTATCGGGCCGGTGAACCGACGTCCGTGGCGGTCACCATCGGCGAGCTGGATCTGGAGAACGAAGGCCGGCAGGCCGCCGTCGAGGTCGAAGACCTCACCACCAGCTTCGGCATGAACCTCCAGGACCTGACGGCGGAGACGGCGCGGCAGCTCGACCTCCCGCGGGACACCCGGGGCGCCGTCGTCACCGGCGTGGATCCCGGCGGACCGGCCCAGGTCGGCGGCGTGCGCCCCGGCGACGTGATCACGAGCGTCAACCGCGTGCCGGTGGAGACCGCCGCCGACGCCATCCGGGAGCTGAACGGCGTCGAGGACGGCAGCACGGCGTTTCTGCTGGTCAACCGGGGCGACGCCGAGAGACTGCTGCGGCTCAACCGGGAGTAGCCCGGACTCGTCGCCTTGCGGCTCCGCCGCCTCCTTGCGGCGCTCCCGCCCCAACCAACCCTCCCGAAGTCTGCGCCACAGAACGGCGCAGACTTCGGGTCGACTCGAACCCGCTCCAATGGGCGCCGCGCTCCGGTCCATCATCGTCCGGCGCATTCGTGACCGCGGCCCCCTGACGGTGTCGGCGTTCATGGAAATGGCGCTGTATCAGCCGGAACTGGGCTACTACACCGGCGCGCCCCGACGGACGGGGCGCACGGGCGACTTCTACACCAGCGTGGACGTGGGCCCGCAGTTCGGCGCGCTGCTGGCCGCCCAGATCGACGAGATGCGCCAGGTGCACGCCGCCGCCGGGGCATCGGAGTTCGACCTCGTCGAAGCGGGCGCCGGAAACGGGCAGCTCGCCCGCGACGTGCTCGACGCGGCCGAATCGGCCTTTCCCGCGCTGCACGCGGCCACGCGGCTGACCCTGGTGGAAGCGAGCCCGGCCGCCCGGACGAGCCAGCCGGAGACCCTGGGCCCGCACCGCGACCGCCTGCGGGCCCGGACCGTCACCCTGCCGGACCGGATCTCCGGGATGATTCTGGCCAACG
This sequence comes from Vicinamibacterales bacterium, assembly GCA_965206705.1. GTDB lineage: Bacteria > Acidobacteriota > Vicinamibacteria > Vicinamibacterales > UBA8438 > JAJEEA01. The sequence goes on along the minus strand of CBDBKJ010000003.1, from coordinate 190,973 downwards.
AGCTGCTCGACGCGCTGCCCACCCACGCCGTCGCCATGACCGCCGACGGCCTGCGGGAAGTGTTCGTCGACCTCGACGGCGACCGTTTCGTCGAACGGGTCGGGGCGCCGTCGACCCCGGCTCTGGGACGCCATCTCGAACGGCTCGGCGTGACGCTCGAGCCGGGGTGGCGGGGCGAGGTCAATCTGGCCGCGATCGACTGGGTGAGAACCGCGGCCCGGCGTCTGACGCAGGGCTTTCTCCTCCTGATCGACTACGGCCATTCGGCCCGGGAGCTGTACGCGGGCAGCCACGCCAACGGAACGCTGACCACATTCCACCGCCACCGGGTGGACACGACCGGCGCCGACCCGGAGCAACCGGACGGGCCCGCCTGGCTCGCCAATCCGGGCGAACGGGACATCACGTCGCACGTGGACTTCACGGCGATCCGGCAGGCCGCCCGCGACGAAGGGCTCGAGGTCCTGGGCTTCGTCGACCAGACCCGCTTCCTGCTCGGTCTCGGGGCGCTCGACAACGCGGCCGCGAGCGCGGACGGCCCCGGCGCGCTCCGGCACCGGCTGGCCCTGAAGACGCTGCTCGTGCCCGGCGGGCTGGGCAGCACCCACCAGGTGCTGATGCTCGGCAAGGGGGTCGGCCGACCGGCGTTGAAGGGATGCTCGTTCGCGCCGCGGAAAGCGGAGTCATGACGGTTCCGATCGAACGCGAGATCAAGCTTCGGTACGACACGCCGGCCGCCGCCCGGCAGGCGGTGGCCGAGGCCGGCGCGCGTCCGTGGCGGGCCAGGCGTCTCCAGAGCGATTGCCTGCTGGACCGGGAACGCGAGCCGCTGGCCGACCGGCGCTGCACCCTGCGGGTCCGGATCGACGGAGACGAGGCGCGGTTGACGTTCAAGGGCGCCCCCACGCTGGGGACGACGAAGGTCCGGGAAGAGCTGGAGACGGCAGTGGGCGACGGGGGGCTGCTGCTGCAGGTGCTCGAACGGCTCGACTTTCACGTCTGGTTCCGCTATCAGAAGTACCGCGAAGAGTTCCGGCGCGGCGACCTCGTGATCGCGATCGACGAGGCGCCGATCGGCACGTTCGTCGAGCTCGAAGGCAGCGAACCCGACATCCTGGCCATGGCCGCGGCCATGGACCGGCAACCGGCCGACTTCATCCTCGACTCGTATCTGGCGCTGTTCCGCGAACACTGCGCCGCGACGGGAGCCTCGGCCTCCCACATGGTCTTCGACGCCTCGTGACCAGCCCCCTGCCGCCGGCCCTCGTGCTCGCAGCCGGTCTCGGCACCCGGCTGCGCCCGTTGACGTTCTGCCGGGCCAAGGCGGCGGTGCCGGTCGCCGGCACCCCGCTGATCTGCCGGCAACTGCAGGGGCTGGTCCGGGCCGGCGTCCGCGACGCCGTGGTGAATCTGCACCATCGGCCGCAGACCATCGCCGCCGTCGTCGGCGACGGCGCCGCCCTTGGCTGCCGCGTTCGCTACTCGTGGGAACGGACGGTGCTCGGCTCGGCCGGGGGGCCGCGCCACGCGCTCTCCCTGCTCGACGACCGGTTCTTCATCGTCAACGCCGACACCCTGTGCGCCGTCGATTTCCGCGCCCTGCTCGACCGGCATCTCGCCTCCGGGGCCGTGGCGACGCTGGCGGTGACGGTGCATCCGGCGCCCCACCGCTACGGCGGCATCCTGGCCGATGCGGAAGGACGGGTCACCGGCTTCGCCCCGGCGGGCGCCGCCGCCGGCTCCCATGCCCGGTGGCACTTCGTCGGCGTGCAGGTCGTCGAAGCGTCCGTCTTCCGAACCCTGCCGGACGACGTTCCCGCGGCGTCGATCGGGGGAATCTACGACACGCTGATCGCGGGCGGGCGCCCGATGGCGGTGCACGAGGTGCCGGGCCCGTTCCACGACATCGGGACCCCCGCCGACTATGCGGCGACGGTGCAGGCGGTCGCCGCGGCGGAAGGGCGCTCACCGGTCTCGGTCGGGGACCATTCGATCGTTCATCCCACCGCCCGGGTCGAGCGGTCCATCCTGTGGGACGACGTGGTCGTCGAAGCCGGCTGCGTGGTGACCGACTGCGTCCTCGCGGACGGGGTCCGGCTGCCGGCCGGCACGGCCCTCGACCGGCGGGCGGTGGTGCCGGCGGGCGCCGCCGCCACGGACGAGCCGGAGCCGCCGGCGGCGGAGGGGACGCGGCTCGGCGACCTGCGGGTGGTGCCCCTGTGAGGCGCCTTCACTCACTCCCCCGCCCCCACGCATCGCATCGGGCGGGGACGGGACGGGGGCGCGTCGGGCCGCACGCGCGGACAGCCTCTCACCGGCATGGCTGAGTCACCGACGATGTCCGGGCACGGGTTCGCCGATTCGATCGACGAACGGGTGGGCGCGTACCTGCGCCGCGCGAACCTCGCCTCGACGGCGACGCGCGTCGAACCCCTGCACGGCGACGCCTCCAGCCGCGCCTACGCGCGGGTCTCCCCTCCCGGCCGGCCGCCGGTGGTGCTGGCGCTCCATCCGGAGCCGTTCGCCGCCGATTCCCTGCCCCAGATGGTGGTGGGGGCGCTCTTTCGCCGCCTGGGCATTCCGACGCCCACGGTGCTCGATGTGGCCGAGGATCTGGGCATCCTCGCGGTCGAGGACCTCGGCGACGAGACGTTGCAGAGCTGGATGGAGAGCGGGGCCGGCCGCGATCCGGCGCCCCTGTACCGACAGGCGATCGGATATGTGGCGACCCTGCAGACCCGCGGCGCATCGCTCCGGGCCGAGGGCGCCCTCCCTTTCAACCTGGCCTTCGATGCCGCCAAGCTCGGCTGGGAGCTCGATTTCTTCCGGTCGGAGTTTCTCGAGGCGCACCGTCAGGTCACGTTCACGCCGGCCGCGGCCGCGGCGCTGGCCGGCGAGCTGGCGGCCATCGCGGCCGAGCTGGCGGCAGAGCCGCGGGTGCTGTGTCACCGGGACTACCACTGCCGGAACCTCATGGTGCGAAACGGCCGGCTGGTCGTGATCGACTTTCAGGACGCCCGCCTGGGTCCCGGCACCTACGATCTGGTCTCCCTGCTCCGGGACTGCTACGTCGAGCTGCCGGACGGCCTGGCCGGCGCGCTGATCCGCGAGTTCCTCGACGCGGTCCCCGCGCAACGGACCCGCGACTTCCAGGCGCGGTTCGACCTGATGTCGGTTCAGCGGCACCTGAAGGCCCTCGGCACGTTCGGTCACCAGATCGCCCGGCTGGGACGCCGCCACTTCGCCGAGCCGGTGCCGCGCACCCTCGCGTATCTGCGCCGCACCCTGCATGCCTACCCGCGCTTCGACAGACTCCGCGAGCTCCTGACCCCGCACCTGCCCGAGCTCGGCTGACGCCCTCGCCGACTTCGGAGACAATAGAGAAGATGGGTATCGTCCGATGAAACGCCGCCGCATCCGCGATGTCCTCTCGTCCCCGCCCTCGGACGACCCGGTCACCGTCTGCGGCTGGGTGCGCACAAAGAGAGCCTCCAGGCGATTCGCCTTCCTCGCGGTCAACGACGGCTCGTCGCAGGAAACCCTGCAGCTGATCGTCGATCAGGGCACGCCTGCGTTCGCGGCCCTGGACCGGGTGCTCACCGGCGCCGCCATCCGCGCCCGCGGCGTGACGAGAGCGTCGCCGGGGGCCGGCCAGCGCATCGAGATGCAGGTCGACGAGCTCGAGGTGCTGGGGCCGGCCCCGGCCGAATACCCCCTCCAGAAGAAGGGACACACCCTGGAGTTCCTCCGGGACATCGGCCATCTCCGCCCGCGCACCAACACCTTCGGCGCCGTCTTCCGGATTCGCAACGTCCTGGCCGCGGCCGTGCACGAGTTCTTCCAGCAGCGGGGATTCGTCTGGGCGCATACCCCGATCATCACCGGGTCGGACTGCGAGGGGGCCGGCGAGATGTTCCGGGTCGCGGCCCCCGCCTCGGGCGAGACCGAGTTCTTCGGCCGGCCCGCCCACCTAACCGTGAGCGGCCAGCTCGAGGCCGAGTTCATGGCGATGGCCCTCGGGGACGTGTACACCTTCGGGCCGACCTTCCGCGCCGAGAACTCCAATACGTCGAGACACCTCGCCGAGTTCTGGATGATCGAGCCCGAGATGGCCTTCGCGGACCTCGACGACGACGCGGACCTAGCGGAGGACTTTCTCAAGGCGATGTGCACGGCCGCCCTCGAGCGGTGCGAGACCGAGCTGGCGTTCCTCGAGAAGCACTACGACGCCGCCTCCGTCGCCGCCCTGCGCGCCCTTTCGGAATCGACGTTCGCGCGCATCTCCTATACCGAGGCGGCCGACGGGCTGCAGAAGTCGGGCGTCGCGTTCCAGATTCCCCACGAATGGGGCCACGAGCTGGCCTCGGAACACGAGCGGTACCTGACCGAGCAGGTGTACGGGGGCCCCGTCGTCGTGATGAACTATCCGCGCGCCATCAAGCCGTTCTACATGCGCGTCAACGACGACGGAGAGACCGTCGCGGCCATGGACGTGCTGGCGCCCCGCATCGGCGAGATCATCGGCGGCAGCCAGCGCGAGGAGCGCCTCCCGATGCTCGAACGACGGATGGACGAGCTGGGCCTCGACCGGACGGAGCTGTCCTGGTATTGCGACCTGCGCCGCTACGGCAGCGCGGAGCACGCCGGGTTCGGCCTCGGGTTCGAGCGTCTGGTGCAGTACGTCACCGGCATGGCCAACATCCGCGACGTCATCCCGTGCCCCCGCGCGCCCGGTTCCATCGACTTCTAGAAGTCTGCTCTGGCCGCCCTCGCCAGCCTGCCTCGGGGCTGGTTGCGCGGCCATGAAGCCGGAAAGCAAGGAAGAACGCCTCGAAGGGAGCGAAAACAGCATGAACAGGCATCCTCGTCTCATCGCAGCCGCGCTCGCGGCGGCCTGCGCGGCCGTCGCGGTCGCGGCCGGAGAACAGAACCAGGGCGACCGCTTCGCGGGCGTCGAGCTGACGACCGTGCCGGTGGCCGGCAACGTGCACATGGTGCGGCGTCCGGGCGGGGGCGGGAACGTCGGGGTCTTCGCGGGATCCGACGGGGTGCTGCTCGTCGACTCGCTGTTCGCGCCGCTGGCCGAGCGGTTGATCGCGGCGGTGCGGACGGTCTCGGCCGGCGAGATCCGCTTCCTCGTCAATACCCACGTGCATCCGGACCACATCGGCGGCAACGAGCCCCTGGCGGGGACCGACGTCCTGATCTTCGCCCACGACAACGTGCGGGTCCGCATGCTCGATCGACTGCGCTTCCCGCGCCGGGGCGGCAGCTTCGCGCCGCCGCCGGCAGCAGGGGCGCGGCCGGTCGTGACCTACAACGACACGGTCAGCTTTCACTTCAACGGCGAGGAGCTGCGCGCGTTCCTCGCGCCCCCGGCCCACACCGACGGCGACACCTTCGTCCACTTCCCGGAGTCGGACGTGCTGCACCTGGGGGACGTCTTCCGGACCACGAGCTACCCGATCATCGACGTCTACAACGGCGGCACGTTGGCGGGCACCATCGAGGCCCTGGAGGCAGCCCTCCGCCTCGCGGGACCGGATACCCGCATCATTCCCGGCCACGGCCTCGAGGTGGTGGGCCGCGACGCCCTGATGGGCTTCCTCGACATGACCGTGGACGTCCGCGACCGGGTGCACGACATGATCTCCGAGGGCTTCACGCTGGAGGCGGTGATGGCGGCGGCGCCCACCGCCGCCTACGACGCCCAGTGGGGACAGGAAGCGACGTGGACCGCGAACGACTTCGTTCCCATCGTGTTCTACGAGCTCGGCGGCGGCTCGCTGTACCGCGGCAACGAGTAGAGCCGAGCCTCTCCGGTCTTGGCGCGACGCCGGGCTCACGCCACGGGCGGTTGGCAGCCCGTGGCGTGAGCCTCCCCTACGCCAAGCCGGCGTTGCATCCGGCGTGGACGGAGTTGTTTCCCGGTTGCCTGCCAACGCCCCGACTGTTAAAATTCTGGACCTAAATCTTAACAACGTGGCTCGTCGTTCAAAAAACTTTAATTCAACGGACTCGGCAATGCAGCGCGGAGAAACCGGCACATACGAAAAAACGAGCGTCGCTGGCGAACAGGTTCGCGCCTTCGTACCCCGGCCGCTGCCACCGACACCCGCTGTCGCGTTGGACGGCTCGCTGCAGCAGACACTGGAAGCGGCAACGCTGGCGCTCGGGCGGTTGGACGCCGTCTCGACGCTCCTGCCGGACGAAACGCTCTTTCTCTACGCTTACGTGCGCAAGGAGGCGGTCCTGTCCTCCCAGATCGAGGGGACGCAGTCGTCGCTGTCGGATCTCCTGCTGTTCGAACTGGCGGAAGCGCCCGGCGTTCCGCTCGACGACGTGGTCGAGGTTTCGAACTACGTCGCAGCCCTCGAGCATGGCCTGAACCGCCTTCGTGGGAGATTCCCGCTGTCGAATCGTCTGCTCCGCGAGATCCACGGCGTGCTGTTGTCGCACGGTCGTGGCAGCAGCAAGGCTCCCGGCGAGTTCCGGCGCTCGCAGAACTGGATTGGCGGCTCGCGGCCCGGCAACGCTGCTTTCGTCCCACCGCCGCATACCGTGGTACCCGACTGCATGGCGGCGCTCGAACGCTTCCTCCACACCACCGATGACGGGTTGCCGGCCCTGGTCCGGGCGGGGCTGGCGCACGTGCAATTCGAGACCGTCCATCCCTTCCTGGACGGCAACGGGCGCCTGGGGAGGCTGCTCATCACGCTGTTGCTGTGTCACGCCGGCATTCTGCGCGAGCCGCTCCTGTACCTGAGCCTTTTCTTCAAGCAACACCGAGCCGCCTACTACGACTTGCTGGATGCCGTACGCCGCACCGGCGACTGGGAATCGTGGCTCGCCTTCTTCATCGAAGGCGTGCGGACCACGGCCGAAGGCGCGGTCGCCACGTCCCGCCGCCTGACGACCATGTTTGCGTCCGACCGCACCGCCCTGCAACGCGGCGCCGGCCGTCGCGCCGGGTCGGTCCTGCGGGTCCACGACGCGCTCAAGGCCAAGCCGATCCTGTCCCTGTCCGGGGTCCGCGCCATCACCGCGCTGTCCTTTCCGACCGCTTCTTCGGCAATGCATCTGCTTGTCGAACAAGGGATTGTGCGCGAGTTGACGGGCAAGCCCCGCAACAGGCTCTTCGTCTACGACCGGTATCTGGCCATACTCAACGAGGGCACCGACGCGCCGTGACGCTCAGTTCGCCCTTGGTTGGACGAGACCCGGTTTCATGGCCTCCAGGACCTTGATCATCTGATTCCACGCATCCTCTGTGAGCGGAAACCTAGCCTTGAGTCTCGGCCACTCACTCCCCGCAATGGGGATTGGAACCTCACGAATGTCGGTGGAGAGCTTCACGGTGGTCGCCGAAGCGGGGCTCTGCCTGGGACGTGTTGCCCTCATTGGAGCATCCTCGTCTGCCTCCACTTCACAACTGTCGTCATCACCATCTCCCGGGTGCGCGTCTCCAGGCTCCAGTCCAGCAAAGACTATGGTGCTACGGAACTGCTCGATGAAGTCCTCTGCCCCAGATTCCGTGAACTTTCGGTCGCGCTGCAAGTGGAATCTGAGAGCCGCGTCCTCCGGCAGTTCTCCGTCGTACTGCTTCCAGAGCTCCGCGTGGATGCCTGGTTTCAAGGCCGCTTGGCGGACCAGTTCCGCTCTCTCAGCAGAGTCCTCTCGTTCATCCAGGAGAATGCCACGAGCAAGATCGGACACCCTGACTTTGCCACTATCCGACCCTCGCTGAGGCATGGCCTCGAACAAGCCGAATTTCTTGAGAGCCGCGATACTGATCAGAGCTTGACTGCTCTTGGACTTCAAGTTCCAGGCCTGAAACGCCAATTCCGGAGCCACCGGATGGTGCTTGGCCTGAGCGTAGACCACCTTGGCGAGTTCCAAGGAACGCCTCAAGTCCACCCCTGGATAGCTCGGGCTCCTGCCCTTCCGGGGCTTCGTGGACATCGTCGTTTCAGCCAATCTGAACCTCCTGCTATGCTAGATAGCTGGCGGAGGGTGGGGGAATCGAACCCAGCCGCTGAGTGAGCAGCGGCTCCCTTGGGATGTAAAGCCCCGTTAGCAGCACCAGCCAATGGGCCACCTTCCGTTTTATCACGACCATTGTCGGAAGTTTTATCAGCATTGCCAACCTCAAGATCGATTAAATCGGCTATATTTTATCACGACAGCGCGTGACAGTAGTTGCACTACACTGGGCCCACGTCCTTGCCCTGATGCCCCCTCCCCGAGCCGATGGCAGCGCGCTCTTGCTGCGAGGTAGGCAATCGCGGAGGCGCATCTGCAAAACCCGCTGCTGGCGCTCCTCCACCACGTCAGCGTTCCGGCCAAGTCCGTGGGCGACAGCATTGGCGTAGCGCGTCCGTCCTACGTGTGATGCAGGCTCGGCCCGCTTGCCTAATCCGGCCGGGGAGCATATCTTGGGGACCGATCACGGGTGGAGTAGTGAACGAGTTGCCGGGGTTCATTCGGAAGGAGAGGCGGAGATGCGCAGGCAATCCATCGTGGCGCTCGTAGCGGCGGCGGTCATGGCGGCGGCGTCCGCGGTCGCGGCGGGACAGGCCCCCGACGGCTGGGCGGCGCCGCGGACGGCGGACGGGCGGCCCGATCTTGGCGGGGTCTGGGCCAGCGACTCGGCGACGCCGCTGCAGCGGCCGGAAGATCTGGGCGACCGGGAGTTCCTCACCGACGAGGAGGTGGCGGCGCTGGCCGCGCACGCGAACGACTACTCCGCGGTCGGGGGCGACGCGGTGTTCGGCGAGACGCCGTTCCGGCGCGCATTCGCCGCCCTGGAAGAACCCGCCGAGGACGGACAGGCCGGCGCACGGCCGGCCCGGCGCCGGTCGACGGGCAGCTACAACCAGTTCTGGATGAGCGGCCGCTGGTTCGAGAACCGCACGTCGCTGATCGTCGATCCACCCAACGGGCGCCGGCCGGCTCGGACCCCCGAGGCGGAGGAACGGGCCGCACGGCAGCGGGCGGCGCGCAACGCGTCGTCGGACGGACCGCTGACCCTGGCGCAGGAGGTTGCCCGCATCGACCCCGCGATTCGCTGCCGCGGCGGCGGGGCGCTGCTGAGCGGACGCGGCTACAACAGCACCTACCAGATCTTCCAGAGCGCCGACCACGTCGGGATTCAGATCGAGATGCATCACGACACGCGGCTGATTCCGATCGGCGATGCGGCGCCGGGCCGGGTCGGCCCGCCGACGGCCATGGGCAACTCGCGCGGCCATTGGGAGGGAGACACCCTGGTGGTCGAGACCACCAACCTGTCGCGGGGCGTCGGCGGCTCGACGCCCGGCGTGCGGATGACGGAACGGTTCACCCGGGTCGGTCCCGAGCTGCTGCAGTACGAGTACACCCTGGACGATCCGTCCACCTGGACGCGGCCGTGGACGGCCCGCGTCTTCATGCGCCCGAGCCCCGGCACCGGGGTCCTGTACGAGTTCGCCTGCCACGAGGGGAACTACGCGATCGAGCACGCGTTGCGCAACGTGCGGTATCTCGAGGCGCAGGCGAGCCAGTAAGGCGTCTGCGCGCGGAACGGCGCCGCAGGCGCCGCTCTCCGGGCCAGGGACGGCGAACGCGGCACGGCGAACACGGTCCCAGGGCCGCGTTCGCCGCCCTTCCCGCGGTTCGGCCGGGCGACACTGACCGGTTCCATGATATAGTTTACGGTTGTTGCAGTAGTGACTCCGAGTGGGCGTTCGCGGCCCACTTTTTTTGTTTTTCCGGGACGGATTTATCGTGGGTTCTTCCGGGTCGGCGGCTGGCCGGATCGGCGAGATCCGTTCAGTCGCGGAGCGGGTCGCGCACGGCCACGGGCTCGTCCTGTTCGACCTGCAGTTTCGCCGCGAATCGATCGGCTGGGTCTTGCGCATCGTCATCGACCGCCTTCCGCCGCCGGATACCGGCGCAGAGCACGGCGACAGCGTGACCGTGATCGACTGTGAAGCGGTGAGTGTGGAGGTCAGCACGATTCTCGATGTCGAGATGACCTTCGACCACGCGTACACGCTTGAGGTCTCGTCGCCCGGACTCGATCGCCCCTTGCGGCACCTCGACGATTTCGTGCGGTTCATCGGTCGGCGGGCCAGGATCGTGACGTCCGAACCGGTCGACGGACAGCGCTTCGTCGCGGGACGGATCGCGGCGGTCCGAGACCAGACGATCGTGGTCGAGGACGGCGGGACTACCCGTCTGGTCCCGGAGGCTGTCGTCGCGCGGGCACGCCTCGAAGTCGAGCTCTAGCTGCCGGTGATGGTGCCCCGGGTTGCACCGAGAGCGAATGCAGCGGAGAGTTTGCCTCGGCTGCCAGCCCCCGCGCGACCGGGCAGCGCCGGTCGAATGCAGCGGGTTTCGCCTCGGGTCCGGGCGGTGACCGTCCCCATCCGGGGTCGGCGCGGCCGGCGTCTCGGGAGCCGGGGTCGCAAGGGTTGCGTCCGATTTGACGCCGCGAACCGCCGAGAGCGGTTGCAGGGAAGTGTCATGAACAAGGTGTTGCAGCAGACCATCGACGCGCTGGCCAAGGAGAAGGGCATCGAGGCGGACATCATCGTCACCGCCATCGAAGATGCCGTGCTGACGGCGTCGCGCAAGTACTACAAGTCGGACGAGAACCTGCGAACCCGGTTCAATCCCGAGACCGGGCAGGTGGAGCTGTTCGCGGTCCGGCAGATCGTGGAAGAGGTCACCAACCCTGCGACCGAGATCGCGCTGGCGGAAGCGCGGGAGCTGTATGGTGACGAGGCCGAGGCGGGCATGGAGATCGAGTTCCCCAAGCCGACCGACGTGCTCGGGCGCATCGCCGCCCAGACCGCCAAGCAGGTAATCTTCCAGAAGGTGCGCGAGGCGGAACGGGAGAACGTCTTCGAAGAGTACGGCCAACGGATGGGGGAGGTCGTCAACGGCCTCGTCAAGCGCTTCGAGAGCGGCGATATCATCGTGGAGATCGGCCAGATCGAGGCCCTGTTGCCGCGGCGCGAGCAGTCGCGGGCCGAGAACTACACGACCGGCGACCGGGTTCGGGCCGTCATCAAGGAAGTCAACAAGAACACGAAGGGCCCGCAGATCATCCTGTCGCGCACCGATCCGGTCCTGCTCATCAAGCTGTTCGAGCAGGAGGTGCCGGAGATTTACGACGGCACCGTCATCATTCGGGGGGCGGTGCGCGAGGCGGGGGACCGAGCCAAGGTGGCGGTCGCTTCCCGCGAGCGCGACGTCGACCCGGTGGGAGCCTGCGTCGGCATGAAGGGCACGCGGGTGCAGGCCATCATCCGGGAGCTGCGCGGCGAGAAAATCGATATCGTGGAATGGTCCGAGGACGCCACGAGCTTCGTGACCAACGCCATCAGTCCGGCCCGCGTGCAGCGTGTCTCCATCGTGGACGACGCCGAACGGGTCATCGAGGTCGTGGTCGAAGATCGGCAGCTGTCGCTGGCGATCGGCAAGAAGGGACAGAACGTCCGGTTGGCGGCCAAGCTCGCGGGCTGGAAGATCGACATCAAGAGCGAGGAAGAAAAGCGGCGCGAGGTCGAAGCCCAGTTCGACGAGCTCGGGATGGAGCCGGCGCCGTTGTCCGTACCGGGACTCGATCAGCTGATGGTGGAGAAGCTGAACGCGGCCGGCATCGAAACGGTGGAACGCATGATCTCGGCCTCGGCGGCCGAGCTGAGCAACGTGCTCGGCATCTCGGAAGGCGCCGCCGAGGCGCTCCGCCTGGATGCGGAAGCGGCCACCATGGCGGCCGGCGGGGCCGTGGGCACCGGCATGACCGAAGCGGTGCCCCAGGACGGCATCGAGCCGGTCGCCGGACCCGCCGCCCGCGAGCCGGATATCGCGTTCGCGCCGGTGACGGAGAATGCCGGGAACGCCGCCGAGACCGGTCATGACGCGCCGGGCGGCGAATGACGGGGAGACGGTGGTGGCACCTCGCGTCGGCACCGGGACCGGCGGGCGCGATGCGGTCCACGCGGGATGCAGCGCCGGTCGAATGCAGCGACGCCGTTGCCGCGGGCTCCGAGCCCGGCCGACGACGGAATGACCCGCCCGCATCCCGGATGGGGAGCGGTGAACGGGGACGCGCGGACACCGTAGACAGAGGACAGACGTTGGCCACGATCCGGATTTACAAGGTCGCCGAAGTGCTCGGTATCCCGAGCCAGGAAGTGATCGACCTCCTCGCACGTGCGCATGGCATCGAAGTCAAGAGTGCATCGAGCACCATTGAAGAGATCGTCGCCCGTGAGTTCGCCAAGCGTATCGCTCGCGAGCGCGACTTGAACCTGCCGGCGGGCCGCCTGTTCTCTTCGACGTCGGCCTTGCCGGGCCGCAAGGGAGCCCGGGCCGCCAAGGTGCCGGAACCGGCCCCGCGGCCGAGGCTGGGCCCGCCGAGGCTGGTGAAGTCGCCGCGCCCCGCGCCGCCCCCGGCCACCGTGGCCGAGGAGAGCCAGCCGTCATCGCCTGCGATGCCCGCGCCGCCCGTCTCGCCGCCACCGGTGCGGACGCCGTTCGCCGAGGGCCGGCCGCGGCTGCGCGTTCCCGACGCGACCGAAACCCTGCCGGCTCCGGCCGCGGCTGCATCGGCAACCCCGGCCGCCACCCGGCCGACCGAGACCCTCGCGCCGGCGTGGCGCCCCGGCACGATCACCATCGAACAGCCAGCCCGGACGGCGCCGCCGCCGGCCGAACCGGCGGTTCCGGCTACGCCAGCCGAACCGGCCGCATCGGCGACGACGGCCGCGCCAGCCGAACCGGCCGCATCGGCGGCGACGGCTGCACCAGCCGAGCCGGCCGCATCGGCAGCGACGGCTGCACCAGCCGAGCCGGCCGCATCGGCAGCGACGGCTGCACCAGCCGAGCCGGCCGCATCGGCAGCGACGGCTGCACCAGCCGAGCCGGCCGCATCGGCAGCGACGGCTGCACCAGCCGAGCCGGCCGCATCGGCAGCGACGGCTGCACCAGCCGAACCGGCGGCCCCGACAGTACCGGTCGCTCCGGCTGCGCCTGCCGTCCCGGACACACCTGACGCCGCCGCGGCGACGCCGGTCGAACCGGCCGCGCCACCGGCGGAGCCCCCGCCCGTGAAGGAGGCGCCAACGCCGGCCCTGCAGCCCGCGGCCGCGAAACCGGCGCCGGCCCCGCCGATCTCGGTCGGGGTGAAGCCGACCGGACGGCTGGTACCCTCGACCATGAGGCTCCGCATCGAGGAGCAGGCTCCGCCTCTGGTACCGAAGACCATTTCGCGCCAGCCGCCGAAAGCGCCGCCGGGCCCGACCCGGCGGCCGAGCCCGCCGCTGGCGGCCCGCCCGCCGGGCCCGCCGCGCCCGCGGCCGGGGTCGCGGCCGATCGCGCCGGCCCCGACGCGGCCGAGCGCCCCGCTGGGCGGACCCCGGCCGCTGCCGTCACAGCCGGTCCGCGCGCCGGGGGCTCGACCCGCCGCGCCCGCCGTCGGATATCGACCGGCCTATCGCCCGCCGCCGCGTCCCCCCGGCGGGCGCAAGCGGAGGCCACCGCGTCCGTCGACGCCGTTCACGCCGGCGCCGCCGCCGCCGATCACGCGCACGATTTCGCTGGCAGAGGGCATGACCGTCAAGGACCTCGCCGAGAAGCTCGATCTGCGCGCCAAGGACGTCCTCAAGAAACTGATCGAGCGGCGGTTGATGATGACCATCAACACGACGCTGGACACCGAGACCGCGACGATGGTGGCGCGGGAATTCGGCGCCGACGTCGAGATGCGCTCCTTCGAAGAGGAGATGCTCGAGGTCGAATCCACCGACACCCAGGAAGAGGATCTGTCCACGCGGGCGCCGGTCATCACCGTGATGGGGCACGTCGACCACGGCAAGACGACCCTGCTTGACGCGATTCGCAACTCGCGGGTCGCCGAGCGAGAAGCCGGCGGTATCACCCAGCACATCGGCGCCTATTCCGTGGAGGTCAACAACCGGCGGATCGTCTTCCTCGACACGCCGGGACACGAAGCGTTCACCCTGATGCGGGCGCGCGGTGCGCGAGTCACCGATATCGTCATCCTCGTCGTCGCCGCCGACGACGGCGTCATGCCCCAGACGAAGGAGGCGATAGACCACGCGAAGGCCGCCAACGTCCCCCTCATCGTCGCCATCAACAAGATCGACAAGGCGAACGCCAACCCGGATCGGGTCAAGACGGAGCTGTCCGAGCTCGGATTGACGGCGGAAGACTGGGGCGGCTCGACCGTCACCGTCGCGGTATCGGCGAAAAAGCAGGAGAACCTCGATCTCCTGCTGGAGATGATCCTGCTGGTCACCGACCTGGGCGAGCTCAAGGCCAATCCCAAACGAAGTGCAAGCGGGACGGTGCTGGAAGCCAAGATCGACCGGGGCCGCGGACCGGTGGCCACGATCCTCGTCAAGGACGGCACGCTCCGTATCGGCGACAACTTCATCGCCGGCCCGATCGTCGGCAAGGTCCGCGCCCTGATCGACGACCGCGGACAGCCGCAGAAGGAAGCCGGCCCGTCGAGTCCGATCGAAGTCCTGGGATTGACTGGACTACCGCAGCCCGGAGACACGTTCCAGGCGGTGGCGGACGCCGCGAAAGCCCGGCAGATCGCCCTGTTGCGTCAGGGCCAGGCCAAGGAGAAGACCCTCGGCGAGAAGGGCGGACGCCTGACCCTCGAGTCGCTCCAGCAACAGATCGCCGAAGGCGGCACGAGAGAACTGCCGATTATCGTCAAGGCCGACGTCCAGGGCTCTGCCGAGGTCCTCGCCGACTCCCTGAGCAAGCTCGGCGACGAGCGGGTCAAGGTGCGCCTGCTCAGCAGCGGGGCCGGCGCCGTCAACGAAGGAGACGTGGTCTTCGCGGCGGCGTCCAACGCCGTCATCATCGGGTTCAACGTCCGCCCGGACCGCAATGCGGCGGCGATGGCGGAACGGGAACACATCGACATTCGCCTCCATCGCGTCATCTACGACGTGACCGACGAGATCAAGAAGGCGATGGCCGGCCTCCTCGACCCGACGGTCAAGGAGGTGCAGGTCGGACAGGCGCAGGTGCGGGACGTCTTCAAGGTACCGAAGTTCGGAGCGGCGGCCGGCTGCCTCGTGGTCGAAGGCAAGATCAGCCGATCGGGCGAAACGCAGGCGCGGCTGCTGCGCGACAACGTCGTCATCCACGAAGGCCGCATCGGGTCGCTCCGCCGGTTCAAGGACGACGTGAACGAAGTGAAGAACGGTCTCGAATGCGGGATCGCCTTCGAACGCTACGCCGACATCAAGGTCGGCGACGTGATCGAGGTGTTCTCGACGGAGACGATCGCGGCCACCGTCTAGGACTGCGCCCACCATCGATGATCGTCGGACTGCTCTCGATCGAGCTGCATCTCGCCGGAGCGCGCTCGTTGAAGGACAAGCGCGCCACGCTCCGGCGGCTGAAGGACAGGGTGCGGCGCCTCAACGTCGCCCTCGCCGAGGTCGACCATCACGACCTGCATCAGCGCGCCGGTCTGGGGGTGGTGTCGATCGGCGTCGATCGGGAGGTGACCGAACGAACCCTCGACGGCGTGCTCAACGAGATCGACCGCATCGAACCGGGCCTGATCGTTCGCAACGAGCTGGAGTGGCTGATCTGAGAAACGCGCCCTCCGCGACCGCTTCCGATTCCGTCCGAAGACAGACGCCATGCCCTCTTCCCGTCCCGAACGCGTCGGCGAGCAGGTTCGCGCGGAGCTGTGCGCGCTGCTCCGGACCTCGGCATCCGACCCGGCGATCGAGCTCGTGACGGTGACCCACGTCCGGATGACCCGCGACCTGCAACACGCACGCGTCTACTATTCGACCCTGGGCGATGCCGAGCAACGCCGCCAGGCCGGCCGCGGTCTGCGACGGGCCGCCTCGTTCCTTCGCGGCCGGCTCGGGCGCAGGATGCGCCTCAGACACGTGCCGGATCTGACCTTCGTGCATGACGACTCGATCGAACGAGAACAGCGGATCGCGCAGGTGCTCGAAGAGTTGCGTGTCGACGCGCCGGCCTCGCCGCCGGAGCCGGATCCGGTCGATTCGCCCGATGTCCCCGAATGACCAGAACGCCCGCTGAACGCACCCGGATACGGGACCTCCTGCTGAACGGAACCCGCTTTCTCGTCACCTCGCACGCGCGGCCGGACGGCGACTCGCTCGGATCGCAGCTCGCGCTGGCGGAGGCGTTGCACCAGCTCGGCAAGCAGGTCAGGCTGGTGAACGCCGACCCGCCGCCGGCGGGCTACGCGTTCCTCCCCGGTGCGGCGGCGATCGAGGCGGCCGATTCGGTGGAAGACGTTGCGGACACCGTCGTGGTCCTGGAGTGCGGGAGCCTCGCCCGGACGGAGGTGTCCGGCCTCGAAGACCGGTTCATCGTCAACATCGATCACCACATCGGCAATACCGGGTACGGCGCCGTCAACTGGTGCGACGAGTCGGCGTGCGCCTGCGGCGAGCTGGTCTTCGAGCTGATCGAGAGCCTCGGGGCCCGTCTGACGCCGACGATCGCCACGAACCTCTATGTCGCCATCCTCACCGATACGGGATCGTTCCGCCACGCCAACATCACGGCGCGCACGTTCGACATCTGCCGCCGCATCGCCGACACCGGCGTGGACGCGGCCGCCATCGCCGCGCGCGTGTTCAACAACGGCAGTCTCGGACGGTTGCGGCTGACGGGCCGGGTGCTCGACCGGATGCAGCTCGAAATGGACGGCCGGATCGCGGTTCTCGCCATCGACGAGGCGATGCTGCGCGAGACCGGCTGCGAGCCGAACGACCTGGAGGGCGTCGTCAACCTGCCGCTGGCCGCCGGGGACGTCAAGGCGGTGATCCTGCTGAAGGGGGCGGGAACCGGCCTGCGCGTCAGTCTGCGGTCGAAGGACGAGATCGACGTCCGGCGGGTCGCGGTGGCGTTCGGCGGCGGCGGGCATCGCAACGCTGCCGGGCTGACCGTCGAAGACCCCGCCCCGGATGTTCGAGCCCGGCTCGTCGCGCAGGTGGCCGCGGCAATCGCGGAGACCGGGGCGGCGTGAGCACCTCGCCAGCGGCGGCCGGGATTCTGATCGTCGACAAGCCGGCCGGCCCCACGTCCCACGACGTCGTGGCGGTCGCGCGGCGCGCCCTCGCATGCCGGAAGGTGGGGCATCTCGGCACCCTCGATCCGCTGGCCACCGGGGTGCTGCCCCTGGTGGTGGGACGGGCCACGCGGCTCGCCTCGATGTTCGCGGGCGCCCCGAAGCAGTACGACGCGGTCATTCGGCTGGGACTCTCGACCGATACGTGCGATATCGAGGGCGCCGTCATCGGCGGATCGGACGCCGGCCGCGACCGCGCCTCCGCCGATCCGCCGGCATCGCGCGAGGCGATCGCGGAAGCGGCGGCCGGGTTCGTCGGGTCGCATCTGCAACGCCCGCCGGCCGTGTCGGCCAAGAAGATCGCCGGAGTGCGGGCCTACGATCTGGCGAGGCGGCAGCGCCCGGCAGAGCCCCCCCCGGTTCGCGTCACCGTCGACTCGTTGACGGTGCTGTCGATCGACGGTGTGCGGGTCCGGTGCCGAATCGCCTGCTCGAGCGGCTTCTACGTGCGGGGCCTGGCGCGGGACCTCGGCGAGTCGCTGGGCTGCGGGGCGTGCCTCGAAACGTTGCGGCGTGAACGACACGGCCGATTCACCCTCGACGACGCCGTCCCGCTGGCCGGCGTGATCGAGGCGGGAGCGGCCGCGGCGGCCCGCGTCGTCCCGCTGGATGTCCTGCTTCCGGAGCTGCCGGGCGTCGTCGTCACCGAACGGGGGGCCCGCCGGGCCGCGCACGGCAACCCGCTGGGTGTCTCGGATGTCGAGCCGGCCACCGGCGCCCGGGGGCCGGTGCACGCGGCCCGGGTCAGGGTCCTGGACGGCGCCGGGCGGCTGCTGGCGATCGCCGAGCCGCACCCCGGCGGGGCTTTGCATCCCAGGATTGTTCTAGTGTAGGATTGCTCGGTTCGACGTATGAGAGGGATGAAATCGTTGATGACGATTGCTGCTTGGAGCACAGACTGCTGAGCCATCTCGCATTGTTCGTATCTGGACCCCAGGTCGGAGTGATCAGCAGTGCTGCAAAAGGAACAAAAAACCGAGCTCATCGGCTCGTATCGAGTACATCAGACCGATACCGGTTCGCCTGAGGTGCAGGTCGCTCTGCTGAGCGAACGTATCAGCTATCTGACGGAACACTTCAAGATCCACGCGAAGGACCACCACTCGCGCCGTGGACTGCTGAAGCTGGTCGGGCAGCGGCGACGGCTCCTCGACTACCTCAAGTCGAAGGACTCGGGGCGATACACCGATCTGATCCGCCGGTTGGGACTTCGCAAGTAGGCGGAGCGGACCCAGTCTCGCTGCCGGTTCTTCCCCTCGCTCGTCCCCTCGCCGTTCGGTGCGTACTGGAGTGGAAACCATGTTTACAGGCGAAGTGAATGTCGGCGGCCACCCCTTGGCCATCGAGACCGGCAAGTTGGCCAGACAGGCGAACGGCTCGGTCGTCGTGCGGTACGGTGACACGATGGTCCTCGTCACCGCGTGCTACGCATCCGGTGAACGCGAGGGAATCGACTTTCTCCCCCTGACCGTCGACTACCGGGAAAACACCTACGCCTCGGGCCGTATTCCGGGCGGGTTCTTCAAGCGCGAAGGCAAGCCGCCGGAAAAGGAAGTGCTGACGAGCCGGCTGATCGACCGGCCGATCAGGCCCCTCTTCCCCGCCGGCTGGCGTCACGAGTCGCAGGTCGTGGCCTTCGTCATCTCGGCCGACACCGAGAACGATTCGGACGTCCTGGCCCTGACCGGCGCCTCGGCCGCGCTCGCGCTCTCCGAGATTCCGATGAAGACGACCATCGCGGCGGTCCGGGTCGGGCTGCTCGACGGCGAGCTGCTGATCAACCCCACGTATGACCAGCGGCGGCGCGGCCGGCTGGATCTCGTGGTGGCCGGGAGCCGGGACGCGCTGGTCATGGTCGAAGCCGGGGCGCACCAGCTGTCGGAAGCGGAGATGATCGATGCGCTGGCGGCCGGTCACGAGGCCATCCGCAGCATCATCGACGAAATCGACAAGGTGGCCGCGGCCGCCGGCAAGTCGAAGCTGACCGTCGGCACGAAGTCCCCGGCCCCCGATCGGGTCAGGGAGGTCGAAGACGCCCTGTTGGGCCTTCTCGCCGATGCCATGCGCATCCGCGACAAGCTGGAGAACTACGCCGCGGTCGACCGGGTGCTCGACGACTACCTGGCGGCGCTGCCGGAGGAGGACTCGGAGCGCCGCGGCGATGTCAAGGCCATCTTCAAGAACCTGAAGGAGCGGGTGCTCCGGGACGAGATCCTCGAACAGGGCCGGCGGCTGGACGGTCGTGCTTTCGACGAGATCCGTACCATCACCTCCGATGTCGGCCTCCTGCCGCGCGCGCACGGGTCGGCGGTGTTCACCCGCGGCGAGACCCAGGCGCTGGTCACGGCGACCCTCGGCACCGCCGACGACAAGCAGAAAGTCGAGATGGTCGACGGCGAGATCTTCCGGCGGTTCATGCTGCACTACAACTTTCCGCCGTTCTCGGTCGGCGAGGTCAAGTTCCTGCGCGGCCCCGGCCGCCGCGAGATCGGGCACGGCAACCTCGCCGAACGCAGCCTGCTGCCCGTCCTGCCCGCCGAAGAGACGTTTCCCTACACGGTACGGGTGGTCTCCGACATCCTGGAGTCGAACGGGTCGTCCTCGATGGCTTCGGTCTGCGGCGGCACGCTGGCCCTGATGGATGCCGGAGTGCCGATCGAGGCGCCGGTGGCGGGAGTGGCCATGGGCCTGATCCTCGACGAGCCCACCGGACGTCACGCGGTGCTCAGCGACATCGCCGGGGCGGAGGACCACTACGGCGACATGGACTTCAAGGTCGCCGGCACGGAATCGGGCATCACCGCCCTGCAGATGGACATCAAGATCGGCGGCATCACCCCCGCCATCATGCGCGAAGCGCTGGAGCAGGCCCGCGCGGGGCGGCTGCACATTCTCGAACGGATGCGCGCCACGCTTCCGGATTCGCGCTCGACCATCTCGACCTTCGCCCCGCGCATCGTCACCATCAAGATTCCCGTCGACAAGATCCGCGACGTCATCGGCCCCGGCGGGAAGACCATCCGCAGCATCATCGAACGCACCGGGGTGCGCATCGACGTCGAGGACGACGGCCACGTCAACATCGCATCGAACGACGACGACTCGGCCCAGCGCGCAATCTCGATTATCGAGGAGCTCACGGCAACCCCCGAGCTGAACAAGTCGTATCTGGGCACCGTGCAGCGGATCACCGACTTCGGCGCCTTCGTCGAAGTGCTGCCGGGCCTCGACGGGCTGCTGCACGTCTCGGAGATCGCGCACTACCGTGTCAAGGACGTACGGGACGAGTTGAAGGAAGGCGAGCAGGTTCTCGTCAAGGTCATCAACGTCGACCCGTCCGGCAAGATCCGGCTCAGCCGGAAGGCGTTGCTCGACAAGCCGGCCGGCAGCGCGGACGCCGGCAACCGGCGGGAACGCCAGCCGGGCCAAGCCTAGACTAGGAGCCTGCGCGACCGTAGGGTCGCGCCAGCCTTGGCCCGAAAAAGCGTCGCCTGCGGGGTCCGCCGTCTGGCGCACCGCCGCCCCAACCAACCCTGCAGGGAGTCGGCGCCTCCTTGCAGGAGCGGTGCCGTTCCTCGCCGCGGACTCCCCGCCCCTAGGAATGGCCCAACTGCACTGAAATCAGCTTCGAGACGCCCGGCTCTTCCATCGTCACCCCGTACAGACGATCGGCGATCTCCATCGTCTTGCGGTTGTGGGTCACGAGGATGAACTGCGTCTCCGACTGCATACCGCGCAGCATTTCGACGAAGCGGCCGATGTTGGCTTCGTCGAGCGGCGCATCGATCTCGTCCAGCAGGCAGAAGGGGCTCGGCTTGAACTTGAAGATGGCGAACATCAGGGCCATGGCCGTCAGCGCCTTCTCGCCGCCGGACAGGAGCTGAATGCTCTGCAGGCGTTTGCCGGGCGGCTGGGCGATGATGTCGATGCCGCTCTCGAGCAGATCCGTCTCGTCGAGCAGCGCCAGCCCCGCCCGACCGCCGCCGAACAGGGTGGAGAACGTCTCGTGAAAATGGGTATTGATGGCGTCGAACGCCTCGCGGAACCGCTCGCGCGTGGTCTTGTTGATTCTGGTGATCGCATCGACGGTCGCGTCGATCGACTCCACCAGGTCCTTCCGCTGCGCGGTCAGGAAATCGTACCGCTCGTCGAGGTCGTCGAACTCCTCGATGGCCATCATGTTGACGGGCCCGAGACGCTCGATCTTCTCCCGCAGGACCGCCGTCGTTTCCTCGATGTCGACCGCCGCCTCGCCCGTGCCGGATGCGCCGGACTCCGGCGCTCCGGTGGTCCGGTCCCCGGACTCCGGGGCGGCCGCCCGGTCGCCGCCCTCGCCGGCCTCCTGATCCTCGTCCGATTCGCCGGCCTCCTCCGATTCGTCGGCGAGCTGTCCGGCATCGGCCAGACCGTCCTGCTCTATCTGTTCCGCCCGCGCCGCCACCTCCTCGAGGGTCGACTGGAGCGTGTCTCGACAGGTTTCCGCCAGATGATCGAGATCACGCTCGGCGGTGACCCGGACGAGATCGATCGTCGCCACCTCGCCCCGCCGTTCCTCCAGGACGGCGCGCGCGACCCGCAGGCCGCCGTCCTCGGCCTCGAGCCGGCCGCGGAGGCCGAGGACCTGTTCGTCGGCCGCACCGACGTCCTTCCGCAGAGTCTCCAGCCTAGTGATTTCGTCGTCGAGCTGCCGCCTGGAATCGACCACCGAGGCGATCAGCGCTTCGCGGGCGGTACCGATCCGGGCATGTTCGGCGGTGCGATGCTCGAGGCGCTCCTCGAGCTCGCGATTGGCGCGTTCGATCCGAAGAACGCCGGCATCGAGCGCGGAGGCCCGCTCGACGAGCGTCGCGTGTCCGGCCTTCACCTCCGCCACCTCGCGCCGCGACTGCTCGATCGACTCCCGCCCGTCGAACACCCGGCGCTGCGCCGCCGCCAGCCGTTCGTCGGCGGCGCGCTGCTCGCCATCGAGCCGTTCGATCGAGGCCCGGGCCTCGTCGCGACGTACTTCGAGCCCCGCAAGCTCCTCGTCCACCGTGCGCCGTTCGGTGCCGATCAGCTCCTGCTTCTGCGCGAGCCGCCGGGCGGTCGCCGTGGCCGCGGACCGCTGCATGTCGTGACCGAGCGACGTCTTCTCGTGCTGATGCCGCTGTTGGCGCAGCTCGCCGAGGGCGGTCTCGGTCGCGGCCTCGGTGGCGCCGCGGGCGGCGATGGCCCCGGTCAGGCGTTCCACGGCCGTTTCCTCGGCCGCGATCTGCGTTTCGAGCTCCCGGATCTGGCGCTTGGTGGCGAGAATCCCCAGCGCCTCCGCCTTGGCGCCGCCATCCATCCGCGCCGGGCCGCGGAACACGTCGCCGTCGGGGGTGGCTATCGGCGCCGCGGTCCGCTCGGCCGCTTCCGCCGCCGCCTCCAACGCCATCGCCAACCAGTGGTTGGCGATGGCGCAGCGGACGGCGGCGGCTCCCGGACCGGCGGCCTCGACCACGCTCGCGACCGACTCGACCGAGGCGGCCGGGGCATCGGGGGTCGAAGCCGTCCGCTCGGCGGCTTCGACGATCAGGAAGCCGACCCGGCCGGCGCCGTGGCTCCGCACGAACGCGATACCCGCCTCGGCATCGGCCCGGGACGCGACGACGACGTGCTGCAGCAGATCGCCGAGGCAGGCTTCCACCGCCCGCTCGCGGCCCGGCGCCACCTCCAGATGGTCGGCGACCGACCCCAGGTGGCGCACCTCCGACCCGTCGGCCGACAGCAGCAGTCTCGCTGCATCCGTGTAGTCGGCGCGGGTCGCCTCGAGGTCGCGCAACGAGGTCAGCCGTCCCGTGAGACCGGCCAGCCCCTGCTCGCGCTCGCGGAGGTCCCGCGCGAGCGCTTCGCGTTCACCGCGCAGTGACACCAGCTCGGCGTCGCGTTCGGTGCACGCCGCCTGCACCCGTTCGAGCGCGGCCCGCGTCTCCTGCTCCCCGGCATCGAGGCGCGCCCGTTCCGCCTCCAGCTCCTGGCTTTCGATGGCCAGGTCCGCGGCCTCGGCGTCGAGCTTGGCCCTCGATTCGCCCAGGCGTTCGTAGCTGGCCGACGCGTGCTCGATGGCGTGCTGCAACGCAGTTGCCGCGTTGACCGCCGCGAACACCTCGCTCCGGGCCGCCTCGACGTCGCCGTCGAGTCCGTCCAGCGCGAGCTGGGCCTGCGCGAGCTCCCCGTCCTTCGACTGCAGGCTCGCCCCGACCTCGTCGCGCTCGGCTCCGCACCGGCGTGCCTCCGCGATCTGGGCCTCGAGCTCGTTGCGGGCCGGATCCCGCTTCGCCCGCAGATCCGTCAGCTCGCCGGCGATCTCGGCCAGGGAGTCGGCCAGGGCCTGGACCTGCCGGCCGTCGAACGTCAGCTGTTGCTGGCGCCGCTCGACGGCCAGATCGAGGGCATGCGCGGCATCCCGGCTGCGGGTGGCTGCGCTCTCGGCTTCCGCGAGCTCGATCTGGCTGCGTTCGCGATTCCCTTCGACCGTCGCCACCTGCGCCGCGGCCGCCGCCTCGACCTCGCGCGCCGACTCGAGCCGGGTGCGGGCAGATGCGAGATCTTCCGCGAGAACCCGGTACCGCCGCGCGAATCCCAGCGTCTCCCAGCGTCGAAGCTCCTCCCGCAGCCGGCGATAGCGCCGGGCCTTGGCCGCCTGACGCTTGAGCGACCTCCGCTGCTTCTCGACCTCGTAGACGATGTCGTCCACGCGGGTCAGGTTCTGCCGCGCCGCGTCCAGCTTGAGCTCGGCCGCCCGCCGGCGGCTCTTGTACTTCGTGACGCCGGCCGCCTCCTCGAGGAGCTGACGCCGCTCGGTCGGACGGGCGCCCAGGATCTGGCCGATCCTGCCCTGTTCGATGACCGCGTAGGCCTTGACCCCGACGCCCGAATCCATCAGCAGGTCCTGGATGTCCCGCAGGCGGCAGACGCGGCCGTCGATCAGGTACTCGCTCTCGCCGGACCGGTACAGCCGGCGGCCGACCTCGATGTCCCGCGTGATGAGGGGCAGGAGATCATCGATATCCGCATCGTCCAACGGCGGGTCGGCGGGCGCAGTCGCGAGAGACGCATCGGCCGGCGTCACCACCGGATGCCGGTTCGGATCGGGTCCGCCGACCTGCCCCGGGGCAGCCGTCACCTGGCCCAGATACAACCTGACCTCGGCCGTGCCGATGGGCTTCCGGCCGTCGCTGCCGGAAAAGATGACGTCTTCCATGCGCTCGCCGCGCAGGCTCTTGGCGCTCTGCTCGCCGAGGACCCACGTGATGGCGTCGATGACGTTGCTCTTGCCGCAACCGTTGGGGCCCACGATGGCGGTCACGCCATCGTCGAACACCAGGTTGGCCCGTTCGGGAAAGCTCTTGAACCCGGAGATGGCGAGCTGTTGTAGACGCATGGGATTCCGTACATGAAAACAGCCACCCGAAAACGGGGCACGACTATCACCCCTTTTCGAGCGGCTGGGAACGCTGCGAAAAGACCTGACGATCTCTCGACGCCGTCAGGAACCGCCGACACCGACGGGGCCACGGAGCCCACTCGGCAGTCTACCAGTAGTGCGCCGGGCGGGCAAATCGATGCACGCGGCCAGGAGCCTGCGCCGTAGAAGTTTCGCACCAGCGAACTTCCAACCAGGAGCCTGCGCCGTAGAAGTTTCGCGCCAGCGAAACTTCCAACGCGACCGCAAGGTCGCGCGACCGCGGACGACCGTTCAGTCCTGGCCCGCCACGACCGCGGCGCCGCCCCGCTGCGACCTCCGCAACAGGCGCTCCGCCTCTGGAAACAGGGTCATGGCGAGCCGGGCCTGCGGATCGGCGGCGGTCAGGTTGCGCCGCGCCTCCTCCACGCTGAAGAGGGCCAGGTCGATCTCGTATCGCATCATCGCCCGAATGAAATCGACATCCGTGTCGAACGCCTCTTCATCGATGGTCAGACCCCGTTCCGCGAGCTGCGCGCGGAACGCGTCCACCATGACGTCGTCGAGCACGAACCCGGGGGCCAGCCGCTGGCGATCCCCACCCTGATCCTCGATGCGGGTATCGCCCTCGGCCGAGAAACGCTCGGCGAACGTCGCGAACTCCTGCCGAGCGGCCAGCAGGCGCCCGAACGACGACGGGTCGAACCCTTCGATCGGCCCGGCCAGGAAGTAGTCCGGCTCGATGCCGCCGCCGCCGAACACCTCGCGGCCCGAGTCGGTCAGCCGCCGCTCGCTCGCGTCGTGCTCCGGGGGCGCCTGATCCCGCAACGAGTAGGTCAGGTACTCGTCGAACGTACCGTCCCAGGGCCGTTGGATCATGCGTCCGCTCGGGGTGTAGTACCGCGCCGTCGTCAACGCCAGACCGGCCTCGCGGCTCACCCGATAGACCGACTGCACCAACGCCTTCCCGAAGGTCGTCTCCCCCACGATGAGACCGCGATCGTGGTCCTGGACCGCCCCGGACACGATCTCGGCGGCGCTGGCGCTGTTGCGGTTCACGAGCACGACGAGGGGGACGCCGACGTGGCCGCCTTCTTCGCGCGCATGGTAGTCCTGGTCGGAGTTCTGGATCCGGCCGCGCGTGTAGACGATGAGATCGCCCCGCGGCAGGAACTGGTTCGACACCCGGATGGCCTGGTCGAGGGGACCGCCGGGGTTCTCTCGCAAATCCAGCAGCAGCTGCTCCATCCCGAGGTCGTCCAGCTTCCCGAGCGCCTGGCGCAGCTCTCGCGAGCTGGTCTCCGAGAAGTCGCGCAGGCGCACGTACCCGGTCGTGGCGTCGATCATGAACGCCCCCAGGACCGTGGGTATGTTGATCTCGTCCCTTTCGACCTCGAGATCGATCAACTGGTCGTAGCCCCGCCGACGGATGGAGACCATGACGGTGCTGCCCCGGGGACCCCGGAGCTGCCTGACGGCATCGTCGCTGGTGATGCCGTTGGCGTCCTCGCCCTCGATACGCGCGATGACGTCCCCGCGCCGAATGCCCCTGCGGTACGCGGGCGACCCCTCGAAAAGGCTCATCACCGTGATGTCGCCGTTGATGACGTTGATGGAGATGCCCAGCCCGTAGTACCGCCCCTCCTGCCGCTCGCGAAGCCGCGCGTAGGAGCGGGGGTCCATGAAGTTGGAGTGCGGATCGAGCGTCTGCAGCATGCCCGCGGTCGCCCGATAGACGAGCTGCTCGGAATCGACCTCGCCGACATACGTGGTCTCGACCGCCGCGAGGGCGGTCGCGAACGCCTCGTACTGCTCGCTGAGGCGATCCTGACCCGCCAGCACGCGACCACCGAAGAATCCGCCCAGCACCGCGGACCCGACCACGACCGCCACCGCCATCGTCAGAGTTCGCCTTCCAGTCATGGCTATGATGCTAACAGAATCCGGGCTCGATGCCGCACCTATCGAGACGCAGCCGCGCACGGGCGACCCGGGGCAGGCCGCGCGGTCGCGCCGACCCGACGCGCTCCGGCCGGGGAGGCGACCGCTCCCGGGTCCCGCGGCCCTGCCGCATTGGCAGTTAACATGCTGTACAGAAAAGACTTGCGCCCGGACTTGCCGAGCCGGCAGCTTGACCGCACGGCCCGCTCGTCCCTATAATGGCGGGATTGGGATTTGTGTCATGCCGGGCATCCAACCAGGCGGCATGACCCCGGTGTCGGCGTCGCGCCGACACGAGCCCGGCCAAGGAGCCGCGATCATGTTCGGTACGATCGGGACGATGGAGCTGGTCGTCATTCTGGTCATCGCCTTGATGGTGTTTGGCCCGCGCAAGCTGCCGGAGCTCGGGCGATCCATCGGCAAGAGCCTGGGCGAGTTCAAGCGCGCGTCGAACGATCTGCGCAATACCCTGGAAGAAGAGATCCACGTGGAGGAACAGGCTCGGACCACCAAGCCCGCGCCAGCCACGGCCGCCGCGCCCGCCCCCGCGCACGACCTGAACCCGGATCCGCTGCCCAATACCCTCGGACAGGAGATCGACCCGGAAGAACCGGCACCGCGCGACGCCGCCGAGCCCGCGCCGGCTCCCTCGAACGACCTGAACCCGGATCCGGCGCCCGATGCCTCGGGACAGGAGACCGACCCGGAACCGGCGCCGCGCGAAGCCGCCGAGTCCGCGCCGGCTCCGGCCGACCCCGCGACCGACCCGCACCAGGATCAGGCCGGCGCGGTCTGATCGGACGCCATGGCCATGTCCGCCGTCCCCGTTCCCGACAGCCCGGAGTCGGACCCCGAAACGCAGATCGAGACCCGGCCCGACTCCGACGACGAGCAACGCGGCGACGAAGACGGCGGCGGCGGGCGGATGTCCTTCCTCGACCACCTGGACGAGTTGCGCACGCGGCTCGTCGTCTCGGTCAGCGCCATCTTCGTCGGGTTTCTGGCCGCTTTCGCCTTTATCGTACCCATCACCGCGTTCGTGATGGTGCCGTTGCGCGCGACCCTGCCCGAAGGCGGCGATTTCATCTACACCGAGCCGACGGAAGCTTTCTTCCTCTACATCAAGGTGGCTGCCCTCGTCGGGCTGCTCCTCGCGCTGCCGGTCGTGCTCTCGCAGTTCTGGCTCTTCGTCGCCCCCGGCCTGTACGCCCACGAGAAGAAGTTCGCGATTCCCTTCGTCACACTGTCGACGCTGTTCTTCATCGGGGGCTGTCTCTTCTCCCACTACCTCCTGTTTCCGGTGGCGTGGGCGTTCCTGGGCGGTTTCTCGACCGATTACATGACGTTCATGCCGAGGATACAGCCGACGTTCTCGCTCTACGTCCGGCTGACCCTCGCCTGCGGCGTCGTGTTCCAGATGCCGACGCTGGTGTTGTTCCTCGCCCGGGTCGGCGTTCTGACCGCGCGTTTTCTGATACGCAACACCAAGTACGCCATTCTCATCATCTTCATCGTCGCCGCGGTGCTGACCCCGACCGGCGATCCGGCCACGCTGACCCTGATGGCGGCGCCGATGATCGTGCTCTACGGCGTGAGCATCGTGATCGCGTGGATCGTGGCGCCCAGGAAGCGGGCGGAAGACCTCTGATTCAGCGCGGGCCCGGCGCGAGCACGGCCAGCACGAGGAGCCGTTCGGGCCCCGGATTGCGGATGCCGTGGGGCTCGCCGGCCGGCGCCACCAGCAGCATGCCGGCCTGCATCGGCACTTCGCGGCCCTCCAGCAGGAACACGCCCCGACCTTCGAGGACGTGGTAGACCTTGTCCATGTCCTCGTGGGCATGGAGCGCGTGGGACTGGCCGGGTTCGAACGCGTTCAGTCCGACCATCACGCGTTCGGAGCGGAAGAGGGTGCTCTTGCCCATCTTGCCGGGCGCATACACCGCATGCTCCCGGGGGTCGATCGGGGTGGGGTGTTCCATGGTATGCACCCTGCGCATGCGCGCAGGCCTCGGACCGGGGTCAGCGTCCGCGAACGGCTCGGTTCGGCGCCGGATATTCCGCGGCGGCGCCCCGGACGTCCCGCCCGAACCGTCCGTGCTCAGTACGACTTGGCGAAGTAGGCGTCCACCTGTCCCGGCTTTCCGCATTGGATGCAGCTTCCGGATGCGGGAGGAGGCTCGAGCGGCAGGTTGCGGATTGTCGCCTGCGTGGCCGTCTTGATCTGCGTCTCGCACCCGGCGTCGCCGCACCACGGCGCGACGACGTACCCGGGCCGTCCCTCGAGGATCGCATCGAACTCGGCCCGGTCGGTGGTTCTGAAGGTGTGCTCGTCCCGAAATGCGACGGCGCGGTCGAACAGCCCCTGCTGGATGGTGCTCAGCAGCTCCTCGATACACCCCGTCAGGCCGTCCATGGGGGTCGGCGTCTTGTCCCGCGTATCGCGGCGGACCAGCATGACCTGTCCGTTCTTGATGTCCCGCGGCCCGATTTCGAGGCGCAGCGGCACCCCGCGCATCTCCCACTCGGCATACTTCCAGCCGGGCGAATGCTCTTCGCGGTCGTCGAGCATGACGCGGACGCCCCGGGCTTCGAGCGCCTGCCGGATCCGTTGCGCGTGCGGCAGCACCGTCTCCCGCCAGTCGCCCCGCGGAATCGGCACGATGACGACCTGGTGCGGTGCGACCCGTGGCGGCAGAATCAACCCGCTGTCGTCGCCGTGGATCATGATGACCCCGCCGATGAGCCGGGTCGTCATTCCCCAGGACGTCTGCCACCCGTACTGCACCGTCTTGTCCCGCCCCTGGAACGTGATGTCGAACACCCTGGCGAAGTTCTGTCCGAGATTGTGGGACGTGCCCGCCTGCAGGGCCCGCCCGTCTCCCATCAGCGCCTCGATCGAATAGGTCTTCGCCGCCCCCGCGAACTTCTCGCTCTCGGTCTTGCGGCCTTCCAGCACCGGCATCGCCAGCTCGGTCTCGACGAACTCCTTGTACACCCCGAGCATCTTCAACGTTTCCGCCTGCGCCTCCGCCTCGGTCTCATGCACGGTATGGCCTTCCTGCCACAGGAACTCGGTGGTGCGCAGGAAGAGCCGGGTCACCTTTTCCCACCGCACGACGTTGGCCCACTGATTGATGAGCACCGGCAGGTCGCGCCAGGACTGTATCCATTTCGAGTACATCGTGCCGATGATCGCCTCGGAGGTCGGACGCACCACCAGCCGTTCTTCCAGCTTCTCCTCCCCGCCGTGGGTCACCCAGGCCACCTGCGGGGCGAACCCCTCGACGTGCGCGGCTTCCTTCTTGAGCAGTCCCTCGGGGATGAACATCGGAAAATAGGCATTGACGTGCCCGGTCGCCTTGATGCGGCGATCGAGGGCCTGCTGCATGAGCTCCCACATGGCGTAGCCGTACGGCCGGATGACCATGCTGCCCTTGACCGGCGAATAGTCGGCCAGCTCGGCGCGGCGAATGACGTCCGTATACCACCGGGGAAAATCCTCGGATCTGGGGGTAATCTCCTTCACGAACGCGGCATCCTTGTCCGACATCGGCGGCTGGTCCTCCGGGCGAAACTGTTATCCTACCATTCCGCTCTGAAAGGCTTGCCCACGGCGCGACGCCTCCCGCGGATACGACTGACCCTCCATGGAACCGACGCGGATCGACGTCACCAGCGCAACGCGGACCTACCCGGTATTCGTGGCCCACGGCCTGGCCGCTCATATGGACCGGTGGCTCTCCGCGGCCCGAATCGGAGAGCGCAGATTTCTCGTATCCAGCCCGACGGTCTGGGCCCGGCACGGCGAGACGGTGCAGGCCGCGATGCCCAACGTCGACCCCATACTCGTGCCGGACGGAGAACGCTCGAAGACCCTGCAAACGGTATCGCGCATCTATGAAGCGCTGATCCGCGCCGGCGCGGATCGGTACTCGACGGTCATCGCCGTCGGAGGCGGAGTTCTCGGCGACACCGCCGGATTCGCAGCCGCGACGTTTCTCCGCGGCGTCGATCTGGTGCACGTGCCGACCACCCTGCTCGCCCAGGTGGACAGCGCCGTCGGCGGCAAGGTCGGCGTCAACCACCCGCTCGGCAAGAACCTGATCGGCGCCTTTCATCCGCCCGCCGCGGTCATCGCCGACCCCCGGCTGCTCGACACCCTGCCCCGCCGCGAGCTGCGGGCCGGCCTCTATGAAGTCGTCAAGTACGGGGTCATCGCCGACCGGCCTCTCTTCGAGCGGCTCGTGGAGGGTCTGCCGGAGGTTTTTGCGCGCACGCCGGAGTTCCTGGTGGACATCGTCTCCGCCTCGTGCCGAATCAAGGCCGACGTCGTGGCCGCCGACGAACGCGAGGGGGGACGCCGCCGCATCCTGAACTTCGGGCATACGGCCGGCCATGCCCTGGAGTCGGTCACCCGGTACCGGCGTCTCCGACACGGGGAGGCGGTGGCCTACGGCATGCTGGTGGCGGCGCAGCTCGCCGCCGCCCGCGGCCTGATCGACGAGGGCGATCACACCGCGTTGAGCGAGCTCATAGGACGGATGGGACCGCTACCGTCGGTGACCGACCTGGCGCCGGGGGACGTTCTCGCGGCCATGCAACGCGACAAGAAGGTGATCGCCGGACGCCTGCACTTCGTGCTGCCGCACGGAATCGGCGATACCGTCATCGTCGACGACGTGGGCGAGGAGGACATCCGGCGGGCGCTGGGCACGATAGGCATCCGGGGCCGGGACTAGCGCGACCTTACGGTCGGGTTGGAAGTTTCGCTGGCGCGAAACTTCTACGGAGCAGGCTCCTGGCCCGGAAATCGTCGGCGAACGCGACCTCGAGGTCGCGCTCCGGCCTCCGGTTGCCGCCCAACCGACCCTGCCAGCTAGCGAACGATGTTCCACGCGACCACCTGGACCGCGGCGTCCCGTCTGGCCACGGTCGCCTCGACCACCCGTCTGACGTGGAACGGGCCGAACGCCGCCGCCCGCACCACGAGGCGGCCATTCGCATCGGCCCGCGGGTCGGCATCGGCGGGAGCGTCGCGAACCCACGCGGCCAGATAGAGCGGCGGAACCTGATCGGGCGCGGCGACCAGGTCGCCGAACCAGCCCCACGCGAACGGACGCCACTGGGCATCGCCCTCCGGCGGCAGGGCGCGAGCTTCCGCCCCGACGTCGACGACCGACCCGTCCGGCAGCGACGCCCGCACGGACCCGGCCCGGAACCGGGCGGAGCCGGCGCCATCCAGCATCGCATTCCAGTCGGATCGGCCGGCCAGCTCGGCGATCACGCTCGCCAGCAGGCCGTCGGCCGCGTACAACGCCTGCACCCCGCGCCGGTGGTTCGCTTCGACGGCCTCCTCGATCATGACGACGGCAACGAGGGCGCCCGCGAGCGCCGACACCAGGGCGCCGGCGAGCACCGTCACCAGGAGCGCGCTCCCCGACTCATTCCGCCGCACGGATCCCCGCTGTCTCCAGGTTGGGAGGCGTGACCAGCACGGTGACGGCGTAGTCCGGCACGACGGCTCCGCCGCCGTACCCCGGGCCGGAGGCACGCGGCCGCAGGTCCGGACCAGGCCGATCGGGAGCCGCGCCCTCGACCCGGAGGTCGAATCCGACGGCCCGCACCCGCAGCAGGTCCGCATCGAACGGCGAACCGGCCGGCCCGCACCAGGGTCCGTCCGTGAATCGATCCAAGGGAATCTCCTGCAACGGCCCCCGCGGCGCATCAGACACCTCGACCGTACAGGGCGATCCGGCGACCGCGGCGCCACCGAAAAACCGGAATTGCAGCGCGGCCAGACCGTCAAGCACCGGAAAGTCCCCCCGCCAGCCGTCGTACCTTCTGAGCTGCTTCTGCTCCTCGTCGAGATAGTAGTGACGGACGTCGAGCGGCGCGATCACCGCACCGGCCGGGAAGGCGGTCGCGGTCGGACCGACCTGCTCCAGCACCAGCGCCCCCTCCCCGATGCCGCGCACCCGGAACAGCTCCCACGCGGGCCGATCGTCGAAGACCAGCACCAGATCGCCGGTGCGGTATCCGCATCCGGGCCGGGCGCAGCCCTGCCCCGGAGCCAGCCGCACCTCCGCCCCCGAACCGGTCATCGCGTCCAGCAGCCGGGTCTCGGCACCACCGTCCGGGGGCACCGACAGCATCGTGATCGCGTCGGATCGGACTTGCCGGTGCCCGTGGTCGGCGGCCCGGCGCCCCACCCGGTACGGCACGATCGGCGGCAGCATCCGCAGCAGCGGCCCGGGCTCGACCCGCGTGGTTCCCCGTCCCGCGGCCAGCAGGTCCGTGTGCAGTCGATCGAACGCGTGCCGCAACCGCTGTTGCGCGTCGGCCATCGCCGGGAGCGACCGGTTCAGCAGCAGTGCCGGGCGTACGGTGCCGTAAACCCCGGCCAGCACCATCAGGGTCAGCGCCAACGCGACGATCGTCTCGAGCAGCGACAGTCCGGCGTCCGGCCGGGCCGACAGGTCGTCGCTTACGCCCCGGTCCGCGCGGCAACCGCCGGCCCGCGGGATCGCCATCACGGCCCTTCCCGCACGGGCAGCAGCGTGACCACCAGGACCTCGTGCGGCGCGGGGCCTCGAGAGGCTCTGTCACCGCCCCGACCCGCGACCGCAACCCTCACCTCGACGATCAGCATCCCGGGCTGCCCGGCATGCCGCCGAGCCGACGCCACGCGCCGGTACACGGTGCCGGAAGGCGCGGCCCCGCCCCGGCCGAGCAGATGCCCCCCGGCGCTCAGGAACTCGACCTGCGCGGGCCCCGCACCCGTCGCCGCCCCCCAAGGCCCGGCGCCCGCGCGCAACTGTTCGATCTTGTCGGATGCGAGCATGAGGGACGACGTCCGATGGCGAGCCAGCACGATCGAACGGGCCGACGTCGCGAACAGGTGGGCGACCCCGGCCGCCAGCGTGGCGAACAGAGCCGCGGCAACCAGGACCTCGACGAGGCCGATGCCCCGGGTGGAGGAGGCGCGTACGAACGAATCGCCGGCCGTCGGCCGCCGGAGGTGCCGGAATGCACTGAATCCGACCCTGCACAGGGGCCGGCGATCCGGTCTGCCGCATGGCAATGCGATGTCTTCCATGCCGGATTCGATAGCAAATTCCGAGCCAGGCAGTCGAGCGCGCCAGCCAGCCATGGAACCGGGGAGGGGCCGGTCGCGCGAAATCGGGGGTGACTGAACAACGAGGCATCGTCCGGGCGGAAGCGGAACCCCGGGATGGAGATGTCGTGCTGGCAGTTTATGCCCACCGACCGCGACGAAACCGTCTCGGAAACGGCAGCGCCGCCCATCACCCGCGTGCGGGATGGACCGCGCCCTCTGGGAGCCCGGGGCCGGCGGGCGGGGCGGCAGGATGCCCGTTCACCAGTAGCGCCCGAGATACCACTGGATCAGCGGCGGGGCGACATGCGTCGACAGGAGGGCGCCGGCGGCCAGGAAAGACCCGAACGGCAAGGCGTACTTCAGGTTGTCCCGGCTCCACAGAACCATGGCCCCGCCCACCAGCGAGCCGGACAACGAGGCAATCAGCAGCGTCACGAACATCTGGCGCCACCCGAGAAAGGCGCCGATCATGGCGAGCATCTTCATGTCGCCGCGGCCCATGCCCTCGTGGCCCCGCATCCGGAAGTAGGCTTCGCCGAGCGCCCACAGGATCGCCCATCCGGCGACCGCCCCGGCAACCGAGGCGTGCCAACCCGGCTCCCCCCAAAGGCTGCACCCCACCCCGGCCGCCACCCCCGGCAGGGTGATGACATCGGGGAGAATGCGATGCCGGAGGTCGATCACCCCCAGCACGATCATCGACGCCGCGAACAGCAGGCGGACCGCAAGCAAAGGCTCCCATCCGAGCTGCCGGTAGTGCAGGACGAACACGAGCGCGGTGACGATCTCCACCAGGGGGTACGCCGGCGATATCGCGGCCCGGCACGTTCGGCACCGGCCGCGCAGGACCATCCAGCTCAGCACGGGAACGTTCTCGAACCACCGCAGATCCCGACCGCACGCCGGACACCGCGAGGGAGGCGCGACGACCGATTCGCCGCGCGGCAGGCGATGGATGCAGACGTTGAGAAAGCTCCCGACCGCGAGCCCCGCGGCAACGATCAGTCCCACCGCCGGCAGTCCGGTCATCGCGGCGGGGATGGGGGCGCCGCCGGCTGCGTCACGGTCCTGGCGCAACCTCGGCGGCACGCTCGAGCTCGAGCGCGATTGCCGCGTCGAGGACCTGCGGCGGCAGTCCCCCGTTGATCACGACCCCGTTGATCACGTACGTCGGGGTCGCCTCGATAGCGATCAAGGGGCCCAAGGCGATGTCGCCGC
Source organism: Vicinamibacterales bacterium (assembly GCA_965206705.1). Lineage (GTDB taxonomy): Bacteria > Acidobacteriota > Vicinamibacteria > Vicinamibacterales > UBA8438 > JAJEEA01. The sequence goes on along the minus strand of CBDBKJ010000003.1, from coordinate 156,113 downwards.
GCACATCTTCGAGGACCTCCTCATACCGGTCGTCGAAATCGGTCATGCCGGCGACCTGGGCCAACCCATCTCGAACCGTCTCCCGGGACATGGTCGGCTGATTCTCGTAGAGCCAGCGAGCCATCTCGTCGTCGCGCCCTTCGCGGCGAGCCAGACGGACGGCGACCGCGGCTTCGCAGGCTCCCCGGTGCCCGGCCATCGGCGTCTGCTCGTTGCACTCCGGGTCGAGCGGATAGTCGATGCTGACCAGCCTCACCGCCCCGGGATGACTGGACTCGTATCGCGCGAAGATCGGTTGGTACAGAAAATGGCTCCGGGCGCACGACGGGCACTGATAGTCGTTGAACTTCAACACCAGCACCTGCTCCCCCTCGCGCGGAACCGGCAGGTCGACCCGCGGCTGGGCGTTCCAGAAGCGCTCGAACTCCGGTTCGGCGTCGCCCGAACCGGAACCGGAGTCGGACGGCGAAGCCACGTTGGATGCCGATGATGCAACGGGAGGAACCGGCCCGGACGGCTCGGCCAGGAACAGCAGCGCGGCGACCACGGTCATCCCCACGTATCCACCGGCGACACCCAGCGCCGCCGGCTTCCGGGCGAGCTGTCCCACGTCGGCGAACAGGCGGCCGGGGATCGACGCCAGCGGTGCCGCGGTGACGGTGCTCACGGCCAGGAAGATGCCGATGACGGCGACATGGGCGGTGACGCACAGAAGGCAGAGCGTTCGCAGGACGAAAAACGACTCGTAGCCCAGAAACAACACCGCGGCGAGCCCGACCGTCGACAGAACCAGCAGGTATCCGCCCACGTTCCGGGCCAGCTCGGGTGACCCGCGGCCCGACGCCGCCGTCAGCAGCAGCACGAGACCGAACCAGAACGCGCCGAACACGGCGACCGGAATGCCGCCCAGCGACCCGAAGCGACTCAGGTACACCTCGGTGCAGCTCACCGTGGTGTTGACGTCGCAGAAGCTCACGTACGCGGGATCGTGGGCGATCTGATAGTGCACGTAGGCCGAGGTCGCGGCCGCGGCGAAACCGACGAGCGCAAGCGCGATGATGACGCGGTGAACTGTTGGACTCATGGTGCAACTCCGGTTGTCGGGCGAAGCGCCGGCGGCCGGGGCCGCGGCACAGCGCGCCAGGCGGGATGCGGCGCCGGTCGAACCGCACGGTGACGGTTGTCGCCGGCGACCGGGGGTCTGGCGGGCGAGAACGCTCCACCCCTACTGAATGGGCGCGGACCCGGCCGGTGCGCCGTTCTGGGTCACCGGCACCGCCGCCGTCGCCTGGTAGATGGTGCCTCCCTGATTCGTGCCGAAGTAGCGCACGCCGCCGCCGGCCGCCGGCGACGCTCCGACGAAGTAGGTCGATACGACCCCGCCTGCGGGCAAGCCGTTGCAGGACGGCGGCGCCCCCTGCGCCACCGCGCCGGCCGTCACCGCCACCGAGTAGCTGCTCTTCATGGAGGGGTCCGAGGCGAGATCGGTCCCGATGAAGCCGTCACCTCCTCCGACCGTCGGGGGCGTCGCCAGCACAGTCAGGCTCGGCGCGTAGAATCCGCTCCCGCAACTGGCGGCGAAGATTGCCTGCGCACTGTTGATGGCCCGCAACGATGAGATGGCCGAGACTTCGTTGGCGGACATGCGGGCACGCATCAGGCCCGGTGCCGCAATAGCGGTAATGATGCCGATGATGGCAACCACCATCAGCAGTTCGATCAGCGTGAAGCCGTTGCTGCCGCTCGCCTTCATTCGTACCTCTCCTTCGCGTGTCCCGGCCGCCGGCCGGCCCGGCCGACCGGCACTCGACGCGCGCGGTCCGACCGTGGTCACCGAACGGGGCGAGGCCCGCGGCCGGCGATACCCGGATGCGCCCACCCTGGCCGCCCCTGCTGTCGCGAGCCTTCGTTGCAAGCATCGATCCCACAACGGCCGCGGACATCGGTCCCCGGGAAAAACCGCCCGTCTCGGTTCATTCTACGCTGCCGGATTCACGAGCGCATCCGGCCGCGTTGCGGGAAGCGACAACCCGCGTTTCCACCGGGACGAGACCGACCGCCATCACCCGAGATCGTATTTCTTGGCATAGTAGCGAAACGATCGAAAGCTCATGCCCAGCAGCCCCGCGGCCCTGACCTTGACACCGCCGGCCTGCTGCAGCGCCTGCGCCAGGTACTCCCGTTCGAGGTTGCGGACGTGCCTCTCCAACACGAAGCCGGACTCCGGAAACCGATCCGCCGGGGCTTCGTTCGGGTCCGCCGGGGCTTCGTTCGGGTCTGCCGGGGCTTCGCTCGGGTAATGCACGGCGCCGGCCTCGCCACGCGGCTCCGACCCCGATCGACGGTCCGGGCCCGGCCCATCGCCCAGCTCGAGGCTCTCGACCTGCACCCGGTTCGATGCCTCGAGGACGACGGCCCGCTCGACGACACTCTCCAGCTCGCGGACGTTCCCGGGCCACGGATGGGTCTCCAGGGCGCGCTCGGCGGCGGGAGCGAACCCCCGCAGGGCCCGGCCCATCTCCCCGGCGAACCGCTCGGCGAAGTGGCGAGCCAGCGGCAGGATGTCGAGCCGGCGCGCATGGAGCGGGGGCACGTGGAGGGTGAAGACGTTCAAGCGGTAGAACAGGTCGCGCCGGAAGTCGCCGTCTTCGACCATCCGGGCGAGGTTGCGGTTCGTCGCCGCGACGACCCGGACGGCGGCAGCCTTCCCGTCGCGGCCGCCCGCGCCGTCGCCGGTGCGTCGAAACCGCCGCTCCTCGAGAAACCGCAGCAACGCCAGTTGCGCCGCCGGACTCGTTTCTCCGACATGCGTCAGAAAGAGGGTCCCCGTGTCGACCATCTCGACCCGGCCCGGACGACCACGCGCCGCGCCGCCGACATCCGGCCTTTCTCGGCCGCGTGATTCCGGATCGAGAATCGCCTCGGGCAGCGCACCGCCGCTGACCGCCACGAACGGCAACCCCGCTCGTGCGGAGCCGCGATGAATCGCCCGCGCCACCTGCTCTTTGCCGACCCCGAGGTCGCCGGTGATCAACACCGTGCTGCCGGTCGGTGCGACCCGCGAGACCCTGTCTCTGATGCGCCGCATCTGCGGGCTGTCGCCGACGATGTCGTGCGCAACCATCGGTTCCCGCCCCCGCGCCCCGCGCGCCTCGTGCCTGGACATGGGTCGCTGTCGTCGCCGGGCCAATCGCCCGCGGCAAGGCCCCGCGGTTGCGCTGCTAGACCGCCATCCGACCGATGAGATCGAAAATCGGCAGGTACATGGCGATCACGATCCCGCCGATCACCACGCCCAGCACTGCGATCAGGATGGGCTCGAGAAGAGTCAGCATGCCTGCAACCGCCGTGTCGACCTCCTCCTCGCAGAAATCGGCGATCTTGGCCAGCATGGCGTCCAACGACCCGCTCGTCTCGCCCACGTTGATCATCTGCGTCACCATCGGGGGGAACATCCCGGTCCGGCGCAGGGGTGCCGACACCGTCTCGCCGCGCTCGATCGCCGCTCGGGAGAACAGGACCGCGTCTTCGATGACCGCGTTGCCCGCGGTCTTCGCGGTGATCTCGAGCCCCGCGAGAAGCGGAATGCCGGAACCGAGCAACGTGGCCAACGTCCGGCAGAACCGGGCAACGGCCACCTTGCGCAGGATCAGGCCCAGGACGGGGAACCGGAGCAGCATCGCGTCGACAATCCGGCTCCCCCGCGGGGTGGCGCGGAACCATCGGAATGCGAACGCCAGCGCGACCCCTCCGAGCAGGATCAGATAAGAGTACGACACCAGCGCGTCGCTCGCCGCGATGACCACCCGCGTCGGCAGCGGCAACTCGGCCCCCAACCCCGCGAACAGGTCGTCGAAGGTCGGAATGACCTGCCACAGAATGACGCCGACGACAACGGCGGTAATCCCCAGGACCGCGATCGGGTAGGTCATGGCCGACTTGACCTGCGCCTTGAGCTTGACGTTCTTCTCGATGTGCGTCGCCAGCCGCTTCAGAATCGTGTCGAGGATTCCACCCGCTTCACCCGCCGCAATCATGTTCGTATACAGGGGATCGAAGACCCGAGAATGCTCCCGCATCGCATCGGCGAGACTCGACCCGCCTTCGACCGCGGCCCGGGTCTGCTGAACCGCCTCGCGGAACGGACCGTGCGTTTCCTGCTTCCCCAGCGTATCGAGACACTCCACCAACGGCATGCCGGCGTCGATCATCGCCGACAGCTGCCGCGTGAAGACGGCCAGGTTCTTCGCCGGCACCGACTTGCCCCGGTGCGGATTCCGACCCCGCCTAGTTCGACCCCGCACCAACTCGATGCGGGTCACGAAGACCTGTTCGCGGCGGAGGGCGGCCACTGCCGCCTCGCTCGTAGGGGCGGCGCGTTCACCGCGCACGTGCCGGCCGGCGCTGGTCCGCCCCGAATAGCCGAAAGTCGGCGTCATTCGGCCCCACGCCCGCCGGAACGATGCATCGAAGTCGAGCCCGTCGTCCCGGCACGCGAGATGAGCATCCGAAGCTCGTCCGGCATCGACGAAGCGGCCAGCGCGGTGTCCACCGAGATGCTGCCCCGTCCGACCAGCGAGGCCAGCGACTGGTTCATCGTCTGCATGCCGTGCCGCCCCTGTCCCGCCTGCATCGCGGAATACAGCTGGTGCACCTTGTTCTCGCGAATCAGGTTGCGAATCGCGGGGGTCGGGCTCAACACCTCGGCCGCGATCACGCGCCCCCCGCCCCCGGTCGCGGGCAACAGCGTCTGACACACGACACCTTCGAGCAGAAGCGCGAGCTGGCCTCGTGCCTGACCCTGACGGCTGTCGGGAAAGGTGTCGATGAGCCGGTTGACCGTCTGATAGGCGGAGTTGGTGTGGACCGTCGCAAAGGTCAGGTGGCCCGTCTCCGCGATGCGGAAGGCCGCCTCGATCGTCTCGAAGTCCCGGAGCTCGCCGATGAGCACGACGTCGGGGTCCTCGCGGAGGGCGGCGCGCAGGGCGGCCGAGAAGCTGGCCGTGTCGTTGTCGATCTCGCGTTGATTGACGAGCGACAGCTTGTGCGGATGGACGTACTCGATCGGATCCTCGATGGTCAGGATGTGCGCATGCCGCTCGGTGTTGATCCGGTCGACCAGGGCCGCCAGCGTAGTGCTCTTTCCGGACCCGGTGGGCCCGGTCACCAGCACGAGGCCGCGGGGGCGCTCGGCCCAGCGTTCGACCACCGGCGGCAACCCCAGTTCCCCGATGCCTCGTATCGTCTCCGGCACCAGCCGGTAGACGGCCGCCACCGCGCCGCCCTGCCTGAAGACGTTGCATCGGAACCGTGCGACCCCGCTGACGCCGAACGAGCAGTCGAGCTCGCGGGTTGCCTCGAACCGCTCCCTCTGGCCATCGCTCAACACGCTGTATACGAGCTGCCGGGTGTCGGCGGCCCCGAGCCGCGGCAGGTCGAGGGCTCTGAGCTGACCGTCGACCCGGACCTGCGGCGCCGAATTCGTCGTGATGTGGAGATCCGAGCCTCGCAGCTCGACTGTCGATCTGAGCAGGTCCGTCAATGTCGGCATCGTGGCACACTCACCCCGTCCGGTCCTCGCTACTTCACCGTCTCTTTCAACACTTCCTCGATGCTCGTGAGCCCCGCCGCTATCTTTCGCAAGCCGCTTGCCCGCAACGTGAGCATGCCGTCCTCGATGGCCTGCCGCCTGAGATCGACAATCGAAGCGCCCAGCCGAACCAACTCGCGGAACCGGTCCGTCATCGTCATCACTTCGTACAGCCCGATGCGCCCCCGGTAGCCGCGGCCGTTGCATTGCCCGCACCCCTTTCCCTTGCGCGGCACCACCGTGGAGGCCTCTTCGGCGCCGAACCCGATCGCTTCGAGCACCGGTATCGGCGCAGGCTCCTCTTCTATGCATCCGGCGCAGACGCGGCGCACCAGTCTCTGCGCACAGACCAGGCTGACCGCACCGGCGACCAGAAACGACTCGATCCCCATGTTCACGAGCCGGTGGATGGTGCCGGGGGCGTCGTTGGTATGCAGGGTCGACAGCACGAGATGACCGGTCAGGGCCGCCTTGATGGCAATCTCCGCCGTTTCGAAATCGCGGATCTCGCCGACCAGGATGATGTTGGGGTCCTGGCGCAGGAACGACCGCAGGGCAACGGAGAAGGTGAGGCCCATGTTCTCGCGCATCTGCACCTGATTCACCCCGGCGATGTTGAACTCGACCGGATCCTCGGCCGTCAAGATGTTGGTCGCGGGGGTGTTGAGCTGGGAGATGGCCGAGTACAGGGTGTTGGTCTTGCCGCTGCCGGTCGGTCCGGTCACGAGCACGAGGCCCCAGGGCCGCCGAATCGCCTCCTCGACGCGGCTCAACGACTCGGCCTCCAACCCCAGCCTGGTCATGTCGAGCATGAGCTTGCTCCGGTCGAGCAGCCGCAGCACGATCTTCTCGCCGTGCAGGGTCGGCAGGCAGGACACGCGAAAGTCGATTTCCTTCGCACCTCCGTCCGCGTTCAACCGCAACTTGATGCGGCCGTCCTGCGGCAGCCGTTTCTCGGCGATGTCGAGCTTCGCCATCACCTTCAGGCGCGAGGTGATGGTGTCCCGGTACTTCAGCGGAGGCTCCATGATTCCGTACAGGGAACCGTCGATGCGGAACCGGATCCGGTACGCCTTTTCATACGGCTCGAAGTGGACGTCGCTGGCTCCCTTCTGAATCGCCGAGGCCAGCACGGCGTTGACGAGCCGAACCACCGGCGTCTCCCCGCTCTGCGTCTCGAGGGCGGTGACGTCGACCTCCTCCATCTCCTCGATCACTTGGAGGTCGTTGCCGTTCCCGGAAATCTTCTCGAGCGCCCTGGCGGCGAGCGCGAGTTGGCTCTCGCCGAGATCCGGCGCGCCGGCCCGGTTCAGCCGCTCGCCGTAGTACCGCTCGACCGCCGCGGCGATGGCGGTCTGGGTCGCCACCACCGGCTCCACTTGGCACCCGGTCCTGAACTGGATGTCGTCGACCGCGAGGACATTGGTCGGATCGGATATCGCGATGGTGAGGGCGGCCCCGGTTCGGCTCACCGGCACCGTCTCGTACTTCCGGGCCGTCGCCGCCGGCAGGAGCTCGATGACGTCGGCTTCGATGTCGAACCGGCCGAGGTCGATGAAGGGAACGCCGTACTGCCGGCTCAGCAACGACGCGATCTCGTCGTCCCGGACGAATCCGAGCTGTACGAGGTGAGAGCCCAGCTTGCCGCCGGCGGTCTTCTGGCGCTCCATCGCTTCGTCGAGGCGGACCTGGGTTACGCGTCCGTCATCGAGGAGCAGTTCGCCAATTCGAGCAGCCATGATCTTCGGAACCGCGACGGGTTCGAGACCGCCGCACTGACAACAAGCATACCGTTGTGACATTAAATGTCAATACCGGTACTTCTGGTGGACTGTCCCGGAACCAACTTTGCCGTCCAGCCGCCGAATCGTGCCCGGCAGGTTGCACAGGAACCGCCCGGGACATGGACAGCTCTCTCGGCGACAAGTCCACTGCTTCGGATTCCACAGGCGTCATTGACATTTAATGTCATATCCGGAGGAACATCGACCATCCTGAAGCCACGCCGTCGATCGATGTCGTATCGGGGGAAGCCGGGGCGGGGAAAGCGGAACGGGGGCGGGCGCCGCGGGCGCGGCAGGGCATGAATGCGCGGACCGAGGGGGCAGGCGAAGGACTTGCCGGGCCGGCGGAGACCGGCCGGCGGAATGCCGGCGGAGGGGCGGCGCCGGCCCGGGGGCGGGCGTCACCCGACGATGACCGCCGCCGCGATCACCGTCGTCCAGAGCCCCTGCTTGTCGCCCACGGCGGTCTGGGTGACGTTCTGGGTCCGGACGATCTTGTTCGACAGCCGGTAGACCTCCTTCTTCTCGTCCCAGCTCTTGTCGGGGTCGAACTCCAGGCCCAGGGTGGTGGCGAGCATCTCTGCCGCCAGCTCCTCGGCGTAGTCGCCGGCGGTCTCCTCGTTTTCTCCAAAGCTGTGGTGCTCGGACAGATACCCGAACAGCTTCCGGTCGCGCGGAATCGCGACCCCGATCGTCGCCGCCACGAGCCGGTGAGGTTCGCGGGTGGCCGTCTCGGACATCACCACGAACGCCACCTGGCCGGGTTTCAGCTTTCGAACCCCGGTGGCCCTCGGCAGAATGCGGCAGCCCGGCGGGAAGATGCTGGACACGCGCACGAGGTTGCAGGCCGCGATGTCGGCCGACCGCAACGCCAACTCGAACGAGGTCAGCTTTTCGCGGTGCTTCCCGACACCCTTCGTGAAGAACAGCTCTTTGGGAACGAGTTCGATCACGTGGACTCCGCCGGGAAGGAGTTGAGGTGACAGATGCGCCGACGGAAACCGACGGAACATGCGGAACGTCGCGTTCGACCGTAGTGCAACCGGCGGCGCCCTGTCAAGAACGGACGTGCCCGAGAAACGGCGCCGCGCGCCGCCGGGGCACTGAACTTTTCGGGCGGCCGGCGCGTCTACCGTAACAGGCCACGCGGCGAAACCGAGCCGGTCGGCGAGATCCGCGGGCGGCCCCGTCAGGGTAGAATAGAGGGTTCAGGCCGCCGCGCGATCCGGACAGCTCTCGCACGAGTCGAACGACCATGACTGCTGAAGCCGACGCCGCGCGCCCGCCCACCCCGAACCTCGTTGCACGCCTGTTCGGGGTGCTCGTGTCGCCGCGATCCACCTTCGGCGCGATCGTCGACCAGCCCCGGCCGTTCGGGGCCCTCGCCGTCGTCTGTCTGTGCGCCGCAATCGCCTCCGGCTTGCTGTCCAGCACCGAGTTGGGCCAGCAGATGCTCCTCGAGCAGCAGATCGAGGGCATGGAGGCGTTCGGCATGACGGTGACGGACGAGACGTACGCTCAGATGGAACGCGGCATCGAGAACGCGGCGTACTTCGCCGCGGTGGGCCCCCTGGTCTCGCTCCCGATCGTCACGTTGATCATCGCCGGGCTCGTGTGGACCACGTGCTACGTGATCCTCGGTGCGCATGCGCCCTTCAAGGCGATGTACGCCGTCGTCACCCACGTCGGGGCCGTCACCATCGTCCAGCAGCTGTTCACCGTGCCGCTCAACTACGCGCGCGGCGTCATGAGCGTTCCCACGACGCTGGCCGCGCTGCTGCCGATACTCGAGGAGGGCAGCTTCATCCAGCGCACGCTGGGACTCGTCGAGTTCTTCGTCGTGTGGCACCTGTTTCTGCTGGCGGTCGGCGCCGGGGTCCTCTACAAGCGGCGCACGGGCCCCATTGCAGCCACCTTCTACAGCCTGTACGCGGTCATCGCGGTCGCGGCCGGTTTCATACTGTCTCGGCTGGGAGGGTGATCCGTTGACCGCTTCTCGCAAGGCAATCCTCATCGCGGTGATCGTGGTCCTCGGGGCCGCGGTCGTGTACGTCAATCTCACGTTCGAGCGCGCGACCGGCCCCGAGGTGGAGGTCGAGGCGGTCGAGCACCGCTATCTCGAGGCGATCGTGTCCGCGCCGGGCACCATCGTCCCGCAGCTCACCGTGGACATCAGCGCCAACACCATGGGCCGCGTGACCCGCTTGGCGTTCGACGAGGGCGACCGCGTCGAGAACGGCGAGTTCCTTCTCGAGATAGACCCCGAGACGCTACGCGCGGCCGTCGACCGGGGCGAGGCGGCGCTGCAGGCGTCGCGCTCGTCCCAGCGGCAGGTCGAGGTTTCGGTGGAGACCGCCCGGGTCAACCTCGAGCTGGCCAGAGACAACCTCGAGCGGCAGGAGCATCTGTGGACGCTGCGGCTGGTCTCTCGCGAAGCGTACGAGCGCGCGCTGAACGACGTCGCCCTCCGGGAAACGGAGGTGCAGGCGCGGGAGGTCGAGGTCGCCACGCAGGCGCAACGCATCCGCCAGGAGGAAGCCAGCCTGGACAGCGCCCGGTACGAGCTGACCAAGGTGACGATTACCTCGCCCATCGCAGGCGTCGTCACCCGGCGCAACATCGAGGAAGGCGAGACGGTGGTCGTCGGCACGATGAACAACCAGGGCACGGTGCTCGCGACGATCGCGGACCTCTCGGTGATCGAAGCCGAGGTGGAGGTCGACGAGACCGACATTCCCAGCGTCGAGTTCGGGCAGATCGCGACCGTCACCATCGACGCGTTCCCCGATGACGAGTTCTCCGGCATCGTGACCGAGATCGGCAACAGCCCCATCCAGCCCGCCGGCGCCGGCGGCGGCGCGGGCACCCAGGCGACGACGTTCAAGGTCGTCGTGACCCTGGACGAGGCGATTCCCGGCGTGCGCCCGGGCTTCACCTGCACCGCTGACATCACCACCGCGATCCGCCCCGACTCGCTGGCGATCCCGATACAGGCGGCCACCGTGCGCGAGGTGGTGCTGGACGCGAACGGGAACGTGGTGCCGCAGGAGACTGGACCGCGGAGGCGGGGGGTCACGCCCGGCGTGTCGGCGGCCGAGCTGCAGGCCGGAGAGACCGAAGAGGAGCTCGAGGGCGTGTTCGTGGCGCGCCAGGGCCGCGCGGTGTTCGTGCCGGTCGACACCGGCATCGCCGGCGAGCGCTACTTCGAGGCGATCTCCGGCGTCGCGGAGGGCGATCTCATCATCACCGGGCCGTTCAGCGAGGTGCGCAACCTCGCCGACGGCGACTCCATCAGGGTGGTCGAGGGTGCGTCGCGCCGCTGACCTGACGGGCATCGCGCTGCGCGCCATCTGGGCCAACAAGCTCAGATCCGCCCTCACGATTCTGGGGAACATCGTCGCGGTGGCGTCCATCATCGCGGTGGTGTCCCTGATTCAGGGCGTCAACGCCGAGGTCGGCAACGCCATCGTCTCGGGGTTCGGCTCGGACTCGTTCGTCATCGAGCGCACCCCCATGGTCCTGACCGAGGCCGACATCGAGGCGACCAGGAACAACCCCCGCGTGTCGCTCGACGACGCCGAGGCGGTTCGGCGGTTCGGCCCCAGCGTCGGCGCGGTCATGGCCCTGGCCCGGCGAAACGGCGAGGTCCGCTACCGCGACCGGGTGCTCGAGAACGTGAGCATCCAGGGGGTGACGCGCGATTACGTGGAGTTCCCGACCTTCACGGCCGAACGCGGGCGCCTGGTCAATCGTACCGAGGTCGATCGCAACCGCGGCGTCGCCCTGCTGGGGTTCGAAACCGCCGACCGGCTGTTCGACCAGCTCGATCCGATCGACCGCCGCATCAAGATTCAGGGCGTGAACTTCCGCGTCGTCGGGGTCAGCGAACCGACGCTCGCGGCGTTCGGACAGTCGCAGGACGAGTTCGTCGTGATTCCGATGGGCCAGTTCCGCAAGCTGTTCGGAGCGCGCCCGTCGCTCCGTCTGCGGGTCCGCTCGGACACCCCGGAGCAGTTCGAGCGCGCCGTCGACGAAGCGACGGTCGCCCTCCGCATCGAGCGCCAGCTGCGGGCCACCGAGGAGAACGACTTCGGGCTGTTCACGTCGCAAGCGGTCCTGGGGCTCTACCAGCAGGCCACCACCGGCATCTTCGCGGTGCTCGTGGGCATCGTCAGCCTGTCGCTGGTGGTGGGGGGCATCGTCATCATGAACATCATGCTGATGGTGGTCTCCGAACGGACGCGGGAGATCGGACTGCGCAAGGCGCTGGGCGCCCGTCGCCGCGACCTTCTCTGGCAGATCCTGGCCGAGTCGGTGATCCTGTCCGTTTCCGGCGGCCTGATCGGGACCGGATTCGGATTCGCGCTGGCGATCGGGCTGAGCTCGATGACGCCGGTCACCGCTGTCGTGCACCCGTGGTCGGTGGTGCTGGGCATCGCGATGACGGCGGCCGTGGGGCTGTTCTTCGGGCTGTACCCCGCATCGAGGGCGGCGGCGCTCGATCCCATCACGGCTCTGGGCCGCGCCTGACCCCGGCTCCAACGTCCATCCGACAACACGAATCGATGGCAAAGCACTCCTACGGCGGCCTGTTCGGGGAAATCGTGACGATGGCCGTGGCCACGCTGCGGGATCAGAAGGCGCGGTCGGGGTTGACGATCCTCGGCGTCGTCATCGGCATCATGTCGATCGTCGGCAGCACGTCGCTGATCCGGGGGCTCGACCAGTCGCTGCGCGAGACGATCGAGTCGATGGGGCCGGACACCATCATCCTGACGAAGTTCTCGGCCATCAGCCTGGGCTCGGGCGAGGAGTTCATGGAGCTGATCCGCCGCCCGAACCTCACCACCGAGGACGCCGACGCCATCGCGCGCCAGGCCGACTCGCTCGCTTCCGTGGCCATCGTGCTCGGACAGGGCGGCCCGCCCACCACGGAGCGGGTCTACCACCGGTCGGAGCAGACGAAACCGATCTACATATTCGGGTCCACCGCCGAGTACCCGGATGTACAACCCGTCGACATGGTGGAGGGCCGCTTCTTCACGCCCGGCGAGACCCGCCGGCGGACGCGCGTGACGGTGCTGGGACACACCCCGGCCCAGGCCCTGTTCGCGAACACCGATCCCATCGGGAAACGCGTCCGCATCGGGACCAGCCGCTACACGGTAATTGGCGTGGTCGGCGAGACGCCGAGCCCCGGCGGCTTCAACATGGGGCAGGACGACTTCGTCATCATCCCCCACACCACCTATCAGAAGCAGTTCGGCATCAAGGCGCGGCGGATGTTCGGCGGCGAGATGCGCTCGGTGGCGATCATGGCGGCCCCCCACGAGGACGTCGACCCCGACGTCGCCATCAGGGACATCGAGCGCGTCATGCGCATCCGGCACCGGCTGCGGCTCGACGAGCCGAACGACTTCGAGTTCATCACGCAGGACGCGATGCTCGCTCTCTGGGACCAGATCAGCGGCGCCACGTTCCTGTCGCTGGTGGTGATCTCCTCGATTGCGCTGATGGTCGGGGGGATCGGCGTGATGGCGATCATGACGATCTCGGTGACCGATCGCACGCGGGAGATCGGCACGCGCCGGGCCATCGGGGCCAAACGGCGGGAGATTCTCTGGCAGTTCCTGCTCGAAGCCGCCTTTCTCACCGGCGTCGGTGGCGTGATCGGCATCCTCCTGGGCAGCGGCATCGGCGTCGGGGTCCACTTCGCGACGGGATTCCCGGTCTCGCTGCCGTGGTGGTCGTTCGCGCTCGGCCTGGGGTTCTCCGGCGGCGTCGGCATCGTCTTCGGCCTCTATCCGGCCATCAAGGCCTCCAGCCTCGACCCCATCGAAGCCCTCCGCTACGAATAAGGCCAGTCGGTCAGCCGTCCGTGGCGGAACCCGCGTCGCACCGAGACCCGGTCGAAACGCAACGGCCCCTTCGGTCCGGCGGTCAGGACGCTTGAGCACACGCCCGGACTGGCGTAGGATTTAGGTTTTGCGTGGGCAGCCGGACGGGGAGACACGGCTGCATCACGCTGCCGGAAAGTTACGGCATCGACGATGGCACCGTGCGACGGCGCCGCAAGGCGACGATTTCCGGGCCAGGAGGGATAGCCGAGCCATGAAAGTGTACGATGCGGATCAGATCCGTAATGTCGCGTTGGTCGGACACAGCGGCGCCGGCAAGACGCAGCTGGCCTCGGCCCTCCTGTTCGACGCGGGCGCCGTCAACCGCCTCGGCGCCGTCGACGACGGCACGACGGTCACGGACTACGACGAAGAGGAAATCTCGCGCAAGCACACGCTGTCGGCCAGCACCGCATTCGCGGAATGGAAGAAGACGAAGATCAACCTCGTCGACACGCCGGGCATGGCGAACTTCTTCAGCGACACCAGCTGCGCGTTGCGGGTCGCCGACGCCGCCCTCGTGGTCGTGGATGCCGTGGCCGGCTCGGAAGTGCTGACCGAGAAGGTGTGGGCGGTCGCAGAAGAACTGAACCTGCCCTGCATCGTGGTGCTCAACCGCCTCGACCGCGAACGCGCGAGCCTGCCCCGCTCACTCGAATCGTTGCATGAGTCGCTCGGCCGCACGGTGGTGCCGATTCATCTTCCGATCGGGGACGAGAGAGACTTTCGAGGCGTGGTCGACCTGATCGCCATGCAGGCGTTGACCTTCGACCCGGACAGCCGGACCGCGTCCGCCGGCGACGTGCCGCCCGAGCTGGCCGACGAAGCCAACGCGGCCCGGGAGGCGCTCATCGAGCAGGTCGCCGAGGCGGACGACACCCTCATGGAGCAGTTCTTCGAGTCGGGCACGCTGACCCAGGAACAGCTGGAGGCCGGGCTCAAGACGGCGGCCGCCGGGCGGCATCTGTTCCCGCTGGTGTGCACGTCGGCCACCGCCAACATCGGCATACAGCCCCTGCTCGACGCCATCCTCGCGTATCTCCCGTCCCCGACGCAACGAACGTTGCCCATCGTCGATTCGGACGGGAACCCGGCGGCCCTCGATTCGGCCGACGCCGCGACCGCCCTGGTGTGGAAGACCGTCGCGGATCCGTTCGCGGGGCGTATCACGATGTTCCGGGTGGCGAGCGGTTCGATCGCAGCCGACTCGACGATTCAGAACGTCAGCCGCGGCGTCGGCGAACGGATGGGCAGCATCACCCTCATGCAGGGCAAGACCCAGACCAACGTCACCGAGATCAGGGCGGGCGACCTGGGTGCGGTCGCCAAGCTGAAGGAAACGCGGACCGGGGACACGCTGGCTCCGAAGGAGACCTCGTGGCGGTTCCCGCCGTTCCAGTTCACCGAGCCGGTACTGTCCTACGCCATCGAGCCGAAGAGCCGCGGAGACGAAGAGAAGATCAGCACCGCCCTCCAGCGGCTGCAGGAAGAGGACCCGACGATCCGCTATACCCGCGACGCCCAGACCGCGCAGCTGCTGCTGTCCGGACAGGGACAGCTGCATATCGAGGTCACCGTCGCCAAGCTCAAGCGCCGCTTCGGGGTCGGGGTGAATCTCAAGCTGCCGAGGATCCCGTATCGCGAGACCATCAAGGCGGCCACCGAGGCGCACGGACGTCACAAGAAGCAGACCGGCGGACACGGCCAGTTCGGGGACTGCAAGATCAAGGTCGCGCCGCTGCCCCGCGGAGAGGACTTTCAGTTCGTCGACGAGATCTTCGGGGGAGCGATCCCGCGCGGGTTCATCCCGGCCGTCGAGAAGGGCATACAGGAGGCGCGAACGCGAGGCTACCTGGCCGGCTATCCGATGGTGGACTTCCGGGTCACCCTTTACGACGGGTCGTTTCATCCCGTCGATTCGAACGAGATGTCGTTCAAGATGGCGGGAAGGCTCGCGTTCCGCGATGCCATGTCGCGGGCGAAGCCGACGTTGCTCGAACCGGTCATGAACGTCGAGGTCTACGCGCCCAGCGACTATGCCGGCGACCTGATGGGGGACCTCAACGGCCGCCGCGGCAAGATCGGCGGCATGGAGACGCGCGGCGCCTCGACCTCGATCAAGGCCGAGGTCCCGATGGCGGAAATGCTGACCTACGAGCAGCAGTTGACCTCGGCCACCGGCGGCCGCGGGTCATACCACATGGAGTTCTCACACTACGAAGAGGTGCCGGCGCACATCCTGCAAAAGGTGATAGCCGATGCCAAGGCGGAACGCGGCGAGGAGGACGACAAGGAAAGCTGAGGCCCTCCGCAGGTCGTGGAAGAGCTGATAGCCGATGCCAAGGCGGAACGCGGCGAGGAGGACGACAAGGAAAGCTGAGACTCAGGCCTCCTCGGCCTTCTCGGCGTCCTGGCCGCCCCGCAGGCGCTTCGCGGCGGCCCGCAGGCGGCCGCCCATCCCCTTCTTCTCCGCGGCGGCGGCGGCCTCCGAGGCGTCCTCGGCATCCTGGCTGGGGTCGTACTCGCTGCCGACGAGTTCAATCTGCGCGATCTCGGCCGAGTCGCCCTGGCGGCGGCCCAGGTGCAGCACACGCGTGTACCCACCCGGGCGTTCCGCAAACCGCGGCGCAATCGAGCCGAACAGCTTGCCGGCGATCTTCTTGTCAGCAATATCCCGGGCCACGAGCCGGCGCGCGTGCAACGCGCGGGTGGTCTCGGCGCCATCCTCGATGCCGCGCTTGGCCACCGTGATCAGCCGCTCGACGAACGGACGCAGCTCCTTCGCCTTGGCCAGGGTCGTGTCGATCCGCTCGTGGCGCAACAGCATCTGGGCCTGATTGCGCAACGTGGCGAGTCGATGTTCGGTCACACGACCCAGTTTCCTGTGCGCTACTCGATGACGCATGGCTTCCGTTTCCTCTCGTCCACCCTGGGATGCCAGGAACCCGATCTCCGGTTCCTAGCCCTCCGCTTCGGCCACTTCCGGCGCCGGCTGATCGAATCGCATCCCGAGACCGAGCCCCATCTGCTCCAGTATCTCTTTGATCTCGTTCAGTGACTTGCGGCCGAAGTTCTTCGTGCGAAGCATCTCCGCCTCGGTCTTCTGCACCAGCTCGCGAATCGTTCGAATGTTGGCGTTCTTCAGACAGTTGTAGGACCGGACCGAGAGCTCGAGCTCCTCGACGCTCTTGTCGAGATGCTCGTTGGTCGCCGACAACGTCTCGCCATCCGTTTCGTGCGGCGTGTCGCCGGAGTCATCGAGGTCGATGAAGATGCTCAGATGATCGCGCACCAACCGAGCTCCCAGGGAAATCGCTTCCCGGGCGGTCACCGAGCCGTCGGTCCACACGTCGACGGTGAGCTTGTCGTAGTCGGTCGTCTGTCCCAGACGGGCCGCCTCCACGAGGTAGTTGACCCTGCGCACCGGCGAGTGGACGGAGTCGATGGGAATCCAGCCGATGCCCAGGTCCTCGTCGAAGTTCTTCTCCGCCGAAACGTATCCGCGCCCCTGCTTGACCCGCATCTCCATGTGCAACGAGCCGCCGTCGGCCACCGTCGCGACGTGGAGATCGGGGTCGAGAATGTCCACCACGGCATCGACCTCGAGGTCCGACGCCTTGACCTCGCCCGGCTTGTCGGCTCGCAGATACAACGTCTTCGTTTCGTCGGTGTGCAGCTTGATCGGAATCTGCTTCAGATTCAGGATGATGTCGGTCGCATCCTCCACGACTCCCGGAATGGGCGAGAACTCGTGGAGCACATTGTCGATCTTGACGCTCGTGACCGCGGCGCCCTCAATCGCCGACAACAGCACCCGACGCAGCGCGTTGCCGATCGTGGTCCCGAAACCGCGCTCGAACGGCTGTGCGGAAAACCTGCCGTACCGATCGGTCAGGGTCTCCGCATCGAACTCCAGCCGTTTCGGTCGCTGGAAGCCTGTCCACAACATCAAGTCAATCCTTTCTGTGTTCGGGACCGTACGAAGCCTCTCGGTCAGATGCGTTGCGACGGACCGGACGCCACGTTCCGGCTGCGCCGGCTCGACATCCCGCCGACCGCACGAACACCGTCGGGAAGGCGCTTTTTATCTACTTCGAGTACAGCTCGACGATCAGCTGTTCCTGCACCGGCAGGCCGATCTGCTCACGGGACGGCAGGGCGGTGACACGTCCTGTCAAGGTGGACGCGTCGAACTCCAGCCACTCGGGGATTCCCCGTCCCTTGACCTCCTCCATGGCATAGAGAATCGCCGGCCGCTTGACGCTGCGCTGCCGCACGCTCACGGCATCGCCGGCCTTGAGCGAGAACGACGGAATATCGGCCCGCTTGCCGTTCACGTGCACATGGCCGTGCTTGACGAGCTGCCGGGCCTGCGGCCGGGAGGTCGCGAGCCCGAGCCGGTACACCACATTGTCGAGCCGGCGCTCGAGAAGCTGCAACAGGGTCTCGCCGGTGATGCCGCGCTGTCGTTCGGCGGTCGCGAAGTACCGGCGGAACTGGTTCTCAAGCACGCCGTAAGTGCGCTTCACCTTCTGCTTCTCGCGAAGCTGAGACCCGTAACCCATGACCTTGTTGGGACGACGGCGTCGTCCCTGCTGGCCGGGCGGGACGTTGCGCTTCTCGATGGCGCACTTCTCCGCGTAACACCGCTCGCCCTTCAGGAAGAGCTTCATCCCCTCCCGGCGACAGAGCCGGCAAACGGGTCCTGCATATCGTGCCATGCTGATCGATCTCCTCGCCTCGGTCCTGAGCTCGCCCGCCAATCGTCGCCTGACGGCTCCGCGCGGCGCCCAACCAAACCTTCAGTAGTCCGCGCCGTTCAACGGCGCAGACTGCTACACGCGCCGCCGCTTCGGCGGCCGGCAACCGTTGTGCGGGATCGGCGTCACGTCGCGAATCGACTTCACGCTGAGCCCGGCCGAGGCCTGCAACGCACGAATGGCGGATTCGCGACCGCCGCCCGGGCCCTTGACCCGTACATCCACGGTGCGCATGCCGACCGCCTTGGCGCCGTGTCCGGCCCGGATCGCAGCCTGGGTGGCCGCGAACGGCGTGCCCTTTCGCGAACCGCGGAACCCGATGCCGCCGGCGCTCGACCACGCCACGACATTGCCTTCGGTATCGGCAATCGTGATGATCGTGTTGTTGAACGATGCCTGGATGTGCACGATGCCGTGGTGCACGACCCGCTTGTCGCGTTTCTTCTTGAAGCTCTTCTTCCGCTTGGCCGGCCGCTTGCTCGGTGTCGGAACCGATGCGTCGACCGTCTCCAGCTTAGCCATTCACGAAAAGTCCTTTCTCACTCTCCAACCATCGGCAAAGATCCCCGGCTGCCCCAGGGGTTTGCGCAGGAGTTTCGCGTCAGCGAAACTCCCAACGTGGCCGCAGGCCGCGCGCTAACTCGTTCGCTTCTTCGCCACCGCACCCTTGCGCGGTCCCTTCCGGGTACGGGCATTCGTCTGCGTCCGCTGCCCGCGGACCGGCAGATTGCGGCGGTGGCGCATCCCGCGAAAGGACCCGACCTCCATCAATCGCTTGATGTTCATGGTGACCTCCTTCCGGAGATCACCCTCGACCCCGCCCTGTTCTTCGATTACCCGGCTGATCTTGCGGACATCATCCTCGGAGAGGTCCTTGATCCGGATATCCGGATCGACTCCGGCCTCCTTCAGGATCACCCCGGAACGGTGGTCGCCGATGCCGAAGATGTACGTCAGCCCGGTTTCGATACGCTTGGTTCGTGGGAGATCAACACCCGCAATTCGAGCCATGGTCCGGCCTCACCCTTGTCGCTGCTTATGCTTCGGATTGGAGCAGATAACGCGAACGACGCCGGAGCGCCGCACGACCTTGCACTTGTCGCAAATCCGTTTCACCGATGTTCGTACCTTCATTCCACGCCCTCGAACCGGCCCGCGGGAGCCGGTTCACCGGATGCCCGACGCCGCACCCCCTGCCGTGGCCACCATGCCACCAGGGCGGCTGCGCGTTGCGACATCAATGGATGATGCATCATCCGTGGGCCGCCGACGCCGGCCCCACGGTCCGCATCCCCGCCGAACTCTGCGCCGGATGACCGTCGGCAGATGCGGCGCCGTGTGCGCCGCCCGGTCGGGTCAGCACATCCGCACCGCCCTCCGCAATCGCCACCGTGTGCTCGAAGTGCGCCGCGAGACTGCCGTCGCGGGTCACCGCGGTCCACCCGTCGCCGAGCACCTTGACCGCCGGCCGTCCCAGAGTGACCATCGGCTCGATCGCGAGCACCATCCCCGCTTCCAGCCTCGGTCCATGACCGGGTTCGCCGTAGTTCGGGATCTGCGGCTCCTCGTGCAGCTCGACCCCGATGCCATGGCCGACGAACTCCCGGACCACCGAGAACCCGTGCGCCTCCACGTGCCGTTGCACGTGGTGTCCGATGTCGGAGACATGTCCACCGACCCGGACCTGCGCGATACCGGAATCCAGCGCCTCCCGGGTGACCCGGAGCAACTCGGCGACGCGCTCCGGAACCTCGCCGACGGGCACGGTAGTCGCCGAATCGCCGTAGTAGCCGTCGAAGACGACCCCCATGTCGAGCGACACGATGTCGCCGCCGACCAGCGGCGCGGCCGATGGAATGCCGTGCACGACGGCCTCGTTCACCGATGCGCACAAGGTCGACGGATAGCCCTGATATCCCTTGAACGCGGGAACCGCGCCGGCCGCTCGAATTCGCCGTTCCGCAACCGCATCGAGCTCCAGGGTCGACACGCCGGGGGCCACCAGCCGGCGGAGTTCGGAGAGCACCTCCGCCACCAGCGCATTCGCCTTGCGCATACGGTCGATCTCCGCCGGCGACTTGCGGATGATCATGCCCCGGTCTCCTGGGCCGCCACGCGGTCGGCCGCCCCATCCGCCAGCACCGCCTCGACGGCGGCCGCCAGCGCCGACCCGACCTTGGCCGGGCTCTGGTTCCCGTTGACGGCCCGAAACGAGGGACGGGCCGAATAGTAGTCGGCGAGCGGCCGGGTCGCGTCGCCATAGACCCGCAACCGCTCCCGCACCACCGCCTCGGTATCGTCGCTCCTCAGCAACAGCTCGCCGCCGCATCGGCCGCAACGCGGTCCCGGCGACAGGTCGACGCTCGTCGCCTGTCCACACTGCCCACAGACCCGCCGGCGCGCGAGCCGGGCGACCAGCGCATCGTCCGGAACCGCGATATCGATGACGATCAGCGGCGGTCGGCCGGTCATGATCTCGTCGAGGGCCCTCGCCTGCGCCACCGTACGGGGAAAGCCGTCGAGCACGAAACCGGTCGCGACGTCCTGCCGGCTCAGGCGTTCTCGCACGATGGCGATCATCAGCTCGTCATCGACCAGGCCCCCCGCATCCATCGTCGCCTTGGCTCGCCGGCCGAGTTCCGTGCCGGATCGGACTGCGTCGCGCAGAATGTCTCCCGTCGAAATCTGCGGAATCGCGTGTCGACGGGCGAACTCGACGCCCTGCGTCCCCTTGCCCGCGCCGGGGGGACCCAGCACGACGAGGTTGATCGCGGTATGCATGGAGACGGTCACCGGCGCAGACTCCTAGCCTCGACGACCGCGTATGCGGGTCTTCCGCATGAAGCCGTCATAGTGCCGCATGATCAACTGCGACTCGACCTGCTGCACCGTGTCCATCGACACGCCCACGATGATCAGCAGCGAGGTCCCGCCGAAGTAGAAGGTGACGTTGAGCCCGTCGGTAATCCACCTCGGGGTGACCGCATCGAGAGAGTCGCCGATGAACGGAATCGCGGCGACCCGGAATCCGACGATCATCAGGTCCGGCAATATCGCCACGACGGCCAGGTAGATGGCTCCGACCAGCGTGATGCGGGTCAGGATGGTATCGATGTACTCCGCGGTCCGCTTGCCCGGCCGAATGCCCGGCACGAACCCGCCGTACTTGCGCATGTTCTCCGCGACGTCATCCGGATTGAAGATGATGGCCGTATAGAAGTAGGCGAAGAAAATGATGCCCCCCATGTACAGGAGGTAGTAGAGCGGCATGCCGTTCGCCAGATTCTCGGTGATGCTCTGCGCCCACGCGGTGTCGGGCACCGCCGAGGTGATGGTCGCGGGAAACGCGAGGAGCGACGACGCGAAAATGACCGGAATCACGCCGCCGGTGTTCACCTTCAAGGGGATGTGAGTGCTCGTGCCGCCGTACATCCGCCGTCCCACGACGCGCTTCGCGTACTGAACGGTGACCCGGCGCTGCCCGCGCTCGATGAACACCACGGCGCCGATGACCAGGATCATCGCGATGGAGAGAAGCAGCAGGCGAAACAGTCCCATCTGGCCGGTGCGCAACTGATCGAGCGTATTCAGAACCGCGGCGGGCAGGTTGACGACGATGCCGGCGAAGATGATCAGCGACATGCCGTTGCCGATGCCGCGCTCGGTGATCTGCTCGCCCAGCCACATGATGAAGCACGTCCCGGTGGTGAGGGTCAGGACCACCAGCAGGCGGAACGCCCAACCCGGGTTGTACACCAGGGGCAGGCCGCCGGCGATGTTGGTCTGGCTCTCGAGCCAGAAGGCGATGGCGAACGCCTGGACTGCACACAAGAGCAGCGTGCCGTAGCGGGTGTACTGCGTGATCTTCCGGCGACCGAGCTCCCCTTCTTTCGACAGCCGCTCGAGATACGGCCAGACGACGGTCAGGAGCTGCAGAATGATCGACGCGCTGATGTAGGGCATGATGCCCAACGCGAAGATGGTGACCTGGGCCAGATTGCCGCCCGAGAACATGTTGTAGAGCCCGAACATGGTCCCGGCCGCCTGTTCGGCCAGAATCGCCAGCGCATCGGTGTTCACGCCAGGAGTCGGGATGACGCTGCCCAGGCGGTAGACCGCCAGAATGGACAGCGTGAACAGCACCCGGGTGCGCAGATCCGAGATCGAGAAGACATTCCGCAGGCTGTCAAGCATCGATGCGCCCCTTGCCGGTCAGGCTTCGATCCGTTTTGACCCTCACCCCGTGACGACCTCGGCACGTCCGCCGGCGGCGGCGATCAGCTCGGCCGCCTTCTCACTGAACCTGTGCGCCTTGACCGTCAACGACACGTCCAAGCCGCCCCGGGCCAGCACCTTGACGAGCTTGTTCGACCGCACGACACCCCGCTCGCGCAACAGGGCGGGCGTGACTTCCGTGTCGGCATCGAATCGCTCGGCCAGCGTATCGAGATTGACGACGGCGTACTCGACCCGAAACGGATTGAAGAATCCCCGTTTCGGCACCCGTCGGTGCAGAGGCATCTGCCCGCCCTCGAAGCCGCGTTTCCGGCGGAATCCCGAGCGGGACTTCTGCCCCTTGTGCCCGCGCCCCGACGTCACGCCGGAACCGGAGCCGTAGCCCCTGCCCACCCGCTTCTTCGGGCGCCGGGCACCGCGGGGCGGTCTCAGATCGCTCAAGCTCATTGTTCGCCCTCGACCTCGGTCACGCGGACCAGATGCCGAACCTTGTGGATCATGCCGCGGATGGACGAGACGTCCTGCAGCTCGACGGTGTGGTGGAGCCGCCGCAGCCCCAACCCCCGCACGACCTCCGCCTGACGTTTGGCGAAGCCGATCGTGCTTCGCACCAGCGTCACGCGTATCCGCCCGCTGCCCACGGCCGTTGTATTCGTCATCTCCTCATCTTTCATCGAGCCGCTGCCGTTCCCAAGGGCCCTCGAAAAGACCCGGCCTTCCACCGCCGGCCCTAGGCCGTCAGCTCCTCGATATCGATGCCGCGCAACCGCGCGACCGAGACCGGATCCTTCAGCTCCATCAATCCGGTGAAGGTGGCCCGGACCACGTTGTGCGGATTCTGCGTGCCCAGAGACTTGGTGAGTATGTTCTGTACTCCGGCCGATTCCAGGACCGCGCGCACGGCGCCGCCCGCGATGATCCCGGTGCCGTCCGGAGCCGGTTTCAACAACACGCGGCCGGCGCCGAACCGGCCCACCACGATGTGCGGTATCGTCGTGCCGTCGAGCGGTACTCGGAGCAGCGCCTTCTTGGCCGCTTCGATTCCCTTCTTGATGGCCGACGGCACCTCCTTGGCCTTCCCGACCCCGAAACCGACCACACCGTGGGTATCGCCCACGACCACCAGCGCGCTGAAGCTCAGGTTCTTGCCGCCCTTGACCACCTTCGTGACGCGGTTGATCGACACAACCGTATCCTTGAGGTCGAAATCGTTGGGGTCGATCTTGGCTCGCGTATAGTTCATGACAGTTTCTGGCAGCCCGTGTCACCCAGTGGCGGCATTCGACCGGGGCTGCATCCCGGCAGACTGCTTCCCGCCGCCGCGCCGACGCCCTCGCGGCAGCAGAATCAATCGTTCCTCGCTAGAACTTCAGACCGGCCTCTCTCGCCGCATCCGCGACGTTGCGGACCCGGCCGTGATACAGGAAACCGCCCCGATCGAAGACCACGCTCCGGATGCCCTTTTCGAGCGTCCGTTCCGCGATCAGGCGGCCGACCGCCTGCGCGCCCGCGACGTTTCCGCCGACGGCGCCATCGCTGAAGCCCGCCCTGACCTTCGGCTCGGTGCTGGACGCCGATGTCAGCGTGGTGCCGTTCGAGTCGTCGATGACCTGGACCGCGATATGCCCCAGGCTCCGAAAGACCGACATTCTCGGCCGATCCGACGTCCCTCTGATCTTCTTGCGCTGACGCAGCGCAATCCGCCGGCGCCGATCCTTTTTCGTCTTGACCTTCATGACACGAGACCCGCTATGCTCCCGTCTTGCCGACCTTCTTCTTCAGCACCTCGCCGGTATACCGGATCCCCTTCTGCTTGTATGGATCCGGCTTGCGGAGGCTCCGGATGTCGGCCGCAACCTGCCCCACCGCCTGCCGGTCGACGCCCGACACCACCAGATGCGTCTGGTTCTCCACCGCGACCGCGATACCGTCGGGCACCTCGAATATCACCGGGTGCGAATACCCCAACGCCAACGTGAGCCGCTGGCCGGCCACCGCTGCTCGATACCCGATTCCCACGATATCGAGCTCCTTCTTGAATCCCACCGACACGCCGGTCACGGCGTTGGCAACGAGGCTGCGCCCGAGCCCGTGGAACTTGCCCATGCCGCGCTCCTCGCGCTCGGGACGTGCGTGCAGCACGCCGTCCTGCATCTGGACCACGATCCCCGGCGGCAGCGGCTGCCGCATCGTCCCTTTCGGTCCCCTGGCCTCAACCACGTCCGGAGCGATCTGCACGGTGACTCCGGCCGGAATCGGGATCGGTCTCTTACCCACTCGCGACATTTCGTGACTCCACCGCCTGGCTTACCAGACGTTGCACAACACTTCGCCGCCCACACCCATCTTGACCGCTTCGCGGCCCGTCATGACCCCGCGTGAGGTGGTGAGAATGCTGGTACCGAGCCCGGCCAGCACCGGGGGCACATGGTCCCGGCCGCAGTACACACGCCGGCCGGGCCGGCTGACGCGCTGGATTCCGGTTATGACGTTCTCGCCGCGCGATCCGTATTTCAACTGGATCCGAATCATCGACCGCGCCTGCTGCCCCCGTTCGACGACAACGTCCACCATCCTGAACGACTGGATATATCCCTCGCGTTGCAGAATCCTGGCGATCTCCGTCTTGAGCCGCGACGACGGGATGTCCACCCGCCGGCGGTTCGCGGTGGTCCCGTTGCGGATTCTCGTCAACATATCGGCGATCGGATCAGTCATGTCTCTCTTGTCTGTCGACTCCGCGCCCGATGACGCGGTGTCTCGGCTTGCATCGTCACCAACTGCTCTTGGTCACCCCTGCGATATCACCTTCGAGCGCGAGCCGCCTGAAACACAACCGGCACAGCTCAAACTTGCGGAGGAACCCCCGCGGCCGCCCGCACAGGCGGCATCGGTTGCGTAGCCGCACCTTGAACTTCGGCGGCTTGCCTTCCTTGACAATCTTCGCAGTTGTCGCCATCGAGCTCCCCTCGCCCGGCAATCGTCGCCTACGGCTCCGATTGCCGCCCAACCAACCCTGCCAGGAGTCTGCACCGTTCTACGGCGCAGACTCCTAATTCGTCCGAAACGGCATGCCCATCAGCTGGAGCAGCCGCCGCCCCTCTTCGTCGGTCCTGGCGGTCGTGACCACGGAAATGTTCATCCCGCGCGACTTGTCGACCTTCATGTAGTCGATCTCCATGAACATCAGCTGGTCCGGAAGCCCCAGGGTGTAGTTGCCCCGCCCGTCGAACCCCTTGGGGGACACGCCGCGAAAGTCCCTGACGCGGGGCAATGCGATCGAGATGAGACGATCGAGAAACTCATACATGCGATCGCGGCGCAGCGTCACCATCGAGCCGATCGGCATGCCCTGCCGGAGCTTGAACTGGGCTATCGACTTGCGAGCCCGGGTGGTCAACGGCTTCTGGCCGGTGATGCGGACCAGATCGTCGCTGCCGGCGTCGATCAGCTTCACGTTCTGCGTGGCCTCGCCCAACCCCATGTTCACGACGATCCGCTGGATCTTCGGCACCGCCATGATGTTGGTGTACCCGAACTCCTTGGTGAGGGCGGGCACCGCGTTCTCGTGATAGCGTTCTCTCAGTCGACTCATCGATCCACGACCCCGTCGCATTTGCGGCAAATCCGAACCTTGCGGCCGTCACCGAGCAGGCGCCGTCCAATCCGGGTCGGGGCGCCGCAGTCCGGACAGATGAGCTGCACGTTCGATGCATGCAGCGCCGCCTCGCGCTCGACGACGCCGCCCTTGACGTTCTGCCTCGGGTTCGGGCGGGTGTGGCGCTTGACGATATTCACGCCCTCGACGATCAGCCGGTTCTTGGCCGGCACGAGCTGCAGGACGCGTCCGCGCTTCCCCCGGTCCTTGCCCGTGATGACGACCACGCTGTCGTTCTTCCGGATGGGGGTCTGTAATCTCGACATGGCTCACACGCTCACCGGCGTCGGACGCCCGACTGCCGACCTGCTCCCTTCAGAGTACTTCCGGCGCCAGGGAGATGATCTTCATGAACTTGCGTTCCCGCAACTCCCGCGCCACCGGACCGAAGACCCGGGTCCCGATCGGTTCGCCCTGCTCGGTGACCAGAACCGCCGCGTTTCGGTCGAAACGAATGTAGCTGCCATCCCGCCGACGGTGCTCTTTCGCCGTGCGCACGATGACGGCCCGAACGACCTGCCCCTTTTTCACTGCCGAACGCGGGGCCGCTTCTTTCACCGATGCCGTGACGAGGTCACCCAGCTTCGCGAAACGTCCGGTCGACCCGCCTATCGGGTTGATGACCGCGATCTTCCGGGCCCCGGAGTTGTCCGCGACCTCGAGGATCGATTGCATCTGGATCATGATTCTGTGCTCGCTCTGCCGGGGCGCAGAGTGCTAGACGGTTCCCGTCCGCTCGACGACCCGAACCACCGCCCAGCGCTTGCGGCGACTGAGAGGCCGGGTCTCGACGATGGCAACCACGTCGCCCTCCTTCGCTTCGTTCCCCGGATCGTGCGCCATGAACTTCGAGGTGCGACGCTGAATCTTGCCGTACAGTCCGTGGCGCACACGACGCTCGACCGCCACGACCACACTCTGATCCATCTTGCCGCTGACTACGACGCCCTGGATTTCTGCCTTAGTTCCCATCCGCTGCTTCTTTCGTTTCTTTCGTGTCCTTCGTGTCGCTCGCCGGCACTTCGGTGCCGAGCACGTACCCGCGCAGCAACGTCTTGACCCGAGCCAGCTCGCGTCGGGTCCGACGCAGTCTGTTGGCCGCCTCCTGTTGTCCCATCGACTTCTGGAGCCGCAGGCGAAACACCTGCTCGGCCAACTCCCGCTCGCGCTGCTCGAGGTCCGGCGCGCCGAGCTCACGCAGTTCCGTAATCGACGTCATGATGCCTCGGCCCCACCGAACCGGGTGGCGAACTTCGTATGGATGGGCAGCTTGGCCGCGGCCAACCGCATTGCCTGCCGGGCGATCGTCGCGTCGACCCCTTCCATCTCGAACAGAATGCGACCCGACTTCACCACCGCGACCCACTGCTCGGGCGCGCCCTTACCCTTCCCCATCCGGGTCTCCTGGGGCTTCTTGGTGATCGGCTTGTCGGGAAACACCCGAATCCAGATCTTGCCGCCCCTCTTGATCGACCGGGTCATCGCCACCCGCGCCGCCTCTATCTGGCGGTCGGTCAGCCAGCACGGCTCCATGGCCCGCAGGCCGTAGTCGCCGAACGACACCGTCGAGCCCCGCCACGCCTTGCCGGTCATGCGCCCGCGGTGCTGCTTCCGGTGTTTGACTTTCTTCGGCATCAACATGACAACTACCTCGCAACCGCCGCCTGGGCCAGGAGCCTGCGCCGTAGAAGTTTCGCGCCAGCGAAACTTCCAACGCGACCGTAAGGTCGCGCTAGGCCCGGGCTCCGCGGCGCGGCACCCGATACTCTTCGTCGCGGGCCAACCGCGGTTCGTGGCGATCGCCCTTGTACAGCCACACCTTGACGCCGATCTGGCCGTAGGTGGTGTTGGCTTCCGCAAATCCGTAGTCGATGTCCGCCCGCAGGGTCTGCAGCGGCAACTGGCCATGCAGATACCATTCGGTACGCGCGATCTCCGCCCCGTTCAGGCGTCCCCCCACCCGCACCTTGATGCCGCGGCCGCCAAACCGCAGCGCCGACTCGACCGCCTTGCGCATGGCCCGGCGGAAGGCGACGCGCTTCTCGAGCTGCAACGCCACCGACTCGCTGATCAACTGCGCATCGAGCTCGGGCTTCTGGATCTCCTGAATGTTGATGAAGACCTCGCGCTTGGTACGCCGCTGGATTTCCGTCTTGAGCTTGTCGACCTCGGTACCCTTGCGGCCGATGATGATGCCCGGCCGCGAGGTGCAGATGTCGATCTTCAGCTTGTTGGCGGCACGCTCGATCTCGATCTTCGAGACGCCGGCGTGCTTGAAGCGCTTCTTCAGGTCGGACCGGAGCGACAGGTCTTCGTGCAGGAGCTTTGCGTAGTCGCGATCGGCATACCACCGCGACCGCCACGTCTTGTTGAACCCCAGCCTGAACCCGTACGGGTGAACCTTCTGCCCCATTTCGTCAACTCCAACCCGCAAGATCGTCGTCTTGCGACTCCGCTTCCCGCCCCGACAACCCGGCCCGCGTCCGCGCGGCCCGCGGCGCAGACCCTCTAGTCGCTTAGTCGCTCGATCGCTTCCTCGGCCGCCGCCTCGAACGGCGCCCGGGGCGAGAGGACCCGGCATGTGCGCCCGCCGAGCCGGACTCGCCCGGGGTCACCACCGAGGTGACGATCTCCGGCTGCTCCACGACATGCACGGTCAAGTGTGCGGTTCGCTTGACGATGCGGAACGCGCGGCCCATCGGCGCCGGCCGGATGCGCTTCATGGACGGCCCCTGATCGGCGTAGCATTTCGACACGAACATCCGGTCGATATCGCCGCCAGCGCCCTCTTTCTGCTCTGCATTCGCCACCGCGGAGCGGAGCACCTTGGCGATGTGACGGGCTATCCGCTTCTGCGAGAACCGCAGCGTGGCGAGCGCCCGGTCCACGCTCTGGCCGCGAATGAGATCCATGACGAGCTTGGCCTTCTGGGCCGAAGTCCGGACATAACGCCCCGTGGCACGCCCTTCGATCATCGTCATTTGCCCTTGCCGACAGAGGCGGCCTTGTCTCTCTTGCTCGTATGCCCGCGAAACAGCCGGGTCGGCGAGAACTCACCCAGCTTGTGGCCCACCATGTTCTCGGTCAGGTACACCGGAATGAACTTCTTGCCGTTGTGCACCGCGATGGTGTGTCCGACCATCTCGGGTATGACCGTCGACCGTCGAGACCACGTCTTGATGACCCGGCGGTCGCCGCTGTTGTTCATGCGTTCGACCTTCTCGAGCAGCGGTATGTCGACGAACGGTCCCTTCTTCAGCGATCGACTCATTGACGCCTCGTCTCAATCCCCGGCCGCCGGCAAACGGCTGCGATTACCAACATGAACACTCTCCGCCACCGTGTCCCGGCACCGACTGGCCGTCGCGCGATTCTCCTCGTGACGCCGCCTCACTTCCGCCGCCGGCGCTGGACGATGAACTTGTCCGACGGCTTCCGGCTGCGGGTCTTGTAACCCTTGGTCGGCACCCCCCACGGAGTCACCGGGTGCCGGCCGCCGGCCGCCTTGCCCTCGCCACCCCCGAGCGGATGGTCGACGGGATTCATCGCAACGCCCCGGACGTTGGGCCGGCGCCCGAGCCAGCGCGACCGACCCGCCTTGCCCAGCGACACGTTTTCATGATCCACGTTGCCGACCTGCCCGATGGTGGCCGAGCACTCCTTCAGAATCCGGCGGATCTCGCCGGACGGCAGCCGGACCGACACGTAGTCGCCTTCCTTGGCGACGAGCTGCACGCTCGCCCCGGCGCTGCGGGCGAGTTGCCCCCCCTTGCCCGGCTTGAGCTCCAGGTTGTGCATCTGCGTGCCGAGCGGAATGTTCTTGAGGGGCAAGGTATTGCCGGGAAGGATGTCGACGCGCGTCCCCGAGACGACGGTATCGTTGACGGCGACGCCGGCCGGGTGAAGGATGTACCGTTTCTCGCCATCCGCGTAGGTCACCAGCGCGATGCGCGCAGAGCGGTTCGGGTCGTACTCGATCGTCGTCACCCGGCCCGGCACATCGTGCTTGTCACGCTTGAAGTCGATGATGCGATAGGTGCGCTTGTGCCCGCCGCCTCGCTGCCATATCGTGACGCGGCCCCGATTGTTCCGGCCGCCCGACTTGGGCAGCGGCTCGGTCAACGGCTTGTGCGGCTTCGTCGCCGTGATCTCGTCGAACGTCTGCACCGTCTGGAATCGGCGCCCCGCCGACGTCGGCTTGTACTTGCGGATAGTCATCGTCTAGGCGCCTTCCAGGAACTCCGGCACGTTCTCGCCGTCGCGCAGCCGCACGTAGGCCTTCTTCCAGTCCGGGCGCTGGCCTGAAAACCGTCCCTGCCGCTTGATCTTGCCGTGGTTGATCGACGTGCGCACGCTGGCGACCTTCGACCCCAGCAGTCGCTCCACCGCCTGCTTTATCTCGACCTTCGTCGCCCCCATCGCCACTTCGAGCACGATCGTCCCGGTGTCCTCGCGCTGGATCGTGGTCTTCTCGGTGACGAGGGCGCGCCGAATGACCTCGGTCTCTCTCATGATCCCAGCACCTGTGTCAACCGCTCGACCGCGGCGCGCGTCATCACGACCCGTTGAGCGTCGACGACGTCCCTCGTGCCGAGCCGATTGGTCGCCAAGAGATGAACGTCGCCGATGTTGCGTACCGCCAGCAACAGCTTCGAATCCGGCTGCACATCGACGAGCAGCGCCTTGGGCGGCACGTCGAGACGCCGCAACAGCTCGACCGCCAGCCGCGTCCGCGGCTCCTCGACCCCGAGCTGTTCCACCACCAGGACATCGCCGTCCCGGAACTTCTCGGTCAAGGCCGCTCGCAACGCCCCCCGAATCACCTTCTTGGGCAGCCGATACGCATAGCTGCGCGGTTGGGGGCCGAACACGACGCCTCCCGAACGCCACAGCGGATTGCGGCTAGAACCGACCCGCGCGCGGCCGGTGCCCTTCTGGCGCCAGGGCTTCTTGCCCGTGCCGCTGACCTGGGCCCGCGTCTTCGTGGCGTGGGTGCCGCGGTGCTCGCCGGCCGACTCGTGAACGACCGATTCCCAGATGATGTCCCGGTTCAGCCGACCGCCGAACACGGCATCACTGACATCGACCGATCCGATCTTCACGTTCCGCAAATCAACGACATCCAGGGTCATGGTCGCAACCTGCTCGGGGTCCCAGAACCGCTACTTCCGCTTCTTCGACGATGCCTCGGCCGCCGGCGCGGGCTCCGGCTTCGCGGCGACCGCCTTCCGTATCATGACGACCCCGCCCGGCGCTCCGGGAACCGCCCCCTTGACGACCAGCACATGCTGGTCCGCATCCACGCGCACCACCCGCAGGTTCCGGGTCGTGACCCGGTCGCCGCCCATTCGCCCCGGTCCGCGCATGCCCTTGATGACCCGCGAGGGGTACGATGACGCCCCGATGGAGCCCGGCGCGCGATGGAACATGGAGCCGTGCGTCGCGCGGCCGCCACCGAAACCGTGACGCTTCATGACGCCCTGAAACCCCTTGCCGCGGCTGACCCCGACGACATCCACGCGATCGCCGTCGGCGAAGACCGACGCCACCACCTGATCGCCTTCCGCGGGTCCGTCGCCATCCACGCCGAATTCCCGCCGAATCCGGGTCGGGGGCACCTTGGCCTTCTTGTAGTGACCCGTCATGGGCCGGTTCGCGTTGAACCGAGCCTCCTCGACGAGGCCAAGCTGCACGGCCGCATAGCCGTCGCGTTCGACGGTCTTGCGTTGCACGACCACGCACGGACCGGCCTTGATGACCGTCGCCGGCGTGATCGCACCGTCGTCGCCGAACAACTGGGTCATTCCGATCTTTCGTCCGAGAATACCGGTCACCATGATCGTCTGCGTCCGTCTTGCGGGGCTCCGCCCGGGGTCCTATGCGTTGCTGTCCTTCCCGAATGCCTTGATCTCGACGTCGACTCCGGCCGGGAGATCGAGCTTCATCAACGCATCGACGGTCTGGGAGGTTGGCTCGAAGATATCGATCAACCGCTTGTGGGTCCGGATCTCGAACTGCTCGCGCGACTTCTTGTCGACGTGGGGCGACCTCAGCACCGTCCACTTGTTGAGGTCCGTGGGCAACGGTATCGGTCCGGCGAGGCGCGCCCCCGTCCGCCGTGCGGTATCGGCGATCTCGTGGGTCGATTGATCGAGCACCCGGTGATCGTAGGCTTTCAGGCGTATCCGAATCTTGTCGCTGAACATGGCTTCAATACTGCGGTTGCATCTGGCACGGCGCGTCTACTCAACGATGTCGGTGATGGCCCCCGACCCGACCGTGCGGCCACCTTCGCGAATCGCGAAGCGCAGCCCCTTCTCCAGTGCCACCGGCGTGATCAACTCCACTTCCATCGCCACGTTGTCTCCCGGCATCACCATCTCGACGCCGTCCGGCAACGTCGCAACCCCGGTCACGTCCGTCGTCCGCAGGTAGAACTGAGGCCGATAGCCGTTGAAGAACGGCGTGTGGCGGCCCCCTTCGTCCTTCGTCAGAACGTAGACCTCACCCTTGAACTTCGTGTGCGGCGTGATCGACTTCGGATGCGCCAGAACCTGGCCCCGCTCCACGTCGTCCTTCTCCAGACCCCGCAGCAGAACCCCGATGTTGTCCCCCGCCACACCCTCGTCCAGCAGCTTCCGGAACATCTCGACGCCCGTCACGACCTTCTTCTGCGTCTCCTGGAACCCGACGATCTCGATGTCGTCGCTCACCTTCACGATGCCCCGATCCACCCGACCCGTCACCACCGTCCCCCGACCCGAAATCGAGAACACGTCCTCGATCGGCATCAGAAACGGCTTGTCGACGTCGCGAACCGGAAGCGGAACGTAGTCGTCGACCGACGACATCAACTCGTCGATGCACGCCGTATACTTCTCGTCCCCTTCCAGCGCCTTCAGGGCAGAGCCCCGAACCACCGGAAGGTCGTCGCCGGGAAACTCGTACGACGACAGCAACTCCCGAACCTCCAGCTCCACCAGGTCCAGAAGCTCCTCGTCGTCCACCATGTCCACCTTGTTCATGAACACCACCAGCGACGGAACCCCGACCTGACGCGCCAGCAGGATGTGCTCGCGAGTCTGCGGCATCACCCCGTCGGTCGCCGCAACCACCAGGATCGCGCCGTCCATCTGCGCCGCGCCCGTAATCATGTTCTTGATGTAGTCGGCGTGGCCCGGGCAGTCCACGTGCGCGTAGTGACGCGCCGCCGTCGTGTACTCCACGTGCGCCGTCGCGATCGTGATTCCCCGCTCCCGTTCCTCGGGCGCGTTGTCGATCGAGTCGAACGAGCGCACCGCGTTCTTGGGGTCGTGCTTCGCCAGCACCGACGTGATCGCCGCCGTCAACGTCGTCTTCCCGTGGTCGATGTGCCCGATCGTACCGATGTTCACATGCGGCTTCGACCGGTCGAACTTTTCCTTCGCCATCGGATTGCCTCTTTTTATCTGCCTTGAATGCGCGCGACGATCTGCTCGCTGACTGCCTGCGGAACCCGATCATAGCGATCGAAATGCATCGAGTAGGTGGCGCGCCCCTGCGTGCGGGAACGGAGCTCCGTTGCGTAGCCGAACATCTCCGACAGCGGCACGCGCGCATTGACGATCTGCGTCCCGCCATGGGTTTCCATCGACCTGACCTTGCCGCGGCGGCTGTTGATGTCCGCGATGATGTCACCCATGTACACCTCCGGCACCACCACCTCGACCCGCATGATCGGTTCCAGAAGCACCGGAGCAGCCCGACGGGCGGCCTCACGGAACGCCATCGACCCCGCGATCTTGAACGCCACTTCCGAGGAGTCGACATCGTGCGACGAGCCGTCGTAGAGCGTGACCGCCACATCCTCGACCGGATACCCCGCGAGAATGCCGGTGGTCACCGCCTCTCGAACCCCCGCCTCGACCGAGGAGATGAACTCCTTCGGAATCGCGCCACCGAATATCTGGTTCTCGAAGACGAACCCGTCCCCGGCCGGGCCGGGCGTGACGCGGAGCTTCACGTGGCCGTACTGACCGCGCCCGCCGGTCTGCTTGATGTACCGTCCTTCGGCCTGCGCCGGCCGCGTCAGGGTCTCGCGATAGGCAACCTGCGGGCGGCCCACCGTCGCCGCCACGCCGAACTCTCGCCGAAGCCGGTCGACGATGATCTCCAGGTGGAGCTCGCCCATCCCGGACACCACCACCTGCCCGGTCTCGTCATCGGTCCGGACCTGGAAGGTCGGATCCTCGTTGGTGAGCTTCGCCAACCCCTGGCCGAGCTTCTCCTGGTCGGCCTTGGTCTTCGGCTCGATGGCGAGCGTGATGACCGGCGTCGGAAACTCCATCGCCTCGAGCACGATCGGATGCGCCCGATCGCAAATGGTGTCGCCGGTGGCCACCGTCTTCAGTCCGACCGCCGCGGCAATGTCACCGGCGTAGACCTGCCCGATCTCTTCCCGCTTGTTGGCGTGCATCTTCAGCAGGCGGCCGATGCGCTCCCGGCGGCCGAGCCGCGGGTTGTAGATCGTTGCGCCGCTGGCCATCACGCCGGAGTACACGCGTATGAAGGAGAGCTGACCGACGTAGGGGTCGGTCATGATCTTGAATGCCAGGGCCGAAAACGGCGCATCGTCCTGCGCGGGCCGTTCGAGCACCCCATCGCCGTCCGGCTCCGCCCCGGTCACGGCGGGAATATCGGCCGGCGAAGGCAGATAGTCGACCACCGCGTCGATCAGGGGCTGCACCCCCTTGTTCTTGAAGGCGCTGCCGCACAGGACCGGCACCAACGGCGCATCCTCGTTGCGCACGGACTCGATGGTCCGCCGGCGCAGGACCGCCATGATCTCGTCGGCCCCGATCGGCTGCCCGTGCAGGTACTTCTCGAGCAGCCGGTCATCGACCTCGCAGACCTTCTCGATCAGCGCCTCTCGCGCCACCGTTGCCTCCTCGAGGCGGTCGACCGGGATCTCCTCGAGCACCGATTCGGCGCCGATCGATTCGTCGCGATACCGGAATGCCTTCATGCCGACCAGATCGATAACGCCGGCGAAACCGTCTTCCGCCCCCAGCGGCAACTGAATCGCCACCGGGTTCGCCTGGAGCTTCTCGCGAATCTGGGTCAGCGTGCGCCGAAAATCGGCCCCCACGCGGTCCATCTTGTTGACGAAACAGATGCGCGGCACCCGGTACTTGTCGGCTTGGCGCCAGACCGTTTCGGATTGCGGCTCGACGCCGCCCACCGCATCGAACACCGCCACGGCGCCATCGAGCACCCGCAGCGATCGCTCGACCTCCGCCGTGAAGTCCACGTGCCCCGGGGTGTCGATGATGTTGATCCGGTGGCTGCGCCACATGCACGTGGTCGCCGCCGAGGTGATGGTGATGCCCCGCTCCTGCTCCTGGGCCATCCAGTCCATCACCGCGGTGCCGTCGTGCACCTCGCCTATCTTGTAGGTGATGCCGGTATAGAACAGTGCCCGCTCGGTGGTGGTCGTCTTGCCGGCATCGATATGGGCCATGATGCCGATGTTCCGTGTCCGCTCGAGCGGCACCTGTCTCGACATGACCTTGCCCGTTCGTGACTGCCGGCCCTGCGCGACACCACGGTCCGCGATTACCGGGGCGATTTCCAACTCGGCTCCAACCACTTGTCTGCTTCTACCTGCCTGACGGCTTCCGCTCACCACCGATAGTGGGCGAACGCCTTGTTCGCCTCGGCCATCCGGTGCGTGTCCTCGCGCTTCTTCACCGAACCGCCCCGCAGATTCGAGGCATCGATGAACTCGTTCGCGAGCTTCTCTCTCATCGTCTTGCCATCGCTGCGAGCTCGCGCGTAGCCCGACAGCCAACGCAGGCTCAGCGACAGACGGCGGTTCGGATTGACCTCGATGGGCACCTGATAGTTCGAACCGCCGACCCGCCTCGACTTGACCTCGAGGCTCGGCTTCACGTTGTCGACCGCCTTCTTGAACACCTTGAGCGGGTCGTCGCCGGTCCGCTCCCGGATGATGTCGAGGCTACCGTAGATCAGCCCCTCGGCCGTGCTGCGCTTGCCGCTCTTCATGATGGTGCGCACGAACTTGGTCACCAGGGTGCTGCTGTAGAGCGGATCCGGCGGCACCTCGCGCTTCGGCACCTCGCGTCTGCGTGGCATGGCTATTTCCCTCTCGACAACCCGGGCACTCGGAATCCGATCCTACGCCTTCGGCCGCTTCGCACCGTATTTCGACCGGCTCTGCTTCCGGCCCTGCACACCAGTGGTGTCCAACGTCCCGCGTACCACGTGGTAGCGAACCCCGGGCAGATCCTTGACACGCCCTCCGCGAATGAGCACGAGGGAGTGCTCCTGGAGGTTGTGGCCTTCGCCCGGAATATAGGTGGTCACCTCGATCTGATTGGTCAGCCGGACGCGGGCGACCTTCCGCAACGCCGAGTTCGGCTTCTTCGGGGTCTGCGTGAACACCCGCACGCACACGCCCCGACGCTGGGGAGACCGCTGCAAGGCAGGGCTCTTGGTCTTGGTCTCGATTCGGTAACGCCCCTTCCTCACGAGCTGGCTAATCGTAGGCACGACCGCTCCTTGCGTCGATGGCGTCACGACATCCCGGCCGGCGGCCAAGACGCCTGCGACAGTCTGCCTCGGGCCTGAAAGCAACAGCTTGGCACCCGACGCGATTGACCCTATTTGTGTTTGCGCGCCGTGAAGAGCCCGGCCGACCCACGGGGTCGGACCCGAACCTGCTCCAAAACGAGAAAGAGGCGAGTTGCTCCTCTATCCTGACGGGCCGGAGCTAGATAGGGTGTCCCAACTCCACCGCCAAAACCTTGCAAGGTTAACACGTAACCGACGGCTGACGCAAGCGCCACGAGACTCTCGGGTGCACGACATCATTGTGAGATGACTGTCAGGCGGCGTTGGCGGGCCGTCGTTCCCAGAAGTCCTCGAAGCGGCCACTGAGCTTGCAGCACCGCAGGGCGATGATGGCGTTGGCGCCGGCCACGGTCCAGTGCATGCCGGCGCGCTTGAGCCGGGCGCCGATAGCGAGCTTGCATCCGGCCTCGACGACGCCCGACGACACGCAAAGACCCCACGCTCGGAACTCCGGATAGCGCATCCGGTGGCGGTTGCGGGTCAGGTAGTCGATACACTTGCGAGCCTCCTCGCAGGTCTCACTGTGGGCGCGCAGGGCGGTCAGGATCGCATCGAACCGCCCGGCGTCCAACTCGTCCCGCCGGTCCTTGCCCCACCGGGCGGCCAAGTCCGTGCCGGCGCCGTGGATGGCCTTGGCGACATCGCACAGATGCCCCTTGGCGTGGTAGATGTCGACGATTTCGATGGCGCCGGGGAACTGTTCGCCGGCCAGATTCCAGATCCACTCGGCCCCGTCGCCGATGACGACGCGACGCGCCGCGGTGTCGAAGCCGCGCCGCCGCGCTTCGCGGTACGCCCGTTGCGCGAACGGGGAGGGCAGCGGGTCGGTGGGGCGGCTGGCCGCGCTCTCGACCGCGGCGCTGTAGCTGACCGACCCGGGGTCGCGTTCGGGGAGGCCGTCGGCGTTGCGGGTTTCCGCCGTCCACACGGTGACGAGCTTGACCTCGCGGGTCTTGGCCACCCCGTCGGGCGGCTTGCCGCGCCGGCCTTCCACCTCGGACTTGCGCACCGGTACGCCGGTACCGTCCAGCCCCACATACATCGTCGACGCCGCGCCGGGTGCGGGCTCGACCCTCTCGCGTTCGTCGGCCGCGACCTCGCGGCCCAGCGCTTCGGCGGTGCGCTCGACCTGTTTGGGGTCGACCGCCACGCCGGCCAGTTCCCCCATCCACTCGCTCGCTTCGGCGAAGCTGACGCTCGTCGCCACCAGTCCCACCATCCGCGCCGTGGCCGGCGACAGCGAGGTGGCTTGCAGACCCAGGGCCCGGTCGCGCGGACAGCTTCCCCGGCGGCAGGCGGCGCAGTGGTAGTAGGCGCGGTCGAGGGTCAGCGGTCCCAACAGCGTGGTGAAGGTCTTCGGGCGGCGGCCGGCGTGGCGCGCCGTCTGGCCGCAGGCGCACGCTATCGTCGCACTCGAATGGTCGGAATCGTCCGCGTCGAAGTACTCCGCCATCGCCTGCGCGGCGAGGCCGAGGGCTTCGCGACGGAGGGCCTGCTCGAGGGCCTCGAAGTCCTGCGCGTTGACGCTCCCCGGCCCGATGAGCGCATCCACTTCGGCCGCGAGCGCGGCTACGAACGCTGCGCGCCAATCACCTTGACGGCTTGGCTGGCCGTGGCGAGCGCTCGACGGTGAACGGTCTCCAAGAGGGTCTCGAAGTCCTGGGCATTCACGTTTCCTCGTTTGAGGAACGCGTCGACATCGACCCCGACCGCCGCCTCCAACGCGGCGAACAGCTCCTCGACGCCCCCTTTTTCGACCGCGTGATCGAGCGGTTCAGTCAACTGCGCCTCGGGCATGGTCGGAGTCCTCCTACCCGAGGTCTCGGTCGATCAGCGCTCGCTCAATACTCCCGACGGCAAATCCTCACTTTCCTGACGTGCACCCGAGACTCTCTCCAGTCCTCCCGTCACCCGGTCAACCCCGCCACCGGTGTTCCTCGTTGCGCCTACTCGCTCACCTGATCACGGCTCGCCGCCTCCGGCTCGCCGGGATACTCCATTTCCCGTTCGAACTCGAGTTCCTCCAGCGTCGGCGGCGGCGGCGGCGGCGGCTCGTCCGGCTGAATCCGGACCCCGCGGTAGTAGTCGTATCCGGTGCCGGCGGGAATCAGCCGTCCCATCGTCACGTTCTCCTTCAGCCCCCGGAGGTGGTCCACCTTTCCGGAAATCGACGCTTCCGTCAGCACGCGGGTCGTCTCCTGGAACGAAGCAGCCGAGATGAACGAGTCGGTGGACAGCGAGGCCTTGGTGATTCCGAGCAGCAGCGGACGCCCGGTGGCGGGTTGGCCGCCTTCCGCGAGGACTCGATCGTTCTCCACCAGGAACCGCGACCGATCCACCTGCTCGTCGATCAGGAAATCGGTATTCCCCACGTCCTCGATCTTCACCCACCGCATCATCTGCCGGGCCACGACCTCGATGTGCTTGTCGTTGATGGTGACGCCCTGCAGGCGATACACCTCCTGGATCTCGTTCACGAGGTAGCTCTGGAGGGCCTTCGGACCGAGGACGCTCAGGATGTCGTGCGGATTGCTCGGACCGTCCATGAGCTGCTCGCCCGCCCGGACACGGTCTCCATCCTGCACGTTCACATGGACGCCCCGCGGCAACGAGTACTCGCGCGGCTCGGCCCCCGGCTCGTCCGGCACGATGATGACCTTCCGCATCCCCTTGACGATGCTGCCGATCTTGACCGTACCGTCGATCTCGCTGATGACCGCAGTCTCGCGCGGCTTTCGCGCTTCGAACAGCTCCTGCACCCGCGGCAGCCCGCCGGTGATGTCCTTGGTCTTCGTCGTTTCCCGGGGAATCTTGGCGAGCACCTCGCCGGCGGTGACCTCCTGCGTATCCACCACCATCAGATGCGCATGCGACGGCATGTTGTACTTGCGTTCGAGCTTGCCGGCCGCATTCCGGATCTCGACCGTCGGCTGCTTCTTCTCGTCGGGCGAGTCTATGATGATCAGACGAGACAGTCCGGTCACCTCATCCACTTCCTCGTGGACCGTCATCCCCTCGACGATGTCCTTGAAGCGGACCGTTCCCGTCTTCTCCGTGATGATCGAGAACGTGTAGGGGTCCCACTGCACCAATACCTGGTCCGGCTCGACGGGCTGGCCGTCGGATACCCTCAGGTGGGCCCCGTACACCACCGGGTACCGCTCCCGGTCCCGCCCCGTCTCGTCCCGGACGACCAGCGAGCCGGTCCGATTCATCACGACCAGCGTGCCGTCCTTCGCCTTGACCCACTGGATCCCGTCGAACCACACCGTCCCCTTGTGCTTCGCTTCGAGGGTCGATTGCGCCGACACCCGCGATGCGGTTCCACCGATGTGGAAGGTCCGCATCGTGAGCTGGGTTCCGGGCTCACCGATCGACTGGGCGGCGACGACGCCGACGGCCAGCCCCATCTCGACCAGCTCGCCGGTGCCGAGATCGCGGCCGTAGCACCTGGCGCACACCCCGCGGCGCGCCGCGCAGGTCAGCACCGACCGAATCTTGACCTTCTCGACGCCGGAATCCTCTATCTGCGAGGCGAGGTCCTCGACGATCAGCCCGTTGGCGGTCACGATGACATCGTTCGTGAACGGATCGACGACTTCATCGAGCGCCACCCGGCCGACGATCCGGTCCCGCAACGGCTCGATGATCTCGCCGCTCTCCACGATGGCGCGCGATTCGATCCCGTCCGGCGTGCCGCAGTCCCCCTCCGAGATGATTACGTCCTGGGCCACGTCCACCAGCCGGCGCGTGAGATATCCGGAGTCGGCGGTCTTCAGCGCCGTATCCGCCAACCCCTTCCGGGCGCCGTGCGTCGAGATGAAGTACTGCTGCACCGTCAGCCCCTCACGGAAGTTCGACGTGATGGGCACCTCGATGATCTCGCCGGACGGCTTGGCCATCAATCCCCGCATGCCGGCGAGCTGGCGAATCTGCTGCTTGCTGCCGCGGGCGCCGGAGTCGGCCATGATGTAGACGGCATTGAAGTCCTGGTCGCCACCATCGAGGCCCTCCATTTCGTTGAACATCTCGTCGGCCACCTTCTCGGTCACGTCCGACCAGATGGCGATGACCTTGTTGTACCGCTCGCCGTTCGTGATCGCCCCTTCGAGGTACTGCTGCTCGACCCGGATGACCTCGTCGTTGGCCTCCTTGATCATCGACGCCTTCTGGGCGGGCACGATGAGATCGTCGATGCCGATCGACAAGCCGGAACGGGTCGCGTACCCGAATCCGAGCTGCTTCAGGCGGTCCAGCATCTCCACCGTCTTGGGGACGCCGTGCTTCAGATAGCAGTACTGGACGAGCTGGCCGAGCCCCTTCTTCTTCAGGAGGCCATTGACGAACGGGAGCTCGTCGGGCAACGCACTGTTGAACACCACCCGGCCGACGGTGGTGTCGATGATCTTGCGTTCGATCTGCTGGACCGGGGTTCTCAGTACGTCCTGATCGTCCCGGGACACCGTCAAGTCCATCAGATCGCCGGTGATCCGGAGCCGAATCGGGCTCAGGGTCTCAAGTGCACCGGCCGCGAGGGCCAGTCCCACCTCGTCCGCGGAACCGAAGACGCGCCCCTCCCCCTTGGCCCCCTTCTTGGCCTTGGTCAGGTAGTAGCACCCCAGCACGATGTCCTGGGAGGGCACCGTGATCGGCGCGCCGTTGGCCGGAGACAGGATGTTCTTCGACGCCTTCATCAGGACCGAGGCCTCGATCTGGGCCTCCGGCGCCAGGGGAATGTGCACGGCCATCTGGTCGCCGTCGAAGTCGGCGTTGAATGCGGTGCAGACCAGGGGGTGGATCCGGATCGCCTTGCCCTCGACGAGAACCGGCTCGAAGGCCTGTATCCCCAACCGGTGCAGGGTCGGGGCCCGATTCAGGAGCACGGGGTGCTCGCGGATCACCTCTTCGAGAATGTCCCACACCTCGGGGAGCTGCTGGTCCACCATCTCCTTCGCCTGCTTGATGGTGGACACCAGCCCGCGGTTCTCGAGCTTGTTGTAGATGAACGGCTTGAACAGCTCGAGGGCCATCTTTTTGGGGAGCCCGCACTGGTGGAGCTGGAGCTCGGGCCCCACGACGATCACGGACCGCCCCGAGTAGTCGACGCGCTTGCCGAGCAGATTCTGGCGGAACCGTCCCTGCTTGCCCTTGAGCGTGTCCGACAGCGACTTGAGGGGACGGTTGTTGGCCCCGCGCAGCACCCGACCGCGCCGACCGTTGTCGAACAACGCGTCGACCGCCTCCTGCAGCATCCGCTTCTCGTTGCGGATGATGACATCGGGCGCCTTGAGCTCGATCAGCTTCTTCAGGCGGTTGTTCCGGTTGATGACCCGGCGGTAGAGATCGTTGAGATCGGAGGTCGCGAAGCGGCCGCCGTCGAGAGGCACGAGCGGGCGAAGCTCCGGTGGAATGACCGGAATCACATCGAGAATCATCCACTCCGGACGATTGGTCGACTTCCGAAACGCCCCGACGACCTTCAGGCGCTTGGCGAACTTGAGCTTCTTCTGCACCGAGTTCTCCCGGCGCATGTCCACCCGCAGCTGGTCCGCCAGATCGTGGATGTCGGCGCGCTTCAGCAGCTCCTTGATCGCCTCGGCGCCCATCTGGGCCCGAAACTTCGGCCCGTGGTCCTCGATCGCCTTCCGGTACTGCTCCTCCGTGAGAAGTTGATTCGGCTCGAACTCGCTGTCGCCGGGATCGATCACCACGAACGCTTCGAAATAGAGAATGCGTTCGAGATCGCGGAGCGAGATATCGAGCAGGTGCCCGATCCGGCTCGGCAGCCCCTTGAAGAACCAGACGTGGCTGACCGGGGTGGCCAGCGTGATGTGCCCCAGCCGCTCGCGTCTGACCTTGGCCTGGGTCACCTCGACGCCGCACTTGTCGCAGATGACGCCCCGGTGCTTCATGCGCTTGTACTTCCCGCAGAGGCACTCCCAGTCGG
Organism: Vicinamibacterales bacterium; assembly: GCA_965206705.1. Lineage (GTDB taxonomy): Bacteria > Acidobacteriota > Vicinamibacteria > Vicinamibacterales > UBA8438 > JAJEEA01. Next base: position 113,609 of record CBDBKJ010000003.1, on the reverse strand, counting down.
TCACGGGACCGAAGATCTTGGCGCAGAACAACCCGTCCCGCTCCGGCTTGAACGTCCGATAGTTGATGGTCTCGGGCTTGGTGACTTCACCATGCGACCAGGACCGGATGGTCTCCGGCGAGGCGAGACTGATCCGGATGGCGTCGAAATCGGCCGTCAGCGAGCTGCGGTCCGAGAAACTGGGTCTCATGGGTTCTCCTGCGCCGAACGAAGCCTGCGGGCGGAGAATCGGACGGCACCCGCCCCGATCCCCCGTCATGTCGTGGCGCGCGATGCTCCCGGCCCGGGACTCGCCACCCTGCGGCTCCGCCGGCCGCCCGACCAACCATCCTGGCGTCCGCGCCGTCCCGGCGGCGCCGACCCCTACGCCTCGTCGAGAGCCGGGACCGTCTCGGTCTTCTCCGCCTCCGACGCCTCCGCCGACTCCTGCTCCTCCGCGACGTCGGCGCCCACCACGGCAGGCGTCGGCGACCGCGTCTTCAGCAGCTCGACGTCCAGACACAACGCCTGGAGCTCGCGGATCAGCACGTTGAACGACTCCGGCAATCCCGGCGTGAAGGACGCGTCACCCTTGACGATCGCTTCGTAGATCTTGGACCGCCCGGTGACGTCGTCCGACTTGGCGGTCAACAGCTCCTGAAGCGTATGCGCGGCCCCGTACGCCTCGAGCGCCCAGACCTCCATCTCGCCGAACCTTTGCCCCCCGAACTGCGCCTTGCCGCCCAACGGCTGCTGCGTGATGAGCGAGTACGGCCCGATGGACCGGGCGTGGATCTTGTCGTCGACGAGGTGGGACAGCTTCAGCATGTAGATGTACCCGACGGTCACATCCTGCTCGAACTCCTCGCCGGTCATGCCGTCGACCAGCCGGCTCTTGCCGCTCGACGGCAGGCCCGCCTTGGCAAGCCACCCCTTGATCTCGGCCTCGGTCGCACCGTCGAAGACGGGAGTCGCGAAATGGAGACCGAGCGCGCTCGCGGCCCAGCCCAGGTGGGTCTCGAGAATCTGTCCCACGTTCATCCGGGACGGAACGCCCAGCGGATTCAAGACGATCTCGACGGGGGTACCGTCCGGCAGATGCGGCATGTCCTCTTCCGGAAGCACCCGCGCGATGACCCCCTTGTTGCCGTGGCGGCCGGCCATCTTGTCGCCGACCGACAGCTTCCGCTTCATGGCGACGTAGACCTTCACGAGCTTGATGACCCCGGGGGGCAGCTCGTCGCCGCGGCGAATCTTCTCCTTCTTCTCTTCGAACATCTGGCGGATCACTTCCACCTGACGCTCGGTGCGTTCCTCGAGGGTGCGCAACTCGTCCCCGAGCTGCCGCTCGGACCCCGCGAGCCGAATGCGGGTCACCGCCTGATAGGGAAGCGCGACGACGAGCTCCGGGGTCAGGACCGTCCCCCCGGCGACCAGCACCTCCCGCCCGTGGTCGTCGAACAGGTCGGTCCCGAGCGTGTGGCCGTCGAGCTTCACCGAGACCCGCTTCTTGACCTCCTCGTGCAGAATCCGAATCTCGTCTTCGAGATTCTTCTCCATCATGTCGAGCTCTTCGGCTTCGATGGCCTTGGCTCGATCGTCCTTCTCGATCCCCTTGCGCGAGAAGATCTTGACCCCGACGATGATCCCGTCGATACCGGGCGGGCACAGCAGCGAGGCGTCACGCACGTCGCCCGCCTTCTCCCCGAAAATGGCCCGCAGCAGCTTTTCCTCGGGGGTCAGCTGCGTCTCCCCCTTCGGAGTGACCTTGCCCACGAGGATGTCGCCCGGCTTGACGTAGGCGCCGATGCGGATGATGCCGCTGTCGTCGAGATCGGCGAGAAAGCCCTCCGATACGTTCGGAATGTCCCGGGTAATCTCCTCGGGACCGAGCTTGGTGTCGCGCGACTCGGTCTCGAACTCCTCGATATGGATCGAGGTGTAGTAGTCGTCCTTGACCATCCGCTCGGATACCAGGATGGCATCTTCGAAGTTGTACCCCCGCCACGGCATGAACGCGACGAGCACGTTGCGACCGAGAGCCAGCTCACCGAGCTCGGTGCAGGGTCCGTCGCCGAGCACCTGGCCCCGGGCGACCCTCTGGCCCACCTTCACGATGGGCTTCTGGTTGATGCACGTGTTCTGGTTGGACCGGCGAAACTTGGTCAGGGTGTAGATGTCGGCCCCCATCTCGCGCGACATCTCACCGGACTCCCCCTCGACCCGCACGACGATCCGCTGCGAATCGACGTAGTCGACGGCGCCGCTGCGCCGCGCGACGACGACGGCGCCGGAGTCGCGCGCGGTGATGTACTCCATACCGGTGCCGACGAACGGCGCCCGCGCCCGCAGCAGCGGCACACCCTGCCGCTGCATGTTCGAACCCATCAACGCCCGGTTGGCGTCATCGTGCTCGAGGAACGGGATGAGGGAGGCCGCCACCGAGACCAGTTGCTTCGGCGACACGTCGATGAACTCCACCTTGTCGCGCGGCGCGAGGATGAAGTCGCCGGCCTGTCTGGAGTTCACGCGGGAGTCGATGAGATTGCCATCGTCGTCGAGGCGGGCGTTGGCCTGCGCGATGATGTACCGGTCTTCCTCCCAGGCGGACAGGTAGAAAGAGTACGGCTCGTACTCGGCCACCTTCTTCTTCTTCTCCTTGGCCGCCGTGTTCGCCTGCTCGGCCTCGATGACGTCGACGATGTCACCGACCTGGAATCGCGTTCCCCCGCCGTTTGAAATCTGCACGAAGTCGGCCGCGCGATCGTCCTTGATGCGGCGATAGGGAGATTCGATGAAGCCGAACTCGTTGATACGGGCATAGCAGGACAGCGACGAGATCAACCCGATGTTCGGTCCTTCCGGCGTCTCGATCGGGCAGATGCGCCCATAGTGGGTCGGATGGACGTCGCGGACCTCGAATCCCGCCCGTTCACGCGACAGACCGCCCGGCCCCAGAGCCGACAGCCGCCGCTTGTGGGTGATCTCGGAGAGCGGATTCGTCTGATCCATGAACTGGGAGAGCTGGGACGAACCGAAGAACTCCCGGATCGCGGCCATCACCGGCTTGGCGTTGATCAGGTCGTGCGGCATCGCCGTCGCCATCTCCTGATACACCGACATCTTTTCCTTGATCGCCCGCTCCATGCGGACCAGGCCGATGCGGAACTGGTTCTCGAGCAGTTCCCCGACCGACCGGACCCGCCGGTTTCCGAGGTGATCGATGTCGTCGGCGTTCGTCGGATTGCGCCGCAACGCCAGGAGATACTGGATGACCGCGTAGAAATCGGGTGGATGCAGGATCTTCTCGTCGAGCGGCGTGTCCAGCCCGAGCTTCGTGTTCAGCTTCAAGCGGCCGACCCGCGAGAAGTCGTACTTCTGGGCGTTGAAGAACATGCTCTCGAACAGCGACCGCGAGCTGTCGAGGGTCGGCGGATCCCCCGGACGCAGGCGCCGGTAGATCTCGATGAGCGCCTCTTCATGCGTCCGGATCGTGTCCTTGCGCAGGGTCGTCGACAACACGCTCCCGATCTCGTCACGCTCCGGCGCGAAGATCTCGATTTCCTCGACCCGCTTTTCCTGAGCCATCGACACGATGCGGGGTATCACCTCGTCGTTGGCCTCCAGAATCACCTCGCCGGTGGACGGATCGACGACGTCGACCGCCGCATACGCACCTTCGAGCTCCGCTTCCCCCACCTCGATCCACTCGATGCCGGCCCTCTGAAGGGCCGTCACCGTGGTAGCGCTGATCTTCTTGCCGGCGCCGATCCTGTGGGTGGCGCCGATCGTCACCTCGCTGGCCGCGCGCCGGCCGATCAGGTTCCGGCTCACCGCCCAGCGCGGCGCCCCTTCCCGCAACGAGATCCGATCCACTGTGTAGAAGGTCTTGATGATCTCGTCCGCGCCCCGCAGGCCGAGGGCGCGCAGAAACACGGTGGCGAGGAACTTGCGCTTCCGATCGATGCGGACGTACAGGAGATTCTTGGCGTCGTACTCGAACTCGACCCACGACCCGCGATAGGGAATGATCTGCGCGATGTGGAGCTGCCGGTCCTCGGAGTGGAAGAACGCCCCCGGCGAGCGGTGCAGCTGGGAGACCACGACCCGCTCGGTGCCGTTGATGATGAACGTGCCGTTGTCCGTCATGAGCGGGACGTCGCCGAAGTAGACCTCCTGCTCCTTGATGTCCCGGATCGTCTTGGCGCCGGTGTCGGGATCCTTGTTCCAGACGACCAACCGAATCGTGACCTTGAGCGGCACCGCGTAGGTCACGCCGCGCTCCTGACACTCCTCGACGTCGTACTTCAGCTTCAGGGAAACGGTGTTCTCGCAGATGTCGCAGACCACCCCCCGGGCGTGGTTGGCGGCCCCGCACTTGGGGCACAACACTTCGCGCTGCCCGAAGGGTTCCGCCACCAGAGTGGCGTCGCAGGCCGAACAGGGCTGCCGGAGATGGTGCAGGCCGGAGAGCCGCCCGCACTTGCATTCCCAGTTGCCGATCGAGTATTCGATGAACTCCAGGGACGAGTTCTCCCGGAAGTCGCTGATCGGAAAGACCGACTTGAACACCGACTGCAGTCCCGCATCTTCCCGTTCCGACGGGAGCCGGGTCATCTGCAGGAAGCGTTCGTAGGACTTTTTCTGGATCTCGATGAGGTTGGGAATCGGGATCGTCGTGCGGATCTTGGAGAATTCGATGCGCTCCCGGTAGACGTTCTTGGGCTGACTTTGCATTCTGCATCCTCGGACTGGCGGCCAGGATGGGATGGTTCAGTTGCGAGCGACGTCCTCGATCGCTCCAGGACGCCACCAATGAACGTCCGGATTCGGACCGGTACGGGAACCGCGGCTCCCCGTGGTCCCGCCGCGTCGTCCGGCGCCGTGCGCCGCAGTCTGAACGCCCCCCCGCACGGCACGGCCATGCGGAGGCGCACCGGCTTCGGCCCGAATACCCGCATCGCGGCGGCATGCGCGACGACCCGCGCACCCCGCCCGCGGCGAGCCGCTACTTCACCTCGGCTTTTGCCCCCACGCCCTCGAACTTCTTCACGATGGCTTCCGCTTCGTCCTTGGGGATGTCTTCCTTGACGGCTTTCGGCGCGCTCTCCACCAGATCCTTGGCCTCCTTGAGTCCCAGGCTGGTCACTTCGCGGACCGTCTTGATCACGTTGATCTTCTTGGGCCCGATCTCGGTGAGCATGACCGTGAACTCGGTCTGCTCTTCGGCCGCCTCGGCCGCCGCCCCCGGCACGGCGCCGGCCACCGCGACCGGCATCGCGGCGGCGGCGGAAACCCCGAGCTCTTCCTCGAGCGTCTTGACGAGCTGGGAGAGCTCCAGCACCGAGATGCCCTTGATGTACTCGACAACCTGTTCCTGTGTCACTTCGGCCATAACCAACTCCTCGCACTAAACCCCGGAAGGCAGGCGCTGCCGTCCACCTATCCTTGTCCTTCCGATTCCGTTCGCTTCTTCTCCGCCTGGACGAGCACGCTGACCAGGTCGCGCGGGACCGCACTCAACACCTGGACGAACTGGCTCATGGGAGCCTGCAGCTGCCTGAGCAGCAAGGCCTGCATCTCTTCCTTGCCGGGCAGGGTCGCGAGACTCTCGACGTCTGCCGCGGCCACCTGCTGCCCCGACACCATGCCCGACTTGACCTTGAGCTCAGGTGTCGTCTTGGCGAAAGTCACGAGGGCCTTCGCCAGACCGACGGGGTCATCCTCGGTATACGCGACCGCGGTGATCCCCCGGAACGAGTCCCGTAGCGGCTCGAAGGCGGTGCCGGTCACGGCACGCCGGGCCAGGGTGTTCTTGACCACGCGATAGCCGCCCCGCGCGGCGCGAACCTGCCGCCGCAGCTCGGTGACCGTCGGCACGTCCAATCCGCTGAAGTCGAGGAGGACGACGCCCTCCGCGTTGGCCAGTGCGTCGCTCAACTCCCCGACCTGTTCACTCTTCGCGCTTCTGCTGACCGGCATCTGTTCCTGTATCCTCGTGACGTTCACACGACCGGCCACCCACGCCGGCCGGCCTGACGACCCGCATCGCCGCGGTGGTCGTCTGACACGATTTCCCGACGGTCACCGTCACCGCACCAACGTGTCGACCTTCGCCGAGTCGATCTTGACCCCGGGCCCCATGGTCGAGGACACGGTCACGCTCCGAACGTACCGGCCGCGCGCCGCCGCCGGTTTGGCGCGAATGACGCTGACCATCAACGCTTCGGCATTCTCGACGAGGGCGCCGGCATCGAAGGAGCATCGCCCCACCGGCGCATGCACGACCCCGGCCTTGTCGACACGGTAGTTGACCTTTCCGGCCTTGATTTCCTTCACCGCCTGGGCCACCTCGAAGGTCACCGTTCCGGTCTTCGGATTCGGCATCAGCCCTCGCGGTCCCAGCACCTTGCCCAGCTTCCCGACCACCCGCATCATGTCCGGGGTGGCGACGACGGCGTCGAACTCCAGCCAGCCGCCCTGGATGCGTCCGACCATCTCCTCGCCGCCGACGACGTCCGCACCGGCCTCCTCGGCCTCTTTCTGCTTCTCGCCGGCGGCGATCACCAGCACGCGCTTGGACCGACCCAGCCCATGCGGCAGGATGACCGTGCCCCGAACCATCTGATCCGCGTGCTTCGGGTTCACGCCCAGCCGCATCGCCACCTCGACCGACTCGTCGAAGCCCGCGTACCCGACCTTCTGGAGGAGCGGCACCGCCTCGGCCAGGCTGTACAACCGATCCTCGACCTGCTCGGCCGCAGCCACGAATTTCCTGCTCTTTCTCGCCATCTTCTGCTCTCTCCGGCAACACCCGGCGTAGCGTCGGTCCCCTGCCCCGGACTCGCTAGCCCGCGACCTCGATGCCCATGGAGCGGGCGGTGCCCGACACCACCTTCACGGCGCCGGCCAGATCGTTGGCGTTCAGGTCCGGCATCTTGGTCTTCGCGATTTCCTCGACTTGCGCCAGGGTCACGGTGCCGACCTTGTCGCGGTTCGGCTCTGCGGACCCCTTGGCGATATTGGCGGCCCGCTTGAGCAATATCGCGGCCGGCGGGGTCTTCGTGATGAAGCTGAGGGTTCGATCGGCGTAAATCGTCACCACCGCCGGAATGACGAGCCCCTCCTGGCTGGCGGTTCTGGCGTTGAAGGCCTTGCAGAAGTCCATGATGTTGACGCCGTGCGGGCCGAGTGCGGTCCCGACCGGGGGGGCCGGCGTCGCCTTGCCGGCCGCGATCTGGAGCTTGACCATCCCGAGCACCTTCTTCGCCATAATCCGTCCAACCTCTCGATCATCGCGCCCGCTCGAATACGCCGCCCGTAGCGCCCACACCTGGCCGCCGCCACGACCCGCCCCGCCCGGAAGCCGCCGCCTTGCCGCGACGCTTCCCGCCCGACCAATGTCCTACAGCTTCTCGACCTGCAGGAAATCGAGCTCCACCGGTGTCGATCGCCCGAAGATCGTCACCATGACCCTCAACGTGTTCCGATCCAGATTGATATCGTCGACGATGCCGTTGAAGCTGTTGAACGGCCCCTCGTTGATGCGCACCTGGTCGCCCTTCTCGAACGTGTATTTCGGCTTCGGCTTCTCCGCCGCGACCGTCACCTGGTGCAGAATCTGGTCCACTTCCGCCTGCGTCAGCGGCGTCGGCTTCGAGCCGGCGCCGACGAATCCGGTCACCTTCGGGGTGTTCCGCACCACGTGCCACGCATGGTCGGACATGTTCATCTCGACCAGGATGTAGCCCGGGAAGAAACGCTTCGAGCTGACGACCCGCTTGCCGCCTCGCATCTCGACGACGTCTTCGGTCGGGATGAGCACGTCGCCAATCTCGGCCTGCAGGCCGTAGACCTGAACCCGCTGCTGGAGCGACTCGGACACCTTCTTCTCGAACCCCGAATAGGTGTGCACGATGTACCACTGCCGGGTGATGACGTCGGTCATTGCGCTCCGAACGTTTCGAAGATGAACCGGGCAAGCCGGGTCAGGACCAGGTCGATGCTCCAGAGGTACATTCCGAAGAACACCGAGGTCAGGATGACGACCAGCGTGGTGGCGTAGACCTCTTTGCGGGTCGGCCACGTCACCCGCTCCATCTCGTTCTTGACCTGGGCGAGAAAGACCCGAGCCCGACCGAACCACCCGGTAACGTGCATCGATGTGTCTCTGACGTTGTCGAGTCGTGCTGTCTTCACGAACTGCCCCGATCCTTTCCTGCAGGCGCGCGCGCTGAACGCGCGCCGGGTCGGCCACTTCGGACGCGGGTGGCAGGCCAGGAGGGAATCGAACCCCCAACCCCCGGTTTTGGAGACCGGTGCTCTGCCAATTGAGCTACTGGCCTGTACTGCTCCTGATGTCCCGGCGCGGAGCTTCGCTGTCCGACACCCCGCCCGGCGGGCGATGCGACTCGCTCGCCGACCGACGCAACATCGCGGGGCCGCACCGCGGCGCAAGCCCGGAATCCCACTACGATCCGTATGCCGCTATTTCGACTCCCGGTGTACGGTGTGCGTGCGACACCAGCGGCAGTACTTCTTGAACTCCAGCCGCCCGCTGGTCTTCCGCTTGTTCTTGGTTGTGCTGTAGTTGCGGCGTTTGCAGTCGGTGCACGCCAACGAAATGATGTCCCGCATGGCTTTTCTGGGCTACTCCACACCAGAGCGCGTGGTCCGAGACGCGACAAGCGCGTCTACTCGACGATGTCGGTGATGGCCCCCGACCCGACCGTGCGGCCGCCTTCGCGAATCGCGAAGCGCAGCCCCTTCTCCAGCGCCACCGGCGTGATCAACTCCACTTCCATCGCCACGTTGTCTCCCGGCATCACCATCTCGACGCCGTCCGGCAACGTCGCAACCCCGGTCACGTCCGTCGTCCGCAGGTAGAACTGAGGCCGATAGCCGTTGAAGAACGGCGTGTGGCGGCCCCCTTCGTCCTTCGTCAGAACGTAGACCTCACCCTTGAACTTCGTGTGCGGCGTGATCGACTTCGGATGCGCCAGAACCTGGCCCCGCTCCACGTCGTCCTTCTCCAGACCCCGCAGCAGAACCCCGATGTTGTCCCCCGCCACACCCTCGTCCAGCAGCTTCCGGAACATCTCGACGCCCGTCACGACCTTCTTCTGCGTCTCCTGGAACCCGACGATCTCGATGTCGTCGCTCACCTTCACGATGCCCCGATCCACCCGACCCGTCACCACCGTCCCCCGACCCGAAATCGAGAACACGTCCTCGATCGGCATCAGAAACGGCTTGTCGACGTCGCGAACCGGAAGCGGAACGTAGTCGTCGACCGACGACATCAACTCGTCGATGCACGCCGTATACTTCTCGTCCCCTTCCAGCGCCTTCAGGGCAGAGCCCCGAACCACCGGAAGGTCGTCGCCGGGAAACTCGTACGACGACAGCAACTCCCGAACCTCCAGCTCCACCAGGTCCAGAAGCTCCTCGTCGTCCACCATGTCCACCTTGTTCATGAACACCACCAGCGACGGAACCCCGACCTGACGCGCCAGCAGGATGTGCTCGCGAGTCTGCGGCATCACCCCGTCGGTCGCCGCAACCACCAGGATCGCGCCGTCCATCTGCGCCGCGCCCGTAATCATGTTCTTGATGTAGTCGGCGTGGCCCGGGCAGTCCACGTGCGCGTAGTGACGCGCCGCCGTCGTGTACTCCACGTGCGCCGTCGCGATCGTGATTCCCCGCTCCCGTTCCTCGGGCGCGTTGTCGATCGAGTCGAACGAGCGCACCGCGTTCTTGGGGTCGTGCTTCGCCAGCACCGACGTGATCGCCGCCGTCAACGTCGTCTTCCCGTGGTCGATGTGCCCGATCGTACCGATGTTCACATGCGGCTTCGACCGGTCGAACTTTTCCTTCGCCATTTGTCCGCTCGCTCTCGAAATGAAGACCTGCGCCTCCGCTCCGGCTACCCCTGCCGTACCGGCCGCCTCCCCTCGCTGGCGGCCTCCAAACTGCGCGATCGACGCTGGAGCCGATGACCGGACTCGAACCGGTGACCTCGTCCTTACCAAGGACGCGCTCTGCCTACTGAGCTACATCGGCACGCCGCCGCGCGACCGCCGCCCCGTACCCCGGCGGACGGCCAAGTGCTTGCGCCGGTAGAAGTTCACGCCAGCGAGACTCCAACGCGACCGCCAAGGTCGCGCCAGGCGCTTGCGCCGTAGAAGTTCGCACCAGCGAACTTCCAACGCGACCGCAAGGTCGCGCCAGGCGCTTGCGCCGTAGAAGTTCGCACCAGCGAACTTCCAACGCGACCGCAAGGTCGCGCCAGGCGCTTGCGCCGTAGAAGTTCGCACCAGCGAACTTCCAACGCGACCGCAAGGTCGCGCCCGCACGCGAGAAACTGGAGCGGGAGACGGGGATCGAACCCGCGACCAACAGCTTGGAAGGCTGTGACTCTACCACTGAGTTACTCCCGCCTCCGCGGCTCCTGATGTCATGGCATTACGGACCGGCTTCACCAGTGCCGCCGGCTTCTGCCGGACGAAGCTGGTGGCGAGGGGAGGATTCGAACCTCCGAAGCCGCTAGGGCGACAGATTTACAGTCTGTTGCGTTTGACCGCTCCGCAACCTCGCCGTATCCCACGACAATTCCGCAAACAACAGTCACGACACACGCTTCCGCGACCGGCACAGCGTGGCAGACGCAGACCGAGACGGTGGTCACCTCGAAAACGGGAGATCACACCGACGCTGAACCCAGGGTCACGTGGAAGCAATCCGCTGGAGCTGGCGAAGGGATTCGAACCCCCGACCCGCTGATTACAAATCAGCCGCTCTACCGGACTGAGCTACGCCAGCCGGACCAAACGGAGAATTTAGCACGACTTGCCCCCCGGGCGCAAGGCACAGCCTTGTCCAGGGTGCACGTCAGGAAAGTGAGGGGATTCGTTCCGGGGTATAGGACAAGGCTTGATCGGCCGACATCTATCAGTAGATGGACTGTCAGCACGAGGACCCGATCATGCCCGATGAACAGATTGCGGCGCTTGAACGGCAACACGCACACCTTCGCAGTCAATTCGCCTCCATCGGCGAGATGCGCTCCGGTTCGCTGGCCGAGCGCTTCCGACCATGCGGCAAGGCTGGGTGTCATTGCGCCAAGCCAGACGACCCCGGGCACGGTCCGGTCCTGTCCCTGACACGCAAGCAGGCTGGCAAGACGGTCACACGCATCATCCCGGCCCAGGCCGGACCGGAGACGCAGGCGCGGCTCGCCGAGTATCGCCGCTTCCGGCAATTGTCGAAGATGTTCATCGAGGTCAACGATGCACTGAGCGAGGCGCGCCTGGCGACCGGCAGTGCAGCAAAAAAAACCGCAGACGGCGGTGACCGCCGAGTCGCTGGCGGCCGAAGCGGCACGTGAGGTCGAGCGGCTGCTGGGGGCCGACGCGGCGCAGACGCTGGGCGACTTCGAGGCGGCCGAGACCGCGCTGCGCACTGCCGTCCTGGCGGTGGCGGCTCGTTTCGTTGCCGAGCGGCTCAACGCCGACCACAGTGACCAGCACGCCGCCGGCCTGCCCTGCGGGTGCGGACAAACGGCCCGCTACGCCGGCCGGCGTGCAAAGACGATCCGCACGGCCCTGGGCGCCATGACCCTGGAGCGGGCCTACTACCATTGCGCGTCCTGCCGAACCGGGTTCTGTCCGCGTGACCGGACCCTGGGCATCGACGAGACGACGTTGTCGCCCGCGGCGACCCGCATGACGGCGGCGGCCGCCGCCCGAGTCAGCTTCAAAGAGGCCAGCACGCTGCTGGACGAACTGGCCGGACTCGCCATCGGCCCCAAGCAGGTCGAGCGGACCGCCGAAGCGCTGGGGCGCGTGATCGCAGCCGACGAACGCCAAGCCGTCGAGCCGGAGGCGCACCGCGTAAAACCTACCCTGTATCTCGGCGTGGACGGTACGGGCATTCCCGTGCGCAAGGCCGAAACCGCGCAGCGCCAGGGCAAGCAGCCCGACGGTTCGGCCAAAACCCGCGAGGTCAAGCTCGCGGTCGCCTGGACGGCCGAACGCCGTCACCCCAAGACCGGCATCCCGATGCGCGACCCGGACTCAGTCTCCTACACGGCCGCCATCGAGACGGCCGCCAGTCGCGATACCGACCGCGAACCCTCCCCCTTCGCCCAGCGCGTCTGCCGCGAAGCCGAACGCCGCCGTTTCGCCGATGCCGACCGCAGGGTCATCCTCGGCGACGGCGCGCCCTGGATCTGGACCCTCGCCGACGAGTGTTTCCCCGATGCGATCCAGATCGTCGACATCTTCCACGCCAAAAGCCACCTCTGGGACGTCGCCAAGGCCATCTACACACCCGGGTCCGACCTCGCCGCGCAGTGGGCGAAGCAACGACGCGACGAACTCGATGCCGGTCGCATCAGCGCCATCGTCGCCGCCCTCGCCCACCACGCCCCAACCTGCGACGAGGCCCGCAAATGCATCGCCTATCTCAGCCGCAACCGTAAGCGCATGCGCTATCCCGCGTTCCGGGCCAGGGGCCTGTGCGTCGCCACCGGCGTCGTCGAGGCTGGCTGCAAACATGCCGTCGGGGCGCGCCTCAAGCGCGCCGGCATGCACTGGTCCGTCAACGGCGCCAATGCCATCCTCGCCCTGCGCTGCTGCATCCTCAGCGGCCGCTTCGAAGGCTTCTGGGAACGACGAAACGCCGCCGCATAACACCGCACTCACAAATCTGACGTGCACCCCCTTGTCCAATGAGAAGTGAGCCTGAAGGGAGGATTGATTCCAACGTGAGATGAGCCTGAAGGGAGCTGGGTCCCGGATCATCGGAGGATGATCGTGAAGCTCGACACCCAGCGCCTGCAGACCCTGGACCAGGTTCGGGAGTTCCTTGCCGGCAGCCGACCGCTCGACCTGCAGCCGCAGACCCGGGCCGAGGCCTACGCGTTCGTGGCCGAGACCCTGCAACGGTTCGACTACCCCCGCCAAGGGAAGGCCGACAAAGGCCTGATCCGCCGCTTCCTGGTCAAGGTGACCGGCTTCTCACGAGCGCAGGTCACCCGCCTGCTGCACCGGCACCGGACCACAGGCGCCATCACCGACCGCCGCCGCCCCCGGCGCCCCTTCCCACGCCGCTACACCAAGGCCGACATCGGGCTGCTTGCCGAAGTCGATGCCCTCCACGGCACCCTCTCCGGTCCGGCCACCCGCAAGCTCTGCGTCCGGGCCTTGCACCTGTTCGGCGACCGCCGCTTCGAGCGCCTTGCCGCCATCTCCAACGGACACCTCTACAACCTGCGCCACTCGACCACCTATCAACGCCGCCGCGGGACGATGCCCGCGCCGACCCGCCCCGTGCACATCGCCATCGGCGAGCGGCGCCGGCCCCAGCCCTTCGGGCAACCCGGCTACTACCTGCGGGTCGATTCGGTCCACCAAGGAGACCTCGACGGCATCAAGGGCCTCTACCACCTCAACCTCGTCGACGAGGTCACCCAGTTCCAGTTCGTCGGCTCGGTCGAGCGCATCGACACGTCCTGTCTCGCCCCCGTCCTCGAAGCCCTGCTCCGGGCGTTCCCCTTCAACGTCCGCGGATTCCACACCGACAACGGTTCGGAGTTCATCAACCGCAAAATCGCCGCCTTGCTGCAAGCCCTCCACATCGACGAGTTCACCAAGTCCCGCCCCCGCCGCAGCAACGACAACGCCCTCGTCGAGAGCAAGAACGGCTCGGTCATCCGCAAGCACCTCGGATACGGCCACATCCCCCAGCCGGTACGCTGAACGCGTCAACGCCTTCACCCAGCAGAGCCTCTCCCCCTACCTCAACTTCCACCGCCCCTGTCTCTTTCCCGTCGAAGAGGTCGACGCCAAGGGCCGCGTCCGAAAACGCTACCCTTACGCCAACGTCATGACCCCCTACGAGAAGCTCAAGTCGTTGCCCAACGCCGCCGCCTGCCTCAAGCCGGGGACCGCCTTCGACGAGCTCGACGCCATCGCCGCCGCCCTGAGCGACAACGAGGCGGCACGCGCCCTCAACCAAGCCCGCGACCGCCTGTTTGCCGCCATCGACCCCGCCGCCTGAAACACCACGCGACGGGCGGCGTTGACCCGCAGCCCGGTGTCGCTGGAGCTTGGCCACCGGGTCGCCGCCGCGGCGGGCGGAGGGTCGGGCGGAGGCCGCTCCGGGTGGGCCGGGGTGTCAACGCGCTGCCCGCGTCCTTCCGCCGCGCTCCGGCCGTGCGGGTGACATCAGCCCTCCCGCCGCTCCAAATGGGAGTGATGGGCTTGGTGGCCCGGTCTGGACAGCACGTCCCGGCCGTCCACTACTACGGGGTGCCCAGGAAGGGCGGCCAGCGGTGCTCGACCAGGCGGGCGCCTGACCGGAACCGCCGCCGACGCCCCCGCGCCGGCCGGGGACACCGGGTACCGCGGGCGGTCCAGAGGGTTGACCTCGATGTGCGTCGTCCCGGCCGGGCGAAGAGGGGCCACTGACCGTGCCGTCGGAACGCGCGGCGCGATCTCCCGACGGCGCAGGACCTGGACCGCGACACAAGACAGGGACGGGGCGGTCACCAGGGCCCGATAGGCCAACCGGGGGGCATCACCCCTCGGCTGACTCCGCCCCCTGCACCAACCCGAACTCACCGTGGCCTGGGCCAGCGCCGGGGGCCATGGACGCCGCCGCTCCCATGGACGCAAAGAACGCGCCCACAGGCAGCTTGCAAAACCGCCAAGAACGCGGTTTCGCACAGCGCCCACAGCCCATCCTCTTCCCCTTTCATCAAGATCCAAAGAGAAGACTCCGTGCTCTGCCAGCAAATCCTCGAAGCGCGCACCCGACCATGACCGAAGCTCGCACTACAGCCCTCGTCGCCGCCATGACAGATAATGTCGGTCAGCGTGCGCCGGCTCTCCGTAGCCCGCGCCAGGATCCCTGTTTCGATTCGCTGATTCGGTCGCCCGTCACCTCGGCTCACGTGCCGCCGCTTCAGGCTCATCTCTGGATTGGAACGGACTGGCACACGTCATGCACCGGGGGCGGGAGCCGGGCCGCCGCGGCGTTGCCGCACCGCTTCGAACAGCGCGATCCCGGCCGCCACCGCGACGTTGAGGCTGTTCACCCGGCCGAGCATCGGTATCGACGCCACGCGATCGCACCGCTCCCGAACGAGGCGCCGCAACCCGCGCCCCTCACTGCCGAGCACGAGGGCGGTCGGCAGGGTCAGATCGATGTCCCGATACAGGTCGTCTCCACCCGCCTCGAGCCCCACCGCCCACACCCCCGCCGCCTGCAGGGTGGTCACCGCACGGGCGATGTTGACGACCGAAACCAGCCGCACGTACGAAACCGCGCCGGCGGACGACTTCGCCACCTGTCCGGCCGGGGCGGCCCGCCGCGTCTGCCGGATGACGCCGTCGACCGCGGCCGCCTCTGCACTGCGCAGGATTGCCCCGAGGTTCCGCGGGTCCTCGATCCCGTCGAGCACGAGCAGCAGCGCCGGATCGTGAAGACCCCCAATCAGAGATTCCAGGGTCACCGCCTCCGGCGGGGCGACATCCGCCGCCACCCCCTGATGCACCGCTCCTCCGACCATCTGATCGAGAGCCGCCGGAGAGATGCGGACCACCGGTATGCCGCTCTGCTGTGCGAACCGGCGAATCTCGGCCGTCTTTCGGGAGACCGCGGCCAGACGGACGGTCCGAACCCGCCGCGCCCGCAGCGCCTCCAGCACCGGGTTGATGCCGTAGACGATCACGCTGCCCCCACCCCCCCGCGGGGAGACCGGGCCCGCCACGCTCTTCGTCATCATCCGCGCCCACCGTTCAGGCAGCCGAGGCGGCGTCCAGCATGGCGACCGCATGCACCTCGAGGGCCTCGCCGCGGCCGGTCGCCCCGACGCCCTCGCTCGTCTTGCCCTTGATGCCCACGGCGTCCGGCTCGACGCCGACGGCCGCCGCGATCGCCTCCCGCATCCGCTCGACGTAGGGGGCAATCCGGGGGTGCTCGGTCACCACCACGACGTCCAGATTGACGACGGCGAACCCCCGGGCACGAACCAGACCGACGGCCGCCTGAAGCAACGCGATGCTCGACGCCCCCTTCCACCGGGGATCGGTATCCGGGAAGTGGCGGCCGATATCGCCCGCCGCGGCCGCGCCGAGAATCGCATCGGTCACCGCGTGGCAGATCGCATCGGCATCGGAATGCCCCACCAGCCCGCGGTCATGCGGAATCAGGACCCCGCCGAGCCGGAGCGGCCCCCCCACCGCGAATCGATGCAGGTCGTACCCGAGCCCGACGCGTGCGGTCGTCATGGTCTCCTCCACGAATCCCCGGGCGATGGCGAGATCCCGCTCCGTGGTGATCTTGACGTTCCAGGGATCGCCGTCCACGAGCGCCACCCTGTGTCCGGCCCGTTCGGCGAGGCCCGCCTCGTCGGTGGCCTCCACGCCGGTCCGGCCCAGCCGAATCGCCTCGGCCAGAATGCCGGTCCGAAACGCCTGCGGGGTCTGCGCCTGCACGATCCGGTCACGGGCCAGGGTGCGGCCCACGAAGCGGCCCGCCCCGACCGAGCGCTGCTTCAGGGTGTCGGGCACCGGGAGCGCGGCGACGGCGGCGCCATGACGCCGGGCGGCGTCGATGGTGCGGGCAATCAGATCGGACGGACAGAACGGACGGGCCGCATCGTGCACGACGACGATGTCGCTCCCGGTCACCGCGTCGAACCCTCTGGCCACCGAGTCCTGCCTCCGCGCACCGCCGGCGACCACCCGCAGCGGCGTGCCGTGCACGGTCTCGACCAGGGCGGGGCCCTCGGCCAGCGGGGGCGGCAGCACGAGCACGATCTCGCCGACCCGATCGCACCGGTCGAACGCCGCGACCGCACGCTGCAGAATGGTGGCGCCGCCGAGTCGCAGCAACTGCTTGGGCCGGCCGGCCCCGAGACGGGTCCCGGCCCCGCCGGCGGCGATGATGGCGGTCACCATGACGCCGGGGCCTCCGGGAACACGCACGCGAACCGGCGCGCCGCCCTCATGCGAACAGCGCCTCCAGCGCCTGACCGACGGTGTCGACGGGAAGCAGCTCGCAACCCGGCGCGGACATCCCCTCCTCCTGGTCGCCCCTCGGCATGACGCAGCGCGTGAATCCCATCTGCGCCGCCTCGCGAACCCGCAACCCGGGCTGCGTCGTTCCCCGAATCTCTCCCGCCAACCCGACCTCCCCGAAGAGAGCGGCGCCGGCCGCCACCGGCTGATTGCGCAGGCTCGACGCCACCGCCGCAACCACCGCGAGATCGGCGGCCGGTTCGTGCACCGGGATGCCCCCCGGCACGTTCACGAACACGTCCTCGCCGGCCAGCGACAGACCGGCGCGCTTCTCGAGCACCGTCAGCAGCAACGACAGCCTCTGGCGTTCGACGCCGTTCGCGACCCGCTGGGCATTGCCGTAGACGCCGGCGCCGACGAGCGCCTGCACCTCGACGAGAATGGGCCGCGACCCCTCGAGCGAACAGAGCACGACCGACCCCGGCACGTCCGACCTGCGTTCCGACAGGAACTGCTCGGACGGGTTGGCCACCGCGCGCAGGCCGCCCGCCGTCATCTCGAACACCCCGACCTCGCTCACCGCCCCGAACCGGTTCTTCACCGCCCGGACGATGCGGTGCGCATGGTACCGGTCCCCCTCGAAATAGAGCACGGTGTCGACGACGTGCTCCAGCACCTTCGGACCGGCGAGATTCCCGTCCTTCGTCACGTGCCCCACGACGAGAACCGGAACGTTGCGCCCCTTGGCGACGAAGAGGAGATGGTTCGCGGCGTCGCGCACCTGGGCGACGGTTCCCGGGGCCGACTCGAGCTTGAGCGAGAACACCGTCTGAATCGAGTCGACGATCACCAGGTCCGGGGACAGCCGCGTCACCTCGTCGATCACGCGCTCGAGGCAGGTTTCCGCCAGCACGTGCAACCGCGGCGGCGACAGGCCGAGACGCTCTCCACGCCGGCGCACCTGATGCGGGGACTCCTCGCCGGAGCAATAGAGGACGGTCCGGCCGGCCTCTGCGACCTGCGCCGCCGCCTGCAGCAGCAACGTCGACTTCCCGATGCCGGGCTCGCCCCCCAGCAGGACCAGCGACCCCGGCACGAGACCTCCGCCCAGCACCCGGTCGAGCTCGATGACCCCCGTCGATATGCGATCCGCGTCCGCCGATTCGATATCGGCAAAGAGCTGCGCTCTCGTGCCGGTGAGCGCCGGCCTCGAACCGGCGTCGGCGCCCCGCCTCGCGGCCGGCTCTTCCACCAGCGAGTTCCATTCGCCGCAGTCGGGGCATCGTCCCAGCCATTTCCGCACCTGGGCGCCGCAAGCCTGGCAAACGAAGACGGTGTTGGGTGATCTCACGGGAGCGGCGCGCGTGCGTCTCCAACTGATGGACCGTCCGGACGACCGGCGTAGGTGCGGACGATCCGGCTCCCGGTCCGACACAGAACCTCGTGCGGCACGGTGCCCAGCGCCGCGGCGATCTCGCCCGCGTCGATGCGCGCCCCGGACTGCGCGCCGACCAGTACCACTTCGTCTCCCGGGCTGACGTCGAGACCGGTCACGTCGATCGTGATCGAGTCCATGGACACGGCGCCGACGACCGGCGCCCGCCGCCCCCCCACGAGCACCGAGCCGCGCCCCGCCATGCGCACGTCGAGACCGTCGCCATAGCCGGCGGGCACGACCGCAATGGTGGTCGGACGCCCGACCGGCGCCTGCGCCCCGTAGCCCGTCGTCTCGCCGGGCCGCATCCCTTTCACGGCAACCACCCGGCTGCGCATCGTCATCACCGGCACCACCGGAAGCGACGCCTCGACGCCCGGTGGAATCAGGCCGTAGAGCAGCAACCCGGGCCGGACGCCGTCGTACCAGGTCTTCCGGTCCCGCAACAGGGCGGCGCTGTTCGCGGCGTGCCTCAACGCCGGGCGGACCCCGAGCCCGGCCAGGCAGCGCAGCGACTCGTCGAAGCGCGCCCGCTGCCGCTCGAAGAGCGGGTGCGCCGGGTCATCGGCGGTGGCGAAGTGCGTATACACGGCCGCAATATCGAGCCCCGGCCGGCCCAACACGTCCGGCATGGTGTGCCGCAGATTGTCGAAACGGAATCCGAGCCGGTTCATGCCGGTGTCGATCTTCAGGTGGCACGCCACCGTCGCCCTCCGCCGGACCGCGGCATCGCTCAATGCGCGGGCGGCAAACGGCGAAGACACCGTCGGGGTGAGCCCGTGGTTGAAAACGCCGTCCAGATCGCTGACGCCGAGGGCGCCGAAGACCAGAATGGGGGCGAGAATCCCGCCCTGGCGCAGGGTCACCGCCTCTTCGATGTCCGCGCAGGCCAGCATCCCGGCGCCCGCCGACTGCAGGGCCCGGGCCACCGGGACCGCCCCGTGCCCGTAGCCGTTCGCCTTCACCACCGCGATCACCAGCGGCGCCGCCGGGCCCGCGACGTGGCGCGCCACCGCCGCGTAGTTGGCCCGCACCGCGTCGAGGTCGATTCGGGCGAACGTCGGCCGAACCGCGACCGACACCGGCTTCCGGGGGGGACTGGACACGGGGCATCACCCCAGGAGCCCGCGGCCGGGGCTCCGCTGCATGCGACCGGCCGCTTCCGGCCGGCGCGGGGTTCCGCCCCGCGCGCCCGCCCCTTCGATCCGGCGGCGGGACGTCCGGTGCGACGCCCGGCGATCAGGATTCGTAGGCATCGGCGAGATTGGCGAACTTCGTGCACTGTTTCAGGAACGCGAGCTTGACGACCCCCGTCGGTCCGTTCCTCTGCTTGCCGATGATGATCTCGGCCAGGTTCTCGTTCTCGGGACTCGGATCGTACTGCTCCTCCCGGAAGATGAAGAGCACCAGATCGGCGTCCTGCTCCAGCGCACCCGACTCCCGCAGATCGGAAAGCTGTGGGCGCCGGTCGGACCGGCTCTCGGGAGCGCGGCTCAACTGGGACAGCGCCACCACCGGCACGTCCAGCTCCTTGGCGAGGCCCTTGAGCGACCGCGAGATCGAGGCCAGCTCCTGGGTGCGATTGTCGAACCGGCCGCGCCCCGTCATGAGCTGCAGGTAGTCGACAACCAGAAGATCCAGCCCGTGCTCGGACTTCAACCGCCGGGCCTTCGCGCGCATCTCGAGCACGCCGATGGAGGCGCTGTCGTCGATGAACACCTTGGCGGCGTCCAGGGCGGTGAGCGCCTCGGCCAGATTGTCGTAGTCGTGCTGGGCGAGAAACCCGCCGCGGAACTTGTGCGAATCGACCCCCGCCTGGGTCGTCAACATCCGCATGAACAGCTGCTCCTTGGACATCTCCAGACTGAAGACGCCCACCGTCTTGTCGGTGTGCACGCCGAGATGCTGCGCGATGTTGAGGACGAGGGCGGTCTTGCCCATGGACGGCCGCGCCGCGATGAGCACCAGGTCCGCCGGCTGGAACCCCCGGGTCAACTTGTCCAGATCGATGAACCCGCTCGGCACCCCGGTGACGGCGCCCTCGCCCGCCTGCAGCTTGTCGATGCTCGCGTGGCTGGTCGCGACCAGGTCGTGCAACGCGACGAATCCGGTATGGACGCTGTCGTCGGCGATGCGAAAAATCGCCTGTTCCGCCTGGTCGAGGACGGTCTCGGCCCCCCCCTCGCCGGAGTACGCCGTTTGGAGAATGTCGTTCGCGGCCGAGATGATCTTCCGGCGGGTCGATTTTTCCTTGACGATCTGGGCGTAGTACTCGACGTGCGTGGAACGGGGCACCCCGTCGACGAGTCCCGCGATGTAGGCCGGTCCGCCGACGCCCTCGAGATCGCCCGACCGTTCGAGCTCGTTCTTGAGGGTGACGAGATCGATCACCTCGCTCCGCTCGTTCAGGTCGACCATCTTGTCGAACACGCGGCGGTGGGCGTCCCGGAAGAAGTCGTCGGCGTCGATCAGCTCGGCCGCCTGGTTGAACGCATCGTTGTGAATCAGGACCGCGCCGAGGACACAGCGCTCCGCCTCGAGGTTGTGGGGTAGCGACCGGTCGGCGGGAAAGGAAACGACGTCGGCCATGACCATGGATGGGGGGATGACGCGGCGCCTGCTCGGGGAGCCCGTGGTGAAAACCGCGGCGGGCGCCACGGGCTCGGAACGATTCCGCTACCGCCGACGCCGCGTGAGGCGGCATGCAACCGGCCCGGCGGAGCGCCGGACGGAGCCCGCGCGAGCCCGGTCGCCGCCTTCACGCGGTCATGCCGTCGGCGTCACTCGGCGGAAGCGACGGACGGCTCGGCGTCCGGCGACGCGCCGCTCTCGCCGGCCTCATCGCCATCCACTTCGTCCTCGGCCCCTTCCTTGACGATGCGCACCACGACCTCGGCCGTGACCTCGCGGTGCACCTTGATGGCCACCCGGTGCTCGCCGAGCCGCTTCAGCGGCTCTCGGAGCTGAATCTTGCGCCGGTCGACCTCGAACGACTGCTCGAGCAGCGAGGCCGCGATATCCGCCCCGGTGACCGATCCGTACAGGATCTCGGTCTCGCCGACCCGGCGCGCGATGACGCAAACGGCCTGATTCAGGCGCCCGGCATACGCCTCCGCGCTCTCCTTCTCGGCCTGGTCCCGCGCATCGGCGACGACCCGTTCGCGGGCGACCTGCCGGCGGTTGGTCTCGGTGACCGGCAATGCCAGCCGGCGCGGCAGGAGATAGTTGCGGGCGTACCCGTTGGCGACCTTCACGATGTCGCCCCGGCGTCCGAGGTGGTCCACCGGCTCTCTGAGAATGATCTGTACTGACATGGTTTCACTCCGGCGACGGTGCCTCGACCCCGCGAAGCGCACACCACCGCCCTGACCTGGCAGCCCGTAAATCGCCGTCTCGCGGCTGCGCTCCGCCCAATCGACCCTCCAGGATCCGCGCCGCGTTGCGGTCCGTCAGATCCTAGTCGGTCACGTACGGGATCAAGGCCAGCTGCCGTGCGCGCTTGATCGCCGTCTGCAGCTTGCGCTGATGAGGCGCACAGGTGCCCGACAGGCGTCGAGGCTGTATCTTCCCCCGTTCGGGAATGCTCGCGATCAGCATCCGAACATCCTTGTAGTCGATAAACGGAACCTTGTCGACGCAAAAGCGGCAGACCCGCTTTCTCCGGAACATGCCACGTCGAGGCCGGTCGGTCTTGGGCTTGCGGGCGGCGCCGCCTTCCTTCCTCATTCTTCACCTCCGAATGTCGCGCCTCGGTCCGGGCGACATGAATCGTTTCGCAAGGCCGGCCAGCTAGGCGCCGGCCGGCTCATCCGACTTGGTCGCCGGCGGCGCCGGCGGCGTTTCCTGTGCCGGCGGCGCCGGCTCACCTTCCACCGAAGCCTCGTCCGCCCCAGACGGCGGCGCCTCCGCCGGCGCCGCTGCCTCCGCCGGCGCCGCTGCCTCCGCCGGCGCCGCTGCCTCCGGCGATGCTGCCTCCGGCGCAGACGGGGACGGCTCCGCGACGGCGGCCGGCGACGTCACCGCGGGCGGGGGCGGGTCGCTCGCGGCCGGCGCCTCGCCTCCGGGTGCCGGCGGCGGCGGCGACGGTTCCCCCTGCAGTCCACGCGCGGCGCGACGCCGCTCGGTTTCGGCCTTCCGCTTCTCGGCCGCCCGTCGCGCCTTGCGCAGATCGTCGTCGACGCGCACGGTGAGATACCGCAGGACGTCGTCGTGCACGCGCATGCGGCGTTCGAGTTCGGTCACCATGGCGCCCGGCCCCCGAACGAGCTGAACGACATAGATGCCCTCCGTGAAGTTGCCGATCGGGTAGGCGAGCTTGCGGCGTCCCCACAGATCGGTGTTCTCCACGGCCCCGTCGAGCTTGCGGATATACCCCTCTATCTCGCCCTGCAGCGTTTCCACCTCGGCGTTGGCAACGGTGGGCGCAAGGACGTACACGAATTCGTATTGTCGATCGTCTGGCATGCAGCTCCTTCTGGACTGACGGCCACCGGCGTGGCAAGGAGTGAACGAGGTCGGCTGCGAATGCGCCGCCTTCTGTTCACGAGAGTAACGGACCCGGGAATCGACGTCAATACGGACCGGCGGAGTCTGCCGGATCCTTCTCGTCGCCGCTCTCGGCTTCCCGCCGATTGAACGTATTCATGACCGGACCGATGCCGGTCTCCACGAACATCTCCACCGCATCCGCGGCACGCCGCACGGTGTCGTCCATCGCCGGCCGCTCCGTGCGGTTGAACCGGGACAGAACCCGCCCCGACAGCCTCTGCCGGGGGTCGCCGCGCCCCACGCCGACCCGCAGGCGCGGGAACCCTTCTCCGGCCACCGCGTCGATGATCGAACGCAGGCCGTTGTGTCCCCCGGACGATCCCTGACGGCGCGCGCGCAACCGGCCCAACGGCAGATTCACGTCCTCGGTGACCACCAGGAGATCGCCGAACTCGATTCGGTAGTACCGCAGCAACGCGCCCACCGCGAACCCGCTACGGTTCATATAGGTCAGCGGCTTTGCCAGCAAGACCGCGCCACGCCCCCCCGGTACCGCCGGCGAGTTCGCCAGCAGGGCGTCCGCGGGAGCGGACCGGAACGCGAGGTCCCAACGCCTGGCCGTCTCGTCGACCACCTCGAAGCCGACGTTGTGTCTGGTCCCTCGGTATTCCCCGCCCGGGTTCCCGAGGCCCACGATCAGCTTCACCCCTCCGTCTTTCCGGCCTCCTCCGTCTCCGATTCGGCCTCGGGCTCCGCCTCGTCCGTCTCCTCCTCCTCCGCCTCGAGCCTCGGCGCGATAACGTGAACGATCAGCGTATCCCGATCGCTCACCGGTTGCCAGGACGCGCCCTCGAGGAGGTCCCCGAGACGGATGCCCTGACCGATCGTCAGCGACGAGACGTCGACCTCGATATGCTCCGGAATCTCGGACGGCAGACAGGCGACGGCCACCTCACGCTGCACGAAATCGATCAGGCCGCCCTGGACCCTGACCCCTTCGGCCTCCCCCGTCAGCTCGATGCGCACGGTGACGGTGATGACCCTGTCCATGGCGATCCGCAAGAAGTCGACGTGCAGAAGCTGGTGAGAGATGGGGTCGAGCTGATAGTCCTTGATCAGCACCTTGTTCGAATCGCCGTCGCCGACGGTGAGACCGATCAAGGTGTTGGCGCCGGCGCCCGAGTGCAGCACGCGCAGCAGTGCATCGGGTTCGACGCTGATGGCGAGCGCGCCGGAGCCGGCCGTCCCTCCCCCTTCGCCGTAGACGACGCAGGGAACGCGGCCGTCTCGACGAAGCCGGCGGGCGACGTTCTTGCCGCGTCCGGGCCGAACCTCTGCTTGCAACGTGGTTTCCATGAGTGGACCTGCTGGCAACGAGCCGATCCGTCTCGTCTAGATGAACAGCGACGACACGGACGTCTCCTGGTGAATGCTCTGAATCGCCTTCCCGAGCAACGGGGCGACGGACAGTACCTCGACCTTCTCGGATGCGACGATCTCCGGGCGGGGTGGAATCGTATTCGTGACCACCAGCTTCTCGAGCGCCGACGCCTCGATCCGTTCCAGCGCCGGACCCGAGAGCACCCCGTGCACCGCGCACGCGATCACCTGCGCCGCGCCGTTCTCGCGCAGCGCCGACACGCTCTGGACGAGCGTGCCCGCGGTGTCGACGATGTCGTCCTGGATGATGCACACGCGGTCCCGCACGTCGCCCACGACGTGCATCACCTCGGCCCGGCCGTCCTCGGAACGACGCTTGTCGATGATGGCCAGATCCGCCCCGAGCCGTTTCGCATAGGCCCGTGCGCGCTCGACGCCGCCGGCATCCGGCGACACGAACACCAGACCCGGACCCTGATAGGCGGACAGATGCTGGATGAACACGGGGGCGGCGAACAGGTGATCGACCGGGATGTCGAAGAACCCCTGGATCTGCGCCTTGTGAAGGTCCATGGTGAGAACGCGGTTGGCTCCGGCCGCACACAGCAG
Organism: Vicinamibacterales bacterium; assembly: GCA_965206705.1. Classification (GTDB taxonomy): domain Bacteria; phylum Acidobacteriota; class Vicinamibacteria; order Vicinamibacterales; family UBA8438; genus JAJEEA01. The sequence goes on along the minus strand of CBDBKJ010000003.1, from coordinate 88,691 downwards.
ATTCGCCACCAGCTTCGCGGAGATCGGGACCCGGGGCTTGTCCTTCCGGTCCTGCCGTGCATAGCCGTAGTACGGCATGACGGCGGTGATGCGAGCCGCGGACGACCGCCGAAACGCGTCGATCATGACGCACAGCTCGACCAGGTGCGCATCGACCGGCGTGCAGGTCGGCTGCAGGATGAACACGTCCGCGCCGCGGATGTTCTCGTCGATGCGGAACGACACCTCCGTGTCGGCGAACCGCTTGAGGTTCGCACGGCCCAGCGGCGCACCGAGATAGTCGGCGATCTCCTGCGCCAACCGCACGTGCGCGCTGCCCGAGAAGAGTTTGAGTTGCCCGTTCAACATCGCCGTCGAATTCCGACCCGGCAGGGCCGTTCACGGGGGCGCGGCCACCGGCGGTATGGCTGGGGCGGAAGGATTCGAACCTTCGAATACGGGATCCAAAGTCCCGCGCCTTACCACTTGGCCACGCCCCATCAAGCGAAGGCCGTCCCGCGTGCAGCGTCTACTGCTTACCGCAAACCCGTTATTGTACCCCGTCTGTCCCGACCCATCAAGGCTCGACCATCCCGCGGGTGCACGTCAGGAAAGTGAGGGGATTCGTTCCGGGGTATAGGACAAGGCTTGATCGGCCGACATCTATCAGTAGATGGACTGTCAGCACGAGGACCCGATCATGCCCGATGAACAGATTGCGGCGCTTGAACGGCAACACGCACACCTTCGCAGTCAATTCGCCTCCATCGGCGAGATGCGCTCCGGTTCGCTGGCCGAGCGCTTCCGACCATGCGGCAAGGCTGGGTGTCATTGCGCCAAGCCAGACGACCCCGGGCACGGTCCGGTCCTGTCCCTGACACGCAAGCAGGCTGGCAAGACGGTCACACGCATCATCCCGGCCCAGGCCGGACCGGAGACGCAGGCGCGGCTCGCCGAGTATCGCCGCTTCCGGCAATTGTCGAAGATGTTCATCGAGGTCAACGATGCACTGAGCGAGGCGCGCCTGGCGACCGGCAGTGCAGCAAAAAAAACCGCAGACGGCGGTGACCGCCGAGTCGCTGGCGGCCGAAGCGGCACGTGAGGTCGAGCGGCTGCTGGGGGCCGACGCGGCGCAGACGCTGGGCGACTTCGAGGCGGCCGAGACCGCGCTGCGCACTGCCGTCCTGGCGGTGGCGGCTCGTTTCGTTGCCGAGCGGCTCAACGCCGACCACAGTGACCAGCACGCCGCCGGCCTGCCCTGCGGGTGCGGACAAACGGCCCGCTACGCCGGCCGGCGTGCAAAGACGATCCGCACGGCCCTGGGCGCCATGACCCTGGAGCGGGCCTACTACCATTGCGCGTCCTGCCGAACCGGGTTCTGTCCGCGTGACCGGACCCTGGGCATCGACGAGACGACGTTGTCGCCCGCGGCGACCCGCATGACGGCGGCGGCCGCCGCCCGAGTCAGCTTCAAAGAGGCCAGCACGCTGCTGGACGAACTGGCCGGACTCGCCATCGGCCCCAAGCAGGTCGAGCGGACCGCCGAAGCGCTGGGGCGCGTGATCGCAGCCGACGAACGCCAAGCCGTCGAGCCGGAGGCGCACCGCGTAAAACCTACCCTGTATCTCGGCGTGGACGGTACGGGCATTCCCGTGCGCAAGGCCGAAACCGCGCAGCGCCAGGGCAAGCAGCCCGACGGTTCGGCCAAAACCCGCGAGGTCAAGCTCGCGGTCGCCTGGACGGCCGAACGCCGTCACCCCAAGACCGGCATCCCGATGCGCGACCCGGACTCAGTCTCCTACACGGCCGCCATCGAGACGGCCGCCAGTCGCGATACCGACCGCGAACCCTCCCCCTTCGCCCAGCGCGTCTGCCGCGAAGCCGAACGCCGCCGTTTCGCCGATGCCGACCGCAGGGTCATCCTCGGCGACGGCGCGCCCTGGATCTGGACCCTCGCCGACGAGTGTTTCCCCGATGCGATCCAGATCGTCGACATCTTCCACGCCAAAAGCCACCTCTGGGACGTCGCCAAGGCCATCTACACACCCGGGTCCGACCTCGCCGCGCAGTGGGCGAAGCAACGACGCGACGAACTCGATGCCGGTCGCATCAGCGCCATCGTCGCCGCCCTCGCCCACCACGCCCCAACCTGCGACGAGGCCCGCAAATGCATCGCCTATCTCAGCCGCAACCGTAAGCGCATGCGCTATCCCGCGTTCCGGGCCAGGGGCCTGTGCGTCGCCACCGGCGTCGTCGAGGCTGGCTGCAAACATGCCGTCGGGGCGCGCCTCAAGCGCGCCGGCATGCACTGGTCCGTCAACGGCGCCAATGCCATCCTCGCCCTGCGCTGCTGCATCCTCAGCGGCCGCTTCGAAGGCTTCTGGGAACGACGAAACGCCGCCGCATAACACCGCACTCACAAATCTGACGTGCACCCCCATCCCGCCTCGTCACGGGCCGATGCCCCCCGGCTCGCGGCCCCCCAATCACACCCAGCATCGGCGCTCGAGCCGGGCCCGGTCCATCGTCCGCGTGACGCGCACGGTCCACCCTTCCCGGCGCGTACGCAGGTCCCCGACCGCCCCGAGGGCGGCGTTGCGGCGCTCGAAGAGACCGTACACCGCGGAACCGCTGCCGGTCATGCCGGCCCGGGACGCTCCCGCGTCCCGCAGCAACGCGGCCGCCTCGCCGATCCCGGCTCGGCGCCGCACCACCGGCCCTTCCAGGTCGTTGCGCAGATCGTCGAGCAGAAGCGCCGCCCCCGCGAAACGCACCGCCGGCGAGACCGTCGCGCCGGCCGGCCGTTTCCGGGCCGGAGATGCCCGGTCCTCGTCGAGCCAGCCGTAGGCGGCGGCGGTCGACACCCCGTGCGGCGGGACCGCCAGCACCACCCAGTGCCCGGGCAGCTCGGCAAGCGGATAGACCTCATCCCCGCGTCCCACCCCGAGCACCGTGCCACCGACCAGGAAGAACGGGCCGTCGGCCCCGACATCGGCCGCGAGAGCGTGGAGCCGGGCCGCGGACAACGTGCGCCCCCACAGGCGGCACAGGCCCCTGAGCGCGGCCACCGCGTCGGCGGTCCCGCCCCCCAGCCCCGCCGCGACGGGAATCCGTTTCCGAATGGTCACCGCCACGCCCCGAACGTCGCCGCGTCCCCCCAGCTCGGCCCACAGCCCCTGGGCGGCCCGGTGCACCAGGTTGTCCTTCCCCGGCGGCACCCCGGCGGCGGAGCAACGGATGCGACAGTCGCCCTCGACGGCCCGCAGCGTGAGCGTGTCGTGCAATCCGATGGACTGCAGGATGGTTCGGAGATCGTGGAAGCCATCGCGGCGCCGGCCACCGACCCGCAGATCGAGATTGATCTTGGCGTGGGCCCGCACGGTCACCCGCCGAACCGGCCCGGCCGCCGGTGACGCACTCATGTCGGATCGACCGGGACCTCCAGCGGACCCGCCCCGCGCAGCTCTTCCAGGGTCGCCGGCACGACGTCCGCCGGAACCGACAGCAAGAACGCCTCGGGGGCGAGCGCGACGTTCAGGTTGAGCTGCGACAGGCGAGCCGTGAGATCGGTGGACGGCTCGCCCGCCGACTCGTCCGACACGACGCGCACCCGTCGAGGCAGACGGCGCCGGAACTCGCCATACTCGATCCTCAGCCCGTCCCGCGTTCCCGCAATCAGGTGATGTTCGCCGTCGACCTGACGCAGCCAGGCGACCGCGCCGCCGGCCAGGTCCACGGCGACCCAATCGCCGTAGCGCCGCCCCGCGGTCGGCCGCGGGTCGGGCACCAGACAGCCGGTCAACACCGCGCGCAGGTCGTCCGGCCCGAACGGAATGCCGGTCAGGCTCGCGAACAGGTCGGTGGCGGGCACGCCGGTCACCACCCTCGCCTCGCGAGTCAGCCACAGCGTGGCGCCCGCCGGTGACGCGACGAGATAGAACACCGGTGCGCCGAACGGGGCCAGTCCCTCCAGCCGCATCGACCCCGGCGCGGCCAGCCCGGCCCGAACCCGCCCCCTGAGCCTGCCTCCACCGCCGCGCCCGCTGAGCGCGATCATCGTCTCGACGGACCTGACGCTCCGGCACTCCGCAACCACGGAGCCGAAAAGACGCTCGAACTCGGGATAGGGGGTGCCGGGACCGTCCGGCAGGACCAGTTGCGTCGATGCGCACCCGGAGACCAGTGCGGCGACGCAACAGATTGACACCACGCGCAGACCGCTCATCGTTCGCCGCAACCTGTTCGACGCCGCAGACGGCTACTGGTTCGGGTCGAGGCGGGCGCGTGCGTCGCGAATCTTGGCCTCCACCGTCGGCGTATCGAGCCCCTCGCCGTCGCCGGCGAGTGCGCGCTCCCAGGCGCCGATGGCTTCCGCGTAGCGTTCGAAGCGGAACAGCAGATCGCCCATGTGGTCCTGGACCACCGAGTTCCGGGGCATCTGGTCGCTGGCCGTGCGCAAGGGCGACTCGGCGAGCTCCAGCTCGTCCTGCTTGAAGTAGGCCCATCCGAGGCTGTCCAGATAGGCGCCGTTGTGGGGGTCGAGCTCGACCGCGCGGCGGATCAGGTCGACCGATTCATCGAGCCGCTCGCCGCGCTCCGCCAGCATGTAGCCCAGATAGTTCAGCGTCGGAGCATCGTCCGGGTCCTGCTCGAGCACGCGCCGGAACGCGCCCTCCGCTTCCTGGTATCGCCTTCCGCGCTCGAGGACGGCGCCGAGCTGAAACACGATCACGGTGTTGCCCGGGAACCGCGCCTCGGCTGCCTGCAGGACGCCGACCGCCTCGTCGACCCGGTCGTGCTCGCTGTAGAGCCCGGCCAGGGACACATGGGCGAGGGGCTCGTCCTCGTACCGGGCGCGCGCCCGTTGGAGCACCGCGACCGCCTCGCCGACCGAACCGCGAGCGGACAGCACCCGGGCGTCGAGCCGGAGCAGGGCCAGATTGTCCGGCCGCGAGCTCCGGGCCTCGGCGACGAGGTCGCCCGCGTCGTCGAGACGGCCCGCATCGAGATAGACCTGCGCGAGCTGCGCCTGCAACCCGAGGTTGGCGGGCACGAGGCCGAGCGCTTCGGTCAGCGCTTCGACGGCGGCATCGAAATCGCCCACGCTCTGTTGCGCGCCCCCCAGTCGCTGCAGGAGACCCGCCAACTGGCGGGGACCGACGCCGCTCGACCGAGCCTGTCGCACCACCGGCGCCAAGACTTCCGCCATCTCCCGATACTGGCGCTTGCCGCCGAGCGCGCGGGACAGCGCGTAAGCGCCCCGCAGGCCGTCCGGCTCCAGCTCCACCACCTGTCGGGCCGCGGCCTCGGCGGCATCGTAGTTGCTGGCGTTCAGCTCGATCTCGGCCAGCAGAGACCAACCATCCGTATCGTCCGGGCGCGCCGCCACGAGCTCCTGCAGCACCTCGATGGCCCGGCCGGCCTGCCCCGCGTTCACCAGCGCGTTGGCGAGCTGGCGCCGGTACCGAGCCCGCCGGGGGTTGTACTGCACCGCCCGCTCGTAGGCGGCCGCAGCCTCGTCCCATTGGCGAAGGGCCTCGTGCGCGCGAGCCAGCAACACCTGCGCGTCGGTGAATTGCGGCTCCAGATCGAGCATCTCGGTCAACACCTCGACCGCCTCGGCCGGCTGCCCGGTCGACAGGTACAGCCGCCCGAGGGTGATGGAGAGCGCCACGTCGGGCGACTGCGGATTGCGGGCCTGCTCCAGGTGGTCGATGGCGAGGTTCACGTCGCTCTGCGCCGGGGCCTCCTGCGATTCCGCCCGGGCCGCGTAGACGAGCCCCAGGATGCGATGGGCATCGCGGTCGTCGGGGTCGCGGTCCAGCGCCTCGTTCCCGGCGGTGACCGCCTCGTCGGGTTGATTGCGGCGCGCATGCAGACCGGCCAGCTCGGCCCAGATTCCCGATGACGCGGGATCGAGCACGGCCGCCCGCTGGTAGGCGTCGATCGCCGCATCGAACTCATCCGCCCGCTCGAGGGAGCGGCCCAGGATGAACGCGTGGTACGCGGCGGCGCGATCCTCGAGGCCCGGGGGCTCGGGCGCCGGCGCTTGGGCATGGGCGATGGCTCCAGGCGCCAACACGCCCACGACGAACAGAGCGCTGATGGGAAACCGCATAAGGGCCGCATTGTTCCACAACGACACGACTGTGAACAACCCGGTCGTTCCTCGCCGCGATCGGGAGCGCTCCGCCGCCGGGACCGGACCGCGCCGGACGCCGCCGGTGGGCCGGAACGGTCTGGTATAGTCTGAATAGTTCTTGGGGGAGGGTGCGGAGATGGCGGTCGACGCGGAGCTGCTCGAGATCCTGGCGTGTCCGAACTGCAAGACACCCGTGGTGCCGGTGCACGACGGCACCGGCCTGAAGTGCGGGACCTGTCATCGCGTGTATCCGATCGCGGACGACATCCCGGTCATGCTCATCGACGAGGCGACCATCGAAGAACCCCCCGAAACAGCCGAATGAACGCCCCCAGACAGCCCGGACTGGAAACCGCGGCCTTCGTGGTGCTCCTCGGCTTCGTGGCCGCCCTTCAGGTTTCCATCGCCGCGGCCGGCATCCTGCTGACCTTCACCATCGGACTCTGGATCGCGTTGCTGGTGGCGGAACGCGAGCGGCCGGCGGCGCCGCCGTTCTTCACCGCCCTGCTGGCCTACGCCGGGGCGACCCTCGTGTCCGTCGCGTTCTCGCTCGATCCGGCCGCCAGCCTCGTCGACTCGCGCGAAGTGCTGCTCTTCCTGGTGGTGCCGATAGTCCATCGCCTGGCCCGGCACCAGCGCGCTCAGACCCTGGCGACCCTCGTCGTGACCGTCGGCGCCACCACCGCGGTGTGGGGAGTGGTGCAGTACGGCGTTCTCGAGTACGACCACCTCGGGCAACGGCCGGACGGCACGATGGGGCACTACATGACCTATTCCGGGTTGCTCCTGCTGACGATTTCACTCGCCGCGGCCCGCGTCCTGTTCGACCGGCGCCGCCGCCTGTGGTCGGCGCTCGTGATGCCCGCCCTGCTGGTCGCGCTGGCGGTGACGCTGACCCGAAGCTACTGGGCCGGGGCCGGGGCCGCCCTGGCCGTCCTGTGCCTTCTGAAGGACCTGCGGCTGGCGGCCGTCGTCCCGGTGCTCGCCGCCCTCGTGCTGGCCCTCGCTCCCCCGCAGATCACGAGCCGCATCTACTCCGGCTTCGACCTCGAGGATCGGACGATCCAGGACCGGTTGGCGATGGCGCGGGCGGGGATGCGGATCGTCCGCGATCACCCCTGGACCGGGGTGGGTCCGGACATGGTGCAGGAGGTGTACCCGCAATACCGCGATGCCGGGGCGGTGGAGGACGACATCCCGCATCTGCACAACGTTCCGATGCAGATCGCGGCCGAACGGGGCCTGCCCGCGCTCGCTGTCTGGTGCTTTTTCGTGGTCGCGGCGGTTCGCCATCTGCTTCGGAAGCTCGACGACGACGACGCCCGCCCCCTTGCCGCGGCGGGTCTCGCGGCGGTCGCCGGCATGCTCATCGGCGGCCTGTTCGAGTACAACTTCGGCGACTCGGAGTTCCTGATGCTGCTCCTCGTCCTCCTTGCCCTGCCCCAGGCGGCGGCCGTCCGGCCCGGGGCGCAGCCGGTCGCGGCCGAAGCGGCGCACGGCTGACGGCGGCGGCCGGCGCCCCTCGTTGCCGGGCGGCCGAGTCACCGCCATCCGGGCCGCGGTCAGTGCCGGAAGTGCCTCCGCCCCGTGAACACCATGGCGACACCGTGCTCATCGGCGGCGGCGACGACTTCCTCGTCCCGCACCGAGCCGCCGGGCTGAACCACCGCGGTCGCTCCCGCCGCGGCAATGGCGTCGAGGCCGTCGCGGAACGGGAAGAACGCATCGGAGGCGGCGGCCGTGCCGATCAGCCCGGCCTCCGCCTTCATCACCGCGACTTTCACCGCATCGACCCGGCTCATCTGTCCGGCCCCGATCGCGGCCAACCGGTCGGCCCGCGCGAACACCACCGCATTCGACTTCACGTGGGCCGAGACCCGCCAGGCCAGCCGCAGGGCCGCCCACTCGGCATCGGTCGGCTGGCGCCGGGTCACCACGCGGCAGCCGGACTCGCCGGGGGCCGCCTTCTCGGCGGTCCACGGCCCCGCCGCCTCGGTCACGCGATCGCGGCTCTGCACGAGGATCGCGCCGAGAATCGACCGGACCTCGCGGTCGAGCCGCACGTCGCCGGGGGCCGAGGAGCAATCGGCGAGCACCAGCCGCAGGTTCTTCTTCGCGGCGAGCACCGCGCGTGCTTCGTCGTCCGCATCCGGCGCCACCACCGCCTCGATGAACGTCGAGGCAATCGCTTCCGCGGTCGTCCGGTCGACGCACCGGTTCAACCCGACGATCCCGCCGAACGCGGACAGCGGATCGACCTCCCGCGCCGTCACGTAGGCGTCGCGCAACGCGCCGGCGGTCGCCACCCCGCACGGGTTCATGTGCTTCACGACGACCGCGGCCGGCTCGTCGAACTCCAGCATCAGCCGCGCCGCCGCATCGAGGTCCAGCAGGTTGGTGAACGACAGGGGCTTTCCCTGCACCACGCGCGCGCCGCCGAAGCCGGCGTCGCCGGCCGCATAGAGCGCCGCGACCTGGTGCGGATTCTCCCCGTAGCGCAGACTCCGCCGGCGCGCCGCGCGCAGGGTCAGGGTGTCCGGAGCGATCTCCTCGGCCGGCGCCGCCCCTCTCGTGAGGCGGCCCGCCTCGACCCGGACGGCCGACAGCGTGGACGCGATGGTCTCGTCGTACGACCGGGTGTGCCCGAACGCCTTGCGGGCAAGCGACAACCGGTAGTCGAGGCCCGGTCCGCCGGAACGCTGCAGCGCTTCCAGCGCCTCGCGATAGTCCCGCGGATCGACCACGACGACCACGTCGCGGAAGTTCTTCGCCGCCGCCCGCACCAGCGTGGGGCCGCCGATGTCGATCTCCTCGATGAGCGACTCGACGCCGGCGTCGGGATCCGCGGCGACCCGGGCGAACGGGTACAGGTTGACGGCGACCACGTCGACGGGCCGGAAGCCGAGCTTCCCGATCGCCTCCAGATCGCCGGGCTCGTCGCGGCGGGCCAGAATACCGGCATGGACGGCGGGATGCAGGGTCTTGACGCGGCCGTCCATCATCTCGGGAAACCCGGTCACCGACGACACCTGGGTCACGGCCAGCCCGGCGTCCGCCAACGCCCGCGCGGTGCCGCCGGTGGACACGAGCTCGAAGCCGGAGGCGGCGAGACCGCGGGCAAAATCGACGATGCCGGTCTTGTCGGAGACGCTCAACAGCGCTCGTTTCACAGATCACACTCCTTTCCGCCCGAAGCCGTCTTGACAACGCCGGACAGGCTGACTACGATGTTTTCGTAGCACGCGGGTTTCACCCGAAGACCGCTCGGGCGGTCTTTTTTTGTGCACCCATGGTCGCGAACGCCTTCATGGGTTCGGAAGCCGGGTGACGTGTGATGTCACCCCCACGTAAAAAAGAGGAAGCACGATGCGCATCACAGGCAAGGTCAAATGGTTCAACAACGCCAAGGGGTATGGATTCATCGAGCGTGAAGGCGGAAGCGACGTCTTCGTGCACTTCTCGGCGATTCAAGGCAACGGTTTTCGCACGCTTGAAGAAGGTCAGGCCGTGGAGTTCGAGATCGTCGACGGACCCAAGGGTCCCCAGGCAGGCAGCGTGACCCGCGCCGAATAGCTCCCGCATTACGGCCCGGGCGCGCCGCGTCCGGGCCAACCACTCCCCGCGCCCACGTTCCCCCACTGCAGCAGACCGCGTCGAGATCACGGCCGGCGAACCGCCGGAGCGATGATAGACTGACCGGCGGCCCCGGTTATCGGCTTGCGCGGAAGGCCCCGGTCACAGGCTTGCGCGGGAGGCGATGGTATCCGAATCCCGGCGGAGCGGCAAGACACCGGCCCGCCTTGGCGCGCTCGCTCCATGACGACGCCCCGCATTCTGCCGTCCATCGATAGCCTGCGCCAGCGCCAGCGCGTCCGCGCCCTCGAGACCGAGTACGGCAGCGAGGCGGCGCTGGCCGCGTTGCGTACGGCCACGAGCCTCGTGCGGCAGAACCTCGCCGGCGCGAACACGACATCCATTCAGGACCGTGAACAGGCCGCGGCGGTCATCGAACAGCGTGCGGCGACCCAGCTCGCGGCCCGTCTCGAGCCGTCCCTCACGCCGGTCATCAACGCCACCGGGGTCATCGTACACACCAATCTGGGCCGGGCCCCGATGGCGGCGGCGGTGGCGGAGCGGGTCGCCCGGCTGGCCGCCGGCTACACCAACCTCGAGTACGACCTGACGGCCGGCGGGCGCGGCGCCCGCCACACCCATGCCGCCCGGCTCCTGACCCAGGTGACGGGGGCGGCGGCGGCGGCGGTGGTCAACAACAACGCCGCGGCGGTCCTGCTGGTCCTGGCCGCGCTTGCGCACGGGCGGGAAGCCATCGTCTCGCGGGGCGAGCTGGTCGAGATCGGCGGCGGCTTCCGCATTCCCGACATCCTTCGTCAATCCGGGGCGGAGCTGCGGGAGGTCGGCACCACGAACCGGACGCGGCTGGCCGACTATGCCGGGGCCATCAACGACCGAACCGCGCTCATCCTGCGCGTGCACCCGTCGAACTTCCGAATCGAGGGGTTCACCGCCCGGCCCGATCTCACCGAGCTCGTGGCGTTGGGGCGGCGGTTCGACATACCGGTGGTCGAAGACCTCGGGAGCGGCCACCTCGGCGAAGTCCCCACCGGCGGCGTCGACGAGCCGTCGGTGGCCGCGAGCGTCGAGGCCGGCGCCGCGGTCTGCTGCTTCAGCGGCGACAAGCTTCTGGGCGGCCCGCAAGCCGGCATCATCGTCGGGGAGGAACCTGCGCTGTCACGCGTGCGGAGCCACCCGTTGATGCGCGCGCTGCGGGTCGACAAGATGACCTACGCCGCCCTCGAGGCCACGCTGATGGAGCATGCCCGCGGCCGGGCGCGGACCACGATACCCGTGGTCCGCATGCTCGCCACCCCCGTCGACGCCATCGACGCGCGGGCGCGGGGCCTCGCGAGACGGCTCGAGGGCCACTCGATGTTCGAGGTGGACGTCGTCGACGGGCTGTCGACGGTGGGTGGCGGCGGCGCGCCCGGGTCGGCGTTGCCGACGCGGCTGGCCCGGCTCGCCCCGCGCACCCGGTCGGCGGCGCGGCTCGAAGCGCGGCTCCGCGCGCTGCATCCGCCGGTCATCGCCCGCATCGAGCAGGATCGCGTCCTCCTCGACCTGCGAACGGTGCCTCCCGAGCAGGACGAGCTGCTGGCCGCGACCCTGATCGGACTGGCCTGAGACGCGCCGGGCCGCCCGGCAGGGCGGCGAACCGTCACCCGTCGACCGCCGGCGATCCGGTTCGGTGGGGACAGGCCGCGCAGGCCAGCGGGTCGCCGTCCGGCCCGACCACCTCGGGCCCACCGCAGGAACCGCGCAGACAGCGACCGCCGAGCATCACGCCGATCGCCATGATCGCCATGACGATCGCGATTCCGCCCAGCGTCAAGAGGAACACCGCCATCGTTCCCATTGTAACCCCGGCGAAGCGCCCGCGGGCCGCCCCTCACGGCTGGGGCGCAGGCGCCTCATCCGCCGGGGGCGACGCCGCGAGGAGCGCGGAGAACGCGGGGGTGGCGCGCTCGCGGATCGCGCCGTCGTCAGCACGGCTCAGGAAGAGCGCGGCCCATCCCTGCTCGACGGCCAGCGCATAGCCGTCCTCGGGGCCCAGCACCTCCAGGGCGGTGGCCAGTCCGTCGGCCACGACACACCGATCCGCGACGACGCTCACCGAGGCGAGCCGATGCTCGACCGGCCGCCCCGTGCGGGGATCGATGGTGTGCGAGACCCAGCCGCCGTCGACCTCGCGCCGGTTGCGATAGTCGCCCGACGTGGCCATCGCCCGGTCGCGCAGCGGGACGACGCGGTGAATGCCTCCCCCGGCTTCCGGCGACTCGATGCCGATGCGCCACGGACGGTCGAGGTGATTCGTCCCCGCGGCCACGATCTCCCCCCCGACCTCGACCAGGTACCGGGTCAGCCCCGCCGCACGCAGGGCGGCGGCCACCCGATCGACGCCGTATCCCTTGGCCACCGCCGACAGATCGCCTTCGATCGCGGGGTCCGTCTTGCGCAGGGTCGACGCCGCCGCGTCCAGCTCGATCCCGGCGTAGCCGACGTGCTCGCGAAGCCGCGACAACCGTCCGGCATCCGGCGGCAGCCGGTCCGGCTCGACCGGCCCGAAGCCCCATGCCTCGACCAGCGGACCGACCGTCACGTCCAGCGCCCCCGCGGTCAGGTCGCTCAGCCTCCGGGCCTGACGAAAGACCTCGAACGTATCCGCCGACACCGGAAACGGGCGGGTCGTCCGCCGGCGATTGAACCGCGAGAGCTCGGACGACGGCTGGTAGTGCGACATCTTCGATTCGACGTCGTCGAGCACCGCCTGAATCTCCGCCCCCACCTCGGCCTGCGGCCATGGGCCGACCGCCACCACCCGAACGGCATAGGTGGTGCCCATCGTGGCCCCGTCGAACACGTGGACGGCCGGCCCGGGGTCGGGCGGTGCGCACGCGATCACGGTGGCGAGCAGCAACCCGCACGCCGCGTTGTGCGCGAGTCCGCACGCCGGCCCGACCGCCGGTCCGGACCGACGGAGGCGATCGTCCGCCGCTCTCGGTGCAACGCGGGGTTCCACCACGGGCTACTAGCCGAAATCGTCGAAGAGGATGTTCTCGGGCTCGACCCCCAGCGAATCGAGCATGTCCATGCACGCCTTGAGCATCATCGGGGGGCCGCACAGGTAGTACTCGATATCCTCCGGCGCCGGATGGGTCTTCAGGTAGTTGTCGAGCACGACCTGGTGGATGAAGCCGGTATACCCGGTCCAGTTGTCCTCGGGCAGCGGCTCGGACAGGGCGAGATGCCAGTCGAAGTTGTCGTGCTCGCCCGCGATCGCGTCGAAATCGTCGAGGTAGAACGCCTCGCGCAGGCTCCGGGCGCCGTACCAGAACGACACCTTCCTCGATGCGCGCAGCCGGCGAAACTGATCGAAGATGTGCGAGCGCATCGGAGCCATGCCCGCGCCGCCCCCGACGAACAGCATCTCGGCGTCGGTCTCCTTCGCGAAGAACTCGCCGAACGGCCCCGAGATGGTGACGTCGTCGCCCGGTTTCAGGCTGAAGATGTACGAGCTCATCTTCCCCGGCGGCGTCCCCTCCGGGCATCGCGGCGGGGGCGACGCCACCCGTACGTTGAGCATGATGACGCCGCGTTCCTCGGGATAGTTCGCCATCGAGTAGGCGCGCGTCACCGGCTCCTCGACCGTCGACACGTAGCGCCACAGGTTGAACCTGTCCCAGTCCGCCCGATACTGTTCGTCGATCTCGAAGTCGGCGTAATTGACGGTGCCCCGCGGCGCCTCGATCTGTATGTAGCCGCCGGCCCGGAACGGCACCGACTCGCCCGCGGGCAACTCGAGCACGAGTTCCTTGATGAACGTGGCGACGTTGTCGTTCGACTTCACCCGGCAGCGCCACTGCCTGACGCTGAAAACTTCGGGCGGCAGCTCGATCGCCATGTCCTGCTTCACCTTGACCTGGCAGGACAACCGCACGCCGCAGCGAGCGTCACCGCGCGAGACGTGACTGAGCTCGGTCGGCAGGATGGCGCCGCCGCCGTCGCGCACCGTCACCGTGCAGACCCCGCAGCTCCCCTTGCCGCCGCAGGCGGACGGAATGAAGATCCGGTTGGCGGCGAGGGTGCCGAGCAGGGTGCCGCCGGCGGTGGTGGTGAGCGCCTTCTCCGGATCGCCGTTCACCGTGATCGTGACCTCCCCGGTCGCGACGAGCCGGCGCCGGGCCAGCATGAGCAGCCCCACGAGCGACACGATCGTGCCCGTGAACATCCCGACGCCCAGGAAGACGGTGATCACAGCTGCACCCCGGCGAAGGCCATGAAGCCGATGGCCATCAGGCCCACGATGATGAACGTGAGTCCCAATCCCCGCAGCCCGGCCGGGGGATTGCTGTAGCGCAGCCGCTCCCGAATGCCGGCCAGGGCCACGATGGCGAGCGCCCAGCCCACCCCCGATCCGAACCCGAACACGGCGCTCTCGGCCAGGTTGTAGTTGCGCTCCATCATCCACAGCGAGGCGCCGAGAATGGCGCAGTTGACGGCGATCAGGGGCAGGAAGATGCCGAGCGCGGTGTAGAGGGCGGGCGCGAAGCGGTCGAGGGTCATCTCGACGATCTGGGTCATCGCGGCGATGGTGCCGATGAAGGTGAGGAACCCCAGAAACGAGAGGTCGTACGCGGCCAGCCCCGGAGACAGCCAGGCCAGGGCCCCCGGCTTGAGGGCGTAGGCGTACACCAGGTTGTTCATCGGCACCGTGACCGTCAGCACGAAGATGACGGCGGCGCCGAGGCCGATGGCGGTCGAGACCCGTTTCGACACGGCGAGAAACGAGCACATGCCCAGAAAGAACGCCAGGGCCATGTTCTCGACGAAGATCGCCTTCACCGCGAGGTTGAGGTAGTACTCCATGGCGCGGTCAGTCCTGCTCCACCTGCGCGGGCTTCCAGACCCGAATCGCCCAGATGAAGAATCCGATGATGAAGAACGCCCCGGGCGACAGTACCATCAGTCCGTTCGGGGTGTACCAGCCACCCTCGCTGGCGAGGGCCAGCACCTGGACCCCGAAGAGCGACCCCGACCCGAAGAGCTCGCGGATGACCGCGGTGCCGGCCAGGATCACCGCATAGCCGATGCCGTTGCCGATGCCGTCTATCATGCTCATGCGCGGCGGGTTCTGCATGGCATAGGCCTCGGCGCGGCCCATGATGATGCAGTTGGTGATGATGAGCCCGACGAACACCGAGAGCTGCTTGGAGATCTCGAACAGGTAGGCCTTCAGCACCTGGTCGACCACGATGACCAGCGACGCGATGATCGTGAGCTGCACGATGATCCGGATGTTGGTCGGAATCTGGTTGCGCAGCAGGCTGACGAACAGGTTCGAGAACAGGAGCACGAAGACCACCGCCGCGCACATCACGAGCGCGGGTTTCATCTGCGTGGTCACCGCGAGGGCCGAGCAGATGCCGAGGACCTGCAGCGCGATGGGGTTGTTGTTGAAGAGCGGATCGATCAGTGCGTCGCGTGATTTCGACATCAGCCCGCGCCTCCCTGGCTCCGCAGCCGCGTCAGGTACGGCCCGAAGCCGTCCGGTCCCAGCCAGAACTGCACCAGGTTGGTCACGCCCCGGCTGGTGATCGTCGCGCCGGAGAGCCCGTCGATCGCATGCGGCGCCTCGTCCACGCTTCCCGCCGGTCCCTTGACGACCGCGATGGCGGGACGCCTGTCGTCGTCGAACGCGAGCCGGCCGGGCCACAGCGCCTTCCAGCGCGGGTTGTCCACCTCGCCGCCGAGCCCCGGCGTCTCCTTGTGCTCGTAGAAGGTCAACCCGCGAATCGTGCGCAGATCGCCGTCCAGCGCCACGAAACCGTAGAGGGTGCCCCACAGTCCGAGCCCCTCGATGGGCAGCACCACGAGATCGAGGCGCCCCGCCGCGTCGCGCACCTCGTAGACCAGGGCCTCGGCCGGCAACCGCATGATGCCGGCGACGTTGCCGGGCGCCGCGGTGCTGCGCGCCGGGTCGAGCGACGCCAACCGCTGATCGAAGCCGATCGGATCGACGTCCGTCGCCGCCTCCCCGGTGGAGAGGGTCAGAACCACCGGGGTGATGGGGGCGAACCGGGCCGCGACGGCCTCGGCGTCGAGCGACTCGTCGTCACCCGCGAATCCCGCCGCCACCAGCACGTTGCGCTGCCTGTCGAGGGCCGCGTTGCGCTCCTGCCGGTCGGCGAGGGCCACCGCCGCCGACGAGACGACGACGGCGCAGACGAGACAGACGGCCGCCGCGAACCCCAGGTTGTAGCCGACGCTACCCTGCATGACAGGCCCTCCTCCGGCGCCGCACGTTGGCCTGGACGGCGACGTAGTCGATCAGCGGCGCGAACAGGTTCATGAAGAGAATGGCCAGCATCATGCCTTCGGGATAGGCCGGATTCACCACCCGGATCAGCACCACCAGCAGGCCGATCATGAACCCGTACGCATAGTGGCCGGTCGGGGTCGACGGTCCGGACACCGGATCGGTCGCCATGTACACCGTCCCGAACGCCCAGCCGCCCAGCAGATAGTGCCAGAGCGGGGTCACCTCGAAGAACGGATTGGTCATCGACCCGACGGTGTTGAGCAGCCAGGCGGTGCCCAGCGTCCCCACCGCGACGCTGGCCATGATGCGCCACGACCCCACCCCGGTCCCGATCAGCACCGCGGCCCCGGCCAGGCACGCCAGCACCGAGGTCTCGCCCATCGAGCCCGGCATCCACCCCGCGAACGCCTGCCAGGGACTCAGGGTGTCGGTCACCCCGGACAACCCGCGCTCGGTCGCCAGCGCGAGCACCGTCGCCCCGCTGACGCCGTCGGGGGCCGTGCCCGCCGCGATCCAGATGGCGTCGCCGGACATGTCGGCCGGGTAGGCGAAGAACAGGAAGGCGCGGGCGGTCAGGGCCGGATTGAGGACGTTCATGCCGGTCCCGCCGAAGATCTCCTTGCCCACGACCACGCCGAACGACACGCCGAGCGCCACCTGCCACAGCGGGATGGTGGCGGGCAGGGTCAGCGGCAGCAGCACCCCCGTGACCAGGAAGCCCTCGTTGATCTCGTGCCCCCGGACCCCGGCGAACAACGCCTCCCAGAGCCCGCCGACGGCGAAGGTCACGACCAGCACCGGCCCGAAGTAGAGCGCGCCGTGCACCAGGCAGGCCCACGGATCGTCCGGCGCGAACGCCAGGCCCATCCACCGCATGACGTCGGTCTGCCAGACGTCGAGCGGCGGCGCCCCGGCCGCAATCGCCAGCTGCGCCTGGTACCCCGTGTTGTAGAGGGCCATGTAGACGCACCCGGCGAGCGCGATGACCACCGTCCCCATCAGGCGCTTCATGTCGAGGGCGTCGCGCACGTGCGGGGTCGACCGCGTGACCTCGCCGGGGGTGAACAGGAAGGTGTCCTGCGCTTCCCACAGCGGATACAAGCGCTCGAAGCGCCCCCCCTTCTCGAAGTGCCGGGCCTGCCGGTCGAGCAGGTCGCGCAGGAGCTTCATGTCAGCCCTCGGCCTCGAGGGTGGTCAGGACGCGGCGGAGGGCGGCGCCGTAGTCGAGCTTGCTCGGACAGACGAAGGAGCACAGGGCGAGGTCGTCTTCCTCGAGCTCCAGGCAGCCCAGCTCCTCGGCGCGCTCGACGTCGTGCATGACGAGCGCCCGCAGCAGCGGCGTCGGCAGCAGGTCCATGGGCATCACGCGTTCATAGAGGCCGATCGGCACGATGGCCCGGCGCGACCCGTGCGTCGAGGTCGTGAACGGGAACCGCTGCCCCCACCGCAGCGTCGAGAGGAACGCCCGCGACACCGAGAACTTCCCCAGTCCGGGCCGGAGCCAGCCCAGCCACTCGCGCTCACGCCCCTCCCGGATCAGGCAGACCTGCCGGTGATAGCGGCCCAGGAACCCGATAACCGCGTCCGACGCCGAACGCCCCGCGAGCAGCGACCCCGAGACGGCGCGGACTCCGTCGTCGATCGGCTCGCCGGCCAGGACGTCGGCGACCGCCGCCCCGAGCCGCGTCCGGACCAGCCGGGGGCGCGACACCGACGGCCCGGCCAGGGCCACCACGCGCTCGACCGCCAGCTCGCCCGTCTCGAACAGCCGCCCGATGGCCACGACGTCCTGATAGCCGACGTACCACACCTGCTTGTCGCGGTTCACCGGGTCCAGCCGGTGGATGTGCAGGCCGGGAGCGCCGGCCGGATGGACCCCGGCGAACTCCTCCCGCCGGAACCGGTCGCCGGCCGGAACCGGCACCCGGCCATCCGGTGCGGTACACACGTAGACGACCCCGTCGGTCATCTGGGCCAGCGCCTTCAGACCGTTCTCGAACGGCCCGTGCGCCCCGTCGAGCACGATCTCGACCCGCGGCGCCAGAGGCTCGGTGTCGATGGCGGTCACGAAGATGGAATGCGGCCGCGTCATGGGATCGGCGACGCGGCCGAACGGCCGGGCTCGAAGGGCGGGCCACAGGCCCGACTCGAGCAACAGCTCGCGCACGTCGTCGCCGCCGAGCCCGGTCGGATGCCGGCCGGAAAACGAGGAGAACCCGACCGACGCGCCGCCGCGGCCCTCCTGCTCGTCCCGGTCAACGGCGATCACGATCGACCGGAAGCTCCGGCGCTCGCCGCGGTGGACCGCCTCGACGGTGCCGGCGGCCGGAGACGTGAACCGCACGCCGGGCCGCTTCTTGTCCTCGAACAGCAACCCGCCGCGGCGAACGTTGTCACCCTCCGCCACGTGCATGGTGGGCCGGAGGCCGACGTAGTCGTCAGCCAGCAGCGCGACCCGCCGAGTCATCCGGGCGGGACCGACCGTCTGGTCGGGCTCTCCCGAGACCGGCAACCGCAATCCCCTGCGAATGGTGTGTCGCCCCATACGGCATCAGGCGAGGAACGCGTGCCGGACCCTCTCGAAGGCCCCGGTGCGGCACGCTGTCCTGCGACTCTTCCACGCGGCTCTTGCACGCGACGACGTCGTCTTCGATCGGGGGCAGGTCCGGGCCGGGAGGTTTTGTGAAGTTTTTCTCAAGCCAAGCCGGCGCGTATCGGCGACCGTTCTGCGAGCGACCCGCATTTGAAGGGCTCCTGCGCAATCAGCATCGTACCAAGAGCCGCTGTACGAAGTCAATTTGGCGACGCCGGCCGGGGCCTGAGCGGTCATAACTCCTGATCGGCCAGACATTTACATTTGACTTCACCGGTTCTGACGGGATACACTCCCGCGCTGGCCGTTCCACGCGGATCCCGGCCATCGACAATCCTCCGTCCATCCTGTGCGGATTACTCTGAACGGCGACCCGTACGAGCTCGGCGAACCGATGACGATCAGTCGGTTGCTGGCGCGACTCGACGTCGACCCGCGCCGGGTGGCGGTCGAGCACAATCTCGTCGTCGTCAAGCGGACCGCCTATGCGTCGACGACCGTGCAGGCGGAGGATACGGTCGAAATCGTCAACTTCGTCGGCGGAGGATGACCGGGTCGTCCGATCCGGTTCCTGTCATACTCATGGACATGGGCAACGATGCGCTGGTGATCGCCGGGAAGACCTTCTCGTCCCGCCTCATCGTGGGGACGGGCAAGTACGCGTCCAACGAGATCATGCAACGGGCGCACGACGCGTCCGGGGCCGAGCTGGTGACGGTGGCGGTTCGCCGCGTCAACATCACCGACCGCAGCCGAGAGTCGCTGCTCGACTTCATCGACGCCGGCCGCTACTCCCTGCTTCCCAACACCGCCGGCTGCTACACCGCGGACGAGGCCATTCGCACCGCGCGGCTGGGGCGCGAGGTCGGGTTGTCGGAGTGGGTCAAGCTGGAGGTCATCGGAGACGAACGGACGCTGTTCCCCGACAACGACGGCCTGCTCGAGGCGACCCGCGTGCTGGTCAAGGAAGGGTTCGTCGTGCTGCCCTATACGAACGACGACCCGGTGGTGTGCCGCAAGCTGGAGGACGCGGGGGCGGCCGCGGTCATGCCCCTCGGCGCCCCCATCGGTTCCGGGCTCGGCATCCAGAACCTCAACAACATTCGGATCATCCGCGAGTTCGCGGGGGTCCCGGTCATCGTGGACGCCGGGGTCGGCACCGCGTCCGACGCCGCCATCGCGATGGAGCTCGGGGTTGACGGGGTCCTGATGAACACCGCCATCGCCGGCGCCCGCGACCCCGTCGCGATGGCCGATGCCATGAAGCTCGCGGTGACGGCGGGCCGGCGGGCGTATCTGGCCGGCCGCATCGCCCGGCGGCGCTACGCCACCGCCAGCAGTCCCGCGGACGGTCTGCTCTCGGCGTAGCCGGCGATCGCGCCGCATCGGGATCGCCAGTGGGCGGGAGGCGGCGGACCGGCAGGACGCCGGTGCACGATCGCCGTCCACCCCGGCGGCCGGAGATCCGACGTCCGGCGAGGAGCCCCGCGTCGATGCACGAACGAGAAGACGATTCGGCCCGCGACACCCCGTCCCGCGAGGACGCCGACGGGCCGCCCGACGCGGCGCTCGACGCACTCGAGGACGTCATCGCGCAGAAGCCCGCGCTGCCGCAGCCTCTCCCCGGTTTCGACGACCGGCAGCTCGGGGCGCTGAGCGAAGCCTGGCGCCTGCTCCCCGAAGAGCCCGAGAAGGACATCGATCTGGGTACCGGGTGGCGCCGCCGGCTGCGCGACGTCGCGTGGCGGCTGCTCCGACCGATCCTCGAACGCCAGCAGCGGTTCAACACGCTGCTCCTCCACCATCTCGACGCCAACGTGCGCGCGATGGTCGAGAGCCGGGAGTCCGCGGCCGGGGGCATCGCGGTGCTCGACCGGCACCTGGCGGCGCTCGCCGCGTTTCAGTCGCACCTCATCCACTATCTCCGTCATGACGTCGGCCACTCCGTCGATGCCCTGGAGCGGACCACGCAGGGCCTGCGCCAATCGCTCGACACCCTGGAGCGGACCACCGAGGGCATGCGCCAATCGGTCGATCTCGCGACCGCCTCGGCGCACGGAATGAGGCGCGAGATCGAGCGGCTGCGCCGTCCCGCTGCAGCGGGCGGCGACACCGATGCCGGCGGCGACGCCCGGCCCCGACCGGTCCCGGCAGAGACGGATCTCAACGCCTACCAGTACATCTGCTTCGAGGACGTTTTCCGCGGATCGACCGAGGAGATCGCGGCGCGGCAACGCACGTATCTGCCGTACTTCGAGGGCGCGTCGGACGTGCTGGACGTCGGCTGCGGCCGCGGCGAGTTCCTGGCCCTGCTGCACGACAAGGGCATCAGCGCCCACGGCGTCGACACCAACGCGGCGGCGGTCGAGGGCTGCCGCGAACGCGGGCTCGCGGCCACCCGGTCCGACGCGCTCGGCTATCTGCGCACGCGGGCCGACGAATCGACCGGCGGCCTCTTTTCGGCCCAGGTCGTCGAGCACCTCGAGGCCGACTACCTGATGCAGATGCTCGGCGACGCGCACCGCACCCTCCGTCCGGGCTCCCGCATCGTGCTGGAAACGATCAACCCCGCCTCCTGGACGGCGTTCTTCAGCGCCTACGTGCGAGACATCACGCACCGGCACCCGCTGCACCCCGACACGCTGGGCTACCTCTTGCGCGCCAGCGGCTTCGTCGACGTCACCATCGTCTACCAGGCGCCGGTGCCCGACGCGGCGAAGCTCCGGCGCGCCGCCGTCGACCCGGCGCTGGCCGCCACGCCGGCCGGTGCCGCCGTCGTCGCGCTGGCGGACACGCTCAACCAGCACGCCGACCTCTTGAACAGCCAGATTTTCGCCGAGCAGGACTATGCGGCGGTCGGCAGGCGTCCCTAGCAAGCGTCGCCTGCGCGGCTCCGCCGCCGTCGCGGCGCCGCCGCCCCAACCAACCCCTCCACCACGCCTCCCTGCCCGTCGGCGGGTCTCAGGATTGGATGTCCGGCGGCAACCCGCCGTCCGGTGACGACTCGTCCGGCGGATCGCGCAGCACTTCCACGCGGTACACCCGCACCCCGAGATTCCGGAGGTCGGGCGAGAGCCCCAGCGCCCGGGGCCGGAAGGCGGTCGAACGGATGGTCAGCTCGATCGATCCGGCGCGCTGGGACTCCGGCAGATCCAGCACGATCGTCTGCGGATCGTTGCCGACGACCAACCCCTCGGCGATCCGGTCCGGCCCCGCCCACACCGAGATCTCGGCCGGCTCCGCCTGGGCGGGGCGTGCGCCGGCCACCACCAGGCTGATGCGGTCTCCGCCCGGAACGGCGACCGACGCCACCTCTTCGCTCCAGCGGAACGACCCGCCGCGCCCATCCCGCTCCGCCCCATGGAAACCGCGAAGGCCGGATACGAGGTCGTCGACCAGATCGCCGACGTCTACGGTCATCCGGGGGGTGGAGGGGTCGCCCCGGGCGACCTGCAGAATGCGGAGGCCGATGGAGAGATCGACGAGGTTCCGCGGCGCCTGTTCCCGCGTCCGCTCCAGGGTTCGGATATCGATGGTCGCCTGCCGGACCTCCGACGCCACCAGATCCGGAGCGTCCAGCGAGAACCCCCGCTGACCGACGACGACGAACACCGGCCGGCCGTGCGCCAGCCAGTCGAGCATGACCTCCCGCAGCACGTCTCCGGGCTGATCCTCCTGCACGAGCACCGCGTCGACGTCGTGCAGATAGGTCAGGGTCGTCTGGACGTGGGTTCCCGCCAGCTCCGAACTCACCAGCACCGCGGCGTCCTCGGGGAAGGTCCGGGCCACGGCGGCGCTCTGGTCCAGCGCGCCCTCCCACAGCGGCTCGCCAAGCACGGCGGCGCCGGGCGCGCCCACGAATCCGACGAGGACCGCTGCCAACGCCGTCGTGGCCACCGTCCGAAACTCGAAATAGACCCACTCCACGAGGCGGCCGGCGCCCATCGCCATGACCACCAGCATGCCCGGCAGCACGATGGGCACGAATCGCCGCATCGACCAGATGTGGTCGCCCGGCTCGAGCGGGTCGTACAGGTAGTGCAGGCTGACGACACCGGTCAGGATGAGCAGGAACGTCAGGCCCTGGTTCGCCCGTCCCGCCCGTCCCGACCAGAGCAGCCACACCAGCCCCGTCAGGCAGAGGCCGAGCACCGGCCACGACAGGTACCAGCTCAGCCAGACGAGGGTATCCGGCCACCGGCCGGGGTTGGTCGTGACGTAAATGAAAGCGTAGGCGGCCAGCAGCCCGACCAGCGCCAACCCTCCCGCACGGCGCCACACCGGACCGATGCCCTTCCCGCGCCGGATCGCGGCCAGCCCCAACCCGAAGGCCGCCAGTACCACCAGCAGCGCCGCCCCCGCCGGAAGCAGGTCGAGAACCGCCGACCGCTCGATCAATTGCCCGACGTACGGCGTGTAGTGCGACGGAAACACGAGGTAGTGCAACAGGTTGTGCAGCAGCACGGCGCCGAACGCCATCAGCAGAAAGACGACGCACCGGCCCCGTCCCTCCGGCCGGGCGAGGAGCCACCAGGCGACGAACGCTGCGAGGGTGACGGGCAGCAGAACCATCAGGTCGATCTTGGCGAAGCAGGCAATGCCGAAGAACCAGCCGGCCGCCGCGGCCAGCCAGGGCCGGTCGTCCCGGAACGCCGCGAGCACCGCCAGCAGCCCCGCCACGACGAAGAACTGCGCGACCATTTCCGGAACCGGATACTTCGCGAACCACATCTGCGGCAGGGAAACCGCGGCGAGCAGCGCCGCCAGCAGCCCCGCCCGGAGACCGCCGCAGCTGGCCCCCACGAGAAACAGGCCGCCGATGCTCAGCACCGCGAACAGCGGCGCGACGAAGAGCGCCCCCCCGGGCGGGGACACCTGGTTGAACAACGCCGCCAGTACCGGAAACAGCGGCGAGAACCCCGCGGTGACCTCCGGCTCGGCGATGTCCGCAATCAGGAAGCCGCCGGGGAACCGGGCGTAGCGGCCGGTCATGTCCTGGGGCTGGCGGTTCAGGAACAGGTACTCCCGCGCCTCGACCGGCAGCTCCCGGAGCAGCGGATCTTCGAAGACGAACGCGCCGTTCTCGGCGATCTTCCGGCTGAAGTTCAGGTATACGGTGGCGTCGCCCTCGTTCACGACGGTTTCGTACGGGGGGAAGTACAGGAAAACGGCCACCAGGGAGACCGCGCAGAACGCGAGGAGGCCGCCGGGTCCGACCCGGCGAACCGGCGCCACCGGCCGCGGCGGCCGCACGAACCGGGCGTGGGCCACGAGGGCCAGCGCCCCCGCCGCCACCAGCGCCAGCAGCAGACCGAGGCGCAGGCGCCCGAACTCGGCGAGCAGGAGCCCCAGCCAGGCCGTAACGCTGATGCCGAGGGCGACACGGAGGAACCAGCCCTCGGTCCACGCCGTGGCTTCGCCGACGGGGGGCGCCGCGGGCGCACCGCCCCCCGGCATCGTTCTCGCCGATACCGGCCGGCGGTCAGTCATGGGGAGTCAGCAACGCGGTCACCAGCGGGAGACAGCCTATTCCCGCGGCACGGCCCCGTCAAGCATCCCGTCGCGGGCGGCCGCGCGCCGCCAGCACGAGATCGCAGACCTCGCGCACGGCGCCGTTCCCCCCGGGGCGGCCGGTGACGTAACGCGCCGCCCGCCGGACGGCAGGCCAGGCGTCGGCGACGCAGATCGGAACCCCGACGTGCCGGAGGCACTCGATGTCGTTGACGTCGTTGCCGACGTAGGCCACCGCGGCCGGGTCGAGTCCCCGGTCGCGCAGGATCTCGCGCAACGCCTCCGCCTTGGCGTCGCCGAGGCCCTGCACGCACTCGACCCCGAGCTTCGCGGCGCGGGCCGAGACCACCGGGTTCACTTCCGTGGACAGGATGAGACAGCCCACGCCGGCGCGGGACAGCATCTGCACCCCCAGTCCGTCGGCGCGGGAACAGAACACCGACTCGCGGCCGTCCTCGGCAACGAGCACGCGGTTGTCGGTCATGACGCCGTCGAAGTCGAATACGACGAACGTCACCGATGCCAGATGCGTACGGGCCAGTCGCACAGTCATGCCGTCAGCGTCATTCACCCGGCACCGGCGCCGGGACCTGCACCGCGTACTCGGACTCGGGAACCGGCTCGTCGAGCGGCTCGCCGCGAAGAAAGGCGACGACGTTCCGGGCCGCGCCGCGTTCCATGCGCAGCCGGCAGTCAGCCGCCATCGACCCCATGTGCGCGGTGATCAGACAGCTCTCCACCTCGACGAGCTCCCCGTGGTAGGGCTCGTCGACGAACGTGTCGAGCGCGGCCCCGGCGAGCCGTCCGGCGCGCAGCGCGTCGGCCAGCGCGGCCTCGTCGACGACGCCGCCCCGGCACGTATTGACGAGCAGGGCGCCCGGCCGCATCATCGCGAGCTGCCCCGGGCCCACGAGGCGGCGCGTCGACGGCGTGAGCGGAACGTGCAGGGTCACGACGTCGGCTTCGCGAAAGAGCGCCGGCTTGTCGACCCATTCGACGGGCTGCGCGAGGCGGACCGGCGTCAGGTCGTTGGCCAGAATGCGGGCGCCGAAGGCGGACAGCAGGCGAATGACGCGGCTCCCGATACGCCCCACGCCGACCACGCCGGCGGTCACCGCCCCCAGTCGCCGCCCCTGCAGCCGGGTCCAGTCGCCGCCGCGAATCGCGGCGTTCGCCCGATGGACGCCCCGCAGCAACGACAGCGCCAACCCGATGGTCAACTCGGCCACCGCGTCGGCCGGGGCCTCCGGCGTATAGGCGACCGCGACCCCGTGCTCGCGCGCGGCCGACAGGTCGACGCTGTCGAGCCCCACGCCGACCCGCGATATCAGCCGCAGGCGGCGGCCGGCCCGGATCACCGGCCGGGTAATCGGCTCGGTCCCGGCGATCACGACGTCGACGTCGGCAATGAGCGCCGCGAGCTCCAGCTCTGTCAACCGCCGGCCATAGGGATTGCGGACGGTGTCGACGCCGGCCCGATCGAGCAGATCGAGGGCTTCACGGTCGACCTCCCCGAAGGGGACGGCGGTGATGAGGGCGCGGGTCATGCATTGGCAGGACCGGGCGGGCGCCGCCGGTCCGGAAACGGCAGGATCACGGCTTGGCCTAGCAGCCCGTGGCGAAAGTTCCCGCTGCATTCGAGCGGCGATGCATCCCGCCTGACTGCGTTGTTCGGACGGACTGCGTAGCAGTCCGCGGTTGCCGTATGCCCAATATGCGCTCTCCTCACGCCTTGTCAGGCGGGCGCCTCGCCGCTCTCGGTGCAACGCGGGGTTCCACCACGGGCTGCTAGCGGGCCGACCCGAGGGCAAGCGGCGGCGAAACGGCCCGGTGACGGGCCAGATCGGCGTCCACCATCATGCCGATCAGCCCCTTGAAATCGATGCCCGGCGACCATCCCAGCTCCGCTCGCGCCTTCGACGGGTCGCCGATCAGACGATCGACCTCGGCCGGCCGCAACAGGCCCGCATCGGTACGCACGTGCTCGCGCCAGTCCAGACCGGCGTGCTCGAACGCGACCTGCACCAGCTCCCGGACCGGGCGGCTGACGCCGGTGGCGACGACGTAGTCGCGCGGGACGTCCTGCTGCAGCATCATCCACATCGCCCGCACGTAGTCGCCGGCGAAACCCCAGTCGCGATGCGCATCCAGATTGCCGAGCGCGAGATGGTCGGCGAGGCCGAGACTGATTCGCGCCACCCCGTCGGTCACCTTCCGGGTCACGAACTCCAGACCCCGCCGGGGCGACTCGTGGTTGAACAGAATGCCGGACACCGCGAACAGATCGTAGCTCTCGCGATAGTTCACCGTGATGTAGTGGGCAAACGTCTTGGACACCCCGTAGGGGCTGCGGGGATGGAACGGCGTCTCCTCGGTCTGCGGCGTCTCCCGCGCCTTGCCGAACATCTCGCTCGACGAGGCCTGGTAGAACCGAATCGAGGTATCCAGCCGGCGAATCGCGTCGAGAATGCGGGTCACCCCCTGGGCGTTGTACTCGCCGGTGAGCATCGGCTGCTTCCAGGACGCGGGCACGAACGACATCGCCGCGAGATTGTAGAACTCGTGCGGCCGAACCTCGTCGACGACGTCCAGCAGCGACATCTGGTCGAGCAGATCCGCCTGCCGCAGGTCGATACGCTCGCGCAGGTGCTCGATACGCTCCAGGTTCGGCGCGCTCAGCCGCCGCGTCACGCCGACCACCTCGTAGCCCTTCTCCAGCAGCAGCTCTGCCAGATAGGACCCGTCCTGGCCCGTGATCCCGGTAATGACGGCGCGCCTGGACATGAATCTCCTCAACGACGGGACGGCTCGGGGCGCCTCCCCGGGAGCCGGGGACGAAGGCCTCGCCGCTTTCGACCGGCGGCCTCGGTGCGGCACGCGGTCGCACCACGCGCTCCCGGGCCGGTTGGACACGATCGTATGAGGACCGGGCCGGTCGAATCAACGCCATGGTAGGGTATCGCACCCGGCGGCGGTCCCCGGCGCAGGGCCGGTCCCGCCGGCGGCGGACGTGATGGAGGCCATCGATCTGCTCGTTGTCGGCGGCGGCGTCGTCGGTCTGGCGTGCGCGCACGAGGCCGCCCGCCCGGGGCGGAGCGTCTGCCTGATCGAGCGCCACGCCCGGTTCGGCACGGAAACCAGCACCCACAACAGCGGGGTCATCCACGCGGGCATCTACTATCCCGCCGGCTCCCTCAAGGCGCGGCTCTGTGTCGAAGGCCGCGAGGCGCTGTACCGGTTCTGCGCCCGACATGACGTCCCCCACCGGCGCTGCGGGAAGCTGATCGTCGCGCGCACCGAGGCGGAACGGGGGCAGCTCGATCGGCTGCGGGCGCGGGGCGAGGCGAACGGCGTCACCGACCTGCGTATCGTCGACGCCGGCGCGGTTCGCCGGATGGAGCCGCACGTGGCGGCCTGCGCCGCCCTGTGGTCGCCGTCGACGGGCATCGTCGACCCCGAGGCCCTCGTCCGCACGCTGCGGCACGAAGCGGCGGGACGCGAGGTCATCCTGCTCCCGGGCACCCCGCTCGTCGCCGGCCGGCCCGACACCGCGGCCATCGAGATCCGGACCCCGGCCGAGACCATCCGGGCGCGCGCGGTGGTGAACGCCGCGGGCCTCTACGCCGACGAGATCTCGGCCCGGCTCGGGGGACGCCGGTTCCGCATCCATCCCTGCCGCGGGGAGTACGCCGAGCTGATCGGAGCCGGCCGCACGGGGGTCGGCCGGCCGGTCTACCCGGTCCCGGCCCCCGCCGGCGAGCATCTCGGCGTGCATCTCACCCCCACGACCTGGGGCAACGTCACGATCGGTCCGACGGTGCACTTTCAGGCGTCGAAAGAAGACCACGAGCAGGACCGGCTCCCCGTCGAAGCGTTCGTCGAACCGACCCGGTCACTCCTGCCGGCCGTGCAGTCCGGCGACCTGAGGCTCGGCGGCACCGGCATCCGGGCGAAGCTCAGTCCCGATCCGGCCGCCTTCTCCGACTTCCTGATCGCGCGCGATCCGCGGCAGCCGAGGCTGATACACGCGGCCGGCATCGACTCGCCGGGGCTGACCGCCTGTCTCGCGATCGGCCGCCTCGTCGCGCGGCTCGCCGACGAGGTGCTTGCCGGCCCGTCGTGAAGTCCCCGCCACTCTCGGCGCGACGCGGGGTTCCACCAAGGGCTGTCACTGCCGCTTGATGGCGGCCCGGGCCTCGCGGTCGGCCTCGCGCCGGCGCAGCGTCTCGCGCTTGTCGTACACCCGCTTGCCCTTGGCCAGGCTCACCGCGACCTTCACCCGCCCGCGCTTGAAATACATGCGCACCGGGACCAGGGTCATGCCGCGTTCGACGACCTTCCCGATCAGCTTGCGGATCTCGCGCTTGTGCAGCAGGAGCTTGCGCCGGCGCATCGGCTCGTGTTCGGCGTATCCGCGATGGCTGTAGGGGCTGATGTGGACGTTGTGGAGAAAGACCTCCCCCTGCTCGAGCCGCCCGTAGCTGTCGCGCAGATTCACGCGTCCCTCGCGAATCGCCTTTACTTCGGTACCCAGCAGGGCGATGCCCGCCTCGAAGGTGTCGAAGAGGGGTAGTCGTGACGCGCCTTGCGGTTGTCCGCGATCAGCCTGTCACCGTTCTGCGGGTCGGCGCCGGTCATGGCTCCCTGGTTCCCCCGTGGCAAGCCGGGCCGCGAGCACCACCGCCTGCACCAGGCTGGTGGGGTCGGCGACGCCGCGGCCGGCAATGTCGAACGCGGTCCCGTGGTCGACCGACGTCCGGATGATGGGGAGCCCCAGCGTGACGTTGACCGCCTCCCCGAACGCGGCCAGCTTGACCGGTATCAACCCCTGATCGTGGTAGCAGGCCACGACGGCATCGAAACGGCCCTCGACGGCCTGGCGGAAAACGGTGTCGGCGGGCAGCGGTCCGACGACGTCGACGCCGCGCCGACGCGCCGAGGCCGCCGCCGGCGCCAGCACGTCCCGATCTTCGGTGCCGAGCAGGCCCCCCTCGCCGGCATGCGGGTTGAGACCGGCCAGCGCGAGACGGGGCCGGGCCACGCCGAACCGCGGCAGATGGGCCGCCGCCAGATCGAGGACCGTCTCCACCCGGGGCTGCGTCAGCAGCGCCGGGACTGCCGACAGGGGCACGTGCACGGTCGCCAGCACCACGCACAGCCGCGGCGAATGAAACATCATCGCGACGTCGTCGGACCGCGTCAGATCGGCGAGCAGCTCCGTATGGCCGCGCCATTCCGAGCCGGCCAGCGCGAGCGCTTCCTTGTGAATCGGTCCCGTCGCGATGGCGTCGAGCCGGCCCGCCAACGCATCGGCGACCGCCCGCTCGACCGCCCCCAGGGCGGCCCGCCCCGCCGCCGCCGACAGCTCTCCGGGCCGGAAGCGCGCCCGGTCCACCGCCGTGCGCGGGCCGTACAGCACCGGCTCGCAGACGTCGGTCACCCGCCGATCGGCGACCGCGGCGAGGGCGATCTCGGGGCCGATGCCGGCCGGATCGCCCATCGTCACGCCGATTCGCGGTCGATCGGAATCGCGGCGCGAGCCGTCAGCCGCGGCTCGCACACGCACCGCAGCCACCCGAGGCACAGTCGCCGCCGCACCCGCCGCCGCACCCGCCGGCGCTCCGGTCGCAGCTCGTCTCATGCGCGCACCCGGCGTGCTGCTCGCCCTTGGCGTTGGGGAGCTCGTACCGCAGACAGCACTTCAACCGGCCGCACGCGCCGGACAATCGCGAGGGGTTCAGACTGAGGTTCTGGCGCTTGGCCATCTTGATGGAGATCGGCTCGAACGACTGCAGCCACGTCGTGCAGCACAACGGCCGCCCGCAGGTGCCGTATCCGCCGAGCAGCTTCGCCTCGTCGCGCGCCCCGATCTGCCGCATCTCGATCCGCGCCTTGAACTCGCTGGCCAGCTCGCGCACGAGCCCCCGGAAATCGATGCGTCCCTCCGCCGTGAAGCTGAAGACGAGCTTCGAGTCGTCGAACATCTGCTCGACCTTGACCAGCTTCATCTGCAGGCCGCGCTCGCGAATCTTCAACAGGCACATCCGCCGCGCCTCGCGTTCCCGCTGCTCCTGCCGGAACCGGCGCAGCACGTCCTCGCGGGTGGCGCGGCGCACCACCCGCATGGGCGATTCGGGAGGCGGTGCGGTGCGTTGCGCGATCTGGGGAACCGTGGGCACCATCGTCCCCAGCGTCTGCCGCGATCCTATCTGGACGACGACCGCGTCACCCGGATTGGGCCTGGGATCGAAGTCGACCTCCGGCAACAGGAACGTCCGGGTCCGGCCGACCGGATCGAACTTCACGCTCATGCAGCGTGCAGGTTGGCGCTCCTCGGGGCTCTCCATAGCTCCTCCTCCACCCGCGACGTGCGGCCGCCCCTGGCAGCCGCCCCGGCATTCAGCCGGTCGAGCACGGTTCACGGACTGCTATATCTGCAAGGTCAGCCAATCCACGACGACCCGCGGACTGGCGTTCCGCATCAACGCGCTCACCGCGCGATCGACCTGCTCGAAACCCCGGCCGGCCCGATCCGCGTCATAGGATGGCGACAGCGCCTCGATCTCGTCCGCGAGGTCGGCGTTCGCCAGCCGGGCGCGGTCGCCGCGGGCCGACACCACCTGCAGATCGCGAAAGAGCGTGCCGAGCGCGCGCAACCGGCGGGTCAGCGCCTCCCGCTCGGACGCCGCGCTCGACCGGGGGCGGCGCCCGCCCATCAGGTCCTTGCCGGTCTCGAGGCGGCGTTTCGCGGGCGGCGCCGCCGCGAGCGCCCGCAAGGCGGCCGCCGCCGACCGACGCGCCTGCAGGTACTCGTCCGAACCGGTCTCGATCGCCCGGGCCACGCTTCCGTCCGCGGCGGCCGCGGCGACCGTCGCGGCCGCGGCCGCGACGCCGCACTCGCCGACCAGGACGTCCACCACCTCGTCCGGGGCCAGGCTGCCGAACCGTATCTCCGGGCACCGTGACCGCACCGTCGGCAACAACAGGTGCGGCCGATGCGTCACGAGCAGAAACACCGACGCCGGCGGCGGCTCTTCGAGCGTCTTGAGCAGCGCATTCTGCGCCTCGGCCACGAGGCGATCGGCATCGTCGACGATGACGACGCGGCGGCGCCCTTCGAACGGACGAAACGCCGCCTGCTCGACCACCCCGCGAACCGAATCGACCTTGATGGTCCCGCCGTCACCGGGCGCCACCTCGACCACGTCGGCATGCACCCCCCGCGCGATCCGCTTGCACGTGCGGCACGTCCCGCAACTTTCCGGAGCGCCGGCGGCGGCTCCCGCCTCGGGAACCGCCTCGCAGTTGAGCAGCTCGGCCAGACCCACCGCGACCTGGCGCTTGCCCACGCCGTCGGGGCCGGACAGCACGAGACTCGGGGGCAGGCGATCCCGCGCGACCGCCCGGGCCAGCAGACGGCGAATCGCGGCATGCCCCCGGACGGCGCCGAGTCTCACGACATGCCCCCCGCGTCCATAGTAGCAGTCTACACGCGTACGCATGCGTTCCGTTGCACGACCGGCGATTCAGACGGTAAGGAACAGGGAGCGATCAACCTCGCGGTCGAGGACGGCCGCGTCAGGCGTTGCACGACCGGCGATTCAGGCGGTAAGGAACAGGGAGCGATCAACCTCGCGGTCGAGGACGGCCGCGTCAGGCGTTGCACGACCGGCGATTCAGGCGGAAGGAACAGGGGGCGGGGGCAGGCGGGGACGTGCGCGTTCCCGATCCCCGTTCCGGGCAGGCTCGCCCGGAACCCTCATGCGAACGGAAACATCCTGCAAGGTGTGCAGAATGGCGGGGCCGACGAGACTCGAACTCGCGACCTCCGGCGTGACAGGCCGGCGTTCTAACCAGCTGAACTACGACCCCGCGTCGTAGACGACATTCGCGCCGCACATCCGCCCGCCAGACGACGGCGAACGCGTGCGGCACCCACCTCCCCACGTCACCGGGGCTGGCCGCCGCTCGCCGCCGCATGCGGGCGAGCGCCGGCTGGTGGGCGGTACAGGGCTCGAACCTGTGACAACCGGCGTGTAAAGCCGGTGCTCTACCAACTGAGCTAACCGCCCGGCTCCCGGTTCGTGCCCCGCACCCCGACGAACCCTGCCATTATAGTGCAGAATCGCGGCGCCGGAAACACCGGAGTCGGCGGCAAGAGGCTGCATTCGACCCGCGATGCGCTCTGCGCCCGGCCGGTCTCGGACCTGCGCGGCGTCCTGCCACCGACACCTCCCGGTCAGCTCTCGAGCAGCGCCTTCAGCCCCAGGAGGGCCAGGCCCGCCAGCACCCCGGCCACCGCCTTCCCTTCGCGGTTGCGCGCGGCGCGGGCCATCGACCACCGCCGGTCCCCGGCGACCGCGGCCCCCCGTGCGTACCGGTCGTAGGCGTCGCCGAGCTCGGCCCGCAACCGCGCCTCCTCGAACCGCGCGGCCAGCGACAGCGAAACCGCGAGATACAGGACGATCAGCACCGCGGCGACCGGATGACTCGCGGCCGCCGCGAAGCCGAGCCCCAGCAGGGTCGATCCGACGTACAGGGGATGCCGCATCCACCGGTAGGGCCCCGACGTCGTCACTTCGACCCCCTTCTCGAGATGCCCGGCCGCCCAGCCCCGCAGGCACGTCCCGGCCAGACCGACCCCGGCTCCCGCCGCGAGCGACCCCCAGGACGGACGCGCGAGCCAGAATGCCGCCGCCGCCACCACGAAGCCCGCCGCCACGCGGGACCGCGCCACCAGGAAGACCCAGCGCGGCGCCTCGCCGGGACGAGCCGGGACCGATGCGGGCGTCATGATGCGTCGAGCCGCCGGGCGAGGGCCGCCGTCACCTCGGCCACGGAGATGTCGTCGAGGCACCGGCGCGCGGCGCGGCAGCGCCGCCGGTACCGGCATCGGCAGTCGGCGAAACGCGAGACCGCGACGTCCCGCGGCGCCCAGGGCCCGTTCCGGCGAGCGTCGGTCGGGCCATAGAGACCGACGACGGGCGTCCCCACCGCCGCCGCGAGATGCACCGGCCCGGTGTCGCCGGACACCACGACCGCCGCCGCCCGGAGGATGGCGGCCAGATCGGGCACGCGGGTTGGCGGCGCGAGCTGCGCGGCCCCGTTCGAGCCCTCGACGACGGCCGCGGCCATCGTCTCGTCGCCGGGCCCCCAGGTCACCAGCGAGGGCAACCGGCGCTCGCCCCACAACCATTCGGCGACCCGCGCCAGCCGGGCCGGCGCCCAGCGCTTGTTCGGCCACGCGGCGCCCGGGTTGAGCACCGCGAACCGCCCCTCTCCCGCCCGGGGGGACCGGCGCACGGCATCGAGCGCGGCCGACGCCGGCACGTCGAGCGGAAACCGCGGTTCGGCGGTCCGCGCCCCCAGCCGGCGGGCGAGCGCCAGGTTCTTGTCGATGACGTGCGCGGCGTCCCCCGGGTCGCAGGTCTCGGTGTACAGGAACCGGGCGGGCGCCTCGCGCAGATGCGGCGCGGGAAAGCCCAGGACCCGGGGCGCCCGGCTCAACCGGGCGACCACCGCCGACTTCAGAAGCCCCTGCACATCCACCGCGGCGTCATAGGCGCCGCCGGCGAGGGCGCGGCGCAGATCCGCCACCCGCCGCCAGACCGGCATCGACCGGGTGCGGAGCACGATGCGCCGGTCCACCACCGGCACCAGGCGCAGCACGTCCTGACAACGTTCGTCGACGACCCAGTCGATGCGCGCGGCCGGGAACCGATCGCGAAGCGCCGCCGCCACCGGCACCGCGTGCACGATGTCGCCGATGGCGCCGAGGCGGACGATGAGAATGGCTCGCATGCCTCCAGGGCGGGCCGGCCGGCCCGCCAAATCGCCGCCTCCGGCGCCCCCGCCGCGCGACCTACGGTCGCGTTGGAAGTTTCGCTAGCGCGAAACTTCTGCGCGCAGACCCCCAAGGGCGGTGATCGATATGAGGTTGCCAACTGCACCCAGCGCAGCCTGTTTTCTGCGGCTGGCGCGCTTGTCGCACGGCAGGGTAGTTTCCGTCACCACCCTGACGGCGCCGACTCCCCAACCGACCCTTCCGGACTCTCCGGCCGGCCGCGACCCCGTCCCCCGCGGCGCCTCGGCGCCTACCGCCTGCGGATCCGGGCCACGAGGTCGCGGGTCGAGTGCGTCTTGCCGTCTCCCACGATGACCGTGAGCCCGCCGTAGGCGCGGACGGCGTCGCGTTCCGGCACCGTGTCGACGGTGTAGTCCGGCCCCTTGCAGTGGACGTCCGGCTCGAACAGGGCCAGCAGCCGGTGGACGGTGGCATCGGCGAACACGACGACGTAGTCCGCGGCGGCGAACCCGGCCACCAGCTCGGCGCGTTCGACCGCCGTCTGCACCGGCCGGCCGGGCCCCTTCAGCGCCGCCACCGACGCGTCGTCGTTGACGGCCACGACCAGACGGTCCGCCAGCGCCGCGGCCCCCGCGAGGTACCGCGCGTGGCCGACGTGGAGCACGTCGAAGCACCCGTTCGCGAACGCGATCGTCCGGCCGGCCGCGCGGTCGGCGCGCACCCGCTCCAGGAGATCGGTCTCGGTGACGACCACCCCCGGCGTGCTTCCCCTCGCGGCGGTCATGCCAGGTCGCTCTCGACGGCGTGCAGCAACTCGCTCCCGCTGACGACGGCTGTGCCGCGTTTCATGACCACGAGCCCCCCCGCGTAGTTGGCGAGCAGCGCCGCTTCGAGGCAGGAGGCGCCCACGCTCAGGGCCATCGCCATCGTGGCGATCACCGTGTCGCCGGCGCCGGTGACGTCGGTGACCTCGTCCGAGCCGTGGATGGGGATGTGCTGGGTGGGACGTTCCGGCTCGAACAGGGCCATCCCGCGGCTCCCCCGGGTAATCAGCACCGCCTGCATCCGCGTGCGCTCCAGAATGGTGCGTCCGGCCCGCTCGAGGGCCCGGGCGTCCTCGCCGACGGCCCACCCGAGCACGTGCTCGACCTCCGACTCGTTGGGAACCGCCACCGTCAACCCGCGGTACTGCAGCACCCCGTACCGGGAATCGAGCAGCACCGGCACCGCCGGGCCGCGCTTGCGGCGCGGCAGACGGCGCTTCAGGTCGGCCACGAACCGCGGCGTGATCAATCCGGTGCCGTAGTCGGACACGACCACCGCATCGCATCCCGCGACCGCCTCGGCCGCCGCCTGCGCCAGCGCGTCCCGCGCCTCCGCGGTGACCGGCGACCCGTCGCGGTCGATGCGCACCACCTGCTGACGGGCCGAGTGAATCCCCCCCGCGAGAATGCGGGTCTTGGTCGGCGTCCGATACCCCGGCAACCGCACGAGACCGGTCCTCGCGAGCCCGCGCGAGAAGCTCCGGGAGAGCCGGCGACCGATGTCGTCCCGCCCGACGCAACCCACGAGCCGGGCCTCCGCGCCGAGAGCGGTCACGTTGTGCGCGGCGTTCCCGGCCCCGCCGGGGAGCACCTCGGCGGCATCGTACTTGAGAATCAGCACCGGGGCCTCGCGGGACACCCGGTCGATGCGGCCGTAGATGAACTCGTCCGCGATCAGGTCGCCGACCACGACGATGCGGGGCCGCCCGAACGATCCGACCAGATCGACCAGACGGGTACGCAGCGCCTCGTCGCCGGGCCCGGGATGAATGGAGGGCAGGATCATCGGACGAACCGGCCGCGGGCATCCGTTCGGCTCATGGCCCGTCCACTCGCGGGCGCGGCGCCGCGGCCTCCGCGCCGCCGGCGAGCCGGCTGACGGCCGCCTGCAGAACCTCGGCCTCGGAGATGCGCGTCATGCACCGGTGGTCGATCGGACAATCGCGGAAAAAGCAGGGGCGGCACCAGACCGGATGCGTCAGCACCGCGTGCCCGCCGATCGGCGCGGTCAGGCGCTCGTCGGTGGGACCGAAGATGGCGGTCACCGGCACCCCCAGCGCCGCCGCCAGGTGCATCGCCCCGGAGTCGCCGGCAACCAGGGTCCGGCACGCGGCCAGGAGACCGATCAACTCCGAGAGATCGGTCCGTCCGATCAGGTTCAGGACCCCGGGGGGTTGCCGCGTCCCGGCCGCGAGGGTGGATTCTATCGCATACCCGGCATCCCGGTCGTGGACGCTGCCGAGCAGCACGACCCGCACGCCGCGCTCCCGAATCAGCCGGGCCGCGACGCCGGCGTAGCGCGCCGGCAGCCACCGCTTGGCGTAGCCGTAGGCGGCCCCCGGCGCAATGCCCACCACCGGCCGCTCCGGGTCGCCGCCGCCGGCGAGCAGCTTGCGGGCCCGTGCGCGCATGGATGCCGTCGCCGCGAGACGGGGCTCGACCGCGACCGGCTCGATGCCCAGGCCGCGGACCAGCTCGAGGTAGCGGGCCACGTGATGCACCGGACCGCCGCGGCGGCGCGGGGGCGTCACCGCCCGGGTCAGCAGGGCGCGCCGCCACTGCCCGGCGAACCCCCAGCGCTCCGGAATGCCGGCCCGGCGGGCGGTCCAGGCCGAGCCGAACGAGTTGGGCAACAGCAACGCCACGTCGAACCCCCCCCGCCGCAACGCCTCCGCCTCGGACCTGCGCCCTCCCCGGCCGCGCGTCACCCCGACGACCTCGTCGACCCCCGGCGCGGCCGAGAGCAGCGGAGCGAGGGGCCGGGGGGCCGCCGCCGCGAGGGTCGCCCCCGGGTAGTGCGCCCGGAGCGCCGCGAGCGCCGGCAACGCCATCACGACGTCGCCCAGCCAGTTGGGTGTCCGTACAAGCACGCGCATCGGTGTCCAGAATCCCGTCACCCGGCGGGGCTGGCTCGTCTCCCGCCAGCCCACGCCGGAACGACGGCGCCCGTGGGTGTCAACGAGTTCACCGTCTCCCCGCCCGGGCGCCTGGCGAATCCACGAAATCCGATCGGGACGGGGCGGCCTCGGCGAGGCGCCAGCGCCGGTGCATCCAGAGCCACAGCTCGGGCTGCCGGCGCACGTAGGACTCCAGCACGTCGGTGCAGCGCTGGGTCAGGACCTGCACCGCGTCGGCCCGCCCGGGGTCGGGCATCTCGACCGGGGGCTCGTAGACCACGCGGTAGCGCCGGCCGGGCCGCGGCAACGTGAACACCGGAATCACCGGCGCCCCCGTGCGCAACGCCAGCGCGGCGATGGCCGACGTCGTCGCGGCCGGCCGGCCGAGAAACTCCACCGTCACCGCGCTCCGGTCCTGCATGTGCTGGTCGACCATCATGCCGACCGAGCGGCGATCGAGCAGCGCGCGCAGCAACCCCCGCACCGCCCCCTGCCGCGGAATGACCCGGGTGCCGACCCGGGTCCGGACCCGCTCGACCATCGCCTCGAGCAGCGGGTTGTCCAACGTGCGCGCCACCATCACGATCGGTTCGAACCGGACCGCGTGGGCCATGACGTGCAGCTCCCAGAACCCGAAGTGCCCGGTGAAGAACATCGCGCCGCGGCCCGCCGCCAGCGCCCGATCGACATGCTCCGCCCCCTGGAACTCCACCCGCGCCATCATCTCGTCGACGCGCATCGCGTCGAATCGCAGCAGCTCGATGACGTGCCGGCCGACGTTGGCGAAGGCGTTCGCCACGATGGCGCGGTGCTCGTCCTCGGTCCGCCCCGGCAGGGCCGCCCGCACGTTGGCGGTCGCGGTGCTCCGGCGCCGGTCGTCCCACCGATGGAACAGCCGCCCCAGCCCGCCCCCCACCGCCGCCGCCCATCGGGGCGGCATTCCCCGCACCGCCAGCTGCACCGCCCGCACCGCCAGGTACTCCGCGCGATGGCGAATCGGCCGCCGCGGCGCTCCCGCCGTCACCGCCCCCCGCTCCGCTCGGCCGCGAGCCGGCCGGCGATGAAGGCGCGAAACGGCGCCTCCGGGGTCACCGCACAGGTCAGCGGCATGGTCGCCAGAACGGGGTCGAGCGGCAGCCACGCCTCGAGGCGGACGAAGTCCTTGTCCGTCGTCACGATCGCCTGCGCCCCCGCGCGCCGGGCCTCGGCCTGAATGCGGTCGACGTCGCGCGACGCGAACCGGTGGTGGTCCGGGAAGGCGATGGCGCGAACGACGTCGTATCCGGCCGCCCGCACGTCGCCGAAGAACCGTTCCGGGCGGGCGACGCCGGCCACCGCGGCGACCCGCGCCCCCGGGTCCGGCGCCTCGGTCCCTCCGCCCGGCGGCCGCACCCGGACCGCGCCGGCCCGCCGGTCCACGTGGAACAGCCGGGCCGGGCGCAGCCGCGCCTCGACCGCGGCGCGGCGGTCGCCCGGCACGTCGACCAGGAGCAGGGCGTCGGCGCAACGCGCGGTCGCCAGGGGCTCGCGCAGGCGCCCCGCCGGCAGCACCGCCGCATCGTCGAGATCGGCGGCCGACAGCAGGACCAGATCGGTCCCCCGTTCCAGCTGGAAATGCTGAAACCCGTCATCGAGCAGATGGACGGTGGCGTCCAGGCAGGTCTCGGCGAGACGGCCGGCGAGATGGCGGTCGGCCGCCACCACGATGGCGACCCCGTCGAGCGCACGGGCCAGCATCCACGGCTCGTCGCCGGCGATCGACAGGCTGCCGACGGTTCGCTGGAAGTTTCGTATCACTGCCGCCCCCTCGACCGGATCGGCGCGCCCGTACCCGCGGCTCAGGATGGCCGGCCGCTCCCCCATCCCCACCAGCATCCTGGCCAGCCAGGCGACCAGCGGCGTCTTGCCGCTGCCCCCGGCCGCGAGCGCCCCCACGCTGATGACCGGCCGGGCGAGCCGGCGCCGGGCCCGGGGGCGCCGGGCGTACCACCGCCGGCGGCGCCACGCCGCTTCGCCATACAGACGGCTGAGCAACCGCAGCAGGGTCCTGTCCTCGTCAGCGCGGCGCCGCCGCCCGCGTCGGGTCCGGCGCGGGGGCGCCGGGCGGCGGCAGCACTGCCGCGATCTCCGCCAGACTGCGCGCGGCGGCCCCACGATTGGCCGCCACCAGGTTGCGGGCGGCGGTCCCCAGCGCGTCGCGTTGCGGCGCGTCGGCCAGCAGCTCCGCCAGCACCGGCTCCAGCTCGCCGACCGCGGCGACCTGGCGGGCGGCCCGGTTCGCGAGAAACAGGTCGGCGATCTCGGCGAAGTTCTGCATATGCGGTCCGAACACCACCGGCTTGCCCCAGGCGGCCGGCTCTATCACGTTGTGCCCGCCCGCCGGCACCAGGCTTCCCCCGAGAAAGACGACCGTCGCCACCTGGAACAACGTGGCCAGCTCGCCGACGGTATCGAGCACGACAACGCCGGCCGGCCGGGCTCCGTCCCCCGGAAGCCGGCTGCGGCGCACGGCCGCGACTCCCCGCCGGGCCGCGAGCGCGGTCACCTCGGCGCCGCGCTCGGGATGCCGCGGCGCGAGCACCAGGACGAGGCCGGGCACGCGGGTCCGAAGCCGCAGGAAGGCATCCAGCACCGGGCCCTCCTCGCCGGGGTGGGTGCTGGCCGCCATGAGGACCGGTCGATCCGGCGCGAAGCGGAACAACCGCAAGAGGCCCTCGTCCCGAGACCGCGCGTCGGGGCGCGGCGCCGGCGTGGCGTCGAACTTCAGATTGCCGGTCATGACGACCCGGTCGGGCGGCGCGCCGAGATCGA
Organism: Vicinamibacterales bacterium; assembly: GCA_965206705.1. Taxonomy (GTDB): domain Bacteria; phylum Acidobacteriota; class Vicinamibacteria; order Vicinamibacterales; family UBA8438; genus JAJEEA01. The sequence continues at coordinate 49,014 of CBDBKJ010000003.1, read as the reverse complement.
CGAGACGGCGGGCCGATTCCTCGCTCTGGGCGCAGCACCGGTCCACGTCGGCGAGCACGCGCCGGAAGAACCACCGTACCAGACGGTAGCGCGGATACGACCGATCCGAGATACGCCCGTTCACGAGCATCGTCCCGACCCCGCGCCGGGCGCAGCGCCGCAGCAGGTTGGGCCAAAGCTCGGTATCCACCGCGAGAAACAGCGCCGGCCGCACGCGGTCCAGCACCCGGTCGACGACGACCGGCAGATCGAGAGGAAAGTAGAACAGGCCGTCGACCGCCTCGATCCGGGCCGCGACCGCCCGGCCGGTCCGGGTGGTGGTCGACAGCCACAGCCCATGGCCGGGATAGCGGTCGCGCAACGCCGGAATCAGGGTGCGGGCGGCCTGCACCTCGCCCACCGACACCGCGTGAATCCAGATCGACGGCCGCCCGGCCGGATCGATGCCGGCCGGCAGGTACCCCCAGCGTTCGCGCAGCGTCCCGATGTACTTGCGGTGGCGGACCGCTTCGTACACGAGGCGCGGGGCCATCGACAGGGCGTAGCAGACGATGGCCACGCTGTACAGGACATGCATCGATGCGGACCGCCTCCGGGCCTTCGACAGAGCGAGGCGGGGGTGCCCGAACGCCTCGAGCGGGCACGGTTCCGTGGCCGGGCGCCGCCCTCCGGTTTGACCGGACCGCCACGCCATAAATTACAATAGATCGTTTGTGGACCGTAATCAGGGATGCGCCGATCAGAGGCGCGCCGAGCCGGAGGAAAGTCGAGACAGGGCATGGCGACACGAGTAGGCATCAACGGATTCGGCCGTATCGGCCGCAACATCATGCGGGCGGCCCGGGACGCGAGCGGGATCGAGATCGTGGCGGTGAACGACATCACCGACGCGGCGACGCTCGCCCACCTGCTGAAGTACGACTCGGTGCTGGGCAACCTCAGCGACGAGGTGGCGGTCGAGGGCGACGGCATCCGAATGGGAGATCGGCGTTTCCGCGTCACCGCCGAGCGTGATCCGGCCAACCTGCCCTGGGGCGAGCTGGGCGTCGACGTCGTGCTCGAGTCGACCGGCATCTTCGCGAAGCGCGACGACGCGGCCAAGCACCTCGCCGCCGGCGCCCGGCGAGTCATCATCACCGCCCCCGCCAAGCAGCCCGATCTGACCGTCGTGCTCGGCGTGAACCACGACCTCTACGACCCCGACCGCCACCGGATCATCTCGAACGCCTCCTGCACGACCAACTGTCTGGCCCCCGTCGCCAAGGTGCTGCACGACCGGTTCGGCCTCAAGCGGGGGTGGATGACCACCGTGCACTCGTACACCAACGACCAGAAGCTCCTCGACCTCCCCCACAAGGACCTGCGCCGGGCCCGCTCGGCCGGGCTCTCCATGATTCCCACGACCACCGGCGCCGCCGCCGCCGTGGGCGAGGTGCTGCCCGAGCTCAAGGGCCGGCTGGACGGGATCTCCATCCGGGTGCCGACCCCGAACGTGTCGGTGGTCGACCTCGTCGTTCAGGTCGACCGCCCCGCCACCGCCGAGTCGGTGAACGCCGCCTTCGCCGCCGCCGCGGACGGGCCGCTCAGCGGGATACTCCACGTGGCGAGCGAGCCCCTCGTCTCGATCGACTTCAAGGGGAACCCCCACTCGTCCATCGTCGACGCGTCGTATACGAGCGTCATGCAGGACGACTTCGTGAAGCTGCTGTCCTGGTACGACAACGAATGGGGCTATTCGTCCCGGTGCGTGGACCTCGTCACGTTCCTGGCCGACAAGGGACTGTAGCGCCGGAAGCCCTTCGGACCCGCGTCCGCCCGGGCGGCCTTCAGGCAACCGTGCCCAAGCGAAGCATCCACGACCTCGAGCTCGACGGGCGCCGGCTGTTCGTGCGCGTCGACTTCAACGTCCCGTTGCGCGACGGCGTCGTCGGCGACGACACCCGCATTCGCGCCGCCGTCCCCACCCTGAGGCTGGCCCTCGACCGGGGGGCGACGCTCGTCGTCGGCTCCCATCTGGGGCGACCGAAGGGGCGCGCGAATCCCGCGTTCACGCTGCGGCCCGTCGCGGCGCACCTGTCCGAGCTGCTCGGCCGCCCGGTGGTCTTCGCGCCCGACGCGGTCGGCGAACCGGTCACCGCGGCGCTGTCCCGGGCCGGTCGCGGCGGCCTGGTGCTGCTCGAGAACCTGCGCTTCCACGCCGGCGAAGAGGCCAACGACCCCGAATTCGCCGCCGCGTTGGCGGCCTCGAGCGACGCCTACGTCAACGACGCCTTCGGCGCCGCGCACCGGGCCCACGCCTCGACCACCGGCATCGTGAGCCACGTAGCGGACGCCGCCGCGGGGCTGCTGATGACCCGCGAGCTGCAGCACCTCGGCGCGCTCCTCCAGTCGCCGCCGCGGCCGTTCGTCGGCATCCTCGGCGGCGCCAAGGTCTCGGGCAAGCTGGAGGTCATCGGCAACCTGCTGCCCCGCCTCGACGCCCTGCTCGTCGGCGGCGCCATGGCCTACACCTTCCTGAAGGCCCGCGGGCGCCCGGTGGGTCGATCGCTGGTCGAAGAGACCCTCGTCGACACCACCCGCGACATCGAGCGGACGGCGCGCACCCAAGCGGTGCGACTCGAGCTGCCGGACGACCACGTCGTCGCCGACCGGCTCGACGCCGATGCCGCCCACGCCGCCATCGACGTCGCGGACCCCGCCATCGGAGACCGGCTCGGCGTCGACATCGGTCCGCGCACCGTCGACCGCTATCGCGAAGCCGTCGCCGCCGCCCGCACCGTCCTGTGGAACGGACCGATGGGCGTCTTCGAGATCGAGCCCTTCGCCCGCGGCACCCTCGCCGTCGCGAGGGCCGTCGCGGCCAGCCCCGCCGCGTCGATCGTGGGGGGAGGAGACTCGGTGGCCGCCGTCCGGCGGGCCGGGGTCACCGAGCGAATCACCCACGTCTCGACCGGCGGCGGCGCATCGCTCGAGTTCCTCGGCGGCCGCACGCTGCCGGGCGTCGCGGCGCTGCCGGATGCCCCCGAAGGGAGCTAAGACCCGTGTCCAGACGCCCATTCGTCGCCGCCAACTGGAAGATGCACAAGACCGTCCGCGAGGCGGTCGACTACGCCCGCGCGCTCGTCCCCCGCGTCCGCGACATCACCGACGTCGACATCGTCCTCGCCCCGCCGTTCCCGGCCCTGCCCGCCCTCGTGGACGCGCTGGCGGGCCTCGCGGCCGGCCGACGAATCGGCGTTGCGGCGCAGAACGTCCACGCCCAACCGCAGGGCGCGTTCACCGGCGAGGTCAGCCTGCCCATGCTCCAGGCGTGCGGCGTCACCCTCGCCATCATCGGTCATTCCGAGCGCCGCCAGCTGTTCGGCGAGACCGACGCCGGCGTCAACGCCAAGACCCGCGCGGTCGCCGCCGCCGGATTGACGCCCATCGTCTGCGTCGGCGAGACGCTGGAAGAACGCGAAGCCGACCGCACCTTCGATGTCCTCGACCGCCAGATCGCGCAGGGCCTCGCCGACCTCTCGCCGGCCCAGGCGAGCCGCGCCGTCGTCGCCTACGAACCGATCTGGGCCATCGGAACCGGCCGCGTCGCCACCCCCGACCAGGCCGGCGCCGCCCACGCCCGCATCCGGGCCCGGCTCGCCGCCCACTTCGGCGACGCCGCCGCCGGCGCCTGCCGCATCCTCTACGGCGGCAGCGTCAAGCCGGCCAACGCCGCCGCCCTGATGGCGCAGCCGCACGTCGACGGCGCCCTCGTCGGCGGCGCCGGTCTCGACCCCGCCGCCTTCGCCGAAATCGTTGCCGCCAGCCGGCCGCGCGCCGAATTGGCCGTATAATGGAAGAACGATGCTGAGCATTATCCTCACCGCCGCGCACGTGTTCGTCTGCCTGTTCCTGCTGATCGCGGTCCTGATGCAACAGGGCAAGGGCGGCGGCCTCCAGGCGGCCTTCGGCGGCAGCGGCAGCGACGCCGCCTTCGGCGCCCGCGCCAGCGCCACCGTGCTGACCCGGCTCACGACCGTGCTCGGCGCCCTGTTCATGATCGGGTCGATGACCCTCGCCATCATGGGCCAGCGCGGCACCAGCTCGGTGCTGAGCGGTGTGGACGGCCCCGGCTTCCCGCCTCCGCCGCTAACCGCCCCCTTGGACGCCGCCCCCGCATCGGTCGCCCCGGCGGACGCGGCCGAGCCCGACGCGGAGACCGAGGAGCCGGCCGACCCGCCGGAAGAACCTCAGTAGAAAACGGTCGCACCACCCATGCGGAAGTGGCGGAACTGGCAGACGCACTAGCTTGAGGGGCTAGCGAGCCTATGGCTCATGGGGGTTCAAATCCCCCCTTCCGCACCAATCGCCTTCGGTCACCCGGCACGACGCTGCCGCCGTACCACGCCAGCCGACTACGGCTACCGAGGCCGTAGGCCGACCTACCGCTCTGCTGCCCCTCACGGGCTCATCCATAGCACGACCGCGGGATCCGCACCAAGCGGCGGGCAGCTACCGGCTTCAATGAGGCCTGCGGGGGCAAACCCCGCGGATGCCCTGGAAGACGACATCATCGCGGCGCTGCCAGCGACCATGCTTCAATGAGGCCGCGGGGGCAGACCCCGCGGATGCATGCTCGGTCCGGTAGGCCTGGAGGACCTGCTCGCCGGTGACGCTTCAATGAGGCCGCGGGGGCAGACCCCGCGGATGCACGCGGATGATCGAGCGCTCGACGCCGGGCAGCCTCCAGCTTCAATGAGGCCGCGGGGGCAGACCCCGCGGATGCTGCCCGTGTCAGTCGACCCGCACGGGGGTGAGTCGTGCTTCAATGAGGCCGCGGGGGTCGCAACGTCAACGAAGCAGACGTCGCCTGGCCGCCCGAGCCGTGGCGTCTGCTGCGCGCGCTGATCGCCTCCTACTGGCGCAAGGGCGACCGGGCACGCTGGTCGGAGAACGATCTCGCGTCGCTGATCGACACGCTCGCAGGGTCGTTACCGGAGTACAGCCTGCCGACGGGAGCGATCCACGCGCACACGCGTCACTACATGCCGACCGGAGGACTCGACAAGGGGCGACCGAAGACGACGCTCGTCTTCGACGCCTTCCTCAGGCTGCCCAGCGGTTCGACCCTGGTCGCCGCCTGGCCGCGCGTGGCGCTGGAACCCGAGGCGTTCGCGCTTGCCGCCGACCTTGCCCACGCTATCGGGTACCTCGGTCGGGCGGAAAGCTGGACCGAGTGTCAGGCGCTCGCCGCCTGGGAGGGCACGGCGAACTGCCAGCCGCTCGGGGAGGGCTTGGCCGGAGATCCCGTGCGGCTGATCGCGCCCCTCAATCCGGACGCGTACACGGCCGAGCGCCAACGGATCATCGCCGACATGAAGCGTCAGATGCTCGCGACGGCCAAACGCCGGCCCACCGAGCCACGGCTTGATGCCGATCTCGACAAGGCGCTACGCAGCGTGTCCAGAAAGAGGCTCTTGCCGAAGCGGCGCGGGCGAGAGAGAAAGTAGTGCTTGCCTTCGTCGGTCAGCCGCGCGACGTAGGCCGTCTTGTCGACGTAGTAGCAGTCTCTCTCGCGAAGCTCCCGGAAGGTCTGGATGCCGATCGGCAGTCTGCGTCTGGTCACGGACACGCCTCAACCGACAGTCCCACGAAGAGCCGGGTCTTGACTTCGTGAACGTTCACCGTGGCCATGATCGTCGCTCAGCAGGTCACGAGTTGCGGAATCTGCCGAAGACGGCGGTCGGACGTGCAGAGCACCAGGTCATGCTGCACGACGAGGGCCGCGATCCACAGGTCGTTGGTCGGTATCCGGAGTCCGTCGTTGCGAAGTTGCTGGTGCAATTGCGCATAGTGGTGTGTCGTCTGTTGGTCGGGCAGGAGGACGGACACTCGAGGGCTGGCCAGGAACCGTTGCAGGTTGGCGGCGTTTGTCGATTCCCGATCGCCGGCGGCGAAACCGGCGCGGAGCTCGCCGAGGACGATGAACGGCAGGACGACCGCCTGCACGGCGCGGACGATCTCGACCCGTTCGACGACGCCCCGCATGAAGTCGCGGTAGGCGTTGGTGTCGAGGGCGACGTTCATTTCCACGACTCGTCGTCGACGCGTTCGAACTCGGCGACGGCGCGGTCGAAGTCCGGGTCGTCCTGCCAGGTGCCGATCAGGGGGTCGAGGTCGGTGTGCCGGACAGGCGCGGCATCCAGCGTCAGCCCGTGGGCCAGCGCGTCGATGACGACCGCATTGAGGCTCCTGGCTTCGCGTCTGGCCCGCTGCCGAATGGCGCGATCGATCGCGTCGGGAACCGCTCGAATCGTGTACTGCATGCTCTATATGCAGGCATGGTATCACACTGGCGCAGGCACGCGTGCTCGCCGCCGGCACGGGGGGGCGGAGCGCGATCGGGGGAAACGGCTGAAATCGATGACGCTCCATGAAAGTACGCACCAGATATTGCATCTTTCATGGATCCACCGCCGCGCTCGCGGCCCGCTGGGCAGCCGGTGCGCCGGCAAAGAGGATTCCCCGCCGCTGATCCATGGCAGTCCGCGAGCCCGTTTCTACTCTCCGTACATCTCCGTCACCAGGCGGCGCAGTTGGGGGCAGTCGGCGGCAGGGAGCCGGTCGAGTCGTTGCCGCAGCCGCTGCTTGCTGATGGTCCGGATCTGGTCCACCGCGATTTCGGCATCCTTCCCGGCGCATCGTACCTGCAGCCGCCCACGCCATCGCGGGTGCAGGACGGACGTCAGCGGACACACGACGACCGTTTCCAGAAAGCGGTTCATTTCGTTCCGGCTGACGACCACCACCGGCCGGACCTTGCGGATCTCGCCGCCGACGGTGGGATTGAGATCGGCGAGGTAGATGACGTATCTCTGAGGAAAGGCCGCCATCAGTCCAGGCCGTCGGCGTCCGTCGCGTCCAGGTCGCTCCAGTCCTCACCCTCCGCCGCCATCGCCCGATACGTGTCCTCCCAGGAGAGCCTGTTCGCCGCCCCGCCGCGCAGGAAGACGCCGTCGTTGGTTTCCTCGACGACGAGCAAGTCGCTCCAGCCATACTTCTGCAGCATCACCTTGGGGAGGCGGATGCCTCTGGAATTGCCGATGTCGATCAGCTTCAGCTCGCGGACGGCGGTCGCCTTTCCCATCGTCTGGATCCCCCTTCAGGCATCATACCGTAATCACCGTAATCACATACCGAGGCAGCTTTCCTCCCGTCATGCAACCGATTCCGTTCCTCGACGAGACCTCCCCGGCCATGCCCGCGATGCGCCGGACCGCCGGAACAAGCCGCCGGTGCGAGGCGGATCGACGCCCGCCCGCTGCCTCGCCTACAGGGCGCGCGACTTCCACCGGCCGCGCCGGAACGCGAGCACGCCCACCGCCGCCATCAGAGTCTGGCAGACCGCCACCGTCACGAACACCCCGGAGGGGCCGACGCCGGCCGGGCCGGCCAGCGTCCAGGCGAGCGGGAGCTGCACCACCCAGTAGACGAAGAAGTTGATCCAGGTGGGGGTGGTGGTGTCGCCGGCGCCGTTGAACGCCACGACGGTGACGAGGCCGAATCCCCAGAACACGTAGCTGGCGGCGACGATGCGCAGGCAGGTGGCGGCGACCGCCGCCACGTCCGGATCGGCGGCCAGCAGCCCGACGATGGGCCGCGCGAAGACGACGAACACCACGCCGACGACGCCCAGGAAGAGCGTGTTCAGGCGCGCCGTGAACCACACGGCCTGCTCGGCCCGATCCGGCCGGCCGGCGCCGAGGTTCTGCCCCACCAGCGTCGCCGCGGCGTTGCCGACGCCCCACGCCGGCAGCAGCACGAAGATGATGATGCGGATGGCGACCGTATAGCCGGCCAGCACCGTTTCGCCGAACGGCGCGAGAATGCGGATGAGCCCGAGGAAGCTCGCGGTCCCCACGAGGTATTGCACGATGCCGATGCCGCTGACGCGCAGCAGGCGCAGCAGCGTCTGCAGCTCGAGGCGCGCCCGCCGCCAGTCGACGAACACGCGGCGGTTCCGGTCCGAGAGGGCGCGAAGCTGGTAGGCGACGCCGAGGCCGCGTCCCACGGTGGTCGCGATCGCCGCCCCCTCCAGACCCAGCGCCGGGATCGGTCCGAGACCGAAGATCAGGATCGGATCGAGCACGATGTTGACGAGGTTGGCGAGCCAGAGCGCCCGCATCGCGAGCACCGGATCGCCGGCCCCGCGGAAGATGCCGTTGATCATGAACAGCAGCGTCACCGTGACGCAGCCGCCGAGCATGATCGCGGTGAAGGTGCGGCCGTTCGCGGCCATCTCGGGCGAGGCCCCGAGCAGCGCCAGGAGGTCTGACGCCCAGACCACGCCGGCCAGGCCCAGCGCGAACGACACCGCGCAACCGCAGGCGATGGCCTGGACGGCGGCGGCCGAGGCGCGCTCGGGCTTCCCCTCGCCGACGCGACGCGACACCATCGCCGCGGCCCCCATGCTCAGGCCCATCGAGACCGCGAACACGAGGGCGATCAGCGAGTCGGACAGACCGAGGATGGCGACGGCCTCCGAGCCGAGGCGGCCGACGAAGTAGACGTCGACGACGGAGAACACCGACTGCATCCCCATCTCGAGGACCATGGGGATGGCCAGCAGCAGCACCGCGCGGCCGAGGCTGCCGCTGGTGTAGTCGCGGGGCGCGGCGCGCAACACGTCGCGCACGTCACCCCAGAAGCCCGCGTCACGCGCCGCCGGCGTGGGTCGAGGGTCGGAAACGACATCGGAGAACGACATCAGAGCACCACGAGAAAGACCGAGGACCGCGAGAAACGCGGCCGCGTCGAAGACGAAACGCGGCGGAACCACCGAGCCGAACGAACGAGAGGCCGAGCCAGCCCCGCTGCCGGAAGGGACTCACCGCCGGCCGCCCTGGATCGCACGGGGACCGGGCATCCCGGCGTGGGTGCCCGTCGACGGGGCGGCAGAGCTGTCGTGAAAGGCGGAAACTACCCGCGAGAGCGCAGGTGAGTGAAGAGAGCAAGCATGGGATGGCTTCCCGGCCTCGACGCTCCAGTATAGCCCATCCGGGCGTGCGTCTCGGTGCGATCGGCCGGCCATGCCGCCGCCCGTTCCGACGGACCCGGCACGCGCCGGCCCCTCACCGGCCCCCGACCGGGCGCCGACGGGGCGGGTTGAACGAACGCGGCCGTCCCGGAGCGGTGTGAGCCCGGGCCCGGGCGCGGCGGTCGGCCCGCGGACGGCTCAGTCCTGCAGGATCTCGAGCACCGACAGGGGGTCGACCCGCGCGCCGCTCATGCGCACGGTCCAGTGCAGATGGGGGCCGGTGACCCGTCCGGTGGCTCCCGAGTCGCCCACCACGTCGCCCTGCTGCACCACGTCGCCCTCCTCGACGACGATCCGCGAGAGATGGGCCAGGTACGAGTAGAGGCCCCAGCCGTGGTCGAGAATGACCGACCCGCCCGAGAAGTAGGTGTCGCCGGCCAGGACCACCCGGCCGCGGTTGGGGGCGGCGACGGGGGTGCCCACGCCGGCCAGGAAGTCGGCGCCGCTGTGGGGGTTCCGGGGCTGGCCGTTGAACACGCTGCGGCTGCCGAACCGGCTGTTCGCGCGCCCGCGGACGGGGCGGACCCACGCCCCGCGCCAGAGCCGCTCCGGGGTGTCGGTAGCGAAGATCGCGGTCTGGCGCAGGTACTCGCGCTCGATCCGGGCCGCGACCTCCGGGGGCGGCTCGACGTAGCGCGGCTCCACCGTCAGATGGCGGGTGGGATACGCCTTGTCGGCCACCGCCAGGTTGTGGACGCGAGTCAGGGCCGCGCCCCCGGCCGCGGTGATCCGCAGCACGAGATCGTGGTCGCCGGGGTCGACCATCAGATCGATGCCGACGAGCCCCCGCCACGAGCCGTCGTCTCCGTGGTGGAAATGGACGGTGCGATCGAAGATCGTCCCCTCGACCGAGGCCAGCCGTTCCGGCGACGAAACGGAGACGAGGACCGCCTCGCCGGGGAACACCCCCCGGGCCTGATGGGTGACCTCGACGTCGAACGGCTGTCCCGCCGCCGACGCCGAGAGCGCGAGCCACCAGCAGGCGGCCCCCGCCGCGGCACTCCGAATCGCCGGCGATGCTGATTGCATGCTCCCCACTCCGGTCCGGGAATCGCCGCCTGCGACCCTGCGGTCACGTTGGAAGTTTCGCCGGCGCGAAACTCCTGCGGCGCATGGTCCTACCCGCCGAACAGGGTCACGCCGAACACCCGCGCGAGGATGATGACGAAGGTCAGCGCGGTGAACACGGCGAGGCTGAACCAGCTGAACCAGATCACCGGCTGCGACGGATAGAACCCCTTCTCGGTCTTCGGAATGATGGTCAGGCAGTAGTAGATGTTCAGAAAGAAGATGACCGGCGCGATGAAGAACGCGAGCGCCGACGACACCAGTATCAGGAACACCGGCCGCGGCAGGCCCGCGATGATCACCACCGCCGCGATCAGGGAGTAGAACATCGTGATGCGGTAGATGTTGTACTCGGACCACCAGGCTCGCCGGTGCGCCGCGGTAACCCCCTCGGCGGCTATGCCGGACAGCTCGGCCGTCCCCCGGAACAGGTTCCGGCAGCACGCGGCCACCACCCGGGGCCAGCCGTCGAAGTAGTTGAAGGCGGTCGAGAAGGTCGCGGCGAACGCGCCGCCGAGGAACACCATCATCATCGCCGGCCCGCCGCTCTCGGTGAAGATGCGGGCGATCTCGCCGATCACCGCGTTGCCGGCCACCTCGCTGGGATAGAGCCACACCGCGGCCAGCAACAGGAAGATGGTCGCGAGCACGAACGACACGATGTGTCCCATCGTGAAGTCCAGGATGCCGATGCGGAACCAGCGCCGGCAGTACTCCTGCGCGTGCGCCGGCAGCTTCGAGACTTCGACGCGGAGGTCTTCCGCGTTCGACGAGAAGGCGTCGAACGGGCGGGCATAGCCCTCCCGCTCGAGCTGCTCCCGAATGCGCCCCATGCCCACCCGCTTCGCCTTGCCCCACTCCGAGGCCTGCAGCGAGACGTCGATGCCGGTCGGCAGCAGCCCGAGAAACGCCGCGATGATGAGCCACGATCCGCCGGGAATCTCGACCGTGAAGAACCGTCCCATCGCCGAGATCGGCGCCGGCTCGAACAGGTACACCCCCACCGTCGACACGAACAGCACCCCCGCGAGCACCTTGGTGGCCAACTCGACCGCGGCATAGCGCCCGTACAGGATGATGGCGACCGCGAGCACCCCCAGCCCGAGCCCGTACAGCCAGCTCGGCAGCCCCAGTCCGAGATACTCCGAGAACACGAAGAACAGCACCGCGGCGGCCGCCGCCAGCCGACCCGCCTGCCCCAGCGCGCACTGCACCAGGGTCGTGATCAGCACGTACCAGACCGGCCACTTCCCCGGCGCGGTGGTATAGGCATCGAGCATGCTGCGCCCGGTGGCGTTCGTGAACCGGAACGCCATCTCGAAGCCGTAGTACTTGAAGATGTAGGCGACCGGGATGCACCACAGCAGGGCGTACTCGAACCGGCCGCCCGCCGCCGGCGCCGTCACCAGATGGCTCGTGCCGATGCCCGTCATCATCAGAATGAGGCCGGGACCGAAATGCCGGAGGAGCCCGCGAGGGCTCGTCTCGGGCAGCGGCAGCTTGTCGAACGAGTCGGGTTTGTCCACCATGCGCGCCATCCTATCAGAGACGCCCCGCACGGCGGCCGGACGTCCCGGCCGGCGCGGCGGACCCGCACCCGCGCCGCCCGCCTCCGCTCTCCGGCGTCGACCGGCGCCTCGATCGGCGCCCGACGACGGGAACATCCGCACCACGCGCCGCGCCGGCGCAGACAGGCGTAGAATCGATGAGACCGGACCGATTGGGAGGGAAGCCATGCCCGCACACCGCAGCCATCGTCGACTCCCGCGACCGCCCGCCGCCGCGATCCTGAGCGGCATCGTCGCCGGCGTCGTCCTGACCGCGGCAACCTGCTCCTCCCCGCTCTCACGTAACGCGGAACCGGGACGCGACGCCCTGGGCACCGAGGCCGCGGTCACCGCCGGCCATCCCCTCGCGGCCGAAGCCGGCCTGCAGGTGCTGCAGGCCGGCGGGCTCGCCATGGATGCCGCGATCACCGCGGCGGCCGTGCTCGCCGTCGCGCGGCCCCACATGAACGGGGTGGGCGGCGACATGTTCCTGCTGTACTGGGACTCGGGCACGAAGCTGACCTACGCCCTGAACGGCTCGGGACGCTCGGGCAGCGCCAGGACGCTGGAGGAGCTGAAGGCCGAGGGCCTCGAGCGGATGCCGGGCGCCGGCCCCCTCAGCGTCTCGGTCCCCGGCACCGTCGGGGCCTGGGCAGAGGGCCTGCGCCGCTTCGGGACGATCGGCTTCGCGCAGGCCCTGCAGCCGGCCGTCGACCTCGCCACGGCGGGGTTGCCGGTTTCCGAGCGGCTCGCCGAGGACATCGCCGGCGCCGCCGACAAGCTGCGGCGGGACCCGGAAGCGGCGCGCATCTTCCTGCCCGGCGGCGCCCCCCCGCCGGCCGGCGGCATCCTACCGCGCCCCGACCTCGCCGCCACCCTCCGGACGCTGCAGGAAGCAGGCTGGGAGGAGTTCTACACCGGGGCCCTCAGCCGCCGCATCGTGGGCTTCCTGCAGGAGCGCGGCGGGCTCGTCATGCCCAACGACCTCGCCGACTATCTGCCGGAGTGGACCCAGCCCATCGTCACGCGCTACCAGAACCTCGAGGTGCAGGCGTTCCCCCCGAACACGCAGGGGGTGACGCTGCTCGAAGAGCTGGCGCTGCTGCAGCAGGTCGATGCCGACCTCGCCGCCCTCGGCCACAACTCGGCGGACTATCTGCACACCGTGTCCGAGGCGATCCGGCTGGCGTTCGCCGACCGGGACCGCGAGGTGGCCGACCCCGCCGCCATGCGGGTCTCCGTCGACGATCTGCTCGACCCCGACCGCATTCGCCAGCTCGCGTCGGCCATCGACCCGGCCGGCCCGGCGCCGGCGGTCCATGTCGAGCGTGGCGAAGATCATCCGAACACGGTCTACGTGATCGCGGTGGACCAGTACGGCAACGTCGTCTCGCTGATACAGAGCCTCTTCGCCACCTTCGGCTCGGGGCTCGTGGTGCCCGACACCGGGATCGTGCTGCACAACCGCGGGTCGCTCTTCCGGTTCGACGAGGACCATCCCAACGCATTCGCGCCGCGGCGGCGTCCCCTCCACACGCTCTGTCCGGTCATCATCCTCAGCAACGACCTGCCGTGGGTCGCCGTCGGCACCCCCGGCGGCGACGGACAGACGCATACGCTCGTGCAGGTCATCAACAACATGCAGCTCTTCGGCATGAACCCGCAGGAGGCGATCGACGCGCCGCGGCTGCGGCGGCGGGGGGACGGCTCGCTCGCCATCGAGGACCGGGTCCCGCAAGACGTCCGCGACGCCCTGACCGCCCGCGGCTACACCGTGCACGCGCGCAGCGGATGGACGGCCGAGTTCGGCGGCGCCCAGGCGGTACTGATCGACCAGATCGCGGGCCGTCGCCACGCCGGCGCCGACCGCCGCCGCGAAGGGTGGGCGGTGGCCTACTGACCGCCGGCCGCCTGCGCGTGCGGGTGGACACGTCGACGCCAGCGTCACCGGCGGTGGCCTCGCGAACGGCGGCCGGCTTCCCGGCTCCGGCAGGGGGTTCTCGGTGGGTGACGCGATCGCGGGTCAGCGATGGCGATCGAGATAGGCTCGCAGGCGCGCGGCTTCGTCGGCCGCCGAGGGGTCGCCATCCACCTGGTACAACCGGTTGCGGACCACGAACAAGTCCATCTCGTTCGGCGGCGTGTCCCGCTCGATGGTTTCCCGCACCCTGCGCGGGAAGAAAGTGCCCCAATCCGGCCGGCCGCCGTCCACGTCGGTGAAGCCGTACTCCTTCGCCAGCGCCCAGCTCGAGAACAGCCCGCCGCTCTTGACCTCGACGTTCGGGTCGGCGGCCAGCGCCGCCACCGCCCGCCCGACGTAGCACGGTGTCTCCGATTCGGCGAAGTACGGGTCCTTCTCGACGGCGTCCCGCCAGTTCGCTTCGGCGACCCCAAAGGACTCGAGCACCGCCTCGGACCGCAGAAACCCCGGCGTGATCGCCAGGGCGGTCACCCGGTGCGCGTGCAGGTCGGCCGCCATCGCATAACCGAGCCGGATGACGGCGTTCTTCGCGACGTCGTAGAAGAAGTTGCCGCGATACCCGAAGGTGTCGCCGTCGGTGACCTCGACGACGAGCCCGGCGTTGCGTTCGACCATCAGGGGGACGCCGTGGCGGCTCGTCATGATGTGGCTGTGAACCGCGCGTTCGAGCAGCTCCAGTCCCCGGGCCGTGGACAGCTCCCAGAAGGGCGTTCCCCACTCGGTCAGCGTATCGCCGCCCCAGACGTCGTTGACCAGTACGTCGAGCCGGCCCCGCTCGGCGCGGACGCGGGCGAAGAGCCGCTCGACCTCCGATTCGACGGTGTGGTCCGTCCGCACGGCGAGGCCGCGGCCCCCCTCCGTGGTCACCAGCTCCGCGGTCTCCTCGATCGTCTCGGGGCGGCCGGCGGTGGCGGGGCGCCCGCGCACGCTGCGTCCGGTGCAGTAGACGGTGGCGCCCGCCGCCCCCAGCATGCGGGCGATTCCGCGCCCGGCCCCGCGCGTGGCCCCCGCGACCACGGCCACCTGGTTCGCGAGCGGCTGGTCCGGCATCGGGGCGCTCAGCTCCAGCCCTCGCGTACGATCAGCCGCTCGATGTGCGCGAGATGATGCCGGCCGTGCCAGGCATAGGCGCCCACGGTGACGGCCAGGGTGGCGGCGCCCGACTCCGGGTGCACGAACTCGCGCTGCAGTTGCGGCCAGCTCAGGCCGCGCAGCAGGTCCACCCAGCGGCGGTGGAGCGCGTCGAGGAGATCGAGCGAGGCGGCGATGGGGGCCCGAACGTCCGGCAGCGCGGCCCAGCCTTTCTCGTCATAGGGCTTGATGACCGGGCGGTCTTCGGTCGCCCACTTGAAGCGGACGAGGCTGTTCATGTGGCTGTCCGGCAGATGGTGAACGACCTGCCGGACGGTCCAGCCGCCCGGGCGATACGGGGTGTCGAGCCGGCTGTCGGTCAGCCGCGCGGCGGTTCGCCGCAGGTCGGCCGGCAGCGCCGCGATGTCGTCCGTCCAGGCGTCGACCCGGTCCCGCGTGACCGAGCCCGAGGGCGAAAACTGCCCGATGGGATAGCGCAGATCAGGTATCTTCGGGGTCATGGTTCGCGGGGTATGGTAGTGGTGTCCCCGCCGGGCGTAAAGGCGACAGGCAACGAATCCGGCCCGCAGGCGTCATGATCGTCTAGAGACCGGTGAGCCGTGACCGGAGCGGCAACGTAGCGGAAGACCGCGGGCACCTGCAGAACCCGGTCTTCAGGAGATGACGCGCCATGCAACGATATGTCAGTGCGGCGGCAACGCTGTCGCTGCTGCTCGGATGGGCCCTGCCGGCAGGTGCGCAACCCGCGGACGCCGAACGGTACTGGGGCCAGTGGCGCGGACCGGAGGCGACCGGGGTCGGCCGGCACGCCGCCCCCCCGCTCACGTGGAGCGAGACCGAGAACGTCGCCTGGAAGGTAGAGGTCCCCGGCCGCGGGTCGGCGTCGCCGATCGTCTGGGGCGAGAAGGTGTTCCTGCTGACCGCCGTACCGGTCGGCGACCCGGTGCCGGTGGCGGCGCCCGAGGCCGCACCGCGGCAGCCGCAGCCGGGATCGCGCGCAGGCCGAGACGGTCGGGGCGGCAGAGGCGGTCGGGGCGGCCGGGGCGGCCGCCGGGGCGGCCAGGAGATCCGGATGCACCAGTTCCGGGTTCTGGCGTTCGACCGCGAGACCGGCGCCGTCGCGTGGCAGCGGGTCGCCCGCGAGGCGCTGCCGCACGAGGGGCACCAACTGCCGAACGGCACCTACGCATCGGGGTCGGCGGTCACCGACGGCGAGCGGCTCTACGCGTTCTTCGGGTCGTGGGGGCTGTATGCCTACGATTTGGACGGCGAACTGCAGTGGGAGGTCGATCTCGGCACCCGGTTCATGCGCAACGCGTTCGGCGAGGGCACGACGCCGGCGCTGCACGGCGACACCCTGGTGGTCACCTGGGATCACATCGGCGGCCAGTCGTTCGTCGCCGCGCTCGACGCCCGCACGGGGGCAGAGCGGTGGCGGGCGAACCGGGACGAGATCGACACCTGGGCCACGCCCCTCATCGTCGAGCACGAAGGGCGGGCGCAGGTCATCACGCCGGCCATGGACCAAGTCTACAGCTACGACCTCGAGACGGGCGAGACGGTCTGGCGCAGCCGCGGCACCACCATGAACGCCATCCCCTCGCCGGTGCACGCCGATGGCATCGTCTACGTCACGAGCGGCTATCGCGGCAACAACCTGCAGGCCATCCGTCTCGCCGACGCGCGGGGCGACATCGCCGACACCGGCGCCCTCGTCTGGCAGCTCGACCGCGACACCCCCTATGTACCGTCGCCCCTGCTCTACGACGATGCGCTCTACGTGATCAAGAGCAACGACGGCATCCTGTCGGTGTTCGACCCCGCGACCGGCGAGCCGCACTATGCGCTGCAGCGTCTGCGGGGAGTACCCAACATCTTCGCCTCTCCCGTCGGCGCCGCGGGGCGGGTCTACATCGCCGGCCGCGACGGCGAGACCCTCGTCATCCGGCACGGCTCCCGGTACGAGGTGCTCGCCACCAACACCCTCGACGACGGATTCGACGCCTCGCCGGCGCTCGTCGACGACGAGCTGTATCTGCGCGGCTACCGCCATCTCTACAAGATTGTCGAGGAGTAGGCGGTCACCCCTGCCTCGCTCGCCGGTCACGGATCCGGTGCCGGCGAGAATCCCGGCGGGGCTCACGACCGCGGCGGCGCGGCGCGAGGCAGACCGCGGGTCGCCGCCTCGAAGAGAAGCTTCAGGGCGGTGTCCCACGGGGCGAGGGCGCTGGTCAGGAGGATGACGGCGCGTATGCCCGACCGCGAGAGCGTCACCTCCTGACCGCCGCGGAACGCCGACGTGGCGTGGAGGCGTCGCAACGTCAGCACGGAGAGCCCCAGCGTCCACAGCAGATACCGGCGGATACCGGTCTCGCGGGCGGGAATCAACAGGATGAACCGCAGCCCCTCCGCGAGATGGTGGCGCGTGACCGCCGCGAGCTCCGTCAGGCCCCGGGCGAAGCCGGGGTGGGCCTGTCCCGCCGACAGGGCGTGCAGGTCGAAGCCGGCGGCATCGAAGACGCTCCGCGGGAGCCAGCAGGCCCCGCGGCGCAGGTCGCCCCAGATGTCCTTGAGAATGTTGGTCATCTGCAGGCCCTGACCATAGGAGACCGACCGCGCGAACAGCTCCTCGTATCGCCGGTCGAGCTCGGCGGAATAGTCGCAGAACAGCTCGGCCATCATCTCGCCGACCACCCCGGCGACGCAGTAGCAGTAGCGGTCGAGCTGCGGAAGGTCCCGCAGCCCGCCTGGGGTCGCCTGCTCCTGGAACTCGACCATGCCGCGCGTCATGATGCGCATGCAGCGCTCGACCGCGCGCCGCTGGCGGTCGCGGAATCCGCGGGTGATGCGGACGACCCGGGCGGTGGCGGCGACAAGCTCGCGCTCCGCGTCGGTCGTCGACGGCGACAACGACGCCCCCAGATCCCGTGCGAACGCCGCCGCGTCCTCACGGCCCGCCACCACGTCGACGAAGCGGGCCGAGAACGCCTGCTTCTGGGGCAGCGACAGCCCCGGCTCGTCTTCGACGGTATCCGCGATGCGGCACAGCAGATAGGCGTTGCCCGCCACCCCGCGCAAGGGGTCCGGAAGCTGGGGAATCGTGAGGGCGAACGTCCGCGACACGCGCTGCAGCATCTCCGCCTGGAACTCGAGGTCCTCGGCCGCCGGTCGCGATGAGGCTGTCGTCATGGGGATGCCGCGGTGCGGGGAAGACCCCGGGTCAGCCCGCGGAAGAGGAGCTTCAGGGCCGCGTTCGAGCGCGCCAGCGCGCCCGTGACCCCGGCCACCGCCCACACGCTGCTCCGCCGCACCTTGACCTGCCGCCCGTGCGTGAACCCCGGCGTCGCGTGGATGCGCCGCAGCGTGAGCACCGCGAGCCCCAGCGGCCACAGGCACGAGCGGCGGATTGCGGTCTCGCGGGCCGGCACGATCAGGATGTAGCGCAACGCGTTCTCGAGGTGATGGCGGGCGATCGCGACCAGCTCCGTCAGACCGGCGACGAAGCCGGGGTCGGCCTGTCCGGCGGAGAGGGTGCGCAGGTCGTCGACCCCGGCGGCGCGGAAGACGTCCCGCGGCAGCCAGCATGCCCCACGGCGCTGGTCCTCCCACACGTCCTTGAGCACGTTGATCATCTGCAACCCCTGGCCGAAGGACACCGACAGCGCCAGCAGTTCCTCGCGGCGCCGGCCGATCTCGGCCGAGTGGTCGCAGAACAGCTCGGTGAGCGTCTCGCCGACGACGCCGGCGACGTGGTAGCAGTACCGATTCAGGTGCGGCACGTCCTCGAGGCCGCGGGGGGTCGCCCGGTGCTGGAACTCCACCATGCCGCGGGTCATGATCCGCACGCAGCGTTCGAGGGCGCGCCGCTGAGCAGCCGGCAGGCCGTGGGTGACGCCGGCGACCCGGGCGGCGGCGGCGACCAGGCTGCGCTCGGCGCCCGTCGTCGACGGCGAAAGGCACGCGCCCAGCTCCAGCGCGAACGGGTCGGCGGCGGCGCGCCCCTCGACGACCTCTACCCAGCGTTCCGAGAACCGCTCCTTCTGCGCGGGCGACAGCGCCGGCTCGTCCTCGATGGTGTCCGCGATGCGGCACAGGAGATAGAGGTTGCCGCCCGCGTCGCGCAGTGGACGCGGAAGCTGTCCAATCGTGAGGGCGAAGCTGCGGGCGACCCCCTGCAACATGTCCGCCTGGAACGCCGCGTCACCGCTCGCCGACCCGTTCGAGCCGGGTCTCGTCATCGCGACCCGTCCCCCCGCCCGCGCGCCGGCACCGAGCTCCTTCGTTGCACCGACAAACTGTACTCGGGGGGCGATCCCGTGTCACGGCGTGCGGCGCCCCGTGCGCCCCCCGTGCAGCCGGGCGGCTGCCGCCTCGACGAGCCGATGCCGTCCGCCGTCGCGCCGAGCGGCAGGGCGGCCGAGCGCCCCGAGCGACTCGCGGGAGGACTCCCCGGCCGCGCCGGCAGCCTTGTCCAATGAGAAGTGAGCCTGAAGGGAGGATTGATTCCAACGTGAGATGAGCCTGAAGGGAGCTGGGTCCCGGATCATCGGAGGATGATCGTGAAGCTCGACACCCAGCGCCTGCAGACCCTGGACCAGGTTCGGGAGTTCCTTGCCGGCAGCCGACCGCTCGACCTGCAGCCGCAGACCCGGGCCGAGGCCTACGCGTTCGTGGCCGAGACCCTGCAACGGTTCGACTACCCCCGCCAAGGGAAGGCCGACAAAGGCCTGATCCGCCGCTTCCTGGTCAAGGTGACCGGCTTCTCACGAGCGCAGGTCACCCGCCTGCTGCACCGGCACCGGACCACAGGCGCCATCACCGACCGCCGCCGCCCCCGGCGCCCCTTCCCACGCCGCTACACCAAGGCCGACATCGGGCTGCTTGCCGAAGTCGATGCCCTCCACGGCACCCTCTCCGGTCCGGCCACCCGCAAGCTCTGCGTCCGGGCCTTGCACCTGTTCGGCGACCGCCGCTTCGAGCGCCTTGCCGCCATCTCCAACGGACACCTCTACAACCTGCGCCACTCGACCACCTATCAACGCCGCCGCGGGACGATGCCCGCGCCGACCCGCCCCGTGCACATCGCCATCGGCGAGCGGCGCCGGCCCCAGCCCTTCGGGCAACCCGGCTACCTGCGGGTCGATTCGGTCCACCAAGGAGACCTCGACGGCATCAAGGGCCTTTATCACCTCAACCTCGTCGACGAGGTCACCCAGTTCCAGTTCGTCGGCTCGGTCGAGCGCATCGACACGTCCTGTCTCGCCCCCGTCCTCGAAGCCCTGCTCCGGGCGTTCCCCTTCAACGTCCGCGGATTCCACACCGACAACGGTTCGGAGTTCATCAACCGCAAAATCGCCGCCTTGCTGCAAGCCCTCCACATCGACGAGTTCACCAAGTCCCGCCCCCGCCGCAGCAACGACAACGCCCTCGTCGAGAGCAAGAACGGCTCGGTCATCCGCAAGCACCTCGGATACGGCCACATCCCCAGCCGGTACGCTGAACGCGTCAACGCCTTCACCCAGCAGAGCCTCTCCCCCTACCTCAACTTCCACCGCCCCTGTCTCTTTCCCGTCGAAGAGGTCGACGCCAAGGGCCGCGTCCGAAAACGCTACCCTTACGCCAACGTCATGACCCCCTACGAGAAGCTCAAGTCGTTGCCCAACGCCGCCGCCTGCCTCAAGCCGGGGACCGCCTTCGACGAGCTCGACGCCATCGCCGCCGCCCTGAGCGACAACGAGGCGGCACGCGCCCTCAACCAAGCCCGCGACCGCCTGTTTGCCGCCATCGACCCCGCCGCCTGAAACACCACGCGACGGGCGGCGTTGACCCGCAGCCCGGTGTCGCTGGAGCTTGGCCACCGGGTCGCCGCCGCGGCGGGCGGAGGGTCGGGCGGAGGCCGCCCGGGTGGGCCGGGGTGTCAACGCGCTGCCCGCGTCCTTCCGCCGCGCTCCGGCCGTGCGGGTGACATCAGCCCTCCCGCCGCTCCAAATGGGAGTGATGGGCTTGGTGGCCCGGTCTGGACAGCACGTCCCGGCCGTCCACTACTACGGGGTGCCCAGGAAGGGCGGCCAGCGGTACTCGACCAGGCGGGCGCCTGACCGGAACCGCCGCCGACGCCGCCGACGCCGCGCCGGCCGGGGACACCAGGTACCGCGGGCGGTCAGAGGGTTGACCTCGATGTGCGTCGTCCCGGCCGGGCGAAGAGGGGCCACTGACCGTGCCGTCGGAACGCGCGGCGCGATCTCCCGACGGCGCAGGACCTGGACCGCGACACAAAACAGGGACGGGGCGGTCACCAGGGCCCGATAGGCACAACCGGGGGGGCATCACCCCTCGGCTGACTCCGCCCCCTGCACCACCCCGAACTCACCGTGGCCTGGGCCAGCGCCGGGGGCCATGGACGCCGCCGCTCCCATGGACGCAAAGAACGCGCCCACAGGCAGCTTGCAAAACCGCCAAGAACGCGGTTTCGCACAGCGTCCACAGCCATCCTCTTCCCTTTTCATCAAGAGCCCAAAGAGAAGACTCCGTGCTTTGCAGCAATCCTCGAAGCGCGCACCCGACCATGACCGAAGCTCGCGCCACAACCCTCGTCGCCGCCATGACAGATAATGTCGGTCAGCGTGCGCCGGCTCTCCGTAGCCCGCGCCAGGATCCCTGTTTCGATCCGCTGATTCGGTCGCCCGTCACCTCGGCTCACGTGCCGCCGCTTCAGGCTCATCTCTGGATTGGAACGGACTCCGGCTGGCAGTGTCGAGGCTCTCGGTGTAAGCTGTTGGTCCCTGAAGAACGCGCCCGTAGCTCAGCTGGATAGAGCGTCGGCCTCCGGAGCCGAAGGCCACAGGTTCGAATCCTGTCGGGCGCGCCAATTCATCAAGGCCCTTTTCTCGCGACAGAGGGCCATCTCCATCGACTTTTCTCGACCCCTCGCTCCGCGCAGAACCGCTCCAAAACGCCCCCCTTCCGGGCACCAAAGTCAGCAGACCAGTTGGCACGTCCGCGTCGGTCGCGGAGCGTGCGAGCCCCAGCCCGAAGCGGTGTCCGTGAGCTGGCTCAGTCGACTGGCGCGTCGGCGCCGACCCTGTCGCGCGTACTGGACTTGCTGGACCGCGAGGCAATCGTCACCCGTGCACGCGGGGCCGTCTCGACAGTCGACTGGCAGGGCGCCATTCGCCGGTGGGCCGAGAACTACGACCAGACCGATTCCCACACACCAACGACGGTTCTCGAGCCACGAGGTCTGCCGGCCCTCGACAAAAAGCTTCGCGCGACGGAGCTCGCGTACGCCGCCACCGGCGCTCTTGCGGTTCAGCGATTCGATCCCATCGCTCCTGCAAGGCTGGCGGCCATCTACGTCACCGACGCGATCCAGGCCATCGACCGCCTCGATCTCCGCGAGACCGATGCGGGCGCCAATGCGGTGCTTCTGGAGCCTCTCGATCCCGTCGTCTTCGATCGGACGGTCGAGCGCGACGGCCTTCGCTTAGTCGCTCCCAGCCAACTCGCCGTGGATCTGCTGACCGGACCCGGTCGGGAGCCGTCACAGGGCGAGCAGATGTTGAAGTGGATGGAGAAGAACGAGCATGTCTGGCGGTCCTGACCCGCTGTACGTTCGCGCCCGTACTGCGTTGCTCGACGCCGCCGATGCACTGACCGAACAGCTCGACGCTGTCGTGCTCGTCGGCGCTCAGGCCATCTATCTCCACACCGGCGACGCCGATTTCGCTGCGGCTGAGTACACGACCGACGCAGACTTCTGTGTAGCGCCAGCGGCACTTGAGCGACACGCCGCTCCTGTCGGACCTGCTGGAGGCGCGCGGGTTCCTTTCCGGAACGGATCCCGGCGAATGGCTGAGCCCGGACCGTATTCGCGTCGACCTGATGGCCCGAAGTGTGCATCCACATGAATCCTGGCCGTTTGGCCAGAATTCGTGTGTTTCCTTTGATTCGGTCAGAATTCGTGTTTTTCTGTGACTTGTCGTCTTCGTGCAGAATTCTTCTGTCGGTGCTTAGGGGTTAGAGGACACTGACGCAAATTACCTTGCCGTGTGCCAAGCGCGCGAAGCCGCAAAAGACGGGTTGCGGCTGGGTGCAGTTGGCAACTTTATATCGATCGCTGTCCTTAGGGTCCGCGCAAAAATAACTTCATAGAAATACCTGCAATGGCGCTGTAGAGTCAACCTGTCCGCAAACCTCGCACCCCTCGCATCCAGCCCTGTGACAGTCGAGTTCTCCTTGATTTTGTGGTGCATTCTGACCGTGTTTATGGCATGATTGCGGAATCGTATTCCGTAATGGTGCCAGAATGAGACTAACCGAATTCTCCGCGGACACGGTCGTCGCCTTGCTGCGCAAGCAGACCGTCGTCTCACTCGCCGACGTGATGGCGGCGCTCGGCACCCGTGCCAGGCGCACCGCGTTTCGCAAGCTCAGGGGCCTCGCCGCCCGCACCAGCTACTCCCATCGCGGCGGCTACTACACCCTCGATGAACTCGTGGGCTTCGACGACCGAGGCCTGTGGTCCTTCGACGAGATCAGGTTCTCCAGCGCCGGCACGCTGATCGCAACCGCCGAGTCGTTCGTCAACCAGGCGCAGGCGGGGCACTTCGGCGAAGAGTTGGACAACCTGCTCCATGTCGGCACCCAGGACGCGCTGCGCAAGCTCGTCCGCGACGGGCGGTTGACCCGGCACAAGCTCGCACGCCAGTTCCTGTATTGCGCGGCCGACCGCAGCCATCAGACCCAACAGCTGCGGGCCCGGCGACTGCTGCTCGCCACCCCCGGACTCGTACGGCCCCTGCCCGATGTCGACCTGATGCCGGAGGAGCTCCGCGCCGCCATCGTCCTGTTCGCCAGCCTCCTCGACGAACGCCAGCGCCGTCTGTTCGCGGGGCTCGAGTCCCTCAAGTGCGGGTGGGGCGGCGACCGGCGCGTCGCGGAGTTGCTCGCCGTCGACCCCACCACCGTCGCCACCGGCCGCCGACAACTCGTCGAGCGCGATGTCGATGTCGACCGGGTGCGGCGTGCGGGGGGCGGGCGGCGGCGCCTGGAAAAAAAACACCGGAAGTCATCGCCCGCATCGAAGCCTTGATGGCCCACGAGACGGCCGGGGACCCCGTCAGCGGTCTGAAGTGGACACGCCGCACGACCGCCAAGCTTGCCGACGAGCTCCGCGGGCTCGGCATCAACGTCTGCCCGCAGACGGTCGCTCGACTGCTCAAGGCGATGGGCTATTCGCTGCGCGTCAACCACAAGAAGCTCGCCGGCGCCTCGCATCCGAACCGCGACGAGCAGTTCCGGCACATCACCAAATCGCGCGAGCGCTGTGCCGCCGACAACATCCCCCTCATCAGCGTCGATACGAAGAAGAAGGAGCTCGTCGGTGCGTTCCGCAATCCCGGCGCCAAGTGGGACCGCAGTCCCGAACTCGTCAACGACCACGACTTTCGCTCCGAGGCCGAGGGCCTCGCCGTCCCCTACGGCATCTACGACCCCCGGGCCAACGCCGGCACCGTCTTCGTCGGCAGAACCGCCGACACCCCGGCGTTCGCCGTCGACTGCATCGAGAAGTGGTGGCGCACCGAGGGCCGCAAGCACTATCCCGATGCCGAGGCCCTGCAGATCCTGGCCGACGGCGGCGGCAGCAACAGCTGCACGGCGCGGGCCTGGAAGTTCAACCTGCAACATCGCCTCTGCAACCGCCACCGCTTGCGCGTGACGGTGTCGCACTACCCGCCGGCCACGTCGAAGTGGAACCCCATCGAACACCGCCTGTTCTGCGAGATCAGCAAGAACTGGGCGGGCCGCCCGCTCGACAGCTTCCTGACCATCTTGAAATACCTGCGCACCACCCGCACCTCCACTGGCCTGCGTGTGCGCGCCCACCTGGTGCGGAGAACCTACAAGACCGGCGTCAAGGTCACCGACGCCCAAATGCGGAGAGCTGCGCATCACGCCGAACAGCGCCCTGCCAAAATGGAACGTAATTGGTTACCGGGTGGCAGGTTCTACGGTGCGGGGCCTTGCAGTTCGGGTGCAACAGTGGGCGAAGGCGATCGAAGTAGTCCCACGATCACGGCGTGCGGATTGCACTGACGTTGGCAGGCGGTGCGGATGACCGAGGCCAGCGTCTGTTGCGTGGCCGCGCCGCGCCAGGAGCGATTGCCTCCACACACCTTGCGGGTGACGACGGCGGGGCGAATGGCCTGTTCGGCGCGCCAGTTGGTGGCGTCGATGGCGGGGATGCACAGGAAGTTGAACAGCGCCGTCCATTCCCTGGTCAGATGCGCCGCGAAGCGCTGAACGTCGGCGAGAGGGCCGGGGCGGGTCAGTCGTCGGGCGAGTCGGGCGGCCAGGGCTTCGACGGCTTCGCCGAGGCCGTCGCGCGACAGCCTGCCCGCACGGGCGTCATCGCGCAGGCGCAGCGACTGTTTCAACGAGGCGTGGATGTCGGCGGCGACGCGACTGCGGGGATGGTCCCTGCACAGGGTCCGTCCCCGTCGGAGGAGGTGGGCGAGGCACGTCTGATGGGTGGCTTGGGTGAAGCGCCGATACGGCGCCCAGCCGTCGCGGATGAGCACGCCGTCGAAGTCCGGCCCCAACAGGTTGGCGGCCTCCTCATAGCCTCGTCCGGGCTGAATCGCGTAGACGGTCGTCTTCGGCGCGACGGCAGCCCAGAGCCACTGCAGGTGGCCGCCGACCTTCCACCCGGTTTCGTCCGGGGTGACGGCGGGGCTGTTGCGGATCTGGCGCAGCAGTTCGGTATAGGTCAGCTCGGCCCGGCGGGCGGCGCGATGCACGGCGCGGACCAGGCCGCTCGGACTGACACGGATGTCGTAGTGTTGCCGCAGCAGGGTGGCGATCTTGCCGAACGACAACCCCATCTGCTTGTTGAGGATGACCACCGACGCCACCAACCCGGGGCCCAGTTGCACGGCGGCGGCCCCGAGGGCATCGGAGGTCTGCAGCCGATGGCGGCCCTGCACCCGCCGGCCGCAGTCCTGACAGGCGCCGAGTGCGACCCGAAACTCGCGGACGACGACCCGCGGGACCGGCAGTTCTTCCTGGAACTGGGTGGCCACGCCCGTCGAGCGGACTCGTCCACCGCAAGCCGGACAGCCCGGCGGCAGCGGTACGTCGTGGCGGACATCGACCCGGGTTGGCCTGCACCGGCGTGCCGGCTGGCCGTACTGGACGCCGGCTCGTCGGCCTGGGCGCTTGGGTCGTGAGGTGAGGGTCTTGGCGAAGGGCGCGGCTTGGCGATACCCGGCGCGTCTCGCCGCATCGAGCTCTCGTCTCAGGCGGGTGTTCTGCTTCTCGAGCCGTTCGATCCGCCGCTGCAGCCGTCCGCGTTCACGCTCGGCCTCCTCGAGCTCGCGCTTCACGCGCGTGTGCTCCTCCCGCGTCGGCCGGGGCGCGTCCTGCTGGCTGCGGGTTGGGCGCATACTTGGCTTATCGGCACTTGTGCATTTTTGTGCACCCGGACGTCACCCACCGCGGTCCTTCGACGCCTCGCCCGCGGTTCGACGTCCGCCGCACGCACTGACCCGACCCGGTAACCAATTACAATGGAACTACACCATTGAACCCATGTAGCACAAAAACGGAATCTATTTCTGCGTCGACCCTTAGGCAGCTCGCCAAAATAACTTGATCAGTTTGTGGTTTCTCGTGGCGTAAGACTGTAGTTCCAGTCGCCGTGGAACCTGTCCCGCTTGAGTGAAAGACTTTCCATCTGTTCCGCCGTCACCGGCCGTCCCGTGGGGTAGCTGTTCGCGTCCAACTCGGAACGGATCGCCAAACCGCTCCGCGTCGTCGTGTGGCCGATCAGGTTCACTACCACCTCGCGACTCACCAGCGGCCGGCCCCGCCAGTTCTCCGTGATGTGGCAGAACATCCGGTGCTCGATCTTGTTCCACTTGCTCGTTCCAGGTGGAAAGTGGCACACCGAAGTCTGGAGCCCCGTCTCGTCGGCGAACTGCTGCAGCTCCCACTTCCACAGACGGTTGCGGCTGCCGTTCGAACCACCTCCGTCAGCCGTGATCAACAACCGGCCCGCGGCCGGATAGGATACGCGACCCATCCGCCGCCACCAGCGCCGCAACGTCTCGACCGCGAACGACGCCGTGTCGTGATCGATACCGACGCTCACCCACCCGGCGTCGCGGGTCAGGTCGTACACGCCGTACGGAATCGCCTTGCCGAGTGCCTTGTCCGGAAAATCGTGGACGCGAACCGGTTCCGGGTGGCCGTGCGGACGCCATTCCCGACCCCCGTTCTTGAAGGGTCCGACGAGCTCCTTTTTCTTCGTGTCCACCGACACCACTGGCTGCCGCTGCCGCTGAAAAGCCCGCACCCGGCGGTTGATGTGGTTGAACTGCGCGTCCCGGTCCGGATGCTGCTTTCCCTCCAGCGTTTTGCGGTTCGCTTGCAGACTGTAGCCCAACTCGTGCAACAGCCGGTTCACCGAGCGCTCACTGACCCGGTGGCCCGCGTCTTGGAGTTCCCGCGCCAGCCGCGCCGCACTGCTGCAGGTCCAGCGCAACGGTCCGGTCGGGTCGCCGCGCGTGGCCGGATCGACCACCGTTTCCAACGCCGCCACCAAGCCGGCGTCGTGAACGGCCAGCGCTTTGCGACCCGCCCCCGGGCTGCGCAACCGTCCCGCAATATCGTCGTCTGCCGGCCCATCGGCCAATTCCCGCAGGCCCGCGCCGATCGTCGCCCTCGACAACCCCGTTGCCTCGGCCACCCGCGCAATTCCACCGCGTCCGAGCGCCCTTGCCTCTACCGCCGCCCAACGCCGTCGCGTCCTTTCGTTGAGCAAAGGTCCAATCGCGGCAAACTTCTCCTGTATCACTTGTGTCAGTACGTTGTCCACGAGAACCGAGGATAACACCAATCTCCAAGCATGACTACTTTATTGTGGCGAGAGCCCTTAGTAGCGAGAGTTAGCCGTCCGCTGTCGGGTGATCGTCGCGCGCCAGAACCGAAGGCGTACGGAGCAGCCCCGGACTTCGGTCGGGGTGGCTGGGAGCCACCGGCTCCTGTACTTGCGCGGCGCCGAGATTAGTCGCTGCCATCGGTGGTCTTCTTCCGGGTTTCTGCTATGGGCGTGATCGTCAATGCTTGGCCGTCCTTGAGTGCGGTCGTCGCTTCCTTCAGGATCCGTTTCGGGTTCCATCCCCGGGCCTTCAGGGCGGCGTTCAGCCCATCGGCTTCGAAACGTTCGAGGGCTTCCGCGGAGGCCGTGTACACGGCCTGTCGTTCGAACTTCTCGCTCCCGTACCGTGTGACGATGGCCGGCGGGGCCACTTCAATCGTCATGAACCGGTACCGGCTTTCCGTGACGGCGGTCGCGGCGTGGGTTCCTGGGTTCTCTTGGATGTGCTTGTACTCGGCGGGTACGTTTCGCAGTTCCGCCTCGGCGTCCTTCCGGTAGTCGTCATTCTGGGCGTCCCACGTCCAGGCAGCGGTTCTGACGAGTCGTTCGGGCCGCGCGTTGACGGCGGTCGCGAGCGCGTCTGGCGCGCGTTGGTAGGCGACGGCCATGTCGTATAGGTCGCGCACCGGGGCGCCGAAACCGCGGTGGTGGAGCTTCGAGTAGAGGATCTGCGCTGTGCTGAGCATCGTCGCCCGCACGACGGCGTCTCCGCACGCGAGTTCGATCCGTTCTTGGCCTGCCCCTGGCGTGAGTTCGTCGCGCAGGATCTCGATCTGCCGCTCGCCGAACTTGAACCGCAAGGTGCCTTCGGACTCGATCGTCGTCGCCCCGGCCGCTCGCATCTCACGCCAGAGACTGGGGTTCTCGGCTTCCGTGAGCTGGGCGAACTCCGTCTCGATCTCGACGATGATGTCGAGGTCCTTGCTCCAGCGGTGCTTCCACCGTGCCGCGAGGGCGCTGCCGCCCCCGATCGCCCAGCCCGACTCGCTGGGCGTGTGGGGCGTTAGGTGGCGGTCGAGAATCTTGTGGCTTCTCGCGAGTAGGTCCGCGGCTGGTTCCGGGAAGGTCAGTTGTGTCATCGCGCCAGCGCCAGCCGGTTCAGTTCCTGGTTCCGGGCCGGGTGTCTGCGGGCGTTTCCCGTCCGGTGGATGGCCGCGATCAGTTCGCGCAGCGTGTAGGCCTCTTCGGCGCAAGCCAGCACGACCTCGTCGATCGGCGCTTCCCGCAGCCACATGCCGATAATCGTAGCTTGGCGCTCGCTGGGGTCGGTTGCGTGCACCGCCTCGAAGAACTCCTGGGTCGTCGGCGGTCGCCGCCAGCCAGCGCAGCTTTTCGTGATTCGCCGCGCGATCGCGGCGCTCGCCGGTCCCGTCTCCTCTGCCGACGTCGGTATTCCGAATCGTGCCCGGTCGTTGGCGGTGCCGCGCATGTCCGTGAACGCTTCGGGTGGTCCGAGGACCGCGGGCTCGTCGTCGCGGTCCTCGGCCTTCACCTGAGCTCGCAGGCGGCGCCATTCTTCGGGCTTGGGTCCGTCGTTCATCCTCGTCGCTCCGGTGCTGTTGGCGCGCGTCCCTGTTGATTCTAACGGTTGATGATCGTCGGGTCGTCCGCGTCCCGCTGCTCGTCCGCGTCCGCCCGCGGATTCCGTGCTGCGACCGGGAGGTAGTCTCTCTAGGTTCGTGCTTCCTTCGCCATGTCTGCAGTATCCCGCGGGTCGGGCGGTATCCGGCCTTGGTTCGTGTGTTCTGGAGGGATCCGGCCGTTATTCCTGTGTCAGCGCGGTTTTTCCGGAGTCGTCGACCCGCTGTTCGCGGCTTGAATTGGTGTGTTTCGTCGGCACAATTCCTGTGGAAGCACACGAAGCGCTCGCCGGCGCCGGCTCGAGGGGAGCTCGCCTTGGCCCCCACGGCAAGAAAGCTGCACGCCGAGGCAAGGGGCTGGAGGGAGCGCTCCTTGACCGGGGAACGCATGCAGATCGAATCACTTGAGCCCCGCGTAGAGCGATCAGTTCCCATGCTGGTCGCCGGGCCGGCGGCGCTGCTCGTGGCCAAGGTCCACAAGCTCGCGGAGCGTGCCGGAACCGGTGACCGAGCCAGCGACAAGGACGCGCTCGCCATCCTGCGTCTCCTGCAGGGCACCGAGACCGCCACGCTCGCCGGAGGGTTGGTACGACTTCGAGACAATGAGCTCAGCGCGGCGGTCACGGCCGAAGCGCTGTCTAAACTCCCGCCCTTGTTCGCCACCCCGCAAGCCGATGGGATCAGGATGGCCGTCCGCGCGG
Source organism: Vicinamibacterales bacterium (assembly GCA_965206705.1). Classification (GTDB taxonomy): domain Bacteria; phylum Acidobacteriota; class Vicinamibacteria; order Vicinamibacterales; family UBA8438; genus JAJEEA01. The sequence goes on along the minus strand of CBDBKJ010000003.1, from coordinate 19,029 downwards.
TCGGCCTCAACGCCGAGGAAGAGGTGATTGCTGCCTCTTTCGCTGTGCTCGTGTCAGATCTCCTCGCCGCCACCGCGGGTGCGTGAACTGGCGACCATTCCCGCTTGCTGGACACCCTGATGCCTAATCCGTCCACGGCGAGACCACACTTCCACGCACTACTGACTTTATTGGACTCTTCCGACATCCCAAGGAGTCCATTCGGCTCAAAGAGCGACTCGCAGTACCCGAAACGGCCGGGAGTACGACTACCTGCGCCCCGCCAACACCCGCACCGTCCCCGGGCGGCCCCTCCTCTAGTAGGGCTCGTCGGAATAGACAACGGGCCCTTCCCCGCATCAGGAGACCCGCTCCGGATCGCACACCCCGCAGCGCGCCCATGCCGACCGCGGCCCCACCACGCGCACCGTCGCGTCCGCCCGTTCCCGCCAGTACGCCGCCACCGCCTGCCAGCACCACGGGCAGACGAACACCGGATCGCCCGCCTCGGGATCCGCCACGCGCCACCCGGCGGCGTCCGGTCCGGCCGGCGTCCCACCGCTGCCTTCCGCAGCCGTGTTCATACCGTACGCCTCCGGCGGACCCGCACGGCCGCGCCCGAGCCGCCGCTCGCGAGCCATTCGAGCAGCGCCGCCTTGCTCCACCGGTGCCGCTTGTCGACCCCGGCAGCGGCGCTACCGGGAAGACGCGCACCCGTAGCCGGCGCTTGATGGTCGACGGCGAGTAGCGAAGCAGCGCCGCCACGTCGTCAAGGAACAGCACCTCGGGCAGCGCGTCGGCGCCGGTCGGACCGGCGCGCTCCTGCGGTTCGCTCACGCCGCACCTCGCAGCACCTTCGCCCGCACCTCGGCCGCCGCCCGCTCGGCCCGCTCCAGCGTGTCGAGCGCCACCGCGGCCTCGGCCTCGAACCCTGCGGGCGGCGGCCGGTGGTCGTTGAGGATTCAGCTTGGTTCGGCTGACGCCGAGCATCGACGCGGAGCGTGTGCTGCGACAGCTTCAGCCCGGCGAGCCGGCTCCGGATCTGACGTGTCTTAGGCATAAATTCTCGCTGAGACACGAGAGCGTGTATTAAATGTTGCTTAACTGTCAACGGGGTAACTATCTGCTATTCTCTTGGGGTGACGAATGTCGGAAAGCGCCTGCTGAAGGCCCGGAAAATGCGGGGACTCTCGCAGCTCCAGCTTGCCGCCGGCACGAAGGCCACGCCGCCGCTGATCTCGATGGTCGAGCACGGCCGCGCCAACCTGTCGGTCGCCAACCTGTCGGCCGCCGCCAAGGCGCTCCGCGTCTCGGTCGACTTCCTCTGCGGCCTCACCACCGACCCGACGCCGGCACGCCAGCTCGCGAAGGACCTGGCGGCCTCGGGCACGCGCGTCAGGGACCTCGAGGAACAGCAGACGTACGTCGGGGCGGCGGACGACAGCGACTACGTGGGCGTGTCCGAGCTGGCCGGCGCTGCGGGGGGCGGCGCCGTCGTGGAACACGAGCGGATCACCGGCCGCGTCAAGTTCCGGCGAGCCTGGCTCGCCCGGCACGGTCTCGCCGCCGGCGAGTGCCGCGTCATCCAGGTCCTTGGCGAGTCAATGGAACCGACCCTCATCGACGGGTGCTCCATCCTGGTGAATCAATCCAGCCGACGCCGTCGCGTCGGGCGGATCTTCGTCGTGCGGACCGACGACGGCTTGGTCGTCAAGCGCGCCGGCAAGGACCGCGCGGACGCCTGGCAGCTCGTCAGCGACAACCCGAACAAACACGCCTGGCCGACCGTGGCCTGGCCCGCCGACGCCCCGGTGATCGGCGAGGTCAAGTGGACCGCCCGGACGTTTCTGTGAGGACGGACTGTGGGAGCAGCGATACCGGCGTGGAGTCAACGACACGTGCGCCAACCCCGCTCAATGCGGTCGTGCCAGACCCAACGCTGGCACGCCGCGTTACCAGAGCGACGGTCTTCTTTAAAACGAGATAGCTCACATCTCTGTCTGTATGCGACATGTCAATAAGAGACAACTACGAGGCAGCTCTCAACGCGATCGCGCAGCAGTACGGTGAAACTGCTCCTGCCGTGTATATCGGTCCCCGTGCCTCCCTGCAAACGACAATCGGATATACCAGGAGGCATGTCGTCGAGCACGATAGGTCGCACTATCGGTACCGGTACTATCATGATGCGCTATCCCTTGCAATTCGGCGCCTCGGCTTCGCCCCTGCTAATCGGCGCATTGTTCATCTGGACATCGGTTGCGGACCAGGAGTGTTCTCCTGGGTGATGTATGACCAGATGGACTCGCAGGAAACACGTGACCCAGACCAGGTGGATTACTATGGGTACGATCATTCACCCACCATGATCCAATTGGCGCACCTGTTTCTGGAGCGTTTTCCCGTTCAATACGACTTTCACGGCTTCTCCGACCTTGTCGAGATCTCGACAGCGTTAGCGGACCAGAAGTTCTCCAACTGCGATGTCGTAGTTACGTTCGGCTACGCTCTACTCCAAGTCCGCGACAACCCCACCGCCTTGAGCGACTTCGCCGGACTGATCGCCAGTGTATTCCCCTCCTACTCCTGCATCGTGGTGGCGGCTGACGCACGCAACGATCCGGCGACTCGCGCCGCCTTCGCCGACCAGTGCGGTGCACTGGGTAATGCCCTGAGTGAGGTGGGAGTGGCTCTCCAAGGGCGCGTGCTAACTACAGTGGGCAGCGTCATGTTTGCTCGGCTCGAGATGGAGTAGAAGAATGGACACCAATGGTCAATTGAACATGTTCGGGTCCGACACTCCCGCGGCGGCGCTACCGTTGCCGGACCATCTCAACTACGGCATTCACGACCGCGGGATGCACAGGATTCCGGGGATATGCGGCCTGTTCTACTACTATGGATTCCTGGATGAGCACGCTCAGCGCCGGTTGACCGAGTGCATCGAGGCCAAACCGTGGCGAAGAGACCTGGAACGTCGCGTCCAGCATTACGGTTGGCGCTACGACTATCGAACACGCACGGTCACACCCGATATGGACCTCGGACCGTTGCCGGATTGGGTTGAGGAGGTCGCGGCGCGGTTGTACTCCGAAACGAGACTATTCGATGGCGTTCCAGACCAGGCGATCGTCAATGAATACGAGCCTGGACAGGGAATTGCCCTGCACGCTGACCGCCAGTGCTTCGGCGACACGGTCGCGACCGTGTCGTTGGGCGATGATTGGGAAATGCGGCTGCGGCCTGTCAGGGGAAAAGCGCAGGAAGACAGGCGGATCATGCTCGCGCGCGGGTCCGTCCTCATTCTGACCGCCGACTCGCGGTCACGGTGGATGCACGGCATAGACAAGCGCAGGACGGAAAAGAGCCCAATCGGTCAGCGCGACCGGCGGCGGCGCCTGTCGTTGACCTTCAGGACGATGCTCGCTCCATGAGCGCGGCCCCGCCCAAAGGACACCCACGCCCCATTCGACCATCACGGAGTCTCCTCAAATGCGTGTGGGTAGCGGCGGCGCCAGTTCTATGCCTCCACAGCAGAGGAACAGCATGGAGATCAACGCGCCGGGCGAGTGGAAGCCATAGGCGCGACGCGCGATCACCCGCAGCTTGTTGTTGATGCCCTCCACCGGACCGTTCGTCATCTTCGTGTCCAGATACGCCAGGACGCCTTCCGCGTGTTTCCGAATCGTACGCCCCAGCTTCACGAACGGCGTCAGGCGGGACCGCGCAGCCCACTCCAGCCACTCATCGAGCAGCGCCGGCCCATCCTCGGGCGTCGCCTGCCCCAGGATCGTCGCCAGGTACTCCTTCAGTTCGTAGGCCCGGTTCAGCGCCCGGTTCTCACGACGCAACGTCTCCAGACGCCGGGCCTCACCAGGCTTCAGCCGCGCCGGGTGCTTCAGCAACGCATAGCGCGTCCCCTTGAGCGCCTTCGCATTCTCCGGCTCCGGGTCCAGCCGCCGCGAGATGTTGGGCGACGGATCGGGAGCAATGCCCAAGGAGTTAGGAACTCGTACGTCGCAATCCGCATTCTGGAGTTCGCACGAGGCGAGTTCAGTCTCGATGTCAACACCCTACAGGAAGAACGTTTTGGGGTGTGGCTACGGTGTATGAACTCGGCGGATATTCGGCGCCACATAGGCCTTGGCCGGGGCCGGACATATGAGGAAATCGAGAGCGGCTTGGGAGAGATAGATGGCAAAAAACTTGAAGAGGTCATCGGGGACCTCACCAGCAAGCCCGGAACGAATCTCGGCTCTCCTTGCTCACTAGCTGCCTGACTTCGGCGAGAACATGGCGGGCTTTGGCCTCAGGCTCCCATGTCTTGATTCCGCCAATATGTCTAAAGCCGATGTAGGCGCTCACTTCTTCGCGGCTTGGCACGAAGTAGCAAGGAATTTCCTTTAGCTGTCCGACCTTCTCGCTAAGAGCCTCTATAGTGAACTCAAGTTCATCGGCCTCGGGTACTCCACGTAATATCTTTAGTGCCGCCAGCCTTCGATTGCCTTCAATGACAACATTTCCAAGTTCACCATCTTCGATCACTATGAGGGGCTCGTTTCTAAAGTAGCCATGATCCATGTATGACTCTGCGAGCTCCTCCAGTACTGCGTGTCTGAACAAGTAATCGAGAATCTCCGACTGCGACTTCCCGCGCACCCGTTCCGGGAGCCTCGGGTTCTTCGGGTCAAGCTTGAGCGACTCGACCGTGACATCCCGGACATTCGCAAAGGGGTGCTTAGCCATCCCAAGCCCTCCTACACTGCACGAATCTGAGCTGGTGGAGCCGTGGGCGGTGTTGCCGCATTGCCGTCCGGTGTCCCCTATATGGGGCGTCGACGCGTTGTTGTCACCGCCGACGATGCCATTGTGTTCCACCCAGCTTGGGATCAAGGCGCGTCTGGTCCTGCGCGCGCGCCCGAACGGTGCTTCCGTGCCCGTGGTCGCTCTGCGGCGCGGCCCTGGACATCAGCGCAGCCCGATTCGTGTCGCGAGAGCTTACCACGCGACAGCCGAGCGAATCTGAGTGTGGGATAGTCACGAAGGCGCGGCTGGGTCGACACACGCCGCGACCCGGCTCCAATGGACCGGTCCTGTGGCCTACGATTTGCGGCAGGAGCACACACCGCGATAGGGAGAGAGAGAAGGGACGGTGGACTCGTGACGACGACATCCTGCGTCATCGTGCGGGATTGATGATCGTCCAACGCCTCCTGGCCCCGATTTGGGATCAAGGCAGCTAGCGCAGTGGTCAAGTGGAAGCTGCGGACGGCTACCGGACCACGCAGGCGCTTGTGGCCCACACTGGAGAGGGCGGGCGTACGCGGACGATTCCGCTCAGCTCGCCAACCCGCCGAAGCGCTGGCCGATCTGGAAGCCGTGGGCGCGATCGAACCGTTCTCGACCTCCACCCTCCGACGTGCGTTCATCCGAGCCGCAGCCCGGAACGGGATCCACGACATGCGCCGCTACGACCTCCGCGACAGCTAACGGCATGGCGCTGTATCGCGTCGCCGGCGACACGCGGCTGATCGAGAGCTCGAACCCGGCGGTCGCCGTCGACCTCTTTCCCACTCGCCGGGTTGCAGGCATCCACCGCGCGGTGCTTGCAACGCTAGCGGCGTCTGGGTTAAGCTGCCGGACGAAGGGCATCGCGGATGGCGAGCATCACGATTCGCAACCTCGACGACGACGTCAAGACTCGGCTGCGTGTGCGGGCGGCGGACAATGGCCGCTCCATGGAGGAGGAAGCGCGCCTGATCCTGCGCGATGTCGTCGGGCGTAAGCCGAGCTCCCGGAATCTGACGACCATCATCCGCTCGCACTTCGGCCCGGCCAACGGCGTGGACCTGGAGCTGCCGCCGCGCGAGCCCTGGCGGGAGCCGCCGTCCTTCGACTGAGCCCGCGGCCATGAATGTGCTACTGGACACGAACGTCGTGTCCGAACTGATGCGCAAGGCGCCTGACCCGACGGTCGCGGTGTGGGCGGCCGGCCACCGCCTGGAGAACCTGTTCTTCTCCGCGGTCGGCGAGGCGGAACTGCGCTACGGGGCCGCTATCTTGCCGACGGGCCAGCGCCGGGAGACGCTGGTCTCGGACATCGAGAGGATGCTCGGCGAGGCGTTCGAGGATCGGGTGCTGCCGTTCGACAGCGGCGCGGCGCGCGCGTACGCGGACATCGCCGCCAAGCGCCGTTCCGCCGGCCGCCCCGTCGCACCCGCCGACTGCCAGATCGCGGCAATCGCCCGCTCCCGCCGCATGGCGGTTGCGACGCGCAATGTTCGGGACTTCGAAGACGTCAACATCGAGATCGTCGATCCTTGGGCAGGGGCATGATCGTGACGCGCGACGCGGCCCGGCTCGTCGTTCCGGTACGAGACAGCCTCAGCGAGACCCACCTTGCGGTCGGCACTGCCCCAGGCCCGGTGCTCCGAGAGCAACATCCAAACGGTCATCGACCATGCGAACTCACCGTGAACCCGGCATTCGGCGTGACGCGAGCGGCCGGATCCAGGCCTACGTCCGTGCTGACGGGCAGTTGCGCTTCAGGCGCTTCCCGGTCGGCACGTCGCTGGAGACCGTTCGGCGGTGGCGTCTGGAGACTCGCGCCGCCTTGCAGCTGACGCAGCGACCCTCGGGAACCCTGGCCGCCGACATCGACCCGTTCCTGCGGCAGATCGCCGATCGGCCGCGGCTCGTGGCGGAGCGTCGCCAGCAACTGGAGTGGTGGGCGGCGCGCCTCGGACACCTCCGGCGCGACGCCATCACGCCGGCCGACGTCCGGGCCGCGCTCGCCGAGCTGCGGCAGACGCATGCGGCGTCGACGTGCAACCACTACCGTCAGTCGCTCTTCTCGCTGTACCGGGCGCTCGACGGTCGTGAAGCCCCGAACCCGGTCCGGGACGTCAAGCCGTTCACGAGTCCGGCGCCGGAGGCACGCGCTCTCTCCTACGACGTGGTCCAGCGCATCCTGGCAGCCATGTCGGATCAGGGGAGCGCGAGGGTCAAGGGGAAGCCGCGGGCAGCGGCGTCCGCCGCAAAGGTCCGGTGTCGCGTCCTGGCGTTCACCGGCCTGCGGCCCAGCGAGCTGATGCGCTACCGGCCCGAACACTGGGACCGGACGGCGCAGACGCTCGTCGTCTACACGGGCAAGGGCGGCCGCACCCGGACGATCCCGCTCAGTGCGCCCGCCGCCGAGGCACTGGCCGACCTCGAAGCCGAAGGCGCCATCGGACCGTTCTCGACGTCCAGCGTCCGCCGGGCCTTCGTCCGGGCCGCCGCGCGGCTCGGCATTCAGGGCGTCCGACCGTACGATCTCCGCCACAGCTACGGCACTGCGCTGTACCGCGTCGCCGGAGACACGCGGCTGGTCGAGGACGTGCTCGGCCACACTGACACGCGGATGACGGGACGCTATACTCTTGGGCATGTGCCGGAAGCGATGCGCTTGGCGACGTCCCGACTCGAGGAGCACCTCGGGGCTGCAGGCGCACCGTCGGCAGCGAGGAAGCGGGCGGCAGTCGGTGCAAAAAGTTAGCACCGAAAGTTAGCAGTCGTCGCAAGTCATGGTAAATATGGGAATTGCGCGTCCTGTTTTTCGGCCTCCGGAGCCGAAGGCCTGTCGGGCGCGCCAATTCATCAGGCCCTTTTCCTCCAAGAGGGGGGTTCTTTCTCCAAGGCCGTCTGGTGGTTTCCGACGACCGAGAGCCGGAAGGCGGCGGCCTCTTGTCTGACCCGGCCACGCTTCGTGCCGCCTGTCGTGAGGGGCGGTTCACCGAGACGACCTCCGGAGTCTGCCCCGGCTTCGCCCAGGCGAACCTGATCGTGCTGCCGCGCTCGCTCGCCGGCGATTTCCGATCCTTTTGCAAGCGGAATCCACGTCCGTGTCCGCTGCTCGCGGCGAGCGAGCATCCGGTGCTCCGCTCGCTCGCTCCCGGCGCCGACCTGCGGACCGATCTGCCCCGGTACCGGGTCACCCGGCGCGGGGCGCCGGACCTCGAATGCCAGGACGTGCGGAAGGTCTGGGAACCCGACCTCACCGCCTTCCTCCTCGGTTGCAGCTTCGGGTTCGAGGCGGGCCTGGTGGAGGCCGGCATACGGCTTCGGCATCAGGAGGAGGATCGCGTCGTACCCATGTACGTCACCGATCGCGACTGCGAACCTGCAGGCCCGTTCCGTGGGCGTCTCGTGGTCAGCATGAGGCCGATTCCCGGATCGCGGGTGGACGATGCCGTCCGCATCAGCGACGACCATCCGCTTGCCCACGGCGCCCCGGTGCACGCCGGCGACCCGGCAGGGCTCGGAATCCACGATCTCGCCCGTCCCGACTGGGGCGAGGACGGGGCACTCCTCCCGGGCGAGGTGCCGGTCTTCTGGGCTTGCGGCGTGACCTCGCAGGTCGTGGCGCGAAACGCCCGGCCCGAGCTCATGATTTCCCACGCGCCGGGCTTCATGTTCGTCACCGATGTTCCCGTGGCCGAGCAGAAGCGGAGTGCCCGTCGGACAGACTCGATCCAGAGAACATCGGCCGTCGATCCGATATGATGGCCTCGTTGAGGAGGTTCAGCATGAGATACGTCATAGCGATTCTGTCGGCCGTCGTCCTGCTTCCGGTGCCGGCGGCGGCCCAGGCGCCGGAGCGCACGCCGTGGGGCGACCCCGACCTTCAGGGGGTCTGGACGAACCGGACCACGACGCCGCTCGAGCGGCCGAGCGAGCTCGGAGAGCGGGCGGTGCTCTCCAACGAGGAGCGTGCGGCCCTCGACGCCGAGGCCGACGCCGCCCGGGACCAACCGCCGCCCCCGGGCCGCACCGGCGCCTACAACGACTTCTGGCTCGACCGCGGCGTGCGGACCAGTCAGACATCGCTCATCGTCGACCCGCCGGACGGCAAGTACCCGGCGAAGACGGAGCGCGTGCGCGAGAGCGACGCGGCGTTCGCGGCGTTGCGGGACGGCACGCAGTTCGAGACGTGGGAGGACCTGAACCTCTACGACCGGTGCATCACGCGCGGCATGCCGGGCGCCATGATTCCCGGCTTCTACAACCACAACTACCAGATCCTGCAGACGCCCGACTACGTCGTGATCCTGGTCGAGATGATTCACGACGCGCGGATCATCCCGCTGGACGGACGCGCCCACGTGCCGGCGCAGCTCAACCAGTGGATGGGCGATTCGCGCGCCCGCTGGGAAGGGGACACGCTCGTGGTCGAAACGACCAACCTGACCCCGAGGGGCGATCAGCGGGTGCGCTACCTGGTGCACGCGGCCAGCGAGCAGGCGCACGTGGTCGAGCGGTTCACGCGGGTCGACGCCGACCGCATCGACTACAGCTTCACCGTCACCGACCCCGCCACGTACGCGGGCCCGTGGACGGCCGAGATTCCGATGGTGCCGCTCGGGGGGGAGATCTTCGAGTACGCGTGCCACGAGGGGAACTACGGGCTGACGAACATCCTGGCGGGCGCCCGCACGGCCGAGCAGCAGACGGCCGGATCGAGCAAGTAGGATTCACGCCGACTCCAGGAGTCGGCGGTCCGTCGCCCGGCCAGAGGGGGCAGCCCGTGCCGGCCAAGGGCTTCCTCGGGACGCGGGCGGACGCCTTCATCGCGAACGCCGAGCCGGTCAGCGGGTCCCCGCCGCCCAGGGCCATCTGAAGCGGTCCGGTGCCGTTCATCACCCCGTCGCCCGTTCGTTCGCGGCCCGCCCCGCCGGGGCGGGCCCTGATCGGCTCGCCCCCCCCAGAACGGCGACACGTGAGGGCCAAGGAGGGTGAGCGTTTGCTCATCTGACACAATTGGGGTCCGGACTGGCCCGCCAGCGCGTACGTGGGCGCCGGCTCCTTTGCGCCGGCTCCCATCGAGATCGGGGCCGGCGAGACCGTGCAGGTCGAGTTCACGTTCAACGACCGAAGTCGCACGGCCTTTCTCGCGCTGCTGCTGGCAGGCCTCGTTCAGGGGATGCCGGCCGCGCAGTCGTTCCAGGCGGACGTCGTGCCGCTCGTCGAGACGTCCTGTCTGACGTGCCACGGCGCCCGGACGGCGACCCCCCTCGACATCGGCAGCCTGGGCCATGACCTGAGCGACCGCGCCACGTTCCGCGCGTGGGAGCGCATCTACGAGCGGGTGGAGAACGGCGAGATGCCGCCCCGCGGCGTCCGGCGCCCGGACGCCGCCGTCGTCGAGACCGCTCTCGGGTCGCTGAAGCGGGCCCTCGTCGAGGCCAACCTCGCGGCGCGGAACGGCCCGCGCACCCCGCTACGGCGGCTCACGCGTCTGGAGTACGCCTACACCATCCAGGACCTGCTGCACGTCGACGAAGCAGTCGGCCTCGACCTGTCCCAGACCCTGCCGGCAGAGGCCGACTCCGGCGGGTTCGACACGGTGGCGGCCAACCAGAGCATGTCGCCGCTGCACGTGCGCTCCTACCTCGAGGCGGCCGACCGGGCCCTCGACGCGGCCATTCGGACGGGACCGCGTCCGGAGCAGATCGAGCACAAGATCGAGTACGTCGATTCGCGGTACCTCCCGGGCATCGAGCACGCCGAGGCCCTGGGGCTCGGCATCGTCAAGAAGCTCGACGACGCCTTCGCGGCGTTCTTCGACTTCGGCTCGACCTACACGTTCCACAGCGCGACCGAGGGCTTCCTGACGGCCGCGCCGGGCGGGCGCCCTCGACGACTTCGCGCTGGCGTCGCGGCTGTCCTACTTCCTGTGGCGCAGCATGCCCGACACGAGGCTGTTCGACGCCGCGCGGGGGGGCCGGCTGTCGAACCCCGGGGTGCTCGCCGGGCACGTCGACCGGATGCTCGACGACGTGAAGGCCGAGCGGTTCGCGCGCGACTTCGCGGGGCAGGCGTTCCGACTCTACGAGTTGCGGGCCACCACCCCCGACGCCGGGCTCTACCCCGAGTACGACGATCGGCTGGGGCAGGCGATGGCGCGGGAGACCGAGCTCTTCCTGCGCGAGCTCGTCGACGGCAACCGGGGGGTGGACCACCTGATCGCGGCCGACTTCACCTTCGTGAACCGCCGCCTCGCCGAGCACTACGACCTGTCCGGTGTCGCGGGGCAGCAGATGCGCAAGGTGTCCCTGCCCGAGGACAGTCCCCGCGGCGGGTTGATGACCCACGCCAGCGTGCTCAAGGTGACCGCGAACGGCACGACGACATCCCCGGTGCCCCGCGGCAACTTCGTGCTGGCCAGCCTGCTCGGTCAGCCCCCGGCCCCGCCCCCGCCCGGCATCGAGGGGCTCGAGCCGGACACCCGCGGCACGACGACGATTCGCGAGCAGCTGACCGCGCACCGCGGGAACCCCGTCTGCGCGAGCTGCCACCGGGTCATCGACCCCCCCGGCTTCGCCCTCGAGTCGTTCGACCCGATCGGCGCGTTTCGGACGAACTATCGGGCATCGGGCGGCCAGGCGGAGTTCGGAGGCTTCACGGTACCCCTGCCGTTCACCGAGGGCCCCCCGGTCGACCCGAGCGGCGTCACCCCGGCCGGCGACGCCTTCGCAGGCATCGAGGACTACAAGGAGCTGATGCTCCGGAACGACCTCGAGCAGGTGGCCCGCAACCTCGCCTCGCAGTTCCTCGTCTATTCGACCGGGGCGGAGGTAGAGTTCGCGGATCGCGACGCCGTGGAGACCATCGTGGCGCGGCTCGATGAAGACGGGTATCCCATCAGAAGCATGATTCACGAGGTCGTGCAGAGCGATCTCTTCAGGAGCCGATAGCCAATGATCCTCATGCGACCCGTCAATCGACGCACGTTCCTTCGGGCCTCCGGCGTGGCCATGGGCCTGCCGCTGCTCGAGTCGATGGCGCCGGCCCTGGCCCGCGCCGCGGCGGTCGAGGCGCCGAAACGGCTGGTGACCATCTGCAGCACCCTCGGGCTCTACTCGTCGTCGTGGTTCCCGAAGACCGCCGGCGCCGGCTACGAGGCGACCGAGTACCTGGGCCTGATCGACGAGCACCGCTCGCGGTACACGCTGTTCTCCGGCCTCTCCCACGAAGAGCAGTCCGGACGCCAGCCGCACAACTCGGAGATCACGTGGCTGACGGCGGCGCGGCGGCCCGGGCTCGACGGCTTCCGCAACACCGTCTCCCTCGACCAGGTGGCGGCGAACCGGCTCGGCTACGTGACGCGCTTCCCGTCGGTGGTGCTCGGGACGTTGAGCGCGCAGAGCCAGTCGTTCACCACGAGCGGCGCGATGGTGCCGGCCGAGACCAGCCCCGCCACCCTGTTCAGGAAGCTCTTCCTGCAGGGCACGCCCGAGGAGGTCGAGCGCGAGGCGCAGAGCCTGAACGACGGCGGCAGCATTCTCGACCGCCTGAAGTCGCAGACGACAGCGCTTCGCGGCCGCGTCAGCAGGGCCGACCGGCGGAAGCTCGACGCCTACTTCGACGCGGTGCGGGCGGCCGAGCAGGAGCTCACCGAGGTGCAGGCGTGGCTCGACCGGCCGAAGCCGGCGGTCGATGCGGAGCCGCCCACGGACATCCCGAATCCAGCCGACCTCGTCGGCCGGATCCGGCTCATGCTCCGCATGATTCCGCTGATCCTCGAGACGGATTCGTCGCGCGTGGTCAGCCTGATGATCCACGACCACGGCGTCGTGCCGCAGGTGCAGGGGGTGAGCGGCGATCAGCACAGCCTGTCGCACCACGGGCAGGACGAGGCCAAGATCGCGCAGCTGAAGATGGTCGAGACCGAGATCGTCCGCGCCTTCGGCGGCCTGCTCGCGGATCTCGACGGGCGCGGCGACGCAAACGGATCGCTCCTCGACCAGACCACGGTCCTGTTCGGCAGCAACCTCGGCAACGCCAACGCCCACACGCCGGTCGACCTGCCGATTCTCGTCGCCGGCGGAGACTTCGCGCACGGGAAGCACGTCGCGCACGAGGGAGGACACAACGCGCCGTTGTGCAACCTGTTCGTGACCCTGCTGCACGCCATGGGCGTCGAGACGAACTCGTTCGCCCAGAGCACCGGCACCCTGACCTGGTCGTGACCGCCCCGGCGGCGGGAAGCTCCACAGGCTGCTACGGCCACCACGAAAAACCGACGCCGAGACGGGCCGACGCGGCGTCGAGACGGGACAGGGCGCCCGAGTGTCCGCCCCCCGTCTCGGCCGCCGGGACGCTGCCTGCCGGGACGTCCCTGAACGTGCCCCTGGCTGCCTTGACGTTCACATCGAGGGCCCACGACTCGGACAGGTAGAAAGCGAGTCCGCCCCCCACGGAGAAGGTCGGCCTGCTCGTGAAGTGGGTGGCAGTCGGTTCGCCGTTCTCGATGACATCGCTCACCTGCCAGAACGTGAGCGCGAGATCGCCATAGGGGACCCACCGGCGGCGGCCACCGGGGAGGTGCAGCCTCGCACCGAGGTCGACGTGGCTGAATGTCACTCTGTCGAATGCCGCGAGGCCGCGGCTCCTGATGTCCGCGTAGGCGCCGGCCAGGTACGGGGTGACGATCCGGTTGAGGCCATAGCCGATCCGGAGGTCCACGAGTGCCCCTCCGTCGCCCGGGTCGCGCCCGAAGGAAACGGCCGCCGCTCCGGAGCCCAGACCCAATACCCACCCTTGCGTCGTGGCCGGCTGCGCGCTGCCGTCGGTAACGGACACGACACAGAACAGGACCGGGAGCAGAACGCGGCCCCATCTCGGGCTCGGTTCGGGATCCGCCGCGGACCTCACCGGCCGCGCTCCGGCTCTGCCCGAAGCGGGAAGCAGTGGCGGCCCGCCTCGTGCCGCGAGAACGGCCGCCCGCGGCGCAGCTCGCGTTCCACGGTGGCCAGCTCGAAGGTGGCGCACAGCTCGTAGGCGGTTCCTTCCCCGGCCTCGTAGCCGTACGGCTCGCGCGTGACCGGGTCCATGACGGCGACCTGCACGTCGGAGCCGCGCTGCAGCTCGTCGAGCGTCACGGGGAGCCGCTCGCGCGTCGCCTGATAGCGGTCGATGGCCTGCGAGATGGCGTCGAGGTCCCGCGCGCGCCGCGCGTCCAGCCGCTCCAGGCGCTGGCCCGCCGGCGAGCCGAGCGCCACCAGGCCCGCGACCACCGCCACCGCCACCGCCGCGGCGGCGAGGACCGGCAGGGGGTCGCGGCGGCGCGTCGCCCGCCCTTCCCGGGGGTCCCGCTCTGCCTCGCGCAGATCCCGGAGGTAGTAGCCGAACGCCCCGCCTGCGATCGCGGTCACGGTCAGGGATTTCAGCACGAAGCGCGCCGTCAGCTCGCCGCCGAGGAAGCTGTAGACGAGGGCGGTGACGGCGCCCACGAGAACGCAGGAAGCGACGAAGAGCGTCAGGTAGGTGAGCTGCAGGCGGATGCGCGACCCGCGGGAGCTGGGCTGGCCTTCGACGCCGCGACGGACGACGCGGGCGACGAAGGCGAACACCGGACTCGCCACCACGAGGGCCGACACCGAGAAGCGGAGCAGCTCGCGGATCACCTCGGGGGGCATGCCGGCAGGGTCGGGCAGAGCCAGATCAATCAGCCTGAACAGCACCGCCCCCAGGGTGAAGGCGCTGACGAACAGCGCCATGAACATCACGACGTGCAGGAACGCCTCGCGCGACCGGGTCGAAACGACCGGCCGTGGGACCGGGATCGGCGACTCGACATCGGCGAATCCGGCCAGCGCCCGCCGAACCTGGTCCGCCGGCCACCCCGCGCGGATCAGGATGTCCTCGATCCGCTCCCGCGGCAGCCCCCGGTCGAGGCCCTCCCTGACGAAACCGACCAGCTCCGGACTGAGCGTCATTCCTCATCCCTCCTTCCGCACGGCGCGCGTCCCCTCGCAGCCTCGGAGGCTGCGGCCCCGCTGTTCGGGATCCCGGGTCGTCGCGCTTGCTGCGACGACTATCAACATTGCATGGATGGTGCCAGCCGGCGGGTGTTCTCACAAGGGCCCGGGTCGCAGTCCGTCAAAACGCTGACTGAAACTGCCTTGCCGTGCGCCAGGCACGCCAAGCCGCAGCAAACCGGCTGTGCCTGGGTGCAGTTGGCGACCCTGTAACGGTCACGGTCCCCGGTCGCTGAGAAGGCGTCTTGCGCACTGCGTTCGCGGCACCGGACATTAAATGCCATCAAGTGCGCACACAATGTACGATCGCCTGAGATCTTCCCATTGCCGAACCGACGGGCATGCGATCACGATGCTGCTTCGGTTCTCGCCGCCGCCAGCCGTGCGACAGAACGGTGGCGGCTGGCCGGGTTCGGTTTCCCGGCGCGGTGGCATCCCGCTTGCACACTCCGTTCATCGACGGGAGCGCCGCGGATCGAGCCTCGGCGTGCTCTCAGTCCGGAGAGGAGGAGCAGGATGCAGACTGGCCGCATCGCTCGGCGGGGAATCGCTCTGATGGCGATGGTGGGGGCTATGGACGGTTCCGCGGCGGTGGCGCAGTCGTTGCCGACCGGCGGACACGCGTTGCCGGCACTGCGATCGCCACGTCTCCCCCGGCCACCGGCCCGACCGCCGGCCGGGCGCCTGGAGCAGAGCGCGCGGGGCGACCAACCCTCGCAGGCGACGTACCGCGAGAGAGGGAGCCTCCAGCTCGCCCTTGGCGCCGCGTCGTTCTGGGAGCGGCCGGCGGCCCACCCGGAGGCGGCCCCGTTCCTGTTCGCGGGGCTGCATCTCAGCCCCTCTCTGGCCGTCGTCGGCGAAATGGGACGGGGGTGGTGGGCGAGCGGCCGCCAGGAGACGCCGAACCGAGTCTTGCAGGCGGCGTGTTCCGACATCCGTGCCGGGTTCCACACCTTCATGGGGGGCGTGCAGTACCGGCTGTCGCAAATCCGGCGCAGCTCGCGGTTCGTCCAGGTCCTCGCCGGCCGCGCGTCGTTCGCCGGCACCGCGAGGGAGCTCGACGGCGGTGTCTCCTCGAACTGCGGCGATGCGTTCTCCTCCGGATTCGCTCTCGCCGCCGGCGGCGGCGTGGACGTTCATCTCACCGATCGACTCGCGCTCCGGGTCGCGGCGGACTACCGGCGGCTCGCCATTCCGTCGCTCGACGGGGCGGAGCGCGTGTTCATGAAGGACGACGCCGACCATCATCTGGGCATGGTGCGCGTCGCGGTGGGGTTCGTCCTCGGCATCTGAGCGATGGATGGAAGCGGGTGTGCTCGGCGCGCCTGGCCGGCGGCGATGGCCACGGTGGAGGTGGGTTTCCGTCGTGGTCGCGGCCCAATCCGTTCGACAGCCGGAAAGCGGTGTGTCAACCGTCGCCCGACAGGCTGCGCCCGTCGCGTCGCGGCCCGCCGACGGTGCGCCGCGGTCATTCGGTGCGCACCATCAGCCGGTGGACCGTCCGATCACGGTTCGCCGGCCGGTACCTCGAATCGGAAGCCAGCCACGAGCCGCCCGCCGTAGCCCCAGCCGTCGAGCGTCCGCCGCCGGTGCATCCGGCTCCGGCCCGTGATACGGTAAGCTCCATTCGTGCCACAACCCTCAATCGCCCTCCGCAACATCGACCAGACCCTCAGCCATAGCGCACGCCGGTCGGTCATTCGGCCCGAAGCGCCGATGACCCGGCCGGAACCGCACCGTCAGTCGCCGCAATGATCCACCCATCAGACTTCACCGACGCGCATCGCCGCCATTGGGACGATGCGGAGCTGCTCTACCATCATGCATGCTGGCCGAACGCTGACCAGTTGCATGGATTCAGTGCGGAATGCGGCTTGAAGGCGATGATGAAGGCTCAGGGAAGAATGCCTGTCGACGCCAGCGGAAAACCATCGACAGGACAACACCGGCAACACGTCGACAGATTCTGGTCGACCTTCGTGAGCTTCGCCAACGGTCTAACGGGCGCGCGGTATGTGCGGCTGCTGCCCAGCGGCACGCCATTCGCCGACTGGTCGCATCACAATCGCTACGCCCATCGCAGCCATTCCCAGGAGAGCGACGTCAAGCCCCACCGCGAAGCCGCCCGGCAGGTATGCCAAATGGTTCAAAAGGCGACGCAGGACGGTCTGCCGCTATGAGCGACATCTTCGTTCCGTTCGATCGCATCCGGGATCTCGTCTTGCAAGTCTTGGCGTCATGTCCATCCCTGGAGACGGTCGGTCGTCTCTACGTCATGCGCGATCTACTCGGGAAGGTACGCATCTCGGTC
Organism: Vicinamibacterales bacterium; assembly: GCA_965206705.1. Lineage (GTDB taxonomy): Bacteria > Acidobacteriota > Vicinamibacteria > Vicinamibacterales > UBA8438 > JAJEEA01. The sequence continues at coordinate 1,938 of CBDBKJ010000003.1, read as the reverse complement.
TCGAACTCCGTCGAGACTGACGAGTCTCGTCGAAGAGTGCTGCAGCGCCTCGCCGAAGGCTTGCACGACGCGCTGGGCGCGCATGGCTACCCCGCGGACGACACCGTGTTGTTCCTGGAGTCCGCCATGCTGGAGTCGCTGGATGACGCTGCACGTGAGCTCCAGCCCGGAGTGGTGTGGATCGACCGCCTGGTGACGGGCGGCTCGTGGTGGACCGTCGGCGATCCGCGCCAGCAGGCGCCCGCCAACCGCTACACCTTGTTCTCGGTAAAGGGCGGCGTGGGCCGCAGCACCACCGCGGTCATGCTCGCATGGCAACTCGCACGCAACGGCGAGCGGGTTCTCGTTCTCGATCTGGATCTGGAGTCGCCAGGATTGTCATCGGCGATGCTCGATTCGGGGAACCGACCCGAGTTCGGCGTCACCGACTGGTTCGTCGAGGACTTGGTGGGGCAGGGCGCTCGCCTGATCGAGAACATGACCGTTGCTCCCTCGTGGGCGCAGGATCTCGAAGGCGACGTGCGCGTGGCGCCGGCGCACGGCCGCGAACCAGGCGAGTATCTGGAGTCTCCTCAAACACGTGTGGGTAGATGCGGCACCAGTTCGATGCCTCCGCAGCAGAGGAACAGCATCGAGATGAGCGCACCGTGCGAGTGGAAACCGTAGGCGCGGCGGGTAATCACCCGCAGCTTGTTGTTGATGCCCTCCACCACCCCATTGGTCATCTTCGTGTCGAGGTAGGCCAGGATGCCGGCGGCGTGCTTGCGAACCGTCCGCCCCAGCTTGACGAACGGGGCCAAGCGAGACCGCGCAGCCCACGCCAGCCACTCGTCGAGCAGGTCGGGCGCCTCGTCAGGCGGGACCCGCTCCAGGATCGTCGCGAGATACTCCTTCAGCTCGTAGGCGCGGTCGAGATTACGATTCTGCCGGCGTAGCTGCTCCAGGCGCCGCTTCTCCCCGGGCTTCAGCCGCGCGGGGTGCTTCAGCAGGCAGAAGCGCGTCCCTTTCAGCGTCTTGGCCGCCTTCGCCCCCACGCGCCGTTGCTCCCCCCGCCGAACCTCGTCCACCGCGTCGGTGGCGAGGCGTTCAACGTGGAACCGGTCGAAGATCACCCGGGCATCAGGTACCCGCGCCCGCAACGCCTTCTGCCAACTCGCGGCCAGGTCCACCGTCACCAAGGCGACCCGCGCGCACCCCGACGGTCCCAGCAGGTCGAAGAACGCGTCCAGCGTCTCGGCACTGCGCCCCCGGCCGGCCCACACCACCCGCCGGGTGTCGTGATCGACGACGACCGTCAAGTAGTGATGCCGCTTGCGATAGCTGAACTCGTCGATGCCGATGCGCCGCAGCCCCGCGAGCCGCGCCGGGTCCAGCCGCCGCGTCACCACCCGCTCGACAATGCTCCCGACCGCCGGCCACGAAATCCCCAGCAGTCGAGTGACCGTCGTGCGGTCGGTCACCTGCGCCAGATACGCAGCCAGCTCTTCCAACGGCGCCGTGAACACGCTGTTGCCCGTCGCCCACGGCACCCGCTCCACCCGCACCCCGCACTGCCGGCAAGACACCCGCCACGGCGCATACTGCAGCCACACCGACGTCCGGCCCCACGGGAGATGACGCCACTGCCGCATCGGTCGCCGGTCATACCGCGGCCCTCGACGGCCGCACGTCCCACACCGTGGCCGCCGCCACGACGGTCGTACCCAGACCGCCAACGGGGCATCGACCGCGATGTGCACGCGCTTGACGTACAGCTGCGTGACACCCAACAGCCGCCGTAGTACCGTGTTCAGACGCATGGGGCTCTCCTCCTCGTTGGTCGTGGTGATACACGCCAATGAGACCTGGAAGCCCCCTGCGTCTGCAACCCCTTGAGCTGAACCACACCTTACGCGCAAGGCCCCGCTGGCGTCGCCAACCCTGGTGGGCGGCCGGGAC
>CBDBKJ010000002.1:0-160413 GCA_965206705.1 Vicinamibacterales bacterium | reverse complement strand
CCGCCACCGACCGCGGTGGAGAGATGTAGCCGTGACCACGATCGACGTCGACAAGGCGCGCGAGGCCATTGGTGAGCTGCCCGCAGGCACGAGCCACGGCGAAGCGCCGGCCCCGGAGCACGTATACCTGCCACCGTCTCACGTCAAGGCCATGGACCCCGATGCCCTTCTGGTGACCGGCATGCGCGGCGCAGGCAAGACTTTCTGGTGGAGTGCGCTGCAGGAAGGCGTTGTCCGTCAACTGGTGGGCACCCAGCGTTCCACGTTGAGCGAGAACACCGAGGTGCGAACGGGATTCGGCGTCAGGCCGGCCCTGGAGGAGTACCCCAGCAAGGACGTGTTGCGCAACTTGATCGACGATGGCTTCGAGCCGAGAATCATTTGGCGGACGGTGCATGCCTGGCAGCTCGCGCCGGATGACCATCCGCTGCGGCAAAACGATTCATGGTCGACCCGCACACGATACGTCGCCGCCAATTCCGAGGTGATCGAGCACTTGTTCGAGGAGCGGGACGCCGAATTCGATCGGAAGGGCATCTACCTTCTGATCTTGTGCGACGCCCTGGACCGGTGCGCCGATGATTGGAAAGGGATGTACCGAACGATCCGCGGCCTCCTGCAAACTGCGATCGAACTGCGTTCATACCGGCGCCTGCGGGTAAAGGTGTTTCTGCGATCCGATCAGATCGACGAAAGCAGGATCGGTGATTTTCCGGATGCTTCGAAAGTCCTTTCTTCAGCCGTTGAATTGAACTGGCCTCGACACGAGCTGTACGGGCTGCTGTGGCATTGTCTGGCCAACGGGAAGGTCGGCGACGCCTTTCGAGAATTTTTCCGGGCAGGCGATTGGCCTTCCACGACCATTGCCGAAAAACACGTCTTCTCCGTACCACGCCGGTTGATCTCCAGGGAAGAACACCAGCGCGAGAAGTTCCACGTCATCGCCGGGCGATGGATGGGAACCGACCGCAGACCTCATGCATCCCCTCATTTTTCCCTGTTTCTAACATTCAGATTACACCAAAGACATCTCGATACACCCGCTGTTCCAGGAGCATGTCTCCGAACGTCTCCATCAATGGACGAATCCGGTCCTCCGGCCAATTGGGAAGATGGTGATACAGCATCAACCCCTGCCGAAACAACGAATGCGTCCGCCGTTTCACCGTGTTCGCCTTCAACCAGCGGTCATACCCGATACGTTCGCCCGCCGCACCCAGCAGCGACAGCATCGCGATCGCCAACGCGCTGACCAACAACAGGCGGTCCCGTCGGTCCGGGCGCGAAACATGCATCGAAGACATACCCATCCCGAAGCGCATGTCCTTGATGTCCCGAAAACCCGCCTCAATCCCCCAGCGCTTGCCGTAGTACCGAATCAAGACCGGCGTCGGAACTGTCGCTTCGCTCGCCGCCAGGCACCACGGTTCGTCCATCTTCCGATCGTGGACACACACGACCACGCCCACCGGCAGCTCGTGAGCGTCGGTCACCCGAGCGCCCACCAATCGCCGCGCACGCCCCCCGGCGCCGACCCACGCTGCCGCAAGTCGCCGCTCGCCCCGCGCATTAGTGACATAGATGTCCCCGCGCAACCGAATCACGTATTCGAAACCCAACTCCGTCGTCAACGCGTAGAACAGCTTGCAATCCGCAAAGCCCCGGTCCGCCACAACGGTGACTTTCACTTCTGCCGGCAGCACTTCCCGCAACCGGCACAGTAACTCGTACTCATAGCGTCGCTGATTGCCCTTCAGCGTCGACGACGCCACCGTCATCCACAGCAGGGGCGTCGCGCGCCCATGGCCTGTCAACATCGACAGCACAATCGTGTCCTGCTCGTCCGCCGCAAAGCTCGTCCAATCCAGCGCGACGACTACTTCCTTGCGGACGCCGACAATGTACGGCGTCCAATGAGCGAAAAAAGTCCAGACGTCGACACCTCGATTGCTCAGAAGCCGATCCACCTGTTTCACACCATGCTTGGTCAACGTGCCCATGGCCTGAGCCAAACCGCGCCCCACCGCGTGGATCGCCAGCGACGCGCTCGCCAGCACGCCGAGGGTGGCATTGGCCAACGATAGCACCCGTTTGGCATGCAAATCACCCTCGTACAACGTGGCTATGAAGCTCAGGAGATCGTCTCTCTCGAACAGTCGGTTGCCTGACGGCAACTTCTCGCGTATGCGCATGGGTCAAGATACTAACCTGGACTGTGGCACCTTGCAAGTCCTATCCGCCGGAGAAAGTTTGTTCCACGAGGAGGATATCGTTCTATTGATTTACGTGGTAAAATGAGGGGATCTCTGAGACCGCAGACGGGGTTTCCCGTACACCTGGATCCCGAACCATCTGGCTGATACGGATGGCAGAGTGAGTCCGCGTTCGTTTCTCGCCGCATTGCGAGCGGCCGCCGACGACACCACCGATCGGCATTCGGAATATAGGAACGCGCTACATTACGACAGCATCAAGCGAGGCGTGCAGGCAGCCTCGAAGATACGGGTCAGCGAGCTCCAGGAAGACTATCCTTGGGTGCACCGGGTTCTGAGTCCTCTCAAGGGGATGGTCGTTCCCTGCGAGTTCGGCGAGATCGCGGAGCGCTGGAAGAACGCAGGCGTTCTCGACCGTCTCGCCGAAGAGACCGTACAAAACGAGGTCAAGCTTCCCCCTCGTCATATCGACAGGGGCGCCGAGGGTGTTCGCGAGGACCTCGAATCGCTGCGCGTCTTCTTGCATATGCGTGACGGTCGGGTGAACATCCCGGACGTCTTCCGGGTCGGTTACGGCCTCGGTAGAAGAGGTGGAGTGAAGCCCGTTCAGTGAGATCCGGAATTGGCCCATCACGGCATTGGGGGCCTTGGCCGGCCGCCTCAGGTCGTCAGCACGATCTTGCCGACGGCCTCGCGGCGCTCGAGCATGCGCAGGGCCTCGGGCGCCCGTTCGAGGGGGAGGGTGCGCGACACCAGCGGCCGCAGCCGACCCGCCTCGAACCACGCGAAGAGCTGGTCGAAGTTGGCGCGGTTGACGTCGGGCGAGCGCCGCACGAAGGCGCCCCAGAAGACCCCGACGATCTGGCACCCCTTGAGGAGCACCAGGTTCGCCCGCACGCTCGGAATCGCGCCGCCCGCGAAGCCGACCACGAGCAGGCGGCCGTCCCAGTTGATGCAGCGCAGCGACTGCTCGAAGACGTCGCCGCCCACCGGGTCGTAGATCACGTCGGCGCCGGCCCCGCCGCTCAGCGCCTTCACCCGGTCCTTCCACGCGGTACTTGCCCTCGATGATCAGCAGGTCCGGGAAGTTGACGCCGGCCGCCCGGACGCGGATGCGCTCGCTCCTGGATGAAGTGGTTCATGACGACACCGTGCGTCCGACAGTACTTGTCGAGCGCGTCCTTGATCGCCCGGTCGACACGCGCACTCACCTGTACGGTTGGCATTGCGGCCTCCTGGTTCCATAGCAGGCGCCGGTAACAGCTATCGGATGCTAGCATGCGACCCGGCACGTCGGCCCGGAACGGCCGGTATTGCCGGCTCGCGCCGCCGCGAGGCGGCGGGCACGACGCCGGTTCCCGCGGTGCGGTAAGCTCGCATGATGCCCGAGCCCCTGATCGCGCTCCGCAACGTCGAGAAGAGCTTCAGCCACGGCGTCAGCCGGACGTTCGTCCTCCGCCGCATCACCCTGGACATCGCCCAGGGCGAGTTCGTCTCCGTCATGGGACCGTCCGGCGCCGGCAAGTCGACGTTGCTGCACATTCTCGGCATGCACGACGCGGCGTGGGCCGGCGAGTACGACCTCCTCGGCCAGCCCGTCCACGGCCTGCGGACGAAGCACCGGCAGGCCCTCGGCCGCAGCCACGTCGGCTTCGTCTTCCAGAGCTACCACCTGCTCGACGACCTCACCGTCGCCGAGAACCTCGACGTCCCGCTGTCATACCGGAACGTGCCCCGGCCCGAGCGCCAGGGCCTGGTGGCCGACACCCTGGACCGGTTCCAGATCGTGGGAAAGAAGGACCTCTACCCGAGCCAGCTCTCGGGCGGGCAGCAGCAGCTCGTCGGCGTGGCGCGCGCCCTCATCGCCAGGCCGAAGCTGATCCTGGCCGACGAGCCGACCGGCAACCTGCACTCGAGCCAGGGCCGCGAGATCATGGAGCTGTTCACGAAGCTCAACGCCGAGGGGACGACCATCGTGCAGGTCACCCACTCGGACGCCAACGCCGCCTACGGCACCCGCATCATCCAGCTCCGCGACGGCTGGCTGGTGGACGAATAGGGCCGATGCCGGCTCGGCGGGCGACCCGCAGACCGATCGCCGGTTCGGCGCCGGATGTTCCGTGCCGCCGGCGGGCCGGCCCGGCTGTCCACGCCGAGCGCGGCTTCAGGTGAGGCGGGCCATGCACACGACGTCGTCTTCCCGTCCGTCGAGGAAGCGGGCGCGCCGCTTGGTCCCCTCGCGCACGAAGCCTGCTCGCTCGAACAGGCGAATCGCGCACGCGTTCGAGGCGTAGACCTCAAGCTCGACCCGCGTCATGCCGGCCGCTTCGGCCGCCTCCAGGGTGCGCGCCAGCAGCGCCGCTCCCACGCCCCGCGCGCGCCACGCCGGCAGCAGGCCGATGCCGAGCACGCCACCGTGCCGGAACCCCTCGAAGGGGTGGCGCTGCACGTCACACCAGCCCACCACCCGCCGCCCCGACCGTACGACGAACTGCACGCCTCCGCCCCGCGCCAGGCCGTCGACGAACGCTCGGGTCGCGTCGACCCCGAAGCCGCGCACGCTCGCCAGATAGCTTCGCTCCCGCGCCACCGCGTCAACCGCCGCCGAGAGCCCCTCGACGTCGGCGGGCGCGGCCGGCCCCAGGCTGAACGGTTCGGTCATGAGACTGAGAAGTGACCGCCAGCGGCGAAATCCCCGAGATGGCAGGCAGGCGTCGGTCGAAGCCTGAAACTCGAGGGCGCCTCCCTCGCGGTCCGTCCTTGCGCCGGCAGTCTAGCTAGCACGCGAGCGATGGCGTCGGACCCATCCGGAACGCGCGAGGATTGTTGCTGCCGGCCGCTCCGGCCGATACGTCAGAGGCATGCCGCACTTCCACGCGTGGATCGGATCGGGCCGGATCATGACGATGAACCCGCGTGCGTTCGACAGCCGAACGTCAGCGCACCGATGGGGCTGGACGTCACCGGCCGGCGAGACGGATCGGATCGTCGTGGCCTGCGACGGCTGCCCGGCGGTGAGCAGATCGAAGAGACGGGCGCCGCGGCGGTCCGCGGTGGCGCGGACCATGGCCGAACGGTTCGGGTTGAGCGCGCGGGAGCTGCGTGAGGCGCTGGCGGATGCGCTGGCCACCGAACGCGCCCGGAACGTCGAGGAACAAACCGTAGGAGGTACAGCACGATGATCAAAGACGGCTTGGAGGCGGTTATCGAGGCCCGGGACATGGCGGTATACGCTCTGTCTACGGACCCCGGCGTGGTGAAGTTCGACCTGGACCTGCACAAGCCTACGCTGCCGTTCAACACTCAGCCTTGTGACTGGCAGCCGGTGGCCGTCGTCGTCGGCCGGCGCCAGATGCGGACCGGCGAGGGCGGCGATCTGCAGGCCAGCGCGGACGGCATGAGGTGGCTCTCCGCCCAGCGGGTTCTCCGGGGTGATCTGTCCGGTGTCGAGGTTCGGCTGTTCGGCGGCGAGGCAGACCCGGCTGACTGATCCTCTGGTTCGGCTTGCGCGTTCGACTCGGTCCTTGCGGTGACTGTCCTTTCCGCTTCGTCCGGCCGTGTCCTCCTCGGCCACCCGCCTGACCGGAAAGCCGGGTGGCGAACGCCGGAACGCCGCCACCTCCGTCGCGCCCAGGTGCTCACCGGCGACGACATCAGAACATCGACACGAGGGTGACGATGAGGATCGAGGCGATGGCGGCGGGGCAGATCCAGCGAATCAGAAAGGCCCACGAAGCCGAAACGGGCATCCACGCCCCATCCGTCCGAAGCTCCTCGATCGCGCGGTCGACTCCCCAGACCCGGCCGATGAAGATCGCGGTAAGGCAGCCGCCGACCGGCAGGGCGAACTCGTTCCAGAGGCTCACCATGAGATCGAGGAACCCCATGCCGAGTCCCGGCACGCTGGTGAACACGCCGACCGCGCCGTTGCCGAGGGCCGAGGGAATGGCCAGCACGGAGACGGCGCCGGCGACGGCGGCGACCGCCTTCTGCCTCGACCAGCCCAGGGCGTCGACGCAGTGCGACACCGGAACCTCGAGCAGGGAGATGGTCGAGGTGAGCGCGGCGACGCTGAGCAGCAGGAAGAACGCGGCGCCGAACAGATGCCCGCCGGGGAACTCGGCGAAGAGGCGCGGGAGCACCGTGAAGATGAGTCCCGGTCCGCTGGCGGTGGGATCGAAGCCGGCGATCGAGAACCCCACCGGGAAGATGATGAAGCCCGCGAGGAGCGCGATCGACGTATCGAGGGCCACGATCCAGAGGGCGGAGGCGGCGATGCCGTCCTGGCGGCTGAGGTAGCTGCCGTAGGTGAGGATGCATCCCATGCCGAGGCTCAGCGAGAAGAACGCCTGGCCGAGGGCAGAGGTGAAGACCCGCACGTCGGCGAGCGCCGTCAGGTCGGGACTGAGGTAGTAGGCCAGGCCGGCCGCCGCCCCGGGAAGCGTGACCGCCCGCACCGCGAGCGCGATCAGCAGCAGCAGGAGCAGCGGCATGAGCGCCTTCGTGACCCGCTCTATGCCGGCGCTTACCCCGCCGAGGAGGACCGCCGCCGTCGTTCCGATGACGAAGAGGGCGAGCCCCACGCTGACGACGCCGTTCGCGGTGAACTCGGAGAAGAAGCGGCCGATGTCCTCCGGACTGCCGCTGACCGCGCCGGTTACCGCGAACCAGACGTAGGCGACCGCCCAGCCGGCGATAACGGAGTAGAACGAGAGGATGCCGACCCCGGCGAGAACCCCGAGCCCGCCGAGCAGCCACCACCGGCGGCCGGGTGCGAGCGCGGTGAACGCACCGACCGGACTCAGCCGCGTGCGGCGGCCTATCGCGATCTCGCCGGCCATGATGGGCGCGCAGACCAGGAAGATGCAGGCGAGATAGACGACCACGAACGCGGCGCCGCCGCCCTGTCCGACCTGCGTCGGGAACCCCCAGATATTGCCCAGGCCCACCGCCGAGCCCGCCGCGGCGAGGATGAAACCGGCTCTGGAGCTCCATATGCCGCGCGAGGGGGCGGTAGTCATCTCGTTCGGGTCTCCCGTGGATTGCGCCAGCGTCCGCTGCCGGTTCGCATTCTACCGAACCGGCGTGCGGCGCGAAAGGCAGCCGGTTGGGAATCCGGACTCGCACGGCTCGCGGCCGACCCGTCCAGCCGGTTGCGGTCCGTTGACGCCGAAAATGTCCGACAAGATGCCGCCGAGGCGCAGACCGTCGTGGTGGGAGTCTGCGCCACGGAACGGCGCAGACTCCCGGACGGTCGGGGGGCGTCAGAACGTCGTCTGCATGCCCCAGGTGAGGGTGCGGCCACCGGAAATCGTGATCGGCCGGAAGAAGTCGTCGCTCAACATCTGTCCGCCTCCGAAGAACTGGTTCCGGCTGGTGATTTGGAGGGTGTTGAAGATGTTGCTCGCATTCATGAAGACCCGCAGCCGGCTGTCGCCGACCACCATGTCCTTGGTGAAACGAAGCTGGAGATTCGAGGTGGAATCCTCGTACTGCGTGCCCGGCTCGATCAGGGCCACATTGATGAACTCGGATGCGCCGGGCAGATTGAGCGGGCGGCCGAAGTCGGGGTCGTCGACCTGATAGTTGGCGAGGATCTGCCGGCCCGGGAACATCTGGAAGAGGCCCGAGATGATGGTGTTGAACGGCAGCGGCAGCGACCCCGACACCTTGAACAGGTTCCGGTATCCGGTCGAGTTCTCGCAGAACCGGAGGCCGTTGGGGCTCTGCAGCCGGGCTCCGGTGCAGAAGTCGTTGTCGGTGCTGCCGGCCGTCCAGCTCGCCTGCATGAAGCCGTTGCGCCACAACCGCCCGTCGACGATCACCTCGAACCCGTTCCAGGTTCGCGAGTCGTCGGGCGCCTGCGTATGGAAGATGTCCCCGGCCGAGAACGCGAAGTTCGGGTCGGCCAGCTCGTACACGGTGATCGACTCCCCGCCGTTGCCCGGCAGCCGCGGGTCGGTCGGCCCGGTGAAGGTCTGCGGCGTATAGGCGCTCGCGGTGATCGACGTGTTGTCCTGCCACCGGAAGTTCCCGTAGACCCGCCGGTGCCACATCCCGCTGAAGGACCAGCCCGCCGCGAACTGGTGCTGGATGCCGCCGGAATACTCCCAGTTGTACAGCCGCCGCACGTCAGGGTCGAGCCGGGCCGCGGTGGTCGGCGTCCCGTAGAAGGGGTTGAACGACGCCGCGATCTCGGTGGTCTGCGGCGTCCCGTCGTCGTTGATCACCGTGCCGTCGCCGTTCCGGTCCGTCCAGAGCCGGTAGTCGATGTTCGATCCGAACGGGCTGAAGGTGGTGGTGATGCCGAGCGCCTCGTTCCCCACGTAGCGCCCCCCGAAGGCCTTGAGCGCGGTGCGGCCGTCGCCGAACAGGTCGTAGGCCACCCCGACCCGCCCGTTCCAGTCCTGCCAGTCCGGCAGGTCCTCGATCGCGTCCGCGGTGAGCTCCGGGGTGAACCAGCCCGCCAGCCGGTGCCCGCCAGCCAGCGAGTTGTTGAACCAATCGAAGCGCACTCCCATGGTCTTTGTTTACCGGGTATCGACGAGAAAATCCGTGAAGTGGCGTGCAGGTTCGGGGCACATGTGCCGATACCTGAAGTATGGCGCGCATGATGGGGGAACGCGGTGGTTCGAAGACGCGTCGGCCCGAGCGGGATCCGCAGGACAAGCGCGTCAAGGAGCTTGAGCGCGAGAACGAGAAATTGACCGATGACTTGGCGCGCACCATCCGCGACCGGGACCGATGGAAGCGTCGTAGCGAGGACCTCAAGAAGCAACTCGACGAGGCGCGTCGTGCCGGCCGCCGCCAGGCCGCGCCCTTCGCCAAGAACCGGCGGCAGGGACGCGGCGGGCGCCCCGGCCGGCGGGCCGGTGCAAGCTACGGCCGGCAGGGACGCCGCCCGCGCCCGCCGAAGGTGGACGAGACCCACCGGGCCCCGGCCCCGTCGGCGTGTCCCGACTGCGGCGGCACTGTCGAAGTCGACCACGTTGCCTCGCAATATCAGGAAGACCTCCCCAAGGTCAGCCCCCTCGTGCGCCGCTTCGACATCGAAATCGGCCACTGCGCGCACTGTCAACGGCGTGTGCAGGGCCGACACCGGTTGCAGACCTCCGACGCGCTGGGGGCGGCCGGCGTGCAGCTCGGCCCCGAGGTCGTGGCCCTCGTCGTCGAGCTGCACAACGAGATGGGTGTCCCGCTGGCAAAGGTCGCCCACGTGCTGCGCCACACGTTCGGCCTCCACGTCACCCGGGGCGGTCTCGCCCACGTGCTCCACCGCGCGGCCCGCGACGCCGCGCCGGCCTACCGGGAGCTCTGCGAGCAGGTTCGCAACGCACCGGTGGTCACCCCGGATGAAACCGGCTGGCGCGTCGGCGGCCTGCCTTCTTGGCTGTGGGCGTACACCACCCCGGAGACCACCGTCTACGCCATCTGCCCCGGCCGCGGGTTCGCCGACGCGGCCACCGTGCTGGGGACCGATTACGCCGGCGTGCTCGTGCGCGACGGGTGGCAGGTGTACCGGTGCTACAAGCGCTCGTTGCACCAAAGTTGCCTCACTCACCTGGTCCGCCGGGCCAAGGAACTGCAGGAAAACCACCCCTACAGTGCCTGGGCCGCGAAGATCAAGGCCGTCCTTCAGGCCGGCCTCGACGTGCGGGACCGCTGCCGAGCCGGCGAATTGAACAGGCGCGGTCTCGACTCCCTTCGCGGCCGACTCGAGGCCCAGCTTGCTCGGCTCGTCGACACGCCGCCGTGGTTGCAAGACGCCAAGCGCTTCGCCAAGCACTTGGCCAACGAATTCCCGGCCGTGTTCCTCTTCCTGCGAGACCCGTCGATAGACGCCACCAACTGGCGGGCTGAACAGGCCATCCGGCCCGCGGTGGTCATCCGCAAGGTGTGCGGCGGCAACCGCACCCGCAAGGGCGCCGACACCCAGCAGGTGCTGTCCAGCGTCGTGCGCACCGCCCGCCAGCGCGGCCTTGACCTGCCTTCGGTGATCGCCGAGATGTTGCGCGCCCGCGACCCAGTTGTTCCCCAAGCCTTCGGGCTCCCACCGCCGCCCGCATAGGCTGGCGACACCCAAACCACCACTTCAGAAGCGCGCCCGGTTCCTGCGGCTCACCGCCGGACGGGTCAAGTGCCGAAACGTTGACCGTGCGAGTCGGCTGCCGGATGGGCTCGCCAGTACGCGGCGGACGGCTCGGCCGACGACGGACGCCGCCGACCGGTCGACGCCCGTGCACCCGACTCCTGCCACGTCACGGTAACGGTGGAGGCAGCCCATTTGAGACCCACCGTCGGCCGAACCAACGTCGGCGCTGCTCCGAAATCCGACGTTTCAAGCCCATTTCAGGCCCGTACTACCCCTGTAAACGAATACCTCCCATGTTGAGGGTGAAGCGATCGACGGTCCAGGAGTCCTGCGCGTAGAGGCCGCAGTCGCAGTTCATCTTCCGCTCGTCCTCCGCGTCGCCGTCCGCCGAACGAGGGGTTCAGGCTCCAGTTCCACGCCTGCGGCGCGAACTCGAAGCCCTGGTCCTTCAGCTCCGGCGTCTGGTTGTCCGAGATGAACCGCTGGTGCCCGCCGTCGAGGAACAGGTCGCCGGAGAAGACGTGCCGCCCGCCTTCGGGATCATGTTCGCGCGAAGGCCGCTCTGGGCGTACTCCGCCCCCTGCGACGAGGTGTCGTAGACGATCTCGGCGATCTGCGCCTCGTCGGTGACGAGTCCGATGCCGCCCAGATAGACGTTGCGGCCACCGAGCTGCATGCCGCTCTCGATGCCGTCGAGGTAGGTCTGGCTGTCTGCCCGGTCCGATCCGCGCACCGTCGCGCCGTCCTGGTTCGCGGCAAACTGATTGCCCTGCACCCCGGGCACGTACTGCATGCTGGTCATCAGGCTCGACGCGGCCGGCAGCGTATTGATCTCGTCCGCCGTCATCACCGTCTGCTGCTGGGTGGTCACGACGTCGACCAGGGGGGCCGCACTGGTCACCGTCAACGTCTCCTGTACCTGTCCGACCGTCATCGTGACGTCGACGGGCGCCACGAACGCTCCCGACAGCACGATGCCCTCGCGTATGACGGTGCGGAACCCCGGCAGCGTGAAGGCGACCGAGTAGGTGCCCGGCGGCAGCGCGATGAAGCGGTAGTTCCCGGCGCCGTCAGTGAAGGCGGTGCGGAACTGCTCGATCAGGGCCGGGCTGCGCGCCTCGACCACCACGCCGGGCACCGCCGCTTCGGTCTCGTCGAGGGCGGTTCCGGTGATGCCGGCCAGGTCCTGGGCCGGGGCGAGCCCCGGCGCCAGCACGAAGCCGGTCAGACAGACCAGGGACACCCAGAGTATGGCTACGCGCGCCTGCATCGTCGATTCGGCCGCATACCTCCCCGCTCGAGGCACGGGGCGAGGAACGGCGGCCACATGGCCGATTCGTGCTCTACGTGAACCGGGCTCATGCCGGTCGCCGACGGCGGATACCCTGCTGAAGTTCGGTTCAGGATGATACCGTTAAAAACCGACCACCGGAACCGGGCCGAAACCCACCTGCTCCGAAGCCCGGCCGGTCGCCGATGCCGCAGCGCAACCCCGCCCTCGCGCCGGCGACCGACCGAATTGACACGCGCGACTGCTGGCTCGGATGGTACGGGTCGTTCAGACAGCGAAGTCTATTCGTTCACGACCCGAGGAAATCGAGCCGGTGGTGGCTTACGGCAGAGCCCCGCCGCCGGTGTTGAGCCGCCACTTGATCTCGCCGCCGCACTTCACGCACCGCGCACCTTGCCGCAGCCGGCGGCTCAGCCGATGGCGTCGCCAGGACTGCCCGCAGCCGCATTCGCCCAGCCAGCGGGCCGGCGTGTGGTTGACCTCGTGGCAGCGCTCGGCGGTGCAGCCGAGGGCCCGCGCCACGGCCTTCCAGACGGCGCCGTGGTGGTGCTCGTGGCCAACGATGGCATGGGCGATCTCGTGCAGCAGGGTGTCCACGATCTCGGCCCGGGTCGCCCGGTGGCAGTAGCTCACCGAGAGATCGATGCGCCGGTCCGCGTAGCGGCAGACGCCGCCGCGCACCGTGGACAGGTCGAAACCGAAGCACCAGTCCGCGTCCAGCCCGCTCTCGGCCTGGTGGCGGGCGAGGAGGTCGCCGGCCAGGGTCTCGACCTCGGCCAGCGTGCACTCCCGCTCGGGAACCCGTTCGACGACGGTGAGGAGGGCGTAGGGCACCTTCCACCGGGCGTCGTCGCCGGCCGCCACGACGGCGCGGGCGCCCTGCAGCTCGGCGACGGTCCCGTCGATGGTCTGATCGCGCCACGGGAACCGCACGCGGCTCCCGACGGGACAGGCGACGCCGGGGAAGTCGGCGGTGACGGCGCCGGACCGCCGCGGTTGCGGCGCCCGAGGCGGCCGACGCGGAGACTGGAAACGGTAGCGCAGGGCGCCCTTCTGCACGCGGCTATCTCCCAGCGCTCTCCACCTGCGCCGCCATCTCGCGCAGCATCTCCGCCGGGGAGATGCCGGTCCAGCAGTGGCCGCGGTTCGCGCCGTAGACGATGCGGGCCTCGATCGACGGCCGGTCCTGCAGGAAAGCGTCGAGCCGGTGCACGGCGTCTTCGAGGAAGTAGTCGTCCATCTCGCCGACCCAGACGTTCAGCCGCCCCCGCAGCTTCGGGGCCAGCGTGTCCCAGGCCCGCTCGAGCACGAGGCGAAGGTCGTACCGTTCCCAGTGAGCGGTCACCGAGGTGTCGATCTCGCCGGAAGCGGGGTCCCAGAGCGGGACCGGACGCCCATCCCCGCCGCGCGGGCCGTAGACCGCGTTCCACGCCCCCCACTGGCCGCCCGACTGCGTCCAGCTGTCACCGGCCCCGAGCACGTTCTCCATCCGCAGCTCGTGCCGCATGGTGAACCGCACGCTGCCGTCGAGGTTCCTGGCGCTGGCGAGCTCGCGCCCCTCGCGGTCCGCGTAGGCGTTGCCGCCCCGGTAGACGTCGAGAAGCTGGAACGAGCGGAAGTCGACGCTGTCGGGACACGACGCCCAGGCCCCGCCGAAGAAGTCGGGATAGAAGATCTGCAGGGCCAGCGCCACCCACCCGCCCGTCGACCCGCCGTCGAGGACGCGGGCGGCCGGCGATCCGCCGGCCCGGAACCGCTGCTCGACGTAGGGAATCAGCTCTTCGGTCACCGCATCGCCGTAGGGGCCGTTGTTGGCGGAGTTGACCTGATACGGGTCCCCGTAGGGTCCGGCCCCGTCGAGGTGGAGGAGCACGAACCGCGGGGCGTCGGGGTCGAGCCACGCGGTCCTGAACGGGGAACCGGGCCGCATCATCCGCCGCACCCCGGTGTACCGCGCGCCGTACCCGCCGATGCGGACCCGCAACGGATAGCGCCGCGCCTCGTCCTCGTCGTGGCCCGGCGGCAGGATGACGCCGGCCCGCAGGCCGATCGGGCGGCCGTGAAACGCGGACAGCCGCTCGGAACGAATCCGGACGAAGCGCAGGAACGCCGTCTCGTCGGGCGGTTGCTCGTCGGGAATGCGGCGCGTCAGTCGCAGCTCGACCGGCGCCGGTTGGTTCGGGTCGAGGGCAACCTGCCGCACGTCGCCGTAGAGGTTGCCCCCCGCATCGACGCGGCGGATGTCGCGGTTGGTCGCCAGCACCGCCTGCACGCGATACTCGCCGGCCGGCAGATCGCACAGGGTCTCGAGAGGAAACGCGGCCGCGGCGGCTCCGAGGGTGACGCGGTCGCCCGGCGCGAGGGGCGGGGCGTCGACCCCGATCGTGGGAACGGCGCGGGATCCGGTCCGGCCGATGAGGAACCGCGGCTCCACCGCTCGAGGGCCGACGGTCGCCATCGCCACGAGCAGCCGCCCCGCCGGCTGGGCGGGCAGCGCCGGATCGAGGGTGACCACGAATCGCAGACCCGGAGCCTGCTCTGCCGAGACCAGCCCGGCGGACGCGGCGGCCAGCATCGCGGCGGCGAGCACGAAGCCCGGTATGGAAGTACGCATCACGGATCGCATGGGTGAATCAGCCGGCCCCGCCGGGCGAACCGGAGAGCGCCAAGGCTCGTGGCGCCGCGGGCCGGCGCTGCGCCACCGCAAGTGCGATCTCCGGCGGTTCATGAGCGGGGAAGAACAGAGAGGGTCAGTGGCCGGCGTTCACGTGACTGTCGAAGGCGCGGCTCAGTTCGTCCACGCGACCGGTCAGCCGGTCCATCTTGCCGTTGACCACCAGCACGCCTGTGGCGGCCACCAGACCGGCGCAGGCCCCGATCACGGCGGCGATTCCCGCCACGACGTCGAAGGTTTCCACGAGTCGAGGATACCCCGCTCGGGGGATGGCTTCAACCGGGCCGGACCTTCGCCGGCAGGCCCACAAGCCTTCTCACGGCGCACCGCCCCCGGCTGCTAGAATAGGGGCTCGCCGTCCCGGCAGCCAGGGGTGCCACTGTGATGATGAACCGCTCGAAGAACGTGTCACGATCCGGAGTCCGCGTGCTCGCCGCGCTGGCGCTCTTCGCCGCCGGCGCGATGGCCGCCTGCAATCCGCAGGGGGGCGGCAGCCTCACCCAACGCCTGTCGGTCGCGACCGGCGGCACCGGCGGGGTCTACTATCCGTACGGCGGCGGCGTCGCCAAGGTCATCAGCGACCATCTCGACGGGGTCGAGGCCACGGCCGAGGTCACCGCGGGAACCGTCGACAACCTGAAGTTCATCTCCAACCGCGGCGCCGATCTGGCGTTCGTCCTCGCCGACTCGCTCGACGACGCGGCGCAGGGCCGGGGCGTGTTCGCCGACTTCGGCACGGTGCCGGCGCTGGCCCTCGCCGTGCTCTACGACAACCTGAACCAGCTGGTAACCCTCGAAGGC
Organism: Vicinamibacterales bacterium; assembly: GCA_965206705.1. GTDB lineage: Bacteria > Acidobacteriota > Vicinamibacteria > Vicinamibacterales > UBA8438 > JAJEEA01. The sequence goes on along the minus strand of CBDBKJ010000002.1, from coordinate 145,342 downwards.
AAGGACATCGAGGCGGTCACCGACCTCCGCGACCGCATCGTGTCCACGGGGGCCCCGGGCAGCGGCACCGAGATCACCGCGCTCCGCGTGCTCGAGGCGGTCGGCCTGAACCCGGACACCGACATCCGGAAACAGAGCCTGGGCGCGGCGCAGTCGGTCGACGCGATCAAGGACGACAAGATCGACGCGTTCTTCTGGAGCGGCGGCGTCCCCACGGGGTCGGTCCTCGACCTCGCTTCTACCCCCGGCCGGACCGTCAAGCTGGTGCCCAACACCGACTCCCTGCCGTTCCTGCACGAGCACTACGGCGACGCGGTGTATCACGCCGTGAACATTCCCAGCGTGACCTACCCCGGCATGAGCGGGGACGTGGAGGTCGTGGGGGTGGCCAACGTGCTGGTGGTGCACGAGGAGATGTCCGAGGATCTGGCCTACCGGATCACCCAGGCGCTCTTCGAGCACCAGGACGAGCTGGCCGCGATTCATCCCGAAGCCGAGAAGCTGTCGATGGAGACCGCCGTGGTCGGGTCCACGGTCCCGTTCCACGAGGGCGCCATCCGCTACTACCGCGAGCAGGGGGTCTGGCCCGGATCGTAGCGCCGGCGCCGGCCGCCGCCCCTTTTCACCGGCCGCATTAGCGAGTACGCTTGCCCTCTGCCCCGCTCGCGCGGGCACGAGTGCGGAACCGCGCATTGCGGGGGCGGCGCCACCCGCGACACGAACCGGGAGATCCCCCTGTCCGATCCAGTTGCCCCGCCGGCCGCCCTGCGTGACGACCCCGACGCCGAGGCTCCGACCCGGCAGTTGAGCGGGGTCCAGGCGCGCCTGGTGACGGCGCTGGCGGCGGGCCTGTCGCTCTACGCGCTGTACTGGGTCGTCGGCATCGTTCAGCCGCAGATCTATCGGGTCAGCTTCCTCCTCATCGCCCTGGTCCTGACGTTCGTGCTCTACCCCGCGGTTCCCGCGTGGCGCGGCCGGGTGGCGGCGCTCGACTGGGCCCTCGCCGCGGTGGCCGTCGTCGTCCTCGGCTGGCCGATCGTCGATTTCGATCAGTTCGTCTACCGGGCCGCGACCCCCGGCGGGCTCGACATCCTGTTCGGCGCGATCACCACGGTGCTGGTGCTCGAGGCGACCCGGCGCACGGTGGGCTGGATTCTGCCGGGCACCGCCGTCGCCTTCCTGCTGTACGGCTACTACGGCCCGCTGCTGGAGTTCATGGGGCTCGAGATCTTCGCGCACCGCGGTTACTCCGTCGAGCGCCTGGTGGGCACGCTCTACATGACGCTCGAGGGCATCTTCGGGGTGCCGCTGAACGTCGCCTCGAGCTACATCGTGCTGTTCACCATCTTCGGGGCGATGCTGCAGCACTCCGGGGCCGGCCAGTTCTTCATCACCTGGACCATGGCCGCGTTCGGCCGCTCGACGAGCGGGGCCGGCCCGGGACGCACCGTCACGATGTCCGGCTTCCTGCTCGGCACGGTCTCCGGCAGCGGCGTGGCAACCACCGTCACCCTGGGGGCGGTGGCGTGGCCGATGCTGCGCCGGGCCGGATTCTCGCCCGAGATCGGCGGCGGCATCCTGTCGGCGAGCGGCATCGGCGCGATTCTCGCCCCGCCGACCATGGGGGCGGCGGCGTTTCTCATCGCCGAGTTCCTGCAGATCACCTACCTGCAGGTGATCTCGATGGCGATCGTGCCGGCGGTGCTCTACTACCTGTCGATCGTCCTGATGATCGAAGCCGACGCGCGGCGACTGGGGACGAAGGCGGTCGCCGTAGACCTGCCGTCGGTGTGGACCCTCACCCGGCAGGGGGGCTACCAGTTCCTGCCGCTCGTCTCGATCGTCCTGCTGCTGGTGTCGGGCATGACCCCGTTCCGCGCGGTCTTCCTGGCCACGATGCTGGCCATCGTCCTGAGCTTCGTGCGGCGCGAGACGGCGCTGCGGCCGGCGCGCTTGATCACCGCGCTCGAGACCGGCGGCCGGGCGGTGCTGGCCGTCGCTGCGACCACTGCGACGGCGGGCGTCATCGTCGGCGTGGTGACCCTGACCGGGCTCGGACTCAAGATCTCGAGCATCATCGTCGATCTGGCCGGGGGCAACCTGTTCTTCACCGTCATCTACGCGGCGGTGGCGGTCTGGATGCTGGGCCTCGCCGTCCCCGTCACCGCCTCGTACATCATCGCCGCGGTCATGATTGCGCCGGCCCTGACCCTGGTCGGGGTGCCGGACGTCGCCGCGCACATGTTCATCTTCTATTACGCGGTGCTCTCCGAGGTCAGCCCGCCGACCGCGCTGTCGCCGTTCGCGGCGGCCGCGATCACCGGCGGCAACCCGTTCAAGACGATGATGCTGACCTGGAAGTACACCCTGCCCGCCTTCCTGGTGCCGTTCGCGTTCACCCTGAGCCCCGAGGGCCTCGGCGTGCTGCTGCAGGCGCCGCTCCCCGACATCGCCCGCACCGTCCTCACCGCGGCGGTCGGCATCCTCGCCCTCGCCATGGGCCTCGGCGGCTGGCTGCGGCAGGCGGCGACCATGCCGGAACGCACCCTCGCCGTCGCGGGGGGGCTGCTGCTGTTCTATGCGACCACCGCCACCGACCTCGTCGGCGCGCTCTGCTTCGTCGCGGCCATCGGGCTGCACCTCGCCCGCACCCGTGCCTGAGCCGGCGTCTCCACTGCTCTACGCCTGTACGGGAAGTCGGCGAACGCTCCCGGGCGTCACAAGAGCTGAGACAGGAAGGTCCGGGCCGGAACGACGAGGGGACGGCCGGGTACGGCGAAGCAGTCAGCATCGACGGCCTCGGCGTCGACCACGACCTGAAGGGCGAACGGCGCGGCGAGCTGCTCCTGAAAGTACCTGAGCGACGGCCCCATCGCCTCGTCGCGGTGCTTGACCTCGGCGACAAACCACGGCTTCCCGTCACCGTGCGCCAGTCCCCTCCCCGCTGCCGTGGCCCCGCGGCTCACACCCGCACGATGCGGCGGTACTTGATGCGCTGGGGCCGGTCGGCGGCCGAGCCGAGGCGGCGGCGGCGGTCGGCCTCGTAGTCCTGGTAGTTGCCCTGGAACCACACCACCTGGCTGTCCCCCTCGAAGGCGAGGATGTGGGTGGCGATGCGGTCGAGAAACCACCGGTCGTGGGTGATCACGGCCACGCAGCCGGCGAACGCGAGCAGCGCGTCCTCGAGGGCGCGCAGGGTGTCGACGTCGAGGTCGTTGGTGGGCTCGTCGAGCAGCAGCAGGTTGGCGCCGCCGCGCAGCAGCCGCGCCAGGTGCACGCGGTTGCGCTCTCCGCCCGAAAGGTTGCCGACGGTGCGTTGCTGGTCGCGGCCCTTGAAGTTGAACCACGAGCACCAGGCGCGCGAGGCCACCCGTCTCGACCCGAGCTGGATTTCGTCGTCTCCGTCCGAGACGGTCTCCCAGACGGTTTTCTCCGGGTCGAGCTCGCGGCTCTGGTCGACGTAGCCGAGCTGGACGGTGTCGCCCAGGGTCAGCGTGCCGGCGTCGGGGGTCTCCTCACCGGTGATCATCCGGAACAGGGTGGTCTTGCCGGCCCCGTTGGCGCCGATCACCCCGACGATGCCGGCCGGCGGCAGGGTGAAGCTCAGGTCCTGGATGAGGCACGCGTCGCCATAGCTCTTTCGCAGGTTCCGCGCCTCGACGACCGCGTCCCCGAGCCGGGGGCCGGGCGGGATGTAGATCTGGGCCGATTCGATGCGCTCCGCCGCATCCTGGTGCAGGAGGTCCTCGTAGGCGTTGAGCCGCGCCTTGCCCTTTGCCTGCCGGGCGCGCGGCGACATCCGGATCCACTCCAGCTCGCGGGCCAGGGTGCGCCGGCGCCGGGTCTCCTGCTTCTGCTCCACCGCGAGCCGCTGCTGCTTCTGATCGAGCCAGGAAGAGTAGTTGCCTTCCCACGGGATGCCGGCGCCGCGGTCGAGCTCGAGAATCCAGCCGGCGACGTTGTCGAGAAAGTAGCGATCGTGGGTAATCGCCACCACCGTGCCCTTGTACTGCTGCAGGTGCCGCTCGAGCCACGCCACGGTCTCGGCGTCGAGGTGGTTGGTCGGCTCGTCGAGCAGGAGCAGGTCCGGGGCCTGCAGCATCAGGCGGCACAGCGCGACGCGGCGCCGCTCGCCGCCCGACAGGTGGGTGACGGCGGACCGCGGCGGCGGCAACCGCAACGCGGCCATCGCCTGCTCGACCCGCGAATCGACGTCCCAGGCGCCGGCCGCCTCGATCTGGTCCTGCAGGCGCCCCTGCTCGTCCATCGCGTCCTGCAGCTCGTCTCCGGACAGCCCCTCGTTGAAGCTGGCGGTCACCGCGTCGTACTGCTTCAACAGGCTCTTGTGCGCGGCCACGCCCTCTTCCACGTTGCGCTTGACGGTCTTGTCGGGGTCGAGCCGCGGCTCCTGCGGCAGATAGCCGACGCGGAGGCCCTCGGAGACGAACGCGTCGCCGGAGAAGTCGCTCACCTCCCCGGCCATGATCCGCAACAGGGTGCTCTTGCCGGCCCCGTTCAGCCCCAGCACGCCGATCTTGGCGCCGGGCAGGAACGCCAGCGAGATGTCCTTCAGCACCTCCTGCCCGGGACCGTAGGCCTTGCCGAGCCGGTGCATCGTGTAGACGTATTGGTGGGCCATGCTTCGGTTCCGTGTTCCGGTCGCCCCTTCACGGGCGGTTGGGCGGCCGGAATCAGCCTCGTCCGTTCTCCGCGGGGGACAGGGAAGATTCGGCCCGCCGAACCCCCCACGCGAGGAGCGCGGCCGCCAACAGCCCCACCACTGCCCATCGCCAGCCCCCGTACCAATACGCGCCCGCGGCGAGAAGGCCCGCGAGGAGTTCCGGAGCCCAGCGTTCGCGCACCCCCGACACGAAGAGCCCTGCCGCCAGCAGCCCCATGACTTCCCATCGCCAGCCCCAATACGCGCCCGAGGCGAGAAGGCCCGCGAGGACTTGCGGAGCCCGCCGTCCAAGTCGGACCATCGCTGTCATCTCGTCACCCCGCGGAGCGTCACGTCCGGGCGAGGACAATCGCGACCTCGGTGGTCTCGCCGGCGCGGACGGTCACCGTCCGCGGCGACGCGCCCAGCCGCTCGTGCCAGATCGTCAGCTCGTGGGCGCCGGCCGGCACGTCCTCGAGCACGAACACGCCGGCGCGGCCGCTCACCGCGCCGCGGTCGTTGCTGACCACGATCCAGCCCCGCATCCAGCCGTGCGAGTCGCACTCGACGCGCACCACGCCGGGGCGGCGCAGCGGCCGGTTGATCTCCAGGCCGGGAAACGGCATCGCGATGTTGAAACCGGTGCGGTTCCGGTCGTCGTAGGTGTGGGTCGAGTGCAGCGTGTCGTCCTGGCTCGTCACCAGCACCTGGCTCCGGGTGGGGGCGATCTGCACGCGGGGCACGAACAGGCAGCCGGCGTTGTCGATGCGGGGCGCGGGAACCTCGGCCGGCCACGGCACGCCGGTCAGGCGCACGACGGCGTTCGCGACGCGGCCGGCGGCATCGGCGACGATCGTCTCGTCGGGCACGCTGTCGCCGCAGACGGCCTGGTCGGCGTTCACCGAGAGGGTCGCGGGGGGCGGCGGATCGGCCATCGTCACCACCCCGCGAATCGTCCCCGTCCCCTGCGCGCCGCCGGGCGTCTGGACCAGCGCGGCGACCCCCAGTGCGACCAGGGAGGCGACGCCCCCTGCAAGCGTACGTCTCGTCATCGTTCTACTGTATCCCACCGGGAGTCTGCGCCGCGGAACGGCGCCGGACCCCTGCGAGGTCGGTTGAGCGGCAAGGCAGCCGCCTGGCGACGGCTTCCGGGCTGGGAATCTCGGCCGTAGAACCGCGCGGGGTCTGTCGGGCGGCAAGCGGAGCCGCAAGGCGGCGCTTTCGGGCTACTAGGGGCGTTGACAGAAATCACCTTGTCGTGTGTCAGGCGCCCCAAGGCACAGGAAACGGGCTGCCCCTCGGCGCAGTTGGCAACTCTGTACCGATCACTGTCCTAGGCGCGGCCCGCGCCGGCCGCTTCGCGCCCCGAACGCGCCCCGGAGGCCCCCACCAGTTCGGGCTCCGGCGTGAAGTCCTCGCCGGGATTGATGAAGCGGTCCTCTTCCAGGCGGTACTGCGTATCGTGCAGCTCGCGATAGCGGCCGCCGGCCGCGAACAGCTCGGCATGGGTCCCCCGCTCGACCACCTCTCCCTGCTCGAGCACGAGAATCTGGTCGGCGCTCCGGATGGTCGACAGCCGGTGGGCGATGACGAACGTGGTGCGGCCCCGCCGCAGCGCCCGCAACCCGTCCTGAATCAACGCCTCGCTCTCGCTGTCGAGGCTGGAGGTCGCCTCGTCGAGGATGAGGATGCGGGGGTCGGCGAGAATCGCGCGGGCGATGGCCACCCGCTGGCGCTGCCCCCCCGACAGCTTGATGCCGCGCTCGCCGACGATCGTGTCGTACCCGTCCGGAAAGCCGCGGATGAACTCGTCGCAGTGGGCGATGCGGCTGGCCGCCTCGATCTCCGCCCGGGTGGCGTGGCGGCGGACGAAGCTGATGTTCGAGGCCACCGACCCGTCGAACAGAAAGTTCTCCTGCAGCACGACACCGAGCTGCCGGCGGTAGTCGGCCAGCTTCAGGTCGGTGAGGTCGCGGCCGTCGACGAGCACCCGCCCCGCCCCGGGGCGGTTGAAGGCGATGATCAGACTGACCAGCGTGCTCTTCCCGGACCCGCTCGATCCCACCAGGGCCGTGGTGCTGCCGGCCGGGGCCTTCAGCGAGACGTCCCGAAGCACCGGCACCCCTTCCGTATAGGCGAACGTGACCCGGTCGAGGGCGACGTCGCCGGCGAGCCGCTCGACCGGCGCGCGCTCGGCGTCCTCGTCGATCTCGGTCGGAGTGCCGAGAATCTCGCGAATCCGGTCGAGCCCGGCGAACGCCTCGGTAATCTGGGTGCCGATCGAGGCGATCTGCATGACCGGCGCGACCACCACCCCGGTGAACAGCAGATACTGCAGCAGGTCGCCGATGCTCCACTGGTCGGCGATAATCGCGCGCCCGCCCATGACGATCATCAGCGCCCCGATGCTGCCGATCGCGAGCGAGGCGGCCGAGGTGGTGGCAGACACGCCGGTCACCGTCCTCGCCACGTTCCGCAACAGCCGGTGGGCGCCGTTGGCGAACACCCGCTGCTCGCGCTTCTCGACGTTGTAGGCCTTGACGATCCGCACGCCGCCCAGCGTCTCGGCCAACCGTCCCGTCACCTCCGCGTTGATCTTCCCGCGCTCGCGGAACAGGGGACGCAGCCGGGAGAAGGCCTTCGCCATGACGAGGCCGAAGCCGACGAGGATGCAGAGGGTGACCGAGGTCAGGCGCCAGTTCAGATAGAAGAGCACCCCGAGGCCGAGGGTCGCGGTCACGAACCCGCCGACGAGCTGCGTCAGGCCGGTCCCCACGAGGTTGCGGATGCCCTCGGCGTCGGTCATCACCCGCGAGATGAGGACGCCGGTCTGCGTCGAATCGAAGTAGCTGATCGGCAGGCGGGTCACGTGCCGCTGGACCCGCTTGCGCATCTCGGTGATGGCGCGCTGCGCCGCCACCCCCAGCACCTGCGACAGCGCGAACCCGGTGCCGGACTGGACGAGGGTCGCGGCGGCCGCGACGAGCGCCAGCGGCACGAGGAGATCGCCCCGGCCGAGCGCGAAGACGTTGTCGACCACGTAGCCGGACATCCAGGGCAGCACCAGGCCGGCCAGCCGGCTGATCAGCATCAACACCAGCCCCAGCGCGAGCCGATAGCGATGGGCGTGCACCAGCGCCCGCGCCTCCTGCCAGGCGCCCGGCGAGGCGAAAGGTTTCTTCCCGGTCGTCCGCTGCGATTTGTCGTCGGCCATGATGTGGAGATCAAGTATAGACTTTCGCCGTGGCTTCTCCCGTGCGCCGCATCCTCCACCTCGACATGGATGCGTTCTACGCCTCGGTGGAGCAGCGCGACGACCCCGGGCTCCGTGGCCGGCCGTTGGCGGTCGGGGGGCGGCCGGACCGGCGCGGGGTGGTCGCCGCCGCGAGCTACGAGGCCCGGAAGTTCGGGGTCCGCTCGGCGATGCCGATGGCGCGGGCGGTGCGCCTCTGCCCGAGCCTGGTCGTCGTGCCGCCCGACTTCGACCGCTATCGGCAGATCTCGTCCCGAATCTTCGACATGTACCGCACGGTCACCCCGCTCGTCGAACCGCTCTCGCTCGACGAAGCGTTTCTCGACGTGACCCGGAACGCCTGGGGCGAACCGCTGGCGACGACGGTGGCCCGACGGCTGAAGAGGTGGATGCGCGACGAGGTCGGGCTGACCGTCTCGGCCGGCGCGGCCCCCAACAAGTTCCTCGCGAAGATCGCCTCGGACTGGGACAAGCCGGACGGCCTGACGGTCATCCCGACCGAGCGGGTGGACGCCTTTCTGCGGCAGCTGCCGGTCGAGGCGCTCTGGGGGGTCGGCCCGGTCACCGCGAAACGGCTCCGGGCGGCCGGGGTCGTCCGGCTCGTCGACGTGCGCACCGCCGACCCCCGCGTGCTCCAGCGCGCCGTCGGCAGCCGGACCGGCTGGCTGCGCCGGCTGGCCGACGGGGTGGACGATCGTCCGGTCACCCCGAATCGCACCGTGAAGTCGTCCGGCTCGGAGCACACGTACCCGACCGACCTGACCGATTCGGCCCAGATCCGCCAGGAGCTCGATCGATTGGCGCAACGCGGTGCGGCCTGGCTGGAAGGCAGACGGCTCGCGGCCCGCACCGTCACCGTCAAGGTGCGCTACTCGGACTTCACCACCGTCACCCGCAGCCACAGCGCGCATCCCGCCACCCGCGACTCAGACCAGATCGTCCTGCGGGCGCGGCGGTTGCTCGACCGGACCGAGGCCGGCGCCCGCCCCGTGCGGCTGCTCGGGGTGACCCTGCACAACCTCTCGGCGGAGGAGGATGCCCCGCCCGCCCCGGAACATCCGACGCTTCCGCTGTATGATGCTCTTCCGGCGAAGGACGGGGCGACTGCGCGCGGTTCGGCCGGGAACGACTTGAGACCCAAGCCGCGATAAGATCCAGCCATGTTGAAGGGAACACGCTCCGGCATCCTCCGGAAGATCCAGCCCATCAGCGTGCACGGCCAGGTGTCGTGGGACGTGTTCTTCAGCGACGCGGAAGATCCGAACGGCCAGGTCCAGATGGCGCGAGTAGGGCCCGAGGCGGTCGATCAGATGCTGGAACCGGGAGACCGCATCACCCTCGAGTATCTCCTCGGCAGCGTGACCAGCGTCACCCGCGACACGGGGAGCGCGTAGGGCGGTGGCACGACGCAGGACTTCGCCACGGACTCGCAGGATTCGGATATGGCCGGAGCCGGAACCGGCCGCGGGAGACGGGTCGACACGTTGACGCTCGAGACCCTGGGTTGGGACGACCGGTTCGAAACGCAGTTCCGAGACCACGGGGACGATGACCTGCGGCCGGCCCGCGTCGCGATCGCCCACAACGCCTTCTATCAGCTCTGTACAGACGACGGCGACGTGATGGCCGAGCTCGCCGGCCGGCTGCGGCACCGCTCGGGCGCCGACACCCCGCCGGTGGTCGGCGACTGGGTGGCCATTCGCCCCGGCGCGGACCGGAACAAGGCGACCATCGAGGCGGTGCTGCCCCGCCGCTGCTGCTTCTCGCGCAAGGCGGCCGGAGAGCCGACCCGCCGGCAGCTCATCGCCGCCAACATCGACACGGTGATCCTGGTATGCGGTCTCGATGACGAATTCAACCTCCGGCGGATCGAGCGCTATCTCGTCGCCATCCGGAACAGCGGCGCGACCCCGGTGCTTGCGCTCAACAAGGCAGACCTCTGCCCCGACCCCGAGGCGGCGCGCAAAGCCGCCGCGGCCCTCGCGCCCGAGGCCCCCTTGCACATCATCGGCGCGTTGCGCCCCGGCGGCGCCGAGCCCCTGCGGCAGCATCTGCCCGCGGGGCGGACCGGCGCGCTGATCGGCTCGTCCGGCGTCGGGAAGTCGACCATCATCAACCACCTGCTGGGCCGCGAGCGGCAGCGGACCGGAGCGGTGCGGCGCCGGGACGGCCGCGGCCGGCACACCACGACCCAGCGCGAGCTGATTCTCCTGCCGGACGGCGGTCTGATCATCGACACGCCGGGCATGCGCGAACTCCAGTTGTGGGACGTCTCCGAGGCGCTCGACGACGCCTTCGACGACATTCAGGCGCTGGCCCCGGAGTGCCGATTCAGGGACTGCGGCCACGACAGCGAACCCGGGTGCGCGGCGCGGCGGGCGGTCGAGGCGGGACGCCTGAGCGCCGCGCGCCTCGACAGCTTCCGCCGGTTGCGGCGCGAACACCAGGCGGTGCGGCAACGCCGCGACGAGTTGGCGCGGCTCGAAGAACATCGACGCGTCAAACCGGTGCACCGCGCGATGCGGGCGTTGCGCACGAACCGGCTGACCGACGAGCGGTAGGAGTGGGCCATGGAACGGCGCCGACTCCCAGAGGGAGGCGCCGACTCCCAGAGGGAGGCGCTGACTCCCAGAGGGAGGCGCTGACTCCCAGACGGAGGGCGCTGACTCCCAGACGGAGGCGCTGACTCCCAGACGGAGGGCGCTGACTCCGGGTCGGGTCTCAATTGGGCGGCAAGTGGAGCCGCAGGCGACGACTGCCGGGCGCGAGCGAGACGGTGCGCGCGCGTCGGCACCACCCATGTCGGATTCGAGAACGCACGGAGGAGGTCGCATGAGAACGGCACTGACGGCAATCGGTCTGGCCCTGGCGGCGGTCACCGCCCAGGCGCAGGAGGACACCCTCACCATTCGGGCCGGCCGGCTCCTCGACGGGCTCGGCAACGTCCGCGAGAACGTCACGTTGCACGTCACCGGGTCGCGCATCGTCGCGGTCGAGGCGCCCGCGAGCGGAGAGGCCCCCGGCCCGGTCACCTACGACCTGTCCGGGCTCACGCTGATGCCGGGGCTGGTCGACACCCACGTGCACCTGACCGCGCACTTCGACCCGGACGGACTCAACCACCACGATCCGGACGAAACCCCGGCCCAGACGATGCTCTACGGCGCCGGGAACGCCTATGCCACCCTGATGGCCGGCTTCACCACCGTCCAGAGCCTCGGCAGCCCCGCCGACCGGGACCTGCGCGACGCGATCGCGCGCGGCGACCTGCCCGGCCCGCGGGTGCTCACCTCCCTCAGCGCGGTCAGGGCCGGCACGGGATCCCCGGACGAGATCCGCGCGTTCGTGCGCCAGCTCGCGGAGGACGGGGCGGACGTCGTCAAGGTGTTCGCCTCGGCCAGCATCCGCGAGGGGGGCGGGCTGGTGATGACCACCGACCAGCTCGAGGCGGTCTGCACCGAGGCGCAGGCGGTCGGGCTGCGCACCGTGGTCCACGCCTACGGCACCGACGGGCTGACCGCGACAATCGAGGCGGGCTGCGGCGGCATCGAGCACGGCAACCGGTACGACGACGCGGTCATCGACCTGATGGCGGCGCGCGGCACGTTCCTCGACCCCCACGTCGGCTCGCTCTGGGCCAACTACTTCGAGCACCGGGACCGTTTCATGGGCCGGGGCAACTACACCGAAGAGGGCTTCGCGCTGATGGAAGAGGCGCGGACCACCGGCTACGAGACGTTCCGGCGCACCCTCGACCACGGCGGCGTGAAGGTGGTCTTCGGTACCGATGCGGTGGCCGGCGCGCACGGCCGCAACGCCGACGAGCTCATCTACCGCGTCCGCGACGGCGGCCAGGACCCGATGGACGCCATCGTCTCGGCGACGTCGCGCGCCGCCGAGTCGCTGGGCCTCGCCGACACCATCGGCCGGATAGAGCCCGGCTACGAGGCGGACCTCGTGGCGGTGGCCGGCGACCCCCTCGACGACATCACCGCGACGCGCGACGTGCGGTTCGTGATGAAGGGCGGCGTCGTCTACCGGAACCCCGCGCCCTGACTACGTTGCGGGACACCGGGAGCCGGGAGCCCGGGCCAGGAGCCCCTCCCTGCCGTGGAGCGGCGCGGCCCCTTCGGTCGGTCGGACACGCGTATCGGAGCTGGCCCGCGACCATTCGCGGGCCAGGAGTCTGCACCGTGAAACGGCGGAACGCCGGCGGATGGGGCTTGGCGACGATCGGAGCCGCAGGCGATTCCCGCGCTACTGCCAAAGACCGAGCACGACGGCCATCACCGCGATCGAGGCCAACTGATACCCGGCGTCGATGGCCCACAGGCTGAGCGGCTTGTCCGAGAAGCGGTTGTTGGTCAGGCCGACGGTGGCGGAGAAGCCGAGCCAGAGGTGCAGGCCAACGTGGAACGTCGGGGCGACGCCCTCGCCGAAGTGGCTGGCGATCACGGCCAGGATCGTCGCCATCACGAACCAGCAGACGAACGAGAGGGCGTAGGTCGAGCCCATGCCGGACTGCATGCGCTCGAGGTCCGCCTCCGTGTAGCCCTGGCCCGCCATCCAGGCCTTCGCGAACAACAGGGGCGAGTACCACAGCATGCCGAGCGCGAACGACAGCACCGCCGCCAGCCCCACCGCGAGATAGTTGACCTCTGCGAACCCCATCCGTTCCTCCCTTCGTTGCCGGCATCCCCGATACCGGGAGCCGCCCCAAGTGTCGCGGGCCGGGCACAGAGTCGTCAACGCGGCCGGCCGGGCTCGACCCGGACGGGCCGCCCCCCGCCGGCACGGGTCCATCGAAGACGTTGACGGCACGCGGCAACGGCCATAGCATGGCGGGCGTGTCGATACGAACGCCCTCGCGCCGAACCTCGCCGGCAATGCCGGCGCCTCCGGCGGTCTCCCGGCCCACACCCGGTCATCGGCCGAGCCCGCGAACGGGTCATGAGGACCCACTGAAAGCAGGTTTCACCATGCGCCTCTCCGTGCTCACGGCATTCACCGCGGCCCTGCTGACGGCCGCCGTCCCCGCCTCCGCGCAGTCGTCGGACCGGATCGCGGCCGACGGCGGCGACGTCGTCATCACACCGATTCTCCACTCGAGCGTGCAGATCGAACATGCCGGCACGGTGGTGCACATCGACCCGTGGACCGCCGCCGACCTGTCCGAGGCCATGCCCGCCGACCTGATTCTGGTCACCGACGACCCGGCGCACCACCTCGACCCCGCGGCCATCGAGCAGCTCCGCAAGCCCGGCGCCCCGGTCGTGCTGACGGCCACGGCCCATGCGCGATTCGCGGACGGCGAGGTCCTCGCGAACGGCGAAGAGGGGGTCTTCGCCGGCGTTCCGGTGGAGGCGGTCCCCGCCTACGACATGACCCCGGGACTGCCGTGGCACCCCAAGGGCGAGGCGAACGGCTACGTCGTCACCATGGGTGGCCGGCGGCTCTTCTTCTCCGGGGTGGGCGAATGCGTGCCCGAGATCCAGGCCCTCGAGGGCATCGACGTGGCGTTCATGCCGATGAACCTGCCGGTCGACCGCATGCGCCCGATACCCGTGGCCGAGTGCGTCAAGACCTTCGGGCCGTCGGTCGTCTACCTGATCCACTACGACAACGCGACCGCCGGATGGTTCGGCGCTCCCGACCGGCCCCGGCCGGACAACGCGCAGGAGATCGCGGCCACGATCCAGGCCTTGCGCGACGCCCTCGACGGCGAGCCGATCGAGGTGCGCGACGGCAACTGGTATCCGGCCCGCTAGGAGGGTTGGTTGGGCGGCAATCGGAGCCGCAGGCGACGACTGCCGGGCCAGGAGTCCGCGCAGAAGTTTCGCGTCGGCGAACTTCCAACGCAACCGCAAGGTCGCGCGGGTGAGGGAAACGGCGGGGAGCGGGTCGGCGTCTTCCCATCCATGAGGCAGGTCTCTCTGATTCGCGTCGCGTTGGTCGTTCTCGTCGTCTGGCTCGCGCCGGTCTTCGTCGCCGCCCAGGAGGGAGCGGCGCCGGCGAGGATGGTCGTGACGCAGTTCGTCAACATCAGCGGCGCCCCGGCCGACGACTGGATCGGCGCCGGCATCGCCGAGACGGTCGCCGCGGAGTTCGCAGGGCAGGTCCGCATCGAGCAGGCTCCGACGGCGACGCGCGCCCGGGGCGCGGCCGCGCGGTCGTCGGCCGACCTGATCGAGGTCGGCCGGACCGCCGGGGCGCGCTGGGTGGTGGGCGGCGCCTACCAGCGCCTCGGCCGGCGGATCCGCATCACCGCGAGGCTGACGGACGTACGGACGGGCGCGGTCGCCGCCCGGACGGTGGTGGACGGCACCATCGACGAGCTCTTCGCGCTTCAGGACCGCGTGGCCGCCGACCTCCTGGCCGGCGCGGTCCCCGGCGCCGAGCCGGGCAACCCGCGTCCGGCGCCGCGAACGGCGGGTCGGCCGGCGGACGGCGCGGACTTCGGGGAGGGATCGTTCCCGCCGGAGACCCGGTTCGGGCGCCCGGAGCCCGATTCGGCTCGTACGGCATCCGCGGCGGCGCCTCCCTCCCCGGCCCCGCGCGACCTGGGCGGCAACCCGAACCGACCCGTGGGAACGGCCGGGCCGCCCCCCGGCGGCGTAGCCGGCTTCGAGGTCCCGCTCGGTGCGGGGGTCATCGACGGACCGCCGCCGCCCCTCCCGCCGGAGGTCATCCGCCGCGACGAGCAGATGAACGCCACGATCCGCGCCATCGAGCTGCCCGAGGGGATCCGCCTCGACGGACAGCTCGACGAGAACGTCTACTACACGGTGCCGGCCCTCACCGACTTCATCCAGCAGGCGCCCGACGAGGGCGCGCCCGCCACCGAGAAGACCGAGGCGTGGATTCTGTTCGACGCGGACAACATCTACGTCGCGGCCCGCGTCTGGGACTCGGCGCCGCCGAGCGAGTGGGTGGCCAACGAGATGCGCCGCGACACCCGCCAGCTCCGGCAGAACGATACCTTCGCGGTCATCTTCGACACTTTCTACGACCGGCGCAACGGCGTCGCGTTCTACACGAACCCCCTCGGCGCGCTGGCCGACTTCGCCATCACCAACGAGGGCAATCCGAACAGCGACTGGAACCCGGTCTGGGACGTCCGCGTGGGACGGTTCGAGGGGGGCTGGACGCTGGAGATGGAGATTCCGTTCAAGTCGCTCCGCTACCGGCCGGGGCCCTCCCAGGTCTGGGGCGTGCAGCTCCGGCGCAACGTGCGGCGCAAGAACGAGTGGGCCTACATCACGCCGCTGCCGATCTCGGCGGGGTCCGGACCGGGCGGGATCTTTCGCGTGTCGGACGCCGCGACCCTCGTCGGGCTCGACGTCCCGAGCGGCGGCAGGAACCTGGAGATCAAGCCGTACGGCATCGGCGGCTTCAGCACCAACCTCGCCGCGACGCCCCCGACGAGGAACGCCCGCGACGGGTCCGGCGGCCTCGACGTGAAGTACGGGGTCACGCAGAACCTGACGGCCGACTTCACCCTCAACACCGACTTCGCGCAGGTCGAGGTGGACGAGCAGCAGGTCAACCTGACCCGGTTCAGCCTGTTCTTCCCCGAGAAGCGCGAGTTCTTCCTCGAGGGGCGCGGCATCTTCGACTTCGCCCGCGGCGGCGTCGCGGGCGGGTTCGGCGGGGCGCTGCGCCGCAGCGGAGGGGGCGGCGGGTTCTTCGGCGGAGGCAACGCCCCGACCCTCTTCTACAGCCGGCAGATCGGCCTGCAGAACCGGACCGTCGTGCCGATCGTCGGCGGCGGGCGAGTCACCGGCAAGATCGGGGCGTTCGACGTCGGCGCGCTGAACATCCAGGCGGACGAGTTGGCGGACGTGGAGAAGACGAACTTCACCGTCGTGCGGATCAAGCGCGACATCCTGCGCCGCAGCACCGTCGGCGGAATCTTCACGAACCGCTCGATCTCGCTCGCCGGCGACGGCTCCAGTCAGGCCTACGGCGCCGACGCGACCTTCTCGTTCTACGAGAACGTCAGCCTGCTGGGGTACCTCGCCCGGACGCAGACCCCGGGGCGGGACGGCAAGGACCTGAGCTATCAGGGCCGCTTCAACTACGCGGGAGATCGCTACGGGTTTCAGGCCGAGCACCTGCTCGTCGAGGACAACTTCGTCCCGGAGGTCGGCTTCCTCCGGCGCGAAAACTTCCGGCGAACCTACACGACCGCGCGGTTCAGCCCCCGGCCGCGGTCGCTCGACTCTATCCGGCAGTTCCGGCTCGAGGCGGGCTTCGACCACATCGTGACCGCGGACCTCGGGCTCCTGGAGACGCGCCAGTCGCAGCTCGG
Organism: Vicinamibacterales bacterium; assembly: GCA_965206705.1. Lineage (GTDB taxonomy): Bacteria > Acidobacteriota > Vicinamibacteria > Vicinamibacterales > UBA8438 > JAJEEA01. The sequence continues at coordinate 129,118 of CBDBKJ010000002.1, read as the reverse complement.
ATTCTCCACGGAGCTGGAGAACAGCGACCGGTTCGGCGTGTCGGTGGCCGAGAACTACGAGTTCCTCCCCGAGGAGTTCACGCCCGGGCCCGACGACGTGGTCTTTCCGGTCGGCGGCTACCAGTTCTTCGACGTCGAGGGCACCTACTCGCCGGGCGCGCAACGCCGCCTCAACGGGACCCTCACGGTGCGCGCCGGCGAGTACTTCAACGGCCACATCCGCACGATCGGCTTCCGTCAGGGGCGCATGGAGATCACGCAGCAGCTCTCGCTGGAGCCGAGCGTCTCGGTCAACTGGATCGACTCGCCGCAGGGGGCGTTCCGCACCGATCTCATCGTCTCCCGCGTGAACTACACATTCACGCCGCGGATGTTCTTCAGCGGACTGATTCAGTACAACTCGAGCACGAACACGGTCAGCAACAACCTGCGGCTCCGCTGGGAGTATTCGCCCGGCAGCGAGCTGTTCGTCGTCTACACCGAGGACCGCGAGACCGACCCGCTGCGCCCGAACCGGTTCTCGGACCTGCGCAACCGCGGCTTCGTCGTCAAGGTGAACCGGCTCTTCCGTTTCTAGCCCGCCGCCGGAGCGGCGACACGCTGGTGGTCGAGACGACCGACTTCGGTGAGATAAGGCCGAGCGCCGGCGCCGCCGGAGAGGGGAAGGGTCAGTGAACCCCGCTCCCCATCTGCAGCATCGAGGGGTCGGCGCCGAGGCGGCGAATCGCCGTCTCCCACATCTGCGCGGCCTGAATGTCGAAAATCAGATCGAGCTGGACGTCGGCGATCAACCACGCCGAGGCCGACAGCTCGGCGTCGAGCTGACCGGCCCCCCATCCGGCGTACCCGGTCAGAAGCCGGGTCCGCTCCGGGGGGCGGTCTTCGAGAAGCCGCCGCAGCAGGTTCGGCGACGTGGACAGATAGAGGCCCTGGCAGACCTCGACCGACTCGGCGTCGGCCGGCTGCTGCCCCATCAGAATCCAGCCCCGCTCGGGCTCGACGGGGCCGCCGATCCACAGTTGCAGGCCGTTGTCCACGGCGACCGGCGGGGTCAACCGCACGACCGACGACACCGGGGTGTCGGTCTGCCGGTTCAGCACCAGCCCGAAGGCGCCCTCTTCTCCGTGCTCGCAGAGCAGCACCACCGTCCGCCGGAAGTTCGGATCGTGGAGCTGGGGCATCGAGAGCAAGAGCCTCGGGGCCAGGGACTTGTCTTTCCCGGTAGTCACGCGCTGATCATAGTGCAGGTGGGGACGTACGCGGGAACCTTCGCCGCCGTTCCGGTGTCGAGCTGAGGTCCGGCCGCGAGCGCCGCGCCTACCGGCGCTCTTTCGCCAGCTCGGCCCGGGCCCACTCGACGTGTTCCTGCACGAGCGGGTCGCGGATCGAATCGGCGTCGGACCGGGTTGCACACCGTTCCGGGGCCAGCGCGCCGCCGGCGCCGGCGGCGCCGCTGTTCCCCATCGCCACCGCCACGTTCCGCCGCAGCCGCTTCACCCGGGCTCGGGTCATCGGCCCCTTGCGAATGGCCTGCCGCAGCCCCGCGTCGGACCGGGACCACAGCTCCACCAGGGACGGCCGATCGAGGGGCGGCCGGGGCTGCCACGCCGGGTCGTCGCTGATCGGCGCGACCGCGTTGTAGGGACACACCTCCTGGCAGATGTCGCATCCATAGACGTGCGCCCCCAGGTCGGCGCGGTGGGCGGGGGGAATCGCGCCCTTCGTCTCGATCGTCAGGTAGGACAGGCAACGGGTGGAATCGAGCACTCCCGGCTCGGGAAAGGCGCCGGTCGGACAGGCCTCGAGGCACAGGGTGCAGGCGCCGCACTGGTCGAGGGCCGGCGTGTCCGGCTCGAGGGCCACGCTGCAGAGCACCTCGGACAGGAACAGCCACGACCCGACGTCGGGATTGATGAGACAGGTGTTCTTGCCGATCCACCCGAGGCCCGCGTACCGGGCGTAGACGCGCTCCTGCACCGGCCCGGTATCGACGTAGACGCGGGTCTCGCAGGGCTCCCCGTGCGCCTCGTGCATCCACGCGCTCAGCGCCCCGGTGCGCGCGGCGAGGACGTCGTGATAGTCGTCGCCCCAGGCATACCGGGAGATGCGCGCCGTGCCCGGCTCGTCGATCTCCGTCGAGTACGGCCGGTCGGTGTTGTAGAGGGTACCCAGCGCCACGACCGACCGCGCCGACGGCATCACCGCGCGGACGTCGGCCCGGCGGTCGGCGGTGCGGGCCATGTACGCCATGTCGCCGGCGTATCCCCGATCGAGCCAGTCGCGCAGCGCCCCCAGCTCGGGGAACGCGCCGGTCGGGGCGACCCCGCACAGATCGAACCCGAGGTCGCGGGCCTTCGTCTTGACGGCGTCCGACGTCAGCATGGGAGAGCCGGCCCGAAACTCACCGCCTGCGGCTCGGATTGCCGCCCAGCCGACCCCGCCATGAGTCGGCGCCCCCCGCAGAAGGCGGCACGCTTCGGCGGCGCAGACTGCCGTCGGCGGGCGGGCGGGGACGCCCCGCGCGACGCCGCCGATGCACCTTCGAACGGGGTGTCGTACACTGCGGACGCATCATGCCACAACGACGCTCTCGGCGCCGCACCCCCGCGATCTGCGCCCTGGGAATTTCGCGTCAGCGAAACTCCCAACGCGACCGCAAGGTCGCGCTGCTCCCGGTGCTGCTGCTCGCCCTGCCGCTCTGCGCCTGCGAGCCCGCCCAGGACACGGATGCCGCCGGCGACGCCGGGGCGCCCGCCGCAGCGGCGGCTGCCGCGCCGGCGTTCGCGGTCGACCCGTACTGGCCGCAGCCGTTACCCGACGACTGGCTGCTCGGCAACGTCGTCGGCGTGGCCACCGACTCGCAGGACAACGTGTGGATCATCCACCGGCCGAACAGCCAGCGGGGCGCAGAGGCGACGCCGGCGGTCATCGCCTTCGACCCCGACGGCGGCGTCGCGCACGCCTGGGGCGGTCCGGGGGACGGTTACGCGTGGGGCACCCAGACGCACGGCATTCACGTCGACCACCGGGACAACGTCTGGGTCGGCTTCGGCGGCGGGCTCCCCTACGACCTGACGACCCGGGCCACCACCGACAACGCCCACGTGCTCAAGTTCACCCCGGAGGGCGAGTTCCTGCTCCAGATCGGCGAGTTCGGCAGCGGCACCGCGGGCAGCGGCAGCACCCGCTTCCTCGGCCAGCCGACCGACGTCTTCGTCGACCCCGCGACCGACGAGGTCTACATCAGCGACGGCTATACCAACCGGCGGGTGATCGTCTTCGATGCGAACACCGGCGAGTACCGGCGTCACTGGGGCGCCTACGGCAACCCGCCCGACGACGCCCCCCTGCCCGCGTTCAGCCGGGACGAGCCGCTGCCGCAGCAGTTCAACACGCCGCATTGCGTGGGACGGTCGGCCGACGGCCGGGTCTACGTCTGCGACCGCGGCAACCAGCGCCTGCAGGTGTTCGACCCGGACGGCGCGTTCGTCACCGAGGCGTTGATCGCCGCCCCGCTGCGGAACGGCACGGCCGGCGGGACTCCGTGGGACCTCGCCTTCTCGCGCGACCCCGACCAGCGGCTGCTCTTCGTCGCCGACGGCGGCGCGCACGCCGTCCACGTGCTGCGCCGCGACACCCTGGAGGCGGTGGCGACCTTCGGCCGCCGCGGCCGGTGGGCCGGCCAGTTCGAATCGCCCCACAGCCTCGCCGTCGATTCGCGGGGGAACCTGTTCGTGGGCGAGACCCTCGACGGGCGCCGGGTCCAGAAGTTCGCGCCCGCCGAGTAGCCCGGGAATCGTCGCCCGAAGGCTCCGATTGCCGCCCGACCAGCCCTCCCGGGAGGCGTCGCCGTTCTACCGCGCAGACTCCCGACGCTTGGAGTTCGCCGTAGATCCGGATGAGATGCCACTACCGGCCGGATGGACTCTCGCACCAGACTCCCTGGCAAGGGCCGTGCCGGCTGGAGGTTGGCGAGCCGCCCGACGGGCGGGGGCAGACCCCCGGCTGGAACTTGCGGCCGTGGTGCAGTAGCATGCAGGAACTCATGCCCATGCGGCCCCATGCACTGGCGTCGGCACTCGGCGCGATCGTCGCGCTGGCGGTCTCGCCGGCCCTCGCCGTCGAGCGGCCGGCCGCCCCCCGTCTCGCGGCCGTCGCCGCCGCTCCGGCCCCCCAGGCCGCGGGGAGCCCGGCGTCGGACGATCGGCGGCTCGCCGATGCCGCCCAGCGGCGGGACGGGGACGCGGTTCGCGCCCTGCTCGCCGAGGGGGTCGACGTCGATGCGCCGCAGGCCGACGGCGCCACCGCCCTGGCGTGGGCGGTGCACCGGGACGATGCGGCGATGACCAGCCTGTTGCTCGAGGCGGGCGCCGGCCCGAACGCCGCCAACGACCTCGGCGTGACCCCGTTGATGCTCGCCAGCGTGAACGGCCGCGCCCCGATGGTCGAGCGGCTGCTGCAGGCGGGGGCCGACCCGAACCTCGCCCGCCCGGCCGGCGGCACCGCCCTCATGCTGGCCGCCCGCTCCGGCAGCGTCGCGGTGGTCCGCCGGCTCATTGCCGCCGGGGCCGACGTCGACGCCGCGGCCGGCGGCGGGCACACGGCGCTGATGTGGGCGGCGGCGGAAGGGCATGCCGGGGTGGTGACGGTGCTGGCGGAGGTCGGGGCGGAAGTCGGGGCGCGCACCGCGGTCCTTACCCGCCCGGGGCGCACGATCGTCCGCGAGTCCCGGGTGCTGAGCCGGTTCGAGGCGGTCAATCCGGCGTCCCTGCCCCGGGACGGGGATCGGGATCCGCCGCGGCCCGAAGGCGGGTTCACGCCCCTGCTCTACGCGGTCCTGGCCGGCGATACGGAGTCGGTGGGGGTCCTGCTGGCGGCGGGGGCGAACGTCGACGACGCGGGTCCCGACGGGGTGACGGCACTGATGCTGGCCCTGACCAAGCGCCATACCCGGATCGCGCTCCGCCTGCTGGCGGCGGGGGCGAACCCGCATCCGGCCGAGGCGGGATATACGGCCTTGCATCTGGCCGTAGCCACCGGGCGGCTGGCGGTGGCGGAAGCGCTGCTGGCCGGAGGGGCCGACCCCAACGCCCGTCTCGAGCGGCCGCAACGCCTGACGAACGCGTTCGAGATCGGCGTCTTCCAGTCTCCCGGGTCCGGCCGGCTGACCCAGATCGGGTCGACCCCGTTCCTGGTCGCCGCCAAGTCCGCCGACGCCCGCATGATGCGGCTGCTCGCCGAGGCCGGCGCCGACCCTCTGATGACGACCGGCGACGGGACCACCGCCCTGATGCTGGCGGCGGGGCTCGGCAAGCGGGCCGCGACCGACATCACGTACTACGACTGGACGGAAGAGAAGGCGGTCGAGGCGCTCGCGACCGGCCTGGAACTCGGCGTGGACATCGACGCGGCCAACGAGCACGGCGAGACCGCCCTGCACGCGGCGGCGTATCACAACGCGAACCGGGTCATCGAGTTCCTCGTCGACCGCGGCGCGAACATCGACGCGCCGAACGCGGCCGACCAGACGCCGTTGCGCATCGCCGAGGGGCACCTCATCTGCTGCACGACCTTCGTGCGCCACGCCGAGGCGGCGGCGCGGCTTCGCGTGCTCGGCGCCAACGCCGAGGCGGGCCTGCAGTTGACGTTCGGGCTGACGAACTACGGCGACGAGGCAGCGGCCGAGCCGCGGCCCTGACGCCCGGAGGACGAATGGCGAAGAACGCAAGGCGGACCCTCGGCATCGCAGGCCTCGTCGGGCTCGCCGTGGCGGCGGCCGGCGCCGGCGTTCGAGCGCAACCGCCGTCCGGCGCCCCGGCCGCGGCGGTCTCGGCCCGTGCGACCCTCGACCGCTACTGCGTCGCCTGCCACAACGCCCGCACCCTCACCGCCGGCCTCGCCCTCGACGGGGTCGACCCCGCGCACGTCGGGGACGACGCCGCGGTCTGGGAGAAGGTGCTGCGAAAGCTGCGGACGGGAATGATGCCGCCGTCTCCGCGGCCGCGCCCAGACGCCGCGACCTATGCATCGCTCGTCACGTATCTCGAGACCGCCCTCGACCGCGTCGCCGAGACCCGGCCCAACCCGGGGCGGCCCGCGGTGCAGCGGCTGAACCGGGCCGAGTACGCCAATGCCGTCCGCGACGTGCTGGCCCTCGACGTCGACAGCCAGACCCTGCTGCCGGCGGACGAGTCGGGGTACGGGTTCGACAACATCGGCGACGTCCTGACCGTCTCACCGGGGCTGCTCGAACGCTACCTGCTGGCCGCCGCGAAGATCAGCCGCCAGGCCCTCGGGGATCCGACGCTGCGCCCCACCACCGCCATCTACAAGACGTCGCCCCTGCTCGCCCAGGACGGGCGGGTGAGCGAGGATCTGCCGTTCGGGTCGCGGGGCGGGCTGGCGGTGCGCCACCACTTCCCGCTCGACGCGGAGTACGTCGTCCGGGTCGCGCTGCGGGGCCGGTCGCGGGCCGGGCACGCGCTCGAAGTCCGGCTGGATCGGGAAAGGGTGCAGCGTTTCGACCTCGGCGAGCGGACGCCGCTGGAGGTCCGCGTCCCCGTCGCCGCCGGCACCCGGCTGCTGGGGGTCTCGTTCGTCGAGGCGCTGGAACGGTCGCTGCCGCTCGACGGACGCCCGCCGCCGCCGCCCATCACCAGCTTCGCCTTCACCCTGTATCCGAACGACCCCGCGGTGGAGCGCGTCGAGGTCGTCGGGCCGTTCGCGGGACGGACCCCGGCCGACACCGCGAGCCGGCGCGCCATCTTCGCCTGCTATCCGGAGGCCCCGGGGGACGAGACGGCGTGCGCCGAGCACATCGTCGCCGCCCTCGCACGGCGCGGGTACCGGCGGCCGGTGACCGCCGCCGACACCGCCCCCCTGCTCGCCGCGTACGAGGCGGGTCGGCGCGAGGGCCACGGCTTCGAGGGCGGCATCCGGTGGGTGATCGAGGCGTTGCTCGTGTCGCCGAAGTTCCTGTTCCGGGTCGAGGAGGACCCCGCGGACGCGGCCCCCGGCGCGCCGTACCGCGTCAGCGACCTCGACCTCGCCTCACGGCTGTCGTTCTTTCTCTGGAGCAGCATTCCGGACGAGGAGCTCGTCGATCTCGCCGCCCGCGGCGCGCTGCGCGATGCCGGCGTTCTCGAGCGGCAGGTCCGCCGGATGCTCGACGATCCGCGCGCGCAGGCGCTGGTGGAGAACTTCGCGGGGCAGTGGCTCTATCTGCGCAACCTGCGCAGCACCGCCCCCGACGCCACCCGGTTCCCCGAGTTCGACGACAACCTCCGGCAGGCGCTCCGGCAGGAGACCGAGCTGTTCGTGGGCAGCCAGATCCGCGAGGACCGCGGCGTGCACGACCTGCTGCGCGCCGACCACACGTTCGTCAACGAGCGGCTGGCCCGGCACTACGGCATGCCCAACGTCTACGGCAACCATTTCAGGCGCGTGTCGTATCGCGACGACCGGCGGGCCGGCCTGCTGGGACACGGCAGCCTCCTGACGGTGACCTCCTACCCCCACCGCACCTCGCCGGTGCTGCGGGGGAAGTGGCTGCTCGAGAACCTGCTGGGGGCGCCGCCGCCCCCGCCGCCGCCGGACATCCCGGAGCTGGACGAGCCCGGCGCCGCGGCGGCGCCGGCGACGATGCGCGAGCGGATGGCGCAGCATCGGGCGAGCCCCGCCTGCGCGACCTGTCACGCCAAGATCGACCCGCTGGGGTTCGCGCTCGAGAACTTCGACGCCGTGGGCCGGTGGCGCGCGCAAGAAGACGGTGCGACGACGCCGATCGACGCCTCCGGCGCGCTGCCGGACGGCGCCCGCTTCGACGGCCCGGCCGCGTTCCGCGAGGCGCTGCTGCGCGAGCCCTGGGCCACCGAGTTCGCGACGACGGTCACCGAGAAGCTGCTGACCTATGCCCTCGGCCGCGGACTGGAGCACTACGATGCGCCGGCCGTCCGCCGGATACTTCGGGACGCCGAGCCCGGCGGCCATCGCTGGTCGTCGTTGATTCTGGGAATCGTCGAGAGCCTGCCGTTTCAGATGCAGCGCGCGCCGGACACCGGCGACGCCCGCGCGCAGTAGTGGAGCCTGGACCCATGATTATCACGAAGAAGACGCTGCCCCGCCGCACCGTGCTCCGCGGTCTCGGCGCCTCGCTCTCCCTGCCGCTGCTCGACGGGATGGTGCCGGCCCTCGCGGCGACCCGCAACACCGCCGCGAACCCGGTCCGGCGCTTCGGCGCCGTCTACGTCCCGAACGGCGTCGAGATGCGCGCGTGGACCCCGCCGGGCGCCGGCGGCGCGCTCGATCTCACGTCGGTCCTCGAGCCGCTGGCCCCGGTGCGCGAGCAGGTGAACGTGCTGAGCGGCCTCGCCGACAAGGTCGCCATCCCGCGCGATGGCGAAGGGGTGGGCGACCACGCCCGCGCCGCGTCGACCTGGCTGACCGGGGTGCACGTCAAGAAGACCGAGGGTCCGGACATCCACGCCGGCACCTCGATGGATCAGATCGCGGCGCGCGCGTTCGGCCAGGAGACCCAGCTCGCGTCGATCGAGCTCGCCATCGATTCGGTGGAGGTGCTCGGCGCCTGCGACCAGGGCTACAGCTGCGCCTACGCCAACACCATCGCCTGGCGCACCCCGACCACCCCGCTGCCGATGGAGAACAATCCGCGCGCGGTCTTCGAGCGCCTGTTCGGGGCCACCGACAGCACCGACGTCCAGGCCCGGCTCGCCCGCCTGCGGCAGGACCGCAGCATCCTCGATTTCGTCACCGGCGAGGCCGACGCCATCCGCCGGACGCTCGGCGCCGGCGACCAGCGCAAGCTGGCCCAGTACCTCGACGCGGTGCGGGACGTCGAGCGGCGCATCCAGAAGGCCGAGGAGCAGAGCGACCGCGAGATCCCCGTCGTCGAGCAGCCGATCGGCATTCCCGACACGTTCGAGGAGCACTGCCGGCTGATGTTCGACCTCCTGCTCCTGGCCTTCCAGACGGACCTGACGCGCGTCAGCACGTTCATGTTCGGCAAGGAGGTCAGCGGCCGGTCGTTCCCCGAGATCGGGGTCCCCGGCGGCCATCACGGGTACTCGCATCACCAGAACGACCCCGAGAACCTCGCGATGCTGGCCCGCATCAACACCTACCACATCCAGCAGTTCGCGTACTTCCTGGAGAGGATGCAGGCGACCCCCGACGGCGAGGGCTCGCTGCTCGACCACTCGCTGTTCATCTACGGCTCGGGCATCAGCGACGGCAACCTCCACTTCCACCTCGACCTGCCGACCCTGCTCGCCGGCGGCGCGGCGGGACGCGTCAAGGGTGGCCGCCATCTCCGCTACGCGTCCGACACGCCGATCGCGAACCTCCACGTCGCGGTTCTCGACAAGCTGGGGCTGCCGGTGGAGACCTTCGGCGACAGCACCGGCGCGCTGGGCTACCTGTCGGACGTGTGACGCGGAAGCTGCGCCGCGACACCGGGGCTCCACGCAAAGCGTGCGAAGGGCCCCGGCGACGATAGTGGGAGTCTGAGCGCGGTATGACGCGCACTTGGTGCGCGTCATGCGTTGCGGGTGACCACCTCGCCGAGCTCAACAAGCCAGGTCGAAGCGATCGAGATTCATCACCTTGTTCCACGCCGCCACGAAGTCACGCACGAACGCCGGCCGCGCGTCGTCACAGGCGTAGACTTCCGCGATGGCGCGGAGCTGGGAGTTCGAACCGAAGACGAGATCGACGGCGGTGCCTGACCACTTGAGCTCGCCCGTCCCGCGATCGCGTCCCTCGAACACGTGTTCGGACGCAGTGGACGCCTGCCACGCCGTGTTCATGTCGAGCAGGTTGACGAAGAAGTCATTGGTCAACGTCTCGGGCCGCTTCGTGAGGGCGCCGCGTTCGGACTGCCCGACGTTCGCGTTCAGGACGCGCAAGCCGCCGACGAGCACCGTCATCTCGGGAGCGGTCAGGGTCAACAGCTGCGCCCGGTCCACCAGCAACTCTTCGGCGGCGCGGCGGTGTCCGTTCCCGAGGTAGTTGCGGAACCCGTCCGCGGTCGGTTCCAGCACGGCGAACGACTCCACGTCCGTCTGTTCCTGTACCGCGTCGGCGCGCCCCGGCGAGAAGGGAACCTGCACGTCGTGCCCGGCGTTCTTCGCCGCCAGCTCGACGGCTGCGCACCCGCCCAGAACGATCACGTCTGCGAGCGAGACCTTCTTCCCGCCGGACTGCGCGCGGTTGAAACCCCCTTGGATTTCCTCCAGGACTCCCAGCACGGCTCCCAACCGGGCCGGCTGGTTCACTGTCCAGTCCTTCTGGGGTGCGAGGCGAATGCGCGCTCCGTTCGCCCCGCCGCGCTTGTCGCTGCCACGGAATGTCGAGGCGGACGCCCAGGCGGTCGAGACCAGTTGGGAAATGGACAGCCCCGATTCGAGAATGCCGTTCTTGAGCGCGGCGATGTCCTGCGCATCGATCAGCTCGTGATCGACGGCGGGCAGCGGGTCCTGCCACAAGAGCTGCTCGTCGGGAACCTCCGGGCCGAGATACCGCGAGACCGGCCCCATGTCGCGGTGCGTCAGCTTGAACCACGCCCTGGCGAAGGCATCCGACAACTGGTCCGGGTTCTCGAAGAAGCGCCTCGAAATCGGCTCGTAAATCGGGTCCATCCTCAGCGCGAGATCCGTCGTCAGCATGACAGGGGTGTGCTTCTTCGACGGATCATGGGCATCCGGCACGGTGTCCGCGCCCCCGGAGTCCGCCGGGACCCATTGATGCGCCCCCGCGGGGCTCTTGGTGAGCGCCCACTCGTAGCCGAACAGGGTCTCGAAGAAGCTGTTGTCCCAGGTCACCGGGGTGGGTGTCCAGGTGCCCTCCAGCCCGCTCGTGATCGCGTCGCCGGCCTTGCCGCTGCCGAAGGTGTTCTTCCAGCCGAGGCCCTGCTCCACGATGGCGGCGCCCTCGGGCTCGGGACCGACGTGCTCGTCTGCATCGGCGGCGCCGTGGGTCTTGCCGAACGTGTGCCCCCCGGCGATGAGGGCCACCGTCTCCTCGTCGTTCATCGCCATCCGAGCGAACGTTTCTCGAATGTCCCTGGCCGCGGCAAGCGGATTCGGCTCACCGTTCGGCCCCTCGGGATTCACGTAGATCAGGCCCATCTGAACGGCTCCGAGAGGGTTCGCGAGCTCCCTGTCGCCGTGGTAGCGCTCGTCGGCAAGCCACTCGTTCTCGGGCCCCCAGTAGATGTCCTCCTCGGGCTCCCAGACGTCCTCGCGCCCGCCGGCGAAACCGAACGTCCTGAGCCCCATCGACTCCAGGGCGCAGTTGCCCGCGAGGATCATCAGGTCGGCCCACGAGAGCTTCCGGCCGTACTTCTGCTTGATGGGCCAGAGCAACCGGCGCGCCTTGTCGAGGTTCCCGTTGTCGGGCCAACTGTTGAGGGGAGCGAAGCGTTGCGTACCGGAGGCGCCGCCGCCGCGGCCGTCGTGGATGCGGTAGGTGCCCGCGCTGTGCCACGCCATCCGAATGAACAGCGGCCCATAGTGACCGTAGTCGGCCGGCCACCAGTCCTGCGACGTCGTCATCACCGCCTCGACGTCCTTCTTCACGGCGGCCAGGTCGAGCGTCCTGAACTCCTCGGCGTAGTCGAACTCCCCGCCCATGGGATCGGGCAACGAAGAGTTCTGGTGGAGCATCTTCAGGTTCAGTTGGTTCGGCCACCAATGCTGGTTCGCCGCGGCGCCGACCGCGGTGTGCCGGTGGCCCAGGACCGGGCACTTGCCCTCGCTCGCCGTCTTCTCCTCAACCGTATCGTGCATGTCCTTCATCCCTTTCTGTTCTTGCCGGTTCTGTTCGCGCCCGCGGGCTGATTGCGGCAATCGGGGCAGTACCCCCAGTAGATGACCTCGGCCTCGTCGATCGCGAAGCCGCGATCGTCCCCGGCGGTGAGACAAGGCGCCTCACCGACAGCGCAGTCGACGTCGACCATGACACCGCAAGTGCGACAGACGAGGTGATGGTGGTTGTCGCCGACTCGATCCTCGTATCGCGCGGGCGACCCCGCAGGCTGAATCCTGCGGGCCAGGCCCCTCTCGATCAGCGTTCCCAAGGTGTCGTACACCGCCTGCCGGGAAATCGATCCGATGCTCCCTCGCACATCGTCGGCGAGCTCGTCGGCGGTGGCATGCGGGTGGGTCGACACTGCCCGCAGCACGGCCAGCCGCTGAGCGGTGACCTGCAATCCCTGCTGCCTCAGGAGCCGCTCGGCGTCCTCGTTCACCACGCAACAGTCAATCACTTATTCTGGATTCAGTCAAGTATTGGGTCTGATCTAATATCATCGGCGCGGCGCCCCGCCAACCGCAGGCTCTCTCTGTCGGAAGTTCAGGAGGGTACCCACGACCCGGCGGAAAGCGGCACACGGCCCGCCGGATTCTCCGGGCGCCGGGTGCGCCGTGTCGTCGGAGATGGAATACACTGATGCCGTGTATCCTTACTTCCTGGAATAGGTGATGCTGGCGAAGCTGACATCCAAGAACCAGTTGACCCTTCCCAAGAGGGTGATCTCCGCCTTCCCGGACACCCGCTACTTCGACGTCACCGGAGAGGACGGCCGCATCGTGCTGACGCCCGTGCGCATCACTCGTGCAGACGCGGTACGGGCGAAGATGGACGAGTTGGGCCTGTCGGAAGCCGACGTGGCGGCGGCCGTGACCTGGGCTCGCCGGGGTGAATGACTCCGCCACGCGTGGTGCTCGACACCAACGTGCTGGTGTCGGCCCTGCTCTTCCCGGCGGGCTCACTCTCGTGGTTGCCGGCCGCCTGGCAGTCCGAGGCCCTCGTACCCCTGGCCAGCGGCGCAACGATGCGAGAGTTGCTCCGGGTCCTCGGCTACCCGAAGTTCCGCCTGACCGAAGAAGAGCGGCAGGATCTGCTGGCCGACTACGTGCCCTGGTGCGAGACGGTCACGGTAAAGACGGACATCGCGGTCCCGGACTGCCGCGACCCCTTCGACCGCCCGTTTCTCGAGCTGGCTGTGTCGGGTCGGGCCGATGCGCTGGTGACCGGCGACGACGACCTGCTCGCCCTTGCCCCGGCGTTTCCAGTCTCCATCCTGACCCCCCTCGCGCTGAAGGGTCTCGTGGGCCGGGTGTGAGCGCAGGAAGCGGCGCAGCCCCGGTCGAGGCTTCGCGGGCAACGACCGGGTGCCGGCGCGGCCGGCGGGGGGGCCGGCCGTCACTCGATGGCGTCGAGCAGGGCCCCGGTATCGTCGGCGTCGTTGTAGAGATGCGGCGCGACGCGGATGGCGTCGCCGCGGAACGACACCGCCACCTGCCGCTCGTGCAGGCGCTCGGCGAGGCGCGTCCGGTCGACGGCGTCCCGAACCCGCACCCCGAACAGATGGCCGCCGCGCCAGCGCGGCTCCTCGACCCAGTGCCCGCGCTCGCGCAGGGCCTCGGTCAGGTCGGCGGTGAGCTGGCGGCAGTAGTCCTGAATGGCGGGGACGGTCCACTCGAGGACGAGCTCGAGGGCCGCGGCGAGCATCGGCAGGAGCACGAAGTTCGAGCGTTCGCCGACGTCGTAGCGGATGGCGGCCGGCTGGTACTCGTCCCGGTAGCGAACGAGCTCCGCGAACGCCTCGCTGCCGCGCCGGGTGATCCAGTTTTCCTCGATCGGCGTACCCTCGTCGAAGGCGGGTCCATAATAGGCCAGCCCCATCGAGTAGGGGCCGAGCAGCCACTTGTAGCCGGCGCAGACGAGGGCATCGGGGCGAATCCCCTGGACATCGAACGGCATGGCCCCGACCGACTGCGTCCCGTCGACGACCAGCAGGGCGCTGCAGTCCCTGGCGCGTTCTCCGACCCGTTCCAGGTCGAACAGCGTGCCGTCGGCCCAGTGGACGTGGGGCACGGAGACGAGGGCGGTGCGCCGGTCGATGCTCGAGAGCAGCCGGATGTTCCACTCGAGAGCCCGGCCGCGGGTGTCCCAGGACGGCGCCTCGATCGTGCGCAGCTCGAGACCGCGAGCGGCGCACAGCCGGCGCCAGGCGTAGACGTTGCTGGGAAACTGCTCTTCGAGGATGACCACGTTGTCGCCGCGCGCGGCGGGGACGTTCCGGGCGACGCTGGCCAGTCCGTACGACACCGACGGGACGATGGCCACCCGGTTCGGATCGGGGATGTTGACGACTCGGGAGAAGAGACAACGAAGGTGGTGGCTTTCGTCGAAGAAGTCTTCCGGACGGATCAGATGCGGCGCCATCCGGCGGTCGATACCCTGAATGCCGGCGGCGCGGACCGCGGCCGCGAGCGGCGCCATGAACGCGCAGTTCAGGTAGTGCACGCCGTCGGGTAACGTGAACCGGGAGCGCTGGCAGGAGAGCATGGCGTAGCCGGTCGGCGACGGCGAGGACAGCCGATGTCGACTCGCCGACTTCGGCGAGCCGCAATCCGTGATACCCCTTCCCGGAACGCCGGGGACACGGCAGGGTATTGTCGTCAGAGCCCTGATCTGAGTATAGACAGGGCCGGCGACCCGCCACAAGGGCGGGGCCGGCCCGAGGGAGACGGAGGCGTCGATGACCACGCTCGCGGAAAGGTTCATTCGCGGAGGGCGCGGCGTGCGCTGCAGCTGCGCGGTGCTGGCGGGGCTGATGCTGCTCGGCGTCGCGCCTGCGGCCGCCCGGTCCGCGGCGGGAGGCCAGGAGACCGAGGCGGCCCTCGTCGCGCGGGCGCGCGCGATTCACGACCGGGTGCTGACCATCGACACCCACGACGACATCGGGCTCGACTTCGCCACCGCCGCCGTCGACCCCGGGGTGCGCGGCGAACGCCAGGTCGATCTGCCGAAGATGGAGGAAGGCGGGCTCGACGCCGGGTTCTTCGTCGTCTACGTCGGCCAGACGGCGCGAACGCCGGAGAACGAGGCGCAGGCGCAGGCCGACGCGATGACGAAGTTCGAGGCCATTCACCGCATGGCCGAGCAGATGCATCCGGATCGGATCGAGATTGCCTACACCGCCGACGACTTCGAGCGCATCGCTGCAAGCGGCAGGTCGATTGCCGCCATCGGCATCGAGAACGGCTACGTCATCGGCCGCGACCTGTCGCTGCTCTCGGCCTACTACGATCTGGGCGCCCGCTACTTCGGGCTCGTCCACAACGGACACAACGACATCGCCGACTCCGCCAATCCGCGGCCGAATCTGGGCGACGCCCCCGCCGAGCACGACGGGGTCAGCGCTTTCGGGGCCGAGGTCATCGCCGAGGCGAACCGGCTGGGCATGATGATCGACGTCTCGCACGCCTCGAAGGCGGCGATGCTCGACGCCGTCCGGTTGTCGCGGGCGCCGGTGATCGCCTCGCATTCCAGCGTCCGGGCCCTCGCCGACACTTCGCGCAATCTCGACGACGAGCAGCTTCTGGCGCTGCGCGACAACGGCGGAGTCATGCAGACGGTGGCCCTCGGCGCCTTCGTCAGCGGCACGGCGGCGGCCCGCGGCGACGCCCTTCGGACCCTCCGGGCGGATATCGGCCTGCCGCGGTTCGGCCCCGCAGATCCGGGCGGCCTCGACGCGGCCCCGCGCGCGGAGTACGACCGCCGGATGGCCGAGATCGATCGGCGGTGGCCCGAGGCCGACGTCGCGGCCTTCGTCGACCACATCGACTACGCCGTCGCGTTGATCGGTCTCGACCACGTCGGCATCAGCTCGGACTTCGACGGGGGCGGCGGCGTCGACGGGTGGAGCCACGCCGGCGAGACCTTCAACGTCACCCTCGAGCTGGTGCGGCGCGGCTATACCGAGGCGCAGATCGCCCAGCTCTGGGGCGGGAACCTCCTGCGGGTGCTGCGCGAGGTCGAACGGGTCGCGGCCGGGGGCCGGGAGTAGAGGCATCGCCTCCCGCTGCTGCCGCTCGCCTGCGGCCTCCGGACCGGAGCGATGATGGCGATTGACGACGCACGTCCGGGAACCGGCGCCGCGCAGGGCCGGGGCGACGCCGGCTCGGATCGCGCGGCCGGCCGCGGGGACACACCCGACCCTGGCACCGCATCGCCGAAGGGCGGAGACCGCCGACTGCTGGCCCTCGTCGATGCCGCGACGGGCAGGGCGCGGGCGGCGGCCGGGGCCCACCTCGTCTGCCGGGCCGGATGCACGCCCTGCTGCTTCGGACCGTTCGCCATCACCCCGCTCGACGGCTGGCGCCTCCGGAACGGGCTTAGCGCACTGGCCGAGACCGAGCCCGAGCGGGCCTGCGCCGTCCGCCGGCGGGCCGCCGCGGCGGTGGCGCGGCAGACGCCGGCGTTCGGCGCCGGCTCCCCGGGCATCTTCGCCACCGAAGCCGAAGAAAGGCAGTTCTACGAGACCTTCGCGTCAGACCCCTGCCCCGCCCTCGACCCGGATACGGGCGCCTGCACCGTCTACGCGTGGCGCCCGATCGTCTGCCGCACCTACGGCCCCCCGGTGCGGGTCGGCGGCGACGACCTGCCGCCGTGTCCGCTCTGTTTCAAGGGAGCGGCCCCCGAGGAGGTGGAAGCGGCTCGCGAGCCGATCGACGTGGGTCCGGTGGAGTACCCGTTGATCACTCGGGCCGAGCAGGAGACCGGCCGCCGAGGCATGACGACGATCGCCTTCGCCATCGCCGGTGACCCGCCGGCCTACGGGGTTGAACGCGGCAAGACTCCCTGAACCAGCGGAGTCTCCATCGTCAGGCGCATTCCGCGAGCGCGATCGCAGGCGACCATGAGATGCCTGCATGCAGCCACCAGAGCGTCAACTTCCAACGCGACGAGGCATCGACCCGTCAGGTGTCCCTTCCCCGGCCGGCGAACGGGTCGAGTATCCGGACGCCGAACGGCTGGAAATCGCGGACGTTCCGGGTTGCCACCGTCATCCGGCGGACGGCGGCGACGGCAGCAATCATTGCGTCCTCCATCTGTGTGTCCGACCTCCGATGCATCAACGTCGCCCACTTCCTGAACGCGGCGGCATCTACCGGCAGCACGCTGTAGCTGGCGAGCACCTCGACGAGCCAATTCTCGAGTTCCTCCGCCTTGGCCGTGTCCTGCTCGCGGGTGATCTCGATCCCGGCCTGTATTTCGCCGATGGTGACCGCAGATACGTGAAGTTGTTCGGGAGACACGCCCTGAATCCAGTCCAGGACGCCGCGGTGCGGATTGGGACGACGCAACTCCGAGACGACGTTCGTGTCGAGCAGGTACACCGGTCTACTCGAAGCGGGGCGCCGTGCGGCGGCGGGCCTGCGCACGCTCCTGTACGGGCCCTCGCACGGCCACGCCATCGCCAAGCACGTCCAGCGCGTCTCGGAGAACGCCCTCCAGATCGAGACCGGGTCGCTGTACCCCGCCCTGCACAAGCTGGAGGGGCGCGGCTGGATCGGGGCGGAGTGGAAGAAGTCGGACAAGGGCAAGCGAGCCCGGTACTACCGGCTCACCCCGGCCGGCCGCGAGCACCTCACGGCGCAACAGTCGCGCTGGGAGGCGCTGTCGGTGGCCATGGCGCGGGTGCTGCGGCCCGCGGACCAGGAGTCTGCGCCGTAGGACGGCATCGACCGCCGGGGGGTCGGCCGGGCCGGACGAGGAGCCGCAAGGCGACGATTTCGAGGCTCGGGGAGGACACCGCGATGTGGCGTCACGTCTACGTCCGGCTGCGCTCGCTCTGGTGCTGGCGGCGGCAGGAAGCGGAGCTCGACACGGAGATCCGCTTCCATCTCGCGGAAGAGATGGAGGAGCGGATCGCGGCCGGGATGTCCCCCGAAGAGGCGCGTGCGGCGGCGCGGCGCGATTTCGGCAACGTGCCGCTGATCCGCGAGCTGACGCGCGAGACCTGGGGTTGGGGTCCCGCCGAGCGCCTCCTCCAGGACGTCCGGTCCGCGTTCCGAGGGATGCGCCGCAACCCGGGTTACACCTGCGCCGTGGTCCTCACCCTGTCCCTCGGCATCGGCCTCAACGCAGCGATGTACGGGATGCTGTCCCGGCTGTTTCTCCAGGCGCCGCCGCACATCGTGGATCCGGACGGCATTCACCGGGTGTGGGTGCGGGAAGGCGACCGCGGTGACCGGACCCGCTTGCACGACAACGTGCGCTGGGGCGAGTTCACCGCGCTCCGGACTCGACCGCTACCTCCTGACAATCGCCCCCTTCGAGAACTACGTGACGCCGAACTTCTTCCGCGCGGCGGGACTCGACATCCGCGACGGGCGCGGCTTCACCGAGCTCGACCGCGCGGGCGCGCAGAAGGTCGTGGTCGTCAACGCGCCTCTCGCCGACGGGGTCTGGCCGGGCAGCGCGCCGTCGGTCGCTGCCTGTTCCCGGGGGAGGCGTCGGACTGCACGACGGTGGTCGGCGTCGCGGAATCCGCCCTGGAGTTCGGTCTGCGGGACACCAACCGGGTTCCTCACTACTACGTGCCGCTCGATCAGGCGGCCGCCGACCCCGAGTCAGCGGAGTACGTGCGCCGGAACCGGAGCCTGGTCGTCCGCACGCAGGGAGATCCCGGTCGCACGGCGCCCCCGGTGCTCGCCGCGCTCGCCGAGCTTTTTCCGGACCTGCCGGGCAGGAGCGTGCGGAGCCTGCCTGCCGTCCATGCAGGACGGATCCGCTCGTGGACGATCGGCACCGGTCTGTTCGGCGCCGCCGCCCTGCTGGCGCTGCTGCTCGCGGCCCTCGGGCTCTACGCGGTCATCGCCTTCGGTGTGCGCCAGCGCGAGCTGGAGTTCGGCATCCGGCGCGCCCTCGGCGCCCAGGCGTGGGACCTTCTCCGCCTCGTGCTCGTGCGGGGTCTCTCGCTGGCCGTGGCCGGGGTCGCAGCCGGCGCGCTCGCCGCACTCTGGGCCGGCCGGTTCGTCGCGCCCCTGCTCTTCGAGGGCCGCAGCCCCCGCGATCCGCTGGCCCTCACCACCGCGGCCGTGGTGCTGGTGACGGTGGCCCTGGCCGCCTCGTTCCTCCCGGCGCGCCGCGCCGCGCAGGCCGATCCCCGCCAGGCCATGCAGGCGGAGTAGCGGCCGACCGAGGCACCGCTGACATCTGCACGCGGACCTGATGGACCGCCTTCTCGTGGAGCGGATTCCGCTTCGAGGACGGCGAGCATACCGCCTCGACGAGAACCAACTGCTTGCGTCATGCCGGCGCCGCGTGTGCCGGCCATCTCCGGGCAGGCTCCAGCCCTAGGGACCGCGTGCACGAACCGCAATGCGGTTGACAGCGGCGGTATCAATTGATACCGTTCATGCATTCGATCGCGGGCACTCTCGAGGATCCAGGTGTCGACCACGCTTTCGTGCGGTCCATGGCGGACGAGTCCAAGCCCAGCCCCCAAGGCGATCTCGGTCCGGTACTTGAGAAGGCTCGCCGGTGCATTCGCCGAGGCGATGTCTGGGAACCGGAGAACTACGACCGGCTTCGTCGAGATTGCGACGCGATCGGCATTCGTGGCGAACCTGCCATTACCGTTTCCCTGCGCAAGGGCCTTGCGGAGATCACCGTGGGGGATCTCCATGCGCGCGAAGATCCCGGCTACGGTGGTCTCTGCGCCGGGCACGATCTGTACGAAGCCGCGTGGTTCTCTGCGCATCTCCAGCGCGAGATGTACATCAAGTTCTCGCTGTTCGACGGGCGACTGATTATCGTGAGCTTTCACGAGTCCACCAAGAAGTAGACCCATGGACCGGAGTATTTCCAGATGAAGTGCATCAAGTGTGGGCATGTCGTTGAGGACGAAGCTCTCCGAACTGTTGAAGCCGAGCTGAAGGGCGAGCGCGTCTCGGTGACGCTGAATGCGCCTCAGTGCGCGCACTGTGGACGAGTGGTCATCCTGGGCAAGAATGTCCGCGCGTACCACCGGGCAGTGTCCGACGCGTACCGTCGCCAGATCGGCCTGCTGACGATCGACGAGATTGACCGCTTGCGTCGCAACTTGAAAATGACGTGGCCGGAATTCTCCAGCTACGTATTCGTCGGCATCGCCACGCTCAAGCGTTGGAGGAGAGGGGAGATCCAGACGCAGGCACTGGACCGTCTGGTTCGATTGAGGACGGACCCTCTATTTCTCGAAGAAGCGAGGAGTGAGCTGCATGCTCGTCTGGCAAGCGCGGCTGTGCGACATCAGGTGCGGCGGAGGCCCATTCTCGAGTGGGCAAGTGTGCCTGATATTCGAACGGACGTTGGTTGTTCCGGCAAGCAGTTCGGATCCTTGGAAGGACGCGTCTTTCGCCCAACTGGGCGTCGCAGCGTGATGGCAAAGAAGACCAGGAGATCGGTTGATGGCGAGCAGAAGATGTCGCCGACGACGACCGCCGATGCGGCACGTCGGGGTCCGACCCCGATCGAAGTGGCGAATGCAGTCGTGACTCGTACGCGTCTGAGGCGCATCCGGTTTTCGAAGTTCTCCGCGCACGCGAGCTTGGCGATGGACTCGGTAGAGGACG
The DNA here is from genome assembly GCA_965206705.1 of Vicinamibacterales bacterium. GTDB lineage: Bacteria > Acidobacteriota > Vicinamibacteria > Vicinamibacterales > UBA8438 > JAJEEA01. The sequence goes on along the minus strand of CBDBKJ010000002.1, from coordinate 108,689 downwards.
AAGTACATTTGCGGGCATCAACCCACTTCGGCCGACCCACCGTCGACTCCAGGGACGAAGAGACCGACAGGGGCTTTTGCGCCACGAGTACCTTGGAATTTCGACTAGGCAAGACGGCGCCCTCTGCAAATCCGGGCGACGATGATCCGTGTGTTGTCGTCAAGGCGACGCTCAAAGCCTCGTACACGTTCAAGGATGATTCGCCGGACTTTACCGAGGAGCAGCTAGAGACGTTTGCGCTGCACTACTGCCCGTTTCACGTGTGGGGATACTGGCGAGAATTCGTGCATTCGTCGCTGGCCCGCCTGGAATTCCCGACCCTCACGGTTCCGCTGTTTCAGATCGACATGGCCCAGGCGCTCGTCGTCGATGAGGTGGACTGAGGCCAGAGCGAACCGCTGGAACCTTGGAAGGCCCGTGTCTGGCTCAGCCGCGGTAACCACGGATCGTATTCGATTACAGGGTCGGCATGGGCTTGAGTCACCTTGAAAATGAAGAAGTGTCGGTTGTCCGTGGGGGCCGCGGGAACGGGCGCGTGTCGAAGCGGCCGTGTGGGCGACACCCGCCTACGCGGGCGGCGGCGGGAGCCTGAAGGCCTCGGGAACGGTGGGCTCGCGGGCGCGCAATATTTCGGCCGTCAGCGTCGGCAGGTCGAGGCGGCGCTGACGGGCGGTACGCACGACGGTCGAGAGCACTTGCTGGGTGTCGGCGCCCTTGCGGGTGCGGGTTGCCGCCGCACACCTTGCGGATGACCACCGCGGGGCGGATGGCCTGTTCGGCCCGCCAGTTGGTGGCGTCTATCGAGGGGTCGCGCAGGAAGAGGAACACGGCCGGGAATTCGGCGGCGAGATGCTTGGCGAAGCGCTTGGCGTCCTTCAACGGCGGCGGCGCGTCGATCAGCCGACCGAGCCGGGCCTCGAGCCGGCCGCGGAGCGAGTCGAGACCGTGCCGGGTCAGTTCGCCGTTCCGGCAGCGGTCCCGAAGGTCGAGGCCGGTCTGGAGAACGGCCTTGACCTTCGAGCTCCAGGGGCTGTAGGGGTGCTTCTGCTTCAGTTTCTTGCAACGCTGGAGCAGGTGATTGACGCAACTTTGGTGCAAACCCTTGTAGCGCCGGTACACCCGCCAGCCGTCGCGCACGAGCACGCCGGCGTAGTCGGTCCCGAGCACGGTGGCCGCATCTTTGAACCCGCGGCCGGGGCAAATGGCGTAGACGGTGGTCTCCGGGGTGACGAACGTCCACAGCCAGTGGGGCTTGATGACGCGCCAGCCCGTTTCGTCGGGCGTGACCACCGGCGCGTTGCGGACCTGCCGGCAGAGTTCCCGGTAGACCGGTGTGGCGTCGCGGGCGGTTCGATGCAGCAGATGAACGAGGCCGCCGGCGGTGACCTCCAGACCGAACCTCGTCCGCAGCAGGCCGGCGACCTTGGCCAGCGGCACGCCCATCTCGGTGTGCAACTCGACGACGAGCGAGGCGAGTCCGGGGCCGAGCTGCACCGCGGCCGCGCCAAGGGCGTCGGATGTCTGGAGACGATGGCGCCCCTGCACGCGCCGGCGGCACTGCGAGCAGCGGCCGACCTCGATGTCGAAGCGGCGTACGATGGGGTGGACCGGAGGGAGTTCTTCCTGATACTGCGCGGCGACGCGGGTCACTTCGACGGCGCCGCCGCAGTCGGGACACGCCCTTGGCGCCGGCGCCCCGTGGGTCTCGTCGACCTTCGGCGGGCAGCGTCGGGACCCTTGCCGGCCGTACTGCGTCCCGGACCGTCGGCCGGGGCGCTTGCCGGACCCTTGCGGCCGGTCCTTGGCGAAGGGTGCAGCCTGCCGTTTGCCGGCGCGGCGGGCCTCATCGAGTTGTTTCTTGAGGTCTTCGCTGCGTCGCTTCCACCGGTCTCGATCACGGGTGGTGCGGTCCAGGTCGCGGGTGGTGCGGTCCAGGTCGCGGGTGGTGCGGTCCAAATCGTCGCTCAGCTTGGCGTTCTCCCGCTGAAGCTCCTCGATGCGCTTGTCCCGCGAATCCTGCTCTCGCGGGGGCGCCCCCGAACCGTCGCGCCCGCCGCTCTCTCTCGCCATGCTCCATGTATCGACACATGCGCCCCGAAGCTGCACACCACTTCACGGATTTTCTCGACTTTACCCGCTAACCAAAGACCACGGATCATTTCCCCAGTCGTAGCTTGCGCGCGATCCCTTCGTCTTCGAAGCGGTCCGCAAGTTGCAGCGCCTTGTCGAGGTCGTAGGGTCCCGCGACCGTGCCCATGGCAACCGGCTCGATACGGCATGGCTTGCGACCGTCGACGACCCGGGTGTTGTCGATGCCGGCACGCAGGGCGTCATTCACGACAGCCTTGAAGGACTTGCCCGAACGATGGGCGATCTCCCGAAGCTGCGCCGCGATGCCGTCCTCTATGGTCAGAGTGGTTCTCATGTTCTTCTCCCACGCCAGCCACTCTCTGTCACTTGAGCGTCAGCCATCAAGGCATCAAGCGTCCCTTGGATCCGACTGGTGCCCCGGCGCGCAACTCAGGCGCCCGGCATCCGTCCGCACGAGCCGCGAGCCGGGACGACCGCGTCAGTCGACGCCGAAGGCCAGCAGGACGTTGCCGGGCCGGCCTCCGAACGCGGCGTAGCCGGAGTTGACGTAGACCATGCCGTCGACGACCACCGGACCGGGGCCGTTGATGGAACCGCCCCGGGCCGCGACGCCGTTCACCGTGTCGTGGTCGCCGTTGGTGTCGAACTCCCAGAGCACCGAGCCCCGGCGGCCGGCTCGGTGTAGGCGTTCCCGGTCGCGGCGTAGACGAGCCCGCGCTTCGCGTCGACGGTCGGCGCCGACCACACCGCGGCGCCGGACGGCCCCATGAGGACCGCGCCGGCCGGGTTGCGCCCGCGCTCTCGTGGCGTTTCCTCGATGGTGTAGCTCTGCCAGACCGGCTCACCGCTCGCCGCGTCGAGGGCGGCGATGCTGCCACGGAACGTGCAGCAGGGATACCCGGGGTCGGCGGCCAGCAGCTCCTCCAGGGAAGAGACCGGCACGTAGAGCCGGCCCTCGTGCAGCACCGGCGCCCCGGTGATGCGGGCTCCCGGATGGGTCTCCACGCCCCGGCGCCAGATCTCGGCCCCGGTCGCGGCGTCGAGCGCGTAGACGTTGGCACCGAAGTCGCCGAAGAAGAGCGCGTGCCGGCCGTCCGCGAGGCGGGTCACGGTCATGGCGCTACGGACGCCGCTCTCCGCGGCGAACGACCAGTGGGTGCAGCCGGTTCTCGCGTCGAGCGCGTAGACCTCGCCGCGCTCGCTCGCCACGAACAGGCGCCCACCCACCACCGTCGGCTGCGATTGCGCGGTGGCCGAGCGCGGGTAGCCGAACGCCCACTTCAGCCGCAGGCGCGGCACGTCATCCGCCGCGAGCCCGGCCTGCTCGGCCGGCTGGAAGCGCGCGTTGGTCACTCCGGCGCCCCAGCCGTTCCACCGGGGACCGCCATCCAGCCCCGGCCATGCCGCCGGCGACGAGGCGGCGCAGGCACCGTCCGCGCCCACCGCATCGGGCGCCTGGGCAGCGGCCGACCCCGCGGCGGCCATGAGAATCCATACAGCGAACGCCGGAACGAGAGCGAGAGATCTGCGCATCCGGATAGTATAGGGTCCTCTCGCTTCGGAGAGCAGCTCCCGTGTCGAGACGCGCCGCCCGCCGCGCCGGCAGGTCGCCGGCCGCGAGCCGCCCGATCAGACCGCCCCCGGCGGCGCGGCGTCGTGCGCACTGTCGTATTCGCCGCGCCGAGCCCCCCCGGTTCAGCGACTCACCGTTTCTCGACCAGGACGTCGAAGTCCTGACCCAGCGCCAGCGAGCCCGGCAGGGCAAGCAGCCGCTTCACGAGGCGGCGGTAGTGGAAGTACGGCCGCCAGGCCCGAACCCGCCGGTAGTGCCCGGCGATCTCCGCGTCGATGCGCGCGGCCTGCGCCACCCACGGCTCCGGCGGCGCCCCTTCCCCGTCGGCCGCGGCGGGCCGGTCCGGCGGCGCCGAGGCCCGGCGTTGCGCCACGTGCGCGCGGCTGCGCCACCCCGGCACCACGCCGAGCGCGCGCAGGCCGCGGCGCAACCCGATGCACCGGATGCGCAGCACCCGGAACCCGACGCTGTCGAACAGGCGGAGAAGCTGCGCCCGCGAGAAGAACGACAGGTGCCCCTGGCCCAGGAACGGCAACTCGTCGTTCGCGAGCCCCGCCGCCGCGCGGCGCAGGGGCCGCAGGTCGGCTTCGCCGTTCGGGGTGATGACGCGAAGCCGCGCGCCCCGCCGCATGATCCGCCGCGTCTCCTCGAGGTGCCGCCGCGGGTGGGTGACGTGCTCCAGCAGGTCCTTCTGCAGCACGTAGTCGAAGGCCTCCGGCGGCAGGTCCGCCTGCTCCAGCGTTCCCCGGTACACCGTGGCCCCGAACCGGTCGCGGGCGTACCAGGCGCCGAACTCGGAGACCTCGACGCCTTCGACCTCCCAACCGGCAATCGGCTTCAGGGCAGCGAGCAGGAAGCCCAGGGCGCTGCCGACCTCCAGGAACCGGCCGGCCGGAGCCAGTCGCCGGAGCTCGCGGGCGAGAAAGAACGCGTCGCGCTCGTAACGTTGGCGCTGGCGGGCGTACCCCGCGAAGCCGTGCGCGGAGGTCGAGTCGAAATAGTCGGCGCCATAGAGAACGTCCAGCGCGGCGGGCGGGAGCCGCGGGCGGACCTGCCGGAAACCGCAGCCGGCGCAACGCTGGATCCAGACCCCGCCGACGCCGGGCAACCCCGCCTCGACGAGCGGACTCATCTTCCCGGCCGCGCCGCAGACATCACAGGGATCGGCCATGCCGCGCGCATGATAGCCGGCACACCTCGACGCCATCGCCGGCGGGCCGACCGGGAACGGCGCTCCCGGCCCGCCAATCGTCGCCCTCGGCTCCACTTGGCGCCCAACCAACCCTCCAGGAGTCCGCCGTTCTACGGCGCAGACTCCTGGCCATCACTCCTCGGTCAGGGCCGCCAGGAACGCGCGCACGCGGCGCGCATTGACCCCGAGGTCGCTGCCGCCGACCCGCGACAGCGAGCGGACGTCGACGCGACTGCCGGTGTCGCCGTCGGCCGTGATACGGACCACGACGTCGTCCTCGAACCCGAACCAGAACGAGCGGTCCGTCGCCTCGATGCGCAGGTCGTCGGCATCGGTCGCCAACAGCTCCCAGCCCATCTCCCGCGCCGCCGCGAGCGCCCGGCCGAAGGCGTCGGCCGGCGCGACCGGCAGCATCGCCGGTCGAAGGTCGGGATAGGCGGCCCGCTGCTGCCCGGCGACGTCCGGGCCCTCGTAGTCGGTGCGGCCCGGCGCATTCAGCGCGACCGCCGCCACGAACGCCGGCGGGTTCTCGGTATCGGTCGTGACGTCATGAATAGGCGGGGCGCCCCCGCCCGAGACCAGCGCCCTCACCGGAAAGACGGCCACGACGACCGCCGCCGCCAGGGCGGCGCAGGCCGCCCGATCGCTCAGCCCCGACCCGCGCAGCATCCGCAGCGCGAGGACGAGCCCGCTCGCGGCAAGCACCAGAAACCCGCCGGCCAGCAGCAGAAAGGCCAAGCCCAGCGGCGCGATGCCGATGCGATACGCAAGCGGCGCCGCGGCGACGGCGGCGCATCCCGCCGCCGCCCCCCACGACGCCCAGTGCTTCACTCTCACTGCGTCGCCATGCCGGTGTACGTGAACTTCTGCACGCGCCGGCCGCGCTGGGCCTCGGCCGTGTAGAGGTTGCCGGCGCTGTCGCTGTCCAGATGATGGAGCGCCTGGAACTCGCCGGGCGCCGCGCCGTTGCTGCCGAAGGTGTCCAGCACCTCCAGGGTCGCCCGGTCGATGACGTGGATGTGCGAGTTGCCCTGGTCCGCCGAGTACATGAACCGCTGCTCTGCATCGGGCGAGAAGGCCAGGCCGGCCACCGTCGACGAGCTCTCGGCGCCCTGGTTGACGAACCCCTGCGTCCGGTAGGTGCCGTCGGTATCGTAGACCTGCACGCGGCTGTTGCCCCGGTCGCCCACGTACACCAGCCCGTCGTTCGAGACCTCGATGCCATGCACGATGCCGAACTGCGGCGGCCCCCCCCGGTCGTCCGGCTCGCCGGCCGGCTCGGACGGATCGAGCGGCGTGTTGCCGAATGCGCCCCACATCCGCTTGTACTCCCCGGTCTCGGCGTCGAACACGATGACGCGCCGGTTGCCATAGCCGTCGGCGACGAACACCTCGCCGGTGGCCGCGTACACAAACGACTCCGCCGGCCGCATCGGGTTCTCCGTGTCGTCGTTGCCGCTGCTCCGGGCGCGCCCGCCGATCTGCAGCAGCAGCTCGCCCTCGGCCGTGAACTTCAGCAGCATGTCGTCCGATTCCGGCTGCGCGCTGTTGCCGCCGACCCAGACGTTGCCGTCCGGGTCCACGTGGATGCCGTGCTCGTTCGCCGGCCAGTCGTACCCGTCAGCCGAGCCGCCCCACGACCGTACGAACGTCCCGTCCGGCTCGAACGCCAGCACCGGCGGCGCCGCCGTCCCCTGGTCCTCCCCCACCGTCCGGGGTCTGTGCAGCACCCAGATGACATCGTCCGGTCCAACCGTCACCGACGACACCTGACCGAGCACCCAGTCGTTCGGCATGCTCGGCCACGAGGGGTCGACCTCGAACGCCGGCACGCCGCCGTCCTGCGCCTCGGACGCGAAGACGGCCGGACCGTGCCCGCGGCTCGCCAGCCCGCCGCCGAGCGTAACGACCAGTGCAACGACCGACAACCCGGCGATGATTCTGCAGCGCATGTCTTTACTCCTTTTGCCGTCCCGGCGGCGCGTTCGATCCGCGTCGCCGGGCAACTCCGAGCCCGCCCGTCCCCCGAGACTTCCGCGACGGTCCCGCGTCGGGTTACCCACTATAGCGGACACGCCCCGTCGCCAGCCGGGTTTTCGACGCAGTGCGCAGAACTCGACGCCCTGGACCTCTCAACCGGTAGTCGGCTTGAGAGCGCCGAGCAGAAAGCCAGGGCGCTGCCGACCTCCCGGAACCGGCCCCTCGGAGCGTATCGGCGGAGCTCGCGGGCGAGGAAGAGGGTGTCGCGCTCGTAGCGCCGCCTTACCGCCTGCAGTACGCCGCCCACTCGGCGGCGCTGTTGGCCGACGCGGGAATCGGCCTCGACGAGGTCCACGTGCTCGACCCGGACTCGCAGGGAACGGAAATCAAGGTCGGCAAGAGCTATCGGGACGTACGAGCCATGGTGGAAAAAGGCGGGCTGTCGATCGGCGCGGCCCTGCTGCCCAAGGCGGCGCCGGCGCACGCCGACCAGTTCAGCTTCGACTTCTGAAGCTCCATGGTGCATCAGGGACACGAGCCCGTGTCGTTCGCGGTGGAAGGCATCGTCGATCAGGCGGTCGTCCTGAAGCTCTTCGACGCGGCGGGCGTCGTTCCCGGCACGCCATATGTCTGCGACGGGATCAGCAACCTGCGCCAGCGTGTCGACGGATTCAACGCCAGCGCGCACTATTCTCCGTGGTTCGTGCTCTGCGATCTCGATCGTCACCACTGCGCGCCGGAACTGCGCCGCAACCTCTTCGGAACCATGCAGGCCGAACGGATGGAGTTGCGAGTCGCGGTCAGGGCCGTCGAGGCGTGGCCGATGGCGGACCGGCAAGACTTCGCGAGCTTCCTCGGCGTCCGCGTCAAGCGCATTCCTCGCGAGCCGAAACGGATCGCCGATCCGAAACAGGCCGTCGTGGAGCTGGCTCGCGAGTCCGCCAGGCGTGTCATCCGCGAGGGTCTGCCGCCGTCCGAAGCCGGAGGCCGCCGCGTCGGGCCGGCCTGCACGGACGAAGTGATTCAGTACGTCCGGCGCCGTTGGTCGCCGGAGCGGGCACGCGCCGCCTCTCCGAGTCTGGCGCGGGCGTTCGAACGATGCGAGACGTTCTCGCGGCAGGGAACGTGGTCCCAGGAGGATTTCCGGACAAGGTGAGGACATGCGGCGAAACAGGCCACGCGCAACGGTCACCATCCACGCCCTGCTCGCCGCGGGGTGCGGAGCATCCGCGCTGATCCTCGCCGCCGGCGAGGGCTCGCCCAGCCCGGCCGGGCGGATGGAAGGTGCTGCGGGCAGCGCTCAACGGTGGGCGGACGCCGGCCCGGCCGGAGAGACGGGCGGGCCATCCGACCGGCCGGCGCCCGATCAGCTCAGGCATCCGGACGACCCGGCCGAGACCCTGGTGCCGGTGCTGGCCGGCCCGACCAATCCCCGCCCTCCCTACTTCGTCGTCGGCGACGAGTTCTCGCAGCCGGTCACGGCCGAGCTGCCCGGCAACCGGTGCACCGCCTGCCACCGCCCGTCGTGCGACGACCGCTTCGCCATGCCGCTGGCCGACCTGCGGATGCCGGCTCCCTTCGACCGGTACCATTACACCGAGGATTTCGCCGAGGATCGACAGGCCCTCCGCGACTGGTGCGACCAGATCCGCCCGCGGTGACCACGCAGGGACGACGGACCGACGCCCCTTCCCCCCTCGTCCCGCGCCACGGGGCCGGCCGGCGCCGGTCGCCTGAGGCCCGCTCTATCTACGGGACCGCCGTCACGGATATCATGGAACCAGGAGTCATCGCCGTACGATGGCGCGGCCCCTGCTGGGGGTCGGCCGGGCGGGAAGCGGAGCCGGGAGGGCTGCGGTTCCGGGGCAAACAGCCTGCGCCTTGGAACGGGGCGGATTGCTGGAGCGTTGGTTGGGCGGCAGGCGGAGCCGCGAAGCTACCGTTGCCGGGCTTCCCGTTCAGCCCGGCCACCGCGCTCCAACCGGTTCGTACACGCTGAGAGTTGACGAAGATTGAGGTAACGCCATGAGATCACGCATTCGCCTGACGGCGCTCGCCGTCCTGTTCGCACTGCTGCTCGTTCCCCAGACGCCGGCCGCCCAGGGGCTGGTCCGCGTCGAGCCCGAAGAGGTGGGGATGTCGTCGGAGCGGCTCGACCGCCTGAGCCTCGCCCTCGAGAGCCTGGTCGACGAGGGCCGGCTCGCCGGCGCGGTCACCATCGTGGTCCGGCGCGGCAAGATCGCCTACCGCGAGGGCATCGGCTACCGCGACGTCGAGGCCGAGTCGCCGATGCCGTCCGACGGCATCTTCCGCATCGCCTCGCAGACGAAGGCGCTCGCCAGCGTCGGCGTCATGCTGCTGCAGGAGGACGGCAAGCTGCTCATCACCGACCCGGTGGGCAAGTACCTCCCGGCGTTCGCGGAGACGACGGTGGCCGAGGCGAACGACGAGGGCGGCTACGACGTGGTGCCGGCCCGCCGGCCCATCACCATCCGCGACCTGCTGACCCACACCGCCGGCATCAGCTACGGCATGGGCCTCCTCGCCAGCCGCGGGCCGGTCGCCGACGCGTGGGACCAGGCGGGCATCACCGGCTGGTACTTCGCCGACCGCGACGAGCCGGTGGGCGACACGATGGCGCGCCTCGCCGAGCTGCCGATGGACGCGCACCCCGGCGAGCGGTGGATCTACGGCTACAACACCGACATCCTCGGCGCGATGATCGAAAAAATCAGCGGCCAGACCCTCGGCCAGTTCCTGACCGAGCGCGTGTTCGAGCCGCTCGGGATGAACGACACCCACTTCTTCCTGCCCGAGGGCAAGCTGGGCCGGCTGGCCACCGTCTATTCGTCCGTCGGGGACGGCGGCAGCTTCGAGCGGGCGCCCGACCCCGGCCACATGGTGGGCCAGGGACACTACGTGAACGGCCCGCGCAAGGCGTTCTCGGCGGGGGCGGGATCGCTGTCGACGGCCACCGACTACGCCACGTTCCTGCAGATGATGCTGAACGGCGGCGAGCTGAACGGCACGCGCATCCTGTCGCGCAAGACCGTCGAATCGATGCTCTCCGACCACATCGGCGGCATCCCGTTCCGCCCCGGCCAGGGCTTCGGCCTCGGCTTCTCCCTCACCCGCGACCCCGCCGCCACCGGCCTGCCCGGCTCGGCCGGCGAGTTCGGTTGGGGCGGCGCCTATCACTCCACCTACTGGGCCGACCCGAAGGAGGAGCTGGTCGTCGTCTACCTGACGCAGATCATCCCGGCCATCAACCTCGACGATCAGCAGAAGGTGCGGACGCTCGTCTATCAGGCGATCGTCGACTGACGCCGCCGGCGCCGAGAGGCGTCTGCGAAGCGATGGCGCCTCGGGTCCGACCCGAGGCGCCGCCCGCGAAGGAGAAACCGTTGACCAGGGACAAACTGATCGAGAAGCTCAACCAGGATCTCGCCGACGAGCTCGGCGCAGTCATTCAGTACACCGTCTACGCCGCCAGCGCCACCGGCCCGTACCGGCCCCAGCTCTCCCAGTTCTTCCTGGCCGAGATCCCCGACGAGCAGATGCACGCGCAGTTTCTCGCCAACAAGATCGTCTCGCTCGGCGGCCAGCCGACGACCGAGCCGCGCCCGGTGCCGCTGCCGGAAGGCAACCGCGCCATGCTCGAAGCGATCGTCAAGGCCGAGACCCACGCCATGCAGAGCTACACGAAGCGCGCGCAGCAGGCCGAGGCGTACGGCGACAAGGGCCTCGCGGTACAGCTCGAAGACTTCATCCGCGACGAGAGCACCCACCTGGAGGAAACCGAGCGCATCCTCCGCGACTGGCCGCTGTAGCGCCGCCCGTCCGCGGGACTGTTCGGTAACCGCTCGCTCGCATGGACCGTCGTCGCGCGCGCTGGCCGACCCGAATCAGATTCCGCCTGTCAAGCCACTGCCGAACTGGTCCGCCAACGAGACCGCGTAAAACCGGCCAACGACGATTCGGAGACGACAGTCATGCCCAGTTCCACTCCCGCGGACCGAACGCCGCTCACGTTCACGTTCCGGAATATCGGTCCCATCGAGAATGCGGAACTGGAGCTCGGTGACCTCACCGTGATCGCCGGTCGCAACAACACCGGCAAGACATACCTCGTCTACACGCTGTACGGCTTTCTGACGATGTGGGCGAACTGGCCCGGACCGCCAACCCGCCCATCCAGAGCCCGTGCGCCGGCAGAGCCTCCGTTGGCGCCACAGTATCCGGTGTTCGAGCAAATCACCGAACACATCGCCGAAGCTGGACAAGCGCAGCTCCCCGTCAGCCCGGACGCCCTGAACCGCGAACGCAACGAGGCGATCGACGCCCTGACCCAGAGGTTCTCCAGGGACAGCCTGGCCGAGGTCTTCAGTTCCCCACCCGAGAAGTTCGAAAACGCATCTATCGGTGCAAAGCTCGGCACGGAGTTTCCCTGGGACGTTCAACTTTTCGATACCTCAGCAGAATCCGAAGATACGCCGGCGATCCGCTACGACGGGATGAACCTCTCCGTCATTGCCCACCAGCCGGGAGGCAAACGAATCCACGCGCTGATCCTGCGGCGGCGTCTCTGGCGCCAGTATCTGCGCTTCTTGCTCCCCGACCTGCCGTCGGACCCGTTCGTGCTTTCCGCCGAACGCTTCGGAATCTCGCTCTTCTACAGGGAGCTCGACTTCAAAAAGAGTCAACTCGTCGATCTGCTGCAGAAGTACGGGGACCGCGAGAGCAAGAACCCTGGTTTTCCCTTCCATTTGGTCGACGAAACCGTCAGCCGCTACGCGCTCCCCATCAAGGACAACATAGACTACACTCGTAGCATTCCCGATCTCCGAAAACAAAAGAGTGAAGTCTATGATGATCGGTTCTTCAACGACATCAGGAAGTTGATGAACGGCTACTATGCGACTTCCAGCGACACGATCGAGTTTCGGTCCGCCGCACGCGGCGACCGCCGCTTCGCCATTCCGCTGCATCTTGCGTCCTCTTCGGCACGCGGCCTGTCGGACTTGTATTTCTTTTTGCGTCACGTGGCTCGAAAGAACCACCTTCTCATCATTGACGAGCCCGAGAGCCATCTCGACACGGTCAACCAGATCCTGCTTGCGCGGTTGCTGGCGCGTCTCGTGCAGGCTGGTTTGAAGATACTATTGACCACTCACAGCGACTATATCATCAAGGAACTCAACAACCTGATCATGTTGAGTTGTTCTTTCGACAACAAGGCGAAGGCAGTCAGAAGATTCGGGTACGAAAAAAACGACTACATCCCGCCAGAACGGATCCGGGCGTACATTGCGCAACAGAACGGCTTGACCAAGTGCGAAATCGACAAATTTGGCATCGATATGCCGAACTTCGACGAGACCATCAACAAGATCAACGACGTGGCCAACGAGCTCGCCATCCGCCTGGCGGAAGAATCCCACGATTGACATGTCGCTCGTATCCGAACTACCGGGAATCGTCGAAGACGTCGCGCTTGCGCCGACGAACGCCGACGGCATCCTCCTCACGGACGAGCAATCCGGAATGCAGGTGCAGGTGTTGGCCCGAGTACCAGTCAATGCCATACGCTTGGGAAACGCGGGCGTGGGCCACGTTCCACGGCTCAACATTCACGCTGGTTTGAACCTGATCTGCGACTACTTGCTCGTCGTGGAGCTGAACGGCCGCACGCACGCCATTCTCGTGGAGCTCAAGTCCACCTGGGAACCGAGGGCAAGGGAGCAGGTGCGCCGCTCGCTGCCGCTGCTGGAGTACCTGCGGGCGGTATGCGAAGTCGAGCGTGAAACTCCATTTGGCGATGACAACATACGGCCTGGCTATCTGGTCATTTGTGAGAAGCGGCGGCTGAACAAACAGACCCTGCGGGCGGAATCGACGAAGCGGTTATCCGGTGAAGACTACAGGAACATCAGGGTCCGAACGTATATCGGCACAACGATTTCACTGGAAATCCTGACCGGCGCAACTCGGGACTGAATATCGTCCGCGGGCTGCATCAGGTCCTCCAGGGCCGCCCGGGCCCGCGGCTCAGAATCCGAGGGACACCGAGAGACCGCGGCGGCTGCGCGACAGCAGCGGTGAAACGGCGAGACGCCGGTTGGAGCCCCCGGCGGAGTAGATGACCTGCGATCCCTCATGCAGGCCGTCCAGACAGACGCCAATAGCGGTGCCGGCCGCACCGGCCAAGGACGCGAAGGACAGCACGAGACCGGAGTTATTACGGGCCTCCGTTTGGACGAGAAAACCCACGGCGATGGCCGCGCCGGACAGGAATCCCAACACGGCGCCGTCCTTGAGCGAGTCACGCTCCCGGCGTCGGATCGCGGAGATGTCGCCTCCGTTCAGGTCGTGGCGGAGTCCGTCGGTCTGCAGGGAGAGCGTGGACGGAGACAGATCGACGATCCGCCCCCGCAGCTCCCGACCGGCGATGTCCGTGACCATGATGCGGTCTCCCTGATTGACCAGGAGTGCGAGCCGGTCGAACGAGACACTCTGGGCCTCCGCGAGCGAGGCCGACACCATTGCCGGAGCGAGAACGAGAGTGATTCGAGTCATTTCCTTTCCCTCCACGCTGTGGGTGCCGAAGAGTGCTCGCAACAGTTCGTCGCCCATCGGCCCTCTGGGATAGCCGTTCTGGAGGGGAATGCGTCAGGCGGCGGGAAAGCGGCTCATCACCGGCGACGATGTCGCGCGGTCCGGCGCGAGTGCTCCCGATTCTGACGTCGCCGCAAGTGGCGCGGTTGCCGCCCCCGTGCAAGCGGCGCTCAACTGCCGCGTGCCGCGTCGAGAAGGCCGGGGCGACCTCACCGCCCAGGGTCCCGATTCTCTGCACGCTGTTGTCCGCCCGCACCGCCGCTCAGAACCCGAACGACACCGAGAGACCCTGGCGTTCGGGCGACAAGACGGGGGAAACCGCGAGACGGCGGTTCGAGGGCGCCGTGCGGTAGACGACCTGCGATTCCTCGTGCAGGGCGTCCAGTCCGGCGCCGACGCCGGCGCCGGCGGCTCCGAACAGGGACGAGTAGAAGAGCACGAATCCAGCGTGAGCGTGGTGCAGCTCTCCGGTGTGAGCGATGAGCCCCACGATGAAGGCGGCGCCGGAGGCGAACCCGATCGCGGCGCCGTTCTTGAGCGAGTCGCGCTCCCGGCGCCGGATGACGGAGATGTCGCCTCCGTCGAGGTCGCGGCGGAGTCCGCCGGTCTGCAGGGTGAGCGTCGACGAGGACAGATCCACGATCTGCCCCCGCAGCTCCCGGCCGTCGCCATCGGTGACCGTGATGCGGTCTCCCTGATTGAGGTGGAGCGCCAGCCGGTCGAACGAGACGGTCTGGGCCTCGGCGAACGATGCCGTCGACGCTGCCGCAGTGAGAACGAGAGTGATGATCCGGGTCATTGGCTTCCCTCCGCGCTGCGGAAGCCGAAGGGCTTCGAGCCTTGTGCCCGCCCCCCGACCTCCGTGTTGCCGCATCTGCCCGGGAATGCGTCAGGCGGTGGGAAACCGGCTCATGGAGGTTGCCCGCTTCAGTCGGCGGCACGCCACCGGTAGTCGAGCCGCGTGTAGTAGAACCCGCCGTTGAAGCCGAACGGGGTGGAGGGCGGATAGAGGTTGCCGAGCCTGCGGGCGTTGGGGTTCTCGTCCGGATAGGTGTTGAGGATGTTCCGGGCGCCGAGCGTGAGCGCGACGGCGTCGCTGACGGGCCAGGCTACCTCGAGGTCCACGGTCGGCTTGCCACGGTAGCGGCGCACGTCGCGCCGGTCGTACCAGCCGCCGTAGTAGCTCAGACGGGCGAGGAGGGTGCCGCGGCCGACGGCCTGGTCGACGGCGGCGGTCCAGCGCGTGTCCGGCAGCGCCTCCTCCAGCAACCTGATCCGGTCCGCGATTCGATCGGGGTTCAGCAGCGCCGGATTGAAATCGGTGGCGAGGGTGTCGGTGTAGTTGAAGAGGACGCTGATCGTGGTCGCGCCGCCGAGGGCGGGCGGCGCCCAGGCAGTGACCACATCGAGCCCCTGGGTCCGGGTCTCCAGGTCGTTGGTGAAGAAGCGGAAGTTCGCGAGGTCGCCGGCGCTGGTGATGCCCTCCGCGAGAAGCCGGTCGACCTCCGCCGTATCGAGCGCGAACGACCGGCTCAGCGTGAGCCGATCCGAGAGATCGATCCGGAAGTAGTCGGCGGTCAGCGTGAACGGGCCGCCGCCGGCCACCGCGCCGACGCTGATATTGACGGACCGTTCGGGCGTGAGGGACCGGCCGCCGCGCAATCGGGCGACCGCGGAAGTCGAGGGAATGGTGCCGTTGTTGACGAGGTCGTCGAGGGCGAGCACGTACTGGGTCGAGACGTTGAACGCGTTCTGCTGGCCCGGGGTCGGCGCCCGGAACCCGGTGCCGAGGCTGCCGCGCAGCGCCACGCGCCCGGAGAGCGGAACGCGGCCGGAGAGCTTCCCGTTCAGGGTGGCGCCGAAGTCCGCGAAGTGTTCATAGCGCGCGGCGGTCCCGAGGATCCAGTCGCGCGCGGCGCCACGGAACTCGACGTCGCCGTACACGGCGGCGTTGCCGCGGTTCCATCGGCCGGAGGCTATGGGACCGAATCCGGGCGTCCCGTTGGAGCCCACGCTGAACCCTTGGGCGGCATAGGGACCCTGGCTCCACGATTCCGGCTGGCCGCGCCCGATCCGAAACTGCTCGTTCCGCCACTCGACGCCGCCGGCGACGTGGACCCGGTCGTTCACGGCGCGGCTGAGGTCGAGGTTGACGCCGACCTCCCGCTGCCCGTAGAGCCCCACGTCGAACGTCGTCGGCGTCTCGGGACCGAGCGACGCATTGACGGTGTTGTGGATGGAGAAGTCCGCGGTGTTGGCGCCGGCGGTGACGCTCGCGTCCCAGAGGACGTCGCCGGCGAACCGGCCGCGCAGGCCGCCGACCACCGAGACGTCGCGTGCGACGCCGCCGAACCGCGGCGTGAACCCGCCCGGGAACCGCTCCTGGAACGAGAAGCAGCGCGGGTCGTCGAAGACGGCCCGGCGGGCGGCCGGATCGGCAACGTCGCCGGTGACCGCCACCGTGGGGCAGCGCGCCGAGCCGTCTCCACGCGCCGCCAGCACGTCGCCGACGAGCAGCGTGCGGCCGCCGTCGTTGCTGAAGACGCCGCCGCGGGTGTTCGGATTCCGGAAGTAGAAGAACGTGAGCACGTCGCGGTGCGCATAGCCCGCGTGCCCGTACGCCTGCACGCCGTTGGCGAACAGATGGCCGAGGTTGGCGAAGAGCTTGAGGTCGTCGTCGACCTGCGGAGATCCCCACTGCTGGGCGGGGTCGCCGACGTGGCGGTTGCCGGCCGCGACGAGGCCCGCCGCGTCGGCCCGCTGCACGCTGCGATCGGTCGCCGCGGTGTTGCCGTACTCGAGGCTGAGGTTCGCGAAGCCGGTCCGGCCCAGCGGCAGGCCGGCGTTGGCGGCAATGGCGTACTGCCGGCCGTCGCCGGCGCCGTGCGTCCCGCTGCGCAACTCGACGCCGCCGCCCGAGCGGTCGTCCTTGAGCAGGAAGTTCAGCACCCCGGCGATGGCGTCCGACCCGTACTGAGCCGCCGCCCCGTCCCGCAAGACCTCGATCTGCCGCAGCGCGATCGCCGGAATGGTAGAGAGGTCGGCTCCCTGCGCCCCGTCCGCCACGCCGTTGCCCTGCCAGGCGATGACCGCCCCGCGGTGGCGCCGCCTCCCGTTCACGAGCACCAGCGTGTGGTCGGGCGCGAGACCCCGGAGGCTCGCCGGGCGGACGACGGCGGCGAGGTCGCCGTCCTCCTGCGGGTTGACGTTGAAGGAGGGAAGGAGCACGCGCAACTGGTCGGCGAGATTCGTGCCGCCCTGGCGGACGACGTCGGCAGCCGGCACGACGTCGATCGGCACCGTCGAGTCGGTGACCGACCGTGGCTGCGCGCGGCTCCCGACGACGACGACGACCTCTTCGTCGAACTGCGGCGACGCCGGCGCGGCCGGATCGTCTCCTTCGGGTTGCCCGCCCGCTGACTTCGGATCGGTCGGGTCCGGTGTATCCTGCCGAGTCGGGCCGGCTGGCGGACTCGGCTCCGCGGGCCGGTCCTGCCCCGATGCGGGAACCCGGCTCCACAGGAAAAGACCCGACAGGAGCAGAGCCTGCAGGAGCCGACGGGTGCAGGTACCGGCCATGCTTCCGCTGCCGCCTCGCGGTGCAGGTCGCCGGATGTCCCGGGGGTTGCTGAAGGTCAGAACGCGCGACAAGGCGGGGGTGGCTCCTCAGGTTGGACTCGAACCAACAACCCTCCGGTTAACAGCCGGATGCTCTGCCAATTGAGCTACTGAGGAACACGTGGCAGCGCGCGCGGCGCCATGTGCGGCTTGCGGGGGCGCCGACGAAACTCCGATCATAGAGGACCGGGACCGGCAGCGTCAAATGTCGGCGTCGGGCGGGGGCGGTCTCGCCGATCGCCTCCGCAGCAGCTGCCACAGCGCGGCGAGCAGTCCCAGGCTCAGCCACCCGACCGCGAACGGCACCTGCCCCCGGGCCGGGGCCAGAGGGTACATCTGCCACGGTTCGCCCGCGATCGCGGCCAGCGCACCGGGGTGCCCCACGAGCGCGAGCGCCCCGATCAGGGCGGTCCACGCACCACCGAAGGCGGTCCCCACGATGATGACGTAGCTCTGCAGGACGACGGCGAGGCTCGCGCCGACGAGACACGCGAGAATCACCATCCAGGCCTCGGGCTCGCCGCGGCCCGGGGCCCAGGAGAGACTGAGGACCAGCACCCCGACGCCCGCGCCGGCCATCGCGACCGCCGCCAGATAGACGACCAGCAGCACGGCGGCCCCGGCCAGTCCGCCCAGAACGACGGCCGCAGCCGCGGCCCACGGCGACAACGTGCCGACGAACAGCGACGTGACATAGGCGCCGCCCGCGAACCCGTACAGCACGAGCAGCCAACGAAACAACCTGTAGCCGAGGAAGCAGGCCACCAGCCCGGCCACAAGTAGAATTATCGCCGCAACGACCTGCGGCGACACGAAGACCATTCACGCATTATGCGGGGCGTGTCGAACCGCCGCAATACGCGATGATCGACCCTTCGACCCCGGCCGGCCGGCCGAAACGGCGCTCTCCGTGGGGACTGGCCGCGGCGGCGGCGGGCATTGCGTTGTTCGTCTACTTCGTGGAGCGTACCGGGGTCGCGGACATCGCGGCGGGCGCCGGGCGCCTCGGATGGGTCTTCCTGGCGGTCGTGGCCCTCGGCGGCCTGCGGCTCGGGGCGCGGGCGCTCGCCTGGCGCAGCTGCCTGGACGGCCCGCACGGCCTGACCCGCCGGGACGCGTTCTGCGCCATGGTCGCGGGCGACACCCTGGGAAACCTGACCCCGCTCGGCCTTCTCGTCAGCGAACCGGCGAAGACGCTGTTCGCCGGCGACCGCGAGCCGCCTTCGCGCACGCTGCCGGCCCTCGCCGTCGAGAATCTCTTCTTCACGCTGTCGGCGGCGCTCGTCGTCGCCGGCGGGGCGATGGCCCTGGTGCTGCGGCTCGGCGCCACCGGCCGGTGGTGGATCGCCGGCGCCGCGCTCGTGGGGGCGCTGGTGCTGCTGATCGCCGCCGTCCACGGGGTCATCTGGCGGCGCCTGCGTTTCGCCAGCGGTCTGCTGGCCGGGGTCGCACGACACGGTCCGGCGGGGGACACGCTCCGAAGCTGGGCCGAACGGGTGCGGCAGGTCGAGGACCGCGTGTACGACCTGTACCCCCGCGCTCCCCGCCGGCTCGCCGCCGTGGCCGGCTGGGAGCTGGGCTTCCACGCCCTGGCCGTCCTCGAGATCTACCTCGTCCTCGCGTTCGTCAGCGACGTGCCGCCGACCCCCCTCGACGCGTTCGTCCTCGAATCGACGAACCGCCTCCTGACCGCCGCGTTCAAGGTCGTCCCCCTGCGCATCGGCGTCGACGAAGCGGGCACCGCGGCCGTCGCCGAGCTGCTGGCGTTCGGCGGCGCCGCCGGGGTCACCCTGGCCATCGTGCGCAAGGCGCGCATGCTGGTCTGGATGACCGCCGGGGTCCTGCTGCTGGTGCGCCGCGGTCTCCCGGCGCGCCGAGACGCCGGCCGAGAGGACGCGGCGCCCGCCGGGGACGGCGCGGATGCGCCCGAACCCCGCGGGGCGGCAATCGTGGTGATGGCGCGCTCGCCGACCGGCAGGCGGGCGCCCAAGGCGCGGCTGGCCGGGGTGCTCCCGAACGAGCTGGACCGGCGGCAGCTGTACACCGCCTTCCTGACCGACGTCGTCTCGGCGTGCCGCGGTGTGGAGGGCGCCACCCTTCGGGTCGCATACACCCCGGACGGCGGGCCGCACGGGTTCGCCCCGGCCGGCATCGCCGACCGCGAGCTGATGCCGCAACGGGGCGCGGGCCTCGGCGACCGCGAGCGCGGCGTCTTCGAGGACCTGTTCCGGGACGGGTTCTCACCGGTGGTCCTGATCGGGTCCGACCTGCCGGGGCTGCCGGCAGAGCGGATCGGCGAGGCGCTCGGCCGGCTGGCGGCCCGACGCGACTCGGTGGTGTTGGGCCCGACCGCCGACGGCGGCTACTACCTGATCGGGCTCGTCCGGCCCCGGGCCGGCGACCCGGTGCCCGAGCTGTTCACGGACATTCGCTGGAGCACCGCGTGGACCCACGCCGACACCGTCGCCGCGGCCGAGCGGTGCGGGCTGCAGGTCGGGCTGCTGGACCCGTGGCGGGATGTCGACGACGCGGACGATCTGGTCCGGCTTCGAGCCGCGCTCGCCGGCCGCGGCGCCGGCGGGGCGCCCGCCACCGCGGCCCTGCTGCGGGAGCTGGCGGCCCGGACTCCCGGGCTCATACCTCGCGGCGGCCCTCCATCGCCTTGAGCATGGTGATCTCGTCGGCGTACTCGAGGTCGCTGCCCACCGGCACTCCCATCGCGATGCGGCTGACGCGGACCCCCAGCGGCTTGAGCAGCTTCGCCAGATAGATGGCCGTCGCCTCTCCCTCGACGTTCGGATTGGTGGCGAGAATCACCTCGGTCACCTCGCCGGCGCCGACCCGCTGCAGCAGCCCCGCGATCCGCAGGTCGTCGGGACCGATGCCCTTCAGGGGCGACAACGCCCCCATCAACACGTGGTAGGCGCCCTTGAAGTCGCCGGTCTTCTCGATCGCGGAGACGTTGTGGGGGTCTTCCACCACGCACAGCAACCGCCGATCGCGCCCCGCGTCGGTGCAGTAGAAACAGGGGTCGCAGTCGGTGATGTTCGAGCAGACCGAACAGTAGATGACCCGCTCCTTGACGTCGCGAATGGCGTCGCACAGCTGGTCGGCCGCCTCGCGCGGTTGCTTCAGCAGGTGGAAGGCCAGCCGCTGGGCGCTCTTGGCCCCGATGCCCGGCAGCTTCTGAAGCTCGCCGGTCAGCCGCACGAGCGGCTCGATAGTTGTCATGGCGTTCAGGCCGAATCAGGACAGGCCGGGAATCTTGAGCCCGCCCATCATGCCGCCCATCCGCTGCGAGACCAGCTCGTCGGCGCGGCGCTGCGCATCGCTCACGGCGGCCACGATGAGGTCCTGCAGCATCTCCACGTCGTCGGGCGACACCACCTCGGGGTCGATGCTCAGACTCTGGATCTCCTTGACCCCGTTCATCACGACGGTCACCATGCCGCCGCCCGCGGTCGCCTCGACCGTAACCTGCTTGAGCTGCTTCTGCAGGTTGTCCTGCATCTGCTGCGCCTGCTGCATCATCTTCTGAATGTTCATGGCGGTCACATCTCTTCGACTTCCTTGATCTCGGCCGGGAACACGTCGAGCATGGTCTGCACCGCGGGGTCGTCCATCGCCTGCGACAGGAGGTCGCCGGCCTTCCCCGGCGGCGGGGACCCGGACTGCACCGGCGAGCCGAGGGGCGAGGCGCCGCGCTCGGCCGGCGGCGCGGACTGCACCGGCGAGCCGAGGCCGGAGGGAGAACGCTCGGCCGACGGCTCGGGTTGTACCGGCGACCCCAGGCCCGAGGCCGGCGGCGCGGACTGCACCGGCGAGCCGAGGATCGAGGGAGAACGCTCGGCCGGCGGCCCGGACTGTACCGGCGACCCGAGCGGAGCGGGATCCGGATCCGCCGCCGGCTCGGCCCCGGACGGCAGAAAGCCGGACTGCACCGGCGGGCCGAGCGACGCAGGGGCGCTCTCCGCCGGCGGCGCGGCCGGGGGCGGCTCCGTCAAGGCCGGTTGGCGCCGATCCGGTGCCGCCCCGGGCTCCCCG
Source organism: Vicinamibacterales bacterium (assembly GCA_965206705.1). GTDB lineage: Bacteria > Acidobacteriota > Vicinamibacteria > Vicinamibacterales > UBA8438 > JAJEEA01. Next base: position 87,576 of record CBDBKJ010000002.1, on the reverse strand, counting down.
GACGCGGTCCCGGCCGGCGCGGGGCCGGCGACCTGCCGGACCGTCACCGTCATCTGCTGTCCGGCGACCTGGCCGGCCAGCGCTTCGAGCCACGCGCGGCCCTTCTCCACCTGTTGGGCCAGCGTGCGCTGGGCCGTGGTGAAGACGAACACCACCTGCCCGTCCTCCACCACGATCTCCCGGGCCTGGGCGGCCACCGTCCCGTGAAAGAACTTCTTCGTACGCTGCAATTCGCCGAGAAACCGTTCCTGCAGGCCGGCCGGCGACCCGGTAGCGGCGGCCGGGGCATCTCGGGCCGGCGACCCCGTAGCGGCCGCCGGGGCGGCCAGGGCCCGCGGTGAGCCGGCCGCCGGCCCGGGCGGGGGCGCGGGACGCCCCGCGGCCGGGGGCGCGGTCCGACGCACCTTCGCGCCCGGCCCGGCGCGCCGCGACGGCGGCGACTCGGCCGACGCCGGGCGGCGCGGGGCCGGGGCGGCGGCCGGCGTCGAGCGGCCCGGGGCCGCGGCCGGCGTCGGGCGGCGGGGGACCGGCGCGGCGCCCGGCGGGACCGCGTCGAGCCGGCCCGCCCCGCCGAGCAGATCCGTCAACGGCACCAGCTGGCGCAGATGGATCCAGCGCAGCATCGCCATCTCGAAGTGATAGCGCGGCTGCGTCGCGTTGCGGATGTCGAACTCGGCCCGCGACAGCACGTCGAATGCGCGCAGCAGATCCTCCCGCGAGAACCGGTCCGTCAGGGCCTGCAGGCGGTCGCGCTCGGCGTCGGCGGCGATCTCCGGGTCGGTGATACGGCGCGCGTCCACCTTCAGCACGAGCAGGTCGCGAACCAGCCGGCCGAGCTCGCGGCACACCGAGCGCAGGTCGTGTCCCGCTTCCACGAAGCGCCCCGCCAGATCGAAGACCCGGTCGGCCGCCTCGCCGGCGACCGTCTCGGCCATCTCGAGAACCGCATCGCGGCCCACCAGGCCCAGCACCGCGGACACGTCGTCGGCGCCGGCCGAGTCTCCCGCGAAAGCGATCACCTGGTCGAGGGCGCTCTCGGCATCGCGCATGCTGCCACCGGCGGTGCGGGCGATCAGGGCGAGACCCGCCTCGTCGATGGAGACCTGCTCCGCCTCGACGATGATCCGAAGCTGCTCGGTAATCGCGGCGGTGCCGATGGTGCGGAACTCGAAGACCTGCGAACGCGAGAGAATCGTGTCGGGAATCTTGTCGAGCAGGGTCGTCGCCATGATGAAGACCACGTGCGGCGGCGGCTCCTCGACGGACTTGAGCAGGGCGTTGAACGAGCTGGACGAGAGCTGGTGCACCTCGTCGATGATGAACACCTTGTAGCGGTCGCGCACCGGGGCGATCGACAACCCCGAGATGATCACCTCGCGAACGTTGTCGACCTGGGTGTGGGTGGCGGCATCGATCTCCAGCACGTCGATGTCGCGGCCCTCGGCCGCCTCGCGGCAGACGTCGCACTCGCCGCAAGGGTCGGCCGTCGGCCCCTCGACGCAGTTCAGGGCCCGGGCGAGAATGCGCGCCGTCGTCGTCTTCCCGACACCGCGCGGCCCCGCGAACACGAACGCCTGGGCGACCCGCTCGCGGGCGATGGCGTTGCGCAGGGTCTGGGTGACGCCGCGCTGCCCGATGACGTCATCGAACCGCTGCGGGCGCCACTTGCGGGCAAGAACCTGATAGGCCATTCGGTGAGAGGTGGCGGGCCCCAGCCGCGACCCGGAAGAACCTGCGGCACATGTCAGTGACTACTTAGCGCTGCTGCCTTCCGGCCCTGACGCGGTTCGTAGGCTGAAATTGCACAGGGTCCGAGCCGCGCTGCGGCCCGTCACATCCTGGACCGTGGCCGCCCGCCCCGATCGGCCGGCGACAGCCTCAGTCTACCGTCAGCCCCGGGGCCGATCAAGCATCCGGCGCCGGCCCCGTGGCCGGCGCCTCCAGGGTGCCCTGCGACGGCGCAGAGCGCCAAAACACCCGTGGTAGACTGTCCGTGAGACCGTCGACCGTCATTTCTGGAGAGATGTCCGAGCGGTTGAAGGAGCACGCTTGGAAAGCGTGTGTAGGGGAAACTCTACCGTGGGTTCGAATCCCACTCTCTCCGCCACCTCATCACCCTGACTCGCTGCCAGCAAGGCACTCGTGATGGGCCTGCGGGCGCTCTCCCGCCTCGCACCATCCGGGACGGTTCGCCTCGGCCCTCGCGGCCGGAGCCGGCACGAGTCGACCGCGGCACGATCGCTGCGGGCGATCCGCCCGCTGCAAGCGGCTGCCCCGTGACGCGGCGCGCGGCGAAGAGACCGCTGACCCCCGAACCGCACTGCGGCGCCACCGATCGGTATTCGCGGAGCGCTGACACTCACGGCCGAGCGGCTATCTGACGGCGAATGTCCCGGCCGCGGTGCGGCCGCCGTCCGCGCGCCGGCGGCGGACCGAGGGGACGTCGCCGACGGTGAACTCGAAGGCGCCGGTCCGGATGGGTGTGAAGCTGAACTGGGCCGTGCCGCCGACATCGAACTCGATGGCGCGGAACGCCAGCGCCTGCAGGTGCACCTCGATCCCGTTGATGGTGACGATGCGCAGGTGCGAGTTGCGCAGCAGGTCGTCGACCTCGAGCCGCCACGGCTCGGCGCCGTCGCTCGTGACGTTCAGCCGGTAGTATTCGCCCGTAACCAGGTCGAACTCGGTGGTGGAGAGCAGCGGGCCGTCCGGGCCCGTCGCGATCTCCAGATGAATGTCGAGCGGCGGTCCGGCGGCCAGATTGCCGCCCACCTGCGCCGGTGCGGAGGGCGCGGCGAGGACCAGCGCCAGACCGCAGGTTGCGACGACGATGGCCCGCAGCAGCATGGGGATGGTTATACCCCGAATGTCGCCCGGCGGGCCAGCGGTTTCGGCGGAGCAAGGCGCACGAGGAGCGTCCAGCTCCGCCTCGGCCGGCGCGCAGCGCCGTCAGCGGATCGACCGCCGCCGCCCGCAATGCCGGCACAGGCCGCCAATGCCGTGATCGCGACGACAACGGGGACGGTCACGAAGGAAGGTGCCGGGATGCCCGGCCCGAGCCCGTCAGCGGGCGGCGCGGCCGACGTAGCCCTGGAACGTCTGCTCGACGAGGTCGTCCACACCCGGGACGAACAGCACGGCGAGGACGGTCGCGACCACGGCCGCCGCGATGCACCAGTAGAAGTACTTCATCAGAATGATCCGTGTGGCCAGGAGTTCTGCGCAGCAGGAGTTTCGCGCCAGCGAAACTCCCAACGCGACCGTCAGGTCGCGCGGTCGCACACTAGCGGGGCGCTGCCTCGAACACCCAGGAGCCGCCGGCTTCCACCGACGCCCGGGTGACCTCGGACGGGTACTTGTCTCGGATGGCCTGGCTGATGCCGTCGAGGATCGGACCCGACTCGATACGCACGAGCTGCCGCTGATAGCGGGTGCCGTCGATGCGGATCACCGCGCGGCCATCTCGTTCCGCCTGAACCGGCCAGCGTTTCCACAGCCGGCCGACCGCGGTGCCCATGTAGCCGGACCAGACATAGAGCTTGCCGTCGTGCTCGGTGGTCCAGATGCGGCGGGACCGCGGCGGGTTGTCCAGCTGCAGCTCGATGGTCGGGATGTCCTCGACGAAGCCCCAGTCCGGTTCCGGGCCGAGGTGCAGCTCGCCCGACACGAGGGGGCCGCCCGAGAACACCCGGTTCGGACCGTCGGCGAAGCGTTGCTTGGCGGCCGCGGTGAGGACGGCAGCCAGCGGGATCAGCAGCACGCATCCGACGACGACCAGCACTCGGAAAGCAACTCGCATGGTGCCCTCAGTTTACCACTGGCGTGTCGAGCCGCGCGGGTCGGACCGGCCCTGCGCCGCACCGGGACCGTCGAGGGCGCCAGCGGCCTGCAAGGCGCCCGGGCGTGACGAGGGAGGTGTCGGGTCATCCGTGGCCGCCGAGCAGCGCGGCTCCGCGAAACAGCGTAGCGCCGGCAGGATGCATCGCCGGTCGAATGCAGTGGGGACCCTCTGCCGAGAGGCTGGTAGACTGCCGGAGACGGAGAACAGGCGCAGAACGAAGCGCCGGGCGAGGACCGGGCGGGCACGCGTGACCGGGCTCGAGCAGACGAAGCGCCCGAGCCCGGAGCCGGACGAGTGAGCCAGGAGAGACAGCGGATGACGCCGGAGTTCAGGACGAAGCAGATCGAGGCACAGCCCATCGTGGGCATCCGAACGACGACCACCATGGACAAGATCAAGGAGGTCATGGGACCGCTGTTCGGAGAGGTGTACGGGTACCTCCAGCAGAACGGACAGGCGCCGGCCGGGATGCCCTTCGCGATCTACCACGCGATGGACGGCAACACCCTCGATCTCGAGTGCGGCATGCCGGTGGCCGCGCCGGTGACCGGCACCGACCGCATCCGGGCCGGCGAGCTGCCCGGCGGAACCGCCGCGACGGTCACCCACACGGGTCCCTACGACGACCTGGGGCAAACGTGGGGGGCGCTGACAGCGTGGATGAAGTCGCAGGGCCTCGAGGCCGCCGGGGCCCCCTGGGAGGTCTACGTCACCGACCCCGGCGCCGAGCCGGACCCGTCGAAGTGGCGTACCGACATCTTCTTTCCGGTGCGCTGATCGCACGCAGGGGCCGGCCCGGGCTTCGACGACGCCGCGGCGGGGCGGCGCTCGCGGCGCCCCCCGGCCAACATCCCGACCGGATCGTCTGACAGATTGGCGGCGGCACACCGAGCCGACGTTGCGCGCAAGGCACGCCCGCGGGTGTCCCCACCGGGCGCCCGGGGCCGACCGAGCCCCGCCGATTGGGAACGGGCGCGGCTTCCCGCAATTGGGAACGGCGCACGGGTTTCCTACAATAGAGGGTCGATTGGAGAACGCACGCGACGACACCATGCATCACGATATCGAAGCGATTCAGCAACGCATCCACGCCGAGAGCGCCTTCGTCGAGCGGCTGCTCGACGCGGTGGGCCGGGTCATCGTCGGCCAGCGGACCATGATCGAGCGTCTCCTCATCGGGTTGCTCGCGGACGGGCACGTGCTGATGGAGGGCGTCCCCGGCCTCGCCAAGACGATGACCGTCCGGACCCTGGCCGACGCCATCGACACGAAATTCCAGCGGATTCAGTTCACCCCGGACCTCCTGCCGGCGGACCTCATCGGCACCCTCGTGTACGACCCGCGGCAGTCGGAGTTCAGGACCCGCAAGGGCCCCATCTTCGCGAACATCATCCTCGCCGACGAGATCAACCGGTCGCCGGCCAAGGTGCAGTCGGCGCTGCTCGAAGCGATGCAGGAGCGGACGGTCACCATCGGCGACACGAGCTACGCCCTCGACTCGCCGTTCCTGGTCCTCGCCACCCAGAACCCGATCGAGCAGGAGGGCACCTATCCCCTGCCCGAGGCGCAGGTCGACCGGTTCATGCTGAAGCTGGCCGTCACCTACCCCGGCAAGGACGAGGAGCTGGAGATCCTGCGGCGGATGGCCGGCGGGCCGGCCCCGGAGGTCGAGGCGGTCGTGAAGCCCGACGAGATTCTCCGGGCCCGGAAGGCGGTCGAGCTCATCTACATGGACCCGCAGGTCGAGCGGTACATCGTCGATCTGGTCTTCGCGACGCGGACGCCGAAAGACTACGACCTCGGCGATCTGTCCGACCTGATCGCGTTCGGCGCCTCGCCGCGGGCGACCATCAACCTGGCCCGGGCGGCGCGCGCGCACGCCTTCCTGCGGCGGCGCGGCTACGTCACCCCGGAAGACGTCCGGTCGATCGGTCCCGACGTGCTGCGGCACCGCGTGCTGCTGACCTACGAGGCGGAGGCGGAGGAGGTGACGGCGGAATCGGTGGTGGAACGGGTCCTGAACCGCATCGAGGTACCGTGATCCCCCGAGAGATCCTCAGGCAGGTCCGCCGGGTCGAGATCGCCACGCGGGGTCTCGTGAACGAGGTCTTCTCGGGCGAGTACCATTCCGTGTTCAAGGGCCGCGGCATGAACTTCGCCGAGGTGCGCGAGTACCACTACGGCGACGACATCCGCAACATCGACTGGAACGTCACCGCCCGGACCGGCGCCCCGTTCGTCAAGGTGTTCGACGAGGAGCGCGAGCTGACGGTGATGCTCGTCGTCGACGTCAGCGCCTCGGGCGAGTTCGGCTCGTCCGGCCGCATGAAGGGCGAGGTCGCGGTCGAGATTTGCGCGGTGCTCGCCTTCTCGGCCATCACCAACAACGACAAGGTCGGGCTGATCATCTTCAGCGACCGGATCGAGAAGTTCGTGCCGCCCCGGAAGGGTCGCCGCCACGTGCTGCGGGTGCTCCGCGAGCTGCTCTACTTCGAGCCGACGGGGCGCGGCACCGACATCGCGGGGGCGCTCGAGTATCTGGCCCGCGTCGTCCGGCGCCGGGCCGTCGCGTTCGTGGTCTCCGACTTTCTCGCCGGCGGCTATCGGCGGGCATTGGCCGTGGCCGGCCGCCGGCACGACACCGTCGTCATCCGCATCGCCGACCCCCGCGAGCAGCAGCTGCCGCCGGTCGGCTACCTCGATCTCGAGGATGCGGAGACCGGGGCCCGGCTCACGGTGAACGTATCGGACCCGGCCTTCCGCCGGGCGTTCGACCGCGAGGTGACCGAGACCCGGGCGACCCGCGATCGGGAGTTCCGGCAGACGGGGGTCGACGTCGTGGAGATCTCCACCGACCAGCCCTACGCCGACCGGCTCATGCGTTTCTTCCGGCAACGCGCGAAACGGTTCCGATGAAGACCCGGGTGCTGGCAGCCGCGTTCACGGCGCTCCTGGCGGCGGCGCCGACCGCCGCCCAGGACGTCGAACCCACCGTCTCGACCGCGGTCTCGGCCGCCGCGGCGGCGGTGGGCGACCCGATCAGCGTCGTCGTGACGGTGCGCCACGCCCCGGACGCCGAGGTGCGGTGGCCCGATCCGGTCGACACCGCGCCGTTCGAGCTCCTCGGTCCGCCGGTCTCGGAATCGACGCCGGCGGACGGGGGCGTCGAGTCGCGTCTCGAGCTGCGGGTCGCCGCGTTCGAGCTCGGCGAGCTGTCGCTTCCGGCACTCGACCTCGAGGTGGTGGATGCCGACGGCGAGGCGACCGCCCTCGCGACCGAGGCGGTGCCGGTCGCCATCGAGAGCGTCGGGCGGGACGAGGGCGGCGACATCCGCGACATCAAGGGACCGCTCGCCATTCCGTTCGAGGCGGTCACCCTGCTGCCGTGGATCGCGGCGCTGCTCGCGCTCGCGGCGGCCGGCGCGTGGCTCTACCGGCGCTACCGGCGGCGGACCCGGCCGGAGGCCCCGGTGCCGGCGCGCCCGCCGCGGCCGGCCCACGTCGTCGCCCGCGAGGCCCTCGATGCGCTCGAGGCGGCGCGACTGCTCGAGCGCGGCGAGATCAAGACCTGGCACATCCGGTTGTCTGACATCCTGCGGGTGTACATCGAGGGCCGCTTCGGCGTCGACGCGATGGAGATGACCACCGGCGAGGTCCTCGACGGCCTGCGCCGAACCGACGCGGACACCGGGGCCGTTGCCGACGTCCGGCGCCTGCTCGACCGATGCGACCTCGTGAAGTTCGCGAAGCTCCGGCCCGCGATGCCCGAGTGCCGCGAGCTGGCCCCCCTCGCCCGCCGCGTGGTGGACGTCACCACCGTCGTCGAGCCGGTCCCGGCCCCGCCGGCCGCGATCCCCGCGGAGCAGACGACGTGACCCTCCTCAGGTTCGCCGATCCGGCCTATCTCCTGCTGCTGCTCGGGGTGCCCCTGCTCGCCTGGTGGTACGTGGTTCGCGGCCGGCGCCGGACCGGGTCGCTGCGCTACTCGTCGCTGGCCGCGATCGCCCGCGCCGACCGGGGGCGCACCGGGCGCTACCGCCATGCCCTCTTCGTCCTGCGCAGCCTCGGGCTCGCCGCCCTGATCGTCGCCTTCGCCCGGCCCCAGACCGGGGTGACGGCCGAGAACATCACCACCGAGGGCATCGACATCGTGCTCGCCCTCGATCTGTCGACCTCGATGCTGGCCGAAGACCTGGAGCCGAACCGGATCGAGGCGGCCAAGGCGGTCGCCGCCGACTTCGTCAACGGCCGGCGGAACGACCGGATCGGGCTGGTGGTCTTCGCCGGCGACGCCTTCACGCAGGTCCCCCTGACCCTGGACTACGGCATCGTGACCACCGTGCTCGGCGAGCTCGAGACGGGTATCCTCGAAGACGGCACCGCGATCGGCATGGGGCTCGCCACCGCGGTCAAGCGGCTGCAGGGCTCGTCCGCCGAGTCGAAGGTGATCGTGCTGCTGACCGACGGGCGGAACAACCGGGGCGAGATCGATCCGGTGACCGCCGCGCAGATGGCGCAGGCGCTGGACATCCGCATCTACGCCATCGGCGCCGGCACCCAGGGGGTGGCGCGGGTGCCCGTCGACGACCCGCTCTTCGGCCGCCGTTACGCGCAGATGCGGGTCGACATCGACGAGCCGACGCTGCAGGAGACCGCGGCCGTGACCGACGGCCGCTACTTCCGCGCGACCGACCGGGCGAGCCTCGAGGACGTCTACGCGGAGATCGACGCGCTGGAGACGACCGAGATCGAGGTCGAGCAGTTCACCCGCTACGGCGAGCTGTTCCACGTCCCGCTGCTGGCCGGTCTGGCCCTCCTCCTGCTGGAGATCGCGCTGGCCCGCACCGTGCTGAGGAAGATACCGTAGTGTTCAGGTTCGCCGCGGTCGACATGCTGTTCGCCTGGCTGCTGGTCCCCGCCCTCGCGGGGCTGGCGTGGTGGGCCCACGCGCGCACGCGCCGGGCGCTGGCCCTGATCGGCGACCGCCACCTCCTCGATCGACTGACGGCCACCGTCGACCGGCGGGGCCGGGCCGCGAAGCACGCGGCGCTGGTGGCCGCGGTGGCCCTGCTGGTCACGGCGCTGGCCCGGCCACAGTTCGGCAGCCGGGTCGAGACGGTGCGGCGCGAGGGGCAGGACATCGTGGTGGCGCTGGATCTGTCCGCCTCGATGACGGCCGAGGACATGGCCCCGAACCGGCTCGACAAGGCCAAGTTCGCCATCGCCGATCTGATCGGCCGGCTGGAGGGCGACCGGGTCGGACTGGTCGCGTTCGCGGGCGAGGCGTTCGTGCAGAGCCCCCTGACCGGCGACTACGGGGCCGCCACCCTGTTCCTGAACGCGATGGAGCCGGACATGATCTCGGTGCAGGGCACCAACCTGGGCCAGGCCGTCGCGGTGGCCCTCGATGCGTTCGCGGAGACCGAGCGGCGCCACCGGGTCCTCGTCCTGATCACGGACGGCGAAGACCACGAGGGAGAGGTCGACGACGCCCTCGACCGGGCGGTCGAAGCGGGGGTCCGCATCTATACCGTCGGGATCGGATCGGCCGAAGGGGTCCCGATTCCGGAGTTCGACGCGGCCGGCCGCGCGCGGGGCTTCAAGCGGGACGACGACGGGACGGTGGTGACGACGCAGCTCGACGAGGCCACCCTCCAGGCGATGGCCGAGCGCACCGGCGGCCTCTACTACCGCGCCTCGCCGGCCGGGGCCGAGCTCGAGGCGCTGGCCGCCGAGGTGACCGGCGGAGAGGGGCAGGAGTTCGAAGCCGAGCAGATGACCGTCTTCGACGAGCAGTATCAGCTCTTTCTCGGTCTCGCGCTGGCGTTGCTGGTCGCCGAGGTCCTGATACCCGACCGCCGGCGGATGCGGGCCCGATGGTCCGGGAGGTTCAAGTGAAACGCCGTCAGTTCGTCGCCGGGCTCATCTGTCTGGCCGGTCTCCTGCCGCCGGCCCTCGCCGCCGCGCAACCCGGCCGGAGCGCGGTCGAAGCGGGCAACCGGCACTACGCGGAGGGTCGGTTCGAGGAAGCTCACGAGCAGTATCTGGAAGCCCTGCGGGCGGCGCCGGACTCGCCGATCGTCCCGTTCAACAACGGGAACGCGTTGTATCGCACCGACGAGTTCCAGCGCGCGATGGAGGCCTACCGGCAGGCGGCCGAGAGCGGCGACCCCGCCGTCGAAGGACAGGCCTGGTACAACCTGGGCAACGCCTTCTTCCGCCAGCAGCAGATCGAGCCGGCCATCGAGGCCTACAAGCAGGCGCTGCGCCGCAATCCCGCGGACGTCGACGCCAAGCACAATCTCGAGCTGGCCCTCGAGCAGCTCCAGCAGCAGCAACAACCCTCGGACCAGCCCCGGGACCAGGACGGCGATGAGAACGAGGAGAACCAGGACCAGGAGCAGCAGGACCAGAATCAGCAGCAGCAGGACGAGCAGGACCAAGAACAGCAGGACCAGCAGCAGGAGCAGAACGAGCAGGACCAGCAGGAGCAGAATCAGCAGGACGAGCAGGACCAGCAGCAGGACCCATCGGAGGGGCAGCCGGACCCGTCCGACGCGGAGCCGCCGGATGGCGAGCAGCCGGCCGAACCGCAGCCTCAGCCCGGCGAGCTGAGCCGGGAGGACGCCGAGCGCCTGCTGGAAGCGATCAACGAAGACCCCGACCGGATTCAGCGCCGCCGCCGGACCGTTCGGCCGGCCCGGCCGCCGCGGAGGCCCTGGTGAACCCGGGACGATGTCTCGCGGTCGCGGTGCTGGCGCTGGCCCTGCCGGCGGCGGGCCTGGCGCAGTCGGCGCGGGCCTTCCTCAGCCAGAACGCGGTGCCGCTCAACGGCCAGTTCGTCCTGAACCTGGAGATCTCCGGCAGCCGGAACGCGGATGCCGACCCCGCCCTGCCCGACCTGTCGGCGTTCGCCGCCTACCTCGGCTCGGGCACGTCGACGTCGGTGCAGATCGTCAACGGCCGCATGTCGACCACGGTCACCATCCAGTACCGGTTCCAGGCGACCCGGGAGGGCACGTTCGCGATCGGTCCGGTGACGGTGCCGATCGATGGCCGGGACCTCCGCACCGATCCGCTGACCATCGAGGTCTCCAGCGCCCCGGCGGCCGGGGCCGGCGGGGGCCGCACCGCCGATGGCGGCGTCGCCCCCGACGACCTGTTCGTCACCGCCACCCTGAGCGACGAGCAGGTCTACGTCAACCAGCCGGTCGTCGTCGAGTACCGCATCTTCACGCGGGTCGACGTCGAAGGCTACACCGTCGCCCGGCAGCCGGGCACCGCCGGCTTTTGGGTCGAGGAGCTGGCCACCCCGCGGGCGCGGACGGAACAGGTCGTCCGCGACGGCGTGCAGTACGCCAGCAGCGTCATCCGGCGTGCCGCCCTGTTTCCGACCGGCGCCGGTTCCAAGCGGCTCGAGCCGCTGGTGCTCGAGGCGCAGGTGCGCGTGCAACGGCGGTCCCGCGGACGCGACCCGTTCGGCGACCCCTTCGGCGGATTCTTCGGCGACAGCCTGTTCGGGCGCCGGACGCCGGTCTCGGTCGCGTCGAACGCCCTCGACCTCGACGTGCGTCCCGCGCCGCCCGGCGCGCCCGCGTCGTTCTCCGGGTTCGTCGGGTCGCTCGCGGTCTCGGCCAGCGTGGACCGCACCGCCGCGGATACCAACGACGCCCTGACGCTGCGTCTCGACATCAGCGGCACCGGCAACATCCGGACCCTGCCCGAGCCGAGCCTGAACCTGCCCGCGGCCTTCGAGGTCTACCCCCCCGAGATGCGCGAGGAGGTGGAGCCGACCGCCGACGGCGTCCGCGGCAGCCGGGTCTACGAGTACGTCATCGTGCCGCGCGAGCCGGGCCGGATGACGATTCCCCCGGTCGAGCTCGCGTATTTCGACGCCGGCCGCGACGCCTACGCGGTGGCGTCCTCCGACCCGATTACCCTGACCGTCGTCGGAGATCCGGGCCCGGCGCCCATCCTGCCCGGCGGGCGCGCCCGCACCGGGGCGGACATCCAGCGCCAGGACATCCGCTTCATCCGCATCGCCCCCCCCGCCTTCCGGGTCATCGGGCTTTCGCTCTTCCGCTCGGCCGGCTTCTGGACGGTCGCCGTGCTGCCCCTGATCGCGCTCGCCGGCGCCGTCGCGGTGCGCCGCCACCGGGACCGGCTCGCGGGCGACGTCGCCTACGCGCGCAGCCGGCGCGCCTCCAGGGTGGCCCGGCGCCGACTTGCGCGCGCCGACTCGCTGTGCTCGCCCGACCGCCACCGCGAGTTCCACGCCGAGGTGAGCCGCGCCATGCAGGGGTTCCTCGGCGACAAGCTCAACGTCGCCGAGGCCGGCCTGATCCACGACGACATCCGCGCCGCCCTCGCCGGCCGGGAGGTGGAGGCGGCGGTCGTCGACGCCTGTCTGCACTGTCTCGAACGCTGCGACCGCCAGCGCTTCGCCCCCACCGAACCGGATGCGGCGGCGATGCAGGCCGTGCTCGCCGAGGCGGGACGGGCGATGACCGACCTCGACGCGGCGCTGTCCACCCCATGACTCAGAAGCACCCGACATCCCTCGCGGCGGCGGCCTTCGGCCTCCTGATCCTGGTCGCGGCGGCCCCGGCCCCGGCCCAGAGCGCGTTCTTCGACGAGGGCAACCGGCTCTACCAGGCCGGCGATTTCGACGGCGCCCTCGACCGCTACCTGCGGATTCTCGACGAGGGGCTCGAGAGCGGCGACCTCTACTACAACATCGGGAACACCTACTTCAAGCGGGGCGAGCTCGGCCCGGCCATCCTGTACTACGAGCGCGCCCGGCGCCTGATGCCGGGTGACGACGACCTGCTCGCCAACCTCGCCCTCGCCCGGTCGATGACCGCCGACGAGATCGTCCCGCGGCCGCAGTTCTGGCTCTTTCGCGCCGCCGGCTGGTGGGTCGCCCTGCTGCCGCGCGCCGCGTTGACCTGGCTGGTCGCGCTGGCCTGGGTGACGGCGGTCGGCGGCGCGGCCATCGTGGTGCTCCGCCCCGCCGCGGGCCTCGTGATCTGGGCGCGGCGCATCGCGCTGACCGCGGCCGCCCTGACCCTCGTGTTCGGCCTCAACCTGCTCGTTCGGGAGCTCGGACTCGACGCCGGCGACGAGGCGATCGTCGTGGCCGACGCGGTCGAGGTGCAGAGCGCACCCTCGGACGATCCCGCCCTGCAGATCCGCGCCGTGCACGCCGGCACCAAGGTCGTCGTGGACCGCCGTGCTGACGAGTGGGTGGAGATCGTGCTCGAGGACGGGGTAGTCGGGTGGATTCGGGCCGCACAACTGGTACTCGTCGATTTGAACAAGAGGTAGTGCAACCGGTACCCTTCGCCGGTGGCGTCTTTGGCGGTCAGTAGCGAACGCCTGTTGCACGATGGGAGGTGAGACGTGAAAACACTATCCACATTCCTGCTCATCGGGGTGTTCCTCTCGGCAACGACCGCGGTCGCCTTTGCTCAGGACGGCGCCATCACCGGCACGGTGACCGACTCCACCGGCGGCATCCTGCCGGGGGCGACGGTCGAAGCGGCCGGCCCGGCCCTGGTCGGCGGCGCCCGCGAGACGGTGACGGACCTCGACGGGCGCTACACGCTGACGGCCCTGCCGCCGGGCACTTATGCCCTCACCTTCTCGATGCCCGGTTTCGAGCGGGGGCAGCAGGACGGCGTCGGGGTCGAGGCCGACGCCACGACGATGGCCGATGCGAGCCTGACCGTCGGCGGCATCTTCGAGCAGGTGACGGTGGCGGTCACCGGCACCGCCATCGCCGCGCCGGCCATCGACATGCCCCACGCGGTCACGGTGGTCAGCCGCGAGGCGCTCGAGCAGCAGGGCTCGACCCAGCTCGTCGATCTCTTCCGCAGCCTGAGCATCAGCCACGGCGTCGTCGGCGAGCGGAACAGCTGGTACAACTCGAACCAGCCGTCGACGCTCACCGAGAACGTGGCCAACGTCAACCTGCGCGGCCTCGGCGCGTCGCGGACCCTGGTGCTCATCAACGGCCGGCGCCAGGTCCCGGTCCCCGCCCGCCTGATCGGGGGGCGCTTCGTCGACGTCAACAGCATCCCGTCCATCGCCGTGGGCCGGCTCGAGGTGCTGAAGGAGGGCGCGTCGGCGACCTACGGCTCCGACGCGGTCGGCGGCGTCGCCAACTTCGTCACCCGCAGCGACTTCCGCGGCTTCGAGATGAACGTCTCGCACGACTACTTCGACGGCGGGGGCGACACGACCATCGGCGGCATCTGGGGCGGCCGCGTCGGGGCCCACAGCGCCGTGTTATCCGCCGAGCGGGTCGGCCGCCAGGAGCTGCGGATGGAAGACCGCCCCTGGACCCTCGATCGACTGAGCACCCACGTCTCCGGGAACCGCGCCGGCTGGTCGAGCCTCGGCAACCCCGGCACCTTCGCGGTCGGGGCCCCGGCGCCGTGGACCGCCGACGTCTTCGATCCCCGCTGCACCGACTTCGGGGGGCAGGACGAAGGCTGGACGTGCCGGTTCCGCTACGCGCCGTACGACAACCTGATCGACGAGCAGCAGCATACCCGGGCCTTCGCCGAGATCAACGGCCCGCTGAACGACCGGACCAACTACCACATCGAGGGGCTGTGGTCGGACGCCGTGATTCCGAACTGGTACACGACGCCGTCCTATCCGCCCTTCCCGCTGACGAGCACCACCATCATGGAGGTGGCCGCGAACCACCCCGGCCGGCAGCAGTTCTGCGGCGCCTACGCCGGCGACGGCAAGGCCGACCCGATGGCCGCGTGCCTGGGCGACGACCCCTGGTACTTGAACGGCCGCCCGTTCGGGAACTCGGGCCCCGGGCGCCGGCTGCGCCGCGAGTCCCGCACCCAGCGGGTCGCCGCCTCCGTCGACGGCGACTTCCTGGCCGGCGGGCGGAACACCCACTGGGACGTCGGCATCAGCTACTCGCGATCGAGCGGCAACCTGAACCTGCCGGCGGTCTACACCGACCGCATGTTCCGCGCGTTCCGCGGCTTCGGCGGCGCCGACTGCAGCGTCGGCGTCACCGCGGATCGGACGTCGCCCGCGGGCATGGCCCTCGGGCCGCTCAACGGCGCGGTGCCGGGCCAGGGGCCGTGCATGTACTACAACCCCTTCAGCAACGCCATCCAGCACTCCGATCAGCCGGGCGCGCGGTTCGTGAACACGGCGAACCCCGACTACGTCCCCGGCCTCGCGAACCCCGAGGAGCTGCGGATGTGGCTCAACGAAGAGGTCGACCTCATCAGCACCACCGACCTGTTCGTGGCCGACGCCACGATCAGCGGCAACCTCGTCGAGGGCGTCGCCGACTTCGCCGTCGGCTACCAGTACCGCGGGATGCACGCCGACGGCAATCCGAACGACCCCGGCGACGTCAACCTGAACCCGTGCCCGGTGGCGGGCGACCTGAACTGCGCGATCGGCGACCAGTTCGGGCCATATCTGTTCACCAACGTCCACCGGCCCTATGCCGCGAACCAGCAGGTGCAGCGGTTCTTCGGAGAGCTCGCCCTGGGCATCGGTCCCCGCATCGACACCCAGCTCGCCGCCAACTATGAGTTCTACAACGTCGCCGGCCGCCGCGTGAACAGCTTCGACCCGAAGCTCGGCTGGCGCCTCCAGCTGGCCGAGAACCAGCACTATTCGCTGGCGCTGCGCGGCTCGGTGCAGACCACCTTCCGCACGCCGTCGCTCGACGACCTGAACACCAGCCCGCTGACCACCCTGGAGTGGATTGGGGAGACCGGCGCCTACCAGGCCGTCGACCGCTTCGGGCGCGAGAACCTGGAGCCGGAGCGGGCGTTCACCTACAACGCCGGCACCGTGTTGTTCTTCGAAGGGGGCCTCGAGGCGACCGTCGACTATTGGCACTACGACTTCGAGAACGTGATCGGCTCGATGCCCTACGACGCCATCACCAGCCTCTATGCCAGCGACGTTTCCGCGACCCGCGACGCGGTGTCGCCGTTCATCATCTGTCCCGCCGGGCGCGCCTCGGACCTTCTGGCCGGCGACCCCTGCGTGGCCCAGAACCTGGAGCGAATCCAGATCGACCTCGTGAACTGGCCGGGCCTCACGACCTCGGGAATCGACACCCACCTCGCGGTCCGCGCCGACGCCGGGCCGGGGGAGTTCTCGGCGAGCTGGGACGCCACCTACACCCTCGGCTACGACACGAAGACCCTGCTGCTGGAGAACACCGACCTGACCCTCTACGCCCAGCGGGAGTCCGCCGGCTACCTGAACTTCGCCCATCCCATCGCGGTGCCGATACCCCGGTGGAAGAGCCGCTGGTCGGGCTCCTACGGCTGGGACGTCTTCAGGCTCGCCAGCTACCTGACCTACATCTCCGCTTACGAGGACCGGGGGGGCGGCACCACCACACCTGTCATCGACCCGTTCCTGACCCTGGACACGAGCTTCCTGTGGCGCTTCCCCGGCAGCGGGATAGACCTCACCTTCTATGCGATGAACCTGACCGGACAGATTCCGCCGTGGGCCAACGTCGAGCAGTCCTACGACGGCTACACCCACGACCCCAAGGGCCGGCGGTTCAAGGCGGCGCTGACCTATCGATTCGGAGGCTGACGACGCCGGCGGGCAGGGCCCCGAAAGTTCAGGGTCGGCTCGACGCTCACGCCGCTCGAACGGCCCTCCGAGTACCAGGGCGGGGATTCCTGACAGAAGAGGAAGTCGCGGCGCTCGAGACCTCGGCGCTCGCCGAGGAGGAACGCCTGCTGAAGCGGCCCGCGGAGCGGGCGCAGGCGGGGGGGGACGTCACTGACGGGAATCAGACGCTTCATCCTCTCAGGGTGGCGCTCTGGAGAACCCCCTCCCTGACCAGCCGCGTCACCAGGGTCAGCTTCCCCTCGGCATCCAGACAGTCGGGCAAATCCCGGACGGCGAACTCGTCAGCGGTAGTGGCGAACTGCAGCGCCGGCCACACGCCGACCGGCAGCCTGAGCTCGCGGCCACAGAACCGGAGGAGGCACGTCTCGCCCTCCGTCACGGCTTCAGTGAGCAGCCCGAGACGGCGTCTCACCCGCGAGCGGAGCGTCAGCCGGTCTCCGTGGAGCCGCTGGCTGAACAGGTCGGTGAACAGCGGTACGTCGGTGGCCAGGACCTCGTCCGTGAAGCGGCGCCACACGACGTCCGGGTCGAACCGCGACTGCACCAACGCCAGCTTCTCGCCAAACAGACGTTCTCGGTCGGCGACAGGGAATCCCTCACGAGCGAACCCGCGAGGGAGATTCCGGCGCAGCGCTTCTTCCTCGAGTGCCGCCGCGGTGACGCTTTCGACCAGGAACTCGGCCCACGTGAACGCCGTGAGCCCGAGCGTGACGTGCAACGACGCCTGACCCGTCGAACGGGCCGAGTGCATCAGGCCGCGCGGCAGGTAGACGGCGCTGCCCGGGCCGAGCTCGAACTCGTCGCTGACGGCGCCGGGAGGCGTGCCGGGTTCGAAGCGCTGGCCCCGGAGCGGCAATCTCACCCGAGTGTCGTAGATCGACCAGCGCTTCGTGCCGCTGATCTGCAACACGAAGACGTCGTGGGTGTCCCAGTGGGGGGCGAATCCCTGCGCGTCGGGCGGCGTGAGATACACGTTGGTCTGGACCCGCGACGAGAAGCGCCGCCCGAGCGCGACACAGAGCCGCGCCAGCGCCGGCACCCGCTTGTGGAGCTGGTTGAAGACGACGGTCGCGCCGTCGTCGAAGTGCCTCGCGACCTCGAGCGGATGGACCCTGCCGGCGTCGTTCGTGTACGCGCCGGGGGCGACGTTCCCGTCGCCCCGAACCAGGCTGATGTCGCGATGACCGGCCGAGTGGGTGCCGAGCACGACGTCGAGGTCGGCCACCGAGAGGAGCTCGGCGTAGTAGGGGGACGCCTCGCGCCGGACGTGAAGGAGCCGCTGCTCGTAGTAGTCCCGTTCGAACTCCGCGGCCGGCAGCGGCTCGATGAGCCAGGCGAAGCAGTCGCGGTCGGTCGCCGGTCCCGGCTCGGTGTGGTCCGTCATCGTATGAGCGCTCCTTGCACTGCGACCGATCGTACCGCGCGCGCGGCGATGGTCCCGGGGGCCGCGTCTCAGCTTGACAATCACGGCACGCGCCGACGATACTGAGACTCGTTATCATTTTACAAGACTCAGGAGAAATGTGATGCGCAGACCGGAGAAGGGAAAGCCCACCGCGAATCGTCAGGGATCGCCGATGTCGCTGACCGACGAGGACATCACGACCGTCCGGGTCGATCGCCGCTCGTTTCTCTCGCGCGCGGTCGCGGCCGGCTCGATCGCGGCGGCTGCCACTCTGACCGCGGCCTGCCCCGGCGGGACCGACTCCGACGGGGGCGGCGACGCCGGCTCGCCCGCGACCGACTCCGATCAGGCGACCGACTCCGATCAGGCGACCGACTCCGATCAGGCGACCGACTCCGACCGCTCACAATAGGAAAACGCTCGCGACGCCCGCCTCGGTCCCCGGCCCGTGGGCGGGCGCTGGCGAACCCGCGAGTCGCATCGGTTCATCGCGGGGTGTCATCCGACGACCCCGGCGGCGGGGGAACCGCGTCCCGAGACCCGACCGGACATGTTTCTGCGCAGGGCGATCTTCTGGATCCACCTGGCGGTCGGCGTCACCGCCGCCATCATGGTCCTCATGATGGCGGTGACCGGCGTCATCCTCACCTACGAGGCGCAGCTCGACCGGTGGGCGCTTCGCGACTATCGTGCCGACCCGGCCCCGGACATCGCGCCGCTCGAGCTCGACGAGCTGATCGCACGCGTCGCCGGCGAGCCGCCGGCCGGTCTCGTCACGTCCGTGGCCCTGGAAAGGGATCCGCGAGAGCCGGCGGTCGTCGAGCTCGACGACGGAGCCACCGCCCACGTCGACCGCTTCACCGGCGAGCGGCTGGGCGACGGCGACACGCGCACGCGGCGCTTCCTCCGCAGCGTCATGTACTGGCACCGGTGGCTCGCCCTCGAGGGGGAGTATCGGATCGTCGGTCGGACGATCATGGCGACCGCCAACCTCGGGTTCCTCTTTCTGCTCGTCAGCGGGGTCTACCTCTGGTGGCCGTCGACCGGCAGCCGCGCCGCCTGGAGACAGGCGCTCTGGTTTCGACGCGGCCTCGGCGGGCGAAGCCGCGATTTCAACTGGCACAACGTCATCGGCTTCTGGTCGGCGGTTCCGCTCGCCGTCATCGTCTTCAGCGGCGCCGCCATCTCCTATCAGTGGGCCGCCGACCTCGTCCATCGGCTGGCGGGCGACACGCCACCGTTCCAGACGTCGCCGCGGTCGTTGGCGCACGACGACCTCTCCGTCACGCCGGACCCCGCCGCCCCGTTGGGCGAGCTGCAGGCGCTGGCCGCGAAGGCCGTCGCCGAGACGCCCGGGTGGCGAACGATCACGGTCAGCCTTCCCGAGTCGACTCACGACCCCGTCGTGGTCGCGGTCGACCGCGGGACGGGCCGCCAGCCGTCGAAGAGCGAGGACCTTCTATTCGACCGGGCAACCGGAGAGCTGGTCGGGCGCGCCGGCTATCCGACCTTCAGCCGCGGCTTCAAGATCCGCCGCTGGTTGCGGTTTGCGCACACCGGCGAGGTGTATGGCGTGATCGGGCAGTCGATCGCCGGCGGCGTATCCCTGGGCACCGCCGTCATGGTCTGGACCGGTCTCGCAATGAGCTGGCGCCGTTTCTTTGGCTCCGCCCGCCGAGCGTGACCGCCACGGAATCACGTTTCGGAGCGGGCTCGATCCTGCCCCGGTAGTTAAGCTACGACGACTGTTGGTTGTCATTCTGGCCACTATTCCCTCGTTCGCTCCCTCTTGCTCAGCGGGATCGTTACTGGACCGCAGAAGTCCTCCGCGGAGCAGCCATCCTCGTTGCAAACGGCCCAAATGGCCGTCGAGTTGCAGTCCCGGGCGGAAACGTGCCCGACTGTTCCCCGCGCACCGCGCCCGGCGCGAGAAGAAGAGCGCAGACGATGCCGGTAGCCGCCACCTGCGCGTGCACCAGGCCCTCGACAGCCAGGAGCCTGCGCCGTAGAAGTGTCGCGCCAGCGAAACTTCCAACGTGACCGCAAGGTCGCGCTAGCTAGTGCTGCCCGCCCATTTGCTCGGCCAGGTAGTTCTCGATGCCCACCTTCTCGATCCGGAACAGTTGGGTTTCGGCCCAGTCGACGTGCTCTTCCGATTCGCTGAGAATCGGCTCGAGAACCTCACGGGTTCCATTGTCCCCGAGCTGCGTGCACAAGGCGATGGCCTCGTTGTAGTGCTTGACCCCCTTCAGCTCCAGTTGCAGGTCGTTCTCGAGCTGCTCCTTGACGTCGTTGCCGACCCGGATGACGTCGTACCGCGCGATCTCGGGGGTTCCCTCGAGGAACAGGACTCGGTCGATGAGCTTTTCGGCGTGCTTCATCTCGCCGACCGACTCCTCGTAGTGTTTCTTCGCGAGGTGGTGGAATCCCCAGTTGGTGCACATCTTCGCCTGGCAGAAATACTGGTTTATCGCCGTCAATTCGATGGTCAGCGCACGATTCAGTGCGTCGATCACCTGGGTCTGTCCCTGCATGGCTTACCTCCCTTTTCGTGACGTGCAGCGGCTCCCGCGCAACCCTGCCTCGGGATACGCATGACGCACGCGCCGTGCGGCGCCGCTTCACGTTTTATATGTCTTACCCAACAATCTACTTATAACAGAAAGAAACGTTCACTCCCAACTTGGAACTGAGACTCAGTTTACTTGTTCACAGTGATATTGCGACTCAATCACATTAGATACACCGAAAGGTAAGATACAGGTCGAATTACACGAGGTCCCTTCGTCTTTGTTTACCGGGTATCGACGAGAAAATCCGTGAAGTGGCGTGCAGGTTCGGGGCACATGTGCCGATACCTGAAGTATGGCGCGCATGATGGGGGAACGCGGTGGTTCGAAGACGCGTCGGCCCGAGCGGGATCCGCAGGACAAGCGCGTCAAGGAGCTTGAGCGCGAGAACGAGAAATTGACCGATGACTTGGCGCGCACCATCCGCGACCGGGACCGATGGAAGCGTCGTAGCGAGGACCTCAAGAAGCAACTCGACGAGGCGCGTCGTGCCGGCCGCCGCCAGGCCGCGCCCTTCGCCAAGAACCGGCGGCAGGGACGCGGCGGGCGCCCCGGCCGGCGGGCCGGTGCAAGCTACGGCCGGCAGGGACGCCGCCCGCGCCCGCCGAAGGTGGACGAGACCCACCGGGCCCCGGCCCCGTCGGCGTGTCCCGACTGCGGCGGCACTGTCGAAGTCGACCACGTTGCCTCGCAATATCAGGAAGACCTCCCCAAGGTCAGCCCCCTCGTGCGCCGCTTCGACATCGAAATCGGCCACTGCGCGCACTGTCAACGGCGTGTGCAGGGCCGACACCGGTTGCAGACCTCCGACGCGCTGGGGGCGGCCGGCGTGCAGCTCGGCCCCGAGGTCGTGGCCCTCGTCGTCGAGCTGCACAACGAGATGGGTGTCCCGCTGGCAAAGGTCGCCCACGTGCTGCGCCACACGTTCGGCCTCCACGTCACCCGGGGCGGTCTCGCCCACGTGCTCCACCGCGCGGCCCGCGACGCCGCGCCGGCCTACCGGGAGCTCTGCGAGCAGGTTCGCAACGCACCGGTGGTCACCCCGGATGAAACCGGCTGGCGCGTCGGCGGCCTGCCTTCTTGGCTGTGGGCGTACACCACCCCGGAGACCACCGTCTACGCCATCTGCCCCGGCCGCGGGTTCGCCGACGCGGCCACCGTGCTGGGGACCGATTACGCCGGCGTGCTCGTGCGCGACGGGTGGCAGGTGTACCGGTGCTACAAGCGCTCGTTGCACCAAAGTTGCCTCACTCACCTGGTCCGCCGGGCCAAGGAACTGCAGGAAAACCACCCCTACAGTGCCTGGGCCGCGAAGATCAAGGCCGTCCTTCAGGCCGGCCTCGACGTGCGGGACCGCTGCCGAGCCGGCGAATTGAACAGGCGCGGTCTCGACTCCCTTCGCGGCCGACTCGAGGCCCAGCTTGCTCGGCTCGTCGACACGCCGCCGTGGTTGCAAGACGCCAAGCGCTTCGCCAAGCACTTGGCCAACGAATTCCCGGCCGTGTTCCTCTTCCTGCGAGACCCGTCGATAGACGCCACCAACTGGCGGGCTGAACAGGCCATCCGGCCCGCGGTGGTCATCCGCAAGGTGTGCGGCGGCAACCGCACCCGCAAGGGCGCCGACACCCAGCAGGTGCTGTCCAGCGTCGTGCGCACCGCCCGCCAGCGCGGCCTTGACCTGCCTTCGGTGATCGCCGAGATGTTGCGCGCCCGCGACCCAGTTGTTCCCCAAGCCTTCGGGCTCCCACCGCCGCCCGCATAGGCTGGCGACACCCAAACCACCACTTCAGAAGCGCGCCCGGTTCCTGCGGCTCACCGCCGGACGGGTCAAGTGCCGAAACGTTGACCGTGCGAGTCGGCTGCCGGATGGGCTCGCCAGTACGCGGCGGACGGCTCGGCCGACGACGGACGCCGCCGACCGGTCGACGCCCGTGCACCCGACTCCTGCCACGTCACGGTAACGGTGGAGGCAGCCCATTTGAGACCCACCGTCGGCCGAACCAACGTCGGCGCTGCTCCGAAATCCGACGTTTCAAGCCCATTTCAGGCCCGTACTACCCCTGCCGTCCCTCTTGGCGGCCTTCCTTCCGTTCGGCCCAGTACGGCGGTCCTGCGCTCCGATACCGCCGGTTTCTCCGCGGCTGACATCCACGGTGCGGGCGGCATGCCGATCGCCGACACGCCGGATCGGCCGGCGGGGCACGTGCGTCGTGCGTCGCTGCTGGAACGCGTCGAGGGGATGCTGTAGCGTCAGCTCACCGTGTTGTCGGCGGCCGGCCGGATGCGGCAAGACCACCGCAACTGGCGGATGTCGCCCGCGGCGCGAAGACGACGCTGGCGTGCGGGGCCGGGCCCTGCACGCCGATGCCGGAACGGGACGGCTCGCAGGGAAGGAATCACGGCGCCACCGGCACGTCGACCTCGTAGGGCGCACCGAGCCGATGGTCGGGATGGGCGTCGAGATACGCGGCGATTCGTGCCTTGCGGGTCACCGCCTCGGCGATGAACGACACCGCCTCGACGAGCCGCTCGTCGGGCTGCGCGCAGCTCAGCCTGAGGAAGCCGCCGCCCGCGGCCCCGAAGCACTCGCCGCCCAGGCAGGCGACCCCGGTCGCGTCGTCGGCTCCTTCGAGCAGATACATCGCCAGCCCGTGGGACGTGATCTGCGCGCGATTGCAGATCTCCGCCACCGACGGGAAGACGTAGAACGTGCCGCCGGGCATGAGGCAGCGCACGCCCTCGACCGTGTTCAGGCCGGCGACCAGCAGCTCGACCTTGCGGTGGAAGTCGCGCATCCGCTCGTCGCGGTAGGGCCGGCCGCGCTCGAGGGCGGCCGCCCCGGCCAGCTGCGTGAAGGGCGGCACGCACGACAGCGCGACGTTGGTCAACAGCTCGAAGACCTTGATCGTGTCCGGGCTCGACACCGCGTACCCGAGGCGCCACCCGCTCATGCTGAACGACTTGCTGAACGTGTAGGCGGCGACCGTCTGATCGAGCATGCCCGGCTGGGCCAGCAGCGACCGGTGACGACCCTCCCACACCATGCAGTCGTAGGGCTCGTCGGCGAACACCGCCACGTTGCGGCCCCGAATCAGGTCGGCGAGAACGCGTAGATCGTCCTCGGTCGCGACACCGCCGGTGGGGTTGTGGGGGCTGTTCAGGAAGATGGCCTTGGGCCGGGGGTCCTCCTCGAGGAACCGGCGCACGTCGTCGAGATTCGGCCGGAACGCCCGCGCCGCACGCAGGTTGGACACCACCATCCGGGCTTCGCGCCGCTGGATGTTCGCCGCGTAGGTCGGAAAGTACGGGCTGAACACGAGCACGCCGTCATCCGGCTCGAGAAACGCGTCGCAGAACAGCTGCTCGAACGTCTTCGCGCCGGGTCCCGCGATCACCTGGTCGGCGGTCACCGACAGGCCGTGCTCCTCGCTGACATAGGCGGCCGCGGCGGCGCGAAACTCCGGCAGCCCGCCCGACGGGCCGTAGGTCGTGCGACCGGCCCGGATGGCCTCGACCCCGGCGTCGGCGGCGGCCTCCGGCGACGGGAACGGGCTGTCACCGATCTCGAGCTCGATGACGTCCTTCCCCGCGGCAGCGAGACGCCGGGCGGCGACCAGCACCGTGAACGCCCCCTCGGGCTGCACCGTGGAAGAGAATCGCGTGAGGGACGGCGGCATCGACGAAGCTCCTTTCCTGGTCGCGATCGTTGTGTCGAGACCACTGGCTGACGCCCGGACCGGGGGTGACGGCCACCCGCCGCGCGGCACCCTTTGAGTGTCGCACACTCTCCGCGGCGCTGTCTCCCGTCCGGGAACCCGCGGCCTTTCCCCAGGGAGCCCGCCGGCGCCCTCGCCGCTCTCGGTGCAACGCGGGGCGCCACCCCGGGCGGTCAATGGGGGTTGCGAAACCCGGCCCGGGACACTAGGACTAGGATGCTTCGGGTAACCCGTGGGTCCGCGTCGGCGCCCGCCGGCGAAGAGTGCCGGCACGGGGACGCCCGGCCGACGGGTCGTCATTTTCCAGCAGTCAATCAAGGAGCAGGCGTGTTGAACATGAAAGAACGGAAGACGACGGTGCTGCGGGCAGCGGTGCTGGCAGGTGCAGTGGCGGCGGCGGCTTGGGCGGTGACGGGCCTTGCTCAGGGGCCGCGCGTGTTCTTCGTGTCTCCGGCCGAGGGAGCCACCGTGTCGAGCCCGGTCCAGTTCGAGTTCGGCAGCGAGGGCTTCTCCCTGTTGCCGGTCCCCGAAGAGGTCGAGCAGCCCCGCTGGGCGGCCGGGCACTACCACATCGGCATCGACACCGAGTGCCTCCCGGCCGGCGAGGTCATTCCCCAGTCCAGTCCGTGGGTGCACTTCGGCGACGGCTCGGCCACCTTCGAGAGCCTGATGCCGCCGGGCGAGCATACCTTCGCCGTCCAGGTCGGCGACGACGAGCACCGCACCATCGAGGGGTTGTGTTCCACGGTCACGGTCACCGTCGAGTGAAGACGAGTCAGGAGTCTGCGCCGTGGAACGGTGCAGACTCCTGACGCCCGGACTCGCCTCCATCGCGCTGACCGCGGTCCGCCGGCCGGGTGACGATCTCGGCCACGACCATGAACGGTCCCTTGGCGTGCGTCCTCCCCATGAAGTACGACTCGCCCAGGGTCAGGCTCTCGCTGTCCAGGAAATCCCGCAGGGTCTTTTCCCAGTCCGTACCGCTGCGCGACCTTACGGTCGCGTTGGAAGTTTCGCTGGCGCGAAACTTCTACGGCGGCAGGCGCCTGCGCGACCTTACGGTCGCGTTGGAAGTTTCGCTGGCGCGAAACTTCTACGCCTCGTCGAGCCGTCGGGTCCGGCCCCGCGGGGCCGCGGGGGGTCGCGCGATCATCGAGGCCGGACGCCGGGCCCAGGCCGGCTCGCCCGGACGGGGTTCGAGCCCGCGGCGGGCGAGCCTCGACAGGATCTCGCCGACGCTGGCGCGCTCGTCGGCGGCGATGCACCGCGCCGCCTCCAGCACGTCGTCGTCGATCTTCAGGGTGGTGAGCACGAGTCGCACGTAACGGCGGTCCGAATCGCCGCCCCGGTGGTGTGTGGCCATGGTCGTCCTTCGCCCACGCCACTGCATCCCGCGTGCCAGCATTCCGCGGTGCCGCATCCCGCGTGCCAGCATCCCGCGGGCCGACGCCGGGTGTCCCCCAGCCGCCGCGCGCATCCGATGCGGCGAGATCCGACCGGCAGTTGTTGCCGGCCGCAACGAGTCAGAGGTCGGCAGATCCTGCCAACGCCCCGGCGGCCTCGATGGGTCTCACGGATCAAAAAAAGCCGGGCCCCGGTGGGAGGGGCCCGGCCATTTGCGCTCACGCCGGCCGTGGTCCGGCCGTCGGTATCAGTCGTCGTTCGCCAGCTGCTCGCGCTCGGCGGTCAACTGCTCGTACTCGTCCTGCTCCAGATACGTCACGTCGACCCAGGCGTGGGCCATCTCGTCGACGGTGCGAGACCCGTTGCCGACCCACTGGCGCGGGTCCGGGTTCTCGCGGTTCCCGGTGGAGTTGTCGTGCCACGCGGTGACGACGATCATCGTGCCGCCGGGCAGCAGCGGGGCCACGCCTTCCTCGTAGATGTAGTTGATGTGCCAGTTCCACCGGAAGTTGTCGACGCTGTTGAGCATCCGGCGCGACCCGTCGGGCAGCACCGCTTCCATCGACATCGCCTTCCCGCGCATATGCATGTGCGGCTGGAAGTTCTCGAGCCGGGCCGGTCCCTTGAGCATGGTGAAGCCCTGGCTCATGCCGATCTGGCCGGGGGCGATGTCGATGCCGCCCTGATGCCCGCGCATGCCGTGCAGGATGGTCCGATACTTCGGCTTGTAGTCGGCCTCGTGGAAGTAGACCCCCAGCTCGACGACATCGTCGACCACCTCTTCCCCGATCGCGTGGTAGTGGATGTCCCACTGAATCTGGGCGCCCGGCAGCATCAGCTTGCCGGCGTCATCGGGGAAGATCTCGCCTTCCTTGCCGACCGCCCACTCCATGAACGTGCCGGGACCGATGTCGTCGTCGAAGTTCACGCTGTTGGCCAGCCCCGTCACCCCCGCCTCTTCCTGGAGGAGCCGCGCAATGGCGTGATGGACCACCTTGCGGCCGCCGGGGAACGAGGGCTTGATCTCGATCGCCCGCACCCAGCGCTCGTCGGTCAGGCCGGTCTCGGCCAGCGGCTTCCACCACTTGTCCTGGCCGTCGGCGGCCACGGTGTAGGGCGCCGAGGCCACGACGAGATCGGGCTCGCCGAAGCGGTCCGACAGACGCCACGATGTCGGGTCGGGCCACTCGACCGAGGCCGGCAGGTCGGCGCGGTCGCCCAGCGGGGCGCCGCCGTCCACCCACTTCACGATGGTGTCGATCTGCTCCTGATTCAACGAACGGTCGTTCTTGAACGCCTGAATGCCGACCGTCCGGTCGATATGCCAGGGCGGCATCTCGAGCGCAACCACGCGATCCTTGATCGCCCGCGCCCAGGGCCGCACTTCGCCATAGGTCAACAGGGACATCGGGGCGATGGAGTTGGGCTGGTGGCACTCCTGACACTTCTGCTGCAGAATCGGCGCGACGTCCTTCGCAAACGTCGGCTGGTAGTCGGCTTCCGCCTCGGAGGCCGCGACCTGACCGGGCGCGGCGATCAGCGCGCACAGCGCCACGCCGACACCGACCCACCACCGGTACGACTTCGCATGCATGGCTTGCTCCTTGCCCCGTGCGGGCTTCCACGCGGGGTCGATTGACGTATCGGAGAAACGCTTTTATCACGGCCGGCCCCGCCGGTCCAGCGAGAAGCACCGGCGGCGGTTCCGGGGCGCGGATCAGTCGCCGACGACCGCCTGATACACCAGGCTGCGCGACAACCGCTGCACCTCGTTGATCGCCCCGCCGTTGTTCTGAATCATCCCGACGAACGTCAGGTCCTCCTCCGGATCGACCCAGAACCAGGTTCCGGCGATGCCGATCCAGTAGTAGGAGCCGGTGGACCAGGACTCGCCCGAGGCGGGGCCGTCGGTCACCACCGAGAAGTTCAGCCCCCAGCCCTGGCCCGGCCGCCGATAGGTCGCCTGCTGGGCGTCGGTCAGATGGTTGGCGGCCATCAGCTCCACCGAGCGCGGAGCGAGCAGGCGCACCCCGTCCAGCTCGCCGCCGTTCAGCAGCATCTGCGCGAACCGCAGGTAGTCGGGGGCCGTCCCGTACAGCCCGCCGCCGCGGCCGGCGCGCCCTGAAACGCCGTGGAACCGACGACGAGCGCCGCCAGCGCGGCGAGCCCGAACAGGAACGAGCGCCACCGATTCGACATGCCTTCCACTCTGCTCCCCCTCCCGAATCCCCGCACCGGAACCGCGCGCGACAGACCCGCGAACCGCTCTCCGACCGGATCATCCGGACCCGGGGCCAGCGCGGACATCGTCCCCTGCGACTCCGATCGCCGCCCCAACCAACCCTGCCGGGAGTCGGCGCCTCCCGTGAGAGGCAGCAACGCTTTCCGCGGCGCAGACCCCGACTAGCCCCGGCGTGCGCTTCACGCGAGCCGGTGACGACCTTCAGTAGACGATCACGAACGAGCCGTCGGCCCGGGCGACCACGGACGGCACGCTGCGCGCCGGAATCGTCGCCTGCCCGCGGCCCGTCTCGCCGCGGGGACGGCCACGC
This sequence comes from Vicinamibacterales bacterium, assembly GCA_965206705.1. Taxonomy (GTDB): domain Bacteria; phylum Acidobacteriota; class Vicinamibacteria; order Vicinamibacterales; family UBA8438; genus JAJEEA01. Next base: position 59,437 of record CBDBKJ010000002.1, on the reverse strand, counting down.
GGGTCGAACGCCTGCCAGTGCAGGTTCCCCCCCGACTGCCAGCCGGGACCGTCACCCCACGCCAGCAGGACGTCGCCGCGGTGGTTGACGGCCACCGTCGCGTTCTTGCGCCGGAACTCCGCCTCTCCCGGCGGGGACCACGGCTCGTCCAGCCGTTCGGTGTTCGCGACGTAGACCTGGCCCTCGGTCTCCCACGCCACCAGCGTGCCGTCCGGTCCGTTGGCCAGGGTGGTGGTCGCGACCGGGCACGCGCCGATGTCCCAGGGCTGGATCAAGCGGTCGTTGAAGGCATGCCCCTGGTCCACGCTGGCGAGCAGCCGCATGCCGCGGTGCACGTTGTCGCCGGCGCCGCGGTAGGACACGTAGACCGCGCCGGTCCCGTCCGTCGCCGCCCGCAGCCCGCAGCATCCGCACGCCCCCTCGACGGCGGGACTGACGGGCCGAGGCGGGTCGAAGTGCTTCCCGTTGTCGCGCGACGCCGCGAGGTAGACGCGGCGGTGCGCGTCCTCGACCGGGTCGGCGTGCCAGAAGACGTAGACGTTGCCGCCGGCGTCCACCGCGACCGTCGAACCCGTCTCGACGCCGCCTTCCTCCTTGAGCGACAGCGTCCGCTGGGGCTCGAAGGCGCCGGCGTCGTCGGTGCGCGTGTAGTGGAACTCTGTGGGGTCGCGGTGGAACCACGTCACGTGCAGGCGGCCGTCGGGTCCGACCGCGAGTTGCCCGCCGTCGACCGGCCCGAGGCCGGTGACCGAGTGCGGCCGGCTGTTCACCCTCCGCGGCGCCGACCAGTCCGCGGCCTCCGGGGTCCGGGCGACGTGCCACAGATCGCCGCTGCTCATCGACCCCGTGTAGTAGATCAAATGCAGCCGCCCGTCGCCGTCGACCGCCGCCTGCGGCAGGCTCGCCCCGGCGGGGGCGCGCAGCACGTCGACGCCGGGCGCCCCTCCGCCGCAGCCCGCACCCAGGGCCGCGGCGAGCGCGAGCCCGAGGAGCCCGCCGCTGACCCTCGCGTTGCCGGAAGGTCTCATGGTCCGATCTTGCCCGCCTCCTGGAGACGGGCCCCCCGCAGCGTATGCTCGATCGCGTAGTTCCCCTCGTGGCAGGCGAACTCGTAGATCACGCCGGTCCCCGGCGCGGGGCGCATGTAGATCCGTGCGGTCCAGGGCTGCGTCCAGGTGCTCGGGTCGTCCATGGTGTATTCATAGGCGAGGGTCTCGGGACCGACCCGCGTGAAACGCTCGATCAGACGCAGGTCCGGCGACGACCCCCCGGACCCCCGCTTCAGATTCGTCGTCTCCACCACCAGCGAGTCTCCCTGCCAGTGACCGCGCGACACGCCCATGTCGCCGCGGAGCGATGACGCAGGCGGCGAGCCCTCGAGCGGGATGATGCGCGTGTCGTGCATCATCTCCATCTGAATGACCACGTGGCCGGCCGTCTGCAGAATCTGATAGTTGCTGTTGTAGCCGCGGCCGGTCATCGGAATGCGTCCGCCGCTGCACCGCAATCCGGCGCCCAGGTCTTCCGGGCCGCGCGGGAATGGGGGGCGCTCCCTGCCGCGCGCCGCGGCACGCCGCTGCTCCGCCTCCGCCGTCAGGGCGGGCAGACGGCCGTCCGGGGGATCCACGAGGAGCGACGTCCGGTTGTCGAACCAGCGGTCGATCAACCAGAAGTGGTTGTAGTTGCCGGTCCCCTCGGGATTCTCCTCCGTCACGCCGTCACCGGACTGATAGTCCTGCCGACCCGCCAGCGCGGCCCGGAAGACGCTCTCCCCGAACGCCGCGTCGGTCTCCCCGTTGAACAACTCGGCCGCGCGCGTCCGGAGGCTCGCCAACTCCTCGTCGGTCAGAAACGCCTTCTCGGCGAGCTCGGCCGGCCGTTCGAGCGGTGTCGCCGAATCGCTCGCCCAGATCCCCTGCAGGTCCGGTTGACCGTCTACCGTGCGAGGCACCATCCATCCGTCGGGCGCCGGCCCCTGTCCCAGCACCGCCGCCGGCACGGCCAGCACGCACGCCGTCACCGCCGCCGCGAAGCTTCGCCTGCTCATCGGCCCCTCCCAGATACACGGGGGTCACCCCCGCTACCGACCGTTGGACCAACGATAGGACGTGTGCGCCGCCAGCGCAAGCGCGGCGACGACCTCCGTCCGTTCAGCTCGCGGTGTGGAGCCGACGGCGCCTCAGGATCCACTTCACCGCGATGAACAGGAACACCGCCAGCGCCAGCGTCGCGCCAATCGTCGGATAGTGCCGCTGCAGCGTCTCGACCGCGCGGTCGCCGAGTCGGACCGCCAGATACGCCTCGCCGGTGAAGCGCACCAGCCGTCCGACGAATACCGCGCCGGCGAATCGGGGCCAGGACATCCCGACGATTCCGGCGACCAGCACGAACACCTTCGTCGGGAACGGCGGGGGCGCGAGCACCGCGACGAGCATCGCCGCGATATCGTTCTCGCGGACCTTCCGGGTGACCCATTCGCGTTTCCCGGGGTCGAGGCGGCGGGCGGCGCGGTCACCGCCGGTACGCCCGATCCGGTAGAGCACCAGGCATCCGAGCGTCGACCCCGTCGCCGCGGCCAGCGCAATCAGGACGAACTGCGACGGCTGCTGCCAGGCCAGCAGCAGCAGCACGATGTCGACGCCGCCGGGCAGGGGGATCCCGGCCGAGTCGAGAACGGCGATGAGAAAGAGCCCCGGGACCCCCAGGGCGAGAAGACTGTCGCGGAATCCGTCCATGACTGGCGTCCATGTCCGCCGCGGCACGCCACCCCGCCCGCGATCGACGGCCGGCCGCGCCGGCCCCACCCGTCCGGGGGTGGCGCATCATGCCCCGGGGACACGAATCGAAGCGCCCGAGTCGGGATTATAGTCCCGCCCGCGGCGCGCGCGTCACCGGCGCCGGTTTTGCCTTTCGGCGCCGGCACTGATAGACTCTACAGTCATAATTTGATAAAGATCGGCTGGTGATGGGTATCCCCATCCGTTGAGCCGACAGGTCTCCAACCGCTTCCCACAGCGCGTCACTCTCGACAGACCTGTTCGTCTGCTCATGCCGATCCGCACCCCGCCCCACTGGAGGTGACGATTGGCAACACGTGGACGACCGACACAACAGAAGCGACAGCGTGAACGTGCCCGTCAGGAGCAGCGCAAGGTGAAAGATGCGCGGCGTCAGGAAGCGAAGGAACGCAAGCAGAACACCACGGGGCAGGCGCTTTCCGGCGGCGACCGGGATCTGGAAGGGATCGTCGCGGGGCCCCAGCCGCTGGCCGAGTGGCAGGTGGAAGGCCTCGCCACCTTCGAGGAGGCGGACGAGGCCGCGGAAGAGCCGGGGCCCAACGGCTGAGCCCCCCGGCCGTCCGCGGCGGGAGTCGCGGGCGATTGAGCGCTACTGCCGGTGCGGCACGGCACGCTCGCGACGGGCAGCCGGACGCCGGAGCGAAGTATACTGGAAGATTGTATCCCGGATGCAGGATCCGGCCCGGATCCGCGGCAGCGTGAACGCTGATTTACGGCGCGAGCCGGAGAAAGACGAGGAAAAAAAGCAACGATGGCCTCGGAACATACGATGACCCTCACCGACGGCGATTTCGCCCAGGCGGTGCTGCAGTCGGACAAGCCGGTGCTCGTGGACTTCTGGGCGGAGTGGTGCGGCCCTTGCCGCATGATCGCCCCGGCGGTCGACGCGCTGGCCGACGAGTACACCGGACGCGTCGTCGTGGGCAAGCTGAACATCGACGACAACCCGGACACCCCCATGAAGTACAGCGTCCGTTCCATTCCCACGCTGCTCCTGTTCAAGGGCGGCGAGGTCGTGGAGGCGACGGTCGGCGTGGCCGGCAAGGATCAGCTGGCCGATCTGCTCGACAGGCACGTCGAGCCGAAGATCGCCTGACCGCCGCATCGGCGTGGAGGACCGATCGCGGGCCGGCCGCGGGGCCGGCCTCCGCTCCGCAGGATGACGTCATGGCGCACAGATCCACTCGGCACCGTTTCGGCTCTACGCCCCGGACCGTGGCTGCAATCGCCCTGCTCGCCGCGACCGGCGGATGCACCATCGAGTGGGCCCCGGCCAATGCCGCGGTCGAGCCCGTGGAGCCCGTCGAGGCCCGGCCCGTCAGCCTGCTGCAGCACGGGCCGCCCCCCGACCCCTATACCGACCTCCGGACGGACGAGCAGGAGATCGTCGATCTCTTCGAGAACACGAGCCCGTCGGTGGTGTACATCAGCACCGTCACGCGCCGCCGCGACTTCTTCGGGCGCGGCACCGGCGAGGTGCCGCTGGGCACCGGGACCGGCTTCGTCTGGGACAATGACGGCCACGTCGTCACCAACTTCCATGTCCTGCAGGGTGCGACGAACGCGCGCGTCGTCATGCACGATCAGACCAGCTACATGGCCGCCTACGTGGGGGGCTCGCAACGGCACGATCTGGCGGTGCTGCGCATCGACGCCCCGACCGACTCGTTGCGTCAGGTCCGGCTGGGCGACAGCGACCGGGTCCGGGTCGGGCAGAGCGTGTACGCCATCGGGAACCCGTTCGGACTGAGCGCCACGCTGACCACCGGGATCATCTCGGCCCTCGATCGCCGGATCGAGGGTCTGACCGGAGACATCATCGAGGACGTCATCCAGATCGACGCGGCCATCAACACCGGCAACTCCGGCGGCCCCCTGCTCGACAGCCGCGGCCGAGTCATCGGCATCAACAGCCAGATCGTCAGCCCGTCGGGCGCCTCCGCCGGCGTCGGCTTCGCCATCCCCGTCAACACCGTGATACGCGTCGTGCCGCAGCTCATCACCAACGGCGAGTACACGCCGGCCTGGCTCGGCATCACGACGAATCAGCGGCTGAACCGGATCGTTACCGCGCGGCTCGGGGTGAACGGGGTCCTCGTCGCCGGGGTCGATCCGCGATCCGGGGCGGCCCGGGCCGGCCTGCGGGGCACCGAGCCCGACGCCAACCAGCTCGGCGACATCATCGTCCGCATCGACGGCGAACCGGTGCAGTCGGAGCGCGACCTGCGTCTCGTGCTCGACCGGTACGAGCCGGGCGACGAAGTCGAGGTGACCGTCTCGCGCGACGGCGATCTGCGCGACCTCGTCGTCCCCCTGAGGTAGCGCGGCTCTCCTTCCCTGCCCGCATGGCCGAGTTCGTCACCGTCCCGCCGGGCTGGTTCCTGATGGGGAGCGACGAGGGCCAGCCGTGGGAGCGCCCCGTCCACCGCGTCCGGCTCGACGCGTTCCAGATGGCCGTCCATCCCGTGACCCGAGCCCAGTACGCCGCGTTTCTCGACGCCACCGCTCACGAGCCGCCGCGCGAGTGGGACAATCCCGCGTTCGCGGGAGACGACCTGCCGGTGGTCGGGGTGAGCTGGCACGACGCGGCCGCGTTCTGCGCCTGGCGCTCGCGCCGCGGGGCGGCGGTGCGGCTGCCGACCGAGGCGGAGTGGGAGCGGGCGGCCCGCGGCGGACCCGACGGCCAGCGGTATCCCTGGGGCGACGAGATTCCCGACTGGGTGCCGAACCACGGCCGGGGGCCGCTCGACGGTCCGTGGCCGGTCACCCTGGGCACCCCCAACGGATTCGGGCTCTACGGCATCGGCGCCAACATCCACGAGTGGTGCGCCAACTGGCATGCGCGCGACTTCTACGCGCACGCTCCGGCCGTCAACCCGGTGGGCCCGGCCGAAGGCCGGCGCCGCGCATCGCGGGGCGGGGCGTGGCGTCACGCGCTGACCCTCAACCGGACCGCCGCCCGCAGCAGCCTCGACCCGTCGCTGCGCTACACCGACTACGGGTTCCGGCTCGCCAGGAGCAGTTTGCGCCGCAGAACGGTGCCGCCTCCCGCGGGAGGCGCCGACCCCCTGGCAGGGTTGGTTGGGCGGTAGCGGAGCCGCGGGCGACGATTTCCGGGCCAGGTCGCTCTGACGCCGGCCGCCGCCCTCACGCGGTACTCTCTCCGGGAAGAAACCCATGACGACTGCACCCACCCGCGCGCCGTACGGATCGTGGGAGTCTCCGGTGACGACAGCGATGCTGACGGCGGGGGCGTTGCGGTTCGAAGCCATCGACGTCGACGGCGGCGACGTGTACTGGGTCGAGTCGCGCCCCGACGAGGCCGGCCGGTGCGCGGCGATGCGGCGGACCGCGGACGGCGCGCTGTCGGAGGTGACGACGCCCGAGTACAGCGCCCGGACCCGGGTTCACGAGTACGGGGGCGGTGCGCTCGCGGTCTCGAACGGCGTGGCGTACTTCTCGAACTTCTCCGACCAGCGCCTGTACCGCCGGCCGGCGGACGGGTCAGAGGCGCCGGCCGCGATCACCCCGGCGATCCCGGTGCGCTACGCCGATGCGACGGTCGACGACGCCCGAGGACGGCTCGTCTGCGTGGCCGAGGACCATCGCCGGGCGGGCGTCGAGGCGGAGAATCTGCTCGTGTCCGTCCCCGGCGGCGGAGGCGAGCCGGCGCCGGTGCATCGCGGCTTCGACTTCTATGCGTCGCCGCGCCTCAGCCCCGACGGGGACCGGCTGGCGTGGATCTGCTGGAACCACCCCGACATGCCGTGGGACGCGACGGAGCTGTGGGTCGCGGACGTGACCGCCGGCGGCGCCCTGTCGTCGCCGCGCCGGATTGCCGGCGGCGCCGGGGGCGAGGTCTCGGTGATTCAGCCGGCGTGGGGTCCCGACGGCACGCTGTACTGCGTCTCGGACGCATCGGGCTGGTGGAACCTCCACCGCTGGGACGGGGACCGGCTGGCGTCCGTGCTGCCGATGGATGCCGAGTTCGGACTGCCGCAATGGCTGCTCGGCATGTCCCGATACGCGGTGCTCGACGAGGACCGTCTCGCCGCCCACTACGAGAACGCGGACGGGATCCGGCTGGGGGTGATCGACGCGGCGGCGGGGCGGCTGCGCGAGCTTGCGACGCCGTTCACCACGTTCGGCTTCTTCACCGGCGCGGCCGAGGGCCGGGTGCTGTGCGTGGCCGCGAGCGCCGAGGCCGGCGCCGCCCTCGTCGCCATCGACGCCGAGAGCGGCGAGATCGAGACGCTGCGCCGGGGCTCCGAGCCGAAGCTCGACGCGTCGTACGTCTCGACCGCGGAGTCCATCGCCTGCCCGAGCGCGGGCGGACGCACGACGCATGCCTACTACTATGCGCCGCGCAACCCCGCGTTCCGCGCCCCCGAGGACGAGCGGCCGCCGCTCGTGACGTTCATCCACGGCGGGCCGACCGGCGGCACCGACCCCGGGTTCAAGCTCGCGATCCAGTACTGGACGACACGCGGGTTCGCGGTCGTCGACGTGAACTACGGCGGGTCGACGGGGTACGGCACGGCCTACCGCCGGCGGCTGCGCGGGGGCTGGGGCATCGTCGATCGCGAAGACTGCGAGGCGGCGGCGGGCCACCTCGTCGCGCGGGGAGACGCCGACCCGGCCCGGCTCGCGATCCGCGGCGGCTCGGCCGGCGGGTACACGACCCTGTGCGCGCTGACGTTCGGCAGCGTGTTCACGGCGGGGGCGTCGTACTACGGCGTCTCCGACGCGGCGGCGCTGGCGCAGGACACCCACAAGTTCGAGTCGCGCTATCTCGACTCGCTGATCGGCCCCTACCCCGAGCGCGCCGATCTGTACGAGCAGCGTTCGCCGATCCACGCGGTCGACCGCCTCTCCTGCCCCGTCATCTTCCTGCAGGGCCTCGAAGATGCCATCGTGCCCCCCGACCAGGCCGAGCGCATGGTCGACGCGCTGCGCAGGAAGGGGCTCCCGGTCGCCTATCTGACGTTCGAGGGCGAGCAGCACGGGTTCCGCCGGGCCGCCAACATCCAACGCGCGGCCGAGGCCGAGCTCTACTTCTACGGCCGCATCTTCGGCTTCAGCCCGGCCGGCGGCATCGAGCCGGTCGCGATCGAGAACCTCGAGCCATGACCGATTCCCGGCTCGCCGCGACCATCGCGGACCGGGTCCACCGGGCGGGGGGCCGGGCCCTGTACGTCGGCGGATGGGTGCGCGACCGCCTGCTCGGCCGCGAGTCGAAAGACATCGACCTCGAGGTGTACGGCATCGAGGCCGACCGGCTGCGCGGGCTGCTCGGCGAGATTGGCGCCGTCAACACCGTCGGGCAGAGCTTCACGGTCTACAAGGTCGGCGGCGTCGACGTCTCGCTGCCGCGCACCGAATCGAAGCAGGGGCGCGGGCACCGCGGCTTCGTGGTCACCGGCGACCCCGGGATGCCGGTCGACGAGGCGGCGCGGCGGCGCGACTTCACCATCAACGCCATCGCCTGGGACCCCCGGCGCGACGAGTACATCGACCCGTTCGGGGGCCGGACCGACCTCGAGCACCGGCGGCTGCGCGTCGTCGACCCCGCCACGTTCGGGGACGACAGCCTGCGGGTGCTGCGGGGCGTGCAGCTCGCGGCCCGCTTCGCGCTCGCGCCCGACGACGCCACCGCCCGCATCTGCCGCGGCATCGCCCTCGACGACCTCCCGCCGGAACGGGTCCGGGGCGAGCTCGAGAAGCTGCTGCTGCAGGCCGAGCGGCCGTCCCTCGGATTCAAGCTGGCCCGGCGCCTCGGGGTCATCGAACGCCTCTTCCCCGAGCTCGCGGCGCTGGTCGGGTGCGAGCAGGAGCCCGAGTGGCATCCGGAGGGCGACGTCTGGGTGCATACGCTGCTCGTCGTCGACCGGGCCCGGTCCCGAATCGACGACCTCGACCACCCGCAGCAGATGACCCTGATGCTGGCCGCGGTCTGCCACGACCTCGGCAAGCCGGCCACCACCGCCTTCATCGACGGCCGCATCCGGTCGCGCGGCCACGAAGAGGCGGGAGTGCCGCCCGCCCGCGCCTTCCTCGACCGCCTCGACATCCACACGCTCGCCGGCTACGACGTCCGGCAGCAGGTGCTCGCCCTGGTGGCCCACCACCTGAAGCCGGGCATGTGGCGGTGGAGCGCCGACCCCGTCGGCGACGGCGCGTTCCGGCGTCTCGCCAGAAGGGTCGACCTCGAGCTGCTGGCGCGCCTGTCCGTGTCGGACTGCCTCGGACGCGCCGGAGACTTCGACTGCCAGGCGACGATGGACTGGTTTCTCGACCGCGCCCGCGCCCTCGGGGTCGAGCACGAAGCCCCCGCGCCGCTCCTCCTCGGCCGCCACCTGCTGCAGCTGGGCCTCTCGCCGGGACCCGAGATCGGCCGCATCCTGAAGACGGTCTACGAACAGCAGCTCGACGGGCAGGTCGCCTCGCTGGACGAGGCGATGGATGCCGCGCGCCGGCTCGCGGCGCCCGCGCCGGCCGGCGGACGCGCCCGGACCCCGGGTCCGTCATCCAGCCCCTGAAGCCCGAGCAGCCCGTGGGTGAAACCCGCGTTTGCACCGAGAGCGGCGAGGACGCCAGCGGGCATAGGCCGCCCGGCTGACAAGGCGTGGGGAAGGCGCATATTGGGCATAGTCAACCGCGGACCGCACGCAGCCCGACGAACAACGCAGTTCAGGCGGGATGCATCGATGGCGGTCGACCCGGCGGTCACGGTCCGCGACGCCGCGTGACTTCCGATGTTGCCCGGACCGGCCGACAGCCCCGCGCCGCCTCAGCCGGCCTCGAGGCCCGCGAGGACCGCGCGCAGATCGGCGGGGTCGCCCGACCGCAGCCCCGCCCACAGGTCGCCGACCCCGGCGAGGCGGTCGAAGACGTTGCTCAGGGTGAAGTCCTGCGGCGACAGGCCGGTCTTGAGGCCGTCGTGAACCTCGTCCCAGGTCAGCGGCGTCGACACCCCCGCGAAGGGGCTGGCGCGGGCGCTGTAGGCGGCGGCCAGGGTCTTGCCGTAGATGTTCTGCAGGTAGTCGATGTACACGGCGTCGGCGGCGCGCCGCTTGACCATCCGTTCGACGGTGGCGGCGCGCGGATGGCGCGAGGCGACGATGGTGGCGAGAATCTGGCAGAGGATCAGGCCGGCCTCGTACGGGGTCCCCGGCGCGAGGGGGATGTAGATGTGCAGCCCCGAGGCGCCGGAGGTCTTCGCCAGGCACGGGGCGCCGAGCCGCGCCAGCTCGTCGTGCAGCCAGCGGGCGACCTCGACGACCCGGCTGAACGGCGCCTCCGGCATCGGGTCGAGGTCGAGCGCGACGAGGTCCGCCTGCTCGATGTCGGGAAGCCGCGAGAACCAGGGGTCCTGCGAGATCACCGCGAGCTGCGCCATCCAGGTCAGGGTCTGCAGGGTGCCGCCGATCAGACAGGGGACGGCGGTGTCCTTCCGCTCGGGGCTCTCGCGCACGGTCACGACGCGGATGCCGTCGGGCATCGCGTCCGGCGATCGATGCTGGTAGAACGACTTGCCGTCGACCCCGTTCGGGAAGCGCTTCATGACGAGGGGGCGGTCGGCGACGACGGGCAGCAGATACGGCGACATGCGCAGGTTGAACCGCACCAGGTCGCCCTTGGTCAGCCCCGGCCCGGGCCAGAACACCTTGTGCAGGTTGCCGACCGGGACCTGCCCCCCGCCGGGCAGCACGAGGACGCCGCGCTTCCGGCTCGACTCCAGCGCGCGGAGCTGCTCGCAGAGCGCGTCGAGGGCGGGGTCCGCGGACGGCGCCGGGGCCTCGGCGACGGCGGACGGCGCCGGGTCGACGTACGGCGCGTCGAGGGCGGGGTCCGCGGACGGCGCCGGGACCGGGGTCGACGACCGGCGGGGCCGGCCGGCCGGCGGCCGCCGCGGCGGGGGGCGGACCTCGGCGGTCGGACCCGCCGGGGCCGGCGGCTCGGCGCGGGACGGCCCCCGGCGCCGGGGGCCGTCCTCGCGGCGCACGTCCCGCGGCGCGGTGTCGGCGCGCACCCCCAGGTACACGGGATGGCGCAGCACGTCGTCGGGCGTCCAGTCGGTGAACTTCACCTCGACCACGAGGCTCGGGTCGGCCCAGTGGGGCGGCTCGTTGGCCGGGGGGACCGCCGCGAACGGCGACTCGCCGGCGGCGATGGCCCGCAGGTGGGCGCCGATGGCGTCGAGATCCGCCCCGCTGAACCCGGACCCGACGTGCCCCGCGTAGATCAGCCGGTCCGTCCCGCCCTGCCGCCCGCCGGGATAGTAGCCGACCAGCAGCGCGCCGAACCCCTTGCGCGATGACCGGCCCTCGGTCCACCCGCCGACGACGAACTCCTGCCGCCGCACGAACTTGAGCTTCCGCCAGGCGGGGTGGCGGCGGCCGCACAGATACCGCGACGCGGGGTCCTTGGCGATCAGCCCCTCCCAGTCGTTCGCCAGCGCCTCGTCGCGCAGATCGACGCCGCCGCCGCACTGGCTGGGCACGACCCTCACGACTCCTCCGACATCCGGTTCGATGCGCTTGGCGAGCCGCGCCCGGCGCTCGGTGAACGGCCGAGGGCGCAGATCCTCGTTGCCGTCCCGGAGCAGGTCGAACGCGACGAAGACGGCGGCGACGGGCGGCGACGCCGCGCGAGGCCGGCCGCGCCGATGCATGCGGCTCTGGAGGTGCTGAAACGGCAGCGCACGACCCGCCGCGTCGACCGCCACGATCTCGCCGTCCAGGACGATCGGGCCGGCGAGCCCCGGCGCGAGCGCGGCCAACCCATCGGCGACCTCGGGAAACTGCGCGGTCTTGTCGTTTCCCAGGCGCGACCAGATGCGGACCCGCGGCTCCCCCTGTGCTCCCGGTCCGCGGCCCTCCCCGGCCGCCGGCGAGACCTCGATCAGGGCGCGGATGCCGTCGTACTTCCGCTCGAAGACGAGGTCGCCGCGCCCCAGCAGCCGGTCGTGCGCCGCCTCCTCGGCCGACACCGCCAGCATCGGCCGCAACGCGGCCACGTCCGCGCGCCACACCGGCCCGCGCTCTGCCTCGACCCGCGGCGCGCGCCGCGGGGACCGCCCCGCCGGCGCCGCGTCCGACCCGTTTCCTCCACCCATCGGCCGACCAGAATACCCGCCCGCCGCCAGAATCCGAAGGACCGCCCCGATCCGGCGCCGCCCCGCGGGCCCGTAGCCGCCCGAACCGAAGGACCGCCCCGATCCGGCGCCGCCCCGCGAGCCCGTGGCGGAAGACCCGCCGCAACGCGGGGTTCTACCCCGGGCGCCTCGAACCGATAAGATGGAAATGGAAAGTCCCCGCTGACGCTGTCGGCGGCGCACAGGGAGATATCGACATGGCCGCACGCCCCACCTGGAAGGGCCACATCAAGATCAGTCTCGTGACGGTGCCGGTGCGGGTGTTCCCGGCCACCAGCACGGACGCCGCCCTCCGCTTCAACCAGCTCCACGCCGAGTGCCAGACCCGGCTGCAGCAGAAACGCTGGTGCCCCAGCTGCGACCGGGAGATCGACAAGACCGAGATCGTCAAGGGCTACGAGTTCGAGCGCGGCCGCTACGTGGTGCTCGACGAGGAGGACCTGGCCAAGGCCCGCCCGGAGTCGACCCGCATCATCAACCTCGAGCGGTTCGCGGACATGGACTCGATCGACCCGATGTATGTGGAAAGCCGTACTACCTGGCGCCCGACGGCGACGTGGCGGCGAGCGCCTTCGCGGTGATCCGCGAGGCGTTGCGAGGCAAGGCGGGCATCGGCAAGCTGGCCCTCTCGGGCCGCGAGTACTCGGTGGCGATTCAACCGCGCGAGAACGGGCTGGTGATGTTCACCCTGCGCCGGGCCAACGAGGTGCGACGGATGAGCGCCATCGAAGAGCTGGACCGGGTGCCGAACGAGACCAACGACGCCGAGGTCGCGCTGGCCCGGCAGGTCATCGGGAACTTCGAGGGGGACATCGACTTCGGCGAGTTCGAAGACCAGGTTCAGGGGCAGTTGCGCTCGATCATCGACGCCAAGATCGCCGGCGAGGACTTCGTGGTGCACGAGGAAGAGGCGCCGACGAAGGTCGTCGACCTCATGGCCGCGCTGCGGAAAAGCCTCGACAGCGTCAGCGCCGCCAAGAAGAAGCCGGCGCGGGCCACCACCGAGCGGAAGGCCGCCAAGCCGCGGCGCAAGCGGGCCTAGCGGCCGTAGAAGTTCGCGCCAGCGAAACTTCCAACGCGACCATAGAGTCGCGTCACTACGGCGTGTCGGCCGGAAGCGCGGGCTGGCTGCCGATGTAGGGTCCTATCGGGTCGTGGGCCAGACGTCCGAGCGTCCCGTAGCCCAGAATCCCGTCCGCGATCAGGCCGTTGCGTCTCTGGAACGACCTGATCGCGTCGAAGAAATCGCGGCTGATCCGCCCCTCGTCGTCCACCACCGGCAGTGCTCCCGCGAACTGCATGGCTTCCGCCCGGGCCGCCATTTCGTAGACCTTGGCCTCGGCTTCGTCCGCCTCCGAGCCGGAAGATCGCGCCGCGAGCTCGTTGTAGACCAGAGCGGCCACGTCGTATCGGCCGCGGCCTTCCAGGGCCGCCGCATTCGCGCGCAGGTTCTCGAGGTACTCCAGACGCACGACGTCGATCCGCACGTCGTCTTCGACCGGGCAATCCCGGGTGCCGGCACCGTACTCCCGCTCCGGGCGCACCTCGATCCGGCTGCCGGCAACGCATCGATGGTCCGGCAGGATCATGAAGTCTCCGTCCCCGGCCGTCTCTCCCAGGCGCGTGGCGCTCCCGCGTGTATCGATCAGGTACACGTCGCCGCCGACAGTCCGGCTGGAATCATCGAGATCCGTCACCGTGAGCTCCGGTCCTGTCGGGGGAGGAGGCGGTGGGGGCGGGGGCGGCTCCGGCTCGACGGCGACGGGGGCCTCCTCCGGCGGCGGTTCCGACGAACAGGCGCCGAGGAACAGGAAGCCGGCGGCGATCGCGGCGGTGACCGGCAATAATCGGTTGCTCATCTCTCGCTCCTGCCTTCCCAGGACGCTCGAAACGTCCACGTTGTCTACGGCGCAGCCCCCGGGTCCGGCGCGAGCACCGGCGCCAGAACGGCGGGGTCGCCGTCAACGTCGGGGTTCGGGGCCAGGCGCAGCAGGCGGGCGAGGAACGGGTACAGATGCACGCTCTCGATCGGACCGATGCGCTGGCCGGGCCGGATGTCCGGTCCCGACGCGAGAAAGATGCCGTGCATGTCGGGATGACGGGGGTCCCACCCGTGCATCCCGGGCGGGGGCGGGCGGCCCACGTCGAAGGTGACACCGAGGTCGGCGACGACCACTACCGCGCCGATCCGCGGGTCGGCGCGGTAGTGCAGCGCGGCCGGCACCTCGTTCCGGAGGTAGGCGCGCGCGCCCTCCAGGGGGTTCCCGCCGCCGATCCCGTCGTTGATGTCGTCGCGCACCGCCCGCGCGCGAGCCGCACCGCCGGCGACGAACAGGTTGGCGCCGGGTTGGCCGACGAGGGCGCGGACACCCCGCAGGTCGGCGATCGCGCGGAGGTCGATCACCGCATCGAGAGAGGCCGCGGCCATGCCGTGGTCAGAGACCAGCACGACGGAGACGGCGTCGCCGTGGGGAAGCGCGTCGATGCCGTCGAGCAGCCGTCCGAGAGCCGCGTCGACCTGCCCCACGGCCTCGGCGACGGCCGGCGACGCCGGGCCGGCGCGGTGACCGGCGCCGTCGACGGCCGAGAAGTACAGCGTGAACAGGTGGGGCCGGCGTTCGGGCGGCAGGGCCAGCCAGCCCAGCAGCCGGTCGACCCGCTCGCGCTGGGAACCGCGCTCGGCGTACGGCGTCCAGTAGGTGGGCCGCACGCCGCCGACGTCCGCCTCGGTGCCCACCAGCAGCAGCGCCGCCGCCACCATGCCCTGGGTCTCGGCGGTGACCCAGAGGGGCTCGCCGCCGTACCAGGAGCCGTCCTCGACGGACGCGCGGTCGCGGTAGTTGTACTCGCCGCCGCGGGCGGGGTCGTAGAAGCGGTTGCCGACGAGGCCGTGGCGTTCGGGACGGAGGCCGGTCGCGATGGAGTAGTGGGCCGGGAACGTCAGCGACGGGTAGACGGGCACGAGCGCGTCGGCGACGACCCCGCGGGCCGCGACCCGGTCGAAGGCGGGCGTCGGGTAGCGGTCGAGGTAGTCGTGGCGGAACCCGTCGAACGACACCAGCACGAGATAGGGCTTGTCGAGGGTCTCCGGCGCGTTGACGCCGCCGGTGCCGTCCGGGGTCGTGGCCCGGCCCGCCTGCCCCGCGCCGCCGGCCGAGGCCGGCCCGGCCTCGCGCGCGGCGGAAACCGCTCCCGTCCCCGGCCCGGAGCCCGCCGGACCGCACGCGACGACAGCGGCCAGCACCGCGCCCGAGCACCAGACCCGCCATCCGCCGGCCGCGGCCCTCGCGTTCGCTCGATCGCTGTTCGTCATGACGGGTTCTCGTGGTGAAACCGGCAGCGTCCCCGTCTCGCCGCGAGACCGGCAACTCCGGGCGATGTCTTGCGGTGAACTCCTCGGCCCGGCCGAATGGGACCTCGCAGCCGTCACCGAAGGCCCCGCGCCATCGACAGGGGTCTGCCCGGGGCGGTCCCACAGCCGGGCGCTACCACAGCCGATGCGCTTCACCTCGGATCAGACCCCATGCGAGTCACTTCAGACCCATGCGCTTCTTGTACTCCGGCCACTCCACGCGCAAGCGCAGGAAGGCGTCGACGTCTGCGCAGACCAGGAACGGATTCGTCTTCCGCTCGAGCCCGATGGTCGAGCTGGGCCGCGCCCCGTAGTCGTGACCGGGCCACACCGTGGTGTCGTCGGGCACCGCGTCGAGCAGGCGCTGCAGGCTCGCCCACTCGGTGCGGGCGTCGGCCTCGGTCTGCGTGCCGCCGACCTTGCCCACGAACAGCAGGTCGCCGGTGACGAGCAGGCGGTGGGCCGGCTCGAACAGCACGAGGTGATCGTCGCAGTGGCCGGGGGTGTGCAGGCACTTCAGGGCGAGCGACCCCACGGCCAGCTCTCCCCCGTCCGCGAGCACCGCGTCGGGCGCGTCGGGCGCCGCGGGATGGGCGGCCACCGGCGCCCCCGTCAGGTCGACGGCAACGGCGTTGCCCTCGGTGTGATCCGGATGCCCGTGGGTGTTCACGACGTGGGTCACGGTCAGACCCTGCGCGGACGCCCGCTCGACGAGCACCGCCGGCGAGTACGACGGGTCGACGAGCACCCCCCGACCCGCCTCCCGGTCGCCGATCAGATACCCGAAGTTCCGGTCGCCGCCGGTCCGAACCTGCTCGAAGACGAGACGCATCGATTCCATTCTATACGCATGATCGCCGCGCGCCACAGGGCTCCGCGCTCCCTGCCGACGTTCGTCCGCACTCCCGGAAAACGAGATGGCCCATCCGTACAGCCCCCAACACCCCATTTGGCAACAACATCGGCGATGACGAAGCCCCTCGACGACCATTCCGTGTCCGCCGAGCTTGCCGCAACAGCCCCAGTCGCCCCAGACTGCTCGCCGAGCGGCGTGACCACCCGCCATTGCCGCCCCCCCCAAGCGGACCGACCGAGGTAATCTCCCGCCCGTACAGGTACACTTGAATCATGCTCCGTGAAGCGCAACCGCTGGCCGCCGCCCGTCTCCGGCCCCGGCATTGCGTACCCGCAGCGCCGCGACAACGACGTGACCGCCCATGGCCGCCACCGTCCGTCGCTCACTCCCGGTTGTCTCTCAACGGAGGATTTCTCCGCCATGATCACCCACACCGCCAGCTCGCTCATCCCGCCATTGGGGAGGCCCTCTCCTGGCGTGTACCCGGACTACCAGCGAAACGGTACGCAGAGGTGCGGAAGCCCCTGGTCCCCTCCGGAGCCGGCCGCACCTTGGCGCCGCCGCGGACCAAGCGGATGCAGACGGTAGACAACAACGGCGACAGGAATAGAGAACCATGTTGGAACGACTGACCGTCCGTAACTATCGCGGCCTCCACGACCTCACGATCGAAGGGCTTGGCAGAATCAACGTCTTCACCGGCAAGAACAACGCAGGCAAGACGACTCTTCTCGAAGCCGTCTGGTTGCTTTGCGGAGCGGCGAATGCCCGCATGGCCGCCAACCAGCATGTGATCCGCCACCAGGGCCGTAGCAAATCTCCCACATCATGGGCGGAGACGTACTGGAAGCCGCTGTTTTGGGAACTGGACACGAGCAAGACGCCCGAAGTCTCCGGTCACCACTCCGCCGTGGGTGATATGACGTTAACCATTGCCTGGGGACGGCCCCCCACGACAGAAGTTCGTCGCGACGACGGTGGAGGTACACTGGCAGAAGCTAGGACCGCCGAGCGTTCACTCACATTTACGTACTCCGATCAGCAATCGGGAACAATCCAGAGTGAAGCGCTAGAAAAGGCAGAGATCTTCAAGTTCCAGCAAGCAGACACTTACGTCCCATTCCCCGCGACAATTCTTCAACCTGGAAGTCATGACGTCAATGAAGATGCCATAGCACTGGGAAAGCTGAGAACTCGCAAGAAGGGCGACCAGCTCCTGGAGGCCCTCCGCGTTGTCGAGCCCAGGCTGAACGGGGTTGAAGACAGTGCCTCCAGTGGCGCGCCCATGATCTGGGTGGATGTCGGATTGCGAGAGTTCATACCGTTGCCGGCCATGGGCGCAGGCATGACTCACATCGCCCACCTCGTCCTGGCGGCCGCTACCACCCAGGATGGCATTGTTCTTGTAGACGAGATTGAGAACGGCCTGCATTACTCTGTGCTGCCCGACCTGTGGCGAGTCGTGGAAAAAGTGGCCGAACAGTTCAACGTACAGGTTTTCGCGACCACGCACAGCTTCGAGTGTCTGGAAGCGGCGCAGGAGGCCATCAGACCAGGCGGTTTTCGTTTGTACCGGCTGGAGGCTGGTAACGGTACCAACCGCTGTCAGACCTATAGTCCGGATGCGATAGGCGCAGCTGTTCGTCACAACATCGAGGTCCGCTGAAGAATGCGTCCAGCCCGAATAACCAATCCCGTCCAGCTTCTCGTCGAAGGCAAGGATCCACTTAATTTCTTTGGGGCGTTCGCAAAACACCTGGCGCTTGAAGACATCGAAATCAAGAGCTTCGGTGGTGTAAACGATTTGGGTGAATTCCTGCAGGCGTTCGTGAGAGCTCCCGGATTTGCCCAAGTGAAGAGCATCGGCATCATCAGAGACGCGGAGCGGTCGGCCGACGCGACCAGGACTGAAGCGTCGGAAGCCTATCCGCAGCCTCCGGGCTCTCCCACGACGCGAGCAGCCGCAGCAGCGTTTCAGAGTGTATGTACAGCCTTGAGAAACGCCGGCTTGTCTGTGCCGATGAGTCCCGTCAGGCAGTCCGTTTCGGACCCCACCGTGAGTGTCTTGATTCTGCCAGGTGAGGGAAACGACGGAATGTTGGAGACCTTGCTCTGCGAAACATTTGCGAACACGCGGGAGGACCGCTGCATAAGCGACTTCCTCAAGTGCGTCGAAACGCCGGCGGAATCGGAGTCTCCTGAAACAGGTGTGGGTAGGGATCCCCAGTTCGATGCCGCCCCAGCCAGAAAAACCCCCGCGTTCGCGAAAGCCCCGTGACCCCCGCACGTCAGGCCCACGCGCCGACTGCCTCGCGCGTCCGGCATCGTCGACGGCCGGGACGCCCCCGTCCAGCGGGCCGCAAGGCCCATAACTGCTCTCTGAGCGGAGGGACGGCCGGCGTGCATCCGAAGGACCGGAGCTTTGACACGCCGGCCGTCCCGTAGCTACCCCGCCCCACATCCGCAGCAAGCCACCGCACGCCCGCCCCGGAAGCGGAATCCGCGGGTCAGTTCCGAGCTGCCTTTTCGCCGTCAGCGCGCCTCGTGGACCCGCCGAATCGGCTCCGACCACCCACACCTGTTTTAGGAGAGCCCGGAATCGACACAGTACGACCCCGAGCACATGCGTACCTTGCCACGAAACCGAAACCACACGTGTCGGTGGGCGTCGCGGCGCAGAAGGGCTACTGGAACTTTGACCACGACGCGTTCGCTGATGCGAGTTGGTTCCTGAGGTCGCTGTCGGAGACCTATTTGCCGCCGGTTGGAAAGGGTTGACCGTCTGGAGTGGAGGATCACTGGAGACTCTGCCTGCGAAAGGGATCACCCAGGAATCTGGTGCCGCCGTGCCTGTCGTTGTCGCAGGCGGCGCACCCAGCGCGTAGAATGACGGCGTGACGCAGCTCGACGGCTTCCTTGGCGCCCTCCGGCCGCTCCTGGACGCCCAGGGCGCCCACGCCGCGTGGATCTTCGGGTCGCATGCCCGCGGGACGGCGTGGGCCGGCAGCGACATCGACGTCATCGTGGTGGCGCCGACGGACCGGCCGTTCGTCGACCGGTTCCGCGACTATCTGCCGGCGATCGTGGACGCGGGCGTCGGAGTCGACCTGCTGGTCTACACGCCCGAGGAGTTCGCACGCATGCAGGCGGAGGAGCGGCCGTTCCTCGTCGACGCGCTCGCCGACGCGAGACAGATCCATGTGGGACGCGGGGGCGGAAGCTGACCGCTGGCGGCGGCAGGCCGCCAACGACCTCGCGTTTGCCCGCGTCGCCCTCCGCGAGCAGTTCTACGCGCAGGCGTGCTTCACGGCACAGCAGGCGTCCGAAAAGGCGCTCAAGGCGCTCGCCTACGGGCTGGGCGAGCGCACGGTGCTCGGCCATTCGCTGGTGACTCTCATCTCTCGGTACTCCGATCGGATGCCCGAGCTGCGCGACCTGCGCGAGCTGGCCGGCATCCTCGATCAGTACTATGTGCCGACCCGCTACCCGAACGGCCTCGCCGGCGGCGTGCCGTTCGAGGCGTTCGGGGAGTCGCAGGCGGCGGCCGCGGTCGATGCGGCCGACCGCTTCGTCCAACTCGCGGAGCGGCATGCCGGATCCCGAGAGTGAGGGCGCCGGAATCGAACGTGTCCAACGCATCCGGGACCCGAGGGATGGCTGAGCGCGACAGCGCGGGCGACCGACACCTCGAACCGGACCGAGACTCCTGATGCCCATGTCGCTGATCGCGCGCCTTCGCGCACGCCCGGAGTGGAAGTTCCTGGCCATCCTGCCGCGCGCGAACCCGTTCCTGGCCACGGTCTGGTGGAGCGTCCTCGTGGTGCGCAGCCTCCTGCCGGCGCTGCTCGCGGTCGCGATGGGAGTGCTCGTCGGGGCGGTGCAGGGGGGCGGCGCGCTGGCCTGGCCGCTCGCGGGCGTGGGCATCGTGTTCGTCCTGCTGCAGGTGCTGCCGCCGCTGCACGGGGCGGCGGGCGGCAACCTCGGCAGCGCCGCCGCGGCCTGGCTCTACGACGAGTTGACGGTGGCCTGCGTGGACCCGCCGGGCATCGGTCACCTCGAGGATCCGGCGCTGGCCTCCGACCTGTCGATGGCGCGCGACTTCGACCTCGGCATCAGCGGACCGCCGCTGACGATCTCGATGGACTTCATCGCGTTCGGCCTCATCGAGCTGCTGGGCGGACTGGCGGCGGCCGCCATCCTCTTCGCCTACGCGTGGTGGGCGCCGCTGCTGCTCGGCGGGGCGTGGCTCGCCACGCACTGGCTCCTGCGCGAGAGCGGGGTCTGGAAGGACCGCCAGACCGACGCGGTGCGCGAGGCACAGCGGCACGCCGACTACGCGTACCGGCTCGCCGTGGACGCGCCCGCCGCCAAGGAGCTGCGGCTGTTCGGCCTCGGCGGCTGGACCATCGAGCGCTTCCGGCGCCACCGGCGGCGGCTCCACGACCTGCGCTGGGAGGCGACGAAGCTGCGCGAGCGTCCGGTGGCGGCGAGCCTGGTCCTGGTCCTGACCGCCAACGCCATCGTGTTCTGGTCGCTGGCCGCCGACGTCACCGCCGGCGCGCTGCCCCTCGACCGCCTGGTGACGTTCGCGAGCGCCGCCGTCGGGGCCAGCATGATCGCCTTCGGCGGCCTGTCCTGGGCCCTCGACGGCGCGGGAGCGCCCACCGCGGCGGTGCTCCGGCTGCACGAGGCGATGGCGCCGCGCGGGGCCCTGACCCGCGGCTCGAAGCCGGCGGCCGGCCTGCCGGCGCGCGAGATCCGCTTCTCGGGCGTGCGCTTCGCCTATCCCTCCGGAACGGACGCGCCGGTGCTGGAGGGGCTCGACCTGACCATTCCGGCCGGCTCGTCGCTCGCCATCGTGGGCCGGAACGGGGCCGGCAAGACGACCCTCGCCAAGCTGCTGTGCCGGCTGTACGAGCCGCAGGAGGGCGCCATCGAGGTGGACGGCGTCGACCTGCGCGAGCTCGACGTCGCGTCCTGGCGCGAACGCATCACCGCGGTGTTCCAGGACTTCGCGCGCTTCGAGCTGCCGCTCGCCGACAACGTGGCGCCGGCCGGCGCGCCCGAGGCGGTGGTGCGCGAGGCGCTGGCGAAGGCGGGCGCGGCGAATCTGGCCGACCTCGACACCATTCTCGCCCGCGGCTACGACGGCGGCACCGACCTGTCCGGCGGGCAGTGGCAGCGCGTGGCCCTGGCCCGGGCCCTCGCGGCGGTGCGGCAGGGGGCGGGCGTCGTGCTGCTCGACGAGCCGACGGCGCAGCTCGACGTGCGGGGCGAGGCGGAGATCTTCGAGCGCATCCTGACCGCGACCCGCGAGACGACGACCATCCTCATCTCGCACCGCTTCTCCACCGTCCGCCGCGCGGACCGGATCTGCGTCCTCGAGCACGGGCGGGTGATCGAGCTCGGCACCCACGAAGAGCTGATGGCGCGGGGCGGACGCTACCAGACGATGTTCGATCTGCAGGCGCAGCGCTTCGCGGAAGAAGAGGAAGAGACGGGTCTCGATGTCCTCGACTGACCGGGCGCGCGCCGGCGACGATATGCCCGCGGCGCTGCCGTCGATGTGGCGCGCGCTCCGGCGCGGCTTCGACGCCGAGCCGGCGCTGCTGGCCGCGGCCTTCGGGCTGTCCCTGCTGGCCGCCCTGCCCGACGCGCTGATGGCGGTCTGGCTGAAGCTGCTGGCCGACGGTCTGCTCGGCGACGACGCGACGCTCGTGCGGGTCGCGTCGGCCGGCCTCGCCGCCTCCGCAACCCTGACCTGGGTGCTGCGCGTCGCCAGCGATCGGACCCAGCGCCGGTTCCGCGACCGCGTCACCATCGCCCTCGAGTCCCACGTCGCGGGGTTGCAGGCGAGCGTCGCCACCGTCGAGCACCACGAGCGGCCGGCCTGGCTGGACCGGCTCGCGATGCTGCGCAACCAGGTGTTCGTGCTCGACCACATGTACATGTCGCTGTTCAACACCTGCGGCTGGGTGCTGCGGCTGGCCGTGATCATCGGCCTGCTGGTGTCGATTCATCCGGCGCTGGCCCTGCTCGCGCTGTGCGCGCTGCCGACGGTGGCGACCGCCTCGTGGCGCCCGGTGGTGGAGCGCGCGGCGGAGGAGAAGGGGGCGCAGGCCCAGCGGCTGGCCCGGCACCTGTTCGATACCGCCACGACCGCCGCGCCCGGCAAGGACGTCCGCGTCACCGGCATCGGCCGCCGCCTCGTGCGCGACCGGCGCGCCGCCTGGGAACGCTGGTACCGCCCCGTCGCGGCCGCGCGCTGGGCCACCGCCGGCTGGCACGCCCTCGGCTGGAGCGTCTTCGGCGCGGGATACGTCGGCGCCGTCGTCTTCGTGGCCGCGGGCCTGCGGGCCTCGCCGGGCGACGTCCTGCTGCTGCTCGCCGCGGGGTCGCGTCTGGCCGGGTACGTCAGCGCCACGGTGGGCGAGATCGGCTTCCTGCGCGGCTTCTGGCTCGACGGCTCGCGGCGGCTCGCGTGGCTCGAGGACTACGCGGCCGCGCAGGCCGAGCGCGCCGACCGGCCGGCCCCCGCGTCCATTGCGCGCGGCATCGCGCTCGAGAACGTGTCGTTCGCCTATCCCGGCACCGAGCGCCGGGTGCTGGAGAACGTCGACCTCACGCTCCCGGCCGGCGCCGTCGTCGCCCTCGTCGGCGAGAACGGGGCCGGCAAGACCACCCTCGTCAAGCTCCTCGGCAAGATGTACGAGCCGAGCGCCGGCCGCATCCTCGTGGACGGCCACGATCTCGCCCGCGTGCCGGCAGCCGACTGGCGGGCGCGCCTCGCCGGCGCCTTCCAGGACTTCTTCCGCTTCGAGCTGCCGGCGCAACGGACCGTCGGGGTCGGCGACGTGCCGCGCCTCGACGAGCGCCCGGCCGTCGATACCGCCATCGGCCGGGCCGGCGCCGAGGACGTGGTCCGCACGCTGGCCCACGGCCTCGACACCCAGCTCGGCCCGACCTGGCCGAACGGCGTGGAGGTGAGCATCGGACAGTGGCAGAAGCTGGCCCTGGCGCGCGGCTTCATGCGCGACGAACCGCTGCTGTTGGTGCTAGACGAGCCGACCGCCTCGCTCGACGCCGAGACCGAGCATGCGCTGTTCGAGCGCTTCGCGAACGCCGCCCGCGACAACGGCAACGGGGACCGGGCGACCGCCGGCCGCATCACCCTGCTGGTCTCCCACCGGTTCAGCACGGTGCGCATGGCCGACCTCATCGTGGTCCTCGACGGCGCGCGCGTCGTCGAGGTGGGCAGTCACGAGGAGCTGATGGCGGCGGGGGGACACTACGCCGAGCTGTACGAGATCCAGGCGGCGGCGTATCGGTAAAGGACAGTGATCGATATACGGTTGCCGACTGCACCCGGGCGCAGCCCCGTTTCTGCGGCTTGGCGCGCCTGGCACAAGGCAAGGTGATTTCCGTCAGCGTCCTGACGGGTCCGGCGAAGGCCGCGGTCAGGCCGCCGTGAAGTCGAGACCGATGTCGAGGGCCGGCGCGCTGTGGGTGATCCAGCCAACCGAGATCAGGTCGACCCCGGTGGCGGCGACCTCGCCGATGGTCTCGGCGGTGACGCCCCCGGACGCCTCGGTCGTGGCTTGGCCGCGGACCAGGGCCACCGCGGTGGTGAGATCGGCGATCGACAGGTTGTCGAGGAGCACGGCGTCGGCGCCCGCGTCGAGCGCCTGCTGCAACTGCTCCAGGGTATCCACCTCCACCTCGACCTGGACGAGGTGTCCCTGCGCGGCGCGCGCCCGGGCGACGGCGGGGCCGACCCCGCCCGCGATCAGCCGGTGGTTGTCCTTGACGAGCACCGCGTCGTAGAGGCCGAAGCGATGGTTCGCGGCGCCGCCCACCCGCACCGCGTACTTCTCGAGCGCGCGCAGGCCGGGCGTCGTCTTGCGGGTGCAGACGATGCGGGCGGGGCCGGCGCGGGCCGCGAGGTCGACGAGGTCACGCGTGGCGGTGGCGATGCCGGACAGGTGACCCAGGAAGTTGAGGGCGGTCCGCTCGGCCGAGAGGAGGGCTCGCGCGGGACCCTCGACAGTCGCGAGCACCGCGCCCGCCGGCACGTCCGCGCCGTCGTCGTGCTCGATGGCGTGGCGCACCGGGCCGAGCGCCTCGAACGCGAGCAGGGCGCACCGCAATCCGCAGACGCGCCCGGCCCGCCGGGCGGCGATCCGCCCGGCGGCGCGGCGGTCCGCCGGCACGATCGCGTCGGTGGTGATGTCGCCGGCCGACCCGAGATCGACCGCGAGCTCGCGGCGCACGAGCGCCTCGTAGTGCAGGGGCAGGGGCAACGCCACCGCGGGCCGGCGTCGGTCATCGATCATCGGTGCGCCAACGGCCCGGCGCGGCGGATCATCCGCCCGCCCCGCGGCCGACCTCGAGCATCCGTTCGACCGCACGGCGGGCGCGGCCCGCGACAGCCGGATCGATCGTCACCTCGTGCTCCATCCGTTCGAGCGACGCCAGAATCTTCGGCAGGGTGATCCGCTTCATGTGCGGACACAGATTGCAGGGCCGGATGAACTCCACCTCGGGGTGGGCCACCGCGACATTGTCGCTCATCGAGCACTCGGTGACCAACACCACCCGCTCGGGGCGCACGGCGTCGACGTGCCGCAGCAGGCCGGCCGTCGAGCCCACGTAGTCGGCCTCGGCCAACACGTCGGGCGGGCACTCCGGGTGGGCGTAGATCTGCACGCCCGGCCAGCTCGTCCGGTAGTCGCGCAGGTCCTCGGCCCGGAACCGCTCGTGCACCTCGCAGTGGCCCTGCCAGAGAACGATCTCGACGTCGGTCCGGCTCGCCACGTAACGGCCGAGATACTCGTCCGGCAGGAAGATGACGCGCTCGGCCCCGAGCGACTCCACGATCTCGACGGCGTTGGACGAGGTGCAACAAATGTCCGACGCCGCCTTCACGTCGGCCGACGTGTTGACGTAGGTCACGACCGGGGCGTCGGGGTAGCGCTCGCGCAGCCGGTGCACGTCGGCCGCGGTAATCGACGACGCCAGCGAGCAGCCCGCCTCGAGGTCGGGAATCAGCACCGTCCGATCGGGGCTGAGGATCTTGGCGGTCTCGGCCATGAAGTGGACGCCGCAGACGACGATGACGTCCGCCTCGGTGTCGGCCGCCTGCTGCGCCAGCGCGAGCGAGTCGCCGCACAGATCCGCGACGCCGTGGAAGATCTCCGGCGTCTGGTAGTTGTGGGCCAGCACCACCGCCCCCCGGCGCTCCTTCAGGCGCCGGATGGCGTCGACGTACGGCGCGTGCACCGGCCACTCCACCGGGGGAATCACCGCCCGCACCCGCTCGTACAGGTCCGCGGTGCGGGCCGCCACCGCCGGCGTGTAGTCGAGCCGGGGCGGTTCAGGTTCGGGAACGGTCAGGGGTTCGCTTTCCATTATGCTCACAATGAGAATTACGAACTGTTATTCTAGCCGTGAGCATAAAGGGATGTCAACGCCGACTCCCTGGCAGGGTTGGTCGGGGCCGGACACCGCCCTCCCGGAGGGTCGGCGGCGGTCAACCAGAGAAGAGTGGCGAAGCGAGGTCGGCGAGCGTTGGTCTATAATAGTCCGTTTGGGCAGGTCACCATCAGCCCTGCCTATGGCACATAAGGAGGAAACGAAACCTTGCCGACACGACGACATGCGCCCGGGACGACCGTCGCCCGTAATGCCCACCCGCGGCTGCGGCTCTCTGCCGCGCCGCCTCGCCAGCACCCCCGCGCCTCGATCCGACCGGCGACCGACGCCGGGCGGTCCCAGGACCTTCGGTCCGTCTATCTGCAGTTCGTGCGACGCCTCTGGCTCATGGCGTCATAGCGGCCACCCCACCGAAATCGCACTTGTGTCTCGCCGGAACGGGCGGCATCCAGCTTCGGATGTCATCCGCCCGGCGGCACGGATCTCACGAGCGGCACGTTGAGCGGGACTCGCGGCGGGCCGGACGCTCGCGAGACTGCGTCCACGACCACCGCGACTCGCCGCCGCCAGGCTATCTGACGGTGAATGTCCCCGCCGCGGTGCGGCCACCGTCCGCGCGCCGACGGCAGACCGAGAGGACGTCGCCGACGGTGAACTCGAACGCGCCGGTCCGGATGGGCGTGAAGCTGAACTGGACCGTGCCGGCGACATCGCGGAAGGCGGCTGCCGCCGTCGCGGAGAGCAAGCCCGAAACCAAGCCGGCGAGAAAGCGCCGCGAGATGTCGGCCGCGGAGAAGAAAGCGGTATCGGAGCGCAGTGTGTGACGGGGCTACGCCCAAAACCCTCGCCGCACCGCAGGTTGATTCAGGAGCCGGTGACCGGGAGACCCGGCAGCCCCACCCCCGGCGCGGGGCGCTCGTGCTGCACCTCGCGGCGGAAACGGAAGAGCTCGGCGGGCCGGCCGCCGGTGGCGGGCTCGACCCGGCCGGTGCCCTCGACGAGGGCGCCGCGCTCGACGAGCCGCCGGAAGTTCTGCTTGTGGAGGCGGACGCCGGCCAGGGTCTCGACCGTCTGCTGCAGCTGCAGCAGGGTGAAGGTCTCGGGCAGCAGTTCGAACACCAGCGGCCGGTACTTGAGCTTGCCGCGCAGCCGGCCGAGCGCGGTGGCGAGAATGCGCCGGTGGTCGAGGGCGAGCGGCGCCCCGAACCCCGGCGGGCCGCCGGCCCCCCCGCGCCGGCCCCGCGGCGCCCGGTCGCGCCGCTCCTCGGCCACCAGCCCCGCCTCGTAGAGCAGCTCGTAGCGGTCGAGCACCCGCTCGGCGTCCCACGGCGCGGCCCCCGACCCGAAGGTGATGTCGGCGCGGCCCCGGCGCTCGCGCCGGCCGCCGCCTTCCGGCGCCCCCGCGATCCAGGCGTCGAGGGCGGGCCGGATGCGGTCGCGCAGCAGGGCCGGCTCGCCGTCGCGACGATCCTCCCACGGCAGGAAGCGATAGACGGGCTGCCACGCGGCCGGATGCCCCGCCGCGGGATGGCGCTCGCGCACCAGGGCGAGGTACGCCACCGCGATCACCCGGGTGCGCCCGCCCCCCGCCCCCGCGCGGTCCCGGTCGCCGAACGTGTACAGTTGTTCGACGTGCGCCAGGTCCATGCCCGTCTGCTCGCGGACCCAGGCCCGCAGCCCGAGCTCGAGGGTGCGGTGGCGGTCCGGGTCGAGGGGACCGAACGGCAGGGCCGGCATGGGGTCGTGGGCCCCGCCGCCGGACACCGTCAGCACCCGGGGCTCGGCGCCGGTGACGGCGACAATGGTGGCGTGCAGCCCGACCGTCACGTGGCGTGACATTCGGACGAGTCTAGCAGCCCGTGGTGGAACCCCGCGTTGCGCCGAGAGTGGCGAGGCGCCTGCCTGACAAGGCGTGAGGAGGGCGCATATTGGCCATATGCAACCGACGAACAACGCAGTCAGGCGGGATGCATCGCCACTCGAATGCAGCGGGGCTTTCACCACGGACTGCCAACCGGAGAAACGAGACGATGCAGCTCATCCCCCCGATCGTGCAGCGCTGGATTGACGAGGGGCGCCGGGACCCGGAAGGCTTCTGGGAACGGGCGGCCCGCGGGTTGCCGTGGTTCCGGCTCTGGGACCAGGTCTATGCGCCGGACCCGCCGACGTTCCGCTGGTTCGTGGGCGCCCGAACCAATCTCGCGCACAACGCGATCGACCACCACGTGGCGGCCGGCGAGGGCGGGCGCGCCGCCCTGGTGTACCTGAACGAGCGGAACGACCGGATGGTCTGCACCTATGCCCAGCTGCAGTTCCAGGTGACCCGGGTCGCGGCCGCGTTGCGCGCCCTCGGGGTCGAGCGCGGCGACCGGGTGACCCTCTCCATGCCGACCTGCCCCGAGGCGGTGTTCCTGATGCTGGCGTGCGCGCGCATCGGCGCCATCCACTCGGTGGTGTTCGCGGGCTTCGGGGCCTCGGCGCTGGCCGACCGCATCACCGCCAGCGGCTCGCGCGTCGTGTTCACGGCCGACGTCACCTACCGGAAGGGCAGGGACGTCCCGTTGAAGCCGATCGTCGACGACGCGCTGCGCGGGCCGGGGCACCCGGTGGAACGGGTGGTGGTGCTGCAGCGGGCCGACCCGACGCCGCCGCTCGACCCCGCGACGGAAATGTCGTGGAACGACTTCCTCGCGGGGGG
This sequence comes from Vicinamibacterales bacterium, assembly GCA_965206705.1. Lineage (GTDB taxonomy): Bacteria > Acidobacteriota > Vicinamibacteria > Vicinamibacterales > UBA8438 > JAJEEA01. Next base: position 31,144 of record CBDBKJ010000002.1, on the reverse strand, counting down.
CGCCGGGAACTCGGGCGACTGGGTCTCGATGGAGGCGAACGAGCCGGCGTTCATCCTCGCCACGTCGGGGACCACCGCCAAGCCGAAGCTCGCGGTCCATACCCACGGCGGCTACCAGGTGCACATCGCGAGCATGGCCCGGTGGTGCTTCGGCATGCGGCCGAACGACGTCTGGTGGGCGACGTCGGATATCGGCTGGATCGTCGGCCACAGCTACATGGTCTACGCCCCCCTGCTCGTCGGCTGCACGACGGTGGTGTTCGAGGGGGCCCTCGACTACCCCGAGCCCGACAGCACGTGGCGGGCGGTGGTGGAGGAGATAGGCGCCACCGGCATCTTCACGTCGCCCACCGCCATCCGGGCCCTGATGCGCTACGGCGACGCGCCGCTCCAGGGCGTCGACCACGCCCGGGTCGAGCGCATCTTCTCGGCCGGCGAGGTGCTGAACCCGCCGGCGTGGGACTGGCTGCAGAACACCGTCCTCGGGGGTCGCATCCCGGTCATCGACCACATGTGGCAGACCGAGACGAGCGGCCCCGTCTTCGGCAACCCCTACGGGCTGGGCCTGCTGCCGATCAAGCCGGGGTCGGCGACCCTGCCCCTGCCGGGCATCGACGCGGCCATCGTGGGCAGCGACGGCGCCCCGTGCGACACCGGCGAGAAGGGCATCATGGTGCTCAAGCGCCCGTTCCCGGGGCTGACCGCCTCGCTGTGGGGCGAACCCGAGCGCTACGGCCGCGACTACTGGCAGAAGATCCCGGGGGTCTACTTCAGCGGCGACTCGGCCCACGTCGACGAGGACGGCTACCTGTGGTTCGGGGGGCGCGCGGACGAGATCATCAAGATCGCCGCCCACCGGATCGGGACCATCGAGGTGGAGAGCGCGTGCCTGAAGCACCCCGCGGTGGCCGAGTGCGGCGTCGTGGGGCGCCCCGACGAGACCCGCGGCGAGGTGATCTCCGCCTTCGTCCTCCTCAAGCAGCACCAGACGCCGTCGGACGACCTGCGCCGGGCCCTGATCGAGACGATTCGGCGCGAGCTGGGCCCCATCGCGGTGGTCGGCGAGCTGAACTTCGTGACGATGCTGCCGAAGACGCGCAGCGGCAAGATCATGCGCCGGGTGCTGCGGGCGGTCATCGTCGACCGCGACCCGGGGGACATCACCACCATCGAGGACGAAGGCTCGGTGGAAGAAGCCCGGCAGGCGTGGCAGCAGATGAAGGCGGACCTCGCCGGCTCCGGTCAGTGATCCCGCGCCGGACGGCGCCACCACCATCAAGGACGAAGGCTCGGTGGAAGCAGCGCGGCAGGCGTGGCAGCAGATGAAGGCGGACCTCGCCGGCTCCGGTCAGTGATCCCGCGCCGGACGGCGCAGGACCGGCGGACCGCGCCCAAAAAAAGAACGGCGCAGCCCCCGGAAGGGACTGCGCCGTTCGAGGCCCACGCCCGCCGGCCCGATCCTATCCGCGCTGGCGTTCCCGGCGCCGTTCGCGGCGCTCACGCCCGCGGTCGCGGCGCCCCTCCCAGCGTTCGCGGCGCTCCGTGAGACGCTCGCGCCGCTCCTCCATCCGCTGCTCCCGCGCCGTTCGCATCACGTCGGCGGCGGTCCGTTGGTCGGGCGTCAGCACCTGCCAGATCCGCGCCCGCGCCGACGCCCTTGCGAGCGCCGCCGCGCCCTGGGCCGTCCCGAGCTCGGTCGCCGCGGTCCGGATGGCGGCCTCATCGGGGTCGCCGCCGGTCCCCACCGCTTCGCTGAGGGCCTGCCGCGACGCCCGCACCTGCTCCCCGGCCTCCCGCAACGCCTCGCGGCTCTCCTCCAGCACGCCGCGCACCGCGTCCCGCTGCTCCTCGCTGAGGCCGAGCTGGCGCAACGGGACCGTCAGGACACCGCCCGCCCCGCCGGGTCCGCCCGGTCCGCCGGGTCCACCGCGGCGGCCGATCCGTCCGCGCCGGCCGCCGTCCGGCTGACCCCACGCCACGTCCGCGACCGCGAACATCCCGGCCGCCACCAGCACACCGGCCGCCACCATCCACGTCGCCTTTCGGAAATTCAGTGCCTTCATCGTCGCCTCCCCGCTCGGTCTGCGCCGGCATCGACTGCGTGCCGGACCTGTCATCTGGTCACCAGGAACACCGGGTGGCATGCCCTCGCCAGCTCGGCTGGCGCCCCGGCCCGACGGCCTGTCCGCGGCTCGCCGGTAGCTGATTACAGAGACTCTCGAGGCGGCCCGCCTATTCCCGCGAGCCGCCTCGGCGCGCGCCGAAGGCGACCGAAAGAAAGGGGCCGGCGCTCACCTCCGAGGCTCGTTCACCTCGAAGTAGTCGTCGCAGAACAGGTCCACCAGTTGCAGCACGACCTGTTCGACCTGGGGCAGGTTGGCGCCACCTGTGGTTCCCAGACTCGCCAGGTCCCAGGTGTCGACGTACGCCCGAAGCTGGTTGCCCTCGATGGTGGCCAGTTGCTGCACGGACACGCGGGCGTAGTAGGCATAGAGGCCGGTGACCCCGAGATGAGTGGTCACGTTCACGTACAGGTCGGCCGCCTGCCGCGAGCTCCCCAGCGGGACCCCGCAGTCCTCGAGGCGCCGCTCGACCGCGTCGAGCAGGCCGCGCCGCGTGAGCCCAGTGCGTTCGACGTCGTCGGCGAGGTCGGCGACGACCACGTTCACGTCGCGGATGTCGGTGAGGTTCTCGCGCTCGACGTCCTGCTGGCCCGCCGCCGGCGCAGCCACCGCGACGGCCAGACACAGACCGCAAAACACCGCCGACCTCGCCGGTCCAGGGTTCCTCGACATCGACCATCCCTCCTGCGCGCCAATCCGGCGACGAGAGTATCCGCTGCCGTCCGTTCCCGTCCAGCCAAGAGGGTCCGAACACGGACGGACCGCTCCCGGCTTCCCCGACCTGCCGCCGGGGCCGGCGCGCGGCGATGCGGATCCGCCCGTCCGCAATCGACGCACCTGGCTCGGCCGAGATGACCGCATCGCGGACGAGATACCCGTTACCCGCGACGTGGCGGTCGATGCCCCCCCTCAGTCGAGATGGCCGCGCTCGGCGTCGCCCATCTCGACGGCCCGGTCGGGGAAGTACTCGCGCCAGCGGCGGGAGACCGTCGCGGCCACGTCGGGGCGGCAGGTGAGCTCGGCCGGGAACGACGGCGGCAGCCGCGCGTCGATGACGATGGGGGCGGTGCGCACCAGGTGGTTCCGCACCACGCGGGTGGACGCGGCGTGGATGTCGGCGGCGGGCTCGAAGCGGGTGAACGTCGTCCACAGGAAGTTCATGGCGCTGCGGGCCGCGCGGTCGGCGTCGTCGGTCAGGACCACCAGCGGCCAGCCGCGGAACGCGGGATGCGGCGCCACCCGCGCCGGCAGGTCCGGGTCGTCGGCCGCGGACGCCCCGGCGGCCACCAGGCACCCGCGGCAGAACACCCGGACCTCGTCGATGAACGCCGGCAGCTCGGCCGCCGAGAACTCGCCGGGAAGCTCGCGGACGGGGTCGCCGAGGCCCAGCCAGACGCCCTTCGAGCCGTGGTTCACGGCCGGTCCGGTGTAGTCGAGGGTGTCCATCGACAGGTTCGAGAACACGTAGAGATCGGTCTCCGGATTGGTTCGGGCGAGGACGTGCTCGAGCGTCGCCCGGAAGTCGCGCAGGTCGACCGGGCGGTCCGTCACCAGCAGGAACTTCGTCAGCGAGAGCTGCCCCTCGCCGAGAATCCGGAACGCGCTGGCCATCGCCTCGCGGGCATAGCGCTGCCGGACGACGGCCGCCGACAACGAGTGGTAGCCGGTCTCGCCGTACGACCAGAGCTGCTCGACGGCGGGCATGACGACCGGGAACAGCGGCGACAGCAGGTCCTGCAGGAGGTCGCCGATGAAGAAGTCCTCCTGGCGGGGCTTGCCGACCACGGTGGCGGGGAAGATGGCGTCATGGCGGCGCGCAATCCGGTCGACCTCGAAGACCGGGTAGTCGTGGCGCAGCGAGTAGTACCCGTAGTGGTCGCCGAACGGCCCCTCGGGCCGGCGGGTCTCGGGCGGCACCGACCCGATCAGCGCGAACTCCGCGCCGGCCGGCACCGGGTGGGGCCCCAGGCCCTCGACGAGCCGCAGGCGATCGCCCGCGATCAGCGACGCGAGCATCAGCTCGGGCACGTTCTCGGGCAACGGCGCCACCGCGGCCAGAATCAACGCCGGTGGACCGCCGAGGAAGACGGTGACGGGCAGGGCGGCGCCCCGCCCCTCGGCCACGGCGTAATGAAAGCCGCCCCCCTTGCCGATCTGCCAGTGCATGCCGGTGGTGCGCGCATCGTGGATCTGCAGGCGGTACATCCCGAGGTTGTGACCGCGCCCGTCGGGGTGCTCGGTGAACACCGTGGGCAGGGTGATGAACGGGCCGCCGTCGTCCGGCCAGGTCGTCAGCGCGGGCAGGCGATCGAGGCGCACGTCGTTCGTCACCACGTCGGTCACCGGTCCGCCCCGCCTCCGCCGCATCCCTATCCGGAGCAGCTCGGCGCCGACGTCTCGGGCCGCCCAGAGCCGCGACGGCGTGGGCGGCATCAGGGTCTCGATCAGCTCGACGAGCCGCCGAATCAGGCGCTGAGGCCGTTCGCCGAACGCCAGCTCGGCCCGGCGCGCGGTGCCGAGCAGGTTGGTGACCACCGGAAAGTCGGCGTCCGCGACGTTGGTGAACAGCAACGCGGGGCCGCCGGCCGCCACCACCCGGCGATGGATCTCGGCCGCCTCGAGCGACCGCTCGACGGGAACGGAGATCTCCACCAGGTCCCCATCGCGCCGGAGACGATCGAGGAATGCGCGCAGATCGGGGAAGGACATCGTGCAGGCGCCGCGGAACTGTGCGGCCTCCTGCAGAATTGCCGGGGCCGGCGAGCGGGGCCGCCAGACGATTGCCGGGCTGTCGGCTACCGCACGGCGACCGAGACCTCCTCGGTCACCGTGGCGAGGGTGTCGGACGCCTGCACCCGGAACAGATACTCCCCCGCAGTCGGGAAGACCGCGGTCACCACGGCCGAACCCTCGGGGGCGTCTTCCTCGGGCTCGAGGGTCACCCCGGCCGCCCCCCGCAGCTGCGTCCAGGTCACGGTGACCTGCTCCACCGGGGTGCGAACAGGACGCTTGCGGGCCGAGGCCTGGAGCTGCGGCACGTTGACGGGCAGGGTCGGCTGGTCGGAAACCCGCTCGAAGGTCGGGGGGATGCCGGTGCCGCCGCCGCGCTGCCGGGGCGGCGGCAGCCCGTCGTCGGTCACCGCCGCGGTCAGCGTCACCGGCTCGCCGGCGACCGCGCCCACCGGGGCGGTGACGGCGAGCGCCGGCGGCTGGTTGTCGCCCTGCCCGCCGGCCCGCGCCGCGGCGCGGTTCGCGAAGATCTCCCACTCCGGCTGCAGCCAGCCGAGGGCCCGGTGGGTCTCGTCGCCCACCGTCACCTGCCACTCCAGCCGCCGGTCGCCCCAGTCCTCCGGCACCCGCACGCTGAAAACGCGCCGGTTCGCCCGCGGGTAGAAGTAGGTCGTCTGTCCCTGGTCGGGCTCGCCCGGCGACATCCGGTTGCCGGCGCCGACGGGAAGGTGCAGATCCTCGACGTAGTTCCGGTTCAGGTACCCGAAGTGCATATCGAAGCCGCCGTCGGGATGGTGCGACCACCCGTCGAAGAACGGCTGAATCGACTGCCCCGAGCTGAACAGGAAGTTCTGCGGGTCGGCCTGGGCCCGCCCCTCGGCGGCGGCGCCGAGGACAAAGACCAGGACCAGCAACGGCGTGAGTCGTCTCGACCGGTTCAACATGGCTGTCTCGAACGGACCGGCGCCGGGGGCGAAACCTTCCCGCCCCCGTGCCGGGTTCATTCCCGCGAAAGCGCCCCCCGTTCGACACGGCGGGCGCCAGTCCTCGTGCGACGACGCTGCGGACGAGATCAGTCGTCGGTGCGTTCGCGCCCCGCCCGCCGCTCTGCCAGCTGCGCCTCGTACTCTTCCTCGGTCAGGTCGTACCAGCCGATCCAGGCGAAGCCCATCTCGTCGATGGTGCGCCCGCCGTTGCCCACCCAGTTGCTCGGGTCGACGTTTCCCCGGTTGGCGGCCGAGTTGTCGAACCAGCTCGTCACGTGCAGGATCGTGCCGGCTGGAATCAGGGGCGCGACGTCGTCGTTGTAGTTGTAGTTCATGTGCCAGTTGTAGTCGAAGCCGGCGCAGTTCACCGTCTCGGCCCGGACCGGCTGGGTCGGATAGATGAACTCGATGCACTGGTAGACGCCCAGCATGTGCATGTGCGGCTGGAACATGGTGATGCGCGCCGCCTCGTTGAAGCGGGCATAGCCGTCCGAGCGCGACACCTCGCCGGCCGGGAGGTCGAGGATGCCGGTGACCACCCCCTGCGAGCCCCCGAGCTGCCGCGAGTACCGGATGAACTCGGGCGTCTCGCCCGCCGGCAGGAAGTTGATGCCGATCTCGACGTCGGCGTCGACGTCCTCGCCGATCGAGTGCAGATGATAGCTGAGCCGCGCCTGGCTCCCCCCCGGCAGCAGCAGCCCCGAGTCGGGCGGATAGATCTCGGCCTGCTTCCCGGAGGCGTACTCGACGAGGAACAGCCCGCCGCTCATGTCCGCCTCGTCATCGCTCGGCTCGACCGCGTACGACAGCGCGTGATGCACGACCTGCCGGGCCTTGTCGCCGATCGGCCGGGTCTGAATCGCGGTGATGTAGCGATCCTCGTCGAGCCCCATGTCGGTGAACATGTTCCCGAACAGGTCGGGGCCGGCCGCCGGCACCGTGTAGGTCGGGAACTGCACGACGAGGTCGGGGTCGCCGATCTGCCACGAGTCGGCCGGCGCGAACTCCGGCGGCGCCGGGGTGTCGGCGGGGTTGCCCTGCGGCGCCCCGGCGTCGACCCAGGCCAAGATCATGGCGATCTCGGCGTCGGTCAGCGACGGGTCGTTCTTGAAGTTCTGGATTCCCAGGCGCCGATCGAGATGCCAGGGGGGCATGGCGCGGGTCTCGACCTTGGTCCGGATCGATCGGGCCCAGGGCCGCACTTCCTGATAGTTGATGAGAGACATCGGCGCGATCTGGCCCGGCCGATGGCAGTTCACGCACGACCGGTACAGAATCGGCGCGACGTCGCTGGCGAACGTCGGGGTGGCTTCCGCCCCCTGGGCCGCGGCGCCGCCCGGCAACGCCAGTACGGCCGAGCTCAACACGAACGCGGCGACGAGTGTGGTGATTCTCACAACTGTCCTCCTGCCGATCGACGGCGGCCGCACGCGCGGCCGAATCCACTGCAATACCGTACGTCTCCAGTCCGGGGCGCCCTCGCGCCGGCCCCGACCGCATCGATGTCCACGACGATGGCCGCCCATTATTTCACAGATCCGTCACCAGCGGCGTCGCCGTTCTCTGGCCCTGACAGCCGGACGTCAGTATCCGGAGTCGTCGGCCCGCGCCGACTCGGGAACCGGCGCCTGGTAGAGGACGCGGCCGACGAAGAACGGGCCCATGTCGCGGATGTACTCCGAGGTCTGGACGGTGGGCCGCATGTCCTTGACGAGCTTCGACAGCGGGTAGAGCTCGGGGCCGATGAGACCGATCACGAACTCGTTGTCGTCGCGGTCGAGGCCGTGGCACTCGAGGCGGACGTCGAGGGCCAGACCCCGCTCGCCGTAGCCGCGCCCGACGGTCCCGTGCTCCATCAGGATGCGGCCCTGCTCGGCCCGCGGCAGCCGGTTGAAGGCGCCGATGCGGCGCAGCGGATACCAGATGCCCCACGGATTCGCCGGACTCAGGACGTGGCGCCGGACCCGGTGCAGCAGGAAGTCCTCGAGGTCCGCCTCGCGTCCGCTCGAGTAGGTGCGGCCGAGCATGGTGAACGCGGGCACCGGGGTCAGCGTGCGGAAGTACGGTCCGGTCAGCAGCCCCCGCGCCGCCTCGGCGAACAGCGCGGGGTCTTCGGACATCAGCACGATGCCCACGCCGCGCGGGTCGTTCAGATTGGCGTAGACCGCCGCTTCGAGACCGCTGTCCCGCACCAGGTTGACGACCGGGCCGGTGTCGGCGCACCCGGTGAACACCTGGAGCTGGACGAACAGCCGGTTGTCCAGCGTCTGCGGGACGCCCCGCACCGGTGCGCCGTGTTCGACCAGATCCGGCACGAAGGAGGCCATCGCGGCGGGTCGGCCGGCCGGGCGGGAGGAAGCCGGCGCCGCGTCTGTCTTCTCGGTCATGACTGTTCGGTCCTGGCGCGACCTACGGTCGCGTTGAAAGTTTCGCTGGGACGAAACTTCTACGGCGCAAGCGCCTGACAATGCCGCGATCATTCTACAGGAGCCCGCGGGGGGCGCGGCGCGGCCGGAGTTGCCGGCACGATCCCGGGGTGGTACAGTCGGAGTTGCGGCATCGGCGACCACGCTTGCGCCGCTGGAGGATCCGCCGATGATCACACGCGCCACGACGGCGCTCGCCGTCCTGCTGCTCGGCCCGCCCGCGGCGGCGCCGGTCGCGGGCCAGGAAGGCAGTACGCCGCCCCCGCTGCCGGCGGTCGAGCTGCCGATCAACCTCGAGCGCGTGAAGCGGGGTCTCGAGGTCCTGCCCAGCAGCGAGGAGGCGCGCTCGCGCCTCAAGCTCGACTTCTACGTCAACGTCTACGCCCGTGCGCCGCGCATCAACCCACTGGAGGGCTTCGACCTCCATACCGGCCTGATCCCGTTCGGGGGCCCGACCCATGCCGACATGATGAACCACTGGACGCCGGCAGGGTTCGGGGTGCCGGTCGCCGATTTCGGATCCCTCCTCGGCTGGATCGTCGGCCGCTAGCCGGCTACGACACCAGCCCCATCGCGCGCCGCCACGCCGCGACTTGGCCGATGTGGTTGGCTTCGTGCGCCGACAGCAGATAGTCGACGAAGTCGCCGACCGTCGGGAAGTGCTTGCGCGTGTTCTCGTCGGGATACTCCTTGGCGAAGGCCGCCAGGTCGGCGTTGGCCACCGCTTCGGCCACGCGCTCGTGCTGCTTCTTCAGCTCGGCCACCAGCGCATCCCTCGACGGGTACCCGGACGCGTCGGCGCTCGGCACGCCGCCGGTCTTGGCCGCCGCCTCCCAGTCCGCGGGGAAGGTCGACTCGAGGCCGAGGGCCACTCCGGTGTGGTTCGAGGCGGACGCCAGATGACACAGCGTCCACGCCGGGTGGTTGACCAGCCCGTGCGGCTGCTGAACCATCTGCTCGTCGGTCAGATCCTTGACCAGCGACTCGAGGTGACCGAGGTTGAACTTGTAGGTGAAGAGGAGGTGCTCGCGCATCGGATGCTCCATAGGGTGGACGATTGGACGACAGTCAGCCCTTCAGTATACCCGCAGCCCCGGCCACCCGCCTCGCGGTCCCGGCGCGGCCCTGCCCTCCCGGGCACCGGGACGAAAGGGCCGCACGGACCGCGCGTCCGAGACCGCGGCACCGTCCCGGCCGCGCGACCGCCTTGTAATCTCCCGCCGGGCAACGGAAAATACCCGCGTGACTACTGGGACCATCGAACGTGACACAACGGAACTGGACGCCATCGTCGGCCTCCTCGGCGACGATGCGGCCCTGCTGGAACATCGCTGCCGCACGATTCCGGCGTCCGATCTGCATCTGCCGGGTCCGGACTTCGTCGACCGCTGCTACGCCTTGTCGGACCGCCCCGCGCGGGTGTTGACGAGCCTGCAGGCGCTGTTCGGGTCGGGACGGCTCGCGGGCACCGGATACGTCTCGATCCTGCCCGTCGACCAGGGCATCGAGCACGCCGCGGGCGCCTCGTTCGCGCCGAACCCCGCCTACTTCGACCCCGAGAACATCGTCCGGCTCGGCATCGAGGGGGGGTGCAACGCGGTGGCGTCGACCCTGGGGGTCCTCGGCGCCCTGTCGCGCCGGTACGCGCACAAGATTCCCTTCATCCTGAAGTTCAACCACAACGAGTTCCTCTCCTACCCCAACGCCTACGACCAGATCCAGTTCGCGAGCGTCGAGCAGGCGTTCGACATGGGCGCGATGGGCGTGGGGGCCACGATCTACTTCGGGTCCGAAGAGTCCCGGCGGCAGCTCCAGGAGGTCTCCGAGCTGTTCCACCAGGCCCACGAGCTCGGGATGTTCACGGTGCTGTGGTGCTATCTCCGCAACCCCGCGTTCAAGACCGCCGACGCCGACTACCACACCGCGGCGGACCTCACCGGGCAGGCCAACCACCTCGGGGTGACCATCGAGGCCGACATCATCAAGCAGAAGCTGCCCGAGACCAACGGCGGCTATCCCGCCGTCGGGTTCGGCAAGACCCACAAGCGGATCTACGACACCCTGACCACCGACCATCCGATCGACCTGACCCGCTACCAGATCGCCAACTGCTACCTCGGCCGGGCCGGGCTGATCAACTCGGGCGGCGCCTCGTCGGGCGCCAGCGACCTGAAGGAAGCGGTGAAGACCGCCGTCATCAACAAGCGGGCGGGCGGCACCGGGCTCATCTCGGGCCGCAAGGCGTTCCAGCGGCCGATGGCCGAAGGCGTCGCCCTCCTGAACGCGATCCAGGACGTCTATCTCTCCCCGGGCGTCACCATCGCCTGAGTCCCGTCAGCTTCCGCCGGCGCGCGCCCAGAGGTCGAGCCGGATGGAGAGCAGGAAGTACTTCTTCCGGAGAACCACGACCCGGTCGGCGTAGCCTTCCTTGGGGATCGCCCGCGAGCGGAGCTGCCGGCGCAGCCGGCGCAGCTCGTGGCGGTAGAGGTCGTTCACGAACTCCTTGGCGAGCGACGGCGGCGTCGTCGGGCGGGGGCGCAGGCCGAACCCGGCCAGCTCCTCGAGAATCCGCGGATGGTAGGTGTACTCCACAGGCCGCCTGCCCGCCCGCCGCGGCGCCACCGGCGGTCGCGGGAGCCGGAACGGCAATCCTGCGACCGCCGGCCGGCGCACGGGTCAGAACCCCGGCGGGGTCTCGTCGGCCGACGGCCCGTAGATCGACGGCACCGGGATGTCGTTCAGCCGGAGATAGACGCCGAGCTGAGCGCGGTGATGGATCAGGTGGTTCATCACGAAGCTGCGGACGACCGCGACCTTGGGCAGGGTCATCATCACCGTGCCGTTGTTCAGCAGGGACCACGGCTTCACGAAGTCCCCGTCGCTCGCCGCCGCGATGGCCGCCCGCGCCTCGGCGGCGTGCCGGTCGAAGGTGGCCAGCAGCTCCTCGACCGAGGCCGGCGCCGGAGGCTGCGGCATCGGCTCGCCTCCCGGGGCGAGGTCCAGCTCGTCCGCCGCCATGGTCAACGTGGCCCACTGCGGCAGGTTCGCCAGGTGCCCGGCGAGCCAGATCATCGTCCCCGACTTCTCGTGGGGCCGCCACTCGAACTTGTCGGCGGGCACGCGCTCCAGCGTCCGCCGCACCCCCGCCGCTTCCTGGTCGAACTCCGGCAGAAACGCCTCCGCAATCGCCATCCTCGTCTCCTGTTCCGCACGTCGGAAACCGTCGCCCTGCGGCTCCGCTTCCCGACCGGTCATCCTCGATTCCGCACCGGGCCACGGCGCGGCCTCCTCCGGAAACCGCCTCCTGGCGGCTCCGCTTCCCGTCCGAATCACTCCTCGGAGATTCCGCACCCTTCCGCCGGCGCAGACTCCCTGTCCCGTCCGTCAGAAGCCGACCGCGGCGCTGGTGCGGCGGCGATCCTCGGCGCCCTCCAGCACGTCCGCCTCCGCGTCGTAGAAGATCGCCGACACCGCTCCCTGCACCCGCGTCTCGACCATGTCGTGGCCCCGCCCCTCGAGCAGGGCCAAGGTGTCGGGCGACAGCCCCCACCGTTCGTACCGCGTCACGTCGGGCAGCCATTGATGGTGGATGCGGGGCGCATCCACCGCCTCCTGCACGTTCATGCCGAAGTCGACGACGTTGAGGATGGTCTGCAGCACCGTGTTGATGATGGTGCGCCCGCCGGGGCTCCCGGTCACCAGGACGAGGCGCCCGTCCCGCGTCACGATGGTCGGAGACATGCTCGACAGCATGCGCTTGCCCGGCTCGGCGAGGTTCGGGGCGGTCCCGATGAGCCCGAAGTCGGTGGTGATGCCGGGGCCCGCGTTGAAGTCGCCCATCTCGTTGTTCAGCAGGAACCCCGCCCCCGGCACGGTGATTTTCGACCCGTAGCCCTGCTCCAGGGTGTAGGTCAGCGACACCGCGTTGCGGGCGCCGTCGACCACCGACAGGTGGGTCGTCTCGCCGCCCTCGCGCAGCCACTCGAAGCTCTCGGGCGAGGACGCCGACGCCCGGTCCGGACGGATGGTCTGCCGCAGCTCCGCCGCGTAGGCCTTCGAGGTCAGCCGCTCGATCGGCATCTCGGGGTTGAACGCGGGGTCGCCGAGATGACGCGCGCGGTCGGCGTAGGCGCGCCGCATCGCCTCGATCATCAGGTGGACGGTCGCGGCCGACCCGAACCCCGACGCCGACAGGTCGTCGTGCTCCAGGATGTTGAGCATCTGGATGATGGCGGCGCCCCCCGAGCTGATGGGCGGCATCGAGAGCACCTCGTAGCCGCGGTAGGCGCCGGCGATCGGGGTGCGGCGGAGGGCGCGGTAGGCGGCCAGATCCGCGCGGGTCATGATGCCACCGTTGGCCGCCATCTCCTGCTCGACCAGCGCCGCCGTCTCCCCCCGGTAGAAGCCGTCCGGCCCCTGCCCGGCGATGCGCTCGAGGGTCCGCGCGAGGTCGGGCTGGCGCAGCATCTCGCCGGCCCGATACGGCTCCCCGTCCTTCGAGAACTGGGCGACCGACGCCGGATACGCGGCCATCCGCGGCAGCACGCCGGCCAGCGACCGGGCGAGGGCGTCCGACACCGCGAAGCCGTCGCGGGCCAGCCGCACCGCCGGCGCCACCAGCCTCGCCCAGGGCAGGTGCCCGTGCTCGGTCCAGGCCAGATGCAGCCCGGCGACGGTGCCCGGCACCCCCACCGCGAGATGCGAGCCGTGGTGCAGGACCCGGTCGTACTCGCCGTCCCGCAGGAACATGGTGGGCGACGACGCCCCCGGCGCGGACTCCCGGAAGTCGTAGGCGGCGGGCTCCCCCTGCGCCGGGCGGAAGACGAGGAAGCCGCCGCCGCCGATGTTGCCGGCGGTGGGATAGGTGACGGCGAGCGCGAACGCGGTGGCGACGGCGGCATCGACGGCGTTGCCGCCCTCGCGCATCACCTCGGCGCCGACCGCCGACGCGATCGCGTCCTGCGAGACGACCATCGCCCGGCGTGCCCGAATCGGCTGGGTGCTTCCGGTGAGGACCGGGGCGAGCCCCAGCCAGGCGGCGAGGACGAGCCCCGCCGCGGCGACCCGGCGTTGCAGCGTGGTTCGCATCGATCCATGATTGCACATTCTGGTCTTCGATCCGTTCGGCGGAAATCGCACTGCCAAGGAGGTTTCGAGATGAGCCGACGACTGTTCACGTTGCCGGGCGCCGTCGCGGCGGTGCTCGCGGCCGGGCTCGTGGCCGCGCCCGCGGCCGGGCAGGACGGCGCGATGCCGCGAACGCCGTGGGGCGATCCGGACCTGCAGGGTATCTGGAACAACGCCACCATCACGCCGCTCGAACGCCCTGCGGACCGGGCGGCCCAGCCGTTCCTGAGCGCCGAGGAAGTGGCAGAGCTCGAGCAGCAGGCCCAGGAGCGCGTGGACCAGCAGAACGCACCGAGCGCGGTGCGGACCGAGCCGCTGCCGGCGGGCGGCAACGTCGGCGCCTACAACAGCTTCTGGACCGAGCAGAGCACGTCGGTGGTCGGGACCGCGCGCACGTCGCTCATCACCGACCCCGCGGACGGACGGCTGCCGCCCCTGACCCCGGAGGCGCTGGCCCGCATCACGTCACCGGAGTCGGTCCGCATCGCCGACATCCGCGAGGGCCGGGTCCCCGCCGACGGCCCGGAGCAGATGGGCCTGAGCGAGCGGTGCCTCTGGTATCGCGGCATCCCGTCCATCCCGACCGGGTACAACAACAACTACCACTTCCTGCAGACGCCCGACCGGGTGGTCATCCTGCAGGAGCACATCCACGACCTGCGGGTCGTCTTCCTCGACGACCGCCCGCATCTCCCGTCCGGCGTCCGGCAGTTCGCGGGCAGCTCGCGCGGCCGGTGGGACGGCGACACCCTGGTGGTCGAGACCACGAACCTGCGCCAGCCGTTCATCCGGCGGTGGGCCCGGCCCGAGCACTCGCTGTCGCGCGGCAACCTCAGCGAGACGGCGCGGGTGACCGAGCGCTTCACGAGGACCGGCCCCGACACCCTGCACTACGAGTTCACCATCGACGACCCCGAGACGTGGACGCGGCCGTGGTCGGGGGCCCTGCCCTACGCGCGGTCGGACGGCCCGATGTTCGAGTTCGCGTGCCACGAGGGCAACTACGGGATGATGAACATGATGGCGGGCTCGCGGGCCGAGGAGGCCGCCGGCGGGGGCCGGTAGGGCTCGGACCTTCGGTTCACGCTGCTCGCTTGGTGATGGCCTCGCGGAGGCCGTCGAGCAGGCTCCCGAGATGGGCCATCCGTTCGCGGAGCAGGCCCATCTGTTCGCCCTGAGCGTCGTTGCGGGACCTGAGCGGCGGCGGTCTCAGTCGCCCGGCGACCCGTCGAGCAGGGGCTCGAGCGGCGCCAGCTCGGCCCCGTCTCCGGTGCAGACGGCGTACCGGCTGCCCTCGCCGGCGTACATCGACACCCCGGCGTATCGTCCCTGCCGGTCGAGGACGTAGAACGAGAGACCGAACGCGGGGAGGCCGCGGCCATTGAGCAGCCGCGGCTCGACGGTGTTGTCCCGGACGCGGCGGAGGGCCTCCATCCCCGCGTCGAGCGGATGCCGCCCGGCCCGCATCTGCTCGACGATGAGGAACGACGCGAGGTTGTAGAGGTTGGCCTCGCCGCGCCCCGTCGACCCGGCCGCCCCCACCGCGTTGTCGACGTAGAGCCCCGCCCCGAGAATCGGCGAGTCGCCGACCCGCCCCGGAATCTTCCACGCCAGCCCGCTCGTCGTGGTCACCCCGCAGACGTCGCCGGCGGGGTTGACGCCGTCGCAGTTGATCGTGCCGTACAGCTCGTCCTCGGTGAGGACCCCTTCGGCCAGCATGTCGCGACCGGCCCCGCGCCCCCGCGCGGCGGCGTCCGGTTCGAGCCCGCGGTCCGCATCGAGCCCGCGGTCCGCATCGAGCCCGCGGTCCGCATCGAGCCCGCGGTCCGGATCGAGCCCGCGGTCCGCATCGAGCCCGCGGTCCGCATCGAGCCCGCGGTCCGGATCGAGATAGTGGCCGGGGTCGGTGCGGCGCTTCCACTCGAGCCACAGGCGGCGCGAGCGCTCGGTGTTCAGGTCGTCCTCATCCCCGCCGCGGCCGAGGTCACGAACTGGCGGCGATTCAGCGTGGGCGACATGGAATCCTCCTCGCGTCCGAGCGGCGGCTCCATGGTATCAGTCCCCCGCCGCCCCGGCCGGGCCGCCTCGACGCCGTTCCCGCCCCCGCGCCGGACGGCCTCGGTGCTACACTGGTTCGGCTGGAGGACACCATGCCTGATCGGCCTGTCGTCCGGACCCCCACCCTCGCGCTCTGGCTCATCGTCCTCCTCTGCAGCGTCGGCGCCCCGGCCCAGACGCGGGGCCTGCTGCCGGCGGACTACTACGCGGAGATCGGCGTCGGCGAGGTGGCGATCTCGCCCGACGGCGGCCTCGTCGTCTTCACCGTCACCACCGTCGTCGAGGCCGAGAACCGCCGGCACCGCGAGATCTGGATGCAGGAGCTCCGCGGCGGCCGCCCCGAGGGCGAGCCCTTCCGGTTCACCGATCCGACGCGCGAAGCGAGCGGGCCGCGCTGGTCGCCCGACGGCCGGACCCTGAGCTTCCAGTCGCCCCGCGGCGCGGGGGACGACGCCAACGGCACGTGGTTCGCGCGGGTCGCGTTCCCCGGCGGCGAGGCGTACCGGATCGACGGGGTCGCGGGCCCGCCGGTATGGTCGCCCGACGGGGCGTGGATCGCGTACACCGCGGCCCCGGAGGCCGAGCCCGACCCGGCGCCGGAGCGCGCAGGCTGGATCGCGCCCGACGCGGTCAGCCGCACCCTCGACCCAAACCGGTTCGACGGCCGGGTCATCACCGCGAGCCGCTACAAGCGCGACGGCACCCCGACCCTGCTACCCCATCCGTCGGCCCGGCCCCGGCAGCAGCTCTTCGTGGCGCCGGCGGCGGGCGGCGAGCCGGCGCAGCGGACCGACACCGGGTTCGACGTGCGGGACCCGGCCTGGTCCGCCGACGGCGAGCGCATCTACTTCACGGGCGACGCGCTCGAGGACGACGAGAGCCGCACCGGCCCGACCGGCGACATCTTCGTGGTCGGCCGCGACACGGGCGAGCCCCGGCAGCTCACCACCGACCCCGGCAGCGAGACCGCCCCCGCCGTCTCGCCCGACGGGCGGCGACTCGCGTTCCTCCAGACCCGCGGGCGCGGCGAGCCGACCGACATCCGGGTGGTCGACGTCGACGCCGACGACGGAACGCTGCGCGGCATCCCCCGCAACCTCACCCGCGACTGGGACATGCGGCCGGGCGCCCCCGCCTGGACCCCGCGCGGCGACGCCGTCCGGTTCCTCGCCGGCATCCGCGGGAACCGGCATCTCTTCGAGGTGACCGAGACCGGCGACCTGATCCGGCAGGTGACGAGCGGCGACCGGCAGATCGCATCGGTCTCGACGACCCGCGACGGGCTCGTCATGGCCTATACCGTGACCCATCCCACGACGCCGCCCGAGGTCTTCGTCAACAGCGGCGACGGCGGCCGGCAGCGCCGGGTGACCGCGTTCAACGACGCGTGGCTGGCCCCCCTCGGCCTGCAGCCGGCCGAGCCGCTGCGGTGGCGGACGGCGGGCGGGGTCGAGGTCGAGGGCTGGGTCATCAAGCCGGTCGGCTACGAGCCGGGCCGGTCCTACCCCATGGTGCTGAAGATCCACGGGGGGCCGCACGGCGCCTACGGCAACACCTTCTTCAGGACGTTCCACATCCTCTCGAACGCCGGCTTCTTCGTGCTGTACGCCAACCCGCGCGGGTCCACCGGCTACGGGCACGGCTTCACCTACGCGATCACCGGGGGCTGGGGCGAGATCGAGGCGGGCGACCTTCTGGCCGGCGTCGGCGCGGCGCGCGAGGCGTATCCGGACATCGACCGCACCCGCATCGGGGTGTCCGGGGGCAGCTACGGCGGGTTCATGACCAACTGGCTCACCGCCACCACCAATCGGTTCGCGGCCGCCGTCACCAGCCGGTCGATCGCCGACTGGACCAGCCTGTACGGCTCGTCCGACGCCCAGGACCTCCTCGAGTTCGGGTTCGGCGGCCCCCCGTGGGAGCAGCGCGAGCTCTACGCCCGGCTGTCGCCGATCACCCATGTCGAGGGGGTCCGCACCCCCACCCTGATCATCCACGGCGAGAACGACTACCGCACGCCGATCGGCGACGGCGAGAAGTGGTTCATGGCCCTGAAGAAGCGCGAGGTCCCGACCGAGCTCGTCCGCTATCCCCGGTCGAGCCACGGCCTCTCGCGCAGCGGCGAGCCCTGGCTGCTCGTCGACCGGCTCGAACGCATCCGGAGCTGGTTCACGTACTGGCTGGTCGAGCAGGCCGGGAAGTGAGCCGCGGGCGCCCGGCGCGAAGGCGTCGGAAACGCGCGGCCGCCGCGGCGGCGTTCGGAAAGGGCCGCGGCGGCGTTTGTACCGACGTAGGTAAGCGGAATCCGGCGATGGCCGGTATTCCGTTGTTAGCGCGTCGAGGCTGCGACCCGCGGGGGTCGTCGCCCGGCCCGCGGCGGGTACGGGCTGCCCCGGTCCGGTCGCGTGTATCGACCTCTCTCAGTGGACGAGTTCATTGGCCAAGCTGGCAATATTCATAGATGGCGGTTACCTCTCCTATCTCGCCGAGCACCATTTCCGCACGTGGGTGGACTTCGGCAAGCTCAGCACCGAGGTCAGAGACACCATCGGCGGACGGACCAACGAGCCGCTCGACCTCCTGCGCACGTACTTCTACGACTGCCTCCCCTATCAGAGCAACACCCCGACCGAGGAAGAGGAGCGGCGGTTCAGCAGCAAGAAGCGCTTTTTCTACGCGCTGCAGCGCCTCCCGCGCTACAAGGTGCGTGAAGGCCGCCTGATGCACCGCGGCATCGACGCCCAGGGGAAGCCCATCTTCCAGCAGAAGCGGGTCGACCTGATGGTCGGCCTCGACATCGCGAGCCTCGCCGCCAAGCAGCAGATCTCGCATGCCGCGGTCATCTCCGGCGACGGCGACCTGTTGCCGGCGGTCGAGTCGGCGCAGCAGGAGGGCGTGCTGGTGTGGCTGGTGCACGGCCCGCAGCTCACCTACGCCGAAGAGCTGTGGGACCTCGCCGACGACCGCCTCCCGATCGACAACGCCTTCATGAAAAACGTCGAGAAGGCCGTATCCACCTGACGCGGGGGTGAAGCGGGCATGCCGACGGAAGTCCGGTGCGCCGGATGGGCGGTGCGCCGAAGTCGGTGCGCCGTGGTCTCGGTGCGCGGGACACGGCCGGTGCGCAGCTCCGGACGGGCGATGGGGCTCGCAGGGGGCGGCAGGGGCCGCGCTGCCCGAGGGACCGGCGAAAAAGCCGCGCCGGGACCGGAGGCTCCGCTCCGGCCCCGGCGAGCCGTGATCCCGCGAAACGGCGGCCGTCAGTTGAGGTTCAGGTCGCTGACGTGCACGTTCAGCATGTGGGTGACCCGCAGGCCGGTGATGCCGTCGGCGTCGACGGTCGACCGCGCCTGGTTCGACACCTCGGCGCCGTTCACGAGGAAACGCACCGTGTCGCCGTCCGCCTCGACGGTGAGGGTGTTCGTCGACGAGCCGTTCGCGTCGAGGTCGTTGACGGCGTCGTGAGCGGTCCACTCGACGAGGATCGGCAGGTCCTCGCCCATCCGCTGCCTGATCAGGAACTCGCCGCCCTGCCGCAGCATGAAGTAGTTGTACCGCTGGCCGTCGCCGGCGAGGTCCGCGCCCCCGAAGAACATCCCGTAGGCGTTCGCGTGCCCCGACCGCTCCATCTGGGTGAACGTCGCGCTGATCGAGAAGCTCCCCGACGCCGAGCTCTCCGGCTGCCAGAAGATCGCCCACCCGGCCCCGGTCGTGGTGGCGTGCACGCCGTCGCCCATGGGCCGGAAATGGAGGAGGTCGTTCACGTCCCCGCCGAAGTCGAGGCGGTGCTCCCAGCCCGGCGCCTCGTTGCCGCCCTGGGCGCCGGCCACGAGGGGAACCGTCAACACCGCCACCGCCGCCGCCGCCGTCAGAACCTTCCGCATTGCCTTGCCTCCTCGTAGGTGATCGTAGAATCCCGTGTCGTCACGCTGTACGACCCTCCAGCATGGATCGAACGCGGCTGGCGGATCAAACGCCGCCGCCCGCGCGGACTCGCCGCCGGGGCCGGATCGAGCGACGCCGGCGCACGGTTCAGGCGGCGCCGGCGCACGGTCGGCGATGGTAGGCCATAATGAAGGGGCGCCTCGCCGAGATTCCCCCTGGAGCCATGAATACTTTCGCCCTCGTCATCCTCGTCGCCCTCGTCGGCGAATACCTCCTCGGGGCGGTCTCCGGACTGCTCAGCAGCCGGGCGTTCAGCCCGACCCTGCCGGCCGAGTTCGCCGGCGTCTTCGACGACGAGAAGTACGCCCGGGCGCGGCGCTACACGGCAACCCGCACCCGCTTCGGCGTGTTCCGCGGGGCGTTCGACCTCGCCGTGGTCCTCGCGTTCTGGTTCGCCGGCGGCTTCGCGTGGCTCGACGCCGCGGTCCGCGGGCTCGGCCAGGGGCCGGTGGTCACCGGGTTGCTCTACATCGGGGCGCTCGCACTCGCCTCGACCCTCCTCGGGCTCCCGTTCCGGGCGTGGTCGACGTTCATCATCGAGGCGCGGTACGGGTTCAACCGCACCACCGCGGGGACGTTCGCGGCCGACCTCGTGAAGGGCGCGGGGCTCGCCGTCGTCCTCGGGGGGCTGCTGCTCGCCGTCATCCTCGCGTTCTTCGAGTGGGCGGGGCCGCTGGCGTGGCTCTGGTGCTGGGTCGCGGCGACCGCGTTCATGCTCGCGGTGCAGTTCATCGCCCCGACCTGGCTCATGCCGCTGTTCAACACCTTCACCCCCCTCGACAGCGGCGACCTCCACGACGCCATCCTTCGCTACGCCCGCTCGGCCCGCTTTCCCCTCGGGGGCATCTTCGTGGTGGACGGCTCGCGACGGTCGTCGAAGGCCAACGCCTTCTTCACCGGCTTCGGCAAGCACAAGCGCATCGGCCTGTTCGACACCCTCGTCGACCAGTACACCGTCCCCGAGCTCGTCGCCGTCGTGGCCCACGAGATCGGCCACTACAAGAAGCGCCACATCTGGCAGGGCATGGCGCTGTCCATCGGCCACCTCGGGGCGATGCTCTGGATCCTGTCGCTCTTCCTCGAGCAGGAAGGCCTGTTCGCGGCGTTCTACGTCAGCGAGCCGTCCGTCTACGCGGGGCTCCTCTTCTTCAGCCTGCTCTTCACCCCGGTCGAGCTGGTCCTGTCGGTCCTCGTGCACCTCTTCTCGCGGAAGAACGAGTTCGAGGCCGACCGGTTCGCGGCGGAGACCACCGGCAGCGGGGCGCCGCTCGTCAGCGCCCTGAAGAAGCTGTCCGCCGACAACCTCAACAACCTGACGCCCCACCCCCTCGACGTCTTCCTGCACTACTCGCACCCGCCGGTGCTCCGCCGCATCGACGCCCTGCAGCGGCTGGCCGCGGGGTGAGCCTCGGTCGGACCTGCCCTCGAAGCAGGCTGTCCCCCGCTCGAAGATCAACCCTGCCCCTCTGGCGGATCGCCGCGCGCGGTCGCCGCCGGTCACGCTCCCAGGCCCTCACTCCGGCAGGCGGAAAGCGATGTACTCGCCCGAGTGGGTGCGTCCGCTGACGGCGAGGGCGATGTACTGCCGGCCGGCGGCGAGGTAGGTCATCGGCGACCCCGACTGCGGAGCCGGCATGACGACGGCGCCGACCTCGCGGCCCGTCGACTTGTCGTAGGCCCGCAGCCGCGCCCCGCGTCCCTCGGGGGTGGGGTGATAGCCGCACTCGCCCATCACCACCAGGGTCTTCGTGACGAGGGGGCCGATCAGGTGGATGCACCGCTCGCCGGTCGGCGGAATGTCGAGGCCGGCGAGGGCGGGATGGTTCCTCACGCGGTCGGGTGTCTCGCCGTGGGGGACCTGCCACCGGATCTCGCCGCGGTCGAGGTCTATCGCCGACAGGCGGCCCCACGGCGGCTTCGCCAGCGGCAGGCCGCGGACGTTGAGGTCGCGCAGGCCGCCGTGCCCCACGCCGTACCGCGCGGTCCCCTTGACGTAGCGCATGTCCGACACCGACGGGTCGGGGGTCGGAATCAGCTCCCAAGAGTAGAACGCGGTGCGCGACGGCACGTAGAGCACGTGCGTCTCGGGGTCGTAGCCGCCGCCGGGCCAGTTCGTGCCGCCGCTCCCCGCGCCCAGGCCGAGGGTGGCGACGGGGCCGTCGGGCCGGCTGACGACGGGCGGGGTGAAGATGGGCCCCAGCCGGTAGCGCGACACCAGCTCCACCGCCTCGGCCCGCAGCTCGGGGGTGAAGTCGATGAGGTCGTCGATCGACGAGCCCTGCCGGTCGTAGGGCGGCGGCTTCGTCGGAAACGGCTGGGTCGGCGCGTACCACTCGCCGGGCACGTCGCCCTCGGGCACCGGCCGCTCTTCTATCGGCCACACGGGCTCGCCCGTCACCCGGTCGAAGACGTAGAGGAACGCCTGCTTCCCGGGCTGGGCCACCGCCTTCACGGGCCGCCCGTCCACGGTGATGTCGGCGAGAATCGGCGGGCTCGCCATGTCGAAGCCCCAGATCGGGTGGTGCACCAGTTGGAAGTGCCAGAGCCGCTCCCCCGTCAGCAGATCGACGGCGACGAGGCTCTCGCCGAACAGGTTGTTCCCCGGCCGGTGGCCGCCGTAGTAGTCGCCCGACGGCGTCTCCACCGGCAGGTAGGCCATGCCCAGCTCGGGGTCGGCCGAGATCTGGGTCCAGACGCCGTTGTTCCCGTTGACGCCCCACGAGTCGTTCAGCCACGTCTCGACCCCCGGCTCGCCGGGGCCGGGGACGGTATCGAAGGTCCACAGGCGCCGGCCGGTCCGGACGTCGAACGCCTGCACCAGCCCCTTGGTGTTGTTGTGGGTGCGGGGGGCGGGGGCGTCGGCGAAGGTCCCGCCCACGACGACCACGTCCCGCGCCACCGTCGGGGTCGCGTGCAGCCCGATCTCGCCCGTGACGGGGTCGATGCGCCGGCCCTCGCCGACCACCGCCGCCGCCTTCAGGTCCACTCGGCCCCCGTCGCCGAAGTCGCGGACGGGGCGGCCGGTCGCCGCGTCGAGGGCCACGAGGCGGAAGCCGAGGGTGACGTAGAGGACGCGCGCCTCGACGCCGTCGGTCCAGTACGCGAGCCCGCGGCCCGACAGGCGGCGGGGCGCCGCGTCCCCCCGCGCCCCCTCGCGCTCGGCGTGCATCCACAGCAACTCGCCGGTGACGGGGTCGAGCGCCACTACCGCACGCCGCGAGCCGCCGGTGGCGTAGAGGCGCCCCCCCGCCATCAACGGGGTGCCCGAGAGCTTGAACTCCGGCCCCGGCCCCAGGTTGTCGGTCCGGAAGCGCCAGGCGATCTCCAGCTCGCCGAAGTTCGCCGCGTCGATGCGGTCGAGCGGCGAGTACCGCGTATGCCCGGCGTCGCCGCCGTAGCTCGGCCACTCGCCGTCCGCCGTCGTCGACCCCGGAGCCGGCTGCCCGACCGCGGGCACGGCGGCCAGGGCCAGCCCGACCGCGAGGGCCGCGGCCAGGAGCTTGCGCCGTAGAAGTTTCGCGTCAGCGAAACTTCCAATGCGACCGTAAGGTCGCGCAAGGCCGACCGCCGGACCCGGCCGCGGGACACAGGACACGAGATGGCTCCTGTCGCTCCCCCGCCCCCCGGACGACCTGCGTTCAACTGAAAATGGTAGAATCCACATTTTCTGGTTCCAGGATGCAAACATGGCGCTGAGCATCAAGAATGTCGAAGCCGAACGGCTCGCGAGGGAACTCGCGAAGGAACGGGGCACCACGGTGACGCGCGCAATCATCGCCGCCCTCGAGGACGCGCTCCGGCGCACGCGCGGCCGGAAAGTCGCGCCGTCGATACGGGACGCAGTGCTCGAGATCTCGGAGCGCTGCGCCGCGCTGCCCGATCTCGACCCGAGACCGGCCGACGAGATTCTCGGATACAAAGCATCACGTGGAGAAAGCGCGTCATGCATCGCCACCCACAATCCCGTAATCACACGAATCTTCTCCGGCGACCGGCGGTCAACCAGACCCCGCCCGAACGCCTTGACCAGCCCGTAGGCGCACTCCCTTACGCGGTGGCCCGCTCCGGCCAGCCCCGGGCCCGCGGACTGCGAGCCGGTGCCGGGGGGACGCCTTACATCGCTTCGAGCATTTCCAGCGGAATCGGACACGATTTACGACAGGCAACGCCGAAGTAGTAGAGCGGTTGGCCGTCGATCGACAGCCGGTGCCGGTACCGTTCCATGTGATAGACGTCGAGGTACTCGCTCAGGATCAACGTCTTGATGAATACTGAGAATCCGCTCGTGTCGCGGTCGTCAAGGAACGTCTCCTTGATGTTGAACGCGACCCAGCCGCCATCGTCAATAAGGTTGAACGCTTCGGCGAACACACGTACGGGAATGTCGCCGAAGCCGAGCGCCGCCACCGAGATCAGACAATTGAACCGCCAGTTGGCCAAGTGCTCATGCTGAGCAGTGCTCATCCTCGACATGTCCATCCCGTGGAAGTCGTCGTAGACGCCGGGTCGATCACGCCCCACCGCCATGGCAGCCGGGGATGAAATATCCACGCCGACGAGGCGAGCGACGCCGAGCTTCTGTAACTCCGAACCGACCATGCCGTTGCCCGCGCCGAGGTCGAGGACGCGCAATTCGTTGAAGAGCCACGGTTCCTCGGCCAGTGCATGGTGCAGGATAGCCACGACCTTCTCGGGTGAACGGCATTTCAAGCGATCGTAGAAAAGCTGTTCGTACAAGCCCTGGTGTGCGTAGATCGCGTCGTAATCGTGGAAGCGGATCCGAGTTTCCCCACCGTCCGCGTCGACGAGCGTGAAGTAGGTTTCGTCTTGCGAGAGACCGTTCGTGTCGGACGCCGGAAAGCGGATGTTGTGTCGTCTTGTAGGCATATGTTTTCGGAATGAGCCGATGGCCAGGACCACCGCTCGGGACTGAATGACCCCGTCCCATGAAACCGGTTCCAGCACGCCAGTTTGTTTCTGGCGTCCTTCACGGCCCGTGGAAGAAGTCTGTTCACTGAGCTGGCCTGTTCAGCAGCCTGGCGATGAGCGATTGAGCCGACGAACGCCGCGGGTCTCTATTCGCCCCCCCCAGGAGCCAGTCAGACGCCCCCAGCGGTCGATCAGATGGCCGATCAGTCCGCAAACCGCCGAAAGAGCCCGCCCCTGCAGGCTCCGGGGCGTGCCGACGCCGGTCAGGCAGCGCAGCAGCAGCCCAAAGTTGCAGCCAAGCACCTGGATGAGCACTCGCTTGCGGACATTCTCATGGCAGCGCGAAGACGAACAGGTTGTTGCCGTTGCTCGGGCGCAGCTCCGGGGTCAGGTCGAGGAACCGGCCGTAGCCGGTACTGACCGCCACGTACTGCCGGCCGTCGACCGCGAAGGTGATCGGGAAGCCGGAGACGGGCGAGCCGAGGTTGATCTCCCACAGAATCTCGCCCGTGCGGTCGTCGAAGGCCCGGAAGCGCCCGTTGACGTCGCCGCCGAACACCAGCCCGCCGCCGGTCGCGGCCAGCGCCATGGTCGCGGCCCGCTGCTGGTAGTTCCAGACCACCTCGCCGGTCTCGGCCGAGATCGCGTGCACGCTGCCCACGTCGTCGTAGCCGGGGGCCAGCTCGGGCCGCCATGCGATGGCGTAGAGCCGGTTCGTCCGGGTGTCGGGGTCCTCGGCCATCATCCGGGCGCAGACGTTGCGCAGCGGCATGTACATCGTGTTCGTGAGCGGCGAGTACGCGCCCGCCTCCCAGTCCTTGCCCCCGCTCGCGTGAGGGCAGGCCAGCACCTGCTGGCCGACGGCGGTGAAGATGAGCTCGGCGTTCTCGGTCACTGCGCCCGTCGCCCCGTCGATGCCGCTGACCACGTTCTGAGTGATGGTCGGGGTGGCCCACAGGAACTCGCCGGTCTCCCGGTCGAGGGTGTAGACGATACCCGTCTTGCCGGGAATGCCGGTCAGCACCCGCCGCTCCTCGCCGGGCTGGATGCGCGGGTTGATCCAGGCCACGGCGGACGGGTCGGGCCGCACCGCGGTGTCGACGAGCAACCGCTCGAAGGGGTGGTCGAGGTCCCAGTGGTCGTTCATGTGCTGGTAGTGCCACACGATCTCGCCGGTGTCGCCGTCGAGGGCGAGCGTCGAGTTGTGGTAGAGGTGGGTGAGGTCGGCGCCGCCCAGCATGAACTTCGGCGCGGGCGAGGTGACCGACGTGCCGACGTAGACCAGGTTCAGCTCGGGGTCGTAGCTCGGCACCATCCACGAGCCGACGTGCGCCCGCTCCTCGAACGGCACGTCGCCCCACGTCTCGTCGCCCGGCTCGCCGGGGGCGGGGATCAGCCGCCGCCGCCACAGCTCCTCGCCGGTCGCCGCGTCGTGGGCGGTGATGACGCAGCCGAGCGGCCCCCCGCGCGGGTCGCAGCTCCGGCCCGAGTACGCCTTGCCGCCCGCCGTGATCGGGCCCGAGGTCTGGTTGGCGGGGTTCACCCTGTAGTCGAGGATCTCCGTATCCCACACCACGTCGCCCGTCTCCGCGTGCAGGGCCACGATGTGGTCGTCCATGGTGGTGTCGATGATCAGCTCGCCGTGGATGGCGATGTTCCGGTTGGTCTCGATGAGGCTGCCGATCATGTAGTCGCCGAGGT
Organism: Vicinamibacterales bacterium; assembly: GCA_965206705.1. Taxonomy (GTDB): domain Bacteria; phylum Acidobacteriota; class Vicinamibacteria; order Vicinamibacterales; family UBA8438; genus JAJEEA01. The sequence goes on along the minus strand of CBDBKJ010000002.1, from coordinate 5,119 downwards.
CGTCGGGCCGGTCGCGGCGGTACTCCCAGATCAGGTCGCCGGTCACCGCGTCGATGGCCTGGATGACGTCCCGCGGGTTCGGCATGAACATCACCCCGCCGCGCACCAGCGGCGTCCCCTGCTGCCGGCCCTCGGTCGCGAGGGCGCGGCTCCAGACCATGCGCAGGTCGCCGACGTTGCCGCGGTCGACCTGGTCCAGCGGGCTGTAGCCCCAGCCGTTCAGGGTGCGGCGCCACATCAGCCACTCGTCGGGGCTCGGGTTCTCGAGCTCCGCGTCGGTGACGGGCCGGATGCGGTCCGCTTCCTGCGCGACGACCGGGGTCGCGGTGACGGCCGCGAGGGCGGCGGCGGCGGCGCAGAGCAGCAACGACGAGCGGAACGGGCGCGACGGGCAGCCGGATGCGGGCATGGCCCCTCCTCTGGGTTCGGGATTCCGCCCGATTATGTCACTGGCGGGAGCGGCGACGCGTACAATATCCGTCACCGCGGGTTGCCGCGTTGGAAGGACTCCGCAACATGACCGACCGCGACGTGCAAGCCCGCTTCGATGCTCTGGAGTCCAAGATCTCCGCCTGTTCCGCCGTAAAGTCCTGCGGGCGTTCGACGAGTCGTTCAGCCGACTCTCGATCGGCGCTGCCGAGCGGACCGCACAAGAACTCCGCCCACGCGACCGAGCTCATGTTCAGCGCTTCTCCCTGCCCGACCAACTTCCGCAGCTTCGCCTCTTCCGGGGTCCCCGGAATCAGGGCCCGAATCAGGAAGCTGGTATCCAGATGAGTCATCGGGGTTCGGCGGCGAGCCGCCGGCCCGCCGCCCGCCGCCCGGCCTCGACCTCCCGCGCCCACTGCTCGAGGTCGACGTTGCGCGAGCGCAGCGAGGCCTGAAGCTCGTCGAGCGCCGCCAACGCATCCCGGCTCCTGGCGGGTTGCCGGCCGGCTTCGCTCCGGATGGCCCGCCGCAACGCTTCCGACTTCGACACCCGCCAGCGACGGGCGAGATCGTCGAGCGCCTGCACGGACTCGACGTCGAGCGAATACGTCGACTTGATGGTGGTAGCGGCCATGCCCCAGTATGGCCATACTCTTCTCCTCCTTCAAGTCATGACCGTCAACCGCGATCGGGCTTCGCAGTGTCATGATCTGTCATGGCCTCGTCGTATGCTCGCAGGCGTCGAGACCGCGATCGCATGGCCCCGAGGCGGATGCAGAACCCCATTGACCCGGCGAACCGGACCGGCACCATCGGCGTCGAGGCCTTCGACGCGGCCTACGGGGCCGGCTTCCAGGCGGCGGACGATTCGCCGCACGCCGTCGAGTGCGAACTCGTCGAGGACGGCGGGGCGTTCGCGGCGCACCGCCCGCCCGGCGGCGACCGCCCCCGCCGCATCGCGTTCGTCGACGGCACCCTGCGCACCGAGGCGCGGCTGACCCGCACCGGCCCCGACGGCGACGTCAGCACGGGGCTCGCGGGAAGCTGGGCGGCGGGCGCGGTGCTCGTCGCCGAGGACGGGCCGGCCCGCTTCGACCGGGTGGCGGTGGGACGCGCGGCCATCTTCACGGGCGGACACCCGGTCCGTCTGCCCGACCACCGGGACGGCTGGCGGTGGGCGCCGTACGCGGTCGACGGGGCCGACGTCGAGGCGGCGCGGCAGCAGCTCCAGCGCCTGATGCGGGACGCCGAGGCGGACGTCGCCGAGGCGCTGTCGAACGAGGGGTGGCTGACGGTGCTCGACGGCCCCCTGCACGGCGTCCGGCACCGTCGCGGGCTGCCGGTCGTCGGCTACGTGAAGACGCATCACCGCCGCATGCTCGCCCGCGAGCACTGGGTCCGGGTGCCGGAGCTGACGGCCGGGGAACGGTCCGGCCTCTTCGCCATGCAGGACGCGCTCTACGGCTGCTACCTGCGGGTGGGCGACCCCGGGCCATGGGCGGGCCCGTGGGCGGGCATCGCCCGCATCGAGATGCCGTCGGGCATCGGCCGGGACGCCGCCGTCGAGGCGGCGGATCGGGCGGCGGGCTGGCTGCCGGGCTTCGCGTCGGCCCTCCACCGCGACGCGCGGGCGCCGGTGAACCTGACGCCGATCGCGGGCCTCGAGCGGCATCTGCACCGGCGGCAGGGCGATGCGCGGCTGGCCCTTCGCGCGGTGCGCGAAGCGGTGCTCGAACGCAACCGCGAGGAATGACGGCATGAGCGAAGACGGCGGGCGCATCGCCCGAACGCAACCGGGATGGACGGCATGGGCGAAGCCGGCGGGCGCATCGCTCGAACGCAACCGCGAGGAATGACGGCTTGGGCGAAGCCGGCGGGCGCATCGCTCGAACGCAACCGCGAGGAATGACGGCATGGGCGAAGACGGCGGACGCATCGGGCTCGTCGACGGGTCGGTGGAGAGCGACTCGCGCACCTTCCAGGTGGTGCTCGACCCCGAGGTGGTGGTCCAGCTCGACGAGCTGGTCGCGGTGACCACCGACCTGCCGGACGGCCGGCAGGTCACCCACTACGGCATCGTGACCGAGCTGCGGTCCCGGTTCGAGGGCGCGGAACTGCCCTCGGACACCGGCCGGGTGGTCGACTCGACCCTGCCGGCCGAGCACGTCCGGCGGGCCGAGGTCCGCGTCCTCCGCGTCGTGCCCGAGCTGTTCGTCGCCCCCCACGCCGGCGCCCCCGCCGCACGCGCAGCCGGCGCGCACCGCGCGATCGCCCTCTTCGAGGACGAGATGACGCGCGGCAAGCTGCCGGTGGGCCTCGACCTCGGCGGCGCCCCCGTCTACGCGGACATGCGCTTCGTGGACGGCCGCTCCGGCGGCCACGTCTCCATCTCGGGCATCTCCGGCGTCGCCACCAAGACCTCCTACGCGCTGTTCCTCCTCTACCAGCTCCTCGAGACCGAACAGGGCATGGACCTGCTGGGCGGCCGGGCCGGGCGCGAGAGCGTGCGCGCGCTGGTCTTCAACACCAAGGGCGAGGACCTGCTGCACGTCGACCGCCCCAACGCCGAGTTCGCGGGCAGGCCGGAAGCGGCCGGGAAGTGGCGCGCGCTGGGCGTCGACGAGCCGGGGCCGTTCCGGTCCGTCCGCCTCTACGCGCCGCGGCAGTCCGACGGGTCACCGCACACCGTCGCCAACGTGAAGACCCGCAAGACGGCCGACGTGAACGCCTACGGCTGGACGCCCGAGCAGTTCATCCGCGACCAGCTCCTGCAGTTCTGCTTCACCGCCGACGACGAGCGCTCGACCCAGGTCGGTTTCGTCGAGCAGCAGGTCCGCATCCAGCTCCTGCGGCGCCTGCGGCGGCTCGAAGGCGACCGGTCCGGCGCGGTGGTCATCGTCGAGATGGTCGCTCCCAGCACGGGCTACAACCCCGACCGGCTGGCCGAGCGCGAGCCTGAAGAGGCGCCGGCGGGGGCGGGGCACGTGCTGCGCGACTTCGGCGACCTCATCGACCTGCTCGAAGGCATCGTGGCCACCGACGACGAGAGCCTGATGAACCAGTGGTTCGGCCGCGCGCAGGCGGGCACGCGGCAGGCGTTCCTGCGGCGGCTGTTGAAGCTTCGCCGCCACCTCGGCCCCCTCATCGGCGGCGGCCTCGAGCCCGTCTCGTCCGAGAGCGCGAAGCTCCACGTCGTCGACATCTCCACCCTGCACGACGACGCCCAGCGGTTCGTGGTCGGCGCCCTCCTCGACCGCGTCTGGCGCGAGAAGCAGGGGACGGGGCGAACCCCGCTGCGCTTCGTCGTCCTCGACGAGCTGAACAAGTACGCCCCCGCCCACGGCTTCTCCCCCCTCCGGGACCTGCTGGTGGACATCGCCGAGCGCGGCCGCTCGCTCGGGGTGCTGCTGATCGGCGCGCAGCAGGCGGCCTCGGCGGTAGCGCAGGCGCTGCCACGCAACGCGTCGCTCAAGGTGGCGGGGCGCCTCGACGCCAGCGAGTCCGACGCCTACCGCTTCCTGACCCCGGCCCTGCGCGAGCGCGCGACCCGCTTCATGCCCGGCACGATGGTCGTCTCCCAACCCATCGTGCCCGAGCCCATCCCCATCCGCTTCCCGTTCCCGCCGTTCGCGACCAACCCCGACGAGGCGGCGGCGGACGAGGCCGCGGACCGGAAGAAGACCGACCGCATCCTGAACACCCTGGGCGCCCTCGCGGGCCCCGAGGTCGACCTGTGAAGCTGCTCCACACCTCCGACTGGCACCTCGGCGCGAAGCTCGGCCGGCACGATCGCACGCCCGATCACCTGGTGGCGCTGAAGGGCCTCCTGAAGGTCGCCGAATCGACCCGGCCCGACCTGATCCTGCACACCGGCGACCTCTTCGACGCCTCGCGCCCGCCGTACGAAGCCCTGCAGCTCGGCGTGCGCGCCCTGGGACGGCTGGCTCGGGCGGCGCCGACCGTCGTCGTCGCCGGCAACCACGACTCGTCGATGCTGCTGCGGGTCATCGACGAACTGGCCGGCGCCGCGAGCCCGCGGCGGCTGTGGCTGGTCACGGCGCCGCGGGTGCTCGCGTTCCCCGCCATCGCGAACGCTCCGGTCGCGGTGGCGTGCGTGCCGTTCATTCCGCCCGGCGCCATCGCGCAGTACGCCACCGACGACCCCGCGCGGTTCGAGGGCGACTACGCCGACGGCGTCAAGACCCTGAACCAGCGCCTGCTCGACGACGCGCACCGCGAGGCGGGCGCGCGCGGCATCGTGCTCTACGCCGCGCACCTCCACGTGCAGGGCGCCCGGCCGGGCCGATCCGAGCGGCGCATCACCGTGGGCGAGGACTACGCCACCCACGTCGAGGGTCTGCAGCGCGCGCTCTACTGCGCCTTCGGCCACATCCACGACCCCCAGCTCCTGCCCGGCGGCACGGCGCGGGGACGCTACGCCGGCTCCCTCATCCCCCTCGACTTCGGCGAGCGCCAACAGGCCAGGCACGCGGTGCTGGTGACGCTCGGCGACGGCGTCGAGGTCGAGACCCACGACCTGCCGGGGGGCCGGCCGCTCACCGAGCTCGCGGGCACGCTGGCCGACCTGGAGCGCCGCGCCGCGAACGGCGGGCTCGACGGGTGCATCCTGAAGGCGCGGGTCGTCTCCCCCGACCCCATCCCCGACCTCGCGGACCGGCTGACCGAATGG
>CBDBKJ010000001.1:0-17458 GCA_965206705.1 Vicinamibacterales bacterium | reverse complement strand
GCCGAGATGCTCTCTCGCCAACGTCATGGCCCCGCCTCCCTCTCAGTTGCCGTCGTCCAGCAGCACCGCCCCGGCCGCGGGGCCGAGACGCTCTCTCGCGAACGTCATGGCCCCGCCTCCCCCTCAGTTTCCGTCGTAGATGTGCTGCACGGTCGTCCGCAGGCTCCCCTCCGGAGCCTGGAAGTCGCCGTACTGGCCCGGCACGCTGTATGCGCCGACCACCTCGTCCACCGACAGCCCGGCCGCTTTCCCGTGCTGCGCCTTGCTCACGACGTCGTTGAAGAACCCGCTGAATTCGACGAACTCGCTCCAGGTCACCGGCGTCGGGTTGTGCCCCGGAATCACGGTGTCGATGTCCGAGATCCCCGCCACCGCCTTCTTCAGCGTCTCGCCGAACTCGGTGGCGCTGCCGTTGCCGTTGGCGACGTCGATGAACGGCAGCCCCTTGCGCTGGAACATGTCGCCGGTGTGCATGGTGCGCGCGTCCCGGAAGACCACGAACGTGTCGCCGTCGGTGTGGCCGCGGCCGAAGTGATAGAGGTCGATGCGGTCCGCGCCGTTGAAGAGCGACATGCGCTCGGAGTAGGCGGTCTTGGGCAGGTAGCCCGCGTTGTCGCCCTTGAAGGCGTCGCAGTTGGTCACCGGCTGGCAGGTGTCGCGCGACATCTGGGCCAGGGTGTTCTCGTGCACCACGAAGCTCACGGTGTCGGGCAGCTCGGTGTTGCCGCCACTGTGGTCGAAGTGGGTGTGGGTGTTGATGACGTGCGTGATCGGCTTGTCGGTCAGCTCGCCGACCCGGGCGATGATGTCCTGCCCGTAGCCGTTGATCTTCGTGTCGACGAGGGCGACGCCGTCGGTGGCGATGAAGATCGCGGTGTTCCCGCCGCCGCCCATGCCCTGCACCGACGACGCGTTCGCCAGCACATAGAGGTTGTCGGTGATCTCCTGCACCTCAAGGGCCGACCGCTCCTGCTGCGCCTGGTAGGTCGCCCCGGTCAGGACCACGCCGGCCACCGTGAGCATGGCCAGAAATCTGCTGCGTCTCATCTCTACTCTAACCTCCTCATGCGCCGGACAACGGCGCACCGCAACTATACCGGCGCGGCCCGGTTCAGGCCAGCATTTCACCCACTTGGGGGGGCCGTGACGGAAATTGCGTTGCCACGCGCCAGGCACGGGAAGCCGCAGAAAGTGGGCTGCGTCCGCGTACAGTCGGCAACTCCATATCGATCACTGTCCTTACCCGCGACACGGGCTCGATCCACTGGTGTGCGGCGCGAGGTACCGGCCAAGGCAGGCGAAACCGCCGGTGCCGACGTGAACCCTGGGGATGTCCGGCCGATGCCGAGTCGAGCTGGCCACGGGCTGTCGGCGCCGCGACCGCCGGCCAACCAGCGCCGCCGACACCCCCTCGACGATTTCGGCTTGACTCGAACCTGTTTCCGATCCATCCTCACTGAGACATCTAGGGGACTCGCCGATGACGCGACCGTCCAACACGCTGCAGGGCACGCTGGATCTGCTCATCATGAAGACCCTGGAGCGCGGACCCAATCACGGGTTCGGCATCACCCTCCACATCCGGACCGCCTCGGAAGGGACGCTGCGCATCGAGGAGGGGTCCCTCTACCCCGCCCTCCGCCGGCTCGAACGCGAGAAGGTCATCGCCGGGGAATGGAAGACGACGGAGAACGGCCGCCGCGCCCGCGTCTACCGGTTGACGGACGCCGGCGCCAGGCGACTGGCGGAAGCGGAGCACCGTTGGGTCGAGCTGATCCGGAGCACCGAACGGGTCCTGGGGTACGCATGAGCGGCATCTTCAACCGGCTGTTTCGCAGAAGATCCCTCGACGAGGACGTCCGCGAGGAGATCGAGTCGCACATCGCGATGCAGGCCGACCTCAACCGCCGGTCCGGCATGTCGCCCGACGAGGCGCTCCGCGCCGCCCGCCGGCAGTTCGGCAACGTGACCGCCGTCCGCGAACGCCTCCATGACTTCTACGGCTTCGGATGGGTCGAGACGTTCATCGGCGACGTGCGGTACGCGGTGCGGAGCCTGGGCCGGAACCCGGCCGTCTCGCTGGCCGCCGCCCTCACCGCCGCCGTCGGGGTCGGCGCGGTCGCGGGCATGTTCGGCGTGCTGCAGACCCTGCTGCTGGCGCCCCCGCCGCACGTGGAGACGCCTGACCGGGTCTTTCGCCTGCACGAGCTGATCCCCAATGCACGTGGTGGAGCGGAGCCGGCCGAGCCCGGGACGCGGACCTCCTACCCGTTCTACGAATGGCTGGTCGAGCATGCCGACACCCTGGAGTCGGTGGCCGCGTATGCGCAGACCGATCTCGCGGCGGGCGCCGGACCCGACGCGCGCATGACCCGGACGGTCATGGTGTCCGGGGGCTTCTGGCGGACGCTGGGGGTCCGGCCGGCCCTCGGGCGTTTCCTGCTGGACCCGGAGGCGCATCCGGCGACCGGCGCGCGCGTCGTCGTGCTCGGGCACGGGTTCTGGCAACGCCGCTTCGACGGTCGCCCCGACGTGCTCGGCGAAACCCTGCGGATCACGGGCCAGCCGTACGAGATCGTCGGTGTCGCGCCGCGCGGCTTTCGCGGCGTGGAGCTCTCCGACGTCGACCTGTGGCTTCCACTGTTCGCGCGGGACGACGGTTCGAGTCGTGCAATCACGTGGCACACGTCGGGAACGTGGTACGCCCTGACCCTGGTCGGGCGCCTGAGACCGGACGTCAGCCTCGCGCAGTCCGAAGCTCGACTGACGGGCCTCCAGCGGACGTTTCTCGAAGAGACCGTCGCTCCCCTGTTTCCGCCTGATGCCGCGCGCCCCGGGTGGTATCGGGAGGCCCGGGTGCTCCTCGGACCCGTCACGGGCGGACTGGGTTCCGATCTCCGGCCGATTCCGGAAGCGCGCGTGACGGCCTGGCTCTTCGGGGTCGCGGTCGTGCTGGTCGCGATCACGTGTCTGAACGCGGCCGGCCTGCTGCTGCTGCGGGCGATGCGCCGACGCCGCGAGATCGCGGTCCGGATCGCCCTCGGCATCAGCCGCGGGCGGCTGGCGCGGCAACTGCTGACCGAGAGCCTCGTGCTGGCGCTGCTCGGCGGAGCCGCCGCGTTCGCGGTGCTGACCCTCAGCCGTGCGTGGCTGCAGCGTACGGTTCTGCCGGCCATGGCATGGGAACCGGCCACGCTCTTCAATCCCGGCGTGCTGGCGGTGGCGGCCGCGGCCACCGTCGTGACCGCACTCGCGGCCGGCCTCAGCCCGCTCTGGTACGTCGGGCGCGACGCCATCCCGGCCGTGCAGGGTCGGATCCTCGACGCGCCGGGCCGGCGCCCGCGGCTGCAGGGCGTGTTGCTCGCGGCGCAGGGCGCGCTCTCGGTGATGCTCCTCGTCGGCGCGGGCTTGTTCCTGCGGAGTCTGTACAACGCCGCCACGCTGGACATCGGTCTGGACCGCGACAACGTGGTGTCGATACGCGCCGACTTCACCGGTGCCGGCCGCGAACCGGACGACGTGGCCCGGTTCTACGAGTCGGCGCTCGAAAGCGTCTCGGCTCTCCCGGGCGTCACGCGGGCGAGCCTCGCGTTGGACGTCCCTCTGCGAAGTGCCCGCGCCGAGACCTTTCGGCTGCCCGGGAGGGACGACCGTGTCGTGACGCCAACCGGCGGCGCGCCCTTCGTCAACCTGGTGACACCGGGTTTCTTCGAGACCACGGGGATGCGCATCCGGGACGGACGCGGGTTCCTGGAGTCGGAGCGGGCGCAGGGTCAGGTGATGATCGTCAACGAGACCCTGGCGCGGCTGGCCTGGCCGAACCGGTCGCCGGTCGGCGAATGCGTCCATCGGTTCGAGCAGGCGGCCTGCACGACCGTCGTAGGAATGGTGGCCGACGCGCACCGCTTCGCTCTCGTCGAAGACTCGCAGCCGTTCTTCTACGCGCTCCTGCCAGCCGGCGACCCCCGGCCGCGCGCACTCCTCGTCCGCACCGCGCCCGGTCAGCCTCGCCTGGACGGTGCGCTGCGCGGGGAACTGCTCGCGCTGGACGCCGCCGTGCCCTACATTCGCATCGAGACCTTGGGCGAGGCGCTGAATCCGCAGATCCGGCCCTGGCGCCTGGGCGCGTCCCTGTTCACCGTCTTCGGGGCGCTCGCCATCCTGCTCGCCATGATCGGCCTCTGGGCGTCGGTGTCCCACGCGGTCTCGCAACGCCGGCACGAGTTCGCGGTGCGCCTCGCGGTGGGGGCGAGCCCGGCCCGACTGGTGCGGCTGGTCCTGAATGACGGCCTCCGGACGGCGCTGATCGCTTGCGCGGCCGGCCTGCTGATCGCGTCCGCCACGACTCGACTCATCGGAGACCTGCTCTTCAACGTATCCCCGCGCGACCCGGCCGTGTTCGCGGCCGTCGCGGCCGGCGTCCTCGCCGTGGCGACCCTCGCCAGCCTGTGGCCGGCCCTGCGCGCTTCCCGCGTCAATCCGGCGGAGGCGCTTCGAGCCGAGTGAGCCGCACCGGGCGCTCGTCACGAACGAGGGTGCTCGGGTCACTCCGCGGCGCCGGTGCGTGCACGTCGGGGCGGTCCGGCGCCCTCGACGCGCGGCCCCCACCGAGGTCGGCGCCGAGCGGGTCGCGTAACATACACGCTTCAGAGGAGGCACACGGAGTCGGGGGCCTGCGAAGTTCGACAATCTCCGCGACAACCCTGGACCGTGCTCGCGGGACACTTGCGCAAGGAACTTCCCGCACGGGACACTTGGGACAGCGATCGATACAAGTCGCCAACTGCACCCAGGCGCAACCTGTTTTTTGCGGTTTCGCGCGCTTGGAACACGGCAAGGTAGTTTCCGTCAGCGTCCTTGGCGACGCCGGCAACGCGGCGAGAGGCGGTCCCCCGCTCGGCCCACTGGCACCGCGAAAGGGAGCACACCCATGAGACGAGCCGTCGCCGCCCTGTTCATCGCGCTGGCACTGGCCTTGGCCGCCGGCGTCTCCGGACCCGCCCCGTGGTCGGCGCCGGCCCCCGCGGCCGCGAGCCAGGCCGCCCCCGGCGCCGCCATCGAACCGTTCACCATCGACGTCCCCGACAGCGTGCTGGCGGATCTGCGCGAGCGCCTCGCACGCGCCCGCATGCCCGACGAGCCCGAGGGCGTCGGGTGGCAACTCGGGATGAACCAGGCCTACCTGCGGCAGCTCGTCGACTACTGGCGCGACGAGTTCGACTGGCGGGCCCAGGAGCGCCGGCTCAACCGGCTCGAGCAGTTCAAGACCACCATCGACGGCCTCGACATCCACTTCGTGCACCGCCGGTCGGCGGAGCCGGATGCGTTCCCGCTGATCCTGAGCCACGGCTGGCCGGGGACCTTCGCGGAGTTCGACAAGGTCATCGAGCCGCTGACCGACCCCGTCGCCCACGGGGGACGCGCGGAGGACGCCTTCCACGTCGTCGTCCCGTCCATCCCCGGCTACGGGTTCTCGGACCGGCCGCGGCAGCTCGGCTACGGCCGCGACCGCACCGGGGCGATCTTCGCCGAGCTGATGGCGCGTCTGGGCTACGAACGGTACGGCGCGCAAGGGGGCGACCTCGGCGCCGGGATCAGCCGGTGGCTGGCCGCCAACGACGCCGAGCACGTGGCCGGCCTGCACCTCAACCTGTGCACCGCCGGCCCGCCCGACCCCGACAACCCCACCGCCGGCGTGCCCCCCGCCGAGGTCGCGCTGATGGAGGAGCGCGCCGCGTTCTGGACCGACGAGGAGCGCGGCTACAGCCACATGCACGGCACCAAGCCGCAGACCCTCGGCTACAGCCTCAACGATTCGCCGGTCGGGCTCGCCGCGTGGATCGTCGAGAAGTACCGCAGCTGGTGCGACTGCGACGGCAACCCCGAGACCCGGTTCAGCAAGGACGAGCTGCTGACGACCCTCACCATCTACTGGGCCACGGAGACGGCGACCTCCGCCGCCCGCTACTACTACGAGGGCCGGCACGGCGCCAACTCGCCGGACCCGGCCCGGATAGAGGTGCCGACGGCCTGCGCGGCGTTCCCCGGCGAGTTCCGGTTCACGCCGCGCCGGTGGCTCGAGGCGCGCTACAACCTCGTCCGCTTCACGATGATGCCGAGCGGCGGCCACTTCGCGGCCAGCGAAGCGCCGGAGCTGCTGGTCGACGACCTGCGGGCGTTCTTTCGGGATCTGCGGTAGGCGTCAACGCTCGTTCATCTCGTCCCTGGTGAGTCGTCGTCCGCCGGTGAACAACTTCCGTCTCAAGGCCTGGACCGTCGCGGCCGCCGCTTCGGCCCGCTGGCCGCGCCCGACGGTGGACGCACGCCGCCGGATCCGGACGACCACTACGGCGACCAGCACCAGCACGGTGGTCAGCGCGAAGACGGGCACCGCGAGCGCGAGAAGGGACATTCCGACCGCCGCCCCGTTCTCGGCGGTCGAGACCAGCGGGTTGCCGAGGCCGGCGGTGGCGAGAGTCGAGGCTCCCCGCAGCAGGGTCGTTCCCGTCTGGACTACGGCCGCCGCCCCGCCGCCGGTCACGGCGGCCAGGCTCCAGCTCAGAAGGGGTGTCGAGGTCTCGACGTTCGCCGCCGCCACCACGGTGCCGGCCGTCACCGCCGCCGGCATCGCGACCGTGTCCAGCAGGTTGTCGAGCCAAGGGATGTAGTAGGCGCCGATCTCGCACGCCATCGCCACCGCGACGGTCAACAGGGCGGGTGTCCCCGCCATCCATTCGAATCCGCCGGTCAGATCCAGGAAGCCGGCGCGGGCCGCCAGCCCCATGACCAGCACCGGCAGGAAGACCCGGAAGCCGCACGCCGCGGCAAGGCCGACTCCGAGACCGACGCTGGACACGATCTCCACGGTCACAACCCCTGGACTCGGCGCGATCGCCTTCCGCTACCGGAGACGAGGTCGCCGGTCGCCCCCGGATTCGTCCGGAGGACCAAGATTGCCACCCGATTCGGCGCGACGGATCGACCGCACCGGTCGAGCGGTATACTGGGCATCATGAAGTCGGTGGCCTCCGACCTTCGCGCACGGACCGGCGCCGAGATTCGGCGGATGTCTCCGGCCGAGCGCGTGGAGCTGGCCTTTCGTCTGGGGGACGAAGCCATCGAATCGTTCCGCGCCACCCACGGCCTCGACCGGCGGACCGCGATTCGGCTGCTCGAACGGCGCCGGCAGGCGACCCGCCGGCCCAGCGCATGCCTCGACCGGTTGATCGGGTGAGCCTGCTCGACCGCGTCGCCGCAATTCTCGATGGCGCCGGCGTGCGGTACGCCGTGATCGGCGCCTCGGCGATGGCCGCGCACGGCGTTGCCCGTTCGACCCACGACATCGATCTCCTGACCCTCGCGAACCGATGTCTCGACGCGGCGCTGTGGGCTCCGCTCGCGGAGGCCGGCATGGCCGTGTCGGTGAACCGCGGCGATGCCGCGGATCCGCTGGCCGGCGTCGTCCGCGTCGAGGAAGCCGGCAAGCGTCCCGTCGATCTGGTCGTCGGCCGTCATCGGTGGCAGGTGCGCATGCTCGACCGGGCCGAGCCGGCGGTCGTCGAGGGGTCCCGCGTGCCAGCCGTGCAGGCCCGGGACCTCATCGCGCTCAAGCTGTTCGCCGGCGGCGCCCAGGACGCCTGGGACGTGGTTCAGTTGTTGGCGGGGCCGGGCCGCGATGCCCTCATCGCCGAGGTTTCTGCCGATATCGACGATCTGCCCGCGCACTGCCGCGGTTTCTGGGAACGGATTCTGACCGGGGCTTCCCCCTGACGCTACCCATTGGTCGCTCCGCCCGCAGTGTCGCTGCCCTCATCCATCAACGAGCCGACACCCTCAGACCCGGCCGCGGCACCGGCGCCGGCCTTACCCGCGCAGTCCCTCCGGGAGGATCCCCGCCATGGTGACCCGAACAGTCGGGCAGCACGCCATCAGTACCGCCGCCCTTCCTCGATCATCCGCCGAACCGACAGGCCTCCCAGGCTGTGCGTCCGCTGGAACTCCTTCAGGCCGTCGATAGCCGCACGGATGCTGTCGGTGTCCCGTGGCCGGAAAGGAATCAACTCGGCCACGGGGTGCTCGTGTCTCGTGATCACGAATCGTTCGCCCTGCTCCACGCGCTTCAGCAACTGCAGCAGATGCGTCTTCGCTTCGAACGCGCCAACTTCGGACACGGATGGCACCCTCCATGAACGGCAGCCAAAGGACCGTACCGGGACCAGCATATGTCACCGCGGCCCGGACTCCGAGAGCCACGGACACCGCCGCTACGGCTCTCGCAGTGCCGCAATCGGGCTCAACCGGACCGCGCGCACGGCTGGCGGCACACTGGCGGCGGTTGCCACGACGACGAGGACAGCGGTTGCGGCAACGTAGGCCAGTGGATCGGTTGCGCTCACCTCGAAGAGTAACGACCGCAAACCTCGTGCGGCAGCGAACGCCACCGGCAGCCCAACCGCCAGTCCGGTGAGCAAAGACGCAAGAGGCGCCATCATCAGCATCCGCAGCAGCTTCCCGGGCGGGGCGCCCAGGGCAGTGCGAACACCCACTTCCTGTTGGTGCTGCCGGACGGACTGCGCGGTGACACCGTAGACGCCGACGGCGCCGAGGAAGAGCGACACGCACGCGGCGGCGAGCAGCAGCACACCCAGGAGGCGCTCCGGTGCGAAAGAGTCCGCCACGATCGCATCCATCGGTCGGATCCGCGCGACGCTGATCGTCGGGTCGAGCTCCCAGACCGTCTGACGGACCGCCGCTCCAAGCGACAGCGCGGTGGTGCGAATCACGAGGGTCGCGCTTATCGGCACGATCGACTCTTCCACGCGCGGGACGCGAACCGGGACGTACAGCACCGGCCGGCCGGCCGCCCGGAGTGTCTCCTCGGGCACGTCCGAAACGACTCCGACGATGGTCCACGGCTGAACAATCCGTTCGACCCCCGTGGCCCGGTCGAACATACTCACTGGTGCGCCGTCCGACTCGAGCCGCTCGACCCTTCGCCCGATGGGGCTCTCGCCGGGGAAGTACCGCCGCGCCAGCGCGGCACTCACGACGACCCCTCGCGGGAAGCCCACGGGCTCGCCCGGACTCAGGCTCGTGCCTTCGATCAGCGGGGTCCGCATCGTCTCGAAGTAGCCGGGCATCACGAACTTCAAGGTCACCGGCTCCTCCGTCGGAGCCGTGGCGCCGCCAACCAGGAACGGGAATGCATCGGCTGTCTGGTCCAGCGGCAGCGAGCTCACGGCCGAGGCGCTCACGACCCCGGGCAGACCGCGTATGCGGTCCAACAGTCCTTCGTAGATCTGCACGTGCTGCGAGGCCCTCCTGCCGGACAGGCCGATTTCCACGGTGAGCAGGTCGGTTGCGTCGAAGCCCGGGTCCACGCGAGTGAGTCGCCAGAGACTCTGAACCATCAGTCCCGAGCCGACCAGGAGCACGAGCACCAGCGCCACCTGAAGGGCGACCAACAGGTCGCGTGCGCGCGACGTGCCCGGCGTCTCCGTAATCCCGACGCCTGCCTTCAGCACGGTCGCAGAGGCGTCGAGAAGCGATTGTCGCATATACGAGAGGACGCCCAGCGCCAAGGCAACCATGGCGGCTGAACCGCCGGCGAAGGCGAGAACCCGTCCGTCCAGGCCCACCTCGTCGAGACGCGGCAGCCGAACGGGGGTCCACGTCGTGGCCGCCTGAATCGCCGCATGCGCGATGAACATGCCCATCGCCGTGCCGGCGACGGTCAACAAGGCGGCCTCGCCAAGGAACAGCCTCATCAAGTCACTCGGTCGCGCGCCCAGCGCGCTGCGCACGGTAACCTCGTGGTCCCCGCGCTGTGCCCGCGCGAAGGACAGACCGGCGACGTTGGCGGACGCGACAAGCAGGAGGAACGTCATCCCGCCGAATGTCAGCCACAACGCCGAGCTGACGGAGCCGACGACCTCCTCCTTCAAGGGAACGACGATCGGCCGAAGTCGTACTTCCTCGATGCGCTCCCTCGTCGCGTCGCTGTACATGCCCTCGATTGAGGGGAGCATGCCTGCGATCTCGCTCTCGGCCATGGCGGGAGTGACGCCCGGCACGAGCCTCCCGACCGCGTCGTCTTCGAACCGGTTCGCGAAGCTCGCGTTCGACTCGGACGCCATGAGGAGCATCCAGATCCGCGTCTCGCGCCTGGGAAACGCAAAGCCGGCCGGCAGAATCCCCACGACGCGGCGAGGATTGTCGTTCAACAGGATGGTCTGGTCGACCATGCCGGGATCGCCGCCGTAATGCGAGCGCCAGAAATCATGGCTGAGGAGAACCGGGACGGGCCAGGTCATGTTCATGAATCCCGGCTCCCCGTCTGCCGCGGTGAACAGGCGCCCGAGCACGGGCCGCACCCCCAGGACCTCGAAGAGCTCAGGTCCCGAGTACGTCACCTCTACCCGCTCGGTGCCGCCCTCCGGCAACGTGAGATTCCGAAACCCCTGCCTGTACGTCGCGAGAGCCTGAAAGGACTGCGAGCGGTCGCGGTAATGGAAGTAGGTCCCGTCCGAGAGGCCCGCTACCGGCAGACCCAGCCCCGGGGCGGAGTGCTTGACGGCCACCAGCCGCTCGGCCTCCGGATAAGGAAGCGGTTGAAGCAGGATGCCGGACACGAGCGCGAAGGCCGCCGTGACCGCGCCGCTCCCGAGCGCCAGACTGATCACCGCGAGCGCCGACAGCCCGGGACTCCTCGCCAGCGATCTGCCCGCATGACGCAGGTCGGCAATCAGGTTCCGCATGAGGCTCCTTCGAGGACGGTGTGGCCATCAGCCGGCTGAAAGCGCCCGTCCAGGATGTAACTGCCGGCACCTGCGAACCTCATTCTACGCGCAGGCGCATCATTCGAACGTCGGATGCAGCTGCTCCACCGCACCTGTCCTGGACACACCGCACCCAGAGTGCCGTCCGTCGAGCCATCCAACCGCGTCGAGGGCCGGGGTCCGAGGTGGGGCGAGAACAAAAGGGCAGTTGACCGGGAGCGCGTCAATGCCGATACGGGCTACCCGATCGCTCGGGAGGCAGTCGGCGCCCTGTCACGTCGGCCGGGAACGATTCGCTACGGAGATCAGCGGCCGAGACGACCGGGGTGACGGGCGTCACCCCGGCCGCCGCGGTGAAGAGCGCTACGACAGGCCGGTCAGCTCCCTGAGGGTGCCGGTGCTGTCGCCGAAGTGCTCCACGGGCGCCCCGAGCTTCTGCAGCATGGTGAGTTGCAGGTTGGTCATCGGGTTCTTGCCCTCGGGGTACACGAGGTGGCGGTCGCCCCTGAGGGTCCCGCCGTCGTGCCCGGCGAGCAGGAGGGGCACGTTGTCGTACTGGTGGGCGTCGCCGTCCCGCAGGGCGGCGCCGTAGAGCAGCATCGCGTGGTCGAGCAGCGAGCCGTCGCCGTCGGGGGTGGACGCCAGCCGGACGAGGAACTCGCCGTAGAGCTGCACGTGATACTGGTTGATCTTCGTCACCTTCTCGATCTTCTCGAGATCCCCGCGGTGGTGCGTCAGCGGGTGGTGCGGGTCGGGAACCCCGATCTGCGGATAGGTGGTGCCGCTCTGCTCGCGGCCGACCATGTAGGTGAAGACGCGGGTGACGTCGGTCTGCCAGGCGAGCACGAGGAGGTCGTACATCAGCCGCGCGTGCTCCTCGAACGAGACGGGAATGCCCGCCGGCTGGTCCAGCAGCGGCAGCTCGCGGTCGGCCTGCCGCTCGGCGATCTCGATGCGCCGCTCGATCTCCCGGACCGCGTCGAGATAGTTGCCGAGCTTGCGGCGATCGTCGCCGTCCAGCCGGCCCTGCAGGCCGGCGATCTTGTCCATCACCGCGTCGAGGATGCTGCGCTGCTGCTTCGCGCGCGCGAGCCGCACGTCGGCGCTGGTGCTGCCGGCGTCGCCGAACAGCCGCTCGAACACCACGCGCGGATTGGTCTCGCGGGGCATCGGCGTGGTGCGGTCGTGCCACGAGATGTTGAGGTAGGCGCAGCTGTAGCCGGTGTCGCAGGTGCTGACGCCGTTGAAGGTGTCGGCGCCCTCCAGCGAGAGCTCGAGCGACGGCAGGCGCGTCTCGCGGCCCAGGGTCTGCGCCGCGAACTGGTCCATCGACGTCCCGAGGTCGAGCTCGGAGCCCTGCGTCTGCTCGGCGTGGAGGCCGGTCAGGAACGCGGCAGCGGGACGCGAGTGCGACCCGAGGGCCTCGCCGGGGCGGGCGAAGGCGGCGCGGTTGTCGAGGTTGGTCAGCACCGTGAGGTGGTCGCGCACCGGCTCGAGCGGCTTCAGCAGGCGCGGCAGGTCGAACCCGGGGGCGTCGGTCGCCGGCGTCCAGTTGCCGTTCCGGGTGATGATGCCGTTGGGCACGTAGACCACGCCCAGCCGCTTCGCGGGCCTCGCCGCGGTTTGGGCGAGCGCGGTCAGCGGCGGCACCATGCCGTCGAGCAGCGGCAACGCCAGCGCCGCGCCCACGCCCCGCAGCACCGTGCGGCGCGGGATGACCCTCTTGGTGACGATCATGATTCGACCCTCCTCAACTGAAACGGCGAACTCTTGACGATACCCTGAATCAACGCGGACCAGCGGTGGTCCTGGTCCGCCGCGTCGCGGACGATCTGCCTGACCACCGGCATGTCGTGGTGCTCCAGCCGCCGGCCGAGCGCGTAGGTGAAGAGCCTCCCGGTCACCGTCCGAATGAACTCCTGCTGCCGGCCGAGCAGCAGTTGGCGCAACCCCGCCGGACCCTCGAACCGGGTACCGTCCGGCATCACCCCCGAGGCGTCGATCATCGGCCCCCGCTGCCCCGGGATCCGCGGGTCGTCGGTGGTCCGCCAGCGTCCGATGGCGTCGAAGTTGTCGAGCGCGAACCCCAGCGGGTCCATCACCCGGTGGCAGACCGCGCAGGTCGGATTGCGCCGGTGCGCCTCCATGCGCTCGCGCTGCGACGTGGGGACGGCGCCGCCCCCGCTGTCCTCGAGGGGCGGCACGTTGGCCGGCGGGGCGGGCGGCGGCGCGCCGAGGACCCGCTCGAGCAGCCACTTGCCGCGGTTCACCACCGAGGTCCGGGTGGAGTACGACGTCAGGGTGAGGATGCTCGCCTTGCCGAGCAGCCCCGCCCGGCGGTCGTCGGGCAGCACCACCCGCCGGAAGTGGTTCCCGTAGACGCCCGGAACGCCGTAGTGCCGGGCCAGGCGCTCGTTGAGGAACGTGTCGTTCGCTCGCAGCAGCTCGACCACGCCGCGGTCCTCGCGGAGCTGGCTGGCCATGAACAGCGCCGTCTCCTGCTGCATGGCATCGCGCAGGTTCTCGTCGAACGCGGGGAAGATGGTGGGATCCGGCGCCACGTTGCGAATCTTGTGCAGCTCGAGCCAGCGGTCGACGAAGTTGCCAGCGAGGGAGGCGGACCGCGGGTCGGCGAGCATGCGGCGCACCTGCACGTCCAGCACCTCGGGCCTCGCCAGCTCCCCGCGCTCGGCGAGGGCGAGCAGCTCGTCGTCGGGGATGCTGTTCCACAGGAAGAACGAGAGCCGCGACGCCAGCTCGACGTCGCCGATGCGGTAGACCGCCGCGTCCGCGTCGGCGGGCGGGCGCGGGATGCGGAACAGGAACTCCGGATCGACGAGCACCCGCTCGAGCACCGTCTGAACGCCCGCGTCGAAGTCCCCCTGCGCCCGCGCCGTCTCGAAGAAGCCGTACAGGTGGTCCACGTCGGACGCGGTCACCGGCCGGCGATAGGCACGACGGGCCAGCGTACTGATGATGTCGCGGGCGCAGGCCTCCTCGGCCGCCCCGTCCGACGGACGGCAGACGAAGAGCCTCTGCCGGCTCGGCACGTCGTCGGGGGTGTCCCCGTCGAACGGCCCCCCGATGACGACGTTGCCCACCGCCGGCTTGCCGTCCATCTCCTCGTCGGTGCTGTAGCCGAACGTCGACATGTCCACCAGCGGCTGCAGCACCCCCTCGTCGAGCCAGGGGTGGTGGACGAAGGCGACGGCCACCGTCCGCAGCCCGGCCTCGACCGGCACCCGCACCTCGAAGTCGTCGTCGGCGTGGTTGGCGTACCGCTCCCACTCGGCCCCGCCCATCCCCGAGCTGCCGCAGAAGCTCGCGATGCACCGCTCGGCGTCGAGGCTCAGTCCGCCGCCGGCGATGAACGTCGCGACGAGGGCGCCGTCCACCCGCACGTCGAGCTGGTGGGCGACGTTGCCGATGCCGCGGATGTAGTTGTAGAAGTTGCGGCGCAGCCCGACCCGGATGGTGTAGTCCCCGTCGAGGGGGAAGTAGTGGCGCACCGCGGCTCCCCCGCGGGTCCCGAACGGCAGATCGTCGCTGGTGTGGTCGTCCTGGATCTCGCGGTCGGCCACCCGGTAGGTGTCGAAGCGCGGCCGCAGCCCGGCGTCGCCGACCGCGAGCTGACTGACCTGCCGGGCCGCGTACAGGTAGCGCTCCATGAGGGTCGGCGACACCGACAGGACGTCGGCGATGTTGTCGAAGCCCTCGTCGTCGTCGTCGGGCGGCAGCAGCGCCTCGGGATCGACCTCGAGGCCGAGCAGATCGCGGATCGCGTTGCCGTACTCGACGCGGTTGAGGCGATGGGCGGTAGTGCGGCCCGGGTTCGGGTCGGTGGCGGCGGCGCGGTCGAGCGCGCCCTCGAGCCAGGTCGCCACCGTGTCGTAGGCGGCCTCGTCGGGGCGCGGCCGGCCGACCGGGGGCATCATCCGCGACCGGAGCTTCAACGCCACCTTCTCCCAGGCGTCCGCGTGCGCGCCCACGTCGGCGGGGTCCAGCGACTGCAGCGAGATCGGCACGCGCCCCGTCGCGTAGCCTCCGTCGCTGTGACAGGTGATGCAGTAGCGGTTCAGCATCGCCTCGACCGGCGCCGCGGCGGCCGGCGGCGCCTCGACGCCGGGGGCGGGCGCGATCTCGGCCTGCCCCGCGGTTGCGGCGGCGGCCTGCAGCAGCAGGCATCCGGCCGCCGCCGGACCCGACCACGCGGCCGCCCGTGACTCCGAGCGTCGCCGCGGCGTCACGACGCTACGCGCTCTCTGCCGGGTACGCGCTCTCTCGTGCGCCATCTCATCACCCCTTCGTCTCCCGCCGGAATCGGTGGATGCACCGACCGGCGATCGACACGCATCGGGTCGCGGGCTCGGAGAACCGCCGCCTTGCGGCTGCGCTTCCGCGCCCGAGCGACCCCCAAGCGTCCGCTGCGTTCCACCGCGCCGATGCCTTGGCCGGAAGCTGTCGCCCGCAGGCTCCCGATCGCCCAACCGACCGCCGGACGTCCGCATCCTCCCACGCAAGGACGGCTACCCCGCACAGCGCACGAGCTGCCCGTCGGCCGCGTGGCACATCATCTGCCGCGGCGTGCGGTTGCGCTCGTTCGCGGCGTGCAGGTCGCCGCCTCGGTCGACGAGCAGCTGAACCACCGCCGGCCACGCCTTGAAGACGGCGGAGTGCAGGGCGGTGTCGCCCCCCTCGTTCCGGGCGTTCACGTCGGCCCCCAGGGCCAGCGCGAACCGGGTCGTCTCCAGGTTCGGGCGCTCGTCGCCGTGCAGGGCCTCCGCGACCTCCGGCGGGACCCGCCGGTCGTGGCGGTCGATCTCGCCGTTGGGCCAGGCCGCCCCCGCCGCCATCATCAGCGGCGTCGTCCCGTCCCGCATCGGGAGGAACGGGTCCGCCCCGCTCTCGGCCAGGATGCGCATGATCCCGACGTCGGCGTACTTCGCCGCGAGCAGGAACGGCGTCGCTCCGGCCAGGGATCCGGGCAGCACCCACCAGTTCGTGGCCCGCGGCATCCGGCTCCCCTTCATGAGGCGAACGTCGGGATCGGCGCCGTGCGCGAGCAGCGTCTTGACCAGGGGCGCGTCGGCGCGCAGCACAGCGGTGTGCAGGGCGGCATAGCCGCCGCCGGCCGCGTTCGGCTCGGCCCCCCGACTCAACAGCAGGGCGGCCAGCTCGCCGTGACCGCTGAAGCTCGCGACGACGAGGACCGAAGCGCCGTCCGGCGCCGTCTCGTTCACGTTCGCGCCCGCGTCGAGCAGAAGTCTCGCGCTGTCCACGCTCCCCTGCCGCGCCGCGAACAGCAGCGGCGTGAACCCGCCCAGCGGAAGGTTCGCCGCGCGCTCCGCACCCCGGCCTCCCACGCTCACGAGGAGCGACCGGGTCTCGGTCCGAGCGTGCACGTCGGCGCCGCGCTCGACGAGCAGCCGCACGACTTCCGGGTGCCCCTGCGCCACCGCCCACATCAGCGCGGTCTGTCCCCGCGACGACTCCCGCGCGTTCACGTTGCCGGCCCCCGCGTCGAGGAGGGCCCGCACCGAGTCCGCGGCTCCGGTGCGTGCGCAGGTCATGAGCACCGTCTCGCCCATCGAGGTCGCGGCGCTCGCGTCGGCGCCCGCAGCCAGCAGTCGCTCGACGACAGGCGCGCTCCGGTTGACGCAGGCGAGCGACAGCGGCGTGACGCCGTACGCGTTCGTCGCGCCGGGGCGGGCACCGGCCTGGAGCAGAAGATCGACGGCTGCCACGTCGTCCCACCGCACCGCCCAGTGCAACAGCGTCGCCCCGTCGCCCTCGGGCGCATTCACGTCGACGCCCTGCTCGATCAGGGCGCGCAACAAGGCGTGGTCGCCGCTCCTGACCGCCTCCTTCAGCCGAGCGTCGGCCGCCTCCGCCGGCATGCCGGCGCCCGGCAGCAGCACGATCATCCACGCGATGATCCGAGTTGCGGAGCCAATGCGCATGATCCCCCCCCTCGCGTCGGCCTTCGTGTGCCGACGCCTCCGAACGAGCGGGTAACGACCGGATCGCCCACCTCGTGACCTACCGGGTGGGCATGTCCGGCTCAGCCGGACGCCCCCCAGTCGTGTCACGACAAACGGGAGAGATCCGGTCCCGCGCCCCGTAGCGCGTTCCACACCGCAACCACGATGATCACTTCGCCCCGGACCACGTAGTAGACGTGGTAGCCGGTCGAGCGCAAGAGCACGCGCCGGAGCCCTCGAACCTCGTGGTGAGCATAACGTCGCCCGACATGAGGCAGGCGCTCGAGCAAGTCGAAGCACGCCGCCAACTCCTCGACAAACAGACCCGGGGCGGCAGGACGGTTCTCGCGCCACCAGAGATCAACCGCCTCGATCTGCGTTTCGACCCCATCTGGCGTGACGACCGTCACCGGCACCGCAACGCATCGATGACGACCTGCGCCGGCCGGACCCGCCCGCTCTTCGCCGACGCCCACGCCCTGGAAATGGCATCGTGCAGGGCGCCGCGCTCGGCGGCATCGAGGTCGTCACCTTCGTCGTCGAGCACCAGCTCCAGAATCGTACCCTCGGCGAGGGAGCTCGGCTCGTCCAAACGTAGCCGGCCGCCTTGGACTATGGCCCTCATGGAGAATTCCCGTCGGTCGCGTCTTCGAGCGAACGGCACCGCATCGGCACGCGCCACGCCCACCCCTCTACTCC